>AP025252.1:0-4423834 GCA_016865505.2 Bryobacterales bacterium F-183
ATGGATTCGTGGGAAGTAGTACGGCAGCGGGTACGGGAAAAAGTCAGTCATGAAGCATACGAGAACTGGTTTGCCCGCACTCAGTTTCTGAACGAAGAGTCCGGCACGATCCGCGTTTTGGCCCCCGACAAGGTCACCAAAACCTGGATCGAACAGGAGTACTCGCCGGTACTGCGGCAGGCTTTGGAGGGCTTGCCTTACGCTGGAATCATTTTTGAGACCGGCAACAACGACAACGCTGGAACCACCGGCCTCAACGGACCAGTCGCAGGTTCGAACAACGCGGCCGCAGATGGATTGGATTTCGCCAAGCCAGCGCTCAGCCTCAACCCCAAGTTCTCTTTCGAGAATTTCGTGGTCGGCTCATCCAATCAGTTTGCACATGCCGCGGCGCAGGCGGTGGCGCAGTCCCCGTCGCGCTCGTACAACCCGTTGTTCTTGTACGGTGGCACGGGCTTGGGCAAGACCCACCTGATGCACGCCATCGGACGTGCATTGCAGTCCAACTATGGTTCGCTGCGCATCGTGTACACCACTGCGGAACGGTTCATGAATGAAATGATCCACTGCATCCGCACCGAGCGCATGAACCTGTTTCAAAAGCACTACCGGTCGGCCGACATCTTGCTGGTGGACGACATTCAGGTGATCGCCGGCAAAGAACGTACGCAGGAAGAGTTCTTCCACACGTTCAACGAACTGTTCGACCATCAGAAGCAGATCGTCATCTCTTCCGATGCCGCGCCCAAGAACACGCCGGGCCTGGTCGAACGTCTGCGGTCGCGCTTCGAATGGGGTCTGATGGTGGACGTCCAACCGCCGGATCTCGAAACCAAGATGGCCATCTTGGACAAGAAGGCCGGCGAAGAAGGCGTCGACCTCCCGGAAGACGTCCGTGTCTTCGTCGCTACCAAGACCAAAACGAGCGTTCGCGAACTCGAAGGCGCTCTGGTCAAGCTCATCGCGTACTCTTCGGTGAGCGGTGTCGCGATCAACATCGGGATGGCGCAGCAGGTGTTGAAGCACCTGACAGCGAGTTCCGAAAAGCGCGTCTCGATGGAGCAGATTCTGAAGGTGGTCGGCGAGCGGTTCAACCTCACGCCCGGCCAGTTGAAGATGAAGACCAACGCCCGCCAAATCTCGTACCCGCGCCAGGTGGCGATGTACCTGGTACGTGAGTTGACGCAAGCGTCGCTCCCGGAAATAGGCCGGTATTTTGGTGGAAAGCACCACACCACGGTGTTGCACTCCATCAACAAGATCGAAGACCTCAAACAGAGCGACGCGACCTTGAACCGCATGTTGCAGTCGATGTCCGATACGCTGCAGAGCTAGTCGATTTTCAGGGGCTGGCCCGACCAAGGCCATGCTACGATAGAGTTAGACCGCTCGCGGAGAGGTGGCTGAGTGGTCGAAAGCAGCGGTTTGCTAAACCGTCGTACTTCTACTAGAGGTACCGCGGGTTCGAATCCCGCCCTCTCCGCCATAAAGTTTACAAAGTCAGGGCCGCTCCACCGGGCGGCCCTTTTGCATCTCCATGCCGACAGATCAGTGCTCGCTGGGCGTTTGTGAATACTTGAGGTTTGGTACAGTTCAGTTCCGAACTAGCCAGATATCGTGGTGCTGAAATTCGCAACAATCTCCTCAGCAGCAAGGCGGCTAAACTAACAACAACACACCATCCGATGGCCGTACCTTCTCTCAAGAATTGGCAGGCGTTCAATGCCGGTGACCGTCCAGTAACTAAGAGGGAATACCTTTTTGTCACTGATGCGTGGCTGACAGGTGGAGAAGCCATGCTGGGACCCTACACCTTCATGAACACCCTCGCGTTTCCCTCGGAACGCCAGGCCTTCACCACGCGCCCCGCGGTCATTGTGCGGGCAGATCTGTGCGAAATCTTAAAGTCACATGGAGCGAGCAAAGTTAAGGGGTTTGAGCATCACCACGGAGGTGGGCTTGACGATGAACTCGCCGCACTTGCATCGCTCTTTCTTGGAATTCGAGTCCAATCCGTGGGGGAGGTCCGACGTTTCGAGCCAGGCGGCGATCCGCTTGGTCGGCCACTTTATCTAATCGAAGACCGAAATTTCGTACGGCATTCGGCGCAGTCTATACTTCCCTGGCATCGCCTCGAAACGAACCTCGGCCTGTTGAATGATGCAAGCCACGTATGTGCGTTGTCCGACGATGATGCGTCAGCTTTACTGCGGGCAGCGCGCCTATACCAAAATGCTGTTTGGATCGCAGAGGCTGACGCAGCCACAGCGTGGCTGCTGCTTGTTTCCGCGATCGAATGTCTTGCCACTCGCTCTAGTGTTGGTCAGATTAATTGCGTCGAGTGGCTTCGCCACAAAAAACCCCAAATGGTAGAGTTGCTTGAGAAAAAATGCGACGCCTCTGTACTGGAAGAGGTCGCGAACTCTTTGCAGGACCTAATGGGGTCTACTGCAAAGTTTATGAACTTTGTCGAGAAATTCCTACCCGAACCACCCACAACTAGACCGCAAGCCGTATTTCAAATCAACTGGGCGTGGACTTCGAAGGATGGTGGCGCTCTCAAACAGCGAGTTGCAAAAATCTACGATCTTCGAAGTAAGGCCTTGCACCAAGCGATCCCGTTCCCGTCCATCTTGTGCAGCGCCCCGTTCTTGAACGGGACACATGCGTACGTAGAATGCCCATCCGGTGGCGTCACCGACGGATCGTCCAGTTGGAAGAAATCGGAACTTCCAATGCATCTCCACATATTTGCCTATATCGTCCGCGGGGCTATACTTCGCTGGGCAGCACAGGCGAATTAAGGATTAATCTCAATCCCGCTGTAACTGCGCCAAACCGAGTACAGAGCAATACAGTTGATCCGGCGACAACCACCTCCGACCCGGACCACACCCTTTCCACTACTGCGATCTATACTCTCTAAGGGGAGAAACTCGAAGCAGCACGAGGAGGCGAAGCAATGAACTGCCCAAAATGCCAAGGCACCATGGAAGAAGGCTTCCAGGTGGACTACGGTCACTACAACGCACGCAAAGTGACCGAATGGGTCGAAGGTGAGCCGCAGCCTAGCTTCTGGAGTGGCGTAAGTCTCGGCGGCGTCGCGCGCCTCCCCATCCAGGTCTGGCGTTGTCAGTCCTGTGGCTATCTTGAAAGCTACGCGAGACAAACAACAGCCAAACTATAGCGGCTCGATCCTCGCCGTTCACAAAAAGCGGACCCCAAATTTCGCTATCGCTTGAGCCACATAGCGTACAGATCCACTCCAACACGCTCCGCAGAGGTGCGCCCATGCACTGCAGCAGGACCCTTTTTAGCAGTCCCAAAAGCCCTGCGAATCAAAGGAGTGTGACAATGGACCAATTGTAGTTTCCCCCCGCCACTTTGGCTTGAAGTACCCCTGGTGTCGCAGACTCTAGTCCTACCCACCCCCACCACTCCAGAGGTATATACGCAGTGCGACAAATCGCCCGATTGTCGCCTCCTTCGCACCCCCGCCCGGCTGCCTCTATCCATCCTTAACCCACCTCACTCTCGCAGAAAACGCGGCCTGCAACAGTGTCACTAAATTTATAGCGGACTCTTTTAGTCTGAGTGAACCCACTTTGGCTTGGACCGCAGAAAACCTTCAAGGGGGATTTCCCTATCCGATAGAGCTGGAAGAGGTAATCAGAAACAATGTTGAACCGAATTTCTGAGATCCTGGCGGACTTCGACATATCGCCAGGCACAGGGCTTCGTTCGCTACGTACTTTACAGGAACAACATGAGCTGGAATTTGCTCAGGCAGCTTTCCAGGCCATTCTCATCAAAGCTCCCTGCGCGGGCACAGACGAGCTAACCCGGATGGTCATCCACAGCGATGGCGATCTTCTCCCCCGACTCCTGAATCCCGACGTGAGTTTAGAGCATGCGTGCCGCGGACTGATCGCACTATGCAGGGTCGATCCTGGGGCTGATATCAGGCTGGTCAAAGCAGCTATCCGCGCTGCTTACGCAGACCAGGCGATAGAGCTCGATCGGACGCTTGCCATTCTGGAACGGATCGAAACCGCCTCGCGACTCGTACCGCTCATGATGCAACTCTACCGGATCGCTCCTCCCCGCGCCAAGGCGAGACTGACCACCATCATGGCCCGTGGGCATCGCAATGTGCAGTGGGTAGACCAGCGGATGCTGGATCCAGACCCGCGCGTCCGCGCAAACGTCGTGGAAGCATACATCGGCGACAAATCCCCGATCGCGATCAACGTTTTCAAGCGCGGGCTGGCCGATTGCGCCCCGCGCGTCGTCGCCAACTCCGCTTTGGGCCTGTACTTCGCCGGCTCCGCAAACGCATTGAAGTTCCTCGGAATGGAACTTGCCGCCGCCCCAACAGCCAACGAGCGAGCATCCGCATGCTGGGCAATGGGCCAAAGTCGCGACCAGCGATTCCGGCACATCCTTCGTTCTCTCATCGCCGAGCCGCACTCCATGACCAAGCGGCAGGCATTCCACGGTCTCGTCCTGTTGAAGCGAGGCAGCGAACTCCAACAGGAAAGCCAACCGGAACACACCACCCAGATCAACGCAATGGAACTCTACCGCGGGTCGCAAGGCAATGTGCACTACCGGGTGGAAGTTCTACGTCAAAGTACCGTGGACTCTCGGCCGATCGTTACCAACATAAAGCCCATAGAACTTCATATCTATCAGGGCAACCAAGGAGTACTCGATTACCAGGTTCGACAACGCGAGGCAAGGAGCGTAAACGGCAGCTATGACGTGTTCTTCCGTGTGCCGGATCCGGATGCAGATTTGCCTGTTGCGTTCCAATTTCGCCCTCATATTGAGACTTGGAAGTCGAACAACCTGAATGGTGCGACTTGGAGGTTGAACGCCACGAATAATGAGGCTTGGAAGTCAATCACCACTGGCTCGCAGCCATTCGCCTTCGATTCAGGGCAACAGAACAACTTCATGGCCGATGAGATGCCCCCGCCCGGGCAAGCTTTATTACATGAGGAGCGCACCATCATCTCTCGCTAGACGCGAACAACTCTTTCCCTTCACAACCGGCCCGACCTAGTTTTCTCTATCGCTAGAGCCACATAGCGAGCCAGTACACTCCCTCGCCCACCGCCATGGTGCGCCGATGTACTGCAGCAAGACCTCTGACCGGGCGTTCCTTTGGAGCGCTCGTTCAGAGCCCTGCAGATCCATCAAAGGAGTGTGACAATGGACCCCATTGTAATTTTCCCCCCGCCGCTTTGGATTGATGTCACTCGTGGCGTGGCCGACAAGACCCAGCCAAGGGTTGTCCTCTATCAGCCCAGCGTGGTCATCCACGACGGCAAGGTGGATGTTCAGTTGATCCGTCCCGAATTCTAAACCGGAAACGGGCTCGAGCGGCTGGACCTTGTTCAGCCGCTTCCAAGAACAACATCCAATGCGAAACGAAACCGCGCGCTTCGTTCTCCATCCGGTATGGACAACAAGAACCTCCGCGGACCAGCCGACGCATCCCGGATCAACCTCTCCGAGGACTACGAGGTCCGCTACTGGACAGAAAAATTCGGTTGCACCCGCGAAGAGCTGGAAGATGCGGTCGAAAAAGTCGGCTCATCCGCAGCAGCCGTTGAAGTCGAACTCGGCGTACGGGACTAGACGAGCACCTTCTTCACCACCTCGCCGTGCACATCCGTCAACCGGAAATCCCGACCCTGGAAGCGGAACGTCAGCTTCGTGTGGTCGATACCCAGTTGATGCAGCATGGTGGCATGAAGATCATGCACGGAGATCGGATCTTCCACAATGTTGTACCCGATCTCGTCCGTCTTGCCCACGGTGATGCCAGGCTTGAAACCACCGCCCGCAAGCCACATCGTGAACGCTCGCGCATGATGATCGCGGCCCAGGAACTTCGACCCACTACGCGCCTCATTCATCGGCGTACGGCCAAACTCGCCGCCCCAAACCACAATCGTGTCTTCCAGCAAACCGCGCTGCTTCAGGTCCTGCACGAGCGCCGCCGAGGCGCGATCCGTTTCGCGGCACAACCCGGTGAGCCGGTTTACGATGTCCTCATCGTTCGACGCTCCGTGCGTATCCCAACCCCGGTGGTACAGCTGAATCATCCGCGCGCCACGCTCAATCAGCCGCCGAGCCATCAGACAGTTGTTGGCAAACGAATTCTTACCCGGCTCCGCGCCGTACATCTCGCGAACATGCGCCGGCTCCGACGCGATATCGGCCAACTCCGGCACGCTCGACTGCATCTTGTACGCCAGCTCATACGCCGCAATCCGCGACGCAATTTCCGGATCCCCAGTATCCAACTGATGCTGGTTATTCAGATCCTTCAGCACATCCAAGGACCGTCGCCGCGTCTCCCGCGCCATGCCATTCGGATTCGACAAAAACAGCACCGGATCACCGGACCGCCGGAACTCCACACCCTGGTGTACCGACGGCAGAAACCCCGATCCCCAGCAACTCTTCCCACCATCCGGCGCATTGCGCCCCGACAGCAGCACAACAAACGCTGGCAGATCCTTATTCTCAGACCCGATGCCGTACGACAACCACGCCCCCATCGACGGACGCCCCGGAATCTGATGTCCCGAGTTCATAAAGATCTGCGCCGGCGCATGGTTGAACTGCGTCGTATGCATGCTCTTGATGATCGTGATGTCGCCCGTGATCTTGGCCAGATTCGGCAGCAAATTCGACAACTCCGCCCCTGCCGGACCCACCTTCGCAAATGTATGCGGTGACCCCAACAGCTTCGGTACGCCCTTGATAAACGCAAACCGTTCGCCCTTGATCAACTCCTCCGGACAAGGCTGCCCGTCGTACTGATTGAGCTTGGGCTTATAGTCGAACATGTCCAACTGCGAAGGCGCACCGGCCATAAACAGAAAGATCACGCGCTTCGCCTTCGCCGCATGATGCAAGCCGCCAAAAAGGTTTTGCGACCCCATCGACGCGAGCCCCAGCGCGCCCAACCCAAAGCTGCCGAAGAAGTGCCGTCTCGTGATGTCCTGAATCATGATTGCTTACTCCTTCGTCAACGCTTCATCGAGATTGAGCATCACGTTAGCCAGCATCGTCCACGATGCTGCCTGCGCATTCCCGCCCAACTTCGAGGCCTCTTCCGGATGCGCCTCAAAGTACTTCACCTCGCCCTGCCGCCAACTCAACAAACGATCCGCCTCACCGGGCTTCGGCTGCCGCGCCGCCACAAGCTGAAACGCCAGCGCAACCCGCTCACTATCCGTCGCCGCCTCTTTTTCCAGCCGCCGGCCCAACGCCATTGCCATCTCAAAAAACGCAGGATCATTCAACGTCGTCAACGCCTGCAGCGGCGTATTCGTACGCACGCGTCGCACCGTACAAATCTCTCGGCTCGTGGCGTCGAAATTGATCATCGACGGATACGTAGACGTACGCCGGATGAACGTGTATACACCGCGCCGGTACGCATCTTCGCCTTTGCTCTGCACCCACTGAGCACTGCTGTACGGCACGTCCCAAATCCCCGGCGGCTGATACGGAAACACGCTCGGCCCCCCGATCTTCGACGACAACAATCCGCTCGCCGCCAGCGCCGTATCCCGAATCATCTCCGCTTCCATGCGGAACCGCGGTCCCCGCGAAATCGCCCGATTATACGGGTCCGCCTGCAGCAACTCCGGCGTCACACGCGAGGTCTGCTGATACGCGTCGGACATCACAATCAGCTTGTGCATCCGCTTCTGAGACCAGCCGGAATCCATAAACTCCACAGCCAGCCAGTCCAGCAATTCAGGATTCGTGGGCTTCTCGCCCTGTGACCCAAAGTCCTCCGAAGTCTCGACGATGCCACGCCCAAAAAACTGCTCCCACATGCGATTCACAACCACACGCGCCGTCAGCGGATTCTCGCGGCTAACTAACCACTTCGCCAACCCCAACCGGTTGCGCGGCAACCCCGCAGGCAACCCACCCAGTACAGCCGGAACATCGGCGTACACCTTATCGCCCTTGGCCGCAAAACCACCGCGCAGACGGACGTAATCGCTCGGCATGCTGTCAGCAAGTTCACCCAACACCAAAGCCGACGGGATGTTCAGCCGCTCCATCTCACCCCGTACCTCGCGCAGCTCATCGCGCACAGGCGCAAGCTTCGCCGACACCGTCCGGAAGTACGTCGCACGCTGATCTTCAGGATCTTTGCCCGCTTCCAAATGCGGCCGCAGGTTATGCCGGATCTTCACAATCGTCCCAGGCTCCGCAGCCGCCGTAGCCGACAACCGGAAGTGCCCCAAAGACTGCCCGACAAGATCCGAAATCGAGCTGATGCGTACCGACACCGTAGCCTCGCCGCTCAGCACCGCAGGCTCTTTCAAAGCCACCACCATCTGCCGCGGCAACCGCGTATCTTCCTTCGACGCATCGACGATCCAGATCTGCCCGCCAGCATTGACGCGACCATCATCGGCGAGGTACCGCGCAATTTCCACCGGCTTGCCGTTGACGCTGATATCAATCGAGCTGACGATAAAGTTGCCGTACGCATCACGTCCCGGCCCACCACGCGGCAAACCCTTCAACGGTACCGCTTCCAACCGCAACGCCGTCAACTTCGGCAGCTTCACCTTCGCTTCGAACACATAGGTCTCGCCCATCGGGTTCGCGCCGCTCGCCGTCACCAACCCGGTAGCAGCATCCTGCTTCAACTCGGACCCCGCACGAGCCGACAACTTCGACGCCACCAGAGGCGACCAGTCCTTCGACGCAGCCAGAATCCCGCGTTCCCATTCCGCCTGCTCGGCCTTCACCTCAGGCGTAGAAACCTTCAGCTTCTCTTCCAAAGCCTTGCGCCGCGCAGCCAAAGCATCGCGCTTCTCCGCCTGGCCAGGACCCGCCAAATCCAACTGCGGCTCCACCCACTTGAACCCCGTCCCGTACACCTGATCTTCTTTGGCGTTGTTACTAAAGAACGCCATCATCTGGTAATACTCTTTGTGCAGAAACGGATCGTACTTGTGGTTGTGGCACTGTGAACACGTAATCGTCGACCCCAGCCAAACCGTCCCCGTCGTATTCACGCGATCCACCAGCACTTCAAACAAGGCTTCGTCTTTATCCACGCCGCCCTCTTCGTTCAGCATGGTGTTGCGATGGAACCCCGTCGCGATCTTCTGCGCCGCGGTAGCATTGGGCAACAAATCGCCGGCCAGTTGCTCGATGGTGAACTGATCAAACGGCTTGTCCTGATTCAGCGCATCGATCACCCAATCGCGATACTTCCACATCGTGCGGGGATCGTCCTTTTCAAACCCATTGGTATCGGCATACCGCGCCAGATCGAGCCAGGGCCGCGCCCAGCGCTCACCATACCGAGGCGACGCCAACAGCCGGTCCACCAGCTTTTCATACGCCTTCGGATCCTGATCCTTGACGAACGCCTCCACTTCCGAAGGCGTCGGAGGCAGACCAACCAGATCCAGCGACACGCGCCGAATCAACGTCTCGCGCGATGCCTTCGGCGAGTACCCGAACTTCGACTTTGCCAGCACCAGAGCATCAATGCCAGCGGCTTGCGGCTTCACCGGCTTTAGATAAGCCCAATGCTTCGCAGCGCCACCAGCAGGAGGTTCCATCTTCGCGGCAGGCCAAGCAGCGCCCCCGTCGATCCACTGCTTCAACGTCGCGATCTCAGCAGCCGTCAGCGGCTCGCCACCCAAAGGCATGCGGCGTTCATTGCCCTGCCCTTCCACGCGATGAATAATACGGCTCGCAGCCGAGTTGCCCGGCTGAATCACACGCAACGCCAGGCGACCCGCGTCCAATCGCAACTGCCCCTTGGCCGAAGCGCCGCTATGACAACCCACGCACTTGGCTTTGAGTATGGGCTCAACAGCAGTATCGAAATCGACCTTTGCGACAAGCCCCGGAGCCCCCGCGTCGATCCACGCCCGCACCACCGCGACCTTCGCCGAATCGAGCATCGCTCCAGCCGGAGGCATACGCATCGACGCTTCGGTGCTGGTCGCGCGCTTCAGCAGCAAGCTGCCCGCAGCGTTACCAGGGACGATCGCGGCGCCAGACAATCCGCCCTGCGCGATGCCGGCCAGCGTGTCGAGGCGCAGCTTACCCTGCGCCATCGTACCGTTGTGGCAAGGCGTGCAGGTTTCCAAGGCTTTCAAAGCGTCAGGAGCCTGCTGAGCCTCAAGCAGACAAACAGAAACCGAACTAAGCAACAGCCAATGCCAGCAGTGCCGCATCATGATTGCATTTTTCCACATCGCCACACCGATTATCTGGCGTGATCATTTGGAAAAAGCACTCTTTTTGTCAACGGGCAGCGGATTTGATCTGCAACGTCAGCGCCACTTCGCTTTCCATCGGCACCCCATTGCGCCTGGCCGGCTCGTACACCCACTGTCGCAGCGCCGTAGCCGCCGTTTGCGCAATCATCGGATTCCCCCTCACGATCTGCACATGCCTTACTGTCCCATCCGCCGCGACGTGCGCCACCAGTTGTACCTCAGCGACAGGCCCCCCGTTCAACCCGCGCGGCAGTGCAATGGGAGTACGCTTCAGCAAGCGCGCCGGTACGATCTCAGCCTTTACCGGTGCCGGTACCGCTTCCGGCTGTTTCACCGGAACTTCCGCTGCAACTGGCGGGCTCTGCGGCAATTCCGGCGCGACGACAACAATCGGTTCGGCCTGTTTGACGACCTTCACGGGAACCAGTGGCGCAATCGATGTGATCTGCGGCCGTTCCGCCGCCACCATGTCCTCCGCGTCCACAATCTCAACGAAGAATGGTTGTTCTAAATAGACTGGCTTGTCACCACCAGTCAGGTATAGAAGTTGTAATCGGCTTGGCTTGACGAATGGCGGTACACGAACCTCCAGCGACGTTGCCGATTGCTTTAACACCTTCACCTGTAGGTCAAAGCGGTGGTCCGTCAAATAAACCTCGTCCACTCGATCCTTATCCAAGGACACGCCCTTAATCGTGATCACCGTACCCGCTTTGGCCACCCGCGGCTCTAGGCTTTCCGTCTGGGCGGACTGCGCGGACAAATTCGCTGCCAGAGAAAACAACAAAAACGCGATCTGGAATGCGTCACGCATATCAGATCCATCGGCGTTCCCCACCTGGAGGTGGATAGAACCCCGGGTGGGTTTCTCGATCGCCGTTACCCTACGCGGGGTAGGTGAATTCGCCTATTTTCGTACTCGGACGATGGCTTCGACGAAGCTCGGAAACTGCATCCCATCCGACGTAACGCCAGCAGTGAGAAGCGACAGTGAATCAGTTGCTTGCACGCCCGGCGTTTGTACCGTGAACCGAGCCGCACCGTCCTGTCCCGCTGGGATAGTTACCTTAATTCGCGCTTGCGACGCCTTCCAACCCTCCGGCAAATGGGGTGTGATTTGGAAGTCCCGGGCCTTAGCCGAATGGTTTGTCACACGAACCTCCAAAGCGATCGCCGCGCCGGGCTTCGCTTCCACGCCGTACGGATAAAATCGCGCCCACTGCTCATCGACGCCGTAATTCGCGGAATCCCAGGGAAACAGGCTCGCCAGGATCTGCGCCCGCTTCCGCAGCGATGTCTCCATGCGCTCATACTGCGCCGTCGTGTACGTCCACATCGGGTCCACATGCTGATTCGTCAGGTACACGCCCTCGCCAAGCTTGCGAAGGTAACGCAGGCAGTACAAATAGCCCTGATTCTCGCCCACCAGATTCCGGTTGAGCAGACAGTAATCGTCAATGCCCGACGGCGTAAACGAATCCCCACCAAACACGATCCGCATGCCGTTATCGCGATTGGTCAACACCATCACGCCGTGATACAGCGTCTGCCCAGGAAAGAACGCAAACTCCATGTCGAACTCGTGCCAGGTCCGCTTGGCGCCTTCGGACATCGCCTCACCCTGAATCGGATTCCGCGTCATCGCCGGCAGACGATACGCTTCCGGCCGCTGCAGGACATCGCTTACCCCTTCGACATACCGCACAGGAGCATTGCTCCGCTTTGAAGCTTCGGCCACAAAATCCGTATGGTCGTCATGGTAGTGCGTGACATAAATCCCTTCGAGCTTCGAAAACCGCCCTGCCTGACGAAGCTTCTCTACTTCCTGATACACCTTCTCGTACCCGCAATCGATAAGGTACGCCCCGCCGGACTTGGACACGATCAGCTTCGAATTCCCAATCGGAATCACCCAATCGGGAAGCTTCCGCGTCTCCGCCATCTCCATCCAGGTGGGGTCGTTGATCGACATCTTCGCCGCGCGCGTCCGCAGGTTCTGGTCGCCCCAATACCAGCGCAGCGCGTCCGTCGAAAAATGCTCGCGCATCAGGTCAGTGAGCTTTTGAAGCAAACTGTCAATCGCCGCCTGCGGATTCCGGATCACCGGACCCCGCGCCGGCACAATCACATCCGGCTTGGCATCGCGGATCTTCCGGAGGCTCTGCATCAGGTCCGACGCGCGAGCCGCAAAGCCGTGATACCCGCGAACCGAGTTCCGCCCCGCAACACTCGTCGACGTCGTCGCGTCCGGAATCGCATCCTGCAAGCTGTACAAGTCCCAGATGCGACCCCCGTCGTAAATCAGGTCCCCGGTGAATGCATACTTCTTCCCGGCAAACGTCCCGAGGTAAGAGATCGATCCCCGGGTAAATCCGGGCGTATCCATCACCTCCAACCCCGCTACCGTGTCCCCGCCAGCCACCGGCACTACTTTGCCTGCTTTTGCCGCCGCGACAGGCCAACGGCTCTGCCGCGCATCGTAATCATGAAAGCGCGCTTCCCAGAACAGCTCCCAGAACGCGGCTGGGTTCGCAAAATACTGGAACTCATTCTTCGGAACCGTAAGTTCCCTGGCCGCCGTCATAGGGAGCAGATCCCGGCGAGCGCTCGTCACCAGCAAAGTGCCATCAAATGTACCGGATACACCGGCCGGAGGACGGTAAATCGCCGTTGAACGGCCGATCAGAACCGAGTTGATCGTCCCGTCGTTTGTAATGCGGGGAACGTCCTGTGCATGAAGCAGAGCGACGGCGGCAGCGACAACCAGCGCAGACATGGCCGCCATCATATCGCAGGGGTCGGCATGTTGCAGAAAAATAAGCCATCAAAGTTGACGGCGGCCTTGTGGATATCGCACACTAACAACATCGCCGTAAAGCTGGGAGCAGCACCGTAAGCTGAGAACCGGGGCCATTGTTATTGCAGTACCGGCGTATTGCCGCCGATAAGACTCCTACGGGATGGTATGTAACCGTTGCAAAAGCTACTCTGCGTCGCATTCTTCTTACTGATCGCAAGCCTCATGCCTGCCGCCACGCCGGCAGCCCGCAGTAAATCCAAAGCCACCGTGTCATCGGCGGCTGCAGCATCCAAGAGCAAACATACTGCCTCCAAGACCAAGCGCCCGTTGTCGGCCTCCAGCCGCCGCGCAGGTCGCACGGTCCGCCGTTATGACCCTTGGAAGGCCCCCAATTTTTCGGACCCCGCCAGCGGCGATGACACCACTTGGGACGATCCTGTCGTTCGCCAGGCTGCCGTAGACGCGCTCGGCAACTTCAACGGGTCGCTGGTCGTCACCGATCCTTCCACTGGCCGCGTCCTCACCGTCGTCAATCAGAAGCTTGCGTTCCAGGGTGGCTTCACCCCCTGCTCCACCATCAAGTTGATGACCTCGCTCGCCGCCTTGAGCGAAGGCTTGGTGGATCGCACCACGCAGGTCGCCATCTCCCGCCGCGTGCGTTTGGACATGACGGACGCACTGGCCCGCTCCGACAATGCGTACTTCGCCGTGCTCGGCCAGAAGATGGGCTTCGACAAGGTCACCTACTACGCCCGCATGTACGGCCTGGGCGAAAAGTCCGGCTTTGACATCCCCGAAGAGACCCCCGGCTCGATCGTCGATTCCCCGGAAAAGGGCGACGGCGTCGGCATGATGTGCAGCTTCGGCCACGGCTTCAAGATGACGCCGCTCAACCTGGCCGCGATGGTCGGCGCCATCGCCAACAACGGCACCCTGCACTACCTGCAGTACCCGCGCACGTCCGACGCCATCCGCAACTTCAAGCCGATGGTGAAGCGTCAACTCAATATCGAAAGCTCCGTGCAGGACATGCTGCCCGGCATGATGGGCGCCGTCGAGTTCGGCACCGCCCGCCGCGCCGCCTATAACCAGGAAGACGCCCCCTACGGCATGCTGTACGGCAAGACGGGCACTTGCACCGATACGTCCTCGCCCACCCACATGGGTTGGTTCGCATCGTTCAACCAAATCGGTAATCAGAAGTTGGTGGCTGTCGTGATGCTCACCGGCGGACGCGCGGTCAACGGCCCTGTGGCATCCGGCGTTGCCGGAGCCTTCTTCCGCAACCTCGGCAAGAGCGCCTACTTCCGCAGCGAGCACACCCGGGCAGCTACCGCTCTGCTCGCTGAGCAGGAATAAGCAACCGCCTCACACAACTCGCGCCACACGATCCAGCAGGCGAAGCTCGAAGTCGGGCTTCGCCGCTTCTGTTTTCACGTACGCCATCCCCACCACGCGATCCAACGCCGGTGAATAGGCCGCAGACACCAGCTCTGCCATCTCCTTGTTGTCCACACCGCCCGTCAGCTTCGCGCCCGCCTCCGGTACCTCAGAGCCATCAATGCGAACCCCACGCAAATGCCGGTGGACCTGCCCTCGCGACCTCACCCGTTCCACAATCTCCTGCCCCAAATAACAGCCCTTGGTAAAGCTCACCGCCTGCATCTGGCCGGTTTCCTGCACCAGAAAGCGCTCGCTGATCTCCTCGCCATAACGAGGCTTGGCCGTCTCCAGCCTGACCGTACGCACCGCCTCGGCATCAGCCTCACAAAGCCCAAGCTCCCCAACAAAAGCCGGTTTCGCCCCAGCATCCATCAGCACAGATCCACCCGGCAACCCGGTAGCGGTAATCGGCAACTCCAAAGTCCCTGCCGTAGGACCCTCAATTGAAATCAACGCCAACTGGTCAGTGACATCTTCGAGGTACGCATCATCGGCAATGATGTACTGATCGAGGTGGTCGTACACCTTCTGCCGCGTCTCAGGCTCGGTGATCAGGATCAGGTCATCCGGACGAAACACGATCCAGACATCGGCCAGAATGCGCCCCTGCGCGCTTAAAAAGAACCCGTACGACGCCGTACCCGGCTCCACGCCCTGCACCTGATTCGTGGTCATGGCATGCAGCAGCCGCGCACGATCTTCACCCGTCACCCGGATCTTGCCGCGCGACGAAAGATCGATCCACGCCGCACTGTTGCGAAGTTCGTTATAGCCCGTCATCCGTCTGCCTTACGCCATGTGGGCGATGACCACGCCCAAAAAGATCGAAATGATCCCGGACCCGGCAATGCCATGCAGCCAGCGCCGCTGCTTCGCTTCGTCACCACGACCCAGCGCGATCAAAAGGTAAACCGCCAGGATGTGCAGAGCAAACAGCATCTTGATGCCGAACCACATGTGGTAACCCTGCGGCAGCGGCGTACCTCGTGCAATCAGGTTGTAAAGGCCAGTCGCAACCAGCAGAGCAAGGCCCAGGTAAATGCGAGAACGGTAAGCGCTCGAAATCGCCGAGCGCGTCGCGGAGCCGTACATAGCGGCCCCAATCAGCAGCGCTACAGAAATGATGTGTACAGCGCGGCTTGCAATAGCGGGAGTATCCATAGTCCTACTACCATGGTTTCACACGTGATCGTAGAAATTCTTCCGCTCGGCGCACTGCAATGCAATTGTTCGATTTTCGGCGACGAAACCGCCCGCGAAGCCATCGTCATCGACCCCGGCGACGGTGACGACGTCAACGCCGTACTGGCCGTGCTCAATCAGCACCAACTCAAGCTCAAGGCGATCATCATCACCCATGCGCACATCGACCACATCGGCGGCGCAGCCAAGCTCAAAGCAGAAACAGGCGCCCCCGTACACATGAACGGCCGCGACCAAATGCTCTACGACCGTCTGGACATGCAAGCCGGATGGCTCGGCATGGCCGTACCCGAAAAAACCGGCATCGACCACCAGGCGCAAGATGGCGACAAGGTCGTGCTCGGCGATGCGGACTTCCACGTGCTCCACACCCCCGGACACACCCCAGGCAGCATTTCTTTGTGGATTCCCGCCGAAAACACGTTAGTCGCCGGCGACACGTTGTTCAAGGATTCGATCGGCCGTACCGACCTGCCAGGAGGCGACGGCCGCCAGATCATGAAGTCCATCAAAGGCCAGTTGCTACCGTTGCCCGAGGACGCCACCGTCGTCTGCGGCCACGGCCCCAACACTACAATCGGGCGGGAGAAGCGTCGAAACCCGTTCCTGCAAGGCCTCTAGCCGCACGCTGCGGCATCGGCGCCATCCACGACGCTACGCCAAGCAACGCAACCAGCACAGCCAGCAGGTGAAAGATCGAATCGTACGATCCCGTAGCTTCCAACGTCCGTGCCAGCAGCAACGGACCCACAGCCGAAGCAAGCACCGTCAGCATCTGCGCGAACCCTTGAATGCGCCCCAGATGGCTGCGCCCAAACGCCTGCCCCCACACGGAAAAGAACACCACCGTCACAATGCCCCCGGCGATGCCCATCAGCCCGGCGTACACATCCACGTGCGTCAACGACGTAACCGCAGGCAGCAGCACCAGAGACAGCGCCAGCACGCCCATGCCAATCCCGGTGAGCTTGCGGATGTCCCACTTCTGCGCCGCCCAGCCTCCCGCAAAGTTCGCCAACAGACCCAGCATGGTGCTGATCACCAACGTGCGATGGTACACGCCGGCATCAAAGCCCCGCTGCGCCAGGATCGACTCGTTGAACAGCGCGATCCCCGAATAGACCAGCCCGAACAAAGCGCTGGACAAACCGAAAACCCAAAACGCCGGCGTACGCAAAGCTTCCTCAAGCGTCATGTCCTCGGGCGATCGACCCAATTCCTCCACGTCACCTTCAGAAGCCGCCGGTGGACGATTACGAATCAGCAACGCGGCAACCGGCGCGATCGCCAGCAAAGCGACACCCACACCAAGCCAGGCGCGACGCCAGCCATACGACGTCACAGCCGCGCCAACACCGGGAAACGCCCCAATAAAGCCCATCGCCACAAGCAGCGCAAAGATCCCCATCGCCAGGTTCAATCGCTTGGCGAACCACTTCCCGGCCAGCGCCAAGCTAGCCGCCGAAAGCGCGCTTTGCCCGAATCCACGCGTCAAGGTCACCGCCGCCGCCAGCGGCCAAAACCCCTGTGTACCGCTCATCCAAATCACCGTGCTGCCAAGCAACGCCAGCAGCGCCGCCGTCACCGCGCGAGGTCCAAGGCGATCCACCCAGCGGCCAAACGGAAAGGTAAACAGCGCGCCGATCAGCGTCGCCCAAAGGTTGATGGTGGCAAAGTCGACCCGCGAAATCCCAAGTTCCGCGATCAGAGGCTCGGTGACCAAACCCAAGCCCTGCGTACGCCCAGGCAACGTTGCGACCATCGCCAAAGCGGCCAGCGCGAGGTTGACCCAGCCATAGTACATGCGATGCTTATGTTAACTTGGCTCTCCTGGTCTGGACCATCTGGCTCGCCACCGCCTGCTATCTCACCGCCCTACGGCGCCGCAGCCGAGCCCTTTGGACCGCAGGCCTCGCCCTCTACCTCGCGCACGTGTTCGCCGCGTTCCACTACGTCCATCATTGGAGCCATCAAGCCGCCTATGAAGACACCGCGCGCCAGACTCGTGAACTCTATGGCGTGGATTTCGGAGGCAGCGGGCTGTATTGCAACTACGCCTTCACCCTGCTCTGGGCATTCGACGTAGCTTGGTGGTGGAAGTCGCCAGAATCACGGCAGAACCGCCCCAAATGGCAGACCTGGGCCATCCAAGGCTACCTGGCGTTCATCGTTGTAAACGGTGCGCTGATCGTACCGCTGCTACGGCTTTTTCGAAGCTAGCTTCTTCTGGATCTCCGGCGCCTGCTTGCTGTCGGGTTCCAGTTCCAAAAACTTCTGATACGCAACTTTGGCGGACTTCCAATCCGCCAACTTCTCTCGCGCCTCGGCCAGCTTCAAGAACGCCTCGGCCGATGTAGGATTCCACATCGTCGCTTCCTGATAGCGTTGTGCAGCCGCCCGAAAACTGCCCTTTTTGGCGTAGAAATTGCCAATCCGCAATTCCTTTTCCGCCTGCAGCGGATTCAGGATGTACTCTTTTGGCTTCGACGACTCGTCTTCTTCAGGGGGCTCTTCCACCGCAACCGGTGGACGCTGTTTCAGCTTCTTTTCCTCTTGCTGCTCAGATTTTTCCTGCGCAAAAAGGACCGGGGCGAGCGTCAACAAAAGAGTCGCGAACAGTACGCGTGCCACAATCTCAGTATAGCCCCCGACCCCTGTGATCGTTCCCTCAGCCGAGTTACGTGAAAAAGCCTCTAAGCTGCCCCTGCTGCCCGGCGTGTACCTGTACAAGGACGCCAACGGCACCATCATCTACGTCGGCAAGGCCAAGAACCTCCGCGCCCGCGTCCGCAGCTACTTCAATGAAGACCGCCTGGCCGATTCCAAGACCGGCACCCTCATCGCCGAAGCGCGCGACATCGAGTTCATTCAGGTCGACAACGAAAAAGAAGCCCTCGCGCTCGAAAACAACCTCATCAAGCAGCACAAGCCCCGCTTCAACATCCTGCTGCGCGATGACAAGACCTACCCATCCATCAAGCTCACCGGCGAACAGTACCCTCGCGTCTACGTCACACGCCGTCTCTTCAAAGACGGCTCCACCTACTTTGGACCGTACTTTCCGGGCAATCTGGCACACCGCCTCGTACACTTCATCCACCGCGCGTTCAAGGTGCCATCGTGCCGCGTGGACTTCAGCAAGAAGCATTCGCACCCCTGCCTGCAGTACCACATCGGCCGCTGCCTGGGCCCCTGCGTAGAAGGCCTCACCACGCAGGAAGCCTACGCCAATGCGGTAAAGAACGTCCGCATGTTTCTCGAAGGCCGCCACAGCGAACTAGGGAAAGGACTGCGCCTCGAAATCGCAGAAGCCGCCGAGAACCTGGAATTCGAACGCGCGGCCGCCCTGCGCGACCTGCTGTCCACCGTCGAAGAGATGGAGCAGCGCCAGAAGATGGACGCCGTCGACGGCGAAGACATCGATATCTTCGCCTACTACGCCGAGCCTCCGCTCATCGCCGTCAATCTGTTCACACTGCGCAAAGGAAAAATCGTCGACCGCCGCGAGTACTTCTTTGAAGATCAAATCGAGTTCGATCCCCAGGAAATGATCTCTTCACTGATCAAGCAGATTTATCTCAACCAGCAGTACATCCCGCGTATCATCCACGTGCCAATCGAGTTCGAAGATCTCGAACCGCTGGAAGACCTGCTCACCGAAAAGCGCGGCCGCAAAGTAGAAATCCATTCGCCACAGCGTGGACAGAAAAAGGCCATGCTGTCGCTCGTCGAAACCAACGCCAAACACAGCTTCGATTCGCGATTCCGTGTGCTACAACCGTCGTCGGCGGCGATTCAGGAGGCGCTGCAGGAAACGCTCAACCTGCCGGAAAAGATCTTCCGCATCGAATGCTTCGATATCTCGCACATCCAGGGCACGGACAAGGTCGCGTCCATGGTGGTGTGGGAGGACGGCAAGATGAAGAAGGCCGACTACCGCAAGTTCATCATCCGCACGGTGGTCGGCAATAACGACTTTGCCAGCATGCACGAGGTCGTCACCCGGCGCTATGCAAAGCTGCTCGAAGAAGGCACCAAATTCCCCAGCCTGATCCTGATCGACGGCGGCCTCGGACAGCTACACGCCGCGGCGGAAGCGCTGGAAGCCATCGGCGTCATCAATCAGCCGCTGGCCTCGATCGCCAAGCGCGAAGAGTGGATTTACGTCTTGGGACAAGAGTCCGAGCCGATCAAGCTCGACAAGTTCTCGCCCGTATTGCACGTGGTGCAAACGATCCGAGACGAAGCCCACCGGTTCGCGGTGACGTTCCATCGTACGCGCCGCAACGCCAGCCGCATGACGTCCGAACTCGAATCCGTCCCCGGCATCGGCAAAGTGACGTTAACCAAGCTCCTGCGCCACTTCGGAAGCCTCGATAAAGTGCGCGAAGCAGAGGAGCAGGCGCTGGCGTCGGTGGTGGGACCAGCAACGGCCCGCAAGCTCCGCGAATACCTCAACAAGCCCGCGCATGAACGGATGTGATGCAGCAGCAAGAAAACTGCCGAAGCTTTCGGTACTTCCTGCACGGCTTCGGCATACGTGTGCTGAGCCGGCGGTCGCGCTTTCTTGCGCTGCTCCTCTGGGTGACGCTGAGCGCGTACCTGGCGCTCGAAGTCGCCGGCTATGCGCGCCCGTGGATGCAAGACCGCTTCCCGCAGGGCGCCTACATCGCGCTGATCTTCGCGACGAAGTGGATACTGGTTCTGTCGGTGTGGCTTGGGGTTCCGATGCTGGTGTGGGCGCTGGCTCTTGGCCTGACCCGACGTTTCCACACCTTTCCGCCGTGTAGTTCGTGCAAGAAGACGGACGCTTACCGCTGGATCAAGCCGGAAGTCTTCGGCTGGGAACAGGGACGCATTTTCCGGTACCACTGCGGTTTCTGCGGCGATTGGTTCCTGCGCTTCGGAAAGAGGTTCTTCATTCTCGATGAGAACTTCACGATCCGCTCGTATCAGACCCTGGTCGACGGGCGGCGTTGGGAGACGGATCGGGATCCGCAAGTGCCCGCGGCGCTTTTGCAATCCAGGCGCGATGCCTGGAAACATTGGTCTGCGTAGAGGACGAATGCGAGCCGCTCAGACAAACAAATCGTTCTGAATCAACAGGATGATGTTTTGCAGTGTTGTACCCATAATGGGTACTCAGATACCCATTTTGGGTACCTAGCCGCCCAAAGTCAGTGCGACGACGCCGACAATTGCCCCGTAAATCGCTAGCCCGACCGCCCACTTTTCGCCTCGCGTCATCTTCGGCTTGATCTTTTTCAGATCGGACGCGGGGAATGTTCGGGTGCCGACAACAATCTGATCACCCTGTACAGATCCGAGCTTGCCGATGACCTTTTCGCCGGTCACCAGCGTGACCTCTACCTTGCGGCCGGGCTTGATGGCGCGGGCCTTGGCCGCTACGTCCTCTTCGATACTTTTGGCAACCGTGCTGGCCGCAAAGAAGAAAACCGCGACTGCTGAGATCGTCATGTCCCGATGATGAGACACAAAATCAGCCGCCGCGGTTTGCGAACTTCTAAACGGTAAAAATCGCCGCTTTACTTGCTAGCTTTACGAGCCGCTTCAATGCGAGCCTCAGCGCGCATCGCTGCCGCCAACGCATCGCCGATGTCCAGGTCGATGCCCTGATTGTTCAACTGTTCCAGAGCTTTCTTCTGCGCCTGCTCGGCGCGAGTCAAGTCGATCTCCTGCGCGCGCTCGGCTTGATCCACCAGGCAGCGCGCATGGTTGTCTTTCACTTCCAGAAAGCCGCCATGCACGGCGATCGCATGCTCTTTGCCGTCCGTGGTGACGAACGTCAACACACCGGGCTTCAAGCGCGACAACAGGGCCGCGTGTTGCGGCAGGATGCCCAGGTAACCGTCGGCGCCAGGAATCTGCGCTTCGGTTACCTGCTCCTTCAGCAGCGACTTTTCGGGAGTCGCAATTTCCAGCAGAAATGTTTCCGCCACTGGGGTTAGCCCTTCTTGAGACGCTCGGCTTCCGCCAGCACGTCTTCAATTGCACCCTGCATGTAAAACGCCTGTTCCGGCAGGTCGTCGTGCTTGCCTTCGACGATTTCCTTGAAGCTGCGAACCGTGTCCGCCAACTTCACGTACTTGCCGGCGCGACCCGTAAACTGCTCGGCCACGTGGAACGGCTGCGACAGGAAGCGCTGGATCTTGCGGGCGCGATCCACCGTGCGGCGATCTTCGTCCGAAAGTTCGTCGATACCCAGGATGGCGATGATGTCCTGCAGGTCCTTATAACGCTGCAGAATCTGCTTCACGGCCTGCGCCGTGTTGTAGTGCTCGTCGCCAATGATGCGCGGGTCCAAAATGCGCGAGGTGGAAGTGAGCGGGTCCACAGCGGGATAAATGCCGAGTTCCGAAATCGCGCGGGAAAGCTGCGTCGTCGCGTCCAAGTGGGCAAAGGTCGTTGCCGGAGCCGGATCGGTGTAGTCGTCGGCGGGCACGTAGATGGCCTGCACCGAGGTGATCGAACCGCTGGTGGTCGACGTGATGCGTTCCTGCAGAATACCCATTTCCGATGCCAGGTTCGGCTGGTAACCCACGGCCGAAGGCATGCGGCCCAGCAGCGCCGATACTTCGGAACCGGCCTGGGTGAAGCGGAAGATGTTGTCCACGAACAGCAGCACGTCCTGCTTTTCTTCGTCGCGGAAGTACTCGGCGACGGTCAGGCCGGTGAGCGCCACGCGGAGACGCGCGCCTGGGGGCTCCGTCATCTGGCCGTAGATCAGCGCCACTTTGGACTTGGTCCAGTCCTTCGGATCGAGAACGCCGGACTCCTGCATTTCCATCCAAAGGTCGTTGCCTTCGCGGGTACGTTCGCCGACGCCCGTGAACACCGACACACCACCGTGCTTGAGCGCGATGTTGTTGATCAGTTCCATGATGACGACGGTCTTGCCGACGCCGGCGCCGCCGAACAGGCCGATCTTACCGCCGCGGAGGTAGGGTTCAAGAAGATCGATAACCTTGATGCCCGTTTCGAACATCTGCAGGTTGGTGGACTGCTCGTCGAACTTGGGCGCTTCGCGGTGAATCGGCAAGCGCTTCTCGGTCGGCACAGGACCCATGCCGTCCACCGGTTCGCCGATCACGTTGAGCACGCGGCCGAGCGTTTCCTTGCCCACGGGCACCGTCACGGGGCGGCCGAGCGATTCGGCTTTCATGCCACGGACCAGACCGTCGGTGGGCTGCAGCGCGATGGCGCGCACGCGGCTTTCGCCGATATGCTGGGCGATCTCAACGATGATGTTCACCGGCTCGGGGACGTCGAAGCCCTCGCTGGTGATGCGCACAGCCGTATTAATGACGGGAATTTGGCCTTCTGGGAATTGAATGTCGACGGCGGGACCGGCGACCTGAATAACCCGGCCAACGACCTCGGCAGCAGTAGCAGTCATATATGTATTGAGAATCCAATCGTGTCGGAAATCGGCGAGCTTCCCTTACTAGCTCCGCTTAGCGGACGTTTGGGCACACTGGTAGGCAACAACCTTGTACTTCCGAATTTTCTAATTTAGCATGCGGGCAATAAGCTCGACAACGCCCCCGTTGTTGCTCCAAAGTGCGCAATCGTGCGCGCACAAACGGTTTCCGCACCTAGACAAAGCACCTAAACCGTACCACAGAAAGGCAGCAATACTGCACCGGATGGCCGTGATACAGTGGGGGCATGATTAAGATAAACTCCTCAACAGGACTTCCCGTTTATCTGCAAATCATCGAACAGGTCAAGCATCTCATCGAAACCGGTGTGGTGCGCCCTGGCGATGCGCTGCCAAGCGTTCGCAACCTCGCGACGCAGCTGGTGATCAGCCCGAATACTGTCATTAAGGCTTATACGGAACTCGAACACCAGGGCGTCATCGATTTGCGGATGGGTTCAGGCGCTTACGTCAGGACCCAGTGGGTATCAACCGAAAAGCCGGAAAAAATCCGGATCGCGTCCGAACAGGTAAAGTCTGTGGTCGCGAATCTTAGAGCTGAAGGTTGCTCACATGAAGAGATCCGCCGCATGTTCGAGGCGGAGTTAATTGCTGCTGGTCCGGTGGAGGCATCGACAACGCATGCCCACGCCGTCAACAGTAATTAGAGCCTCACGGCTGACGGTTTGCGCGGATTCGCGCGAACTTCTCACAGGCGTAAATGCTACTATCCTTGCCGGAACCAGTACGGTCTTAATCGGCCGTACCGGCTCCGGGAAGTCAGCCTTCCTCGAGACGGCCCTGGGCCTCAGGCCGCGTCAGTCCGGCGAACTCGAAACCCTTGGCCTCGACCCGCAAGATCCCCTAGAAGCCACCCGCATCCGGCAGCAGTGCGGCGTTGTCCCCCAAAACAAGACGCTTTACGGCAATTTCTCCGTGGGAGAGATGTGCCGCTTTACCCGTGCCTTCTACCCCGAATGGCGGGATTATCTCGAATCGCGCCTGCTCGACCGCTTTAACCTGCGGCCTCACTATAAGGTCCGCGATCTTTCCCCAGCCAGCCGTACGCTGCTTTCCGCCACGCTTGCGATGGCCCATCAGCCGCGCATCCTCATCCTGGATGAGCCTTTTGACGACCTCGACCCCGGCTCCAACCATGACCTCTTGCAGGCGCTGGTGGAAGCGGCCGCGGAAGAGGGCGTGTCGTTGATCATCGCCACCAACAACCCCGAACGCATGCAGACGGTGGCCGACCACGCGATCTTCTTTCGCAATGGCCGCGTGGCCGCGTCGGTATCAGTAGAAAACGTGATGCGCGACTGGCGCCTGGTGACGGCACGGTTTGCGCGGCCCACTATGCTATCCTCACTCCCAATCGACGGCATCGAACATTCGAGGGTCGAGAATCAGTTGGCCGAGTGGGTGGTGTCGCAAACCAGCGACGCAAAAGAACTGGAGGCGGTGCTTCCGGAACTGGGTGCTCTCTCGGTGCAGATCGAATCGATGTCGCTCACCACGTTGTTGTCGCGCTTCGTTTAGGCCCGTTGCTTTGCGCTAATGCGTTTTCCGTCGATACGTTTTTGGGCACTGGCTCTAAAGGTCTGGCGCGAGGCTCGCGCCGCTTTTTTGGGGTGCTTTTTCCTGGTCAGTCTCAATTCCTGGCTTGCCGTTGACCGCATGCGCGACGCGGTGGAACGAGGCCGCGCGGTGAACCCTTCGACCTTTGATCTCTATGATGGGTCGATCCGCGTGTGGGCCATCGCCTATGCGGTGCTTGGCGCGGGCAGCTTGCTGTGGGAACGCCGCTTGGGCGGACAGGCGTTTACGCGTGTGCTGCCGGTGCGCGAACTGCACGTCAACATGATGCGCGCGCTGATGGGTACGGTACTGGCCGTGGTTCTTGCGTCGGCCCCCAGCATGTTGATGAATGCCATCCACGAGTTCTTTTTTCCGGAGTTCGTGATTCCCAAGTCCGTGTCCTTCTTGACCATCAGCATTGCGCTGGGTATCGCTGGCTATGGCTGTTCAATGCTCGGAGGGTCGCTGGTATCGAACTTCTGGGCGGGCATCGCGGTGGGATGGATGCTGCCAACATTGCTTTCCGGGCTTTTCAGCATCATGCCTTCCACGCGGCCATTCGCCCCGATTCAAGTTCTGCGAAGCTATGGCGCCAATCCTCCCGCATCGGCCGATTGGGCCGTAGTGGGCGGGTACCTGGGGGCGGGGATCGCCGCAATGCTTGCCGCTTCGTATCTGGCGGAATGGCGCCTGGCGCGGCGGTTCCGCCCCTAAACGTCGTAGTTGACGCGAACCGCTGGACCAAACAGACCAATCGCTTTGGGAGTGACGTTGGCAAGTCCACCCATGGATATCTTCTTTAGGTTGGGAAGTGTCGCAAGGTGTGCGATACCAGCGTCGGTAATGCCCGGGCACTGCGACAGCTCAACCGACTCCAGACTGTGCAGCTTGCTCAAAATCTGAAGACTGCGATCGGTACGCGACGGCACCTTGCCCCATCAGCATTTTGAGCCCTGGAATTGCGGCGATGTGGCGCATGGCCGTGTCGTCACAATGGGCGTCCTGACAGCCCAGGAACGCAAGGCGTGGCAGGCCCTGCAGCACAGTGAGGCCTTGGGACGTAAAGTTCGGGCAATGCCAGAAGAACGTGAGTCCAAACAAGCCTTCGAGGCCACGGAGTCGGCGTAAACCGTCGTCGGTAAACGGGCCATCGAGGATCAAGTGGTTGGGCTTGGCGGTCCAACCAGTTAGTTCGAAGAACTCTTCGCCACCCATCCAGGTCTTGAAGCACGGGATGTCGTGCAAGGCGGCGATGCCCGCGTCGGTGACCGCTGGGCCGCAGGTGAGGTAACGCAACTCGCGCTTGCCGGACAGTGCGGTGATCACCCCGTCGCCGGTGGGGGTGCCAAGAAGGTCGATTTCGTGCAGTTTGTCGCAACCGGCGAGATGCGGCAAGACATGATCGGTGAGGCCTCGGGTCCAGGGGGAATGGAGGCACCGGAGGTTCGGCAGGTCCTGCAGGAACTCGAAGCCTTCGGCCGTGATCGGGCACTTCCAGCCGCCGAGTTCCAGGTGCTCCAGGGCGGGCATCCGGCCGATGCTGCAGGTGCCGGCGTTGGTAAGCAGAGGTCCAGCACCGAGGTTCAGGTAAGTGAGGTTGTGGCGCGCGGTTAGCCTGGCGAGCGCGGCGTCGGTGAGGCCTTCGGCTTCGAGACCGGTGAGGCCTTGTTCTTCTAAATAATCGAAGAGGCGATCCCACTCCGCTTCGGTTTGCGGACCGCGAACGGTCAGGCGGCGCTGCGCGGGGTCGATGCGGTACTGGGACATGACAGGTGCGGTGAGCGTATCACAAGACAAACCGGCCCAGTGTGCGGTATCTTGAAGGTATCCACGCCGCGTGGGCATTCCTGCCTGTGCGCATACCTGAGATCCGCGGTTCCCTTACCGTGCTTCGAGAAAGTTGCAGTTTCGCGACTTCCCCTGCTATCCTGTGGATGAAAAAGATTAAGGTAAGACGAGGAGTATTGTAGTCCCAATGGCACTGGCGGCCGAAGCTAAGACGAAGACGATTTCGAAGTATCGCACTCACAAGACCGACACCGGTTCGCCAGAGGTCCAGGTAGCGTTGCTCAGTCAGCGGATTTTGGAACTCACCGAACACTTTAAGACCCACGCGAAGGATCACCATTCCCGCCGTGGCCTCTTGACGATGGTGGCCCGCCGCCGGCGGCTGTTGGACTACTTGAAAGCCCACAGCCCGGAACGCTACAAGACGCTGATCACCAGCTTGGGCATCCGCCGCTAAACCGTACCCAGGTACGGTTGGTCGGAGTGAGCCGTCCGCGTCCGGCGGTTCACTTGTGGTGGTAAAACGGCATCCGGTTCCCTTGTGCAGGGAACTGTTCCTAATACATCTCCATTCTCATACCGCGATCGCATCCGCGAGGAAGGCGACACCTTTCTCTGCGCGAAAGGAATTTTGAGAATGATCCATACTGTCGAGATTGAACTCTCGGGCCGGAAAGTCACGATTGAAACCGGCAAAGTCGCAAAGCAAGCGAACGGCTCGGTAGTTGTTCGCGAAGGCGACTCCGTTGTTCTTGTTACGGCCTGCGGCGCTACCAAGCCGAAGCCCGGCCAGAGCTTCTTCCCCCTCACTGTCGACTATCGCGAATATACGTACGCTGCCGGCCGTTATCCCGGTGGCTTTATCAAGCGCGAAGGCCGTCCGCAAGAAAAAGAAATTATCACCAGCCGGATGATTGACCGTCCGCTGCGTCCGCTTTTCCCCGAAGGCTACCTCAACGAAACGCAGATCATCGCCCTGGTGATGTCGGCTGATCCGTTGAACGATCCCGCTCCGCTTGCCAGCATCGGCGCTGCTGCCGCGCTGGCCATTTCCGACATCCCGTTCCACCACATCTGCCCGGGTCTCCGCGTGGCGCTGGTGAACGGTGAGATGGTCGCGCTGCCCACTTACGAAGAGGCCAAAGCCTCCACGACGAACATTGTTGTGGCGGGTACGGAAGAAGGCATCGTGATGGTGGAAGCTGGCGCCAATCAGGCCAGCGAAGATCAGGTGATCGACACCATCGAGTTCGGCCACCAGTGCTGCAAGACCATCGCTGCGGCGATCAAGGAACTTGTCGCCAAGGCCGGCAAGAAGAAGTGGGATTACAAGCCCGAACCCGTGAACCAGGACATGATGTCCAAGATCGCTGCCGCGCTCACCGAAGAGCTGCGCGATGCGATGAACACGGAAAAGTACCCCAAAATCGAAAGCTACGCTCGCGTGGACGAAGCCAAGGCCAAGGCCAAGGCGTTGTTCGAAGGCGAAGAGTATTTGGATGAGCATCGCGCCAAAGCCGGCGAACTGTTCGACCGGTTGAAGGAATCGATCTTCCGCGAAGATATGTTGAAGGCGCGCCGCCGTCCGGACGGCCGCAAGTTCGACCAGATCCGCCAGATCGACATCGAGACCACGCTGCTGCCTCGCGTACACGGTTCGGCTCTGTTCACCCGTGGCGAGACGCAGGCCATGGTGAGCGCCACGCTCGGCACCACCGACGACGAACAGCGCATTGAACTGCTGGACCCGACGGTGACGTCGAAGCGCTGGATGTTGCACTACAACTTCCCGCCGTTCAGCGTGGGCGAAACGGGCCGCTCGGGATCGCCGGGCCGCCGCGAAATCGGCCACGGTCTGTTGGCCGAGCGCGCACTGTCGTACGTGCTGCCGGACCAGAAGACGTTCCCCTACACGCTTCGCGTGGTGAGCGACATTCTGGAATCGAACGGTTCGTCGTCGATGGCTTCGGTGTGCGGCGGCTGCCTTGCGCTGATGGACGCCGGTGTACCGCTTACCGCTTCGGTGGCCGGTATCGCGATGGGCTTGGTCGTGAGTGAAGATGCTTCGAACTACGCGATTCTCACCGACATCGCGGGCGCTGAAGATCACTACGGCGATATGGACTTCAAGGTTGCGGGTACGCGCAGCGGCATCACTGCCCTGCAGATGGACCTGAAGGTAACCAACGTGTCCACGGCGATCATGCGTGAAGCTCTGGCGCAGGCCAAGGATGCGCGCTTGTTCCTGCTGGACAAGATGGATGCGGTGCTCGATAAGCCGCGTCCGCAGTTGTCCAAGTTCGCACCGCGAATCTTTACCATGACGGTTCCGACGGATAAGATTCGTGAGGTGATTGGGCCGGGCGGCAAGATGATCCGCAGCATCGTCGAACAGTCGGGCTGCAAGATCGATATCAACGACGACGGCACGATCAACATCTTTGCGGCGGACGGTACCGCAGCGGAGAAGGCGATGCAGTTGATCGGCGATATCGCGGCAGTGGCCGAGATCGGCAAGATCTACCTGGGCAAAGTGGTCCGCATTGTGGACTTCGGCGCCTTTGTCGAGATCTTCCCGGGTACGGACGGGTTGCTGCACATCAGCGAAATTTCGGAAAACCGCGTGAAGCAGGTTCGCGATGAGTTGAACGAAGGCGACCAGATCCAGGTGAAGGTACTGGCGCTCGAAGGCAACAAGATCAAGCTCAGCCGTAAGGCCGTGCTGAAGGAAATGCGCGAAAAGCTCGCGGCGAAGAAGTAAACGCCGCTTCGGCGGTAGCAGTACAAAAAGGAGCATCGGCTAACCACCGAATGCTCCTTTTGCTTTTGTAGTTAGAGGCTTTCGAGCATTTTGGCCTGCGGGCGGCCGAAGAAGTAGCCCTGCATCAGGCTCACGCCGCATTCGCGGAGGACATCGCGCATTTCCGCTGTTTCCACGCCTTCGGCGATCACGGCAATGCCCGTGTCCGCTGCCAGTTCGGCGAGTTTGCAGATGGTCTTGCGGCCGATGTCGCTCTTGTAGTTCCACACCAGGGACTTGTCGAGCTTGACGTAATCGGGCTGAATGTCGGCCCAGGTCTGCAAGGAATTGGCTCCGGTTCCGACATCGTCCAAGGCCATGGAAAAGCCCCGCTCGCGGTAATAATCGGCAATCTTACGCAGGTGGCGGGAATCCCGCACCCGTTCCGATTCGACGACCTCGAAGACGATGTCGTCCGGGACGAAGGTGGTGTTTTCCATCGCCTGTAGCGTGGAGCCCATGCAAAACGCGGGGTCGTAGATGGACGACGGGGTGAAGTTGATGAACACCTTGCCAGTCCTATGCTGGACCGCGGCGTTGCGGATGGCCGTGCGGCGGCTGTACGAATCAAAGATGTGGAGATCGCCACGGGTGACAGCCGCGTCCATGATGTCCTGGCCGTTGTAGAACTTTCCGGGCTCGTCCTGCTTTTCGAGCCGGATGAGACACTCATGTCCTGCGATGCGTCCGTTGGCGACGTCGACAATCGGCTGGAACCAGTGAGTAAATCGATCTCTCACTAAGGCATCTTCGAACCATTGCGTGTTTGCACGGTGCAAGGCCTGTGGGAGGCTGGTGGCCGCCATCAGGTTGGTGAGGTCAAACATCACTCGCAGGTCGTTGGCTTCCGGCTCCGAAAGCTGTTCCAACAAGGTGCGCAACAGCTGCTCACGATCGCACCGCTCAGTTACTGCAAATGTCTGATTCTGCGAGTGAAACGGCAAGCCGTTCTGCCGCAGAACGATCTCCAGGCGGGTGGACAAAATCGGCGTTGGAGCGTACAAATACAGGCTGTCCGCTTTGCAGGACGATCTGATACTGCATACTGTGCAGTCACCCACACTCATGCAATAGTTATCGTCCAAAAACGGTGCAGGACATTAAAAAAATGTTTAAGCCGAAGGGTCGCGCTGGCGAGTGGAAGAAACGCCGGAAATGACGCCGATACCGATCATTACCAAAACTCCCACCCCAATCCACTTTGGTGGAATGTTCATGAGGTGTGCACCGATTCCAAGGCCCAAAATCAGGATCAAATAGCCGACTAAGTAGATTCCAAAAGACATTGCAAGCTCCGTTCGCAAGGAATGAAGCAATTGTGTTGCCAGGAAATAAAAACGGGGATGCCGAAGCATCCCCGAAACCAGTGAGTTACGAAACGAGGGAATTAGAAGTCGAAGCGGCCGGCCAACTGGAAGATTCGGGGATTGCCGCTGGTGCTGGAAATCACGCCGAACGTCGCAGGGGTCGCCAGGCTCAGAGCGGGCGTGGCAAAGTTCGTGTTGTTGAACGCGTTGTAGGATTCACCACGCAAGGTGAACGCCATCTTTTCGGTGACCTTAAAGCGCTTCACCAGGGACAGGTCCATGTTGAAGAAGCGGGGTCCACGGAAGGTGTTGCGTCCCGAGGTACCGACGCTGCCGGCTGCCGGTTGCGTGAACAACGCGGTTTGTTCGACCGAGAAGAAGCGGACACCGTTGCCGACCCGTTGGACGGTGCCAATGGAACGGTCCCCATTGAAGTTGGCGGACGTTGCATTGGTGGTGGGGCCGGTGGCGAAGCCGGAGCTTACGGTCATGGTGGGACCGGAGGTCCAAAAGCCGAGCGCGCCGATTTCCCAGCCGCCGATGGCTGTATCCAACCAGCGAGGCATGCTGCCGCCAAAGCGCTTGCCACGGCCGAACGGGATGAAGTAGCTGCTGGTCCAGTTCAGGGTGTGCGGACGGTCGCTATCGCTCAACGACCGATTGAGCCCGAGGTTGAAGTTGTCGAAGGGGGAGGTAAAGCCGGAGCCGTCCACCGAGATGTTGTCGATGGTTTTGGACCAGGTGTAGTTGATGGCAAAGCGCAAGGATCCGGTTTGACGGCGGATGCTGGTTTGCAGCGAGTTGTAGTAGGTACGGCCAGCGTTGGTGGCGACGACCACGTTTTGGAACTGCGGGAAGTTGCGCAGGTGGAAGTTGCTGAAGCCGTTGTTGGTGAGCCGGTTGATGTTGTTGGCAATGATGTTGGTGTCCACCGTATTGGCGGCGCTGCCGACAGCGTTGTTGGTGAGATTGGCGGCGCCGATGGTGCTGACCGCCGTGGCCGCGGAACCATAGATGCGAACGATCTGGTTGGTGGCGGGCGTATTGGCACGCAACGCAGCGAGTTCCTGGAAGGCAGCAAGGAATCCGCTGTCGTAGATGCGAGGCTGGTTCCAGTTGATGTCGGCCAACTGCTTGATGCCGCGATTGCCGACGTAGCCGACTTCGAGCACCGTGTTGCGCAGAACCTCGCGCTGGATGGTGAAGTTCATCTGCATGACGTACGGCGTGCGGAAGTTCTGATCGAACAGCGACAGGGTGCCGAGATTGCGGTTGGCGGGCGGAGTGAGCTGCGGGGTGGCGGTGGGCGCGGGTAGCGGAGCGTTGTCGCTGACGCGAACGTCGCTCGACCCCGATGCGTTGGGGAACAAGGTTACCGCTTGTGCAAAGCCGGGCATGTTGCCATCCACGTCGGTGGCGCTGGCGCCGATGACGCGGTCATAGAAAATGCCCCAGGAACCGCGGACGGAGGTCTTGCCGTCTTTGAACGGATCCCAGGCAAAGCCGAAGCGGGGGGAGAAGTTGTTGAAGTCCTTGTTGTACCAGGCGGTGCCACGGGCGACCGTCAGGTCGCTGATGTTGGCGTTGGAGCTGATGAGCGCATTCTGCTGGATGACGCCCTGCAATTCGTCGCGTTCATGCGGCAGGCCGTAGTATTCCCAGCGCAGGCCGAGATTCAAGGTGAAGTGGTTGTTGACGCGCCAGTCGTCCTGGAAGTAGTAACCCTGGTCGTTGAACAGGAAGTTGCGGACGCGAGGCTTGCCCGGCGAGAACGTCGCGAGATCGGAGTAGAACGTTGTGCTGACCGAGCTGATGCGTCCCAACAGGTCGTTGTAGAGCTGTTCGAAGCGGGTACGGTCGGCAGCGGAGATGTTGCCCTGTGGTCCGATGCTGGCGGGTACGGCGGCACCGTTGCTCAGGGCCACGTTGAAGGTCGGCCAGATGCCGGCGTCGGAGGTCTGGTACTGCTTGGTGAGCGAGATGCGGACGCCGCCCTTGAAGGTATGCTTGCCGCGGATGATCGACAGATTGTCGGTAAACTGGCGCACTGGAGAGTTGCGGGCCGAACCGAAGCCGGTGGGGATGGGCGCGGTGAACAGGTTGGGAGAGATCAACGCTGCGCCGTTCTGCAAGGCGCGTACACGGAAGAATTCCACGCTTGCCGACTGGTAGCCGGCGGTGAATTCGTTCACGATCGACGGTGTGATGGTCCAGGATGAGCCGACGGCAAAGCCCCAGCGAAGGCCGCCCTGGGAGCCGGAAGGCTGACCGGGAAACGTTGCTTCCGCGTTGTTCAGAGTGTCGGCGGGAGTCAAGGTACGGAAGCGGGAGGCGCGAGCCCAGAGGCGATGTGTGGGCCGCAGGTTGTAGTCGCCCTTGGTGGTCCACTGGGTGCCTTCGTTGTTGGCGGGCGCATTGAAGCGATAGCCCGCGGTGTTCAAGCGGTCGCCGACGTCGAGGTTGTTGGGGTCCGGCAGGAGGGCGAGGTTGGCGGCGACGGCTTTGTCGATACCGATGCCGCGGGGGTCGGCCTGGATGATGTTAAAAGTCTGGTTGGGGCCTCCGCCGGTGGGGGTCCAGGCGAAGATGCCGCGCTTGGCGTCCGGCGTGAGTACGGTACGGTTGCGGACCACCTGCTGGATCACCTTGCTGCGCTGGAAGTTGAAAAAGAAGAACGCCTTGTCCTTGCCGTTGTAGACCTTGGGGATCGTCACGGGTCCGCCGATGGAGCCGCCGAACTGGTTCTGAATGAACTTGGGGGCGGGGGTTAGAGTACCGGTGGATTTGTTGAAGAAGTTGTTGGCGTTGAGCTTGGTGTTGCGGTGGTATTCAAACAGATTGCCGTGGAACTGATTGGTTCCCGAGCGGGTGATCATTTCCACGGTACCGCCGCCGTTGCGGCCGTATTCGGCCTTGGCGCCGTTGGTGATGATGCGGAACTCTTCCACCGAGTCCGTGTTGACGGCGTTCATGGCGAGGCCGAGGCGCGGTAGCACGGAGTCGTTGACGTCGATGCCGTCCAGCGTGTTGTTGTTCGACCCCTGGCGCATGCCGTTGATCTTGGAAAAGCTCGTGTCCGCTGGGTTGATCTGAATGCCCGGCTGGTAGGACGCAAGAGCGATGGGGTTGCGCGCCAACTGCGGCAAGGTGTCGATGTCGCGCAAGGTGATAGCGCGCTGAATGGTGGCTTCTGTCGATTGCACGCGTACGGCGCTGGCTTCGACAGACACGCTTTCGGTGACCGAGCCGACTTCGAGCTTGACGTCCTGCTTGAGGGTCACACCAAGGGTCAGCTCAATGTTGCTGATGGTGGACTTGCGGAAACCTTGGGCCTCGGCAGTGAGCGAGTAGAGGCCGGGCTTCAACAGAGGGAAGCTGAAGTAGCCGGAAGCGTCTGCCTCGGTCTCCTGCTTGATCTGTGTTTTTTCTTCGACGATGGTGAGTTTCGCGGAGGGGATGGATGCACCCGACGCGTCGATTACGTTGCCCTCAACGCGACCGCTCTGTACTTGAGCGAGAATCGCGCATGCGCAGAAAACGGCCAGTCCGGCCGTTGAAACGAGCAGCTTCATGAGACCCCCAACTAATTTAGACAGGCGCGAACAGTGCGAACAGAGCACAGCCCTCCGAAGGGCTTGCTAAGGCTGAACATGGCCACCCACGCGGGGGTGGCAGGGCGAGAAATTACTTAAGATTAGACCAGCAGATTACAGAATGCAAGAATTCTTTAGCAAATCTTAGGGAAATTCAAGCGTCCTGCGAATCGGACGCGCGAAGGTGCGCCGCCGTCTCGGAAGCCGACTGGAGCAACTTTGCGAGATCGTTCAGGCGGGTTGCTCCGAATTTCTGCTGGAAGTCGCGCTGCACTTTTTCCCACTGCCGGAAGGCTTTGGCCAGGCGTTTTGTACCGGCAGGGGTGAGGCGAATGAGACTGGTACGGCGGTCGTCGGAGGGCATGGGCTCGACGAGTTTGTCGCGCTCCAGCGGGCGCAGATTGCGAGTGAGCGTGGTGCGATCCATGCCGAGCAGGGCGGCGAGCGAGGTACGCGAGAGGCTTTCGTCCTTGCGGCGGGCAATATTCACGAGGATGGCGTACTGGGTGACCGTCAGTCCGGCTTTGGCGAGAAAGCCGTCATAAAGCGCGGATACGGCGCGGGCCGTCTTCCGAATCTGCGAGCAGGCACAGGGACCGAGAACAGGGTCGAGCCAGGGTTCCACCACGAGCTTATCTTCTCACACGTTGCGGTTGATGCGTGCATATACACGCTTTGTGGTACTCTGCGGGTACATGCGATTTCATTACGCCTGGGTGATCGCCGCCACGACCTTTCTGGTGCTGCTTTGTACGGCGGGTGTCCGGTCTGCACCTTCGGTGATGATGGTGCCGCTTGAAGCGGAGTTCGGATGGTCGCGCGCGTCGATTTCCGCGGCGGTGGCAGTGAACATCGCGCTGTTCGGGATGATCGGGCCTTTTGCGGCGTCCTGGATTGACCGGTTCGGGCTGCGTCGCATGGTGTCCGCCGCGCTGTTGCTGCTGGCGGCTTCGGCGGCCCTTTCGACGCAGATGCGCGAGCAGTGGCACCTGATGCTGATCTGGGGCGTGCTGGTCGGCATCGGTACTGGGTTCACGTCGATGGTGCTGGCGGCGATCGTCGCGAACCGGTGGTTTGACGAACGCCGCGGACTGGTGACGGGCGCGTTATCGGCGGCGAACGCCACGGGACAGTTGGTGTTTCTGCCGTTCTTGGCACAGGCGGTACAGTCCACGGGATGGCGCGCGGGTGTACTGCTGGTGGCTGCGCTGGCGGCGGTGCTGTTTGTGATCGCGGCGATCTGTTTGCGCGACAGTCCGGCGGCGATGGGGATTGCGGCGTACGGCTGGAAGGCGGAGAGGCCTGTGAGTACGGCAAAGCCGATGGCGCCGTTTGCGGCGCTGCGATTTGCGGCGGGGCGTCCGGCGTTCTGGGTGCTGGCGGGTAGCTTCTTTGTTTGCGGTGCGAGTACCAACGGGCTGATCGGCACGCACCTGATTCCTGCCTGTCACGACTACGGGATCGATGAGGTTCGTGCGGCGGGGTTGCTGGCGGTGATGGGGATCTTCGACATCCTGGGTACGACGGCTTCGGGTTGGCTGACCGACAGGTACCCCAGTCGCTATCTGCTGATGACGTACTATGCGCTGCGTGGACTGTCCTTGCTGTTCTTGCCTGCGACGTTGGCGCAAGGCGGGAAGGCGCTGGCGTGGTTCGCGATCTTTTACGGGCTGGACTGGATTGCGACCGTGCCTCCGACGGTACGGCTGACGGCGGATTGTTTTGGACGCGAGAATACGGGCGTGATCTACGGTTGGATCGGCGCGTCGCATCAACTGGGCGCGGCTCTGGCGGCGGTGGGCGCGGGGACGATACGGACGGAGTTCGGCAATTATCAGGCGGCGTTTTGGGTGAGCGGCGCGTTGTGCTTTGCTACGGCGTTTGTGGTTTTGTTGCCGGGCCGGCGGGTGTTACAGCAGCGGACGGCTTAGCGAACGGTGCCCATCTTCTCAAGCGGCCAGTACACGAATACGGCTTTGCCGTAGATGTAGCGGCGGGGCACGGTGCCCCAAGCGCGGCTGTCGTTCGAGGACGAGCGATGGTCTCCCATGACGTAGTAGTGGTCGGTGGGGACGCGGATTTCGGGGTAGCTGGCCATGTCCTTAAACTCGGCGGGGACATAGCTTTCGGGAAGCTTGCTGCCGTTGACGTAGACGTCGCCTTCGTCCACACGAACACGGTCTCCGGGAAGGCCGATGACGCGCTTGACGTAGGATTTGGTGGTGTCCTGCGGGTACCAGAAGACGACGGTGTCGCCGCGTTCGACGGCGCCAGTGAAGCGGTAGACAAATTGGTTGATGAAGATGCGTTCCTGATCGGACAGGGTCGGCATCATGCTGGTGCCTTCCACCTTGACCGGGCGGTAGACGAAGAGGATGATAACGCCTGCCAGAATGACAGCCAGAAACAGGTCGCGGAAGAGGAATCCGAAGCTCGCGTACCAGGAGGAGCGGCGATTGTTACCGGCTGTATTGGAGGCGTCGCCTGTCGGGGGAACGGGAGTCTCCATTATCTTCTTTCGAATATGCCAATAGAATACACCAACATTTATTGAGACGCGATAGGACGTGTTTGGTTAACACCCACTCGAATGGCGTTGGTGAGTCCGGCGGCTAACAGTAGCGCTGCGGCGCCGACGAACTCAAGCGGGATGCTCGACAGGTACCACCGCCAGCGCGGGGAGAGGAGCGAGGTCCCGAATTGCATCCAAAGGAGCACCAGCAGGAACAGGACTCGCATGGCGTTGCGGGCGGCCTTGGGGGAGAAGAGCATGGCGAGGTACGCTGCGGCGCTGCCCGAGAACCAACAGGAAGCCGCGCAGTAGAGCAGTTGCGAGAGTAACGCTGCGGGTCCTGGATAGACGGGGCGGACGGGGTACGTCACGGCGGTCATGGTGACCAGCGCCAACGTGACAAAGATCGCCCAAAGGCCGATGCCGAGGATGATGCCGGCGAGCAGCCAGGTGTAAAGTTTGGTGGTGGATTCGCGGGCGCGTGGCATACCGATGGCGACCGGGGCAGCCACGAAAAGCATGGGCAAAAAGGCGTACGCGAGCAGGATGCGGGAATCCCCAAAGGTGATGCCCAGGCGATGGGGGATCAGGATGCCAAAGCCGAGTAGCGACCCCAAGAGTAGCGCCGGGGGCCGGGATACGGCAGCAGCGATGGCGGCGATCGCTTGCCTCAGCAGGTCCATAGGCGTTTAGGGTACGGTCTTGTCGGGCGCGCGGCAGATGGTGTGCAGCGGGCATTCGGCGCACTTGGGCTTGCGGGCGACGCAGATGCCACGGCCGAAGTGAATGACCTGGTGCGAGAACTGAATCCAGCGGTCCTGCGGGAGGATTGCCACGAGGTCGCGCTCGATCTTGACGGGGTCCGTTTCTTTGGTGAGTTCGAGGCGCTGGCAGATGCGCTGGACATGGGTGTCCACGACGACGCCGGACGCGATGCCGAAGGCGGTGCCGAGTACGACATTGGCGGTTTTGCGGGCGGCTCCGGGTACGGTGAGCAACTTGTCGATGTCCTGCGGGATTTCACCGTTGAACTCGTTCAAGATCTTGTTGGCGGCACCGATGATCGATTTTGCCTTGTTGTTGAAAAAGCCGGTGGAATGGATGTCCTGCGCGAGTTCGGCTTGGGGTACGGTGGCGAACGCCTTGATCGAGCGGTACTTCTGAAAGAGCCCGGGCGTGACCTTGTTGACGCGCTCGTCGGTGCACTGGGCAGACAGGATGGTTGCCACCAGCAGTTCCCAGGCGTTGGTGTGATGCAGGGCGCAAGTGACGTTGGGGTACAGCAGGTCGAGCGCGTCGAGGATGGTTTGCAGGCGTTCGGCCTTCTTTGCCGGGAGCTTTCGTGGCTTGGCGGGATTCGCGGATTTCCGTACGGCGGCGGCGGGCATCGTGGCTACGAGGCTTTAGAATAGCAGTTTGCGGCTGGTTTTCTCGATTGTTGCGATGTTTGCGGTGGTGTGGGGTTGGTCGATTTTCGGCCCCTTTCACTTCGACGACCATTCGATGCTGCGGGACCCGCGCATCACGGGGTCGAGTGGCTGGTGGCAGGTGTGGATGCCGCTGCAAACGCGTCCGCTGACGCAGTTTTCCTTCTGGCTCAACTATGGGTTGAGCGGCGCGAATCCCCTGCCCTTTCATCTGGTGAACCTGCTGTTGCATGCGCTGAACACGTGGCTGGTGTGGCGGGTTGCCGGACGTTTGATACAGACGACGCCTCAGGCGGTGTGGATCGCGACGCTGTTGTTTGCGCTGCATCCGCTGCAATCGGAGCCAGTGAACTACGTGTTTGCACGGTCGACTTTGCTGATGTCGACCTTCTGTTTGCTGACGGTGTGGTACTGGATTGGGGCGCGCTATTGGGCGTCTTTCGCGTGCTTTGTATTGGCGCTGCTGGCCAAGGAAGAGTGCGTCACGTTGCCGTTTGCGCTGTTGCTGCTCGACTGGTGCCGAGGGGGCGTATTGCAAATGCGTCCGCAAGGGGTCGCGGCGTTGTCGATGCTGATGGCCGCGGGTGCTGCGGGGGTACGGGCGGTGATCGCCACACAGGCTACGCCCGGGGCGGGCGCGGGGTTTTCGGCTGGGATCACGCCGCTCGAGTACTTTACGGCGCAGGGCGTGGTGATCTGGCGGTACCTGCGGCTGGCGGTTGTCCCTTGGGGCTTCACTGTAGATACCGAGGTCGCGATGCCGGAGGTCTGGGTGTCAGCGCTGGGCTGGGGCGCGATTGCCGCCGTGTGCGTGGTGGCGTGGCGAAAGCGCTGGTACTGGCTGCTGATTGCGTTTGTTCTGCTGATTCCGAGCTCGAGCATCTTTCCGGCGGAGGATCTGGCGGCGGACCGGCGGATGTACCTGCCGCTGTTTGCACTGTGTCTGTTTGCGGCTCGTGTTCCGAAGACGGCCGGCATCGTCATGCTGGCTGTGTTTGGCGCGGTGAGCGTGTACCGGACGGCTTTTGTCTGGTCCAGCGAACGGGCGCTGTGGCAGGAGGCAGTCGAACAGTCGCCAGGGAAGGTTCGCGCGCGGATTCAATTGGCTCGAGCTCTGCCGGTGGCGGAAGCCGTGCCGGTGCTTGATCAAGCTGCGCAGTTCGCGCCGCAGGATCCGGATGTCCCGAATGAGTTGGGTTTGATTTTGCTGCGGAATGGACGCGCGGCGGAGGCGTTGAGCGCGTTCGGCAGGGCGCTGGCGTTGGAGCCGGGGTCGGCGCTGATCCTGAACAATCGCGGCGTAGCTTTGCAGCAGTTGGGGCAGAATAAAGCCGCGCAAGCGGACTTTCTGCGAGCGTTGCAGAAAGACCCGTGCCTGGCCGATGCTCGCGAGAACTTCCGGTTGGCCGGTGGCGACCCGGCTACAGCAGCTTTGCCAGCTGAATCTCCGCGCGGATGTCCGTCCAATCCACGTTCCGCGCGGGCGGAATGAGTTCGATCGACGAGCTGAGGTCGCGCGCTTCACCGGGGGCCAGAGGCGACAAACGGATCTGGAAGCTGGCGATGGCCGGGTCCGCGGCCTTGGCGTTGACAGCTCGCAAATGCACGAGCAAGCTCATGGCAGGGGCGTCCGTCTTGGCGTGGTTAATGAGGACGAAGCGCACTTTGGAGTCCTGCATGCGGATGCCGGTCAACTGCAGTTGCTTGCGCCAGTTTGCCGCTGCCGGAGACTCCTGCTGGGTCGCGGGAGCGGCGGTTTCTACCACTTCGCTGGCAGCCGAGGCGCGCTGTGCCGGGAGGATCCAGTAGTTGACGATCCCGATGGCGGTGATGGGGATGAGCATCGCGACGGCAGCCGTAACGAGCCAGCTTGGGGGACGGGATACGGCGGCGTTGCGCGAATGCAGAAGCGGCGACGGGATCGGGCGGCTGGCCTTTACCGAGCGCGGCGGGATGTAGGCATCGGCGATGACGAACACCGGCGGAATATTGAGATCGCGAGGTCCGGCAGGGACAATCACCGGGCTGAGGCCGTACCAAGGCAGCTTGACCTGCTTGGCCATCGGCGGGACGGGCGTTTCGATGATTGGGGTGAGCACCGCGTAGCCGAGGTCCGTCGTTTCTTCCGGTTCGTCATGGCCACCAGGTTCGCGAACGAGGATCAGGGCCGTGGATGCGGGCAGAACTTCCGGCGTAATGGCCAGCGTGATGGGCTCGTCTTCCTCAACAACTACTTCCTCAACAACTACTTCCTCAACAACTACTTCTTCAACAACTACTTCTTCGACTACGGCAGATTCGGCAGCGGCGACTTCCGGCTGCGGCGGCGGTGGCGGAACGACCGGGACAGCGAAGCGCATGGTCCGGTTGAGGTCGGCATCTGCTTCGGCATCGGCTTCCGGAGTTGCGACTTCCGGTTCGGGTTCGGGTTCCGGTTCCGGCTCTGCGACTGCGGCGGACGGCGCAGACGGGGGTGGCGGAATCACCGGGATCGCCAGATGGTACATCGTGGGGACTTCCGGCCCCATGGGAATTGGCTCTTCCGCGATCACCGCGCTGGTGGCTTGCCGTAGGGCTGATTCCGCTTCCCGGCGCTGCTGCTCGACTTCCCATTCCTGAACGGCTTCCAATACCGCCGGGTCAAACTGCAGTGTTTCCGGCGATTTGGGTACGGGCAGGGTGGCGTCCGTCGACGGCCAGGGCCAAAAGCGCAGAGCCGGTACGCTGGGCCGCAGCGCTATGGTACGAGGTACGGGACGGAAGCGGCGGTAAAGCAGCGGGCCCATGTCGGCGGCTGCAGCGTCGAGCGCGCGTACCGTACGCTGGTGCGCCTCATAGGTCGCGACCATGGCCAGGAGGTTGATGTCCTCGGCGATCACGGCGGTGAGCCGCAGTTGTGCCACTGCGTTGAGCGGCGGCGCTTCGGGGATCGCATACAGAGGAGGCTGATGGCTGAGCACCGGCGCTGGAGCAGGACGTACCGCGGGCCCGAACTGTACGGGGGCAGAGACCAGATGAGCGAGTTCGCCGGTTTCTTCGAAGCGCTCCAGGCTGCGGCTGGTTACGGCTTCGCGCTCCAGGACCTCCAGTAGTGCGGGGTCGGGCGCGAGTTCCAAGCCGGAGGTACGCGAGGCAAAGCCTGCCGGTTGCGGTTCCTGTTGGGCATCGAGTTCCGGATACGGGAATGCATCAAAGGCCAGGGCGTTGGCTCCGCTTACGGGCGGCGCAGCGTGGAACGGGCGATGCTTGGGAAAGGCGGGTACGGTAAGGGTGGCGGGTTCGCGTATGCCGGACACGGGCTGGGGCTCGACGCCGGACTCAAACGGAAGGCCTGCTACTTCGGGATCATCCACCACGTGGAATAGAGGCTCGAGCCGGGCAGTGGCACCGGGGTGGCGTCGTACCGGGGTTTGCGCGGCTGCCATGCTGACGGACAGCGCGGTTAAGCCCGCAGGTACAGGGTCTGGCTCCTCGACTACCGGTGTGGGCGGCTCTTCTGGTTGCGGTTGGGGTTCCGTCTGTTGCTGCTGCGCTGTTACCACAGGCTCCGGATCAGGCATCAGAAAACTGGGCACGGGGAGCGGCGGAGGAAGGGGCGGCGGCAGCACGATGCCGGTTTTTGCACTCAGCACCTGCGGGATCGAGACCACTGCCGAACTGGCGGTTTGCGACAGCACACTGGTAGCGCCCGCGGCGACCAGCGAGGCGGCGGCGTCCGGGTAACACTCCGGGCAATCGCGCTCCACCGGTTCACATTCGCGGCCACACTCCGGGCAGATCCAGTGCAACATGCCTATACTCTACAAGCTATGGTTCATTTCTAGTCCTAGTGGTTTGTACGAAATCTCCTAAGAGTCCACCTTAGGCCACAGATCGCGCTTAGGACCAGCCGCATCCCGGTGCGGGTACCAAGCGTCGAAACTTACACACTGGAGGGTACTGGTGAGACCCGCGAAGGCAGCCCCTAACCCGTCGCAGACACCTTAGGATATTGCCAGTTTCTGAGGATTCGCTAAGGTCTTTGCCCGGCGACTGGATAATGGGTGTATGGAGATTGTGCATGGCGTACTTTCTGCCGCCGCACGCCGTGTTGGTCTTTTGCCGGGCGGCTTCAACCCGCCGACTGTCGCCCATCTTGCGCTTCTGAAAGCAGCGGCGCAAGTGCTCGATTCGGTGGTCGTTGTTGTCCCGCGGGCGTATCCGCACAAGACCTTTGACGGAGCGTCGCTTGATGATCGCCTGGCGATGCTTCGGCGGTTGGATCCGGGTTTGCCGTACGCCGTCGCACTGGCCGATCAGGGACTGTTTATCGACATTACACGCGAGTTCCGGCGGGATGTCCTGCCTGCGGCGCAGGTCCACTTCATTTGCGGTCGCGATGCGGCGGAACGGATTACCACCTGGGACTACGGTGCTCCCGGCGAAATCGAGCGTCAGTTGGAGGAGTACAAGTTGCTGGTCGCGGCGCGGCAGGGGGAGTACACCTCGCCCGATACGCTGCGCCACGGGATTGTACCCTTGCCCATGGAGGCGGCATACGATGAGGTGTCGTCGACGATGGTTCGCGAAATGCTGGCTGGCAGGTATGATCAGGCGGCCGCGTGGCGGCGATTTGTACCGGAAACCCTTCACGACCTTGTGCAAACGATTTACTGCCGCTAGGTTGGCCGGTGTCGTCCTGCTGTCGGCGATGGGGCACAGTGCTGTCGCACAGGAGACATTCCGTACAGGCACGGGGCTGGTGCTGACTCCGGTCCGCGTTACGGATCGGGCCGGCAAGACAGTGGATGGGCTCAAGGCGAAGGACTTTGAGTTGTACGACGAGGGTACGGCGCGGACGTTTGTGCTGGAGGAGGAATCGCCGCCGGTGACCGCGGTGGTTGCGATTCAGACGAGTACGATTTCGGGTCCTGCGCTGGCCAAGATTCAGAAGATCGGGGGCCTGATTCAGCCTTTGGTGGCGGGTGAAAAGGGCGTGGCCGCCGTACTCACGTACAGCGACAAAATCGAGGTACGTCAGGAGTTTACCGGGGATGCTGCATTGTTGTCCGCGGCATTCCGCAAGATTGAGCCGGACGGCCAAGGGTCCCGCATGCATGACGGGTTGCTGGAGGCGATCCGCCTACTGCAGACCAAGGATCAGGCGCGGCGGCGCATCCTGATTGTAGTGGGGGAGACGCGCGACAGGTCCAGCGAACACTCGCTGCAGGATGTGGTGACGGCGGCGCAGGCGTCGAATGTGGTGATTTACCCCGTGTCGTACTCGGCAACGTGGACGGCGTTTACGAGCAAAGGTGCGGAGAGGTTTGAGGGGTCGAATCGCACGGTGTACAACTCGGATAGCCGGGGGTTACTGGCGATCTTTCAGGAGATGGGTCGCGCCGGGGCGAAGAACGGACATGAGGTACTGGCGAGGTACACGGGCGGGCTGAAGACCTCATTTGTGAAGCTGAGTGGGCTGGAGAGCGTGGTCCAGAAAGTGAGTGAGGATCTGCACTCGCAGTATCTGCTGGCGTTTACAGCGATGGCCGGCGGGGGAGCGAAGTACCGGACGCTGCAGGTTCGGGTACGGGGATGCGGGGAGTGTACGGTACGGCACCGGCCGGGGTATTTTGTGGAGTAAAAGAGGGAACGCAGAAAAGCCCGGAAGGAAACTCCTTCCAGGCTTTGTAAAGACCGTTTGCCGGGCAGCGCTGTTAGGCGGCCTGCAGGACTTTGAGACGCTTCGTGACGCGGCTCTTGTAGCGCGACGCGGTGTTCTTCTTGATGATGCCCCACTTGGCGGCGCGATCGATCAACGAATAGGTGGACGGGATCTGTGCTTCCGCGCCCTTCACGTCTTTCTTGTCCATCAGACGGCGCAGCGCACGGATCGTGTGACGCAACCGGGTTTTGCGCATCTGATTTACTTCGGTGCGGCGCTCGGTGGTGCGCACACGCTTCAACGAGGATACTGTATTTGCCATCTAACTGCCTTATTGACTCAGCTATCAGGATAACCGAGTCGGGCGCTAAGCTGCAAGCCAACTCTTGATGAGATACACGGCGGGCATCGCAAAAAGGCTGGAATCGACCCTGTCCAGCCAGCCGCCGTGGCCCGGCAGGAGGTTGCTGGAATCCTTCATCCCGGCGCCGCGCTTGAGAGCGGATTCGCAAAGGTCGCCCAGTTGGCCGAAGACGTTGGCGCCTGCGCCGATCACGACGATTTTCCAGGCGGGTACGGCGGGGAGCAGGCGGGGCATCAGGAACGCTGCGAGGAGCATCGAGGCAATGACGGAGGCGATGGCGCCTTCCCAACTCTTGGCGGGACTCACGCGGGGGGCGAGTTTGTGGCGTCCAAAGGTACGGCCGATGTAGAACGCTGCAGTGTCGCCGATCCAGTTCAAGGCGCAGGCAAAGAACAGCCACCAGGGGTTGGCGGCGCGCAGGTCGATGCCGGTACGCCAGGCGCCGTAGACATAGAGGATCCCCAGGGCACCGACTGCGCCATGCGGCAGGGCGTGCGCGAGGTCCTTGGAGCGTAGCGCCAATGCCATAAAGACGAGGCTGCTGACGACGAGCCAGATTTCCGGAGCGGGCAAATTCAGGACCGCCAGCCCCAGCAGGTACCCGACCCAGGTGGGCTCCAGCGCGATGCCGTGATTGCGCGAGATGGAGAGGAACTCGTAATAACAGAGGGAGGCGATGATCGACAGGCCGATAGCGAACTGCCAGAACTCCGCAAACAGTACGAAGTACGAAATGGTGGGGATTAGGACTGTGGCGGTGGCGATCCGCTTCATCGAGTCAGAACTTCCGCGACGGGGGAGGAAGAAGAATGGGCGACGGCTAGCGGTTCTGCTGTGCCGAGGCCGCCAAACCGGCGTTCACGGCTCTGGAAGTCCCGAATGGCCGCCAGCAGGTCTTTGCGACGGAAATCGGGCCACAGCGTCTCTGTGACGTAGAGTTCGGCGTACGCGATCTGCCAGAGCAAAAAGTTGCTGACGCGCATTTCGCCGGAGGTACGGATGAGCAGGTCCGGGTCCGAGATGCCGGCGGTGTACAGATGCCGGGCGATGGACTCTTCGGTCACCTCAACGGGCTCACCTTGGCGCGCCTGGTCGACCATGGCGCGGACGGCATCGACGATTTCCGCACGGCCACCGTAGTTGATGGCAAGGTTCAGACGCAGGCCGGTGTTGCCGGCTGTGGCGCTGGTGGTTTCGTCCAGGTCCCGCTGGATGCTGGACGGAAGTTCGCTGATGCGGCCCACGGCCTGAAAGCGCACGTTGTTGCGCATCAGATCGGCCAGTTCTTTTTTGAGATAGAAGCGAAGGAGACGCCAGAGGGTTTCTACTTCGGCCCGTGGGCGCTTCCAGTTTTCGACGGAGAAGGCGTAGAGCGTGAGCGCTTCAAGACCCAACTGCGCACAGGTTTCGACACAGATGCGAACCGGCTCCACACCAGCGCGATGTCCCGCCACGCGAGGCATACTGCGCTTGCGGGCCCAACGGCCGTTGCCGTCCATGATCACCGCGATGTGCTTTGGCAGCCGCTCCGCATCGAGGCTTTTGGCAAGCACCCAATCCGGGCTACCGGGCTCCAGAATCTCCAGCAAGGATCTCATCGCGCACGAGTGGACAACCTCTTTATGATATCAAGCGGGCTGCCGTCCGGGCTCTCGTTTTTTTGCGTCGCTTGCATTATCCTGATCCGGCACAAAGAAATGGAACACCGAACCCTGTCCGGGCTCCGATTCCACCCAGATGCGGCCGCCCCGGCGCGTCACAATGCCGCGGCAAATCGCGAGACCCAATCCCGTACCGGTGGAGCCTTCCCGCTGTACGCGCTTGAACAGAGCGAAGATCGTTTCGCGATGCTCAGGCTCGATGCCAAGGCCGTTGTCGCGAACCGAGATGAGCCAGCCATCGTCGTTGCGCTGCGACGATAGGGAGATGTGCGGCGCGACACCAGGCTTGCGGTACTTGATGGCATTGGCGATCAGGTTCTGTACCACCTGCTGGAACCTTGTGCCATCGACGTACAAGGTCGGCAGGGGTCCCGCATCGATCACGGCGCCGGTTTCACGCCTGGGGCCGGCGAGGTTGTCGATGGCGTTGGCGGCGAGTTGGTTGAAGTCCACCCACTCCTGCGGGACAGCGCCGTCGTCGCGAGTGGCTTGCGCGTAGGTGAGCAGGTCTTTGATGAACTGATCCATACGCCGTGCGCCTTCGACGCAGAAGCCGATGAACTGCTGGGCCTGGGCATCGAGCTCGCCGGCGTACTTGCGCTGGAGCAACTGGCTGTAGACGCCGATCATGCGGAGGGGCTCTTGGAGGTCATGCCCGATCGAATAGGCGAACTCTTCGAGCTCATGGTTGGCGCGGTCAAGCTGGCGGTTGGCATGTTCGAGTTCGAGGTTTGCCGCCGCGAGTTGATCGGCCATCAAGGCGCGGTACTCGGCGGCTTCGCGTTCGGCCTGGGCGCGGATGAGCTTGACCTCGCGCTCGCGAAGTTCGTCGAGGATGCGGCGGTTCTGATCGAGCAGGTACTTGCGGCGAAGCGGGGCGGCGATACGGGCGCGAATCACTGACGTTTCGGCAGACTTGGTGACGTAGTCATCGGCGCCCGCCTCAAAGCCGCGCTGGATGTGTTCTTTGTCCTCATGCCCGCTGAGCATGATGAGGATAATGTTGGTGGATGCGCCAGGAGAACTGGAGTCCCGAACCTCACGGCAGAACTGGGGGCCGTCGAGGCCAGGCATCTCGAAGTCGACCAGCACGCAGTCGTAGCGGCCCTCTTTCACCAACTCCAGCGCGCGGCGTGGATCGTCCAAGGTGTCGACCTTATAGTTCTCGTTGCGCAGCTCATGCGCGATGTAGCTCAGGTACGTGGGGCTGTCGTCGACGGCGAGAATGCGCGCCTCGCCGTAATGCTTTTCGAGGCCCTGGATGACGGCTGCGGGAGCGGCTGACGATTCGCGCAGTAAGGCTTGAATACGGGCGGCCAGGATGTCGGTGTCGGCGGACTTGGATACATAATCGTCCGCGCCGCTTTCGAGACCACGCATCTGTGCCGAGTCACTGTCTTCGGACGTCAGCATCATCACCGGGATCGCACGGGTGTTGACGTTGGCCTTGATTTCGCGGCAGAACTCGGCGCCGTTGCGGCCGGGCAAGTGATAGTCGACGAGCACGACATCGGGACGCTGTTTGGCGATCTCCGTAAAGCCTGCTTCCGCAGATCCGGCGACCGTCACTTCCATGCCCTTGGCCACCAGCCGTACGCGAAACAGTTCGGCCTGTGTGCGCGAATCCTCAATCAACAAAACACGCCGCGGGGCCGGTAACACGGCGGATGCGGCGGAAGGCGGAACATTGGCAGAATTCCCCACAGCTACGCCCCCTTTCCAGACTTGACCAGTTCCAGAATGCGCGGAGCAATCGATTCGAGCGGCAACGATTCCCGGACTGCGCCTAACTTCGCGGCAGCCGCCGGCATACCGTACACCACCGCTGTACTTGCGTCCTCCGCAATCGTATATGTTCCGACGGTGGAGCGATGAAGCTCCGCCATACCCTGGGCGCCGTCGTCGCCCATACCTGTAAGCAATACGCCGATGGCAGGAATCCCACCTCGCGCTACGGAACCGAACAACACATTTGCCGAGGGCTTGTGGCTGCCCGAGGGGGGACCATCTTCAACGTCGGCCCAGATGCCGCGACATACGAGATGCAGTCCGCTGGGGGCGACGTAGGCGCAGCCCCGCTTCATTTCCACCCGCTCGTGTACCACGCAGCAGGCAAAGGGCGTTGTCGAGTTGAGCCAGTCGGCGAAGCCGTCCATAAAGCCGGGGCTCATGTGCTGAACGATTGCGATGGGAAGCGGAAAGTCGGTGCCCAAGCCGTTCAGCAAACGTACCAGCGCGTTTGGACCTCCGGTAGATGCGGCAACGGCCAGCAGGCCGTACTTCACGGCACCGGCGGGCACCTTGTTAGGCTTCTGCGGGGACGCCGGCGGTACGGGCTGCCACGAGGATAGACCCGAAGGTTCGCGCCTGCGGATGACCTTGACCTCGCTCATGATGGCGAGTTGCGTACAGAGTCTTGACCCCATGGCGGCGTAGTCTTCATGGCCGCTGGACACGGGCTTGTCGACTACGGAAAGCGCGCCGGCCTTGAGCGCTTCCATCGACAGATTGACGTCCTGCCGGGCGATGCCGGACACCACGACAATCGGAGTGGGACGCTGCGCCATGATGCGGCGCGTGGTTTCGAGCCCCTCGATGCCGGGCAGGTGGATGTCCATTGAGATGACGTCCGGCGCGACGCTATCGACGATGGCCAGAGCTTCTTCGCCGCTCGCTGCCATGGCGGCCACTTCCAGGCGCGGGTCGGCATCGATGATGCGACGTAAATGTTCGCGCACCACCGCCGAATCTTCCACGATCAACACACGTAGCTTGGACGTGCTCATAAGATTTGACGGACCGTTTCCAGCACTTCGCGCTGGTCAAACTTTCGCTTCACAATGAATGCTTCCGCGCCCAAACGCAGACCTCGTTCCTGCGACGGGCGATCCTCCACGGAACTGACGACGATCACGGGTACATGCGCCAAGGCCTTGTCGGCCTTGATCTGTTCGAGCAGTTGAAAGCCGTCCATACGCGGCATCTGGATGTCGGTGACGACGAGGTCGAAAGTGGCCTGCCTGAGTTTTTCCAACGCCTCTACGCCATCCACAGCAACATCCACCTGATACCCATTCGCCTGGAACAGATTCTTTTCGAGCGACCTCGTGGTGATCGAGTCATCGACGACGAGGATGCGCGACGGGGGCGGCGGAGCTTCGGCGGAAGCGGCAGCGTCATCGTTCCACAGCGCCTCGCTTGCGTAGCCTGCGGATCCGTCAAGTACAGCGGCGAGGTTGAGCACCACGGCGACAGAGCCATCGGGCATCGCCACCGCGCCTGCGCCGTACCCGGACAACTCCTGCGGCAGTTGCAGAGGCTTGACCACAGCCTCGCGTACGTCGGCCACCTCATCGGCCAGGAGCAGCGCCTGCTGCGGGCCCAGGTTGACCATCACTGCAAGATGCGCGTTGCCGGGACGGCGGCTTCGCTCGGCCTCCAACTGCTCCAGCCCAAGTGCGGTGGACAGGCGATGTACCGGGACAGGCAAGTCGCCCATCAGGTACACGGACTTGCCCTCAAGGGTTCGGATTTCTTCTGTCCTGATCTTCAACACGCGCCCGACGAACGCTGCCGGGATACCAAATAGATGCCCGGCTGCGGCAGCGAACAACATTTGTTGGCCGGAGAGGGTGACCGGCGCGGAGATGGTGACGGTGGTGCCGCGGCCCGGTTGCGACTCAATGCGTACGGAACCTTGCAGACGTCCCACGGCGTGGCGTACGACGGCGAGTCCAACGCCGCGCCCGGAGAGGGTGGTTAACTGCGCGGAGGTCGAGAAGCCGGAACGAAAGATGAGGTCGGCGAGGCGGTCCCGGGAGATCGATTCGATTTCGGATGCGGAAAAGATTCGCTGGCGTACGGCTTCTGCGGCGAGCGCGGTGTAGTTCAAGCCGCGGCCATCGTCGGTGACACTCACCAGCAAACGGTCACCGGAGGTACGCACGGCTAGCGTGATGGAGCCCTTTGCCGGTTTGCCGGCAGCGACACGCTCGGCTTGCGGCTCCAGGCCATGCGAGAGAGCATTGCGCAGAACGTGCATCAAGGGGTCGCGCAGGGCTTGCAAGACCGCGCGATCGGCCGGCAGGTCCAAGCCCTCTGCGTTGTACTCGACTGCGATGCCGCGTTCATTGGCGAGGCTACGAACCATGGTGCCGAAGCCCGAAAACATCGCCGAAGCCGTGGACATGCGGACGCGCGCCGCACTGTCGTCCAGACGGTCCGCCATCTGGTACAGGGTCCAGTCGCGCTGGCGGCGTTGGAGGTTTGCGGTTCGCGTTTGCTTGGCGATGGTACGCAACTGTTGTTCTGCCGCGTCGATGCATTCGGCCACTGGGGCGAACTCGGGGTCCGCGCGATGGGTCCGCAGGTAGAACGCAGCGGCACGCCGGAGTTGCAGCCAGCTTTGGAGCGCCTCATCGGCGACATCCGCTTCGCCTGCGGTGTACGAAGAGGAAGCGAGGCTTTCACCCGAAATGCCAGCCACGACCTCGGCCGTGTACTGCATCAACTCGTCGAGCGCCGTGGTGTGTACGCGGATGAAGGCGTCCGGCGCGGCGACGGTGGCGGCGGCAGGCTCTTCGGCGTTGGCCGGGGGCGCGACGCGGGGCGTTTCTCTTGCGGGTGGTAGAGGCGTTGTGGGACGGCCCGCAGCCTCGCGCAACAGATCGTCAATCGAGGGCGCGGGCTGACCGGCGGTGATGTTGGACAGGACATCCTCAAGCGCGTCGAAGGATCGCGTAAAGAGCGACGCTAAGACTTCATCGAACTTGCGCTGTCCACTCTGGGCCTGGGCCAAGACGCCTTCGAGCGAATGGGTGAGCATCTCGGTGGCCTCGATGCCTACGGCTCGCGCCGCACCCTTCAAGGTGTGCAGACTGCGATGGAGTTGTTCGAAGCGCTGCGCCCGTACGTCCGCCACAACGTCTTCGCCTTCGCGGACAATCAGGTCCACAAGCGGACGCATCTGTTGCAGATGTTCCGCTTGTTCGGAGGCAAAGATCGGCAGAAGTACGGGGTCTGGCGTCAAAGCTGATATCTCGACATGGCGCTGCGCAACTCTTGCGTGAGGACGCTCAAATTGGCCGCGGCCTTTTCTGTTTGTTTGGTGCTGGTGGCGGTTTGCTGGCTGGCCACGCCGATGTTACGAAAGGCGTGGGTGACCTGCTCAAAGCCGATTTGCTGCTGGCCGCTGCCGCCTACAATCTGCTGGAAGGCGCGGATGCTTTCTTCGACGCTTTCGGTGAGCTTGCGGATGGCCTGATCGGCGACGCTGGCCTGCTGGCGGCCGGTGTCCACACGCTTGACCGCTTCTTCCGTCAACATCACAGACGACGTAATGCCCTTCTGGATGTCGCTTAGGATGGACCGGATTTGTATTGTCGCCTGCTTGGACTGCGCGGCCAGATTCTTCATCTCATTGGCGACCACCGCGAAGCTACGGCCATGTTCGCCGGCTACCGCAGCCTGGATGGACGCATTGAGGGCCAACAGGTGAGACTGTTCGGCGATGTCGTTGACGCTGGCGATGATGTCGCCGATGGTTTGCGTTTTCTCGCTCAGCGCGATGACGTTTTCCGCTACCGCCTCCGCCTGCTGCCGGATACTGTCCATGGTGGACGTCGTATTGCGGACCGACTGTAAGCCGGTGGCGCTGGCACTGCTGGTGGCTTCCGCAGCGGATGCTACCTGCTTGGCACGATCGGCGATTTGCGCGCCGGATTGCGCGAGTTGCGACATCGTAGCGTTGGCCTGCTGTACGGCGGCGGCCTGTTCGGAGGTCGCGGCCGCTTGTTGTTGGGAGGATGCGAAGATCTCTGCCGTAGCCGAGTTCAAGCTTTCGCTCACCAAACCGATTTGGCTGGCGACACCGCGTAGCCCCTTGACCATCTTGTCGAGACTTCGGCCCAGTTCGCCGATTTCATCCTGACGGTCCGAGGTGATGGTAAGGCTCAAGTCGCCTTGGCCTACCTTTTCGACCAGCCGCGTAAACTCACCGAGGGGAGCGGCGATGGAGCGATGAATCATGGTGGACAGAATGATCGCCGCAGTTACAGTAACCAACAGCACGACGAACACCGATGTGCGAGCCTCGTCGGTTAACGCGGACATGTCCGCCCGGCCCACAGCCACCTGCGCCTGCATCGCCTGCACGATGTTGGTGAGCTTGCCGCGATAGTTGGATACGGCCTTAGAGACCTCTTCGGAACGGGAAGCAGCCTCCGGCAGGTTGTTGGCGTTGATCGCGGCAAACTGCGCCTCCACCATCGGACCGGCGATCCGCAATGCCTCTTCCGCGTCTTTCAGCGTTTGCCGTAGCTGCCGCCAGCCGTCTGCGCGGCTCACGGAAATGGACAAGTTCTCGAGCGCACCGACGCTCGACTGCAACTCGGCCAGCTTGCGAAGGTTCGCGTCACGGTACGTGCTCCATTCTCGCTGGGTGGTGAGGGGTGAGACGTCGCCGACCCGGTCGCGCCGCAGAAATGCAGCGAGCATCGCCGATTCGCCCGCGCCGCGCATTTGCGACTCACTGGCCATCAGTTCCTGTATGCCCTGCTGGATGGACATGTCGCGAGTGTCCACTCGCTGCGAAAGTTCCTGCAGCCTGCGCTGGGTCACCAGCGCGTACACGCCAATCACCACGGCCAACGCGACAATAATGCCAAAGCCTATCAGCAGCCGGGTTCCGATCTTAAGATTCGACATTGATCCCCAATTTACTCACTTTTGCCCACTAGCGCCGGAAGCGCCAATCGATTCCACCTGCAATACCACCGTAAGGTCCGGCAGGATGCCCATCACATGATCCGATTGCCCGTACCGGAGGCTGGACCGCTTTACAACTCGCGTCTCCTCGACGTCCGCCACCAGGATGCCCAGCGGACGGTTGCCACGCGCCCGAATCAGGATCGCCATGTCCGGCGCGGCTCCGTTGCCTGTTGCCAGATCCGGGATGGCGAACAACGGCCAAATCTCGCCGCGAACCTGGATCACTCCCCGTACCGAAGCAGGTGCGCCGGGCACAGGCGTGGGCCGTACCGCATGCAGCACTTCCACCACGACGCGCGCCGGAACCGCGTATCGCACCGTACCGTCCGCCTGGGGCCGGAATATCAGCAATTCCAGACGGTCGGCATCGAGCGCGGCCGCGGCGTCGCTATCCAAGCCGGTACGCTCGGGAAGTTCCGCCAGGCGCCTCGCGCGAAGTTTATAGATCTCCTGGACATCCAGGGTGTTTCCAGAATTCTGTTCTGCTGTACGAATTCTTTCGAGCGCTTTGGCCCAATCGATGGAACCCATGTCTTCTCTCCCGTTACGCCGAAGCTTCCTGCTGCATTCGTGCCAGTTCTAACAGTTCTTGAGCCTGGATGCCGTCACCATGTTCCACCGCGTCTGCAGGTTCTTTGGGGGCCAGCAGCCGTTCTAGGTTGCGGAAGGCCTTGCGGGAGCCCAGTACATCGCCGGTGCGCTGCAGCAGCAAGCCGAGGTGATAGTACGCCATGGCGAACCCGCGATCCAGGTAGATCGCGCTGCGCATTTCGCGAATGGCCTCCTGGTCTGCACCACGATGTTCGAGCACCAGGCCTAGCGTAAAGTGCGCTTCGCAATCGAGCGAGTCGGCCTGCAGGCGGTCCCGGCAAAGTTGCTCGGCGGCTGCCCACTCGCCACGGTCGGCCAGGGCGCGGGCGGCATGAATGGGGACCTCTGGAGGTACGGAGGGCGGCGCCGGCGCGGGTTGCGTGGGCGTGACTGGCACATCCGGCAGCAGGGAGTGGGTGGTCGCGACCGGGTGATGCTCGTGGGTGAGCGGCTTGCGGTACACCACGGCGTTGCCCGCGTTGATGATCTCGTACGCGGGGAAGAGGTCGCCGCCGTACTCCGCGTGGCCGACGATCAGCCATCCCCCGGGTTGCAGCATGCCGTGAAATTTCTGGATCAGTTGCCGGTTCTGCTGTTGCGAGAAGTAGATCATCACGTTGCGGCAGATGATGATGTCGAAGGGTGCCCGAGGGACGCTTGCGAAATGGTCGCCATCCACGAGGTTGTGATAGGAAAACGAGACATCGCGCTGGTACTCCGGCCGGATGCGAAAGCCTGTGTCTTTGGGCTCAAAGCACTGTGCGATGAGCTCGGGGGAAAGGGTACGGAGTGGCCATTTGCTGTACACCCCGTCTCGCGCCGCGGCGAGGAAGTCCACATTGAGGTCCGTACCCGTGATGGATACGCTCCAGCCTTGCAGACGCGCCGCGAACTCGGTCTTCAGCAGGATCGAGATCGAATAGGCTTCGGCTCCGGTCGCCGCGCCTGCACTCCAGATGCTGAGGGTGCGGGTCATGGCTTTGCGCTCCAGGACTTCCGGCAGAATGCGCGTCCTCAGGAGGTCGAAATGCTCCATCTGGCGGAAGAAGTACGTCTCGCCGATGGTGAGTTCGCCGACGAGGCGTTCCATTTCCGGGGGACCTAGCGCCGGGTGCTGCAGCTTGGCGAGGTACGCGCCGCAGGAGGCGAGGTCGAGCGCCTTGATGCGCCGTGCGAGCCTTGCTGCGAAGTCCGCGTCCTTGTCGTCAAAGTAATTGAGCCCGGTCTGGCTGAGGACGAACTCTTTGAGTTGGGGGAAGGCGTAGTCGCCCAGAATGGCGGAAACCGATGGACTCATTCGCCCGCCGGCGCTGATGTGGCGAGCCCCGCCAGGCGGCGTTGCGCGTCGCGCCGCAGGTCCGCGAGGCATGCCTGTTCCTTCGCGTCGAACAAACGTTCGGGCGCCAACAGAACCACTTCACGACCTTCATGCGTGAAGGCCGCGCTGGCGCAGCCGTTGTAGGAGTCCGAAGTGCTGAGCGGGCGCATGTCGCTGGCGGCTTCGGGCAATAGGGCGACCTCGTGTACGGCATCGGCGCGGAGAGCGATCGACGCACGGTCCGAGGTGCCTCGCAGGACGATCAGCGGCGAATAGAGCCCGGCGGGGACATCGGACAGGTTGAACATACGGCGCAGGGAGACGACGGGAGCGAGCGATCCGCGCAGATTGAGAAACCCTTCCACAGACGGAGGACATCCCGCCGTGGTGGACAACTCGGCCATGTGTACGACCTCCGCGATGGCTCCGGTAGGAAAAGCAAAAAGCTGATCTCCTACGCTCGCAATGAGGGCGTGCGGTCGCAAAATGCTCCAGGGCAAGGTTGTTTTCGAGGACGCTCCCAGCACCAAAATAGCAGAAGGGCTCCGGCGTGTTCACCACGCGGGAGCCCTTTTTGCTTGCGGTCAGAGAGTGTACTAGAAGCGGTAGTGCAGACCGAACTGCAGAACGCGAGGATTGTTCTGCGTGGAGGTCATGCGGCCGAAGGTCGGGCTGTTGATGAACTGATCACCCGAGTAGAAGAACGCATTGTTGAACGCGTTGAAGGCGTCCATGCGAAGTTCCACGCGGTGCGATTCCGTGATCGGCACGGTCTTGGCGAGGCTGAAGTCGGCGTTGAACCAGGTGGGACCGGTGAACACGCGACGGGCCAGCGAGCCGAGCGTACCGGCAGCCGGGTTGAAGAACGCCTGACCGGAGAAGGGAGCCGTGCCGTCCGCGGAAGTACCACGGCCGTCGGTGCCCAGCGCTCCAGCGGAGATGATGTACGGACCGTTGCCAGCCATGCGCGGCGTGACGATCGAGCTCAACTGATCCATCGTCAAGGTCGTGGAGGCAGTGTTGTTCGAGGTGGAACGGGCGGCACGGTTGAGCGTAGCGCGTTCGGAGAAGATCGAGAACGGGTTGCCGCTCTGGTACTGCATGAGGCTGGCGATCGACCAGCCGGAGACGATCCGGTTGGTGAGGCCATTGGCGCCGCTCAGGAACTTACGGCCGCGGCCGAACGGAAGTTCGAACACGAAGTTGGTCTTGAAGGAGTGGGGAACGTTGAACGACGTGATGGTCTTTTCCAACTGAGCGTTGTTGGCGTCGAGGAACGCTTCAAAGCTCGTCTGGCCGGTGCCGTCGGTGTCGCTCAGGCCCTTGGAGAAGGTGTAGTTGGCCTGGAACTGGAAGCCCGAGGCAAAGCGCTTCGAGTAATCCACCTGGAATGCGTTGTAGGTGGAGTTCGAATAGTTGTTCAACATGTTGGCGGCGATGCCGAACGGATTCCGGAAGAAGTTCACCGGAGAGGTCGAACGGGCACCAGCCAGCGAGTTGGTGTTGTAGAAGTTGGCGAGTTCGGCCACTTCGCCCGTCTGGATGAAGTTGCGAACCGTGGCGTTCGTCAGAGCGCCGCCGGCGTTCGCACCACCCAAACCGATGAGCGGGAACACGGTGAGAGGCTGCGTGCCTGGGCCCTGGTAGGCCGGATTGAAGCCCAAACCAGCGTTCTGCGAGGCAATGCCGTTGGCTTGCGCACGGCGGAAGTCCTCGAGGAAGCCGCGTTCGTTGATGTTGATCTGGTTGTAGTCAAACGAGCGGAACAGCTTGGTGCCCTTGTTGCCGACGTAGCGGGCTTCGAGCACGCCACCGCCGATCTGGCGCTGGATGCTGAAGTTCCACTGCTGGACGTAAGGAGTAACGAGGTTGGGGTTGACGGTACCGAAGGCGCCGGTGGGGTTGAGCAGGAAGTTGTCCTGGAACGTACGCGGCACCTTGTAAGCCGGCTGGCTCACTTCGGGGCGGGCGGCAAGAGCGCCGCGCAGCGCCGTGTCGGTACGGCCGAGCGACAGACCGGAGTTGGTTTCCACGGCATTCTGGATGCTGCGGATGTGGCTGTCGTTGACGTAGTTCATGCTGTAGCCCATGCGGACGGCCGTCTTGCCATCGCCACGAACGTCCCACACCAAACCAATGTTGGGAGCAAAGTTGTTCATGTCGCGGTTGTAGAGCGGACGGCCCGCGGCGGAACCCGCGAAGTCCAGAGTGGAGGTCGGGGTCAGCAGCGAGGTCAGCGCGTTACCGTTGGTGGCAACCGGCGTCAGGTAGAGACCGTTGGTTTCGTTGATGCGAGCGAAGTATTCCCAGCGGACGCCCATGTTCAGGGTCAGGCCGCGGCGCACGCGCCACGAATCCTGGCCGAAGAACGCGAACGAGTCGTTGGTCTGGTTACGAACGTTGGACTGGCCGGGGACGAAACCGCTGTTGCGATCGGCAACGTTGAAGGTACGGCTGGCGGTGTTCAGCAGACCGGCGATGTTCGACAGGAGAGTGTTGGCGTTGGTGATGTCGGCGGCTGCGGCACCGGGCAGTTCGGCAGTGGAGACGCCGCGCTGATTGGTGTTGATGCCCAGGTTATAGGTGGGCACGATGCCCGCGTCGTTGTACGAACGCACGCGGATGAACTGCAACTGCGCGCCGAAGCTGATCTGGTGCTTACCCTTTACCCAGTTGGCGGTGTCCAGGAAGTTGTAGGTCTTGACGTTGCGGCCCTGGGGCAACAGCGTTTCGACGGGATTCGAGAACAACAGGCCACCGACGAAGTACGCCGGTTGGGGATCGGAGCTGATGAAGCTGGCCGGGGCGAAGTTGAAGCCGCCGCGAAGTTCGTTGGTCAGGGTGGCGGAGGGGGTCCAGCGCCAGGTACCGGACACAAGGTTGCGCTTGTCGCTGTTGGTGATGGCGCCGACCGGGGTGAAGCCGGTGGCGGTCACTGTGGGACGATCGACGATGTCGCGGTTCCAGATGTAGCTGCCGGCGAACGAGTTCTTCTCGTTGAGGTAGTAGTCGGCCTTGGCAGTGACGTTTTCGCGCGAGCGGTTGCTGCGGCGGACGAAAGAATAACCAGCCGTATTGCGCAGCAGGGTTTCCGTGGAGTCGCCAACGCGGAAGTTGTTGATGGCCGAACCCGTGGGCATCAGGCCGAGAACCTTAGCCATTTCCGAATCGGCAGACTGGCCGGTGGCCGTGAGCAGGTTGACCTTGCGGGTTTCGCCGCCAGCCACGTAGGTGAAGATGCCGCGGCGGGCGTCGTCGGTGAGGATCGTGCGGTTCACGGACGACTGCTGGCGCAGGCGCAGACCTTCGGCGTTGAAGTAGTAGAACAGCTTGTCCTTCTTGATGGGACCGCCGAGCGATCCGCCAAACTGGTTCTGGTTCAGGAACGGCAGCGCGACGCCGTCGCGATTGTTGAACCAGTTGTTGGCCGCAAACTTGTTGTTGCGGTTGTACCAGTAGGCCGAGCCATGCAGGCTGTTGGTGCCCGACGGGGTGATGAACGCGACCTGTCCCACACCATTGCCCTGAGAAGCATTCGTGTTGGAGGTCGCGATGGTCATTTCACCCACCTGGTCGGTGAGCACCATGTTCGGAAGGAAGTCCAGCGCGTTGGTGCGGATGAAGTTGTCCTGGATATTGATGCCGTCGATGGTGACGTTGGAGTACGTCACGCGGAGACCGTTGATGGTGGTGCCGGTGCGGCCGTTGCTACCGACACCTGCCTGGGTGGCGATCAGAGCCAGGGGGCTGCGATTCAACTGCGGCAGCTTGGCGATCTGGGCGTTGGTGACGGTGCTGGAGATTTCCGCGTTGTTGGTTTGCACCGTTGTGACAGCGGCGGAAACTTCGATGGTCTCACTGGTGGAGGAGACGGAGACCTTGGTCGCGGGCAGACTGGTCTCACGTGCTGTATCTACCTTCACATTCGCAATGGCTTCTTTGGCAAAGCCCGAGGCGGTGATGGTGATCTTGTAGACGGCGGGACGCAGCGAAAGGAACGAGTAAACGCCATCTTCCTTCGTGGTGACAGAGGCAATGACAGCGTCCGAGCCGGCTAGCGACAGGTCAACCTTCGCTCCCGGGATCGCAGCACCGGCTGGATCGATAACCGATCCCCTGATGCTGCCTGAAGTTTGTGCGACGAGCGGTGCGGTGGCAAGCGCAATGCAAGCCAGCACAGCCGCAAATACAGTGTTGCGACGAAATGCTGATGTCAAGAAGTGTTTCCTCTAAGAGCATTAGAGGGACTGGAGGAGGATATTGCTAATGTGGACACACGTCGGCACGAGGACGTGAAACGCGTGCAAAAACACTAACCAGTACTACCTTAGCCCCAACTAGATGGACTGATTTTAACTTACTTTCTTCGAGATGTGAAGCAGAATTTATCAAACTCGTAATAACCGCATCATCTCGGCAAATGAGATGTAGACATTGATGCCGCCGAGTCCGGTGAGGGCTCCACGAAAATAGTTGCTTTCCCAAAGATCCAGCAAAAAGATGTGTTGGCTAGGGAACCAATTCTGGTTCCACGCCTCCATCCAGGGGAAAACCATCAGGAAAACGCCCACTTCAAAGCAGATCACCACGCCGATCAGCGACAGCGCCTTGCTCCACACGCTGCGGGGCGCGGGCGCGTCGGGCTGCTGTGTTGGCGTGGATGGTGGCGGAACTTCGGGCGAAGTAGGCTGCATAGAATCTAGGCGGCGGCTCCCTCTGCAAAGAGTCCACGCTGGCGTACGGGTTCGAAGCTGAACCGGTGCAGCCACGTCGGACCGTGCTCGCGAATCGCGGCCAGATGTTCGGGCGTGTAATATCCCTTGTGCTTGGCCAGCCCGTACTGCGGAAAGACGCGGTCCCATTCGAGCATCGCGGCGTCGCGCGCCACCTTGGCGACGATCGACGCGGCGGCGATGGATTGGCAGCGCATGTCGCCCTTGATGAGCGACTTCTGTGCAATCGCCAGGTCCACGGTGCAGCAATCCACCAAAAGATAATCGGGCCGTACAGCAAGCTGTTCTACGGCCCGTTTCATGGCAAGCCGGGCGGCCTGCAGGATGTTGATGCGGTCAATCTCGAAGCAGTCTGCGGCACCGACGGCCCAGGCGATGGCGCGTTCGCGGATGCGTTCGGCCAGCACTTCGCGGCGCTCGGAGTCGAGCAGTTTCGAGTCGTTGAGTCCGCGGATGGGCTTGTCCGGATCGAGGATCACGGCACCGGCAAATACGGGCCCAAATAGACAGCCGCGGCCGACTTCATCGACTCCGGCAATTTGAGACGCACCATCGGCGCGGGCGGCGCGTTCAAACGCTCCGCCGCACTTATAGGTAGCCCGGGTTGCCTTCTTCTTCGTTCCGGCGAGCAAGCTGTTTTGGCTACTAGGATGCGTAGTTGTCGCGTTCTTTGAGGCGGGCAGCCTTGCCCTTCAAACCGCGCAGATAGTAGAGCTTGGACTGGCGGACCTTACCAGTACGCACCACTTCGATGCTGTCGACCACGGGAGCCTGGACCGGGAAGATGCGCTCCACGCCGGTGCCGAAGGAGATCTTGCGCACCGTGATGGTCTCGCTCATGCCGCTGTTGTTGCGGGCAATCAGGACGCCTTCATACGCCTGCAGGCGTTCCTTTTCACCTTCCTTGATCTTCACCTGGACGCGAACCGTGTCGCCGATCCGGATCGCCGGGAGCGTGGCCTTCTTGTTCGAGTCGTAAACCTTCTGCAGGAGCGAGTTCATCATGATGTTGTATTCCTTCTAGTTCTTCGAGCAAGCCTGCTGGTAACAGGTCGGGCCTTGACTGCGCGGTCCTTCGGAGCGCGGTCTCAAGGCGCCACTTGCGTATCTCTTCATGGTTCCCTTGGAGCAGTACGTCGGGAACCTTCCAGCCACGAAACTCCGCCGGCCGGGTAAACTGCGGGCAATCGAGCAACTGCAACTCGCGGGACCCTTTGAAGCGCTTGCCTCGCGCGTCCCTGCCCTTCTTCCAAACCTTGTCCTCGACATTGAGGACGCTATAGGACTCGTTGATGGTCGAGTCCTGGTTGCCGACCACGCCGGGCAACAGCCTCGCGACGCTATCGACGATCACCGCCGCGGCCAACTCGCCGCCGCTCAACACAAAATCGCCGATGGACACCTCTTCGTCCACCAGATGGTCCGACACCCGGGCATCGACGCCCTCGTATCGTCCACAAATCAACACTAACCGGTCCAGACTGGCCGCCCATTCGCGGGCGACTTGCTGATCGTACGTCCGGCCCGATGCCGATACCAGCACGACCCTGGTTCGCGGACCGCGTTCCGGAACGATCGCTTCCACTGCCGCAAACACCGGTTCCGGCTTGAGCAGCATGCCTTCGCCACCGCCGAACGGCCGGTCATCCACCATGCGATGCTTGTCGAACGCCCAGTTTCGAAGATCATGCACTTCGATTCCGAGCAGCCCGGACTTTACCGCCTGGCCGACCACCCCGTACGCGAATGGACCGCGAAAGAACTCCGGGAAGATCGTGACGACATCGAACTTCAATTCAGTTCCCGCAAGCCTTCCGGCAGATCCAGCGTTACCCTGCGAGCCTCGACATCGATCTCTCGAAAGATCTCGCGATTGAAGGGCACCAGATACGTCCTGCCGTTCTCTTCGACATCGAACCAGGTCAACCCTGGTCCTTCCTGCCAACCGGCGACCGTACCGATCGGGGAACCCTGCGGATCGAAGGCTTGGCAACCTACGATGTCGTCGAAGAAGTACTCGCCTTCCTCAAGTTCCACACGCTCGTCGGCCGGGACACAAACATCGAATCCGGCAAACGGTTCGGCAGCGCTGATCGAATCGATCCCGGCAAACTGAAACACAGGCTCACCGCGAAAATCCCAGACACGCTCTACTTCCATTTCGCGCGTCTCGGTTCCGGCCTTTACCAGAAACACCCGATTCAGTTTTTGAAACCGCTCCGGGTGACTGGTGAGCGAGTCACCAATGAGTTCGCCCTTGTTCCCGCGCGTACGGCGCAGGTGGGCGATCGCAATGAGATCGGCCACTATTCCAGAATTTCGAGGTTGTACGTACGGTCGAGCTTCATGCCGGCGGCGCCCAGCAGGGTACGGATCGACCGGGCGGTACGCCCCTGCTTGCCGATCACCTTCCCCACGTCGCCCGGCGCGACCTTCAACTCGAGCACCGTGACGCGCTCGCCCTGCACCTCGTTCACCGACACCTGGTCCGGTTCGTCCACGAGAGCTTTTGCGATTTCCTCGACCAATCCCTTAACGCTTGCCATCTCTTGTTGCCAGTGACCCGCCTGATTGTAGCAACTAGGCGGCCGGGGTGGTGGCAGCGGCTTCGGCCGGGTTGTTCTTGAGCAGGCGCGCCACGGTGTCGGACGGCTGGGCGCCGCACTTCATCCAATAGGCGATGCGCTCGTGGTTCAACTTCACATGCGTCGGCTGCATCACGGGGTTGTACTGGCCCACGATTTCGATCGCGCGCGAGTCACGGGCGCGTTCCTTATCGATCACCACTACGCGATAGCTGGGGCGCTTCTTGGTACCGAATCGCGCCATACGAATCATCAACATTGTCTTCTCTAACTCCTACTAAAATCTCTTGCTGTTTAACCGAACATGCCGCCGGGGCCGCCAAAGCCGCCGGGCAACTTGAATTTGCTAAGTTTCTTGCTCAGATTGCCCACGCCGCCACCGGCGCCACCCGTGATCATACGCATCATCTTGCGGGCTTCACCGTACTGCTTGAGCAACTGATTGACTTCCTGAACGCTCGTTCCGCTGCCTTTGGCGATACGGCGGCGGCGGGCGCCATTGATCATGAGGTGGTTGTTGCGCTCTTGCGGGGTCATCGAGTCGACGATGGCCACCACGCGGGTGATTTCCTTTTCGTCGACCTTGGCCTCTTTGAGCATTTTCATCGGACCGACGTTGGGCATCATGCCAAGGAGCGAGTCCAGCCCGCCCAGCTTGCGCAGTTGCTTCATCTGGTCGCGGAAGTCGGCGAGGGAAAACTCATTTTCGATGAGCTTGCGCTGCATCTCCTCAGCCTGCTTCTGATCGATGTTTTCCTGTACCTTTTCGATCAGGCTGAGCACGTCGCCCATGCCGAGAATACGGTCGGCAACGCGGTCCGGGTGGAAGGGTTCGAGCGCGTCGGACTTTTCGCCGACACCAACAAATTTGAGCGGCTGGCCAGTGACAGCGCGAATGGAAAGGGCTGCGCCACCGCGGGCGTCGCCGTCCATCTTGGTGAGGATGACGCCGGAGATCCCTAAGCGCTTGTGGAACTCTTCCGCGGATTTGACGGCGTCCTGACCGGTCATCGCGTCGGCGACGAACAGGATTTCGGCGGGGTTCAGCAGGTCTTTGATCTGCTGGAGTTCGCTCATCAACTCGTCGTCGATGTGAAGGCGTCCGGCAGTGTCGACGAGCAGGATGTCGCGGCCGGAGTTGGTGGCTTCGCGGCGGGCGGCCTTGACGAGCGCGAGCGGCTGATTGGCCTCTTCGGGCGTACCTTCGTAGATCGGGATGCCGACGCTTTTGGCGACAACGGCGAGTTGCTGGCGGGCAGCGGGACGGTAGACGTCCACCGATACGAGATACGGCTTGTGGCCGTTTTTCGAGAGGAACTTGGCGAGCTTGCCGGTGGAGGTGGTCTTACCGGAGCCTTGGAGACCGACGATAAGGATCGGCGACGGCGGTTCATTCGAGAGGCGAAGCTTCGACTGGTGGGTGCCCAGCATCTTCACCATCTCATCTCGGACGATTTTGATGACCTGCTGTGTAGGCGAAAGAGCCGTAAGGACTTCTTCGCCCATGGCCTTTTCTTTGATGCCTTCGATCAGTTGTTTGACAACGCGGAAATGCACGTCGGCTTCGAGGAGAGCGACACGGATTTCCCGTAGCGCGGACTCCATGTTTTCCGCCGTGAGTTTCCCTTCGCCGCGCAGGTTTTTAAAAACCCGCTGCAGCTTTTCTGAGAGGTTGTCGAACATGACGTTCTGAAAAACTGATTCAAACTGCTGATCTTTGGGGAGTTAGCGCGCAGGCACACTTCCGCTGATGGTGGGCAGCCTTCTCATTATAGCGATTTTTCCCTGTTTCGGGACAGCCGCCCTGCGCGATGCTTGATTTGGCCTACACTGGAGGCATGCAAGGCTTGGATTGGGCCGAATGTCCGCTGGTTGAAAGTGTGCCCGGAAAGGTGAGCGGCGCCTGGGTACTTCGCGGCACCCGAACGCCAGTAAAGGTCCTTTTCGAGAATCTGGAGGCCGGGCTTTCGATAGATGAGTTGGTCGAACAGTTCCCGGTGACTCATGAAGAGATGCAAGGGCTGCTCGCATTCGTAGCACGATCGCTCGAGAAAGAACCGGCATTCGGCTGAGCCGTGCGCATCCTCTTCGATAACGGGACACCTCGGGGGCTTGCCGGTTTCCTGGCAGGGCACACTGTCGAAGAAGCGCGGCAGCGGGGTTGGGAAGAGCTCAAGAATGGCGATCTGATTCAGGCAGCCGAGCAAGCCGGTTTCGATCTGATCATAACCACGGATAAGAACATTCGTTACCAGCAGAATCTGCGGGATCGCCGGATCGCCATTCTGGCCTTAAGCCATTCGAAATGGCCGATGGTTCGACTGGCGGCCGCGTCCATCGCAAATGCTGTCGACGCGGCTAAGCCTGGGTCGTACACGGAAGTGGCTGTCCCTTTTGAGAAACGTAGTTGAAGGCTATTGCCGGCGCAAGACAAACAGCACCGTCAGCCCTAGCGCCCCAATCCACAGCAGCAGCGACCACACGGCGAACGTCGCGTAGGCGATGCCTCGCATCTCGATGCTGTACCCGATGGCGTCGAGCAGCAGCGCCGTCGCCAATGGCAGAACAATCGCCACAAATACGGATGCGCCGCGCTCGGACATGTTAGTCAGCCGGGTCCGCGCACCCCAGAGCGCTACTGCGGCGATCACCACTCCACTAATCCCAAGAGCACTTGCCCGGATGGTGACTTCGGACGCGCCGCCTTCCACATACACGGCCGCTCCTGCAAAGAATGCGGATGCCAATAGCCGAAGCAGGACCCAACGCATACGATTCTCCTACGGGGCAGGCGCAAACACGAACAAGCGGCTTGGGGCGTCCTCCGGCAACAGGTACAGCTTGCCTTTGTACACATCCATGCCTTCGTGCGTGTAGAGCGTCTGCTTGCGATCCGGGGTCTTGCCGTACTCGACTCGGCGAATGAGCTTCAGGGTTGCCGGGTCGAGGATCTCGACTGCGCCGGTTGCGCCGTCCGTACCCGCGCCGAGGAGTTTGCCGTCGCGGAACTTGCAGTCCTGGTAGTGGATGCTTGATGGGTTGTCGCGCTTCTGCAGGAGCTTGCCTGCGGGCTTGGACCACTCGTAGATCTGGCGGGCGTCCCAATTGCCGCCGTACAGCTTGTCCTTTGCCACTGCGACGCAGCCGATGTGGTCGTCGACCGTGAACGAGGCTTCGAGCGCCAGGGTCTTGCGGTTGCGCTTCTGGATCACCGCGCTGCTCAGCTTTTTGTACTCCGCTACCGGAATCCAAAAAGAATCTGCGTCGGCATCGAAGCCGCCGGGATGGTAGCGGTCGCCGTCCTGTATCTCGATCGACCGTAGACGCTTGCCCGACGGCAGTTCGAACTCGAACAGGAAGCCACGGCGGGAAGGGCGATCGACGGATGTGACGTACAAACGCTGATCGGCGACCACGATGCCTTGGACGTGGTAGGTCTCGCCCTCCAGCGCGATGGTCTTTTGCGGGTCTACGGCGAGAGCGAATAGCAGCAGGAGCGAAATCATTTGCCTAGCATCGCCCGCCAGTCGATTTCGTTGAGGAACTGCGGGTCTTCCCGCCAGTCTTCGCGGACCTTGACGAAGAGTTCCAAAAACACTTTCGTATCCAGGAACTTTTCGATGTCGCGACGGGCGTTGGTGCCGACCTTCTTGAGCAGTTCGCCGCCCTTGCCGATGATGATCGCCTTCTGGCCGCTGCGCTCGACGTAGATCGTCGCGGCGATGCGGGTGAGCTTATCGGACGGCTGTTCCCACTTGTCGATCAGCACCGCGACGGAGTGCGGCACCTCCTGATGGGTGGCGCGCAGGATCTTTTCGCGCACCAGTTCGCCCACCAGGAAGCGTTCGGGCTGGTCGGTGAGGTAGTCGGCGTCGAAGATCGCCGGGCCTTCGGGCAGATACTTGTAGATCGCGCGCTTGAGCCCGTCGAGTCCGTCGGCCTTGATCGCGGAGATCGGCACGAACTCTTTGAACCCTTCGTGGATCGCCTGGTATTGCTGGATGCGCTCGAGCAGTAGTTCTTTGGATGCCAGCTTGTCGATCTTGTTCAGCACCAGAAAAGCAGGCGTGGTCGAAGACTTGACCAGGTCGATTGCTTGCAGTTCTTCGTCGCGATCGGGGCGCGAGGTGGCGTCGACGAGGTACAGCAGCAAATCGCGGTCGTCCACCGATTCGCGAACCTGCTGCATCATGCGGCGGTTGAAGAGATTGGTCGACTTATGAATGCCCGGCGTATCCAGGAAAATCATTTGAGAGTTGGGTTCGGTGAGAACCCCCTGGATGACGGTTCGGGTGGTTTGCGGCTTCGATGCGACGATTGCGATCTTTTCGCCCAACAGCGCGTTCAGCAGTGTACTCTTGCCGGCGTTGGGCCGACCGAGTATGGAGATAAAGCCGCACTTATGCTTCGGCTTGGTTTTTCTAGCCATTAGACTTACTTAAGTCTAATCTCTGTCTTGCTCCATAAACGCACGAAGGCGATGGGACCGCGACGGATGGCGAAGTTTTCGCAGCGCTTTGGCCTCGATTTGACGGATGCGTTCGCGCGTCACGGCAAAGTGCTGGCCGACCTCTTCGAGCGTATGCTCGCTGCCGTCCTGCAAGCCAAACCGCATTTTGACAATCTTTTCCTCGCGCGGGCTGAGGGTTTTGAGGACCTCGGCCGTCTGTTCGCGCAGGTTGAGATTGATCACCGACTCCGATGGCGACAGCATGCGCTTGTCCACCAGAAAGTCCCCCAGGTGCGACTCGTCCTCTTCGCCCACCGGCGTTTCGAGCGAGATCGGCTCCTGCGCGATGCGGAGCACCTTTCGAACTTTGCCGAGCGGCATTTCCATGCGTGCCGACAGCTCTTCATTGGTAGGTTCGCGACCAAGTTCCTGCTGCAGTTGCCGCTGGGTGCGGATCAACTTATTGATGGTCTCGATCATGTGCACCGGGATGCGGATGGTGCGAGCCTGATCGGCAATGGCGCGCGTGATCGCCTGCCGGACCCACCAAGTGGCGTAGGTCGAAAACTTGTAGCCGCGCTGGTAGTCGAACTTTTCGACGGCCTTCATCAGGCCGATGTTGCCTTCCTGAATGAGATCCAGAAACGCCAGGCCGCGGTTGGTGTAGCGCTTGGCGATGGACACCACAAGGCGCAAATTCGCCTCGATGAGCTGCTTCTTGGCGGTGTCCGCTTCAAACTCGCCGCGCTCGATGATCTGCAGGGTACGGCGCAAATCCGCCGACGTCGTACCGGTGTCGCTTTCGACATCCTGGATCTGCTGCTGGACGGCCTTGAGGTCTTTGCGTAGCTCTTTGACTTGCGGGTGATTGGCGGCCTGAGCACCGGCAGATGCCGAGATCTCTTCAATCTTGCGCTGCAGACGGGCGAGGTCGCGTTCGAGCGGCTTCAGCTCATCGACCTTGCGGCGCAGGCTTTCGATAAAGCCACGGCGTACCCGGCTGTCGAAGGAGATTTTCCGGATGGTCTGGGAAATCCCGATCATGATGCGGCCCAGGCCCCAGCGCAGTTTGCGATGTTCCTTAGGCTTCATGGTGCGTGACACCACCATCAATTTCTGGCGGAATCCCTGGCCTTTGCGGTACAGCTTGTCGATTTCATCGAGCGTACCCAGCAACTGCTGGGCTTGCGCGGAATAATCGTTCTCGTCTTCCTCGTCGTCCGCTCCGGAGACAGCGGCGTCAACCGCGGCTCCATTGACCGCTACAGCGGTGGAATCCGAATCCTGATCGGCGAGCGACAAAAAGTCTGCCACGCGTTCGGGACGCGCTACGAGTTCTTCACGAATCGCCAGAACTTCGCGCATCACCAGCGGGCAACGCGCCAGAGCTTTGCTGACGCTGCCACCGCCGCGTTCAATGCGGCGGGCCAGTGCGATTTCCCCATCGCGAGTGAGCAGCGGAACGGTGCCCATCTCCCGCAGGTACATTCGAACGGGATCGTTGGTTTTGTCAGCGGCGTCTTCGAGACCTTCGAGGTCTTCTTCCTTTTTCTCGTAGTCCAGCCGTGGGCTGTCTTCGAGAATTTCCATTCCGGAAGAGTCAATTTCGCCGAGCAGCTCTTCGCGCCAGGTGGCATTGTTGCCGCCGAAGCCCGCAAGATCGGCTACGTCGTCCTCGAGGAGATAGCTTTTTTCCTTACCATCCATCGTGTGTCCCGGTGCGTTTACCGCCCCGCCCTCGACCCAGCCCTGAATTCATGCGGTAACGGCACTGTAAAAAACTTCACGCGCAACCACACGCCCCTTTCAGGTACCTCTCAGTGTACAACGCGGAATCAGGATCGATCCTGACGTGAAATGCTCCGCTGCGAAAGCTTCTGCATCAACTCCAGCGCACGGGCAAAATCGCCACTTCTCTCCGCTGCGCGAATCTGACTCTTGAGGTCGTTATCGCTGCCGGCCGATTGCGCCGCTTCCATCTGAGCGAGGCAGGCCAACGCGCGATCCAGATGCGTTACGCCGTTCTCCCCTTCCTCCAACTCATCGGCGGTTACCAATTCGTGCAATAGGGTCTTTTGCGGATTGTCAAGGCGCCCTTCCAGCCCCGCAAAGTCCACAACAGCCTCTGTCTCCACCATCCGGCGAAGGATCTCGAAGATCGTTTTGGACCGGAAGCCCGCGATGTAGGATTCCTGCAAGCGCGGCAGCACCTGCTCCCTCGCCTCATCGCTCCGCAGCAGCGCTTGCAATAGGATTTTTTCCCGCGCGGGCAACTGATTCTGTGCCGCCGCATGAGGTACGGCGCTCTTGCGGTCCTGCGCGGCCTTGCGGAAGCCTGTACGAACCCGTTCCTCAGGCGTCAGGCCCACCAGGTCCGCCAGCTCATCGGCTACCGCCAGACGTTCCGCGCTATCCGGGATGTCCTGCAGGGCGGGCAGCAGACTCTTGACCGCTTCCATGCGGCCTTCCGCCGAACTGCCAAACTTGCGCCGCGCCTGGTCGGCCAGCCACGGGAAGTACGAGACAGCCCGGGCGACTTTGTCCTGATAGGCGTCCGCGCCGTACTTCTTGACATACTCGTCGGGGTCAAGGCCGTCTTCGAGGTCGACGATCCGTACGCGCAGATGTTCGGCCAGCAGCATCGGGATGCGCTCGGTAGTGGCTCGAACTCCAGCCGTGTCGGGGTCGAAGTTCAACACCACAGAATCGGTGTGCCGTTTGATGGACCGGACCTGCGTGTTCACCAGCGCCGTACCGCAACTTGCCACAACCTCCTGTACGCCTGCCGAGTACACGCCGATGACGTCCATGTAGCCTTCCACCAGCACCGCCCGGCCGTTGCGCCGGATGGCCTCCTTGGCGCGATGCATGTTGTACAGCACGTGGCTCTTGTTATAGAGCATGGAGTCGCGGGAGTTGAGGTACTTGGGCTGATCCTCGTCCCCCAGCGCGCGTCCGCCGAACCCGATGACCTTTCCGGACTCGTTATGGATGGGAAACATCAGGCGTCCGCGGAAGGCATCGTAAAAGCCACCACCTTCGCGTTCGCGAAACAGAGAAGATTCGCGCATTTGTTCGTGCGTAAAGCCTTCCTGCTCGATGCGGCGGAGCAGCATCTGTCCCGAGGGATCGGAATAGCCTAACTGGAACGTATCTGCCAGATCTGGCGTGAGACCGCGGCGAGAGAGATACTGGCGGGCGACCTGGCCTTGCGGGGATCGCAAATGGTTGCGGTACATCTCTACGGCGATCTCGTGCATCCGGTACAGCGCGCCGCGGACCTTTGCTTCGGCGTCCGCTTCGTTAGATCGCGTGGGGAGCGGGATGCCGTGCTGCTCGGCAAGCAGTTTGAGAGCTTCCCAAAAGGTGAGGCGCTCGATTTCCTGCACGAACTTGATGACATCGCCGGCCACGCCGCAGCCGAAGCATTTGTAGATATTCAGCGCGCTGTTGACGCTGAAGGACGGCGTCTTTTCCTGGTGGAAGGGGCAAAGGCCGGTCCAACGGCTTGCGGCGGCTTTCTTGAGCCGGACGTAGCGGCCTACGACGCTTACGATGTCTACCGAGTCTTTAACCTGCCGCGCGAAGTCCACTCAGGGGTTATTGTAGCGGCCGGGCAAACTTTTTCCGGAAGTCGCGGCGTCCCTACAATAGAAGAGAATCATGCTGTCTTCCGTACTTACCCTGCTCCTGACCACCGCGGCGGCCAATCCGCAGCTTGCCGATGTGAAGGCTGTTTACTTTCTGCCCATGGGAGCTGGCCTTGATCAGTACATGGCCATCCGGCTGACCGAAAAACAGCTGTTCCGCGTCGTGACGGACCCCAATCTGGCCGATGCCGTATTCACGGATCGTATTGGGGAGGGCCTGGAAGAACGGCTCGTGGAACTGTACCCGGATCGTGCACCGAAAAAGCCAGGTCCGGAAAGTGACGACGACAAGGCCAAGAACGATTGGGCGACGCAAAAACCAGTGCGTTCGGCATCGTTTTCGCGCGGCAAAGGTACGATCTTTCTGGTGAATCGCCGCAATGGGGATGTTCTGTGGTCCATCTATTCCCCGTCGAAGACGAACCAGGCAAAGGACCTGCACAAGAACGCGGCGTCGATCACGCAGAAGCTAGAAGAAGTACTGAAGCCCAAGCCGGTTAAGTAAGGTTCTTGAGACGTCGCATCCCGCGCAACCAGCGATCGTAATCGCCAGCTTTGCGTCGCATGTATTCCGCGACTTCGGGATGCGGCAGAATCAGGAACTTCTCTTCCGCAATTCCCTGGATGGCCGCGTTCGCTACTTCATCCACACTGAGCGATCCCTTTTGTAGAAAATGATCGGGTCCGGCGTCGGCCAACATGCGGGTACGAACACCTTGTGGACACAGGCAGGACACGCGAATGCCACGGTCGCCGTACTCGATGGATAAAGATTCGGCGAGTCCGATCGCAGCGTGCTTGGAAACACCGTACGCCGCGCCTCCCACTTGGTTCAAGAGTCCCGCAGCGGACACGGTCTGCAACAGATATCCTTCGCCGCGTTGGAGCATGTGCGGCAAGACGGCCTGGGCAGCGTACAGATGCGCCAGGACGTTCACTTCATACACACGCTGGAAGTCTTCCACCGGGATGTCGAGCGCGGCACCATGGGGTCCAAAGATGCCGGCGTTGGAGCAAAAGATGTCGATGCGGCCGTGCCGGGACAGAACGTGGCGTACCAGGGCGTCGATGTCGCTGCGGCGGGTGACATCGCAGGCGATCAGGCCATCGCCACCGGTAAGGTCCGCACCGGCAACGGCTTCGGCTCCGGCTGCCGTAAACGCATGGCATAGCGCCTGGCCGATGCCCATGGCGGCGCCTGTGACAACCACTACTTTTCCGCGAATTTCCATGAAAGCTGGAACGGCAGACCACTGGGTGCCGTCCCGTCGAATGTACCATCGGATAAGAACGCGGATACGAACGAATGCTCTCTAAGTACACATTGCCGGCTGCTTTACTCTTTGCGGCAACATCCTCTTTGTTGTTCGCCCAAAGCGCGGCAATCACCAACGTCGACACCATCGTGCAGCGCCACCTGACGGCGCTCGGCGGTTTGGACAAGATGCGGTCGATTCAGACCACCAAGGCCACGGGCAAGATGACCATGGGCGGCCAGCAAGGCCAGCCGATGGAGGCGACCATCACCTTCTGGAACAAGCGCCCGTCCCTGCAGCGGCTGGAGATCGCCATGCAGGGCCAAAAGATCACGCAAGGCTTTGATGGCAAGACAGGCTGGTTGATGAACCCCGCCATGGGCTCGGCCCCACAGATCGCGCCGGAGGAAGAAGCCAAGTCGGCAGTCGCAAACATCGACCCTGACGGCAGCCCGCTCGCGGACTACAAGACCAAGGGCAATAAGGTCCAATTGCTGGGCAAAGAAGACGTCAACGGCAATGTCGCGTACAAGCTGCAGGTGACCTTGCGCAGCGGCTCGACGTCGCTGCTGTACCTGGATGAGAAGACATTTCTGCCGGTCAAGACTTCGGCGATGCGTCCGCAAGCCGGGCAAGCGCCAGCCTTGGCAGTGGAGACCTATTCATCGGACTTCCGCGCCATCAACGGGGTCATGATGCCGTTTGTGACGGAGACTCGCGTTGGTGGCCGGACCATGGTTCGTACGGTGATGGACAAGATTGAGGCGAACATCCCGGCGGACGATGCGCTGTTTGCGGTACCTGCGCCGCTGCCGTCGCCGCGTCCGATGCCGGTTCCCCGACCGCCCGCTACAAAGCAGTAATCTAGGCTCTATGCGTCTGCGCTTCGCCCTTTTCCGATGCGAAGCGCAGATGTTCGGCCTGCTGTTTGTAGTGGCCATTCTACAGAATGGCTTTCCCACAGCCTTCGTCGTGATTCCGGCGATCTATGTCGCGACCTTTGGACTTGTTTTGCCAGCCGCACTTTTCAAGGCGGCCGTTTCCTTCTTCGTCTTCCATTTCATCGCGATGCTCGCGTCGCTATTGCAGCACCTGGCTCGCGCAGACCCGCCAAGCGGCCCCACCAAGCCGATTTCGGACCTCCCTGCGATCAAAAGCCTGACCGATGCGGTCTGCGACAAACTCGGTAAGCCTCGCCTCCGCCGCGTGGTCTTCGGCTTGGCTCCGGGAAAATGGGACGTCGCGCAGCGCTCCGTCCCCGCGTCGCTCTCCAGCACGCCCCAGGACACGCTGCCTCTTCCGCTCTTAAGTCTCGCGATGTGGTCTGTCACAGAACTTGAAGCGTATGTCGCGCAGGCCGTCGCCCGCCGCCGAAGTCCACAATGGCTGCTGTCGCGCGCCGAATGCGCGGTGGAGTTGCTTGCCCGTTCCTACGAGCACGACCAAACAACTGCGCGGCATGGCGCGAAAGTACGAGCGTACCTGCTGCCGCGGCTGCTGGCGGCATTCGCGCGGTGGGTCCGCATTGCAGAGATGCGCGCGGATTTCGACGCGGCCATTGTTGCGGGACCTTCCGCCGTGATGTCGTGTGTCATCCTCGACAAGTTTGTTACGGACGCAACGCCCGTCTTCCTAAATGTATTCTTGGCACCTGCTTTAGCAAAGGGAGAGATCGTGCCGCTTGCCGAATCGTTCGCAGCCTTTGTGTCCACGGTCCAGCCGAAGTACGTCGACGAGATGCGCAAGTTCATCGTGGATGACCTGGGACCAACCACACCGGTGCCGATCGCAAGACTCTCGCTTCTCGCCAAGCTGCCCGTCACCGTGCACAAAATGGACCCCAGATCCGCACTGTCGCTCCTGCCGGATTTACAACAGATCGAACTCGAAATTCTGGCGTACGAAGCGCCGATTCTAGACTGAACCTACTCCTTGGGAACCAGGCGGATCATACTGATGTTCACCGACATCTTGCGATCGTCGCTGGGCACTTCCCAAGTGGGCGTTGCCAGCAGTTCGATGTCGTACTGATCGGCATTGGGGACATCCGCTTCGAGCACGAACACGCCCGTACGGTCGATGTTCCAGGACCCGATCTCCGCGCCGTTCACCTTGACACGCACGTTCGGCGTGGACCCCTGCGATAGAAACGTCTCCGTCGCAAGACCGCGCACACGCAGTTGCTGCGGGCCGTCTTTGACACGCTTCAACGATGCCGTAGCGCGATCGGAAATCCAGCGGTACTTGTTGCCGTGTATGCCTTCGAGTTCGTACCAGCCGTCGCGCAAATGCCCTTCGTGGCTGGGCAGCGAAAAGTCGATGATGTCCTCGCGGTCACCGGGGTAAAGTTCCGCGCGCTCGCCGCTGGGCAGCAGGTTGTACACGCCGCCCTCATTGGGCGCCGAATAACTGCACTGCGTACAGCGCACCGTTTCCTGCTCATCGCGGCCGACGTTTGCGCCACAGTCCGGACAGCGTAGGTAGTCCTCAAAGCGGGCGATGTCGAACTGATCTTTGGGAAGGTCACCAGCCTTCTTGCAAAAGGCCGCCAAGGTGCCGCCCAACATGCGTGATGCGAGCCATTCAGAATCCAGGCGGTCCAGTTTGCGGAAGATTGCTTTGGGGATGCTTTCGCCCCAGCCGCGCTCTGGCACAAACATCTGGTATTCGTGCTTCACGAAGTGCTTGGACACCAGCGCATGCCAATCGCGAATGGTCATGCGGTGGTTCTGCTTGATGCCGAAGCTCTCTTCCTGGTGCGCGCCGATGACGTCCTGCACGAGGTAGCCGAGCAAGCCCCAGTCCGACAGCTTGCGTTCCCAAGGTTTCTGATTCTCGTAGTACGGGCAGCGGTACAGGCGCAGACTCAGCTTGCGGCGCATTGGCTCTTCGGCAAAGAAGAACACACCGCCGGGAGCGAGCACGCGTTTGACTTCAAGGAACACCGCTTCGATGTCCTGAAACTGGGACAGCATTTGAAACGCCATCACCAACTTCATCGAGCCATCGCGAAACGGAAGATTCAACGCATCGCCAGCCACGCGTACGGGCGCTTTTTCAAAACCCCAATACTGCTGCAACTGGATGCCGTACCGCAGCGAATCCGCAGAGATGTCGAGCGCGAAACCCTGCGCACCATACTGATTGGCCAGCAGGTAACTGGTGTGTCCGACGTTGGCGCCGATCTCTAAAAACGGTGTAACTTCGCCAAGGAATCCGAGATGCGTACGAAACACTTCGCCGCGGCGTACATTTTCTGCTTCGTACTTGCCGATGGCGCGCTCAGGCTCGCCCAAGGACGCGAAGTTATGAAACTCCACCTCCGCGCGCTTTACCGAAAAGGCCTGGGCCTTCGATGTGTCCTTCGGCGTTACTGCTGCCATTTGCCCTCCCGCATGGTGCGGACGCCTTTCGGTCCCTTCAGAGTGAGGTTCGCGGGTTGTCCCACGGCGATGGGATTGCCGTCGGCCACAATCGTCTGGTTCAGCCCATCCACGACGTCAGCCTCTTTCGGTAACGGTACGCTTGTCTGCGGGCCTACGGCACGAAACTTGCCGTCTTCGACAATCACAATCGAATAATCGATTGGCGGGTTGGCGCCACCTGGTTCCAGCCGCGCACCGGCAATCGCAATCGGGCGAACCCCTTCCGCAGAAGGATGCGCGCAGGAGCCGATCAATAACAGCGCAGACAACAGCAAATACGTTTTCATGCTTGTAACAAAGTCTCGGGATGCAAGGTTCGCAAATCGGCTACCAGAATATCCGGCTTGTGCGTCTGCAACTCGGCCGCGTCCACAACGCCTGTAGCCACTGCAACCGAACGGATGCCATTGGCACGAGCCGCGAGGATGTCGTTGGGGTGATCGCCGATTAAGGTCACGACGGTTTTGCGGTCCAGCCAGCCCTGCGCGCGCGCTTCTTTCATTGCGATCTTCACCAGCCCTGCACGATCCTTCGCGAGTTCGGCAAACGCGCCGAAGCGCAGGTACCGCTGCAGGCCGGCCAGTTCCATCTTCTTCCAGCCGATGCGCGTGAAGTTGCCGGTAACAAGGCCTGTGGGTACATCTTTGCGATGCAACTTCAAAAGCAGGTTGCGCGCGCCGGGGCAAACCTTGTGGCGAAGATGCGGCAGGCATTCGCGCATGTAACAGGTTTCGGCCGCGTGCACCATGCGCGACATCGCCGCGCGAATCGCTGTCTTTTTGACGCCTGCAGCAAGCAGCATGTCGCGCAGAATGTCGTGGTCCAGCATGCCCTGCGTGGGGATGCCGTCGCTCGACACCTCCAACTGCATCACTTCGCGGGCAGCGGTTTCGAGCGCCCGGCGATGCTGTGGGCCAGCCTTTCGTATAAGCGTGCCGTCGATATCGAACAGCACCAGAGCAGAAGCCATCTCTACTTAGAGTAACCTCACGTTAGAATAAGAGCGGATGCAAGTATTGCAGGCAGGGGACCGCAAACTGGTTTTGCTGGAACTCGACCGCGAAACGGTCGAAAACATTCTGAAGCAGGCCGGCGTGCAGCATCGCATCGATGATTCGCCCCGCAGTATGTCTATCGATGTTCTGGCAGCCGATCGCGGCGCGCCTCTTCTCCTTTTCGACGCTTCAGACCCCAGCAACACAGGCTGGTTTTCCCGCTGCCAGTTTTATGTGGACGGCACCAGTGGCGCTGTCCTGCAAACGCCCATCGCACTTTCGAACCTGCGCGACCAGCATGGACGCATGTTGCCGCATTCGGTGCACCTGCAGATCGCCAAAGAATTGCCCGCTAACTTCCGGCTTCCAGGCAAGCAGCCGGTAAACGAACAGATGGTTTACGCCGTGCTGTACAACTTCGTGAACGCTCTGCTCAATACAGGTGTCGGCTTGTGCGGCCGTTCCGTCATCCAGCCGCTCACAGGCCGCCTCGACGCTCCCATGCGCGGCAAATAGGCTATGGGCGAGTACGGGCTCGAAATCACTCTCATCTTTCTGCTGGTCATCGCCAACGGCGTATTTTCGATGACGGAGCTTGCGGTGGTTTCCGCGCGCAAGATCCGCCTTCAGCAAAAGGCCGAAGAAGGCAGCAAAGGCGCCCAAGCCGCGCTCGACCTCGCCGCCAATCCAAACGACTTTCTGTCCACCGTCCAAGTGGGCATCACCATGATCGGCACTCTGGCCGGAGCGTTTGGCGGTGCGACCATTGCGGAAAAATTAGCACTTCGCTTCAAGGACACGCCCTACATCGGCCCGTATGCAGAAACCGTATCCATGGGCATCGTGGTGCTGGTGATCACGTACCTTTCGCTCGTCATCGGCGAACTCGTACCTAAGTCACTCGCGCTGGGTCATGCAGAGTCAATAGCCTCCGCGTTAGCACCTCTGATGAAAGGCGTTTCAAAGGTCGGCTCGCCACTGGTGCGCTTTCTCACCTTCTCAACAGAAATGGTGATGAAGCTGATCCCGGTCAAAAAGGGTGCTGAGGCGCCGGTGACGGAAGAAGAGATCAAGGCCCTGATCGCGCAAGGCGCCGAGCACGGCACGTTCGGTGAGGCAGAGCAGGAGATGGTGGCCGGCGTATTTCGCCTTGCCGATCGTCGGGTGGCGGAGATGATGACGCACCGCCAGAAGATCCGCTGGCTGGACGTCGGCGAAAGCTGGGAAAGCAACCAGCGCGTGATCACGAGCAGCAGCCGGTCCCGCTTTCTGGTGTCCGATGGCGACCTCGACAAGCTGGTGGGCGTCGTCCACGTAAAGGACATCCTGGCCGCGATGCACAACGGCGCGCCGGTCAATCTGCGCGACATCGCCAAGCGTCCGCTGGTGGCCCCGGAGGCGACGCCGGCCTTACAGCTTCTCGAACGTTTTCAGGAAACGGGTGACCAGATCGCAGTGATCGTAGATGAGCACGCGACCATCCAAGGCGTGGTCACCATCACGGACCTGATGCGCGGCGTGCTTGGCGATCTTCCGAATGCTGATGAAGGTCCGCGGCCATCGGTGGTGTTGCGTCAGGACGGGAGCTGGCTGATTGACGGCACGGTGCTCTATCCCGATATGCTCGAAACGCTCGCCATTCGCGAACTGCCGCAGGAAGAAGAAGGCTTCACCACCGTCGCCGGCTTTGTCCTCGCGCATCTGCAGCGAATCCCTTCGGCGGGCGATCACTTCGTGGCCGCCAACTGGCGCTTTGAAGTACTCGACATGGATGGCAACCGTATCGATAAGGTACTGGCTGCTCCGGTCTCGTCCCAGGAAGCGGACGACGAACCTCAGGGCTGAAGGTGCAATTCCCAAAGTACGCCGGCTGAGTTGGTGGCCTTGTGCGGGGCATCGTCAAACCACGCCACCACGTTGCGACCCTTCTGCGGACCGCAGGTGAAGTCCAGCGCCTTGCTTTCGCCAGCGTCTGAGCTGATGAGCTTGTTGGGATCGAGAATCACCAGCCTCATATAGGACTGCACGCCCAACCGCATCACCACCACCGCCTGATCGCCGCGGCACACAAGCTCTGTGAACTTGCCCTCTGCCTTCAACAACTGCTTGCCTTCCGGCGAGCGGTGCCGCATGGCTTCCTCTGCCGTAGGCTGCTGATCAAAGCTCGGGCGAGCAGGTGTGGCGCGAGCCAACACCGGGCGATCTCCGTCGTCGGTCGGCGGTGCCGCCTGTTGACGCTGCTGGCGTTGCTGTTCGTACGCCTCGCGGCGCGCCGCGAACTCCTTCTTCTGTTCCAGGTACTTCACGTAGCGGTCAATAAAGTCGCGATTGTCGTCCGGTGCGTACTGCTGCGCGCGCTTCGCAGTTTCGAGTGCGCCGGGCTGATTCAAACCGTCTTCGGCTTGTGCGCGGATGCGAAACAGACGGTACGCGTCTTCCTTGGTGACCTTGGTAACCGCTGCCACGGCGGCGTGCGCCGCGCCGTACTTCTTCTGCCGCAGATACGCGTCGGCCAGCATCAGCTTCAGGTCTAATGTGTTGTTACCACCCTGGATCACGCGCTGCAGCGCACCAGTGGCCGTTTCCGGATCATCTCGCATCGACATCTTGGCAAGGTCCTGCAGCACGCGCGTGTTGTCAGTGCCCAGCACGTACGCCTCTTTGAAGGACTCCCGCGCCAAGTCGAACTTCGCCGTGCGATAGTGCAAGAACCCTTTGGCGACATGCAGCGCCGGATCTTTCGGCGTCTTTGCGATCTCAGTATCCAGGAGCTTTGCAGCGTCGTCCAGTTGATGTCCGATAGCCAGCATCGCGGCTTTGGTTACGGTGATGTCGGTCGGCGTTGGCGGGTCCAGCGCGACGTCCACTTTGTTCGACATTTTGATATCGAAGTTTACGCCCATGAACGAATCGCCGCGCATATAAGCATCCAAATCCTTCTGCACGCGCACCAGGGGACGTGCCAGGGCCGCTTCAATCGCAGTGGCAGAATCCTGCTTTTCGGTGATCAACTCCACGATCTTGGTAAACGACGCGCGGTAGTCCGGCTGCAACTGCAGCATGTGGGTTAAGGCCCAGGACTGCGCGTAGAACATCCCGGCGTGGCGTTTCTTGTTGTATAGAGGCGAGTTGTGATCGGCAGCCAACATCTCGCGTAGCGGAATGGGTTTCTCCGTTCGAAAGGCAATCATGTGGCCTTCAATCAGACCGCCGACCTGCACTTTATTGCCAATTGGACGCATGGTCGAATAGAGTTCGGCGACACCTTCATTCAGCCAAACGGGCCAGTCCTTTGCTCCGGAGTGCTTCACCAGCAAGTGAACAAACTCGTGGATCGCCACGCGCGTATTCTGATCGCCCGCCGGAAACATCACGATATAGTCGCGGTCCGGCCCTGGCGCATAATACGCTGCAGTACCTTCGCCCGGCCGGTACTGTTGAAACTCTTTTTCGTCACGCAGCAGGACAATACGCAGCGGGACATCGGGCTTTACCGGACGCTGTAACGCTTGTTCAAAGAAGTTTGATACACGCTCAAACTCGCGCAGTGTATCGCGAGCTTTGCCTTCACTCGCCGTAGAGACCAATTCAAAGTTGCTGCTTTGCATGCGGAGCCAATGTTCCGCAGCAAAGCTGGAGACAGAAACAAGAAGTAGCGGGTATATGAGAAAACGCCGGGGCATTTCCTCCGATGGTGGCACACAATTATGGCGCTTGAATTGTCACTCGCACTCCGCTTTGTGACACTTTGCCACCAGCGCGAACTTCCACTGCGGCATCACCGGCCAAACCGTCGGGCGTCGTAAACGTCAACACCACAGTGCCTAGTTGGGTCATCACCGCGCTATCGATGCGAACTTCAGTGCCATCCAAGAACAACTTCAGGTTGTTTGTCTCAGGCACTTGCGACGGGGTGGCAAGCTGCCGGTTATCTGGTGGCGCTGGAAACAGGGGACCGATGCCCGTAACTGAGATCTCACCCTGCTGTCCCACGCGCAGCGGCTGCAAGGCATCGACATAGATCGCCGGGGCATAGGGTTCCACCGTCACCGTTGCGAACGCTGTGCCGTTCTCATTCTGTATCTCCACCGGCAACACACCCGATGCTGTCTCTTCCGGCAACAATACGGTCACTTCCGCCGGTGTCACCCGATAGGGGAATGCCAGTTTGCCATTCACCAAGACGCGAACTCCGCCCAACTCAGTCGGCAAAAGTCCACCAGGTTCGCCGCCGTTGAAGGATGCTTCGCCTTGCGACAGGCTCGCTCCGCGCAGAGTGACAAACGAAAGGGGTGCAACCGTACGCTCGGTGCGCGACGCTGTACTCAACACGTCCGTAATGCGTGGTGTGTTTTCAGGAGCCAGCAACCCGGGAGCGCACGCAATGCGGCGTATTCGTTGATTGCCGGTATCCGCCACGGCGATGCGATCTTCACCGTCGACGCTGATGGAATACGGCGACGACATCTGTGCTAAATTTCCAACACCGTCGCCGTTGAATCCCGCTGTACCGTTGCCGGCAACCGTCGCAATCGTCCCGTCGGGGCGCACCATCCGGATGCGGTGATTCATACGGTCGGCGATGAACACATTGCCCAGCGAGTCCGCCGCAACACCGGTGGGGCCATTCAAGCGCGACCGCAAGGCTTGCTGCCCGTCTGCGGAAAAACCAGCATCGCCGTTGCCAGCCACGGTACTCAACAACGAATCCGGCGAAATCCTGCGAATCCGGTGGTTACCTGTATCGGCGACATACAGATTGCTCTTGCTGCCGTCAAAGGCCAAGCCAGTGGGCGAACGGAACAATGCGTTCAACGCAAAGTCGCCATCGCCGCCAAAGCCTGCAACGCCGCGGCCCGCGTACGTCCGGATCACTCCTGTACGATCTACCGCGCGAATGACATGATTGCCGGTATCGGCGATGTATACCGTGCCGTCGTTCGATACCGTAATACCCGTGGGCGAGTTCAACTGCGCCTGCAGCGCTAAGCCCTGATCGCCGCTGTACCCGCGCTCGCCATACCCCGCGTCGCCCTTGCCGGCAAACAGTTCGAAGCGGCCGTCAAAGCTGATCCGGTACACCTGATGACGTTCCGTATCCGTGATGAAGATGTTGCCCTGCGAATCGTACGCGATGGCGCTCGGCTGTATGCGTACGTTCTCCACGGGCTTCACAAATCCGGTCGTAAACCGCCGCACTCTGCGATTGCCCGTGTCGGCGATCAGAATCGCGTTCGACGGCGTGGCCGCCACACCTTGGGGATTGCGAAACGCGACGGACCAGGACGTAATCACCTCATCGCCGTAGTACGCCGCGTCGCCGTTTCCGGCCAAAGTCTCAATGCGGCACACGCGCGAGTCCGCGGCAGCTAGCACAGCCGATGAATCCTGCAGAATCGTGAAAGTACGGCCTTGTATCACCAGCGACCCCGCACGCGCCTTGCCCACATTTGGCGATACATCAAACACCACGGGGCCGTCGCCACTGCCTTCATTGCCGGTGCGAATGCGAATCCAATCATTGTTGGAGGTCGCCTGCCACACACAACCGGCCGGAGCCTTCACATCCACGCTGTATCTGGACTCGACGGCGGACACGGTCAAGCTACCTGTATTGAGTGTGTACGTGCAGTTGGGGGCGGGTTGCCCGACGCTCAACGTCACCGGCAAGCTGGCTCCGGCGATCATTGGATTGTCGGGCGTAAAGGTCAGCCGCCCCGTGTATAAGCCTGGGCCAAGCCCTTCCGTACTCACCACCACCTGCGCCGCCGACGGCGTGATGATGCTGGCCTGGTCCAATTTCAGCCAAGGTACGCTGGACGTCACAGCACCGCGAATCACATTGCCGGACGATGAAAAACTGAGGTTGCGAAACGCTGTCGTACGCGGCGGCAAGCTGAACGACATCGTGCCGGGGTTGAGGATCAGGTTCTGCAGGATCGCGCCCGCGCGACTTTGCAAGTACACACGCCCGGGTACGCTGCTGTTGACCATGCGCCGTACCAGAGCCGTCGTGGAGGAATCCAGAAACGATCCTGCCAGGCCAGACCCCGGCAATTCAAACGTATTGTTTGGACCCGCCGAATACCCTGCTCTCGCTGCGACACCGCCGATGCCGTTCGCGGCGCCCGACAGATCGCCGGCTTCCCACTGGATGTAACCGTAGTTCAACTCGATATCAAAGTTGCCCGCGCCAGTATCGGTACGATCAATGATCACAACCTGGAAAGCGTTCTTTTTGTCTTGCTTCTGCGAGAAGTATCCGACACCCACCCAGTTCGCGGCGAATGCAAACCGGCCATCGACAAAGTCGTACCCAAAGGTCACCACGCGCGACCCCGGCGCTCTCGTATCCACGTCCGCCCAGAACGGCGCGATGATGTCGGACCGCAAGTCCCGCAACGGCACCGGACGATACGTTTCAAGCGGACGGCTCAAGGTGATGTTGCCGTTGGTGTTGACGTACACCTGACTGTGCAGGCGCCCAAAGAAGTTGATGTTGAAACCAAGCGGGGCTGGCTCTGATGTTGCGTCGTCACCTCGCGACAACGGCGTTTGAAAGAACCCCGGGTTATACCGGATCGCCTCTTGCGCCGTCGCCAACGAGGCAGCAATGATCATCAACAGGCCCGCCAGGCGACGCATCACGGAAGCTTCGCCCCAGTCTGGCCCGACAAAAACGTCAGAATGTCGGCGGAATCCTCAATCGCCTTGTTTACGGGCTTGCCACCCGCGTGGCCACTCTTGGTGTCGTAATGCAGCAGGACCGGCAGTTCGGACGACGTATTGGCCTGCACCAGCGCCGTCATCTTGCGAGCATGCAGCGGGTCCACTCGCGTATCCGCGTCGCCGGTGACAAACATCACGGCCGGATACTTGGTGCCCTTCTTGACGTGATGATACGGCGAGTATTTGTAGATGTACTCAAACTGCTTGGGATCTTCTGAAGATCCATATTCCGGCACCCACAACTTCGCGACCTTGAACTGGTGATAGCGCACCATGTCGAGCAGCGGCACCTGACATACGACGGCCTTGAACAGATCTGGACGCTGTGTCATCGCTGCTCCCACCAGCAGTCCGCCATTGGAGCCGCCGTTGATGGACATCGTGTTCTTGCTGCCGTACCCATGCTCGATCAGCCACTCGGCGGAGGACTCAAAGTCATCGAACACGTTCTGCTTGTTCTCAAACATCCCGGCCTTGTGCCACTTTTCGCCGAACTCGCCGCCACCACGCAAATTGGCCATCGCGTACACGCCGCCCATTTCCACCCAAACCTGATTGGTGGCGCTAAAGGCCGGAGTCAGGTTGACGTTGAACCCGCCGTAGCCGTACAACTGCACCGGAGTCTGCGCGTTGGGCTTGAGTCCCTTCTTGTGGAAGAGAAACATCGGGACCTTGGTCTTGTCCTTCTTCGACGTCACCCACACCTGCGTGACCTCGGTCTGCGAAGGATCCACGGGCACATTGGGCCGGAAGAAGACGCTCTGTTCCGCCGTCGAAATCTTGTACGTGTACCAGGTGTTGGGCTGCCCGAAGGACTGGAAGCCGTACCACGCCTCGTCCTGATCCCACTCGCCATACGGACCCGCCGCCGACCCGATGCCCGGCAACGCCAACTCGCGCACCAAGGTACCGTCGGGGTTGTGGATGCGCACCTTGGACGACGCGTTTTCCAGATAATTCAGAACAATCTTGCCGCCAGCCGTACCGAGTGATTCCAGGGTGGCCTGGCGCTCCGGCACGATCTCTTTCAGAGCCTCAAACCGGGCATCGGCAAACGGCACGGACAACACACGTCCACCGGGGGACTTCCAGGTGGTCAGCAAGAAAAGGTGATCTCCACCAGGGACGCCTTCAAACCGTTCCTTCAACCCCACAGCCACGGGCTTTACCTTTGCCGCAGCGATGTCGTACACATACACGTCGGAGGTGGCCCAGCCTTCGGACGCCGTCATCACCAGGTATTTGCCGTTGTCGGACAGCGAGCAACTGATGCCCCGCTCTTCCCCAAATCCTTCGCCAAACAGCACGTCCGGAGCCAGGGAATTGACCAGCGATTGCCGCAACACGCGCGGACCCTTGCTGTCGTACCGGACGTAGTAGATGTCCTTCTTATCCGGCGCGATCTCCAGACCCCAGTAGCGCGTCTTCGGCAAGGAGAACGGCAGGTCGGTGCCGGCATCGAGGTCGCGGAACTTCACCACCACTTCGTCTTCACCGCCGCTTTGCAGGGCGTAGGCGAGCATCTTGCCATCGGGCGACACGTCGAACACCTGGGCGGAAATCTGCCCGTCGGTCGACATCGTATTGGGGTCGATCAGGACCTTTTCGGCACTGGCACCGTCGCGCATGTACAGCACCGGCTGATTCTGGTCCGCGCGGCGCTTCCAATAAAACAGCCGCCCGCCGCGATTGGCCACCGGCGACATCGTGTCGATCCGCAGCAGTTCCGAAAGGCGTTTGACGATCCGCTCACGCCCCGGCGTTTTGTCCAGCACCGTGCGCGTGTACTTCATCTGTTCGTCCAGCCATCTACGCGTGGCCGGGCTTTCCTGATCCTCCAGCCAACGGTAAGGATCGGAGATTTTCACACCATGTACGGTGTCTGTGACATTTTCTACGCGGGTCGCGGGCGGTGACATGGTTTGAGCCAATAGAAGTGATTGCAAAATAAGGGCGAGAGATGCCAAAGCTCGCATGCAGATCAGTATCGCAAGAAACGGATGTCTCTCTGCGGGCCCCACCGGCATCCTAGGAAATATGGACAGTTTGTGGACCCAGGGCTACGCGCACCTGCCTGGGTTATTAACAGCCGACGAATGTGTGGAAATCCGCAGTATGTATGCGGAGCCGGAGCTTTTTCGCAGCCGCATCAACATGAAGCGCTACCGTTTTGGCGTCGGCGAATATCAGTACTTCCGGTACCCTCTGCCGCCTCGCGTGGCCCAACTTCGCGCGTCACTTTATGAACAACTCGCGCCCGTGGCACGTGAATGGACCCGCTCCATCAACATGGAATACCCGTTCCCGGACAAGCACACGGACTTTATCGACCAGTGCCATGAGCGAGGCCAGAATCGCCCCACGGCAATCTTGCTGCGCTACGTCCCTGGCGACTACAACTGCCTGCATCAGGACCTGTACGGCGAACTGTACTTTCCTTTTCAGGTGGTCGTGCTGCTGAGCGATCCGGCCACGGAGTACACGGGCGGCGAACTCATTCTTGTCGAACAGCAGTTACGTGCGCAGTCCATCAGCCGTGTTGTGCCCTTTGCCAAGCAAGGCGATGCGGTGGTGATCACCACGCGGTACCGTCCGGCACAAGGCGCGCGCGGACTGTATCGCGCCAACATCAAGCATGGGGTGAGTGAAGTACGCTCCGGCGAACGCTACACGCTCGGCCTGATCTTTCACGACGCGCCGTAAGAGGCTACTGCGCCGCGCCGACGTCGTAGGCGTCGGTCACCTTCAAGGTCACCGTATACGTACCCAGGTTGTTCTGCCAGTGGCGATTGTCGTTGATGGCCAACTGCAAGCGCCCGGCCTTGGGTACCGTCTTGCGATGCTGCTTGCCCACAAAGTACACCTCGCCCGCGGACCCGACACGAGCCACTAGTGCGCCAAAGGGCTGCCCATCCCAAAGATGGCTTTTGTACGCGGGCGAGCCAGGCTTGGTCAGTCCGTTGGGGTCGCTTGCCCAGCCGTCTTCTTTGAACGAAAGGCGGGCAAAGCCGGTGGCTGTGGCGTCCAACATCGACGTGGCAGATGCGATGACGCCCGTGTCCAAATACTCAATCTGCGTGCTGTGCTTGAGCGAATGTACCGGCACCGCATTGCGTTCCACCACCTTCTGCCGTACAGCCAGCATGCGGATGTCGCGCAGGGCGATGCTTTTTCCGTCCACCACAATCGTGCTGTCGCCGCTGACGACGCCGCGCTCGAGCGCACCACCTTTGCGACGCAGCAACGATTGTTCGCGGTTGAACTGGTCGGCATTGCTTGGGATCACGCGTTCAAACAAGCGGTATAGCGGGCGAGGCTCATGCTGGTCTGTATCCTTGTACGCTTCGAGCAACGGCGTAATTGCCGCGATACCAAGCACCGTCAGATCTTCCACGGCTTGATCGCGCTTGGCACGGTCCGTACCCTGTACGTCCGCAATTGCCGCCGCGATGCGCGACTTCTCAAGCTCCGTTGCCGGATTGCCCGTATGCAGCGACAGCACCTGCGCCAGCGGCACGTCGCGTCCACCGAAAGAAATCGACTTCGCGTTCGTGGTCCCCTCGACACGTGAACCGTCCGTCTTTTGGATCCAAACCGTCTCCGCGCTCAGCAACAGCGCTGGCATCAAAGCAAGTGCAAGCATGACTAGGCCAGTATAATCGGATCAAATGACTACCGACCGCCGTGACTTCATTCGCGCCGCGCTGGGAGCAGCCGCTGCCGCAACGTACCAAACCTCTCTCACCGCCGCGCCCACCAACAATCTCGGCATCCCCGGACCCTATCCGGGCAAGGTCGTCGCCATGCACCATGAAGGCAGCATCGCCAACGGCAAGTACAATCGCGCCGCCGTCAAAAGCATGCTGCACGACGGTTTGATGAAGCTCACCGGCGCGTCCACACCGCAGGATGCCTGGCGTACTTTCTTTGAACCCAACGACGTGGTCGGCATCAAGCTGAACCCTGTGGGACGTCCCCACGTGATCTCCGCGCCGGAAGTCTTTCTGGAATTGGTGGACGGTCTCAAGATGGCCGGGGTCAAGACCACCAACATCGTGGCGTACGACCGGTACCGCACCGAGTTCCTGGATGCCGGTTTCGACAAGTGGCTGCCCGAAGGCGTGCGCTATACGTGGGGCACCGATAAGACGCATCCGCTGCAGTTGGACATGGACGGTTACGACGAAAATGAGTACGTCGAAATGCCGCTGGTACTGCCGGAAGGCGACTTCAAGAACGCGCACCATCGCCGCTCGTACCTGGCTAAGTTCATCACCAAAGACGTCAACAAGATGATCAACCTGTGCTTGTTGAAGCACCATCAGTCGGCGGGCGTCACCATCGCGTTGAAGAACCTGTCGCATGGCTTGGTCAACAACGTTAGCCGCTCGCATTCGAGTTCGACGTTGAACACCTGCGGTACGTTCATCCCCAACATCGTGGACCATCCGATCATTCGCCGCAAAGTCGTTCTCAATGTCTGCGACGGTATCCTCGCGGCCTACCATGGCGGACCCGGCAGCTCGGTCGGCAAGTACAAGTTCGAACACAAAACCATGTACCTTTCGACGGATCCGGTGGCGATGGACAAAGTCGGCTGGAAGGTCATCGACGAGCAGCGCGTCAAAGCCGGTATGCGTCCAGTGGCAGAGGCGCCGCCCGATGCGGACAGCCGCTTCCGCCATATGCAGGTGGAACACATCGAAATCGCCGGAGCGCTTGGCTTGGGCACCTTCGACGACAAGAAGATTCAGCTGTCGAAGTTCGACGTCGGCTGATTACGGATGCGCAATCACTAACAGACTCGGAGCGCGCTTGAGCACGCATTGCAGACACTGCTCAAGCGTCTCCGGGTCTAACGCAGCAAAGCTTTCGTCCAGAATCACCAGCGGCGCGCCTTGCAGAATCGCCCGCGCCAAGTACACCCGGCTACGCTCGCCTTGCGATAGCTGCCAGCCCGAATCCCCCACCATCTCATTCAACCCGCCAGGCATCTTGTCGATCAGCGGACGCAGTCCTAATTCCGCGCATACCACCATCGCCTCACGAAGATCTTCGCGGCTCGCGGGCCATGCGCGCCCCATCAGCAGATTGAACCCCAACGGCGCAGCCAGTATGTGATTCTCGTGGTACTGCGGTGCCGTTGCGACACGCTTGCGCCAGCCGTGCAAACCCGTCGTTGCCGGATCCACGCCACCGGCCAGAAGCAGCCCCGTCGAAGGTGGACGCAAGCCCGCCAGAATCGCGCCAAGGGTCGATTTGCCACTGCCGGACGCCCCTTCGAGCAACACCCGATCGCCTTCGCGAATCGTCATCGAACAGCCGTGCAACGCATTGCGGCTACGCCCCGGGTACGCATAGTGGACGTCGCGCGCATCCATCACCGTCGTGGACGAGGCCACTACATTCTGCGCATCCACAGGGGATTCGCCACGATTCGCCGACGCCGCCTGGAAAAGGTCACAAATCATTTCCCACGCCTGCCACGCCGCCGTAAACTGCGCCAACCCGAACACCATGCGCCTCAACCCCGAGTACCCCAGCATGACGCCGCCCATCAGGATCACCATTTGTTGTACGGCAACTTCGCGACCTCGGTCGGCGAACACAAACGCTACGGCCGACATGCCGATTACCAGCCATCCGCGAGGTCCGGTGGCGGTGAGCATCGCGAACATGCGATCCATGCGTGCGGACTGCGTCAAGTAGGCCGACAGTTCACCATCCTCATCGCCATGCCACAACTCCGGCGGCTGCTGTGCGATGCGTGTCCGATGGCCGGTCATCTTCTCCACAAGGTCGTGCGTGAGGTGGTTGCGCTGCCGCACCCACTCCTTGCGCAGCCTCGCGTACCGCCAAGACATCCCGGCCACCACCACCAACCAGATACCGAACAAGGTCACCGCGACACCGCCGCCAGGCCCCACCGACATCACCGCCGCGGCAGCAATCAACTCAGCCACCGACATGATGCTGGCTGAGCCACCGGTGAGCGTCAGGTTGTCCATGGCTTCGGATTCGAGCACACGGCTCAGCAACTGCCCCACGCCATAGCGCCGCATCCGATCCGTGTCGATCTCCAGCGCGCCGGCCAGCAGGCGTTGCTTCATCAGTCCGCCAAATACCAGCGCCAGCCAGCCTTGCCACAAAAAGCTCACCGAAGATACCGGCACGAGCAGAAACAGCAGGATCACCCAGCCCCAGAACCAGCCCAAATCCCAACGTCCGGATAGCGCTGCCTGACCCACAAATGTCCACGCAAAGATCGTGATGCCGAGCACCGCGAAGTAGATTGCCAGCGATGCAGCCAAGCGACGCCACCAGCCTGCAGCTTGCAACTGTTTGGTAAACGCTGCGCCGGGCGGCAATGCATAATGCGTCACACGGGCCACGCGCTTGGCCGCTACCCGCTCCGCTACCACTTTCTCGATGGCCCGCGCCGACAACGGCATCTTTGCAAACAGCGCCCGTTCCGTGTCCCGCAGCGGACCTTCCCACAACTCGCGAACCTGCTTCCATGCGGGACCATCAATGGCCTTGCCCTGCGCAACGACGGCCACAGCCTGGCCAGTGCCGATCACTTCCACGACAGCGGGTGCAAAGTCGCGCAGCCCATCCGCGAGGTCGCCGGCTGTGAATTCACGCACGACAAGCCGCTCGACTTTCGCCTGGCCCAACTGCGCGAGCAGCGCACGCTCAGCATCATGAGCGGAAGTAAACACCCAGGACGACATCTAGGACGATGCCTCCTCGTGCCGCAGCACACCGCTTTCCATGCGGAACCGTCGCCAGTCGGTCGCCTGCCAAAGCCGTTCGCGTACCTCGTCCTCGCGGTCGCACAACTCGCGATAGCGAGACGTCGCGTCGGCGTACAGCACCGCCGGATCTCCATCCTCGCGAATCTGCCCGTCTTCAATCACCAGCACGCGCGAAAACACCTTGGTGCTTGCCACATCGTGCGTGATGCACAGCAGCGTGGCGTCTTTCCACGCTTCACGCGCACGATCGACAAACTCCTCGCGCATGCCGCGATCCAGGCCTCTCGCAGGCTCGTCCAGGATCGCCAAACGCACCCCGGGGCGGCCATAGGCGCGGGCCATCCGCACGCGTTGACCTTCGCCGCCGCTGACCAAAGTGCCATTCTCGCCCAAGGCTGTCTGCATGCCATCCGGAAGGTTTTGGATTACACCGCCCAGGTTCGCCAACTCGATCGCGCGCGCAGCATCGAGCGGCTCGCCTTCGTTCAAGCCGTAGCGAAGGTTGCGCAACAGCGATTGGTTCCACACCTGTACCTGCGGATCCACCCAAGCTGTCTGCTCGCGCAGGCGTCGCAGATGCGCGGCATCCAAGCGCTCGCCATCGACAAGAATTTCGCCCGCCGTCGCGCGATACCAACCCAGCAGCAAACCCACCAGGCTGGACTTTCCCGCGCCCGACAACCCGACGATGCCCACATGCTCGCCAGGCTCGATCTTCAGGTTGATGTCGTGCAGGATGAGATGTCCGCCAGCCGCCGTCGCGACGTCGCGCATCTCAATCCGCGCGGCTGTTCCCTTGGGCACGTCGCCAGAAGCCCTCGCCACAATCGCAATCGCTTCCTCAGGCGCACCCAGCGGTTCCAACAGTCGCGTCAGTCCGTTTCGCAACGCCGGCCACTGCCAGGAAATCGCACACAGCGTACCTCCAATGTCGGGCAAGCTCAAAGTCCAATACACCAGCAAAATCGCCGCAGCAGGACTGGTATTGCCACCACTCATCGCCGCATAGACAAGCCACCCTGCGGCCGCGTACGAACACAACAACTGCACCGCGACGATGCCCACAGCCAGCCTCTGCGCGCGCAACCCCGCATCGGCCCACAACCGCAACTGGCTGCTCTGCAACCATCGCAATGCAGGACCCGCGCCATGCGTACGCACTGGCACGATTCCCAACAGCGCATCCAGATAGAACCGCGTTAGCGATCCGCTGTACTCGCGGAACCGCAGGTCGCGCTCCACCAGAAGTGGCTGCCCGAGCAGCGGCACACCGATGGCCGCAAAAGCAGCCACAATCGCAGGCCAGAACGCATGCGGATAAAACCAAATGATGCCCGCCACCGTGGCCGCCACTGTCGACACACCGCGTACAAACGCCATCGCCAATACTGGCGCCTGCCGCAAACCTTGTACCGCATGGGCACGCTGCGCCATGTCCGAAATCAAACGGCTTTGAAAGTATCGATCTCCAAGCCTTGGAATCTTGAAGTGGAACCGCATTCGCATGCGCAGTTCCAGTTGCCGTCCGGTAGCTCGCAGCAAGTCTTCGGTGGACCATTCGAGCAACGCCAGACACAGCAAGAACAGCACCAATGCCGCCGCAGCGGCGAACCGTTCCCCAGGCAGCGGCAGATGCGGGGCGAGTCCAATGATGGACCGAAATAAGAGCGCCTCAACCAGCACTGCGAGCGCTGCCGTAACTCCCGCGCCAAACGCTGCAAAGGCGGTAAACATGCCGCCCTGCCGGATTGCAGACCATAACTCCGCCATCGGACCCGGCGCACTCGGCTGTCCAACCGCAGTACGCAGCGATTCGGGCAGCGCGTCCATCTGCGCCGCCTGCGTACCCTTGGCCCGCAACGCGACAGCCCCGCGAAAGTACAGCTCACCAGGCTCGTCCTCCACCGCCACAAAGCGCCAGTAATCCAGCGGAATCAGATCCGGCTGCGCGCACAACTCTACCAGAGAGGGCTCGCCGAGCGACGTCGCCAAATGTACCGAAGCGTCGAGCGCCGCAAGCTTCTGCCAGTCGTCAGAAGCCGCCGCGGTACGAATCAATTCCTTCGCGCGCGCCGAACTCACACCGCCGCGACGCATCCTGGCAGCAAGCGGCTTCAAAAAGTCGTCGCTACGCGCCCACTCCAGCCACCCATCGGCGGGAACCTGCTGCGTGTGCAAGTACACATCGCGCAAAAAGCTCGTGGCGCTCACCCAACGCAACCCCGCTGCTGGATCCATCACCTGCAGCATCGCGCCGACGCGCCGCCACACGACAACAAAGTGCGTGCCCGCGCCTTCCAGCTTCACCACGACGATGCACGGCAGCAGTGCAGCCTCAGGAATCAGCAGATGATCGACAGGCACCACCACCTGCTCGGCGATCAACCCCAGCTTGTTTGCGATCTCTTCCAGCGAGTCGATCGACGTACCGTCGACGTCGGTGTGGCAGGCCTCGCGCAACCGTCCGTACGACGCGGAGATCCCAAAGCCTTCCAGCAGCGACTTCAACGCCGCAGGACCGCAGTCCATCGCGGACGTCTGAATCACTTCCGGTGCGAACCACCGCTTGCGGCTCACTGCTTCGGCGCCTCTGCGTTACCGGTCATCCACTGTCCTGCGGTACGCAGGATCAAACCCAGTGGCGGTGTACTTTCCACTTCTACTTCCACTTCGCCCGGCATGCCGTGCGTCAGCGCGACGTTGGCCAGCGGCTTCTTGATCCGCAACTCCACCCGAGCCCGATCATCGCGATCCTCGCCTGCCACCTTGGACACTTCGGCCTCCACCACGCCAAACTCCATCCATGGATAACCGCGCAATCGCATCTTCGCCTTGGCACCTTCGCGCAAGCGTCCGAATACAGCCTGCGGCGGGAATGACGCCACGATCTTCAAGTCACCGGACGACGGTACGATCGACCCCACGCGTGTACCCTGCGTCAACACACCGCCAGTACGCAAAACCAACGCCTCACCAATACGGCCGGAAATCGGCGCACGGATCAGCTTTTGCGTGACGTCGTAACTGGCCCGGTCCACCGCTGCGACGGAATTAGACCTGGCCGATTCCAGCTTGGCGATGTCCGCGCGAATGGTCGCAATGCGAACCAGCCTCTCTTCGTCGCGCGTGGTCTGCTCGCGGCGAATGCGTTCGATGGACGCCTGCGCTGTACTCACCGCGCGTGTCAGCCGTTCCAACTCGGCATCGGCTTCTTCCAGATCCTTCTCTGGCACCAGCTTTTCGCGGAACATCCGCTCTGCACGCGCACGCCGTACCTTGGCGGCCTGCACCGGCGCCTGCTGTTCGCGCACCTTGGCTTCGGCCTCGGCCACTTGCGATGCGGCGGTTTGCTGCTCGGCGCGACCCGCGTTTTCTTCCTGCACAATCTGCACGCGCAACGCGGCGATTTGCGGCTCCACGCCTTGCAATCGCGCCCGCTCTTCCCGCACCTGCAGTTCCTCAGGCAGCGAATCGAGTTCCACCAGAACATCGCCCTTTTGGACATCCATTCCCATCACCAGGTGTGAGGCGACGATCCGCCCTGTCATTTGGGATTGAATCGGGGACGTGTCGATTTCCAGCCGCGCCGACGAGGACGTCTCATACAACGTCACCGGCACCCGCACGATCCAGTACCCCAGTGCCGCCAGCGCCGCCAGCGCCGTAAACAGGCGCAGGAAAACGCCGCCAAGACGCGGCCGGTCCAACGCGCGGAACGTTTTGCTGAACGCCGTAAGCAGCTCCATCGGTGCCTACGAATTGTACTCAACTTACCCCGCCCGGAGCACGCGCTACACTGGCAAACGAATGAGTTTCCAGAAGGCTGCCGAAGCGCTCGGCATACAGTTTGCAGCACAGACGCCGGGGTATTTGAACCTCTGCATCCGCTCCGGTTCCCAGTTGATCACCTCGGGCCATGTCAGCACCCTCAAGGGCAAGCTGGGTGCCGATCTCGACACCAAGGCCGGTTACGACGCCGCGCGCGACTGCGCCGTCAAGATCCTCCAGTCCGTCTGGAACGCCCACGGCACCCTCGATGGGCTGAAGGTCATCAAGGTCCTGGGCTGCGTCAACTCCGCGCCGGACTTTATCGAGCAGCACTTGGTCATCAACGGTGCGTCCGACCTCTTTCATGAGATCTTCGGCAAGACCGGCAACGGCTTTCACGCGCGCAGCGCTCTGGGCTTCGCCTCGCTTCCCACAGGCGCGGCCGTTGAGGTAGAAGCGATCTTCGAAATTGTCAGCGAGTAGCATCCAACTCGACGCCTGGCTCGACAAGGTCTACGGGACGGGGCACGAAATCCCCCGTCCTTCGGAGGCCGAAGCCGCGTTACGTTCCAACCCCGAACTCGCCCGTCTCGCCCCGTACGCCGCCGGCGATCTCGAAGCGATCCGAGCCAACCCCTCTGCAACCCATCGAGGCATGCCGCCGCTCGTCGCTGTCACGATGTCCAGCCTGTCGCGCATCCGCCCCAACGACTTTCTGGCCTGCGCCGAGCACCTGGTCAAGCAAGGGGAACCGCTCGACTCCTGGTGGGAAGCACCTGCGTTTCCAGGCTCCCGGCTGACACCCCTGTACGGCGCCGCCGGCATGAACCACGTCGCGTCCATCACCAAGCTCCTGCTCGATGCCGGAGCGAACCCGGACGACAACGAATCGCTCTACCACTCGATCGAAGCGCACGACCTCACCTGCTTCCGTCTGCTCCTGGCCGCCAAAGCCAATCCCAACGGGTGCAACGCGCTGCTCCATGCTCTCGATTACGACCGTCTGGAGATCATCGAGGCCCTCCTCGCCGCCGGAGCCGACCCCAATGAGGAACGCCCCGCGCTCCACTGGGCGATCTACCGCCGCCGCAGCCCGGCGCACATCCGTACGCTCCTGAACGCAGGCGCTGATCCGACATACAAGATCCACGGCATGACCATGGCCCGCATGGCGCTCTACTTCGGTATGAAGGAAGCCGCCGCCATGCTCGCCGAACGTACCGGCGAAACCTTCGATCAGCCGATCGACCGCTTCATCGCAGCCTGCACCAGCGCCGATCGCGACACCGCCAAGAGCCTCATCCAGGCCGACCCGACGCTCATTCAGAAGCTACCCGAAGGCGCCCACCGCCTCCTGCCGGACCTTGTGCAGGCGAAGGCGAACTCGAGCGTCAAGCTGATGGTGGAAACCGGCTGGCCCATCGAAGCCATCGGCGGCGATTGGAAAGCCACCGCGCTAAACCTCGCGATCTTCCGCGGCGACACCGACCTCACGCGCTTCCTCCTCAAGCACGGCGCGAGTTGGGAAACGCAGCACGGCTTCGGCAGCGATGCGCGCGGTACGCTGGCTTGGGCCTCCCGCAACAATCCCTGGGCGGACACCCTAAGCTGCGCCAAAGCGTTGATCGAGGCGGGCATGCCCAAACCCAGCCAAGTCTCGGACTATTCGCCTGCCATCCAGGCCTACTTCGCATCACTGTAACGGCGATATGATCGTCGAGTCATGCTCGTCGCGATCCTTACTGGTGCACTGCTACTCGCTCAGCAACAGCAGCCACCGCCGCCTCCAGACCCTGCGCTCTTACCCGTCGCGGACACCCCAGGCCTCCCTCGCATACTGCTCATCGGCGACAGCATCTCCATCGGCTATACCTTAGGCGTCCGCGCCAAGCTTGCCGGCAAGGCAAACGTACATCGCATCCTCGAAAACGCCGGACCCACCATCAACGGCACCGGCAAGATCGAACAGTGGCTTGGCAACGACACCCGCCCCTGGGACCTCGTGCACGTCAACTTCGGCCTGCATGACCTCAAGCGCGACGACGGCCTCAACCGCCAAGTCTCCACGGAAGACTACGAACGCAACCTTCGCGACATCATCCGTAAGGTCAAGGCTCGCTCGCGCCACGTCATCTGGGCATCCACAACGCCGGTTCCAGAAGGCAAGGTGAGCCCCCATCGCGTACCGGCCGACGTGGCCATTTACAATGCCATCGCCGCTAAAGTGATGCATGACGAACAGATCCCGATCAACGATCTGTACGCTTTCTCACTGCCGCATTTGGCAACCTGGCAGCGTCCGGTGAACGTCCATTTTGTAGAGGCTGGTTACGATGCACTTGCCACGCAAGTCGCGGCAATCGTTGCAAAAACCTTACAACTCAAAATCCAGCCGGAATTAAGATAGAGGCAACTTGCACACCCGGGTCACAATCGGAACCGTCGCACTGGCTCTTTGCTCCGGTGCTTACGCGCAAGAGAAGTTCGACCATTCGCAGCAGTTCTTGAAGACCTACTGCGGCAATTGCCATTCGGCCAAAGCCAAGCTCGGCGGCTTTAGCATCGCGCCGCTCGAAAAGCCCGAAAGCCTTAAGACCGAAGCCGCTCGCTGGCTATCCAGCGGTCGCCGCGTGATGAACGGTGAGATGCCGCCCAAAGGCGCACCCGCTCCCCCGCTTGATGCCCGCGAAGAGTTTTCCAACTGGGTGGAACGTTCGCTACGCGAAACCGCGTGCTCCGCAGGCGTCAAGGCAGGACCTTCGCTCATCCGCCGCCTCAATCGCGATGAGTACTCCGCCACCTTGCGCGACCTGATTGAACTGCAGATGGACGTCAGCGGACGTCTCCCGGCCGATGGTGCCGGCGGCGAAGGTTTTGATAACGCCGCGGAAACGCTCTTCCTTTCGCCTTTGCACTCCGAAAAGTATATGGAGATCGCAAAGTTCGCCATGGACTTCGCCGCCCGCGAATTCAAGCCGCGCCACAAGATCCTGGTCGCCAAGCCGGGCTCCGGCGTCAGCGAAGAAACGGCCATGCGTCTCATCCTGGCCAAATTTCTGCCCAACGCTTTCCGCCGTCCGGTGGATGACGCGGCCCAGCGTCCGTACCTCGATCTCTTCCGCGCGGCTCGCAAGGCCGGCCAGACGTATGAAGAATCCGTCTTCTACGCGCTGCGTGGCGTTCTGATTTCGCCGCAGTTCCTGTTCCGTTTGGAACCCGCCAACAACACGGGCGCGGAGCGTCCGCTCGATAGTTATGCGCTCGCCAGCCGCCTGTCGTACTTCCTCTGGGGCAGCATGCCCGACGAACTTCTGTTCGACATCGCGGACTCGGGCAAGCTGCACGAACCCGAAGTGGTCAAGACGTTGATCGGCGTCATGCTGCGCAGCGAAAAGTCACGTACCTTCGCCCAGCGCTTTGTCGAACAGTGGCTGCATACGCGTGAACTGTTGGGCAACAAGGCACCCGATGCCGCGCTGTTCCCCACCTATGCGGCGAGCGAAGAACTACGGTCGGACATCCGTCTGCAGCCCGTGTACTTCTTCCGCGAAGTCTTCATTCGCGACGAGTCTCTGCTCAACTTTATTGACTCGAAGTACTCGATCGGCACCAACAACCTCGCCAAACACTTCGACCTCAAGCTGGCGCTCAACAAGAACCAGAGCGCACAACCGCATTGGATCGAGTTGCCAGAGAACTCGAATCGCGGCGGCCTTCTCGGCATGCCTGCGGTGCTAGCGGTATCGTCGCATCCGTACCGCACCAGCCCTGTCCTGCGCGGCGCCTGGATCCTCGAAAACTTCCTGGGCACGCCGCCTCCGCCACCGCCACCGAACGTACCTGCGCTCGACGACGCGAAAGGCGCGGCCAGCGTCAAGACGGTACGCGAAAAGCTGTCGCTGCATCGTGAGAACGCAGTTTGCGCCAGTTGCCATTCCCGCATCGATCCTTTGGGTTTCGCGCTCGAAAACTACGATGTTCTGGGCCGTTGGCGTACCGAAGAGAACGGCGCCCCAGTCGATGCCCATGCCGAACTTCTCGACGGCACCAAGTTTGAAGGTCCCACTGGCCTGAAGCAGATGCTCATGGACCGCAAGGATCTGTTCGTTCGCAACCTTGCCGCCAAACTGCTCGGCTACGCTCTGGGCCGCGGTCTGACGCTCAATGACTCCTGTACACTGGATGAAATTGTTGCTGCAGTAAAGCAGAACAACTACAGTTCACGAAGCTTGCTCGAAGCTATCGTCCTAAGCCGCCCGTTCCGCTATCAGGCGCCATCGGTGGATCCTGCCACCGTTACCAAAAGAGAGGTTAAGAACTGACATGAATCGCTTCCGGATTTCCCGCCGTACCCTGCTCCGTGGAGCAGGCGCGAGCCTCGGTCTGCCCTGGCTGGAAGCGATGGCACACGCCAACACCACCTCCACGGGACCCAACGCCGGCAAGCCCCCCGTCCGCATGGCGTACCTGTACATGCCCAACGGCGTGAACGTGAAGCATTGGACGCCTGAAGGTACCGGCACGGACTTCAAGCTCTCCAAAACGCTCGAGCCTCTCGCCCCGGTCAAAGACAAGATCAACGTTCTCTCGAACCTCTGGAATCAGGGCTCCAAGGGCGGCGACGGACACTACGTCAAAGAGTCCGCCATCCTCACCTGCACCACCATCAAGAAGACCCCCGGCGCTGACATCGGCAACGGCGTCTCAGTGGATCAGGTAGCAGCCCAGCGCGTCGGTGCCGCCACGCCGCTACCGTCTCTCGAACTGGGTGTAACCCCCGTCGCCATTGGCGTTGATGCTGTCGTCGGCTACACGCGAATCTACGGTTCGCACATCGCCTGGTCCTCACCCAGCACGCCGCTCGCCCGCGAAATCAATCCCCGCTCGGTGTGGGAGCGCCTCTTCCGCGCAGGCAACGGTACCCCCGCCAACACCGCCAAGATGGACAAGCTCCTGCTGGACCGTGTGCTCGGCGACGCCAACGCCCTTCGCTCCCAACTCGGCACCGCGGACCGTCACCGCATCGATGAATACCTTTCCGTCATGCGCGGCATGGAAGAGCGCGTTGAGCGTTCCTCGCAAGCTTCGCGCCGGACGTGGAAGGCCCGCGCTCCGCTCACCGAAGCCTCCCGGCCGCCAGAGGAACCCAACGGTCACGCCGATCACGTCCGCCTCATGATGGACATGATCGCCACCGCCTTTGAGACCGACACGACGCGCATCGCGACGTTCATGTTTGGCAACGCCGTCAGCAACGTCAGCTTCCGCTTCCTCGAAGGTTGCAGCGCCGGACATCACGACGTCTCGCACCATTCCAAGGACGAAGACAAGCTCCGCCAGTACGAGATCATCAGCCGCTGGCACATCGAACAGTACTCCTACCTTCTGCAGCGCCTCGCCGCGATGAAGGAAGGCGAATCCACAGTGCTCGACAACTCCATGGTGATGTTCGCCTCTGCGCTCAGCGATGGGGACCGGCACGATCCCCACAAGCTTCCCATCGTCGTCGGTGGCGGAGGCGGTGGACGTCTCAACACCGGCCAGCACCTCGAGTACACGGTGGACGATCCGCTCTCGAACCTTTACGTCTCAATGCTCGACGCCTTCGGCGCACCCGTCGAACGCTTCGCAGACAGCACCGGCCCGCTGCGTGGTCTGTTGAAGGGCTAACACCATGTTGCTGCCCTTCGCCTTACTGCTAGCCGCCGCGGACCTCAACGGCATCTGGAACGGCTATATTCTCAACCGCCAGGGCGACAAGATCGACGTCAACCTCAAGTTGACCCAAACGGGCAACCTCATCGGTGGCAAGCTGTACGGGGACTACAAGAGCAGCCCGGTCATCGAAGGCATCGTAGTAGGCGACACCGTCAACTTCGTCGTGCTCGCTGAAGAACAGCAGGGCAACCAGATCAATGAGTCGCGCATCCGCTTTGAGGGCAAGTTCGTCAACGACAATGAACTAGTCCTCAACCGGCAGCGCGAACGTTCGAGCAGCGCTGGCAACTCCGGCAACGCGGCGACAAAAGCGACGCCGGATCCCAAGGTTGAGATCCGGCTCAAGCGCTTACTTTAAACCAACGCCTTCTTGCGGATGATCTTCTCCATCACTTCCGCAAACGTATCCACTTCCTCAAGCGTCGTGTACACGTTGGGCGTGATCCGCAAACCGTCGTACTCGCCCTTCAGCCCGACCGCGACCGTCCAGATGCGATGCTTGTCCCACAGGTGCTTGGCCAACTCGTTGGACTTGAACCCGTCCACCTGAATAAACCCGATCGCGCAGCTCTGTTCCGGATCTTCGCTATTCAGAATCTTCACGCCCGGCAACTCGCGCAGCCTGTTGGACCAACGCTTCCGCAGGTACCGGAACCGCGCCGCCTTCCGCTCCGCGCCGATGCTTTCGTGAAAGTTCAGCGCTTCGGTGATCGCATTGCGCTGCGATGCCGGATGCGTGCCGATTTCCTCGAATTTACGGATGTTTTCGTCCATTCCTTCGGGCGCCGGCATCATCGGCCAGATGTTCTTGATCTTGTTCTTGCGCACGTACAGCATGCCCGTACCAATGGGCGCCAGCACCCACTTGTGCAGCGACGTACCGTAGTAATCGCAATCCAGATCCTCGTGCTTGAACGGGAACTGCGCAAACGCGTGCGCACCGTCCACCACCACCTCGATTCCCCGCGCCCGCGCCATCTGACAGATCTTCTTTACCGGAAAAATCTGCCCTGTGCGATTCGTGATGTGGCACAGATGGATCACCTTGGTCTTCGGCGTGATGTTGTCCTCAAACCGCTTCACCAGATAATCCATGCTCGGCGGAGGAACTTCAAACGAGATCTGCTTGAGCACCACGCCATCGCGCCGTTCCCGCTGCTTCCAGCAGGTGATCATGCGCGGATAATCCTGATTCGTCGTCAGGATCTCGTCCCCGGCCTTGAGACTCATGCCCAACTGCACGATCTCCAAAGCCTCGCTGGCATTGCGTGTAATGGCGATCTCTTCCGTATCGCACCCGAACGTCCGCGCCAGGCGGCGGCGAACCGTTTCGATGCCAGGGTCCAGCACGTTCCACATATAGTAGGACGGGCTGAGATTCTCGATGTCTAAGTACCGCTTCTCGGTATCGCTGACAACCTTGGGCGAAGGCGACACGCCTCCGTTGTTGAGGTTAATCATGTTGCGATCGACCGTAAAAGCATGCCGGATGTTGAGCCAGAAATCCTCGTCACGAGCAACGGAGTCGGCGGGACGTTCAAAAGAGGATGCGGAGGCGTTCTGCGCGCGGAGAACGGCATCGCTTTGAAAAGCCGCAAACCCCGTGATGGTGGTAGCGGCGGTGGAAAACAACTCGCGACGGCGCATAAGTCACGATACTCCCGATTGGCCGCTACTTTCAACTGCCGACGCGGATTCGAAATCGAGAGGCCATTCCCTTGTAACCGGCGGCATTTAGCCTCAGCCTATGCGGCTCTCGCCTCCCGTCGAATCGGCCTTGCAGCGTCTCGCCGGCCTCCCCCAGATGCGCGACACCTGGCATCGCGCCCGCGCCTGCAACAGCGCGAACCTCTACCGCGGTGTGCTCGACACCCTGAACATTGCAGTCGAGGCCACAGGTCTTTCGCCCGCCTCCATCCCCGCCACCGGACCTCTCCTCATCGTCGCCAACCACCCCTTCGGCCTCATCGAAGGGCCCATCCTGGGCGACCTCCTGCACACCGTTCGTCCGGACCTCCGCTTTCTCGCCAACTCCCTGCTCGCCCGTGAACTCCCGGATCTCGCGCCGCATCTGCTCACCGTCGACGTCTTCGGCAACGCGGAACAAACCAACGCCGCCACCGTACGCCGCGCGCTGGAACATCTCAAATCCGGTGGCGCACTGATGATCTTCCCCGCCGGCGAAGTCTCCGCCAAACGTACCCCGCTCGAGCGCGCCGCCGACATCGACTGGAACCCGATGGCCGCACGCCTCGCCATGCGTACCGGAGCAGCCATTCTGCCCGTGTACTTCGACGGCCAGAACAGCCCTGCCTTCCAACTCGCAGGCATGATCCACCCTCGCCTGCGGACCCTTCTTCTGCCACATGAGATGCTCGCCCGCCGCGGCAAATCCGTTCGTGTGACGCTCGGCGCGCTGGTTCATCCCGAACGCTTTCGCGATGCCATCTCGCTCACTCGCTACCTTCGCTCGCGTGTGTACGCCATGGCCGGCAGTGCTCGCCTGCCGGACGTCGCCACGCATCCCACCAACGCTGGTGCCTTCGCCGCGGAGGTCGCGACCCTGATTCCGCTGTTGTCCCACGGCCATTTCGACGTTCACCTCGCGCAAGGCTCCACAATCCCGGAAGCACTACGGGAAATCGGCCGCCTCCGCGAACTCACCTTCCGTCAAGCCGGCGAAGGGACAGGCAAGCCCCTCGACCTCGACGAGTTCGACCCGCACTACTGGCATCTTTTCCTTTGGAACCGTCAAAGCAAAGAGGTCGCTGGAGCCTACCGCCTCGCGGCAGGACACAAAGGCCGCTACCTCGAAACGCTCTTTCACTTTCCGCTCGCCTGGAAGCGGATCGCGCCGCACTCGCTCGAACTCGGCCGTTCCTTCGTCGCCCCGGCGTACCAGAAAAGCTTCTCCGCGCTACTTCTGCTTTGGCGCGGCATCGGCGAATTCGTTGCGCAAGCGCCAGCCTCGCGCCGCTACCTCTTTGGAGCCGTCAGCATCAGCGCCAGCTATACCGGCCAATCGCGCGCCGCGATCGCGCAGTTTTTCGGCATCCGCAGATCCGGCTACTTCCCGCGCAATCCCTTCACTCTCGCCCTTGGTTTCCAAAAGCCACAACCCGTCCCGCCACCACAGGACCTCGCCTCGCTGGACGCCCTGGTACGCCAACTCGAACCCGACGGCAAAGGCCTGCCCGTACTCCTCCGCCACTACCAGAACCTCGGCGGCGAGATCCTTTGCTGGAACATCGACCCTCGCTTCCGCAATACCCTCGACGGGCTTGTACTCGTCGACCTCCATCGCGCACCGCGCCAACTCCTCGAGCGATACTTCACGCCGCAAGCCTGTAACCGAATGTTCGAACAATCGTAGTAATGCTGCATTTCAGGCTCCCTATAGTGGCAAGGGAACCATGAAATTCAAAAAGCTGTTCACGGCAGCTCTGCTTGCCGCGCCCCTGTTCGCGCAAACGCCGAGCATCCGCTTCGCGCTACCCGAGCGCCTCCGCCTCCTCGAAGGCCAACTCGTCGACCTCGTTGTAGAAGTGCGCAACGCCTCGGCAGTCAGCAACCTCAGAGTCACCGCTGGCCAAGCGGATCTCACCAGCAGCTTTAGCGCACCCGCAAAAACTGAGCTGGATTGCGACTCTTCTTCGGACTTCGTGACCCGCGCGAACCTCCAGTCCTTCCCCACTTCCGGCGACATTGCGCTCACCGTTACCGCCACCGTCGATGGCCGTACGGTTACGGACACGCGCACCGTTCAGGTCCGTCCCTTCGCCCCCACCACCAGCGGAGGCCCCCGCCGCAACGTGATCCTCTTCATCGGCGATGCCATGGGCACCACGTATCGTGACGCAGCCCGCCTTGTGTCCCGCTCCATTGTCGATTCCACAGGCAAGAGCAGCTTCCGCGAAGGCTTCTTCGACAACCTGCTCGAGATGGACAAGATGCCTGTCAGCGGCATGTCCATGACCTACGGCACGGACTCCATCGTGCCGGACTCTGCCAACACCGGCACCGCCTGGGCCACCGGCAACAAGAGCTTCCTCAACGCCGTCAACGTGTTTGCCGACGGCAACGACTGCACTTGGCGCGCTACCGGCATCACCACCGCCGCCACCCAGCCCGCCATCATCGACAATCCACGCGTGGAAAACCTCTGGCAGTACCTCAAGCGCCGCTACAACTACCGCACCGGCATCGTCACCACCGCCGCCGTCACCGACGCGACTCCCGCCGTACAGGGTGCCTACTCCGGCTTCCGCCAGACTCGCCTCGAAATCGCACGCCAGTTCCGCGAAAATCCGATGCTCAACGGCCGCCCCGCCTTCGACGTCATCCTCGGCGGCGGCCGCGATCCCTTCACGGCAGAAGGCCGTCCCGATCGCCGTAACCTGATTGCTGAGTTCCAGTCCCTCGGCTACCGGTACGTCACCACTGCCGCTGAACTCCGCGCGACCTCCTTTGGCCAGAACACTATCGGCCTCTTCAAAGGCTCTGCGACGCCCGCTCCAGGCAGCAACGGCATCACCACCGCTGCTGACGTGAACATGGACGTCGCTTATGACAAGCTCCGCCTGGAACGTCCGTCGTCGGAACCCGCCGCCAACCTCGGAGGCTTCAACGACCAGCCGATGCTCGACCTCATGACCTCTAAGGCCATCGAGTTCCTGTCCAACAGCTTCAGCCAGCAGCCCTTCATCCTCATGGTGGAAGCTGCATCGATCGACAAGCAGTCCCACCCCAATAACGCCGCAGCCACCATTTGGGACACCATCGAACTCGACAAGGCCATCGGCGTCGCGCGTACCTGGGCCAACGCCCGTCAGTCGAAAGACACCTTGCTCGTCGTCACTGCCGACCATGATCAGTCGATGCACATCATCGGCGTCAGCAACGCGCCCGACGCCGAGTACTTCGACCGCGGAAAGAGCACCCGTGTCGACTTCACCACCTCCGCTGGCGCGCAGAACTTCACCGTGTACGGCGATTCCTACACCAACGTCCGTGCGGGTCTGCCGTTCATCAACGCCAGCACCACGGCATCGAACAACGGTGGTACCGCTGGCATGCCCGCCTCCTTCGCCGCCACCACCGTCGCCGCCGATCCCGCTGCCAGCACCTACTCGACCTACTTCGGACTCCCCGCCTACCGTCTCGACAGTGCCACTGGCTACCCCGTCAACAGCGGCACCGGACTCCGCCGCCTGGCCGTAGGCTTCCGCACCGGCGACCACACCGGCTCCAGCGTACCCGTCACCGCGGAAGGTCCCGGCGCCTTCCTCTTCATGGGCTACATGGACCAAAGCGACATCTTCTTCAAAATGGCGGCAGCTCTCTCCACCGACACCACCGACGGTGACAAGCTCATCGACGCGATGCGCAGCAGCACCGTTTGGCCCAAATCGGTCGGCAAGTAACAACTCAGGGTTGGGTTACTCATGCGGTCACTTCACATAGCAGCAGTGGCGGGGGCGTGGCTGATTGCCGCGCCCTCCCTTTTTTCGCAGACCACGCCTTTGGCCGCGAGTGAACTCTTGCGTTACTCGCTCGACGAATCGATGCAGCAGATCCACCGTGCCCTCGGTGCCCCCGCGCAGGTCGCCGATGCCGGACCTGACCTCGTCAACTGGTTCTACAAGACCGACGTGTACGACCAGCATGAACACAGCCATCAACTGCTCTTCCGCAAGTCGGACGGCAAGCTCTTAAGCGTCACCCGCAACTTCCACTTCCCTGTGAATGTGGATGCGCTCTTCCCGGAAGGTTCCGCCACGCGAACCTATCAGTTCAACGCCGAGTGGGGCGTACGCGTGCGCGAAACGCGATCCGGCCAGCGCCTGATCATCGCTATGGGAGCCACAAAGGCCGGAGCCACCACCACGCAAATCGCGCTGATGCGGCCCGAAGCCGTGCGTATCTTCCTGCCCTGGCTCGCCAGACAGATGTCCGAAACTACTAGTGCAATTCCTCGCACCCAATCGGCTGTCCTGGCGGCGGCTCCGAAGGCTTCGGCACCGTAATTTCCTTGGGATTTCCTTCAAACCGCGCGATGCGATCCTGCGCGTAGAAGTAAAATTCTGCCCAGCCGCCGGTGGTAACGGCCTGGGTCTTCATCCACTCCGACAACCGGTGCAGCCGGTGCCGCGCAATCGCCCGTACCTGCGCCGGTGCGCTATCGTTCGACGCCAGCGCCATCAGGTGATACAGCACCACGGCATCCACCGTACGCTGGATTTCCGCCTGCATGCCCTTCGCTGCCGGAGCCTTCCACGTCGCATCCAGCAACGCATCCACAACCTCGCCCAAGCCCGGATTCTGCGCACTCTGCGACCCGTACTGCACCAGTCGCGCCGCGCGCTCAGGATGCAGAATCAGCCCCGCAATGTGGTTCGCCAGAGCCTCCGCAGCACCCAGCGGATCAAACGCCAATCCCGTACGTCCAGCAAAGTTCTCGCGCGTATTCGAGTACTGATTCGCCTGCGGCGGCAGCAGTGACAACAACCGCGGAGAGAACTCCAACGCCGATGGCTGCAAGGCCGACAGCAGCACCGTCAACGCCCGCTTCTGCTCCGGACCAGGCACCACTTCAAACACCTTCTGCCCATCACCACGCAGCGCAAACGTATAGTCCGCGCCGCCCAACACCTTCGCCGCCGCTTCCAACTGATACCGGTGCAGCAAGTACGCCGGAACCAGCGCATTCCCCAGCGAACTCATGGGCTCGCCCTCACGAATCACCCGCTGGTCGAACCGCGCCAGCACCCGCTCGCGTACCTTCATCAGCCGCGACAACTCGTCCACCGGATTCGCACCGCTGTCCCACAAATGCGCCTTCGGATGCAGCGACCCCAACGGCCGCGCGTCCTGATCGGTCAAAAACACAAGGCCTTTCTTGTACGCATCCGCGATGATCTTGTTCAGTTCCGCCTTCTCATTGGTGCCCGGCGGAAAATAGCGGTACCCAAAGTTGATCGACACCTTGTCCCACTCGCCGATCCCCGTCGCATACGCATTCGCCAGATCCGGCAGCGTGTCCGGACCCAGGTCGATCTGCGGATGCGGATAATCCATCACGCTCGACCGGCCCTGTGTGCTCGCAGCATACGCATGCGACAAGCCCAATGTATGTCCCACCTCATGCGCCGACAGTTGCCGCAACCGCGCCAAACCCATCTCCATCATCTTGGGTGACACCTGCCGGCCATCCTCATATGGAGCCAGCACACCCTCGGCGATCATGTAATCCTGGCGCACCCGCAGCGACCCCAACGTCACATGCCCCTTCAGGATCTCGCCCGTGCGCGGATCCGTAATTGACGACCCATACGACCACCCTCGCGTCGAACGGTGCACCCAGTTGATGACGTTGTATCGCACGTCCATCGGGTCCGCGCCTTCTGGCATCACTTCCACTTGGAACGCATCCGGAAAGCCCGCCGCCGCAAACGCCTGGCTCCACCACCTCGCGCCTTCCACCAGCGCCGTACGAATAGGTTCCGGCGCGCCGCGATCCACGTAGTACACAATCTTTCCGCCGGGATTCAAGCGATGCCGCGGAATAAACTTCTTCTCAATCCGCTGCTCCACCGGCGTCGCATAGTCGCGATACGCAAAGTCGAAGTACCCCGCGCGAGGGTCAAACGGCCGCGGCGTGAACCCCGCCAGTTCCGGCAATTGGATAAACGAATGATGCTGCCGCAGCGTAATCGCCGACGGCACCGGCACCACCTCGCGAACATACGCGCCGGCCGGCTCACCGGTCAGCGTAATCGTCACTTCCACTTCCGTATTCTTGGGAAAACCCTTGGTCCGCGGCATGTAATAGGCAGACCGCGACGGCTCCAACCGGTACGTACCCTGCCGTGTCCGCTGCAGCGTACCCGCCGCGTTGTGCGCATCCCGCAGGAACAGTGCGGTCCCGTCCACCAGCACACGCCCATTCGCCTCCGCCGCCACATCAAAGCCCATCACAACGGACTGTGCAAACGAATCCTCCACCGCACGGCGCTCATCCGGATTGTTGCTAATCGCCCGAAAATCCGTATTCACCGCGGTCAGCAACACTCGTGGACCCACACGCTCAAACTTCACCAGCGCGCGCGACCCCAACTGCCCTCGATCAAGGCCGACGTCGTTCGAACCCAACCCCGCAGGCAACGACGTGACGTACAGCATCTCCGTCCCGAACTTATCGATGTCGATCCACATCCGCCCCGCGGATTCTTCCCAATAGAGCGAAACAAACCCGTCAATTTTCTTGGCGGCGCCGGTGATGTCGGCATAGGACCTTCTTCCTTGCCCGGTGGCGATCAACGCTCCCAAACAAAGAAAAACGGCAAAACGAGCGGCAGTCATTTGAATAAACTAGCGCAGCCAAGCTAGTATTGGGAACTTCGGTGTCCGACAACAACTACCAGAGCGCAAGCCAGGATTACCTCGCTTCGCGCGAACTCAAACGTCACGCCCGCGTCCTGCATCTATGGGCCCTTGGGGTCGGAGCCGTCATCTCCGGCGACTTCTTCGGTTGGAACTTCGGCCTCGCCAGTGGCGGCTTCGGCGGCATGCTCGCAGCCTTATGCATCGTCACTGTGATGTACTTCGGCCTGTGCCTCAGCATCGCCGAAATGGCCGCTGCGCTACCGCACACCGGCGGCGCCTACTCGTTCGCCCGCACCGCCATGGGACCCTGGGGCGGTTACATCACGGGCCTTGCCGAAAACATGGAGTACATCCTCACGCCCGCAGTCATTGTGGTCGGCATCGGAGGCTACCTAGGCGCGATCTTCCATACGCCGCCTGAATACGCACCGCTTTGGTGGCTGCTTTGCTACGCGCTTTTCGTCGCGCTTAACATCTGGGGAGTCGAACTCAGCTTCCGCTTCTCGGTCGTCATTACCATCGCCGCCCTTGCCGTACTCGCGGTCTTTTGGATCGGCGCGATCCCGCATCTCGACCTCGCACGTTGGGCCGGATCGCTCACGCCATCGTCACCAGGAGCGGTCCTCGGATGTCTGCCATTCGCATTGTGGTTCTACCTCGCGATCGAGCAACTGCCACTGGCCGCCGAAGAATCGCACGACCCCTCACGCGACCTTCCTCGCGGACTCTTGTCTGGACTGCTAACGCTGGTCTTCTGCGCCTTCTCCACGCTGTTCACCAGCGCAGGCATCGAACCCGGAGCCGCTGCAGTCGGCAAATCGCAGGAACCGCTCTTCCTCGGCTTCGTCACGATCTTCGGCAAAGGTACCAGCAGTTCCATCCTTGCGGCAGTGGCGTGCACGGGCTTGATCGCCTCGTTCCACACCATCATCTTTGCCTACGGCCGCCAGATTTACTCGCTGTCCCGCGCAGGCTACTTCCCCGTGTGGATGTCGGTCACGCACCCAGTCCGCAAGACCCCCAATCGCGCCCTCGTCAGCGGAGCCGTACTCGGTTATGCCGCGGCATTAGCGATCCATTTCGCAGGGCAAGGCAGCGCCGTAGGTGCGGTTTTATTGAATATGGCGGTGTTCGGTGCCGTACTCGCGTACGTCCTGCAGATGGCGTCCTTCTACCTGCTACGCCAAAAGTTCCCCACTCTGCCGCGCCCGTACCGGAGTCCGCTCGGACTCGCAGGCGCAGCGGCAGCGGCCATCATCGCGACGGTCACTTTGGCGACGCTCTTCATCAATCCGGACTACAACAAAGGCGTCATCGGCGCCGTGATCTGGTTCGCCGCCGGCATCGCGTACTTCGCCGCCTACGCGCGCAAGCGCCTCATCCTCGCACCCGAAGAAGAGTTCGCGCAGACTTTGGGAAAAGACTAGTACAGCAACCGCGTCCGCAGCGTACCTGGAATCTGGTCGAGTTCCTGCTTCAACGCCTGGGACTCGGCACGATCCCGCGTCTCCATATCGATCACCACGTACCCGATCTGCGGATTGGTCTGCAGATACTCGCCCGCGATGTTCACGTTATGCCGCGAGAACACGCCGTTTACCGCCGACAACATACCTGGCTGATTGCGATGGATGTGCAGCAACCGGTGCTGTTGCGTATGCGGCGCCGGCAACGACACTTCCGGAAAGTTCACCGCAGACAAAGTCGACCCGTTGTTGCTGTACTTAATCAGCTTTTCCGCCACTTCAATGCCGATGTTGGCCTGCGCCTCTTCCGTACTGCCACCGACATGCGGCGTCAAAATCACGTTCGACATCCCACGCAGCGGCGACACAAATTCTTCGCCTTCGGTCTTCGGCTCTTTCGGAAATACGTCGAGCGCCGCGCCGGATACGTGCTTGGCCTTCAATGCCTCCGCCAGCGCATCGATGTCCACCAGGCTGCCGCGCGCCGCGTTGATCAGGCTCGCGCCCTTCTTCATCTGTGCGATCTGGTCCGCCCCAATCATGCCCTTGGTCTGCGGGGTATCCGGCACATGCAACGTGACGACATCGGCCTGCTCCAGCAGCGCCTTCAAGCTCGGTACGGACTTCGCATTGCCCAGCGCCAGCTTGGTCTCGATGTCGTAAAAGATCACCTGCATGCCAAACGCTTCGGCCAGTAGACCCACCTGTGTACCGATGTGGCCGTACCCGATGATGCCCAGCGTCTTGCCGCGAACTTCAAACGATCCGGTCGCCGTCTTGATCCACTCGCCGCGATGCGCCGCGCCCGCGCGATGTGGGATCCCGCGTAGCAAGAACACTACTTCCGCCAGCACCAGTTCCGCCACGCTACGCGTATTCGAAAACGGCGCGTTGAACACCGGGATGCCATGCGTCTGCGCGGCATCCAGATCCACCTGGTTCGTACCAATGCAGAAGCAACCCACCGTAATCAACTTCGGCGCCTCCGCCAGAACCTCGCGAGTCAGGTACGTGGCCGACCGGATTCCCAGCAAATACGCGTTCTTCAGCACATTGCGCAGTTCATCCGGCGCAAGCGACTTCGGGTAGTACTCGACATCCGTGTAGCCATCGGCCTGAAACGCCTGCACGGCGCTCGGATGGATGCCTTCGAGGAGCACTACTTTGATACGGCTCTTCTCAAGAGAGGGGACACTCATGATGGGGGTAAGTTCCATGGTAACTGGGATATGATCGTGGACAAACCATGCTGGTACTCACTACTGCGCTGCTCGCGGCTTCGACCCTTGCCCAGCAATACGACCTCGTCCTCAAAAACGGCCACGTCATCGACCCCAAAAACAACATCGACGCGGTGATGGACGTCGCCGTACAGGACGGCAAAATCGCCCGTGTTGCCGCCGGAATCCCCGCCTCCGAAGGCCGCAAGGTCGCCGACGTAACTGGCCTTTACGTCACCCCTGGCATCATCGACATCCACGTCCACGCCTACACCGGCACCGGCAACAAGAACCTTACTGGCGACAGCAGCCTGTATCCCGATCCGCTTTCCTTTCGCGCAGGCGTCACCACTGAGGTGGACGCAGGCTCCTCCGGTTGGCGATCCTTCCCGGACTTCAAGCAGCGCGTCATCGACCGCGCCAAGACCCGCGTCCTCGCCTTCATCAATGTCGTAGGCGCAGGTATGACCGGCAAAGAGAACGACGATATCGACGCCCAGCAGGCAGCGGCTGTCGCCAAGCAGTACCCCGGCGTGGTCGTCGGCTTCAAAACCGCCCACTACAGCGGCGAGGGCTGGACCTCCGTCGATGCTGCGGTCACCGCTGGCAAGGCTACCAATCTCCCCGTGATGGTGGACTTCGGCTTCCTCACCGCCGAACGCAATTTGCAAACCTTGCTTGGAGACAAGCTACGCCCCGGCGACATCTACACGCACTGTTTTTCCGGCCATCGTGATGAGGTCGTCGACGGCAAGCTCAACCCCGCCATGGTGCAGGGCCGCAAGCGCGGCGTTTTCTTCGACGTCGGCCACGGCGCAGGCAGTTTTTACTGGAACATCGCAATCCCGGCCATGCAGCAGGGCTTTTATCCGGATTCGATCTCGTCCGATCTCCACACCGGCAGCATGAACTCCGGCTTCAAAGACATGCCCAATCTCATGTCCAAGTTCCTCATCATGGGCATGCCGCTCAAAGAGATCGTCAAGCGCACCACCTGGAACCCGGCCCAGCAGATCAAGCATCCGGAACTCGGCCACCTCACCGTAGGCGCGGAAGCCGACATCACCGTGCTCGGCATTGAAAAAGGAAAGTTCGGGTATCTCGACTCAGCCGGCGCGCGCTATGAAGGCAACCAGCGCATCTACGCAGACATGACGGTTCGCAAAGGCGTGGTCCAGTGGGACCTCAACGCCCGCTCCGCCATCGACTATCAGAAGTTCCAATACCCCAAGAATCAGTACAAGCTAAACTTCGCAGATCCGAAGCAACCCAAAAAGCAATAACACTACGAGATGCCGGAACGCGCCACAGCGCCCGCTCCGGCCACTCCACCGTGGTACCCGAGCGTGGACACCGCTACCGGAACTCCGTCCACTGCCTTGGCTATTGCATCCACCAGAAATGGATTGTCCTGCGCTAACCCACCAGCCAGGATGATCCGTTTCGGATCGAGCAATCGCACCGCGATCCGCAGCCCTCGCGCCAAATACTCCGCCAACCGCGCAATCGCCTTCTGCGCGATCTCATCCCCTGCCCTCGCCGCGCCCAACACTCGCCGCGCCGACCCATACGCAGGACCCGAATACCGCAGCAACGCGCTCGCATTGGCGTACGGCTCCAAGCATCCGCGACGCCCGCACGTACACTCCAGTCCACCGGGTTCCACTTCAATGTGGCCCAGCGCCGCAGCCTGAAAGTGCGCCCCGCGCACCAGCGCGCCGTTCACAAAACACCCCGCGCCGATCCCGGTTCCCAGCGTTACGCAAAGAAAGTTGTCGCAATCCTTCGCGGATCCAAAGTGCCGCTCGCCCACCGCCAGCGCATTGGCGTCATTTTCGACAAACACCGGCAAATCGCGAACCGCCGCGCGAACCGCAGCGGCCACCGGAGCGCCCGTCCAATCCGGCAGATTCCCCGTACCGTACGAGATCTCGCCCGTACCCGGGTCCGGCCATCCCGCCGTGGAAATCCCCACCGCCAGCGGACTCAAATGCTGTTGCGCCGCCGTCTCCCGCAGGCCGACCACCGTACTCGCCAGCAGATGCAGAATCGCATCGCGACCCGCAGCCACCGGTGTCGGAACCGAATCCGCATTCCGTACCGTACCGTCCGCCATCACAATGCCGCTCTTGATGTTCGTGCCGCCCAAGTCTACGCCCAAGTAACACCCGTTGCGTTCGGACCAGTTCCGCAGCGCCTTCACAAACCGCACCGTGATGTCCTTCGGACGTGTGATCGCGGACCCCACCACCACCGAGTACGCTCCAGCAGCCAATGCCGCCTGCGCCTCTTCCGGCGTGGAGATGCGACCCTCAGCGATCACCGGCACGCGCAGCACCCGTACCAATTCCTCAATGAATGCGGGCTCAAATCGCGTCACGTGTGCCGTCTCGTCGGTGAATCCGCGCAGTGTGGACAAGATGAAGGACGCGCCCGCCTCTTGCGCCGCCAGCGCCTCTTCCACGGTCGCGATGTCCGCCCCGGCTACTGCTTTCAGCTCATTCTCGACATACCGGATCCTGTCCAGCCCACCGTACCTCTGCCCGCGCACCGAACAATCAATCGCCACCATATCCGCGCCAGCAGCAGCCAGTGCGCGACAGTCTTCGATCTCCGGGGTAATCAGAATGCGCCCATCCGTCCAATGCCGTTTCTGGATGGCGATCACCGGCAACTTGCCGTCTAATGTCGCGCGGATGTCGCGTACGTCCTCGGGTGAATTCGCGCGTATCCCGCAAGCGCCGCCTTCAAACGCCGCCCGCGCGAACTTCGCCATCAATCCCGGACCATGAAACGCATCGTCCTCCCAAGCCTGGCAGGACACGATCAATCGCCCGCGAACCTGCTTCAGATGCGTGGGAATACGCGGCTTCATACGCAGATCACGCGGCGGCCCTCGATGCGATACTCGCCGCGCAACACAATGCCAATGGCTTTCGAATAGATCTGATGCTCTTGCGCCAGGATCCGCGCCGACAGCGTCTCGTACGTATCGTTGTCTTCCACCGGCACCACAGCCTGCAGCACGATCGGACCGTTGTCCAGGTGCTCATCCACAAAGTGCACGGTACAGCCCGTGTACTTCACGCCATAATCAAGCGCCTGATGCTGCGCATCGAGCCCAGGGAACGACGGCAGTAGCGACGGATGGATGTTCAGGATCCGCTGCGGAAATGCCTGCACAAAGTACCCGCTCAACAACCGCATGTACCCGGCCAGGCATACCAGATCCACCTGATGCTCGTTCAACACCCGCACCAGTTCCCGATCGAACTGTTCGCGCGGCACGCCTTGCGACGGCATCACCACGGTCTTCAATCCAAACCGTCGCGCTGTCTCGATCCCCGGTGCGGCTTCGCGATTCGAAATCACCACCGCGATCTCCGCATCGAGCGTACCCGCGGCAATCGCCCTCTGGATCGCCTCAAAGTTCGACCCGCGGCCGGACAGCAAAATCCCGATCTTACGCAGACTCACTCGTAAACAACCCGCGCTGCCTTATCTTCCACCGCGATCACCTCGCCCACCGTATAGAAGGGCTCCCGCAAATGCTGCAGGATCTTTTCCGCCGCCGCCTTCTTCTTGGCAGACACCACAAAGATCATGCCCAGCCCCAGGTTGAACGTACGGCGCCAGTCGTCATCGGGAATCCGCCCGATCTTCTTCAGCAGTTCGAACACCGGCAGCACCGGCCAAGACCCAGTCGCGATCCGCACACCCAAGCCCTTGGGCAACACCCGAGGCGTGTTGTCTGTGATACCGCCACCGGTGATGTGCGCCGCGGCCTTCAACAAACGCGCATCATGCAGCGCATGCAGAGGCTTCAGATAGCTCTTGTGTACCTTCAACAACTCATCGGCGACACTTGACCCCAACTCTTCCACCACGGATTCCGGCTTGTACGCCGCCACTTCAAACAGCAGCTTACGAGCCAGCGAATAACCGTTGGTATGCAAACCCGTCGAAGGCAACCCGAGCAGGACATCACCTTCCTTCACGCGATCTCCGGTCAGCATCCGCTTCTTCTCAACAGCACCGGTGATAAAGCCCGCCAGGTCGTACTCGCCGTCCTGGTACAGCCCCGGCATCTCCGCCGTCTCACCGCCAATCAGCGCGCAACCGTTCGCCTTGCAACCGCGCGCCAGTCCCGAAACCACCGACGCCGCCACCTTTGCATCCAGCTTGCCGACGGCAAAGTAATCCAGAAAGAACAGCGGCTTTGCGCCCTGCACCGCGATGTCGTTCACGCAGTGGTTCACCAGATCTTCGCCGATCGTGTCGTGACGCCCCGTCGAGAACGCCAGCTTGATCTTCGTACCCACACCGTCTGCGGAACTGACGAGCACCGGGTTCTTGTAATGCTTCAGTTGATAGCCGCCGCCAAAGCTGCCGATATCAGTCAGTACGTTCTTCGAAAACGTCGCCCGAGCCATCTCGCGAATCGACTTGACTGCGCGATCCGCCTCGTCGATGTTCACGCCTGCATCCGCGTAACGAATCTGTTTTTTAGACGCCATTATTTGTTGAACCCTTATAATAGCCGTTTAACCACCATGCAAAAGATTCTTTCTCTTCTTCTGCTTGGTTGCGGGCTCCTGCTGGCGCAGCCTCCGTCCGGCATCGCTATCCGCAACGCACGCATTGTCACCGGCAGCGGCCCGATCCTCCAAAAAGGCACTGTCGTACTCCGCAACGGCCTCATCGATGCCGTAGGCGAGAACGTAACGATTCCTACCGACGCCTGGGTCATCAATGGCGAAGGCATGACGGTCTACCCCGGCCTCATCGATGCCTTGAGCACCATCGGCATCACCGACGCCGCCGCGACACCGGGCTCAGCGCGTCCCGCCGCTACCCCGGGCGCACCTGCCGCCACCGTATCCCGCGGCCCGGAAGATCGCCCGCTCACCACAAGCTGGCTCAAGGCCGCCGACCTCATCAACACCACCGATCGTCGCATCGAATCGGCCCGTAACCAGGGCTTTACCAGCGCCATCACCTGGCCCCGCCGCGGCATCTTCGCCGGTCAGGGCGCGGTCATCAATCTCGCCGGCGACAAGTCCAACGACATGATCATCGTCCCCTCCACCGGCCAGTACCTTGCCTTGGTCAACGGTGGCTTCGGCGCAGGCTACCCCGCCTCGCTCATGGGCTCGATCTCTTACATCCGCCAGATCTACGTGGATGCCGACCGTTACGCCCGTATCAAGAAGCAGTACGCAGACAACCCGCGCGGCCTCAACCGTCCGGAGTATGACCGCGCGCTCGAAGGCGTCCTCGAATCCCAGCGACTGCTGCTCCCGGCCAACCGCCGCGTGGAAATCACCCGCATGATCTCGTTCTCCAAAGAACTCAAGCGGCCCACCGTGCTCTACGGCTTGCAGGAAGGCTACCTCGCGCTCGACGCTCTGCAAGCTGCCGGACTCCCGGTTCTCATCAACCTCAAGTGGCCCGAAAAGGCCCGCGAAGTAGACCCCGAAAACATCGAGTCCCTCAAGGTCCTTGAGGTTCGCGACAAAGCGGCCACCACTCCTGCCGAACTCGCCAAGAAGGGCGTCAAGTTCGCCTTCTACGCCGACGGCATCGATCAACCGGCCGACATCCTCAAGGCCGTACGCAAGGCCATGCAGGCAGGGCTTTCCGAAGCCGATGCACTCAAGGCCATGACCATTACGCCAGCCGAAATCTTTGGCTTTGCGGACCGCCTGGGCAGCATCGAAAAAGGCAAGATCGGCAATCTGGTCGTCACCAAGGGCGGCATCTTTGATGAAAAGCCCGCCATCCAGCACGTCTTCATCGACGGCGTGAAGTATGACCCCGCGCCCGACACCCAAACCCCGGCCGCTGCAGGCGCGCGAGCCACCGGCGGTGGAAAGGAACAGGAACAGCAGTAATGAAGCGCTTTCTTACAGCTCTCGCGCTCTCGGCGGCGCTAGCTTCCGCCGAAACCTTCGTTATCCAGAACGCCACCGTCTGGACAATGGCCAAAGGCAAGTTCACCGGCTCGGTCGTCGTCAAGGACGGCAAGATCGAGCAAGTCGGCGAAAAGGTCATGGTGCCCCAAGGCGCCAAGATCATCGACGCCGGAGGCCAGCACCTCATCCCCGGCATTATCGACGCCCACTCGCACATCGCCGCGGAAGCCATCAACGAAGGCAGCGTCTCCGTATCTTCGATGGCCAGCATCGACGACGTACTCAACCCCGAAGACATCGCGATCTACCGCGCTCTTGCCGGCGGCGTCACCACCGCCAACATCCTGCACGGCTCTGCGAACTCCATCGGCGGCCAGACGGTCATCACCAAGATGCGCTGGGGTACCGACGCCAAGACCATGCTCTTTGAAGGTGGACGCCCGGGCATCAAGTTCGCCCTCGGCGAAAACCCCAAGCGTGCCGGCAACGCCGCAGTGAACGTCGGCGGAACTCCGCGCCCGCAGCGCTACCCCGCCACTCGTATGGGCGTCGAAGACGTCATCCGCCAGGCCTTCATCGATGCTCGCGAATACCAGCGCACCTGGGAAGAGTACAAGACCAAGGCCGCCAATGGTGAACGCGTCGTCGAACCCAAGCGTGACCTCAAACTCGAACCGCTGGTCGAGATCCTCGAAGGCCGCCGCGACGTCCACGCGCACTGCTATCGCGCCGACGAAATCCTGATGCTCCTCCGCGTCGCCGACGAATTTGGCTTCAAGATCCGTACCCTGCAGCACGTGCTCGAAGGCTACAAGGTAGCCAAGGAGATCGCCGCTCACGGTGCCGGGGCCTCTACCTTCAGTGACTGGTGGTCGTACAAGGTGGAAGCCTTCGACGCGATCCCCTACAACGCCGCCATCATGCACAAGAAGGGCGTGCTCGTATCGCTCAACAGCGACTCTGCCGAACTCATGCGCCACTTGAACACCGAAGCCGCCAAGGTCATGAAGTACGGCGGCGTCAGTGAAGAAGACGCCCTGGCCATGGTCACCATCAACCCGGCCAAGCAGTTGAAGATCGAAAATCGCGTCGGCTCCATCGAACCCGGCAAGGACGCGGACCTCGTTCTCTACGACAAGAACCCGCTCTCCAACTACGCCAAGGTCCAAAAGGTGTGGATCGACGGCAAGATGTACTTCGAACGTGAAAAAGACCTGGCCGATCGCGCCGCCCGCGAAGCCCGCAAGAAAGGTCTGCTCGAAAAAGAAAAGGCTGCCGCCCCGGTCCAGAAGAAGGACGGAGCCGCTCCCCGCCGCGGAGGTCCCGCAGAATAATGAAGAAGTTCTTCGTCTCCTTTACACTCGCCGCCTCCCTCGCATTCGCCGCGGCGAACGACACCTTCCTGGTGCGCAACATCACCGTACACCCCGTCACCGGACCCAAGCTCGATAACGCCTCGGTCCTCGTGGTGGACGGCAAGATCAGTGAAGTCGGAGCCAAGGTCACCGCACCCAAGGGCGTCAAGATCATCGAAGGCAAGGGCCTTCACATCTACCCCGGCATGATCAATTCGGCCACCGAAGTGGGCATGTCGGAAATCGGCTCCATCCGCGAAACCTCGGACACCGGCGAACTCGGCGAGTTCAACCCGCAGCTCCGTTCGTCGATCGCCGTCAACCCGTCCAGCGAACACATCCCCGTGACTCGTGCCAACGGCATCACCGCTGTGATCACGCTCCCCGGCGGCGGCAGTACCGAAAATCGTGGCTTCGCCTTCGGCGCTCTCAACCCCGTCATCGTAGGTCAATCCGCTCTCATGCACCTCGACGGCTGGACCTGGGAAGAGATGGAACTCAAACGCACCGCGGCCATCCAGATGAAGTTCCCCACCATCCAGATGCTGTCGCCTCGCGCCATGATGATGGACCTTCCCGGCGCCTTCCCCCGGAACACCTTTGCGGAAGCCAAGAAGTCCTACGACCGTCGCATTCAGGCCATGCACGAGTTCTTCGAACAGGCCCGCCGGTACCAGAAGGGCAAAGAGTCGAAGCAACCCGGCCTCCGTCGCGACCTCAAGTTCGAGGCCATGATCCCCGTGCTCGAAGGCAAGACGCCGCTCATGATCGTCGCCACCCGCAACCGCACCATTCGCGACGCCATCGAGTTCGGCCAGAAGGAAAAGATCAAGATCATCCTCGCTGGTCTCGAACAACTGGGCGACAACGCGGCCAAGATCAAGGAACTCAACATCCCCGTGATCCTTGGTGAAACCCTCACCCTGCCGTCTTCTGAAGACGACCCCTACGATTCCACCGCTGCCTTACCGGGCCTCCTGCACAAGGCTGGAATCAAGTTCGCCTTCGGCACCTTCGACACCCAGTTCGCCCGCAACCTGCCGTACCAGGCAGCAACCGCGGTCGCTTACGGCCTGCCTTATGAGGAAGCCTTGAAGTCGGTCACCATCAACGCAGCAGAGATCTGGGGCGTGGCCGATCAGATCGGATCCATCGAAAAAGGCAAATGGGCAGACCTCATCATCACCGATGGCGACCCCCTCGAAACGAACACCCAGATCAAGCAGATGTTCATCAAGGGCAAAGCCGTGGATCTCTCCAGCCGCCACACCAAGCTGTTTGAGAAGTACATGAGCCGCCAGTAACTGCATCCACCGCATCTCAAACAAAAGGCGGAGCGATCAGCTCCGCCTTTTCTTATTTTCTGGATACACCCCAGTCCCTATCGGCATTTGCCAGAGTTACTAAACTGTGTTAATCCTATTAACAATCTAAATTCAGGGTCTGTCCATACTGGGTCCTCGTTAGCCGACCCATTCCTCGTTCGATCTCGGTTCGTTTTGACCGTCCGCGCTACCCCAACAGCGCGCGTTAGATTGACCCCTATTCTGTTCGTACAAGGAGCATATGCGATACGTTAGACTTGCTTCACTAGTCATCGCGCTGATGAGCACCGCACTTTGGGCTCAGTCATTCCGCGGTTCCATCGCCGGAACCGTCATCGACTCATCGGGCGCAGTTATCCCCGGTGCGGCCGTCCAGGCCGTTAACAAAGGCACCAGCGTCACCTTCGACACTCTGTCCACCGACGCCGGTGAGTTCAACCTCCCGAACCTTCCCCTCGGCGAATACACCGTCACCGTAAAGAAAGACGGCTTCCAGACCCAGAAGATCGACAACGTTGAAGTTGCCGTCTCCAAAGTCACCAACATCACTGCAAAACTCGGTGTAGCCTCCCAAGGCACCATCGTCGAAATCTCTGCCACCGCCGCCAGCATCGAAACCACTTCGTCGAGCCTCGCCTCCGTCGTGACCCCGCGGCAGGTGCAGGACATGCCGATGAACGGTCGCGACTTCCGCCAGATGCTCAAGCTGAACCCCGGCGTTTCGCCCTCTTCGGGTTCCGTCAACGGCATGCGCACCTCCGGCAACAACTACCAGATTGACGGCGCCGACAACAACGACGCCTTCCACAACTCCACTGCCGTGAACCAGGGCGGCGTTTCCGGCATCGCCGGCACCCTGCTTCCCATCGAAGCCATCGACCAGTTCGCTGTCGTCAGCAACGCCTCGGCCGACTTCGGCCGCAACGGCGGCTCCAACGTCAACCTCGTGATCAAGTCCGGCACCAACGACTTCCACGGCAGCGCCTACTACTTCAACCGCAACGAGTACTTCTCGTCCTTCTCGCCCTTCCAGGACCCCAACACGTCCAAGAAGCGCGTGATGCGCAACAACCAGTGGGGCTTCTCCGCCGGTGGTCCGGTCATCAAGAACAAGCTGTTCTTCTTCACCACCCTCGAATCGCAGAAGGCCATTGCCAACCTCTCGCTCCTCAACACCCACCCGTCTACCGCCTGGGTGAACTCGGCCCGTGAAGTGATGGCCCGCTACGGCGTGTCCGTCAGCCCCGTCGCCACTAGCCTGTTGAGCTTCTGGCCCTCGCGCTACAACAACCTGCCCGCCACCATCCAGAACTTCTCCGGTGGCGATCAGAACGACTACGACAGCTACAACGGCATCGCCAAGATGGACTGGGCTGTGTCCTCCAAGCACCAGCTCTCCGGCCGCTACTTCGGTGGCACCGGCACCCAGACCGCCGAAGCCGGCCTGCCCTATCGTGAGTACTTCCAGGTTGCGCCCAGCCGCATGCACAACATCGCGGTCGTCGCCACCTCCACCCTGTCGCCCCGCCTCGTCAGCCAGCTTCTGCTCGGTGTCAACTACTTCAAGCAGACCTTCAATGACTCGGACGTGAGCCCCAATCCCATCGCCGCCGGCCTCAACACTGGCGTACCGCAGGACGGCTCCCTCGGTGGCTCCCCCTCCCTCCGCATCACCAACTTCGCCGGCGCCAGCGCGACGCAGCCCCTCGGCCGCATCGACACCTCCGGCCACATCACGGAAAACCTCAGCTACACGGTCGGCCGTCACGCTCTTAAGTTCGGTGGCGAATACCGCCGCGCCCACTTCGACGTGTTCTACGACACCAACAAGCGCGGCAGCTTCCTCTGGGACGGCACCCGCGGACCCTGGGCAGCCGATCCTGCCGTCAGCGCTCCGCTCCGCTCCCTGTCGGACTTCCTCGCCGGCTACCTCTCCAACAACAACGGCGCCACCATCGTGCGTGGCCAGTTGCAGCGTGACTACCGCCAGAACACCTTCGATTGGTGGGCACACGACAACTTCCAGGTCAACCGCAAGCTCAACCTGAACTTCGGCGTCCGCTGGAGCTACGTCGGTCCCATCTACGACATCGACAACTCCATCACGTCCTTCACTCTCGGCAGCGGCTTCCAGTCCGTTGGCAAGAGCGGCCGCGACCTCTGGCCGAAGGATTGGAACAACTTTGCTCCCCGCGTCGGTTTCGCCTACAACGCCGGCACCAAGACGGTGCTCCGCGGCAGCTACGGCTTCTTCTACGACGTTCCGCCACTCAACTTCATCATTGCCAACACCGGTATGCCCAACGGCGGTTCGGCTGGCATCCACGCCAACCCGGCCGGTCCTGACCCCGTGTTCACCATCACCCGCAACGGTGTGAACATCGAACCCGGCGTCGCGATCTTCCCGACCACCGCTACGGCTCCCACCAACGTCGGCGCCTTCGGCGTCAGCCCGGACTTCCGCACCCCGTATGTTCAGAACTACAACATGAACATCCAGCACCAGCTCAGCGGCAACACTGTCCTGCAGTTTGCCTATGTGGGTTCGAAGGGCACCAAGCTGTCGCTCCTGCGCAGCGTCAACCCCATCGTCGGCGCTACCCCCAACGCGGCTGGCACCGGCATGGTCGGCGGCACCCGCCTCCTCGCTTCGCAGTACCCGACTCTCGGCGGCATCAACCTGCTCGAGACCATCGCCAACTCGAACTACAACTCGTTCCAGACCTCGCTGCGTACCACCCGCGTGAAGGGCTTCACCATCAACGCCAACTACACGCTCGGCAAGGCGCTCGACAACGGCTCGAACGTCCGCAATTCGCTCCCGGCCAACAGCTTCAACCTGCGCCGCGAATACGGCCCGTCCAACTTTGACATGCGCCACATCTTCACCGGCTTTGTCATCTACGACGTTCCGCAGCTCGGCAAGTTCGCTCCCCGCCTCACCAAGGGCTGGCAGTTGAACGCGCTGATGACCGCGCACAGCGGCGAACCGCTCGACCTCCTCTCCGGTACCAACCGTAGCGGCGTCAACGACAACCGCGACCGTCTGGATGTGGTCGGCCAATGGGATCAGGGTGTCGCCTCCCGCGCCACTCCCTTCGGTCCGATTCCCTACTTCAACCCCTCGGCCTTCCGTACCGCAACTCTGGGTACGTTTGGCAACATCGGCCGCAACGCGTTCTATGGCCCCGGCTTCGGCGCAGTGGACTTCTCGGTGTTCAAGGAAACCCCCATCACCGAACGTCTCCGCACCCAGCTCCGCATCGAAATCTTCAACATCTTCGATCGCGCGAACTTCGCCAACCCCGGAACCAACATCAACGCTGCTGCCAGCTTCGGCCTGATCACCGCCACCCGCAACGGTTCTTCCGCCCCCGGCATTGGGTTCGGCGAACCGCGCAACGTGCAGTTGGCGCTCAAGCTGATCTGGTAGTACACTCTACGAATGCGGTGCGCACGACACTACTCGTCGCGCACCGCAGCAAGATCTGGCGGAATAAGGCGTATCTCATAGCGTCCCGCCAAACGAAGTCCTTTGGTAGAGGACGCTCCATTATCAAGCCCGCGTTCTTCGGAATGCGGGCCTTTTTCTTTTTCTGGATGATGAGAAATGGGGTTAGGTAGTCAGCGACGCCAGCACAACCGCGTCACCTTCCGGAGGCGCATCCGCCGCGAGCCCGCCATCCGGCGTCAGGATGCTGGATCTTCCGCGAAACGGGGTCCCTTCCTCTACGCCGTACGTATTGGCCGCAACAAGCCACCCCTGGTAGCCGTGCAACCGCCGCCGCCAGTACCCTCGGACGTCAAAGCCCTGGTCCAGCCAATTGGTGGGGAATGCAATCAAGGTGGGTCCGGCGGCGAAAAGAAATTCGATAAATCGCCGGTCGTTCAGGTCCATGCAAATACCGCACGTCAAAGGCCCAAACGGCGTATCGATGAAAGGATAATCGCAGTCGCCCGGCTGGGCCCAGCTCTCATCCATTTCGTACAAAAATCGTTTTCGGTAGTTGTACAAAAGTTGCCCGGCTGGCGACACAATCATTGCCGAGTTGTACAGCTTGCCGCCTTCGCCCAATTCCGGATATCCCGCCACAAAGTACGCGTCATGCCGTTGCGCGATGCGCGACGCCAATTCGAACGTTGGCCCTTCGCCAGCCACTTCGGCCACCGCGCGGGCAGCATCCGCCGACGGAAACACGTATCCCGTCAGCGCCATTTCCGGACAAACAATCAGGGCTGTTTTTGGTGGACAACCGGTCTCAATCAAGCGCTCCAGGCGCTCTGAAGATTCCTTCCAATTCCCTTTGGCAGCCTGGAATTGGACGGCGGCAATCCACATCAATCGATATCTTTGCCGGTGTACAACTCGCTCACCAGATCCCGGTGATTTTCGAGAACCTTGGCCCGGCGCACTTTCATCGTCGGCGTAACTTCACCAGCCTCGATCGAAAACTCCCGATCAAGCACCTTGTATTTGCGGATTTGTTCGAACTGTGGCAATTGTCGATTGGCCCTCTGCACCGCTTTTTGAAGCTCTGCAACCACCGGCTCCGCCTTCGAAATCTCAGCGAAACTGGCCCCCTTTAAGGACTCATCGAGCGCCTCGGCTGCCTGCGTGCGCACGGTGAATATCGCAGTGATATACGGCAGTTTATCACCAATGAGCACCATTTGATTCACGATCGGCTCCGATTTGAACAAATTCTCGATCCGCGCCGGATAGATTTTCTTCCCATTCGACGCCACGATGATCTCTTTTTTTCGCCCGGTAATGTACCAGTACCCTTCCTCATCCACCCGTGCAATATCGCCGGTATGCAGCCATCCATCGCGCAGCACGGCCGCCGTCGATTCCGTATCTTCGTAATAACCGTTGAAAATGGTCGGTCCGCCCAGCAGCAATTCACCATCCTCGGCAAGTTTTGCCTCTACACCGGGAAGCATTTTGCCAATACTGCCGGACTTCGGACGCGCCACCGGATTGAGAGTCGTCACGCCACCTTCCGTGAGCCCAAAGCCCTCTAAAATCGGCAACCCGATCGATCCAAAGAAATCCGCCAGATCTTTACCGAGAGGCGCGGATCCGGAAATCGGCAGCCGCAATTGTCCGCCCAGCCGCTCGCGGATTTTTGAATACACCAAGCGGTCAAACACCTTGAGCGACGCCGCCAGCCAGGCCGGAATTTCTTTTCCTTCCTGCCGCAAACGAAAAGCCTGCGCGCCCGCGCCGACAGCCGCATAAAAAATCCGTCGCGACACCGCACCGCGTTTCCGGATTTCCGTCGCAATCGTCGCGTACATCCGCTCCCAAACACGAGGAGGCGCCAGCAAAATCGTAGGCTGAATCGCCTTCAACTCCAACGGCAACCGCGTCAGGCTTTCCGAAAAATAAATCGGGAACGCCATGCGAATCGCCATAAATTCCATTGCGACCCGCTGCGCGATATGCGCTGAAGGCAAAAACGCAATGGCACGATCCTCAGGCCCAGCCTCCATCACCAAAGGCGGCATATCCGCATTGGCTACCGCCGACGCATGGCTCACCAGCCCCATTTTCGGAGCCCCCGTCGCGCCGGACGTGAGATACAGCACCGCCGTATCCGCAGGCTTCACGCGCGCATGCGCAACGGCAAAAGCCGCCATATTCGCGCGGCCCCGCTTACGCAGTTCGTCCAAACCTCCATCCGTCAGCAACACCCACTGGATGCTCGCCGCAGCCTCACTGCCCAAAGCCGCGCACAAACGATCCTTGGCCTGCGCATTCTCGGCAAACACCAGCACCGGCCGGATCTTCCGCAGCGTCTCGGCCTGCTCCTCCATCGGAATCGACGTATACAAGCCAGCGGAAATCGCACCAATGCTGAAGATCCCGAAATCCGCCAGATAAAACTCTGCGCGAGTTTCCGAAAACGTCGCCACGATGTCCCCATGTGCGACGCCCAACGACAAAAGCCCCGCGCCAATCTCGCGCGAGGCCGTCGCAAACTCATTCCATGTGTAGGTCTGATACTTCTCTTCGAGGCGCACCTGCTTCTTCAATCCGGGTACCGGCTGAAACAGGCCCTTACGGTCGCCGTACTTCGCGGCGGTCTCTTCGAGAACGGTGAAGAGGGTGCGTGACATGGTTTTTCCGCACCCTCTAGCGTACCTTTGTTTGTTTACAGTGCGGCTAGAACTTCCTTGTAGAGATACTTTGCGCCTTCTACCCCGTCCCAAGGGCCGTCTTCGTACTCCAGTGCGAACACCCCGCGGAACCCGCCGTTCGTCATAATGCGGACACTCCGCTGCACATCGTTATCCTTCCACCGATTCCAGTACTTGGCATGCACCGTCGTCTTCGCATACGGCACCAGTGCTGCAAGCCCGTGATACAGGTGGAACTCGTGCTCCCAGTTGCAGAAGTCCGGTGACGCTTCGCAGAACGGGCTGTTCACCTCATCCACGATGATCCGGATGTTCTGCGGATTCGCAGTGAGCCCCCAGTGGTTCTCCAAGGTGACCTTCACGCCCACCTTCGCCCCATGGTCCGCCATGACCTTAAAGGACTCGATGCACCACCGCAGATGCTGCGCCAGTTCATCGTTCTTCGGGTAATCCGTCGTCACCTGCGCATTCGGCGAAATGCGAGGTCCGCCGCTATTCACGCGCATCGTCTTGGCGCCCAGAATCGCCGCGCCGTCCAGCCACTTCTTCGCCACCTCGATACCCGCCGCCCGCTTCGCCGGATCCGCATCGCTGATGTCGCGAGGCGCGTTATTCGAAATGTGATGGCACTTCGTACCCGTGGCCGCCTGCTTCGCCGCCATCTTGTCCAGCCACTTCCGCCCGCTCGCGGACGAAGGGTCGAACTCATACGCCGTACGCGTCTGCCCGTTGAACGTCATCTCGGACTTCACGTACATGGACTCATCGTCGACATCGCCAAACAGACCGGAGAACAAGTCCATGTGGTACACGCCCGGGAACGTATCTTTGGTGAACTGCGGAAAGTCCAGCATGGTCAACGTGCCGTACTTCTTCTTCATCGCATCCGCATTGGGATTGGGACGCGCTGTACTGCGGCTTTTGAACAGTGTCCGGCACGGCCAGCAGTTCGACGCGATATGGTTCAGCTTCTCTTTTTCGGTCAGTGGGCGCTGATTGCTGCCTGAAGTGCTTGCTTCGGCAGCAGAACCCGCAGCCAGTAACGCGGCGCCGCTCTTCAGCAGCATCCGGCGATCTTGATTTGCCATTGTCCTGATTAAACGTCGCTACCCACCGATCTGGTTACGTCTCTGATATCGTGCTTACATGCTCACCATCTCCCGTCGCTCGCTTCTGTCCGCGGCAGCCCTGGCAGCAGCCCCGCTCGTCCGCGCGGCGAATTCCAAAATCCCCGTCGGATTGGAACTCTTCTCCGTCCGCAAAGAACTGGCTGAGGATCTGAACGGCACCCTCAAAGCAGTGGCCAAGATGGGCTACCAGGGAGTCGAATTCTTCTCCCCCTACTTCGCCTGGGCCCCCGACAAAGCCAAAGAAGTACGCAAACTCATCGACGACCTCGGCCTCAAATGCCTCTCCACGCACAACGGCCGCAACGCCTTCACCGCAGAAGGCATGGATAAAGCCGTCGAACTCAACACCATCCTCGGCAGCCGCTTTATCGTCATGGCCAGCGCCGGACGCATGGACCAGACCGAAGCCGCCTGGAAGGGCGTCGCCGATGCTCTGCAAGGCGCCGTGGACAAGTTCAAAGCCGCCAAAATGCAGCCCGGCTTCCACAACCATCAGTTGGAATTCAAGCCCCTCGCCGAAGGCGGCAAGCGCCCCATCGAAATCATCGCGTCCAACACCAGCAAGGATGTCGTACTCCAACTCGACGTCGGCACCTGCGTCGAAGTCGGCTATGACCCCATCGCCTGGATCAAGCAGAACCCCGGCCGCATCAAGAGCATCCATTGCAAGGAATGGTCCAAGGAAAAGGGCTACCAGGCTCTGTTTGCCGAAGGCGCCGCACCCTGGGCAGAAATCTTCAAGACGGCAGCAAAGGTCGGCGGCGTCGAACACCACCTGATCGAACAGGAAGGCTCGCCCTTCACGCCGTTTGAAACCGCACAGAAGTGCCTGGACAACTACAAATCACTCATCAAGAAGGTATGAAACGCCTAGCGTTCCTCAGCTGGATGGCCGTAGCGGGTCTGTTTGCGCAAAACATCCGCTACGCCCCCGGCTCGGGCGACACCCAACAACAGCAGCGAACCGAATGGTTCCGCGATGCCAAGTTCGGCATCTTCATCCACTGGGGTCCGTACTCCGTCCTCGGCCGCCACGAATGGGCGCGTGAGTTCTACCGCATCCCGCAAGCCGAGTACGACACCTACGCCAAAGCCTTCAACCCCACCAAATTCAACGCCGACGAATGGGTCCGCATCATTCAGGACTCCGGCGCCAAGTACATGGTGATCACTTCCAAGCACCATGACGGCTTCTCGATTTATCGCTCACAGGTCAGCAACTACGACATGGAGATCACGCCGTACCCCGGCGACCCCATGAAGATGCTGTCCCTCGCCGCCCAAAAGCGAGGTCTCCGCTTCGGCTTCTACCACTCCATCATGGATTGGCACCATCCGGACTACATTCCCAAGCGATCCTGGGAAGTCCCAAATCAGAAGCGCGGCGGCAATCTCGACAAGTTCCTGCCGTACCTCAAAGAGCAACTCCGCGAACTCCTCACCGGATACGGCCCCATCGCCACCGTCTGGTTCGATGGCGAGTGGGAACACACCAACGCCGAACTCCGCTCCGACGAACTCCTCGCCTACATCCGCTCCATTCAGCCGAACGCGCTAGTCAACGACCGGCTTTACAACCGCCAACCCGGCAACCCCGCCGACTACGGCACCCCCGAACAGTTTGTGCCCGCCACCGGCGTCCGCGGCAAAGACGGCAAGCCCATCCTCTGGGAATCCTGCGTGACGATCAACACCGACGGCTGGGGCTACAACAAGTACGAGACGGACTTCAAAACCAGTCGCGACCTCATCCGTATGCTGGTCGAAGTGGTCAGCAAGGGCGGCAACCTGCTGCTGAACATCGGCCCCAGAGCCGACGGCGAAATCCCCGTAGAGTTCACCTCACGCCTCGCTGCCATCGGCGACTGGATGCGCGTCAATGGCGACGCGATCTACGGCACCACCGCCAGTCCCTTTGAGCGCATGCCATTCTTCGGCCGAGCCACGACCAAAGGCAACAAGCTGTACCTGCACATCTTCCACTGGCCTTCTGACGGCCGCCTCCGCGTACCCGGGCTCAAGAACATCATCCATTCCGCGACCCTCCTCGCGGACCCGATGAAGCAACTCGACCGCCGCCGCGAAGGCGACGACGTCATCCTGCTGCTTCCCAAAACCGCCCCCGATGAAGTCGCCTCGGTCATCGAACTCCAACTCGATGGCCAACCCGTCGTCGTACCCTACGCCGTACGCGCCGACAACAAGGACGTCCTCCGCCTTGGCGTCGAGTCCGCCGAAATCGAAACCGAATTCGAACAGCGCGCCAAGAAAGAAAACTTCCGCGATCACGTGTACCTCACCCGCTGGACCCGTTCCAAAGACGTGCCCTACTGGGTGGCCGACATCCCCAAAGATGGCCGCTACAAAGTGGAACTCATCTACGGCGCCGCAGCCGCAGGGGAAGGTACGCCGTACACCGTCGAAATCGGCAAGCAAAGCATCTCGGGCACCGTCACACGAACCGCAAATCCGCTGGTATTCCGCAACTTCATCGTCGGCAACCTGCCCTTGAAAGCAGGCCGCCAGACCATCAAGGTCAAGGCCAACATGCGCGACGGTGTCGACGCCATGAACCTCGCCTCTGTCGTGCTCACGAAAGTAGATTGATGACCTCAACCCTCACGCGCCGCACGCTGCTCACCGCAGCCACAGCCGCAGCCGCGCTGGCAGTCGCCAAATCCAAAGTCCCCATGGGACTCGAACTCTACTCGGTCCGCAAGGAACTCGCCGCGGACCCAGCCAGCACCATAAAAGCCGTAGCAAAGATGGGCTACAAAGGCGTCGAGTTCTCCTTCGCCTATTACGACTGGACCGAAGCCCAAACCAAAGACATCCGCAAGATGCTCGACGATTCCGGCCTCACCTGCTGGGGCACTCACAACGGAGCCATCGTCTTCAACCCCACCGAAACCCAAAAGGCCATCGACCGTAACCGTATCCTCGGCGGCCAGTTCCTCATCATGGCCAGCGCCGGCAAAGCGGAAGGCGCGGACGGCTGGAAGAAAGTCGCCGAGTCTCTCGAAGCCTCGTTACCCAAGCTCAAAGCAGCCAACATGGTGCCCGGCTTCCATAACCACGCTATGGAGTTCCGCCCGCTACCCGCCAACGGACCCCGCCCCATCGACATCATCGCCAACAACACCAGCAAGGATGTCGTCCTGCAACTCGACGTCGGCACCTGCGTGGAAGTCGGCGTCGACCCCGTAGCCTGGATCCGCAAGCATCCCGGCCGTACCCGCAGCATGCACTGCAAGGACTGGTCGAAGGCTCAAGGCTTCAAAGCCGTCTTTGGCGAGGGCGACTCGCCATGGGTGGAGATCTTCAAAGCCGCAGAACAGGTCGGAGGCGCGCACCATTACCTGATCGAACAGGAAGGCTCCGCCTACACACCCATGGAAACCGCCCAGCGCTGCATCGACAACTACCGGAAGCTGAAATGAGCACCATCAACCGCATCGAGGTACACACCTTCACCTTCGACACGCCGAACCTCGGCTCTGCCGGAGGCGCAGCCATCGGCGCGCTCGGCTGCAAGAAGGGCGCCACCACCACCCTCACCAAGTACGCCGTCGTCATCCAGACCTCCAACGGACTCCGCGGCGAGTACGTCACCCATTGGGTCGGCTCCGCCGCAGCGCTCGGCTCCACCTTGATGCTCGCGCCGTACCTTATTGGACGCGAAGCCGAACATCGCGAACAGATCTACGACGACCTCAAGCGCGAGGCCCGCCAGTTCGACCACATGGGCCACGGCCCGCTCGACATCGCCCTTTGGGACCTCGCCGGCAAAAAGTACAACGCCTCGGTCTCCGAACTCCTCGGCGGCTATCGCAAGCGCCTGCCCGCCTACGCCTCGACGTACATGAGTGACCGCAACGGTGTCCTCTCCACCAAAGAGGACCACGCGGACTTCGCCCTCGCCTGTCGCGAACTCGGCTACAAGGCCTACAAGATCCACGGCTGGAACGAAGGCGACAAGCGCGAAGAAGCCGCCAACGTACTCCACCTCCGCAAAACCGTCGGCGACACCATGGAACTCATGATCGACCCGGCCTGCCAACTGCGTACCTTCGCCGACGCCCTCTACGTCGGCAAGGCTTGCGATGAGGCGGACTTCTTTTGGTACGAGGACCCCTTCCGCGATTCCGGCACCTCCGCCTACGCACACAAAAAGCTCTGCCAGATGCTCAAAACGCCGCTACTGCAAACCGAGCACGTCCGCGGCGTCGAACCCAAAGCAGACTTCCTGATCGCCGAAGCCACAGACTTCCTCCGTGCTGACCCCGAGTACGACATGGGCATCACCGGCTGCATGAAGATCGCCCACATCGCGGAAGGCTTTGGCATCGATTGCGAGATCCACGCCAGCGGACCCGCGCAACGTCACTGTATGTCCGCCATGCGCAACAGCAACTTCTATGAAGTAGCTCTCGTCGGTCCCGGCACCCCGAATGCGGTACCCCCGGTATACAAGTGCGGCTACACCGACATGCTCGAAGGCGTCGGCAAGGACGGCTGCTTCCCCGTACCCGAAGGCCCAGGGTTAGGGGTGGAATACGACTGGCAGTACATTGCCGCGCACCGTACCGGTCTGCACGTCTTCGACTAAGGTACTTTTCAAGTCACAACAACGCGAGCCATTGCCGATAAGCGCAATGTCGGAAATGGATAGCCAAGAAGAAGCTCGCCTGCGGTTGCTCGACACGGTGGATGCGTCACCCTGCGAAGGGCTTGACCGGATCACCCGCACCGCCGCGCGCTTGTTCTCTGCCCCATTGGCGGTCCTTTCTCTATCCTTGCGCGACGAACAGTGGCTGGTCTCCTCCACCGACAGCTCTCTGACCGGACAAAAAGTCCCGAATCGCAACGCCCCTTGCGTTGCCATCACGCGAACCGGCCAGCCCTTGGTCATCCCCAACCTGTCTGACCATCCTCAGTTCTCCGAGTGCATGCTTCGCGACATGGGCGTCCGTTTCTATGCGGGCGCGCCCGTCACCACCAGCGACGGGCTGGTGCTCGGCTCCCTTTCCGTCCTCGACATGAACGAACGCCCGGCCGGCTCCATGGAAGCGCTCGCCGATCTCGCCTCTCTCGCCGTAGCCCAGATTGAACTCCGCCGTGGCATGGGCCGTGTCGATCCCTTCAGCGGCCTCCCCAATCGCGGACAGCTTCTTGAGGACATCTCCAACGTCCGGGCCACCATTGCCGTCGAACTCATCAACACCCGCCAGGTCGGCGAACTGGTGTCCGTGCTCGGCTCCGCCTACCTCGACGATTTTGTACGCACCACCAGCCGTCTGCTCCGCGACCTCACAGAATCGACAGACTGCCGCCTGTATCACATCGGTGCCGTCACTTTCGCAATCCTGATGGAAACGGGAGGTACGGACGCCGCGCGCGATCTCGTCGTTCAGATCGCCCCCGCGCTGCAGGAGCCTGTGCTCTGCAAAGGTGTGGAGATCCCCACCTCTCCGGCGTTTGGTATATCCCCCGCGGGTTACCCTCATCGCACCGGCCACGACGCTCTTCGCGCGGCCATCAACTCGGCGCAGCAGGCCCGCGAAACCGCAGCGCCCTATGTCATCTACACCAAAGATGGCGATGTGGCCAGCAACCGCCGTTTTCGCTACCTCGTCGACATCCAGGAAGCGCTCCACCGGCAGGACCAGCTCTCGCTCGTCTACCAACCCCGCATCGACCTGAAGCATCCCGACATCGCTTCTGCAGAAGCCCTGTTGCGCTGGAAGCATCCCGAGTTCGGCGATATCGCGCCCGGCGAATTCATCCCTCTCGTCGAGCAAACCGCGATGTTTCCGGAAGTCACCCGCTGGGTGATGCGCACCGCGATCCGTCAAATGGCAGAATGGCGTCCGCAGGACCTCAAGGCGCGCATCTCCATCAACGTCTCCGCCATCGACCTGGAATCCCCCAACTTCGCCCTCTGCCTGAGCCGCTACCTCGAAGAACAGAACGTCTCGCCGTCCGACATTGAGCTGGAGTTCACCGAAAGCGCCGTCATCGGCAATTTCGCCCGCGTCATCGGCCAGCTAAAGGACGTCCGCTCGCTCGGCGTCCAACTCGCCATTGATGACTTTGGCACTGGCTACAGCACCTTCTCGTACCTGCAACGCCTCCCTGCCGACGTCATGAAGATCGACCGTAGCTTTATGCGCCGCCTTGAAGATAATCTGCGAGACCGTAAGCTCGTCATCAGCATGATCGGCATGGCGCACGATCTCGGCTATCGCGTCGTCGCCGAGGGTGTAGAAACCCGTGGCGCCTACGACCTTCTCGCCGAAGCCGGCTGCGATGAGATCCAGGGCTACATCGTCTCCCGTCCCCTCACGGTAGACCGCTTCACCCAGTGGATGCGCGACGCCCAACAAAAACACAGGGAGATCGCCAGATACAAAGATCTGGTCGGCCTCCCTGTACTTCGTTCCTACTAACTGTCGCCGGGCCTAGTTGGACCAGTTCAAGCGCCCATTCCGGCCGTTATTGTTCAGGTTGATGCGCCGTACGCGATCGCGCCCGTTCATCTCCACTTCCACCAGACCCCGGATGTTCCCGTCATTCACACGGATGAAGACAGACCGGTTGTCCCGGCGATCCACATTGCCGTTCAGCGACATGATCCCGCGATCCGTCTGGAAGGCCAGCGTCGCGTACCCGTTCTGCTGAATCGACACGTTCACATCGTTCAACCGGCTGCGGTACCCGTTCCGATCTTCAAACTCGCCATTCCCACGACCCTGAAAGTTAAAGGCACCCCATTCGTTGCCCCAGCCGTTGCCATTGCCCCAGCCATTCCAGTTGCCGCCATTATTGCCATTGCCAAAGCCCGGGCGATTGAACCCGCCGCCATTCCCTGGCCGGTATCCACCACCACCTTGGCCAAATCCACCGCCCCCAAAGCCGGCATCCGTACCGCCGCGCCACTCGAGGTCAAATGTGTACCCTTCGTTTCCGCCCTTCGAATCCTGAATGCGAATCACGGCAAACCCGCGTTGATCCGGCGTCGCTACCAGATCCTGCCGGCCACGTCCGTCAATCCCGCGGAACCGGAAGTCATAAGGCATGGTCGGCATCGCCTGATTGCACTGAAAGCGCCGGAATGTCGATGGCGCGCCAGCAATCGTGCGAATGACGGCCTGTGTACCGCGTACTTCCACTTCAGCCGTATCATCCACCAAAACTTCAATGGTGCATTTGCCATCCCCACCGCCCCCGCGGATTTCCGCAGTACGGCGATCAGTAACTCGTTGTGCAAAGGCGGCGGCGCTGCAGGCCATCCCCGCAATGCAGGCAAAAGCGAGAGTGGAGGTTTTCATAGTTCTCGTTCCGTTTCCTTGCCCAGTGTAGAGCAAATTGCGTGCCATTGCAGATTGCACGCTGGCGGCCATTCCCGGAGCCGAAAGGCATGACTTTTTGTATCTTTCGACGCGTCCCGGCCCTACCTTTTTGTGTCACAATCGGCTTGTTACATAGGTGCAATCGAACTGAAAGAAACGATTGCTAGTCTGCGACCAAGTTATGTTGCGACATATATTCTTGCTTTGCGTGTTAGCGGCAACCGCGGCCGCTCAGGTGGACACCGCGGCGATCCTTGGCACCGTCCGCGACCCCAACGGCGCGGTGGTCACCGGCGCGAAGGTCACGGTCCGAAATAACGACACTGGCATAACCGCCAATGCCGAAACCGATTCCAACGGCGATTTCCTCTTCCCCACCCTGCGCATCGGCAGCTACCGCGTCTCGGTGGAAAAACAGGGCTTCTCCACAGCCGTAGCCGAAAGCGTCAACCTCACCGTCAACGCCCGCCAGCGCGTGGACCTCTCTCTCAAGATTGGCCAGGTGGCCGAAACCGTCCAGGTTACGGAAGTCACGCCGCTGCTCGAAACCGACAACAGCTCCAAAGGCCAGGTCGTACAGTTCAAGCAGCTCACCGAACTCCCGGTGCTCGGCCGTACCTACGCGAGCTTCGCTCTCCTGAGCCCCGGCGTACGCGAATCTCAATCTTCGAGCCAAGGTTCGGTCGCCTTCCGCCGCGAAGGCGCCTACAACGTAAACGGACTCCGCTCCGTCTTCAATAACTTTGTCCTCGACGGTGTCGACAACAACTTCTACGGCACCACCAACCAGGGCTTCTCCAACCAGGCCATTCAGCCCTCGCCGGACTCCGTCGCCGAGTTCCGCATGATCGTCAACGCCTACTCCGCCGAGTTCGGACGCTCGGGCGGCGCGGTCATGAGCGTCGTATCGCGCTCCGGCTCCAACCGCTTCCACGGCAGCGCCTGGAACTTCTTCCAGAACACCAAGCTCAACGCCACCGGCTTCTTCAAGCCCACCGAAAACAAGAAGCCCCAAACCAACCGCAACCAGTTCGGCTTCACCTTCGGCGGACCCGTCATCAAAGACCGCACCTTCTTCTTTGCCGACTTTGAAGGCTCCCGCTGGCGCATCAATCCCAACGTCCTGACCTCGGTGCCCAACGCCCAAATGCGTGCCGGTGTACTCCCTGTCGACGTTCGCGTACCGGTCAACTTTACCGACTCCTCAGGCCGCGCCATCGCCGCCGGCACCATCATTCCTGCCGGCCAGCCCGTCCCCATGACGCGCCTTGCCCGCTACATGATGGACAACCTGCCGCAGCCCAACCGTACCGCCCCCGCCATCGCCGTCAACAACCTCGGCATCGCCAACAACTACGGCAACGCCGACGTGAACCGCCTCGACGAAAACAAGGGTGCCATCAAGGTAGACCACCAGTTCTCCAGCAAGCTCATGAGCTTCTTCCGCTACTCCCAACGCGGACAGAGCATCTTTGCCCCCGCTGTGATCCAAGGTCCCGCAGGCGGCAACAACCTCGGCTTCCTCGACACCTACAACCAGGGCGGCACCATGGGCCTCACCTGGTCGAAGTCGGCCTCCGAAGTGGTGGAACTCCGCTTCGCCGTCACCCGTCTCGGCATGGACCGCCTCCCCGCTTCGGTCGGCGGACCTTCCATGAACGAACTCTTCGGCATCACCGGACTCCCCGAAGGCGACCGCGTCCGCGGCGGCGTCACCCCGCAGGACATCGTGGGCTTCCCGCGCTACGGCCGCCAGTCCACCAATCCGCAGGCTCAATTCCCGACCACCAACAACCTGCGCCTCAACTACGCCAAGTCGCTCGGCCGCCACAACATCAAGACCGGCTACGAATGGCTCAACCTCCGCATCACCGTGGACGACACCAACCCGCTGTACGGCATCGATGCCTTTGGCGGCGCCTTCTCGCGTCCCACCACCGGCGTACCGACGGGCGTCAACAACAGCTGGTATCACCTGGCGGACTTCTTCTTCGGCGCCCGCAGCTCGTACCAGTTGGCCACCCAGGTACAAGCCAAGGTCCGCCAGCAGGGCAACTTCTTCTTCGTGCAGGATGACTTCAAGGTCAACAACAAGCTCACGCTCAACATGGGCCTCCGCTACGACCTCATGACCCCGGCCCGCGACGCCGACAACCGCCTCGCCAACTTCGACCCGTCGCGCAACGCGCTCGTCCAAGCCACGGATGACGATCGTTCCCTGCAGCGCTTCCCCAAAAATAACTTCGCTCCTCGTGCCGGCTTCGCCTATCAGCTCACGCCCAAAACCGTGGTCCGTGGCGGCTATGGCCTCGGCTGGAACTTCTGGAATCGCATGGCCTCGGCCGAATACCTCAACACCAACGCGCCGTTCGTCACCCGCTTTTCGACGACGAACAGCCCGGCCAACCTCACCAATCTCTGCACGGGCAACAACTTCTCCGGCTGCTTCCGTACACGTGAAATGGGCTATCCGGCCACCCTTCCCTCGAACGTCATCCTGTACATGCAGCGCGACGTACCCTGGGGCTACATCCAGAACTGGCACTTCACCCTCCAGCGCACCGTCGGCACCAACACCGTGGTGGAAGCGGCGTATGTCGGCAACAAGGGCAGCCGCCTTCCGGTACTCGGCGATTTCAACCAGGCTCGCCCCATCACCCAGGCGGAACTCAGCAGTGGACTCACCACCTTGGGAACTCTGCTCGCCCGCCGTCCGTACCAGGGCTTCAACAACATCACGGCGGTCATCCCCAACGGCTTCTCCAACTACAACGCACTGCAGTTGAAGTTCGAACACCGCGGCCGGGATCTGACCTTAATTAGCGCGTTCACGTATTCGAAAGCGATCGACAACGTAGGCCAAGTGCTGGAAAACACAGCCGGTGGCTCGCCCAACCCGCAGGACATCCGCAACACAGCCAACGACAAGGGTGTGTCAAGCTTCGACCAGCGGTTCAACTCCACGACATCGGCGGTCTACGAAATGCCCTTCGGCCGTGGCCGCCGTTTCGGCAAAGACATGCACCCGGTGCTCGACGGCATCGCCGGCGGCTGGCAGGTATCCACCATCGTCAGCCTCTTCAGCGGTCAGCCGTTGAACCTCCGCTATCCGGATGCGTCGGGCATTCTTTCGGACGGCCAGGCGGACTTCCTCGGCAACGTCGCGTTGCGGCCCAACTACCTGGGCGGCGCGATCAAGTCGGACGTCACGCAGGACCGGCACTTGGCGTACTTCAACCGTTCTTCGCTCGCGATCCCGGCCGTAACCTCGCCGTTCGGCACCTTGGGACGCAACGTGGTGTACGGCTTCCCGTTCTACCAGACGAACATGGTGGTCGCGAAGAACTTCGGCCTCGGAGCACTGCGCGAAGGAGCCCGCTTGCAGGTCCGTGGTGAGTTCTACAACCTGTTCAACCAGACGAACTTCACCGCCCCGAACACTGATCTGACCAGCGCCAACTTCGGGCGGGTCGCCTCGACGTTCGACCCGCGGTTTGTGCAGTTGGCTCTCAAGCTGTCGTTTTAGGCGTTAGCTGCAATAGCAACTCGAGCGGAGGGATAGGGCGCTAAGCCCGGCCCTCCGCTTTTGCGTTTAAGGGATACCCAAGCCTCCGGAATCTCCCACCAGATTTTCCTGTGGGTGCCTGGCACCGTGTCTGGCACCGTGCCGCTTCCGGTGCCAGGCACCGTCACTGGCACAACCAGCGATACTCACGTCGAAATCGATGTCGTCTCCGGACGGCTCGTTCGAATAAGGGCCTACTTTACAGCGACTTGCGATTTTCCACAATCGTACCCATTTTGGGTATCTGAGTACCCATTATGGGTATTAGACCGCTCGAAGCGATTTCCCGAGGGAAGAAAATCCGTCCCCCACCAAACGGGCACTAATTCGTGGCCGCCGCCATTATTTCCTCACCGTTTCAACAGCGCAAACCTAGCTAAACAAGCATATTCCTCTTTTCACCACCTTTGGACTCTGGTATCATTTGCGCAGGCATGAAACATTTAGCTGCTGTTTTGTTTTTCTGCGCCGCCGCTACGCTCCCCGCGCAGTTCCGCGTTGCAACCGTCGCCGGGGCGGATCATCTGGTGGAAGGCGGACCCGCTACTTCAGCTATGTTTCGCAATCCGCGGGCCTTGGCCGTGGATCGCCAGGGCAACATTTATGTCGCCGATACCGAGGACAGCCGCATCCGCCGCATCGATGCGTTAACCGGCACCATTCGTACCGTTGTTGGTACTGGCCAACCCGGATTTTCCGGCGATAACGGAGCCGCCATTCGCGCCCGTATCAGCCGGCCCGAAGGCATTGCCATCGATCAGAACAACAACCTCTACATCGCCGACACCGGCAACAACCGCATCCGTGAAGTGAACCTTGCCAGCGGCATCATCCGTACCATCGCAGGCAACGGCAACCCCACCTGGATCGCCGACACGCTCACCGGCGCCGATGCCCAGTTTACGCCTGTTGCCATCGCCATCGGCAACGACGGCGACCTGTTCTTTGCCGACAAGCAGACCCCGCCCGCTCCGGCCCGCGCATACTGGCATGTACGCCGCATCAATATCTTTGGCCGCATCACCAGCGTCGGCGGTCCGCTCACGCAGTATGAAACGTTCACCGGCATGTACAGCCTGTCGGTGGATTCGCAGAACACCGTGTACATCGCTGCCGGACCCGAACTGCTGGCCCTCCGCACCAACAACATCAACTTTCTGCGCATCACCGGCGGCAACTCCAACCAGCGCATCGTATCCGCGCTCGTGGATCGCAACGGCGCGGTCTACTTCGGTGACTACAACGACCCTCGTCTGATCCGCATCGATCCGGAAACACAGATCAGCACCGCCATTGCCGGCGTAGGCCGCAGCGGATTCCAGGGTGACGGTGGACGCGCGTTTGGTTCCTGGATCTCCCGCGCGTTGTCGATGGCCTTTGACGGCGCAGGCAACCTCTACTTCATCGACGGCGGTGCCATCGGCGACCCTCGATTGAACCCCGCTACCGGCAACAAGCGAATCCGTAAGATCGACACCGCCGGCAACATCAGCACCGTGGCTGGTTCGGCGGACGCCGCTACTGAGAACCGCCCGCTGGCCGTCCGCTTGAGCTCTCCTCGCGGCTTGACCATCGACAAAGAAGGCAACCTCGTTTTCGCGGACTCCCGCAACGATCGGGTCCGCCGCCTCAACATCGCCACCAACACGCTCACCACGATCGCCGACGCGAACACGCCGGCCTTTGTGTTTGACACCGATGGTGGCGCAGGTATCTTTGAACCGACTTCGGTAGCCGTCGATCCCATCGGCAACATTCTCGTGTCCGAAGGTCCCAACCGCCATCGGGTCAAGCGCATTGTCGGCAACTCGCTGGTGACTGTCGCCGGTTCGCAGTTAGGCTGCTGCGCTGACGGCATCGCCGCGGTGAATGCGCCGCTTACGAATCCGACGGGCCTGTTCGTCGATCCTCGCGGCAACATCTTTATTGCCGATCGTGGCAACCCCGACCAGTTGGGCTTTGGCGTGGTCTACCGCATCAACACCAACCTCTTCATCAACACGCTGACGTTTACCAACAGGTCCGAGATTCCAGATCTCGCCCGCGCGATTGATCCGCACGAGATGGCGATGGATGCCGACGGCAACCTGATCGTCGCAGGCGGGGCGTTCCACAAGATTCTGAAGATCGCTCCCGATGGCTTGGTGACGACCTTCGCCGGTACCGGCGTTGCGGGCTACAGCGGCGACGACGGCGCTCGTGCGGTGAACGCGCAGTTCAACAACCCCACCAGCCTGGCGTTCGATTCGCGCGGCAACTTGTTTGTGGCCGACTCGGGCAACGGCGTGATCCGCCGCATTGATCAGTTCGGCTTTATCACCACCGTGGCCGGTACGCGCAACAGCACTGGCACATACGCCGAACTCGCCCGCGCTACCGAAGTGCCGCTTGCGCCAATCCGCCTGACCGTGGATCGCAACGACAACATCTACTTCTCCGACCAGTTCGACAGCCGCGTGAAGATGCTGTTCACCACCCAGAGCGTACCGCTCTCGACGAGCGTTGTCGTCACTGGCGGCGTACCTCGCGTGGTGGTTCGCGTCAGCACCAGTTCGGGTCTTGCGATCCAGGGCGTACCGGTGGAGTTCGCGGTCGTCAGCGGCGATGGCACCATCACTGTGCAGCGCGCGGTGACGGGCGTCGACGGTACGGCATCCACCGAAGTTCGCTTCGGTCCCACCCGCGATGTGGTTCGCGTCTCGGCGTCGATTGCCGGCGGCTCGGCGGTGATCACCAACGTCACGCCCACCGTACTTTCGGCCGATGCTCCGGTGATCACATCGGTGATCGGCGGCGGCCAGAGCGCGACGCCGGTGCAGGCAGTTTCTACCGGCGCGGCCATCATCATTACGGGCACCAACCTCGCTGCGGCCCCCCGCGGCTTGACGCCTCCCGATCTCGCCCAGGGCGTACTGCCCACCAACCTCGGCGGCACCTGCGTCAAGATCAACAACAACTTTGCGTACCTCTTCAGCGTGGCTCCCACCCGGTTGAGCGTGCAGGTTCCGGTGGTTCCGGCGACGGGCACGACCAGCCTGGAAGTGCTCACCAACTGCGGCACCGCTGATGAATTGAGCAGCGGCACCAGCACGGTGGAATCGCGCGGCGTGACGCCCGAAATGTACTACTACTTCGGCAACAACGTCGCGGCGGTGAACACGGGCGGCGAACTCATCGGACCTCCGATTACCTTCTTCGGATCGCGGTTCGTTCCGGCCAAGCCGGGCGACAGCATCACGGTGTACGGCACCGGTTGGGGTACGCCTCTGCCGAACGTCGCGCCGGGTACGATTCCGGTGGCGAACACGTCGCTTGTCGCAACCGCTCGCGTGATCCTCAACGGTCGCGCGCTGCCGGTGACGGGCGCAGGTTTGGTAGCGGGTACGGCAGGTCTGTACTCGGCGACCTTCCGGGTACCGGACGATGCGGGCGACGGCGACCTGCCGATCGTCGTGGAAGTCTTCGGTGTCCTGTCGCCGGAAGGCGTACTGCGGGTGGCGCGGCCCTAGCGCGTTGAAAGTCTATCTTTATTACGAGGGCAAGCCGAAGGACGCGGGCGCCAATGCCATCGCGGCCGAGTTCCTGAAGCGGGCCACGCGTTATATCCCCTGTGAAACCAGAGAGATCCGTTCTGCAAAGACGGATCTCTTTGCTTTGCATCCGACAGCGTACAAAGTGCTGCTCGATCCGGCGGGACAACTGCTGGATTCCGAAGCCTTTGCAAAAAAAGTGGTGGATGCGCAAAGAAAATCAGCTCGAGACCTAATGTTTTTTGTGGGAGGAGCCGATGGATTACCGATAGTGTGGAAACCCAAAGCCGATTTGCTGCTTTCGCTTTCCCCCATGACCTTCCCTCATGAACTTGCCAGAGCCGTTTTGGCCGAGCAGATTTACCGGGCAATGGCGATCCTGAACAACCATCCGTACGCTGGCCATTAGATTTCATTGACTACAGCAACTTAACAGTGATAAGTTCGAGAAAGGTGGACATGAAAGCGCTTCTCCCTTTCACCTTTCTTGGATTGGCATCGGTCTTTGGTTTGGCCGCCGCCGAGTCTCACACGGTCACTATCTACCAGGCAACGCAGATCAACGGCAAAACCTTCAAGCCCGGCGACGTCAAGTTGGAACTCAACGACAATGGGCAGGTTACTTTGAAGCAGGGCAAGAACATGACGGAGCTGAAGGCGAAAGTGGAAGAGGGCTCCGAGAAGTTTCTGCGTACGACGGTTGGGATCGATGGAGAGAGCAAGTCCATCAAAGAGATCCGGCTGGGTGGCACCACCAAGACGCTTTGGTTCCGCACGTCAGACAGCGCGACACCGGCGAACTAAACGCCGTCCAAACTTGAAATTTAATGAAGCGGCCTCTCTGGGGCCGCTTTTGCGCTTTTATGGTAGACCCCTGGCCCACACACGTGTGGAACTGCGGGTCTACAATAGTTTTTACCCGGACCTGTCTACGACCGCCATTTACTTCGATGCCTGCCGAGAACCGCGACGAACTTACACAACTCCTTCACAGCTGGAAGGAACAGGACCCCGAGCAGCTCGATAAGCTGGTGCCGGTGTTGTATCAGGAGCTGCGGATTCTGGCGTCGAGCCACCTGCGGCGCGAGCGCGTGGACCATACGCTGCAACGTACAGCATTAGTGAACGAGGTCTTCATCAAGTTGATGGGACAGCGTGTGGACTGGGAAAATCGCAGCCACTTTTTTGGTGTCGCATCGCGGATGATGCGGCGCATTCTGGTGGATTATGCGCGCAAGAGCCAGGCCGAGAAGCGCGGCGGCGGGGCGCAGCGTGTCGACATGGAAAAGCTGGATTCGCTGCTCGAGATGACGGCCGAGAGCAAGCATCCGCTGACGTTGACCATTCACCAGTCGCTCGAGAAATTGGAAGCACTCGATCCAAGACAGGCCCAACTGGTTGAACTTCGCTTTTTCGGTGGGCACTCTATAGAAGAAGCCGCCGATTTGATGAACATATCCACTTCCACCGCCAAGCGCGAGTGGAAGTTTGTTCGCGCCTGGCTGAAGGGCGAAATACTCAAGCAACATGACATCGCCTCCTGAGGGCTCGAAGACCGCGACCACGACATCACCGGAACAACACCGGCGGCTCAAGCTGCTGGTAGAGTCGGCGCTGGAGTTGCCGCAGTCTGAGCGCGAGGCATTTCTGAACCGCGAATGCGCGGGCGATTCCCACCTCAAAGAACAAGCACTGGAACTGCTGGAGCTGTACCGTGACGAAGACGAAGCACCGATGGACGTGCCGTCTGAGCCCGAGCAGATCGGCCCGTATCATCTGATTACCGAGCTTGGTGCGGGCGGCATGGGCGTGGTGTACCTGGCCCAACGCGAGGATGGATTTTCGCGCACCGTTGCGCTGAAGATTATCCGCAAGGGCATGGACACGGATTTCTTCCTGTCCCGCTTCCAGCAGGAGCGCGAGATTCTGGGGTCACTCGACCATCCGGGGATCGTGCGCATTGTGGACGCTGGGTCCACCGAGGATGGACGTCCGTACCTGGTGATGGACTTTGTCGATGGTGTGCGCATCGACACGTTCTGCGAGGGCAGGTCGCTGCGGGAGCGAGTGGCGCTATTTATTCGCGTTTGCGCAGCGGTGCAACACGCGCATCGGAACCTGATTGTCCATCGCGATCTGAAGCCGGGCAATATTCTGGTGACGCCGGACGGCCAGCCGAAGCTGCTCGATTTCGGGATCGCGAAGGTTTTAGATCAGGACGATAACGAAGCGACGAGCGCGACGATTCCGATTATGACCCGGCAGTACGCGAGCCCGGAACAGGTTCGCGGACAGCGCGTGAATACGTCGAGCGATGTGTACACGCTGGGGCTGATTCTGTACGAGTTGGTGGCAGAGGCGCGTCCTTACGATTTGAAGGACATGCCGGTGGGGCAGGCCGAGCAGGTGGTGTGCGAACTCGATCCACCAGAGGCGTCGAGTGTGGCACCGAAGTCGATTGCGCCGCAATTGCGCGGGGATCTGGATCGCATTCTGTTGATGGCTCTGCGCAAGGAACCGGAGCGGCGGTACCCGTCTGTCGAAGCGCTGGCAGCGGACCTGGAGAAGTATCTGGAAGGCCGCCCGGTGAGCGCGCAGCGCGACACGTTTGCGTATCGCGCGTCGAAGTTTATCCAACGCAATCGCACCAGTGTTTTTGCGGCTGGCGTGATGGCGCTGCTGGTGGCAATGGGAGCGTCGAGTACGCTGTGGCAGGCGCGGATCGCGGCGAAGGAGTGGGCTCGTGCGGAACGCGAAGCGGCGCTGGCCAAGGCCAATGAAGCAGAAGCGAAACGGCAGCAGGAACTCGCGAAGCAAGCGGCGGCCGAGGCCGTTGTAGAACGCGATCGTGCGGAGCAGAAGGCCGACGAAGCGAGCCGTCAGCGCGCGCTGGCCGAGGCGAGATTCCGCGATGTGCGCACCATGGCGAACTCGCTGCTGTTTGAGATCCACGCGGTGATTCGCAATCTGCCGGGTGCGACGGAAGCTCGCAAGGTGCTGATTACAAGGTCGCTCGATACGCTACGGGATTTGCAGCGCGAGGCTGGCAACGATCCAGGGTTGCAGGCGGAGATCGCGGCTGGGTATGAACAGTTGGGGCAGTTGCAGGGCGCCGCGGGCGATGCGGCGTTGGGCGATACCAAAGGTGCGTTTGAAAGCCAGACCAGAGCCCTGGAGATCCGGCGGAAGCTGGCAGCAGCGAACCCGGCAAGTGTGGCGCTGCAGCGGGATCTGGCAGCGTCGCAACTGCGGATGGCGGAAGTACAGTTGGCGATGCGGCAGCCGCTACAGGCGCTTGAAAGCGCGCAGCAGGCGATGCGGACGTATGAGGGATTGACGCAGAAGTCGCAGGAGGATGTCCTGTCGCTGCTGGGGTTGGCGGCATCGCAACAGCTGGCTGGACAAGCGCTGGAATCCGCCGGGAAGTTGCAGGGTGCGATACAGGCGTACGCCGAGCATACGAAGACGAGGCAGCGCATACAGGCGACGTCGCCGGGGGATTTGGAGCTAGAGGCGCAGGTAGCTGAGGCGCGCGACTTGGAAGCTCGTGCCTTGCAGATTGAAGGGCGCTTCAGTGAGGCGTTGCAGATTGTGCAGCGCAACGGCGAGGTGTACCGGCGGGCGTACGCGGCGAATGCCAATAGCATGCGGGCGGCGCAGAACGTGATTCAGAATCACCGTACGGTGGCGGAGTTGGCCGAGCGCGTCGGGGATTTGCAGAGAGCGCGGGAGAACTATCAACAGTCTTTGTCGCGGCTACAGGCGCTGGTGAAGACCGACGCGCAGAATAGCCGGCTGCTGGAAGAGTTGTCGTCAGTTCGGAATCAGTACGCGAGTTTGCTGGTGCGGACGGGACAAGGTACGCAGGCGATCGCGGAGTTTCGGGCAGCGGTCTCTTCAGCGAGTGAGTTATCCAGCAAAGATCCAGCGAATCGTGCGGTGCGCGCGACCTTGGCGGCGGCGTACAGAGGGCTGGGGCAGGCGCTGTACGACAGCCATCGCACCGAGGAGGCGCAGAGCGCATACGAATCTGCGGGGAAGCTGTACGACGCGCTGGCAGAGCAGGCTCCGCGCGACATCAACATCCAGATGAATCGAGCGCTGGTGTCGTTGGGGACGGGGCGGATCCTGCGGGATCAGGAGAGGTACGGCGAGGCGGAGCGGCAGATTCAACAGGCGATCGCGACGTTGGAGAAGATCCTGCCGGGGAGCCGGGATCACCGGGTGCTGTCGAATCTGGGGATCGCGTATAACCGGCTGGCGGATGTGTACCGGCTACAGGGGAAGAATGCATTGGCGCTGGCGACGTACAGCCGTACGGGTCCGATCGCGTCGATGCTGTTGAATATGGACCCGCGGAATACGGCAGTGTTTGCGTTGCGCGCGGAGGCTTTGAATCGTACAGGGCGGATACAAGAAGACTTGAAGAACTGGCCGGCTGCGTTGCGTGCGTACCGCGAGGCGCTCGAGTTGGACGAGCGCAATGAAAAGCTCGATCCGAACGATTTGCGCATCAAAATAAATGCGGCTGAATCGAGCTTTCGTATTTGCGAAGTGCACTTCCGGCTGTTGCAGTACGGGGCAGCGTATACGGCGTGCCAGCAAGCCAATGCACGATGGAGATCGGCAAGGGATGGCGCGCTGCTGACGGGTTTGACACGGGCGGGCGATATTCGCATGGCGCAGGCTGAGGAAGAGGGCAAGGCGCAGTTCCGCGAGGATGCGTGCAAGCTGTACTCGGAGGCTTTGACGGTAGCGAATTCGCCTGAGGTGGCAGAGCGGTTGGCTCGCTGCCGGCAAGGTTTGGAAGCGAAGAAATAAGCGTGTCTGCGCAGCGCCTTTACTATTGCGATCACTACGAGATCCCTTTGCCGGAGGGGCACAAGTTCCCGATGTCGAAGTACCGGATGACGCGGGATCTTTTGGCTACCGATGGCGTCTTTCGGTTTCACTGTGCGCCGCTGGCTCCGCGTGAGTTGGTGGAGTTGGCGCATGATCCGGAGTACGTCGAGCAGTTTTTGACGGGGACCCTGCCGCCACAGGCCGTGCGGCGGATTGGGTTTCCGTGGTCTGACGCTTTGGTGAAGCGTACGCTAGCGTCGGTGGGCGGTACGATTGCGGCGGCGGAGCAGGCGTTGATGACGGGGTGGTGCGGGAACCTGGCGGGCGGTACGCATCATGCGTTTCGCGGCGAGGGATCGGGCTTTTGCGTATTCAACGACATTGCGGTAGCGATCCTGTATTTGCGGCATCATCGGGGGATCGCCAAGGCCGCGGTGATTGATTTGGATGTCCACCAGGGCGACGGTACGGCGGCGATCTTTGAGAACGATCCGCTGGTATACACGCTGTCGTTCCATGGGCGGCATAACTTTCCGTTTCGTAAGCAGCGGAGCCGCGTGGATATTGAGCTGGATAACGGTGTGGGCGACGATGAGTATCTCGCACTTGTCGAGCAGTGGCTGCCGCAGGTGTTTGCGTTTGAGCCGGGTGTGATCTTTTATCAGTCCGGTGTGGATGCGCTAGTTACGGACCGTCTGGGCAAGTTGGGGATGACACCGGAGGGGATCGCGCGGCGGAATGAGACGGTGATTCGCGCGTGCCGGGCGTACGGCGCGCCGTTGATTGTTACGATGGGCGGCGGTTACTCGGAGCCGGTACAATTGACTGCCGAGGCGCACGCCAACGTGTATCGCACGGCATATCGAGTTTATGGAAACACTTCCTATCGGGCCGCTGGTTGAGTCCACGGCCGCTGCGCCGAGGCCTTCGCGCGTCACGTTGACAGGCCGCTATGTGACCCTTGAGCCTTTGGACGCCGCCAAGCACGCGGATAGCATTTTTGAGCTGCAGAACGGGCTACCTGATCTGTGGTTGTACCTGGCGGATGAGCCGTATACGGATCGCGGGGTTTTTCGGGCCGCTATCGAGAAGAAGGCTGCGTCGGAAGATCCGCTGTTCTACGCTGTGGTCCTGGACGGGCGTGCGGTGGGCTACTGTTCGCTGATGCGGATCGACCCGGCCAATCGTGTGATTGAGATTGGCAACATCCTCTATACGCCGGCGCTGCAGCGTACTTGTGCCGCGACTGAGGCGATGTACCTGATGGCGAAGTACGCGTTTGATGAGCTGGGGTACAGGCGGTACGAGTGGAAGTGCAACTCGCATAACGCACCGTCGCACCGGGCCGCGCGGCGGTACGGGTTTGTGTACGAGGGTACGTTCCGGCAGCACCTGATTATCAAGGGGCGGAACCGGGATACGGCATGGTATTCGATGCTCGATAGCGAGTGGCCTGCGCGTAAGGCTGCGTTTGAGCGGTGGCTCGATCCTGCCAACTTCGACGGGCAGGGCCGGCAGATTACGCCGCTTTCGATCTAGCTCGCAGAGCGAACGCAATCACGATGCCTACAACGGCGAGGGCGGCAAGGCTGTAGAACATCTCGTTGTAGCCTTGCGCGACGTTGCCTGTCGCTTTGCGGGCTTCGATCACCGATGCCATGTAGCGGGGTACGACAAAGCCGGCGGCTCCCCAAGCGGTAAAGAGGATGCCGTAGTTGGCTCCGATGCGGCGGGAGCCGAAGTATTCCGCACAGAGCGACGGCATCAGGGCGAGGTAGCCGCCGTAGCAGAAGCCAACGATGCAGATGCCTGCGAGTACGCGCCAGAAGTCCCGCGTGTTGGGCAGGAGCAGCGCGCAGGTGAGCGCCGACGTCAGGAACATGGCGAGGACGACGGTACGCTTGCCCATACGGTCTGAGAGGGTGCCCCAGATGAGGCGGCCGACGCCGTTGAAAAGGGACATGACGCCGAGGGCTACGCCACCGGTCATGGCGGCGGCAGTGCCTGCGAGTTCGCGTACGAGGGGGGCGGATTCCCCGATGGCGGTGAGTCCGACGGAGCTGCCAAGGAAGTACACGAGCCAGAGCACGTAGAAGGCTGGGGTTCGCACCATGGTGCCGGGTTCCATGTCGACGGCGGGTCCGGCAGCGGCGGGCGGGGTCCAGCCTGCGGGTTTGTAGCCTGCGGGCGGCACCTGGTAGAACTGGGCGCAGCCGGTGACGAGGACGAAGAAGAGTCCGGAGAGGATGAGAAAGGTGCGCGGGAGGGTTTCCGCGTAGCGGGCGGGGTCGTTGCCGAGCAGGGCTTCGAGCAGCGGGGCGAAGATCAGGGAGCCGAGGCCGAAGCCCATCACGGCGAGTCCTACGACGAAGCCTCGCTTGTCGGGGAACCACTTCACGCAGGTGGCGATGGGGGTGACGTAGGCAAAGCCGACGCCGAGTCCTGCCACGACGCCGTAGGAGAAGTTGAGGCCTTCTGGCGTATTGCCGATGAACGCGGCAAGGAGGCAGCCGAGCCCCAAGAGTACGCCACCGACGGAGCCGACCATGCGGGGACCTTTGCGATCCTGCCAGAAGCCGGCGACGATCATGGCGAGGGTGAAGAAGAGGATCGACCAGCGGTACGGCGCGATGGACACGCTTTTGGACCAGCCGTAGTGTTGCTCCAAGGGTCCGCGAAAGACGCTCCAGGCATAGATGATGCCGAGGCAAACCTGCATGGTAACGGCGGCGCCGGCGATGAGCCAGCGGTTGGGGAGAGGGCTGGAAGGGGTCATGTAAGGGGGAGAGGTCGTGTTCGTTCAGTTTACAATCTGGAAAGAGTGAACGCGGCAACCAGAACGCAAGCGGCGATTTACGTACACGAGCCCGGCTGGTTTGCCAAGCAACGCTGGCTACTGTGGCAGGCGTTGGTAAATACGCATAACGACAACGGATTCGGCATCGCCAAAGGCGCGGCTTACTCCAGCCTCCTCTCTTTCTTTCCGGTGATGACCGCGACGACCACCATCCTGGTGCAGTCGCGGGCTGAGGAAGTTTCGAACCAGATCACACAGTTTGTCTTTGAAGTCGTCCCGCCGGGCTCGCAAAAGCTGGTGGAGCGATTCTTTGCCGTGCGCGGGAATGAACCAGTGTACCTGCTAGTGCTCGCTGTACTGCTGGCGATTTGGGCGGCGTCCGGCGCGATGATGAGCCTGATTGAGGGGTTTAATGCGGCGTACCATGTGCCGCGCGGCAGAGGTCCGGTACGGGAGCGGCTGATGGCGGCGCTGCTGGTGTTGTGCGTCACTTTGCCGGGAGTGGGAGCGTCCGCATTGATCCTGTCGGGCCAGCGGGCAGAGGCTGCGGTGCTGAGCGCGATCGGCTTGTACGGCACGGGTACGGATTTGGCGCCTTGGATTGTGATGCTGGGCAAGGCCCTGCGATTCCTGCTGGCGTTTGGGGCGTCGATTTTGAGCACGGGGCTGCTGTACTATCTGGGGCCGAATCGCCGGGTACGGATGCGTACGGTGTGGCCGGGCGCGTTTGTGGCTGCTGTTCTGTGGATGCTGGTGACGGGTGGATTCAGCTGGTACGTGCGGAATATCGCGAATTACAACGTACTGTATGGGTCCATTGCGGCAGTGATCGCGCTGCTGGTTTGGATGTACCTGCTGAGCATCATCGCGTTTGTGGGCTGTGAGTTCAATGTGGCTCGAGAACGGCTGCGTCAGGCAGGCAACGTCGCGCTAGATTGAATAGATTTTAATGACAGACTTTCTTGGGTTTTGACGCCCCACTTTCGTAACGTGCTGCGCATGGATGTTTGGAGGCTCAACAGTGGTAACTATCTCCGCATCCGTAGGGCAAGGCGGCGTTAACAAGAAGGCAGATGTACTGGCGATTCAAAAAGCTTTGAATCAGATTCCGCCGCACAAAGGCGGGCCAAATCCGAAGCTGGTAGAAGACGGGTTGGTGGGTCCGAAGACGATTGGTGCGATTCGCACCTTTCAACAGTCGGACATTGCATTGGCAAAGGATGGCAGGGTGGATCCCAATGGACCTACGCTGGCGCGGATCAATGCTCAGTTGGGATACGGCACGAGCACGAAGCCGAAGTTCCACGGCGATAATTTGTACGGGCCAAATGGGCCGAGCCAGAACGACATCAAACAGGATGCGTTTGGAGATTGTTATTTTGTTGCGACGCTTGGGGCGGTTGCGATGCAGAATCCCAAGGGGATCAAGGACGCAATTTATTACGACGAGTCGACACAACAGTTTCGCGTACGTCTCTATAAAACAAATGGCCAGGTGAAGTACATCTGGGTGACGCAGGCGGAACTGGAAGACAACGTCAATCGCCAGGGCGGCAGCTACATCGACAACACCGGTTTATATGAGCGGGTGTGGCCGGCAGTGATTGAAACGGCATACGCGAAGATGTTCGATTCGAATCCCAACGATGGGTTGGGCGAAGGCTACCAGAAGATCATCAACGGCGGCTGGCCGTCGGACGCGATGATGGCAATTACGGGCAATGCCGGATCGCAGGTGTCGTATACGTACTATCTGAAGCTTGGTGTGGATGGGTCCGTCGCTGTGCTGGGCGGCAAGGTGGCGACCGCGCTGCAGCAACACAAGAGCGTTACGCTATGGTCGGTGCCGGAGAACGGAGCGACGCAGGACGGGCTGGTGGACGATCACGTGTACACGGTGATTTCCATGCTGCAGCAGGGCACAGATTGGCGAGTGACTGTACGCAACCCGTGGGGTACGAACATGGGCGTGGGCGAAGGCAAGGATCAGACATCGCCGATTATGACGCTGTCGCTGCGGACGCTGGTGACCACTGGTGGCTTGCAGTCCTTTCGCGTGAGCAACTAAGCAAGAGGGAGAAAATGACGAAATGGAAAAGCGCGAAAACCGTATTGGGACTGGCCGTGTTGGCCTGGGGGTGCAGCATGGCTGAGGCAGCCTTGTTTGAACCGAAGCCTCTCGATGGTGCAAAGGCGACCGAGGCAAGCGAAGCGACAAAGAAACTGGATGCTGAGGTAACGGCCTTCCTGCGGGACAAATATTCGATTGCATCGGCCCGGTATTACACCGTGGCGGGTGAAATTCCGTGGATTGCGGTGTCGAAGAACGTCCAGAATCAGATGGCCGAGAAGGGCATCAAGAAAGTGATGTTCGAGTGGTATGAGCCGGGGTTGGACTTTGTCGAGGTGTACCCGCAAGGCAAGCAGGGATTTGCTCTGGCGATGCCGAAGGGCAGAAAGTCTGACAGCGAGAAGCTGATTGGGTTCTATACGCTGACTGCCAAGAAGTAATTTGACTGTAACGGGAGGCGCCGGGTGTCCGGTTGCCTCCCTCTTCATAGCCCTGCGATAATCGGTTACTTCAGATGCAACCGCAGCAGGGCCCCCCGGCATCACTCACTATTCGTACGCCCGACGGCAAGAATTCGAACGTACCGCTGGACCGGACGTCGTTTGTCTTGGGGCGATCGAGTTCATCCGACCTATGTTTTGCTGACGACACCGGGTTGTCGCGCAGCCACATGCAATTTGAACTAACGCCCAGCGGCTGGGTGGTTCGTGACATGGGCAGCAAGAACGGCACTGTCCTGAACGGCCACAAGCTAGGCGCGGACGCGGTGCTGCTGAATGGCGGCGATCGTGTATCGGCCGGGCACCTGATCATCGAGTTCAATGCAGCGGCGCGTGTGAGCAAAACCACCAACACCGTTGTATTTGTGGAGCGGAATTCCGAGCCCATCACGGCTGCCACGACTGTACAGGCGAGCCTTGAAGGCTTCATGGGGCAAGAGAAGATCGACCCCACGAAGACGCACGTAATGCAGGGCAACCCGCAGTTGCGCGCACTGGTTCGCGCGGCGCGAGAGTTGACGAGCCATCGTCCGCTGGCCGAAGTCTTCGAAGTGATCATGGATCTTTCGATGGAGGCTGTGGCGGCGGGGCGCGGCGTGCTGATGTCGCAAGAAGACGGCGAGTTGCAGGTGCGGGCGATTCGCGGCGAGGGCTTTCAGATCAGTTCGGCCGTGCGCGATCAGGTGCTGCGGAACCGGGAGTCGATCCTGGTTCGGGATACGTCGCTTGAAGAGGCGTTTCGTGAGCGGAAGAGCATTGTCGCGCAGCAGGTGAAGAGCATGCTGGCGGTGCCGCTGCAGACGAACGATCGCGTGATCGGGCTGATTTATCTGGATTCGCCGAACATGGTGCGGCAGTTTACGCGCGAGGATTTGAACCTGCTGACGGTTATGGCAAACGTCGCGGCGATTCGAATCGAGCATGCGCGACTCGCTGAGGTAGAAGAGAACGAGCGCTTTTACGCCAAAGAACTTTCGCAGGCGGCGACGATTCAGCAGGGGCTGCTGCCGTCAGGTCCGCCAAATGTGGAAGGGTACAGCATCTGCGGGTACAACGCGCCTTGCCGTACGGTGGGCGGCGATTACTACGACTTTCTATCGTTCCCGGATGGCAACATCGGATTGATTGTCGCGGACGTGTCCGGCAAGGGATTGCCGGCGTCGCTGATGATGACGAGCTTGCAGGCGAGCGTACAGGTGCTGTTTGAAGACGGGCGCAATCTGGCAGGCAAGGTCACGAAGCTGAACTCGGCGGTGTCGCGCAATTGCCCGGCGGGCAAGTTCATTACGTTCTTCATGGGCGTACTGAATCCGCATACGGGGCAGTTTACGTACTGCAATGCTGGCCATAATCCGCCGTTGATTGTGCGCGCCGATGGTCGCGTCGAGAAGTTGGATGCGGGCGGGATCGTGCTGGGTATTCTGCCGTTTTCGGACTTTGATCAGCGTACGGTGGAGATCGAGCCGGGCGACATCATCGTGATGTATTCGGATGGTGTGACCGAGCAATTTGCGCCCGATCAGGACGAGGAGTTTGGCGAGGATCGCATTGGCGAGGTGGTGCTGCGGCATCGCAATGCCAAGGTGTCCGACCTGGTGGGGATCATCAAAGAGTCCGTAGCCGCGTTTACACATAACGCTCCGGCGGCGGACGACTTTACGCTGCTGATTGCGCGACGCGACGCTTAGGCTACGCTGAGCGGGATGCGGACCTGAAACACGGTCCGGCCGGGCGCGGATTCGAGGCGGATCTGCGCTTTGTGATTCTGCAGGATGCGGCGTACGATGTCGAGGCCGAGACCTGTGCCTTCTCCCACTTTCTTGGTGGTGAAGAAGGGTTCAAAGATACGGCCTTGCAGCTCTGCGGGGATGCCGGGGCCGTTGTCCGCTACTTCTACCAATACATAGCCCGGTTCGAGACTGGTGCGTACTTCGATGCGCTGCGGCTTGCCTGGAGTGGGATGCTCTTTGAGCGCGGAGATCGCGTTGTCGATGAGGTTGGTCCACACCTGGTTGAGTTCGCTGCCATTGCCGGGGATCTTGGGGAGGTTGCCGGCGAAGTGTTTTTCGAGTTGAATCTTGGCGTCCTTCAGCTTGTGCTGGAAGAGACGTAATGTCACTTCGATGCCGGGTTCGATTTCCACCTCAGTGAGCGCGCCGCGATCCATGTAGGAGTACGACTTCATGGCTTTGACGAGTTCTGAGATGCGGCGGAGGCCGTCCTCAATTTCGCTGGTGAGGCAGTGGATCTGACGGTCTGCCGCGAGGATGCGGAGGACCCGGGCGAAGTTTTCGCGATCGAGTTTCCCGGCGAGCGGCTTGAGGTCGTCCATGGTGATGCCGGCGTCGATGAGGTCGCCGGCGTACTCGCTGGTGGAGCCGTACTGGTCAAGCCAGTCTCCGAAGTCGCTTTCGAGATCGGCGCGATCGAGGGCGTCCATTTCGGGCGGAGGGTCGCAGCCGGCGATGCGGTCGGCGAGATCGGTGATGTCGCGGCCGGTCTGGGGATCGAGGGGCTGGGAGCGGAGTTCGATGCCGATGGTGCGGCGAATGTCGAGAGCCTCGCGCAGGAGCGCGGCGGAGCGTACGGCAGCGGAGGCGGGGTTGTTTATTTCGTGGGCGAGGCCGGCGGCCATCTTGCCCAGGGCCTGGAGCTTGGACGAACGCTCGCCGAGACGTGCGAAGTCCCGGGTACGGTCGATCATTTCCTGCACGAGGCGTTCGGCAAACAGCGGGGCGCGATAGACGAGTTCGCGAAGTTCAGAGTCCGGCATCGCGGCGAGACGCGTGGGTTGTACGGCGGTACCGCGGGCAAGAACGTTCTTGATGCGGGAGAACGGGAGCTTGCCGGTAGCCTGGCCCTTGGTGCGAATGAAGAGCGCTGCGTAGGGATCTTCGGGGACGCGGAAGTGGACCTCGCCATCGAGGACGAGCCAGAGTTCATCGGCGGCGGAGTTCATTTCCGCGATGATGTCGCCGGTTTCGAAGCAGTGGATCTGGAAGCGCTCGGCGAGCCAGGCGATGGCCGCGGGGTCTTCTCCTTCCATGATGGGAAGGCTGGCGAGTTCTTCCGCGGTGGGGCGCGTGCAGGGCTGTTCCATGTGGGTGCTTATCGATTGAGCATGTACTGGTTGATGAAGTAGAGCACGATGGAGCCTTCTCCGACGCTGTTGGCGACACGGCGTACGGCACCGTCGCGAACGTCGCCTACGGCGAAGACGCCGGGGATGTTGGTTTCGAGAAGCGCGGGGTCGCGATCGAGGTTCCAGCCTGGCGGTCGGCGGCCACCTTCGCCGAGGAGGTTGCGACCGGTGACGAGGAAGCCTCGCGAGTCGCGCATGAGGACGCCGTCGAGCCACTCGGTTTGGGGTTCCGCACCGATGAAGACGAATAAGGCGGCGGCTTCGCGATCCTGCTTGACGCCGGTACGGTGGTTGAGGACGGTGATGGATTCGAGGCGGTCCGCACCGCGTACTTCGGTGACCTCGGTGTGGGTTTCCACGTGGATGTTGGGGATGGTGCGGATGCGCTCGACGAGATAGTGCGACATCGACTTGGAGAGCGATTCAGCACGAACGAGCATGGTGACCGAACGAGCGAGTTCGGCGAAGTGTACGGCAGCCTGGCCCGCGGAGTTGGCGCCACCGATGATGTAGACGTCTTCGTCCTTGCAGGACGAGGCTTCTGTGATGGCGGCGCCGTAGTAGACGCCAGCCCCGGTGAGTTGATCCATACCCGGAATGTCGAGACGGCGCCACTGTACGCCTGCGGCGATGACAACGGCGTGGGCGACGAGTTCTTGGCCGTTCGAGAGCTTGACCTTCTTGTATCCTTCGTCGATTTGGAGACTGATGGCTCGGGCAGGGGCGATGATTTCCGTACCGAACCGCTTGACCTGGGAGACGCCGCGACGGGCGAGGTCCGAACCGCTGAGGCCGGAGGGGAAGCCGAGGTAGTTTTCGATGCGTGAGCTGAGGCCTGCCTGGCCGCCCGGAGCTTCACTTTCGACGAGGATGGTCTTGCGGCCCTCGGTGCTGCAGTAAAGAGCGGCCGCGAGGCCGGCGGGTCCGCCACCGATGATGATGACGTCGTAGAGGTCGCGAGCGGGGGTCGCGGCGAGGCCGAGTTTGTTGGCGACATCGGCGACCTGCGGTTTTTCCAATACTGTACCGTCGGGGAAGATGACGGCGGGTAGAGCATCGGCTTTATCGCCGATGGCGGCGTCGATGCGAGGGTCCGAGGTGGAGCCGGGTTCAATCCAACGGTACGGAATCTGGCTTTTGGCGAGGAAATTCTTGAGGTCGTGGGTGGCGGGGGCCCAACGGGTGCCGACCACGTAGATGCCGTCAAACGATTCCTGGCTGGTGGCGGCCCAATCTTCCAGAAGGTCCGCAAGCACGGGGAAGAGGCCCTGTTCCGGCGGTTCCCAGGGCTTCATCAAATAGTGATTGAGGCGGACTTTGTTGATGGCGTCGATGGCGGCGTCGGAATCCGCGTAGGCCGTCAAAAGGACGCGCCGGGCATCGGGCTGCATGATCAGGGCTTGTTCGAGAAACTCGGTGCCACTGATGTTAGGCATGCGCTGGTCGACGAGAAAGAGCGCGATGCGGTCTCCACGAGCCGTCATTTGCTTGACGAGGTCGAGGGCTTTTTCCGGGGTGTTGGCGGCAAGGATGCGATAGGTCGACGCGAACTTGGCTTTCAGGTCGCGTTCGACGGCGCGGAGGACCGTCGTGTCGTCATCCACGGCCAGAATATATGGCTTTTTCATTCGAGAATTTACTTGGCGAACTGGTCTAGTGCGGCGCGCAACTCCGCGTCCCGCATGATGCCGGGATGGTAGACGCGAACAAGGCCTGCGCGATCGATCAGGACGACGGTCGGGGTCGTAGATGAACCGTAATTGCGGAACGTCTCTTCGTCGAGAGGCACCGGCATATCAAGTAAAGCAGAATAGGAGCGATTTCGGACCTGGTCAATATAACTGGTTTCTGTCTTTTCGTCGGCGTCTTCACCGCCTGCGACGTAGCCGTAGTGCTGGGTGGGTCCGATGATGACGAGGTCTTTGTAGCTCTTGCGGACTTCTGCGAGGACGGGGCCCTGGTACTTGCAGTCTCCACACCAGTGGGCCCAGAAGAAGAGGACGACGGGCTTGCCCTTGTAGGCGGATAGCGGCTGCGGCTTGGGGCCGAGGTACTTGGTGATGCCGAGGGCGGGAGCGGGCTTGCCTTCGAGACTCAGCAAGTTAATGTTCTTTTGGATGCGCGTGCGGATGGAGGTGTTGCGGTAGAGCTTGAGCTGCTGTTCGAGATACTGCACGGCCTGGTCGCGCTGGCCTTGGGCGGCGAGCACCTGCCCTCGTACTTCAATCGCGGCGCCGAGGGCAATGGGAAGGTGCTGTTCTTCGTCGAGGTTGCCTTTTTGGCGCTTCAACTGTTTCTGGGCGAGGTCGTAGGTTTGACGGGCGAACTCGTCGGCTTTGTCGTAGTTCTTCTGCTTGAGTTGGCCGCGGGCCATCCAACTGACGGCGGCGATCATTTCGGGGTTCTCGCCTTTGGCCTTGCGGTGAGCCTCGATGAGGGACGCACCTTTTGCGAAGTCTTTGGCGTCGATGGCTTCGCGGACTTCATTGATCAGCGCGGCGGCGCACGTTGCCGCGGAAATCACAAAAGCGAGGGTGAGCACACGCATGGTAAGAGCAGGATATCGCGAGTACACTTGAGGGATGGAGTTGTTCATGGCCGACGACCAGGATTCGCTGGCAAGCCTAGAGGATCGGATTACACGCGCCGTACAGTTGGTGCGGTCTCTGCGCGAGCAGAATGAAGGATTGCAGAAGCGGTTGGATGCCGCGCATGCGGAGTTGGAGTCGATTAAGGCGGAGCGTGACGCCGCCAATCAGGCCAATGTCGAGGCGGATAAGTTCCGCGTGGAGTTGGAGCAGTTGAAGAGCGAGCGCAAGCAAGTGAAGACCCGCATCGAGAAGCTGCTGGGTCAGATGGATTTGCTGTCCAACCAGTAGAATAGCTGCGTGACACGGCGTAGCCTTCTTTTTGTTTCTGCGAGCGCCGCTTGTGCGCAGTCGACGGGCAATCTCGATCCGCTGATCGAGTCCCTGGCGGTGCGAGATCCTCGCTTGTCGTGGATGCAGCCGCGGTTCCGAAATCTCAAAAGCTGGAAGAAGACCGCGCAGGCACGGTATCTGGAGTTGTTGCAGTACCGGCCGGCGGCGGTGGATCCAAAGCCTGAAGTGCTAGGTACGGTAGAGCGGGATGGGCTGAAGATTGAGCGCATCACGTTTGCGACGACGCCTGCGATTCGGGTTCCTGCCTATGTGTTGAAGCCCGCGGGCGCGACCGGGAAACTGCCGGCGGTGGTGGCACTGCATGATCACGGCGGGTTCTATCTTTGGGGCAAAGAGAAGCTGGTGCGCGCGGAAGGGCCAGAGCATCCGGTGCTGACGGCGTTCAAGCAACGGTACTACGCGGGTCGCAACATCGCTGAGGATCTGGCTCGCGACGGGTATCTGGTGATCGTCATCGATATGTTTTATTGGGGCGAGCGGCGGATGCTGTTGCCCAATGATGCGGCCGATTGGCGGGATCGTCCTGCGGAAATGCCGAAGGAGCGGATTGACGCGTTCCACGCGCGGGCGAGCGCCAACGAGCAGTTGGTGGGGCGTTCTGTGATGTCGACTGGCGCGACCTGGGCGGGCATCATGACCTGGGACGATGTTCGTACGGTGGATTATCTGGTCAGCCGTCCCGATGTGGACGCCAAGCGGATAGGCTGTGTCGGGCTTTCCGTCGGTGCGGTACGCGCGGCGTATCTGGCGGCGGCGGATACGCGGATCAAGGTCTCCATGCCGATTTGCTGGATGACATCGTTCCCCGAGCAGCTGCGCGACAAGGTGGTGCATACGATCGGGCATACGAAGCTCATTCCAGGCCTTTACGGGGAGTTGGACTATCCGGACGTCGCGTCGCTGGCGATGCCTGCGGCGATGCTGGTGATCAACGGTGGCAAGGATGGGCTGTTCACGCCCAAGGGCATGGAACTGTCGCACAACAAGCTACGCGAGTGTTACCGGAAGGCGGGGATCGCGAATCGCGTGGAGTGCACGATGTACCCGGATGCGCCGCACGAGTTCAACGCCGAGATGCAGAAGCAGGCATGGGCTTTCCTTCGCAAGTGGATTTAACGCTAGTCTGAAGGGACGGATGACAACTCCCGCTACATACGATGACGCGAACCTGATTCTGCGGCTGTACGAGATGCGCCGCGAAACGAAGATGCGCGAAGCCCGCGCCTGGTTCGTAAAGAATTTTTACTGCAAGACGGTGGAAGAGTATCAGCACGTGGCTCCGCCGGGCACCGATGAGAATGCGTACATGCGCCAGGTGATTACGTACTGGGAAATGGTGGCGTCGCTGATTACGAGCGGTGTACTGAATGAGCATTTGTTCTTTCAGAGCGGCCAGGAACTGTTGCTGGTGTGGACGCGCATCGAAAAGGTGTGCCCGACACTGCGGAGTGCGTTTGGGAATCCGGGCATGTGGCGCAATATCGAAGAGGTGGCAGGCCGGTACATCGCGTACATGAATCAGAATGCGGCGGGTGCGTACGAGGCGTTTGCCGCGCGCGTGTCGCCGCACCGGTAGGTCTAGTTTTTCATCATGCAGCGAGATCCTGAGTTTTTTGGCGATGCCGAGTTGGAGCTGATTTACATCGCCAAAAGGCTCAAAGAAGCCCTGAAGCTGGAAGAGCAGTTGACAGCGGCGGGCATCGATTATCTAGTGGAGGCCGACCGGTATCGCGGCGGCCTCATCTTTCAGACCGAGCGCGTGGGCGCGTTCTTTTATGTGGCACCGGAGCGGGGCGAGACTGCGCGCGGGTTTCTGCGGCAGAATGGGTACAAGCCGTACGATTTGCCTGTTGAAAGGCCTGCTTCGGAGAACCCTTGAAAGCACTGACTCAATTCCCTGCTGACTATCGCGCCTTAGGCGGAGATCCCGCACCTGTACTGAAGGCATTTGCACCTGTTTGGGGCTGGATTGCCGAAGTATCGTCGCATGAGCCAGCGTTGGAGCCGATGATCGCGGCGAAGTCCTTTGAGAAGTTTCTGGAAGAGAACACAGAGACGCTGGGCGATATGGGGATCAAGATTGAGATCGTGTCGCGGGTGATTCAACTGTCTGCGCACGGGGTCCACATGACGGTGGATTTTTCGCAGAAGCCTTGGATTACGACGGTGACGGAGCCGGATATGGGGAAGTACTCGGGTCCGCCGGAAGATCCGGCTTAACACGGTCGGCCATGGCTACACCTTGACCTTTAGAATCCGCGCCGCGTTGGCGTGGTAGACCTTCTTCAGTACTTTGTCGGGTAGGCCGATGCCGTAGATTCTCCAGCGGCCTTGCGGGGGAATGTTGGCCGGGGCGTAGTCGAAATACTCGTCTTCGGTCTCTAAGAACCGGAAGTAAATCTCATACAATTTGTCGCCGTAGAGTTGCTGCGGGTACTCGAAGCCGTTGGGTGTGGCGTCGGTGCCGAAGAGGATGCGGTCCTGGTATTTGTCGAAGAATTTGCGGGCTGTGCGAGGCTGGCGGCCTAGTTCTCCGACTCGGGCTCCGATGTCCACGTTCATGTTCGGGTACTTGTCGAGGGCGCGGCCGACGTGTGCCAGATTCTCTGCAAAATTTCCTACGTGCAAAACGATGAAGGTTGTTTTGGGATGGCGCGCCAGGACACGGTCGCGGGCGGCGAGGAGCTCTTCGTTCGAAGGGAAGTCCTGTCCGTAGAAGGACCAGTCCGGGTGGTTGTTGAGTTCTTCGAAACGCTCATTGAAACGGTCGATGGGCTTGAAGAAGGCTGCGGGGTCTGAGACGTGGATCGCAACGGGGATGCCCAGTTGGCCGCAAGCGTCCCACATGGGGTCGAAGCGCGGATCGTCGACTTTGACGAGCTTTTTGTTGTTGTCGCGCAGGAAGAGGCCGAGGGTCTTGAGGACCTTGAGTCCGCTGGCTCCGTCCTTTTTGGCTTGGGCGATGAGGTCGGCTTGGAGCTTGTCGTAGCCGGGTTCGTTGGCACGGTTCCAGGAGGGCTCGGTGAAGGTCAAGAAGCGGCCGGGGTGGGCTTTGTCGAACCGGCCTACGGTGTCGCGGAGCTTGGCGCCGACGCCTCCGGTGAGGTTGACGAGCGTCTTCAAGTTGCGGCGGTCCATCACCTGGATGAGCTCTTCGGGTTTTTGCGCGTTGGCCCAGCTGAGGTGCGTGTGGATGTCGATGACCGGATATCGCGCGCGTTCGACCTTGTGTTCTTCGACTTCCAGCGAGCTGCGGGGTTCGAACTGAGTGAGGTCGAGCGGGGTGGCCTTCTTTTCCGTTTGCGAGGTCTGGGCGATCAGCTTGCCAGTGGCGCCGATCAAGGCTGCGGATGAGAAGGTTCTGCGGGTCATTTAGGACATCATATCTTTGATCGAGATCCCCACCAGCGCGAGTGTGAGGCCGATCATCAATGCGACGGATGTCCAGGCGACGAGGTTGTAGAGACGGGAGTTGGTCCACTCTTTCATGACTCGTTTTTTGTTGATCAGGATGGTCATGAAGATGAGGATGAAGGGGAGCAGGATGCCGTTGATGACCTGCGAGAACAGGATCATTTTGACGAGGGGGAAAGACGGCAGAAGGATGACGCCTCCGCCGATGACGATCAAGCCGGTGAAGAGCCAGTAGAAGATGGGCGCTTCGCGGAAGGTACGGTTGACGCCGGATTCAAAGCCGAAGGCCTCGCAGACAGTGTAGGCCGTGGAGAGCGGGAGGATGCAGGCGGCGAAGATCGAGGCGTTGAGGAGTCCGATGGCGAAGAGAAGGTACGCGTAGGGGCCGAAGGGTTGGAGTCCGAGGGCGGCGTCCGCGGCGGAGTTGATGTCGCGCGGGCCACTCTTCTGCCAGATGCCACCGGCGCAGGCCACGATAATGAAGAACGCGATGACGGACATCACGATGCAGCCTACGATGACTTCAATGCGCGATTCCGTGTACTCTTTGGCGGAGATGCCTTTTTCGACGATGGCGGCCTGCAGGTAGAACTGCATCCACGGGGCGATGGACGTGCCGACCATGCCGATGAGCATCGAGATGTAGCCGGTGTCGAGCATGAGGCGCGGGCGTACAGAATCGATGGCGGCCTGCTTCCAGTTGGGTTCGACGAGGAAGCCGGAGATGATGTAGCCGATGTAGACGACGCAGGCGCTGAGGAAGATTTTTTCGACTGTTGAGTAGTTGGCTTTGACGATCAACATCCAAACGGCGATGCCTGCGATGGGTACTGAGATGAGCCGTGAGACGTGGAAGAGTTCGAGGGATGTGGCGATACCGGCGAAGTTCGCCATGACATTGGTGAGGTTGGCGACGACGAGGATGGCCATGAGCACGAAGGTGGTGCGGAGGCCGAACTCTTCACGGATGAGGTCGGACAGGCCTTTGCCCGTCACGGCGCCCATGCGGGAGCACATTTCCTGCGTGACGATGAGCAGCAGGGTGATGGGGATGAGAGTCCAGAGGGGCAGGTAGCCGTACTTAGAGCCGGCCTGCGAGTAGGTGAGGATGCCGCCCGCGTCGTTGTCCACGACGGCTGTAATAAATCCGGGACCGATGACCGAGAAGAATACAGCGATGTGGTAACGGAATCGCTTCAGCAACCTTCACTATCGAACATCGGTCCGGGAGTTGGCAAGTTTTAACGGGCTAGTAACCCTTCTGTTTATCGACGACGTTGACGAGGGGCATACCGGCGGCGTAGCGGCGGACGTTGTCGGCGAAGAGGTCGATCAAGCGTACCTGACGGTTGGTGCTCCAGCCCGAGGTGTGGGCCGACATGACGACATTGGGGCAGTCGAAGATCGGGTGCGAGGACGGAGGCGGCTCCTGCGGGAAGACGTCGAGTCCCGCGCCGGCGATCCAGCCTTCTTTGAGGGCTTTGACGAGGGCCATGTCGTCGAAGAGGTCGCCGCGGGACATGGCGAGGAAGTACGCGGTCTTCTTCATGGAGCGGAAGACTTTTTCGTTGAACATACGGCGGGTTTGCGGCGTGGAGGGGGCGGCGCAAACGAGGACGTCCACCATGGGGACCATGCTTTCGAACCAGGAGGGGTCGTGGAGTTCGTCGACGTATTCGGGTTTGGGGATGGGCTTGGGATCGGTGGCGACGATGCGCATGTCGAAGCCGTATTTGGCGCGGCGGGCGATCATGCTGCCGATGCCTCCCATGCCGACGATGCCCATGGTGAGTCCGACGAGTTCGACGTGGTGGGGCGACTTGGCGGAACCCACGGGGTTCATGGTGCGCTTGGCGAACTGGGGGATGTAGTAGGTCGCGAGGCCGCGGGTGAGGCTGAGGAGGAGTCCCATGGCGGTTTCTGAGATGCCGTGGGCGAAGATACGGGCGTAGTTGGTGACGACGGCGGAGTGGCCTTTGACGGCGTCATCCATGCCTTCAATGCCGGCGGAGCCCCACTGGATCCACTTGAGCTTGGGGGCGTAGTCGAGGTCGGTGCCGTTGACGTTGCCGTAGACGACTTCGGCGTCGCGCAGGAGTTTGCGGAACTCGTCGCGGTTGGGGGCGATGACGAGATCGACGGGGACGGGCGAGGCTTTCTTGATCTTTTCGACCTCAGCCGGTTCGAACTTGTACATCGTGACGATGCGGAGAGGATTGGTGCCTTGGGCCTTGAGGGAAGTGGTCGGGTAGGCTTCCTGTACGACGGGCTTGCGTTGTTCCTGGGCGTTGGCAGCCTGGAGCGCTGAGGCTGCCGCGATCAGAGTGCGCCGGGAGAGATGCTGAGGCATCTCAAGATTCTATATCCAGAAATCAGCGGTTGTCGGAGTTGCCGAGGGCGCCGGGCGTGAGTGCTCCGGGGGCGTAGTAGCCGCGGCGGGCTCTGACTACGAGGTCTTTGCGGTTGCGGACTTTGACGTCCACCTGGTGGTAGAGGCCGTCGGCGCGGAGGGGTTCCGGACGGTACAGGATGTTGTACTGGCTGCGGAGTTCGTTGGCGATGTTGGTGAAGGACTGTTCGAGGTCTTCAACTTTGAAGGGGAAGAAAGCCATGCCGCCGGTTTCCTTGGCCAGGTAGCGGAGGAGTTTGTCGCCGTCGTTTTCAATCTTGGTGGTGTTCGTCGAGATCGCGTAGATGACGACGTCCGACTTCTGGGCCATTTCGAGGGCTTGCTCGCGGGTGTAGCGGCTTTGGTTGTCGTCACCGTCACTGAGGATGACCAGGGCGCGGCGGAACTTGTGACGGGGCTGATCGAGGATCAGTTTGTCGCGGCAGGCGTAGTAGATGGCGTCGTAGAGGGCGGTGCCGCCGCCGGGGCGGAGGTTGCGGACGCCTTTTTCGAGCTTTTCGATGTCGCCGGTGAGGTCCGAGATCATCTGGGCCGAGGTGTCGAAGCTGACGAGCACGGCGCGGTCCTGTTCGGGGCGCATGACGGACTTGAGGAATTCGCTGGCGGCGTCCTGGATGAAGCGGAAACGGTCACGGATGGAGTTGCTGGTATCGATCAGGATGCCGAGGCGTAGCGGCAGGTTGGTTTCCGCCGTGAACTCGAGGATGCTCTGTTCTTTTTTGCTTTCGAAGACTTCGAAATCTTCTTTGGCAAGGTTGGTGACGAAGCGGCCTTTGCGGTCGGAGACCGAGAACAGAATGTTGACGCGGGTTACGTCGAGGATGATGCGGTCGTCTTCTGGTTCCTGTTGTTGCTGTTGCGGCTTGGCCGGCGCCGCGGACTTCTTGGACGCAGGGGGCTGCTGCGCTGATGAGGCGAGAGCGATGACGAGGAAGAGTGCAGTAAACAGCCGCATATAAAGAAGACTACTTGCTAGTATTCTACCGTCATGCGTCTGCTGGTTCTGTTGTGGGCTGTTTTTGCGATGGTTTTGCCGGGTGCGGAGGTGCTGCCGGAGGATCGCGGCGCGGCTGCGGTGTGGCAGGCGATCCGGAAGGTGGAGACGAATGCGCGGGTGCTGTACATCGTGGCGCATCCGGATGACGAAGATGCGGCGCTGCTGACGTATCTGGCTCGCGGCAAGGGTTACGACGTGACGCTGTTGTCGCTGACGAGGGGCGAGTCCGGGGCGAATTTGATTACGGGCGATACGTTCGACAACCTGGGCGTGCTGCGGACGTTGGAGTTGGAGAAAGCCTGCAAGTACTACGGGGTGCGGCTGCGGTTCGGTGGGTTTGCGGATTACGGGTACTCGAAGAACATCGAAGAGGCGCTGCGGAAGTGGCCGGTGGAGCAGGGTGTGGCCGTGGTGTCGAAGGCGATTCAGGAGGTCCGGCCGCAGGTGGTGATTACGCGGTTCAGCGGTACGGCGCGAGATGGGCATGGACAGCATCAGTATTCCGGGAACGAGGCGGTGCGGAAGGCTGTGGCGGCGAATCGCATGATTGTCGCGAAGTTTTATCAGGGTGGGACCTTGACGGAGCATACGCTGCGGATCGATTCCGGCGGGTACGACGCGATGCTGGGGCGGAGTTACGCGGAGATTGGTCGCGAAGGGTACCGCTGGCACAGGTCGCAGGCGATGGGGGCGGTGCTCGCGAAGCCGGGTCCTGTGTATTCGTATTTGCATCTGGCTTCGGGCTCTGGCGGGCCAGAGTTGTTTGACGGGGTCGATGTAGCGGTTGCGGGTCCGGTGGCGGCGGAGGTCGCGAAGGCGAAAGCGGCGTTCCGGGCGGAGGCACCGTCGGCTGTGGCTCCGCATTTAGCTCGGGCGTTGGCGGCGGCGAAGGATGCGGGGATCGCGGGACGGTTGCGGGAGGCTTTGAATCTGGCACTCGGGGTGGAGTTGGAGGCGCTGGTGCTGCCGGAGGTCAGGCCGACGGGGATGGCGGCGCAGTTCCGGCCTTGGACGACGTTTGCTGTGGCGACGCCGGGGCAGAAGTTCCAGGTGTCGGCGGATTTTCGGGTACGGTCCGGGGTGGCGGTGGAACGGGTGCGGAAGCAGGTGCTTTGGGGTTCGGAGGGGTCTGAGGGGGAGTTCACGGTGAGCGTCCCGGAGAATGCGCGGGCGTCGAGCGTGAACTGGACTCGCGGGTCGATTCAGGAGGCGGCGTATCAGTGGCTGCCTGCGGCGGAGGTGCCTCGGGTACAGGCGAGCTATGTGTACCAGGGTGTGGAGAGCTTTATCGAGAGCGACGTCGAGACCAGCAGTATTGATTCGATTGGGCTGCAGGTACGGCGGAAGTTGGCGGTGGGTCCGGCGTTGTCGGTACGGTTTGTGGCGGCGAATGGTGTAGCGCCGATGGGTACGACGTCGCAGTATCGGGTGGATGTGGTGGTGACCAATGTTGGCGCGGGGGCGAGGTCCGGCGAGGTGCGGTTGGAACTTCCTGCTGGGGTGACGGCGTCGCCTGAGGTGCAGAAGTTTGCGTTTCAGAAAGAAGGGGAAGAGGCGCGGTTCACTTTTGCGTTGGCGTTGCCCGGTGGTGCGCGAGATTACAACTTGCGGGCATTGGCTTTGAGTGGCGGCAAGGCGTACGATGCGAGCTTTTTGCCGGTGACGTTTGCGGGACTCGACACTTTGTATGTCTCGAAGCCTGCGGTGCACGTGGCGCGGGTGATTGACGTGCAAGTGTCCAAAGGCTTGCGCGTCGGTTACGTGATGGGGAGCGGCGATGGAGTTCCTGAGGCGCTGCGGCAGTTGGGTGTGCCATACGATTTGCTGAGTGCGGCCGATGTCGCGGGTGCGGACTTGAGCAAGTACACGACGTTGCTGTTGGGGATTCGGGCGTACGCGGTGCGGCCGGAACTGAAGGTACACAATGCGCGGTTGCTGGAGTTTGTGAATAACGGCGGCACGGTGATTGTGCAATACAACACGCAGGAGTATGACGGAAATTACGGTCCGTACCCGTATACGATGACGGCTCGCGCGGAAGAGATCAGCGAGGAGGATTCGCCGGTGCGGATCCTGACGCCGGCGCATCCGGTGTTTGTAGGTCCGAATCGGATTACGGGTCGCGATTTTGAGGGATGGGTGGAGCAGCGTGGTTCGAAATTTTGGATGACTTGGGCGCCAGAGTATACGGCGTTGCTGGAAACGCAGGATACGGGGCAGGCTCCGCAGCGTGGGGGATGGCTTGAGGCGAAGTACGGAAAGGGGCGCTATGTGTATTGTGCTTATGCCTGGTACCGGCAATTGCCTTATGCCGTGCCTGGGGCTTTTCGGTTGTTTGCCAATTTGATTTCACTGGGCGCGGGGGGCGAATTGGGCCGCCCGTGATATCCTCCATTAAGCGCGCACGAGCTTCATGTCCCAGCGAAACGCACTCCCTAAGTTCTGTATCGCCCTTGGTTTGCCGGATGTCGGCCAACTGTTAGCGCACGCGCGCCGGGAGGCGGAGGCGGGCGAGCGATTCCTGGAGTTCCGGCTGGATTATTTGAGCAAGCCGGGGGACGGAGTTCGCGCGATTGCGCAGTTTTTGGAAGAGTATCCGGATGCGACGCTTTTGGCGACGTGCCGCCGGCATCAGAACGGCGGACGGTTCAATGGAAGCATTGAAGAAGAGATCCGGATTTTAAGCGCTTGTCTGGACGCCGGGGCAAAGGCGGTGGACGTCGAGATCGAGTCCGCAGAGCATGTGTCGGCAAAGCTCGAGGGACTGCGGAGCCGGGCTTGGCTGATCGTTTCGTATCACAACTTTAGTGGTACGCCGGCGATGGAGCCGGTGCTGCGGCGGATGCAGAAGGTGACGGCCGATGCGTACAAGATCGTTACGACGGCGCGGAAACCGTCTGACAATCATCGGGTGCTGGCGCTGGGCAAGGCGCATCCCAAGGTCAATCTGATTTTGCTCGCGATGGGCGAGACGGGGTTTGCGACTCGTGTTCTGTCTCCGGCGTTTGGCGGCGTGTACACGTATGCGGCTCCGAGCGCGGTAGAGGGTACGGCATCGGGGCAAGTGTCAGCCAAGATGCTGCGGAACATGTTCCGCGTGGAGAAGGTGACGAAGTCGGCCAAGATTTATGGCGTGATCGCCGATCCGGTACGGCATTCGATTTCGCCGACGGTGCATAACCGGGCGTTTCAGGCGCGGCGGCTGGATGCGGTGTACTTGCCGTTTTTGGTGAAGCCGATTCAGTTGAAGGACTTCTTTGCGCTGGCTGAGAAGCTGCCGCTTTCGGGCTTTAGCGTGACGATTCCGCATAAGCAGAAGGTGCTGCGGTATCTGGACGCGGTGGATCCGCTGGCGAAGCGGATTGGCGCGGTAAATACGGTTTGGAAGAAGGCCGGACGCTGGCGCGGTACGAATACCGATGCCGAGGGTGTGACGGTTCCGCTGGGGAAGAAGATCCGGCTGTCGAAGTCCTCTGTGTTGCTGGTGGGCAATGGCGGCGCGGCTCGCGGGGCGGCGTTTGCACTGGCTGAAGCCGGTGCGAAGTTGACTGTCACCGGGCGCAATATCGACCGGGTACGTGCGCTGGCGAAGATCTGCGGTGGCGAGCCGATGACGCGCGAGCAGGCTGTAGCGCGCGGGTTTGACGCGGTGGTGCATGCTACGCCGCTGGGGATGCATCCGCATACCAATGAGTGCTTCTTTGACGGCGTGATTCCGGCCGAGGTTGTGTTCGATATGGTGTACAACCCGTTTGAGACGCAACTGCTGCAGCGGGCCAAGGATCAAGGCAAAGAGGTCATCCCGGGGTTCCAGATGTTTATGGAACAGGCCGTACGGCAGTTTGAGATCTGGACCGGGGAGACGGCGCCTCGCGCAGCGATGGAGCGGGCGGCACTGGAAGCGCTGGAGTCCCCGGGTACTTCCGGTACGTCAGCAAACGGCGCGACAAACGGCAAATAATAGGACATGCGCAAGCTTTCCAGACGCGGCGTGTTCGCAAGAGCCGTCGCGGCGGCGGTTGTTCCTCAGGTAGTCACCCTTTCCTCCGCGCAGACTCCTGCGAGTTCTACCAAAGAAGAAGACATGGCTTCGGCCCGGGCGGCGATTGCATCGAGTAGCGCTGCGCTGGCCAAGGTAAAGGTCCCGATTGCGACAGAGCCGGCGTTTGCGTTTAAGGCTTACTGATCATGATCGGTGACGATGTCTTTTACGCGTCCGCAGCGGACTTGAACCGGCGGCTGAAGGCCAAAGAGTTTTCCTGCGTTGAGCTGACTCGGGCGTACTGCGACCGGTTGGAGAAGCTGGGTCCGAAGTACAACGCACTGGCGCTTTCGCTGCGGAAGACGGCGCTGAGCAAGGCCAAAGATATTGACGGCGAGATCAAGCGGGAGCGGTTCCGCGGTGGACTGCAGGGTGTACCGTTTGCGGTGAAGGATCTGCTGTCGGTGGCGAAGTTCCCGACGACTTGGGGTGCGAAGCCCTATGCCACGCAGGTGTTCGATTACGATGCCACGGTGGTGAAAAAGCTGGTGAAGTCCGGCGGCGTGCTGATTGGCAAGCTGGCGATGGTGGAACTGGCTGGCGGCGGTGGATACCGGTATCCGGCGGCGTCGCTGCATGGGCCGGGGTTGAATCCGTGGGATACGGGGCGATGGTCCGGCGGGTCGTCATCGGGTTCAGGATCGGCGGTGGCGGCGGGATTGACAGGGTACGCGATCGGGTCTGAGACTAACGGATCGATTCTGACGCCGTCGGCATTTTGCGGGGTTACGGGGTTGCGGCCGACGTACGGGCTGGTGAGCCGGTACGGTGCGATGGCGCTGTCGTGGACGATGGATAAGCTGGGTCCGATGTGCCGGAGCGCTGAGGATTGCGGGTTGGTGCTGAACGCGATTGCGGGCGGCGATGACCAGGATCCGGGGTCGGCGGGCAAGTCGTTTTATTACACGCCGCAGTACATGAGGCCGGCGAAAGAGATCCGGATCGGGTACGCGCCTTCGGATTTTGCGGGGGCTCCGGAAGGGGCTGTGCGGAGCGCGTTTCAGGCGGCGTTCCAGGTGTTTCAAGGGATGGGATTCGCGCCGTTCAAAGAGGTCGCGCTGCCGGAGGAGTATCCGTACGGGGCGGTGGGGTCGACGATTGTGAACTCAGAGGCCGGGTCGATCTTTGAAGAGCTGATTGCGAGTGGCAAGGTGGATGAACTTGCGGATCAGCGACAGGCACAAGGGTTGAAGGCTGGGCTGGAGATTCCGGCCAAGGATTACTTGAAGGCGATGCGGATTCGCGGGTTGATCCAGCAGGCTTTCCGGGAGATGTTCGCGAATGTGGACATATTGCTGGCGCCAGCTCGGAACAATGTCGCGCCTGTGGTGACGGAGCCTTTGGATCGCATGCGTGCGGCTGCTGCGGGTACTGCGGGGCCTGGGCGTCCTGCGGGTTTGGGGGCGTTGACGACTGCTGGAAATTTAGCAGGTCTGCCGGCGTTGTGCTTGCCGTGCGGGTTCGCGGATGGGTTGCCGTTGGCGGTGCAGTTAGTGGGGCGGCCGTTTTCTGAGAATCTGCTGCTGAAGGTGGGCGTGGACTTTCAGGCTCGCACGGACTTTCATAAGCGGCGTCCTCCGGTGGTTGGCTAATGTTGCCTTTGTTGTCGCAAACTCCTGCATCTTGGGCTCAGAGCGTTTTGGCGGATCCCGTTGAGTTGCTGAACGACCATGCCTTTTTGGAAAAGAAGGCTGCCAATAACGCCATGGATCTGATGACTCGCTGGCCTGGGGAGTGGGTTGCGGGTTGGGTGGAGACCATGACGAGCGTGGCTCGCGATGAGGCGGCGCATCTGGCTCAAGTCACACGGTTGCTGATGCGGCGGGGCGGGAAGTTGAGCCGGGTGCACAAGAATCCGTATGCCAATGATCTGCGGATGCTGGTGCGGCGGGGCGAGGCCGGAGAGATTGTCGACCGGCTGTTTGTATCCGCGCTGATCGAGGCGAGGTCCTGCGAGCGGTTTTCGGTGTTGGCGGAAGTGGCGGAGCCGGAGTTAGCGGCGTTCTATAAGGCCTTGCATTCGTCCGAGCTTGGACATTACAAGGTGTTTTTGAAGCTGGCGAAGAAGATCGACCCCAAGTGCGAGGCGCGGTGGGAGACGATGCTGGCTCGTGAGGCGGAGATCCTGGCGGCACAGCCTCCAGGGCCGCGGATTCATTCGGGTTGCTGATCGTAGAGCGGCGAAGGCTGCGTGACGATTGGGGCGCGTTTGAGGAACCAGACGACGGCTGCGAGTACGGCTGTGGTGAGGATGCTGCCTTCGGGTCCATAGGCGCCGCCTCCGAATAAGGCCGTGGGGTCTACTTTGAGCTGGATGCCCGTTACCTGCATTTCAAATCCAGAGAGATTGGCGCCGAGCATGGGGAGGGTCCAGTTCCAGCCGAAGTGGATGCCCATGGGGAGCCAGAGGTCGTGACTGCGGAGGAAGGCGTAGCCGAGGACGATGCCCCAGGCGGCGGTGTTGACCACGGCGAGCAAGGTCGCGTTCTGGTTGCCCATGTGGGCGAAGCCGAAGAGGATGCCGAGGGGGAGTACGGTGGCCCATTCGCCGATGCGCGGGGCGAGGTACTGGAAGCCGTAGCCTCGGAACATGAGTTCTTCGCCGGCGACTCCGGCGGCGAGCAGGATGGTGACGAAGACCAGGCTGCCCGCGTCGAACTTGCCTGCCTTTACGAACTGCGCCGAGCCAGTGATGAGGAGACCGATTAAGACCAGTAACGCTGCGCCTGCTCCGGCGGCGAGGCCGTACAGCAGGTTGCGAGTGGACGCATGGTTCCAGCGGAGGCCGGCGTCGGCCAGGGTCATGTTTTCGTAGATGCGGAGGGTGAAGAGATTGGCGACGAGTCCGGTGAGGAACGTGCCAAGGGCGGCTGCTCCAAAGTAGCCGAAGAGGCCGTGGAGCAGCCAGGAAAAGAGGCTAAGCCCCAGCAGCACGAGCAGGACATAGAGGCCTGCCCGGAGGATGATGGCCTGCCACTTGTTCATCCTATTTCGAGGTCTTGATTTCGACGCCTTTGGGGGCCACTTTGACCGGGAGTACGGAGACGCCGGGTTGGGAGGCGATGAGGTCCGACACGCGCTGCTTGGCATCGGGTTCGACGAGGAAGAGGACGCAGCCTCCGCCACCGGCGCCGCATACTTTGGCGGCGGTGGAGCCTGCCTTGCGGGTGATGGTGATCAGATGGTCAATCGTTTCCGTGGAGATGCCGGGGGCGTTGGTACGGCGGTGTTCCCATTCCGTACGCAGGAGCTTTGAGACTTCCTTCCAGTCACTCTTTTCGAGCGCGGCGCGCATGGCGTTGGCGATGGCGGCGATTTTGGCGAAGTTCTTTTGGACGTTCTTGTCACCGTCGATGTGGAGCTTGGTGACTTCCCAGTTGTTGACGCCGGAGTTGCGAGGCTCGCCGGTGTAGGCGAGGACGACGCGGCTTTCGAGGTCCTCAATGGCGACGGGGATCGCTTTGCGGATGAGGCCGGCGGGGGTCATCTCAATGGCGCTGACGCCGCCATACATGGCGGGGTAGTAGTCCTGGCAGCCGGTGGGGACCTTGATGATGCGGGCTTCGATGTTCTGGGCGATTTCGCGAACGGTTTCGATCTTGTAGCCGGTGTTGCAGAGCTTGTTGAAGGCGCTGACGGTGGAGATCAAGAGCGAAGACGAGCCGGAGATACCGGCGCCGGCGGGGGCCTCAGAGTTCGTGGTGATGTTGAGGCCGGTTTCCGGGGTGAAGAACTTCAGAACTTCCGCGACGAGGCCGAGCTTGTGCTTTTTGGCGGTGCGGAGGGCTTCTAGGGAGGCGTAGGTGTCGGTGGCCTTGAGGTCCTGCGAGGCGATGTGGATTTCCGAGTCCGCACGGGGCTCCAGGATGCAGGACGTGTAGCGGTCAACGGCGAAGTTGACGACGACCGAGTTCGAGTGGAAGAGGTACAGCGGCCAGATGTCGAGCGTGCCGCCCGCCATGTCGACGCGGCAGGGGGCTTTGGTGGCGATTTTCATGGTTCAGATGCGCAGAAACTGTTATCGTCGCACATCTGGGCTGGGTGTAGCTGCTGTTTGCGCGGGCGGTTCGACGAGGTCGGACGCCTCGAACTTACGCGCGAAGGGCTGAAAACCCATTTCTTTCAACTGTTTTTCTGTGGCTTGGAGTTGTGCTGGGTCATCAAACGGTCCAGCAACGATGCGGCTGACCAGCGGGGTGACGCCCGGGGATACGAAGGCGGGGATGCCTTTGATGCGTAAGCCCTGGGACATGATGTCCGCCACGCGCTTTTCGAGGGAGCCGACTTGCAGGTACCAACGGCCAGGCTCGATGGTGAGCGGGGCCTCTACGGCCGCAGGCTTGGGCGGTTCGACGGGTTGTACGGGCGGTGCCGTTGCTGGGGTGGTGGGCTCGGGCACGGGCTGCGGTGGCGGTTGCGGCTTGGGGGTTTCGACGGGGGCTGGAGCAGCGGCCTGCACGGCGGGTTGAACGGCGGGTTGAACGGTGGCTTGAGCAGGGGGCGCGGAGGTGCTGCGGCGCGAGGCCAGGTACAGCACGGCAGAGCCTAGGATTGCGACAAAGATGGCGATGAAGGCAAAGAGCGCAAACTGTTTGGAACCACGGGTTTCCGGAGGCACGCCCTCTGGAATTTCCATCGACTCCGATTGGTCAGTCGGCGGGGCCGCGGTCTTGCTTTCGGGTGAATCTTCGTTCTGGAGATTGCCCATCAGGATGCTTATCGTCCGTCTCAGGCGAATACATTAGGGAAAAGGTGCGGGCCTTAAAATAAAGAATGATGAACGCAAGCCGACGGAAGATGGCGGGGATAGCGCTGGCTGCGATGTTGCCAGCGGTGGCGCACGACGATGAGCAGGAGCCTCCGATTTCGCGGACGGCGATGGTGAACGGGATGGCGCTGCCGTTTGGGGTGGCCGGGTACCTGATGGGTGAGCGGGCGTTGAAAACGCTGGGACTGACGCGGTGCCATGCGGATCTGGAGGTCGCACATTATTGTCCGGCGGGGAGTGAAATGGGCGCGGTGATCGATGGGCTGCAGGCGTCGACGGGCGCGAGCTTGGGCAAGGGGAATTTGCGACGGGCGGAGTCCAAGGACGTGTATAGCGTGGTGGGGAACCGGCGCACGGGCAAGAAGCTGAAGTTTGTGCTGACGGAGGGGTTTGTGAAGAAGCATGCGGGGATGTCGACCAAGGACGCATACGCAGCGGGATTGAAGGTAGCGGAGACGAGCGACGGGGAGGTGTTCCGTGTTGTTGCCGGTTAGCTTGATGGTGGCGGCGTTGACGTCGCACGATTTGTATCTGAAGTTGATTCCGTACAATCCGGCGCCTGGGGATATGGTGCGGGTGGAGTACCACAACGGGGACTCGTTTCCGAATAGCCAGGTGAGTACGAAGGTGGAGCGGCTGAAGGATGCGCGGATTGAGGGCGGGAAGGACTTCTTCCAGTTCCGTATTGAGGGTACGGCCACGGTGGCGGATGCAAAGGCTCCGGTGAATGCGGGGAACTTTGTGGCAGTGTCGCGCACTGTGCCGAACTTTATCCAACTGGATGCGGCGAAGTTTGAAGAGTACTTGAAGCATGAGGGGCTCGACGAGATCGTCGCGTGGCGGAAGCAGAACGGGGAGTCCGCCAAGCCGGGGCGGGAGATCTATTCGAAGTACGCGAAGGCGATTGGGGTGACGAGCATCACGAGCGATGCGTATGCGAAGCCGGTGGGGTTTCCGATTGAGTTTGTGCCGATGCTGAATCCGTATGAGGTACGGCCGGGGTTCGCGCTGCCGGTGCAGGTGTGGTTCCGGGGGAAGCCCGCGGCGGGCCTGACGGTGGAGGCGTCGAATGCATCACCAAGTGGCGAGGTTTCGAAGACGGTAGTGGGGAAGACGGATGCGAGCGGGCAGATTCTGATTCCGATTTCGAAGAATGGGCTGTGGAAGCTGCATACGATCAAGATGGAGCGGCGGCAGGATACGAAGGAAGCGGATTGGGAGAGTTTTTGGTGCAGCCTGACGTTTGAGGTGCAGTAGCGTCTTAGTTGCCGACGTAGCGGCTGTAGAGGCTGCGGGCGAGGCCGGGGTCTGTGGTGCCTTTGATGATCGCGCGGCCGTCTGGGAAGACTGTGATCTCGTGGGGTGGGACCTGCAGGCGCAGCGCGAACTCGTTGGCGCGTACGGTACCGGCGGTGCTGAGGCGAGCGGCGAGTTCGGCGAGGTCGACGGGGCGCTGGCGTTCGTGAATTTGTACCGCGTTGCGGCCGCAGAGGCTGATGGGGGCGCGGCGCTTGCCGTCCAAATAACGGAACTCGCGATTGGCGCAGACTCGACATTGCGGGTCCGGGTCGGGCTGGGCGATTTGGCGAGTGGTTCCTTGCCAGGGATCGAACATGGTGAGTTTGCGAGCGGGGTCGCCGCCGGCGAGGATTTTTAGTGCGAGCGCCGCTTGCCAGGAGGCGACCATCAGAGTGACCGGGGCGATGACTCCTGCGGTTTCGCAAGTGGGTTGGGCGCCTTGCGGAGGGTCCGGGTAGACGCAGGCGAAACAGGCGGTCTTGTTGGGGACTACGGGCATGGCGAGGCCGTAGCTTCCGACGGCGGCGCCGTAGATCCAGGGGATGTTGTTGCTTACCGCCCAGTCGTTGATGAGGTAGCGGGTCTCGAAGTTGTCCGTCGCGTCGAGGATGAGATGGGTGTCCTCAAAGGCATCCTCGATGGAGGCTGGTGTGAGGTCCTCGACTCGGGGTTCGACGGTGATGCTGGAGTTGATCTGTGCGAGGCGGCGTGCGGCGGCCTGAGCCTTGGGCATCGCTTCAGCGGCGTCGGCTTCTGTGAACAGCAACTGGCGTTGCAGGTTGCTTTCCTCGACGTAATCGCGATCAATGATGCGGAGGCGTCCCACACCGGCGCGGACGAGGACTTCGGCGTGTACAGTACCGAGGGCCCCACAGCCTACGAGAGTGACGTGGGAGGCGGCGAGTTTTGCCTGCCCCTCTTCACCGATGCCCGAAAAGCGTGTCTGCCGCGAGTAACGGTCCGGACTGGCCATATGCTTTGAGGCTAGCAACTGCGGGAGGGCTTGTTAAAATCAACGCAGTGCGCGAGCGAGATACGACGACATCGTGGCTCGCCGCGGGTTTTGTTCCTTTGCTGCTGTTGTTGTTCTTGAGTACGGTTTTAGCAGGGGGCATCGCCCACGGCGCGATTCCAGAAGGCCGCGCCATCCGCTTTGTGGGTTTTCAACCCACTGCACAGCCGTTTACCGAAGAAGAATTGGCGACGATTACCGGGATCAAGCCCGGGGCAGCGTATTCGCTACGCAATGTGCGTACGGCGATCCAACAGCTGTTTGCCACGGGCCGCTATACGGATGTAATTGTCGATGCTCGCGAGGATAGCGAAGGGATCGATCTGACGTTCCAGACGGAACTGGCGTTCTTTGTGTCGCGGGTGACCGTGACCGGTGCGAAGGATCCGCCGAATGAGGGTCAGCTATCGGGCGCTACGAAGCTGCAGTTGGGCTTGCCGTTTACCGATGCCGATATGCAACCGGCGCTCGACAACATGCAGGAGCGGCTGCGGGCCAACGGATTTTATCAGGCCACGATTACGCATCAGGTGGTTCGCGATCCATTGAAGCAGGGCGCGCAGATTGCGTTCTCTGTGGACCCGGGCAAGCGGGCGCATTTTGACAGCATCAACGTCGCGGGGTCGACGAACGAGCTTTCGTACAACGCGTTGCTGCGGGCTACAGGTTGGAAGCGATTCTTTGGACTGCTGGGATGGCGGACGGCGACCGAGTCCAGGGTGCGCAATGGCCTCGACCATGTACAGGAGTACTTTCAGGAGCAGGATTTGTTGCTGTCGCGGGTGTCGCTGCGGCGGTTGGAGTACCACGATCAGACGAATACGGTGACGCCGCATTTGTACATCGAGCCGGGTCCCAAGGTGGAGTTGCGGTCGAGCGGCGAGAAGATGTCGCGCGGGAAGTTGCGACAGTTTGTACCCATCTTTCAGGAACGGTCTGTGGATCGGGATCTGTTGGTGGAGGGGCGGCGGAATCTGCTCGAGTACTACCAATCGCAGGGGTTCTTTGATGCGCAGGTGGGATTCGAGTTGCTGCCGAAGCAGGGCGAGAAACAGATTGTCGAGTATGTCCTGGCACGTGGGGTACGGCGGCGGCTGGCGAATCTGGACATCACCGGCAATCAGTACTTCGACGATAAGACCATACGCGAGCGACTGGCGATTACGCCGGCGACGTTGATCCGGTACCGGAGGGGGCGGTTCAGCCAGAAGATGCTGGATCGGGATATCGAGTCGATTCAGGCGCTGTACCGGTCCAACGGGTTTCGGGAAGTGGAAGTGAAGAGCGTCATCGAGGATGGATTTGGTGGGAAGCCGAATGATCTTGGGGTGACGCTGCAAATTGCTGAAGGTCGGCAGTGGTTCATCGAGAAGATGGAGTTTGAGGGCCCTTCGGCGGAGGATATGGAGTACTTTCAGACGGCACTGAGTTCGCTGGAGGGGCAGCCGTATAGCGAGGTGAATGTACTGGCGGATCGCGACACGGTGCTGAGTTACTACTTCAACCTCGGGTATCCGGATACGGTGTTTGAGTGGAATGCCGTCGAACAAGACCAGCAGGTACGGCTGCGGTTTGCGGTACGGCCGGGCAAGCGGCAGTACGTGAAGGACGTTGTGGTGAGCGGGTTGAATGTGACGCGGCCGAAGCTGGTGGATGATCGCATCCGGTTTGCGCCGGGCGATCCGCTGTCGGATTCGAGCCTGGCCGATACGCAACGGCGGCTGTATGACCTGGGGATCTTTGCGAAGGTTCAGGTGGCGGTGCAGAATCCGGACGGCGAGGAAGACCGCAAGACGGTGCTGTACCAATTGGACGAAGCGCGGCGGTATTCGGTGAATGCCGGTATTGGTGCGGAAATCGCGAGGATTGGCGGGGGTACGAGCTTTAACGCTCCGGCCGGTGGAGCGGGGTTTGCGCCTCGTGTGTTGCTTGGTGTGAGCCGGCTGAACTTTTTGGGCTTGGGGCACACGGTGAGCTTGCAGACTCGCGCATCGAGCATCCAGCAGAGGGCGTTGTTGTCGTATTTTGCGCCGCAGTTTCAGAATTCGGAAAACCTGAACCTGACGTTCATCGGGCTGTTTGATAACTCGCGCGATGTGCGTACGTTTACGGCACGGCGGCTCGAAGGTTCCATTCAGTTGGGGCAGCGGCTGAGCCGGGCCAATACGCTGCAATACCGGTACGCATTCCGGCGTGTGACGGTGGACGAGAATACGCTGAACATCAATGCACAGTTGATTCCGCTGTTTACGCAACCAGTGCGGACGGGGATCTTTTCGACGACGTTTATTCAGGACCGCCGCGATGATCCGCTGGATGCGAAGCGCGGGATTTACAACACGCTGGACTTTGGATTTGCGGCGCGAGCTTACGGGTCGAGCACGTCGTTTTTGCGGCTGGTGGCTCGTAACGCAACCTACCACCGAATCAATCAGAATCTGACGTTTGCGCGCAGCTTCAACTTTGGCGTGTTGAGCCGTACGGGCGGCGAGGCGGGGATCCCGCTGCCGGAACGTTTCTTTTCCGGCGGTTCGTTTTCGCATCGCGGATTTCCGAACAACCAGGCTGGACCTCGCGACGATGTGACGGGGTTCCCGCTGGGTGGAAATACGCTGCTGATGAATTCGCTGGAGCTACGTTTTCCGCTGATTGGCGACAATCTGGGCGGGGTCTTGTTTCACGATGCGGGCAACGTGTATTCGCGGGTGGGAGCGATCTCGTTCCGGTACCGGCAGCGGAATTCGCAGGATTTCGACTATATGGCGCATGCCGCGGGGTTCGGCGTACGGTACAAAACGCCGATTGGTCCGCTGCGTGTGGACTTCGGGTACGGGCCGAATTCGGCGCGATTCAACGGATTTGTGGGGACCCGCGAAGAGTTGCTGCGTTGCGCGGGTCCGGGTACGGTGGATCCCACCAGACCGGTGTGCGCTACGGTACCGCAGCGCATCAACCAGTTCCAGTTTCACTTCTCTTTGGGACAGGCGTTTTAGGGCTTGGCCGGCGCGGGCTTGTTGGGCAGCGCGCGGAAATCCGCTTGCGAGATGTCGCGGCCGGGCCAGGCCACCTTTTGGAAGGGCCAGGACTTGGCGACCCACGCTTTCATGTCCTTGTAGAGCTTGTCCTCAAAACCTTTGTCGAAGGCTTCTTTGGTGGTCCACATGGTGGCCACTGCGTCGTAGCCTTCCTTGCGGCTGGGGCGGAGGTAGAAGCAGCCGAGTTCTTTGGAGCCGTCCTTGGTGAGTACCGCGTAGGGAAACGACTTGCGGCCTTCCCACTGGGCTTTTTCACCTGCCATGTCCTTAGCCTGATCGTCCATGGTGAGACCTGGGCGGGGCCACTTGCCTCCCATGCGGCTTTGGATGTGCTCGATGGAGCTCATGTAGGCGTCGTAGTCGAGCTTGGCGACATCGGGGCCAAGGGGTACGAGCTTATAGTCGGCGGCAGTGTAGGTGGTGGGTACCTGAAACGACTCGGGTACGAGTTGGGCAAAGGCTGCGACGGGGAGACTTGCCAGCACTGCGAGTACGGTAGCGGCTGGACGAATCATTTCTATAGTGTCCTACAGCTTGCGGAGGGATTCGATTTCGGCACGGCTGAGAAAGTCGCCAGGGTTGGTTGACGCTGGGCTTTCTTTGCCCCACATCAGAATGTCGCGGCGCGAATGCGCGGTGGCGGCGTGGTTGAGCTTGCGGGCGTGGGCGAATTCGTGAGCGACGGTACGGCCGAGAGCGGTTAGGGGTACGCCAGGACGGTCCTTGATGACCATCACGCCTCGGGTAATGATGGCGGGGTCGTAGAAGCCGTTGATCTGGCCGGTTTGGGAACTGCCGAGAATGATGTCCCTCACAAAGAAGACGTGGAAGTATTGCGGGTACTTGAGGACGTCGTAAAGGAGCCAAGCCATTTGATGGTCGGAGGTTCGCTTCTCTTTGTCGGTGTCTTTGTCGACAGCACTGAGGACTGGCTTGCCGTAGCCGAGGCGTCGCATGGTGCCGCCGTCGACGGGTAGGAGCGACACATTGGCCTGGCTCCTGAGGATGTCGTTCGCTTCGGCGAAGATGATGCTGGCTGTGGATGAGGTTTGCTCGGTGCCCTTGGTGAGCCCTTTGACAAAGTGGTACTGCACGGGGATTTCGATTTCGAAGCCGACTTCGATGGTCCAGGTCTGGAGGAGGATGCCGGCGGGTCCTCCCTGGGAGGGGAGGATGACGTCGATGGTGGTGGTGCCTTCGGCGAGACCTTTGAGGACGACGGTACGGAAGTTGCCGCCCCATTTTGGGGTTTGGACGTCCACGTTGAGGATCGACGGGTTGGCGACTTTGAGGGTGAGCGCCGGGTTGTCGAGGCGGAGGGTACGGAGGTCGTCAGGGGTGCGGAAGTACGGGACGAACTGCCAGAGCGCATCGGTGTCGCAGCCTTGAAAGTTGGCTTGCGGGGTCAGGAAGGGCGGCATGGTTCCACGGTAGGGTGGAAGCGATCAAGGAATCCTGAAGGCGGGGTCAAAGATTTCTCAATCGGCGGTGGGGACAGTGGGGTCGCGCCAGACTGTCCCCAACTTTGAGGAGCAAAGTTTAGGAGGAAGAGCGGATGATTAGGGCGCTGTCGAGGAGGATTTCGCGGGGTGGGAGTCCGGGGTTGGCGACGCGTTCGAGCATGGCGGAGATGGCGGCCTCGCCGACTTCGCGGCAGGGTTGGCGTACGGTGGTGAGCGGGACGGGTAGCAGGGCGGCGTAGCCGGTGTCGTCGAAACCGGTGACGCGGATGTGGGCGGGTATGCGGTGGCCGAGGTTGAGAAGGGTGTGCATCAGATGACCTGCCGTACGGTCGTTGGCGGCGAGGATGCCATCTGCCGGGAAAGCTTGCAGGGACTGTTGTACGGCGTTGGCGTCGCGGGGGTCGAGGGTCCAGACCTGGTGGGGGGCGATGGCGGCGTTACGGCGGAGGAGAGCCTCATGGAAGCCGGCGATGCGAGCGTCGACGGTGGCCGCGGAGTGCGGAAGGGCAACGAATGCTAGATTTTTCGCACCTTGATTGAGGAGATGGTCCGCGGCGAGGAAGCCGGCGCGGCGGTTATCGATGCCGACGAGGTCAACGGCGCTGCGGCGAGGGTATGGCAGGGCGTCACGATCGAGGAGGATGACGCGGATGCGTGCGCCGTCGAAGATTTCGAGGATCTGCTGGTTGACGCGGTCGCGATCGGGTCCCCATTCGAAGGGGGCGAAGAAGACGCCGGTGACGCGGCGGTTCACGAATTGACGGCACATCTGCAGGGCGTTTTCCTGTGGGCTGGCGGAGGGTGCGGAGTGGCCCCAGAGCAGGACGTGGTCCGTCATGCGGGTGGATTGGGACATGCCCTGGCAGATGGGTTCGAAGATTTCGGTTTGGCCGAGTTCGGGGATGAGGAGGCCGAAGGTGTAGCCGGCGGAATCGCCGGTGGCGGCGGGAGCTTTGTTGGCGCGGACGTAGGTGCCGGAGCCGGCGCGGCGTTCGACGAAACCTTTAGACTGGAGGTCGCGAAGGGCGCGGCCAATGGTGATGCGGGAGGCGCCGAACTGACGCACAAGCATCGCCTCGCTGGGGAGTTTGTGGCCGGGTTCGTACTTGCCGGTGAGGATCGCCTGGCGGAGGGATTCGAAAACCTGCTGGTGACGGGGGATCGAGGTCACAACTTGATATTACAACTTTGACAAGCTGTATTTCCAGCAGGTTGGCGAGGTTTTCAGGGCGTTTGGGAGTGGCACGCGGCGGAAATCGGGCGAAATCGGGCTAAACTGGAGGTGTGGTTGACCATGTTGTTATGACACATTTGTCATATTCGGAGCAAACCATAGGCATGACCAAATCTTATTTAGTAGCAAGTGATTTTGACCAGACCTTGAGCTTCAACGATTCCGGGTTCGTCCTGGCGGAGATGCTGGGTGTGTCGAACTTTGAAGAGAAGGTGCACGGGTTGTCGCGCATCGGACTGGTGCAGCAGGGTGCGGAGTTGACGTACCTGCTGCGGCACGACCCGGAGTTCCGGCGGGTGCGGCGTGAGCATCTGGTGGAGACCGGCAAGCGGATCCGCCTGAAGAAAAATGTCTCGCGGCTGGTAGAAGCGCTGAGCGGCGAAATTGGTGGCAACCAATATACGTTCTATGTGATTTCGGCCGCGCCGAAGGAAGTGGTGGTGTCGGCACTGGAAGGGATTGTCCCGGCCGATCACATTTTCGGTACGGAACTGGGCTGGGAGCCGGGGAGCGGTGAGATTTCGTCGATCCGGCGTACGCCTGCAGGGTACGGCAAGGTGCTGGTGTTGAACGAATTGCAGAGCCGGTTGCAGATGCGGCCGGATCATACGGTGTACATCGGGGATGGGAGTTCGGACCTGTACGTGATGAACCATGTGAACAGCTGCGATGGGTTCACGATTGCGGTGTCCGAAGCCAAGTACATTACGCGGATTGCCAAGCGTACGGTGTTGAGCGACAACGCGCTGAGCGTGTTTGTGCCGATTCTCGAGGACATCGAGGGTTGGAGCGCGGGGCGGATTCGCGAATGGTTCGGCGCCCTGGGGCTGACGGTGCAGGAGTGGGACAAGGTCCGTACAGATTGGCTGACCTTGCGCGAGTCCCCGGAGCCTGCGGTTGTGGTTCCACACGTATGAACGTAGAGATCCTGGGGTGGATTGCGACGGCGGCGTTTGCGTCGTCGTACATCTTCAAAGATCCGGCAACGCTGCGGCGCATCCAGGCGGGCGCGGCGTTGTTGTGGATTGTGTACGGGATACAGATGCGGGCGATGCCGGTTGTGGCGTCGAACGTGCTGGTTGCGGCAGTGGCTCTGGCCTCTACGTTACGGCGAGAGCGCGCAGAACCATAGATTTGCCCGATGCGTGATAGTATCGAGGTCGCATGGCGTCGGCCGGGCAGATGCAGCATCCGGTGGGGAGTGACCAGTTTCGTCCCCTCTATCATCTGCTGTCCGCGCTGAGTCGCTCTTCCACACTCAAAGAAGTAATCGATACGGGGTTGTCCACGCTGCTGGAGGCTATGCCTGCCGATGGCGCGGCGATTTACCTGGAAGAGAATCGACGGCTGCAGTTGTATGCCGCGAGGTCGGCACCCTGCCGCTGGGTGAACTGGGCGTCGCAAGAGGGTCCCTTTGCGGCTGGCGAGACGCTGGCAGGTCCGATGGTACGGCTGTGCGATGGCCGTAGCGCAGGTGACCTGGAAGGCTTGGCGCGGGCTGTATTTCTCCCCTTAGAGCTGGATCATGGCGTGTTTGGGCAGTGTGTCCTGTTCTTTCGTCATGCGCAGAAGGTAGCGAACGAAGAAAGCGGCATTGGACTGGTGATGGCGGTGTGCGCCCACCTGGCCCTGGCGATTGAGCATCAGAGGGCCGAGGCGGAGCGCCAACGGGTAGAACACCGGCTGCAGGCCATCCTCGAAAACTCGACCGCAGTGATCTTTATGAAGGATCGGGGCGGGCGGTATCTGATGGCGAACCGGCGATTCGAGCAACTGTTCGGGGTGGGCCCGGAGCAGGTGGTCGGGCTGACGGACCACGACATCTTTCCTCAAGAATTGGCAGATACGCTGCGGCAGAACGACCTGATGGTCCTTGAGCAGGGGAAGTCTCTGGCGATCGAAGAGACGGTGCCGGACGACGACGGCGGCAAGACGTATCTGTCGGTGAAGTTTCCTTTGCGAGATCCCGACGGCACGATTTCGGCCGTGTGTGGGATTGCCACCGACATCACCGAACGCAAGCAGTTGGAACTGGCACAACGCCGGCTGGCGGCGATTGTGGCGGATTCGGCCGATGCGGTGATCAGCAAAGACCTGAACGGTATCGTGACGAGTTGGAACGCGGCGGCAGAGCGGCTGTTCGGGTACACGGCGGAAGAGATGGTCGGAAACCCGATCGGGGTGTTGAGTCCACCGGATCGCCCGGATGAGATGCCGGGAATTCTTCGCAAGATTCAGACGGGGGAACGGCTTTCCGCATTCCGGACGCAGAGGCGGCGGAAGGACGGAACGCTGGCGGATATTTCGCTCTCGGTATCGCCGCTGCGCGATGCGAGCGGGCGGATTATCGGAGCGTCGAAGATCGCGCGGGACATCAGCCGGGAAAGGGCTGTAGAACGCGAGCGCGAAGAGTTGCTGAAGCGCGAGCAGGAAGCGCGCAAGACCGCGGAGTTGCTGAATAGCATCGCGCCCGTGCTGGCGAAAGAACTGGACGAAGAAAAGCTGGTGCAGGCGGCGACGGACATCGCGACCCAGTTGATTGGCGCGGAGTTTGGGGCGTTCTTCCGGAATACCAAAGGCAAAGACGGCGAGGCGCTGCTGCTGTACACGCTGTCGGGCGTGGACAAGAAGCTGTTTGAAGGGTTCCCGATGCCAAGGTCGACGAAGCTGTTTGGGCCGATCTTTCGCGGAGAGCCGCCGATTCGCAGCGACGATATCACCAAAGACATCCGGCATGCGAAGAATCCGCCGTACAACGGTACGCCGCCGGGGCATCTGCCGGTGCGGAGCTACCTGGCGGTGCCTGTCGTAACACGGCAGGGAGAATCGCTGGGCGGACTGTTGTTTGCTCACTCCGAGACGGGGCGCTTTACGGAAGCGCACGAAACCATCATTAGCGGGATTGCGGCGCAGACGGCCAACGCGATGGATAACGCGCGGCTGTTTGAGCAGGCAAAGCAGGCGCAGGAGGATCTGCGACGGTCCAACGAGGAGTTGCGGCGCGCCAATCGCGACCTGGAGCTGTTTGCGTACTCGGCGTCGCACGATTTGCGGGAGCCGATGCGAACGATCGCATTGTCTGCGCAACTGATTGAGCGGGATGCCACGGCGCCATTATCTCCGCGTTCCGCCTCTTTTCTTGCGAATATTTTGAACGCTTCCACGCGTATGAATACGTTGGTGGATGATTTGTTGTCGTACCTGAAGGCTTCGAAGCCCGAAGAGGGGACGCTGCCGAGCGTAAATGCAGAGGTGGTGCTTGCGGGTGTACTTGAGACCTTGGGAGCGGCGATGCGGGAGTCTGGCGCGACGGTAACCCATGGCGCTCTCCCCGATGCCGTTGCGATCCACGAAAGCAGGCTGTCACAAGTTTTCCAGAATCTGATCGCCAACGGCATTAAGTACCGCGGTTCAGCCGCGCCGGTGATTCACGTCACCTGCGAGGAGGAATCGCCCGGATGGTACACGTTCAGCGTGACCGATAATGGAGTAGGAATCGAACCTCAATATGCGGAGCGGATTTTCGAGCTTTTCAAACGCCTACATAGCAGGGAACAGTATCCCGGCAGCGGCATTGGCCTCCCCATCTCCCGCCGCGTTATCGAACAATACGGCGGCCGTTTATGGCTACAGTACTCTGTCCCTGGCGCAGGATCCACCTTCTGCTTTACCGTCCCGCGGCAAGCGGGCTGAAGGTGAATCAGAACCCGAAGCGGAGTTGGAGAATCCGGCACCGCAGTTGGGCCGTACGCGGCTGAAGGTTCTGATGGTGGAAGACAACGCGACGGATGCGTTTGTCCTGCAGGAAGTGATTACCGAGATGGGGCTCGATGCGGAAGTCGAGATCGTGATGAATGGCGACGAGGCGCTGCGCTATATCGATCGCGCGGGCGACTGTCCGGCGTTGATTCTGCTGGACCTGAATCTGCCGAAGGTGTCGGGCTTTGAGGTGCTGAAGCGTCTGCGGGCGTCCGACAAGTGCGGGCGTACGCCGGTGATTGTGGTGTCGTCATCGGCAGCGAAGTCCGACAAGGATGCGTCCAAAGAGCTTGGGGCCAACGCGTACTTTCAGAAGCCGATCACACTGTCCGAATTTCTGAACCTGCGACCGGTGATTGAGAAAGTACTCGCTGACCCCAAAACGGATTTCAACGACTAGGCGATACGTTCGGCGATGGACTTGGGCTGCAGGAATTGCAGCAGGTAGTCCGGACCGCCGGCTTTGGAATCCGTACCCGACATGTTGAAGCCACCGAAGGGGTGAGCTCCCACCATGGCACCGGTACACTTGCGGTTGATGTACAGGTTGCCGACGAAGAACTCCTTTTTGGCCTTTTCGATCTTGGCCGGATTGTCGGTGTAGACGGCTCCGGTTAGACCGTACTCGGTGTCGTTGGCGAAGGCGATGGCTTCGTCAAAATCCTTGGCCTTGGTGACGGCGAGAACGGGGCCAAAGATCTCTTCCTGAAATACGCGATGCTTGGGTTCGATGTCGGCGAGGACCGTCGGCTGGATGTAGTGTCCGTTGCCTTCGGCGGGGCCGCCACCGATGAGCAGACGTCCTTCCTTCTTGCCGATTTCGATGTACTCAAGGATCGACTTTTTGGCGCTGGCGCTGACCACGGCACCCATGTAGTTCTCGAACTTCTCCGAAGGACCTTGGGTGATGGTGGCTACGCGAGCCTTGAGTTTTTCCAGGAACTCATCGTAGATGGCTGCGTCGACGATGGCGCGGGAGCAGGCCGAGCACTTCTGTCCCTGATAGCCGAACGCCGACACGAAGACGCCTTCGACAGCTTTGTCGACGTTGGTTTCGCGGTCGACTACGATGGCGTCCTTGCCGCCCATTTCCGCGACGACGCGCTTGATCCAGATCTGGCCTTTGCGGGGCTTGGCGGCGAGTTCGTTGATGCGGAGGCCCACTTCTTTAGATCCCGTGAAGGAGACGAAGCGGGTCTTGGGGTGTTCGACCAGAAGGTCGCCGATGACGTTGCCGGAGCCGGGGCAGAAGGAGAAGGCCTTGAGCGGGAAGCCGGCTTCAATGAGTACATCGATGAACTTGGCGGCGATGGCCGGGGTTTCGCTGGACGGCTTGATGACCACGGTGTTGCCCGCGACGAGTGCGGCGATGGCCATTCCGGCGAGGATCGCGAAGGGGAAGTTCCATGGCGGAATGACGATGCCGGCACCGAGGGGCAGGTACACAAGCTGGCCTTTTTCGCCGGGCATCTGGACAAGCGGATCGGGCTTTGCGAGCTTTAGCATCAGGCGCGCGTAGTACTCGCAGAAGTCGACGGCTTCAGCCACTTCGGGTTCGGCTTCGGGCCAGGTCTTGCCAGCTTCGAGGACGAGCCAGGCGTTGAAGTCCATCTTGCGTTCGCGGATGATGGCAGCCACTTTCATGGCGAGTTCGGCGCGGTAGACGGGGTCGGTCTGGCTCCACTCGGTGAAGTACTCATGGGCCGACTCGATGGCTTTGGTCGCGAGTTCCGCGGAGGCCTTGGAGAAGGTACCGACGACTTCCGATACGTTTGAGGGATTGGTGGAGGTCAGCTTGTCGCTGGTCTTGATCCACTCGCCGCCGATCAGTAGGTCGTAATCCTTGCCGAGTTCGGCGCGGGCTTTGGCAAGAGAAACGGCTGCAGCGGCCTGTGCTTCGGGCTTTGTAAAGTCTGTGTAGGGTTCGTTGACAAATGGGGGGACGGCGGACATTTAAGCGTGCTCCTCCATCTCGTCGTCGGAGTACTCGGCGTCGTCGATGAGCTTTTTGCCGCGCTCGAACATGGCGCTGGCGTCGTCGGAGAGCTGGAGCCCGCGTTCGTAGAGCTGACGGCCCATCTCCGCGATTTCCTTACCGGATTCGGCGATCTGGTCTGCGCCGCGGCGTGCGGCTTTGCGGATCTTGCGGCGAGTTTCGTCGCCCGATTGCGGAGCGTAGAGCAGCGCGATGGTAGCGCCGAGGGCGGCCCCGGCGAAAAACCAGAGAGCCTGGTCGCCTTGCGTTTTCTTAGCCATATCTGACTTCGATTGTAGCTGTTACGATGAAAGTTCACGCCGCTCGCGCGCCGATGCACACCGTTCAGATCAATCGTAAAGGCGCAAATCGCGTACATTCCGGCCATCCCTGGGTATTTGCAAGCGATGTAGAAGATCGCGGCGAGGCCCAGGCTGGGGATGCTGTGCGCGTGGTCGGTCCACGTCATGAGACGCTGGGGTCCGCCCACTATAGTTCGACATCGCAGATTACACTTCGGATGCTTTCGACGGGTGCGCGGGCAGAAGAGGCGTCGCGCGAGTTTTTTGCGGAGCGGTTTGCCAAGGCTGCGGCGTTGCGCGAACTTGTGGTCCGCGATTCCGATGCGTACCGGCTGATTTCCAGCGAAGGCGATTTGCTGCCTGGGTTGATTGTCGACAAATACGGACCGTACTTTGTCGTTCAAACACTGAGCCAGGGCATGGATCGTGAACTAGCGACATTTGCACGGATTCTTGTGGATGAGTATGCGGCCGAAGGGATTGTGGCTCGCAACGATGCGGCGGTGCGTACACATGAGTCGCTGGCGGTGGAAAAGAAGGTCGTGCATGGCGAGGTTCCGGATCGCGTACCGATGCGGATGAACGGGCTGACGATGTACGCGGACTTGCTGCATGGGCAGAAGACTGGTGTGTTTCTGGATCAGCGCGAGAACTATCCGGCGGCTGCGCGGTTCGCTAAGCCTGGTGGACGGGCGCTCGACTGCTTTACATCGACGGGCGGGTTCGCGCTGCATTTGTCCCGGATTTGCGAGCACGTGGAAGCCGTGGATTCTTCCGCGCTGGCGCTGGAAGTCGCGGCGGGGAATGCGAAGGCGAACGGCATCGAGAACATCGAGTGGAAGCAGGCCGATGTGTTTGAACTGCTGTCGGCGTACTCGAAAATGCGGACGAAGTTCGACACGATTGTGCTGGATCCTCCAGCGTTTGCAAAGTCGCGATCCGCGGTGCAGGGCGCGTTGCGCGGGTACAAGGACATCAACCTGCGGGCGCTGCGGTTGCTGGAGCCCGGCGGGATTTTGGTGACCTGTTCGTGTTCGCATCACATCAGCGAGGCGGATCTGCTGGGTGTCGCGGCGGAAGCGTCGCTCGATGCGGGGCGTACGCTGCGAGTGCTGGACCGGCGCATCCAATCGCAGGATCATCCGGTGTTGCTGACGGTTCCTGAGACGTTGTATTTGAAGTGCGTGATCCTGCAGGTGGTGGCATGAGGTACCTGCAGCGATACCTGCTGGAAACGATTTTGGTGACGTCGTCGGGGCTGGTGCTGCTGTACGCGTTTATACAACTGGTGCGTAGCGGGCGGTTGCGGAAGTGGACGGCGGCGCTGTTGCTTTTGGTGTGTAGCGGGCTGCTGGCGTTCGGACTGCTGATCAACGCGCACCGCGTAGAGGTACTGCTGCCTCCGACGTTCGGAACTGTGTATAAAGCACTGTATCTCGCCGCGATGGTGAATATTCTGGGCATTTTTCTGCTGTCCCGGATTTACGCCATTGGGCTGGGCAAGTGGCAGGAGCATTCCACCGAGCGGCGGAAGTTCTTGAAGGCGACATACGCGGCACCGGCGGCGGTGCTGGGGTACGGCGCGTTTATCGAGCGTGAACGGTTCCAACTGCGCGAAGTGGATCTGCCGGTTGTTGGATTGCCGAAGGGGCTTGAGGGACTGAAGATCGCGCAGGTGACGGATGTCCACATTGGTGAGTTTTTGGACGAGCGGGACCTGGTTCGGGTGATCGATATGGTGAACGAGACTCGGCCTCACCTGGCGGTGATGACCGGAGATCTTGTGACGAAGTTCGGCGATCCCGTAGATGCGTGCCTGCGGCAGTTGGCGCGGATCAAGTCCGATGCCGGGTTGTACGGCTGCATGGGGAACCATGAGATGTACGCGGACCTCGAAGAGTATGTCGAGTCCGAAGCTGCGCGGATGGGGATGCTGTTCCTGCGGAATCGTGCCAAGACGCTAATGTTTGGCGGTGACCTGCTGCACATCACTGGGGTCGATTATCAGACCAAGCGCTTGAATCCGCAGTATCTGCGAGGTACGGAAAAGCTGGTGCGTCCGGATGCGACGAACCTGTTGCTGTCGCACAATCCGGATACATTCCGGGTGGCGCCGGACAAGAAGTTTCAGATTCAGTTGTCGGGACATACGCACGGCGGGCAGATCGCGGTGGAGATTTTGAATCCGTACCTGAATGTGGCCCGATTTGTCACGCCGTATGTCGCGGGTTACTATCACGAACGGGGATCTTCCCTCTATGTCAGCCGCGGCGTTGGCACCATCGGACTTCCGGTGCGGGCCGGCGTTCCACCCGAAGTGACGCTACTCCGGCTCCGCAGGATGGCCTAAGCGGTAGACTGAGTCTTTGTGCGTTATCTCATCCTGAGCGACATCCACGGCAATATCGACGCGTTGGAAGCTGTAATGGCCGACGCGGAGGGCAAGTACGACAAGATCCTTTGCTGTGGCGACCTGGTGGGGTACGGCGCTGAGCCGAACGCCGTGGTGGACTGGTGCCGCGCCAATGTGAGCGTGGTGATCCGGGGCAATCACGACAAGGTGGCGTCGGGCGTTGAGAAGATGGAAGACTACAATCCGGCGGCGGTGCTGTCCACCATGTGGACGCGCAAGGCTTTGACGCCGGAAAACGTCGAATATCTGCGAGTGTTGCCGAAGGGGCCTGTAGAAGTGGACGGGTTCAGCTTGGCCCACGGATCACCGTTTGACGAAGACGAGTATCTGGTGACGGTGTACGATGCGGCGAATGCCTGGGAATCGATGCCGACGCCGGTGACGTTCTTTGGGCATACGCATTTGCAGGGCGGGTTCTTTATCCGGCGCGCTTCTGTGCGGGAGATCGATAAGGTTCCGCCGGGGAACCATGAAGCGACTGTGGTGATTGACGACGATAGCCGGTTTCTCATCAACCCGGGCAGTGTCGGGCAGCCTCGCGATCGGGATCCGAGGTCGGCGTATGCGATCTATTCGACGGACGATCGCATGGTGACGTATTACCGCGTGCACTACGACATCGTAAAGGCGCAGAACAAGATTCTGAATGCCCAGTTGCCCGAGCCTCTTGCCCTGCGCCTTGCCGTAGGCTGCTAGTCACTATAGAACGACCAACCCCTAGTACCTGAGACGCGGGATACGCTGCGAGCAGGAAACTAGCGCGGCGCAGAGCCGCAAAGGAAAGGAGTTGGCCGTCATGAAAAAGAATATCCGTTACGTCGGACTGGATGTGCACGCTGCGACGATCGCCGTGGCAATAGCCGAGCCTGGAGGCGAGGTGCGCGACATCGGCATTTTTCCCAACGATGCCGGCGGGTTAAGAAAACTGTTGTTCAAACTCGGACCAGTGGACAAGTTGAAGGCTTGCTATGAAGCAGGCCCCACTGGCTACGTCCTCTACTGGCAGTTAACCAAGCTCGGCGTAGCCTGCGAGGTGATCGCGCCAACGCTGGTCCCAACAAAGCCTGGGGATCGCGTGAAGACCGACCGCCGTGATGCGGCCAAGCTCGCGCGATGCTATCGTGCCGGTGACCTGACGCCAGTCTGGGTGCCGGATGCGGAGCACGAAGCGCTGCGCGATCTGATCCGGCAACGCGAAGCTGTACGCAAGGACCAGCATCGCGCCAGACAGAGGTTTGGCAAGTTTCTGTTGCGGCACGGCCATCAGCCGCCGAAGGGCATGACCCGGTGGACGCAGAAGCATCTGGCATGGATCAAAAGCCTTGTGTTTGAGCACTTCGCATTGACGGCCACGCTCGAGGATCATATGCAGGAGATCGATCATGTGGGACGGCGGATCGAGCGGTTGGAAGGCAAGATCGACGAAGCGATCGCGAAGATGCCGGAACAGATGCAGGGAGTGATCGCCGCATTGCAAGGACTGCGCGGCGTGGGCAAACTGGTGGCTGCAACGGTGGTGGCCGAGATCGGCCAGCTCAGCCGGTTCGAGTCGCCACGGCAGTTGATGGCCTATTGCGGCTTGGTGCCGAGTGAGCATTCCTCAGGCAGCAGGACGCAGCGCGGTGCGATCAGCAAATCGGGCAACGCGCATCTGAGACGAGTGCTGGGTGAGGCGGTGTTTGCGTATCAGCACCGGCCATGGCTGGGAGGATGGTTGGCCAAGCGGCAGAAGGGGCTGGAGCCAGCGTTGATCGAGATCAGTTGGAAGGCGCAACACCGGCTGCACAAGCGATACAACCATTTGCTGAAGGCGGGCAAGAACAAGGGTCAGGTGATGACGGCGTTGGCACGGGAACTGACAGGATTTCTGTGGGCCACGGCGATGCGCGTAGAATCGCAGCAGCAACAAGCGGCATAACCGGTATCCCTGGCGTCAGGACGAGGGAAGAAGGCGGCCGGAAAGGAGAACCCTCCTGTGTTTTATGCGGCAGGTCTTGCGCCAAACCCGCGCTTCTAGTCCGAGGCAGCTCCCGACGAATCATGACCCTGCGGTAGCCAACCCGCGTATATCAGACTGATCCACCGTCGCGTTTTGCCTCTTCCTTCATCCGGCCGCCAGGGCCGGAAAACACAGAAGCCTCCCTCGCGGGAGGCTTCTGAAAACCAAGGCTCACAGGAGAGCATCCCGTAAGCCCATTGACAGGTCGTCCTATATCAGAACACCAACTTCAAGCCCAACTGGATCAGGCGCTGATCGAGCGCCGAGGTCCAGGCGTAGGTCGGCTGCGCGGTGATGTTGCCGAGCGTGTCGACCGTTGCAGTGGTGTTCAAGCCGGTGACGTTGGTGCGGTTGAACAGGTTCGTCGATTCAAAGAAAAACTCCGGCTTCCAGCGTTCTCCTACGGGGAAGATGCGCGAGTAGCGCATGTTCAGTTCGTAGGTTGCGGGGGCAACGACGGTGTTGCGTCCCACAAAGGCCGGGCGCTGGAAGGCGTTGCCTGCCGTGGTGTCCCCATTCAACGGGCGGTTGGAACCGATGTTGAAGTTCTCACCCGTTTGCGCGTTGAAGAGAAGCGCGATGCGGTTGTTGCGGACAAGATAGTTGCCTCCCGACGGGGCGTAGACGAGGTTGGCGTTGAAGGCGTGGCGACGGTCTGTCAGGGAGTTGCCGCGGTCACGACGGCGATTGGTGGGGTCCGAGAGCGCGGCGGCACCCGAGTCGATGTTGTTCTGCTCGGGAGCATCGTCGATGGCGTGGGACCAGGTCCAGGTGGCGAAGGCGTCGAGGCCTTTGGAGAAGCGCTTGTCGAAGCGGACGTTCAGGCCGTTGTAGTTGGACTTGCCCACGGATTCCGCAGACAGGATGTTGTTGAAACGGGTGTCGATGCGCGAGGACGCGAAGATCGGACGTCCGTCGGCGAGGGTGTTGCCCGAGGGGATGACGTTGATGTTGCGCCAGATGGGCAGGCGGGTGCCGTTGGTGTACAGGTACGTGATGGTGATGCCTGCATTGCCGCCGAGATCGCGCGAGATGGACGCGTTGGCGTTGGCGGAGTAGAGCGTGGCGAAGTCCGGCGAGACGGTGAGGATGTCCTGGGTGCCGAGGGTGAAGCCGGTGGGGATGCCCGCAAATACGTTGGGGAACGATGGGGCGATGGCCGAGCTGGGCGCTACGTTGATCGAGAAGAAGACGGGCGAGCCGTTCTGCAGGATCGAGCGGCGATACTGATCGGTCTGGAACGGATCGTAGAAGATACCGGTGCTGGCGCGGAGTACCCACTTGCCGAGGCCGAGCGAGGCACCGAGACGCGGGGCGAAGTTGTTTTTGTCGGTACGGAAGCTCTTCGAAGATGAGAAGGGGGAGTTCGGGTTCGCCGCGGGCGGGCTGAAGATGTCGTAGCGGAGGCCGTAGGTGATGGTGAGGTTGGAACGGGGCTTCCAGGAGTCCTGCGCGTAGAGGCTGCTGAACTGGGAGCGGTAGGAGAGGGTCGGGTCACCGACGGTTTGGGCGAAGGTCGCAAAGCCGCGGGGGTTGACGCCGTCGCGCGCAGCGAGGTACGCGGCGATGGACGGGAAGGTGTAGATGGCGTTGGTGGCCTGCGTGTAGGTGTCGGGGATCCAGCGGAGGGAGCCTCCAAACTTGTACGAGTGGCGGCCGGCGTTGAGGCTGAAGTTTTCCGTGATTTCCGGGGTTTTTTCTTCGTACTGGAAGCCGGTGTTGGGCGAGTTGCCGAAGTTGGCGACGCCCGAGATGGTGATGGAAGGTCCATCGACGTTGGCTTCAAAGCGGCGCTGGGCCTGGGAGCGGTACGGGATCTGGACGCGGAGTTCGTTGACGGCGTTGGACGACAGCGTGGAGATCAACTGTACGGCGCCGGCATGGGAGCGATCGACGAAGTTGTAGGTTTGGGAGACGAGGGTGAGTCCGCCGCCGGCGTTGTAGGGCGAGTTGTTGCGATGGCCGCTGTAGCGCAGGGTGAGGCGGTTGGCGCTGTTGATCTGCCAGTCCGTCTTGGCGAGGAAGAAGGTGACGTCCTGCTTGAAGGGGATGGCGGAGGCGTAGCTGGCAGGCAGGCCTAGCTGGGCGATGGTGGCCGCGCTGGGGGACACCTGCTGCGGCAGGTCGCGCACGACGTTCTCAAACGAACCAAAGAAGAACAGCTTGTCGCGGATGAGGCGTCCGCCGAGGTTGCCGTTGTAGGCATTGACGTTGACGTCGGGGGTGGGCAGGCCTTCGCGTAGCAGGGCGGGTCGCGCACTGAAGGGGGTGCGGCGGAAGATGTACGCACCGGAGCCGTGATAGGCGTTGGAGCCGGACTTGGTGATGGTGTTGAAGACTGCGCCTACGGTGTTGCCGAACTCGGGCGCGAAGCCGTTGCTGACGGTTTGTACTTCGTCGATCCATTCGTTGGAGACGGGGAGCAGGCGGATTCCCGCGCGGTCGCTCTGGGTGTTGTTGGAGCCGTCCAACTGGTAATTAATGCGGCCGTTGAAGCCGTTGGCGTTGACCTTGCGAGGTACGCCAAACTCGGTATTGCCGCGGCCGCTGACGTTGGGCTGCTGGAGGATGAAGTTGTACGGGTTGCGCGATACCAGCGGCAGGTTCGAGAGGACATAGGTACCGAGGCTGCGGCCGGTGTCGGTACGGCTGGGGTCGATGGCTCCGGCGGCGGCGTTGACCACTACTTCTGTACTGACGGTTTGCAGGGGCAGCGAGGCGTCCCGCGTTACGGTGGCGCCGGCGTTGACCTCGATGCCGGTTTGCTTGACTCGGGCAAAGCCGGACTTTTCAAACGTCAGATCGTACTGGCCAAGGGGCAAGAGATTGAAGCGGTAGAGGCCGCTGACTTCGGTTTCGGCGGATTGCTGAAGACCGGTGTTGACGTTGGTTACGGTTACTTTGACGCCGGCAATGGCTGCGCCGGTAGCGTCGGTGACGGTGCCAAGGATCTGTCCGTTGATGGAGGATGCTTGTCCGAAGGCAAGGCCTGCGGAGAGAAGCAGCAGGGTCGCGAGACCGAGTGTCAGTTTGCCCATAGAGTAGTGTTGCATTTTTCTTTCACGGTGTAGATGGGTTTGGCTTCCAGCCGTAACTCTGCATGAGTATGTGGAAGATTTTCGTGTTTGGCATGTAGCCTTTGACACGTTCGGATCCGGGTCCGAGGGCGGCGATGAGGACTTCTTCGCCGGTGTGGAGGGTACCGACGCGTACAGGGACGCGAGCAGGGTCGGCATCGGCGGCGGGGATAACAGGTTCGCCTGGCTTGCCGCCGAGGGTGCGGAGGTCGAAGGAATGGTCCGCGGTGAAGAGTAGCAAGGTGTCCTTCTGGTTGATGCTCTCCGCCGTTTTTCGAACCAATTTATCCATTGCGACGGCCTGATCGAGGCCCCTTTGCAGCTTGTCGGTGTGCATGTCCCACTCGACCATCAGGAAGAAACCTTTGGGATTTCGGGAGAGGATCTGGATGGCTTTTTCGACCACTGGCTGAGGGTCGTAGGGGGCGTCGAAGAGTGCCACGATGCGACGGGCGTTCGAGGCCGGGACCTGCTCAGGACGGTCGTAGAGCGTGTAGCCTTTGGCGGTGAGAGCACCTGCAAAGTCATGGCCGGCTTCTTTGGTGGCGTCCAGGATCCCCTTGCGGCCGCCCCCGATGACGAGGTCCACGCCGTCGCCAAAGCGGGGCTTGGCGATTTGCGCCACGATTTCGGCGAACTTGCGGCGGTGGTTGGCATGCGCGTAGCAGGCGGCGGGGGTGGCGTCGGCCATTGACGTATTCGAGATGACGCCGGTGGAGAGACCGTGCTCTTCTGCGTACTCGAGGATGGTCTTGAGCGGCGCGCCGTCGGACTTGCCGGGTACGGCATCGGCGGATTGGGAGACGACGTTATTGCGGGTCTTTTGGCCGGTAACGATGGCGGTCATGCCGGCGGCGGAGTCGGTGACCCAGGCTCCGACGGGCGAGGTCTCGGAAAGACCAATGTTGGGAATCTGGTGGAGGAAGAGCTTGCCAGGGGCGCCATAGCCATGGATGCTGGCGGCGTGAAGCGTGGGGATGCCTCCGGCGTCGCCGAGGAAGAGGATGACGTTCTTGGCTTTGCGGTCTTTCGCGGTGGCTACGGGGATGACGAGGGCCATGGACAGGATGGCGAGGATGGGGAACAAAAGTCTGGTCACGACAGGTTCAGGGTAGCAGCGAGGATCGTCAGGCTGTCGCACGTTTTTCTTTACTAATCTTGTCGAGTGTATATATACTAAACTAGATAGGATTTATTATATATCATGCGAAGCGTCCTTCTACCAATTCTTTTTCTGTCGCTAAGTGCTTGGTCACAAAGCAATAGCGGCTTGACAGGCATCGCCGCCGACCCTAGCGCCGCGCGGCTGTCCGGCGTGAAGATCACCGTGGCTTCCCAGGCGACGGGAGTGAGTTTGAACGTCGTTACGTCGACGGACGGGGAGTACCGGGTGGCGCCGCTTGCTCCCGGAAAGTACGACGTTTCGGCGGAGTTGAGCGGGTTCCAACGGGTGAGCCAGACGGGGGTGCTGGTGGAGACGGGTCGCGTCACGCGGCTGGACCTGACCTTGCCGGTGGGGAATGTCACGGAGTCGGTCGCGGTGACGGCGGAGGCGCAGTTGCTGGAGTCTGAGACGGCGACTGTGGGACAGTTTATCGAGAACAAGACGGTGCGGGACATGCCCATTAACGGGCGGCGGGTCGGCGACTTGCTGAAGCTGATGGGCAACGCCGTGTACATCACGGGCGACGTGATTCGGCCCCGTGTGTCGGTGGCGGGGTCGCGCGGGGATCAGCAGCAGTGGCTGCTCGACGGGGTGAATGCGTCGAATGTCGCGCTGGAGATTCCGCAGGCGCTGTTCAATCCGCCGGTGGAGTCTGTGGAGGAGGTCCGGATCCAGCAGAACAACTATTCGGCGGAGTTCGGAAATTCGAGCGGTGGTGTGGTGAGCGTAACCACGCGGTCTGGGACGAACAAGTTCCACGGTAGCGCGTATGAGTTCTTTCGCAATGACGCGCTCGATGCGCGGAACTTCTTTTCGGCTCGTAAGGCTCCGCTGCGGTACAACATCTTTGGTCTGACAGCAGGCGGACCGATCGTCAAAAACCGGACGTTCTTCTTTAGCTCCAACGAGTGGCAGATTCAGCGCTTGGGTGCGACTCGCGTACTGACGGTTCCGACGGCGGCGCAGCGTACGGGGGATTTTTCGGCGGCGGGAAACGCGACCATTTACGATCCGCTGACACGGCAGCCGTTCGCCGGGAATGTGATTCCGGCGGCTCGCATCGACGCGGTGGGGCGGCAGTTGGCCACGTACTATCCGCTGCCGAATCAGGCAGCGTCGAACCTGGCGGGCGCGAATAACTTTAGCCGGAATGCGTCCACCAACCTCAATCTGACGACCTGGACGACCAAGGTGGATCACATCCTGAATGACAGCTCGCGGTTGAGCTTCCGGATGGTGCTGCACAACTTCCCCACCGATACGACGGCGGCGTTTGATGAAGCGGCTGCAGATCCGAATGGGTCTGTGTCATCGCGCCGGGCGTACAGCTTTTTGGGTACGTATGTGCGGAACTTTGGGAGCCGCGCGGTGAATGAGGTTCGGTTCAACTATCAGCCGCGGCGGTTCCGGCAGGATACGTTGCTGGGCGAGGGAAACTGGCCGGCAAGATTGGGATTGAAGGGCGTGTCTGGTACCGCCTTTCCGCAAGTGGTGGCGGCGGGCTTTGTGAACATGGGCAACGGTACGCAACAGCGGATTCAGACGCCGATTCGGGATACGCATGTGGTGGATGTGTTCAGCCTGCTGCTGAAAGGGCATTCGCTGAAGTTCGGCGGCGAGGGACGGTTTGGGCAGAATGTCGATGATTTGAACGCATTGTCTTCGGGAAGCTTGAGCTTTAGTCCGCAGACGACAGCGCTGAACAATGTCGGCGGGAACTCGATTGCAAGCCTGCTGCTGGGGCTGCCGATTAGCGGGCGGATTCAGGATACAGACATCCTGAACCGGCGGTCTTCGTACTATGCGGCGTTCCTGCAGGACGACTGGAAGGTGACGCGGAACTTTACCTTGAATCTGGGCGTGCGGTGGGAGACGCATACGCCTCGGGTGGATGCGAATAACCGGCAGAACTCGTTTGATACCGCAGCGGTGAATCCGGTGTCGGGTACGCCGGGTGTGGTGACGTTTGCCGGCTTGGGTGATTTGGGATCGCAGGTGTACCGCGGGGATTACAACAACATCGCGCCTCGGGTAGGCTTTGCGTGGAAGCCTTGGCAGAACCGCCGGCTGCTGGTGCGGTCCGGGTACGGGATCTACTTTGGGCCTCCGATTCCGGGGTCGAATACGGCGAGCGCGGGGTTTGAAGTCAGCGGGGATTACAGCTCACCTGACAATGGCGTGACGTCGCCGTTCACGTTGGCGACTGGCTTTCCAGCGACGGTACCGCTGGTGCTGAATGCGGGGTTTGGCGCGGTGCCGGTGGGATCACAGGTACGGTTTGCGCCGACCTACATCGGGCAGGATCGCGCATTGGGGTACTCGCAGCAGTGGAACTTCTCGTTGCAGCAGGAACTGGCTGGCAACATCGTGGTGGAAGCCGCTTACCTGGGCAATGTGGGACATAAGCTGTACGCGCCAAACACCAATATCAATCAGGTTCCGACGGCGCTGCTGGGGCCGGGCAATGCGCAGGTACGGCGGCCGTTCCCGCAGTTCGGCAATGTGACGTTGTTGTCGCCGATGTGGGGCAACTCGAACTATCACGGGCTGAACTTGAAGGTCGAAAAGCGGTTTTCGAAGGGCTTGAGCTTTTTGACCAACTACACGTGGTCGAAGTTCATTGACGATGTGAATTCTGACTTTGAGGTGGGCGCGATTACGCCGGGGTATCAGGACTTCTACAATCGCCGGGCGGATCGTTCGCTGTCGGGCAACGACGTACGGCAACGGTTGGCGGTGAGTTCGGTGTACGAACTGCCGTTCGCTCGCGGAAATCGTTTCTTGGGTGGCTGGACAGTGGGCGCGATTCTCATTGCGCAGGCGGGGAGTCCGTTTGGGTTGGTGACGCAGGCGAACACGACGAATGCGTTCAATCCGGGTCCGCAACGGGTGGATCTGCTGCGGGATCCGACGTTGCCGGTGAGTGAGCGTACGCCGCAGCGTTGGTTTGATACGACGGCGGTTGCGGCGCCGGCTGCGTTCCGGTTTGGCAACTCGGCTCGCTCGATTCTGACGGGGCCGGGGTTACTGAATTTGGACGTGTCGCTGCTCAAGAACTTCCGGTTCAAGGAATCGGGCAATGTACAATTCCGTGCAGAGTCTTTGAACGTGGCAAACCGTACGAACTTTCAGGCTCCCGGCCGGAGCTTGGGGGCGCCGACGTTTGGCGTGATCAGCAGTGCGCTGGCGGCTCGCGTGAATCAGCTTGGGTTGAAGGTGGAGTTTTAAGGTGCATATGAATCGACGTACGTTTTTGACGACGGCAGTGGGTGCGGCTGGAGCGGCAAGCGCGCTTGCACAGAGCAAGCCTTTGAACTTTGTGTTCATTCTGGCGGATGACCTCGGCTGGACGGATCTGGCTTGCTTCGGCAGCAAGTTCTATGAGACGCCGAACATCGACAAGCTGGCCGCGCAGGGCGTGAAGTTTACCAATGCGTACGCGGCCTGTCCGGTGTGTTCGCCCACGCGGGCGAGCATCATGACGGGGAAGTACCCGGCGCGGTTGGGGATCACCAATTATCTGCCGGGGAAGCATCCCACGCCATATTCGAAGCTGATTGCGGAGGATTGCGTACAGCAGTTGCCGCATGAGGAAGTGACGATTGCCGAGGCGTTGAAGGCCAAGGGGTACGTAAGCGGGCAGTTCGGCAAGTGGCATCTGGGCGGCAAGGGGTTCAAGCCGGATTCGCAGGGGTTTGACTTTGTGTTCAGCCCGGAGCGCGCGGCGGGTAATTACTTTTATCCAGGCTGGAAGACGGGTCCGGACGGGCAGATTTTTGAGGGCAAGCCCGGCGAGTACATTACGGACCGCCTTGGCGAAGAAGTAGCGGGGTTCATTGAGCGCAATAAGGACAAGCCGTTCTTTGCGTATGTCCCGCACTTTGCGCCGCATGTGCCGCTGGAGGCGAAGAAGGCGTACATCGAGAAGTTCTCGGCCAAGATCGTGTCGGGGGCGCGGCATAACGATCCAATTTATGCGGCGATGATCCAGAGCCTGGACGATGCTGTGGGCAAGGTAGTGAAGGCGATCGAGGATAACGGGCTTGCCGATCGTACGGTGATCCTGTTTACCTCCGATAACGGTGGATTGAGTGCGCCGGAGTGGAAGCTGAAGCCTACAACATCGAACTGGCCGCTGCGCGAAGGCAAGGGCCATGTGTACGAAGGCGGGGTTCGTGTGCCGCTGATTGTGAAGGGTCCTGGCGTACGTGCGGGTGTCGTGGATGAGACCCCGGTGATCAGCGTGGATCACTTCCCTACTCTGGTGGAGCTAGCTGGCGTGAGCGCTGGGTTGCCCAAGGTGGACGGGCAGAGTTACGCGCCGGTGTTGCGTGCGAAGACGGCTCCGAAGTTACGGCCGTTGTTCTGGCACTATCCGCACTACAGCAATCAACTGGGGCGTCCGGCGAGCGCGGTTCGGCTGGGGGATTGGAAGCTGATTCGCTTTCATGAAGACAACCACGTGGAGTTGTATAACCTGAAGTCCGATGTGGGCGAGCAGTACGATCTGGCGAGCGCGCAGGCGGCGCGGGCGAAGGATCTGAACGGGACGCTGGAGGCGTGGCTGAAGGAAGTGAAAGCAAAATTCCCGCAGCCGAATCCGAAGTACGATCCGGTGCGGGAATTGGAAGGGTATTGGTGGAAAGAGCCTGGCGCGTATGAGCGCTTTGGCAAGTGAACCCGGTTTACCAGTTCAGCTTTTCCGGGAAGTACTTGTTGATCAGATCGTTGTAGTAGGGCCGCAGCGCTTCCACATCGGGAGCGCTGTCGCTTTTTGAGTAGAGATCGTAGGGGTTGAATTCCTTGACCCAGGGCAGCATTTCGCGATCCTTGGCGTCGAGCAGGTGCTCATAGGCGCCTTCGCGATGCCACGGGTAGAAAGAGTGGTAACGGATCATGTACAGCGCGGGTTCGGGCAGATAGTCCTTGGTGACGTGGTACAGATACTCGTCATGGCCGAAGGACATGTCGACGTTCTTGAGTCCGCAACCGGGTTCGTACTTGCCGTACAAGGTGTTGTAGCGAGGGTCGGTCGCGTCCGGGTTGGCGGCGAAGAACTGCGGGAACACGATGCGATCGGAGAACGCGCAGCCCACCGGGAAGGTGTCGCCGACGACGGCCCACTGAGGTTCGCCGTAGGAGCAGAGGATCTTGCCAAGGTCGTGGATGAAGGCCGTGAGCACGAACCAGTCCGGCTTGCCGTCTTTGCGTGCGGCTTCTGCGGACTGCAAGGCATGAGCAACCTGCGTTAGGTCCGTGTCGGGGTCACTATCGTCGACCAGGGTGTCGAGGAATGCCATAGCCTCCCAAATGCCCATCCGCTTCTTGTCGAGCGCCATGTAATTCTTCTTTTTGGCGGCGACAAAGTCCACGGTTTGCTTGGCGTGATTTTCGCGGTAGAACTCGCGTACGCCGGGCGTGGCCTTTTCGTAATTCCGGAACTCTTCCTTCGTTTTGTTCGGGTCGTAGCGGTCTTTGACGAACTCTTCCCACTGTTCGGCGACTTGGACGTCGGTGCTGCTCATGCACTGATTATTTCACAGACCGAAATAAATGGCTAGCGTGATGATTCGACGGGTGCCGACACACGAAGGGAGAGTCGCGCGTATGGACACAGGATTATGCCGGAACTTTGGACGGTGCCGGAAGGCGGATGCGTGGGAATCGATCTCTGTAGCGGGGTCGAGAGCGCGGTGTCCGGAATGCGGGTCGGCGCTGGCTGTCGCTGGTGCAAAGCCGAAGAGCAATTCGAAGTACATACTGTTGGCGCTCGGTGGCGCGATTCTGTTGTTGGGTGGCGCGGGGTCGTACCTGTTCTGGTCCTGCTGCCGTGCGCCGGAGGTCCGGCAGGCGGGGACGGAGGGTACGAATCCGCCGAAGGCAGATACACCACCGATTCCAGTTCCGCAGAAGCAGGAGCCCGCGGCTGCTACCAAGGAAGCAGCCAAACAGACAGAAGAGAAGGAGCCGGCATCACCGGGACCCAAACCGAATCACGGTAGCGGAGGTGGTGTTGTCGTGCCTCCCGCGAAACGGGTGTCGGACTCCTTCCATGGCGGGACTTTGCGTGCGCGACTGCTGTCCACGATTAGTACGAAGACGTCGAAGGAGAAGGATGCCTTTACGGCGAAGGTGGAAGGCGGACCGTACGATGGCGCTGTGTTGAGCGGCCACATCACCAGGATCGAACGGAAGAAGAAGCAGAGCAAGATCGGGTTTCAGTTCGAGACCATCACGTTAGCGCCAGGCGGTAAGCCATTGCCTATTCAGGCGGACCTGAAGGACGTCACGAATGCGAAAGGCGTGAAGGGTGTGGACGAGGAGAATCGCATCATCGGGTCTACGTCGAAGAAGAAGGCGTTTCTGGTGGGTGCGGTGGGCGGCGCGATCGGCGGCGTTTGGGGTGCGATCAAAGGTGGCGGCAAGGGAGCGGCGACAGGAGCGGCCGCCGGTGCGGGGGCAGGCGTGGTGCTTGGGCTCACGGTGATGGCGGAAGGCAATGAGGTCCACTTTGTGCCGGGCACTGTGTTTACATTAGAGGCTACGGAAGGCCGGAACAAGTGACATTGATCACCGATGCGGTGTCTCTGCTGGTGGCTGCTGTGCGCGCGATGAGCGTCCTGGCGCCACGGGAGTTCGGGGTGTCGCTAGGGATCTGCGTGTTGGTTGCGGCGGTTTCGTGGTGGAGCGCGGCGTACACGCCTGTGTTGTGGAAGCGGTACGCGCCACTGGGCGGTGTGCTGCACGCTTTGTGCGCGTTGGCCGCAGTGGTGACCGTGACGTTGGGGATAGCGATTGCCGCGCTGGGGTTCGCGAAGGGTGTAGCGAGCGAACGGATCATGGCGTGGCGAACGGTGATCTCCAAAGATCTGAAAGTGCAGAACGACGCGGCAGCCAAGGTGTACCGTGCGGTGCGCGAGTCCGGCCTGGAAACGTTTGGGCCGGAGCATACGCCGGGGCCCAATGGATCGGCCAACTACCCGGTGACGCGGCCCGAGACGCGGCGGCTGACTTCGCGGACGTATGTCGAGGCAGCGATTGAAGACTTTGCGGCGACGCATCCGGGGTTGCATCGGGCGATTTGGCGTGGGGCGGCAACGCCGTATGACCGCGTCCTCGAGGACCGGCAGAGCTGGGATGCAACGCGACTTTACCCGGTGAACCGGTACTTCGAGGTGGCGGCGCAGGAGGTGCTGGAGCAGTTGCGGCTGCATGGAGACCGGGCTGTGTACGCGCTGCGGCGGGCGCTGGCCGCGCTGATCCTGTGTGCGCAGGGAATTGCCTGGGGGGCAGTGTTGATTGGTTCGGCCGGGCGGAGGTAAGCGCGCCGGGATTAAAATCAAGCAATGTCCGAATTTGATCGCTATCAGGCCATCTTTGCCGCCGCGCCGGTAGGTCTGGTGGTGGTAGATCCTTCGGGCAACATCACAGAGACCAATACGGCATTCGGCGAATTGGCTGCACAGACCGCCGCCGCGCTGCAAGGTACGCCATTGCACACGCTGGTGGGGACGACTGAGGCGCACCGCCTGTTGCACGACCCCGCACCTTCGACGCTTGAGGTACAACTGCAGTCGGCGAGCGGGCGTACGGTAGAAACCGAATGGCGCATGGCGACGTGCCCGACTACGCATTGCCGGTTCTTCTCCGTGCAGGACATCACGTGGCGGAAGCGGCAGCAGTTGGCGCTGCGGCATAACGAGGAGCGGTTCGGCACGATCGTACGCGCGGTGACCGACCTGATCTGGACCAACAACGCCAAGGGTGAGATGGAAGGCGAGCAGCCCGCGTGGGGCGAGTTCACTGGCCAGACGTACGACGAATATCAGGGCTTTGGATGGTCGAAGGCGCTGCATCCTGACGATCTGCAGCCGACGATCGACGCGTGGAACCGGTCTGTTGCGCAACGTGCGGTGTACAAGGTAGAGCACCGGGTGCGGCGGCATGATGGCGTGTACCGGCTGTTTTTGGTGCGAGCTGTGCCTGTACTGGAGAGCGACGGTTCCATTCGGGAGTGGGTGGGCGTGCATGCCGACATCACAGAGCGGCGGGCTACGGAAGAGGCGCTACGCAATAGCGAGGGGCGGTTGCGTTTGGCGCAGGCTGCGGCCGGGCTTGGGATCTGGGATCTGGACTTTGCGAGTGGCCACTTGTCCTGGTCGCAGGAGTTGCATGCGCTGCTTGGGGCGAGCGAAGAGGAAACGCCGTCGATTGCGTTAGCCGAACGATTCATTCATCCTGAGGACCGGCAGCGAGTTCGCATGGCCGTACTGAGTTCGCTGGTGAAGGGCAAGCCGCTGGATACGACGTTCCGGGTGGTTCGTACGGGCGGCGAGGTACGGTGGCTGCTGTGCCGCGCGAGCGTGTTTGCCGATGCTGTTGGACAGCCGGCACGAGCGCTGGGCGTGAGCCTGGACATCACGTTCCAAAAGATGGCAGAGCACCGGACGGCGTTCCTGCTGGCGTTGGAGGACGTGATCCGCAATCTGTCGGACCCGCGTGAAATTGTGAGTAGCGCGGCGATGATGCTGGCGGTGCATCTGGACGCCGGGCGGTGTTCCTACATCGAGACTGATCCGCAGTTAACGAGCTATCAGGTGGTGGGGGCGTACAATCGCGATCCGGCGATCGACATCACGGTGCCATTCCGCTTGACGGACTTGGCGCCGCAGTTTCAGGATGCGATCCGTCAAGGGGACCTGGTGTCCGTGGTCGATAGCGAAACCGATAGCAACCTGGTTGGCGATGCCGTGCATGTCATGCGGCGGTTGGGGATTCGCGCGTCGCTCTGTGCGCCTTTGCACAAACGTGGGAAGCCGCTGGCCATGCTTTCCGTGCATTCGAGTACACCACGGCATTGGACCAAGGACGAGTGCGAGTTGGTGCTGGCGGTGGCGAGCCGTTGCTGGGAGAGCTTGGAGCGGGCGAAGTCTGAGTCGCAACTGGCGCAGAGCGAGCAAAAGTTGCAGCAGGTGTTTGCGCAGGCACCAGTAGCGATTGTGGTGTTTCGGGGTCGCGACCTGGTCATCGAGATGGCCAACCCAACGTTTGAGTCTTTGGTGCAGAAGCGGCTGCGGATCGGTGCGCCGTTGCGTGATCTGCTGCCGGAGTTGGGGTCCCATGTGTTTGAGGCTTTCGACAGCGTGCTGGAGACAGGTGAGGCGTTTGTCGCGACGGACTTCTATGTCCCGTACGACCAGAAGGGGGACGGTACGATCCGCGATCACTGGTTCAACGTGGTGTACCATCCCTTGCGCGATCGGGATGGAAACGTGTGGGGCGTGGTCGCGGTCTCCAATGAAGTGACGGCGCAGGTTGTCGCACGAAAGGAATTGGAGCGCGCGAACCGGGAGCTCGAAGAGTTCGCGTATGTGGCCAGCCACGATCTGCAAGAGCCTCTTCGGATGGTTGGCATCTATACCGAGTTGCTGACGAAGCGATACCTGGGTACAGATACGAAGGCGGTGGACTATGCGAACTTTATCCGCAAGGGTGTGGTTCGCATGGAGCAACTGATTCAGGATCTACTCTCGTTTTCGCGTACGATCCATGCGGAAGATGTCGAGGCTACGGCGGACCTCAATCAGTCTCTGCGGCTGGCGCTGGAGACGTTGGCGAATCGTATTGAAGAGACGGGCGCTGTGGTGGAGCACCGGGGTACGCTGCCGCAGACTCGAGGAGATGCCGCGCAGTTGGCGCTGGTGTTCCAAAACCTGCTGTCGAACTCGCTGAAGTATGCGCGGGAAGGCGTGCCGCCACGGATTGAGATCGCGGCGGAGGCTAGTGGGAACGGATGGCTGCTGACGTTCCGCGATAACGGCATCGGGTTCGAGCAGGTGTACGCGGAGCGTATCTTTGGGCTGTTCAAGAGGCTGCACAAGGATGCATACGCGGGCACGGGTTTGGGGTTGGCGATTTGCCAGCGTGTGGTGTCGCGCTATGGCGGTACGATCCGGGCGGAGGGTCGCCCGGGGGATGGCGCGACGTTCTATGTCTGGCTGCCGTCGCGTTAGCTCTTCTTGGCTTTGCGCGGGGCCTTCTTCTTTTCGGGTATGTCCGCGCCCGCTTCGCGCGCTTCGCTCAGTGCGATGGCGACGGCCTGTTTGCGGCTGGTGACTTTATCGCCGCTGCTGGACTTTAAGCTGCCGCGCTTGTATTCGCCCATCACCTTTTCGATCTTCTTATCGCCTGTCTTCTTGGCTGCCTTTTTGCCGGCCGCCTTTTTGGTTGCCATGACCGTTGATGGTGGTTTGAGCCGATAAGTTTCAATCTCCAGTTGCATTCGCGACTGAAAGAGTCGTATATTGACTCTGAGCTCTCTTGTGCAAGTCAGTTGCAGAGCTAAAACCACAGCAACGATTTTACAATTCCAGGGTTGTAGCACTCATCGGCATGCGGCAGAGCAGAAAAGCATTTTGGTGGACGCAGGTACGCGTATGGCATTGGGTCAGTTCGGCGATTTCGCTGATTGGTATGATCCTGTTTGCCATTACGGGTATCACTCTGAATCACGCGTCGGCGATTGAAGCATCGCCGGTGGTGACCAAGCGTGATGCGGTACTGCCGGCGGACTTGCAGAAGTCTTTGCGGGCTGCGGAAGCACAGAAAGCGGATCTGCCCGAGCCAGTTGCAAACTGGTTGCGATCGGAACTGGGTGTAGTCCCGAAGAGTGTGGAATGGCAGAGCGGCGAAGTTTACGTCGGGATGCCTGGGCCAGGGTCGGATACGTGGTTGACGGTGCAATTGGATAGTGGTGCGGTGCATCACGAATCTACCAGCAGGGGTTGGGTGTCGTACCTGAACGACCTGCATAAGGGCCGCAACACGGGTACGGCATGGGTGTGGTTTCTGGATGTGTTCGCGGTGGCGAGCATTATCTTCTGCGTTACGGGACTGCTGTTGCTGCAACTGCACGCGAAGAACCGGCCGTTTACGTGGCCGGCGGTTTCGATTGGTTTTGTCTTGCCGGTGATGGTGATCGTCATTTTTATCCACAGGTAGCTCACGCAAATGAACTCTAAGAAGCTTGTCGCAGTTTCCCTGCCCGCCGCCGCTGCGGCGATGGCGGCTGATCTCAATGTCTCGCTTGAAATCCCGAAGATGAACGTAGCCGAGTACCACCGGCCGTACGTCGCGATGTGGATCGAGAAGCCGGACCAGAGCTTTGTGCAGAATGTGGCCGTCTGGTACGACGTGCGTCCGAAGGGACGGAAGTCCGGCACGACGTGGCTGAAGGATCTTCGGCAGTGGTGGCGGAAGTCCGGCCGTGAGTTGACGATGCCAGTGGACGGAGTGAGCGGGGCAACACGAGCCGCGGGGTCACACACGTTGAGCTTTGCCGGAGCGAAGACGCTTGCGCCGGGGTCGTATGAGTTTGTGATTGAGGCGGCGCGCGAAGTGGGCGGCCGTGAACTATTGCGGGTGCCATTTGAGTGGCCTGCCAAGCGCGGCGGCAACAACAGCCAAAGCGCACAAGGTACGACAGAACTGGGGGCCGTCAAAGTGACGGTGACACCGTAGAGGATCGAGTTTTTTCGAAGAAGAACAATATGATGTTTGCCAAGACCAACTTCCTGAAGTCCGTTACGCTGGCCGTCGCGCTGGCTACGTCGGCGCACGCACATCGTGCATGGCTGCTGCCGTCGGCCACTGTATTTTCAGGCGACGACAAGTGGGTGACGATCGACGCGGCGATTTCGAACGACCTGTTTTACTTCGAGCACGTGCCGATGCGCTTGGAGAATCTGACGGCAATCGCACCGGATGGTTCGGTGTTGAAGCCGCAGTTTCTGAACACGGGCAAGTACCGGAGCACCTTTGACGTCGAGCTGGAGAAATCCGGGACGTACAAGTTCGCGGTGGTGAACCAGTCGGTCATGGCGTCCTGGGAAGAGAACGGCGAAACCAAGCGGTGGCGGGGTCCGGCGGCGAATGCGGACAAGGAGATTCCGGCCAACGCAGCGAAGCTGCAGAAGAGCGGGATGAGCCAGCGCATCGAAGTGTTTGTCACGGCGGGCAAGCCGACCCGCAAGGTTTTGGAGCCGACGGGCAAGGGCTTGGAGTTGGTGGCGGAGACGCACCCGAACGATCTGTTCGCGGGTGAGAAGGCGAAGTTTGGGTTTCTGGTAGACGGCAAGCCGGCGGCGAACATCACGGTGACGGTGGCTCCTGGTGGCAAGCGGTATCGCGACAACCTCAAAGAACTGCAGTTGAAAACGGATGCCGACGGGATGTTCACGGTTCCGTTTACCGAAGCGGGCATGTACTGGCTGAATGCGACGGCGAACGTCGGCGGGTCCCGCGCGAGCTATGTGGCCACACTTGAGGTGTTGCCGCAGTAATAAGATCGGTAGTTTGCAAGAAGCAACACGCATCTACATTCCCCGGCTTGCGGAGATCCCAGATCTACCCGCAGCCGGGGATGTTTTTTGTCTGGGCGGCCATACGATGGGCACGAACTGGCAGGTTCGCGTGGCGGGGGTGTCCGAGGGTGCGGAACTTCTTGCGGGCATTGAGCGGCAACTGGACCTGGTGATCGCGCAGATGAGTACGTGGGAGCCGGAATCGGATGTGAGCCGCGTGAATCGGGGTCCGCATGGGGAGTGGCATGACCTTGCACCTGAGTTTTTTGAGGTGCTGTCGTGCGCGATGCGAATCGCCGCAGAGACGGGCAGCGCGTACGATCCGACGGTGGGTCCGGCGGTGGATTTGTGGGGGTTCGGTCCACATCAGGAGAGGCGTACGTCGCCACCGACGGAGGCTGAGATTGCGCAGGTACGGCGCGAGGTGGGGTATCAACATCTGGAGTTGGATGTCGCGGGGCGGCGTGTACGGCGGTTGACGCGCAGTGTCACGATCGATCTGTCGTCGATCGCAAAAGGGTACGCGGTGGATTTGGTGGCGCGGTATCTGGATGGCTGCGGTGTAGGGTCTTACCTGGTAGAGATTGGCGGCGAGTTGAAGGGTCGCGGTGTGAAGCCGGATGGGCAGCCATGGTGGGTGGAGATGGAAGGCGAGCCTCGCGCCATGGTGGCGTTGTGCGATCTGGCGATCGCGTCTTCGGGCGATTACTTGCGGCACTTTGTGTACAACGGCGAGTTGTACGGCCACACGATTGACCCTCGTACATGCAGGCCCGTGTCGTGCGGGCGGTTGCCTTGGACGGTGAGTGTCCTGCATGCGAGTTGTATGGAAGCTGATGCGTACGCCACGGCGATGATGGTGGCGGGCATGGATGTGAAGCGCGATGTCGCGGCGCGGTTGGTATACAACGGGCAGGTGTTTGAGACGGCGCTGTTGGCGGAGATGGGTGAGGACTGAAGAGTGAGTGGTGGGGACGGGCAGATTCGAACTGCCGGCCTGCCGCTTAGGAGGCGGCCGCTCTATCCAACTGAGCTACGTCCCCTCAAAGGGTGAATCGACTTTCAGTGTAGCAGCGGGACTCAACTCTGCTCGCGTTTCTGCTCTTCGCGCCATTTGCGAATCTCTTCCAGCCGTTCAGCCAAGCGCTTTTCCATGCCCGCGTCTTTGGGCTCGTAAAAGCGAGTACCTAGTAACGCTTCTGGCAAGCAATCCATAATATTCAATGCCCCGGCAAACTGATGTGCGTGCTGGTACCCTTTGCCGTACCCCCAGGCTTTCATCGACTTCGTAGCGGCATTGCGTAACTGCATGGGGACAGGGTCGGCGGGGCGCTTTTCTACGGTTTGCTGGGCGAGTCCCAGGGCTTTGTAGCCCGCGTCAGACTTGGGGGCGAGCGACAGGTAAATGGTGATCTGTGCGAGAGCTTGGTCGCCTTCGGGGATGCCCAGGAAGTGCGCGGCTTGTTGAGCGGCGATGGATTGTTCGAGCGCTCGGGGGTCCGCCATGCCGATGTCTTCGACGGCCATACGGACCAGGCGGCGAGCGAGGTACATGCGGTCTTCACCGGCTTCGAGCATGCGGGCCAGCCAGTACAGCGCGGCATCGACATCGCTCGAACGTACGGACTTGTGAAGGGCGGAGATCAGGTTGAAGTGCTCTTCCCCGCCCTTGTCGTAGAGCAGCATCTTCCGCTGGGTGGAATCTTCTAAAGTCTCACGGGTGATGATGCCGTCGATGGCTCCGGCGGCGACGAGTTCCAGCAAATTGTAAGCCGAGCGGGCATCGCCATTGGCGAGCAGGGCCATTTGCTCGAGGATTTCTGGATCGGCCACTTGAACGTTGAGCGCCGTGAGGCCACGTTCGAGCAGGCGGACGAGTTCAGGTACGGTGAGGGCGCGAAGGATGTAGGTACGGGAGCGGCTGAGTAGCGCGCCGACCACCTCAAACGACGGATTCTCGGTGGTCGCACCGATCAGGATGACGTCGCCACGTTCGACGTACGGCAGGAAGGCGTCCTGCTGGGCTTTGTTGAAGCGGTGGATTTCGTCGACGAAGATGACGGTACGGCGGCCCAGGGCGCGGTTGCGTTCGGAATCCGCCATCACCGCCTTGATCTCTTTGATGCCGGACATCACGGCGCTGAAGGGTACGAACTCGGCTTTGGTGGCCTTGGCGATCAGGCCTGCAAGGGTGGTCTTGCCGACGCCGGGTGGTCCCCAAAGGATCATGGAGCCGAGTTGGTCCCGCTCGATCTGCATGCGCAAGGGTTTGCCTGGGCCGAGGATATGTTCCTGGCCAACGTACTCGTCGATGGTTTGGGGACGAAGACGTTCGGCGAGGGGGCGCCCCGCGAGCGGCTCTGCGTCGAATAAAGAAGCGTTCACAAGCCCGCTTTCATTATCCCCCGCGGCTGTTGATACAGTACGAAGACCTTGAAGATCCTGTTCTTTTCTGACATCCACGGCGACTTGAAAGCTCTGGACCGGTTGATGGCGATTGATGCCGATTTGTACGTCGCGGCAGGCGACGTTTCGAACTTTGCGCGCGGATTGGAGAACATTGGTCCGAAGCTCGCGGTGAAGGGGGAGTCGATGCTAGTGATGCCTGGGAATCACGAGTCGGATCGCGATATTGAGCGGTTCTGCGAGCGGTACGGGCTGCGGAGCTTTCACAACACAGCGATTGACGTGGCCGGTGGAGCGTATCGCATGGCAGGACTGGGGTACTCGAACATCACGCCGTTTGAGACGCCGGGCGAGTACACGGAAGCGCAGATCGCGGAACGGTTGGAGCCGTGGAAGAACAGCGATAAGCCGCTGATTCTGGTTTGCCACTGTCCGCCCAAGGATACGGCGCTCGATGCGTCGGGTCCTGGAAAACACTTTGGAAGTTCGGCGATCCGGAGCTTTTTGGATGAGCAGCAGCCAGAGTACTTCTTTTGCGGCCATATCCACGAGGCGGCGGGCGTCGAGACTCGCCTGGGCAGGACATATGGGCGAAATTTGGGCAAAGCGGGGTACATCCTCGAGATCGCCTAAAGCGCAAGCGTCCGTCGCGACCATTGGTTAAGCTTGTTAAATGGTTGCTTTTCAAAGGGTCCTGCTGCTGCCCATGTTGGTGGCAGGGCTGGTCTATGCACAGGGGACGACTTCCCGCGTTACGGGTACAGTCGTAGATCCAAGCGGTGCGCCGATTCCCGGCGTTGTTGTGAAACTCATTAGCGAGGAAACAAACCTCGCGTTTGAAGTGAAAACAGCGGATAGCGGCGTTTATCTTTTCGACAGCGTACGGTCCGGTCTCTACACGGTTTCGGTGGAGGCACAGGGGTTTAAGAAGTTCGTTTCGCGCGAAAATCGCGTGCAGATTGGCCAGCCGGCTACGGTGGACGTTCGGCTGGAGGTTGGCAATATCGTTGATGTCGTGGATGTGGTCGAGACGGCGCAGCAAGTGCAGACCAGTTCTTCATCGAACCTGGGCAACACGCTGAGCGAGCGTACGATTCGCGATATTCCGATTGTTGGCGCGCGTGGCCGCAACATCCTGACGGCGCTGAATGTACAGCCCGGTGTGGTGAACGGTGGCAATACGGGTGGCGGCGTACACGTAAACGGCGCTCGCGACCGTTCGTGGAACTACACGCTGGACGGTATCGATATCAATGAAACATCAGCGGGCGGATCCAATTCCTCGCCCGTGCGTACCAATCCTGACATGCTGCAGGAATTCCGTGTCATTACGTCCAATCCGAGTGCGGAATATGGGCGCAATTCCGGCGGTACGGTAGCGATGGTGTCGAGTTCGGGATCGAATCAATTTAAGGGTTCGTTGTTTTGGTTTTACCGGACACCTCGCCTGAATGCGAACGAATGGGAGAACAACTTTAACCGAGTTGGGAAGCGGAACTTTGTACAGAATATCGGCGGCGTGAGCATTGGCGGGCCGATCTTCAAGAACAAGACGTTCTTCTTTTACAACATTCAGGGTCTGGCGGCGACGCAGACGCAGGTGACCACCTCCACTGTATATACGGCGACGGCGCGTCAAGGTTTGCTGCGATATGTCGCTGGCGGGCAAAATGGCGCGGCAGGTACGCCGAATGCTGCGGTGGACTTTAACGGCAATGTACTGCCGGGGCGTGCGATTTCCACGTATAACGTGGTGACGTCCGATCCGGCGCGGCGCGGTCTGGACCCCACGGTGCAGGCGATGATTCAGAAGACACCGCTGCCGAATCGCTTTGATGTCGGCGATGGTTTGAATACGGCGGGTTATGTGTTTGCCGCGGATGAAGCCGAACGCCAGCGTGACCAGAACCTGCGTATCGATCACGTGATCAACGCCAAGAATACGATCTTTGGCCGGTATACGTGGGGCTATGCGAATACGCTTTGCGACTCGGTGAATGGCGGTTTGCGGCGCTTCCCCGATGCGGTTTGTACGGTGGATACGAATCGCAAGACGTACAATGCGGTGGCCAACTGGCGCTCGAACCCGAGTCCGAACATCACCAATGAATTGGTGGCCGGTTGGAACCAGTTCTACTTCGGCTTCCCGAATCCGTTCTTCGATCTGGGACGTTCGACCTTTACCGCGCCGAACAGCCTGACCTTGCCGGAAGTGTACACGTTCAACAACGAACGTACGCTGAAGACGGCACAGTTGGTGGAGAACTTCTCCTGGCTGCGTGGCAATCATGCGATCAAGATGGGCGGCAACTTCCGCTATCAGCAGCATCTGGATACGCGCGGTACTGTAGGCGGCGTGAACGTCGGACAGCAGGTGAACTTTGACCGTACGGTGAACGTGGTCGACCCGACGGCGTTTGGTTTGCCGAACGACATCAACGTTGCGGTGGATCGTCCGGCACTGGAAAGTAACATCAACTTTCTTCTGGGCCGCGTGGGCACGGTGTCTCGCGCGTTTGTGGCGGGCACGGGCAACGATCAGTTTGTGGCCGATACTTTCAAGTTCGACGCACGCTTTCCGGAGTACGACTTCTATATTCAGGACAGCTGGAAGGTACGCAAGAATCTGACGATCGACTACGGTCTGCGGTACGAGTGGAAGGGTACGCCGTCGAATCCCGACAATCGCATCTTCCGGCCGAATCAGACGGTGACCGCAGGGTCCGCTCCGTCCACCACGTTGCGCTGGACGCCGGGTCAACTGTACGGCAACCAGAACAAGAACTTTGGTCCTTCAGTGGGCTTTGCGTGGGATCCGTTCGGCAATGGCAAGACGTCGATCCGTGGTAACTATCGTCTGGCGTTTGATCGCATCACGACGTTCGTCCTGAGCTCGTTTGTGTTCCCGAACACGCCGGGCACGAGCATCGGCGTGGTGAACCGTACGTTTGGGCAGAATGGCGGACGCCTGTCGGAAGTCACCAATCTGGCGCCTCCCACGCAGCGGCCGAGCGAACTCGCACAGCCCACGGCATACTCCGATGCTTCGGTGACGGCCGTCGATCCGGGCCTGCAGACGCCCAAGACCAACATGTGGACCCTGAGCATCCAGCGCGAAGTGGCGCGGCGTACGGTGGTGGAAGCCACCTACATCGGACGGCGTGCGTACAACCTGATGGGCGCGTACAACGTGAACCAGGCGGAGATCTTCCGCAACGGGTTCCTGGATGCGTTCAACACGGTTCGCGCCGGTGGCGAGAGTGCGCTGATGAACAACTTGCTGCGCGCCGATACGCGAGTTCGCGCTGGCGAGACGGGGTCGCAGTTTATCCGGCGGCAGTTCCTGACGTCGGTGAACAATGGCTCGGTAGCGTTTATCGCGAATCAGTTGAGCCGCTTTTTGGTGAGCGGGCAGAATCTGCCGGCGGCGAGCGGCTTTAGCCCGTCTTTCTTCAATCCGTATCCGCAGTTTGGTGGCGGTTTGACGGTGATCGATTCGAACGATTGGTCGACGTATCACGCGCTGCAGTTGAGCATCAACCGGCAGTTTTCGTCCGGTGCCAGCGTGTATGCGGTGTACACGTTGTCGAAGTCGCTCGATACACGCAGCTTTGACCCGACGTTTACCACGGCTTCGGCTGGCGCGGTGCAGAGCGCGTCGAGCACGCCGTTCGACATCTTCAATCGCCGTTTGAACTACGCGCTGTCGGACTTTGATCGTACGCATGTGTTGCAGTCCACCTTTGTGTACGACCTGCCGTTTGGCCGTGGTCAAAAGTTTGGCGGTACGGTTGGGCCGATGGTGAACCGGCTGATCGGCGGATGGCAGTTGCGCGGCATGTTCCGTGCGACGTCCGGACGTCCGTTTAGCGTGTTCAGCGGTGAGAACAGCTTTTCGAGCGCGGTGGGCGCGTTTGCCGATTGCAATGGATGCACGCGGCAGGACGGGCAGGCTCGCGTCGAGAACGGCTTCATGTGGTACTTCAGTCCGGAAGAGCGGGCGAAGTTTGTGCAGCCGGCCACGGGTCCTGCGCCAGGTTCGCTGGGCAACACGGGACGTAACTTCTTCCGCGGCGACATCTGGGTGAATCTGGACATGAGCTTTGCCAAGAATACGCGGATCACCGAGCGGATCGGCTTTGAGATCCGCGCGGACATGACCAACTTCACCAACACGCCGACGTTCGGTATTCCGACGACGACCGTGACTTCCGCGACCTTCGGGCGTATCGGCGGAACGGTAAGTTCCACGGCGCGCCAGACGATGTTGGGTGCGAAGCTGACGTTTTAGGAAATTCCTAGGCTGTAGCCCCGGCTAGAAACCGGGGCTACGAGGACTCGCTATGAACGAAAAGGCGCTCGAACAGGAGTTGATGCTTCCTTTTGAACTCCATCATATTCCCGCGCATTATCGAGACTACTACAGAGTAAAGAGAGGGAATTTCTTCGCAACTATTCTCCGCTTCGAGAAGCACTGGCGCGGTTACCTATTGCTGGATTCAGCCATTGATTTGTCGCTAAACCATTGTCAGCGACTTACGGAGCCCAAACAGCTGTTACCTCTTTTGTTGTACGGACAGGCGCACGCGAAGATACGCATTGCCTTCGAACTATTCTTTAGCAGTTGCTTGGGTGAAGGCCGCTCGGTGATGCGAGACGCTGTGGAATTTGCTTCGATAGCCCATTACATGCGCTATTCAAGTGAGTTGCAGCAAGTCTGGCTCAATCGCGCCGAGGACCCCAAGGCTTTCGAGAAGGAGTTTCGAAGCAACAAAAAGAAGAAGCTGTTCGGCACATCCCCAAAATTACATGCTGCTTGGAATCACCTTTCAGAAATCGGCGCACATTGCAATATCGACGCTGTTGCCGATCGACTTCTCACCGACGATTCGAACGACCGGGACCTGCGTGTTGAGTCGACGTATCTGCATACCGATCTGAAGACGTGGCCTCTGTCCGCAGCTTACTTGCTGGGGGTTGCTACGGAAATCGAAGACCTGATTTTCAGTGATTTCGAGACCCGTCTACAACTCGTACCGGACCTCGTCGCAACTCGCCGCAAGTGGTATGGATATTTTCGGGAACTAAAAGCAGAAGTGAAAAAGTCCCTGTAATCGAAGACAAGTGAAGGCCAAAGCCGTTACAACACTGGTTCTACTGGCAGGAGCCTTTGGCGGTGGCACCGCAGAGGTTGCGGGCAAAGAAGGGCAAGACGTAGTTCTGGAAGCGTACGGCGACGGCACTGGTGTGCGTCCCTTGGTAGATCTCGAAGGTATTGGGGACGCCGTAACGGTCGAGGATGTCGTGCAGTTGCTGAGAGCCTGCCTTGAGTCCATCTTTGTCGCCGACATCGATGGCGATGGCCTTGTAGCGGCGGAGGCTGCTGATGTACTGATCGACGAAGGCGAGCGGAGCGTTGGCGGCCCAGCGGGCTTGTACAGCAGGCTGCGCGACACCGTCTTTGACCGGGAGATCGAGGTACAGCGGCGGGTTCTTGGGGTTGGGCGACCAGGCGGACGCAGACGCCAGTTGCGCGCGTGCGCCGAAGGGTAGCTTGGCCGAGTCGGCGGGGGTCTTGACCTCTTCGATGGCTTTGGCAAAGGCTGGATTCACAGGTCCGCCACTGCCCATGGGGGCGAGGCAGCAGGGACTCATGATGTACAAACTGCCGAAGACATCGGCGTGCTTCATGCCGATGCGAGTGGCGCCATAGCCGCCCATGGAATGTCCCACGAGGCCGCGAGCGGAACGCTGCGGTATGGTGCGGTAGTGCGAGTCCATGTAGGCGACTACGTCCTGCGCGACATAGTTTTCAAAGTCGCCGGTGGTTCCGGAACTCGAGTACATCGAGCCGTTGTGGACGGTCTTCGAATCCGGCAGGACGACGATCATTTCCTGCGCGCCTTGGGCGAACGCGCCTTCCACCGTTTGCGGTGTGTGGATCTCGCCGGACCATTGCTCGGCACCGATGGAGTACCCGTGCAGCGCGTACACGACGGGGTAGCGGCGCTTTTTGTCCTTGGCGTAGCTGGGCGGCAAGTAGACGATGGCATCGCGATCGACGGCGTTGCCTTCGAGGTTGCCTTCGAGCGACTTGCCGTGGATCTTGATGCGTTCCACCGTCACGGGCTTAGCCGTAGGAATGACCGGGGGAACTTCGGTTTTGACTTGCGCGAAGAGGAGCGCCGGGGCGATACAGATCAGAACGCAAAAACGCATTTGCGTACGATCTTATATCGCTTTTAGCAAAGAATGGGGTTGCGGCCCTCTTCAACGGCCCTCAGAAAGCGGGCGTTGCCTTTGACCCATTCGGCATACGCTTCGGGTTGCGAGGCGCGGATGGAGCGTACGCGCACGGCGAACTGCTTCAACGCCATGTTGGCTTTGCCTGTGTTTCCCGTCTCTTGGGACTCACGGTAGTTGCGCTCTACGGTGCTGCGCAAGGTCTCTAGTGTTTGAATGGCCCGTTCAAATTCGAAATCCGGCATAAACCCGTGTGGACTCTCCTGTCTAAGTTTTAGCGGGTTTCGGCGGAATCGCGGCTCAAGGTTTGCTCAATAATTTCTCAAAAAGATGTTCGTAGTCGGAGGTGACCTTTTCCCAGCCGTAGCGCTGCTCTACCCGGGCTCTGGCGGCCGCCCCCAGCGCGTCCCGCTCGTGCTGCGGCATGCGTAGGGTCTCCTTGAGGACGTCGACGAGCGTGTTGTGGTGGAACGGGATGCCTACGCCGCCCGCGACCTCTGCGTTCTCTACCGTGTCCAGGTACAGGACGAGTGCGCCGCGTCCCATGGCCTCAATCAATGCCGGATGCGTACCGCCGACCTCTGTGGCGTGGATGTAGGCGTAGCAGTGCGACTGCAGTTGCTTGTACCCCACGCCGTAGATCGCGCCGGGGATGACGATGCGGGGATCGCGGGTGTCCTTTACCTGGGCGATGTATCCATGGGCGTACGGGGCGTCGCCGATCAGGGCAAGCTGTAGCGGGGTGGCGACCTTCTCGAAGGCCTCGCGGACGAGCAGGGCGTTATTCTCAGGCTCCAGGCGGCTGACGTAGAGGAAGTACTGATCGGGGCGGAGGCCGAGGCCTTCCACGATGTCCTTCTGCGGAAGCTTGCCGGTCTCCGCGCCGTAGGCGATGAACGTCGAGCCGGCTTTGTAGCGATCCAGATAATACTCCTGGATCTTTTCGGCGTCCGTCACGATGTGGGACGGCAGCTTGGTGGACATCCACTCAGACGCGAGGTACCAGGTGCGGGCGAGGGCGTTCCACTTTTTGCGCTTGCGTTCGAGGCCGTCGACGTTCAGCGCCACTGGCATGCCGAGGACGCGAGGCATCCAGGTGAAGATCGCGTTGGCGGCGTTGCAATAGAGCACTGCATCGTGGCGGTGGAACAGCAGGTGCAGCGTCGAGATGCCGGTGTGCGCAAGGGTGTCGAAGTACTTGTGGCGGATGGTCGGCAAGTACGCGAGATCGACGCCTTTGTACTTGGGCGCGGTGTGGCGATTGCGGCAGTAGACGGTAACAGAATGGCCCCGGTCGACGAGTCGCGGGGCCAGTTCTTCGGCAAAGGTCTCAAAGCCGCCATAGTTGGCGGGGATGCCACGGGTTCCAAGAAGGGCGATCTTCACGCCTCTTGATTATGCCCGGCGTTTCTTGGCGCTTGCAGGGATGCTGGTCCGGCCGGTGTCTTCCGCAGCACGGCTGGAGGACGCTTCCCGCTGCGCTTTGACGGCGCTCAATTGCGAGGCGAACCTTGGAGCAGGTTTCGATACAGGTTCGTAGGAAAACCAGCTTGCCATGTACTCTTCATCCACACGCATGCGGCTCATGATCTCCGCACGCTTCTGCATGAAGCGGCGCCAGTTCGACGCAATGTACCAGAACGCCTTGAGCGAACTGTGTTCACGCAGCAGACAGGCCGAGAAAACGACCAGGTCGCGCGTAGTGATCGATGCCCAGTTGCGACGGTACAGCCCCGGCGTGATGTTTTTGATGCGCATCAGGAACCGGTTCTTCACCGAATGCATGTTGATGGCAGGCGGCAAAGCCCGGCGGTTACCGGGGAGAACGTTGCGTACGTGGTAGCCGCGGGCGTCCGGTGTGTAGACACAGCGCCAACCCATCAACTGCGCGCGCCAGGCAACGTCGGCGTCTTCGCGATAAACAAAGAAGTCCGGATCGAAGAAGTCGCCATCCAAAGAGATGTCATCGATCATCGTGCGGCGATACAGCGCTGCCGCAGCGGTGGCACCGAAGACGTACTCGGGTTTTGTGTAGTGACCGTTATCGACTTCCTGGCTACCACGGTCCAGATGGCGGAGCATGGGCGTGAAGTAGATACCGGTGGAATCCACCAGTTGTTGTTCCGGGAGATCAAAGGTGGCAAGGATGGTTAGCAGTTTTCCGCAGACGGTGCCGCACTTGGGGTCGGCTTTACCCGCGTCTACGAGTTCCTGTATGAAGCCCGTCATCAATAGGACGTCAGGGTTCAGCGTTAAGATCCATTCACCGCGGGAGAGCTGGATTGCCTGATTTTGCGCAGCGGCAAAGCCAATGTTCTCGTCGTTGTAAATGATCTTGACGCGGTCGTCGAACTGTTCCAGGATATCCGTCGTGCCATCCGTCGAAGCGTTATCGATCACGATGATTTCGCGATTCGGATACCGCTGTTCAAGAACCGATTCCAAACACCGCTTTATGAACCGGCCACTGTTGTAGGTCACGATTGTTATCGAAACCATGTCGTTACGCGGCATGCAGGCGATCTTGTGTCCCCATTATGAATTTGCGACGTACTGCATAAAGCCTCTGAACATCAACTGAAACTGCCACTATCTGGACGCTCCAGCAGCCGGCTGCCGAGTCAGGGCGACGTTGCCCCTAAAAAATGAGGCGGCGGCCATGCGGATGATCTCTGCATACATCCCCGTGGTGCCACGGATGGCTACTGCGCGAAACGCTGCCCCGGCCATAACTCCAACACACAGAACGCGAAACGTGACGCGCGAGAAGTGCTTGGCCGAGTATCTTAGAAGGCTACCATACCAGAGCCGGTTCCGAAGTGATTCGCCTAACCGTAAGACGGAATGGCCACCCCGGTGCCGAACCTTTACGTCCGGACTGTAGGCGATGCGAAAACCGGAGTCGAATGCTCTCCGGCAAAAATCGGCATCTTCAAACCAGACCGGGTAAAAACGTTCGTCCATGCCTCCCAATAATTCCCATACGTCCCGCCGCACCATCAAGCACGCTCCGGGTGGTTGTTCCACGAAACCATGCTTGCCGGGGTCCAGATCCAAACACCGGAACTGCCTATTGATGCGGTTTTTCGGCCACAAACGGTTCACTCCCAGTACCTCGAAGAGTAGCGAGGCCGGGGTTGGTAGCCGGCGCGCCCAGAATCCTTCCTGCGGATTTTCCTGGTCATCGACGAGCAATCCGCACGCCAAACCGTATTGCTCACACAGTGTTTCCATTGGCTTCAAGCTGCGCGACAGGATTTGTGTATCGGGATTGAGGATCAGCAGGTAGCGTCCCGAAGCGTCCGTTTGTGCGACACCCTGATTCACACCACCGGCAAACCCTTTGTTATCAACATTTGCGACAACTTGTAAGCCGTCGAAGGCATGGGCGCGGGCGGCCACGACGGTGTGGTCCTGGCTGGCGTTATCGATCACCACGGTCTGGCGCACCTCCGGGAGGGAGGCAAGCGATGTCAGACAGGGTCCGATTTCGTCCGCGGAGTTGTAGGTAACAATGACGGCTGCCACGCTCACTGGTTCTGGTCCTCGGGCGGCAGCGGCGCAAACCGGAAGTATTGCCGCCAGTACCAATCGTAGCCGTGATGCCGTTGCAGTTCATCAATTTCCCGCTCAGTGTTAAGAACAAGCCAGTCGGGGTTTTGATGACGGATCGACTTTACATTTGTGAAGAAACCTTCCAATTTTCCAATGGCCCAGGAAAGAAGGCGGCCGCGACGGAGAGCGAGGAGTCCCCAGAGGGTTTGGCCAGCAACAGCGGGCCAAAAGGGGAAGCCGTGTTTGCGCACGAGGACGAGTTGGTTGCGGCTGATCCAGCGAGTCGATCGGGCGGACCAGGCACCGCCCAAGGTCGCGCTGCCTTCGTGATACGCGACGGCGTCCGGAACGTAACGGCCCTTGCGTCCGGCAGCGATGCAGCGGATGCCGAAATCGACGTCTTCGAGGTAGGAGCCGAAGTCGTCGTCGAGCGTGCCGAGTTCGCGGAAGAGGTCGCTGCGGAAGAGGGCCGCGGTCATGGGGGCGCAGTGGATGTCGCGCGGATGCTGGAATGGACTGTCCGCATACGGACGTCCGGCGCCCGCGCGGTAGGCGGTCCCGGCGCGGGTGGGAAGGTCGTAGGTGCCGTCGATGAGGGTCGGGTCGGCAGCGGAGAGGATGCGCGGAGCAAGGAACCACACGCCGTCCTTTGCCTGGTTTAGTAGCGTCGAGAAGAATCCCAGCTCGATCGTGATGTCATTATTCAGGATGCCAATCCATTCGGAATCGGGTAGCGACTGTTCGATTCCGGCATTCACCGCCCTGGCAAAACCAAGGTTCGCCGGCAACTGTAAGACGGGTACGCCGAGGGACTGGCAGAGTGAGACAGAGCCGTCCGAGCTGTTGCCATCGACCACTAGAATGCGCCCGGCGGTTTCAAGTTCCCGCTGCAACTGCGGCAGCAGCTTTTGGAGCCGCGCCGCGCCGTTGTAGTTCGGGATAACCGCTGTGATCATGCGATCTCGCGGTGTCAGTACTCTTCGCTGGTTCGAATGATGGCTTCGACGGTGTCGCTCACCGCGCGCATGGCCTTGACGTCGTGTACGCGGATAATGTGTGCGCCGCGCAGCACGCAGGCGGCGACCGCTCCTGCGGTGGCAAACTCCGTACCTTCGTCGTCGGTCTGCTTCAGGAACATCTTGCGCGACGGACCGATCAGGATCGGGATTTCCAGGCGCGCGAGGTCCGGCAGCTTGGCGATGATTTCGGCGTTCTGCTCCTTGCGTTTGCCAAAGCCGAGGCCGGGGTCGATGACGATGCGCTCTTTGAGGATGCCGGCGTGGCGGGCGCGATTGGCCGCGGCGTCCAAGTCCTTGGCCAAGGTATTCATGATGTCCTTCATCGGACCGAGTTTGGCCCAGCTTTCAGGCGTGCCTCTCATGTGGTTGACGACGACGCCCGCATCGCCATTATTGATGACTTTGGCGAGGTTCGGGTCAAAGGTGAGGCCGCTGGGGTCGTTGATGATTTCCGCGCCGTACTCCAGAGCCTTCAGCGCTACGCCGGACTTATACGTATCGACGGAAATCGGCGTCTGCAACTTGTCGCGCAGCTTTTTGAGGACGGGGACAAGGCGGCGCAGTTCTTCCGCTTCGGGCACGCGGACGCTGCCGGGACGCGTGGATTCGGCGCCGATGTCGATGATGTCGGCCCCGTCGGCTTCCAGTTGGAGCGCGTGTTCCAGGGCACGGTCGGGGTCGTCATAGCGGCCACCGTCGGAAAAGGAATCCGGCGTGACATTGAGGACGCCCATGAGCAAGGTCCGTTCGCCCAGGCGGAGCGTGCGCGTTCTGAGCTTCCAATCGAACCTACGTCGAACTACCAAGTTACGTTATCTCCCTACTAACCCGAGTTTGCGTCCCAGCCGGACCCAGAAAGCGGCGTTCGTCCGTTGCTGTACGGCATTGGCCTCGTCGAGGTCCTTTTGCAGACCCAGTGCCCAGTGCGTACGGGCTTCCACTTCGGCTTCCTGCGTGGCCAACTCCGTACGGACACTGTCGAGTTCGGCCCTGACGCGCGCGATCTGCTGCTCGGATTCAGCCTCCACCTGCTGCGCCCAAGCGGTACGCTGGCGGAGGTCCTCTTCCAATTGTCTAACTTTTTCTTCCGCCCAGGCCACATGGTGGCGATATTCGTCTTTTAAAACAGTCAGATCGCGGTGAGCGTTGTTGAGCTTTTGACGGGTGTCGCCGTAATAGAGCGCAAGTTCGCGGTAGACAGGCGTCGGCTTTGGCGGGGTTTTGCGGGCGGCAATCGGCAGCGACCATGGGTCGGTCTGGTAGATCCCAAACTCGGGGCGATTCTCCCCGGCAATTCGGATGTGGGTAAAGCCGGCGTCTGCGAGCAGGCGGCGCAGTTCCTGTTCCGTAAAGACGCGCATTTCGAGGGTCGCGCCTTCTCCGCCGTGGAAGACCAGGTCCGTACGGGTTTCGATGGTGCCGTCCGGCTTCCGGTTCACCAGCACCCAGCCGCCGTTGAGTTCGACAACCGCAAAGTCCTGGATTTGGGGGAAATGCTCGGTGTGCTTTTCGGCCAGGCTGTACGGCGTGGTGAGCAGCAGGACGCCGTCGTCTTTCAGGATCGATGCCAGGTTGCGGAACGCGGGCGCGGCGGGGTCCGGGACATGCTCTAGAACCTCGCTGGAAATCACAAAGTCGTAGGCGCTGTGCGGGGGCGGATTCAGAATGTCGAACAGCGGGGGCTTGTGGTAGAAGGTGTTGGCGTAACGGAACTTAGGATCCAACGCGGCGGCCAGATGGTCCGGGTCGCTCATGCCGATGCCTTCCAGCGCTTTGAGCACAGGCAGGTCCGGCAAGGCGAGGGGTACGCCAGCGAGTTCTTCGGCAATCAATAAGGCAAGTGCGCGGAGGCGTACCGAGGATCCGCACTTGCTGCAGGACGGCTTTTCGCGATCGAAACCTTCGCGCGGAACCTCGTTAGGCTCTCCGCAGATGTTGCAGCGATAGCGCAGGATGTCGTCCAAAGGCACTGGAAACCATCCTAAACCACTTGCAATGGCAGATCGAATCATTGTATTGTCGATCTATGAAGTCGGATATACTCCTCGGACGCGTTCTTTCCCTCTTACACAGCCCAGGAATCGCACCGAAAGATTGTCTGGTTTCGATGTCGGCTCTGATCGCGCAGGCGCTGTTGCCAAACCGGTCGCGCGTGGTGGTTTGGATCAAGGCGCAGCCGGGCGGGTTGACACCCGTACACGCCGCTGCCGGGATTTCCGAACTGGACGAGCCGGCCAAGTTGGTGTTCTCGCGGAACCTGGAAGTGCGCGGCGTGAGTTACGGCCACTTGCAGGTGGAACTGCTGGACGTTCCGGCGTCGCCTGGGGTCTTACTGACGGCGCTTGAGGTTGTAGCAATTCAGACGGCCTTGCGAGCCGAGATCTGGCGGCTGGAAGCGTCGAAGGCGAGGCTGAAGCATCTGATCGCGACGGAAAAAGTGGTGGCGCGGGCGAGCGGCCTGATCTCACAGGATCGCGGCTTGAGTGCCGCGTCGGCAAGGCAGTGGCTGCAGGACGAGGCGGCTCGGAACAGCCGGCCGTTGCGCTGGGTGGCGGACATGCTGGTCACGGGGCGACGGTTGCTGGGTCCGGGTGCGGCGCAGAAACGGGAGGCTGCCGCGTGACTCGGCGGGAAGCTGTCACCCTGATTGCGGCTTCGCCAATGTTGCTGGGCGCAAGCGCTGCAAAGCCGTGGAAGGTACTGATCGTGGTCGCGCATCCGGACGACGAATACTACTTCGCAGCGACGGTGTACCGGATCGCGCAGGAGTTGGGCGGTACGGTGGATCAGGTGATCATCACCAACGGCGAGGCAGGATACCGGTATTCGACCTTGGCTGAGAAGATCTACGGGGTGCCGTTGACGGATGAGTCCACGGGGCGTAGCCGGCTGCCGGAGATCCGGAAGAAAGAGACGCTGTCTGCGGGACGGATTCTGGGCATCCGCAATCATTACTTCTTGAGCGAGCGCGACCACCGGTTCACGCTCGACGCAGGTGAAACGCTGGACGACGTCTGGAACTGCGGTCGGGTACGGGAAACGCTACGAGGGCTGCTGGAACGCGAACGCTACGACTTTGTGTTCACGATCCTGCCTCGCGAATCGACCCACGGGCATCATCAGGCGGCGGCGCTGCTGGCGCTGGAAACGATTGCAAAGCTGGAGCCGGCCGAACATCGTCCCGTCGTTCTGGGGGCCGAACCTGCCGCGGATGAAAGTCATGCACCTGGGTTTGGTGGACTGTCGCGCTTCGAGCTAACGCGTACGGCGCGGCCGGAGCCGGAGTTCGCCTTTAACCGGCGCAGGACCTTTGGGCTGAATGCGGCGCTGCGGTACGAGATTGTCGTGAATTGGGTGATCGCCGAGCATAAGAGCCAGGGGATGTTCCAGAACGATGCGGGTAAGCACGGGCTGGAGCTGTTCTGGCGGTTTGAGTCCGGGCCTCCGGATGCCGCTGAGCGTACGGCAGCGCTGGCGCACGCGCTGTAGGAATTCCCCCTACTCCGGGTAACTCCATCCACAAGAGCTTCTCTCTCAGATTTTCCTGGGCGTGCCTGGCACCGTGTCTGGCACCGTGCCGCTTCCGGTGACAGGCACCGTCAGCGGTACTATGGCGGGGGATGTTGTTCTTTTTGTTGACGATGACGGCTCTGCTTGCTGGCGCTGCGGAGTACCCGCCGACGCTCACCAGCGGACCCTGGCGCGCTGGCCATGTGCAGGGCGTCGCGGTGGACCAGCAGGGCGGCTTCGTCTACTACTCCTTTACAAACCTTTTCGTGAAGGCCGATCTCGCCACCGGACGGGTGATCGGCACGCTGGGTGGCTTTCATGGCCACCTGGGCGATCTCGCTTTCCATAACGGTCGGGTTTACGGGTCGCTCGAGTACAAGGACGCCAAGGCCTTCTACATCGCCGTGATCGACGGTGGAAAAATCAACATAACGGGTCTGCAGGCACACGGGAATGACCTGATGCTAACCGTACACCTGCCGGAGGTGGCGTCGGATTTCGTGAGCGGCAAGTACGGCTGTAGCGGGATCGATGGGGTGAGCTTTGGTCCGCGGTTTGGGGAGACCGCCGGCAAACTGTACCTGACCGTGGCCTATGGGATCTTCGGCGAGACGACGCGGACGGACAACGACCATCAGGTGCTGCTGCAGTACGACATCGCCGGGTGGGACCCGCAGCCATTGGATGAGGCGAATCCGCACCGTCAAGGTCCTGCCAAGGCGGACGGGAAGTACTTTGTCTACACGGGAAATACGAAGTTCGGCGTGCAGAATCTGGAATACGATGCCGGGTCGCACACGTGGCTGATGGGCGTGTATGCGGGGAGCAAGCCGGGGTTCCCGAATTACACGCTGTTTGCGGTGGACGGACGCGGGAAGCCGCGGCAGACGGCGATTGGACTATTGCTGCCTGTGCCTCGCGGGTGGTATCAGAAGGCGGACGTCGGCATGGTCTCGCTGGGAAGCGGCGGTTTGTTCTATTTGGCGGAGAACCAAACGCAAGATGGCATGCAGAGTGCTGTATTGAAACTGGTGCGGTGGACCGGCAACGGGTTCGTGCCCGTCACGCTACACTAGTGACAGTATTTTTTGGAGAACTTCGCTTCTTTAACTTCTATGATTCCTGGCAGTGTCAATAGCCCGTTCGCTTTTCTGCTTCTCGGCGCGCAGTCGGCCACCGACAAGATGATGGACGCGCTGTTTGACGATACGTTTGCCGGAATCCATCAACTGGACTGGTTCGATTACTCGATGCTGGTGCCGTACTTTGCGGTGCTCATCGTGCTCTCGCTGTACGGCCTGCATCGCTATGAGATGATCCGGGCCTACTACAAGAACAAGCACAAGCTGCCCAAAGAAGCTCCAAGCAGGTTTGACGAACTTCCCCGCGTCACCGTGCAGTTGCCGCTCTACAACGAGCGCTTTGTGGTGGACCGCCTCGTCGAAGAGATCTGCAAGATCGACTATCCGAAAGACAAGCTGCAGATTCAGGTTCTGGACGACTCGACCGACGAAACGCACGCCTACGCTGAGCGCCTGGTGGCGCAGTATCGCGCCGCGGGATACCCGATTGAGTACCGGCATCGCACCAATCGTCACGGCTTCAAGGCCGGCGCGCTGCAGGAAGGCATGGAAGACGCGACTGGCGAGTTCATCGCGATCTTCGACGCGGACTTTGTGCCTCCGGTGGACTTTCTGCAGAAGACAATCCACTTCTTCAAAGAGTCCAAGGTCGGCATGGTGCAGACCCGCTGGGGCTATCTGAACCGGCACGATTCCGTGCTCACCGAAGTACAGGCGATGCTGCTCGATGGCCACTTTGTCCTCGAGCATGGCGCACGCTTTGGCGAGAACCTGTTCTTCAACTTCAACGGTACGGCGGGCATCTGGCGCCGGCAGGCGATTGAGGAAGCCGGTGGCTGGGAACACGACACGATCACCGAAGATTCCGACCTCAGCTATCGCGCGCAGTTGAAGGGCTGGCAGTTTGTGTACGTCCCTTCGGTGGAGTGCCCTTCGGAACTCCCGGCTGATACCTATGGGTTCCAGGTACAGCAGTCGCGCTGGGCCAAGGGTCTCACTCAGGTCGCGCGCAAGCTGCTGATGCGGATCTTGAAGTCCGACCAGCCGTGGCGCGTGAAGGCGGAAGCCTTCTTCCACCTGACGCCCAACATCTCGTACCCGTTGATGATCATCGTGTCGGCGCTGATGCTGCCGGTGATGATCGTGCGGTTCTACATGGGTCCGTTCGAGATGCTGCTGTTCGACTTTCCGTTGATCGTAGCGTCGTTCTGGTCCGTCTCCGCGTTTTATCTGGTGGCACAGCGTGAGCTGTACCCCAAGACCTGGAAGCGGTCCATCATCTTCCTGCCCGCTTTGATGGCTGCCGGTGTCGCGCTCACGCTGATCAACGCCAAGGCTGTGATCGAAGCTCTGCTCGGCAAGGAAAGCGCCTTTATCCGTACGCCGAAGTTCGGGCTGGGCGGCAAAGCTGTGGGCAAGACCCAACAGGTGAAGTACCGCGCGCGTTCTGGATGGCTCCCCTATCTGGAAATCGCGATGGGCGTGTTCTTCTCTGCCATGGTGCTCTACGCGATTGAGACGTATAACTTTCTGGCAGTACCGTTCCTGATGTTGTTTGTCGGCGGCTACTACTGGGCGGGCTTCTCTACGCTGTACGAGGAATACCAGAGCAAACAAGCGTGGCTTCGCGCACAGAAACAGGCACTGGCGGAACAGGAAAGCTAGTAGTACCATAGGTCTTCCGCAACGCGATTTCTGAGGGGAGACCGCTAGCATGCAGTCGCAGTTGGTTCGTCTAGTGGGCGTGGTGTCTTTGCTCACCGCCGCCAGTTCCACATCCGCTTTGGCCGATTCCGTTTATCGTTGGGATAACGGCTCGGCAATGTACAGTACGCTCGGCAGCCGCAATCAAGTGGTGATGGTCGGCTTCCAGGCACAACCCGGCTTGCTCGACATAGCCGGAATCCAAATCTTCAACTATTGGGGCTCTCCCACGGGCCATGCGATCACCTTCGGGCTGTGGTCAGATCCCACCGGCGACGGCAATCCGGAAGACGCCTCGCTCATCCAATCGCTGGATTCGACCATTGGCACCGGCTGGCAGACGGAGCTGTTCCCGCAGGTGACGTCCTTCCTGCCTGGGCAGTGGTTCTTTCTGGGGGCGATTTTATCCAATGCTGACCAGGGGTACTTCATTACCGGCGCGGATAGCAGTGCCGCAACGGGCAACTCCTGGCAGTACAAATTCCAGGACGGCGGGCCTGTCGGCCGAAGCGCGCCAGGTCTCACGGCCTCCAGCATGTACCGGTGGACGCAAGATAGCAACGTCGGGGGCAATTTGCTGATTCGAGCCGTCACCGCCGCTGCCCCGCCCGCAGGCTTGCCGGAGCCTTCCTCCGCGCTTTGGTTGTTGGGCACCGTAGGCGCCCTGGCATTGCGATATCGCAGGCGCTGTAGCTGATAAAATTGGGGCACCGACCCCATGAAACGGCGAAGATTCCTACAAGCAGCTCCCGTGGCTGCCGCATTCGTGCCGCAGCAGCAGCCCGCGTCCGCTCAGCCACCCGCACAGCAACAACAGCAACGGCCGCAAGGCGGGCAGCCTCCGCAAAGCCAGCAAGTGATCCAGCCTCCTCCGGGGGTGGCCAATGCGCCCATCGTGCATCTGGACACCGTGATGCCCGAGGAGGCAGGCACCGCGGTTGGGCCCAAGTTCTTCACCGCTACCCAGTTCGCCACGCTCAAGAAGCTGTGCGCGATTCTGATGCCCGCGGGTGCCAATGGCGCGCCGGGTGCGGTCGACGCGCAGGTACCCGAGTTTTTGGACTTCCTGCTTTCCCAATCCCCAGCCGACCGCCAGCAGATGTACCGCGCAGGCTTGGACGGGCTGAAGGGCCTGGACGATTCAAACGCAGCCAAGATGCTGGCTCCCCTCAAGCAGACCTGGACCTACGACCCGCCGAAGGATCCGGTAGCAAAGTTCCTACGCCAGGCGAAGCTGGACGTACGGCAGGCAACCCTCAATTCCCGCGAATGGGCGAAGTCTCCGGCCTCTGGCGGCGGTGGACGTCGCGCCGCAACGGGCGCGGGATTGTATTGGAACACGCTCGATTAACGGGGCTCGAAGGAAAGAGATCGGAATGCAAGACTACGATGTTTTGATTGTGGGGTCTGGAGCCTCGGGCGGAATGGCCGCCCATACGTTGACCAAGCAGGGCGTGAAGTGCCTGATGCTCGATGCGGGTCCGCAGGTGGACTTCCAGAAGGACCGCGTACTCAAGAATGTGTACGACCTGCCGTATCGAGGCTTTGGCAAGCCCGGGCGGCTGTCGCATGTGTTTCAAGCCAACGAGTTCAACGCGAATCAGTGGGTAGACGAGCAGGAAGTGCCGTACACGCATGCGCCGAACGAACCGTACAACTGGGTTCGCGTACGCATGATCGGCGGCAAGAGCAATTTCTGGGCTCGTATGTCGTTCCGCTTGAGCGACTACGAATTCAAGGCCAAGGACTTTGACGGTTTCGGCGAGAACTGGCCGATTGACCATGCGGAGCTCGATCCGTTTTACACGCGCGTGGAAGAGATCTTTCGCGTGTCAGGCCGTAAAGAAGGGCTGAAGCAACTGCCCGACGGCAACTTTGTACCGGATGAGAGCCCGGATTCCGGCGCTGCCAAGCGGATGGCGGAAGCGGGCAAGAGCCGGAACATGACGTTCACCAAGATCCGGCGGTCTTTGGGTAACGGGCAACTGGCGAGTTCGCTGAACCTCACTCTGCCTCCCGCGATGGCGACGGGCAATCTGACGATCGTCCCCAATGCGGTGGCGCGAGAGATTTCGATCGACAAGAACACGGGCCTGGTGAATGGCGTGTACTATGTCGACCGCAAGTCCAAGCGCGATCTGTTTGCCAAGGCGAAGTACGTGATTGTGGCGGCGTCGTGTCTGGAAAGTACGCGATTGCTGCTCAACTCGAAGATCGCCAATTCGAGCGGCGCGCTGGGCCACTACCTGCACGATCAGTTCTACATCACGCAGAGTGTGGTGGCGGCAGTACCTGAGGCCAAGAACGGCAAGGCTCCGCGCGGGCTGATGGGCGGCGCCGGGTACATTCCGCGCTTCCAGAACCTGACCCAGGGCGAGAAGCGGAACTTCATCCGCGGCGTAGCGTTCGATTTCTCGACAGGTGGGTCGCCCGATCCGCGCATCCTGCCGGCGTGGGGCACGGAACTCGAAGAGATGATCAACACCTATCGTGGCTCGACCATCTCCGCTACTTGCATGGGTGAAGTGCTCCCGCGGTATGAGAACTACTGCGAGATCGACAAGACGACCGTAGATGCGTACGGCATCCCAGTGTTGCGGTTCCACTGCAAGTACACGGATAACGAAGCGAACATGGCCAAGGACTCCGTGGATACGCTGGCGGAGGTTTGCAAGGACGCCGGGTTTGAGATTCTGAGCAAGAACGACAAGCCGTTTCCGCCCGGGTACAGCATCCATGAGTTGGGCACCTGCCGCATGAGCGACGACCCGAAGAAGGGCGTGCTCAACCGGTGGAACCAGGCGCACGACGTCAAGAATCTGTTCGTTGTAGACGGGTCCAGCTTTGTCACCGGCGGCACGCAAAATCCGACGATCACGATTATGGCGCTGGCCATGCGAGCGTCAGAACATCTGGTGAGCCAGAAGCGAGCGGGCAAGCTGTAGCCCACATTTTTGGTGAAATCGTTATAAAAAGGAGCGGCTTCGGCTGCTCCTTTTCGTTTTTGTAGTAAACTCCCTTAGTTGCAGGGGACATAACAAGGAGACCAGTTGTATGTCGATGTTGCAGGAATTCAAAGATTTTGCAGCCAAAGGGAACGTAGTGGACATGGCCGTCGGCGTCATCATGGGTGCGGCGTTCGGCAAGATTGTCAGTACGTTCACGGATGGCATCATGATGCCGCCGATCGGAAAGCTGATGGGCGGCGTGAACTTTTCCGACTGGATCATCAACCTGTCGGATAAGCCGGTGGCGTCGATCGATGAGGCCAAGAAGTTAGGCGCAGCGGTGATGACACCGGGCCTGCTGGTAAACCACGTCATCGACTTCCTCATCGTGTCGTTCGTGCTGTTCCTGATCGTGAAGCAGGTGAACCGCCTGAAGCCCGCGCCGCCGCCACCGCCGCCGCCCGGTCCAACCGACGACCAGAAGCTGCTGGGCGAAATTCGCGACCTTCTCAAGGCGCGCTCGTAGCCTCCTCCTCATTGCTCCGCGTCGTAGCGTGCGTTTTGATAAGTTGGTTCGGCACCTTATGCAAAACGAACGCTACGACCGCCGAGGCTTCCTAAAGTCCCTATTTCTGGGCCCGGCAGCCCTGTTCTCCCTCGAAGCATTTAACGCCAAACGTTGCGATGCCGCGGCAGCCATCGGGCCCAACGACAACATCAAAGTCACCAAGATTGAAACCTTCGTCCTGAAGAACTCCTGGGTGTTCGTCAAGGTGTCGACGGACGCTGGCGTGACGGGTTGGGGCGAGATGCTGAAGGACGACGCTAAGGCGTGTGCCGCCGGCGCGCTCGAAGTACAGAACTACCTCGTCGGACAGGATCCGCGACGCGTTGCGTTCCACTGGCAGGCGATCCATCGTGGTGCGTTCTATCGCGGCGGTCCGATCAAGACAGCGATTTCGAGCGGTATCGATCAAGCGCTGTGGGACATCACCGGCAAGTGCTATGGCGTGCCGGTATACAAGCTGATGGGCGGCCCGACTCGCGATCGAGCGCGGTGTTACGGCGTGGTGAGCGAGAAGACCGGCGTCAATGCCATGAAGGTACAGTTGCGGGGCAAGACCCGCAGCCCCTTCAAGTACAACGAAGGCATGATGATGGTGGAAGAGATCACCGAACGCTTCAAGGACCTGCGCACGCGCATGGGTTCCAAGGTGGACATCGGCGTCGAGTTCCACGGTGCGATTCAGCCGACAACGGCGCAAGTACTGATGAAGGCGCTGGAGCCGTACAACCCCTGGTTCTATGAAGAGGTGGTGCAGGCGCTGAACGTCGACGTGATGGCAGAACTGGCACGGAAGACGCATGTCCCGCTGGCAACCGGCGAGCGCATCTTCACCAAATGGGGCTTCAAGGAAATCTTGGAAAAGAAGGCTGCGATGATCCTGCAGCCGGACATCTGCTACGCGGGCGGCATCACGGAGTTGAAGGTGATTGCAGGGATGGCAGAGGCGTACTATGCGCCGCTGGCGCCGCACAATCCGCAAGGTCCGTGTTCACTGGCCGCGAGCCTGCAATTGGCGGCTTCGATTCCGAACTTCCTGATCCAGGAACGCGGCGACAACGAATACTACGGCAACGCGGGAGGCAACAACATCGACCTGTTGGCAAAGCCCTTGCCGCCGGTGGTGAACGGCTATCGGCCCCTGTTGACGGAACCAGGCTTGGGCATCACGATCGACGAGGAGAAGTTGAAGTCGCACGTGGGCGAACCCCGGCCGTACAACACCGTGTTCGATACCGACGACGGCTCTGTCGTGGACTGGTAGGCTTACATCCCCGAGCGGAAGTTGGCGACGACCTCCGCCGTACGCAAGGCCCTGTTGTACACACGCAGGGCCTTGCACTCTCCAAAGATTTTGGGGGCGATCTCTGCTGCTCCCTGCCACTGGCTTTGCGCCGACGCCGGAAAGCGTCCCCAGCCAAAGTCACGAATCGCTCCGCCATCGTTGAACACACCGTCGATCACCCACGAAACAATACGCGGGCCAGCGTCGACAATCACCGCGACGTGCTGCCAAACTCCGACGCGTAGCGTTCCCGGATGCGTGCCCGGATCGCAATCCCAGGCAAAATCGCCAAACTGGATCTGCAGCGTAAAGCGATCTGTTGTGGTGATCTGTACGCCGCCTTTCGAGAACACAATCTGGCCGGGCGAAAGCTCGCGGAAGTTCACGCGGAAGTCGATGGTAAAGCTTGGCCCGAATTTCGCGGTAGGCTCTGTTAACAGTCCTTCCCGGGTCAGGGTCCGGCTCTCGTTCCAAATGCCATCGAGCAACTTACGGTCAATCTCATGCACGCGGGCGATTGTCTTCTGCGTCTCTGTGACGTAGAACTTGCCGCCGTCCTCGATGAAGTCCGGGTAGCTGATGCGCGTCTTCGGATCCTCATCGTAGAGCAGGATCTCCGGCTCGGACCAGTGGATGTAGCCATTCTTCTCAACACCCCCACAGATCCAAGCTGGATTGCGGTTCTGATAGTACTCCCACTTCGCGCTATGCACCGCTTCGCCACCATGATTGTGAAACCACAGCAGGTACTTGCCGTTCGAAAACTTGCGCACAAAGTTCGCCGCGCGCGGGTGCTTCAATCGGCGCGGGCTGTTCGGCGAATACGTGGCGTAGGCGGGCGGTGTCCAGGTGTGCCCACCGTCGCGGCTGTACGCATGGCAGTTGTAGCCGTCGATGGTGCGGTATGTCGCGTAGAGCGAACCGTCGCTGAGACTCACAAGGTTGGCTTCATCGGAAACCGGTCCCTTCGGCGCGCGGAGGCCTTCGTCCCCATCGGGCAGCAACTGAAATTGAATCTTGGCAGGATCGCGCTCGGTGGCAATGTTGTCAGATCGGATAAAGCAACCTTGCGATTCCACCATCGTGCCGGGATTGCCCCACTTGCCCACCTTGGCGTAACCGAAAAACATACGGCCCTTGGCGTCGAGAATGGGCTTGCCCACGCCCCAGAAGAACTGGATCTTACCTTGATAAACATTGCCGCGGTCGATGCGCATATTGCGCAGCGGGATGTAGTGGCGGTCGCGGGACCACGTGCGGCCATGGTCATCCGAATACTTGAATGCGTAGGCACCCATCGTGTCCACGCGCTTGGCGATCGCCGGAGAGTTGACGTTCTCCAGCAGCCGGATATTGTCCTTGTTGTACGTGTAGAAGACGTACACGCGGCCGGAAGGTACGAGCAGCGGCATCACCCAGGAGGCTTCCGGGCCACCGGCGGGCTCAATGTCGATGAGCGGGGTCCAGGTGCGGCCTTTGTCGGTGCTGATGGTGGCGCAGATGTGCTGGCCGGGTTCGCCTTCTACGCCAGAGCCGGTGGTGAGCACACAAAGCCAGTTGCCGTCCTTGGTGACGACAACGTACGGCTGGTCAACGTAGCCTTCTTTGGGAATGAGCAGCCCGTTGCGAATGTCACGCCAGTCTGTGGATGGCGCGGTTTGAGCAAAAACGGCGGTGGAGGCAAACAGGAATTGGCGGCGATTCATTTGGCGCGTACGCGGTCCAGTATACGTGCGAACCGCGGGTCCGCGCGGAGGTTGTCGTATACGGGCGAGTTACGTGCAAAGATCACACGGCTGCGGCGTTCGGTAACGGCTTGATCGAGATTCTGCAGGGCCTCGTCGCGTTTGCCGAGAAGCGCGTAGTAAGAAGCGAAATCGAGCGCCGTGGCGTTCTTTTGCGCGATGAACAGGTCCAGGCGCTTTTGCACCAAGCCCTGTATGCCGTTCTTCTGATAGGCTTCCCGCAGTTGATCGGCATAAGCAGAACGCCCGGCGAGGTTCGCAGCCTGGACATATCGGCGCAGAGCTTCGTCTCCATTCTTTTCGATCACAGCGAGAAGGGCAAGATCCGTGACCGCGGAATCGAAGGAAGGGTCCAACGACAGAGTGCGCTGCAGGGTGTCGCGCGCTTCCGCGAACCGCCGGGCGTACAGGTAGCGGACCCCGAGCGCTTCCATGTAAAGAGCCGAGACCGGGTCCATGGCAAGAGCGGTTCGCATCTCTTCGATCCCCTCGTCGAGACGCCCCTGCGCGCCGATGCAGGCGGCCAGGACGTAGTGAGCTTCTGACGAGTTGCTGTTCAAGTCAATGGCTCGGCGGAGTTCTGCTTCTGCCTTGGGAAAGTTCCACTCGTACAGCAAGGTGACGCTTCCCAGCGCGACATGACCGAGCGCCAATGCAGGATCGAGTTGCAGCGACTTCTCGGCAAGGCGCTTGGCTTCCGGCATGAACTCATGCGGTGGCGCCGCGTCTACGTAAGCCAGCAGTGTGTGGGCCCAGGACAATCCCGCGTAGGCTTCGGCGTAGTTGGGGTCCTTGTCTATGGCGGCGCGAAAGAGCTTGAGGGCTTGCTGGGCACCTTCCGCATTGAACTTGTTCCAGTGAAACTGGCCTTGGCGGAAGAGATCATAGGCCTCCGCATTCTCGGTGGTGTGGCGACCCAACAGCTTTGCGCCGCCTTCACTCAGTTGCAGCGCCAGCGTAGTGGCAACGCGCCGGGAGATGGAATCCTCGATCGAAAAAATACTGTTGAACGTCTCGTCAAACTGCGATGTCCAAAGGATGCGGCCGGTGGCGACACGAATCAGTTGGACGCGCACTCGAACACGGCCTCCTTCGCGCTGTACCGTACCGTCGAGCACTGCATCCGTACGCATCTCTTTACCGGCAGACACAGGATCGACGCCCGGGTTGCCGTAGCGGCGGGCAAGGCTCGATGCCGCCAGACGCAGTTGCCGGAGTGAAGTCAAGCGCGACGTGACACCATCGGCGATGCCGGCGCCCAGGTACTGGTCTTTAGGATCGAGCGGCTGCAGAGGCAGTACGGCCAGACTGCGGATGCCCTCATTCCCCGCGGAGCCCGAGGTCATGCGGCTCCAGAACCAGACGATGCCGCCGGCGATCATCGCGAGCACAACAACGCCCATCGCCACGCGATGGTGCCGCCGTACAGAAGCTTCACGAGCCGCCAGGCCGTACTCCGCGGTTTGCGTTCGTTCAATACGCTTGAGGTCCGCACTGAGGTCCGCGGCCGTTTGGTAGCGCATCGCAGGATCCTTTTCGAGTGCGCGTAGGATCACGGCTTCGAGATCCGGCGGAAGTTCAGGGACAAGGTCACGCGGCGGAACGGGCGCGTCTTCGTGAATAGAACGCAGGACATCGGCAGGCGACTCACCCGTGAACGGCAGACGTCCCGTGGCCATCTCGTACAGCACGACGCCGAGACTGAAGAGGTCCGAACGTACATCAACTGCCTGTCCAGCGGCCTGTTCGGGCGAGCGGTACGCGGCAGCAAAGCCGGATTCGTCCGGTTCCTGTGGCCAAGCGAAGTCCAGGATCTTGGCTACGCCGCCGGTGGTGAGAAACAGGCTCGCAGGACGCAAGGCACGATGTACGATGCCGGCCGCGTGTACGGCGCGTAAGCCTTCTGCCATACCGGCGCCAGCAGTAAGGAGCTCGCTGATCGAGAATCGCCCGCGTATCAGGCGACGGTTGAGATGCTCGCCTTCCAGCAGTTCCATGGCGATGCCGAAGCGTCCGCCATAGTCCGCCGCAGAAAACACCTTACAGACATTGGGATGCCGGATGGCCGAGGCGATGCGCGCTTCCGCTTGAATCCGTTGATTGGCCGCAGAGTCCTCCGCAAGGTGCGGCAGCAGGAACTTTAACGCGACCTCGCGGTCCAACTCTGCGTCCTTGGCGCGGTACACGACACCGGCGCCGCGTTCATCCAGCACTTCTACAATCGTGAACGGACCGGCTTGGTCCCCGGGGCGCAACTTGCCCGTGGAAGGTGTCACTTGGACGATTCCCCTGCACCCGAATGCGGCTGCAAGCGCTCGAGGTACGCAGCAAACCGAGAATCGTTGCGGATGTTGTCCCAGTCTGGGGAATAGCGCAGATAGATGAGGCGGCTGGACCGCGCCGCGAATGCGCCGTTCAGATAACGGAAGGCGTCGTCAGGCCGCTGGGCTTGTGCCGCAAGTCGCGCCAAAGACACGGCGGGTACACGGCGGCCCGAATCGCTGGCGGCTAGGGCGTCCTGTAGACGGTACTGCAATAGACCCTTTAGCCCCCCTTGTTGGTACGCCGCCTGTGCCTGGGCCAGATCATGCCCGCCGTTGGCCTCAATGATTCGTTCCACATACCGCAACACTGCCGGACCATCGTTGCGCGCGATACCCACAGCAATCAGATCATTCAAGGCCATGGAATTCTTCGGGTCCATCTGTAACGTACGCATCGACACACCTTCCGCTTCTTTATAGCGGCGGGCGAGCAGATAACGGTACGCGAGTGCCTCATTGCCTGTGGTGGAAAGCGGGTCGAGGTCGACGGCGCGTTGGCCTTCTCGAATCGCTTCATCGTGGCGGCCCATGGCACTCAGTACATTGCTCAGCGCAAAGTGGGCGTCAGGCGAACTGGAGTTGAGGTCGACCGCGCGACGAGCGGCGGCTTCGGCTTGCGGAAAGTTCCAGTCATGAACCAGCTTGATCGACGAATCCGCGATGTGGGCCAGCGGCAGACCGGGATCGAGTTGCAACGCGCGTGCAGCGTGCTGGCGAGCCAGCGGGATCACCTCCGGCGCCGTGGCAGCACCTACATAGAAGAGAAAGTTCTTGGCCCAGGACAGTCCAGCGTGGGCTTCGGCATAGTTGGGATCTTTCTGGATGGCCTGCTCGTACATCGCCGTCGCACGTACAGCATCTTCAGCGTTGATCCAGTAAAACTCCGCGCGACGAACCAGGTCGTACGCCTCCAGGTTGTCGGTGCCGTGACGGGTCAGCATCGTCTGGCTTCCAGGTGTGAGTTTCAACGCCAAAGCCTCAGCGATACGACGCGAGATCGAATCCTCAATGGCGAAGATGCCGCTGTACTGCTCATCAAACTGCGACGTCCAGAGTACGCTGCTGTCAGCGACGTTCCACAAGGTCACGCGGATGCGCATCCGATTACCGTCGCGCTGTAGCGTCCCGTCAAGCACGGCGTCGGCTTTGAGTTCGCGTCCCGCGGCGATGGGGTCCTGACCCGGGTTGCCGTACCTGCGAATCAGGTTGGTGGGCGAAACCTGAATCAGGTTCAGCGATGCGAGCCTCGAGATCACACCGTCGGCCATGCCGAGGCCGAGGTACTGGTCTTCTTTCGCCACCGCCTGCAATGGCAGTACCGCCACACTGCGAATGTTGCCGGGGCCCGTCTTCGTACCTCGGAAGTGCCGCCAGGCGGGAATCGCGATCAGGACCGCCAGCAGTGCGGGCACCAAGATCCTTGCATAGCGGTTCCAGAAGGAAGTTGACGTCGTGTTGCTGAGTGAGCCGCTTCGAGCGGTTGGTGCGCCACCAGTGGAATCCCGCTTGAGACGGCGGAGGTCGGCTCGAAGGCCGGACGCGGTCTGGTAACGGACATCCGGGTCCTTCTCCAGAAGCTTGATGATGATCTGTTCGAGGCCGGCACTGATCGCGGGATTGCGCAGGCGCGGCGCGATGGGCGTCCCGTTGAGGATCGCATCAAAAACGAGTCCGGCAGTTTCCCCTTCAAACGCAGGTACGCCGGTGGCTATTTCGTACAGCACGGAGCCAAAGCTGAACAGGTCGGTACGCGCGTCCAGCTTTTGTCCACGCGCCTGTTCGGGCGACATATAGGCAATGGTTCCAATGGCGCGGCCCGTGTCGGTGAGCGTCAGGTCCGTGGTGCCGGCCATGCGAGCCAAACCAAAGTCCAGAATCTTGGGACCTTGGCGAGTGAGAAAGAGGTTGCCGGGCTTGATGTCGCGATGGATGATGCCAGCGGTGTGCGCTGCGTCCAACCCATCCGCGAGCGCGATCGCACAATCCAGCAGCTCTTTCTCCGGCATCGGACCCCGTGCGATACGATCCTTCACCGATTCGCCTTCCAGCAACTCCATCGCGATGTACGGACGGTTGCGATGTTCGCCGGCTCCGTAGATCGTGCAGACGTTGGGATGGTTGATCGACGAAGCGACACGAGCCTCGCGCCGGAAGCGCTCCACCACTTCACTGCCTTGCGATACCGGATGATCCAAAAACTTGAGCGCGGCGGAACGGTGCAGTTCAGTGTCCTGCGCGGCGTACACAACGCCCATGCCGCCTTCGCCGATCTGGCGTTCGATGCGATACACACCGACCTGTTCGCCGGCTTCCAGTTGCGCGATGATCGAGCCCAGCGCAGGCAGGACAGCGGGGGTCTTGTCCGGTTCCAGAAAGCCATCCGCGCCGGACATGGCACGCAGCATGGACCGGACCTCGCGCAATAGTTCCGCATCGCCGCCGCAGGCTTCCGCGGCGAGCCTCTCACGATCGGAGGGGTCGGCTTCCAGCACCTCGTGCAGGACGTTCTGCACCTGGCGCCAGCGTTCAGGCGTCATTGCGCACCATGGCGATGTCTTCCCAGGATTGTAGGGACGATCCACGCGGCATAGGCGTTTCACACGCCGGGAACCGCATGTTCGATGTTAACCTGAGCGATTAGAGTCAATGCAGCTTTCCGAGATTTTCGTTCGCCTGGGCGAAGCCACGTTCACTGAGCAGTTGAAGGGCATTTCCATGGGCAAACTCAAGACATACAAGCTTTATGAGCGGCTGAAGACACGCTGCCATCTACAAAAGCTGAATACAGAAACCTTGCGTAAGGCCGCCCCACGGCTGCTGGATCGCATCTCCGGCGGCGAAGAGGATCTGGCCACAGAGATCGCCCAGTGCGTGTTGATCTGCCACATGGACATGATCATGGCAGTACTGGATTTCCTGCAGATCCCGCATGAAGACGGCTTCTTTGCCAAGGATGCGGACATCGCTTCGTACTTGAAAGAAGGTTGGCAACAGCGCGTGTACGACGAGTTCCAGGATAAGTTTTCAAAGGGCGTACTGCTGCTGTACATCAACCATCTCGACTGGGAAATGGCGAAGGCGGAGACCGTCTTCCAACCGGCCGCGGCGGCAGCATGACGCCGCTGTTCGACGCCATCCGCGGCGGCGATCTCGATGCCGTGAAGTCGATCGTCGACGCGGACCCGACTGCCGCGCAAGCTGTCAATGAGCATGGCGTGTCGGCGATGGCGTTTGCTCTCTACAATCGCAAGCCGGAAATCGCGGCGTACCTGGAGTCCAAAGGCGTACTGCTGGACATCTTTACGGCTTGCATGGCCGGACGTACAGAACTGGTGCAAGAGATGCTGGCAGGCAACAAGAGCCTGGTGAAATTGATGAGCGCCGATGGTTGGACGCCGCTGCATCTGGCAGCGTTCTTTGGCCATGCCGGTTGCGCCACCGAACTCTTGAACGCCGGTGCCGCAGTGGATGCACGGTCCACCAACGCCATGCGCAACATGCCGCTACATGCCGGCGTTGCAGGGCGCAGTTTCGATGTCGCGAAGATCCTGGTGGACTTTGGCGCCGACGTCAATGCGAGGCAGAACGGCGGCTGGATGCCGTTGCACGCAGCGGCGCAGAACGGCGACGTACGCATGGCCGAGTTGCTGCTCCAAAATGGTGCGCAACCCGGAGCGCGGGCCGACAATAATCAGAACGCGTTTGATCTGGCACTGACCAAGGGCCATCAAGGCATCGTAGATTTGCTCGAAAAACACGGAGCATCGTTTTAAAGCTGTGGAAGCGGAACAACTATTAAGCGGGCTGCGCCAGAGCGCGCTCGACCGAATTGCGGCAGCGGCATCGCTGGACGATCTGGAACCGTTGCGCGTAGAAGTGCTGGGGCGAAACGGTGCGCTGGCCGGCGTCAGCAAGGACTTTAAGAAGCTCACGCCAGAAGATCGCGCGCGCATCGGCAAGCTGCTGAATGAGGTCAAACAAGCGGTGGAGTCGGCGTTTGAGGCTCGCAAGGCAGGCTTTGAGACAGCCGCGCTCAATGCTCGTCTGGATGCCGAATGGCTCGACCTGACATTGCCTGCCTCCGGCGTACGACCCGGAGCACTTCACCCCGTCACACGCATCCAACGCGAGATCGAAGAGCTGTTCGTATCGCTCGGCTTTACTGTACTCGACGGGCCGGAAGTGGAAACCGAGGTCAACAACTTTGACGCGTTGAACATTCCGCCCACGCATCCGGCACGCGACATGCAGGATACGTTCTGGCTCGAAGGCGGCAACCTGTTGCGAACCCATACTTCGCCAGTGCAGGTACGCGGCATGCGCAAGCTTGGACCGCCGCTCCGGATGATCGCGCCGGGCCGTGTGTTCCGTAACGAAGAAGTGGATGCCTCGCACGAGCACACGTTCTATCAACTCGAAGGCATGATGATTGACCGCGATGTGTCGGTCACCAATCTCATCTACTTCATGAAGACGCTGCTGAGTTCGATCTTCAAACGCGAAGTTACGGTGAGGCTGCGGCCCGGCTACTTCCCGTTCGTCGAACCCGGCTTTGAGCTCGACATCCAATGCCTGATCTGCGGTGGACCGGGCTGCCCGGTTTGCAAGCATAGCGGCTGGGTGGAACTGCTGCCCTGCGGACTGGTGCATCCCAACGTACTGCAGATGAGCGGCATCGATCCCAAGGAATGGAATGGCTTTGCGTTCGGCCTGGGCCTGACGCGCCTGGCCATGATGCGGTACCAGATTGACGACATCCGCCAATTGCAGGGCGGCGACCTGCGCTTCTTGAATCAGTTCACGGCCTAAGACATGAAGTTTTCCTACCAGTGGATTTCGAGCCTCGTGGATGGGCTTGGCAACGTTGTTGAGCCTCGCGAGTTGATGCGTCTCATCACCATGAAGACGGCCGAGTGCGAGGGCCTGGAAGAGGCGGGCGCGCTGCTCGCCAACGCAACGCCGGCTGAAGTATTGGTCGTCGAGCCGATTGAAGGCTCGCACAATCGCAAGGCTGTCGTACGTACAATTGCGTACGGCGAAAAGACCGTCGTCTGCGGTGCTGCCAACTGCCGCGTCGGCCTGTGGACGATGTACGCGCCCATCGGCATTAAGAAGATCTCCGGCGTCGAAAGCGACGGTATGCTAGCGTCGGGACGCGAGTTGGGCATCAATCGTGACCACGAAGGCATCCTCGAACTCAGCAAGCCGGAACTCGGTCTACAGCCGGATTGGGTGATCGAAGTCGATAACAAATCCCTCACGCACCGGCCGGACCTTTGGGGTCACTACGGCATGGCGCGCGAGGTGTCCGCCATCACAGGAAAGCCTCTGCGCGATCCGGTCGACATGGCGCTTCTGCCCGCCGCCAGTGCGGAGCCAGTCAAGCGTGTCGCGATCGGCGACTTCACGCTGTGCCCGCGCTATAGCGGCTTGGTGTTTGAGAACGTCACCGTACAGCCGTCGCCTTTGTGGCTGCAATACAGGCTGGAAGCGGCTGGGCTGAACCCGATCAACAACATCGTTGACGTCACGAACTATGTGCTGGCGGAGCTCGCGCAGCCCATGCACGCCTTCGATGCCGACAAGTTGCGTGGCGACACGATCTTTGTCCGCAATGCCGGAAACGGCGAGAAGATCGTGGCGTTGAACAAAGAAGAGTACGAACTCGACGACACGAACCTAGTGATTGCCGATGCTGGTGGCGCGATTGCGATTGCCGGCGTGATCGGTGGCGATGAGAGCGCCATTGGCGATGGCACCACACGGATCGTGCTGGAATCGGCCTGCTTCAACGCGACCAGTGTTCGCAAGACGGCCGCAAAGATCAAGAATCGCACCGATGCTTCGATGCGCTTTGAAAAGTCGCAGGACCCTGAGAATACGGTCCGTGGCTTGGCCCGCGCGGTAGCACTGCTGCAGGAAGTATCGCCAGGCATTCGTCTGGTGGGCGGGTTGATCGATTCTTATCAGCCGTTGCCAAAGGTCGCGCCGATCGTGTTATCGACGGAATGGGTACAGCGCAAGTTGGGCCATCCGGTTGCGGCAGCCGAGATTAAGCGCATTTTGGAAGCGTTGCAGTTTGGCGTATCAAACGGCGAACAGCCGGGCGAGTTCATTGTCGAGGTCCCCAGTTGGCGCGCCACCAAGGACATTTCTCTGCGCGAAGACTTGGTGGAAGAGATTGGCCGCATGATCGGCTACGGCGAGATGACGCCCACCGCGCCTCTGGTTCCGTCCGTTGTCCCGCCCGCAAATCCGACGCGCGAGTTCCACCATCACCTGCGCGACCTCGTGGCTGCGCAAGGGTACACAGAAGCGTACAACTATTCGTTCTTAAGCGACGAAACCATCGCTGAGTTCGGCCTCGCCGCGCAACAACCGATCCGCGTCCTGAATCCGATCGCCTCCGACCAAGCGTACCTGCGCACCTCGCTCGTGCCCCGCATCGTCAACAACATCCGCGAGAATCGCAAACATTTTGAGACGTTTCGGCTGTTTGAGATCGGACATGAGATCCATCGCAACACCGAAGGTCTGCCAACAGAGACGCCCCATCTGGCCGCTGCATTCTTTGCAAAAGACGGCGACGGATCTGCGGGATTGTTCGAGTTGAAGCGGCTTGCATCGTGCATCGTACCGGGCATCGAAGTACGGCCCTGCGACGCGCTGCCTTACGAGCATCCGGCCCGCGCTGCAGAACTTTTTGCAGACGGCACTCGTGTTGGCCGCCTGTTCGAACTGCATCCAAGCATGGTGGAAGCGGGCCGCGCCGCGATCCTCGACCTCGACCTGGCCGCAGCGGAGACGCTGTCACATGGGCGCAAGATCCAGTACAAGCCCTTGCGTCGATTCCCGACGAGCGCGTTTGATCTCTCGGTGGTCACGGGTGAACGTACGTTGGTGGGTGAGATTGAAGCAGGCTTGCGAGCATACGCAACCGCGAATGTCACAGCGATTGAGTTCCAGCGCCAGTACAGCGGCCCCCCGCTGGCAGCAGGACAGAAGAGCGTGTCCTATCGCATCACCGTAGGCGCCGCAGATCGGACCCTGTCTTCTGCGGAAGTATCCGCAGTACGTGATGCCATCATCGAAGGCATGCGCTCCCGCGGTTACGAATTACGCGTCTGAAATCAAGAAACGGTGTACAATCGGCAGCCATGAAGGAAGATTTGGCCGCGATTTTCAATATGTTTCTCGATCCCGCGGAATCGATGAAGCGCGTCGAAAGCAAATGGATTTGGGTGATTCCCACCGTTTTGATTTCGCTCGCCGTCACCGCCATGGGATTGTACATGGCACCGCTGACAGGCCGCGTGATGCTACGCAATCCACCCGAAGGCATGACACGCGAAGCCGTTCAGCAGGCGTTGCCCACCATTGAAACCTTTTCCCGGATTGGCGCTTACGCCTCGCCGATCATCGTCGTAGTGATGACTCTGATTTCCGCCGCACTGTTGCTGGGCGCCTGTCAAATCCTTGGTCTAAGCGGCAAGTTTGGGACGCTTTTCAACTTGGTATCGATGGCATCCATCATTCAGTTGGTAAAGGTACTGGCATCGATCGCGGTGCTCTATGTCAAAAGCGACGACATCCAAACCATGCAGGAACTCCAGCCATCGCTGGGCTTGGATATCTTCCTGCCAGAGGGCACCAACAGAGTTGTGTACGCCCTTCTGAACTACTTTTCGATCTTCCAGGTCTGGTACATCGTCGTGCTGGCCATCGCTTTTGCTGCCTACACCAAGACCAGCAAGTCGAATGGTTTTCTGGCCACTGCACCAACCTGGATACTACCGTTGATTTTCGTAGTCGGCGGCGCGTTCCTGCGGCCCAGCTAGCGAATCTCAGGCGCGATCTGCTCGGGTGAAGTGATGCCCGGCGGCAGTTCCATAATGCGAATGTTGCGGAAGTGGATCTCCGCGCCTTCTGATTCCAGGCAAAGGTAGCCTTTCTTCTGCGTTGCCTTGGCCACGCCGTTGACGAACTTTCCGTTGATGGCAAGCTTGACGGTGCCGTCCACAGCGACGACGTCGTAGGTGTTCCATTCGCCTTTGGGATTGCAGCGCATCTCAGGGGAAAAGCTACGTTCGCCGCGGGGATTATCGGGTACCGTCTTAACGCCGCCAACACCGAACAGTTCACCGGTAACGTACGCAAACGGCGGCTCAACGCCATTCTTGGTGTTGAGCTTCACCCAATCGCGTTCGAGCATCTGTACCTCAACGCCATTCGGCAAGCGGCCTTTTTCGCTGGGTTTCGCGTCCGACCAAATAAAGACTCCGGAGTTGCCGCCGGATTCCATATGCCGCCATTCGATGTGCAGCAAAAAGTTCTCGTACTGACGGTCGCTACGCATCACACCGATGGGCTTGCCCTTACAGATCAGCAGACCCTTCTCAGCCCGCCAAGTGTCAGGATCCGTATTCACGTTGACCCAGCCCGACAGATTCTTGCCGTTGAACAGGCTCTTGTAGGCAGGCAGCGTCTGCGATGAGACCATGCTGCCGCAGGCAACCGCGAGCAGCAATGCGAAGTAGCGCAAGGTTATTTCCTTTCGAGAATCAGTATGGCAGAGAGCGCCAGTAGTGGGTCGGCGTACTCGGGTACGCGCGTCGCCGGACTCATGTGCGCCTGGCCGTACTCTACAGCAAACAACACCGTAGCTGCGGCCAAGCCAGCGGCGAATCGGTTGAGCCCCGCACGATATCCAACCCATGTCGCGCCGATGGCAAGCAGCATCTTTTGGGCCAGTTGCGCGTAGGTCTCGAACTGTAGCCAGTAAAAAGGCTGCCGTTCCAAGGCGTCAAAGCGGAAAGGAGCCAAGCCCGCGCCGGCGATCAATACGAGCAGAACAATCCACGCCGGTTTACCTGTGCGAGGTGCGATCAGGATCAACGGCAGCGCGATGAGTGTACCCAGCACCTCATTCCATTCCAGAATCTGGCTCTGAATAACCAACCGGCAAGCGTAGGTTGTGCCGAGCGCTCCGGCAAACCAAAGCAGAAAGCGCTTGGGCGGCGCGATGGCGCGAATGAGTTCCGCAAAGATCAGATAGCTTGCTGTCCAACGCAGCAGACCCTCGATAGTGAATCGAAACGTATCCAGACCCGCCAGGCTGCGGCGGATGGTGTACATCTCAAGCGCGGGCACCAACGGCAAAGCATGCATGGCGATCCACAAACCCAATAGGACAGCTTGAGCCAACGCAACGCGTGGCAGGAACTTCGCCTTCAATAGCGGCTTGCGGAACCATGTAGCAATGAGCGCCCCGGCAAAGGTTCCAAACGTATTTGTCTCGACGTCGATGTAGCTGGGGTCGCGATGCGTCGTAGCGTTCTGCAGGATCTCCACCATCAGCGACAGCAGGGAACCGGCCGCCACCGTGATCGCAAAGTTCTTGAAGCCCTCCCGCAGACACAGCCGCAATAGAAGCCCGATGGGAATGTACGCCACGACGTTTGCCACAATGTCACCCATCCCGGACGGGATGAAAAACAGCCAGGACAATACCGGCCGCTGCATCGCAGCTTGCCAGCGGGCTCCATCAAATTGCAACGGATAAAACGACGCGTACAAAATGAACGCGACGTACAACAGCAGGGTCTTCGTCGGGCGCAAACTTCAGGCTAACCCGACGCGCGACAATAGGAGGTAGATGCGCTTGTTGACCCGCGCGATCTTCAAGGAGATCGCCGCCGCCGCGATCATTGGCATCACATTGTTCACCACCATCCTGCTGCTCCGCAGCCTTGGTGGCGACCTGTTTTCGTTGCTCGTCCGCACCGCGGCGCCAGCACCTACCGTCCTTCTGATGGTGGGTCTGGCAATTCCCTTTGCGTTGCCCAACACGGTTCCCCTTGGAGTGCTGGTCGGCGTACTGATTGGCCTCAGCCGCTTGTCGAGCGACGGCGAAGTAACCGCCATGCGATCGGCAGGTATCTCTGGTCGCCGAATCGCGGCCCCGGCTCTAGCAGTGGCAGTTCTGGCGATGATCGTCACGGCCGCGGCATCGCTTTGGCTGACACCCTGGGCCTACCGCGAAGCGAACCGAATGGCTGCCAAGCTTGCCGCATCGCAATTGACGGCAGAGGTACAGCCGCGGATTTTCGCCGAGCAATTTCAGGAACAAAAGATGGTGCTGTACGTTGGCGAGGTCACTCCAGTGCCCGGCAACGTCACACGCTGGCGTGAGGTATTCATTGCAGAGCAGCCATCCGCCGCAAAACTGCCGGATGTCCCGGAATTGGAAACCACCACAGAAGACCCCGATTTCCCGGCACTGACCGCACCCAAGGTAATGCTGGCGCACAGTGCGATCGCACGGCCCGATGCGGCGCGCAACCGCATTCAGTTGTCGATTCAGAACCACGCGACCTACGAGGTTTCAGGCACGCAGTACCGCTTCAGCATCAGCCCGTCTACCGAACGAATTCTCGAAGCGGAAAAGCCCGGCGAGCTTCGTACGAGGCACCCCGAACTGGAGATGGATTCCGTACCGCTGTGGCGATTCGTGTACCAGAACCCCGATGCGGCATCCGTCCCGAAGCAGGCCATGACCGAGTCCCGCATCGAGATTCAGAAGCGGCTCTCCTTGCCGGTCGCTTGCGTACTCTTGGCGCTGGTGGGCATTCCTTTGGGCGTATCCACACGGCGCGCGTCAAAGTCGTCAGCCTTCCTGCTGACCTTATCCTTGGCGTTCGCGTACTACATGGCGCAGATTGGCATGATGAACATCGCCCGCCAAGGTCGCGTACCTGTGGAACTCGCCGTGTGGATGCCGAACCTGCTCTTCGCCGCGATTGGCATCACCTTGCTGGTGCGGCTGGAAACACCGGGTGATCGTGATCTGTTTGCCTTCTTCCGGCAGATCTTTTCGCGCACCGGGTCGGCAATCGGACGCGCCGTATCGCCCACAGTGACGCGGCAAAAAACCGTTGGACGTACACGCCGCCTGATCTTCCTACCGCAATTGATCGACACCTACGTCGTGTCGGGCTTTTTCTTCTGGTTCGCAGTGGTGCTGTTCTCATTCGTGATGGTGTCGCATGTGTACACCTTCTTCGAACTCCTCAGCGACATCATCCGCAATCAGATCCCGCTGAATCGCGTCTTCCAGTACCTCTTCTTCCTCACGCCCAAGTTCCTATACGACTATGCGCCCATCAGCGTCCTGGTGAGCGTGCTCGTGACCTTCGGTGTGCTCTCCAAATCCAACGAGGTGACCGCGTTCAAGGCATGCGGGGTCAGCGTATTCCGCCTGGCAGCGCCGATCCTCATCGTCGCCGCCGTATTCAGCGGTGGGCTGTTTGCGTTTGATCACTTCTACATTCCCGGCGCGAATCGCATCCAGGACGGCATCCGGAATGAGATCAAGGGCCGTGCCGTGCAGACGTACCTCCGGCCCGATCAACAGTGGGTGGCCGGACTGGATGGGCGCATTTATTACTACCGCTACTTCGATCCGCGCGAAAGCGCGATGCTCGACGTCAATGTATTTGAAATCGATTGGAAGACCGCAAAGCTCAAGCGTCACATCGCGGCGCAGAAAGCCCGCTGGGAACCTTCTCTCAAGCGCTGGGTTTTTCAGGATGGGTGGCGGCGAGACTTCGACGGCATTCGCGAAACCGGCTACGATTCGTTCCGCGGCGAGGCTCGTACCTTTGGCGAACTCGTGGAAGCGCCGGACTACTTCCTGAAAGAAGTAAAGCAGGGCAAGCAGATGAACTACGAAGAGCTGCAGCGCTACATCGCGGAACTCACACAGCGCGGCTTTGACACCGTACAGTTGCGGGTCCAGTTCCACAAGAAGTTTTCCGTACCCCTGTTCGCGCTGATCATGGCTTTGATCGCAGTTCCATTCGCATTTCGCGGTGCAACGCGCGGAGCAATGGCCGCCGTCGGCATAAGCTTCAGCATCGCCATCGGCTACCTCGCCTTGAATCAACTGTTCGAGCAGATCGGCAATCTCAATCAACTGCCACCGTCGTTAGCCGCATGGGCGCCAGACGGGCTCTTCTCGCTGGCAGGCCTCTACTTTGTCGCCAGGATGCGGACATAACTCATGAACCGGCGCGCTGTACTTTTGCAGACGGCAGGCATCCTTGCCATCAGCTTGTTCCTTGCCACACGGCTTGGGGCGGCCATGCTCTATCCGTCGATCCTGGTGCCTATGGCGTGCCTGTCGATCGTGTTTGTCAGCCCTGTAGCCTTGCGGCTGCGCAAGCTTATCCCCTCCGTCCTGATTGCGTTTGGCATCACAGCGCTCAGCCTGGCATTAGGCCTCGCGTGGACGGATGCCGGATGGCCAGCGCCGGCGGTTGTAGCAAAAGCCGCTGCCGTGAGCCTGATCGCAACCACCCTTACCGCTGCTGCAACATTGGCGCTTCTCAAAAAGATCCCTGACCCCGACAAGGTGAAGTGGATCATGCGTGGCGCAATTCTCATCCTCTATTTGATCTATCGGTCCGCACCGGACTACTTTCATTTTCTCTTTTCGTAACGTCGCGCCCTCCCCGAAGAATCCGTGATAAGATTCGCCTCACCCTGGCAAGAGTGATTCCGATCAGAGCCGAATCTGACGGACAGCAGCGATTTCTGTGTACGAGATCGATTCGTTTTGTGGGAGGAAACCATGCGAGTTTTCTATACGCGGCTGGCGTCGATAGCCGCGACCTTGATGATCCTGGGCTCGTCCGTTGCATTCGGACAGACGCTTGGAACCTTCACCGGCGAGGTTCGGGACAGTTCCGGCGCCGCGGTCGCGGATGCCGTGATTACCGTTCGCAATACTGCCACGAACGGCCTACGCACAGCGAACACCAATAGCGAAGGCATCTACAACATCCCGGCGCTGAACCCTGGCGTGTACGACGTCAAGGCGGAGAAACCGGGCTTTAAGTCCGTCACCAGAACCAACGTTGAGTTGCAGGTGCAGCAGACCGCACGTGTCGACTTCGAAATGCAGGTCGGCCAAGTGAGCGAAACCATCGAGGTCAGCGCCAACGCGCCGTTGTTGACGACAGAGAACGCCACCGTCGGTACGGTTGTGGAACAGCGCCGCATCACGGACCTTCCCCTGAATGGCCGCAACTTCTTCAGTCTTGTCGCACTCAGCCCGAACGTGACGTTTGGCTTCAATCCTCCTGGCCAGATCGCGGCAAGACAAGGCGGTACACGTGCAGGATTGACGATGTCCGTCGCCGGCGCGCGCTCCACTTGGAGCAACTACACGCTCGATGGCATCACGAACACGGACATCAACTTCAACCTGTACATCGTCCTGCCGTCCGTCGAAGCGCTGCAGGAATTCAAAGTGCAGAGCGGCATCTATCCCGCGGAGTTCGGCCGCGGCGCGGGACAGATCAACGTTTCCACCAAAGGCGGCTCCAACGAGTTCCACGGCTCGGCGTTCGAATTCCTGCGCAACGACAAGTTCGATGCTCGCCCGTACTTTTTCAAGGACCCCGAAAGTCCCAACCAGACCGCGCCGGTGATGCAGCCATACCGCCAGAACCAGTACGGCGGAACGCTCGGCGGACCCGTATGGATCCCCAAGATCTACAACGGCCGGAACAAGCTCTTCTTCATGGCGAACTTTGAAGGCTTCAAATCCCGCCGTACGAATACCAACTTCTTCACCACAATGACGGACCCAATGCGTCGCGGCGACTTTTCCGCCGTCACCACGCAGTTGCAGGATCCGCTCACGCGCGTTCGCGAAGGCAACACCATTACGTCGCAGCCCTTCGCCGGCAATCAGATTCCCGTCAGCCGCTTCAATCCCGCCGGTGTACTGCTCGTGCGGGACTTCATGCCGGCTCCAAACATCCAACAGTCCGGCCTTCCCACCCGCAACTACCTTTGGCTCGGCAAGAACTCCGTCGACAAGGACCAATTCACAGGCCGCATCGACTTCAACGAAAGCGCCCAGTCGCAATGGTTCGGACGCTACAGTTGGACCGACGAGCTTTCCGTCACCCCGGGCGTCGCGCTGAACGGCTCGATCCTTTACACCCGCGCCAGCCAGTGGGTGCTCGCCAACACGCGCGTCTTCTCGTCCACCAAAGTGAACGAATTCCGCTTCGGATACAACTCCATCTTCAACAACATCAGCCAGGAACTCTCCGGTGTCCGCAACGTGAACGAAGAGATGGGAACGCCCGTCAAGATCACAGATCCCAACTCCTGGGGCATCCCCAACATCAGCCTCAGCGGCAGCACTCTGCAAGGGTTTGGCAACGATGCCAACGGCCCCTTCACGATCGATAACCAGGTGTTCCAGATCGTCGATAACTTCTCCTGGGTCGCAGGCAAACACACCATCCGCTTCGGTGGGGATTGGCGCTTCAACAAGTTCCTGCAGATCGGCAATGAATTCGCCCGCGGACGCTTCACCTTCAATGGCGCCTTCACCGGTAACGCCAACACGCAGGCGGGCGGCTACAACGGCGCGGACCTTTTGCTTGGCTATCCAAGCGTTGTCGAAAGCGCGGTGGCCTTGGCGCGAAGCAACTTCCGCAACAACGAACTTGGCTTCTATGTGGATGACACGTACAAAGTCAGTTCCAAGCTCACTCTGAGCCTGGGCCTGCGCTGGGAAGTAGCGCCGCCCCTGTTCGACAAGTTTGGCCTCCAGCCGAACTTCCAGCTCCGTCAGGCCCTGCCAAATTACGCCAACGAGCCCGATGTCAACAAACACCCGGTGTTCGTTCGCACCGGAACCGGAGACTTCTACGACGGTCTCGATTTCCGATTCACCGGACCAGTGCAACTCGCGCGCGACGGCCGCCTCGGAGACCGCCTCATTCAGACCGATTGGAATAACTTCGCCCCACGCATCGGTATTGCCTACAGCCCGTCGGCACAATGGTCCATTCGTGCTGGATTCGGTATGTTCTATTCGCAAGAAAGCAAGAACTCGATCTTCGACATGAATCGCGCCACCGGCGGCCGCGCCAATCCGATCATCGACATTCAGGCGGCGCCGACGCTCACCTACCAGAACTTCATCAACACCAGCCAGTTGCCGGTCCGCTTCGCTCCTGGCCTCACATGGGGCGCGGACTACAGCCTGCCCAACACCTACAGCATGCAGTATCTGCTGAACGTGCAACGCGCGCTGGGCAAGAGTTCCACCCTCGAGTTTGGCTACACCGGCAACCAGGCCCGCAAGGTCGCGATGCTGGTCAATGCCAACGCACCGATTCCTGGCATCACCACGTTTGACACCCGCGAACCGTACCCGGAATGGCACGGCATCCAGTGGCTCACTTCCTCCGCGATCGCCAACTACAACGCGTTTAGTGGCAAGCTATCGCAACGCTTCTCGTCCGGACTCACGACTCTGGTCAGCTACACCTGGTCGAAAGCCTTGGACGAGAACAGCGCAATTCGCGGCACCGGTGCCGATTTCACGCTCGCCAATCAACGCTGCCGCTCCTGCGACTACGGCCCCTCCGGCTACAACATACCGCAGCGCCTGGTGGCGTCCATCCTGTTCCCGTTGCCGTTCGGCAAAGGCCAGCGCTGGCTCAACCGCGGCGGTGTCGTGAACCAGATCCTGGGCGGATGGCAGTTGAGCACAATCACAACGGCACAGAGCGGCACCTCGATCGTGACAGAGTCCTGGGATTCGGCCGGAATGGGCGCGGGCTTCCCGCACTCCAACCGGTTGAACTGCGTTGCAGGAGTCAATCCTGTGGCCGACAACCCCACCTCCGACCGCTACTTTGTTCGCGAGGCCTTTACCAACACGGTGGCCGGCCAGTTCGGCAATTGCAGCCGCAACAATCTCCTGGCGCCCTCGCAGGTGAACATTGACTTCTCCACCATGAAGGACTTCCGCCTATCGGAAAACCACCGCCTTCAGTTCCGCGCAGAGATGTTCAATGCACCGAACCATCCGGCCTGGGGACGTCCTTCGGCCGCATGGGGCAGCCAGGGTGCAAACCCGGCCGTCTCGTTCGGACGTATCCGCTCCACACAAGCGCTACGCCAAATTCAGTTCGCGCTCAAGTACTACTTTTAGAAGCCGTCAATTCAAGGGCGGGACGTTGACGTACACCGGACAACACCACGGTGACGCGATGCTCCCGCCCATCGCTCATCAAAGGGACACTGCGGGACTCCTGCCGTTGACCATCCACTTCGACGGCCGCCTCAGCGCCCCTCACAACATGTATGTGATAGGTCGCGTCCCCGAACCGGTAACGCGCCTGGAACCCCGGCCACGAATCCGGAATCACCGGCTTCACGACAAGAACATTACCTCTGCGTTCGAGGCCCAGAATCTCTTCGATCCACACACGGTACATCCACGCACCGGACCCCGTGTACCAGGTCCATCCCGCGCGCCCTGTTTGTAAGGCGCTGGTGTACACGTCCGCCGCGGAAACGTACGGCTCGCCCCGATAACGGTCCACATCCTTCGGCGTACGGCAATGCAGCACCGGGTTCATGATCTGCATCAATCGCACCGCCTGATCCCCATCCTGAAGTCGCGCCCATGCCAGCGCCAGCCACAGCGACCCGTGCGTATACTGCCCGCCGTTCTCGCGGATACCCGGTGGATAGCCCATGATGTAGCCGGGGTGCGGCGACGATGTATCAAACGGCGGCGTAAACAACTTCACCACCCGATCCTTGTCACTCACCAGTTCACGATTGGCACTTTCCATTGCCTGCCGCGTCCGCTGCGGATCGCCCGCCCCCGAGATCACGGCCCAAGACTGAGGCAGTGAATCGATGCGCGCCTCAGAGTTCGTATGCGACCCCAGCGGCGAACCATCGTCAAAGAAGCCACGCAAATACCACTGCCCGTCCCAGCAATGCTTCTCAACGGCAGCGGCAAGTTGGGTCGCACGCAGGCTGCACTGCTCGGCCCACGCCGCATCGCCACGTTGCTTCGCCAGGTCGCTGTACATGCGCAGCACGGTGATGAGCCACCAGGCCATCCAGACACTTTCGCCGCGACCTTCATGTCCCACCATGTTCATGCCGTCATTCCAGTCGCCGTTGCCCATGAGCGGAATGCCGTGTTCGCCAATGCGCCACGCATTGTCCACCGCACGCCGGCAATGTTCCCAAATCGTCCCTTGCTCGACGCTCGGCCCTGGCGTAAACAGATGCTCCTGCTGATGCGCCTCCAGCAAAGGTCCATCCAGGAACGGAGTCACTTCCTGCCAAAGCTGTTTATCGCCCGTGAAGGCAATGTACTTGGCGGTTACAAAAGGCAACCACAGCATGTCGTCAGAACAGCGTGTACGGACACCCATGCCGGAAATCGGATGCCACCAGTGCTGGACATCCCCCTCGGCAAACTGATGTTGAGAGGCAAGCAGAATATGATTGCGGGACAACTCTGGCGCGACGTGAAGCAGTGCCAGCGAGTCCTGCAACTGATCGCGGAACCCGTACGCACCACTCGACTGATACATCGCGGAACGGCCCCAAAAACGGCAGCTCAACGTCTGGTACGTGAGCCAGCGATTGAGCAAATAGTCTACCGAGAGATCCGGGGTCTGTACCTGCAAAGTGCCCAGCTTCGCGTCCCACCAGCGTCGCGCGTGAGCCAGCGCCTGATCCGCAGCAGCCACCGATTGGTACTTACTGAGCATGGTACGCGCGGCTGCGACATCGGCTCCTTCGCCAAGCAGAAACAGTACATCGACAAATCCGCCCACTGGCAGCGTCACCGGCACTTGCAGGACCGCAGCCGGATCCGCTTCGCCACCGCATTGATTGTTGAGGTGCTTCTGCTGCAACCCGGCGGGATTGGCTCGCAATGCGTTCCGGCCGAGAAACGCCCCGCGGTCTCCAGAGTAAGAACTGGCGCGCGGCACGGACGCAGCGAACGCCGTAGCACCCGTTGCGTTCGACCATGACTGCCGCGCAAAGATCGCGCCCGTATCTTCGTCGTAGTTGGTGCTGATGTGCGGTGCCTGTTCTTCGCGCAGCGTTCCCAGTACCCACTCCGCAAAGTACGTCACGGTGAGAGTCCGGCGTCGCGACGAGTGATTCTGCAACCGCAAGCGGCAGATCTTCACAGTGTCCCGCGGCCCATCGGCGTCAAACGGAACGAACACCGTCAGTTCCTGCCCAATGGCGTGGCTGTTGTGTTCAAACCTCGTGTACCCTTGCCCGTGGTTGGCGCGGTATGCGTCGTCTTCTCGAATCGGAAGTGCCGTAGGACTCCAGACGCGCCCGCTCTCTTCGTCGCGTATGTAAATCGCCTCAGATGCAGGATCGCTCACGGGGTCGTTTTGCCACGTCGTGAGACGGTTCTGCTGGCTATTGCCGCGCCACGTACAACCAAGTCCACTCTCGGTAACCATGCAGCCAAAATCCGGCGTACCGATCACATTGATCCATGGCGTCGGCGTGGTGCTACCGGGCCCAAGATAGATCGCGTACTCATGGCCTGCCGGCTGGAATCCGCCGAGGCCGTTGAAGTACGACAACTCAAGAAACGGCAACTGTGGAGAGGGTTCTTCGCTGAAGCTTTCGACGGGTACGAATGGAGCCACCACCGGAGCAGGTTCGCGTACCGCCGGCAGTTGCAGTGCCAGCGTACCCCGAGCGCCGCTCAACACCACACGCGAGCTATTCAGAAGCAACGTACGTTGTTGTTCCGTGATCTGCGATCCATCCCGCAGGAACACGCCGCCCGGTTTATCGAGCCCAACCTCGCGAGCGTGAGCATCCAGCAAACGCTGCAGCGCAAAGTTCATCGGACGGTCGTAGCTGCCGGCTTCCTGATTCAGCAGCACCAAGTCCGCAACAAAGCCGCGAGCCCGCCAGTACGAATGGGCCGACAGGATCTCACGCGCCAACTTCAACCCGGATTCTTCGCGGATCACCAGGGTAATGATGGGCAGGTCGCCCGAATTACCAAGCGCCCAGAGATCGCGCTGCCCCATCCCATTGGTGATGGTTCGCGCGCCGGGTGGCCGAAGCGGCGACACAGGAAAGATCAGGTAACCCGCCAGTTGCTGATAGCGATGCGCCGCTTCTGCCGTAATCTGCAAATGACGGAACTCCAGTTGCGCATGCGTCCATGCCAGATCAAGCACCCGGTTGGGGGACTCTGCGTGGCGATGCTTGGCGATCAGCCGCAACAACTCGTCGCGGGACGCAGCGGCGATCGTGATAAACGACAGTTCCAGACGACCACGCGGCTCCAACGTCTCATGGCATCGCAGAACAAACATTGGATCGAGCACTGCGCCAGTCTGGCCGTTCAAATGGCGGCCCAAACCCTCAGCATCGGCCAGAGTTCTGCCTCGCCCGACGTACGTTTGGCGATTGGTCTCAAAGGCAACGCCGTGCGACGCTCCAACCACCATGTGCGCCACCCAAACGGGCGGGTCTTCTGCCGACCGTAGCCGCCGATGCGCAACGAGGACCCCGTTCTCAAGGCTTTCCGTCTCGACGAAAATCTTATTGAACGCGGGATGCGCAGCGTCTGCGGCGGGCTTTGCCAGACACAGTTCCGCGCAGGACGTAATCTCAATCGGCCGCTGGCGTCGGGACCGGTTGACGAGAGTCACCCGCCGTACCTCGACATCTTCATCCCCGCTCACCGCAACACTCATCACGGACTCGATGCCCAGCAGCACCCGGCGGAACTCGGCGCGATCCGCCGAGAAGCTAACAGAAGCCTCGCCACGATCTCCGTTTACCGGCTGGCGCGTAACCGACCACGTCGCGCGCGACCTCGGTTCGTGCAGCGTGACGAACGATCCCCACTGGTCCACCGATGCATCTGCGCGCCAACGGGTGAGATCGATCCCGTTCCAGCGGCTATAGCCCGAGCCGGAATTGGTCAGCATCACACTGTAGCTGCGGTTGCCCAACAACAGCGTTTGCGGCAGCGCAGTCAATGCCGGAAGGATGCGTTCCGCCGGACCTTCCGCAGGTTTCGGCATCACCAGCGGTGCCGGCTTACGCTTGGTTGCCTTCAGGCTCGCCAGCGGAATGCGCTCGTACAGCAACGATTCGATGGCCCGCACTCGCGGGTCGGAATGGAACCGGCGCCGCATGGCATTGCCGTTCAAAAGGTTATCCAGCGCTGCGAGCGACATCCCCTGGTGATGCGCCATATACGCGTAAATCGTGATGCCTTCGCGTTGATCCTGATTGCGTCCGGCTTCGCGAGACGCAGCGCGGCTATAGTCGATGGCTTCATAAAAGCCCATCGGACCCTTCATCCCCGTCTTATCCAGGGCCCGGAGGTTCGTTACGCTTTCCTGCACGGCCAGCGGCAGCGCCAGCATCGTGGAGTACGGCGAAATCACCAGGCGATCATCGACATCCGGATTCTGCGCCAATGATTCGATGCCGAACGCGCGATATTGATACGTCTGCCTTGCATCCAAGGCGCTGTATGCAGATTCCGAAATGCCCCAAGGCACGCCGTTGCGCCGTCCGTAGCGAATCTGTCCGTCAACCGCGTTGCGGCACGCAAAGTCGAGTTGCGAATTCTCATAGTTGTACGTAAAGCACAACGGCATGAGGTACTCGAACATGGTTCCGCTCCACGACAACAACTGGCGGCCCTGCTCTTCCGTTCGCATCGGACGTCCCAAAGCGAACCAATGCTCGATCGGTACATCGCCCTTGGCGATCGATACCAGACTCGTCAATCGCGATTCGCTCGCCAGAAGATCGTAATAGCTTCCCGCGCCAGGGGCACCGCCCACCAGATGTCCAACCGAGAAGTGGCGCCGCGCTTCGTCATAAACCGCTGCCATGTTCATGTCGTCCGCAAGACGGCGGATCGCGAGTTGCAGCCGCTTCAACTCACCGCTGAGCTCCGCTGCGTACACAGCAGCGCTACGCACTTCCGACTCCAACTGCTTCGTCCAGGCGGCCGCCTCGGGAGCAAGCTCCGGCGACTTGGATCTACCTACAATTGCCTGCAAGGCGGGCACCCCGCGAGCCAGGGTCGCGATGGATGGCGTGTTTGCCAACGCCTGCTTCCGAAGCGCCAGGACATCTTTGCCCACTTGCGACACAAACCCGTCCGACGGGCGTGAAAGCGTTTCCACCCAACCCAATAACCGATTCGCGAGCCCAGTCCAACCTTCGACCTCCGCCGTGAATCGCGCAGCCCAATACGCGCGATCACTTTGGGATCCCGTTGCCTCCCAGCGGCTGAGATTGCGGAACGGGTCCGCAGAATGCAGCAGCAGGCGAAGCCGCGGCACCAGTCCGTACTCGCGCAGCGGCGACCGCAGCAGCCGCAACGCTGCCGTACAGTCCGTCATCAGATACGGGTCGCTACTCGCTTTGGCGGAAAGGATCTGCAGCGTCGTTTGCAGGCCGCTCAGGCACCGTTCATCGAGTACAGGCTTGGTCAGGATCTCGTCAATCGCGCGATCGACAGTCCACAATGCGGCAAGCAGGTTGCCGCTATCCACCGACGACACATAGCGCGGATGTAGCGCGCCCAGCGTCTTGATGTCGTACCAGTTGAGCAAATGGCCGTCGTGCTTTTCCAGCAGGTCGATGCTTTCCAGCGTTCGTGTACAGCGCCGGACAAGGTCGTCTGGCGGCAACCAGCCAAAGTCGTTTGCAGCAACGGCGGACGTTAACCAAAGACCAATATTGGTGGGCGAAGTCCGGTACGCCACCTCGGTCCGCAGCGCCAACTGCGTGTTGTCGGGTGGCAGCCAATTGCTGTCTTCATTGACCAGATCATCAAAGAACCGCCACGTCAGCCTCGCAGCCTGATGCAGGTACTCGATATCGTTGCTCGCAAGTTGACGGATGTCTTTGGGCTTCGGCTTTGCGTTGAGCCACGTCAACAAGACCGGCGACAACATCCAGAGGCCAAGAAAACCAGCCGTGGGAGCCAGCCGGTGGTAAAAAAACAGCAGTGCCATGGTGACGGCGGAAGCACCACCCACGTACATCATCTGCCGCAAGGCAGCGTCGCGATGGCTTCCAGCGTCGCGCTCGGCGGCGTCCGCGGTCTGCCATTCCAAAAGGCGCTTGCGGCTCACATAGCGGCGATAAATGACCCGTGCGATCGCATCCACCGCGATCCATGCCTGATGTGGCAGAAACGCCGCCAGTACAGCAGATCGCACCAATTCATCGGTAGCGCCCTGCCGCCCATGCACCGTACCCTCGATGTTCCGGGCCCAGCGATCCAGTAGCGGAGCGAGCGCCGGGATGATGATGGCCAGCGCGACAACGACAGTCCATTCACTCGGTGCGACAGACGCGAACCAGCCGAACAACAGCAGCAATAACGATGCAACCGGAACCAGACTACGTCGCAGATTGTCGAAGATCCGCCAGCGGCTCACCGCACCCAGCGGATTTCGGATTCGTCCACGCGGACTCGGCACCGTGGGCATCAGCCACGGAGCGATCTGCCAGTCTCCGCGAATCCAGCGATGCTGGCGTCGCGTAAAGCTCGCGTAGTCGAGTGGAATGTTCTCCAACAACTCGATATCCGTCGCCAGCCCAACACCGGCATGCGCACCTTCAATCAGGTCATGGCTCAGCAGTGTTTCAGCCGGAAAACGATCGCCCAGGATCGTTTCAAAAGCTCGGACGTCATAGATCGCCTTGCCATGAAATGTACCTTCGCTAAAGAAGTCCTGTTGGATGTCGGACACCGAGCGGCAGTAGGGATCAAGTCCCGAAGTATCGGCAAAAACTCTTGTAAATCGCGTAGCGGTAGCACCCGGCAACGTGATCGCGACGCGAGGTTGAATGATCGTGTACCCATGCGTACGCACCCGCGTGATCGGATCGATCTCCACCTCGTTGCACGGATGAGCAATCGTCTCCACCAGCCGTCGTCCGGCGTTCGGCGGCAACATCGTATCGGCATCGAGCGTAATCACATAGCGGATGCTGTGTTCCAGCTTGCCTTCACGCAGAATGCCCGATGCATCAGCATGTCCCAGCAAGAAAGAATTGAGATCCTCAATCTTGCCGCGCTTGCGTTCGCGCCCAATGTACATCCCTTCGCCGGCTGACCATTGGCGGCTCCGATGAAACAACAAGAAGTTTCCGTTTGGATAACGAAGATTCAGCTCGGCAATGCCTCGCCGCACCAGGTGCAGCAAGGCTGCATCGGACGGCTCTTCCAAATGTTCCGCATCGAGGAAGTCAGAAAACAAAGCAAACGAAAGATTCGCATTGGGATTCGCCAAAAACCGTACTTCCAACTTTTCAAGCTCATTGCGGATGCCATTCTCATTTACGAGCATCATCGGCACAACCACTAATGTGGCGGCCTCTTCCGGAATGCCATGCTCAAAGTCCATCCGGCATAGTTTGGCCGGCGGGAATGTCGCAATGATGATCGCGTGTACGATCTGAATCGCCAGTTCGCTGAGTGGGAACAAGGCGAGCGCGCCAAGCGTAAACAGCAATACCTCACTTCGGACACCGAATCCATGCGCGAGGCTCAAAACTACCGCGTCAAGGCTGAAAGTCAGCCCAAGCATCAAAGCAAAATACACAAAGGTCGAATGCCGTCGCGCCACGCGAACAACGCGTGTACGCAGGGGTACGCGTGCCGACACTCGATTTTCCAGCTCCGTCACACGCTCGGTAACAAGAAAGGTCGGCACGTTGCCGCTTCTGCCCGTACGTTCGTTGGTCGCCATCTTGACGGCCAACTCTGCGACCTCCACTTCGGACTTCGAGCTCTGCCTGGAAATACGCTCCACCGCCTGACGGCAACGGTCCCGCGTTTCAAAGTCGCTACGAGCATAGGTACCGCTCAGGTCGCCGCGCAGGATCTGGTCAACAATGCTGACCTCTTCAAAAACCTTGCGCAGGTCCATGCGGCCAAGCGCGCGAAGGCTGCCAAAGAAAATAGAAGCGGTGAAGGCCCGTGCCGTCTCAAATGCAGTTTCTTCCCGCACCTGTTCGGCAAGCGGCTTTCCCCATTCCTCTGCTGCCGTCTGCAGCGCAGGCAATGCCTGATCTGTACCCTGCAGCAGCTCACTCAATGCAGCAAGAAACGCGCTGCTTCCGCAGATCTTTTCCTTCGTGACAAGACCCAAAATGCGCGACAGCTCTTCTTCACTACGGCCGGCGGCAGCAACCAATCGATCCGCCCAAAGGTACGCAGCTTCGCGATGCTGTTGCGCACGCGCCGCGGCAATCGCCAGGCAACTGAGTTCCGACAACAGCGCGACACGCAACAAGATCGCAAAGCTCCAAAGCTCGGCGATCGTCAAAGGACGGACACTTTGGAACCCTTGCAGCGCATGCCGGATGCTGTCGGCATTCAGTTCATGATCGTGATTGCGCAGCAGACCCTTGGCAAGCGCGTACACCTGTGCATAGTTCGCCTTGCTGTCATCGCGATACTTCGCACCCTCGTACAAGCGGCGAATTTCTTCGGTCTCGCTCTGCACCAGGTACGAGTTTTCAATAATCCAGTTTGCTGCCGGACCCGGCGAATGACCTAACGTCGCGCTCGCGATCAGATCCGCGACAACGCGATCAAAGTCCACCTCAAGGCCAGCCAGCTTTTTGTGAACCAGCCGCGCTTCCGATCGTTCAACTTCGTCGGAAGTCTGCGCCGCGGCACGAGCCCAATCGGCATCCGTCGCGATACGCGGCTCTACAGCCGTCGCGGCAACGAGATCTTCCGGGACTACAAACGTGCTGACGGGATTTTCTTCCCGGATCGCGCGCATTGCAGTGAGGACAGCGTCTGCTTCAGCACTGATGCATACCAGGACCTCACCCGGCAGCACCAGCTTGTCGTACCGGCTGCTGCTGCCGGCACCGCTGGTTTCCGATGTCACCGTATGGACGCGTACACCAAGCGCCTTTGCCCGCTGTACAGCGCGGCTGGCACCTGTGTCGCCTGCCGGAAAGAAGGCAAGAATGGATCGATTCTTCGAATTAGAACGTGGTCGGGTAGTTTGTGGTGCAGCCTCGGTCAGCACACCGGACCCCGGACCGCTTTCGCGCCAAGCGTCAACAGAAACAGCACTCCAAAGATGCACGAGGCGAACATGGCGCCCGGCGCTTGCGCCGAGCTTCCCCAGAAGCCACTGGTGAACGTCGCGGTTGCAAAAATGATGAGCCAGCCAATCACTGTATGTTCTCTCCCTGCGTGAATTGCAAAAACTGTGGTGCGTCTCAGACGGCGGTACGGCAGCGATTCGGTGCGTACGAATCTCGCGGCTGCCAAATGACAGGTAGCCCAAGCCATGCTCGTCTGCCGCACTGCTGATCATGCACGCCGCGTACCATCGCATAGGCACACCGCATTCAATGACTTACGGGTTTCAAAAAGCTCGTTACGGAATTTTTGCCCCATGCTGATGCAGTACAGTACGCGTCAATCGGGAAGAAATGTCCCACCATGAGAAGTAGGGGATTTTTAGACATCAGCGTTAGACTGAGAAGACGCCTTATGCGAGCCGTCATCACCGAGCGCGACATACCTCACAGCGGCGACCTGAAGGTCGAACGTGGCGCTCTCATCACGCCGTCTGCGCGTGACACAGCAAGAGAACGCGGCGTACGCATTCTGGAAGTCACAGTAGAAGAGTTGAACAGCGCCGCACCAGCGGATACCGTCGCAATCGGAGCCGACCACGGTGGCTTTGCGTTAAAAGAACAGGTGCTCAAGCCCCTCCTCGCAGAGATAGGATTAACGGCCACCGACGTCGGCGTGAGCGACTCTTCGCCCGCCGATTATCCGGACATCGCACTCAAGGTGGCCACCCTGGTTCATCAAGGCAAAGCGGCCCGCGGAATCATTGTCGATGGGGCCGGAATCGGCTCCGCAATGGCCGCAAACAAGGTGCCGGGCGTACGCGCCGCCCTATGTTACGATAGGGCGTCAGCGCGCAATAGCCGTGAGCATAACAACGCAAACGTGCTTACTTTAGGCGGTCGTTTGCTGACTCCATCGCAGGCCGAAGAAGTGGTTCGCGTCTGGCTTTCCACGCCGTTCGGCGGTGGACGCCATCAGGCCCGCATCGATAAAATCACGGCCATCGAAAAGGCGTACCTCAAGTGACCGAAGCGGAACTCGATCAACTGGTTGCACAAATCGGCGAAGAGCTCCTGTCGCGCATGGGTACCTCTGCGGTCTCGACCGCGCGAAAAGTCCCCGCAGAAGGCGCCGGTATCCCCGATCAGGTCTGCAGTGGCTGCAAGCAGCGCTGTGCCCAAACCTGTGCGGCCAAGTCTAAGCAGATCCTCGCCGCAGGTGCAGACCGGCTTTCCGCGAGCGACAAGCTCACCAAGATCGACCCTTCCATCGCCTCGCTCATCGACCATACCCTGCTACGTGCGGACGCTACCGCGGCGGACATCAAGCGCGTTTGCGCGGAGGCTCGACAGTTCGCGTTTGCCAGCGTGTGCGTGAACCCGTATTGGGTTCCGCTCGTCGCCATGGAATTGGCCAACTCACCCGTCAAAGTTTGTACCGTCGTCGGATTCCCGTTGGGTGCTACCAGCACCGAAGCCAAGCGCGGCGAGACAGAAAAGGCACTGGCCGCAGGTGCCCAGGAAATCGACATGGTGATCAACATCGGCGAACTCAAGGGTGGCAATCACGAGGCCGTAAAGAACGACATCAAGGCGGTGGTGGAAGCCGCTCACGCCAAAGGCGCCATCGTCAAGGTCATCATTGAAACCTCGTTGTTGAACGACAGTGAAAAGGCCATCGCCAGCACACTTTCCAAGCTCGCCGGCGCGGACTTCGTCAAGACCTCCACCGGCTTCTCTACCGGCGGCGCGACGGCGGCCGATATCGCGCTCATGCGCTCCATCGTAGGTCCGGACCTCGGCGTGAAGGCTTCCGGTGGCATTCGCAGCCTGGAAGATCTCAAGACGATGGCCGCTGCGGGAGCCACGCGTATCGGCGCCAGCGCCAGCGTCAAAATCATGGAAGCCGCAGCGGGCAAAGCGGTCGCTCCCACTAGCGCTACGGGCTACTAAGAGACGATGGCCACCGCCAAGAAATCGGCTAGCACTGGCTCTTCAAGCCCGAAAAAGGCACGTTTTCGCGAACGCGCGGAACTGCTGGACTTCATGCTTGAGGTGGCCAACGTCACCGCCGAGACCATCGATCTCGATCAACTCCTCGGCAACGTGGCCTCCATCTGCCGTGAGGTAATCCCGTCCGACGTCATCGCCATCCTGCTGTACAGCGAAAAGCAGAACGCCCTCCGCATCCGCTTCTCCATCGGCCATCGCGACGAGGTCGTCAAATCCACCGTCATCCGCATTGGCGAAGGCATCACCGGTGCCGCCGCTGCGACTCGCCTGCCGATCTCCGTCGACGATGTTCGCAAAGACCCGCGCTACCTCAACGCGCTCGACGCCGTCCGATCCGAACTCGCAGTGCCGATGATCGCGCGAGGCAAACTGGTCGGCGTCATCGACCTGCAGTCCACCAAGCTCAAGGCGTACTCCGAACAGGACCGCGCCCTGCTACGCCTCATCGCCTCACGCGTCGCATCGTCGATCGAAAACGCCCGCCTGTACCGCCGCGTCGAACGCCAGAACAGGACACTCAAGATCCTGGCGCACCTGTCGCAGGAGTTCAGCTCGATCCTCGACCTCGATGAGTTGCTACGCAAGATCGCGCTCACCTTGCGAGCCCTCATCAACTTCGATGCCTTCAGCGTGTACCTGCTCGACAACGAACGCGCCGTACTTCGCGTCCGCTTCAGCCAGCGGTACGACAAGCGCGTGGAAATCGACAACATCCCGCTAGGCAAAGGCATCACGGGCGCCGCCGCGCAATCGCGCGAAGCAGTACGCGTCAAGGACACGATGCTCGACCCGCGCTACATCCCGTCGCATCCCGACATGCGTAGCGAAGTGGCCGTACCGTTGATCCTGCAGGATCGCGTCGTCGGCGTACTCGACATCGAAAGTGACCGCATCGGACACTTCACAGAAGATCACGTCCGCATGCTCAACCTGCTCGCGCCGCAGGTGGCAAGCTCTGTCGAAAACGCCCGCCTGTACGAGGAACTCCGCCAGCGCGAACAAACCCTCGAAGACGACATGAAGGCCGCGCGCAAGCTGCAACGTACCCTGCTGCCGCGCCGCGCCCCCGTCATTCGAGGACTCGAAATCTACGTACAGGCTCGTGCCGCCCGCGAAATTACCGGCGACGTCTTCGACTTCTTCGAATACGAAGACTCCTACTCGATCCTCGCCTGCGGTGACGTCAGCGGCAAAGGCGCTGCAGCAGCCCTGTATGGAGCACTCACCAGCGGTCTTCTACGCACTCTGTCACCGAGCCGTCGCAGCCCTGCCCAGTTGATGAAGGCGCTCAACGAAGCGTTGATGGAACGCAAGGTCGACGCGCAGTACGTCTCGCTCTTGCTGATGTTATGGGACGCCTCGCGACGCCGCTTCACCATGGCCAACGCCGGTGCCATCCCACCCATGATCTGCCGCGACGGTGAAATTCTGCTGCCGCGCGTAGAAGGCGTACCCGTCGGCCTCCTTGAAGATCGCGAGTACGACGAGGTCGTGTTCGACGCCAAACCGGGCGACGTGCTGATTCTGTATTCCGACGGTATTCAGGACCAGCAGGGCGCGCACCCCGAAGAGTACGGCCGCAACCACTTGCCCGATGCTTTGCGGCGCCTCTACAAAGAGCCGGCGCGCAAGATCGCCGAAGGTATCTTCGCCGACCTAGACCGGTACATGGGACATGAGGCCGTTTTTGACGACCAAACCCTAATTGCCATCCGCATTTCCGACAACAACTAATCCATGAGCTTTGAATACCGAAACGGCTCCCTGTACTGCGAATCCGTGCCGCTGGCCGAAATTGCCGCTTCGGCGGGCACGCCTTGCTACGTCTATTCCACCGCTGGCATCCTGTCACGATTCCTGGAGTACGATTCGTCGTTCGACGCCAACCAACCGCACACGGTTTGCTACGCCGTAAAGGCCAATAGCAATCTGTCCGTACTGCGTTTGCTCGCGCAGGCAGGCGCTGGTTTCGACATCGTTTCCGCAGGCGAACTCTACCGCGTCCTCCGCGCAGGTGGGGACCCTTCGCAAGTCGTGTTCTCCGGTGTCGGCAAGACCTTTGCTGAGATCGACTACGCGCTTAAGTCCGGCATCCACAGCTTCAATTGCGAGTCCGAAACCGAGATCGAGTGGATCTCCGAATGCGCGACACGCCAAGGCAAAGAGGCGCGCATCGCCCTGCGCGTCAACCCCGATGTCGACGCCGCCACGCACCCCTACATCTCCACCGGCCTCAAGGAAAACAAGTTCGGCATCGACATCGCGCTCGCCGAAGAGGCCTACCGCAAAGCCAACGCGCTACCCGGCCTGATTGTGGACAGCGTCAGTTGCCACATCGGCTCCCAGATCCTCAACCCCACCTCGATGCTCGAAGCCGTCGACCGCGTACTGGCCCTCATAGAACGCCTGCGCGATCAGGGCGTCCGCATCACCCACGTCGACCTCGGCGGCGGACTCGGCATCGCCTACAAGCCCAACGACGCTACGCCGTCCATCCGCGAATACATCGGCCAACTCAATGCCCGCCTCGCCGGTCGCAACCTGCATGTCGCGGTAGAACCCGGCCGTTCGCTCGTCGCCGAATCGGGGGTCCTGCTGTCCAAAGTGATCCTTCACAAGCACAACGGCTCCAAGCTCTTCACCGTCATCGACGCCGCCATGAACGACCTCATGCGTCCCGCCCTGTACCAGGCGCACCATGAGATCCAGCCGGTCCATCAGCACCAAGGGCGCGATACCGTCACAGCCGACATCGTAGGTCCCGTCTGCGAATCCGGAGACTTCCTCGCCAAAGATCGCCAGATGCCGTCTGTGGAAATCGGCGAACTCCTCGCCATCCGCGATGCCGGTGCCTACGGCTTTGTGATGTCCTCCAACTACAACTCGCGTCCCCGCGCGGCGGAAGTTCTCGTGGACGGCTCTTCGTGGAAGATTGTCCGCGAACGCGAGACCTTCGAGGATCTCATTCAAAACGAACTGTAAAACCGTCTACGCCGCTGGACTACCGTTTCAGTTGCATGAAGCTCACTTGCTAAAATAAGGCACTGCTTTGGCGCGCCGTTGTCGCAGCGGCAGCGTTGACGCAGATTTGACGCAGAGGGAGTCTCAATGAATAAACCGAAGAGTTGGCTCGCAGCAGCTGGCACTGCACTGGCCTGCTTGCTGGTGTCGTCTATCCCGGCGCTGGCGCAGTTGGCCAGCAACACCTCCATCGTTGGCAACGTAACCGACGCCTCCGGTGCGGCCATGGAAGCCGCCCAGGTGACCTTGCTCAACCAGGGAACGTCGGAAACCGTTTCCGCCACCACCAATGCCGCTGGCACCTACGAGTTCCAGTTCCTGAAGGCCGGCACGTACACGGTCACTGTAAAGAAAACTGGCTTCAGCACGATGTCGACGAAAGACATTGCACTGTCCGCCAACCAGACCGCCCGCGCCGACTTCTCCATGAAGGTCGGTTCGGTGGAAACCAGCGTGGAAGTGACCGCAGACATCCCGCCGATCAAAACCGACGAAGCGTCGGTCAGCGAAGTGATCTCCACCAAGAGCACCGCGGAACTTCCCTTGAACGGCCGCAACCCGATGAAGTTGGCGCTCACCACGCCCGCCGTTATCGCAGGCTTTAAGGGCGCTGCCGGCAACCCCGGCGGTGGCGAAGGCTACATCGGCGCAGGCTTGCGCGAAATCACCAACAGCGTATCGCTCGACGGTGTGAGCATCATGAACAACCTGATCACCACCACCACCTATCGTCCCAGCGTGGACGCGGTGCAGGAAGTGCAGGTGCAAACCGGTACGTATCCCGCGCAGTACGGCGGCTACCTCGGCGTGCAGATCAACATGGTCACCAAGAGCGGCAGCAACGACTTTCACGGCGCTCTGTTTGAGTTCCTCCGCAACGACAAACTGGACGCCCGTCCGTACTTCCTGGCCGCCAACCGCGCCAAGCCGCCACTCCGCCAGAACCAGTACGGTCTGCAGTTCAACGGTCCCGTCGTGATCCCCAAACTCTACGACGGCCGCAACAAGACCTTCTTTATGTTCGGTTGGGAATCGCTCCGTTCGGGCACCCAGGCTCCGGCCATTTCGAGCGTACTCACCCCGCGCATGCGCACCGGTGACTTCTCGGAACTCCTGCCCGGCACCGTGGTACGCAACCCGTACACGGGCGTCGCCTTCGACGGCAACGTTATCCCCACCTCGCAGATCTCGCCCGTAGCACTTCGCGCCTTGGCGTACATGCCTCTGCCCACCGGCCCCGGCGTCCTCCAGAACTACAACACGACGGTGGCCAACAACAACACCACCGACCAGTACATCGGCCGCCTCGACCAGTCCCTCGGCGAAAAGAACCGCTTCTTCTTCCGCTACGCCCATGGCGATACGCTGCTCAAGAACGAAGCGGCCAACCCTTTCAGCGGTTATGACCAGCCGGTCACCGACCGTAACTGGGTCATCGGCTACACCCGCATCTTCTCCTCTGCCATCGTCAATGACTTCCGCTACGGCCGTCAGAAGACCAAGATTGACTCGCTCAACTTCTTCACGCCCGGCGGACAGTTCCCGGCCAATGCCACTACCCAGCTCGGCATCAATGGCTTCACCAGCGACGACAACAACCCTGGCCTCCCCGCCATCGGCATCGCCAATTACATGGCAATCGGTGCGGATTTTATGAGTTCCACCAACTGGTTCCAGGACGACAAGACCATCCAGATTTCGGACACCCTGTCGATCATCAAGTCGGCGCACAACATCGCAGCCGGCATCGATAGCCGCAAGGTCGTCACCAACCGTACCGCCAACAACAACCCGCGCGGTGGCTTCACCTTCAACGGCCAGTTGTCCGGTTCGGCTCCGGCGGACTTCCTGCTCGGATTGCCGCAGGCCATCACCACTCCCGGTCCGTTGTTCCCCGGCGGTGGCGAACAGTGGCGCTACGGCTTCTTCGTACAGGACAAGTGGCAGGTCAACTCCAAGCTGACCCTCACCATCGGTCTCCGCTACGAACTGCCCATCGTTCCGCAGTCCACCACCGGCAACGGTACGATCCTCAATCCGGAACAGACCGCGTTCATCCCCGGCACCGTTCCGCAGAAGATCAAGTACCACCAGGGTGACCACAACAACTTTGCACCGCGCTTCGGCTTTGCCTACCGCGCAACGTCGAAGTTTGTGTTCCGCGGCGGTTTCGGTATTTACTACAACCCGAACCAGATGAACAGCTACACGTTGGCCACCACCAACCCGCCGTTCTCGAACATCTTCAACTTCAACAACTCGCTGGTCGGTGGCATCCTCAACCCTGCCACCACGCTCACTCTCGCCAACCCGCTGCCCGCTGCCGGCGGCTCCCTCAACGCCCGCCCCAACGCATTTACGATCAACCCGTACTTGCCCAACGGCAGCATGAACCAGTGGAGCTTCAGCATCGAACGCGGCTTGTGGCGTACGGCCGGCGTCGCGGTGGAATACCTTGGCAACCACGCCTATCACCTCGATCGCAGCTTCTTCCTCAACACACCGCAACCGGGCCCCGGCATCATCAACGATCGCCGTCCCAACCCCCGCTTCGGCGTCATCCGCATGATCCAGAACGATCTGGTGTCCAACTACAACGGCTTGAGCGTTGTGTTCCGTCAGAACGGATTCAAGGGTCTCACCACTCTCACCAGCTACACCTACTCGAAGACCCTGGACGTCTCCACGGACTCCAACGGCGGTTCCAACGTCATGTCGCCCTTCAACTGGCGCCTCGACTACGGCCCGGCCAACTGGGACCTTCGTCATCGCTTCGTGTCCAGCGTGAATTATGAGCTGCCCTTCTTCAACACGGCCAACAGCCGCGCGGTAAAGGCTCTGCTCGGCGGCTGGCAGGTCAACGGCATTCTCACCGCGCAGGGCGGCTTCCCCTTCAACGTCTCGATCGCGGCCGACCAGGCCAACGTCGGACAGGGCACCCAGCGCGCCAGCTACTCGGGTACAGCGGTGGTCAACAACTGCGACGGCAGCGTTCTCGTGAACTGCGTGAACATCAGCGCCTTCCAGTTGCCCGCTCAGTTCACCTACGGCAACGTGGGACGCAACTCCCTGCGTGGTCCTGGCATCGTCACTCTCGACGCGAGCTTCTTCAAGAACTTCGCGGTCACCGAGCGTGTAAAGGTCCAGTTCCGCTGGGAAATGTTCAACTCACTCAACCACGTCAACTTCTCGAACCCGAACAGCACGTTCGTTCCGGGCGCCACCAACTTCGGCAACATCACCAGCACTTCCACCAACAACCGCCAACAGCAGGTTGGTTTGAAGCTGCTGTTCTAACGGCACGTTTCAGCGTGAAGCCCGGCCATCTTTACAGGATGCGCCGGGCTTTTTCATTTCGGAAACCGCAGCACAGCTCCGTCCAGCGGAAGTACGTTCCGTACCATCAACGGATTGCGCATCGGAACTTCCGCATCCCGGCCGAACACCCGATCAATCCTGGTCACACCGAAGCTCTCGAACGCCTGGAAGACAAACGGCAAGCTCTCAGACTCTTCAAACGACGCGGAGTCCGCCACGTGAAAATGCAGATGAGCTGCGTTCGTATTGCCGGAGTTCCCCACCCTCCCGATAACATCGCCTTGACGGACCCGCTGGCCCACCTGTACCCTCACACTCGAAGCTTGAAGGTGAGCGTAGTGGAGAAACTGCCGGTTCGCGGTCTCCAGCACTACGTGGTTGCCATAGAGTGACGGCATCGTGAGTTCCGTCACCCGAACCAACGGCGCCATCGGTACATTGTCGGCAACCCCGTCGTTCCGGCTGCGCACGATGCCGCCAGTCGCGGCAAGCACGTCAGTGCCATATCCCGTCCAGTCTGTATTCTTCGATTTCTCCGGTTCACCCGGCACCGCTTTTGCACGATCATCCAGTCCAATGAAGTCAATCGCGAACCGTTGGGGAACCGTAACCCGGCCGTTCACGGCGAGCAGACTCCGCCAGTGATGCGATCGTGGATTCCCAGGTCCTTCATGAGCGATCCACGCATGGTCCCGAAACAGCGGCCCAAGCACGAGCGGCTTCCTCAAAAGGCCCACCTCCACGGCAGCGCCATCCACCAGTAACGCCGCGCCATCCTTATCGCGAAGCTCGATCCTGTGCCGTAAAGACCTGGGAACGCGATGCCCGGCACGAAGCGTGACCCACACCAACAGGACCGCGGTCATCCCGCCGGGAATCGACTTCGGATCCGCAGGCACCGGGCGGACACCAGGATGCACCAGACGTTCCTCCAGCGCCGCCTCCGTGTACGTGGCAAGTGTACTTCCATCGCTATCGCCGGCAACCTCGACGCGGACCACCTCCAGCGCGCCGGTGTTCTGTTCAAAGTTGGTGAGGTGGATCTCGTAGCAAAGATGGACATGCCCGTCACTGCCGGCAAAGGGCGTAGGCGGGCACGGAACGCGCACAACCACAGGCGCCTTAAGCGCGGCTCCGGCGCGTACCGCACCTGCCAACAACGAGGCCGCGGTCGTGATCCATCTTCGCCGAAGCATATCCGTTACTCCTGATCTCGCAGGGCGGCCTCGATGATCTTCTCCAGTGCGTCTTTCTCGAGATCCGTACTGATGAACAGCTCCTGCCGCGCCCCCGCCGCCAGTGCGATGCCCTTCCAGCCGTTCACCACCGGCACCGTGATGCGGATCTCCACCTTCCCCTTGGCGTCACGAACCTTCTTGATCACCCCCGGCACAATCGACCGGATGCGATCCTCAGATTCCAGCATCGTTTCCAGCACATCGCGCAAACCATCGATGATGCTGTGCTCGATCTTCAGCCGGTTCCGATTCGCCCGCAGACGCATGTTTCGCATGGAAACTGTAATGATACCCTCGAATCTATGTCGATCTCGCCGGTTGTAGCAGGTCCTGAAACCAGCGCCCGCCAGCGCTTCCGCAGCGCCCGTACCGCGCACTTTACCGAGTCCGTCATCCGCGAAATGACGCGCCTTGCCGTGGTACACAAAGCCGTAAATCTGGCCCAGGGCTTTCCGGACTTCCCCGCTCCCGCCAACCTCAAGGATGCCGCCTGCGCCGCCATTCAAGAGGACGTCAATCAGTACTCCATCACCTGGGGCGCCAAGCCCTTCCGCGACGCTATCGCCGCCAAGTACCGCGCGACGTACAACACAGTTTTTGATCCCCAATCAGAGATAACCGTCTGCTGCGGCGCTACCGAAGGCATGATCGCCACCTTGCTCGCCACCACCAACCCCGGCGACGAGATCATCGTCTTCGAACCCTACTACGAGAACTATCACCCCGACACCCTGCTCTGCGGCGCCACTCGCAAGCTCGTCACCCTACGCGCCCCAGACTGGACCTTCGACCCCGATGAACTCCGCCGCGCCTTCTCCAGCAAGACCAAGGCGATCATCCTCAACACGCCCAACAACCCCACAGGCAAGGTCTTCACGCGCCAGGAACTCGAATTCATCGCAGGACTCTGCCAGGAGTTCGACACCCTCGCCATCACCGACGAGATCTACGAACACATCGTCTACGACGGCCATTCGCACATCCCGATCATGACTCTGCCCGGCATGCGCGATCGCTCCGTCCTCATCAACAGCATGAGCAAGACGTACTCGGTCACCGGGTGGCGTGTAGGTTGGGTGCTCGCCCCGCCGGACCTCACCGAATCCATCCGCAAAGTGCATGACTTCTTGACAGTAGGCGCAGCGTCACCGCTGCAGCAGGCTGGCATCCTCGCGCTCTCGGCCCCTCCCAGCTACTACACCGAACTCTCGGCGCACTATCAGGAACGTCGCGACAAGATGATGGGCATCCTCGAAGGCGCAGGCTTCAAATGCATCAAGCCGTACGGCGCCTACTACGTGATGGCCGACGTCTCAGGCTTCGGGTTCAAGCACGACATCGCGTTCGTCCGCCACCTGATCGAGGAAATAGGAGTGGCCGCCGTCCCCGGGTCGAGTTTCTTCGAAAACCCCGAAAACGGCAGCCACTTGATTCGGTTCTGCTTCTGCAAAAAGGACGAGACGCTCGAAGCGGCTCGTGAACGCCTCGCTAGACTTTCCTAGCGCTGCACAAACTGCACCGAGCGGATGATGTCTTCAAACTGCGTACGCGCCGTCTGCCATTCGCTCGAAGGTGCAACGATCACGATATAGAACAGCCCGTCGCGATGCGGCGCCGTAATCAACAGATCGGTTTCGGTCTCATTCGGATAACCGGAACCGGTCTGCAACACCGTCGCCAGACCCTTCACGCCGCCAATCGTCGTGTTGTTCTGCTGCACGACCTTCATCTTCGGGTCGCCCTGCTGCAACTGCCCGATCAACGCCTGCGTATCGCGCTGCACGTTGATGCTGGTCTGATTCTGCGGCGCGTAAAAGCTCTGGATGAGGCCGTACGAAATCGAGCTACCGGCAACAGCAGCCTTCGGCGCGATGGTGATCGCATTCGCATTGGGATCGCCCATCACGTCCCAGTTGTCGGGATAGCGCATCGTCACTGCCGCATTGCGGAAGTCGCGCGTACGGCCGGACGGACGTGACTGCGCCGGCGTACCCGTCACCTGCCCGCTACCCTGCTGCTGTTGCAGTTCCTTCTTCGGCGCGGCCGGGATGCCCGACACAATCGCCTTGATCCTTTCAAACTGGCCCGAATCGCCGCTATAGTTCTGCTTGGGCATCAAGGTCACCAGTTCTTCCGTCGCCTTCACGCGATTGCCTGGGCTCGGGTGTGACGCAAAGAACGCCGCCATCTTGCTGGACTTGCCGCTCTGCGCTTCCAGCTTTTCAAAGAACCGCGCCATCTCAATCGGGTTGTACCCTGCATCGCCCATCATCAGCGCGCCGTTATAATCGGCCTGCGTCTCCGCGCTACGCGAAAACTTCATCAGCACCGAATTCGCGCCCAGTCCGATGCCCAACTGCGTCAACTGTCCCAACATGCCGTTACCGGCCATCGCGCCGCCCAGCGCCAGCGGGATCTGCAACAAATTTGCCTTGCTCGCCTGGTTCGTACCATGGCGCAACGCCACGTGCGACATTTCATGCGCCAGCACGCCAGCCAATTGACCTTCGGTCTCCGCAGCCTTGATCAACCCTGTGTGGACGTACATCGGACCGCCAGGCAGCGCAAATGCGTTGATGCTGTCGTCGTTCACCAGTTTGAAAAAGTAGGGGAATTCGTTCGCCCGCTTGCTCTTGGCCAGCTTGCCGCCCACCATGTTCAGGTACTGGACAACCTCCGGGTTGTTGACCACCACCACCTGTTTTTCGATCTCCGCGGCAGACTCTTTTCCCAACTGGATGTCCTGCTCTTTGCTGAACAGGTTGAACCCCGGCTTTTGCTCCTGAATCTGCTTCTTTTTCTGCCCAAAGGCCCCAATCGATCCTCCGGCAAAACACAAGCTTAGGGCCAGGCAGGAAACCAACCGTTTGTTCGTTCTCATTCTCAAGATCCTCACTCCTCGTTTTACACCCGCAGGTTTGTTGCCAACAGCGGGTTTGGTCTCCCTTATACAGTTATAATACGTTCATGTTGACGCCTACGAGTAAGATCTGGCATAACGGCCAATTGATCAATTGGGACGATGCCAAAATCCATGTCCTGTCCCACGTCGTGAGTTACGGAAGTTCGGTTTTTGAAGGGGTCCGCTGCTACAACACCAAGAACGGTCCCGCCATCTTCCGCTCGTTTGAGCATGCCCGCCGCCTCGTCGATTCCGCAAAAATTTACCGCATCGGTGTGAATTGGACGGCTGAGCAGTTGAGTGAAGCGTTCGTAGAACTCGTACGCGTCAACAAGCTTCAGTCCTGCTACATCCGTCCCATCGTACTTCGCGGCTACGGCAATGTCGGTGTGCTTCCCACAGGCGTGCCCATCGAAGTCTACGTCGCCTGCTGGGAATGGGGCAAGTATCTCGGAGCCGAAGCGCTCGAACAGGGCGTCGACGTCTGCATCTCCAGTTGGAACCGTCTCGCCCCCAACACCTTGCCCGCCATGAGCAAGGCCGGCGCCAACTACATGAACTCGCAGTTGATCCGTATGGAAGCCGACGTCAACGGCTATGCCGAAGGCATCGCGCTCGATTCCAACGGCTACGTGAGCGAAGGCTCGGGCGAAAACATCTTCGTCATCCGCGACGGCAAGATCGTCACACCTCCCCTCGGCGCCAGCGTCCTGCCCGGCATCACCCGCGACAGCATCATTCAGATCGCCAAATCGTTGGGCTATGGTGTGACGGAAACCCTCGTCCCGCGTGAAATGCTGTATCTCGCCGACGAAGTGTTCTTCACCGGTACAGCGGCGGAGGTCACGCCAGTACGTTCGGTGGATCGGATCCCGGTCGGTGCCGGCAAGCGCGGCCCCATCACGGAAAAGATCCAGAAGGCGTTCTTCGATATCGTCGAGGGCAATGCGCCGGATCAGTTCGGCTGGCTCACGCCGGTAGCCGAAACCGTAGCGAAATAGGCAGGGAAAAATCGATTTGCAGGAGACGGTCGATCTGTAAAGACGACGGCCACCTCCCCCGAGATCTCCGTCGCGACCGTCCCTGCAAAGGATATGCAGTCAGTTGTATCAGACAAGCCGGCCGGCTCCTATAGGGCTCGCCGGCTTTTCTTCCGCGATCCACAGGATCTTTCCCACGTGGATGCTATGCGTTACAGGCCGCCGCCTGTTAGCCTGTTGTGGATAAACAGTAGAAAAACATCAGCCCTATGAAATGTACCGGAATCAATGCGCTATCCGCCGAGCCCGTGGAGGTCCGCTTCGATCAGGTGATCACCGGCGTTGACCCCCTGGTGGACGCCCAATCCGGCGGTCCGTACCTCGCCCCCGGCTTCATCGATCTGCAGGTCAATGGCTTCGCCGGTGTCGATTACAACAAGACCACGACGACACACGAAGAGATCCTGCACTCGCTGCGCGCGCAATTCGCCACAGGCGTCACGCGTCTCTATCCAACGCTCATCACCAACTCCGAGCCGGAACTCGTCGGGTGCCTTAAAAACCTCGCCGCCGCCAAAGAAGCCCTGGGCAACGAAGGCAGCGCGATGGAAGGCTTTCACGTAGAAGGTCCCTTTATCTCCGGCGAAGACGGCCCCCGCGGCGCACACCCCGCACGCTGGGCCCGCAAGCCGGACATCGAGGAGTACAAGCGCTGGCAGGATGCCGCCCAGGGTCAGGTCAAGCTTGTCACTATCTCTGCCGAGTACGACGAATCCCCCGCCTTTACAGAGGCCGTCGTACGCGATGGCGTCGTCATCAGCATCGGCCACACCAAGGCCACCGCGGATCAGATTCGCGCGTGCGTCGCAGCCGGAGCCACGATGTCCACCCACCTTGGCAACGGCGCGCACAGCATCCTGCCGCGGCACCCAAACTACATTTGGGATCAGATGGCCGAAGATAAGCTCACGGCCAGCCTCATCGTCGACGGCGTACACCTCGGCGCGAACTTCACCAAAGTTGCCGTACGGGCCAAGAGCGTGGAACGCATCGTACTCGTCACCGACGCCGTGATGCCCGCAGGCTGCGAACCCGGCGACTACATGCTGGGCGAGGTCGAAGTCGAACTCCTGCCGCCTGGCAATCGTGTCGTACTTCGCGGCGGAACACGCCTCGCAGGCTCCGCACTCAAGATGCACGACGCGGTTTCGAACATCATGGAAATGGCCGGGGTCAGCCTGCGCGACGCTGTCGTGATGGCCACCATCAACGCCGCACGCGTAGGTCGAATCGGCTCACGTCATCGCGGCTTAAGCGTCGGGGACCGCGCGGACTTCGTACGCTTCACCCTCGACAACGGCCGCCTGCAAGTCCTCGACACCTGGCTCAACGGCCAGCAGGTCTACTCGACCGAGCAATAGCAGTACACAAACTGTTGCTGAGATCCCCAAGGCGTCTCGTGGATCTCCTGCAAGCTATCCATCAGCCGGAACGCGCCGCCAAATTCCCCGTGCAGCGTTCCGGCATCGTACCGGACCACATCCAAGCCGCTGCACTTCAGCGGACCCTCCGGCCCAAATGTCCCCACAATCACGTGCCCGCCGGGCCGCATCGCGCGCCGTACATGCCGGACGTACGCCTGCCGCGCCTCTTCCGACGTCAGAAAATGGAACACCGCGCGATCATGCCAGACATCCACAGACCTCGCAGCAAACAACTCGGTAGTCGCGTCGCCACAAACCCAACGCACCGCTGCCATCGCATCGCCTGACAACCGCCGCCGCGCGACATCCAGCGCCTTCTGCGAGATGTCCACCACCGTCAACCCCGTGTACCCACACCGCACCAAATCGTCCGGCAATGTCGACGCGCCGCCGCCCATGTCCACGATGCGAGCCGCACGATTCCCGCCCGCAGCGCGTTCAATCAGTCGCAGCGACGTCTCCAAATGCGGACGGAACCAACTCACCTGGTCCGGTGCTTTGGTTCCGTATACTGTTTCCCAATGCTGTTGCAACACGCTTACTTCGTCGCGAAGCAATAAAAACGCCCCGCGCCACCCGTCGCTACCAGATTCGGCTGGCTGCAACCGCGCGACGCATGCGCCGAATTCCACGACGTCGGATTCTGTCCACCGCCCTGACGATCGTGATGCCCCACCAGCGCGCTACCTTCGCCATGGCTCGTCCAGTTCTTGCAGGTGCTATCTTCCGTACCCGGCTTCACCGTACCGTCCAACTGCGATCCCGTCAGGATGTCGTGTTGGTTCGGAGTATCGCCGCGCCCGTTCACAACCTGTCCCAGTTCGGTCAGCGAATTTTGCTTGCCCAACTTGTTGTTGTCCGAATGCAGATCCGCGACGTCCTTCGCCACTTCCACGCCCTTCGAGTTATACCAGGGTCCCTTGCCAATGCGATCCTTCGCATTCACGGCCTTCAGCTTCCCCTCGGGCTGCTGGCTCAAGTACGCGCGCCACTGCTTCTTCTTCGACCCCGCCGCCTTCGCCAGCTTCGCGCAGTGCTCGTCCGCGCCCTTCAGCCCGCCCAGGTCGGCGCCATTGCCGCTACCCGCGCTCGTGATGAAGAAGCTCATCTTCGGATCGGCGGTCTGCGCCATCAAACCGGCCGCAGCCATCACGAACAACAATTGAACCTTCATGATTCCTCCAGAAACAACTCAGTTCGAAGTCGGCGCCGGACGCTCATTCCGCGAATATCGTTCGAAAAACTCGATGATCCGCAGCATATGATCCATCCGCTGCAGCGGCGGCCCGGAACGTGTCTGCTCATGCCCGATGTTCGGATACCGTACGTACTCCACCGGCCGTCCCATCTGCGCCAGCGCCTTGAACATCATCTCACTCTGCGTTACGCCCGTGCGCAGGTCCTGGCTGCCATGCAAAATCAAGAACGGCGTCTTGATGTTCGCCACGTACGTAAACGGTGACTCCCGATCCAGCAACTTCTTCGTATCCGGCTCCCACGGGTAACCGCCAAAATGCCCCGGCACCAAGCGGAACGCATTGCCCTCGCCAAAGAACGTCGTCAGATCGTACACACCACGCTGCGCCGCAGCCGCCTTGAACCGGTTGTCATGACCAATAATCCACGCCGTCAGGTACCCGGCGTACGATCCACCGGTCAAAAACTGCCGCTCACCGTCCATCCAAGTCCTGTTGTCCTGCAACGCCTGATCGAACACCGCCAGGACATCCGCCGCCGGACCCTCGCCCCAGTTCTTGTAATTCGCCCGCTGGAACTCATATCCGTACCCGCTCGACCCGCGCGGATTCGAGTACACCACGCCGTACCCCCAGGAACAGAAGATCTGGAACTCGTGCCACATGCTGGCCTCGCCAGGACCCCACATCGCGCTCGGGCCCCCATGCATATCCAGCACCACCGGGTACTTCTTGCCGCCTTCCATCTGCGCTGGCTTCATCACCCAGTACTGCACCTTCATCCCGTCCGGCCGCGTGATCCACTTTTCTTCCGGAATCACCACATGGCGGTTCGCCACCCAGCCATTCAAATCACTGATCTGCCGCTTCCGCCCATCGCGATCAATCACGTACACCTCATTCGGATTCGGCACGCTGATCTCCGAATACACCACGCGTCCGCCAGCCGCATCGAACGACGACACACCCACAGGACCTTCCACCAGCTTCATCAGCTTCCCATCGGCCCCAACCCGCAGCAAAGGCGCACCACCCTGCCAGTTGGACGAGAAATACAGATTGCCGCCATTCACCGTCAACTGCTGTACGCTCGACTGCCACTCCGTCGCACGCCACGTAATCTTGCGCGACGCCAGGTCCAGCGCGCCGATCTTGGACTGCCGGAACCCCGGCTGATCGCTCTCCGCCCCCGTAAAGTACAGCGTCTTGCCGTCTTCCGAAAACCGCGGTGACTGGTACGACCATCCCGCATCATCCAGCAGCGTACGAGCCCCCGTACCATCGGCATTCATCGTCCAGATCACCGCCCGCTGCACACGATCCGGATGCAACGCGCTGGGCGGCGTACTCACGTACACAATGGACTTCCCATCCGGCGACCATCCCGCAGCACCGTGCGAATAAAAGTCCCGGGTCAACTGGGTAGCAACACCGGTCTCGGCATCAATCGAGAACAGGTGCGCGATGGACATCTCCGGCGCCAAACCCTGTTCTGCTAAAAAATTCACACGATTGATCGTCGTTGGGTTATCCTTGGCGGCGTTCTTTTCGAGCCAGTTCCGCACCGCCGTACGATCCCCATCCGGATTCGCATTGGCAAACTTCTTGTCGTAGTCGTACCAGTCACGCCCCGGCCGGTCCATCGCATAATGCGGCTTCCCCTCCAACTTCGACGCGGGGATGGACGCCGTAGCCAACAGCGCCTTTCCATCGGGCCGCCACTGGATCGCCGACACGCCGTACTCGATCTTCGACAGCGGCACAGCCTCACCCGGCATCCCAATCGGCATCAGCCACACCTGCGATTTCGGAGGCGTCGTCGAATCGTCCACGCGCAGAAACGCGATCTGCTTCCCGTCCGGCCGTATCGAGACACCCGTATCGTTGCGCCGCCCATGCGTCAGTTGCACAGGCTTCGCCGCCGGATCATTCAGATTGATGTAGTAAAGATGAGTGCGATATCCGGCAGGCGGATCCGCCGAGGCAGGAGCCCCCGGCTCGACAGGTACGGACTGTACACCATAAATCGCGTACCCGCCGTCCGGGGCAATATCCACCGATGTCACACGCCGGATCTTCAACAGATCCGTCATCGTAATCGGCGTCTTCGCTGCCCACAAAAAGGCAGCTGATAAGGAGATTGGCAGCAGTGTACGCAGAAAAAACCGCATACACGCGATGTTAACGGATCTCGATCAAATACGGCGAAACACTCATCATTCCGCCACGCATGTACGTCCGTACCCAGCTCCGCTCCGCAGCCGTCGGGAACACAGCCTTGAAGGTTTTCTCGATCACAGCCTTATCGATCACCGGAGCCAAAGCCTCCTCGCCCTGATTCCGTTGCAGCCACTGTTCCACAAAGCTCTTGCGTTGCGGGTACGCCACAATGCCGACCTTCTCATTGGCATCGATCTTCGCCTTGGCCTTGATCATCTCAAGCGCGCGATCCAGCCCGCCCAGTTCATCCACAAGAGCCTGCTGCTTCGCCTGCGACCCCGTCCATGCGCGACCCTCAGCCTTCGGAGCAATGTCTTCCTTCTTCTGCTTGCGACCCTCCGCTACCACCTGCAGGAACGAATCGTACGTCGCCAGGATGCTCTCGCGCAGCTTCTCACGGGCGGCCGCATCCATCGGTACGTACTCCGAATCGATCGCCGCAAACCGGCCCCGCGTCAGGATCTCTTTATTCATCCCGATCTTGTCGTAAAGCCCGCGCAGATTCCCCTTGCCGTACACCACGCCGATCGAACCCGTGATCGTATTCGGATAGGACAGCACCGTGTCGCCGGTCATCGAAATCATGTACCCGCCACTCGCCGCATAGTCCGCCATCGAAATAATCATCGGCTTCTTCTTCGATAGAATCCGCGCCTGATGCAGCATCAGGTCGGACGCCAAAGCATCGCCGCCCGGCGAATTCACACGGAAGATCACACCGCTGATGGACTCATCTTTTTCGATGTCCTTCATCAGCTTCACCATGGCCGGCGCCGTCACGTCATCGGCAGGATCCAGGTTCATATCGCCGCTGATACCGCCATCGGCAACCAGGAACGCGATCCGCTTCTTGGGCGTGGCCGCGCCCGGCAACTTCGCCTTGCTGTACGTCTTGAGCGACGTCTTCTTCAACTCGCTCAGCTTCAGCGCGCCCTTCAACTGCTCTTCCACTTCGTCGTTGTACGCCAGCACATCCACCAGGCCGAATTCCTTGGCCTTTTTCGCCAAAAACGGACCTTGATCGATCAGCGCCCGAACCTGATCCGGGGTCTTCTTGCGGCCCTCCGCAATGACGTTCACCATGCTGCCGTACAGCTGATCCAGGAACCCGTTCAGGACCTCGCGAGTCTCCGGCGTCATCGAGGTACGCGAATACTGATCGCCAAAGTCCTTAAAGCGCCCCGCATGCTCGATCTCCACCTGCACCCCAACCTTATCGAGCGTCCCCTTCCAGTACGAAGACTCGATGCGCAGACCCTTCACATCAATGTGATCTTCCGGCGCGATGTAGATCTTGTCCGCCGCCGTAGCCAGATAGTATTCGCGAGTCCCGGGCGTGTGCAGGCTGGCGTACACCAGCTTCCCCTTCTTGCGGAACTTCAACAGTTGCTGCCGGATCTCTTCCAGATTGGCCCAGCCCACACCAACATTCCGCGGCTCCAGCAAAATCGCCTTGATACGCGCATCGTCGCCGGCGCGGTTGATCGTCGACCACAATTCCAACATCGTGATCGAAGGCTGCTGCTCCAAAAAAGGAAATGGCATATCCACCGGAGGCTTTTCCGGTATCTCACCGTCCAGCTTCAACACCAAAACGGAGTTATCGGACACCGCCACTGGCTTCTCGCCGCCCATCCGGATCGCGGCAAACGCGATGATGACCCCGGCCAAGCCGGCAAACGCCAGCCCGCACAACACGCCCAGAATGAACTTTTTCATTTAGTCTCCGCTCAGGATCTGATCGACGCGCGACGCCAGATCCTTAAGGTACGCCGCGTCGCCGCTTTCCAGCTCCACCGTCACCGTACCCTTGTATCCGATATCGCCCAGCGCCTTGTGGACAGCCTTCCAGTCGATCATGCCTTCCTTCAAATTCACCCAATCGGCGTTCGACCGTCGCTTCACACTCGGATCGCTCTTGAACTTGAAGTCCTTAAAATGCACCTTTGCGATGCGCGGACCCAGCTCTCGAATCCAGTCCTGCGGAAAACCGTACAGCAGGATGTTGCCGACATCGAAATACGCCTTCAGGTACGGATGCTTGAAGTCGTCCACGTAACGCACAAATTCCATCGGGCTCAGCAGGAACTTGTTCCAAACGTTCTCCACCGCGATGATCACCTTGGTTTCCTTCGCCAAGGGCAGCATCTTCTTGATCTCGCGCTGCGACCTCGTCCAGACGTCGTTGTACTGATTGTTCGCATCCACCACACCGGGCACCAGCAGCACTGTATCCGCACCCCACATCTGGGCGTTGCGCAGACTCGTCTCCATGCCGGCCACGCATTTATCGACAACGCTCTTATCCGCCGACGACAGTGGGTACTTCCAGTGGTCCGAATTCATTACCGAATGGATACGAACCCCAGTCTTTTTCGATGCCTCAAGAATCGCCTCCGCCTCCGCTTTATCCGGCGTCGTGTGGCATTCCATCTCTTCGAACCCCGAAGCCTTCAACAGCTCGAACTTCTGCAGCGGATTCAGATCCTTGGGCAACATGCCCCACAGCAGGCCTTTCTTGATCGGCAGCCGGGTCCCGGCTTGTGCAAAGGGCGCGGCAGCGGCGGCCGCCACAGCGGAAGAAAGGAGCGTGCGTCTGGTCATGATGAGATTCTACCGTTACGCGCAAGACATAATGGAATGCGTGACGCCCGTAATCACCGCGATGCGCGTAGTGCCCGTCGCCGGAACCGACAGTATGCTGCTCAACTTGAGCGGCGCCCATGGACCGTACTTCACCCGCAATGTTGTCGTACTCGAAGACAGCGCCGGCCACAAAGGCGTGGGCGAGGTCCCCGGCGGCGAAAAGATCCGCAAGACTATAGACGACGCCCGCGAACTCGTCCTCGGCAAGTCCATCGGTGAGTACCGCAACATCCTGAACACCGTACGCAACGCCTTCGCCGATCTCGACAGCGGCGGCCGCGGACTCCAAACCTTCGACCTCCGCACCACCGTACACGCCGTCACGGCGCTAGAAGCCGCCCTGCTGGACCTTCTGGGTCAGCACCTCGACGTACCCGTAGCCGCCCTGCTAGGCGAAGGCATGCAGCGCCGCTCCGTCGAATGCCTCGGCTACCTGTTCTACGTTGGCGACCGCACCAAGACCGACCTGCCGTACCCCAGCGAACCCGACGCCCCCAACGAGTGGTTCCGCATCCGCCACAATGAGGCGCTCGACGCCGCAGCCATCGTTCGTCTCGCCGAAGCCACGCGCGACTTGTACGGCTTCCGCCACTTCAAGCTCAAAGGCGGCGTCCTCGCAGGACACGAAGAAATGGAAGCCATCGTCGCCATGGCGGAACGCTTCCCGGACGCCCGCATCACCTTGGACCCCAACGGCGCCTGGTCTCTCAAAGAGGCCATCGAAGTCTGCCGTGGCCGCCACAACGTACTCGCCTATGCAGAGGACCCCTGCGGCGGCGAAGGCATCTATTCGGGACGCGAGATCATGGCCGAGTTCCGCCGCGCCACCGGCATCCCCACGGCAACCAACATGATCGCCACAGACTGGCGCGAGTTCAAACACGCCGTACGCCTCGACGCCGTCGACATCGTCCTCGCCGATCCTCACTTCTGGACCATGCAAGGCTCCGTCCGCGTTGGCCAGCTATGCAACGATTGGGGCCTCACCTGGGGCTCGCACTCCAACAACCACTTCGACATCTCGCTCGCCATGTTCACCCACGTCGCCGCTGCCGTACCCGGCGACATCACGGCCATCGACACCCACTGGATCTGGCAGGACGGCCAGCGCCTCACCAAAGAGCCCTACAAGATCGTCAACAGTTGCCTCACCGTACCCGACAGGCCCGGCCTTGGCGTTGAGATCGACGAAATCCAGCTCGCAAAAGCCCACGAAACGTACCTGAAAATGGGCCTCGGCGCGCGCAACGACGCAGTCGCCATGCAGTACCTCATCCCCGGCTGGAAGTTCGACAACAAGCGTCCCTGTATGGTCCGCTAAAGCTATGCGGAGAGTCCTCCTGCTTGCCCTGTTCGCGATCTTCCTTTGCAATGCGCAGAACATCGCCATCCACGGCATCTATCTCCATAGCGAATCAAAGCTCGGCGTCGGCGGCATGGTCGTCCTCACCTATGAGGCGTACGTCCTGTTGCCGGACGGCACCCTCACCAGCGACCTCAGCTTCTATCCCAAGTCCGAGTCCGAGGTCGCCAAGTGGCGGACCAGCAAACCGCGCACCTGGGGCCGTTGGAAGCAGACCGGCGCCGAACTTTCGATCGAATGGGACGACCCCAAGCGCAAGCCCTCGCAGTGGAAGAAGTGGTTCGTCGCAAAGCCCGGTGACCAGGGCATGACCCTGACGGGCGCATACCGCTCCATGGGCGGCACAGGCAACTCGGCGCTTGGCGGCAACTCCACCGTCGCCGTATGGTCCACCTTGGACTTCGCTTCAGACGGTACCGTCACCACTGGCGGAGGCGCAGGCAGCTATACGGCAGGCCCCGGTGACACTTCAGTCGCCACCTCATCCCAGCGCACACCGCAACGCGTCCCGTACGCAATCGACGGCTTCCGCATCAGCCTCAATGGCGAGGCCAAGTGGTTCTATCGTTACCCCGACAGCGACAACGCCATCGGCATGGGCGACGCAACGTACAGCCGAAGGCGTCGCTAGACAACCGCTCCGTTCGCCCGTGCGACCTGCCAGTATTGCTCCAATGCGTTTTCGCAGGAATCCGCCTGCGAATCCAGAATATTGGGATTCCGCATGCACGCAAACGATCCCGCTCCATGATCACCGTTGATGAGAATCGCTCCCATCAACACCACATACCGGCACGGGTACTTCGTGTGATCCACCAGCGTGCGGATACGTTCCGCAGTCGCCTCGTACATCACCTCCGTCGCCGCCACAATCGGGACCTCCGCCCCAAGAATTCGCGACTCCTGCCGCAAAAAAATCTGCTCGATCTGATTCATCTGATAGTCCAGCTCAGTGACTTCACCAGGCCGTATCTCGCCCCGTTGCAGCTTCAACAGAGCCCCCTGGGCGGCTCCACAGCACAATGACGGCGTCGTCTGCCCCGCCCGCAGCACCTTCCCTGGCGTCCCATCTTTTGTGATGCCAATGTGCGGACCATAGAACGCGAAGACCGCTCCATCCGCCGGTACGTGATGGGCAAACGCGCCCATACCAGTGAGCCCGGCAAACGGAAATCCGTTCAGTCCGCCCAGCTTGAAGGGCCCCAACATTTCAAACGCCAGCTTCGGGTACTCAATTTGATTCAGATCATCGCTACAAAGGCTATCGGCGAACATCACCTGATGTGGTTCCATGCCGAATCGCTCGCGTAGAAACGCCAACAGCCAGGCAGTCCCATCGTGCGTGCTCACTGCACCCGGATAAATCGTTCGGACAGCTTCCAGATAAGTGCTCATCGGTTCACATCAAAATGTTGTTCACCGGCCGCATCGGCGCCGGCACATCGGCTTCATCCAGCATCTCCCGTAAGTCGATCTCAATCGTCCGCGCGATCGACGTAATCGGCACATCGTTGGGGCTGCCTTCAAACGGGTTCTCCGACGCATCGCCGATCTTATCCATCGTGTGAAACACCCAGGACACAATGACACTCACGGGAATCGTCAACCACACAAACCCTTCCCCTATGTGTGCAAACTCCTGCAGCATGCCAAACGGAACGCAAATCAGAAACATCCACACAAACAGGTAATTCAGCGTGGCAAACTGGCGCGGGTACGGAAAATTCTTCAGCCTCTCGCACATGCCCTGCGCAGCAAAGAAGTTCGCCATCGAATGCTGCAGCTCAATATGCCGGAACTCGTCGAACAGGTTCCGCTCGGCAGTCATCGAACGGAATTCCTTCGCCTGCAGCGCCATCAGATGCGTGGCGCGATTCTGCTTCGTGGAAATATAGGCAAACTCCTCGGCGGATATCAGCGTCCGCAGGCGCTCATCCAGCTTCTTGTCCCATTCCTCGACTTGGTACCGCAGCAGATACTCCGCGTTATGGCGCTCCGCCATGTTCTCCCACGCCCGGGGCTCGCGCAGTTGATACCGCAACGCCGTAACCCACGCCAGATGCCGGTGCACCACGCGCGTACGCTCCTCCGGCTCGAATGTACAATCCAGCACCAGCATTGTGAACGTACGGCTGTCATTCAGAATGCCGCCCCAAATCTGCCGCGCCTCCCAAAGGCGCGAGTATGCGGCGCTATTCTTGAAGCCCGTTAGAAACGCCACTGCCGTACCCACCAACGCGATTGGCAGCCATGGCATGGCAAGGTGTTTCCACCCGGCAGTTTGATAGAGAACTGTGGGAACAACCGCAATCAGAAGGAAGCAGAAGGTTTCGCGGCGCGTCCACACCGCCACCTCCCGCAAAGAGTAAGTACGCCCGGAATGCATAGTTGCAGTTCCGGTAGATTAGCGCACTAAGCAAGTGCCTGCCGCAACTGCTCCAAATCGGCTTCGTTGTTGTAAAAATGCGCGGAAACCCGCAGCCGGCCATGCCGCGCGGACACAATCACATTCTGTTCGCGAAGTTTCTGTGCCACCTGAACCGCATCGCGATCAGCCCATCGCCCCGTCACAATCGGCGACGCCTCGCGCACCACTTCCGCGCCACTCTGCGCAAGAATATCGCGGATGCCATCCGCCAACTCCAGTACCCGAGCCTCAATGCGCGCAGGCCCAATCTCAAACATCAGGTCGAGCACCGCGCCCATCGCGTACAGGGACGGGAACACAATCATCCCGGCTTCGTACTTCTCGGCATCCTCGCTAAACACCGGGTCGCCATGATTGAGATTGTTCACGTCGCGCCAGTTGCGGTCGCTACGCCAACCGGCAATCGATGGCTCGATCTTCGACCGAAACTCCGGATCCACGTACATAAAACCACCGCCATTCGGCGTCAGCATCCACTTGTACGCATCCACGGCAAACACCGCCGGCCGGATCTCGCGCATATCAAACCGTACCGCGCCGCACCCCTGCGTACCGTCGAGATACAGCAGGATCCCGCGTTTACGAAACTCCGCGTTCCATTCCGCAACCGGCGCGCGAAAGCCCGTGCCATAATTCACCGCACTTAAAAGCACCGCTCGCGTACGCTCGCTCAGCGACGTCATCAACTCACCCAAAGGCACGCTGCGGAACGTCACACCGAACCGCGCCAATATCGGCGCCTGATACAGGTTGTTCGGAAACTCATTATCAACCGTCAGGACCTCATCGCCTTCGCGCCAGTCCAAACCGTTGAGAAACGTACCCAGCCCCGCAGACGCGCTATGGATAAACGCGATGTCCGTCGGCTGCGCATGAATCAACCGGGCACACTGCTCGCGTACCCGGTCCATATCGTCAAACCAGCTCAGGAAGTCCCCGCAAGCAAGCGCATCGCGCCGCGCCAAGTGGCGTTCCATCGCTTCCACGGCAGCACGCGGCGTCTGGCCGTACGTCGCCGTATTCAGAAACGTACGCCCCTCTAGCGCCGGAAACTGCTTGCGGATCTCTCCCCAATCCCTCATGCCCGCAGGATCGACTTCGCCTTCTCGATCGCCTCAGCCACCGGCACATCCACGCTCTCGCGCGTGCGGCGGTTCACCACTTCCACCACACCCTGCGCCAGTTTCTTGCCGATGGTGATGCGCACCGGAATGCCGATCAGATCCGCATCCTTGAACTTCACGCCAGGACGCTCGTCGCGATCATCCAGCAGGACATCGATCCCTTGCCGCTTCGCCTCTTCATAGAAGCCCACAGCCGTCTCATGCTGCCCGGGATCCGCAAAGTTCGCAGGCGTAACCACCAACTCAAACGGAGCAATTGCAGCCGGCAGCGACATGCCGTCCTTATCGTGGAACAGCTCAATCGCACACGTCAGAATACGCTCCACGCCAATGCCGTACGATCCCATAATCGGCGTCACTTCCTTGCCGTTCTGATCGAGCACCGTCAGATTCATCGACTTCGAGTACTTGTACCCGAGCTTGAAAATATGGCCGATTTCGACAGTTTTCACCACACGAATCGGGAAGCCTTCGTACGTATCGCCCTCTTCCACCTGCCGCAGATCGAAGTACTCAGCCTTGAAGTCCTCACCGGGCGTGACATTCTTCAAGTGGTAATCATCAATGTTCGCCCCGCAAATCATGTTCTTGCGGCCTTCCAGTGCCTTATCCGCAATCACGCGCATATTCGTGACGCCAATCGGCCCAAGCGACCCCGCGCTCGTCCCGCCAAACAGATCGCGAATCTCTTCGGGATGCGCCGGACGGATCTCATTCGCCCCGCCCACAGTAGCCGCGAACTTCGTCTCATGCATCGTGTGATCGCCGCGAACCAGCGCCAGCACGGGCTTGTTATCCGCCATCATCACCAGGCTCTTGATCTGCGACGTCGCAGGCAACCCAGTGAACTCCGAAATCTCGGCAATCGTCTTCTTGCCAGGCGTATGGAACTTCTCGGGCTCCAAATCCCCTTCCGGATCCGGCGCGGCAGGAGGCTTCGGCACCGACGCCGCCTTCTCCAAATTCGCGTAGTACTTCGCCCCATCGCACACCGCGACAAAGTCCTCGCCCGCGTTGGACTCCACCATGAACTCATGGCTCTGGCTACCGCCCATCGCGCCCGAATCCGCTTCCACCGCGATGTACTTCAGCCCGCAGCGGTCAAAAATCTTGCAGTACGCCGCATGGTGCTTGTCATAAGCGGCATCCAGCCCAGCCGCGTCGATATCGAAGGAGTACGAGTCCTTCATCGTGAATTGACGCACGCGCAGCAACCCGCTCTTGGGGCGAGGCTCATCGCGGAACTTGGTCTGAATCTGGTACCAGATCTGCGGCAGCTGCTTGTACGAACGCAGCTCACCCCGCGCGATGTAGGTCATCACCTCTTCGTGCGTCATGCCCAGGCAAAGGTCGCGCCCAAAGCGATCCTTCAGCCGGAACATATTCTGCCCCATCACGTCCCAGCGGCCCGACTCCTGCCACACTTCCGCCGGGTTCAACGCCGGCAGAAAGAACTCCTGCGCGCCAATTCCATCCATCTCCTCGCGGACGATGTTGGTGATCTTCAGAATCGAACGCTGCGCAAGATACAGATAGTTGTACACACCCGCCGCCAACTGCCGGATGTAGCCCGCGCGAAGCAACAACTGATGGCTGACCACTTCCGCGTCAACCGGATTCTCGCGCAGAGTCGGGATAAAAAGCTTGCTCCACTGCATGTGGTTTGGTTTGGATTCCTTCTAAAGTTCGCGGCTGCTACGACCGCTTCTGCAATACGTCTTTTAATTCTGACAGGAACGCTTCCACGTCCTGAAAATCGCGGTAAACCGACGCAAACCGCACGTACGCGATCTTGTCCAGTTGCTGCAACTGATGCATCAGCAACTCGCCAATCGCCACCGTCGACAATTCGCGATCCGGAGACTCCACCAGTTGGGACTCCACATGATCCACGATCTCCGCCAGCTTGCCCATGCTGATCGGCCGCTTCTCGCAAGCCTTCAGCAAACCGCTCAAAACCTTCTGCCGGTCAAACTTCTCCCGCCGGCCATCTTTCTTGATGACCATAAACGGAATCTCATCGCTCCGCTCATAGGTCGTAAACCGGCGCTCGCATTGCAGGCATTGCCGCCTGCGCCGGATCACATCGCCTTCTTTGCTTTCGCGCGAATCGATGACTTTGTCTTCTTTATGCTGGCAAAACGGGCACAACATACGGCTCTACGGCTGCTGCGCCTCCCACGTTTTCATGTCCTTCCACTGTAAGCCCTCAGCAAACGCCAGCACCACACCAATGGGCAAAATCGTCACGACATTCACCAGCCAAAGTACTAGTGCCGCCGCGCTCGCCGCCTCAGCCGGTACGTTGTATAGCTCCGTCAACACAAACAACGTCGCTACCTGACCGCCGCCGCCAACCCCAGGCAGCTGCACCGAATGTCCAATCGCAACAAACCCCAGCACCACCACTGATTCCGGCAGAGTCAACCCCGCAGTACCCGGCATTGCCAGCAGCGTAAAGTAATTGCAGAAAATCAGAATCACCCACTCGACAATCGAGTAAAAGATCAGCAGCAGCAGGCTCCGCGTATTCCGCGTCGCCGCCATACCCTCGCTGAACGACGCCAGCACCTTGCCGATCTTCTCCACCGCATGTTCCGGCAGAAACCCCAAAGCATCCAGCAGCCGCTGCTGTACACCGCGCTCGAAGTACCGGAAAGACAGCACGGCGAACAAGCAGATGATGCTCATAAATCCCAGAGCATACCCGCCAGCCGAAGCGATAGAAGCAATTTTTGGATTGTTCACGTGATGCTGCAGTTGCGCGATCGCGAACCCGAACAGCCCCAGCACCATCAGCAGGTCAAAGATGCGCTCTGCCAGCCACACCGCAATCTGCGACGACACCGTCACGTTCTCGCGCTTGGCAATCAGGTACGGCCGCACCAACTCACCAGCGCGTCCGAACAGCACAGTAGCCGTAAAGCCAATCGCCGTAGCCGAAAGAATGCCCCAAAATCCAGGATTCTGCCGCATCGGTTCCAGCATTACTCGCCACCGCACCACGCGACCCAGATAGCTGAACCCCACCGCCACCAGTGCCGCCAGCAACCACATCGGATCTGCCTGCGCGATGTTCGCCCGGAACCGCGCCCAGTCAAAGCTATCGACCCCGCGCGACCAGTACCACAAGGCTCCGGCAAGCACCGCCGCAACCACCAACGTACCGGCGATCTTGCCCGTGGACTTCTTCACTACTTTTTATTCCGTTGCTTTGCAGCCACAATCTCATCCAGAATGCGCGGCAGCCCGTACTCCAGCTTCCACTCTGGAAAGTGCGACTTCACCTTCGTCAAATCGGTGATGTAGCAAATATGATCGCCTGTGCGATTCTGCTCGTGGTACGAGTACTCGAGCTTCTGCCCCATCGCGGCCAGCGCGTCAATCGTCTCTAGAATCGACATGCTATTGCTGCGCCCGCCGCCCAGGTTGTACACCTCACCCGGCTTTGGATTGCGATAGAACTCCAGAAACAGCGACGCGACATCGTTCGAATGAATCTGGTCGCGAACCTGCTTGCCCTTGTACCCGTAGATCGTGTACGGCTTGCCGCTCACCGCACACGCCACGATGTACGCCAGGTACCCGTGCAACTCCACAGCGGAATGCTGCGGCCCCGTCAAACAGCCGCCGCGGAACACGCCCACCGGCATGTTGAAGTACCGTCCAAACTCCTGGCACAGTACATCCGCGGCAACCTTCGACGCGCCAAACAGCGAGTGCAGACAATGGTCAATCGACATCGACTCATCGATTCCGTCGCGCCCATCGTCATAGTCGTACCGCTTCTCGTCTTCGCGCAACGGCAGGTAATTCGGCCGGTCGCCGTACACCTTGTTGGTACTGGTGAAGCAAATCGGCGTCTCACGGCAAAAGTCCCGCGCCGCTACCAGCAGATTCAGCGTGCCCACGGCGTTCACGTCAAAATCTTCATACGGAATGGACGCCGCTTTATCGTGGGATGGCTGCGCCGCCGCATGCACGATGAAGTCCGGCCTCTCCGCAGCCAGCAGATCCCGCATCGCCTGGCGATCCCGAATGTCCACCGCATGATGCGAATACGCCTTGCGATTCTGCACCAGATCTTCCACGACAGCATTGGTGGATCCACCAGCGCCAAAAAACTCCTGGCGCATATTGTTGTCCACACCGGCCACTTCCCAGCCGCGATCGATCAGATAATGCACGCAGGCGGAGCCGATCAACCCGCCAGAACCTGTTACAAGTGCTTTAGCCAACTCATTATTTTAGCCTTCAGTGGCTATCCTGTAAGGATGCCGGACTGGAGAGCGCTGCGTTACTGGGCAGGCCAAAAGCTGCTGCACTCGCCGTTCCACCCCTTGTACCTTCGCCTCACCGGCCAAACTCCAGTCCCCAAAACGTACGCCCGCTACGTCGCCGCAGAGCGTCCTGGCCCCTCTCAACCGCTGGACCAAACAAAGTACGAGATCGTCACCGAACCCGGCGTACAACTCGCTCCGGACGCCGCCTACTGGCTCATGCGCGAGGCCGAAAACACGGGAGCCTCCCGCATCTATGCCGACGAAGACTGCATCGGCCGCCACAGCCCAGTCTTCCGCCCCCAATGGTCGCCCGAACTCGCCGCGCATTGTGACTACATCGGCGGCAACTACCTCCGCCGCCTCGACGAAAACGACCCGAGCTACGCCAGCGTCACCCGCGTCCTCTTCCATCGCCCAACCCCGCGCACGTACCCACAGACCACACCACCAACCCCACAAATCCACACCCGAGCCACCGCAATCATATGCTCGCGCGACCCGCAACTCCTCGCCACTTGCCTCACGCATCTCACCAATATCCCCGTCGTCGCCGTACTACACACCGGCCAGGGCCGCGGTGACGACCCGCAACTACGCCTCACCGCGCAGCGATTCGCAAACGTTACCGCCATCGAGTACACCGAACCTTTCCACTTCGCCAGAATGTGCAACCTCGGAGCGAAACAAGTTCGCAGCGAACACCTTCTATTTCTCAATGACGACGTTACGCCGCAGTCGCCGGACTGGTTGCAGCGCATGATCGCTCAAGCCGAAAAGCCCAACACCGGAGCCGTCGGCGCACTGCTGTACTATCCCGATGGCCGCCTCCAACACGCTGGCGTCATGGTCGGTACACCCATGGGCGCCGGCCATCCAGGACGTCTCAGCAGCGGTGCCGTACCCCATTGGCCGTGGCTCACGATGACCCGCGAAGTCTCCGCCGTCACCGGAGCCTGCCTGCTGATGCCGAAAAAGGTCTTTCACGCCATCGATGGCTTCGACGAAATCTTCCCCGTCAATTACAACGACGTCGACCTCTGCCTCCGCACCGCCGCAAAAGGCTACCGCATTTTGTTGGAAGGCAATGCGAAAATGGTGCATGCCGAATCGGCAACTCGGAAGACGGGAATTGGATATACGGAGCGGCAGACATTTCTCCAACGTTGGAGTAACAAACTGTCCGCAGGGGACCCGTATCTCAATCCGAATTTATCGGACGACGAACTGATACAACCGGACCCAAAGGCTCTTTAATTTTCAATGCTGGATCTATACCGGGATTGGCTCGCAAAAAACCGCGCGCGCAACAATTCCCACTGGTTTCGTACCTACGATCGTTTGGCAAACGGCCTCGCCGTGCGCCTGCAGCCCTCTCGCCGCCACAGCCGCAATGTGGATACGGCGCCCCCGCCGGCACCTGCGCCGAAACCCAAGCCCGTACCTGCCACGCGCTACCGCGACACCACCAACTGGGCTCCGGTATTCGAGCGCCTGAACCAAGGCATCCGGGCGCACGGCACGCCGCGCATCAGCGTACTCACCCCTGCCTGGAACACTCGCGAACATTGGTTTGCCGAAGCGGCCATCTCGCTACTCGATCAGACCTTCACCAATTGGGAATGGATCGTCGTCGACGACGCCTCGCCAAAGCACGAATACAAAAACGTCGCGAAGGATTTAATCAGAAGCTGCCCGCGCTTCCGTTTCATCGTAAGCCCTCAGAACCAAGGCATCAGCGGCGCCACCAACACCGCGCTACAGCAGGCCCGCGGCGAGTACGTCTGCATGCTCGACCACGACGACATCCTGCATCCGGAAGCCCTGGCCCTTTGCGTCGAAGCCCTCGAAGACCAGAATCTGGACGCCGTCTACACGGACTCCAACAAGGTTGACGAAATCGGCTACCCGCTCGATCCCTTCTACAAACCAGGCTGGTCCCCCGAGTACTTCCGCGGCGTAATGTACATCGGACACCTCCTCTGCGTCCGTCGCGACCACGCCCTAGCCCTCAACGGCTTCGACAAAGCCTTCGACGGCGTGCAGGACTTCGAATTCTTCCTCCGCTACAGCGAAAAGCACCCCAAAATCGGCCACATTCCGCGCATTTTGTACCACTGGCGCACCGCCGAAGGCAGCATCGCCGCCGCAAGCGCAGCCAAGGGCGATCGCATCGGCGACCTCCAGTGCCTCGCCGTACAGCAGCATCTCGATCGCCTCAACCTTCCCGCAACAGCCAAGCCCGGGCGCTCTCCCCATCGCGTCACCATCGCGCCCAAGCCGCGTACGACCCACCCTCGCGTCTCAGTCGTGATCCCCACGCGCGATTCCGCGGCCGTACTCACCAAGTGTCTCGACACGCTGCAGAACATCACCGCGTACCCGAACCTGCAGATCGTCTGTGCCGACCATGAAACCACAGACCCCAAGGCACTGGCCCGCATGAACCACCCGGGCATCGATCGCGTCGTCTGCCGTGGTGACTTCAACTACGCACGCATCAACAACGAAGCCATCCGCGCCGCGGCAGACGGTGAGTACCTCATCCTGCTCAACAACGACATTGAGATCATCGATCCCCACTGGATCGACCACATGCTCTACTACGCCGAACAGCCCGATATCGGCGCAGTAGGCGCGCTCCTCTTGTACCCCAACGGCAAGGTCCAGCACGCCGGCGTATGCCTCGGCTTCCGCGGCACTGCGGACCACATCATGCGCGACTTCGACCCCACTTGGGACGGCTACGCCGGCTCACTCGCCTGCGCTCGCGAAGTCTCTGCCGTCACCGCCGCCTGCCTCATGGTCAAGCGCAGCCTCTACGATCAGGTCGGCGGACTCAACGAACTCTACCGTACCCTCTATCAGGACGTCGACTTCTGCCTGCGCCTCCAAAGCGCCGGCCATCGCAACATTTTTGTTCCCTCCGCCCGCCTCTACCACCACGAATCCTACACGCGAAAAACCGATTACGACCTGCTCGATCGCGCCCTGATGATCGACACCTGGGACACAGCGATCGCTGCTGACCCATTCTTTAATCCCAACTTTTGCCGCAACGCCGTGGACTACCAACCTGCCCCCACGGCCGACCGCGGCGACACAAAGGTACTCTTGTTATGAAATTCCAGTTTCTATTGCTTTGTTCCCTCAGCCTGACACTACTGCAAGGCCAGGCCATCAACTCCCGGATGCCCTATTTACGGGCCACTGGTGAAGGTTCCGTCACTGCCCAACCCGATCAGGCACGGCTCACATTCGGCGTCACAACCCAAGCCATCACCGCCGCCGACGCCTCGCAAAAGAACGCCGATCTCTCCACAAAGGTCCAGGCCGAACTCAAAAAGATGCTCGGCTCCAACGGCAAGATGCGAACCAACGGCTTCAACCTTTCCCCCAACTACCGGCAGACACCGCAAGGCCAGAACCCCACTATTTCGGGCTACAACGCCAACAACAGCGTAGAAGTCACCGTCGACGACATCAAGTTAGTCGGCAAGCTCATCGACACAGGCATCAAAGCCGGCGCGAACAACGTACACAGCATTGACTTCGCTTTGAAAGACCCCGCGCCGCTCCGCGCAGAGGCATTGAAAGAAGCTTCCCGTCGCGCTCGCGCACAAGCCGACGCCATCGCCCAGGGCCTAGGAGGCCGCGCCGGTCGGGTACTCTCCGCATCGGACTCCGGCGCCATCGTACCCAACCCGCCAATGCCCATGGCCCGCATGGTGGCGATGTCCGCCATACCTGTTGAAAGCGGCACCCTCGAGGTTCGCGCCACCATCACCGTCGAGGTTGAATTCATCAACGGCAACTAGCCGTCCAGCAACTGGGCAAGCATGCGCAGGGCCGCGTCCTTGCCCTTTTCCCCAACCTCACCCAGCGGACCCACACAGCTCGGACATCCGGCCTCACAAGGGCAGCGCGACAGCATTTCTCGCGCCCCTAGCAACAGCCGCGGCGTCTGCTGGAACAGAGGCCCGCTCAATCCGATGCCGCCCGGAAAGTTATCGTACAAATACAAATTCGGCTCAAAATTGCGCAATTCGCTATTCAGATCCTCGGTTATTGAAATTCCCAGATCTCGCGGATCGCACATCAGCAGCAGCGCGCCAACCGTACGCAGCGCATTCCCCAATCCGATAATCGCGTTCTGCTTGTCGTTCGCTGACAAATCCGGGAACCGTGCTAAAAATCCAGCACCAAAGTGCAGCCAGAACGACGTCGAATGCATCTCCTGCTCCGGCATCGACAATTTGCCCGCGCCGACATTCTCAAGCGTATAGAACTTGATCTTCTTGAACCCCACCACCTGGGTATTCACGCGGACTTCCCCGTTTGCTGCCTCCACTTCGCCGCCAGCCAAGGGACGCGAATCAAACGTCTCCAACTGCTTTACCTGCGTGTAATCGATGGCATCGGTAAAGTAGTCGCAATCCACCCGCCGTACATACGCCTTACGTCCGTCGTAGTCGAACCGCTCCACCTGATACTGCCGCGCCTCGTGCAGATAAATCGCCTTCTCATGCAACGTAGGCAGCGCCGCCGTGTACGACACATCGGCAATCACCTTGTGATCCCCCGTGATGTCGATCACTACAAAGTTGTCGCTCGTGACGGTCCGCAAACTCACCGTATCCGCCGGATACGTATCCGATGTCCAATGCCACGCCCCACCGGAATGATGCAGCAGCTTCGTCTCTTCCAGAAACTTACACATCTCGCCCGTCTCATGCGGACCAAACTTCTCCCCATCCCGTACCGGCAGCTCAAACGCCGCGCACCGCAGATGGTTCAGTAGGATCTCCAGATTGTCCGCATTCACCTGCGCGCTCTCCGCCGGCCTCTGAAAGAAGTACTCGGGGTGCTCCACAATGTATTGGTCAAGCGGCGCGGAAGACGCCACCATCACCGCAATCGACGTCGTATGCCGCCGCCCCGCTCGACCCGCCCTCTGCCACGTCGACGCGATCGTACCCGGGTACCCGGCCATCACCACAGCATCCAACGACCCGATATCAATCCCCAACTCCAGCGCATTCGTCGCCACCACGGCCCGTATATCGCCATCGCGCAACCGCCGTTCGATCTCCCGCCGCTCCTTCGGCAAGTACCCGCCGCGGTATCCGCGAATCGAGTCCCCGGACATCGGCCGCTTCTCCGCCGCGTCCTTCAAGTACGTCACCAGAACTTCCGTTGCCAGGCGGTTATTGCAAAACACCAGCGTCTGCTGGCCGCGATCAATAAACTCCAGCGCCATTCGCCGCGCCTCATGCAGATAGGACCTTCGAATCCCCAACTGCTGATTCACCACCGGCGGATTGTAGAACACCACAAACTTCTCGCCGGACGGCGCGCCGTTGTTGTCCACAAGCTCAAACTGCTTCTCCGTCAGCGTCGCCGCCAACTCGCGCGGATTGGCAATCGTCGCAGAACAGCAAATAAACTGCGGGTTTGAACCGTAAAACTCGCAAATACGCTTCACCCGTCGCAACAAATTCGCCAGATGGCTGCCGTACACACCCCGGTAATAATGCAGCTCATCGATCACGATGTACTTCAGGTTTTCAAACGCCTTCGCCCACTTCGTATGGTGCGGCAGGATCCCCGAATGCATCATGTCCGGATTCGTGAACACCACATTGGCCCGCTCACGAATCGCTCGCCGCGCATCCGATGGCGTATCGCCGTCGTATGTGAATGCCTTGATGTTGGCGCCCATCTGCTCGGCCGCCGCGCGAAACTCATGCAACTGATCCTCGGCCAAAGCCTTGGTCGGAAACATGTACATCGCCCGAGCGTTCGGATCGTTCAAGATCGCATTGAACACCGGCAGGTTGTAGCAAAGCGTCTTGCCGCTCGCCGTCGGCGTGACCACCACCACATTCTTCCCCGCCTCAGCCAGATCAAACGCCGCCCGCTGATGCGAATACAACTGATGGATCCCGCGGTCATGCAGCGCCCGTACCAGCGCCGGACTCACCGTCTCCGGCATCGGAGCAAACTGCGCCGCACGAGCCTCAATCCGCCGCACCGCGCGCACCGGCGATTCCGGATCCGCCATCCACTGTTCGAACCGTTGGATCGCGCTTTCAATACCGTCGTCGCGCTTCGACAACAACTCCGGCGGGTCGTTTTGGGAAGGAAATAGCAGCAGATTCATTTTCGCCGTTTCTTTGCTACGGTAACATTTCCCTTAGGTGACCCGCCTCGCCTTACCGCTCTTTTGCAGCCTCGCGATCTGCCTCGCGCAGACCACGCCCGCCTCCCTCATCGCAGAAGGTCAAAAGCTCACCGGCGCAGCCGCCATCGCCAAGTTTCAGCAAGCGCTCGAAGCCGCCCGCACCATCAACGACAAACCAAACGAAGCCCGCGCCCTCACTCGCCTCGGCCAGACCTACCTGCAGATGGAACAGTACGCAGAAGGCCTTCGCAATCTCGAATCCGCCCTCCCCGTCTGGCGCGCAGCCGGCGATCGCTTTCAAGAGGCCCTCACCGTTCACAACATCGCCACCGCCCAATGGCTGCAAGGCGAACCCACCGACGCGATCCCCAAGTTCGAAGCCGCCCTGCAAATCCGCCGCGACATCAACGACAAAATCGGCCAGATCTACACCCTCCGCGGCATCTCCAACTGCTACTGGACCATGGGCGAAGCCGCCCAAGCGCTCGACCTCAGCCGTCAAGCACTCGCTCTCGCTCTCGAAACCAAGGAACCCGCCCGCGAAGCCGACGCCCGCAACGCCCTCGGACTTCTGTACGCCCTGCTCGGCGACGCCACCCGTGCCCGCGCGGAGTTCGCCCAATCCTACGCGATCTTTCAAAAGCTCGGCGACCCGGTCCAAGCCGCCATCGCGCAGAACAACCTGGGCTGGACCGCCATCGGACTCCGCCAGTATGACCAGGCACTCGAACACCTCACTCCAGCCCTCGCCGCGCTCGAAAAGGCAGGCTCCCGCCAAGGCATGGCGTACGCTCTGCAAAACATTGGCAACGCGCAAGCAGGCCGCAAGCAGTACGCCGCCGCCATCCCCAACTTCGAGCGCTCCCTCAAGCTCAAGCAGGACCTCGGCGATCGCTGGGCCGCCAACTACACGCTCCACGCGCTCGGCGAAACCTACCTCGCCCAGGGCGACACCCAACGCGGCATCGCGATGCTCACCCAAGCCCTCGAAGGCCGCCGCACCCTGCAGGACCGCACAGGCCTGATCCTCACCCTCGGCTCCCTCGCCCACGCCCACCGCGCCACCAACGATCTCAAGACCGCCGAAGCCGAAATCCGCGAAGCAATCGCCGCCATCGAACTCTCCCGCGCCAACCTCGTCAGCCAGGACCTCCGCGCCTCCTACCTGGCCTCGAAGCGCGACTTCTATGAGTTCCTGATCGATCTCCTCGCCTCGCAGAACCGTAAGGACGAAGCACTCGAAATCGCCGAACAGTCCCGCGGCCGCCTCTTGGTCGATCGCCTCGGCGACGTCCTCGCTCAAGTCCGCGACACCTCCAATACGCAGCAGGAACGCGCAGCCACCCAACGCGTCAATGCCCTCGCCGCTCGCTTGGAACGCCTCGGCGCCACCCCCGGCGTCAAACCTGCGACAGAAGCAAAACTCCGCCAGGACCTTGAAGCCGCACTCGCCGCCGCGCGCGATGCTGCAGAGCAAGTCCGCAAACAAAGCCCACGCTACGCGAGCCTAGCCGAACCACCCAAGCTATCCGCCACCGCGATCCAGAAACTGCTCGCCCCCGGCGACGTCCTCATCGCTTATTCATTGGGAACCAACCGCAGCTACTCCTGGACCGTCACCACACGCGCCATCGGCCTTCAGACCCTGCCCAGCCGCGCCAAAATCGAAAGCGCCATCGCAGCCCTCAGCCGCTCAATCACCACGCGTGACCCCAACTGGCAGTCCCATGCCGCGAACCTCGAAGCAGCACTCCAACTTCGCGCCATACCCGGCTGGAGGCGCCTCATCGTCGCCGCCGAAGGACCGGTCGAAACCGTACCCTTCGCCGCCCTCCCGGCCCTCCGCAACTCCCCCGTCGATGTCGCGTACCTGCCCTCCGCCGCCGCGCTTGAACTGCAGCGCACCACCCCATCGCAGCCCCGCCCCCAGGACTCCATCCTCGTCCTCGCCGACCCCGCCTTCGAACAGGATCTTCCGCGCCTCCGCTTCTCCCGCCTCGAAGCCGACAGCATCGCCGCCCTTGCTCCCCAGCGCACCCAAAAGGCTCTCGACCGCGACGCCTCACGCCGTTTGCTGTTGGATTCCTCGGTCCGCAATCATAGTATTTTGCACCTCGCCACCCACGCCATCGTCAATCCCCAGTACCCCGAATTGTCACGGGTGGCCCTCTCTGCCTTCGATTCACGCGGGAATCATTTGGAACCCTCTCTGCGCCTGCACGAGATTTACAAGCTCAACCTCCGCGCCCGCTTGGTGACCTTGAGCGCCTGCCGTACCGCCACCGGCTCAACCCTCCCCGGTGAAGGCCTCATCAGCCTCACCCGAGGCTTCCAGTACGCCGGCGCCCGCTCCGTTCTCGCCACTCTCTGGGACGTCGAAGACCGCAGCACCACACAGTGGATGGCCGCGTTCTACAAAGCCCTGCTCGTACGCAAGCAATCGATGTCCACCGCCGTGCGATCCGCCGTTGACGCCATCCGCGCGAACCCCGAATGGTCGCACCCGTACTACTGGGCCGGCTTCGTACTCCAGGGGGAATGGCGTTGAGCGCTCCGCTCGATCAACCCTCGTTCGACGCTCTGCTCGCGGCCCTCTCGCCCGACGGCAGCAGCAACGCGGCCGACGCATACGAAGCACTCCGCCTTCGCCTCATCCGCTTCTTCACATGGGAAGGCTGCACCCTCCCGGAAGACGCCGCCGACGAAACCATCAACCGCGTCGCCCAAAAACTGGCCGCCGGAGAAAAGATCCTCAACGTCCTCGCGTACGCCAGCGGCGTCGCCCGCCTCGTCGCCAAAGAAGCGCTGCGCGGACAGTCGCGCGAACAGCACAGGCAGGTCCTGCACTTCCCCGCCCCCAAGCCCCCGGAACCGGACACCGCCGAACAGCGCTGCTTTGAACAATCGCTCAGCGCTTTACCTGAAGAATCGCGGCAACTCCTGCTCGACTACTACAAGTTCGACGCCCAGGCCCGCATCGCCCATCGCAACCGCATGGCCGCAGACCGCAACATCTCGCTCAACTCCCTGCGCAACCGCGCCCTTCGCCTCCGCGAAAAGCTGGAAACGTCCATTCGCCAGTGCCTCGAAAGTAAGCGGCGTGATGTTTCCCCGCGCCGCGACACAAAGGATGACCATGCCTGATTCGCTAGGCCCAGACTCGGCGCGCAACTTCCGGCCGGACCTCGCACGCGAACTCGAATACCTGCTCGGGCAGATGCCGCGCGTCGATCGCGAAACCTTCCAGGGCCAATTGATCGAGAACTCCGACATCTCGGACCGCGTCGTCGAAGCCGAGCAGGAACTCTTCGACGCCTACGCCCGCAACCGTCTGCCCGGCGAATGGCGAGCCGCGTTTGAAGAACGTCTTCTCAGCACTCCGGAAGGCCGTGCCAAACTTGCCGTAGCCCACGGCCTTTTGCGCCGAAGCCGCCCGTCCACCCGCCGTCGCTGGTGGATCTTCAGTGGTCTCGCCGCCACCGCCGCCGCTGCCGTACTCCTGCTCTTCACCACCTGCGGCATCCTTCGCCCCTGCGAATCCACCCAGCCTGCCGCCGTTGCAATTGAAGAAACCCAGGTCTTCGAACTCGCTGCCATCACCAGAGGCCAGGCCCAACGCCCCAAACTCCTCCTCGTCCCCAACGCCACCCGCTATCTCGAACTCCGCGTCGCCGAACCTGCCGACAGCTTCGAACTCTCGCTCGTCCTCGACCAGCGCTCCATCGCCAAAGCCGGACCCGGCACCTCCCTCCGCGTCGACCGCCAACTCCTCGAACCCGGCATCTACCTGCTCACCGCCTTCCGCAACGGCACGGCGTCCAACTATTACGAGTTCGAACTCGTGCGGCCCTGACAGGTTCGTGTTATTCTAACGATTGCGTGCCCGGGCACTCCCGCGGCGCCGCAGCCCCCCTTAAGATGGACAGGTGGGTGAGTGGTTAAAGCCAACAGACTGTAAATCTGTCCGCCCTTGCGGCGTACGAAGGTTCGAATCCTTCCCTGTCCACCATCGTAGTTTCTCGAACAGCAAAAAATCGAAGCGCGTCTGTCGGCCTTCGTAGCAAAACATCGCCTCACAACCAGAGGATTCGATGTATTTCCCACAAAACGCTCCATCCCTGGAGGCCGACTAGCATGCGCCGCCAGATCCTTTCGGTTTTTCTCCTTCCGCTCTCGCTTCCCGCATTCGGCGATGTCATCGGCTTCTACTCCGGCGACGCCAACGGTCTAATCGTGAAGAATGAAATCACGCCGCGGACACCCGAAGGCATGAGCACCTATCAGTCGTTCGTCGTGCCCAAGGGCGGTTGGAAGGTCACCCGGCTGTTCACCAACAATGACTTATCATTCACGCCATCGTCCGCACACTGGGAAATACGCAGAGGTGTCAGCGAAGGCAACGGGGGCACGCTTCTGCATAGCGGGGTGGACAACAACCCTGGCTTCACGGCAACGGGACGCTCGGGCATCTTTCAGGAGTATTCCGTTACCGTCGCCGGCCTTTCTATCTTTCTTCCGCAAGGCTCTTATTGGATGAGCGTCACCCCAGTCACCACGTCACGCGAAAGTCACCTCTCCTTCCACTCTGGAAGCGACGGGCGAAATGCAATCGGCACACCAGTCCTCGGCGAGGTCTATGCGAACTCCAGCGCGCCCTTTCTCAACTTCAACTTCACCAAGATCTCGACAATCGCCGGCCGATCCTTTCCGGCCTTCTCCGCGGGCGTCTACATCGACCCCTCTGCCACCTCTGCCGTACCTGAACCGTCCGAGCGATCTCTCCTCGTCCTCACCGCCACCGGCCTCGTTACGCTCGTCCGTCGTAACCACAAAAGGGGGGCCAACTAGCGTGCGCCTCCAGACTCTCGCAGTGATTCTCTCTACGCTCTCGCTTCCCACATTCGGCGATGTCATCGGCTTCTACTCCGGAGATTACGAACCTCTGCATCGAGATCGGAACTGGTTCATCAACTACGACGCCAACGTTGTGGTCAGCCGGCCCACCAGTATGAGCGTCTATCAGGCGTTCGTCGTCCCCGCCGGCGGTTGGACGGTCACGCGCCTCTTCACAAACACCCTGTTGCACTATCCGGCCCCCGAAGCGTATTGGGAAATCCGTAGCGGCGTCAGCGAGGGCGATGGTGGCACGCTGTTACACAGCGGCAGCTACCCGGCTCCCACCGTCACCCCAATTAGCTCAACAAACGTAAAGCAGGTGACGGTTTCCGGGCTTTCCATCTTCCTGCAACCCGGCACCTATTGGATGACCGTCACCCCGCGCAATCTGGAGATCCCCGCTGCTGCGTTCTACCTGCCACCCGCGGCTCAGGTCAACACCTTCGGTCTCAACGCGATCGGCACCGTGCCGCAGAATGTCGTCTACGCCAACTCCGTCGCATACAAGTTCAATTTCAGGAATGCGGACGGGATCTTCGGCCGCTTCCCCGCAGTCTCCGCAGGCGTCTACATCCAGTCGCCCCCCACCTCCGTGCCCGAACCCTCGGAACTCTCGATTCTCATGACCGGAGCGGCCAAAATTTGGATTCTCCTCTGCTACCGCAAACGCCGCTAAGAACCACAAAACGCGTCGTCAATTTGATCATCCGCGTCAAAGTCACCCCAAAGGCCGCCAAGGACGAGGTCCTCGGCCAAATGGAAGACGTCACCTTCCACGTCTTGGCGTACGAAGGTTCGAATCCTTCCCTGTCCACCATCACAACTCCAGCGGCTTCGCCTTCACCATCCCAACCGCTACTGCAGCATCGCCAAAGACAGGGTTAGTGCGACACTCTACATTGCGAAAGTGGACTTTGCTACGCACGTTTGAAATACTACACACCTAATGCGATTTCTTTCCAACTGCCTCCTCTTCGCAGCCCTAGCCTGCCCCATCTTCGGCGACGTGATCGGGTTCTATTCGGGTGACTCCACCTCCGGAAGTACATTGATCGAAAACGAGTCGACCGCTCTGTTCCCTCAGGTACCCACCGGCTCGAGCACCTATCAGGGCTTCGTAGTTCCCACTGGCGGTTGGACCATCACCCGCTTGTTCACCAACAATATTGTCAACTACACTCCCACTTCTGCCTACTGGGAAATCCGTAGCGGCGTGAGCGAGAACAACGGCGGAACCCTCCTGTACAGCGGAACGGACTCCTCCGCCACAACAGTCGCCACGGGACGGACTATTCTCGGCAACCCGGAATCCACCGTCACTGTCTCCGGTCTGTCGATTTTCCTCGCCCCCGGCACGTATTGGATGACCGTGACACCGCGAAACCTTTCGACAACAGCGCGCTCGTACCAGACGAGCACCTTCGGCGCGAACGCGATCGGAACCATCCCGCCGAACGAGAGTTACCGCAACTCCCCGGCTTTCGGCCAAAACTTTGTAACCATTCTGGCTTCCGGTGCGTTTTCCTCCGGCGCTTACATTCAATCCGCCAGCGTACCCGAGCCCATGGAACTCTCCTTCCTCCTCCTCGGAGCCGGTGGCCTCCTCGGCATCGCCCGCCGCCGCAGCAACCGCCGCTCCTAACCCGGCCGCCCGCAAAGCTCACACCAGCCAGAAACGCAACAACGCGACGGTTCAACACCGTCGCGTTTCTCTTTTCCCATCCATGACGCTACGATAAAAATCGCCTCGTCATGATCATCCGCGTCAAAGTCACCCCAAAGGCCGCCAAGGACGAGGTCCTCGGCCAAATGGAAGACGGTACCTGGAAGGTCAAAGTCACCGCCGTACCCGAAAAGGGCAAAGCCAACGAAGCCGTCTGCGAACTCTTCGCTGCTTACTTTAAGGTCCCCATCACCCGCGTCTCCATCGTCTCCGGACAGACTTCACCGTTCAAGCACGTACGCATTCACAAATAGCGCGTCACTGCCGCACCCGCACCAGCGACATCGGATATAACGAATGCCGCTCCGGCCGCTCCCCGTCGTACACGATCGCAATCCCCGACCCCGGTACGCCCGGTTCTGCCCCGGCCGCCACTTTCGCCTTCCGCTCCGCGCCGCTTAACAACGTCCACGCATAGGTCACCTTCCAGGTCTTGCTTTCTCCGTCCTGCGTTTCCACCGCCACAATCCGCGCCACCGCGCCGCGACCCTCAGCCAGCAGTCTCTTCTGCCGCCACAGCGCCACCAGCATCGGTATGGCCCCGGCCCAGCACAACAGCGGCGGCAAGGCCACCAGCAACATGCTCTTCTCCGCCGGTTCGCGACCCTCCAGCCAGCTCGCCCCAGGGTCGGATGGCGGGTACACCACCGTGAGCCCGCCTCCCGGCTTCGCCGCCTTTGCCACCGGATCCTTTTCCCGCAGCCGTACACGGCCTTCAAACTCACGGCCATCCGCCGCCCGGTACTTGTAATTCACCCGAACCCGGGGCTCATCCCCGCGGGACCGCCGGACCTCGGTGATCACAGCCTCCATCCGCATCCCCGATGTCCGTAACTCCACGGCCCGTGCGTTGTCCGCCTCGATCTTCATCGCCACCAACGGACCACCCACCGCCCCGGCCACCATCAGCCCCAGAGCCAGCACCGCCACCGTCCATCCCGAGCTATTCAACGTCACATCTCGCGGTGCCGTACGCTGCAGCGCCCGGGGCAGTACATCACCCTCCAGTACCTTCAGCTTCGTCCCGCTGTGTTTGATCGGTATTACCATTCTTCTTCGGTAACCTCCCGGCCTCCTGCAAAGCCCGCCGCAGTAAAAACTCCACTTGCCCGTTCACGCTACGCATCTCCGAGTTCGCCCACACCTGCAGCGCCTCGTATATTGCGGGATCCAACCGCAGCGGGAATGCTTTGCGTTCTGCCATGCCTATTGGTACAGCGACCCCGTGTTCACAACCGGTTCCACGCCGCGTTCGCTACACAACACCACCAGCAGATTGCTCACCATCGTGGCCTTGCGCTCCTCATCGAGATTCACAAACTGCTTGCGGCCAATCTCTTCCAGAGCCATCTCCACCATACCCACCGCGCCCTCAACAATCTTCTGCCGCGCCGCGATCACCGCCGACGCCTGCTGCCGGCGCAACATCGCACCCGCGATCTCCGGAGCGTACGCCAGGTGGCTGATCCGCGCCTCAATCACATCAATGCCGGCCGTCGCCAACCGGTCCTGGATCTCCTGCCGCAGCTTATCGGAAACTTCACCCACCGAGTGCCGCAGCGACACCTGATCGTCGGTATGCGAGTCATAGCTATACCAGGTCGCCAGAATACGCAACGCCGCTTCGCTCTGCACGTGCATAAAGTGCTCGTAATCGTCCACATTGAACGCCGCTTCAAACGTATCCACAATGCGCCACACCACCACCGACGCAATCTCGATGGGATTGCCGTCGCGGTCGTTCACCTTCAGCCGTCCGCTTTCAAAGTTCCGGATACGCAGCGACATCCGGCGCCGCGTCGTAAACGGGTTCACCCACCAGTACCCCGCCCGCCGAATCGTCCCTTTGTACACACCAGCCAACGTCACCACACGCGCTTCATTGGGGTTAATGACGGTCAACCCAGCCATACACGTACAGTCCAGGGCCAATACCAACACCCACCCCACCACTTCCAAAGGGCGCCCACCCCGCGCCGCCTCCACAATCCCCCAAGAGGCCAGCGCGGCAACCAGCAACAGGCCGCCCAGAAACAACCAGCCGGAAAATGTCTTCAGTTCACGCTCATTTGTCATATATCAGAATGATATCACTTTGATCTCAGGAATCAAGGGAAATCGGAAACGATGGATAATAAACGATTCACCCCCGTGATCGCAGCCGTCCTAGTCCTCCACCTCCTGCAGCAACCGCAGCCTCCGCCGCCAGCCGTAGTCCCCGCCAAACCCGAAGAAAACCGCCGTACCGAACTCAACCTCCTCGGCAAGACCGACACCGCCAGCGGCGAATCCCGCCGAAACGAGAACGTACAGTTCAACCTCATCGATAACGGTGCCCTCAAGGAACTCAACATCCGCATCGGGACCAGTTCCACCCTGATCACCGAGTTCCGCGCCGACCGCGGCTACTTCGGCTCCGAATACGGCGGCGTACCCTGGGCCTCCATCCACATCGCCGGACGCGCCCGCAAGGACCTCCACGGCCAACTCCGCTACACCCACCAGAACAGCGTCTTCTCCGCCCGAGCCTTCTTCCAGGTCGGCGACGTCAAACCCGCGCGCGACAACGATTACGGCTTCGATTTCTCGCTCCCCGTCTTCAAAGGCTGGCGCATCAACGCCGATGCTGGACAGCAGCGTCTCCGCGGCTTCGTCAACGGCAACGTCCTCGTCCCCAGCATCAGCGAACGCACCCCGCTGGTCACGTCCCCCGCCGAACGCGCCATCGTCGAGCGATTCCTAAACGCCTACCCGCTCGAACTCCCCAATCGGACCGACATCAACCCGCGAGCCCTCAACACCAACGCCCCGCAAGCCATCGACAACGACAACGCGCGCCTCCGTGCAGACCGCCAATTCGGCACCAAGGACCTCATCTCCGCCCAGTACCAGTTCACCTGGCAGCGAGTCGACGCCTTCCAACTCGTCAAAGGCCAAAATCCCAATACGGATACCAAGTCCCATCGCGCCCGCCTCACTCACACCCGTACCTGGAACCCCAACACCATCACGGACCTCTCCGCCGGCTTTGACCGCGTCCGCTCGCTCCTCACGCAAGACCAGGAGGCCGTCGGCCAGTTCATCAGCACCGCCGGACTCACCTCGCTCGGGCCCGATGGCAGCATCCCCATCGACCGTGCCATGAACATCTTCCGTTACGCCGGAGCCCTCCGCGCGACCCGAGGCAAACACAGCATCACCACCGGCTTCGACATCCTCCGCCGCCAGTTGAACGGCCGCGAGACGGACACCCATCGCGGCTTCTTCTCCTTCGCCAACGACTTCGGCCGGGACGCCATCACCAACCTGAGACTGGGCATCCCCTCGCAGTACATCATCGCCCTGGGCGACACCCACCGCGGCTTCCGCGCCTGGGAACCGCAATTCTGGCTCGGCGACACTTGGCGCGCCCGCCAGAACCTCACCGTCACCATGGGCCTGCGCTACCAGCCCCTCTCCACGCCGCGCGAAGTCAACGGCATCAACACCATCCCGTACCCCTGCGACTGCAACAACTTCGCCCCCTCGCTCGGCCTCGCCTACCGTACAAAGCTGGGAGTCTTCCGCGCCAACTACGGTACCCACTTCGGCGAAATCTTCCCCGTGACGTACCAGCAGGTCCGCTTCACCCCACCCGGCTCGACAAAGTTCGCCGTCGTCGCCCCGACCCTGATCAACCCCCTCGCCTCCAGCACCGGAGGCGCGCCGAACTTCTACGTCCTCTCGCCGGACCTCGTGGCCCCGTACGCCCACCAGTACAACTTCATCTGGGAGAACTCGCTTTCGAAGTACTGGAAGCTCCAAGCCGGCTACGTCGGCTCCCGCCAGCACAAGCTGCTCGTCATGTGGTACCTCAACCGTGCCCATCCCCGCGCCGGAATCCCGCTCACCACGGCAACAATCAACCAGCGCCGCGCGAACCCCAACGAAGCGGAAACGCGCCTCGTCGTCAACGGCTCCCGAGGGTACCTCGATGCCGCCCGCATCAACCTGACCCTGCTCAATTGGCGCAAGCTGACCTTCGAGTCCTCGTACTGGTTCAGCAAATCGATGGACCTCGCCGCCAGCTACACCAACACGGCGTACGACCAGGACACCCGCCTTTCCCGCAGCCAAAGCGAGTACGAAACCCATCGCGACGGCAAGAGCCGCAGCTCCTTCGACCAGCCCCACGCCTTCCTCTGGCGAGGCTCCTACGAGGTCTACCGCGGCTGGGCGATCTCGTCCGTCCTGCTGGTGAAATCCGGAACCCCCTTCAACGTCCAGACCGGTTCCGACGGACCCGGCTTCGGCAACGTCGACGGCAACGGTGGCGACCGCCCCAACCTCCTGGACCCCTCGATCCTCGGCCACACCATCGGCAACCCGGACACCTCCCGCCAACTCCTGCCCCGCAGCGCATTCACCTACATCGTGCCCGGCCAGGAGACCGGCAACCTCGGACGCAACACCTTCCGCAAAGGCCCCATCCGCAACGTAAACGCAGCATTATCCAAGGCTTGGGCCGTCAAGAAGGACTACCGCATCCAGTTCGCCGCCGAGTCGATCAACCTCTTCAACACCCCGCAATTTGCCGATCCAGGCTTCGAAGTATCCAACCCCAACTTCGGCCAGATCACCAACACTCTGAACGACGGCCGTACCTTCCGCTTCGTCTTACAACTCCAGTTCTGACACGTTTTGCCCTCATCTTGCGCATGATAGATGTAGACCTGCTCTAATGGCGAAAACTTGGAAGATCGGCGGCCGCGAGATCGCCAGGACGAACGAACTCCCCGACGGCGTAAAGCCGATGAAGGGATACCGTATCCCCTCTGCCGGCGTCCTCGCCTCGGACCCCCAGTCCCGCCGCGATGCGCTCGACCTCTACCGGACCCTCGGTGGACGTCTTTCCATGTCCGCCGACATCAACGCGCGCGATGTCCAAACCGTAGTCTTGGACCACATCAATAAGGCGTTCGACCGCCAGGAACTCACCGCCTTCATGCGTGCCGCCGAAGGTGGCGTACGCTCGTCCGGCGGCGCCGGCAGTTCCGGCCAATCTTCGAGCAGCAGCTATCCTTCGTCCTCCAGCAGCAGCGGCGGCAGCAGCGGATCATCACCCGAAAAATCCTGGGTGGACATCCAACTCCTCGACGAAGAAGGCGAACCCGTCGCCGGCGAACGCTACGTCCTCAAGCTCACCGACGGCTCCATCCGCGAAGGTACCCTCGGCACCGATGGCCGCGTCCGCGTCAACGGCATCGACCCTGGCAATTGCGTCGTGACGTTCCCCGATCTGCACACCAAAGAATGGTGGAGGAAATCGTAACCCGTGCCCACCAAATACACCGTAAAGCCCGGCGATCACATCTCGAGCATCGCCGAAGAGTTCAAATTCCGCGACTTTAAGACCATCTGGGAAGACGGCCTCAACGCAGGATTAAAGGCCCTCCGCAAGAGCGCCCACGTCCTCAATCCCGGCGACGAAATTCAGATCCCCGACAAGCAAAAGCGCGAAGAAAACGCGGCAACGGCCAAGTACCACGTCTTCGAGGCCAAGCTACAGCCCCTCAACATTCGCATCCGTCTGCAGGACGAACAAGGCGAACCCCGCAAGGAAAAGGACTGCGAAATCGAGGCGGAAAACGAGGCACAACGCCTCAAGTCCGACGGCGAAGGCAAGGTCTTTCGCAAGCTCAAGCGCAACGCTAAGAAAGGCCGTATGCGCCTCGACACGCTGGACATTCCACTGCGCATCGGCGGCCTCGACACAGAAGACACCAAGACCGGACAACAGGCCCGGCTCATGAACCTCGGCTATTACCGGGGCACCATGGATGCCGTCGATGAAAAGGAACTCAAATCGGCCATCGAAGAGTTCCAGTGCGACAACAAGTTAACCGTGGACGGCATTTGCGGACCCATGACGCAGGCCAAACTGAAAGAGATTCACGGGAGCTAGAGCGAGAGCTAGAGCGAGCGTAAAAGAGATCTAAAGAGAGAGAGACCAGCCATGGCAGGCGGCGGACATACCGGCAAAATCGACATCATTACAGCCAACGAGCTGTACGTGAGCCCCACCACGGGCACGGAGTTCAATACCTACAGGCCTGCGCTCTTTCCAGTAGCCTGCTGGCACCTCTACGACCTCCGCTTTGAGTTCGGCTCCTCCTTCGTCCAACCGGACACGCAGGACGAAATGGCCGAGCTCAAAAAGCTTTGCGCTGAACATCCCAAGTCCCCGCTCTCCGTCTTCGGCCACGCCGATCCTGTCGGCGACGAATCGTATAACAAGACTCTCAGCGGACGCCGCGCCCGTGCGGTCTACGCCGTCCTCGTGCGCGACGTCGCGGCCTGGGAAAACCTTTACAGCAGCCCGTTCGGCGGCGACAACTGGGGACAAAACGCCTACAGCAAGATGCTCACGGCCACCGGGATGCCCGCCAATCATCCCAACAACACGGCCAACCGCGCAGTCGTCATCCAGAAGTACATGGACTTCCTCTGCGGGGACTTCAAGCTCACCCCTGCGAATTTCTTAGCACGCGGCGCCAACCCCGACGGCAAGGGGGACTACCAGGGTTGCAGCGAATTCAACCCGCTCATGATCTTTTCCTCCGCCGAGGAAGCCGAGTTCAGCAAAGCCTCCAACCAAACCAAGCGCAACCAGGAAAACGCACCCAACCGCCGCGTCGTCGTGTACCTCTTCCGTCCCGACGCTGTCGTACCCGCCGACAAATGGCCCTGCCCCACCTGGAAAGAAGGCGTCGCAGGCTGCAAGGCCCGCTTCTGGTCCGATGGCGCCAACCGCCTCAAGCCCACCGGCACCCGCCGCAAGTACGAAGAAACCAAAGACACCTTCGCTTGCCGCTTTTACGACCGTATCGCCGGTGCTTCGCCCTGCGAATCGAACCAGGCACCCATCTCCCTGCTCAAGATCTGGGACCTCAAGTGGACCCCCGCCGAAGGCTACTGCGGTGACAAGGTCAAGCTCAGCGGCAAAACCAATCTCGCCGACGCCACCCCGCTCAAGATCAAGCTCACCACCAAGGCGGGCAATGTTTCCAAGTTCGACCCCTTCGACGTCACCATCGCCGGCGGAACCTTCGAACAGGAAATCGAGATCAAAAACGTAGGCTTCGACCATGCCGGCAGCTTTGTCGAAAAAGTGGAAGCAGAAGCCGCGCCCGACGACACGACAGTCACAGTAGAAGGCGCCCCGGCAATTCTCACCATCAAGGGCATGCACGAAGCGGCGGAAGAAACTTACATCAAAGACCGTCCCAGCGAATGGGGTACCGCCGCACGCCGCTACACCAATCACGCCGAGTTCAAGCAGAAGATCGAAAAGTTCCGCGACAAAGTCAGTTGCCACTTCAATTACATGAAGACCTGGGGCGGCTACCGCGTCGACCTTTCCCCCGCTGGCGTCACCGGCACCGTCACCGATGGACCGCCCTGGTCCGGATACCGCTGGGCCAAGCCCTCTGCCGCCGACCCTATGTCCGCCGGTGAATACTGGGATGGCTCCGCCTGGGTGGTCATCAACCCCGGCGACACAGCCTCAGAAAGCTCTCTCGGCTTCCGCTTCGACGGCACGAACTACGTTCCAGCCAACGGCGGAAGCGGCAAGTGGCCGGAAGCCTTCACCGACTACGATCCTCTTGTCGCCCCGTACACCACCATCCGCGACGACTGGAAGGCTGTCACCCACACCGCCTGGACGGACCAGTATCACCTAAAGCGCAAGGACTGCAAATCCACCGACGTCACCCGCTGCTGCCGTTACGACCTGGAAGTCAACATCGACTTCAATAAGGTCGAGGTCTGGACCAACCACCAGACCATCAGCATCTCCCCTGGCGGGCAGCGCGCCAATGCGGAAAACTGGTTCTACGATCGTCCCGGCGCTACCGCCGCCCACGAAACCGGCCACCTCATGGATCAGCCTGACGAATACGCTGGCGGCGCCATCGACACCGGTCTGAATGTCCCGGGAGAAGTCACCGCCGGTCTCAATACCGGAGGCGGCGACAGTATGATGTTCGACAAGGGCAAGGTCCGCAAGTGGCACTTCCGTGCCTTCGAATCAAAGCACAAGGATCTGATTAAGACCAAGTACGGGCGTGACTACACGTACGAGACGGTCGACAAGTAAAGCGAATGTCCGGAATTCAGGAAGCACTCGAAAAAGTAGCCGTCGGGGATCCCGCTGCCATCGCCTCGTTCGGTATGGAACGCCGCCTCTCCAGCGGCCGCCGTTCGCAATCCGCCGACGTCTTCGAATGGGAACAACGTTTGCTGCTCACCGGCCAGGGCCTCGCCCGCACCGTCAGCCATCGCTCCCTCGGAGACCGTGGCGGTGAAGAAACCGGCACGTACCAGACCGTTTTTCCGCAGGACTTTGTCCAGCGAACAGCCGCCGCCGTGCTCACCAGCGGCATCCTCCAGTACGACCCCGGTCACATCGAACCCGGCGACATGATGATCCGCTACCGCTTCGGCGCGCTCGGCGAAGTGCGGGAATGCTTCCTCAGCATGGACCAGGTCCCCGGCCCCGAAGCGATCCGGATCTTCGAGCGCGTCATTACCCGCATGGACGTCGAAGTCCGCAAGTTCCCTCTCCGTACCCTGCGCCTCGAATGTGACCTCCCGGATATACCCAAGGCCGGCCGCCGTACCCGCATACCGGCGACCCTCCGCCTGGTCAATCGCGGCATCCAGGGCCACTGGATCTTGAACCCCGCAGCCATGCAACCGGATGGGGTACTCGAACGCCGCTACGTAACCTGGGCGCGCCGCCAGACACCGCAACCGGGCATTACCCCGCTGCCATCTGTATTTGTCTTCGGTCCCCTCGAACCATCCCCTGTGGAGAAAGACCCCGACAAAACAATGCTCTGGCTCGCTCCCGAAGCAACGGTCGAAGTACCTTGCACGGCCATGGTGAACTTCCCCGAACCAGGTGAGTACTTCTTCAAATCCGCCTACTCCACCTTCGCGGGCGAACAGACCTACCAGGGCCAGGCCCGCTGGATCGGCGCCGCCTTCTCCCAGGCACAAACGCTCACCGTGCGAGGATGAGGGTGTGGTGAGACGGATTGCCGCATGTTCCATCGCCGTGGCGCTTCTTTCCGCATCTGCCTGCGGAGCCAACATGGAATTTGACTATCTGCAAACCAACGGACCCGGCGACATCCCCTTACGCATGACCGTTCGCAACGGCATCGTGGAAGTGCTGCGCAGCCCGGAATCGCCTCGTGAAGGCCAACCCATCGGGCTCTTTCGCGGACCTGTCAGCACGGGTTTCCTGGAAGCACTGGAACGCGATCTTCCGGCCCATGCACCCGCCGGTGGACCTCCTGCGGGCGGGCCAATGCCGGTTACCCAAATCCGTTTCGTGAGTGCCAGGCGCAGCGTTAATTTTGAGACGGTCTCGGCACCCGCGCCCATCTTAAAGCTGATTCGCCAGGAGGCTGATCGCGTCCCCGCCGTCAGGGCCTTGCAAATTGACCTACGCCAACTCAGCCCGGATCGCACCTCGATTGAGGCCCGCGTCACAAACCGCGGCTCAGAAGCGATCTCGCTCGAAGGATCCACCCTCAAGGTCTTTGGTTTGCAACAAGGGAGCCGCAAGCTACTCGGGACACTGGACGCCGCTGCAGGGTTGGACGTCGCATCATCCAGCCACAGGGACATTCCTATCCCCGTAAACTTCCCCGCCTCCGGCGAATGGCTGATCCTGGTGGAGTACTCGATGCCAGCAGCCGTAGCGGCAAGGGACCCCCAAAAACGCGTTGCCGGAGCAACATCTTCGCCACGCACTACCGTCCACTTGCCCTGACTTGGTAACATCAAGAGGAAGTAAGTCGGGGCGTAGCGCAGTCTGGTAGCGCACCTGCCTTGGGCGCAGGGGGTCGCGTGTTCGAATCACGCCGCCCCGACCATCTTTCCAACGGTCCCTCTCCCCCACAACAGAAGTTGTTTTCTTAATTCAAAGGTTTCCCGAAAATTCTCGCCTATTCTTTCGGAGACCTAAGCCCATGCATCCGTTGGCGCAAGCCGCCTTGATCGACCCCACTATCTGCTTCAAGCACACCCACGACAGACATAATGAGAGCGGCTATAAGGAGTATGTTTGCCATGCTGCGGCCGTGCATTGGGCGCTCGTAGCCCTAGGAAAGACCGGCCCACAAGCGGAAGAATTGATCGCAGCCCTGATCCGGGGTGTTGAACAGAAGGCCGGCAAGAAGCCGGGCGAAGTCACGGACCCTTGGCAATGCTATGCACCTTTGTTTACCACTCGCACACTGTTCGTGCATTTGCCCAACAACCAGTTGGCAGCCCAGTGTGGAGTCGGCGACGTCATCATAGTCGGCCCACCAACTAGGCCAGAACACAGCATGATTGTTGTGGCGAATACGAATGGCACCGTCTGGATTCGTGGATTCAACAACTTTCTAACCTTCGGCAACACGGCCGCCATAACGCCACCACAGAATGCTTATGACTCGCTCGATCGTGACCTATCCACCCGCGCGTCGCCGCATCTGAACCCGATTTACAGGGTTCATGCAAATATGTTTATGGCGACGGTGCGCCACACCTTCGGGCAGGAAGTAGGCGCTACCTTTTAGCGTCGTGGTGGAGAGCCGGGGCGTCTGGATCGACTAAGTCCTTTTCTATCAACAAGGCGCACAGGAAGACCGTCGTACCCTCAGGGGGTATTTACGTACCCATTTTGGGTATCATTGCATTTTGCAAGTAACGTAACGACCCAGCGAACGCGCTCGTCTTCACGGCGATGCGTTCACTCTTGTTGCTCGCCTCCGCCACGCTCACCTTCCATTGCCTCGCCCAGGCGCCGGGAGCACAGCGCCGGATCTCCGGAATCGAGTTTGTCTGGGCACCCGCCGGGACCTTTGTCATGGGTGCCCCAACAACAGAACCCGAACGCAGGCCCGATGAGGGACCTGTCCAGGTCACGCTCTCCAAAGGTTTTTGGATCGGCAAGTATGAAGTGACGCAAGCGCAATGGAAGTCCCACATGGGGGACTTCCGCCGTCCGCAGAATCGCGGCACCGGCGACAACGTACCTGTCTACTGGGTGAGCTTTACCGACGCAGAGGAGTTTTGCCGGCGCGCCACCGCCGCTGCCCACGCCGACGGAACGCTCCCCGCAGACTGGGAAATCCGGCTACCGACCGAAGCGCAATGGGAGTACGCGGCACGTGCCGGCACCACCACTGCCACCTCCTTCGGCAACCGCCTGACCCTCACCGACGCGAACATCGGCTCGGCCTATCCGGGGCCTGGCAAGGGCAATCCGGACGGCGAGTCAAAACCGGTTGGCAGCTACAAGCCCAACGCCTGGGGTCTTTACGACATGCACGGCAACGTATGGGAATACTGCCGGGACTGGTATCACCGAAACCTGCCTGGTGGAACGGATCCCGATTTATACGACATCAAAGGCGAGCCGAATCGCGATGGCACGTACTCCCGGGTTCGCCGTGGAGGCGCGTGGGTCGAACAAGGCTGGGCCTGCCGGTCAGCCGTACGACTGCGGTACGAACCGGAACGGGGCAGCGATCACATCGGCTTTCGTGTCACCGCGTGCCCGAAGGGCGGTACAGCCTGACCATCCGCCGCTACTACTCAAACTCCGTCGTGCGCCAGCCTCCCATGGCCGTACCGACAATCAGCGTGTCCCGCTCGCAACCCTCAAAGTGCGGCTCCTCCGCCTCCACCACAAAGAACCCGCCTCGCGGTACCCGCACCACTTTCTGCCGGTCCATCTTCCGCCCGAATCCCAGCAGCAGTTCTCCCTCCAGCACCGCGACATGCGCCGTCTGGTTATGCCGGTGCCCGCCCACCCACACTCCAGCGGGCATCCAGAACGCATAACTGAACACCGACCCCGCCTTGTCCCGATCCCCATACAGCACCGCGTACTTCGTACCATCTGGCGACACCCGAGTCCATTGGATCGCCTCAGTTCCGCTCCAGATCCGCTGGGCGGCAACAGCCGCAGGTGAACGCATCAAGGTTGAACACAACAACAGGTCACGACGTGAAACAAGAGTGGACATATCTAAGGCCAACTCTACGCGTCAATGGGCCGACCCAGCTATCCGATTCTTGCTGCGTCAAAATAGGAAAGCCAGTATGGACAAAGTAGTCCCGATCCTCCCCACCAACGACCTCGCTGCCGCGAAAACGTTCTACGTCGATGGGCTCGGTTTTCAGGTCACCTGGGAACATACCGAAGATGGCCACTCCGGACTGATGGGCGTTGCGCGAGGCGCGATGGAGATCACGCTCGACAGCCCAATGGACGGCCACGGCCGCGACGCGTGTGTATCGCTGCACGTCCAGGACGCCGACGCGTACTACAACGAATGGAAGTCCCGCGGCGTCACGCTTCCCAACGCACCAAAGAACGAGGAATGGGGCGCCAGGACCTTCGGCCTGCTCGACCCCTCCGGCAACACGATCTTCGTTATCGGGACGCTGCCGACGAGTACTCCGGCATGATGTCCACCGGGATGTCGGTCAGCTTATCCAGCGCTGCCTTCATCTCTGGCCGTACCACCGCGTACTGGTCGATCATCCGCTTCGCCGCCGCGTAATCGCCGTTGGCCTCAATCGTCAGGATCTCCCGCGCCAGGTCGCGTACCGCCGGTGCGATCTTCGTATAGTCCACCGCAAAGTGGCCTGTCGCCGCATCGACGGTAAAAGCCCCACGATCCCGCAGGTAGTTGAACTGGATCGCCATACCCTTGCCGTGCGCCTCCTGGATGCCGAACCGCAAGGACCGGAAGGCCGACGCCAAAAACGTCGTGTACAGCGGCTTTTCCGCCTTCGGCAGCATCCCCTTGTCGAACATATACTGCAGCAGGAACAGCCCGCAGATGTCCGCCTTCGCTTCCTCAATCGAGCTATACAGCTCCTTCAGCGACGTACGAACGTTGTCGTGCGGACCAATCCCGTGCGACAACTCATGCGCCAGGATATGGGTAAAGAACCAGTCAAAGCTGATGTCCTGCTTCGCTGACGCCCGCAGCAACTTGCCCGCAATCGGCACCAGCACCGAATTGAACTTCGCCTGCTGGACGTTTTTCATCATCACCTGCTTGGTGCCCTTGGCCTTCACGATCTTTTCGTCGTTCGGCAGGTTGTACGCCGCAGTCATCACGCCATGCGCACCGTCGCCGGACGCTCGCAGCAGGTTCACGACAGAGATCGGAACCGTGGTGCCAATCTTCGGATTCTTAAACTTGTCGTCCATCGGCAGGTTGTTCTCGATCTCCTGCAGATGGTCTGCAAAGAACTTCAGCTTCGACGACGCATCCTCATCGCGGATGCTGACATACGCCTCAAACGCCGCCTTGTAGCCGAACAACTCATCCGTGTACGTTTCGTACGGCCCGATGGTGATGTCTACCGGAGAGTCCAGATCAAGCCACGCCGCGTCGCTGGCGTAGTAGTCATCGTCCAAAAACGCCTTCGCGCGCAACTCGCAGAACTTCTTGAGCGAGGCGTTGGTGGTGGCTGCAGCGGCTTCCTTCAGCAGGTTCGCCGCCTGGATCAACTCCGCGCGATACTCCTCGCTGTACGGGACAGCCTTTAGCGCTCGCGTCTGCGCATCCCGCCGGATCACCGAAAAGAACCCGACGTCCTTCTTGGCCCAGCCCTCAAACTCCTCCCGCGTCATATCTTCGGGATAGAAGTTGGCGCCCAGCGGCTTCCGTGGCGGCACCCCCGGCAAAAACGCCTCATGCTCATCCAGGTCCGACCAAGGACCCTTATTCAGCCAAAAATAGTCGAACTGCGCCTTCGCCAGTGGACTCTTGTCTTTATCTTTCCGCAGCTTTTCGTACAACGCCGGATTCCCCTGCCAGACCTGCTTCAGGTAGATCCGGTCCATCAGGGACGCCGCTTCGAGCAGCTTTTCCAGCGCCTTCCGATCCCCAGCCGTGAGCTTCGACGTGTCCGCCGCCAACTTGGCCGGAGCGAAGCGCCGGGTCATCCGCGCCAGATCTTTTTCGTCAGGAAAAGCGTTAGGAGAAAGCAGGGTCATGAGGCAAAACGATTGAAATAGAGCTACGATGACAGGACGTCGCATAAATACCTGGGTGACGTTGTAACTTCAGTATATGGCGTCGACAGTGAAGGTAAAGGACCTGATCATCGCGGCAGGCGGCATCCTGATCCGTGATGGACGTGTGCTGCTCGTCTACCGTCCGCGCCACAAGGACTGGAGCTTTCCCAAGGGCAAGCTGGACGATGGCGAATCCCCGCTGCAAACCGCCGTACGCGAAGTTCGCGAAGAGACTGGGTACGCCGTCCAGATTAGAGGCTTCACCGGAGCCGTCGGCTACATCGTAAAGGGACGTCCCAAAACGGTCTTGTTTTGGGAAATGACGCCGGTGGAACAGTTTCCGGAACGCGACACCGACGAAGTGGGCGAACTCGCGTGGCTTACGGTCGACGAAGCCCGCGCGCGTATGACCTACGGCCTGGAAGTGGAACTGCTCGAAAAGGTGGCGCCCAGGATCGCGTCCTGACCCACCAGTTGCGCCGAGTCCACCACGGACCGCACCCGGCCATGACCCGTGATCACGCCGCGGCTGATGTCTTGCGGCGAAACAGAGATACAGTCCGTCACTTTGTCTACCGGAATCGCGAACTCCAGGCCGCTCGGGCTCCCCAGTACTAAAAAGCAGCCCCTTCGCGACGTTCTGTTGTCCACCTGCAGCAATCCCCGGACATCGAAGACGGGAATCTCGCGCCCGTGCGAGTACAGCATTCCGATGAGATTGTCGCCGCTGCCACGTCCCGGCAGCAACGGTTGGATAGGCATCATCTCACGCACCTGCGTGCGCGGAACTGCGAAATAACGCCCGGAAATCTGGAACGTCAGATAGTCGCTTTGTATGCCCATCTGCAAGTCTCATCGGCCACGGACGCGCAGATTTGAGCCGCATCGAGCACCCCCAAATCCTCGTGGTAGGATGTATCAACGTGGCCCAGCCTTTTTCCCTCTCCAATAAGACCGCGCTGATTGTCGGAGCAAGCCGGGGCATCGGACTTTCGATCGCCCGTCATATGGCCCAGGCGGGGGCTAGAACTATGCTCGCGGCCCGTTCGGTAGACCGTCTCGAAAAGATCGCAGAGGAGTTCCGCAGCCAAGGTTATTCGGCCGCGCCCGTGCGTTTGGACCTCACCGACATGTCTACCATCAAGTCGTGCGTGGACTCGTTATCCCACATCGACATCCTGGTGAACGTATCGGGTACCAACATCCGTAAGCCGTTTACGGAATACACGCCCGAAGAGTACAACACCATCATGCAGACCAATCTGCATGGCATCGTCAGCCTCACCCAGGCCGTGGGTGCCAAGATGATTGCTCGCGGCGCCGGCGGCAAAATCATCAACATCGGCAGCCTGATGTCGCTGCTCGGCCTGCCGTACCTCACCGTGTACGCCATGACCAAGAGCGCCCTTGCCGGCCTCACGCGTACCCTCGCGGCGGAATGGGGCCGTTACAACATCCAGGTGAACTGCATCGCGCCGGGCTTTATCCTGACGGATCTGAATCGCGCCATGTGGCAGGAACCGGCCATGCACCAGTGGCTTTCCGGAGCGCAGCCCAACCCGCGCATGGGTACGGCAGACGATGTCGCGCCGTTGGCGGTGTTTCTGGGGTCGCACGGTTCGGACTACGTCACCGGACAGGTGATTGCCGTGGACGGCGGGTATTCCACCACGGCCAACTGGCCGCACCAGCCCGCGCCTCCGGTTCCCCCGGCCTAGTGTGGTGAAGACGCTTGTTGCGGCTCACCATCGTCGTCCCTTGCTATAACGAAGCCCTGCGCTTTCCGGTAGAACGTTTTCGCGATTACGTTCAGTCGCGCGAGGACGTGCGTTTTCTATTGGTGAACGACGGCAGCAAGGACGACACGTTGGCGGTTCTGGCGCGCGTACGCCAAGGCCTTGAAGATCGCGTCAGCATCTTTGACATGCCGCAGAACGGCGGCAAGGGTGAGGCGGTACGGCATGGGATTTTGGAAGCGTTGGACAAGGGCGGGTCGGACGCGATCGGCTTTTGGGACGCCGACCTGGCGACGCCCTTGGAAGCGATTCCGGAGCTCGCCGGAGTTCTGGAAGAGTGCCCCGACATCGAGATGGTGTTCGGCGCTCGGGTAAAGCTTTTGGGACGCAAGATCGAACGGCTGCTGATCCGGCATTACCTCGGGCGAGTCTTCGCGACTGTTGTTTCGAACCTCATCCAACTGCCCATCTACGACACCCAGTGCGGAGCCAAAATCTTTCGCGTGGTGCCAGGTACGCGAGTGTTGTTCGCGGAGCCGTTCTGTACGCGCTGGGTGTTCGACGTCGAGATCCTCGCCCGCCTGATCCTTCGTGAGCAGCGCAACATGGCAAAGGTGCAAGGGCTGATCTACGAGTACCCGTTGAAGCAGTGGGAAGACGTGGCGGGGTCCAAGGTGAAGCCCACGGACTTCCTGAAGGCGTTCAAGGACATCCTCAAAATCTACGGCAAGTACCTTCGCTAGCCTTACATAGGTATCCCAAAGTTTACGCCGATCTTTCGCCCCAACTCGAGGAAGGCTTCGGAGTCCGTTTCCACAGCCGTACGATTTAGCATCAGCAAAGTGTAATCGCCGCCTGCCCTGGTACGCGTATTCAGGTCAAACCCGCGCGACACCGGCACCGGCGTCACCTTGCCGTCCACTGTCACCGACTTACCAGCTTTCTTCAGATGGCGCTGGATCATTTCGATGTACGCGGCAAGATCGTCCGAATAGACGCCGTTGACGGCCAGCTTTTTGCCCGGTTCCGGCCCACCCAGTTCTTTGCACTTTCTGCGGACATCCTCGAGTCCACGGCTCGCGCCGATGCAGATCTCGATGAGCGCCTGGACGAGGCGAACATCGTCGGCGCGGTTGATGGCGCCTTTGCCGACACTGGCGTCGAGGTTATGGAAGGGAAACAGCTTGTATGCCATGGGTCGATTGTGCACAGGAAGGATGTGAACAATCCTCAATGGCATCTCAAGGATTTCTAAAACGAGCAAAAGGCCATGCGCCCAACGAGCAGCATGGCCTTCCGTGTGTTTGTACTGTCGACACCCTAGTACGGACCAGGACCGAACAACCGCACGCGCTTGACGGTCATCTTCTTCCACTGGTCGTCAATCGACTGTACGTACACCGACCCGGAATTGGGCGAGGCGCCTTTAGTATTGGATTGGTACACCATGTTGTTCACCACAACCGTGTCGTGCTTGGTAAACGTGCCGGTCGAGTTCAAACACAGCGCCATGTGATAGATGCGATCCGGCGACATCGCCCCCTTCAGTTCATCCAAGCTCGAAATGCCCTGATTCCCCTTCGAGTTCTTGATCTCGGGCATGCCGTACCGCGTACCTAACTGGTCACCGTCGCCGCCCACCGCCTGGCTCCAGTTGTATGGCGCTTCGTGGATGTTGCCGCGCTGCCAGACTGACAGCAGTACGTTGGCAAAGGCGCAGCAGTTGTACGAGCGAGGCTCGGAGGTGTTGATGTCGAACTGCCGGTTGGGTTGCATGAACAGGATGAGGTTCGGACGCTTTTCAAAACCCACGACAATACGAGTGCCTGGAGGGTGATTGGCGCCCCAGCCGTACGGAATGCTGCTGGCAATCGTGAAGTCGACAAAGACGCTTAGCGCTGATGCACTACGCAAATAGTCGGGGGTCCACTGCAGGACGCCAGCAGCAGAGGCGAGGTAGCCCAGGCGGTCTTCCGGATCCTTTGGATCGATGTAAGTGGTGGGGGTCCAACCTTTGCTTCTCTGAAAGTCATCCCACGCTTTTGCTGTAGGTGAGGCGCCTTTGCCCCAACTGCCGTTGACGGCGCTCTTGGCAAGAAATCCTGCCCGGCAAAGCAATTGTTGTACGCGCAAAGTGTCGTTATAGTCAGCAGCGCCACCTTCGCCGGCGCGCTTGGAAAGAATTGGATGTGTAGCTGGCATGGTCCTCCGTGAACTGATCCTTTGTGGGAGTTCGTGCAGTCTCCCGGCAAAAGGGACCAGCGCTTTCGCGTTTTTTCTACTTGGTGTCTTCGCAGCGCAGGTCCGGAACTGGTCTCTATGTATGGAATGCGAAGAGTTTGGAAGAAACAGCTCAGACAGCCAGTGGCGGAAATCCATTTCGGGCAAGACTTGCACCCAGAACCTCGCGGTCCAGGCGAATTCTTTGAGCCAGCAACTCAAGATAGACGTCCCGCAGTTCCGGGACCCAGCCCCGCCGGTGAAACTCCTCCAGTAGGCCAATCGAACCAGTTACGGGTACCCCGTGGACCCCAGCGTATCGCCTACCCTTGATCTCATCCATCAGGACCACTGACGCGTTCGATTCCTTGGCAAGCAGCACGGCACTGATCTCGCCCACGCCGAGTGCGCTGGATGTGGTGCCGGCGACCTTCCAGCGATCCTCCGGTACGGCACGAACCTGAATCCAAGGTGAGTTTTCGACTTCCTTCGCTCCTGGCAACCCGGCACCGTGCACCACCACCTCCTCATGAACTTCTGAGGAGATGAGGACGGAATCGAAGAGCCGCGGCAAAAACTCCAGGCACCGTACGCGGGCCAGCGTAATCAAAGGCGAAGCGTTTGAGACAGCAATCAATGGAATAGATTCTGTAGCGTCGCCCGATCTTCATCGAGTTCCGTTGTGCCGTAGTGCAGCGCTACCTCTCGCTCTGCGGCAAACTCCATGAACGCCTCCACCGGAGTAGCGCACAACTCGGCGGCACGCCCCAGCGAGATCCGGTCTTCGCGGAAAAGTTCCAGCGCAAGCAGCCTTGCTGTGTCCGCGGAAAGATCCTCCGGGTTCAACCGAGCAGCCTTAACCAGAGCTTCTGGCAATTCCACCGAGATCGAGCTCATGGCATCAAACTAGCACACGCACGCGCCCCGCCTGGCTCTATATAGTGGAAATAGACATGCGGTTTCCGGTCCTTGCCTGCCTTTGTGTTTTCGCATTTACGGGAGCCTCTGCGCTTGCCCAGCAACCCTGCGCTGCGCCCGCGCAGTGGACGCCTTGCGACTTCATATTTGAAGTCCCCGCCGGTGTGGAAAACCTGCAGCTACATGGCGAGTTCCGGTCGCCCAGGCACAAAACGTACCTGATCCCGGCCTTTTGGGATGGCGGCAACCGGTACGTGGTGCGCATCTCGCCTACCGAATCCGGCGAGTGGACCTTCCGCTTTACCAGCAGTCATACGCCCTGGAATATGAAGCAGGGGACCTTCATCGCCGAAAAGGGCGAGGCGCCCCAATTCATCAAGAACGTCAACGTCCACCACTGGCAGACCGTGCAGGACCTGCAGCCTCACCTCTGGATGGGCGATGCTGTGGATCGCATCGGGTACATTCCCAAGGCTGAGCTGGACCGGATCTTGGATGACCGTGCCGTCAATAACTTTACGCATATTCGCGGCCTGCTGCTGGGCGAGGCGGGCGATCAATCGCATGCCTGGTCGAGCGACGGCAAGCAGCCGAACGCGGCGTACTTTCAGGATCTCGATAAGCGCATCTTGGCGGTGAACCAGAAGGGCATGGTGTTCGATCTGGTGCTGGCCGATCATCCGGACGCGTTGCGCAAGCTATTTCCGACATGGCAGGATCGTGACCGCTTTGTGCAGTACGTCACCTCGCGGTATGCCGGTTACAACATCACGTGGCAGATGGTGCGTACGTTTGAGAATCAATCCGAAGGCCGCGCGATCACCAAAGAACTCGGCACGCTGATCCGCAAGCATGACCAGTACGACCACCCCAAGTCCACCGGAGCCGCGGTGACCTCATCCCCGCTGCTGGGCGACCAATGGATGAACTACATTACGTCCAACAACGCCAGCATCGAGCTTGGGTCTGTGGAACATCAACTGTACACGCTGCCGTTTATCAATGCGGTGGGCGGCAAGACGGTGGATGAGCAGCGGCGCAACTTGTGGAACTCCAGCATGAACGGCGCGTACCCGATGCGCTCCGGGGGTCCGGAAGAGGCCACCAAGCAATGGCGCATCTGGCAGCAGTTCTTTGCGGGCACGCGGTATTGGGAGTTGGAGCCATACTTCTATGTCGACGGCGGACGTGCCGTCGCGCTGGTGCGCGAGTTCGGCGATACCGATGAGGCGGTCGAGTACGTTGTGTATGTCGAGAAGTACACGGGTCCGCTGGAAGTGCAGGTGAAGCGGCATGGGTACGATGCGCGGTGGTTCAACCCGGCTACCGGTGAGGCAATCCCGATCAAAGACTTCAAGTCCGAACGCTTCCTGGGTGATCCTCCGAACAAGGATCATGACTGGGTGCTGCACATTTCGCGCGAGGGCAAGAAGGAAGGGATGCTGAAGTCGTACAAGTTCGAGTCGCGGCCGATTCTGTTGCAGGAGGTCGAGTCGCAGCCGAAGTACGTGACCTTCGACATCGTGGAGCCGTCTGCGAACGACATATCGGTGTCCAAAGACATCCGCTTTGAAGCGAAGGTGAAGCGCGACACGCGCGGTACGCGGCGCATGTTCTATGTCTGGACCGGCGAAGTGGTGCCGGAAGGACAGGGCTTCCGCGTGCTGGGCTACGGCAAAGAGGGTACCTTCCGCATCCCAAAGGACATCATCACCAAGTACCCCGGCGTGTTGAGTTTGCGCTTGTCGGCGATCAACGCCAACGGCAAGATTTACTCCATCGACAAGATCTACAAGTTGGTTCCGTGATCGTACTGGCGATCGATACGACATCGGAATGGGGCAGCCTCGCGCTTGTGCGCGATGGCGTACTTTTGGAAGAACTGCCGGTGCATTCGCCGGAAGGCTTTGGCGGCGTGCTGTTCCCACAGATTCAGGACCTGTTGTCGCGGCATGGCTTGCGGGTAACGGATGTGGACTGCTTTGCTTCGGCCACCGGACCGGGGTCGTTCACCGGTGTCCGCATCTGCATCACCGCGGCTAAGGGTCTTGCAGAGTCGTCAGGAAAGCTGGTGGCTGGCGTGTCCAACCTCCGGGCGATTGCGTTTTATGGGAACGGCAACTTGCGCGCTCCGGTGATCGACGCGCGGCGCGGTGAAGTGTACGGCGGTCTGTACGATGCGCAGTTGCGTGAGGTTCAACCGGAGACGGTGCTGCCTCCGGATCGCTGGTTCGGGTCCCTGCCGGAAGGATGTGAGATCCTGTCCAACGAGCCGGAAAAGTTCCCGATGGCGAAGATCGTGCCGCAGGCGTTGGCGGGCGCGATCGGATGCATCGCCAGTGGGATGTCGCATGTGGATCCGGCGGTTCTGGATGCCAACTATGTTCGCCGTTCGGACGCCGAGCTGATGTGGAAGGAAGCGTGACGCCGATGGAAGCGGGTTTGCGATTCGAATGCCAGCGCGGCTGTACCAAATGCTGCGAAACCAAAGGCTACGTCTACATCACCGATGAGGATCTGGAGCGGATCTCGGCATATCTCAAAATGAAGCCGGAAGAGTTTACGGTCCGCTTTGTTTACAAGACCAAGCATCTGCGGCGGCTGCGAAAGCCGGGCAACGGCGACCAGTGCCGGTTCCTGAAAGATGGCGGCTGTTCGATTCACTCGGTGAAGCCTGTACAGTGCCGCTTGTATCCGTACTGGCCGGAATTGGTGGAATATCGCGAGCTTTGGAACGATGAAGCGACGCGCTGCCCGGGCATCGGCAAAGGCAAGCTGGTGCAGATCGGCACGGCGATGGAGATCGCGCAGGAAATGAAGACAGCGTACCCCGGAGTGTATGGCGATTAGCGCGAAGCTGTCCCGCTGGTTCTGGCGTAAGAGCATTCAGAGGAAAGAGACGGAGCCTCCGGCACTGACGGATGTCGCGTCCGACGATCTGTACTTCATCCCCACCAACGTCAATCTGGATTACGTGCCGACGTTCGGCTTCGAGCGCTTTTTGAACAAGCAGCACGAGGCTTGGGCCGAGTGGCCGCTGACGCCGGACCGCATCATTGACCATCGCATCTTTGGCTGGCTGCGTCGCGCCGATGCGCTGAAGTTGTACGAAATGGCCGCCATGTGCAAAGGCGACATTTTAGAGCTGGGTACGCATCAAGGCTTGTCGTCGCACATCATGGCGCAGGCGTTGCGCGAGTTCGGCGATACGGGCAACCGCCGTATTTACACTGTGGATCTGGACGCGCCCTGCATTGTCAAAGCTCGCGAGAATCTGGCGGGGGAGATCGCGGAAGGATTGGTGGACGCGCGTGTGGGCGAGGCGGGCGAGGTCTGCCGGAACTACATCGCGCAGGGCAAGCGGTTCGGCTTTATCTTTGTCGACCACTCGCACTATTACGGCCCGATGCGCGAGGTTTGTCAGCTGTTGGGACAGTTGGTGGAGCCTGGCGGCTTTGTGCTCTTCCACGACTTCACCGACCCACGCAGCGCCTTCCCGGAAGAGGGCAAACCGGAGCCGGACTTCGGGGTCCTGGCGGCATGCGAAGAGGCGCTACCTGCGAAGGAGTTCGAGTACTTTGGGGCGTTCGGGTGCGCGGGGCTGTACCGGCGGACCCAGGCACCCCCAAGCTGGTTCGTTCGGCTTACTCGACCACTGATTCCGTTCGCAGGAGTGATCGCCTTGACTTACTACTGCGCGCACCCGATCCTGATATTCGAGTCAGCGCTAGTGAACTATTTATTCTGGTGGCTCGGTTGCGCCGCGCTCCTTGTTCTGGGCATAATTCAGGTTTTTCGCATCCAGAATATCTGGTCAACAGTACTCGGGATTCTGCTTTGCCTAGTTAGCGCACCGGTGTGGGTCCTCTCGAGTTTCCTTGCACCGCACATCGTCAACGGCAAAGACACAGGGTACGAGCTTGTGCAGGAAGTTGAGCTGCAAAATTCTCTAGTGCGGCTATACCGGACCAACGGCGGCGCGACCACGGCGTTTGGCATTCACGTCCGGCAGGAGATCCCGACGACCGGGCTAGTATTTGTGCGCTCTGTGGGTCACTTCTACCCGTGTTACAGCGTACAAGCCGCGCGCTCGGGAGCGAACTCCATTCTGATCTACGATCGTCAACAAGAATGCGAGAAATGGCCGGAAAAGCAGACCCGCGAGTCCTGGACGCTTGCACTGTCACGATTCGTTTACTTCTAAGCCGATTCGAAGAATGACAGTTGTGGAAGCGAGGCGCTACTCGATTCGCGCGCCGCGCTGTTGGCGGCGGCGGGCGCGGGCTTCCACCGCACGGGCGTACCGGCCGTTGCTGCCGGACATGCTGGCGGGCTTTGATGCACGCTCGGGCGACATTCCCATCGCCACCAGTGTGGCGTCCCAGTCCATGTCTCGAGCACGCCGCAGCCTGTCGTGCCGTTGAAATAGCTCTTCCACCTTGGGAAGAATCGGGGCGGCTGTGGGACCCAGTTCCTGGAGCGCACGGCGCACCGCGTCGATCGCCTGTGACGCGTATGCGTAGCCGTTCTTGCCGGGATCGGCGGTAGCGTGTTCTTCGAGCAGGCGCAGGAGGTCCGGCAGCGCGTCCTTGCCGCGGTCCGCCTGGCGCTCGATCACGGCTGGTGCATAGCGGCTGAAAGCGGGGTTGGACAGGATCGTTTTCTCTTCCGGCGTCTGTACGGCAAACGCGCCGCGCGGAAGTTGGCGAAGCGCAGAAACCCACTCTTCGGCGGCCTTGGGATCGCGCAGCAGGCGCGCCTCAGCGGGGCGGCGAAGGCGTTCGGACTCCCGGCGGCCCATTGCCGCAACCGCGCTGCGAAGCCCTTGTGCCTTGGAGATGCGCGGGTCAAGCACGATGCGCTCTACGAGGGCGGCGTCTTCGATACTCATCATGTCACCACGGCCTTGGAACGAGCCCATCCAGGCGTTAGCCAGCAGCAGGCCGGGGTCCCCTGGAGGGCGGGATGGGTCGGCGAGTGCGGCTGCGAGTTCGGAACGGGCCTGCCGTATGGCGGCGTCCTGGTCCACTCCGCGTGCCACGTTGGTGTGCGCCAGAGCGAGTGTATCCAGGTTCAGAGATGCCGACGAAGGTCGCGGCGAGGATGGCGGATAGGAAAACACGCGAGTACGCCAACCGAGCTGGCCATTTTCCGGGCTGCCGGTGAATTCCGACAGGAGCGGTGCGGCCGGCGCGGCTAGCGCCGCTGCCTGACGGCGCAGCAGAACCCGCTGTCCACGGTCGCGGATGGTGGCCACGCTGAGCTTGCCCTTCCCCGGCAGAAGCGACCATCGGGAGGTGGGCGCATCCGGTTGCAACTGTTCCTCCCGGAGTTCCAGAACAAAGTCTGTGGGGGGCGGCGGCGGCTGCTGAACACTGGCGATCAACTTGATCCCTTTGGCCAGGCGCAGGTTCCATTGCGCCTCCAGAGCGCGGGACCCGCCCAGCACGTCGCGTCCCACCTTTTCGAACCCAAAGGCCGAAGGTGTGACTGGTTCTCCGGGATCCGACGCGGGGACGAAGCGGAACGTGGTTGCAGGTTTTTTGCGTTTTGCGGCCGGCGGCGATTGCACCGTGACGGCGGTGACGCCCGGGGTGGACAGGATCGCGGCGCACAATGCACCACAGCGCGACGCAGCGGACGGATCCTCGATCAGGACGTGGCCGGAGAGTTGCACGGGAGATTCCGCAGGCGGTGTGATGTCCGGGCGAAACGTGTTGTTCAAAAGCGCTTCCGCGCGCCAAAGGCCGGGTTGCGGCAGCAGCCAGAAAAAGAGGGGTGTTGCCAGGAGCGCCGCCGTATTGCGAATCGGCGGCCGTAGGGAGGTGGAAGTCAGCGCGTGTTGCAGCAGCGCGAAGACTACGCCGTAGAGAAAGGCGGATGGCGCCAGTTGCAGGAGAATTCCGGGCAGAATGCCCAGGAAAAAGCCGATGACGATCAGGCTGGGCGCCAGTACCGCGATCACGGCAAGCACACCCGTCCCAATCAGGTAGCCACTTAAGAGCCGGTTTCGCATCGCCTAGAGTCGTAATCGGACGTACGGACGCGTGGGTTTAGGATCGCGCGACACAGAGCAGGTACTGCCACCAGCCGCCGTATGCCGACTCGAGCAAACAGCGGTCCAGTTGCAGCCCGTCGATGTCCTGTACGGCTTTGAGAATATGCCCGTCGAATCGAACGTGGTTGAACGCCATCCAACGGCGGAACCACTTTGACCCCGTCGCGTGAAAGTCGACAATGGCGATGGCGCCGCCGGGTGCCAGATCCTGCCGCGCCACCTGCAGCACTTTGTCGTAGCCGGGATTGATCATCGACAGGCAGTAGGAGAACACGATCAGATCAAAGCCTTCGCCAGCTTTGGACAGGGGCTCGTCATAGGCCCGGTGGAGCAAGGATACGCGGGGGCCATGGTCCGACAGCTTGCGCCGCGCCTTGGCCAGCATGTCCGCCGACAGATCCACACCGGTGATCTTGGCGGCGGGGTACTGCCGCGCCAACTCCATGAGGTTCGTCCCGGTGCCGCAGCCAACCTCGAGAATGCGCCGTGCGCGAATTCTGGCTCCGACCTCGCGGATCAGCTTGCGGCGTCCAAACAGGAACGCCCATCGTGTCGTGTCGTAAATGTGCGCGTGAAAGCGGTAGTACCGGCCGAGGCTCATCGCGCCACTTCGGCAAAGAGTGTCGACCCGTAGGTCCCGACCCGGTCCCGCGCATGCGTCTCCGCAGCGCGTTCGGGAAACAGCCGCAAGCGCGACAGAGCGGCCTGCGGGAGGAAGTCGATTGACGGACTCGCCGACCGCATCAGAATCCGCGTACCCACGGCGCTGTTGGCCAGAATCAGGTCCCATTCCTCGGCGAGCGCTGCTGGATCGTGGGATGCCAGCCAGTCCTGGTGGTCCAGCAGCACGTAGTGCGAATAACGCCCGGGGTTGCGCCGCAGAAACTGGGTGACCGAAGAATCGTGGGTGCGGATGCGCGACACGCGATCCTGGAGCGTCGCAAAGTTTTCGTACTTCAGATAGCCGGGGCAGCAACGGCGGCTGTAGGACCCTGTGACGTAGACGCGCCAGAAGTAGTTGTCGGCGATGGGCAGGCCGGTCATCACGTGCTCCATCTTGCCTTGCAGGTAAGCGGGGACGCCGCCCGGAAAGCTCTCGTCAATCAGCCGGATCTGCGGGCGCGGAACGCCCAGCATCGCCATGGTTAACGGCTGCTTCACCAGCCAGGTGTGGAAGGCATTCCAAAGCACCGGACGTATCGCTTCGTACAGTTCGCGCTGCTCTTCGAGGCTCTGCGCGTCCATCAGCCGGGTGATCCGCTCGCGCGTCGACGGCGTGACGCGAGCCATGCCCTGGAGGATCGTCCACGCGACTTGTCCCGCCGCGCCGGCGTAGTAGAACGTGGGCCGAAGCCGCCGGGGTTCAAAGAACGCGTGCTTTTCCAGCCAGTACGCGTAGGTCTCGGACCGCAGGTACGGCGCCAGCAACGGTAACACCGACGTCACAAACCCTGGCCGAACCCCATCGCCAAACATCCGCCACAGCTCTTCGCGCTCGCCCAGCCGGAATAGTGCCATCTTGAGTTCGAGGAGCGCATTCTGGCGCGGGTTGACGTCCACCGCGTGCACCTCAGCCGGACCGTCCAGCAGATAATCGAGCGCGTTGCAGCCGGCACTGGTGATCATCACCACCCGGCTATCGGGGCCCAGTTCCATCAGTTCCCGATCGAGCGCCGGATCTTCCCAGCACGTGTTGTAGATCAACGACGTCGAATGCACGCTGCGGAACATCGCGTCGTGAGCCCGGTGCAGCATACGCTGCACAAGGTTGGGAGAGGCGGCAAAGGCAGAGGTCATGCCGAGAAAAAGCCTAACAACGTGGTGTTCCAGGGCCATGAATTTTCGAAACTCCGGAATCTTTCCCGTTTGCGGTTTCATCTCACGTATTGACAACCGACCGTCCAGACGGTAGGCTCAGATTTAGGAACCGCAATGTCCGCCGCTAAACCCATTCGCGATCCCGAACGCACCCGAGAGGCCATCCTTTCGGCTGCCGAACGGCTGATTGTGCAAAAGGGTTTTCAGGCCTTTACGCTCGACGAAGTGGCGCAAGGCGCTTCTGTGAGCAAGGGCGGCGTGCTGCATCATTATCCGAACAAGCATGCGTTGCTTGCCGGGCTCGCGCAGCAGATGTTGCAGGAAGAAGACGCGGATATCGAAGAGTATCTCCGCAAAGATCCCAAGGCGCCGGGCGCGTACACCCGAGCCTTTTTACGGGCCCACATCGCCTATATGGAAGAGGGATGTTCGCGGCTGTGCGCAGAACTGTTTTCCGAAATGCGGAATGTTCCTGGCATGCAGGAACGGATTGCCGCGCATGTCGCGAAAACGCAAGAACGCCTCGCGAACGATGGGTTGGATCCGGTAACGGCCTCCATCATCTCTCACGCCGCCAGTGGCATGATGTCCGGTTTTATCTGGGGACTGCCACGGCCAAAGAATTTCGACCAGATCGTGAAGCGGCTTGTCGAAATGTCTGGCGGCGATTCGTCCTCCGTGTAGCAACAGCAACAGCAGCAGTTTTCGAAAACAAGAAGGAAAACAAAAACATGATGAAGTCGAAGGCCATTTTTGTGCCTTTTGCGACCTTGAGCGTCCTCTCTACCGTAATTTTTCTTTCCGGCTGTGGCTCGTCTTCGCAGGCTGCAGGTCCGGAGGGCGCGGGAGGCGGGATGCCGCCGCCGATGGTGGAAGTCACGCCGGTGGTCAAAGAACAAGTGCGCCTGTTCAGCGAATGGGTAGCAACGATTGACGGCAGCGTCAACGCGCAAATCCAGCCGCAGGTGATGGGCTATCTCGTCCGTCAGAACTACACAGAAGGCGCGGCTGTCCGCAAGGGCGATGTTTTGTTTGAGATTGACCCGCGGCCGTTTCAGGCCTTAGTGGACCAGGCTCGCGGCCAGGTCGCACAGGCGGAAAGCGGTGTGGTGCAAGCGGAAAGCACCGTACGCCAGGCGGAAAGCCAGGTGGCGCAGGCTGAGGCCCAACAGGCCAAGGCGCAATTGGACGTCAAGCGGGACACGCCTTTGGCAGCCGCGCGTGCGATTCCGCAGAGTCAGTTGGACACCGAGATACAGGCGCAGGCCGCGGCGGAAGCCGGTGTAAAGGCCGCGAAAGCGAATGTCGGTACGGCGCAGGCTGCTGTGAAAGCGGCCAATGCGCAAGTGGTGGCCGCGAAGGCCGCGCTTGCACAGGCGGAACTCAACCTTAGCTTTACCCAGGTGCGATCGCTCGTCGATGGCGTGGCCGGTGTAGCGCAAACGCAGATCGGCAACCTGGTGAAGACCGATACGGTGCTCACCACGGTGTCGCAAGTGAACCCCATCCGCGTGTACTTTCCGATCAGCGAGAAAGAGTACCTTGCACTCGCCCGCAAGGGCGGCAACCTGACGGCGCAGGGCAATGGCCCGGCGCTCGAATTGGTGCTCACCGACGGTACGGTGTTTCCACACAAGGGCCGCCTGACGTTTGTCGATCGCCAAGTGGACGCGGCGACGGGCACCATCCGCGTGGCGGCGAGCTTTGACAATCCGGGCAACGTACTGCGTCCTGGGGCGTTCGGCCGTATTCGCGCTCTTACTGCTGTCGAAGATGATGCACTGCTGGTCCCGCAGCGCGCGGTGATTGAGTTACAGGGCAAGTTCCAGTTGGCGGTGGTTGGCGCGGACAACAAAGTACAGCTGCGCAATGTCACCCTCGGCCAACCGCAAGGTCCACGGTACATTGTGCAGTCCGGCGTGCGTGAAGGCGAGAAAGTTGTGGTGGAAGGTCTGGCGCGTGCACAGAATGGCGCGCAGGTCAGCCCGCAACCCGCTAAGCCCGCCGCAGCCCCCAAGAGCTAAAAAACCCACATAAGGCGAATACAGTATGGCTAAGTTTTTCATCAATCGCCCGATTGTGGCGATGGTGATCTCCATTCTTATGGTGATCATCGGAGCGGTGGCGCTTATGAGTTTGCCCACCGCGCAATTTCCGGACATTATTCCGCCGGAAATCCAGGTAACCGGCATTTATCCCGGTGCCGACGCGAACACGCTGGAACAATCCGTCACCACGCCGCTGGAACAGCAGATTTCGGGCGTCGATCAGATGGAATACATGAGTTCGACGTCGGCCAACAATGGCATGGCGACGATTACGGTCACCTTCGACATTGCGACCGATCCGAACGTCGACCAGATTCTCACACAGCTTCGTACCTCGCAAGCCGCGCCGCAGTTGCCGGCCGAGGTGAACACGTCGGGTTTGACGGTACAGAAGTCACTCAACTCGCCGCTGATGTTTGTCAGCTTGTACTCGCCTGATAATTCGCGCGACGACGTCTTCCTGTCCAACTACGCGTTCATCAACATGGTGGACGAGTTGACGCGTATCCGCGGCGTGGCTCGCGTCCAGACCTTTGGTGGCGGCCAGTACGCGATGCGTATCTGGATCAAGCCCGATCAGTTGGCCAAGCTCGGCGTCACCGTACCGCAGATCATCAACGCCGTGCAGACGCAGAATCGTGTGAATCCGGCAGGTAAGCTGGGTGGACGTCCGGCGCCTCCGGGGCAGGAATTTACACTCACGGTGATGGCGCAGGGCCGCTTTACGACGCCTGAAGAGTTCGGCAGCATCATCATCCGTTCGAACCCGGACGGGTCCACTCTGCGCTTGAAAGACGTCGCCCGCATCGAGATGGGCGCCCAGAATTACGACACCATCAGCCGCTTCAACGGCCGCGCGACGTCCGGCATGGCGATCTACCAGTTACCCGGTTCGAACGCTGTGGAGACCGCGCAGAACGTCACCAACCGCCTGCAGGAACTGCGCAAGCGCTTCCCCACCGGGCTTGAGCTGGACATGACGCTGGATACGACCAAGGTAGTGACCCAGGGCATGAAGGAGATCACCATCACGCTTGTGGAAGCGCTGGTTCTGGTCGTGCTTGTGGTGTACATCTTCCTGCAAGGCTGGCGCGCGACGTTGATCCCGCTGCTGGCTGTACCGGTGTCGTTGATTGGTACGTTCATGATCTTCCCTTTGTTGGGATTTTCGGTGAACACGCTGTCGCTGTTCGGCCTGGTGCTGGCCATCGGACTTGTGGTGGACGACGCCATCGTTGTGGTGGAAGCGGTTGAGCATCACATTGAGAAAGGCCTGTCGCCCAAAGAAGCATCGCTGAAGGCGATGGAGGAAGTGTCGGGTCCGGTAATCGCGATCGCGCTGATTCTTGCAGCCGTGTTTATCCCCACGGCCTTCATCCCTGGCATCACAGGGCGTTTGTACCAGCAGTTCGCCGTGACCATCGCGATCTCGGTGATCATTTCGGCGTTCAACGCGTTGTCGCTGAGCCCGGCGCTTTGCGCGCTGTTGTTGAAGCCGAAGAAGCCCACCAACGGACCGCTGGCCAAGTTCTTCCGCTGGTTCAACAACTTCTTTGAACGCGGCACCAATCGCTATTTGAGCATCAGCAACATGATGATCCGGCGTTCGGCGCTGAGCCTGGTCTTCCTCGGCCTGGTGACCGCCGCTGCCGTAGGCTTGGGTTCGCGCCTGCCGTCGTCGTTCCTGCCGAATGAGGACCAAGGCTACATCCTGGTGGCCATGAAGTTGCCGGACGGCGCGTCCCTCGAACGTACCAGCGAGGCGGCTCGCAAGATCGAGCAGCGCATCATGCCGATCCCCGGCGTGGCCAGCGTATTCTCGGTGGCCGGGTTTGATCTGCTCTCGGGCATTCAGAACACCTACGGCGGCATCTTCTGGGTGACGTTGAAGGACTGGAGCGAGCGCACCAAACCCGAGGAGCAGTTCGACGCGATCCAAGGAGCGATCTTCGGTGCCGTGTCGCAGGTGCCGGATGCGTTTGCCTTCCCCATCGCGCCGCCTGCCATTCCGGGTGTCGGCGCATCGGGCGGCTTCACCTTTGTACTCGAAGACCGCTCCGGCGGCACGATCGAGAACTTCTCGGAAAACGTCAACAAGTTCGTTGCTGCGGCCAGCAAGCGGCCGGAACTGGTGGGCTTGAACGCAGCGTTTCTGCCGAACGTCCCGCAGTTGTACGTCAATGTGGATCGCGAACAAGCGGCACGGCAGGGCGTAGCCATTGGGGACATTTACAACACGCTGCAGACCTTTATGGGCGGATACCTGGTGAACTACTTCAACCGCTTTGGCCGCCAGTGGCAGGTGTATGTGGCGGCGGAAGGCGAGTATCGCACCAAGCCAGAAGACATCGGCCAGTTCTACGTCGCGAATGACAAGGGTACGATGGTGCCGCTCACTGCGCTGACGCGCATGGAACGGCGTAGCGGCGTGGAGTTCAACTATCGGTACAACGAGTATCGCGCGACGCAGATCTTCGGTTCTGCCGCGCCGGGGTTCAGTTCGGGCCAGGCGATGCAGGCGCTCGAAGAGACATTTGCGCAGACCATGCCGAACACGATGTCGTTCGATTACACCGGCATGTCGTATCAGGAAAAGCGCGCAGCAGAAGGCATCTCGCCAGCCACGATTTACGGCATCTCGATTCTGTTCGTGTTCCTGATTCTGGCGGCGCAGTACGAAAGCTGGTCTCTGCCGTTTAGCGTACTGCTGGTGACGCCGGTGGCCGTGCTCGGCGCGTACATCGCACTGTGGATGCGCGCGTTTGAGAACAACATCTATGCGCAGATCGGGCTTGTGATGTTGATTGGTCTGTCCGCAAAGAACGCGATCCTGATCGTGGAGTTCGCAAAGCTCGAGTACGAAGGCGGCAAGAGCGTTGTGGATGCAGCGCTGGCCGGCGCCAAGCTGCGTTTGCGACCCATTCTGATGACGGCGTTCGCCTTCATCCTGGGTTGCGTACCGCTGTGGACGGCGTCCGGTTCCGGCGCCATCGCCCGCCGCATTCTGGGTACGACGGTGATCGGCGGGATGCTTGCTGCAACGCTCATCGCGATCTTCCTCATCCCGGTCACTTTCGTTGTGGTGGAAAAGCTGACAGCGCGCTTTAGCCGCAAGGAACCGACCACAACCACGCCCGCAATTGCGCAGGAAGGAGAACCTGCCTGATGAAACGTGAATACCTTTTGATGCTCCTGCCGTTGTTTGTGGCAGGCTGCACCTTTGGACCGAAGTACCAACGGCCTGCCGTACCCGCGCCCACGCAGTTCCGTGGACCGGTGGCAGGTACGGATGTCGACCCCGCTGCCTCCGCCTCACTCGGCGATGCCAAGTGGTGGGACGTCTTTCAGGATGAGGAACTGCAGAAGCTGATCCGTACGGCCCTGGCTGAGAATCTGGACCTCAGGGCCGCTGCCGCTCGGATCGCGCAAGCACAGGCGAGCGTCGGCATCACACGCGCGGACCAGTTCCCCACCATTGACGGCACCGGCAGTGCGTCGCGCATCCGCAACCCATCGAACCCTGTGTTTCCAGCCTTTGAAGCGAACCTGAGTCAGCTTGGGCTTTCCGCCGCCTGGCAGTTGGACTTCTGGGGTCGTTACCGCAAGGCGACGGAAGCCGCGCGCGCCGAACTGGCTGCCACCGAATGGGGCCGCAAGGCGATCATCGGGACCCTCGTCGCCAACGTCGCTACGGCGTACTTCACCCTGCGCGAACTGGACCTGGAGTTGGAAGTCTCCAACCGAACGCTGGCCGCACGCCGCGAATCGCTGACTTTGAACCAGACGCTTGAGAAGGGCGGCGCGATTTCGCTGATGGACGTGCATCAGGCGGAAATCCTGGTGGAGCAGGCGGCGCGCAACATCCCGATGCTGCAGAAGCGCATCGAGCAGCAGGAGAACCTTATCAGCATCCTGCTGGGCCGCAACCCGGGTCCTGTGGCGCGAGGCTTGCCGTTGGTGCAACAGCCGACTCCTCCGCAGATCCCGGCGGGTTTGCCGTCGTCGCTGCTGGAGCGCCGTCCCGACATCCGGCAAGCGGAACAGCGCCTGATCGCGGCAAATGCGCGCATCGGTGTGGCTAAGGCCGCGTGGTTCCCGCAGATTTCTTTAACGGGCACCGCTGGCTATCAGGCGTACTCGATTCAAGGGTTGTTTGATTCCAAGGTCTACAACGTCGGGGCGGGGTTAACGCAACCCATCTTCAACTTCGGCCGCATCCGCAACAACATCCGCTTGACGGAGGCGCAGAAAGAAGAGCTGATTGCGACGTATCAACAGTCGGTACAGCAGGGCTTCCGCGAGGTTTCGGATGCGCTGATCGCGATCCAGAAGAATCGCGAGTACCGGGAGCGTCAACAGGCGCTCGAAAACGCTGCCCGTCAGGCGACGGAGCTATCGCGGGTCCGGTACAAAGGCGGAGTGGTAAGCTACCTCGAAGTACTGCAGAGTGAGACCACGCTGTTCAGCGCGGAGATCGAGTTGGCGCAAGCAAGGCTCGACGAGCGTCTGGCGGTGGTGCAGGTGTACAACGCATTGGGCGGAGGCTGGCAACAGTAAGGAATGAGTACTGGCCGAGTAGTGATCGTAACCGGCGCCAAGGCCGGCATCGGCGGAGCATGCATCGGCGTGTTCCGCCGCGAAGGTTGGACGGCGTTCGGGGTAGACATTCAAGAGGGCGCGGACTTTGTTGCGGACATCTCTTCGTACGCGCAGTGCCAGGCGGCAGTCGCCGAATGCTTGCGCCAGCACGGCCGCCTGGACGCGCTGGTAAACAATGCCGCGATCCAGACGTACGGCAACGTGCTCACCACGACGGAAGAGATCTGGGACCGTACGTTGGGGGTGAACCTCAAGGGCCAATGGCTGATGTCGAAGGCGGCGGTGCCGTACATGACGGCGGGCAGCGCGATCGTGAATGTGTCGAGCGTACAGGGCCTGGCATCGCAGAAGAATGTCACGGCGTACTCGACGAGCAAGCACGGCCTGATTGGGTTGACGCGTTCGATGGCGGTGGATCTGGCATCGGCTGGCATACGCGTGTGCTGTGTGTGTCCCGCGGCGGTGGATACGCCGTTGATTCACGCGCAGTACGACATGGTGGAGGATGTGGACGCCTTCCGGTCAGCACTGAACAGGCAGCATCCGATTGGCAGGATGGCCGAGCCTCGAGAGATCGCGGAGACGATTGAGTTTTTAGCGGGTCCGCGGGCGAGCTTTATGACGGGGTCGATTGTGACGGTGGATGGCGGGATGATGTCGCCGCTGCCGGGCTCGCATGAGTAGCTGTATGGACGTTGTCCATCTTGGATGCTATTCTTTCGAATGATAGGCTATGCGAACTGAGTCCGTACTAAAGGAAACGAAAGTACAGCTGCGAATGCGGCCGTTGCAGAAGGATGTCATCGCCCGCGCGGCGGAGTTGAAGCAAACCACAGTAACGAACTTCATGGTGGAGCAGGCATTTCAAGCGGCCCAACAGATCCTCGCGGACCAAACGCACTTTTACCTCTCCCCAGAAAAGTGGGAAGAGTTTTGCGCGGCTCTCGACGCCCCTCCGAAAAAGAAGCCTCGACTCAAGAAGCTTTTGACGCAACCGAGCGTCTTCGATGAACCTAAGTAGCCCTGTTCCGATCACGAAGGAACACGATACGGCATCGTTTGATTGCGGCGTCGCACCTCTAAACGAGTACCTGCAGAAGTACGCCCTTCTCAATCACAACAATCGAGCGGCTCGCACGTATGTTGCATTGCGCGGTGCGGACATCGTCGGCTATTACACGCTCGCAAATGGCTCCGTAAGCCGCGACGAGGTGCCACCCCGCGTGGCCAAAGGTCTCGGTCGTTATCCAGTTCCAGTAACGATCCTGGCCCGCCTCGCGGTGGCAAGCAAAGAGCATGGAAAGGGGCTCGGAGGCGGATTACTAAAGGACGCCCTCCTGCGAGCGTTGCAAGCCTCGGAACTTGTCGGCAGCAGAGCGGTCGTCACCCATGCAAAGGATCTCACTGCAAAAAAGTTCTACGAGCGCTATCAGTTCGAGCCGTCACCGCTGAACGACTTTCACCTCTATGTCCTGATGAAAGACATCCGAAGCGTATTTGAGGATTGATCGGCAGTCCGCACTAACGCGGCCGCGCATTCTCTCGCAGATACCGCGGCACGCGGCTCTCTGCTGGACCTATGTAGTGATACTGCTCCGCCCACTGCAGTCCGTACTTTGCGCCGATTTCGCGGTCCCGATGCAGGACAAACTCTCGGATGTAGTTGCGATTCGCTTCGGCGTCGGTCATTCCCAGTAGCGGTAGCGCCTTGCCTTCGCGACCCAAGGCCGCACGCAGTTTCGCCCCCGTCTCCCCTGCCGGACCTTGCGCCTTGTTTTCCAGATTGACGTCGATCTTCCGCTCTACCGTCGACGCGATATCCACCACGCGATTCACCCGCTGCTGGAACCTCGAAAAGTAGTACTTCTCGGTGACCGCATGCGGCTTCAGCCCCGCGTCAAAGTGCTCCGGATAGTCCTTGCTGCCACCGGCCATCCAACACGCCGCTTCCACACAAGCTGCCGTCACATAGTGATCCGGATTCTCTTCGTAATGACCCCAAGGGTCATAGCTGATCACCGTATTCACCTTCAACAGACGGAAGAGAAAGATAAACCGCTGCCGTAACTCCGACCGCGCGATGTTATCCATCATGTGGTTGTTGTAGTTGAGGTCAAACACCTTGCGGCAGCCAAACACCTTGGCCACCGCGTTGTTATCGCGCTCGTTGGCGGACACCGTCTCCGCATACCATCCCGGACCCGCCATGTCGTCGTTCGTCACGCGGATCATGTAGGCCGTGTAGCCTTCGTCGATCAGCTTAAACGCCGTACCCGCGGCAAAGATCGGGATGTCATCCGAGTGGGGCTGTATGAGCGCCAGCACTTTGCCCGCATGCGGCTTGCCCCCCACCGGCTTTTCGATGACCACGCCACCGTGATCGTCATAAGAGTCGGGCTGCTGCTGTTGTTGTTGCGAGTAGGCGAGGGAACCCGCGGCAAAAGCACTCAGAAAGCCTCGTCGATGCATCAGACGATGCTACAACGATTACTGGATTCCGTTCACCGGCGTTGCGTCCACCAGCATCTTTTGCGGCAGTTGCTTGGATGCCTTGGCACCCAACTGCTTCAACTCTTCGGCCTGCTGCGCGAGGCTTGTTGCCGGATCTTCCACCAGTTTCTTCATCGCCGCACTATGACTTTTGCGCGTCTTTTCCAGGTTCGCGCCGATGCCCTGCATGTCGTCGATAAAGCCCACGAACTTGTCGTACAGCTTGCCCGCGCGGTAGGCGATCTCTTCCGCGTTGCGATTGCGGCTTTCCACCTGCCAGATGTTCTCCACCGTGCGCAACATCAACATCAAGGTGGCAGGCGTCGCAATCGCCACGTTGTGTTCCAGTGCGAACGTCATCAACTGCGGATCCTTCTGCAGCGCCGCCGACAGCGACCCTTCCACGGGCAGGAACATCACCACATAATCGAACGTCATGCCGGGTAGCGCCTGGTACTCTTTGCGCGACAGCCCTTTGATATGCCCGCGCAACGACGCCGCATGACGCACCAACGCCGCATCGCGAGGACCGTCCTCCGTCGCATTCACATATTCCGCGTAGGCCGTGAGCGACACCTTCGAATCGATCACGATCTGCTTGCTGCCCGGCAGGTCCACAATCACGTCGGGACGCAACCGCGCCCCCTCTTCCGTCACGTGATTGGACTGCATGCGGTACTGTTCGCCCTGCCGCAATCCACTGCGCTCCAGGATCGAACTGAGGATCATTTCGCCCCATGCGCCTTGGGTGTGGGACTGTCCACGCAACGCCTTGGCGAGTTCCGCGGCCTCGTTGCTGACACGCGCGCTGTCGTTCGACAACTGATCGATACGTTCCTTGAGCGCCGAGTGCACCACCAAGCTCTCTTTGTGCGATCCCGAAAGCTCCGCCTGGAACTTGGTCAACTGGTCGCGCAGTGGCTCCAGCAGAAGGTCCACCTGCTGGCGGTTCTGTTCGCCGATGGACTTACCTTGCGCCGTCAGGATTTCCTGCGCCATGGCCTGGAACTCGCGCATCATGGCCTCGCGCGTGGCCGTACGTTCGTTCAGGGTCGCCTTGGCGGCTGCGAGTTCGCCGTGGAGCGCCCGGAGCGAACTATTGGCCGCGTCACGGGCCTGTTCCGCCGCCTCGCGCCGTTCCGCCTCGTCCTTGGCTCGTTCGCGCTCATGCAGCAGGGCGTCGCGCGCCACCGCCAGGTCCTTTTCCAGATCTGCGCGTTCCTGGGTTAACTGGTCCACTAGCGAGGCCTCTTCGCCACCCTTGCGACCCATACGCAAAACCAAAACCAGTGCCGCAACGGCTACTACAGCCAGGAACACCAGAGACATAATCCAAAATTCGGCGGACATGTTTTTAGCATCCTCTGGATGGACGCAAAAGAAAATACCACCAGATGGGGTGACGTCCGCAAAAATAAGTCGAACTAAGGTGTCGTCAGACAGCTTTTCCGGCTGTCCACTCTTACGACAGTTCCCATTTCAAGTGGAGGAGAGGCGGAATCACAGCAATCTCGGATTTCCGCCTCATTTTCTTCTACTTAGAACCGTCGGCCGCGCAATTTGTCGATGTCGCGGCGGTCTTTTTTGGACGGTCGGCCGTCCTCCCACGAAATTTCAAACGGAGCCATCAGCTTACGCTCCTCAGCCCGCTTTAAGCGCATCGCCTTACTCTCATCCGTCTCACGGTATAGCGTCTGGGCCACCGCCGCCGGACCCCGCATCAGGCTCAAGCCCAGCACCTCGACGTGGAAGTCGCCGCCGCCATTTCGAATCAACAACATATCGCCAGGCTTAACCTCCCGCGAGGCCTTCACCGGCGTACCGCGGCATTCGATACGGCCCAGTTCGCAGGCTCCCGCGGCTTGCGACCGGGTCTTAAAAAACCGCGCCGCCCACAGCCATTTGTCGATTCGTACGCCTTCCATTCGTCGTAACCAGGTAGCTGTTAGGATTGTAACCACCAACGAAAGGCGAACAAACATTCATGAGTCAGGTACGAGTCCTCGTAGGAACCAGAAAAGGCGCATTTCTACTCACCTCTGACGGCAAGCGCGACGATTGGAAGGTCGAAGGTCCGCACTTTGGCGGCTGGGAAATTTACCACATGAAGGGGTCGCCGCTGAACCCCAATCGTATCTATGCCTCGCAGTCCAGCGGCTGGTTTGGCCAGGTGATCCAGCGTTCGGACGACGGCGGCAAGACCTGGGAACCGGTGGGCAACAAGTTCGGGTACGAGGGCGAGACGGGCACGCACCAGTGGTACGACGGCACGCCCCATCCCTGGGAATTCAAGCGCGTCTGGCATCTGGAACCTTCGCTGACCGACGCCGAGGCGGTGTACGCCGGCATCGAGGACGCCGCCATTTTCCATTCGGCCGACGGCGGTAAAGAATGGAGCGAACTGCCGGGTCTGCGTACCCATGGCACGGGACCCCAGTGGCAGCCCGGGGCGGGAGGCATGTGCCTGCATACGATCCTGATCGACCCGTCGAATCCAGATCGTATGTACATTGCGATCTCCGCCGCGGGAGCCTTCCGCACCGACGACGGCGGCAAGTCCTGGAAGCCCATCAATAAAGGTTTGGTCTCGAACTTTATGCCGGATCCCAAGGCGGAGGTCGGCCACTGCGTGCACCACATGGCGCTTCATCCGTCCAAGCCCTCGACTCTGTTCATGCAGAAGCACTGGGACATCATGCGTAGCGACAACGCGGGTGATTCGTGGACCGAGGTGAGCGGGAATCTGCCAACGGACTTCGGCTTTGTGATCGACGTGCACGCGCACGAACCGGAGACGATTTACGTGGTGCCGATCCTGAGTGATTCGATGCACTATCCGCCGGATGGTGCGCTAAGGGTCTATCGCAGCAAGTCCGGTGGCAACGAATGGGAGCCGCTAACCAAAGGTCTGCCGCAGCAGAATTGCTACGTCAACATCCTGCGGGATGCAATGGCGGTGGACACGCTGGACTCGTGCGGTATCTACTTTGGTACGACGGGTGGGCAAGTGTATGTGTCGCCGGATGGTGGCGATTCGTGGAAGGCGATCGTACATGATCTGCCGCCGGTGCTGTCAGTGGAGGTACAGACGCTGGCATGACGAGTACGGTCCGGGTGGAGTTGCCGACGCATCTTCGCAACCTTGCGGGTCTGGGTGAGGCGGAGGTCCAGGTGGAGGTGACTGGCGAGGTCACGCTGGAAGCGGTGCTGGATGCACTAGAGGCGAGGTACCCGATGCTGGCAGGAACGATCCGGGATCATGGGACGAAGAAGCGTAGAGCGTTCCTGCGGTTCTTTGCGTGCGGGCAGGACATTTCGAATGATCCGGTGACGAACGCGCTGCCGGAAGCGATCACCGAGGGTCGTGAAGCGTTACTGGTGGTGGGAGCGATCGCAGGAGGGCGAGGGACCTAAGCAGTACGAGTGCGGGCCGCTCGTAGAGTCATAAGACCTGTATAGACAACGATCACCAGCACGCCCCAGCGTACCGTCTCAAGCGGCAGGGACTTTACCAGGAACGCCGCCAGCAGGACCCCTGGCACGCCGCCCAAAGTCAGACTCAGCGCCGCCTTCATGTCGTAGGCGCCCTTGCGGATGAACGGTACGCTCGCCACAGGACCCAGGAACGATACCGATCCCATCATGATGGGGAACGCCGCTTTCGCATCGAGACCGAGCAGGTACACCGCGATCATGCAGGGTGCAAAGAAGCCGATGCCCAGGGTGGTGAGTGCGCCGAGCATGCAGTTGATCGCTACCGCGATTGCGAGCTTTACGCCGGTGAATCCCAAAAGGTCTCCGCTGCCGGGGAGGTAGCCGAGCTTGGACGCCAAGCCGAATCCCGCTGTGATCAGCAGCGCTGTACCCAAACCAATCTGTATCTTCCGCCGCGACCAGCCGGATACGACGTCGGCACCGAGCCATGCGCCGACCACAGCGGCCGCGATCATCGACACCAGGGTCACCATGTCGACCTCGATCACGGCGATGTAGATGAGTCCTTCGAGGATGGCCGGAATGGTGACGCCCGCGTTCAGCGATCCTGGGATGTGCTCGTCCCGGACGAGGCCGAAGTAGCGCCAAGCGGCGGTGATGGTGGCGAAGCAGCCGATGCCCAAAGCATCGAAGAAATTGGCGATGAAGCCGATCGTGAGCGCGATGGGGGAGGGCCATTGGATACGGCCCTTCTCCGCACGATACCAATACACGAGATATGCCGCCGCGAGTACGGCGAGGGCGGCAAACAGTGCTGTTTTCAGCGGGACTCCGCGGGGACGCCGTGCGGATGCCCAGCGTCAATGCCCTTGTAGCGGAGCCACAACAGGCGGAGTCCGTACCAGGAACAGCCAAGGGCCACGGCGAGCACGGCGTTGGTGATCAACACGGCGATCGCTGTGGTGAGAAACGCCCCCGCGTCCACACGGCGCATCTTGGGCAGACGCCGCCATGCGGACCAGTCGAGCAGACAGAAACCCATCCAGGCCGTGACGCCAGCCAGCGCGGCCATCGGGATATGGCTGACGATATTGCCGCCCAACCACAGCAGCAGAATCAGGATGACCGCGTGGATCAGGTTCGACATGCGCGTCGTACCGCCGCAGCGTACATTGGCCACCGAACGCGCCGGGATGCCGACGCTGACCGGGGCGCCGAAGATGCCGGCCACGATGTTCGCGATGCCGTAGGCTCCCAGTTCCGCGTCCGCATCGGATGCTTTGGAATGCTGGTGCCGGCCGCGGAAGTGTTCGACCACGCGAGCCGTCAGCAGTACGTACACCGCCACAACGAATGCCAGACCGAAGCCCTGCACGAGGATTTCGCCGACCTCTTTGGGAGACCAGCTAAAGCCGGCCAGTGGCGGGATCTCCAGCGGTAGCGCGCCCACCTCCTTCTCATGCATATTCATGAGCGCGGAGATGCCCATGGCGACGGCAACCGCCACCAGCGGACCCGGAAAGCGCTTCCACTTCATGCTCAGGACCTGGCAGATGGCAACCACGACGAGGCTGAGCAGCGCGGGTTCCCAGCGGGTCAAACCGAGGTTGCTCAAGGTGGTAAAGAACTGGCCCAGCGGGGACCCGCCGCCCTTCAACTGCAGGCCGAACATGGTGTTCAACTGCAGGATGATCATCATCGCGCCGATGCCGCAGGAGAAGCCGGACACCACGGTTTGCGGGACTTTCTGGATGAGGCGGCCGAGGCGGAGTACGCTGAAGACCATCAAAAAGATGGCCGCGACGATGGAGATCTTGGCCGCGCCGCCGACGCCCTGGCGCTGAACAGCGTCCACAATGAAGGGCAAGGTCGGGCTGGCGGTGCCGCCGATCATCACGGAGTTACGCCCCAGCAAGGTGATGATGGGGGCCGTCGCGATGGAAGTAAAAAGACCGAGAACAGGCGGCAAACCCATCAGGGTCGCCATGGAAAGGCCGTATGGGAGGGCGATCAGCGCGGCCATCAGACCGCCGAACGCGTCACCGGCAAAGATCCGCCCGTTGTAGTGAATTCGGAATTTGCGCACGTTTGAAATCACCGGATCGGGCTCTCACAAGGAGCGATACGAACGGGGTAACGGACAGGAACGAAAACGCGAAAGCCGGCGGCCTCTGTCTTAGAGGAACGCCGGCTTGCTTGAGAACAGAGCGCAGACCGGGCGTTTAGCCCATAATCTTTGTGAAGGCGGCCTTAAACTTCGCCATTTCCTCGGCGGTACCGATGGAAACACGAACGTGGTTGGGCCATGCCTGCCACACGCGGCCGATGTAGATCTTCTCGTCGCGCATCTTGGCGGCAAACTGGTTGCCGGGCATGCGAACGTCGAGCATGAACTTGTTGCTTTCGGTCGGGGCGAACTTGTAGCCCTTCTTCGAAAGGAACTCGAGGGTGTCGGAGCGAACGTCGCCGATGATCTTGCGGCGTTCGGCCACCAGGTTCTTCACCTTGAGCGACGCGTTGGCGCCAACCATACCGGTGAGCGGCAGAGCGCCGGCCGTGTAGGGCTGGATCTTGGCGAGAAGGTCCGGACGGGCAATCGCCGCGCCAGCGCGGAGACCAGCCATGCCGTACAACTTCGAGAACGTGCGCAGCACGATGACGTCCTTGTCGGCGGCGACAAAGTCCGTGCCCGGCTGAGCGCTCGACAGGTGGATGTAGGCTTCGTCCAGCAGGAGCACCGAACCGGCCGGCTTGTTCTTCACGAGCCACTCGATGTCGGCGCGCGAGGTCATGGAGCCGGTGGGGTTGTTCGGGTTGCAGACGTAGATGAGGCCGGGGGTGGGGTGAGCGGCCACCATCGCCTTGACGTCGTGTGCGCAGGTATCCTTCATCAGCGGTACGCGGACAACACCCGCACCGATGAACTTCGCCGCACGCTCGCCCGCTTCATAACCAGGATCGGCGATCACAAACGGACGGTCCTTCGAGGTGAAGGCCATCACCGCCTGATGCAACGGCGCACTCGATCCGGCCCAGGGCTGCACGTAGTTCGGCTTTACGCCTTCCTGATCGGCTAGGGTCTTTGCGAACGAAAAGGTTTCTTCATACATGTACCGTCCGCCCTTTTTGATGACGCCGTAAATTGCTTCGGCGGCTTCGGGGCAGGGACCAAGCGGATTCTCATTCGCGTTGATCTTGACGGCATCTGCGGGCATGTTCGCGACCATGGACAACTGGGCCAGGGCTGCTTCGTTATAGAAGGGGAGGGTTGCGCCGGCGGTTGCAAGGGCCGCGAACCGGCCAAAGCTACGCCGCGAAAATCCGCGCTTGGTGATTTCCATGCGCTGTTCAGGGGTGAGTTGATTCATCTATTCTTCCCTCGGGACTGCCTGCCACTTTCGGGCTGCGCCCATTCTTATTTGATGGAGCGTCCACCTCTAGTGGTTACCTGATTATAGCTCTAAATTTTTCCGATTACTGCGTGTTTTGTTGGGGATTCGGGGCGCAGGCGGCAAAGCACCACCTGCGCCCCGTGCTATCTCTGCTTTAGAACCACACCCGGAAGCCCAGCTGAATGAACCGCGGGAAGTTCGCCTGCGAGGTGATCTTGCCAAACGTCGCGTTGCCAAACGCCGTGTTGGGCGCCCGGAAGTACGGCGTATTCATAGCGTTCAACGCTTCGGCGCGGAACTGAGCCTTGATGCGTTCGGTGATCGAGACGCTCTTGAACACCGACATGTCCCAGTTCACCTGACCCAAGCTGCGCATGCTGATCGTGCGCGACACGTTGCCGAACGTCAGCGCCGGTGCGTTCGAAAACGCCGCCGGGTTGATGAAGCCGGTTCCGTCCACCCACTGCGTCATGTTGCCACCCCAGTTCGGATCGACGCCAGTGGCGTTCGGACGCTGGGAGGACGCAAAGATCAGGCTGTTGTTGTTGTTGTTCATGCGGATCTGCAGCGGGTAGCCGCTCGACATGATGCTGACTGCGTTGATCGACCAGCCGCCGAGCAAGGAATCCACAAGGCGGCCGCTGCTGCCCAGGAAGGCTTTGCCCTTACCGAACGGCAGTTCGTAGGTGTAGGTCTGGCTCAGGCGATGGGTCGCGTCGAGGTACGACAGGCCGTATTCGGAAGCCAGATCGTAGGTGTTCTGCGGACCGACGTTGCCGCCGTTCAGGTTGTTGCCCGTGCCGCCCGACGCCGCGTCGAAGTTCTTCGACCAGGTGTAGGCGACCAGGAAGCTCAAGCCGGCTGACATACGCTTCTGGGCTTTCAACACCAGCGAGTCGTACTTGGCGGTATTCCAGCTGCCGTTGAGGAGGCTGATGCTGTCAAAGCCGGGGAACGGACGCAGCAACTGTGCGCGGGCCACCGTGGCTCCGGCCAGGATGTTGGTGCCACCCTTGCCAAAGTAAGGATTCGCCACTGCCGCTGCCAGCGCGCTGCTACCCAGGCCGTAGAAGCCGGGGGCAACCTGGTTGATGTTGACTGCCGCCGTCGTCTGCGTCAGGTCCGCCGAGCGGGAGCCGACATAGGCGATGGCTGCGGCGATACCGCCGGGGAGTTCACGCTGGATGTCGATCGAGAACTGCTGCACGCGAGGAGCGCGGGAGGTCTGATCGTAGATCGAAAGGCTCTTGCCGATACCGGTGCGATCGCCGAGGGAGTTGCCCACCGGACGGTCCCAACCGTTCGAGAATACCGTCGACAGATTGGCAGCGGGGTTCGGGGTGCGGCCCGAGTCCGTGGAGACGTTCACCGCCGTGGAGGCCGTGAAGCCTTCCGGCAGGTACGCGCCACCGGGGGTCAACTGCGGCGCCCAGAAGATGCCGTAGCCGCCGCGAACCGTGGTCTTGCTGTTGATCTGGTAGGCCAAGCCGAAGCGGGGCGACAGCTTGTTGCCCTGGAAGTTGCTGGTCTGGGTGGGGTTGCCACCGAGGCCCGCAAACATCACAGCGCCCGCGGTCGGTACGCCGGATTCCACGCTGATGGAGTTCACCGCATCGCGGTTGAAGCCGACAATCAGCTTGTTGTCCTCCGCCTTGATGCCGGTTTCCCGTTCCCAACGCAGACCCATGGTGAGGGTGAGCTTGGGGCTCAGGCGGTAGTCATCCTGCACGAAACCTGCATAGTACATCTGGTAGTTCAGCAGCTTGCTGGAGAGGAAGCCGCTGGCGCTGGCCGGCGCACCCAGAAGCAGGCTGGCCAAATCGGAACCGGTGGAGGCATCGCCCGCCAGGTAGTTGGCGCGCGTGAACTGGTCGGTAAAGCTGAAGGCACCGGCGCTGTTGCCATAGTTGATGTCGCCGATCTGAATGCGGCGGGCATCGGCACCAAACTTCAGGGTGTGCTTACCAACGAACTTCGACAGGATGGCGCCAAAGTTCTTGGAGCTGAAGATGGTGAGCGAGTTGCTGTTGGTGCCCATGTTGGTGCCGGTGTAGAAGTTCTGGAACGTCACCGACGGGAATACGGGGCTCTGGATGCTGTTGAGGAAGCCCTGGTTAAAGCCGAGCGATCCGACATTGAAGCCGGCGCTAGCCTGGGAGCTGAAGTTCGGGAAGCGGTTGAAGCCGTAACGCACCGCCAACACCGTGGTGGGGTTGATGGTCAGCGTGTTGTTCAACTGGCTGGAGTGCACGATGCGGTCGAGCGTCCACTGGTTGGGCGACGACGGCGTATCGCGGAACCACCATTCGCCGGGTTCGAGCGAGTGGTACCACTGGAAGCCGAAGCTGGCGTTCCACCAGCTGGCGATCTTGTGGTCCACCTTGTAGGTGCGCTGATCGGCGATCGACGCGAGCGACGCCTGGTAGCTGCGGTTCGAATCGCCGTGGAAGGCGGCAGCCTTGTCCGGAGCGGCAAACGTGGAAGCGATGTTGCGGCCCACGGCGTTGATGCGGCCCGTCGGAATGATGTTGCCGGCAAACGGAGTGCGCACGCCAGCGGCATCGGTGGTGAGCGGATCGTAGATGAGGCGGACGCCGCCAGCGCGGGTCAGGCTCTGCGAAAAGTCGCCCGTCAACTCGCGAGCGGTGGGAACCTGCGTAGCGCCGGCGTTGGCCTGCGTGTCGCGGTAGCCTTCAAACGCGAAGAAGAAGAAGGTCTTGTTGCGGCCGTCGTACACTTTGGGGATCCACACCGGACCGCCAAAAGAGCCGAGGTAGTTGCGGAACGGCTGATCGGTAACGCCAGCGCCCGCGCGATTGTTGAAGAAGCTGTTGGCAAGCCATGCCGTCTGGCGGAAGTACCCACCGGCCGAGCCGTGGAAGGTGTTCGTACCGGACTTCATGTACGCATTGAACATACCGCCACCGGAACGGCCGATTTCGGCGTCATAGGTGTTGGCCTGGACCTTCATTTCCTGCACCGCTTCGAGCGACGCAATGATGATGGCGCGATTGGCAGCGTCGGTGATTGGTACACCGTCGAGCAAGTAGTTGTTGCCGCGGACCGGGCCGCCGGCAATCGAAATCTGCGACGATCCCGACTGGTCCTGCATGCGGGCATACGCGGGATTGCCCACCTGCTGCACGTTCGGCGCAAGGCGGGAGAACATGTACGGGTTACGGCCGAGGTTCGGCAGGTCCACCAGCTTCTGGCGGTCAATCACCTGGCCCTGCGATGCCGTTGCCGTTTCAATGAGCGGAACTTCTTCCGTCACCAGCACGCTATCGGTTACGTTACCGACTTCCATTTTGACGTCGACGGTGAGTTGCTGCTGTGTTTCCACCTGTACGCCCTGGCGCTCAAACTTCTTGAATCCCCCAAACTCGACAGTGACTTTGTAGCGGCCGGGAGTGACCTGGCTGAACACAAATTCGCCGCTGTTCGACGTTTGGACGTTGCGCGCGTCGGTGGTGGCTTCGTTGGTGAGTGTGACCTTGGCGTTTGCCATCGCGGCGCCGGACGAGTCCGACACGAGACCGCGAACACCGCCGTAGATGGACTGGGCGGATAGGTTAAGTGGAGTGATAGCCAGAAGGGCTGCGCATACAGCGAGCGCCCTGAACCGGTGAGACTGAAGCATCCGAAATGACTCCTGAAGCAGTAGGTTGCGTCATACGCCTGGGAGTCGATACGGAGAGACCCAGCGCGGACACGGACAGAAGATCATCGTTGCCGACTGGGCAATGCTGGTTACTTGGAAGCCAACACGGCTTCTAGGTTTCTACGATTCTGCGCACATTCGTTTCTCAAGTCAATGCTTTGCCTTATCGAAATTTCGAATAGCCTCACATGGCGTTATCTTGAATTGCTGTGAACAAGTACGCGTAACAACATCTAGCGGAACGAGTTATCCGTTTTCGACCAGACACGCAAATGAAATGTTAAGGCACAATAATGGCATGTCCACGCCGACTGACGCCGCCCTTGTGCTGCCCGATGTACGTAGCGCCGTAACAAGCCCCGGCTCGCAGAGCCATACGCTCGTCAACAACCCCAAAACAAAAGTGGTCCAATTTGTTTTTGAGCCGGGACGAGGCCTCGCCGGCCACACCGCTCCCTTCCCCATCACCATCTACATCGCTCGCGGCGCCGCGACGGTCTCGATCGGCGATGCGGTACATGAAGCATCCGAAGGATTCTGGGCCTACCTTCCTGCGGGGCTGGTGCATGCGATCCAAGCAAAAGCCGCAACCACTCTGTTGCTGACTCTATTGAAGGACGCGCCGCAATCGTGAAGCCGGAAGCCACGCCGCTACCCCGCGAGCACGGCGCCTGGGGACTGCTGCTGCAGCCCTTCCTCGCTGCCGCGATCCTTGCCGGACGGTGGTCCTGGGCGCTCATCCCCGCGTTCACCCTGGTGTTTTCCGGCTTTCTGCTGCGCGAGCCGCTGGTCGCCGCCTTGCGCATCCGCAAGAGAAGTCCCGCAGGCGGCTGGATGTGGCCGCTCCGGTGGTTCGCGGCGGAAGCGACGGTCGCCGCCGTATCTCTGGTGGTCCTCGCGTATGTGGTGAAGGTGCCGCTGGGGGCTCTTGCGATCGTTGTCGCCGTAGGCGCAGCGTTCACAATCCTCGCCGTCTGGATGGCGGTACAGAATCGCCAGCGCTCGACCTTGCTGCAGACGGCAGCGGTAGCCGGCTTGTCGGCAAGCGCGGTTGTTGTTGCCTTGGCAGTTTTGCACGAGGTTCCGGCCTGGACCTGGTGGCTCTGGCTGCTGGTGACCTTGCACGGCGTAGCATCGGTGCTCTCGGTCCACGCGAGGCTCGCAGCGCGGATCGCGGCAGCAAAGTCCACGGTGTCCGACGGCAGCATGCTGGGCAAGGCGTACCTGGCGACAGCGGTACAGGCGCTGGCGGCGGTACCGACGGTATGGATCACCGGTCATTGGCTACTGGCGGTTCCGCTGTTATTCTCCGCGGCAGTACACGGGTGGGAGTTGTGGCGGCTGAAAGACGCCGAGGTCCTGCGCGAACGCCTGCAGGCGGTAGGATTCCGGATGCTCGGCGTGTCCATCGCGCACACGCTGCTGGCGATCTGGGCGTTGTGGAAGCTGCTGCCAGCTACGCCATGATGTCGTGCACGACATTGCCATGCACGTCCGTCAACCGGAAGTCACGACCCGCGAACCGATACGTCAGCTTCTTGTGATCCAGCCCCAGCAGGTGCAGAATCGTTGCGTGCAGATCGTGGAAGTGCACCTTGTTGACTACCGAATAGTACCCGTAGTCGTCCGTCGCGCCGTAGCTGAAGCCCGGCTTTACGCCTCCGCCAGCCATCCAGATCGTGAACGCTTCCGGATTGTGGTCGCGCCCATCGGAGCCCTCGGCCGTCGGCGTACGTCCGAACTCGCCCGCCCACAGCACTAACGTATCCTCCAGCAGACCCCGCGACTTCAGGTCCTTCAGCAGACCCGCAATCGGCTTGTCCACCTCGGCCGCATTCTGCTCATGGTCGCGGCGCAGGTTCGCATGCTGGTCCCACTTGTATGTGTGGCTCACCTGCACAAACCGCACGCCTTTTTCGGAAAACCGCCGGGCCATCAGACACTGCCGTCCAAAGTCCTCGGTCACCGGGTTGTCCAGGCCGTACAACTTGCGAGTGGCTTCGCTTTCCTGCCCCAGGTCCTGCAATTCCGGAGCCTCCGCCTGCATGCGGAACGCGAGTTCGAACGATTCGATGCGCCCTTCGAGCGCGTGATCCGGACCCGTCGTCTCCAACTGCTTCCGGTTCAGGACCTGCGAATAATCGATCTCCATCCGCTGGATGTTGCGCGGCGTTTCCGTATTGGTGATGAACGGAATCTTGGCGTCCCGCGCAGGGACCCCGACCGACCCGATCGCCGTACCCGCATAAGGCGCCGGCAAAAACGCTGACCCGAAGTTGTTGGCACCCCCGTGGGACTGCGTCGGGCAAATCGTGAGGTATCCGGGCATCGACGAGTTCTCGCTACCCAACCCGTACGTCACCCAGGACCCCATGCTGGGCCGGATAAACGTGTCGGATCCTGTATGCAGTTCGAGCAGCGCGCCGCCGTGCCGCGAGTTCGAACCCCACATGGACTTCACAAAGCAGATATCGTCGACGCACTTGGCGACCTCGGGAAACAGGTCGCTCACCCAGGCGCCGCTTTGGCCGTACTGCTTGAACGCCCAGGGCGACTGCAGCAGATTGAACGTCTCGCCGGAGACCACTTTGGGACGCGCAAACGGCAGCGGCTTGCCATGGTCGCGCTTCAACAACGGCTTGTAATCGAACGTATCCACCTGCGACGGTCCGCCGTGCATGAACAGAAAGATCACCCGCTTGGCGCGAGGCTTGAAGTGGGGCGTCTTCACGGCCATCGGATCTGCCGAAGAAGCCCCGTGCAGCATCGACGCCAAGGCCAAGCTGCCAAAGCCCGTGCTCGACACCCGCAGCAACTCGCGCCGCGACAGCGTCTGATTGAGGTAACTGTTCCAATGCCGGTTCATAGTCGTCAGTTCAGGTAAATAAATTCGTTGGCGGCCAGCAGCGATTTGCAAAAACTCTGCCAGGCCTTCCTACGGTCGCCGTTCCATTCCTTCTGCATGTGCGCGACGTAGGTCTGCGCCTGGTCCACTTCCTGCGGCGTCGGCGGACGCGTCAACGCCGCTTCATACGCCTCTCGAACCCTACCCGCATCGTCGGTGGACATCTGCATCAACCGATCGGCCAGCCGCGCGCTATGCTGCAGCATCACCGAACTGTTCATCATGAACAGCGCTTGCGGAGCCACCACCGTCGCGTCGCGATCGCCGTTGGTCATCGTAGGATCCGGCAGATCAAAGGCGCGGAACACGTCGTACATCGAGCTGCGGACCACCGGGATGTACACCGCGCGGATGGTCTTGTCGTAATCGACGTCGCCACCCTTGGACGTATTGGCGACATACTGCCGGTCTTTGTACTTCAGGATGCTGCCGCCCGGGTGGTCGTGCTGCAGCCCGCCCGACACCGTCATGATGCCGTCGCGGATTTCTTCTGCTTCGAGACGCCGCCGCGGCATGCGCCACAACAGCGCGTTCTCCGGATCCGCATTGAAGGATTTTTCGTCGTAATCGCTGCTCATCTGGTACGCGTTCGACAGCATCATCAACCGGTGCATCTTCTTGATGCTCCAGCCGTCCTCGACAAAGCGTACGGCCAGCCAGTCCAGCAGTTCCGGATTGCTGGGTTTTTCGCCCAAACGCCCGAAATTGTCCACCGTTGGCACGATGCCGCGTCCAAAGTGATAGCGCCAGATGCGATTCACCATCACGCGGCTGGTGAGCGGATGATCCTTGCTGGTCATCCACTGGGCCAACTGCAAACGCCCACTGGTTTCGGGTCCGATAGCCGTCTGCTGATCTCCGGAAATGACTCGCAAGAACCGCCGAGGCTGCTTCGCGCCCAGGTTCCAGTGGCTACCGCGGATGTTGATCGCCAAGTCGTCGATCTTGCCCTCGGTGACCCCCATCGCTTTGGGATACTCAGGCGTCGCGGCTTCGAGCGCCTTCGCTTCCGCATCGAGCTTGGCCAACTGTTCACGGACCTCAGACTTGTAGTACTGCCGGGCGTTCGACGGTGCGCGGAACGGACCAAACTTGTGATGCAAAAAGTCGTACAGTGGACCCTTGCCTGCCTTCACGGCTTCATTGAACTCGGCTTCGTACTTCGCCGCCAACGCGGGAGCCTGCGCCTGATCCGTCAAGGTTTCCCAGGCATACAAAGGCGAAGCGGTCGCACCGTTGGAACGCCGCAGGTACTCGACCAGGTTCTCCAAATACCCCGGATTTACATCGTATTTGCGGGCAATCTGTACGCGCGACAGCGGTACGCGAGGCAGCGTATTCTTGGCGATCAGCAGCTTTTCAAAGTACGGGAATCGCGACGGATGTTCCAGCCGGATCGTGTTTTTGCCCTTCTGCAGCGGCACGATGGCGATGTAGCTCCAACCGCCAGCCTCTGGCGACGCCTCGCGATTTTCGACTGGGTCCGCACCGCGCGCTTCCCAGTTTCCGTTGACGTACAAACTCGCCGTACCCGCGCCTTTTTCCTGGTCAAACACGTCCACCTGGTAATCGCCCGCCTGCGCGACCTCAATCACGTATTCCGCATAAAACGGACCTTTGACGTCCTTCGGCGTGTTCGGCTTTTTCTTTTCCAGTTGCTTGGGGACGTTGCCGTTGTCGTACGACCCAGCCGCGCGAACCACACCGGCCTTCTCGTCCTCGATCGGCGCGACCTGCACATCTTGATCGCGCTGCACGTGCGCGGCAGCCAGCAAATAAGACCCCATACGAGCCATGCCGATTGCGGCCAACCGGTCGTTCTCCGCCTTGCTGATGTTGCCGATTTCTTTGCGCTTGGCCTCGATCTTGGCCTCATGCGCGGCGAGCTTGTCGCGATCTTCTTTCGGGGCCAGCACGTACTCGTGCCACTTGGCCACCACCTTGAAGTTCTCCATCGTCTTGGAGCTTTTGAAGATGCCGGCCAGCGAATAGTAGTCCGCCGTGGGGATGGGGTCAAACTTGTGATCGTGACAGCGGGCGCAGCCGACGGTGAGTCCGTTGAAGGCGCGCATGGTGGTGTCCAACTGCTCGTCGACGATGTCCATTTCCATCTTCAACGGATCGTCTTCGGCCAGCATTTTGGCGCCGAGCGATAGGAAGCCGGTCGCGGTCCAGCGTTCGTACTGAGTGGCCGGATCACTCGATCCCGGCAGCAGATCGCCAGCCAGTTGTTCCGTCAAAAACAGGTCGAAAGGCTTGTCTTTGTTGAAGGCCGCGATGACGTAGTCCCGATAGCGGAAGGCGTTCTTGTAAACGAGGTTCTCGTCCAGACCGTTGGAGTCGGCATAGCGCGCAACGTCAAGCCAGTGGCGTCCCCAGCGTTCGCCATAGCGGGGCGACGCGAGCAACCGGTCGATCAGCTTCGGGTACGCATCCGCGGACTTGTCATTCAAAAACGCCTCGACTTCCGCAGGGGTCGGCGGCAGACCCGTGAGGTCATAGGTCGCGCGACGGATGAGCGTACGCTTGTCGGCAGGTTTGGCGGGCTTCAGGCCCTTCGCCGCAAGCCCCGCCTGCAGGTACTCGTCGATGGAGTTACGCGAGCCTTTCACCGGAGGTACGAATGCCCAGTACTTCTCCTTCGGCTTTTCGACGACGGACTTGCCCCAGGGCGCACCCATCTGCACCCATTGCGCGAGGATCGCGGTCTCGGGGTCGGACATCTTGGGTCCGGGCGGCATCTTCAACGCTCCGGCCGTATGCAGAATAGCTTTGATGAGCAGGCTTTCCGCCGGGTTGCCGGGAACGATGGCCGCCCCGCGCGACCCGCCCTTGATGGCGTCCTCACGCGTGTCGAGCTTGAGTCCGCCCATGATCGGCTGGCTGGTGGACGAATGGCATCCGACGCACTTAGCGATCAGGATGGGGCGGACGTTCTTTTCAAAGAAGGCAGCGCCGCCATCACCGGCGTCTTGCGCGAGCAGAGTGAGAGCGCTGAAACCGGTAAACAGAGCGAACTTCGCCAACATGACGAGCATCCTATCACGTCGCCAGTGCAATCCCCGTCACAAAAATGTCAGTTCGATTCGGAAACTGTCAGGGGCGACTGCCTACGGCGAAGACAACCGATCGCAGTTACGAACAATGCGGCGATTGCGAAGCCGGTTTCATCCGGTTCAGGTACGGTCGTCGCCGCGTACGGAATGCCGAGGGAAGAGGAAGACACTTGCACTCCGGACACAGGGGCGCCATCTCTCGAAAATGCTACGCCGCTAACGGTGACTGTATGACTAAAGTCGACCAACGCGGAGTCCGAAAAGATGTATTGATCGAGCGAAGGAGGACTGAAGATAAGCAAGGTTGCGCTAACACCAAGATTGTGTGCTTGATTCAGTGCTAGCGCTTTGTACTGAAGACGCACCAAAGAATCAACGGCTGTAGCGCCTGACGCTCCCCTGAGTACGATGGCACTACCGGTTTGGTCCGACTTTTGCAGATCCAAACGGCAGAATAACTCAACCGCGCATCCGGTAACAGTTCCTGTCACGCGCAGGAATATGTCCATGTCAACGGGGCCACCGTTACCGCTAAGAATCACAGAATCGGTCCAGCCACCCCTTGCAAGGATCGGAAGGAACTCAAAACCGAGACCACCGGGTGAGTCGGGATCAACAGCATAGATCCCCGACCATGCGTCCGATTGATAATTTGTTGCCGATATTGAGGCTTTGACTCGAAATACTCCTGGCGCGATATACAACGAACTCGATCCGCTAAAGGCGTCGCCGTAGCTGGTGTTACTTTCGGCAACCGAAAGATCGGCACTTAGCGACGAGTTGGAGCTACTCGGGATGTACGAGATTTTGCCATTCTGTTGTAGATTGCAGTCGTCGATGGTACCCGCACATCTAAAATAAGAATTGATCCAACTCTCAAGATTTAGCCCGTCCGCCAAGGCATTCGGGGCGGCAGACGCAAAGAGAAGAGCGAGTGATACCAGCATCGGCCGGATCGAATAAGCCATGGGTGGAAGGTTACCAAAGGAATCAACATTGTGCAATAGCGATAGCACATCGCATCACTTGAATGGCTCAAACACCGCCTGCCACGTCCGATTCAAAAACCCGTCCGTCATCCCAGCGATGTAGTCGCACACCACGCGATGCAGAGGCTCGCCCTTCTGATCCACCGTGTACCCCGGCGGCAACTCTTCCGGATGCTTCAAAAAGTGCTGGAACAGATCATGGATGCGCGACATCGCCGACTCACGGTCCTCGCGCAGCCAGTCCGAGTGGTACACGTTGCGTAGCAGATACTGTTTCAACTGTTTATCCGTCTCTCCGGACTTCGCCGTGAACTGGCAAACCCGCTGTGGCGCCGTGCGAACCTCGTGCACATTACCCAAACCGGCGCAGGCCGCCGTCGTACCCTCAATCAGACCCGTCACCAGGTGATGGATCAGCATGCGGATCACCTCATGCATGCGCTTGCGCTCAGGGGCGTCCGGAAACTGGCGCGCGGTCCACACCCATAGCTCATCGAACTTGGGGACTGCCTGGCGAATCGCATCCACCGGCGTTAGGCCCGCCGAGTACGCATCGTCAAGGTCCGCCGTGTTGTACGCGATCTCGTCGCAGAGGTCCACCAACTGCGCTTCCAACGGAGGCTTGAACCCTGGCAGGTACTCATTGAACGCCGGGACCTCGCCGGGAGCAAAGTCGCGCGAATGTTTGACGATCCCCTCGCGTACCTCGAACGTCAGGTTCAACCCGGGAAACCGTGCATACCTGGACTCGAACTGCTCCACGATCCGCAGTCCATGCTGGTTGTGGTCGAACGTGTCGCCAAATTCGCGCATCTCAGCCGCAAGTGCGGCTTCGCCGGAGTGCGCAAACGGCGGATGTCCGACGTCGTGCACCAAGGCCAGAGTCTCCGCAAGATCCTCGTTCAACTCCAGCGCACAGGCGACGGAACGGGTGATCTGCGCGACCTCGAGCGAGTGCGTCAGACGGTTGCGGAAATGGTCGGAGGTGCCGGAGGCGAAGACCTGCGTCTTGTCCACCATGCGGCGGAAGGCGCGGGAATGGATGATACGGTCACGATCCCGCTGGAACTCGTTACGGTAAGGATCTTGGGGTTCGGGGTAGCGCCGGCCACGACTCTGCTCGGGCAGGAATCGCAGCCGGGCCAGGGACATTTATTTGATGTCAGACAGCAGTTGCAGCGCAGCCTGCGAAACAGCGGCGCGCGACGTACGGAGCGGCTCCAGCAGCTTGCGCGCTTCAGCCGGATTGGTCTTCACCAGGACGCGAGCCTTTTCGATGGTCGCGTGTTCCTTGGAAACGAACGCCGAGGGGCTGTCGATGACCTGCTGGATGAGCTTCAGCGCGTCGTCGTTCTTACCCTGGGTGCTGTAAAACTGCGCCAAGGTGATCTTGGACAGGTTGCGGTAGTTCTCGTTGCCTTCTTCAGCAGCCTGCTTCAGCCACTTTTCGGCTTCCGCACCGTTGCCGGATTCGGCCCAGTTGACGCCTAGATAGTAGGCCGCCATTGCCGCTTCATCGGTACCCTTGTTGGCTTCGGCAAACTTGCTGAATTCCGAGCGGATGGCCTGGGTCTTCTCGCCGTCTGTGTTGTACGCCTTGGCGGCGAACGGCGGAGCCTGACCACCACCGGTAACCGTGGCGTTGTAAATGTGCAGCAGTTCCTGCAGGGCCTGTTGGCGGACGCTGTGCTGGTAGCTGCGGTACCAGAAGAAGCCGGCGATCAGCGCAATGACCACAACCCCCAAGCCAATGTACTTGTACAGGTCGGTTTTGTGCTCCGAGACGTACTCAATGGTCTCGATGGTGCGCTCGCGAAACGCGTCGTGTTTGGCGAGTTCCTTGACATCCTTGCGCGTAAGCTTGTCGGTCTGTGACACGGTGATTAACGAATTCCTTCGGGCAATAAACTGCCTAGTGCCCCAAGCAGGGTGGGAACCTTCAGTTTAGCACGACTCCAATTGTCGCCGGTTTTCCGGAGTAGGCCTCTCCGTACTATCGGCGGCTGCGACTGCGGTTGTAGCCGGCAGTGGCGATGAGCAAGCCGACGGCAGAGAGGATTTCGGATGGCTCGGGCACTCCACTCGGAGGTTGCGACAAGGGTTGGACGTCAAAGCGGTACGTCAGGTTCACAGTTGCGTAGGCACTAGCCTCCCAGCCGTGGAACATCCTGTAACTGCCGGCCGCAAGCGGCAGCCCGTGAGAATACACGCTAAGGATATCTGGGGTGACAACCAAGCCATTTACAATCGGCGAACACAGCCCAACCTGAGGACAGGAAGTCGAATAAGCGACGACGCTAGAGGTAACGGACGACAGCACGAGGGGCTGTAGCGCGAACGTGGGAGGATTAACGCGAGGGCCGAGGTAAACTGCGTTCGAAAAGAGAATCGAGAGGCCAGTTACCTGATATCCGGCGGGCACCACGAAAAGAAAGTTATCGAGGTCTATGGGAGTGGTTGGCGTGATCCCCGAGTTGGCTCGAACAATGTTTCCACCGGCAACCAGAGTCAACGTCTTACTGTCAGACAAATCGCCCTGCAAGCTCTCGTCGTAGATAATTGTATCTGCAATTGCAGGTGCTGCCGTCAATAAGGCGCACATTACAGCAACGTGAAATGACTTACTGAACAATCTGTGCATACCAGAGCATACCAGATCGTTAAGTTGGTTTGGCAGATTACCGCGGTTCGGTGGCCAGAAGCTTTTCGAACTTCTTCTTCTGCTCTGCGTCCAGAATCTCCAGGATGCGACCCTTGCCCGTGGCGCGTACTTCTTCCAGCTGCTCCTGCAGGTTTTGGTAGTACATCTTATAGTCGTCGAGGACGGCGGAGATCTTCTGGGCCTGGTCGGGGCGGAGGTCGAGTTCCTTGCGGCAGCGGCCTAGAAAGCCTTCTTTATTGGCCCAGGAATTGATGCCGGGGGACGAGGTGGAAGAGGTATTCGTGACCGGCTGCTGGGCGTGCGGGACACCGCGCATGCTGCGGATGACGCGGAGGGAGATAGCCCCGCTGAGTCCGCCCGCCAAAAAGACAAGGAGCAGCACCGCTAGAACGCGCGGGTTGCTCCAGGAGATACGGTCACTCATGTGGTTTGGTGATTCTTATTCGTGGTAGCTGACAAGGTCAACCAGCACGAGTTCCCGGCCTTCGTCCGGGGCCATAAGAGACACGGGCTGTGTGTGGTGGAGCGCGGCGACACCGTGGCGCGCCATGGAGGGCGCGGGGGTACCAATCGCGGGAGCGGCGCCATCTTCACCCATCAACATGATGGGCGGGTTGTTGGCGTCGAGAGCCATTTCGCCAAACTCAGGGTCCGGGCCGTTGTCGTTCAACAGCGCAAAACCCATCAACAGCATCATGGCGAGAGAGGCAAAAGCCAAGCGCCGGCTAAACACCGGCTCCAGAAAGACCGACCAAATGGAACTCTTCTGCTGCGCTTCCACGCGATCCATCACCCGGGCATAGAAGCCCGGACGCGGCGCGAGGTCGGGTGGCGCCTTGAGCGCCTGAAACAGTTCCGTCAGTTCCTGATCCGTCAAATCGTGTGCCCCATCCAACCGGCTACTGCTGTTCGATCCTTCCGGCGTGTGCATAAAATCTTCCCTCAAATCTGTCTCTGCACCACTTGGACCCGTCTGGCTTTTATTCTAATCGTTCTTTCTAGGTGCCAGATCGGTATCTTCGAACTATTTCGTTAGGAAGTAAACTTCCCCGTGAGACGCTGCGCGGCCTTGACCAGCTTCTGGCGGGCGCGGAACAGCTTCACCTTTATCGTATTCTCATTCATCCCGGTCATCTGGGACAACTCCTCTACAGAGTGCCCTTCGACCTCTTTGAGCAGCATCAACTGCCGGTCTTCGGCCGAGATCTTTTCGAGCAGCTTGAGGATCAGGTCCCGGTTGGCCAGGGACTGATCGGCCGGCATCTTGCCGTCGACCGCCACGCCGCCTTCCATCTTGTTGGCGTCGTCCTCGGTAAAGTCGCTTTCGTAGACGAGTTTGCGAACCCGCTTCTTCCGCAGATAGTCGTAGCATTCGTTGACAGTGATCTTGTAGATCCAGGTGAGCAGCGAACTGCGGAAGTCAAAATTCTTGATCGAGAAATAAACTTTGGAGAAAACCTGCTGGGCGATGTCTTCTGCGTCGTTGTGATTGCGCAGAATACCGTAAATGATCGAGTAGACTTTGGTCTGATAACGGTCCACGATCTCGCGGAAAGCGAGTTCGTCGCGGGCCTGTACACGGCGCACCAGCGCCGCTTCATCGGTAGTGCGGTGATCCACTCGAGCTCTGGTTTGAGTCTTCTGCCCTTTACCGCTGGCAACCGGCTCACTCACGACCGGGAATGGCATGCTGGCTGCGTTACTCATGCCCCACAAGACGCGCGCCGTTCCCGCCTGGTTTCAACTCCTTTAGACATGCTAACAGCCCTCAGCCAGCGGGTGACCGGCGGGTATAATTGAGGTTCCCCTTGCCCACTCGAACCCACGACTGGTCCCGCCTCAAGGTGTACCCACTGGCGGAGCGCCAAAGCCTGACATCGGCGGACGAAATCCTGATTCCGCCCGATCTTCCGCCAGCCGAATGTACGCCGGATGTCGCGCGCCATATTGATGCCTGCGCGGCCTCGATTGTAGCGGCCCGTGAACGGGATTCTGCCGTGATTCTCATGTACGGCGCACACCTGTTGCGGAACGGCGCGGCGCTGATTCTGGAAGAAATGATGTCCAAGGGCTGGTTGACGCACTTGGCCACGAACGGCGCGGGAACCATCCACGACTGGGAGTACGCCTGGTTCGGCCGGTCCACAGAAAGTGTCCGTGCCAACGTCGCCACCGGGACCTTCGGCGCCTGGGACGAGACCGGACGTTCCATTATGACGGCGCTGCTGGCGGGCGGAGCGACCAATGGGTTCGGGTACGGCAAGTCGCTGGGCAAGTTCATCGCGGAAGACGGGATCGACGTCCCCTCGCCTGAGGAACTCCGCCTGGCGATTCGCGCCAACCCGGATCACCCGCTCACTGGGGCGCGTGCGGACCTGCTCAAGGCCAACCTCCCCGGCGGCCGGGTTCAGATGAATCATCGGTGGAAGCAGGCGTCGATTCTGGCCCAAGCCTATCGCCACGGCATCCCCATGACGGTACACCCGGGTATCGGGTACGACATCATCGCCAACCATCCTTTATTTGATGGGGCGGTGGTAGGTCGTGCGGCGACCACGGACTTCCGTCTGCTGGGCGACAGTGTGGACGGCCTCGACGGCGGCGTACTGCTGTCCGTCGGATCGGCCATCATGGCGCCGCAAGTGTTTGAAAAGACGTTGAGTTGCGTCAACAACCTGCGGCTGCAGGACGGCCGCAAGCCGGTGGAAGGCCACTCGTTGTACGTCGTGGACCTGCAGGACGGCGGCAATTGGGATTGGACCACCGGGGAGCCGCCCAAAACCAACGCCGCCTACTATTTAAGGTTCTGCAAGAGCTTTGCCCGGATGGGCGGCGCGATGCACTACGTACAGTCAGACAATCTGGCGTTCGTACACCATCTGCTGCATGCGTTGCGGCGCAAGACTACTTAGCGGCAAACTCCACCAGTTCCATCACGGACTCCATTTTCACGGCGCCGGTGGTTTTGGTGGTCGACTTCACCATGCTGAACGGTACGCTATCGCTATTGCAGACGTGTACGGTGGATGTCATGCCGTTTTGCGAACTGGTGATGTCGTAGCACTTGCAGGCAAGGGACTTGCCGGCGGCGGTGACGGTCTCATTGGTCATCACCGGGGGCTTGCCCTTGGTGGCAGAAGCGGGCGGTACGCCGGCTTCCTTGAGAGGTACGGTGGCCTTGTTCTTGGTGACCTGTCCCATTGCCTTCATTTCCGTCTCGATGACAGCGTTGTTGGCATCGATGCTCACCAGGGTTTGGGTGGTTTCTGAAACCGTTTTGTTGCCGGCTACCGTGGATGTGGTCTTGTATTTGGCGTAGCTGCCGGGCTTGAAGGCAGCCCAAGGATGCTTGGCGTCCGCAGCAAAGACGGCACCTGCAGCGGCCAGCGAGAAAGAAGCGATAAGAATCTGTTTGCGCATATGTGTTTTTGAAAATCTCCTCAGGAATGCAAGCGCAAACCGGCAGCCGGATTGCCAAAGGAATTTCGTACCGGGTGATCCTTTAGCGGGGTACGCTGCGCATGGTGTTTAAAGGACCACCATGCCCATCACCTCCGCCGACGTGAAGTCGAAACTCGCCGCCGCTTCCTGGACCAACCGCGACAATGTCGCTTGCCAGATCCTCAAAGACGCCTCGTCCGGAGACATCAAAAGCTGGAATGTCGAGGCCGTTTTGCGGCTGCTGTACAACCTGGTAGATGGGTACCGCAGCGCCGACGACATTGCCGCACTAAAGACCTTGGCCGCCAACACGGCGTTTCAGCCGGGGTCGATCGCAGATGCGGTATCCATCATCAAGACGGTGAAGTCCGGAAATCCGGCGATCCAAACCGAACTGAAAGCGGCGACCGTCACGCAGTTGTACGCCGCCGAGAACAAGCGGATGTCGTTTGGTGAAGGCTGGCTGTATGAAGGTTCGACCAAAGGTCGCGGCCAGTTGGGGCAGAGCGCGTACGACGATGTACGGAATACCAAGCACTTCAAGGCGGAGTACGAGGCTTGGGCAACGCGGGTGCTGATTGCGCGCGTACTGAAGAAAAGCATCGAGGGGTACAGCGACTTCCGGCAGATTGACTGGAGCACGTACTCGATCGTCATCCCGTCCAGCTATGGGTCAGCCGTGCAGTTTACGGACCTCGAAGACTTTGTGGTGCCGGCGTACCTGGCCATCAAGATGCAGGCGGCGACAAAGGCCGGCCGTAGCGCGGCGGATGTCATGAAGTTCGGCATCGCGGTGTACCACGGGATGTTTGCGAGCGTTTCTGCAGCGCAGACCGCGGTCGGCGATTCGGTGAACTGGGCGCCTGTGGAAGCCCACTTGCTCGCTATCGGGAAGAAGGACGAAGTGGACTACGTCAAAGAGGTTTCGAAGTGAAGGCTGCGCGATCGTTTTTGCTGGTGCTGTGCTTGCTGTTGGTTGCCTGTTCTGAGGAGCCGGCGACATTGCAGGTACATTTGCGCTGTCCGGCAAATCCACCGGCGGGGACGTTGGTGCTGAATGGCGAGACGGTGGACATCCAAACGGCCTGCCGCAAGCAGACTTTAACGTTTGATACCCATTCCGCGAATGAGCCATTGCAGTTGAAGCTACGTCGCGCCGATGGGGTGCAGGCCGAGGCGACAGCAGCGTACGGCGAGGAGTTGCAGCGGGACCGGCATGGGTTCCACGCGATCTTCGAGCTGCTGACCGAGCCACCGTACGTGCGGGCGGCGCGACTTTAGGAACTGTCCCGAAGCGACGGCAGCGCGGCCAGCAGGTCGGCGTAGCGCTGTCCGAAATGGGCGCAGGCCCGGCAGTGCGCCACATGACGTTCGACGCTCGAGCGGGCATCCGGCGATAACGTCTGGTCCGCGTAATGCGGCAGGCATTGCAACACTTCGAGACAGGTCATCTCCATGGCTTCGTTCCTCGCTGGTATCAGGTGGTTGTGCCGGAGTTCGGCAAGCAAGCGAAGCCGGGCCCGGTGCAGTCGGCTCTTCATCGCGGCGATGCTGAGGCCAAGCAGACCGGACGCTTCGGGTCCACTGAGCTCTTCAATGTCCCGCAGCAGCAGGATCTCGCGATCCTCAGCGTCGAGCGCCAGAAAGGCCGCTTCCAGTTGCTGATGGCGTTCGGCGGTGGCGGCCTGCAAGAACGGGTCATTCCCCGCAGACGGCGCGGACCACCCGGCATTCACGGCCAGTTCCGTCCATGGATAGTCGTCCCCCACCGCGACCTCACGCTGACGGGCCGCGCGATGGAACCGGTTGCGAAGAATCGTGAACAGCCACGGCTTTGGATCGTCGCGATTCTGCAGTTGCTCGGCATTTTCCAGAGCCGCGAGCAGAGTGGACTGGGTGAGGTCCTCGGCATCGGCGACGGAAGAGGTGAGACACCGGGCGTACGCCAGCAGCGCCGGCCGGTAGGCCGAAAAGTCTACGATCTCTTCAGCGGGCAAGTATTCCATCCGAACACAGAATACAGCGGGCAGTTGCCGGCAAGTCCGGTGAGCAGCGGTACGATGCCGAGGTAACCCCACGGGGTCTGCGGACCCACCTGCGTCATGGCCAGCGCTGCAATCCCCAGCAGCACCCGCGCCGCGCGATCGACACCGCCCTCATTTTTGTGGAACATGAACATCTCCTTCTGGCTAGCAAGAGCCAGCAGGAACCCAAAGGATTCTGGTGCCGTGCAAAAAATTTCAAACCCGCACAAGGGCACGAAAGCCGCGCACCGCATAGTACGATTCCGCGCCATTGTGATAGACGAACACGGTGTCGTACCGCCGGTCGCAGAAGAGCGCCCCGCCTAGTGAGCGGATCTTGGCCGGCGTGGCGATCCAACTGGATGTCTTCAAGTCAAACTCGCCGAGCTTTTGGAGGCTGCGGTACTGCTCTTCGTTCAAGATCTCAACGCCCATCGCTTCTGCCATGCCGTAGGCGCTGGCAGCCGGCTTATTCTCCTTGCGCGATTGGAGGGCTGCTTCGTCGTAGCAGATGCTGCGGCGGCCCTTGGGAGTTTCCGGCGAACAATCACAGTACAGGTACGCGCCGGTGGCTTTGTCGTACCCGATGACGTCGGGTTCGCCGCCGGTACGCTCCATCTCCGATAGCGCGTGCAGGATCTTGGAGTCAGCCGCATCGAGCCGGGCTTTGACGTCTTCCCAACGGACGCCTTTGTGACGCTTGGGGTTCTTGTGGAAACGCTGCTCGAGCGTGGTGTAGAGGTCGCCGGTCATTGGAGGAACAATCCCATCCAGAAGGCTTTGCCCGCTGGTAGCGAGCGCTGTTGTTCGCTGATGAGGTGGAAGCCGCGGTTGGAGAGCTGCTGCTTGAGCTGATCCGGCGCGATCAGCGCAAAGCGGTCCTTCAAGCTTTGGAGCGATGTGTAGCGGGTAGCCGACACGCCGGCTTCCGACGTACTGGGTAGTTGCAGGACCACCGAGATCGCGCCACCGGGTTCGACGAGCGACAGTGCATGCTCGAGCGGTTGGGCAAGGCCGGCGTGTTCAAAAATCAACGCCGCGTGTACAAGTTGCACCGGAGCGATCGGCAGAGGGTCTGGCTGCGAGAGGTCGGCGAGGTGCAGTTCGAGGCCCGGCAAATCGCCAGGGTAGCGCTGCTGGACCGCCGCGAGGTAATCGGCATGGATGTCCACACCGACGATGCGGCGGGTGACGTACCGGTCAATCTGGTTGAGACCGTTGCCACCCGCGATGCCGAGTATGGCCACACTTTCCGGCTGCCGGGCACGCACTGCATCGCCAAAGAGGTCGGCGAGGACGGACAGTTGCCCGACCTCGGCCGCGCTCATGTGGCCTTCATAATCTTCGAGCGGAACACCAAGCCATGGGCTAGGCATGGGGTCGATCCTCTAGCTGGGGATGTACTGGCGCAGGTACGTGCCGCTTTGCACCAGCGAGGCCTTGCGGTTTTCGAGCGAGCCTTCATACGCGCGGTCTTCCACTTCAATACACACCGGACCGTCGTAGACTTCGGTCAAAACCGAGAAAAACTGTCCCCAGTTGACGTCGCCGAGGCCGGGGAGCTTGGGCGTGTGGTACTCGTTCGGGTGCGCCAGCAGACCCACCTGATTCAACCGGTCACGATCCAGGCGGGCGTCCTTGGCGTGCATGTGGAAGAGCTTCGACTTAAACTCGCGCATCGGCTGCAGATAATCCATACACTGCCAGACAAAGTGCGACGGATCGAAGTTGAGGCCGAAGTTGTCGCTCGGGATGTCGTTGAACATACGGCGCCAGATGACGGGCGAGGTCGCCAGGTTCTTGCCGCCGGGCCATTCGTCCTTGGTGAAGGACATGGGGCAGTTCTCGATGCCGATCTTGACACCGTGGTCCTCGGCGAACTTGATAAGGGGCTTCCAGGTTTTGAGGAAGCGGGGCCAGTTGTCGTCGACGGACTTGGTCCAGTCGCGGCCGACAAAGGTATTGACGACGCCGAGACCCAGCTTTTCCGCCGCGCGGATGACGAGCTTGATATGGTCGGTGTACGCCTTGGCCTCTTCGAGGTTCGGGGTGAGGGGGTTCGGATAGTAGCCCAGTCCGCTGATAGAGACGCCGTGCTTGGCCATGGTGTCGTGCACTTCGGCCTTGCTGAAGCTTGAGACGTCGATGTGCGTGATACCGGCATAGCGGCGTTCGGCCTTGCCCTTGGGCCAGCACATCACTTCCACGCATTGAAAGCGGGCAGAGGAGGCAAAGGCGGCAACTTCATCAAGGCTCAGTTCAGGAAGGATGGCGCTTACAAATCCGAGGGATTGCATCTTTAACATCTCACCACAAGTTTGTGAGCCATTCGACCGGACGCTTCCGCAGTAGTTGAGCGTATGAAACGTGTTGCTCTTGTGCTGCTGTTGGCCGGGTCCGCCTTTGCGCAAAATCCGGCGAATGACCGGCGAGTTTTGTTTTCCACCTACCATGGCGGCGATCGCTTTGACGATGCCCGCGGCGTTGCCGTCGATGCCAATGGTTTTGTTTATGTCGTAGGACAAAGCGATTCTCGCGATCTTTCGGGCGACCCGGTGGGCGGCAAACCGCTGACTTCCGCCGTCTTCCGCGGCTACTTGACCAAGTACGGTCCGGATGGTCGCGAGGTGGTCTGGCGCAAGTGGATTGGCGGGAGTTCGAATACGGTTGCCAATGCCGTGGCGGTAGACCACCTGGGCGACATCTTTGTCGCGGGTACCACCGGGGCGCGGGACCTTCCCTTGAAGAATCCCGTGCAAGACAAGCAGCCGGGCTTGAACATCGCGTTTCTGATGAAGTTCAACGCCGATGGAGAGCTGCTGTTTTCCACCTACTTCGGCGGAGAGCGCAATGAAGAGGGCAAGGCTTTGGCCGTGGATGCCCAGAACAACGTGTATCTGGCCGGCCGCGCGACATCCACCACCATGCCTACCGTGAACGCACTGCAGGCAAAGTTCGGCGGAAGCGAAGACGGGTTTGTCGCCAAGTACAGCGCGACGGACTTACGTTTGGCGTACGCAACCTATGTAGGTGGTGACGGGGCGGACCAGATCCACTCGATCGCCGTCGGCCCGGACGATTCGCTGTACGTGACCGGGGAGACGATGTCCGCCGGCATGGCCACCCCCAATGCGTACATCCGGCAGATGCCGAGTTGGTCCAGCTTTGTGGCGCGGATCAAGCCCGACGGCACGGGGCTCGAATACTTCACCTACATCGGCTGGCGCGGCGGGTACACGACGGCGCGGACCATTGCCGTGGACAATCAGGGTCGCGCATGGGTAGGCGGGCATACGAGTGTGAAGGAGATGCCGACCACCGACGGCGCACTGCAACGCGGGTACGCGGGCGGCCTTCGCGACGGTTTCTTTTTGCGCTTGAGCGACGATGGCCAGCGGTCCGACTACACGAGCTATTTCGGCGGCGGCAATGCGTCGGGTCCTGGAGATCCGGACGAGTACATCTCCGCTCTCAAAATCGACGCCTATGGCCACCTCCACATCGCCGGCCAGACCAATTCGCCCAGCATCCCTTATCTGTTCCGCGAGGCCCAAAACTACTTCGCCGGAGCCTTCGATAACTTCCTCGCCCGCGTGGACATCGAGAACAACCAGGTGATTTACTCCACTTGGTGGGGCGGCGCCAAGCAGGACTCCCCCGCGTCCATCGCCCTCGGGCCTGGTGAAGCGGTCACCGTCGTCGGCTCTACCGAGTCCACAGACACGCCGGTAACCGAAAGCGCCGTCCAAAAGCAGCTCGGCAGCGCGTCTGGCGACGGTTTCGCGATGCAGTTTTGCGATCCCTGGCCGTCGTATGTGTTCACCGGCGAATGGAATCACGAGTTCGAGTATGTGAAGGGCAGCGGCGTGATTCCTGAAGCGCGGGAGATCGAAGTGGTCACCGGATGCCGCCAGAAGTTCCCGATCGAAAATAATGCACCTGAGGTGGAAGGTGGCGGGGATTGGCTAAAGGTGACGGCGGACGGCGAAATGCTGCCGATGAAGCTGAAATTGGAGCTCTCGAACCTCGACAGTCTGGCGGCTGGGGAATATAAGGTGTTCATCCGAGTACGAGTGCCGGATGCTTACCATCCCCTACTGGAAATACCTGTTGTTCTACGTGTTTCGTAGGATTGTAGGCGCTGCGGGTACGGCGTAGAGTAGCTGTATTATCGCCAGCTCTACGCCCATCTCGTTGCCTGCCGGAAGGAACGGCCGTCCCGTTGCGCGCCATGTTACGGCGCTTGAACGGATCTCGGAACTGTTCCGCCCGGCGTATTGGGGCATCCTGCTGGTGTGCCTGTCGGTGGTGCTGTATCTGGCGGGCGTAGCGGCGAATGCGCTGCACTGGATCCTGCCGTTTTGGAATGAACCTTTGAGCAAAGCCGGCGTCGCCCTGGTGTGGTACGCCGGCGTTCCGCTTTCCGTCGGTATCATCTTCGGCCTGCTGGACCTGTTCCTGTTTCTGCCTCTCCGCCGCAAGCAGAGTACGCGGCTAGAGACGGAGACCGACCTGACGTCGCAGGTAACGGTAGTGCTGACGGCGTACAACGACGAAGACAGCATTGCGCAGGCAGTCGCGGACTTCCGCAAGAACCCGCGGGTGAAGCGCGTGGTGGTGGTCGACAACAACAGCAAGGACGGTACGGCAGAAGCCGCCCGCGCGGCTGGAGCTGTGACGGTAATAGAGACCAAACCCGGCTACGGACGCTGCGTCTACCGGTGCCTCCGCGAGGGGCTGCGTTATGAAGACACGCCATACGTCCTTCTATGCGAAGGCGACCGTACCTTCCGCGCCGACGACGTCTACAAGTTCCTGGCCTACATTTCGCACGCCGACATCGTGAATGGCACCCGCATCGTGGAGCAGCTCCGCTGCCAGCAAACGCAGTTGACCACGTTCATGTACTACGGCAACTTCTTCGTCGGAAAGCTGCTCGAAGTGAAGCATCTGGGCCGGGGTACGTTCACCGATGTCGGCACGACGTACAAAATGATTCGCCGTGAGGTGCTGCCGCAACTGCTGGACCGTCTGGATCCGGCCGTGAACCTGGAGTTCAACGCGCACTTCCTGGATCAGGCATTGCACCACGGGTATGCGCTGGTGGAGTGTCCGGTGACGTTTCATCCGCGGGTGGGCGAAAGCAAGGGCGGCAACGTGAATAACAGCCGCGCGATCAAAGTGGGACTTCGCATGATGCTCGGCCTGACGTTTGGCTGGCGGTTCGGAAAAGGGTGAAGATGATGATGCAGACAGCCATGACCCAAGAGAGCGCGTACCACGCGACACGCTTCCGGTTCGACCCTCGGCGCAAGATCGTATGGGAAGAGATCGTGCGGTACTTCCAGTCGATTACGCCGCTCGGAGACACGGTGCTCGATCTCGGCTGCGGGTACGGCGAGTTCATCAACTCGGTCCCGGCGTCGGCGCAGCGGTTCGCGCTCGACCTGGAGGCCGCGCAGCAGCAGTACCTCGACGCGGATGTGGAGTTCGCCGCGGAAAATGTACTGAAGGTGGACGAGCTCTACGATCCTGCGTCGTTCAGCTTTATCTTTTCGAGCAATCTGCTGGAGCATCTGGAACGCGCCGAGGTGGGAGAGCTACTGAAAAAGCTCCGGAACCTCCTGAAGCCGGGCGGGCATCTGGGCATCATGATGCCGAACTACCGGTTGAAGCCGCATCTGTACTTTGACGATTACACGCACAAGACAGCGATCTCCGATGTCGCACTATGCGACTGGATGTCGAGCGTGGGGTTGGAAGTGGTACGGTCCGAGCCCGGCTTTCTGCCGTACTCGATGAAGCAGCGGTTGCCCGTGAACCGGTTCCTGGTACGGCTTTGGTTGGCCTCGCCGTTCCGTCCAAACGCGGGTCAGATGCTGGTGATCGCGCGGCGTCCGGGCTAAATCGAAAATCCCCCAAAATCAGCCGTGAACGCGATGTCGTCGTCGATTTCGAGCTTCGGCGACGAGCAGATGGACCGGCTGGGAAGTATCTGCAATAGATGCGCGCGTGGCCGGAAGGCCGACGTTTCCCGAAAGCCAGTCGCTCCCGCCAGCCAGGCAAAACTCGCCAGACTTGCATCGCGAATCACACGGCAAACCAACCCCGAGCCGTACACCCCTACTTTGTACGACACCGTCGCGGCGGCCAACTCCGCATTCACCGCATGGAAGAACTCGGTGACCGGACCTCGAGTCTCATCCGCCGACGGATCGAAGTCACAGGCAAAGTAAATGGCCGATCCCGCCGGTTGACCGATGTCTGCAGCCTGCTCCAGCGCTTTCTTGGCACTGGCTTTGCCTTTGACACCGTTGAAGTGCTCGATGCCATCCTGCGCATCCTGATACACCACCGCGATCTTCAAACCGGCTTGGGAAAGCGCCTTGGCCTCATTCTTCGAAAGCCGCTTCTGGCTGGTGGACTTACAGTAGTACCGCGCGGCGAAGGCCATTCCTTCGGCGTTGAGACAGTTGAGAAAAGGCTGGCAATTCCGGTTGGTATCAAACCCGAGCGACACCGTACGCGTCGTCAGCGTAAGCCCGTCGCGCAGCGCTCGCAGCAGAGTTTGTGACCCGACCGCACCGTCGACAGAAAGGCCCGCGGCGGTTTGATACGCGCGAGTGGCCGCGGAGGTTTTGGGACCAAACGTACCGTCCGCGGTGGGCTCCAGCAGGTGCCCCTTGAGCATCAAAAACTGCTGCCAGTCCTGTACATCCGGACCCGACATGCGGGGCTGTTCCAGCTTGAGGATACGCATGCTGGAAAGCTTACTCCAAATTTACAAGGCAGGTACGGCGGCTTCCGCTCCTTTATTATCGGCGGACACATACCCCGCATAAATCGCTAGAGTGATGTCGATCGCCAACTCTAAATCGCACTCGGGTTGGCGACCAGCGAGCATCGAGTTCACGAAGTCGTGCATCTCGTAGAACTGCCCGTTGCTCCAACCGAATTCGGGATACGCCTGGATCCAGCCTTCGTTCGAACTGATCTTCTCCATCAGGTCGATGCCCTCGAACTCCTTCTTGTTCGGGCTGTACAGGTCGACCACCTTCACCGGCTGGATGTGGCAACGCGTGCGATGGTTGTTGGCAAAAACCTCAATAAAGTCGTACACGCCGCCCAGGGTCAGCTCGCTGGTCATGATGTCGGCGACAGTGCCGTCGTCAAAGATCACGTGCAGCAACGCGTAATCTTCCGTGTCCTGATAGGTCGTCCGCAAATACCCGCGATCCTCAAAGTTCGGCAACTTCGTGATCGCATGCGTACGGCAACTCACCGCCACCGGACGAATCGGCTTGCCATTGCGCGCGATGCCTTCTTTGCGCTTCAAATACAGGACGCCGCCCAGCGGATGGCACCCCTTGCCGATCAAGGACCCACCGCCCTGCTCCGCCCAAATTCCATAGACCGGCGAATGCGACCCGCTATGCGACTCTTCCGCCGTCATGCGCAAAATCTGCGCCTTGGTCGCCTCAATCAACTGCCGCTCGCGCTGCACAGCCGGCGCGTAGATGTAGTTTTCCGCATACCCCAGCAGGATGCCGCTCTCATCCACCACACGGCGGATCTCGCGCAACTCATCCGTGATCGCGGACAGCATGTCCTGCTTGCTGTACTTCTCCGGCGACCCAAAAAATCCATGGAACGGCTTCTCGACAATCACGTGCTTGCCCGCGTCAGCCGCCATGCGGATGTAGGCCGCATGCGACGACGGCGGGGTGCAGATGTCCAGCACGTCGATATGCGGGAGCATCGCTTCCACCGAGTCATAAGCCGGAACGTCGAACTCCTTGGCGAAGGCCTCGCGCGAGGAGGCTCGGGCACTGGTGACGCCCGCGGTGTAGGCGGGAAGACCCCGCAGATTCTTGTGATGGAACTTGCCGGCGAACCCGCTGCCAGCGATGCCGATGCGCAATGTCTTGGACAAGCGTTTATTTTATCGCTGCTGTTTTTGTCGCGGGCTCGGACGGAAGTGTCCCACGTCCGCACACCATCGCGACGCTAACCCACACATTTCGCGTCATCCCACCCCGGAACCCCAAATGCTAGCTCACCGTACATGCGCGTTCTCCTGCGTACCTTGCGCCTGTCGCCGTCCTTCACGGCTACCGTCCTGTTGACGGCGACTCTTTCTATCGCCGCAGCGACGCTGATCTTCAGCATCGTGGATCCGTTCCTGTTGCGACCCATGCCCTACGACGCCAACTCGCGCGTATTCCACATCTGGGAACTCAATCGCAAACAGCAAGGTGCCGCAGCGCAGGTTCTCAGCTCCCCGGCCAGGCTCGAACAGTACCGCGCGGGACTCAACGCCAACTTCGCCGCCTTTACCGGCTTTTATCGCGACTCCATGACCTGGAAGCCCGCCAACGCCGCCCCCATCCGCGTCGAGGCGATGCGCTTCCTCCCCGGCTATTTTGACGTGTTCCCGGCACAGGCCCAGTTGGGACGCACCGTCCAGCCTCAGGAAGAAAAACATGGGGGACCCAAAGCAGCCGTCGTCTCCCACCGCTTCTGGCAGACGCAGCTCAACGGCGACCCTGCCGCTCTCAATTCACGTCTCAAACTGGGCGACGACGTGTACACCATCGTCGGCATCCTCCCGGCCGATTTCCAATACCCCACACGCCGCACCGATTTGTATGTCCCGGCCCAGTTGCATCCCAACGTATTCCAGTTCCGCGAGGCTGAGTTCCTGTCGCTGGTCGGGCGTCTGCGCGACGGCGTGTCGCTCGCGGCGGCACAGTCGGAGCTGGAAAGTGTCTATCAGCGCCTGCAGGTGAGCGATCCGCAACCGTTGCGCGGCCGCGGCCTGAACATGCTCAGCCTGCGCGATTACCTCGTCGGCGCCAACACCAAACTGACACTCTGGACCATGCTTTCCGCCGTCGCCCTGGTGCTGCTCATCGCCTGCGGCAACATCGCCAGCCTCATGGTGGCCCGCGCCGCATCGCGACAGCGCGAGTTTGCCGTACGCATCGCCATGGGCGGCAGCTCGGCGGACCTCGTACGTCGCGTGGTCGCAGAAAATCTCATCCTCTTCGCCGCCGCTGGCATATTTGGGACACTGCTCGCCGTCTGGCTCCTCGACGCCATGCGTACGCTTCCCCTGCCGCTACCCGGCTTTGCCACGATGCGCATCGACTACCGCATCATCCTGTTCACCGCCGGCGCGACCTTGCTCACCGCACTCATCGCCAGCATCGCCCCCGCACTATCCCAGGTGCGAGAGGATTTGCACGCGAGGCTCAAGCAGTTGGGCGGACGTGGGTCCACCCAGAGCCGCCAGAACGTGCGCAAGTTGATTGTCGCGGGTGAGGTCGCGCTGGCAATGCTGTTGCTCGTGTGTTCCGGACTGATCGGCCGGAGCTTCCTGCAGTTGTCGAAGACGGACCTCGGCTACGCGACGGGAGACCGCTTAACCTTCAGCCTCGACTATCCATGGGAGGCGGATCGCGACCGCATTTACGGGATCCAAAAGCAGGTGCTGACGGGGCTGGCGGCGATGCCTGGCGTATCCGCAGCCGGCTTCACCAACTTTCTGCCGTTGCGCTCCGGCTTGACCACCCAGCGCGCCTATCCGGCGGGACGCCCGGCACCGCCGTCGAACCAATGGGCGGCAATCGATTCGCGCACGGTGAGCCGTGGGTACTTTCAGGCGATCGGCATTCCGCTCGTAGCCGGCGAACCGCTACCGGACGGCAACGACAAGCGCAATGGCGTACTCATCAACCAGACCTTGGCACGCGCGTTGTACCCGGGTACGGCAAGCCCTGTGGGGCAGACGTTGCTGGTGCATACCGGAGCGCCGAAGCCCGGCGAGTTCCTGATCCTCGGCGTCACCGGCGATTCCCGCAATGCCGATATCGCAGAGGCGCCGCGGCCCACCATCTATTACAACTTCCACCAGAATGTGTGGCCAATCGGCAGCTTTGTGATTGCGGTACAGCCTGGGCTCGACCCCGCGTCACTGGCAAACGCCGTACGGCAGGTGGTGGCGCAATCCGACCCCAATCAAGCAGTGACAGAACTCCAAACCATGTCCACCCTCGTTGGACGCGATCTTGTTCGTCCCCGCCTGAACATGGTGGTGGTATCTGTGTTCGCGCTAGCTGCCGTGCTGCTCACTGGCCTCGGACTCTACGGCGTCATCGCCGTCACCGTCGCCTCCCAAACTCGTGAGATCGGACTCCGCCTCGCCCTGGGAGCCCAGCAAAAGCAGGTGGCGGCATGGCTCATCACCGGAAGCGGACGAATCGTCCTCGCCGGTTTGCTCACCGGCACCGCAGCCTCTTACTTCGCGGCTCGCTGGCTGGCTTCGAATCTCTACGGCACCAACCCCGGCGACCCTTTCGCCTGGACGGCAGCCATCACCGTACTGCTCCTCGTATCGCTCGCCGCCGTCGCCATCCCGGCCCGTCGCGCGATGCAGATCGCACCGACCGAAGCGTTGCGGGACGAGTAAAAAGCAGAAACGCCAGGCACGTTTCCCACGCCTGGCGTTGTTGTTTCTGCTTCCTCTATTGTTGGAGAAAAAGGCGGCGGCACCTAAGGAGGAAAGTCAGCGCCGCCGTCCGCCTGTTCACTCGACCGCGTCCTCTGGGCCGAACGAGTACGGAGAAGCTCTTGGAGAAAACTCTTTATCGATTGTCGACGCGAAGTTCGTTCTTCACCGTGAACGAACCGAAGACACCGTTGGCACGCATGAAGGCCAGATTGCTGTCCATCTCAGTTGCCACCGCACCCTGCAAGGTTACGTTGCCGTTCTTGACGATGATGCGGATCGACGGGTTGGCGCCCAGAGCATACCGCTGCAGTGCGGGATAGCCGTAGATGGCGCGGGCCGTAGCGAGACGGATACGATCATCGAACGGAGACAGCGGCAGCACTTCGATGTTGTTCACCACGCGGCTCACACCCTCGATGCGCTTCACAACGTTCTCGGCCGACGACTTCATCACCGGACGGATCGTAGCGCCAAACAGCGTCACGGTATCGCCGTCCACCCGGAAGCTCAGGTTGTCGTAGATCGACATCCACGGCAGCATCACGAGTTCGTGCCGTACCTTGTCCTCAACAGGCGACAGTCGGTTGTCTTTGGTATTGGCCAATGCTGGAAGGGCGATCATCGCCGCAGCGACCAGCAGGTTGGTCATCATCTTTTTCATATCAGGTTGCCCCTCCTTACAACCCAATAGATGCGGGACCACCTGCTAAGGTTCCAGTTTCCAAAATGTCAAGAAAGATAAATTTATAGGCGCATTTGGAGCACCAGTTCCGCCTATTTTTTCGCGTATAGACGGTTCCAGTGGACGCGTGCGACGGTACCCATATAGTCCTGCCCCTCGGACGCATCGGACGCCTTCTTCAGCCAGCCTTTTGCCTTGGCCAAGTCGCCATTGGCTTCCCAGTAAAGCCCGATATACAGGTACGCAAAGAAGCGTGCACTATGGCTCAACGCTTCTTTCAGCACTTCTTCCTGCGTCGCCCGCCCGGCATAAAACGCATGCAGCTTGAGCATCGGAGCGCGGAAGTCCTCATCCACAGGCAGTAGCTGTTCACGAGCCTTCGCTGGCGACTCCGCCTTGGCCGTACACAGATAATGCCAGGCCGCGTTCTCGACATCGTCTTCGTTGACGGTCTGATGTAGAGCGAACTGGTCGCGGCATTCCTGATACCGCCCGGTGTAATAGAGCGCAATGCCCCGCTGCCAAAGCTCCGGTTTGACGGCAGGCCGCAGCGCGACAAGACGGTCAAAGTCCTTGACGGACTCCTCGATTTTGCCGGCTTCAAAGTGGTCAACGCCCGTCCGAAGCAGTTCCGCAGGAGACTGGGCAAGAGTAGCAAGAAGAGGCAGCAGCAACAGCATGAGTGTTGACCAGTATAGGCAAGTCTTGGGGAAGAATTAAAGGTCCGATAGGAACAATTTCGGTACCAGAGAAACGGAACGAACGTACCATTGGATCGCCGAACGAGGAAAAGAAAAACCCGCTCCAGAAGGGCGGGTTCTTCTATTTCGTATTTCCGAAGGGGGAGGCTTTCGCCCGCAAGTCCTTCGGCTAGTATCTTAACTGTAGAGAAAGCATACATGGGTGTCAAGCCAGAAGTTGCCGATGCCGTCCGGAAGGCCTTGTCCGTTTCGCGTATCTCAACTTATGAGCAGGCGGTTTCAGCTGAACACCCCGCGGATGCAGCACTAGACCTGTACCAGTGGAACGCCACAATCTCCGCAGCATTCATGCTCCCACTGCACATCTGCGAGGTGGTTATCCGAAATGCCGTTGCCGAGGGCCTGGAGGCAACTTACGGTGCAAAGTGGCCTTGGTCGGCAGTTTTTGAGGCAAGCCTACCCTCTGCAGCAGTCGGCTACAACCAACGACTAAACCTCCGCCAAGAGCGGGACAGGCATAGCACCACAGGCAAAGTGATCGCCGAGCTGAAATTCGTCTTCTGGCAGAAGATGTTCACCAGGCGCCACGACACACGCCTTTGGGATCGGCATTTGAGGTATCTCTTTCCTAGGCTTGATCCAGCACAGCCCGTGGCCGAACTAAGAGACGTCATCTACAACGACTTGGAACAAATCCGGCTCCTACGAAATAGGATTGCCCATCATGAGCCCATCTTTTCCAGGGACCTTGCCAGCGACTTTCAGAGGATCCACGCCTTGATCCACTCACGATGTCCGCTAACCGCAAGCTGGATGAGTCAGGCGGAGACGGTCCGTCAATCACTGGCAAGCCGTCCTCTTGGGTCTTCTGGAGGTGGCTCAAACAGCGGTAGTTAACCACTCGCTAGCCGCGACAATCTCCCCCTGCTCCAGTCCATGACCCGTATTCGTCCACCGCAAGTCGACCTCCGCCCCGGCCGCTGACAATAGCTCTGCCAGCCGCTTGCTATTCGCCTGCGGAATGATCGGATCTCGCGTACCGTTCAGCATCAGGATGCGCTTGCCCCTCAAGTCCGGCAAACTCGTTGGCTCAAACGGCACCATCGCCCGCAGCAACACAGCGTCATCAAACGTCGCGACCCCCGACAGCAACAGGCTCGCCGCGATGTTCGCCCCGTTCGAGTACCCCACAGCCGTCAAACCACCGGCCACCCCATACTGCGCGCTAGCCGAAGCAATCCACTCCGCCAACTCCGCCGTACGGAACTTCAGGTCTTCCTGATCGAACACACCCTCGGCCAGCCGCTTAAAGAACCTCGGCATCCCATGCTCCAGGATCTTCCCCCGAGGACTCAGGATGTTCGCCTCAGGATCCAGCGCCTGCCCCAGCGGGATCAGGTCGCTCTCGTTGCCTCCCGTCCCATGCAGCAGGAGCAGCGTCCGGGAAGCGCCCTCGCTCCCCGGAACCCACTTGTGTACAAAGCTCATACCGTCACCTTCGGCAGCACGGATTCGATCCGGCCGCGCATGCTTTCGTACTGCGCCGGCAGCTTCAGGTTCTGTCCCAACTCCGCCAGCGGCTCATCCACCGTAAATCCCGGCGGATCGGTCGCGATCTCAAACAGCACACCGCCCGGCTCACGGAAGTAAATCGAGTGGAAGTAGTTGCGATCCATCACCGGGGACACATGCAGCCCCGCATGCTCGATCTTGCGCCGCCACTCTGCCTGCGCCGCGTCGTCCGGCGTACGGAACGCGATGTGGTGCACCGTACCCGCGCCGGATGTCCCACGCAAGCCACCGGGCACCGCCTCAATATCGACAAACCCTTCCAGCGAGGACGCATACCGCACGCGATTGCCCTCTTCCGCCACCTTATTCCAACCGAGCAGTCCTCCCACAACGCCCGCCGTCAGATCCAGGTTGGTTTCCGCAAGGGTCACCGAGTGGAACTTGCCCAAGCCCTTCTCGTGCTCGCCCGTAGCGAACAGTTCAATCAGCATCCCGTCGGGGTCCGTCAGCGTCACAAACTCTTCGTTCAGACGTACCTGCGGACCCTCCACCGCCACGCCAGCCTTGCGAGCCTTATCGACCCACTCGCCCAGCGAGTTCTTCGGCACCGTGTACGCCGTGCGTACCGTCTGCCCGTTGCCCTTGCGCCCGCGGAACGACCCAGGCCAGGGGAAGAACGTCAGTATGGTGCCGGGGCTGCCCGCCTCGTCGCCGAAATAGAAATGATAGGTGCCGGGATCGTCGAAGTTGACCGTCTTCTTGACGAGCCGCAGTCCAAGAAACTTGGTGTAGAAATCCAGGTTCTTCTGCGGATCGCTTGCGATCGCCGTTACATGATGGAGTCCGGTGATCATACGTCCGGTTTGATGCGGATACTATGAGTTTGGATGCGCCACCGCCGTCAGTACCTCCTGTTCGCTCTTGTGGTGCTTCTCCCCTGCGCGATCCTTGTCGTACTCGGTTGGCGCATGCTCCTGCAGGAACGCGGCCTCGCCGGGGAACGCATCGAAGCGGACCAGCGCCAAATCGCCAGCCAGGCTCGCGACCGCATCCTCGCCGCCATCTCTGAACTCCCGGAAGAGAGCAGCAATTGGTGGGGCACCGCCCTCGACGACAGCCAGGTCCTGGCCTTCCGCGGCGCTAAAGCCCCTTGGGATCGCAACCGCGACGCCATCACGTCACGCCGTCTACTCAACGAACCGGACTTCCGCACCAAGATCGAGGCGGGCCGCTTTGACGAAGCCCTCGAAGTGTCGCACCACCCCGCGCAGCGCGCCTTCGCCCGCCTCCGTATGGCCAAATCCCTGATTGAGGCCGGCCGATCCTCCCAAGCCTTCGAACACCTCACGCAAATCCTCAAAAGCGGTGTGCAACTGGTGGACGACCAGGGCGTCCCCTTCCGCTGGCTCGCCGCGCGCGATCTCATCCAAGCGGGCATCATGCAAACGGAGGTGACGGACCTCCTCACCACCGAACTCTCGTCCAAAACCCCGCAATCGCCCGCCGTCATCGCCGTACTCCGCCAAGTCGCCCGCCTCCTCCAGCGACATCTGCCGAGCGCCGAACAAGCCCAAACCTTCCAGCACCGTCTGGAACTCCGCGAGCATTACGCGGACTCGGTCCGCCGCGCACTCGCCCTGCAGCCTTCCGTCGATTGGCGGGTCATCAGCGACGAAGCCAAAGGCGTCGAAACCTGGCTCGTACGCCGCACCAAAGAGGACGCCATCTGCATCCGCGTCCGCCCGCTGACGTTGACGTTACCGGGAAGGATCCTGGTGAAGCAGCAGGATGGGCAGGCGCTGGAGCCAGACTTTCCAGAGTTGAGTTTGAAGCTGTTTGCCGATGCCGACCGCCGCGTGATCCAGAAGTACACGCTGCTCTGGTGGTTTTATGCCGTAGCGTTGGGCATGGTCCTCGGCGTATCGCTATTCGGAGGCTACCTCCTCTGGCGCGACGTCAACCGCGAAATGGAGACTGCCGAGGAGCGGTCCAACTTTATCGCGGGTGTGTCGCATGAGTTGCGTACGCCGCTGGCGGCGATCCGCATGTACGCGGAAACGCTGGCGATGGGTCGCATGACGGACGACAAGGCCAAGCACGAATACGCAGAGATCATCCTGGCCGAAAGCGAGCGCCTGGGCCGCCTGGTAGACAACGTCCTGGACTTCGCCAAGATCGAGCAAGGCAAGCGCCGCGTCTACCGCCTCCGCCCCACCAACATCCCCGAGGTGATCCGAACAGCGGTCCGAGCGCTCGAGCGTCCGTTAGCCCAGCAAGGCTTCAAACTCCAGATGAAGCTGGACGAAACAGTCCCCGAGATCCCGGCGGATTCCGACGCCTTGGTCCGCGCGATTCTGAACCTGCTGTCAAACGCAATGAAGTACTCCGGCAACAGCCGCGACATTGATCTGAAGTTGGTCCAGCGCCGCCGTCAGGCGGTCATCCAGGTAAAGGACCACGGCTTTGGCCTGGACCCCGAAGAGCAGGAAAAGATCTTCGAGAAGTTCTACCGCGCCCCCCAGCCGGAAGGTCAAGCAGTAGCGGGTACAGGGTTAGGGTTGACGTTGGTCAAACACGTAGCCGAAGAGCACGGAGGCAGCGTGGAGGTCCGCAGCGAGCCCGGCAAGGGCAGTACGTTCTCGATCGTCCTGCCGATGGAGTAGGGCCCGGTGCGTTCCCAGACGGGGACAGTCTGGCATGGTTGCTGTGTCCCCAAGGCAGGAAAGCGCGCTTCGCAGGGGTAAACAGAAGAAATCATGACCCGCCGAGGGAAGATTGTTCGGGGACAGGTCGAACGCACCAGACTGTCCCCAAGTTGAGTTGAACGCACCAGACTGTCCCCAAGTTGAGTTCCCAAGTTGAGTTCCGCTCTACGATCTGTGATATCACCATAAGCAGCTCCGCACTTTAGTGCGCATTTGGGTCGGGCAAGGGTCCGAGAATATCACAGGGACGATAGCACAGAAATGCTTCTTTCAATAGGGCGATCAACAGTGTCCACTGGGCAACAATGGTTTGTCGCTCAAGCCTCAAGACTTCTGTTTTGTTTGATCTTCGGCTTGACGGCCTGGACACTTACTTCTAACGCGCAGGTGGTGCCATTCGATGAATCCCACCGCGAGACTCGGTTGCGGGTCGAAGCGTTTGACCCGCAAGGGAAAGCGCTCGACCGATATTCGGTGGAAGTAGTTTCAGAAGATGGAAGAGTAAAACGAGAGGGAAATGAACATATCCTTCCTGTCGGACGATACAGGGTTCACGTAAGTACACCCTGGGATCGTCATACTCAGACAGTTAACCTCATTCCTGGCCAAAACCTCGTGATCGTCTCCATGCCCTGGGTCAGTGTAGTGCCTGTCGAATGGGTGGACGTTGAGATTGTGTTCGAGACTGTCAAGACCAATTGTAGGAGAGCTTTGATTAGTGCGCTGTTCCATGAAAACGCGGAGACAAGCCAACACGCCATGCTTATCGGCAGCCACAATAGAATCCTCACAAAGCTGGCACCAGCGACAACATACGTAGTTGTCTTGTTGTCGCAATCAGGTGTTTGCGACGTCGGCTACGTCGAGGTTCCTAATATGTCAGCCACTGTTCCCTTTAAGGCTGGTCTTCGAAAGCGATAAGGGGGTTCGACTCCCATTGCGCAGCTATCTGAGGAGCGAAAGGGGACCCAGGGGACAAGGGGATGGAGTGCGCCCCAAAGCGGAACAAGGAAAATGGTGACAGCTCTCAAGCAGTTTATCTATTCGAGATGAAGCTGCAATCATCAAGCGAGTCGAAGCAGGCGAGGCGGTGAGCGCCTTGGCCAGAGAGTTTTGGTATCCGCCGCAAGAACATCTACCAGTGGAAGGACCGGTACGCCGAGTTCATCGAAGCCGGCCTCGGGGACAGGTCGAACGTGCCAGACTGTCGCCAAGTTGCCCGTCGCCAAGTTGCCCCCCCAAGTGACCCAAATTGGATCGCAGCGAAACATGGCTCGCCGCTGGATCGACATCAAAAAAACCGGGTCAGACCGCCATGGCCCGCTTTCCGGCAGCTCCCCAAAAGCAAAAAAGGGCCAGATCCCGCAGGACCCGGCCCCTCTCAAACCCTTCGAAACCCTCTACCGCAATTCAGGACTCTGCGCCGTCGCCGGCTCCGCAGACCAGTTCTGATGGATCGTCTTCGTCTGATCCATATAGAAGGTTCGCCGGCCCGTATTCCCAAACGCTTCCGGCACCGCCGAAATCGCAAACGCGCTCGCCGAACCCGTCAGCGTGTACTTGTACCCGTTATGCGACCCCTCCGTCAGCACTTTCGGAATCAGATCCGCACCGCTCGGACCCGCCGCTCCACTGGTAGGCGGCCCCAACTCCGCGAGCGTCGTCGCGTACTTGCCAAACTGCGAATAATACTGGGTTTGCGCGCTATAAAACGTCTCCAACTCACGCAGCACTGCGGATTCATTGGCCAACATCCTCTGTTGGTTGAACTTCGGCACCGCGACCGCCGCGATGATCAGGATGATCGCGATCACGATCAGCAACTCGATAAGCGAAAAGCCTCTGCGAAGTACGTTACGGCGGGAAACGGGGCGGCGTGGCGTCATGATCTGTATGCTTCTTCCACTATAGACGCACCACGGCGCTCACACGTGTATAGGAAAGTTACTACGGCACCTCAGGACTGTCCGCAGTCGCCGGTTCCGCCGACCCATTCTGGTGGACCGTGCGCATCTCATCCATGTAAAACGTTCTACTGCCAGTACTTCCGAAGCTGATGGGCACCGCACCCACGGCGAAACCGCTTTGGGAGCCGGCGGTTACGGCGAACCGATACCCGTGGTGCGTACCCGCAGCCAGAATCTTCGGGATGAGCTTGGCACCAGTCGGGCCAAGTTCTTCAAGCGAGGCAGCATAACGGCCCTGCTGGGAAAAGAACTGCGTCTGCGCGACATACAGCGTTTGCAATTCGCCGAGCGCCGCCATTTCGTTGGTTAGCCGCTTCTGGCTTTGGTAGTTCGGGATCGCGATTGTCAGGATGACCAGGATGATCGCGATGACGATCAGCAGTTCAACAAGCGAGAAGCCTGCACTCCGGCGGCGTTGTTCCATGCAAACCGTGACGCGCCCCCGGGCGAAAGCGTGGAGGCCAGTTTACGGCAACGCGCGACGGGACTTTTCGAGATCAATCGCCAGTTGTTTCACCACTTTGGCCGCGACGTCCGCTGTCGCCCCCCGGAACTTGCCTCCCGAAGACTCCTGCGTCGTCGACCACAAAACATCCCCACTCTTCGACACCAGCCGGACCGTCGCCATCGCATCATGCTTACGCTCCTGGATCCGGCTCGATTCCCGTTCGCTGATCCCGATCCCCGCCGCGTCCGCCTCCCGGTTCCGGCTACTGGTGGCCCCGCGACTCCTGGACGTCCGCACATTGCCGGAAATCGCTTCATCCGTCTGGTGCAGTTCCGTATAAATGTCCTCTTCGGCCGCGCCCCGCAGGTACGCGTCAGCCCGCTCCTCGTCCTCTGTCACGATGAACAGCTTGGACGATTGCAAACTCGCGATCAGCAAGTCCCGCATTTGCATCGCGGCGCTCTTGCCGGTCAACTGGTCGACGTACACCCGCTTCACATGATGCAGCTTTTCCGCAGGCTCCACGCCCAGCAACACCAACAGAACACAAAGAATCATCCCTTACCTGCCCGGCGAGCGTCCTCGTCCTGATACTGCACCTTCAACCCCGTGCGAGCCTCCAGCGACACCAACACCGTCCGTATGTCAGACTTATCCACTTTGAACACCAACGCCTGCTGCCGCCCTTCCTCGTCCTGATACCCCAAGGTCAGAAAATGCTGCCGCTTCTTGAGCAGTACGAACATCGGCGACAACACCACCGCCATGGCCACCCGGCGGCTCACCTTCTGCCCGTACTCCAGCAGGTTGATCCGCTCATACGCCACCCGCAGATTCGCCTTCGGCGTCCAAAACACCATGTACTCGGGGTCCGCCGCATCGACGACGCCGCGTCCGCCCTGTTGAAACTGATTGAGAGTACCGCCCAGATAGGCGACCTGACTGCCGTGATCGGCTGCCGCGAAAACTAACGCTGCTGCAAGGAGGAGCATCCATGTGGATAGTGCCGATTCGCGACCCAAAATCTCAGCCGCAGATGGGGGGACAGTGGGGCGGGAAAATCCTATGCGTTATACTGAGACCCGTGCCAAGACGTCTTCCGGCCATCTTGTTACTGGTGCTCAACAGCTTGCTGTTGACCGTACCCGTAGCCATTGCCGCGAACACGAAATCGCCCGAGTTGCCCGCTTGTTGCCGCCGCGATGGCAAGCATAAGTGCGGCATGACGTCACAAACCGCGTCGGTCAAAAACGCAGGCGGCCTCGCCGTGATCGCCGACCGTTGCCCGTGCTGTCCCAAAGGCAGCGTACAGGCGTCCTTTTCCACCGATGTCGCCCTCGCGATGCCGGACCGTGAAGCGGCGCTTGACCTACCCTTGTACGCGCAGTCCAGCGGCGTACCCCAAACCGAAGCTCGCCAGCGCATTTCCGAACATCGTGCCTGGCAAAAGCGCGGACCTCCTTCCTCCCTCGTAACCCCCACGAACCTGTAGTTGCTACGTCTCCCCTTCTCTACAATTTCCGGGTGTTTTTCGAGGTCTTTTCATGCGGTTTTTCTGTTTTTTGTTGATCGGCTGCTCCATTTTGGCCGCGCAGGATACGGTTCATCTGGCGAGTATTGGTGGACGCATTACGGATCCGTCGGGCGCTGTCGTACAGGGTGCCAAAGTCACCGCCCGCCAAACGGCGACCAACGTCGAGGCGACCACCTTTTCCGGCGGCGACGGCCGCTTCAAGCTGACCTACCTGCGAACCGGCCCTTATGAGTTGACGGTCGAGCAGACCGGGTTTGGCAAAGCCATCCAGGCCCTGAACCTCAACGCCGGCGCCGCGCACGACCTCAGCATCTCGCTCACGGTGGGCAATACCGAAACGCGCGTCGATGTCGGAGCCACTGGCGACCTCCTGGAAGCCGCGCGCAGCCAGATCGCCATTACCGTGGGCCAAACCGAGGTCGCAAACCTCCCTCTAAACGGACGCAATTTTCTGGACATCGCGCTGCTCGTCCCCGGAGTCTCGCCCACCAACACCGGCAGCAACCAGTTGTTCGCGGAAACCTCCGCCGTACCCGGCCAGGGCATTTCCGTCGGTAGCCAGCGCAACTTCTCGAACAACTTCGTTGTGGACGGACTTTCCGCCAATGACGACGCCGCAGGTTTGAGCGGCGTCTACTACGGCGCGGACACCGTGCAGGAATTCCAAGTGGTCACCTCCGGCGCGCAGGCCGAACTCGGACGAGCCCTCGGCGGCTTTATCAACGTCGTCACCAAAAGCGGCACCAACACCCTGCATGGCGACCTCTATGGGTACTTCCGCAACCAGCGCTTCAACGCCGCCAACCCGCTGTCGAACACCAAGCTACCCATGACCCAGGCGCAGTACGGCGCAAGCCTCGGCGGACCCATCAAGCAGGACCGTACCTTCTACTTCGCCAACTTTGAACAGCGCCAATTGAACCAGAGCGGTCTGACCACAATTTCCGCCGCCAACGCCGCCACCATCAACGCTCGTCTCGATGCCATCAACTTCCCCGGCGGACGCGTGCAAACCGGCATCTACTCGAACCCGGTACATCTCACCAGCGCGATGGCCAAGTTAGACCAGCACTTCAACGCGCGAGACCAGTTCAGCTTCCGCTACACCCTGTACGACGTCGAAAGCCGCAACTCCCGCGGCGCCGGAGCCTTGAACGCCCCCAGCGCCTCCGCCGGACTCGACAATCGCGACTACACCCTCGCCGCCAGCAACATCCTGACGATCTCCCCGCGTACCATCAACGAAACCCGCGGCCAGTACACCCACAGCGACCTTCTGGCGCTCCCCACTGACCTCAACGGTCCCGCAGTCAACATCGCGGGCGTAGCGGTATTTGGGCGCCTTTCGGGGTCGCCGACCGGCCGATTGAACCATATGTTTGAGATTGCCAACAACCTGTCGCACCAGGCCGGCGCACACGGTCTCCGCGCGGGTGTCAACTTCCTCTACAACGGCTCAACGATCCAGTTCCCCCGCTCCATCCGCGGCGCGTACACCTTCTCGTCTCTTGCTAACTTTTTAGCAGGCACCTACAACAACGCGGGCTACACCCAGACTTTCGGCGTCACCCAGGTCCAGCTCACCAACCCGAACCTCGGCTTCTATGTGCAGGACGAATGGCGAGCCCTGCCGTCGCTCACCTTCAACCTCGGCCTCCGGTACGACCTGCAGTACCTCGACACCATCAACACCGATCGCAACAACGTGTCCCCTCGTGGTGGATTCGCCTGGTCGCTAGGTAAGAACAAGAACACCGTGATTCGCGGCGGCGCAGGTCTTTACTATGACCGTGTCCCCCTCCGCGCCCTCGCCAACGCGATCCTGTCCAGCAACAACACCACAGAGCTCAACAGCCAGAGCCAGATCAGCGTGAGTCTGTCTCCCGCCCAAACTGGCGCCCCCGTGTTCCCCAACATCCTCACCACCACGCCGGGCATCGCGCTGGTAAACTTCACCACCATGGATCGCAACATGCAGAATGCGAACTCGGTCCAGACCAACGTCGAGGTGGAACAAAAGCTGGGCAGCTTAGGCGCGCTCTCCGTCGGCTACCAGCGCCTGCGGGGCCTGCATCTGATCGCCACCATCAACCAGAACGTACCCACGTGCGTCGCCGCCGGCACCAACAACGGCTGCCGTCCCAACCCGAACTTCGCGAACAACAGCCAGTACCGTCCCGCTGCGGATTCCGTGTACGACGGCCTGCATGTGTCGTTTGTACGCCGCCCCATGAAGTACGGCAGCTACCGCATCTCGTACACCTACTCAAAGTCCAACAATAACGTCGGCGAGTTCTTCTTCAGCTCGCCAATCGACCCCTTCAACATCTGGCGCGACTACGGCCGTTCCGACGATGACCAACGCCACCGCGTCGTCTTCAACGGGACTCTACAGCGCTGGGGCTTCCAATTGGGCGGCATGCTGCAGTATTATTCGGCATTGCCTTTAAACATCACCAGCGGCGTGACGACCGTGCAAGGTACGGCGGGGCGCCCCATCGTCAACGGCGACTTCATCCCGCGCAACGCTGGCACCGGCAATGACTTTTTCAGCGTCAATCTGCGCTTGAGCCGCGTCTTCTCCATCACCGAGCGCCTCAAGATCGAAGGCATCACCGAGGCCTTCAACGCACTCAACCATCGCAATAACCTGACGCGCAACGGCGTCTTCGGCGCAGGTGCGTACCCCACCAATCCATCCGCCACCTTCGGACAAGTCACCGCCGTGCAGGATCCCCGATCGCTACAACTGGCTTTGCGAGTACGGTTCTAAAAAGAGGACTTTTCAACATGCTTTGGATTACCTTGCTCACCCTTGCTTCCAGCATCCAACCTCCGGCACCGGCCACCGCGCCGTACCGCCAGCCGCAGATCGCGATTGCCGGCAAGCAAGTCGCGATGGTATTCGGCGGCGGATCGTCGGTGTACTTCACCTCGTCCTCCGACAATGGCGCCACCTTCGCCGCGCCCGTGAAAGTAGCCGAAACAGGCGCTCTGGCCCTGGGCCGCCATCGCGGACCTCGCGTCGCCATCCTGCGCGACGGCACCCTCGTCGTCTCTGCCATCGCGGGAGAAAAGGTCGCCACCGGACCCCACGCCCACGGCCTGCCCGAAGCCGGCAATCTGCTGACTTGGCGCTCCACCGACCATGGCAAGACCTGGACCCGAAGCGCCACCATCAACGACGTTCCCGGCGCCGCACGTGAAGGTCTGCATGCGATGACTCTCGCCGCCGACGGCAAGACGCTCCACTCCGTTTGGCTCGACCTGCGCGACAAAGGCACCAAGCTCTACGGCTCCAAGTCCGACGACGGCGGCAAGACCTGGGCCAAGAATACGCTCGTCTACGAATCGCCGGACGGTACGATCTGCCAGTGCTGCCATCCATCTTTGACCGCTGACACCAGGGGCAACATCTGGATGATGTGGCGCAACGTCATCGGCGGCAATCGCGACATGTACGTCCTCAACACCTCCGCGGCCAAGCCGGAAGCGGTCAAGCAGGGCATCGGCACCTGGCCCCTGAACGCCTGCCCCATGGATGGCGGAGCCTTCGCCGTGGACCCTGATGGCAAGGTCAGCTCGGCCTGGCGCCGCGACGGTGCTGTTTTCTTAGCAGAACGTGGCGCAGCCGAAGTAGAGCTGGGCAAAGGCAAAGACGTGGCCATGGCGCGTAACAAGCGCGGCTCTTTCGTCGCCTGGACCAAGGATGGGAATGTGCCCGTCGTACGTTTGCCGGAAGGCGGGGTGAAGACCCTGGGTACTGGCGCGGCGGGTGGCTTTGTGGCAATGGCCGCGATTGACGGACGCCGTGTATTGGCGGCCTGGGAGTCGCAAGGCTCGATCGAAACGACTATCTTAGAATGATGGCTTGGTTCCGCAAGGACGGGCCAGTTTCGCAAGGAGAATGAGGAAAGATGAAGAAATTCGCTGGCATCGCGGCAATGTTCGCGCTGTGCACCGGACTCGCGGTGGCTGCAAAGGCGCCGGATGAGACCAAACTGCGCGAAGGCATGAAGCTCGCAGGCAAGACCAACGGCGCGCTCGGCAAGAAGATCGCGGCCAAGGACGCCACCGCTGCGGCCGACGCCAAGGCTCTGGAAGGGGCGTTCAAGGAATCGCACAAGTTCTTTAAGAAGATGAAGGCAGCCGACGGCGTGGATTGGTCCAAGACCGCCACCACCGAATACGCCGCCATCTCCAAGGCTGTCGCCGCCGGCAAGTGGGAAGATGCCGCTGCGTCGCACAAGAAGGCCAGCGCCACCTGCATGGCCTGCCACGGCGCCCATCGCGAAAAGCTCGCTGACGGCTCCTACAAGGTCAAGTAACAAACCCCTTCTTGCAATGGGGCGCGCAGTCTCAACCGGACGCCGCCCTATTGCAATAATGAATGCGTGCGATTGTGGCTGTGTGTTCTTCTCGCGTTCGCTGGGCTCGTCCAAGCCCAGGACGCCCAAGCGAAAGACGACCGCGCCGTTGCCGAATGGGTGATCCGCCAGGGCGGACGCATCATCGCCACCGGCAGTACGGTTCCGGTCTCCACTGTTTCCGGCCTTCCAGCAGACCCCTTCACCATTGACGCCGTCGACCTCTACGGCACCATCATTGAACCCAAAGATCTGGAAAAACTCTCGGGTCTCAAGCACGTGCGCGAACTCTATCTACCCGGCCCCAGTTGGAACCCCGGCGCCGGTAGCCGCCTCGATGCGAATGAAGAGCTGAAGTTCCTCGCCCCGCTCACCACCGTCGAAAGGCTCCACTTCAGTCTGCACTTTCTGACCAACGTCAACGTGCAGGACAAAGGCCTGAAGCACCTCGAATCGCTCACCAACCTGCGCGAACTCCGCCTCGCACAAGGTCGTGTCAAGAACTTCTCCTTCGCCGTCTTCCCCAGGCTTGAAGCGCTCGACCTCAGCTACTCCACGGCCACCGATGAAGTGCTCAAAAGCCTCTCTGGCTTGAAGAATCTGCGCCGTCTCAACCTGCGGGACACCTTGGTCACAGACGACGGCCTCGCCGCATTATCAGGCGTCACCTCGCTCGAAGAGATTGACCTCTACGGCCTCAAAATCAGCGACAAAGGCATTGCGCATCTACGCGGCTTAAAGAACCTCCGCAAGCTCAACCTGCTCGGCGGACCCATCTCCGATAACGGCGCGGAGATCCTCGCTGGCCTGCCTCGATTGCGCGAGTTGAACCTCTATCGCGCCGAACTCACCAACGCCGGCGTAGCCAAACTGCGCACTCTCAAGGAACTCGCCTTCCTCGACCTCCGCTACACCCGCGCCACGGCTTCTGGCGTCGAACAACTGCGCGCCGCACTGCCCAAATGCAAGGTGGATTTCAGCGGTTCCGTCAACATGGGCGGCAAGACCAACACCGCAGTTCCCGCAGTCGGCGCACCAGAGCCCGCAATCGCCAAGTGGATTCAAACCGGCCTGCGAGGTCGCGTGGAAATGCGCGAGGGGCACATCGTCACAGTGGCGCTGGCGCGAACCCAAGTCACCGACGCACACATCGCCGTACTCGCTGCCCTGCCCCAACTCCGCGAACTCGATTTGAACGCCACCGAAGTTGGCGACCTCGGCGCCGCAGCGCTAGCCAAGTGCCCCTCGCTTGAAGCCTTGCACCTCGGCTCCACCACGATTTCCGATCGCGGCCTCCCGTCGCTCGCGGGCCTCACCAAGCTCCGCACCCTGAACATCTCAGGCACCTTGGTAAAGACGCTCGCGCCCCTACCGCCCAACCTCACCGACCTGGACCTCAGTTCCAACCACATCCAAACGCCGTCGATCACGCATGTACTCGCCCTGCAAAAGCTGGAACGCCTGAACCTCGCCTACACCGATCTGGATGAAGCAGGCGTAGCGAAACTGGGCACCGAAGGTCGCGCACCGCTGCGCGCTCTGGACCTCACCGGCACCGACACCGGCGACACCTCGCTCGCCGCCCTTGCAAAGCTCACAACGCTGGAAGAACTGCTGCTCAACCACGGCCGCTTCACTGCCAAAGGTTTCGCCGCACTCGCGCCGCTCACCAACCTCAAGCGCATCGAGGCCGTACGCACCCGCGTAGACAATACCACCGCGGACACGCTAGCGGCGTTCAAGCAGCTACACTCTCTCAACCTCGACTACACCTCGTTCGGCGACGATGGCCTCAAGAAGATCGCCACGCTCCCCATCACGGAACTCCGTCTCGATAGCGCCAACATTGGCGATCCTGCCGTCGCGACACTGTCTGAAATGCGCAGCTTGAAGCTGCTAAATCTTTACCACACGCTGATCTCAGAAGACGGCTTCAAGCGCCTCTCCGCCGCCCTGCCGGACACCAGAATCGTCTGGGATCGTGACTCCAAACTCCCCAACCGGAGGGGCAGTTGATGACCATCGCCGTCTTCGCTCTCTTACTCGCCGCCGATTGCGGCTCCAGTACCCCAGCAGTCGTCGATCTGCGTTCCTGCTGGATCACCGACGCCGACATGCCGGCCATCGCACAGCAATCCACGCTCAAGCGCCTGGACCTGTCGATGACCCGCATCACAGACCAGGGCCTGCTGCAGTTGAAAGGGCTAACGAACCTCGAAGAGCTGAACCTCCGCTACGCCGAACTCATCACCGACGAAGGCGTGGCCGCCGTAAAGGGCTGGAAAAAGCTCCGCAAAGTCGACCTGCGGGCTACCAAGATCACCGACACCACCCTCGGCTACCTCGGCGCGCTGACGACACTGGAATCCATCGACGCAGGCTTCGCGCAGATCACCGACAACGGCATCGAGCTACTCACGACGTTGCCAAAACTTCGCGAACTCACCATCGGAGGCAACAAGCTCACCGACACCGGCATGCAAGCCCTCCGCCTCATGCCCACCATCGAGTACCTGGACGTGAGCGGAGCGCAAAGAACAGACTCCAACCTCTGGAGCGTCAGCCTCACCGAGTCCGGCGTCGCCGCCATCGCATCGTTGCCAAACCTCCGCGAACTCCGCATCGGAGGCACCAACATCACGGCAATCAGTCTGGAAACCTTGCGCAAAGGCCTGCCAAAGCTCGAACGCTTAAGTCTGCACAAATCCAAGCGAGTAACGGACGAAGCAGTAAGAGTCCTCAAGGAATGGAAAAGCCTCCGTGAGTTGGATGTAAAGGACACCCAAATCACAGAGGCCGGACTGCAACAATTGCGAACAGCGCTGCCGCAGTGCGTGATCCGGAACTAAGCCAGGACCTCGCTCATCTTCTTCTGCGCCGTCGGGAATTTTCCAAGGCCGGACTGCATGACATCGTCCGCCAACGTCAAGTACAGATCGCCCACCGTACCCGTCACCTTCGAATGCCGCCCCAGCGCCAGACGCTTCCCGGCGTTACCCGCGACGATCGCCGCAAGACCATTGTTCTTGTGGCTATTGGCTTCCGCATGCTCGTGGACAAACAGCAGCACTGTGTTGTCCAGCAGCGTACCATCGCCTTCCGGAGTGGCCTTCAGCCGCGCCATCAGGTACGCGAACTCTTCCACGTGCCACTTGCAGATGTCGCGCAGAATGCGCTGCCCATCGAGACCGTCCGCGCCCGGAGCCTTGCCGTCCTGATGCGTGTAGTCATGATGGCGGGCGGCGGTGTACCCGAGCCACGGGAAGCGCGCGAGGCCCTGGCACTTGGTCAACATATAGGACGCCACACGCGTCTGCCGCGTGATCAACGCCTGCGCGAGCAGATCGCTTTGGATCTTCGCAATGCGAGGCCAGTCCTTCATGTCGCCGTCGAACTCCGGCGGATCCACGCGACGGTACTCATCGGGCAGTCCGGCAATGGCGCGTTCCAGGTCGCGCACCGATGCCAGATGGTCGTCCACGCGCTGCGCATCATCCGTAGGCAGCTTGGACTTCAACGCCTTCGCATCCTCACGAACGGTATCGAGAATCGAACGCTTACGATTCACCCAACCTTGCTCGCGCGCACCAAACAAGCGATCAAACAGACGGTGCGGAATCATCTCCGGCGGCAACGAACGGTCGTAACCGGCCCAGCTCATATTGCGCTGGATGCTTTCGCCAAACGATTCCTGCGACACACCAATCTGCAGCGAACGGAAGCGTGAATCGCCACCGATCTTGCCGGCAATCGCCTGATCGATGGAAATGCCACCGGCGCCGCGACCGGTGAAGGTCGTACAGCTCACCAGCGCACTCATTGAGTTGTGATGGCCGTTGCCAGGTCCGGGCAAAGCGGCGGCAGCGTTATCGAGGCCGGACAACACATGCAGTTGATCGCGGAACGGCGCGAGCGGCCGCAGGCAAGGCGACAGTTGGAAATTCGTGCCCGTTTCCGTGGGAATCCAATACCGCTCAGGCACGCCGTTGCCGTTGAACCAAAGCACAAAGCGGCTCTCAATCGGCGCGCCGGAGTTCGCGTATGCGGTGCCGGTGGAATTGAACATCGACACCAAAGGCGGCAGCGCCAGCCCTTGCAGCAAAGTGCGGCGTGAGATACGAACTCGCTTCGTGATGACGTTGGCCATGGGAAGAACTGCCTCCTGTCGTTAACGAAAGTTTATCAGCTCGCTACGCTCGAAGTATCTGAGGGATTTTTGTGAAATGGCGATCCCTGGTCAGCAGGGTCAGATTGTTCTCCAGCGCTGTCGCCGGGCAACTCTTACTTCCACTTGCGATGGTCAATCTGACGCTGGCTCGCGATAGTCTCATCAAACGCCGGATCTGGAACCCACCCACCGACAACATCCGAGAAATCCACCTTGGGACGATCTTCGCGAGTGACGGCGGAGAGGTCTTCCGGAATCAGTCGATTTGGACTTTGCTTCTTGTGGGCGGCTTTTTTGCGAAGTGCCTGATCGACGTCCGCAGGTACACCCCGAATCGCGTACTGCACTTCTGCGGGGGCCTGCTTCTTCATGCCCGCATGATAGCAACCGATGTAGGCACTCTTGCTGTTATCGCAGCGACGCGCGTTCTACTGCCAGCGCCAATAACAGCTCCCGGAACCGGAACTGCGACTGACGGAACTTATCGGTCAGCTTGCGGATCACCGGGCGATCCGCCGGCGTCTCCATGCGCCCCACAACAAAGCGGTACATCTGCTTCACCATGCATTCCTGGCACGCTTCACTCTTGGCCAGGACCTCGCCCAACACCTTAGGGCTCGTAAACGGCGTCGGCGACAATCCCGCGACATAGCCCGTCGTGTCGAGCGGCAGCTCGACGATCTTTGGCTTCTTGTCTTCGTCCTTTGACGGAAACAGAATCTTTGCCACTTCGCGACGCCCGCCGATCGCATCGAACTTTTCAAACGTCAGCCCGATCGGGTCGATCAGCGTATGGCAACTCGCGCAGGACGGGCTCGACAGATGGACGTTCAAGCGCTCTTTGTTGGTCAACGGCCGAGCCTCTGACAATTCCGGCAAGTTCGTATCCACGCCCGGCGGCGGAGGCGGCACGTGCTGGCACAATAGCTGTTCCCGAACAAACAGCCCGCGTGCCGTCGGCGACGTATCGTCGGGCTTTGCCGTACTCGCCAGAAACAGCGCTTGCCCCAGCAAGCCGCCGCGTTCGGACTTCGGATCGAACGGCACACGATCATACTCGCGCGCCGGTGCCGGAACCTCGTAAATCGCCGCGAGGTCGGCACTCACATATCCATGCGGATCCGTGAACAGCTCCATGAAGTTGCGATCGTTCCACACCAGGTCGCGGATGAAACGGCGCGCTTCTTCGGTCATCGCCACAGCGGCTTCGCGATTGAACTTGGGATAACGGCGGCGATCTTTGGCGGTGCCCAGAATGCGATCAAACCGAAGCCACTGCGCCGTGAATTCGTCCAGATTCTCTTTGGCGCGCTCATTATCTAGCAGCCGCTTGGCCTGCCGTTCGACGTCGGGCAATCCCTTCGCGGCCGCCGCCAGCAGATCGTCATCCGGCATGCTGCCCCACAGCGTAAAGCTCAGCCGGCTCGCCGCCGCATATGGCTTCAACGCCGCATCGGCCGTATCTTCCAGCCGGAACAGGAACGACGGGGACTGCAGCATCGCCTCCGCAACAAGTTGCGGTCCGCCCTTGGTGTACAGCACGTCGTACCGCTGCTTCTCATCCGCACGCAACGGACGCCGGAACGCACGCAGTCCAAATGTCGACACAAAGCCCGGCGCGGCCTTCAGCGTCCCCCGGCGCATCGCGTTACGAGCGATCTTTTCGGCAGCTTGCGAGTACGCTTCCATCAGCAACGGCGAAATCGTTTGCCCCTGGTACTGCGTCTTGAACCCGTTGACAAAATCTTCTGGCGGAAACTGATTGGCCGGTTGCGACGTGTCGCCCAACAGGTCACGCACGATGTTGTTGTACTCGTGATGCGTCAGGCGGCGCAAAAACGTCTGCGCCTTGTCGTACCCCACGCCCGCCGCTTCCTGCTTGCGGAAGTTGGCGGCTTCGCGAACCTGTTCATCGCTGAACTTGGATAGCTTGACAGCCCAGGCGAGCAACGCGGCTTCGTCCGTCGAGCCGGGCTTGATCTTGACGCCACCCGCATGCGCGACAAGCCCAGTCGGCTTGCGTAGCAGCAGCGAGTTGGCGGGGTTGGCACGATCCACAAGTTCCACTAAAGACCGGCCAAACGCTTCGAGCTTGGCAGGGTTGGCTTGTTCGGGAAACTGCAGTCGCGTCGCCGATGCCACACCATCGGCAAAGTGGCACTTGGGACACCCTGCTTTTTCGAGCACCGGATACGCAGTGGTGCGGAAGTCCTGCGCGGAGGCGAGGACCGAGAAGGTGAACAACACAACTGCCGGACGACCTACGATCACGCGTTCATTCTATCGAAGCGCCTCCGCTGGAGCCAGACGAAGAATGCCCAGAGCCCGAGGATCGCGGAGGAGAGGTAAACGGGAGGGCCGGTTCGCAGCGGGTTGATGGCCAGTCGGAAGAGCGCCAGCGTAGCCGGTACAAAGATGGCGGCCGGTAACTTGGGTCGCACGGCCAGCGCTGCAGCCACAAAGACCGCCCAAAGGAATTCCAGCAATGCGAGGTCCCAACGGGTAACGCCGTCCGGAAAGGTGAGCGCCATCCACGAATCCGATGCTACGCCGCCATGCGCCTGTTCGACCACACAGCCGAGGCGGACAGGGATCCAGGCGAAGGGGAAGGCCCAAGTGGCGGCCGCTAAAAGCTCAAACCACTGGCCGAGGCGCCGCGTGAGAGCAAGGTAGAGGAACGCGGTGACGACAGCGCCCGCAAGCGCAAGCGTCGAGTCATAGGTATGGAAGCCGTAGCGGCTGACGAGGAACGCACCGGTCATGGTGGCAAACAGCGCCGTGGCAGCAGCGTTGGCGTTCCACTTGGAATTGCGCGATAGGCGGTGGAGAGCCAGGAAGAACCAGACAACCATCCCCACCGCCCAGAATGCTCGAACGATCATTTACGGATTCCAGACGTACAGTAGGGCACCGTCCTGGCTGGCCACGTCCCCGGCCTTTAGTACGATGGGCGCCTCGCCGGATGCCAGGCCCATCGTCACACGGAAGCGCACGGCAAGATACCCAGCCGGATAGTCGGGCATCGGCGCGACGGACAATACCTCCGCGTCGGCGTCGCCCACTCGCACAGTGATGTTTGATGAGCCAGGCTTACCTTCACCGGTGACGAGGATCGTCACTTCGGTACCCACCTGCGCCCAAGCGTCGGGCGAGTTCGTCGTGCCGTCCTGGTGGAAGGCGATCACGCCACCGGTACCGGAACCGTCCGTCGTAAAGATGCCGGGCAGCGCGGGTACAACCGTGAGAGCGACGGGCTCAGAGGATACGGCGGGAGTTTTCACCACCAGATCCACCGAGCCCGCTCCGTCCACGCCAGATGGGACGACTGCGAAGATGCGGGTGGGTCGCACCTGTACGACAGTCGCATTGATACCGCCGATCACAACTTGCAAAGATTCGGGGCGGAAGCCGAGTCCGTCGATGGCGATCACCATACCGGGCGACACGGTTCCGGCCGATGCAAAACTCGCGGCGTTGGCCACCTGCGCGACGCTGATCGGCTCTGCGACCGTTGGTGCGTCCACATCGATACGGCCGATCATGCCGTCGCCAAAGGGCGCGTAGGCAGGTTCGCCAGTGCCTCCTTGGCGCTGTGCGGCATTGCTCGATACAGGCAAGTTACGCGATGCGCTAGCCCCAGCAAAGAGGATGCTCTTGCCGTCCCGCGTGGTAGACAGGCTGCTCACGTACTCACCCGCTGAACCGCCGACATAGGTCCCATAGACGATTTTGGAGCCGTCGGCACTGAGGCGGGCGATAAAGCCGTCGCCGGCATTGAACATGTCATTGGCGAAACCTCCGAAGCGGCGCTGCATGGCGTCTGCAGTGACCGGGAAGTTCTCGGACAGCGTATGGCCGGCAATCCAGGGGTTGCCTTCGCTATCAAGCACTATTGAGGTCGCGCGTTCGTCCTTCGCGCCGCCCAGGTACGTGGCAAAGCTGAAGGCGGAACCGGTGGGATTGAGCTTTACCAGGAACGTGTCGCCACCGGCGATTTCAAAGCCTCCGGCACCGGCGTAGGTGGTTTGCGCCGCGCCTGCAGTGACGGGGAAGTTGGTGGATACGGTAGAGCCTGCCACATACGCAGAGCCATCGCGAGCGACGGCGATCGCGTTGGCAAAGTCATCATTGCGGCCGCCGATGTAGGTCGCATAGACCAGCCTCGATCCATCGGGACTGAGCTTGGCGGCAAAGGCGTCGCCACCGCTGAAATCGAGGATGCCGCCCGATCCGCCGTAGGTGGTTTGCGCCGCACCCTGCGTTACCGGGAAAGTGCCGCCGCTATTGGTCGTCCCTGCGACATAAGCCGCGCCTTCCGCATCCACCGCAAGGCTGAAGATGGTGTCGCGCCCGGAGCCTCCGAGGTAGGTGGAGTAAATCAACGACGTCCCAGCGCTGTTGAACTTGGTGATAAAGCCGCGCACTGCCTGACCGCCTCCCGAGCGGAAGGACGTTTGGAAGGCGTCCGGCGTGACGGGCAGGTTCTGCGAGCTGGTGAAACCCGCGATGTAGATTGCGCCTGCGTTGTCGAGCGCAATGCCAGTGCAGCCTTCACCACCAGTGCCGTTGAAGTACGTCGAGTACAGGATCGCGCTGGCAGACGGGTTGAATTTCGTGACAAAGCACGCCAGTTTGTCGCCTTGCGGGATGGTGCGCTGGTAGGCATTGTTGGAAACCGGGTAGTCGGGACTGCTCGTCGACCCGGTGACGTAAATGTTGCCTGCACTGTCGAGTGTGATGGCGCTGGCGACATCCGCCGAAGTGCCCCCGAAGTGGGTGGTGTAGAGGATCTGCGATCCGTCGGCGTTGGTTTTGGCGAGGATCGCGTTGGGTCGGCCTTGTGTGGGTACGCCGGGGCCTGAGGTGGTTCCCGCTAAAGCAGGATAGGCAGGGTCGCCGGTGGCGCCGACCGCGTAGTAGTTGCCGTTGGCGTCGGTAGCGCCGCGCAGGAAGCCTTCGCTGCCGTTGCGTCCGGCGTAGGAAAGATAGTTCAACACAGGGTCGATGACGAGAGTTTGCGAGCGGTCGTAGTCGCCGAGGTCAAAGCCGACGGTGTCGTCCGAAAGGACGCGAATGCCGCCGGAAACCGGTTTTTTGTTGTCGCGCTGGAAGATCCGAGTCTGGCCCCAGCGGACCTCCTGACCGGAGGGCGCGAGCATGATGAGGCTGCCGTCTGTACGGTCGATGGAGAGACGCTTGACGCCTTCGAGGCGCACACGGATCTGGCGTGGATCGGCATGGGGGCGTACTTCAAAGTCCGTTTCGATGCGGCCGTTTTGGAAGTGATGGACGGCATCGATCCCGGGGTAGACTTCGCGGTAGCGAACCTTGCCGTACTGCGGGACGTTGGTGGTCCATTTGGAAGGGTCGTTGCCGATGAGGTAGTTGACGCGGCCAGGGAGGAGGTCCTCGCCAAGGGCGATGGGCTGCTTTGCGTCTCTGAGAGACAAAGCGACAATTTCGAAGGTGTCGCGACCGGAGCGCATGCGGAGCTCGGCGCGGCCTCCATTGTCGAGCGAGAAGCTCCAACTGGAGGTGGCAGAGGCAAAGCGGACGTTGGCGGCAAACTGTCCGAGATTGGGCTCAAACGGAGGCGCAATCGGTGGAGTTTTTCCGAAGAAGGTTCCCGCGAATATACGCCCCATCAGGAGCATATAGTAGACGACAGGATACCACTCGTCCTCCGGTCGAATTGTCCAGCCGCATAGTTCCAGGTCCTCAGATCCGGCAGTCAAGGGAAAGGCTGCGGCGAGGAGCACCACAATCAGGCACAGCGATGCCGCTACTTTGTTCCGAAGGATCCACGTAATTCCGCTCATGTCCTGAGTGATGGAACCGCCCGAAGTATCACGCTATTTCTTGCCGTAGCCGGGACCGCGGAGCACTGCACCGGGCAGTGCTCCGGTGTGATTGCCTGCGTCGACGACCGGTTGGCCGTTGACGATGACGTACGGGATGCCTACGGGGTACTGATGCGGGTTCTCGTAAGTGGCACGGTCGGCGACGGTGGCGGGGTCGAAGACGGTGACGTCGGCCCAATAGCCTTCTTTGAGCAAACCGCGATCTTTGATGCCGATTTTGTCGGCGTTCATGGCGGTCATCTTGTGGACGGCTTCTTCCATCGAGAGGACTTTCTGTTCGCGGACGTAGCGGCCGAGCACGCGCGGAAACGTGCCGTACCAGCGGGGATGGGGCATGCTGCGCTTGGCCTGTGAGCCATCAATGGCAAGGGCTGCGCCGTCGGAACCGATGGACGTAAACGGCTGCTTCATGGCCAGGGTCATGTCGGCTTCGGAGTGATGGAAGTAGACGCAGGGGACGCTGCCGTCTTCTGCCAGCAGGACGTCGAAGAGGATGTCGACGTCGTCGCCTACGGCCTTGTTGGCCTTGATGATCTCGCCCATGCGTTTGCCGGTGAAGGCTTTGTACTTGTCGCTCTTGAGCGTGACGGCGATCATGCCGTCCCAGCCTCCGCCAGTGGCGAGGTAATGGTTGTACCAGCCGGGGAGGCCTTCCCGGATCTCTTTCTTCATGCGGGCGCGGTCTGCGGGATTGCGAAGACGGGCAAGCATCGCCTTGTTGCCGCCGTCGTGCGCCCAGGGCGGAATGATGGCGCGGAGATTGTTCTGTCCAGCAGTGTAGGGGTAGACGTGGGCGCGGATGTCGAGCCCTTCGGCACGGGCCTTGTTGATCATCGAGATCACCTCTTTCATCTGGCCCCAGTACTTCTTGTCGGCGACCTTGATGTGGATGATGTCGACGCGGATGTTCGCGCCTCGGCCCACTTCAATGGCTTCGGCAACGGAGCGGAAGACGCCTGCGCCTTCGTCGCGAATGTGGGTCGAGTAGATGCCGCCGTACTGCTTGGCCACCTTGGCGAGTTCAATTAGCTGCGGGGTGGTGATGAGGCTGGACGGCGGCATCAGGAGCGACGTGGAGAGTCCCATGGCGCCCTGCTGCATGGCCTTGGCGACCTCGGCCTTCATCTTCTCCATCTGCTCGGGAGTGGCGGGTTCCATGGCGTACTTCTTGATGTACGTCCAGATCTGGGTCTGGCCGACGTACGACGCGATGTTGGTGGCCACCTTGCGCTTTTCGACAAAGTCAAAATACTCGCCCATCGTCGAGAATTCGCGGATGCCTTTGTCGATGGGTCCGGCGGAATTGCCTTCGCCGAGCACCATGGTGGTGATGCCCTGGCGTACGGCGCTTTCGACCTTGGGGTCGTCAATCAGGGTGTCATCGGAGTGGTTGTGCATGTCGATGAAGCCTGGAGCGACGATGTGGCCGGTGGCGTCGATGGTGCGCTTGCGGGCGGCAGATTTGAGGTCGCCGATGGCAGCGATCCGGTTGCCTGTGATCGCGATGTCGGCGCGGCGGCCGGGTGAACCAGTGCCGTCAACGAGCGTGCCTCCGGCGATGACGATGTCGTAATTCTGGGCGGAAACCGCAGCGGCAACGAGCAACGGGGCGAGCTTTGAAACGGACATAGATTTCTACCTGTCAATATGGCATGGAACGCATCGAGCACGATTCTTTGGGTGAAGTGAAGGTTCCCGCAGACCGGCTTTGGGGCGCGCAAACGCAACGGTCGCTCCAGCACTTTCGCATCGGCGTCGAAAGGTTCCGGTGGGGCCGCCCGGTGATTGCCGCGTTTGGCGTATTGAAGAAGTGCGCGGCGGAGGCGAATGCGGCATTGGGCGAGATCCCGGATGAGACGGCGGCGATGATTGCGCGGGCGGCGGCCGAAGTGGCGCAGGGAACGTGGGATGCGGAGTTCCCGCTGGTGGTGTTTCAGACGGGGTCCGGCACGCAGTCGAATATGAATGCGAATGAGGTGATCGCGCGGCGGGCGTCTGAACTGGGCGAGGCGTCTGTGCATCCGAATGATCATGTGAATCGCGGGCAGTCTAGCAACGATGCGTTTCCAACCGTGATGCATATGGCGACCGCGTCGCTTGTGGAACGAGTGATGCTTCCGGAAGTCGTGGCGCTGCGGGATGCGCTGGCGGCAAAGGGGGAGGAGTTCAGCGGGTTGGCGATGCTGGGGCGTACGCACCTGCAGGACGCGGTACCGATGACGTTCGGGCAGTTGGTGTCGGGATGGACGTCGCAAATCGAAGACGCAGTAGCGGGCATCCGGCAGGCGCTGCCTGGGTTGTACGAACTTGCGATTGGCGGTACGGCAGTAGGGACGGGGTTGAACGCGCATCCGCGGTTCGGCGAGGAAGTGGCGGCGCGGGTGGCCAAGGACACTGGCTTGCCGTTTGTGAGCGCGCGGAACAAGTTCGCGGCATTGTCGTCGCACGATGCGATGGTGGCGATGAGCGGTGCGCTGCGTGTGCTGGCCGGCGCGTTAATGAAGATCGCGAATGATATCCGGTGGTACGCGTCGGGTCCGCGGGCGGGGATCGGTGAGCTTGTGTTGCCGGAGAATGAGCCGGGGTCGTCGATCATGCCGGGGAAGGTAAACCCGACGCAGTGTGAGGCGCTGACGATGGTGGCGGTGCAAGTATTCGGGAACGATCACGCGGTGGCGTTTGCGGGGTCGCAGGGGAACTTTCAGTTGAATGTGTACAAGCCGGTGATTCTGCACAATGTGCTGGAGTCGGCGGAGTTGTTGGGGGACAGCTGCAGGTCGTTCCGGGAGCATTGCGTGGAGGGGATGCGTCCCAATGCGGAGCGTATGCGGGCGAATGTGGAGCAGTCGCTGATGCTGGCGACGGCGCTGAATCCGCATATCGGGTACGAGAAAGCAGCGAAGATCGCCATGCATGCGCATCACCAGGGAATGGGGTTGAAGGAGGCGGGGGTCGCGCTGGGGTTGGTGTCGGCGGAGCAGTTTGACGAGTGGGTGCCTTACTCGCGTAAGGAAGCGTCGAACGCTTCGCAAAGTTGACGGAGAGCGTTGGCAACCTGGGCGGCTTGCTTCGGACTGGGGTAGGCGGCTCCGATGGATTTCCCAAGTTCCCCGTAGACGCGTGCAGCGCGGCGGTAAAAGGACTGGCGGAGTTGCACAGCGTAACGGCGGCGATCATCGGGGTCGGGGACGCGTTCGATGAGTTGGGCTGCTTCGAGACGGTCCAGAAGGGCGGTCATGGCGCCGCGGCTGAGGCCGAGTTCGGCGGCGAGATCCGAAGGGGAGCGGGGGCCGGATTCCAGGGCGTTGACGCAGCGAAGGTCGCTGGGGTGGAGGCCGAGGGCTTTGGCGGCTCGCTGGTCAAAGCGGTGGGTGGCGCCGTAGAGTTCGCGGACTGCGACGAGGATGTCCATGCTCTTTCTCATTCTATCGTCAAATTGTTCGATGGTAAAATTATCGGCATGTGGACACACCGATATAGCGCCCACACTTCTTTATCCGCCGAGCAACTGTGGCCTGTTTTGGCTGATGTGAACGGCTGGGCGTCCATTGACGAAAACATCGAGTACATCCGGATGGAAGGCGCGGCTCAACCGGGGAACGAGTTTGTTTTGAAGCCGAAGGGTGGTCCGCGGTTGCGGTTCCGCATCGGCGCGTTTGAGCCTCCACACCGCTACTCGGACATCTGCAAACTGCTGCTGGCGGAGATGGAGACTGTGCATTCGTTTACACCCGACGGGAACGGTACAACGATCGATGTCGAGATCCGGGTGCGGGGGCCATTGTACTGGCTTTGGGCCCGGGTAGCAGGCGCGAAGCATGCGGAAGGTTTGCCTGGGCAGACGGAGAAGTTTATTGCCGCTGCGGCGGCGGAGGCCAACCAGGGGCAAATACCCAAAAAGGGTACGTAAATACCCATTTTGGGTACGATGGCTCGTTCGGATAAGCCTTTTGCTTGGCACACTTCCACAAAATGAGGTGCGGATTGTGCAGTGGAGTTCGCGTGATGTTGCGCCTGCGGAGGCTTGCAGCAGAGGCTTTGGGAGGTCTGATTCCTGGGTACGAGGCGAGGTCCGGGGTTGGGGCCGGACCTCGTTTGTATGTACTAGTTGCGGCGGAGGGACTTTTTGGCGGCGGCTTGTGAACGGTCGTTTTCTTCTGTCTGTGAGCCTCGACGGAGGAGCGTTTCCGCTGCGCCCTCTTTGCGGACCACCAAGTGCGATGCACCTTCCGGCGAGGTGATGCCTCCGATGGTGAGGCGGATGGGTTGGTCACCGTCCGGTGTGTCCTGCGGGACGATGAAGCGGACCTGGTAGATGCCGACGTTTTGGGGGATTCCGGGGGTGAGTGCTTCGCCCGGGAGTTCCGCTGTTGTACCGGCGTAGAGGACCTGGTCCGCCGGGATGTCCAAGGTACCGACTTTGAGCGACACGCTGCCGATGGGGAGCAGCGCGTTCTCTGTCACCGGCTTGCCCGTTTCCTGCATCGGTTCGGTGGCGCCGAGACCGGTGAGGTACACGATGATGTCGTCTCCTGGCTTGACGCTGCGGACAGGCGCGAAGGTGGTGGAACTGGTGATGGAGATGGGACGGCTGGTCGCTCCGGCGGCCGCTGCGCGGGAGTAGAAGAACTCGGGCGCGTAGGACATCATTTCTACTACGGCCGGTTCGCTATACACCTGACGCGGCGTTTCGCAGCCGGACAGGACCTGTACGCCGTGCATGTGGTCTCCCATCGGGACCTGGAAGATGATCTGGGTGGCGGAGACGGCGAGGAGCGGCGCTCGCATACCGGTGAGTTCGACGCAGGCTCCGTTGAAGACGGTGGGTAGCTTGCCGTTGACAAGGTCGGGTACGCCGACGGTTCTGAGGGCGGTGTTGGGGCTGAGCTTTTCGCCGGTGATGATCATGAGTCCACCGGGGGCCATGATCTTGGAGGCGGGGTTGCTGCCGGGGGCACCTTGCAGGCTGAGGATTACGGGGCTTGGGAGCGTGGTGTTTTCCGGCGCATTCGTAAGGGTGAAGGTGACCGGCGTGAGTCCTGCGACCTCGGCGCGGATGCGCACTTCGCCGAGCACTTCTCCCATGGTGAGTTGGATGGTGGCGGTGCCGTCGAGTCCCGTCTGGACGGAGGCGCGGGAGAGCGTGGCTGAGCCTGAGACTCGCGTGAAGTTGACGAGAGCGCCTGCTACCGGGAGTCCTGCAGCGTCGGTGACCCGGACGGCGATTGCGAGTTGTCCGCCAGGGAAGCCGGTGGCGCCGTCGCCGGAACTCATGAGCAGGTTGCGCGGGACGAGCGGGGTGAGGCGGCGGATACGGTCGTTGAGGAAGTCCGAGACGAGGATGGTGCCGGAAGGTTCGACGGTGAGTTCGCCGGGCGCCATGTTGATGCCGAGGGCGGGGCCGGATTCCACGTTGAAGAAAGGCTCGCCACTACCAGCGATGGACGTAATGATGCCGGTGCGTCCGTCGATGCGGCGGACGGCGAGGTTCAACGTGTCCGAGAAGAAGACGTTGTTCTGCGCGTCCACAGAGATGCCGGTGGGCAGCGCCAGACGGGCTTGTGCGGCAGGACCTCCGTCGCCCGTGAAGCCGGGGGTGCCATCTCCGGCGATGGTGGTGAGGATGCCAGTGCCCGCCGTCCACTTGCGGATGCGGCTGTTGGCATCGTCAGCGATATAGAGGTTGCCTGCGCTATCGACCGCGACGCCGAAGGGGGAGACGCCTGCGGAGAGTGCGGGTCCGCCGTCGCCACTGGCAGCGGTTTGGCCGTTGCCTACGATGGTGGTGATGATGCCTTCGGGGTTGATGCGGCGTACGCGATTGTTGCCCCAGTCCGCGATGTAGACGTTGCCTGCGGAATCGACCGCTACACCTTGCGGGGAGCGGAGGCGGGCCGAGGTCGCGGCGAGACCGTCGCCACTGAAGCCGGAGGCTCCGTTGGTGGCGCCTGCGATCTGACGCAACGAACCGTCAGGATTGATGCGCATGACGCGGTGCGAGTCCGTATCCGCAAAGTAGATGCCGGCGGGGGAGGCGGCCATGCCTCCTGGCAGTGCGATACGGCCTCCGGTGACGCCGGGAATGCCGGTGCCTGCGGCGGTGCTGACGCGGCCGGTGGCAGCGTCGATCTTGCGGACGCGGTAGTGGTAGCTGTCGGAGAGGAAGAGGTTGCCGGTAGCGTCACGCGCGACGCCGACGGGAAGGTTGAAGACGGTTTCTGTCGCGACTTTGCCATCGACCGCGCCCGAGCCTGCGATGGTGCTGAGTTGCGAGGAGCGGATGCGGCGGACGCGGCCGTTGCCGGTGTCGGCGATGATGTAGTCGCCAGTGCCTGCGATGATGGCGCGTGCGGGTACTGCGAAGCGTGCGGCGTTGAGCGCGCCACCATCTCCGGCAAAGCCCGATTGATTGGAGACTCCGGCGATGCCCGTGATGATGTTGCCACCGGCAGCGACCAGACGTAGCTTGCCGCCGTCGAGGATGAGGAGGTTGCCTGCAGCATCCATGCTCACGTCGTCCGGGCCGTAAAAGAACGCATCCGCTAGCGGGCCGTTGTCGCCGAAGTCGACGGGAAGGTCCGGGTCGCCGGCGGCGGTGGTGATGACGTTGGTGGCGAGGTCCACTTTGCGAAGGAGTGAGTTGCCCCAGTCGGCGATGTAGGCGACTTTGCCGTCACTGGCGATGGCAAGAGGAAACGAAAGCTGTGCGTTCAGGGCCGGGCCGTTGTCGCTGCTGAACCCGGCGGTGCCGTTGCCGGCAAAGCCGGTGATGATGCCGGTGGAGAGCGTGATCTTGCGGATGCGGTTGTTGGCCGCTTCCACCACGTACAGCACGTCCGGGTTGCTGGGTTCGAGAGCGAGGCTATAGGGCGACATGCCGGCGCGGGTGGCTGCTTCCCCGTCACCCGATGCGCGAGAGGTACCGTTGCCGGCGATGGTGGTCATCTGGCCGGTCTCGAGGTCGACGCGGCGAACGCGGTAGTTCGAGCGGTCGACAAAGTAGAGAATTTTTCCCGTTGGATCAATGACCAGGCCCGTGGGTCGGTTCAACCGAAGCTCTGTGGCGACGCCGGAGTTACCGGTAAAGCCGGCGCGTCCGGTGCCGGCAACGGTGCTGATTTTTCCGTCGGCAGCGGCGATCTTTCGAATGCGCGAATCGCTGGTATCGCTTATGTAGATGTTTCCCTGGCGATCCACGGCGACGCCCTGCGGTTGGCGCAAGTAGGCTTCTGTGGCTGCGATGCCGTCGCGAATGGCGGTGGTACCGGCAACGGTGGAGGCGGAATAGCTTTGCGCGGAGAAAGAGGCAACAGAAAGAAGAAGACAGGCGGAAGTCAGCAAACGAACGGGCTCCTAAAATGAGTTAGCGACGAAACGATAGAGTTTTGGACACCAAGGCTGCTTCTTTTGTTACCCGGGGTGCAAATATCTTTCATCGGGAAGCGGGCATCGGGAATCGGGAATCGGGAATCGGGAGAGAATAATTCGTATGCCCACTACTCGCCGGACCGCCGCTGCCTTGCTTACGGCTGCGCCCTTCATCATGCGGTTTCCCCGTTTGAAAGCCGATCCCAGTTTCAACCCTGATTACGCGACGGCAACGCAGGCGTTGAAGGCATTGGCAGCGGGTGCCATTTCTTCCGAAGAATTGGTGAAGCACGCGTACGCAAGGATTGCGCGGTACAACCCGAAGATCAATGCATTTGTGACGTTGCGCGAAGAGCAGGCGCTGGCTGAGGCGAAGAAGGCGGATCGCGCGCGGATGACCAAGCGCGTACCGGGTAAGCTGGCGGGGTTGCCGATTACGATCAAGGACGCGTTTGCGACGGCGGGGATTCGTACGACGGCGGGGTCCAAACGCTGGGAGAATTTTGTCCCTACAGAAGATGCGGTGGCGGTGGCGAAACTGCGTGCGGCGGGCGCCATCATCCTGGGCAAGACGAGTTTGCCCGAATATTCCGGGGATATTCAGGCGTTTAACGAATTAGTTGGTACGACCAATAATCCTTGGAACGAGAAGCGTACCAGCGGCGGATCAACGGGCGGCGGTGCGGCGTCGATCGCGGCGGGCTTTAGCTTTCTGGAATTGGGCAGCGATTCCGGCGGGTCGATCCGCATCCCGTCGCATTACTGCGGCGTGTACGGGCACAAGAGCACTGTGCATCTGGTGTCGCGCGTGGGGTGGATGCCGCCGGCGCCGGGCGAGTTTAAGGGTCCGAATGATTGGTCGGTGGCGGGTCCCATTGCGAGGTCCGCGGAGGATCTGCAACTGATGCTGGAAGTGGCTGGCGGTCCGACGCCGGAGGAGGCGATCGCGTACCAGTGGAAGGCTCCGGCACCGCGCAAACGTTTGTTGAAAGACTTTCGGGTGGGTTTTGTAGCGGACGCTCCATTTTGTCCTGTCGCGCCGGATATGAAAGAGGCTTTGGCGCCGGTGTTCAAAGGCCTGGAAGGCAAGACGGCGAAGTTGGTGGAGGGTTGGCCGAAGGGGTTTGATCCGGTCAAGAACCTGGAGGTCTTTCAGTTTGTCACAAGGGTGTTCGGCGCGCCTGGCGGGACCTGGTACGCGGAGTGGGAGAAGTACTATGTCGAGCGGCAGAAGATCCGGCGGATCTGGCGCGAGTACTTCCAGGAGTTTGATGTGTTTTTGACGCCTGTGTCGATTGTCCCGGCGATTTTGCACGACCATACGATGCCACGGGATTCGCGAATCGTGGAGACGTACGGGGGCAAGCGTCCGTACCTGGATTTGAGTTCGTGGATTTCGCCCGCGGGCTTGAGCGGATGTCCGGCGAGCGTGGCTCCTGTGGCCTTGACGTCGCGCGACCGGTTGCCGGTGGGACTGCAGATCCTCGGGCCCTTCCTGGAGGATCTGACGCCGATTCAGTTTGCCGGTCTGGTAGGGAAGATCCAGCGGCCGCCGCTTTAGTTGGCTGTCTGCAAGGGGCAGCCGTTTTCCACGGGAACTTCGGGTTCCTTCACCGATTCTTTGCCCATGACAGCGTCGATCGCGGCGCGGGCCTCGCGCTTGCTGACGGAGGTTTCCGATGGGGCACTGTCGACGCGGCCACGGTAGACTAGCATTCCGGCTTCGTCGAAGAGGTACATGGCGGGTGTGAGCTTGACCTGGAGCATGCGCGCGGCATTGCCGTTCGTTGCGGTCGCCGGGTTGAGTATCAGGAACTTGATGCCCTTGTCCTTGTAGTCCGATTGCAGTGCGTCGATGGTGGGAGCAAGGTACCTGGTGGCCTGGCAGGCGGGGTCGACGAAGATCACAGCGGTACCTTTGCCTTCTGTGAGCTTGACGGCCTTGGGTTTGCCTTTCTCGTCCTCAATGGTGATGGTTTCGAGCTTGGAGCCGATGCGGATCTCGTCGGCGGCGAGAAGAGCAACAGAGTACAGCAACAGGGGCAGCATTGAGTATTCTCCTGCCTGGATGAGGCTTTGACGGGCAGGTTCGTTTCTGAGCTTTTGGCTTGGTCCGCTTGCGGGGCGGATCACGCTAGATGCTTTGATGCGACAGTTTGTGCCTTACCAGATCTATGTCCACGGGTCCTTCCTGAATGAGTTGGCCTTCCGGTTACTGGGCGGGGTGGCGCGGGACGATGACGGCAACATCATGTCCGTGGCTGGCTTTGACCGGGATCCGGCAACATGGCAGGTGAAGATCCGGAATTCCGCGGAGTGGGTAAAGCGCATCCGCCTGCAGGCCGTGTCGGGCATGTTCGACCTGATCGAGGATCCGTCCGAGGATGCAAAAAAGTACGAGTTCGAAGTGTGCGCACTGTTGAAGGCCATTGCGAAGACTAGGGTCGGACGGTGCGTGTTTGAAAGCCTGCCGAAAGACCAGCGAGTTTACATCGTGCGGCATAACTCGTTCGATGAGTTGTCGACGGGGGTTTGCAATTCGACGACGCGGCAGGGCAGGTACGGCGGCAATGTGAGGATCTCATTCAATCCGGATTCCGCTTGTGCGAGTGAGTACGCGTCACTCGATGAGACGTTGGTGCATGAGATGTACCACGCGTTCACCGGTATCTACGGGTCGAACATCGATTACTATTTCGAGTCCATGAAGGAGAGCAAAACGCGGGAGGAGTTTCTGGCGGTGCAGGTTGCGAATATGTACAGGGTGGAGTTGGGTGCGGTGACGAATCTGCGGCGCGTGTACGGTGGCGGCTCTGGAGGTCCGCTGAAGAAGCCGGGGTCGGGGAGTATCAGGGATCTGGAAGAGTACTTTGGGAGCGAGGAGGATGTGTATCAGACGTTGATACCGACCAATCCGCTGCTGAAGGGTCTGGCGCAGTTGACGGGGTTGAAGTTCAATCCGTTCCGGGATTGGAAGAAGTATGAGTCGGCGTACCTGTCGCGTCCGAAGACGGAGTTTCAGATGATGGGGAAGCTGAAGCCGTTGATCTCGCCGATGCGATAGTCGGTGCTGCAGCTAGCGCCGGGGGGCCTGGAGGTCGCGCCAGTCGACGGTTGCGGCGTTGGAGCTTAGGGCTGCGCGACGGGATACTTCGCGAGCCTCCGTCTTGCGTCCGATTTTTTCGAGAGCTTCCGCGTAGTCGGTGAGAGTCGCACTGAGATCGGGGTGTGTGGGTCCGACGGCGGCTTCCAGTTCGAGGATGGTGCGATGGAGGGTGGCCACGGCCTGGCGACGATCGCCGTTCCGCCATTGCAGCAGTCCCAGGTTGCGGAGGGCACGGGCACGGGTATGGCCCGGGGGCATGCCGTCGATGATTTCCTCAAGGAGGTTCGGAGCTGCTGAGAGGAAGGCAAGGTCGGCAAGAGCGACAGATCCGGCGCCGAGGGTGACGGCTTTTTGCAGGGATCGCCGGGCTGCGGGGAGGTCCCCAAGACGGAATGAAATCTGGCCTTGCAATAAGCTGATGGAGGGTGACGACGACAGGAGGTCAGCCGCGCGGGCTGCGAGGGTGTTGGCCACACGAAGTTCGCCGAGCGCCAGGTGGGATCTGGCGAGGTTACCGAGAGCTGCCGCTTGACCAGCGGGTTCGGTTGCTAGGGCTGCGGCCTTTTCAAACCAGCGTTGGGCGTTGCGGAATCGACCCGAGGCAAACTCGGTGCGGCCTAGAGCGTCGTGTATGGCCGCCTGATTATCGGCTGATGTACCGCCCGACTGCGATAGCGCCCGTTCGAACGCCACCTTGGCTTGGGTGGTGCTGCCCTGGGCGAGGTACGCTTCGGCGGTACGAAATTCGGTTTGCCAGTCGACCAGGAACAGCAAAAGCAGGACGTGCATGCGATTGAGCATGCGCTGTAACTATTTGATATTCCAGCGGCAGAATAGGCATGCCCAAAATGTCCGTTGCGGGCAGTGGCAGTCAAAACAGGCGGCGGGTAGGATAGAGAACTACAACACGCCAAGTATGGATCACCGAGAGGCAGGGCGGTTAGATTCGTGGAAGCAGATCGCCGCATATCTGGGAAAGAGTGAACGAACGGTCCGGCGCTGGCAGCAAACCGAAGGGCTACCCGTGCATCGCCATGTTCACCAGCAGAAGGGGTCTGTGTGGTCGTACGAGCATGAGTTGGATGCCTGGTTGGTGGAACGAAGAGAGTCGCCGGGGTTGTTGGCGGCGGCAGGGCGGATCGACGACGTAGAAGAGCAAGCGGTTCCGGCGGCACCACAGCAACGGCGTCCACGATGGTCCGGCGGTTTGGCAGCGGCAGGGGCTGTATTTGTAGCAGCGGCGATGCTGGTTTGGGCTTGGGTACGAGATGTCGCCCCTGCCGGGACACCGCTGTTGGAATCGTTGCACCTGACACAACTGCCGGGAAGCGCATATGGAGCGGATTTCTCACCGGACCTGAAGCGTATTGTGTTCTTCTGGGCAGCGGCGGTTCAGCTAGAGAATGGCATATACGTCAAAGATGTAGCAGGAGGCGACCCGATCCCACTGGCCACGCGGGGGCGGCCAGCGTACCGGTATAGCCCCGCATGGTCGCCAGATGGGACGACCATCGCGTATCTGCGGCGGGTGTCTGCCCCCGGTCGCCGCGAGATACTGACTGAGTTGTGCCTTGCGCCGGTGAAGACCGCCGAGGCTCACCCAGAGGATCAAGAACACTGTCCGATCGTACTTTCTAACCGGCAAGTTCTTTGGGGAGACAACCGGCACTTGGTCTGGACACAAGACGGGAAGTGGATCTTGGCGCCGCTGCATCATGAGGGTCGAGATGGGATTTACGCCATTTCACCGATGAGCGGGGAAGTTCGACCACTTTCCGAAGAAGCACTCTGGGCGCAATCGCCTGCGCTGTCTCCAAACCAATACAGACTCGTTTACACGAACGGCAATGCAGAAGTGGGTTCTGAGCAGTTGGTGAGCCAGTCGCTTACCCCAGAATTGCAGCGAGATGGCGGTCCGAAAGTGCTGCGGACGAACCGGACGCGGGTGATGGGCCTCGCGTGGGATCCGGCAGGGCAAGACCTGATTCTGTGCGATTCCGCAACGGGCTACGTGGGTGACTTTGAGTACCGGCTCTATCGAATGCGGGCCGAGGCAGACGCCGTGCGGCGGCTGATACACGCGGGTGGATGCTCGAGCGTCACGATGCGTACGGGGACTGGTCAGGAAGGGGTCCTGGCGTTTGGGAGCAACAGTTCGTTGACAAACCAATTGTTCGAGCTGAAGTTTGCGCCGGGGTCCACGCCTGTAGCAATGGTACATGCGGGACGTCGCGATTACGCACCGGCGCTTTCTCCCGATGGGACGCATGTTGCATTTCTGTCCAACCGGAGCGGGCGGTTTTCGGTGTGGATCAGCACAGTGGCAGGGGCGAACTTACGACAGATGAGTGGAAGTTCGAACGTCGAGTCCCCGCCGAGGTGGTCGCCGGATGGAGAGCGGCTGGTGTACGCGGCATCGACGGCGGATGGGCGAGTCGGGCTGGCGGTGGCGACGGTGAAGAGCGGGAAGGTCGCGGTAGTCCCCATGGATGGCGAGAATCTGACGAGCCCGTGCTGGTCTGAGGATGGCGAGTGGATCTATTACTGGTCCGGTAGCGGGTTTGGGAGGGTGCGCGCGAATGGCAGTGAACGCGAAGAGGTGATGCGTTACGAGCGGACGGAGTACCGTTTGCGGCCGGTGTATCAGGGCGGGTACCTTTACTTCGCGAGTAAGGGGGCGCCTTATGCGCTGGGGCGCTTGCATGTCGCGACACGGCGAGAGGAGGTACTGGTGGAATCGGCGCAGACCTCGGATTTCGCGGTGACGGCGAGGTCGCTGTACTTTGTGAAGACGGCTCGGGCGGGGCGCGAGTTGTATCGAGTGGCGCTTGGAGGGGCGCCCGGGACGGCAAGCGCTGAACTGGTGGCGACGATTCCTGTCACGGAGCAGGTGCCGTTACCGCTGGGAGGGTTTGCCGTGTCGCGGGATGAATCGAAGGTGGTGTACTCGATGCCGAGTGGGCAATCGCTGCAGTTGCAGTACATCCCGAATTTCCGGTAAGGGAGTACGAGATTGCGGGTGTCGGATTTTTCTGGGCGTGCCGCTTCCGAAGTGGCACCGTGCCTGGCACCGTGAGCGGCACGGAATGGGGGTTGGGGGTTGGGGTTTGGGGTTGTTGGGGTTGCGGGGATTGGGGTGGCCGCTCGAGGCGATCTTTGGGGGATAGTGCCTCGAGCGGGGTAGGGGTTAGGGTTTTCGATTTCGCCGGAGGTCTAGCGTACAGGGGAACTCCGGGTTCTGTTCTTCGGCTGGAAGCGCTGGCAGTGGACCCGGGGTGTGGCCGAAGGCTTGGAAGCGGGCCAGGCGACGGGCTTCTGCTTCGTAGGAGTTGACCGGGAACGTTTCGTAGTTGCGACCTGCCGGGTGCGCGACGTGGTACGTGCAGCCTCCGATCGAACGCTTGGACCAGGCGTCTACGAGGTCCACGATCAGCGGGGTTTGGACCGGGATCAGCGGGTGGAGGCACGATGGCGGTTGCCAGGCACGGTAGCGCACACCACCCACGTACTCGCCATGGACGCCCGTGTTGGCCAACGGGACGCGACGGTTGTTGCAGGTGACGATGTAGCGTTCCGAGGTCAGACCTTTGACCTTCACCTGGAGGCGCTCGACGGAGGAGTCCACGTAACGGGCGGTGCCGCCTCCTGCGGGCTCTTCGCCTAAGACATACCAGGGTTCTGTGGCTTGGCGGAGTTCGATCTCGATGCCGTCGTAGTTGACTCGGCCGTAGACGGGGTAGCGGAACTCGGTGAAGGGCGCGTACCAGGAGTTGTCGAATGCATAACCGGCCGACCGCAGGTCGTCGAGGACGGCGTGGAAGTCCTGCTCGATGTAGTGCGGGAGCATGAAGCGGTCGTGCAGGCGGGTACCCCAGTGGACGAGGGGTTCGTTGTACGGGTCCTTCCAGAACTTGGCGATTAACGCGCGCAACAGAAGTTGCTGGGCCAGCGACATCTGGGCGTGCGGCGGCATTTCGAACGCGCGGAGTTCGAGGAGGCCGAGGCGGCCGGTGGAGGAGTCCGGCGAGTACAGCTTGTCGATGCAGAACTCGGCGCGGTGGGTGTTGCCCGTGACGTCTACCAGCAGGTTTCGGAAGATGCGGTCGACCTGCCAGGGCGGTACTTCGGTGCCGGGGCCGGGGACTTGCTCGAACGCGATGGCGAGTTCGTAGAGGGCGTCTTTGCGGGTCTCGTCGACGCGGGGGGCTTGCGAGGTAGGACCGATAAACATGCCCGAAAACAGGTACGAGAGCGACGGGTGGTTGTTCCAGTACGCGACGCAGGACTTTAGCAGGTCGGGCCGGCGGAGGATGGGCGAGTCCGCGGGGTTGGAGGCGCCGAGGACGATGTGGTTGCCGCCTCCGGTGCCGGTGTGGCGGCCGTCGATCATGAACTTCTCGGCGCGGAGGCGCGAGTGGTAGGCGTCCTCATAGAGCGCCGTGGTGTTGGCGACGGCTTCGTCCCAGGTGCGCACGGGCGGTACGTTGATTTCGATGACGCCGGGGTCGGGGGTGACCTTGATGGATTCCAGACGCGGGTCGTGCGGAGGGGTGTAGCCTTCGATGATGACCGGGATCTTGAGCGACGCCGCGGTGTCTTCGATGGCAGACAGCAGGTCGATGTAGTCTTCCAGGCGCGGCAGGGGCGGCATGAAGCAGCACATGCGTCCGTCGCGCGCTTCTACGCAGAGTGCGGTGCGGACCACGTTGTCGTACGAAGTGCCGGAGGGTTGTTCGGAGACCGTCTGCGAGGTGTTGGTGTCGCTGGCGGTGATCGTAAAGCGGGTCTGCCTGGGTGGCGCTGGTGGCGCGGCGTTGGGCGCCCATGGCAATGCACGGCGCGGGGCAAAGGGATCGACCGGGATGAGCGGCTCTTCTTCCGGGCTGTACGGTAGCGACTTCAACGGCAGGCGGAGGCCCACTGGAGAATCGCCGGCGAGTAGGAAGAGGTGCTGGCCGCGGAGCATCCACATGCCGGACTGCCACTTGGGTCCGTCGTGACGGCGAGAGGGAGCCAGGGGAAGGACGAAGCCGGTGGGCTCGTTCAGGCCGCGTTGGAAGACACGGCGAAGACGGTCCCGATCTTCCGGTGTGTCGAGCTTGGAGTCGAGCGGCGACACGTTGATGGGCAGCTTGCCTTCTTTATCGATGTAGGTGATGGGGTCTTCGTAGGCCGGGTTGACGAAGTCCGGCGAGACGGAGAGACGTTCGGCCAGGGTTTTGGCGAAGACGCCGGCCTGGGCCGAGGTGTATTCGTAGGTGTGCTGGTCATCCGCGAGCCATTGGACATCGCGCCAGATGGGCTGGCCATCCTTGCGCCAGTAGCAGGTGAGGGCCCAGCGGGGGAGCGGTTCGCCGGGGTACCACTTGCCTTGCCCGAAGTGAAGGAATGATCCAGGTTTTTGGCGGGCACGGAGGCGGCTCAAGAGGTCGCCGGCGAGGCGGCGTTTGGCGGGTCCGAGTGCGGCGCCGTTCCATTCTGCGGCGTCCACATCTTCGGCGCCGACAAAAGTCGGTTCACCACCCATGGTGAGGCGTACGTCGTGCGCGTCGAGGTCGCGGTCGATGGCGCGGCCGAGAGTTTCGATAGCCGTCCACTGGGAGTCCGAATAGGGCTTGGTGACGCGGGGGTCCTCATGCACGCGGGTGACGGACATCGCGTGTTCGAACTCCACCTGGCAGGGGTCGACGCCTCCGGTGACGGGGGCGGACGAGGCGGGTTCGGGGGATGCCGCGACGGGCAGGTGTCCTTCGCCGGCGAGGAGGCCGGAGGTCGGGTCGAGGCCGATCCAGCCGGCACCGGGGAGGTAGACCTCGCACCAGGCGTGAAGGTCGGTAAAGTCTTCGGCTGCGCCGACGGGGCCGTCCAGAGCTTTGACGTCGGGCTTCAACTGGATGAGGTAGCCGGAGACGAAGCGGGCGGCGAGTCCGAGATTGCGCAGGATCTGGACAAGGAGCCAGGCGGAGTCGCGGCAGGAGCCGGAGCGGTACTGCAGGGTGTAATCCGGAGTTTGGACACCCGGCTCCATGCGGATGAGATAGCCGATTTCCTGCTGGAGGCGGGCGTTGAGGTTGACCAGGAAGTTGACGGTGGCGGTGGGCGTCGTACGGTCTATGGTGTCGAGGTACGCGCGGAGGTAGTCGCCGACGGGTTCGGTGCGGAGGAACGGGGCGAGTTCCTGGGTGAGCCAGCTTTCGTACTGGAAGGGGAACTTTTCGGCGCTGGGTTCGAGGAAAAAGTCGAAGGGGTTGATGACCGTCATGTCGGCGACGAGATCGACTTCTACGGAGAAGTGGTCGACTTTGTCGGGGAAGACGGCGCGGGCGAGATAGTTCGCCTGGGGGTCCTGCTGCCAGTTGAGGAAGTGCTTACTGGGTTCGATCTTCAGCGAGTACGAGAGGACGGGGGTGCGGCAGTGCGGGGCCGGGCGCAGGCGGATGATCTGAGGCGACAGGGATACCAGGCGGTCGTACTTGTAGACGGTCTTGTGATTGAGTGCGACCCGGATAGCCATGGGTGTGATTGTCGCGAGTCGCGGAAGGGAGCGTCAAGTATCGCGAACTTGACGCTCCGGATGGGTTTTGTGCTTAGCGGCAGATGTCGATCACGCTAACGAACGTATCGGGGTAGCCGTTGGCATTGCGTTCGTAGGCGTTGGTCGTAGTGGGGAAGGCCCTGCCGGTGGTGGTGCCGGCTACCGAGATAGAGCAGGCGGAACTGGCGCTGATGCTGTAACCGTAGTCGAGGCCGGGGGTGCCGAGGTAGCTCGAATAGACGAGCGATTGGGCGGCCGGGGCGTTGGTGTTCATGACAACGACGATGGCATCCGGGATACCGGAGGGGCGGGGCTGCAGGGCGTTGGGGCTGACCGGGAAGAAACGCGAGTAGGTGTACCCGGTGAGGTACACGCGGCCAGCGGCATCCACCTTCATCGCGTAAGCCACATCGGTGCCGCCATCGCCGAAGTAGCTGGCGAACAAGATCTGGTTCGAAGGGATGGAGAGCTTGATGACGTAGAGGTCCGCCGCGCCAGCGCTGCGCACTTGCGGAGCGTTGCCGCCGATGGGCATGTCGTTGGACGTCGTGTAGCCGCCGATGTACACGTTGCCTTCGGCATCGAGATGGATGGACTCGGCCGAATCGACGCCGTTGCCGCCGATGAAGGTGCCGTAGTTGATGCCGTCGAGGCCGGACTTTTCGGGATCGACGCGGATGAGGAACATGTCGCCCGCGCCGCGGTAGGTGGCCTGGAAGGGTTCATTGCCAATCGGGAAGTTGTCCGACGCGGTGTTGCCAGCGACGTAGATCAAGCCTTGCGCGTTGACGGCTACGGCGCGAGCGATGTCGGTGCTGCTGCCGCCGTAATAGGTGGAGTACTGCAGGCCTGCGGTTCCGGCGTTCGCGTCGATGCGGGAGATGAAGAGCTCGTAGCCACGCTGGCGATTGCGCTGGATGGCGTTGGCGGTGAGCGGGAAGTTTTCCGACACCGTGTAGCCGGCGACGATGATACGGCCAGTGCTGTCGGTGGTGACCGCGGTGGCGTAGTCGAGACCATCGCCGCCGAGGAACGTGGTGTAGACGAGAGCGTCGCCACCGGCGCGACGCGGGTCGATCTTGAGGATCACTGCGTCGACGCCGCCTTCGATCTCGGTATCCATGGAGCCGACGATCGGGAAATCGAAAGAGCCGGTGCTACCGGAGATGACCGCGTTGCCTTCGACGTCCAGGGTCATGGAAAGGGCTTCGTCGGAGCCGGAGCCGCCGACGAAACCGGCGTAGATCAAAGATTCCGCTCCGGACTTGGAGGGGTCGAGCTTGGCGATGAAGATGTCGCGCAGGCCGAGGTTGGTTTCGCGGATGGGGGCGTTGGGCGCGCCAGCCAGGGGAAAGTCCGTGGCATTGGTGGTGCCGGCGACCCAAACGAAACCGGTGCCCGGTTCGGCGATCACGGATACGGGAGCGGTGGAGCCGGAGCCGTTGAGGTACGTGGAGTAGTCGAGGACGGGGTCGATGACCAGTTCCTGCGCGGTGTCGTAGGTGCCGAGGGTGAATTCGGCTTCCGTGTCGCCGGTGATGCGGTAGGCGGCGGCGACTTCGACACGCTGGCCGTCGATGGTCTGGTAGGCGACGGGCTTGGTCTGGCGGATCTCGCTGCCGTTGGGGGTACGGATGGCGAGGGAGCCGTCCTGGTCCAGGCGGATGGCGGAGGCGCCGGTAAAGCGGAGGCCGATCTGGGCGGGGTCCGCGCCGGGGGCGACGACAAAGTCGTGCTCGAGCTTGTCGAGTTGGGGGTGGAAGACGAGGTCGACGCCGTTGTAGATCTGCTCGTAGCGGACTTCGCCGAAGCGCGAGGTGGAGGTGCCGGTACGCCACTGGGAGCGGTCCTTGCCGCGGAAGTAATCGACGCGGGCGGCGACGGGCTTGCGTCCTTCGATGAGGCGGGCGGGCTTCGCGTTGGTCCAGGAGATGCCGACGGCTTCACCGGAGGGAGCGGCGACGGTCATCTGCGAAGGCGTGAGGTACACGGTTTGGTGTACAGACCGGGACGCGTAGAGGACCTGTGCAGGGTACTCGCCAGTGTTGCGCTCAAACCACAGAGGCACGGGCGGCGCGGCGGGGCTAGCCGGGCGGGCTGCCAGAGCGGCTGCCTGAGGCTGGGTAGTGAAGAGACGGTAGGTTAGGGCCGTGCCGGAAACACAAGCAACTGCGACTGCAAGCGCGAACGGGCGAAATGTTTTGGACATTGGTGATTCAAAAGCGGGACTACTGTTGTTGCTGCGTTAGCGGGACGCTGGCGCTCGCAAACGATACCACTGAGGGTAGCATGCAGCGTACCAAAGTCAGTGCGGGCAGGACGTCTGGAAGTGACGTACTGCCCGCAGTGTAGGAACCCCTGGATTCCGGCTCTTGGTGGGATGGGAAAGATGGCTAGTGGTTGTCGAACTGGCTGACCAGTTGCTGGAGTTCGGCCGCGGTGCGAGCGAGTTCCGAAGCGGCCTGTTTGGTTTGTTTGGCACCTTCGTTGTTTTGTTCGGCAGCAGCGGCGACGCGAGCGATGTTTCCGCTGATTTCGGCGGTGGACTGTGCGGCATTGGCCACGTTGCGGCTGATTTCAGCGGTGGAGGCGGTTTGCTCTTCGACAGCGCTGGCGATGGAATTGGAGATGTCGTTGATTTGGTTGATGATCCCGCTGACTTCGGTGATGGCTTTGACGGCGGCGTGGGTCTCACCCTGGATGGAGTCAACCTTGCGACCGATGTCCTCGGTGGCACGAGCGGTTTGACGGGCGAGTTCTTTGACTTCAGTGGCAACGACGGCAAACCCCTTGCCGGCTTCACCGGCGCGGGCGGCTTCGATGGTGGCGTTCAAGGCGAGCAGGTTGGTTTGCTGGGCGATGGACGTGATGACCTTGATGATCTTACCGATTTCGTTGCTGCTCTCTTCGAGGCGCTTCATGGTTTGCGCCGTCATGTTCGACATGTCCACCGCCTGGTTGGTGACCTTCATGGCGTTGGTGGCGCTACGGGAGATTTCTTTGATGGAGGCGGACATCTGCTCGGCGCCGGCGGCAACGGTTTGGACGTTCTGGTCTACTTCGTTCGAGGCAGCGGAGACAAGTTGGGTTTGCCGGGTGGTCTCGTCGGCGGTGACGCCGATCTGAGTACTGACGGAGGTGAGTTCTTCGGAGGAACTGGCCAGGATCGAGGCGACGGAACCGATCGCCTTCATGTTCTCTTTCAACTGGCGCTGAAACTCTTCGGCTTTCTTCTGGAGCTCTTTTTGCGCGGTGACATCGGTTGCGTACTGGACGACCTTATAAGGGCGGCCGCTAAGGTCGAAGATCGGGCTGTAGGTGGCCTGCAACCAGACCAACTTGTTTCCCCGCCCGTAGCGCTCGAACTCGTTCGACTGGAACTCGCCCCGGCCTAAGGCCTGCCAGAACCGGCGGTAATCGTCCGATAGCTTGTACGCGGGACTGACGAACATGCTGTGGCTGCGGCCCTTGACTTCCTCAAGGGTATAGCCCATTAGATCGAGGAAATTGCGGTTTGCCGTTTGGATGACACCGTCCATGTTGAACTCGACCACCGCCTGAGTGCGATCGATGGCGGCAGTCTCAGCCACTTTCTTTGCGGTCACGTCCGCCGCGACCTTGACAACTTTGTAGACGTGGCCCGATTCGTCGAACACAGGACTGTAGCAGGCTTGCACCCAGACTTCGCGACCGCCCCGCCCGACGCGCCGGAACTCACCCGCCTGAAACCGGCCGTCGGCAAGCTCTGCCCAAAACCGCCGATACTCGGCGCTTGATGCGTAATCCGAGTCGCAAAACATGCGGTGATGTTTCCCTCTGATATCCGGGAGACTGTAGCCCATTGCGACGAGAAAGTTGTCGTTCGCCGTGATGACCGTTCCATCCGGCTCAAACTCGATCACGGCCTGGCTGCGATTGATAGCGGCAATCATCGCCTCCATGTTCTTTACGTGAGCATTGTTGGGTGTGCCAGCGGACTTACCCAAGCTGCGCGGGAGCTGGACACTTCTGAATGAGGTTGATTGTTCTGATGCCGTAAGTGTGCTTGAGCTCATCTTTCGCCTATTCCTGTTCCTATCCGATTCCTTCTTACGTAACGCTCATCGGCTGGCTTCAGGTAGATTTGAGCGAACTTCGTGCGTCGAGGGATTATGATCTAGTCATGGACCCCCGCCGCCGGATTGCAGCCGCTTGTACTGTATGGCTGCTTGCATTGCTCCCTGGATCGGCGCCCGGGCAGGTGATCCGCTTTGAGTCCGGGGGACTGCAATTTCAAACCCTGACTAAGGGTGGTGTGACCGTAATGTTTGCCCCGCTGCCTATGCATGTGCGGGAGTACTCCATACTTCAAGTTGCCGTACAAAATGGTTCGCGTACGTCATGGACGTTTAAGGCAGAGGATTTCATTTTTGAGCGGCCGGACGGTACGAAGTTGGCAGGGGCGCCCGCGCGGCAGGTGGTAGCGAAGCTGATCGAAAAGGGTGGCCGCGGCGACGTTATCAAGTTGGGTCAGACCTATGAACAGAGCTTGTATGGGCAGGCACGGTTCAAGTCCACGAACGGGTACGAGCAGCGGCGGCAGGCGGCGTTTGCGGAAGTTTCCAATACCAAAGTGAAGGCCGCGGCGGTGGCTTCTGCGGTAGCGTTTCCGAGTGTGAAGCTGCAGCCGGGACAGTCGACGGACGGCGCGGTGTTTTATCCCACCAACGGCAAGGGACTGGGCAATGGTAAGCTACGGCTTTCAGCGGCAGGCGAGATCTTTGAGTTTGAGGATCTCCAGCCGAATTCCCAATCGCCCAACCCGTGATCGATCTTCATTGCCATACGCGAGAATCTGACGGTACCGATACGCCGCACGAGCTGGTACAAATTGCGGCGGACGCGGGGATCACGACGCTATCCATTACAGATCACGACACGTTTGCCGGGTACGATGCGGCGCGTCCGCATGCGTGGAAGGCGGGCATCGAGCTGATCTGCGGCGTCGAGCTGTCCTGCCGGCATGAAGAGAAAACCGTGCATTTGCTGGGGTATTTCCGGGGTGCGGAGGGTGCGCCGGCGGAGTTCCGGGAGTGGGTGGACGGGATCCTGACGTCGCGCACGGAGCGGAACCTGCGGCTGATCGCGAAGCTGAACGGCATGGGGCTGGACATCACGCTGGAGGAAGTACAGGCGATTGGCGGTAGCGTCACCGGGCGTCCTCACTTTGCGAATGTACTGGTGGCGAAGGGGTACGCGGCGGATCGGAATGATGCGTTCCGGCGGCTGATTGGGGAAGAGGGCGCGGCTTTTGTGGAGCGCATTGGTCCTACATTGGCGGAGGCGGCGGGGCGGATACGGGCTGCGGGCGGTGTGTCGTCGCTGGCGCATCCGGTACGGATCGGGTACTTTCGGGAGCCGGAGCGGGAGCTGGCGCTGTTGGCGGAGCTGCGCGAGGCGGGCCTGACGGCGGTGGAGGTCTATCATAGCGACCATACGCCGGCGCTTTGTGAGCGTTATTTGGAGTTCGCGAATCTGCTGGGGTTGTTGCAGACGGGCGGGTCCGACTATCACGGTGGGAATAAGGCAGGGCTGGAGTTGGGGTCTGTGCCGGTGCCATGGTCGGTGATGGAAGGTCTGCGGTCGCTGGGGTTTTAGGCTTTTATCGATTTGGGGACACCCCGGGTTCTGTTTTCTTTCGTTTTTGGCAGTTGCGCGCTGGGGGCAGGTGCGGGATTTCCTTTGCCTGATTCGCTGGGGGTCTTGCGATTGGGGTAGGGGAGTTCGGGGGTCGTGCGGCGGCGGGGGTTTGGGTGGGGGTTGGGAAACGCTGGAAAAGTGCAATGGGACGGGTTGGGGTGTCCCGGAAGCAGTATGGCGCGTCAGGCTGTCCCCTTCAGGTCCCTTCAGGTCCCGGACCTCAGGTTGCGGGACGCCAACACATCCAAATCGGCTCCTCGGCCTGTCCGCAGCCCAACTGGCAGAGCAGCTATCCGTAGAGGCTGTAAGTTCGGTCGACTTCATATTGAACAGCATGGAAGAAACTCTCAAATTCTTGGATCATACCTTCAGGAGAGAGAATTAAGGCTGGCCATTCGAGAGCGCCTGCCGCAGGATCGAGCAGGATCACCGAACTGTTGCCGGAAAAATCAGTCACCTGTAGTGCCCGGAGGATGCGAGCCGCATTTGCAGCGCAGTCTACCAGCTTTCCATCATCGATATCGGTCACGTTGCCTTGTTCCCGTAACGAGTCTGCCAACCAGGCCAATTCAGGGTCTCGATTCTCCCACGAAAGCTCCTCAACGCTCCGGATCCGGTCAATTAAATGGTTCACATACACAAAGCCATTGGAAGTCTCGAAAAACTCTCTCAATGAAATCGGGATCTCTACTCCGAGCCTTGCCTCGAACTGGAGTATTTCGCCTTGACTAACGGGAGGGCCGCTTGCAAGCCACTGCCGGTCCTTCTGTTCGAGGGAGAGCCTTTTCGTTTTGTAGGCCAGCGCCGGCCGCGACAGGGCCTGAACGCTCGCCCGCTTGAGCAGCGCCGGCCAGTCATTGACCATAGATTCTCATTGCCCTCCTCTTAAGCGGCTGTTAAGGAACGATGAACTTACAGCCGCGTTTCACTGAGCTCACGACCCAGGGGACACTGGGGACAGCCTGATCAGCCACGCTCAAACCAGCCAAAAGCAAAAGCTTACGTAAGCTACAGACGAACAAGTATCGGAGACTTCCCGCTTCTCCCTATGAATCTATGCCGAGTTTTCGCGTCTGTCAAGGGAGATGCCCTTAGGCGGGCGCTCTCGGTAGGCTTCCCAAACCCTCGATTTCTCGTGAAAATCAAGGTCGCGTCTCGACGGTGAAGTACAAGACGCGATTCTCGGGTGGCGGTTGCGGCCAGACGTTTGTGGAGCAATACTCGTACAAGAACTACGGTGCGATGGTGACCAAGCGTCTCAAGATGGTTCGAGGTTCGGCGTCGGGCGTCCTGCTGAAGACGGCGGACTACGATACTGAGGGGCGCCCCACAAACACGACGTACCCGGTAAGTGGTCGCACGGTGGCCTATGAGTACGACGCCAACCGCGGGCTGCCGAGCGCTGAAGGACGTGTCGGCTGGCACTGAACTGGTCAACACGCTCAGCTACAGCGCAGCGGGTCAGTTTCTGGGCTCAATGTCGCCGGGACAGGTCGGACGTGCCAGACTGTCCCCAAGTTAAAAAAGCTCCTCACTCCTGGGAATTTGCTTGACGGGGACCAGCCGCCTCATGGAAGGTTGTCCCGATTGCAAACTTTAGTGCGTCTTCCTTTGTCGTGATTTCGCCGTTTAACTGAGCGGTTTCGAGATCCTGCAGGATCTGCTTGTACTGCGGTCCTGGCGGGATGCCTAGCTGTTGCAAGTCCGCGCCGGTCAGCAGGGGCTTGGGCCAGAGTTCGGAGGCCGGGTACGTGCCGAGGTCGCGGCCGGTGAGTTCGCTCAGGAGTGGGTACCAGGGTTGACGGGCCAGGCGCTTGTGTTCGGCTTGGTCCTGGAATCCGGTGCGATCCGCGTTGGCGGCTAGGGCTTGCGCCCAGGCACGATCACGATTCGGGATTTTCAATACATCGAAGAACGCGCCGTCCGGGTGGTTCCGCAGCAGCGCCGCCCAGTGGACCGCGATGTGCGAGGTCTTGGCGTGGAAGGTGGGGTTGAGTCCTAAGGCTGCGGCGAGGCCGGATTCTTGGAACAGCGCTGCGCCTCCCGCTGGTAAGGCTCTTTCGAGTTCGATACGGATTCGCTCGGCGGCGACGTCGCGGATTCTCGGCGCTAGGTTTTGGATGGCGACAAGGGTTTGGGGCTCGATGGTGAAGTCCAGTTCGGCGGCGAAGCGGACCGCTCGCAGCATGCGGAGATGGTCTTCTGAAAACCGGTCTTCGGGATTTCCGATGGCTCGGATCAGGCGGAGTTGCAGGTCCTGCTGGCCGCCGGTGGGGTCCAGGATCTTGCCGGTCTGGGAATCCAGATACAGCGCGTTGATGGTGAAGTCCCGGCGATGGGCGTCGGCTTCGAGGCTGGCTCCCAGGTGTACATTTTGGGGCCGGCGGCCGTCGAGGTAGGGGCCATCGCTCCGGAACGTCGCGACTTCCACCTGCAGATCGCCCTGGCGTACCAGCACCACTCCGAAGTGTGCACCGACTAACCCGGAATTTGGGAATAGGCCAACGATTTGGTCCGGTAGGGCGCTGGTGACGACGTCGAAATCCTTGGCGGGACGGTTGAGCAGCTTGTCGCGGACGCAGCCGCCCACCAGGTACGCCTGGTGCCCGTGGGCACTGAGCTGGTACTGGATGAAGTTTGCGTAATCTTCGATCGCCGTGGCGGCCACTCGTTCAATCGTAGAATAGGGGCTGGGAATGTCACCAAATTCGAGCCGCACGGCGCTTTCGCCGAAAGTTGTCGTAGCGACCACGGCGGCTCTCTCCTTCATCTCTTTTTGGCGTGGCGCAGCGATTGTACTGAGCGACCTCGCGTCGTCGTCGTTCTACGCCGGGGGTATCGCTGAGCAGGCGATTGGGAAGTCCGCCCCATGGTTCGTGCTGGCTGTGATGTTTTTCGGCTTCGCGATCCGCAGCGTGTACATGGAAAGCTGCGGCATGTTTGTGCGCGGCGGCGTGTACGTGGTGGTGCGCGACGCGATGGGTCCGTTTATGGCACGGCTGTCGGTGTCGGCGCTGGTGTTCGACTACATCCTGACGGGGCCGATCAGCGTCGTCAGCGCGGGGCAGTACTTAGGGTCGCTGCTGAATGAGTTCAGTACGATGGCCGGGCAGGACTTCCATCTGCCGGTGAACTACTTTGCGGCGGCGTTCGGTGTGCTGATTACTTCGTACTTCTGGTGGCAGAACATCAAGGGCATACATGAGTCGAGCGGCAAGGCGCTGCGGATCATGCAGATTGCCACGGTGATGTTCGGGATGCTGGTGGTGTGGTGTTTGCTGACGTTGCTGATGCGGGGTCCGGCGAATATTCCTCCTGCGCCGCTGCCTGCCAATGTCGATTTGAGCGAAGAGGCGCAGGGTTGGCTGCACGGTACGTTCTGGGTACAGTTGCCAGCGGTGATCGCGCTGGTGGCGTTTGGACACTCGCTGCTTTCGATGAGCGGCTTTGAGACCTTGGCGCAGGTGTATCGCGAAATCGCGTATCCGAAGTTGAAGAACCTGAGCCGTACGGCGAACATCGTGTGCGGTTACGCGCTGATCTCGACGGGCGTTGTGACGGTGTTCGCGATGATGATCATCCCGGACGATGTGCGCGGACGGTACGTCAACAACCTGATTGGCGGCCTTTCGATGTACCTGGCCGGGCCGTACGCGTTGCGGCTGGCGTTCCGTGTGTTTGTGGTGTTTGTGGGCATCCTGATGCTGTCGGGTGCGGTGAATACGTCGATGATCGGCGCGAACGGTGTCCTGAATCGCGTGGCCGAGGACGGCGTGATGCTGCCCTGGTTCCGCAAGCTGCACAAGCGATTTGGCACGACGTACCGGATCGTGAACATGATCACGCTGCTGCAGTTGACGACGATTATTGCCAGCCGCGGCGATGTGTACCTGCTGGGTGAAGCGTACGCGTTTGGCGTGGTGTGGAGCTTCTTCCTGAAGTCGCTGGGTGTGTTGTCGCTGCGGTTCCAGCGACACGATCAGGAATACAAAGTTCCGTTCAACCTCAAGCTGGGCGGCAAGGAACTTCCGCTGGGATTGAGCGTGATCACGCTGGTGCTTGGCTTTGTGGCGATCGCGAATCTGTTTTCGAAGAAGATGGCCACCATCAGCGGACTGGCGTTTACCTTGGGGCTGTTCCTGATCTTCACCATTTCGGACTACATCACCAAGCGTCGCGAGGGCGATAGCAAGGAGATGGAGCAGTTCAACCTCGAACATCAGCCGGAAGTGGATTCGACACTGCATGCGCGTCCGGGATCGGTGCTGGTGGCGATTCGCGACTTCGGCCGTATGGACCATCTGCGCAAGGTTTTGGAAAAGACCAATCTGCGGCGCCACGACATTGTGGTGATGACCGTGCGTCAGATTGCGGGCGCTGGTGAGTACGACCTGACGGAAGCGCAGATCTTTAGCGATTACGAGACGCAGTTGTTCAGCCATGTCGTTGCGCTGGCGGAGAAACAGGGCAAGACTGTGGAGTTGCTTGTCGTGCCGGCGGTGGATCCGTTTGACGCGATGGTACAGACGGCGGCGAAGTTGAAGGCATCGCGCCTGGTCACCGGTGTATCTGAAAAAATGGCATCGGAAGAGCTGGCGCGGCGCATCGGATTGGCGTGGGAGAAGTTGCCCGAACCACGGCAGCCGTTCTCGCTGGAAGTGATCGCGCCGGGGCGGCCTTCGACGTTTGTGAACCTGGGTCCGCACCCGCCGCGGTTGTGGCCAGAAGATGTCGAGCGCGTACACGATATCTGGTTGGGGTTGACGGATGAGTTCGGGTCTCAACTGCACCATCGCGACATTGTGGGTACGGCGTTGCGGCGGCTGGAAGCGGATCTGCAGGGTGCGGACCGCGAGGCTGCACTGGAAGACTTGCGGAAGGAAATAAAGCACTGAAGACCTATCCGCCAGGACCCAAAAGCTACCTGCCATTTGGCATGGTGCGGCACTTTCGCAAGGATGCGCCGGGGTTCCTGTTGCGGACACACGAGCAGTACGGCGATGTCGCGTTCTTGCGGCTGGGCGGGCAGGATGTGTACCTGCTGTCGCATCCCGAATACATACGCGATGTGCTGGTAACGCACCAATCGAACTTCACCAAGAGCCGTGTCCTGCAGCGGTCTAAGAAGCTGCTGGGCGAGGGGTTGCTGACGTCTGAAGGGCAGTTGCATCTGCGGCAGCGGCGGATGATCCAGCCGGCGTTTCATCGGGAGAAGCTGCGCGGGTACGCGACGGCGATGACCGATTGGGCCGTGCGTACGCGAGATCGCTGGCAGGCGGGGCAAGTGGTGGATATGTCCGAAGAGATGGCGCGGCTGACGTTGGGCATCGTCGGGCAGACGCTGTTTAGCGCGAATGTCGAAGAGGATGCGCCGGAGGTGGGGCGCGCGCTGTCGGCGATTCTCGAGATGTTCAATCTGGTGATGCTGCCGTATTCGGAGTTGCTCGAAAAGCTGCCGCTGCCGTTTATGCGGCGCTTCAACGAGGCCCGGGATACGCTCGACCGCATTGTGTACCGGATCATCGGCGAGCGGCGGGCGTCCGGCGAAGATACGGGCGATTTGCTGTCGATGTTGCTGATGGCGCGCGATGAAGAGGACGACGGCGCGATGTCCGACGAGCAGGTTCGCAATGAGGCGCTGACGCTGTTTCTGGCTGGGCATGAGACGACGGCGAACGCGTTGACCTGGAGTTGGTATCTGCTGTCGCAACATCCGGAGATTGCGGCACGGATGCGGGCGGAGATCGGCACGGAGCCGCCGGGATTTGAAGACTTGCCGCGGCTGAAGTACGTCGAGATGGTGCTGGCGGAGGCGCTGCGGCTGTATCCACCGGCGTGGGCGATAGGCCGTAAGGCGATTGGGCCGTACAAGATTGGCGACCGGTACGAGTGCGACCCGGGGTCGATTATGCTGATGAGCCCGTACGTGATGCATCGCGATGCGAAGTACTTTCCGAAGCCCGAGCGGTTTGATCCTGATCGGTGGCTGCCGGAGAATGTCGCACAGAGGCCGAAGTTTTCGTATGTGCCGTTCGGCGGGGGTACGCGAGTGTGTATCGGGGAGCGGTTCGCGTGGATGGAAGGCGTACTGCTGCTGGCAACGATCGCGCAGAGGTGGAGTCCAAAGTTGGTGGCGGGGCATGTGGTGCGGCATAAGGCGTTGTTGACCTTGCGGCCGGAGTTCGGCATGAAGATGGTGCTGGAGCCGGTGGCGGGCGCATGAAGAACGAGTTTCTGCCGGTGGATGCGGCGTACGATCGCTGGTCCGCTTTCTACGACACGTACGAGAATCCGATGGTGTTTATGGCCAACCACGTGGTGTCGCAGGGAGAGATCGCGAGGCTGGCTCATGGCGCGGATGTCTTCGAGTTCGGCTGCGGGACGGGTCGCAACCTGGCGGTACTGGAGGCTGCTGGCGCGCGTAGCGTAGCGGGGCGGGACTTTTCGGACGGCATGCTGGCAGTGGCGAGAGCACGCAATGCTTCTTGGGATTTGGGCGTGTACAACATGCTGACGCCTCCGGTGGATCGCGCAGACTCGTCCGCCGATCTGGTGTTGTTCAGCCTGACCTTGGAACATATTGGCGATCTGCGATTGCCTTTGGCGGAGGCGCGGCGCATCCTGCGGCTGGGTGGCACGGTAGCGGTGATCGAGATCCATCCGTATCTTTCGCGATCGGGGGTCGCGGCGCATTTTGATGATGGCGACGTTGAGGTTCGTATGCCGGTATATGCGCATCAGTTCGGGGACTATCTGAATGCGTTTGCCACATGTGGACTGCAGGTACGCGCGTGCCGGGAGTGGACGCCGGCGTTGGCGGGCCATCCCTTGGAACTTGCACATATGAAGAATGGACCGGAGTTTCCCTTGTCGGTGGAGTTCCTGCTACAGGCAAGTTCTTAGCCTACTCAGAACGTTCGCCGGATCTTCTCCAGATGAGCGCTTATTTTTGAGATTTACGGTACGAAATCGAAGGTTTTTCCGCTAGTTTAAGTAAGACCCGCCTTGGAATTGCTGGATGACCTGGCCGTAGAGCTGGGCGTCAACACAAATTACAACTGAGTTTGGAGCGTTTCTGCCCTATGCGGATTTCCAGCCTGGTATGGCTGTCGAGCGCCGTGTCTCTTTGCGCGACTGCGCAGATTGTTGTTTATCACGAGACGGCGACTGTGGAGCGAGGTACGACGCGGCAGTTTACGGCATACGTGCCGCTGTCGCCGAATGCTGTCACCTGGATGGTGAACGGTGTGGTGGGAGGTGCCGCGAGTACGGGCACGGTCACCCAGACGGGTCTGTATCGGGCGCCCGCTACGGTGCCTGCGAGCAATGTGGTGAATGTACAGGCGCGGAGCAACGCGTATCCGTCGATCATCGGCGCGGCTCGCGTGACGATCGTACAGCCGAAGCCCAATTTGTGGAGTGTTTCGCCTAACGCGCCTGCATCGGGTGCACCAGTGACGTTGAGCTTGAGCGGCGGGAGTTTGCTGTCAACCGCTGTCGCCACGGTGAACAACGTGCCTTGGACGACCGAGTTTGTGAGCAGTACGCGGCTGCGGATGACGGGCACGTTCCCGACCGCGGGGGCTTACGTGGTGCGCATCACGCATCCGGGCAATGGAGCGAATGTCAGCGATCCGGTGACGGTGAATGCCGGGGCTGCGGCGCCGATTGTGGTGAGCGTAACGCCCACTGCGGCGACGGTGACGTTGGGTACGACGCGGGCGTTTACGTCGAATGTACCGGTGACCTGGTCGGCCACCGCGGGTACGATTTCTGCCGCTGGTTTGTATACCGCGCCTGCTGCAATGCCTGCGTCGCCCACAGTGGTGGTGCGTGCGACGAGCACCGCGGATACAACGAAGTTCGCGCAGGCTACGGTGACCTTGCAGGCGGGGTCCACAACGCCTCCGCCGAGCGATCCTCCAGGACCGGTGAGTCCGGCGTACACGGCGGCGGCGCGATTGCTGGATCAGGCTGCGTTTGGTCCTACACCGGCGATGATCGCCGAGTTGCAGCAGAAGGGCGTGAATACGTGGCTGGATGAGCAGTTTGCGATGGCGGAGACGGCGATCCCTATTCCGGATAGCAATGGTACGGTGTCGGCGCAGACGTTGAATCGCCTAGCTACGGCGCCCGATCAATTGCGGCAACGCGTGGCCTGGGCATTGGGCCAGTTCCTGGTGATCTCAGCCAATAAGAATCCGTACCCGAATGAGTACGTGCCGCATTTGCAGACGTTGAGCCGGAATGCGTTTGGCAACTACCGTACGCTGTTGCGGGAGATCACTCTGAGTCCGCAGATGGGCAAGTATCTGGACCTGGCGAATTCCACCAAAGCGGGGCCGAACGAAAACTATCCTCGCGAGTTGCTGCAGTTGTTTTCGATTGGGACGGTGCTGCTGAATCCGGATGGTACGCCGACCGGGACGCCAGCGTACACGCAGGCGGATGTCGTGCAGTTTGCGCGGGCGTTGACCGGGTGGACGTATCCGACGGCTGCGGGGTCGCAACCGGGGGCTACGAACTGGGAGAACTTCTCGGCGCCGGCGATGGAGCCTCGGCAAGGCAATCACGATACGTCGGCAAAGACCTTGCTGAACGGTACGGTATTGCCGGCGGGGCAGACGGTGGAGCAGGATCTGGACGGGGTGATCGATAACGTGTTCCAGCATCCGAATGTCGGTCCGTTTGTGGCGCTGCGGCTGATTCGCAACATGGTGAAGAGCAATCCGACACCGGGGTACGTGCAGCGGGTGGCGGCGGTGTTTGCCAACAACGGCGCTGGGATTCGCGGCGATTTGAAGGCTGTGGTGCGGGCGATTCTGACCGATGCCGAAGCTCGCAATGATCAAGCGGGACCAAATGACGGGCGGTTGAAGGATCCCATTTATTTCTATGTGTCCTTTGTGCGGACGCTGGGCGGAACGATTCGGAGTAACACACAGATGGCTTGGGTGTTCACGAATATGGGTCAGCCAGTGTCGGCGCCACAGTCGGTGTTTGGATACTATTCGCCGCTGTACCGGCTGCCTGGAAATCCGGCGCTGTTTGGACCGGAGTTCCAGATTTATACGCCGACTGAATCGGTGCTGCTGGGCAACGAGATGCACCAGGTGATTCACAACGCGAGCAGCGATCCTTCGATTGATCTGACGCCGTTTACGGCTGCGGCGGGCAATGTCGATTCGCTGCTGGATGTCGTAAATCAACGCATGTTTTATGGCCGCATGACGGCTGAGCTTCGGGCTGTGCTGCGCAAGGCGGTGCTGCCTTCTTACGACAATCAACAACGGGTTCGCACGGCTTTGTATCTGGCTGCGCTGAGTGGATATTACGGGGTGCAATACTAATGAACTCCAGAAGAAACTTTCTGAAGCTGATGACCTTGGGCGCGATGAATGCGGCGGCGCAGACGGCCACCGATTACAAAGCGCTGGTGTGCGTGTTCCTGTTCGGCGGCTGCGACACGAACAATGTACTGGCACCGCAGGCGACGGCGGAATACAACGCATACCGTACGATTCGAGGCAATGTCGCGCTGCCGGATACGAGTGCTTCGATACTGCCGGTGTCCGCACTGAATGGCACGCCATACGGCATGTCGAGTGGGTTGGAGGCGGTGCATCCTTTATGGGCGCAGCGCCGTTTGGCTGTTGTCGCGAATGTCGGGATGCTGGTGCAGCCGGTGACGCGGGCGCAGGTGCTGGCGGGTACGGCACCGGTGCCCACCAATCTGTTCTCGCATTCCGATCAGATATTGCAAATGCAGGCCGGGACGCCGAATAGCTCGGCAGGTAGTGGTTGGGCGGGTCGTGTGGCAGATGCTGTGGCGGCGATGAACAATACGTCGAGCTTTCCGCCAGCGGTGTCGATGTCCGGGCAACAGTTGTTCTGCAAAGGCGAGGCGGTGCAGTCCGCGAGCCTGATTCCAGGGTTCGACATGGGGCTGTATGGCATGGAGTTCTGGCCGGAAGAGGCGGCGGCAGCGCGGCGGCAGGGCCTGCAAGAGGTACTGGCGCTTGATAGCGGCGTGCAACTGATTCAAGCGGCGAGCAAAGTACGGCAGGATGCGCTGGTGTTGAGTGGACTGCTGAAGGGCTTGAACAGTGCGCAGCCGTTGGGCGTTACGTTCCCGCAAACTGGCATCGGGCGGCAGATGCAGCAGGTGGCGCAGATCATCCAACTGCGGCAACAGATCGGGCTGCGGCGGCAGGTGTTCTTCTGCTCGCTCGATGGGTTTGATACGCATGGTGCGCAGTCCTGGCAGCACTGGCAGTTGCTGGGGCAATTGGGCGCGGCGATGCAGGCGTTCTATCGCGCGACGGAGCAGTTGGGAGTGGCGGATAAGGTAACGACGTTCACCGAGTCCGAATTCAACCGCACCTTGCAGCCGAGTGGCAGTGGGACGGATCACGCCTGGGGCGGACATCACATGGTGATGGGCGGCGCGGTGAAGGGCGGCGATGTGTACGGGCGCTATCCGGTGATGGCGCTGGGCGGCCCGGATGATGCGGGGTCGCGCGGGGTGTGGATCCCTTCGACATCGCTCGACCAGTACGGTGCGACCTTCGCCAAGTGGTTCGGGCTGGACGCTGCGGGGATCGCGCGTGTGTTCCCGAACCTGGCGAAGTTCTCTACGGCCGACCTTGGCTTTATGGCTTAAGCGATTCGCGGGCTTCGAGGTTCGCTTCGATGTCCGCGCGTTCGCGCCATACCGGGTGCAGCTTCTTTTCGGTCATCAGCGGTAGCTGATCCTCAATGTGCTTGGAGCCGGGCTGCGACGCGTTGCCGTAGCCCAACAGGCACTGCGCTTTTTGCGGCGTACCGAACTCGATGGCGCAGACGAAGGTCTCGCCGTGCGAGGCGTACAGCTTGCCGTTCTTCTTTTTGGCGAACTGCATGGTGCGGAACACGCCGTACTTGCCGCTGGCGCCGTTGGCGGGCAGGTCGAGCTTGCCGCGATCGAAGCGGTGAACATCGCCCCAGGCGACATCGAGCGAGCCGTAGAGGCGCTTGGTCTCTTCGGCTGCGGCTTTGAGGTCCGCATTGGAGTGCGCGGGATTGGCGACGCCGATAGACGATTCGAGGGGCTTGGCCGGGTTGTACGGGATGCGGTACACGCTGTCGCCGCGGGCGAGGAACTTGTCGGCGAAGATCTCAAAGAGTACGCCGCCGCGGCTGGTGGCGTCGGTGTTGCGATCCCACGCCGCCAGTACTTTGCCTGCTTCGACTGTTAGGGGATCGGTTGCCGATTCCGCTGCTTTTACGACATCCGGGACGAGCGCGTCGGCAAGTTCCATACGTGTTGAGTGCTTGTAGGCGAGCAGTTCATCGTACGTAATGGACTTGTCTTCGGAAATCATGCGCAGAGACCGGATCGTGCGCGAGGACGTGAGCCTTTCGGGTCCTGGCGCGATGTAGGCCGGGTACTTGGTGTGGTCAAGCGGCGGGAAGGTGAACTGCCATGGCGGCTCGTTGGCGTTCTGGTTGAAGCCTGCCGCGGGGTCTGTGGACTTGGGCAGTTCGTCGAAGGTGAGATAGTCGGTCCAGAGGTTCTTTGACGTGTCGCCGGGGACGGGTTTGGACCAGTAGGCCCAATCGCCCATTGTTTTGCGGGGAATGACGCCGTTGAAGACGATCATGATGTGGCCGTCGGCGCCGGCGTAGTTGGCGTGCCACATGGGCACGGCGACCATGCGCATGGCGTCCTGGAACTCTGCTAGATTTTTCGCACCGCCCATGCGGAACCACTGCTCGAGCATCTTGGGACGGTCGAGTCCGGCGACGCGCATGGCGATGGTGACGCCTTGCTCGTCGAGTACGACAGGGCCGTGGACGCTTTTGCGTACGGTGAGCTTTTCGGTTTTGAACGTGCCGTCGGCCTGCTTGATTTTGAGGGTCTTGACGGATGTTTCCAGCTTCTTTTTGGCGCCGTCGAATTCATACTCGTCGGGCCCGGCCATCTTGAGCTGATAGAAGTCCACGGTGTCGATGGTGTTGACGGTACGGCCCCAGCCGGTGTGGCGGTTGAAGCCGATGACTGGCACCGGGAAGCCGATTTGCGGCGCGCCGTAGAGATCGTAGCCGGGAGCGACGAGATGGACTTCCATATACGAGTAGAAGTCCTCCCAGATCAGGTGGGGATTGATGATGAGCATCGGCTTGCCGCTGGCCGAGCGCGAGGCTCCGACGGCCCAGGTGTTGGATCCGGCGGCGGCGAGAGGTTCCGTGAGGTTGGGGTCCAGAAGTTCCGCGCGCTGCTTGCGGAGTAGGCCTGCGGTTTCGCTACGCAGGCGCGCTTGCGAGCCCATGTACATGAAGTGGACGGCGCGGAGAGTGTGCTGTACGACGTCGACGCCAGAGACCGGGAGTACGGCACGGTACTGCGGGCTCGCGTGATTGGGATGGGCCTTGGCGTAATCGTTGATGCCTTTGGCAAAGGCGTCGAGATTCTTGCGGAACTTGGGGTCCTGCGATTTGTACCACTTCTGCGCGAGTTCGGGGACTTCGTTGGTGTGTACCCAACGGTCGAGGTCGAGGCGGGCTTTGTCTTCGCCCCAGTATTCCGAGGCGCGGCCGCGTGATTCGCCGTACAGGCGGAGGAGGAGGTCGGCCTGGTTGTGCATCTGCGCCCAGCCGTGGGCGTAGAACATGTTTTCGATGGAGTCGGCGAAGATGTGCGGGACACCGTACTTGTCCCAGAGGATTTCCGTCTTCGGCGCGGCTTGCGAGAGTACAGCAGCAGCAGCGCCGAAGACGAGGAAGGAAGCAAGGGCGGGTGTTTTTCGCATCCCGCCAGTTTACCGCTAGAAGATGACCTTGAGAGCGAAGCGGGCCTGGCGTTCGCCGCCCGCGCCGAGGATTTCCGTGTAGCCGTTCAACACGCTGACCGTGCCATCGGGGTTACGAGAGGCGGCAGAGACCGTCGTGCCCGGGTTGCTGAACTGCGGGGTGTTGGTGGCACCGAACATTTCTGCACGGAACTGGAGCGACACCTTTTCTACGATCTTGAAGGTACGGAAGACGCTGGCGTCGAGGTTGAAGAAGCCGGGTCCACGCAGGATGTTGCGGCCCGTGTTGCCAAAGCGTACGGCGGTGACCGGTGCGAAGGCGTTGGGGTCGAAGTACGATTCGTTGCGGCCATGTCCGCCGATGATGCGTACCTGCGAGACGACCTGATCGGCGGTCTGCGTATTGCCGGGGGAATCGACAGAGTTGCCGGCGGTGCCGATGGTGAACGGGGTGCCGCTCATACGGCTCATGATCCCGTTGATCTGCCAGCCACCGGCGAGGACGTTGCCGATGCCGCTTTGCAGGAACTGCTTGCCTTTGCCGAAGGGGAGTTCCCAATTGCCGTACACCTGGAAGTTGTGCGGACGGTCAAAGCTGGCGCGTGCGCGGTTGCGTTCCCACATGGACACCATCTGCCAGGTGAGCCCCGAGTCATTGTTGTCGGCGTAGCTCATGGAGGTGGACCAGGTGTAGCTGATGCCGAAGCTGCTGGAACCCATGCGCTTGTTGAGCATGGTTTGGAGTGAGTCGTACTGCGACGTCTTGAAGGGTTGCGTTTGGTTGATGTTGGCGATACGACCGGTGCGTGCGAAGAGGGCACGTCCGGCGTTGCCACCGCCCACCTGCTGGGAGGCGTTGAGGTTGACGACGGCTGTCTGGCGGATGGCGCGCGAGGCAACATAGCCAGCCTGGACAGTGAAGCCGCCGAAGATTTCACGCTGTAGCGTGGCGTTCCAGGATTGGATGTAGCCACGGTTGTAGACCTGCGGGAAGGTGACGGTGCCGACGGCAAGTGGAAGGTCGATGGTGCCCTGGCTGAGGTCGGGTCCGACGACGGCTGGGATGCCGGTGCGCAGGCTGCCCGCCGCCTGGAAGGACGAGGGACCAGAGAACTGCGAGGAGATCGTGGCCGGGTACGCGTCGCGAATAGCGCGGAAGCTGTTGGGGTCGATACTGATGCCGTAGCCGGCGCGGAGGACGGTACGGTCGTTCAGGCGGTACGCCATGCCGAAGCGAGGCGCGATTTGTCCCTTGCCGGTGTCGACGCCGGTGTCGGTGGGTACGTTGCCGAGTCCACCGATGAGCACTTTGTCGAGAGTCGGGTCATAGCGTTCGACGCCGCGATGGTCGCGAGTGGCGAAGGGATAGTATTCGTACCGCATGCCGTAGTTGATGGTGAGCTTGCGGTTGACCTGCCAGTTGTCGCGGGCGTAGAAGCCATAGCCGGGCATGCGTACAGCGGCGGGGTTGATGTACTGGACGTCTTTGCCCATGCCCTGCGCGAGGCCCAGCAACCAGTCGCCCCAGCCGTTGTAGAGATTGGGGGCTGCGCCACCGCGCACGGCCGTCAAGCCGCCGGTGAAGTTGAAGCCGCCGCGAGGTCCGAAAGCGGCCTGGGGTTGGAAGTGGTTGATCGTGTAATAGGTGTACTCACCGCCGAAGCGGAGCGAGTGGGACCCGCGTACGACGCCGACGTTGCCGGCGAAGACCCACTGGTTGTCGCGGAACAGGAAGGGGTTGGAGACGTTGGGATTGCCGAGCGAGGAGAAGCCGCTGATGGCGAAGCGGGGGTAGCCGCCCTGCAGACGGTCCGAACCGTTGGTGCCGGGGATGTTCAGTTCGTCCGTACCGTAGTTCTTGTCGATGTCGACGTTCTCGGCGCCGAGGCGCTGGCGGGTGAAGCCGGCGCTGCCGTCCACCAGGATGGTTGGCGAGACGGTGTAGGTGCCACCGAGGCCGACGCTCTGGATACGGCTGGGGGCGCGTCCGGGCTGACCACCGGCGAGGGCGTCGCCACCGGCAGCACCGAGCGAGGGCGGGTCAAAGATCAGTGCGGGCGAGATGCTGTAGCGGCCGAAGACTGAGCTTTTGCTCGAGGGGTTGTAGTTGATCTTGATGTCCGCATTCTGGCGGTTGAATTCGTAAACGCCACCGGCGAGGAAGTTGTTGGTGGGGCCGGGGATGTCGGGTTGCGGAATCAGCGCGTTCATCTTGACCACAGCGGGATCGATGCGCGAGGTGGGGATCACGCCGCCGGCAAACAATTGACGGTTGGAACCGTCGGCGTTGCCCGTGGTGGGGTCATAGAGGACAGCGCCGGTGCCTGCAAAGTTGCCGGTGCGGAGAGCCGCTGTGGGCAAGGTACGGAAGGCTGTTGCGACCTGGCGGCGAGTGGTGCGTTCCCAATCGGCAAAGAAGAAGAGCTTGTTCTTTTTGATGGGACCGCCGATGGTGCCGCCGAACTGATTGAAGATGTTTTTGGGCGCGCGGTTGGGGTCGCCGGTGCAGGAGTAGAGGCAGTAAAAGTAATTGCGCGCCTTCATGACGCTGTTGGTGTGGAACTCGTGGGCGGTGCCGTGGAACTGATTCGTACCGCTCTTGATGGCGACGTTGACGGCTGCGCCGCCCGCCATGCCCTGTTCGGCGTCAAAGCTGTTGGTTACGATGTTGACCGTCTCAACTGCGTCCTGCGGGGGGACGTACGCGACGATGTGGGGCAGCCAGGGGTAGCTGATGGTGGCGCCGTCGAGACGCGTATTGGTGTTCGAATACGACACGCCGTTGACGTTGCTGACCAAGGCTCGCTGCGGATTGCCGGCGTCCGAGTGCGCTTCGGCGGGCGGCGAGAAGCCGGGGATGGTCTTGTAGATCTGCTGGAAGTTGCGGCCTGCGGCGATGGGCAGGCTCGAGATCTGCGATTGGCCGAGTTGTACGTTGACGTCGGCGCGGTCCGTCTGCAAGGTTGCCATGGCGGCGTTGATGCTGACGGATTCCGAAACTTGCGCCACCTGCATTTTGACGTCGGCACGGCGTACGGTGTTGGTGGTGATTTCGACGCTTTCGAGCTTTACCTTGCCGAAGGATGCGGCGGTGATGTTGACCGTATACAGACCGGGCTGGAGATCGCGGAAGGCGTAGGCGCCGCGGTCATCGGTGAGCGTGTCTCTGGTGATGCCGGTGGAGTTGTTGACGGCTTCGACCTTGGCGCCAGGAATGGCAGCGTCAGAAACGTCAGTGACATTGCCGGTCAAAGATCCGTACAGCACCTGTGCGGATAACAAAGACGGGGCGAGCGAAATGGCGCAAAGCGCAAGGAACACACGCATATTGAAACCCTCCCAAAGCAAAGTGGCGAGCGGAACTAGCGGTGAAGTCTATCATATTGAGCTGTCCAGTACTATGAGGGAATGCAAAAGATTGATGTGGTTGCTCACATACACGCAGCGGAAGGCAATGAGGCGCTGGTACGCGAGGTATTGGAAGGGTTTGTCGGTCCGACGCGCGCCGAAGACGGATGCCTGCGGTACGACCTGTTTCAGGACATCAGCGACCCGTTAAAGTTCACCTTTATCGAAGAGTGGACGACAGAAGCGGCGTTGGACAAGCATGGGCAGTCCGCACACATCCTGGCCGGGCGCGCGAAGTTGGAAGGAAAGCTGAGCGGACCGAGCTGGGTGCAAAGAGCGCGACGAATTCTGTAGCATCATTAATGCAGGCCGTCACCGCGCCGCGGCTGAGGAGGGGACCCCATGTCCAAACGATTGCCTTTGCTGGCAGCGGTGTTGTTGTCTGCAGTCTTCCCGGCCTTTGGCCAAGTCAATACGTGCAAGTTGCGTTTAGCGGATCAGGCCGATAACGGTCGCGGGTACCTGCTGTACCTGGAAGCGTTTGAATCCAACGCGGCGCAACCGTGCCGGATGTCGAGCGCGCGGTTGGTGTTGGCGCTGGGCAACAACGGATCGTTTCAATACGCAGTGGTTCCGTTTTCCAACTGGCAGCAGGACGTGACGTACCAGGCCGTGGTGACCGTCGCCAATGGCAATGCGAACGTGGTGCTGAACGGGCAGCAACTGTACTCGGGTCCGCTGCCCTTTTCGCCTGCCAACAATCAACCGGTGTACGGCAATCGGGTGATTGCGTCCGAAGGTGGCGACACCGAACTGTTTTGGGAAAACATTTCCACCAGCATCACCAATGGGTCGAACGGTACAACCATCACGCCTCCCACATTGGCGCTGCAGTTGTTTGAACGCCTGCGTGGCACGTTGAGCTTTATCACCGTCGACCCTCTGCAGCCGCTGAGCATCAACGCGCAGTTCCGCTTTGTTCAAAAGCCTTTGGTGTCGTCGCTGACTCCGTTTGTGGATCGCTACGGGCAGAGCCGGCATGCTTCATACACCGAGAAGCTAACGGCCGACGGGCAGTTTGCGTCGCGCAATTCTGACGAGATTTCGCGCAATACGACGTGGCTATCGCAGGTAGATACCGATGTGTACGGCGCGCCGAATTCCCCGCCCTGGACGGATCAGGCTACCGGATACTATCGCGTCAAGAAGATCAACAACTACTGGTGGCTGCTATCGCCCGAAGGCAAGCCGGTGTTCTTTGTGGGTTTGGACGGCGTACCGGCGATTTACGATCCTCTGGCCGCCAGCACGGTGTACGCGGGCCGCGAGAATCTGTTTGAGCAATTGCCCACGATTCGCGATACGCCGCAGTCCCGGGCGTACTTTTACAACTCGAACCTTGCGACGAAGTACGGGTCGGCGTGGGAGACATCGCACTGGCAGAGATCGCTCGACCGGTTGCGCGCGTGGGGCTTTTCGGGTGCAGGCAAGTGGAAGTCCCAAGTACCGACGGGTGTCGCCCCGAGTCTGCCGCGTAGCGGTGTGACGCCGGAGATCCCGGTGATCCCGGTGTGGACCTTTGGTACGCAGATCGGCACGGCACCGGGCATTGACGGTACGGTGATCGGGTTCCCGGACGTGTTCAATCCCACCGTGGTGGCGGCGTTTGAACAGTTCATTCGCAACCAGATTGGATCGCGCACGACGGAAATGAGCGTCGTGGGATGGTCTTTGGGCAATGAGATCCACGGCATTGTGACATCGGCCAACATCCGCGCGATGCTGGTGCAGCCCAATCAGACTGCCGATACGGCCAAGGCGAAGATGATTGATCACATCATCGCTTCGGTGTACGGCGGGAGCCCATCTGCGGCGGCACAGGCGTGGCAGATCAGCGGTGTGACGACGGCGGCGCAACTGTACGCGGCTACGTTGACCAGCGTTACGCCGTCCGATGTGAATCAGATGCGCGAGTTCTTTGAGCGCAAGCTGCATCAGACCTATTACGAAACCATCAAGCGTGTGGACGGCAACCACCTGTACTTTGGCTTCTGGATTGTGCCGAACCAGTGGGTGTCGAGCGATGATTGGCGCATCATGGCTGAGTGGACCGACGTCATCGGGTACGACCATTACGCTGTGACGCACAACCCGACGCTGTACCGCGACTTGAGCCAGGGCTTTGATAAGCCGATCTTCAACGGTGAGTTTTCGTTCCCGCCGTCGTATGGTGGGGCCCGCGGCTTTGGTACGGCATTTCCGTTTTCTCCCGGTGTCGCCACCTTTGACGACGCGGAAGCGGCCTCGCGCTATGCGACGTTTTTGGAAAGCGCCCGGCAGGACCCGCGCTGTATCGGCGTGGCGTTCTTTATGTACATCGACCAGATGATCACAGGTCGCGATGCGGGCAATCCGTTTGGGTTCAGCAATGAAACGCTGGTACGCGGCGAGCAGTACGCATTTGGTCTTGTCGATGTGACAGATACGCCGAAGTACACGCTGGTGGAGGCGGTGCGTAATGCGAATCGAGCAGCGACGGGCGTGCGTTTGTCGCTAACGGGTACGCCGACGGCGACGCTGTACACCGTGCAAGTGACCGTGTCCGGCAATGGATCGGTGACCGGTACGGTGCCGTGTTCGAGTTCCTGCATTACGCAGGTGGGCGCGGGTACGGTGCTCAATCTGAATGCAGTGGCCGGCTTGGGCGCGACGTTCCAGGGATGGTCCGGCAGTTGCCTGGGTACGGGTGCCTGCGTGATTCCGATCAACGGCGATGTGTCGATCACAGCGGTATTCACGGGCGGCAGTGGTGGCGGAGGCGGTGGTACGCCATCGGGTCCGCTGCAGTTCCTGCCGGTGTCACCGTGCCGTTTGGTGGATACGCGCAACGCCAACGGTCTGCTGGGTGGACCGTCGCTGGTGGGGCAGACGACGAGGTCGTTCCCGCTGTTGTTGAGTGCTTGCGGATTGCCGGGCAATGCGGCGGCGTACTCGCTGAACGTCACGGTGGTGCCGAAGGGGACGCTGGGGTACATCACGGTGTTTCCGACCGGCAGTGCGGTTCCTGTCGTGTCGACGTTGAACTCGGTGGACGGACGCATCAAGGCCAATGCCGCTGTGGTTCGTGCAGGCACCAACGGCGAGGTCAGCGTGTTTGCGACGAACGATACGGACATCGTGATTGATGTGAATGGCGTGTTCATTCCGGCTGGTACCTCGCTGGCGGCGCAGCAGTTCTATCCGGTGACGCCGTGCCGTATTGCGGATACGCGGAATACGCAAGGTGCGTTTGGAGGTCCCGCGATTTTTGCCGGCGTGCCGCGCAACTTCCAGGTGACGGCGGCGGGATGCGGAATTCCGGCCAATGCGACTGCGTTTGCGTTGAACGTGACGGCGGTGCCGCTGGGTCCGCTGGGGTACGTGACGGTGTGGCCGGCTGGAACATCGCAACCGACGGTGTCCACGTTGAACGCATTGACGGGTACGATCACGGCGAACGCGGCTGTGGTGCCTTCCGGTTTGAGCGGCACCATCAGCGTGTTTGCGAACTCCACTACGCACCTGATTCTGGACATCACCGGGTACTTTGGTCCGCCGGGAGCGGCGAATGGACTGAACTTCTTTTCGCTGAATCCGTGCCGCGTGATGGATACGCGATTGCCAAACGGGCAGTTGCAAGGTCCGATCATCGCGGGTGGCGAGACCCGGTTTGTACCCGTGACGTTTGGCAGTTGCAACGTGCCAAGTACGGCGCAGGCGTACTCGTTGAATGCCGGCGTGATTCCCGAATCGTCGCTGGGTTATCTGACGTTGTGGCCTACGGGCGCGGCGCAGCCTACTGTGTCGACGTTGAATGCAGTAGACGGCGCGATTACGTCGAACGCGGCGTTTGTACCCGCTGGGGTGAACGGCATCGTGTCGGCGTTTGTGAACAACACGACGCACTTGTTCCTGGATATCAACGGGTACTTCGCGGGTACCGGCACCAATTAGTTGCCCAGAGCTTTGTGGAAGGGGTTGAAGTCGGTGTTGTAGTCGTACGAGTCGACCCCTTCCGCACGCTTCAATGTGTTCACCACCCAGTACGTCAGAGGCGTCGCACAGATCTCGTAGATCACCTTGAACGAATAGCTGGTGATGATGAGTTCGATCAGCGACGAAAGCGTGAGCGTGCTGGAGAAGGCGAGCGAGAGGAAGACTGTCGTGTCCACCAACTGGCCGACGACCGTGGAGCCGATGGTGCGCATCCACAAATGCTTGCCGGAGGTGAAGACCTTCATGCGGGCCATGGTGTACGAGTTGGCGAACTCACCGCACCAATACGCGATGAGGCTGGCGCCCACCATTTTGGGTACGAAGCCGAAGATCGCAGCGTAAGCTTCCTGATTCTTCCATTCGGGATGTGGCGGTAGCGCGACCAGGATGAGCCCGATGGCGCTCATCAGAAATGAACAAAGAAAGCCCAACCAAATCGCACGGCGCGAGGCGGCGTAGCCGTAGACTTCTGTAAAAACGTCTCCAAAAATGTAGGTGACCGGGAACAACAGGTTGGCGCCGCCAATGGAGAATCCCCAGATCAGGCAGAGCTTTTGGCCCATGACGTTTGAGATGAGAAGGATGGCTACGAAGAAGGTGAGGAGCGTGGAAAGGTAGCGGTACTGGCGGAGGTCGAGGGCTTGCTCTTTGGAGGGGAGATCGGGCATGAGTCAGCTTTGATGATAATGGATGAGATATGGCGGGCTACGAAGGACTCGGCGTTTTCTATCTTGGTCGCAACAAAAAGGACAACCAGTATCTGCTGTATGACTCCAAGGATCTGGTAACGCACGCGGTGTGCGTCGGCATGACCGGCAGCGGCAAGACCGGCCTTTGCATCGGGCTGCTGGAAGAGGCTGCGATTGACGGCATACCGGCGCTGATCATCGACCCCAAGGGCGATTTGTCGAACCTGTTGCTGAACTTTCCGACACTGAGCCAGCAGGAGTTCGAGCCTTGGGTAAACGCCGACGACGCGCGTACGCAGGGGCTTGAGACATCGGCGTTTGCCGCACAGCAGGCTGAGTTGTGGAAGAACGGCCTGGGCAAGTGGGACCAGGATGCGTCGCGCATCCAAAAGCTACGCGATGCCGCGGACTTTACGATCTACACGCCGGGTAGCGACGCTGGCGTACCGGTGTCGATTGTGCAGAGCTTTGCGGCGCCGCCGAAGGAAGTGCTGGACGATCGCGAAATGCTGCGGGATCGCATCGCGGCCACCGCCACCAGCTTGCTAGGGATCGCGGGCATTGACGCCGACCCGGTGCAGAGCCGTGAGCACGCGCTGCTGTCGAACATCCTGGATAACGCGTGGCGCAACGGGCAGGACCTGTCGCTTGAGGCGCTGATCGCGCAGGTACAGAAGCCGCCCTTCAGCAAGGTGGGCGTGATGGACCTGAACGCGTTCTATCCGGAAAAGGATCGCTTCGGGTTGGCGATGTCGTTAAACAACCTGCTGGCGTCGCCGGGGTTTGAGGCGTGGCTGCAAGGGGAACCGCTGGACATCGGCAAGCTGCTGTACACGCCGCAGGCCAAGCCTCGCATGGCGATCTTTTCGATCGCGCATTTGAGCGATGCCGAACGGATGTTCTTTGTGTCGCTGCTGCTGAATCAGACCTTGGGCTGGGTGCGTTCGCAAAGCGGTACGACAAGCCTGCGCGCGCTGCTGTACATGGACGAGATCTTTGGCTACTTCCCACCGGTGGCAAATCCGCCGAGCAAGAAGCCGCTGCTGACGTTGTTGAAGCAGGCTCGCGCGTACGGCCTGGGTGTCGTGCTGGCGACGCAGAATCCTGTCGATTTGGATTACAAAGGTCTGGCGAACACGGGTACTTGGTTTATCGGCCGCCTGCAAACCGAGCGCGATAAAGCTCGCGTGATGGAAGGTCTGGAGGGAGCGGCGGCGCAGACGGGTGCGGCGTTCGATCGCAACAAAATGGACCAGATCCTAGCCGGGCTGGGCAAGCGCGTGTTCCTGATGAACAACGTGCATGAGCCGGAGCCCGTGCTGTTTGAAACGCGCTGGACGCTGTCGTACCTGCGGGGTCCGCTGGGGCGGCCGGAGATCCGGAAGCTGATGGATGCCAAGAAGAGCGGCGTTGCGTCGGCGGGCGCGGGTCCTGCACGCAAGGCGGGAGGTACGGCGCCGGTGCTGCCGCCGGATGTCCAGCAGTACTTTGTGCCGGCGCGGAGTGAGAATCCGGAGTACACGCCGATGATTGCGGGTTCGGCGAAGATCCAGTTTACGGATAATAAGGCGGGCGTGGACGTGACACGCGATGTCCTGCTGCTGGCGCCGGTGAGCGACGGCGTGATCTGCGCGGATTGGGACAATTCGTCAGAAGCGGAGTTCACCATCGACGAGTTGGAAAAGCACGCGGCTGACGGCGCAACCTTTGCCGATCTGCCCGCAGGCGCCGCGACCGCGAAGAGCTTTGCCAAGTTCAAGACCGAATTTGCGGCGTACCTGTTCCGAATGCAAAAGGTGGATCTGTTCAAGAGTCCGAGCCTGGGCGCGATTTCGAAGCCCGGGGAATCAGAGCGGGACTTCCGCCTGCGCCTGCAGCAGACCGCTCGCGAAGAGCGCGATGCTTTGGCAGAGACGCTGCGCCGGAAGTACGCACCGAAGCTTGCGACGCTCGAAGAGCGCAAGCGTAAGGCAGAGCAAGCGCAGGAACGCGAGGCACAGCAGGCATCGAGCCAGAAGATGGAATCGATGATCTCGATTGGTACGGCCGTGCTGGGTGGCGTTTTGGGCGCATTTATGGGCCGCAAGGCCATTAGCGCGACGACCATGAGCAAGGTGGGGTCGAGCGTGAAGTCCATCAACAAGATCCGCAAGGAATCGAGCGATGTGGAGCGTGCGGGTGAGACCGTCGAGGCCATCAACGCGCAGATCGACGACTTGAACAAGCAGTTTGAGGCGGATGTCGCGGCGGCGGCGAGCCGTATGGATCCGGCTACCGAGGCACTGGAGCCAGTAACGGTACGGGCCAAGAAGACCGGCATCACCGTGAACTTTGTCGGCTTGGTTTGGACCGCTGAGTAACTTATATAATCGGTTTTCAGCCATCTGGAGAGGAATCGTATGAAGCAGCAGCAGAACGATTTGAAAACCACTCGCCGTAAGGCGCTTGCCGCTACCACCGCGGCGCTCACCACCAATCTGTTTACCGGGCGCGTGAAGGGCGCGAACGACCGTGTCGCGGTCGGGTTCATCGGCCTTGGCGCGATGGGCAGCGGCAACCTGCGGTACGCGATGCAGGTGCCGGACATCCAACCGGCCGCGCTGTGCGACGTGTATGAGCCGCATCTGGAAGCCGCCGTTTCCTCAGCGAAGAAGGGCGGATACACGATCCAGGGCAAACGCGACTTCCGCGAGATCCTGGCGGATAAGAGCATCGATGCGGTCTGCATTTCGACGCCGGACCACTGGCACCCGTACATGACCGTCGAAGCCTGCAAGGCGGGCAAGGACGTGTACGTCGAAAAGCCTGCGTCGGTGTACGTCGATGAAGGGCAGAAGATGGTGCAGGCGGCGCGCAAGTACAAGCGCATCGTACAGGCCGGCACCATGCAGCGTTCGGGCGGTTTCTTCCAAAAAGCGAAGGAAATTGTGAAGAGCGGCGACCTTGGCGAGGTCACCTTTGTCCACTGCTTCCAAAGTGGCATGACCAAAAAAGAAGGCTTCACGATGATGAAGGACCAGAAGCCGGGTTTGCCGTCGGACCTGAACTGGGACATGTGGCTTGGGCCCGCGGCGAAGGTGGAGTTCGATGATTTGCGCTGGGGCGTGAAGGTCGAGCGGTTCCCGACGTTCCGCTACTTCTGGGATTACGCCGGCGGCGCGATGACCGATTGGGGCGTCCACCTCATCGACCCGTTGCACCAGTGCTTTGACGAGCAGATGCCGACCTCGATTGTGGCGCTGGGCGAGAAGTTTTACGTCACGGATAAACGCGACACGCCGGACACTATGATGGCGACGTTCCAGTATCCGAAGTTCCTGTCCACGTACGAATCGCGCACGGCGAACCCGCTGCCGATGTTCGGTATGAACCAGGGCGCTGCGACGGTGATCCACGGGTCGCTCGCGTCGGTGATGGTGAGCCGTAGCGGATGCTGGTTTATCCCCAACGATCAGAAGCTTGAAAAGAAGACCTGGGACCGCCAGTCCAATCCGGAAATGGTGCAGATGAACGTACCGCACTGGAAGAACTGGATCGACTGCATCAAGTCCCGGCAAGCGCCGACGAGCGAGATTGAGACCTGCGTACGGTCGTCCACCACTTGCATCCTGGCCAACCTGTCGATGCGGTTCAAGACGCGCATTGACTGGGACGAGAAGAACTGGACCGTCAAGCAGAAGGAAGTGGTGCCGCACCTCAAGGCGAAGTACCGCGCACCGTGGAAGCTGGAAGTGTAGCGTAAGCGCGGATGCAGCCGAACCCGTTTTTGGGAGTTGTTCTGCATTGGCTGGGAGGCTTGGCGTCGGGCAGTTTTTATGTGCCGTTTCGCGGCGTCAAGCGCTGGTCCTGGGAAACGTATTGGCTCGCGGGGGGGATCTTTAGCTGGATCCTCGCCCCGTGGGCCTTTGCCTTTTTGAACACCAATCAATTGCTGCGGGTGATCAGCGAGACGCCCGAGAATACGTTCTGGCAGTGCTTTGGCTTTGGCGTACTGTGGGGGTTCGGCGGACTGACGTTTGGTCTCACCATGCGGTACCTCGGCTATTCGCTGGGCACCGCGGTGGCCTTGGGCTACTGCGCGGTGTTCGGAACGCTGATTCCGCCGATTGTGAGCGGCGAGTTCAAATCCACCTTGATTCAAAGCGCCAGTGGGATCTGGATTCTGATCGGGGTGCTGATTTGCGTGGCGGGCATCGCCATTGCGGGCTACGCCGGACGTACCAAAGAACGCGAGATGCCTGCCGAGCAGAAACAGGCGACGGTACGCGAGTTTGACTTCAAAAAGGGCATCGGGGTCGCGACGTTCTGCGGCATTATGAGTGCGTGTTTCGCTTTCGGCCTGGCGGCGGGCGAACCGGTGAAGGCGATTACGATGAAGTACGGCACGGCGCCGCTGTGGCAGGGTCTGCCGGTGTTGTGCATCGTGCTTTTGGGCGGATTTACGACAAATTTTGTCTGGTCGATGATCCTGCATGTGCGCAACAAGAGCCTCGGCGAGTATGTTTCTGGCGAGTTCCCGCTGCTGCGGAATTACTTGTTTAGCGCGCTGGCGGGCGTCACGTGGTACTTCCAGTTCTTCTTTTATTCGATGGGCGAGACCCAGATGGGGCGGTTTGGCTTTTCCAGTTGGACCCTGCACATGGCGAGCATCATCATCTTCAGCACATTGTGGGGTTTCTATTTTGGAGAATGGAAGAATGCGGGCCCCAAAGCGGTACGGCTGGTGCTCGCGGGCATCGGGACGCTGATCCTGTCGACCATCGTCGTCGGGTACGGTAACTATCTCGGTGCATCGTTAGGGTAGCGGAAGGAGACCGTTTTGAAGGACTTTCAGGGTAAGGTTGCTGTCATCACCGGAGCTGCGTCGGGCATCGGTCGAGCGCTGGCGTTCCGGTTTGCCAAGGAAGGCATGAAAGTTGTGGTGGCCGACATTGAGGAGATCAGCCTTGGTGCGACCACACGCGAATTGCAGGCTACCGGCGCGGATGTACTCAGCGTGACGGTGAATGTCGGCAAGCGGGCTGATGTGGAAACGCTGGCCACCCGCGCGTTGAACCGTTTTGGCGCGGTAGACGTGCTTTGCAATAACGCTGGCGTGGGCGCCAAGCCTCGGGCCACTTGGGAATACACGCAGTCCGATTGGGAATGGGTGTTCAACGCGAACCTGTGGAGCGTGGTGAACGGCCTGCATACCTTTGTCCCGACCATGATCCGGCAGGGGACGGAGGGTCACATTGTGAACACCGCCGCGATGTCCGGCCTGGTGGGCCTACCGAACTTTGCGCCGTACGTGGCGAGCAAGCATGCGGTGGTGGCGATTACAGAATCGCTGCACTATGAGTTGGGGTTCCGGAAGACGAAGCTGAAGGCGTCGGTGTTGTGTCCGGGGTATGTGAACACGAAGATTACGGATGGGGCGCGTCCCCGCCCGGGATCGGAAGAGCTGCGCGACGCGACGTTAGAGGTACAGCTAATGGAAGAGGCAAAGTCTCGTGCACAGACGGCTTTGCCTCCAGAAGCGGTAGCAGATTTGGTGTTGGAAGGGATACGCGAGGAGAAGTTTTACATCCTCACGCATCCCGAGAGGAAAGCGGACTTTGCGTGGCGCTCAGCCAACATCATGGAAGAGCGCAACCCGGATCCGCAAGCGTTGCTGAACGGCTGGCTGGGGAACTAGTTCGACCCCAGCCGCTTGAATTCCTGGATAACCTCGCCCAGTTGTGCGGACAGTTGCGATAGCGAATCGGCAGCGCGCAGAGTTTCTGCGGCACGTTCGCTGGTGATGTTGGCGGCGGAAGCAAGACCCGCGACGTTGCCGGTGATCTCATTGGTACCCGAGGCAGCCTCTGCAATGTTGTGGCTGATCTCGTTAGTGGTAGCCGTCTGTTCTTCCACGGCCGCCGCAATGATGTTGGACACGTCGTTGATCTGGCTGATGATGTTGCCCACTTCCACGATCGCGTCGACGGCACGGCGAGAGTCATTCTGGATGGCCTGTACCTGATCGCCGATCTCTTCGGTGGCGGCAGCGGTCTTTTTGGCGAGTTCCTTGACCTCGTTGGCGACCACCGCGAAGCCTTTGCCGGCTTCTCCCGCCCGGGCGGCCTCGATAGAGGCGTTGAGGGCGAGCAGGTTGGTTTGCTGCGCGATGGCCGAGATCACCTTGATGACTTTGCCGATTTCGACGCTCGATTGGCCGAGCTTGGTCATGGTGGCGTTGGTGTTTTGCGCCATCTCGACGGCTGCGCGGGCGATGCGGGCGGCTTCTGCGGAGTTCTGTGCGATGTCCTTGATGGAGATCAGCATCTGCTGCGAACCGTCACTGACAATTTCCACGTTGTGAGCGACACGCTGGCTGCTGGTGGACGCCAAGCTTGCCTTAACTGCGGTGCCACCGGCGGTGTCCGTCAGTTCCTGACTGATTTGCTTGAGGCTGGTCGCACTCTCGGCGAGGCTGGTTGTGATCTCGGTGACCTGCCGCATGATGCTGTCGCGTTCTTTTGCGGCTTCGCGCGCCGTGATGGTTTCCCACGTGACCATGGGGCCAAGGTAGTTGCGATCGGCATCGTACATCGGGGAGACAAGGAGTTCGAGAATCTCCGGCCCCAGCTTGATCTTGGCGCGGTGCGGGAGGTTCGCCGGGTTGGCCAACATCGTACGCTGATGCGCCGGGTTCTTGTGGAAGATGTCGATAGACTGTCCAACTACCTGATCTGCCTTGACAGGCAGGAGATGTTCCAGGGTGCGCAAAGTCTGCACGCTGGCCGGGTTCATGTAATCGATCACCAAGTCGCGGTTGCAACGCATAATGTTGACGGGGGCATTTTCCACCATCTGCTTTATGCCTTCCATTTCCGCCTGCAGCGTTTTCTTGGCGCTGATCTCCTCCCAGCTCACCGCCAGGCCGACCATCTCGCCGTTCGGCCCCTGCAGCATTGTTGCGTTGAGGTCCAACACGAGGCCGCCAAAGCGGATCTCCGTGTGGAGGGGATAGGACCTGGGATTCAGCAATCGCGCGCGGATTTCCGCCGCACGTGAGCCGTGAAAGAGGTCTATGGGCTTGCCCAAGACCTGGTCATGCCGAAGCCCAAACTTGGACTCCAACACAGAACTGATCCCGGCGAGCGTATCAGCGGCTCGTCGGTTCATGTAGGTCAACTTCAGGTCGGCATCCGCGATGAACACGTTGACACCGAGAGAGTCGAGAGTGAGTGCGGCGAAATCGACCGCAGGGGAGGGAGTTGTTTTAGTGCGCGCCATTGCGATTACAGCCAACGAATCACGTATCGGCGCGACCTTGCGAAATTTCTAAGGGAATTTACTGGTCAGGTCACGATTTTGTTTCGATTCGGCGAATCCACGTTACAATGGAGGCGCATTCCTGGCGGTCGTCGGTCCGGCGCGAGACTCAACACAATGGCCTTTGACAAATTTCATGACGAGTGTGGTGTGTTTGCGATCTATGGAAGCCGCGACGCCTCCAATCTGACGTACCTGGGCCTGTATGCTCTTCAGCATCGCGGCCAGGAAAGCGCGGGGATTACCTCCAGCGATGGAGAGAATCTAATCACTCACAAGTCGATGGGCCATGTCCACGACATCTTCACCCCGGACGTCCTAGCTACCTTACCCGGATCATCGGCGATTGGGCATACGCGTTATTCCACCGCAGGTGATACGGTGCTGCTGAACGCGCAGCCCTTCTCGGTTGACTGCAACAAGGGCAAGATCGCGGTGGCGCATAACGGCAACATTACGAATGCCGCGGAACTGCGCCGGGATCTGGAAGCCGCCGGGTCGATCTTTCAAAGCTCCAGCGATACGGAAGTGATTCTGCATCTGGTGGCCCGGTCCCGCGAACGTACGCTGGCCGGTGCGCTGCGCGACGCGCTGCTGCAACTGGAAGGTGCGTTTTCCTTGGTGTTTCTGGCCAAGGATCGTATTCTGATCGCGCGGGACCCCAACGGGTTCCGTCCTCTGGCGATGGGCCAGATGGAAAACAAGAGCTACGTGTTTGCGTCCGAAACCTGCGCGTTTGACCTCATCGGCGCCACCTATATCTGCGACGTCGAACCTGGCGAGATGGTGATCGTCGGCCCCGAGGGGCTGACCCGCGAACGCTACGCCCCGGTTCGCGACCAGGCGCATTGCGTATTCGAGCACGTGTACTTCGCGCGTCCGGATTCCAAGGTATTCGGCAGAGCCGTTGCCGAATCTCGCGAAATGCTGGGCCGCTATCTGGCTCGCGAAACGCATGTCGATGCCGACGTCGTCGTACCGGTGCCCGACTCGGGTGTCGCCGCGGCGTTGGGCTACGCTTCGGAATCCGGCATTCCGTACCGCCAGGGGCTGATTCGCAATCACTACGTCGGCCGTACCTTTATCGAGCCGTCGCAGGCGATTCGCGACTTCGGCGTCAAGCTCAAGCTGAACCCCGTGCGGCATCTGATCGAAGGCAAGCGCGTGATCCTGGTGGACGACTCGATTGTCCGCGGCACGACCTCGCGCAAGATCGTACGCATGGTTCGTAGCGCGGGGGCGAAGGAAGTCCATCTGCGCATTTCGTGTCCTCCGACGGTGTCGCCCTGCTTCTATGGGGTGGATACGCCGGTGGAGAGCGAACTGATCGCAGCCAATTCGACTCTCGAAGAGATTCGCAAGTATGTCGAGGCGGATACGCTCGGGTATCTGTCGCTGGGGTCGTTGCGCCAAGCGGTGGAAGACACCGAGTGTTCCTACTGCTACGCCTGTTACACGGGCAACTACCCGACCGAGCTCGTCAACATCGACGAACTCAAGGCCGAGCGCGCGCGCTAAGCTTCAAGGCGCGATTTTTTCCCGAATCGTCACCACCGCAGTGCCTTTGTTGTTGCCGTAGAAGTACTGATAGTCTGCGGGCACCGGCAACACTGCATCGTTCACATAAAAGTACATCTGGCCGTCGCGGCGGGCCCGGACCTCCGCCACCAGCCTGGTTCCATTGCCGGTGACGACGCCGTCCAAACGATATTCGTCCATTCCCTTGTCCCCGATTCTTAGCACCGGCTTGAGCCAGGTTTGACGGGCGCTACGCCGGGTCAGCGCGAAGAGTGACATCCACTTCGGAGGATCGGAAAGCCCTTGGACATTGGCTTTGAGATAACCCCCGTCGGTCCAGGGTGTGTCGATTTGCATTTCGACGATATAGGTCTTGCCGCGCTTGGCTTCGATGCCGCTTGCTGTACAGATCTTCGAGATGTCGAACATCAGCGGGGACTGCGGCGCTGGCCACTCGGCAGGACAGACAAAGCCTCCAGAAGATCCGGCCAGGAAGAGCAACCGCAACAGCAATTGCACCGCGGCGAAGATCACCACGGAGGCCGCGAGGACGGGCAGGACGAAGCGCTTCGAGATCCGGAAGGCCGCCTGGTACAGCGAGTTGGTACGAAACCAGTACGGGAAGCCGCCGGGTTCTTTGAGCGCGCTGCGGACCTTTGCGCCTGGTTCGATGACGTGGCCCCACAGTTGCCGCATGCTCGCCTGGATACGGCGCTGGTAGTGGTCCCCTGCCTTGAGCAATGCCAGAAAGAGAAAGACGAAACCGAAGAAGCACGCCGGATGACTTTCGAACGCGCGTGCCCATGGGCTGGCAAAGCCGGGCAGAAAGAGCGCGGCCCAGCGGATGACCGGCGACACGACGCACGAACTGGTGGCGCAAGCCTCCGTCGCGGGCAGGTACAGCGGGAACGCCAACAAGGCGAGCGATACGCCGATCGACAGGAAGTACGCCACACGCTTCCACCACACAAGGTCCCAGATGCGTTCCTGCAAGCGGGATCGTTGTTCGGACTGCTCGGACGTTTCGGGGTGCGCCACGACGGCCCCCGCTGTATTGACGACATCAAACTCACGGGGCAGCACGATGGGGGCGTAGTGGTCGACACCCTTGCGGATGCGGTGCAGAACGCTGTCGTGAATCTTGGGCCTGGCGATGCGCACTTCATTGTTCGCCTCTGAGGTGTCACAAAGCAGGAGGTCCATGCGGCGAGGCTGGTAGCGATAGAAGCCGCCGACACCCCGGCGGGAATCGTAGAGGCGGCCGATCGGGTCGGCAAGTTGCTGGACATCGGCAACGGCTTGAGGCTTGAAGCGAAGCCCTTGCGCACTCGCCTCGGCGAGCATCCACTGGAGCGGCACATAGGACATACCGTCGTCGGGATAACCACCGCCGACGTTCGAATGCATGCCCGCAAACCAAAGCTGCTTGACGTTGGGACGGGCGGTATCCGGTTCGTTCAACAGCACCGGATGGAAGGTGTTGCGCTCGTCGTCGAGGCCCAATGCGTGGCAGTAAAGATTCACGCGGGGGAGCGGGTCGCGATCCGGAATCGAGAGCGGGAAGAACCAGCTCCAGGCGCGGGTGAGTTCCTCAATCGGCAGGCCGTATGCCGCGACGGTGTCGAACAGGCCGACGAATTGGATGTCGCCCTTGCGGTTCTGCGACCGTGCTTGGGCTGCGGCGCCGTCGTTGCCGGTGAACAGGTCGCGAATCCAGCGGCCTACTTTGATGATACGCGAAACGGTGACGAAACGTTCGCGATAGAGCGCCCGGAATGCGGCGGCCGCCTTCTGCCGTAGTTCCGGTTCGCTGTCGGCGGTGACGATGCCCTGATAGTCGATCAAGCCCGCAAGAATACGAATGGTGAAGGCGCCGCGGCTGAAGCCGAAGCAGTAGATCTGGTCGCCGGGCTTGTAGTTGCGGCAGAGAAACGTGTACAGCTCGAGGACGTTGCGCTTGAGACCCCAGCCAAACGCGCCGCCGAGAATCGCCAGGGGCTTGAACGACGAGTTACCGACGCCGTCGTTATAGCAAGCGATCTGGTCGCCCTGCGAAAGGTCGAGGGCCTGATAGGTCCGCCAGACATTGGACTTGAACAGCTTGGCCGCGCTATTGCCGGTACCGTCGGAGAGCAGGACGATCTTCTTGTTCATCGGTGGTGCACCCTTTCGACGTCACGGCGGCGGATTGTAATACTTAAGCGCAGTTGGCCGTCGAAAGAGGACATCCAAGCATTACGAGGTGATTTCAATCACGTTTTTGATGCCGCCGGCGGCGCCTTCGAGAAGCTGTGCATGGTCCGTCATGGCGTAGCGACGTGAAATCAACCGGCGTACTGCCTGGGGAAAGCGCTGATCGAACGTCGCGAGATCGGCGATTGCCGCCGTGAAGGCAGGTTTTCCGGCGTTCACCGTACCCAGCAACACCTGGTTCTTCAGCACCATGTTCCACATCAACCGGTCGACGTCGATTGGGATGGCGCCACCATGCCCAGCGGCACCAGCCAGCACAAACACGCCGTTCGACCCCAGGTACTGCAGCATATCGAAGGCGAGCGACGAGGATCCCGCCGCCTCATAGACCAGATCTATATTTCCCAGGTGCTTTGCCACCTCCGCCCGGTCCTGTACATCGGCCGCAGAGATGTACTCGATGCCGGCTGCCGCGCAGATCCCGGCCTTCGGGTCTGACACCGGTTCGCGCGAAAACACCGCCGTACGGTACCCGCGCACCCGCAGTGCCATCGCCCCGAGCAATCCCACCGGACCCGCGCCCAGCACCAACGCCGTGCGGTCCGAGTGCCAGGGCAAGCGAGACTGTACGGCCTCTACCTGCTGCAACGCTTTTTCCGCCACCGTCAACGGTTCGGCCAGTACGGCAAAGTCGCGCAACGCGGGGGGAACCTTCACCACCTGGGACTCTTCCTCCACCACGTACTCGGTCATAAACCCATGCAGGTATTGGATCCCGCGTTCGGCGTACACACCGGTGCCGCAAAAATCCTGCCGCCGGGCCGCGCACGGGACACATCCGTCCACCCCGCACGGCCGCCGTACCATCGCCACCACCAGGTCGCCCGGCTGCACGACGGTAACGTCCGCTCCAATTTCCACGATCTCGCCCAGGGACTCATGCCCGAGCACCAGAAAGTCGTACCCGTCGGGCGGGGTCCCAAAGACGCCACGGCTGATCTCCCGGTCCGTCGCGCAGACGCCTACCTCAAGGATGCGGATCTTGATGCTGGTACGAGAGTTTAGGTCCGGTTCCGGGATGGCGGCGAAGCCGGTTTGGCGGGCAGCCGGATGGACGGCAATCGCTTTCATGAATTTCTGCCTTCAGGCTAGCATCTAAGGTTGCATCCACTAGACCCTGGAAATCACCGTTCAGGCCCCTGGAACAGCGCCTGAGCAGTGGGACGTTACAGCCATCCCAGCTTATGGGATAATACGAAGGTTAAGTTCACGAATGGCTTTCCGATCAATTCGTTGGAACCGTAAGATGAGCGCAATCTCCCGCCGCATGCGGGAGTTGAAGCTGATTGCGTATGGCGCGGCCGACCGCGACCATCCGATCATGGCGCACATTATTCCGATTCGCCGCTGCAATCTGGCCTGCACCTACTGCAACGAGTACGACAACTACTCGAAACCGGTACCGGTGGACGTCATGATTGGGCGTATCAACAAACTGGCGGATCTGGGCACCACCATCATCACGCTGAGCGGCGGCGAACCGCTGCTCCATCCCGAACTCGACGACATCATCGCGCAAATGCGCAAGCGCGGCGTCCTGGCCTGCATGATCACCAACGGGTATCTGCTGATGCCGGACCGCATCGAGCGCCTGAATCGCGCCGGTCTCGATCACATGCAGATCTCGATCGACAACGTGATGCCGGACGACGTGTCCAAGAAGTCGTTGAAAGTATTGGACAAAAAGCTGCAGATGCTGGCCGAACACGCGGATTTCCACGTGAACATCAACTCGGTGATCGGCGGCGGCATTCGCAATCCGGAAGACGCGCTGGTGGTATCGAAGCGCGCCATCGACCTCGGCTTTTCCTCCACTCTCGGCATCATCCACGACGGCGACGGCCAGTTGCGTCCCCTTGGACCTCGCGAGCAGGAAATTTATCGCGAATTCAGCCAAGGCAAGAAGCGCCACTTCGCCCGGTTGCACGACATCTTTCAGGACGCGATCGCCGAAGGGCGTTCGACAGAGTGGCGTTGCCGCGCTGGCGCCCGCTACGTCTACGTCTGCGAGGACGGCCTTGTGCATTACTGTTCGCAGCAGCGCGGCTATCCCGCCAAGCCGCTCGAAGAGTACTCGATTGAGGACATCCGCCGCGAGTATCTGACAGAGAAGTCCTGTGCGCCGTACTGCACCATCTCCTGCGTGCATTACGTGTCGTACTTCGACTTCTTTCGTGCGCCGCAGACCATCAAGTCGGGTCCGATGGAACCGGCCTCGCACCTGGTGCAGATCCAGGGCGCGGGTCGCGACTAAGGCTTCGCTGGCGCTGTCGCGGCGGCAGGGGACCGGACTTTGAATCCGGTTGTTGTATCCGCCTCTTCAATTTGTTCCACCACTCGCGCGGTGACGACAGGCGCGGGCGCTGCAGCGTCTACCTTCAGCAGGTGGTCCGCCCCATACCAATCGGCCGCCAGACGGCCCAGTTCGCGGTACTCGCGAATGCGCCGTACGATGGTTTCCGGCGTGTCATCGGCCCGGTTCCGCATTTCCATTCTCGTCTTTAGTACCTCGTCCGGCGCGTCGAGCAGGATCACAATCGGACTCGGGTACTTGTTTTCGGTCAGGAACCGGCGCAAGGACTCGGCTTGTGCGGGAGTGGTCGGGTAGCCGTCCAGAATAAAGCCCTTGCCAGCATCCGGACGCCGTAGGCGCGCTGTCATCAAGGCATCGGCTTCCGGCGCGGATATGAGTTCCCCGGAGGTGATCATCGGTTCCAGGGCCTTGCTCACAAGCCCGGACTTCTTGCCCAACTCCGCTCGCAGGACATCCTGCATCGAGATCGCCGGCACCTTGTATTTGCGGGCCAAGCTTTTGGCATGAAGGGATTTGCCGACGCCGGGAGGTCCAATGAGCAGCAGCACCAGGGAGTTTCGGGGTTTCTGCGCGTAACCCACCGTCGTGGCCGTGCTTACGGCAACCAGGAGGAGGACCAGTTTGGCGAGGTGGAGGGTCACACAACCATTATCAGGCACTCAAAATCTTGCGGGAAAAGTTGATCGGCTTTTCATCGTACGCTACTATAGCGTTGCGGGGTGGAGCAGTCTGGTAGCTCGTTGGGCTCATAACCCAAAGGTCAGAGGTTCAAATCCTCTCCCCGCAACCAACTGATCGCCTCCCTCCCCTTCCAGTAGTTGATTCCCCAAGTTCGAATCGTACATGAAGCCCTGTCGTATGATCGGTATCATGCATGCGTGGAGTATGCGCTAGGCAGCCTCCCAACCGGTTTCTACCGCCAAAAGACCCACGGACTCGCCTACGGTTCCGGCCAGTCGCAGCAGGAAGCCCGGGATAAGGCCTTTTTTGAGGCTGTCGAGCGGTTCTGCAGCCACTTCCACGGCAGTGAGCAGTTCACAACCCAGCCCTACGATCCCGCCACCTGCGTCCACCCGAATGACCTGATGCAGTTCACGGACCTGCAGATCGCCAACGCGGGCCTTGATGCGTTTGGCGAGCAGGTCGAGATCGCCTGGATGTGGGGTGAACCTCTGCATGGCGGGTACAAGGGAAAATGGATCCCCGCTGCGATGGTGCTGCTCGACTACGCCGACGAGCACCAGCCGAACTTCGCCTTGCCTACCTCATCGGGCTGCGCCGCAGGACCCGACCTCGCATCGGCAACCCGGTCCGGCGTGCGCGAACTGGTGGAGCGGGACGCCGTCGCATTGTGGTGGTACCGGCAGGCCCTAAGGCCCACCGTGATACCGCCCCGGGTCGAGCACGGCCGCACGTACGAGGTCCTGGACGTCAGCACCGACTTTGGCCTGTCCGTCTGCGTAGCCATCAGCGCGCGGGAGGACGGTAGCGATCCGGTGTTCGGCGCCGGTAGCGGTCGTGACCTGGGTGCCGCCGCGCAGGACGCTATCCGGGAGCTCACGCAGGTGCTCACCTGGCGTAGGTACTGGCAGGACGCGAGCCCTTACGGATACGCCAATGTGCAGGACTTTCAACGCGGCCACACGAGCGCCACGGCAAGTGATGCCGCCGTCTCTTCACTACCCAATATGTATGTCGTGAATCTGACCCGAGCGGATGTTGGATTGCCCGTAGTCCGGGTGGTGGCGCCGGAGTTGCTATCGCATCGCCTGGGCATGCGCAACGTGAGGCTGAGCCGTGTACCCGAACGTCTGGGATGGCGATGCAACCGCGTTCCAGATGCCACGGACTTCGTCGAATGTCCTCTTTGATAGGCTCCTGACTGCACCATCCCACAGGGGCGAGATAGAACTATCTGCCCTCCAGGAATGGCGTAAGGAAACGGTGCAAGTACGCCACGCAAGGACCCCAAACGGAGGGTCCTGATGCCCCTGGGAACTCCCTATTCCTTTTTGTAAAACCTGATACCCAGGGGCATCTTTCTCCCCGGATTTTCCTGAGCTGGTCGATAACGCCATCAGTTCGTTATCCCACTCATGAAATCATCAACAATACGAATACTCCCACTCCTTGGCCTACTCAGCGCTAGTATGGCCCACGCTGTGACCCTGTACGTCTCTACCTCCGGCAATGACTCCGGCACCTGCCGAAGCAATCAACCCTGCCGGACGATCACCCGGGCAACTGCCCTCGCCGTCGCAGGCGATGTCATCGAAATCGCTCCCGGGACCTACCCCGAACGTGTCATTGTCAACCGATCCGGCAGCAGTGCTTCGAATCCAATCACGTATCGGGGCCATAATGGCAGCGGATGCCCGTCGACGCCGTTGGCCGACATCCAGTCCAGAGGCTTTCGTCCAGCGCCTACGGTAACCACCTGGGGCTTCTACATCCGTGGCGACTATCTCGTTTTCGACTGTCTTCGCGCAATCAGCCCTCCTGCCGAACTCACCGTAGTATCTGGTGATAACCGCAGCGGGTTCTACATCAACAATGGCCGTCGAGATATCACGGTCACCAACAGCGTGGTGGACGCCAACAATCGTCCGGGTACGATGGCAGCGGGTATTGCTACCGGCACACTCGCCAACGCCCTGCCCTTCAACATTCGCGCCTCACGCAACTACGTCACCCGTACGGCATATGGCTTCCTGATCTACTGTGCAGCCAACTGCCTATTCGAAAACAACGAGGTGGAAGATCTCAAATCGAATGGCGGTGACATGGACTACAGCCGCATCTTCGGCCGTAACATCACCATGCGAGGGAACTATTTCCATGGCAACTCCACGCTGAATTGCGTCGGCTGCCATGTCGACTGTTTCCAGACGTGGAATCTGAACCAGAACTCAAACGAAATCGCCCAGAACATCGTGCTCGACGGCAACACGTGCTTTAACGCACACCAGGGCATCATTCTGCGCGACACAACCTCATCCCAGCAAGGAATGTACGCAAGCCACTTCAACTGGACCGTCACCAATAACGTCTTTGCCTATGGACCTACGGGCAGTTCGATGGCATGGTGCGCGCTGTTCGCACACGTGGGCAATGTCGTGTTCCGGCATAACCTGTGCCTGGGTTCCGGTCAGGTCGGTTACCTCAACGGGACTACCGGAACGCACGAGTACAACCTGCACATCAACCAGACGACACCGTACAACGCGAAGGCGATTGGTACGAGTTGGGCGGCTGGGTCCATCACAGCGCGAAACAACCTGATCTTCAATCCAAGCCGGGTATTTACTTCAACCACGTTTCCCAATGATCTGTTGAATGTGGATCCGAACCTGGCGAGTTCAGCAGCGTCCGACTTCCGCCTGACCCTAAGTAGCCCGGCGATGAATCGAGCGTTGGGGAGCCCGGTGGTGTCGGACAAGAATGGTACGTCGCGCCCACAAGGCGGATTGCCCGATATCGGCCCGTTCGAACTCACCACCAGCCGCTTCTTCACCTTCGGTATCCAGTCGGGACGCTTCCAGAACGAGGACGCATCGTCTTACCTGGAAGAGCCGCCAAATCTGTTGGAGTGGAACCTGAACGCAGAAGGTACGCCGGTGGATGGGCCGGAGGCAATGCACCAAACCACCGCCAAGGCTTGTACTCTCTCAGCGGCGACCATCACTGCCGAAGAGGATGCGTCCTTCCGGCTGGTTGTAGAAATGCTGCTGGACGAACCCGGCGAAGACGGTCTACCCCAATGGAAGGCCATCTCCGGCGTGTTTGGTTTGGCCAACATGCAGTCCTACGGCAATACTGCGTTGTCCGATTGGGAAACTACGATCCCTGCCAATGCTGTACTCCGCGTACGCATGATCCCCACGCCGGAAGGCATCGAACAGTTGCTTTCGCCGGCCAAAGTGGTCCTGCGCTGCGATGAGAAGCCCGCTACACCCAACCCTGGTCCGAGCGACGACGGCAACAACTAACGTTGCTGCTGTTGTTGCCGCTTTTCTGACCGCATCAACAACCACAGAGTGGGCCCCAATAGCGCGACAGCCGTCAGCGTGAACAGGGGCCCGCCCTGCTTATGGAGCGGCCCATCCAGGTACCCTGCTGAAACGTTCGAACCCAACCAAGCCAGGATCACGATTCGTACTGCGTTCTTGATGATGCCCACCGGTATCGTCAAAAACAGCATCAGCGCCTTCGATCCTGTCCTGCGCAGCAACAGGTGCGCACACACCGCGACCACCATTATCAGCGCCGTCGTCGACCGCATCCCGCTACATTCGCGCGCGACCTCGATATTCAATCCCGGCAGCGCGAACACCAGGCCTTCCCGGTACACCGGCGTCCCCAGCATCTGGAAGATGACGTCGGACACTTCGGCGGACGCGTGCTGCAGAAATACCTCAAAGCCATGGATCCAGGCTTCCGGCAGAGGCGCGGATGCCACCAGCATGATCACCTGGAACATGCCTTCCCTCAGGCTTTCTACGCCGTGCAGGTACCATAGCGCGCCGATCCAGGCGGCTGCCAGACCCAGATACCGCCAGTACAGCTCCACGTCCGCGCCGTACGTCAGGGCAAGATTTGCGACAATGCCCGCGCCCGCAAGTACCGCGCCGCGAATGTCGTTGCGCAAGGTGGGTCCAATCAGAAAATCGCGCTCCTGGTAAATCAGCACCAGCACGACAGCGATGCCTACCAGGACGTAGTTGTAGCGGCTATCGCTATAGGAAAGCGCTGCCGTCTCCATCGCCGTCCGGTAGCAGATCACCGCCGCCAGTGCGACGGCGGCAAACCACTGTAACGGCAACGGGGCAGCAGCGCCAGGATGCGGCAAAGCGGGAGTGGAAGCGGACGAGGACGGCTCCATAGAGAAAAGCTGCCGAAGATGCTCCGGCAAGGTCCAAGTTACCGTCATCCGGCAGCCTCCCGCAAGCTACATTACGGATGGATGCGGCTGATCCTGGTCGCGATGTCGTCTACGTCGATGTCGCGCTGCTCCTGTCCGGGACGCTTCAGCTTGTGCCCGCGAAGCTGTTCCGGCTGCAGTTCATCGGCTCTGGAGAACCAGATCTCTTTGGCAACGATCAACTGATCACCCGGCACCGTACGATCCTCCGCGTCGACAATCACGTAGCTCCACTTCTGATCGATACCGGCAAGCGCCTCGCGCACGATGCGGACACCCTTGCCACCCTCCGTGCAGCTGTACGCTAGGCTCAGACTCAGCCGATCGGGCTGCGCACGGCCTTCCGATAACGTCTTGGAAACGGCTTGGCCTAACGCGCTACAGGCGGACTCATACGAGTCTCCGGTAACCACCTCGGTCAACCAGTCGACACTCAACCCGGGTACAGGCGCATCGGCTTCCTTCCCAAAGAAGAAATAGCCATTCGGCGGCGTCATCGGGGTCGGGTTGTTCAAGTCCGTGGCGTCCACCAGGTACGCCGCTTGTGCATCAATCGCCGAAGTCGTCACACCCTCCGGTGTGACCCAATGTGGAGGCATTCGCTTTCGTCATCCTTTCGCGTGGGAAGCGCGCCTATCTGTGCGCGCGCCACGATCAGGACTTGCGGTCGACGAACCCGAGTGCGGCTCGAATCTTTTGGAAGCGGGGCAGGTGCTTGAGCCAGTCAAACCGCGGGCTGTACCCGATCAATTGCACCGTAGAGTCCCCAGCGGCAAACGCCCCTTCCACCAGCTTCATCGCTTTTTCCGTCTCACCCAGACGTCCGTACAGGTCCACCTGGATCGAGACATTGCGAAGGCGCCCTTCCACTGCCGTTGCGATCCGCTTTGCCTCCGCCAGTTTGCCCTGCGCCGCATACACCGCTGCCAACGTAGCCTGAAACGACGGGCCACTATCCTGGCGTACGGCCTCTTCGCACGACGCCTGCGCCATATCCAGCTTCTGAACGTTCAGCAAGCTATTGCAGAGCGCCAGGTGCGAGCTTGGCTCCCGCGGGTGCAGTCGTACGAGCCGTTCCGCCGCGACAACCGCAGCTTTCAAATCCCGGCGAGCCGTATGGACAGCAACCAACTGCTGATTCAATGTCATCGACCCGGGGTCGATCTCAAGTCCCGCATTGAGTTGCGACATTGCATCATCAAATCGGCCAATCTTTCCCAAAAAAGCGCCGTACCAGAGCCGTACCCGGGTTTGCCGTGGATCAAGCGATACGGCACGTTCGAACATCGGTCCCGCCGTACGCCATTTGGCAAGATCCAACGAGACGACGTATGCATGCACCGCGTGCGCGGCACCTGAGTTCGGCGCCAGCGTTGACGCCTGTTCGGCTGCTTCCGCTGCCTTGGCAAGGTTGACTCGCGCATCGCCAAAGCCGAAGTTGGCGTTGGTGGAGTAGACATCAGCAAGCCCGGTCCACGCTTCCGCATTGCGAGGATCGAGCCGGATGGCTGCCTCAAACTCCTGCTGGGCATTCGCCATATCGTCTGCCGTACGCCGAGTCGCGAATTGCGCCGCGAGTTTCAGGTGCTGCTCCACCTTGGGATTCGTCACCGTCCGCTGCGTCCATGCGATCCATGCCAGCGCGCACACCAGAACCACTGCCGCTGCACTTAATAGCAGACGCCACGGGAAGGACCGCTTGCCTTCGAGCAGTGCGCGAATTTCGGCGCTGCTCTGGGGCCGCCGCGCTGGCGATGGCTGCAGGCAGGCGTCCACCGTACGTCCCAAGGCGCCGGGTAATGTCACGGCAGGCTTTGGCTGATTGATCCGCAATGTCGCCCGCGAAAAAGGGCTTGTTCCCGTCCAGGGTTGCGATCCCTGCCGCAACTCATACAGCAGGATGCCAAACGAGTAGAAGTCGCTCAGCTTGGTTACCGTGTCCGACTGCAACTGCTCCGGCGACATATAGTCGAGCGAGCCTAAAATGCCCTCTGTCTTCGTGAGCGTCGCCTGCCCGGAGGCGAGGGCGATGCCGAAGTCCATTAGCACCACCCGGCCGGCAGACGTCAGGAACACGTTCGATGGTTTGATGTCGCGATGCACAATGCCCCGGTCATGCACGGCATCCAGCCCGTCGAGTACGCCGCGGGCAATCCGCTCGATTTCCAGCTCGGGGAAGGCGCCCCTTTCGGCAATGCGCCCGGCCAGCGTCTCCCCGTCGAGCAGTTCCATCGTGTAAAAGAAGAGGTCGCCGTCACGGCCAAAGTCGTAGATGCGGATGACATTCGGGTGCTGGATCTCGCGCAGCAGCAGCACCTCACGCCGGAAGCGTTCGCGCGACACGCCGTCGGACGACAAGTGCGAATGCAAGGTCTTGAGCGCCACCTGCTGCGACAGTTCCTGGTCATAGGCGGCGTACACCTCGCCCATGCCACCGTGGCCAACCAGTTCCTGTACCTGGTAGCGGCCGGAGGCAAGCGTCTTGCCCGTCAAAAGCGGACGCTTCGGGGACTGATCCCATGCCGCGCGATGGTCCGCGATGTCCTCGTCCAAAAACCCCTTCGCCTCAGCCTCGCGATGCAACTGGATAAGCCGCAGGGCTTCGGACTTCGCCTCGTCCGGCGGGATATCCGCCTGGCTCTGCAGCCAGGTTCCAGGGTCGTGCGGAGAAGCGGCCAACGAACGGTCGAACAACTCGGCCGCTTTGCGATAGATCTCTGGGGTCATGGGGAGCGATGCACAGCAGGCCGCCGCGGGGTACGCCAACGGTGGCTAGTTCATCTCCAACTCGCCGTAAAGCCAGGCTCTGGCAAGCGTCCATTCGCGATGTACGGTGCGCCGCGATGTTTTGAGTACTGTTGCGATCTCCGCCACCTCCAACCCGGCAAAGTACCGCATCTCGACAATCCGCGCCTGGCGTTCATCCAATTTTTCGAGGCGATCCAGCGAGTCATGCAGCGCCAGAATCAAAGCGTCACTCGATTCGTCCAGACAGATTTTTTCATCGAGCGGCAAATGTACCGCCCCCGCGCCATGCTTTGCCCTGCCCCGCTGCCTGGCATTTTCCACCAAAATCCGCCGCATCACACGGCTGGCAACGGCAAAAAAGTGGGAGCGGTTGGCGTATTGGATCTGCGCCCCCTGGTACAGGCGCAGGTACGCCTCATGCACCAACGCCGTGGCCTGCAGCGTGTTCGCCATGTACTCTCTGGCCAAGTGCCGCGCGGCGATCTGGCGCAGTTCCGCATACACGAACGTCATCAGTTCGCTCTGCGCGGCTGCATCGCCCTCGGAAACTCGCTGCAAAATACGGGTAATGTCGCCTTGTTCGGACATCAATTATTTCAGTATCGTATGCCGCCAGTTGGGATTCATCCGCTGCCTTCCGTATCGGGGGCAGGAGATGATTTCAAATGTCCACTTCTTTTACAAAATATCCACCACATAAATTAACGGTCGGCGACGACGGCAGCTTCGTTGTCAAAAGCGGCGACTGCCTGAGCAAGTACACATGGGCCATTAAAGGTTCCTGGGGCAATGAGTCCGACTGGCACCAGTTTCGGCGTCCTGGTCCAAACGGTCCCATCAAAATTACAAATGTGAACGTAATCGACGCCGGCGAGACCCTCATTTACATGCCGCTGTACAAACCAGGAACCGGAAATCCCGGGAATGGTGGTGGCGGCAATGGGCAGAAGAATCCGCCAGACCCCGGCCAGGGTGGCGGCAACGGCAAACATGCCTTTTCCTTCCCCATGCTCAACAAAGAGACCAACATCAAGACCAAGGGTAAATTCATTTACCAGTTCATTGTCTCGGCGGAGGGCGAAGTAGCGGTCGAGGGCATAACGGTACGGGCGGGCGATCCCGGCACCTTTGGAAACAAAGTCGCGAACGAGATTGGCCAAGGATGGATGGAAGCCACCGATACCTCTGTTACCCTCGACGATCTTGCGGGCGTGGCCAAGAACTTTCTCACCGGAACGAGAGAAGAGTTCAATCAGGCGCTCGGCGATCTCGTGAGTTACGAAGTACGGAAGAGCTACGAATTTCCCAACGTGAACATCCAGGTGACGGGCCGCTTAGAATCGTCGGAAACACCGGTGGTCCTGACCGCCAACTTCTTCCGCCAGTCCTCGTTTGAGTTCCAGGGGTCTAAGGTCGACTACCAGGGGCGCTTCCGTATTACGGTGAAGGTCGGCCTGAGCAAGGAAGGCTGGAAGGCAGTACTCCGGAAACTGAACATCGTGCTTGCTGTAGGTGCAACCTTGTCCACCGTGGCTCTGCTCAACTGGCTGGTGGACAACGCGCAGGACAAGGGCGACAAGACGGCGTATGCCACCTGGTACGCCCGAACCTACGTCACCGCCGTGTTTGAGCGTGAAGTGTTCCGGTTGCCGAGCCAACAGTCGCATTTACATGGCGCGCGGGAGATGGTGGAGGTCGCGATGCGCGATGTGATTCGCGACATGCGCGACATCGGGATCGAGGTTCCGGTATCGCAGGTGCCGCCTTACGACCAGATCCCCAGCGACTTCTGGAAGCCGGCCAAGAACGCGCTGAAGACCTATGAACAGATCGTCATCGCACAGTCGGGCACAGATGCCTACACGGCACAGGACCGTCTGCTGCGCGAAGCAAAGGCACGCGCCGAACAAAAGCTAGGCGTCTAGGCTGCGTTTCCTACTTGCCTGGAGATGGAATGGGACGGCGGTAGATCGTTTCGAAGTCCGGCTTGCTGCCGAACGTCAACGTACTACCGCTTTCCGTGGTTCCGTGCGGGATCCGGTTGGACCCCAACTTCCCCGGCGATTGTACTTGCGTACCGGGGTCGGCGGTTTTCATGTGGTCCTCGCGCTTGATGCGAGGCTGCTTGGCGGAGGGCCGGAAGTCGAGGCGCGTGATGTCCTCTTTGCGAATGGCGACCTGCTCTTTGCCCTTGATGACGACCACGCGCTCGGCGTTGGCTTCGTCCATCTTGACGTTTAACGGCTGGGTGCTGCCGGACTTGTAGACGCGGAGTTCGGTACCGCGGTCGAGGTTCGCCACCTTCCACCAAGTGTCTTCCGTTCCCGCGCCGCTTTGCTGCTGCGCAACCAGAACAACCGCACTGGCCAACGTGGCGAACAACATCGGATTTACCCCGCTTTTTCGAGCAGACTGATATTGATTTTCTGCTGCACGACCATTTCCTTCGTGACCACAAACTCCCGAACCTTTTTGTAAGACGGGACGAAGTACATCAGGTCAAGCATCAGCTCTTCGATGATCATGCGCAAGCCACGGGCGCCCACTTTGCGTTCGAGCGCCATGATCGCGATGGCTTCCATGGCCTCATCGGTAAACTTGAGGCGCACGTTTTCGAACTCGAACATCTTCTGGTACTGCCGGACGATCGAATTCTTGGGCTTGGTCAGGATCTGGATCAGAGCGTCCTTGGTCAGGTCCTCGAGTACGCCGACCACCGGCAGACGGCCGATAAATTCCGGGATAAAGCCGAACCGGATGAGGTCCATCGGCTGCGCCTGGCTGAGGAGTTCAGAATCGCGCTTGGCCATCGACCGGCGCATCTCCATCGCTCCCTCTTCACCGGCGGCAAAGCCCATGGTCTTGGTGCCGGTACGCTTGGCGATCACCTTTTCGAGGCCGACAAACGCGCCACCGCAGATGAACAGGATATTCGTCGTGTCCACCGGCGTAAATTCCTGATGCGGATGCTTGCGGCCACCCTGCGGGGGCACATTGGCAACCGTACCTTCCAGGATCTTCAGCAGAGCCTGCTGTACGCCTTCGCCCGACACGTCACGAGTGATGGAAGGATTTTCGTCCTTACGGCAGATCTTGTCGATTTCGTCGATGTAGATGATGCCGGTCTGGCAGCGCTGCACGTCCCAATCGGCGTTCTGCAGCAGGCGGAGGATGATGTTTTCGACATCCTCGCCGACGTAGCCGGCTTCGGTCAACGTCGTGGCGTCGACAATCGCGAACGGGACATCCAGGATGCGCGCCAAGGTCTGCGCCAGCAAGGTCTTACCGGTACCCGTGGGGCCGATGAGCAGGATGTTGGACTTGGCCAGCTCGACATCGGTGCCGCGCTGCTTGTTCATCTGGATGCGCTTGTAGTGGTTGTAGACGGCAACCGCCAGCTTGCGCTTGGTGGCTTCCTGCCCGATCACATACTGATCCAGGTATTCCTTTAGTTCCAACGGCTTGGGGAGCTTATGCGGACCCGTGTAGGTCTGCTCGTGACGGTCGTCCTCGAGGATGGAGTTGCATACGGCGATGCACTCGTCGCAGATGTACGCGCGGGGGTAGTCGCTAGGGGAGGAGATCAGTTTTCCAACAGCGTCTTGGCTCTTGTGGCAAAACGAACAGCGAAGCGATTCATCGGCACCCGTACGTTTCACCAAGTGAGCTCCTTCAAAACTGCAGTAGAAAACATTGGCAGATGCAGCATCTCCAGTATAACAAAGGGTAGATTTTGCGGAACTAGACAAAAGCCTAGGGGTACTAGACCACCCCTAGGCTTCTATCGAACGAGTTACTTGGCTTCTTTACGGGCCTGATCAAACAGGAAGTTCAGGGTTTTCTCGGTACGGATCTGGGCGGCAATCCGGCCGAGTACGCCGTTCTTTTCGAGGTCCATGCGGACCTGCGCCACCGGCTTGCGCTGCTGGCGGGCAAAGCGCTGCACTTCCTTGTCGACCTCGTCCTGCAGGGCCACCACGTTTTCCTTCTCGGCGATCTTGTCGAGCAGCAGGGATGCCTTGACGTCGCGCGTGGCACGATCTTTCTGCGAGTCGCGGAGCTTTGCCCAGTCCAGGTTCATCTTGGACACGTCGATGCCCTGCTGCGCCAACTGCTGCAACTGCTGTTCGACGTTGTTCTGCACCTGGCGATCGACATAGGCGTCGGGCACCGGGAAGGTGTGGGAGTCGACGAGGGCGTCCAGAATCTGGGTCTTGGCCTCGCCGCGCGCTTCGTTGTCCCGCTCGCGCTGGATCGACGCACGGATCGCACCCTTCAACTCTTCGATGTTCTTGTAATCGCCAAGATCCTGCGCGAACTCGTCATCCAACGCCGGCAGTTCCTTGCGGCGCAGTACGTTCAGCTTCATCTGGAAGCGGACCGTGCGGCCGGCCAAGTTGGCTTCGGCGTAGTCTTCGGGATAGGTGACGTCGAATTCCTTCTCTTCGCCGGGCGACATGCCGAGCAGCGCCTCGTTGAATTCCTTAACGGCATCCGCATCACCGACTTTCAACTGCAGGTCGTCACGCTCCACCGGCTTTTCGGCGCCGGAAACGCTCTTCAGGCTCACCGCAGCGTAATCGCCTTCCGCCGCCGGACGAGGGTCGATGTTGATGTACTCGGCGCGCTGCTCGCGGATCCCTTCCAGTCGCTGGTCGACGTCTTCATCGGCCACCACCGGCTCGGTGTACTTCACCGCGATCCCGGTGTAGGTGCCCAGTTCCACCTCGGGAGCCACTTCGAATTCCACCTTAAAGTGGAGTTCTTCGCCGTCGTGGAAATGCAAGTCCACGATGTTGGGGCGGCTCACCACCTGCAGGTTTTCTTTCTTAAAGGTCTCTTCCAGGTATTTCGGAATCAGCTGGTCGACGGTTTCCTGCCGGATCTCGTTGGGAAAACGGCTCTTGACGAGCGAAAGCGGAGCCTTGCCGGGCCGGAAGCCGGGCATCTTCGCCTTCTTGGCGATATCCGCGACTACCTTTTCCATCTGTTCGGCGACAGCGGGGGCCGGAACAGTAATCTCCAAACTATGCTTGCAACCTTCGACGAGAGCCAAGTGAAATTTCCTCTGGTGAATGTACTGCTGGGATGGCAGGGAGGCCAGAATCCGCACTGGCATGTGCGGCGGCCGCTTTCACTATACTATCAACATGCCCAAAATTTGGGAACCGGGGCGTGCAGAGTCGATCCTGCAGCGGCTGGAATCGCTACGCGCCGACACCAAACCCCAATGGGGAAAGTTCACCTCAGACGCAATGCTCTTCCACTGCACGGCCGGCATCCGCATGGCGCTGGGAGAGTTGGAAGTCCTACCTAAGATCTCGCTGCTCGCCGCCTGGCCTGTGAAAAAGCTGGTGATCTACGTGATGCCGTTCCCCAAAAACGCCCCCACGGCACCCGAACTGTTGCCGGTCTCACCCGTTGAGTTCGGCAAAGCCAAAAGGGAGTTCCTGGAGACGATGGATCGTCTACGAGCAGCGGGTCAGGACCCGGAGTTCCGCTGGGCACCCCACGCCGCCTTCGGACGTCTGACGCCCGACGACTGGGGTACGCTCATGCACAAACACATCGACTATCACTGGAAGCAGTTCGGCCTTTAGGACGACGACGAAGACTTCCGGCGTTTGCGGCTCTTGGGCCACCCCGCTTGCATGTCCTCGTAGGCCTTCTTGGACACGGTGCTGTCTTCTTTCGATCGGCTCGTCCCGGCCTTCTTGCGCTTGTTGATGTTCGCGACCAGGGAGTTTTTGGGAGCTTTCTTGGTTGCCATGCACCGCATGGTGCACTTCATAGGCCAATCAAGAGAGGTCTTCAGGCCGAAAGCTTCGGCGTCCGTGGAACACCCGCTCGATGACCACTCGTCGAGAATCTTCATCAATCCGAAAGACGATGCGGTGCGAGTAGTAAATCAAGTGCCGAAGCTCGAAAGCAAACTCCCGCCATTCTGGAATAATGTGACAGCGCCTCGGGTTTCGCTCTAGCGAATAGATTGCCGAAACGAGGCCACGGAACCATTTTGCAGCAGCGTCGGGCTGTCGATTTGCGTCGCGTATCAGATCCACATGCTCTTGCGCATCCGCAATTGCCGGATCGGTGATGTCAATCCGGAATTCCAAGCTTCTGTTGCAACTCCGCTAACGCTTCCCGCGCCGGTCGAACGCGGCCCTCTTGGTCTGCTCGCAGTCCCTCGCGTACAGCCTCCACAAACTCAAGATGATCGAGCCGGTCCAGCATCTGCTGATAGCTTTCCGCATTCTGCAGGACCACAGAAGGACCTTCGGACGACTCAATCAGCACAGGTTCAGACTGCTGAGCGACTTCACGAACGAAGCCGCTCACATTCTCGCGGAACTCTTCAAGCGTTACCGGACTGTGTGTCGTTCCCATGGTCGTACAGTACCAGATTCGTTAGTGCTTGCTACCCGCCAACACGGGCTCCGGCTGATGCGACGTATGCTCCACCGGCGCAGACTTGCCACCCCGGCGGCGCCACCAGTTTTGGAACTCCGACAGATACATGTAGTAGCAAGGCGTCAGATACAACGTCACCAGCTGCGAGAACAGCAGACCGCCCACCACCACAAGACCCAGCGGCTGACGAGCCTCGCCGCCCGCGCCGTAGCCGACCGCAATCGGAACCGCACCCAGCAGCGCTGCCATCGTCGTCATCATGATCGGACGGAAGCGTACCAGACAGCCCTGGTAAATCGCCTCGCCCGGCGACATGCCTTCTTCTTCCGCCTGCAGCGCGAAGTCGATCTGCATAATCGCGTTCTTCTTCACGATACCGATGAGCATGATCAAACCGACAAAGGCGTAAATGCTCAGATCGAGGTGGAAGATCCACAGCGTCACCAGCGCGCCAAAGCCCGCCGACGGCAGGCCCGACAGAATCGTAATCGGGTGGATAAAGCTCTCGTACAGGATGCCCAGCACGATGTACACCACCGCGATCGCGATCGCCAGCAGGATCCACAGGTTCGAAAGGGACCCATGGAACGCCTTCGCCGCACCCTGGAACGTCGAACTCACGCCTTCCGGAATCGACCGGTCCGCCGCCGCCTGTACATCATCCAGCACCGTACCCAGCGCGTTGCCCGGCACGATGTTGAACGCAATCGTCACCGCCGGCAACTGGCCATAGTGACTCACCGACAAAGGACCCGTGTCGAGCGTCACCTTCGCCAGCGAATCGAGCGGAATCAGCGCCCCGCCCGTAGTCTTGAAATACAGCATCGACAGGAACTTCGGATCCTGCTGATATTCGGGCAGCAGCTCCAACAGCACCTTGTACTCATTGGTCGGCGAAAAGATCGTCGACGCCCACCGCGGACCGTACGCATCGTACAGCGCGTTCTCAATCTGCGTGACATTCAACTGCATGGATGCAGCCCGGTCGCGATCCACATTCACCTGGATCTGCGGACTCTTGATCTGCATATCGGTGGATACGTCCACCAGCGACGGTAGCTGCTCCAGTTCCTTGCGGAACGCTTCCGCAGCCTCATACAACGCTTCCTTGTCGGGCGAGTACAGCGTGTACTGATACTGGCTCTTCGACACCAGTCCACCGATACGAACCACCGGCGGATTCTGCGGGTACACCTTCATGCCCGGCAGAGTCGACAACTGCGGACGCAGGCGCGCAATAATGCCATCCACCAACATGTCGCGTTCGTGGCGCGGCTTCAGGTGAATGACAAGCTGGCCGACGTTGGTGCCGCCGAGCGTCGTCGACGTCGCGCCACCCAGGCTCGACACCAGCGAATCCACTGCCGGATCTTTCCGGACAATATCGGCCACCTGCTGCTGGTACTCAGCCATCTGCACGAACGACGTACCCTCGGCCGCTTCCGTATTGATCACCATCTGATCGGTGTCCTGATCCGGGATAAAGCCCTTGGGCACGATGATGAACAAATGCACGGTCGCGGCCAGAATCGCGAAGGACACGGCCATCGTCATCAGGCGGCGATGCAGCACCCACTGCAGCGAGCGGTCGTACACGTTCAGCATCTTTTCAAAGAAGCTTTCCGTAACGCGATAAAACCAGCCTTGCTTATCTTCGTGCGAATGCTTCAAAAAGCGGCTGCAAAGCATCGGCGTCAGAGTCACCGACACGACGCCGGAGATCAAGATCGCCACGCAGATCGTCACTGCGAACTCATTGAACAAGCGACCCAGCACGCCGCCCATAAACAGCACCGGGATGAACACCGCCGCAAGCGACAGCGTCATCGACACGATGGTGAAGCCGATTTCCTTCGATCCATCAAACGCCGCCTGCATCGGCGGCTTACCCATCTCCAGGTGCCGCACGATGTTTTCGAGCATCACGATCGCATCGTCCACCACGAACCCGATCGCCAGGATGAGCGCCATCATCGACAGGTTGTCCAGCGAGTAATCGCACAGGTACATCACCGCGAACGTACCGATAATCGAAAACGGCAGTGCCAGCGAAGGAATCAACGTCGCCGAGAAGTTCCGCAGGAAGATAAAGATGACGCCGACAATCAGCGCAAGCGTCAGCACCATCGTGAACTTCACATCGTCATACGATTCGCGAATCGTGTCCGAACGGTCGTAAAACATCTGCATCTGCACCGACGGCGGCAGATCCGTTTTGAACGTCGGCAGCAGCTTCTTGATGCCATCCGCGACCGCCATCGTGTTGGTACCCGGCTGGCGCTGGATGCCCAACACAATCGCCCGCTTGCAGCCTTCTTCCTTGCAGAACCAGGACGCTGTGCGTTCATCTTCGACGCTGTCCACAAGCTTGCCGAGCTCGCCTAAACGAACCGGGTTGCCCTGGCGGTACGCCACAATGATGTCGCGATACCCTTCGGCGCTAAACAGCTGTCCGCTGGCCTGCAGCGTAAAGGCGCGCTTCGGTCCGTTGATCGTACCCGTCGGCAGATTCACGTTCCAGCTCGCCAGCGCCTCTTCCACTTCGTTGATGCCGACTTGCTTGGACGCCATCGCGTACGGGTCCATCTGCGCGTGTACGGCATAGCGTTGCGCACCCAGAATCTGCACCTGCGCGACACCCGTCACCTGCGAAATCCGCTGTGCGACGCGCGTTTCCGCGTACTCATTGAGCGTATACAGCGGCAACGTCGCAGAACTCAATGCCAGATACAAGATCGGTTGGTCCGCCGGGTTTACTTTGGTAAACGTCGGAGGCGTCGGCATGCCCGGCGGCAACAGCCGCGACGCCTGTGTTACCGCCGCCTGGACGTCCACCGCCGCACCGTCCAGATTGCGGCTCAAATCGAACTCCAGCGTCACCTGTGTCGACCCCAATGTGTTCACCGATGTCATCGACGCCAGGCCCGCGATCATCGCAAAGTTATTCTCAAGCGGCGTTGCCACCGCCGAAGCCATCGTTTCCGGACTCGCCCCAGGCAGCGACGCCGTCACCAGCAAGGTCGGCAGGTCGACGTTCGGAAGATCGCTCACCGGCAGTTGCTGATACGCGATGATGCCAAACAAAGCAATCGCCACCATCAACAGCGCGGTCGCAATCGGACGTTCAATAAAGATCTTGGAAAAGTTCATCGTTTTCCCTAGCGGCTCCCGGCCGGCAGCGGCATCTGATCCACGGCGGACGGGGGCGGCACATTCTGTTGCTCACTGCTCTTGCGCTTGGCGCGGCTGAACCGTGCGGCAAGCCCATCCAGATACGTGTACACAACAGGTGTCAGATAAAGAGTGATTGCTTGCGAAAACAGCAGACCGCCGATCACCGCCATACCCAGCGGCTTGCGAGCCTCGCCGCCCGCGCCGTACCCGGTGGCAATCGGCAAGGTACCCAGTAGCGCGGCCATCGTGGTCATCATGATCGGACGGAAACGCGCCAAGCAGCCTTCATAAATCGCCTTGCGAGGATCGCTGCCGTGCCGCTGGCGTTCAAGCGCGAAATCGATCTGCATGATCGCGTTCTTCTTCACCAGTCCGATGAGCAGGATCAGGCCTACAAAGGCATAAATATTGAGTTCCAAGCCGAAGATCAGCAAGGTGAGCAACGCGCCGAACGCCGCCGACGGCAGGCCCGACAAAATCGTGAGCGGGTGGATCAGGCTTTCGTACAGCACACCGAGCACGATGTACACCACCAGGATCGCCACCAGCAGCAGCATGCCCAGATTCTTGGTGGAATCCTGGAACACCTTGGCGCTACCGGTAAACCGCGTCGTAATCGTAGCCGGCAGCATCTCGTCAGCCAGCGCCTGCACTTCATCCACCGCCGTACTCAATGCCACACCGGGCTTGAGGTTGAAGGAGATCGTCACCGACGGCAACTGTCCCGTATGCGCAATCGTCTGCGGACCTACATCTTCGACGCGTTTGGTCACCGCATCGAGCGGCACCATCACATTGTTCGCGCCCTTCAGATAGATCTTCGACAGCATGTCCGCATAGGACGAGAACTTCGGCAAAACCTCCATGATCACGCGGAACTGATTGGTCGGCGCGTAGATCGTCGAAGCGATGCTGGTGCCGTACCCGTTGTACAGCGCCTGCTGGATTTCCTGCACATTCAGGCCGTAAATCGCCGCTTTGTCGCGATCCACATCGATACGCACACGCGGCGCACGCATCTGCGCGTCGCTGTTCACGTCCAGAATCGACGGCAACTTCGCGACCTCGCGCTCCAGCCTCGACGCCTGGGCGTACAGCAACGTGGTGTCCACGCTCTGCAACGTCAACTCATACGAACTACGCGACCCGCGTCCGCCGATGCGGATCGCCGGCGGCAGGCTCAGCACTGTACGTACGCCAGGGATGCCGCCAACGCGCGGACGCAACCGGGCGACAATCTCTTGCGCCGATGCCTTGCGCTCCGAACGCGGCTTCAACTGAATAAAGAAGCGACCGCCGTTCGACGAATTGAAGCCACCGCCAACGCTGGACATCATGCCTTCCACATCCGGGTCGCGACGCAGGATGTCGGACACGCGCTGCTGTAACACGCGCATCTGTTCATACGACGTGCCCTGCTGCATTTCCGTGCTGCCCTGAATCATGTCGGCGTCGGTTTCCGGGATGAAGCCCTTGGGCACCTCCACGTAGAGCCAACCCGTCGCGCCGATCACCGCAAAGAACACCAGCAGCATCACCGGGCGATGGTTCAGCACCCAGCCCAGCGAAAATTCATACCAGCGCGTGATCCGACCCAGAAACCACTCAATCGCACGCGACAGCGGATTCGGCCGGTGATCCACCGGATCGTTCTTGAGCAGCCGGCTACACAGCATCGGCGTCAACGTGACGGACACAAAGCCCGAAATCAACACCGCGATACAAATCGTTACCGCGAACTCGCGGAACAGGCGGCCCAGGATGCCACCCATAAACAGAATCGGGATGAACACCGCGGCCAGCGACACCGTCATCGACACGATGGTGAACCAGATCTCGCGCGACCCATTCAGCGCGGCCTCCAGCGGACCCTCGCCATGCTCCATGTGCCGCACGATGTTTTCCAGCATCACGATGGCATCGTCCACCACAAAGCCGACGCACAGGATGATGGCCATCATCGACAGGTTGTCCAGCGAGTAATCAAGCAGCCACATCACCGCAAACGTACCGACCAGCGAAAACGGCAGTGCCAGCGCGGGAATGATGGTCGCCGATGCTTTGCGCAAAAACAGCGCGATCACCATAATCACCAGCGCCAGGGTGATGTACAGGGTCAGCTTGACGTCTTCAAAGGATTCGCGGATGTTCTTCGAACGATCGCTGCGGATCTCAAGATTGATGTTCGGCGGCAGCAGCGCCTTCAACTGCGGCATCACCTTTTTGATCGCGTTGTTCACTTCGATCACGTTGCTGCCCGGCTGGCGCATCACCATCAGGTTGATCGCGCGTCCGCCGTTGTCGCCGTTGTACGTCCAGGCAATCGTACGTTCGTCTTCGCTACCGTCGCGGACCGTCGCCACTTCTTCCAGGCGCACCGGCGCACCGTTGCGCCAGGCCACCACCATGTTCTTGTAGTCTGCGGCCTTCTGCAGCGACCCATTGGACTCGATGCTGTACGCCGTCTGATTGCCCCACAATGTACCCGTCGGCACGTTCGAGTTCCAGCTACGGATCGCCTGCGCGACCTCGTTCAAGCCAATCTGCCGTACGGCCAGCTTTTCCGGATCCACCTGCACGCGTACCGCAAACTTCTGCGCGCCCATCACCTGCACCTGCGCCACGCCGTTGATCATGGAAATGCGCTGTCCCAAGGTACGGTCGGCGAACTCGTTCACTTCCCAAATCGGTGCCGTGGGCGACGTCAGCGCCATCATCAGAATCGGCCCGTCGGACGGATTCTGCTTGCGGAACGACGGTGCGGACGGCATGCCCGGAGGCAGCAGCGGCATGGCCGCACTGATCGCCGTCTGTACGTCCACCGCCGCGCCGTCAATCGCACGATCCAGGTCGAACTGCATGGTGATGTTGCTCGACCCCAGCGACGACGTCGACGTCATCGAATCGATGCCAGCAATGGTGGTGAACTGGCGCTCGAGCGGTGTCGCCACCGTCGCCGCCATCGTGCCCGGATCGGCTCCCGGCAAGCTCGCCGACACCGATAGCGTCGGAAAATCGACCGTCGGAAGGTCGCTGACAGGCAGCGCCCAATAGGCCAGAATCCCGATCATGGCGATGCCGGCCATCAACAGGATGGTGGCTACAGGACGCCGGATAAAGATCTCGGAAAAGTTCATGGTGCGGGTACGCTCCGGAAACGGCTATTCGGTTGGAGGTTGTGCTTGCTTGTTGCGGCGGCCTTTTTTCTCGCCGCCGTCCATTCCAGACGGGGGTGCACCAGCACCGCCACCTTCGGCCGGGCGACCCATGCCTTGCGGAGCAGCCTGCTGCTCAGCACCGGCACCACCGGCATCCGGCTGTTTCTTGCCGCGACCGCCCTTGCCCATGCCGCCGCCTGCCGGATTGCGAGGATCGCGGATGCTCACTCGCATACCCGCGCTCAACCGCAGTTGACCTTCGGTCACGATCGTTTCACCAGCGCGCAAGCCGGACTCCACCACGATGTCATCCCCGGTCCGCTGACCCGTAGTCACCGGCCGCGTCTCCACCGAGCGGTCTTCTTTTACGACAAAGATGAACTGCCCGTCCTGCCCGGTTTGTACCGCCTGGTTCGGCACCACGACGGCGTTTTCTTCCGATCCCAACTGCAGCCGTACGCGAACGTATTCGCCGGGCCACAGCTTGCGGTCCGGATTCAGGAACGTACCGCGCAACCGGATCGTGCCCGTCGTCGGGTCCACCGTATTGTCGAAGAACGTCAAGGTACCCTGCGCGATATCTTCGCGATCCTGCGGCGTCGCGATCACCGGAATCGACCCGCGTCCGTACCGCGCCTGAATCGCACGCAGCCGTACTTCCGGCACCGAAAAGGCCACAAACACCGGCTGCACCTGATTGATCTGCACCAGGTCCGTACTGTTGGCGGACACAATGTTGCCCTGCTTCACCAGCAGGCTGCCCGTACGGCCCGTAATTGGCGACTTGATGGTGGCAAAACTCATCTGCACCCGCAGCGTGTCGATCGCCGCCTTCTGCGCCGCAATATCCGCCTTGGCGCTCTCAATGGCAGCCTTATCGGCCGTCACGGTTTCCATCTGCGCCTGCGCCGTCGAACGGGCCTGTTCGGCCTGCTCCTTGGACATCACGCCCTCTTTGGCCAACTGGCCATAGCGCTTGGCCTGATCGTCGGCGTAATTCAAGGTCGCCTGGCTTTTTGCGACATTCGCTTCCGCCTGCCGCACCAGCGCCTGGCTACGTAGCATGTTGGCATTGGCCTGCGCGAGCTGCGCCTCGAGGCTCCGCTTGTCGATCTCGAACAGTGGCTGTCCCTTGGTGACGTAATCGCCTTCCTGGAACATCACGCGGGTCAACTCGCCGCTGATCTGCGGCTTGATCAACACCGTGGACGATGCCTCGACATTTCCGATGATTTCGAGCTCGGTTGGTACGTTGCGGGAGGCCGCCTTGGCCACCGTAACCGGAACGTCGCCGCCCTTCTTTCCTCCGGCCTTGCCACCGCCACCTTTTGGCGCACCACCTTCGGCGCCCGCTGTTTCGCCCTGCTTACAAGCGGCAAACAAAAGGGTTAGGCCCAACAGCGTGCAGAGCACAATACTCTGTAATTTTTTGGATGACGATCCAGCGTCCATTGTAAGAATCGGCGAGTCCTTCGGCATAAAGGTTACAAAACAGGGGAGTACCGGGTACCGGCGTCGACGGAGACGATCAGGGTAAAAGGGTACCAAACGCGTCCCCCTCACGGTGTCACCGAAGCGTCATGGCTCCCACGGCGTATGTTGTTCATTACGTGAGCGCTTTTGCCCGCCAAATCCGCTATAGTGTTGAGTCCCCAATGCCCCAATTGAAGCACCCCAACGCCCAGGTTTACGCCCCGAACCAGGTCCTGCTGCCCGAAATTTCTTACCAGACTTTTACATATCCCGGCGACGAAGAGGCCCTAGCCGCCCTCAAAGCCGTACCCGGAGCGGGTCCGCTCCTCACCTGGCTACAGGAAAACTTCACCGAGCAGATCACGTACCTCAACAACAACGAACAGATGGTACGCGCCAACGAGAAAAACTATCCCTCGCTGTACGCACTTACCCAGCGTTGCTGCGAGATCCTCTCCTGCCCGATGCCGGAACTGTACCTCACCACCAACCCCGTCATGAACGCGTACACCGCCGGGCAGCGCCGTACCTGCATCGTTTTGCACAGCGGACTGGTGGAAGCGCTCACCGTTGACGAACTGTCGTTCGTCATCGGCCACGAAATCGGACACATCAAAGCCGCCCACGGACTCTACCGCCAACTCGGCGACATCCTCATCCGCTATTGGGACCTGCTCGCCACTGCGATTCCCATCCCCGGCGTGAGCCTCCTGCGCATCCCGCTGCTCATCGCGTACTGGGAATGGTACCGGCGCGCCGAATTCACCTGCGATCGCGCAGCACTGCTCTGCGTCCAAAACCTCGACCCCAGCCTCCGCGCTCTCGCCAAACTGGCCGGCAAGGTCACCGGCTATGAGGATGAGGTCAGCCTCGACGAAACCATCGCGCAGGTGGAAGCGCACAAAACCGTCAACAAGCTTGTTTTGCTGGTCTCGATCCTCGACAACGCCTCGAACACGCATCCGTTCATCCCCATCCGCCTGAAGGCACTCAAAGAATGGGCCGCCAGCGAGCAGTACGCCGGCATCCTCGCCGGCAACTACAAGCGCGACGCTCTGGGACTTCATGAAGGCGGCGCCCGCGTCAAATGCGCCTGCGGGACCTTGGTCAACGCCAAGCTCGCGTTCTGTCCGGAATGCGGCAAGCCGGTGGTGGCCGATCCGGCAGCGGCGTTGGCGGCAGCTGGTTGCATCGGCTGCGGCGCGGAACTCCCGAACAACACCAAGTTCTGTCCCAAGTGCGGCGCCAAGCAACCCGCAGCGGCAGAACCCGAAGTCTCGCAAGTGGACAAGTGGAAAAACCAGGCGTCCAGCTTCTTCAAACGCTAACCCGTTGACACCGGCATTAGTACGTGGCACGATATATCGCGTCACGTACTAATCATGTCCGACCCCTCGCTCCTCATCCTCGCCAGCCTCGCCGAAGGCGACAAACACGGCTACGCCATCATGGAGGACGTCGCCGCCTTCGCCGGTGTACGTCTGGGAGCGGGCACCCTGTACGGCGCCATTACGCGCCTCGAAGAACGCGGTGCGATCACTCCCGTAAAGTCAGCCGATTCGCGACGCCAACCCTACCGCATCACCAGCGCCGGACGCCAGCAACTGCAACAACAGCTACAGGCGCTGGAACAAGTCGTAAAGACCGGAACCAAAAGGCTGCGTGCCGTATGAGACGCCTGCTGCTCCGCCTCTATCCGAAACCCTGGCGCGATCGCTACGGCGAGGAGTTCCTCGCGCTGCTGGACGACATGGGCGCGCGTCCCCAACCAAAAGACGTAGCCAGCATCCTGCTGGAAGCCTTCCGCGCGCGCCTCAAATACCGCCGTCACCTCGCCGCGGCACCAGCCGAATCATCCGCACCACCTTCTCTGCCTCCGGCCGTAGCGTTACTGGAATCGCCCGTCCTGGACTGGTTGCCGATCCTCGCCTCGTTCCTTGTCGCGCTAGCCGTCGCCCTAGCCACCTGCCCGGTCCCTCGCAACGTCCGCATCACCGGCCTGGAAGCCATCGTCTACGCGGCTTTCTTCCTGCTCAGCACCCTCGGGTCCGGCTGGCTCGCGTATCAGATCACCAGGATGGCCACCGGCGCGCGGACCCAACAAAGCAGTCGCGTGCTGGCGGTACTGGTCTGGATGCCGCCATTGCTGGCCTTTGCCCTCCGGAACTCCGGCTGGGCGATCCCCATCGCACTGCTGTTGGCTGTGATCCTGGCCAAGCTCATCCTCGGCTACCAACGTGCGGAAACAGCAGACACCCGCAGTTCTGGCCTTCGATTCGGCATTGCCGTCGCGCTCTGTTTGGATTTCGCCGTCGTTTGTACCTCAACCGGCGCACTGTCCCAGGCAGCGATGCTCGCGGCGGCTGCCCTGGCGATGCTCATCTGGAGACTCGCGCCTCTGCCGGTACGCCCCCTCGGCGCGATGCGCATCATCGCGTACACCGGCATGTCGTTCGCGCTCACCTGCGCGAGTTTCACCCCGTACCTGCTCACCAGGGGCGAGTCCGGCAGTTGGCTGCAAGCGTGGTTCGGCGAAGTAGCCTTGCCCTCCGTCCGCGGAAAGAACACCGGCAACTCCACCAGGCGATTCCGCGCCGTCCGGCTCATCCCCGGCGATCCCAAATCTGGCTTTGTACTGCGTCCGCCCGTGGATGAGGACAAGCCGCTGATAGCGCCGCCGCCATCGGTCACCCAGCGCCTGTTCGGCAAGCCTCGCGCCGTACAAACCAAGCCCACCGAGCCTTTCGACATCCCGTTCGACGGAGTCTACTGGTTCTACCCCAACTTCCGTATGTCGCTCCCACGCGATGCCGGCGAGCGCGAGGGCAACCCCGTGGAAAATGGCTTTCAATCGAACGACGGTACACCCATGCGGATGGAAGCCCGCCAGAGCATCAGCCGCACCATCGATCTCCGCGGGTTTCGTGAAGTGGAAGTCCTGGTGCGCAATGCCGATCCGCGTCCCGGCACTGTGTGGATGCAACTGATCGTCATAGACAACTCGAAAGCCAAACCGCGGATGCAGTGGGTCGGCACACAACCGGTGATCGCACGAACTGTGGCGGATCAGCCTGCCGTACAGGAAACGCTCCGCTTCGCCGTTTCGCCGGATCTACGCTGGACCGAATTTGACGAGATCCTCCTACGTTTTGACCTGCGTACCCCGCGCCGAGCCGAAAGCGCCAAGATCTCCATCGAACGCTTCCGGCTGATTCCCCGCGGGATCTAGAGTACATTCGAAATACGTGACGATTCTCCGCAACCTCTGCCTTGCTTTATTTGGCGTTGCAATTGCTACCAACGCTCAAATGACGCCGCCAACGTACACTTACAAGGTCATTCGGACATACCCGCATGACCCCAACGCCTTCACCCAGGGCCTCATCTACCTGGACGGCGTCCTGTACGAAGGCACAGGCCTCAACGGCAAATCGTCCATCCGCAAGGTCGCGCTCGAAACCGGAAAGGTCCTGCAGAAGAAAGACAACGACTATCAGTACTTCGGCGAAGGCCTCACCCAATGGGGACCGGACCTCATCCAGCTCACCTGGCAAAGCGGCGTCGCCTTTGTGTGGGATCGCACGACGTTTCAGTTGAAGAAGACCTTCAAATACCCAGGTGAAGGCTGGGGCCTCACCCACGACGGCAAGCAGTTGATCCTCAGCGACGGTACGCCGGTGCTCCGCCTGATGGATCCAGCGACCTTCGCCGAAAAAGGCCGCCTCGTCGTGCTCGAGGGCCGCCGCCCCGTGATGAACATCAACGAACTCGAATGGGTGAAAGGCGAGATCTGGGGCAACATCTGGCAGCAGGACCGCATCGCCCGCATCGACCCTAAGACCGGTCAGGTCACTGGCTGGATCGACCTGCGAGGGCTGCTGAAGCCCAACGAAATGGAAGGTACGGACGTCCTCAACGGCATCGCGTACGACGCCAAAGCTGACCGCCTCTTCGTCACCGGCAAGCTCTGGCCCAAGCTGTTTGAAGTCAAGATCGTCGCGCGCTAGGTCACGACGGCAAACGGCCGCATCGGCGACCCCGTAGCCCCGGTCAACTTCAACGGCGCCGCCACAAACAGGAACTCGTACACCCGCTCCGCAGCCAACTGCTCCAGGTTCAAACACTCGATGATGTGAATCCCGCTTTCGACCAGCAGATGCACATGCACCGGCATGTCCGTCGCGGGTACCCGCTCAAACGCCATCGTGTCGGACCCCGCGGCAAACACCTTGCGACTGCTCAACCAGCGCGCCGCCGCGATCTCCGGACCCGGCCCCGTCGGCTGCACTCGCTGACCACCGGTCACAAACCGCACCGGGTCCTGCCAGTACTTCGCCCAGCCCGTACGGAACAGCACCACATCGCCCTTCTGTACCTCGACATGCTGGTGATGCAGCGTCTCTTCCATCTGCTCGGGCGTAATCGCAAATTCCGGCGGCAGCACTTCCAGCCGAAAGTGGGACGCGATGTCGATCATCACGCCGCGCCGCAGGATCGGCGAAATCGTATCCACCCCGTGCTGCTCGACGCCATGCCCGTAAGACTGCACCGGAGCCTCGCCGCCATACATCACACCGCCGCAGGAAAAGTGGCTGAGCGCATCGATATGCGTACCCGTATGCCCGCCGAGCGTGATCGTCTCGACAGCAGAACTCGTCCCACCGGGCGTTACAAAATCACCGTGCAGTTTGTTCAACGAGTACAGAAACGGCGGATGCGTAGGAAAGTGCGGCATCCCCGTGAACAATGGCTGCGCGAGATCAAAGATGCGGGCGTTGTCCAGGCAGTCAAACAGCTTTTGCATGGCGATGCTCCTGATCAATGCGCGGCACCGGCGATCTCCGGCAAAAAGTAAAACACCAAGCCCAGAATCGTGTACACCGCCAGCATCTGCGCGCCTTCAATCCAGTTGGAAATGCCGTCCTGCACCACCTGCCCCGTGATCCATACCGTCACTACCACCGCTAGAACCTCGGCCGGCGTGAACACCAGGTCCATTGGACGCGGCCCGATCGCATAGCTTGCAAACACCAGCACCGGCGCTACAAACAGCGCGATCTGAATCGAAGACCCGATCGCGATCGACAGCGCCAGATCCATACGGTTCTTGGTCGCCACCAGAATTGCCGTCGAATGTTCGGCCGCGTTACCCACAATCGCCACCACGATGACGCCAACAAAGATGCTGGTCATGCCAAAGGCATGCGCCGCGTTCTCCACCGACCCCACCAGGATTTCGCTCATCCAGGCCACCATCGCCGTCGCACCGGCCAGCACCGCAACAGACTTCTTGATGCTCCAAGGTGCCTCGCCGGCATGCGCCGCTTCCGTTTCGCCCGTACCGCCTTCTTCATCCGAGTCGCCCGCAAACAACTGCTTATGCGTACGCAGCGAAAAGATCAGGTGCAGCACATAAATCGCCACCAGCACCAGGGCGATCTCAAAACTCAGTCCGGCTTCGCGGGAGATCGCAGCCGTACCGCCCAAGTGATGAAACGCCGCCGGCATGATCATCGAGATCGCGGCCAACGTCAGCAAACTGGCCTGCGAACTCGCCGCCTGTGCATTGAAGCGTTGCTCTTTAAACTTCCACCCGCCGGCCACAAACGCCGCGCCGGTCACCAACAACAGGTTGCCGATAATCGACCCTGTGAGCGACGCTTTCACCACGTCGTACAGGCCTTTTTGCAAGGCTGCCAGCGCAATAATCAATTCCGCGGCGTTGCCGAAGGTGGCATTCAACAAGCCACCCACGCCTTCGCCGGTATGTTCCGCCAGATGTTCGGTTGCACGTCCTAACCATCCCGCAAGTGGAATGATGGACGCGCAAGCAGTCAAAAAAATCAGGGTGTGCGATTGCGGTGACAAAAACTCCAACGCCACCGTCACGGGGACAAACAACAAGAGCCAATTGAGCATGCAGAAAAAACCTAGCGGAGCGTCGTGGGCTTGCCACCGGCCTGCTTGCTGCGCAGCGCGGCATCCATAAACGCGAACACTTCGAGCGACTCCTCGTTCGACACCGGCAGCTTATGCGTCTGGAAGAAGCTCACAATCTCCTTCAACATCAGGTTGTAGCTGGTCTTGGCGTTCGGGTCGCTCTGCAGGATCTTGTCTTTGGTAAACACCACAGCCCCGTAATTGCTGTACGGCCGGTTGGTGCGCACCGTTCCGGTACGGCCATCCTTCCACTTGCCCGTCACGATATCGCCCGACTCCGTTTCGTAGCGCGTCACTTCCACGCAACCCGGCCCCATCAGCGCGTACAGCATCTCAATCGGATGAATCGCATACCAGGCCAAATCCAGATGATGGGACTTGTCCACCGGTCCAGGACCCCACGTGAAAACGGCGTTCGTATTGGGAACTCGCAACGTCTCCACCATGCTGTTCCAGCGCAGGCTGGACGCCGTAAACCACGGCACCCCAGCGGCCTTGGCCAACCGCGCGATCTCACGCGCGTCTTCCAGGGTCGCCGCCAATGGTTTATCGATAAACATCGGCTTCTTGTGCTTGATGATGATCTTGGCCTGTTCCAGATGCTTACGCCCGTCCACGCTTTCGAGCAGCACCGCGTCCACCTTCTGGCACAACGTATCGATGTCCGGCACAATCTCGATCTTCCAGTCCTTCTCAAGCTCCGCGGCGTACTTGTCCACGCGCGTATAAGAAGACTCCAGATCGTTGCTGCCGCCCTTGTACGCGGCAATGATCTTGACGCCCGGAATGTAGTCCTTGCTGCTGGGGTCGTTCAGCACCTTGGTAAAGGCGATCACGTGCGACGTATCGGTGCCCACGATGCCGAGCTTAATCTGCGCGCTCAGCGTAACAGCCGAAGCGAGCGCTGCGGCAAGAAAGAACTTCCGGGAAACGAGCATACTGAAGGCAAGTTTACCAGCGCGCTAGTTCACACGCCTGCGATATTCACGCAGCGCGGCGTCGTACGCATTCAGCATTTCGCCCTGCTCTTCCAGCCGTACGCGCCCAATCTTCTGCTCCTTGCACTTCTGCACCGCACGAATGCACCAGTCGATGCTGTCCTTCACGCGTACCTCGCCCTCGCCCACCCAAATCGGATTCGTATGGGACGACCCCAGAATCCGCAGTGCCACCCAGGATGACTCTGTAGGCGTGTACGCAAACGTCAACGCACGAACCTTGCCGTCCGCTTCCAGTTCCTGCTTGGCCACCGCGACACCATTGACAATCAGTTCCACCGGCACTTTCCGCGTACCCGCAATCCGCGCCCGCTCCACATGCCAGTACGGCTTCTCGCTCGCAGTCTTGCCCTTCACCACAGGGTCCGGCGTCTCGCCCAGCATCGCCGCCGCGTTCACCGTCACCTGCAACGGCCCCATCGCCACTGCGGGACCCTTTCCCACCGCACGACCATTCACCGCAAAGTCCATCAGATGGCTGCGCCCATCGCTCACGTAGTTGCGGCCTTCTTTCACACCCTGGATCCAATCGGCGTAATCGGCCTTGACCTGCTTCACATAACTGCGACCCAAGCCCACGCGCTCATCATAGATACAAGGGAAGTCCGTCTCGCCGCTGATGCGCGTCCTATAGCCGGCATTCAGGGTGTGATACCAGACGTTCAATTCCCAAGGCCAAGGCGTATCCACGGTTGAGATAAAGTCCACCAGCCCATGCGTCACCGCCACCACGTACTCATTGGCACCGATGCCATCAAACGGCGGCAGCTCTTTCGTCAACACCTCATCCTTCGGAATCTGCAAGCCCCAGCCCGTATGCGCGTACCCCGTAATCGCTCCCTGGCTACGCGCCCACTTCAAAATCGGCATGCCCCAACTCGGCCAATCCTCGATGCGCTGCTTGCCCGGATAATCGGTCTCTTTCATCCCCAGCAGCACCAGATGCCCCGTATGACTCGAAGGATGCCCCGACACCTCCACGTCGTACCGCATGCGGTAATCGCTATTCGACAGCGCGTTGTCCTTGCCCTCGTTAAACGTCTTCTGGAAGTACCATCCCGGACCCCACGTCAACACAGACCCGATCTTGATGTCCTCGCCCATCACATGGCGGATCATGTCCTTCGGATAAACACCCTCAGTCGGCTTCTCATAGTGCGAACAACCAGCCGCATGGATGTGATGATCGCCAGAAATCCAGCCCGATTTCGACGGATCGATCCAACGCTCCAACGTCGCCTCAAACGTCTGCGCTTGCGACGTCATCTCAATCGTCTTAGTCACCGGGCGGTACTCGGGCCCGCGCGAATACTCGATCGTGTACTTGCCCGGAGGCAGATGCACCGCTTCGCCATCCGCACGATAGATATGTTTTTGAAAGAAGAAGTCCGGCGCGATCCGCTTCGATTGTGATGGGTACACGCGCCCCTGCGCATCGCGGATCAAAAAGCTGGCGATCGCCGGCTTGCCCGCGTCCATCACCTTAAACTTCAACTGCGCGACCGGAGCGACCTGAAACAGGATGTCCACTTCATTGCGAAAGCCCAGGTCCTGTGTGCCCTGCCCAGCGTCGAACACCAGCTTGGCCTCGCGCTTGCCCGCCTCGCGAGCGTACATCTGCAACACGCGGTACTCCACCTCAAGCCCCGATAAGAAAGCCCGCATCGGCGGCTTATTGAAGAAGCTCAGATCCGTCCAGGTCCGTGCGACAGAGATGTTGCGGTTATAAACATTGCCCGCCTGTGGCGAAGTGGCCTGCAAAATCGGTGTGATCCCTGCCTCATTGTGGACCTTCACCAAAAACGTCCGCCAACCCTGCTCGACTAATCTAGGCGCCGCCGGACCCTGCTGCACCTTCACACGCGCTTCGGGATTGATATGGATGCCCGCAATGCAGTACGCATCCAGGATCTTCTGCAGCCGCTCCACGCCCTGCGCATTGTGCGGCAAACTTTCGATTTCTTTGAGCGTCGCAGCAGGCAAAGGCTCGCCCGCAAGCTCCAGCGCCTGCGCCACGCGGGCAGCCTGCGCCAACAACGGCTGCGCCTCTACCCTCGTGACGATCTCGAGCTCATCGGCACGTAGAGTAAACATGAGCAGCGACAAAAACCGATAAGGCATAGCGCCTAGCGTACACGAGCTACCAGCGCTTCGCCCATTCCGGCGTTTCAATGGGCTCGGGCTTTTCGTCGTGGAGGTCAGCCAGTTGCCGCCAGCGAAGGCCGTCCGCGGAGTCGATCACTCCCTCAAGAACGCGTCCGCCAGCGGCAGCAACGAGGCGGCCGTGCTGGTCAAAGTCCGCCCAGTCCGCCTCGAACGCGGCGACTTCCCGTCCGCGGACAACGAGCGTGAACCTCGGACGGGCCTTCCACAATGTCCGCATACGGGTGATCTGAAGCTCGCCGAGTTGCTTGAACGCCGGACAGGGGTGATGACTCTTCGGATCTTCGGCCGACGGAAGGTCGGTCCACCCACGCGAACTCCGGCGGTAAGTCCGCCACACCCGCAGCGGCCCTGCCGGGTGGTCCGGATGATGCTCGCGGCAGGTGTCGATATGCAGGCCGCCGTCATCAGCAAACATCGTCTGGCCGCCCCAAGTGTCGCCCACCGGCCACAATGCGAGGGCGGTCAGAAACGGGGGCCGGGAGACCGCGATCCAGGTCACGTCATAGCGGGATTCCGCGTCTCGTCGCCGGAACTTACCGGCGAAGTACGAAAACAGATTGCCGTCCGGCGAGAGGTCGCACCGTTCGGGGTAGAAGCTGCCGTGGAACCACTGTCCGCCGGTGAACCGGTCCTGCTGGGTGTCCCATAGTGTAAGTCGCCAGCGTTTTGTAGGCCCGCGCCGTATGACGACGCCGACCGGGGCATGACGGGCGAGGATTACATGCAACCGGCACCTGTCCGAGAGCAAGGGCGTGAGATCGTCCACGATTCTCAGAATCGCAGACCGGCCCCGACTAGAAACTGAAAGCTATTGCGCTTCAAACCGTCGACACTCTTGTAATTGAAGTTGCGCCCTTCCGCGCGCAGAGCCAGCGGACCCGCGACTTTGAAATCCGCGCCCACACCCACCGCTACGGTGAATTGCGTTTCTGTCGCCGTACGCAATGCGTTGCCGACAGTCGACACAGAAGACCGGTCAAACCGGCCCGCGCCAATTCCCACCGATGCCCAGGGACTCAACCGGAACCCCGACAGCAATCGCAACCGCGCCGAAGGAGCCAGCAGAAAGTCCAGCTTCTCCGTCGCCAGTTGATTATCGGTGAACAAGGCACGCGCCGGCCCGCCAAACGCAATGGGAAGTTCCATGCCAATTGCTGCAATGCCCGCGTTCACAAAGTCAAAACCCGGCGTGACGATAAACGAACTGGTGGGCTTTGCCGTCACCGTTTGACCATTCGCAGTCGCAGTCTTCGTATCGTTGCCCAGTGCGAACGTCGCAAACAAGTCTGCGGCAGGCAACGCCACCGGCGTAGCGATGCAAACAAGTAATACAGCAATTGTTTTGGTCATAAGACCAGCTTACTTAGTCAGGACGGCGCTTGTAGATCTCCACTGGCTTGCCGTATTGCACCGGGTACGTCGCCACCCGATCATACGGCAGCTTCGCCAACCCCTGCGCCACAGGACTTTCCGCAAACGTCACCACCCAACGCTCGCGCAAGAACAGATCGGGCCGCGCCACCGTGCGGTTGAACTGCAGTTCGTTGCCTTCATGCAGCGCCTCTTTCAACGGAATACGAGCCTCGCGCAAGATCGCTGTCAGATCGCCGAAGTTCAGCCAGATCCCCTCGGTCCGGTGGTACCGGTCCCGCAGGAACTTCGCGCCCTTCGCGGTCCACTCCCGCCGATTTTCGGAGTTCACTTGCGACTCTTTCCAGCACACCCACTGTTCCTTGCCCAACCGCGTGGTGAACCAAGGCGCCAGGCACACCACAGCCAGCGCCAGCGCAGCCATACGCCGCTCCACGCAAAGCGCCGCGACACCCAATCCCAGCAGCGGCAAAATCGCCAGCGCGTACCGCGAGTTGTAGTAAGAAAACGGCCAAAGCGTAGGGATAAAGATCGGCGTACCCGATGAGTGCAGGCTCCACACATAAAACAGCGGAGGCAACGCCAGCAGCATCACCGGCCACAACGCGCGACGCTTGATCAGCAGGTACGCACACCCGGCAAGCCCCGCAATCAGCAGACCCTCACCCATCGCCAACCGCGACGCTTCGCCAAAGTACCGCGCGGCTTCCAACCAATTGCCATCCGCAGGATGCGGCTTCATCCCGGAATCCAACTGCCGCTGATAAATCGCCTTCGCCGACCAGGGACCGTTATAAAAATACAGCGCGCTGCCAAACAGCAACCAGTTGTGGATCAGCCAATACACGGGCCCCAGGGACGCAATCGCACCATACCGGATCGCCGGCAACAAACCCGAGCGAACCAGAACGTACAGCACCACCGCGGGAATCAGGAACCAGCCTTCGTACCGGATCAACGTCGCCGCACAAGTCGCGACACCTGCCCATCCGGGACGCCCATACACGGTCGCGCACAAGATCCCTGCCAGCGCCGCCAGGAACAGCGACTCGGTCATCGGAGCAGCCTGCAAGTACAGCAGATTGGGATTCAGCGCCACCGCCGCAGTACCCGCAGCCGCGGCCCACCAGACACCGCCAAACACCTTGTGGAGTGAGGCAAAGAACAGCACACAAGCGGCGACAAACGCCAACGCCGAAGGGATCGCGCCCGCCAACCCCGTCTGCCAAAGCAGATCGCTGAGGGTCAGCGGCAGCATCGCCAAATGTGGCAACGGGAGCCATACAGTCCCGATCTCGCGGTACCGTGGCTCCCGGTTGTCCCAAATCCTACGCGCGATGTTCAGGTGCGCTTCGGCATCGCCGTAGTACAGCGTGTAGCCGTTCGCCGCTACCCAATACACAGCAACCGTACTCACCATCACGGCAAGTACGGCCACCAGAGGCAAGCTAGAACGCAGTGAACTGGCGGAACTCTTCAAATCGGGCATCGATGTCGGCTCGCGTCAAAGTGCGGAAGCGCTCGGTGCCGAACCGTTCGCAACAGAAGCTGCCCATCACCGACCCGTAGATCACCGCACGGTTCAGTTCCGCTCCGTCAATATGCCCGGTCTCGAGGTCGAAGCCTTTTTCGGCCAGATAACCCACGAACCCCCCGGCAAAACAGTCGCCCGCGCCCGTGGGATCGAACACTTCCTGCAACAGATAACCAGGCACGATAAAGTGCGTATCGCCCAACTTCGGATCTCGCCGGAACAGAATCGCGCCGTACTCACCGCGCTTGATCACCAGCGTCTGCGGACCCATCTCGTGGATCTTGGCCGCAGCCTTACGCAGGTTGTACTCACCCGAAAGCAGCCGCGCTTCACCGTCGTTGATCAGCAGAAAATCCCATTCCTTGATCGTCGCCAGCAGTTCTTCCCGCTGCCCGGTGATCCAGAAGTTCATGGTGTCGCCACCCACAAACCGGGCCCCCGGCATCTGCGCGCGAACATCGCGCTGCAACGCGGGCAGGATGTTGCCCAGCATCAGGTACGGCTGCGTCTTATAGGAGGCAGGCAATTTCGGCTGAAAGTCCGCAAAGACGTTCAGATCCGTCACCAGCGTCTCACGGTCGTTCATGTCTTTCGAATAGACACCGGACCAGAAGAAGCATTTGCCCGGGACCTTCTCCAGACCTTCCAGGTCTACCCCGCGAGAAGCGAGAAACGCCTCATCCTGGGGATCGAAATCATCACCTACGACACCAACGATGCGGGAGGGAGTAAAAAAGCTCGCGGAAAGAGCGATATAAGTGCAAGCTCCGCCCAGCATACGGTCGACTTTGCCATGCGGCGTTTCGACAGCGTCGTATGCAACGGAACCAACGACGACAAGAGACATACCCTACCAGTGTAAGCTGCCAATGCGTCAGCCCACGAATTCAAAGGGATTGACGATGGTCAGACCGAGCCCTTCAAAGTCCTTAACGTTGCGGGTCACCATCGCCAGATTATGCTCGAACGCTGTTGCTGCCAGCAGACCATCCGTTGCGCTGATAGGCCGTCCTCGGCGCTCCCTCAAGTCGCGAAACACGGCCCATCGGTCCGCAATCCGAGCCGTCACGGGAAGCATACGGTCCCGGAACCGCGCCGCGACATGAACCTCAAACTGAATCTCTAGTCGCGTCGTCTCTCACCTTCAGGAAGACGCAACAACCCGTAGCGAATTTCGCCGAAGGTGATGGGACTCAAATAGCAGTCGTGTCGATGAAAGTACTCACGATACCAGTGCCGCACCGAAGGGTGCTGATCTTTCCGCATCACGGCGGAAAGAACGTCGGTGTCGACAAGAAAACCGTTCATTCAAAGCTGACTTCGCGACCTGGAGACCGATCTCTCTCAAAGTTGAGCCACTCGTCTGGCACAATCCCGCGCAGGGAGTCAAACGCCTGCAGCAATGTGGGACCATCTTCGTCTTCCACGCACTTCGCTTCTCGTTCGAGGATCGCGCCCAAATAATCGGCAAGCGGCAAGCCCGCGCGTCTGGCCTGGAGTTCGAGAGTTTCTTCGACTTTAGGATCCAGATCCAAGGTAATGCTCATTTGGTGGCCTCCGCTTCCTCAATTTTACTGCTGCACCAAACTCCGCTGACGCGCCGGCAGGAACTCATCATTCGCCCGCCAAGTCGACATCACCGACTGATTCGCGATCGTCAACCCCAGCGTGTACCCGAACTTCGCCATCTGCTCCATCCCGCTAAAGTCCCACTTGTCGCTGTACTCATCCGACGGCTGATGATAGTTCTTCGAGTTGTACTCTATGAACACACCATCGCCATAGCCTTCGGGCTTGCCCAAAAACTGATTCCCACCGTTGATCGAAAACGCAGGAATCCCAGCCTTCGCAAAGCTGAAGTGATCGGACCTGTAAAAATGCCCCTGCTCCGGCCGCGGATCCGGCTCGATGCTCAACTGATACCTCCGCGCGATCTCCTGCACCGTCGGCCACAACGTCGTCCGCTCCGCGCCATTCAACCCGATATCCTTCGTCCTCCCAAACGGATAGAACGCGTCAAAGTTCAGATCCACAATTGTCTTGCCCACCGGAAACAGCGGTTTTTTCGCATAAAAATCCGCCCCGCGCAGTCCGGACTCTTCCGCCGTCACAAACGTAAACACCACGCTACGCCGCGGCTTCACGGGCAGCGACGCCCAAGCCCGCGCCATCTCCAACAACATCGCGCAACCCGTCGCGTTATCTACCGCGCCGTTATAAATCTTGTCGCCATTCACCTCGGACCCGATGCCCAAATGATCCCAATGCGCGCTGTACACGATGGCCTCGGACTTCCCCTTCGGATCCGCACCTTCGATCCACGCCACCACATTGCGCGTATCCATCTTCCGGACCTTCATCGGGATCGTACCCGTAAACGTCACCGGTAGCGGCATCGCCTGGAAACCCGGCGTATCCGCCATCTTCAGCAACTCATCTACGGACTTCCCAACCGACCCGGCGATCTCTTCCGACGCCTTCTTGGACAGCCATCCCGCAAACGCTAGCGCTTTTTGACCACCGTCCAGCGCCACCTGCGCATCCTCGCGCCCAAACCCCTGCACCACCTGCCAGCCGTACCCGGCCGTCGGCGTCGTATGCAGAATCAGGCACGCCACCGCGCCTTTCCGCAGCGCCTGTTCGTACTTGTATGTCCACCGCCCGTAGTATGTCAGCGCCTTACCGCCAAAGAACGACGCTTTCTCCGACGGAGGTTCATTGGTAAACAGCACCACCACCTTGCCCGCGACATCGACGCCCTTGTAATCGTCCCAGTTGAACTCCGGCGCCGTGATCCCGTGGCCCACAAACACGGCCTCCGCGCTAAAGGACGACTGCGGCTTCTGCTCATGGGTGACGCCAGTGAACTCTTCCTGCCACCCAAAATCGACCTTCTTGCCGCCCTTGATCACCGCCGACAACTTGGCCGTATCCATCGGCTCCGCGCCCACGAGCGGGACTTTTTGAAAGTACGTGCCGTTATCACCGCCCGGCTTCAACCCCATCAACTGCATCTGCGCGGCGATGTACTCGGTCGCCAAATCGCCACCCCGCACGCCCACGCCGCGACCCTCCAGCAAGTCGCTGGCAAGAAACTTCGTATGCGCACGAATGCGTTCCCCGTGGATCTGATCCACTTGGGCAAGAGCCGATAAAGCAAGCGCGAAACACAGGAAAAATGGCCGTCTCACGCTTGCAGTATGCCACAGCAGGCGCCTACCAGTCCGTTACGCTACCGTCGTCGGAGTCATAACTTTCCGGGCTCTTCCAGTCATGATTGAGCTTGTCCGCCATCAGGTTCTCGTCCAGTTCGATGCCCAATCCTGGACCCGTCGGCAAATCCAAATACCCTTCACGAACCGTAAACGGCTTCTTGATGTACCCCTCGCCGAGCGACACCTGCTCCTGGCACAGGAAGTTCGGAATCGACGCCGCCAGATGTACACCCGCCGCCAGCGAAATCGGACCCAGAGGATTGTGCGGCGCGATCGACGCATAGTACGCCTCCGCCATCCCCGCAATCAGGCGACCCTCCGTGATGCCGCCGGCATGGCAAAGATCCGGCTGCAGAATCGTCGCCGCTTTCTTTTCCAGCACCTCACGAAAGCCCCACTTGGTAAACACGCGCTCGCCAGTCGCAATCGGCAAATGCGTACCCCGTGCGATCTCCGCCATCACATCGTGATTCTGCGCCTGGCACGGCTCCTCGACAAACATCGGCTGATGCGGCTCCAGCACCTTGATCAGCAACTTCGCCAGCGCCGGGCTAATCGACCCGTGGAAGTCGATGCCGATATCCGCATCGTTGCCTGCCACCTTGCGAAGCTCAGCAAACTTCTCGCCCACATACTCCACCCACTTGGGACTCTCGACATACCGCGTAAACCGCGTCTCATCGCCCTTCCCCGTGCGAGGCCGTGCAGGACCCGTCTTAAACGCCGTAAAGCCTTCCTTCTTCTTCTGCGCCACCAACTCCGGCGTACCGGCATGCGCATACACACGAACCCGCTCGCGAGTCGGCCCGCCCAGCAACTCATACACGGGCACACCCAGAGCCTTGCCCTTGATGTCCCACAGCGCCTGATCGATGCCGCTCAGCGCACTGGTCAACACGGGACCTCCGCGATAAAACGCATGCCGGTAAATGGCCTGCCAGTGGTGCGCCACCCGCCGCGGATCCTTGCCAATCAGGTACGGCGCCACTTCTTCCACCGCCGTCTTGCAAGTCAGCGCGCGGCCTTCCACCACAGGCTCGCCCAGACCGGTGATTCCGGCATTGGTATGGATCTTGAGAAACATCCACCGTGGCTTCACCAGCATCATTTCGAGCTTGGTGATCTTGAGGTTGTCTTTAGCGGAAATGGGCGCATTCCGCGCGATCTGATTCTGCCGGTCCTGCGCTTCCGCAGTTTGAGGGGCAAGCCCCACAGCAGCCATGGCGCCAGCAACAATGCCGCGCCGCGTAACCTTCGACTTTGAGGTACTCACGCAGGCATTATATAGTCGTTACCCGCCTTCATCCGCGACACGACATCAGCAACCGCAAACACCGCCGCCCAGCACTTAGCCGCCACCGTCCGGTTGTCGTACCCCAAATCCATTCCGTGCACGATCCATTCCGATACGGGATTTCGATCCCCTCCACGACGGTCTCTGGACGTTGCGAATCCAGAACCGCCTTGAGCGTCAGCAAACCCGAGTTGTGAACCGCCTCCGCGACATCTCCCAACGCACGTTCCACGATCCTTGCGTCCATCCAACGATGCGCGATCCATCCACGCCCGGCGAACAACCGGTTGAACTCATCCCACCCTTGCGACACCCAGATATAGTAGGACATGGTCAGCCTGCTGCCCCTCGCCCTCCTCCTCTCCCAAGTCCCCACCCTCGAACAGTCCATCGCCATGAAGTCCGCCGGCGACCCCCAAATCTCCCCCGACGGCCGCTTCGTCGCCTACACCGTCACCTCCGCCGACTGGAAGGACAACGAGTTCCGTACCCAGATCCACCTCGTCAATACCACCACCGGCGAGGACATCGCGCTCACCGCATCGCCCAAGAAATCCAGCACCTCGCCCGAATGGTCGCCGGACAGCAAGCGCCTCGCCTTCCTCTCCGATCGCGAAGGCAAAAATCAGATCTACCTCATCGCGCCCACCGGAGGCGAAGCCACCGCGATCACCAGCGTCGAAACCGGCGTCAGCGCCTTCCACTGGTCCCCCGACGGCAAGCGCATCGCGTTCACCTCCACCGATCCCGAATCGCCCGAACGCAAGAAGCGGAAAGAAAAGTACGGCGACTTCGAACTCGTCCAAAAAGACTACGCGATGGTCCACCTCTGGACCATCAGTCTCGACACCCCCGACGCCAAGCCCGAACGCCTCACCCAAGGCGCCAACCTCAGCGTAGGCGGCTTCCAATGGTCGCCCGATTCCAAACAAATCGCCTTCAGCGCCACACGCGACCCCGACCTCAGTTCCAGCCACACCGCCGACATCTACACGCTGGCACTCGACAAGAAAGAACCCAAGCCTCTCGTCACCGCCAAAGGACCCGACACCAACCCCATCTGGTCCCCGGACGGCACCCGTATCGCCTATCAGACCGCCAATGGTGACGACTCCTCGTTCTTCTACTCGACTCCGTCCATCGCCATCGTCCCCGCCAACGGCAGCGCCCCCGCCACCCTCGTCACACTCACCGGCGATGAAATGCCGTCCCTCATCGAATGGAACCGCCTCGGCATCTGGTTCGCCTCGCCCATGCGAACCACCCAGCAGATCTTCGTCTACGAACCGGTATCGAAGAAGGTCGCACTCATCAGCAACCAGCCCAACGCCTCAGCCGGACGCCCCTCCATCACCACCGACGGCACCCGCCTCGCCTTCCTCTGCGGCGGCGCCAACAAGTACACCGAAGTCTGCACCTCCACCACCAATACCTTCGCCGCCAAGGTCGTCACCAAGCTCTCCGACCAGTGGAAGGACTTCAAGCCCGCCACTCGCGAACTCGTCCGTTGGAAATCCAAAGACGGCGCCGAGATCGAAGGTGTACTCATCAAGCCGCGCGACTTCAACCCCGCCAAAAAGTACCCGCTCCTCGTCGTCATCCATGGCGGACCTCGCGGCACAGACCGTCCCGACCTCACCGCCGACCGCTACTACCCCATCGAAAAATTCATTGAGAAAGGCGCCCTCGTACTCCGCCCCAACTACCGCGGCAGCGAAGGCTACGGCGCCAAATTCCGCGCCCTCAACGTACGCAACCTCGGCGTCGGCGACTATGACGACGTCATCACCGGCGTCGACCATCTGATCGCCGCAGGCTACGTCGACAAGGATCGCGTTGGAGCCATGGGCTGGAGCCAGGGCGGCTACATTTCAGCCTTCATCACCTGTTTTTCAGACCGTTTCCAGGCCGTATCCGTAGGTGCCGGGATCTCGGACTGGATGACCTACTACGTCAACACCGACATCCACCCGTTCACCCGCCAGTACCTCAAGGCCACCCCGTGGGAAGATCCCGAGATCTACCGCAAGACCTCGCCCATTACCTATGTGAAGAACGCCAAGACCCCGACCCTGATCCAGCACGGCGAACTCGACAAGCGCGTCCCCATCCCCAACGCCTACGAACTCTACCAGGCGCTGCAGGACAAAGGCGTCCCCGTACAACTCAGCGTCTTCAAGGGCTTTGGACACGGCATCAACAAGCCCAAGCAAGCGCTCGCCGTACTCGAACAGAACTACGCGTTCTTCTCAGAATGGATTTGGAAGGATAAGGAAGTGGCGAAAACCACTTTGGAGTAGATAGGTTGGAGGCGCGGGTCGGAATCGAACCGACGAATAAGGGTTTTGCAGACCCGTGCCTTACCACTTGGCTACCGCGCCGCGCGCTCCAATATCGACGGTATCGCGCCATCGCCAGCTCTGTCAAACAGCAAGCAGTGGGGCTGCGCACCAGGATCAGTCCGGCTCAGAGAGGTTTCACACAGCGCGGCTCACAACAAATCGCCAAGCTGCTCGGGTTTGATACCACAATCGGATAGAACCTTCCGTAAGAGCCCGAGTCCCAACGTGCGACCTCGCAGTGGAACGACGGTCGCCCGACCATCGGAATGCCGAAGGAAGTAGTGACTGCCTCGGATACGCTCGACGACAAAGCCCGCGCGCTCCAAGGCCTTGACGAGTTCTTTCCCCGTTGGACGCGGGAGCGTGCTCATGCGGCAATGGTGATGCGCTGGATGCCAACAAACTCCAGGTTGGCAGGCTGCTGCGCACCTTCCACTTCCAGGCAAAGCTCAATCGCTTCGCGAATCTCTACCATGAGTTCATCGAGCGAGGTGCCATCGGTGTGACACCCTGGCAATTGGGGTACCGAGGCAACATACACGCCCTCTTCATCCCGCTCGATAACAACGTCAAACTGGCGAGCCATGCTTATAGTTTAGCCGCCTCGCCGGACTGCGCAGGTGGCACCGGTTACCATAACAGCTTGTGTCCGGCCTTTACCGTAAGCCAGTCCTGATCTACAACCCGGCGGCAGGCAAAATCAAACGCAGCGGCGGCAAACTCCTTCGCGACGTCCAATCCGCCCTGTCCCAGGCTGGCTTCACCCCCGAACTCATCCCCACCACGGGACCCGGCGTCGCCAGCGACCTCGCCCGCCAAGCCATCGACCGTGGCTCGGACCTCATCATCGGCCTCGGTGGCGACGGCACCATCAACGAAATCGCCAGCGGCGTCATCGGCTCCCGCGTCCCCCTGGCGATCCTCCCCGGCGGCACCGCCAACGTACTCTCCATCGAAACCCGTGGCGGCACCAACGCGGTACGCACGGCCAGTCAACTCGCCACCCGCGTACCCAAACGCATCGCCGTCGGCAAAATCACCTCCACCCTCTGCAAAGACCGCTACTTTCTCGCCATGGTCGGCGTCGGCCTGGACGCCAAGATCGTCCACAACGTGAACCCCGCCATCAAGAGCCGCACCGGCAAGTTCGCCTATTGGGTGGCCGGCTTCCAGCAGTTCGCCAAGCCGCTCGACCCCATCCCGCTCGACGAGAAGGTCTACGGCTTCGTCCTCGCCAGCCGCGTCCGTAACTACGGTGGCGACCTCGAACTCGCCCGCAACGCCTCGCTCCTCCGCGACGAGTTTGAGATCGTCAAGTTCCGCGGTACCAACCCGCTCTTCTACGCCTTCTATATGCTCGGAGCCGTGGTCCGCCAGCACCTCCATCTCCCGGGCATCTCCGCACACAAAGGTGCCATTCTCGACTTCCCAAAACCCGGCGCCCACGTACAGGCCGACGGAGAGTACGCCGGACAAACCCCCGCCCGCGTCGAACTCGTACCCGACGCCCTCACCCTGCTCGTCCCGCCCAACTTCGCCGGCTAGCCGCAGTTTTCCTGAAAATTCTTAGCAACCTTCGCGGACCTGCCGCGTATACTCCTGTAGTTAAACTAAAGAAGCCAAGCCATGCCACGTGAAGTCCTCCCCGGAACCCTGGACCTCATGGTCCTCAAAACCCTCGACACTCTCGGGCCCACCCACGGCTACGGCATCGCCCAACGCCTCATCCAGATCTCCGACGGCATCCTGGACCTCAACCAGGGCTCGCTCTACCCGGCCTTGCTCCGCATGGAACAGCGCGGTTGGATCTCCAGCGACTACGGCATCTCCGAAAACAATCGCAAAGCCCGCTACTACGCGCTCACCGCCGACGGCCGCAAGCGCCTCAAAACCGAAATCGAACAGTGGAAGGGCATGGTGCAGATCATGACCCGTCTCATCGAGGCCTAGCCCATATGCTCCGCGAATGGCTCCAACGTACCCTCGGCCTCTTCCGCCAATCCGACGCCGACCGTCGCATCGCTGAAGAGACGGACTTCCATCTGGACATGCTCGCCGCGCAGTATGAAGCCCAAGGCATCCCCGCAGAACAGGCCCGCCAGCGCGCCCGCCGCGAATTTGGAGGCATCGCCCAAATGCAGGAAGATTTCCGCGAACAAAACAGCCTTCCCTTCCTCGACTCCTTACGCGCCGATCTCGTGTACGGCCTCCGCTCCTTTGCCAAAACACCGGGCGTGACGGCGCTCATCATCGTCACCTTGGCCCTCGGCATCGGGGCCAACACGGCCATCTTCAGTTTCCTGAACGAACTCCTCTTGCGCCCCCTCCCGTACCCCGAGTCAGACCGTATCCTCGCCGTCGGCCGCTTCTGGCAAGGCGCAGAGTACGGCGCCGTCGCTCCCAAAGACTACGTCGCCATTCGCGACCAGGCGCAATCCTTCAGCGCCTCAGGCATCATGTTCCTGCACCGCGGCGAAAACCTCGAAGCGCCCGCAGGCTCCTTGCACGTCCTCTCGCTGCAAGTGTCCGAAGGCTACTTCCGCGCCCTCGGCGTACCCGCGTTCATCGGCCGTACCTTCACCCCGGAAGAGGACATCCCCAACGGACCCAAAACCGTCGTACTCAGCTATCCGCTCTGGCAAACCGCCTTCCACGCCGACCCCAACGTCGCCGGCCGCATCGTCAAAATCGCCGGCGTACCGCACACCGTCCTAGGCGTTATGCCGGAGTTCTTCACGCAAACCTCGCGCGCCCGCATGTGGCTGCCGCTACAAAGCAACGGCCTCGGCGACGACACCAACTACGCCCTCATCGCGCGTCTCAAGCCCGGTGCGACACCCGGTCAGGCAGCCGCAGAAACAGAATCGATAATCAGCAAGGTGGACATCGGCTGGCCCCGCCGTGACAACGGCAATCCGTACTCCATCACAATGCCGCTCGCCCAGTTCCACTCCAGCGAGTTCCGCCAACCGGTATTGCTGCTGTACGCAGGCGTCTGCCTGGTCCTTTTGGTCGCCTGCCTCAACGTGGCGAACCTTTTGATCGCCCGCGCCGCCTCGCGTGCCAAAGAGATCGCTCTACGCGCCGCCCTGGGCGCCAGCCGTCCCCGCATCGCCCGCCAGATGCTTACCGAAAGCCTGCTCATCGCCATCGCTGGTGGCGTCGCAGGCATCGCCGTCGGCTACGCCTTCCTCCGCGTCCTCACTTCACTCGCGCCGTACGACTCGCTCAAGAACGTCACGCTGGATCGCACCACCCTCCTCACCACCACCGCGATCTCCCTCGCCGTCGGCCTCCTCTTCGGACTCGCGCCAATGTGGCACGCCCTCCGCGTCCATCTGAACGAGGCGCTCAAATCCGCCAAAGCATCCGAATCCAAGCCCACCCTGCGCGGCCGCCAGGCTTTGGTCATCCTGCAAGTCGCACTCTGCACCGTGATGCTCGCCGGTGCCGGACTCCTCATCCGCACCGTCTGGAACATCCGCGCGGTCGACCTCGGCTTCAGCCCCGCCAACGTCATCACCTCGCAGATGGCGCTCAACGCCCCCAAGCTACAGGACCGCGACCTCCTCCTCAGCTTCTACAACCAGGCCCTCACTCGCATCCGCGAAATCCCCGGCGTTACGGCCGCAGGCGTAACGACGCAAATGCCGCTCGAAGGCCAGTTCAACATCGCCTTCCGCATCCCGGACTCGCAGCACGGCCCGACACCCGCTGCCCCGCAGACCCGCATCCAAACCCGCGACGTATTCGACGTCTTCGGCATGCGCATCGTCCAGGGCCGCGGCTTCACCCAAGCCGACCAGTCCAACTCCATGCCCGTTGCCGTCGTCAATGAAGCCTTTGCCCGGCATCACTTCCCCAACCAGTCCGCCATCGGCAAACAGGTCTTCAGCCTCGACAAAGATGCCATCGGTTTCCAGATCGTAGGCGTTGTCAACGACATCCGCGAGATGGGACCCAAACGCGTCGTACCCCCTGCCATCTACCTGCTCACCGACCAGGTCCCGATTCGCAAACTCCGCGGCGTACACTCCTTCGTCGCCGCCAAATGGGTCATCCGCCTCCAACCCGGCGCGACCAGCGACGTCTCCGGCCAGATCCGCCAGATCATGACCTCGCTCGACGCCGGCCAGCCCCTGCAGGACTTCGTCAGCATGTCCGCCATCCTCTCGCAAACGATGGAGATGGAACGCTTCCTCATGATCCTGCTTGGCGCCTTCGCCCTCCTCACCCTCGCCATGGTCGCGAGCGGACTCTACGGCACCCTCTCCTACGGCGTCACCCAACGCCGTCAGGAAATCGGCATCCGCATGGCCATGGGAGCCTCCTGGCAAAGCGTCGCCGGTATGGTCGTACGCGGCGGCATGGCGCAAGTCGCCTTGGGCCTCGCCATCGGACTCACCGTCTCGTACCTCCTCGCCGGCTTCATGACCGGCTTCCTCTTCGGCGTACCTCCGCTGGACCCCGTCAGCCTCACAGCCTCCGCCTTCGTACTCCTCGCCGTCAGCGCCGCCGCCAGTGCCGGACCCAGCTGGAACGCCGTCCGTACAGACCCGCTGCAAACCCTGCGCAACGAATAGCTACCATGGAGTTACAAAGCCATGCCCGCCGCGCTCTCCATCGAAGAAGAGATTCTGGATCTCAAGAAACGCCGCAACGCGTTGATCCTGGCCCACCACTACCAGGAAGATGAAATCCAGGAACTTGCCGACCACATCGGCGACAGCCTCGAACTGTCCCGCAAGGCGCAGCAATCGAAGTCGGAAGTCATCGTCTTCTGCGGTGTCGTCTTCATGGGCGAAACGGCCAAACTGCTCAGCCCTTCAAGCATCGTCGTCGTACCCGACATGAAGGCAGGCTGCAGCCTCGTCGATAGCTGCCCCGCCGATCAGGTACGCGCGGTCAAGCGCAAGCACCCCGATCACGTCGTGGTCAGCTACATCAATACCTCCGCCGCAGTGAAGGCCGAAAGCGACATCATCTGCACGTCGCGCAACGCCGTCGATGTCGTCAACTCGATCCCCAAAGAAAAGCCGATCCTCTTCTTGCCGGATATCAACCTCGGCAACTACGTCAAAAAGCAGACCGGCCGCGAAAACATGATGATCTGGCAGGGCGCCTGCATCGTCCACGCCACCTTCGTCGCCAAGCGCCTCGAAAAGGCAAAATTCGAACACCCCAACGCGCTCGTCGCCGCACACCCCGAATGCCCCGGCGACGTCCTCGCCCAGGCGGACTTCATCGGCTCCACCTCCGCCATCATCGATTGGTGCGTCGCCCAGAACGATGCCACCGAGATCATCGTCATGACGGAAAGCGGCGTGTCCCACTCGCTCCACAAGCGAGCCCCCGGCAAGCGCTTCTACTTCGTACCCAACGACAACTGCAATTGCAGCGAATGTCCGTACATGAAGATGAACACGCTCGAAAAACTCCGGGATTGCCTCGACAAGCTCGAACCTCGCATCGAACTCCCCGCCGACATGATGGAGCGGGCACGCCTGCCCATCGAACGTATGCTCGCCATTAGGTGACGTATGTCGCCGCTGATCGACACCTACGGCCGTCTGCACGACAACCTTCGCATCAGCGTCACCGACCGCTGCAATATCCGCTGTTTTTATTGCATGCCGGAAGACACGCCCACCTATGGGCCTCGCGAAGAGCTGCTGACCTTTGAAGAGGTCGAGCGCTTCGTACGCATCGCCGCCGGACTCGGTGTCCGCAAGATCCGCATCACCGGAGGCGAACCGCTCCTCCGCAAAGACCTGCCGAGACTCATCGAAAAGATCCTCGCCGTACCCGGCATCGAGGACCTCGCCCTCACCACCAACGGCGTCCTGCTCCGCCAACAAGCGCAGGACCTCTACAACGCAGGCCTCCGCCGTCTCAACGTCCACCTGGACACTCTCGACCGCGAACGCTTCCACCGCATCACTCGCCGCGACGTCTTCGACCGTGTGATGGACGGCCTGATGTACGCCAAGGACCTCGGCTTCGACCCCATCAAGATCAACGCCGTCGCCGCCAAAGGCATCGTCGAACCGGACATCGTCCCGCTCGCCCAATTCGGCCGCCAGCACGGCATGGAGATCCGTTACATCGAGTTTATGCCGCTCGACTCGCAAGGCATCTGGGAGCGCGACAAGGTCCTGACAGCGGACACGATGATCGCCATGATCGAAAAGGAAATCGGCGCACTCGAAGCGATCCCGGACGCCGACCCGCGCGCCCCCGCCACTGAGTACCGCTTCCAAGACGGCATTGGCCGCATCGGCTTCATCGCCTCCGTCAGCAAGCCCTTCTGCCTCAACTGCAACCGTCTCCGCCTAACGGCCGACGGCAAGGTACGCAACTGCCTCTTCGCGGTAGAAGAAATGGACGTCCGCAACCTGCTGCGCACCAACGCCGAAGACCAAGCCATCGCCAACGTCATCCGCGCCAACATCAAAGCCAAGTGGATGGGCCACCAAATCGGCTCCACCCAATTCATCCCTCCGCCCCGCCCGATGTATTCGATCGGCGGCTAGCCTACTCAGAACCTACTCAGAAGCCTTGCACTTCCGACCATCTTCCGAGTAAACTGCGGAGTACATGAAGCTCGGCGACCTCATCCAGCGGGGCGAAGGCAAAACCATCGAGTTCAAGCGCGACCTCTCCTCGCCCGACAAAGTTCTCCGTACGCTCGTCGCCTTCGCCAACACCGCTGGTGGCATCATCGTCATCGGTATTGACGACAAAACCCGCAAAGTCCTCGGCCTTCCCGACGTCCTTCTCGAAGAAGAGCGCATCGCCAATCTGATTTCCGAGTGTATTCAGCCGCAACTCATCCCGGACATCGAAGTCCTCAACTGGCGCACCTCCAACGTCCTCACCATCACCGTCCATCCCAGCAACACTCGTCCGCACTACCTCAAGCGTCTCGGCGTCGACGAAGGCGCTTACATCCGCGTCGGCTCCACCAACCGCAAAGCCGCTCCTCCTCAACTCGAAGAACTCAAGCGCAGCACGCTCACCGGCTCCTACGACGAGCAACCCCTCCCTCATCCGAACTCGGAAGCAATCGACTTCCGAGTAGCTTCCGACCTCTTCAAACCCTACCGCCACATCACGCCCGCTTCCCTCAAAACCCTACGCATCGTCGCCGACCATCAAGGCCGCACCGTACCCACCATCGGTGGCCTCCTCCTCTTCGGTAAAGACCGCTTCGCCGAGTTCCCAGACTCCTGGATTCAAGCGGCCCGCTTCGACGGGCTTAACAAAACCGCCATCGCGGACTCGACACAACTTCGCTCTTATCTCCCTGCCCTGGTCGACGACGCCATCGCCTTCGTCCGCAAGCATCTGCAAGTCGCCTCGCCCATCGAAGGCGTCCGCCGCATAGAACGCTGGCCGATTCCGTTAGTCGCACTTCGTGAAGCCCTGACCAACGCCATCGTACACGCCGATTACTCGCAAACCGGCTCTGCCATCCGCCTTGCCATCTTCGACAACCGTATTGAAATTGAGAATCCTGGCCTATTGCCCTTCGGGCTCACCCTGGAGGACATCCATCAAGGTGTATCCAAGCTGCGCAACCGCGTCATCGGCCGCGTCTTCCACGAACTCCGCCTAATTGAACATTGGGGCAGCGGCATCGAACGCATGAAGTCCGCCTGCCAGGATGCCGGACTTCCTCCGCCCAAGTTTGAAGAGCTGGCCCTGCACTTTCGGGTAACGCTTTACAACAACCGCGTCGCGCCCATCCGCCGCGACCCCATGGACGACAAGATCCTGCGCCTGCTCACCAAACACGGCCCGATGCGTACCGCCGCCATCGCCGCCGCAATCGGACTCTCATCGCGGGCTACCCTTACCCGCCTGCGCGATCTCTCGTCTCGTGGTGCCATCGTGGAAATCGGCATGGGCCCGCATGACCCCAAGCGCCAGTACGCAATCGCTAAGGGATAAAAGCAGCGGCCGCCGCCACCCGAACCTGCTCGATCTCTTCTGGCGTGTACCGCCGCGTACGCCCGTGCTCAAACGCCACCTTCAGGTGCAGCCGCGCGACAAACGCATCGACGGCCGCATCCTGCAACCGCCGGGCCGACGGCAACGCGCGCTCATCCTGCAACAACGGCAGCGCCTCACGGGCGACACTATCCGGCAGATCCGGCAACATCCGCAGCACGAACTCGGGCTCGACGACTGACGCTTTGGAATGCAGCGCCGTACGTATCCGGACCTCCTGCGCCTCTTGCCCCGCGATCCGCAACCCGATCGACGCCGCCAGATTCCGCGGCACCAGCAAGGCCCCACCGGCTTCACTTCGTACCAGCACATTGCCCCGTAGCATCCGCATCAGCAGTGCAACAGCCTCTTCCCCGCAGTACCCCGCCGCGGCAATCGCCAATCCCGAAGGCTGCATCTTCGCGACACCCGGCAGCAGGTATTCGCAAGGAACCTGCGAATGATCGCACCGCTGAAAGTACGCGCTAATCGCCTTCGCCCGTACCTCCGACGCCGAATCGTTCAGCGACGGCTCCATCGCCCGGCACGCCGCATCCCCGCCAATCTGCTGCAGTACCGCAATCGTCTCGCCCCGCACCGCGACATCGCCGTCCACCGCATACCGTGCGATCTCCGGCACAGCGGCCTCGCCTAGCCGTACCAGCAGCCCCGTGTTTTCCAGTTTTCCTTGACGGATTTCCGCAAACACCCGGTCCACCGTCTGCTGATTGTCGGCAAAAGCGGCAACCCCACAGAAGGAAGACAACACCACCACGGCAAGACCAACAGCGTTGTTGCGTAGCACAGGCGTTCCTCTTCAACTGTACCGTCTTATCCTCGCGAGCATACAGAAAAAGGGCGGGACCACCATCCAGGTGACCCCGCCCTTACCAACCAAACCAGCGCTAGATTATGGCTTCCGCATCACCGGGAACGACGTAAACGCCCCCGTGTTGTTGAACCGCAATCCCAGACCCGTAATCTGCGTCGTCGACGTGAACTCAATCGTGCCGCGGCGTCCCCGTGTCGGGACAAAGCGGTCGGTCAAGGCAAACGGGACGTACGCGCGGCTGGCCAGACTGATCGAGTCCGAACCCAACTGCACGCCGTTCTCGTCGCGAATCACAACGGCAATGGTCGACCCCAAGGTCGCGCTCGAATTCACCAGAGCCATCGCCGTGGTGAAGTCGCCCGTGTTATCGAACGGCAGCACCATCCGCGTACCCGTGGACGTCAGCGTCACCGCTGCTTCCTGATCGGGACGGCCCGTCACACGCTGGCGGAACACCGCCAACCCGCTCACATTCCGCGCGCTGGTCAACTGCGCCCAACCCTGCACCAGGGCCGTTTCGCCACCAAGAGTCTCGATGACGTACGTACCGCCGGGCTGGATCGTATCTTCCACCACTGCTGTATTCACACCGCTCAGCAACGCGCCTTGCAGCGGCATCACCAGGGCAGAACCATCGGCACGCCAGAACCGCAGCGTGAACGATGCCGCCTGCGAATCCAGGTTCACCAAGGTAATCACGGTCTTCCAACCGCCACCATCGGCCACCTGCGAAATCACCTGCGACACTTCTGCCGACGGAGCCGTCAACGGTACATTCAGCGATGGCAGCGACGTAAACGCGCCACCCGTGTTGAACCGCAAGCCAAGCGCCGAGAAGTCCGCGCCACTCGACGAGAACTCCGCCGAACCGCGACGTCCTGCCACCGCCGGGAACCGGTCGGCAAAGGTGAACGCGGTCTGTCCACGCGACGGAAGGTTCACGCTATCCGTGATCAAACCGACCCCGTCCGTACCCTTCGGCGTCACCGACACCGCACGAGCGCCCGTTGCCGTGTTCGCAATCGCGATGCCCGACACAAAGCCCTGCGTGTTGTCGTACGGCAGCACAAACCGTGCGGAAGGCGTCACTGCGCTCACCGCCGCTTCCTGATCCGGACGTCCCGTCACGCGCTGGCGGAAAATGCCAAGCCCGCTGATGTTCTGCGTGCTCGTCAACTCTGCCCAACCCTGGCTCAACGTCGGCGTCGCACCAGTTGTATTGATCGTCCGCGCACCACCCACCGGGATCGTGCCCGACAGCGATTCCAAACGCCCCGTCTCACCTTCAAACGGCAGCGCCAGCGCGCCATCGTTCGAATAGAAACGCAGCGTATACGCAGCCGGAACCGTATCCAGATTCACCAGCGTGATCGTCGTACGCCAACCGGCGCCATCGGCGATCTGCGCCAGAATCTGGCGTCCCGAAGGCGCCACCGACACGACATTGAACGTCACCGGAATGGTCAGCGGGCTATTCGCCACGCCAGCCGACGTGATCACCACCGTACCCGTATAGGTGCCGGAAATCAGCCCCGTCGGATTCGCGGAAATCGTGATGCGGCCGCCGGTCGTACCCGATGCCGGATTCACCGTCAGCCAGTTGCCGCCATTGATCGTCGACGCCACTGCCGTATAACCGGACGTACCCGCCGTGATCGTCACTTCCTGCGTCACCGCCGTGGTCGAACCCGGAGTGCTCGCCAGCGTGACGCTTGCCGGCGTGGCCGTCAACGACGGAGCCGTCACCGTAAACGTCACCGGAATCAGCACCGGCCCATTCGACACATCGCTCGACGCGATACCAATCGAACCCTGGTAAATTCCAGGCGCCAGACCCGCACCGTTCACCGATACCGTCACCGTACCCGGCGTCGAACCAGACTGCGGATTCACCGTCAGCCAGCCGCCACCAGACACCGTCGACGTCGTCAATGAGTACGCCCCGCTGCCGCCAATCGAAGTCAAGGTCAATGTCTGCGATGCCGGAGCCACGCCGCCACCCGGCTGCGTAAACGTCAGCGCCGTCGGCGTCACACCCAACGTCGCCGTAGGCTGCACCGTCAACCGTACCGGCACCGTAATCGGCGTCGCGACATTCTGTACCGAGATCTGAATCGAACCCTCGTACCGGCCCACAGGCAAGCCAAACGGCAGCACCTGTACGCTGATGCTCGCCGGCGTATTGCCCGATGTCGGACCCGCCAGCAGCCATCCCGTACCGCCGCTCGTCGTCGACACGTTCGCCGTGAACGGACGCGAACTGCCATCCGTCATGATCACCGTGATGTTACGCGCCGCCGGCGGATTGCCATTCACCGGAGCGGTCAAATCCAGGTACGTCGGCGTGACATTGAACAGCGGTGTATCGGACACGTTCAGCACCACGTTCAACGTCGGCGATGTCGGAGGCACAGGCGTATAGCCGGCCTGCGGAGCAAACGTCACCGTCGCCCGGTATTGGCCTGCCGCCAAAGCCGCCGCCGCAATTGGATTCAACCCCAGCGTAATCGTACCCGGCGTCGTACCCTGCGTAATCGCACCGCTCAACCACGTCGCGTTCTCCGGCGTGATCGAAGTGATGGACGACACATAAGCGTACGCAGCGCCGCTGCTCGAGATGTTCACGATCTGGTTCGAAGGCGTCGTCTGTCCCTTTTGATAGTTAAAGGTGATGGTGCCCGGATCAATCAGAACCGACGTGCTGCCGCTCACCACAAGCTTCACCGGAATCGTGACGGTATTGCCCAATCCGGCAACCGTGATCTGGCCGCTATAGGTGCCCGGAGGCAGCCCCGTCGCATCCACAAATCCCTGCACCGTACCCGGAGCCGCGCCAACCGCCGGACCCGCCGTCAGCCAAGCGCCACCGTTAAAGGTCGTGACAGAAGGCGTAAAGCCCGCCCCCGCCACCGTAGAACTTACATTGATCGTCGGCAGCGGCTGCACCAGGCTCGATGCGGCCCCGCCCGTATTCACAGTCAGCGAGATGCTTTCCTGCGACACGCTGAGAATCGGCTGATCCGTCACCGTGAACGACACCGGCACGATCACCGCTTGCCCCACGCCACCGGCCGGGGAAATCTGGATCGAACCGTTATAGGTGCCATTCGGCAGCCCCGCCGGATTCAGCGAAACGTCAATCGTACCCGGGCTCGTCCCGATCTGCGGCGTCACGATCAACCATCCCGCCGGAGTAGAAGTCGGCGTCGCCGTGAACGGCTGCGACGTCGCGGAGGTCAAGGTCAACTGCCGGTTCACGGTGGACCCGTTGCGCAAGGTCGACACATTCACCGCCCCCGGACTCACCGTCACAAACTGGCTCGCGCCCACCGTCAGCGACACCGGCACATTCACCGTCGTACGGTTCGGCGCCGCGATCGCCACTTGTCCGGTATACGTACCGTTGCCAAGCGCACCCGGATTCACCCGCACCACCACAACGCCCGGCGTCGTATTGCCCGACGAAATCACCTGCAGCCAGCTTCCGCCGTCCGTGGTCGTGCCCGTAGCCGTAAAGCCCGTCGCAGACCCCGTGCTGCCGACCAGAATGAGCTGTTCATCCGATGCCGGCTCCACCGTCGAACCCGTTCCGCGCCGGAACGTCAGATTCTGCGGGCTCACCGACAACTGCGCATTCGCGACAACGTTCAGCGTCACGTTCACAGACGCCGAGTTGACGCCCGCCGCGCTGATCAGAACGGTGCCCGTGTAAGTTCCCACCGGCAGGTTCGTGCTGTTTGCAGTAACCGAGATCCGCGCCGGCGTGGTCGCAGTAATATTCGACACACTCAGCCAGTTGCCACCCGTATTGGTGGAGGCGGTGATATTGGTTGTGAGGGCCGTTTCCCCGGTATGGCGAATCGCAACCGACTGGGCTGCCGGTGAGGCGCCTCCTGCGGTTGCTGTAAATGTCAGTTGATTAGGCCCGGTCAAAAGGACCTGCGCCGACAAGGGCAAGGCTGCCAGAAAGCACAGTGCACTTGCAATGCTTCTCATTGAGTAAATAACTCCTCCAGGCGGCCGTCGTGCTGCCGCACTACTATAGACCCGCAAATCGGGACTTTTCGTACAGTAGCGCAAGAAAAAGTTCTTTACATCTTTTGCGGCGTAATCTGCAGGTATTTCTGTATCTTTGGCTCCAAAGCAGCTAAAAGTGTTTCATTTTGTTGATTTTCCAGGCCGGAAACTACATACACCAGGTGGTCGTGGGTCTCAGAACCGGACACCGCAAACCGGACCGTACGCGAGGTCGTCGGCTTCGCCATCCCTTCGCCTTCCTGCTTCCGAGTGACAATCAGCGACACCAATTTGGACTCTCCGTCGGTCAACGCAACATGAATATACGGCCGTCCGCGGAACTGGCATCGATGGCACATCGCCACCCGGTACCCGTCCGGAATCGCGCCCGACACCGCCTCCACCAACAACGGATCCTCAAGAGGACCGTTATGCCGCATCAACCCGCGATGCAGCGTGCAATGGATGTGGTCGGCCAACCCCGGCCGCAAGGCGGAGGACACCAGCAGCGTCTCCATCTGTCCCAAATCGGGCTCAAACACAAAAAAGACAACGGCCATGGCGGCAGCGGCAAGGACAGCCAGGTTCCAGCCCTTGCCTGGACGCTGGGCCGCACGAAGCGACGCGCGCACCCGATGCTCCACCCGTCCGGGCATCGCCTCTTCCGACGACGCGACCGCCTGCCGCAGCCGTCTCAAATACTGTTCTTCTTGTGGATGGCTCATGATTTACAACACCCGGGCCTCAGTCAAAAACGCACGCAACTGCCGCCTCGCGCGGCTCAATCGCGACATCACGGTTCCGGCCGGAATACCCAGCACTTCCGCCGCTTCTTTGTAGGAAAACTCCTCGACGTCGACGAGAAGCACAATCGTCCGCGCATCCAGAGTCAGACGACCCAACGCCGCCAGCAGGTCGGCATCGGAAATCGAATCCTCCACCGGCGGGACATACACGGGGTCGATCTCCAGCGGACGTTCAAACCGGTCCCGAATCCGCTTCCAAAGCCGCCGCTGATGGCTCACCCGGTAAAACAGGATCTTCATCAACCACGCCCGGCAATTCGTACCCGGCTCATACCGGTGGAAGGACTTCCACGCCTGAAGATACACCTCTTGCGTCAGGTCCTCGGCGCGAACCGGGTCGCCCACCACGCGCCGCGCCGCACGGTAAACATCGGGCATGTGAGGCATCGCCTCAGTCTCAAAGTCCGCCACTGCCGCAACTAAGCTTACTGCGCCGGAGGAGGGTTCAAAATCTTCGCGATCTCGGCCGCATCCGTACGCCCGCCATGAGACATGCTGATCTTCGAATAGAACACCTTGCCGTCCTTGCCAATCAAGTAGGTGGAAGGATAAGCCGTCTCCTTGGGAGCATCCCAGCGCAACCCGTACTGGTTGGTGAACTTGTAATCGGGATCGAGCAGCATGTCAAAGTTCTCCGGCAGAGACTTGTCGGCGGCGAACTCCTTCGCCCGCGCCTCGAGGTTATCCGGCGGACCCGGGTACACAAACAGCACCCGCTCGCCTTCGAACATCTTCTGATTGCGGATAAAGTCCTGCACCTGCCGGTTGCACAGCGGGCACTGATAGCCGGGGAACCCACGCAACACAACCAGCGCGACAGGCCCGTGCTTCAGCTCTTCCGAAAGCCGTACCTGCTTCCCCCGCAGGGACTGCAAGGCAAAATCCGGAGCCGCACTCCCCTTCTCCACCATCCCCGCCGCCATCAAGGCAGCAATCGCAAACGTCGTAAAAGTCAGCATCTACCCACCATCATGCCCCCACCCCCAAACTTTATTCCACCGCTCCGTGCCTGTTACGGTGCCTGTCACCGTGCCGCTTCCGGTGACACTCACGGTGACAGTCAGGAAGCGGTACGCCCAGACAAATCCGACCTCGGAACTCCCCTACCCCACCTCAGCTAGGGCTGGTACTCCCGCTCCAAATTCGCCTTGATTTCCGCCTCCGTGAACCACACCGGCCGGACCCCATGCTTTGCGAACACCCCAATCTGATCGCAGCAGTGCTTCGACCCCGGATTCGTCGTCTGCCCATATGACACCACGGAGTATGCCTTCAATGGCTTCGTGAACTCCACCGCCAACACCCACGCATCCCCGAACCCCAGCAGCGGTTTCCCCTCGCCGACCCACCCCGCCGCACCGCGACCATCCTTTGTATCCACCCCAAACTGCTGGACCTTGTACACCCCATAGTTCCCGCTCGCGCCATCCCCCGGCAAATCTACCCCCTGGAAGCGGAACCGGTTCGCCTCCCCATATGCGACATCCAGCCGTCCCCACTTCTTCCGTACCGCCTCCGACGCCTGCCGCATCATCGCCACCGCCCCCTCGGGATCCCCCAATCCCCGAGGCGTAGTCGCCGGATTCGCCGCATCCCAAGGCGTCGCGTACGGCTTTTTGGACCTCGCCAGATACGGCTGCGCCCATGCCAGAAACAGCACCGCGCCCTTGCTCTCCGCTGCCGTCTTGTTATCCCACCCCGCCAGGACCTCCGCCGCCTCGGTCTGCCCATCCTTCCGCAGCGCCGCCACCAGATCGCCCTTGATCCGCTCCGCCAGTACGGACCTCGTGTTGTACTTCATCTCCATCACACTCGCGATGTCATGCTTGGCGTCATTATTCAGCAACTCCAGAATCGACTGCTGCCGTAACCGCAACTCCCCGCGTTCGAAGTACGACGGGTACGCCTCCTGCTTCAGTGCCCCCTTCAGGTTCGTGTACCAGGGAGCATCATTCGAATTTGCGATATACCCGCCCGCCGGATTCACCATCTGCGGGAACTCCGTAAACTTATGGAATTTCTTCCACAAGTACTTCTCCTCTGCCGGCACCGGCTTCTTGTAATCCGTACCGTCCTCCAACCGCTTGGGCAGCCGCGCATTCCACGCGTAATAAATGTTGCCCGCCGCATCCGCGTACGTGAAGTGCGAAAACGGAATCACATTCCGCTCCATCTCCTTCCGGAACTCCGGCAGATTCTTCGTCTTCGCCAGGCGATAAAACCCTTCGTAGTACCGCACCGCGTCCAACCCCGCAGACTGTACGACATAAATCTTGCCGCCCGCCCGAGCCACTACCGGACCCAGATGCGTCTCCTCAAACGTCCGCGTCTGCCCCGCGATGGTCACTTTGTTTTGGACCAAAGCGCGGCTCTTTCCCGCGTATAGATAGTGAGTGGCAGGATTCTTGGGATCTTCGGCGAGGTAAAACACGTCCACAAGATCCGGAGCATTATTGGTGTTTACCCACCCCAGATGCTCGTTGAATCCAGCTCGCAACACCGGGATACCCGGCAACGTGGACCCGTAGAAGTTGATCTTGCCAGGAACCGTCACGTGGGCCTCCCAGTACAGGGAACTCCACGACAGATGGGGATTGCCCAGCAGGATTGGCGACCCGGACTTGGTACGGCTGCCGTGCAGCGCAAAGGCGTTTGACCCATCGGCATCAAACGGCTCGGCGGCGATGCCTTCACCTTGCGGCTCAGCCGGAGGAGGAGCAATCACGCCGCGAAGATCCGGTGCGCGTGAAATGGTGCCGATGCCGGCCAGCCCGCCGGACCTCGTATTGGCGATCACGTCCGCGCCGGTAAAGCCACTGGCGGGAATCCACTTGGGCAGCGATGCCCGGTGTTCGCCGATGTAGGCGTTCACGCCCGCGATGTAGGAGCCGATGAGGCCCTTGTACAGCGGGTTCAGCTTTTCGTACATCCGGGCCGAAAGCTCGTTGTTGCGAAATTGTTGGATCCGGAAGTCGGCGTCGATCGGAGCGCCATAGGCTTGATGCGCTTCGCCTCGTGCAGCCATCAGCCGCTTGGCGATCTCTTCGCAGTGATCCTCCGCCTGGGCGTACCCCAGTGCGTAGGATGCGGCCTTTTCGTTGTCCGCCAGTATGTGCGGGACGCCCAAAGTGTCGCGGCGGATGGTGGCCTTCCCGTAAGGGTTAGCGGCGGCCAGCGCCGAAGAAGTGGAAAGTAGCAGGCAAAGCAGCAGCAACAGCGGCATCCCGGAATGATAACGGAAACGAGATCCTCGCCGGGGCATCTAACCAATCAGACACAAAAGGACCCCTTCGTTTCGTGACCCGCAGATCGTTTTGGACAGTAGCAGCCGCAGCAGCAGCAACAACCGTAGGTTTTGCACAACCGTTCACCCGTGACGATTGGAATCGCAACGGTTATGTCCTTGGCACCCGCTGCCAGATCGTCAACCTCGGCTCCGGCAAATTCGTCGAGCTCGACGGGTCCCGCGTCCTGCAACATGCCACCTCGTCACAGTGGGAGATTCGCAAATCCCCTGCTGGAGGTCCCGCGCGTTACCGCATCGTGCATCGCACCACGGGCATGGTCTTGACGGAAGTTCCATCCAACATCGCCAAGAAGCCCTCCGCCCTGATCGCCGCGCCTCCTGCGGACGACGACATCAATCAGGACTGGCGTATCGAATCCTATGGCGACGGCAGCGTCATGCTCATCGCCGCCTCCGGCAAAGCGCTCGATGTCCCCGGCGGCAGCCGCCGTGACGGAGTGCCCTTGCAGACCTTCCTCCGTAACGGCGACAGCAACCAGCGGTTTGTCCTCCGAATGCCAGACCAACAGCGTTAGTTCACCTGCCGCCGCATCATGCGGCGCGAGAAGAACGCCAAAGTCGCAATCGCCACACTCCATTCCACCTTCGAGGACGACTCCGGTACGTTCACCGAACCCACCGGACCCTGCACGGTCGACAAGCCGGGAATCGCGCCCGAATTGGGAGCCACAACACCCGTCAGCGTTGGATTCCCAAAGAAAATCGGCCCAAAAGTCCCCTGGTCCAAGTTAAAGGTTCCCGGACCCAGCTGGCTGGGCTCCCAATGGAGCGAAATGGTGCTCTGGTTCAAGTAGACCCAACCACCAGTGGACGTGGCTGTAAAAGTACCGCTATTCCCCCCCACCATAACTTCCACGTCCAGCGTGAACGGATCGAAGAAGGCCCCAACGCCACCGGACAGGGTCGTGCAACCAGGGCAGGCAAGCTGGATGACGCCGTAGTTGACGTTCGATGGCGGGTTAACATTCGTCGGCCCGTTGGGCGTGAAGGTCAGGGTCGCTGCTGTGCCGGACGACTGGTTCAGCACAAGAGCATTGCCTCCGTTGAAGCCTGTGCCGGGTCCGTTTGTGCTGAAGATGACGTCAGCACGGCCAATAGACATCCCCACCGTTGCGAAGCCTATCAATAGGCCCAGTGCGGATCGCGAAAAGAAGTGTGTTTTCCTCATGTATATCTCTTTCCGGGCAATGCTACAGACGCTAGAAGAAGATAGCCTGCCCATTGCCGGGTAGAGGAACTCACACGGGAAAAGATCTCAAAAAAAATGGCGCGGGTTTTTGCCCTACTACGCTGCGCTGGCAGCCGGCCAGACATCCGACGCCCGGCGCAACGCTTCCTCGCGCACGATCTCCGGCCAACCGGCAATCTCTGCCCGAAAGCGATCCTCCTGCCGGGCAAACAAAGCGCGCAACGCCTCTTCGTACCCGGGCAAGTCTCCCGCCGCCTCGGTCATCAGATGATACGTGGACTCCTGCGCGAGCCGGATCCGGTCGGACGCTTCACTATCCTTACGCGCCTGATCCACCAGCTTTCGCAACGCCACCGACGCGCCGCCGGGCCGCGAGTTCAACCACTCCCAATGCCTCGGCAGCAGCGTCACCTCTCGGCCGACAACGCCTAACTTCGGTCTGCCTACTGTTTTCATGACCTAATTTTATCCGGGTAAAACGCTCCAGTCAATATTACCCGGATAAAATCATTACGCGACCGTCAATTTCACATCAACATTGTTACGGGTCGCGTTCGAGTATGGGCACACCTGATGCGCCTCATGCACCAAGGTCTCCGCCGTCGCCTTATCCAACTCGGGCAGGTGGATCTCCAGCGACACCGTCAACCCAAAGCCGCCCGCCGGCACAGTCCCAATTCCGACTGCCGAATTGACCGTAATCGTCTTCACCGGCAGCTTCTTCTGCCTGGCGACAAACTCCAGCGCGCTACCAAAACAAGCCGCGTAACCTGCGGCAAACAAATCCTCAGGCGTCGTCGTATTCGGACGTCCCGGACCACCCATGCTCTTAGGCACAGACAGTTCCACATCCACCAGGCCATCGCCCGATTTTGTGTGTCCGTTACGCCCGCCAGTGGCCGACGCGGTAGCAGTATAGAGTACGTGAACAGGTTCCATGCCGGGTCTGATTCGCCAGCTCGAAAAAAGTATCAAGTTTCTTCCAAAAATCCATACTTGCGACAGCAGCCATTTCGAAGGACACTAAAAGCGTCGCTTCCCAAAATCCCACCTTGCGACCCAGGAGTGTGCGTTGAACCCTAAGACTGTCGAGCCGCTATCTCTACGCGAACCCACCGAACGCTGGACCACCACCGAAGCCGCCGAACTCTACGACGTCACGGCTTGGGGCAAAGGGTATTTTTCCGTAGGTAAAAACGGCAACGTCTGGGTGCACCCCGACAAGAACCCGGACCGCAAGATCGACCTCAAGGAGCTTGCCGAAAAGCTCGAGCTCCGCGGCATCTCGCTGCCCATCCTGGTCCGCTTCGGCGAAATCCTCAAGCACCGCATGGGTGAAATGCGGGAGACGTTTCAAAACGCCATCCAGGAACACGGCTACAAGGGCAAGTATTTTTGCGTCTTCCCTATCAAGGTGAACCAACAGCGCCAGGTGGTGGAAGAGGTCTACCGCTACGGCCGCGAGTTCAACTTCGGCCTCGAAGCCGGCTCCAAGCCGGAACTGCTCGCTGTCATGGCCATCGCCGACAACGACACGCCGATCATGTGCAACGGCTTCAAGGATGACGAGTACATCGAACTCGTCATGCTGGCCAAAAAGATCGGCCGCAGCATTATTCCGATCGTCGAAAAGTACAGCGAACTCGACCTTGTCATCAAGCACGCCGAGCGCATTGGCGTACGCCCGGTCATCGGCATTCGCGTCAAGCTTGCCAGCCGCGGCTCCGGCCGTTGGAAGTCGAGCGGCGGCTACCGTTCCAAGTTCGGCCTCACGGTTACCGAAGCCCTCCGCGCCCTGGAAGAACTGAAGGCCCGCGGCATGGCGGATTGCCTGCAGCTCATCCACTTCCACCTGGGCAGCCAGATCACCAACATCCGCCAGATCAAGCAGGCGGTGATCGAATCCGCGCGCGTCTTTGTCGAACTCCACCGCGCCGGCGCCGTCAACCTCAACATGCTGGATGTCGGCGGCGGCTTAGGCATCGATTACGACGGCTCTCAGACGGACTTCGAATCAAGCGTTAACTACACCTTGCAAGAGTACGCCAACGACGTCGTCTATCACATCCAGAACGTGTGTGACGACGCGCAGGTGCCGCACCCCGCCATCATCAGCGAAAGCGGCCGCGCCGTCGCGGCGTACCACTCCGCATTGATCTTCAACGTACTCGGCGTCACCGGCTTCGGCGATGCCGAAAACGCCCCCGACGTTTCGGACGAGATGGAGCAGCCGCTCATCGACCTCCGCGAGTGCTTCAAAGGCCTTTCGAACAAGAACCTGCTCGAGTCCTTCCACGACGCCCAGCAGGCTCTCGACTCCGCCCTGCACCTGTTCAGCCTCGGCTACCTGCCCATCCAGCAGCGCAGCCTCGCGGAAAATCTGTACTGGATCATCTGCCGCAAGATCCACCGCCTGGCCAAGCAACTCGACTACTTCCCCGAAGAGCTCGAAGGACTCGAAAGCCTGCTCTCGGACACCTACTTCTGCAACTTCTCGCTGTTCCAAAGCATGCCGGACAGTTGGGCCGTCAAGCAGTTGTTCCCCGTGATGCCGATCCATCGCCTGAACGAGGAACCGACCCGCCGCGGCATCATCGGCGACATCTCCTGTGACTCAGACGGCAAGATCGACCAGTTCATCGACCGTCGCGACGTCAAGAAGGTGCTGCCCCTGCATGAATTCGACGGCAGCGAATCGTACCTGCTCGGCGCCTTCCTCGTCGGTGCCTACCAGGAAATCCTTGGCGACCTCCACAACCTGTTCGGCGACACCAACGCCGTACACGTCTCGGTAGGCGAAAACAACGAAGTGATCCTCAATACGGTGGTCCAAGGCGACACCGTACGCGAAGTGCTCGACTACGTGGAATTCAACAGCCGAGCCCTGATCGACCAGTTCCGCGACGACGTCGAAGCGGCCCTCCGCGACGGCAAAGTCGGCTACGAAGAAGCCGGCCGCCTGCTTCGTTTCTACGAAGACGGCATGAACGGCTACACCTATCTAGAGCGCTAGCTTCAGCGCGACCCGCATGGGGTGATACTATCGCCCCATGCTCGTCTTCCGGCAAAGCCAGATGAACACCCTCGCGGCGGGCTTACGGGCCCACTATGAGGAAGAGTTGGCTCGTCACTTTCTCGACACGTACCCGCGCGAGTGCCGCCAAGCCGGTGGTCCGGCGCAGATCCACAAACTCGTTGTCGCCGGCATTGAACGCGCCAATCAGCGAGGCTTCCAGTCGCAATCCGAGGTGTCCATGTACATCTCGCTGCAGTTCATCCTCGGCGCGTCCTTCGACACGGACCCCCAACTTCCCTGGGCCAAGAAGACGCTCGAAGACCGTCGAATCGCCTCCCCTGAACTCCGCCTCCGCTGCGTCTTCGGCGAAACCATCGACTATCTCACCGCCATCGCCGGCGACAAGAGCCAGCACATCGTACGCGCGCTGATCCGCCTCCGCGACGGCGACCTCTCCACCGTACCCCCCGTCGATGACCGTTGGACGGACAACATGCTGGATCTCCTGCGCAAGCTCTACCCCCAGAAGTTCGACCATCAGGGCGTAGAAGCCAACACCCTGCTACTCAACGACGCCCTGGGCAAGTGTGACTTCTTTCTCAATCTCAAGACGGCTCAGGGCAAGGGTTTGATCGCGATCCTCATGTTTATGCTCGGCAGCGGCTTCGAAAATGATCATCTTCACCCGTGGACCTCGCGTATATTGATGGATCCGCGGTTTGCAACCGAAGAGGAGCGTGTGTCGGCCCTGCATCAGGCAGCGAAAAAACACATCGCCGAGTCTTTGACCAGCGATTTTCCAACGCAGCAGTAGCCGTAAAGAAAGGGCGGGGGCAGAATGAGTTCGAAGAGCTCGGAGAAGGCGAAACAGAGCCTGGAAAAGAGCACCGGCAGCAGCGGCACGCAAACCGTACCGGTAGGCCAAACCTCGCAACCCTGCCCGCTGGAGCAAAAGCACTACATCCGCATCGTCGTAAAGGACGAAACCGGCAAGCCTGTCAAAGACGCCAAGCCCAAACTGGTCGGCGGCGGCACCACGATTGACGCTGCCCCCCTGGATGACAACGGCCGCTTCGACACCGGCAAGACTCTAGACGGCACCGACCCGGTCGAAATCAGCTTCCCGACTCTCTTCAACTGTGACTGGCACGCATCGGACACCGGCGAGGCCGCTCCGGTTGGCAACACCAGTCTGCCTCCAATCGCCGATGGAGATTGTGTCATCAGCCTCGCCGCAGCCAAGGGCTACCGCAGCTACAAAGACATCTGGACGGCTCCCGAAAACAACGCGCTGAAGACCGACCGGCCCTCGCCAGGCTCACTCGTGGTCGGCGACGTCCTCAAAGCCCCCGGGAGCAAGGAGAAGAAGGTCACCAAACCCGTCGACGCCGAGTGGACCTTCATCGTCAAATCGCTCAAGAAACCAAAGCTTCGCATCATCGTGGTGGACCATGAGCGAAAGCCCCTGCCGAACTGCGACTGGACGCTTACCGGCGTTGCCAGCAAGACCGGAAAAACAGGAGCTGACGGCCTCATCGAGATACTCGACATCGACCCCACCGCCAAGGACGGAACGCTCAAAATCACGCCGCCTCCACCGATCGTTCGCCCGGAACCGCCCGTAACGGTTCCACCCGTGCCCGACCCGCCACCATATCCGATGGCCATCAAGGCCGGCGACTTTAAAGACGAAGCGCCAGACACCAAAGAGCTGACCGTACCGTTTGAGTTCGTGCTCAAGATCGGCAGCCTGCCCGCTCACAAGCACAAGACCGGCGTCACAGCTCGTATGCGCAATTACGGATTCCTCACCGCCGACAACCCGACCGACGACCAGATCAAGGCCGGCGTCAAAGCCTACCAGCGCGAGATCGAAAAGAAGGATGCACCAACTGGCGCATTCGCCGACATTCAGGAAGACCTCGAAACCCGCCACACAAAGGCGTAGCCACACCGTATGAGCCGCACCGTCTTTATTGCCCGCACCGCCAATGACCTCGATCAGGTCAATCGCATCGTCATTCCCACCTTTGCGCTCGAGGACTTTCGCGTCGCCATCGGCAGCAAAACCAGCAAATGCTACCTGCCGAAGGGTTCACCGGGGCCCAAGGCAGGCACCGGCGGGGCGGATGATTTTCACTTCATTCCGGAAAAAGAAACCATCGAGATCCGCTACCAGATTCACGACACGGCGGGCCTGGTCACGGGCGCCAAGCTCGAACTGTTCACGCCTTTCAAGAAGGATCCGCTCTGGACCCTCGACTTCGACAAGCTCGGCGCGGACTGGTGGGCGCACGGCAAGCACGTCATCAAGTGGGACGGCCGCATCGTCAAACCAACAGTGGAACAGAAGGGTACGGACAAGGATGGCGGCCTCGAACACGACCTCACCAAGATCGACCTGGACAAGAGCCTCAAGGACTTCCCGGAAGGCTACGCGACCCTGGAGTTTCCGCCCTACAAATTCCGCCTCACGCTAGTGAGCAAGGATCACGCCGAACACGGCAAGCCGATCTACGGCTGGACCTACTGGCAGATTCTCATCCACGGCTTTGAGTTTGAATTGGGACCCAAAGAAGCGGTCCCCGACACCAACGACCCAACAGCGCTTCAACTGAACATCGCACTGCGCAAGAAGATCGAAGATGAAGGTGGCATTCCGGCAGACGGTGCCACGCGGAAGGTAAGGCTCATCAGCAACATTTACAAAACAGCGAGTGCGGAAATGGGCACGAACCAGGGCTACACCGAGTACAAAACCATGTGGGGCAATGGCCCGCTGATTCCGATCCTTGCCAAGATACGCCTGAAGGATTCCAACGACGCCGAAGTCAAGCTGGATGAAAGCGACAAAGGGGCGGTGGCGCTAGGAAACACCCAGTTTCTTTGGGACTTCGAAGATCCTGACGAAAAGACGGATACACAGATCGGGGCAGGTCAGGCAAAAACGTTTGTGGACGACGCCATCCACTACAAGAAGGCCAAAACAGACGAGTGGCCCAAGGGTGACAACTGCCATATGGACCGAGGTGGAAAACGGGGCGACTCCATCAAGACTCTGTTCCCAGAGCAGGACGGCTACGCGGCGGCAGATACCCTCACGGAAGGGAAGTTCCCATTCGAGGTCAAAAAAGCGAAGAAACGCAAGTGGGCTGCCCTCGCAAAGGGTTGGAGCAAGGGGAAGTTAAAGGGCAGGACGGGTGTCGCATTCTCGCCATCGCGCATGGCGGGAGACGACTACCAGTTGACCGTCTATTTGGCCAATGAGTTTACGAAGCTGGACGAACATCGCCTCGATGTAGCAGACGAACAGCTCAAGGCAGCGGCCACGATCAAAAAGAAGACCGGGAAGTTTCAAGTCTGGCGCCAAATGGATATCGTAAAGTACGTTCGCAAGAAGAACTCGATCGGTAATTTCGTATCGACAAACATTGGTGCAATCCAGGCGAACTACAACAAGTGCTACACGCACATCGAAAACGGCCAGATCGTAAACGAACAACTCAACGCCCCCAACTACAACACCCTCGCACGCAACCGGATCGCGACAGTCACTAGCAGCAATCTGGCTGCCGATTTTGCAGTCCACCCAACAGCGGACCATAGTGCTAGCGCCTCAGCCTTCAAGCTTCGAACGTATGCCCAGTTCACTGCTGCGGTTCGGAATGGGTTCGTTTTGAGCAATCCGACTCTGTCCGCGACCGATATCGACACTGCACTCAACAATTGGCTCGTCGCAAATAACGTAGAGACGGACGCAAAGTACGCCTATGCGATGGATATGGCTTTCGTTTTTGCGGCGCTGAACCTCGCGGACGATCTGCGCTTGCTCAACGGCGTTCCAAATGGCATCACCGTTATGCACTTCAACTGTGCGACAAGCGCTCGAGCAGATCTAGCCCAAGCCGTTGGCGTGGCGGGTGCGGCGATCGACGTGGTGGGAGCGACTCGAAACAAATGTCTCTTTGTACTGCTGTGGGACGCTGTGGACACATTTGTGCACGAGATCGGGCATCACGTATTCCAGGCGCACTTCGGGCCAAAGCCGGATGCATTCGTTGCGGGCCAACACGACGCGGCGGATCTTGCCTGCATTATGTCCTACAACCGTCCGCGGCCGGATTTTTGCGGATTCTGCATGCTGCGTATTCGTGGCTGGGATTCCGACGCGCTTAGCGTCACGAGCGCCTCAAACAAGTCGTAGCCAATGCTGATTTCCGCACTTACAGTCATCGGAGGCCTGAACATGATCTTCTATACGATTGAGCCGTCGCGTCTGGAGTACCTGGCGCAGGAAGAAGTCTCTCTGGCCCTCGTCATTGAGAATCGGGGCGCGGAGTCCGTCGATATCCCTGACCCCCTCGCCGGAAACAATAACGACCCGGTTTATGAAATTGTGCGGTCACCGGCAGAGGGTGAGGCGCAGGGCACGAGGGCGCTGATCAGTAATTGGAGTTCCCGGCAGGGGCCGGCGCTGCCACCTCCTACGGCACGCATACCTTTAGCTCCGGGTGCAAAATGGCAAGGCAATGTATCACTGAGCCGCCTCGCCCCAATAATGGAGCAGGCTGGCGAGTACCAGATCGGGTCTTCTATTACGGTCGAAACTGCACAGGTTATTGCTCCGAAGCGCACACTTCGCATCCAGCCTCCAGTACCAGCGACCGTGAATCTAAGTCAGGGTCTACGGCCCTTCAACCACGGCCAGGGCGAATTGGTGTTCTTACAAAAAGAGAAGTCTGCGAATGGTGTGTACATTGCTCGCGTCGAGGAAAACGAACCGGCCAACAGCGAGGTGTCGGTCCGCGCCATGATGCGGCGCGCCAACGCTTCTGCGAACGCCAACGACGCCATGAGTGCTTCGTCCAACGTGGGTCTGTATGCCGATCTCCTCCAATGGATCGTCTGGCGAGAGGGCGCAACCGTCAAGTCGTTAAGCACAGCCGAAACCGCACCGCTCTCGGTCACCCTCGCCAGCGAGCCGGATCACTTGGTTAAGCCCGCACTCACCACCAAGGGCGGCCCAGTTTCCGTACTGGCAAGGAAAGGTGCATCCCTCACCCTCGTCTCGATCCCGAGCAAGATCTTCGCTCAACCGGAACAAAAGTGGACCTTCGAACTCCCGGTGGTCCCGGTGTCAATCACAGCAGCAATTGCACCGGTCCAAGCCGGGGGAACCCGGTACGTGGTGTTCGCAGGTGCTACCGGAAATGCTTTTGATATCTACTGCGCGACGTTCACAGAGGCCGGCTTGGGCTCAATCGACAAGCTGACGGTACCGGGCGGCAAGCTCTTAGGCCGAACTCCGATTACAGCTGCTGTCGATGCCGAAGGCGTGCTGCATGTCCTCGCTATACGCGAGTCCGCGGGGGAGGAAAGACAGTTGGCCCTTATCGAAGCGACGTTTGGCAAGGGAGAACCCAAATTCACCGCCGGCGACCTTCCCAAGCTCGCAAAGCCTGTTGACGAGGGCGGCCTTCTGCTGGTGGTTGCGGACGGCAAAGTGGTCCGCCGCGACGTAGTTATTTCGTCAGAAAAGGCGATGTGGAACCTCACCAGTAAGGGGACCTTCGCACAGATCGTTCAAAAACCGCGTTTCTATTCGCCAGTAATCTTGTTAGCGGGTAAAGAGCTTAGCTACATCCTGTTTCAGAACGACAAAGGAGCCTTTCACTTTCAGCCCTTGAACCGCTAAATCTCCTACTTACTTAGAATGTTGGGGCTAGATTCTAGGGACTTTTGCCGATAGCCCAGTACCTTTAGGTATGGCATAAATCCATTAAGGGGCATAAGACCCTCGATTGGATATATGACTGTTCCTACATTGCTGGCACCCAAAACCAAGATCCCGGACCTTTGCGACGCCGTCCTGGCGGCACGCGCGGGCGATACCAAAACGGCTCGCCACCTCATTGACCGGATCCTCGAAGCAAAGCCCGCACACGAGCAGGCGCTGCTCTGGAAAGCGGTCCTATGCCGTTCTGAGGAGTCCCCGGAAGCGTACTTGGAACAGGTTCTGGAATTGAACCCTTCCAACGGCAAGGCCTTTGAAACCCTTTCGCTGCTGCGCGTTGGGAAGGATTGCTGGAATGAGGGTCCGGCAAAAGTGGTGGCCAATTGCCCGGTTTGCTATCGCGCTACCAACGGCGAGGTGCGGTGCTGTTCCTGCGGCTCGCTGGTGACGCTGGTCTCGTGGAACGACTTTCTGCATAACGAAGACGTGGACGAGACGCGCGTGCAGGCGGGTATTGACCGCTGGCTGCAGGGCATGCAGCGGTCCGTCAGCGCAGGTACGGCGTATTTGCTGGCGCTCGGCTACCTGAACCTCAAGCGTAGCGGCGAGGCTTGTTATTACCTGCAGAAGGCGCGTGCCATGGGCATCCAAGAGCCGGGCATGTCGGAACTGATTGAGTTTTTCCAGTCCAAGCCACTCATCCTGGTGGTTGAAGAGAATTCGCTGGTGCGGCGCTTCTTGAACACGGTCCTGACCAAGTCGGGGTACCGGGTTGTGACCGGGGTGGAAAACGCGGAGGGGCTGAAACTGTTCGCGCAGTTTCAGCCCGCCCTCGTGCTGTGTGGCGATGCGGCCTTCTGCAAGATCCTGCGCGAGGCCGGCAGCAAGACTCCGATGGTGTTGATGGGCGAAGGCTTTGGTGTGAGCGTCAAGGCCAAATTGGCCGGCGCTGCGGCGTCGCTGCGCAAGCATTGCGAACCGGAAGCGGTCGCGGCAACCGTTCGCCGGTTGATCGCCGCGTAACTCTGCAACTTTTCACCCTGCGCGGGAATCTGATGGGGGAATGACTTCGGCCACTTCTCCCCTTCTGCTTCCCGCCATCCTCGAGCGGTACAGCACTCGCAGCTACACCCCGCAAAACGTTTCGAAAGAACAGATTGAGCGCATTTTCAACGCTGCGCACCTGGCGGCCTCGACCATGAACGAGCAGCCCTGGCGTTTTATTGTGGCGGCGCGCGATCTGGACCCCGAAGGTCACACGCGCATCGGCAGTACGCTGGTGCCGGGGAACGCGTGGGCGCTGGCGGCGCCAGTACTGGGGATTTCCGTCGCGGGCAAGAACTTTGCGCGCAATGGCAAACCGAATCCGTACCACAAGCACGACACCGGAGCGGCGATGGCTCTGGCGGCATTGCAGGCGGTTGCCGAAGGGTTGAACCTGCATCAAATGGGCGGGTTTGACGCCGCCAAAGCGGCTGAGGTGCTCGAGATTCCCGAAGGCTATGAGCCGGTAGCGGCGTTTGCTTTGGGATACTCGGACGCACCGGAGCCTCCGGTACGGCAGCGCAAGGCGATGCCAGAGGTCCTATTCGGGGGCAAGTTCGGCGTGGCGCTTTAGACACTAAAGTTCACCAGCCTGCGGACCGACAGAACGCCTATGCGCCATGCGAATTCGTCCTTTGGGCGTCGGGCGGCAGTGGCTTTGCAACAGGCGGCCAGCGGAGCCAGCAACGGCATCGCATACGACGAGAAAGGCTACTGCGATGACTGGCGGGCGAACCTGCAGCCAGGGTTGCCTTTGGACGCTATCGAAAGCGACTTTCGCGCGGGCGACGGCAATGAACTGCGAGAGAAGTTCTGTGCGGCACACTCGTCCGCTTGCCTTGCGGTGAATGCCTTTCGGCGCTGGCGGCTCGATCCTTCGGACCTTCGTCTCGGTGGCGGTTGCCATTTCCGTACCCTTCGGTTCGAGGCGAAGATGCACTTTGGGCTTCGCCGGCCTGCCAATCTGGACGTGCTGGCCACAGCGGATACAACCATCGTCGGCATCGAGTCCAAGTGTCTGGAATGGATTCGGCCGAAGGACGCATGCTTTTCAGAGGCGTACGAAAAGCTGCGGCCAATTCATGGGCGAACCGCCTGGTTTGACCGATTGGACGCACTCCGAGCCAACCCCGGCGCCTACGGACACGTGGACGCCGCGCAATTGGTGAAACATGCCCTTGGTCTCGCAAGCACATACCCTTCGGGCGACATCCAACTGTGGTACGTGTTTTGGGAACCTGTGAACCACTCGCGCTGGGAGCAGTGCGGGATTCATCGGGAGCAGGCACACCGGTTGGCCGCTGATGTAGCAGGGGACCGGGTGCAACTCGTCCCTATGAGTCATTTGCAACTTTGGGAGCAATGGGCACAGAACTCCGCGCAATCCAGCAGCCTGCAGTATCTTCGATCTCGCTATTGGATTGAGGTCTAATTGGTATGTCATGTCTTCGTCCCTTGATTTTGACTTCCTCGTTGGTGAATGGTCGGTACGGCACCGGCGGCTGAAGGATCGCCTGGTGGGCTCTGACGAATGGGAAGAGTTTCACGGGACCGTGTCCTGCCAGAAGATTTTGGGCGGCATCGGCAACAGCGATCAGAATTTTCTGGAATTGCCCGGCGACTTCTATCACGCGATGACGGTGCGGACGTTTGACAACACCAGCGGGGAGTGGTCGATCTGGTGGTTTGACGGGCGTAATCCGGGGTCGTTGGATCCGCCAGTGAAAGGCCGTTTCGTCGACGGCGTGGGGACCTTTCTGGCGAAAGATACCTTCCAGGGCATCCCGATCCTGGTGCGATTCCTGTGGGACGCTCGCGATGCAACAACGCCGCGGTGGGAACAGGCCTTTTCCAAGGACGATGGGGCGACCTGGGAAACCAACTGGACGATGACGTTCCACAAAATCTGAACGTCCTGCGGCACGGCTCATTCCGAAAACCACTCGATTTATCAAGCGCTTGGCTCAAAACAGCGACGTACCCTTAAAGGGTATTTACGTACCCATTTTGGGTATTTAGCGACCTCCGGGTGGACGCAGACTTTGGCCTTTGTACGGGTGGCGCTTGTCCCATTCGGGCCAGTTCATGTCGAGTCCTAGCCCTGGGCGGTTGGATAGCGTTGTGTAGCCTTTTGCCTGCTTGGGGAATGTACCATTCGTCAGCGGCGCAAAGTCATCCACCGCTCCGGTATCCCACTCCTGCATGAGGAAGTTGCGGACTCCCGCCATGGCGTGAAGCGACGCGACGTGGGCCACCGGACCATAGTACATGTGGGGTGAGATCTCGGCGCCGTAGGTATCGGCCAGCGCGGCGATCTTGCGGATCTCGCTGATGCCGCCGCAGTGGATAACATCGGGCTGCACGATCTGTGCGCCTTTGGCATCCAACAGTTGCTTGAACTCGTAGCGCGAGACCAGGCCTTCGCCTCCGGCCAATGGGACCGGGGATTTGGCCGCGATGTCGCCGAGCGCTTGTGGCATCTCGCGCCAGGTCGGCTCTTCGATGAAGATGGGGCGGAACGGCGCTACCGCCTTGGCGAACTCGATGGCCGACCGGGCGCTGAAGGTCTCCCACATTTCAAGGGCGATTTCGAAGTCGGGTCCGCCACCGGCGCGTACGGCTTCTACTTCCGCGGTGAGGCGAAGGAGACGTTCGGACTCGGTGCCGCCTTTGGGCAGCACCCACTTTACGCATTGCCAGCCTTCGGCTTTGGTACGCGCGGCGAGGTCCTTCAAGGCCGCTGGAGTGCGCGGTTCTAGAGTCTGGCTCCAGTGGCTGTAGTAGAGCTTTTGCGGCTTGGCTTCCGCTGCGCCAAGCAAACGCCACACTGGTTCGCCAAGTGTCTTGCCGGCGATGTCCCAAAGGGCGATGTCCACCGAGGCGAGGGCCGTCATCAGCACGGGGCCGTTGCGGTAGCGCGACAGTTCGTAATAGGCGCGATTCCAGTGCTCTTCGATGCCGCCGGGATCTTTGCCGATCAGGTACGGCTTGAACCACTGCACCGCTTGCTCAACGATTTCGACGCGACCCGAAATCGAGGCTTCGCCAACACCCGTGACGCCCGACTCTGTTTCGATTTCTGTGAACAGATAGTCGCGACGGCCGATAGTGTACTTGCGCGTACGGATCGCGGAGATTTTGGTTCGGGTGGCGGCGACGGCGGGAAGAGCACAAAGCCCAGTGAGAAATTGGCGGCGATGCATCGGAGGAAAGATGCGCACTCAGGAGTGCACTGCGGCCAGTGTATACGTTTTCTACACGCGCTGAAGGACTTGTTTGGTGAGGCGTTCCATACGCACGACGCCGACGTACTCGCCCAGTTCGTTGATGGCGACCATGGGATCAAACCGTAGGGCCATGGGACGAGTTAGCGCGCGATCCAACGCCTCCGCATCGTCGGTGCTCGATTGCAGGCGGCTAAGGGACGGCAAGGTACGGACGCCCAGGTGGGGATGCCGCTCGACGATTGCCACCGGACGGCTGAAGGTATCCGTAACGACAATGGTGTGCGCGTGTGGCTCAAGTTCCAGCAAGGCGGTCGCCTCTTCTACGGTGGAGCAGACGGGACAGGCTTCTGTGGCAGTTTCGACCGCGTGCGCCGGGGTGAGGGTACGCACACGGCTGAGAATCATCTCGGTTTTCTCAGCGCCCATTTGCACCATGCCGGGCGCAGGCCTTGCGAGGAAGTAGCCCTGTGCCAGCGGTACCTTCAGGCGGATCAGTTCGTCGAGTTCCGGAGCCGTTTCGACACCTTCTGCGATGATCCACGCGTCCAGCTTGCCAGCGGCCTGGCCAACCATTTCGATGAGCGCACTCTTGGCGCGATCGGTATCGCAATCCGTGACAAAGATACGATCGAGCTTCACAAAGTCCGGCCGCGTCACGATGACGTGATGCAAGCTCGAATAGCCCGAGCCTGTATCGTCCACCGCGATGCTGCCGCCGCGATCGCGAATGTCGCGCAGTTTGTGGGCGAGAAGATCGTAATCCCTCACCGATTCATTCTCCGTGATCTCGATCACCACGCGGCTGAGCGCACCGGCTTCCCGCAGGATCGTCTCCCAGGCCTGGGTTAAGAGAAACGAAGGGCTGACGTTGACCGACAGAAAGCAGTTGGGAGGAAGATGCGGACGTGTACGCAGCAGACTGGTTGTGACGATCTGTTCCAAACGATGGCGGAGGCCGTAGCGCTCCGCACCGTTGAACCAAAGATCGGGACTCCACTTGTAGGGAGCGTCGGTAATGAAGCGCGACAGCCCTTCGTAGCCGACGACGATACCGCGCTGCAGGTCTACAATCGGCTGGTAATGAAAGTTGATTTGCCGGTCCGGCCGCTCGAGCACTGCGCGTAACGCAGACGCGAATGCCTGCTCCTCCTGGCTGGCGCCGCCGAGTGCGCCATCCAGGGTGAGCAGATCATCGGAGATGGACCGTATTAGCAAAAGCTCCCTACGCCGCGAGGGGTTTGATCATTCCAACAACTTGCGCTACCAGCCCGGCCGGGATGTCTGTCATGCCATGGTCCCTCTTGGCGTGTTCCGCTACCTGCCCCAGAATTTCGTCGTTCGACGAACCACGAAATACTGCCTTACAACCAGGAACTACGTCACCGCATGCGAACTGTTTCATACAGTCGTTATCGACCCGGCTCAAGGAGCGTTTTAGTGTATATTGAGCGAACGCAACCGTATGATCCAAGTCACAGAGAATGGCTCCGGCCAGCTTGTCGTAACCGGTGGAAACTACAAACTTTTGGTCCCGCTGGACTATGGCCCGAGGGTTATGTCCTTGGCTCTGGGGGATGGTCCTAACCTATTCCAGGTGATGGAGGGGGAAGACCCGAACGCCGAGTTGCGGATTCGCGGCGGGCACCGCCTGTGGGTGGCGCCGGAACGCAAGGCGGTGACCTGGGTGGACGATAACCTGCCCGTCGAGATCGAGCAGGTGGAAGACTACCGGCTAATTGTACGCGGGGGACGCGAGGCGCGGACGGGCCTGATCAAGGAGATGGCGATTGAGATCGACCGCGGCGTGGTGTGCATCACGCATCAGATCTACAACACGACGCATTGGCGGATTGAGCTGGCGCCGTGGGCGTTGACCATCATGAACCCCGGTGGCTGGGCCATTGCGCCGTTCCCGCCGCGGGGCAAGCATCCCGTGGATTTGGCGCCATCGAACCCGCTGGTGATGTGGCCGTACACCGATCTATCCGATCCGCGATGGAAGTTCCACGAGAACTGCTTTACGTTGCGGCAGGACTCGTCGATCGTCGGGCGACCGCAGAAGATCGGGAGCTTTGCGGCTGAGACCTGGTGCGCGTATGTGTGGAACGGGTATGTGTTCCGCAAGCGGAGCCAAGGGTACGATCACATGGACTACCCGGACATGGGTTGCTCGTTCGAGCTGTTTTCCAATCACGAGATGCTGGAGCTCGAGACGCTGAGTCCGATTGTGTCGCTCGATCCCGGCGAGTGCGTACGGCATGAGGAGGAGTGGACCCTGGAGCAGGTGTCTGCTGAGCAGACGGGTACGCCGGAAGCGCCTGGCCCTTACTTCTTCTCGTAGACTTTGCGGCCGCCGAGCAGAACGAGGTCCGGTTCGATGGTGCGGATGTCTTCTGGTGCGGCTTTTAGAGGATCCTTCGACAACACCGCGATGTCGGCGAGCATGCCGGGCTCGAGGGTACCTTTTATCTTCTCTTCGCGAGTGAAGTACGCGCCGTTGCGCGTGTAGCATTCAAGCGCCTGGCGGATGCTGACTGCTTCTTCCGGCCCATGTACCGCGCCGCTGGAACCTTTGCGCGTTACCGCAGCGTACAGGCCAATCACAGGACTGATGGGCAGGATGTCCGCCGAGAAGGCGGTGAAGATGCCGGCGTCCAGCAGGGACTTGGCGGGTACGGCACGGGCGGTACGCTGCTTGCCGATGTATTCGAGGTACAGAGGCTCGAGCGTATAGGTGAAGTTGGGCTGCTGCGTGACCCAGATGTTGTTGGCCTTCATCTTGGCGTACGTATGGTCTGGCGGACGCATGCTCATGTGGTTGAGGTAATGGCGGTGGTCCTGGCGCGGGGACTCTTTGAGGACCTGCTCGAACAGGTCGACGGCGATTTCGGCTGCGCGGTCGCCGATGGTGTGTACACCGAGTTGCCAGCCCAAAGCATGAGCTTCGCGGAAGGCTTCGAGTAAGGCACTGCGAGGTACGGTGAGGCGGCCTCGGAAGTCCTTTTCGCCCTGGTAGGGTTCGACGGTGTAGCCGGAGCGGCCGGTGAAGCCTCCGTCGATGAAGATCTTGATGGCGCCGAGGCGGAGGCGATCGTCACCATCGCCGGTCTTGCGGCCGAGGGCCTGGATCTTGTCTTTGCCGGACCAGAGGATTTGTACGGCAGCGCGGGGAAGGTCCTCTTGCGTGGCGTACGCGGCTTGCCAGTTGGGCCAGTCAGCGGCGTTGGTACGGGCGTTGATGAGGCTGGTGATGCCGTGGCGGAACTGGTCCCGAAGAGCGGTACGCAGGGCAACGACTTGTTCTGCGGGCGTATCGGGCGGGATGAACTTGGTGACCAGGTCGTTGCGTTCGCGAATGATACCGGTGGGTTCACCTTTGGCGTCGTGCACGATCTCGCCGGCATCGGGCTGCGGGGTGTCGCGCGTGATGCCGGCGATGGCGAGGGCCTTGCTGTTCGAGACGCTGGAATGTCCACCGGCGCGACGCAAGGCTACGGGGTTGTTGGGAGCGGCTTCATCGAGGTCCTGACGGTTGAGGATACGGCCTTCTTTGAACTTGTCTTCCGCCCAATCGCCGCCGCTGACCCATTCGCCGGGGCCAAGTTCTGCGGCCTTCTTGGCGACTTCCGCTTTCACTTCCGCGATGGACGTCGCGTTGGTGAGTACCACGGCGCGGCGGCTACGGGGTGTGATGTGGGTATGCGCGTCGTTGAAGCCGGGGATGGCGGTGCGGCCCTTGAGGTCGATGCGCTGGGTCGCTTTGTACTTGCGATTGATGGTGGCGGTGTCGCCTGTCGCGACGACCTTGCCTTGGTGGATCGCGATGGCGGCGGCCTTGGAGAAGGCACGGTCCATGATGAGGATGTTGCCGTTGTCGAGGATGAGGTCGACCTGTTGCTGTTGTGCGAGTAAGCAGGTTGCGAGGATCGGGGCGAGCAGCAACATGATCGAGCGATTGTAGCCTAGCTATTCAAATAGCGCCATCAGTGCGTCGGCGAAGAGTTGCATACCTCGCGCATCGGGATGGTTGATGGCGTTGAGCATGAGCGTGTTGTACGGGATGCCTTGGCGCCACAGGCGGCCGTAACGCAGCGAGGCGTCGGCCAAGGCTACCTCGTCCTTGTGCTTGCGGGCGAAGTCGCGCAGGCCGTGGACGTAGGGGCGGGGGTCGTCGTCGATGTCGCGTTCACGGTCGAGGGTCATCCAGTCCGGGCGGACGTAGTGCGGGGTGAGGATGATCCATTCGGCGCCGATGGTTTGAAAGTCCTTGAGGAGCTTCTGTAGCGTTCGTCGACTTGCGGCGGCTTCAAACCTGCGTCGTTGACGAACTCCGAGATGATGAGGTCCGGCTTGGCGGCGAGGACCTTTTCCTGGTAGTTGTGGACGCTGCCGGGAGGCTCGTTGAGGTAGCTGCTGGTGTTGCGACCGCCCCAGGCTTCGGTGGTGAGTTCGACGGTCGCGTCGGGGAAGAGGGTACGGAAGCGGGCGGCGAACTGTTCCTGCCAGCGCTGGCCGGGATTGGGAAGGTAGCTGCCGTCGGTGACGCTGTCGCCCCAGGCGAGGATGCGGAGCTTGCCGGTGTCCTTCAGCTTCTTCGCGATGCGGGCGATGGTCGGGTAGCGTTCGACGGGGAGTTCGGGGTACTCGTCTTCGAGGACGGGAAAGAGATGGTCCTGGGTGAGCTTGGGGATGTAGCCGGGCAGGTAGACGTTACCGAGGAGTCGTTCCCCCTTGCTGAGTTTGGGAGCCTGCGGAGCGGCGGCGCGAGGTTCGCCCTGGCGGAGGACGATGCGTCCATCGGCGGTGAGGACCACGGAATCCAGCCGCATCTGCGCGTGCTGGTAGCTGACGACCATGGTCTTGGGGTTGTCGTCGGTGAGGCGTCCAAAGGTGCCCCATTCGAGGTCAGCTTCGTAGTCCTTGCCGCGGGTGAGGTCTTTTATCACGAGGGATTCGGGGACCAGAAGCTTGGGGCTTGTCGTTTCCTGCGCGCGTACGCCTTTGAGTTGTGCGCCTTTGACCCAGCCTCCAGCTTTGGGGTTGAAGAGGGGGACGTTGTCGTATTGTTCGTTGGTAACGGTGATGAGTACGGGAGGGGCGACGCGGAGGGTCTGGCCGCTGGGGGTGCCGGGGAGGGAGACGCGGAGGGTCCAGTCGCCGGAGAGGGCGAAGGAGGCGGGTTCCTGGGAGAGGAGGAGGCAAGCGGCCGCGGTCAGGGCGAGCATGACTTAAAGTTTGTCATGACTAGCGGGGGAGGAGAGTCCGGTCGAGCCAGCCGATGGCACCGTCCCAAATGCGGCATTGCGATGAAGGGATGAAGGTTCGCTTGCCGGTTGCAATGTCGACGACTTCCAGCGAGCCCGGGGGATCCGTGTCGAGGTAGAATCCGCAACGCAGAAGATGCTCTCTGCGGATCAAGATCGACTTGCTGTCGGGCGACCAAGCCAGGCGGCTGGTTTCTGCAAGCTCGCTTCTTTTGGAAGTGTCATTGGCATCGATCAGGAAGAGACGGCGGCTCTGCCATTGGATGGCGGCGATCATTTGCCGTCTGGTGACCATTCAGGTCTAGAGAGGTCGCCGAGTGGCCTTGTGATGCCCGAGCGAAGATCGATCACGTCCAATCCATCACGAGAGGGCCACAAGACACGCGTGCCATCGGGCGACACTCTCACTTTATAGCTTGGCGAATACTGCTCGCACGGCTTTACCCAAACATGCCGGATTGCTCCGGTAGCCGGTATGTAGTCAAACAGGCCGCATCGCGAGCGATTCCCGGTGTTCTCACGCCCTTCAATGAAGATTCTGCTGCCATCCTTGGTTACGGAGAAGCTGAAGACAACGAAGCGTCCGGCCGCAAGGAGGGATGTTGTGCGAACAGGCTGGAATTCTACGCGGACTAGGTCGCGAGTGCGCAGCTTTGCATACATTGAGCGGCCGTCGGCCGAGAACTGAGCGGAATCGATATGCAGGCGAAGCTCAACTTCGGGGGTGTTTGGCGACAAAAAACCGCGGATCTGCATCTTGTCCCAACCCGCGAGATTCACCGGAACGAAGGTTTGCGCGTTGAGCGACGCGGCCAACGTAGCTATGAGTAGAGAACCGTTTCGCATTTTGGGCGGGGACCTTGCGGTCCCCTTCTTGTTTGTGCGTTAGCGGCCGCCTACGGATGCGGTTCCCGTGGGTTGCGTGTGCCACCACCACATGTCCGGCAGCTTCTTCTGCTGGGGCCAGACTTGGTCCATGGATTCGCCGTCCCACATCTCGCCGTTCTTCATCACGTAACGGATCGTGTTTGTGTTGCGGATGTTTTCTAGCGGGTCCTTTTTCAACACCAACAGATCCGCGAGTTTTCCGACTTCGATGGAGCCGAGGTCCTGGGCGTAACCGAGCGCTTCTGCGCCGTGGATGGTGGCGGCGCGGAGGGTTTCCCAATTGGTTAAACCTCCGCTTTGCAGGGCCCACATTTCCCAGTGACATTGGATGCCCTGCAATTGGCCGTGACCTCCGATGCAGACTTTGCCTCCGGCTCGGACGACCTTTGCGGCGGATTCGGCGAGGCGCTTGAAGACGTGCTCCTGTTCGCTGAACCAGCCGGGACGGCGGGCCGCCTTGAGGTACAGCACGCTTTGCGGGATGAACCGCTTCAGCTTGGTGTCACCGTAGACGTCCGTCGTTTCAAAGAAGAAGTTCTCGGCCCAGGGTCCGCCGTAGGCCACCAGCAACGTTGGCGTGTACACGGTGCCGGACTTGGCGAAGAGTTCCACCACATCCTTGTACAGCGGCAGGATGGGCAGCGAATGTTCATTGCCGGAAAAGCCGTCGACGGCGTGCGTGGTGTTGAGCTTGAGGTCGAGCCCGCCTTCGGTGGTGGGCATGATGCCGAGCTCTTTGCAGGCTTGGATTACCCACTGGCGCTGCTGGCGGTTGCCCACCATGTACGACTTGAGCATGTGGGTCCGGTAGTACTTGGAGTAACGCGACAGAGCATCGCGCACCTCTTCGTACGATGCAAAGTTGTTGTTGCTGAAGACGCCGGGTCCGGTGGAGAAGGCGCGAGGGCCGATCATTTGTCCCTGGTCGACGGCGTCCTGGTAGGCGAACATGTCGTAGGTGAAGGTCTGAGGGTCGCGGCCTGCGGTGACGCCGTACGCGAGGTTCGCGAGGAAGCTCCAGCTTTGCTCTTCGATAACATCGCGCTGGACGCGCCAGTGGGCGTGAACATCGATGATGCCGGGCATGATGGTGTTGCCCTTGACGTCGATGATTTTGGCTCCGGGGGGGATGGCGACGGTACCCGTCTTGCCGATGGCCGCGATCTTGTTGTCCGTGATGACGAGGTCGGCGTTTTCGATGTTGTCCTTTTCGGACTTCATCGTGATGACCTTGGCGCCGCGCAAAACAACAGTGCCCTTCGGTGTCGAACGCGGTTGCTCGATGGTGACCGCGATCTCTTTGGGCGTCAGCTTGTCTTTCGATTCGTAGTTGAGCGTGTCGATGTTGAGGCTGAAGAGGCTGGAGCCGGCGGACCAGTTGACGGTCTTGCTGTCGGGGCTCCAGGTGAAGGAGTCCGCGCCGATGCTGGTGATCTTCTTGACGGGTAGAGAGGGCTTGGAGAGATCGATGGTCGTGTTTTCGCCGCCGGCTTGGGGGACGGGCATCACGTGTAGCTGGTAGCTGGATAGCGCGATGAGGCGAGTGCCATCGGGGCTGATCTGGATGTCGGTGACGGGGGCGGGTTCGTCGCCGCGGGGGTTGCCGGTCACTTTGATCAACGTACGGCGGTCACTGCCGTCAAAGCGCATCGACGCGAGGCCGCGGGTGGAGTAGAGATACACGCGGTCCGGCTGCGAGGTGACGAAGTGCGGACGTCCTGCACCACGAGCGGGCGTGATGAGAGTGGGTGTTGCATTGCCGGTGCTGGGGAGCCAGATGACCTCGTTCATGGCGGCGGCGCGTTCGGCTTCGAGTTGGGACTGGATCGACGAGCGGATGGCTACGATGCGGGTGCCATCGGGCGTCCACACGGGCTGCGTGTAGTAGCCGGAAACCGCGGTGAGCTTGACGGGCGTGCCGGTGCCGTCGAGGCGGGTCTTGTAGATGTCGCCGCCTTTGTTGGTCCAGGTGGTGTAGGCCACCCATTGGCCGTCCGGCGAGATGGCGGGGGCGAACTCACGGGAGTTGTCGTCCTTGGTGAGACGTTCGCTCTTGCCGGTTTCGGGATTGAAGCGGTAGAGGTGGCGGAGGGACGAGAATACAACAGACTTGCCGTCCGTCGAAGGAACGGGGTTCTGCACGAGGCGGGCCTTGATGGGACCTTGTTCGACGCGCTGCGGGAAGTCGAGCTTGGGTCCCGCGTCGAGCGAGACGTCGGCGGTGAACGGGATGGTTTGATGTTCGCCGGTGAAGACGCTTACCTTCTGGATCTTGCCGTTGAAGGTAAGGTAGATGTCCTTGCCATCGGGGCTGAACTGGTAGTTGGGGAAGAGGTCGCGAGTGGCCATGGACTCCTGGTCATCGCGTTGGATGGGGTACTTCAGCCACTTCTCTTCGCCGGTGTTGAGGTCGCGGATGCGGAGGCCGGAGTTCTGTTCGTAGCGGGTGACGAAGACCATTTTCTTACCGTCGGGCGAGACGATGGGGCGCATGGCGGAGGTCGGCGATTCGGTGATGACGTCTTCTTCGCCGGTGACGCGGTCGCGCCGGACCACCTGCCAGAGCGGGAACTGGATGTTGTAGCTGAACAGGCCCTTGCGGCGGGAGTAGTAAATGAACTTGCCGTCGGGCGAGAAGTGCGCGCCGAGTGCACTGAAGCGTTCATTGCGCGGGGTATCCGGCTTTTCGTTGGCCTTGGTGACCTGCACGCCGGTGCCGCCCGCGCTGCCGTCGCGATGGTACATGTAGATCTCCGCGGTGACGCTTTGCGGCGAGATGCGGGATACGGCGACGAATTGGCTGTCGGGGGTCCAGGCGGGGGAGATGAAGGTGGATTGCTTGTCCTTGGACAACTGGCGCGGGGAGGAGCCGTCGGCTTTGACGATCCAGAGATTTTCGCCGCCGTCGCGATCGCTTAAGAAAGCGATGTACTTGCCGTCGGGCGAGTAGACGGGCTGGGTGTCGTTGGACATGCCGCCGATGAGGACGGTGGCTTTGCCGCCGGAGACGGGCATCGAGTAGATGTCGCCGAGGAGTTCAAAGAGGACGGTTTTGGCGTCGGGGGAGACGGTGAGGGACAGCCAGGTTCCTTCGTCGGTGGTGAACTGGATTTTGCGTTCAGGTTTGAGGGGGAGAGTTGTGGGTGAGGAGCTCTTGCCAGCATCGACTTGGGCGGACAGTGAGATCGCAAATACGGCAGCGGCCGTAGCGGTGAGACAGAGCATGCCGTTTATTGTAATCGGCAGCGGCGTGTGGCTATTCGATTTCGGGGTTTAGGACGGGGAGGCCTTCAAGAGTCGCCAGATCCTGAAGAATGCGATCCGAAACGACGAAGAGGTCCATCTCACCACGGTCACGAAGGTCCATCGCTACCGCTAATTGCAATGCATCCAAGGTTCGCATGCGCCGCGTAAGCCCGTGCCTTAGGACTAGAGTGTTTGCGATTGCGAAGTGTGCACGGGTCACAGCAACGTTGTGCAGTAGCCCGTTTGCGAGGTCAAGGCCGAAGCGGCGGTTGGCATCCAAGGCACCGCTGGCATCTGACTCGCCAGTTCGAACCTTCATTGCCAGGGCGGATCGCGTTTCAAGAATGCCAAGGTCTGAGACCAGAAACCGCCCGGAAGGTGTGGCAAACAGATCCACGAGCCGCGACGATCCCGTCTCCAGTTGGTAGCGCTTCGCTAGTCCGCTGGTGTCAAAGAAGAAGTATGGCAACAGCGCTCTTCCCGTTCATCGATGATGGTCTTGGATAGCGAACTCATTTTGGCCGTTATCGCGTGAACCTCTTCCAGAGAAGGCGCAGCCTCTGCGCTTTCTAACTCGCGACGAATCGCCGCGAGTACAGGATTGTCGTCGGTGGGCGGCCACGTGCGGCCAAGTTCCACACGTATGCGTTCACCTTCCTGCAGATTGAGCTGCTCGAGGGGACGGAGCATGCCGTTTTCGTAAATCATTTCGACGTTGCGCGTGGCCATGACAACCCTATTTTAGCTGTTCTAGGCTTTCCCAAATGCTTTTGGCGATGGGGATGCCGTTTTCGCGACGCTCGGCTTCCGTGCGCCATTCCGGTTCGCCGGCCACCAGCACTTCTTCGTAGCCTACGGCCGGGGCGGAGCTTTTTACCATGCTCACCAACATGTCCATTCGCGCGGTGAACTCGGGGATCGGCATGAAGCGCGCGACATCCATGGCCAGAAAGAAATGGCTGGTGCGAATGGGGCGTTCGGTGACCCTGAGTCCGCCCACTTGCGTGCTGATCGCACCGCCGGACAGAACGGCGCAGAGGATCTCGATCAGAAATGCCAGGCCGCTGCCTTTGTAGCCGCCAAGCGGCATCGGCGAGCCTTTTACGGCTTCCGCTGTGACGGTTGTCGGTTGACCTTGTGCGTCGAGCGCCCACCCTTCCGGGATCGTCGGTTCGCCGCTGGCTTCGGCTTTGTAGATGCGATTCATCGCCACCGTGGTGGTGGCCATGTCGAGCAGCCATTGGTTGGGTCCGGGGAGCGAGACGCAGATCGGGTTGGTGCCGAATCTTGCCTCGCGGCCCTGCCACGGTGCTACGAGGGCGGTGGCGTTGCAGAAGACCATGCCCATCATGCCTTCTTTGGACATCATCTGCGCCCAGTAGGCCGCGGCTCCGAAGTGATTGGCCTCGCGCGCGGCGACCGATGCCATGCCGTGATGCTTGGCTGTCCGGATCGCATGCTCGCAACATTCGCGAGCCGTGACCTGACCGACGCCGAACTCGCCGTCGTACACGATGCAGGAGCCGTCGATGCTGACCACCTTGCCGCGTACGCCGGGGCGGATGTTGCCGGCGCGGATCTGATGCACGTACGGCGGGATGAGCTGTACGCCGTGCGAATCGACGCCTCGCAAATTGGCGGCGACCAGCGAGTCCGCGGTGAGCATCGCGTCGGGTGCCGGAAGGTCGGCGCGGCGGAGCAGGTCCGCCGCGAACTCTCGCAGCTCATCGGCTGCGATGAGCACTATTTCGCCCGGCACAGTGCCTCATAGTCTTTATTGGTGCGACGTTCCCCGCGGCGGATGAGTTCGCGCGCCTGATCTAGCGTACCGATGCCGCCTCGTGCGCCGATTTCCATGCAGTTCAGGGCGGCCATGGCATTCGACAGTTCCAGGGCTTCCTGGATGGGCATGTCCTTGAGGACGGTGTAGCAGAAGGCGCCGTGGAAGATGTCGCCCGCGCCGGTGGTGTCGACGCAGTTCACGACGAAGGCCGGCGAGTAATAGAAGCGGCCGTTCAGGCGGGCGAGTGAGCCGTGGGCGCCCAGGGTCATAGCCGCGACCGGCATCTTGTACTCGTCCTGGATGCGCTGCAGCGCCTTGAAGGGGTCGCGCTCGTTGGTCCACTGGGACGGGAACTCACTGCTGGTGACCAGGTGCGTAACGTTAGGCAGCACCTTGTCAAAGCCGTGATAGATGGTGTCGACATCCACGGTGACTGGGATGCCGTTGGCCTTGGCGATCTCGGCCGCGCGCGCGACAGCGGGTGTGTCGTGCCCGTCGATGTGCAGAAGCTTTGCGCAGAGGATTTTTTCTGGCGTGATGGAGTCCGGGGAAAGCGCGAGCGCCTCCGGACGGCTCCACAACACCGTACGTTCGCCGGTGGACTTGTCGATCAGGATGTACGCCGTCTGGTTCGGGGTGTCCTTGCGGATCTCGACGTCCGAGATGTCGACACCGGTGCCCTGCAGGCTCTCCATCTGGATGCGGCCGCGCTCATCGTCGCCGACGGTGCCGATGTACTTGGCGCGCAGCCCTAACGCCGCGCAGGTCACGATCGCGGAGGCCACCTGACCGCCGGGGCTCAGCATCTCTCCGTCGAATGCCACCTTGCCTGCGTAGGCCGGGAAGTGAGACAGGAGGATCAGCGTATCCGTCGCGTTGAGCCCAACGCCGACGACATCGAATTGTTTTTCTACCATTTTTAAGGCTGACCGGTTTCGATGAGGCGCAACACAGCCTCCGTAGTAGGGTCACCGTCTTTCAGCATACTGATAACTTCGCTGATGTGGGTTTCGTTGGGGACGTAGAGGAGGCGGGTGGGTACGAATTGCCGCTTCAAGGCGGCGGCCAAATCGCGTGCCTGCATCGGCAAACTGAGGTAATCCCACTGGCAGTAGGAGATCAAGAATGGCGGTGCGTCTTTGCGGACGTACTCCATGGGCGAGGCGAGTTTGCGCGTCTCCGTGGTACCAAACATCGGCAACAGGCGAAGGTCGTAAACGCCGCTCAGCGCAGCTACGCCCTTGATGGTTCCCGCGGCGATGTTGTGTCGAGACTGCAGTTCGGGATTGAGGGCGAGGAGCGCCGCGAGATGTCCGCCCGCGGAGTGCCCGCCAATGAAGATACGGTTGACGTCGCCGCCATGTGCGGCAATGTTGCGGGCTACCCAGGCGAACGCAGCGGTGGCATCGTCGACTTGAGCCGGATGCGGGTTGGCGGGCATCAGGCGGTAGCTGGGGATCGCGACGCCGATGCCCTTTTTGGCGAATAGGATGCCAAGCGGGGCGTATATGGAACGATCGCCACTCGACCACGAACCACCGTGGAAGAAGACGAACACGGGGAACTCTTTTTTGCCCTTCGGCAGGTACAGGTCGAGCTTGTGCTTGGCGTTGTCGCTGCCTTCCACATAGGCGATGCCGCGCATGGTTTCGACGTTGGGGTCCTGCGTCAGGAAGTTGGGCAGTTGCAGCATTCTCTGTTGTTCAATGTGAATCTCGGACGTTCGGATCCAACTGTAGGTCCGGCCGTCCGATTCCAGGTCGGCTTCCACGCGGTAGGCGCCGGGTTGCGTCACCGGAACACCGATGCCGCGGGCGTTCTTTTCTTCGTGGAGCAGTTGATCGTCGCGGTACACGCGGAGGCGTGCCGCCAGCGGGACGCGGACTTCCACGCGGGTGCGAGGCTGCAAGGGAAAACGGTCGCCAAGTTCGAAGACGCCCTGGTTGTTGCTGGCCCAGAAGGCGAAGCCCTTGGCATCGGCGAGCCATTCGTGCGCGATGTAGGTACGCTTGGCGGCGAGGCTGGCCTGTACCTCAGCTTCTGTCAGTTCCTTGGCCAGCACGTGCAAGGCGACGGGGGCGAAGGGTAGCTTGTCGGGCTCGAGTTTGAGCCACTGCGCGAGCGGGGCGCCTCCGGTGAGTCCCGCAACGAGCACCGGGCGCTGCTTGAACGCACTGGCGACCCTTTTGAGTTCCTTCTGCGAGGGGGGCATGTCGCCAAAGATGTTGGGCGGCGTGGGGATCTGCAGGCCTTCTGGAGCAATCGTCCAGAGTACGCCGTTGTGGATGCGGGGTTCACGCTGAGTGAACAGGATGTCGACGCCAGCCTGGCGGGCCAGTTCCTGGGTGCGGAACGGCAGTACCCCATCGAGCGCGGCGGCGGCGCGGAAGTCCCGGTAGACGCCCTGCGCGGGTTCCGCCTGGCGCACCATCATCCACTGGAGGCGCTGTTCGTGCAGGGCATCCAGTTTTTGAGAATTGAAAATCGAAAGGTCCTGCCGGTCGGTGTCCGCCGCAAACATCGCGATGGCGAACAGGGCGCTGGGCAGGACCTTTCGGGATACTACTTTTACAAAAGTCACGGCTGCTTTTCGGGCGGCATCTCATACAGGTAGATCACGTGGCCGCCTTGGGTTTCACCTGTACGGTCAATCTTCTTGGGCTTCCAGCCCGGAACGGAGTAGTCGTAGGACACCACGCGAGTGCCCGGGCGCAGCATCTTTTCGAGGCGCGGCCGCAGGACCTCATTGCTTTGGGTCAGCAGGTAGATGGTCACCACGTCGGCGGTGGACAGATCCGCTTCGAGCAGGTTGCCCTGCATCACCTTTACCTGGTTCTGGAGCCCCAATCCGGCGATGCGCTGGTTGGTCATCTCGACAAGCTTGCTGTCGATCTCGATGCCCACTGCCTTGGCGTGGTACTTCTGAGCGGCCTGCAGCAGGATGCGGCCGTCACCACAGCCCAAGTCGAACACCGTGTCGGTCGGTTTGATGGCCGCCATTTCGAGCATCCGGTCGACGATTTTTTGCGGGGAAGAGACGAAGGGGGCGAGCTTTTTGGTGTAAACCTCTCGCCGCTGGGGCATCCCTTGTGCGAAACCGCATACGGTTCCCGCTAACAAAGCCCCTGAAATCAACAAAGTACGCATGAACTCACAAGCCCCTCTACATTCTAAAGACTGCGCCTGTGACCGGGAGGTTTCGTCGACTTGGATCTAGTTCGCAGCCGGTGCGGACGCGGAAGCCGCGCTCTTCAACTGCTTCGATTTTACGACACGGGCAAACATTTCGGTGACGGAATTCCACAGGTCGCGAGGACGGGATATTGTAAATTCCGTTCCTTTGTACATCTTGACCGCGCGCCCGATGGCATCCGTCCAGGGAATCTGCTGGGGGTTGAGGTTGTAGTTCATGTAGAAGATCGGGAAGTCGACCTCTGCTCTGGTTTCGGCCAGATCTTCTTTGCTGGGGTTGGAATCGAGCAGGACTTTGGGGCCTGCGAAGACGACCGCGTCCGGCTTGACCGAACCCACGAGTTCGGACTTGATGAGGCCGACCAAAAACTCGGTTTCTGAGTTCTTGCGGGCGAGTTGATCGATGCTCACCGTACCGAGCGTGACGCCGTTGACGGCTTTGCCAAGCTGCGGAAAGTCGATTTGCGAGGCGTCTTCCTGACGGTAGATGACGCGCTGTTCCTGCATGTTGAACGCAACCAGCGACACTTTGCCGATGTTAGGGTGCTTGTCGATCTGGCGCAGGATGGAGACGAGCGCCGTCAGATCCAAGGGCTGCATCGCGCGGGCATTGGGGTTCTGCGGGGCGAAGTTGATGAGGACCTTGAGGTTGACCGGGTCACCCGAGCGCTGAATGTCCTTTTCGGCCAGGAACTGGTCACCTTCCGCACCGGCGATCTGGTTGGTGGCAAGCACCATTTGAATCTGCTTTTCCTTGGCGGGGAGCGCGGCTTCGGTCTCCCAGGAGAAGGAGCAGACGCGTTCGGCACGGTCCCGAATCAGAAGGTCTACGTGATAGTTGCCTTCGCCGACATCGAAAAAGCCCTGTACGAGCGCCTCGCCCTTGGCGTCCTCTGCGACCTGGGGTACGCGGATGCGCTGGTTAAAGTACGTCGTTTCGTCGCGATTGGCGGCCGGGGATACGCGGAACAGGACGCTCAGCAGATTTTCGTTGCCGGCGAGTTCGCGCATGGGCATGGTGATGTCGTAGCCGGAGTGGAACTTGAGGTCAAAGCCGAGGGTGGGCTTGTTGGGGGTGACGTTGCACGGCAGGTCCTTGCGGTTTTCACCCGATTCGAGCACGGCCATGTCGCTGCCGACCAGGCGCGGAGAGTTGGTGGACATCGGCACTTGAGCAGACGCAGTGCCGCCCGCTATGCAAAAGAGAACTCCCACAAATGCCGCTCGCGTTCCGTGCATTTCCTCAGCTCGCCTCTCTGTTATATGTGTGCCGACGATCCTTCTTGCTGCCGCTACCTAAGACAATCCCATCGGCCGGATTATGACATCCAGTAGTCCGATACCCCAAACAGTAGCAAAAAGCATAACAAACTTTACGTTTGTGTGGCGGCAGTGCGCCACTGTGGCTTCCTGGTTACGATTCGGACTCTACGACCTTAAAGATGACGCCAAAACGGGCATTGTTTCCCGATTCTCACATGCGATCCTAAAATCAATATGCCGCTCGCCAAGAGCATTGTGACCAAACAAGACCCCCGCTTCGAAATCCTCAGCCGCAGCCGGAACGATCGTTTTCCGGCGTCCGCAGCCGAGGCAGTCGCGCAAATTGAAGTACCTGGCACCGTCGAAGAACTCCGCACTGGCCTGCAGAAATGTCTCTCCGAAGGAAAGCGCCCCACCGTACGGTCGGGCGGGCACTGCTATGAGGACTTCGTCGTCAATAACCCGGGTGGCGTGCTGTTCGACGTCAGCCAGTTGAGCAACCCTGAACTCGCGGGTCCGTCCCAAGGCCGCTACATCATCCCGGCCGGGGTACAGCTTGGCGATCTGTATACAACGCTCTACAAAAAGTACGGCGTGGGCATCCCGGCCGGCACCTGTTACACGGTGGGCGCTGGAGGCCACATCAGCGGCGGCGGGTACGGACTGCTGGCACGTCGTGATGGGCTGACGGTGGATTATGTATCCGCGGTGGACATCCTGACGGTGGACGCCAAGGGCAAGGTGGAGATGGTACATGCCACCAAGCAGACGCATCCGGAACTGCTGCGGGCCTGCCGTGGCGCGGGTGGCGGCAACTACGGCGTTATCACCGCGTTTTACTGCGACGATCTGCCCAAGGCTCCAAGCCAGGTGGCGTCCTTTGGCTTGAACTTTCCGTGGCAGGGCATGACCGAGGCGAAGTTCGTCAAGCTGCTCACCACGTACGGCAAGTATTGGGAGACGCGCGGCAAAGATCCCGATACGTGGGGTCTGTTCACGATCCTGGTGTGCTCGCACGCCAATGGCGGCAGCATCGGCATGAACGGCCAGTTCTGCAATCCCGATGGTACGTGCAAGGACATGAGTGTCCTGTACGAGTTTCTGGATCAGTTCCTGGAATGCAATCCACGGCCGGCTGTGGCGGTGAATCCGCCGGAGCGTACGCTGCCTACGCCGATCCCCAATGCGCCGGTGTGCAGTCCTGGGGCGTACCGGTTGAACCTGCGCCATTGGCTGGATGCGACGGTGGGTCGCGGCGGTGGTGGCGGTGGCGGCGGCAATCCGCAACGGGCAGATTACAAGAGTTCGCACATGAAGAAGAATTACACCGAGGACGAGGCTCGCGTTTACTTCAAGCATCTGACACGCAAGATGGGAAATACCGATATGAGCGGCGCGATGGTGGCGGTGGATTCGTACGGTGGCAAGACCAATAATCCGCAAATGGCGCGCGAGACGGCGAACTGGCAGCGCAACTCGATTCTGAAGCTGCAGTATCAGAACTACTGGCGGCGGCGTGAGGATGATGCGGCGCGGCTCGAATGGTTCCGCGATTTCTATACCGAGGTCCATTCGGGGGCGCGGCAGGACGCGAAGTATGCGGGTACGCCGTTTGATGGGGCGCATTACGAGGGCTGCTACATCAACTATCCGGACATCGACATGATCGAGAAGCCGTACTGGGAGCAACTGTACTTTGGCACGGGGGATCTGTACCCGGCGCTGCAAAAGGCGAAGGCAAAGTACGACCCGAACAACGTGTGGCATCACAAGATGTCGGTGAGGCCTGGCCGCAATGCGTAGGCGGGATCTGTTCGCTGTCGCGGCATTGCTGGGGCCTCGCGGGTTTGCGGTGGTGCGGGATGTCGAGTACCGCATCGAGGACGGCTTTGTGACGGCGCGGCGAGGTGGAGTTGAGATCGCGCGGGTCGCGTCGGCGTCGCCGGTGTCGCTGGCGGCGCATCCCAACGGGGGGTTTCTGTACGTTGTGAATGCGGTGGGCGAGTACGAGTTCCTGCCGCGGGGCACAGTGGAGACGTACGACCTGGACTTGCGGCTGTTGGCGAAGACGCCGCTGTCGCTATCTGGTGTGTACCCAAGCGATATTGCGCTGTCGCCGGATGGTCGTTACGCAGTGGTGGCGATCACCGGGGGGCGTGCGTACAATGTGCTGCCTGTGGGGGCGGATGGAGTGCTGCGGGAGCCGGTGCAGATCGTGAAGCGGTACGGCGTGGAGCCGGAGCGGGTGGCGTTTGATGTCACGGGTCGCAAGGTGTACGGCGGCGCGGGGGAAAGCTTTGGGTTCGTGAACGGTCGGCTTGAGGTGTAAGCAAACAACATGCGTCTCGCGGCGGCTGGGGTACTACTTGCAATCAGCAGGATCGCGTCTGCGTGCGTGTGCGATGTATCGGCAAACAGTGTGGACGCCTATCACGGCGCAGAGGCGATCTTCGTCGGCGATGTCACGGCGGTGTTGGCAAAACGGTTCCCGTATCAGAACCGAGGGTTTGTCGCCGGGCAGTCGGTGACGGTGCGGGTCCGCGAGGCCTTCAAGGGATTTGCGCTGGGCGAAGAGCTGACCTTTGATAATGTCTTTTCTTCCTGCGACGGTGAGTTTCAGCAGGGCGAACAGGTGTTGTTCCGCATGTCGCGTGACCGGCAGAACGGCAGGTGGCATTACCATTCGTGCGAAACCAGACGATTGCAGTATGCCGCCGCAGACCTGGTGTTCCTGCGTGCATTCCGCGGCGTTCCAGGTAAGCATCGAGTGGCGGGGGCTGTTGAGCTGTTCGAGAGGTCTGCCGCGCTGGGGTATCGTCGTGTGGCCGGGCTGGCCAAGGTTCCGGTGCGGATTGTGTCCGGGGAATTCAAGAAGGCACTAGTGACCAATGCAGCAGGCGTTTTTGAAGCCTATGACGTGCCGCCCGGAAGGTACCGCGTGCAGGTGGAGCCGCCGCCAGGGCTGAAGATCCGCGATTCGAAGAAGGACATCTGGATCGACATCACGGGCGACGCCAGCGTCGAGGTCGGGGTGGAGCTGACGCATGACCGCACGGTTTTCGGAAAGGTACTGGATCGCGCAGGGCGGCCACTGGAAGGTGTTCGAGTCGATTTATGGCTGGCAGATCTCGACACGGAACAGTACAGCTTGCTGAGGAGCCATACTGCCGCAGACGGCAGCTATCGTATCGAGAATGTGCCGCCTGGCGCGTACTGGATTGTGGCGAATCCCGGCGGTCGCGTAACAGCACGGTCGCCGATTCCGCGAACGTACTATCCGGGCGTTGAGGCGCGGTCTGAGGCCCACGTCATTCAACTGCAGTCGAGCACACGTCAGCGCGAGGTGGACTTGCACATTCCGAAGGCCGCAGCGCGGGTGACTTTACGCGGGCGGCTGCAATTTGCAGATGGTACGCCAGTGCCGTGGACCGATGTGAAACTTCTGGCTGATGGCGCACGGGAGCACGACAGCGTAGCGACGAATGAACGGGGCGAGTTCCGGCTGTTTGCATTGGCGGGATCTACTGGTTATCTGCAGGCGGAGATCTTTGCGTTACTGACCCACGATGAGATTGCAGCCAGCGGTTGTTCGGCGGAGTGGCGACGCGAAGAGTTGCGGTCGGACCCGTTGAAGGTGACCGCCAGTCAGGACCGGGATTCGATTGTATTGATCGTGCCGGTTCCCGCGTGTAAGACCTGGCTCGGCCAACAGCGCAAGATACAAGAGATGAGAGCGCGAGCACGGTGAACGTGCTGCCTAGTGGCCTCCGATTGGCGCTGTGGGTTGCCTGCTGTTGTTCGCTCAACGCGTCGGCTGGCTGCACGGCCGCCCCTGTGCCGGGGGCTCTTTACTATTACTGGTCGGCGGTGGTGTTTTTTGGGACCGTCGAGGCGGCCGACGATCAGGAGTTGCTGCGCGTTCGCGTGGTCGAGCCTTTCAAGGGCGTCAAGGCGGGCCAGGTCGTCGAAGTACAGCGGAGTGTCGACGATTGCTCGCCGGCGTATGCGCCTGGGGATCAGCGGATGTTCTACGCCGCTCGCGACGGGAAGGGACTTCGCGCATTGGCGGGCGTCACGTTGAATCTGGAAGAAGACCTGTTATTCCTGCGCGGCTTGCCAGTGTCGTCCGGGCGCAACAGGCTTGCCGGGATGGTGACCGGGACAGCAGGAGAACCGGTGCTGATCCACATCAAACCATCGAAGGGCACGAGCCGGCGCATCGCTACCAATCGCGATGGGACGTTCGAGTTGTACGACCTTGAGCCGGGCGAGTACACGCTACTGGTTGAGCCTCCGGCCAAGGTTACGGCGAGCCGCATCGCGGCGTACGGAATCTCACAGGCGGCGGCTGTGGCGGTGCCTCCGGTAGTCCGCATGGAGCGCGATTCGCTGGTGAGTGTGCGGATCGAGTGCGCGCGGAAATAGCGTTCGCTATGATGTGACGCTATATGGCTAATAAGTATCTTGGAAAACGGTTCTTAGAAGAAGTCTGGAACGAAGGCAAGCGCGAGACCATTGCCGAGCTTGTCGCAACCGATTGCGTCGTGCACGATGCCGGAGGCGATGCTGTGGGGCCGGACGGGTTTTATCCGTTCTATGACCGCATGCGGGCTTCGCTTTCGGACGTCAAGCTTGTGGTGGAAGATCTGCTTGAGGACGGCGATCGCATTTGTGTGCGCTGGTCCTGCTCTGCAACGCATACTGGCGACGGGTTGGGGATGCCCGCCACCAATAAACCTTACTTGGTGACGGGCATTACGATCATGCGGGTCCGCGACGGGCAGTTTGTCGAGGCCTGGCAGAACTGGGATATGTACGCGATGCTGACGCAGATCGGAGTCGTACCGGGTCCTACGACCACCTACATAGGAGCCGCTGCTACTTCTTGGGCACCTGGACCGTGATGTTGCGGTAGCGGATGACGCCGTGGTGGTCACCCTGTAGGAAGAACGGGCCGGGCTCGGCTTCGTTGCTATCGAGCGCGCCACCCGTGGGACCCGGGATTTCGACATTGCTGTGGTACGTCTTGCCGTCGCGTACGACGGTGACGTGGCGGCCGACGAGCGTGATGTCGAACGAGGTCCACTTGCCGAGGTTGAGGTCGTTGGCCGGGGGCGGATAGTGGCTGTAGATCGCGCCCATTTCGTGGTCGGGAAGCTTGCCGCCTTCGGTGCCGACCTGGACTTCATAGCGGCCGCGGAGGTAGATGCCGCTGTTGCCATGATCGGGGCATAGCACTTCGATGTGCAGCTTGAAATCCTGGAACTTTTCGGTGGTTTTGATGTTGGCGGCGCCGGGTCCGCGAGGGGTGCCTGCAGGCGGATCGGGGTTGTCGTTGACGAGTTCGCCGTCACGCGCCACCCACTTGCTGTTGTTGACGTTGCCGATGGGTTCCCAGCCGGTGAGGTCCTTGCCGTTGAAGATGGCGCGGGGTTCGGTCCAGGCTTTGGGAGTCTTACGGTCGAGCTTGGGAGCCTTGACGCCCGCGAGCTTGGGTCCTTCTTTGTCGCCGCGCATTTCGATGCCGGTGAGCTGATCTTTGCCGGGCGAGGTGAGTTCCCAGCGGAGGGCGGGGTTGCGCTGCGTGGCGGCTGCGATGTTGACGGTGAGCTTGCCTGCGTCGTCGATGGAGGCGGATTGGATGTTGACCCAGCCGCCGCCGCGAGGCTGTACGCGGCCGGTAATCTTGCCGGCTTCTTCTTTGAGTTCCATCCACTGCGGGTACGGCTTGCCGGTGGCGGGGGTGACGTTAAAGTCCCAACGGCCGAGGAAGGCTTTTGCGTTGGGGGTTGCGGCGGAGGCAGCGAGGCCTGTCGCGAGTAAGAGTGCAAGGGGAAGCGAGAATCGCATCCCCTTCACTTTAGCCCAGTCGACAGTGACGACCTTAGAAACAGCCAGCCAAGGCATCCCCCACCGAGGAAGGTGAGTGAATTGCCGATCACGAAGGCGGCGGCCCACCGGCGTGATTCTTGCGGAACCCGCGGCGATAGCCATCGCCACATCTGCCAGAAAAGCACGGGCGACGATGCAAACAGCGCGACGAGCGCCGGGGACTTCACCCAGATCACTTGAAATGCATCCATCGGCGCAATATCTCCGATTGGGTGCTGCATCAGCATCGGTACAACCGGTGCGGAGATGATTCGCCAAAGCGAGTTGGCGAACCACACCGCAATCACAAATGTGCAGCCGTAGGCGAACACAAACGTCCGCATGGTGTTACTGGGTCAGAAATGGCCAGTACGGAATGAGTTTATAGCCGTACTTGGTGACGGCCAGCCAGACCCCGCCGCCAGCCAGCGCCAGGACCACGAGCAGGCTCAGGATCACCCATTTCCACGGGAACTTCTTGCCTTCGCGGTTCAGTTCCAGCAGGTACGATGCGAAGACGCCGACGAAGAACAGCAGCATCATCGGCACCGCGAACATCATCAGGTTGAAAATGTCCGGCGTCGGCGTGATCACGGCCGCCAGGATCATGATGCCCAGGATCGCGTAGCGCGAATTGGCCAGCAGGAACCTGGGGCTGGCGATGCGGATCAAGGTCAGGAAGAAGATCAGCACCGGGAGTTCGAACACCAGCGCGACACCGAGCGTGACGTTGACGAACAGATCGAAGTATTCGGAAATCGTCACCATCGCCACCACGTTTGCGTCGCGGCCGAGGCCCAGCAGGAACTCGAGACCGAAGCGGAAGACGACGAAGTACGCGAAGAGTCCACCGGTGATGAAGAGGCCGGAGGTACAGAGGATGAACGGGATCGCCCAGCGGCGCTCGCGCTTGTAGAGGCCGGGCGAGATAAAGCCCCAAACTTGCCAAAGCACGATCGGCGAGGCGAGGAAGATCGATACCACCATCGGCGCCTTGACCCAGATGGTTTGGAACTGCTCCATCGGCGTGATGGCGATCAACTGGGGGTTGTACTTCAGATTGCGCAGCGCGGCGATGGCCGGTTCGCTGATGACGCGCCAGATATCGTTGGCAAAGATCAGAGAGAACGCAAAGGCACCGACAAACCCCATCAGCGCGCGGATGATGCGGGTACGCAGTTCTTCCAGGTGTTCCAGGAAGGACATGCGCAGCATGCCGTCTTCTTCGCCGTCCTCTTCGTCCTCATCGTCGGGCGGCGGAGGCGGCTTGGGTGGCGGATTGTTGCCTTTGGTGACAGGAGCAGCGGCTGGAGCAGCAACAACCGCGGCGGCGGGCGCAGGATCCGGCGCGGGCGTAGATTCGCCGTACCGGTAGGCCGGTTCGCCGGACTCGTCATAGCCGTACGCGTCCTGGTAGCCGTTGTCGACACCCTGACTGTGGTGGACTTTCGTGTCGCCGCCCGAAGGCTCAGGAGCGGATTGCTCCGCCCCTGTGGTGCTCTTATCTTCAGACATCCAGACTTTAGGCCTTTTCAGCGGCTGCAGGGGTCTCGATGGCCGAGCCGCGGGAAATCGTTCCTTCGGCCGGTTTCAAGGTTACTGCCGCTGTGGTCGATTCGGCGCCCTGAGTTGCGGGTTCGCCTACGTGGGAGCTGTCTGCGGTAGCTGTGGAATCACTGGTCGTCGTGGTGGACTCCGGCGCCGCCGACCCATCATCCAGGGACCGGTAGTGCTCGGAATCATAATACGCAGAGTCGTAATAGCTGGAATCCTCATAGGTTCCCGGCTGGTACGTGGTGTTGGCATGGGCCGAGTGCTGATCGTCAGACATGCTGCCCGAGATATCGTCCATGTACTTCTGCGTGGTTTCGCGCAATGATTCGTTCTCACGCTCTATGGACTGCATTTCGCGATCGAACGTGGCTTTTAGCTCGTTCGACGCGCGCCGGAATTCAGTGACGGCTTTACCAATCGTGCGCCCCAGTTCCGGCAGCTTTTTAGGGCCGAAAAGAACGAGGGCGGCAAGAAAGATAACAACCATCTCCTGCCAACCTAGCGAGAGCATCGAAAACTCCTCCTACCCCGACAGTGTACCAACTCCGCCTCAGGACGGGCATAATTTGAGGTGTGAACGTACGAGACAAAGTAGTGGTGGTAACCGGCGCGGCGCGGGGTATCGGACAGGGGATCGCCCAGGTTTTGTTGCGGAACGGCGCTCGGGTGGTGGGGGTGGACCGTACCGCAGGCGAGGGCGTGGACGTCGTGGCAGACATCTCGACCCCGGAAGCCAATCGCGACATGGTGGCGTACGCCGTCCAGAAGTACGGGCGGTTGGATGCGGTGGTGGCGTGTGCGGCGGTGAGCCGGCGCGGACCGTTTGTGGATATCCAGCCGGAGGACTTGGCGTTTACCTTTGCCCCTACCTTGTACGGCGCTTTCTACACCTGCCAGGCGGGGGCGAAGCAGTTGATCGCGCAGGGTGGAGGCGGCAGCATCCTGATTGTCGGGTCAGTCCACGTGCACCAGCACAACCCGAACTCCGCGTCGTACAACATGGCGAAGGCGGCGATGGCCAGTTTGTCGCGTACCATCGCGTCGGAGTTGGCGGGGTACGGCATCCGGGTGAACTCGATTCTGCCAGGGTGGACGGATACGCCGGGAGAGCTCAACTTTGCGACGCGCGAACAGTTGGACGAAGCAGGGCGTCGGCTGCCATTGGGCAGGCTGGGTCAACCGGAGGACGTCGGGCAGGCGGCGCTGTACCTGCTGTCGGACGAGGCGGCGTACGTCACCGGGTGCGAACTGCTGGTGGACGGCGGGATCACACTGAATACGAGGTCGGCGAATTCGAAAGGCAACGCATGAAGAAGAAAGCGACGGTGGTGGAGATCAAGACGGACAGCGGCAAGAAGGCTCGCACGCAGGCCCGGGCAACGGTGGGTATCGTGAAGCCGTCGCGTCCCTTGGAGGAGCGGCAGGCGCCGGAGCGCAAGCCCAAGCACAAAAAACCGATCGTGCCGGACGAAGAATAGCGAAATTCTTCCGGCCGTTTCCGCTTACCGCTTGCCATGGATCAATATCTCCGGTTGAGCGGCGTCAAAGGAAACTCCAAAGCAGCGGGGTACGCCGGGTGGATCGAGCTGCTGGAGCATGAAGTGGGGCCGAAGCCGTCACACGGGGGCACAGGCTCAGGCGTTACTATTTCGACACCGACGTACCTGATGGCGAAGTTTCGCGAGGACTCCAACTATTCCTCACGCATCGCGCAATTGGCGATGAGTGGTGCGCTAATCCCGGACGGGGAACTGGACCTGTACAACGGGACTCCGCAGACCTATTTGGGGACATACCGATTTACGGGACTGAGCATTTCCTCTTACGAGGTTGGCGGCGGCGACGCGCCGTTCCAACGGGCGACCTTCCTGTTCCAGAGCATCAAGTTCGAGAACGGCTAGGCAGGAATGGCACAGCCGACAGCTTTTGCCGTGCTGACCTTCGGCTTGCCACCGGCCAACACGGCATCGAGCGCGTCGCGCAGTTCGCGATGCTGGGGCTGGTTGCGGTACTTGCCGAAGTCGACATAACGGTCGTCGATGCGGCCCGTGTACACCAGTTGGCCGTTGACGAACACGGCGGCTTGCGGAGTGGTGCTTGCCTTGGCGCGGCGGCTGAGATCGCGGCCTGTGTCGGCGATGCCGGGCATCGGCAGGCGGTATTCGGCACGATGCTTTTCGATGTCGCCACCGAGCGGGTACACCAGTTGGAAGTCCACACCTTTGGCGCTGTATTGCTCGTAAATCGCGGCGATTTCCGGGGCGTAGCGATTGGACACGGGACAGTCCGTACGGACGAAGATCTGCACCGATGCGCGGGGTCCATCATCCGGCGTGATGCGGTAGGCGTAGGCGTCGCCTTCCCAGCCGTTGGGGAACGCAAACAGGCGCGTGCAATGCACCACGATCTCGCGCGTCGCGCGATCTTCACGGGCGTAGAAATTGGATAAGGTAAGGATCTCGTCCTCGCCGTCGGCACGTGTGTCGATGGTGCGTACGGTGTTCTTGCGGAGCAGGCCGGTGTCGAGGTCCACTTCGCCGATCACCAGCGGGTAGCGAGGCCGGTTGCCGCGCGGGTTCTGCGGCGTGATGTTGCCAATCCAGTACAGGCGGCCGTTGCTGTGGTGCAGCAGTTGCGAGCAGGCGCTGGGCGAAAAGAAGGTCTCGCCGGTTTCGGCGTAGGTCCAGGGTTCGGGCTTGGTCCAGGCGATGGCGTCTTTCGAGTACGACACCCAGCGGAGGCCGGGCAGTTCGGGCTTACGGTCGTTGGCGCCGCGCATCACGCAGAGATAGCGGCCATCGCGCAGGCGGCCCAGGGTCGGCTCGATCGTACCTCGCGTCGTGCGAGCGGGGTCGCCTTCAATGCGATTGCTGATGCGCCATTCGAGTTCTGTCTTGTTCTTCCAGGTGGCGTGCAGGATTGCCGAGTAATGATACGTGTAGCCGCCGCCGGGATTGTCGAGCGTACCGTCCGGCTTCAACGGAGTGATCTCAACCGGCAGCAAAAAGCCGTTGTCTGTGGCCAGCGGTTGCGAGGTCTGGTCGCCGATGGTGATGCTGTTCTTGCCCAGAAAAACGTCGGAAAACGGGCTGTTTTCCGGCTGCCCGTTCTGGCGCGCCATGCGGACCGGCGTGCGCGTGACAAAGCCGTCGCGCGACACCGTGTAATAAACCTGCCACTGCCGCAGACCTTCGAGCGGATCGTCCGTCGGCAGGATACCTTCGTTCCAGATTTCCACCGCCGCGCCGTGCTTTGCGTCCACCCAATAGCCGCGCAGGTGGCGTCGCAACCGGCCTTGCGGGCGGACCTCGCCGGTAGGCTGCTCGACAGGCGCAGACCACGTCTTGCCGTTGTCTTTGGACCGGCGTATGAACGCGGTGTCGATCGTGTCCGAACGGCTCCAACGTTGTTCGACCGAGATCATGTCGAGGCCGTTGGGCTTGACGTAGTAGGCCGACGCCATCACGGCGTTGCCCTTGCCCGGCGACTTGATGAAGATCTCGCGGCGGATTGCCTGCGCGGCGGCAATGGCCGGAAAGGCCGCTGCAAACAACAGGGAACGTCTGGTCACTACAGGCGATTCTACTGTACGCTTAGTACAGCAGCGGCGTGTCCCGACCAGTTCCTCCTCCAACAGGCCGGATCCTTGCGATGGATCTGGGCAAGAAGCGCATCGGCCTCGCCTTGAGCGACGGGCTTCGCATCACTGCGCAAGGCATCGACACGCTGTACCGCACGCGGATCCGCGAGGATCTGGACGCGCTGGCCCGCTTGATCGAAGAGCGCGAAGTGAACTGGATCGTACTGGGTGACCCCAAGCATATGAGCGGGGGCGAAAGCCGCCAGCAGACCTACACGCACGAGTTTGGCGATCGCCTGGCCGAGCGTACGGGCGTGGGCATCGACTATTGGGACGAGCGTCTGACGTCTGTGGAGGCGGGTCGCGTACTGCGGTCGAGCGGTATCAGTATCGAGAAGCGCGCAAAGGCGGTGGACAAGCTGTCGGCGGTGCTGCTGCTCGAAAGCTACCTCGATTATTTGCAGATGATGCGTGATGCAGCGGAGAACGCGGAATGAAGAAGTACTTGCTGCTGTTGGCTTCGTTGGTATGCCTTGGTGCGGGAACCATCTGGTTTCTGGCGTTTCAGCCGTACAAGGGTTTTGGTGACACGGCGCTGGTGGACCTGCCCCGCGGGACATCCACCGCAGAGATGGCACGGCGCTTGGCAGAAGTGGGCGTGGTGCGGCATCCAATGTTGTTTCAGTTGGCCCGCGCGTTGAATCCTGGCGCCAAGCTGCAGGCAGGCGAGTACGAGTTCACGCGCGCGGCGTCGCCGTCTGAAGTACTGGACCGTATCGCGCGCGGCGACGTTCACTACTACGAGATTTCGATTCCTGAAGGCAGCAATATGTTTGACGCGGCCGAGGCCGTGGGCAAGATTGGCTTCTTGAAAGCCGATGACTTTTTGCAAGCTGCGAAGAACCCCAAGGCGATTCGCGATCTGGCGCCGGGCGCGCCGTCTTTAGAGGGTTTTCTGTTTCCGGCAACGTATCGCGTCACCAAGTCCACCACGGTGGATCAAGTGGTGAAGATGATGCTCGATCAATTCCGGCGGCAATGGAAGGTGGCGAGCAAGGGCCAAACCAATCTGAATGTCCTGGAGATGGTGACCTTGGCGTCGCTCGTCGAGAAGGAGTCCGGTGTCGCGAGCGAGCGACCCATCGTCGCTTCGGTGTACGCGAACCGTTTGCGTAAGGGGCAGAAGTTGGACGCCGATCCCACTACGATTTACGCGGCGATGCTGCAGGGCCGTTATCGCGGGACGATTTACAAATCTGACCTGGCGAGCGACCATCCGTACAACACGTACCAGCATACGGGCCTGCCGCCGGGTCCGATTGCGAATCCCGGCTTAGCGTCGCTACAGGCAGCGGTGAAGCCTGCGGAGACGGAGTACCTGTTTTTTGTGGCGAAGGGCGACAACTCCGGCCAGCATAATTTTTCCAAGGATTACAGCGGACACCAGCAGTTTGTGGCGCAGTACCGTCAGCGGATGTTGCGCAAGTAGCGCAGTTCCTCGGGTGTGACGTTGCGCCACTGACCGGCGGTCAGTCCATCGACCTTGATCTTGCCGATCGCGACGCGGATGAGCCGCAAGGTGGGATGTCCGATGGCCGCCGTCATGTGCCGGACCTGGCGATTGCGTCCTTCTGTGAGCGTCAACTCGATCCATGCAGTGGGTACGTTCAAGCGGAATCGTACGGGCGGGTCGCGTGGAGGTACGCTTGCTGGTTCGTCGATGATCTTGGCCTTGGCGGGCCTTGTCTTATAGCCGTCGGTGATGATGACCCCTGTTTGCAGGGCTTTCAACGCATCGGGCGATGGGATACGATCCACTTGGGCCCAGTACGTGCGCGGATGCTCGAACTTCGGGTCGCTTAGGCGATGCTGTAGTGCGCCGTCGCTGGTGAGCAGCATGAGGCCTTCGCTGTCTTTGTCGAGGCGCCCGACGGGGTACACGTCTTTGATCGGGATGAAGTCGCGCAGGCAATGATCGTCGCCGCTGAATTGCGACACCACGCCGTACGGCTTGTGAAACAGGATGTACCTAAAACTCAATGGAAGCCAGCAATTCTGAGGGCTTTCGGTCAAACGCGCGACAAATGGCGAGCAGACTGTCGAGACTCGGCATGTTGATGCCGCGTTCGATGGAACTGATCTGCGACATGCTGAGCCGTGTCGCTGCGGCGAGATCTTTCAACGACCAGTCGCGCTCTGTACGTAGCATCTTGATGCGATGGCCAAGCTTTTCGCGGAACTTCGCGTACGCGCCGCGGCCCAGGCCGTACTCATCGACGGCATGCTGCAACACCGTACGCAATTGGGCCAGTGAGAATGGCTTTGAGATGTAATCGAAGACCTTGAGCTTAAATGTCGTGCGCATGTCTTCAAGCGACGGGTAACCGGTGATGATGATGACGCAGATGCCGGGCCAGCGGGTGAGTAGTGTTTCGGCCACCTGCAGACCGTCGTCGGCGCCCATCTTCATGTCGAGCAGGACGATTTCCGGCACCTGTTGCTCCGAAGATGCGAAGAGTTCTTCGGCCGTTGCAAACGCGCGAACCTGATAGTCGCCTTCGTCGCGCACCAGGTCTTCCAGGTAGTTGCGAAAGTCGAGATCGTCGTCGAGGATCGCGATGTCCACCAACTCAGCCACGTGCGGCACCTGCTGTTACGGGAGCTTGCCGCATCACGGGCAAACGGACTTCAAGACAAGCGCCACCTTCGGCCCGATTGGCCGCAGAAATCGTACCGCCATGCTGCGTGATGATGCCTTCTGCCACCGTCAATCCTAATCCCGTACCTTTGGAATCCAGGCGCGTGGTGACAAAGGCGTCAAAGATGTCGGGCAGCACTTCCGGCGGAATGCCGCTGCCGTTGTCTTCGAATCGAATGGACGTCTGCCATTCGCCAAAGCCACGCACCGCTTCCGATTTTACTTCGATCTTGCCGGACCCCGGTTCCACCGCGTTCAGCGCGTTGCGTAGCAGATTCACGAACACTTGAATCAGCCTGTCCGCATTGCCCGTCACGCGAGCATCCACCGCAACGCTGTTGGTGAAGCTCACTTCACTGGCCTTCTCGTCGATGGCCACCAGGTGCCAAGCCTCATCGATGAGCGGCGCAAGATGCAAGGTTTCCAACTCTTCGCGGCGCGCCTTGGCAAAGTCCAGAAGACTCTCGCTGATCTTGCGAAGGCGCTCGGTCACGCGCTTCATGCGAGCCAGGCGGCCATGCGCCGGAGACTCTATTGGCGCTGTCTCCAGCATCTTTTCAATGGACCCGTGCAGCACAGCAAGCGGCGTATTCATCTCATGCGCGACAGAGGCGCTCATCAGGCCGAGACTTGCCAGACGGTCCTGCATTTCGAGCATCTGGTTCTTATGCCGCAGGTCATCTTCGCGGCCTCTCAGTTCCGCCACCGTCGCGTTGCGCGACCGCATGATCTGCCCGATCTCATCGCCGGGAATCGCATCATCCGGGATCATTTCGCGGGCGCGATCGCCACGCTGTGTCGCGTCGTCAGCATCGAGCATCCGCTGGATTGGCGTGTACACATAGAGCGGCATGATGAGCAGCTCCAACGTCAGCACAGCCAATAAATACAGGCCTCCGAGCACCAGGAACAGCGCGATCTCCGCACGTTGGACCGAGTCACTGTAGATGATGTCGGGGATGGTGAGGCGACGGTAGAGTTCGCGCCGGGGGTCGCGCGCAAAGATGTAGCGGGACTTGGCCGGATCCTTCCAAACACCGGCCGGGTTTGACTGCAGAAACGCCCGCGCCTCGTCCGGCAGACTTACGATTGCGGCGGTGCCTTCGCGATAGTCGTAACTTTCCAGCCCTTCTACGCTCGTCAGCGGCAACTGCAGTTGGAACACCTGCGTAATGATTCGCAATTCCCGTTCGCGCGCATCGGCCACCTGTTGTTTGTACTGCGGGATGAGCGAGAAGTACGCTGCCGCGCTCAACACCAGAAAGAACAGGTTGTGCAGCACCATCAGCTTGGGCCGCACGCGGAGGTCGCCGAAGGTCTTGCGGATGGACATCAGGCAGAGGCTTCCGTCGATGGTGGCGGCTCCATCAAGGCCAGTTGCTTGGCCTTGAGATCTTTCAACCGGTCGCGGAACTGCGCCGCCTTTTCGAACTCAAAGTTCTTGGCAGCCTCACGCATGCGGGTTTCCAGTTCGCTGATGAGTTGCAGGCGCTGTTCCGGCGTGAGCTCGACTTCCGACGATTCCGTCTCGTCTTCGAGCGGAATGTCCATGTAGTCGCTTTCGGCAACCGCCACCAAAGTCGCGTCGATGGACTTCACAATCGACTGCGGCGTGATGCCGTGTTCCTGGTTGTACGCTTCCTGAATCACACGTCGGCGCTTGGTTTCGTCGAGCGCACGCTGCATGCTGTCGGTGATCACGTCGGCGTACAGGATCGCGATGCCGTTGACGTTACGCGCGGCGCGTCCGATGGTCTGAATCAGCGACCCAGCAGAGCGCAAAAAGCCTTCTTTATCGGCATCGAGGATCGCCACCAGCGACACTTCCGGCAGGTCCAAACCCTCGCGCAAAAGGTTGACGCCGATGAGCGCGTCGTAGATACCCTTGCGAAGATCGCGCAGGATCTTGATGCGGTCCAGCGTGCTGACCTCCGAGTGCAGATACGCGCACTTGATGCCCGCTTCCGTGTAAAAACCGGCCAAATCCTCCGACATGCGCTTGGTAAGCGTGGTCACCAGCACGCGCTCGTTGCGTTCGATGCGCTTGCGGATCTCGCCCAGCAGGTCGTCCACTTGGCCTTTGATGGGGCGGATGTCGACGATGGGATCCACAAGACCGGTGGGACGAATGATCTGTTCGACCACTTCGCCACTGGTCTTGGTGAGCTCGTACGGACCCGGTGTCGCAGAGACGTACACCACCTGATTCACGCGGTTTTCGAACTCTTCAAACGTGAGTGGGCGATTGTCGAGCGCGCTTGGCAAGCGGAATCCAAACTCCACCAGGTTGACCTTGCGGCTACGGTCACCGTGGTACATGCCGCCGATCTGTGGCGTCGTGACGTGCGATTCATCGATGAACAGCAGCGCGTCGTGCGGCAGATAGTCGAGCAAGGTCGGCGGCGCTTCACCCGGCAAACGGCCCGAAAAATGGCGCGAATAGTTCTCGATGCCGTGGCAGTACCCGATCTGCCGGATCATCTCCAAGTCAAAGTTGGTGCGCTGGTGGATGCGCTGCGCCTCAATCAATTTGCCGCGCTTTTCAAGCTGCGGGCGCCACCATTCGAGTTCGGCCTCGATGGTTGCGAGTGCACTTTTGCGCTGGTCGCCACTCATCACGTAGTGCGTCTTGGGATAGATCGGCAGGCGCAAATACGTTTGGCGTACCTGCCCGGTAAGCGGGTCCACCTGGCTGAGCGATTCGATCTCGTCACCCCACATTTCGATGCGATACGCGAAGTCGTCGTAGGTCGGATAGACCTCAATCACGTCGCCCATCACGCGAAAGGCGCCGCGCGTGAACTGTGCGTCGTTGCGGGCGTAAAGAATCTCCACCAGCTTCTGCAGGATCTCTTTTCGCTCGATTTTCTGGCCTTTTTCGAGCATCAAGAGCATGCCGTAGTACGCTTCCGGCGAACCGAGGCCGTAGATACAGCTGACGCTGGCGACGATCACGCAGTCGCGGCGCTCAAACAAAGATCGCGTGGCGGACAGCCGGAGCTTGTCCAGATCGTCGTTGATGGTGGCTTCTTTTTCGATGTAGACGTCGGATGACGGAATGTACGCTTCGGGCTGGTAGTAATCGTAATAAGAAACGAAGTACTCCACCGCGTTGCTGGGAAAGAAGTTCTTGAACTCCTGAAACAACTGCGCGGCGAGCGTTTTGTTATGGGCCAGAATCAGCGCGGGACGCTGCAGCTTTTCGATGACCTTGGCCATCGTAAACGTCTTGCCCGACCCGGTGACGCCAAGCAGCACCTGATGGCGTTCGCCGTCTTCGATGCCACGCACCAACTGTTCAATTGCAGGACCTTGATCGCCTCGCGGCTTATAGTCGATCCCAAGCTGATAAGGAGGCATTCTTCCTCATGGTAGCTACAGGGGCCACTCGTCGTAAGCGCCGTTGAGATCGATCACCGCGATCATTTTGACGGGCAGCTTTGCGGTCCGCATTGAGGCACGAACCACCGTGCAGGATTCGCGCGAACCGTACACGCGGGACCTCCAGCCGAACTCGCCGCCCACCTCCCAATCGCGCGATGTACCAGGCTGCAGGTGCAGGCGTGCGCGGCTGCCAATCGCAAAGCAGGCCGGCGTGATCATGCGGACCTCGAGGCCTGTGCGCCAGAACTGTTCGAGGAAGTGTTCGCCCCCGGGTCCGTCGATCTCGTCGGTGATGATGACGAGTCCGGCACGGAACAGGTTGACGTGGCGTTTGTGAGTAAACCCGCTGTAGCTGACGGAAGCCGTCCACGCGTCCGTATGCGTGACCTTGGGCTTCTGTTCCCAACGCGCCGCACCGGTGGGCTGCGCCTGTTCCATGCCATCGATGCGAACCGTGTTGTGCGCGGCGACGGAGCGAAACCATTCGCGATCCGCTGCCGGCTCAGCCATTGTGAAAGTCCCCGCGTCAATCAGCAATTCTTCCCCGCCCAGGCGCGCGGTGAGCGACAGGACATCAGAGTGCGAATGGCCCGCGTAGCCGTACCCGAAGCCACCCCACTTGAAGACCACCGATAGATCATCGCGGCTGCCGGAGGTCATGCCGGAATCGGTAAACTGCAGGTCTCCACCGCGGGCGTCGCGAGGACGGCTCAACTGGCGTAACAGGCGCGAACTCAGCCACCAGATGCCTTGCTCAAAGACATCGGCCTCTTCGAAGCCATACTCTGTACCCACGCCGCGTTGGTCGAGCAACAAGGACGCCGTGGCCAGCGTCGCGCGACCGTAGCATTCGACAGGCGTACCGTACGGATGGAAGAAGCGGCCGCCGTCCTCGTCGCCGAACATCGGCGCTTTTCGCTCGGGGCCGAGCAGCGCATCGAGATACGCGGCCATTTTGCCCAGGCGATCTTTGAACCACAGTGGCGCGTCCGTCTCGATGGCGAGGTGGAACAGGAACATGTCCATCGCGTACACATGCATGTGATTGGACTGTTCAAAGTGGCCGCCATCGGGGCGCACTTGAAACTCCATCTGCTTGCGAACGACGTCGCGACCCTGCGTCTTCCAACGCTGGGCGCGCGGGAACTGCGGGAACAATGCGCCAATCGCGTGTAGGGCGACGGCCTCCGCTAACAGACGCGTATTCGGCGAGGTGTGGATCGACAGGTTGTTAGCCAGGAAGCAGCCATGGCGATAGATGCCGCTCAGCAGCTTGTGGCGGAACGGCGCGGGAAAGCGCTTGCCCACCATGTGGAACACCCAAATCCACGAAAGAGCGCGCATCGCCACTTCAGAAGGCAGGGCCCAGTTGATGCCGCGTTCATGCGGGTTTTGTTCCCACCACGATTCCAGATGCCGGACGATCGTTTCCGCATACGACGCAGTGCCGGTGATCTCGGCTGCCTGCGCCAACAGTACAAGATGTTGATGCCGATTCAACAGCCAGATGGCATGGGCGTCGCCGACGGTCGCAAAGTCTTCGGGCTTGACCATGCGGAAGTAGTCCAGCCCCGAAGTACGGTTGTGGAAGTAGTCGCGGCGCCACTCGATGGTCGCGTCTTTGCCTAGTTCCAGCGGTGGATACCCGGCAAGTTGAAACCGATTGGACTGTGCCTCATTCGCCAGCCGCTCCACTTCGAGCGCATACAGGGAGCCTTTGACGCGGCGCGCGGCCCAGACGGCGTCCGGCAGGTCCAGCCTTGGGACATCGACGGCCGAGCCCAGGCGCGGCTGCCAGACCAACTGAGTGAGGTTGCCCGCCTCCTGCTGGATTCGCAAAAAGATTTCGCCGGCGCTACGAGTGGCCATGAGTCGGGGGGTACGAACCTCCCTATTTTCCCATGCAAGCGCGGCTCCATTGCTAGCATGGAATTTGCCAGCAAAACCATCGTGGTTCCCACGCCTGGCGGAGATCATGGAGGAGCTCCGCGGCTTTCCCGCACCGGTGATCGATCGCGCCACCGTCGAACGTATGTTTCAAGTACGCCGGCGTCGCGCCAATCAGATTCTTGCCCGCATGGGCGGCTACCAGGTGGGACGTACAGGCCTTGTGGAGCGTCATATTTTTGTCGCGAATCTGGAAGCGATCGCCGCGGGCGAGGAGTTCCACTATGAGCAGCGCCGTCGTGTACGCGTCCATGAAAAACTCGCCGAGGCGCGTCGCATCGCGCGTGCCAAGCAGGTGAAGATTCAGCCCGCGGCGCCCGTTCCTGCCGGACCCAAGCTGCCAAGCGGTGTATCCATCGCGCCCGGCGAGATCCGCATCGCCTTCGACACGCCGGAAACGCTGCTGACCCGATTGTTTGAGCTGTCGCAAACCATCGCCAACGATTACGAGGAGTTTGTGGCCAAGCTGCCGCAACAACAATAGCCGACCTATATGCAGAACAAGCCAGTTGCCTTGCTCGATCTCAAAGCCCAGTACGCGCACATTCGCGACGAGGTTACCGCCACCGTCGCGCGCATCTGCGATGGCCAGACTTTCGTCCTTGGTGAACCTGTTACGACGTTTGAAAAAGAGGTCGCCGCGTACAGCCAGGTCAAGCATGGCATCGGCTGTGCATCGGGTTCGGACGCGATTCTGCTGGCGTTGAAGGCCGTTGGCGTGGGAGCGGGCGATGAGGTACTCACCGTGCCGTACTCGTTCTTTGCCACCGCCGGCTACATCGTCCACACCGGTGCGCAGCCCGTTTTTTGCGACATCGAGCACGACAGCTTCAACATGGACCCGTCGAAGGTTGAGGCTGTGCTGGACCGCCATCCCAAGGTGAAGGCCATCATGCCTGTGCATCTGTACGGCCAGTGCGCGGATATGGACCCGATTCTGGACATCGGCAAGGCCCGTGGCATACCTGTGATTGAGGATGCGGCGCAAAGTATCGGCGCGGAATACAAAGGGCAACGTGCGGGATCGATCGGCGCTGCCGGATGCTTCAGCTTTTATCCCGGCAAGAATCTGGGCGCGTTTGGCGATGCCGGTATGGTCACCACGCATGACGATGCGGCGGCACATAGCCTTCGGGCCCTTCGCGTACATGGTGGACATACCAAGTACGTGCATGACACGGTGGGCTGGAACTCTCGCCTGGATGCGCTGCAAGCAGCGGTTCTGTCGGTCAAACTGCGGTATCTGGACCAATGGACAGAGGCTCGCCAGCGCAATGCAGACCTCTACCGCGAACTACTGCGGGACTGCGCCGACGTACAAACGCCGCCGGTGGCATCGTATAGTACGCGCCACGTACACAACCAATTTGTGATCCGCGCCAAGAATCGCGACGGCCTGAAGCAGTACCTGACCGAGCAGCAGATCGGGACCGAGATCTACTATCCGATCCCGCTGCATCTGCAGACCTGCTTTGCGTACCTCGGCTACAAGCCTGGCGACTTTCCGGTGAGCGAGCAAGCGGCCGTGGAAAGCCTAGCGATCCCGGTCCATCCAGAACTGACGGCAGACGACGTTGCGCACGTCGCGGAGCGGATTCGCGCGTTTTACGCGGCTCGATGATAGAATCGCGGGCGATGAACCGACGTACATTCTTTTCGGCCACGTCCGCCGCTGCCGCCGCAGTCGCACAGTTGGAAGCACAGACGCGCGAATCGCGTCCCATGGAAGGCCCGCGCGCTGAGCGTATCCCGCTGCCTCCTGTGAAGGCGGGCAAGATGAAACTGGGCACGCAGAACGATTCTTCCAACGCCTCGCTGGCTGTGCTTTCCGCTCTTGGCGTACATCACATCTGCAGTACGTTGCCAAGCCGCCGGTTGGATGAAGCGTGGTCCGTCGATGGACTGAAGCGTCTGCGCGACCGCGTGGAATCGTACGGCATTCATCTGGATTGCGTACCGCTGCCGCTCAGTTCGTCGTTCGTTACCAAGGCCGAATACCCGTCGATCATGCTAGGCAAGAGTCCCGAGCGCGACAAGGCCATTGACGAGATCTGCGAGATGATCCGCAATGCGGCGCAGGCGGGCATTCCGTGCCTGAAGTACAACATGTCGGTGCTGGGCGTGGTGCGCTCGCCCAAGACCATCGGCCGGGGTGGCGCCGAGTACTCGACGTTCAAGCATGCCGCTTTGAATGACGATGGCAAGCCGTTCCCGGATGTTGGTCCTGTACCTGCGGACGCATATTGGGAGCGTATTGAGTACTTCCTGAAGCGCGTGGTTCCGGTGGCGGCGGAAAACAAGGTTCGCCTCGCGTGCCACCCCAACGATCCCATGGTGCCCAAGGTCAAGGGCTATCACGGCGTGGAAACCGTGCTGGGCAATGCGGACGGCTTGAAGCGCTTTGTGTCGATTCAAGAGAACCCGTACCACGGCTTGAATTTCTGCCAGGGCACCATTTGCGAGGCGATGGAGAATCCCGACAAAGAGATCCACGACGTCATCCGGTACTTTGGCCAGAAGAAGAAGATCTTCAACGTCCACTTCCGCAACATTCAGGGCAAGTTCCTGGACTTCCGCGAGACCTTCCCCGATGACGGCGACGTCAACTTCCTCAAGGCCATCCGCACGTACAAGGAAGTGGGCTACGACGGCATGATGATGCCGGACCATGTGCCGCACATCGAAGGCGACGAACGTGGCCGTCAGGCATTCGCGTTTGCTTATGGCTACATCTCCGCGCTGATTCAGATGGTGTACAGCTAAAACAATCGGCGTCGCACACGGCTCTAAGCTTCCGGAGGTTCCTCTACCAATGGAAGCTGAATCGAATTACGAAACCTTGCACCTCCAGGGCCAAGAGGCTCTTGATAAGGTGCGTTCGCTGCTCAAAGAGTTCCGCAGCACGATGCTCATCACCAAGGCGCTGGGAGCGGATCGCGACATCCACTCCCGGCCGATGGGTGTGCAGGGCGATCCTGACAAGTTCGTTGGGACGCTTTGGTTTTTTACAGACCGCAATTGTCAAAAAGTCCGGGAAATTCAAGCCAATCCGGCTGTGTCGCTGGTGTTTCAAAGCGACAGCGATAACGCGTACATGCATTTGTACGGTACGGCGCAGCAGGTGGACGACGCGGCCAAAATGAAAGAGCTGTACACGCCACTGCTGAAAACGTGGTTCCCGGAAGGGCTTGACGACCCGCGCCTTACTTTACTGCGCGTGAACGTGGATCGCGGCAACTTCTGGGATAGCCCGGGTGGCATGTTGCAGGTGCTGGGTGCGTTCACCAAGGCCATCATCACCGGCCAGCGCGGGCAGGGCGGCGAGATGGGCGAAGTGCGCTTGCAGTAAGTAACAAACACTGACAAAAACGAAACAATTGCGGGGATGTGGATTGTTACTGTGGAAAAAGAGCAAACCATGCCTTCCCATCCCCGAACCCACATCGCCATTATTGGCGCACCCATGGACCTGGGCGCAGGGCGCCGCGGCGTCGACATGGGTCCGTCCGCTATCCGTTTGGCGGGTCTCAACGAGAAGATCGCATCGCTTGGGTATTCGGTAGAAGACCTCGGCAACGTGCAAGTGCCGCAACCGGAAAGCGTTATGCCCGGCACCGATAAGGCGCGCTACCTTCCACAGATTGCTGATGTATGTGCGCAGTTGGGCGACCGTGTAGCGCAAGCCATGGGTGAGGGTAAATTTCCACTAGTGCTCGGTGGCGATCACTCGATCGCGGTCGGCACCGTAGCCGGCGTTGCGTCGCATGTGCAAAAGCAGAGCAATAAGGGCATCGGCCTCATCTGGATCGACGCGCATTCCGACATGAACACACCGGAGTCGACCCCCAGCGGCAACGTGCACGGCATGCCACTGGCGTGTCTTACCGGCAACGGTCCGGCAGAACTTACCGGCATCCTGGGCTTTGCCCCCAAGGTACGCCCGGAAAATGTCGCCATCATCGGCTTGCGCAGTGTGGATGCTGCAGAACGCTTTATCGTCAAGCAGACGGGCGTGAAGGCATTCACAATGCGCGAGATTGATGAACGCGGCCTGCGTAGCGTGATGGAGGAGGCGATACGTGTCGCCAGTGACGGTACTTCCGGCTTCCACCTTTCACTCGACATGGATTCCGTGGATCCGCAGGAGGCTCCCGGTGTTGGTACGCCCGTGAAGGGCGGCATGACGTATCGTGAAGCGCACCTCGCCATGGAAACCATCTGCGATTGCGACTCGCTGCTGTCCATGGAAGTGGTGGAAGTAAACCCGGTGATCGACGAGCAGAATCGTACGGCAAGCCTGGCAGTTGAGTTGGTAATGTCCGTGCTCGGCAAACGTATTCTATGAGATTCCCCGCGGCACTTTACCGCGGTTGCCTGTTGTTCCTCGTATTGCCCGTTGCAGTATTCGGCATTGACCAAGTGGTCATGAAGAACGGTGATCGCTATTCGGGCCGCATCGAAAGCATCGAAGGCGGCAAGCTACGCTTTACGGCAGAATATGCCGGCTCACTCAACCTTCCGTGGGATGCTGTCTCGGATATCGTATCCGGCGACACATTTGTACTGCGCACCCAGTTGGGAGGCATTGAAAGCGCCACGGCCGAGCGCCTGCTCGCTCTGCGTGAGCAGATTATCTGGGTCCGCAACAGCGTGGAGCAGGATCGCGTCCTGCGTACGATGGAACTGGCCAATGCACCCGTGTGGGCTGGCTTTGGCGACGTGGGCTTGAGCCTTGCCCGAGGCAACGCGGACACATCGACCTTAAGCTCTGCGCTATCGGCTACGCGCTCCACGCCACGCAACAAGATCGGGCTTACGGCATCGTCGCTATACTCGCGCGCCGTGCGTGATGGCGAGCGTCTCACCTCCGCCAACTTGCGGCGAGGCGGGTTCCGTTGGGACCGAAACTTTGGACCTCGCGCCTTCAGCTTTGTATCGGGTGACCTGGAACACAACCCCATTCAGAATCTGCGTCTGCGAAGCGTAATCGGCGTGGGTCTTGGCCGCCACCTGATACGCAACCAGCGCCATACGTTTGACCTGTTCGGCGGCGGCACGTACAACCGCGAAGACTTCACCACAGCCGATCTGCGAACCTCCGGCGAAGGCTTGTTCAGCGAAGCGTCCACCCACAAGATCGGCAATACCTTTCAGCTCACGCAGCGGTTCATCTTCTTTCCGAACTTCACGCAGCGCGGCGAGTATCGCATGACTTTCGACGGCAGCGCCATTACAGCCATCCGCCGTTGGTTATCCTGGCAGGTGACGGTGGGCAACCGCTACATCTCCAATCCGCCTTTGGGTGCGTTGCCAAACGATCTGTTGTTGACCACCGGGTTCCGAGTGACTTTCGGACCAAAGCAGTAATCAAAACATGCCAAACATTCGCGTAGCCGTACTGTACGGCGGCCGCAGCGGCGAGCACGAAATCTCGGTGCGCTCGGCAAAATCGATCATCGCGGCACTGGACCGCACCAAGTACGACGTTGTCGAGTACTTCATTTCGAAGGAAGGCAAGTGGGAAGGCGGCCGCATGATCGTCCCTGAACCCGGTGGCAACCCCGGAATCGATGTCATCTTTCCGGTGCTGCACGGTACGTTCGGTGAGGACGGCACCATGCAGGGTCTGTTCGAACTTGCGGACATCGCCTACGTGGGTCCTGGCGTACTCGCGTCGTCCTTGGCGATGGACAAAGAAGTGTTCAAGCGCGTGATGCGCGCCAGCGGACTGCCCGTTGTCGAATCGGTGACTCTCTATCGCGAATCGATCGCCGGTGCGAAGATCGATCTCCCCTTCCCGCTGTTTGTGAAGCCCGCAAACCTGGGTTCTTCCGTTGGCATTTCTAAGGTCAAGAACGATGCGGAACTGCGCGTCGCCTTGCAGGAGGCCGCAAAGTACGACCACAAGATCGTGGTCGAGCGAGGCATCACCGGGCGCGAGTTTGAATGTTCGGTGATGGGCAATGCCGCGCCGCTTGCTGCAACACCGTGCGAAGTGCTGCCATCGCGCGAGTTTTACGACTACGAAGACAAGTACCTGCTGGACAAAGCCGTCATCGAACTGCCTGCGAAGATCAGTGCGGAAGAAACAGCAGAGATCCAGCGCCTGGCCGTACTCGCATATCAGGCCTGCGAATGCGAAGGCATGTCGCGTGTGGACTTCCTGCAGGAGGCCGCCACCGGGCGCCTGTACATCAACGAGATCAACACCATTCCAGGCTTTACGTCCATCAGCATGTTTCCCAAGATGTGGGCGCATGCAGGTGTCGCGTACTCGGATCTGTTGGACCGCATCATCACGTACGCCTTGGAGCGCCAAGCGCGCAAAAAGGCAACGCGCTATACCAAAGAGTAGTGATGCTGGCAGCACTGGCGGTACTGTCTCTGGCTCAAGTTCAGCCCGAGCCGCAGCAGATGAGCGAGATCGAACAACAGGTTCGCCGCTTCACGCAGGTGTACGCAGCGATTGAGGCGGAAGCAGCACAGCCCGTCAACCCGGATGCGGCGTTTTATAACGGCGCGCTGCCTGCGATGTTGCGCCGTCTCGATCCGCATTCGATGTTCCTCGATCCGGACCAGTTCCAGCAACTGCAGCAGATGGAGAAGTCCGAACAAAAGGGATTTGGCAGCGTCGTATCCATCTTGCCGGGACGCGTGATCGTACTCCAAACCGTCGCGGGCACTCCTTCTGCAAAAGCCGGACTCGCACCCGGCGACGAGATCCTGGCCGTCAACAACATCGCGCTTGGACAACTGGATCCTGACCAATTGATGCAGTTGCTAGGTCAAGCACGGCAGCAAAAAGCGCTGGTACACGTGCGACGCCCGGGCAATGTCCGCATCCTGGACTTCACGCTCGTACCGGAAACACTGGCCGCGCCCAGTGTGGATCGTGCGTTCTTCCTGCAGCCTGGCATCGCCCTCATCCGCGTTTCGAGCTTTGATGAAAAGACCGGCAAGGACGTACAGAAGGCCATTGAGAAACTAGGCGAGTTGAAGGGCCTGGTGCTGGATCTGCGAGGCAACCCGGGTGGCGTCATGAATGCCGCACTCGAAACCGCAAGCCTGTTTTTGGAGCCTGGCCAGAAGATCCTGAGCGTACGTGGACGCCGTGTGCGTGACGAAGACGCCACCGTCGACAAGAACGCCAAGCCGTACCGCTTCCCGGTCGCGGTGCTGTTGAATGAAAAGAGCGCCAGCGCGTCCGAGATCGTCGCCGGTGCCTTGCAGGACAACAAGCGCGCCACCATCCTGGGCGAGCAATCGTACGGCAAGGGTCTTGTCCAAAGCGTGTACCCGATGTCGTCCAGCACCGCGATGCTGCTGACCACGGCGTACTACTTCACGCCCAGCGGACGCAGCATCCAACGTCCTTTGAAGGACGCGCAGATTGACGAAAAGCTCTCCGCCGGCCACGCAGGAGGCATCACGCCGGACGAAGTGGTCCGGCCTGAGGCGTACTCGCGTTTGCGCGCGTTTCTGGATAGCAATGCCGCGTTTACAGCCTTCGCCACCGAGTACACGGGCAAGAAGAAAGTGGACGCGGACTTCCGCGCGGACGCTGCGCTGCTCGACGAGTTTCAGGGCTACCTGATGCAGAACAACGTACGCCCGGGAATCGGCGAATGGCTGCAGGATAAAGAATGGATCCGGTCACGTCTTGAGCAGGACATCCTCAACATCGCGGTGGGCGTCGACAAAGGCGATGAAGTGGAACTCCGTCGCGACCCCGTGGTGAAAGCGGCGATCCTCAGGCTGCTTCCCTGATCTCGCCGCTTCCGGCCACAGCCACTAAGGGAATCTCGCGCGTCGGAATGGTCAAGAAGTACCGCGCGTGGCGCCGCTCACCTTCGCGCCGCAGCAAGCCATGCTCCACCAACTCGACCAGATCACGAGTTGTCGTCGCAGGCGATGCCCCGGTGATGCTGGCGTAGTTGCCCGCGCTCAGCCCACCCTGGAACCCATCCGGACCTTCCTTCAAGATCCGCGCGATGGCCTTCTTTTGACGGTCGTTCACGCCAACACGCTCGGCCTTTTCGAGCAGTCGCGACTTGCCCAGCACGAACTCGATGCGCGTCTCCGTGCGGATCTGCGCCTCCAACACCGTACCGGCAAACCACGCCAGCCACTCCGTCACATCGCTACGCTTGTTGGCGTACTCGAGCGCCTTGTAGTACGCCTTGCGGCGCACCAGAATCGTCGCGGCTAGCGCCGTAAGCGACGGCTGTTCCACCGCCTGCGACAGCGCCTTTTCCGACAGCGCCCGCCCGATACGTCCGTTGCCGTCCTCAAACGGATGGATCGACTCAAAGTAGATGTGCGCCAACCCCGCCCGCGTCAAAGCAGGCAAGGGCGCAGCGCCACCGGGCGCGGTCCGGTTGAACCACGCCACAAACTCCTTCATCTCTTTCGGGACACTGGAACTCGGCGGCGCCTCAAAGTGGACCTTGGGCGCATAAATCGCACCTGAAACGATCTCCATCGGCTCACGGCTGTTGCGATACTGGCCGACGCGCAGGATGTCGCGCCGCCCCTTCATCAACATCCCGTGCCAGCGGAACAGAGTCTCTTTGGTGAGCGGTTCAGAGAACGTCCGGTAAAGGTCGACGGTCATTTCCGCCACGCCTTCTTCGGCAGGTTTTGGCCGATGCTTGTCGGCCTTCAACCCCAGGTGTTTGCGGATCGAGGATTGTACACTCGCCCGGTCCAGCACTTCGCCTTCGATTTCCGAGGTGGTCAGTGCTTCGGTACTGATTGCTTCCACCAGGATCTGCTGGCCGTCAGGCCCTCCCAGATGCTTGGTGATGCCGCGAATCTGGCCAAAATACAGCAGGAATCGCTCTTCCGCACGCGTCAGGCGTTCGGGATCCCACTCGAATTCGGGCCATTCCGGCAGCTGCCAATTCCATGCCATGATGAGCGATAGACACCATTTCTATCGCTCACAGAATAGCACATTCATGAGCGATAGAATCCCTCTCTATCGCTCACGCTATCAGCTCCAGACGAGGACAATGCGGTACGTGATCCAGGCGCAGACGTACGCCATCGCGCTCATGTACGCAAACTGAATAGCAGGCCATTTCCAGCCTCCGGTCTCGCGCTTTACCACCGCCAAAGTGGACATACACTGCAGCGCAAACGCAAAGAATACGAGCAAGGCAGCGGCCCCCGCAGGTGTCAGATCCTTCTTCAGCGCCGCCTGCAGACCTTCCTCCTGCGCCGCACCTTCGAGGCCGTAAATCGTACCCAAAGTGCCGACGATCACCTCGCGCGCCGCCAGCGACGTAATGAGCCCGATGCCGATCTTCCAGTTCAGCCCCAGCGGAGCGAGCACCGGCTCGACAGTCTTGCCCATGGTCCCGGCCAGGCTATCGCCGATCTCGGGTGCCGATCCGTCGGCCTTGCGCGGGAAACTTGCCAGCAGCCACAACAGCAGCGATACCGCCAGGATCACCGTACCCGCGCGCTTCAAAAACACCGTACCGCGATCGAGCAATCGCAAGCCGATGCTGCGCATGGTGGGCCAGCGGTACGGCGGCATCTCTAGCACAAACGCGCTACGCGTACTCTTCAGCACCGTGGACTTCAGAATCCGCGCGGTAAACAGCGCCGCCAGGAAACCCAGGATGTACAGCCCCAGCAGTGCCGCAGCCTGCGCACCCAAAAAGCTGCCCAAAATCTGTTTGTGCGCCGGGATAAACGCCGCAATCAGCAGCGCGTACACCGGTAGGCGTGCGGAACACGTCATAAACGGCGCGATCAGAATCGTCGCTGTACGGTCCCGCTGATTCTCGATCGTGCGCGCCGACATGATGGCCGGCACCGCACACGCGTACGCCGACAGCAGCGGGATAAAGGACTTGCCCTGCAACCCGAACTTCGCCATCGTACGATCCGCAATCAGAGCCGCGCGAGCCAGATAGCCGGAATCCTCAAGCACGCCAATAAAGAAGAACAAGATCAGGATCTGCGGCAGAAAGACGACCACCGCTCCAACGCCATTCCAAAGTCCGTCCACCAGCAAGGACTTCAGCACCGGGTTTGCGATGTTCTGCCCCAGCCACGCGCCAGAAGATGCGATAAAGCCTTCGACAAAATCCATGGCCGGCTGCGCCCAGGTAAAGATCGCCTGGAACACCAGCGCGACAATCAGGGCAAACAGCACGGGTCCTGCGACGGGATGCAACAGTACGCGATCCAAACGCCGCGTCCACAGTGGAGGTTCCGGCGCACGATAATCCGCACGCCGACCGACCCCGGTGGCCCAGCGATGGCAACTCGGGATGTCCTGCAGTACCGGCAGCTCTACGCGACGCGCGATCGGTTGCTCCGTCAGCGTCGTACCGGCCATAAACTGCCAGACTTTCTCCAGACCTTCGCCTTGTGCCGCGCTAATCATCGCGACAGGCGCGCCGAGTTCGCTGGCCAGTATCGCGGCATCGAGCGCCCCCTGGCGCTTGCGCAGATCGTCCACCATGTTGAGGACCACAAGCGTCGGCAGACCCAGGCTCAACACCGGAGCGGCCAGCAGCAGGTGGCGCGACAGGTTCGTGCTGTCCAAAATCAACAACACGGCGTCGGGCTTAGGCAAGCCAGGCATGTCGCCCGTCAGCACATCGCGCGACACGCGCTCGTCTTCAGATCGTGGATTGAGACTGTAAACGCCGGGAAGGTCGACAATGGTGACCTCGCGGCCGGTGTCGGGAATGGTGGCCTTGCCCAGGTGATGCTCGACGGTGACGCCAGGAAAATTGGCGACCTTTTGACGAAGCCCGGTGAGGCGATTGAAGAGTGTTGATTTACCAGCGTTGGGCGGGCCAATGATGGCCACCAGATGGTTCGCGTTGCCAGCCTGAGCCGCCGCTACCGCAAGTGCGGATGCCGCTCCACCGTCATGGCAATCGCTCATACCTTCCGCCTACCAAGCGCCTTACTGGCGTGTGATGCGAACCCGGGCCGCCGTCTCGCGCCGGATCGCGACTTCCGATCCGCCCACGCGAAACACCCGCGGGTCGCCGCCAGGAGCCGCATAGCCCCGGGAGATCACCGCGCCGGGCAAAAAGCCCATTTCCATCAGGCGCGTGGCCATGTCGGCCGGAAGGTCGATGGCCTCAAGGAGTCCGTTTTCGCCATCACGCAGATCGAGCAGCGTCTGCGAAGCATTATTGACACTGAGTTGCATCTACTGAGCCAAGTATCCGTCTTTTTCCATCCCGAAGTCAAGGACCGGTACCAGCGTCCTCCGTCCTGTTGTTTCACAAATTCTTGAGATCGCTTTGAGGATTCTTTTACGGCCCCGGTGGCAACATGATTCTACGAAGGACCTGTTATGGCACACCGCACATTTCCGCTCTACAACCTCTCCGCATCCGTTGGCAAAGGCGGTGTAAATCGCACCGACGACGTCCGCCTGGTGCAAGTACTCATCACGCAATGCCTGCCGACTGTCACTATGCAGATGGTGACGCAGCGCGCCAAGGAGAACAATGTTCCAGCACCATCTTCTCTGGTCAGCGTCACTGGGAACTACAACGACGACCTTGGCAAGTGGATCGTGCTGCTGCAAACGCAGACCAAAAAGATGGGCGTCAACTGCGCCACCGACGGCCGCATCGACCCTATACCCATCGAACGCAACACGCTCGACTACGCATCCACGGGCAAGAACGGCAAACAGTACTATCTGCTCATCATGATCCGCTCCGCGATCCACCTGAATGCGAAGGCCTACCTCGATCTCGGTGAGCGCCTCACACTCCCGTACATTCTGGACGGTTCGCAGGCCGCGCTGAACCTGTAAAGCCTAGCGCTTGGACAGATCGCGGATGTACAGTTCGCGGAACCGCATGTTGCCCTGTCCGCCCGAATGCAACTGGAGTGCGATACCGCCGTCCTCGCCCTTCGGCTTGGGGTCGGTAAAGTCCACCATTTGCACGCCGTTCAGGCGCGACGTATAGCGGTTGCCCACCACGGTCAACAGGTACTCGTTCCAATCGTTGCGCCGGACGACAATCTCGTTCTCCGGCGCAGGCCACACGATCCACTGGCGGCCGACGTCGTAAATGCCGCCGGTGTGACGGCCGAGCGTGCAGTCCACTTCAAACTGCGGACCCTGCGTTATGTCCGGCGTACCCGGCTTGAACTCGGCGTGGAAGAACACGCCGCTGTTGCCGTCGCCTTCGCACTTGAACTGCAGCGACAACTGGAAGTCCTTGTAGTTCTTCTCGGTCTTCAAATACCCGTACGCCTTGCTGATGGCCATGCCGTGGATAGTGCCATCTTCCACAACCCACTTCTCTTTGCCGATCTCCACCCAGCCGGTGAGGTCCTTGCCGTTGAAGAGAGACACCCAGTCCTCGCCGGGCAACTTGGGCCGCGCCGCCCGATCCTGTGCCAGAAGTACGATGCCGGTTGCCGCCGCAACGGCCAGTAAGGTGAAGGTCGCTAGATAACGCATGTCAGGTTGGTTCAACCAATATAACGCCTCGCCACATGAGCCAAATGCCGTCGCCGCTTCCGCACTAATGGGACGGAAAGGGAAACTGCCTTGCTCAAAACAAACCAAACCAAACTTGCCGCCGCGGTATTCTTTGCAGCCGCCGCCTTTAGCTTTGCCGATTGCCCGGATGGCGCCCGGAACACCACGCCTGCCGAACAGCAATTTGAAGTAGCCACTTTAGAAGCCTTGGCCGCCGCCGTACCCGCGCCCCCGCCCGGCTGGGAAGTGAACAAACCGCAGTTGTACAAAACCGGCCGTACCAGCGTCTGCAAAGGGACCGATGCCTCGCACATTGTTTACAGCCTGACCTATGACTGGGTGGAAGGCCGCAAAGAGATGATCGCCCGCACCAACGCCATGCAGAAGAAAATGGCGGAACTCCGCCGCATGCCGCCGGAAATGGAAGCCGAGTACGGCGAAGTGGGCAAGCAGGCACGCGCCCTCCGTCGCGACGCAGCCAAGGCTCGCGCCCTCAAGAACGTAGAAGAAGTGGCCCGCCTCGAAGCGGAAGCCAAGGTCCTCGAAGCCAAAGCCGCCAAGATCAAAGAAGCGCACACCAACGCGTTTACCCCCAAGGTGATCGAAGCGATGAAGGAGTTCCAGGCCGGCGAGGATGGACGCAGCTACTCCGTATCGTTGCTGCTCGCGGCGAACGAAGCGCCTGCGTACGCCAAGTCCGCCAGTGGCGCCGCCGCGCCGACACCGGAAGGCGCGGAGATGTTCACCGGCGTTGCAAAGCCCGCGCCCGCCAAGCTGAAGGTGCAAAACGTGGTGGTCCGCTGGACCGGCAAGAAAGAGCACATGCCGATGTTCACCCCGCTTGTCGATCGCGCAGCGCTCGCCAAGATCATGCAGTAAGAATCCTTTCCACGCGGCACGGCAGCGGGCCGTCATAGAGGTATGCTGCCGCTGCCGTGCCACCGCCGCCGAATCGTTACCCTCCTCGCAGCCTGCACCACGGCCTTCGCCGGCGGCATCAAGGGCATCGCGGTGGAAAACCTGACCGGCTTCCCGATGGCCCGGGCGAACATCACGCTCGTCAGACTGGAAGGCAGCGCCTTTCGTACCGTCACCAGCAGTCGTACCGGCTCGAACGGTCAGTTCCAGTTCCTAGGGCTTGCCGACGGCTACTACCAGGTGATCGCGCGACGTCCTGGCTTTGCCGAAGCGCGCGCCGGACAGTCGTACCGGGGCGGTGCGGGCACCCCCATCCAGGTTCAGGGCGACCCCACCGCGTTCGCCGAACTCCGCCTCCGCCGCCTGGGCGCGATCTTCGGCCGTACGCTCGACGAGAACCGTGTTGGACTCCCGCGCGTCCCTGTATCCGCCTACACCGTCACCTTGCCGCGCCGAATCGTCGCCACCGGGATCTCTGACGACTTGGGCGTCTACCGCATCACCGGCCTACCTGCGGGCAAGTACTTCGTCCGCAGCGGCACCGCAGAAGTGGACCAGAACTTCTTTGTCGCACCCACCTACCATCCCTTCGCCAGCATGACCTTGCGGGACGCAATCCCCATTTCCGTGGACTTGGACAGCGAAGTCCGCGACATCGATCTCGCACCAGTACCCGGCCGAACCGCGGCCATCGCCATCCGCGTCACAGGATGCATTGGGGTCGCAGAGGTCACCTTGTCGTCAGACCAGGGCCGCAAGCAGATGCCCGCACCCTGCAATCTGGACCCGATCCAGTTCACCAACCTCACCCCCGGCGAGTATGAGTTGCTGGTGCAAGGCGAGGGAGATCAGAAGCAGAAGCTGGCCGCGTTCAAATCGATGCAGGTGTACACAAGCAGTCACCTCGAAACCCTCAATCTGCGACCACTGCCGAAGGTGACATTCCAAACGACGGGCACCAGCGTGACACAGGCAGGCCTGATCCTCCGCCGTCGCGACGCCGCCGGACCCGACACCAGCGCGCAAGCCACCGAGGTACACGTGAACCCGATCCAGGTGGTGCCGGGGAACTGGCAGTTAACCCAGCGCCCGCAGACCGGAAGCTATCTGTCCGAAGTGACATTCCACGCTCGCCAAAAGGCTGCCGCCCCACCGGACCCGGACTGGTTCGAGTTCTCTGCTAGCGATGACACCTCAAACACCATCCAACTGACGTTTTCGACATCGCCGGCAAAGCTCACCGGAAAGGTGAAAGGGTCATCGCCGATTGGCGTTCCGGTGTACCTCTTCCCGACTTCGCCGCAAGCACGGCAGCGTACGAACGGCGTGCGCACAGCGTACATCGCCGAAGACGGCAGCTATGCATTCGTGGGGGTCGCGCCGGGGCCGTACCTGGTGATCGCAAGTCTGGAGGCGCTGGAACTCCTGGAAGATGCGTTGTCAGGCCGCGCGCAGCCAATCACGCTGGAAGAGGGTCGCACAGCGACGTTGGATCTCACTCTGCAGTAGCGCCCGGCGGAGGTACCGCATTGTTGCGGGGAACGGCGCTCATCAACACCAGGCAAACACCTAAGCACATACCGGCCAGCACCAGTTCGGCTCTCTGAAACGGCGGTACCGCAGGAGCAGGCAGCTCACTGCCACGCGACTTTGCCAGCGCCAGCGCCAGCACGCTCCCGGCAATCAGGTTGTTGAACATATGCGCGCCGATACTCACCCACAGGGACCGGGTCTGCACGTAAAGCCAGCCCAGTACGGCACCCAGCAGAAAAGTATGTGGAAGCCGCGCCAGGCTCCCATGTGCGCAGGCGAAAAATAGCGCGCTCAGCAGAATCGCCCGCGTGGACCCGTACCGCGCCGCGAAGCCCGGCAGGAGGATACCGCGCATCAGGATCTCTTCCGACAAAGGCGCGACGATCACGATCAGCAGTAGCGCAAATGCAGGGGATTTGGAGAAACCATAATCCAGGCGGGGCAGCGACCCGGGAAACGCCCGCTCGATCCACAAAAAGCCCAGTACGCCGACGATAAACAAGCAAAGGGTGATGCCGGCAACCGCAGGCGCGACGTTCGGCGCGAGCGGTACCCACGCAAGCATCTGCCGCATTCCGCGGCCAGTCCTCTTCCGCGCGATGAGTAGGACGACCCATGTCGCAGCAGCGGATGCGAACGCTCGAAGTCCGGGATGGGGAGTTTTGCGGTCCGCCAGAAGGATGACCACGTTCACAACCGCCCAAACAGCAAAGAGCGCGACAGCCTGCCAGAACCCGGGGAACCGCACGCCCCAGTGTACTCAGGCGCGCCAGTCTACGCCCAGTAGTTCCGATCCAAGCTCCGGTACTGCACCGCCTCCGCCAGATGCTTGGACTTCACCCTCTCCGACCCATCCAAATCCGCGATCGTCCGCGCGACCTTCAGAATCCGGTCATGCGCGCGCGCCGACAAACTCATCCGCCGTACCGCCATCTCCAACGTCCGCGCCCCGGCATCATCCAGATTGCACGCATCCCGTAACTTCGACGCCGGCAACTGCGCATTCACGTACCCGCGCGCATTCTGCAGCACCCGCGCCTGCTCCACACGCGCCGCCATCTCCGCCGAACTCACCCCCGCCGACGCCGGCTGCTGCAACTCCTGAAACGGCACCGCCGCGACCTCCACATGCAAGTCAATACGGTCCAGAAGCGGACCACTGATCTTGCCCAAGTACCGCTGGATGATCCCGCCCGTACACCGGCATTCGCGCGTCGTATCGCCGTGGTACCCGCAGGGGCACGGATTCATCGCGGCAATCAGCATCACCTTGGCCGGAAACGTCACCGTCTGGTTGCTACGCGCAATCGTCAGCGACCCCTCCTCCAACGGCTGCCGCAACAACTCCAGGACATTGCGATGGAACTCCGGCAGCTCATCCAAAAACAGTACGCCGTTGTGCGCCAGGCTGACCTCGCCCGGCCGTGGCGACCCCGAACCTCCGCCCACCATCCCGGCATCCGACGTCGTGTGATGCGGCGCGCGGAACGGCCTTTCCGCAAGTAGACCCGCACCCGACGGCAACAACCCGGCGACACTATGGACCTGCGTTGCTTCCAAAGCCTCCTCAAACGTCAACGGAGGCAGGATCCCCGCCAGACGCTTGGCCAGCATCGTCTTGCCCGACCCCGGAGGCCCAATCATCAACACGTTATGCCCGCCCGCCGCAGCCACCTCTAGCGCTCGCTTCGCCGTGGCTTGGCCTTTGACATCCGCAAAGTCCAACAGGAACTGCCGCGGACCAGCAGGACCCGCCATCGTCGGCGACGCCACAGGATCGAACCGCTCGGGCTGCGACGCCATCAGGACCGCTTCGCCCAGGTGCCGCGCCCCGTACACTTCCAAGCCCTCGACCACCGCCGCTTCGGCAGCATTATCCGCAGGTACGATCAGCCGCGAGATCCCGTTGCGGCGGGCACAAGCGGCAATGGGCAGTACGCCACGGATCGCACGGACCCCGCCATCGAGCGACAACTCACCGGCAAACAGGACATCGCCCGCCCGATTGTTGACGCACCCCATCGCCCCCAGGATGCCCATGGCCATCGGAAGGTCGAACCCCGCACCCTCTTTGCGTACATTGGCAGGCGCCAGATTGATCGTGACGGATTTGCGTGGATGCCCAAACCCGGAATTGAGGATCGCGCTTTTGATCCGCTCGCGGCTCTCTTTGACCGCCGTATCCGGCATCCCCACCGTGATAAACATCTGGTGCGTTTCGCCATACAGATCGACCTCGACGTCGATGAGTTGCGCGTCAACTCCAGCGATCGCGGCGGACCGGGTACGGTACAGAGGCATGCATAGTGGTAGTGCGTTTCCGCCCCCGGAAATCGCAACGCAATTTCGGGGAATCGACACCTATGCCAGTGGCCCGTCTAGGATTAAGACACTCAATTTTGGGTTAAGGAACTTAATGTAACGTGTTGAGCCCTATGGCATCCAACCTGCTGGATAGTGGAGCATCCTATGAAACTCACAACAATTACTCTCACCCTCGCACTCGCCGCCGGGTCCATCTTTGCGCAGACCACCGCCAAGGAAGACATGAAGAAGGCTGGTTCCGAAACCAAAAAGGCCGCCGAAGCCACTGGTGAAGCTGCCAAGAGTGCGGCCAAAGGCACTGGCAAGGGCATCAAGAAGGGCGCCGAAGTCACTGGGGACGCGGTAGTCGACGGCGCCAAGGCTACGGCCAAGGGCGCGAAGAAGGTCACCAAGAAGGCCGCTCAGGGTGTCGAAAAGGGCGCCAAGAAGGTCGACGAAAAGATCAAGGACTAACTACCGGGCCGAAGTTTTGACACGGTCCATCCAGAAAGTACACGAGCCTCTCGTCCCTCACCAGAGGGCGGGAGGCCGTTCTCATTTCCGCCGGATGCAGCGCACCGAGAACGCGCGAAGCTTCTCTCCATCCTCGTGGCGATTCACCGCCTGCCCGTTCCGCCCGAAATTGTAAAACCACGCGACCTTTGGCTCCGTTGCCGTAGCCGTCCAGAAAAACCCATGCGCATCCAGCCGGGCATACTTGGGATCGGCACCCACATCACGACCTCCTCCTAACACCGCCGCAAATCCAGAACTCCCGCCCGTCATCAGCGCATCAAACGCCTTCTTGCTATCCGCCACGGACTCCTCACGCAGCGGACCGTAGCTCTTCACCAACGTCCGCCATTCGTCGTTCGAAGGCAAAGCCCAAGCCTCGCCAAGCGCCGTGCGACAGGCCTGCGTCGCAGCCTCCCACGTGTACAACCGCCCGTACTTCGCGCAGTTCGACTCTTGATCGTCGTAGCAGTAAGACCCCGGCACCGCGACATTCAGATTGGCAGTGGTCCACACGCGCCCGTCCGCCATCGTCTTGCTTTGTTGCTCGGCAGCCATAGCGGCTTCCAAAAGCATCGCCGCCAGGACAGCTGTCCTCACTTTCTCCGCTCCAACCGGAACGCCGCCATCTCCTGCGCATTCCGTACCAGCAGCAGGTCCCCCGCGATGGCCGGGTGATTCCAGGTCTTGCCCTCCAGCGCCGGGACCTTCGCCGCTACTTCCGCAAATCCCTCAGGAGTGGCACGCGCGAGCGCCAACTCGCCCTCTTCCGACAAGATCACCAATAGATCCTGCTCGGGCAACAGCACCAACTGCCCAAAGCCGTACCGCCCGCCCTTCCACTTGCGCTTGCCATCCTGCAGATCGACGCATGCCAGGATGCTGCGGTCAAACCCGTAGGCGTGCCCTTTGTGGATGACGAAGTCGTTGTAGTACGGCTTTAACCCCGTCGACGCCCAGCGATCCTCACCCTTGGACCCGATCCGCCGGATCCCGCTGCTATCGTCCACGCTCAGCACCATGTCGCCATCCGGCAGCACCGCTGGTTGCACAATCGGGTACCCGGCCCACTTGTAATCCCAAAGCAGCTTGCCGTCCGATGGCTGTACGCTCACCACGCCCGGCTTCTGCAAAAACAGCACTTGGCCTCGCGACAACCGCGGCGAACTGTAGCTCGTCCCGCCGCCTTCCGGACCCAGCCACAGCGGCTTGCCCGTCGCCTTCTCATACGCCGCCAGGCGACCCGACACCCCGACGATCACCGCCTGTTCCAGCACCAGCGGGGAACTCGCAAATCCCCACTCCGGGGTCTTCATTGCGGCATCCTGCGCGGCATTACGGCTCCAGATCACACGGCCCGTCTTCGCGTCCAGCGCATTCAGGATGCCCGTGCCGCCGAATGCGTACACGCGTCCACCAGCTAGCGTCGGCGTACCGCGAGGTCCTGCGCCAGCGTTGGACTCCCAGAATCGCGCCTTGCTCCGATGCGCCCAAACGGGTTCACCGCTGCTCAATCGATAGCAGGACACAAGCTCGTCTTCACCCCGCTGTTCCTGCGTGTACAGCAGGTCGCCCGCGACGGCGAACGATGACCATCCGGGTCCCACAGGCCGCTTCCAAACCTGCTTTGGCGGATGCGCTGCCCAATCCGGATCGATGCGTACGCCCGGAGCGGAACCGTCCCCCGCAGGTCCACGAAACGCAGGCCACGCGGCGGGTACCACCGGCTCTTCCTCCACAGTCGCTACAACCGGCTTCGGCGTTTCCTTCACCACAGCAGCCGCTTCCGGCACCGTTGGCGCCGAAACAGCAGCAGCAACAGCAACAGGCGGCGGAGGCGGAGGCATGGTCGCCACGAGGCGCTCTTCCGGACTCGGGGTCCAGCGCCACGACAGATCATTTTCGAATGCGCCAGTGAACCCGCCGGTCCGAATCAGGGCAAAGCTCGCACAGGCCACGAGGATAGCCCCGGCAATCGCCATCCGCCGCGTGCGATCGTCCAGGTTCCGGCTGACCAACGCCCCGGCCACCAGCGCCACCGCCGCAAAGGGAATCGACAGGATGTACAGCAGCATGCCCATTGCGCCTTTGGTGATCGAAGGATCGGCAAGGAACGATACCCCGTAAACCGTCGCTACCGCCAGCAGCAGCGGCCACAAGCGATCCCAACCCTTCGCGCGGCTCAAAAGCGCCCACCACAGCGCAATGAGGATCGCACAGGCCATGCTGCCGAATACAGCACCCATAGCGCCCTCCTCCGGCCACAACCGGGGCAGCGCAAAACGGCAAAGCAGCAGGACTCCTGCGAGCAGCACGCCCGGCCACAGCCGAAGCGTTGGGGTGGAAACCATGTACAACAATACTCATTTCCTGCCGCTGCAGTTCCCTATGATTTCGCTTGACGCCGAGGCATCAGTAAGTGAATACTTACCGTAAGTGGAAACTTACCATAGTCAACTCGACGCCCTCGGCGACCCGACGCGCCGCGCGATCCTCGAACGCCTGCTTGCCGAAGGACCGCTCCCGGTCAGCCAGATCGCGTCGCAGTTCCCGGTAAGCCGCCCTGCCATCTCGCAACATTTGCGCACCCTCAAAGACGCCGACCTGGTGACGGACCGTCCACAAGGCGCCCGCCGCGTGTACGCCATCAACCCCGAGGCCTTTGTGGCCCTGCGCGAGTACTTCGACCGTTTCTGGACGGTCGCCCTGCAAGAGTTTCAGAAACAGGTGGAAAGAAAAGTCCAATGACGATGCTTGAGCCGGTACGCAAATCGGTAATCGTAGCCTCCTCGCGGCGAAAGGCGTTTGATGTCTTCACAGCCGGGTTCGACACCTGGTGGCCGAGGTCGCACCACATCGGCAACGCGCCGATGCTCGCGGCATACATCGAAGGCCGCCCCGGAGGCCGCTGCTACACCACGCAGACGGACGGCACGGAGTCGGACTGGGGCGAGGTCGTGCTCTGGGATCCGCCGCACCGGTTTGTGATGGCCTGGAAGATCACCGCGGACTGGAAATACCAGCCGGACGTCGCCCAGTCGAGCGAGGTGGAGGTGACGTTCACAGACGGGGAGACGGTCGCACGCGCGTCGATTTGGAGCATCGCCACTTCGAGCGCATGGGTCCAAGCGGAGCGGGCATGCGAGAAGGAGTAGGAGGCGAAGGCGGCTGGGTTTCCCTGATGGAAGGCTACGCGACGAAAGTCAGCAAGAGCTGATCTTCAAAGGAGTTAGGCGCAAAGGGTGCCTGTCACCGTGCCTGTCACCGGAAGCGGCACGGTGCCAGGCACGCCCAGACAAATCCGATTCGGATTTGTCTGATAGAAAACCGCATTTGCGGGCAATCTGAGGTACCTGAAGGCGCCGGTAGAAGTCGACTGGCGCGTCACCCGTGGTTCCTCAGAACCGGATCGCGAGGACACAACGGTATAGACGTGGTAACGGCCATCCTCGCCGCGCTCCACTCTGTCCGGCGGCACTACGACATCCGGAGTCGAGTCCATATGGAAGACGACCTCCACCTGCAACGTCTGATTAAAGCAGGCGCGATCAAAGGTCGTCGCCGCAATGGCACGTTCCACGCCAGCAACCAACATCGGGTGCCCAATCGGGTACTGTACTTCAGCCGCCTTCCCCATCGAGTCCACGCGGAATGTCGCGCGCACCGTCCCGGAAAATCGCGCTGCACGCGCGTCTTTCGGGTATGCGAGGCCCTGCAACTCCGGGTTCCCATTGCAGGAGGACCCGGCCGCATCACCAACCAGTAGCGTAAACAAACCCAGTACCAGAGGGCTCATCGGAGTACGCCGCCAGGGTACCACCTGGGTGCGTCGTGTTATCGATGGAAACATGCGCGGCGCAGACGAATTCATCCGCTTTCTCAAGGACCACGGCCTCCACGCCGCAGCCTCCAGCGAAACCACCGCAGACCTCCACCACAAGTACGGCGACCGCAGCTGGTACGGCTTCTCCACAGTCATCGACCTGCCACCAGCCGCACTGTTTCCCGAGCAGGCCGGGCAGCCCTTCTACGTCCATCTCGAACCGCGCCGCTACCTGATCCCTCCCGATCGTTTCACTTGCGACTTCAACCCGTACCGCAACGGGGAGAAGAATCACAGAACCGCACTGGCACGGCTGGAAGCGATCTTCGGCCAGCCGCAAAAGGGAGTGGCATCCAACACCCGTGAACACAACTGGCACTTCGGCGATGGCGGCCCGTCGCTCACAATCCGGACGTTCTTGAAGGAGAAATCGCAATTCGGCCGGAATGATCTTTACGCCAACAATCCCGAACTGTGGGAGGTCTGCTCCATCACCATCGAACGTCCATGGGTCGGCGAACTGACCGCGGAGGAGGAGGCGCTGATCGCGGCAGTCCCGCCCGCTGACTTGTTTCTGGTCCCGCAGATCGGAGCGCAGCCTTACGGTGGCGGGTACGTCCGGAGGCACAAGCTGCGCCAACCGCCATCGGCATACCTGTGGAGGACGAAGGGTCACCTGGGCTGGTGCAACCGGGGGGGTGCGGCCGTGTTCGAGCGCAGCGCTGTGGCGAGGTTGGATCTGCTGCAGGTGCTGCCCGCCAGGGGAGGCGGAGGCGCGTACCTGAGCTTGCGCTTTCAGAATCCCCACAGCCTGGAACGCGAGGTCGTGGGAACCGAGATCCTGGCGAATGGTGCGACGCATGGCCTCGATGAGCTTGCCAAGCGAGTGGCCAAGTTTTGGGGTCTGCCTCTCACGGTGTCTGAAACCCACGATTGCTGAGCGGCTACTTTACCGTTGGGCTCGATGGAAGTCTTTTTCGGACGCCTCGGTTGTCACGATGTAGCGGCCCGCACTCCTCCGTTCGATCTTGTTTGGGCCGGCGTCGCAATTGGGACGATGAGGAGCAAGAAGCTGATGGCGGCGATGGTAGCGCAGCCATCCGTAAAAAGCAGAAGCCCGCCAGAGGAGGCAGTGGCGCGCATCTGAGCTTTCGCTTACGGTCGAACCGAATCCGGCACTGGAATCGCTGCGTAGATCGCGAGGCCAGCGAGGATCAACAACAGGCCGAACCGAATAGAGATGGGGAATGGTGTTCTCTGCCAGTGCTCTTTTTCCCGTCGCGGCAGGGCGACCGCGAGATAGCGGTTCAGCCAGAGCGGTTTCATCCCGAGCAGCATGGCGGTTGTTCCGATTGGCCATAGCAATAGACCTTGCCAATGGGACCACACGGCGAACAGAAGGGGACCGCCGGCCATCGCAGTTGCGACCGCGCCGAGGATGGCGTGAACGATGAGGTTCGCCCGCCGTTCCGGATCACGAGCGCGTAGCGCCCAATCGGGCAAGTCGGCAGCGGTTGCCGGGCTCATCGCAAATAGGAAGCGCAAAGTTCCCTTGGTATTCAACAGCAACATCACTCCCAGGAGGAGTAGCCCCGTGAGTACGGTGATGACGGCCACACTACGGAGTCGCTGAGCAGCCAAAGACTGGTTCTGTGGGGGCGCCGCAGTGGCTGGACCGGTGTACACGTCATAGCGCTCGGCGCTTGTTCGTACGATCTGGTTCGGGCCCGCGAGGCCTGGACTGGCATTGTCGTGGAATTCAACTGCAAGCTTTAGTGTGCGGTTCGAGCATCCGGCCGGGAAGCCGGTAGCGGCGAGCGCTTGGGTGACGCTCTCTTGTAGCAACGGGTGGCCGGTGAGATGAATCCCCGCAGGGCGCCCCAGGGAATCGACGCGGAACGTGGCGGTTACTGTCCCGGACAGGTGTGCCAGGCGCGCCAGGGGCGGGTAGTTTAGGCCCGCAAGGACAGGGTCGCAGGGCGATAGCGGAAGGGCGAAGAGTTGAAGCGCGGTGAGCAGAAGCGCGTTCACGGCAATCCTGTCCCAAAGTTTAGAGGAATGCCGCGGACAAAGCAAAAGAGCCTCCCGAAGGAGGCTCTTTTAAACTTACCAACTTGCCAAAGGCTTACTCTGCGGCCTCGCCGCCTTCGCGACCTTCCTGCATGGCCTTCAGCTTCTCTTCGCGGCGCTTGGCGCGATCTGCTGCGCGCTTGATCAGCTTTGCGTCCACCAACTCGAGCATCGCCGTCTCTGCGCCGTCACCCTTACGGAAGCCGAGCTTCACAATGCGGGTGTAGCCGCCGTTGCGATTGCCAAAGCGCGGGCTGACCTTGTCGAACAGCTTCTGTACGCTGTCCGGGGTCACCAGGAACGCCGCCGCCTGACGGCGGTGCGCCAGCGTACCCTTCTTGCCAAGCGTGATCATCTTTTCCACCAACGGACGGGCCGCCTTGGCCTTGGTCACAGTGGTGACGATGCGCTCTTCATTGATCACTGCGGTTACGAGTCCACGAAGCAGCGAGCGGCGGGCCGACGCGTCGCGCTGTAATTTGTATCCGCCCAGTTTGTGTCTCATGTGATTCTTCTAAACCTCTTTACTCGTCGTCTTCGTCGTCTGCTTCGTTGTTGTCGCTGTCGTTATCGTTATCGCCGTCCTCAGAGTTGCCGAAATCGTCGTCATCGTCGACGCCGCCATCATCGGCGAGGCTCACAGGAGACCCGCTCGGTGCAATCAGGCGGCCCGATGCGTCGATCTTCATGCCGAAGCTGAGGCCCAAATTGGCGAGAATTTCTTTGATTTCGTTCAGACTCTTGCGGCCGAAGTTCTTGGTCCGAAGCATTTCGGACTCGGACTTCACCACAAGGTCCCCAATGGTCTGGATGTTGGCGTTCTTGAGGCAGTTGTAGGAGCGGACGCTCAGTTCCAGCTCTTCCACGCTGCGGCTCAGGATCTCGCTGCCCTGTACGCCGGCACGGTCGCCCGCATCGTCGGCCAGGTCCGGCAGATCTTCGAAGTTGATGAAGATCGCCATGTGATCCTTCACCAGCTTGGCGGCCTGGCCCACGGCATCTACCGGGGCAATGGCGCCGTTGGTCCAGACTTCCAGGTTGAGCTTGTCATAGTCCGAGCTGGCGCCTTGCGTGGCGTTCTCGACCTTGAAGTTCACCTTGCGGACCGGGGTATGAACGCTGTCGATCGGAATGTAGCCGAGGGGCAGGTCGTCATCGCTGTTGCGCTCGGCGGACACGTATCCACGATTCTGCTTCAAGCGCATTTCGATGCTGATTTTGCCGCCTTCGGCGACGGTTGCAATGCGGATGTCCTTGTCCAGAACTTCGACGTCGGCGTCGGTTTCGATCTGGCCGCTCATGACATCACCGGCCTGGTCTGCCACCACGCGGATGGTTTTGATGGCGTCGGTGGTCATCTTGAACGGAACCTGCTTCAGGTTCAGGATGATGTCGGTGGCGTCTTCAACAACGCCGGGGATGGGGCTGAACTCGTGGTCCACGCCCTCAATGCGAACCGCGGTGATGGCCGCCCCTTCAATGGAGCTGAGCAGAACACGGCGCAAAGCCGTGCCCACGGTGGATCCGAATCCGCGTTCGAACGGCGCGGCGCTAAAGGCACCGTAGCGGTCGTTCTGCGAATCCGTTTCCGCCACCAGGCGTTTCGGTTTCTGGAAAAATTTCAGCATGTTTTCTTCGTTTCCTCAGGCTGGACGAACACAACACTCACTGGAACCATCCCCGCCGCGTGCCGGGAACTGTTAGGACGCACGGCGATGATTCCAGGATACGAGGACGACTTCACTTGCTTACTTGCTGTACAACTCGACGATCAGCTGTTCGTTCAGCTGGATCTGGACGAGGTCTTCGCGCTTCGGCTGCTGCAGGATCTTGGCCTTCAGTCCGTCGCGGTCGACTTCGAGCCACGCCGGGCTCGGGAAGGATGCCGTGGCATCGCGAGCGGCGAGGATGCCGGCGTTGGTCTTGGAACCTTCGCGCACCTCGATCGCATCGCCGGGAACCACCTGGAACGATGGGATGTTGACCTTTCGTCCGTTGACGAGGATGTGACCGTGGCGGACCACCTGGCGAGCCTGGCTGCGGCTGGTGCCGAAGCCCATGCGGTAAACGACGTTGTCCAGACGGCGCTCGAGCATGTTCAACAGGTTGTCACCCGTGATGCCCTTGAGCTTGGACGCCTTTTCGAAGTACGTACGGAACTGGCCTTCGAGAATGCCGTAGTACCGGCGGGCCTTCTGCTTTTCGCGGAGCTGCAGACCGTAGGCCTGGACCTTCGCCTTACGTTCCTTGCCGTGCTGGCCGGGGACGAAGTTGCGCTTCTCGATGGCGCACTTTTCAGTGTGGCAGCGCTCGCCTTTCAGGAAGAGCTTCATGCCTTCGCGGCGGCAGAGTCTGCAAACGGGGCCGTTATAACGAGCCATTGTAAATGATCGAACCTTTCTGAATACTTCTACTTCTGTTGTTCAGGAGGTGCAGTTTACGGCCACGGCGGGCCTTCGTCCTGCTTTTCCTTAGATACCGCGCGAGGCGGCAGAATTATACGCGGCGACGTTTCGGCGGACGGCAGCCGTTGTGCGGAATCGGGGTGGTGTCCCGGATGTTGCGCACTTCGATGCCGGCGCTCGAAAGCGCACGGACGGCGGATTCGCGGCCCGACCCAGGACCCGACACGCGAACTTCAACAGAGCGAAGTCCGGCCGCTTCCTTGGCCTTGTTGGCGGCGGTGAGGCTGGCCTGCTGGGCGGCGAAGGGCGTACCCTTGCGCGAACCGCGGAAGCCGAGCGAACCCGACGAGGACCAGGACAGCACATTGCCGATCTGATCCGTGATGGTGATGATGGTGTTGTTGAAAGAAGCCTGAATGTGCACAATGCCCGAGGCAATGTGCTTCTTCTCTTTCTTCTTGAAAGACTTCTTCTTGGTGGTCTTGGCGGCTGCCTTGGCCATACTACTTCATACCCGCTTTCTTCTTGTTGGCCACCGTGCCACGGCGTGGACCCTTACGGGTGCGGGCGTTGGTGTGCGTGCGCTGGCCGCGTGCCGGAAGCGAGCGGCGATGGCGCAATCCGCGGTACGCCTGCATTTCGATCAGGCGCTTGATGTTGAGGGACACTTCCTTGCGGAGGTCACCTTCAATCGCGCCTTCGTTTTCGAGCAGGGTGCGGATCTGGTTGATTTCTTCTTCGGTCAGGTCCTGAATCTTGCGGTTCGCGTCGATGCCGCAGCGGTACAGGATGGACTTCGAACGGGTGCGTCCGATGCCGTAGATATACGTCAGGCCCACTTCGGCCCGCTTTCTGGGTGGGAGGTCAACGCCTGCAATACGCGCCATGGTTCAGTTCCTATTATCCTTGCCGCTGCTTGTGCTTGGGGTTTTCGCAGATCACACGCACAGTGCCAGCGCGGTGGATGATCTTGCACTTATCGCAAATCTTTTTTACGGATGCCCGTACTTTCATTGTCGTCCGTTCCTCTTCTACTCGGTTAATCGAGCAGTTTTACGATCCTGCCCCGGGTCTTATCATGCGGCGAAACCGCCACTATCACCCGGTCGCCCGGCCGGAGCCGGACAAAGTTACTTTTCGTGGCGCCGGCCATGTGGGCCAACACCCGATCCTCATTGGCGAGCCGTAGCTTTACGGTCGCATGCGGAAGGAGTTCGATCACTTCCGCCTCAAGCTCTTTCGCTACGGCCTTGTCAGGACCCATGGTCCATTTGCCGTTACCGCCACCACATGCTCAAAGTGAGCCGAGGGCGCGCCATCCTTGGTCACCGCCGTCCACTTGTCGGACTTGATCTTCATGTCCGCTTTCCCCAAGTTGACCATCGGTTCGATCGCCAGCACCATCCCCTCTTTCAACCGGGGATTGTCGTGACGCCGGTCGACGTAGTTGGGAACTTGCGGCTCCTCATGCAACTTCGTCCCGATGCCGTGGCCGACCATTTCCTTCACAATCGAAAACCCTGCCGCTTCCACGTGCGACTGTACCGCTTTGCTCACATCGCTCAGCCGGTTTCCGGGCCGCATCTGCTCGATCGCCAACTCCAGCGATTCCTTCGTCACCTGCAGCAGACGCTTCACACTCTCGTTCACTTCACCAACCGGCACGGTCACGGCCGAATCGCCGTAATAGCCGCCGATGCTCAAGCCCGTGTCGATCGAGACGATATCTCCCGATTTTAACGTGCGAGCCTTCGACGGCATGCCATGCACAATCTCGTCGTTCACCGACGTACACAGAACAAACGGATAAGCCACCGCTGCGCTCTGCGGGCGATACCCCTTAAAAGCGGGCTTCGCACCGGCGTCGGCCATCATCTTCTCGGCCGCTACTTCTAGGTCGTTGGTGGTGATGCCAACTTCCACCATTGCCGCCAGCTTTTGCAAAATCTCGTAGACCAGCAACCCGCTGGTCCTCATCTTCTCGAGTTCGCTCTGACTCCGCCTGGCGATCATCCTAATAACAACTGCACGATCCTGCCTGCAATCACCTGCGGCGAACCGTCCGATCCGTCAAAGTCGTGCGACGGATAACCCGCGCCCAACAAAAAGTACAGCACCGGGAAAGTCTGGTTGTCGTACGTTTCCAAACGCTTCCAGATCACTTCCGGCTTATCGTCTTCTCGTGTAATCAGCTTGCCGCCGCAATAGTCACAGGACTCTGTCACGATCGGGGCATTGGAGGCCACACTGTACAACTGGCCGCACTGCGAGCAGAGCCTGCGGCTGGCCAGACGAGCAACGATTATATTATAGTCCACTTTCAGGTGGACCACTACGGGCGCAATCCCGCTCGCCCGCATGGTGCGAACCAGAAGGTCCGCTTGCGGTACGGTCCGGGGGTACCCGTCCAGGATGAAACCCTCCTGGCAGTCTTCGCGGCGGATGCGCTCATCCACCAGCATGTTTACCACTTCATCCGGAATCAGACTTCCGGATTTCATCGCGGAATCGATCCGTAAACCGAGTTCCGTTTTGGCTGCCACATGTTCGCGGAGCATGTCCCCCGTCGAGATGTGCGCCCAGCCGAGCAGACCCTTCAATAACTTGGCCTGCGTCCCTTTACCAGATCCCGGAGCGCCAAACAGGATCAGGCATCGCCTCGGCTGCGTCGTTTCCAAAAATCGCTAGACCCGCTTTGCTAGACTCCGCTGCGGCGGCCGCGGATACGGCCCGCCTTCGGAGTGAAGCCTTCGTAATGGCGCATGATCAACTGCGCCTCGATCTGGTTGATGGTATCCATCGCCACGCCCACCACGATCAGCAGCGACGTGCCGCCGAAGAAGAAGTTGACGCCCAGACCGTCGAGCAGCCACCGCGGGAACGTCGCGTCAATCCACGGACCGATACCCGGCAGGCGCTGCAGCTTAATTCCCGAAATCATGATCTGCGGCAGCAGCGACAGAATCGCCAGGTACAAACCGCCGACCACGGTGATGCGGGTCAGAATCTTGTTCATGTAGTCGGCGGTGTTCTTGCCCGGACGGATGCCCGGGATAAAGCCGCCGAACTTGCGCATGTTATCCGCCGCTTCGTTCGGGTTGAAGATGATCGAAACGTAGAAGAAGCAGAAGAACATGATCAGCGCGGTGTAAAGCAAGTAGTACAGCGGGTGCGAACCGCCGAGCGCGCCGAGCATGCCGGACAACACAGGAGAGTTTTTGACGAATTCGAGATTGAGCAGCGTTTGCGGGAACGCGAGCAGCGACGACGCGAAGATCACCGGGATGACACCGCCGGCGTTGACCTTGAGCGGCAGGTGCGTGGACTGGCCACCCATCATGCGGCGCCCGACAACGCGCTTGGCGTACTGCACCGGGATGCGGCGCTCGCCGCGTTCCACCAGGATAATGAACGCCACCACCGCGATCATCATGGCGATGATGATCAGGGTCTGGAAGATGTTCCAGGTGCGGAGTTCGAACGCATTGGTATAGATCTGCTGGATGGCCGAGGGCAGGCCGATCACGATGCCGGTGAAGATGATCAGCGACATGCCGTTGCCGATGCCGCGTTCGGTGATCTGCTCACCCAGCCACATGATGAATGCGGTGCCGGTGGTGAGCGTGATCATCGTCATGAAGATGAAGCCGACACCCGGATTGATGACGAAGCCGCCACCCGAGTTCTGCAGCATAATCGCGATGGACGCGGACTGGAAGAGACCCAGGGCGACCGTCAGGTAACGGGTCCACTGGGTGATCTTGCGGCGCCCCATCTCGCCTTCCTTCGACAACTTCTCGAGGGTAGGCACCACCACCGTCAACAACTGCAAAATGATGGACGAGGTGATGTAGGGCATGATGCCCAAGGCAAAAATGGTCAAGCGCCGGAACATACCACCGCTGAACAGGTCGATGAAGTTAAACAACGACCCCTGGTTCTGGCGGAAGTAGGCTTCGAGCGCATTGGCGTCGATTCCGGGCGTGGGGAGGTGCGCACCAAGCCGGTAAATAGCCAGCATGGCTAGCGTGAACAACACGCGGTTGCGCAGATCCGGGATCCGGAAGACGTTGGCGACTGCTTCGAAAAACTTATTCATGTACGGCGACCCTGCGGATTCAGAAAGAAGAAGAAAGCGATTTTCTCTAAAACAGACTTACGCCGCGCCGATGATTTCGACCTTGCCACCGGCCGCTTCGATCTTCTGCTTGGCGGCTTCGGAAATCGCATGGGCCTTCACCGTGACGGCCTTCTTGATATCGCCCGTGCCGAGGACCTTGAGGCCCTTCATCAGCTTCTTGACGATACCCAACTTCTTTAGCGTATCAGGATCGAACGACGTGCCTTCGAGCTTCTCGAGCGTCGACACGTTGATCACCGCCCACTCTTCGCGGAAGATGTTGGTGAAGCCGCGCTTCGGCAGACGGCGGTGCAGCGGCATCTGGCCGCCTTCAAAGCCGCGCATCATCGAGTAACCCGAGATCGACTTGGCGCCCTTGGCGCCACGGCCCGAGTACTTGCCGCGGCCGGTACCCATACCCTGGCCGACGCGGCGCTGCTTTTTGACTTGCCCCTTAGGAGGGGACAGTTTCGAAAGATTCATGGCCGTAATTAGTCCTTCACGATCTCAAGGATGTGGGGGATCTTCGCCACCATGCCGCGGAATTCCGGGCCGTCGGGGCGTTCCACCACGCGGTTCAGGGTCTTCAAACCCAGCGAGCGCACGATCACCTTGTGCTTCTCAGGTGTGCAGATCGGGCTGCGCTTCAGCCGGATCTTGATCATTTTCTTTGCTGCTTCGGCTGCCATGATGACCTACTATCCTCCGACCTTATCGACGCCGATGCCGCGCAGGTCGGCCGTGGCCGCTTTGTCGCGAAGCTGTTCGAGCGCGTTGATGGTCGCCTTTACTGCGTTGTGCGCATTGCGCGAACCAAGGTTCTTGGTCAGTACGTTCGGGATACCAACGGCCTGGATGACCGCGCGGACCGGGCCGCCGGCAATCACGCCGGTTCCGGGGGGCGCCGGCTTCAGGAGCACCTGGCCCGCGCCGTAGCGGCCGAGCACCGAGTGCAGGATGGTGGTTTCGAGAACGTTGATCTTGCGGAGATTCTTCTTCGCCGCTTCGATGCCCTTCTTGATGGCCGAAGGAACTTCCTTGGCCTTGCCGGTGCCGAAGCCCACGATCTTCGCCTGCGGGTCGCCGATGACGACGAGCGCGGAGAAGCTCATGTTTTTACCGCCCTTAACGACTTTCGTAACGCGGTTGATCGAGACGACCTGTTCCTTGAGGTTCAGGGAGTTCGATTCGATCCGCTTGTGAATGGCTGGCATGATGTTCTTCTTGCTTCCCTGTTCCTTAGAATTCGAGTCCGGCTTCGCGCGCCGCGTCGGCCAGAGCCTTCACGCGGCCATGGTACAAGAAGCCGCCACGGTCGAACACAACCTTCTTGACGCCCTTTTCGAGCGCCCGGTCTGCTACGAGCTTACCAATGAGCTTGGCGCCTTCGACATTGCCACCCTTGCCCACCGCGGAACCCTTCTTCACTTCGGTCGAAGAGGCGGCGGCCAAGGTGTTGCCGGTAGAGTCGTCGATCACCTGCGCGGTGATGTGCTTGATGGAGCGGAACACCGAAAGGCGGGGCCGTTCTGCCGTGCCCAGCACCTTGGCGCGAATCCGCTTGTGAATACGGTCGCGAATGACGCGTCTGGAATCGTTCGCCATGGTTGTTTACTTGCCTCCCGCGGCCTTGCCGACTTTCTTGCGGAGCTTTTCGCCGGTGTAACGCACACCCTTGTTCTTGTAGGGGTCTGGCGGACGCAGCGCACGCATGTTCGCCGCCACCTGGCCGATGACCTGCTTATCATGCCCGCTGAGCACGATGTGGGTCTGCTTGTCGATCTTCATGTCGACGCCTTCCGGCAGGAAGAACTCGATCGGGTGCGAGTAACCCAGGGTGAAGGTGGCCACACGGCCCTTCACGTCGGCGCGGTAACCGATGCCTACGATGTCCAGTTCCCGGGTAAACCCGGTGGACACGCCCGTAATGGCATTGTTCGCCAGCGCGCGGGTCAACCCGTGCAGCGCGGCAAACTGATCGCCATCGCGGATCACCTGCAGCTCGTTGTCTTTCTGTTCGAGGCGTACGCCCGCGGGCACCGGAACTTCCAGCTTGCCCTTCGGTCCTTCGACCTTCAAAACCTGGTCGCCGATGTTCAGCTTCACGCCCTTCGGCAGTGGGATCGGCTTCTTTCCAACTCTCGACATTTGTGTATCTATTTCCTCTCAGCGATTACCCGGCTTGGAATGTCAATTACCAAACCTGGCAAAGAAGTTCGCCACCGACGCCTTCTTTGCGGGCCATCGCGCCCGTCATCACGCCGCGCGGCGTGGTGAGGATGTTGATGCCAAGGCCGCCCAGGACCTTGGGAATTTCCTTCGAACCGCAGTACACACGGCAGCCAGGCCGCGAGATGCGCTCGATTTTCTGAATCACCGGTTCATTGGTGGGGGTGTACTTCAAGTAGATGCGGATCGACTTTTTGGCGCCGTCCTCGGTCATCTTGAAGTTCATGATGTAGCCCTCTTCCTTCAAAATGCGGGCTACTTCCATCTTCAGCTTCGACGCCGGAACGTCCACCTTGGCGTGCTTCGCATTGATGGCGTTGCGCACGCGGGTGAGCATATCGGAAATGGGATCGCTGGTGGTCATCGTACCTCTGATTCTTCTCTAGTTAGCGTAGGTGCGGTTGCGCGACCTACCAGCTCGACTTCGTCACGCCTGGGATTTCGCCAGCGAGCGCCAGGTTGCGGAAGCAAATGCGGCACAGCTGGAACTTGCGCATAAATCCGCGCGGGCGGCCGCAGCGGAAACAGCGGTTCCGGTGGCGAACTCCAAGAATGGGAGTCTTCTTCGTCCGGTGCTCGAGGAGCTTTTTGTCTTTTTCGATCTTGGCGGTAGTGGCCATGCTCTTCTCTTAAACCTCGTTCTGACCCTTAGGAGTTGGCGTTCCGGAACGGCATGCCCATCAGCTTGAGCAGCGCCAGACCTTCCGCATCGGTTTTCGCGGTGGTAGTGATGCAGATGTTCATGCCCTTCACCTTGTCCACCTTGTTGTAGTCGATTTCGGGGAAGAGCAACTGCTCCTTCAACCCGAGCGTGTAGTTGCCACGGCCGTCAAAGCTCTTCGTATTCACGCCGCGGAAGTCGCGGACGCGCGGCAGAGCCGTGTTCATCAGACGGTCGAGGAACTCGTACATCCGGTCGCCACGCAGCGTCACCGCGCAGCCCACAGGCATGCCTTCGCGCAACTTGAACGCCGCGATGGACTTCTTTGCCTTGGTGATCACCGGCTTCTGTCCGGTGAGCGAACCCAGTTCCGACACCGCGCTATCCATAATGCGGGGATTCTGCGTCGCTTCGCCGAGGCCCATGTTCACCGAAATCTTGGTGATCTTCGGCACGGCCATGACGTTGGTGTAGTTGAATTCCTTGGTCAGCGCCGGCATGACCTGCTTGAGGTAATGGTCTTTTAGTCTTGCTGCCATTTTTCGCCTACTTCTTGTCGAGCGTCTCGCCCGACTCCTTGGCTACGCGCACTCGGGCGTTGCCTTCCTTCTTGATGCTGACGCGAGTGGGGACGCCACCGGAGGTCAACAGCATCACGTTGGAGTGATGGATCGAGCCTTCCGATTCCGCGATGCCGCCCTTGATCTGGCGGGCAGGATTGGGGCGCGTGTGCTTCTTCACGATCTGCACACCTTCGACGATCACTCGTCCGGTTTCCCGGTCGATGCCGATGATACGGCCCGTCTTACCCTTGTCCTTGCCGCTGATGACCTTGACGACGTCGTCCTTCTTCAGCTTCAGCTTGAGTAAATCTTTCGGCGCATTCGCATGCCGCCGGGGGGTTGGCTTTGCCATGGACTAAATTACCTCCGGCGCGAGCGACACGATTTTCATGAATCGCTTGTCGCGCAACTCGCGCGCCACAGGGCCAAACACGCGCGTACCGACGGGCTCGCCAAGTTCGTTCACCAACACTGCCGCGTTCGTATCGAAGCGAATGTAGGTTCCGTCCTTACGGCGGGTTTCCTTGCGCATGCGAACGATCACGCAGCGCACGACCTTGCCCTTTTTGACGTTAGAATCCGGCGCCGCTTCCTTCACGGCGGCCGTGACGATATCACCCAATCCCGCGGTCAGCCCCTTGTCTCCGCCGCGCGGCAAAATACAGCTCAGCCTGCGCGCGCCGGAGTTGTCGGCCACCTCGAGGATTGTACGCATCCCAATCATGGTTTTTCTGTTCTCCTGCTAATTCCGGTGGTGGTGGTGGTTCCGCGGACCGTTACTTCTTTTTCTTTTTCGCGCCCGCGCCAGTGGCCGTCTTCTTACCGGACTCAGCCGCCGCTTCCGGCAGATCGATGGTCACGATAACGGCCTTGCGCAGCACTTCGCCGAGTTCCCAGCGCTTCAGCCGGCTCATCGGGCGGCACTCAACGATGCGCACCACATCGCCGATCTTCGCCTCGCCCTTTTCGTCGTGCGCGTAGAACTTCTTGTGCTTGGTGACGATGCGCTTGTACAGCGGATGCGCCACGCGGCGGGAGGTCTGCACGACGATGGTCTTCTCCATCTTGTCCGAGACGACCTGCCCGATTTTTTCCTGCTTGTTCGGCTTCTTCGTTTCTTCAGCCATCGTTATTTGCCAGCCTTCTTATTGGCGTTCGCGAGCTCGGCTTCCCGCTGCAGCGTCAGAATCCGGGCGCGATCCTTCTTGATCTCGCGGTACTTCTTAACGCCGTCGGTCTGGCCCATGTTCATCTGGAAGCGCAGGCGGAACATCTGCTCGGAGATTTCCTTCAACTGCTTGCCGTATTCGGCGCTGTCCATCTGCCGGATTTTGTCGATCTTCATCGTGTCATTCCTCCCGTTCCCTGGCCTAATCGACCAGGCGGGTTACTACCTTGCACTGCACCGGCAGCTTCTGCATCGCCAGACGCATCGCTTCCGTCGCGATTTCCTTGCTCACGCCTTCCATCTCGAACAGGATCTTGCCCGGACGGATGATCGCTGCCCAATGATCCGGTGCACCCTTACCGGAACCCATGCGGGTTTCTGCCGGCTTCTTGGTGATCGGCTTATCGGGGAACATGCGGATCCACACCTTGCCGCCGCGCTTGATGAAGCGCGTCATCGCAATACGGGCCGCTTCAATCTGACGGTCCGTGATACGGCCGCATTCGAGAGCCTTCAGGCCGAACTCACCAAAGTTCAGCGTGCTGCCGCGCCACGCCTTGCCGCGCATGCGGCCTTTTTGTGTCTTGCGGTACTTGACCTTCTTTGGCATCAACATGGCGTGTTATTCCTTCCCTTCGTTGTTTCCGCCGTCGGTCTGGCTGGGAGCGCTGTTGCTTTCAAACGAAGCCGCCGGTTGCGACACCGGAGGCAGAATCGGGCTCGGGGCGCCGGTACGTTCGCCGCCGCCGAAGCCGCCGCCCTGAGGACGGGGTCCGCGAGGTCCGCGATCGCCACCACCACCAAAGCCACCGCGTCCGCCACGATCCCCACCGGGACCACGGCCGCCACGGTCACCATATCCACCACGATCGCCACGGTCACGGCGGTCGCCACGGGGACGGGGACGGGCTTCGGGTTCCGAGCGATAGTTCGGACGCTTGCCGGCTTCGAGGATTTCACCCTTGTACGTCCAGCACTTCACGCCGATGACGCCGTAGGTCGTATGCGCTTCGGAGAAGCCATAGTCGATGTCGGCGCGCAGGGTATGCAGCGGAAGCTGGCCCTGCAGATACCATTCGGTACGCGCGATTTCGGCGCCGTTCAAGCGGCCGGAAACGCGAACCTTGATGCCTTTGCAACCGAAACGCAGCGCCGAATCGACAGCCTTGCGCATCGCACGGCGGAACGCCACGCGCTTTTCAAGCTGCAGAGCGATCGACTCAGAGATCAACTGCGCGTCGAGCTCCGGCTTGTGTACTTCCTGAATGTCGATGAAAACTTCGCGGCCGGTCTTCTTGGCGAGTTCCGACTTCAGCTTTTCGATTTCCGCACCCTTGCGGCCGATGATGATACCCGGACGCGACGTACGAATCGTGACGCGAAGCTTGTTGCCCGGACGGTCCACTTCCACCGAGCTGATACCCGCGGCGCGCAGGCGGCTCTTGAGCGAATCCTTCAGATCCAGGTCTTCCTTGAGCAGCTTGGCGTAGTCGGCCTTCGCGAACCAGCGCGAGCGCCAGGTCTTGGTGACGCCGAGGCGGAAACCGTAGGGATGTGTCTTCTGACCCATTCGAAATTACTCCTCGGCCTTTTCTGCGGCAACCGGCTTCTTGCCGTCGCCGACGGCCACCACAATGTGCGAAATCCGGCGCTGATAGCGGTAGGCGCGGCCCATGGGGGCGGGGCGGATGCGCTTCATGCGCGGACCTTCATTGACATATGCCTCGGTCACCTTCAACGCGTCCACATCAACATCCGTATTCCGGTCGTTGGCGTTGGCGATGGCCGATTGCAGAACCTTCTTGACGGTGGGAGCGATGCGCTTGTTCGTGGTCTGCAAAATCACCAGCGCGTCATTGGCCTTCTGGCCGCGGATCAAGTCGACGACCAGGCGGGCCTTTTGCGGGGAGATGCGAACGTAGCGTGCTTCTGCTCTGGCTTGCATTCTTGTGATTCCCTTTTCTTACTTGCCCGACTTCTCGTTCTTCGCCACGTGACCCTTAAAGGTACGCGTCGGCGAGAACTCGCCCAGCTTGTGTCCGACCATGTTCTCGGTCACGTAGACCGGAATGAACTTTTTGCCGTTGTGGACGCCGAAGGTGTGGCCAATGAAGTCCGGAATGATGGTCGAGCGGCGGCTCCAGGTGGAAATCACCTTTTTGCCCTTCTGCTCGTTCATCTTCTCGACCTTGACCAGAAGATGAGCGTCGGTAAACGGTCCTTTTTTGAGTGAACGGGACATCGTCGATTCCTACCTACTTCTTACCCTTCTTGCCCACGATGAACTTATCGGTACGCTTGTTGTTGCGCGTCTTGAAGCCACGGGTCGGCTGACCCCACGGGGTCACCGGGTGACGGCCACCCGAGGTACGGCCTTCGCCACCACCGTGCGGGTGGTCGACCGGGTTCATCGTCACGCCGCGGTTGTGCGGCTTCTTGCCGAGCCAGCGCGTACGGCCGGCCTTGCCGCTCGACACGTTTTCGTGATCGAGGTTGCCCACCTGGCCGATGGTCGCCATGCAGTTGATGTTCACCTGGCGAGTCTCGCCCGAAGGCAGCTTCACCAGCGCGAAGGTCTCTTCCTTCGACACCAACTGGACCTGCGCACCCGCCGAGCGGGCCATCTGCGCGCCCTTGCCGGGACGCAGTTCAATATTGTGCAGAATCGTACCGGCCGGGATGTTCTTGATCGGCAACGCGTTGCCCACCAGAATGTCCGCCTCGGGACCCGACACTACCGTACGGCCCACTTCGAGGCCCACCGGGGCCAGGATGTAGCGCTTCTCGCCGTCCACATAGTGGAGCAGGGCGATGCGCGCCGTGCGGTTCGGATCGTACTCGATCGCCGCGACCTTGGCCGGCACGCCAGCCTTGTCACGCTTGAAGTCGATGATGCGGTAGCTCTGCTTGTGGCCACCGCCGATGAAGCGCGAAGAAATCTGGCCTTTGTTGTTACGGCCGCCGGACTTCACCTTGCCCACCGTCAGCGACTTTTCAGGCGTCTGCTTGGTGATATCGTCGCGCGTCAGCACCGTCGTGAAACGGCGTGAGGGCGTAAATGGTTTAAAACTCTTTACCGGCATGGGTTAGATCTCCGCGTACTCCGGAACCTTCTGGCCGGGCTTCAACCGGACATAGGCCTTCTTCCAGGTGGAGCCGTAGCCGGCAAAGCGCCCGCGGCGCCGCAGCTTGCCTTCGAACGTCGCCGTGCGAACGTCCGCCACCTTCACCTTGAACAGGGTTTCGACAGCCGACTTGATCTGCGTCTTGTTCGCTTTTTCGTCAACCGCGAAGCACAGCGTGCTTTCCTGTTCCCGCTTGTCGTGGCCTTTTTCGGTCACAACCGGCTTTTTGATCACGTCGTAGATGGACAACATGGTGTTACGCCACCGCCTTCTGCGCCGGGGCAAGCGCCGTGCCCAACTTCTCCGCCGCAGCCTTGGTCAGAATGACCTTCTGCGCGCCGAGCACGTCGTACACGTTGACATCCTTGGTCACCACCGTCTTAATGCCCTGCAAATTGCGGGCGGAAAGCTGGAGGTTGGTGTTTTCGCCCACTTCGACGAACAGCGCCTTGCGATCAGCGCCAAGCGCCTTGAGGACGCCCACCATGGTCTTGGTCTTGTGGTCCGTGAACGACAGGTCGGAGACAACGGCGAGAGCGCCGTCCTTCACCTTAGCCGACAGGGCCGAGCGCAGAGCGCCGAGCACCATCTTCTTGTTCAGGCGGTACTCATACGACCGGGGTTGCGGACCGTGCGTGGTGCCACCATGGCGCCACAATGGCGAGCGGATCGAACCCATACGGGCGCGGCCAGTGCCTTTTTGCCGCCACAGCTTTTTGCCCGAACCAGCCACTTCATGACGGGTCTTGGTCGCCGCGGTGCCCGAGCGCTGAGCAGCCATCTGCCAGCGAACGGCTTCGTACAGGAGGTGCTCGTTGATCTCGGCGCCAAACACGGCGTCGGCGAGTTCCACGGTGCCCACTTTCTGGTTGCTGAGATTGAAAACGTCGACTACAGGCATGACTAGCGGGCTCCTCCCTTCTTGGCGGGCTTCACGACAACATAACCACCATTCGGGCCGGGGATCGCGCCCTTCACCATCAGTACGTTCGTTTCCGGGTCCACCTGGACGATCTGCAGATTGCGCACCGTCACCTGGGCGTCGCCCATGTGGCCGGCCATGCGCATACCGGGGAACACGCGGCTCGGAAAGCTCGAAGCGCCGATCGAGCCGGCGGCGCGGTTAAACATCGAACCGTGCGTCGCGGGACCACCACCGAAGTTATGCCGCTTCACGAGCGAGGCAAAACCACGGCCTTTGGAGGTGCCAACCACGTCCACCATGTCGTTCGCCTTGAAGGATTCGGCCAGTACGCGGTCGCCCTTCTTCAGTTCCGACGAGCCACCATTGAGGCGAAGCTCTTTCACGAACTTAACGTTGGTCTTCAGGTGCGAGTTCTTGTCGGCCTGAAACACATTCTCCGAACCGAGGTGGCCGGCGATCGCTTTGTTGGTGATGGTCTTTCGGCTTTCGATCAAGCCAAGCTGGACGGCGTCGTATCCGTCGGTGGCAGGCGTCTTGCGCTGCACGACGACACAGGGACCAGCCTTCACAAGCGTAACCGGCACAACCTGGCCGTCCGCTCGGAAGATCTGCGTCATCCCGATCTTTTTCCCTAGAATTCCTGGGCTCATTTTCTTTCCCTAGCGCTCCTGCCGGACCCCGATTTCTCGAAGGGCCTGCCGTTCGAAGCGGTTCAAATCTTTTTCCGTGTAGTGTGTGTTGCTACGAGGGTTTACGTCGTTACTTCTTGCCGAACGCCTTGATTTCGACGTCCACGCCAGCCGGCAGATCGAGCTTCATCAGCGCGTCCACGGTGTCCTGCGTCGGCTCAAGGATGTCGAGCAAACGCTTGTGCGTGCGGATCTCAAACTGCTCGCGGCTCTTCTTGTCCACGTGCGGCGAACGGTTCACAGTGTACCGTTGGCGAATCGTCGGCAGCGGGATCGGACCGGCCACTTGGGCGCCGGTGCGCTTGGCGGTGTCTACGATTTCCGTGGTCGACTGGTCGAGCACGCGGTGGTCGTAGGCCTTTAGCCGGATTCGGATTCTCTCTCTGAGGCTGCTCATTTATTTGTAACTCTATTCGGTTCGCAGAAAGAGGCGGGACTCAACATCGCTGAGCCCCGCCCCCAGACAGCTATTCCATGATTTCAGCAACGGTGCCGGCGCCGACGGTACGGCCACCTTCGCGGATCGCGAAGCGCAAGCCCTTCTGCATGGCGACCGGGGTGATCAGTTCGACGACGAGTTGGACGTTGTCGCCCGGCATCACCATTTCCATGCCTTCCGGCAACTGCGCTACGCCCGTCACGTCGGTGGTGCGGAAGTAGAACTGCGGACGGTACCCCTTGAAGAACGGCGTATGACGGCCGCCTTCTTCCTTGCTGAGCACGTAGACTTCGCCCTTGAACTTCTTGTGGCCCTTGATCGAACCCGGCTTGGCGATGACCTGACCGCGCTCCACCGCGTCCTTGTCGATGCCGCGCAGCAAGAGGCCGACGTTGTCGCCCGCTTCGCCGCTGTCCAGCAACTTCTTGAACATTTCGACGCCGGTGATGACCGTCTTCTTCGTGTCCGTGAAGCCGACGATTTCCATTTCCTCGCCAACCTTGCAAACACCCTGTTCGATACGGCCAGTGACCACGGTACCGCGGCCCTGGATCGAGAAGATGTCTTCGATCGGCATCAGGAACGGCTTGTCCTTGGCGCGTTCGGGGAGCGGGATGTAGGTGTCGACCGCTTCCATGAGGTCGTCGATCGCCTTTTCCCACTGGGGCTCGCCGTTGAGACCGCCGAGGGCCGACACGCGGCACACCGGCAGGTCGTCGCCGGGGAACTGGTAGCTCTTCAAGAGTTCGCGAACTTCGAGCTCGACCAGTTCGAGCAATTCGGGATCGTCCACCATGTCGACCTTGTTGAGGGCGACGACGATGTACGGCACGCCCACCTGGCGGGCGAGCAGGATGTGTTCACGCGTCTGCGGCATCGGACCGTCGGTTGCCGCGACCACCAGAATTGCGCCGTCCATCTGCGCCGCACCGGTGATCATGTTCTTGATGTAGTCGGCGTGGCCCGGGCAATCGACGTGCGCGTAGTGGCGCTTCGAGGTCTCGTATTCCACGTGCGACGCCGCGATCGTGATACCACGTGCCTTTTCTTCCGGCGCGTTGTCGATCGAGTCGAAGCTCCGGAACGAATTCTTCGGATTGTGCTTCGACAGCGTCTTGGTAATCGCCGCTGTCAAGGTCGTCTTGCCGTGATCGATGTGGCCAATCGTGCCAATGTTCACGTGCGGTTTACTGCGGTCAAATTTCTCTTTGGCCATTGGTTTCTTTCCTGATTCCTATTCCTGACGAAACGTAGCTACGTTCTAACCCTTGCCCTGCACCTTCTGGATGATCTCTTCAGCCAGATTGCGAGGCACTTCTTCGTACTGGCCGAAGTGCATGGAGAAGCTGCCGCGGCCTTGTGTCTTTGAGCGGAGGTCGGTTGCGTAACCGAACATTTCGCTCAACGGCACCATGGAGTTGATCATGTAGGTGCCACCAACGATTTCGGTGCCTTCGATGCGTCCGCGCCGCGAGATCAGATCGCCATTCACGGGACCCGTGTACTCTTCCGGCACAACCACTTCGATCTTCATCACCGGTTCCAGAAGAACCGGCTTTGCCTTGCGGAACGTTTCCTTCGCGCAGATCGACGAAGCGATCTTAAACGCCATTTCGCTCGAGTCGACGTCGTGGTAATCGCCGTCGAACACCGTGACTTTGATGCCGGAGAGCGGGTAGCCGGCGAGCACGCCGCCTTCGAACGCTTCCTTCACACCCTTTTCCACGGCCGAGATGAATTCCTTCGGAATCGCGCCGCCAACGATGCCGTTGACGAACTCGAACTCCGCACCTTCCAGAGGCTCGGCGCGCAGCTTGACCTTCGCGTACTGACCCGAACCACCCGTCTGCTTCTTGTGGGTGTATTCGTACTCGCCCTTCTGACGAATGGTTTCGCGGTAGGCTACCTGCGGCTTGCCGACATTGGCTTCCACGTTGAACTCGCGCTTCATGCGGTCCACGATGATTTCCAGGTGCAACTCACCCATACCGGCGAGAATCGTCTGGCCCGTTTCCTTGTCGGTATTCACGCGCAAGGTCGGATCTTCGTTGACCAGCTTCTGAATCGCCATGCCCAGCTTTTCCTGGTCGGCCTTGGTCTTCGGCTCGATGGCGAGCTGAATGACGGGCTCCGGAAAGTCGATCGATTCGAGCAGGACCGGTTCTTTTTCGTCGCAGATCGTGTCGCCGGTCTGCGCAATCTTCAGACCGACAACGGCGCAGATGTCGCCGGCGAGGATCTCCTGGATCTCTTCGCGCTTGTTGGCGTGCATCTTCACCAAGCGGCCGACGCGTTCGCGCTTGCCCTTGGCGGCGTTAAAGATGGTGTCGCCCGAACCGAGACGGCCCGAGTACACACGCATGAAGCAGAGCTGACCCACAAACGGGTCCGTCATGATCTTGAACACCAGACCCGAGAACGGGGCGGCGTCCGAAGCTTCACGCTGGATTTCCTGCGTCCGGTCATCCGGATTGAAGCCCGTGATCGACGGAACGTCGAGCGGATGCGGCAACAGGTCGACCACCGCGTCGAGCATGTTCTGCACGCCCTTGTTCTTGAACGAAGAGCCGCAGATCACCGGGAAGATCGTCTGCGCCAGGGTCGCCTTGCGGAGGCCGGCCAGAATTTCCTTCTCCGTGAGGGCTTCGCCGTTCACGAACTTTTCGAACAGAGCTTCATCGGCTTCCGACACCGCTTCGATCATCTTCTCGCGGTATTCATTGGCGAGATCGACCAGATCGGCCGGGATTTCGACGTCGTCGTACTTCGCACCAAGAGTTTCGTCGCGCCAGATGCGCGCCTTCATGGTGACGAGGTTGACCACGCCCTGGAACTTGTCTTCCGCGCCAACGGGGATCTGAATCGGGATCGGACGCGCGCCGAGGCGGTTCACGATCGTCTTCACCGCGTTGTAGAAGTCCGCACCCACGCGATCCATCTTGTTGATGAAGCAGATGCGCGGAACCTTGTACTTGTCAGCCTGGCGCCACACCGTTTCCGACTGCGGCTGCACACCGGCGACAGCGTCGAACACCGCTACAGCGCCGTCGAGGACGCGCAGCGAACGCTCCACTTCGGCCGTGAAGTCCACGTGGCCGGGAGTGTCGATGATGTTGATGTGGATGTCGCCCCACTGGCAGGTGGTCGCTGCGGAGGTGATGGTGATACCACGCTCCTGTTCCTGCGCCATCCAGTCCATCGTGGCTGTACCCTCGTGCACTTCACCGATCTTGTGCGTACGGCCGGTGTAGTAGAGGATGCGCTCGGTCGTGGTGGTCTTACCGGCATCGATGTGGGCCATGATGCCGATATTTCTACATTTTTCGAGAGGTACTGTACGAGCCATGGGTTACCAGCGGTAATGCGCGAAGGCCTTGTTGGCCTCGGCCATACGGTGAACGTCGTCCTTCTTCTTGATCGCGCCGCCACGAAGATTCGCGGCGTCATTCAACTCATTGGCCAACTTGTCGGCCATGTTCTTGTCGGGGCGGGTGCGGGCGTTGCTGATGATCCAGCGCAGGGCGAGCGAGGTGCGGCGGTTGTTCGGAACTTCGATCGGCACCTGGTAGTTCGCGCCACCCACGCGGCGGGACTTCACTTCGAGCAGCGGCTTGGCGTTTTCGACGGCCTTTTTGAACACCTTCAACGGCTCATCACCAGCGCGCTCACCGAGCTTTTCCATGGCGCTGTAGAAGATACGCTGGGCGGTGCCCTTTTTGCCGTCCCACATCATCGAGTTGATGAACTTCTCGCACAAGGTGGAGTTGTAGATCGGGTCGGCGACGATTTCGCGAACTTCGGCTCTGCGTCTACGTGGCATGTTTCCTCTTAATCCTTACTTCTTGCCCTTGGCCGGAGCGGCAGCGGCGCCACCCTTGGGACGCTTCGCGCCGTACTTCGAACGGCTCTGGTTACGGCCGGCAACACCGGCGGTGTCGAGCGTACCGCGCACGATGTGGTAACGCACACCGGGGAGATCTTTCACACGGCCGCCACGGATCAGAACGATCGAGTGTTCCTGCAGGTTGTGACCGACACCCGGGATGTAGCTGGTGACTTCGATGCCATTGGTGAGGCGCACGCGGGCGACCTTACGGAGCGCCGAGTTCGGCTTCTTGGGGGTCGTAGTGAAAACGCGGGTGCAAACGCCGCGGCGCTGCGGGCAGCTCTGGAGCGCGGGGCTCGCGGTTTTATAGCGGATCGGCGTGCGGCCTTTCCGAACGAGTTGGTTAAACGTCGGCACGAACTTCCTCTTTTATTTCAGTCATTTCCCGGCATTCGCAGCAGTTCCGCTCAAGAGCGGGCACGCGCAGACAGCCACAAAAACGACTGGCTAATCCTACTAACAGACTAAATTTCGCGGTCAGAATCAGATTTGTTGTTGTTGCTGATGAAGCGAACGAACGAACGACCTGAATTTGCGAGGCTTTTTCGACTGGTCCTTGCCGAAGGCGGCGCTTACGTCCGTTCCGGTATAGGGACCAACTCTCCGCCGGACTCTATTCTTCCCGTGTGCTACAACCTTGACGGGGCCATCCCTTCTAGAACCGCATGAAAGGGGCGAGTGGAAACAGAGTGGTCGCAGGAGAGTAGTTCACTACTCGCCAAACATATAAGAGAATACCGAATCAAGGCAAAAGTTGTCAAATCGCGTTTTGCACAGCCGCATTTGGAGGTCCGGGATTGAAAACAATCAGCATATCTTTTGTTTTGCGCCGGGCACAAGGTGCGCCTGCGAAGGGACCCAAATACCCAAAATGGGTATCTGAATACCCTTTATGGGTACGAGCGCTGTTGGAGCGGTTTTGTTGCAGGGAAACAACTTATCAAAATGAAAAGGGGACGGACACCTTGTCCGTCCCCGAATGCTTCACAGATTAGCGTCGGCGAAGGCGTGCAGCGGCGGTCGCAACACCGGAGACCGGCAGCGGCGAGACCCCATTCGCTCGGTTCCGGAACGCCGTACGGCGTGATGAGGGTCAGCTTGATGTTGTCGATGCAGTTGTCCGGAGTGTCGAAATTATTGATAAACGGGCGCGCGAACTGAAACGAGAAGGTGTAGGTGCCGGCAGTTGGGATGGAGACTTGCACCGCCTGCGAATTCCGCTCCGTAAAGTTGCCAAGGATGGTGCCGAAGTCGTAGTTGTCGATTGGCGTGGAGCCTAGAAAGGCCGTAAACCGCCCGCCGGAGCCGTTGACGAAGGAACCACCCAGCGAGGCAATGTCTGCCGTGAGGCTGTAGAGGCCCGGCTGCAGGAGCAACGACTGCTGGATGCCGGCACCGGCAGCGGACCACCCTGAGCAAAAACAAGCTGGCCAACTTCGAACCGGGCTGCGAAGTTGGGGCCGCTCCCGGTGGTGTTAAACGGCACGACATCGCCAAAGTCATCGGCGCCGTTTGCCGTCAAATAGTAGGCCCAGCCAGAGAGGTCGCCAGTGGAAAAATCGCCGTTGATAAAATCGGCCATCGCGCAGCTGGAGGCAGCGAGGGCAAGAATGAGTACCTTATGGAACACGACGCGGTTTACCACAGCACTCACCTCGTATGACATTTGCAAGACAGGATTACGGACGCCTATTTCCGCCGCAACATCGGCGCGAGCGCCTTGGCGGTGTGACTTCCCTTCACCTTCGCCACCTGCTCCGGCGTACCCGTCGCGATGATCTGCCCCCCGCCGTCGCCGCCTTCCGGACCCAGATCGATGATCCAATCCGCGGTTTTGATGACGTCCAGATGGTGCTCGATCACGATCACCGTATTGCCGAAGCTTACCAGGCGCTGGATCACTTCCAGCAAACGGTTGACGTCCTCAAAGTGCAGGCCGGTGGTCGGCTCGTCCAGGATGTACAACGTTCGCCCGGTCTGCCGGCGTGACAGTTCCCGAGCGAGCTTAATCCGCTGGGCTTCGCCTCCCGACAAGGTCGTCGACGATTGGCCGAGGTGCAGATAGCCGAGCCCTACGGCCGACAAGGTCTCGATCTTGGCCTTGATCTGCGGGAAGTTTTCGAGCAGTGGCAAAGCGTCGTCCACCGTCGTCTCAAGCAGGTCCGAAATCGACTTGCCTTTGAACTTCACCTGCAGGGTTTCGTAGTTGTAGCGCTTGCCGCGGCACGTGTCGCACATGACGTACACGTCCGGCAGGAAGTTCATTTCGATGCGCTTCAGGCCGTCGCCCTGGCAGGCTTCGCAGCGGCCGCCCTTGACGTTGAAGCTGAAGCGGCCCATCTTGTACCCGCGCTCGCGAGCCTCGGGCAGCATCGCGTAGAGTTCGCGGATGGGCGTGAACACACCCGTGTACGTCGCGGGGTTCGACCTCGGCGTACGGCCAATCGGCGATTGATCGATCTCGATGACCTTATCAATGTGCTCGAGACCTTCAATCGACCGGTGCGCGCCGGGTTCGGCCCTGGAGCCATAGACTTCTTTGGCCAGCGCCTTGTACAGGATGTCGTTGATCAGGGTCGATTTGCCGCTGCCGGAGACGCCCGTTACGACGGTGAGCGTACCCAGCGGGAACTCGGCATCCACGTTGCGCAGGTTGTGTTCGGTGGCGCCGCGGATGATGAGCTTTTCGCCGTTGCCGGGGCGGCGCTTGGCCGGAATCTCGATCCTCTTTTCGCCGCGTAAATACAGGCCGGTGACCGAGTCCGGCGCATTGGCGACCTCCTGGGGCGAACCTGCGGCCATCAGGCCTCCGCCGAGGCGTCCGGCACCGGGTCCAAGGTCGATGACGTAGTCCGCGCGTGCGATGGTCTCTTCGTCGTGCTCGACCACGAGTACGGTATTGCCGAGGTCGCGCAGGTGGGTCAAGGTCTGAATGAGACGCTCGTTGTCGCGCGGGTGCAAGCCGATGGACGGCTCGTCAAGGACATATAGAACGCCGCGCAGCCGCGAGCCAATTTGCGTCGCGAGGCGGATGCGCTGGGCTTCGCCGCCCGAGAGCGTAGCGGCGGAGCGATCCAAAGAGAGATAGTCGAGCCCGACCGCTTCCAGGAACTCCATGCGGTGCTGGATCTCTTCGAGCAGCCGCTGCGCGACCTGCTTTTCGCGATCCGTCAGCTTCCAGGTACGGCTGAGCGGGAGTACGGCGTGGATGGATCGGCCGGTGAAGTCGGCAATGGCCGTACCCTTCACCTTCACCGCGAGCGATGCCGGCTTCAGCCGCTTGCCGTGGCATTCGGTGCAGGTGGACGGCGACATGTACTCCATGAGCCAGTCGCGATACCCGTCGCTGCCTTCGTCGAAGCTGCGCTGCAGGACCTCGAAGATTTTGTCGAGCAGGAACTGCTGGGACTTGGGCGGCAGCGATTCGAAGGGCTGCCCCCAGTCGATCTTGGCCTTGTTCGCGGCGTTTTGGACGACGACGTTCATGGTCTGCGAGTTGGCGCCGGGTCCGAGGCCACCTTCAAACAGGGGCTTTGACGGTTCGACGATCACCTTATTCGGGTCGAAGGACCACTTGGAGCCAAGGCCGTGGCAGGTGTCGCACGCGCCGTACGGGGAGTTGAAGGAGAAGGAGCGAGGCTCGAGTTGGGGTACGCTGGCGCCGCAGTTGGGACAGGCGAGCTTTTGCGAGTACAGCCGCTCGGCACCGTCGATCACCGCGACGATCACCAAGCCGTCGGCGAGCTTGAAGGCCTTGGATAGCGACTCTTCCAGGCGCTTTTCGACACCGGGCTTGATGACGATGCGATCGATGACGACGTCGATGGTGTGGTTCTTGCGCTTGTCGAGAACGATCTCTTCGTCGAGCGCGCGGAGTTCGCCGTCGATACGGGCACGGACATAGCCGCTTTTCTGCAGTTTTTCGAGTTCCTTCTTGTACTCGCCTTTGCGCCCGCGGACCATCGGCGCAAGGATCATGATGCGTGCGTCGGGCAGCGTTTCCATGATCTGCTGCAGGATCTGTTCGCTGGTCTGCTTGGCGATCTCGGTGCCGCAGTTGGGACAGTGCGGGACGCCGATGGACGAGTACAGCAGACGCAGGTAATCGTAGATCTCGGTGATGGTGCCGACGGTGGAGCGAGGGCTGCGGTTGGTGGTTTTCTGCTCGATGGAGATGGCCGGGCTCAGGCCGTCGATGGAGTCGACTTCGGGACGCTCCATCTGGTCGAGGAACTGGCGGGCGTAGGGGGACAGCGTTTCGACATAGCGCCGTTGGCCTTCGGCGTAGATGGTGTCGAAGGCAAGGGACGACTTGCCGGAGCCCGAGAGTCCGGTGATGACGGTCAGGCTGTTGCGCGGAATCTCAACGTTGATGTTTTTGAGATTGTGTTGGCGCGCTCCGTGAACGGAAATGCGTTCGAGCATGGTTTGTCGAGTAAGAGATGTTCTTTACTCGTGGGAGGTGTTACTTCCCATTCTACCGTGCTCGAACGCAGATAAGGGTTCGAAAAGGTGTTGTTAGTGCTTGGCAGCGGGAGCAGCTGCCCCGCCGTGTTCGCCGGCACCGGCACCAGCGCCATGCGAATCCACATACCCGGGCTTGGGAGCTGGAGCAGCGTCGGTGGACGTCTGTGAGCGGCCCATGCTGGGCGGGCCCTGCATCTTCATCGCCGCCTTACCGGCCGGACTCTCATCGAGACGATTATCGATGTCGAGCAGGCAGAAGGTGAGCAGCAAGCCGAGGAACAGGAAGCAGGACACCAGGATCATGGCGTTCACCGGGTTGTCGTCCTTCAAGTGCATAAAGAACAGAGCAACCAGCGAGGCCTTGATGGTGGCGATCAACACAGCGATGACGATGTTCGCCGAGCCGAAGTCGAGATAAGAGGCACCGACGGTGATAACCGTCAATACCAGAAGAGCGCCGAGGACAGCGAGATACTGCTTGAGGCCGCCGTGGGAGTGGCCTTCGTGCTCGCCATGATGGTCGTGAGAAGCGTCGTGTGTGGCTTGCATATCGGGGTGGCTCTTCTTTTCTCTTATCCAATCAAGTACAACAGCGGGAACAGGTAGATCCAGATCAAGTCGACGATGTGCCAGTAGAGGCCGACGAGATCGACGGGAGTGTAGTAGCTGGCGCTATAGCGGCCCTTGATCGTCTGCGCCAGCAGGATGCAGAGGACGACAACGCCACCAAGGATATGGAAGCCGTGCAGCCCGGTCATCATGAAGTAGAAGCCGAAGAAGACCGAGTTGCCCTTGGCCATCGGATCGGTATTGGCCAGGTAGGTGAAGTACTGGCCAGGCAGCAGACCTTCGTGGATCTTGTGCGAGTATTCGAAATACTTCACAACCAAGAAGGCCACCGCGCAGAGGATGGTGACGACCAGGTAATTGATGGTCGCTTTGCGCTTGCTGTTGGCGGCCGAGTGGACCGCCATCACCATGGTGAACGACGATACGAGCAGCACCACCGTGTTGAACGCGCCGAGGACGCGGTCCAGGTGATGGTGTGCCTGCTTGAACTCTTCGGGCCAACGCGCCTGCGAAAGACCGAAGCCAACAAAGAGAACGCCGAACAGCAAAATTTCCGTTGCCAGAAACAGCCACATGCCTAGCTTCGAGGCATCGAACTGCTGCTGCATCGTGTGGAAGTGATGCTGCAGGTTCGGGTCGTGATTCGCGTGCGCGTGTTCGTCGAGGGCGTGTGCGTGAGTGCTCAAGTTAGTGGATCTCCCGGTCTACGCTGACAGGCGTGCGGTAGTCGTACGGGGCGCGGTGGAGCACCGGCTGATCGTGGAAGTTGTGCTCGATGGGCGGAGACTGGGTCTGCCATTCGAGGGTGGTACCCTTCCAGGGGTTGTCGGTGGCTTCCTTGGGTTTGCGGAGCGAAGCGAGCAGGTTGCCGAGCGCCAGGAACAGGCCGGCGGCGATGATCCAGCTACCAACCGTCGAGGCAACGTGCCAGGGCTGGAATTCCGGCAGATAGTTGTAGTAGCGGCGGGGCATGCCGTTGGAGCCCATCACGAACTGCGACAGGAACAGCACGTTGAAGCCGACAAAGTACAGGTACGCCGCGATCTTGGCCGGACCTTCGTTGTACATGCGGCCGAACATCTTAGGCCACCAGTAGTGCACGCCGCCGAGGAACGCCGTGATCGTACCGCCCATCATCACGTAGTGGAAGTGGGCAACGACGAAGTACGTGTCGTGCAGGTGGATGTCGGTGGACAGGGCGCCGAGGAAGATACCGGTCAAACCGCCGATGGTGAACAGCAGCAGGAAGTTGACGGCCCAAACCATCGGGGTGTCGAGCGAGATGTTGCCGCGCCACATGGTGGCGAGCCAGTTGAACACCTTGATGCCGGACGGAATCGCGACAAGGAAGGTGAGGAACGAAAAGATCAGGCTGGCAAGCTGACTCTGGCCGCTCGGAAACATGTGGTGTCCCCAAACGAGAAAGCCGATGAGCGCGATGGCGACCGAAGAGTACGCGATGGCCTTGTAGCCGAAGATCGTCTTGGCCGAGAAGGTCGGGATGATTTCCGAGATCACGGCCATGCCCGGCAGAATCATGATGTACACGGCCGGGTGCGAGTAGAACCAGAAGAAGTGCTGGAAGAGTACCGGATCGCCACCCTTGGAGGCGTCAAACACACCGATGCCCCAGGCGCGTTCGATGGTCAGCAGCACCAGCGTGATGCCGACGACAGGGGTCGCCAAAACCTGGATGAGCGAGGTGGAGTAGATGCCCCAGACAAACAGCGGCATATCGAACCAGCCCATGCCGGGAGCGCGAAGCTTGTGCACGGTGGCGATAAAGTTGATGCCGGTGAAGATCGACGAGAAGCCGAGGGTGAAGGCTGCGAGCGCCATAAGGCTTACCGGACCGTTGGTGGTGGAGCTATAGGGCGTGTAGAAGGTCCAGCCGGTGTCCACCATGCCGAGGGCGATGGCGCCGATGGCCATCAGGTTGCCCAACGTGTAGATCCAGAAGCTGGCCAGATTCATGCGCGGGAAGGCCACGTCTTTGGCCCCGAGCATGAGTGGTAGAACGAAGTTGCCGAGAGCACCGGGCACGGACGGGATGATCACCAGGAACACCATGACGATGCCGTGCAGGGTGAAGAACCGGTTGTACAGTTCGGCACTGATGAAGTAGTTGTCGCCGTGATTGCCGGTGAGCAGGGTAATGCGCACGAGCAGCGCGAAGATGCCGCCAACGATGAAGTTGGCCACCACCGCCCACAGGTACATGAGCCCCAGGCGCTTGTGGTCGACCGTGGACATCCAGGACCAAATGCCTTTTTTGGCCTCGATGTAGTCGATTTCCTTGCCGTGCTGTACGTCTGCGCCGACGTGTGGGGAAGTTAGTATATCAGCCATGGTTTCCTCTTCCTCCCGTATTCCTTACTTTAGCGACTTGATGTAGGCGATCAAACCCTTGAACAGTTTTGGCTTGATCTGCCCCTCAAACGCCGGCATTTGATTTTCGTAACCCGCGACCACTTTGCGGCCCGGGTAGTTGATAGATTCTTCGATGTACGCTTCGTCGGCGACGACGGAGGAGCCGTCCGCGAGCTTTTCCGTACGGCCGTACAAGCCCTTCCAGGTGGGGCCGGTATTCTTCGAGCCGTCCACCGAGTGGCAGGTGTTGCAGCCATAGGCCTCATACGCGATCTTGCCGAGGTCTTCGGGCTTCATGGTTTCCCATTCCGGCGGACCGTTGACCAGCCATTTCTCGTACTCAGCCGCGCTCACGACCTTGATGCTGCCCGCCATGTCCGAGTGGCTCTTGCCGCAGTACTCGGCGCAGGCCAAGTGGTACGTGCCTTCCTTTTCCGCGTTGAACCAGACTTCGGTGTAGCGGTTGGGGACGACGTCGTGTTTGACGCGCATGGCCGGGACGTAGAAGTCATGCAGCACGTCGTTGGAGGTCATGACGAACTTGACGTTGGTGTTGACGGGGATCTGGATGTCCTTGCCGTACACAGAGCCGTCCGGCATGGTGAAACTCCAGTTCCACTTTTTGGCGGTCACCGCGATCTCCAGCGAGTTGCCGGGGGCGACCGCGTAGTCCAGGTATCCGGCAGCGCCCCAGAAGAACACGCCGATGACGAGGATGGTGGGGATCACGCTCCAGATCAGCTCGAGCGCCAGGTTGTGCGTAATGTGCGGCGTCTTGACGCCTTCACGGCGTTTGAACGCGTATACGCAGTAGATGGCGAGCCCTGCGACCAACACAAAGAAAAAGACATTGAGCCAGAACAGCGCCATGAACAGCAGGTCCACGTTCCGGGCGTGCTGGGAGCCCTGTTCGGGCAACATGAAAGCTCTAAGCCATTCCATAGGATTATGAAAATCTCACTTCGTTAACGGGCCGCGGGTTGCGAAGAAAAGGCGCTCGGATGCTGCTTGGCGCGTTTCTTTTCCCAAAGCCAGAAGCGCCACAACATGGCGCCCAGAACCAGAACACTCACCAGCGCACCGCCCCGCATCAGATTCTCCGCCAGGACTACGTAGCCCTTGGCGTTGGGGTCGTACTGGTAACACAACAGCAATGCCTTTTCGAGGCTGAACCGGCCTTTGCCTTCGCGGGCTTCGGTGATCGCCATCTTGAGGTTGAAAGAGGTAAACCGCGTGCCGTACAGGTAGCGGGCAATCTTGCCTTCCGGGCTCAGAACCATGATGGCGGCCGGGTGGACATACTGATTGCGGCCTTCATCAAACCGGTACTTGTAGCCCATCTGGGTGGCCAGCATTTTGGCGTGACCCTTGGTGTCGGCCAGAAAGTGCCAGCCGGGGGCGGGGCGTCCGAAAGCCTTTTCGTACGTCTTGCGCTTTTCGGCGGCGTCGTTGGGCGTTTCGCGAGGGTCGATGCTGATCGTCACCACGTCATACTCGTTCCCGGGGGTCCAGGTTTCGAGCGCCTTCATGGCCTGCGTCTGGCCGTTGAGGACCATGTTGCAGAGGCTCGGGCAGGCGTAATAGACGAGGTTGAGGACGACCGGGCGTCCCTTGCCGAAGTACTCCGAAAGCTTGCGCTCCGAGCCGTCCTCAGCGAGAAACGAGAGATTCAGATCGATCGAACGGTTGACGTTCTCGTCGACTTCCAAACCCTGCGCCATGAGCGGCTGCTTATTCGGGCCGTGGCCGGAAGAAGCACCGTCCGCGAACAGGCTGGCGGCGGCAGCGAGCGTGGCCAGAGCGATGTTGCGCATGATGTTTTTTGTCTCTCCTTTCTTTTCGATTCGGCGTCTGGGACAGCGGGACTTCTATTTATCAATTAATGGGCCGGTGCCGGGGTCGCGGCAGCAGCAGGAGCAGCAGCGGCAGCACCGTCGGCCGGATCGGCCACCTTGGGCGCATCCTTGGTGCTGTACGGTGCCTTGCCGGCCTTCACTTCTTCAACAAGCAACTGCATGGCCCGGTCAATCGGGATGCGGACCTGCCCCTTGGACTTGTCCACATACGAATATCCGCCCAGAGCCTTGGCTTCGCTCTTGTGCAACTCTTCGAGCTGCTGGTTGGGAGCGGCCTCGACGACCGTACGGTAACGTCCCACCAGGAACTTATCCCAGAACAGAGTGACGCCGATAAACACCGCGATGATGATGAGGATGATTACGCCACCGAAGATAGACGCTGTTACGGCATCCACTTCTGTGGGATCAAACCCTTCATTTCCCGCTTGGACAACTGGTTGATGATCGCTCATACCTTACACCTGATGGAAGTGCAGACCCTGTTCGAACCGCATGTCGCCTTCCACAACCAGGGAGTTCGACTTGAAGCGGCTCCAGAAAACCAAACCGTAGACGCTGAACACACCGCCCAGAGCGGCGAGGTCCAGCCAGTGCAGATGGAAGCCGTGCGCGTACTCGTGGAAGTTCGGCATGATCATCCAGTACATGTCGACGAATTCCATGAACAGAATCCAGATCGCCGCAATGCGCAGGACCTTCAAATTGCGCTTGGCCGAACGTCCGACCAGCAGGGCAAACGGAACCACGAAACGTCCGATCGGCAGGAGTACGCTGACCCAGGCCCAGGAGCCGTGCATACGCTCCTTGTAATAGATCGTTTCTTCCGGAATGCTTGCGTACCAGATGAGCAGGTACTGCGAAGCCGCGAGGTACGTCCAGAAGACGCTCAGCGCGAACATCCACTTGCCGAGGTCATGGTAGTGCTCGACGGTAATCGTATTGGCGAGTACGCCGTTGGACCGGAAGCCCAGGGAGATCAAGGTCACAGTGGCCCACATCGCGACGCAGCCGCCGGCCATGCAGTAGAGGCCGAAGATCGTCGAGTACCAGTGCGGGTCCAGCGACATGATCCACTCGAAGGCCGCGAGGCAGCCGGTGAGGCAGACCACGAGGAGTCCGGGAGCGGCCCAGCGGGACGAGGTCTTCATCTGTTCGATGGACTTGGTCTTATCCTGCTTGGTGGACGAGGTCCAGATGGCGAAGGCCCAGATGGACCACAGAGCAAAGAGGATTCCGGCGCGGAGGCGGAAGCCGCCGACATTCAGGAACGCCTTCTTCGCCTGGATCAGGGCATCGGAGATCGCCTCCGGCTTGGCCCACTTATAGAGATCGTCAACGCCGGCAAAGGCGATGGGGATGAACAGCAGAGCGCCGATCGGAATCGACACCATGATGTTTTCGAGAATGCGGCGGATGGGCACGGACCAGGCGGACCCGGTCAGATACTGGACATACACAAAGAACGTCGCGCCCAGAATGATGAAGGTGCCCATGCAGAAGGCCACGAGATAAGACTGGAAGAACCGTTCGTGGTCGTTGAAGTAGCCGAAACCGAGCAGGGCCCAGGACAACAGGGCGATAAACGCCAGCACGTTGCGTCCCGTGGACCACTTGCCAGGATCCAGCTGATACGAGTCGACGGCGTGATCGTGGTGATGACCGGCCATGGTTACTGGATAGATCCCTTCTTATCTTCGGGCACATCGGCAAGGGTGCCGGAATGGGCGCGCTGCAGGGCGCGGACGTAGTAGGCTACGGCCCAGCGCTCGCGCGGCGATAGCTGCAGGTGATAGGGCTGCATGTTGCCCTTGCCGTTGGTGATGGTGTAGTAAATCTGACCGTCGGAGAAGGCCTTGATGCGATCATCCATAAGATTCGCAGGCTTGTAGTTGGGCTCGCGGATGTTCACGATACCCTTGCCCGAACCCATGCCGTCGTGGCACGGCGTGCAATACACCTGATACTTGTCGTGGCCGAGCTTCAATACTGCTTCGTCGAGCGGAACAGGGTTCTGCCCGAGGTACGTGTTGGCGTTGACCAGACCCGTAACAGACGGCTCATTGAGCGCGAGGTGGCCGCGGGCAATGGTGCCTTCGACCGGACGGCGGTTGGAGCGCTTGTCCTCAAACACGCCATACAGATCCTTACCCACCGGGGACTGCGCCTTGAACTTTTCCTGGCGGTCCATGTCGTCCCAGACTTCAATCGGAGGCCGGCGCGTGGTTTCCGAGATCGAGCAGCCGGACAGCATGAGCAGACCGGTGAGGATCGCGGCGGTGGGCGACAGCACGTAGCCGCCAAACCAGAGCAAACGGTCCTGGAGGAGATTTTTCATTGGCGTTTACTTGTCCTCCACGAGTTCGGCGTGTACGGCGCCAAGGGAGCGGAGCAGTTCGAGAGTCTCTTCGGCCTTGAACTTCGGGTCGGACGCTTCGACGACGAGCATGAAGCGGTCGTCCGTCGCGCGATGGATGCCCGAGTAGTTGAAGGTGGGGTGGTGCATGCGGGGGAGGCCGTTCAGCGCGAACATACCAATGACGCTGGCAAACGCCGCGAACAGAATCGACAGTTCGAACATGATCGGCAGGCCGAACACCCAGTGGAACAGCGGCTTGCCGCCAATTACAAGCGGATAGGAGCAGAGTCCGACCAGCTCGCAACCAGGAATCTGCGGCCCCGAGTAGGCGCCGGTGTACCACATGAGCAGGAACGCAGCAAAGGTCCCGCAGAAGGCGATGCAGATGACGATAAAGCCCAGGATCGAGCGGGGTACGCCGATCGCATCGTCGATGCCGTGCACCGGGAACGGCGACAGGGCATCGAGCTTGGTGTAACCGGCTTCCTTGACCTTGGCGCCCGCGGCGACCAGTTGGGGTCCGTCTTCAAACTCAGCTACCGCGCCGTAAAGGCTGTCCTTGTTGGCGATGCCAAACAGGCTGTACAGCTTGGGCAGAACCAGATCGCCCAAAGTGGGTGAGGGAAGACCAGCGTGGTTGTTGGCCATGGCTTAGTGTCCGCTCCCTTCGGTGGTGCCGACCGCGACCGGCACGGGTTCAAACTTGGGGTCGACAACCTTTGAGGTTGCCACCACACCCGGACCCGGGTTGCGCTGCTCGGCAAGCACACCCTTCACTTCCGAGATCGCGATGATCGGCAGGAAGCGGCAGAACAGCAGGAACAGCGTGAGGAACAGACCGATCGTTCCGATAAAGGTGCAGATGTCGACGTAGGTGGGCTGGAAGTAGCCCCAGCTCGACGGCAGGAAGTCACGATGCAGCGAGGTCGCGATAATCACGAAGCGCTCGAACCACATACCGACGTTCACCACCAGCGAGAGGACGAACATCACCGGAATCGAATTGCGCAGCTTCTTAAACCAGAAGAAGTTGGGCGAGATCACGTTGCAGCTGATCATCGTCCAGTAGGCCCAGGCGTACGGCCCGAACGCACGGTTGATGAACACGAACTGTTCATACGGATTGCCCGAGTACCAGGCGATGAAGAATTCCGTACCGTAAGCGAGACCGACCACCCAGCCCGTGACCAGGATGACCTTGTTCATGTTCTCGAGGTGCTTCAAGGTGATGAGGTGCTCGAGGTTCAGCGCCCAGCGGGCGATGATGAGCAGGGTCAACACGCAGGCAAACCCGGAGAAGATGGCGCCCGCAACGAAGTACGGCGGGAAGATCGTGGTGTGCCAGCCGGGGAGCACCGAGGTCGCAAAGTCGAACGACACGATGGTGTGCACGGAGAGCACGAGGGGGGTCGAAATGCCGGCCAGGATCAGGTAGGCCATTTCGTAGTTGCGCCAGTGGCGGGCCGAACCGCGCCAACCGAGACTCGCGATATGAAAGATGCGCTGGCGGATGCCGCGGGCGCGATCACGAAGGGTCGCGAGATCGGGAACCAGGCCGACGTACCAGAAGAGTGCGGATACCGTCGCGTAGGTGGACACGGCGAACACGTCCCACATGAGGGGCGAACGGAAGTTCTGCCACATCACGAGGTCCGGATTCGGCGTGGGGCCAAGCCAGTAGGCGGCGCGCCACGGACGGCCGGTGTGGAACAGCGGGAAGATCATCGCGCAGGCCACGGCGAAAAGCGTCATCGCTTCGGCCGAACGGTTGATCGACGTTCTCCACTTCTGACGGAACAGGAACAGAATCGCCGAAATCAAAGTACCGGCGTGGCCGATACCGATCCAGAACACGAAGTTGGTAATATCCCAGGCCCAGTAGACCGGGGCGTTGTTGCCCCAGACGCCGATGCCGTTGGCCACCAGATACGCCAACATGCCGAAGAGCATGACGGTGATCGAGGCGGTAATCGAAATCAGGATGTACCACTGCTTGGGGGTCTTGCCTTCGGAAATCGAAGAGACCGACTCGGTGACGTCGTGGTAGGACTGCCCGCCCAATACCAGCGGCGGGTTCACTTCGAGAAGCGGGTGGTTTGCAGCACTGTTGTTGTGAGCAGCCATGTTATGCCAACTCCGGATTGGGGTTGCGGAGCTTCGCAAGGTACGTCGTGCGCGGCTTGACGTTCAATTCCGCGAGCATGGCGTAGTTGCGCTCCTGCTTCTTCAGCTTCGCGACCCGGCTTTCCGGGTCCAGAATATTGCCGAACTCGATGGCGTCGGCCGGACACACCTGCTGGCAGGCCGTCTGCAATTCGCCATCCTTCAGGACCACCGGCTTGTTTTCGCGCCGGGCGTCCGCCTTGATCTCAATCTTTTTGCGGGAGATGCGCTGCGTGCAGTAGGTGCACTTCTCCATGATGCCGCGCATACGAACCGTGACATCGGGGTTGTGGACCATCTTTTCCACTTCCGTGATGTTCTTGTGCCAGTTCAGGAAGTTGAAGCGGCGCACCTTGTACGGGCAGTTGTTCGCGCAGTAGCGGGTGCCGACGCAGCGGTTGTACGCCATGTCGTTCAAGCCTTCGGGCGAGTGTACCGTCGCCGCCACCGGGCAGACGTTTTCGCACGGCGCGTTTTCGCACTGCATGCAGTTGACGGGCTGCGTTACCGCTTGCGGATCGTCTTCGGAACCCGTGTAGTAACGGTCCAGACGAATCCAGTGCATTTCGCGGCCGCGCATCACTTCGTTCTTGCCGACGATCGGGATGTTGTTTTCCGCCTGGCAGGCGATGATGCAGCTATTGCAACCGGTGCAGGCGTTCAGGTCGATCGCCATGCCCCACTGGAAGCCCTTGTCGTACGCCCACTCGGGGTACAGCGATTCGAGCGGCGGATGCTCCACCATCTCTTCCGCAAACTTGGGATTCTTCTTGTACTCCTCGATCGTCGCTTCACGCACGATCGGACGGGTCTTCGGCGTACCGATGGGCAGCTGCGGTTCGGTCATCGAGTTCCACTCCTGCGTGGTCGAGACCTTGAACGTACCGCCGTCCTTTTCGACACTCGCACCCTCGGCTACCCAGTAGCCATTGGTGGTGCGCACCGCGTACGCATTGAAACCAACACCCTCGCCGACGCGGCCCACTTCCTTGCGGCCGTACCCGAGGTTGAGCCACACGGCGTTGTCCGCCATGCCGGGCTGCACCATCACGGGCAGAGTGAGGGACTGGCCGCTCACCGTCAGCTTGATGAGATCGTTGTTTTCGAGATTCTTGTCGCGCATCGTCTTGGGCGACAACAATGCTGCGTTGCCCCAGACGATCTTGGTCATCGGATCCGGACACTCCTGCATCCAGCCGTTGTTGGCGAACCGGCCGTCATAACAGGTGGCCGACGGATAAAAGCTGACTTCCATACCCTGCCCCGTGGGCTTGGGTTCGGAAGCAGCCGCGGCGCGAATGCGTTCGGCGCTGGCCGCCGGCTTGATGGCCGCAGCAGCGGAGCCGGCGACGATGCCGTCGTGAATGGCCGTACGCCAGCTATTTTCTTTGTCGCCCGGAAGCTGCGCCATCCAGTAGTTCTTCACCAGGTCGCCACCCTTGGGGTTGGCGTTGCCGTTGAAGATCATGTCGACGAGCTCGATAGCACTCTTGCCGCCGTATAGCGGCGCGATCATCGGCTGCTGGATCGAGATCGTACCGTCGATGGCGCGGCCGTCGCCCCAGCATTCGAGCGCATGGGCCTGCGGGACATGCCAGGTGGCGATTTTCGCGGTCTCATCCACATCAAGACCGAGGTGGATCGAAGTGCGAACCTTGCCGATGGCATCGGCAAAGCGGAGGTCGGCGGGGGCGCTGAAGGCGGGGTTGCCGCCCAGGATCACCAGGGTCGACACCGCGCCGCTATTGATGTCCGCAGTCAACTGCTTGATCGCCGCGACCGGATCTGCGGCTGCAGCCGGGCTTGCCGCGTAGGTGACCGGCGCGTTCAACGCTCCATTGATCAAGTGCGCGATCGCATGAACAACCGCCGGCTGGCGGGGACCCGCGACGACCAGAGCCGCACCGGTGTTGGCCTTGAGGTCCTTCACCAGCGCATTGAGGAATTTGGTCTTCTTGTCGGTATTGCCGAGAACGTTGAGGCCGGAGGGAAGAACGCCGAAGGCTTCCGCCAACTGCATGGCGAAGGATTTCACTTCCGACACCTTCATGCGCAGGCGATGATCCGCCGTCGCGCCGGTGAGCGAAAACTGCCCTTCGACAATGTACAGACGATTCATCGACTCGGCATGCTCGCCGATGCGGCGGCCGTCGGCAAACTGCTTGGTGGGCAGAATCGACGGCGAATCGATACCGAGGAAGTCGTAATCGAGCGACAGGATAACCTTCGCCTTGTCGTACTGCGGCAGGGTTTCCACTGCCTGACCGAAGGCGAGCATCGCGCCGGCCTGCGGACCGGGGTACGCCACCGGCTCCCATTCGACCCACTTGGCCTTGGGATACTTGGCGAGCACCGACTTGCGCATCGCATCGAGCGACGGCGAATTCACGAGCTCGGACAACACCGCTACACCCGTACCGTCACCGAGGCCCAACGCCTTGACGCCATCCTGCAGCGCCTTCCAGCTCGAGTCGCGACCCTTATTCAGAGGCGTCTTCGAACGGTCCGGATCGTACAGATTGAGAACGGAGGCCTGGGTCAGCGCGTTGGTCGCACCGAACGAGGTGGGATGCTTGTCGTTGCCCTCGATCTTGGTGGGGCGGCCGTCGTAGGTTTCCACCAGCACGCCGGTGGACACCCCAGAGAACGTCACCTGCGAGGCATAATACTCGGCCTTGCCGGGGATCTGACCTTCGACACCGCGCGAGAGGGGCAGAATCTTCTCTTCCGGACGGCGGCAGGCGGTGAGGCCAGCCAAGCCGAAGGAAGCGGCCATGACTTTGAGAACCGTACGGCGCGAACCATGATCCATGGCTTCCGCGGCCCCGCCGGCAAACTCCTGGTCCACCCAAGCGCGGAACTCAGGCTTGTTGTACAACTCGCCGAGCGAGCGCCAGTATTTCGGACCCGGTTGATTCGGGTTCAATTGGACGAGTTTCGACATTAGCGGTGGCACCCCGAGCAATTCGTAGGCGGATTGATATTCTTTGCAGCGATGATTTCGCGGCCGATAACGGCAGGATCGCGATCCGGCACCCAGTCCAGCTTGGTAACCAAGTGGGCGGGACGGAGACGGGAGGCGGGGTCGCGATGGCAACTCACACACCAGCCCATGTTGAGCGGCTCCACCTGGCGAACCTCGACCATCTGGTCGACGCGGCCATGGCAGCTGACGCAGCTTACGCCGGCAGTGACGTGCGCCTGGTGGTTAAAGTACACGTAATCGGGGAGCTTGTGGATTTTGAGCCATTCGACGGGCTTGCCGGTCTCATAGCTCTGGCGCACAGGCTCCAGACGCTCGCTTTTGACTTTGACCTGCTTGTGGCAGTTCATGCAAACTTCCGTCGGGGGAACTGCGGAGAACGCAGCCTTGGTGACGGTGTAATGGCAATAGGTACAATCGAGCCCCATCGTACCCGCGTGGAGTTTGTGGCTATAAGGCACAGGCTGTTCGGGTTGGTACCCAACGTCAGCCACCTTAGGGTGCGCGGCAAAGATGCCGGCGTGCACAACAACAAATAGCCCCACCGCGACGACGAGGCCGCCGATCTTCATATAAAGGTCAGCAGACCTAGGAAATATCGCAGGCATGAGTGTTTCGCGACCGCCTCCCGGTAGTCTTCGAAGTACTAGTTATAGCAGGAATGGATTTTTTGCGCAATGACTGCAAGCATTGCGGTCTCACTGCAGAATTCACAGCGTTCCCGAAGTTGAACACAGCTTACTCTTCGGATTATCTCGCTTAGTCTAGCATGAAGAATTGGGGTTGCCTAGCAGAAAAGGCGTATTTTTCTTTGGCTTAGCGGCCAATTAACCCCTCTGCTTACAGAGAGATAGGCATAGAAAAAGCGGACCCGAGTGGGGTCCGCTTTTGAAAGAGTCGTTCTACTTTAAAAAGTTTTTACTGCACTTGGAATGTCAGGACGGATTCGGAGGGGATTTTGATTTCCGGTCCCTTCATGACGGCGGAGACGGTTGCGCCGGCCGCACCGCCACTGGCAGCGCCGATGGCCGCACCCTTACCACCACCGAAGATCGCGCCGAGGGCGGCACCGATACCCGCACCGACACCGGTCTTGACCGCTGTGCTCTTGCCTTTGCCCTTGCTTTCCATCGCGACAGGTTCGGTGGTGACGGACTGCATCACGCCGTTCATTCGCACTTCCGATACGACGAGCTTCAGATTTGCCGTGCCCTTGATACGTCCGGCCTCTTCCACCTCTTGTATACGCAGCGTGGCATCGGCCCCGCGTGGCGCGACCTGGCGGCCGTCGACAATCAAAGGTTGTTCGAGGCTCGCGCGGTAGGTTTGTCCGGCGCGGCCGTCACGGGACTCAATGGAATCAATGGTTCGTACAACGATTTGCTGGCCTCGAGCAGGAAGGTCAATGGCTTTTATCGCAGGTGCGGCCAAGGTCAAACAAATCGCCGGAAGTAGAAAGTTTTGGAATAGTCTTTTCATTTGTGTGTACACCCCTTTCATGCGATAGATCCCTGGTCCTGCGGATTTGTTGCATCGTGACGTTTCGGGCGGCGGAGCCACTTCAGAGCAAATGGCGGCATTTCGGTTCGGCGATGGTTTTGCGCTGGATACGGAGCGACGGCGGCTGACGCGCGGCGAGCTTGTCTTACAGGTCCCGGCGCGGGCGCTGGACGTTTTGGCGATCCTGATCGCGGAGCGGCAGCGTACGGTGACGAAGGAAGAGCTGATGTCGCGGGTGTGGCAGGGGGTCGCGGTGACTGAGAACAGCCTCAACCAGTGCATCAGCAGTCTGCGTAAGCTGCTGGGCGATAGCCGGCAGGAACCGAAGTACATCGCGACGATCCCGAATCTGGGGTACCGGTTTGTGGGCGAGGTGGCGGAAGAGCCCGTTGGAGAGGTACAGGGTCGCTCGGGCTTGCCGAGGGTTTTCGCGGTCCTCTTGGTCATCTTCATCGGCGGAGTGGGACTTTGGCGGATCTCACCAGGCGAACCGTCGATTCGCGTGGCAGCATTCGTCAACGAGGTCGGCAAGGAGGAAGACGAATGGCTATCCGCGTCGCTCGCCGAGTTGACGGCCGCTCGACTGGGGCTTCCGGCGCCGGACTGGTGGGAGGAAGCGGCATCAGGATCGGACAGCAAGGATCGTGTCACGGGGTCCTACAGGGTGGATGCGGCGGCTGGGCAGGTGACGATCCGCATGCAGTTGCCGGGCGCGAGGTCCGCACGGGAGTGGACTGGGGCAGTCGGGGACTTCGCGACCGGGGTCCAAAAGCTGCTGCCCGCGAAGGTTTCCGGGCGCGCGGATCGGTTTGCGGCGTACCGGTCCGGCCACTGGAGCGCCGCCGTGCGGCCATTGCGCGAGGCGCTGGCAGTATCGCCCGAGGATCGCGAAGTGCGGGTGGCGCTGGGGGTCACGCTGTACCAGTTGGGACGTTGGCGCGAGGCGGTCGCTTTGCTCGAAGGCCGTCCCGAAGCGGCAGGGTTCGTGTCGGCGGCAAAAGGGGATTGGAAGGGCGCGGTACAGCAGTTGGGCGCTGCCTGGGCAAGGCGCCCCGAAGATCCGCAAGCGGGGTTGGATCTGGCAGAAGCGCAGTTCCAGGCGCGGGACGGGGAGGCCGCACGGTCGACTTTGGCTGCTGTTTCGCGACTGTGGCCGCAGGCGGCGCAGGATCCGCGATGGTTGCTCGCGTCGGCGCGGGTGGAAGGCCATTTTCAGAAGATGAAGCCGGTGGAGGAGTTCGCGCGGAAGGCCGTAGGCGAGGCCGAACGGCAGCGGCGGACCGATTCGATGGCGGGTAAAGCGGCGTTGCTCGCAGCAGGCGCGATGATGAACCAGGGCCGGGAAGGTGAGGCGGAGGTCTGGCGTGCCAAGGCGAGGCGAATCTACCGGGATGCTGGGGATCTGCTGTGTCTGGCGGCGGGAGCGAGAGTGGAAGGCAATGCGGCGTTGGGAAAGCGGCGTCCCGAGGAGGCTGCGGCGGCCTACCGGCAGACCCTGCGGCTCACACGCCTTGCGGGCAACGATCGGGAACGGGCGCACGCGCTCAACGGATTGGGGGCGGTTTTGTTGGCCTCCGGATCTTACAGCGCGGCCGAACAGGTGTACCGCGAAGGGATGCGCATGGATGTCCACGGACTGGGCCTCGCGCGTACCGGGTGGTACACCGGCGTGACCGAGGCACTGCTGGGCCAGCGCCGGTTTGACGAGGCCCATCGTGCGGCGGGCGAGAGTCTGCGGATTGCGCAAGAGGACCAGGATCGCGAAGGCGTCGCCCATGCGTATGCGAACCTGGCCCATGCTCTGGCATCCAGCCGCCGGACTGCGGAGGCGGGTCCAATGTTTGCGAAAGCCGTGGATCTGTTTTCGGCGTTGCAGAATCCGGCGTTGCTGTCGCAAACGTTGGAGCGCGGCCGGAGCCTTGGGTTAGAGGTTGCCTTGGCCGCGGCGGGTCCTGAGGCGACTTCGCGTGGAAGTGGCGGCGGCAAGGAGTAACGCAGCGGCGGAGGCTACGAGTTCCGAAGGTTCGGGTACGCCGGTGGGCGGCGGCGGCGGTACGGCAGCGGTGGTGAAGTTGATGTTATCGATGGCGACATTGAAGACGTCGATGCCGTAGCTGATGCGGAGTCCTGCGGCGGAGGTGACGCCCGGTGCACCAAAGGCGGCAGTGGCGCCCACCTGATTGGCACCGGTGAAGCTGCCGGTGTACACAACGGTATTGGTGCCGATGTCGGTGACGGTGACGGTGGCGTCGCGGGAGACGTTGGGCGGCGTGGTGCCGAGGTTGAAGCTATTCAAGGTCACCTGGTAGCCGGCGGTGGGGGTCAAGGTAATGGAGGCGACGTTGGCGCCGAAGTAGCCGTAGGCGACATAGGAAAGGTCGCTGTAGCCGGTGTCCCAGCGCTGGAGGGTGATGCCGGGGTTGGGTCCTGCCTGGTAGGAGACATTGATGAATGCGGTGTCGCCATAGGCTTGGTTGATGCCCGCGCCGTTCGCGATACAGAAGACGATGGGTCCTGAGCCGTCCATTTGGTTGGAGCAGATGGAGTTGTCTGTGAAGTCGAGGACGTCGGCGTGGAGGACGGCCGCGGGGGTTAGGAGTATGGAGAGTAAAGTGAGTTGCAGGTGAAGTCGCATAGAGTCCTGCAAGTGAGGGTAGAGCGGGTGGGGTAAGGATGATCCTGAAGGGATCTGAAAGGATCTGAAAGCATTGACGGGTAAGGGGTTGGCCCGTGTTTCTAAGGTACGGGTTCGGAGCGGTAGATGTCGCCTTCCGGCGGTTCGTGGACGACGGCGATCGACATACCGGTCTGGGTGTAGTGCCAGCCCATGACACGCGGCATGGCGGGAGTGATCCGGCGCGGCGGCTGGCCTTCGTTGTACACCCATCCTTCGTTTCCGTAAATGCCGGGCTCTACTTTCCGGTTCAGGTACGCGCCCAAGCCATCGCGATCCAGTCCACGGAGAGCTGCGCGGTCGATGGGCATCGCGATGCTCTGACGTTGTCCGGAACGCGGGTCCCAGAGGATGAGGCTCTCCGCCTCCTGCAGCCAGAGCCGTCCGTCCTGTCGCGCTTCCAGGTTGGAGGACTTGGTTTCTCCCAGATCGGTTAGCTTCGTGCCATCAGGACGAATGCTATACAGGTGACGGATTCCCGCAGAAGTACCGAGAAAGTAGAGCGTGCTGCCGTCCGGCGACCAGACGGGTGCGGTGGCGAAGAAGGTGGTTGGCGTGATCTTACTCAGTGGCTGACCGCGACGCCAGATCACCAGTCGTGAAGGTTGCCCCGGCTCATTCATGGTAAAGGCAACAGCTTTGCCATCGGGCGACCAGGTGGGGGCCCAGGTGCCACCGTCCCCTCGCCGTGTCACGTACTCAATCTGTTGCGATTCGAGGTCACAGATTGCGATGTTTCCCGCACCGTCGCGATTGGTTACGAATACCAGCGATCGACCGTCGGGCGACAAACGGGGGAAGCGTTCCATGCTGGTGGAATCACAGATCGTTTTGCCCAAGTCACCGGTTTGCGGCTGGTAGGCTCGCATGCTGGTGTCGAAGGGAACCGTGGTCCAGTAGATACGGCCGTCGCGCGATACGTCAAACAGGACGTTGGGTCCAGAGTGTCTCAGCGACACAGGACGGCCGGCGTCGCCGGCACCCACGTGAAGTTCAGGGAGGCTGCCGCCGAGCTCGGAGGGCGATCCGAACAGAGGAGATTGCAGGAAGATCGGACGCGAATCGGGCAGCCACTGCAAGGAGTATTGGGAAAGCTTGGAAGGTGAGACCGGCGTCAAGGGTCCGGCTGCCTGCCCGGATGCGTCCAGGGGAACAGCATAGGCCTTGGGTCTTCCTTCCTCCACCAGCAGCAGGCCCAGCTTTTCGGCATTGGGCGAAAGTGCGAGGCCGAAGATGGCATTGTTGACGTTGATTACGCGGCGTCGATTGCGGGTGGCGAGGTCGATGGCTTCGATCCAGCATTGGGTCCGGCGGGCATCGCACCCGGTGACCAGAATGGACTTTCCATCGGGCATCCATGCGAGGAAGGGTCCGGCGCGGAAGGTATCCTGCCAGTCCTCTCCGCTCACCGAGTCAATGCGCTGTACGGTTTTGCCGTCGTACAGCATCAGGTCCGACGTGATGCCGCCGACGTGGCGCAGAAAGGCAAGATGTACGCCGTCGGGGCCCCACTGCGGTGAGAATTCGGACGCCACTCCGGAGGTGATGCGGCGAGTGGTTGTGGTGGCAAGCTCCTGAATGCCGATGCCTTGCAGACCGTCGGCCATCCAGCCGTAGGCGATGCGATCGCCCGCGGGCGAGACGTCCACTTGGCTCTCGAGACCTGGGTTCGAGGTCACCCGCTCCGTGACCAGGGGTCCGATGGGTTGGTTGGCCGAACCTAGAATCCAGCCGTCAGAGATCGCCCAGGCCAGGGCACCCAGTCCGAAAACAGCAGCGGCCGCAAGGGGGACGAGACGGCGCCAGTTTCGCTTGCCTACGGTAGCGGGCGGCTCTTCAGTAGGTTGTGGAATTGGCGCGGGTTCGATTTCCGGTTCGGGTTCGACTTCGGCTTCAGGCGCGACCACGGCGAGGTCGCTCTCCCCGCGGCGAGCCTCTTCCGGCTCCAGAACGCGAGACCGCTGCCAGGTGTCCAACTCGTCGGCGTAGGCGAATACCCCAGCGGCTTTGTCCTTCCGGACTCGATAGACCGGGAGGCCATTCTGCTCTTCCCAGCGCTGCACGGTCCGAACCGACACGCGAAGATAGCTGGCGATTTCCTTCCAGGAATCCAGCTTGCGGCGTGCGGAAGGTCCCGGTAGCGGTATGGCCACTGCGATTCCTCCTTCTGGGATACAGACCGATCATACGACAAGTCACGCCAAGTCGCGACATGACACGCTATGTCTCTGGAAACAAAGGGAAACGCGGCGTAGCCTGAATGCATGATGTCACGCAACTTGCAACCACTTTTTCTGACTGCGTTACTGGCAGCTAGCCTACCCCTGGCGGCACAGGTTGGCTCGCCATATGAACCCCAGATCGCGGAACTTACCATCGAGGGCCGGGTGCCGTTGAACTCTATTTTCGCCGCCTCGCCGGGCGCATTGGCTATACCGGTGGAGGTGCTCGCACAACTGCAGAGCGGACAGTTGGAACTGAGGGGCCGGATTGAGTTCAACCGAGGGGCGCGAATCCTTCGCATCTGGCAATTCATCGTTCCGGGTGGAACGCCCCTGCCATTGCCGGAGGCACCACCGCTCACCGCTCCAAATGTAGCGGTGGCAACTGATCTTCACTTGGAACAGATTCGCTGGCACCAGTTCAAGGTCACCGCCACCGGTAAGACTCGACAGGTGGTGGCGCTGTTGGGTCGTACGGTGACGCGGTATTCCACAACGGGTCCGGATGAAGGGGAGACAGCGTTGATCAGCTTCGGGTTTGAAGACGGCGATCCGAAGAAGGCGACGTTCCTGACGGTTCATTACCCCGGTGAGATCACCGGCGTGATTCAACAGATCAGCGCCGACATTCGCCTGGAACCTGCACCGTTGAAGGCTCCGCAACAGTAGTGGGTGGGCTCCGGCGTCCGGGGGCGCCGTCAGGCGTCCCCGGCGAGGGAGCCAGGGTTCGTTGTTCTGGGGTACGATATCGCCAATGGGTGTTTGGCGAAAGTTGCTGTTGGTGATGGCAACTGTCCCGGTGACTGCTGCGTTCAGCTGCAGTTGCGTACAGCCGAAGACTCTTTGCTCGCGGCTGCTGCCGGGTTCCATAGCATTTGTGGGTCGCATCGTGTCTCCCCCCACGGGCGATCGGTGGGGAGCGAAGGCAAAATTCCAGATTGACGAGCCTCTATGGGGTGTGTCGAAGGTCTCTACCGTTGAGGTCCAAGGTATCGACTACGGGTTTGGAAATGACTTGCAGAAGCCAAGGTTCGTGCTGGCACTGCGCGGCCGGGACAACAGCTACTACGTTGATTTCACATGCTGCCGCCTCGGCCTGATCCTTCCCGTAGAACATCCTTGGGTCCAGGAGTTCCGGGATAACTTGGCGAGAAGCAAACCGGCCACGATGAATATCGATGTGCAATCGAATGGCAGACCGATACCGGGTCTTGCCATGCGTATCGAGGGTCCTGGGTTCAGTTGGACAGCGACCAGCAAAGCGACGCCCGTCCAACTGACAATGCCGCCCGGTGACTATAGAGTCCAGGTGACGGAGCCGCATTTCCGGCAGTCTGGCGGCGCAGACTCAAGATCGATCCTCCCGGGCGCGTGCCAGATTTGGCGGTCGCCAGTGGAGCCCACGTCGATGATCTCTGGTACGGTGTCCGCCGATCCAGCGTTCTACTATGTGCTGGAAGCGTCGATAGAGAATCGGGATGAATCGGCTGTGGGGAGTCTCCGGCGCTTGGTCTATCAATGGACGGGTTGGGGAAGCAGTCCGGATCGTTGGGCGATGAACAGCTACCTGCTAAAGCCCGATGCCCAGGGGCGGTTCACCCAACCGGTTCTGCCAGGAACGTACCGCATGATCGCCATCCCACATAAACCGCTGACGTATGGACCGCCTCAGTTTGTAGTCCGGACAGGCATCGAGATCGCGGTGGATCAGCAGGTGGGTCCGATCGCGTTTCCTTCGCCTGCGACCGCCGCCGCCGGCAGATAACACCTACTGGACGCAGGGCTTGTAGGCGACTTGCGGCAACTGCAGACAGTACTGCATTTGGGTCGGCCTACCGACCAGGTCCACCAATGTCTCTCGGATCGTCCGGAGGTCCGGCGCGACTTCGATCTTGTAATCGCTCAGCATGTCGCCAATGCGGTTGGACAACGTCAGGACATCCACAAACCGGCCGTCCGGTCCAACCGCAAAGACAGTGAAGTGGGTCCAGGGACATCCCGCGCAGTAGCTGTAACTTTGCTCGTGCACGACACCGGTGACGGGTCCGTCGGCGATCAGTTTCCAATTGCCCGGGAGATTCCGGACTTGGACGTTCTTGGCGCGGAGCGCCCCACCAAAGCGCAGATACTGTGACGCCTTCTGGTTGGGACCGCGATAGGCGGTGACCTCACTGGACCCGCAGATTTGCCCACCACCAACACCGTCCGGCAATCGGTGGGACATCAACTGTTCTGTTTTGAGCGTCGGCGCAAGCCAGTCGGGCTGCGGCATCATGCCGGGCATCCAGTTGATCGTCGTGTCCAGGCGGAAGAGCGTCGAGATCGGGTCACCAATCGATTTCGGAAGGAAAGCGAAGGCCTCACCGCTGAGTGGAAGCTCGCACGGCGTCATCCGGAGCGTGAGGGCGGGAGTGATCCTGTACGGCGCCGGGCTCGTGACATCGTCTGTTGCGATGAACACCTCGTCAACTGCCGTGCGGTTGACTGGCGGTAGGGCGTCCCAAGGGATGAGCAGTTCGAAGGTGTAGGCGATTGTACGCGGGTCGTTGGACGCGGAGATGCGAGTCTGGATCCGCGGACGGGGTTGGCGCAGCGGATTCAAAGGTCCGAATACCTGGCGCTGGTGCTCGGTGAGAGAGCTCCATGCCTTCGTTGCACGAGTCTCCGCGATCGGCGTCGTGGAGGAAGGAGATAGCGGAAGTAGCCATTCGCGCTCGAACATGGTTCTGAGGTGGGTCCGCAGGCCACTTTGTTCGGCGAGCCACCGCTCGCACACCTCCTTTTGACCCGGGTCGAGCGCCTGACACCAATACTGCTCATCGCTGGGGTCGGTGTTGGGGTATGCAAAATGGAGCGCCAACCGCACGGAATGGCTGTCGGCCGGCGATGGAACCGGAATCGATCTGTGTCCGGCCAGGATCAAGCCCTGCGGCGAGTAAGCCAAGGTGCGCGGTTTCAGTCCCCACTCCGAGAGGTCGCCATCCAGATGGAAATGGGCTGGAGCGGGCAGGATTTCCTGTGCAGGCAGTAGTTGGAGCAGGAGAAGAGCGACCGAGGGGACCATCGAGGAGGTAGAGGAACAATAACACGAAAGCCCCGGGAGCTGGAGGCTCAACCGGGGCTATTCGTTTGATTTAATCGGGCGACTTCCTACTCTCCCACGCAGAGGCCCGCGCAGTACCATCGGGGCTGTTGAGCTTAACTTCCGTGTTCGGGATGGGAACGGGTGTGACCTCAACGCTATGATCACCCAAAGTCGTATGACTTGGTTTGTGTCGAAGGACTTGGTGAGTCCTTCGACATCGAATATTGATGGGAAACCAGTTTGCTAGCAAGACATGAGCGTTAACGCTATGTCGGTAGTAAATTTTATGGTCAAGCCGAACGGGCGGTTAGTAACGGTTAGCTCAACGCATCACTGCGCTTACACATCCGTCCTATCGACGTGGTGGTCTACCACGGCCCTTCTTAGCTAATGCTTGGGAAAACTCATCTTGAGGAAGGTTTCGCGCTTATATGCGTTCAGCGCTTATCCTAACCCAACTTCGCTACTCAGCAGTGCCCCTGGTGGGACAACTGAATCACAAGAGGTTGGTCCAGCACGGTCCTCTCGTACTAATGCCAGGCCCTCTCAATTTTCCTACGCCCACAGCAGATAGGGACCGAACTGTCTCGCGACGTTCTGAACCCAGTTCACGTACCGCTTTAATAGGCGAACAGCCTAACCCTTGGGAGCTTCTACACCCCCAGGATGCGATGAACCGACATCGAGGTGCCAAACCGGAGCGTCGATGTGAACTCTTGGCTCCGATCAGCCTGTTATCCCCGGCGTACCTTTTATCCGTTGAGCGATGGCCCTTCCATACAGAACCACCGGATCACTATGACCTGCTTTCGCATCTGCTTGACTTGTTGGTCTCGCAGTTAACCACGTTTATGCCATTGCACTCGACCTCTGATTTCCAAACAGAGTGAACGTAGCTTCGTACGCCTCCGTTACATTTTAGGAGGCGACCGCCCCAGTCAAACTACCCGTCTACCAATGTCCCTCTCCCGGATAACGGGAGTAGGTTAGAATCACAGGTTGATCAGGGTGGTATCTCACCATTGGCTCCCTCGAACCCAAGAATCCGAGTTCAAAGCCTCCCACCTATCCTGCGCAGAACAACCCATAATTCATTGATAAAGTATAGTAAAGGTGCACGGGGTCTTTCCGTCTTGCTGCGGGCATCCGGCGTCTTCACCGGAACCACAAATTCGCCGGGCTAATTGTTAAGACAGTCGTCAGATCGTTACTCCATTCGTGCAGGTCGGAACTTACCCGACAAGGAATTTCGCTACCTTAGGACCGTTATAGTTACGGCCGCCGTTCACCGGGGCTTCAATTCAAAGCTTCGCCTTGCGGCTAACCTCTCCTTTTAACCTTCCGGCACCGGGCAGGAGTCAGCCCCTATACGTCGTATTTTTGACTTTGCAGAGACCTGTGTTTTTGTTAAACAGTCGCCTGACGCGATTCGCTGCGGCTCTCCAGAGGAGAGCACCCCTTCTCCCGAAGTTACGGGGTTAATGTGCCTAGTTCCTGAACAATCGGTCACCCGAGCGCCTGAGTATATTCTACTCGTCCACCTGTGTCGGTTTGTGGTACGGTCTCTAATAGCCTAACCTTAGCGGATTTTCCTGGCATACGACCCGGCGGATTTGCCTATCCGGATCTCGCGCTTCCATCCTACTTAAACCATTACATAGGACAGTCCCGCGATGCGTCCCCGCATCGAAACTATCAGAGGTCACGGAATATTAACCGTGTGTCCATCAGCTACGCCTTTCGGCCTCACCTTAGGCACCGACTAACCCTGAGCGGATTAACCTTTCTCAGGAAACCTTAGACTTACGGCGACCAGGGTTCTCACCTGGTTTCTCGCTACTTATGCTGGCAGAGTCTCTTCCTAACGCTCCAGTACTCCTCACGGTATACCTTCGCAGCTGTTAGGAACGCTCTCCTACCACGCGTATTGCTACGCATCCAAAACTTCGGTAATACGCTTGAGCCCCGTTGGATTATCGGCACCGGGTTGCTCGACCAGTGAGCTATTACGCTTTCTTTAAAGGATAGCTGCTTCTAAGCTAACCTCCTGGCTGTCAATGCCTCCCGACTTCCTTTACCACTTAGCGTATATTTGGGGACCTTAGTTGTTGGTCTGGGCTCTTCCCCTTTCGACAATGAAGCTTAGCCCACACTGTCTGACTGCCGTGCTACTCGTTCCTGGCATTCGAAGTTTGGCTGGATTCGGTAAGCTGGGAAGCCCCCTAGTCCAATCAGTTCTCTACCACCAAGACGGACCACACGACGCTAGCCCTAAAGCTATTTCGGAGAGAACGAGCTATCACGGAATTTGATTAGCCTTTCACCCCTACCCTCAGCTCATCCAAGCTGTTTTCAACCAACACTGGTTCGGACCTCCATTCGCTGTTACACGAATTTCATCCTGGCCAAGGGTAGATCATCCCGCTTCGCGTCCATTCCCAGCGACTCGACGCCCTATTCAGACTCGCTTTCGCTGCGGCTCGATTTCTCTTAACCTTGCCACTGAGAATGACTAGCCAGCTCATTATTCAATAGGCACGAGGTCAGGCATTAACGCCCTCCCACTGCTTGTAAGCATGCGGTTTCAGGTACTATTTCACTCCCCTCGCAGGGGTTCTTTTCACCTTTCCCTCACGGTACTTGTTCACTATCGGTCGCAATTGAGTATTTAGCCTTGCCGGATGGTCCCGGCGGATTCCCGCAAGATTTCACGTGTCTCGCGGTACTCAGGAGCCACTAGAAGCTAGGATTGCATTTTCGTGTACGGGACTATCACCCTCTATGGTGGAACTTTCCTGAACGCTTCCACTAACGCTTTCCTATAACCTCGTTAAAACCAACGGACCCGTCTCTTGCGAGATTGGCCTGTTGATTATTGTGGTCCTACTACCCCTGGCTCTCCTTGCGAATCACCAGGTTTGGGCTATTCCGAGTTCGCTCGCCACTACTATCGGAATCACGGTTGTTTTCTCTTCCTAGGGGTACTGAGATGGTTCACTTCCCCCCGTTCGCTCGAACCAGCTATGTATTCACTGGCACGTAGCCGCAGGCTATGCGGCTGGGTTTCCCCATTCGGAAATCTCCGGGTCAAAGGTTGATTACACCTCACCGAAGCTTATCGCAGTTGTCCACGTCCTTCATCGCCTAATTGCGCCAAGGCATCCTCACGCATGCTCTTAGTAGCTTGACCATAAAATTTACTACAAACACAGACTTAACGCTCCGCTGCCTCACCCATACCTGCCCCCCGAACGTACTCGGTAGGATTCTCGGGCTTACAGCGATTTGCTAGTTTTGTGGTTTACCCATCAATATTCGATTGTCAAAGATCAGGAAGCTCGACTTCGCTTTCGCGAACCCAATCTTCAATCCGTGCCTCCCAGGGAATCCCCGAAAGGCCTAGACTCAAGACTGAATTTGTGTTCTTCAGATTGGATGCATGGTGGGCCTGGCTGGACTCGAACCAGCGACCTTACGCTTATCAGGCGTACGCTCTAACCACCTGAGCTACAGGCCCAAGCTTTTTACCTTGGCCTTACGGCCGGCGGTTGGAAACTGGTGGAGCTGGTCGGGATCGAACCGGCGACCTCTTGAATGCAAATCAAGCGCTCTCCCAGCTGAGCTACAGCCCCCTAAACTACATCCACTTATGAAGAGAAAGTTATCGAGGCCAATTGGACGCAATGGCGGACCGCATCTAGCAGTCAACGCCGTTTAAATCTGAATCTCTGAGCCAAAGAGTAGCTCAAGCATTGCTGAATTAGTGGACTGGAAAGGCTGCTACCTACTATGTGCACGCGTAAACGCGGCGACTTCAGTAACTCCAGACACTGTCTCTCTTAGAAAGGAGGTGATCCAGCCGCAGGTTCTCCTACGGCTACCTTGTTACGACTTCACCCCAATCATGAATCATACCTTGGGCCGCTGCCTCCCTTGCGGGTTAGCCTGCAGACTTCTAGTACAATCCACTTTCGTGATGTGACGGGCGGTGTGTACAAGGCCCGGGAACGTATTCACGGCATCATTCTGATATGCCATTACTAGCGATTCCAGCTTCATGCAGGCGAGTTGCAGCCTGCAATCCGAACTGAGAACGGTTTTTTGCGATTTGCTCCCCCTCGCGGGTTGGCAGCGCTTTGTACCGTCCATTGTAGCACGTGTGTAGCCCTGGACATAAAGGCCATGATGACTTGACGTCATCCCCACCTTCCTCCAACTTATCGCTGGCGGTCCCCTGATAGTTCCCAACTTAATGATGGCAAAACAGGGCAAGGGTTGCGCTCGTTGCGGGACTTAACCCAACATCTCACGACACGAGCTGACGACAGCCATGCAGCACCTCGACTCAAGTCCCTTGCGGGAAAACCGTGTTTCCACAGTCGTTCCTAAGCCGTTCGAGCCCAGGTAAGGTTCTTCGCGTTGCGTCGAATTAAACCACATGCTCCACCGCTTGTGCGGGCCCCCGTCAATTCCTTTGAGTTTCAGCCTTGCGACCGTACTCCCCAGGCGGCATACTTAACGCGTTAGCTCCGGCACGAACCAAATGAATGGCTCACACCAAGTATGCATCGTTTAGGGTGTGGACTACCAGGGTATCTAATCCTGTTTGCTCCCCACACTTTCGTGCCTCAGCGTCAGTAATGGTCCAGTAAGCCGTCTACACCGCCGGTGTTCCTCCTGATATCTACGCATTTCACCGCTACACCAGGAATTCCGCCTACCTCTCCCACACTCGAGCGCCTCAGTTTTCGGCGCACCCTCCCAGTTGAGCCGGGAGATTTCACACCAAACTTGAAGCACCGCCTACGCACGCTTTACGCCCAGTAATTCCGAACAACGCTTGCTGCCTACGTATTACCGCGGCTGCTGGCACGTAGTTAGCCGCAGCTTCTTCTCCAGGTACCGTCATTATCGTTCCTGTCGAAAGAGCTTTACACCCCGAAGGGCTTCATCGCTCACGCGGCGTCGCTGCATCAGACTTTCGTCCATTGTGCAAGATTCCCCACTGCTGCCTCCCGTAGGAGTCTGGCCCGTGTTTCAGTGCCAGTGTGGCCGTGTGCCCTCTCAGGCCGGCTACCGATCACAGCCTTGGTGAGCCATTACCTCACCAACTAGCTAATCAGCCGCGGGCTACTCTTTCAGCGCATTGCTGCTTTCCCCTCTCGGGATTATGCGGTATTGTCTCTAGTTTCCCAGAGGTATTCCCCACTAAAAGGTATATGACCCACGTGTTACTCACCCGTACGCCACTTTACTCAGGTATTGCTACCCTTTCTCGTTCGACTTGCATGTGTTAAGCGCGCCGCCAGCGTTGATTCTGAGCCGGGATCAAACTCTCGTTTGAACCGTTTGTTTTGAGAATGCCTACGTCCTGCAATTGCCCTCCTACTTAATTCGGTCGAGCTACAGAACGCTGCATCTTAGTCGCTTGAGCATTAAAACTCAGAGATTACTTCACGAATTCATCCCTTTCACCAACTTGCGTTAGCTACTTAGGACGTCTCCGCTGACGAAGATTTAAACTTGCGTCCAATCAGATTTCAAAGATCTGCGCAGCGCACCGGCGATGTTACCAAAGCTCGGAATTGCTACGGGCCTCGAAAGGCGTTTTGACACGCTCAAGGACGCTTCGGGATTACATCCCGTTTCGCTGCCCCTGATTTTTGTGCGTATCAGAGAAACTTTGCGGCGTACTCAGCGATGGTTACTTCTCACTGAGCTTGCAGCGCACACCGAACAGTCACTTGCGGTGAGTTTTACAACTTCGAACCGCTTACTACTTCGACTGCGGCTTTCGTGCGCCCATCATCGAGCCTATCAAACTTTTGCGAGCGTTGCAAGCGTTTCCGCCTTGCTTTTCTTTTCACTCGCCGTTTCCGGCTCGCGTCTGACCGCGACAAGTTCAGATTATCAAGGGCCCCCGGGGGTATGCAAGCAAAGTGAACACATTTTGCCGCCGGAGGGCCCGCGGAGTCCCACTAAGTGACCGATAAACAAGGCACTTATGGTCGATAAAAAATTTCTTCTAGTGCTTCAGTTTCGATACATTTCTGTGGATATTTGTTTTCTGCGGCAGAGATGTTCGCCTTTTTATCGCCATGTTTTGTCGTCCGCCCGCTTCAAATCCAGCTCCGGCGGCAGCACTCCCAAGGTCACAATCGCGAACGTAAACACGTTCGTTTCCCGCTCCAGGTGTCCCCCAAAGGCACCTTGGCTGTTTGCCAATGTCATGTGCGCGTGTACCTTGCCGTCTAGGACATAGCCGTTCATCGGGATGATGTCTGCTGGCGATGTCTTGTCCTGGACGTACGTGTTGCGCGACGGGAAGTTTCGATTGCTTACCGAGTGCAAATGGTAGTTGCGTACCGAGCCGGCCGCCGAGAGGATGACGGCGTTCGTGATCTTCTCCCGCTTCACCGCCTGCTCGATCCCGTCCAAAAGATCTGCCATATACCTGAAGCGCAACACTACAACGCGCTCCAGCTTGCTGGACACGGCAACCACATCCGGCACGTCAGGACTGAGTCCCTTGGCATCTGCCGCCGGTGTGGTGGGTTTTTCGACCTCACGTACGGTTTTCTGGGCGAAAAGCGTCAGTGGCATGAGGACGAGGATGGCTCGGAGCATAGACATAGCCATAAGCTACACTAGCCAGATCATGAATGCCTGGCAGGTCCATCAATGGTGCGAACCGGAGCAGATGCAGTATGTCTCAACTGTCGAGAGGCCGTCGCCTGGACCTGGGCAGACACTCATTGAAGTGAAGGCCGCAGCGCCGAATTTCTTCGATATTTTGCAGGTTCAGGGCAAGTATCAGGTGAAGCCGCCGTTTCCTTTCACACCCGGCGCAGAGGTAGCGGGCCTCGATGTTGCTACCGGCAATCGCGTACTGGCTATCGTGCAGCAGGGCGGTTTTGCGGAGTACGCCGTGGCCGAGGAAGTGTTTGCTATCCCCGACGGATTCGACTTTGCGCAGGCTGCGGCGTTCCCGATCGTGTATCAGACGGGGTACTTCGCCTTGGTCACGCGGGCTCAGTTGCAGCCAGGCGAATGCTTGTTGGTACATGCCGGGGCTAGCGGCGTGGGTATGGCCGCGATCCAGATCGGCAAGGCGCTTGGCGCACATGTGATCGCTACCGCGAGTACCGCAGAAAAGCGCGAATTCGCCCAAAAACAGGGGGCCGATGCGGTATTCGACTATACGACGCCAGCCTGGATCGATGCGTTGAAAGATGCAACGAAAGGTCGCGGCGCGGATGTCATTTATGATCCCGTGGGCGGCGACATCTTCGATCAATCCACCAAGTGCATTGCCTCAGAAGGACGCCTGCTGGTGATCGGGTTTGCGAGTGGACGTATTCCAGAAATGGCCGCAAATCGGGCACTTTTGAAGAATATGTCGGTGGTGGGCGTGTTCTGGGGCGGCTACGTCAAGCAGCATCCTGGCTATACCGCCGAATGTCACAATGCACTCGCGTCCATGGCGTCAGCCGGAAAGCTGAAGCCGGAAGTTGCCACAACATACCGGCTCGACCAGGCGCCGCAAGCGCTTCGCGATCTGGCAAACCGCAAAATCCTCGGAAAAACGGTACTGATTCCATGAAAATCCTGATCGTATTGTTGATGCTTCCGGCGTGGCTTGCCGCACAGCAGAGCTATGACCTGGTGATCGAAAATGGGCGCGTCGTCGACGGGTCCGGCAATGCTTGGTTTTATGGCGACGTTGCGGTGAAGGGCGATCGCATCGCGCGCATTACACCGGCCGGACACTTGAAGTCGGCGCAGGCCAAGCAGCGCATCGACGCGCGAGGTCACGTTGTTTCGCCCGGTTTTATTGACATTCAGAGCCATTCGCGATTCGCGATCCTGGCCGGCGACGGTCGCGTCATCAGCAAAGTGACGCAGGGCATCACGACGGAAATCATGGGCGAAGGTACAACCAACGCACCCGCCAATGACAAGACGCTCGCCATTGACCGCACCTTGGCGGAGTTCTCATTCCAGGGTCCCCGCGGGTTTGACCGCTGGCTGCGTGCGATGGACAAGCGCGGCTCATCCACGAATTTCGGATCGTTTATTGGATCGGGCACATTGCGCGCATACGGCAAGGGTATGGCGACGGGCGAGCCTTCGACGGCGGAACTCGAGTCCATGAAAGAGGCCGTACGAAATGCGATGGAAGATGGCGCATTTGGTATCGCGTCGGCCTTGATTTACCCGCCGAATAACTATTCGAGTACACAGGAATTGATTGAGACCGCCAAGGCGATGGCGCCCTACGGTGGCGTATACATCACGCATATGCGTAGCGAAGCGGATCGTTTACTGGAGGCAATTGACGAGGCGCTGGAGATCGGCAAAAAGGGTGGAGTTCCGGTCGAAATCTATCACTTAAAGGCAGCCGGCAAGCGGAATTGGCCGAAGATCCCGCTGGCGATTGCAAAGATCAACGAGGCTCGACGCCAGGGTATTGACGCCGGTGCGGACATGTACGCGTACGTCGCCGGCGGTACGGGTCTGACGGCGTGCCTGCCGCCTTGGTCGCAAGCGGATGGCAAGCTCTTCGACAATCTGGCAAACGCCGAGGTCCGCAAGAAGATGAAGGCGGAGATGTCGCGCCAGGACGTCGAATGGGAGAACCTCTGCGATCTTTCGACCCCGGAAGGTGTCCTGATTTTGGCCCTGAATTCTGCGGAAAATCGGGGATTTTCCGGCAAGCGCCTGAGCGAGATCGCGACGGCCAAAGGCAAGGACTGGATGGAGACCGCCATGGATCTGATCCTCGCCGAGCGCCGCCGTGTCGAAACCATGTACTTCATGGCGAGCGAGGACAACCTGAAGCTGCAGATCCAGCAGCCATGGATGAAGTTCGGCACCGATGCGGGCGGCATCGACCCTGCGGTGGCGCGCGACTTATCGCACCCTCGTTCCTACGGCAATTTCACGCGCCTGCTTGGCAAGTACGTGCGGGAAGAGAAGGTGGTCCCGCTTGAAGATATGATCCGCAAGATGTCCGCTGCCGTAGCCAAGCGGCTGTCGCTGCAGGATCGCGGTGAGCTGCGCGAAGGCGCGTATGCCGACATCGTGATCTTCAATCCGGATACCGTGATCGACAACGCCACTTACGACAAGCCGCATCAGATATCGACCGGCATCCGTGATGTGTTCGTCAACGGTGTCGCGGTGGTACGCGACGGCAAGCATACGGACGCCAAGCCGGGCCGTATTGTGCGAGGTCCTGGGTATGTGCCGCGGCCCCCGGTGGAAGAAGGCGATTTTCGCCCGACGGAACTGGTGGAGCTAACAAAGCTCGATTCGACCATCAAGCTCGACATCCGCTACGCGACGGCGAATAACTTCGCAGGCGAAGTGTTCTACAAGCAGGCTCGTGCATTTTTGCAAAAGCCGGCGGCGGAGGCGCTGGTACGCGCGAATCAGAAATTGAAAAAACAAGGCCTTGGCTTGATGGTGTTCGACGGGTATCGCCCCTGGGCGGTGACCAAGATGTTCTGGGACGTGACGCCGCAGGAAAAGCGCATCTTTGTGGCAGATCCGTCGAGCGGATCCAAACACAATCGCGGCTGTGCGGTGGATTTGACGTTGTACGACCTGAAGTCCGGCCTGCCCGTAGAGATGCCGTCGGGGTACGACGAGATGTCGGAGCGCGCGTTCCCGGATTACAAGGGCGGTACGGATCTGCAGCGCAAGAATCGCGAGATTCTGCGCAAAGCGATGGAGGCCGAGGGCTTCACGGTGTACGAGCACGAGTGGTGGCACTTTGATTACAAGGACTGGAAGAGCTACCGCATCGGGGATGTACCGTTTGAGGCAATTCAATAACGGCCTATCGAGATACACTAATCACTGGAATGACGCTCGAAGAACTCGAACGGGAATACCTGCCGCTCCGCCAGCAAGCTGACGCTGTGCGGAGCTATCTTTGACACTACCCGTAAAAAAGCTGACTTAGCAAAAACCGAAGACATCATCGCCGACCCCAACTTTTGGAACGACCAGGAACGGTCCCAAAAGGTTATGCAGGATCGCAAGCGCCTGGAAGAGGCCATCGACTCCGAAGCACGCGTCGCGCAGATGACCGAAGACATCGACACCATGTTCGAACTCGCCCGCGAAGGCGAGGATATGACCGCGGACATCGAACGCGAACTAAAGGCGTTCGCAGGCCATGTCGGCAAACTCGAAACCGGCATGCTGCTGTCCGGCGAACACGACTCCAAAGGCGCGATCGTCACGATCCATCCTGGAGCGGGCGGTACCGAAAGCCAGGATTGGGCCGAAATGCTCATGCGCATGTACCTGCGCTGGTGTGAACGCAGCGGCTTCAAGGCAGAAATCACAGATCAGCTCGAAGGCGACGGCGCAGGCATCAAGTCCGTGACCTTCGAAATCGACGGCATCAACGCCTATGGCCTGCTTTCGTCCGAAGTAGGCGTACACCGCCTGGTTCGCATTTCGCCGTTTGATTCCGCAGCCCGCCGGCACACGTCGTTCGCGTCCGTATTTGTGATCCCCATGGTGGATGACGACGTCAAGATCGAGATCAAGCCTGACGATCTCAAAGTGGACGTCTTCCGCGCCTCCGGCGCTGGTGGACAGCATGTCAACCGCACCGAATCGGCTGTACGCATGACGCACCTGCCAACCGGCATCGTCGTGCAGTGCCAGAACGAGCGCTCGCAACATAAGAACCGCGCCAGCGCCTTGAAGCAACTCCGCGCCAAGCTGTTTGAGCACGAGATGTCCAAGCGTCGCGAGGCCGAGAAGAAGCTCGAAGACTCGAAGCTCGACATCGGCTTCGGCTCGCAGATCCGCTCCTACGTGCTCGCGCCGTACCGCATGGTGAAGGACCATCGCACCAAGCTTTCCATCGGCGACGTCGACCGCGTACTCGATGGCGACCTCGAAGACCTGCAGCATGCCTGGCTCGTGTGGCGCAAAACGGGCAAGCTCGCGAGTGACGCCAAGGATGACGACAACGATTGAGGACGCCGCCCGGATCCTGAGGTCCGGTGGTGTCGTCGCGTTTCCGACAGAGACCGTCTACGGCTTGGGCGCCAATGCACTCGACCCGCAGGCGGTCCGCCGCATTTACGAGCAAAAAGGCCGTCCGGCGACGAGTCCACTCATCGTGCATGTGTCGTCAATTGAGATGGCGCGAAGCTTGAGTTCGGCATGGCCCACTGCGGCGGAAGAGCTCGCCCTGCGATACTGGCCGGGACCCTTATCCATCGTGGTCCCCAAGATCGCCGCTGTACCGGATGAGGTCACGTCGGGACTGCCCACCGTAGGTCTGCGCATCCCACGGCATCCCGTGGCGCTGCAGTTGCTGGCGTTGGCTGGCGTCCCCGTGGCCGCGCCCAGTGCCAACAAGTTCACCGAAGTTTCGCCGACTACTGCGCAGCATGTACGCGACACGTTCGGCGACGCGGTCCCCGTCGTCGATGGTGGACCCTGCGATGTCGGCATTGAATCGACCGTCGTTGCCGTATCGGCCACCGGCAAGATTCAGCTCTTACGCCCTGGCATGCTGCAGATTCCAGAAGCGGTGATTGCGGAGATTGAAAGCAAGTCCCTGTCGCCGGGGCTGCATCCCAAGCATTACAGTCCAAAGCGGACGCGCGTCATGGTGGGGACAGCGGCCGTACCCGGCAGCATCTACGTCTGGCATACGCAGCAACTGGACAACATCGCAAGCTTGCAGTTGCCCAAAGAACCCTCGGCTTACGCAGCCAAGCTCTATGCCGTACTGCACGACCTCGACGCGCAAGGCTACACAGCCATCGTGTTTGAGCCGCTGCCAGAGGACCCCGCTTGGGACGCCCTGCGGGACCGGCTCCACCGAGCGTCAGTCGCCTGAAGTCTGGCCCTGAAAGCGAACAATCCCATCGCTGTATAGACGAAGCGCCACCGGCAAGGACACATAACGGTCCCCCATCAAGCGCATCACACGTGGGCACTTCTGCACGATCTTGCCTGCGATGGTCTTCACCGTCACTTCACCGCGCTTGGACTGTTCAATCTTTTCGACACCCTGAAACGCAATCGCGATGTCGCTCAACCGTGCCTGCGGTTGCAGCAGAAAGCTCACATCCAGTGATCCGTCAGCGCTCAGTTCGTAGATCGCGTCGATGCCCTGGTACACATTGCGGCGCACCAACTTCGAATACAGCGGGATGTATAACGGCCCGTCGGACGCCACCGTATTGCGCACAGCGTAACGGAAGCCCAGAGCATTAAAAGGACCCGCCGCCGAGTTCTTCAGTACAACGCCCACACCGGTGGAATCCACCATGCCGTCGTCCGTGAACAGCGTGACGCCGCCGTCGGTAAAGACGACATAGCGCACCTCTTCCGCATAGCGGCCCATGTTCGGTTCGATGCGGAACTTGCTGGGCTCCTGCGCGCGCAAAGCGGGAATCGCCATAGGCGGCCCATCGATCCTTGCGGCCGCTGCCGGTGCCGGATACGCCAGGTGCAGGAACAGTGTGAGAGCCAGCATGGCTCAGGGTAAGGATCAGGTACCTGCGGCACCTAGAGTACTACCGTCTGGTACGGATCAGAACGCGAGTACCATGGCACGCTTATGATGGAACTTCCGTATGATTTCCCGCCGTCAGGTTCTCCAGGCCCTCGGTTCCAGCGTCGTTCTTGCGCAAACGCCAAAGCCCAATATTGTTTTCGTCTTCACGGACGATCATGCCTTTCAGGCCATCTCCGCCTACAAAGGCCGTTTGAAGCTGAACGACACACCGAACATCGACCGTATCGCCCGCGAAGGCATGCTGTTTGACCGCTGCATCGTCCCCAATTCCATCTGCGCCCCGGCGCGCGCCACGATCCTGACTGGGCAGTACAGCCATCGCAACGGTGTACCCGATAATCGCGCGGTGTTCGATGGCTCCAAAGTGACGTTCCCCAAGCTCCTGCGCGGCGCAGGCTATCAGACAGCGTTGTTCGGCAAGTGGCACCTGCAGTCGGACCCCACAGGCTTTGACGCATGGGAGGTTCTGCCCGGCCAAGGCAGCTACTACAACCCGGACTTCATCACGCCTGCAGGCCGCGTGCGCAAAGAAGGCTACGCGACGGACCTCATCACTGATCGCGGCATCGAATGGTTGAACTCGCGTGACAAGGCAAAGCCCTTCTGCCTGATGCTCCAGCACAAGGCGCCGCATCGCAACTGGATGCCCGCCCCGCGGCACTATTCGCTATACGAGAAGACCACCTTCCCTGAGCCCGACACGCTCTTCGACAACTACGAGAACCGCGCGTCCCCAGCGTCCAAGAACGAAATGGAGATCGACCGGCACATGCGCCTGCCTATGGACCTGAAGGTCAAAGAACCCGGCAAAGACTGGACATTCATGCCCGAATACCAACGCATGACCGCCAGTCAGAAAGCAGCGTGGGAGACCGCCTACCAAGGCCGCAACGACGAGTTCGCAAGGCTGCAGCCCAAAGGCAAAGACCTCGTCCGTTGGAAGTACCAGCAGTACATGAAGGACTATCTGCGCTGCATCGCGGCCGTAGATGAGAACGTGGGTCGCGTGCTCGAGTATCTGGACACCAACGGCCTCGCGCGGAACACCTTGATCGTCTACGCGTCCGACCAAGGCTTCTATCTGGGCGAGCACGGCTGGTTTGACAAGCGCTGGATCTATGAAGAATCCCTGCGCACCCCATGCGTCGCGCGCTGGCCCGGCAAGATCAAGGCCGGGGTGCGATCCAAAGCCATGGTGTCCAATCTGGACTTTGCGCAGACTTTTCTGGATGCTGCAGGCGTGCAGGCAGATCCGGGCATGCAAGGCCGCAGTTTGCTTCCGGTGTTCCGTGATGGCAAAGCGCCTGCTGGTTGGCGCAAAAGCTTCTACTACCGCTACACCGAACCCGGCGAACACAACGTCGCGCCGCATGAAGGCGTGGTGACAGATCGCTACAAGCTTGTGTACTTCTGGGAAACCAAAGAATGGGAAATGTACGATTTGGCCGAAGATCCACGCGAGTTGCGCAGTGTGTACAACCACGCGTCGTACGCCAAGGTTCGCAAGGAGCTGGAGGCCGAACTCGAACGAGTCCGCACGGAAGCAGGCGCGCCTAAATCTTGAAGAAGATCTTGCGCTGATAGAGCCAATAGCAAAGGCTCCACATCACCAGCATCACCAGGAGGTAATGCGGGATGGCTCCCGGCGGCCCTAAAAACGCGAACTTATTGCCATCGAAGTTGGCGAGTCCGCGTGATAGCCACCCGCTCAACACCTGGCTAAAGCTGTAGATAAAGATGCTGTTGGCGCCAATCACCGACGCGACAAACGTCCAGCGTCCACGCCAGTTCAGGACCTCAACCAGCCAGTAACAGACCGCAAAGAACAGCAGTACCCAACCTGCGCTGAAGAAGGTGAAGGATGCCGTCCAAAGTCGCTTAACCATGGGGATCCACGGCGCCAGCGAGAAGCCAAGCCCGAAACAGGCAGCGGAAGAAATTGCCAGAATCCGCAGTCTTTTGCCGTCTTCCGGCACATTCTGCAACAGCAACCCGGTCCAGCAGCCGAACAGTACGGTGATGCCGTTGCCGAGAAAGTTCAAGGTCGTGTAGTGGCCGGAATAGTTGTACCCAAGCACCGCGCGATCCACAGCGGCAGCGTAGTTGGCCACCGGATCAAACCCGCCCGCAGTCCAGAAGAAAAGACCGTTATGAACAATCAGGATCAACGTCGCCACAACCATCTGCAGCCGAAACGGCAGTTGCAGGATGCCAAAACACATCAGGTAACTGAACGCGATCTGGCACAGGACGTTGATGAACTGCAGCTTCAACGGGCTATCCGGTGACTTGCCAAAGTTCGACAGCAGGTTAGACAGGACGATCAACGCAAACGTCCGCCACAACACGTGCCGGAACACATCGCCCTTGCGATTGCGAAACGCGATCGGCATCGCGACACCGACGATAAACGTGAACGCCGGCTGAATGAGGTCCCACAGCGTACATCCCACCCATTCGGCATGCTCAAACTGCGGGTTGCGATACGCGTCGTAAATGCCAAAACCGTGCGAGACCAGCAGCAGCATCGTAATGCCGCGGAAGACGTCGAGCGATAACAGTCGCGTCATGTTAGGCGATGAGATCCATCACGGTCTTGCCATGGACATCGGGTAACGTCACATCGCGCCCGCCAAAGCGGTACGTCAGCTCGGTATGCTCCAGACCCAATAAATACAGGATCGTAGCGTGCAGGTCATGTATGGTGACCACGTTCTCCACAGCCTTGTTTCCCACGTCGTCCGTCGCGCCGTAGATCAGCCCGGGCTTCGTGCCGCCACCTGCCATCCAGATCGTGAACCCTGCCGTATGATGGTCGCGACCGTCGCCGTTGCCCGTGTCCGGCGTACGTCCAAACTCGCCCGCCCAGATCACCAAGGTCTCTTTCAAAAGCCCGCGCTGCTTCAGATCTTTCAACAGCGCCGTCACGGCCTGATCCGTCACCATCGCATTGGTTTCATGCCCATGCTTCAACTGATCATGCTGATCCCACGTGCCGTTCTGCCCGAACAGATTGGGAGGCGTCACCTCCACAAAACGCACGCCCGCTTCAATCAGACGCCGCGCCCGCAGGCACTGCAGGCCGTACGCACGCTTATGCGGGTTCTGCACGTCCAGCCCGTACAGCTTGCGAATCGATTCCGGCTCGCGACCCAGATTCAGTACATCCGGCGCCAGCGCCTGCATGCGGTACGCCATCTCGAAGTTCGAAATCGCAGCATCCACAGCGCCTTCATTGCCTGCACGAGCCAGAAACTCGCGATCCTGATCGAGCAACGTCTGCATCTTCGTACGTTGAATCGCGTCCGCATCGGCAGGCTTGATGTTGTCCACCGGCGTACCTTCCGCACGCACACTCATCGCCTGGTGCGTCGCCGGCAGAAAGCCATTGCTGAAGTTCTCAAGCCCACCCGGCGGATTGTCGCCATGGTTCAGCAGTAGGTAACCCGGCAGGTTCTTGTTCTCGCTACCCAGGCCGTACGTCACCCAGGACCCGAGGCTCGGAAAGCCCCCAAAATTGCGGCCCGTATGAAAGAAAACGTTGGCGCGCGCATGCAGCGGAAACTCCGACACCATCGACCGGATCACAGTCAGATCGTCCACGACACTTGTGATGTGCGGAAAAAGTTCGCTCACCGGAAGCCCGATCTGGCCGTATGTTTTGAACTGCCAAGGACACTTCAGCCACTTGCGACTGGGCCCCGCGACGTAGCTATCCAGCTTGCAAGGCTTACCGTCCAACTCCGCCAACTTCGGCTTGGGATCGAAGCTGTCCATGTGGGACACGCCGCCCGGCATAAACAGCAGAATGACGTTCTTCGCTCGAGGCGCGTGATGCGTCTTGCCATCGGCCAGCATCGCAGTGAGCGCCAAGGATCCAAAGCCGTTCGATGCGACCTTCAACATCTCGCGTCTGGTCATCGCAGGTACAAAAACTCCTTGGTGTTGAAGATCGTATGCGCGACATCTTTCCACGGCAACTGGGCCGCCAACGCACGCCAACGCTGCAATTCCGCCTCCGATGGCTCGCGCGAAAGCGCCTCTAAAAACATCTTCCGGAGCCGCGCATCCACCGTCGCATCGCGATCTTCGCGCACCAATCGCTCGGCCCAAAACTCCGCCTGCGCGATCACAAACGGATCGTTCAACAAGGCCAGCGCCTGCGACGGGACATTCGTCACATCGCGATTCCCACGCGTCTGCAACGGCGGCGGCATGTCGAAAATCTCCAAAAACCTAGGACCCTCCATCCGCGTGATCTTCAGATAAATGCTACGCCGACCGTCGCCATCCAGCGGACCTTGAAACAGCCGCCGGTAATCCTTTGGCTCCAACCGCCGAGGCTGTACGCTCTCGCCGTACATCTTGGGATCCAGTCGCCCGGACACAGCCAGTATCGCGTCGCGCACGGACTCCGCATCCAAACGCCGCACCGGCGAATCCGCCGCGCGAAACGTATCGGACAGCACCATCTCGCGAATCAGCCGTTTGATGGACCAACCATTCGCCGCAAACCGCGCCGCCAGGGTATCGAGCAACTCCTGATTTTGAGGCTTGTCTCCGTACCGCCCAAAGTTATCCGTACTCGCGACGATCCCTTTGCCAAACACCCAATGCCAAACGCGATTCACCATCACACGAGCGGTCAGCGGATTGGCAGGATTGGCAATCGCCTCCGCCAACTCGCGACGTCCACTCCGCTCGCGGTTCACACCCCGCAAAGCCTCCGGCATCAGCGACAAAAAGTGCCGCGGCGCAGGCTTACCGAGGCTCAGCGCCTGACCTGCAAGAAAGATTGGCTGATCCGAACCCGGGTCAAAATCACCCATCGCATAGGCGACTTCCGGCTCTTCCAACCCCGCTTCCGCCGCGCGATACGCATCGGACAGCGCACGCAATTGCGGCGTCAGAGTGCGTGAATTCACCAGCACGCCTTCGCGCAGCAGCCAGTTGAGCCACTGCACATCATCGTCCGTGGCCTTCTGATCGCGCCACGCGACAATCGCACCTTGCACCGCTGCTGCAAAAGCATCGTCCATCGGCTTTCCGGAGAACAGCCGCCGCATGTGCGACAGCGCAGGCTTGGGCGTCAGCTTTTCGTCGTGATAGTACGCCCGCGTCACCCCAAAGAACGACCTCGGCCCGCGTATCGAATCGTCGTTGAAATCCTTGAACCGCCCTGCACGCTCCGGCAACCGCGGGTTGTCGGACTTGGTGTTTAGCTCCACATACACCGGCAAGGTCGAGTCCGCCTTGGTCGACGCCGTGAACCACTTTGGCGCTGCCGTTTCGACAATCTGATGATCCTCGCCGATCACGCAATGGTCGACGATCGTGCGCTGCGCACCGGCGTTGCCGCCCACCATCTCCAGGCTCATGTACTTCTTCTGCTTGCCCAGCAGCGGCGATCGCAACACGCCGTTCATGCGGTCGGACAGCAGGTTCGTGTACACGCCCGCAGGAAAGATGCCGGACACCGCGGCATGTCCTTCCGTCGCGACCGCAAACTCGCCGCTCGACGCAGGACGAGCGTCCTTCAGCCCCAGTCCATCCCAAGACCAACCAGCCGGCAAATCCCGCTGAAAATCCGCGGCGATGCTAAATTTTTCGCCGTTGTACTTCTCCCGCGCCGCGATCTCTTTCTCGTACGCGACTTCGGTGGCATCCGCATGCGTCAGCGGATACAGCGGATCTTCGAGATCAACCTTCTTGCGGTCCAGCAGCCGTACCCACGCCTGTATGCGATGCGCATCCACACCAGCAGGCAATGCCGACCCCGCGCCATCGCGACGCCACGCCTGCGCGATCTTCAACTCCTCCACCAGCTTTGCCGTATCCGCCAGCCAAGCCTCCGCCAACGCCGCGCGAATCTGCGGCTTCAGCGCTGTCAGCTTGGCCGTATCCGGCGCCTTGCGATTCAACGTCGCCGTGATCGGACGCGAGCTACTCAGGATGCCGTACAGCGCGTAATAATCCTCGGTCGGGATGGGGTCGATCTTGTGATCATGGCAGCGCGCGCACGAAACCGTCATGCCCTGAAATGCCTTGGTCAGCGTGTCGATCTGGTTGTCCACCACATCCGTTCGCAGCTCACGAAACTGGATGCAATCGTCATGGCCCATCTCGCCCAGGCGATAGAACGTCGTGCCCAGGATGCTCTCATTGAAGCGACCCTTGTTGTCGCGCGTGCGGGGCGAGGCCAGCAAATCCCCGGCAATGTGCTCACGGACCAGTTGGTCGTACGGGACATCCGCGTTGAACGCGCGAATCAGGTAATCGCGATACCGCCACGCGCTCTTGATTTCAAAGTTCCACTCATAGCCGTAGGTCTCGGCATAGCGGACCACATCCATCCAATGGCGCGCCCACCGCTCGCCAAACTGCGGTGACGTGAGCAACCGGTCGACATACGCTTCATATTGGAAATTCTTGACATCCGCAGGCTTGGGAGGCAACCCCGTCAGGACATTGGCCACACGGCGAGCCAGCACGTACGGCTCCGCCGCACGAACCCCAGCCTTGCCCGTCAACGCATCAATGGACTTGGAACCACCGCGCACCGGCTGGTACGCCCAATGCTCACGCTTGAGCTTTTCATAAAAGCCGGGGTCTCCAACCGAAGCCTTGGCAGCAGCATCAGCAGAGGCCGGCCAGTACGCACCCTTGCGAACCCACTCTTCAAACGATGCGATCTCTTGCCGCGTCAACTTCACGCCGCCCATGGGCATGCGTCCAGAGCGTACCGCCGCCAGCAACGAGCCTTGTTCCGGATGCTCCGGCACCACTGCAGGACCGTTCTGCCCGCCACGCAGCAAGCGATCTCGCCCGTCCACACGGAGTCCGCCGAATTGCTTCTCTGCCGCGTGGCAGCCGTAACATTTGGCCGCCAGCACCGGACGCACGCGCTTTTCAAAGAGCTCCGCAGAGTCTTCGGCGCCAAACAACGAGATGGTCAATGCGAGCAAGGCGGCTAGGCGCATTGCACCCATTAAATCAAATCGCTAGACGTGGACCTTCTTCCACTTCTTGCCCACGCGAATCAGGTAGTGGAACCCCGGCTCCACCTTATGTGCAGGACCTGTGATCGTCACCGGCGTATTGTCCGGCAGCTGAAACACCTCAACAGAACCGGCCTTCAGCAGCTTATCGGCTTCGGTCACGGACCCCGCCAGCTTGCCGATCGCCAGAATCCGATTGATGCGGACGTCCACCGAATTGAAGCTCTCAATCGTGGCGGGATCGGGCAGCCCGCCCCAGCTTTCCGCAGCCTTCAACGCAGCCTCGCGAGGATGATAATCCGCGATGATGCGAATCGCCAGATCCTTCTTCATGCCCTGAATATCGCCGCCCGCCAGCAGCTCGTCGATCTCTTTGAGCGACAAGTCCGTCAACAACTCGTAGTACCGGCGCACGAGCGTATCCGGCATGTTCATCAGCTTGCGGAACATATCGCCGGGCGTCTCATTGATGCCCACGTAATTGTTCTTGGACTTCGACATCTTCTCGACGCCGTCCAAGCCTTCCAGCAGCGGCACCGTCGCTACGATCTGCGGCTCCTGTCCGTAATCGCGTTGCAAATCACGACCCACCAGCAGATTGAACGTCTGGTCCGTACCGCCCATTTCGACGTCGCATTCCAGCTTCACCGAATCAAAGCCCTGCGCCAGCGGGTACAGCAGTTCGTGCATCGAAATCGGCACCGAATCGCGCATGCGCTTGGTAAAGTCGTCGCGCTCCAGAATGCGCGCCACCGTGTACTTGGAACACAGTCCGATCATGTCCACGTAGCTCAGCGGCTCCAGCCACTCGGAATTGAACCGGACCTCGGTTTTTTCGGGGTGTAACAGCTTGAACACCTGTGCGCGATACGTTTCGGCGTTCTTCTCGATGTCCGCGCGGGTCATTGGCGGGCGCGTCGTGTTGCGTCCTGTCGGATCGCCGATCAGCCCCGTCATATCGCCGATCAGAAAGATCACGGTGTGGCCCAGATCCTGGAAGTGCTTCATCTTGCGGAGCAATACGGTATGCCCCAGATGCAGGTCCGGCGCCGTGGGGTCAAAGCCCGCCTTCACACGCAGGGGACGGCCCGTGGCCAGGCTCTTTTCCAGACGCGCCCGCAGGTCTTCTTCGCGGATCAGTTCCGCGAGGCCTTTCTTCAGGTACGCGAGCTGTTCTTCAACAGGGGGAAAGGTCACTTCCCTATTTTTACTCAGGATGATGCCGTTACACTGGAGTTTTCATGCAAAAGTCCATTCAGCCGGCGAAAGGTCCGCTCACGGGCGCGATTTCGCTTCCCGGCGACAAGTCCATCTCACACAGATACGCGATGATTTCGGCCATTGCCGACGGCCCCACACGTATCCAGCGATTTCCGGCCGGTGGCGACAATCAGTCCACGCTGCGCTGTATGGAACAGTTGGGCATCCAGGTGGAACGCCTCGAAAACGAAGTGGTCATCCACGGCAAGGGACTCGACGGGCTCCGCGCCTCCTCCACCGATCTGGACTGCGGCAACTCCGGGTCCACCATGCGTATGCTCAGCGGCATCCTGGCGGCGCAGCCCTTCGTATCCACTCTGTTTGGCGACGAGTCGCTCTCCAGCCGCCCGATGGACCGCATCATGAAGCCGCTCGGCCAGATGGGCGCGTCGATTTCCGCGCATAACGAACGCTTTCCCCCACTGCGTATTGAAGGCCGCAAGCTCAACGCCATCCGCTACAAGCCGCCAATGGCCAGCGCACAGGTCAAGAGCTGCGTACTCCTCGCCGGCCTCTTCTGCGAAGGCGAAACGATCGTTGAAGAAGCGATCCGCACCCGTGACCATACGGAAATCGTACTGCGCGAGTTCGGCGCCGACATCACCACCATCAAAGATGAAGTGATCCTGCAAGGCCGCCCGAACCTAGTGGGCGGCAAGACGCTCATCGTCCCTGGCGACATCTCGTCGGCTGCCTTTTTCCTGGTGGCCGCGCTGCTCATCCCTGGCTCGAACCTCAGCATTTACGGCGTTGGACTCAACCCCACGCGATCCGCACTGTTGGACTTCCTGGCCTCCATCGGCGCACAGTGTAAGATCCTCGACATCGGCCAGAGCGGCGGCGAAGTCGTCGGCGACATTCAGATCAAGCACGCGCCCATCAAAGGCGGCGTACTCGAAGGCGCCATGACCGCAGCCCTCATCGACGAGATCCCGGTGCTGTCGGTGCTCGGTGCGATGAGTGAAGAGGGCTTGACCGTCAAAGACGCCAAGGAACTCCGCGTCAAAGAGACGGACCGCATCGCGACCGTAGCTGAAAACCTCGGCCGCATGGGGGTCAAAGTGGATGTTGAACCCGCGGGCTTCCATGTCCCTGGCAAGCAGAAGTTCAAGGCTGCGCAACTGGACTCGTTCCACGACCATCGCATCGCCATGGCCTTTGCCATCGCATCGCTGGCCGCCGATGGACCTTGCCTCATCGACCGTGCCGACGCCGCGTCCGTCTCCTTCCCCGAGTTCTATTCAACCCTCGAAAAGATCTCGGCGGCGTAGTCGATAAAGAGGAAATGAAACAGGATCTGGCAGCCGCGGGCTTGTTGCATGACTGGAACAACGTCCTGCAAACGGTCACGCAGGCTGCCGCTCTTCTGGCTGACGATCCGCAGTGGGCGCCCCTTGCGCATACCTTGGAAGCCGCCGCGCTACGAGGTCGCGCGATTGCGGAAAGCCTCACCGAAGAGCCCTGCACCTGCGACCTCCGGGACATCATCGATCGCGCGGCCGCAGGATCATCGATTCGCCTCAACGCCGATCTGGACGGCCTTTGCAGTACTCACGGCAGGCCCCGCGCGCTCGAACGCGTCTTCATCAATCTGCTCGAAAACAGTGCCGCTGCCGGTGCGTCGTCCGTATTTATCAGCGGCACAGCAGCCACACTCACCATTCACGACGACGGTCCCGGCATCCCGCAGGACCTTCTGCCGCGCCTATTCGAACCCGGCGTCTCCGGCCGCGGTTCTACCGGACTCGGCCTGCACATCGTAGGCTCCATTATTCAAGCCCATGGCGGTACGATCACCGCCGAGAATCACCCTGCCGGAGGCGCCTGCTTCCGCATCTGTCTGCCCGAAAAGCCATGAACTATCTCTGCATACATTCGCATTTCTACCAGCCGCCTCGTGAAAACCCGTGGCTGGAATCGATTGAGATGCAGGATTCGGCCTATCCGTACCACGATTGGAACGATCGCATCACCGCCGAATGCTACTACCCGAACGGCGCCGCGCGCATTCTGGACACCCGCCAGCGCATCGTCCGCATCGTCAATAACTACTCGTCCATCAGCTACAACGTCGGCCCCACCTTGCTCAGTTGGCTCGAAGAGAAGTCGCCCGATGCCTACGCGCTGATCCTCGAAGCGGACCGGGAAAGCGCCAAGCGTTTGAGCGGCCACGGCAACGCGATGGCGCAGGTGTACAACCACCTGATCATGCCGCTCGCCAGCCGCCGCGACAAGATCACGCAGATCCGCTGGGGCATTGCGGACTTTCGCAAGCGCTTCGGCCGTATGCCCGAAGGCATGTGGCTCGCCGAAACCGCCGTCGACCTCGAGTCCCTAGACCTCATGGCCGACCATGGCATCCGCTTCACGATCCTAAGTCCGTACCAGGCCAAGACGCCCATCGACACGACGCAGCCGTACCTGGTTGAGCTGCCCAGCGGCAACACCATCACCGTCTTCTTCTATAACGGACCCATTTCGCAGGCCGTCGCCTTTGAGCGACTTCTCGAGGACGGCGAGCGTTTCGCCCAACGGCTCGGCCACGGTTTCAACGCGCAGAGCAGCCATCCCGACCAACTCGCCCACATCGCGACCGACGGCGAGACCTACGGACATCATCATCGCCACGGCGAAATGGCCCTGTCGTACGCTATCCAGCAGATCGAAGCCCGCAAGCAGGTACAGATCACCAACTACGCCGCGTACCTCGCCGAACATCCTGCCGTACTCACAGCGGAGATCCACGAAAACAGCGCCTGGAGCTGCTCCCACGGCGTCGGACGTTGGAAAGAGGACTGCGGCTGCAACTCCGGCGGACGCTGGGGCTGGAACCAAGCCTGGCGCGGACCTCTGCGCGCCGCCTACGACTGGCTGCGAGATCAGATGGCTCCGCAGTACGAAGTCCGCGCCGCCAAGTTCACGCAGGATCCCTGGGCCGCGCGCGACGCCTACATCGATGTCGTGCTCGATCGCTCGCCCAGCGCGCTCGAAACCTTCCTGAGCAAGCACGCGACGCGCAAGCTCACCGCCGCAGAACAAATCGAGTTCTCCAAACTCCTTGAGATGCAGCGCAACGCGATGCTCATGTACACCAGTTGCGGCTGGTTCTTCGACGACCTCTCGGGCATCGAAACCGTGCAGACCATGCAGTACGCCGGCCGCGCGCTGCAACTGTTCGAAGAGGTCACCGGCATCGCGATCCAGGACGAGTTCCTGCAGCGAATGGCACTTGCCAAAAGCAACGTGCGCGACCACGGCACTGGCGCCGACATCTTTTGCACGCAGGTACTCACGGCAAAGGTCGACTTCGACAAACTCGCTGCGCACTACGCCATCAGTTCGCTCTTCACCTCGTACCCCGAGAGTGCCGCCGTCTACTGCTTTCAGTGCGTCTCCACGCATCGCCGCGAATCCCGCGCCGGACGCTTGCGAGTGGTCACCGGCACCGTACAGATCACCTCGCGCATCACTTGGGAAACCTCGGAGTATGCCTATGGCGTGGTCCACTTTGGCGACCATAACCTCACCGCTGCGGTACTCCCGCGCAACGATCGCGAATGGTACGCCGCCGCCGAAGCGGAAGTGCATGAGACGTTCGAAAACGCCGACATCCCGGAACTCATCCGGCTGCTCGATCGCGAATGGGGCGGCACCAGCAGCCTGACCTTGAAGTCCCTGCTCGGTGATGAGCAGCGCCGCATCACCAACGACCTTTTGGACGCCTCCATCGAAGAAGCCGAGGGCGCGTTCCGCCGTCTCTACCAACAGAATCAGCCTCTCGTACGGTTCGTTGGCAAGCTCAAGATGCCGCTGCCCGGCGTCTTTCAAACCATCGCCCGCACGGCCGTCAACACGATGCTGAAGCGTGCTCTCTCCGCGCCAAAGCCCGACGCCAAGCTCATCTCCAGCCTGCTCGATGAAGCCGCTACCTCCGGCATCGAGCTCGACAGCACCACCCTCGAATACCGCCTGCGCAAGCGCATCAACCGTGCCGCCAGAGAGTTTGCACGCACACCGCAAAGCCTCGAACTGCTGGAACATCTCCTGGCTTGGACGCGGGTCCGGCCGCTGCTGCCGTTCCAGGTACACCCGTGGTCGGCACAGAATCGCTGCTACGCGGTGTACCGCTCCACCTATCCAACCCAACGCAAAGCCATGCAGTTGGGCGACACGCACGCCAAAGAATGGGTGGACCAGTTCCAGGACCTCTGCGTCGAGTTAGGTATCCTGGTACAGGATTAATAACTATTCATGTCTAGTGGCGAGCACGAAAATTTAGCTCTCTCGATGTTGCTCGTCTTCGGCGGTGCCAAGATCGCCGGCGAGATCTTCGAGCGCCTCCGCATGCCCGCCATCGTGGGCGAAATCGTCGCTGGCATGATCCTCGGTCCCGCCGTACTCGGCTGGGTGCAATGGAACTCCACCTTACACGCGCTGGCCGAACTCGGCGTGATGTTCCTGCTCTTCCGCGTCGGTCTTGAAGTCAAATCCAGCGAACTCATCAGCGTTGGCGGACGCGCGCTTTGGGTTGCGATACTCGGCGTCGTACTGCCTTTCGCCGCAGGCTACGGCATCGCGGCGTGGTGGGGCGAAGCGACCCTTACATCCACCTTCGTCGCGGCAGCCATGGTGGCCACCAGCGTCGGCATCACGGCACAAGTACTGGCCGCCAAAGGCCTTCTGCAAACCACTTCCGCACGTATCATCCTAGCGGCGGCAGTGGTGGACGACATCCTCGGCCTTCTCGTACTCGCGGTGGTCAGCAGCTTTGCCAAAGGCGATGTCAACGTCGCAGGCTTGGTCACCACAACCTTGCTTGCCGTAGGCTTTACGCTCTTCTTTACCTTCTGGGGCACCGCCGCGATGCAGCGGATTCTGCCCAAAGTCTCCGCCTCTTTGCGTACCGGCGAAGTACAGTTCAACTTCGCGCTGGTCTTTCTTTTTGTACTCGCGGTCGGCGCAGCGTACGCTGGCGTCGCGGCCATTGTCGGCGCATTCCTCGCAGGCATGGCGCTATCGGAATCCATCAACCACCGCGTGCACGACCTCGTACACGGCGTCACCGAACTGCTCGTACCGTTCTTTCTCGCAGGCATCGGCGTACAGATGGACATTTCCATCTTCCGCGACTCTTCCGCTCTGACCCTGGCCATCATCATCTCCGTCGCCGCTGTACTGTCCAAGATGGTTGGCTGTGGCCTCGCCGCCCGAACTCTTGGTAAGCGCGCCGCCATGCAGGTGGGCATCGGCATGGTGCCCCGCGGCGAAGTGGGCATGGTGGTGGCGCAGATCGGCATGACCATGGGCGTCGTACCGGCGCACATCTACGGCGTGGTCGTCTTCATGGCGATCATCACCACCGTCATCGCGCCGCCGCTCTTGGCCATCGCCTTCAAAGGCGAAGCAGGTGGCCCTGCAGAGGAACGCTTCCAACTCGGCTAGATCCCTTCCGCTTCGCTATGATCAAAGCGACCGATCATGGCAGTGCTCCTAACCCTGGCGTTACCCGTCCTGCTTGTTGCCGCTGAGACCTCTGCGCCTCCGGACTTCGACAAGCAGGTAAAGCCGATCCTGGCCTCGCGCTGCGAACCCTGCCATCGCCCCGGCGGCAAACTCGTCGCGATGTCCACCATCGACGACGCTCGCAAGGCCGGCAATCGCATTGTGGACGCCATCTCCGGTGATCCGCCGCGTATGCCCAAAGGCGGCAAGCCTCTGGCAGCCTCTGAGGTCGATGTCATTCGCAAGTGGGTCGCGTCAGAAGGCACCTGGTGGTCCTTGCGAGCCCTCCCCGCGCAGATCGACAAGTCCCAAACCATCGACACGTTCATCGCTGCCGGACTCGCCAAAGCCGGCATCACCGCCTCCCCCGAAGCCGACCGCCGTACCCTGATCCGCCGCCTGTACGTGGACCTGCACGGCATGCCGCCTACTCTAGCCGAGGTCGAAGCGTTTGTCGCCGATAAGGATCCGCAGGCCTATGAGAAGCTCGTCGATAAGCTGCTCGCCTCCCCGCGCTACGGTGAACGCTGGGCTCGCCACTGGCTCGATGTCGCGCATTACGGCGATTCCCACGGCTACGACAAAGACAAGCCGCGCAACAACGCCTGGCCGTACCGCGATTGGGTGATCGACGCCTTCAACAGCGACAAGCCGTACAAGCGCTTCATCCAGGAACAGATCGCCGGCGACATCCTCTTCCCCGCCGATGCCAAAGCCCTAACCGCCACAGGCTTCCTCGCCGCCGGACCCTGGGACTTTGTCGGCCATGCCGAACTCAAAGAGGGCAGCACCGAAAAGGACAACACCCGCCTGCTCGACCGGGACGACATCGTGGCCCAGGTCATGTCGTCGTTCACCAGCATGACGGTGCACTGCGCCCGCTGCCATGACCATAAGTTCGACCCCATCCCGCAGGAAGACTACTACAATCTGCAGGCAGTCTTTGCCGGTGTGGACCGCGCCGACAGGCCTTTTGATGAAGATCCGGCCGTCTTCGCCCAGCGTCGCGACCTCATGGAAAAGCGCCGCGAGGCGCAGTTGAAGCTACAGCCCTGGCTCGACAAAGTGGAGTTCGCCAAGTCGCCGGCAATCGACGCGCTCACCGACCGTATTCAGGACGGCAAGCTGCTCATGGTCCACATGGGTACGCCCAAAACTCCGGCCGAAGCTGAGGAAAAGAAGCGGCTACAGGATCGCGTCACGGCCGACACCGCCAAGCGTAAAGAACTCGTGGACGCACTCGTCGGCCAGTCGACGTACGACGCGATCTCCAAGTACGAAGCGGAAGCCAAGGCCATCGACGAGCAGATCGCCGCGCTGCCCAAGCCGCGTTTTGTCTACGCCCCCGCAGCGTACTTCCCCCGCATGGGCACCTTCCGTCCGCCGCTCGAACCTCGCCCGGTGCACGTCCTGAACCGCGGCAGCGTGACGGCCCCCGGCAAGCTCGCGCACCCCGCCGCGTTACGCGTGGTCAACACCGTACCCTTCCCCAACCAGGGTGACCGTCGCGCCGCCCTCGCCGAATGGCTATCGAGCGACGCCAACATGCTCACCTGGCGATCCGTCGTCAACCGCGTCTGGCATTACCACTTTGGTTCCGGCATCGTCGATTCCCCCAACGATTTTGGACGCATGGGCGGCAAGCCCTCGCACCCGGAACTTCTGGATTGGCTCGCCGTCTGGTTCCGTGACGATGCCCAGGGCTCGCTTAAAAAGCTCCACCGCCTCATCGTCACGAGCAAAGCGTACCGGCAGTCCTCGCAACATCGCGACGACGCAGCCAAGATCGACGGCGACAACCGCCTGCTCTGGCGCATGAACCGTACGCGTCTCGATGCCGAATCCACTCGCGATGCCGTACTGCAAGCGGCTGGCGTCCTCGACCTCACCATGGGCGGACCCGCCGTCCGCATGTTCGCCTTCAAGGACGATCATTCCCCGGTCTACGACTACGCCAAGTTCGACCCCGCGACACCGGGCGCCTATCGCCGCAGCATCTACCGTTTCACCGTACGCAGCGCGCCCGATCCGTTCATGGATCGCCTCGATTGTCCAGACCCCTCGGTGCTGACCCCGGCGCGAACCACCACGCTCACCGCCGTACAAGCGCTTGTGATGTGGAATGACCCGTTCATGATCCGCATCGCCCGCGAACTCGCAAACGCTGCCAAAACGCCGGAAGAAGCCGTACGCCGCGTGCTGCTTCGCAATCCCACCGCGGAAGAGAAAACAGCCTTCGCCGCCTACACCCAACAGCACGGCCTCGAAAACCTGTGCAGATTGTTGCTGAACACCAATGAGTTCCTCTTCGTTGATTAAGGCGGCCAGCCGCAGAGACTTTCTGTTCACCTACGGCGGTGGACTCGGCGGCATCGCGCTCGCCAGTATGCTGCAGGGCCAAACCGCGCCAAAGGCCAAAGCCAAGCGCGTCGTACAGCTTTTTATGTCCGGCGCCGCCTCGCAGTGCGACACCTTCGACTACAAACCGCTGCTCATCCAGAAGGCCGGCCAAAAATGGGACCCGGGTGAGAAGGTGGAACTCTTCCAATCGAACCCCGGCGTTGTGATGCCCTGCCCTTGGGACTGGAAGCAGTACGGCAAGAGCGGCAAGTGGGTCAGCAGTCTCTTCCCGCATCAGGCCCAATGCGTGGACGACATGGCCTTCGTACATTCGGTGATGGCCAAGTCCAACGTACACGGCCCTGCCACCTTCATGCAGAACACCGGCTTCATCCTGCCGGGGTTCCCCAGCGCCGGAGCCTGGGTATCGTACGCGATGGGCAGCCTCAATGAGAACCTGCCGGTATTCGTCGTCCTGCCGGACCCTCGCGGCGTACCTCCCAACGGTCCGGCCAACTGGTCCAACGGATTTCTGCCAGCCGCCCACCAAGCGATGGTCATCCAGCCCAGTTCCCCATCGCCCATTCACGACCTCCACGCGCCCAAAGACAGCGGCTTCATCACAGAAGCCAGCGAGAAGGACGGCCTGGCGCTGCTCCGCCAGATGAACCGCAATCATCAGCAGGCTCGCGAAGGTGATTCGCGTCTCGAAGCCCGCATCGCATCGTACGAGATGGCCGCGCGACTCCAGCTATCCGCGCCCGAAGTACTGGACATTCGCAACGAATCCGACGCCACCAAAAAGCTCTACGGCCTCGACCGCGACATCACCGCCGACCTGGGCCGCCGCTGCCTCATCGCGCGACGCCTGCTCGAACGCGGCGTACGCTTCGTCCAAATCTGGAGCGGCGCCGACAACGGCTTCCCCCGCCGCAATTGGGACAGCCACGAGAACCTGCTCAAAGATCATGGCGACATGGGTACCGCGCTTGACCAGCCCGTCGCCGCCCTGCTCAAGGACCTCAAAGCCCGAGGCCTGCTCGACGACACCATCGTCCACTGGACCACCGAATTCGGCCGTATGCCCTGCAGCCAGGGCAGCAAGGGTCGCGATCATAATCCGTCGGGCTTCACGCAATGGCTCGCAGGAGGCGGCATCAAAGGCGGAGTGTCGTACGGCGCCACCGACGAATGGTCGTACAAGGCGGTGGAAAAACCGGTCTACTGCTACGACATCCACGCCACCATGCTGCACCTGCTCGGCATCGACCATCGCAAATTGACCTATCGCAACAACGGAATCGACCGTCGCCTCACGGACGTACACGGCGAGGTCATACCAGAGCTGTTAGCCTAGCGGCCCAAAAGACGCCGACAGACTTTTTTCAACTTTTTTGCCAATGTTCCAAAAGTTTCCTCGCCTGATTCTTGTAGAAAGGTCAAACAAGGAAACACACAATGGCATCTTCCGATTACCTACTTAAGATCAATGGCATCGACGGCGAGTCGAGCCAAAAAGGCCACGAAAAGTGGATGGAACTGCAAAGCTGGAGCTGGGGTGAAACCAACTCCGGTTCGTCGGGCACCGGTTCGGGCGCCGGCGCCGGCAAAGTCTCCATGCAGGATTTCAGCTTTGTCATCAGCTACGGCATCAGTTCGCCCAAGCTCTTCCTGGCTTGCGCCTCCGGCGAGCACATCAAGGACGCTGAACTCCACATCCGCAAGGCCGGCGGCGATCAGCAGGTCTTCGTCACCTGGAAGTTCTATGACGTACTCATCTCCTCGTACAACACCAGCGGATCAGGCCATGGCGCCCCCCTCCCGACGGACTCGGTGTCGTTCAACTTCACCAAGATCGAGATGGAGTACAAGCCGCAGAAGCCAGATGGTACTCTCGGCGCTGGCATCAAGACTGGCTACGACATCAAGAAGGGCCAGAAGGTCTAGTTTTTCTCCTCACCCACCGTCATTTCTCCCACAGGCCGCTTCACGAGAGGATGCTGGAGGCGGCCTTCTTTTCTTGGGCTTGCTGAAATCTGAGAGTTTGTTGATTTTTCTTGAACCGGTTTGCGGTACTTTGCCGCTAGACAGTATAGAAAGGTTCAAACAAGGAAAACTCAAATGGCTTCTTCAGATTATTTGCTCAAGATTGACACGATCGACGGTGAGTCGAGCCAGAAAGGCCACGAAAAGTGGATGGAATTGCAGAGCTGGAGCTGGGGCGAATCCAACTCCGGTTCGTCGGGCACCGGTTCGGGCGCAGGCTCCGGCAAGGTGTCGATGCAGGACTTCCACTTCGTCATCAGCTACGGCATCAGCTCGCCCAAGCTGTTCCTGGCTTGCGCCGCCGGTCAGCACATCCCGAGCGCGGAACTCCACATCCGCAAGGCCGGTGGTGACCAGCAGGTGTTCGTGACCTGGAAGTTCAGCGACATTCTGATCTCCAGCTACCAGACCGGTGGCCACGGCGGCAGCGATGTCCTCCCCACCGATCAGGTGTCGTTCAACTTCACCAAGATCGAAATGGAATACAAGCCGCAGAAGGCGGATGGTACCCTCGGCGCGGGCATCAAGGCCGGCTACGACATCAAGAAGGGCCAGAAGGTCTAACTTCAGGCCGGAAGGCACAAAGGCCGCTTCCTCGGGGCTCAGACTCCCCGGGAAGCGGCCTTTCCCTTTTTTATCGATTCCTATTTCGCAGCAGCAGTGGCACCGGCCGGCGATCCATGATCCGCCGCATGGTACGAACTGCGCACCAGCGGGCCAGACTCGACATGCTGGAACCCCATCCCCATGCCGATCCGCTTGAACTCGGCGAACTCGCCTACAGTCACATAGCGATGAATCGGCAGATGCATCGGCGACGGCCGCAGATACTGCCCCAAGGTCAGGACGTCGACGTTGTGGTCGCGCATCGCCCGCATCGTCTCCACCACTTCCTCGTTGCTTTCGCCCAGCCCCAGCATCAGGCCGCTCTTGGTCGGGATGTCCGGCCGGTACGACTTCGCGTACGCGAGCATCTCTAACGACCGTTCAAACCGCGCCCCCAACCGTACCTGGCGATACAACCTCGGCACCGTCTCTGTATTGTGATTCAGCACCTCGGGGCTCGCATCAAGCACCATCGCCATCGCATCGCGCGACCCTTGAAAGTCCGGCACCAGTACCTCAACGCCGCATCCCGGAACCTGTTCGTGAATCGCACGGATGGTCATCGCGAACAACTCCGCGCCGCCATCGCGCCGATCGTCACGGTTCACACTGGTGATCACCGCAAAGCGCAAACCCAAGGACTTCACCGCCTGCGCGACACGCGCCGGTTCGTCGTAGTCCACCTCGAGTGGTACGCCCTTTTGCACCGCGCAGAACCCGCAACGCCGCGTACAGACATTGCCCAGAATCATAAACGTCGCCGTACGCTGATTCCAGCATTCGCCGATGTTCGGACAAGCCGCACTCTCGCAGACCGTGTGAAGGTTCAGGTCCTTCACCAAAGCCTTCAGATCCCGGTAGCTTTCGCCAACCGGAGCAGGCGCCTTCAACCAATCGGGGCGCGCCTTTGACTTAGGTTCGAGTTGTACCAGCACTCTACTTCTATACTAGCCCCCCGAAACGCCGCAGCCTGCTTTGCTGTTTCTTCTCCACACATTTGCGCCCCACTACCCACACGGGACCCGGAGACAAACCGGCCGCAAACTCCACTAATCCTGCATGGACTCTTTGCGCCCCGGCAATCACAAACAACACTTGCAGTCCGCCGTTTCCAGCTTGGAAAAGCAGTTCGGGCGCGGCTCCATCCAGTTGCTCGGCTCGCGCCAGGCGCAGCCTGTATCGGTGATCTCGACAGGCTCCATCGCCATCGACACCGCACTCGGCGTTGGCGGCCTCCCTCGCGGCCGCGTCATCGAGATCTTTGGACCCGAATCCTCCGGCAAAACCACCATCGCACTACAGGCCGTCGCACAGACCCAGCGTATGGGAGGCACCGCCGCCTTCATCGATGCCGAACACGCGCTCGACCCCACCTATGCCACCAAACTCGGCGTCAACATCGACGAACTGCTGGTCGCGCAGCCGGACCACGGCGAACAGGCCCTGGACATCGCCGCAGCGCTCGTACAGCAAGGCTCCGTCGACATCATCGTCGTGGACTCGGTAGCCGCCCTCGTCCCCCGCGCCGAACTCGAAGGCGAGATGGGCGATTCGCACGTCGGCCTGCACGCCCGCCTCATGTCGCAGGCACTGCGCAAAATCACCGGCCTCACGTCGCGCAACAACACCACCCTCATCTTCATTAATCAGATCCGCGAAAAGATCGGCGTGATGTTCGGCAGCCCGGAAACCACAACCGGCGGCCGCGCCTTGAAGTTCTTCGCCTCTGTACGCCTCGACATCCGCCGCATCGGTGCGATCAAGGATGGCGACACGGTCATCGGCAATCGTACCAAGGTCAAAGTGGTGAAGAACAAAGTAGCGCCGCCGTTCCGCGAAGTGGAGTTCGACATCCTGTACGGCGAAGGCGTCAGCCGCGAACTCGACCTCATCGACACGGCAGTAGCGCAAGGAATCATCGAGAAAAGCGGCTCCTGGTTCTCTTTCAACGGGGAACGCCTGGGCCAGGGCCGCGACAACGTACGTTTGATCTTGAAAGATCGTCCCGAACTCTTCGCCGCTATCGATACCAAACTCCGCGCAGCGTTCACGGCCCCTGATGCACAGGCGCAGCGGCGGCCCAACGAGACAGAAACCCGCCAATTACCCCCGCTTTTGAGCCGCGCTCACTCCGCATAAGCGGCTCATCCTCCACGAAACCCCACAAAATCGCGGGTTTGCCGTGTATTTTCGGTGGAAAAGCCCGTAAAATGGCCCTCTGGCCCCTTTACATCCCCTCTACCTTCGCATATGATGAAAGAGCAAAACCGGTCAAAAATGTTTTAGCCGGTCGGATATGCCTGGAAGACGTTTCCAGTTGCGGACCGGCGTGGCGGATCACCGGTTGTACTCAAGGGAGATCAGCAAAAATTTATGGCAGCAGCAGCTCCGAAGATGACTCAGTCGTCCCTGATCAAGGATCTGGCGGCGGCTTCCGGCGTGTCGAACAAGGTCGCCAAGGAAATGATCACGACTTTCGTCGACATGATCCTGAAGGAGACCAAGAAGAACGGCCAGGCGGTTGTTCCCGGTCTCGGTAAGCTTGTCCGCGTGGAGCGCAAGGCTCGCACCGGCCGCAACCCCGCCACCGGCGCCGCGATCAAGATCCCGGCCAAGAAGGTCGTCAAGTTCCGTATCGCCAAGGCCGTCAAGGACGCAATCGTTCCGCCCAAGGCAGCCGCGGCCACCAAGACCGCAGCCAAGAAGAAGTAGTTTTTTCGCTTCTTCCTTCTCCGTTCCTAGTGTTTTTTCTGCAGGCGGCGGTTCGCAAGAGTTGCCGCCTGTGTAGTCCTCCAACTGTCCGTACGATCCTCCAAACTTTAAAACCCCGCGGCCCTTATAGGCGGCGGGGTTCTTGTTTTATTGGATGATGAAAAGTTCCGATGACGAGGCCCGCCAAAATTGCTGGCAGCCGCGCTGAAGCCTAAGCCTGCTTCTTTTCGTCGGTGGCGGGTGTGGCATCGTCGCCCTTGAGCGACGCCTTAAAGTTACGGATGCCTTCACCCAAACCCTTGGCGACTTCCGGGATCTTCTTGCCGCCAAACAACAGCAGCGCCACCGCGAGAATGGCCAGAATTTCCCAGGGCCCGAAGTTTCTCAGCATTTGGCCTCCTTTACTACTCTTCATTGTAGGGACGTTCAAAAACCGCAGTCAAGCGCCACCGGTTCACAGCAAATCCTGAAAACTTTGCCGTTTCACCACAAACGCTTGCGCGAATCGGCGTACAGCCAGTCCAAACCGCCCGTCTAGCATGTTCGCAGAGTGAGGCTCCAGAGCCCGCTCCACCAGTTTGCCGAATCACGAGGAACCGCAACCATGCTAGCCACGCCCACTGGCGTCACCATGAACCGCCCCCATGCCCGCGGGCTAGGAGGAGAGAGCACGCTGCACGTGTGCGTCATGATCTCCAACCCCATCCGCTACTACTCGCGGTACGAACTCCTGCAGGCGTTCCGCGCGCAAACCGGTGGACCCCACATCGAACTTTGGATCGTCGAAGTCGCCTATGGCGATCGTCCGTTTCAGCTCGAAGAGAACCCGCGGCACCTCCGCCTCCGCTCCCCGCATGAGCTTTGGCACAAAGAAAACGCCCTCAACCTGCTCTTCCAGTACGTTCTGCAGTCGTTCCCCGATGCCGGCTACTTCGCCTGGGTCGATGCCGACGTCGCCTTCGCCCGCGCGGATTGGGCGTACGAAACACTGCAGCAGTTGCAGCACTACGACGTCGTGCAGATGTTCACCCACGCCATGGACTTGAACCCCAAGCACGTCCCCTGCGTGAACCCCAAGGTACACACCAGCTTTGTGTGGGCGTACTACAACGACCCCACCTTCCACGCCACGGACAAGCGTTTTGGGTACTCCAGCAGCGGCCACCCCGGCTTTGCCTGGGCCGCGCGACGTACCGCCATCGACACCATGGGAGGCCTCATCGACTTCGCCATCATCGGAGGCGCAGACCGTCACATGGCCTGCGGCCTCATCGGAACGATTGAGAAATCCGGCCCGTACCACAAAGCCTCGCTGGACTCGTTGAGTCCCGTCTTCCGCGAAAAGCTGTACATCTGGCAGGACCGAGCATTACGGCTCAACAAGAACATCGGGTACGTAGACGGCTTGATCACCCACTCCTGGCACGGCAAGAAGAAGGACCGCCGCTACGGCAACCGCTGGAAGATCTATCTCGAAAACGAGTACAACCCTCTGCGCGATCTCCGCACCGACGCCCAAGGCCTGCTGCTGCTCGATGAAAAGCGCCACAAACTCCGCGACGATCTCCGCTGCTACCTCCGGGCCCGCGACGAAGACTCGATCGACGAGGCTTAGGCCTTAGCAGCCGCCAGCGCGGCGAGGCTCTCCGTATACGGCGCACGAGCCACGCCGCGCTCGGTGATGATCGCGTGAACATAGCGATTCGGAGTCACATCAAACCCCGGATGCCGCGCCGCCAGACCTTCGGGAGCGATATGCACACCCTTGATCTCCGTCACCTCTTGCGACGACCGTTCTTCAATCGGAATATGCCCGCCATCCGGGATGTTCAGATCGAGCGTGGAAATCGGCGCCGCGACATAGAACGGCACGTTGTTCTCCTTGGCTAGCACCGCCACCGAGTACGTCCCGATCTTGTTCGCCACATCGCCATTGGCCGCAATGCGATCCGCGCCCACCACCACGCAACCAATGTTGCCGGACTTCAGGAAGTGCCCGGCCATATTGTCGGTGATGATCGTCACGTCGATGCCGTCCTGCTGCAACTCCCAAGCCGTCAGCCGCGACCCTTGCAGGAACGGTCGCGTCTCGTCGGCGTACACCGCGATCTTCTTGCCCTGTTCGACAGCGCCGCGAATCACACCCAGCGCCGTGCCGTACCCCGCCGTCGCCAGCGCGCCCGCGTTACAGTGTGTGAGCACGATCTTGCCATCGGGCACCAGATCCGCACCAAACCGTCCAATCGCCTTGCAACAAGCGATGTCTTCTTCCTTGATCGCCTGCGCTTCTTCGATCATCCGCGCCCGCACGGCATCGAGCGGCTGCCCGGCCAGCGACGCGTACAGATTCCGCATCCGTTCGATGCCCCAGAACAGGTTCACCGCCGTAGGACGCGTCTTCCGCAGCGTCTCGCAGATCTCATCGAACTTCGACGGATCCTCTTTCTGCACGCCGATCGCAATGCCCATCGCCGCAGCTACGCCAATCGCGGGCGCGCCACGAATGATCATGTCCTTGATCGCCTGCGCCACCTCACGGTAGTCCTTGCAGGTGACAAACACCGTCTCACGCGGAAGGCGGGTTTGATCGATCATCACCACGCCGGCATCAGTCCATTCGAGAGTTTCAACCATTCAGAATAATTCCAGCCAGAAAAGTTAAGTTATACGCGGAATGCATCACCGACGAGGCCAAGGTGGAATCGAGCTTCCACCGCACCAGGCCGAACATCGTACCCGCCAAAAACAGCAACACAATATGCTGCCAGGACCATTGGTACCCAGGTCCATGCAGCAACGCAAACGGCGCCGCGACAGCCACCGCCGCCAGCGCGCCATGCATCCATTTCACCAGCAGCGGCATCAGGAACCCGCGGAAAATCAGCTCCTCCGCGATCGGACCCGCCACCACGCCACCGAGCGCAAACAACATCAGCGACCATCGGTCGGCGAACAAAGCCTTATACGGCGGATCCACCACCGGAGCATTCAACGCAGTACCCGTGTACGCCACCGCAAACGCCAGCACGATGCCCGCCAGCACACAGGTCCCGATGTACCCGTTGTTGTGCCAGCCCAACGCTTCCATCAGCGGCACCTGATACGCCGTCAAAAACACAAACCGCAGCGCCACAAACCAGATCGCATACGCAATCAACTGCGCCAGCAATTGCTGCACCGGTTGCGACGCTGGGATGAACCGCCCCAGCAAAGACCCCGCAATCACGGACGGCACAAACAACGCCACCCCCAGCGCGAGGTCCTTCCAACTCCAGAACGCAGCCGGCATCGTCGACGCCATCGCCGCTATTCCGCGCACTCAACCAGCAGCGCAGCCAGCAACGGCAGCATGATCTCGTGATGCCCCGTCAGCTGATACCCCTTGCCACCGGCATTCGCATGCGGACGCTGCACGACATTCTGCCGCGGCCGGTAATGATCCAAAAAGTCCATATTGACGGTGGTGAACTGCCCCAGCGGGTACCCAAGATTCCGCACGCCGGACACAGCCTTCAAAAACACCTCAGGCATCAGTACAGCGGACCCCAGGTTGATGTACACCCCGCCTTGATCCAAGCCCGTCACCAAGGTACTGAACAGCCGGAAATCACGATGCGTCGCCTCGCCCAGCGCTGCGCCCTTCGCCTCCGGATGCAGATGCGGCGTATCCGTCCCAATCGCGACATGCACCGTCACTGGTACACCCGCTTCATGCGCCATGTACAGGATGCTCTGCACCGCCGTATCCGCGCGCCCATTCTGCATCAGGCGGCGGCCCAGCGCCTCGCCCATGCCGATCCCGTCCAGATTCCCGGCCTCGATCGCGCGATTCATCTCGCGCCCCGTCTCTTCGGCGGACCCAAAGCGACCATCGGGCAGCACTGCCTCAACATCCTCGCTGGTAAAGCCCGCCACCGCGATCTCAAAGTCGTGGATCGCCGCCGCGCCATTCATCGCAAACGATGTCGCAAAGCCGCGCTTCATGAGGTCGATCAGAATGGGCGCAAGCCCGGTCTTGATGACATGCCCGCCGATGCCCCAAATGATCGCCCGGCGATCCCGCCGTGCATGCAGCATCGCCTCGATCACCGCGCGCAGATGATCCGCCGCCAGCAGATGCGGCAGTCCTGACAAAAACCCCAGCCAGTCGCCGCCCTTCGTATGCGGACGCGCGAACATCGCCGTCGTCACCTTGCCGCCCCGTTCGTGGATCGGTATGGTGCTCAGGTTCTCAAAGGAAAGGGGTTCGACCGGGTATTTCGAGGGCAAACTGTTTCATGCTAACGCAATCACGGCTGCCCGATCTCCGGAAAGTACCCCTCGCGATGCCGTACCTCAACGTCTTTGCCCTTCACCTTCACCCGTATCGGAACCAGGCCAGCATTCTTGGACGGCGCAACTCCGGACGCGAACGTCAGTTGATAGTAATGCCCGGATTCGCCCACCGCCGCGCGGATGCTCTTGGCCAGATTGTTGGACCCCACATACGCCCGTCCGCCTGTCCGTTCCGCAATCGCCGGCAGGATCTCCGTAATCGCGGACCGGTCTCGCGTCATCACCCGCGCCACCGTACCTCTGGACCCGCCTGCCTCGGCCAACAGCGACGCATTGCCCAGCATCCCGCTCGTATCCACCGCGTACACCGCGACATTCCAGTTCGACAGCCGTTCGTTCGTCTCCCGCCACACTCGCGAATCGTCCAGCATACACGCCCCAGTACGCCGCGTCGGGGGACTGCAGGATCACTTCCGCCACCGCCTTGGACGCATAGTGCGCATCCTCAGGGCGGGAATTGAACGCATCCAGTACGATCACCGCCACCGGCTTATCCAAGGCTGCCGCAACGCCCGGATCTGACGACGCGGGAGGCTTCGCGGCACGCAGATCCACCACGCGTACGTCGGTGCGAAACACCGTCGACCCTGCATTCTGCGCGACGGCAGAAGAGATCGCAAGCATCAACACGGCTCCAAGGCGACACGGCATGCTGCATAGTTTACCCATCCAATCTGCTAAAATCAGCGCGTGACGGCTCTCGCCGTAGATCAACAGCTTTCGGACAGCAAGATGTCCCGGGAACGGGTCCGCAGGCTGTTGCGGACCACCGAGCAAAAACTCCGCACGGTGGAGTCTGCTTGCTTTGGCGCATCGAACGCCGCAGAAGCCTATTCCCTTGGGGATCTCAATCGCCTCCGCATGGTGGCGCAACTCCTCGAAGGCATCACCGCCCCGCAATTCCGCAAGCAGATCGACGCACTGGCCCTGCGCGAAAACGTCGCCGACCCGTTATCCGAATTCAAGCTCCGCACCAAGGACGGCCGCGTCCTCGTCGACCTTCCGGACGGCACCTCCATCGACGCCGAATCCGGTCAGTTGATGCTGGACCTCGACCATCGCCTCCGCCCCTCCAGTTCCTCGTCCGCGCTCTCGTTCCCCACCACCGCGCTCGCCGCAAAAGAGGACCAGCGCAAGCGTCACGAAGCCGAACAGTGGTTTGAAAAAGCGCTCGAACTCGAACAGACCGGAGCCCCCGCCGACGACATCCGCGACGCCTATGAACAGGCCATCGCACTAGACCCCAAGTCCACCGGCGCTCTCGTCAACCTGGGTACGATCTTCTTCAGCATGCGGTCGTTTGGCAAGGCCGAAAAGCTGTACCTCCGCGCCGTAGAAGTGGACCCCCAGTACGCCCTCGCGCACTTCAATCTGGGCAACCTCTACGACGAACGTGGCGACGCCGTAAAGGCCCTGCAGCATTACACAGAAGCCCTGCGCATCAACCCCCAGTACCCCGACGCACACTACAATCTGGCCTTGCTGTTCCAAACCCAGGGCCACGGCATGCGCGCCGTACAGCACTGGCAGGCGTACCTCAAGCTCGACCCGTCCTCCAGTTGGGCAGGCATCGCTCGTCGCGAACTCGACAAGCTCAAAGAAGCCGCCGTCATCAAATAAATGTCCTCTTTTGAAAAAGAACTGCACGTCGCCCAGGTGGCGGCCCGCCGCGCTGCGGCCAATGCCCTCCTCATTCAATCCGGCGCGGGCTTTTGCGCCGAAAGCAAAGCCGACCTTTCGCCCGTCACCCAAGCCGACAAAGAAGGCGAAAAGATCATCGCCGGCCTGCTGAATGACGCCTTCCCCGAAGACGGCATCCTGGGTGAAGAAGGCTCAGCCAGCGAATCAAAGTCCGGCCGCAAGTGGATCATCGACCCCATCGACGGCACTCGCGACTTCGTCCGCGGCAACCACCTCTGGTGTGTCTTGATCGGACTCGAAGGCGAAGATCGCGAAACCAAAGCAGGCATCGCCTACTTCCCCATCCTCGATCAAATGTGGATCGCCGCCCGAGGCCTCGGGGCATACCGCAACCACACGCAGATCCGCTGTTCGAACAAGACCTCAGTCAAGGACTCCGTCCTAATGGTGAACATCGGCAACAAGATCGCCCACCGCCCCGATTCGGCGAAGTGGGTAGAGTTCCTGGGCAAGTTCTGGGCCTTCCGAAGCCTTGGAGGCGCGCAGGACGCCATGATGGTAGCGGCCGGGCAAGCTGACATCTGGATCGAGCCGAAGGCCGAACCCTGGGACTTCGCCGCGATCCAAGTGATCACGGAAGAAGCCGGAGCCACCTACACGACGTTGAAGGGAACCCGCAGCATCTACGACGGCTCCGCAGTCGTCTACACGCCGGGCCTGCAGGCAGAGGTCAGCGCGTTTCTTTCGACGCTTTAAGCGACAGCTTCCGGCTCGACAGCGCAGCGGTAATCCGCGCCGCATCGGGATGCTTCCGCTCGCTCGGGGTCGGCGGCAGCAACACACTCTGCCGCCCCTCGATCGTCATCCGGCCATCGGCGATCGTCACAAAGCCGAACAAAGGATCGCGATACTTGGCCAGCCTGCCGTACTCTTCGCCTACCCAAAAGTACGACGCACTGTTGATGTGGATGTACTCGACGTCCTCAAACCGCATAGAGTCGTCCACATGCTGATGGCCGCCAAAGCAGACCATCACCGCATCACGACGCTTCGCCTTCACCCTCGCAAACACCTCGCGTACCGCACGCCGAGGCTCCGGCGCAGGCAACCCCCAGTGCGAATACACCGGCTGATGCGCGAACACCACTCCGGGCAACTTGGATGCGTTCAGATCGGCCTCCAACCACTCCATCTGCTCGGCACTCACCCAGTCGCGAGCCGTTGGAGCCTGGAAGTAGTTACCGCGATCAAAATCGACAAACCCCCGATCTATACGGATGTAGTTGCAGTCGAGCACCACAAAATGCACGCCGCCCGCGTCGAACGAGTAATAACTGCGCTCCTGCCGCAACGCATCCAGGATCTCCCGCTTGGACCCCTTGTCCATATCGTGATTGCCCAGCACACTGTACTTCGCCGTCCGCGCACCATGCCAATCGCGAAGAAACTCCCGCGATTCCGTCCCTGGGTGGCAGAAGTCGCCCAGTTGAACCAGAAAATCCAGCTTGCGCCCGCTCGCCGCTTCCAGAAACGCACGCAGGCGATCATGCGCGTCGGGCATCAGCCCATGGTGGACATCCGCAATGATGCCGAACGACACAGAAGCTTCCTTGGCGCCCGCAACGCCAACCGCCGAAGCCAAAAGAAACATCTCGCGACGAGTCATGAGGTCAAGTGTAGTCTGTAGTTGTGAATGTTCTGTTTCCGCTGGTGCTCAGCGCCCTGTTCGCGCAAGCCGCGGACCTTCCCACCTGCGCCGGCGCCCACACTCTCCGCCCCGCCGCCGCCACCCGCGAATGGAGCGACTTCCCCGCCCAAGCCCCGGCCAGGCTCGAATGTACGCTCGCCTCAGCAACCGCCGCCGGGACCCTCACCCTGCGCCAAAGCGACGTCAAGCGGCAAGACTGGGAAGTCTCGGTCAACGGCCACAAACTCGGCCGCCTCCTCGCCGATGAGCACACGCAAGTTGCAGTGTTCAGCCTGCCCGCCAATCTCACTGCCCCCGCCGTACTCATAATCGCTACAGCAAGCCCCGCCGTCCTTCGCGACGACATCCGCATCGACCAAATCGCCACCCACAGCCTGCCCGCCGACCAGTGGCAATCTCAGTCGACCCTCGACATCGAGGTCACCAACCGGATGCCAGTCCGCATCACGCTCACCGACGCCGACGGCACACTCCTCCCTCACGGCCTCAAGACCGCCGAAGGTATCGCCGCGCGAACCGGCATGATCTACACCGCCACGGGATCTCTGCGCATCCCCGTGCCCGCAGGCCGACGCTACACCGTTTGGGCCACCCGAGGCTTCGAGTACAGCGCCGCCAAAGCCATCGTCACCGCCAAGCCCGGAGCGACTCACAAGGTACGGCTCACCCTCAACCACGAAGTCCAGATCCCCAACGGCTGGACCTCCGGCGACACCCACCTGCATACCCTCGAACGTTCCGGCCATGGCGACTCCACCGTCGCCGAACGCATCCTCTCCGTCGCCGGTGAAGGACTCGCCTGGGCCGTCAGCACCGAACACAATCGGACCTCCAACTTCGACACCGTCCCCAACCAGTGGTTCCGCGCCATTCCCGGCATGGAGATCACCACCGCCAAGGGTCACTTCAACGCCTTTCCCTGGCCCCTGGACAAGCCGGTGCCGGACGTCCGCACCTACGCGTGGACCGCAAGCCTCACGCCGGATATGGCTGTGATCTGGAACCACCCGCGGGACGTCCACAGTGGCTACCGCCCCTTCGACCCCTCACACTACAACGGCGCGACGGGCGAAGGTCACGACTACCCCGGCAACGCGCTCGAAGTGGTCAACTCCGGCGCGATGTACAGCCATCCGCTCCAGCTTGCAGAGGACTGGATGCGCCTCCTCAAAGCCGGGCGTCAGTTCGCCGCCATCGGCAGCAGCGACTCACACACTGTCGCGACATTCCTCGCCGGTCAAGCCCGCACCTACGTCAAAGGCGACGACGTGGCAGCGGCCATCCGCAAAGGAGACACCGCCGTCAGCTATGGCCTTGCGGCATTCCTCGAACAACGTGGCGACGGTCGCGTGATCGCATCGGTGTACGGACCCAGTTGGAGCCGCGTCCGCCAACTCCGCGTCTACGCCGACGGCGACCTCATCGAAACCCGCGACATTCGTCCCCAACGCAGCGCCGGACTCCAATGGCAAGGTCAGATCAAGGCCCGTCCGGCAAAGTTCCTGGTGGTCATCGCCACCGGCAGCGACAACCCGCCGTTCTGGCCCATCAGCCGCCCATATCAACCGGTATCGCCGGACTGGCAGCCCATGACCCTTGGCATCTCTCCCGCTCTGCGGATATTGGAACGGAAAGAATAGTCGGCCTATCCCATAACCTTTTTGCAAACTGCTGATCCACTCGACGCATGCTCGCAGACCGAAAGATCCGCGCCAAATCAGCGAAAAACGGCTTTTACCTAATTCCCCATCAACAATTGGACATGATACATTCTAGGTAGTGTCTACAGCAGTTGTCACTGGTCAGCGCCTCGCCTATCTGCGCGCCATCGAAGCCGAATCCATTCATATCTTTCGTGAGGTTGTCTCGGAGTTTCAGCGGCCCGTCATGCTGTACTCCATCGGCAAAGACTCCGCGGTCATGCTCCGGCTGGCCCAAAAGGCCTTCTATCCCGGACCCATCCCGTTCCCTTTGCTGCACATCGACACCGGGTATAAGTTCCGTGAAATGATCGAGTTCCGGGACCGTTACACGGCAGAACTAGGCCTCCGCCTGGTCGTCCACCGCAACGAGGAGGCAATCGCCAACGGGGCCCATCCGTCGATCCTCGGTACCCAGCGCTGCTGCGGCCTTCTGAAAACTCAGGCCCTGCTCGACGGGCTCCGCAACGGCGGCTACGATGCGGCCTTCGGCGGCGCGCGCCGCGACGAGGAAAAGTCCCGCGCCAAGGAGCGTATTTACTCCTTCCGCGACTCCCACGGCCAGTGGGACCCGCGCAACCAGCGCCCCGAACTCTGGAACATCTACAACTCCCGCATTGAGCCCAAGGAAAGCATCCGCGTCTTCCCTCTTTCCAACTGGACCGAAATCGACATCTGGCAGTACATCCACCTCGAAAACATCCCGATCGTGCCGCTGTACTACGCCATGACCCGCGACGTTGTCGTGCGTGGCAACTCCATCACCTTGTCCGAAGCCGCCCCCGGCGAGCCGACCGTTCCGATGAAGGTCCGCATGCGGTCGCTTGGCTGCTCGCCTTGCACGGGGGCCATCCGGTCCGAAGCCGACACGTTGCCCAAGATCATTGATGAACTGCGCGGCTTCCGCCGCAGCGAACGCGAAAACCGCGTCATCGATCACGACACCGAAGGCTCGATGGAGATCAAGAAGCGCGAGGGGTACTTCTAAACATGCAGTCCACCGTCAACGAGTCCGTCGAGCAGTTTATTGCTCTCGAACAGCAAAAGACCCTGCTGCGCATTTTGACGTGCGGCAGCGTGGACGACGGCAAGTCCACCCTCATCGGCCGCCTGCTGCATGACACCCGCAACGTCTACGAAGACCAGTTGCAGTCCATCGCTAAGGGCACTCTCAACCGCTCCACCGCGGCGGTGGATTTGTCGCTGCTCACCGACGGTCTGCGCGCCGAACGCGAACAGGGCATCACCATCGACGTTGCCTACCGCTACTTCACCACTGCGCGGCGCAAGTTCGTGCTGGCCGATACACCGGGACACGAACAGTTCACTCGCAACATGGCCACTGGCGCGTCCACTGCCGACGTCGCCATCATCCTGATCGACGCGCGCCATGGTGTACTCCCGCAGTCGCGCCGCCACGCCTACATCTGTTCGCTGCTCGGCATCCGTACGGCTGTCGTCGCTATCAACAAAATGGACCTTTTGGGATTTGACCAAAAGGTGTTCGACGCCATTCGCGCCGAGTTCGCGCCGCTGCTCGAACAACTGCATTACGACAATCCGTACTTCCTGCCGTGCAGTGCGCTCGATGGCGACAACATTGTCGACCGCAGCAAGCGCATCCCGTGGTTTGAAGGGCCGGCGCTGCTTGAGTACCTCGAAAATACGGACCCCAACGATCGCGCGGCGCAAGGCGACTTCCGCTTCAGCGTCCAGCATGTGATCCGCCCGAACCTGGATTTCCGCGGTTATGCCGGAACCATCGCGTCGGGCGTCATTCGAACGGGTGACGACATCCGCGTGTGGCCCAGCCGCCGTACGTCGAAGATCTCGCGTATTGTCACCTATGACGGCGATCTCGAAGCCGCACAGGCCGGCCAGTCCGTTACGTTGACACTCGAAGACGAGATCGACATCGCGCGCGGTGAACTGTTCACCCGCTCGCACGAAGCGCCGACCACTGCCAAGCGCTTCTACGCCGATATCGTCTGGATGCAGGACCGTCCGCTGCGTTTGGACCGTCCCTGGATCATCAAGCACACCACGCGACAGGTCCGCACCCGGGCCGTACGTATCCGGCATCGGGTCAACATCAATACGTTTGAAGAGCAGCACAATATCCAGCAGCTGGGGCTGAATGAAATCGGTGTGGTGGAGTTTGAGGGCGCTTTGCCGCTCTTCTTCGATCCCTATACATCGAACCGCACCACCGGCGCGTTCATCATCATCGACCCTGAAACCAACGCTACCGCCGGCGCAGGCATGTTGCGTGGCGCGGTGGAAGCGGAGTTCCGTCCGGTAAAGCCCGGTGACCGCGTGGCGCGTTACGGCCACCAATCGAAGGTGATCCGCCTGAACGGCCGTACCGACCTCGCGCGGCGCCTGGAACGCCGCATCTTTGATCGAGGCGGTGTCGCCGCAGTGCTCGATCATGCGAACATCGAAGTTCTGGAAGCGCTGGCCGAAGCAGGCTGCATCGCGCTGCTGGTGAACGAGCCGAGTACGGCACCGCTGGCGGTGGAAGATCACGCTGCGATCGAAGAGTTGTTGGACGAGATTTTCGGTTCGCATTCGGAAGACGGCAAAGCGGGCGAAGTGGCCACGGAAGGGGAAGGCATATGAGTCTGGTTGATAACGCAAAGGAACTGATCCGTAAGGAACTGGCAAGCGCTCCGGGTCCTGTGTGTGTCACCAGCAGCTTTCAGGCCGATTGCGTCACTCTGGTCCACCTGCTGATTCAGGAACAGCCGGATATCCCGGTGCTGTTTTTGGACACCGGCTATCACTTCGCGGAGACGTACAAGTACCGCGATGAGATGGTGGCCAAGCTGGGTCTGAAGCTGACGAATATGCAGGCGGTGAAGACGGTTGCGGAGCAAGAAGCGGAGTTCGGCAAGCTGTACGAATCGTCGCCGGACAAGTGCTGCGGCTTCCGCAAGGTGGAGCCGTTGTTCAGCGGTTTGCAGCCCTATTCGGTGTGGTTCACGGCATTGCGCCGGGACCAATCCCCGACGCGCGCCAACCTGGCAGAAACCGCCCCGTTCCAGTTGCCTGGCGGCAAGATGATCCAGAAGGTAGCGCCACTAGCCGCGTGGACCATGCGCGACGTCTGGGCGTACAACAAAGAGCACGGATTGCCTCCGCTGCCGTTGTACGACTTGGGGTACACGAGCATCGGCTGTGAGCCTTGCACGGCAAAGCCGTCGCTCGATGGTTCGGATCGTTCGGGCCGTTGGGGTGGCAAGAAGCTGGAATGTGGCATCCACATTCAGGCTTCGTCGTAGGATTACTCGGCTACGAGCGACTGAAGCGCGTGTAGGACACTTATGACCACAGGTGAGGGTGCTCGCTCAACGAATGTGGCGCCCCGCGTCTTCAGGTCCAGTACGCGGATTTGGTGGCATAACACCACTCCCTGCACGATCATACCGGTGCCGGTTAGGCTCACTGTGAAGCCCGCGCTTCGGGCAAAGTTGCCGCCTTAGCGAATCGGACAGCACAGCGGCGAACTGACGCAGCGCTTTCCAGCCTGCTCGTGGCCAAGAGTGGGCTCAAGATCTACGTGGTAAATGTCACCACGGCGCACTAAATCAGTTCCTCGCCCACCGGCGGATCTGCCATCCAGAAGCGCTCGTCTTCGGAGATGGGGGCTTCGGGATCACAGAGCGCAAGGCGCTCTTCGAGGGTGAGCCTGCGGGGAGGCCCGATCTCCGCTTGTGCGGCTTTTTCGCTGGTCTCGAGCAGCCAGTCGGCCAGGGTCAGGCCGCGTTTTTCGGCTGCCGCCGTCCATTGTACGATTCGCTCATCCGGGATCTGTAAGTTCAATACGGCCATCGATGAGTGACTCCTGCCTTGAGAGTAACGCAAACGGTCAAATACCCAAAATGGGTATCTGAAAACCCATTTTGGGTACGATGGCTTTTGTTGCAAACAAAAGCGGTTGGACACACGAAGCGCGTTTTTTGCGACTGTTTTTACGCGGAGATGCGGCGGCGGGAGCGGGTGAACACGAGCAGACCCACTGCCGAGAGCGCCACTACTGCGGAAGGCTCCGGAACGGGCGCCGTGATGGGATTGCCTGTCAATTGGAACGAGTTGATTGCAGGACTTAAGCCGGTCGGCGGGAATCCATCCTGATCATATCGCTCTCCAAAATATGTCGCGTACGTGCCCGTAGGTGTCACGGGCGGGCCGCTTCCCAGCCAATTCAGGCCAGTGGTTGTTGAGTTGGCCGCGGCAACCAGCCAGTACGTTGTACCAGCCTGCAAACGGTAGGGCGTTGGCAAGGTAAAGACGTAATTTGCTATTCCAAGGCCCATCGTGGGGATCTGGAAGGTGGCGAGGATCGCATTCGGAACTCCCAGTCCTGCGTTGCTGTGGGACATCAAGTGAATGCCTGGAGCATGGGCAGTGCGCAGAGATTCCAACCGTAGGACAGCGGTTGTTAGGTCAATCGACTTCGTCATCGTAAAGCCGAGGCCTTTGCTTAAGGTGAAGTTGCCAAAAAAGGAACCTCCAATGTCATTCTGTTGCGGCAGGTTCCCAATGATGATGTCCGCCTTGGCGGCAGAAGTAAAGCCTGCAAGCAGGTAAAGGGCGAAGGCAAGCTTAGGGGTACGAATGTTCACGGAAATGACACACTCCTAATGGTTGGCCACGGCACCAGATCAGCAGCGACGGTGGCCGAATCACCCTGATTCTAGAGCAGGAATATTGCATTTGGATTGGCTCGTTTGCGTATCTTTTGATCGACTTAAAAATCAATGCTGCTGTTCGATATTTCCGGAAAAGCAAATACCCAAAATGGGTATCTGAAAACCCATTTTGGGTACGATGGCTTTTGTTGCAAACAAAAGCGGTTGGACGCACGAGGCGCGTTTTTGGACTATTTTTACGCGGAGATGCGGCGGCGGGAGCGGATGAGCACCAGCAGACCCACTGCCGACAGCGTGATGGCTACCGAGGGTTCGGGTAGTGCTGACGGGTTCGGAGCGGAGAGCAACTCGAAGGAGTTCGCAACCCCGGAAACCGAGTATGAAGCGCCACTATTGAACGAGAGACGGGCTCCGACATACGTGGCGAAGGAACCGGTGGGAGTGTCATCACCGAGCCATGCAAAAAGGGCTTGATTACTGTTGCCGGCAGCGGCAAGCCAATATGTCGTGCCACTCACCAACTGATACGCAGTTGGCAAAGTGAACAGGTAGGTCTGCGGTGGTCCGCTAGTCAGAGTGAGACTCTGAAAGGTGGCGAGCACGGTGCCGGGATTGCCGTTGGCGTCAGACATCAGGTAGACGGTTGGAGAGGCGTTGGCGGCGTTCGTGAACAGGGACAGACGAGCGGATCCGGCGTAGATCGTGGACGTCATGGTGAAGCCGATGCCTTTCAGGACACCGGCCCCAAAGCTGGTACCTCCGCTGGTATAGTTATCGGGTCCGTTTCCGATGATTACATCGGCTTTTGCTGTTGCGGTAGCAAGCAGGCATGCCGCCAGTGCACCGAGAAGAGAGCGAAGTCGCATGGGGTTAGTGTATATCTACCTTGGATCAGTCTGAGGATCTTTCTCGTACCAGTCAGTACTTTTTGTCAGACACGCAACTGGGTACGGTTTACCAAAGAGAGCTTCGGCACCTTGGATTTGCAGGAGCAACAAACGTGTGAATGCGCTTGCTGATCCGGCGAACTCATTAGGAGTGGAGTGCGCGACGACGGCGAGAGCGGGTGAACACGATTAGCCCCATCGCCGAAAGCGTGATTGCTACCGAGGGTTCGGGTACGCCTGCTGGTGGAGGAGGCGGCGGGGGCGGCGGGGCAGCAGCGGAGAGCAACTCGAACGAGTTGGCAACCGCAGAGGCTGCGTAGGAAGCGCCACTGTCGCCGGACAACCGGGCTCCGAGATAGGTGGCGTGGGCACCGGTCGGCGTGTCATCCCCGCGCCATAGAAAAAGGGCTTGGTTGCTGCTGCCGGCAGCCACAAGCCAGTATGTTGTGCCATTCACTAACTGATACGCAGTTGGCAAGGTGAAAAGGTAAGCTAGCGGCGTCGGGTCGGAGGACAGAACAGGGCCTTGAAAGGTGGTGAGTACACTGCCCGGCTTGTTGCCGGCGTCCGACATCAGGTAGACGGTTGGAGATACGTTGCTATTGCCGGTGCTTAGTGACAAACGAGCGGAACCGACATAGATCGTGGACGTCATGGTGAAGCCGACGCCTTTCAGGACGCCGGCAAAAATGCTGGTACCTCCGCCGACAGTGCTATCGGGTCCGTTTCCAATGATTACATCGGCTTTTGCTGTTGCGGTAGCCAACAGGCACGCCGCAAGCAGACCGAGAAGGGAATGCAGTCGCATTGCGTTAGTGTATACGTTCACTGGGCAGAATTTGGAACTGTCTGTGATGTTTTATCAGACACGCAGAAGGGTAGCGTACGGTCGTGATTGCGATGGGTGCGGATGTCCCGATTCAGGCTTACGCACCCTTTGGTTGACGCGCGGAAAAGCCTGTGAACTACGAGTGGATCGTCCGGCGAAGGCGAAGGCGCGTACAGAGACCTAGGCCGAGCACTGCGGCGGAGAGAGTGGCAATAGCGGATGGTTCGGGTACCGCTGCGGGCGGCGGTGCAAACCCGATGAGCTCAAACGAATTGATGACTGAGGAGTTGAGTGTGAGAGGGAAACTACCGCCGAGGCGAGCCCCGAGGTAGGTTGCGCTGGCCCCGGTCGGCGTGCTCGAAACGGTGCTGGCCCGCCATATTAAACCAGACGTCGTGCTGTTGCCTGCCAGAGTGAGCCAATAGCTGGATCCACTCACCAGATCATAAGGCGTTTGCAGAGTAAAGAGATAGTCTGCTAGCCCGGCACCCAGGGTTGGGGTTTGAAACGTAGCGAGCACCGTGGTTGGGTTGTTGCCGGAGTTCGACATCAGGTAAACGTTCGGCGCGTGGGTTGCGAGGTTGGAGCTTAGACGCAGACGCGCCGAAGTGAGCCGCATCGTGGTCGTCATGGTGAAGCCGATTGCCTTCCCCCCTCCACCTGCAATGAAATTTGTCGAGGAGGAATCGTTGACGGGCGGAAGATTACCGAGGATGACATCCGCCTGGACGGTAGCAGTGGTGCACAGACACAGAACGAACGCGGACAGTATAAGGCGCATTGACGTAGTGTATAGCAACAAAGCCGTGCTTTGTGCCTGATCGTTGGTACCGGTACGGGTTTGCTTCGCGTCAGTGTCGCCGTTCGGCCTGGAGCTTGGCGTCCATTTCATGCGCCTTCTTCCGGTTTGTGGCATATAGATTGGTGGTTTCCCGCGGGTCGGTGGCGAGATTGTAAAGTTGCCCTCCTTCGGCTTTGACCTGCTGGGGGGACGAGAAGCCTCCGGAACCTCGGGACGGCACGTACTTCCAGTTGCCTTCGCGAAGCGCGAACACGCCCCGCATCGAGTGGTGGATGATGCTGGTGCGTGCTTGCTTCGCCTTGCCGGTGAGGACGTCCACTTGCGAGATGCTGTCTTCCGCGTAGCCTTGCGGTACCTTGGCCCCGGCGATCTGGGCGAGGGTGGCGTACATGTCGGTAAGTCCTAATAGTGCCGGGGAAACGGAGCCGGGCTTGATCTTGCCTGGCCAGCGGACGACGAAGGGTACGCGGTGGCCGCCCTCCCAGATGTCGGCCTTGGTGCCACGGAGGTCGGCGTTGCCTTGGTGGCCGTACTTGGCGACCTCCTGCCCTCGCGGCGTGGGCTTGTAGGCAGCTTTGTCGTCGGTCTCTTCGGGGGTCCAGGAATGGAAGAGGCCTCCGTTGTCGCTGGTGAAGATCACGATGGTGTTGGACTTGTCGCCGACGGCGTCGAGGATGCGTCCGACGGTGCGGTCCATTTCGACGACGAAATCGCCGTACTTTCCGGCTTTGCTGGTGCCTTCGACGTCGCGATTGGGGACCACGGGCATGTGTGGCGAGGTGAGCGGGACGTACAGGAAGTAGGGCTTGTTGGCGGGTCGCGGCTTGCGGATGAAGTCGACGGCTTTTTGGGTGAGGCGGGGGATGACGCCTTCGACTGTGAAGTCCGAGGAGCCGACGCCTTCGCGCTCGTTGCGGAAGAGGGGTTCGCCTTCGGCCGCCTTGGTCGAAACTGCGGCGCCACCCTGTAGAACGGCGCGGTTGTTTTCGATGAAACAGTAGGGCGACATGTCGAGCGAGGCGGCGATGCCGTAGTAGTAATCGAACCCTACGTTGTTGGGGCCGCCGGTGGTGGGCTTGGTCAGGTCCACCTCATTGCCGGGGCGGAATTCGCCTTTGCCGGGCGGAGTGGGTCGGCCATAGGGGTTGCCGGACTTGTCGGTCCACTGCATGCCCAGGTGCCACTTGCCGATGCAGGCCGTTTCATACCCGTTCTTTTGCAATAATGCGGCGATGGTGGTGCGGTTCCGCTCGATCAGGGGTGGGTCGAAGCCGTCGAGTACGTTGTCCTTGAGCGCGCCTCGCCAGGCGTAGCGGCCCGTCATCAAGCCGTAGCGGGTTGGGGTACAGACGGCGGACGGGGTGTGGGCGTCGGTAAAGCGCATGCCCTGTGCGGCGATTTGGTCGACGAACGGTGTGGAAATTCTAGACCTCGGGTTATTGCAGGAGACATCTCCATATCCAAGGTCGTCGGCCAGGATCAGGACAATGTTCGGACGGGGTTCTGGGGCGGCAGCGGTGGCGAGGGCCGAGACGGAGAAAGATGCGAGCAGTTCCCGGCGGGTCAAAAATGGCATTCGTAACAGCCTATCTGTCGTGGAAGTGTGACACAAGCAGGAGATAATGGCGAGTATGCAGAACCGGAGAGAATTCTTCCGTCGCGCGGCGGAAATGTCGGCATTTTTGATGGCGTCCATCGATCGTGCGGCGGCCATTGAACCGGAACCGGACTCTACGTTCGAAGATGCCGAACATGTGGTGATCCTGATGCAGGAGAACCGCAGCTTTGACCATACGTACGGCGCTCTCCGCGGTGTTCGCGGCTTCAATGATCCTCGCGCGGTGACGCTGCCGGACGGCAACCCAGTTTGGAAGCAGAAGTACTCGAAAGACGGCAATCGTTACACGCCGTTCCGGTTGGATCTGCGGGGTACGCGCATTACCTGGCTGGGATCCTTGCCGCATTCCTGGCGCGACCAGACGGACGCGCGAAACTACGGCAATCATGATGGGTGGCTGGATGCCAAGGGGTCCGGGCGGCGCGAGTGTCAGGGCATGCCGCTGACGATGGGGTACTTTGACCGTCGCGATCTGCCTTTCTATTACGCTCTGGCTGATGCCTTTACGATCTGCGACCAGAACTTCTGTTCGACGTTGACGGGTACGACGCCGAATCGCCTGCATTTGTGGACGGGTACGATTCGCGATGGCAAGGGTCAACAGAATGTCCGCAATTCGGACGTCAGCTATGATTCGACGGCGAATTGGACGACGTATCCGGAACGGTTGGAAGATGCCGGGGTGTCTTGGCGGATTTATCAGAATGAGCTGAGTTTGTCGTCGGGCCTGAACGATGAAGAGGACGCCTGGCTTTCGAACTTTACGGACAATCCGATTGAATGGTTCGACCAGTACAACGTCGGGTTCCGGCCGGGGTATCGCGAGTATCTGCAGAAGGCGATTGCCAAGCTGCCGGCGGAGATCGAGGAACTGAAGGCGAAGGGTACGCCAGCGGATTCGCGCGAGATTGCGGGTCGCGAACGGCGGCTGGCGCACTTCCAGAAAGAGCTTGCCAAGTGGAGTCCCGAGGCTGAGAAGAAGCTGACGGCGCGGGATCGCGCGCTGCATGCTAAGGCGTTTACGACGAATACAGGCGACCCCGATTACCGCAAGCTGACGCGGATGACGTACCGCGACGAGAACGGGCACACGCGCGAGATGTCGATCCCCAAGGGCGACGTCCTGCATCAGTTCCGCGAGGACGTGAAGAGCGGCAAGCTACCCAAGGTGAGCTGGATTGTGCCTCCGGAGAATTTTTCCGATCACCCAGGCGCGCCCTGGTACGGCGCTTGGATGATCGCCGAGGTGATGAACATCCTCACCGCCAAGCCAGATGTTTGGAAGAAGACCATCTTTGTCCTCTGCTACGACGAGAACGATGGGTACTTTGACCATGTTCCGCCGTTTGTGGTGCCGGATCCGTATCGCGCCGAGACCGGAAAGATGACGGCGGGTCTGGATGCGAAGGCGGAGTTCTGGAGCCTGGAGCAGGATCGCGTGAAGGCGTCGCAGAGGGATGCTCGCGGGGGTCCGATTGGGTTGGGGTACCGGGTGCCGCTGGTGATCGCATCGCCGTGGAGCCGCGGTGGGTACGTGTCGTCCGAGGTGTTTGACCATACATCAATCGTGCGGTTGCTGGAGCGGGTGACCAAGGTCAAGGAAACGAACATCACGGCATGGCGTCGCGCCGTGTGCGGCGATTTGTCGGGGGTGTTCCAGAAGGCGGAAGCGTCGAAGCCGTCGCTGCCGTACCCGAAGCGCGATGAGTTTTTGAAGGGCATCCACCAGGCGCAGTTCCGGGAGTTACCGTCGGGTTGGTCCACCGATGGGGCGATGCCGAAGCAGGAGCCGGGTACGCGGCCGTCGCTGCCGGTGCCATATGAGTTGACTGCCGATGGTGCGGTGTCCGGTGGGGCGCTGGTGTTGAAGCTGAGTTCGGGCAAGAAGTCCGGCAGCGGATTCCATGCGTACACGACGGGGAAGTTCCGCGGGTCCGACCAGTTGCGGACGCGGGCGTACGCGGTGGAGGCCGGCAAGAGCCTGGAAGATAGCTGGGCGCTTGAGGGATTTGAGGGCGGCAAGTACGATGTGCATGTGACGGGTCCGAATGGGTTCTTGCGGAGCTTCCAAGGTTCGGCGAAGGATCCGGCGGTGAAGGTGGGCCTCGAATATCACAAGGCTGGCGACGTGGTGCTGGTGGCGGAAAATCGCAATACCGAACGCGGGTTTGAGATCTGCTTTGCGGACCGAAGCTACGGCGCGGGTACGGGCAAGTTCCGCGTGGAGGCGGGGCAAACTCGTAAGGTACGGCTGTCCTTGGCGCGGAGCCAGCGGTGGTACGACCTGGCGGTGACCATTACGGACGTGGCTGGTTATGCTCGCGGATTTGCGGGTCGTGTGGAGACGGGGCAGATCGGGATCAGCGACCCGGCGATGGCCTAGGGATTAGTTGGAAGCACGGCGGCGGGCCGCACGTTTGCGTACCGCTGCCGTTGTTGTGGTGTGTGCTGCTGCAGTGGCAGCGGTTGGGACGGGCTCGGGGTCGGGGGCAGTGGCGGCTACCTGATAGGTGTTGCTCAAGCTGCGACCGTACTGCTCAATGCCTTTGCATAAGGCTTCGGCGAGCTTGTCGCGGTACTGCGACTTGGTCATCGCGGCTTCATCGTCGGGGTTGGAGATAAAGCCGACTTCGGCCAGGATGGCCGGCATTTTTGCGCCGATAAGAACGATAAAGGGAGCCTTGCGTACGCCGCGGTTGCGGCTGCGGCCGTTGACGCCTGTACCGCTCACCAAGGCGAGTTGCATGCGGGAGGCGAACTCGATCGACTCCTTTATCTTTTCACTCAACGTAATCTTTTGGACCAAATCTTCGAGGTCGCCGATGGAGAGCTTGGCGGCTGCGTTTTCGCGGGCGGCGACCTCCATCGCTGCGCGTGTGGCGTTGCTGCTTAAGTAGTAGGTCTCGACCCCGGCGACCGACTTGAGCGGCGAGGAATTGGCGTGGATCGAGAGGAACAGGTCCGCGTGGTGCTCGTTGGCGATTTCGGGGCGGCGTTCCAGCGGGACGAAGGTATCGTCCATGCGGGTGAAGATCACTTCCGCACCGAGGCGCTCTTCGACAAGCTTGCCGACGCGTAGGGCGAGGTCGAGCACGAGGTCTTTTTCTTTGAGCCCGTAGGGTCCTTTGGCTCCGTCGTCGTGGCCGCCGTGCCCGGCATCGATCACGACGCGGTTGAGTTTGAGGCCGAGGGCGCGGGTGAGCGAACGGTCGCCACCGATGTTGGCTCGCGCGGGCTTGGCGGCTCGGGCGTCTACAACCGGGGTGGGAAGCTTGGCGGGATTGGCAAGCACCACTGGACCCTTGCCGGCTTTGGGCAGGGCGGTGTTTGCGACGCGCGGTAGTGGGTCGAGCCTGGCCGTGAGCACGGGTGGTGCGTCGAAGGGCTTGGGCGGCGCGAGGGCCGGGATGAGGTCCTTGCGGGAGATAATCACCGGGGGTTCAAACTTCTTGGGCGCTGCCGGTTGCGGGACTGAGGCGACGCTGCGAGATTCGCCTGCAGAATCCACGGCGAAGGAGACGCTGGGCGCTTCCGAGGGTACGGCGGGTTCGGTGCCGGCGGCGGGAGAGACCTCAATCACCAGACGCCAGGGGGAGCGGAGTTCGGCTACGGTGTGGCGGGCGTCGCCTTCGAGATCCAGCACCAGGCGGGTGGCGTTGGGGCCTTGCTTGGCGACACGGATCTGGCGGACGAGTTTGTCGCCGATGGGGAGCGCGTAAAGGCCGGTGGACTTGCCGTCCAGCAGGAAGCCGCTGTTTGGGATGTCGAAGAAGACGCGGTTGGGGTTGACCAGGGTGCCGGACTTGTACTTGAAGTCCGCGGAGAACTCCACGGCGATGCGGGTGGAGGTGCCGAGGGACCAGAACTGTACGCGGGTCAGTTGGACGGGGTCCGGCGCAGCTGCCGCAGCGTACACCGCAGGCATCCCGCAGAGGCCGGTGAAGGCGACGGCGGCGAGGGTGGCGGCGAAGGTAGCGCGGCGCTTTTGCGGCATCCGGTTATTGCGTACTCAAGTACATCCTTCCGTTGGCGTCCTGATAGGCGCGTACCTTGCGAACTTCGGGCTCTTTGGGGGCTTCCGGCTCTTTTGGCGCCGGGGCAGGTGCTGGGGTAGCTGCTGCCGCCTGCGTCGTTTTCGACTTCTTGGCGTCGCGGTAGTTCTTGGCTACTTTGACTACATAATCCTGCGTTTCGCGGTAGGGCGGAATGGTCTTGTTGTACTTTTCCACCGAGCCGGGGCCTGCGTTGTACGCGGCTAGCGCGAGAACGGGATCCTGAAACTTGTCCTGCAGGTAGCGCAGGTATTTGACGCCGCCTTCGATGTTGTCCTTGGGGTTGAAGGCGTTGTGTACACCCAACTGGCGGGCGGTGGCGGGCATCAACTGCATGAGTCCGCTGGCGCCGACGGGGGAGACGGCGTTGGGGTTGTAGTTGCTTTCGGCCTTGATGACGGAGTGGACGAGGTCGGGGTCCACGCCATGGCGCGCGGAGGCTTCCTCGACCATGTCCTGAATGGTGCTGTCTTTGGTGGGGGACGGCTGGATCACGATCGGCTGCAGAACTTTTGGAGCGGCTGTTGTTGCCGGGACTTCCACCACGCGGACGGTGCGGATGAGCTTGCCGGTGCGTGGGTCCTTGGTGACACTCGAGATCTGGCGCTTGGCTGTCAGCGGGGTGGCATCGCCGGCAAAGGCGAGGGCTGTCGCGACTGCTGCTATGATTCCAGCGTGGAGAATGGAGTGAGGGCGTTTGTGCTGGCCGGTGGACAAAGCCGCCGGATGGGCGGAGGTACGGACAAGGCTCTGCTGGCCCATCGCGATGGGTTCACACAACTCGAGCGCGTGGCGCGACTCGCTGCCGAAGCTACCGGACGCCGCGCGACCATCGTCGGTCCCGCAGCCCGCTATGCCGACCTGCTGCATTCTTTGCCTGTGGAAAACGTCCTTGAGGACATCATACCCAATTCCGGGCCCCTTGGCGGGATACATTGCGCGTTGACTCATAGCGATTGCGACTGGAACCTGATTCTTGCTGTAGACTTACCGAACTTGACGGCGGGCTTCTTGCGGAGACTGGTGGGATCTGCGACCGGCGATGTGACTGCCGTAGTGGCTGCCGGGCAACCGCTTTGCGGGGTGTACCATCGGGGCCGCTGTTTGGGGAAAGTGGAGGCGGCGCTCGAGCGCGGTATGCTCAAAGTAACCGCCCTGACCGCGCAGCTTGGGGCGCTCGAAATCGCCCCGGAAGATCCGCAAATGCTTCAAAACATGAATACAACCGAGGATTGGGAGCGCCACATGAGGTCTGCCGGTGAGTGATCGTTTCCCCCATTACCTCGAGTTTCGGCATGTCTATAAGACGTTTGACAGGCCCGTTTTGGCCGACGTCAGCTTCTTTTTAAATGCCGGGCAGACTTTGGCCATTATTGGACGTAGCGGCGTGGGTAAGTCTGTGAGCCTGGGCCACATCATGGGCTTTTTGAAGGCGGACGACGGGCAGATTATCGTTTCGCATCAGGACATCACCAAGGCTACCGAGGATGAGTTGCGCAAGATCCGCAAGAAGGTGACGATGGTGTTCCAGTCCGGCGCGCTGTTCGATTCGCTGACGGTGGGCGAGAATGTCCTGTTCAGTTTGGAGTTGCGCGAGGACTATAACTCCCAGAACAAAGAGGACGTGGTCAACGGGTTGCTGGAGATTGTGGATCTGGCGGATTATCGCGATGCGTACCCGAGCGATCTGTCGACCGGACATAAGCGAGCGGTGGCGATCGCACGGGCGCTGGCGGCGCAGCCCGAATGCATCCTTTACGATGAGCCTACGACGATGGTGGACCCCATCATGTCCGATCACCTGGCCAACCTGATGCTGCGATTGAAGAAGCAGTTGCGGTTGACGTCGGTGATCGTCACGCATGATCTGGACCTGATGCGGAAGGTGGCGGACTCGGTGGTGATCCTGCACCAGGGGCAGGCGATCTATTTTGGTCCGGTAGCGGGGTTGGCGCTGAGTAGGCATCCTCACATCAAAGAATTTTTGGCCATGGACCGGCTCGAATTCGCCTGAACTCACGTATAAGTTCTTATATGAACTTTGAAGAGTTCCTGCAATCGCCCATGGCGTATCTGGCGCCGGAGAAGGCGCTGGAAGGTCTGACTGCTCAGCAGGCGGAGACCAAGCCGCACGACGCTCCGCATTCCATTGCCGAAGTGGTGGCGCATATGGCGTTCTGGCAGAAGTGGTTCTGTTACCGGATTGAGGGCGTAGATAGCCCGATGGCGGAACATGCCGCGGAAGGATGGCCGGCGGTGATCCCGGGGTCCTGGCCGGAGTTGCATGCGTCGTTCGTGGAAGATCTGGCCACGCTTGTGAAACTGAGCAAGAGTATGGACCAGACAGCACCGGTGACGCCAGCGATTCCGTTTCCTCCGATGACGAACTATACGATGGGCGAGGCGCTGACTCACGTGGCTTTGCATAATGCGCATCACATTGGACAGGTGATCACGCTGCGTCAGATCCAGGGGCTGTGGCCACCGCCTGCCGGCAGTTGGACCTGGTAGCGGCGTTACGAAACAGACGCGCCTTCGAATGATCTAGAGATCACGAAGGCGCATATGAACAACATCGATAAATCAGCTACGACACGTCGCAAAAGCGTTCTGGGCATGGGCGGGGGTCTGCTTGCTGCATGGCTTGCCGGAGCAAAGGGCAGCTTGGCGCAGAATCCCGTGAACACCGTCGGATACGCGCTGCCTCAGATTGCGTATGGCGGTGGATGGAACACCACGTTGTACTTTGCCAATACCAGTGCGTCGGCGGCTACGGTGATGTTGTACTTTTTCGATCAGGAAGGGTCGCCGATGCAGACTCCTGTGGCTGGGAAAGGCATTAGCGCGACGCATACGGTGGAATTGAATCCGAGGGCGACAGGCATTGTCGAAATCGAAAACGTTGGCGATTTGCGGCAGGGTTGGGTGGAAGCGATTGTGCCGGAGGGCGTCACGGGGTACGGCGTGTTCCGTCAAACTGCGGAGGGCCGGGCGGATCAGGAAGCGGTGGTGCCGTTTGTGATCGAAAGCGCCATGAGCGCGCAGATGGTGTATGACGATCAGAACTTTGTGACCGGTTTGGCGATTGTGAATCCGAGCACGACGCGGGCACAGGTGACGATTGTGGCGTACAACGCATCGGGCGCGCAGACCGGTAATGCGACGTTGTCGATACCAGCGCGCGGGCGTACGGCAGCGACGTTGCGCGAACTGCAGGGTATGGCCGGTGTGGCCGGAGATCGCGGCTGGTTGTCGATTACGGTGACGACCGGTACTTTAGCGGTATTAGGTTTGCGCTTCGGTTCGGCGGCATTTACGTCGATACCTGCGGTTCACAAATAGTTCGCTTCTTTACAAAAAGTTTTCATAGGGTGGGTAACTTCCCAAGGAAGCATGGGGTTCAGTCAGAAGAGCGCACCGCTAGCGCTCTCATAAGAATGAACCCTAAGAATAAGAACAACGATCCGATAGTAAAGACTGAGGTTGCCGCCGGTATTGAAGAGGTCACCCCAACACGCCGTCAGGCGTTGCTGGGATTTACCGGCGCGACCGCCGCATTTGCCGTTGCGGGCGCAGCGATTGCTACTGCGCCTGTAATGACCGCCCAAAACTTAGCCTGCGTGCTGTCCTCGCAGATGACGGAAGGTCCGTACTGGGTGGACGAGCGTTTGAATCGCTCCGACATCCGGACTGACCCGACCAACGGAACCACCAAGACCGGACTGCCGCTCACGGTGACCTTAAACATTTACTCTGTGACGAGCGCTGGTTGCGCTGCTTTGCAAGGGGCCTGGGTGGACATCTGGCATTGCGACGCGGGCGGCTTGTATTCGGATGCGTCTGCCAATAACACCGTCGGGCAGAAGTTTCTGCGCGGGTATCAGGTGACGAATAGCTCGGGTACGGCGAACTTTACGACCATCTATCCCGGCTGGTATTCGGGCCGCGCGGTGCACATCCATGTGCGTATCCGTACGTTCAACGGTACGACGGTGGTGGGTAACTTCACGACGCAGTTGTTCTTTGACGATGCCATCAGCGATACGGTGTTTACGCAGTCTCCGTACAATACACGTGGCCGTACGCGCGATACTTTGAATTCGAACGACATGGTGTACAACGGCGCGGCGAATAAAGAACGTGCGCTGGCGACGCTGGTACGCACCGATAGCGGCTATTCGGCGACGTTGAACATCGGCGTGAACATCGCGACGCAGACTCCGGTTGTGGCGACTACGGGGTACGCACTGCCGCAGATCGCATTTGGCGGCGGCTGGAATACGTCGTTGTACTTGGCCAATACGAACGCCGATTCGACTTCGGTGACGTTGAACTTTCTGAACACCGCCGGGTCGCCGTTGACGGTGACGTTGCCGGGACAGGGGTCCAGCGCGAATCATACGATTGCATTGGCGGGACGAGCCACGGCGATTGTGGAGCTTGCCAATAGCGGCGATTTGACACAAGGCTGGGTGGAAGCATTGTTGCCGGATGGCGTCACCGGGTACGGCGTGTTCCGGCAGACGGCTACCGGACGTGCGGATCAGGAAGCGGTGGTGCCGTTGTCGATTGAGACGGCGACGGTGGCGCAGATGGTGTACGACGATGTGAACTTTACGACGGGTTTGGCGGTTGTGAACCCGAGTACGGCATCGGCGTCCATCAACGTGATTGCGTACAACGCGTCGGGGTCGCAGGTGGGCAGCACGACGATTACACTGGCGGCACGGGCGCGTACGGCTGTGACGTTGCGGGATCTGTCGGGCATGGCAGGCGTGGCGGGTACGCGCGGCTGGCTGTCGTTCACCACGACGGCGGGTACGGTGTCGGTGCTTGGGTTGCGGTTCGGATCGGCGGCGTTTACGTCGATTCCGGCGGTACACAAGTAGACAAGTGCTACTTTTTTAGCTTCGTCATGTAGCGAAGCGTAATGAAGGTGATGAGCGCTAGGGGTATCGCGATGTGGTACGCATTCAGCCCCACCGATGCCCCTATGATGCTCACCGAAAGTACGCTCGCTGCGGAGGAAGTTCCGGCGATGGCTTCCGCTTTGTCGCCGCGGTCGCGCATGATGGCTCCGGCACCGACAAACCCGATGCCGGTCATCAAGCCTTGGATCACACGCGAATAGCTGTCGGCGGTGGCACCGGGAAGGTCGTGCGACACCATGATCATGCCGCAGCAGGCTACCGACACGATGGGAAAGGTGCGGATGCCGGACGCGGACGCCGAGTTGTACTCACGATCCCAGCCGATGGGAAACGCGAGCGCATACGCGATCAAGAGGCGGACGATCTCGTCCACCATGAGGCTGAGCGGAGGGAAATCAGGCAAGGATGGCCTTCACAACTTCTGCCTTCTCAACGCCGGTGAGTTTGACGTCCAGGCCCTGGTACTTGTACGAAAACCGTTCGTGATCGATGCCGAACTGATGCAGGATGGTGGCCTGGAAGTCCCGCACGTGTACGGGGTCTTTGACGATGTTGTAGCTGAACTCGTCGGTCTCCCCATGTACGATGCCGCCTTTGATACCGGCGCCTGCCATCCACAAACTGAAGCAGCGAGGATGATGGTCGCGGCCGTAGTCGGTGGGGGTGAGCTTGCCTTGTGAATAGACGGTGCGGCCGAATTCGCCGGCGAGGATGACGAGTGTATCTTCGAGCATGCCGCGCTGCTTGAGGTCCTGCACGAGGGCGTAGCAGGCCTGGTCGATCTCTTTGCACTGGGCCGGTAGAACTTCCGGCAAGGAGCCGTGTACGTCCCAACCGCGATGGTAGACCTGGATGAAGCGGGTGCCGCGTTCGGCGAGGCGACGGGCCATGAGACAGGTGTGCGCAAAGGAGCCGGGCTTGTTCTTCGCGTCGTCCCCATAGAGGTTCCAGATGCTTTCGGGTTCTTTGCTGGTGTCGGTGAGTTCGGGCACCGATGATTGCATCTTGAACGCCATTTCGTACTGCGCGATGCGGGTTTTGGTTTCGGGATCGGCGAGCTTTTGGTACGTGATGTTGTTCATCTCGCCCAGATAATCGAGCATGCCGCGGCGGGTTTCGCCAGCGACCCCGTCGGGGTTGTTGATGAACAGCACAGGGTCCGCACCGCTGCGCAGGCCGACGCCGGAATACTGGCCGGAGAGGAAGCCTGCGCTCCAGAGACGAGCGGAGATGGCTTGTACGTTGGCCTTGGGATGGTAGTGCTTGGCCTGCAGGACGGCGAAGGTCGGGAGGTCCTGATTGAGGGTACCGAGGCCGTAGGAGATCCAGGAGCCGATGCAGGGGCGGCCTGCGATCATGTTGCCGGTTTGGAAGAAGGTGATGGCCGGTTCGTGATTGATCGCCTCGGTGTTCATGCTGCGGATGATGGCGATGTCGTCAGCCATCTTGGCGATGTTGGGCAGGAGTTCTGAGATCCAGGCTCCGGACTTGCCATGCTGCGCGAACTTGAAGACCGATGGTGCGATGGGAAAGCGCGTCTGGCCGCTGGTCATGGTGGTGAGGCGCTGGCCTTGGCGGATGCTGTCCGGCAGGTCTTTGTCGAACCACTTCTGCATTTCGGGCTTGTAGTCGTAGGTTTCCATCTGCGGCGGCGCGCCTACGAGATGGAGGTAAATGCAGCGCTTGGCTTTGGGGGCAAAGTGCGGGAGACCGGTGAGGCCTCCGATGGCGGGGGCGGCTTGTGCTTTGTTGTCGCCGAGGAGCGAGGCGAGAGCAAGCGCACCGATACCCTGCGCGCCTCGCGCAAAGAAGCGGCGGCGGGACTCTTCACGAGCCATCTCCTGCGCGATGGCGTCGAGCGGATGCTTACCGAGGCCGGCCTGCGCGTGCGAGATCCGGTCCAGTTCATGAGCCTTCCGGCTGTAGTGGCCTTCGTGATCGGGCTTTAGGATGCTCATTACTTGGTCAACACCTCATCCAGATTCAACAACTGATTGGCGAGCATGGTTAGCGCGGCGAACTCGGTGACGGGTACGGTGGCGTCGGCTTTCTTTTCGCCCACGGCGATGAGCTTTTTGGCTTCTTCGGGGTGAGAGTCAAAGCGCGACATATAGGACTTGTACGCTTTGTTTACGATCGCCTTTTCCTGCGCGGTGAAGATGCGGGAGACGACGTTGGTGGACATGAAGTCCACACGGGCGTCCAGCGTGGGTCCGGCTTTGTAGGCGCGTTCGGCAAGGTTGCGGGCGGCTTCTACAAACTGGATGTCGTTCATGGTGACGAGAGCTTGTAGCGGCGTGTTGGTGCGTTCGCGGCGTACGGTGCAGGCCTCGCGGGTGGGAGCGTTGAAGATTTCCATCTGGGCGGGCGGAGCGCTGCGCTTCCAGAAGGTGTACATGCTGCGGCGGTAGAGTTTGTCGCCGTGATCCTGTTTGTAGTCGCGAGTGTTGGAGCCGATCATGGCGACCGCTTCCCACACGCCTTCGGGCTGATACGGCTTGACGCTGGGGCCACCGATTTCGGTGTTCATCAGGCCACTGGAGGCGAGGGCATAGTCACGCACCATTTCGCCGTCCATACGGAAGCGGGGTCCGCGGGAGAGGAGGCGATTGTCGGGGTCCTTGGCGAGCTTATCGGGGGTCGCGGCGGCCGACTGGCGGTACGCATTGGACATGAGGATCTGCTTGTAGAAGCGCTTGACGTCCCACTTGTTTTCGCGGAAGTCCACGGCGAGCCAATCGAGAAGGTCCTGGTTGACGGGCGGTTCACCTTGCGAGCCGAAGTCGTCGGTGGATTTGGAAATACCGGTGCCGAAGATTTCCTGCCACATGCGATTGACGGTGACACGGGCGGGCATCGGATTTTCGGGGTCGACGATCCACTTGGCCAGACCCATGCGGTTCCTGGGAAGGTCGCTCTTCATGGGCGGCAGAATGGACGGCGTGTTGGCTTCCACCTTTTGCCGCTTCTGGTCGTACGCGCCGCGGTAGAGCACGTGGGCGAAGGGTACGGAATCGTCCTGTTCACGCATCACGTGGGTGATGGGCGAGCGGCGGGCGATGGCGCGAGCCTCAATGTTGAGTGCGTTCTGTTCGGCGCTGAGCTTGTTGAATTGCTGGTTCTCTTTGAGCAGCCAGTAGGTGAGGAGTGCGTTGGAGTCGCCGTTCTTTAGAGCGGTCCACTGGGCGAGGAGAGCCGCTTCGCTTTCACTCACGACGCGGTTGAACATGCGGAAGTCCGCGATGGCGCCGGAGAGCAGATAGCGGCCGAGGAGCAGGGGTTTCTTGGCTGAGATGGAGCCGCGAAGCTCGGTGTTCTGATTGCCGCCGCCCTGCGTCTCGTCCACAGGCTTGCCATTGATGAACATCGAGAGGCCGGATTGCTGGCGGCTGCCGTCGTAGGTGATAACGACATGGTTCCAGGTGCCGTGCTTCAACTGCGAAAGATGCCCGGCGCGGAGTTCGATGTTCTTGCCGTCCTCACCATAGATGCGGAAGGTGGGTACGCGACCGCTGATGCTCAAGTCCCAACCGACGTTCTTGCGGGTGGGGTCCCAATGGGTGACCACGCCGTAGCCTTGCTCGGGCTTGGGGAAGTGGAAGTCCACGGAGATGGAGAAGGGCTTGTCGGCATCCACTTCGGGAGCGTCGACCGGTACGCCATCGTTGTTGTGGAACCAGAGCGCCTTGCCGTTGGGGGCTTCACCGAGGTGCGCGTTGAAGCCGTTGACGTCGGCGGCTTGGATGTCCGCCGCGAAGATGGAGGAGGCTGCGTCCAGCGGTTGGGCGTTGGCGGGCAAGCTGTAGCCGGCAGGGGTCTGCGCGGACTTGCGGAGCGACGCGAGGTCCTTGCGGATGTCGCGGAGGCGGGCGTTGACGGCGGTCCACTTTTCGCGATCTGCCTCGCCGGGTACGACGAGGACTGGCGGCGTGTCCGGGATGTTGCCGTCCATCACCTTCTGCTGGGTGTTGCGGAAGAAGGCGCCGAGCGAGTAGAAGTCCTTGGCGGTGATGGGGTCGAACTTATGGTCGTGGCAGGTGGCGCAGCCGACGGTGAGGCCGAGCCATACGGCGCCCGTGGTGTCGGCACGATCCTTGGCGTAGATTTCCGCGTACTCGTCTTCAATGATGCCCGCTTCGTTGGTGGTGACGTTGCAGCGATGGAAGCCTGTGGCGATCTGCTGGTCGAGCGTCGGGTTGGGCAAAAGGTCGCCGGCAAGCTGTTCGATGGTGAACTGATCGAACGGCATGTTCTTGTTGAAGGCGCGGATCACCCAGTCGCGATAGGGCCACATTTCGCGGTAGTTGTCGACGTGGATGCCGTGGGTGTCGGCATAGCGAGCGGCGTCGAGCCAGTAGCGCCCGCGATGTTCGCCGTAGTGCGGAGAGGCGAGGTAGCGGTCCACCATCTTTTCGTACGCGTTGGGCGAGGTGTCCTTTAGGTACTGGTCGATTTCCGCGGGCTTGGGAGGCAGGCCGGTGAGGTCGAGGGCGACGCGACGGATGAGGGTACGCTTGTCGGCCGCGGGCGCCGGGCTGAGCGATTGAGCCTCGAGTTTAGCGAGGATGAAACGGTCGATGGGGTTCGCGGCGGCCCAGGCGGTGTTCTTGACGGCGGGTAACGCGGCGGGCTTGCGAGGAGGCGTGTACGCCCAGTGTTCCTTCCACGGGGCGCCTTCGTCGATCCAGCGCTTGATGAGAGCGGCCTGTTCCGCGGTCACCGTCTTGTGCGAGTACTTGGGCGGCATCTTTTTGGCCGGGTTGGACTCGACGATGCGCTGGTACAGCAGGCTGGAGGCGGAGTTCGCAGGTACGATGGCGGCGCCGTTTTTACGTGCTTCGAGGGCGGTTTCTTTGAGGTCCAGACGGAGGCCTGCCATACGATTGGCGGGGTCCGGGCCGTGGCACTGGAAGCAGTTGTCCGACAGGATGGGGCGGATTTCGCGCTGGAAGTCGATGGGCTTCGGAGCGGCGACCGCCACCAGGGCGGAGATAGCGAACAAATAATAAGGAACTCTCATCGCAGGTTTGGGCCGTTTGATTACAGGTATATCACTGCGCCATGGGCGTAGTTGTCTTGTTTTTGACACCTCCTCCACATAGACGCGGGCTACGGGGAGTCGAGTACGCGGCGGAACAACTCATCTGCGACCTCCCAGGCGGGTGGCTTTCCCGCGTCGCCGTCGAGGTTCGACAGGACCACGATGGAGAGTTTGTCTGCAGGGTAATGGTGCAGGACCGTTGTAAAGCCCGTGATGCCGCCACCGTGGTATTCGAGCGGGTGTCCGTGGCGGTTCGCCAGCACCACACCGTATCCGTAGTGCATGTTCTGTAACTGCGTCTCCGGGTATATGGCCGTGCGGAGGCGCTGCGATTCCGGCGTCAACAGTTGGTTGAGGTTTTCGGCCCAGCTGAGCAGGTCGGCGACGGTGGAACGGAAACCTCCCGCGGCCCAGGGGACGGTGGCGTCGACGAGTGGGGCTGGCTTGCCGTCCTTGATGCGGCCTCGCGCCGCGGCGCTGTTGTCCGAGTCGAACTTTGACTTGCGCATTTTTAAAGGACGGAAGAGGCGGGTCTCGATAAAGCGGTGGTATGCGACGCCGGAGGTCTTTTCAATGATCCTGCCGAGCAAGACGTAGCCGGTGTTGTTGTAACGCATGCGGTCGCCGTGCGGACCGGAAAGAGGCTTTGCGCGTACGAGGTCCAGAAGTTGAGACGGGGTTGCGCCGCGACGGTCCAGGTCCGCGAGCGAGTCGCCAGTGTAGCTGGGGATGCCGCTGGTGTGGGTGAGCAGTTGGTGGATGGTCGCGGATTGCCAGAGTTCAGGAAGGTCGGGGAGGTGGCGAGCAATGGGATCGCCAATGCGCAGCTTGCCCTGCTGCTGCAGGATCAGGATGGCGACCGCAGTGAACTGCTTTGTGATGGAGGCGATACGAAACGCAGTCTGGACAGTGTTGCCATCGCCGCAGGCTTTCTGCAGAACGGTCCTGCCTTGACGGCGAATGGCAGCGGCCCCGGTGAACTCGCCCGTCGCGCATTGGATGTTCAGCCAGGCTTCGGGAGATAGGGCAAGCAACACCGGAGGCCAGAACATGACTTACGAATGACCCAACACCAGGTGCGGCGTGTACGGCGCGGCCAGGCTGGCTTGCTCCTGGTCGGTGAGCTTTACCGATAGCGCAGCGATGGTGTCCTCAAGATGCTTCATCTTGCTGGCGCCTACGATGGGGGCCGTGATGCCGGGTTGCGCCAGGACCCAGGCCAGTGCCACTTGCGCGTTGCTGACGCCTCGCAGGTTGGCGATTTCTGTGACACGGTCCACGACGGAGAAGTCGGAATCCTGATAGTAGAGCTTGTGGGCGAAGTCGTCGGTCTTGGCTCGCGAGGTTTCGCCGTGGTCAGACTTGGTGCGGTTGCCCGCCAGGAAGCCTCGGGCGAGGGGGCTCCAGGGGATCACGCCGATGCCTTCTTCGCGGCAGAGGGGCAGCATTTCGCGCTCTTCTTCGCGGTAGACGAGATTGTAGTGATTCTGCATCGTCGAAAAACGCGTGACTCCCATCTTGTCCGCGGTGTACAGCATTTTGGCGAACTGCCAGGCGTACATGGAAGACGCGCCGAGGTACAGGGCTTTGCCTGCTTTGACGACGTCGTGCAGGGCTTCAATCGTCTCTTCAATGGGCGTCGAATAGTCGAAGCGGTGGATCTGGTAAAGGTCGACGTAATCGGTGCCGAGGCGCTTGAGACTGGCGTCGATGGAGTGCATGATGTGCTTGCGCGAGAGTCCGCGATCGTTGGGGTCGCTGCTCATCGGGTTGTAGACTTTGGTGGCGATCACCACCTTGTCGCGCCCGGGGCCGAAGTCGCGCAGGGCTTTGCCGAGGATTTCTTCACTGCGGCCGAGTGAGTACATGTCCGCGGTGTCGAAGAAGTTGATGCCGAACTCGATGGCCTTTTGGATGAAGGGGCGGCCGTCTTCTTCTTCAAGTACCCATTCGCGCCATTGCTTGGAGCCGTAGGTCATCGCGCCGAGGCAGATGCGCGAGACTTTGAGTCCTGTCTTGCCCAGATTGACGTATTCCATTATTTTGTTACCTGTTTGATGAACTCGGTTTCGTCACGGCGGTACGGCTCGCCGTTGGGACGGAAGATGTCGTGGAACCACACGGGAGGTTCCGCTGCGTACGGCTTTTGCCACGAATCCCACGGGTAGATGGTTTGCGACTTGCCGGCCACAAAGCCCCAGTTGTAAGCGGCAATGCGGTCTTTCTTCATCAGCGGCAGGATGTTTTGGAAGGTACTGCCGGTGACTCGGGCCATGTATTCCGTACATAAGAGCGGACGCCCGAACTGTTGCAGCTGTTTCACGCGAAGTGCAAAGTCTTCGGCATTGCCGTAGTTGTGGAAGGTGATGATGTCGGAGTTCTCGATGAGGAAGCGGTTCATCGAGTTCATCTTGTCGAGCGACGACCAGTCGCCATTCCAGGGTCCTGCGGTGACGGGTTGCGAGGGCTTGGCTTCGCGGGTCCAGGTGAAGGCCTCGCGGAGGAGCTTTTCGCCGAGTTCGCGCTTGTTCGCGGGCTCCTTCTTGAGGTTGTTCTTGCCGTAGCTGTTGGCGTTGTCGTTGTCCGGTTCGTTCACGACGTCCCAGGCGAGGATGCGCTTGTCGTCCTTGAAGTGGCTGACCACTGCGACGACGTAGGTCTTGAGTTGTGCCCACTTCTTGGGGTTTTCGAGGATCGCGCGGCCCGGGCTTTGCACCCAACCGGAGTTATGAAGGCCGGGTGCGGGGGCTCGTTGCTTGCCTGCCTTGGGGAAGGGATCCCAACAGGAATCGAACAGCACGAGCATCGGGCGGATCTTATGCTTGTCGGCGATGGCCAGGAACTGATCGAGACGGCGGATGAAGCCCTTGGGATCTTTGCGGTAGGCGAGGTCATGCAGGAAGACCCGCATGGTGTTCATGCCGAGGCCCTGGGCCCAACCGAGTTCGGTATCGATGAGGTCCGGAGAGAAGGTGTCGGCCTGCCACATCTCGAGTTCGTTGATGGCATTGGAGGGGAGGAAGTTCGCGCCGACGAGCCAGCCTTGGCGGTCGTACCAGTTGTTGGCGCGGTCTGCGGTCCAGCGGCCGTTGGGTTCCTGCTGTTGCGCCGCGAGAGCCAGGGCAGCAGCAATGAAAAGAAACAGGCGTTTCATCGTTTATTTATTGTGCCTGATACATTGGGTGGCGAATGCTGCCCGAACCGTACACGCCTGTTTACGATTCACAGCTGGCGTGTTGGACGTTGCGGTCTTATTGCGATGTACGGGCGGCGTTTGAGGATCGGCGGTTCACGATTGCTCCGTCGCCAGTGGATGAGGAACTGCATACTTTGGGGCTGCGTCGCGCGATGGCCGGGTTCGATCTGGACGCCTGGAAGCGGAGCCTTGCGGGTCTGCCGTTTGTCACAGGCGCGACGGAACTGCTGGAAGAGGTGGCGGAGCCGTGGTGTCATGCGGCGGCTTTGTCTTTGGTGGGTTTGTCTGCAGATGCGAGGTTGTTGGCGCTTGCGCGTGCGGCGTTTGCGTATGGCGCGCGGCCTTGGGACAGTACGCTGGCGGATTCTTCCGTACAGTTGGCGAGCTTGTTGCCTCCGGTGTTGGGTCCTGTGACGACGCAGGCGTTTGTGGCGGTGTCGCAATCGTTGACTGCGTTTCTGGCAACGGCCTGGGCGATGCTGTTGCAGCAAGGGTTGCGCGAGGCTCCGGTAGAGGAGTTGCTACGAGTGGCGGGTCCGTCGCAGGTGCAGTTCCGGTGGTTTCAGGGCGTGAAGGTGGGGTTGTGCGTGGGCGCGGCCAATCGGGACGTTGCGCGATTTGGTGCCGATGCGGATTTGATCGATCCGGGTCGTGATGCGCGGGGGCATCTGGCATTTGGGTACGGCGCGCATGCTTGCTTGGGTGCGGCTTTGACGCGCACCGCGGCAGCAGTAGCCATGCCGTTTTTCGCCGAGCATTACGGCGGCGCGAAGCTTGTAGAGGTGCGGATGCCGGAGGAGCCAGTGGCTGTTCGGAAGCCACTGGCGGTACGGATCGCTTAGGCGGTGCCGCGGGCGAAGGCTTTGCGCAGGAACTGCACGCCCTCGTAGGCGATCGTTTCCGGGGACTTTTCGATGTCGCGCCAGATGGAGGCTGCGGCGCTGATCTCGCCTAGTGCGAAGCCGAAGCTTTCGATGGTGAGCCAGCCGTCGTACCCGGTGGAGTGGATCGCTTCCACGATCGATGGCCATTCGATATGGCCGCTGCCGGGGATGCCACGATCGTTTTCGCAGGTGTGGACGTGCTTCAAGTGGCGGGCGGCCATGCGGTAGGCCGTCGCGATGTCCTTCTCTTCGATGTTGGCGTGGAAGGTGTCCACCAACATGCCGACTTTGGGGTGCGCGATGGCGTCGCAAAGGGCTACGCCGTCCGCGACGGTGTTCAGAAAGTACGTCTCAAAGCGGTTCAGTGGTTCGATGGCGAGCGAGACACCGGTTGCGTCGAGCACCGGAGTTACAGCTTGGAAGGCTTCGACGGCCCAGTTCCACTCGTCGGTGGTACGGCGGCGGCCGGGGAGGTAGCCGACCGGGCTGTACATGGGTCCGGCAAGGGTCTGGATGCCGGCGTCAGCGATGGCTTTGATCTTGTCGGCGAAGTCCGCGATGCTGCGCTTGCGGATGTCCGCGTCGGGCGAGATGACGTTGAGTCCTTCAACGAGAACGGTCACGGCCGTCGCGCCGAGGTCGTTCGCTTCCAAAGCCTTGCGGAGGTGCGCGGATTGGAAGTCCGCAGGACGGAAGATGGGGACCTCGACTCCGTCGAAGCCGCCTGCCTTGATGGCGGGGAAGAGTTCGGCGACTGAGGGGTTGTAGTCTGCAGACCAGATGAAGATGTTGACGCCGTAGCGCATTAGACCAGCACTTTCGTCAACGGTTCACCCTTCTTGCAGAGTGGGCACTCGTCGGCATTCCAGTATGTGGTGTTCAAGGTGGCGAGCTTGTAGAGCGGGTCGAACTCGGCGCAACCGGGGTACGGCTGGTGGACCATCACGGCGAGGCCGAGTACTTCTGCGCCGCACTCTTCGACGAGCGCCTTGAGTTGTGTCAGCTTGGTGCCGGTACGCAGGATGTCGTCCACAAGAACGACCTTTTCGCCTTTCACGACTTCGTGAAACTGGCGGAACTGGAGGGGTCCACCTTCGATTTCGCGCTCGGCCCAGTAGACCTTGCGGGCGCGCAACGCTTCGCCGATGCCATAGGCTACGGGAAGGCCTCCGGTGGCGGGGCAGACGACGGATAGATCCGAGAGGATGGCGCGGATTTCGGTGTTTTCGCGCAGCTTGCGCGAGAGCCCGACGCTGAGGATCTTGGCCGTCTGGTAGTTGCTCATGGCCAGGGCGACTTGCAGATACTCGTCGGTATGGAGGCCGTTTGGATACTCAAAATGGCCGTTCCGCAACGCGCCACTTTCCCGCAACAGGGCGAGAACTTCATCTTGGGTCGGCAACAATTGCATATATAAGGTTCCTATCCAACAGGCTAGCTTGCGCCCTTGCCTGTCAGCACGCGAGGCACGGTCTGGATCATGATCTTCCAGTCGAGCGCAAGCGACCAGTTATCAATGTACTGCATGTCCATTTTCATCCAGGTTTCGAAATCCACAGCGTCGCGGCCGGAGATTGCCCAGATGCAGGTGAGGCCGGGGCGCATGCGTAAGCGGCGGCGCTGCCAGCGTTCGTAATGTTGTACTTCGTCGGGTACGGGCGGGCGCGGACCAACGATCGACATGTCGCCGCGGAGGACGTTCCACAACTGCGGGAGTTCGTCGAGCGAGAACTTGCGGAGCCATCGTCCGACGGGGGTGAGGCGCGGGTCGTTACGGATTTTGAAGACTACGGCGTCGCGTTCGTTGAGATGCGTGATCGCTTCTTTGAGCTCTTCGGCGTTCTCGCACATGGAGCGGAACTTATAGAAGGTGAAGCGGCGTCCGTTCAAGCCGCAGCGGATCTGGCTGAACAGGATGGGGCCGGGGGATGTGAGTTTGACCAACAGCGCGATGGCCAGCATCAGGGGCGAGAGCAGTACGAGAGCGATGGCGGCGATGGCGACGTCAGTCAAGCGCTTTACGAAGAGACGCAGTTCGTCGTGCGGGGCGGCGGAGAACGTCAGCAACGGCGCATGGCCGAGGCGATCGAGGTACACGTCGCTGTTGACGTGGGGGAAGAAGTCACAAGCGACGCGGGTACGGACGCCTTCTTCGTCGCAGAGTAGGAAGACGTCTTCGAGTTCGGCGAGGCGCTTGGAGTCCACGGCGAAGATCATTTCGTCGATGACGTTTTGATCGAGCAGGCGCGGCAGATCGCTGAGTTGATGTACCGGGTACGGCAATGGTGCCGTGGTGGACTCCTGGGAGCCGTCCGCAATAAAGCCGCTGAGGCGGAGTCCGTAGGCAGCGGCGTTTTCCACGGTCTGCGCGAGGCGCTTGGCGCTTTCTCCGGTGCCGACGACCATGACGTAATGCGGCGAGCCCATCATGCGCGAAAAGCTGGCGGCCCAGAGGCGGAAGAGGATGAGGCCGAGCCAGAGGTACGCGCCGAAGAAGGCGAGGAAGGGACGGCTGAGGTCCATGCGCAAGGCGTACTCGACAAGTACGACACCGATCAACGTGAGTACAGTCTGGCGGGTGGTTTCGAGGAGTTTGAAGCCGAGCGGCGCGGAATCGATTTGCTCGTACACGCGGAACCATAGCGCGGTGAACAGAACGAGCATCGCACTGCAGACATGCAAAAGGACGCGGCTGGAGAATTCGATTTCGAAGTAGTTGACGAGATGGATCTGGCTGCGCGTGAAGTACGCGGCCTCAAAGGCTACGGCGCAGGTTGCGAGGTCCGCCAGCGCGAAGAGTACACGTACCTTGCGATGATGACGGCTAAACACAAGCTTGATCCACCGCTGAGGATATCATTGCGTGCGCTTAATCGGCGGCCTGATCGGGCGCTTTGGGAAAGGCTAACGACAAGCCGATGGATACGCCGAGTACGCCGGCGATGATGCCGAGCGACAGCGACGTCGGGAAGTGGCCGTCGTATAGCTGATTGAGCCAGGCCATCTTGAGACCGATGAAGATGAGGATGATGGCAAGGCCATAGCTGAGCAGGTGGAAGCGATGTACGGCGCCTGCGAGCAGGAAGTACATGGCGCGGAGGCCGAGGATCGCGAAGATGTTCGAAGTGAATACGATCAGCGGCTCACTGGTGAGCGCGAAGATAGCGGGTACGCTATCGACGGCAAAGACGATGTCGCTGGCTTCGAGCAGGATCAGGGTTAGGAAGAGCGGAGTCGCGAAGCGGCGGCCGTCCTCTTTGGTGATGAAGAAGTTGGAGCCGTGGAGTTCGTCGGTGACCGGGATGAAGCGGCGGACGAGCGCGAGCATCTTGTTGTTCTTGAGGTCCGGTTCGGAATCGCCGCCGGCAAAGAGCATACGTACGCCAGTGACGATGAGGAAGCCGCCGAACAGCCAGATGACCCAGGTGTAGCCGAGGAGCAGACTACCGAGCGCGATAAAGATGGACCGGAAGATGATGGCGCCGAGGATGCCGTAGAAGAGTACGCGATGCTGCAGGTGCGCGGGGATACGGAAGAAGGCGAAGACGAGAACGAACACGAACATGTTGTCCACGGATAGCGTTTCTTCAACGACGTAGCCGGAGAGGAACTGGAGCGCAACGTCCTTCGCTTCTTTCGCGGCGTCGAAGCCGGGGATGGCCTGGAGGCGCGGGTCTATCGAGAACTTCCATAGCGCATATCGATAGAACCCAAAGTTGAAGATACCGGCGAGGGCCATCCAGCCGAGGGTGAGCAGGGAGGCTTCGCGGAAGTTGATATTGCGGGGCTTGCGATGGAAAAGGACGAGGTCAACGAGGATGAGGACGATGACCAGCGCGGTGAACGCGAGGTAGAACCACCAGTAGTCAGCGAACGGGAACAGGACGATTGCGTCTTTTCGCATCGAAACTAAAAGGACCTTTCGTGAGCCCTCCCGGATGACCTACCTTTTCTTCCGGGATGATCGCGAAAGGTCCCTCGGGGTGGAACGCCTATACAAATGATGCGCTATTGGTGGGAAGCGTTTCAAGCGAGCGAGGACGGTGGGGGCAAAAGGAAAGGCCGCCAATACCGGCGGCCTTGTTCTCTTTGACTGCTGTTTTCGAAGACCCGCTAGCGCGGGCGCCCGAGTTACTTCTTCTTCGCGGCGGCCTTCTTGGCAGCTTTCTTAGCGGCCTTCTTAACAGCCTTCTTGGTTGCGTTCTTCATTTGAGTAATTCTCCCTTACATCAAGATCTGCGCTCTCCCGAAAAAGAAGCGCGGTGTGATTCATATATAAGGTTCTTTGGGATTCTTGTCAAGAAAAAAATGGCAATTGCCATGCAACGTTCGCAAACATTCCAGATGTTTCATGTTGCGGAAACAAAAACGGCTTTCGACGTTTGATGCAGCATGCTTCGCGAGGCCCAATGTTTATGCGGTCGCGATGCGTTTTGGCTAGAGATGGACACGCTTGACGCGAGCGTGAATGCCGCACAGAACGTTGTACGAAATTGTGCCCGCGAGACGCGCGATCTGCTGCGCATCGATGGATGCTTCGCCTTCACTGCCAAGCAGGATGACGCTATCGCCGACGCCTACTGGCGGGCAGTTGGTGATGTCGATGGTGGTGAGGTCCATCGACACCGCACCGATGATGGGTGCATACGATCCACGCACGATGACGCGGCCTCGCGCACCTAAGCGATGCGGGATGCCATCGGCATAACCTGCTGCGAGGATCGCGATGCGCGAGGCACTGCGCGTGACGTGCATGCCACCGTACCCGATGCGTGCGTTGGCTTCGACGTCCTTCACGGCAAGCACCGCAGCCTTCCATGTGAGCGCGGGCTTTACACGTAGCTCGAGCGACGGCGCTTTGGTTCCACGTGCGGGCGATACGTAGCCGTAGATGGCATGACCGGGGCGAACGAGATCGCAGAACGTATCGCGCACGGCATAGCCGACGGGGTTTGTACTAGCCATGTGCAGGTACTTGGGCTTCCATCCGCGTGCGGCAAGATCTTCGGCGAGCTTGCGGAAGTACGCGCACTGCTCGTCCGTTTGCGGCGAATCGAAGTCCGCCGCGGAGGCGAAGTGGGTCATCAGACCTTCGAGTTCGATGGAAGGTCCTGCGGCTTGTAACGCATCGGCGATGGCAGAGGCATCGGCACGTGTACCGAGGCGGCCCATTCCGGAATCGATCTTCAGATGAAACGGGAGTGTGCGGCCGAAGCGTTGCGCGATGCTGGCCCAATCGGCGAGATCGTGGATGTCGTGGATGACCGGTGTGAGGTGATGTTCGGCGAGGGCGGCGCGCTCGAACGGGAGGAAGTCCGCCATCACCAGGATGTTGGTCCGGCAGCCGGATTCGCGGAGGGCGATGCCTTCATCGGCATTGCTTACGGCGAGCCAGCGGGCGCCTTCTTCTTCGAGTACGCGGGAGACGGCGACGGCGCCGTGGCGGTACGCATCGGCTTTGACCACCGGCATGAGTTCGACGCTGGGGTTGGCGACGCGACGTACCTCATGGAAGTTGTCGGCGATCTGGCGTAAGGAGACTTCTACCCACGAACGGTGCAAGGCGGGGGAACTTCGGATGGTGGTGGTGGTGTTGGAAGGCTGGCCCATGCGTCGGCTGCGAAGACACTACGAAGGTACCAGCCGGAGGTACCGCTCTGCCCGTACTTTGTTGTGGCCGCCGTTTGTACCCTGCGGTTCATGGTGCGGACGCCGGGTGACGGGGCAAGATAGGTACATAAGCGAGCGCGAACTTTCTTTCTCTCTCCTTGAGTTCGCGTTCTTCATTGCGAATCCCGTATGAAATCAAAAGGGCTCGCGGTCTGCACTTGGACCGGCGAGCCCCTCTTTTTTTCTGACTGTGGGAGTCGCTACTTCTTCTTGATGCTGTCGATGAACGCCATCATGCGAAGGATCTCGTCCTTGGTGAGGCGGCCTCCGAAAGACTGCATCGCGCCGGATGCGCCACCGTAGATGGCTTCGAACATACCGACATCGTTGGCCACGCGCGGGTACGTGACTTGCGCATCGATGAGGTTGGACCCGATGCGGCCCGTACCGTCGGCCAAGTGGCAGGCGGCGCACCACTGATCGTAAGTCTGGCGGCCGGCCGCCACTGCTTCCTTGTTGCCGTTGTACGGGTTCTTGCCCGTCTTCTGGAACTCGATGGCCTGCGGGGTGACGGTCTCGTTGGGGTACATGTCCATCTTGAGCGGTTGATTCGTGAGCGAGTGGCGGAAGACCGGAGCGCCGGTGGTGTTGGAGGTCATCTGCGTGACTTCCTGCACGGTGAGCGCGGTGACCTGGCCGGGTTTTACTTCGGACGCGGGTACGATGCGCCACAACGCTCCGGGGGGATTGCCCATGGGTCCACGGTCTGCGGTGTAGAAGCAGTTGCAGTTGACGGCGTAAACATAGCCGTCCTCACCATTGCCGCCAGCGGTGAACTGCAGATTGGTGTGCAGCAGTTCCTGCAGCACCCACTTAGTTCCATTCCAGCCAGTGCCGAACAGGCGGCCGGTGCACCAGTCGCCGACGAGGTACACGCCGTTCATGCCGCCGTAGTTGGCGACACCCAGACCTTCGATGGAGCAGCCATGTCCGGTCTTGAGCGGAGCGGCGCCGGGATACGGCACTTCATGCGGGTACTCGGCAATGGGGAGCGTACCGAAGATCGGGCATTTGTCGTTGGGGCCGGACATCGGGTGGCACCAGCTGCCTTGCAGTTTGTTCCAACCAAAATTCTCGCCGCCTTTGCTGGACTTGGGCGCCCAGTGGATCTCTTCCCAGTGGTTCTGGCCGACGTCGGCGATGAAGAGATCGCCGGACTTGGGGTCAAAGGAGAACTCGTAGGGATTGCGCAGACCGTACTGCCAGATTTCGGCGCGGGCGCGGGTCTTGATCTTGCCGAAGTCGACTTCGGAGATGCCGAACAACTGCATCAGACGTTCGGAACTGGCGTTGGCGAAGGGATTGGTGGGCGGGATCTTGTACGGGATGCGGTCGTTGTCTTCTGTATTGACGTCGATGCGCAGCATCTTGCCCAAGAGGACCGTGAGGTCCTGGCCGGACTCGTAGGGGTCGCCTTCCCAGCCGCCGTCGCCAGAGCCGATGTACAGATAGCCGTCGGGACCGAACTCGATCTGGCCGCCGTTGTGGTTGTAATAAGGCTGTTCGATGCGGAGCAGCACCTTGGCGGTTTTGTTGGTGCGCTCGGAGGTCATGACGTTGGGGCTGGCGGGGTCCACCTGGAAACGTACGATGACGCCGTCGCCGTTGAAGGGCAGCGACGCGTAGTGGACGTAGAAGTAGCCGTTCTGCTTGAAGTTGGGGTGGAACGCCAGAGAGTACAGGCCCTGTTCGACAAAGCCGGTTTGGACGTCGGAGCCGAGCGGGTTGATCTTGGTGAGATCGAGGAACGGTTCGGGGTTGACCTTGCCATCCTTATTGACGATCTTGACGCGGCCGACGCGTTCCACCACAAAGAGACGGCCTGTACCGTCTTTGGGCGAGGCGACGTTGGTGGGATCGTTGAAGCCTTCCGCTACTTTGACCAGCGCGAGCTTGGGATTGCCGGGCAGGCGGTCTGCACCGGGCCTTGCCACCTGTTCACGCGTTTCCGGGGCTTTTTGGGCGTAGATGGGACTGTAGACAAGCGAGGCAACCAGAGCCGCGCGAAGCACAACAGAGGCAAAGGAGGAGTACATGACGTTGTAGGTTCTTATCATACATAAACGGCGGTTTTACCTTTCTTAGCGGTTGCTTAACGAACTATTTTCCGCGAGTGGAGTTTAGAGAGTCAGAAGGAGCAACCGAAACCAATGAACATCAAGAGAACGGTCGCCATCGCCACTGTTTCCGCCGCACTCGCCACCCTGGCGGTTGCCGCGCCTCCGCAGGCGGCGTCTGGCCGGGCCAAGAACTTTGACGCACTCAAGAGCTACCTGTCGCTGACTGATAGCCAGATCACGACGATTCAGGAAGCGCGCAAGGCACAGCGTGAACAGATGAAAGCGAGCTTCCCGGAATTGCAGTCCAAGCATAAGACAATGCAGGAGGCTTTGCAGTCCGGCAATGCCGACGCGACAGCGCTGGGCAATATGCTGATCGACACCCAAGCGGCCCGCAAGAAGATGCAGGCCGACCGTCAGGCGGCGCACGAACAACTGCTGAACACGCTCACTCCGGATCAAAAGGCGAAGCTGGACGAGTTGAAGTCCCAGCGTAGCGATGCGGCCCGCCAGGCGATGCGTCTGGGTTTGCTGACTCCGGAACGCGGCAATGGTGCGGGCTTCCGAGGGTTCCGCCGGGGCGGCGGTGCTCCGGGAGCAGGAGCCATGGGATTCCGCGGCGGTAAGCAGAACATCCAGAAGTTCTAACCACTCCGAGAGGGGCGCGTGTATGGATGGCGCGCGCCCCCTCCACTCAAAACAGGATCTTTGTCTTTTATGAAAACTCCCATACTTGCCTCCGTCGCCGCTTTTGGCGCTCTTTGCTTTTTGCCCAGTGCGATGTTTGCCCCGGATGGCGCTGTTTCCACCGATCCCGGAAGGCCACTTTCGTTGCGCGAGTATTTGAACCTGTCGGATTCGCAAGTACGAAAACTCGAAGATCTGCAGGCGCGCCGGAAGGATTCGGCGCGGGCGTCGATTGAGAATCTGGAGCAGAAGCAAAAGGCACTTCGTACGCGGTTGGCGTCGAATGCGACCGGTCCGTTGGCGGTGGGATCGGCGGTATTGCAGTTGGAGTTAGCCAAGACTCGCGCCGAGATCACGACCACCGAACTGACCCAGGAAGCGGTGGCGGTGCTGACTCCCGCCCAGTTGGCGAAATTGCACGAACTCGAGCGGTTGCGGAAGTTGCAGCCGGTGATCCGCGAAGCTTCGGCCAAGTTCCTGATCGCGCCGCCGGATGCGATCGTGAACGGGTCGGGTCCTTTGGGGATGTTCAGCGCGCCGTGGAAGCGGCAGGATCGTCCGAAAGATCGCCCGCAGGAAAAGGCGACGGCGGTGCCCTCACCGCGTGCTCTTGCGGTTTCGCTCCCAGACGCGGCGCAGCATACCGAACACGATCAGGTCATGAAACTGGCCGTAGAGTAACTGTCCCTGCTGGATGACACCTTCTTCGGTAAAGCCGAGACGGCGCGGAATGGCCTGGCTGCGTACGTTGCCCGCCGCACACTGCAGTTGCACACGGTTGAGATTCCATTCCTCAAATGCGTGGTCGCACATGGCGGACACAGCGGCCGTCATGACACCGCGTCCGGTATAGCGGCTTCCCAACCAGTATCCGAACTCCACCTTGCGATTCAGCCAGTTGATGGCCTGGCATCCGATGGTGCCGGCGTACTCATCGTCCACCCAGATGCCCGCGTGAAAGCCCTCATTCTTGGCGAATTGCCGGAGAGACTTTTCGATAAAGTCGCGAGTGTCGTCTGTACTGCGCGTGGAATCCACCCAGGGCAGCCACTCACGCAGGTACTCGCGATCGGCGGATATGGCCGAGTACATCGCCGGGGCGTGACGATCCTCAATCAGCTTGAGTTCGACACCCGGCAGGATCTGCTTGCTGAACATAGTCGCTATGGCTTAGAGTACGTCCGCAAAGCCCCGTTTCAGGTGGCGGAAGAACAATCCACCAACGAGGAAGACGCCGATGGCAAACAGCGCCACGATGCCCATGTCGCGAAAGTTGGGCAGGTTGACGTTCAAGATCAGTTCGCGATAGCCGTTGACGACGTACGATAGCGGATTCCAATCCACCAGGAAGCGCAGTTGTTCCGGCACCATGTCGCGGGTGATGAAGATGGGTGTGAGCCAGAACCACAGGGTGAGTACAACCTGTACGACTTGTGCGGTGTCTCGCAGGTAGACGTTGAGGCTGCTGGTGATCCAACCCAGACCGACGGCGAGCATGCCGGTGAGCACCATATATATAGGTAGAAAGACCGCCATGGGACTGACGCCGTGGTCCCAGATGATGACTGCGGCAACGACGAGTCCTACGGCGATCAGGTGGTTGATGAGCACCGACAGGAAGATCGACACCGGGATCACTTCGGACGGGAACACCGTCTTGGTGATGAGGTTCGAATGATCGAGGAGCCCCGCTGCCGATCGCGACACCGTTTCCTGAAAGAGCAGCCAGGGTAGGAACCCGCAGAACAGGAAGATGGTGTAGTTGTCTGTCAGCGGACTGTTGGTGGGGCTCTTGAGGCAGACCTGAAAGACGAAGGTCCAACTGGCGAGCAGTACGAGCGGATGGATGACGCCCCACAGCCAGCCTGCGGCGGATCCGGCAAAGCGCTGCTTGAAGTCACGCTTGACGAGTTCCATCAGCAGCGTACGGCGTTCAATCAGGTTCCGGGCAAAGTGGCGGCCCGGTAAAGTAGCGGTCACCTCTTTAGTGTATCGAGGCAGCGGGTCGAGATTCCTGCAAATTTAGTTGATACAAATGACGGCGGTCAGCGCTTGTAGGGGTGGAACACCATGCAAAAACTCAAACACTCCCTTGCATTATTGCTACTGACGGGCGTTGGCGCATGCGCCGATGTCATTCTGAGCCAGCCTAGCTTCATCACCGACGGGCGTACGTCCCAGGTCTTTGCGCCGAACACCGGCTTTATTGTGTATGAGCGCTTTCAGAGCGCGCAGGACGCCCATGTGAACCGGGTGGATTGGACTGGCGGTTTCTTCGCTTCCGGACAGGTGCCGCCTCCCGAAGGCAACACCTGGACCTTTGCCATTTACGACGACAATGGTGGCCTGCCCGGTACGCTCACCGATAGCGTCACTGTCCCGTTCAGCACGCCGACACGCCAATTCATTGGCAACGGCACTTTGGGAGGTCTGCCCACCGGCTTCTACAACTTCAGCGTCATGCTGCCGGGCACGCTGTTTATCGACGGCGGCGCGACGAAGTGGCTTGCAATCTACGTCGAAGGTAACGGCGCAAGCGCCTTCGCCTGGACACCGAGCAACGTCGGCGATGGTGTTTCGAAGCAACGGCACTTGGCCAGCGGCAACTACAACACTTATGTGGATCGCGCGGTGACCCTGTACGGCACCACGGCCGTGCCCGAACCTTCAGAACTCGTACTGTTGAGCGGCATCGGCATCCTGGCCGGCTTGGTTCGCAAGTCGCGCGCCACGGCTACGAAGCAGCAGGCTTAAGCTGCCAATCAAACCCGGGCTTGTCGGAGGGCTGTGTGTACAGCCCTTCGGGCCCGGACGTGATCATGTACTCTTCGCGCCAGAGGTCGTAGACTTCCTTGGGACCTCCAGGCGCGGGCATAAACAGCTCAGCCCACGGCGAGTTGGTGGCGGCGTAGGTGTAGTGGATCGAGTCTCGCGAACCTCCACCATGCGGGATCACCGGGATGTCATAAGCCGCGGCCAAGGCTCCGATACGGCGCATTTCGGTTAAGCCTCCCACCCAATGGACATCGGGCTGCCAGATCTCGGCGGCTTCATGTTCCAGAAGTTGACGGAAGCCGTAGCGGCCGTACTCATGTTCGCCCGTCACAATGCGCGTGGACTTGATCTGCTTGCGTAAGCGTCCGAAGCCCGCGTAATCGTGCGGCTGCAGACATTCCTCCATCCAGTACACGCGGTAGGGTTCGAACATCTCCGCCATTTCCAACGTGTAGCGCTCGGTCCAGGCCATCCAGCAATCGAGCATGATGTCGCCATCGGGACCCATGAGTTCGCGGGTACGCTTGACGAGTTCGACATTCTTGCGCTGACCTTCGCGTCCGTCCGCGGGACCGTGCGGGATCGCCAACTTCATACGCTTGAAGCCAGCTTCGAGGTGCTGTTCGACATCGTTGCCCGTGCAGTACGCGGGTACGCGAGGCTTGGTGGCTCCTCCCAGAAGCTTGTACACAGGCATGCCGGTGGCCTTGCCGATGAGGTCCCACAGCGCGAGGTCCACACCGCTGATGGCGTTCATGGTGACGCCCATGCGGCCGTACGACATGGTGGATCGCCAGAGGATGTCCCAGATCTTTTCGATGTCGAAGGGGTCTTCCCCGAGCAAAAGCTTGGTGAGATGTTCGGTAACGATAACGCCGCCGCCGGGTCCGCCGGTACCGTAGCCCTTCACTCCTTTGTCGGTGCTGATCTCCACCCAGAAGCTGGGCACCTTACCGGGGTCCGCCATGAAGAGCGACCGCGTGGCCTTGTACTTGGGATAGATCGACATCGGGTTGGCGACCTCGACGCCTCCGGTAGACCAGGAGCCTTTGGCCGGAGTGTACGCAGGCGCGGGCTTCAACGGCGCCATGTTCACCAAGCGTACGCCGGTGATCTTTAAGTTGCTCTTTTCACTCTGGAAAGCGAGAGCAGGGGCGATGGCGGTGAGGCCTGCGAGAAACTGTCGCCGTGAGGTCATGAGGGGCAGTATATCTGGTCGCCGCATTAAATCTTCTTAAAGTTTTTAATCCGGCGCGATGATCTTCGTCTTTCATCTAGTAAGGAGCGCATGGATCCGTTAGGCGTATTTATCGATTGGGTGGCCAAGTACGGCATGGCAGGGCTGATCTGCCTTGGGGTACTAGAGCGGTTTGTGCCCATTCTGCCGTCTTATGCCTTGCTGGTGGCAATCGGGATCGCAGCGGCGAACGGGGATTGGACCATGACGTCGGCCTTTACCGGCGCGGTTGTGGGAAGCCTGATCGGATGTCTGCTGCTGTACTGGCTGGCATTGGCGTTGGGCGAGCAACGGTCGTACCGGTTGGTGACGCGTACCGGACGGCTTGCTGGGATGGCGCCGAAGCGTGTGGATAGCCTAATTGAATCCCTGCAGAATCAACAGCGGAACCTGGCGTTTGGCGCGCAGTTGGTGCCGGTGGTACGGCTGATGGCGCCGCTGATCGCCGGGTTGTTCCGGGTGGACGCGCGATCGTTCCTCACCGGGACCGCGGCCGGCGTCGTGGTGTGGAATGGGTTGTTCCTGAGCGTCGGGTACGCGGCGGCGCGGTGGTCGGGCGCGGCGAATCCTTCCACCCTGGCGTTGCAGGTGTTGATCGTGCTGGTGGCGATGGAGACCGTCTGCGCGTTGGCTTGGCGTCGACTTCAGCTTAAGCGAGCACTTCGGTAATCACGCGGCCGCCGATGTCGGTGAGCTTTTTATAGCGCCCGGCGTGCAGGTACGTCAGGCGATTCTGATCTAAGCCCATCAGGTGCAGTAACGTCGCGTGGACATCGCGCATCGGGATCTCTTCATTCGCCGCGCGTACCGAGAAGTCGTCCGTCTCACCGAACGTTGCGCCAGCTTTGACGCCGCCTCCCGCCATCCACATACATAAGCCGTACTGGTTGTGGTCACGACCTGGCTTGTCTGTGGTGAGGTTGTTGTCGAACGGCGTACGGCCCATTTCCGATGCCCATACGACGAGCGTGGAATCGAGCAGGCCTCGTGATTCGAGGTCCGCGAGCAGGCCGGCCACGGGCTTGTCTACTTCCTGGCAGTGCACCGGCAGGCGCTCTTTGATGTTGCCGTGATCGTCCCAACGGTCGCCGCCCGCGCCGTGTAGTAGCTTGACGAAACGTACGCCGCGTTCCACCATGCGCCGGGCTAACAAACACTGGCGTCCAAAGGGTTCCGTGACCGGATCGTCCATGCCGTAGAGCTTGCGGGTCGCGTCGGATTCTTTGGTGAGGTCGACGAGTTCTGGCGCCTTCGATTGCATGCGGAAGGCGAGTTCGTACGCTGCGATGCGTGCCTCGAGTTCCAGGGTATTGGTGCGATCCGCAAGGTGCTGTTCGTTGAACTTTTTGAGCAGATCGAGTTCGGCGCGCTGCTCTTCGAGCGAACCGTGGGGGTTGAGATCGACGATCGGGGTAGAGCCGTTGCGGAAGAGCGTGCCCTGGTATTCGGCAGGCAGATAGCCATTGCCCCACACGCTTGCACCGCCGATGGTGGCGCCGCGACGGTCCCCCATGACGATGAAGCCGGGCAGATCTTTGTTCTCCGTCCCGAGGCCATAGGTCATCCAGGCGCCGATGGACGCGCTGCCCGGAAACTGATTGCCGGTGAGCGAGTGGTACACCGCAGGACCGTGGTTGTTGTTATCCACCTTGATGCCGTGGACAAAGGCCAACTTATCGGCCTGCTTGGCGAGGTTCGGGACAAGAGCCGACATCCAGCGGCCGGACTTGCCGTGCTGCTTGAAATCCCAATAGGGCGGAATGATGCGGTTGGGGGCTTCGGAAAAGGTCGCGAGTTCGCCTTCGGTACGCGCAGCCTTGGGCATCTGCTGGCCAGCGCGCTTGATGAGTTCGGGCTTGTACTCGAACAGGTCCATCTGGCTCACGCCGCCTTCGAAGAACAGAAAGATGCAGTTCTTGGCTTTGGCCGCGTGATGCTGCTTGGCTTGGGCGAGCATGCTGCTGAGTGCGAGTCCGCCGAGTCCCAGGTAGGAATCGAACAGCATCTGGCGGCGGGTTGTACGCGGCTTAGTCGACATAAAGGAACTCATTGGACTCCAGCACCACTTTGCAGATCGATTCGAGCGAACCTTTGAAACTGCCGAACAGTTGTAACTCGGCCGGTTTGGGTTCCCGCTGCAGCGCCAGTTGGAACACATTGCGAACTTCTTCTTCACGCGATGCGGCCTTGGCGCGCTTGGCCAGGTGCGATGCTTCCTCGCGTACGAGGTCGCCATTCATCATGTTCAGCGCCTGTAGCGGCGTGGTTGTGTTGGTGCGGCGTTCGCAGCTTTCACTGAACACAATGGCGTCAAAGGACGCCATCATCGGCAACGGCAACGATCGCCGCTGGAAGACGTACACAGACCGGCGGCGGGCGTCCTCCTCTTTGTCGTTCGATTCCCACATCACGCCACCGCTGCGTCCGTAACGCGCGAAGTCCGCGAGGTCGGCGGGAAGGGGCGGAAACACGCTGGGCCCACCACGTTCCGAGTTGAGGCGGCCGCTGACATGCAGGATGCTGTCGCGAATCGCTTCGGCTTCCAGGCGACGGCGGTTGAAGCGGGCAAGCAGGCGATTGTCGGGATCTTTCTTGTCCGCCTCGGGATTGTCGGACGAAAGGCGATACGCCTGCGACATCAGGATGCGCTTGTGCAGGGCCTTGATGTCCCAACCGGATTCCATGAACTGTACGGCCAGGGTGTCGAGAAGCTCAGGGTGCGACGGACGGTCGCCATTCTTGCCGAAGTCCGAAGTGGTGCGTACGATACCGTCGCCAAAATGCTGCCGCCAGATGCGATTGACGATGACGCGGGCGGTGAGCGGATTGTCTTTGGACGCGATCCACTTGGCGAGTGTGAGACGCCAGCCTCGCGTGGGGAACTGGCGGTAACGATCGGTTTCAAGCGCGGCGGGCGTCGAACTGCCGGTGATCGCCGACAGGAAGCCGGGCTCCACTGCTTCGCCGGGCTGGCGGTAGTCACCACGAATCAGGATGCGGGTGGGCGCAACATCGGGACCAGTCGGAGGTCCTGCAACGGGTGTCACGCCGAGCACATGGGGACGCCAGCGGTCGGCGCGATTGCGCAGCTCTTCGATGCGCGAATTGAGTTCGCCGTAGCGGGCTTTCTCTTCCTGCGTGAAGATGGACTTGCCGCTGTACTCCGCCATTGCCTCGCGGCGGACGTCCTCTTTGTCGAGCGCCTCAAAGCGGCCCTTGGGGTCGATGGTTTTGTAGGCCTCGATGAGGCGCGGCATCCACTGGTCTTCAAGCGCATCAAGCGGGGCTTGTTCATCGGTGTCGCCGGTGCGTTCGGCGGCTTCTTTGAGTTCGAGGTAATGCTGCTTCTCGGCTTCCGTAAAGATGCGCTGCTTCTTCAGGCGAAGCTCGAGCCGGAGGTCGGCTTTCTTGTACTCCACCGTACCGCTGCTGCGCTGGGCGCGAGCCGCGATGAGCTTGGGCAGCAACTGCTTTTCCAACTCTTCGAGCGCCTTCTTTTCCGGACCATTGGCCGCGCGATCTTCGAGTTCCTTCACCTTCGCCGCAGCCTTATCCGCGAACTCTTTGTCGCGGAACGGAACGTCGGGTACGCCGCCCGGTTGCGTGGTGTTGAAGAAGGCCTGCAGGCGGTAATAATCCTTCTGCGGGATCGGATCGTACTTATGGTCGTGGCAGCGAGCGCAGCCGGTGGTGAGCCCCAGGAACACGGACGACGTCACCGTCGTGACCTCGCTCAGGTAGTTCTGCCGGACATCCGCGGCGACGAGGTTCGAACGGTCCCAAGGGGCGACGCGCAGGAAGCCGGTGGGTACGTAGCCTTGCGGGTCGGGCTGGTAGTTGTTGCGAGTCTTCGAATGTTCGTCGCCACCGGCAAGTTGTGCGATCACGAACTTGTCGTACGGCATGTTGCGATTGAAGGCGTCAATCACCCAATCGCGGTAGCGCCAGGCGTTGCCGATGGCGCCGTCGCCTTCGAGTCCGCTGGTTTCGCCGTAACGGGCGAGGTCGAGCCAGTGGCGTCCCCAACGTTCGCCGTAGCGAGGGTCGGCGAGGAGTTTGTCGATGAGCTTTTCGTACTCGGGCGCGTTGGCCAGTTCTTCCGGCGTCGGAGGCAGACCGATGAGGTCGAAGTACACGCGGCGGACGAGGGTACGGGTGTCGGCGGGCTGGGCGGGCGTGATGCCGGCGTCCTTCCACTTGGCGGCGAGGAACTGGTCAATCTCGGTAAAGGTCGCGTGTTTTTTGGGCTTTTCGAACGGCCAGCGGTATTCAGAGGTCACCGCTTTGGCCGGGGCGGGCATCTTTTGGATCCAGGCCTCGATGGTGGCGATGTCCTCGGCGGCAAGCGGCCGGCCCATGGGCATGCGAGGCGTGAGTTCGCCTTTGAGCAGCTTGACCAGGGGGCTGAGTTCGGGATGTCCAGGTACGACGGCGGGTCCGCGGCGGGCGCCTGCTTCGAGGACGTGTTCGATGGAGAAGCCGGAGGTACGCGCGCGGGGGGAGTGGCAATCGCCACAGTACTGCTTGAGGATGGCGGTGGCATCCGCGGCGGCAAGCAGCGGCGTCAGCCCGGCAAGCAGTAGGGCGAGCGATCTCATATCCGGTTCATAGCATATCGCTATGCGCGCGAGGTCATGAAAATGTCAGTGGGGGTGCGTACGTTAACTGTTGCGTTCCCCTATCGCCGAACGGTGAACTCGAAGTAGCCTTGATTGCTCTTCCGCGACTTTGGAGTGTTCACCGAAAAACGCGTCCGTCCGTCGCGAGTGTCCAGCAGCAGTGCTCCTGCAGGCTTTGTGGGGTCGACAAAGCCCTGCCCCGCTGGCCTGTCGCCAAGACCTTGCGGACCCGTGCACTCCAGTTGGCCGTCGCCTCGCGGATCGAAGCAGACCACGCCTCGCGCATCTGTGATTTGCAGAGGCTGGTTCTGCGGGTTGTCAACCACCGCCGCCCAAGGGACGTTCGCGGGAAGCAGCACCGAGTACGCACCGTCGCTCGCGCGTTCGATCACCGCGTCGCGCGGCGTGCAGAGGTTGCGGCCTTCCAGGCAATCGCCACGCTCGAACTGGATCTCCGACCGTACCGAGGTGATGTTGGACGATACGTCCGGGCGGGGCTGCAGGCTGTAGGTCCACTTGACCACGTCGTGATTCTGGAAGCCGTTGCCGGTGGCCGCGGTGAAGCCGATGTACGCCGCGCCGTCCGCGTCGAGCACTTGACGGAGGTCCACGGGCGTGCGGAATAGCGGCTCCGGACGGTCGTCCAGATGCACCGTCAGCAGCGGCGGCTGGTACTGGATTCGGACGTTGTGTACGTTGCCATCTTTGAGGCGGGTCTTGCCCAGCTTGGTGGCGACGGCGAGGCGCGCAGGCGGCCAACGCATGGCTCCTGCCGGACCGTTGGTACACAGCGCGACGTAGTTGTCTGAAGGGTCGCCGGCGTCGTCGTTGCGATGCGTGTCCAGGAATACGGCGATGCTGTGCGGGATGCCGGGAGCGTTGGGGTTGCGCTGCCCGTCGCCAAGGGCGAAGCCGCCCGCCGAGCCTCGCCCAGCCAGTGCATCGGGACCTTGGTTTTGGATGACGAAGGCGAGTCCGTCGGCACCGCGTCCGAGGCCGCCGGGGCGGGTGAGTTGGAAGTCGAACTGTACAGTGAAGCCGTGGGCTAGCACCTGCGTGCGTTCCATCCATACGGCGCCGGAGGTTTGGGGTCGCGCTGGGGTGAGGCGGATGCCGTTGCCGGGCAGCATTTCCGCCGCGCCCACCAGCATGAGCCGCGGTGGAGCGACGTCTTGCGCCAGAAACAAAAGCAGCGGCAGCAGCATCACCACCACATGGTACGTTCGAGGTAAGCGTGCGGTTCCTCTTCAGTTGCGTGCTGCTATTCACTTGGCTTGTGCCTCAGGTTTGGGCAGTGGCCATGGTCGGCGAAACCTGCAGCGGGAAGGCTTGCTGCCGTAGGTCAGCAGCTGCTGCTTCGGCTTCGTGCTGCTGCAAGCGGAAACCGGCATCGGGCAGTAGGGTCTCTTCGCGCGGATGTCCTCCCGGTTGCTGTACGTGGACGATGTCCACAACGGCGCAACATCTGGCCGCGACACCGGTGCTACGCAATGCCTGGCATGCGCCAACCGATGCGCACGCGAGCCGGTTGCCGGTGGTCATCGCCGGCAGCCTATCCCGAAACCACGATCCGCGGCTATGGCAGCGGCCTCCGCCGGTCTCCCTCCTGGTTCCTTAGTCGGCCCTTCTCTGTCCCTCAGAAAAACCAGAATCTGGAGAGTCCAAAATGACCCGGCGACAAGCCATCCTTTTTACCGCCACGGCTGCGGCCACGGCGACCACTACCTATGCACAACAGCAGCAGCCGTACACGCTGCCCAAGCTGCCGTACGCTTATGACGCGCTCGAACCGCTGATTGACGCGAAGACGATGGAGATCCATCATTCGAAGCACCATCAGGCGTATGTCGATAACTTGAATAAGGCCACGGAGGGCAAGTCCCGCCCGCCGCTGGACCAGTTGCTGAAGCAACCCAACCTGCCCGCGGCGATCCGCAACAATGGCGGCGGCCATGCGAATCACTCGCTGTTTTGGGAGATTTTGGGCAAGCCGGGTACGCAACCTTCAGGTGCGTTGAAGTCTGCGATTGGAGATCTGGCCGAGTTCGAAGCCAAGCTCAAAACCGCCGGTTTGGGCGTGTTTGGGAGCGGCTGGGTTTGGGTGGTGACCGACGGCAAGAGCAAGCTGGCCATCGAGACTTCGCCCAATCAGGACAGCCCGTGGATGGCCGGTAAGACGCCGCTATTCGGCATCGATGTGTGGGAGCATGCGTACTACCTGAAGTACCAGAATCGGCGCGCGGACTATCTCACCGCAGTGATGAAGGCGTTGAATTGGGACGCGATCGGCAAGCGGTACAAGGACTTGGCGTGATGAGTCGGCGTTTGCTGATACTCGGGCTGGTTTTGCTTGGCGCGTGTGCGAAGACCCCGACGGCTTCGGTCCGCAAGAATGTGGAGCACTACGACCTGAAAGGCGTGGTGCTCCGCCTTCGCCCGGAGGAAAAGATCGCGGTGATCAAGCATGAGCAGGTGAAGAATGCGGCGTCGGGCAAGGTCTGGATGGAGCCGATGACAATGGACTTTCCGGTGCCGAACGCATCGGAGTTCCAGCAGTTGAAGGTGGGCAAGACGGTGGAAGGCCGGGTGAATCAGGATCTGGACACGCTGGAGTACTGGCTGGACCAGCTACGCTGAGCTAGCGGTTGGCGCCGAACATCGACAACAAGTAGTTGCGGGCACGGTCGTCTTCTCGAACGGCTTGCCATCTGGCGAAGATCAGTTCGGCGTGCCCAACTGCTGTTCTCACCTGCGTCGCCGATGCCGGCCAAGACACATCGTAGTCTGCCTTGTGGCGTTCCGCCTGCAACTGTCCGAAGGCGGTTTTGATCAACAATAAATCTGCTTCGACCGCATCGGGATTCCGGCTGTCGTGAACGACGAGCACCGCATCACGCATCTTCCGATGGTCAAACATACGACCCAGTCTGGGACGTTGGTCTGGAATAGGCCATTGCGAGACGAACTCCTCGACAAAGAGGTGAAAGGCCGCATAGTATGCGGTGGACACCGCACGCCTCATCAGCGACTCACGACTCGCCTCGATGCTTGTTTGCGCAAGTTCCCGTGCGTCTGCGAGCAACTCCGACGCTAGGCCCATGCCGGCTCCCGAAGCTCAGCCTGTTCGGACTCGCTGCGGAAGGTCTGGTACGGGAACACTTGTAGTGCCTCGAAGTCCAATTGACGGTTGAACTCTCGCATTACTGTTTCGACGATGATTTGTAGGCGGTCTCGCGCGGCATCGTCTTTTAGGATGACGCGGAAGAAGATGCCCCAGTCGCCGGACCAGTCCCGGTCGATCTCGTAGCGGATGCGCACGATATCGGGTCCGACCATCTCCTGAATATGACGGATTGCCGCTTCTATCTCCGCTTTTCGGCTAAGTGCCACCGGGGCGTACATGTGTCTCCAGCTTAACTCTGTCAGGTTGTGTGCTGCCAAAGTCGACAGATTTGCATATCCTATACAAATGCAGCACCCCACGTCGCGACGCCACTTCTTCTTTGGGACCCTCCTCGCTGGAGCCGTCCCCATCGCGGGCTACGGGAGCGTACCTTCGCTCCGTGCCCTTGGATACAAGCCGTTTTATGAGAAGCTGAACGTCGCCGCTGTGGGATGTGGCGGGCAAGGCGGTGTCATCCTCAACCAGGCCGCCCAGACCGAGAATCTCGTCGCCATGTGCGACGTCGACGAGAAGCGCGCCGCCGACAACTTCAACAAGTTCCCCAAGGCCACCAAGTACAAAGACTTCCGCGAAATGATCGACAAAGAGGGCAAGAATATCGACGCTCTCACCATCGGCATTCCGGACCACATGCACGCCACCGTCGCCATGTACGCCATGCAGCGCGGCAAGCATGTGTATGTCGAAAAACCGCTCACCCGTACGCCTTGGGAAGCGCGCCTGCTGCAACAGGCCGCCGCGAAGTACAAGGTCGCGACCCAGATGGGCAACCAGGGCTGGTCGCACGAAAGCATTCGCGTGGCGTCGGAAATCGTATGGTCCGGCGAACTCGGCGATGTCACCGAAGTACATGCGTCGTCGAGCCCGGGTACGCATCCCACCGGCATGGATGCACCGCCTGCGGAAACCTCCGTACCGTCGAACCTCAATTGGGATTTGTGGCTCGGTCAGGCCAACATGCGCGCGTATGCGGCGGAATACACGCCGTACAACTGGCGCGGCTTTTACGACTTTGGCACCGGGCAGATCGGCAACTGGGGCATCCACACCATGGGTCCTGTACACATGGCGTTGCAGTTGGACGCGCCCATCAGCGTGGAGATGGTGTCCGTCGAAGGCTCGAGCAAAATCAGCTTCCCCAAGCGCGCGGTAGTGAAGTTTGAGTTCGCCGCTCGTGGCAAGATGCCCGCCGTCACGGTGTACTGGCACGATTCCGCGTTGCCGAACACCGCCTCCGCCTTCGAGGTGCCCGGGATGGATGGCGAAAAGATCCTGCCGTCGCCCAACAACCTTGCGGAAAAGGGTCGTCCGACGGCGCCGCCTCGTGGTGCGAATGTGCCGAGCGGTCCGCCTCCCGGACCTCGCCCGGCCAATGGACAGCGGTGGGGCGCGGGTGGTCCTGGCGTACCTTTATATGGCCAGAGCGCGTTCGGTATCCCGCAGGAACCGGGCGTCCTCAGCCACAACGGTGCGCTGTTCATCGGCAAGAACGGCATGATGGCGACGGTGGATCGCGGCGAAGGCGTACATCTGCTGCCGAAGTCGCGCTGGGAAAGCTATACGTTGCCGCCGCAGTTGTTGACCCGTCAGCCCGGCGGACACATGCTGGACTGGATCCGCGCCTGCAAAGGTGGTGCGGTGTCGGTGTCGGACTTCAGCGCGTCCGCCCCGTTCGCGGAGTGGATGGTGTTGGGCTCGATCGCGATGCGCATGGGCCAAGGTGCGGGCAAACTGCTGTGGGACAGCAAGAACGTGCGGTTCACCAACAGCGCGGAAGCGAACAAGTACGTGATGCCGGTGTTCCGGAAGGGCTGGGAGTTGAAGCTGTAGCTAGATCGAATGTATCACGCTGTGGATGTTCTGACGCCCGCGCAGGTCGAAGATCTGCATGCGCTTCACCAAAACGAGTGGTGGACATCCCAGCGTTCTCTGGACGGAGTTCAGGAAATGCTGCGGCATACCGACCTTGTGTTTGGATTCGCGGAAGAGGGTAGCGGCAAGCTGATCGCCTTTGCTCGCGTCCTCACCGACCGTGTATACCGCGCCTTTATCTTTGACGTAATCGTTGCCCCTGCGCATCGTGGCGAAGGATTGGGTGCGGCGCTTGTGGAACATATCTTGTCGCATCCGGTGCTCGCCAAGGTGGAGTCTTTTCAACTCACCTGCAAGCCGGACATGATGCCGTTCTATGGGAAGTACGGCTTCCGCAGACCGGAGCAGGTGTTCATGGCACGGTCTTCAACGTCGTAACAGAAACCGCCGAAACTCCGCGATCGGGATGCCGGGCGCGGAGTTGTCGATTGCGTTTTCGAGCGACACCACCAAGTGATCCCAAACCAGGCGAGCGTTGAGGTTGTCGCCTAGCCTCTTGCGGTCGCCGTAGCCTTCGAGTACAGCTGGAACCGCGTCCAACGGAATGGCGGCGAAGTCCAGCGCGGGGTCGCCCCAACCGGCGTCGCCCCAGTCGATCAGCGCCAGTAGACCGCCGGTTGGACCGCACATGATGTTGCGGTCATGCAGGTCGTTGTGGACGAAGCATGGCGGGACGCTTGTGTCATCCACGTACGGCCGCAACTCTTCGAACAGACCTTCGATCTCTGGCACCTGAGCGCTGCCGCAGGTATCGGCGTACTCCTGCAGCAACTCTTCCACGTCCAGTTCGCGATCCGCGACGTCGAGGTAGCCCGACGGGTCCGGACACTCGCGGACACGGTCATGCAGCAAGGCTAATTGCTGGCCAACCTCACGCCACACGGCGCGCCGGGCTGCATCGGGTAATGGCGTGAGACCGAAGGTGACGCCATGGACCCGATCCCAGATCGAGTACGGGCGGTCGACCAAGGTGCCCGAAGCGTCGAACGCGATGAGGCGCGGGGTCATCACGCCGGCCTGTCGCGCGACAGGCGCCGCGACCGATTCTGTGTACGCATCCACAATCGCATCCGGGTGATCGGTGGCAATGCGCAGCACCACGTGTTGGGTAGCGTAGATGGAGTTGGCGACGCCGGTTGCTTCGAGTGGCTGCCAGGGGTCGTGAATGCCGTGCGCGGCGAGGATCGCCGTGATGTCCACTTTTTTGCTCATGCTGTTTCCCTGTTGTACGCAAATTCGACGCCTGCAGATCGCTTTTGGTTGAAATACACCGGTGCGGTGGTGCAATGCCGCCGATGGGGCTTGCGAGGCATGCGCCAAAGCCCCTGCAAATCAAAAGGTTAGCGTATGGTCTCCGCCGTGCAATCTAGAAGGGTGCAGCCACAGAAGGAGGCTCCACATGAAAAAGGTATTGATGACCGCAGTTCTCTTGGCCGGCACAGTGACGACGACGGCCTTCGCGCAGAGCCGAGGCGGCTTTGCCATCGGCGGAAGCTGGGGCAACGGGCAGGACGGCGGATCCTTCGGCGTGTACCACAACAATGTACCGCCGCCACCGCCTCCTCCTGTCGCGTACGGCTATCGCAACGGCGGTGGCTACGGGTACGGTGGCAACGGCTACTACGGGCGCGATGCGTACTACGGTCGCCCGCCGATGCCGGGACCTGGATACGTGTGGGTGGACGGATACTACGACTACTGCGGACCTAGGGTCGGCTACCAGTGGCGGCCGGGCCATTGGGACAAGAGGTTCCGTGGCAGAGGCAATTGGGTAGCGCCCCGGTACGATCGTGACCGGCGCGGGTACACCAACGGGTACTGGCGACGCTAGTCAGCCGTAATCACAGCTACGGGGCTTCGATGAAGGCGACGAAGTCCCGTAGTTCCGTCTCTACCTGAACGTAGGTTTGATCCACTTTGTTCACCAGAGGGTACAGCTTGTTCCACCGCATGAGAGCGATCGAAGCGCCTCGGAAGAGATGGCGAAACGCAAGAAACTCTTTCAGGGTCGCCAGCAGTTCGCTTGAAAGCACCGCAGGACGGGTCTCGGTCGCTTGCGACATTTGGGCGAGCAGATCTCTGTGCCAAGATTCCGATGCCGGCAGGGATTGGTCCCAGTCGCGGGCGATGATCTTGAGGATCTTTTCGATTTCCGTGTAGAACGAGTGCAGCATCGCGCACGCGGCTGAGGTCTCGATTACGCCAAGGTCAGCACTCTGTGCGATGGGCAGCAGCGATTCGAACTGCTGCCGGACGATTGCCAGTTCCTCCAAGCCTACCCGGATCTTCGCGGCAAGCTCAGAGGACACGAACGAGTTCCCCGGAACTCAGAAGATATCGAACACCCGGTGAAGGATCGTCGAGATCCACAAGGTCAACAGGGCGATTGAGTGCATCTGTAGCGGCAGAAGCCGCTGCGAAAAATCGGGCTGCTGGCAAACCCCGGACAGCGATATCCACGTCGGAGTGGGAAGTCAGTTCATTCCGGGCGGCGGAACCGAATAGAAAGATCTCGTTCGCACCCATGGCGCGGAGCAGTTCGGCCGCAGCGCGCAAACGCACCGAGTCGATCGGACTTGTCGCAACTGCTGGCACGCCGGGCATGAACAGGCCTTCTCCTTGTCTGCCTTCAATATAACTCGGTCCACCTACCTTCACCCTCCGGAAGACCTGTGCAAATTCCGAATCGTAACCATCAGAATTTGTGTTTGCGGGCAAGTTGAAAACATGGGTACCCTGTAGTTGGAAATTTCCGTCAGTACCTACAAGACATGCTCACAACCAAAGCAGACCCTTCGGTAGATCTCAATCCCCAGGAAACCAGCGAATGGCTGGAAGCCCTGGATGAGATCGTAGCGGACGCAGGCTCCCCCCGAGCTACGTTCCTGATTTCGCAGTTGTTGGACCGCGCCGCCACTCATGGCGTGACCTCGCCTCTGCGCCGCAACACCCCCTACCGCAATACGATCCCTGTCGACCAGCAGGTTCCGTACCCGGGTGATCTCGCTCTCGAGCAGCGCATCCGCGCCATCCTTCGCTGGAATGCCATCGCGATGGTTGTCCGGCAGAACAAGTACGACCCCAACATCGGCGGTCACATCTCTACCTACCAATCGCTCGCCACCATCACCGAAGTCGCCACCAACCACTTCTTCCGCGGCTCCTATGGAGACCAGCCCGGCGACTTTGTGTACTTCCAGGGTCATGCCTCGCCCGGCATGTACTCGCGCGCCTTCCTCGAAGGCCGCCTCAGCGAGGAACACCTCAAGAATTTCCGTCACGAACTGCGCGATACCCCGGGCCTTTCGTCCTATCCGCACCCGTGGCTGATGCCCGAGTTCTGGCAGTTCCCCACCGTTTCGATGGGCCTTGGCCCGATCAACGCCATCTATCAGGCGCGCTACATGCGCTACCTCGAGAATCGCGGCCTGATCCCCAAGACGGACCGTAAGATTTACGCCTACCTCGGCGACGGCGAAACGGACGAGCCGGAGAGCTTGGGTGCGTTGAGCATCGCCGCCCGCGAAAAGCTCGACAACCTGATCTTTGTAGTCAATTGCAACCTGCAGCGCCTGGACGGTCCCGTACGCGGCAACTCCAGCATCGTGCAGGAACTCGAAGCCGTGTTCAACGGCGCCGGCTGGAACGTCATCAAGTGCCTCTGGGGTAGCGATTGGGACGAGTTGTTCGCCCGCGACCACAAGGGTCTGCTGTTGAAGGCGATGGCGGAGACCGTGGACGGCGAATACCAGGCGCTCAAGGCGCGTGGCGGCAAGGCCATCCGCGAAGAGTTCTTCGGCAAGCATCCGGAGCTGCTCGAAATGGTGAAGGACAAGTCGGATGAAGATCTGGCGCGTCTGCGCCGCGGCGGCCACGACCCCATCAAGATCTACAACGCCTACAAGCGCGCCCATGACACCAAGGGCATGCCGACGGTGATCCTGGCCAAGACCATCAAGGGCTTTGGCATGGGCGAAGCCGGCGAAGGCCGCAACGTCACGCATCAACAGAAGAAGCTGAACGAAGACGAGTTGCTGTACATCAAGCAGCGTTTCGACATCCCGATCCCCGACGAGTACGTGCATACGCTCTCGTTTTACCGTCCATCGGAAGATACGCCGGAAATGAAGTACGTCCGGGCGCGTCTGGAAGCGCAGGGCGGTCCCGTACCGTCGCGCAAGGTGAACTACCCCAAGATTTCCGCGCCTCCGCTGGAATCCTTTGCGGATTCGCTCGGCGGGTCCAAGGGCCGTGAAGCGTCCACCACCAGCGCGTTTGTCGCCATCCTGAAGAACCTCATGAAGGGCACCGACATCGGCAAGTACATTACGCCGATCATCCCGGACGAGGCGCGTACCTTCGGTATGGAATCGATGTTCCGCGAGTACGGCATTTACGCGAGCCAGGGCCAGTTGTACAAGCCGGTCGACTCGAACGTACTGCTGTACTACAAGGAATCGAAGGACGGACAGATTCTCGAGGAAGGCATTAACGAGGCGGGGTCGATGGCGAGCTTTACCGCCGCCGGGACTGCCTACGCCAACTACGGCGTGCCGATGATTCCGTTCTACATCTACTACTCGATGTTCGGCTTCCAGCGCATTGGCGACCTCGCCTGGGCGTTTGCCGACTCGCGCGGTAAGGGCTTCCTCCTCGGCGGTACGGCGGGCCGTACGACGCTACTCGGCGAAGGCCTGCAGCATCAGGATGGACACAGCCACGTGCTGGCGTCCACCATCCCGACGCTTGCCAGCTACGATCCTGCCTATGCGTACGAAATTGCTGTCATCATTCAGGACGGCATCCGTCGCATGTACCAGAACAATGAGGATCTGTTCTACTATCTGACGGTCTGCAACGAGAACTACGTGCAGCCCCCGATGCCCCAGGGTGACCACATCCGCGACGGCATTTTGAAGGGCCTGTACAAGTATCAGGCAGCGTCGAATGGTCCGTCGAAGATCAATCTCTTCGGCAGCGGTTCGATCCTGAATGAGGCGTTGCGTGCGCAGCAGATTCTGGCCGAGAAGTACAATATCGCGGCCGATGTCTGGAGCGCCACCAGCTACAACGAACTCCGCCGTGACGCTCTGGCGTGCGAGCGCTGGAACCGTCTGCATCCCGATCAGCAGCCACGCGTACCGTATATCAACCAGGTGTTGAACGGTGTGGAAGGTGCGATCATCGCGGCAACTGACTACATGAAGATCGTGCCGGATCAGTTGGCGCCGTGGCTCCCGGGCCGCCTGGTGTCGCTGGGTACGGACGGTTTTGGACGCAGCGAAAACCGCGAACACCTTCGCCGTCACTTCGAGATCGACGCAGCGTCCATCGCCGCGGCCGCCATCTCGCGCCTGGCGCAGGAAGGTCAGTTTGACAAGGCAGCGGCCGCACAGGCGATCCGCGATCTGGGTATCAACCCCGAGAAGCCGGACGCAGCGCGGGCGTAATACAGCAGAGCAACATCATACCGATCATCATGGCGACCGCAGAAATAATGCGGTCGCCTTTTGTATTAAGAGCGACATTTGTAAATGGATTGTGATTTCCATTTACAAAAAAAAACGCCTCTGATATTCTCTGGGCATGAAAACTCCAATCGGCTGCTCTAACATCGGTTGGAAGCGAGCCATACTCCACATCGCGCTGTTCTTCGTGGCAATACAGCAAACATTCGCAGGATGCTGTGTTGAGTACGGTGAGGGTTGCGACTATTGTCCGTTCAACATCTGTCTCTGCGCAACGCAAGTTGGTCCACCTGTGCCAATCAATCAAGGCTGTGGCGGTGCCTGTACGATTCACCTCGTGCAATGGTATTGCAACACTTGGCCCCAAGGCTATTACTACTGCCAAGAGTGTCTCTGTCCGGCGTGACCAGACCAAGAAAGCGATAATCTCCTATGAATCAGCATCGTCCTATTAAAACACTCTGGAGAGCGTTACAACCTGCGCGAGATCTACTCCTGCTCGGCACTATTGTTGTGCTGATCGGTCCCACCTGTTTTGGCGACGAGCCCTATTCGGCTCGCGGTCAGACGCAAGTCTTTCAAGTCTCCGCGGACGGTTCGAAGCAGCTCATGCGTTCCATCAACGTTGTGGAAGCGCGAAACCGGGAAGGCAGCAGGTACACTGCGCAGGAATTACCTACGGGCAAAGTGGTAATTCTCTGGCAGAAGTCAAGCGGTCTTCTTTATCAAATCGACACTTCGGCTAAGAAGGCAATCTTGGTCGACAAGTCTTACGACTTAATGGCGGGACCTAGATCCGCCCCCGAAACGCAGGACCCTGCGGCGAAGGCGGCGCATCTTGGTATTCCCTGTGTAAACCTTCCCGTTCGCCAAGGCTCCCCCGGCAAGCTGACGAAAGTAGGTGAGAATTGCGTGTCATTTGACTTAGGCTTAATTCTCAAAAGCGACGCAACATTAAAGGTGGACCAAAACACGGTTATCACAACAACCGCCATGGCAGAAGTGAAGAGAGGCGTGGAACCAGATCCAGGGTGGTTCGAGATTCCACGAGACTACACAATCATCGAACGTCAAATGCGCCGCTAGCGCTCGATATTCATTAAAATCAGTAGGCGATCGCTTCGGCGGTCGCCTCTTTGATTTGATGCCGCGTCAGCAACTCGCACGCACAAAACGTACTCGCCCGCCATTCCCTAGCGCCGCCGCCTTCAAGCGCCTCCCGCTGGGACTGATGCTCATCGCCATCGGCCTTGGTCCCATCTCCGCCAACCGGCCCTGGTGGAGATGCCTGCAGGCGCTCACCTGGACGCCTATCACTGCCACCATCACCATCGCCAAAGCCGACGGCGACCTGCGCTATACCTACCCGCACGACGGCGTACCGTACCAAGGCACGGTGCACCACTTCAACGACGGCGGTCCGCTCTCCCCTTCTGCCGCGAGGCTCGATTTCGTGCGGACACGAGTTCCCGGCGAGACCGTCACCGCCTACGTCAACCCATTCGATCCGGCAGACTCGGTTCTCAGCCGTTCGCTAAATATGCGACACTCAGTCCTAATCTTGAACCTCATCTTTCTCGCCGTATTCTGCATCCCCGGCGCGGTTCTGTTGACACTGTCGATCCGCCGTCTCGTCGCGTACCGTCGCGCGATGCGGCCCTTTGCATTGGCGTGACCCTGAGCAGACCCCAGTTCCCCACGACGATGGCCCTCTCCATCCCCAAGGGCATCATTGTGCTGTTTGTGGCCTACTATTCGCTGTCCGACCGCTACCCGTGGGCGCAGGGCGCGTACTCCATCTTCTGGCCGACGCGCGAAGCCACCATCCTGCAGTGCGACGACACCAGCATTCTGTACCGGTATGAGTGGGACGGCGGCACGCGCCAAAGCGCCGGGTACGCGCTGCATACGCCAAGCGCGGCATACACGTACGCCTTTGCGGCGACGCACAAGCCCGGCGATCGCATCCAGGTTTGGGTAAACCCGCGCAATCCTTCGGAGGCCGTTATCACACGTTGGCCGGACATCGAGGGCGAGTCGTTCCTCACGGACATCGCAGTGATCGTCGTCATCGGGGGTGTCGGCGTGATGTTGATTCTAGGGGGCGCGTTTGTCGTTGCGCGCTACTTCTGGCAGCTTCGAAAGTTTCAAGCCTACTGACCTACCGCATGCCAGGACAACAACCGCAGTCGCCCAACAAGTACAGTTCTATTGCCCAGCCCGTCAAGGAATGGGCCGACAAGTATCTGCGCCCCGAGAAGCCGAAGCCCGTGCCCTCCGCACTCTGGAAGCGATTTGAAGACCTCTTCTGGGGTGCCATCGGCTTTACTGTCGTTTACGTCTTCATCCGCGCCTACATGCAGGGCCGCCTGTGGCCCATCGTCAACGACTATTTCGCCTTTGCGGGCTATGTACTTGCCGCGTTGCTGATTGCGGAAACCGCACCTGTGACCTTGCCCGCGCTCGGCTACGTTGCCTGGTATCAGATCGCCGGGTCGCCGCACTTTTGGACGGATCTCGCGGTGCTGATTGTCGCTGTCCTGGTGCTCTCGGCTTACTATTACTCAGCCACAGGCACGCGGCATTGGGGCAATTCCAAGGTCAGCGCGATCCTGTTTGGCCTGCTGTCCACGTGCATCGTATGGGTACTGATTTCCGTGGCGGATGGATTCGCGCGCACGGGTCCCACCAAGGCTGCAAAGCCCCCAGCAGTCACGAAGGGCGTGGGCGTCGCACTCTCTGGGGGCGGCTATCGTGCGGCTCTCTTCCACGCCGGCGTACTCGATGCGTTGGAGCAACTTCGCATCGCGCCCTCGCATTTGGCCAGCGTATCCGGCGGCTCCATCATCGGCGCATACTACACGTTGGGAGGCCGCCCGCAGCAGTTTCGCGATGCTGTGGTCGCGCGGCAGTTCGGTATCAAGCGCCGTGCCACCAGTTTTGCAGATGCCACGAAGCTGATGTTCTGCCCGGGCACGATCCCTGGTCTGCGCGTCCGGCTTTTTCCGGGATGCGACTACGGCAGGAGCGAGGTGCAGGCATCGTTGCTCGATGCGGTGCTGTTCGACGGCGTCACGTTAGGGGATCTGCCACAGTCACCGCAACTGGTGATCGCTGCAACGGACCTGGATTCCGCCGGCATCGTCGGCATCACGCGAGACCGCATTGTGCGCATCCAGCAGACGCCACTCGAACTAAAGAATCGCTACGCCAACTCACCACCGGAAGGTTTCGGAAGCACAAGCGCGAACCAGCCGCCTACAAACTGGCAAAGCATCCCGCTGTCGCGTGCCGTAGCCGCTTCCGGAGCTTTTCCCGTGGCCTTCAACCCCGTCGTACTGGATGACGGGCGCAACAACGTTCGCCTCGCCGACGGTGGTGTCACCGACAACTCGGGCCTCACGGCGCTGCTGGGTGCCAACAAGAAATTGTGTTGGGCTCTTCGAGTGGTGATCGTCAGCGACGGCTCTCGCGCGTTGGAAGAAAAGGCCCCCGCATCGGCGTCCAGCGTGCTGGAGGACTTCAGCCGTACCGTGGACATTCTGTCCGCATCGAGTACGCTGCCCCCGGACCTGCAATCGCCAAACAAGTTGGTGCTCGTCAGTCCGAATCCGCTCCTGCGCCTGCTGTACGACCCCAGCACCTTGTCTGCGGCCGTCCAACAGCGATGGAACAACGCGCTGCAGAACTCCGCTGCGCAAAACCTTCTCAACTCTTGGCGTGCGGAAGCGGATCTGTTCCAAAAGTCCAGCAAACAGGCCACCCCGCAGGACCTGACAGGACCCGCGTCGCTCATCCGCGCACTGAAGATGTTCGCCGCCGCGCCGACCTTGCAGGACGAATACAGCGAACTCGAAGCCTTCCAGCTTTACCAACTCGGCCGCTACATGGTGGGGCTGAACGCCGCGTCGATCATGGCGTCTCCGGCCACTGATGCTTCGGATACCGCCGCATCAACTCCTTGCGTATCTGCGGGTAATGCCGCTCCCAAAAGCCGGCAAGGTCGCTAGTTACCTGCACGGGACGCTGGCTTGGCGCGAGCAAATGCACGACGAGTGGCACCCCAGCGATCATCGGGGACTTCTGCATGCCGAAAAAGTCCTGCAGGCGTGAGGACACCCAGGGTGCTTGCCCCGGCGCGTACTCCACCTTCGCTTTGCGACCCGATGGGAGTTGCAGCCGCGTCGGGGCGATCGCGTCCAGACGTAGCTTTGTTTCCAGAAAGGCCAATAATCCGGCCGATTCCAGCTCTTTGAAGCTCCGCTTGCCGTACGCCAACTCGGCCAACACATCGCGGACGTCGTCCATCGTGAATGGCTCGGCCAGCTTACCTTGTTCATAGGCGAACTGCGCCCGATGCAGGAACTGCTGCAGCTCTTCGCGATCTTCGACGAACCGCCCGATGTTGGCCTCGCGAGCCTTTGCCGCCAGCATGGCCGCCGCGGCATCGGGGTCTGGCATGGCACCGCGCGTCTCTTCGATCACGATACCGTCGTACGATAACGACGACACTGCCTCCACGCGCTCTGCCGTACGATTCCATTCGACGCCGTCACGCTCTACGATCTGATCTGGAAACATCTCGATCAGCCACTCCGGCTCAATCGGGTACGCATAACGGATCAGCGGCAACGCCTTTTCCTTGCGATCCTCAATCTCAACGGCCAGCAGGAAGCGGCACCGCACATGTTCATCCGCCAGCATCGCCGAACCGCCGGATGCCAGCGCCACTTCACGATCCTTCTGCCGCTTTGCGAGCCGGTCAGGGAATGCCGCGAGCATCGCCAGACCCAACGCTTCATCGTTGTCGCGACCCGGCTTGCGTACAAATCGCGACAGCTGCTGGTACACGCGGGCTTCGTTCTGACCGCCGGTCAGTCTTGCGGCCATCCGTGCACCCTGTGCGCCGCAGCCGCGACGTTCGGCTTCCACAATCAGTCGCGACAGTCGCGGATGCAGCGGCATACGCGCCATCGCCCGCGCGGTATCTCCGGCAGCATGCAAGCGCTCCAGCAAAGTATCCGCAGCCCGCCAAGCGGCTTCTGGCGGAGCCTGGAACCATACCAGATCCTTCACTCCTGCCGCTCGCAGGTCAAGCACCATTTGCGACAGTTCCCGCCGCAGGATCTCCGGCGTGTCGTACTCAGGCCGTCGCAGAAAGTCATCCTGCGAATACAGCCGGATCACTCGCCCTGGCCGCATACGTCCTGCACGACCTGCCCTTTGTACAGCCGATGCCTTGCTGATGCGCGACACCTTGAGCTCCGGCATCCCGGTGGTGGCGGAATCGCTGGCAATGCGCGCCAGGCCGGAGTCAATCACCGCACTCACACCCTCGATGGTGATGGAGCTTTCCGCGATGTTCGTCGACAAGATGATCTTCCGCTGACCGCCGGTCAGTGGCTGGACCGCCGCGTCCTGTTCCTCCGGCGTCAGGTCGCCAAACAACGGCATCACCGCGATGCCGCGACGGGCGAATCGCTCACACGCTCGCTGTGCCGCGCGGATCTCCGCAGCCCCGGGCAGAAAGACCAGGACATCGCCATCAAGCGGCATCAACTTATCGACCGCCTGCGCCACCTGCTCGTCCAACGGCAGCGCCGACGGCGGCGTATGTGCGATCTCGATGGGAAACAGCCGCCCTTCGGATCGGATACGCGCGGCCCCACCCAGGAACTCCGCGACAGGCTCCGCGTCCAACGTTGCGGACATCACGACAATCCGCAGGTCCGGGCGCGATGTCTGCTGTACCCGCCGCAGCAACGCCAGTGCGAGGTCCGTATCCAGGTGCCGCTCGTGGAACTCGTCGAGCACCACAATGTCCGTACCCTTCAGCGTTGGGTCGGTAATCATGCGCCGCGTCAGCACGCCTTCCGTCACAAAGCGGATACGCGTCGCCTCGCTTGACACATCTTCAAAGCGGACCTGATAGCCGACCTCGGCCCCCAGCTTGACGCCGAGTTGGGACGCCACACGCCGCGCCGCCATACGGGCCGCAAGGCGACGGGGTTCCAGCACCAGCACCGTGCCCAGCGGCATCAGCGCAGGCGGAACCTGCGTGGTCTTGCCCGCGCCCGGCGCAGCTTCGATCACGGCGTTGCCTTCGCGCACAGCGGCCACAATCGCGGGGATGTGCGCATCAATTGGAAGGGTCAACTTTTATGATAAGTTGGCGTCACCGCCATGAAGCTACTTGCCGCCGCCTTTGTCTGCGTTGCCGCGCTTGCACAACAGAACACTCCGACGCCTGACTCGTTCTACAAACTCGGGCCCGATTCCTTACCGCAGGAAGGCGTACCCAAGGGCGAGATCAAAGGCCCGTTCACGCTCCCCAGCACCGCTTACGAAGGCACGCAGCATACCTATTGGGTGTACGTGCCCGCGCAGTACGACCCCAAAGTGCCCGCCGCGTTGATGATCTTTCAGGACGGCCAAGCCTTCATGAATCCGGACGCCGATGTCCGCGCGCAGAACGTCTTTGACAACCTGATCTACCGCCGCGAAATCCCCGTCATGCTTGGTGTTTTCATCAACCCGGGCCGCCGCCCGGACCAGCCGGAACCGACCCTCAGCAACTGGGGCGACCGCGACACCAACCGCCCGCAAGAGTACAACGCGCTTGACGACAAGTACGCGCGCGTCATCGTGGATGAGCTGATGCCCGCGCTATACAAGCAGTACAACATCAGCAAGAACCCCGACGATCACGGCATCGGCGGAGCGAGCAGCGGCGCGATTGCTGCCTTCACCGTCGCCTGGCACCGGCCCGATCACTTCCGCAAAGTCATCAGCTTTATCGGCAGCTTTGTCGACCTTCGCGGCGGACACCAGTACCCGGACATGATCGCCAGTTCACCCAAAAAGCCCATTCGGATCTTTTTGCAGGACGGCCGTAACGACAATCGCGGCGTGAACCCGCGGAATCAGGAATACAACCAGAAACGTGACTGGTTTTATCAAAATGTCCGCATGGTGAAGGCCCTCACGGAAAAAGGCTACGACGTGAACTACAGCTTTGGCATCAACCGCCACGGGTCCAAGATGGGCGGCATGATGCTGCCCGAAATGATGCGCTGGCTATGGCGCGATCAGCCTGTCTCCACCGACCCCAACGACACCGTCGAACGCTCGTTGCGCGAACCCGCAAAGAAGAATTGATACCATTGATTTTCACCCCAAAATCATGGCAAAACTCTCGATCCGGGATCTCGATCTGAAGAACAAGACCGTCTTCATCCGCGTGGACTTCAACGTCCCGCTCGATGGCGGCAAGATTACCTCTGACAAGCGCATCAAGGCCTCGCTGCCGACGATTCAGTACGCCTTGGAACAGGGCGCGGGCGTTGTCCTGGCCAGCCACTTGGGACGTCCCAAGGGCAAGCGCAATCCGGAAATGAGCCTTGCGCCAGTCGCCGCTCGCTTGAGCGAACTGCTGGGCAAGCCCGTCATCATGGCCCCCGATTGCGTAGGTCCAGATGTCGAATCCATGAAGCCTGCCCCGGGCGGCATCCTGCTGCTCGAAAACCTGCGCTTCCACCCGGAAGAAGAAGGCAACGATGCGGAGTTCGCCAAAAAGCTCGCTTCGCTGGCCGACATCTATGTCAACGACGCGTTCGGTACGGCGCATCGCGCGCACGCCTCCACCGTCGGCATGATCCAGTTCATGCCCAAGGGTGCCGCCGGCCTGCTGATGGACAAGGAACTCGAGTACCTGTTCAAGGTCACGCAGAACCCCGAACGCCCCTGCGTCGCGATCCTCGGCGGCGCCAAGGTGTCGGACAAGATCGAAGTCATCCAGAACATGATGAAGGTGGTCGACAAGCTGCTCATCGGCGGCGCGATGGCGTACACTTTTGCCAAGGCCAAGGGCGAACCCACCGGCAACTCGCTGGTGGAGGACGACAAGATCGAACTCGCCAAGACCCTGATGGCGGAAGCCGGCGACAAGCTGCTGCTGCCCACGGACCATGTGGTTGCCGCGGAATTCAAGGAAGGCGCGGAGAACGAAACCGTCACCGTCATCCCCGACGGCAAGATGGCGCTCGACATCGGTCCGGCGACGATTGCGGCGTACGAAGCGGTGATCGCCTCCGCCAAGACCATCATCTGGAACGGACCCATGGGCGTGTTCGAAAAGCCCCCGTTCGACAAGGGCACGATGGCTCTGGCCAAGGCAGTTGCCGAATCCAGCGCGATCTCCGTGGTCGGCGGTGGCGACTCCGAAAAGGCCATCAAAACCGCAGGCTTGAGCGACAAGATCTCGCACGTATCCACCGGCGGTGGCGCGTCTCTCGAGTTCCTGTCTGGCATCGAACTCCCTGGCGTAGCAGCGTTGACAGATAAATAAACTATGCGTCCACTCACTCTCTTCTTCGGTCTGCTATTGACCCTCACGGCGGCGGACGAGACGGCTCTCGACCGCTATGTGAAGGCGCCCGACCCCAACTTCAAGTGGTCGTTGGTGAACACCATGGAAGGCAAAGGCTTCAAGGCCTACGTGCTGGACATGACGTCCCAGAAGTGGCGAACCGAAAAAGAGGTGGACAAGCCCATCTGGCGCCATTGGGTGACGGTGTACGTCCCCGATGGCGTCAAAACCAGCACGGGCTTTCTGTTTATCTCCGGTGGCAGCACCACCAATCCCAATCCCCCTTCGCGTCCGGACATCCTGACAGCGCAGGTGGCTCTCGATACGGGCGCTGTGGCCATTGAACTCCGCATGATTCCCAATCAGCCGCTGGTGTTCCCCGACGACGGCAAGCCTCGTACAGAGGACGCCATCATCGCTTACACGTGGGACAAGTTCCTGCGCGGCGGCGACGAGCAGTGGCCCCTTCGCCTGCCCATGACCAAAGCCGCCGTACGTGCGATGGACGCAGTGACTGCCTTCTGCGCCTCCGAAGCCGGCGGCAAGATCAAGGTCGATCAGTTCGTCGTCGGTGGCGCATCGAAGCGCGGCTGGACCACATGGACCACGGCCGCCGTCGACAAGCGCGTCAAAGCGATCGTACCCATCGTCATCGACATGCTGAACATCGTGCCGTCGTTTGAACATCACTGGCGCGTGTACGGCTTTTGGGCCCCGGCCATCAAGGATTACGAGCAGGCCGGCATCATGAACTGGACGCGCACCAAGCGTTACAAGGAACTGATGAAGATCGAAGAGCCGTTCGAATATCGCGACCGTCTCACGATGCCCAAGTTCATCGTCAACGCGGCGGGAGACCAGTTCTTCATCCCCGATTCGTCGCAGTTTTATTGGGACAAGCTGAAGGGCGAAAAGTACCTGCGCTATATCCCCAACGCAGACCACAGCATGAACGGGTCGGACGCGCTGCAAAGCATCATCGCCTTTGTCGATGCCGCGATCAAGGGCAACAAGCCGCCGGAGTATGACTGGAAGGTCGAAAAGAACGGCGACATCGTGGTGAAGTCCAAAGACAAGCCCACCGCGGTAAAGGTGTGGATGGCCAAGAACCCCGACGCGCGGGACTTCCGCGTGGAAAAGATCGGCCGCGTGTACAAGTCCGAAGACCTCACAGAATCGAAGCCCGGCGAGTGGATTGCCAAGGCGCCCAAGCTCGAAAAAGGCTATGCGGCGTACTTCGTCGAGCTCACCTACCCAAGCGGCACCAAGCATCCGTTCAAGTTCACGACGCAGGTAAAGGTGTGGCCCGAAGAGTACAGCCACACAGCGTTTGAACCCGTCACGCCCGCAGGCGCAAAATAAAGCTGTGATCGAATGCGTCCCGAACTTTTCGGAAGGCCGCGACCTCGCGGTGGTCCAGCAGATTCGGGATGCCATCGCTGCCGTACCCGGCGTTCTGCTGCTCGGCTGTGAGTCCGACGCAGATCATAACCGTAGTGTCATCACCTTTGTGGGCGAACCGATAGCCGTTCGCTGCGCGGCTTGGGCCGGAGCGATCGTGGCATCGTGGCTCATCGACCTCACCAAGCACGTCGGCGTGCACCCACGCATCGGCGCAGCGGATGTCATCCCGTTCGTACCCTTACAGGGCGCATCGATGGAAGACTGCGTCGCCTGCGCGCACTGGTTGGCGGCGGAGTTATGGAGGGAAGTGCAGGTGCCGTCGTACCTGTACGAGTTTGCTGCCCGGCACCCATCGCGAGTGAAGCTCGAAGATGTCCGCCGTGGGGGATTTGAGCTGCTTCGTGAATCCACCACAGGTCGCGAACCCGATGTCGGCGGACCCGCGCTGCATCCCACTGCCGGAGCCTCTGCCGTAGGCGCGCGCCGTATTCTGATCGCTTGCAACGTGAACCTCGCAGAGCCCGATGTACGCATCGCCAAGCAGATCGCCAAGCGCATCCGCGCGTCGTCCGGCGGCTTCCCCTACGTCAAAGCGCTGGGCCTGGAACTCGCGTCCAAAGGCATGACGCAAGTGTCGATGAACCTCACCAACATCGAAGTGTCGCCGCTGCACGAGGTCTATCAGGCGATTGTGGATAGCGGCGCGAAGATCGCAGAGACCGAACTGATCGGCTTTATTCCGGCCGACGCTGCAGCAGCCGCGCCGGAGTTCCTCAGCAAGTGTCGCGACTTCGGACCAGAAAGAATCCTGGAGAACAGAATCCAGCAGGCTAGACAGCTCGCTTGAGTTCTTCTCGAATCACTCGGCGCAAGGTCTTTTCAAGCGGCTCTTTCTTCTTGGCCACAAACTCGCGCAGCGCCAGATTGATCAGCGTTTGATAGTTTCCACCGCCCGCCTCCTCTGCTTCCTTGCGAAACCATTCGAGAAGGTCGTCGTCCAAACGGATCGTGACTCGCGTCTCTCCAGGCGGGGTGAGAATCACAGCTCCGCGCTTCCCTCCGCTAAAGTCGTAGTTGCTCTTCATGCTCCCTCCAGGTAGCTTGCTTGTTCCCGCGCCGTCGCAGTACGAGCCGAGATAATCCGGATGTTCCGTCCTCGCGGCGTCCAGACCACCACCACAATTCGCGCTAGCGCATCCATCGCAATGGTGACCCAGCGTTCCTCGCCGTGGCTCTCGTCGGCGATTGTCAACGCCTGAGGATCTTCCAGCGCGCTTACCACGTCCGGAAATCGTATGCCGTGCTTTCGAAAGTTAGAAGCCGCTTTTCTGGCGTCCCATTCGACGTTCACTTGTGTACAAGTGTACACGTAGGCATGGAATGCCACAATAGAAGACAGTGATCCTCGTTAACGCGCAGAACCTCGCGCGGACCTTCGGCTCCCAGCCCCTCTTCGAAAACCTGTCCCTCACCATCGACGAAGGCGACCGGCTTGCCCTCATCGGTCCCAACGGCGCCGGCAAGTCCACCTTGCTTCAAATGATGGCGGGCATCCTCGAACCCGACGCCGGCATCTGCTCCATCAAGCGCGGAACCCGCCTCAGCTACGTCCCGCAGGATTCCGTATTCGACCCTGGCCGTACCATCTTCGACATCGCCTCCGAAGCCGCTCCCGCGCATGACACGGTCTCCGACGTCTACGCCGCCAACATCCTGACCCAAGCCGGATTTGAGGACACGCAAGCCGAAGCCGCTCGTCTTTCCGGCGGCTGGCGCAAACGTCTTTCCATCTGCCGTGGCCTGATCTCGCAGCCCGATCTTCTGTTCCTCGACGAACCCACCAACCACCTCGATATCGAAGGCATCGAGTGGCTGGAGAGGCTGCTGGCCGGCGGCCGCTTCGCCGCCATGATCGTCAGCCACGACCGCTACTTTTTAGACAACGTCGCCACCCGCGTCGCCGAGATCAACAAGGTGTACCCGGAAGGCATCTTCGCTTCCGCCGGCAACTACACCGAGTTCCTGGAAAAGCGCGTCGCCTACCTCGAAGCCCGCGCGCAGTATCAGGAATCGCTCGCCAACAAGGTCCGGCGCGAGGTCGAATGGCTCCAGCGCGGACCCAAAGCCCGCACCACCAAATCCAAAGCCCGCATCGATAGCGCCGAACGCATGATCGCCGAACTGGGCGACCTCGAATCGCGATCACGCACCGGACTCGCCGGGCTCGACTTCACCGCATCGGGTCGCAAGACCAAGCGCCTCATCGTGGCCGAAGGTGTTTCGAAATCCATGGGCGGCAACCTGCTGTTCCAGGGCCTCGACCTCACCTTGTTGCCCGGTATGCGGATCGGCCTTGCAGGGGGCAACGGCACCGGCAAGACCACGTTGCTTCGTGTTCTCAAAGGCGAACTGCCGCAGGATACCGGCACCGTCGATCGCGCCGAGCATCTCAAAATTGTCTACTTTGACCAGAACCGTACGTCGCTCAACCCGGAAGTATCGCTCCGCCGCGCGCTCGCTCCCGATGGCGACTCTGTGATCTTTCGCGATCGTCCGCAGCACGTTGCCGGATGGGCCAAGCGATTTCTGTTCCGCAGCGAACAACTGGACACGCCAGTCGGTCGCCTCTCCGGCGGTGAAAAGGCGCGACTGCTCATCGCGCAACTGATGCTGCAGCCCGCCGATGTCCTGCTGCTTGACGAACCCACCAACGACCTCGACATCCCGACACTCGAAGTGCTTGAGGAAAACCTTGTGGACTTCCCTGGCGCACTCATCCTTGTCACCCACGATCGCTTCCTACTCGACCGTGTTGCCAACATGGTGCTAGGCCTTCACCCCGGTGCCGTCCCGCGACTCTACGCCGACTACTACCAGTGGGAACAAGCCCAGCGCGAACTCACAGCACCTCCGCAAAAAGCGGCACCAGCGGCCAAGAGCCCCACGACTGTCGCTCAGGCAACCACTGCCAAGAAAAAACTGTCGTACAACGAAGCTCGCGAATGGGAAACCATTGAAGCCCGCATCCACGACGCCGAAAAGAAGGTGGAAGAGCTCAAGGCGCAGTTGGAACACCCCGACGTTATGTCCAATGGCCCCCGCCTCCAGCAGGTCTGCGCCGACCTGGAAACAGCACAGCAATCCGTGGACTCTCTCTACGAGCGCTGGTCTGAACTTGAGGCAAAACAGCAAGCTGTAAACTAGTAGAATGAAGCGGCGCTAATACCGCCATTTCCAAAACAGATGATTCAGATCTTCGGCCGCGACGTGACTCTCCCGCCAGTCTCCACACTGGCGATGACGATCGTTGATATCGCGGTTGTCGCCTTCCTGGTCTATCAGTTCTTTATGATCATCCGCGGCCGCCGCGCCGCGCAGGTGCTCAATGGCATCTGGGTGCTGGTGATCATCTACCTGATCTCCGTCTGGCTCCATCTGGAACTGCTGCGCACGATTCTGTCGCGCCTCGCGCCGTACACCGCCTTTGCCATCATCGTGATGTTCCAGTCGGAAATCCGGCGTTTGCTCGCGCGCATCGGCCGCAGCCGCGCCTTGGGGTTCCGCAACAGCTTTGAACGCCGCGAGGTGACCGAAGAAATCCTACTCGCCCTGCAGTATCTGTCGCAGAACAAGACCGGCGCGCTCATCGTCATCGAACGCGACACCGGCCTGCGTACCTTTATCGAAAGCGGCGTCGCCATGGATTCGCTGGTCTCGCGCGACCTGCTCATCACCATCTTTGAGAACCGCGGCCCACTGCACGACGGCGCGGCGATCCTGCAAGGCGGACGCATCGCCGCTGCAGCCTGCTTCCTGCCGTTGACCACCAATCCCGGCGTACTCGGCAAGCTCGGCACCCGCCATCGCGCGGCTATCGGCATCACGGAGGAGACGGACTGTCTGGCGCTGCTCGTTTCTGAGGAAACCGGCAAGATCTCCGTCGCCGCTTTCGGCGAACTCGAACGCGGCGTGACACTCGAACGTGCCGAAGAGCGCATCAACCGTCACGCGGCAGGACATCGCGACACAACCGCTCCAGTAGAGCCGGAAGAGCGCAAGGTTCCCGTCACAGAGGCGAGGCTGTAAATGAAGTTCTCCATCGAAAACTTTTGGTGGAAGCTATCGTCACTCCTGGTGGCCATCGCACTGTGGTTCACCCTAATCCTGGAGCCGGATCTGATGACCTCGGCCTCCGTCCCCGTCTTCTTCGGCAACCTGCCCAAGGGCTACGAATTCTCAGGTCCCGTGCCGGACAAGATCGTGCTCGAAATCCGCGGCCCGGCCAGCAAGTTACGCGCGGACGCACTGGAAGACACCGCCGTCCACATCGATCTGGCGGACATCACCAACCCCGGCCAGCGCACCATTACGCTCGATACGTCCAACATTTCCCTGCCCTTCGGCGTCACCTTCGTCCGCGCCGTACCGTCGCAGTTGCGCATCCAGTTTGACCGTCAGTTATCGAAGCAGGTCCCAGTCCGCATCCGTTACCAGGAACAGGCCCCGGCCGGTTGGCGCGTTCTTCGCGAATCCGTCAGCCCCGAATATCTTCGTATTATTGGTCCGGCAAATAAGGTCGATCAGGTGGAATATGCAGAGACCGACCCGATTGACGTGCAATGGAAGGCCGGCCAAAAAACGGCCCGCGTGCATGTTTTTGCCGGAGACCCTCAAGTCCGGTTCGAGTCTTCGCCGATGGTTACAGTGAAGATGACGGTGGAACACTTGGGGCCGCACGTCATCCAATAGGGATGAATCATCAATGAGCAGAAAACTCTTCGGAACCGACGGCATCCGTGGCGTCGCGGGCGAAGCACCGCTGGACCGTCCAACTGCGTACGCCCTGGGCGTCGCGTTGGGGGACTGGGTGCTGGCCTGCGCGGATACGGACCATCGCCATGTAGTCATCGGCATGGACACCCGCGAATCCGGACCCTGGCTCGCCGAACACGTCGCCGGAGGGCTTGCCTCGCGCGGCGTATCCACGGACTTTGCCGGCATTATCACCACCCCAGGCGTCGCTTACCTGGCCCGGGTGGGAGACTACGCCGCCGGCGTCATGATCTCGGCCTCGCACAATCCGTTTGCCGACAACGGCATCAAGGTCATCGATCATTCCGGGTTCAAGATGCCGGACGCAGAAGAGTTGAAGCTCGAAGAAAGCATTTTTGACTTTTTGTCGTACGAAGGCGCGGAGATTGCACCCAAGCCTCTGGCGGCGGACCCCAAGCTCGCCGAACAGTACATCGCCTATCTCGAATCCACCAGCACGGTGCGCTTCGACGGCCTGCGAGTCGCCATGGATTGCGCCAACGGTTCCGCTGCCGCGCTTGCTCCTGCCTTGTTCGAGCGCCTTGGTGCGACCATCGTCGCAAGGCTCGGCGTCGAACCCAACGGCCGCAACATCAACCTCAACTGTGGTTCCACCCACATGGAATCGCTGCACGACGCGGTGGTCGCCAACAAGGCGGACGTCGGCATCGCGTTCGACGGGGACGCCGATCGCGCCCTGTTCATCGCCAAGTCCGGCATGGACGTCGATGGCGACATGGTGATGCTGATCACGGCGCAATTGCTTGGAGTCAAGACGGTGGTGGCCACCGTGATGTCCAACATGGGCCTGGAGGTCGCGCTGCGCGATCGCGGCATCGACCTCGTCCGTACCGCCGTGGGCGACAAGTACGTGCTCGAAGAGATGGTTCGCCGCGATCTGGAACTGGGCGGCGAACAGTCCGGCCACATCATCTTCCGCAAGTGGGCGACGACCGGTGACGGGATGCTGACGGCGCTGCGTGTGCTCGAAGTCATGCAGAGCCAGCAGAAGTCGCTTGACGACCTGGCAGGTGAGATGAAGGTCTATCCGCAGTTGCTGGTAAACGTCCGCATCAAGGAACGCCGCCCGCTGGAAGATCTGGTAGCGGTGATGGAAGCGATCAACGCGGCGGAGGCCGAGTTCCAAGGCAAGGGCCGCGTTCTCGTGCGCTTTTCCGGCACCGAACCGCTCGCCCGAGTGATGGCAGAAGGCGCAGACCAAGAAGTGGTGGACCGCTGGGTCCACAAGATCGCGGATGAGTTGAAGGCGGAGCTAGGCGCTTAGCCCAGGTCCAGCATCGCCTTCCAGGCCGCCTCGTCCTTACCCACACTCACATACTTCCCGCGCCGTACCAGCGGCAGCTTCAACAACTTCGGATCCCGCTCGACCCGCGCAAACAGCTCGTCCTCGCTCACCCGCAGGTACTTCAACCCTGCGTCGACATAGGACTTGCCCTCTGTATCGAGCAGCGCCGCCAGACTCCCAAATTTATCCGTAAAGCGCCGGAGCTCCCCCGGCGCCATCGGCTTCTGCTTCAGATCGATAATCTGCAGTTGCTTGCCGCGCTCTTTGAAAAAGCGCTCGGCGGCCCTGGTCTCCTGGGAATTCTTCACCCCAAAAATCTGTACGACAACAACAGCAGGACCGCCGGCAGCCATAACACTAAGCGCTGTACGCGACAGCCTTCTGCTTCGAAGTACCCAGACCTTCGATGCCCAGTTCCACCACGTCGCCAGCCTTGAGGAAGATCGGCGGGTTAAAGCCAAGGCCCACTCCCGGCGGCGTACCCGTCGAGATCACATCGCCCGGCAACAGGGTCATGAACTGGCTCAGATAATGCACCAGGAACGGGATGTGGAAGATCATCTGCGCCGTGGTCGAATTCTGGCGCATGACATCGTTCACCTTCAGCCATGCCTTCAGATTGTTCGGCTCCGGGATCTCGTCGATGGTGGCGGCAAACGGCCCAAGCGGCGCGAACGTATCGCAGCTCTTGCCCTTCACCCACTGCCCGCCACGCTCCAACTGGAACGCGCGTTCGCTGTAGTCGTTGTGCAGAGCGTACGCCGCTACGTGCTTCATCGCATCGGCTTCGGACACATAGCTCGCCTTCTTGCCGATGATGAACGCCAGTTCCACTTCCCAGTCGGTCTTTTCAGAACCCTTGGGGATCACGACATCGTCATTCGGACCCACCAGCGAACTCGTGGACTTGAAGAAGATAATCGGTTCCTTCGGGATGTCCAGGCCGGATTCCTTGGCGTGATCGGCATAGTTCAAGCCGATGCAGATGATCTTGCTGGGGCGCGCCACGCAAGGACCCAGGCGCGTCGACGGATCGACCGTAGGCGCCGTGGCCGCATTGGCCTTCTCCCACGCCGCGAGGCGTTCCAGGCCGTCGCCACCAAAAAAGGCCTCGTCATAGTCGGAGCCAAACGCCGAAGCGTCGATCCAACGGCCGTCAGAGAGGATAAGACCCGGCTTTTCCTGGCCAGGTGCTCCAAAGCGGATGAGTTTCATAGGAAAGGTCTAGTTTATCGAATCGCCCTGCGTTAGCGGATGGTCAGCGTACCGCCGTCCACCGGCATGCCCGTACCCGTGATGAACGACGCTTCGTCACTGCACAAAAACAGCGCCGCGTACGCCATCTCTTCCGGCTTCGCCATACGCCCGATGGGCTGCGCCTTGGACAGTTTGTCGAACATCTCTTCTTCACGCCCCGGATAGTTCTTGGCAATAAAGCCATCCACAAACGGCGTATGTACGCGACCCGGCAACAGGGCGTTGCAGCGGATGTTGTAGGCCAAAAAGTCCTTGGCTACGGCGTACGTCATCGACAGCACAGCACCTTTGCTCGTCGCGTACGCGAACCGGTCGTTGATCGCCATCACCGACACACAGCTCGCCAGATTCAGGATTACGCCGCCCTTGCCGTCCGCCACCATATGCTTCAACGTGGACCGCAGGCAGTTCGCTGGACCAAACACGTTCACCCGCTGGATGCGTTCGAAGTCCTCGGGCGTGGTGGTGAGCGCGTTGCCCACATGCGCGATGCCCGCATTATTCACCAGAATCCCGATGGACCCGTGCTTGGCGTGGATCGCGTCGATCACCTGCTCCACACGCGCCGCATCGGTGACGTCGCACTCATGCGCCTCTGCCGTGCCGCCCGCCGCGACGATCTCCGCCACAGCCTTTTCCATCTCCGCTGCATTGCGATCCAGGATCTGGACAATCGCGCCTTCCTTCGCAAACAGCTTCGAAATCGCCAGTCCGATGCCCAATGCGCCGCCCGTTACGACGGCCACCCTTGCTTGTAGTTTTGCCATTCCCTACTAGGATATGGGCATCAGTGCGTTGATGCTCGCGTACGTCCACTCCGAAGGCGTGTCCTCGCCCAGCGTACCCGTCACCAGGAACTCCGCCCCCAACGCCGCCGCCTGCCGGAACATCGCGCGATGCATGCCGGACCCTGCGCTCAATCGCGCCACGCCCAGCGCCGCCAGTTCTGCCAGTGGAGGTACGCCGGGCAACGCCAGTACGTTCACCGGCAGCCCGACCTCGGCCACCACAGTCTTGATCTCTGCAGGGTTCAACAACGCGGGGACAAAGATGCCGCTCGCCCCCGCCGCCTTGTAGATCGCCGCACGACGCAAGGTCTCTTCCAGGCGCCGCTCGGGCTCCGCCAATCCGAACAGGTACACGTCCGTCCGCGCGTTGATGAACAACGTCGAACTCCGGCCGCGAATGGCCTCGATCTTCGCAGCCAGCAACTCCACAGGATGCCCGGCGTCCTCGATGTTGATCCCCACCACGCCCGCGTCCATCACCTGCGCGATCAGTTCCGCCACAGCCGCAGGATCCTGCGAGTACCCACCCTCGACATCGGCACTCACGGGTACCGTAACCGCGCGCACGACATCGCGCAGCGTACTCAGCAGCAGATCATTGGGAAGCAGATCGCCATCGCGATATCCGTGCGACCAAGCCACGCCCGCGCTGGTGGTAGCGATGGCCTTCGCACCCACATGCTCGAACATCCGCGCGCTACCGGCATCCCACGCATTGGGCAACACCAGAGGCTCGCCGGCAACCTGATGCAATTCATGAAAAGCGCGATCGTTCATCGTCATCAGCACATGCCCCTGTGTAAGACCCACGTGTAAGACATGGTACGCTCTGTCAAATGCCGGAATCGGGCGAGGTTACCGCACTCCTGCGCCAGTGGCGCGCTGGGGATGCGCACGCCTTTGACGTACTCGTGCCTCTAGTGTACGACCAACTGCGCCGTATCGCCGCAAAGTACATGCGCAGCGAAAACTCCGGCCACACCTGGTCCGTCACAGGACTCCTGCACGAATCCCTGGTCAAGCTGATGCAAAGCGAATCCTCACCGGAGTGGCAGGACCGCAAGCACTTCTTCGTCGTCGCCTCCCGCGCCATGCGCCAGCTTTTGGTCGACCATTCCCGCCGCAAAAGCGCCGCGAAGCGAAGCGGTGGTGCAGCGCTGGATCAACTGCAACTCGGCCCGGTAGAGTCGCCATTGGGTCCCGCGGACATCATCGACCTCGACCGTGTGCTGGCCAGCCTCCAGCAACAGGAACCACGGCGCGCCAGCATGCTCGAACTCCGCTACTTCGGCGGCCTCACCATCGCGGAAATCGCCGAGATTTTGGGATCTTCCACTGCCACCGTCAGCCGGGAACTCAAAATGACGGAAGCCTGGCTGGCGTCGCAACTACGCGCCGGCAAGGGTGCGTGAAACGAATTCGCGCCACTTGCGCTACTAGAAACGAACCCTATGGACTGGAATCGCGCACAGGAACTGTTTGACCGCGCCTCGGCGATGCCACCGGCAGAGGCTGCGCAGTTCCTGGAACGCGAATGCGGTGATGATCGCGAACTGCAGTCGGCCGTGCAGGACATGCTACAGCAGGTGGACGCCGGTCCGTCCGGCTTCCTGGCTGGCTTGATCGCCAACGAGGCGGAAGACCTGGCCAGCGGCGGAGACCGCTCCGGGCAGCGCATCGGACCCTACGTCGTCGATCGGGAACTGGGGCGCGGCGGTATGGGCGAAGTCTTTCTGGCCCATCGCGCCGATGGCAACTACGACAAGCAAATCGCATTAAAGATCGTCCGCCGGGGACTCGCGATTGACGAAGTTCTCACCCGCTTCCGCCAGGAACGCCAGATCCTGGCCCGTCTCGATCACCCGAACATCGTGCGCCTGCTCGACGGCGGTTCCACACCCGACGGCTTGCCGTACCTGGCGATGGACTACGTCGACGGCACGCCCATCCACGAGTACTGCGACAAGAACAATCTGGACCAAAAGGGCCGCTGCCGCTTGATGATCCCGGTTTGTGAGGGTGTCGCCTATGCCCACCGCAACCTGGTAATCCATCGCGATCTAAAGCCGGCCAACATTCTGGTCACGTCCGGTGGCGTCCCAAAGCTGCTCGATTTCGGCATCGCCAAGCTGGTCGATGCCTCCGGCGAATCCACGCAACTGCGTCCCCTGACGCCCGAGTACGCCAGTCCGGAACAGGTCTCCGGCGCGCCCATCACCACCGCCACCGATGTGTACCAATTGGGCGGAATCCTGTTCCGGCTTCTCACTGGCAGAAAGCCTTCCGAAGCCGCAGGAACGGCACTGCCGGGCGATCTCGAAAGCATCGTTCGCCGCGCCATGCACCCGGAGGCGGACCGGCGCTACAGCTCCGCGGAACTGCTGGCGGCGGACCTGCAACGATACCTCGACAATCGCCCCGTGCTGGCTCGTCCCGATTCGTTCTGGTACACGGCCCGCAAATGGATCCAGCGGTCTCCCGTTGCGGCCATTGCGATCGCCATCGCCTTGCTGAGCGCCGCCATCGGGGGAGGCATCGCGTACTACCAGGGCCGCCGCGCCGAACGCCGCTTCGAACAGGTTCGCAACCTTGCCACAACTTTCATCTTCGACTTCGACAAGCGCATTCGCGACCTTCCAGGCTCGCTCCCCGCTCGTATTTTCGCGGTGGAAACGGCTCTCCAGCATCTGGATTCGCTGAGCAAAGAGTCCGCCGGGGACGCTCCCTTCCAGGCCGAACTGGCGGAAGCCTACATCATTGCCGCCAGGATTCTGGGCGCACCTGGCCAGCCAAACCTTGGCAAGACGGACGCCGCCTTGGCCGCCTTTGACAAAGCCATCGTCCTCGCCCGCGCGGCCTCCGCAGCCTCTCCGGGGAACCGCGCCGCCATCCGCCCGCTCATCGAAGGGCTCACCCATCGTGGGCTCATCCTGTTCCGCCTCCGCAGTAAGCGTGAGGAAGGCGGCGTCGCTCTGAACGAAGCCGTTCGCCTGGCGGAGGTTCTCGACAAAGAAAAGGATCTTCGCGAGGCGGATCTCAACACCATCGGCCACGCCTATCAGCGCATGGGCGATTTCCTCCTTGCCCCTTCCCCCCGCAAAGCGGCTCAGATGTATGAAAAGACCCTGTCCACCCGCGAGCGTGGAGTTGCCATCGGATCCTCCGACGAACAGCGCGCGTCGATGGTAAGTCCGCTGCTGGGCCTCGCCCGCGTGCATCGCGACCTCGGCGATTCCACCGAAGCCGTCCGCCGTCTGGAACAGCTCGAACAACTGCTCGAAAAACTCCGCGCCAGTTCCCGAAACAGCGTGATGGTCAACCGCCAGCTCAACATCGTCTACCGCGACCTTGCGTTCCTGCTGGGCAATCCGTCGGGCTTCCATCTGCGCCAGCTACCGCGTGCCCTGGCCTATGCACGAAAGTCGTTCGCGCTTGGTGAACTGCAGTTGGAAAAGAAAGCCAGCCCGGAAGCCGCCCGGCGTAACCTGGACCTCATCCAGGGCATGGGTACCGACAAGATGCTGGAAGCCGAACTGTTGCTCACCATCGACCCCGCCGCCAGCCTCGCCGCCGTCAAGGAAGGACAAGCACTGTTCGCGCAAGCCTTGGCACTCGATCCAAAACACACGATGAGCCAGCAGTGGGATACCAACATAACGGCCATCGAAGCCCGGCTTCACCTTCTTGCCGGACGTCCCGCACAAGCCGTACCACTGCTTACCAAGGTCCTCACCACACAGAAAGCCATCCTCGCGCAGGACAGCATGGACCTCGTCGCGCTGGACTCCATCTGCGGCACCGGCGCGGAACTCGGCATCGCGCTGATCGCTCTGCGCCAATGGCCGGAAGCGGCCCGAGTGCTAGCCGAGACTGATGGCCATTCCAGCAGGGCGGTAACCAAGTTCCCCGAGGACCTGTACTTCCTCCGCAACCGTGCAAGGCTCCTGGAAGTGTACGGTGACTATTATTCGCAGCAGAACGACAGCGGGAAAGCGGCCGGTTATTACACCCAGGCGCTCGACGTCTGGAAGCGTTGGACAAGCCTGACGCCGCCCAGTCCCTATGCCGGCCCCTTCGTGGATGCCCTGCAGAAGAAGATCGCAAACCCGCTTGATCGCTCGCTCCGGATGCAGAGCCCGGACCGCTAGCCGCGCATTAGTGGGTTAACGAGTAAATCACGTAGTTGACGCCCAGCCGCATGGCCAGCGACGCGTACCGCTCCGGGAACTTCGGGTCATCCGCCCACTCCCAGCCATCGCCGACATCTGAGTTGTACGCAATCGCCACCATCACGCGACCCTGATCGTCGTAAATGCCCTGCCACTTGGCCTTGTTGCCCTCGCTACGCCAGCGCATGGACCCGCGCAGCACCCACTGCCCGGGGATCTGATAGCGGTCGTTCAGGTCGTACACCGTATGGAAGATCGGGTCGTTGTCGTCGATCTCGACAATCGGCCGGTCCGGAAAGACCTTGCTCATGGTCTCATTGAAGCGGTTCCACTCTTCATCGCCCCAAAAGTCGTCGAGAAAGAGAAAGCCGCCGCGCAACAGATAATCCCGCAGCTTGGCGATCTGCTTGTCGTCCAAAATCCAATCGCCTAGCTCACCGGCAAACAGGAACGGCCAGTTGTACACATCGTCCCCGTCGTCCAGGTTTACAGGCTGCTCGACACTTCGGACATGCAGCCGTGTCAGCCGCCGCAAGGCCTGCGCAAAGTGGCGATCCGCACGCGGATAATCCTGCGTCCAGCTACTCGCGCCTTCGAGCCAGTGTGCACGACCCCCACCTCGCCGGAACCGCCCGAACATCGAGTTCGGATGATTGGGGAACATCAGCCGCCCAAACACCCATTCGGTACGCTCGTTCCAGTCGTGAGGCAGATCGACGTTGTCGTGAGGCTCCATGCTGTCGTAGCTCCGCCAGGGCATTTGGTACGCCTCGAGCACCGCAACGGCACCGCCGCACAAACCCAGGATTGCTACCGCTACAGCCAGCCTCAACAACGCATTTACCCGTAGATGCCCCGCAGCTTGATAGCAAACTGCACACGATCCAAGGCCAGCAGGTACGCCGCCGTGCGATTGTCCACCTTGTGCTTACCGGCGTAGTTCACAACGTCTTTGAAGCTTTCTACCATGCGCTCGGCCAGACGCCGGTTCACTTCGTCTTCCGACCAGAAGTACCCCATGCGATCCTGCACCCACTCAAAGTAAGACACCGTCACGCCGCCGGCGTTAGCCAGAATGTCCGGAATCACGAAAATCTTCTTGTCGCGCAGGATGGGATCGGCCAGATGCGTCGTCGGACCGTTGGCGCCCTCGCAGATAATCCGCGTCCGCAGCTTATCGGCGTTCTGCGACGTGATCACGTTCTCTTTCGCCGCCGGAACGAGCACTTCGCATTCCAGGTACATGGCCTCAAACCGGTCCATGTTCTCGCCCTCGGCAAAGTCCACAATCGACCCGGTTTCCTTCTTGTGCCGCATCAGCTTTTCGATGTCGAGGCCGTTCGGGTTGTACACCGCGCCGTCCCATTCGACAATCGCGATGATCTTGAACCCCGTCCGCGCCATCAACTTGGCCGCCATGCCGCCGACGTTGCCAAAGCCCTGAATCACCACTCGCGTATCTTCGGGTTTCCAGTTGAACAGCTTCAGCGCCTCTAAGGTCACCAGCAGACACCCGCGACCCGTCGCTTCCGTACGCCCACGCGACCCACCCAGGTTCAGCGGCTTACCCGTCACCACCGCAGTGGTGGTCTCGCGCTGGTGCATCGAGTAGGTATCCATGATCCAGGCCATGGTCTGCTCGTTGGTGTTCATGTCCGGCGCCGGGACATCCTTCTCCGGACCGATAAATTCAATAATCTCGGACGTGTAGCGGCGCGTGATGCGCTCCAACTCCACCTGCGACAGTTGTGCAGGATTGCAGATCACGCCGCCTTTGCCACCGCCGTACGGCAGGTCCAGCACCGCGCACTTCCACGTCATCCACGCCGCCAGCGCGCGAACCTCTTCGATACTCACATCCGGCGCATACCGGATGCCGCCCTTTGCCGGACCCCGCGCCAGCGAGTGCTGTACACGGTAACCCGTAAAAACCTCGAGCCTCCCATCGTCCAACATCACCGGGATGTTGACCGTAATCTCGCGAGCCGGCGCCCGCAGAACCTTTTGCAATCCGGCATCGATCTTCAGCAGCGCAGCCGCCTGATCAAAACGGGCCTCAGCGGAGATTTGCGGATTGAATTCCGGGGACTCATGCGAATGCGACGGAGCGTTGGCTTGAGCAATGACGCCAGACATAGCGGGAAAGAGATCCTCCGCCTTCATTATAGGGTGCAGAACTGTAACTCAAATGCCGATAGTACTTTCGGATGGGTATCTCCGGTTGAATTCTGTTTTGGCATGGCTCGATCCCTCCTGGATCGGCGACCTCAACTCTGGAGAGCGGCAGGAATTAGACAGGCGCGCTCGCCTCACGCTGGTGCGTAACAACACGCCGGTGGGTCCTATCCATCTCATCGTGCTGGGCGGCTTTCTGTACATCACGCCGTACGGCCACGACAATTTCGGCCAGGCGCTTATGGTTGCCCTGGCGATGGTCGCGCTCACATTCATCCGCTGGCATCAGGCGCGCTCCATCGAAAAGCGCCATGCGTCCGTTTCCATGGCGGACCATAACTGGTTCCGCATCACCTGCTGCGCCAACGCGGCTGTGTGGTCCTGGTTCACCTACAGCGCCCTGGTTCGCTACCAGACCTCCTGGACCGGCTTTCTCCTCATCCTGGCCTTAAGCGGTATCGCCAATGGCGCCATGACGGTGCTGGCGGCGGACGTCCGCCTGTCGGCGCTCTACACCGTCATCCTCGCGATGTCCACCATGGCCTGGACGTTGCATTCGGCCCCCGGCGGTCCCTTTATCGCGCTGCTCACCTTGCTCTACACGGTCGCGTTGGTGCTCTTCGCACGCCAGCGCAATCACATGATTTTGCAGGGGATCTGGAGCAACATGAGGCTGGAAACCCAGGCCCTCGAACTCCGCCGCGCCAAGGAACAGGCCGAATCCGCCGGCGTCGCCAAAACCCAATTCCTGGCGGCCATGAGCCACGAAATCCGTACCCCGTTAAGCGGCGTACTCGGGCTGCTCAACCTACTGGGCGAAACCGACCTTGACGCTCGCCAGCGCGAACTCACCCAGGCCATCGAACAGTCGGGAGACCTGCTGCTCACCATCGTCAACGACATTCTGGATTACTCCAAAATCGGCGCCGGCAAGCTGACGCTCGAAAGCGTCTCCTTTGACCTGCGCGACGCTCTTTCGTCGGTGATTGAGCCGATGCGCAAGGCCAGCGCCAAAAAGAACATCAGCATCCATTCGCACGTCTCGTCAGAGGTACCGGCGTGGGTGCTGGGCGATCCCACTCGCGTCAAGCAGGTGATGAACAACCTGCTCAGCAATGCGGTGAAGTTCACCAACTCGGGCACCATCCGCATCCTGGTCCACAACACCTCTCAGGGAGTGGTCCGCTTTGCCGTACGCGACACCGGCATCGGCATCGCCAAGGAAGCACAGGGCCGCCTGTTCGACGAGTTTTCGCAGGCGGATCAATCCACCGCCCGCCGCTTCGGCGGCACAGGCCTCGGCCTTGCGATCTGCCAAAAGCTGGTTGAGATCATGGGCGGCACCATCGGCGTCGAATCGGTGGTGAATGAGGGTTCGCTGTTCTGGTTCCAGATCCCCCTACCCAAGGGCGAACCCAACCTGCAGGGTCCGGCAGTACAGCCGGTGCTGTCCAGCCGCAAGCTTGCCGTACTCGTAGCGGAGGACAACCCGGTCAACCAGCGCGTCCTCGCCCACCTGGTACGCAAAATGGGCCACGAGGTGACCCTCGCCGCCAACGGCCTGCAAGCCATCGAGGAGTTCCACCACAAGCATTTTGACCTGATCCTGATGGACTGCCACATGCCGGAGATGGACGGCTTTGAAGCCACCCGAATCATCCGCAACACTGGTGGCGACCGCGCCGACGTGCCCATCATTGCCGTCACCGCCAACGCCTTTGCCGAAGATCGTGCCCGCTGCCTCGCCGCGGGCATGAATGACCATGTCTCCAAGCCCGTGCAAACCGCCGCGCTCGAACAGGTCATCTCCCGCATGATGAGTATGCTGAAAGTATGTGGACCAGAAGACAGCTCGCCCTCCAGCTTGGAGTCTCTCTTGGCGCGAGTGCAGCAGCAGCAGGAGTTCCAGGAGCGTCCGGCCCCAAAGTCGCCGGGGTCCACTTCTACCGCCTCACGCGGCGCATGGCCAATACCACTGGTTCCGCCAACACCGCCGCAACAACAACCGCAAGACGCCCAACCGCAGAACGCCGCTACCTCCTGATCCACGGGGACGAAAGCACCGCCCGTGAGGTCCTCACCGCGCACATGGCGCAGGACACCGGCGCCGGCTTCGGCGTCGCGTACCTCATCGATAACCCCACCCGTACCATCGCCTTCCGTGGCGGCAAGCTCGACCCCAACCGCATGTTCTCGAGCCTCGGTGCCGCGGCCAACCTCCGCAAACTCAACCCCGGCTGGACAACCAAACAGATCGACGACGGCGTCAAGTACCTCAACACCAATCGCAATCAATTGGTCAACCGCCTGATCCCGCCCAAAGGTGGACTCATCATCGCCGTCCACAACAACTCACGCGGCTACGACATCCAGTCCGAAATCCCCATCTCCGACGCCCACGCCCTCAACGACCCGTCGAACCCCGGCGACTTCGGCCTGCTCGTCAACCCCGACGACTACGCCGCCGTTAAGGACGGTCCGTACAACATGGTGCTGCAGGCCAACCCGCGTGGTGATGACGACGGTTCGCTCTCCCGCCTGGCCGTCAAACTCGGCATCCGCTATATCAACCTGGAAGCCAAGCTCGGCAACATCGAAAAGCAACGCGCCATGCTCGCCTGGATCGAGCAGCGCCTCTCATAACACCGGAGCCAGCTCATAGAAGAAAGCCCCCGGCCGCGCCGTCGACCTCTGCCTCGCCGCGATGTCCTCATCGAGCGCATCCAACTGCCGCAGGATCGACGCCATCCGCGGATACCCGTCTTTATCGAACGGAATCTGCAACTGCCGCCAGCGCATCTGGTGGACGTTGGTCCGCTTCACCGTAAGCGCCTGCACCTGCTCCGCCTGCTGCATCATCGGCGTATCCAGCTTGGCCAGATTCATCCCCGCCGCCAGTTCCGCGCCTGTGTACTCGCCGACTTTGATGCCATTGATCCGCAGCGCATACTTCTTGCCCGATTCCAGCCCGCCCAGCTTCAACGGTTGCTGATTGACAGCTTCCCAGAAGTCCGACGACTTCACCGCCAACTGCGTCGCCGCGCCCTTGTCCGGCAACGGCATCGGCAACGCCTGATCGGCCTGCGTCCAAGAGTACGTCCCGCCGTCCAGCCGCAACCCGCTCACCGCCGTACCCGCCTGCGACACGATCTTCTTGCCCGCCAAGTCCAGTTCCACCGCCGTCACCACCTTCGGGGCATTCCAGGCCTTCAACAACTCCAGCCCCATCACCAGATGTCCCGCCCAACCCGGATGTACACGATCCGGAATAATCTGCTTCGCCAACGCCGCATCCGCGACATTGGCCCGCCGCAGCATCTCCACCACGCCAGTCTTCAAATCCGCCGTACCCTGCCCGTTCCGCGACGCCAGATCTTTCACAAACGCCGAGTACTGCAGCAGCACCTGGTTGTACCCACCGGCAAACAAAGGCTCGCGCGTGACATCGTCATAAGGCGACGGCTGAATCAGAGTGAGCCGCAGATTGGGATGCGACACCTTGAGCATGTCGACAATGCGCACATACCCATCGGCATAGGTCTTAAAGATTTCAGGATCATAGGCGCGATACCGTCCGTCGTTCATGCCGAGCATGATGGTCATCACAGTTGGCTTGTACACATCGACGTCGCGCTTCAGCCGTTCATCGATCGTGCCGCCCCCGCCGCCCGTCACCCGGTCGCCACCCCACCCCGAGTGGACAAACCGGATGTTCCGTCCCGGAAACCGCGTGAGCGCAAACGTCTCCGCCACGACGGTGTACATACGCTGATCGGTGATGGAATCGCCATAAAACACGACCGTATCCCCGTCGCGCAAAGCAAACTCACCCTGCTGCGCCAGCAGCCCGCAGCAAGCCGCCATCGCCAATGCGGCAACCCGAACAAACAGCATCCTGCAAGCTCGCGAGTACGTGGAGGTGGTGCGCGGCATCCCGTACGATCTGGCGTTGGTGCATAGAGAATCTCACTCTATCACCACACCCCACGACGACTGCTTTCTTGCAGCAAAGCCTCTGTCGGATTACCTTGGGCGAAGACATTCCCGCAGCGAGGTTCCGCGTTGAGCGACGGTAAGCAGCTAGAGCAACTGGTGAAGTTCGTCGAGGAACAACTTGCCGGCACCGGTCTGAGCATCCGGTCCAACGTGAAGAAGTACGACTCAGCCGGGCACCAAATCGCAGAGTTTGACCTTGAGGTACGAGGGCGACTCGGCACCACGGACATCGCCTGGCTGATCGAGTGTCGCGACCGAAAGAGTGACGGCCCGCAACCGGCTAGCTGGATTGAACAGCTCTGCGGGCGCCGAGATCGTTTTCGCTTTAACAAAGTAACGGCGGTATCTACCTCGGGTTTCGCAGCACCGGCAGTCAGCCATGCCGATGATCAAGGGATCGAACTCCGGGAGGTCAACGACGTCGATCCGAAGGAATTCGCGTCCTGGCTTGCTGTTCGAGAGTTCGTCACGATAAACCAATCTGTCGACCTTAGAAACGCACATCTGACCTTTCCGAAGGACACCCCAGAGATGATGTGCGACGAAGCGCGGGCGAAGTTGCAAAGCTTTGACGCAAAAACACTCCCTCTCCACCAGTTCGCGAACTGGCAGGTCATCACACCCGAAGAAGCATTCAGGTCTGTCTACAGGCCGCCGTCGATCGACCTAAACTCCCTACCGGTGGGCCGACATGAGTTTCCAATTGAGTTTGAAGAGTTCTATCAGAGTGACGCGGCGCTGATCATGGAAACCGCGCGCGGCAACGTGTCGATAAGCTCCATTCGCTTTACTGGTAGTCTCTTCGTCGAGAAGTCTACCAAGCCCGTTCTCAGCGCCCAGCGTTACAAGAAGCTATCGGACGACTCACCGCTTTCGGAGTTAGCGACATTCGATCTGGCGCCTGCCGGCGTGGCGCCAATGCCACTTCAGATCCACAGATCCACAAACTTGGGAATGATGGCGGACTGGTGGTTCGGATCAAACTACGAGCGGACGGCGAGACGCAGGAACCCTGATTGCCCTGGACAGGTGCAGGTCGATTCGCTGAAGGACTTGAGCCGCGACTCTCCCTTAAACTCGGGGTATGACCTTCGGATCGCTCGCCGCCGCGCTACTCGCCATCGCCGTAGCCCTCGGCGCTTTTGGAGCCCACGCCCTCAAAGCCCGCTTCGATGCCTACTCCATGGGCATCTGGGAAAAAGCCGTCCTCTACCACTTCCTACACGCCCTAGGACTCCTCATCGTCTCCCAACTCCCCGATCCACCAAAGGTCACCGCCTGGCTCCTGGTCGCCGGCATCGTATTCTTCTCCGGCAGCCTCTACGTCCTCGCCTTCACCGGCATCCCGATCCTCGGAGCCGTAACCCCCATCGGAGGCGTCTGCTTTATCGCCGCCTGGATCCTGCTCGCCGTCAAACTCTCCTCCAGCAAATAATGAAGACCCGCGCCGCAGTTGCCCAGTCCATCCTCGACGTCCCCCTCTCCGGCGTACGCGAGATTGCCGAAATGGCCCTCGGCATGAAGAACGTCCTCCGCCTCTACTTCGGCGAGTCCAACATCCCGACAGCCGAATATCTGAAACGAGCGGCCCAGAATGCCATGGCCGAAGGACACACTTTTTACACCTCAAATGCCGGATCGATGTCCCTTCGTACCCAGATCTGTCGCTATTACGATTGCAAGCATTCCGTCACCTTGGACCCCGCGGCCGACGTCATGGCCACGTCCTCTGGGATTCAGTCACTCTACCTCGCAATCCGTTGCGTGCTGGACCCTGGCGATCATGCTTTGATGCTGACCCCGCAATGGCCCAACGCTTCGTCTATCGCCAAAATGTCCTGCGCCACGGTGACCGAGGTCGCCATGGTTCGTCACGGCCGGCATTTTCAGATCGATTTCGACGCGCTCGAAGCCGCCGTTACCCCGCGCTCGCGCCTGCTCGTCTACACCTCGCCGTCCAACCCGCTCGGCTGGGTTGCCACCCCCGCCGACCAACAGAACCTGCTGGACTTCGCACGCCGCCACAACCTCTGGCTCCTCGCCGACGAAGTCTACGAGCGTCTGTACTATCCGCAGCAGCAGGACGGCCAAGCCTCGGCCGTACCGCCGTCCATCCTCACCAAGGCCGACAAGGACAAGGACGCCGTACTCGTCGCGCAAAGCTTTTCCAAGGCCTACAGCATGACCGGGTGGCGCCTCGGATGGCTCGCCGGACGCAAGGATTTAATCGCCCGCGCCGCCGCCATGAACGAGTACATCATGTCGTGCCCGGCCAGCTTTACCCAGCGCGCTGCGGAAGTAGCGCTCGCCGAGGGCGAACTCCACATCGAGCAGATGCTCGCCCAACTCCGCTCCAATCGCGACCTCTGCCTCGCGGCGTTACAAAAGATGCCCGGCATGGACATCCCCGCTGCGGACGGTGCCTTCTATCTGTTTCCCAAAATCGAGGGACTCACCAACTCCCTCGCCTTCTGCAAACGTCTGCTCACCGAAACGGGCGTGGGTATTGCTCCCGGCGGAGCCTTTGGTGCGGGCGGAGAAGGCTCACTCCGCATCTGCTACGCCGCCGAACCGGCCATTTTGACCGAAGCGCTCAGCCGCCTCGATCAGTATCTGCGTCACCGTGCCGTTCATTTGGACTAGCCGCCCCGGGGGTCGTATGCCCGGCCCGCTAGTCGACCCCAAAGAGATCTCTGATCTCCTGCTCCTGCTGTACTCGGCCGGCAACGACGAGCACCTCTGGTACCAGTTCATCCAGGAACTCCAACGTGTCACCGCCGCCGACGGCGCCGCGCTCCTCCTGCAGGACCTCCGCACCGGCAAAGCAGAAGGCATCTGGAGCGGCTTCGACGATACGGAAAGCGACAAGTTCCTGCAGTACTACTCGCGCCTCAACCCCTGGCTGCCCACCCGCGAAACCACTGCCCTCGCTGCCGGAGGTCAGGTGGACAATAGCGACGACGTCCTGTCGCTGCCGGCGCTACGCCGTACAGCTTTCTATAACGATTGGGGCAAAAAGAACAACGTCGTACATAGCGTGTCCGCCAACATCGGCATCGTCTCCGGCTGCATTCGCTACGTCGCCGTCAATCGTGGCGAGAATGGCCACGGCCCGGCGTCCACCGAAAAAGCCTTCGCCGTCATGGAACTTCTGGTGGACCACATGCGCAACGCGTTCCGCCTGCAGGAGGCCGTCAATTCCCTCGGCGACCTCCGCCAGGTGATGCAGAACCTGCAGTTCCCCGTGTACCTGCTCGACCGTGAAGGCAAGCTGCTCGAAGCATCGAACGATGCGGCTACCGCAAGCGAACAGGCCATCAACCTCGCGACCCTCAGCGAAAGCCTCGCCGCAGAAGTCGCCGCACTCGAAAAGGACCCATTCTCGTCCTTCCGCCTCATCCAGATGCCGGAACCGGTGGGCGGCACAGGTCTGCTGTCACGTGCCTCGAACCTTCTGAACCTCGGCCCGCGCGAGTACATTCTGGTCTTGCTACACCCTACGCCCAACTCGACCGATGGGCGCGCCTTCAACGAACTGTTCCACCTCACACCGGCCGAAGGGCGCTTCGTCCAAACGCTCGTCCGCACCGGCTCGCTCGACCTGACGCTCGACGAACTCAAGCTCACGCGCAACACCGGCCGCAGCCATATGCGCTCCATCTTCCACAAGACAGGCACCAACCGCCAGGGTCAGGTGATTCAGTTGTTCTCGTTGCTCGGCCGTATCCGCGGCAGCTAACTCCCGCTCTGCTTCCGTGCCGTCACTTCAATCTCGATCTGCATCCGCGGATCGGATAGCGCGGCGGAAAACATCGTCGCTGCCGGACGGTTGTCGGCAAAGTACTCGCGCAACACCGGCCAACACTCGGGAAACTCTGCTGCCTTCGGCACGATGTACGTCACCCGGACAATGTCGTTGCGCGAAGCTCCAGCTTTCGCCAGCGCCGCATCGATGTTCCGCAGAGCCTGTGCCGCCTGTCCCGCGATCCCACCTTCGGCCAACGTCATTGTCGAATAATCGAACCCCGTCGTACCCGATACAAAGATCCATTCCCCGTCCACCACAGCCCGGGAATACCCGATCTCCTGCTCAAACGTTGACCCCGAAGAGATGTATGCTCGCATCTCCTCACAATGCCACAATGGGCTGAACATGAAGACTCTGTGTCTGGCCGTATGCATGGCGCTGGCAGCCCAAGCACACGAAGTAAAGTCGCTCAAGGTCAAGATCCTGTCCACCATGCTTGCCGACGGCGCAGGCTACGGCGAATGGGGCTTTGCCGCGCTCGTCGAAGTGGACGGCCGCAAGATCCTGTTCGACACCGGCGCCCATCCCAACACAGTCCTCAACAACCTGCCGGAACTCAAGGTCGACTTGAGCGACGTCGAAGAGGTGATCCTCAGCCATCATCATTACGACCACACTGCCGGACTCGTCCGTCTGCGTGAAGAGATGTCCAAGAAGAATCCCAAGGCCCTGCAAACGGCCCACATCGGCCAAGGCGCCTTCATCCCGCGCAACGACATCGAAGGCAAGCGCATGCTGTACATCAAGCGCGGCTATGAACAGGCGGGAGGCAACTTCATCGAGTACACAGAACCCAAAGAGATCCACCCTGGCGTCTGGCTCACCGGCCTGATCCCCCGCAAGTACCCGGAGCGCAACTGGAGCGGCAGCCGCAAGCTCGTCATGCCGGACGGTTCCACCCCCGAAGACAACCTGCCCGAGGACATGACACTCGTTATCGAGACCTCCAAAGGCTTAGTGGTAATCGCAGGCTGCAGCCACGCAGGCATCGTCAACATCCTCGAACACGCGCGGACGAAGATCCGCAAAGACGCCCCGATTCACGCGGCAATCGGCGGACTCCACCTCTTCAACGCCACCGACGAAACCCTACGTTGGACGGCCACCAAGTTCCGCGAGTTCGGCCTGCAGAATCTCCTGGGAGCCCACTGTACGGGTATTGAAGCGGTGTACAAACTCCGCGAACTCACAGGCCTAGGTCGCAAGACGGCAGCGGTCGGAGCACTCGGTGGAGGGTTTGATCTAGCAACAGGCCTCGACCCGGGGACTATTGCGCGTTAGGCCGCACGAAGGCAGAGAAGCAACCCGCGCGCCCTGCAGATGCTGTACTTCTTGTCACGGGCGGTTCGATAAAGCCTTCGCAGACAGCCTGATTCGCGAGGTCCTGAAGTCGCAACGCTTCTTCCAGCGGGACCAACTTCAGCTTCTGCGCCTCCGTCAACAACGCTCGCAGATCAGTCTTCAGCTTGGCGTCCGCCTCGGCGATCTCCTTATCTATCGTCGCCAGTTCCACATACCGCAAACCAATCGCCATGGGATCCAGCGGACTCTTCCGCAACTCCGCCTGGATCTCGCGATTCACCACCGCCATGCGTTCGGCCTTCTGCAGCCGGAACTGCACGTTCGCAGCCCGAAGACGAGTCACCGTTACTGTCTGCTGTGGAGTCAATTCCAAATACCGTCCGACCTGCGAATCAATAACAAGCTGCGCCGGCAACAAAGCCGTGGAAGCAAAGAACAACACCAATGACAAGAGAGATCGCATAGTCCCAATCCTACTGGCGGAACCCCACCGGGGGCAATCCGGGGTCGACCGCTACGGCCCTCATACCCAATTCATAAGAAAAATCCTCCACCAGATTTGTCTGGTGGTGCCGCTTCCGAAGCGGTACCGTGCCTGTCACCGTAAGCGGCACTGAGGTGGCCGACAGGCTGTGGTTTGTTGCGCTTGCGAGCACCACCGGAACGCGTTCGCAGTTCATTTAGGGTGTAGTACGTGGGGTTATGACCGGCTAATCGAAAGTCTCAATATTCTTTACCCACCATTACATGATTAAGAAGTATTCCGGCACTTCTGCCGTCTGCCGTGTTGTCATTTCTCAATGGTCACCTGGGACTCAACAACAAGCTGCGCCGGCAACAAAACCGTGGATAGTCCCAATCCTACTCACGGAACCGAATCCCAGGCAATCTCATCCCCGCCCGTCAACACCGTACGCGCCAGCGCTGCCTGATCCTCAGCATCCACACGCCGCAACTGCCCTTCCCACACCCGACGCATCCGCACATGCGAGGCCGCCTTCACCTCACGCAACAAGTTCGCGATCGTCGCACCCCAAGGTACATACCGGCTCACTCCATTCACCGTCACCTGCACCTCCGGCGACACCGTCACGTCCCCTTCAAAGGACACACATACCGCCTTCGCCGCGCTCGATGTCAACGTCGCACAAGGCACCGCCGGATCCGCCGCTAACTTCGCCTCCAACGCACGCATCTCGGACACGCGCTGTGTCCCCAGCAGGATCGCGAACCGCTTCACACCGCTCCGCAAGTACGACGTTTGCATCAGGAACCGGTACACCGGTCGCGACGGCAACCGCAGCATATCCTGCGGTACCGCATCACGCACCGTCGCCCGCATGGACTCCGGCTCAAACGCCACGCCGGATCGCTGCAGCGTCACCCATCCAGCAGCATCTTCCGCAACATCGTAAGACACCGTGGTCAGCCCGATGTATCCATCAATGGAGCTCTTCCGCTGCTCCGCCGGCTTGCTGAAGCGCGCCCGAACCACCTTCAATCGCAACCCCGGCCGCAAGTCAAAAGCGCCGCTCCCCACGCGATGCCCATACACCGCAAACAATCCCTGCTGCGGCCGCATCGGAAGTGTCTCCCGCAACAACTGCCTTACCCGCAAGGCGGACTCCGCAGCCAAACACCCCCGCTGCTCCAGCAACTCCGGAGCCGCCAAAATCTCACTCACCTTGGACTCCACCACGCGATTGCTCAACTGATCCCACTGCGCCAGCAGATCCTGCCACTTCGCGGGCGACCCCAACTCCAGCACCACCTGTTTTGGCTCCACACGCATGCGATACACATCGCCGCCCAACTGGCAGTCGGTACCGGCAGCGCCACGCTTCCGTATCGGGATGGCAAACGTAATCGGGGTCCTCGCGTACTCATGCACCACCGGAGGCGGCAGCAACACCCCAGGATCCTCAGGCGCAGTCGTAACCAGCCGGAACTCGCTCCCCGGCAACCGAAGCCCAGCCCGCTGCCTGTGGCAGGACGCAAGCAGCAGCAACAGCAACACGCAAAACAGTACGGCCCCTAGACTTCGCACAACTCTCTGACACCGCCCTCCCGAGAAATGTTCCGGACCAGAGGGATACCATAGCGTATTCGCCAAGCTTGCGAGAGATCCCGACTCTTCTGGAAGGAACATCATCTTGATGCGGAACCGACGACTCATCCTCCTAGCCGCCACCCTCACCGCGCTGCTACAGGCCCAACCACCATCGCAGGACGCCCTCAAAAAGGAAGCCATCGCTGAAGTCGACAAGCGCGCCACCCAGGTCCAGCAGATGGTCGACCAGATCTTCAGCTACGCCGAACTCGGCTTCCAGGAATTTGAAACCTCCAAGTACCTCGTCGGCGTTCTCCGCAAAGAAGGCTTCACCGTCGAAGAAGGCGTCGCCGGCATCCCCACCGCCTGGGTCGCCACCTTTAAACAAGGCTCCGGCAAGCCCGCCATCGGCTTCATCACCGACATCGACTGTATCCCCCGCGCCTCCCAAAAGCCCGGCGTCGCCTATCATGACCCGCTCATCGAAGGCGCACCCGGACACGGCGAAGGCCACAACTCCGGCATGGCCGTCAACGTCGTCTCCGCCATCGTACTCAAGAACCTCATGGTCAAGTACAACCTGCCCGGCACCCTCAAGATCTACCCCGGCGTCGCGGAAGAGTTGGTCGCGACCAAGGCCTTCTACATCCGTGCAGGACTCTTAAAAGACCTCGACATCATGCTCGGCGTACACGTCAGCTCAGACTTCACCGTCAGCTACGGCCAGCCTTCCGTCAATAGCGGACTCGTGTCCGTCCAGTACACCTTTAAAGGTGACGCCGCACACGCCGCCGGAGCACCCTGGCGCGGACGCAGCGCCCTCGACGGCGTCGAACTCATGAACGCCGGCTGGAACTACAAGCGCGAACACATCCGTACCGAAGCCCGCTCCCACTATGTGATCGTCAACGGTGGAGACCAGCCCAACGTCGTACCCGATGAAGCCACCGTCTGGTACTACTTCCGCGAACTGGACTTCCCCAAGATCAAGGAACTCCACGAATTCGGCACCACCATGGCCAAAGGCGCTGCGCTGATGAGCGGCACGACGTTTACCCAGCGCATTGTCGGCTCCGCCTGGCCGAACCACTTCAACAAGGTCCTGGCGGAAACCATGCATAAGAACATCGAGATGATCGGCATGCCCACCTGGTCCGATGCGGATCAAACCCTCGCCAAAGCCCTCCAGCGCGAACTCAACCAGAAGCCCGAAGGACTCAAAGCCAAGGTCAACCCCCTCGAGCCTCCCAAGGACCTCAAGGGCGGCGGCAGTGACGACGTCGGCGACATCAGCTGGGTGATGCCCATGATCTACACCCGCTACCCCGCCAACATCCCCAACCTTCCCGGCCACCATTGGGCTAACGCTGTAGCCATGGCCACTCCGATCGCGCACAAAGGTTCACTCGCTGGCGCAAAGGCCCAAGCCGCAACCGCCATCGACCTCATGACGAAGCCCGAACTCATCAAGCAGGCCTGGGACTACTTCAACAACGTCCAAACCAAGGAACAGAAGTACACGCCACTCATTGGACCCGACGACAAGCCTGCCATTGAACTCAACGCCGACAAGATGGCCCGCTACCGCGACCGTATGAAGACGCAGTATTACGACCCCACCAAGTACAAAACGTACCTGGAACAGCTCGGCATCCAGTACCCGACTGTTCGCCAGTAATGAAAAACGCGGAGCAGGGCATCACACCCTGTTCCGCGTCAACTGTCCCGTCTTGGAACGTCCTCAATCCTTGCGAGGCTTCGGCAGCAGGCTGATCGCAATCGCACCCACCACCGACAGAATAAAGATCGCGTTCAACGCCGTCGGATAGCTGCCGTACTTATCATGGAGCCACCCAATGCTATACGGCGCCCATGCCTGACCCAACGTGTCCGCAGGCAGAATAATACCCATCGCTCGAGCCAGCGACGTGACGCCAAACTGCTCGGCCGCCATCAGCGGAATCAGCATGTAATCCGCACCCATGCCGAACCCGAACAGGATCGCGAACAGGTACATGTACTCAGGCTGTTCCGGTCGCACCAAAGAGATCATCGGGATCGTACCGGCCACCAGAAAATACGTCGCCATCATGACGTATTTCTTGTTGTATTTATCCGCCAAAAATCCCATAATCAACCGCCCCGCGATGCTCGAAAACAGCACACATAAATTCGCCGTACCAAAGAAGTCGTCCAGCTGTACCTGGTTGGTAAACCCCTGCTCCTTGAACACGAACTTCATATGCTGGTTGATTGACCCGATGGACCCGATAGAGCACAAACTCCCAATCGCCAGCAGCCAGAACGCAGGCGTCCCCAGCATATAGGAAAAGCTCTTGGGCGGCGCTTTGACGTCCTCCGCCGAGTCCGCATTGCCATCCTGAAACTGCCCGATGTCCGACGGCTTGTCTTTGATAAAGAACAGCGCCAGCGGCCAGATCAGCAGGCACAACCCGCCGAACACCAGCAGCGCCGTCTGATACCCAAACGCCCGCGTCAGCGGCGCGGCAATATATTTGGCGGAAATTCCACCAAATACACCTACGCCCAAATAGACAATTGCCATCGCTTTGCCGCGATTTCGCTTAAACCAATTGGCGACAATCACCTGGTGCACGATCGGCCCGGAGAAGATGTACCCGATGAGATACAGCACCCAGCAACCGTAGTACATGGTGGTGGAGCCGTTCATATTGGCAAAGCCCAAAAACGCCAGCGCCGTAAAGCTCGCCCCGATCATGAGTAGCTTGCGTGGAGAGAATCGATGCACCAGCATCGGCCCGGCCCAAAGCGTGATGGTCACGCCCAGAGGAAAACCGAGAACGGTCTCCGCGCGCTTCCAGCCGAACGCTTTCTCGTAATAGTCGTAGAAAAACGGACCCCCGTAGTAGGGGATGCCCACCGCCAACCCAAAGGTAAAGAAAGCGATGATGGCAACGGTCCAGCCGTAAAAGCGCGAACTTTGCATTCACACTGTTATACCAGATGGGCGTTTACGAAGGATTCGGCGGGGACACTACATTCCGCCAGTTGGTGAGTGGCGGCCCTAACGGGATTCGAACCCGTGTTTAAGCCTTGAGAGGGCTCCGTCCTAGACCCCTAGACGATAGGGCCGAACTCTCAGTATAGCCGCTGTGCCTTTTCGATACAATGGCCGCCATGCCGATTCCCGCCGTCGCCGCTGTCCTTCTCCTTTCCGCGACCCTCCCGGAAACCCGTTCCCCCGACATTCCCTTTGAAAAACACACCATCGACCTCGGCGCCAACGAAACCGCTGCCTGGGCCGACATCAACAATGACGGCCGCCTCGACCTCGTCTCCGGTGAAAACTGGTTTGAAGCTCCCACCTGGCGCAAACACCAGTTCCGTACCCTCCACTTCACCAACAACTACATCGACGCCTTCAGCGACCTCCCGCTCGACGTCAACGGCGACGGCTTCATCGATATCGTCACCGTCTCCTGGTTCGGCAAAAAGCTCGCCTGGTGGAAGAATCCCGGCCGGACCAAGATGGCTTGGGTCGAAACTCCGGTCGAAACAACCTCCCCCATCGAATTCGCTCTCCTCGTCGACCTCAACAACGACGGCAAAGCGCAGGAGGTTCTCCCCCAGTTCGGCGACGCCAAGCAACCGTTGGCCTGGTACGAAGTCAAAAACGGCACCCTCGTCAGACATCAGGTCAGTGACCGCAGCTACGGCCACGGCATCGGCGCCGGCGATGTCAACGGCGACGGCAAGAACGATGTCCTCACCCCCAAAGGCTGGTTTGAGGCGCCCGACTGGAAATACCACCCGGAATTCGAATTTAAGGAACACCTCAGCTTTATGCATGTCCGCGATTTAAACGGCGATGGCCGGCCCGATATTCTCACCGGCAACGCCCACGATTACGGCGTGTTTTGGCTGGAAAATCAGGGCGATGGCAAGTGGGCCAAACGCATGATCGACGACGCGTGGTCCCAACCGCATGCAATTTCCATGGTGGATTGGGAAAAATCCGGCGCTTTACAATTCCTCACCGGCAAGCGATTTATGGCCCACAACGGCAAGGACCCCGGCGAGCGCGAACCCCTCGGCATCTATTGGTACGAACTCATCCAGCCCAAGGGTGGCAAACCGGAATGGGCCCGCCACATCATCGACTACGGCACCCGTACCGGCGCCGGAATGCAGATCGCCATCGCCGACTACGACGGGGACGGCGACTTGGACTTCGCAGTAGGCGGAAAAAGTGGGGTATTCCTGTTCGAAAACGGGGGTAAAAAGCCGGGGAAACGCTAACACCACCGCAATGTGGGTAGGTCCTAGTACTCCCGGTCTAGGCTGCCCGTACCCTTTTCTCCCCCATAGGTATGGATTTTCCCTAGCATTTTTAGACCGGATGTACTATGCTCGTACTGTTGGAGGAGCGTAGGCTCCCATACCTTTAGGAGGAAGAAAGTAAAGATGCGCGGTTTTTTGAAATTCGCTTGCTTGCTTGCTCTGCCAGTTGTCGCACCGGCCGTCACCATTAGCACGGGCGCCGCGAACTGGCAGGTGAGCCAGACGAGCCAGTCGTTCGCAGGTTATACGGGTCAGGCAGCAGGCGCCGGCTCGGCAGTCAACGGCCCGGCCCTTGGCGTTGTGGGCAACGCTGCGGTTTTGACCGGCACCATCCCCACTGCATTCGGTTGGGCGAATGCGTTCGGCGACGGTCAGTGGGTCGGCCAGTTGGCCACCGACGGCAATTTCCCGGCCCCGGCTGGAGCACAGCCCGGTACCTACACCTACACCCTGACCCTCAGCAACATTCTCGCTGGCGTGTTGAACTTCCAGTTCGCCACCGATAACGCTGTCACCTTCCGTGTCCTCTCGAACGGCTCCGAAGTTTACAACAGCGGCGTTCAGGTCGGCTTCGGTCTCGTGAGCCCGGCCGCTGTCAACTACAGCGCCGGCACCCTCGTCCTGGAAGCGGTCGTGCAGAACGGCTTCTCCAGCGGCGTGAACGTCCGTAACCCCAGCGGCTTGCTCGTCGTTGGCGCCACCACCGACAACCAGGTCCCCGGTATCCCGGAACCTTCCACCTACGCCATGCTTGGCCTCGGTGCGGCCGGTATGATCGTGGCCCGCATGCGCCGCAGCTAGTCATACCAAAAGATTCATAACGAATCACCTCGCAAAGCCTGTCCCTCCGGGGGCAGGCTTTTGTGTTTTTCCTCTCATTATTAGTGCGATCAACTTAAGCTGCCCCACTCTATCGCCACCGATAGACAAAGCAGATGATCCGCGTAGTACGTTTCTTCCGCTGGGTCCTGTTCTTTGAAGGATGGGTACTCTTGATGGCGCCGGCTACCGTATTGCGGTGGCTCTCCATGGTCGAGGCGTACCTTCCGGAGCCCGGGCAAAAGCTGCTCAACGGCACCCCCGTCAATTGGATCACCACAAGCTGCTGGGCCATTGGATGCCTCTGCCTCGCTACCTTTTGGGGCGTCGGACAGCAGCACCGCTGGATCCGCTTCACCGGACTTCTGATCGCTCTCTTCAACCTCTTCGTATTCCCGCCGTTGGGCCTCACCGGCCTGGTCACTATGCGTCGCTTTGCGCGCTACAGCGCCCCCGGCGACATCGACCGCGAATCCCCTTCCGAAGAAACCACCTTCGTCCAGATCGGCCGTACCACGCTCATCGCGATCCTCCTGATCGCCGGGTACCGCTGGATGGACAGCTACGCGGACCAACTGGGCATCGGAGGCATGAAGTTCACCTTCGGCACCCTGATCTTTATCCTCTGCGGCCAGGTGCTCGTCGCCTTCGTACACGAACTCGGCCATGCCCTTGCGGCCCGTGCTCTCGGCTTCCGCTTCCCGGTCTTCCGAGTCGGCCCTCTTTCCTGGAGTGACGGCCAGCTCCACGTGCACCTCCGCCGCCTCTTCGCGCACGATTCGTACCTCGCGGGCATCCCCGGCAGCACCATCAACACCCGCTGGGATCTCATAGCCACCGCCGCCGCCGGACCCTTCCTTTCCTTACTGCTGTCGATGGCGCTCTTCCTCGGCATGCTGCAATCGGCTTCCACCGGCGACGCCAACAGTTTTGAAGGCCGTGTCCTCGGTATCCTCGCCCTGCTCTTTGCCCTGGATTTTTCGATGAATATGCTCCCGCTCGGCTACTCCGACGCCCGCATCCTCGTCGACCTTTTGTCCAACAACCGCCGAGGCCGCAACATGGTACGTTCGCTGCAGAACGCCGCCCCGGCGCCTCCCACGCGCATCGCGCAAGCCCGAGCCACGTCCGCTACCCCGCGCGCCGGCGCCCTGCTGGACCCCGTATCCCAGCAGCGCGAACTCGTCAACGAACTCGTCCATCGCGGCGTAGTTGGTGGACTCCCGCTCGCCACCGCCACCCAGGAACTCGGCATCGTGGAACTTCTCGCCGGCAACTCCGGCGCCGCCAAAGAACACCTGGAACGCAGCCTCGAACTGCTATCGTCGTTCCCCTCGCACCAAAGCACCGGCAGATCCTGGCTCTGGCTCGAAAAGCTCCACCGCCTCAAGCAGAACGGCGTACATTCGCATTACGCCTATGGCCGCGCCGTCGCCGATTGGGAAGCGGAAAAGCAGTCCGCGCGCAAGTCGGAGGATGTCGCACAGGCTCGCGTCGCCCTCGCTCTTCTGCACTTGGGACAAGGCGAGCTCGGCTCCGCCGTCGAAGAACTCGAACAAGCCGAACCTTACCTCCCGCGCGAGACCGCCAATCCGATCCTCAACGGGCTGTACCATCAGGCCATGGCCATCGCCGGCTTCCGTATGCGCTGGCTTGGCAAGTCCCGCCAGCACGCCTGGAACGCCTTTCGCGCCTTCACCGAATCCTCTCCGGACCCCGCCCATCGCGGTCGCGGCCTCCTGCACGCCGGGGACCTTGCGCGCGACCTTTGGCTCACCGGCCAGGGCGCGCTAGCCTGCGAGTTTCTGGAAACCGTCGCCTGCGAATTCGCTGCCGTAGGCGCGGAAAGCCCGGTCACACACCTGACGATGCTGCGAGCGGAAATCCTCGCCAAAACCGGCTATGTCCAGGAAGCGCTCGCCGAACTGGACACCATCGCCGCAGCAGACGCCATCCAGGAACGCCGCATTGCCGAGATCCTCGGCTGGGCCTCGCTCAGCGCCGAAGAACCGGGCAAAGCCGCCACGTACTTTGAGATCGCCTCCGACACTCTCGACGAACGCGAACGCGCGCGCCTGATGGTGGCCGCCTCCCGCGCGCTATTGCAGGCCGGCGACGAACCCCGTGCCGTATCCGCCGCCCGTGCCGCCTGCAATGTCCTTGTCGATGAAGAACATGGCGAGGCCGGAGTCGCACTGCTCCTGCTCGCCGCCCAGACGTACCGTCATGAGCCGGACCTTGTCGACACCCATCCCTTCTTTGTGGAAGGCCGCCGCATCGTACACACGGCGCGCTTCCAACCATCCACCGACAAGTACCTTGCCCTGAACGATCTCAAGGCGCTCTACGAAGGCCTCAACCGTCCGGTAGAACTCGCCGAGATTCACGAGGAGATCCGGAACGTCAGCCAGCAAATGAGCTGGCAACCCCATTCCACGCTCTCCGACGCCGACATACCGGATTTGGAAAAGACACTTGAGTAGCTGGCGAAACGAAGTATGCTACAGGTGGATCGGAGCAAATAACCACCACCATGATGCAACAGGCACTTCTTGCTGAGTTCGACCACGAAGCCGCGACCACTGCCAAGGTTCTCGCCAACATCCCCGCCGATCAATTCTCCTGGCGCCCCCACGAAAAGTCGTTCACCATGGGTGGCCTCGCCAATCACATCGTAGATCTCTACACCTGGGCCGTCGCCACGATCGATGGCGACAAGTTCGACATGAAGCTCGACGGTGCCAATTTCGCTACCAGCAAGGCCACCACGGTGGAAGAACTCCTCGCCAACCTGGAAGCCAATCGCGTCAAAGCCCGCGCCTCCATTGAAGCCTTGAAGGTGGAAACACTCGGCAACCCCTGGTCGCTCGCCAATGGCGGACACGTCATCTTCACCCAGCCCAAAGGCGCCGTACTGCGCGGCATGGTCTTCAACCACCTCGTTCACCATCGCGGACAGCTGAGCGTTTACCTTCGTCTCACCGGTGCCCCCGTCCCCTCGATCTACGGACCCAGCGCGGACGACAAAGGCGGCATGTAACCTGCCCGCTGGTATGTCCGATAACCTCTTCCGGCTTTTGTTTGAGAACCTCCCAGGCCGCATCGTCGTGGTGCGGCCCGAAGGTCCCGGCTATCCCGTCGTCGCGGTGTCCGACCATTACCTCGCCACCGTACACAAAACCCGTGAAGAGCTTGTCGGCTACGGCCTGTTCGATGTCTTTCCCGATGGCCCGGACGAGTTCCGCCGCCAGACCATACGGCGTCTCCGCGAGTCTTTTGAAAAGATAATCGCCACCCGCCAAACCGATCGGCTCTCGTCCACCCAGCGCTACGACCTCGACCCCGAACAGGAACGGCACTGGTCGCTGGTCAGCAAGCCGGTGCTCCACCCCGAGACTGGCCAAGTGCAGTACATCGTGCATGAAGTCGAAGATGTCACCGCGCAGGTCATTGCCGAACGCCGCCGCCTCGAAAGCGAAGCCGACCTCCGCCACACGGTCGATCTCAACACCCAGATCCCCTGGACCGCCAACCCCGATGGCAAGGTCCTCGACTTCAGTCCCAAGTGGCTGCAACTCACCGGCCTGACCCGCGAACAGGCCCTCGGCGACGGTTGGGTCTCCGTACCTCACCCAGACGATCGTCCGATGATGCTCAAGTCCTGGACCCACGCCATCCAAACCGGTGAGCCCTACGACGTCGAGCATCGCGTCCGCAAAGCGGACGGGTCTTACGTCTGGATGCACACGCGCGCCTACCCGCGCCGCGACGAGCAGGGCAACATCGTTCGCTGGTACGGCACCACAGAGGACATCGACGCCCGCGCCTCCGGCGAGCGCCGAAACGCCTTTCTTGTCCAGTTGGACGATGCGCTACGTCCCTTGCAGCGGCCTTTGGACGTCACGGAAACCGTCGCCCGCATGTTGGCCGAACATCTGGGCGTCACCCGCTGCGCCTACTCGGACGTCGAACCCGACGAACGCAACTTCCGTGTCTTGGACGAATGGAAGCGCGAAGGCACATCCGTTATGGGCCGCTACCAGTTTGACGACTTCGGCGACGGCTGCCTCCGCGACATGGAGGCCGGCAAGCCCTGGGTGGTCGAGGACTCGGAAACCGACCCTCGTACGCAAGGGGTGCTCGCGAATTACCGGCTACTGGAAATCCGCGCCGTCATCGGCATCCCGGTGCGCCGCCGCGGCGTGATCGTAGCCGGCCTGGCTGTGCACAACAACACACCTCGCCATTGGCAAAAAGGCGAAGTGGAAGTGGTACAGCAAGTCGCCTCGCGATGCTGGGAAACGCTCGAACGCGCCCGCGTCACCGCCGCGATGCTCGAACGCGAAGAGCGCTTCCGCTTCCTCGCCGAAAGCATCCCGCAAATGGTTTGGACTGCCGATGCCAGCGGCCAAACCGACTATGTGAACGAACAGTTTCTGCGCTATTTCGCCGTACAGACCCAGCAGGTGCTCGGCGATGGTTGGCTGCAAGGGGTACATCCGGACGATCGCCAGGAACTCATGTCGCGTTGGCTCCGCAGCGTCAGAACAGGCGAGGATTACGAAGTGGAATGCCGTATGCTTCGCGCCAGCGACCAATCCTGGCGCTGGCAACTGGTGCGCGGCAAGGCCATGCGCGACGCCCAAGGCAAAGTCACCCAGTGGTTCGGCACCTGTACCGACTTTGAAGACCTCAAGCAGAGCAAAAGTGCCCTTGAGGCGAGCGAAGAGCGGCTGCAATCCGTATTTCAGCAGGCACCGGTCGCTATTCTGGTGCTACGCGGTCCGGACTACATCGTCGAACTGGCCAACCCGCACTATGAGGCGCTGTTTGGTGGGCGCCCGTTCCTTGGCAGACCCTTTCAGGAAGTCGTCCCCGAACTCGACGCCGCCACCTGGAAGATCATGCGCGGCGTCGTCGAAACCGGCAAGCCCTATCACGCCACCGAAGCGCGCATCGTCTACGACTTCAACCAGGATGGCGAAGTCGAGGACCACTGGTTCAACGTCGCCTACAACCCCCTTCGCGACAGCAACGGCACCGTCTCGGGCTTCATCGCGGTGCTGACCGAAGTCACTGCGCAAGTACAGGCCCGGCGCGAACTCGAACGCATGAATCGCGAACTCGAAAGCTTCGCCTACGTCGCCAGCCACGACCTGCAGGAACCCCTCCGCATGGTCAACATCTATTCGGAACTCCTCGTCCGTCACTATGGGCAAACCACCGACGAGCGTTCCCGCAAGTTCCGCGAATTCATTCAGGAAGGCGTCATGCGCATGGAAGCGCTGATTCGAGACCTTCTCAGCTACTCCAAGTCCGTACAGGAACTCGAAGCACCCTCCGTGAGTACGGATCTGCAGGCCGTGCTGCTCGACGCACAAGCCTCGTTGCAGTCGCGCATCGAAGAAGCCCGAGCCTCCATCATTCTGGAAAGTGGGGACCGTCTGCCCGCCGTCCGCGGCGACGCCTCGCAGCTATCGCAGGTGCTGCAGAACATCCTTTCGAACGCCCTCAAGTACAGCAAGAAGGACGTCGCGCCGGAAATCCGCATCCGCTGGCGCCGCCTTCCCGAACAGCCCACGCACTGGTGGATCTCCTTCGCCGACAACGGCATCGGCTTTGAACAGGAATACGCCAAGCGCATCTTCGGTCTGTTCAAGCGCCTGCACAAAGATCAGTACCCGGGCACCGGCTTAGGTCTCGCCATTTGCCAGCGCATCTTGGAGCGCCACGGCGGCTGCATCTGGGCAGAAGGCGTACTGGGAGAGGGCGCGGTGTTCCACTTCACCCTTCCGGCTGCAGAGGCTCTGCCGGCTGCCGTTTCTTAAGGTCTTCCATCACCGCGGACACCAACTCCTTGGCATCATTCAGGCACTTTTGGATGATCTGGATATCCATCGCCGGTTTGCCCGGCTGACGCGCGCTCTGGCAGTACACCCCGTGCTGCCCGGTCATCACCAGCGCATCGGTCAGAAGGTCCAGGGTCACGGCAAGCCGCCCACGGTCGTCCCCCATCATGAACTGATAGTTGTCCAGGTCCTGCTTGCGATCTTTGTAGACGGACATACGCTTTGTTGGTAACACGGTATCCCGCTAACGGGTACACTTGTTTTCGAACTATGCGGACCATGTGCCTGATTGTGTTGTTGTTGAGCGTCCTACCCGGACTCGCCAACGCCCAAAGAGTTGCCGTACGCGCAGGCAAACTGCTCGACGTAAAGTCCGGCCAGCTACTGGAAGATCGGGTCGTGTTCATCGAAAACGGCGACATCACAGCGGTCACGCCCTTCAGCCAGTACAAAGCGGAACCCGGTGTCCAGATGATCGACCTCGGCCGTAACAAGACCCTGCTGCCCGGCCTCATCGATTCCCACGTTCACGTAACATTCGCCTCCAACGGCACCACCACCGGATGGATGCTGACCTCGCCGTCCCGCGCCGCCCTGCAAGGCGCCCGCAACGCTCGGACCTTGCTGGAAGCCGGCTTCACCACCGTCCGCAACGTCGGCGCCATCCAGTATTCCGACGTCGCCCTGCGTGACGCCATCGACGCCGGCGACGTTCCCGGCCCGCGCATGCTCACCGCCGCCAACTCCATCTGCATCACCGGCGGCCATTGCGACTTCTCTACCGCGCTCCCGCCGGAAATGAAGGTGGAAGGCGATGGCGCCGCCGACGGTCCCGTCAGCATGGAGCAAAAGGTACGCGAACAGATCAAGTACGGCGCGGACCTCATCAAGATCACCGCTACCGGGGGCGTCATGTCCGCCCGCACCGATCCGCGCTTCCCCCACATGACCTTGGAAGAGATCCAGGCGGTGGTCAAAACTGCGCACGGCTTAGGTCGCAAGGTCGCCGCCCACGCCCACGCTGCCGAAGGCGTCAAGCGCAGCGTAGAAGCGGGCGTGGATTCCATCGAGCACGGCCACATGATGGACGACGCGGCCATCGCCCTGATGAAGGCCAAAGGCACGTACCTCGTGCCCACCGTGTACCTCTGCGAGTACAACATCGCAAACCTGGCGCAGTCGCCCATGCCCGAGTTCAACAAGCGCAAGATGAAGCTGGTGTGCGACGTCGGCGTGGACAACGCACGCAAAGCGATCCAGGCGGGAGTGAAGATCGCCTTCGGTACGGACACCCCGGTGTTCCCCCATGGCATGAACGCCCGTGAGTTCGCCACCCTGGTCCGTTTAGGCATGACACCGCTCGCCGCCATCCGCTCCGCCACCCTCAACGCCGCGGACCTCTTGGGGACGTCAGATAAAATGGGGGCAATCGAGGTGGGCAAGTACGCCGACCTGGTAGCGGTGGACGGCAACCCGCTTGAAAACATCAAGTTATTGGAAGACGTGAAGTTTGTGATGAAGGGCGGCGCCGTGATCCGCCACAGCAACTGAAACCGTAAGGCACGTTGACGACATCCATAGGGTGAGGATCATGAAGAAGATAGCAGCACTGTTCTTGGCCGCAGCGGCAATCGGTATCGCGCAATCGAAGTACGAAGGGCCCAAGCCCGAAAAGCCGGACCTCCCCTACCTCCGCCACGCCGCCAAACTGATCCCGCTCGAAACCGGGCAGGCCAAGGAAGAGACCCGCAAGAACGAACAGTGGGCCGCCGTTGCCGGTGCCAGTTCCCCCGTGCGAACCCCACTCGCCGAGCCGTTCTTCGTGATGGAGATGGGCCGCGTGGACCCCAAGCTCTTTGAACTCTACCGCGTAGAGCCCAAAAACGGCCAGCGCGAAGTCCTGATTTCGAAGAAAAACAAGCAAGGCAGCAAGCCTCTGCGTATCATGGTGACCCCGCTCGGCGAACGCCTCTACCGCATCGACGTCAACGAGACGCTCGACAACGGAGAGTACTGTCTCTCGCCCAGTGGTTCCAATAACGTCTTTTGTTTTCAAGTATATTGAGTTTTTGAGGGTCGTACCCTTAAAGGGTATTTGAAAACCCTTATTGGGTACGATCCCCAAAATCCAGTTACTGCTTCTTCTGTTGCGGAGGCTGACGCAGACCGTCCCAGCGCAGGTCGCCACCGCGCCAGCTCGATACCGGCAGCTTATCCCAAGCCTCACGAGTCATGCCGTTCAGGTCGTACAGCACCTTGCCGCTGCGGAACGTCAGTTCACAGGTCAGCTTCTTGTCGCTATCCATGCGGGCAGTGGTCATGTCCACAAAGCCGAACTTGCCGCGCTCCAGGCGCAGCACCGCGATGTCCGCGATCGCGCCCACCGACAGGTGCCCCAACTCCTCATGCCGGATCTCTTTTGCCGGATTCCAGGTGGACCGCAAGATCACCTGATCGAGCGGCATCCCCATCGCCAGAAACTTGCCCATCACATTCAGCATGTCCTTCATGCCGGCGTTGGAACTCGACCGGTGCAGATCGGTTGAAATCGAATCCGGCAGAAAACCCGCCTTCATCATCGGCACCGCAACACCCCAGCCGAAGCTCGCGCCGCCATGGCCGACGTCAAAGTAAATGCCCTTCTTGCGGCCTTCCACCAGAGCCAAGGACGGACCATGCGTCACCGGATCCTGCTCCACACGCAGACCGCTATACACGTGCGTATAAATGTCGCCTGGACGCAGGTACTTTTCAAACAGCTCATTCAACGTACGGTTGTTGCGGGTGGCGGAACCGAAGTCGATCATCACCGGGATGCCGACCTTTTTACCCACTTCCACTGCGCGCTCATACGGCATCCAGCCCGGACCGCTGTAGTGCGCACTCTTGATGCCGACGATTGTGCCCTTGTACTTGGCAGCCATTGCCGCCGTAGGCTCAACGTCCATGTCTTCGACGTTCTGCTCAATCATCCCGGCGCCCATGCCGTTGCCGACAATGTTCAAAAACGCCAGTACGCGGGTCTTGGCGGCATCAACAATACGGGTCTTGAAGTCTTCGAAATTACGCCAGCCCGCGGAACCCGCGTCGGCCACTGTCGTCACGCCATTGCGCAGGCAGTACCCGTCCGGAAACAGCCCGTTATCGCCATTGGCGTACGAATTCCGCACCGGACCCTGGTAGACGTGCACGTGAATATCGACCAGACCGGGAGTGACATAGAGGCCCGTGACATCCACGGTTTTCAGAGCTTTGTTGGCCGGGATATTGGTGCCGACAGCGGCGATCTTGCCATCCTTCACCGCCACGTCGCGCACGGCGTTGAGATTATTCTTGCCATCGATGACATGGCCGCCCTTGAGCAGCAGGTCGTACTCGGGGTCAGGAGTCTGCGCGGGCAGCAAAGCCAGTGCGCCAAAGCAGCAGACGGCAAGCAAACGATTACGAGAAAGGAGCATTGGTTTACTCAACATCGTATCGCTTCGCCATGCCCGTAACCGTAGCAATGCCGTATACTGAAACACCGCATGAAACGGCTGTATGTATTCGTTATGCTGGCATCCATGCTGTTGCCCGCCCAATCGAAGGTAGAAGCAAACGTCATCTACGGCATGTACTCCGGCATGGCTCTGTTAATGGACGTACACCGTCCGGAAAAGCCCAACGGGTATGGCGTTATCTTCATCTCCGGCAGCGCTTGGACCGCCCCTTTGGCCTATTCCGCAGCGCCGTTGAAGTCGAATGATCAGTCGCTGATGTACGCCAAGCCGCTGGTGGCCGCCGGCTACACCGTGTTCACCTTGAACCACCGCGCCGCTCCACGTTTCCGCTATCCCGCGCCGGTGGAGGACGCGCAACGAGCCGTGCGATTTATCCGCCACAACGCCGCAAAATTCGGCATCCGCCCGGACCGTATCGGCGCTGCAGGAGGCTCATCTGGCGGCCACCTGGTGAGCATGTTGGGGACCCTCGATGGCCAGGGCAAACCGGATGATCCAGACCCCGTCGAGCGGGAAAGCGCCAAGGTACAGTGTGTGGCCGCGCGCGCGGCTCCAACGGATCTCTTGAAGACCCTGAACGCCCCGCTGCTCGGCATCTATTTTTCAGACGCAACGAAGAAAGATTCGCAGGAGTACAAGACGGCGCTAGAGGCATCACCGATCACCCACGTGAGCGAGGGCGATCCGCCGTTTCTGCTGACCCACGGCGATAAGGATGAGTTGATCGCGTACTCGCAATCGGAAGCGTTCGAGACGGCTCTGCGAGCGGCCGGGGTGATCGTAAAGCTAGTGAAAGTGCCCGGCGGCGGCCATGGCCCGGACTTTCCAGGGGCCGTACCGCCCGTACCGGACTACATGGGCGAAACCGTCGCCTGGTTTGACCGTTATCTCAAGCTGCCCTAGCGCCTAGATGCCGGCGTACCAGGAATAACCGGCTCCCACTGCGCCGCTGCCACGGCCATTCTGGACGGCGCGGATGTCGTCCGTCACAATCATGCGGTTGATGAACTTCAGGCTCTTGTAGCCCAACTGCCTGGGTACGCGAAGGCGCATGGGTCCGCCGTGCTGTGGCGGGATTGGCGCACCGTTCATCTCATAGGCGATCAAGGTTTGCGGGTGGTTCGCCTCGTCCATGTCGATGCTGTCCCACCAGCCATCTTGTATGGTCAAAAATGCGACGTACTTGGCCTCTGGCTTGGGCTGCAGCTGTCGAAGGACGTCGCCAAGTGGGACGCCTTTCCATTCCGCGATGTAGGACCAGCCTTCTTCACACACCAGTTGCGTGATCTGCGAAGAAGCTTTAGCGGCGTGGAGATCGGCGAGGGACAGTTCCACTCCAGGTTTTTCGACAAGCCCGTCCACCTTAAGCCGCCAATCCGCAAACCCAGCTTGTTGCATGCGGACGTAATCCTCATTCTTGGGTGGATGCGTAGTGGCAAACGGCTTGGGCGAGATCTGGTCCCGCGTGAACTCGCGGGCGTTCCCATGCTTGGTGAGCAACTTTTGCGTGGCGTGGGTCAGCACTTCTCCAGCGGCATATAGGCCACCGGTCAGACCGGCGGGGACGAGTCCCAGATCCTTGCCCTTGGTGACGGCCGTCCATCCGGCAACACCACCCACGGCTGCTGCCGCCCACTTGCGTCGGGTCATCATGCCTGGGTGTCTCCTCCTACGGTGATAGCGCGAACATTACTGCGAAATCCGGTGCGGATCACCATCACGACGTGGCCTGCGATGAACAGCAGCAGCGCGAGGGTGGTGAAGAAGTGCAAGGTCCTGGCGGATTGGTGGCCACCGAGCAGCGTCACCAGAAACGGAAATGTACCAACGATGGCGGGCGACATGGCAAGGCCGGTCCAAATCATGAATGGCATCAGCGCAAAGATCACCAGCAGGTACGTGCGGCGCTGCGCGGTGTTGTAGTAGCTGGCGATGCGCTGGAAGTGGCCGGTACGCAGTCCCCAGGTGCCGTAGATGAAGGCGGTGAAGACGAGTAGCCAGGCCATTTGAAAGTGGAGTGAGCGGCTCCAGCCATTCTGGTCCGGCATGACGAATCCGTAGCCGGTGTTGACCCAAGGTCGCGAGGCGGGAATGGGGATGTCGAATAAAGATGGAGTGTTGACGTTGCCCACTTCGCCCCAGTAAAAGCGAGGGTGCGAGATGATGATTTCCGCTCCGGTGATCACCAGTGCGAGAAAGCAAAGGGTGGTGAGGGCGTGTGTAACGCGCACCAACCTCGCGTGACGGCCAGTGACAACAGGAACGGCCATTGCCGGATTATAGCAACCGTGCCGGATTACCCCTGGTCGTAATGCGAGACGTACAAGCGGCTGTCATGATGCACAATCGCCAGTCGAACTCGATCCAGCCAGCCGGATCGGCCAAGTACATTCTTGTTGATCGATGGATCCGCAAAGAAGTACACCGTGGCGCTGGTGACGACCCCTGCTGCGGCAATCTCAACGCTGTGGCCATAGGCATCAAAGGTGCTGTTCGCTGTGCGAAAGCGCAACGGCACACCGTCTTCCAGCCGCAGGCCAAGGACGCTCGCCAACTCCGAACGAAATAGGCAATAAGAAGCGCCTGTGTCGATGCTTGCAGTGAAGTGGAACTCGCGCACCCCAACCCGTAGGGCGATCGGGATTGTGATGCTGTCATCCCCGCTGGTTCCGCCGTAGTCAACGACCTCCACGAACTCCAATTGATGCATCTGCTCTACCAACCGCCAAACGGCAGTCCGTTGTCGGCGGGAACGCTAGAAAAGAGCGGGTTCTCTACGCCAGCCGCAGCTGCGGCGGCCTGTACATCCGACAGCTTTGGGCCGTGTGCGATTAATCGATCGCCTTCTAGTGCCACCCACTGTCCGGCATACGGCGAAGAATTGGTGGCGAGCCATCGCAACTCTTCCTTGCGTGGATTGACCGGCACCGGTGGCCTCTCGACAGGTGAGGGCTCCGTGGTCTCTTCCACCGTCAGGCGTACCTTCTGGTGCTCGGACAAGCTGATTGGCGCGAGAGGGCGGAACACTCCCTCTTCATATACAGCTTCCACGTATCGAGACATCAAGCCTATTGTACTGACCTGGTCAGTCGCCCGAGACGGCCGCCAGCTTACGCCAGATCTCACCCTGGTAGTGGAAGTCGATGCCGCATTCCGCTAGCAGTGGCCGATTCGCCGCGATCTCCAATGCAGGACCTACGGCCTTCAAATGACCACCGTGAAATACGGCAATCCGGTCGCAGCAGGCCACCACCGGGATGATCTCCTGCGAGATGACGATCACCGTTGCCTTCAGACCTCGAATCACATCAATCAGCTGGTGGACCATGCCCGGGTCCAGGTTCGCGAATGGTTCGTCAAAACCGATTACCTGTGGCCGCATTGCCAGAACAGTCGCCAGCGCGACCCGGCGCTTTTCGCCGTGTGACAGTTCGTGAGTCCCCCGGTCGCGATACTCTTCGAGGCGCATTTGCGACAGCGCTTCCGTTACCCGGTCGCGAACTTCTTGCGGCGGACAGCCCATATTCAACGGTCCGAAGGCGACATCCTCTTCTACCGTCGGGGTAAAGAGCTGGTCATCGGGATTCTGAAAGACGATCCCGACTTTGCTGCGCACATCTCGCAAGGTGCCGGGACCCACCGGCGTACCTGCCACGATCACTTCTCCCGAAGTGGGCAGATGTACACCGTTTAGATGGAGCAAGAACGTCGATTTGCCGGCGCCTGATGCTCCGATGATGCCCAGGCGTTCGCCCGCTGGGATGTCCAGCGTGATGTTGTCGAGCGCGGTTCGCCCGCCTGGATAGGCGAAGCTCAGGCCGCGGATCGAGATGAGGCTAGTTGATGAGTCCGCCAATGGCATTCTCAAGCGCGCTGCTGTAGACGCCCATAAACACCAGGCACATCTCGTCGGTGGTCTTCTCGCCCCAGCGTACCGGAATGAGCGGGTTGTTGGGGTTGTAGATGTTGGACTCCGAGTTGTTGTACGTACAGCTCAAGCGGACGCGGTTGCCGGACTTGAGCAGTTGGGGCTCGATGTAGTCATATGACCCTTGCCATTTGAAGTCCCACTGGTCGATGTAGATGAGCGGCGTGATGACTTCGCCCCGGCGGTCCGTGATGTCCACCTTGATCTGTGTTCCCAGCAGGTGCATGTGCGGGTACACGGTCGCGATCTTGGTGGGTTCGAGCAGATGCAGCACGTCGAATAGCGTCGAAAGGCCTGCGGGGGGGAACGTCTCGTTCACCTGATGCGCAGCGTCGCCCGGCGGGATCTCGAAGCTTTGATTCAGCACCGGCACCATGAACATCGTATTCTTCGGTTTCGACTCGTGGAGGTACAGGCCGATCCGGGTCTGGTCCGGGGCGGTGCGGGACGCCGGGAAGTAGTGGACCTGCATGATGAGCTTGGCGCCCTTAGGGATCTCAATGCCCAGATCATCGGGCAGCAGGTGGGCGCGCTGGCCGGGGGCCCAACCGCCGAGCAGGCTCTTTAGGGTGCTCAGGCCGATGTCGATGCCGGGTCCGCCGAAGCAGCTATAGCCCGGTTCCGGATCCTCGGCGTCCAATTTGTCGCCGATGCCCTGGGTGTCCGCATATAAAAGGACGTGGTGGACGATGCCGCGGTCGCCGGGCAGATAGTCGATGGCCTTGACGTAGCGGGTCTGGTCAAAATCGGTGGGGATGACAAAGCAGCGGTAGACGTCCTGCCCGACCGGCGGCTCATAGGACTGGAGCATGGAAAGCACGCGGTCCGGATAGCCGAGCGACCATTCGCTCTTGTTTTCGAGCGGCGGCAGCTTTTTGCCTTCGTCACCGGCCGGTGTGCCGGCCTCGACCCAGGCCAGGATCAACTTGCGCTCATCCTCTGTTAAGGCAAACGAACCTTTGAAGTCTCCGTGCCCGGCCACCGGCTTCCATGGCGGCATCTTGCCTGTGGAAACCACGCGCTGGATGTCGGGCGAGTAGGTGACCGCTGTATCGTAATCGGGCAGCGCAAAAGGGGCGACATCGTTTTCCCGATGACAGATCTCGCACTTGTCGCGCAGAATAGGCGCGACGTTGTCGTAGTACTTCGGCGCGTCCTGGTAGGCGAACAAGGGAGACGCCAACAAAAGGGCTGTGGAAACGAAAAGCGGCTTTTGCACAGTGATTCTTCTCTCATTATCGACTACAAATCCGGCCGTCGCGGTGCAAAAATCCTCAGGTACCAACAATCACGTTGTTGCAGGGGACTAGGACCCCCCACCCCTGGGTACTTTTCGATTTGGTTCCAACCGTTCATTGTGATCTTGCCGGGATGACGCCAATATAGTGGGGTCGCGCAAGGTGCTCTCGCGCGTGCCATGGCGTTTTAGGGAGAAGAACGGCGCAGCCGATAGCGCCGGAACGAATCAAAATGATCCGCAGCAACGATAACGATAACTACACATCCGGGCCGGATAACCGCCGGAAAACAAGCCGGTTTCCAATTGTCCGGGAGATCCGCTACCGGATCTCATCGCGGGACAACCTATTTGAAACGGGCGTGGGGTCGACGGTGAACATTTCGAGTTCAGGCGTTTTGTTTTCCACCGAAAAGCCGGTCCAACAGGGACGCCGCGTGGAGGTCGCCATTAGTTGGCCGGCGGAACTGAACCGGAACACCGCACTGAAGCTGGTGGCTCGCGGACGTATTGTGCGCGCCAACGACGGTCAGGCGGCGGCTGAGTTGCAGAACTTCGAGTTCCGTACGATGGGGTCGGGACTAGGGTCTGCTACGGGGTCCACCATGAAGGGGTCTGTGATCCCGTTTCGTGGTGAATAATCAATAAGGCTTATAAACAAAACTGTTTAGGCAACCCCAGGAACAAGGCGGCGCTTTACCTAAATACTGTTATAATCGGTAACCATCTGACCGCTTCCCTGGGGCTGTGACGCTGCTTACAAGTGGCCCTTTCCGGTTGCGGTCGCCTTGTATTGGGACTTGTCAGCCCAGTGCCAGGTAACATCACCAAGTTGTGCGTTCGTACAGACCATTTCAAGTTGGGGGGCCTGTTGAATGCATACGCAATTCAATCGTTTATCCAGGCTGATCGCATCTATCGCTCTTGCCGCGATGTACGCGTTTGGCCAACAGACGACCACTTCGCTGCGTGGAGTCATCACCGATTCGTCCGGCGCGGGAGTTCCCGAAGCCAAAGTGACATTATCTGAGACTCGTACGGACTCCGTTCGTACGGTTCTTTCCACCGCCCAGGGCGAATACAACTTTGCCAGTGTTCCGCCCGGAAACTATTCCCTCAAAGTCGAAAAGCCCGGTTTCACCGTGAAAGTGCAGCAGAATCTCACGCTGCAGGTGAACACGCCCGCCACGAGCGATGTGACGCTCGAAGTCGGCAATCTCACCGAAACGGTGAGCGTTGAGGCTAGCGTCGCGCAGATCAACACCACAGACGCGACCATCGGCAATCCTTTTAACCAGACGCAGGTACGGCAGTTGCCGTTGGCGACACGCAACGTGGTGGAACTGCTGAGCATCCAGCCTGGCGTGTCGCCAGGTGGACAGGTGCTGGGCGCCCGCGCGGACCAGAACAACGTCACCATCGACGGTGTCGACGCCAACGACCAGCAGAACAGCTCCAGCGACATCGCGTTTGTCAGCGTGTTGCCCGTCCCGCTTGATTCGGTGCAGGAGTTCCGCGTCACCGTCGGCGGCCAGGGCGCGGACCAGGGCCGGAGTTCCGGCGGACAGGTTTCGCTTATCACCAAGAGCGGTACGAACCAGTTCCACGGGTCCTTATACGAGTTCCATCGCAATACCGCGACGGCAGCGAATACGTTCTTCAACAACCGGTCCGGCGTGAAGCGCGAGGCGCTGGTACGCAACCAGTTCGGCGGATCGCTGGGCGGTCCGATCGTGAAGGATCGCGTATTCTTCTTTGTGAACTATGAACAGCGCATCGATGCCAGCGGCGCGGCGCAATCGCGCATTGTGCCAACCGAAAGCCTGAAACAGGGGATTGTGCGGTTCCGCCAGAACGACGGCACGATCGGGCAGTTGTCACCCGCCGAAGTCCGGCAACTCGATCCGCTCGGACAGGGTGTGAGCCAGGCGATGATCTCGTATCTTGGTCAGTTTCCCGCGGGCAACGATCCGTCGCTGGGCGATGCCGGCATCAACTTCACGGGCCTGCGCTTTAACGCGCCGTTCCGCCGCGATAACAAAGCGTACGTCGCCAAGTGGGATTTCAAGCTGGATCGCCAGGGCAACCATAGCGTGAGCTGGCGCGGTACGTTGGCCGACAACGCCGAGGACGCCGCTTTGGCCCAGTTCCCCGGGTTCGCGCCGGGATCGAAGATCCTGAACAACAGCCGCGGGTTCGCTTCACAGTACACGGGCGTGTTGCGTCCGAACCTGATCAACAACCTGAATGTCGGGTTGACGCGGTACGGGCAGGAACAGTCCGGCTTTCAGGGTACGCTGCTGACGTTTGCAGGCAATACGGGTCTTGCAGCGCCGCAGGCTACACAGCGTGGCAACGGCCGCATTACTCCGGTGTGGAACATCACCGATGACTTGAACTGGATCAAGGGCAAGCATACGGTGTCCACCGGCGTGAACTTCCGGTTTATCGGCAACGACCGGTTCAACTTCGCGCAGTCCTTTGCGGCGTTCGGCATGAGCCGCGGCACGATGCAAGGCCTGGGGTCCGACATCACGACCGCGATCACCAACTACATCCGGCAGCGGAGCGGCAGCTCGACCCTGGGCTTGTCCGCGCCGAACCCAACCATCGAAGCGATGGGCACGGTGCTGGGCATGATCACCAACCGATCGCTGACGTTCCAGTACGACAAGAACGGGCAGGCCTTGCCGTACGGCGCGGCGCTGGCCCGCAACTTCCGCACCAACGAGTATGAGTTCTACGTGTCCGATTCGTGGCGCGTGAATCAGTCTCTGACGTTGAACTTTGGCGTCCGCTATTCGAACTACCAGCCGCCGTATGAAACCAACGGTACGCAGGTGAATACGACGTTTCCGCTGGATCGCTGGTTTGGCGAGCGCGTGTTCCTGATGGGACAGGGCGTGCCGGCCAACGCGATGCCCAATGCGCGGTTGACGTATGGATTGTCGGGTCCGGTGAATGGCAAGGAATCGTGGTACGGCCGGGATAACAACAACTGGGCTCCGCGCTTCAGCTTTGCCTATGCGCCGAAGCCCAAGGGCGGATTGCTTTCGACCCTGCTGGGCAAGAGCTCTGTGCTGCGTGGCGGCGCGTCGATGGTGTACGACCGGTTCGGTTCGGACATGATCGTCAATGCCGATTCGCTGGGTAGCGTGGGTCTGTCGACGCCGAGTCCCTTCCCGGCCTCGTACAACATGGCGACGGCGCCGCGCTTCACTGGTGCGTTGCCGACGATTCCGACGGCTCCGGCGGCATCGCTGCCGTTTACGCCCACCGATGTGTACGCGGTGGCGGGTACGTTCTTTGGCATCAACCCGAACCTGAAGACGCCATATTCGGTGATCCTGAACATGAACTACGCTCGCGAGATCAAGGGTGGCACGACGCTCGAAGTCGGCTATGCCGGACGTCTGGCGCGCAAGACTCTGTTGCAGGGCGACATCTATACGCCGCTCAACCTGAAAGACAACAAGAGCGGGCAGGACTGGATCGGGATGTCGAAGCAGATGCGCGATCTGTACGAGGGCGGCTTAACGCCGTCGCAAGTGCAGGCGACGCCCGGCCGCATCGGCACCAACGCGTACATCGAGAACATGTGGCCCACGCTGGCGAACTTCTACTTCCCCGGCAATGCCACGGCAAACTACTTCTACCATCTGTTTGAAGAGAACGCCGGTAGCGACATGGACGCTCTGCATTTGCTCGATCGTGTACGCGGGTACGCGGCGCCGTCGGGACAGTGCGCGAGCTACGCCGGTTGCTTCACGTTCTTCGCTCCGCAGGGTTCGGCGATGCCGACCTGGTTGAACGCGGGACGTTCGAACTACCACGCGATGACGCTGTCTCTGCGCCGCCCGATTCGCAAGGGTGTGGGCTTTGACTTCAACTACACGTGGAGCCACTCGATCGACAACGGTTCGGCGGCAGAGTCCGGTTCCGGCCAGTTCGGCGGCACCTTGCAGAGCGTGTTCTTCCCGAACGCGAACCGCGGGTCTTCGGACTTTGACGTACGGCACAACATCACGGCCAACGGCGTGTACGACCTGCCGTTTGGACAGGGCAAGGCAATTGGCGGCAACGTGAACGGCTTTATCAACCAGTTCATCGGCGGCTGGCAGGTGTCGAGCATCATGCGGTACCGCACGGGGCTGCCGTTCAGCGTCGGCGGTACGGGCGTGTGGAACACGAATTACTGGCTGGGCGGCCGCGCCGATCCAAAGGGTCCGATCACCAACAATATTGTTGGTATCAACCAGCGCGGCAATCCGTCGGTGTTTCCGAATACGAATGCGACGTCGAACTTTACCGATCAGTATGCCGGCCGAGTGGGCGCTCGCAACATCATCCGCGGCGACGACTTCCTGAATTTCGACATCTCGATGGCGAAGTTCTTCACTCTACCCTGGGGACCGAGCGACAACAAGCACAAGATCCAGTTGCGTGGCGAGGCGTTTAACGCGTTCAACCACGTGAACTTCGGGTCGCCGAGCCTGTCGCTGGGCAATCCGGCGGTATTCGGCGAAATCACGACGCTGGCGACGGGCGCGGGTCCGCGGCAGTTCCAGTTCGCACTGCGGTACGAATTCTAAGCGGTTTTGTTCGTTTGTCTTGGACGGGCAGTTCCCCGAGTGGGAGCTGCCCGATTTTTTTTGTTCAAGGAAGGGAGAGGGGGGACGATATGGTTCGGTGAGCGTTCGAAAGAGGGCGCCGCTGGCCTATGTCGTTTACACCACTTACGTTTTCTGGAATCAGCACGTATTCCCAGGATTTTCAGACGGTGCTGACCCGAGCGGTCAACATCGCGTCGCTGCCGCTGAAGGCGCTGCAGAATGAGAATACCGACATCCTGTCGCGGCAGGCGCAGTTGGCGTCGCTCGGCGGTACGGTGTCGAGCGTCACCAGTTCCCTGCAGACTCTGGCGCGGGTGTCGGAGCAGCGGGCGCTGACGGCGACCAGTTCGAACACGTCGGTGGTGTCGGTGGCGAACGCGGGCGCGGTGTCGAGCGCGGTGTACACGATCAACAGCGTGACGTCGCTGGCTTCGGCGGCATCGGAAACGACAGCATCCGGCTATGCTGATTCAACGACGGCGCAGGTGTCGGCCTCGGGTTCGGTGAAGCTGATCTTCGGAACCGATGAATACAACATCAACCTGACGCCTGAGAACAATAATCTGAACGGTTTACGGGCGGCCATCAATTCGTTGGGAGCGGGTGTGACAGCGTCGGTAATTACGACAGGCACGGGTCCCACGCCCAACTTTTTGTCGATCTCGGCTTCCACAACGGGAGCCACTACTTTGCGTCTGGTCGAAGATCCAAGCGGTGCGGCAACCGATCTGTTGACGAGTGCAAACCAGGGGTCCAACGCGGAGTTTTCGCTGAACGGACTTTCGGTGATCCGAAAGACGAACCAGGTGAACGACGTGATTCCGGGCCTCACCTTTTCTTTGCTCGACGAGTCGGCGAGCGCGGTGACCTTGTCGCTGTCCACCCAGAAGGGCACACTCATCGATGCGCTGAACGGCTTTGTGTCGGCGTACAACCAATTGAGCTCGGGCGTACAAGGTCAGGTAGGTGCGGCGGCGGGTCTGTTGAGCGGCGATTTTCTGGTTCGCGAAGTGCAGAAGGCACAGCGGGAACTGGCCGGGTACTCGAGCAACGGGTTGTCCTTGGGCGACCTGGGCATACGATTCAATTCGGACGGTCAGGCAACGCTGGACTCGTCGGTGGTGAGCAACTTTACCGACGCGCAGCTTTCGAGCGCCTTTACCTTCCTGGGCAATAAGAACACAGGGTTTGGCGCGTTTCAGAACCGGTTTGCGCAGATTTCCGATCCGGTGACGGGGCTGATCACTCTGCAGCAGGAATCCTATCAGCGCACCGACATCCGCTTGCAGAAGCAGATTGCGGAACTCGAGGAGCGCATCAGCAACCTGCAAACCTCGACGGCGCAGCGCCTGCAACAGGTGGACGCGCTGTTGGGCCAACTCGAAAGCCAAAAGACAGTGATCGACGCGAGCATCAAGTCCGTCAACCTGACGCTGTATGGAAAGAATAGCGACTCCTAACCAGAGGCCATTGCACGACATCTCGGTACGGCTGCGGGAGGCGATGGCTTCCCGCAGCATCGACGATGTGTCCCGGGTGCTGGAATCGCGCGCCCGTGTGCTGGCGGAGTTCGCTGCGTCGGCCTCCCGCGAAGATCTGGAAGAGGCGCAAGCGGACACGACGGCGGTCGCCGAGTTTCTCACCAACGAAAAGACTTCGCTGCTTGCCGATGTTCGCAGGTCGAAAAGCCTGCAGCGTGCGCTTTCCCAAAATCTGCCGATCGGCGACCCCCGCCATCGCGGTACTCTCGGCTAAGTCGGGATCCTCGATTTGTCCTGTCCCCTCCACAGCCTAAACCTAGGATTTTTCAACCGATTCCGTTCGGCGTGACACTTTCCTTACATTCAATTTGCGATGGGTCCACCTAAGCGAAGTGTGGCACGGCTACCCTTCAGATGACTGCGGGTCGAAGAGCGCGGAAACCGTTCAAAACACGGCATCGTCGAAACGGAACAGAAGCGCCAAAGGTCAATACAGCTTAGAATGATCTATAGATCAATGTACGAGGAGCGCGGTTGACCATCATCCCTTTCGTTGCCCTGCTGCAGGTTACGGTTTCGGACCTGGTGCGGAATGCAAAGCCTATCCCGGCGGCGGTGATGATCACCCTGCTGCTGTTGTCGATTTTTTCGCTCACGATTATCTTTTCAAAGTGGAAAGAGCTGCGGGCGGGACGTGACGCCAACCGTTTGTTTTTGAAGCATTTCCGCCAGACGCAGACTCTAGAGAACGCAGTGAAGGCGAGCGAGCAGAACCGGACGGCGCCGCTCGTTTCGGTGTTCGCGTTTGGGTACAACGAGTTGGAACGGCAGGTACGGCAACGGGGGTCGCTGATTAACCGGGCGGCCTTAGAGCGGAGCCTGCAGTTGGGGATCAGCGAGGAGATGGCGCGGCTGGAGCGGAATATGAACTGGCTGGCCACGATCGCGACCATCACGCCGTTTATCGGCTTGTTCGGTACGGTATGGGGCATTATCGACGCGTTCAATGCCTTGGGAGCCGCAGGTAGCGCGAGTTTGCGCGCGGTGGCGCCGGGCATTGCAGACGCTCTGATCGCGACGGCTTTGGGATTGACGGCTGCGATTCCTGCCGCGATCTTTTACAACTACTTTGGACATGTGCTGAAAGAACTCGGCACGCGCATGGAAGACTTTTCGCTCGAGTTCCTGAATCTGACCGAATCCACTTACGGCGGCTAATAGCTTGGCTTTTTCGGCAAATACACAGGAACCATCGTCGAACGTATTCGGACGGCGCAGCCGGTACCGGTCGCAGGGTGCGATTTCGGAGATCAACGTGGTGCCGCTTGTGGACGTACTGCTCGTGCTGTTAGTGATCTTTATGCTCACGGCGCATGTTATGGAGTACGGGCTGGAAGTGGAAGTGCCGGAAGTACGACAGGAGAAGTCCACCGCGGAAATTTTGCCGGTGATTACGGTGACTCGCACGGGGCTGCTGTATTTGAACGAGCAGGCTGTCAACATCAACGAGATGGGCGCGCTTGTGCATCAGCGGTTTCCGAACGCGAAGGAAGTGTACGTAAGGGCGGACCAGAATGCCGTGTGGCGTCCGCTGGCGCAGGTGATCAGCGAGTTGAGTGACGCGAAGTTGGGCGTAAAGATGGTGACCAAGCCGGTGGATAACTCGCGCAGCCGGAAGTAGTGATTTATGACGCCTCATTTGCATCAGCAGCGGATGAACATCCTCGACGGTGGCAGCGAGGATCTGCGGCGGCCGTTGTATTGGTCGCTGGCGGTGCATGGTGGGGTGCTGGTGTCGATTTTTGCCGCGGCGGCGCTGGGTCCTTCGAGTTCGGAACGCTGGGGAAGTTTGGATGCGGCGGGCGGCGCGGTGGGTATCGCGGTAGAGAAGTCGATCCCGTTGCCGCAGGCATCTGGAAACAAGAATCCGCTGGCGAACCCGACGGAATCCGAGATCGCGCCGGATAAAGAAAAGGTCAAAGAAGAGCAGCAGAAGGAAGCTCTTGAGAAGCTGTTGTCGGAAGACATCAGCAAGAGCAAGAAGCAGCAGGAACAGCGGAACGACTACAAGAATCCGAACCCGGTAGAGAAGAATCAGTTGACCAACGCAAGTGGCAACCGGGTCAGTTCGCCGCTGTTTTCGGGTCAGATTGGTGTGGGCGGAGTCGGTGTAGGGTCAAGTACGTTCGGCAATTTGTTTGGCGCGTACTTGCAGGTGGTACAGCAGCGGATTTCGAGCAAGTGGAAGCCGCCAGGGTTGTCCGGGGCGGCGCCGGTGGTGATTATCTCGTTTCAGATTCTGAGGGACGGTCGCGTGGGGGATGTGCGGGTTGTACAGTCGGGGGGGAATTCCACCTACGATCTCACCGCACAGCGCGCTGTGGTGGAGGCAGGGCCCTTTGAGCCTTTGCCAGCGGCATACAAAGGAGGCAGCGCGACCATTGAGGTGGCGTTCAAACTACAAAAATGAAGCGTAGAACTTTACTTTCCGTTGCAGCCTTTGGCGCGGCCGCCAACCGCTATTTGCTTGGGCAACAGGGCCGTATTGACATCGTGAAGTCGGCGAGCGACCGTCCGGTGGTGGCCATTCCGGACTTGCGGGGCAATGGCGCGGCGCAGCAGCATATGGCGCTGTTCAACGAAGTGTTGTGGTCGGATGTCGAGAATTCGGGCGTCGTGAAGATGGCACCGAAGAGCATGTATCCTTTGCAGGCGCCGCTGCAGCCTGCTGACTTGAAGATTCCCAGTTCGCCCACCGAGAACCTGAAGGGCCTGGCGCTGAACGATTGGTTCCAGCCTCCGGCGAGCGCGGGGTACCTGGCGTACGGCTATACGTCGGTGAGCGGAGACCAGTTGGTGCTGTCCGGGTGGTTGTCCGCCACTAATCTTCCGAATGACCCGCCGTTGATCGCCAAGCGGTACATTGCGCCGAATACGGAAGAGGGCGCCCGTAAAGTAGCGCAGGAGTTTGCGGCCGACATCATGGGCAAGTTCGGCGGCAAGAGCCTCATGGGGACCAAGATCTACTTCGTGTCGGACCGCTCCGGCAAGAAGGAAATCTGGTCGATGAACTACGACGGCAGCGAGCAGAAGCCGTTTACGTCGTACGGCAACATCTCCTCGTTCCCCGCGCTGTCGCAGGACGGGACGAAGATCGCGTTTACGACGTGGCGCGAAGGTACGCCGCAGATTTACATCCACTCGCTCGAGACGGGGCGCAAGCTGGTGTTCTATAACCAGCGGGCGTCGATGAACGCCTCGGCCGAGTTTACGCCGGATGGGCAGGGTTTGCTGTTTTCCTCCACCGCCGGCGGAGGTTCCGCGCAGATTTACCGGACGGATTTGAGCGGCGGCAACGTACGCCGTATTTCCACCAACCGGGCGATTGAAGTGGAGCCGCGCGTGAATCCCAAGACGGGCCAGGACATTGTGTTTGTGTCCGGACGGCTGGGGAGTCCGCAATTGTTCAAGATGTCGATGGAAGGGACCGATGTGGTTCAGTTGACGCCCGGTGACGGCGAGGCGGTGAATCCGTCCTGGCACCCGGACGGGCAGAAGATCGCATATGCCTGGACCAAGGGATTCGACATCGGCAATTTCAACATTTTCATCATGGACGTGGCGTCCAAACAGTATGTGCAGTTGACCCACGGAGCCGGACGTAACGAGAACCCCAACTGGGCGCCCGATGGCATGCACATCGTGTTTTCCAGCAAGCGTGGGCGCACCACGCAGATCTATTCGATGCTCGCCGATGGGACCAACGTCAAGCAATTGACCTCGGCTGGCAATAACGAGAAACCGGTCTGGAGCAAGACTGCTCTGCAATAGACCACAACCGATATATCCGAAATCTTTTTAGGAGGATTCAAGAGAACCATATGAAACGCCAATTTGTGAACGTCGCACTTACGGCGGCCTGCGCGCTGGCGCTGTTTGGCACCGCCTGCGGCAAGAAGACTGTCGCATCGAGCGCCCCGCCCCCGCCGCCGCCTGCTCCCACCGAGGCGCCGAAGCCCGCTGAGAAGCCTGTGATCTCCGCCTTTACCGCCGAACCCAGCACCGTTGTGAAGGGCAGCCCGTCGACCTTGCGCTGGTCGATTTCCGGCGCCAGCGATGTGTCGATCGACCAGGGTATCGGATCGGTACAGGCGAGCGGCACCCGCCAGGTGTATCCTTCGAACGACACCACCTACACTCTGATCGCGCGTGGCGTTGGCGGCACCAGTAGCATGACCGTTAGCGTCCGCGTGACCGCTCCCGAAGCTCCGCCCGTGGCCAAGCCGACCGTGACGACCCGCCGTTCGGCCAGCGAGTTCCTGTCGCAGGAAGTGCAGGATGCTTACTTCGACTACGACAGCTTCTCGATCCGTGACGACGCCCGTGGCGTTCTGACCAACGACGCGGCCGCCATCAAGCGCTTCTTCTCGGACGACAACTACACCGGCACGTCGATTGTGATCGAAGGTCACTGCGACGAGCGTGGTTCGGACGCCTACAACGTGGCTCTGGGCGACAAGCGCGCGCAGGCCGCTATGGACTTCCTGAAGGGCCTGGGCGTAGCGGAAAACCGGCTGAAGACGGTGAGCTTTGGCAAGGAACGCCAGACCTGCAGCGAAGCGACGGAAAGCTGCTGGCAGCAGAACCGCCGCGTACATTTTGCTGCGCAGTAAGTAAGCGCAGACGGTACACTGAAGTTAGACAAGCAGATGGCGAGGCCGACCCCACAGGTTGCGCCTCGCCTTTATGCATGGCACTAATCCCGGAGACAACGGCAGTAGCAACACGATGATTCGACGCTCAACCACTTTATGCAGCCTTCTTTTGGGCGCGTCCGGCATTTTGGCCGCACAAAACCAGAAGGACATGATCATCCAGATGCAGCGCGACATGGGGCTGCTGCAGGAGCAGGTCCGCACAATGCAGCGGACGCAGGACGAGAAGTTCGCGGCGATCACGGAGAACCTGCGTACGACGTTGGATGTCGTGAACCGGCTCACGGCGACGCTGGCGGTGACGCAGAAGGACATGAATGACAAGCTGGGCGAGATCACGCGCAATGTGAGTTCGCCGATGACCAGCATGGGCGGCAAAGTGGATTCGATGGCCGATCAGTTTCAGGGCCTGTCGAATTCGGTTGCCGATCTGAACAGCCGACTGGGCAAGCTGGACGCGCGAATCGCTGAGTTGCAGAAGATGATCCAGGTGATTCAGACGCCTCCGGCAGCGCCTCCTGCCGCGGGTGGCGGCGATGGCATGGCCGCGAATACGACCGGTGGTACCGGTGCAGTGCCGCTGGCTTCCGCGCAGAAGATTTTTGACGACGCGAATCGCGACATGCTGGCGGGTAGCTTTGACCTGGCGCTGCAGGGCTTTCAGGATTACCTGAAGAACTACGGCAACACGCAGCAGGCCGCTGACGCGCAGTTTTACATCGGCGAGGTGCACTTTCGCCGGGACGACTTTGACAGCGCGGTTCGCGAGTACACGAAGGTTATGGATGCGTATCCGGATTCGAGCCGGGTAGCTGATGCTCACTTTAAGAAGGGCATGGCGCTGGTGAAGCTGGGCCGCCGTACGGACGCCAAGAAGGAGTTCCAGACGGTGGTGGAGAAGTTCCCCGGTAATCCGCTGGTGGCACGTTCGAAAGATTACCTGAAGGCGCTTGGCGTAAATACGAGCCAGGCGCCCGCCCCCAAGAAGTCGACGACACGTAAGCGTTAGTTCTTTTCTGGTCCCGTGCGAGTTTCCTGCCTTTCCTTCTTGTTATTCCTTGCAGTACCTCTTTGTTCTGGTGAATTCCCAACTTCTTTGTATGCCTTTCCCGGCAAGACTCCGTCCATTGACGGCGTGATTTCGCCCGGGGAGTGGGACGATGCGACGCAATTTTATGGCGTCGAGACGTGGACCCCACAGTTTTCCAAAACCACCGATCCCAACGACTTGTCGCTGCATGGCTGGGTGAAGCATGACGGCAAGCGGTTGTACTTTGCTTTTGAGGTCGTCGACGACGTGCTGTACGGGATCGACACGCCGCGCTGGCTGCCGTCCAATAACGCCAAGGCTCACGAGCTGACCCGCGAGGGCTGGCCGTGGTTCGGCGATGAGATGGAGCTGCTGATCAACGCGTCCAACAAATGGACGGGGAATGAGAATGCGGCAGGGGACGGGTCGTCCTGGCAGATGGTGGTGAACCTCACCAAGTCCCGCCTGGGTGGCGTGGGCAAGGGAGGATTGCTTGAAGGCGAGCCTCGTAGCAAGGAAGCGGCGTGGAATACGTATCGCGAATGGATCGAGCGCGGGGCGATGGAAGCTGTCGCAAGGCCGTTTGACCTCAATCGGCGGTTGTCGAAGGACAAGCGTAAGGGGTACGTGATTGAGTGGGCGGTGAACTTTGACCCGTGTCTGGAGGTGGAGCCTGGGAAGTTTTACTCGCCGGCGATGGGGAACAAGCCGATGGGCTTGAACATCGCACTGGGGGATCTGGATGAGCCGGAGCGCGGGCAGGGCAACTTCGGCAACTTCCACCATGAGGACTGGTTTGCGGGTCGTAAGGATACGCGGACGCAGTTACGGGAGTGGGGTACGTTGTGGATGATGTCGGGGGCCCGGGTGGAGCGTCCTGGTCCGGCGGCGGCTGCTGCTGGTGCTCCGAAAGCGGCGGCGCCGGCGCCAGCAAAGAAGAAGGGTACGGCGGCGGCACCTGCCACTCGGAAGAAGAAGTAAACGCGCGCGCCTGGTCGTTCGGTACGTACTACCCTTGGACGTTACGCGGAAGACCCTAGTGGATTGATCCTCCAGATCGGTACCGTCATACAAACCTGATACGCAAGATAACTGCAGGGGCCATTTCGCACGCGGCGCACTTGGCGGCGTCTGCCCTTACAACACAAGTGCGGACCCGGGGATGGGGGTAGCGGAAGCTGCTCCCGTCCCTTCCTGAATTAGGGGATGTCCGTACGCCTGTAGAAATGGTCTATGCCTTTTGTGTCTATGCCTTTTGTGTCAGACCGGTCTGACACAAAAGGGGGATGCCTACTTGCCTCTTAAGACCTTCCTCTAGCGGAATAGCTCCCGTAGCTCGGTAAACCGTTCGACCGTCAGCAAGTGGCTTCGGGTGGGCTGGCGGATCTCTGCTTTCTCCAGGATCCAGGTGCGCTCGTGGGGGACGTAGATCGCGTTTAGGCCCGCGTCGAGCGACGGATTGATGTCGGACTTTGGGGAGTTGCCGATCATCCACGCCCTTGCGATGTCGAGGTCGCGTTCCACAGCCAGGCTCTCGTAAACCGAGGTGTTCTTCTCCCGCACGATACGGGTATGGCTGAAATAGTGCGCGAGACCTGAACGGTCGATCTTCATCTGCTGCTCGTCGGGGTTTCCTTTAGTGAGCAGCAGCAGGTCATGCCCGCAGGCGGCGAGGTAGGCGATGGTGTCCTCGACGCCGGGGAGTAGCTCCATTGGGGCTTCCAGGATGCGCTCGGCGAAGCTCATGACTGTCGCCAAGTCGGCGTCGCAGACGTGACGCTCGCAGAGGTGCTGGTAGACCTCCTGCAGGTTCTTGCCGAAGCGGTGGCTGCCGTAGCCGTGGATCTTGGCGTTGGCGGCTTCGAGTTCATCCAGGATGTCGCGGACCTGGGTGGCGCTGAGCGAGGAGTGCGCGAGAAAATCCACGAACTCGTCGAAGGCCCGCTCGAAGTAGATGTTGTTCTCCCAGAGCGTATCGTCGGCGTCGAAGATGAGGTGCTGGCGCCCGTGGATTTCGACGGGCATCGTGCTATTCCTGCTCCTCGACACGGCGTTTGCCGTGCCCGTTGCGGGGGGCCACCTTCTGGATGTGCTGGGTGTACTTCTGCTTCTGCAGGTACGCGGGCAGGAACTCGGCGATGTGCTTCAAGCGGCGGGTTTCGCTGCGGATGCCTAACAGGGACTGGCGGAACTCCAGGTCCGGGATGGAGGCCGCGATTTGAAAGCTGACCTGCGGGTCCGTCCAGCGGGGTTCGTGTTCGACGCCGGTGAACTGGGACAGTTCCTTCCAGACCTCGGTGGCGCGTTCGACGTCATCGTCGGGAGCGACGGAGTCCTCTTCGTCGTCGAAGAACTCGACGCGTCCACGGAGGAAGGGGCGCTCCTCGTCCACACTTTGGATTTCGAAGCGGCGGCGGCCGGCGGTAGAGATGTCGAGGCGGCCGTCTTCATAGCGTTCGATGACGCGGTCGACGATGGCCGTACAGCCGAGGTTCGCGATGCCTTTGGTGGTGGCGAGGACGATGCCGAACTCGTTGCCCTTTTCGGCCAGGATTTCACCGAACATTTCACGGTAGCGCTCCTCGAAGATGTGGAGCGGCATGGGGGTCCGGGGAAAGAGCACTGCCTGAAGGGGGAACAACGGCAGTAGCGGCGATGGCATATGCTACCATTATCCCCTTTGACGAATGATCCTCAAGCTGAAGCGTACTCCGGGACTGTACCTGACCGGATTCATGGGTAGCGGCAAGACCACCATCGGCGAGCGCCTCGCGGATGAGCTGGGGTGGAGCTTCGTCGATATGGATGCGGACATTGTGAGTTCGCAGGGTACGTCCATCGCCGACATTTTTGATACAGGTGGCGAGGAGGCGTTCCGGTCGATCGAGACGGAGTGCTTGCGCAAGCGCGTACGCATGATCCAGAGCGGCCGTCCGATGGTGGTGGCGCTGGGTGGCGGTGCGTTCGCGCAGGAAGCGAACATCCGGTTGCTGCAGGACAACGGCATCGCAGTATGGCTGGATGCGCCGCTGGAGCTGATTCGGCGACGCCTGGAAGGGGCGACGGACCGGCCTCTGGCGCGGGATCCCGAGCGGTTCGAACAACTGTACAACACACGGCGCGAGGCGTACTCCAAGGCCGACTACCGGGTGGAGATCCGCAACAACGATCCGATGGACGCCGTCCGGCAGATCCTCGAATTGCCTCTGTTTACGCCGTAAAAGGTTTACACTAGGTTAAGTATGGCTTGGTTTACCCGTCAGACGACGGGAGCGGTAGGCACGCCGGAGTCCGAGAAGACCGTCAAAACAGAGGGTCTTTGGGAGAAGTGCGACGGCTGCGGGCAGATCATCTGGCGGAAGACGCTCGAAGAGTCGATGTTCTGCTGCCCGAAGTGCAACCACCACTTCAAGATCGACGCGCGTACGCGGCTGGCGTATCTGTTTGACGATGGCGCATTTGAGGAGCACGACGCGGGGCTGTCTTCGACCAATCCGCTGGAGTTCCGGGACTCAAAGTCCTACACTGATCGTCTGAGCGCGATGCAGAAGGCGACGGGATTGCGGGATGCGATCATCTGCGGGTCCGGCAAGATCAACGGGATCGCTGCGCAGGTCTGCTCGATGGAGCTGAAGTTCGTCGGCGGCAGCATGGGTTCGGTGGTCGGGGAGAAGATTACCCGGGCGATTGAACGGTGCCTGGCGCTACGGCAGCCGCTGGTGATTGTGTCCGCTTCCGGCGGCGCGCGCATGCAGGAAGGCGCGGTGTCGCTGATGCAGATGGCCAAGATCTCGGCGGCGTTGATGCGCCTGGATGAGGCGAAGCTGCCGTTTATCAGTCTGCTGACCGATCCCACGACGGGTGGCGTGTCGGCATCCTTTGCGATGCTGGGCGACCTGAACATCGCGGAGCCGGGGGCGCAGATTGGGTTTGCGGGTCCTCGAGTGATTGAGCAGACGATCCGGCAGAAGCTGCCCGAGGGGTTCCAGCGGAGCGAGTTCCTGGTGAAGCACGGGTTTCTGGATGCGGTGGTGCCGCGGCAGAACCTGAAGGATTACATCAGCCGGACGTTCCGGTTCTTCCTGTCCTAGCACGGACCTGTCAGACAATCCCCAAAAATACGAAAGCCCCGGCGAACCGGGGCTTTTCGATTACTGCTGTGTAAGGGAACTGTTGACTTACCTGGCTGCGTTCTTGCGGCGGCGATAGGCCATCACAGCAAGACCTGCGACGCCAACACCCATGGTGAGAATCGAAGCCGGTTCCGGAATCGGGTCGGCGTTCGGGATCACCACGCTGTTGTTCACAGGAGCGGGGGTGCTTCCGTAGCTGATGCCGTAAATCATTGCCAGATAAGCTTCGTACGAGTTAGTGCTGGTGGAACCACCCATGATCGGGGTCGAACCGCCGGTGTTGGTGGGCACGAAGCTGGACACGTTCGAGTAACCCGAGTAGTCCGAAGCGTTGATGAACAGGCCGCTGGCGGCGTTGTTTGTCGTGGTGGTGGTAGGCGTCGAATTCGACAGGCCGCTCCACACGTTGATGAAATTATTGGTGGTTACCGCAGTGTTGCTGCTGCTGGTGGTGTTATTGGTCCAGGAGAAAATCGCGTTGAGCGGATCCTGGCTCGCCGTTATGTTTGTGTAGTTTGCGGTGTAAGCGGTTGAAACGCCGGTTGAATGATTGTAAGCGCCGTCGACACCCGTGGACGAATTCATCCACCACTGTCCACATCCTGATCCCACGTTATTTACACAAAGGTCCTGCGCCAGTGCGCAGCCCGCTAACAGCAATGCCAAACTTATTGTTTTTTTCATATCGTCCGCTGTTGCAATCCTCCACGATCCCCCTTTTCAGGGTGCGGTACACTACACGATTGTAGCCGAGGCAGGACTAAAAGACAATAGGGACTGGGGATCTTTGTACTCCGGTCTCAGTGTATGGTTCTAGGGTGGTCGTACCACACGAAAGCTACTGAGAATACTAGTATTTCCGGGACGGTGTACTACGCTCTTACCCCTTTGCGAGGGTATCCCGGATACGCCCCACTGCGGTGACTAGATTTTCCAACGAGTTAGCGAGGCTAAAGCGCAGGTAGCCGTCGCCGAAGTCTCCGAAGGCCGTGCCGCTCAGGCAGGCGACTCCAGCGTCATACAGCAATTTGTGAGCTAGCTCACGCGCCGGAATTCCCGTACCACCGATGTTGGGAAATGCGTAGAACGCACCCGTTGGTACTGGGCACCGGAACCCAGGTACCTGCGCAATGGCGGTACAGAATGCGTCGCGCCGTTTGCGGAATTCGGCGACCATCGCCTGGCAGTCGTCCTGGGGTCCGTTGAGGGCGGCGAGGCCGGCGCGCTGTGTAAAACTGGCGGTGCAGGAGTTGGAATTCACCACCAGTTTACTGATAGCGTCTGACATCCAGGCGGGGTAGACGCCGTAGCCGAGGCGCCATCCGGTCATGGCGTGGGACTTGGAAAAGCCGTCGACGATGACGGTTTGGTCGGCCATGCCGGGGACAGCGGCGATGGAAAACGGGGCCTCGTCGCCAAAGTAGATGCTGGCGTAGATTTCGTCGGTGATGACGACGATGTCCTTGCCCTGCACCATTTCGGCGATGGCCAGGATGTCCTCTTTGGGGATGACGCCGCCGGTGGGGTTGTGCGGCGAGTTGAGGATGAGCATCCGGGTGCGTGGCGTGATGGAATCCTTCAACTTGTTGAGGTCAAAGGAAAAGCCGCGATCTTCAACGAGCGGAATGGGCACGGGTACGGCTTCCAGAAAGCGCACGAGCGAGGCGTAGATGGGGAAGCCGGGGTCCGGGTAGATGACCTCGTCGCCCTTTTCGAGGGTGGCCATCATGGCGAAAAACAGCGCGGGTTTGGCGCCGGGCATGATGCCAATCCGTTCGATTGCAACATTTTGCAGGCCGTGGGTGGTGGCCAGGCGGTCCGAGATCGCCGAGCGGAGTTCGGGCATGCCCATGGTGGGGCCGTAGTGCGTGTAGCCGTCGTCGAGCGCCTTTTTGCCGGCTTCGACGATGTGCTGGGGTGTGGGAAAGTCCGGTTCGCCGATTTCCAGGTGGATGATGTGCTTGCCCTGCGCTTCTAGCGCGCGAGCCTTTTGTAAGACATCAAAGGCACCTTCTACGCCGAGCCGTCCGGTACGTTCCGCCAGTTTGAAAGCCATGTTTGTATCGCCTCAGTTTCTCACGAACCGGCAACTTCCACCCAGTGAATGCGTGCGCCTGCGGTTTTGCACTGGACGTCGAACACCGTCCAGCCGTTGGTTTTGCCTGCCTTCCAATACCAGCTCTTGCCTTGCGGATGCGGGATGCTGCCGGTGGGCGCCTCGCCGATCAGGGGTAGCGGGTCGCCCGCACCGTTGAGGCGGATCTCCAGAGCGTCTGGAGAGGCACCTTCGAGTTCGATGCGGAGCTTGGCGTCGGCCATGGGAGGTCCGGCATGGAGGCGGAACATGGCGAATCCGGGACGTACAAACGATCGCGGTAGTTGAGCGCCCTGTTGTTCGCCCGGAGCCCAGGTGTCCGAGTACGTGATGACGTGGCGGCGAGGCTTGCCAGCGAGGGTTTTGAGGTCGCCGCATTCGTGTAGGAGGGCCTGGTAGTTTTCCAGGTCCGGCATGGCGGTCTGCGAGTCCATGTAATTGAAAAGATAGACTCGGTCTGCGCCACGGGAAAGTAGCGAGGCGGCTGCGCCGCGGACGGTTTCCAGCGTGTTGTACTGGATTTTGTAGTCGTGATACGGCCGCAGTAGTAGTTCCAGACCCGCGCCGAGGATTGCTTTGTTCCCAATGAGTTGACGCCATTGCTCGATGGGCATGTCGGTCTCGATGGACGCCCAGAACGGGGTGATGACCAGCATTTGTACGAGACCGTCGTTGACCCACTTGGCGCCGTCCATCCCCATGGCCCAGGCGGTTTGCGGACGGGTGGGTACGCGGGCGCCGAGGGCAATCTTGTGGCGGCGCTTCTTTTCCCATTTGTTCAGCAGGTCACGGGTGCGGCCCATGAAGGCATCGAGAAGCGGTCCGCCATGACGTTCGCGGCCGGGCTTGAAGTGGAAGCCGAAGCGCATCCAGTCAAGTTCCAGGCCGTCGAAGTCGTAGCGCTCGCAATACTCTTCGATCAAGCGGAAGTGGTAATCGCGGACCTCGGCGTATTCGAAGTCGAAGGCGCGGTCGCGGAGGTCGCCGGAAGTGCGCCACTGCATACGGCGCATATCGGGGTGTTGGCGCCAGAAGTCCGAATGCATGAAGCTCTTGTCGTCGTCGACGTTGTGGAGGTCGTTCATGCGCATGCTGATCCAGGGGGACAGCTTCTTCTGGCGCGCGCGGTTGATCCAGAGGGTGTAGGGATCGATGCCCAAGTGGTCGAGTTCCCAGGCAGTGTGGATCCACTTGCGGACACCGGCGCGGGAGGCGGCAGCGGTGGAGGCTAGCATCGGCTGGTCGTCGGGACCCTGGGGATCGTAGCCTTTCCAGATGGGGTCCCACACTTTGGAGGCGTAGCTGGTGCGCTGGGAGTTGGGGTTGAGGATGAGTTCGCGGACCTGGGTTCCGGCGTACTGATCGACCCAGGAGGCGACCGACTCGGGGGTCAGCTTTTGGCCGGCGCGGGTGTAGAAGTAATGGCTGTTGTCCTCATTGAGGGTAAGGCCGCCGGGAATGCTCTGAGAATTCTTGGTTGCGCCGGAGGCTGCCAGGGCCAACGGTGCGATTTGCAAAAGGCTGCGTCTGGTCACTCGCCCTTAATGATACAGTGGGGCCATATGCAGAAGTGGATTATGGCTCTGGCGTTGACCGTCGCTTCGATGACGGCGTTCGGACAGGGCACCTACTCCAATCGCCGTGCGCCCAGCTTTTCGCTTCCCGATGCGAATTTCAAGCGCTATGACCTGCTCGATTATCGCGGCAAGTGGCTGCTGATCGACTTTATGCGGACGGATTGTCCGCACTGCAAGGGACTGTCGAAGATGCTGGAAAAGGCGAAGCTCCGGTACGGGCAGAAGGTGGCGATTTTGAAGATTGTCATCACGCCTCCCGAGACGCAGGCAACGGTTGCCAAGTACATCGCTGAGAACAAGGTGACGTCGCCGATTGTGTTCGATCAGGGGCAAGTAGCGGCGTCATACTTCAATGCCACACCGCAGCGGGCGAGCTTTGATACGCCGCACCTGTTTGTAATCAATCCAGCGGGGCAGATCGTGAAGGATTTTGGGCATTCCGATAGCACGCATGATGTCATCGAGGGCGAGAGTCTCTTTAAGGAGCTGGACCCGCTGATTCAAGCGGCGGCACCGGCGGCCAAGAAATAACCGATTATGTTGGCGCTTCCCTTTCTGGTTCTGCTGGCGCAACCTGCTCTGATCGAGCAGATGCACAAGGCCGCCAAGGAAGGCGATGCAGCCAAGGTACGGCAGTTTCTGGATCAGGCGCTGCCGGTGAACCATCGCGATGCGTTGGGCGGTACGCTGCTGCATGATGCGGCGTGGAATGGCGATCCTGCATTGGTGAAACTGCTGCTGGATCGTGGCGCTCTGGTGGACGCGAAGCATCTGGAAGCGGGGTCCACGCCACTGCATTATGCCGTCACTACGAATCATGTGGAGGCAGCGCGGATCCTGATCGAGCGGGGCGCGAATGTGAATGCTACGTACCGAAGCGGAAGTACGGCGTTGCACATTGCGGCGGCACGCGGGTACGGCAAACTGGCCGAGATGTTGATTGCGGCCAAGGCCAACGTCAATGCGCGGGATGCCAGCGGGAGTGCGCCGATCGATGAGGCCGCCTGGCGCGGTTATGCGGCAATGGTGAAGTTGCTGATCGCGGCTGGCGCCGACGCCAATGCCCATAACAAAGACACCGGGGTGACGCCGTTGCATGAGGCGGCATCGAAGGGTCATGCCGAGGCGATCGAGGCGCTGTTGGATGCCGGGGTGGAGATCAATCCTTATGACGCGGCGGGAGCGACTCCTTTGGACGAGGCGCTGCGGTACCGGCATGCACGGGCGGCCGATGTCCTGATGCGCCGCGGGGCGAAGATGTCCGGCAGCGGGGATACGAGCCGGCGAGCGCTGCAGGATGCGCTGATGCGGGGCAACATGGAGGTGGTCGAGATGATGTTGATTCGCGACCCCAAGATGATTGACTCGAGGTACGACGGGTTCACGCCGTTGCACGCGGCGGCGTTGAAGGGTCATGTGGAGATGGTGACGTTTCTGCTGAGCCGGAATGCGAATGTCGATACGCGGAGTTCCACCGGGGGTACGCCGCTGCATGACGCGGCGCTGGCCGGGCATACAGCAGTGGCGGCGTTGCTGCTGGACAAAGGCGCAGCGGTGGACGCGGTGGATGTCGAGTCCGGGGCTACGCCACTGCATCATGCGGCGTCTTGGGGCCGGGTGGATATGGTGAAACTGCTGCTGGCGCGCGGGGCGAATCCGGGGGTCAAGAACAAGACAGGCAAGACGGCGGCGGATCTGGCCAAGGACGGCGGTCAGGACGAGGTGGTACGGCTGCTGTCAGCGGTGGGGGCAAAGCCAAAGTAGCGGGTGCGGGGTCCCCACCTTTGCGGTTAGTTTTTGGTGTCAGACCGAACTGACACAAAGGTGATAAGTTTTTGGTGTCAGACCGAACTGACACAAAGGTGATAGTGCAGGCGACAGTGGTAGTAGTGGTTTTCGCCCTCGTCCTGGAATTGCTCGAACAGGTCGAAACCGTTTTCCTGCAGGACCTTGCGGTACTCGTCCTCTCCCAAAGACACGGACGGTACGCCGGTGAGCGCGTCGGGCCAGCGTAGCGGCTGGCGAGGCGAGGTGAACAGAAGTTCACCCTGGGGGCGCAGAATGGTTGCTACCTTGGCGATCAGTTGCCGCTGATCCGATTCCGATAGTAGGAAGAACAGTCCCCAAGCCAGGCAGGCGTCGAAGTCCTTCTCACCATTGCATGTAGCCGAAAGTACATCCGCGCATTCGGTACGCACTTGCGGCAGCGATGCTTCCAACATTTTCAACAATTTGGGCGAACGGTCCACTCCGTAGACCGAACATCCGGCGTTGACCAATGCGGCGGTTAGAGGGTAGCCGAAGCCGCAGCCGAGGTCCGCGACTTTGGCTTTTGGCGGTAGCTGGGCTGCCCAGCGCTGTACTTCTACTACGCCAATAGTGGTACTGCGGCGCTGGCGGAAGGCTTCTGCGTGTTGGTCGTGACCGTCATACCAGTGCATTACTTTTCTTTGCTTTCTTAACAATTTTCTTCAAAAATCTTAACTTCGGGTGTAACCAACTGCTATACTTCCAAAAACCGGAGACGAGGCCGCGTTCCAGAAATACCCTAGAGCACTCGATCCGGGATGTGTCGCAGGAGTTCTTTTTGCCTCAGACCTGGACAGTTGGCGCGCCGCCGCCAGTTAGCGTTAGCGTTTTCTTTCCCGCGTACGGAGACGCACAGACAATCGGGGGCCTTGTCGAGACGGCTATGGCTACTCTCGAACAAAGCGTTTCTGACTTTGAGGTCATTGTCGTGAATGACGGCAGTAAAGACAACACAGCAGAAGTGCTGGCTGCGCTCCAGGTCCGCTACGGGACCGAACGCTTTCGGGTGGTGACGCATCCGGTGAACCGGGGGTACGGCGCGGCGCTACGTTCGGGGTTCGCAACGGCAACCAAGGATTTCGTCTTCTATACGGACGGCGACGGACAGTACGACCCGGCGGAGATCACCAAGTTACTGACGTTGTTAGGACCGGGCGTTTGCTGGGTGAACGGCTTCAAGACGACCCGTGCCGATTCCTGGCATCGCATCTTCATTGGTACGATGTACAACCTGTGTGCGCGGACCCTGTTCCGTATCAAGCTGCGCGACATCGATTGCGACTTCCGACTGATCCGCCGGAATTGCCTGGATGTACCGGCGCTGACCGCCACCAGTGGAACCATTTGTCTGGAAATGGTGCGTCAATTGGAAACGGCGGGGTACCGGGCACTGGAAACGCCGGTGACACATCTGCCGCGACTGCATGGCCAGAGCCAGTTCTTCCGGCCTATCCCTCTTCTTCGCACCTTTGGACACATTCTGGCGCTGTATTGGCGCATTGTGGTCCGACCGGCCCTTCCGCTTCGGGAGGAATCCAGGGTGGCAACTTCGGAGTAGCATAACTCCGGTCCCAAAATTGCAAGCTTAGTTCCGGCCCGCTATGTGCTCGATGAATGCGGAAGAGTTCCGCAACATCCGGAAGACGGAAGAACAGTTCTGGTGGTTCCGGGGCATGCGGGAGATCGTCTTTCTGTGGCTCGATCCTTTGTTACGCAAGGGGTCGGTAGAGCGTGCCGCAGAAGCCGGTTGTGGCACCGGAGGGTTCGCGCTGCAGTTTGAACGCCGTTACTCTACGACACCGTTGATCGCGCTCGATTTGGAACCCGAGGGCCTGCAGCATGCTGCGGACATGGGGTTGAGCCATCTGGTGGCGGGAGACATACGGGCGTTGCCGTTTGCTTCCGGGTCACTCGATCTATTGCTGTCGCTGGATGTGGTGGTGCATCTGGAGAAAGGCCGGGAACACTTGGCGTTTGAAGAATTTATGCGCGTCCTGAAGCCGGGCGGGTCGCTACTGATCCGCGTGTCGGCGATGGAAGCGCTGCGAAGCCGGCATTCGGAGTTCACCTGGGAACGGCAACGGTTCAGCAGGCAGCGCCTGTGCGAGGGACTGGAACAGGCGGGGTTCCAGATTGAACGCATCAGTTACTTCAACTTCTTTCTGTCGCCCGTGGCGTGGCTGAAGTTCCGGGTTTGGGAACCGCTGACGAAGGCTCCGCCGGCGAGCGGGTTAGAGATGCCGCCGGCGTGGCTGAACAGGATCCTCGAGGCTTGTTTGCGGCTGGAATGCCGGCTGTCCAAGTACGGAGTGAACTTTCCGTTCGGACAGTCTTTGGTGTGCTGCGCGACCCGAAAGAAGGTGGTGTGATGCAGCGGCAGCATTTGTCGAGCGGGTCGCTGATTGCGATCGCGGTCGTAAGCATCGTGATCTGCGTGCTGCTGGCGGCTCCGTTTGTTCCGCCGTTGACCTGGGCGTTGGCTTTGTCGATTGGGGCAGCGCCACTGCATCGCCGGATCCTGCAGCGGATGCCGGACTGGCCGAGTATCGCGGCGGGGCTCACCGTTGTGATCCTGGTGGTGGGCCTGCTCGCGCCTGCGATTCTGGTGGGGCGGCAGGTCGCTCGTGAGGCGAATCATGGGTACCAGGTGGTGCAGGGCATGGTGGCCTCGGGTGAATTTGAAGCCAGCATGAAGCGGCATCCCAAGGTCGCGGAGTGGGTGGATTGGGCGCGCGAGAATGTCAGCTTTGAGGAAGAGGCCAAGCATGCCGCTAGCTGGGTTGGCGGCTGGTTCCAAGGGTCTGTGGTGGCGGTGTCGCAATTGGTGGTGGCGCAGTTCTTTGTCTTCTTTATGCTGCGGGATCAGGCCAAGGGCATGCAGACGTTTCGTGGGTTGATGCCGTTGTCGCCTAAGGAGGCCGATGAGGTGCTGCGGCGCGTAGCGGCGATGGTTCGCGCCACGCTGTACGGCACGCTCTTTGTAGGGTCCATTCAAGGGTTCCTGGGCGGCACGATGTTCTGGCTTTTGGGGATTCCCGCGGCTCTGCTTTGGGGCTGCATTATGGCGCTGATGTCGCTGGTGCCGTCCTTGGGGTCCTTTCTGATTTGGGCTCCTGTAGCCGGTGGTTTGGCGCTACAGGGCAACTGGGGCAAAGCGTCGATCCTCACTGCCTGGGGCCTGCTGGTGGTGAGCACCATCGACAACATCCTGTACCCGATTCTGGTGGGCAAAGAGATCCAAATTCATCCCACAACGGTGTTTGTGGCGACGCTCGGCGGCCTGATCTGGCTGGGCGCGCCGGGCATCATTCTGGGTCCTGTATGCTTTGCGTTTGCCACGGCGATTCTGGAGGTGATCCGGAACCGGACGGTGGGGTCGCGAGCGGTGGAAGAAGCGGTGAGCTAGAGGGCTCCGGCGATTCGCCAACCCATGTACGCAGTAAACGACGCCAGTAGTACAGCACCTTCGCCGCGCGTGATGGTGCGGCCACTGCGGATGGCGATGGGCAGCAGGATCACGGTGAGTACGGCGAGAAACAGCAGGTCCTGATGGCCACCGGGCGGTATGGGTACGGGGCGGATGCTGCTGACGATGCCGCCGATACCCAGCAAATTCAGGATATTGGAGCCTACGACGTTGCCGAGCGCGATGTCCGAATTGCCGCGCCGTGCGGCGATGATGCAGGTGGAAAGCTCGGGGAGCGTGGTGCCGAGCGACACGATCGTGAGGCCGACCACTGCCTGCGATACGCCAAGCGATAACGCGATGTTGACGGCGAACTCTACGGTCCATTGGGCGCCGAGCGAGAGGCCGATGAGTCCGCCGGCGGTCATGCCCAGGAGCAGCGGCATCGAATGGCGAGGTCCGGCGTTGGCTTCGGCTTCTTCGCGTACCTCTTCGGCAAAAGGGTCGTTCCGGCCAGCGGCGACGGCTTCACGCGCCGTGTAGTAGAGAAAAATCGAGAACAGCAGAAGAAGGATCAGGCCGTCGGACCTGCCCCAGGCATCCGCTTCGACGGCGTGGTTGAGCAGTTGGTCACTGGCCAGGACGAGCAGGGCGAGCGAGGCGACGATGAGCATCGGGATCTCGCGCGTGATGATGGACGGCGCGACGCGAAGCGGCCGAATGAGCGCGGTGATGCCGAGTACGAAGCCAGCGTTGAGCAGGCAGGCTCCGGCGATGTTGCCAAAGGCGAGCGCCGTTTCTCCGCGGACGGCCGAGAGCGTATTGACGACAAGTTCCGGCGCGCTGGTGCCGAAGGCGACCACGGTCATGCCGATGACGAGTTCGGGTACACCAAGCAAGGCGGCGATGCCGGAGACGCCGTCTACGAAGTACTTGGCGGTGACCAGCAAAAGAGCGAGCGAGGCCGCAAGGAGCAACAGATCGACGAGCATGTCTTCAGAACTAGCTTATCGATCTCAAGCTGTCCTTATGCGGCCGCGTCGCGATGCTGCTGCTGTGGAGGCAGGCCGTCTTCAAGATCCTGCTGCTTGCTTTCCTGTGGTTCCGGTTGTTGCTGCTGCTGCGGCGGGTCCGGCATACGCCCGGTTCCCCCGCCACCGGTGGCCTTGGGGAAGCAGGTGGTGGCGTTGCGGCCGATGGCAAGGAGCGTAGGACGGTCTACACCGTCGCGCGCTTGCGTCGCAAGGCCCTGGTAGACCGCGAAGAGATAATGCGCGAGTGACGCGACGTCGGTGTCCGGCGGGAGATCGCCTTCTTGCTTGCCCCGTTCGACACGGTTGGCAAAGCTTTCCATGACACGCTGGCGGCGTTCCCGGATGCCCTCACGAATCTTGGCGGCGCCGGGTCCCATATGCGTGCCTGCGATGGCGAGCATACAGCCGGCGGGCTGATCGGAGCGTAGCAGTTCAAACGCGGCCGTCGAAAAGAGACGCCGGAAGGCCTCGCGCGTGGGGATGCCGGGTTCGTCCAGGATGGACGCCCAGAAGTTGCCGCGGGTGGCGAGAAAGCGGTCGAGCGCCGCGAAGTACAGCTTTTCCTTGCCGCCATAGGCGGAGTACAGGCTGGATGGACTGATGCCCATGGTCGCGGTCAGGTCGTCGAGTGAGGCGCCTTCAAATCCACGATCCCAGAACAGGAACATCGCTTTTTCGAGCGTTTCATCCTTGTCAAACGCTCTGGGCCGTCCTCTCGAGGTGCGAATCATCAAAGGGGGATCTCCTCCAAACCTGTAGATCGGAAAACTGGGGAAATGTTCCATTTGCACGACATCATTGTGGTTCTGGGCGTTGAACCGGCTCGAAGTGTTTGGCGGGTTACGAGTGTTTCGAAAAAGCGGCTGAACGGCCGGTTTCGCCTAGTAAGTGGACGGTTTCTTGGCTAGAATCTAGCAGCAGCATTACTGCCACGCATCGCGAGCAGCTCAACGCGGATCTGCTTGCATTTCTCCAACAACTTCACAGTTATCCGAGAAAGGGTTAAGGGACACCGCTATGTACCTTACGATTCTCACCACAGTTCATGTGCTGATCAGTTTGGTCGGCATCGCTACGGGGTTTGTTGTCTTCAACGGATTGCTGCAGAGCAAGCGGTTGGAAGGGTGGACCAATTGGTTTTTGTGGACTACGTTTCTGACCAGTGCGACGGGATTTCTGTTTCCGTTTGAAAAGCTGCTGCCATCGCACATTTTCGGCGTGTTGTCGTTGATTGTGCTGGCGGTAGCGTATGAGGCAAGGTACAGGCGGGGGATGCAGGGTGTTTGGCGCAAAGGGTATGTGATTCCCGCGTTGATCGCGCTGTATCTGAATACGTTTGTACTGATCGCGCAGGCCTTCCTGAAGGTACCGGCGTTAAAGGCGCTGGCGCCGACGCAGCAGGAGCCTCCGTTTGCGATCGCGCAGTTGGCATTGCTGGTGGGGTTCTTGGGGTTCGGGACGTTGGCGGTGAAGCGGTTCCGCCCTGAGATTGCTGGGGGTACGGCGAGACGGATGTCGGCGACGGCGGCGTAAGTTAGGGTTGGATTTCGGTCCAATGTGTGGCGTCGCAGAACTGTTGGAGGTGCTTGACGTTGCTGGTGGCAACGATTGCGCCGGTACCTAGCGACAGGGCTTGCGACGCCAGGATCACGTCGATGTCGAGGCCTTTGGGGTCGCCGGTGGGGCGGCCACGACGGCGGGCATCTGCCCAGAGTGTCGCGGCGTGGTCCAGGGCACCATCGGTAAGCGAGAGATAGCGTCCGGGTTCGGCGTGAGCGAATGCTTCCAGACGCCGGAGACTGCGGGTGAGGCCGGCACGAAGGAACTCGCGCCGCACCTCGTAGTAGATGATTGCGGGTACGACGATACGGCACCCGGCGGTTTCGAGCGCAATGACCCAGTTGGTGATGGCAGAAGACTGTTCTGGCTTCGGATGTGAGAGTATTCCAAGCGGCGTGGAATCGAGGAAGATCAGCCGCCTCACTCGAACAGAGGTCTCTCACCTGCTTCTACACGATTTCGATTTAGCGCCTGCAGAAACTCCTCCAATTCTTTTTCCGCTTGGGCGGCCTCTTCGGGAGTCATCTTGGCGTCTTCTTCGAGCCAGCTTTCGAGCAGGGCGATTGTAGCGTTATCGCGAGGGCGCTGCGGCGTCGCAGGTGCGATTTCCGGGGCTTTTGGTTCTGCGTCGTGGACCTTCATCGGCGGAGTCCGCTTCCCTTCTGCCTACATACTAGCGCTTCTCGTCCATTACGGCGCGCAGCGTGCGCCTGGTGCGCGGCGAAGTTGGGTCGTTTCCTTACCGTTGGCGTCGATCTGCGCCGTCAGCATCGCTTGCTGACCTGCGGCGCATTCGAGTAAGCCTACCGACACTCGTGTTCCGTCGCCGCCTAACAGCTTGGTGAGCTGGCAGCCGGCTTTGGACGCGCCTTGATCGAGCACTGCCTTCATGGCCGCGGTCGGCATAACGATCGGACGGAAGTTCAGGAACTGAATCGTGGGCGGATTGGTTGGCGCAAGGGTAAACACGACCTCCACCTCGCCTTTCTCGCAACCCATACGGAAGGCTCCTCGCAGGAGGTTCTCCGGCACCACTTCGCTGGGCGTACGGCACGTGCCCACCTGCTTGCGGACGGTTTCCATGTCCTCGCGGCGATCCGCGACGGAGAGGTCCATCAGCAGGTTGTTGGCGGCGATCTTTTCGAGCTTCTTGTCGTCCCAGTTGTTCCACAGATCGGCGATGGCGTTGCGAGTGGAGGTCAGGACCGGGGCCGGTGGTAGTACGCGAGGCTGCAGGGCGCCCGTGCGCAGCAGGACGTCGAAGGCTTCGCTCAAGGCTTGCGAGGGGCCGGAGTACGTCAGGTTGGTCATGGCGATCATGCCGACGCCATACTCGGGGAGCCACATCATGTACGAACCGAAGCCGGGCAGGCCGCCACCGTGGCCTACGATGTGGCCAAAGCGGCAATCCTGCGAGACGCCGAGGCCATAGCCGTAGCCGCCACTGGTGGCGCGCAGGCGAGGCTCACGGTCGACGGCGAAATTGCCGGTACGCCAGAGCTTTTGCATCTCTCGGCGGGAAGCTCGGGAGAGTACCGGGCTGTCTTTGTCGTCACGCGGGGGGAAGGCGTCGAGTTGGAAGGCGATCCACTTGGCCAGATCGTTGGCCGTGGTGACCAGGCCGCCCATCGCACCGAATGAGCCGTGCTTGAGCGACGGGATCTCAAAGTACTCTTCGTTGCCGCGCAGACCGTACCCAGTGGCGCGAACGTTGGCGGGCAGCGCTTCGGGTTCGAGCGACGAGGCGTTCATGCCCAGCGGCTTCAGGATCTTCGATTCCAAATACTGGCGGTACGGCATGCCGGAGGCGCGGGCGACCACTTCGCCAGCCAGTGCAAAGCCGTAATTCGAGTACTCGTACGTGGTGCCGGGGGTTGTCGAAAACGGAATGCCCTTGCGAATCCATTGGTCGAGTGAGTTGAGCGGTTCGCCCATCTGCCGGTCGCCCCAGGGGTTGTCCTCCGGGAAGCCCGCGCTGTGGGACAAGATGTGGCGGACGGTGAGGACGTCGCTATCGGAGGTCGGGTACTTGTAGTTTTTGAACGCCGGTATCCACTTTTCGAGCTTGTCGTCGAGGGAAAGCTTGCCTTCGTCGCGGAGCTTCAACACCGCGGCGGCGGTGAAGCTTTTGGTCATGGACGCGATGCGGAAGGCGGTGTCCGGGGTGGCGGGGTCGTTGGATTTCTTCTCGCGTACGCCAAAGGTTTTGACGTACATGAGTTGACCGTCGATGATGATGCCCCAGGCGGAACCGGGTGTCCGGCGCTGTGTGTGGTAGCGCTCGAACACCTTCTCGATTTCCGGGAAGGCGGTCCGCAACTTGTCGATGCGGGCGATGCCCCGATCGTCCTGAAAACGCGCTGTCTGGGCGACAGCCACCGAAGTTAGGCAAGCCGCACAGGCGGCCGTCGCGACAAACAGACGTTTCATTGACGTTTTACACTCCGGCCCAAGTAATGAGCGAATAGCACGGACGGGTTAACGGATCGTCGAACCGGTTGGGGCAAACGCGCAGTGCGTAACCCAAGCGGCCCGTGTGATGCGGCAGGACCTCGCGGCCAAACTTGTAGCCGCCGCCATCCTGGCTCACCGGCGGCAACACGATCACTTGCGTGTCTTCCAACTGACCGGTAACGCCGACGCGACCGAGTACGGCTTCCACGCGGACATCTTCCGGCGCGAGACCGGCAAGGTCGATCACAGCTTCGAGCGGAATGCGCGTACCCGTGGACACCGGGTTGGCCGGTTCGCCGCCGAGGTTGACGAAGCGGACGCGCGGCCACGCTTCACGTACCTTTTGCAGCCAGCCGCTGGACTTGCGGACCTTGGCGAAGCCTTCGGAACTGACGTCCTGCCAGGCTTTGTGCGAGGGGGCGTAGAGTTCGGAGTTGTACTCTTCCACCATTCGCTGGCACGAGAACACCGGGCTGACGTAGGTGAGCGACTGCTTGACGCGGCGCATCCATTCCATCGGGATGCCGCGCTCGCGGCCGTCATAGTACGCGGGCAGGATCTCGTTTTCGAGGGTCGCGTAAATAGCCCGGGCGTGCAGCATGTCCTGATCGTCGGTGTACTCTTCGCGACCGCCGATGGCCCAGCTACCGCTCTGTTCGTACGCTTCATCGAACCAGCCGTCGAGGATGGACAGGTTCAGCACGCCGTTTATCGCGGCCTTCATACCCGACGTACCGCAGGCTTCTTCGCCGCGCTTGGGATTGTTCAGCCAGAGGTCGACACCCTGCACCATTTCGCGAGCCACCTGGATGCCGTAGTCTTCGAGGAAGATCAGGCGGTTGTTGGTGCCGGGGTCACGCGACAGGGCCACGATTTCCTGAATCAGGGTCTTGCCGGGGGTGTCCTTGGGGTGCGCCTTGCCGGCGATGACGATCTGTACGGGGTGCTTGGGATCGTTGAGCAGGCGCTTGAGCTTGTCGAAATCCTTGAAGATGAGGGTCGCGCGCTTGTATGTCGCAAAGCGGCGGGCAAAGCCGATGGTGAAGATTTCCGGATCGAACAGTTCCTGCATGCGCCGGACTTCAGACGGCGGAGCCTTACGAGCCAGGGCGGCTGCGCTAGTACGGTCACGGAAGAACTGTACGGCGCGGCGTTTGCGCTTGTTGTGGACCTCCCACAAATCCTGCGCGGGGATGTCCTTGACGCCTTCAAACACCTTGGGATCGGTGTTGCGGTCGCGCCAGTCGGGGTCGAGGTGCTGATCGTAGAGGGTGGCGAGGTCGCCGTTCACCCAGGTGGGCAGATGGACGCCGTTGGTAACGGAGGTGATGGGCACTTCCCAGGTGGGGAGGTTGGGCCAGAGGCTCGCCCACATGTCCTGGGACACCCCGCGGTGCAGGAGCGATACAGCGTTGCGGTACGACGACGTGAACATGGCGAGGATGGCCATGGAGAAGCGATCCTGCGGTCCAGTGTTGCGCATACGGCCGAGGGACAGGAAGGCGTCAAAGTTGATGCCGGCTTTGTGGCAGTAGTCGGCGAAGAACTCGTAGACGAGGCCGTTGTCGAACAGGTCGATGCCGGCGGGTACGGAGGTGTGTGTGGTGAAGACGCTGTTGGAACGGACGGCTTCAATGGCTTCTTCGAGCGACAGGCGTTCGCGCTCCATCAGCAGGCGGATGCGTTCGATGGAGATGAAGGCGGAATGGCCTTCATTCATGTGATAGACCGTCGGGTTGAGGCCCAGCACTTCGAGCGCGCGGAGACCGCCAATGCCCAGTACGATTTCCTGCCGGATGCGCTGGCGGGAGTCGCCGCCGTAGAGCATATCGGTGATGTCGCGATGTTCGACGCTTTCGTTCTGCGGGATGTTCGTGTCCAGCAGGTACAGCTTGACGCGGCCTACGTCGATCCACCAGACCTTGACGTAGACCCGGCCGGACGGGAGGTCGACGGTGACGATGATGTCGCTGCCGTCGGCGTTTTTACATTCGCGGACGGGGAGGGTGTAGAAGTCGTTGACCGGGTTGCGTTCGGTCTGCCAGCCGTCGGGATTCAGGACCTGGGTGAGATAACCGCGCTGGTACAGCAGACCGATGCCGACGAGCGGGATTTCCGCATCGCTCGACGACTTGAGGTGGTCACCGGAGAGGACGCCGAGGCCGCCCGAGTAGATCGGCATGCAGTCGAGCAGGCCGTATTCCATCGAAAAGTACGCGACCAGTTGTCCGGCATGCTTGGGTGGGGCGCCGAGGTAGGCGTCGTAGCGTTCGCAGGCGCGTTTGTAGACGGCGAGGTAGCGGGCGTCGGCGGCGGCGCGTTCCAAAGCCTGCTGCGGCAGGCGGGCTAACAAGATGATGGGGTTGTGGTTGCTCTGCTTCCAGAGGACCGGGTCGAGGCGGCGGAAGAGCGCGCGGATGTTGTGGTCCCAGGACCACATGAAGTTATAGGCGATCTCGGAAAGGCGTGAGAGGGCCTCAGGCAGCGCGGGACGGACGAGAATCTCCCGAAGCGGTTGGATCTGAAAAGCGGGCATAACTAGAGCCTTTTATTGTAGCGTTAGGCTCCTGGTGCGGTCCGGGGTTGAGCTCAGGGCTTGCCGGCCATGTAGTGAGAACTCAACATTCCAGAATGCGACTTCGGGCCAGTTTCCGAGTAGGGCGTGATCCGTTGAGAGTTGCCCGAGGCCGGCTGGTTGTCTGGACGACCATGCGGCAAGGGTTAATCACCAGCGCGCGGCACATGTGGCCGTCCCGGAGCTTTGGCGCGGCGGGCGCCCGCTCAACGGCGTCATCCGGGTTTGGTATTGCGCCGAATACCGCCTTTAGTTGTCCGGCAGCTTCCGCTCAGGACTACTACCGCTAGCCTTCGCCGCCTCTTTCTTCGCTCGCTCGATACGCCTGAGAATGACGTGGATCGTTGAGAGATAGAAGTAGAACATCCAACTCAGCCACACCGGATCATACTCGGCTTTTTGTTTATCGCTGTTATGACGAATACTGAAGTTGTTGGCAATATTGAAGAGGTCGCCCTCATCTTTATTGGAGATCACTCCCTCCATCTCGGGCCTCAACGCTTCGAGTACATCGGCCAAGTCACGCACCGCTTGCCTACAGTCATCGCGAGTCGATCCGTGGCGGCGGAATCTGACAATTGCCGATTCCATTCGGCCCACAACAGTCGGCTGCGTTGAAGGGATCTTTGCTTTGAAGATTTCCTCAAAGCCATGCTCCGGTACAAGGAGGATTTCACCCTTGTCCGACAATTGGAACTTCCGTTCATACTGTTCGAGAATTAAATTGATCTTCTCTCTGAATTCCTTCTGGCCGGTGGGTTTGTCGAACACCTCCCAGTGCATTCCGCAGTCGCCGTAGGTATGCCGCGTGCCCTTAATCGGCTTCGAGACGTTTTGGTACAGATACTCAATAAAGTCAAAAAGGTCATCCTCTTCCGCCAGGAATAGCATCTTCGACAACGGCCAGAGGGTGTCTTTTCGAGTGGCGAGCCGAATGTCCAACTCCACGTCACCAATTGTTCCGTCGATCCACCCCGCTGTCACGCATGCGTAACCGAACGCATCAGCAAAATAGCCAGCATTTTCCAGGTTTTTGTAGACTCGCTCAAAGAGGTCAAGGATATCCTTCAGGGGCAGTCCGTTCGGGTGGGGGCTCAAGCCCGCCCTCTGTGAGTAGTACTTGTGCGCCATCTGCGCTTTCTCCCAATTCCCCCCCCATTTTCGCGCATCTCGCATACTGCTTTATCAGAGACGGTCGTACTCTTCCTCGATGGGTGGGCCTCAGGCTTAGCAGCGGGAGTTCCGCGCGGCTTCCTGTTATAACCTTCCTCATGTTGGCGACCGTAGTGTTGGTGTCAATTAACTCCTATGCCGCTCTCCGAGAACTAGCCTACAGGTAGATCTTTCTAGGCTCTTCAGCAGTCCGTGATCATGGAGAGCCGGGCTTTTCAGCTTCTGCGGCAAAGATCCAAATGTTCCCAACACTTGGGCCTCATAGGACGTCCTCTGTTGTCTTGATCCGAAGCCCTGTCGTCTCGCCTCGGCTCTATGTCAGCTTTCGAACTGGATCTTTTGCTGCGAAGGCGGCTCAGGCGGGCGCTCCACCATCTGGCGGCGCTGATGGCGAAGCATGGCGGCGAGCAACTGCCACGTCGGACCCGGGGTGTCGCGCCAGGGTGCGGGTACAGTGAGGATGCAGAAGGCCGTGGTGGCGGGGTCGTAGTAGAAGAATCCGGCCTGGCGTTTGAGGATGTCGCGCCAGTCGTCCGGGGAGGCGTAGCCTGCCTCGATCCAGCCGCATTCGGCTGGGATTTCCTGCATTTGGACGAGTCCGGGCGGGGTGACGAAGTAGAACTCGTTCGAGTAGCGCATGCCGATGCGGCGCTTGAGGGGCTGCTTCATCTCGCCGAGAAAATCCCCGCGGGAGCATTTCACCTCGTAGCAGACGCGGCGCATGCCGGTGTGGGCGTAGCTGTTCAGGGCGAAGGCGTCCAACCGCTGCAGGCTGCCCTTGCGGAACCCGGTGCCGATGCGGAGTTCGCGCAGGAAGATCCACTCGTTCGAGGAGGCGTGCAGGGCCGCCTCCACGATGTCGAGCAGTTGCTCCGCTTGGGCTGGAGGACACGAGGTCAAGGTTACTTCTTGTCGTCGTCTGTGCTATTGCGGGGGACGAACTGGAGTGAGGCGGAGTTCATGCAGTAGCGGATGCCGGTGGGGCGGGGTCCGTCGGGGAAGACGTGTCCCAGGTGGGCGCCGCAGTTGGCGCAGACGTTTTCCACACGGCGCATGCCGAAGCTGCGGTCTTCGTGATTTTCGATGTTGTCGTTGTCGAGGGACTGGTAGAAGCTGGGCCAGCCGCAACCGGAGTGGTACTTGGTGCTGGAGTCGAAGAGCGGGGCTCCGCAGCCGATGCAGTGGTAGGTGCCGTCGCCTTCAAAGTCGGTGTACTCGCCGGTGAACGGACGTTCGGTGCCCTTTTCCCGGGTGACATGGTACTGCAGCGGGGTGAGCTGCTCTCGCCATTCGGCGTCTGTCTTTTCGATTTTGGGCATGGTTTGTGCTTTCCAATTCCAGGCTAATACGCGGAACACGCCGGGGCAAAAGAGCGTATGTTGAGGGTAGAGAGGTTCGAGAAAACGGATATGTATTGCACCAAATGCGGCGTACAGCTGGATGATGTCGCGCGGTTCTGTTCGCAGTGCGGTACGGCTACGGCCAACGGCGCTGCTGGAGCTGCTGGTGCTGCGTCGTCAGCGGCCACCACTTCTTATAACGCCCTGCCCTACCGGCCGTTGCTGCGGGCGCGCTATGGCAAATGGATTGGCGGCGTATGCGCGGGGCTGGCGCGGTACTGGGGTGTGGACCCGGCGCTGGTACGCATTGGGTTCCTGGCGCTGGCGATTTGCCCTGTGCTGCCGGCGATCATTCCGTACATTGTGTGTTGGATCATCATTCCGCAGGAGCCGTTGGAGATCACGGCGGGGATGCCGGTTGCGCAGCAGGTGTAGGATGAAGGTGTAATGTCGCAGTCGGTGACGCTTTCCCGTGATGAGTTCCACGCCGATCCGCAGGCCGCTGAGGCGGCTTCGCAGAGAGGTCCTGTGTTCATTGCGAGCAACGGCGACCCGGTCTCGGTAATGATGAGCTACCGGGACTACTGCATCTTACGCTTTGGCGACTTCCAGAGTGCGGCAGCGATTCTCGGTGCTGGCGATGCGGGCGACGTCGATTTTGATTCCTCGCTTGCAGCTCGACAAGACGTTCAGCGCGAAGTCACGCTGTAGGCGATGTTCCTACTCGATACGAACTCCGTCTCAGAAACGCGCAAAAGACCTGAGGTCGTTGCCCCTGCGTTCCACCTTTGGATGAGTTCCCGGGATCGGCGCGACCTTTATCTATCCGTCGCGACTGTGTACGAACTCGAGATCGGGGTTCTGGCAAAGGAGCGAACCGATCCAACGCAAGGCCTGCGGCTCCGGCGTTGGGTCGACTACTTGGTTCGCGACGAGTTCGCGTCGCGTATTCTGCTGATTGATACTCGAGTAGCGATGCGAAGCGCGGTTCTGCAGGTGCCGAATCGTCGCAATGTCGTCGATGCTATGGTCGCTGCCACGGCCTATGTCCACGGTATGACCGTCGTTACACGCAACGTCCGGGACTTCGAAGGCACAGGTGTCCCGGTTCTAAATCCATGGGGTCGTACGACCTAAAACTCGACCGACCGCGCCAAGGTCACAGCTTTGTTTTCCAGTACCCTCTGCAGTACGGCTTCCGGCACCTTCTGGTCTGTTTCGATCACCGATACCGCCTGCGCATCCTTGCGACCCAACGAGAACGTCGCAATGTTTACGCCATTCTGCCCCAAGACCGTGCCGATGTAGCCGATCACGCCGGGCACATCGTCGTTTTTCATGAACGTCAGGTGCCCGGTGAGCGGCGCTTCACAGGCGATGCCGTCTACTGACGTCAGGCGCGGCTTGCCCAACACCACAGAACCTTCCACTACCGTCTTGCCGGTGTCCGTTTCGAGGATCACGCGAATCGAATCCGTCGGGCTGTTGACGTTTTCCTGGCGCTCTCCGACATCGATGCCGCGATCCCTTGCGATCTGCAGGGAGTTCACCAGGTTGGGACGGCGTTCGGCAGAAGGCGCCAGCGCTCCCGCTACGCCTGCGTTGCGGATGAGGTGCGTGGCCAGTTCCACGATCTTGCCCGTGTACACCAGGGTGATCGCCTGCGGGTTCCCCGCAGAAATATTGGCCGCGAACGTACCCAGCTTTTCCGCCAGCGACACCTGCGGACCCACTGTCTCGTACTGCTCGGCGGTGAGCGCCGGCAGGTTTACCGCGTTCAGCGCTACACCGTTATTCAGATAGTCGATGACCTGTTCCACGATGCGTACGCCAACGGTTTCATGCGCTTCTTCCGTCGCGCCTCCGATGTGGGGCGTGGCGACCACGTTATCCATCGCCAGCAAGGGTTCGCCTGCTGCCGGTGGCTCCATCTGGAAGACGTCCAACGCCGCGCCGGCTACTTTGCCGGATTCGAGTCCACGGGCAAGGGCCGCGCCGTCGATGAGTTCGCCGCGGGCGCAGTTGACGATCTTGACGCCGGGCTTCATCAACATGATGGCCGTGTCGTTGATCATCGCCTGGGTGCTGGGCGTGAGCGCGACGTGCATGGAGATGTAGTCGCTTTGGGCGTACAGCTTGGCGAGCGGCATCAGTTCGATGCCAAGATCTTTGGCGGTGGCCGGATTGACGTACGGGTCATGCGCGATGAGGCGCATTTCAAAGGCGCGGGCGCGTTGTGCGACGCCGCGTCCGATAGATCCCAATCCTACGATGCCGAGTGTCTTGCCGCGTAGTTCGTTGCCCAGAAACTTGCGCTTGTCCCAATTGCCGGCCTTGGTGGAGGCGTGCGCCTGCGGGATACGGCGGGCGAGGGCCAACAGCAGGCCTAGCGTATGTTCGGCGACCGATACTGCATTGCCGCCGGGGGTGTTCATCACCAGGACACCGCGGGCGGTGGCGGCTTCCAGGTCGACGTTGTCGACGGCGACACCGGCGCGGCCGACCACGCGCAGTTTGGGTGCCTTGGCAAATGTTTCCGCTGTGAGCTTGACGCCGCTGCGCAGGATCAAGGCGTCGCAGTCCGACAAATACTGTTCAAATTCTTTGGGATTGGAAGCGACCACTTCCCAGCCGGGTTGCGCTTTCAATAAATCGACGGCGGCGCGGAGGGTCGGTTCAGCGAGCAGAACCTTCATAGCGTGGGCATTATCTGCATAAGCGGTGAAGTTGACCTTAGAATAGCAGACAGGTATGGCGCTTCTCGATCAGATACAAACAGACATGGTGGCCGCGATGAAGGCGAAGGACGAGGCCAAGCTTGGCGTCATCCGCATGATCAAGACGGCCTTGAAGAAGTACGAGGTGGATACGATGAAGCCGCTCGACGAGGCGGCTGAAATGCAGATCCTCAACACGATCGTGAAGCAGCGGAAAGACTCGATCGATATGTTCCGCAAGGGTGGTCGCGAAGAGTTGGCCACCAAGGAAGAAGCGGAGTTGAAGCTGGTGGAAGCGTACCTGCCTGCCAGCGCCACCGAAGAAGACATCGACGCTGCGATTTCCGCCGCGATCGCCGAAACCGGCATCACGTCGCTGAAGCAGATGGGCCAAGTGATGAACGCTGCCAAGGCCAAGTTGGCCGGCAAGCGTATTGACGGCAAACTGATGAGTGACCGCGTCCGGTCGAAACTGTCCTAAGTCCTGGAAAGAGTCCTGAACATGCCTTTGCATCCCTTGGCGGGATTGCCCGCACCAGCCTCGTTGCTGATTGATCCGGCCGCTTTGGAAGCAGCCTACTATGCGAAGAAGCCGGACCCTGCCAATGCTGCCGAGCAGGTGAGTTTTGGCACCAGCGGACATCGCGGTACGCCGCTGGACGGTACGTTCACGGAGACACACATCCTGGCGATTACCCAGGCGATCTGCGAATACCGCGCGGCGCAGGGCATAACCGGACCCTTGTACTTAGGCAAGGATTCGCACGGCGCATCCGCCGCGGCGGAGCGTACGGCGATTGAGGTGCTGGCGGCGAACGGCGTCCAAACGGTGATCGCCGAAAAGGACGGCATCACGCCGACTCCGGTGATCTCGCATGCGATCCTCACCTACAACGACGGGCGCACCAGCGGTCTTGCGGACGGCATCGTGATCACGCCGTCCCACAATCCTCCGGCCGATGGGGGATTTAAGTACAACCCGCCGAATGGGGGTCCGGCAGATACGGACATCACGGGTTGGGTCCAGAAGCGGGCGAATGAGCTGATCGCTGCGGGACTCGCCGGAGTGAAGCGCGGATCGTCACGAGACACGATCGCCGCGCACGACCTAATCATGCCCTATGTTCGCGACCTGGGCGCGGTGATCGATATGGAAGTCCTGCGGGGGCTGCGCATCGGCGTCGATCCGCTGGGTGGTGCGTCGCTGCATTACTGGGCGCCGATCGCCGAGTTGTACAAGCTGGAAATGCAGATCGTGAACACGGTGCAGGACCCACGGTTTGCCTTCATGACCGTGGATCACGACGGCAAGATCCGCATGGACTGTTCGAGTCCCTATGCAATGGCGAGTCTGGTGAATCTGCGGGATTCGTTCGACATCGCGTTCGGCAACGACCCGGACGCGGATCGACACGGCATCGTGACGCCGTTCGGCTTGATGAATCCGAATCATTACCTGGCGGTGGCGATTGATTATCTGCTGACTCATCGTCCGGAATGGCGCGCTGATGCGGCCGTGGGCAAGACCCTGGTGTCCAGCGGCTTGATTGATCGCGTGGTGGCGGGGCATGGCCGCAAGCTGATGGAGGTCCCGGTGGGATTCAAGTTCTTCGCGCCGGGGCTGTTCGACGGGTCGGTGTGTTTTGGCGGCGAAGAGAGCGCGGGTGCGAGCTTCTTGCGGCGGAACGGCAAGGTGTGGTCGACGGATAAGGACGGGCTGATTTTGGGTCTGCTGGCGGCGGAGATCACGGCCAAGACGGCGCGGCACCCGGGCGAGCATTATGAGCGGCTGGCAGAACAGTACGGACGGTCGTTCTATACAAGGATCGACGCTCCGGCGACGCCTGAGCAGAAGGACCGGCTGAAGAAGTTGGTACCGGAGTCGATCGCGGCGACTTCGATTGCCGGGGATGCGATCACGGCGAAGATGACCAAGGCTCCGGGGAACGGGGCGTCGATCGGCGGCTTGAAGGTAGAGACGGCGAACGCGTGGTTCGCGGCGAGGCCGTCGGGTACGGAAAACATCTGCAAACTGTATGCGGAGAGCTTTGTGAGCGACACGCATCTGGCGCATGTGGTCGCGGATGCGCAGGCTTTGCTGGGCGGCTAGTTCACCTTCTTGACGAGCGGGTGGAAAGTAAAACGGAGCTTGGCTACCGCTTTGGAGACGCCATGCTGATGCCGCCTGAGCGTCCCTTCAAGGGCTGGTATCTGGTCCGATGGTTCCGGCGGAAACTTCAGCAGTTCGCCCAGAAACGAGTAGCTGACACCAGCGGCCGACCTTTCGGTGGTGAACTGCATCCGGCGGTCGTCAAACAGCGAAGTACTGGCGTACGGCAACTTCTGCCCGTCGTGTAGCTCAACATGACCTCGAAATCGGGACATGGCGATGCCCTCCATCAAAAACTCCCGGAACTCGGAGAAGGCAGCAGTCGCTTGGCTGCCATGGATTCGGAAGAAGCCAAAGTAGCTGACAGCTGGCGGCCGGGTCGGTTGCGGCTGCTGTGGGGTCTGCGCGAAGCTCGCCCCGCCCCCGTCGGCTAGCGCGATACTGGCGAAGAGCATTCGGACAAGCGCCGACACCGAAGATACTTGCTTGGGCATCGCTGAATACCTCCAGTTTGCCATGGCCGCAAGATAGGGAACTTGCGTTCCATGTTGCTCGTCTATCCCGGAAACTCCTGTGCGATTTCTTGGTTGGTTCTTGGTTGGTTTGTTTTTCCTATCCGGTACTCGGGCCGCTTGGGCCCAGCCTGTCGATGGCGACGCAGCCGTTACGTTTCGGTCCGCTGTGGCTGAGGTGCACTTGGATGTCGCGGTACTGTCTGCCACAAACCAGCCCATTCGAGGCTTGTCTTTGGAGGCCTTTCGCCTCTTTGACGAGGGCGTGGAGCAGAAGTTGACCGCGTTGCGGGCGGAAGAGCAACCGCTCGACGTCCTGCTGCTGTTCGACGTCAGCACCAGCATGCGGACCCACGTCCAAAAACTGGCGGACGCCGCGGCGCAGGCCTTTCGCGAACTTCGCGACGGCGATCGCGTGGCGGTGATGTCCTTCACCACGAGTACGAAGTTGCACCAAGGGTTCACGTCGGACCGGAAGCTGGCATTGGAAGGTGTTGGCGCGGTGCTCAGCGAACGGTTCCGCGGCGGTACGCACATCCTGGCGGCGGTGGACGATGCGGCAAAGCTACTGCTTGGTACGCCGAGGGACAACACGCGACGTCGCGCGGTGGTGGTGGTGACGGATAACGTCGGCATCCGCACGCGGCGTGAGTCCAATGTGGTGACTAAGCTTTGGGAGGCGGATGCGGTGGCGTGTGCGCTGCTGGTGCCGAAGGCAAGCCGCGTTGGCGGTGGCGTGATCGGGCTGGCGATGGGCGCCGGGGTGAATGGGATCACGGAGAAGACGGGCGGCGTGCTGGTACGCACGGATAAGGATTCGGGCGGCGAGCCGCTGGCGGAGATGTTGCGTCGTCTGCGGCAGCGCTACAGCTTGTACTATGCGATGCCGTCGAATGTGAAGGCGGGGGAGAAGCGGACAGTGCGTGTCACGCTGTCGGATGTGGCGAAGCAGGATCACCCAGGCGCGACGGTGTCGGTGCGCAAGGGATATGCTGTGCAGTAAGTGGACGGCTCAGTGGTACTTTTCTGAAAAGGCGCCAGACCCGGGCCCTTCGTAGCTACCCCACAACAACGCGTCGCCTTTGTGGGGCGCCAGATCCGCAAACCCCAGCCGGTACTCTTTGGCGATGGATCGGCGCACCAGGTCCGCGACTTCGCTGAACGGAATCGGCGAACCTTGTTGAGGTCGTAGCCTTCGTGAATGTCGCGACACCAGCCGAGGTTGCTATACACGCCCAACTTGCTTGAGTCAGGCGACCATGCGATGTGGGCAAAGTTGATGTGACAGTCACTTCGCTCGGCGAGAACCTTTGCAAAGCCAACCCAGCCCGACTTGAGGTAGACAGTAACTTCACAATCCGGAATACCGCAAGACTCGTGTACCCATGCCTTTGCGGAACCATCGGGGGATGGAACTGTCATCACCGTACGGGAAACGCAACCGGTAGCTAGCAGGGCTAGCATCGCGACGATGACGATCATCCTAGGCAATATGCCAATTGAAACAAAAAACCGCCCGAAGTTGCCTTCGGGCGGGTTCAATCTGAAGCTTGTTAGTGTTGTGTAAGAAATTGATAGCGCGAACTAGTCGCCGAAGCTGCCGACTTCCTTCTCGCTGTCCTTGTTCACGGCGGGAGCGATGGGGGTCGACGGCATTTCGATCGGACCGCTGGAGGCTGCCGGCGCGATGCCGATCTGCACCAGACCCGTCTCCTGCTCCTTCAGCACGACCTGGCGGTACAGCTTGGCCATACGGTCGTTTTCCTGCTGCTTGAGCTTTTCGTCGCGGGCGCGGATCTTCTCTTCGCGGGCCGTCTTGGCGATGCCGGCTTCGTCCAGGTTGGTCTGGCGCTTTTTGTTCACGTCTTCCTCGCGGAGGACCACGTAGTTGGAACGCTCGGTGACCGACTTCACGTTCTTACCGCCGGCGATGATTTCGTGGCGGCCGTGCTCGTCGTACCACTTGGTGAGCGTCGCCGTCATGTGCATCTTCTCGACGATGTTACGCCAGCCCACACCGGTGTTGTACGCGCAGAAGCTGATTTCACCTTCCTGGGTGGCGTAGGGGATGATGCACTGTTCGGTACGGCGGAAGTCGTAGTTGAACAGATCCTGGAACCACATGCCAGCGATGAAGAGGAAGTTCCAACGGTCGCGACGGCGGATTTCGATGTCCGTCATGGTGCGATCCGCGGTGACCTTGCCGTAGGCGCCCTTCTGGGCCTTCTTCGACATGCCGGCGAACTTATCGAACTTGGCAATGAGGTCCGACAGGCGGAAGTGGGTGGGCGAGTGGAACGGATCGTAGTTGCGGAGCAGCGCGAGGCTGATGCCCAGAGCCGACATGCGCGGGCTACGGGCCGCGTCGTTCAGGCGGGCAACGTCCTTGATGAGACGGTCCGTGTTCAGGAACTTGGTGAGCGGTACCGCTTCCTTGGTTTCCTTGTCGCACATCACCACCATGCCGATGCCGCAGTTGGGGTGGCAACCGCAGTTGATTTGGCCCCATTCGGCCTGCGGGCCGTGGACGAGGTCGGCGAAGTCGGAGAACGTACCCATGGTTGAGATCGGGTACCAGTCGCGGGCGGGTTCGCCGATGCCGACGTAGTTCTTTACGTCATGCGCGAGGTGCGAAAGCGTGTAGCGCTGGGCCTTGCGGCGCTCGTCGGTGATGGCTTCGTCACGGCCGGTGAAGGACACGGGCTGGAACGAAAGGAACGGGATCTTCTTGGGGTTATCGAGTGCGAACTTGACGACCGAACCCACCTGCTCGTTGTTGACGCCGTTGATGATGGTGATCACCGGGACGATGTCGACGCCGGCCGAGTGGAGGTTTTCGATGGCCTGCAACTTCACGTCGAACAGGTTGCCGACGGCGCGGTGCGAATTGGCTTCGTTGCCGATACCGTCAAACTGCAGGTAGGCGTAACGAAGACCGGCTTCCGCGGCCTGGCGGGCAAATTCCTTGCTCTTGGCGAACTCGATACCGTTGGTCGCAGCCTGTACCGACTGGTAGCCGACCTTGCGGGCGTACCGCACGGCATCCAGGAAGAAGGGCGACATGGTGGGTTCGCCACCGGAGAACTGCACCGACATCTGGCGGCGCGGCTTGATCGAAATCGCGTTGTCGAGCAGGGTCTTGATGTCGGACCAGCTGAGTTCGTGGACAAAGCCAACCTGGTTGGCGTCCATGAAGCAGGGGTCGCACATCATGTTGCAACGGTTGGTGAGGTCGATGGTGAGCACCGAACCGCGGCCGTGGGTGATGGTGGACGAACCGTGGTCGTGCAGCTTTTCGTCGTTATGGGCGCGGATGTCGCGGCCGGGGAACGACTCTTCGAGGTGGCGGAAGAATGCCGGGTCGATCGACATCACGTCTTCGAACTTGCCGTGAATCGGGCATTCCTTCACCATCATGATCTTGCCGTCTTTTTCGACGATCTGGGCCTTGATCTCGCCCACTTTGCTGTTGCGCAGGATTTCGACCGGCAGCTTGCCGTCGAGGATCTGCTGGCGGATCTCCGGAATGCACTTGGGGCAGAGCGAATCGGTTTCGCGGGGCCAGCCGAGGGTGGGCTTTACCTTTTCCCAGCTCTTCAGCAGCGGCTTGTCGGACCACTTGGGCGTGAACGACGGGTTGGGGCTGATCTGATTCAGCTTGTCGTAGACGTTCCAGGCGACGTTCGCGGCTACGGCGACTGCCTTCTCAACGTACTTGATCGGTTTGTGTGCCATGTCGATGCTTCCGGTTCTTGTTGTGAGATTTCTTACACTTGAGGCGTTCAGTCCGCCTTCATTTGCTTCGTACACCAATTTAGATGAGGGAGTACTAGCGCTGCGACCGGAATGTGTCGAAATGCCTAATCCGGGGTTGATGTGCAAAATCCGGGGTCAAACGGAGTGCGAGGCTGTTCAAAAGTCATCCCGGCGGTAGTGAAAGGACTCTCCCCAGGTCATCACGGGAGCCGGGTAATGGATTGGAAACAGACGGTTATAGGTCTGTGTGTAGTCTTCGCGGTGGGCGACGTTGTGTCCCATTTCGTTTTCGTGCCCGGTGATCACCAGGCGGGGATTCACGCCGCGAACCATGCGTCCTAGGCCATTGGCCCAGCAGTTGGGCATCAGGACATCCACTTTGTGATCGCGGCCGATTTGGGCGATCCAGTCGAAATCGCCACCTGGTCCAGGGTCGCCGGACTGGTCCCCGGTCTGGACGACGGTGAAGCCTTCCGGGGTGGTGACGAGGTGGACGTTCACCAAAACGCGAGGTCCCTGATGGCCGGGGTAGGCGACGACCTTGAGTGACTTGCCGATGTTGCTGCCGAGCGGGATGTCGTGCACGGCGGAGGTGCTTCGCTTGGGGTAGGTCAGCTTGGAGGCGAGGTCCGGGGTGTCGGCCCAGAGTCCTTCAGGGGCGATCACGGGTTTGTTCATCGATAGGAAGATCCGCGCGACATCCTTATTGGCATGGTCATTGTGGAGATGGCTGATGAAGATAGCGTCGGCCTGGCGCGCGATGCGTTCGAGCAGGCTTTTGGAGACTTTGAAGCCGACCGTGCGGATGCCGGGTACGATGTCGAAGGCGAAGGATACGGTGGGGGTCCGGACCAGGAAGCCGTGGTTGTACAGCTTCCAGATCCGCATGCCTTCGGTGACCTTGGTGCGCTCAATGTCGGCCACCGCTTGCTCGATGCGGTCCTGGTAGAACTTCTGGACGAGCGGCTTTTCGGGCGCCGATGGGATGTGCAGGATATCGTCCAGGCGGATGAGCGCAGCGCGCCGTAGCGGGTGTTCGGCGCGGGCCGAAGGGCGGTAATGTTCCAGGACGAAATTGACCCACTGCAGGGAGTTCGCGATCCACTCGTCGGGCGCGTCGGGGAGTTCAGGCGCCGTGGTGACGCGGCGGGCCGAGGATACGAACGGAGGCTTGGGTGCGTCGTCAGCGACGTTCTCGCGAGGGTCGGCGGGGTCGAAGGTGAAGGTCCTGGCGGCTGCCGGTTGCTGGGCGAGGAGGCCGGAGGCGGTCGCGGCGAGGGCGAGGAGAATGAGTGAGAGTGGCATCGGCGTCCTTTGAGCATAGTCGAGAGGCGTGACAAATCGATGGCGGGAGATATCCCCTTTGTGTCAGATCGGTCTGACACAAAAGGGGGAGAGTATTGGGTTGTAGGGAGATCTAGGTGCCTTTGTAGGTCAGGACCGGGCGCAACACCCGCGTGACCTTGACCAGGTCCGACTGGGCGCGCAGCACGGACCGGATGTCCTTGTACGCACAGGGCGCTTCCTCCAGCAGGGCATTGGTGAGGCGACTGTCGTAACAGACATCGCCCATCTGCTTTTGGAGCTCCCGCTGCGAGACCTTGCGCCGCGCTTCGGTACGGCTCATCCGCCGGCCTGCGCCATGGGCGCTCGACCACAACGCCGGTGCATGTCCTCGACCCTCCACGTGGTAACTCAAGGTCCCCATCGAACCAGGCAGGACACCCGCCACACCTTGGTACGCGGCCATCGCGCCTTTGCGGTGGATCCAGAGTTCTGCTGTACGTTCGACATGGTTGTGATCGGTGACGATCATGGAGGCCTCGTCCAGGCTCCCGCCGACGTTCCGCTTCAGGATCTCGCCGACGATCGCCGCCATGGCGCGGCGGGAAGCATCCGCGTACGCCCGGGCATACGCCGCGTCCTGCAGGTACGCTTCGCCCGATGCGCTGTTGGCATCCAGCCAGCGGAGGCCCTTCGCATCCTCCGCTACCCGGAGATGATGATCGCGAATCGCAGGACCCATGGCGCGGGACCCCGAATGGATCATCAGCCATAAGCGACCCTGCTCCTCGTCGCGTTGCAGTTCCAAAAAGTGATTGCCGCTGCCCAAGGTCGCGAACTCGATCGCGCCCTCTGCGCGACGTAGAGCTTCCAGTGACGGATGGCTCAGCACCAGCGACCGTAACGACTCCGGCTGCCCCACCGTACTTTTGCGATTGTGGCGGCGCGACGGGATTGCCACTTGCAAGGCTTGCAAGATGCGAGTCCCCATACGCGGCGTGATCGCCGAGGCTTCGATATCGGTCGCGATCGCCAGCATGCCACAGCCGATGTCGCCACCGACCGCCTGGGGGTACAGTAGGTGCGAGGTTGCCATGGCGACCCCGATGCAGACCTCGCTTGCCAGATGGACATCCGGCATCACCGCCACCTGTTGGACGTCCGGCGCAGCGCATAGGCGATGCAGAGCGTCCATCACGTCGCGTCCCGCAGGTTCCGCGAGCCACATGCGAAGGTTACTCATAGGCGGCAGCCTCCGCACTCAGGCAGGGGACGAAGCAGAGTTCCGGCGCGCGTTTGCGGTGGATTGCGGCCGCGACCTCGCTTCGCAGTAGGGCGGTTCTTGCGGTCAGATCCGCGAACGCCGCAGCGTCGCGCACGATGGTGTACACGAGCAGGCGTCCGCAATCCGGCGCGGGCAGTACTTCGTCGACGAATGCATCACCGGCGAGGATGAGGTTTAGCGCGCGTTGTACCTGACGGCAGAACTGGCGCGTTTTCCGTTCCTGTTGACGCTGGGTTCCAAGGGTGGACGTCTCAGCGTAGTCATCATCGTGCGGATCAAGGCCGGGCTCACAGGCGAAGGAGCCACGGCGAATGTGGTGTTTCAGAAAATGTCCCTTTGGGTGTTGACCAGACGAACACCGCCGCCCTGCGTATAGACTTGCAAGGGCAGCGCCAGCAAGAATGCCGGACGATGAGCGTCAGCCTGAAGGGGGGGGGTTAGATCTGCGCGGAGGACAGGTTCAGGCTCGACGGCATCGTGTGTTGTGAAATAGGGGACATGGCGGCGAACTCCTGAATCTTTGAGTAGTATGGCGGATTCGCGCGAGAAACGCTAGCCCACCGTACCCGTAAGATTCACCCGCATCCCACCGGGACTGGTGGCGGTGGACGTCAGTTCCGCGCGCAGGTGGACGGCCCAGCGCACCACAGGACTCAACGCCAACCCACGGCTTTCGATCTCCGGCCAGGGGTCCATGCTCGAACAAGACCCGATCCACACCACCTGCTCGAACTCGACGTTGTACTCGTGTACGTCGCCCGCCCAGTTTTCGGACGTGAAGATGGCGCCGGGCATGTCGTAGTCCAGGATGTGCCCTGTGGCGGTGAGTTCGCCGGTAAAGACTCCCAACGGCGCGGCGTCCTGCGGCCGGAAGAGGCTTGTGTCGTTCTGGCCGGGACGCGCGGCGCTGAACCCGGTGCGCGACGGTAACAACGGACGGCCCTGTGCATCGCGGCCACTCAAGCGGACGCCCGTAATGCGGCGGGCCTGAAACATGGGGATTCGTACGTGACGCTGAAAGTCCGCTGGCTCCACTGCGCCGATGATTTCCACCATGCCGCCGTAGCGTATGCCGTCGGTGTCCGTCGCCGCGTGTACCGACCGGAACGACGTAGGACCAAGCCTGCCGAAATCGTGTCCACCCTGCGCGCCGTACTGCGTGGTGAGGTACGCCTGAACAGCGCTCCACCGCGGATTGTGCGAACTCACGCGGCCACGCCCCACCACTTGCAGGGTGGCGCGTACAAACCAGATGCGGACGCCCTGTCCGCTGCCGCCGTCCGATACCTGTACCCAACCCGGTTGAGGAGGCCGCGCCAGGCGAATACGGCGTGGATTGCCGCTATCGGGCGACAGCAACGACGCGGCATCGCCCGCGGAAGTACGAGCGGTCCAGCGCGGGGTACCGCTTGCGCTTTCGAGCAGCACCTGTTGGGGCGCCCAGTCATAGCGGAAGTAAAATTCGTTGGCCCCGTGCTGCGGGCTGAGGCCGGGGTGTAGATCCCGAAATGTCTTAGCGCCGTGTACCTGAATCGACATCCGTCACCTGAATCGTGGCATCGGGAAAGAAGAACCAGCGGCGATAGCCTGCGCCTCCGCGCACGGCTCCGCCCAGTTCCTCGTTATCGCCGAGGCTCATGCGGACCATCCCACTACCATACGCGAAGTACGGCAAAACTTTGGATCGTTTGGCCGACACAAGCTTTGGATTGAAGCCTACACCGAACTCCCGGAAGCGCAGAGCGGTGTCGCCACCGTCCTTCAGAGCGGCTTGTACAGCAGCGCGGCCGGAGTCCGCTTCGACGCGCGTCACCTTGCCCTTCTCAATCGTCAGGCGGACGTTGCGGGCGTAGTCGGTTCCAAAGCGGCCTTCGGGCACGACGATGACGCCGTTTGCGGTCTCCTCCAACGGCGCGACGCGCAGGACGCCGGCGGGGAACTCGATTTCACGATCCACGCGGACCTTCGCCGTCTTCATGCGTTCGGCGGAGGCGTCGCCATCCTGCTTGTTGAAGGGGCGGTCGCCGACGCGGAAGGAGATGTCGGTTCCGGCGGGAGTCCTGACATGCACGGTGCCTTTACGCAGTTGGGCGATCATGGCGTCCTGCTGGGAGGATAGCGCCGCATAGTCGATGTCCAGCGCGTCTGCGTACAGGCGGTCGTACTCGAGGGGATGTACGGTCGGGAGTCCATCGGCAAGGACACTGCCTCCGTTCCAATGGAAGTGGATCTCGCGATGCGCGCCTCCGGCATCGAGCCACTTGATCAGCGCGCGAGTCTCGCAGGAGGTCACCTCGCGGGACTCTTCGCGGAAGGGCATCCAGAAGTAGACGGTCGCGTCGTCGAGCAGCTTGACGAAGTCACCGCAGCCGCTGATGGCGGGCTCTTTGGACTTGGCCGCATACGGCAAGCTGGCGGCAACAATGGCTCCCACGGCACGAATCTCGTCCTCAACGGGTTTGGTGAGGCCCTGCATGTAGTCGGGATCAAAGCGTACGATCACCTTTTCGCCCTTGCTCAACTTGAGCGCGCCGACCAGGCGCTTGGCAGTCGCCGTGTAGTCCACGGGGGGTTGCGCGACGCGGGCAAAGTCCTGGTCCTGAAAGCGCAGCGACTCGATGTCGCCCTGGCCGTTGAGGCGGAAGCTCACCAGGCCTTCGAGTGCGCCGCTACGGATGGCGAAAGTATCAAAGTGCAGATGTTCGAGGGTCGCGCGGCGGGCCGCCCATTCGATCTGCAGCGCGCCTTTGCCCGTCATCGACACACGCGCAAGGCCGTACGCAGGCTCGGTGTAGTCGCCCACGTAGGACGTCAACGGCAGGGACGGCTTGGTGTCCGGAATCTTCTTGGGGTTGAACTTTTCCGCAGCCGCGGCCTTGGCGCCACGATCGATCAGGAACTTGTCCCAGTCCTTGCCTGCGGGAGCTTTGAGGATGTGGTCCACGATCTTCCAACGCAGCGCCTCCGGCATGTTGTCGGACCCGAGGTTCGCCAGAACAATGATTCCCAGCTTTTGTTTTGGCAGCATCTGCGCGCGAAAACCATCAATCGCGCCGCCGTGGTTGATGACGTGTTCGCCGCGGAAGTCCTGCAGGAACCAGCCCAGACCGTAGCTCATCTGGTTGGTTTCGTCCGTAAAGTTGCGGCCCCATTGCGACGGCTGCATGTGCATCTGCGGCGTGTGCGTTTCGCGTAGCGACTTTTCGGTGATCGCGAGCGGCTTGCCGCCATTCAGGTGGACGCGGACCCAGCGCGCGAGGTCCTCAACGTTGGAATTCATCGAGCCGGCGGGCGCGATGTTATCGAGGTTCAGCCACGGGATCTGGGTCACTTTGCCCTGGCGCTTGGCATGTGGCGAGGCTGCATCGGAGGTCTTGTGTACATCGTGCGTCGAGTAGGTGGTCGACGCCATGCCCAGCGGACCCACGATTCGCTGCTGTACCAATTCTTCCCAGGACTTCGCACCGGACGCTGCGACGGCCACTTGTCCCGCAGCGAGGAACATCAGGTTCTGATACTGCCAGGTGGACCGGAACGGTTTGGTCAACTTGACGCGCGTGACGCGATCCATGAGTTCGTCGCGATCCCACGGGGAGCCGTACCAAAGTGAGTCATTACGGGCGAGGCCGGTGCGGTGGGACAAGAGATCGCGCACGGTGACGAGCTCGGAGGCGGAGGGGTCGGCAAGGCGGAAGTCCGGTAGATGCTTGCGGACGGGATCGTCCCAATCGAGCTTGCCTTCGTCGACAAGCATACCGATGAGGGTGGCGGTAAAGGCTTTGGTGGTGGACGCGATGGCAAAGACGGTTTTGGGAGTCACCGGGTCCGGTTTGCCGAGGGTTTTGACGCCGTAGCCCTGCTGATAGATGGTACGAGTGGGGTCGACTATGGCGATGGCGACGCCGGGAGCTTTCCACGCCTGCATCGATTCGCGAGCCAGCTTGTCGACCACAGCGGGGTCGACTTGAGCAACCGTGGTGAGCAGTAAGGCGGGAAGCAGCAGCAGCGGCATTTTTCGATGATGCCACGATGTGCACTTTTCTCACACAAGTGGCAACCGTCGTGCATCCATGATTAGGGACTGGAGCCCACAACGTCCGAAATGCAACGCTACCTTTTTTCTTACGCCGGAGCGGCGCTAGCTTTTCTCGCCCTCGATTTTGCCTGGCTGATGATCATGAACAAGCGGCTGTACAAGCCGGTGCTGGGCCCGATCATGCTGGAAACTCCTCGCATGGCGCCGATCGCGCTGTTCTACTTGATTTACCTCGCGGGGATCGTGCTGTTTGCCGTCTCCCCCGCCCTGCGGGATAACAACTGGCGCACGGCGGCGATGATGGGCGCGGCCTTTGGCTTCGTGGCGTATGCGACGTATGACCTCACCAATCACGCGACGCTGACGGTGTGGCAGAGCCACATCACGATGATCGATCTGGCTTGGGGAACATTCGTTACGGCTTGTGGCGCGGTCGGCGGGTATCTGATGGCCGATTGGCTCGGCGGAAAATGAGAAAGGCGGTGGACCCAGGTATTTCGGGCTCCACCGCCTTTTGACTCAGATATTTTCGGCACACCTGACAGCGGCCGATCCTCTGTTGGCTCGCGAAGTGTTACGCGTGAGCCAGCGCTGCTTTGTGCAGCATACCCTCCATCTCGTCCTTCAATCGCAATTTCAGCTTTTTCAGACGGTGCTCTTCCTCCTCGTCTTCGGGCGTGAAACTGGACTTGGATTCGAGGGCCTCGAGCTGAGCATGATACGTCGCATGCTCCTCGGCGAGATGGCGAAAGGCAGGATCGGACGCGATCAGATGTGCCTTCAACTCGTCTTGCGAACTCATCTCCATAACGTAAGGTTCTCCTTTACCTTAGAGACTTGTACGCGGCGGCTGGTTCGGCCACGGGTTGATTCGTAGTCGAATCGTCACCGTTTACAACCCAAACCTATCATGGTTTCCTGACCATTACAATCCCATCTTCGGGAGGATTTTGATAGTAGTCCTTGCGCACTCCGGACTGGTTGAAACTAAGGGATTTATAGAGCGAAATCGCTCCGTGGTTCGTAGCCCGCACTTCCAAAAACCATATTCCAGGGCGGCGTTGCATCACCGTTTCGAGCAAAAGCCGCCCGTAACCGTTGCGCCGGTGTTCCACACCCACCACCAGGTTGATCACCTCGAACTCCTCGTCCAGGTACACGGCGCGGGTGGCCACAAACGCCACCACACCCTGCCCGGGGACGTCCGCCACCCAGGTTTCGAAGTACAGGTAATCTTGCGGCTTCCAGGGGCTGGCATCGCCTTGGATCGCCGCAATCGCCGGCAGATCAGCTTTGGTGAGGTACCGGATCTCAGGCAGCGGCATCGTCACGGTGGGACCACCATAGGGCAATGCAGGCCAGCAATGGGAAGACAGATAGGACGACGCAGACGGGTCCAAAGCCCGATTGATCGACAGCCCTGCCAATCAGCGGCGACGTCACGGCTTGCATCAGGCCGAACGCAGCGGTCAACGTCGCGACCCCGAATCCCGCACGACCTGCGCCGTAGAGGTCAATCGGCATGGCGTACACATTGGCGCTCATCGCGACCACCGCAAAGAAACTTGCGCAGATGAGCACAGTCGCAGCGGCGGCTGAATGTACAAACGGCAGCGCCGCGGTGGACAGCACAGCCAGGCCTGCCGCCCAGCACACCGTCATACGCGCGCGGAACACCGGTACACCGCGGGACATCAGGCGGAAAACCACCGCGCCGCCCGTGAGTCCGCCAAGCGTCGCGAAAATCGGAGGCACCAGCGCGTAGCGTGTGTTGGCAAGTTCCTGCGGCATGGAGTGGGTCTGGACAAAGTACAGCGTGGTCCAACTGGTCCAAAAGCTGTACAGGATCATCGACAGGATGTTGGCCGCGACTATGCCCAAAAAGCGGCGGTCCCGCAGGATGGCGCGGATGGGCATCGAGTTCTGCGCGTTAGCCAGCACCGCCGCCTGCCCGGGGATCGCGCGCGAGGTGAACCACCACAGTGGAATCCAGAGCAAGCCGCCGAGGCCAGCGTAGACGTAAATGCTGCGCCAGCCGACCTCGTTGCCAAAACTCCCCACCAGAAACGGCGCGGTTACCCCGGCAAGCGACAGCCCCAACTGATTCAGTCCCGTGCCGATGGCAAGTTCGCTTGACTTGAGGTACCGCGCATTCGCCTTGCCGAACGCCGGAATCGACCCGGCTTCCGCGACACCCAAGGCCGCACGGCAGGCCAGCAGCATCGCTGCGGAACTGGCAAAGCCCGTAACCGTCGCGACGGCCGACCACGCGGCGACCGAGATCATGATGCCCTTGTCGAGCCCGATACGATCCAGCCACCAGCCCACGAACATCGACGAAAAGGCGTACGTCAGAGCGAACGCCGACAACAGATTCGCGAACTCCTGGTTGTTCAGCGCGAACTCCGTTTTGATCAGCGGCGCGGCGGCGGAAAGAATCTGGCGATCGAGGTAATTGCAGAACGACGAGAGGATGAAGATGCCGATGGCAAGCCATCTCATGGCAGGAAGTCCAGTTGGACCACGTCGCCTACCGTACCGTACTTGGCATCGGGCTTGGGCTGTACGATCGCTTCCACCTTACGCGCAGGCGCCTTTTGGATACCGCAGCCGAAGGTCTCTTTGGTGGCTAGCTTCGATGGCTCGCGAATGAGCACGACGCGCGTCTTGCCGCCGCCCGCGATGTGGAGCTTTGCCAAGCCACCGGCGAGACAATCCACCCTGGTCAAGGTACCGGTGATCTTGTCGCCCTTCTCCGGATCCCACCACTTTTCCACCTGATCCTTGGCCGGCGCGGTATCGGACCCCATGCGCGCATTCGCACTGGCTTCCGCCTTACGGATCTCGCCCAAAGCTTCCGCCTTGAGCCGCTCGATCTCGCGATAGCGCTCGTCGGAGATACGGCGGCGCTCTGCTTCGGCGTACTCGGCACGGCGAGTCTCGATGTCGCGGCGGGCCTGGGTCAACCGGGCGCGCTCTTGCGCAGAGGGCGCGGCGCGTTCTGCTCCAGCCCAACCCTTGGCGGCATCGTTGAACTGATTCGCTTCGGTCGCGGTGGTCGCGTACGCTTCCCAATAGGCGACGTTCCGCAGTTCCAGCTCCGCCGCTTTCTTCCAATAAAACATCTGGCGTGCGGGCGCCGTTTCGAGCTTGGCGAACTCGGCGTACGGCGCGCCCCACTGCATGTTCAGTTCGGCCGCGCGCTTGAATGCCGCTTGTGCCTGTACTTTGTCCTTCTTCGCCGCCATCATCTGCCCGTACCGCAGCCAGGCGTTTGGCGACTTGGAACCCGCCTCCACAGCCTTATCGAACTTCTCCTGCGTCTCATACGATTCGGGCGTGATCAGATCCGCCAGGCTCACGGCCTTGGCCATGCTCGCGTCCACTTCGGCGATGCGAGCCAGGTCCGACGGCAGGGTCTTGGGATAGTAGTCCTTCTCTGCGTTGATCGGCCTTCCGGTGAGCGGAAACGCCGCGTACGAGCCCTTGGCCTGATGCGCCTTGACGAGCTTTTCTACCTCCGCCAGCGGCATCGCAAAGGCGTTGCGGCAGGCGCTCGATTCCTCGCCGCCCTGTTCAAGGTTCGACAGGTACACGCGGAACTTGCCGCTAAAGCCGGGGTCGGTGAGGAAGAAGTGTATGCGAGCCCAATCGAGTGTACGCGAGTCGGCAGGCGGCGCCACCAGCGACACACGCGTACCGTCCACCTGGATCCAACTGATGGCCTGCACCAAGCCCTCTTCGACATGCGCGGGATAGCGTTTGGCGTTGGCTTCCAGAAACACGCGTGCCGCATCGCGACGGAACACAGGACCCAGCACCGATTCCTGCGGCGTCACCATCACGTACGCATCGCGCACCAAGGTCAGCGGCTTTTCCGTCGCACGCTTATCTTTCACGGCCAGGATGTGGACGGGCCAGATGGTCTTGAGCTCCGGCTTGGCGAGCATCGTGCCGAAGACATGCCGGAACTGCTCCGCTTCGAGCAGCCTGTACTTCGCCTGCTTTTCTGAGCCATTGGTCCACACTTCAAATGGACCCGACTTCACAAAGGTCCACTTGTCCTCGGCGACGCAGGTCACAGAGAGCATCGCGCAAAGTGCCAGAAGATACCGCCACATCACGCCCTGATTGTCGCACTTTCCGGCCCTTGGATTGGCATTGTCGCCTTTCGCGACAAACGAACACTGTGCGATTTCGGGACTGTGAAAAATAACGCATCTACCAGGAACTTTTGCCATTTTGATCCGTACCCCCTACATCGCCATGGCACTGACTACACAGCTTCGATTCCTGTTCCGGCGCCTGTTGAAGACACCCGGGTTTGCCGTACTCACCCTGCTCACGCTCGCCATCGGTATTGGCGCCAACACTGCGATCTTCAGCGTCGTGCATGGCATCCTGCTCAAGCCTCTGCCCTTTGCTGAGTCCGAACAATTGGTCGGCCTTTGGCTATCCACACCGGCCTTTGGCGGGCAGGACCTGAACGCCGCTCCCTCCGAACACTGGCTGCTCAAGGACGAAACGAAAACGCTCGATTATCCGGCACTGTGGCAAAGCAATAGCGATTCCGTCACGGGCCTGGCCGAACCCGAGCACGTCGAATCGCTAGTGGTCACCCACGAGTTTTTGCAGGCTCTGCGTGCGACGCCTGCTGCGGGACGCTTCTTCACCCCCGAAGACGACAAGCCCGGCGCACCTCGTACTCTGGTCCTTTCCTACGGCTACTGGAGCCGCAAGTTCGGCGCCAGCCCCAGCGCGATTGGACAAAAGCTTCGCGTCGACGGAGAGAGCTACGAGATCATCGGCGTCCTGCAGCAGGACTTCCAGTTCCTCGACGAGAACCCCATGATCGTACGGCCGCTGCAGTTGGACCGCGCCAAAGCGATGGTGGGCAACTTCAGTTACCGAGGCATCGCCAGGCTCAAGCCCGGTGTGACGTTTGCACAGGCCAATGCGGATGCGGCTCGCATCCTGCCGCTGATGCCGGAACGCTTCCCCATGCCGCCCGGCTTCACCAAAGAGATGTTCGTGGAACTCAAACTGAAGCCCAAGTTCCAGCCGCTGAAGAATGAACTTGTGGAAGGCATCAGTACCCTGCTCTGGGTGTTGATGGGCACCATCGGCATCGTGCTGTTCATCGCCTGCGCCAACGTGGCGAACCTGCTGCTGGTGCGTGCCGAAGGCCGCCAGCAGGAACTGGCCGTACGCGCCGCTTTGGGCGCGAGCCGTATGGACCTCGCCCGTGAACTCCTGGCAGAAAGCATCACCCTGGGCCTCGCCGGGGGCGTCCTCGGACTCGGTGTCGCCTGGGCAGCGCTACGCCTGCTCGTGGCCAATGCGCCGTCGCAACTGCCTCGCGTACGCGAGATCGGGCTGGACCCTGTGGTGATCCTGTTCGCCCTCGCCGTATCGTTGGTGGCGGGCGTACTGTTCGGGCTGATTCCTGTGTTCAAGTACGCAGGTCCGCGCCTTGGCACCACGCTGCGCGAAGGCGGCCGTACCGCAAGTGCGGGGCGCGAACGCCACCGCGCCCGTGCCGTACTCGTGGTCGCGCAGGTTGCTCTCGCAATGATTCTGCTGGTGGGCGCAGGACTCATGATCCGCACCTTCCAGGCGCTATCCAAAGTGGAGCCCGGCTTCCGCGATCCTTCACGTGTCCTGACCATGGCGATCTCGCTGCCGGAAACGCAGGTGAAGAACGAACGCGTCATTCCGGTGTACCGCGAGATGGTGCGCCGCCTGCAGGCGATCCCCGGTGTCGAATCGGTCGCCCTGGGACAGAACATCGTGATGGACGGCAGCTCCAACAACGACCCCGTGTTTGCCGAAGACAAATCCTACGCCGACGGCAAGATGCCCCCCATCCGGCGCTTCAAGTTCCCCGGTCCTGGATTGTTTGCCACCATGGGCAACCCCGTACTGGCGGGTCGCGAGTTCACCTGGACGGACCTCGAACAGCGCGCCAAGGTCGTGCTGGTGAGCGAAGGCTTGGCCAAGGAACTCTGGGGCAGCGCACAAGCCGCCGTGGGCAAGCGTATTCGTGAAAACCCCAAGGGTACTTGGCGCGAGGTCGTCGGCGTGGTCGGCGATGAACATGACGACGGCTTGGCCACCGCACCGCCCAAAACCGTACACTGGCCCCTGGTGATCGAGAACATATGGGACCAGCCGCTGGAGATCAAACGCTGGATGAGCTTTGTGGTCCGCAGTTCGCGAGTGGGCCAGCAGTCCTTTGCCGACGAGATGCGCAACGCGATCTGGAGCGTCGAAGGGCAGCTGCCCATCGCGCGGACGCGTACGCTCGAACAGTTCCAGCGCCGGTCCATGGCGCGTACGTCATTCACCATGGCACTGCTCGCCATCGCAGGCGGAATGGCGTTGCTGCTGGGGATCATCGGCATCTACGGCGTCATCTCGTACAGCGTGTCGCAGCGGACGAAAGAGATCGGGATCCGGTCGGCACTTGGAGCCACCAGCGGCTCGGTTCGCGCGATGTTCCTGCGTCATGCGCTCATGCTGGCGGGCATCGGTGTAGTGGCGGGCTTTGTGGGATCCGTGGCGTTGACGCGCTGGATGGAGTCGCTCCTGTACGGCGTGAGTCCGCTGGATGCGATGACGTTCGGTGCAGTGCCCGTCATCCTGCTGGCGGCGGCGTTGGCGGCAAGCTACCTACCGGCGCGGCGGGCGACGCAGGTGGATCCGATGGAGGCACTGCGCGCGGAATAGAAAAGCAAAAGGCCCACCTCCGAAGAGGCGGGCCTTTGTTTGAGACGGATTAACGTCGCTTAGAACGAGTAGCGCAGGCTCAACTGAATGTTGCGCTCGCTGCTCTTGCCGGTGACCATACCGAAGGTGGCGGAGGTGGGGTTGGTGTCCACACCATTCCAGTTCGGGTGGTTCGGCAGGTTGAAGAACTCAGCACGGAACTGAATGTTCTGGCGTTCCTGGAAGCGGAACGACTTGAACAGAGCGCCGTTCCAGTTCTGGAACCCGACGTTGTTGAAAGCGACCGAGTTGCGGTTCTGGTTGGGGAGCGTGTTGTTGGTCGGCCGGGTTGCCCAGGCAGAACCGTTGACGGTCGGGGTGAACCAGAAGTTGGTGACGCCGGTGTAGTTGCCGTTCGCGTTGCGGTTGGCAAATTCCTGCGGGCGGGTCGGGTCGCCGTTCAGGTTCCAGGGCTTGCCATTGGTGGAACCAATGCCAAGGTAGTCGTCACCGTTGCCGATGGTGATCGGCGTACCGGTCTGGAACTGAATGGTGCCGGAAACCTGCCATCCACCGAGCAGGGTGCTGGCAAAGCCCTTGCCGCTGTTCAGGAACGGAATTTCCCAGATGAAGTTGGAGATAACGATGTGGCGCGAGTCGTTGCCCGACTTGCCCCAGTTCAGGCTCTGGTTGTACACGTCGATAAAGCCGTCGCGAGGACCGGAGTTGTTGTCCATGGTCTTCGAGAGCGTGTACGCAAAGCCGTAGCTGAGACCCTTCGCAAAGCGGCGGTTCAACTCGATCTGCAGACCGTTGTAGGTGCTGCGGCCCGAGTGCTCGAGCATCGGGATGTTCGCAAAGCCCTTGAACGGACGCAGGAAGTTGACGTTGGCGCCGGCGTTGGCGGCCTGGAACGTGGTGCCGGTGGGCAGCTGGTTCAGGTCGCGCTCACGAGCGAGGAAGTTGCCCGTGGTGCCGATGTAGCCGATTTCGATGGTCGTGTCGCTGGTGAGCTGGCGCTGGTAGGTGGCGTTCCAGTTGTAGCCGCGCGGAATTCTGTAGACCGGATCAATGGTCATGAAGAACTGCGGGAAGAACGTCTGGCCACCGCTGGCCGGGTTGTCAGCAATACCGTTGGTGATCGACACCATCGGCTGGAAGGGCGGGTTGCCACCAAGGAACACGCTGTCGTACACGCCAGGGCGGGAGATAAAGCCGCCGAAGCCCATACGGATAACGTCCTTGCTCGAGGTCTGATAGGCGAGACCGATGCGGGGCACAATGTTGTGCTGGTTGGGCGACGGATATGCGCTATCGCCGCAACGCTGCAGGAAGTTGTACAAACCGCTGTCGATGGCCGGAACGCGACCCTTGGCCGCATCCGGGAAGCCCTGGCCCGGAATGCAAACGCCGTTGAAGCGGCTCTGCAGATCGGTGCTGATCAGGTTACCCGTGGCGCGATCCACAACCGCGGCCTTGGCCGGATCATACAGCTCCGGACGGAAGATCGCGATGTTGCCCCAGAGCGACTTGTTGTAGCCGTTCTGCCAGGTGCCGCGGAAGCCCAGTTCCAACTTCAGCTTGCTGTTGACGCGCCAGGAATCCTGGGCGAAGTATTCGAACATGTGGCTGCGGTAGGGGGTGTAGGCGCGAGGACCGATTTCCGCGTAGGTCGAGAACAGACCCATTGCGGCGTTGGCCAAGCCCGTACCCGTGCCGGAGGCGCCACCGGGACGAACGTCGTTGAAGATGAAGCGGCCGTTCTGGTTGTTGGTACCGCCCGGAACGCCCGACACGTTGATCTGGTCGAAGTCGTTCTGGCCGCTACGTTCAAACAGGCCACCAAACTTGAACGTGTGGTTGCCGAAGATCTTGGTGAAGTTGTTCGAGATGTTGTAAATCGGACCAGCGGAGCTGGACGGGTACGGACCACCGTCGATCGAACCGACGTTGGGAATTTCGATGGTCGGAACCTTGTCGAAGATTTCCTTGCGTTCGGGGAAGATGTACGGATAGTTGATGCCCGAGCGGCTGCGCAGGTAGCGCTGGCCGGTCTGGTCGATGCCGATGCGCACGCGGTCCACCGAACCGGAGAACAGGAACTCGTTGATCGAGGTCGGGCTCAGGGTCCAGGTGTGGCCGACGGAGACGGTCTGGTTGGGACGCGACCAGTCGGTGATGGCGTAGTCAAAGCCGCCGCGGAAGGTGTCCAGAGCGGTGTAGACGTAGTTGTTGTGGCGGAAGCGGATGACCTGATTCTGAGTCGGGTTGTAATCGATCGAATAGGTGTCCTTGCGCTGGTTCTGCCAACCGCCGCGCTGCTGGAAGAAGTTCGCGTTGCCGGCATAGATACCGTTCGCCGCAGGGTAGGTGCGGAGGAACGCGATGCCGTTGGCGCTCAGGCGCGAAGACGGGATGATGTTTCCGGCGAACGGAGTGTTCGTGGTCGGATCCACAATCTGGCGGGGAGCAGAGTAGAAGATGTTGGTGCCGAGCAGTTCGCTGAAGTCACCGTTGCGCATCGCGGCGGTGGGCACGCGCTGCGTCGAGGTGTCCACAAAACGGCGGCGGACATATTCCTGGGCGAACAGGAAGAACAGCTTTTCGCGGTTCTTGTTGAACACGCCGGGGATGGTCACCGGGCCGCTGATGTTGTAGCCGAACTGGTTGTAGCGGAGTGCCGCGCGGGTACCGATGCCATTGGCATTGCGGCTCCAGCTGTTGGCGTCGAGAGCGTTGTTGCGGAAGTAGTCGTAGAACGAACCGTGGAAATCCTTGGTTCCCGAGCGGGTAACCATGCGGATCTGGCCGGTGCCGGAACGTCCGTACTCAGCAGCGTAGTTGGCGCTGAGAACCTGAACTTCCTGGATGGTGTCGGCGTCGGCAGTGGTGATCGAGGTGCCGTTGGCGCGGGTACGGATACCGACAGCGCCGTCGAACATGATCGCCGAATCCTGCGAACGGCCACCGTTGATGGTGAAGCCACCCGAGTCGAGACCGTAGCTAAAGCCGGTCATCGGCGAACCGCGGCGCACACCCGGCTTCAACATCGCCAGGAACAGCGGATTGCGGCCGTTCAAAGCGAGGTTCTGGATCTGCTGCTGTTCAACCGTTTTGCCGACGGTGGAAGTTTCCGTGTTGAGTTGAGCAATGTTTGCCTGTACGCTGACCGATTCGCTAACGGCGCCGACCGAAAGGTCGATGTTCACCTGCAGCGGGATACCGGTTTCGAGGCGGTTGCCAGTGCGCGTGTAGCTCTTGAAACCCTGCGCTTCTACCGAGACGGTGTAGAAACCGGGGCCGATGTTGGTCACTGTGTAAAAGCCAGTGTCGTTGGTCGTGACGTCGCGTTCGAACGAGTTTGCCTCGTTCTTTACTTTCACTTTCGCATTGGGAACGTTCGCTCCCGACGCGTCTCTGACAAATCCTGAGATGGAGGAGTTGTCAGACTGCGCAAATGCGCCAAGCATGGATGCCAACACGGCCACTAAGAGCCGGCTGCCACCACGTGGGACAGTGCGATCAATGCGCATGCATTCTCCTTAGCTATTTCTACTAACGTGCGAACCTGGCTGCGGAACGGAACACCCGGACGAGCCTGGCCGCATTTCCTGAAGCAATCACGCTGATGATGTCACACGCGGTAACTCGAAGTCAATGAGGGGGTTGGTCGTTAATTCACTGGCCGTTGAAATTCATCGTCCCGTAATCGAACGCTGTTCGCGCAACGTTCGTATAATCGACCCATGCGAGCTTTGCTCCTCCTCGCGCTCTTTCTGGCCGGCCTGAACGCCCAGCAAACCATCCTCACACCATCGCCGGACCGCAAGCCCAACGAGGGCGAAGGCCCCTTCACTCGCCTGGTGATCCGCACCGTTACCGTCATCGACGGCACAGGCGCCCCGCCTCGCGGACCTGTGGATGTTGTTGTGGAAGGCAACCGCATCGCCGACGTACGCAGTGTTGGGTACCCTTCGCTACCCATCCGTCAACAGAATCGCCCGGCGGCCGGCACCAAAGAAATCGACGGCACCGGCATGTACCTCATGCCCGGCTTCATCGACCTCCACGTCCACACCGGAGGCACGCCGAAAGCGCCCGAAGCCGAATACGTTCACAAGCTGTGGATGGCTCATGGAGTGACCACTGTTCGCGGCGTACCAGCAGGCACCATGAAGTGGGTGCAGAACGAAAAACGCCGCTCCGCGGAAAACAAGATCGTCGCGCCGCGGTACTTCGACTATCAGCGTCCCTTTACCGGCGAGGGTTGGAAGCCGGGACGAATCCCCACGCCGGATGCCGCGCGCGAGTGGGTCCGCTGGGCCAAGTCCCAAGGCATCGACGGACTCAAGCTCGGATCGTTCGATCCAGAAATCATGGCCGCACTAATCGACGAAGCCAAGACACTCGGGCTCGGTACCGTCGCGCATCTCGATCAGATGGGCGTCGCTCGCATGGACGCGCGTGACTCCGTGCGCCTCGGCCTCGGTACCCTCACCCACTTCTATGGGCTGTTTGAATCTCTATTAAAGGACACCACCGTTCAAGCCTACCCGGTGTCTCAGAACTACAACGACGAACAGCATCGCTTCGGACAGGTGGCAAGGCTGTGGAACAAGATCCACCCGCGAGGTAGCGATGTCTGGAACGCGCTGCTCGCCGAGTTCCGCCAGCGCGACGTCACCTTGGACCCCACCTTCACCATCTACGCCGCCTCGCGCGACCAGATGCGCGCCCGCATGGCTGAGTGGCACGATCGCTACACATTGCCCACGCTCTGGGACTTTTACCAGCCCAGCCGCGAGGCCCATGGGTCGTACTGGTTTGACTGGACCACCGAAGACGAAATCGAATGGAAGAACTTCTACCGCGTCTGGATGAGCTTTGTGAACGACTACAAGAACCTCGGCGGCCGCGTCACGACAGGATCGGACTCAGGCTTCATCTATAAGACGTTCGGCTTCGGCTACATCGAGGAGTTCGAACTGCTGCAGGAGGCCGGCTTCCATCCTCTGGAAGTGATCCGCGCGGCGACCCTGCATGGTGCCGAGACCTTGGCCAAGCCCACCGGCAAGCCCATCGAGTTCGGAATCATTCGTCCCGGCATGCTCGCCGACATGGTGCTCACCGATCAGAATCCGCTAGCCAACTTCAAGGTCCTGTACGGTACAGGCCACCTGAAGTTGAACGACAAGACGAATCAACCGGAACGCGTGGGCGGCGTCCGCTACACCATCAAGGACGGAATCGTGTACGACGCGAAGAGTCTGCTGGCCGATGTCGCGGCGATGGTGGAGCGAGCCAAAGCCCGCAAGTCATCGAAATAAGCGAATGGCGACGAACAACGCGGGGATCAGCACGACGGCCAAGGTGTCCCGCATGTGCCAGGAGCTTTGCTCCCGTACGGGCCACACCCCATGAAACCCGCGCGACAACATGGCCGCGTGGATGCGATCCGCGCGATCCCAACTGCGCACCAGCAGCGTACCCAACTGCCTGCCGTACACATTGGCAAGCTTCAACCCCTGCAGCGGCCGCACGGTACGGCTGTCGCGCGCCCGCTGTAGTTTCTGCCACTCTTCCGATAGCAGCGACGTGTACCGGAACATCATCGCCAGAATCATGTTCAACGACTCTGGCGCCCCCAGCTTTCGCATGGCCCACAGGATCTGCGCCAAGCCCGTCGACGAACCTAAGAACGCCAGCAGAAGCGCCGCAGAATAGCCTTTGGCGATGATGCCCGCCACCGGGATCAGTCCTTCGGGACGGCCTTGCGCGTCAATGCCGTACTGAAACAGCAGCATCAGCCCGGCCAGCAGAATAAACGGGGACGACGCCGCGCAGCGCGTCAGGATGTGCACCCAGTCGAGGCTTCGGCTGGTGAACATCAGCAGCAAGATGGCCGGGAAGAAAAGAGCGTACGGCTGCAACTCGCCGCGAGGTACGGACACGCAGGCTACGGTCGCCGCCAGCACGATCAGCAGCCGCGCGCGTGGGTCAAGCGTGTCCCAAAATCGCATCGGGATCACGCGAACACGGCGGGTTTGACGCGTTGCAGAAAGGAGACCGCAGCCATGGTGAGTACGCCTTCCAAGGCAGCAGCGCCCAGGTACACGGAGCCGATAAAGAAGAAGCCTTTGCCGTAACCGGCCGCCGCGAACTCCGCTGCTAAAAATACAGCAGGAATCAAAATCCCCACAAAACCCGCCAAAAACGCCTTCAATGGCTCAGGACCGAGCGGTGCTCGCCACAACATCCCGGCAAGCAGCGCCCCTGTACCCATGTTCAGCGCGTTCACGCCCAGGGAAAGCAGTCCACCGTGTTGAAAGAGCAAGGTCTGAAACAGCAGCGCGGCAAAGATCACCGGAAACGCACGTACGCCGAGCAGAATGCCGGACAGTCCGTACAATCCCAAATGGACCGAAGTACCGCCCAACGGAAAGTGGATCAGCGACACCGCAAAGGTCGCCGAGGCAAGCAGCCCCATGCGGACAATTTCCTGTGGCTCCACCTTACGGCCGCAGGCATACACGCCGGCCCATGCAGCGGCTTGCGCCACACCGCACCAGACTGCCGGAAGTATGCCGTCCGCAATGTGCATGAACTACCAGGATACGTACAGGCTGGTGGAGTAGCGCTGCTCGCCCTGTTCGAACTCCGCCAGAAACAGCATCGGACTCTTCACCCCGGCAGGCTGCGTGAACGTCACCGTACCATCGGCCGAGGTCTTGCCGATGTCCGTCCCGTCTTTCTGACCACTCTGCAGCACCTGCACCGTCTGTCCGGCGAGAGGCTTGCCGTCCTTGTACAGCTTGAGGGTCCACTTGCCCTGCGCGAGGCTCGCCGTCAGCTCGGTCTCGAGTCCAACAGGAGCGGGGTTCGCGATCAAGCCCGTGTACGCCACGCCGGACCGGAACAAGCGGAACGACTGTGTCGCGTCCGGATTCTTATCCTTACCGCCGGGCTTCACGCCGCGAGGCGTACGGCTCATCCAACCGCGATCCTGCGTGAACACCAAGCGGTGCGCGCCGGACTCTTTGGGCTGCAGATCGGCGATCAACATACCGGGCTGCGCGATGGCCGTAACCGCGGTCTTGGCGCCAGAAGGAGCAATCACCCAGGTCTTGACCTGCGTCGCATTCACGGCTTCTTCGCTCACCGGAAACTTATGCCCGTGCGCGATGGTCAACTTCACCGGCTTGCCCGCTACGATGGTAGGTGTTTGCGGCGCAATCCAGGTGTAATGCGCCAGCGCGGCTGCTGCGGTCAGGCTTCCAAGTGTCAAGAGTCTTGTTCGCACGATTATTATTTTAGTAACACGAACCATGCGACGCCTTGCGTTCTTCCTTTTATCACTGACTGCGGCAGTAGCGCACGATCTGGAACTGCGTCCGCTGCTCGTACCTCCCGCGGTAATCGTCAGCGCGGCGTACGCCGGTTCAGAACCAGTGCCCTTCGCCAAGGTCCAGATCTTTTCCCCAGCGGACCCGCAGCACGAGTTCCAAGCCGGCAATACGGACAAGCTAGGCAAGTTCAGTTTTGTCCCGGATCGTGGAGGGGCCTGGCGCGTGATTGTCGACGATGAGATCGGCCACCGTCAGGAAGCGACAGTGCAGGTGCCGGAAGCGTTCGCGACCGCCACGCAACAGCAAACGGCGGCGGCAACGGGTGCCTCGAGGATCGAACGCGCGATCACCGGCATCGCGATCCTGCTCGGCTTGACTGGCCTCTGGTATGGGCGCGCGCGTAAGTCCGCCTAACGCGAGACCTTCTCCAGCCGCGACTGCAACACCAGCTTCGACGAAAACTCACGCACTGCGCGTACCGCAATCTGCCGGTTCACCTCTGCCGTATCCGTAAACTTCGCCACCTTTGCGACATCGCTGCATTTGCCCTGCGCATCGCACGACCTTGTCGTACCAAACAACGCCTTGGACGCCTCGACACTTGCCGCCTCGCTACCGTAGAACTCCACACTCCCCTCGCCTACCTTTACGACCTTGAAGTTCCAACTCGGCTTTGGACGATCCTTCGTCGCGGGCCACTGCTCCACAGGAAACGTCAGCGGCGTCTGCTGTATGTAATAGCTACCCGCAAGCGGCGCCAGGACAAACCCGCGATAGGCGGCAGGCAGAACGGGGTCTGCCTCCATGCCCAGCGGAGCAAAATACTCCGTGATGTCCAGCATCGACGCGATCCCGCGTGCAATCTGCGCATCGCTCTCTTTGGTGAATTTGTCGATCTCCCCCGCATCGTCCGGCTGCAAGTTCCCTAGTGCTTCCAGGCTCAATTGCAGCTTGCATTGCGACGCGAACGACGCGACATAGTGATCTCCCACCGGCTTTAGAACAAGCCCGGTAAGAATCGCTTCCTTAGCCTCCGGCAGCATCAGCCGGTACTCGCCTTCCGTTATTGGCTGCGCACCCTTGCCCGCTTCCACCATCGGTACACTCGCCGACGTAAAGCCATCGCAGGACGTGAGCAGCAGCAGCAGCAACAATGTGCAAACACAGAACAGGATCTTCATCGCGTGTACACCCGCAAGTTCACCACCGACGCCGCGGCTTTCGATTCGCTCTTTTCTGCCTGCGACTGCACCGTCACAATGCTGTACACCGCAGCCGGCAACGCATGCCAGCCACTGTCGAAGCGGTCCTCAACGCTGGGGTTTGAAAGCGCTGGATAGGCGGCAATTCGCCGTGTGGTTCGGAAGCGCGCCAAGCCGTCCTTATCGAGCAACAGCACGGCTACTTTGGGTCCACTCAGATGCACCGCCTCGATCCGCACATTCGACGCCACCCCGTCGCGGACCTCAAAGGGCAGCATCTCGGCTTGCGCGTTGGTGAGTGACAACTGCCGCTCCACCACCACGCGAGGTTCGGGCGTAGCTGCGTTCTTCTGGCAGCTCGTAAGGAAGGCCAGTGAGACGGCAGCTAGAGAAAGAGGCACGCGTCTGCTCAGCAGGTGCATAGGCGTGCCTGTGATTATACGCCGTCTTACTCTTCTTCGACGATCTCCTGCAAAACATCCAAACGCTTCTGCCACATCTCTTGGTGATGGCGAATCCATTGTTCGAGCACCATTAACCCTGCAGTATGCAGACGGCACGTCCGTACACGACCCTGCTTCTCAGTCCGCACCAGACCGCAGTCCTCGAGTACCTTCAGATGCTGCCCGACCGCCGTCAAGGTGATCGTCCCCGCAAATGTAGATGCGGGAACGGGACCTTCACGGCTCAGCCGTTCGATGATCGCCCGCCGCGTCGGATCGCCCAACGCGTGAAATACTCGATCAGCCGTTGTTGTGGACGGTGTCATGCAACGTATCCAGTAGCTTATTCCAGCCGTCGCGACGCATGTCCGGTCCATCGGATACCGGATAGAACAGCGCCTGATGCGTGAAGGTGAGCTTGGCCCCGCCATCACCGTGCGGCTCAATCTCGAAGCTCGCCAGTGCTGCCGAAATGAGCTTGCCACCCAACGTCATCGTCGACGCTGACACGATCCGCTCATTAGGAGCGATCTCCAGGTAGATCTCTTCGGAGGTCATGACCACACCGGGAAACGGCGTCTTGTCCGACAGCCGGTACCGGCCCTCGTCCTTGCCGCCTACGCAGAAGTCGGCATGGTAGTGATCCACGTGATGATCGTGCCCGTCGAACGGGCTTCTGGTACGGCAGCACGCGCAAGAACCGCGATCACGCAAACGCGCTAGCGACAAAACCTGGACACCTTCTCCAGCCGCAACACCAGCTTCGACCAAAACTCACGCACTGCGCTTACCGCAATCTGCCGGTGACGCCAACGACGCGACATGATGATCTCCGGTCGGCTTGACAACAAGCCGGTAAGGATCGCTTCCTTGGCGTCAGCCAACGAGAGAGGCACGCGTCTGCTCAGATGTGACTCCAACAATACGCGATCCGAGCAAATTACGGAGGGCTCGTTCTTGCAAAAAGCCCGCTTTTTCGGCCTTTTGTAGCTTGTAGACGAGGATTCCCGGGCGTATAATCGGGCCATGTCGAACCCTGTCGTACGACATTGTATTTTGCTCGTAAGTGTATCCACCGCTATGTTCCAAGCCGCGGCCGGTATGGAAGACAAGGCAGCCACTCGGCTGACCATGGAACGTCCCGGGTCCGACAGGACTTTCAAGGGACCCGGTTGTGCAGCAGTGACATTCCACGCGACTTTGACGTCAAGCGCTGAACCGAAGCTCACAGTAGAGATCAAGAATGGAACATCCAAGAAGGTGGCGGCCTTTCAGTACAAGATAGGTCCGGTGGATGGGAGTGGAAACCTCACCAACCCCAACGTCAGAACTGCCTTTGCCTATGTGTCCCGTCAGGCCTTAGCGCCCCTGTCATCGTTCACAGACGAAGTTCCATTCCTGTACGACGGCACAACCCTGCCACAGTTCGCCGCTCGACCGACGTTGGTGGAGTTCGCGGACGGAACCGGCTGCTACCTGCCAGAAGCGGAAGCAACGGCAAGATCGCTTGCGGGTCGCCGGTTGGCTAGCGATGCGTTGGTGAAGTCGTTTCTGAATGGCGAGTCTCTGGAAAGCATTTTTGAGAAGTTGACCGCTGCAAAAGCCGACCAATCGCTTGCTCATGAGCTCCGGCTGTTTTTGATGCGGACCAACGCCCGGTCTGAGTTGGCCAGCATTGTTCGGGATTAGACATCGTTGCCTTCATCCTCCTCCACAAGCGATTGCAGCAGATCCAACCGCTTCTGCCACATCTCCTGGTGATGGCGAATCCATTGTTCGAGCACCGTTAACCCTGCCGTATGCAGGCGGCACGTCCGTACACGACCCTGCTTCTCCGTCCGCACCAGGCCGCACTCTTCGAGTACCTTCAAGTGCTGCCCTACCGCTGTCAGTGTGATCGTCCCGGCGAATGTAGACGCGGGTACAGGACCTTCCCGGCTCAGCCGTTCGATCATCGCCCGCCGCGTCGGATCGCCCAACGCGTGAAATACTCGATCAGCCGTTGTTGTGGACGGTGTCATGCAAGGTATCCAGTAGCTTATTCCAACCGTCACGACGCATGTCCGGTCCATCAGAGACCGGATAGAACAGCGCCTGATGCGTAAAGGTGAGCTTGGCCCCGCCGTCGCCGTGCGGCTCAATCTCAAAGCTCGCAAGCGATGCGGAGATCAGGTTGCCGCCCAACGTCATAGTCGACGCTGACACGATGCGTTCGTTGGCAGCGATCTCCAGGTAGATCTCTTCCGATGTCATGACGACGCCGGGAAACGGCGTCGTGTCGGACAGCCTGTACTGGCCTTCATCCTTGCCGCCAACGCGGAAGTCGGCATGGTAGTGATCCACGTGGTGATCATGCCCGTCAGCCATCCAGCGGCGCTTCTTCTTGGGATCGGCAAAGGCGGCAAACACAGCCTCCGGGGGCTTGGTAAAGGTTCGCGTAAGTACGAATGTGTTGGGGTTGAGCATAGTGAAGCCTATGCTTGAGTATTGACTACGGCGAGTAGATAGTCAAGTACAAACTTCAGCGTTCACACCGGCGACGCACGACATGCAGAATGTTGTTTTGGATGTCCCGCATGACGGCGTCGGTCCAAAGCCCGGCGTAGAAGTTGAACGTCGTGGACAGCCGGTGGCGGCTGGACAGATGCAGCCTTACGCCCCCGCCCGCCAGAGGCTCAATCCTATACTCGCCTTCGAGCGTATCGAAGTACGGTCCGCCGATCGTCACATGTTCATCCAACGTGGTAGGCGGAATGTTCGCGGTGTCCGCGCGGATCTCGAACACCAGCCTGCTTTGTGGTTCCCAGGCCGTGACCGTCTCGACGAACAACAGTCCGCCAGCGAACCTCGCATGCCGGACGCCGCCAACGCCTTCCTTCGACAGCGTGGCCTCAATTGGACGGGGAAAGCCAATAGACTGCGTCCACGAATACACCTCTTCCTCCGGGCGGATCGGCGCGACCCGCTCGATGTGTCTCCATACCGTGGCCGGATCCGCCTGGATGTCGATGCTGGTTTCCACTGTTCGGACCTCCATAAGGGGACCTGTCCAGTGCTCCACCGGTGCTACCAGGAATGGCAGAATCGCGACGCAAGCGATGGGAGTGTTTCCTCCCCCGGTGAAACGTTTACCAGCGATGCCGCCCGCAAGGCCGCCGAGAATCGCGGTGACTACAGCGAGCGGGGCCAGCATCACCAAGCAGATGAGTCCTTCCCAGAGCATCAGGTACGCGGTCATCAGCATCGCCGCGGTGGTCACCAGGGGTAAGTACACTCGGTTGGGACGTCCAGCCCGTTCCGAAAGAAAGGAGACGATGAAGCCGATACCGAACGGCGTCAATACCAGAAAGCCCACCGTCATAACCCCAAAGCTTGTCTGGAAGTTTCCGAAGAAGTACCGGCAGAGCAAGCCATAGCATAGCCCGATCAGCGCAGCGACCAAGGTTGCGCGCCGCTGGAGACTTTCGGGGAACATGGCCGGCATAGGGAAATTGTAGGCTGGCGTTAAATCAACTGGCGGGGGTCTTCGAGCCAGAAGTCCGGGTTGTACTTCGCGAGGTCCTCGCGCTTGCCGTACCCGTACGTCACCGCGCACACCGGAACCCCGGCGGCGCGAGCGGCTTCCATGTCCGTCCACGCATCGCCGATCATCAGGCAGTCCTCCGGCTTGACGTTGAGGACTTCCAGATTCTTCAGGATCACATCCGGCGCGGGCTTCGCAGGAAACCCGTCGGTACCCTGCACGTGATCGAAGTACGGCAGCAGTTCGAACTTCTCAAACACGCTCATCACCGTGCGCGTATGCTTGGTCGTCGCCGTACTTTTGCGGGAACGACGATCCAAGCCCGCCAGCATCTCGACCACACCCGGATACAGCGTCGTACACGAATGCCCGCGCAGCGGGTACACCGAACGGTACTCTTCGAGCAGCGTGCCGAACTCGGATGCGGCAAAGCCTAAATCCGCGAACGTATCGTCCAAATGCCGGCCAATGTACCCACGAAGGAAATCGTCGGTGACATCGAGCCGGCCTCGTTTTTGAATGACGGTTTGGATCGCCCCGCAGATGTCGGGGGCAGAGTCCACGAGGGTCCCGTCTACGTCGAACAGGTAGACGGGAAACCTCGGGATTTTCGGTAAGGACATCAACTACGCCGGTTGCGGCCCGATGATCGGGCGGCCACCGCCAGGAGCAGACTCAGGCTTGATGATGTCAGCGACACCGCCACCCGAATTCGAGCGGGGGTTCTGCATCTTCGGCAGCGTCTGACCATCGATCAGCATGCGAACTTCGGACGCATCCAGAACTTCGCGTTCCAACAGCGCATCGGCGATGCGAACCATCGCTTCGGCATGCTGCGAGATCAGAGCCTTGGCACGGTCGTAACCCTGATCGACAAACGCGCGGATCGCTTCGTCAATCTTCATCGCCGTGGATTCGGAGAAGTCACGGTGCTGGGCGATTTCACGGCCCAGGAAGATCTGTTCTTCACGCTTGCCATAGGCGAGAGGACCAAGGTCGCTCATGCCCCATTCGCAAACCATCGACCGGGCGATGTCGGTTGCCTGTTCGATGTCCATCTTCGCGCCAGTGTCCTGGTGGTGATTGAACATCTCGTCGGCCACACGGCCACCCATGCACATGGCGATTTGCGCTTCGGCCTGCTTGCGCGTCATGTTCAACATGTCGCCCTGGGGCAGGAACTTGGTGACGCCCAGCGCCATACCGCGCGGGATGATCGTCACCTTATGCAGAGGCATCGCATCCGGCGTGAGCAAGCCCACCAACGCGTGACCCGCTTCGTGGTACGCCGTAGCCTTCTTGATGTCTTCGGTCACCTGCAGCGAACGGCGCTCGGCGCCCATCAGCACCTTGTCTTTTGCATTTTCAAAGTCCCACATCGTCACAACCTTACGATTGTGGCGAGCGGCCAACAGTGCAGCCTCATTCACCAGGTTCGCCAGATCCGCACCCGCAAAGCGATGCGTACCGCGTGCGATCACACTCAAATCCACGTCGTCGCCGAGCGGGATCTTCTTGGTGTGCACACGCAGGATCTGTTCGCGGCCGGTCATCGACGGCAGGCCGACCACCACGCGACGGTCAAAGCGGCCCGGACGCAGCAGCGCCGGATCGAGCACGTCGGGACGGTTCGTCGCCGCCACTAGGATCACGCCTTCGTTGGACTCAAAGCCGTCCATCTCCACCAGCAACTGGTTGAGGGTCTGTTCGCGCTCGTCGTGTCCACCACCGAGGCCAGCGCCACGATGACGGCCCACCGCGTCGATTTCGTCGATGAAGATGATGCAAGGCGCATTCTTCTTGCCCTGCTCAAACAGGTCGCGTACGCGGCTCGCGCCCACGCCGACAAACATTTCCACGAAGTCCGAACCGGAAATCGAGAAGAACGGGACATTCGCTTCGCCGGCGATCGCACGAGCGAGCAACGTCTTGCCGGTGCCCGGAGGCCCGATCAGCAGCACGCCCTTCGGGATGCGGCCGCCCAACTTTTGGAACTTCTGCGGTTCGCGCAGGAACTCAATGATTTCCTGTAGCTCTTCCTTGGCTTCTTCCACGCCAGCGACGTCCTTGAACGTCACCTTCTTCTGTTGCGAAGAATGCAGACGAGCGCGCGCTTTGCCAAAGCTCAGGGCCTTGTTGCCGCCGCTCTGCATCTGGCGCATCATAAAGATCCAGAATGCGATGAGCAGGAAAATCGGAATCGCGTTCACCAGCAGAGAAACCCACTGGTTGCCGCCTTCTTTTTGTGTGGTGACCTTGACGCCCTTTTCGAGCATCTTGTCGTACAAAGTGTTGTAACCAAGAGGCGTGGAGGAGCGGAACTCCGTTTCCATGCCCTTAAACTTGCCCGAGACATCCCCGGTGGCGCCATTGATGACGGCCGATTCGATCTTGCCCGCGTCCACTTCGCGCATCAGCTCGCTGAAGGTTAGCGTCTGTACAGTGGTTTTGCCACCCTTGCTCACCACGGCCCAGAGCAGAACCGCAACGCAGATAATCACGATCCAGAATATTGCCGTCTTGACGTTCGAATTCATTTATACTCCCAGCTCTTACACCCAATAGGACGGACGTTTTTGCCTTTGCGATTCAAACGATTCGTTCAATCCGTAGCAAACTACCCGTTTTGGCAGTGTCCCGCCGTCCTGCGGAGGCCCTTTCATGCGCAGGGCCAAATTCCCGAGCCCAAACGATCTGGTTACCTATCGTTATAATCGGCCAAGTCCCCCGATCCCATAGAGGGATCCGGTAATCCTGAAATAAAGTCTTGACCTTCAACGGTTCGGCGCTACCTAGCGGCCGGTACCCGTCGCCCGGCTTCCAACTTCTCAAGACGATACGGCCTTCCTCTGCTTCCTCAACATACAGAAGACCATCCGATGCCTTTACTGTATCATTTCCACAACCGCCGGCTTCCTCGCCGGAACTCACAACGGTCAACCGCACCATACTTCCATCCGGTGCGGTGGCTTCGCCGGGAACTCTCATGGGCACCTCCACGTTCCTCGCCGCGAGACGATCCACGCCGTCCCCTTCTGGCTGCCACGGTGCAAACCGGAGCCATTCGAACGATCGCATCACATCGGCGCCAGGCAAAATGACTCGTCCATGTCCTTCCGCGAGCCTCGCCAGAGCCAGCACAGATTCTACGTGCTTGTACTCGATTTGCCTGGTCTTTGCTTGGGTCCGTTCCAACACCCACCGGACCAAACGCCGCGCCACCGCTACTGGTTGGGACAATAAATTAGACGCTACAACGACACTGCTGTTCCCTTTTCTGACGAAAATCGCCTGCGCGATCGAGTCCGTATAGGACTTCCAGAACTCCTCGTCCTCACGCGCCAACTGCGCCATCTGCGCGAGGCTCCGCACCAACTCCGGATTCCAATCGCGTTCCAGCTGCGGCAACAGTTCATGACGAATGCGATTCCGGCGAAACGCCAGGCTCTGATTGGATACATCCTCGCGCCATGTCTGTTTCCGGCTTTCGAGATATGCCACCAGTTCGGCCCGGCTCACATCGAGCAACGGCCGGATGAGCCATTGGTCGTCATAAGAAGGCAGGATACCGGCAAGCCCAGTACAATGTGCCCCGCGCAGAAAGCGGAACAACACAGTCTCGGCCTGATCGTCGCGGGTGTGAGCCGTAGCAATGCAATCGGCATCGCCGCGATCGACAACGGTACGAAAAAATCGAAGCCTCGCCTCGCGCGCGTCTTCTTCGAGGTTCGCGCACCCGGCATGGTCCACCCGGCTCAGATAAAAAGGAACGCCAAAACGCTCCGCCAGATTACGGCAGAACGCTTCATCGGCATCGGAATCCGCGCCGCGCAGCCCATGGTTGACGTGTACGACACTCAACCGGTACTGCAAGGCATGCTCTTGCAGCAACAGGAACAGAGCGGTGGAATCCGCCCCGCCGGACACGGCAACGCCAATACGCGCGCCAGCTTCGGGCAGGTGTTGAAGGTCCACCTCTCTATTGTTATTCGACGCGTGCTACTCCACGACCACCGGGAAGCGGTACGACAGCGACCCCGCTTTGATACGGAAGTAGTACGCACCCGCCGTTGCACCCGGACGAACAAAGCCTTGATACAAGCCTTCGCCCGCCGACGACGGTACCACGCTATCCACGCGGCCACCCGTGGTTTCCACTTCTATCTCTGGCGTGGCATCATTCAACGCCTGCCCGGAAGTATCGGTAAGGCGGAAGTAAATCGACTGCCGCGAATTGCGCACCGCCGGGAAATCCGGCTCCACCAGCAGCGCGATCGAACCCACTTCCGACGACGCAACGCCATACCAGTACGGCACACGCAGTTCGATCTCATTGCGCGTCCCCTTGAAGATCAGGAACCCGTGGTGGGACCCGGCAGCCAGTTCCTCGCCACGAATCGTCACCGTCAACGTCTGCTTGCCTTTGCCGTCCACCGTCACCGTATCCTGCGACAGTTCCGGACGCACACCACGAATCGGGTCCACCGTGATCGTAAAGGTGTCCGTCTCATCGGTAACGTTGGTAACTTCGAGTTCGCGCTTCCGGTCACCCGGATTCTTAGTGCCGCCACCAAAGGTCAACGAGACCGGCCACACCGCTGCCGTCGCGCGTACTGCCGCATCCAGATTCATCCGTCCCGCACCCGCTTCAAACGGCGTCGCCAGGCGATTTTCCTGCGCAGACAACCGCAGCGCGGACGACGAGTTCACAATCAGAGACTTGTAGTTCTGCTGCGTCAACCCCGGCCGCGACTGCTTCAACACTGCGATCGCGCCAGCCACAATCGGACTCGAAAAGCTCGTACCTTGAATCGACCCGAACTGCCCGTTGATTGCATAGCCCGCACTATCGGCCCAGTCTCCACAGCAGCTCACCGGCGATGCCGTAATGAGGTTATCGCCAACGGCCACCAGATCCGGCTTGATGTTCAAGGACCCCGTCGAAGGACCCATACTGCTGAACACCGAGATGGCATCAGGCGAACGGTCCGGCATGGTATTCACCGTAAACGTGTAGCCATCCCACTCGGCGCGCTTCGCCTTGATTGCCAGACCTTCCGTATTGTTTACCCAAACGGCCGGAAGCGTATTTGTATCCTGCGCCATGATCAGCACGGTGTCTACCTGCGTGGGGTTATAAATGATGGCGGCAACCGCACCCGCCGCCCGCGCATTGTCCAGCTTCACCGAGAAGTTGCAGCTACCACGCAGGATCAGAGCAATCGCCCCGGACATCGACCCGCCAGGAAACGGCGTACAGCCGAGCGCGTTGTTTTCAAGCGACGCCGCATCCACCAGAGGACCCGTTACGCTACCCTTGCCCACGGAGTTCGACCCGTTCGTCGCTGCAAACGTACGGTCGTCGACGCTCACCTGCGCTGACGTCCCAATTGACCGGTTGTTCGACGTCGCGCCGACCGCCAGCACATGTTCCGAATTCGCCGGCCACGCGCCGGACTGGAATCCAGGACCCTGGTTCGCCATCGACGACACCAGGACTACCCCGGCATCGGCGATCCGCTGCAATGCGGGAGCATTCAAATAGTCCGGCGTCAGGATCGCACCAAAGCTGAGGTTGATGACATCCATGCCATCTTTCACGGCATCGTCGAGCGCCGCCAGAATCGCCGCCGTGTTCGTACCCCCGCTTGCCGAAGTCAGCCGGTACACACCCAGGTACGCACCCGGCGCGGACCCGGAAATCGTCCCGCCCAGAGGACCTTCGAGCCTCCGGCCTACCGCCGAGAACGCCACTCCCGTGCCATGCCCTTCGCTATCGGACGCCGTACGCAGCAGGGAACTCGAATTGGTCACCAGATTCTCGTAGCTGCGCATCACGATGACCTTGGAATTGGTCAGCTCTTTGTCCCGCTGCTCGTTCGAACTCGCGTACTTCGGATAGCCCTCAACGGCCGGCAGTGAGTCGTCGCGGAACCCCGGGTGCATCACGTCCACGCCGGTATCCACCACGCCGACCTTAATACCGGCGCCCGCCGAATCCGGTCCGCCCGGCAGATAATTCCAGGCAATCGGGATCCCGTGCTGTGCCAGAGCGCGATCCAGATGCCGCGTCGCGACATACACCGGGTACACATTCTTCACGCCCGGCAGCGACCGCAGCCGCGCTACCTGACTGTCCGGGATCTCTACCACCATCCCGTTCACCACGGTATCGAGCTGATGCCGCAGCGTACCGCCGGCGTTGCGCAGGCCCCGAACGGCCGGTTGCTGGCCGTCGCGAACCTTGGCCCGGGCCGCCTCAAAGGCACCCCGCACCGCCTTGTGGCGCCCGGCCCGAAACCCTTCGAGCGCCGGAGCACCTTCCATTTCAATGACATACGAATTGGGAACAACCTGCGCTAGAGCAAGCGAGGCAAGGAATAAAAAGACAGAGAGCAACTGCTTCATAGCTGACCTAAGGACTGAAACCCCGGAAATTGGACGCTAGTTCTGATTATCGGCGGTACGGGTAGATTGAGGAAGGCTGGAATTGGCATGAAATTTTTGCCAAATATTTCTTGACAGCACAACACTCACATAATATTCTTGAGTCATAGGAGGTTCGCACAAAACAGATTATGTCCATGATTCGATTCACCAGCCCTTTTGAGTTCCCCTTCCGCGCTTTCGAGGAGTCCTTCTCCCGTATGCTGCAGGAAAATCAGGCCTCGAACTCGGCCTCCAAGCCCTGGAGCCCCGCGGTGGACATCCGTGAGACCGCCAACGAACTGATCGTCAAGGCGGATCTGCCCGGTGTCAGCGAGAACGACGTCGATCTCCGCATCGAGGACGGCACCCTCATCCTCAAGGGTGAGCGCAAGTTCGAGAACCAGTCGAACGACGAAAAGGGCGGCTACCACCGCATCGAGCGCAGCTACGGCTCCTTCGCCCGCTACTTCAGCCTCCCCGACACGGTCGATCCGGAAAAGGTGACGGCAGAGTACAAGAACGGCGTCCTGACGGTGACCCTCGGCAAGAAGGAAATCGCCAAGCCGAAGCAGATCAAGGTTGCGATCCAGTAACTTACGGTCGGCTAGCGGTTCCGGCAACGGCCTCGGGGAATACTCCCCGGGGCCTTCGCTTTTTCCACCAAAACCCGCAACTTACCGCGCTGCTCAAGAATCTAAAGATTAGTTAATAAGGATATGAACGGACTCAAGACCGCCCTACTGCTGGGCCTTCTAAGCAGCATCGTCATTATGGGTGGCAAGGCCGTCGCCGGCACCAACGGCGTGTACATGGGTCTGGCTCTTGCCGTCGCAATGAACTTCTTCGCCTACTTCTTTTCTGAGAAGATGGCCCTGGCATCGAACAATGCGCAACCACTGACGGCGCAGACCCACCCGCGGTTGTACGCACAGATTCACCCGATGGTGCAGCGCCTCTGCCAGCGCATGGGCATCCCGGAACCCAAGCTGTGGATCATCCCGGACCCGTCGCCCAACGCGTTCGCCACCGGTCGCAACCCGGAAAACTCCTCCGTTGCCTTCACCCAAGGTCTGCTCGAACTCATGAATGAGGCGGAAGTGGAAGGTGTGCTGGCCCATGAATTGGCCCACATCAAGCATCGCGACATCCTCATGTCGTCGATCGCAGCCACGGCAGCGGCGGCCATCACCTCCATCGCGCACTTGGGCTTCTTCTTCGGCGGACGCCACGGCGACGACGAAGAGGGAGGCAGCCCCATCGGCGCTATGGCCATGCTCTTCCTCGGACCCATCGCCGCTGGTCTAATCCAGATGGCGATCTCTCGCACCCGCGAGTTCGCGGCGGACCGTGGCGCGGCGGAGGCCTGCGGTACACCCAACGGCCTGATCAGTGGCTTGAGCAAGCTCGAGACCTGGTCGCAGCGCATCCCGATGGATGTGAACCCGGCCCAGTCGCACATGTTTATCGTTAAGCCGTTCACAGGAGGCGGCCTGGCCAATCTCTTCTCGACCCACCCGGCCACCAAGGACCGGATCGCGGCCTTGCAAGCCGTGCGCCCATAAGGTAATCATCAATTCAGAGACGAAACAAGGGGACCCGCTTATGGGTCCCCTTTTTCTACGGACGAACAGAGCCATGCGACGCTTCTCACAGCTCCATTGGCGCATCCTTGCCATCGGCTGGGCGTGCGTGATGTGGATCTTTTCCACCGGAACCTTCCGGAGTGAACGTTCGCAGCGCCTGGCAGACCGGTCCGCCGCCTACCTTCTGGGTGAAGGTACCGCATCCCCCGCCGCCACCGAACTGGCCAACGACATCGTCCGCAAGGCATCGCACGTCTTCGAATACGCAGTCCTCGCCTGCCTGCTCTACCTCGCTCTCGAACGCCTGCAATCCCGCCTCTGGGACCGCCGGGCTGCCATCTCCGCCATCCTGCTCGCCATCGCCTATGGAGCCATCGACGAGTTCCACCAGTACTTCGTCCCCAAGCGCGGCGCCTCCATCATCGACGTTGGGATCGACAGCATGGGCGCGACGCTTGGCATCTGGCTGCTTCACCGGTTCTTCCACCGCCTCAATGGGCAGACGGGTTCTGTTTTGCCCAATCGAGATACTCCGACACGCTATAAAACATCCGGTGCTTGAAGAGCCGCGCGTTGTCCTCCACCGGCGCGGACCAGTTAAAGTCCCACCGGTCGCCAGTCTTCTCCATCCAACGCTGTAGTTGCTTCTGCATCTCGGCGCGTACCTTCTTCGCCGAATCCTCCTGCACCAGGTTGCGCATTTGGTACGGGTCCTTCTCCAGATCGTAGAGTACCCAGGGACGGTCCCCGGCAAACGCGGCGTACATATAGCGCCCATTGCGGACCCCGCGCCAACCCTCCGGCGTTCCATCGCCCGCATACGGACCAAAGATCTGGAAGAACGCCGACTCTGGACCACGCTTGCCTGCAAGGATCGCCGGTGCAATGCTCTGCCCTTGCATCTCTTTCGGCGGCTGTAAACCGGCGAGATCGAGCAAGGTCGGCGCAAAGTCGACATGCGTAAAGAACGTCCGCCGGTCCCGCGTCCCCGGCTTGATCTTGCCCGGCCACCGCAGGATTCCCGGCACGCGAATGGATTCTTCCCAAGGCTTCCGCTTCAGCCGTTCCCCTTGCGATCCCAACATATCGCCATGGTCAGACGCGTACAGGACGATCGTGTTCTCCGCCAGCCCAAGCTCATCCAACGTCCGCAGGACACGCCCCACGGCATCGTCAATCGCCGTGACCATCGCGTAATACTGCGCGATCGCCTCAGGACCATTGCCCTTGGTTTCGCGCCAATTGGGACGCATACGAAGCTTCTTCGGGTCGTACCGCTGGGCGTACTCTTCCGGAGCCTTGTAAGGATCATGTGGAGGACCCCATTGGACGGTGAGGTAAAACGGACGCTGGTCGCTCTTGGACTGCTTCAGAAACTCCACGGCATAGTCCGCATATCCATCGGTCTCAAACTTGTCGAGCACGATCGGGTCCGGCGTATCGCGAAAGATCGTATTGCGAAAGTGCAGGTGGCTGCACTGATTCGCGGCCCAGTATTCGAACCCCTGCCGCCGCTCGCCCGGAGGGACAAACCCCGGCAGTCGCGGACCTCCGTCCAGATGCCACTTGCCCACAAACCCGGTGCGATATCCAGCCTTGCTCAACTCCTTGGCAAAGGAAACAGACTCCTCACGCAGCCGAAGATCGTTGGCCACCATTCCATTGCGATGGCAGTATTGGCCCGTCAGAAGAATGGATCGCGCCGGGCAGCATACCGGCGTATTGGCAAACGTGTTTTCAAGGATGAGTCCTTGAGAAGCAAGCCTGTCGATGTTCGGCGTCTGTACCTGATCATTGCCAAGGCAGCCGGTGGAATGATACCGGTGCTGGTCGGGCATGAGGAAGACGATGTTCGGGCGTTGCTTCGCCGCCGCCGCCCCCGCAGTCATTGCAGTGGTAGTGGAAGCGGCAACAAACTCACGCCGGCTGATTTGCATAGCGCGAATTCTATCAGTTGGATGTTGCTATTCTGCGATTGCGAGATCGTTCTATGGAAATCGAGTCCACTATCCGGGTTTTCAAAGAGGGGCGTACATTCGTGGCCCATGCTATGGAACTGAACGTCGCCTCTTGCGGGACGACCAAGGAGCGCGCACTCAAGAATCTGAAGGAAGCCGTCCGACTCTTCCTGGAAGAAGCCGAAAAGATGGGGACACTGCCGCAAATTCTGGAGGAAGCCCGCTAACGGGCCCATTCGGCCCTTGGTGCTCAAACTTCTTTCGCGATAGCTAGCGCGGGAGATCCGCGATCCACACGTTCCCCGTTACCTCATCCATCGAAAAGTACGCACGATCCCGGTACACCCGGAACCCCACCTGCGTCGCCCGCGTTGGCACCTGCCGCAACAGCGACCTTCGCGACCGGTGAAAATGCCTTACCGCAAACGGCGGACCCTGCGGCTTCTTCGTCACCGGATCCAAACGTTGCGCCCAGATACACCGGAACCCGTCGCGTCCCGACAGCCAGTACAGCAGGTTCCCATCGGGTGACCACGCCGGCTGGAAGTCCACCGACGCCAACATCCCGCCGCCGTCCCCGCTGAAATTCTCGAACCCCACGCGAATCCATTCCGACGGTGCGGGTCGTTCACGATTCGGCGCGATGTAAACGCGGCGCTCCAGTGGCGACGCTTCCGCATGAAACGCAATCCAACGCCCGTCCGGCGAATATCGCGCCCCGCGCAGGCTCTGTTCCGGATGCGCGATCCACGTCAGATACCTCCCGGTGGCAAACTCAAATCGCTCGACCGTCGCAACGGTCGAACCCGGCTCAAACAACAAATACTGCTGATCTGGAGACCAATCCGACGGATGCCCACAGTCCTCACACAGCACGCGGCGCGACCCTCCTGCGCGATCCATCACCGCCAGCCTCTGGTACGGCGCCTCAAACTTCCGGTACGCAATCCACTTCCCATCGCGCGACCACAGCGGATGATCCGCCACCTCTTCCGCGGGACTAATCGAGCGAATCTCACCCCCGCCGGACGCATCGCGGATATCCATCAAACGAAGCTCGCGGCGCCCGCCCAGCACCTTGGTGAACACAGCCGAGCGGCTGGCAGGCTCAATGCTCGGCGATACCTCGAAGTCAGTGGTTTCCGTCACGCGAACCGGCTCGTCTGCGGCCACGCCCTGATTGGCATGCAGCGGCAGCATCCAAACGTCGATGTTCGTCGCGCCGCTGGCAAACACGATCTTGTTGCCGCCAATCGACGGTTGCCGATCCTCGCTGGGGCCGGACGTCAAGCGTTGCGGCGCAGGCGCCTGCACTGGCATCGGCGTATCCAATGTGAAAGGCACACGCCAGATGGATGTCGAATCGATCTGCGGCGACGAGTAGTACACATACCCGTCCTTCCAAACCCACAGATCCTCATTCAGGCGATTCGACGGGTTGATCTGCGGCAGCCGGTTCAAGGCCGGTAGCATCCCGGTTTTGCGAATCGTACCCGTCGCACCACGGGGCACAAACGGCACCAGCCACCAGTCATGTTCCTGATCCGGAACCCCCGGGACACGCGTGCCACAAAACAGCACGTACCGCCCGTCTTCGGACCAGATCGGGTTGTGCGCATCGCGGAACTCGTGGCTGACATGTACGGGCTGCGGCAGCTCGACCGTAGGCGTAGCCTGAAACGGCACCGCGTACACCTGCGGCAACTGCGTGGCCGTGGCAGGCGAGGTCATGTACACGATCCATCGCCCATCCGGTGAGAATCTCGGACGAGTGCCCCCCCGTACCAGCAGCCGCGGAACCTCCTCGGTGTTTTCGTCAATCGGCAGCGCGAACAGACCACCGCCATCGAGTTCGGACCGGTACACCACCCACTTACCATCGGGCGAAATCGTCGGCTGCGAGCTATCCACCGTGTCGTACGTCAACTGTACCGGCTCCGCCTCGCGCCCCGTCGCCATCTTCCAAAGCGACCGGATACCACTCGCTCCACGGTCGGACGCAAACACTACCGTACTGCCGTCCGGCGTGATCGCAGGCTCCATCGAATAGCCGCCGTCGCGCGTCAGCTTCTGAATCGTCAAGGTGGCGTTGCCGTTGTTGCTGCCAGTGGCCTCGCGCCATGGGTACAGCACAACCAAAGCGATCAGACAGCACGCTGCTACCGCCGCAGCCACCCACGACACTCGCTTTGGCGTAATCGGCGGACGCAGCGCCGCCGCGAACTCCTGCGCCGAGGCGAACCGCAACTTCGGATCCGCCTGGATTGCCTTCTGCAGCGCCTTTTCCCAACGCCGGCTCACCCCCGGCAACCACTGCCGTACCGGCACTGCCTGATTGAGCGACTTCTGCTCGTCCATCTGCTCCGGTGTCGTCGCCGTGAACGGACCGCGCCCGCACACCATCTCGTACAGCATGATGCCCGCCGCATAGAGGTCTGTCGAAGGCGTAAACGGATGGTCGCGCCGGAACTGCTCGGGAGCCATGTAGGCAGGCGTACCGGCGGAGATCGTCGAGTCCTTCGTATCGCCGGAGGTCGATGTACGCGCCGCCACACCAAAGTCCGTAACCACCACACGCTGCTCCGGCTGATTCGCCAGATAGATATTGGACGGCTTCAGATCACGATGCAGCACCCCGCGCTCATGCGACGCGGCAAGTGCCGACAGTACTTGCTCAAAGATGCGCCACGCATCGGCCTCGCTCAACCGCCCCTGGCGATCGAGCAGTGCCCGCAACGTCTCACCATCCAGCAACTCCATGGTGAGAAACAGCTCATTGTCCTGACGTTCGAGGTCAAAAATCCGGCAGACGTTGGGATGGTTGATCGACCTCGCCAACTGCACTTCCTGCTTGAACTGTTCGACGGCCTGCGTGTTGGCAGCAAACGCGCGATGGATGGTTTTGAGTGCTACCGGCGTATTCAGCTCAAGGTCTGTCGCGCGGTACACCTGCCCCATGCCGCCTTCGGCAATCAGTGCATCGATGCGAAATCGCCCGCCGGACAAAGTATCCCCGGCCTTGTACGCAAGCCGTGCCGGACGCGCGCGCAGGTCGACATCGAGCAGCGCCGCGCCATCCCCCACGGACAGCATTTTGAGCACTTCCCAGCGAATCGAGTCCTCTTCACCCGACTCATACACCAGCCGCTCCCGATCTTCTGCGGGAGCTTGTTCGACGAATTCAAAGAGCCGCTCGATTCGCCCCCACTGGTCGGGAGTCAACACAGAGGTTATTTTACTGACAATTCATGGCGAATTGACGAAATTTCCGGCTAAGCTAAGGGCAGGTTGAGCAATCCAGCAAAGCAAGCCGATAATCTGTTGCATCACCCTGACGCGCGGGCCTTGTCGCTCGACCTGTTGGGGATGTGCCTCGATCTAGCGGGTCTCGTCGATCCCACGCCCACGTCCGACGCAGCAAGCGCCATCCTGTCGCTCGTGCGTGGCAACTGGCTCGATGCGGCCATCAGCGGCGTCAGCATGGTGCCGTACGTCGGAGACCTGGCCAAGGCCGGCAAGTTCCCGCGCTACCTGCGTACGGTAGAGCGCGCCATCAATCTCGCGCGTGAAAGCACCGTAGTCGCCGATGCGTTACGCCCGGTCATGCAGCGGCTGGACCAACTGCTGGACCTTCTGCCGAGCGGCAGCACCGACGTCCAACGCCTGCACGCCAAAGTACGCCAGTTCCTCACCGAGAATCGCGTCACTCGCGTCGCCGTACGCATCCTGCCGGACATCAGCCGACACTTCAGCTACCGTCAGTTCACGCATCGCGGCAACACCATCCGCGAGGCTTCGGGCCGCCTCGGCGTACCCGGGCAGGTGATGCAGCATCGCAGCAGTACTGCCCAGCGCGGTGTATCAAGCGGTACGGGCGACGATGCCGGACACCTCATCGGCAATCGCTTTGGCGCCTCTGGAGGGCCCGAGAATCTATCGCAACAGAACTGGGTGCAAAATCGCGGCGGTGGTACGTTTCACGATCTAGAGAACGAATGGGCAGCGAGCTTGCACGGCGGCACCGGCATCGTGGCCCGTGTGCAGGATGTGATGCGTCCCGGCGAAACTCGCCCGTTTATGCGCCGCGTGCAATGGTCCGAGGTGGACTCGGCCGGGCGCATCACGCATCACGAACGCGTCTTCGCGAATCCACACTCAACGCGAAGCCGGAATGCGCAGGACATCCCCACCGAAGTCTTTCCGCCCGGGCACATCGCCCAGGTCATCGACCTCAACGCCTTCCGCGCCAGCCGCCACCAGCCCTAGTCGCGCAGCAGCCGGATGGACGCCGGTACCGGTGAGAACAAACGTCCGCGATTGCCGTGAATGGCGATCTCCACCGGGAACAAACCGCTAACGCCGTCCACTTGCCCAATATGCGTCACCGTACCTTGCAGCACGGTGTTCGGCTGCATCGTAACCTGCGCGCGCTGCCCTTCATGCACGTTCGCCAGATCGCCAGCCGTCACGGTAGTATGCGCGGACAGGATGCCCGGGTCCGGCGCGATCCCCAACCGCCCCTGCTCCGCTTGGACCAGAATCCCGCGTACCGGCGCGCGCACCGCCACACTTGTCACCGACCCCGGATCTGCCGGCGTCGTACCCACCACAGCGCCCGCCGCCACAGGTTCGTTCAGCTTGGCCACCAGTTGCAGCTTATCGGTGGATACCGGGATCGCCGCGGCCACAGCCGGAATCACGCGGCCTTCCAGCACAATCGGCTGCGGCGATGGATTCGCTTTCGCCTTCACTTTCTTCACCACCGGAGGATTGTTGCGAGCGTTTGTTGTAGACGGAGAACCGAGAACAGCGAGTAGGGCCGTCAGCCCCAGAGTCGCTGCCAGAAACCAATTGCGTTGTTGTGCCGCGCTCATACCTGCTAGATCCGTCAGCCAGGACAAATGCTTCGGGTCACCCTGCGGCAAATCGCGCACACCCAGTAGCGCAGGCGCGTGTAAGTACTGAAAATACAGCACCGGACTACGGTCACACGCGTGCACAGTAATACAGCGGAGGCCCGACATGTTGCCATTCCGACGCGTTTTGTTCCCCGTCGACTATTCGCACAACTGCGAAGCGACGGTACCGTATGTCATCGATTGGGCGGACCGCTTCGGCGCGTCCATTAAGCTTGTCCACGCCTGTGGCGCGATCCTGAACATCCCGTATGACCTCATGGTAGAGGCCGCCGTCACCTGGCCCGAGGATGTCATGGACTACGAGAAGGATCGTCTCGCCGAGTTCGCGGCCAAGCACTTCCCCGGCCGTGAAGTCGAGATGGTGGTGGAGCGCGGAGAAGCCGCCGCCGGCATCCAGGAAGTGATCTCCCGCGATGGGACAGACCTCATTATGATGCCCACTCACGGCTACGGCCCGGTGCGGAAAATGCTGCTCGGCTCCACCACGGCAAAGCTCTTGCACGACGTCACCACACCCCTTTGGACCGCGTCCTACAAAGTCCTTGACCGCGAAATCCCAAGTATTCCGGTGCAGTCCATCGTCTGCGCCGTCGACGAATCCGAAGAGCATGAAGCAGTCGCCGTTGCTGGAGACCGCATCGCGCACCGCCTGGGTGCCAAGCTGTCGCTGGTTCGGGCGTCCTTTCCCGTACCGGGCTTCCCCGAAGTGGACGCCACCAACTATCAGCGCGAACTGGTCGCGGTCTCGGCAATGGAGTTGGGGCGCGTCAAAGAAGCGCACTGCGGCGATAGTGCAACACTTACGGTCGCCATCGCACCCGTGCTGTATGCGGTATGCGATGAGGTCCGCCGCACCAAAGCGGACCTGCTGATCGTCGGCCGCGGCAAGAGCCACGATGCTTTCGCGCGGGCGTTCTCCAGCCTCTACCCGATGATTCGGGACGCCGGCTGCCCAGTGCTAAGCATTTAGCACAGAGGTGAAAGATGCGCTACGCAACTTTGGTTTTCCGCAGATTCTCGAAGCTCAGACGAATACTGGCTAGAGGATCGCGCTGCGTCTGGTCCTGCTCCACCAGATAATGTTTTACTCCTGCCTTGGCGCAGGCGCGCAGGATGGGTTCCCATTCGAGTGTGCCTGCGCCCACTTCTTTGAACGCTTCCGGCTTCACCGATTCCACAAACTGCTGCGGCGTACCCCACGCTTTGTCCTTCAGGTGGATCAGCGGCATACGGCCCGATAGCTGCTTGATCACTTCGATCGGCACCAGGCCGGCTACGCTCACCCAGAAGATATCGAGTTCGAACTGGACGAGTTTCTTATCGAAGCGTTCCACCATCACGTCCCAAATGCGCTGGCCGGGTTCGCCTTTGAACTCAAACGCGTGGTTGTGATAGCAGACGGTGATGCCGGCCTTGGCGGTCTGTTCACCAGCCTTGTTGAGGTCGTCGGCAAACTTCTTGAAGTAGTCCAGGTCGCCGCGTTCGTTGGGCCGCACATACGGCGCCACGATGTACTTCATACCCAGCTTGTGGCAGTCCTCGATGGCCTTATCGAGCGTGTAGTCGGCCGGTACACCCTGCCATGCCGGACCCTTGGTGAGGATGGGCGTTTCAAAGTGGCCGGACACCGGTTTCAGGCCGTATTTGTCATAAAACGGCTTCTGCGCCCACATGCTGCCGCGCAGCACTTCCACTTCCTTGTAGCCGATGTCGGCGACGGATTTGAGGACGTTGTCGGTGTCGTTGTTGATGACAAAGCGCAGCGTATAGAGCTGCACGCCGAGCGGCTTGTCGAACATACCTTTGTTCGCTCCAAAAGCGGTGGCAGCGGCAGCAGCGGACGTAGCAGCAGCGATGGCTTGGCGTCGGGTAAGCGTCGTCTTCGTGGAGACCGGCATGGAGGTCATTGTACCGGAGTCTCGGATTGCCGTTGTTCGAATACCTGCAGAACGTAATATCGGCCCGGTTCCGGCTGTTCCTTGGCGCATCGATGTGCAAATGCCACTGCGGCTTCTTGTGTTGCGAGCAGGCAGTGTTCGTTGATTTCCGCGACTTCGTTTGCCATGCCATTGCAGGACAGCGGGGAGCACTCGAAATACGACGAGATACTACGGCTCACGACGTCGAATCCAATCGTACAAAAGGAAGCGTCGAGTGGCTCGGCGGGCGGTTCACCGGGCGCAAGCTCGATGGGATGTGAACCTTCAGGATCGAAATAAGCGAGCAGCAAGCTGTACGCAAACAGACGGAAGTCGGCGGCATCGGGCAACTCGTTGACGATTGTCCACGCCACGGCGGGTGTGTCGTAGTAGCCCCAGTCATTGTGCTTCCACAAGTGGATCCACTCCCGGCTTGGACCGTTAATGCAAGCGCTGACGCTGCCAATGCGCACGACATTCGGTGGCGATGGAAAATTCGCAGGCAGCGAGGGTTTCTTCGGAAAGTAGCCCAGCAGTACGCTATCCAAACAATGTTCCACGGCCCAAGCGCCAGTCGGGGTCGAACCGCGACTTCACAGCCTTCATCGCGTCGATGTATTGGGATTCGTACTGCACCGGCAGGAACCTCGCCTTGCGCTTGCCCAGCCCATGCTCCGCCGCGACGGACCCGCCGAGCGATGCTGCTTTTTTAGCAAAGGTCATCAACGCCTCGTACCCTTTGTCGTACTCCACCTGCGACGCCGGCAGCATGTTCACGTGCGGATGCGCGTCCCCGGCGTGGCCAAAGATGCAGTAGTGGCCGGGCATGATGGCGTCCATCGTTTCGCGATAAAACGCCAGCATTTCGCGATGCTTTTCCACCGGGACTGAAAAGTCCGTACCCAAAGACGGGAAGCCGTTGCGTTCTGAAATCGCCAGCGACGTTTCCGGCAGCGCGTGGCGGAACTTGCGGAAGCGTTCACGGTCGGCATCGGAAGATCCAAACCAACTCTGCTCTTCCAGCGCGCCATATTGCGCCAAGCGCTCAGCCCACGCGTCAATATCGGCGTCCGATTCGATGATCTGCTCCACAATGAGCGCAGCTTTGGCGTTGGCAGGCACGTCGGGATAACGCTGGCTGATCATGCGTAACGCCGGGTCGTCCACCCATTCGAGCATCCGAAGGTTGGGTACTGTACGCCAACCCTCCAACGCGTTTTGGGACGCTTCATCGGACGGGAAGAACACGATGCCATTGAGCAACTGCGGCGGGTTCGGCAGCAACCGTACTTCCGCCTCGATCACAATGCCCAGCGTACCTTCAGAGCCAATGAACAGGTCCACGTAATCCATGCCCGGCTTCAACGCATAACCGCAGGAATGCTTCTTGGCAGGCGGTTGCGGGATCTCGGGTACTTCAAAGTCGATGGGCTGGCCACGGCGTACGTCGAGCACTTCGCCTTCGGGGAGTGCTACACGCAAGCGTTCCACCCAGCGCCGCGTCGCGCCGTATTTGAAGCTGCGCGACCCGCTGGAATTGCAAGCGATCGTACCGCCGAGGAAGGCCATGGTCTCGGTCGGGTCCGGTGGATAAAACTGCCCGGTGGCACGTGCCGCGGCGTGCAACTCGTGCAGAGTGACGCCTGCCCCTACAGTGGCAGTGCCGCGCCCGATGTCGAGCTTGCGGAACTTCTCCATCGAGATCACCCAGCCGCCGTTGGGTACGCGGCCGCCGGTGAGTCCGCTGCCGCCTCCGGCGATGGTGATGACGGCTTTCGCCTGCCGTGCTTCGTCGAGCAGCGACAGCAGTTCCGCTTCATCTTTTGGTACGCAAATGCGGTCAGCGGTACCCTTGGCGCCGCTTGCGTCTTCTAAATATCCCCAGCCTGCCATGTGAACTTGTTCTATGCCTTGATGTCGTCTTTGGCGAAGTCCCACTCCACCATGCGATGCTCGCGTACGGAGAGGTTTACCATGTGCGCGCACGCCGCGGCGTGATGTCCAGCGCTTGCGTCTTCCCAATACGGTTTGCGGGTACGCATCGATTCCAGGAAGTGACCCATATGCGCCACTGTCGAATCCTGCCCTTCGGACTGCCAAACCGTGCCGCCGGGCACCGCTCGCTGCTTCCAGGTGGATGGCACCTCTGCCGCCTGCACCTTGGGATCGGCGTAATACTTGCCTTCGAGCGCGCTCGACCAACTGTCCACCACCCATTGATTGTCCTCTTGCGAGCGTTCGGGTGAAAACGTCAGTTTGTCACCGCCAAGCGACAGACTGCCCTTGGTGCCCAAAAAGTCAAAACTGCCCTGAAAACCGCTCTGATTGTTGAAGGTGGAGCTAAGATTCACCGCGAACTGTTCCGGATACTGCAGCATCGCGTTGAGCGTATCCGGCACCTCGCGGCTTTCCTTCCAGCGATACAGCTGCCCCATCGCCATCGCATGCGACGGCATCTTGGCATCCATCAGGAAGTGGATCGTCGTGCAGAGATGTACAAAGAGATCGGTGGCGATGCCGCCCGAATAATCGTTGTAACAACGCCAGCGGAAGAAGCGTTCGAGCGAGAACGGATGCTTGTTCGCTACCGGACCTTGAAACGCGTTCCAATCCACGGTCTTGTCGGAGGCATCGGGTGGGATCGGGTAGATCCAGGCGCCGCTGGCGGTATTGCGGTTGTATGCCGCGCGCACCATGGTGATCTGTCCCAAGGCGCCGGATTTGATGATTTCCTTGGCCTTCTGCTGCAGCGCGCTCGACATGCCTTGTGAGCCGATCTGCAGTACACGGCCGGTCTTGCGAGCAGCGGCGATAATGTCCGCGCCTTCTTTGGCCGTGTAGGTCATCGGCTTTTCGCAGTACACATCTTTGCCGGCATTCAGAGCTTCGAGAATCATCGTCTTGTGCCAGTGGTCCGGCGTGGCGATGACGACGCCGTCGATGGACTTGTCGGCAAGAATCTGGCGATAGTCCTTGATGGCTTTGGCACGGCCTTTGGTGCGTTCGATTGCGCGTTCCACACGGCCTGTGTAGGCGTCGCACACAGCTACGATTTCGACATTCGGATTGGCCTGAACGGCCTGCATGAGTTCCTGCCCGCGCGCGCCGGTGCCGATGCAGCCAAGCTGAATCCTGCCGTTGGCGGCAGACGAAGTGGTTTGGGCGGCGGCAGCAGCGGTTGCCACGCCGGTGGAATGCAGAAAAGTACGTCGGGTCACGATGTGCTTACAAAGTTATCATCTTGTGATGGTGAAATCCGCGTGGATTGCCGCCGGCGCGCTGCTTGCTGTTGCGGCTCACCTGGTGCTGCGTTTTGGGATGCAGGCAGCAGAAGAAACGCAGCGTATCCCGCTTTTGATCGCAATCGTTCTGGGTGGCCTGCCGCTGATTTACGACTTGGCCCGCAAGGTATTTGCCGGGCAGTTTGGTGCGGATTTGTTGGGCGGCATCTCGATCGCCACCTCCTTACTGCTGGGCGAGTTTTTGGCGGGCACCATCATCGTGTTGATGCTCGCGGGTGGCGAGGCGCTTGAAGAGTACGCATTGCGCAACGCGTCCTCCGTACTCGCGGCGTTGGCCAAACGCATGCCATCCATCGCGCATCGTAAGAACGCGGACGGCTCGATTGTGGACGTCGCGCTGAATGAGATCGCGGTAGGCGACACGTTGGTGATTTACCCGCATGACATCTGCCCGGCCGACGGTTTGGTGATCGAAGGCAACGGCACGATGGACGAGTCCTATCTGACCGGCGAGCCCTTTCAGATCCGCAAGACAGCCGGGGCGACCGCGATATCCGGCGCGGTGAATGGCGACGCTGCGTTGACGATTCGCACGACCAAGGTGGCGGCGGACTCGAGGTACGCGAAGATCATGGCGGTAATGCGCGAGTCCGAATCGACGCGCCCGCAGATGCGCCGGTTGGGAGATCAACTCGGCGCGCTGTACACGCCGCTGGCGCTGGTGGTGGCGGGAGTCGCTTGGTGGATGAGCGGTGAACCGATTCGTTTTTTGGCAGTGCTGGTGATCGCGACGCCGTGCCCGTTGTTGTTGGCGATTCCGATTGCGATCGTGGGGTCGATTTCGTTGTGCGCGCGACGGTCGATCATCGTCAAACGGCCGACGGTACTCGAGCAGATCACCGGTTGCCGTACGGCTATCTTCGACAAGACCGGAACGCTGACATACGGCGAACCGGCGTTAACCGAGCTGATGCTCGCGCCGGGTTTTGAACGCAAAGAAGCGCTGGGATTGGCGGCGAGCCTTGAGCGCTATTCGAAGCATCCACTTGCCACTGCAGTACTGGCGGCAGCGGAGGCGGAAGGTGTTGCGGTGAGTGAAGCTGCAGCCGTGAGCGAACCTCCGGGCCAGGGGCTGCGAGGGACGGTAGAAGGACGCGAGTTGCAGGTAACCAGCAGGTCCAGCCTAATCGCGCAGGGGATCGCAAAGGCGGAAGAAATCCCGCCGATTGGTGGAGGTTTGGAATGCGCGCTGGCAATCGACGGGCGGTTCGCGGCGCTGCTGCGGTTCCGCGATGCTCCTCGCACGGAAAGCAAGCCGTTTGTGAAGCATCTGGGTCCACGGCATCAGATTGACCGGGTGATGATTGTGTCGGGAGACCGCGAGTCGGAGGTGCGGTACCTGGCCGACGAGGTGGGGATCAAAGAGATTTACGCGAGCAAAAAGCCGGAGGAAAAGCTGCAGATCGTACGGGCGGAGACGGCCAAGGCCAAGACGCTGTACGTGGGCGACGGCATTAACGATGCACCGGCGATGATGGCAGCGACAGTCGGGATCGCGGTGGGTCGCGGGAGCGAAGTGACGGCGGAGGCGGCGGGTGCGGTGATCATGGACGAGGCGATCACCAGGGTGGACGAGTTTTTGCACATCAGCCGACGGATGCGCACGATCGCGTTGCAGAGTGCGGTGGGGGGTATGGCCTTGAGTGCTATCGGGATGTACTTTGCGGCGACGGGGCAGTTGGATCCGGTGAAAGGGGCCATCTGCCAGGAGGTGATCGATGTGTTCGCCGTGTTGAATGCTTTGCGCGCGGCGTACCCTCCGAAGGTGCTGCACGATTTGTAAGTTATTGCAGGATTAGGGAAGATTTGAAATGAGGTGTCGTACCCTCAGAGGGTATTTACGTACCCATTTTGGGTATTTGCCGTCGCTTAGGCGTCGCGCAGTTGCTCTTTCACCCAGGCTAGGAGACATCACAATAACTCGCGGGTTTCGGCGCGGTTCAGGCTTCGCGCGGCATCGTCGTACTCACGGCCCAGGCCACTCCAAGGGGCGCTAGAAAAATCAAGATTACGGGACTCGATTACCTCGTCGAGATGGGCTTCGTCCTGAGCAGCCTTGCGCAAAAACAGCAGCGCCTGCTCACGCCTTTTGATACAGCACCTGCCCTGTCTTGTCAGCCTCGTAGTAGACATTGCCGGGCGTTTCGCGCCAGTACTGAAACTTTTCGGCGCTGACCACCAGGAGGTCTACGGCTATCTCAAATGGGCGGAGCAACCGGTTCAGGCGGACCATCTCTGCAAACCGGTCGACGGGTTGATTCTCGACGACCATGATGTCAAAGTCGCTGTCAGGGGACTCGTCACCCCGTGCCTGGGAGCCAAAGAGTAGAATTCGTTCGGGATCTGCAGCTTGTACCAACACATCGGTCAACTGGTTGACTATTTGTTGATTCGCAGGGCTCATTGCCGACAGCGCTTTGCAGGATTTTTTGGTGGACCTGAAGGGATTCGAACCCTTGACCTCTTCCATGCCATGGAAGCGCGCTCCCAACTGCGCCACAGGCCCACGCCTGTATCCCGCGGGGGGTGCGGGACTTTTTTAGAATACCACGTGGCTTTGCGCGCTTACAATACTACCTATGAACCGGCAACAGGCGTGGGAGCTGCTTTGCGAATTTACTCAATCCGAAGGACTGCGGAAGCATGGGCTTGCCGTGTCCATTTGCCTGGAGGCGTATGCTCCGCGGTTCGGGGCGGACCCCGAGACTTGGGCCGTTACCGGGTTGCTGCATGACTTTGACTGGGAGGTTCACCCGCAGCTTCCTGATCACCCGGATAAGGGGTCGCTGATCCTGGCCGAGCGGGGTGTGAGCGAGGAGATCCGGCAGGCCATTCTGTCCCACGTGCCCGATCGCGGTGAGCTTCGGACGACGCCACTCGCCAAGGCGCTGTTCGCTTGCGACGAACTGTCCGGACTGCTCACCGCGATCTCCTACGTAAAGCCTACGCGCAGCATCCATGACGTGGATGTGGCGTCGGCGCGTAAAAAGATGAAAGATAAAGCTTTTGCGCGCGCAGTGAGCCGTGAAGACATCATCAACGGCACGGCGGAACTGGGGGAGGACCTGGATACGCATATCGCCTTCTGTCTGAAGGCGATGCAGGCTCGGGCGGAGGAGTTGGGTCTCGCCGGGTCTGCGGGACCCGGCTGACTAGACCGCCTGGGCAATCTGTGCGGACTGGGATGATGATGAGTTGCTGGTAGCCGTGCCGGCCGGCATACGGTTGCGGCGGGCATCGCGGGTTTCGCGCATCTGCTCAATGGCCGAGGCCACCACATCGTTCAAGCGTTCGGCGCTGCCGCGACCCTCTTTGCCGCCCCAGGCGAACTGGATGTTCAGGCTGCCCATGGAGCGCAACTGGAAGTCCCAGAGCTTTTCGGTGATGCGGGCGAGGCGCCGCTGGGCAGCGTCACCCGAGATGTCGCTGGAGACGAGCAGGAACTGATCGCTATCGGACCAGCAGGCGAAGTCCGTGGCATCCATGAGCGAACCCAGGAAGCCGTGTACGATACCGACGTGTTCGCGATTCACCGGGCTCATGCCGATGGAGACGATCAGGCCGTTGAAGGTCTTGCCTTCTGCTGCTTGCTTTTGGAGGACACTGTAGTCGAACAGGCCTGCGGGTAGCTGGGCGGGTTCGTTGATGCGGAGTTCCCGGAACTCGATGACGTTGCCGTTGGGCGATGCCGGGGAATGCGCGGCGGCGGCGGAAGGGGCCGAGGCCGGAGCGGCGTTGCCACCCTTGTGCGCGGTGAGAATCTGGTTCCAGTTCTTCTTGGACGCTTCGAGCGAGGGCGGCACGGGTTCGACGATTGGGATACGGATGGTGGTCTTTTCGCCGGGCAGCTTGCTGCTGGACGGATTGGCAACTGGGGTGGGCGCGGGGGCCGGTGCGGCAGCCTTCGGCGCGGCTTCTGCTACCACAACCACCGGTTCCGGAGCGGGCGTTGCCGGGCGGAACGTATTGTTGGCCATGCGCTGGGCGACCGATTCGGCCACTGCGGCGACGGCGGGGGACATGCGGCGGGCAGGCTTTTCGATGGGGGTAGGAGCGGGAGCCGGAGCTGGAGCGGCGGCGGCTGCGGGTGCAGGCGCCGGATGCTTTTGCGTGATAACCGCCACTTCGGGACGTCCATCGCGAACGCCTTCCGGCAGCAAGGCGCGTTCCATCACCGGCGGCGCGATGCCTGCGGTGGCCATGGCCGTCATGGGCTGCTGCTGATGCGTGAGGATGAGTTCGAGGCTGCGGATGTGGGTTTCCGCCGCTTCCTTGCGAGCCTTGAGGTCGATGGCGACCTCGCGGAGCTGGTCCACGTTGCCCTTGAGCAGGTCCACGATGAAGGCCAAAACGATGGCCGCGAGGATGACTGCGACGATGAAGTAGACGGAAAGTGCCTGCGGACTCAGGTCCATACTCTGACTGTAAGGACTATGTCAGAAGTGACCAATAGACCGAACGGACCATTCCCCCTAGACGAACAACCTAGACTAAGGTACCTAGCCCCGTACTAGTACGGGAACCGCGATCCGGTCGTTCCGCGACCGCCAGGTACCTGATTTTGCATACGTTTAGACGGCAGGGGACCACCGCCATTGGAAAATCCGGAGCGGCCGTTGGTGCCGGCGAAGTCGAGTTCGGTTTCTTCGAAGGAGAGGTTACGGTCGAGTACCATTTCGAGGGTCGTACCCTTGGCGAGGACGGCGTCTGGACCACGGGTGAGGAGTACGCCTAGGAGTCCGGCGGCGGCTCCGGCCGCTGCGCCGATGCCCGCTCCCATGCCGAGGTTGCCGCCGACGCTGCCGCCGAGGGCACCTACGCCGGTGCCGACCATGACGGTTTCACCCACGGTCTTGGCGTCGCCACCTTTGTTGCCTTCGCTGACGATTTTGCCTTCCTCTTTGTCGAGGGTTTCGACGGCGCGGCCGTCGAGGTTGGTGACCTGGGCTCGGAAGTCCCGGGTGGTGCCGTTGGGGAGGGTTAAAGAGTCAAACTTCAGGAAGAATTCGCCACGACCCTTGACGCGGCCGGGGCGCTTGACGCGGATGACGGTGCCTGCCACGTAGCTGCCGGGCGGGATGACCATACGCTTGCCGGACATGACCGGAAAGACCGTTTCCAAATAGACGCGGTCGCCGTCGGCAGCCGTTTTGGTGCTGACGGAGTTGATCATGCTCAGCAGGATTTGCGTACCTTTTTCCACCTTGTACGGTGTTGTGACCGGGGCGGGCGCCGGAGTGGTTGCCGCTACCTCCTGCGCGGGCAGCAAGGCAACTGCCGCGGTTCCCAAACACAACGCAAACGCAAAGCTTCGCATAAACAACAAGACCCCCTCAATTGTACTGTGCTGTAGTGCGGGACGCTCGCGGCAAAGCGGGCGTTTCGAAAGCAATGTGGAAATCACGCGGTAAAATATAGGATATGCCGCTGTTTCGCAGATGCCGCCGCGTTGTGCTGCTGACGCTTGTTTGTGTGGTTGGGATCGCTTTTGGTCAAAAGAAACCGTTTGACCTGACCGCGATGCTGCGGCTGAACCGCATCTCAGACCCGCAACTGTCACCCGATGGAAAGATGGTGGCGTTTACCGTCATGACCATCGATGTCGCGGCCAATACCAAGCCCCGGCAGATCTGGATTGTGCCGCTGGAAGGCGGCGGTGAACCTCGCCAGTTGACCCGCGAAGGCAACAACGAACGTCCAAGGTGGACGCCGGATTCGAAGTCCATTTTGTTTGTGTCGACACGAAGCGGGGCGCAACAGATTTGGAGCATGGAACCGGATGGGTCGAAGCCCAAGCAATTGACGTCGATTGTGACGGAAGCGAGCGGCGTCACGATATCGCCGGATGGCAAGCGGATGATCTTTTTGAGCAGCGTGTATCCGGACTGCCTGGACGAGGCTTGCAACAAGCGGAAGCTTGACGAAGAAGCGGCGTCGAAGGTGAAGGCTCGTGTGTACACGTCGCTGCTGTATCGCCACTGGACCGAGTATCAGGGCAAGCGTCGGCAACATCTGATGTCCGCTGCGATTGACGGGGGCGATGTCAAAGATCTGACGCCGGGCCCGCGTGATGTTCCTCCGTTTTCGTTGGGTGGGCCAGACGACTATGCGATTTCGCCGGACTCGCGCGAGGTCGCGTATGTCATGAACGGCGATGAGAATCTGGCCACGAGTACGAACGCGGATATCTATGTCGTGCCGCTGGAAGGTGGCGAGAGCAAGAAGATTACGAATAACCCGGGTGCGGATTTGTCGCCTGCGTATTCGCCAGATGGCAAGTACCTGGCGTATCGTTCACAGACCAAGGCCGGGTACGAAAGCGACCGCTGGCGGCTGACGGTGCTGGATCGTACAACAGGCCGTTATGACTCGATTACCGACGGCGTAGATCGCAATGTGACGAGCTTTACTTGGACTTTGGATTCGAAGCGCTTCTTCTTCGTCACTGAGGATCGTGGACGGCACAATGTCCAGCAGATTGCGTCGACAGGCGGCGGGTCGCGACCGATTATCACGGGGTCGATTTCCGCGGATGATGTGCAGTTCACACGCGATGGCCGCACGATCGTGTACACCGAAATGAGCGGATCGAAGCCGACGGAGATCATGAAGGCGACGTCGGGCGGGAGTCCGGTGCCGCTGACGCGGTTGAATGAGGCGATACTGGCCGAGTACGACGTACGGCCGCTGGAAGAGATCTGGGTGGACGGCGCGGAGAAGGCTCGGGTACACAGCTTTCTACTAAAGCCGCCGGCGTTTGATGCAAAGAAGAAGTACCCGGTGCTGTTCCTGATCCATGGTGGTCCGCAGGGGGCGTGGGGGGAAAGCTGGTCCTACCGGTGGAATCCGCAGGTGTTCGCGGCGGCAGGGTTTGTGGTGGTGATGCCGAATCCGCGTGGGTCGACGGGGTATGGGCAGAAGTTCACCGATGACATCAATGCCGATTGGGGCGGCAAGGTGTACGAGGACATCATGGCGACGGTGGATCGCGTTGCGACTGAGCCCTGGGTGGATAGCGAGCGGATGGCCGCGGCGGGCGGATCCTACGGCGGGTACATGGTGAATTGGATGCTGGGGCATACGAACCGCTTTAAGGCGTTTGTGTCGCATGCCGGGGTGTACGATTTGCGTAGCATGGCGGGAGAGACCGAGGAGCTGTGGTTCCCGATTTGGGAGTTCCGAGGGATGCCTTGGGAGAATCCGGAAGTGTACGAGAAGTGGTCGCCGAGTTATTTTGTGCGGGACTTCAAGACGCCTACGTTAGTGCTGCATGGGGAGCTGGATTACCGGGTTCCGGTGGGCCAGGGGATGCAATTATTTACTGGTCTGCAATTGCAGAAGGTGCCGTCGAAGATGGTGCTGTTCCCGGATGAGGGTCACTGGATTGGGAAGCCGCAGAATACGGTGCTGTGGTACCAGACGTTCCTCGATTGGGTGATCGAGTGGACGAAGAAGCAGCAGACGCCGCCGGCTGTTCCGGCGACGCCTGCTCAGTAGTTCTGTTAGTGCGCTTCTTCTGCTTCTAGCGGAGTTACCGGGTCGATGAACGGCCACACGATGGCTCCCACGAGATACACGCCTGCCATCAGGTACATGAACATGTGGTAGTCCTTGTTGTAATTCTGCAGGATGTAGCCACCAACTGCAGGGGCCACGCCGCCTGCGAAGTTGCCCATCATGTTCATGGAGCCGGAGACGGTTCCGGCGTACTTGCCGCCGATGTCCATGCAGCTACCCCAGGCACCGGGCATGTTGAGGTCGTTGCAGAAGCTTGCCATGCCCATCGCTACCATCGCCCAAAGCGGGTCTGCGGTGTGGATACAAACCAGTAAGAAGATGCAGCCACCGAGGAATCCGGTGACGCTCAGGATCTTGCGTCCTACGGATACGCTGCCTACGCTTTGATTGACCTTGGCAGCGATAAAGCCTGCGAAAAGCGAACCGAAACCACCGAACAGCAGCGGCAGTACGGCGTAGGTGGAGGCGGTCTTTTCATCCAGCTTGCGGTATTCCATCAGGTACTTCGGAAGGAAGGTGATGAAGAAGTACCAGGGGAAGGACGTGCAGAAGTATTGCACCCAAAGCAGCCAAACGGAGCGTGAGCTGACCAGCTTTGACCAGGGTACGTTGCCGTGTCCTTCCGTTTGGCCCGACACCTCGCGCAGAAGGGCGCGTTCGCCCTCGTTTACAGAAGGATGGTCGAGAGGGCTGTCACGGTACCACCAGGCGAACACAGCGACCCAAATGACGCCCAGGAATCCATAGAGGACGAAGGCCGAGCGCCAGTGCATGTACTGAAACGTCAGAACAACCAGCGGCAGGCTGAACGCTCCACCCCAACGGGCGAAGGCCCACATGATGCCTTGCGACTGTACTCGTTCCTTTTTGGGCAGCCACACGCTGAAGGCTTTGGTGAGATTGGGAAAGCATCCCGCCTCGCCCGCGCCGAACAGGAATCGCACCACCAGCATCGATCCGTAATTCCAGGCGGCACCCGTTAGCGCAGTGAATGCGGACCAACTGAGTACGATACGGATGAGCACTTTTTTGGCACCCATGTAATCGCCAAGCCAGCCACCGGGGATTTCAAACGCTGCGTAGGCGATCGCAAATGCACTAAAGACCCAGCCGATTTCCTGATCGTTCAGGTTCAGGTCCGCCTGGATACGCTTGGCGGCCTGCGCAATGCAAACACGATCAATGTAGGCGAGGATGGCAAGGGTGATCGCGAAAACAATGACCCAATTGCGGGCGCGCGATGGCGGTTGTTGGAGGGACGAGACTCGCTGCGGAACGGTCATGCAGGCACTATGCTACATCATGTCGGGTCTTGCGGGGGTGTAGGGAGATTCTGGTCGAGCCAATCGAGGTAAGACGCAGCACCGTCGAGGATGGGGACACCGATGAGTTCCGGCACCTCGTAGGGGTGTATGGAAGGTAGATGCTGCTTGAGGTTCTCAAACAGGGGCGCACTGGTTTTGATGAGCAGCAGCCATTCGGAAGCTTCCTCCACTTTTCCCTTCCAGCGGTATACACTCTGGATGGGCGGCAGTATGTTGACGCAGGCCGCCAGGTGACGGTCCACGAGATCGCGGGCGATGCGTTGGGCGTCCGCCTGTGAATCTGCTGTGGTAAACGCTAGAATTTTATCCGTCATAATTGTTGGCTTTTATACTCTGAACGGATTATAAACAAAGTAGGGCATTAGTCTTAGTACTTGCCCCTTGAGCCGGCGTACTGCTGCATGCAACTAAAGAATCACAAGATGAGCTGGATCGTAGGCGCACTGGTCGTGGCCTGCGGTTTCAGCGCCGTGCGTGGATTGCAGGGCGGAGCGGGTCCATTCGAAATTTTTCAGCAAATTCGCGAGATGCAGAAGCAGAATCGCGAACTTGAGATCCAGATCGACGAGAAGCAGGAACGATTGCGGCGCTTTGCCGAAGGTCCTAGCGAGTCGGAGTTGGAGGTCAAGCGGAGATTGAAGTATCTCAATCCTGGAGAGCGTCAGGTGGTGTTGCCGGATGGCACCACCGGTCAGCAGGAACAGCAACAGCAACAGCCGCCATCGGCGAATCCAAAGCCTTAACGGAGGCCGCCGGAGTTCGCACGACAGCGGAACCCCAGCAGCCTACACCCCCTGCGAATCGGGGAAATCTCTCACCGCCGGCTCTACTTTAGGAGTTTTCAGGCGTTGGATGGCCAGTCAAGACGAGAGCCCCCACAGAGTTAGGCGCTGTCTTGGGACAAATCTGGTCTACTTTTTTCAAGAAAAATTCTTCGAATCGACATACGATCCGAAGCTTGCGCAATCGCCGGGTCACCGACGGTTATCGAAACGGGATTGTGAGGCGCCGTATCTAACTGGGCAGAGAGGAAATCGATTCGATGGTGAAATCCATTCTGGCCACTGGCGGACTCTTTACCCTGTTGCTTGTCGGCACTGCATGCGGTGGCGGTGGAGGGTACTATCGGAGCGGCTACTACGTAAACACGCCTCCTCCCCCGCCTCGCGTCGAATACTATGGCGCACCGCGGCCCGGCTACGCCTGGCGTGGTGGTTACTACACGTATCGCGGCAATGCGTACCGCTGGAATGGCGGCCGTTGGGTGCGTCCCCCTCGCCGGGGTGCCGCCTGGGTACCCGGACAGTGGGTACAGACGCCGCGCGGCTGGCAGTATCGCGACGGCATCTGGCGCTAGTATCTAGTCTCTGAAGATTTTGGCTTCGTCCCACTTGCGGATGGTGTCCCGCACCAGGCCGGCTACTTTGTCCGCCACTGCTTTATAGTAGGCGTCCGCCTTGCCTTGATCGAACTTCACATAGCCTTGCCCAGGCTGGTAAAGGATGATCGAGGAGGGGAACGGATAGGCGGACCAAGTGCCGGCGGGGGGCCGCGGGGTGGCGAGCGAGTCCTTGTAGCGATCCTTTTGAATGAGCTTGGCGTCAATTGCCTGGATAAAGGCATTTTCGTTGATGCCCGCGTGTCCGCCGTCCTCGCCGAAGATCTTGAGGGTGAGGTCGGAGCAGTAGGCCCACCAGTTGACGACGAGGGTTCGCACCTTCATTTCCCTACCAATCTGTTCGCCGAGGGCTTCCAGGGCGGCCGTGTTGCCGCCGTGTCCGTTGACGATGATGATGTTCTTGAAGCCGTTGCGGGCGAGTCCACGGAGGATGGAAGCGACGAAGGGACGGTAGGCCTCATCAGGGATGGTCATGCCCCCGGCAAAGCCGTCAAGACGTCCGGTGATGCCGTAGGGCAGGACCGGCGCGACCATGGCGTTGAGGGAAGGCGCAATCGTCCGGGCGAGGGCGAGTGGGGCGGTGTTGTCGGCTCCGTTGTTGGCGACGCCGTGAGCTTCCATGGTGCCGACGGGAAGGAGTACGGTATCGACTTTGGAGGGGACGACTTCGCGGAACTCCATCCAGTTGATGTCGTTGAGTTCGCGGGTGGATTGGGAGTGGGTGAGGAGGAGCGGAAGAAGGGCGAGAGTGGTGGAGAGCATTGGAGGTTAGGATATCGCGGGGATTGCGATAAACAGGACGGCCGGGAAGCCGTCTTACCACCTTGGGAGATCCGCTTGCCCGGCCCTGGTCTTGATTGGAAGTAGAGTTACTTGGACATCCGCTTGCGCGCCGCCGCCAGTCCGATAGTGCATGCCAGCGCCCAACCTAACGAGCTTGGCTCGGGGACGGTAGTGAGAGCGACTGGGGTAAAGGACACCCCTGCTAGACCGAGGGAGTTAGATCCATACTTGGTGCCGGACGTTTGAAGAGCATTTACGCCGGCCGGAAGTATCCAGTCACCGAATGGGCCCCGCGTCTGTACGGTGCTATTGATGCCAAATGCTTGAGCGGGAAATGTTAGGCTAGTTGCGGCAAAGTATACAAAGCTGGTGATGCTGCCGTTGGTGACGGTGAACGAATTGACTGGCTGGAATGCCCAGGAAGTTACCGTGTTGCCGGCCGTGAACACGTCAAAACCGGCAGGGACAGAGGTGAGCGTTACCACGCTAGCTGCGCCAGTCCCGCTACCACCCGCAGAGACAAAGGGTAAGAGTAGGTTCCCCGTAATCATACCTTGGGTAAGACCACCATTTAGTGTGATGGTGAAATCGAACGCCAGGTCTGCCTTTGCGCTTGGCATTACCGCCAGTCCAAGCAGAAGAGGCATGATCCTTGCTGCGTATCTAGATAAGTTCATTTCAATCCTTATAAGTTCATTTCAATCCTTTTGCAAGGGCAACTTCGTTCCATCGTTGTCCCTACATGAGCGGTAGTGTACCGCATTTGTCTTACATTTATGTAAGACGTCCAGTACGACTGGGCTGTTCTTGGGGCTTGCTTCAGCCAGTGCGGTTGCGTTTTCGACAGGCTGTGTTGTACTCTAGAGTTTTGTGGCCTGTCCCCAGGTGTGCGAACCGTCGCGCGTCTACGTAGTTTGGCAGTCCCCTCCAAGCAAAACGCAGTAGTAACTTCTGAAGGATCAACAGATTATGTACGCAGTAATCGAAACGGGCGGCAAGCAGTACCGCGTTCAGCCGGGCCAGACGGTGGACGTCGAGACCCTGGCAGGCGAAGTTGGCGCCTCTGTCGAGCTGGGCCGTGTGCTCGCCGTCTCCAAGGACGATCAGCTGAGCGCCGGTAGCGCGGTTGGTTCGGCCAAGGTCACGGGCACGATTGTTAGCCATGGCCGCGGCGACAAGGTCATTGTCTTCAAGTTCAAGCGCAAGAAGCAGTATAAGCGCACCATCGGTCACCGCCAGAACTTCACCCGCGTGAAGGTTGAGGAGATCGTAGGCTAAGCGCCTGAGGTAAACGTCATGGCAAGTAAAAAAGGTTTAGGTTCCAGTAAAAACGGGCGCGATTCGCATGCTCAGCGTCTGGGCGTGAAGCGCTTTTCCGGCGAACTCGTCACTGGCGGTTCGATCATCGTGCGTCAGCGTGGTACCCCCATCAAGGCCGGCCTGAATGTCGGCGTGGGCAAGGACGACACGCTGTTTGCCAAGATCGGCGGCATCGTCGAGTTCCGCGATCGCGGCCGCATGGGCCGTTTTGTGAACATCCTGCAGCCGCAGCAGGCGTAGGTTCCTCTTTTCCGTCAACGATATATTCCCCGCAAGTCAAAACGGGAGCCGTACCGGTTGTTTTGGGGCGGTTCCCGTTTTCGTTTTCCTGTTGTCTGTTCTGTTCGTAGTCTGAATTCCCATGTTTATCGATGAAGTTCGAATCTCGGTGAAGGCCGGTGATGGCGGCAACGGCTGTCTGGCTTTCCGGCGAGAGAAGTTTGTGCCCAAGGGCGGACCCAGCGGCGGCGACGGTGGTCGCGGCGGCAATATCTATATGGTCGCGTCGCAGCACTACAACACGCTGCTGCACTTTCGGTTCAATCCGGAACATAAGGCCGACCGTGGGCGTCACGGCGAGGGCAGCAACAAGAAGGGTCGCGATGCCGAACACATCGAGTTGCCGGTGCCGGTGGGTACGGTGGTGTACGACAACGAGACGGGCGACCTGATCCACGACTTTACCGTCCCTGGCGAGAAGTTTATGGTGGCGCGCGGGGGTCGCGGCGGACGCGGGAATCAGCACTTTGCGACGCCGACGCATCAGGCTCCGACAGAGCATGAACCGGGACGCCCGGGTGAGGCCAAGACGCTGCGGTTGGAGTTGAAGCTACTGGCCGATGCGGGGCTTGTCGGGTTCCCGAATGCCGGCAAATCCACCCTGATTTCGCGTATTTCGGCTGCACGGCCGAAGATCGCCGACTATCCGTTTACGACATTGGAGCCCAATCTGGGCGTGGTGTCGCATGAGGACCGCACGTTTGTTGTCGCTGACATTCCGGGGCTGATCGAGGGTGCGCACGAGGGTCATGGCTTGGGCATCCGGTTCCTGAAGCACATTGAGCGGACCAAGCTGCTGGTGCACCTGGTGGATGTGTCGGAAGGGTCGGGTCGCGACCCGGTGGAAGATTTTAAGGTCGTGCTGAATGAGCTGAAGAGCTTTAGCGAGGAACTGCCGACCAAGCCGATGATCGTGGTGGCAACCAAGATGGATTCGGCGCAGGATCCGGATCGGGTGAAGAAGCTCAGCGCGGCGGCCAAGCGTCGCAAGATGCCGTTCTTCAAGATTTCCGCTGTGACGGGTGAGGGTCTGCCGGAGCTGTTGAAGGCTATGGCGGAGCAGATCTTTGCGGCTGCGGATACGGCCGCCATCGCTGACGCTGAAGTCTAGATAATCCGTCGTTCTGTTTCTGCAATAGGCGCGTCATTGATACTGGCGCGCCTTTCGCGCATCAGGCCGTTCTCATCAAACTCCCATAATTCATTGCCGTAGGAGCGGTACCACTGTCCCGCGTCGTCCTGCCATTCGTACTCGAAGCTGACGGCGATGCGGTTGTCGTGGAATGCCCACAGCGTCTTGCGGAGACGGTAATTGAGCTCTTTGGCCCATTTCCGGCGGAGGAAGGCCTTGATCTCGTCACGGCCGTTGAGGAACTCGGAGCGGTTCCGCCACTTCGAGTCCTCGGTGTAGGCGAGCGCGACCCTTTCCGGATCGCGCGAGTTCCAGGCGTCTTCTGCCAGTTGGACTTTGCGTTGTGCCGTTTCCAAAGTGAACGGCGGCGCGAGGATCAGCGGCGGGGTCGACATTGGCGTTATGCCTCCACTTTCGGGAAGTCTACTACGGTTTTGACAGCCTCGTTGAAGTAGTTGGTGAGTACGTTGAGGGCGACGTGGGCGATGATCTCGGCGATGGCCGCGTCGTCCCAACCGGCGGCTTTGACCTCCGCGAACGCTTCGTCGGAGATCTTGCCGCGCATGACGACGAGAGCTTGGGCAAAGCGGAGTCCGGCGTCGATCTTGGGGTCCTGCGGGGAGCGGGCCTGGCGGCTGTCGGCGATCTCGTCGGGGTTGAGGCCGACCATCTTGCCGATGGTGGAGTGGGCGGAGAGGCAGTAGCTACAGCCGTTGGCCTGCGAGACGGCGAGGGCCAGTTGTTCGCGGAACTTAGGGTCGAGGACGCCGGTGGAGAGGGCGTTGTTGAAGCTGAGGTAGCCGTCGAGTAGGGCGGGGCTGACGGCCATGGTCCTCATCATGTTGGGGGCCTTGCCGAACTTGGCTTTGACGGCGTCGAGTAGCTGTTTTGCTTGGCCTTGTGCCTGAGCGGGGTCAATGGCGGGGATGCGTTGTTGGGTTTGCATGCCTCCTAGGTGTGCACGGGTCGCGCCATCTTGCTTTCTGAGTGAAATCAACGCGTTAGATCGACTTGGTAGGTCTCGATATTTCGCGTGTCACGATTTTTCAGGAGCTTCTCGCGATATTTTGCGATAGTATGGCGTCATGCGACTCGAACCGCTTCCGTCGATTCTGTTGGCTTTGGCGGAGCAGCGATCGCTGGCTGAGGTACTGCGGCAGATTGTCGAGATCGTGGCGCGCCAGGATGGCGTGGCGATGGCTCGGGTGTGGCTACGGGAGCCGGGCGACGATGGGGCGCTGCATCTGCGGGCTAGCGCGGGACGGTCGATCACCGGGGCGGATTGGAGCCGGATTGACGGTACGTTCGCCCGGGTGGATCTGGCCAACACCAAGCTGAAGATCGCGCATATGGCGCTGACGGGCGAGTCGATTCGGATTCCCGATTTGACGCAGGATCACGCGTGGGTGCGGCATCCGGAATGGGCGCAGGCCGAGCAACTGGTGAGCTTTAGCGGGCATGCGCTGGTGTTCCGTGGGGAGTCCCTGGGAGTACTGGCGGTGTTCCGCCGGGTGGCGTCCGGCGACGATTGCTTTGCGTGGCTGGGTACGATGGCCAATGCTGCGGCGATCGCGATCGCCAATGCGCGGGCGTTTGAAGAGAACGAGAGGCTGCGGCGGGAGTTGGAGCAGGAGCGCGACTACCTGATGGAGGAAGTGGAAGCGACGGGGTCGTTCGGGGAGATTTTGGGCAAGAGTCCGGCGCTGTTACGGGTGTTGCATCAGGTGGAGATGGTGGCGCCGACCGGAGCGAATACGCTGATTTTGGGCGAGAGCGGTACGGGTAAGGAACTGGTGGCGCGGGCGATCCATCAGCGGAGTCCCAGGGCGAAGAAGCCGCTGGTGAAGGTGAACTGCGGTTCGATCCCACGAGAGCTGTTTGAGAGTGAGTTCTTTGGGCATGTACGGGGGTCGTTTACCGGGGCGGTGCGGGATCGTGTGGGGCGGTTCCAACTGGCCGATGGGGGCACGCTGTTCCTGGACGAAGTCGGCGAGATCCCGCTGGAGTTGCAGACCAAGCTATTGCGGGTCCTGCAGGAGGGCGAGTTCGAGCCGGTGGGCGATGATCGGACACGCCGGGTGAACGTACGGGTGATTGCCGCTACGAATCGGGATTTGCGGAAAGAGATCGACGCCGGGCGGTTCCGCCTGGACTTGTATTACCGCCTGGCGGTGTTCCCGATTGAGCTGCCGCCGTTGCGCGAGCGTAGTGAGGACATCCCGGATCTGCTGTCGCACTTTGTACGGCAGGCGGCGGAGAAGTTCCACATGGCGGCTCCGGCGATTCCGCAGCGAGAAGTGGAACGGGCGCGGGCGTACGCGTGGCCGGGGAATGTCCGGCAGTTGCAGAATGCGGCGGAGCGGGCGGTGATCGTGTCCTCGGGCGGCGGACGATTGGCGCTGGATCTGCCTGTGGCGGCGAAGACGGTTGCGGCTGCGGTTCCGCGGGTTTCCGTGGCGGGTGAAGTGATTCCGGAGGAGCGGTGGCGCGAGATGGAGAAGGCCAACATCGAAGCGGCGCTGGCCCAGTGCGGGGGCAAGATTTCGGGGTCGAGCGGGGCGGCGGAGTTGTTGGGGTTGAAGCCGGGGACGCTGGCGTCGCGGATGAAGGTGTTGGGAGTCAAGCGTACTCACGGGCACGCCTGACTCCCATTGGATTATTTGGCTGCGCCGAGGTAGCCGGCCATCGTCTTGGCGAAGTGCGGAAACGCGATTTCCGGGTCTTCGATTTCCGGGTGCCAGCGCTTTTCCCACTCGTAGCAGTAGTAGCCTTTGTAGCCGCTCTTTTGCAGGAGCGCCACTGTTTCCTTCATGGGCAGGGCACCGGTGCCGGTCAGGACGTAGCGGCGGCCGCCTTTGCCGTCCGGGACCGAGTCCTTGAGGTGAACGTGGCGGGTGTACTTGCCTAGGGTGGACCAGGTGGTTTCGGGCTTTTCTCCCGCTACGATCGTGTGGTGCGTGTCCCAGAGGAACGCGACGTTCTTGGATACGTTCATCAACGGGGCCAGCAGGTCCTTGTTGGTGAACTCGCCGTGCGATTCCACGATGATCGTGACCTTGGCCGGCTTGGCGTAGTCGCCGAGTTCCTTGAGGCCTTTGGCGATGCGGTCCATGGTTACTTGTTTGTCCTCGCCCTTCACCAACTGGTTGGGGAAGACGCGGACGTAGGGGACCTTCATCTGATGCGCGAGGTCGATGAAGCGCTTGGCTTCGTCCATGTGCGCAGCGTGCTTCTTGGGGTCCGGCTCATGCATCTGGGTGGAGGCGCCGAGGTCCGAGACTTTGAGTCCTAGAGCGTCGAGGTCCTTCATGGTGCCGGCCAGTTGGGTGCCGCTGAATTCGGGCACTTTGGTCAGGTCCATCACGTTGAGGACGCCGCGGAGTTCGAGGGCGGAGTAGCCGCTTTCCGAGGCGTTCTTGATGATGGTCTTCCAGTCCCACTTAGGGCAGCCGAGGGTGGAGACGGCGAGGGGAAGGCGCTTCGAAGAGTCCTTGGCGGTGAGGATCGCCGGGAAGGCGACTGCCGCTGCTGTGCTTAGAAAAGACCGTCTGTTCATTACTCGCTCATTCCTTTCATGGCGTGATCCATGGACGCCTGCGGGACCTTGAATTCCGACATTCCCTTGTTCCCCTTATAGCCGAGTTCGCGGACTCCCGCGGGGCTTGTGTAATAGGCGTCGACGGCCATGCGGCGGGCCCATTCGAAGAACTTGATGCCCGGGCCGAGGGTCTTGTCTTTGTCGAAGCTTTCGCGATAGGCGATGAGGTCGAGCAGTTGGGTCTGTTCGGCGGGCTTGAGGGCGGCAAAGCCGTTGGTGTTCGCGAAGCGCTTTTCGCATTCACGATCGGTCCAGGCGAGGCCGCCGGTGAAGATCGCTTTGAGTTCCGCGTTGTTGCTGGACAGCAGGTCGATGAACTCGAAGGCTCCGCCTTTGCTGACGGCGCCGGGACAGGCGAGTTCCAACAGCACACGCAGGTTCTTCTCTTCAGCCGCAGTAAAGGCCTTTGCTTTGTACGGTGCATTGGCAGCGGGCTTGGCCGCGGCGGTTTCGTGATGGACGTGCTGGGCGTCCGCCTGCGAGACGGTTCCGAGCGCGGCCGCACTGGTGGCGATCTGCACCAGCATGTTTCGACGGGATGTCGTGGCGTGTTGATCAGACATTGCCTTTTCTCATTTCTTCGGCGAGGTATTCGCTGGTGCGCCATGCCAGGGCGCAGATGGTGAGCGTCGGGTTCTTGTCGGGGTTGGAGACGAACGGGGCGGCGTCGGCCACGAAGAGGTTTTTGACCTCGTGCGCCTGACAGTACTTGTTGAGGGCCGACTTGTTGGGGTCGTTACCCATGCGGATGGTGCCGAGTTCGTGGATGATTTCGCCGCCGAGCGAGATCTTGCGCTTGGCATCGCCGGGGGCGATCTGAACGGTGCCTCCGACGGCTTCGAGCATCGCCTTGAAGGTGCGCTCCATGTGGTCCACCATCTTGTATTCGTGCTCGCTCCACTTGAAGTGGAACTTCAGCACGGGGATGCCGTACTGGTCGACGACGTTGGAGTCGATTTCGGCGTAGGTGTCCTTGTTGGGGATCATTTCGCCGCGGCCGGCGAGGTTGATCCAGGTGCCGTAGTCGGCCTTGATGGCGTCCTTGAGCTTTTGGCCGTAGCCCTGGTTGCGGGCGCAGACGCCGGTAAAGCCGCCGATTTGCGGCATGCCGAAGCCACCGCCGATTTCGATGTGATAGCCGCGCGGGAAATCCTTGTTCTGCTTGGCCCATTCCCACCACGGTACGTAGACGTGCATGCCGCCCATGCCGTCGCTGTCGTAGATGGGCATGCCTTCGAGCGCGGGTACGTGGGCGCGCATCGAGAAGCCGACGCTATCGGTGAGGTACTTGCCAACGACACCGGAGCCGTTGGCCAAGCCGTCGCGATGGCGGGCGGACTTGGAGTTCAACAACAAACGCGTGGATTCGAGCGCGGAGGCTGCGAGGACGACGGTACGGCAGCGGATCTGGCGTTCGGTGCGGGTGGCCTTGTCGATGTAGGAAACCGCTACGACCTTGCCCGAAGAATCGGTGATCAGTTCGCGAGCCATGGCGCCGGTCATCAGGGTGACGTTGCCGGTCTTCATGGCGGGCATGATCTGCACCTGGCTCGAAGAGTAATTCGACGCCGTGATGCAGCCACGTCCGCACTGGCCGCAGTAATGACAGGCCGCGCGACCGTTGTGGTTCTTGGTGATGATGGCGAGTCGCGACGGGATACAGGGGATGCCAAGGGTCTTGCAGGCCACCTGCATACGGCGTTCGTGCGCGCGGGGCGGCGGGCAGGGCTGAAAGATGCCATCGGGAGCCGACCGGATGCCTTCTTTGGTGCCGGTTACGCCGATGAACTCTTCGGCCTTGTCGTAATAGGGCGCGATGTCTTCGTAGGTGATGGGCCAGTCGTCGCCGAGGCCGTCGGTGGAGTACGGCTTGAAGTCGTAATCGGCGAAGCGCAGGGTGATGCGTCCGTAGTGGTTGGTGCGTCCGCCGAGGATACGCGAGCGGAACCACATGAACTTCGAATCGGGTCCGGTGGTGTAGGGTTCGCCGGGGATCTGCCAGAAGCCGTTGGGGGCCAGGAAGTAGCCGAACGGGTACGGGTTGCCGAAGTAGAAACGGGCATCGTCGCCAGCGCCGCGGTGGGGGACTTGGAAGGGCCACATGTGCTCTTTGTAGTCCTTGGCGGGGTTGAGCATCGGGCCGGCTTCCATGAGGGTGACTTTGACGCCCATGTCCGCGAGGACTTTGGTGACCGTACCGCCTCCAGCACCGGAGCCGATGACGACCACGTCATGCACTTTGGGGCTGCGGATGACTTGTGGCATATCAATGTAAGTCTATACCCAGAGCACCCCAAAGGCGTATCACGTACCTTCGATCCACGGCGTTGGCGCGAAGTTTTCGTAGGCCTAGTGTTTTATGCCTTACCACCGTTCCAGAACTGTAAATTTCACCGCATACTGCATCAAGAACACCGCAAAACATTGGGGAAAACAAGCCAAACCAGGGCTGTGTTCCTGATTGCTGGCAGCGGCGTTCTGGCACCGTGCAGAGTACATCTGCCCGGTTGAGGTGAACCAAAACAAGCATGTTTATACCGATTCGCATTGCGGCCGGCGTCCTTGGCGTGACGCTGGCTGCGGACCCCTGCCTGCTCATGGCGGCAGATCAGAACAAAGCGGCGCGGGAGGCTCAACAAGGGTCCCCGAAGCAGCAACAACAAACGAAGGAACGGAAAGCAGCAGCAGCCCCGGCTCGAGAGAAAGCCAAGGGGCAAGGTACTGCAGCACAGGGAGCCGTGATGGTTCGGGACGCGGAGACTGGAGAGCTTCGTCCACCGACCGAAGAAGAGTTCCGGGAATTGCAGGCTCCGGTGACCCGGCGGCCCTTGGATGGCGACGCAGGTGAGCCCGAGCGTGCTGCCGCCTCGGCGGCGCGAAAGTCGCCGAGTCCGCGTCCATCCCAGCCGCTCGAAGTGGAGCATCCGGACGGCGCGGTGAGCATCACGCTGGATGAGAGCATGACCAGCTATACGGTGGCGCGGCGTACGGCGGACGGCAAGATCGTCAAGACCGAAACCACCGGCGTAAAGGCTGCAAACGCGGCTGTATCGCAGGGCGCGAAGAAGGCGGTGACCCATGCGAAATAAGGCACCGTTGGCGTGTGTCGCGCTGCTTTGCGCGGGGTCTGCCGTGACGGCAAATGCCGCGGCGACGATTGTGATTGCGGTGGCGGACGGACCGAATGTCGGGTTCAACGATCCGACGCCGGTGAGTCCTGTGGGTGGCAATAGCGGCCGTACGCTGGGAGAGCAGCGTTTGAAGGTGTTTCAAGAAGCCGCCCGGATTTGGGGACAGGCGCTGACGTCGCGCGTACCGATCATCGTGTCGGCCGGATGGCAGGCGCAGTCGTGCACGGCGAATAGTGCGGTGCTGGGGTCGGCGGGTGCGGTTGCGGTGTTCCGCGATTTTGCCGGGGCTCCGGTGCGCGGCACCTGGTACCCGGTGGCGCTGGCGAATGCGCTGGCCGGTGTGGACCTGATGCCGTCTTTAAACCCGGCCAATGCGCCGGACATCACGGCGCGGTTCAACGTCAATCTGGGTAAGCCGGGTTGCCTGACGGGCATGCCGTTCTATCTGGGCCTTGACAGCAACGAAGGGTCGTCAGCGGTGGATCTGCTGGCGGTGCTGCTGCACGAGCTGGGACATGGCCTCGGCTTCCAGACCTTTACGAATCCGCAGACTGGTGCGCCGTTGAACAATCTGCCGAGCGTGTGGGACCACTACCTGACCGATGCGTCGCTGAACCGTACGTGGGCCCAGATGACCAATGCGCAGCGCGTAGCCTCGGCAACTCGCACGACGCAGTTGGTGTGGGGCGGTACGCAGGTGAATGACGCGGCACGTAGCATTCTGACGGCGGGCGCTCCGGCGCTTACGGTGAGCGCTCCGGCCAATGTGGTTGGCAGCTATCAGGTGGGTACGGCGACGTTTGGTCCGGCGTTGTTCTCGCCGGGGATCGCGAACCGGCAGATCATGCCGGTGGTGGATCAGCCGAACGGTACCGGCCTTGCCTGTACCGCATTGTCGGCGGCCAATGTCGCGGCGGTGTCGGGCAAGATCGCGCTGGTGGATAAAGGTACCTGCGCGAATACGGTGAAAGCGGCCAATGTACAGGCGGCGGGCGCGGTGGCGATGATCGTGGTGGACACCCTCGATACCTTGCCTCCGGCGACTCTGACCGGGACTGACGCCAGTATCCGCATTCCTTCGGTGAACATTGCGCTGTCCGACGGCAACAAGCTTAAGACGGCGCTGGCTTCGCGGACGCGGACGTCGTCCAACGTGGTGGCGACGGTAGGCATCGACCTGACGCGCCGCCGCGGAATGGATACCGCGGGGCGAATTCTGATGTACGCTCCGAATCCGGTGCAGCCGGGATCGTCGGTGTCGCACTTTGATGTCACGGCGACGCCGAACCTGCTGATGGAGCCGGCGATCAACCGGGACCTGGGTTCTTCGGTGACGCTGCCGCAGGATCTGACGTACACACTGTTGCGGGAGATCGGCTGGCGCTAGTCGCGCTTTTATAGATCGTTGGTAATGGAGGGAGCCGTGGGGGTAATGCCCCGGGCTCCCTCTTTTGTTTTAGTACCAGTACCAGCTAAGTGGGTGTCGGTGGAAAAGTGTCTTACGACAGTGCGAAATTTTCCTAGGCTCTGGGCCATTCCGGACGAAGTTGACGCATACTAGGCGATAGGCCATATGAGAGACAGGGGATAGCCCACAGTTCTCGGATGGACTATCTTGCAACTCGGAGGAAAAGTTTTGCGATTCATACAATCCGGAACTCTGTTAAAGCTGGTCCCGTTGATGCTCCTGGGCTCTGCGGGCCTGCGCGCTGACGTGGTTCTGCTCAGCGAAAATTTTGATGACATCTCGACCCTGACAGGGAACGGTTGGACACTCTCCAACCAGAGCACACCGGCGGTTGGTGTGAACCCTGGTTGGTTTCAGGGTGAGCCCAACACGTTCGCAGCGCGCAGCGGCGCGGCGAATTCCTACATCTCGGCAAATTACCTGAACGCCAGCGTTGGCGGTAACGTCAGAAACTGGCTGATTCTGCCCCAACTTACGGTTGGGCCGAACACCGTCCTGACGTTCTACACGAGCACGGACACCAGCTTGTTCCCGGGTGACGTCCTGACGGTACAGGTGGCGGCGGCCGGAAGCGGCACCTACAACACACTGCTCACGATCGGTGACCCGAACTCGGCTGCCTACCCGACCGGGTGGACCAAGTACAGCGTCAACGTGGGCGGTGCGGTGCCGGCCAATGTGGATATCGCGTTGGTTTACAGCGTCCAGGACACCAGCATCAACGGCAACGTGATCGGCATTGATGACCTGAGTGTGGTGAATGTCACGTCGGCCGTGCCGGAACCTGGCGCCTGGCTGACCTTGTCTGTGATGTTGACCGGCGTAGCACTGCGCAAGCGCCGCCAGCAGAAGGAAGGGGTGTAACAACATGAGGAAAAAGATAGTTACCAGTGTCGTAGGAATCGCCCTGGCCGCTGCGCCGTTTGCGGTGGCGCAGAGCAAGAAGCCGGCGCCGAAGAAGCCTGCCGCGGCGGCTCCTGCTGGAAAGGCAAAGTCCTCGACAAGTTCGGGGATGGTGGTGGTGAAGGATCCGGTGACGGGCGCGCTGCGCGCTCCGACGGCCGAAGAGTATCAGGCGCTGACGAACGGAGGTACCGTGAGCGGCGGCACCAGCCGGACCTCGGGTCCGCAGACCGCTGTGAAGGGTGGCGGAGCGGTTGCTGAGGCCGCTGTGGGCACGCAGGTACTGCATCCGGACGGGACGGTGAGCGTTCGCTTAGACGATAGCCATGCGGTGTTTGCGGTGGCAACCCGCACGCCGGACGGCAAGATCGTGCTGGGCGAGGTGACGGGAATCCAGGCGGCCAACGCTGCCGTCTCGAAGACAGGAAAGGCAAAGACGGCAGCCAAGGGAAAGGCGGATGCTTCGAATGAGAAATAAGACATTGGCCCTGCTGACCGGGGCGTTTCTTTGCGGTGCTTCGCTTTCGCAAGCGGCTGCAACGGTGACGATCGTCAACAATGACGGTCCCGGGGTGGGCTTCAATGACCCGACTCCGGCGTTGCCGGTGGGTGGCAACGACGGGACAACCCTGGGTCAACAACGGCTGAACGCATTTGAGTTTGCAGCGAGGAAATGGGGCGCGACGCTGACATCCGTGCCGACGATTCGGATACGTGCTAACTGGCAGGCCCTCGCCTGTAATGCGGGCTCGGCGGTGCTCGGGGCTGCTGGTGCCACATCGGTGTGGCGCAACTTTGCGGGCGCCCCGCGCGTGAATACCTGGTATGGCGCCGCGCTAGCGAATGCTCTATCTGGCGCAGCGCTTGACCCTGGAACTCCGGAGATCCTGGCGCGCTTCAATATCGATCTTGGAAAGCCGGGCTGCTTAACCGGCACGTTTTTCTACCTGGGGCTCGACAACAACGCTGGAAGTTCTGTGGACCTGGTTGCGGTTTTGCTCCATGAACTCGGACATGGGCTGGGCTTCCAGACGTTTACCAATGGCTCGAATGGAGCTCAGCTCCTAGGGTTTCCGTCGGTTTATGATCACTTTCTGTTAGACTCATCCCTCAACAAAACCTGGGTCAACATGACGAACGCGGAGCGGGCGGCATCGGCAATCCGGACGGGCGGTCTGGCTTGGAGCGGCCCGATCGTGAACGATGCAGCGATAAACGTCCTGACCCCCGCTCCAGGTCTGAATGTAACGGCACCGTCGAGCGTCGCCGGCAGATACTTCGTCGGAACCGCATCGTTTGGTCCGGCGCTGAACACGACGGGCGTGACGGCGCAGGTTATGCCGGTGGTGGACCAGGCGGATGGCAGAACTGGTTTGGCGTGTACGACGTTGTCGGCCGTAAACCGAGTGGCTGTGGCGGGCAAGATCGCGCTGGTGGACCGTGGAACTTGCACGTTCAACGTGAAGGCGCAGAACGTACAGGCGGCTGGTGCCGTGGGCATGCTGGTGGTGGACAACGTGGCAGGAACGGGAGTGCCTCCGGGGCTGGGTGGCATTGATCCCTTGGTCACGATTCCGAGCGTTCGCATTCTGCAGTCCGACGGGAATGCGTTGAAGGCGGCATTGGTGACACGGTCGCGCACGTCGTCGCCAGTGGTGGCGACGCTTGGCATCGACTTGCTGCTGCGCCAGGGAATGAATCGCAACGGCAAGATGCTGATGTACGCGCCGAACCCGTTCCAGGGTGGTTCTTCGGTGTCGCACTTTGACACTTCGGCCTCCCGGAATCAGCTGATGGAACCGAGCATCAACGCAGATCTGACGCATGAAGTGAAGCCTCCGCAGGACCTGACGTACAAGCTGTTGCAGGAACTGGGCTGGCAGTAGACGTTCGCTAGTTGAGAAGTGAGAGAGGGAGTCCGGGGTGAATGCCCTGGGCTCCCTCTTTGGTTTTGCTCAGAAGATGAGCGCAGGAGAGAAGTAACCCGTAACGTCCAACAAAAGGTGAGTAGGGCTGGATGTGAACGCACGGATGACTGGCGGGAACACACTGGTGGGGACCAGCACGCTGTTGGACGTGATTGCGCCATCGACCGCGTTGAGCGTAGAAACCAGTGGCATTGGCAGGACCGGGCTATAGAGTGTCAGATAGCCAAACGAGCCGCTGGGCACAACGGTCGCGTTCAGGGTAAGGGCGAGGCTTTCCAGTGGTGTGCCGCACCGCGTACCCTCGAATAGCCGGTTCTCTCCAGCATCCATGGGCTGCCCTCCGGCGTCCAGCCGAGTGTCGGCCATCCGGCATGGGTTGATGGTGTAGTACGGGAGGGTGGCGGCACCAGCGACGTCGATGTCAAAGTACCCGGTGACATCCACCAGCAGGTCTGTGTCTCCATTTGCAAAGACATCGATCGAGCCATTGGAGCCAGCAACCGTAATCGCGCCGTTGGCCGTTATAGCTCCGGTTGGAGCATTCAAGGTCGACACGACAGGTTGCGGTTGGCCGGTGGGCCAGACAGTGAGGTAGCCAAGAGTGGTTCTGGGGATGGCCGTGATGTTCAACGCATAGGCTTTGGCGGACGCCGGAATCGAGCAGTTGCCGGCGATGGCGATGGTACGAGCGACACCCGCCTGAAGTGCGGGTCCACCGCGAGGGCCGTTGGGGTTACGCGAATCCAGAATCCGGCATGACGGAAGAACGGGACGGAAACCCAGGCCCTGCTCCTTGCGTGGTGCAAAGTAGCCATTGATATCGAGCAGCACATGGGTGGTGCCAGTGGCGAACACCGTGACGCCGCCATTTGGGCCGGCACGAAGCACGGTTGAGTTCGCTTTGATGCGTCCATCCAGTGAGTTGAGCAGCGACACGACGGGTCGGGGTTCACCGGCAGGGTAGATGGTGAGGTAGCCGAGCGGCCCTTGCGGGACGACCGTAACATTCATGGAGTACGCCACGGCATCGGCGGGCACTCCGCAGGGGCTACTGAGAACCGGAAAGGTACGCTCTGTCTGTGCGGATACCAGTGGCTGTCCGAGGGGTCCAGGGGCGTTGCGGGTGTCGGCCACGCGGCAGGGTGCGAGCGGATAGAACTCTAGCGGCTGTTGGCCGGATTGGACTACGGTGTAGGTGGCTCCGTTGACGTTGATGAGGGCGGTACGGGCCAATTGACTTGGGTTCACCGAAGCCGCGACCGTGACCGCGCCGTTCCCGTTGCCGGAGGGGGATCCTGAGATTTGAAGCCAGGTAGCGTTGCTGGTGGCAGTCCAGGTTCCGGTAGCGGCGAGAGCGATCTGCGCAGTTCCGCCGCCGCCTGGAAGTATGGTGCCGGTGGACGTAAAGCGCAGCGTGCTGCCGTCACCGCCGGCTTGGCGCACCAATACGGACACGCCGCCGATAGAGAGCGTCGCGAATCTGGCGGGGCCAGAGTTCGCTGCGACATTGAGCACAAGAGTAGCGGAGCCGGTGGCGGATCCAGTGCCCGCAGAGAGGAAACTCGCGCCACCTTGTACGCGCCATCCCAGCAGCGGATTCGATGCAGTGACCGTTAGGGTTGGGCTGGAAGCGGTAGCGGGTACATCCAACACCTGGGGACTTGCCGTGAGGGTGCCCGGATTCCCCGCCTGCGTGATTACGGCCGTTTGTGAGCCGACGCGAATGCTAATGCGACGAATCGCGCTGGAAGAATTGCCGGCGACACTAAAGGTAACCGGGCCGCTGCCCGAGCCCGAAGCGGTGGCGAGCGTGGTCCAGTTATCACCGGCGGTCGCGATCCAAAGGCAGTTGTTCTGAGTGGTGACGTTGAGCTGTCCGGTGCCGCCCGTGTAAGGGATTGCTAATGTCGACGGGGATAGCGTGTAGGTGCAGTTTCCCGGCGGATTCACCCGGACCAAGCCGTCTATCTGGGCTGAGCCACCAACCGACTCAATCACGACCGCATAGAGAGTGGAGCCATTGGCCGACCAGAATACCTGTCTGCCTTGTGAAAAGGTGACGTCCGCAACAGCTGCCGGTATGGGCACCGACCCGCGAACTGTGAGCGTAGAATCGTCCCAAACCTCGACCCGACTCGGCTGATAATTGACCACCGCGAGGGCCCGTTGCGAGGCGGAATGGTCGACGAAGCCGAACGATATGTTGCCCACTTCAAGGCCATCTTCACCCGGCACATCGGACGCGATGTACGCCTTTGCGCAACCATAGGTGCGTGTACCTGCTTCATTTGCCCATACCGCATCGCAGTTTGAAACGCGTTCGATGCGCACGGGAATGCCGTTGGTGATGTCCCACTTCACACCCTGCCAGTAGATGGCTTTGCGGGCGGGCACAACCGTCATCGGCGAATTTTCGGACGGCGGCGCGGACACGAATCCCTCTTGTCCGCTCGTCAGGTTGCGCCAGTAGAGTCCTCGGGTGTCGGACGCCGCGTGAGCGTAGAGGTAACCATTGCCGGGCAGTGCCACACCTCGTACGCGCAAGGGTACTTTGACGGTCGATCCAGGGGCGACGGCCGGGTTCAGGCGAACGATGGATACAAAGCCCGCATGGCCGACTGCGGCGTAGTCGCCATTGGGTTGTACGCCGACGGCAAGGCCGCCCAAAGGCAAGTTCTCTACGGAGTATTGGAGTGTTGCCGGGTCATAAATCGGTAAAACGTTGAGTTCCGGCGCGGTAACCAGGAGAGTGTCGTTTGCTTTGCGGTACGCCAGGGCGCTTACTTCAAAGCCAAACTTATGGCCAGGGTCGGCGGAGGATGGTTGCTGGGTCAATATAGTCGTACTGGTGCCAGCGGTGATGGTGGCCGTACGTGGCGCGCCCGTGCGGTTGGTCTCCGCGAACATCTGGAGGTCAGAAATGCCGCTGGCGCGTGTGGGTGTCATCAGGCGCAACCAACTGGCGCTGCTTTGTACGGTGTACTGGCAGTCCGGTGACGCAAGGATGATGAGGGGATAGAGCCCTCCGTCACGGTGAACGGGTGGCGCTTGAGTGCCGAGGTCCGGCGCGCAGGACGGGCCGTTGGCGGTCCAGTTCGAGATTCGCACTTCATAGTTCCCGTTGTTATTCGAGACTGTGTAGAGCCTTTGGCCACTGTTGTCGAAGAAGACAAAGACTGGCGTCGCACCTGGAGCAACTCGATGTGTGTAGACCAGGTTGTAGTGATCGCGATGATAGATGCCGACGATCCCCCCTGTAGAGAGGAGTGCTGTATATGGAGTGGAGAGAGACTCAAACGAGGCCACAACATTAATGCCGTATCTGCCGGTAAGGACGGTTGCGTAGTATTCGGGAGAAGGGGTCGACGGCGCATAAATCTCACCATAGAAGTTGTAAAGACGTCCAGTGGCCTGACCGGCGGCAACGCCGTACCCCCAGATTCCCGGCAATAGGGTCCGGCTGGTGATGGGTCCAGTGGAAATGTCGTAACGATACAACTCACCGGTCGAGGCGGCTGCGGCTGCGTAAAAGACGGAATTGCCGGGTCCCCTGGCGATTGCGTCCAGTTCCACGCCGTTAGGTACAGTAACGATCGCATTGTCAGCGATACGGATGGACATACGACCACCGATGTGCACCCACTCGGGCGTCAACAAGATTCCGAAGTTCGATCCGTTGGTGACCGGCGCTCCGTTCAGGTTTTGGGTGGCAGCCAAAGTGTTTAGGTCAAATATGGTGACGCTATCGGTGAAGCGCACGGCAGCGCGATTCCCTAGTACGGAAAGAGACCAAGGGGCGGAGATCAGATTGACGCTTTGAATACTGGGGCCGACAGGGTCATACACGTGCAATTGAGGTGGGTTTGTGGATGTGAAGACGATTTTGTCTAAGGCAGAGCTGTATTGCGCGGCGATGGGTTGAAAATTCAAAGTCCGTAGCTGGGCGAATGCCAGTAGGGATGAGAAGAGAAACAATAATGACTTGGGCACGAGTCCGAAGGCTAACACCATTCCGATAGCGGCTTGGTGGAACCTAATTCGGCTGCTTCAGAGTCGAACCTTGCGTGATTGCCCCATAGGACCGGCGCGTCTGATAGCGCCTCAATTCGATAACACCCCAAAACCTTGTCTCGCTCCGCGTAATACCCATAAGTCCGGCAGGCAAGCGGACGGACGGCGTACACTAGGCAGGCTCCGGTGGCGAGGTCCAGTAGCGGGCAGGTGACCGGGCGAGGAGCATTGGCACCGGTCGCAATGCGCTGCTTCAAATCCGGGGTCAGGACCGGTTCGAGCAGCCGCCACTCCGGCTCGGAAAGCAGAGGCTCGGACGCGAGGCTACGGCAGCAGTCGTCGCAACCCTTGCGGCAGGGCCAATCGGGGTGGGAGTCGCGAATGGATTGGGTGCGATGTTCGACGCTCGATTGGATCTTGTACAACAGCACGGCTAAGCATCTTTATAACGCGGTTGGTCCGGAACTTTCCGCAGGCTTCGGCGTCTACTTTGCTATAGACCGCTATACTGGAGGCTGGCTGGTGATCCCACGCCAAGTTCCCATATCGCAGGAGTTTTACGAAAATGGCATTGCGTCCACTGCACGACCGGATTGTCGTGCGCCGCGTTGAAGAAGGCGAACAGATGCGCGGAGGCCTGTACATCCCCGATTCCGCCAAGGAAAAGCCGCAGGAAGGCGAAGTGCTCGCGGTGGGGGCGGGACGCCTCGATGCGAAGGGCAAGCGTCTGACGCTCGAAGTGAAGGCCGGCGATCGCGTCCTGTTCGGCAAGTATTCCGGAAACGACGTAAAAATCGATGGCGAAGATGCAATTATCATGCGTGAGGACGAGGTTCTGGCAGTTCTCGGCTAAAATCGAGGAAGAGAAGGACCCTTCAGGGATATTCAACTAATGTCGTTGCCGTTCAAAAAGATTGCGATGCTGGCCGCGCTTGCCGCCGCATCGATCCAACTCGCACCCGCACAACAGAAGGTTGCTGTGATCAAGCTGCAGGAAGGCTTGCTCGCGACCGCGGAAATGAAGAAGGCGCAGGCCGATCTGCAGGCGAAGTACAAGCCCCGTCAGGACTCTTTGGAGCGCCTGCAGCGGGAAATGGAAGCGATTTCGGCCAAGCTGAACAACCAGGCGGAAGTCTCGAAGCTGAGCCAGGCCGGTGTGGCCGACTTGCAGGCCCAGGGCCAGCGCAAGCAGCGCGACGCCCAGCGCATCCAGGAAGATCTGGAGCAGGATTTCAATCGCGACCGCCAGGACATTCTGGCCCGCGCCGGACAGCGCATCGGCGACATCGTGAAGAAGGTGGCCGAAGAGAAGGGTTTTGACGTGGTGATGGACATCAACAACACCATTTACTTCAAGCCCGCTCTGGACATCACCAACGAAGTGATTGCCGCCTACGACAAGGCGTACCCGGCCAAGTAAGGCCAGGCCAAGCAAGAGAGGCTTTGTGTCCAGCAACAATCCGGCAGACGATTATCTCGGTACATACGGCGTTAAGGACGCCAAACGGGAGAAGCGCTTTTACCGGATCGTAGGCAGCGTTTTGGGCGCGGCACTGCTGGGCACGATCCTTTGGTATTACTTCCGCACTTGGGGCGAAGAACGAGCCGTCAAGCAGTTCTTCGCCAACCTCCAATCCAAAGATTACAAGGCCGCGTACGCGCAGTTTGGCTGTAGCGACGCTTCGCCGTGCCGAGACTACGCTTTTGACAAGTTCCTGGAAGACTGGGGCGAAAAGAGCGAGTTCGGCGATCCGGCACAGGCGAGCTTAGGGCTCGTCGAGCCTTGCGGCAATATGGTTTGGATCGAGGTGACGCGCCCGAACAAGCCTCGCATCGGCCTAGCCGTGGACCCGCAGAGCAAGACGGTCGGTTACGCGCCTGCCGCGCGCTGCCCTGGTGTATGGCGCGTTCGCGATTTTCCCGCAAAGCTCATGGCGTACATCAAGCGCCGCGTCTGAGCTGTCTTTAATCCCACAACAGTTCTACGATATTCAGTTCGTTCGGCGATGCTGCTGGACGGGCCCGAATCACTTCGTCGCGCAGCTTGACCGTTACGCCTTTCGTCACCGTCACGCCTACGGCATCGCGCGTGGGGACGCCGGGCAGCAGTGCTTCCACTGCGGCACCGTCGATGGTTAGAGCATCGCGACCCTTGGACAGATAGCCTTGCGGGCGGTGGATGATCAGGTTGCCCTTTTCGCCAGGAGTCGGCGTAGCAAAGCGGAAGTTGAGGATGCTTGTGGTACGCAGCAGGCCGGACTTGAAGTACGTCACAGTGCGGCCGTCCTTTTCGAGTACGAATTCGTAATTGCGGCGGGGGTCGACGGTGAGGGGTCCCCAGGCACCGGTTGCAGTGGTGACGATGTCGAGAAGCGGCGCGCCGTCGCGATCGGCGGAGTCCTGCTGTAAGGCGTAGACGCGGAAGCGAACACCGGCCATGGGGCGATTGGTGGCGGCCATGCCGGCATAACTGGTGATGAGTCCAGAGACGGCGGGCGAGGCTTCTGCGGCAGGGGTCATCACTTTGGGCTTGGCTCCGGTGATGAAGCGGTACATCTCGGCGAAGGCTAGCGGATGGAAGGCGACCTCGCGATGGTCGAGGTCGGGGAGCACGACGTTCTCTGCGCCCTTCAGTTCCGGTCCGTCGTAGCCGACGTTGCGCTGCGCGTACTTGTCGTTCTTGTCGCTGCGAATGGTCAGGAAGCGGACGCCGTCGACAACCTCTGAACCTTCGTTGAGCTGTTTGACGAAGTGTCCTTTGCCGTTGAACTCGCCATCGAGCCCGGCGTCCATGGCGAAGACGCCGTGGTTGGGGGTCCCGCAGAGGATCGCATGGGAGACTACGGCCGCGCCACCGGCGTTCTTGACGTAGTTGCGAATGGTGAGTCCGCCACGGCTGCTACCGACCAGAATCACCTTGGAGGATTTGGTTTGCAGCAGGACGCGAGTCACAAAGGCGCTGAGTTCACTGGCCTGGTCGGTGGTGGAGGAGCGGAACTCTTCAGCCTTTGAGTCCTCACGGCGAGCGGAAGGATCGGTGAAGCGGATGGCGTGCAGGCGGTCTGCAGGATAGCCGTTGGACTCAAACATCCAGATGACGGGGAGCCACTTGGTGGCGTCGTCGCCGTTGCCGTGTACAAAGACGATGGGGGTTTCCGCGGCCGCCGCTGCCACGGCAGCAATCAATACCAGAAGAAGACAACGAATCATATGGAACAGAAGAGACATATTACCCCGCGCAGCGCCGTATTTGTTGAGTGAGTGATAGCATGATGGGACAGACTTCACCATGTCCCAAATCCAAGGTCCTGCCCTGTTTCTCGCCCAGTTCATGGGCGATGCCGAACCCTACAATTCCCTGCCGAACATCACTGCCTGGGCCAAAGGTCTAGGCTACAAGGGTGTGCAAGTGCCGTCGTGGGACGGCCGCCTGTTGGACATCGCCAAGGCGGCGGAATCCAAGACGTACTGCGACGATCTGAAGGGCCAGACCAATGGCCTGGTGATCACCGAGCTGGCCTCGCACCTGCAAGGGCAGCTGGTAGCCGTACATCCGACGTTTGACGAGATGTTCGACATCTTTGCGCCGGAGAATCTGCGGGGCAATCCCAAGGCTCGTACGGAATGGGCCATCAACCAGTTGAAGCTGGTGGTGAAGGCATCTGCGAACCTGGGTCTGACCGTGACGCCGTCGTTTACCGGCGCGCTGGTGTGGCCGATGATGTACCCGTGGCCGCAGCGTCCTGCGGGGCTGGTGGAAGAAGGCTTCAAAGAGTTGGCCAAGCGCTGGAAGCCCATCCTGGATTTTGCTGACGAACACAACGTCGACTTTGCGTACGAGATCCATCCGGGCGAAGACATGCACGACGGCGCGACGTTTGAGATGTTCCGCGAGTACTGCGGCAACCACTCGCGCGTCTGCATCAACTACGATCCGTCGCACTTTGTCCTGCAGTGTCTGGACTATGTGGGCTTTATCGATCTCTATGCGCCGTACATCAAGGCCTTCCACGTGAAGGATGCCGAGTTCCGGCCGTCGGCGCGCTCGGGCGTGTACGGCGGGTTCCAGAACTGGAAGGATCGTCCGGGCCGCTTCCGCAGCTTGGGCGACGGCCAGGTGGACTTTAAGCAGGTGTTCACGCGCCTCACCGCCGCCGGGTACAGCAGCTGGGCCGTGCTGGAGTGGGAGTGCTGCTACAAGGACGCTGCACAGGGTGCTGCCGAAGGCGCGCCGTTCATCCAGTCCATGCTGATCGATGTTCCGAAGAAGGCGTTCGACGACTTTGCCGGCGCCGCCAGCGACACGGTTCGCAACCGCCGTCTGCTGGGTCTCGATTAATCCTCTATGTCCAAAATGCTCGAGGAGGTCCGCCAACAGCCCACAGCGCTGGAGCGGACCCTCCGCAGTGAATTGAAGAAGGCCGAAAAGCTTCGGGCGTACTTTGCCAAGAACCGCCCGAAGCTGATTATGCTGGCGGCGCGCGGTACGTCCGACAATGCCGCGCAGTTCGGCCGTTATCTGCTCGAAATCACCACCGGCATCCCGGTGTCGCTCTCTGCGCCGTCGATCGCCACGCTGTACAAAGCCAAGCTCGATTATTCGGGGGCGTTGTGTGTGGCGTTGTCGCAGTCCGGTGAATCGACAGATACGAACGTCGTGCTGGAAGCGGCCAGCGCAGGTGGCGCGATGATGACCATTGGCATCACCAATGAAGCCGAAAGCAGCATGGCCAAGATCGCCGGCGACGTGTTCCTGGTTCGCGCCGGCAAAGAGAAGAGCGTCGCCGCGACCAAGACGTACACCGGGCAGTTGCTGTGCTTTTACTTGCTCGCCTACGCTTTGGGTGCGGACCTGAAGCTCGACGACTTCCGCAAGATTCCGGAGTTCGCCGCCAAGGCGCTGACGCTCGAAGCTGAGATCGCGCAACGGGCCCAACGGTACCGCTTTATGGAGCATGCCGTCGTGGTGGGTCGCGGGTTGAACTACTCGAACGCCTTTGAGTTCGCACTCAAGATGATGGAGACCTGCTACGTCGTGGCTGAGCGCTTTTCGTCTGCGGACTTCCAGCATGGCCCGATCGCGATGGTCGAACAGTCGTTCCCGATGTTCCTGTTTGCGCCGACCGGGGTAACGTGGAAGGGCGTGAGCGAGATGCTGGCCAAGCTCAATACGCTGCAGGCGGAGATACTGCTGATTCGGGATCAGTCGAACAAGGAGGCGGCGAAGCTGAAGAATCATCAGATCGCGCTGCCGATGGCGATTGACGAGCTGTACACGCCGATTCCGTACATCATTCCGGCGCAGTTGTTCGCCGGTAGCCTGGCGGCGGTGAAGGGTCTGAATCCAGATCAGCCAAGGACGATTCAGAAGGTCACGCAGACACTGTAGACTCGTTATTAAAGGATATGGCGTTTTGCTTTAATAGCGTGTTATGCTATTCAAGTATCCTTTATTAGCGAGCATCTCATGCAGAATCATAGGCTTGGACGGTACGAACACGTCTCCGCAGTAGGCGGAGAGGTCGTCCGAGCCTTTATTCCGCCTCCGCTACCCCCCAATCCGCCGGTCCGGTTGGACGGGATGCATGTCCTGCTGGAGCAGGCCAACCAGTCCCTAGGAAGGCTAGACGGACTGGCCGAAGTGATCCCGAACATCTACCTTTTTCTGTACTCCTACGTGCGGAAGGAGGCGGTACTGTCCTCGCAGATTGAGGGCACGCAATCGTCTCTCACGGACCTGTTGTTGTACGAGAACGAGGCTGCCCCCGGCGTACCCGTGGACGACGTTTCGGAAGTGTCGAACTACGTGATGGCCCTGGAGTACGGGCTGACGGCGTTGCCGCGGCTGCCGATGTCGTTGCGGCTGATCCGTGAGCTTCATGCTGTCCTGCTGTCGGACGGGCGGGGCGCGGACAAGACGCCGGGGGAGTTCCGGACATCCCAAAACTGGATCGGTGGAACGCGGCCGGGCAATGCGACCTACGTCCCGCCGCCTGCCAGCTACGTTATGGAATGCCTCGGCGATCTGGAGAAGTTCATTCACGACGATACGCAGGACATGCCGGTGCTGATCCGGGCTGGATTGGTGCACGTCCAGTTTGAGACGATCCACCCGTTCCTGGACGGCAACGGACGTCTTGGCCGCCTGCTGATCACGTTCCTGCTGTGTGCCAGCGGCGCGTTGCGCAAGCCGATGCTGTACTTGAGTCTGTATTTCAAGACGAATCGAGACGAGTACTATCGCCTGCTCAATGAGGTTCGCCGTACAGGCGACTGGGAAAGCTGGATCCGGTTCTTTCTGATCGGCATCCGCGAGACGGCAGACAAAAGCGTCGCTACTGCGCGGCGGCTGTTAGAGCTGTCGAATACGGATCGCCGGCGGATCGAGCAACTGGGCAGGGCAGCAGGATCGGCCTTACAGGTGTTTCAGTACGCGCAGGAGCGCCCGGTGTTTCGTGTGGAGGAAGTGGCGCGGCAGTCCGGCCTTTCGATTCCCACGGTCACCAAGTCCATCCAGGAGCTGACGCAACTGGGAATGGTGACGGAGCTCACGGGACGAAAAAGGGACCGTGTCTTCGCCTATCAGGCCTATCTGGCCATCTTGAGCGAGGACACGGCCCCTTTAGCTGCCGTGAATCGAAGCGCCTCGGTTTAGAAGTAGAACTTCGCTCCCAACACGACGCGGCGGGCGTCCAGCGTGGACGTGTACTGTCCAAACGTTCCGCTCACCTGGTTTCCAGCGTTGTCGAAACGAGCTGTCGTGTCGACACCCTGGAAGCTGGCGTGGTTGAAGAAGTTGTAGAACTCAAACCGCAGCTGCAGGCGGCGGACTTCCGACTTGCCGAACGGAATGTTCTTGATCATCGTGACGTCAAAGACGTTGATGCCAGGTCCGCGCAGCACGTCCTTCGGCGCGTTGCCGATGCCGAAATCCGCACGCGAGGGAGGCGCAAAAGCCGTCGTGTCGAAGTGGCGCAGTTCCGTGCGCTGATCCTTCGGCAGGATCGGGTTCTTGAGCATCACCACGCGGCTGTCGATGCCGGCGCCGGACGCACCCACAAGGTCCGCACCGCTCACCAGGCTGTAGCCGATACCCAACGGCGCGCCGCTGGTAAAGGTGGTCAGACCGGAGAGCTGCCAGTTGCCGAGTACACCTTTGGCCACCGCGTTGTTAGTGACTTTGGCGATGTTCGGCAGGTCGTAGAGATAGTTGAAGACGAAGTTGTGCGTACGGTCAAAGCCCGCACGGCCGTAGTTGCGCATGCGGTAGTCGAGGTACGGGTTCACCGCGTCGCCGTTGCCGTTGACGATGGTCATGGCCTTGGACCAGGTCCAGGACACGCCGAACTGCAAGCCGCGGCTGAAGCGCTTGTTGATCTGCGTCTGCAACGAGTGGTAGTTGGAGGTACCGGCGAGTTCGATGTACTGGATGTCGCCGTAACCGGGCAGGGGCCGCAGGAAGTTATCCGGCAGCGGGCTGTTGCCCGTGGTGGGGTCGATGCTGCTGGCCTGGAAGCGCGTGCCGTACGGCAGCGCGTTCAAGCTGCGGCGCTGCATGAGGCGGCGTCCGACGTTTCCGACGTAGGCCACATCAAGCACGGTACCGAAGCCGACATTCTGCTGGACACCGAAGCTCCAGTTGTAGACCGTCGGCGGGCGGAAGTCGCGCTGGATGGTGGTGACGTTGGGCGGGCTCGAACGGAAGGGGCTGCTGAGAAGATCGGCGATCGTGGTGTTGAACGCCGTGTTCGTGACGACGGTGGGCGGCAGTTCGCGATGGATCAGCACCTGGTCGTCGTTGAAGCGGTCGTAGAAGATACCAGCGCCGCCGCGGATCGCGGTTTTGCCGTTTCCAAAGACATCGAGAGCGAAGCCGAGGCGAGGAGCAACCTGGATGGGCGGGGTGTTCTGCAGGCGTTCGTTAAACTGCAACATGCCTTGGAACGGGGCGACGCCGGAGGCGAACTGGCCGATGGATGCTGCAGAGACGAGCTGTCCACTCACCGGGTCGCGACCGACGCGAGCGCCTGCCGCGTTGCGGAAGGGCTGGATCAGTTGCGGCTGCTTGGTACGGTCGTAGGTCGCGATATCGAAGGCCGACAGGACGTCGTCATCCGACCAGGTGGGCTGGATGAAGTAGAAGCGTACACCGGCGTCGATCGTGAAGCGGCGGGTAACCTTCCAGGTGTCCTGCGCGAACCATTCGACGTTGAGGTAGCGAGCATGGCCCGCGAGCTTGGCCGTTGCTTCGGTGTAGCTCTGCACGCTGCCGAGCAGCGCGTTCGAGTACGCCCAGTTCGTGTCGAACGGGTTGTTGACGTCGCGGTTGAAGTTGAAGGTACCGTTGAAGGCCGAACCACGGGCCGCGTTGCGGGTGGTGCGTTCCACATAGATACCGAACTTCATGTTGTGCGTACCCATGATCTTGGAGAGGTTGTCGGACCAGTTCCAGATGTTGTTGGTGCCGAAGAACGGGTAACGCGCTTCGATGTTCAACACCGCTGCGTTCGGCACGCCGCCGAAGTTGGCGTTGGGGATCAGGTTGCTGGGGTTGGCCTGCGGATAGAACTGCGGCAGGTTCGGGGTGACCTTGGCGCGCGTGTTGCGATCCAGACCTTCCTGGGTGAGCGGGTCGATGGTCTGCTTGGCGCGGTTCACGCCGAAGGTGAATTCATTCACCATGGTCGGCGAGAAGGTGTGGATCAGGGTGGACACCATACCAGCCGAACGGATCTGGTACTTCAGCGGGAGCTGCGGCCAGCTGCTGGAGGCGAGCACGAAGTCGAAGTCGCCCTGGTAGGCTTCATAGTCGTTGATGCCGCGCCAGTAGAACTGGGTGCGTGGTCCGAGGTTGTAGTCGACGCGCAGAATCGAATCGCGGCGAGGCTGGGTGATGGGCGCCTGAATCAGCGCGTTGAAGTTGTTGGTGGGGTCCGTGGCGTTGGGCAACGGGAAGATATTCAGCAGCGCCTGGCCGTTACGGTCGATGCGGCTGGCCGGAATGATGTTGCCCGCAAACGGGATCTTGTTGTTGAGCGGATCCTGAATCGGGATCAGCGCGCCGTTGGTGTCGCGCGTTTGCGAATAGTCGCCATTGCGCTGTGCTTGCGTCGGGAACGTGCGACGCTGCAGCGACGACGGATAGTTGCGCGGCAGGAATTCCTGGCTCCAGAAGAAGAACAGCTTGTCGCGATTCTTGTTGAAGCTGCCCATGGGTACGGGGCCGCCGATGAAGTAGCCGGGGTAGTTGAAGCGGTACTGCGGCTTGGCGAGACGATCGCGATTCCGGAAGAATTCGTTGGCATTTAGCGCTTCATTGCGCAGAAAGTAGTACGCGCCACCGTGGAATTCCTTTGTGCCGCTCTTGATGACGGTGTTGATGGTGCCGCCCGAAGAGCGTCCATATTCCGCCTGGTAGTTGGTGAGCAGCACCTTTACTTCGGCCACCGCGTCCACCGAAGGAGCGAGGTAAGGTCCGCCCATCGAGCCGGTGTCGAGCGACGAGATACCGTCGAGCGTGAGGTTGATGGTGCCCTGACGATTGCCGTTGATGGTGATGCCACCGAGATTGTTCCAGCCCGGAGCGTTGCGGTTGGCCGTATCGATGACGCCAGGCAGCAGCTTGACGAGGCCAAGATAGTCGCGGCCCTTGAGCGGTACGTTCTGGGTCTGTTCGAGCGAGATAAGACCGCTGCGCTCTGCCGACTGTGTTTGCAGTCGCGCAGTTTCGGCCGTTACTTCGACGGTCTGCGAAAGTTCACCAACCTGCAGTTCTGCACGCTTGAGTACGACGCGTTCTGTAGCGGTCAGTACGATGTCGGTCTGCTCGTAGCGCTTGAAGCCTTTGGACGTGACGACGAGGCGATAGGTGGATGGCAGGAGCTGGGTGAATACGAAGTCACCACTGGGATCGGATTGCAGGGTACGGGATTGATTCGTACCCATGTTGGTGAGGACCACTTCCGCGCCGGGAATGGGAGCACCGGACGGGTCGGCCACACTGCCAGAGATGGAGCCTGTCAGGCCTTGGCCGGATAGTAGAGAAAGTGCGGAGGAAATTGCCAGCATCCATGAGACGCGAGCAAGCTTAGTCGACATTGACGATCTACCCCTTTGAATTTTGCGAACGCTGCGTTGGATTAACATATCAGATCGCGAGTACCGTTGCTGACGTCTTGGAAAAAATCCATGTGCGCGTTCCAAAAATAGGGGCCAGCCCAAAAGCAGAAGGGGGGCATATCGTCGCAATCTGCGAACAAAATGCTCCCCTTGCCGGGTTGTTGGAGTGGACTACCGCAGTTAGGCGTTGCCGGCCTTTGCGCGAGGCGACCGAATCGGAGTGGCGCCTGCGGCATCTTCGCCGGCGGCGGCGGTGGTGCTTTCCCCGCCTTTGACAAGGCCCAGCGCGACACGCAACTGGCCGTCAATACGAACCGCGAGATCCGAATGATCTTTCAGGAACTGGCGGGCGTTTTCGCGACCCTGTCCAATCCGTTCGCCCTCGTAGCTATACCAGGAGCCGCTCTTTTCGACGATGTTGTGCTGCACGCCCAGGTCGACCAGGTCACCTTCACGCGAAATTCCTTCGCCGTAAATGATGTCGAACTCCGCTTCGCGGAACGGCGAGGCGACCTTGTTCTTCACCACCTTCACCTTGGTCCGGTTGCCGGTGACGACATCACCGTCCTTGATGGCGGCAATGCGGCGGATGTCCACACGCACCGACGAGTAGAACTTGAGCGCGCGGCCACCAGTGGTGGTTTCCGGGCTGCCGAACATCACGCCGATTTTTTCGCGGATCTGGTTGATGAAGATGAGACAGGTGTTGGAACGCGCCACCGCACCGGTGAGCTTACGCATCGCCTGCGACATCAGGCGGGCCTGTACGCCCACGTGCGAATCGCCCATTTCACCGTCGAGTTCGGCCTTAGGAACGAGCGCTGCGACTGAGTCGACCACAAGTACGTCGATGGAGCCGGAAGCGATGAGAGCGCCGGTGATTTCGAGCGCCTGTTCGGCAAAGTCGGGCTGCGAGACGAGGAGGTTGTCGATATCGACACCGAGGGCCTTGGCATACAACGGGTCGAGCGCATGTTCGACGTCGATGTACGCGGCCATGCCGCCCTTGGCCTGCGCCTGCGCAACGACCTGCAAGGCGATGGTGGTTTTACCGGACGATTCCGGGCCGTAGATTTCGCAGATACGGCCGCGAGGGAACCCGCCGACGCCGAGCGCCCAGTCCACCGAGATGGACCCGGAGGAGATAGCGGAGACGGGTACAACCGCCTCATTGGAGCCTAAGCGAAGAATCGATCCTTTGCCAAACTGTTTTTCAATTTGGCCCAAAGTGACGCCGAGCGCGCGCGCCCGGTCTTTATCTTCGGGGAGGGGCATGTGTAGAGACACCTCTAGCGACTGGAATTTCTCGGGGGGTTGCTTTCAAGTATAGCAGGAGGTTAGAACATTTTCTCAGCGGCGTGTGAGGTAACATCAGTATACGCTCAGCGCGTATAGTGGGACGTAGTGACACGTGAACTGTTCACCGTCGTCGAGACGCCGACATTTTTGCGAAAGGCAGAGAAGATCCTAAACGAACAGGATCGTGCTGAACTAATTCTTGCTATTGCGCAGGCGCCTGAGATTGGAGAAGTCATTCCGGAGACTGGGGGCGTGCGCAAAATGCGGTGGGCGTTGGAAGGCAGAGGCAAGAGCGGAGGTGCACGCGTGATCTACTACTTTCACAGTGAACGGATGCCCATCATTCTCTTGAGTATCTACGCAAAGAATGTGGCGGTGAATATCTCAAAGGCGGAGAAAAACACCTTGCGACAACTCATGCCACAACTGGTTCGACAGTTCATCGGAGAAGCAAAGTGAAGAAAACCAGCAAGAAGCAGGCAACCGTCGGACAAGACATCATCGCCAGTGTGCAGGAAGCCATCGCATGGGCCGAAGGCAAAAGCAGCGACGCGCGCGCGACCCAGGTGGAAGTTCCTCTGGTGGACGTACGTAGTTTGCGGCGGAAACTGCGCCTCAGCCAGAGCCAGTTCGCCTTGCGATTCGGCTTTGCCGCCGCTTCCGTCAAGAACTGGGAGCAAGGGCGCACAAGGCCGGAAGGTCCTGCGCGCGTTTTACTGGCGGTGATTGCAAAGCATCCAGAGGCAGTCGAAGATGCTCTGCGGCGGGCGTCCTAAGCTTGCCTTGGACTTGCGGCGTGTAACGCCAAGCCCCTAGCCACGGATGTGAACTCGTTGCCGGATCGGATGCGATCCGCGCCACCGAAGCGGCTTTCAAAGATCCGCCGTACAGCGGGCACGAACGACGTACCTCCGGTGAGGAACACGCAGTCCACGTCTTTGCCGTCCACCTTGGCGGATTGCAGCAGACCACTCACGGTGTCCTCGATCTTTCGCAGTTCATCCGAGATCCACTCTTCGAACTCTGCGCGACGGATGATGCTCTGCAACTCGATGCCAGGATCGGCAAAGCGGAACTCCGCTTCATCAAACGCCGATAGCGCGACCTTCGTCTTCTGCACGGCGCGATGCAGTCGATAACCCGCGTCGCTATCGATGAGGTGGATCAAAGCGTCGATCTGATCTGGCTCTAACGACTGCGCCCGTACGCTCTGCAGCAGGTTCGTCACTTCGCGCGTCTTCAGGAACGACAGATGGTGCCAGCGCTCGAGGTTGGCGTACAGCCACGTCGGCGCAGGCAGCACCTTGCCTCCCACCGAACGGATGGCCGAGCCTGCGCCAAGCGCCGGCGACACGGCATGCCGGACGATCTTGGCATCGAACGCATCACCCGCAAGGCCAAGACCCGCGTTGCCGAGGATGCTCGTACCCTTGGGGCCGACACGCACCAGCGAGAAGTCCGACGTACCGCCGCCGAAGTCGCCGATGAGAATCAGTTCTTCATGGTCGAGGGTCGAGGCATAGTATTGCGCGGCAGCGATGGGCTCGAGTTCGAACTGCACGGTCTCAAAGCCCGCCAGCTTGCAGGCTTCGGCCAGGCGGCCTTCTGCATATGTGTCGCCTTCGTCGTCATTCGATCCCACAAAGCGTACGGGACGGCCAAAGGTGGCAGACGTAACCGGCATACCGAACTGCTTTTCCGCCTCCGCGCGAAGGTCAGCCAGGATGCGGGAAATCAACTGTTCGAGCGATCGCTTCTGTCCAAAAACATCCGTGACCTTGAGGCTCTTGCTGCTCAGGAACGACTTCAACGACTGCATCAGGCGGCCTTGTTCCGGCTCGCGATCGGGATCGAGATACCGTTCGATGCCGAAAGGTCCGCTCCAGGACTTGAGCGTCAAGCGGCCTTGTTCGCGATGCTGTTCGAGGTACAGCAACGAGCGATAGGATTCCGTCGGATCGCCCAGCAGGGTGAACTGCGCCAGCCGAAGTCCACCTGCGGGAGTTACGAGAGCAATGGAGCTGTTGGTGGTGCCAAAATCGATACCGATTCCAACGGCATCACGAACTTTCAACGAACGGCTGCGGCGCACACTAACCAGTTTCGCGCACAAACGCTAGAAGACCAGCTTTAGGCCGAATTGGAACAGGCGCGGCGAACCCGCTTCCACGATGCGGCCAAAGTTGGGCGAGTTGAGGTCGCTGATGGGGACGAAGAAGTTCGCGTGATTGGCGACGTTGAAGCATTCGGCACGCAACTGCAGATTGAGTCCCTCACGAAGGCGGAAGCTGCGGAACAGCGATGCGTCCACGTTCACCAAGCCGGGTCCACGCGCGATGTTGCGGCCAGCAGTGCCAAAGCGGCCAGCGTCGGCTACCGGATCGAGACGGCGGAAGGCGGACCGCAGCAGCCACTGTTGCGGCGTACGCGGACCGGCGTTGGGGTCGCCAATCAGGTCCGGGCGGCTACCCGAGTAACCGCTAATCGGCGGGTGCGAGCCTTGCTGCGAGACGTTGGTGGTGTCGAACACCGTGAACGGCGTGCCCGAGTTAACAGAGCTGATCACGTTCGCTTGCCAGCCGCGGAAGATCCACGGCAGTTGGTAGCTGCCGCTGATGGCCAGGCGATGTCGTGCGTCAAACAGCGATGGACCACGTTCGGCGCGCAGGTCAAACGGGTTCTGCGCAATGTCGTTTTCGCCGGCTGTGGGACGTGCCGCAGCGCCGCCGAGGTTCATGGCCGACAGATAGTCGAGCGTCTTTGAGAACCAGTACGAGACGTTGAAGCCCAGTCCATTGGAAGCACGCCGCGTAAGGCTCAACTGGCCTGCATGATACGTAGAGTTGGTGATGTAGCTGAGCTTGGCCACGTGAGTGAAGTCGCATGTACCAACCGCTGGACAGTTGGCGTAAATGCGGCGCCTGTCGGCATTCGCGGCAGTGGAGCCGGGCCCGAAAACAGCAGGGTTCGCCTCGATATTGCGCGGCAGATGCGTACCCTTGGTGCCGATGTAGCGGGCTTCGAGTACATGGTTCTTGCCCAGCGCCCGCTGGATGCTGAAGTTCCAGTTCTGCGCATATGGCGGGCGTGCTTTCTCGTCGAGCACGATCAAGGTCAAAGGCCGGGGAAAGCTGAGGGGTTCTGGCTTGCCGGAACTGGCGTACGGGTTGGCAAAGTTCACGCCGGGTCCGCTGAACTGAATCAACTGGGTCCACGGCAGCGAACTTACGGGCACCTGGCTTGCAGTGCCGGAGCCATTGGACATCGGGTCAAAGAAGATGCCGTAGCTGGCGCGGATGCTCATCACGCCACGTCCATCGGGGTTCCACGCAAGGCCCACACGCGGCATGACAGCACCGTAAAACGTGGGTGCGATGCCACGGGCGATGCCCGGGTCACCGGGAAACAGCAGACCCTTCGGCGCATCCGGGCGTACGACCGATTGCACGCCAGGAACAAACGCATTGAAGCGATCGCGTACTTCGGTGAACGGTGTATTCACTTCCCAGCGCGCGCCGTAGTTGAAGGTCAGCTTGCGGCTGAGTCGCCATTCATCCTGCAAAAACAGGGCATTCTCCCAGCCGCGAACGCCGCGGGAAAGGTCGCCGAGGCCTTGATAGAACACTAGCGGGCGTCCGAGCAAGAGGTTGGCGAAACCATCATTGGTGGGGAAGGAAGGGGTAAATACAAAGAACGCGTTAGGCGCAATGGCCTGGAACATATTCAGCCAGGTGTGGCGCATTTCCGCGCCGGCCTTGACCGAATGAGAACCGCGAATCCAGTTGATGGCGCCGTACACTTCGCCGGAGGTCTGGGCCGATGTGCGGGGTCCGGTGATGGCGCCGCCAACTGGTGAATAGCCGTTGACGTTGAAGAACGGGTAGCTCTTGCCGGCTTGCGATGCGGATTCATATTGAAAGCCGAGGTCGCTGGGCGGGGCCTGATTCAGGCGTTGGTCGAAGTTGAAGATGTGACGGAAGAACGCAGCCCGTACAGAGGAGATCAGGCCCGGGCTCCACACATGCGTCTCCGCCAAAGCCAGCGAGTGCGTACGCAGATCGTCGCGTACGGGAAAGCCCGGCAGGTCGGACCCGCGAATCGAGATGGGATTGACGTTGTAGCCGTCCGAGAACGAATAGCGCGCGAACCAGCGGCTGGCGTCGGACGCGTTCCAATCCACGCGACCTCCCGTCTGATCTGTGTTGTTCTGAATCACCGTCGTGCTTGTGTACACGGTGGGCGCCGTGTTGGCCACAGGGTACAACTGTGCGACGCGTTGCCCCAGGGCGCTCAGCAACTGCGTGGGGAGCTTGTTGCCGGCAAACGGTACGCCGCCGCTGGCAAGGTCCAGCAGCGGGGTGGTGCGTTCCGAAAAGTCACCGGAGCGCTGCAGCACAGTGGGTACAGTGCCAGATCGGGTGACGCCCTGGCGATTGCGGAAGCCTTCGTAATAGCCGAAGGCGAACAGCTTGTCTTTGCGGATAGGTCCGCCAACCGTGCCGCCGAATTGATTCTGCTTCAACGGCTCAACGTCCTTGGAAAAGAAGTTGCGCGTATCGAAGATGTCGTTGCGAAAGAACTCGTACAGCGACCCGTGCACGGAGTTCGCGCCGCTCTTGGTCACCACACTGGTGGTGGACCCAGAAGTCCCGCCGTACTCCGGTGGCGCCGTATGCGTGAGAATACGGAACTCGGCAATCGCATCGACGGGCACGCGTAGCGCAAAGCCGCCATCCATGCGGTTGATGTTCTTGGCACCGTCGACAAGGAAGCTGTTCGACTCGGGACGCTGCCCGTTCACCGCATACGATTGCCCGCTGCGCAAGCTGCCTCCGGATGTCGCGACGCCGCTGGGCAGTGCCGCGACGCCCGCTTGCAGAAGGCCCAACTGTGCGAAGTTGCGGCCGTTCAACGGCAGGTCGAGGATTTCACGCGTGGTCACCGTTTTGCCCATCGCATTGCTGGACGTATCCACCGCCGCGACTTCCGCTGTCACCACAACGGACTCCTTGGACGAGGCCACCTGCAGCTTGATGGCCACCGCCACAACGTCGCTGACGCCCAGCGCGATGGACTGCTGTTCAAACGTCGCAAAGCCCGGCGCTTCCACGCGCAGCAGGTATGTACCAACCGGGAGCAATGGCAAGCGGAACTCGCCCGAAGGTCCTGTATTGACGGTACGGCTGGCACCGGTGGCGATGAGCCGTGCGGTGACCGAAGCATTGGCCACAGCACGATCGGAAGCATCGCGAACCGTGCCTTCCAAAGTGGCGGCGGTGTCTTGGGCCAACAAAGCAAGCGGTGAAAGCAACGCGAACAAAAGCGTTTTCATGGGTCCGCTCAGGCTATCCGCGGACGCCGTAGGGGATCAATAACTGGAATCTACTAATGGCTTGGGTTCGCGCAGCAGCAGCATAAAGATGGCAGAAACCACGGTCAAACCTGCGCCGGCCATCAGCACCAGCGCGTACGAACCCGTCTGATCAAACACGCGCCCGAAGACGACCGGCCCGGCGGCTCCCGCTAACGCGTAGAACGTCCAGGTGAGCCCGTAGAGGAGCGAAAAATTTAGCAGTCCGAAGTAGCGCGACAGCAGGTACGGCGTCACATCCGCCTCGCCACCCAGTCCGATGCCGATCAGGATCGCCGACAGAATCGCCACGGGAAGTGATGCTGCCTCGCGAGCGAACATCATGCCCATGGCCATCAGGATGAGCAACACAAACGATAGCCTGGGGCCCGAGTAACGATCCAGCAGCCAGCCCGTCAGGAATCTGCCAATGAGGTTCGCGGCACCGAGTAGCCCGGTCACCAAAGCCGCGCTGCCAGGCGTCAGGCCGCGATCGGTAAGGTGCGCCGCCATGTGCGTGAGAGACCCATTGGCCGCCATCGAACTTAGGAACAGCGTGAGCACCAGGAACCAGAACTCGCGCGACGCCAAAGCCTCACGGACGCTTGCGCCCGGCTTTTCCGGCAAGCTCTTGGAAGCCACAACGGCGGGCCTGCGGCGTACCCACAGCGCGGTGAGCGGGATGCCGCACACCAGAATCATGCCGCCCAACAGAAGGTACGCCGCCCGCCACCCGTAGTTGCTGATCATCCATTGGCTCAACAGTGGATGCAGCATCGACCCGACGCCGACGCCGCCCGTCACCAGCGCCAGTGCCACGCCGCGACGTTTGGTGAACCAACTGGACACCGCGCCGGAGTAGCCCATCTGCGTGGTGGCGTTGGCGAAGAGTCCAATGACAAGCAGCGTGAGATAGAACTGCGCGAGGCTGCCCTGCAACAGGCTGAGCGCAGCGACGCCGCAGCCGAAGATCACAAAGGCGGGCAGCAGGATCTTGCGCGGCGCCATACGATCGAGCGCGCGGCCCAACAACGGCGACGCGACCGCTACGCTCAACGCCGCTACCGCGAAGCCTCGCGACGCTTCCTCGCGCGACCATCCGAACTCTGCCGTCAGCGGCTTGAGGAACACGCTGAACGTGTAGACGAACAGCGACCCAAAGCTCACCATCGCGCCCAATGCGCCTGCAGCCACGACCTTCCAGCCGTGGTACGAGGGCGACGATTCGGACGCGACCGTCACTTGCGTACGTACCCCACCGTGGCGCTGCGCTTGCCGCCTTCGCGATGCGCCTCTTCACACATGGGATGTACACCGGTGGCGTCAATCCAACGGTTGTAGAAATTGAAGAGAGCGCACACCGTGATGGCGTAGAAAATCTGTTCGTCGTTCCAGCCCGCCGCGTACAGAGGCTGCATGTCGTCCGGCGTGATCTCCGGCGAGTTCAGGTTGACCCTGTCGACAAAACGCAGCAGCACCTTTTCGGGCTCCGTCAAAGAGGAGGACTCCATGTCCTGCATCACCTCGCGCACCAACGCTTCGTTCTGCAGCAATTCCGCCGCGACCGCGGCGTGCGAGTTGGTTCAAAACGGGCAGTGATTGCGGCGCGACGTATAGGCTGCGATGAGTTCGCGCAACCCCGGCGTCAGCGGCGCTTCTTCGCGCATGATCTCCTGCGTGAACCGCGCCAGATGCTCACCGGCGGTGGGTTTGAAGGCAAACAGATGCCAGATCTGCGGGTACTCTTTGCCCTGTCGCTTCATGCCGTCGATCGCGGTCGAGTAGGGCGATGGCTTGGGGTCGTTCTCGACACCCGGCAGGAACATCGGCTTCATCATAGGACTGTTAGCATACTGGCGGGCAGTCCGGCGCGGCAATAACGGGTTTCGACTAGGAAAGCGAAAGGCGCTCCATGGTGGGAGCGCCCTTTTATCTTTGACTGGAACGAGGTCTACTTCTTGGCCTTCTTCAACCGCACCGGCACGCGGCGACGGCGGACGATCGGAGCGGGCGAGAACGCATCCTCGATCACGTCCAACTGTTCCTGCGTATGCCGCTTCAGCGAACCTGCAGCGGGGCTGGCCGATTCCGGACGTCCCACATAGCGCAAGGTGCGACGGGTCGGTTCCAGCAGCGGCTGGATCTGGTCGTGCATGAACCGCCACGGTCCATAGTTCTTCGACTCTTCCTGCACCCAGCAGACTTCCGCCGTAAACGGATACCGCGACAGAATCGCCGAGAAGTCGGCGGCGGCAAACGGGTACAGCTGTTCGACGCGCAGGATTGCCACGTTCTGCAAACCGCGCTTTTCGCGCTCGGCTGCGAGTTCGTAGAAGATCTTGCCCGAACAGATCAGCACACGATTGACGCGGCTGGTGTCCAGGTTCGCTGGATCCGACAGGATCTCCTTGAAGTTGCCACGCGTGAACTCCGAGAGCGGCGACACAGCCTTGGGGCTGCGCAGGATGCTCTTGGGCGTCATGATGATCAGCGGCTTGCGCGTACCGCGACGGTCGTTGCCACCGTGGATCTGACGGCGCAGGATGTGGAAGTACTGCGCGGGCGTCGTGCAGTTGGCCACAATCATGTTGTCTTCGGCGCACAACTGAAGGAAGCGTTCCATGCGGGCCGATGAGTGTTCCGGACCCTGACCTTCCTGGCCGTGCGGCAACAGCAGTACCAAGCCCGAAGGCTGGCCCCACTTCGATTCTGCGCTCGAAATGAACTGGTCGATCATGATCTGCGCGCCGTTGACGAAGTCGCCAAACTGGGCTTCCCACATCACCAGAGCGAGCGGATCGGCCACTGAGTAGCCGAACTCAAAGCCCATCACCGCGTACTCGGACAGGGACGAATCCCACACTTCAAAGCGTGCCTGATCCGGCGCCAGATGCTTCATCGGCACATGCTGCTTGCCGGTTTCGTAATCGTACAGTTCCAGGTGACGCTGGCTGAACGTACCGCGGCCGACGTCCTGACCGGACAACCGAACCGGCGTACCTTCGAGCACCAGCGAACCAAACGCCAGCGCTTCCGCCGTCGCCCAATCGAGCGCGCCGCCTTCGGTGGGAATTTCCTTCACCAACTCGCGACGCTTGTCCAAAAAGCCCTTCAGCTTGGGATGCGGCTTGAACCCTTCCGGATAGGACGTGATACCCGTCAACACGCGTTCAATGGTGACGCCGTCGATGGTGGTCTGCGGGCGGAGCTTCGGAAGGTCGTCCGCATTGATCGGCGTCACTTCCTGCAGTTCGTATTCGGTCTTGTTGCGCTGCGCCTCGTCATAAACAAGGTTCAGCTTTTCCACCACGCGCTTCTGAATGGCTTCCACTTCCGCCTTGGTGAAGACTTTTTCGCGAACCAGGCGTTCGGTGTACTGCTTGACCACCGACTCCTGCTCCTTGATCTTCTTGTACATCAGCGGCTGCGTGTACGAAGGATCGTCCGTCTCGTTATGACCATGCTTGCGATAGCAGATCATGTCGATGACAACGTCCTTCTTAAACTGCTGGCGGAAGTCGTAGGCCAACTGGATGACGCGGATGCAAGCTTCCGGATCGTCGCCGTTGACGTGGAAAATCGGTGCCTGCACTGTACGCGCGACGTCCGTACAGTACGTCGATGAGCGGGACTCAATCGGGTTGGTGGTGAAGCCGATCTGGTTGTTGATCACCAGGTGGATCGTGCCGCCGGTCGAATAGCCTTCGAGCTGCGAGAGGTTGAGCGTTTCCGCCACCACACCCTGGCCGGCAAACGCCGCGTCGCCGTGGATCAACACGGGGATGACGCGTTCGCGCTTGGTGTCGCCCAGGCGATCCTGCTTGGGACGTACGATGCCTTCCACCACAGGGTTTACAGCTTCGAGGTGCGACGGGTTGAACGCGACCGACACCGTGATTTCACGGCCCTGCGAACTGCGGCGGACACCGGTAGCGCCCAGGTGGTACTTCACGTCGCCCGAACCCTGGATGGAGTCCGGATCGACATCGCCTTCAAACTCGCCAAACAACTGCTGCATGCTCTTGCCCACCACTTGGGTGAGCACGGTGAGGCGGCCGCGATGGGCCATGCCGATCACCGCTTCATGCACCTTGGAATTGGCAGCGCGCTCGAGCAACTCGTCGAGGACGGCGACCGTGGATTCGCCGCCTTCCACCGAGAAGCGCTTGGCGCCCTTGAAGCGGTTGTCCAAAAAGCGCTCGAACTCTTCCGCGTCAATCAACCGTTCGGCGATGCGGCGCTGCGTTTCCGGCTCCAGCTTCCACAGGTTGGCCGTGGGTTCCATGCGGGATTGCAGCCACTGCTTTTCCGCTGGATGCTGAATCATCATGTACTCGCAACCGATGCGCGCGCAGTACGTTTGACGCAGCGTATCCAGGATCTCGCGCAACGTCAGCACAGGACCGCGGCCGAGCACGCCACCGGCGTAGAACGGACGATCCAGATCCCAAATCGACAGGCCGTAGCTCGAGGGGTCGAGCTCCGGATGATACAGCGGTTCGTGGCCGAGCGGATCGGTATTGGCGATCAGGTGGCCGCGTACGCGATAGGCGTGGATCAACTGCGATACCGCAAGTTCCTTCTGTACATCGGCGGCGGAAGACGAAGCCGTTGGCAGCGCCGCCTGCAGAGGCAGCAACGCATTGGGAGCCTGCTTGCTCGCGTCTTCAAACTTTACCGGCTGATAGGGAATGTGCAGGTCGCGGAAGATGTTCTCGTAGAACAAATCCGCCCCATCGAGCAGTTCCTGTACGCGAGCCAGGAACATGCCGGATTCGGCGCCCTGGATGACGCGATGGTCGTACGTACACGTCATGCCCATCACTTTGGTGATGCCGAGCATGGCGCGAACCTGTTCGGTAACGCCGGAAAACTCCGCCGGATAATCGATGGCGCCGGTAGCGATGATCGCGCCCTGGCCAGGCATCAGGCGCGGCACGGAGGACACCGTACCGACCGTGCCCGGGTTGGTCAAAGAAAGCGTTGTGCCCTGGAAGTCCGGCACGGTCAGCTTGCCGTTGCGGGCGCGCACCACGATGTCGTCATAGGCGGCCAAAAACTGCGCAAAATCGAGCGTGTCGGCCTTCTTGATGTTCGGCACCATCAGAGACCGGTTGCCGTCCTTGCCGGCGACGTCCACTGCAAGGCCGATGTTGACGTGCTGGTGGACGACGCGGAAGCCTTGTCCGTCCTTTTCCGTAAACGCGGTGTTGATGGACGGGATCTTTTCGCAGGCCTTGATGAGTGCGTAGGCGATGAGGTGCGTGTACGACACCTTGCTCTTGCCCGCGAGCGACCGCTGCTGGTTGATCAGGCGGCGATTCTCGTCAATCAGCTTGACTGGAAGAATACGTTGCGACGTCGCCGTGGGAATCTGCAGGCTGATCGTCATGTTTTCCGCAATGCGGGCGGCAGCGCCCTTGAGCGGAACCAGATTGTCGCCGGACTTGGCCTCGCCCGTACCTTCCTGCTTCACGGGCGCCTGTTCGGGAGCCGTAATGCGGGCGGCTTGCGGAGCCTCGGGCGACGGAGCGGGAATCGTGCCTGCGGGGGCAGGGGTCGGCGACACGCGCGAAGGCGTTTGCGCAGTGTTGTCGTGTGCGGAGTCCGCGTTCAAAACTGGAGAGCTAACCGGCGCGGCAGGCGCCGGAGCGGAGGCAGCAGGCGTCAACGGTTCCAGCTTGGCCGCAAAAGCGCTGCCGTTCTTCCCGCCACCGTTCGTGCCGTTCGTTTCGCCGTTGGCGGTCTCGAACTGAGTTTTCCAGGCTTCGTCAATGCCCGTCCGGTCGTGACGATATTGTTGGTACAGCTCTTCTTCTAGCCAACTGTTGATGCTAGCGGCTGAGCCCGGCTTGGGGCTGGCGGGGGAGGACATATTTCGAATTCGTACTTTCCATCCGGCCGAGATTCAAGGAGTGAACGCCGTCAAAAAGAGGCCGGACCGGCGCCTTCTCCTATGATACAACCCGCGCCGCAACAAAAATGGACACCTACGGCACTAGAACTTGTCCCGTGCGCCGTCACAACTTTGGGGCTTGCAGCCGAACTGTAACGCGCGTAGTGTCTATGTATGCCGCAACCCGATGCGGCGATTTCCACAGAATTTTCAGGAGTACACGATCATGAATGGAATGCTGCGGCTTCTCACCGCCGGAACCTTCGCTGCCGCTCTCGCCAGCGCCGACACTATCACCCTGGTCGGCAACGCCGCCGCCAAGGCTGTGACCCACGGACTGTCGCGAGCCCTCGTCGCCGCTCCCGTACCGGAACCTTCCGCCTTCGTCGTCCTCGGACTCGGCGTCGCCCTGGCCGCCGGATTCCGCCGCCATCGCCGCACTCCACAGGCTTAGGGTTCAATTGGGACTAGAAAAGTCTGGTATAGTGTCTCTGAGAGGTACTCTTTACAATCATGTTCGCTACCGAGACTCCTACCACTGCCGTTTCGCTGACCGATAACGCGGTCGCCAAGGTCCGGGAAATCCTGGAAATGCAGGATCCCAAACCGGCCGGGTTGCGTATCTCCGTCGTCGGCGGCGGCTGCTCGGGCTTCAGCTATTCCATGGCCTTCGAGAACAGCCCCGGCCTCATGGACAAGATCTACACCTACGACGATCTCAAGGTCTTCATCGATCAGGCCAGCCTTCTGTACCTGGATGGCGCCCGTGTGGACTATGTCGAAACGCTCGAAGGTTCCGGCTTCAAGTTCGATAACCCGAACGTCAAGTCCACCTGCGGCTGCGGCTCGTCGTTCAGCGCCTAGTCCGTTTCCTGAGTTTTCCCAAAAAGGCGGCAGCTTCCAAGGCTGCCGCTTTTCCTATTTCGTCTTCACTTCGCGAATCCGGATGTTGCGGAACATCACGCTCGAAAACTGATCGTGCAACTGCAGCCCGATCGGACCTACTTTCGATCGTTCCGGGTCGCCCGGATGCTCCGCCACCTGCACCCCGTTCACAAACGTCCGGATCATCCCGTTGCGCGACTGTACTTCCAGGCTGTTCCACTGCCCACCGCGCTGCATCCCCGTCTTGGCAGCCTGAAACAGGTAGACGCTGCCCGTCGGATACTTGTCGCCGGTACCTTCCAGCAACTGGATCTCGTACCCGATATGCGACGGCGTCGTTTTGGGGAAGCTCGCCAAATCCGGCCGGTCCGCATCGGACTCACCCACCGCAAAGTGCGCCCGGGACTTGTCCCGAATCGACACACCGCCGTTGCCACCAATCGGCAGCAGATATTCGACGTGCAGATCGAACTCGCCGTACTCTTTCTGCGTGTACAGCCAGGCCTGACGATAGAGCCATTTGTCGAACGCCTTACGATCCACCGGCCAGGCATCGCCAAACGCACCCGTCGCGCTCACATGCCTGCGCTGCCCCATGAGCACGCCGTTCTCTTCATTCACCGTCCAGATGCCGTCGCCACGAACTTCCCAGCCGTCCAGATTCTTGCCGTTGTAGAGCGACTTCCAGCCGAGGTCGGCGGGTAGAGTCACCTTGCCCGTGGCGGCCCACTCGACACCGCGTGCCAGCAAAGCCTGAAAATGCAGATCCTCGAGGTTGGGATTCGGCTCGTTCTTCCAGGTGTGACCCAGCATTGTCGTATACACACGACCCTTGCCGTAGTTGCGAACCCAGTCCATCGGCTCGCCCTGCCGCGACACTTCGGAGTACGCATACGTCAACACATCCAAGCCTTCGGCTGGACCATGCTGACCGTGAGTCAGTTGCTCGTGCGGATGTAGCCAGTATTGCGGCAATCCATTGGTGATCGGGTGCCGAGGCTCACGGACGAACACGCGAAAATCCTGCCGCGGACCGTGCCCCGGCTTCAACCCCGCGCCCTTGGGAATCTTAGTGACAGCCCCGCCGCTCCCCACTGCCAGACCGGCGCCAAACGATGGCTCACGCCAGCCGAGCCCGATCATGTCGTTGTACTCGCGCCATTCGAGGAACGCATTGTTGGCCGCATGAAAGATGACGAGTCCGCCGCCGTTGCGGACGTACTGCACCAGCGCGGCTTCAGCCTGCTTGGGCCATCGCGTACCTTCCACCGTATGCCCGCCGTTAAAGTTGTTGACGATCGCCGCGTACTTCGAAAGGTCCGGCGGAAGCGGAGCCGGGTACGTGCAGACGTCCACGCGAAAGTGTCCCGTACCTTCGAGCACGTTGCGGATGTACCGCGTACCGGCTTCCCAATCATGATTGTTGACGCCGTCGATGATCAGCACCGGCAAGGGTGCTTGCGCAGTACACACCACCGCGGCAAACACTGCAAGACAAGACAAACGCATACTAGTCTCCGCATCATATGCTGAACGCTACAATCAGCGCAGTATCGTGATTCGTCTTTTCCTCTTTCTCGCCGTCGCCGCATGGGCCGAACAACAGCAACCGACAGACACCGGCTACCGCGGCATCTGGTACTTCAACCAGCCCTCCGGAGACCAGTACGCCTACAAGTACAGCGGCGGCTTTGCGACGTATCCGCAGCAGCAGGGTCCCATCGCCATCTACGCTCCCAAGGTGAACCGTACGTTCTTTGTATACGGCGGCGTCAATAGCGCCAACAGCCTGCTCCACATGGTGTCGTACTTTGACCATAAGACCGGCACCGTCCCGCGTCCCACCATCCTGCTCGACAAGAAAACCAACGACGCGCACGATAACCCCGTGCTGTCCATCGATGCCGAAGGCTATTTGTGGGTGTTTTCGAACTCCCACGGCGTCGAGCGGCCGTCGTACATTCACCGCAGCCGTAAGCCGTACGACATCGCCGCGTTCGACCTCATCCGCACCACTAACTTCTCCTATGGGCATGTCTGGCATGAACCAGGCAAGGGCTTTTTGCTGTTGCACACGCTATACGAAAACAAAGGCCGCAGCATGTACCTTTCAACAAGCAGCCCCGACGGGCGCGAGTGGGCGAACCCGACACTGATGTCGCGCTTTGACCTCGGCCATTACCAACTCACCGCACACGCCCCCGGCCGCACCGCCACCGCATTCGACTACCATCCCGACCCAGAAGGCCTCAACTCGCGAACCAATATTTATTACCTCGAAACGCGCGACCACGGCCGCACCTGGCAGAACGTCAAAGGTGAAGTCGTCAGCCTGCCCGTGCGCGACAAGAACAACATCGCGCTGGTGAAGGACTACAAGGCCGAAGGCTTAAAGGTCTATCTGAAAGAGGTCGCGTTTCAGCCCGACGGTAACCCCGTGATGCTGTACTTAACCACAACCGGCTACGAATCCGGCCCGAAAAACGGGCTCCGCAAGTGGTACACCGCCCGTTGGACCGGCACCGAATGGAAGATCCAACCGTTCACCACCAGCGACCATAACTACGACCACGGCGGCTTGTGGATCGAGTCCAACGGCGATTGGCGAGTGATCGCGCCGACCGCCGCGGGTCCGCAACCGTACACCACAGGCGGCGACATGGTGCTGTGGCAATCCAAGGATCAAGGCGCGACGTGGAAGCAGCTCAAGCAACTGACGAACTCGCGCACGGTGAATCACACGTACGCCAAAAAGCCCGTCAACGCGCATCGGGATTTTTACGCGTTCTGGGCCGATGGCGACACGCTCAAGCGGGGTCCGTCCCAACTGTACTTCGCCAATCGCGACGGGGATGTGTTTGTGCTGCCCAGCGTCATGACGGGCGAGACAGCCAAGCCCGTACGAGTCCGCTAGCGGGTAGCGTCAAGCTTCTTCTTCACCCGCTCTACAATCGCCGTCCGCGCGCGTACCATGCCCGCGTTGCCTTCCTTCGCCTTGGCCAATGTTTCCGGGTTCGCGACGCTCGGATGCCCGGACTGGAACGGCGGCGCCGGGTTGTATTCCAACTGCAGTTGAATCATCCGCGCCTCCGCCTCACCTCGTAGCTCGGCGGCCAAACGCAGCGCAAAGTCGATGCCGGCCGTAACGCCACCACCGGTGATGCGGTTGCGATCCACAACGATGCGATCCGTCTTCGGCGTCGCGCCCAAAGCCGGCAGAAAGTCAATGGACGCCCAATGCGTGGTGGCGTTGTAACCGCGCAGCAACCCCGCCGCGCCCAACACCAGCGCGCCCGTACACACGCTGGTCATGTACCGCGCCTTGCCGCTCTGCGCCCGCAGAAACGCCAGGACCTCTTCGTCCTCCATCAGAGCACCCACGCCCGGTCCACCAGGTACGACGATGACATCCAACTGCCCCGCTTCGGCAAAGGTCATGGTGGGCATCAGGATCAGCCCACTATCACTGCGTACGGCCTGCGAGCGATCCTTCCACAGCAAGTGGATTTCGGAGTTCGACAAGCGGCTGAGCACTTCGTACGGCCCCGTCATGTCCAACTGCGTGATGCGTGGAAACACCAGCAGTCCAATCCGCAAAGGCGACGTAGCGGCAGCAGCGGCAGCAGCGGCACCAGCCTGCAACAACAGGCTCCGGCGGGACAACGAATGAGAGGCCATGGCGGTAGGCTACCATCCGCGCGCATCCGGTTATATGATGTTCTCCTCATGAAGATCCAGTTGCTGATGATGATCCTCGCGTCCACGTTGCTCTGCGGGCAAACTCAAGGCCCCCGCATCTTCAACACCGTCAAACAGAAGCTTGCGGAAGGCAAGCAGGTGGTAGGCGGCACGATCCTCACTGCCGATCCCGACATTTACTGCGCCGTCGCCAACTCCGGCTTCGACTTTACCTGGATCGAGATGCAGCACAGCCCCATGTCGTACCAGGACGTCGCGCACATGATCATGGCCTGCAAAGGCGCGCAGGCGATGCCGTTCATCCGCGTACCTGATGCCACCGAGGGCGACATCCAGAAGGCCGTGGACATGGGCGCCGCAGGCATCATCGTGCCCATGGTGGACGATGTACAGAAGATCCGCAATGCGGTGAAGTTCGCCAAGTATCCGCCGATGGGCAAGCGCAGCCAGGGCAATGGCCAGTACGGCGCGATGTGGGGACCCGACTACCGGCAGATCGCCAACGACAACATCATGGTCGTCGCAATGGTGGAATCACCGCTCGGTGTCGAGATCGCCGAAGAGATGGCGCGCGTCCCCGGCGTCGACGTCGTGTTCGTCGCAAGCACGGATTTGAGCAGCTTTTCCGGCCTCCAGCAAGGCGACCCCAAGTACGAGGCAATGGTCACCAAGGTACTTGAGTCGGTCACACGCGCGGGCAAAAAGGTCGCAGGACCTTTGGCCTGGAAAGGCAATCGCAAAGGCTATTCGTTCTTCCAAGGTCCGTCAGAAGCAGTGTTGATTCGTACCGGAGCCAAAGTCGAACTCGGTATGGGCGCAGGCAGCGAGGCCAAGAAAGGGGTCGCGCCGACGGAAGGCATGGAGAACATCAAACACTAAGCCGCATACTAAGAAGAGATGGCCGTTGCCCGGTATGCGTACCTCCTGCTTGCAGTACTTGGGCTTGTCATTCCGTACTCGAAGTTCCTGCCGTGGCTCTTCCGCAACGGCCTGAACCTTCCACTCTTCTTTCAGGAACTTTTCGTCAACCGCATCAGCAGCTTCTTCGGCTGGGACGTGATCCTTTCTGCCGTCGCCCTGCTGTACTGGATCTGGCGCGAAAAGCACGTCCCACGCCGCTGGATGGCTGCCACTGGCACACTCCTCGTAGGCGTATCCTTTGGACTACCGCTGTTTCTGTACTTGCGCGAGTCGAAACAACCGGTATCAGTTCGCGTCCCGCAATGGCTTGCCGTACCGTTGGGCGCTTTGCTCTTCTCCGCCTGGTTCTTTGCCGAGTACACCGGCATCGCCCGCCGCGTACACATCCCGTTCGACCTGGAGCTTTACCATTACCCGCTGGCCGAGTACGCATTTCAGGCCCTCAAGCAGGGTCGCGTGCCCCTTTGGGACGACGCGCAGTACCTCGGCATTCCCTTTGCCGCCAACCTCCAGGTGGCGCTGTTTTACCCGCCGACGTGGCTCATGTACGCGGCAAATCTCGGCAAAGATCGCCTGCCCTTCTCTGCCCTCGAGTACTTCATGCTCGCGCACCTGTATGCCGGGTTCCTGCTTTGTTACTACTGGCTGCGCAACGGCAAGGGTCTGCACATCCTCGCCGCGATCTTCGGCGCCGGTATCTTCGCCTTCAGCACCTACGCCGTACAGCAGTTGAGCCACATGGGGCTTGTCTGCGGCTACGTCTGGATCCCGCTCGGCTGGTGGGGGATTGACCGGTACGCCCACACCCGCAGCTACCGTCGCTCGCTGTGGATGATCACTACCGCATCAGCGCTCTGCTTCCTCGCGGGATACCCGTCCATCTGGGCCGTGTTTGCCCTCGCCATGGGAGGCTACGCACTCGGCTACAGCCTGCGCGCCGCGATCTTCGCTTCCATATCCCTCGGTGTATCGTTGCTGCTCTCCTCCGTCGCCCTGCTACCCGCCATCGAGGCCATGCGCTTCATGCAACCCGAACCCAAGTACGGCGCCGGCAGCGGCATCTCGGACTGGACGTTCTACCTCACCTTCTTCATCCCCAATCTCTTCGACTTTGACCTCGCGCAGCGCCTGGACGTACACCCCCGCAAGGACCTCTTCTACCTCGGCGCCATCGCCCTGTTCGGAATCGCCTGCAGCATCCGCGCAAGCAAGGCTGCCCTGCGTCCAGTGGCCGTCGCGTTGGCCTTGTCGGCCATCTTGTTTGTCAACGCCTGGGGCTATCCGGGACACTTCATCGAACCCGTCAGCATCCTTTCGCGCGTGCTCAGCAGTTGGTACTTCCTGGCGGCGATCATCGCCTGCGCGGCCGTACTCGCCGCCCTGGGACTCGATCGCTTCTTCCGCAACAACACCGTCCATCACGTCAGAGATGGAGCGCTCGCCGCCCTCTGCATCGCCGCTCTTGCCTGGGCCATCCGGCTGGTGTACGACGCGCGTTACGGACACAGCGCGCTCTCTTCCGGCTGGGCCTCGATTCTGGACGGCGCAGCCGCACTCGCTCTGGTAACAGCACTTGCCTTCGCCATCCGAAGCTCCACCGGAACCCGCCGTACCCTCGCCACCGTTGCGCTGTTCGTCGCCGTCGCCGCCGAATACAAAGCCTTCGGCACCAGCCGTCGCTTAGGCGTGGAACTCGGCAAGACCCGTACCACGCATTCCATGCATCACTTCCCCGGCCTTAGCGACCAGGCCCTGGCGATGCTACAGCAGGCACGCCCGTCGCGCGTCGCGCTGGACTACACCGGACCCACCGCATCCCTGCTTCGCTTTCCGGCGCTCACCACGCCCCACGGCTTTGACCCCTTCCTGCCCCAGCAGTACGCCGACTTCATCCGCGCCAACAAAGGTGAGTTTTACGAAGGCCGCCTGTTCCACATCCCGCCCGATCCCGAGGTTTGGCGCCTCCTCGGCGTCCGCTACCTCCTCACGGCCGAATCCGGTGAAGCCTTCCGTACCCTCAGCGCCAAGCCGGACCAGTTCCGCCACGTCCCGCCGTTCGATGACTATACCCACGTATTTGAGGTGAACAACCCCGCCCCGCCGTACGGTTGGTCCCAAGGCGACGGCAGAATCGAAAACACCCGGTGGACTCGCGAACGCCGCAACTTCCGCGTCGTAGCCACCGGCCCTTCGCAGTTCCGGCTGAGCGAACAGTTCTACCCTGGCTGGCACGCCACCTTGGACGGCGAACCCGTCGACATCCAGCGCTGCCATGGCGCCCTGCAGTGCGTCGCCGTACCCCCCGGCGAACACGACCTCCGCTTCTGGTACCAATCCGAGTGGCTGGTACGCGGCGCGATCGTAACCCTGGCTACGGTGGTAGCCTTGTCGCTCTTCACGCTCAAGTTTCGCCGGAATCCCGCCGATATCTAAACGGTATGTTGGATTCGCTCCCAGATAGCGATACAGTTTTGGCCCAGTTCAATCGCCTCATCGGCGAACTCCTGCGCGGAAACGTAAGTCGCAATACGTTCCGTCCGTGGGAAATTGATGTCCTTTTGGACATTGAAATGTGCAACTTGCGCGATTCCAACAAGCGGGAAACTTTACGCCGTTACCAAAAGGCCAACCAGCGCCATATGGAAAAAGGTGCCCGTCTGCCGTTGAAGCTCTCGCAGTACCTGGAAGCCACCAAAGCCCGCCGCCAGAACACCGGCGCGGGAGCATCCAAGACCTCCGCAGCCTAAAACTTTCCGTCAAGCCTCCGTTCTGCGTCATCCTGGACACTGTGGATGTTCGTGTCCGGAATTTGAACGGCCTAACCCTAGGCAAAGGCAAGCATAAACCTGAGTACGTCCTGTATTGGGCGCAGATGAACCGCCGTGTCGAGCAGAACCACGCGCTCGCCTACGCCATCTCCCTCGCCAACCAACTGGACCTTCCGGTCCTGATGTACGAGGCGCTGGGAAACACCTACCCGCAGGCCAACGATCGTATCCACACCTTCGTTGTCGAAGCCGTACCCGAAACCGAGCGCCGCGCCAAAGCACTGGGCCTCGGTTATGTCTTTTACCTTCGTAAGCGTAAGTCGGACCCCAACGACGTCTTCTACAACCTCGCCGCCAAAGCCGCAGCGATCGTCACCGACGACTATCCGTCCTTCATCGCCGTCTGGCACAACGCCTCCGTACCCAAAAAGGTCGACATCCCGTACTTCGCCGTGGACGCCAGTTGCGTTGTCCCCATGAACCTGTTTGAGAAGCGTGAGTACGGCGCCTACACCATCCGTCCTAAGATCCAAAAAATCCTTGGCAAGCATCTGCGACCGGTGGAGATGGAGCGCGTCAAGGTCCCCTGGGGCAACCGCGCGATCCCCGCCTTCCACACCCAGGTGACGCCGGAAAACGTCGGGCAACTGGTCTCCGAATGCGACATCGACCATTCGGTCGCACCTTCCACCGACTACCGCGGCGGACGCCTCGTCGTCGAACAGCAGCTACAGCATTTCTTGAAGGCCAACCTCGCGCGGTACGACAAGGATCGGAACGATCCGTCGTCGCACGCCACGTCGGACATGAGTCCGTACCTCCACTTCGGCCAGATCTCCGCGTTGGAACTCGCGCTCGCCGTCCAAGATTACGCCGCGGACCATAACATCGACGCAACGGCGTACCTCGAAGAGCTCATCGTACGACGTGAACTCGCCTTCAACTTCGCCCGCTTCACCAGCGACCTGCCGAATCACGGCGGACTCTCCGTCCTCCCCGAATGGGCGCAGAAAACCCTCGCCAAGCACGACCCCGATAAGCGCGACGCCATCTACACACTCCACGAGTTCGAAACAGCGCGGACCCACGACGCTCTATGGAATGCCGCGCAAAAAGAAATGCTGCTGCGCGGCAAGATCCACGGCTACTACCGCATGTACTGGGGCAAAAAGATCATCGAATGGTCCAAAACGCACGAAGAGGCGTTTGCCACCATGGTGCACCTGCACGACCGTTACGCCCTTGACGGCCGCGACCCCAATACCTACACCAACATCCTCTGGTGCTTCGGCCTGCATGACCGCCCTTGGACCGAGCGTCCGATTTTTGGCATGATCCGTTGGATGTCGCTCGAAGGCATGAAGCGCAAAACCGGGGTCGACGCCTACATCCGCGAAATCGCGTACCTCGAAAATCAGCAGCAGAAGCAGAAAATGAAGAAGGTAACGGCATGAAGATCGTACTCACAGGCGCATCCGGCTTTATCGGCGTCCCACTCGTAGAAAAGCTGCTGGCCGCCCGGCATGACCTGGTGATCCTCGGCCGCCGCCAGCCCAAGACCGGCGCGCCCGGCAAGTTCTACCGCTGGGATAGCGAGAAAGACCCCGTCCCGGTAGAAGCCGTCGACGGCGCAGGAGCGATCATCCACATGGCCGGCGAACCCGTCTCGCAGCGCTGGAATGATGAGGTCAAGCGCAAGATTCGCGACAGCCGCGTCATCGGTACGCGCAGCCTGGTGCAAGCCATCGCGCAGGCCCAAAACAAGCCCCGCGTGCTGGTGAGCGGATCGGCCATCGGCTACTACGGCAATCGCGGCAATGAGGAACTGGATGAGGCGTCCAAGCCCGGCTCCGGCTTTCTGCCCCAGGTCACCATCGATTGGGAACATGAAGCGCGTCAGGCCGAGCGCCTCGGCGTACGCACCTGTTTGCTGCGTACCGGCATCGTGCTGCACCATTCCGGAGGCGCGTTAAAGTCCATGATCCCGCCCTTCAAGATGTGCGTCGGAGGTCCGCTGGGCGACGGCAGCCAGTGGATGTCCTGGATCCACCGTGACGACCTTGTGGACATGACAATCTGGGCCATGCAGACCGAAGCAGCCTCCGGCCCCGTCAACGGCGTCGCGCCGGAACCGTGCACCGGCAAAGAGTTCGCCACCGCCCTGGGCGCTGCATTATCGCGACCGGCGATTCTGCCAACCCCGACCTTTGCCATCCGCCTGTTGTTCGGCGAAATGTCGCAAATCGTCCTGGCGTCGCAAAAGGTCCTGCCGCGCGTACCAATGGCCGAAGGATTCTCGTTCCGCTATCCGAAACTAACCCCCGCCATGCGGGCCGCCGTATAATGCAGAGGACCCCGCTCGGAATCTTCCGCCCAGGAGGCGTTGATCCGCCATGTCCTCAAAGGCATTGCTTTACTTTGTGGTCGCTGTTTCGGCGGTCTACGCGCAACCATCGCCGCCGCTCCGCAGCCTAACTTCGGTACGAGACATCGAGCAGAAGTGCGAAGTCGCTTTTCAATGGCTGGAAAGCGGCAAGTCCTCCTCAAGCGCCGTACGTGCCAACAACCCTCGTGCGCGCTACGCGCCCAGCTTGCTGCCCATCTTCCGCGACGAACCCATGACCGCCGTGTTCGGCACCCCGTACGACCGTATGGATGCCGCCACTCGCCTGGACATCTACGACAAGGTCCTGTCCCGTTGCGCCGGCCTCACGGACTCGCGCGGACGCAACAGCGGCGGACGTCCGAATGCGGCGATGACCCAACACATCGTGGCCTTCTCGCCGTACATGAACCTCATCCGTGACGCCTTCCTCAGCCCGGGCGCCGGCGGCGGAGGACAGTACGCGCCGGCCGTCGTTGGACGGTACCTCGCCGAGGTCCGCGAACAGTCCGCCTGGGCCGCGCAGACGCTGTCCTTCGCCGCCTCCGCACCCGCCACGCTGGATGCCTTTCAACAACTCCACACCCAGCGCGACAGCATCGCGGCAAAGACCCAGTGGCTGGACAGCGCGGAACGTACCCGCCTAACCGATGCAATCGCCCGCCGCCAATCGGACATCGCGCCGCAGATTGTGGACTCCTGGCTGCGCGACGCTAACGCCGCGCCCAAGAACCTGACCTCCGCGCGAGCCCTGTACACTGCGCGTAGCAGCACCATGCTCCCGGTGGTTCGCACGCTACCGGCCGCCGGACAAGCGGACTTTGAACGCCGCTACAACGCGTTGCTGGACACGCACCTCGCGCAACCCCTCGCCGCCGACCTTGCGCGACTGAACGCCATTCCCGCCACCTTGGCGGGAGCCTTGCAACTCACCGGCTGGAAGTCCGCCTTTGACGCCGGTTTCCAACAACTCCGTCAGCATCCCTCCGTAGCGAATGCCGAAATCGAGTTCCAACGCACTCGCGCTCGCGTCTATTCCGGAGCACTGCCCGCTTGGATGCAGGCCGTCAACGCGATCCCTGTGGACGGCGCCGCCATCACCGCCAAGCGCCGCGAACTCGAGGCGTTCTTTCCCACCCGCGACGATCGCGCCTTGCCTCAGTTCGCACAGTTTGAATCCCCACTTCGAGCCAAAGAAGATCAGCTCCGCATCCGCGCCGAAGCGGACCTGCAACGGCAGGCAACAGCGGCAACCGCTGCGCCAGCACCGCCATCCCGCGTACCCGCTAACAACGCGACCCCCGCAACAGGCGGCCGTACCCGCATCGCACCCAGCGCCGCACTCAACGCCAGCAGCCTGAACGTCGCCGGCCTGCAGAACGCCACATTCTTCAGCAATATCTACAAAGGGGACTTCGCCAACATCGGCCTGACCTCCGACGACATGACCTTCGCGGACCTGTTCTCCGGCTACCTCACCTCGTTTGGCAAGCACTGCAAAGCGTACCTTCCGCAGGACACCATGGTGCCCATCATGAAGCAGATCTGCACGGCGGAATGGGTGGATGGCTACGGCAATCGCAAGTCTTGCGCTGAATGGAAGTCGGTACCCACCGGATACTACGCGGACCCCGAACTTTACGCCGTCCGCCAAAAGCTGAACCGGCAGGCGGCAGGCGATACCTTGCGCAACGTCGGCAAGATGCTGCTCCGCAAAGAGGCTGCCATTGGGGACATGATGGCGATGGCCGGCAATGCGGTTGCCTTCTCCAACGATCTGGACGCGATCGTCCCTCAGAACGGCTGCCCCAGCGCCGCGCTGCTCCGCCTGGAACAGAACCTCAGACAGTTCGCCCTCAACAAGCCGCCCATCCGTATGGGCGAACTCGGCCCCAAGCTATCCGCCATCGATCCGCTGCCCGGCATGCCCTTCCGCGATCAGGACTACCCGCGTCTCCTCGAGGACCTCATCGCGGCACACTCCCGGTCCTGGGCAATGAACCGCTACATTCGCGGTAGCGCCGCTGGCGTATCGGTTACCGCGCGCGACGCACAGGGCCGCCCTGCCAAGATCGTCGCCAGCTACCGCTACAACGGTTTTCAAAACGGTGCCCAAGGGTCCGTCACCCTCACATTTACTGAAGGCATGCCCGAATGCATGTACTTCTTCGACTTCCCGGCGACCTGCCGTACCCCGGACCGCGGCATCGCGGCCGCATACTCGAACGGTGGCTACAGTCCGCGTTAGTTTCAGAACCGCTGCCTGGCTTTTGATTGCAGCCGCAGGCGTGTACGTCGCGGTGCTGCCTCCACAGCCGTCACTCGGCTTCGACGCCTGGCTGCGCGCCGAACAAGCAGACCTCGCCTGGACCCAGAACCTTCCGCCGGTTTACAGCAAACTCGCGCCCGGCAATCGCAACCCGGAGCCGGAATCCTGCCAGCCACGCCAGTGGCCGACCCTGCGCCGCATCGCCAATCAGTACCACCCGGGCGCGGCGTACGAAATGCGGTCCACGCCCAGGCCGGACGGGTCCGGCATGCAGGCCACCTACGACGCGCAAGGCAACCTGATTCGCGAAGGCCTCGCCGCCGGGTCTGCCGATCGTGCCGCGCCAGGCAGTGGCGTGAACCTCAGCCGCATCTGGAACCACATGCAGCGCGACGTCATCCCGTTCATCCGCGCCGCTCAACTCGACGGCAACGCCGTGCGTCCCACGCTGTTCTACAGCACGTTGAACGCCCCAATTGTCCACTTTGGACCCCATTTGCGCGCGTATTCTAAGGTCCGTCCCACGTTTGGACCCGTACGCGAAATCCCGCCCGGCACCTGTATCGCATCCGCCCCGTAAGCTGATTGGATTTTCCGAAATTCATCGCGTAATCCAGTGAAATCGGAAAACAATTATGCCAAGCGCAGCGTTCGTCGTCCGCGGGCCTCAGATTCAGGCAATGGAGGCCGAGTACCGGAAGCACATCATCCATACAGTTGCCTGGAACCTTCGTATTTCCGCGCCTCACGCCATCGCCGGACTCTCGCCGGCCGAGGTCGAACTGCGCCTGCAAGCGGCACTGCACGGCGCCATTCGCTACAACCTTACAGACCCTGCCGACATAGAAGCTTTTGCACGTCTTTGTTTTGTTATTGGTCCATATTTTGATCGTTACGAAAAGTTCCGTCGCGCCTTTGCCGCCGCCACACAACCAGGCTCAAACTTCAGCATGATCGAGGTCCTGATGGTCGCCACGCCAGAGGACTGGTGTCGCGCCGCCCAAGCGGACATCCTGTTGCGTTCGCAAGAGCAATCCCACACTTCGGCCGAGCGCATACCCATACGGCTCGAAACCTTGGCGCCCCATCACGCGGAAGCCTGGTTCCAGGGCGTGTCGCACCCCGATGTCTGGCGTTTGGGAGGTCTGCAGCCACCGGCTTCGGCCAAAGACGTACGCGACTGGATTGAGGGGACGCGTACGCATCCACAGCCCGGTAACTATCGCTTTGCTTTGATCACCAAGCAGACCGGCACATTCGCCGGTGCCGCCCGCATCTGGAAGAGCCAGGACGAGGATTGCGTCTACATGTCCTACTGGGTGGTGCGGGACCAATGGAGCAAAGGCATCGCCACGCAGGCCGTCAGGCAGTTGCTCGTCTATCTGGGTCCAGGCATCACGCAGCCTGTCCGGCTGAAGATCGACTCCGGCAACCTGCCGTCCCTTCGAGTAGCGGAAAAGTGCGGTTTTGAAGCGATCTCAACCGAGTCCGGCATCACGCTGCTGGAGCGGCGTCATCATGGATGACCCCTCCAGCGGAAGGTCCCGTAAGATCGCGGAGGATGCGGCGACGGTCGTCCGCAATTACCTCGGCCTATCGCCCAACAAGAACCTCACGGCCACACAGCTGATTGACGAGCTGGAGAAAAAGATCAAGGCAATCCGTCCCAAAGAGCATGCTGCGGTTCGAGAGGGTTGCCTCGCGATTCTGGCCTGCAAGCACGTCTTAGGCGACCTCAAGCGGCTGAACGAACTCCTTCTTCTGCTCAGGGAAAGAGAGATTCTGGAAAGCTGCCCCAAGCTCTGCATTACCTTCCAGGATCTCGCGTGGGACGACTACTACACCGGCGGCAACATCAAGTACCCAGATGTCCGTGCACTCCAAGCGAAATGCTGCAAGCCGAACGACATCGTTCAGAAGATGCAGCTATTCTTCCTTCTCCAGAACGACCGCCGCCAAAAGTGTACCTTTGTGCCCGCGTCGATCAGCGATTTCAACGACGACGACGAAGAGAAAAAGAAATGTCCGGCGCTCTTGATACCGTCCAGCGGCAAGCACGGCAAGTGGCTGGGCGAGGCACTGGCCAAGCCCAAGGAGTTCTGGTGGGTTCGCTGCTTGGAGTTCTGCCGTGTCATCTTTCTGGTTTCTGCCGACGAGGCAGCGGACTATGAGCAGTTCGCCAAGTGGAAAATCGATGTCGTTACCTATACTGGCTTCGGGATGGGCTGCGGCCGGGCGGCGGGCATTGCATTGGCAAAAAAGCTCAATCGCGTCTGCATGATGACGGACGACCGTACGGTGGACTTATTCTGGAACGAAACATCGGTAACGAAAGATGACATGGCCAATCTAGCGAAAGCTTTTCGCAAGGCCCCATTCATCAACGGTGTTCTACCGAAGGGCGAGTTGAATATTCTGACCATCATCAACCCGGCTGCGCCACAACACGTGACCTTCTCGCCGTTCTTTATTGCTTCGAAGGAAGACAAAGCACTTCACCTCTTCTGCAAAATGTTCGAAGCGTACTTGAATGACCAAAAGGCGCCTTGCCCGATCAGCAGGACCTCCGGAAACCTACGGGTTGGATTCGACGGCGCGAACCCGAACTACGAGAACACGGCGGCGAAGTACGAGGGATCCAAGGGCGAGGCTCTCGCCAAGGTCACCAAATGCGATCTCTACAAATCCACTGACGAAGTACCGCTGGTTTGGGACTACCTGAAGGGAAAGAAAGGCTTCCTCAACCTCTGGGACGCCATCAAAATGCAGGACTCCGCCATGTACCTGCTCCTCAAGGAAATCCACGATCACCTGACTAGCGGAAAGGCGTCCGCAGAGGACTGGGACGCCTTCGATGCCTATATCCGGCCTTGGTTCACCTAAAGCCGGCTACTTCTTCGCCGTTACCGTAATCTCAATCTTCGCCGTACCCACCAGCTTCGCCACGCCCACCGTCGTCCGCACCGGCCGCGGCTCCGGGAAGTACGTCATGTACACCGTGTTCATCCGCCCGAACAGCTCCATGTCCGTCAAGTACACCTGGACAGATACCGCATCCTTAAAGTCATATCCCGCGGTCTTAAGTATCTTGCCCACGTTCTCCAGCGTATTCTTGACCTCTTCCTCGAAATTGTCCGGAATCTTGCCCGTCTTGCTGTCGCTACCGGTCTGCCCCGCGACGTAGAGAGTACCATCCGAGGTTAGGATTCCAGGACTAAAGGGCCGTCCCGCAGGCGTACCCGGTGGCGTAACAGCCTTCTTCTGGGCCAGTAGAGCCGTCGAACCGGCCGTCAAAAGCAGCGCACATAGGAGAATTCGCATATCTGGACAGTGTACCGAGAGATGGGCGTTAACCCATCCAAGTACTATCCCCAATTTCCAACTCGGATTCTATTTGACATCCACAGGCCGCCTGCCAACATGAATTCGGAGGCGGAAGTCGAACGAACAGATGTCCACAAATGATAAAAAGAGCGGCAAGTCGGAAGACCGCAGAAGCGCAGATCGTTTCCCCATTGAGCGCGAGGTCCGCTACCGGCCCCTCAGCACTCGCAAAGGCGTAGAAGAGCCCGGCACCGGCAAAACCATCAACATGAGCAGCACCGGCATACTCTTTCAAACTGACCGTATGCTCCTGCCCGGCCACCGTCTGGAACTCGCCGTCAGCTGGCCGGCCCAATTGAACAACAGCTGCCCCCTCAAGCTCGTCGCCAAAGCCAAAGTGGTTCGTACTGTTTCCGACACCATGGCCGCCGTGGAAATCCTGCAGTACGAATTCCGTACCCAGTCCAAAGCTACGCTTTCTTTGTAGTGTTCTGCAGCAACGCCGGCAGCCGTTCCATTGCGTTTTCCAGCCGCTGCGGCCGCGTGCGCGTACCTTCAAATAAATCGCCGGTCCGGTCAAACCTTGCCATCGCATTGCGTATGTGGAACTGCCTGGGGCTCAGCCCAGGCACAACCTCGCTCCAATCGAGCGGCGTCGCCACCGTCGCCCCCGGCCTTGCGCGAGGCACATAAGGCGCAGAAATCGTCTTGCCGCGGCCGTTCTGCAGATAATCAAAGTACACGCGATTCTTCTCGCGCTTGTTTACTGACCTCGGCGTCGTAAACAGATCCGGCCGCTCCGTCGCCACAATCCGCGCAATGATCTCGCAAAACGCCTTCGATTGGTCGTACGAGTACACAGGCTCCAGCGGGATGTACAAATGCATGCCGTTGCCGCCGGTAGTCTTCGGATAGCATTCAAGCTCCAGTAGTTCCAGCTTGCGCCGCACCAGATGCGCCGCCTCTACAATCTTGTCGAACCCGCACTCATACGGGTCCAGATCGATCAGGATAAAGTCCGGGTTGTCCAAGGTCTCCACACGGCTCATCCACGGATTCTGATCGATACAACCCATGTTCGCGAGCGTCAACAGTTCGGCTTTGCTGCCACCGATAATCTGCTGCCGCTCATGCCCGTCTTCCGCGATGATCGTTTCCACCCGCATCCAGGATGGGAAGCCTTTTTCGGCATGCTTTTGGAAGAAGCCCTCGCCCTCAATCCCCTCCGGGTACCGCCGCAGCGACAGCGGCCGGTCTTCCAGGTACGGCAGCAGCAAATCCGCGACATCGTTGTAGTAATTCACAAGGTCGCGCTTATAGTACGCCTCGCTCCAATCGGTCGCCGGATAGTACAGCTTGCCGGGATTGGTAATCGTCACCCGGTGCCCCTCCACCGTGAGCGACGTCTCCTTGTCACCAGTCACAATCGGCTCATGCTCAGGAGGCGGCGCCGTAGCTTGGCCTGCGGGAGACTTGGTGGCATCGGCCGGATACACATCGGGCCGCAGACCCACAAACACCGGCGCGCGCAACCGGTCCTCCAGGGTCCAGGAGTGATACCGCACGGTTGCCACTAGCTCCGGCTTCGTCCAATGGCATTTTTCGGGGATTTTGGGCGTCTTCTCAAACGGACACTTTGGGATCTCGATCGGTTGCAACCGCGTAAAGATGTCTTCCATCAGCCGACGGTCAAACCCCGTACCTACCAGCCCGCAAAACGCGAGTACACCGTCCTCGCCGTACACACCCAGAATCAGCGCACCAAAAAAGTCACGCTCTCCATCCGTGTACCCGCAGATCACAAACTCCTGCTCGTTGAAGACCTTGAACTTCAGCCAATCCTTGCTACGCCCGCCCACATACCGGGACTGTGCACGCTTGGCCATAATGCCTTCCAAGCCCTGCTGCTTGGCCAGCGCAAACAACTGGTCACCAGTCACATCAAAGTGATCCGAATACTTCAACACCGCATTCGGATCCAGAATCAACTGCAGCATCCGCTTGCGCTCAATAAGCGGCGTATTCCGCAGATCGTACCCATCGAGATAGATCAGATCAAAAGCAAAATACAGCGCCGGCTGCTTCTTCGCAAAGCTCGCAGCAGCACTGGCATCCGCCACCATGATGCGAGGCTGCAGCCGTTGGAACGACGGCCGCCCCTGCTCATCGAGCGTCGTGATCTCGCCATCCAGAATCGCCGTATGCTGCGCCCGTACGCACTTGTGCAGTTCCATCAACTCCGGATACTGCTTGTTCATCGCGCTGCCCTGGCGCCCGATAAAGCTCGTCGTACCTTTGTCGCAATCGATACAGGCAAACGCGCGAACCCCATCCCACTTGATCTCAAACAGCCAGTCCTTGCCGATCGGAATCTGCTCACCAATCGTCGACAACATGGACTCCAGCTTCTTCGGCTCAGGACTCTCAACCGCCCCTGTTAAATTCTTAGCAGAGATTGAAGCCGGCTTCACCGTCCGCGCCGGCATCTCATGCGCGATCTCATCCTGCGTACGCCCCGTGGCCACCGAAAGCGGCATCGAATCCACGTTCCACTTGGTTACCGCCGCCGCGTCTTTCTTCTTGATGAGAAGCCATTCATTGCCTTTTTCCGACTTCTTCATCTTGACCACGGCAAACTCGCCCTTGAGCTTATGCCCATGCAGCCGGAACTTAAAGTCACCGCGCTCAATCTGCTTCCGCGCCGGGACTTTGTCGTCCAGCAGCGTGTACGTGCCAAGGTCCCACAGCATCATGGACCCGCCGCCGTACTGCCCCTTGGGGATGTTGCCCTCAAACGTCGCGTACTCGATCGGGTGGGGCTCCACATGCACCGCTAAGCGCTTCTCCGCAGGATCGAGCGTAGGCCCTTGCGGCACCGCCCAGGACTCCAGCACCCCGTCTACTTCAATGCGAAGGTCATAATGCAGCCGCGACGCCGCATGCCGCTGCACACAAAAGACATTCCCAGGCGCGGTCCCCGCAGAAGGTCCCGGCTCCGGCGTCTTGTCGAAGCTACGTTTCTCCTCGTACTTTTTGAGGTGTTCCAGCGGCGGCACAAACTCTAGGATACTGGCCGACAACAAAGAGATGCGTGCTGATGTAGCTACTTTTGCTATTGTCCGCAAAGGCCCTTCAACGCATAGAAAGCGTCGACAGCGTTTTAGAAGAGTATAGGCCCGAGGGAGGTGTCGCTCATCGTTGGCCGTAAACTCGAGTCGCCAGGTCAAGGCCGAATCGCGACACAGCCATCTCGAAGCGGATATCAGCTTCCGTCGCATCCGGCTTTCTGCGCCGAATACCCGCTCGCTGCATCGCATTCCCAGCCTCAAGCAGCGACACACCAATCTGCACGCGCTCCGCCGGCGTCATCGCAGCTAGCCGCTGAAAGTACGCTTGCCGTGCCTTTGGTGTCGAATCGTCCATCGCCCTAAAGGTACCGCCGGCTCAACCACTCCGCCACCACCGCCGGCTTTTCGCGACCTTCAATCTCCACCGTGATGCCCCAGGTGAACTCCACCGCCGCATCCAGATCCTTCAATGACGTCAGCACCGCGCGAACCCGTATGCGCGAACCGGCAGGCACCGGCGACACGAACCGCAGCCGGTTGAACCCGTAGTTCACCGACAGCTTGCAAGGCTCCTCCATCGGCACAGCGTCCGCCATCAACTGCACCAGCAGCGACATCGTCAAAAACCCATGCGCGATCGTCGTCCCAAATGGTGACTCCGCCTTCGCGCGCTCAACATCCAGGTGGATCCACTGGTGATCCCCAGTGGCATCCGCGAACTGTCGGATCGTTTCCTGACTGACGGTCAGCCAGTCGCTAACACCTACCTCAGTACCCACTCGATCCCGCAGTTCGGCCAGTGTCATCAGCCCAGCTCCTGGAGCGCCTGCTGGCTCTTTTCCAGCTGTACGTTGGCCGCGGCAAGCTTCTCATGCATCATTGCCACAACCTTTTCCGGACGCTTGCTCATCGCTTCGGTATCCGCCAACTGCGCGTCGTAGCCTGCAATCGTTTGCCGCAGCTTATCGATCTCTTTGTTGAGCTTCACACGCTGGGCCTCAATCTGCTCCGGCGATTCCTTCGGCACTTCGACAACAAGATCAAAGTCCGGCGTTGAGCGCTTCACGCCTTCCACGCCGCCATCCACGATCTCGACATTGGCCAGCTTTTCGATCACGACCTTATCCAGCGCCGTCGACGACGTCACCGTCGCCTTCAGCACCAACTTACGATCCAGCTTGCGTTCCGCACGGATATTGCGCGCCGCTACGATCACATCCTGCAGCACCGCCATCTGCTTCTCTGCCACCGCATCCACCGGCCCCGCCTGCGGATACGCCTTCAAAGAAATCGATTGCGACGGGTCCAAACGGTGGCTCAACTCTTCCGTGATAAACGGCATCACCGGATGCAGCAACCGCAGGCCAGTCTCAAAGGTCGTCAATAATGACCGCCAGTCATCATTCAACCCGGACCCCTCGACAAACCGCAGCTTCTTGATCTCCAGATACCAGTCGCAGAACTCGTCCCAGAAGAAGTGCCACACCGTTTGCGCCGCTTCGTGATACCGGTGCGCCGCCAAGTGCTTGGCCATGCTCGCCGCCGCATCGTTCAACCGGCTCTGGATCCACTTGTCTTCAATCGCCGGAGCGGCATTCTCAGCCGGAACCTGCGGCTCCACACCGCTACGCTCCATGTTCAAGAAGATGAACCGCGCCGCATTCCAAAGCTTATTGGCAAATGCGCGAGCCGCATCCAGACGCTCATCCGTGAACGCGATGTCATTGCCCGCAGCCGCGCCCAACACCAGCGACAAGCGCATGGCATCGGTACCCCACTTCTCATTCACCGTTAGCGGATCGACGACATTTCCCTTGGTTTTCGACATTTTTTGACGATCCGCATCGCGAACCAGGCCGTGCAAATGCACCTGCCGGAACGGAACCTCGCCCGTCATCTCAATGCCGAACATGATCATGCGGGCCACCCAGAAGAACAGGATGTCAAAGCCCGTCACCATCAGCGTCGTCGGATAAAACGTCTTCAGATCCTCAGTCTGGTCCGGCCATCCCAACGTCGAAAACGGCCACAAACCTGAGCTAAACCACGTATCCAGCACATCCGGATCTTGCACGATGTTGCCGGACCCGCACTTCGAACACGCCGTCGGATCTTCACGCAAAACCGTGATGCCTTCGCAATCCTTGCAGTGCCACGCCGGAATGCGATGGCCCCACCACAACTGGCGCGAAATGCACCAATCGCGGATGTTGCGCATCCACTGGAAGTACGTCGCCTCCCACATCGAAGGCACCAGTTCGATCGCACCGGTCTCGACAGCCTTGATCGCCGGATCGGCCAGAGGCTGGATCTTCACCCACCACTGCTTGGACACCAGCGGCTCGACAACCGTCCCGCAGCGCTGGCATTTGCTGATCGGCAGCGAATGCGGCTCCACCTTTTCAAGCAGCCCTGCCGCTTCCAGATCCGCGACAATCCGCTTGCGCGCCTCATAACGATCGAGCCCCGCGTACCCGCAGCCCATCGCCGTGATCTTCGCGTCCTCGCCAATCACTTTGATAAACGGCAGATTGTGGCGCTTGCCCGCTTCAAAGTCGTTCGGATCATGCGCCGGCGTCACCTTCACGCAGCCCGTGCCGAACTCGGGGTCCGCCATATCGTCCAGAATGATTGGGATCTCACGCTGCATCAGCGGCAGGATCACGGTCTTGCCATGCAGGTCCAGATACCGCTCGTCCTTGGCGTTGATGGCCACCGCCGTATCGCCCAGCATCGTTTCCGGACGCGTCGTGGCAACCGTCAGATAGCGCCCCGGCATGCCCTTCACTTCGTACTTCACATGCCACAACGACCCGTTTGTGTCCTCGTGCACGCTCTCCAAATCGGACAGCGCCGTCGAACATCGCGGACACCAATTCACCATGTACTCAGCGCGGTAAATCAGGTCCTTTTCATACAGCCGGACAAACGTCTCGCGAACCGCGCGCGACAAACCGGGATCAAGCGTAAACCGCTCGCGGCTCCAATCGCAGGACGACCCCAAGCGCTTCATCTGATCGTCGATGCGCTTCTGGTAGATTTCCTTCCATTCCCAGACTTTTTCGAGGAATTTCTCGCGACCCAGGTCGTGCCGCGACACGCCGTCCTTGGCCAGTTCGCGCTCCACCACCATCTGCGTCGCGATGCCCGCGTGGTCCGTACCCGGCACCCACAGCGTGTTCTCGCCGAGCATACGATGCCAACGCACAGCCATATCGATCAACGTGTGATCGAGCATGTGGCCCATGTGCAACGACCCCGTAACGTTGGGCGGCGGTACGGCGAGCGAGAAGTACTTCGCGCCCGGTTTTACCGTCGCGTTATAGATCCCGGACTCAATCCACCACTGTGCCCAATGCGGCTCAAACCGCTGGGGTTCGTACACTTTCTCTAATTGCATGGAATGCCTTCAATGTATCATGTGGCTATCCGCATGCTTCGTGTTTTCCTTCTGTTTCTCCTGGTTTTCAGCGCCTTTGCGGCCGATCGCCGCGTCCTGCTCGATGCCCACAACTGCTACCCGTACGCGGGTTTGTTCGACGATCGCATCGACCGTGCGCTAGCCACCGGCATCCCCATCGCCATCGAACAGGACCTCGCCTGGCACGTGGATCACTCGGTGCTGTCACACGAGGTGAAAACCACCGGAACCGAACCGCTCATGCAGAAGTACTTCTTCGAAAAGATCCGCCCCATCGTGGAAAAGGAACTCAAGGACGGAGACAAGAAGAAGTGGCCAATCATCACTTTGAACCTGGACTTCAAGACCAACGAACCCGAACATCATCGCGCTGTATTGGCCTTGCTCAAGCAGTACGAACCCTGGCTGATGACGGCGAAGAAGGGCAAGAACCTCAAGAAAGTCCAAAAACTCAGCAAAGCGCCGATCCTTGTTCTAACGGGCGATTCCGACATCCAGAAGCAAACCTTCTACGACGCCGTACCTGCAGACGGCCGCCTGTTACTCTTCGGCGCCGTACCTCGCGGCACCCAGAACAAGGCGGACAATTACCGCCGCTGGTCCAACAACCCTTGGGGGATCGTCGAAGAAGGAGGCCAGAAGAAGGCCGGTGACTGGACCAAAGACGATGCCAAGCGCCTCAAGCAACTCGTCGACCAGGCGCACGACAACGGCCTGTGGATCCGCTTCTATACGCTCAATGGCATCTCGGCGCCAGGACTTGGCGAATCCTACAACTTCGGATCAAAAGAAGCGGTAGAAGCGCGGTGGAAGGCCTGCATCGAGGCCGGCGTGGACTTCGTCGCCACCGATCAATACGAAGAGTTCGCAGCGTTTCAAAAACAGCATGTGGCGCGTTGAGATTCCCTGCGCCATTGGCGACGAGGACATCGTACTCGCGCAACTGCTCGGCCTCGACCTCGCCGCTGCAGACACGGACACACCCGGAATCGTCAAAGTCTGGTTCGCCGCACGTAACGATGCCGAACAAGCCGGCGGCGCGATCTTTGCGATCTTTGAAGAGGAAGTCCAGAACTGGAATGAATCCTGGCAATCCGAATGGTCTGCACAGCCGGTCGGCCAACGCCTGTGGCTCACCCCGCCCTGGGAAGACGCACCCGCGCCGCAAGGCCGTCTCAAGCTCGCGATGCACCCGGGTACACTCTTCGGCAACGGTGACCACCCCACCACCTTGCTCTGCCTCGAAGCGCTCGAACGCCACTTCACCCCGGGCTGTACCGTAGCCGACATCGGTTGCGGCTCTGGATTGCTACAGCAAGCCGCCAAGCTACTCGGCGCGGCAACCGCCATCGGCTGCGACCTCGACTTTTCCGCTGCCCAGACTGCCCCCGATGCGTTTCAAGGCAGTGCCGACGCCATCGCCACCAAGTCCATCGACGTCGTCATCGCCAACATCCAACTTGGCGTACTCGAACGCATCCTGCCGGAACTCCATCGAATCGCCCGCAGAACCATCATCATCAGCGGCCTGCTAGAAAACCAGCACGTCGAAGGTGCGACGGACATCCACATCAAGGACGGCTGGATTTCGCTGACTTTGAAGCCGCCTTACTAGCCTTGCGCCCGTCCTCATACGCGACAATGTAGTCCGCCACCGACACCTTGCCGGCAAACTCCGCGATCACATCCATCGGGATCGCGTCCAGATCTTTGAACCGCAAGCAGCTCTTGCCCATATCCAGCTTCTTGCCCGCTTTGGCAAACGCCTCGCGCAGCCAGGCATCGATGTGCGGCATCATGTACGGCGTCATGAGGTACAGCGCCATATAATTCTTCTGCGACCCCAAACTAGCAAAGGTCAGCGGCTGCGATGGATCGCAATGGTATCCATCCGGATACAAACTGTGCGGCACAACATAGCTGATCATGCCGTACTGCATCTCCTCTTTCAGCCCCTTCGGCAGCGACTTCTTCAACACCGTACGCAGCTTTGCGATCGCAGCGCGACGGTCCTCCGGCAGCTCTTCCAAGTACTCCGCAACGGTGGATGCTTTCGATGGCATATAGGTGTGAGCGCCATCGTAGCGCATCCGGGTACTTGCGGTTTACGCTAGAGATGGCTGCTCCGTTGAAGATCACGATTTCCAAGGAAAACTACCTCAAAGCCATTGCCGAAGCGCAGGCGGAAGGTGAGGTTGTCATCGCTGCTACGCTCGCCCGTTGGCTCAACGTGTCAGCCCCCGCGGTAACCATGGCCCTCCGCCGCTTAAAGCGCGATGAGTGCATCACCGTTGCCACCAAGGACGGCCAGATCCACCTCACTCCTGCGGGACGCGCCATTGCGGACCGTCTCCTACGCCGCCACCACCTGATCGAGCGCATGCTAACCGAAGTCTTCGGCATGGCTTGGTACCGCGTACACGATGAAGCCGAGCAACTCGAGCACGCCGTATCAGAAGAGTTCGAACGCCTCCTCGTCGCCAAGCTGGGTACAGAAAGCTTCTGCCCGCACGGCAACGGAGAAGCGGTGGAAAGCCCCGCCCTCCGCCGCGAGCGTGGCTGGAAGCCCCTCGCCGAACTCGAACCCGGGGCCGCCGCACGAGTCAAAACCGTGTACGAGCGCGACCGTCAACTCCTCGAGTACCTTGACCGTCTCGGCCTCCGCCCCGGCGCCGCTTTCACGGTAGTGTCCCGCAACTACGACGACACGCTAACCCTCCGCCTCGACGGTCCACCCGTTCAGTTGGGTCTGTCCGCCGCCCAGAAGGTTTGGGTAGACTGAGATTGCAATGGCTGTGATTCAAATCCCGGACGAACAGGCGGAGCTGTTAAAGCAGCGCGCTGCGGCCCAGGGGTTGACGCTCGAAGCGTGGCTACGCCAGATCGCGGACTCAAGCATTACAGCTTCGCCAAAGCCATTTAAGAACAGCCGGGGACTGCTCGCCGAGTTCGGGCCTGCACCGTCCGCAGAAGAGATCGACGAAGCTCGTAGGCAAGTCTGGGGATGGGCGCAGAAGGACCAATAGTGTCATCCGTGGCGGATACGCACGGGGCACTTTGGTAACTTCTCAACGACGCTCGCCTTCCCGAGATCCCCCGCGAGGAAGTCCCTGACATGCCAGACCGCATCGTTGTCGCGACAGCGCTACGTCACGGCGTTCCCGTCATAAGCCGCGACCGCAAGATCCAGTCTTCTCTAGTCCCGACCATTTGGTAAAGAACATGAGCCAAACCCTCCACTACAGCGAGACCACCGGCGACCCCTTCCGCGAACGCTGCGAGCGCCGCATCCTCCACACCCCCACCCTCATGACCGTCATCATCGACTTCCGCAACGGTCCCTGGCCCGAACCCGATCCCTTCCACTCCCACCCTCACGAACAAGTCACCTACATCGCAGAAGGCGACCTCATCTTCTTTGCCGAAGGAGACGAACCCAAACGCCTCACCGCCGGCGACATGTTTGCCGTACCCTCCAATCAGCCCCACTCCATCCAATTGCTTTCCCCTACGGCAAGACTGATCGACAGCTTCACTCCACTGCGTCAGGACTTCCTACCCTAGAAAGGCGTCGTTTACAATGTCGAAGATGTCCGACACCGCTTTCCCCGACGACAACCAGCTGCAGGAAGTCACCGTACTCCTTGGCAAATGGTCTTCCGGAAATCAGGACGCTCTCGAACAAGCCACCGAACTCGTCTACACCGAACTCCGCCGCATCGCCGCCGCGTACCTCCGCACGGAACGCGCTTCACACACCTTACAGCCCACCGCTCTGATTCACGAAGCCTACATGCGCCTCGCACGCATGCAACCGGGCAGCTTTGAAGGCCGCAAACAGTTCCTCGCCCTCGCCGCGCGCCTGATGCGCCAAGTCCTGGTGGACCACGCGCGCAACACCAAAGCTGCCAAGCGCGGAGGCGGCGCCACCAAGGTCAAGTTACAGGAAACGCTAGCCTACGCCTCGCCCGAACGCTCCGACGAATTCCTGATGCTCGACCAGGCGCTCACCCGCCTCACCGAATACAGCGCGCGCAAAGCCCAGATCATCGAACTCCGCTATTTCGGAGGTCTCGACATCGCGGAGATTGCCGAGTACCTGGGCATCTCCACCTCCACCGTCAGCCGCGAACAGCGCCTCGCCGAAGCGTGGCTCGCCGAAGCGGTGGGAGAAATGGACAGCGCGGAGTAGAACGTCGCGCCCGCGGATTCCGCTTGTATGGGTAACGGCATGAGTCCGGAACGCTGGCAGCTTCTCGAAGACCTCTTCAACCGGGCCATGGACCTCCCCGCAGGGCCTGAGCGCGACCAGTTTGTCGCCCAGAACACCGCCGGCGACCCGGACCTCAACCAGCGCCTCCTCAAACTCCTGCAGGAAGAGGAAGGTGGCGTACAAAACTTTGGCGAGATCATCGGCGACGTCATGCTCGCCACCGCGTCCGCCGCCTCGCAACCCGCGGACGCCTGGATTGGACGCCGTATCGGCTCCTACCGCATCGTGGGTGAGATCGGCCGCGGCGGCATGGGCATCGTCTACGAGGCCGAACGCGACGACAGCGAGTACCAAAAGAAAGTCGCCATCAAGATCGCTCCCGAATGGCTCCGCTCGCCGGAAGCCATGGAACGCTTCCGCGAAGAACGTCAAATCCTAGCCACCCTCGAACACCCCGGCATCTGCCGTATGCTTGACGGCGGCTCCGTCGACGGCGCGCCGTACTTTGTGATGGAACTCGTCGAAGGCGTCCATCTCAAGCAATACTGCGAAGGCAAATCCCTGCGCGAGCGGCTGGAACTCTTCATCCGCATCTGCCAGGCCGTATCCTACGCCCACGAACGCCTCATCATCCATCGCGATCTCAAGCCCGGCAACATCCTGGTCACCGCCGACGGTACGCCCAAATTGCTGGACTTCGGCATCGCCACCATCGCCGGCCTTGTTTCGGGACAGGAAAGCGAACGCCTTCTCACGCCGGACTACGCCAGCCCCGAACAGCTCCGCAATCAGCCCGTCAGCATCCGTACCGACGTCTACGCCCTCGGCCTCATCCTGTACGAACTCCTCACCGGCGTCAAAGGTCAAAAGGCGGACACCTCATCCGCAGAAGCCCTCAACCGCAGCGTGTGCGACACCACCGTACCCCTGCCCAGCACGGTACGCGCGGATTCGGAAAAAACCATCCTGCCGTACTCGCTGAACAAGCTCGAAGGCGACCTCGACGCCATCGTTTCCAAGGCCGTCTCCAAAGATCCGCAGAATCGCTACATGTCGGTAGCGGCCCTCGCGCAGGACCTCGAAAATTACCTCGCCCTCCGGCCGGTCGCCGCCCGCGGCAATGAGCCGCTGTACAGAACCGCCAAGTACGTCCGCCGCAACTGGCTGCCCGTGAGCACAGCATCGCTCGCCGTCTTGAGCCTCTTGGGCGGCATCACGGCATTCGCCTACCAGGCCAACATCGCCAACGAGCGCTTCGAAACCGTACGCAAGCTCTCGACGACAATCCTCTTCGACGTACACGACAACATCGCCAAGCTACCCGGCTCCACCAACGTACGCTCGATGCTCGCCTCCACCGCTGCTGCACAGCTCGAAAGTCTGTCCCGCAACGCCGGTAGCCACTGGGCCCTGCGTCGCGACCTCGCAGCCGCTTATTTCCGCCTCGGCGAAGTACAGGGTACGCTCGGCGCAAGTCTCGGCCTCCCCGCAGAATCTCTGGCCAGTTTTGAAGCCGGCCTCCGTCAGTTGGAGGGCATGCCCGCCGACGAACGCAGGCAGATCGCTGTGGCTGAGGGACGCCTCATCACCATGCGCGCCTCGCTCCTCCAGCAGAATCGCCGTCGCACAGAGGGCGGCAAGGAATTCGAACGGGCGGCAAAACTCATTCAACCGTTCTGTCTCAATGCTCCCCCCGGGCCTGACAAAACCCTCGCTTGCATGGCCCTGGGTGACGCGATTGTCATGCTCGGCGAAAATCAAATCAGCCTGGGCAACATAGCGGAGGCCGCCAGTACGCTCAAACGCGTCGAAACTGAGATTCCACCGCTGGCCACCAGCAGAAACCGCGGACTTCTCGCCCTCCGCATCTCCGTCCTCCGCAGCCGTATCTTCTATCTGCAAAAGAACCGCGCGGACTGCATCAAAGACTTCGATGCCAACGAGGTCATTGCCAGAAACCTCCTGCGAGACCATCCCGACGACCCCAACGTACTCCGCACCGTCGGCAACTTCGCTCATCTGGGATCCTGCTTCTCCATCGGTGACACCACTGTCGAAGAGCACCGCCGAAGCCTGAGCCTTCTCCGTTTGGCGCAATCCATCTTTGAACGGATGATGCAGCTCGACCCCGGCGACGCCCGAGCCCGCTACAACCGTGCCACCGTACTTTCCCAGATCGCGAATGAACTGTATTTCCTGGACCCGGCAGCCGCCCTGCCCGCATCGCTTCTTGCTCTCGATGAAAAGCTGGCCGTCTCGGCCACCATGCCGTACAACCGCAACGCATACGCGCTGATCATCCAGGCTGGCCAACCTTACATTACTTTGAGCCTCCACTCCGGCAAGCTCGCGGACGCACTCGCCGCCGCCCGCCGCATCGCAGCCCGTGACCTCACCGAGGGTGCCCCCCCGCCTTCCGCGGCCCTCACCGAACTCCGTGCCCGTCGTCTGCTCAACGGGTTCGCAGAGTCCCTCGCGCGCGATTTACAGGATCGCCTCTGGCAGGACACGCTCAATGCTGCCAAGGCCTTACCTTCGCAGGAAGCCGACCACGCGGCTAGCACTCTCGCGGCCTACGAAAAGTACCGCCAAAGTACTACGACGAACAAATAAAACAATTCGGCTCCGTCAGGCATCACCCACACGCAGTCTATGGCGGGCCAACACATTGCCGTCCTTGGAGCTACCGGCTACGTCGGTGGACGCCTTGTGCCGCGTCTGCTCCAGGCAGGCTATCCCGTACGCTGCATCGCCCGGTACCCCGCCAAGCTCGCCGAACGCGACTGGACCAGCCATCCCAACGCACAGATCGCACAAGCCGACCTCGACGATGTACCCGCCCTTACAGCACAACTAAAGGGTTGCGACAGCGCCTTCTATCTCGTACATTCCATGCTCGCGGCAGGCTCCGAATACGCCGCCAAAGACCGTAAGATTGCTGAATCCTTCGCACAAGCGGCGCGCGATGCCGGCGTCAAGCGCATCATCTACCTCGGCGGCCTCGGCGAACTCGGCTCGGACCTCAGCGAACACCTCCGCTCCCGTCAAGAAGTGGAAACCGCGCTCCGCTCCACCGGCCTCCCCGTCACCGTACTTCGCGCCGCCATGATCATCGGCTCGGGCTCGGCATCGTTTGAAATCCTTCGTTATCTCGTCAATCGCCTTCCCGTGATGGTCACGCCAAAGTGGGTCACCACCGAATGCCAGCCGATCTCCATCGATAACGTCCTGCAGTACCTCATAGGCTGCCTCGACCATCCGCATGCCACACAAGGCGAAACCTTCGACATCGGCGGTGCCGACGTACTGCCGTACAGCGCCATCATGCGCATCATGGCGGAAGAACTCCGCCTGCCCAAGCGCTGGATCATCCCCGTACCTGTCCTGACACCTCGCTTAAGCTCTTACTGGATCCACCTCGTCACGCCGCTCAGCGCCGACATCGCGCGACCCCTCGCCGAAGGCCTCCGCAACCCCGTCGTCTGCCGCGACAAACGGATTCTCAACATCGTCCCGCAGCGCCTGCTCAGCACACGCGAAGCCATCCAGGCGGCATTCCAGCAGATCGAGTCGATGGAAGTGGAAACCAGTTGGTCCATGGCCGGACACATCCCCGGCGACCCCGACTGGGCCGGCGGCAAAGTCTTTCGCGACGCCCGCTCGATGGACGTCGAAACGCCGGACTGGAGCGTCTATCAAGCCGTCTGCCGTATCGGTGGTCGCAACGGCTGGGCCATGGGTTGGCTCTGGAAGATTCGCGGCGTTTTGGACCGTCTTGCCGGTGGACCCGGCCTCCGCCGCGGACGCCGCCACCCCACGCAACTCCGCTTCGGCGAAGCGCTGGACTTCTGGCGCGTGGTCGGCATTGAACACAACCGCCGCCTCACCTTACGAGCCGAAATGCGCCTGCCCGGAGAAGCCGTACTCGACTTCGAAATCGAGCCGCTCGCCAATGGAAAAAGCCGCCTTTCGCAGACGGCTCTCTTCCAGCCCCGAGGCTTGCTCGGGCTCATGTACTGGTGGGCGGTCTACCCGTTCCACCACTTTGTCTTTCAAAAGATGCTGGAGGGCCTCGCGCACGACGCCCTCCGCATCACCAACAGCACTACACCGCGTCCGAAATCGATGGCATCGGAAAGTCCGTCGCCACCATCGATGGCGCGATCATAATTCCGCCTTCCAGCCCGCGTACCCGCATTGCCGTACCAATCCGCTTGGCATTGCGCAACAGCCGTACCGGGCTTTCCAGGAATCGCATATTCATCACCGGCGTCGTGATCTTGCCGTTCTCGATCAGGAACACACCATCGCGAGTCAGGCCCGTCTGCTGTAAGGTCTGCGGATTCACCCCGCGGATGTACCACAGGTGCGTAATCAGCAAGCCCCGCTCCACGCCTTTGATCAGATCGTCGAGGCTATCGTTGCTGCCCTCCATGATCAGGCTTCCGGCAGCGCCACCACCCCCGCCGCCACCACGGCCTCCGCCGAACCCGCCAAACGCACCCGGCGTCGCCTTCTTGCCGGTCTTGTTCGCCCAATACCGGTCGTACGCCAGATTCGCGATTACACCCTTATCAATCCACGTGATCTTGTCCGTCGGCAGAAAGTCCGACGTCCAAGGTGAGGACGGCTGCCGCGGATCAAACGGGTCCATCCGCAACGTCACAAACTCCGGAAAGTATTTTTCGCCCAGCAGCGACCCGCCGCCGCGCTTGCTCAAAAACGTACGTCCCTCGTCCGTCGCGCGAGCCGAAAATCCGCCCGTCATCAGCCGCACCAGGTCGCCCGTCGCCGTAGGCTCCAGCACAACCGTGTACTTGCCGGGATCCAGCCGGATCGGATTCTTCCAGCGTTTGCACTTCTCAATCGCCGTCGCCGCCAACCCCTTGCTATCCAGGCTCGTCAGCTTCATCGACGGCTGCCCCGCCCAACCGGAACTCGACCCGTCCGGCATACGAATGGTCGTCGTCAACTGCGAATCGCTAGACCGGTGATACCCAAACAACCCGGCCTTATTCGCAATCGCCGACACCCGCAAGGACCGTTCAATCAGCCCCGCCGCCACCATCTTCGCCGCCATCGCCGCGTCGATGATCGTCTTCACATGCGGGATCATCTGCGGAGCCCGCGCCGTCGCCGTCGCCTCGTCCAAATCAAAGGTCTTCGGAAACTCCTGCGGACCCACCGGAGGCAACCGCTCCGGGTTCGGCGGCGCGATCTTCGCCAACTCCTCCGCCTGCAGCATCGCCGCCTTCAACGACGCATCGTCAAAGTCGTTCACCGCCATCACACCTGTGCGACCCTCACGCGTCACCGCAATGGTCAGGTTATGCCGCAAGTTAAAGGACGCTGTCGTGATGCCGTTATTGGCAAACCGCGTGTACGCCTGCTCGGAGGACGTCAACGTCAGGTGGCACTCCGGAAACGTCGTGAGCCCCAGCACCTTGGCTGTTAATTTTTTAGCTTCTTCCTGTGTGATCATGATGTACCCGTCTCCCCGTTAGTCCGTCACAATCACTTCAATATTCCGGAACCGCGTCGGCGAACATCCATGGCTGATGGAGTTGATCTGCGTGGGCTCGCCTTTCGCATCCCCCGTCGTTCCAAACAGTCGCCAGTACGCAGGCCCCGCCGTACCATCGCAGTTCTGCCAGAAATCCGGCGTACGATCCTGGTACGACACACGCGACAGCATCCCGCGCTTCTTGCCGCCCTTGATCTCCCAGAACGCATCGCCGCCGAACTGGAAGTTGTACCGCTGCTGGTCGATCGAATAACTCCCGCGCCCGTCAATCAACACGCCATCATCGACACCGGCAATCAGATCCTCCAAGGTCGTATCCGCGGGCCCCGCCTTGAGATGGACATTCGGCATCCGCTGGAAGGGCACCGTGGCCCACGAATCCGCCTGCGAACACCCGTGCGATTCTTTCTCGCCAATCAAATGCGCCTGATCGCGAGTGGTCTGGAAGGACTTCACAATGCCCTTATCGATGATCGTGAACGCCGTCGCCTTCACGCCGTCATCGTCGTACCCCACCGTCGCCAACCCGCGAGGCGTGGTGCGATCCCCGACAAACGTACAGTGGTCGCTCGCCACACGCTTGCCGATCTTGTCCGGCGTAATGTAGCTGGTACCCGCGTAGTTGGCCTCGTACCCCAACGCACGATCCAACTCCGTCGGATGCGCAACGCTCTCGTGAATCGTCAGCATCAGGTGATTCGGCATCAGGATCAGGTCCTTCTTGCCAGGCTTCACCGGGGGCGCCGCCAGATGCTCCAACACCTCCTCGCGAATGCGCCGTGCATTCTCTTCGAGGTTCATCTCCGGCACGTACTCCCAGCCCGCCGATGCCTGCGTCGGGACATAGTTCCGCGTGCGCGATAGGTTCTTTTCGCGATCCACCGCCGTGGCATCTACATTGCCGTAAATCTGCAAAATGTACTGCTGAATCGACGATCCTTCGCTCGACGCGAAGTACTTGTCCTCGCTGCGCAAGTTCAAGTTGGCAGACCCGCTGAACACGCGCGTCTCCTTCTTAATCTCGCTCACCACCTTGTGCAGCAACTCGATCTTTTCGCCCATCGGTACCTTGAGTGGGTCGACATCATGCGGCGTCACCCAACGGTCGCGATACGCCTTCACAGGCGCCAATTGCAGGGGTTTCGGCTGAATCGAGGCATTGGCCTTGGCGATGATCACGGCCTCGCCCGTGATGCGCGCAATCTCTTCGGGCGTCACCACCGGCGATGCCGCAAAGCCCCACGCACCATTGACGATCACCCGTACGCCAAAGCCAAAGCTCGCGTCCTCGGCGACACCGGGGACGGACAGCGTCTTGCCCGTACCGCGCTCCGGCGTCTGCCGCAGGCTCACGCGCTGGTCACGCAGACGTACGATGCGAATGTCGCAGTAGCTGGCCTTCAGCTTCTTGGCTTCCCGAAGCGCGTTAGCGGCCAGTTTCTCAAGCTCGGGGTTAGGAGTTTTGGAGTCGGCGGCAGGGGCGGCAAACAGCGAATCCGCCAAAGCCGAAGAAGCAATCAGGACGCTCGGCGAGGAGGAGATAAAGCGGCGTCTTGTCCACAGCATAGCCTCCCCAGTGTAGCCGCACTTCAGCGCACCAGCTTCAACTTGTTGTCCTTGGCCAGACGTTCCATCATCGCTTCCAGATCGGCAATCGCTTTCCGTCCCATCTCTTCCTGCTTCTTGGCCAACTCTGCCTGCTGCCTGGCGAACGCCTCGTGCGTCTCTCCGATTCGCGAATGTGCTTCGGCCAACTTCGCCTGCATCTCGCTGAGCGATTCCTGCATGCGAGCCAGATCTTCCACCTTCGCCACCTCGGACGCCTGCAAGGCCTTCAGCTTTGCAGTCAGCTTAGCCAACTCGCCGTTCAACTCAGGAAGTTTGGCGCCAAATGTGAGCTTTTCCTGCATCTTGCCCAACTCGGCCTGCGGCGCCATCGCCTTGCGTACCTGCGCGATCAACGCGGGGTCCGATGACATGTACTCTTTGCCGTCCTTCGCATACCAGACAATCGTGGTCCCAGCTTTCTTTTGCGCCTGCCGCGCCTTTGCGACATCGTCCAGGTCATAGCTATGGGCGACCGCAGAGTACCCCTTGCTTTCGACCACCGCGATCATCGAACTGTTGTCGCTCTCCGCCCCAGCAGCTGCTGCCCAGCCCACCGAAGCTGCCAGACACAACACGCATAGCGGCAATGCCAGCGCCACCAGGCGCAACTTCGCCCCGCGACCCATCCGCTGCGCCGGCTCAAATGCAGCGTCGAGCAACCGCTCGACACGACGTCCCACTGCGGACATCCGCGCCATCGCCACGCCGCACTCCGTTGCCAACTGCGGCTTGCTCGCAAACTGCACCAGCAATTCGGCGTAACCCGCACAATCGCGATCTTCACGTACGGCCGCATTGTCACAAATCTGCTCCGCCAGCTCCGCCAACCGCGCATGCAGGAACCATGCCAGCGGATTCAGCCAGAACACCGCGCGGTAGATCTTGGCCGCCAGCAGGATGTAAAAGTCCCCTCGTACGCAGTGCTCGCCCTCATGCCGCAGCACCGCCGCCATCGTCTCCGCACTCCATCGCTCTGCCGACGCAGGCAGCAGCACCGTGGACCCAAACGTCACCGGCGCGCGTAGTTCCTCCGACATCCGAACCCCCGGTGCAAACACCGCCGCCCGCCGCGACAGGTTCCAGGCCATCGCCAATCCCACCAACACCCGCAACAAAAGCAATCCGCACACCAATGCGTACACCAAAGGCAGCCAGGCAAAGCTTTCCGCAACCGTCGCCACCGGCACCATCGCGACACGCGTCGCTACTTCTTCAGGCAGGCTCACCTGCAGCACCGCCGGCCGTACGGAACTCCCAAACAGACCAACAAACGGCAGCGCGATCGCGACGCCCAACACAATGGTCCACACCAAATGCCGGACCTCCGCCGATCGTACCCGGAACAGCGTCAACAAAACTCCCGCGGCAACGCCCAGCACCGTGGCGCGTACCGAAGCTTCGAACAACAACGAATCCATCATTTGGCAGTACTCCTTTGCTTCTTCGCGCGCGCAATTTTGTCGGCCAGCCGCTGCAGTTCTTTCCCGTCCACGACCTCGGAATCCACCATCCCCGTCAGCAGCTCTTCCACGGAGCCGCCGCAAAACCAATCGACAATCTTTTGGACGGCATTCGCCGCCGCCCGTTGGCGAGGTTCGGTCGCTTCGTACAGGAACGTGCGGTTGTCCACCGTATGCCGCAGCAGGCCCTTCTCTTCAAGCCGCCGCAACACCGTGCGAACTGTAGATTCTTTCAACGGACGATTCAGCTTTTCCCGGACAGCCTCCGCCGTGCAGGGTTGCAGTTCCCACACCAGTTGCATCACTTGCTGTTCGAGTTCACCGCGACTGTCGGTAGCGCTACGCATTGTAGTGTTACCACTTGTAGCAGATCGGTAGGAAAAATCAAGCCCAAAAACGCAGAGCGATCGCGGCAGCCACCATCAGCCACCCAAACACGTCGCCGTACCGCCCGTAAAACGTGGGGTTCGCAGGCGCCATCGCAAAGTCGACAAGCAGCGTCGAACCGTTACCCGGCTTGCTCCAAGTCTCACCCGCGATCCGCCCAAAGCGATCCGTCACCGTCATCAGGCCCTCGCGCGACGACCGTACCATGGAGAATCCGCCCTCAATCCCGCGCACGGCAGAAAGCCGCGCCGCGATCCACGCGTCCTCACCAAAGTCCCACGCCGGGTCGAGCACCGCGTCCACACCCTCCAGCGAATACATCCGTCCGAACGATGGAAAGTGGAAGTCCTTGCAGATCCCCAGGCCGTACGATGCGTTCTCGACACGCGCGGTCTTCGCCGTGACACCCGGCGTCAGATAGGACTCCAGCCCCGGCACCAGGTGCATCTTGTCGTACGATCCCAACTCGCTGCCCTCAGGGTTCCAGATCATCAGCCGGTTGTACATCCGCCCGTCCTTCGGCACAGACATCCCCGCCGCGACGTACACGTGATGCCGCCGTGCCGCCTCCCCGAGTGCCGCCAGCTTTTCCTGCGCGCGCTCCGGAGTCTTGAAATCCTCAATCTTTTCGGGCAGCAGAATGAGTTGGGCCTTCTGCTGGGCTAACTCTTCCACCATTTGTAGATAGCGGTTCCACACACGATCCGCTTCTGCTTGCGGAACCCTGCGGCTCACAAAATCGTCGATCGACGCGAGCCCCACACGCACCGTACCGAGCGTCCGCGCATCCCCGCGCGACACCCGCAGCGCACCCCACGTCAGCGCGATCGCAAACATCGCGACCGCCGGCGCCCAGGTCCGCCAGGACACATCGCGATACTGCAGCAACACCGCAATCACCGATGCCGGAAGGCCAATCAGAAACACCACGCCAGGCAACCCGGCGACCGACGTAATCTGCAGCACAGGCAGAAAATCACCCTGGCTATATGCGAGGCTTCCCGCGCTCCCATGCGGCGACGCAAATCCGATGATCGTGTCGAGCGCCGCCCAGGCCACCGGGTACGCCAACACGCTATACCAGCGCCGTTCCCGCGTCACCGCCCGATGCGCAAACCGCACCACGCCGTACCAGGCAAACGCCTGCAGTACGATCAGCAGCACCGCCACCAGTACACTCCGGTCCGCGGTCACCCAGTAATAATGTGCATTCGAACAGTACCCTAAGGCAGCCGCTCCAAAGGCAAGCCATCCTGCCTCCCGGCGTGTCGTTTGAAACGCGCCGTACAGCAGCGGCAAAGGCGCAATCCAGGCTACCCACCATACCGGGTGAAGACTCACCGTAAAGTACAGTAGGACCGCCGAAAGCAGCGCCAATAACCGAGGTCTAGACAAGTATCTCTTTCACCACCCGCGCCGGGAATTGATCGGTCAACCGCTCCTTCAACCCATGCCGCTCCAGCGCCAGGTCGCGATGGTTCATGCCCAGCAAGTGCAGCATCGTCGCATGGAAGTCGTGCACACTGACCGTATTCTCCACGGCCTTAAACCCAAGATCGTCCGTCGCGCCGTACACCGTGCCGCCCTTCACACCGCCGCCCGCCATCCAGATGCTGAACCCATTGGGACCATGATCCCGGCCCGCGCTCTTCACCGGACCCTGCGACATCGGCAACCGCCCGAACTCGCCGCCATACATCACCAGCGTCGAATCCAAAAGCCCGCGCTGCTTCAAGTCCTTCAGCAGGGCAGCAATCGGTTTATCAGTCTTCCCACACGCGTAATCCAGGCTGTTCTTCAAATCGCCATGCGAATCAAAGATCTGGCTTTCGATATACAACTGCACGAACCGTACCCCGCGTTCGACCAAGCGCCGTGCCATCAGGCACCGCTTGCCGTACGACCGGGTCGCTTCATCATTCAGCCCGTACGCCTCACGCGTCGCCTCGGACTCTTGGTTCAAATCCAATGCATCGGACGCCGCCATCTGCATCCGCGCCGCCAACTCATAGCTCGAAATGCGAGCATCCAGCTCCGGCTGATACGGCCGCGACCCTCGGTGCGCCGCATCCAGCTTGCTGATCAGGTTCCGCTCGGCTTCCACCAGCGGCGTCGGAATCTCCGCGCGAGGCTGTAAATTCAGCACCGGCGCGCCTTCCGTACGGAACCGCGTCCCCTGATAAATCGGCGGCAACCAAGCGGACTGCCAGTTCGAAATCCCGTTGATCGGCAGCCCTTTCGGGTCGTCCAACACCACGTACGCCGGCAGATTCTGATTCTCCGAACCCAACCCGTACGTCACCCAGGACCCAATCGACGGGCGGCTCGCAATCGTACGTCCCGAATGCATCAGGAACAGCGCCGGTTCATGATTCGCATGCTCGCCGTACATCGAACGGATCACCGCAATATCGTCCACGCACTCGGCCAGATGCGGCAGCGCGCTCGACAGCTCAATCCCGCTCTTGCCGTGCTTTTTGAACGTGTACGGCGACGGCATAATCGTGCCCGCCTCTTTGCCGTTCGAAATCGCAAAGCTCAGCTCGCGGCTCGGTGCCGTACCCGCAAGCCGGTTCAACGTCGGCTTCGGATCGAACAGATCCACCTGGCTCGGCCCGCCGTTCATAAACAGATGAATGACAGCCTTCGCCTTGCCCGGGAAGTGCGGGGCCTTGGGCTTCAGATCAAACACCGGCGATCCGCCGCCATTGCCAAACGTCACTGCCGGAGCCGCCAGCGCAGCTAGTGCCGCACCATGCAACCCATCAGTCAACCGCGAAAAGAACTCTCTTCTGGAACTTGGCATCGTCGTCTTCCTCTAGTCAATAAAGCTGAACTCAGCCGAGTTCAAAATCGCATGGCAGTAGTTCGCTACCGCCATCCATTCCGCCGTCGCCGCACGAGGCGCTGCCGTATTCGTATCTTCCAGCTTCACCGGCCAACCCTTGCGGAAGTCCGCAATGGCCGCTACACCCAGCTTCACTTCCTCAGGCTTCGGATACCGCGCATACGCCCGCAAATACACGTTCTCCACAACCTTCGCGCGATCCCCTTCGGACTCATCGATCACGCGCCCCGCCATATACTGCGCCAAGTCCCAGGTGATGGACCCGTTCATCATATGCAGCGCCTGGGTCGCAACGTTCGACTGCCGCCGTTCCGTACAATTCGGCGTCATCGGAGGCTGATCAAACGAATCCATCAAGGACACCGGAGTCTGCCGCCGGTGCAGGACATAAATGTTCCGCCGGTACCCCTTCGGCCCCGGCTTCACAATCACTTCTTTATCCGCCGTTACCGTCACATCCGCGGGCTTACCAAACGCCGTCGCATCCAGATACCCAGCCGCCGAGGCCAGCGAATCAAACAGCGTATCCGCGTCCATGCGCCGCATCGGCATGCGCGACACCAGCGCGTTCTCCGGGTCGGCCTTCAGCACAGACTCATCCACCTTGGACGTTTGACGATACGCCTTCGACGTCACCATCAGCTTGTGCATCGCCTTCATCTTCCAGCCGGATTCCACAAACTCCACCGCCAGCCAATCGAGCAACGGTTGGTTCGACGGCGCGACACCAGTGCGTCCAAAGTTCGCCACGCTCGGCACGATGCCGCGCCCAAAATGCCGCATCCACATCTGGTTTACGGCCACTCGCGCCGTCAACGGATGATTGGGCTGCGTCAACCACTTGGCCAATCCCAAACGCCGCCCGCTCGTACCCGCATACGGAGCCTTCGCCTCGTACTTCGCGAGTCCCGGCACCTGCTCAAACACCGTCAGTACGCCCGCATCCACCGGATCCCCGAACCCGACCGGATCTCCGCGACGCAAAAGATAATGTTGCGACGGCTCCTCGTTGTCGGCCAAAATCCGCACATGCGGCGGCGGCAGCATCTTCCGGCGGATCTCCTGCTGCTTCTTCTGCAGCGGCTCGATCTGCTCGCGTAACTCAGCGTTCTCGCGCAAAATTTCGCGATCCTTCTTGCCCGTCTCTTTGCGCACCGGCTCCAGCAGCTTCTCGATCTCCGCCTTCACCGCCTTCGCCTCAGCTTCCAGCGGCGCGTTATGCTCCTGGTACTTCTTCCACTCCGCCTCAAGACCCAGCGCCTGCTCGCGCTTGTTCGGCGACCTCCACTCATACGGATCGTACGCCGCCTGCAAAATCGAACTCAGCCGGTAATAATCACGTTGCGGAATCGGGTCGTACTTGTGGTTGTGGCACCGCGCGCAGCCCACCGTCATGCCCATCACGGACGACGCCAGCACTTCCACTTCATCGGCCACAACATTCATACGTTCCGCCAGCAAACCGCGTTCATTCGAATTGGTGGGATCCGGCACCGTGCGCAGGAACCCCGTCGCCGCCAAACGATCCACCATCTGCTGCGACGCCGTCTTGGCTGACCGCCAGTCATTCGACAGCTCATCCCCGGCAATCTGCTCCGTCAGGAACTCCGAGTACGGCTTATCCGCATTCAGCGCACGAATCACATAATCGCGATACCGCCACGCAAACGGCCGGACCCCATCGTCCTGCCCGAAGCCTTCGGAGTCCGCGTACCCCGCCAGATCCAGCCAATGCTGGCCCCACCGTTCGCCATAATGCGGACTCGCCAGCAGCTTATCCACCAGCCGCTCGTACGCCCCCGGAGCCTTATCGTTCATGTACGCCGTAATGTCGGCCTTGGTCGGCGGCAGCCCTGTCAGATCCAGATACACGCGCCGCATCAGCGACAACTTGTCCGCCTCAGGAGCCAGCTTCAAGCCCTTTTCCTGCAGCTTTGCGACAACAAACGCATCCACCGGATTCTTCTCGCCATTGGCCGGAACCTTGCCGCGCTGCGGCGGAATCAAGGACCAGAACTTCGCCGCATCCGGTGCCACCTTCGCATCAGACGCGACAGCCACCGCCTGCGGCTCCGGCGCACCCGCCGCGATCCACGCCTTGATCTTCTCGGTCTCGGCTTCGGTCGGCAGCTCGACAGCCAGTTCCTTCGCCATCGCATCCGGCGGCATCGTCCCGTTCGCGATCCGCTTGTACATGAGGCTCTCTTCCGGCTTGCCCGGCACCAGTGCAGGACCTGACTTGCCGCCCTTCAACCGGCTCGCCACCGTACGAAGATCGAGCCCGCCTTCTTTGCGCAATCCGCCATGGCACATCACGCACCGCGCCTGGATCACCGCCCGCGCATCCTGCTCGCGTACCTGCGCCACTTCCACCACCGGCATAGCCTTCTGCTGGTTGATCCACGCGCGAACCTGATCGATCTCCGCGTCCTTCAGCTTCGGCATCTTGCCCGGAGGCATCTGCCCGGTGACGATCTTATCGATCAGCAGACTCTTGGCCGCAAACCCCGGCACAATCGCCGGACCCGACGCGCCGCCTTTCAGCAACGCCGCGGCGGACGACAGATCGAGTCCACCGGCCTTGCCGTGACAGCCCGCGCATTTGGCCGCAAAAATAGCCTTCGTTCCGGCGTCGAACTCCACGTCCGCGGCAGGAAGCAAAGCAATCAGAACAACAGCAGCAACGATCATGAAACTCCTACTTTATGCCGGACGGCGGCGATATAGCGCGAGCGAGGCCGCAAGCGCCAGCAAAGCGGCGCCGCATGTACGATCCAGCCATACCGTACCCTTCTCTCGCAGCAACCCCATTGCCTTCGACCCCAACTGCGCGTACGCGCACATCACCAGCAAGTCAATCGAGGCAAACACCACAGCCAGAATCGCGTATTGTGGCGCTTGCGGCATCCCCGGCGACAGAAACTGCGGCAGAAACGCCGTAAAGAACAAGTAACCCTTAGGATTTGTAATGCCCACTAGGAAGCACTTGCGGAACAGCGTCCACCCCGAAATCTGCATGGCCTCGCCGCCTTCGGGCAACCGGTCCTGCAAGGACGCGTCGGACCGCAGCATTTTCCAGCCCAAATAGCAAAGGTACAGGACGCCCACCCACTTCAATACAGAGAACGCGTGTTGCGACGCCGCCAGTAGCGCGCCCAATCCAGCGGCCACCGTGGCGATCAGCACAAAGTCTGCGGCAATCGCTCCCAGCATCCCGGCAAACGCCCGGCGTACCCCGAATCGCGACCCGTTCGACAACGTCAACAGCATCGTCGGACCCGGCGTCACAATCGTGATCAAGGCCACCATGGAAAACGCGAGAAGCGTGGCTTGCGACATTCCCATATCTTCCCATCACTCTCAGCGCGCCGTTCGCGCTCTTTAGTATCTCCCCACCACTTCCGGTTCCCACTTCTCTTCCGTTTTCGTAGGAGGCACAGTCCGGCCGCGTCGCGATGTCCACCAGCTACGCAGCCCTTCAAAGTACAGATAAATCACCGGCGTGATGTACAACGTCAACGCCTGGCTCACCAGCAGCCCGCCGACCACAGCCAAACCCAAGGACTGCCGCGCGTCGGACCCTTCGCCGTACGCCACAGCAATCGGCAAGGTGCCAAACAGCGCCGCGACAGTTGTCATCATGATCGGGCGGAACCGCAGCAAACACCCTTGCCAAATCGCCTCGCGAGCCGTCATCCCGTCGCGCTGCGCCGCTACCGCAAAATCAATCATCATGATGGCGTTCTTCTTGACGACGCCAAACAACATGATCAATCCCACAAAGCCGTAAAGATCGAGCGGCTTGCCGAAAATCAGCAACGTCGCCAGCGCCCCGAACACCGCAGAAGGCAGCCCCGACAGGATCGTAATCGGGTGAATAAAGCTCTCGTACAGGATTCCCAGAACAATAAAGATCACCAGCACCGCCACAATCAACAGCACCGTGAGGTTATCGAAGGACTTCTGAAACTCCTTCACCGTACCCTGGAAGCTCGACGAAATCCCCGGCGGGATCCGCAGTTCTTCCACCAGCGTCTTCACCTGCTCCGCCGCAGGACCCAGCGCATAACCAGGCCGCAAGTTGAACGACACTGTCACCGCCGGAGACTGTCCAAAGTGGTTGATCGTCAGCGGACCCGTACGCGGCTCCAACTTCGCCAGGCTATCCAGCGGCACCAGCACGCCAGCCGATGACCGCAGGTAAATCTTGGACAAATCCGCAGCCGTCTTCTGCTTGGCCGGATCTACTTCGAGCAGCACCGCGTACTGATTGGCCGGTGCGTAAATCGTCGTCACCTCGCGCTGCCCATACGCGCCGTACAGCGTACTCTGAATCTGCTGCGGCGAAATCCCCAACGCCTGTGCGCGATCCCGGTCAATCTGTACATGCAGTTCCGGACTCGCAATCTGCATATCCGAGTTCACATCCACAAACCCCGGCAGCTTGCGCAACCCATCCACAATCTGCGGCGCCCAGAAGTACAGCGCCTTCAAGTCGGTGGACTGCAAGGTCAACTGATATTGGCTCTGGCTCGCCTGCCCGCCAATCGTAATCGGCGGCGGATTGTTGATGAACGTCATGATGCCCGGAACCTCCGCCACCATTGGCCGAAGCTCCGCAATGATCTGATCCACGGACTTCGTACGTTGCGACAACGGCTTCGCGCGACCCACAACAAACCCGCCGTTGCTGTTCCGAACAAACGACACGACGCCCTCAATATCCGGGTGCTGCTGGAACTTCTTCGCAACCGCCATCTGGTGCTGCCGCATCGACTCGTACGACGTGTTTTGCGCCGCCTGCGTCTGCGAAAACATCATGCCCACGTCGGTGGACGGAATGAACCCAGTAGGCATAATCCGGAACAGATACACCGTACCCGCCAGCATCACCACCGCAATCGCCATCGTCACCCAATGCCACTTCAACGCCGGACGCAACGTCACTTCGTACGCCTTAGTCATCCACTCAAAGCACCACTCGAAGAACCGGTACACCGGCCCGTGCTGGATCCCTGGCCCATGCTCTGCCTTCAAGAACCGGCTGCCCAGCATCGGCGTCAACGTCAACGACACAAAGCCCGAAATCAAAATCGACACGACAATCGTCACCGAAAACTCATGCAGCAATCGACCCACGATGCCGCCCAAAAACAGCACCGGAATAAACACAGCGATCAGCGAGATCGTCATCGACACAATCGTGAACCCGATCTCTTTCGACGCATCGAGCGCCGCCTGCATCCGCGGCTTGCCCATCTCCATGTGCCGCACGATGTTCTCGAGCATCACGATGGCATCGTCCACCACAAAGCCCACCGACAGCGTAAGCGCCATCAGTGACAGGTTGTTCAAGCTGTACCCCAGCAGGTACATCGCGCCAAACGTACCGATCAATGAAATCGGCACTGCAAGCCCCGGGATCAATGTCGCGGGGATGTTGCGCAGGAACAGGAAGATCACCAGGATCACCAGCGCAATGGTCAACAGCAGCGTAAATTCCACGTCGTGAATCGACGCGCGAATCGACACCGAAGCGTCGTTCTCGATGTCCAGATGCACCGTCGGCGGAATCTCCGCGCGGAACTGCGGCAACAGCGCGCGGATCTTATCCACGATCTCCACCGTGTTCGTACCCGGCTGCCTCTGTACGGCCAGAATCACCGCACGCTGCCCGTTGTACCAGCCGATGTTGCGATCGTTCTCCACGCCATCCAGCACCGTCGCCACCTGGTCCAATCGCACAGGAGCGCCATTCCGCCACGCTACGATCACCGGCTTGTACGCCGCGGCATTGGCCAGCGAACCATTCGACTGAATCGTCAGCGACAGCTTGTCCCCATCCAGACGACCCGTCGGCAAATTGGTGTTCGACGCCTGTATCGCTCGCGTCACATCATCGATCGAGATGTTATTCGCCGCCATCCGGTCCGGGTCCATCTGCACGCGCACCGCGTACTTCTGCACGCCAAAGATGTTCACGCGGGACACGCCGCTCACCATCGAAATACGCTGCGCCAAAATCGTATCCGCGTACTCGTTCACCGTGTACAGCGGTTGCGTATCCGAATACAGCGCCAGGTACACAATGGGCTGCTCCGCCGGATTCACCTTCTGCAGCATCGGCGGACGCGGCATCGTACTCGGCAGGCGTCCCCCAGCCTTGGCGATCGCCGACTGCACATCCTGCGCCGCCGCATCGATGTCGCGCGACAGCTCAAACGTCAACGTAATCGACGTCGACCCCTGCGAGTTCGTCGAACTCATCGAGTCAATCCCGGCAATCGTCGTAAACTCACGCTCCAGCGGCGTCGCGACGCTCGTCGCCATCGTCTCCGGACTCGCACCCGGCAACGCCGCCTGCACCTGGATCGTCGGATAGTCGATCGCCGGCAACGCCGCCACCGGCAACTGCCGGAACGCCAGCGTGCCAAACAGCACAATGGACGCCGTCACCAGCGTGCTCATCACCGGCCGTTCAATAAAGGGTTTGGAAAAGTTCACAGCGATCCCTTCTTCACCCGCGCACCCGGCTGCAGCCGCAAATGACCGTCAGTCACCACCACATCCCCAGCCTTCAATCCTTTGGTGATCGCCACCTTGCCGCCGTACGTCTCGCCCTGCTCCACCAGCACCGTTTCAATCGTCTGGTCACCCTTGATGCGGAACACATAAGGACCCTTCTGTCCCGTCTGCACCGCCTCCGCCGGAACCAGCAGCGCATTCGCATTCGTACCCAGGCGCAACACGACATCGGCAAACTGCCCCGGCCACAGCAATCCGTTGGCATTTTCAAACGTCGCCTTCAGCCGAATGGTCCCGCTCGCCGGATCGACGGCATTATCGATCACCGTCACCCGACCCATCGCCGTCGCACTCGGATTCTCTTTGAGCGACGCCTGCACCGCCAAACCCGCACCCGCAGCCCGAATCGCCGCCAGATGCCGCTCCGGCACGTTGAACGTCACAAACACCGGGCTCATCTTGTTGATGGTCACCAACGCCGTATCGTTCGCCTTCACGATGTTGCCCGCATGCAGGCTCACCGTACCCAACCGTCCGGAAATCGGCGCCGTGATCTGGCAGTACGCAATGTCGATCTTTGCCCGCTCCACCGCCGCCAGATTGGTCGTCAGGCTCGCCTTCGAACTCTCGACAGACGCCTGCGATGACAGCAAATTCGCCCTGGTCGTCTCACTGCTGTTCTTCAGTTGTTCGTACTGCGCTTTGGAAATGATCCCCTGATTGGCCAACTCGCCGTATCGCGCCGCTTCACCCGCCGCGTACCGCGACTGTGCCGTATCCCGCGCGACATTCGCCTCCGCCTGCTTCAGCGCCGCCCGGTCCCGAGCCACCATGCCTTCGGCCTGCGCCAGCGATTGCCGGAACTCCCGGTCGTCCAGGGTAAACAGCAAATCCCCGGCCCGTACGGTCGCGCCTTCCTTCAAGTGGACCTTGGCGATCTGCCCCGTAATCCGTGGCTTCACCTCCACCCGCTCCGTGGCCTCCACAGACCCAACCAGGCTGATTTCCACAGGAATCGACCCGCTCACCGCCGCTTCCATCAATACAGGAACGGCAGGCGGCGGACCCGCATCGGCCTTTACAGCCGTGGCAGGTTTACAACCTGTTGATACAAAAGCAACAAAAGCAAGCGCAAAGGCGCCGGTAACGGGTCGGCTAACGGTCATGGGTGCAATGAAGGGACGTTCACGTCGAGACAAACGTGACGTACCACGCCCCAAGTATTTCCGATTTCAACAGCCCGATTGTCACTCGGGTGTCATATCTCGCGCCTACCTGCCGCTCAGCTTCTCCCGCGCCATCCGGGCTTCATCGCTGTTCGCCCCATGATGCCGCTCGGCGATCGCCAGCGCCTGCCGCAGCACCGTCTGAGCCTCCCCGGCGATCCCGGATTCCCGCAGCAACATCCCCAGGTTCATCAGGTCAATGAACAACTCGGGATGCCTAGGGCCGTACACCGCCTGATCCACGGCCAACGCCCGCCGGAAGTGCGTCAACGCTTCCGTCCGCTGCCCCTTGCTCCACAGCAAATCACCCAGGTTGGTGGATACCGTCGCCAACTCCGCCGTACGAGGTCCACTCCGCTTCAGCAGCACCGCCAGCGCCTGCCGCTCCAACCGCTCGGCCTCCAGCACCCGGCCGGAACCATGCAGCAGACTACCTAGATTGCTTAGCGCTCCGACATGATTCGGGTCCAAAGCCAGGGCCTGCCGCAGCGCCTTCTCCGCCGCGCGATCGTCCTTGCTTTCCCGGTAACTCAGCGCCAGGTTGTTCAGCACCAGCACCTGGAACTCTTTGGATTTGCTCGTCGCCAGCGCCTTCGTATACAGTTCCCGAGCCCGTGCCGGCTCCATATCCGCCAGTACCGACAAACTCCGCGCCGCCACTTCCGGATCTTTGCTCTCCGCCGCCTGTTCAAACAACACCCGCGCCTCGCGACCTCGCCCCAACTCGCCGTACAGCTTCGCCAGATTCTCCAAATCTTCAGGACTCCTGCGCGTCCGCACGGCCTCTACCAGCGCCTCTTCCGCCCCCGCCACATCCCCGCGGGACTTCAAAAACATCCCGCGATCCCCAGCAGTCGCCCGCGCGGCGTAAATCGGCCGCAGCCCGTCTGGCGACGCCGAAGACTCGACGCCCGTCTTCGCCACCGGTTTAACAGCCCGCCCCACCGGCGTCATCAACTGCGTCTTGTCGTAGATCCCAATCCAGTGATTTGTGAACCTTAGCTGCGCATTCGTCGGCACACTGGGCATATGGCAGGACACGCAGGACGCTCCCGCCGCCATCACCGTCCCCGGCCGATGCTTCACCGTCGTATGGCAGCCCGAACACTTCGCGTCGTAGTGCTTGGCATTCTTCTCCACCGTCGTATGCGCGTTATGGCAGGTCAGGCAGGACACCTCCGCCTTCTCGAAACACCGGGACTGGCTCAAAAATGCAGGTTCATGACGCGAATTCCAGGACAAACCCCAATCGGTAATGTCCCGCGCCGTACGATGGCAGTCCCCGCAGTAATCGTTCAACTGCGCAGGCGTAAACCGCTTGGGATTGATGATGGTGGACGCACTCGGCCGTTTGACATGCTCTGCCCCAGGACCATGGCAGGACTCGCACTGCACCCCCGGCTCCGTCCACTGGATGGCGCCATCGGCCGCCAGCGACATCGGACCCGTCGTATGGCAACGAAAGCACCGCAATGCCGTACCCTGTGGATCCAGTGTCCGGTACCGCCGTCCACCCGCATTCTCATGCCCCGGCGTGATCCCCATCGCCTTACGAGCCGCGTAATAACTCAGCCCGTGTTCGATGTAATGTTCGCTGCCCTCACGGCTGACATACGTGATGGCCTTGTGCCCGGCCCCGAACGCCCACTCGCCAGGACTGCCCGCCGGAGCTTTCTTCAGCGCCTGTGCGTGTCCTGTGTGGCCGTGGCTCGCGGCCTGCGCCGCATGGCACGCCTCGCAAGCTTTCGCCCCCACATACCCCGCCTCCTGATGCGTCTGCCCGAAACTTGTCGTCGCCCAGCCAACCACTACCAGCACGCCTAAAACGAACCATTGTCTTTTAGGCTATGACGAAATCAGCTATTCAGAAAGTGGTTTGGTGCTGTCCACCAGCAAAACCGAAAGCCCCAGCATCAGAAATCCGCCTGCACAAAGCCAAAAGATCTCCCGCCAATCGCTAAAGTGAAACGAACTCGCCACCACCATCGGGATCACCTTCGCCACGGCGGACGCGCCAAAGTTGCCCCACATGTTGCTCCACGCCATCGTCGCCGCCGTATGCTTGCCCCCGATGTCCTGTCCCAAGGCCCACACCGCCGGACCCACGCTATCGCTGGCAAACGCCACCACCGCACACGCCACGGCGACACTCACCGCGCCCGGCAACAAAGGACACGCGATGTACGCCAGTGCGGACACCCCAGCACCCAGCAGGAACGGCAGCCGCCGCCCCCACTTCTGCCCGAACTTTCGTGTTAAGTAATCGCACCACCAGCCGCCAAACAGCATCCCACCCAGGCTGAACAACAGTGCGATGGATACATAACGGCTCGCCGTGTCGTTATCCAAGCCGCGAACCTCGCGCATGTACGCCGGCAGCCAAGTGATCAGAAACGCCCAGCCGATGTTCAACCCCGCCGCTCCGGCGTTAAAGAACCAAAGCCCCTTGTGACGCAACAACGCGCCCCAAGGCGATTTCGGAGGTTTTGGACTCACCGGACCCGCACCCTTGCGAATCAGATCCCGCTCCGCTTCATTGGCCCAAGGATGCTCGTCCGGCCAATCGCGAAACACCAGCCACGTGGTCGCCGCCAGCACTACGCCAATCACGCCGTATGTCCACAACACCGGCCGCCACGACCCAAAGCTCGCAATCGCCGCCGCCGTCAGCCACAGCGCGATCGAGTTGCCCACCCTGCCGCCAAACGCCACCACGCTGTTCGCCCGCGCCCGATGCGCAAACGGAAACCATCGCGTAATCAGTAGTCCACTGGCCGGATACGCGCCGGCTTCCGCCAATCCGCAAGCCGCCCGAACCACCATCAGCCCCAGTAGCCCACCCGCGAACCCCGTCAGTGCCGTACAAATCGACCAGGCCGTGATGTACACCACCAGCATGCGCCGCGGCCCAAACCGGTCCGCCAGCCAACCCGCCGGAGTCTGCCCCAGTGCGTACGCAAAGAAGAACACCGACAGGATGTCCCCAATGCGTTCCTTGCTCAGCCCCATCTCCTGCTGGAACCCCGGGGATTGCACCACCGCGGTCATGCAAATCCGGTCGAGGTACAGCAAAAAGGCGTTGGCTGTGGCAACGCCAAGCAGCGCATAGCGGACACCCGTGGGCCGCATCGATTTACTTCAGGTTCTCGCGCAAAAAGCGCAAAAAGTTACCGCTGAAGATGCCATTGATGTCATCCTCGCTGTACCCCCGCGCTTGCAACGGCTCAACAAGCTTATGCAGGTCCGCGATGCTGTCCAGATCCATCGGCGTCTGCTCCGTGCCGTATCCGCCGTCCAAATCCGTACCAATGCCCACATGGTTGGCATTGCCCGCAATCTGGCAGATATGGTCGATATGGTCGACGATCTTTTCCATCTTCAGGTTGAAGTCCTGCGGCGTGGACCTCTTATGCACCCACCCATGGACCATCATGATCGCATCAAACGCCATGCCGATCACCGCCCCGCGTTGTACGAGTTCTTTGATCTGGTCATCGGCAAGTTGCCGGTTCCAATCGGCCAGCGCACGGCAGTTGTGATGGCTCGCCCATAGCGGACCATCGTACCGGTCGAGCGCATCCCAAAAGCTCTCATCGCAAAGATGCGTGACATCCAGGATGATCCCCAACCGCGACATCTCTTTGAGCAGATCCCGCCCCCGAGGCGTCAGCGGACCCTCATCATCCGTCCCATGCCCATAGATCCCAGGCCCATAATGGACCGGCCCCAGCGCAATCAGTCCGTATTCACGGGCTTTTTCGAGATGTTTCCAACTCAGAATCGAGTCCGCGCCTTCGAGACTAAGCAAATACCCGATGGGCAACTGCGCCGTCTCTTCCTCGGTCGCATGGGACCACAACTCGGCATGCCGCTCGACATCGTTCCAGGTACGAAGCTGCACCATCTGCCCGCAGTCTTCCATGGTGCGGTACCAGGCGAGTTGCCCCTGGGTCTGCGCCCAAGCCTGTTCGGGACTCTTCCAGCCGGGAAGCGAACTAAACCGCCCGGAAAACCGCGCAATCTGCGTGGCGACGCAAAGTCCAATGCGCCCCTTCCGCATCTCGGGAAGGCAAACGGTATTGCGAGTCCGATCCGGGAGGTCCTTCAAGCCAAGTTCGCGCCGCCGGATCTCGACTTGAGAAAGCCGTATGTCGCGATTCCACTCCATGGCATTCATGGAAAGGTCAAGATGGGCGTCAAAGATGAGCGGGACTTTCATGTTCGAGTTCTTACAAGTATGCGCCAGTTAGCCTACCGGCACCAAGAACTCACGCAGACGTACGGCGCGTTGAGAGTCTCACCGTCGCCGGTAGCGAGCCCTCAGCGTTTCATATGCGTCACCCCCAGGAAAACCCGGGGCGCTTTCCTCCCCCATTGGTGTCAGACCGATCTGACACCAAGATGAAAGAATTTCGCCCGAACTCCCGCCTACCGCACCAAATGAAACTCCGTCTGCCGCTTCAGGACCCAGCTCATCTTCCCCGCCTCGTCCAGCACCGCATCCTCTTCCTGACCCACAAACAGCTCTTTCCCACCCCACTCCGGGATCTCCGTCCGCGCCGCCAGCTCAATCGAATACCACGTACCCGGCAGCAACAGGACATCCCCACGACCCGGCACGCCCTGCTGCCGGTCCCACAAGCCGATCAGCGGACCCGCACCATGGCCATGATCCCCAATCGGGTGACAGTACACCGTACCATTGATGCCTTCCTTCTTGATGATCGCCAGCGCCGCGCTCAACACATCGTTACCCGTCATCCCCGGCCGCATCTGCTCCAGCACCACATCCTGCATGCGATTCGCATTCTTCAGCGCCTTCAAAATCCCCGCCGGCGGACCCGTCTCGCCCGGCTTCAACACGTACCCCATGTGCTGCGTATCCGTCGCCAGCCGCATCGCCGTGATGCCGAAGTCCACGTGCAGGACATCGCCGCGATCAATCGTCACCGGCGCATCTTCGCCTACGCCCACACCTGCTGGAGGCTCTTTCTTGGATGCGCTCTGTACACGCACCGTCGGCTGGAACCACGTCCCCAGGCCCATATTGGCCACCTGCTGCCGCAGCCACCATACGACGTCCTGATTCGTGGTCTTGCCCGGCGTGATCACTTCATTCGAAAACGCCCGCGAGATCAGCCAATGTACGATCTGCATCATCTGCCGATATGTCGGCAGCATCTCTGGAATCCGCAGGTTGATGTAGTCCAGCGGCAGCCCTTCTGCGCGAACCACCTTCTTCATGTTTTCCGGACCCAGCGCCTTCTGCAGTTGCTCCCATTCGCCCGCCGACAACCCATCGGAAAACGCATGTGTATGGCTGATGTTCACCGCAATGGTCTGTGGACTCTTCTCGTCCACCAACTCCCGCAACAACTGCCACTGGCTATCCAGATACAATTCGCGACCCGGTACCCCAGGATCGCGATACACCGTGTACAGCCCACCATTCGACCCTCCGCCTAGCGCAAGCCGCTCCACCTTGTCGCCGGTATCGACAAACATATAGATGGTCCGCCGCCGCGCCGCGAACACCGTGGGCGACACCAGGGACTGGAACACCGGATCTTCGTTGTACTCGCGCCCGATCACCAGCCACATCTTCACGCCGTACTTCCGCATCAGCTTCGGCAGATGACGGTCCAGTCGCAATTGCAGCCACTGTTGCTGGATCTCCGCCTGCTGCCGTACGGGAGGGAGCGGTGCAGGTTTCTCCTGCGCCGCGCAAAAGGCTGCAAAAAGCGTCAAAACAAGAATCAGGCGCATCATATGGGCAAGTTAGAATACAAGTGTAACCCCCACATGTTGAGCCTACTGGACCGCCTGAAAGAGGGAATTCAAAAGACCCGCGCAGGTCTCGTCGAACGCGTCGAAGACCTGATGCAGGGCAAAAAGCAGATCGATGCCGATCTGCTGGAGGAGCTGGAATACACCCTCATCAGCGCCGACATCGGCGTCAAAACCACCAACGAGATTCTGGAACGCATCCGCCAGCGTGTGGACCGCAAGCTCATCAACGACGCCTCCGAACTCCGCGGCCTCATCCGCGAACATCTGCTCGAGGTCCTGCAAGCCGTCGAACGTCCCGTACAAACCGCTGCGGAACCGCCAACCGTCGTGATGGTTGTGGGCGTGAACGGCGCAGGCAAGACCACCAGCATCGGTAAGCTCACGCACCGCTTGCAGGAGGACGGCAAGAAGGTTCTGCTCGCCGCTGCCGACACCTTCCGTGCCGCCGCGATCGAGCAACTCGAAGTCTGGGCCCAGCGCAACAACACCGAGATCATCCGCCAGAATCAAGGCGCGGACCCCAGCGCGGTCCTCTTCGATGCCCTGCAATCCGCCAAGTCCAAGAAAGTGGATTACGTCATTGTGGACACTGCGGGCCGCCTGCATAACAAAGAGAACCTCATGCTGGAGCTCGAAAAGATGCGCCGTACCGCACAGCGCGTTATTCCCTCGGCCCCGCATGAAGTACTGCTCGTACTCGACGGCACCACCGGGCAGAACGGCCTGGAACAAGCGCGAAAGTTTACCGAAACCTCCGGCGTCACCGGCATTATCTTGACCAAGCTCGACGGCACAGCCAAGGGTGGCGTCGTCGTAGCCATCGCCCGCGAACTCAATCTGCCCATCCGCTACATCGGCGTCGGAGAAAAGATCGGCGACATGCTGCCGTTCGACGCCGAATCATTCGTATCGTCTCTCTTCGAATAAACAAGGACAAGAGCCACGGTGATTCAACCTCATTTCATGGACGAGGCCATTGCACTGGCCGAACAAGCGGTGGGCCGCTGCAGTCCCAACCCTGCCGTAGGCGCGGTCCTCGTGAAGGACGGTGAAGTTGTCGGTCGCGGCTTTCACACCTGGGCCGGCGTCAAGCATGCGGAAATACTGGCGCTGGAAGAGGCCGGCGAAAAGGCCAAAGGCGCCACGCTGTACATTACGCTCGAACCCTGCTCCCACCACGGCCGTACGCCCCCTTGCGCGGACGCCCTGATCGCCGCCGGAGTCGCCCGCGTCATCACCGCCATGGAGGACCCCAATCCCCTTGTCGGTGGACGTGGCATCCGCCGTCTGCGCGACGCCGGCGTCATCGTCGATTCCGCGCCCGAATTCTCCGGCCGCGCCGTCGCGCTCAATGAAGCCTTCGTACACTTCATGCGCACCAAGCGTCCGCTGGTCACCGTCAAGTCCGCCGTGACGTTGGACGGCAAGATCGCCGCACCGGAAGACAACGGCGGCTGGATCACCAGCGAAAAAGCCCGCAATCACGTACAAGTCCTCCGCCATCGCACCGACGCGATCCTCACCGGCATCGGCACCGTACTTTCGGATGACTGTCTGCTTACCGATCGCTCCGGCGTCGAACGCAGCCGCCCCTTGCTGCGCATCGTCATGGACTCGCAACTCCGCATCCCGCTCACGTCCAAGATGGTGGCTTCGGCCAACAACGATCTGCTCGTCATCTGTACGTCCGCCGCCTCGCCCACCCGCCGCAAAGCGCTCGAAGATGCGGGTGTCGAGGTCGTAGCACTCGACGGTCGAGACGGCCGCACGGACCCTCGCTCCGTCGTCAGCCTCCTCGCCGAACGCCGTTATCTCTCGCTGATGGTAGAAGCCGGGTCCAAGGTCAACTGGGCGTTTTTCGAAACCGGCGTGGCCGACAAGATTTACTTCTATTACGCGCCCAAGATCCTCGGCGGGTTGCAGTCGCTGCCAGTGGTCGGCGGTGCGGGGCGCCAGCGCCGCAAAGATGCCCTTCGCTTCCGCAACGTCAAGATCCACCAGTTGCCGCCCGAAGAGTTCGCTGTGGAAGCTTGGCTCAACAAGGATTTTTCATAAACACTGTGTTCACCGGAATCATTGAAGAAGTCGGCAAGATCGCGGCCTTCGAACGCGGCGAAGCGGGCAACGCGCGCGTGGTCGTCGAATGCTCCAAGGTCCTTTCGGGCACCGCAACCGGGGACTCCATCGCCGTCAACGGCGTCTGCCTTACGGCCCTGAACCTGACCCCCGAGTCCTTCTCCGCGGACCTCGCTCCCGAAACCCTCGAACGCACCAACCTCGGCGACCTCCAACCGGGCAGCCTCGTGAATCTCGAGCGCCCCTTGCAGCTATCGGCACGCTTGAGCGGCCACATCGTACAAGGGCATGTGGACGGCACCGGCAAAGTCATCTCGCTCGAACAGCTCGGCGAAGACAATTGGTGGCTCAAGGTTGAAGTCCCAGAGGACCTGGACCGTTACATCGTCTTCAAGGGCTCAATCGCTCTTGACGGCATCAGCCTCACCTGCGCGTCGATTGAAAATCGCGTGCTCGGCGTCACCATCATTCCGCACACCATCCAACACACCGCGCTCATCGCCTGCCAGGCCGGATGCCGGATCAATATTGAGACCGATATTCTGGCAAAGCATCTGGAAAAGCTGATGCAGCGAACGTCCTGATATCCTGAAAGCGCCGATGGCTCTCGCGGACCGATCCTATCGCAGTGGTTCCTTCTCGCCGGGCGGCGGCTTGCCCCCAGGCGTCAAAGGCCTGCTCATTGCCAACATATCGGTGTTCGCGATCCTCTTCCTGGCTCGCGTATTCCGCATCGAGGCGATCCCCGAATTTGCGTTCAATTTCTCACTCGTACCCGCAAGCGTCGTAAAGACCTTTGCCCTCTGGCAATTGGTCACCTACGCGTTTTTGCACTACGAGGTGATGCACATTCTGTTCAACGCGCTGTACATCTGGTTCATCGGATCGGCGCTCGAAAACACCTGGGGTACGCGGCGATTCCTGCAGTTTTACTTCATCTGCGCCCTGGGCGGCGCCGTCGCCGGGGTCCTGTTTGCGTATCTCACTGGCGATATGCGAGTTCCCATCATCGGCGCTTCCGGCGCATGTTTCGGCATGCTGGTAGCCTTCGGCGTTCTGTTCGCCGAACAGACCATGATCTTCTTCATCTTCCCGATGAAGGCCAAGTACATGGTGCTGATCCTCTGCGGACTCCAGTTCCTGCAGGTATTCACGCCCTCGCAGACCGCATTTTCCGTCCACATCGGCGGTATTTTGACCGGCCTAGGGTACTTGATCTACTACAAGCGTCTCCCCCGCCTACGCCTTGTGGACCAGTGGAAGCAGCGCTACCGCCAGTACAAAATTGAGCGCGCCCGCAAGAAATTTCAGGTTTATTTGCGAAAGCATAATTCCGGCTCCGATCGCGACCGATTCATCAATTGAACGGTTGCGTATTCGCAGATGAGCCAGATCAATTACTACGACCTTCTCCAGATCCACCCGCGCGCAGAACCCGAAACCATCCTCCGCGTCTACAAACTGTTCGCCGCCCGGTACCATCCGGACAACCAGCGTACCGGCGATGCGGAACGTTTCCGCCTCATCCGCGAAGCCTACGAGGTCCTGAGCGACCCCGAGAAGCGCGCCGAATACGACCGCCGTTTTGACCACAAGAACGTCGAGCCGCTCGACGTCTTCATGTCGCGCGACTTTACGGATGGCCTGAACGCAGAATACATGGTCCGCATCGGCATCTTGTGTTTGTTGTACGCCAAGCGCCGTTCCAACCCGGACTACGCGGCCTTGTCGTTTTTGGATCTGGAAAACCTGATGGCCTTCCCCCGCGAGCGCCTGTCGTTCGCCACCTGGTACCTCAGGTCAAAGAAGTACATACTGCAGGACGACCGTTCCAGCTTCATCATCACCATGGACGGTGTGGACTATCTGGAGACGCAGATTCGGGACAATGAGTCGCTGTACGAGATCTTCCGGGCTTCGGAAAACGGCGTCATGATCTCGTCGAAAGCGCTGCTCGGCAAACAGCAAGCCTACGCCTGACGGAGTGAAACAACGGCGCGGATGTGCTCGGCACTGAGCTGGGGAAACTCGTTGAGAATCTCAGCCTCGGTCTCGCCTGCGTCTAGTTTTTGAAGGATTAGGTAGACGGGAATACGTGTCCCCGCCAGACGAGGCTTCCCCATCATGACGCCTTCCCTCGATTCAATGTAGGCCGACATCGCTAATCGAACAATCCAATCTGACCCGGAAGCGTCGCCTGCTTCTTCGCCCCCGCCGCCTTCGCTCCCTTGGTCAGCGGACTCCCGATCACTCCCAACACCTGGGTCTCCATCAGCGCCTGGCGCGGCACGTAAATCCGCTGATTCAAAAACGCCGGATCCGGCGGAATCACTTGAAATCCACCCGGCTCGAGCAGCAATAGATTGTTCGGAGCCACTCCGTCCATCGCGTCCTCGTCCCGGAACTTTAGCCGCAGCCACAGCCCTTCCATCTTCGGACGAACCGTAAAGAACCGGTTCGGCTTCCAGACCTCGTTGGTCGGCAGATCTTTCACAAAACAAACGGCTTTGGTCTCAGCGGTGGACACCTGGGTGAGGCTTCCGCCGGTGGACAGGACATCCATAAACCCGTCCGTAAATAGCGAGCCTGGGTTGACAAACCCGGTGAGCGGTTCCTTCTCAAACCGCACAACCAAAACACGCTTATTGGTGGAGGACGCCATTTACGAAAGCTTTTGGCAGGAGTTTTGTTCTAAACAAAACTGTAAGTTATTGTATCATTAGATTTAATGCCCAAAGCGGAACCCGTCGCCGGAAACACGGATCGGACGGGAACCCGCGTCTCTGCCGCCAGCGCTTCGTTCCTTACTTTCTGCCGTGTTGAGAAGGGTTTAGCGGCAAATTCGATCGATGCCTACCGCCGCGATTTGGCATCGTTTTCCGCCTGGACCGCCGACTCCCGCATCACAGGATTCCCAACCATCGACGACCTTCGCGCATACCTCGATTCTCTCTATGCCAAGGGCCTGCAGGGCCGCAGCGTCGCGCGACACCTAACCACCCTGCGAAATTTCTATAAGTTCCTGCTGGAACAGAACTTAGTGAGTGTCGACCCGAGCGAGTTCCTGACGTCGCCCAAACAATGGGCGACGATCCCCAAGTTCCTGAATGCAGAAGAGATCGGCAAGCTTTTGAACGCCCCGGCGGTGGACACCGCGCTCGGCCAGCGCGACCGCGCCATGCTCGAACTTCTCTATGCTTCGGGCCTCCGCGTATCGGAGCTTTGCACGGTTCAGGTTTCGGATATTGAGCGGAGCCTCGGTGTGGTTCGGGTCACCGGCAAGGGCAACAAGCAGCGCCTGGTCCCCGTAGGTGCCAGCGCGATTCGCGCTATTGAGGATTACCTCGAAAGCGGCCGTCCGGCGATTCTGAAGCGGCGTAGCAGCAAGTTTTTGTTCGTTACCGCGCGAGGTGGGCGCCTAACCCGCCAAGCGTTCTGGAAGTTACTGGCGCAGCACGGGTTACGCGCCGGGATCAGCCGCCAACTGACCCCTCACGTGCTCCGCCACAGCTTTGCCACGCACCTGCTCGAAGGCGGTGCCGACCTGCGCAGCGTCCAAACCATGCTCGGCCACGCCGACATCTCGACGACGCAGGTGTATACGCATGTGGTCCGCGGTCGTCTTCGCAGGACGATCGATGAGCATCATCCTCGTGCGTAGGTAAATTGCAGTCCATGTAAAGGAAACGGTGAATAGCAAGCGATGAGCGATTACAAATTCATGCTGGAAAGCCACCTGTCCGCCGAGCAGAACCGGGCGGTGGCAGCCATCCAAACGACAGCCGCCGAAGCCGGGGTCCCGCTCTTTCTCACCGGTGGCGCGTTGCGTGACATGCTGGGCGGCTTTCCCATTCGCGAGCTCGATTTCACCGTCGAAGGCAATGCTATCAAACTCGCCAAAGCCATTGAGAAAAAAGGCGTTGCCAAGATCGTCTCGACCGACGAAACCAGCAAGACGGCGGAACTCGCCTTTGCCGGCGGCGTGAACGTCAACATCGCCATGGCCCGCTCGGAAAAGTACGCCAAACCGGGCGCCAAACCCAAGATCACCCCGGCGACCATTCACGAAGATCTGAAGTCGCGCGACTTCACCATGAATTCTATCGCGCTGTCCTTGAACAAAGCTTCGCTCGGGCTGCTGTTCGACCCCACGATCGGCGCATCGGACCTGGAACGCCGCGAACTCCGCACCGTCACCAACCACACCCTCTCCGACGATCCGGCGCGGATTTTGCGAATGATCCGGCTGAAGGTCCGCATGGGGCTGACCCTCGACGAACGCACCCAAACGCAGTACCAGTCGGTGCGGGAAGCGAAGCTCGAAACCAAGATCCCGGCCGAGGCGCTGCGGGTGGAACTGATGCGGATCGCCAGCGAGCAAAACCCCGGTGCGGTGATTGAAGAGCTGCACAAAGAGGGTCTGCTGAAGTTGTACTCGCCGGCGCTGACGGGTCCCAAACTGAATCAGGCAGGATTCGCCAAGCTGTTGAAGGCACGGCAGAACATGCCGTTCGGCGTGGAGTTCCCCGTGAACTGGACGCCGCTGTTCCTGTTCTTCCTCACCGAAAAGCTGTCGCCCAAAGAGGTGTCCGGTTTAGTCAAGGCGACGGGGCTGAGCCAGAAGGACGTCAACGCCTGGAAGAAGCTGGAAGCGAACGCCAAGAAGCTCGAAAAGTCGCTGAAGGGTCCCAAGGTGAACCGCCCGTCCCTGGTGTACCGCGCGCTGGTGGAACAGCCGGGTGAAGAGATCCTGTTTGTGCTGGCGCGCAGTGGCGAGCGCATCGTGCAGGATCGCATCAAGAACTACCTGTCGAAGTACCTAAACGTCGCGCAGGAAGTGACGGACGAAGAGGTGACGGGAGCCGAGCCAGGTACGCCAAAGTTCAAGAAGCTGAAAGATGCGCTGCTGAACAAGCGGCTGGATGCGCGTCCCAAGAAGGTCGTAGTGGAGGAGGTGTTGCCGCCGTCGCCTCCGCCGATTGTAGGCCGGTCAGCTCGCAGCGCAGCACGGCAGTAGGAACGCTGGGCCTACGGCTTCCCAAAGGCCCACAAAGCGTTGTTTGACCGGATGTAAATGGTGGAGCCAGCCAGCGCAGGCGTACCCTGAATAGGGTCGCCGAGGTCGTTGTTGGCCAGTACTTCCAGCCGGTCGCCGCCTCCGAGAACGGTGACGACGCCGTCTGCGGATGCGAGAAAGATCTTGCCGCCGCCCGCTACCGGGGACGCCCAATAGTTGCCGGGAGCGTTCACCCGGCCGCGATAGACGACCGTACCGGTCTTCGCGTCGAGGCAGCTGATAATTCCGCCTGAGCTCACGGAGTACACACGGCCGCGGTATTCGAGCGCGGTCGATACTTCCGGAGCGTTGCGCTTTTCCTGCCAGACCAGCGCATCAGCGGGCAAAGCCCCGGTTCCAGTTCCGGGGCGCAGCGCCAGCACACCAGCGGCGGCAGGCGGAATGTTGTTGCCAGCCTCCATGAACCCCTGATACTCGCGGGCATCCAGAAAGTTGTCTTTGTTCTCGTCGAAGTACACCCAGGCGGTGCGAAGGGTGACGTGGGCTCCGGGCGTATCCTCGGACACTCCGGCTCGACGGACGAAGTACAGGTCTTTCTCCGGTAACTCTGCTCTTGCCAGTTTGCCGTCGCCGTTCGCGTCGTATTTTGCCAGTGCTTCGGTGAACGGAGGGGGCTTCGGTACCGTGAACAGATCTCCGCCAAAGCCTGGGGCATTCCAGTACAAAATGTCGGCCCCGAAAGTGGGCGTGGAGGTACCTGCCGACGCTTGCGGGAACCACCAGAGCGGGCTGCCATCTTCGATCTTGTACGCAGACAGCGTGCCGGGACGGCACAGCACAATCTGGTTGTTCCAGATGAGTGGCGTGGAGTGCGCGGCCTTTGCTCCATCCAAGGTGGATTGGGCGAGCGTGGTCTTCCAGGCAAGGCTGCCATCTGTCTTGCGCAGCGCGAACAACGACGGAGTGGGCATGTAGTCGCGCGTGAAGACGACGAAATCGCCGGCCAGTACGGGCGAGGTGCCGCTGCCGAACGGAGATTTGGCGACCTCCATTGGGTAGGTCCAGGCGACGGAGCCATCCCATTCATAGGCGATCAGGCCGTAGGAACCGGAGTAGACAAACACGCGCTTGCCGTCCGTGACGGGAGTGGAGGTGGCCGGGCTACTGGTGGGGTGAACGGTTTCGATGCGCGGCGCCGGGATGGTGTGACGCCAAACGATGGCGCCGCTGCTGCGATTGAGGGCGATCGTTTCCAAGGTCTTCGAACTGGCGGTGAAGGCGGTGACGAACACGCGGTCCCGAGCCACGCAGGGCGAGCCATGTCCTGCCGGGAGGTCGGTCTTCCACAACATCGCTTTTCCGGGGCCAAACGACGTTGGCAGATCGGCGGCGTCTGACCCTATGCCTCGTCCGGACGGACCCCGAAACTGGGGCCAGTGCAGATCGTCAGCGGGTGCGACGGCGGCCGTCAGAACGAGGCAGGCGGTTAAGCAAGGAAGGGGTCGCATAGTTGTGTCTTGTTTCGGTCACCGCCGCACACCGCGCGGTTTATCTGTCTTTACGAAGACGAGCGGCAACCGCGACAGCTCCAAGGAGGAAAAGAGCGGAAGACGCCTCGGGTACAGGGTTGACGACCGGCGTGCCTTCCAATTGAAAGTTGTTGAAGCGGGCGCTATCGCCGTAACTCAGGCCGCCATCAGTCGAAAGACGGTTGTTGTTCAGAACTGCCACGCCGGATGGGGTTACAGACGGGATACTAGCGGACCAAGCGATCGTGCCTGCCGACTCCGAAACAACCAGCCAGTACTTGGTGTTCGCCAGCAACGTAAACGGAGAAGCCGGAGTGAAGGCATAGTTGAAATAGTCGTTACCTTGGGCGGGGGGATTCGAGAACTGCACCAGGACGTTGGCACCGGGGTCGGCACCGCCAACGTTTTCGCGCAGGGTCACGACCGGGACGCGGCCGACGCTGAACCCGGCGAGCCGGAGAGTGAGCTGCGTCAGATTGTAGTTTTGGCCGGGGCTTAGGGTGAATCCGATAGCCTTTACAAATTGGCCGCCAATTACGGTTGGGGTCGAATCGTTGGTTACGGGCAGGTTACCTAGGATGGTGTCCGCCTTGAGATTGGCGGCGGACCCGAGAAAGAGCAAGCAGGCAATGGTCCCGGCGTAACCTGCAGTAGCGCCGGGCCGAATTCCTTTGAGCATGCTCGCAACATATCACGGAAGAATGAATTTTGCGTGAGGAAGTTTGCGCACAATTTCGACGCTAAGTGTATGCCAAATGAACACTTAGAGATTCTCGATGACATACCGTTCAGCGAGCTGGCGGCTGTCGGCGGGACCGGGCGTTATTGAGGGTTGTGACGCTGGTCTGCACGCTATGCATCACACTGAAAAATGCGCGGAGTTTTCCTCCTCAGCACGATAAGCATAGCTGAATCAACAGGTTATGTTTTCCAACGATGATACCCTTTAAGGGTACTCAGATACCCATTTTGGGTATTTAGTGTCCCGGCACGGCTTGCGCCGCATTCTGCGACTCGGCACGCACCAACTGCTCTGCGGCCCGCGACCGGAGGTTTACCGCCAACTGCGGAAACACTCCGAACACCACCAACGCGAGCACGATGGCTGTTAATGGGAGCCTCTCTCGAAGCCTTGCGTCCGGTACGGTTGGGAGCGCCTCCACTCTAGCACCGAGGAACAAGCGGGTGAAGAGACGGTAGATGGTGATGGCGTTGAGCGCGGTGGCCACGGGGATGGCGAGGCCGATCCAGGGATGGGCTTCGAGCGCTCCGTGCATCAGCAGGTCCTCCGAGATGAAGCCCATGGTGCCGGGGAGGCCGACCAGCGCTACTCCCGAAATCAGGAAGAAGGTGGCGAGGCGTGGGAAGCGGCCTCCGAGGCCCAGGTAGCCTTGCAGAGTGCCGAGTTTGCCGCCGTTGCGAACCTCCAGCATCCGCAGGACCGCCAGCAGACCCGTGGTAGCCATCGGGACGACCATCCAGTGCATGAGCGAACCGGTGATGGCTTCGACATTCATACCTTCGAGTCCGGCGAGGATGGAGGATGCCTGGCTGGTGACGACGTAGGCGAGTACGCGGCGTGGTCGGCTTTCCGCCACCGCCATCACGGCGCTGATGACTGCCGTGGCGAGGCCGATGTCGGAAAGGATCATCAGCGAAGAGTGTGAAAGATCGGGCAGGAGCGGCAGGGCGATGCGGGCGATGATAACCAGGCCCAGGTGCGCGTTGAACTGGAGTCCGTGGAGGACGATGTCGCCATGCTCAAACGAATCGCCCACCCAGGATTGCAGGGGGAAGAGGCCTTTGCGCTGGATGACGGCCAGCATGATGAGGGCGAACGCCCATTCGGGGTAATCGCCGGTGGACAGCAGAAAGATGCCGCCGCCGAGGGCGAGACATCCGGCCGCGACGGTGGCCCGGCTCAGCTTGTGGACATGGCTGGCGGTGAGAAGCGGGATGGCACTGATGGTCCAGCCGGCCCAGATGAGAAAGGGCTGGGTGGCACAGTAGGCGAGCATGGTGCCGGTGAAGACCAGCAGATAGTCGAACTTGACGGAGAGCCCGCGGAGATCCTGGCGGGGCAGCATCAGCAGGGCGCTGACGAACAGGGCCGTGTACAACACGATGGGCACTGTGTTGAAGGCGTCGATTGTGAACCAGGTATTGAGCAAGGCCGTCATGGCTAGGCGTCCGCCTCCTCGGCTTTGGGATTTGCGGGGAGGGCAATGTGCGGACCCTGATGAAGGAGCCTGGCGTCGAAGGAAAGCAGTGCTCGCGATACGGCGAAGATGGGCCGGACGAAGGCAGCCTGGAGGAAACGGTCGAGGTGGCCGCGATCGAGGGCGTACCAGTACAGGTGCTGGCGGAGCCACACGGGCATGAGGGATTCGATGGACGTACCGGCGAGGTCCACCTGGCCTCCGGCAGCGGCGCGCATGTGGTGGTGTTCATGGAGCATCGACGGAGCGCGGAGGAACTGCAGGGTGCGGATCATGGAATGGCCGACGATGTGGAGCAAAGCGAGGTTGGTCCAGCCGAGGCCGATTTCGGCGAAGATCAGGCCCAATTGGGTGACGGCAGCGTAGGCGAGGCTGGTTTTTGTGTCGCTGGCGGCGCGGCCGGCGATGACGCCGTGAATGGCCGTGAACACGCCGATGAACGTCACGGCGCCGAGGGCGAGGAACGAGTCGTCAAGCAAGGGACGCGCGCGGAGGAGCAGGTACGCACCCATGTGTACGGAGATGGCGCCGTAGAAGATGGCGCTGGACGGTGTGGGTCCTTCCATGGCACGTGGGAGCCATCCGGAAAAGGGCGCCTGGGCGGCTTTGCCCATGGCACCGAGCAAGAGGAGGAGTCCGGCAGCGGTGGCTTGATCGGCGGTGAGGGCGTGCTGGCCGATGGAGAGGAGTGACGCGGAGTGCCGGTAATGATGGATGAGGAAGACGCCGGCGAGCAAGCCGATGTCGGCGGCGCGGTAGATGCCGAAGACGCGAACGCCGCAAGCGGCAGGGCCGGAACGCTGGTAGAAGAAGGCGATGAGCAGGACGGAGCTGAGGCCCACCAATTCCCAGCCGACAACCAGGAGGTCGAGGTGACCGGCGGAGAAGGCCGTCATGGCGCCGAAGCCGAAGGAGTGCAGCAGCAGGAAGAACCGGTAGTAGCCGGGTTCGCGGTGCATGTAGGTTTCGGAGAAGGCAGCGATGAGGCCGGTGAGAATCGCCGTCATGCCGAGGAGCGGCAGCGAGATCGAGTCAAAGTGCAGGGCGAGGTCGAAGCTGTATTCGCCGACCTTGAACCAGTCTCCCAGTTGGAGCACGCCGTCGTGGCCGGGAAGGTCGTAGAGGCCTTTGGCGACATAGAGCAGGCCGATGGCGGAGACGACGTAGGTGAAGCAGGTGAGCCGGGCGACGAACTTTTCCGATAGCTTGAGGCCGAGCAGCCAGAGAAGGCCGAGTAGAGCGAACGATACGCCAGGGGCGGCCACGGCGGTAGCGGCAAAGCCCGCGAGGGTGACGTCGTGCATGGGAACGGGGTGCATGGGTTAGGCAGCCGCTCCAATCTGCGCGACGGGCAAGTGGTCCATACGGCCGGCGTACCAGGTGCGCGAAGAAGGTACGGTGGTGGCGGCCATGGCGTGTACGAAACGTTCGAAGCCGTTGTTGCGGAGCACGTAGATCTGCTTGGTGGCCGGGTCGACGGCGGCGACGCGTACCCAGCGGTTCTTGACGAGGCGTTCGACGAGAGGCAGGCGCGACACGACTTCGCCGATCTTGGCGGGCGGCGCTTCGATGATGAAGATGATGCGCACGGGTTCGTGGATTTCGACCATTTGGACCGGAAGGCCGGTACGAAGGTCGCTGGAGTGGCCGTCCATCACGCCGACCAGGCCTGCGATGTTGTGCGGTAGCTTGGTGCCGGCGCCGTACTTGGCGCTGTCGATGTAGCTGAAATAGTATTCGAGGTTGATGCCGCCGCAGACGGGTCCGCCGGCGGCGAGGAGCGCCTGAAGGCTGGTGCCGTCGGCGTCCTGCGCGCAGTCATACGAGGCGAGGAACCAGCGGCGGTCGAGGAACAGGCCGCGGGTGAGTTCGCGAGTGCCGACCACGCAGACCGCGTTGGTGGCGTGTCCGCATTCGGGGCGAGGCTGCGCCAAGTGTTCGGCGCGTTCTTCCACATGTACGATGGCGTCCGGCGCTTCCTTGATGTGTGCGGCGGATTCGAAGCGGCGGCAACGTTCGAGAGCATTGGCGGCGCGGGCGAGTTCGAGCGACGTGTAGACGCGGTTGAAGGCGGACTTGCAGGCTTCGGGCAGCAGGGCGAGGTCGAAGAGTTCGATCTCGTCGGTGGAGGTGTCGTGATAGCCGCCGATGAACCAGGTTGTGTCCGGGATGTGGATGCCTTTGGCGCGGAGGCCTGCGCGTACTTCGGGGTTGTTCGCCATGGCGGCAAAGACACGGCCGTTGGCTGCGCCGCGGCGTCCACCACAGGCGCCGCAATCGTACGCCGAGCCGTGCGGGTTGTTCAGGCTGGTGGAGCCATGGCCGAGGATGATGACCACGGGCGCGAAGTTGGAGGTCAGGCCGGCGGGGCGGAGGCAGGCGGCGACGCGGTCGACCTTCTCTTCAATGAGGAAGCCGAGTTCCATACCGTCGGGCACGGTGTGGTTGTGGTTGTGGTTTTCGACGCGGGTGACCGTCAGTTCCGTGCGCGGCGTGGGGACGAAGAGGTCGTGCAGTTTGCTGAGGATCCGGCCGTAGCTTCGCGGGGCGAGGATGTGCAGCAGCATGGGGAACAGCGAGAATACACCGAGGATGGCGGTACTGCACCAGCCGAGGATCAGAGATCGCGACGATTGGGACCAGCCGGCTGCGAATCGCGACCAGAGCTTGCGGAACTTGCGGCGCTTTTCGAGAGCATCCTGCTGGTCGCCGGCAGCGTGTTCGCGTACGGCGTGCTTGGGCTTTACGACTACCGGGCAGAGCGCGACGCTGGACGCGTCGTCAATGCCGGCATAGTCGATGGCGATGCCGTAGAAGCCTGCGGTGCCGAGGGTTTCGACGTCCGGGGCGATCTCTTCCAGGTGGCGGCGGATGGATTCTTCGCGCTCGTCGAGGCAGAAGAACACTTGCGCTGTGGGATGCGCCGGCGTGACGCGGTAGTGCTTGGACTTGAGACGGGCAGCTAAGGGTCCGAGGACCATTTTCTCGTGGCGGCGCTCGAAGGCGAGATGCCAGAGGCGGCGGCGTTCGAAGGTGTCGAAGGCGAGGACCTCTTCGCAGAGCGAATCGGTGATGGGGAGGGTCCAGCCGCCGGGGAGAGCGTCCAGCGCGTCGTAGAGGGCGGCGGTGAACTCGAGTTCGAGGTCGGCGGGCGTGGGTCCGGCAGCGGTGCGTTCGGCGGCGTTCTCACCAGCGAGCGTCCGGAAGGTCAGGCGTACCGCGAGGTACTCCATGAGGCTGCAGGGGACCGGTTCGTAATTGAGCAGGAAGGGCTCGTGTTCGAGGCGATGGAACATGCCCGCCCAGCCGGGGAGAGCGAACAGTTCGTACTTCAGGAACTCCTCCTGTTGGCCTTTGAGGATGTTCATCTGGCGCAGGCAGCGTTCGACGATTTGTACGGCGTCGAGGCCGGCGGCCATTTGGATTTTGGCTTCTTTGCGAGTGCCGGGGAAGGGTTGAATCGTCGCCTGGGCGAGCAGCTTTTGGACACAGGCGAGAAAGCCCTGGTCACGATTGTCCATGGGCCAGTGCGAGACGCCTTGGTCAAGGAACGCGGAGCAGAGGCGGATCATCCAGGTGTCGACTTCCGGATAGCTCGCGGTGCCGGTGGGTGGACCGAAGGGTTCGGGGAGCGCGCCGAAGTGGTGTACGGCATCGCGGCAGGCGGCAAAGTGCTGACGATCCTGCTGGGAGGTCTTGCCGCTTTCGTCGAGCCACCAGCGGATTTCCGGAGCGGTACGGAATAGCTTGCGGCGAAGGAGGATCGCGCGGCGGAGTTTGGTACGAGTGAGCAGGCCGTGCGGGAGGAGTTCGAGGTCATGCTCTTCGGCGAGAATGTCGTCCAGATCTTCCGCTAAGATACGCCCGGTTTCGAACTCATGCAGGTACCGCATTTCGGACATGTAGGGCTCGCTGCCGTAGATCTTGGAGGCAGCCTTGACGGCGTCCTCAAAGGGCATGTCCTCAAAAGCGTGCAGTGTGTTGTGGTGGATGAACACCCCGATGGGGCCCTGGGCGGGGAGGTAATGCGCGAGGTGTTCGACGGCTTCCTGGATCATGGCGATGGTTACAGCGCCCCCGCGCGGGTGACGCGGCGTCGCGCCGCCAGTTCGTGGTTGGACCACGCCTTGTGATTGTCGAAGCCTTGGAGAACGAGTTCGCGATCGGCCCATTGCGCCCCAATACGATGCATCTTTTCGAGTACCGTGTGGTCGACTACCCACGCGTTTTCGAAATCAACGACGACCTTGCGCACGCCGTCTGGAATGGACGCCAGGCGGTTTTTGAGGCCCAGGAAGTTGGTAAAGATCGCCGAGTCGTGTACTCGTAATACCAGGGTATCGCCCTGCCGGTCCTCTTGCACAATGGCTTTGAATAGGGACCGTACGGGCGCGCCGTGGATGAGGTGGAGCAGGAGTTTGAGCATCAGGCCGACGCCTACGCCGATGAGAAGGTCTGTCGCCAGGGTGATGATCAGGGTGGTGCAGAAGAGCAGAAGCTGCTCGGGCCCGATCTTGTATACGTGTACGAACTCTTTGGGCGAAGCGAGGCGGAAGCCGGTGTAGATGAGCATGCCGGCGAGGGCCGCGAGCGGGATTTCCTGTAGCAGGCCGGGGATAAACATGAGGGCCGCAAGCAGGAACGCGCCATGGAAGAAGTTGGACCAGCGGGACTTGGCTCCGGCATCGAGGTTGGCTTTAGAGCGGACGACTTCGGAGATCATGGGCAGGCCGCCGATGGCCGCGGCGATGGTGTTGCCGATGCCGGTGGCGAGCAGGTCGCGATTGAGGTCGCTGGTGCCTTTTTCGGGGTCGATGGAGTCGACAGCGCTGACGGTGAGGAGCGATTCGATGGTGCCGACGAGGGCGAACATCACGATGTACTTGATGGACACGGCGCTGGTGATCATCGAGAAGTCCGGGAAGGCAATGGCGCTGAGCATCGACGCGGGCAGGCGGATGAGGAAGTCCGGGCTCAAGTGGTAGAGGTGGTTGGCGAAGTTGTAGGTGTGCTCGTGTTCGAGGTCAAAGAGCAGGCCGAGGGGAATGGCGACGGCCATCACCACCATCTGTCCGGGTACTTTGCGGGCCCACTGGGACTTGATCATCGGGAGGCCGAATAGGATGAGCAAAGCTACGATGCCGATGAAGAATACTTCGGGGTTGAGTTTGCTGAGGCTCTGCGGGATTTCGGCGAGCAGGTGGAGCGGTTCTTTGCCTTCCGGCTTGACGCCCATCGCCACGTGGGACTGCTTGGCGATGATGATGACGCCGATGGCCGCGAGCATGCCGTGTACGACAGAGGACGGCATGAGTTCGCCGATGACGCCGGAGCGTACGAGAGCGAGGATGATTTGGAGGATGCCCGCGACGACACCGATGGCGAGGGTACGCTTGTAGCCCACGGTTCCGCCGCCGAGTTCCGTGACCGCGCCGATGACGACTACGATGAGGCCTGCGGCGGGTCCTTTGATGGTGAGCTTAGCGCTGCCGAGGAGCGACACCAGCATGCCGCCTACGATCGCGGTGATGAGTCCGCCGGTGGGCGGGAATCCGCTAGCGAGGGAGATGCCCAGGCAGAGCGGAAGTGCAATCAGGAATACAAGGAACCCAGAAATGATGTCGGGCTTGAGCGCAGACAGCCGGTGCATGTACTCCACTATGGGGCCGCTGCCGGGTCGCTCGGTATCCCCCCGGAAGGGGGGCGATTTACGCTTGTCCAGGGTATTTCAAAAGGCGGCATAGCGACCCTAGTCTGGAAAAGTGAGAGCAAAAATTGCCCCGCGATTTGTATTTCTTGTTTGCGGTATTTCCGCCCTCGCGCAAGACCAGCGCGTCGGCCCCATTAACCAGGAACTCCCTAGTTGGCTTACACTTACGTTCCAATCCCGGTATCGATCGGAAGGCCAGCATGATGTCAATTTTCAGGACGGAAACAACCGCGATTTTCTGTATCAGAGGTACCGTTTTGGGGTTGGGGTAAAGCCCCTGTCCTGGCTGTCACTGTATGCCGAGGGACAGGACTCCAGGGCGTTCGGGCTAGCCCCGCAGTCGGCCTCAGACCGGGATACGTTCGATCTGCGGCAGGCGTACGTCGTGGTGGGTAAGCCGGATCACTGGTGGGATCTGAAGGTGGGACGGCAGCGGCTGTTGTTCGGGTCTGAGCGAGTGATCGGCGCGGCGGAGTGGGGCAACGTACCCCGGGTGCATGACGCGGTCCGGCTGGCGATTCACCATGGGCCGAACCGGGTGGACATGTTTGCGTCGTCGGTGGTGGTGTCTGATCAGGACAACTGGGATCACCATCAGGAGGGCAACAACCTGTACGGTGCATATGGGTCGATCGGGTCGTGGATCAAAAATGCGCGGGTGGAGCCGTACTACATCTTCCGGACGTCCCCGAATTATGTCGGGGAGCCGGGTGGGCAGCGGGGGACCATCCATGGGTCGACGTACGGACTGCGGTTTGCGGGTAGCATTGCAAAGCCTTGGACGTACGAGACGGAGGCGATCGGGCAGACGGGTACCATCGGGGCGGCGCAGTTGCGGGCCAGTGCGTACCTGGCGCAGCTGAATTACAAGTTCACCGAGGTGAAGTGGACGCCGACGTTGGCGACCGAGTACAACTACGCGAGTGGCGATAACAAGCGCGGCGACAATGTGGTGAACACGTTTGACCAGTTGTACCCGACCAACCATTTGATTTACGGCGTGGTGGATCAGCAGGGCCGGCGCAATGCGGAGAATCTGCGTGGCGGGCTGAAGGTACAGCCTCGGAAGTGGTTGGCGGTGCGGGCGGAGCAGCGCTGGCTGTGGCTGGCGAGCAAGAACGACGGCCTGTATTTGTTCAACGGCGCGGTGTCGGTGCCGGCGGTCGTCGGCGGGGCGAAGTATCGCGATGTCGGGCATGAGTTCGACATGATTGCGGATGTAACGCGGTTCAAGTACTCTGCGATTGGTGCGCAGTGGGGGTATCTGACGCCGGGAAAGTTTTTGAAGACGTACTCAGCGGGTAGCGGACGGATGTTTTACTGCTTCTACGTGGACTTCAAGCTGTAGCGGGGGCGGGCAGCGGATCTCTTTGGCTGCGCACCAGTACCGGAAGCAAGATGGCTCTACACTTGGCGACTTTGCGCGATGTTGATCGGGTTCGGTGGAGCGAGTTCCTGCGACGCAATGGACGCCGATTGCCGGGGGCGTCAACTCCCGTCGCGGCTTGGACCGACGCCCGACTCTCGGTTAAGCCTCGCAATGAAGCCTTCCGCCATGTAGAACAACAGACAGAGTACTGCGATCACGAGCGAGAACATTGGCGGAGCTGTGCGGTAGCCGGGCCGCCGATTGAAAAGAACTGCGCTAAAACCGTCACGCCATAGGACAACCTGTTGCTCCGGGCGTAGGATCTCAACGCAGGCAAGTGCCAACGCAAGGACAGCCCCGGCCAACGCAGCCCAGCGAACCCGCCCCTGCCGTGACTGCGCCACTGCGGCGATCATCATCAGCGCCAGGACCGCGACAGTCTTTGCGAGTGCGTCTAGGTAGCCGACCAGACCCGAGGTGCCTTCCATAGTACAGACAATCAATCGGATGGTTTCCGGGCGCGCTGTAGCACCTAGATCGGTAGTGCTGGGTCGGCCCCGGCATTTTCTCGCGGAATCAAATTCCTTCGTATGCGTAGCTTTCTGAACGCTTTAGCGATAGAGAACGATAAACGGCGAAGTGTTTAGTGATTGCTCCCGGATCGCCGACGATCTGAAAGTTGGGAACGAGATGCATTACTTCACACGCCTCAGCCGGAGCGAATATGGCCCCGGCTATAGCGTCGCCTGCACCAAACTGACTCACTACCCGCGGGCGTGGTCGGCCGGGTGGATGGCTTGCACGGCGGGGAAGCGGGAGAAGCCGGTCCGGTCGAAGGTGAGGACGCGGCGGACGCCGTGGACGAGCATGGCGGCGACCAGGTGCGCGTCGTGCGAGGGTTTGCCGGAGACATTGTGGTCGCGCACGAGGCGTTCCCAGGTGGGGTAGATTTGGTCGGTTTCGGGGAGAACTTCGAATGTACGCTTGAGGGCGTCCACCTCACGTGCAGCTTCTTGAGTGGACCACCCGAGACCATTCTGCGCGATCGGACGAGTGGCAACTGCCCAAAATTCGACCACGTTTTGTGGAGCCAAACAAAGAGTGGCACCTCGTACGGGCAAGGTCTTAATCGAGTTGACCGCGAGCAGATGATCAGGGTTGTGCTTCTGGAGAGTACGTATCAGGACGCTCGTGTCCGTGAGGATCCAAGTACACTTAGTCGTAGATGGAGTCACGGCTCATGGCATAGTCAGACAAGACGGGAGTGTTGGGGTCGTGGCTATCAACCCACTCCTGGAAGCGTCTGATCCACTCTTCCGGGTTGGTCCGCTGCAAGTGAACAAACGACTCCGGTTCGTCCTCAGCCTTTGGAACATGGCTATCGGCGGTTTGGACCAGCCACTGCTCCAGGCTCAGACCGCGGGCTTCTGCCTGCTTGCGGTACTGTTCCATCTGCTGCTCGGTGACTTCCAGCGTAAGTGTCATCACTTCTTTGACCCTTTCCTCTTAAATTAGCTCACTCAAAAGCCATAGAGTCTGGCCGGATTCTCTACCAGTACTGTCTTTAGGTTCAGTTCGCACCAGCTTGCGGTGTGGTTCAACAAGCGACCGTCGTCGAGATTGTCGAAGTCGTCTCCGCCTCCGGGGTGGGGCCAGTCGGTTCCCCATAGGATGCGTTGTGGGTTGGCTTGCAACAGTTGGCGGGCGAGGGCTTCTGCGTCCTCGAACATGGGGGATTTCGAAGTCGACAGGTAGCGATGCGTCACCTTTACGTAGGCTTTGCCCGTGCGGACTAAGTCCACCAGAGTTTGGAAGCCGGGCTGTTGCGGACCCTGCGCGGGGATGGCTCCAGCGACGTGGTCGATTACTACCGGGACCGGCGCGTCCTCGATCATCGCTTTGAGTGATTCGATCACGGTTAGCGAGGTGTTGATTTGGACGTGCCAGTTTTGTTCTTTCGCTTTGGCGAATGCCTGGCGGAGCTGTTCGGGAACGATGGGGGTGGCGTTGATGCGGATGCCGCGGATGCCCTGGCGGTCCATGTCGCGGAGGTCCGCGGTGGTGACCGTTGCGGGGTCGATGACGGCGATGCCTCGGGCGCGTTTGGGACCTCCCATTTCGCGCATGCCCCAGAGGGTGGCGCGATTGTCGGTGCCGTAGACCGACGGCTGTACGATGACCACGCGTTCGACGTCGCGCAGGGCCTTGTGCATGCGCTTGAGGTCTGAGGGGAGGGCGGGCGACGGCGTGTACTTGCGGCCTTCAAAGAAGGGGAACGTGGCGGGGTCGCCGAAGATGTGGGTGTGACAGTCGCAGGCGCCGCGCGGTACGACAAAGCCGACGCGGGTGCGAGGTTGGGGTGGCGGCTGCTTGGGGCCGGGTGCGCCTTGGCCTTGGATGGCAAGGCCCATGGTTGCCAGTACTGCCTGCCGCCTCCCCAGTTTCATATGGTTATGGCAGCGTCTTGACGCGCATGTTGCGGAATTCGACGTGGCTGTGGTGACCGAGCAGGCCGATGTGGCCGCTGGTGCGCGCGATGCCGGGGTGCTTCTTGAGCAGTTCCGGATCCTTCACCGAATCGAGATTCGCGTCGTTGATGACCTTGCCGTTGAGCGTCACGACAACGCGGCGGCCGTCCACCAGGATCTCCTCTTCGTTCCACTCGCCCTGGGGCTTGAGGTTGCGGCCCTTGGCAGCGACCAAGTTGTAGACGGAGCCGTGGTACTGCCAGTCTTTCAGTTCCTGGCCGGGCTTGTGGTACATCGGATGGTCATGATCGAGGACCTGGATTTCCATGCCGGAGTACGCGACATCGCCCGTCATAGGAGCGCGGATGCCGATGCCGTTGTTGCCGCCGGGGGAGAGCTTGAACTCAAAGCGCAGGATGAAGTTCGCGTACTCTTTTTCGGTGAACAGGTTGCCGCCGCCGTCTTCGGGGCAGATGATGGTGCCGTCCTTGACGATGTAGCCGGGGCCTGAGGGTTTGACGAGCTTCCAGCCGTTGAGGGTCTTGCCGTCGAAGATGGGTACGAAGCCCTTCTCATCCTTTTTCTTGTCGGCTGCGAGCAGGGCTGCTGCCGCTCCACCACCCAGCGCCAGTACTGCGAGAGATCTTCTGGTCACGTAATTCTCTTTCCTTTCCTCTTCTTCCGTCTTACTTCTTTGCGTCCGCCGTCATGCGCACCGGTTTGCCAGTTTTTACCGATGCTTTGGCGGCTTCAATGATTTCGATCACGCCGACGTTGATGTCGATGGCGGTCATGCCTTCCACCGGCTTGCCGGAACGGATCGCGCTGATCATATAGGCGATGGGTTCGGCCTTTTCGGGTACAAGGGGCAGGATATCGGCGTTGGCTGCGGGTTGACGTCCCTTGCGGACTTCCACTTTGCCGTTGGTCATAACGGCGCTGCCTTCGCGGCCGAAGATCTCGAGTTCCTGGAAGCTGCGGGGAAGGTCCCAACTGCCTTCAAAGAGCCCGCTGCCATTTTTCCAATGTAGGACGATGGTCGCGTTGTCTTCCACTTTGGGAAAGCGCTGGGGCTGCAGGCGGTTGACGGTGGCGTAGACGGTTTCGGGACGGCCCAGGTACATCAAGGCCCAGAGCGCGTTGTAGCAGCCGAAGTCCATGAGCGCGCCGGCGCCGTTCTTTTCGGGGTCGGTGAGCCAGTCGAAGAAGTACTTGTTGCGGGCGCCTTCGGAGCTGGGTCCGCCATGGCCGACCACACCGCGCAGGCGGTACACGGTGCCGAGGGTACCATTGTCGGCGAGGGCTTTGGCGGTGTAGTTCGATGCCCACCAGGCCATCTGGTAGTTAGTGAGGATCTGGATGCCATGTTGTTTGGCGAGGGCCTGAATCGCCACCGCGTCCTTGTACGTGGAGGCGAGCGGCTTTTCGAACATAAGGTGGATTTTGCGCGGTGCGCAGGCCTTGGCGATTTCCAGATGCCGGTTGTTTTCGACAAACGCCCAGACGATGTCGGGGCGCTTTTCGTCGAGCATCTTGTTGTAGTCGGAGTAGATCAGATTGTCGGCGACGCCGATCTTTTTGGCTTCGGCTACGAGGTCCGGGATAGTTTCGGCGACGCCGACCAGGGTCGCGGGTTTGCCGGCCACCATCTTGGGCAGATGTCCCCAGGCATGCGAGTGTACGAGGCCGATGACAGCGATCTTCATCGGTTCCTGGCCGCTGGCGGACATGGCAAATGCAGCCAATGCAGCGGCTGCCAACAGTTGCTGTCTCATGTTGGTTTAGCCCCGAGAATATCACGGACAGGCTTTGGCAGCAGCGCTGCGGATGCCTGTACCGACGGCCTCTTCGCCGGGGAGTTTGACCGTCACCTTTTCGAACTCGGCGACGGCTTGTTTACGGATCGTACAGTCGCTGGTGAGTTCGCCGAGTTTGCCCAGGGCTCGTGTACGGAGCATGTGGGGCGTGGGGCGATCGACGGTGGCTTCATTCAGAAGTCCTTTGGCGAGCGTGTCGGCTTCAAGCAGCGGACCTCTAGCGAGCAGCGGTTCTTCGGGATTGACGAAAGCGGCCGATTCGATGAGTGCGCGGGCGAGCAGTTCGCGCGTCTCGATGTCGCGCGGGTCGCGACGCATGATCTCGCGCAGGATGTCGATGCATTCCGCAAATCGATTGGCGGCGTGTTCGAGGTTGTCGCCGCCGAGTGCGGTTTCTGCGAGTCCCGCAACGAACATCAGGCGGGCTTTTTGGATGCTGGCGCCGATGCCTTTGTTGATACCGGCTACGAGGTCGAGTCCGATGCGGGCCTGGTCGAGCGCGGCGTTGTGATTGCCCTGGCGGAAGTAGGCGTCGGCCATCGCGTACCGGGCGTCCATGCGTACTCCGGTGGCGTTCTTGTCGTTCCCGAGTTCAAGCTCGGCCTGGTCAAGCGCGGCGAGGTCTGTGGCGGATACGCTGCCCGCCTGGTCGAGGATCGCGCGGACGCGGAGGGCGCGGCAGGTGAGCCGGATGCGAGTGATCGAGTCGTTACCGCCGCGAATGCTGGGCGCCATGGTGAGGCACTGTTCGGCGGCTTGTGCGGCTTCGGCAGACTTGCGGGTCAACAGCAGCAGGTTCGTCTTGCGGACTAGCAGGTCCCCCATGGCCGTCGCGACTTGGGGGTCGGGGAGGAGCGAGGCTCCGTCCTGCCAGAAGAGGTCCTGCGCGGAGCGGTAGCGGGTGAGAGCTTGATCGAAGTCCCCGAGCGCGACCATGGCGTTGGCGGTTTCGTACTGGCCGAGGGCGAAGGTTTTGCGCTGCACGCGATCTTCGGGGTTGAGTTCCGGTAGGTGCTCGTCGAGGTACGTGACGCCTTGGGCGATCATCTTGCGGCGGAGGTCGAGGGACTGGGGGAGGTCCGCGATGTGCTGGGGCATCTGGATGGCCATGAGTCCTGCGGTGCCGCGGAGGTCGTTGAGGGCAGCTTCGAGGCGATAGCGTTCGCGGATGCTGACGATGGAATACCAGAGAAAGAGCAGGCCGACGACGGTGGCACCCGTGGCGGCGAGCATCAGCGCCTTGTGGCGGAAGAGGAACTTGCGGGCGCGATAGAGCGAGGTTTGGGGTCGCGCGAGGACGGGGAAGCCTTTGGCATAACGTTCGACGTCGAGGGCGAGTTGCTCCACCGATTCGTAGCCGCTTTGTTCCGCTTTGGCGGCGATGTCGCGGAGTTCGGCGGGGAGGCTGCGTCCGGCGAAGACGGCGGGGAGTACGACAGAGCCGAGAGCGACGATGTCGGGTCGGGTAGAGGCTATGGGCTCGTCGCCACTGAGGTACGCGGCTCCGAAATCGGAGAGAACGGGGGTACCGTCCGGGGCCACGCCGACCAGGGTCGGGTTGCCGAGGTCGCCGTGCGGGAGGAGGTTCGAGTGGGCCTGGCGTACGGCGCGGCAGATGGTGAAGAAGAGAGCCAGGCGATCTTCGAGGTTGTGGCGGAGGATGAAGTCCGCGACGGGCTTGGTGTCGGCAGCGGGTTCGGGGTAGATCAGGAAGGGTGTGCCGTGGGCAATGCCGCCTCCGGCGAGGCGGACGATCGAGGGGTCCGAGATGCCGCGGAAGGAGGCCTCCACCTGGGCGAGGCGGCGAGTGAACTCTTCGGCAGGGAGGCGCGCGGTTGAGAGGATACGGGCTCGGGCGACTTCGGTGGGTCCGCGTCTGACACGCAGGACCGCGCCGGCGTTGGTGTCGGCGATCTTTTCGACCAGGGTCCAGCCGCCGGGAAGGAATTCGGTGGTGATGCTGGTGGGCTGCGGCGGCTGTGGGTCGGAAGGGGTCATGTACGGCAGGTTTGAGGGACTGCGAACCACTGTAACAAAAGGCCTGCTGTTATCATGCAATTCGGATGAGTTCCGACCCCGCCGCCGAGCACGCTGCCCAATCTGCCGAGCCTCTAGCGCCCAAAGTGACGGCGCTGATCGTGTCGTACAACAGCGCGGACGCGCTGCGCCGCTGTGTGCAGTCGTTACGCGCGTCAGAGGGGCGCGACCTGTTTGAGATTCTGGTGGTGGACCTTGGGTCGCGCGATGAGAGTCCGCAGATCGACACGGAGTTCGACGATATTACGATGCTGCGGCTGCCTAAGCATTTTGGGGCGACCAAGGCGATGAACATCGCGACACGGACGGCGATGGGCGACTACATCTTCTATCTAGATCCGCATGTGGAGCTGAAGCCGGATGCGCTGGTGCGGCTGATGCGGCATCTGGACGGGGACGACGATGCGTCGGCCGTGTGTCCGCTGCTTGAGGAGGCTGGGTCGGGCAGGCCTGTGCCGCAGGCGTACCGGTTGCCGAATCGCGAGACGCTGGACGCGGCCTGCAAGAGCGGGGTTGTGCCACTGGCGGCCGTGAATGTGGGCGACGGAGCATCGCCGGTGCCGGTGGAATACCACAGCCGGGCGGCGTTGATGGTGCGTAAGGTGTTTGTGCAGGGGATGAACTACTTCGACGAGAGGTACGGGCATTACTGGGGGGACGCTGAGCTGGCTTGGCAGATCCGTAAGGCCGGGAAGAAAACTCTCATCCTACCGGGTGCGCGGGCGAGTTGGTATGCGCCGCCGCCGGAGTCAAAATCCAAAGCGCTGGAGGCGGACCGTTGGGTGGGCGCGTCGGCGTTTTTGCGCAAGCATGAGGGATTTGGCGCCGGGCTGGGGTTCTTGTTTGGGGCTGCGTTACGAGCGCTGTTCAGCTTCAACTTCGGGCTGTTTACGGCGCTAGTGAGCGGTCAGAAGGTGGACGGGAACCAGGGTCCGATATAAATGAGAAAAGGCCTCCTGTTTTGGCAGGAGGCCTTTTTGTTTGTGCCGGTTAGAGCGTGAGCTTTTTGAGATATTCGCGGAAGGGGCCGCCGAGGTCGTGCCGCTTGAGGCCGAATTCGACGGTGGCTTTGAGGAAGCCGAGCTTGTCGCCCGCGTCGTAGCGGGAACCTTCGAACTTGTAACCGTAAATCGGGCGGCTGCGGAGCAGATGCTTTAGGGCATCAGTGAGCTGGAGTTCGCCGCCGCTGCCGGGTTCGATGGACTCAATGGAACCAAAGATTTCCGGCGTCAGGACGTAGCGGCCGATGATGGCGAGATTCGACGGGGCTTCTTCTGCCTTGGGCTTTTCCACCAGGTTGCGGATGCGGTACAGACGGTCGCCCCCGGCCACGTGGCTGATGGGTTCGGCATCGACCACGCCGTAGGCCGAGATCTGGTCCTTGGGGACTTCCATCAGGGCAACTACGGAGGCGCCGTAGAAGTCGTACACATCGAGGAGTTGGCGGAGGCAGGGTACACCGGCGTCGATGACGTCGTCAGAGAGGACGACGGCAAAGGGTTCGGGACCCACCAGTTCCTTGGCCTGCAGGACTGCGTGGCCGAGGCCCAGGGCCTGCTTTTGCCGCGTGTAGGCGAGGTTGGTCATCTCCGAGACGCTCTGCACAACCTGCAGAAGTTCCTTCTTGTTCTTCGAACTCAGAAGTTGCTCCATTTCGAAAGAGACATCGAAATGGTCCTCAATCGAGGATTTGCCGCGTCCGGTGACGATGATAATGTTTTGGATTCCCGAGTGGATGGCCTCTTCCACGCCGTACTGGATGAGGGGTTTATCCACAAGCGGCAGCATCTCCTTGGGCATCGCTTTCGTCGCGGGGAGAAAGCGCGTGCCGAGGCCGGCCGCAGGGAATACCGCTTTTCTAACTTTTGGAATCATTAGACGTTACGCTTGCAATGGTAGCGCCAAACGGCCTTGCGGCAAGCTTACGCCAGATTCGGGATCTTGATGATCTTCTTCTGGATGGCGTACTGGACGAGCTGCGCCTTGTTGTGGATATCCAGCTTGCGCATCAGGTTGAACTTGTGAGCCTCGACGGTTTTGACGCTGAGGTTCAAGTCGCAGGCGATTTCCTTGACGGAGTTGCCTTCGGCCAGCATTTTGAGCACTTCGCGCTCACGGGTGGTGAGGGTGGCAAAGCGCGGCAGACGGTTGGCCGACTTGATGCGGGAGCGGAAGTCGTCGACGAGCTGGGACAGCATGCGGGGGCTCAGATAGCTGCCACCACGGCAGATATCGCGCACGGCGGCGACGAGCTGCTGGGACGGGCTGTCCTTGAGGACGTAGCCAGAGGCGCCCACTTCCATACCTTCGACGAGGTAGTCTTCATCGTCGTACATGGTGAGGAAGAGAACCTTGGTTTCCGGCCGGTTCTTACGGATTTGACGAGTTGCCTCAAAGCTGCTCAGCCCCGGCATTCCGATGTCCATCAGAACGACGTCGGGCCGGACCTCAGCGGCCTTCTCCACGGCGTCTCCGCCATTGGAGGCCTCACCGATAACTTCCATGTCGAGTTCCGCTGAAATCAGCGTTTTGATGCCCTGGCGGAACAGTGTGTGATCGTCCGCCAACAAAATCCGGATCTTCGCCATAATTCCTTACTGCCCTCCTACTGCCTGGTACGCACTGGCCTGTATGCGCGGGTTGGTTTGATTCCCGCTGCAGTTGTTACTTGCTCGCGTTGTTGCTGCCGGGGCGGGATCGACACGCCGGCACCAGCCAGCTTTCGCATCAATGCCACTGCACCCGGGTTGTCCTCCGGAGAGGCTCCCCCACTACTACGTCTGCGGACCGGGGCCTCATGGGACGTACGTGCCGCCGCCAGTGCCACCGCTCGCTCCCCAGCCGGAATCACTTCGTTTTCCGCGACTGGAAGCTCAATCGAGATCCTTGTGCCACGTTCGCTGCGCTTTTGACCGCGACTTTTGGGCGAACTGGACACCCGGAAACGGCCCCCTAACAGAGCCACTCGCTCACGCATCCCCGACAGACCGAAAGAGTCCCGCCGGGCTAGCGCTTCTTCCACAACAAACCCAACGCCGTTGTCTTCCACGTTGAGCCTTAGTACTCCATCGGCTGAACTTACCGAAACATTTACAGTAGTTGCCTTGGAGTGTTTGCCGATGTTGTTAAAACACTCTTGCACCAGCCGGTATACAATCACCTCGATTTTCTGAGGCAATCCACCCAGCCGGGCTAGGCTTAACTTGACCCGGATGGGGTGTACGCGCTGGAAGCGTGCGACCAGTTGGCGCAACGCCGCGCCGAGGCCGAGCGATTCCAAAACCGCCGGGCTTAAGGCGGCGATAAGACGGCGCATTTCAAGGATGGTGCGTTCCGTCAGGTCCCGCGCCTCGCGTAGCTTGCGGCGGGATTCCACTTCCTGTTCCGGTAGCTCGGATTCGAGCAGTTCCATTTGCAGGCGGATACAAAGGAGCGATTGGCCCGCCTCGTCGTGCAGCTCACGGCTGATGCGGCGGCGCTCCATCTCCTCGACGTGCAACATATGTTCGGCGAGTTGCCGGATCTGTTCTTCGCTGGCGGCGAGATGCTCCATCAGACGGGTCTTTTCGGCGGCCATCAGGCAGCGTTCGGCGGCGGCGGCGAGCAGTTCCTGTTCGCGCGGCAGCCACTCATAGAAGGACCGGAAGCCGAATTGGATGATACCCGCGACCTTACCGTCCTTCGACAGCGGGATGGACCAGCAGGACTCGTACTTGGTTTTCCACGAAGCGTCGAGCAGTGCGCTGGCCGGGGCCGTACGGCAATCCACAAACTTGGGCTTGGCGATGGCGCGGAGGTTCAGCTTAGGATTGACCGGCGGGACAGGATTCTGATCGGCGGGGAGGGAGGCGACGAACGTCCAGTCGGTACCCGCAGCATTCAAGAGGCCGAGTTCGCCCGCGTCGGCGCCACAGACGCCCATTAAGGTCTGTAAGAAACGGCGCAGTAGTTCTTCGAGGTTGTGCGATTCGAGTTCGACGCGGAAGAGCTCGTAAAAAGCTTCTGTTTCCGCTTCGCGAACCTGGTAGTACGCATTGTTCAGGGTGAGGATCACACAGAAGTGGATCTGTTCCCGAACCCATTGAAAATTCGCTTGTTGCGCCGGATCGGACGAGGCCTTGCGGAGGCGCGCCGTTAGCAATTGATCGTACTCCTGGAGGGCTTCTACGATCGCGCTAGGAGGTAGATTGAGCTTGGCCAGGCGGCGGCCGCTGTATTCCACCTGCTCAATGAACTTGAGCGCGGGCTGACCACCGGCGAGGATGCGTACCGCGTTGCCAAAGGTGATGGCGGCAAGGGCGGTACGCTGGGGCGCCAGGTAGCCCTGCTTTTCGAGCTTGGCCTGAAAGCGCTGGTCCAGCTTTTCGACATCGCGCTCGAGCAGTGCGGACATGCGCTGCAGTTGCGAGCGCAACTGGTCGCTTAGTACATCCGCTGCGTCGGCGAGTTCCGGTGATAGTTCGGCTGTTGGCAAACGGTTCCCAAACGCGTGGCAATCACGCGATATAGTGTCCATCGGCTAAGTAAGTGGTTCTCTTTAGAAAACCTGTTAAAAACGGTACACTTACGTTTGTTCCCCCCATGAAAATTCTGGTGATCGGCGGCGGCGGCCGCGAACATGCCATTGCCTGGCGACTTTTGGCTAACGGACATACCGTATTCGCTTGCCCTGGCAACCCCGGGATTACAGCTCATGGTGGTACGTCGATTCCTGGCGGCGATTTCTTAGCCGCAGCACGGCAGGCTGACGTAGACCTTACGGTGGTAGGTCCTGAGGCGCCGCTGGTGGCCGGGGTGGTCGATCAGTTCCGCGCGGAGGGTTTGCAGATTGTGGGTCCGACGGCGGCGAATGCGCAGTTGGAGGCCAGCAAGATGTACTCCAAGCAGTTCATGGTGGACACCGGGATTCCCACGGCGCGGTTCGCGCGGGTGGAGACGGTAGAGGATGGACTGCGGGCGCTAGAGGGCTTTCCTGAGCTGCCGGTGGTGATCAAGGCCGACGGGTTGGCGGCGGGCAAGGGCGTGATCATCGCGCATACGGCTGAGGAGGCGCGCGAGGCGGTACGTACCTTGGGGCCGCGGCTGGTGATCGAGGAATTTTTGATCGGCGAAGAGGTCAGCTTTATTGCGCTGTGCGACGGGAAGTCCGCGGTGGCGCTGGAGCCGACCCAGGATCACAAGACCATTTTTGACGGCGATACGGGGCCGAATACCGGGGGTATGGGGTCGTATTGCGATGGGCGGATTCTGACGGCGGAGCAGGGCGCGGATGTCATGCGTACGGTGATTGAGCCGGCGGTGGCGCGGTTGGGGTTCAGCGGATTTCTGTACGCCGGGCTGATGATGACGGCGGCGGGTCCTAAGGTGTTGGAGTTCAATGTCCGGCTGGGCGACCCGGAGACGCAGGCGTTGATGCACCGGATGGATTGCGACTTTGGCGAGATCCTGCTGGCGGCGGCGGAGCCGGGCGGATTGGCGGGTAAGTCCTTTGATTGGAAGACGGAACCTTCGGTTTGCGTGGTGATGTCGGCGGCGGGTTATCCGGCAACGCCTCGTGCGGGGGACCGGATTACGGGGCTTGAGGACGCTGCGGCGACGGGCGCGGTGGTGTTCCAGGCGGGGACGAAGCTAGGGGCGGGGAACGATCTGGTGACGGCAGGAGGCCGCGTGTTGGGGGTTACAGCTTCGGGTACGGACCTGCCGGAGGCGATTGCCAGAACGTACGACGCGGTGGGCAAGATCGCGTTTGACGGGGCACATTACCGGCGGGATATTGCGGCGAAGGGTTTGAAGCGCTGGCAGCAGGCGTAGGGGCCGGGAGAGACAAAAGCCACGGTCCGGCCTCGGAGCAACCGAACCGTGGGTTCGAAATCGCCGCGAAAAAACAAAAACGATGTTAGAGAAAAGCTCCAACATCGGTGCGACGGAGCGATGGTCCACCCATCCGCCCGCCTCTATCGTATAGCCGGTGTCCTACAGCAGTCATCACCCAGATGAGTGATTTGTTGATTTAATCCTTCTTTTTCTTTTCTTTTTTCTTCTTTTTCCCACCCTTATCCGAACTCGGTGGATTTGCATCGTACGACCGGGGTAGTTTTGCGTCGGTCAGGATGACGAAATCGCCGGCCCCGGTGTCGTTGGCGGTGTCGAATTTTGCGATCTCTTTGGAGGGGCGCATGGTGACAACCATTACGTCGACGCCCGGGCGGTAGAGCTTGAGGTGATCGACAAGTCCCATGTTTTGTTCGGTGTGGAAGCCACCGTTGACGTGCACGACCTGCTGCTTGGGGTGGCGTTCGAGGGCTTGGGAGACAAAATATGCCATGGTGGCGTCCCAGAGACTTTGGGCGTCGAGTCCCCATTTGGGGTCGCGCTTCGGGGCCCCTGGATTTGCGGATCCGGCGGGGATTGCCGAGGCCATTATTTTATTGAATTTTGTAGCGTACGCTTCAGTTGCTTCGGCATACGGCAGGGGCGGTAGCCACTGGCGTGCAGTGGTGGATAATTCGTCTAACGAAGCGCGTCCGAGACGGCTGACACGGTTGACGTAACGGCGGGGTGCATTGGCGGCGATGACCGGGAGTTTCCGCTCCTTAGCGATCTCCACCATCGGGCGGTAATCCTGCTTGTAGTTCTTCCAGGCACGTCCGGCGGAGATCAATTGTTCTTCTGTAATCAGGCCGGCCAGGTACTCGTTGAGGACGATTTGCGTGTCGGCCTCAAACATTTCCATCGCGAGTTGGACGGGTCCGGCATCGGCAAGGCTGCGGAAGATTTCGGCTTCGAGGTGGTGGGCGGCAGGATCGTTGTGGGTCTCGCCGAGGAATACGGCGTTGGCGGTTTTGGCGCGGGCCAGGATGTCCGCTAGCGAGGCAGGGGTACCGTCGGCGCGGTAGATCCGGTAGTGTTCGCTGGTGATTTTGGGAGGTGTGTCGTCCTTCTTATCGTCCTTCTTATCGGCGGCGGAAGCGGAAACCAGCGGCAACAACAGTAACAGAGCGGACCAAAGGCGCATTCCTTACCTTATCCTTCCTCGACTTCGATTGGTAGACCCCCGGTTTGCGATGGATGCACGAGCAGGCGCCTATTGGACAAAGCGCAATCTACGCCGGCGTCTTTCCACACGGTTTGCAGATTCCAGAGGTTTGCCGCACGGAGGAGGAGGGCGGAAAGACCGTCGCGTTCACCGGCGCGGAGGACAAGTCCGGGTGGTACACGGTCGCACAGGACTTTTCGCCAGCGGGACATGGAGGCGGCGGAGGCTACGTCCACCTGAGCGCGGACGTCGCGGGCGATGCCTAACGGACTTCCACCGTGGAGGCGTGGTTCGGCACCGCTGTGGTTGGTGCTGGTATCGCCCATCATGTACTGGACGACGAGAAGACCGGGGTCGCCCGGGGCGAGGATTCCGGATAGCGCGTAGCAGGCGATGTTGCCGCGGGGCTTGCCGGCGATCATGAAGATGCCGCTGCCGTGGAGACCTCGTGCATCGGCCTCAGCTTCGACGTCAGTGAGGGGAAGGTCCGACCGCATGGCTAAACCGATGGGTTGGCTGGCATGCCATTCGGCGCGTTCCACGAGGCGCACGGGAAGGTCGCCGATGGCGACGGTGGCGGTTCGCAAGGCTCGGGGATGGGCGGGAGCGGCCGGAGCGATGGGGAAGCCCATGCGGCGTGTGAGACGGTCGACGGCATCGTCCAGATTGGCCACCGACCAGATGACGTGATCGAGCGCGGAGACGAGCGGGGTTTGTATGGCCGCGGTTACGGGGGAGGCGGTGGATACGCGAACGGTGCAGCTGTGCATAGGCGTCCGTGAGAGGGTCGCGAAGTGCAAGTGAGTTGCAGCATCGGGGTCCTTGAGCCCATAGTAAGACTGAATTGGTCTTAAATCAAGATTCGGGATTGAAAATGCAAAAAAGCGGGTGGAACGGCAGGAGTTGGGAGGTCAGATGTTGATGCCGACGCGCCAGAGTCCGTAGGCGACGGCTTGCCGGTAGTGCAGCCAGTCCCGGCGGGTTTCGTCGAGCTTGATCTGTTCGGGGCGGGGGGAGCCGTAGACCTGGTAGCCGCGGCTCTCTAGGACGCGCTTGACGCGGAAGATGTGGTAGCCGTCGCTGACGACGATGCAGGTTCGCATGCCGAACTTGCGCATGATTTCGCTGGCGGCAGCCAGGGAGTGTACGGTGCTTTCGCCTTCGGGTTCGACGAGGATGTCCTCGGCGGGAACACCGCGACGGCTCAGGTACGTGCGGCCGACTTCGCCTTCGGTAAAGTTGGGGTCACCGCCCGCGCCTCCGGTGGTGAGGATCTTGGGGGCGAGTTTTTGGAGGTACAGAAACAGGGCGTGGTTGAGGCGTGCTTCGAGCACCGGGGATGGGCGTCCACGATAGGCGGCGGCGCCTAGGACGATGATGACGTCGGCCGGCTTGGCTTCGTCGATGGTCGATTGGCGGCGAATCGACGCGGCGGTGCGCTGGAGCCAGAACGCGCCGATGCCTGCCACCGTAAGGGCAGCAGCCAGAAGCACATAGCTGATTCCGGCAAACCAATGCCTGGAGCGTTTTGTACGGGAATTCCCTTGTCCGCTCCCCGCAGTTGCAGTGATGACTCCCCTCCCAATCTCCACTCTAGCGGAAGATAATGCCTGAGAAATTTCCCTCTTCCCGGCACTATATAGCCGATGATGTTCCTACGCCAGATCGCGGCGCTGGCCGTAGTACTGCTGCAGGTATCTGCATACGCAGCAGATAACAGCGCGGTGAGCGCGGCAAATGCCGCGTATCAGGCGCTGAACGCCCGTGATTATGACCTTGCGCTATCCGAGTTTCGCAAGGCGCTGCGGTCGAATCCCAATAATCCTTCTCTTCGGCAGGACTATGCGTACACGCTGCTCAAAACCGGCGAAACGGCGTTGGCCCGCGACGAATTTGAGGTCGTGCTGGCGAGTTCGCAGGTCCAGTCGCCCAACACCGAGCGACTGTCTTTGGAGTATGCCTATCTCTGCTATGAAACGCGTAAACCGATCGAGGCGCGGCGCACCTTTTTGCGCCTTTCAAAGACGGCTGCGGACGCGACGATCCGGGCCAATGCAGTGCAGGCGTTCCAGAATGTGGATCGACCGCTGGCAGAGGGCATTGCACGGTGGAAGCAGGCCGTCATCGAGACCCCAAACAGCTTTTCGGCCCATGAGGAACTGGCCCGTCTGGCTGAGAATCGCGATGAGCTGGAACTTGCCGCACAGCATTATCAGTATGCCTGGAAGCTTCGGCGAGACATGCGGTCCTTCCTGCTGGACCTGGGTCGCGTCTGGAAGGGACTCAACCGTCCCGAAGAGGCGAATGCGGCTCTGATTGCGGCGTCGCGCGGGGCGGATCCTCGTACGGCGGATCGGGCGCGGGCGTTGTTGCCGTCGCGCTATCCGTATGTGTACGAGTTTCAAAATGCGCTGAGCCTGGATGAGCAGAACCTGCCGTTGCGGCGCGAGTTCGCGTACCTGCTGCTGGAGATGGGCAAGAAGGACGAGGCGCAGAAAGAGTTCGAACGGATCACCAAGGACACGCCGAAGGACCGGCTGGCATCGGCGCAGTTGGGGTTCCTATGGTTGACGCAGGCGGAGCTTGCGGGCAGCGCGCGGCCTTTGCTCGATAAGGTACTGAGCCATGAAGAAGACGATGAGCTTTCGGATCGTGTACGCAAGACGTTGCACCTGCCGCAGACGTTGAAGCGGCGTCCGGAAACGCCGGAACAGAAGGTGAATCGCGAGGCTCGCGAGTTGGCGAAGAAGAGTCTGGACGCCGGGTTCATGCAGGATGCGGTGCGGTATCTGAAGGTGGCGCATGAGACGGACCCCATCGACTTTGGCGTGATGCTGCAGCTTGGCTGGGCCAACAATACGCTGCAGGACGATCGTACGGCGGTGCAGTGGTTTAATCTGGCGCGGCGGAGTCCCGATCCCAAGCAGGCGGCGGAGGCGGATCGCGCGTACAAGAATCTGGCGCCGTCGCTGGCGCGGACGCAGACTTCGGTGTGGCTGTTTCCGTTCTATTCGCGGCGTTGGGACAACGGGTTCGGGTACGCGCAGATCAAGACGGAGTTCAAGCTGGGCAAGCTTCCGGTGCGGCCGTATTTGAGTACGCGCTTTATTGGCGATGTCCGTCGGCAGGCGCGCGAGCGAGGCGACTTGCCGCCGCAGTACCTGTCCGAGAGTTCGTTCATCATGGGCGTCGGCTTGCGGACCTCCGTATGGAAGGGTGTGATGGCGTGGGGCGAGGCGGGACAGGCGTTGCGGTACCTGGGTCGCGGCAACGGTACGGGGTTGATGACGCCGGATTATCGCGGTGGGATTTCTGCCAGCAGGTCCTATGGGCGGAATCTGGGAGCGCCGAAGTCGGGTGCGTTCTTTGAAACCGTCAACGATTTTGTGTTTGTGAGCCGGTTTAGTCGGGACTGGCTGTTTTATTCGCAGAACAAGCTTGGATACACGCTTCCGCGCGGCGAAGAGAGCGGCTTTCATCTGCAGGGGTTTTGGAGCTTCAACGCTACGACGGACGTAAAGCGGTTCGCCTGGGCGAACTATGCGGAGCAGGGCCCTGGGGCGAGGTTCCGGTGGGGCGCGCTGCCGCCTTCGATGTACTTTCTGGTGCAGCATCTGCGAGGGACACATTTTTATGACATGCCGCAAGGGCGCAGGTACAGCGACACGCGGGCGGGGCTTTGGTATGCGTTCAGCAAGTAAAGCGGTTGGTTTGTTCTTTGTTGCTTTTGTTGGCATGGCCGCGACGTTGCAGCCCCCGACGTACCATGTGCTGGGCGATGATCCGGGACCTTGGCCGAAGATCTTGGGATCCGCGGGGTTCCAGCCGATTCGCGGTGGCGCGGCCGGCGTGGTGGTGATCCGCCGCGGTAGCGAAACGCATGCCGAGGAGTGGCGGGCTCGGGTCGAGCAGGGGATGTTTTTGGTGCTCGAAGGCGAGTCCGCGATTGCGGAGACATTGGGGTTCAGGCCCACCGCGAAGCGTGTGAATGCGCAGAGCGTACGCGAGGAGCGGGTGCCGCATCTGTCGATGGTTTGGGAGAAGGCGGTGGAGTTACCGATCTGGACCGTACCGCCGGATGCCACGGTGTTTGCCGCCGAACGCTGGACCTCGGCGCCATTGGTGGCGGGTGTCAAGCTGGGTCGCGGCGGGGTACTTTGGATGGCGGTTACGCCGGGTGCGGAAGGGTACGAGCGGTTCCCGTATTTGCTGCAAAGCCTGGGCGACCTTGGATTGGCGACACCGTTCCGGTCCCAACGGTTGTGGGCGTTCTTTGATTCGTCCTACCGGCTGCGCGTGGACCTCGATTACTTTGCGCGGCGCTGGCGCAAGGCCGGCATCGCGGGGTTGCAGGTAGCGGCTTGGCACTTTTACGACGAGCCGGATTCGGACTTTTTGAAGAAGCTGATTGAGGCTTGCCACAAAGAGGGCATCCTGGTTTACGCGTGGCTGGAATTGCCTCATGTGAGCGAGAAGTTCTGGGAGCAGCATCCGGAATGGCGCGAAAAAACAGCGCTACAGCAGGACGCGCATCTGGACTGGCGCAAGCTGATCAACCTGACGAATCGCGATGCGTTTGCGGCGGTGTCGGCTGGTGTGAAGAATCTGCTGAGCAAGCACGATTGGGATGGCGTGAATCTGGCGGAGTTGTACTTTGAGTCGCTGGAAGGCGCGGCGAATCCTGCGCGCTTTACGCCGATGAATGCAGATGTACAGGCGGAGTTCCGCAAGCTGACGGGCAAGGATGCAACGCGCGAGTTCGGGTCGCGGGAGTTTTTGGATTACCGGCGGAAGTTGGCGCAGCGGCAGCAGTTGGAATGGCTGGATGTGATCGGCGGCGTACGCCGATCAAAGCCTTGGCTGGACCTGGTGGTGACGCATATCGACGATCAGTTCGATACGCGGATGAAGGATCTGCTGGGGGCGGATGCGGCGGGGTTGCTGCCGCTGATTGAGCCTCGCGACGTGACGTTCTTGATTGAGGATCCGGCGACGATTTGGAATCTGGGACCGAAGCGCTATCCCGAGATCGCGGCGAAGTATCAGCCGTTGACGCAGCGCCCCAACAAGCTGGCGATCGACATCAACATCGTGGAGCGGTATCAGGATGTGTACCCGACCAAGCAGCAGACGGGTACGGAGTTGTTTCAGTTGATCCACCTGGCGTCGGGCGCGTTTGCGCGGGTCGCGCTGTATTTTGAAAGCTCGATTTCACGCGAGGACGAACCCTGGATCGGCTCTGCGGCAGCCGCGGTCACCGGGTTCGAGCAGCGCGGGGAAGCGATGACCATCACGTCGCGCGATGGCGTGGGCATTCCGTGGACGCCGGGGGTTTCGGTAACAGTGAACGGGCACACATCGTGGCCGTTGCGCGATGGCGACACGATCTGGCTGCCTGCGGGTACGCATACAATTGCGCCGTCTACGGCTGGGCAGACAGAGCCGAGGCTCGCCGGGTGCAACGCTCGGTTGACGTCCGTCGCGGCCGGTGCGAAGACGCTGGACCTCGCTTATGAAAGCTCGGCGAGGGCGTACTGCAGGCTCACCGGACCGATGCCGAAGTCCATGGAAGTGGACGGCGAGCCGGTGGCGCTAGCTGTGAAGCAGAAAATGCTGGTGCTTCCGCGCGGCCAGCATCTGGTAACGCTGCAGTACGAACACTAGGATCGCGACGGTGGCGAGCGCGAAGGGTACGGTGACCCAAAGCGGGAAGCCGAAGCCTTCCGGGATACCGCCAAATCTCTTGCTGAAGTCGGCGATGCCGAGGCCCATGGCGAGGCTGGCGAGCAATGCCAGGGCGTGCAACAGGTACAAGTGCGCAACGTAGAAGATGAGCGGCGAACGTCCCAATGTGAGTATCCATTGGGGAGCGTTGGTGAGCGGATGGGTGAAGGATAGGAACAGCAGCGCGGGTCCCAGGGTCATCAAGGCGAACTGCAAGGACACGGGGTACTTGGTGACGTTGCCAAGCGACATCAGCGTACCGCCGAAGGCGCCCGCATCGCCGTAGCCGACCACCGTACGTAACAGCACGAACAACACCAGGAAGGCCGCACCTGTGATGGCGAGACGGCGTCTTGCATCGGGCAAGCGGAACCATGGGGCGATGCCATAGCCGAGCATCGCGATCGCGGCCAGCGGCAGGAACGGGTACGTGGTGCGGACCTCAAAGCCACCGCCCAAAGGCAGTACGTTCATCTGGTGCAGGAACGACCAGACGTAATGTACGGGCGTACCTTCCGGGAAGCGGACATGGTCAAACAGGTTGTGGGTGGCAAGGATCAGCGCGCCGATGGCGAGTACGGCACGGTGTCCCAACCGCGATAGCGCGGCGATGAGAAGGCAACTGGCTCCGAGTGCCGCGATGACCTGCCAGAACTTGCGATGCCATAGCGGGTTGAAGGTCCACGACCAGTCGATGATGGTGAACTCCAATAGCAGCAGCATCAGTCCGCGCTTGGCGAGGCGGGCGGCATCGGGGCGGAAGCCTGCGGAGATGCCCATCAGCAAGGCGAAAGTCGGCGCGCAGAAGTGCGATAGCCAGCGCAGAGTGTACAGCAGTGGCGTGACCTTCGACAGGTCCATGGGGTCACTGACGCGGCCGGGTCCGGACGAGTACTCACGGGCGTGGTCGATGGTCATGAGGATCATGACCAGGGCACGGAGTACGTCGATGGAGACCAGCCGCGAGGACATTAGCGCTTGGGTGCAGGGAAAATGTAGCGGATGGTGAAGGTGGCGGTGCGAGGTGCGCCGGGCATGTTGCCGGCGCGTGCCGCGAACAACAGCGCGGTGCCGTACACCTTGTCAGCGACATTTTCAAGCGTGGCGCGGAGTTCGACGTTGTTGGCGACACGCTGGAAGACGCCGAGGTCCCAAATGCCGTACCCAGGGGCACGAGTGCCTGCGTATGGCTCAAAGAACTGTCCGCGAGCTTCGGAACCGACGGTGAGGGCGGTGCCGGTGCGGCGAATGTCGTAGCGGACGTGCAGGCCTGCGGCGTGGCGTACGGCATTGGGCATGGGGCGTCCGACAGCGGCGGGCGTGAAGCGGTCCTGCCGGATTTCGGAGTCCAGAAACGAGTAGTTGGCGATGACGCTGAGGTCGCGGGTAACGCGTCCGGTGACGTCGAACTCAATACCCTGGTTGACGACCGAACCGACCGGAAGTACGGCGGCGAAGTTGTCGCCACGGGGTCCAAAGACGGGGTCGGGACGGAGCACGTTGTTCTTGCGGATGCGGTACACCGTGGAGGTGAAGAGTACGCGCTGATTGGCGAGTTCCGCTTTGACGCCGCCTTCCACTTGGACGCCGGTTTCGGGGTCGTGCGGGCCGTTGGCCAGCGGGGTTTGGGCCAATGCCGGGGCGCGATTGAAGCTGTTGCTCACACTGCCGAAGAGGCTCCAGCGCGGGGCGACGCGGTAGACAGCGCCGAGGCGTCCGGTAACGGCTGTAGCGGAGAACGACAGGGGATCGGGCGCGGTGCCGACGTCGCGCAGGCGTTCAATACGGCCGCCGAGCAGGATCTGAAAGCGCGGATGTACGGTGATCTGGTCCTGCAGGAAGAAGCCGTTGCGGGTGGAGTCAATGTCCTGACGGGTGAAAGCGGCGATCGTGTAACGGCCGCCGTTGGTGAGGCCGTACACCGGATTGAGCAGGCTGATGTCCGGCACGGGACCTCCGCGGCCACTGTCGCGCGCGGTGCCGTAGCGGCCGAACCAATCCTGCCGGACAAACTCGTAGCCGAAGACGAAGTTGTGTACGCCAAACTTGGCGGTTTCGGCGCGCTGGTAGCCGTTCAGAGTCACGGCTTGGTCTGTATTGGCGCGGTACTGATTGCGGAACTCGCGGCGCATCGACAAGCCGTCCGGCGTGATGCCGCGAGGCTCATGGTACAGTTCCGGGCGCTCGGAATTGAGGAAGCGATAGGAGCCGTCCATGCGGAGCGACGAGGTGAAGGCATGGTCAAAGCGGGTGTTGAGGACGCGGGCCTGGAGCGCGGAAGAGTCCGAAGGTTCGGCGTTGTTCCACTCGCGAGCGGCCAGGAAGGTACCGTCGGCGCGGATCGGGATGCCGCGGAGGCGATGGGCGGGCAGGTACTGATCGATGTACTCGAAGTCGGCGGAGACGGACGTACTTTCGCCGGCGCGCCAGGATAGCCCGGTGGCGAGGTGCGAGTTCTCGTTGCGCGCGTTGTGGCGGAACAGGCGGCGGTCTTCCTGGTACCAGGCCGTACGGTAGAACAAAGATTTTTTGTACAGCGGACCGCTGAGGTCAATGTTGCCGCCCTTTTGTGCGAAGGATCCGGTGCGGAAGCCGGCTTCGACGGAGTGTACGTTCTTGGGTTTGCGGGTGACGAAGTTGACCACGCCTCCGGCCTCGCCCGCGCCGAACAGGACGGCCGCAGGACCCTTCAATACTTCGACGAACTCGACGTTGGACAAGCGGCCCTGGCTGGTGCTGAAGCCTGCGTCGTTGATGTCGTTTTCGAGGCTCCCATAGGGGTTGCCGCGCATGCCGTTGAACAGGACCTCGCGCTGGGTGAAGCCGCGGAAGGTCATGGCGGAGTAGGCCGAGTCGGTGATGCCGCTGACGTTGCGGTAGAGCCCTTTGATGTCGTGCTGGGCGCGATCGTCGAACAGGGCCTTGGGCAGCACTTGTATGGCGTACGGCAGATTCAGTAGGTTTTCGGGCGATTTGGTGACGCTGACGGAGTTGGTGGCGAGGAAATCGTCGAGACGGTCTGTGACGTCGACGGCGGTTTGCACGGTCTGCATTTCCACCTTGAACGGCGCGCCGGCTTTGGCTTCCAGTTGGACAGGGATGTAGCCGAGTCCGGTGGCGGTGATCCAGTAGGTGCTGCCCTCAGCGGCGACGTTGAGGGTGAACTTGCCGTCGGCGCCCGTAGTGACCTTAAGGGAGCCGGGTTCGGCTTGTACGGTGATGCCGGCAAGGGGGCCGCCGCCGGGTCCGGTGACGGTGCCGGTGAGGTCCGCTGCGATGGAGAGCAGGGGGAGGAGCAGGAGCGTGTAAAGGCGTCGCAAGCTGTCATGAGAACAGACCGTCGCGGTCGGGTAGTACAGTTTTCCGGTGAGCGGGCGGTGTACGGTGGCAAGCGGACTTGTATGTCCGCTGTGAGGATTTGTGCGGGGAGCGCTAGGCGATCACGGCATAATAGAAGGACAGTGCAGCGTTTTTCCGTCACCACGCCCCAGCGCGATTACGACGCGTGTGTCGGGCGCGGGGTGCTTTCCCAAATCCAGGACTTTGTTCCTCCCAAGACCGGCAAGATCTTTGTTTTGACCACGCGCGACGTGTGGGAACTGCATGGGTCGAAGTTCCCGCCGTTTGACCACGTGCTGTACTTCCGCGGCGGCGAGGAGAACAAGCGCCTGGCCGAGGTGGAGGCTTTGGCCGAAGAGATGGTGCAACATGGGGCCGACCGGTCCAGCCTATTGGTGGCTGTCGGCGGCGGGATCGTAACGGACATTGGCGGGTTTTTGGCAGCGTCCTTTATGCGCGGCATCCCGGTGATTCAGGTTCCGACGACCTTGCTGGCGCAGGTGGATGCTGCTGTCGGCGGCAAGACGGGCGTCAACCTTGTGGCGGGCAAGAACCTGTTCGGGGCCTTCCATCAACCGCTAGTCGTACTGGTGGATCCCCAGGTTTTGGGTACTTTGCCCGAAAGGGAGTACCGCGCCGGGCTCTACGAGATCATCAAAGGGGGTGTGATCCGTGACGCCGCCCTGTTTGAGTTTTTGGAAAGCCACAGTGAGGAAGTGCTGGCGCAACAGCCCGACGCTGTGGATCGCATCATCGCGGATAAGGTCCGGATCAAGTGCGAGGTGGTGACGGCGGACGAGCGCGAGGGCGACCTGCGCCGTATCCTCAACTTTGGCCACACCATCGGGCATGCGCTGGAGGCAGAGACGCTGTACAAACGGTTCCTGCATGGTGAGGCAGTGGCGTACGGGATGCACGCGGCGACGGATCTGGCGGTGCGGGTCGGGACCCTGGATGCTGCGGTGGGCGAACGGATTCACCGGGTGGTGAAGATGTACGGTCCGATCCCTTCGATGGATGGGATTTCCGCCCAGAATCTGCTGGGCCGGTTGGCGAGCGACAAGAAGACGATTCAGGGCAAGGTCCACTTTGTGCTGCCGACGGAGATTGGCGCGGTGCGGGTACAGTCGGGGATTGATCCGACGGTGATCCTGCAGTCGATCCTTGCGGGGTTTGAGCGGGCAGCAGCAGCATGAGCACGAGCAGCGGTACGACACCGAAAGGGATTACGAACGAACAGCAGGCGTCCGTCTGGGTGCGTGGGATGTTCGGCAAGATCGCCGGACGGTACGACCTGCTGAACCATCTGCTGTCGTTCAACCTGGACCGGTTGTGGCGCCGCCGCTTAACCAATCGTGTCGCGCATGTGTTGACCGATCCGAACGCTCGCGTCCTGGATTTATGCTGCGGTACGGGCGATGTGATGCTGTCTTTAGAGAAACGTCGCGGGGCGCCGGTGCTGGGTGCGGACTTCTGTCATCCGATGCTGGTTGAGGCGCAGCGCAAGGTAGCGGCGAAGGGCTTTCGGTCCAAGCTGTTCGAAGGTGATGGACTGCAGTTGCCGCTGGCCGATGCGTCGCTGGACCTGGTAACGGTGTCGTTCGGGTTCCGGAATTTTTCGAACTATGAACGCGGTTTGCGGGAACTGCTGCGGGTGCTGAAGCCTGGCGGTACGTTGGCGATTTTGGAGTTTTCGCAGCCGAATAACCGGTTGTTTGCGGCGGTGTACAACTGGTTTTCATTCACCTTGCTGCCCCGTGTTGGCGGGATGATTTCGGGGTCCGGCGAGGCGTATGAGTACTTGCCGGAGTCGATTCGGAAGTTCCCGAATGCGGAAGGGTTGAGGGCGAAAATGCTGGAGGCCGGGTACGGCGCGGTGGAGTTCGAGCAGTTGACGTTTGGGGCGGTCGCGCTGCATTTGGGCCGGAAATAGAGCGAATTAGTCCTGGTCATCCAGCAGGAGCGCGTCGGCAATGAGTCTTGAAGCCGCATCCGTCCCCCGACGACCACATTTTTCATGAGCCTGATCGTCGGAAAGTTCCCTGGAGAGAAAGCTAGTCAAGTCCAAATTGATGAAGCCTGAGAGCGTTCCGTGTATCTCTTCACCGGCCATGGAAGAGGTAAAGAGCAAGCCGCGTCGAGCGGAACGCTTGGCGTGATTTCCTCTGGTTTGGAAGAAATTGTGCCGGTTTACAGTTGCTCCGGCGCTGGGCGTGAATAGGGGCACTGTTGTGGGTTGATCGACGTTTGCTTCGGGCCGGGATGCGGTGTCCGCCTGAAAGAAGGCAGCATCCACGGCGGCAACAAAATGCGGCTTCAGCCCCAAGGTGGACAAATGGTTGGCAAAGTCTATGGCGTTGCGTCCACCGGAAGAACTGCCGTGAATGAAGATCCTGCCCGGGTCGGCGCGAAGCCGCTCGTGAATCAAACGAAGTTCGGCAAGAACGGAAGCGAAGACACCCGCGGAGGCAAGTCCGATGGTGTTGGTTTGCCGGCCAACGCGCACGACGGCGCGCGACTTATGCGGGTGCATTAGTACTCTCGGGCCGAAGGTGTGATTCGGCATCTCGTTAAAGATCGCGATCAGGGAGCGCGGCAGCACTCCGTCTGGCGTAAGATTTCCGGCTGTCGCCGCGCCGCGGAACCGAACGACGAGATCCGCACGAAGCTTTGCAGGCGTAGGATCAGGACCTGCTGCGGGTAGTAACTCGTCCATCTTGCGTAGTGTTTTGGGACCTACGCGTCCGTCCCATTGCTTAGGGTCGTTAGGGAAGGCGCGTTTTTGAAAGGCAATGACTGCCTGCCGGGTTTCGGTGCCGAACTTGCCGTCCGGTTCACTATTGGGACCATTGGGGAAGGAGCGGGGCAGCGCGTGGCCCAACGTCACCAGCGCCCGTTGAATTCGTTGCACTGCCTCGAAGTCGTCGGGTGTTGATGGCAGTTGTAGGACTCGCCCGCCCGCAGATACGTCTTCCAGTCTTCGGCAGCCGGAAAGCTGCGCAGATCGCAGGTGCATTCGGTTCTTTCATTGGGTCAACGGGCTCGAAAATAGAATTGAAAGCCCGGACCCTGGTTTTTGTTATCTAAGCTACTGTGGCACATTCCGGCCGATCGCGGATGTGGAATGTAGCGGCCTTTTCCGAATCCACTCCGGATTTATACTGGTTGGAAACACATGAGCTACCAACCTTTTGATTTGTCCGGCAAGACTGCCGTTGTCATCGGCGGTACGTCCGGCATCGGGCTCGCCATTTCTGCCGGACTCGCCGAGGCCGGCGCTGACGTCATCCCTTCCAGCCGGCGCCAGAGCGAAGTCGATGCCGCAGTTGCACTGGTGGAATCCAAGGGCAAGTTGTCGCTCGCCCAGACGTCCGATGTCGGCGACCGGAAGTCGCTTGAGGCGCTGCTGGAAGAGTCCGTCAACAAGTTCGGCAAGGTGGACATCCTGGTGAACTGCGCGGGCCGTACCAAGCGCACGCCTACTCTGGATGTCAGCGAAGAGGAGTGGAATGGGATTCTGGACACCAACTTGACCGGGATCTTGCGGTCCTGCCAGGTGTTCGGCGGGCATATGCTGGAGCGCGGTTACGGGCGGATTGTGAACATCGCGTCGCTTTCGTCTTTTGTCGCGCTGTTCGAAGTGGCGGCGTATGCGGCGAGCAAGGCGGCGGTGGCGTCCTTAACCAAATCGCTAGCAGTGGAGTGGGGGTCAAAAGGGGTGTTGGTGAATGCCATTGCGCCCGGTGTGTTTCCTACTCCGCTCAACGCGTCCTTGCTGAACGGGACCCCCCGTGGGCAGGAATTTATCACGCGCACTCCACTTAAGCGTTTTGGTAAGACTGAGGAGCTTGCAGGGGCTGCAATCTTCCTGTGTTCGGACGCAGCGAGCTACGTCAACGGTGAAGTGATCGCCGTGGACGGCGGGTTCCTGGCGAGTGGCGTGAATCAATAAAGCCGTCGGAAAAAGGAAAAGCCGGTGACTTCTCGTCACCGGCTTGTATTCCAGATAACTCAGCGAGGGGGTATTAGTCACCCCAGATCGCGTTACCGGACTTCACGTTCGACTTGATTTTCATGTGGAACCCTTCTCCTTTGGTCGTGAGATAGGCTGGTGCGGCAGCCAGTTCCAGTATACGCAGAAGACCTTAGGGCGTCCAGACTTTTTCGTCTTGGGTGATACGTGAAAATACCAATAATCACTTAGGCCACAAGTACCAAAAAAAACCGGTGAGGGTTGCTCACCGGTTTAAAAATCGATTCAAGCGGGGGGTGCCGACGAATCGTTCAGAATGGAGTCGCAAAAAACTTTTGAAGTAACTATAGGTGCACGTGACGATCCAAAGTGGGTACTTAGTGCTGATAGCCTCCAAATCAAGGGTTTAGGACGAACCTAGCGATATGGCTAAGTTAGAAGCCTTAGCATTTTGGCTAATTTCAAAAAATACCTATCATCCAAAACGTTAATCTATCCCCTGAATATTGCGGTATACTTGCCTCATTAATGCCCCAGGAACCTGATCCGCCGCAGAGCGGTAGTCCCTACTGGCTGGTCGCAGAATCCGGGCCTTTAAGGGGACAAAGTATCGAGATCCGAGAGGGAGAGACGGGCTTCGGCCGTGATCCCAATAACGGAGTCGCAATATTGGACTCCGCAATGTCCAGGCGGCACTTCATCATTGTTCGGGAAGCAGGCCGCATATCTGTTCGCGATTTGGGTAGCCGGAATCAGACTTTGCTAAATGGCAAACCTGTTACCGAGGCGAGACTGCAAGAAGGGGATACCGTCCGGGCGGGAGGCTCGGAATTTCGCTTTCTGCGGCACTTGCCGTTAACACAATCGCAAACGTCACAGCTGTTCGACATAAACGATACGCATTCGATTGTGCTTCGGCCAGCCGAAAGCCGGTATCTACAATTAGCGACACCGCATGTTCCACCCCCTGGTGCGACGCCCGTTCCTCGGGACTTGCGCGACCTGAGTGGCTTACTTAGATTTGCTCGATCTATCGCTTCGGTTCGGGATATGCCAACTCTCGAATCGCGGGTGTTTGAAGCGATACGGGATTTGACCAAGGCAGAACAAGCCACTCTGATCCTCACCGAAGATGGCGACGGACCCGTCGTATATGAAGGTGTATGGCGACGGACCGGGGATGAATCCTGGCCGGTAAGCCGGACGATCATTGCGCGAGTGTTGCATGAGGGTCTAGCGATTCTGGCCGGCGATGTCCCGTCTGAGTTGCCGAGTTCGGAAAGCCTGGTGCTTACCTCGATCCGATCTTTGGTTGCGGTGCCGATCGGCAAGGTTGGCGTCCTTTATCTGGATTCGCGATCGCCGAGCAACCGGTTCGACAATCAGGATCTGGAACTGGCGGCCGCGATCGGGAATATCGTAGCGTTGTCGCTATCCAACATGCGCGACTTGGCGCTGCTTGCTCATGAGAACGAACGCCTGCGCGAGGATCTCGGGATCACGCATGACATCAAGGGCGATAGCGAAGCGATCCGTGTTGTTCTTCAGTACATCGCCAAGGCCGCAGCGGCGGACTCCAATGTACTGGTGCTGGGTGAGAGCGGTACGGGTAAAGAACTGGTGGCTCGCGCCATCCACTTCAATAGCGACCGGGATCTGCGTCCGTTCATTGCGATCAATTGCGCGTCGATTCCCGAACAGTTGATTGAGTCCGAACTTTTTGGGCATGAAAAAGGCGCATTTACACACGCGCTTCAACTCAAAAAAGGGAAATTCGAACTCGCTCATGGCGGGACCATTTTTCTGGATGAGATCGGTGAGCTTTCCCTGCCTTTGCAAGCCAAGTTGCTGCGCGTGATTCAGGAGCGCGAGATCGAACGTTTGGGTGGCTCAAAGCCCCTAAAAATCGATGTCCGGATCATTGCGGCTACGCATCGCGACTTGAAGGACATGGTGAAGACGAACACCTTCCGGCAGGACCTGTACTTCCGCCTGAACGTGATCCCGATTCGCATGCCCGCGCTGCGTGAACATCCGGAAGATATTCCGGTATTGGCCACGCATTTTCTGGAAAAATTCCGGCAGCGTACCAAACGGCGCGTGGTTGGACTTTCCAATCGCACACGGGATTTGCTGTGCCGTTACGATTGGCCGGGGAACGTTCGCGAACTCGAAAACGCGATCGAGCGCGCCGTGGTGATGGGCATGACCGAGTTGCTGCTGCCGGAAGACTTTCCGGAGATCTACGAGACGATTGGTCCTGAGTTGACGGATCGTCCCGATACATTGCAGGCGGTGATCCTGGAAGCCAAGCGTCGCGCGATTCTGCGGGCGCTCGAGCAAAGCGGCGGCAATCAAACAGAAGCGGCGCAACTGTTGGACATCCACCCGGTGCACCTTTCAAAGACCATTAAGGCACTGGGTTTACGAGCGAGACGCATGGTGAAATAATCGTGGCATGCGCCTTATGTGGTTCGGAATCGTGGCGGCTGCCACGGCTTGCACAACAGCAATGGCAGCCAATACGCCCACAGACTTTGCAGACGTCGCGCCGGTGATCGAGAAACACTGCACGGGATGCCATCAGAAGGGCGAGATCGGCCCGATGGCGTTTACCTCGTACAGCGAGATCCGGCCGTGGGCGAAGGCGATTCGTGCGGCGGTACTGTCGCGCAGCATGCCGCCCTGGCATGCCGATCCCAAGGGAAGTACGCATTTTGCCAACTCGCGCGCGTTGTCGCAGACGGAGGTGGCGCTGCTAACGCGTTGGGTGGACGAAGGCGCACCACAGGGAAAACGCGCGGCGGCGATTCGGGTGACGACGCAGTCGACCGGTTGGAAGCTAGGGGCGAAGCCGGACCTGATCGTGAGCGTACCGCCGCATCCGATTCCGGCGGGCGGCATCATGAGCTACGTCTTCGTCGTGCGCGGTACGAACTTCAAGGAAGACAAGTGGATTCGCGGCGCGGAATGGCGGATCGACCAGCGGCAGGTGGTCCACCATATGAATGCGTTCATCCGTCCGCCGGGATCGAGCTATCTGAGCGGGGCGCCTCGCGATGTCGCGTATGTGGCGACGTCGTCGGAGCGGTCGGCGCGCCGTCCGGATGAGCGCGAGACGGACCGTCGCGAACTGCTGGCGGGGTATGAGCCGGGGTATCGTCCTGCGTTTTGGGAGAACGGCCGTGCGAAGTTGCTGCGCAAGGGGTCCGACATCGTGTTCGAGATCCACTACACGCCCAATGGCAAGGAGACCACCGACGCATCCGAACTGGGGCTGTATTTTGCGAGCGAGCCTCCACGGGAACGGGTGCTGACGATTACACCGGCGGACGCCAACATGGCAATCCCGCCCGGGGATCCAAACTATGTCACGCGGATGAGCGCGACCATGAAGTCGCCGGTGGAGTTGATCTCACTGCAACCTCACATGCATTTGCGGGGCAAGGCGTTTCAGGTTCGCGCGGTGTTCCCAGATGGGCGGACGGAGCCGTTGCTGGACGTCCCGAAGTACGACTTCAACTGGCAGACGACGTACTACTTGAAGTCGCCGCTCCGGCTGCCGGAGGGAGCGAGGTTGGAGTATGTCGGGGTGTTCGATAACTCGGCGAACAACAAGTCGAACCCGGATCCGACGCAGACGGTCCGGTGGGGCGACCAGAGTTACGAGGAGATGAGCATCGGGTTCACGGAGATCGCGTTCCCAGTGACGGCGGACGCTGAGGTAGCTGTACTGAGCGGTACGACACGGCCGGCGGGTATAAGCGCCTCCCCCGGCACCCGGTAGATTGCGTATCCCTTTTGTGTCAGATCGGTCTGACACAAAAGGGATAGATCGGTCTGACACAAAAGGGATATAACAGGGAATAGATTGGGCTAGGAGTTCAGCTTCCAACCCTTGCGGTATTTGGGCTGGATCAGCGAGTTCGCTTCCTTGTTGTTGGTGATGCGCATGTTCGCGCTGTCCCACTCGATCTTGCCTTCGTACCGTAAGGCGATGACTCCCAACAGGATCCACTCCGTGAACGGCGCGGCGATGTTGAAGTTCGAGCAGGCCGGGTCGCCGCCTTTGGCTGCGCGGATCCAGTCCCGGTAGTGGCCGGGGGAGCGCGTCAGGAACGCCGGAGGCATCTTGTAGTCAGTCATCTTCGATTCCGGTAGTAGACGAGTGCCTTCGCCGTACGTTCCGGTAGTAAGTGCGCCCTTCGAACCGAGGAATAGCGACCCATTGGCATCCGCCGGGACCCTTGGTGGCTGCTGGCCGGGCCGTAGTTCGCGCGGCAGATCCCCCAGCTTTTCCGACGCATCGATGCCCGCCGGGCGCGGTGTGGGAGGTCCGCCCATGCCGTCGTACCAGAAGATTTTCACCGCCGGCATGTTGGCACGGGCCGGGAAGTCAAAGCGAATAATAGACTTCTTGGGGAATTGGAACGAGCTCTTGCCCTCTTGCTTGATTGCTTCTACCGAGGTAGGAGCACCAAGCATCAGCGCCATGTTCGGCGCGCCGAGGATGTGGCAGGCCATGTCGCCGAGCGCGCCGCAGCCGAAATCGAAGAAGCCGCGCCAGTTGAATGGTGCGTACGCCGGGCTGTACGGCCGCTCCGCCGCGACTCCCAGCCAGGTGTCCCACTCCATGGTGGACGGCACAGGTTCGGGCTTGGGCTGTTCTTCCAAACCCTGGGGCCAGATGGGACGGTTGGTCCAGGCGTGGACCTCGGTGACATCGCCAATGTCGCCGGACCAGACGATTTCCGCGCACTGCCGCGTACCTTCGTTCGAGTAGCCCTGGTTGCCCATTTGGGTGGCAACTTTGTACTTGGCCGCTGCATCCCGTAATTGACGGGCTTCCCAGATGGTGCGCGTCAACGGTTTTTGACAATAAACGTGCTTGCCGCGTTCCATGGCCCACATGGTGGCCATGGCGTGCATGTGGTCCGGCGTGGACACGACAACCGCGTCGATGTTCTTCTCTTCTTTGTCGAGCATCTTGCGGAAGTCGGTGTACTTTACCGCCTTCTCATACTTCTTGAACGTCGCTTCCGCTTTCTTGCTGTCCGGGTCAGCCAGCGCGACGATGTTCTCTGTGCTGCAACCATTTAGGTCGCTGGCGCCTTTGCCGCCCGCGCCGATGCCCGCGATGTTCAGTCTCTCGTTTGGGCTCTTGTAACCCAACTGCTTGAGCGATGCGGTGCTGCCGTAGCCCGCTGCGGGAACCGCTCCGGCGAGCAGCGACCCATAGAAGAAGTGACGTCTGGAAAGATTTGGCATATCGTGGCCCCGGCATCCACTCTACTCCATGTGGAGCCCCGCTGCTAGTGGGTTGTGGAAAATGTACCCCTAGATCTCGTCTAGTCGTTGAAAACAAAAGAGAAAGCCGAATGAGGGTATTGACTTGGCACGGGCTTCCATTCACAATCCAAGAACTAGTTGGTTTGTCCAAAACATAAAACAAGATATGAACACCGCGTTCAAAACAAAACGGCCTAGAGCTGGAAACACTGGGGATACTGTTTCGCAGGTTGGGTCCGCCGCCACGGCTCGGTCGCTGCCGGGCGCCGCGAAAGATGATGCTCCGCCCGTCGGCAAGAGCTACACGAGCTTCGAAGTGGCGCAGATTGCCGGGGTGAGTTTACGGCAACTGCAATGGTGGGATGAGCGGAAAGTAGTTTCGCCGCAGCATGAAGGACACCGGCGCGTGTACTTGCCGGGGGAAGTGGTGGAGATCACCGTGATCGCCGAGCTGCGCCGCAAGGGATTCTCGCTACAGAAGATTCGCCGCGTGCTGCGGTTCCTGCATAAGGAAATGGGGCGCCGGTTATCCGAAGTGCTGGAAGCTCGAGCCGAACTCCACCTGGTGACCGACGGCAAGAACATCTTTCTGGAAGACCAGCATTCGCGCATCATCGACCTGCTGAAGAATGCCGACCAGCCGATGTTCCTGGTTTGCGTCACCGATCAGGTCCGGCGATTGGAAGAGCCGTTGTCGCGCAAGCCCGCAGGGGCCGCGTCGTCCACCTCTGCCGGGTCGCGCCGTCTGCGTACGGCTGTTTAGGGCCAGGACAGACATCACCCCAAAAAGAAAACGGGCCGCTGGAGCCAAGTGGACTCCGAGCGGCCTTTTCGTTTTAAGCTGCGCCGGTCCGCTATGGCAAAACCGGCGCATCCCCTCCGAACCTCTAAATGTGTTTCTTTGAGGGCTCTGCCTAGGTGGAAGGTTCTTAGACCTTCTGGCCCTTCTTGATGTCGTAGCCGGCCTTGATGCCTGCGCCGAGCGTACCATCCGCCTTCTGCGGCTTGTATTCCATTTCGATCTTGGTGAAGTTGAACGACACCTGATCGGTGGGGAGGACATCGCTGCCACCGCTGCCACCGGTCTGGTAGCTGGAGATCAGGATGTCGGTGAACTTCCAGGTTACGAACACCTGCTGGTCACCACCGGCCTTGCGGATGTGCAGTTCCGCGCTCGGGATGTGCTGGCCGCTGGCGCAAGCCAGGAACAGCTTGGGCGAGCTGATGCCGTAGCTGATGACGAAGTGGAAGTCCTGCATCGACACCTTGCCGGAGCCTGCGCCCGAACCGGTGCCCGACGAACCGGAGTTGGATTCGCCCCAGCTCCAGCTCTGCAGTTCCATCCACTTTTCGTGGCCTTTCTGGCTCGACTCACCGTCGATCGTGTCAATCTTGAGCAAATAATCTGAAGAAGCCATTTGAGTTTTCCTTGTTTGAACCTTTCTAATCAGACAAGCGCAGGAGTTTGCAAAAGTGGATCAGATTTTTTCCGGCCCGCGGCGTCAAACTTTCTGGCCCTTCTTCAAGTCGTAACCTGCCTTCACGCCGGCGCCCCGGCTACCGGATCGCGTCTGCGGCCAGTACTCCATTTCGATCTTGGTGAAGTTGAACGAAATCCGGTCCGTGGGCAGGGCATCGCTGTCCCCCTGGCCGCCGGTCTGGTAGCTCGAAATGAGAATGTCGCCGAACTTCCATTCGACAAACGTCTCCTGCTGGCCTCCCGCTTTGCTCGCATGCAGAACCGCCCTCGGAAAATGTTCCCCGGTCGCGCAGGCCAAGAACAGTTTGGGCGAACTGATCCCGCACTGAATCACAAACTGGAAGTCCTGCATCGCAACCTTGCCCGACCCCGCGCCGCTACCCACCGAGGACGATCCGTCATTGGATTCGCCCCAGTTCCAGCCCTTCAGCTCCATCCAGTTCTTGTGCTTCCGGTCCTGCGACTCGCCCTCGATGGTATCGATCTTGAGATGGTAGTCTACCGCCATGTTTTCAGCTCCTCTTGTGCCCACTCATCGGCGGATATTCCGCTTCGAAGTAGGCCAAAATGCACCTGCCTCGGCTACTCTGACTATTTGGACCTCACCGCACCGTTGATGTACGTGAAAGGCGTTGGCCCCGCACGAGCCAAGATGCTCGAGGCCAAAGGCCTGCATACTGTCGAGGATCTGCTGACGTACTCGCCGTTCCGGTACGAGGATCGCAGTAACGTCAAACCGATTTCGGAACTTGCAGTAGGCGAGACGGCGACGGTGCTGGCGGAGGTACGAAGCGCGCGTGCACCCGGCTTTCAGAAGAAGCGATTGGGGTTGTTTGAGGCTGTATTCACCGATGGCAGCCGAGTCTCGTTGCTCGGCAAGTGGTTCCATGGTGGCTACCTTGCGGACGTGTTGCAGCCAGGCACACGAGTGGCGCTGTTTGGCAAAATCGAGTTCGACGGGTACTCGGGCTCGGTGATGATCATGCATCCGGAGTTCGAGATCCTGCGTGACGACGATGATCCGGATACGACAGGGTTGCACACGGGTCGCATTGTGCCTGTGTATGAAGCTGCCGGCAAGGTGAGTACACGGGCGATTCGGTCCATTGTGTGGAAGGTCCTGGAGAGTATGCCGTCGCGCATGGAGGATCCGGTACCGGCTGCCGTGCGCGACAAGCTGCAATTGCCGGATCGCTGGCAGGCAATTCGCGACATGCACTTTCCGCCCTCGGGTACGGATCTGCGGTTGCTCAATAACTTTCGTGCCGCGGGTCAACAGCGACTGATCTTTGAAGAGTTCTTCTGGCTCGAGACCGGGCTGACGTTGAAGAAGAACGAAGCGCGGTTCCAGCGGGGCATTGCGTTTGAGTTGACCGATAAAGTGCGCGAGCAGATCAAGCGCATGCTGCCGTTTCGTCCTACGGGCGCACAGAAGAAGGTGCTGAAAGAGATCGCCGAAGATATGGCGACGCCACATCCCATGTACCGTTTGGTGCAAGGCGATGTGGGCAGTGGCAAGACCTTGGTGGCCGCGGAATCCGCGATTATCGCGATCGAGAACGGCTATCAGGTAGCGGTGCTGGCGCCGACAGAAATCCTGGCGACGCAGCATTACTTTTACTTCAAGCGGCTGCTGGAGCCGCTCGGTTATCAGATCGTGCCGCTGACGGGGTCGAATACTGCGAAGGAGAAGGCGTCCATCAAACGCGCGCTGGCAGCAGGTACGTTTATCCAGATGGCAGTTGGTACGCATGCGCTGCTCGAGCCCGATGTGGAGTTCGGCAACTTGGGGCTGGCGATTGTCGACGAGCAGCATCGCTTTGGCGTAGAGCAGCGGCAGAAGCTGATGGCGAAGGGTCGCGCGGGACAGCATCCAGACGTACTGGTGATGACGGCGACGCCGATTCCACGTACGTTGGCGCTGACGTTGTACGGCGACCTGGATGTGTCGATCATCGATGAGCTGCCGCCGGGTCGCAAGCCCATCGTCACCAAGCACGCGAAGCAGGATCGTATCGAGCAGGTGTGGAGCTTTGTACGTCGCGAAATCGATGCCGGGCGGCAGGCGTATGTCGTGTATCCGCTGATTGAAGAGTCCGAGACGCAGTCGATGAAAGCAGCGCAGAAGATGCATGAGCATCTGTCGACGGTGGTGTTTCCGGATCTGAAGGTCGGGCTGCTGCACGGCAAGCTCGCACAGGACGCGAAGGAAGCGGCGATGGACGCGTTCAAGCGCGGCGAGACGCAGATCCTGGTGTCGACAACAGTGATTGAAGTGGGCGTGGACGTACCAAATGCGAGCGTGATGGTGATCGAGCAGGCGGAGCGGTTCGGATTGTCGCAACTGCATCAGCTGCGGGGTCGTGTGGGTCGAGGCGCGGAGCAGAGTTACTGCATTCTGGTGACGGAGAAGCTGGGCGACATCGCGCGGGAGCGGATCCGCACGATGACGGAGTCGACAGACGGGTTCCACATCGCGGAGATGGATTTGAAGCTGCGGGGTCCTGGGGAGTTTTTTGGGACGAAGCAGTCGGGATTGCCGGCTTTTCGCTTGGGGAACATCATTCGGGACAAAGAGATTCTGGAGCTGGCGCGTACGGAAGCGGGGGAGTTTGTGGGGAATCCACCGTCGCAAGGGGAGTTGCAGAAGGCGATCCGGTACTTGCAGGATCATTGGCAGCGGCGGTATGGATTGGTGCAGGTAGGATAAAGGGAGGCGCTATTCTAGGGAGTAAGCAAATGCAGCTGAGCAAGTCCTACGAAGAGATTCTAGACTTCATCGCCTCCGGCACCACGCCAGAAGCGGTTGCCGCGTTTCGCCCTTCGGAAGCGGCAACGCAGCGAGTGGAAGAACTCACGCGGCGCGCGGAGGATGGCATGCTTGACGCAGAAGAGCGCGCCGAGCTTGACGACTATCTACAGCTGGAACATTTGATGATCCTCGCGAAGGCCAAAGCGCGGCAGCGCATCGACCTTGGGAAGTGACGTCACTGAACACCACCGCCGCCTGATCGCCCGCCAGGCTGCTCATCGTTGTGAGTATTGTCTTCTGCACGAAGAAGACTCGTATCATCCACATCAGATTGATCACATCATCAGCCGCAAGCACGGTGGGGATTCCGACTTGAAAAACCTCGCGTATGCATGCCTCCGTTGCAATGCGTGCAAGGGAAGCGACATCGCGTCGCTGGATGTTGTCTCAGGGCAAGTTGTTCGTTTGTTTCATCCAAGGCAGGATGTATGGCAAGTGCACTGCTCATTGCGCGATTGGATCATTGAACCGCTCACGCCGGTGGGGGAGGTGACGGCACGCCTTCTGCGCTTCAATGTGGATCAAAGAGTGGTCGAGCGGCGGGCGCTCGGTGCCCTTGGGAGATATCCGCGCTGATTACTACAGCAACCGGCGCGAACCCGACTTCTTCATCAGCCGCTCCGCTCGCTTAATCAGCTCTGGAGTCTCTCCGCAGTAGGCCAACGCGCATTGCGTCATGTGGAGCGCTTGCGCGTAGTTCTTTTCGCGATGCTCAAAGTGCTTGGCCAGCTCTTCATACGCGCTGGGACGATGCGGATGATCCGGGATCTCCACCAGCTCTCGCAACACCGCGATCGCCGATTCCAAATTGCCGGTCTTCTTTTCCAGTAGCGCCAAATCCCACATCGCGCGGACCTGTAGGTCCTGCCGTAGGCCTCGCTTCAACGCGTTGCGGAACAGCGCTGCCGCTTGCTCTTCCTGCCCGGCCTGACGCATCCAGCGGGCGAGTCCCACCATTTCTGCGCCGTGACCGAAGCGGTACTCTTCCGGGTTCTTGAAGGCGAACGGTACGATGGCCGTCAAGCATGCCAGCGCCACGATGTCGCACACGTTGTGATGCAGAATCGGCACCACGCGGAACGCCTCTTGCGTACGGACGTACTCGAAGTAGACGTACGGGATGAGTTCGCCGGGCAGGTCGCCTTCGCGCTCGATGCCGAGGATCTTGTTTTCGAGTTCCACCAGGCGGCAGCTTTCAAAGCGAAGCTTCCACAACCGGCGCGACGCGTACAGCAGATCGACGTGGCGGAGCGAGGCGAACGGCGGCCTCAGGCGCGACATGCGGTAGCGCGTTTCGAGCAGCGGCTGGTCGTAACTCTTGCCGTTGTACGTCACCAGGATATCGAACTGTTGCAGGTGTTCGGTCAAGGCCAGCATCATGCTGGGTTCTTCATCATAATTGCGCATGAAGAACTGGCGGACCGAGAAGCCGTCGGGTCCGATGGAACCTACGCCGATGAGGAACGCGTACGTGCCGGAGCCTCCTGCAAGACCCGTGGTTTCGGTATCGAGAAACGCCCAGCGAGTGGGACATGCACTGCCCGATTCGCCCTGGGTGATCGCTTCCAAAAGGTCATGCGGGAGGTCGGCGAGGTCCGCGATGTCGAAGGAGCCGTAGCGGCGATGACGCTCGTACCGCTTGACGCTTTGGAAGTGCTTTCCCAGCTCGTTTTCGACGACTTCGCCCGAAAGATACTCTTCGACGAACGTCTGCGGGACCTCGACAGCGGGCCTTGCCGCAGTCTGATGGACAACAGGGAACGCGCGTCGCGCCGCTTGACCGGGGTCAGCAGCGTACTTGGCGTCGATTCGCGCCACGCGTTTGCGCAGCGCGGAGAGTTGTTCGTGGATGTCCAAGTTGGAACTTTCGCCCTTTATTGCCCACTTTCAACTATAGGGGAGCGGTCGGCATTGCGGCAAGCGTGGAACATCTCTCGGATGGCCGGTGTCTGTAGCCGTAATGCGGATTGCGCCTTATGTCGTGTTCTTGCTCGTAGGTGTGGGGACTCAGGGGCAGTCGCAGCTGGCGACGGAGGCGCTGGGGTTGCTGGACGCTTCCCGATCGCCGGTTGAGCAAGCCTGGGGAGCGTATTTGTGCGGCAGCCTTGCGGTGGAAGCCTGCAAACCGCCGCTGATCAAAGCGCTCGAAGCTTGGGACTCGCGCTTGGGCGGTGGTCCAGCGGTCCCCGACAGTCCCGAATACTTCCAGGTGCAGTCCATTATGGATGCATTGATCCGCGTGCGGGCGATGGTCCCTTCGCAGGTGGCGCTGCGCTTTCGGGCAGGATGGCGTGATGAGGCGTTCCTGCTCTTCTTGCTTTCCAACCCCACCGAGGATATGTTGTTGGCACTGCCGGAAAGTGAGCTCACTTCGCCGGAATGGATCGCAGTGAGTAACGCGCTGCTCAATCGCGGCTCGGCAGCGTTCTTTTTGCGGATGGCACAATCCAAACGCTTTGAGCATCATTTCTCGGTATACGATATCGAGCGGGAATACGGAACAGCTGGCGGGATTGGCGACGGTATCTACACGCCACCAGCGATTCGAAAAGTTCCCGCAGAGTACCCGCCGGTGGGCGTTTATGAATTAAAGGCCAATGGCCGTAGCGGCGACACGCTGGTATCTAGCGGACCTTGTGCGAGCTACCAAAACATCGCTTATTCGCGGATGGAGATCACGCCAGCAGGCACTCCGTTGCGGCCCAATCGCCCTTTCATTGGGCATCCGCCGATCTACTGTCGGGATGCCTATTTGGCAGCGTTTCGCGGGATGCAAGAGGCGGATGCACGGCCGATTCTTCGGCCGTCCACTGACGTCCGATGGTCCAGCCCGAGCGAGTTTCGAAAGCAAACCGAAGCAGCGATGGAACGTAGTGCAACTGCTTTGCGGCAGTTTCTGGCGGACGGTCTGATCGGCCACTTAACCTACGGCAAAGAGATCCCGATCACGGTTACGCCTGTTGTCACAGACCTTCGCGAGAACCAGAAAGTACCGCTACCGGCCGTAGCGCCGAAGACGTTCGTATTGAACTGATGAGCGCTAGTCGACGCTGAACTTGGTTCCCTGCGACGACGCTGTGGCCGTCGACTTACGCTGCAGGCTATCGATGCGCTGATCGATGAGCTCGCGGAAGCCTTTCAGGAATTCGATACCGGCGTTGCGGAAGTGCTCGCTGGCTGTGTCGGCAGCAGGCATCATCATGTTGATCATCTGCGACAACGCAGGACCCTTGCCCCCGCACACGCAACCGGCAGACTGCGCTTGGGATGTCGAATCGTTCTGTTGGCTCATGCGGTGTTCCTCAGCTCTACCACTAACATATCGCGTTCCATGCGGGCTTTGGACGGTGTCATGGCGGACATTGTGGTCGGGAGTCCAATGTGGCGGCGAATGGTGCCGATTTCGACCACCAACTCATCGTTCTTCTTGAAGAGCCCGATTTCGCCTTTCTGTACGAACGGCATGCGCACGCGAACCTCAAAGGCTCCGTTGCTGCCAGCCGCGAACTCGTACGCCTTATCGGTACGGGTGATCTTGGCGGGATCGGCGCCGTCGCGATAGAGCTGTTCAGCCAGGCGCGTGAGGCCTGCTTCGCCGAGCACTTCATTCTGAAAGAGCGGAGCTTTGGACACAGGGACCGGCGCGAAGTACGACTCGATTTCGCCCAAAATCTGCTGCTGGGCAGCGCGGCGGCCGTCAAAGAATGAGTCTGTCACTTCGTCGGGAAGTACGCGGTTGACGATGATGCCGTCAACGCACAGGCCGTGGAGGCTGAAGTACACAAAGGCGCGCTGGGTTTCGCGAAGGACCATCCGTTCGGCGTTGGTGACGAGGCGGACGCTGGTGACGTTGGGATCTTCCAGCACCGTGTCGATGCCTTCGATCTTCTGGAAGAGGCTTTGGATGTTGCCGAAGTAGCTATCGGGTGGCGCCTCGATGGGTCCAAGGGTGTTCAACAGCGGGCGGACGGCCTTCATCACGCGGCGCTGCAGGGTGAAGACGTGCTTCATGTACCAGTCGAGCGTGGTGGGCAGGCTGATGAAGCGCAAGGATTCGGCTGTCGGGGCGCAATCGAGGACGACGACATCGTAGGTCTTCTCGCGAAGGTACTGATTGACGTACATCATGGCGCTGAGCTCTTCCATGCCGGGGAAGATTGCCATTTCTTCGGCTTCGACGTCGTTGAGGCCGGTGGTGCGGAGGGCGGAGGTGACGTAGCTGGAGATTTCCTTCCAGTGGCGCTTGATCTCACGCTGGATGTTCACTTCCTGGATCCACAGCTTGTCGCGGATGGCGCGGGGTTCGCCGGTGGAGCCGTGGAAGAGAGCGGCATCGCCTTGGCTGGAGAGGTCGAAGGAGTCGCCCAGGGAGTGGGCGGGGTCGACGCTCATGACGAGGGTCCGGTAGCCGAGTTGGGCAAGCCGGAGTCCGGTGGCCGCCGCGACGGAGGTCTTGCCGACGCCGCCTTTGCCGCTGTAGAGAAGGATTCGCACACCTTTGTGATGCCGAAACTAGGGCGGTGGACTGATCTTCCTAAGTTAGCTGCGGTGGAGTTCCCATATAGTGATCTATCCAATAGCTGGTGATGGTTCGGGCCCCTTTATCTGCTATCGTGACCAGATATACGTCCGGGTGGCCTGTTGTTGTCACGATTTGGGCGAGGTGTGGGGGCCGATTGGAAACGGGGCAGCGGAGTTAGGAGGATCTCATCGGTGTATTGGCCTGTGTTCACTCTCTTGGGTGGCGCGTATCTGATTGGTGTTTTTTTTACGGTGCGTGCCGTATTTCGCTATACCGAACCTGTACGGGGACGTCTGTGGTTTGTCTTTGAAGGGCTATGTATAGGGTCTCTGGTGCCATACATGCTGTTTCTGTTGTTGCTTCTTCCTTTCGGCTGGTTGGAGGAAGCGACTGGCCATCGCGCGTCCGAGGACGGCCAAATTTTGATGCGGGCAGGTGTGGCCTTTGGCGTGGTCCTGGCGATTACCTATGCAATCGCGCATCGCCGAAAACAGTTGGGCGTGCGGCCTTAGCCACAAATCGACTTCCTGTAAATGATTTGTCCGTGGTGCATGGCGGACGGTCTAAACATGCCGTCCGCTTGTCAGTTGAAGATATCCCGGACCTTGTCGAACAGACCCTTGTTTTCGGGTAGGTTCTCCACCGGCAAGGTATCCCGCAGCTGCTCGAACAACCGGCGCTGCTCGTGCGTCACCTTACTCCGGTGGCCGCCGCGACGGAAGTCTTGCCGACGCCGCCTTTGCCGCTGTAGAGAAGAATTCGCACAATTGTAGGATGCTGTGCGGGGGTGGTTCGCTGTGGAGAATGATGAGATGGGCGGGGCCTGCGTTAGGATCCGAAGAACTCGCGATGCCACAACTCGAATTGAATCAACAAGAAGATCTGCCGTTTCAAGTCACGCTGGCCGGATTCGTGCAGGGACAGCAGTTCCTGAATGTAGGCCTGATTGAAGTAACGATGGACCACAGCGCCGTCGCTTAGGAGACAGTCGCGGACATAGGGGCGTAGGGGACCGCGAAACCATTGGTCCACAGGATTGGCGAAGCCTTTCTTCTTGCGGTAGACAATGTGGCGGGGGAGCCACTTTTCGGCAGCCTTCTTGTGGAGGTACTTTCCGCGCAGGTAGCGGAGTTTGTAGCGCGAAGGAATGGTCTCGACAAACTCCACGATGCGGTGATCGAGGAAGGGCACTCGGGCTTCGATTGAGGTGGCCATCGACATTTTGTCGCCCACCATCAAGAGGTCATCGACCAAATTGGCTCTTGTGTCGATGTATAGCATTTGGGCAAGTGGCTGTAAATGCGGAACTTCGTGGAGCAGACAGCCAAGTGCTTGGCGAGCTTGCGTCGGTGCGCACCCGATCTCCGCCTGCAGCCAGGGTTGGAGCAGGCGCGATCGCATGGACGGCGTGTAGAGGGTGTAGATATCCACCAGACGAGCAAGCATGTCTCGCTCGTACAAGGACCGGCAGCCGCGTCGCAGCTTTTCATTCCGTAGGCCCTCGGCAAAGCGGCCCAAAACGTCGCGTGTCAGCCACTGAGGTGCGCGAGTATAGTATCCGGCCAAGTACGTGCCGAGGTGGCGAGGGTAGCCAGCCCAAAGCTCGTCGACACCCTGTCCTTTGAGGACCACCTTCACCTTTTGGCTGGAAATGTAGCTCAGAAAATAGTAGGCTGCAGCCGTTTCGCTGGCGAGTGGCTCTTCGAGATCGCGGAGGTGCCGGCTGAGGTACTGCTCGTAGTCGGCAGGACCTACTATCCTCTCCGTATGTTCCGCGTCGAACTGCGCTGCCATTTGCCGTGCGTCGTTGGTTTCATTGGACTTCTCGCCGCCCACGAAGCCGATCGTGAACGTCGAGACCGGGCCGCGCGCGTGTTGGCGCATCAGCGATAACAGCGCTCCGGAATCGACGCCTGAGCTGAGCCACAAGCCGACCGGTACATCGCTTCGCATTTGCATGCGGACGGCGTCTTCCACGAGATAGCGGTACTGTTCGAGCAGTTCCCCTTCGCTCGCCGAGCTGGATTGAACGGGTGGGGTCCAGTTCCAATAGCGGCTGATGTCGCAGGACGCACCACGTCCAAAGGTCATGTAATGGCCTGCTGGGAGTTTCTGGATCCCGGCGAACATCGTGTTGGGCGAGAGTACGTAGCGTAGCGTAAAGAGCTCGCCCAGCGAGCGGAGATCCACCTCGCGCGGGCAGGCGGGATCGGCCAAAAGGGCCTTGATCTCCGATCCGAATAGTAGACGGTCGCGAAGAGCTGCGTAGTAAAGGGGCTTTACGCCCAGGCGATCTCGCGCAAGGATACCTGTACGCTGCGTCTCGTCCCAAAGTGCGAAGGCAAAGATACCATTGAGCCGGCTGAGTGAGCCCGTGCCCCATTGTCCATAGGCATGCAGGATCACCTCCGTATCTGAGTTGGTACGGAAGCGATGGCCGAAGCCTTCCAGTTGCTGGCGTAGTTCGATGAAGTTGTAGATTTCGCCGTTGAAGACCAGCCAGATCGTACGTTCCTCATTGCACATCGGTTGGGCGCCACCCTCAACGTCGATGATGCTGAGGCGTCGATGGCCCAAACCGATAGCGGGGGCAGTGTAAGTGCCGGAACCGTCGGGTCCGCGATGGGCGAGAGCCTGTGTCATCCGATTGAGAAGTTGGGATGAGACAGGTTGATGGTCGAACCGGTAGATACCCGAGATGCCGCACACGTATCGCCTCGCTTCTGAAGCGCGAAGGTTCGCAATTCAGTGTGGATGCTCCGGTTGAAGGAAAGGTTTGGAGTGGGCGGCCCTCGTTGGGGTCGCCCTTGTTTTGTTCTAGTTGAAGATATCCCGGACCTTGTCGAACAGACCCTTGTTTTCGGGCAGGTTCTCCACCGGCAAGGTATCCCGCAGCTGCTCGAACAACCGGCGCTGCTCGCGCGTCAGCTTGCTTGGGATCTTCACTTCAATATGCACGTAGAGATCGCCACGGCCCCCCGCGTTCAGGAACGGGACCCCAAGACCTTTCAGCCGCAGAATCGCGTTGTTCTGCGTACCTTCGGGAATTTTGAGGCTCTGTAAGCCGTCGAAGGTGAGCAGCTCGACGGATGTCCCCAACGCCGCTTGCGCGATGTTGATGGGGACTTTGCAGTGCAGGTCGTTTTCCTGGCGCTCGAAGATCGGGTGCTCTTTGACCTTCAACACCACGTATAGATCGCCCGGGGGACCACCGTTGGCTCCCGGTTGACCTTCGTTCTGCAACCGCAGCCGGGTGCCGTTGTCGACGCCGGCCGGGATGTTGATCTTCAGCTTGCGCTCGGAGCGGGTGTAGCCTTCACCCTTACAGTCCTTGCAGGGACGGCGGATGATTTGGCCTCGGCCACCGCACTGCGTGCAGGTGCGGCGCACCGACAAAAAACTCTGCTGGAAGACGACTTCGCCTTTGCCTTTACAGATCGGACACGTTGTGAGGCCGTCTTCGGGTTCGGCGCCCTGGCCTTTGCAGCGTCCGCAGGAATCGAGGCGCGGGACCAGGATGTCCGCCGACATGCCCTTCATCGAGTCGTCAAAGCTGATTTCGAGGTCGTACCGGACGTCGTCGCCACGCTGGGTGCGGGTGCGGCGCTTGCCTGCGCCTCCGCCGCCGAAAATGTCGCCTAAACCGAAGGCGCTAAAGAGATCTTCGAGATCCGGCGGAGCTTCGTAGCCCGACGGGCCGGCTCCACCGCCACCGTTCACGCCGCTGTGGCCGAACCGGTCGTACGCGGCGCGCTTCTGGCCGTCACTCAGGACGGAGTACGCCTCGTTCGCTTCTTTGAACTTCTCTTCGGCTTCGGTATTTCCGGGGTTGCGGTCGGGATGGTATTGCAGGGCGAGCTTACGATAGGCGCCCTTGAGCGTCTGATCGTCGGCATCTCGCGAGACACCAAGGACTTCGTAGTAATCGCGCTTTGCCACGCTCATGTCTTATTTCTTCACCGCGACTTTCACCATCGCTGGCCGCAACAGTTTGCCCTTCAGATAGTAGCCCTTCTGGTATTCGGCCAGAATAGCCTGGTCTTCCGCCTCGTCGGTGGGAACCATGTCCACCGCATAGTGTACGTTGGGGTCAAACGTCTTCCCCTCCGTTTCAATCGGCGTAAGGCCCAGCTTCTTTAGGGTGTCAGCAAAACGCTGGTGAATCAGTTCGATACCTTTCGAATAATTCTTGTCCTGCGTTTCGACCTGGAGAGCGCGGTTGAAATCGTCTACGACTGCCAGAATCTGGCGGACAACGTCGGCTGCGCCGTGGTCCACCATCTCCGCCTTTTCGCGATCCACGCGCCGCCGGTAGTTGTCGAATTCGGCGCGGCTGCGCTGGACAAGGTCCTTCAGCTCATCGCGTTCGGCGCGAAGCTGTTCGATTTCGCTCGAGGTGGGATTGCTGTTTTCTTTATCCATGACAACCGGGTCGAGGCCGCCTTCCGCTGCTGGTGTCTTTTCTTCCGGAGTGTCCATAACGATCTAGATCAGAAATATTTGGGAAAAATGCGAGTTCCCTGTTCTCAGGTTACCAAAGGGGTCCAAACGCGGCCTGGTGCCGGACTAGCTACGCCCCGAAGTTTCAGCAGCTTCGCCCACTTGCTGTACTGCGGAAATGACTCGCTCGTAGTTCATGCGCATGGGGCCGAGGACGGCCATCTTGGCGGACATCCCGCCCGGCAACATGACTTTGAGCCCGATCAAGGCGAGGCCGGACATACTGGGGTGGACCTGGCCAAGTCCAAACTGCAAGCCAAGCTCACCGGCGGGCACTTCCAGGAACCGTTCGAGGATTTCCAGCATCCGCTGCTTTTCTTCGAGCGCGACGAAGAGCTCGCGCATACGGTCCCGGGTTAAGTCCAGGTCGATGCCAATGAGGTTGCTGGCCCCCTCCAGGTGGACTTCGGCGGAAAACCCGAGGTCCAGGAGACCCTCTGCATACAATAAGGTTAACTTTCCGAGGATCTCGTCGTAGCGGGCGCGTTCCTGTTCGAGGCGGCGGTGGAGTTCGATGCGCATCGAGCGTAGCGTCCAGCCCTGGAACTCATGGTTGATGTAGTTGCAGATGGATTGGAGCTCTTCGCGGGAGACAGACTGGCGCACGAAGACGACCCGGTTTCGCATCATGCGGTTGCGGGTGACCACCACCATCAAGATGCGATTGGGGTCGAGCAGGACGAGTTCGAGATGGTCGAGCGTCTGTTCGGTGACCGGGATGGCGGCGGCGATACCCACGCTACGGGTCATGTTCATCAGCAACTGCGAAGACCGTTCGACGAAAGATTCGATTGTGGGCGCTTGCGACAGGTCCGCCCGGAGGCGCTGCATGTCGGTGAAGGACGGGCGGCGCGCCGTCAGGCTGTGTACGTAGCTTTCAAACGCTTTGGCCGTGGGAACGCGGCCGGCCGAGGTATGCGGCTGGTCCAGATAACCTTCGTCCGAAAGATCCGCCATGACATTGCGGATGGAGGCGGGGCTCAGGTGATCGAGGCGTTCCTTGGAGATGCTGCGCGAAGCCACAGGTTCGCCAGTCTCGATGTAGGACTTAACGATCGAGTGCAGAATCTGGAGCTTACGGTCCTGTGCGGTGCGTGCCATGGTCGTGGACTACTGGGGTGCCGTTTGGCCCTCACGGTTCCCCTATCGACGATTATAGGGAATCGTATCACAAGATGTGTGGAAAAGGCCGTGGAATCGTACTACTTCAACTTAGACGGCAAGGAATGGTCGGCGGTAACAGTCCAAAACAAATCGATCTGTTTTTGATATATCATCATTGGAGCTATGCGTGGCCATCTTTTGCTGCTTACGCCCGCCCCGATTACTCCGGTGATGCTACATGTACTGATCGTCTTAGGCGAACAGGATCTACACGGGTACGCCATCATGCAGACCGTGTCGGAGATCACCGAGGGGCGATTCCAGGTCGGGCCGGGTACGTTCTACTCGAACTTGGAGAAACTGCTGGCTTGGGGCCTGGTACGGGAAACGGGATCGCCGGATCCGGGACACACCGATACTCGGCGACGGTACTACACGCTTACAGATTCTGGGCGAAAAGTGTTGGATGCAGAACTAACAAGGCTGGAAGCGTTACTGAAACGGGCACGATCTCAAAAACGGTATTTCGCTGCGGGGAACTGAGAGGATCGAGGCAACCTATTGTTTATTAAGACCCTTACGGGCGCCGGGGAGGGTTGCTTCAGGGGTCTTAATGAGGTTAGTCTCGCTTTGGTGGGAGTTGACCTCCCCGGCTTAATTCCAATCTTAGGATATGAGATTTGGAATTGCAAGAACTTTTTTTGGGATCGCCTGTGAAATGTGTGTTAATGAAGTGTAAGAAACCTCTTCCCAGGGTGTGTCACCGCAATAGGGAGTGCACCGGGAGGGGTTCGAGCGTACAATAATTGGTGGAGCTTCCCTCTCATGGCCATCGACGTTGCCCTTACCACGAGCCAGCCACAAACGGACTCGGTCGATGGTTTAACCACTGATTTCATGGACTTAGCGGGCCTTACGCCCGAGTTTCTGAGTCACGCGCTGCGGCTGATGGTGACATCGCGCCGGGTGGACGACCGGGAAATCCTCCTCAAACGCCAGAACCGGGTGTTTTTCCAGGTCAGCGGCGCAGGCCATGAAGCGATCCAAGTTGCTGTAGGTCTTCACGTTCGGCCTGGCAAGGATTGGGTGTATCCCTATTATCGGGATCGCGCGTTATGCCTGGCAATTGGTGTCACGCCCCATGAAATGCTACTGGGATCGGTAGGCGCGGCGGATTGTCCGGCCTCCGGCGGACGCCAGATGCCCAGCCACTGGAGTTCTCCCAATCTTCATATTGTCACGGGGTCGTCGCCGACGGGGTCGCAGTTCGTACAGTCGATGGGCTGCGCGGCCGGCGGGCGGTACCTGAATCCGGGGTCGGACGAGGTCACGGTGGTCTGCACCGGCGACGGCGCCACCAGCGAGGGCGAGTTCTGGGAGACCATGAACGTCCTCTGCCTGGAAAAGCTGCCTGTCCTGGTAGTGGTGGAAGACAACAACTACGCGATTTCGGTTCCGGTGGAGAAGCAGACGGCGGGCGGCAGCATTTCCGCGCTGCTCTCGGGCTTCCCGAACCTGCTGCGTATTGAGACGGACGGTACGGACTTTGTACGGTCCTACCGGGCGGTAGAGAAGGCGCTGGAACATATTAAGGCGGGCAAGGGTCCGGCACTGGTACACGCGCACTGCATCCGGCCGTACTCGCACTCGCTGTCCGATGACGAAGCCTTGTATAAGTCTGCGGCCGAGCGCCGGGCCGAGGCAGCGCGGGATCCGATCTCGACCTTCCCGGACTTTTTGATGGCCAACGGCCTGTTGCATCCGGCGACCTGGGCCCGCATGAATCGCGAGATCGACTCCGAAATCCAGGATGCGACCGACCGGGTGTTGAAGGCAGTGCCTCCGCCGTCGGGTTCGGCCATGCGGTACCTGTACTCCGAGCGCGTCGACCCGACCTCGCAGGACTTTGACACACCAGCCAGGCTGACGGGCGCACCTCGCACGATGGTGGATTCGATCAACCTGACCTTGCACGAGGAGATGGCCCGCGATACCCGGGTGGTGGTGTTCGGCGAGGACGTCGCCGATTGTAGCCGCGAGGAGAATCTGCGGGAAGTAAAGGGCAAGGGCGGCGTCTTCAAGGCGACCCACGGCCTGCAGTCTGCGTTTGGGTCCAAACGCTGCTTCAATTCCACCCTGGCGGAAGCGGCGATCATGGGCCGGGCGATCGGCATGGCGACGCGCGGCTTGAAGCCCGTGCCGGAGATCCAGTTCTTCGACTACATCTGGCCGGCGATGATGCAGATCCGCGATGAGCTGGCGAACTTCCGGTGGAGGTCGAACAACGGGTTCTCGGCGCCGCTGGTGATCCGCGTAGCGATCGGCGGGTACTTGAATGGCGGCGCGGTGTACCATTCACAGTGCGGCGAATCCATCTTTACGCATATTCCGGGTTTGCGCGTGGTGTTCCCGTCGAATGCTTTGGACGCCTGCGGGTTGCTGCGTACAGCCATCCGCTGCGACGATCCGGTTTTGTTCCTGGAGCACAAGCGGCTGTACCGGGAGCTGTACAACCGGTCTCCGCATCCGGGACCCGAGTACCTCATCCCGTTCGGCAAGGCCAAGATCGTGAAGCCGGGCCAGAATCTGACGATTGTGACGTACGGCGCGCTGGTACAGAAGTCGCTGCAGGCTGCGGCGACCCTGGAGCAGCGCTATCCGGGTACATCGGTTGAGATTCTGGACTTACGGTCCTTGAATCCGTACGACTGGGAAGCGATCAAGACCTCGGTGATGAAGACGAACCGCGTGCTGATTGCACATGAGGATACGATTTCCTGGGGCTACGGCGCGGAAATCGCGGCACGGGTAGCGGACGAACTGTTTACGTCGCTCGATGCGCCGGTGGGTCGCGTGGCGGCGAAGGACACCTGGGTGGCGTACCATCCCAACCTGGAGGCGGAGATTCTGCCCCAGAACGAGGACCTCGTTCGCGAAGCCGAGCGGCTGCTTCAGTTTTAAGGTTCTTTCACTCAGATTGCTACAAGTTCCCGACTGGGCCGATAAGGTCCTTCGAGGAGGTTGTGGCGCGCCTGTGTCCGGAATATCCCCGGTGCGCCCGAATGGAGCCGGATGTGCCATTGGCATCAACCATTTAGCTGCTATCGCCAGGTAGTTTTTGGGTTCCACTGTGCTTAGCCGCCGCCAGTTCTTGGAGGCCGGTCGCGCAGTGGCGATGCGGCATTGCCGCGCTGATGGGATCTTTCCGTCGGCACTGCCGGGGGTAAACCTCATGCGATTCAGCTGGCCGAGCCAGCCGCTGGTGAACGTGCAGTCGCCAAGTATGGCGGTTGTCCTGCAAGGGGCAAAGTGCGTATCGTTCGCAGGCAGTAACCTCACCTACAAGGCGGGGCAGTATGCGCTGGCGGCGATCCATCTGCCGGCGATCTCGCGGATCTTGGAAGGTAGTGCCGATCGTCCACTGGTCGCGGTGGTGATCGACATTAGCTTCGGAGAGCTGCGGGAGGTGATGAAGCGGTGCGACCATCTGCCCGCCGTCGGCTCGACGCGTGGGGTGGAGGTGTTCGACGCCGATTGCTCGCTGCTTGAGTCTGTGATACGGCTGCTCCGTTTGCTCGATACGCCCCCGCACATCAAGCCGCTGGCGCCGTTGCTGCGGCAAGAGATCCTGTACCGGTTGCTGGCCGGGCCGGGGGGTCCAAGGTTGATCGAGATCTGCAATCATGGGAGCCCGGCAAGCCACGTCACGGAGGTGACGTCCTGGATCCGGCGCAATTACGCGGAGGATCTGCGGATCGAAGAGCTGGCGGACATCGCCGGCATGAGCGTCGCGGCGTTCCACCAGCATTTTAAGGCGATCACCGGCATGTCGCCCGTGCAGTATCAGAAAAGCGTACGGCTGCAGGAAGGCCGGCGCAGTCTGTTTCTGGACAACCTAGATGTACACGAGGCGAGCCTGCGCGCGGGCTACCATACGGCGTCGCAATTCAGCCGGGATTACCGTGCGTACTTTGGCCGGTTGCCGAAGGCGGATGCGTTCATTTACCACCGGCAAGGCGGGGCTCCGATCCACGCCTACTCTCCGGTCCCGCTGCAGGAAACACAAGGCGCGCTTGCCGCGAGTTAGGCCTAGGCTGCGGACGGATCTTCCACGGCCTCTCCCTCACCCATCCAGTAACAAAGCAGTGGCGCCGGAACCCGCATGATCTCGGTGCGGATGTCCTCCGGGACGGCCTTCAATGGTCCGAAGTCCGTCAAAGACTTGGTGACGATATAGGCTCGCTCCATCTGCTTTTCGGCACACAACTGCAGAAGCCCCTTGAGTTCCCGCTTGCCTGTGGCCCGTTCGCGGTACTTCACCTCGAACGGAATCAGGTGGCCGCCCAGTTCGGCGAGCAGGTCCACTTCCAGGTCCCGCTTGCCGCGCCAGTAGCTGAAGCGGATCTGCTGGGCGTAATAGCGCGAGTACAGATGCTTGAAGACGGCAGTTTCCGTCGCGATGCCCATCGCTCGGGGATCGTCGATCAGGTTACGGCCCTTCAGCATGACGGCCGGGGCAATGCAGGCATCGGCGAGGTACACCTTGTATCGCGCGCGCAGCACCTCCTTGCCGTACCCGTACGGCAGCATCCGAAACACCAGATTGGTGGCTTCCAGTAGCTGCAGGTAGTTCTGCACCGTCGGCCGGTTGATGTGCAGATTCTCGCAGATGGACTGGATATCCAAAAGTCCGCCGTCGTTGATACAGAGGTACAGAAACATGTACTCGAGTTCGACAATGCGCCGGACACCGAATAAAGCCGTCATGTCGCGCTTCAGTACCTTGTCGATAATGTCCTCGCGAAGCAGCCGTTGCACCTCGGTGATACTGGCCATCTGCGCCGTTTGCGGAAAGCCCCCGCGTACGATGTACTCGTGAAAGTGTGCGATGTACGGTAGCGCGGCTTCCTGCACCTTGGCGTACTGCCCTTCGTCATAACGGAAGAGTTCCTGCAGGCTGCGGAGCGTGGGGAGACGCGGCAGATCCAGCTTTCGGATCCGCAAGTATTCCCAAAAAGACAACGTACTGAGGCGAATCGAGTGCCATCGCCCCACCCCCGATTCCTGCCCCCCTTCGAGCAACGGTGTCGCCGACCCTGTGAATACGATCCGGCGCTTGTTCTTCGAAAAATCCACCTGATGCTTGATCCAGACCGCCCAATCCCGCATGAACTGCGCCTCGTCCAAGAACAGATATTCCGGCCCCGGCTGCTTGGGGTCGCGCTGACGCCAGGCCGAGAGTACGGCATCGATCCCGGCGAGCTTAATGAGCGGATGGTCGAAGGTGACATACAGGATGTTGGCCGCCGGGACACCATCGCGCAGGAGCCTCTCAATCGACTGCAGGAGGAGTGTGGTCTTCCCGACTTGCCGGAGCCCGGAAACGAGGATAGCCCGGGGTGCAGGAGGTTCTGCCACCCATCGATGCAGTTGAAACCAAGCCGCGCGATGCCAACTCGGCAGTTCCGGCAGGGGGTTACCGCGCCACCAGGGGTTGAACTGCGCGAGAACCGCGTAGAGCTCGTCAGGTGCGACGGTAGTGATCATCTTGCTCTGATTCTATACTAAATCAAGCCAATAGTAACTCCGTATTATCGTTATTTGCAGATTTTAGTGATGGTGCGGCAGGAAAAGCTACACTGAATGCAGAAACAGTATGCGGCTCGCTTTGGGTCAGATCAACCCCACTGTCGGGGATTTGCGCGGCAACGCCGCCAAGATGCTCGAGTACGCAAATCGAGCGGCGGAGGGAAACGCCAGCCTGGTAGTGTTTCCCGAGCTCTCGCTGAATGGGTACCCGCCGCGCGACCTGGTGGAAAAGCCATCGTTTCTGGCGCGTACGGAAGAAGTACTGCTCGATTTCGCCGCCAAAGCCCCCAAAAACATCACGATCATCACCGGCTATGTCGGACGTCCGGAACAGACCGGCCGTCGCGTCTATAACTCTGCGGCGGTGATCCGCGACGGGCAGATCCTGTTCCATCAGAACAAGGTCCTGCTGCCGACCTACGACGTATTCGACGAGGCGCGCTACTTTCTTCCGGGCGAACAAGGCCGCTTGTTTGAGTTGGACGGCAAGCAGGTGGCACTCACCATCTGCGAAGACGCCTGGAACGACCGTACGTTTTGGAAGAACCGCCTCTACAAGCGCGACCCGGTGGAAGAGTTATTCGAGCAGGGCGCCGAAATCCACGTCTGCATCAACGCCTCGCCGTTTTCGATGGGCAAGCGCGACATGCGACGGCGTCTGTACCGCGCCACTGCGCGGCGCTTCGAGATCCCTGTGGTGTACGTCAACCAGGTGGGCGGCAACGATCAACTGGTGTTCGACGGATCCTCGTTCGCGATGGACGCAAGCGGCAACGTGATCGCGCAGGCCAAGTCCTTTGAAGAGGATTTGGTGTTCTGCGAGCCCTTTGCTGGTACCGGCGAACAGAATTGGTCCTGCCCGGAAGAGGCAGAGGCGGTGTACGAAGCGCTGGTGCTGGGCACGCGCGACTACATTCGCAAGTGCGGCTTCCGCAAGGTTCTCATTGGGCTCTCCGGCGGCATCGATTCCTCGATCGTCGCGTCCATCGCCGTGGAGGCAGTAGGCAAAGAGAACGTCATCGGCGTCGGTATGCCCGGTCCGTACTCGAGCGACCATTCGGTGAAGGACGCGCGCGACATGGCCGAGCGGCTGGGCATCCGCTTTGAACTGATCAGCATCAACGCCGGATATCAGGCCATCAACGATACGCTAGCCCCTGTGTTTGCCGGCGCCAAGCAGGACGTAACAGAAGAGAATCTGCAATCGCGCCTGCGTGGCGTGACCTTGATGGCGCTCTCCAACAAGTGGGGAGCCCTGGTGCTGACCACCGGCAACAAGAGCGAGCTAGCCGTCGGCTACTGCACCTTGTACGGCGACATGTGCGGTGGACTTGCCGTGATCAGCGACGTACCCAAGACTTTGGTCTACGACATTTCGCGCATCGCCAACCGCCGCCTGGGCAATCCGATCCCGGAAAATGTCTTTGTAAAGCCGCCCTCCGCCGAGTTGCGGCCCGACCAGAAAGATACGGACTCGCTCCCCGAGTACCCTGTGCTCGACGCGATCCTCGAAGGCTACATCGAACACTACAAGACGCCGCAGGAGATCGCGGACGACATCCGGCAGCCCGTGGCACTGGTGCGCGACATCATCAACAAGGTGGACCGCAACGAGTACAAGCGCCAGCAGGCCGCGCCGGGATTGCGTGTCACATCGAAGGCGTTCGGCATCGGTCGCCGCTTCCCGATTGCGCAGAGGTTTTCCGAACAATGATCAGGCGTGTACTGCTCGCTGCCGTACTTGGCGCGTTTTTGGCGTATGGACAGCCGGAAATGCAGCGTCTGCCAGTGGGCGAACATCCGATGTCGCCACTTGTGACCCGCGACGGCAAGACGATGTTCGTGCTGAACTCCGGCCGTGAGCGTCCGTCGGTAAGTGTCATCGATACGGCATCGCTACGCGAGTTGTCGCGTACGCCGGTGGAAGGCGCGTGGTTGGGCCTGGCGCTAACAGAAGATGAGAAGACCTTGTACGTATCGGGCGGGTCCAAGCCCGGCGTACATGAGTTTCGCGTGGAAGCCGGCACCGGCAAGCTCACTTTGGTGCGTACCCTTGGGACCCAGCCCGCCACCTTTATCGGCGATGTACGCTTGTCGCCCGACGGCCGTACCCTGATCGCCGCCGCTCCGCTCGACAACGGCTTGGTGGTGATCAACACGCAGACCGGCAAAGCCATCGATCGCTGGCAGACCGGCCGCCGTCCGTACCGGATTCTGTTCCACCCTGACGGCCAGTCCTTCTTTGTATCGAGCTGGGCCGATGGCTCGGTCTATCAGCATCGTTTGTCCAACGGCGAGCGCCTGGGTGTCACGCGGTTGGCGCAACAGCCCATGGACATGGTGCTCTCCTCCAAGCCCGTGGATGTCGACGAAGAGGGCGAAAACAAGCCCTTCTGGAAGCATCGCCTGTTCGTGACCGCCGCCAACAGCAACGCCGTCTACGTACTCGGCATCAGCGCGACCGGCGAGATTAGGCTGGCGGATACGATCAACATCGCACTATCGCCCCGGCATCCCCTGGGCATGACGCCACTCGCGTTATCGCTGAGCGCAGATGAAAAGACGCTCTACGTCGCCTGCGCTGATGCCAATGCAGTTGCCGTGGTGGACATCGGCGGTGCCAAAGCTGCCCTGAAAGGCCATGTACCCGCAGCCAGCCCGTACCCCACCGGTGTGAAGGAGCTTGCCGCCGATCGTTTGGCGATTCTGAGCAGCGGTACCCTCGCCGTCGCCACTGGACTGCAGGACTTGCCCGCCTACACCAAGCAGGTTCGCGCGGCGACAGCCTATAGCGACGCCACTCTCGATGTTGCCGTGAATCCCGGCGCGATTCGCAACGTCGTGTACATCCTCTGCGAAGGACCACTTGCCGGCCCGAACACCGATCGCCTGGCGGCGGAGTTCGCCGCGCTTTCCAAAGTCTCGGCCATGCCGGCGACGTCCCCCACACAGTCGTTGTACTGGGCGACGGCAGCGATTGTCCCACCGTTCGTACGGCTGCTGAATCCGGCGTCGCTGGGCGATCCCGCTGGCTTGCCTGCCGCAGGTTATCTCTGGAGCAGCGCCCTCACCGCAGGTATGCCCGTCAAGAACTACGGAGTGCTGGTGTCCAACGGCAAGGTGCTCGATCCGGGATTGGCACGGTACACGAAGCTGGATGGCTCAGTAGTGCAGGATCTGGCGGCTGGCGGGCTGGCTCGTTTGACCCTGATTCGGGTTCCGCAAGAACGGCAGGACGCAGAGTTGGGCCGGATTGTGGAAACGATTTCGAAGACCAGCGCATGGGCCAACACTGCAATCTTCGTGGCGTCATTGAATGCCACCGGATCGCGTGGCTTGGTCGTCTCACCGTACACCAGGCTGAAGGGCAAGCCCGACGCCACCCCGTACACGCAGACGTCGTTCCTGCGCACAATCGAACTGCTGCTGGGCCTGCGCCCGATGACCCAGTTCGACGCAGCCGCCGTACCGATTTCCGGCGTGTTTCAGGCCGAGGGCAATCCTGCGCCGTATGTGGCCGTTCCATAATAGATCCCAGATATGAGTCGCCGTAAACTTCGCTGGGGCATCCTGGGGGTGTCCAACTTCGCTGTCCGCAAGATCATTCCTGCCATGCGTACCTGCGAGTACTCCGAGTTGACCGGAATCGCCTCGCGGGACGGCGCAAGAGCGAAGGAAGCGGCGGCGACCTTGGGCATCCCAAAGTCCTATGGCTCCTACGACGAGTTGCTCGCGGACCCGGAGATCGACGTCGTCTACAACCCGCTGCCCAATCATCTGCACGTACTCTGGTCGATCAAGGCGGCCGAGGCAGGCAAGCACGTGCTGTGCGAAAAGCCGATCAGCACGACCACGGCAGACCTACGGTCGTTGATCGACGCCAAGAACAAGCATCGTGTGGCGGTGGCGGAAGCGTTCATGATCCGTTTTCATCCGCAGTGGAAGCGCGTGTCAGAACTCGTACAGAGCGGCGCGATCGGCGAACTGCGCGCAGTGTCGACGTGCTTCAGCTACTACAACGCGAACCCCGAGAACGTCCGGAACATCGTAGATTACGGTGGCGGCGGCATGTGGGACATCGGCTGTTACGCGGTGAACGTCTCGCGCCTGCTGTTCCAAACGGAGCCAAACGCCGTGGCCGCATCGTTTTCCCCGGATCCTGAGTTCGCCGTAGACCGCATCGCCTCCGGCATCCTGCAGTTTGAAAAGGGGCAATCTGTCTTCGTGGTGGGTACGCAAATGGTGCCGTACCAGCGCGTGCAGGTGTTCGGCACCAAGGGTCGCATTGAAGTGGAAATTCCGTTCAACGCTTTGCCCGGCGAAGGAATGCGGATCCTGATCGACAACGGCACAGACCTCCGCGGCGCCGGCATCACGTCAGAAGTGGTAGAGCCCTGCGACCAGTACACGTTGCAGGCGGATGCGTTCTCCTTGGCAGTGCAAGGCGAAGGTACGCTGGTGAACTCGCTCGAAGAGTCGTTCGGGAATACGGCGGTGCTGGAGGCGGCATTCCGCTCGAAGGAAAGCGGCCGCTTCGAGGTGCCGGAGCGGCTGTAAGGCGTTCAGGCCCGCAGACGAGCATGTGCCGGTGGCTGATTAGTGCGCTGACCCCGATAGCTTATCGATCTCTTCGTCATTGATCGCCATCACATGCTCGCCGGCCTCCGCTGGAATCAACCCCTCGTTCATCCCCCGCCGTACCGCTGCCTGCTCGGTAGCCAATAGACGCAGGCGGGCAAAGCGGATCTCCTCACTCACCATCTCCGGCCTTGCCTGCTGGACGCTGTGGAGCTGGTCTTCCAACTCACGCGTGCGATTCTCCAGTTCCTTCGTCAGCGCTTCGTACGCCGGGTTCGAGATCGCTCGCATCGACCGCAACGATTCGAGTTCCTCGCGCGTGGCGTTGAGCGCGATCTGTTTGGTTCTCTGGAAGGCCAGGACGTTTTCTGACGTCTCCAATATTCCCAGCCACTGCAGCAGCGGCTTCATCGTCAGGCCCTGCACCACAATCGAAAAGGCAGCCGCGCCAAAGCACAGCGTCAACAGCGTGGCACGATGCGGAAAGTCCTGCGGTAGGCTGAGCGCCAACGCAATCGACACGCTGCCGCGCAGGCCGCCCCACACCAGCACCGGGTTCCACTTGCGGGGCACCGCAGGTCCAAGGCGAGCGCTCAACGGCGTCAGCAAGTACACCGTCAGCGTGCGCCCGATCAATACGGCGCCGATCGCCATCAGTATCGGCCACCAGGACTCAAGCATTTGCGCCACGTGCACCTCGATCCCGATCAGCAGAAACACCAGGGAATTGGCGAGAAATGCCACGTACTCCCAAAACGACCACACGGCCACCCTGGTCCGCGGGCTCATCCCCGTGAGCGCGCCATAGTTGCCGATAGTGAGCCCGGCCATGACGGTGGATAAGACGCCCGACACGTGCAAATGTTCGGCCAGCAGATAGCTGCCGTACGCAACGATGGTCGTCAGCGTGATCTCGATTCGAGGCTCGTCCACATGTGCGGTGATCTTGCTCACCGCAAAGCCAATCACCAGACCTACGACAACGCCTCCCAGCGCGACAACCAGAAAGCGGCGGACACCTTCTGCGGGATCGAACTGCCCGGTCAGAATTCCTGCCAGGATCAACTGAAAGACGACAGCCGCCGTACCGTCGTTGAACAGGCTTTCGCCTTCCACAATCACCGCCAGGCGCTTGCTTACTCCGAGTTCACGAAACAGCGCGATCACCGCAATGGGATCTGTCGCGCTGATCAAGGCGCCGAACAGCAGAGAAACCAGAACCGGCAGACCAAGAAACTGGTGTATGGCAAGTCCGGTAATGGCAGTGGCAGCACCAACCCCAACCACGGCAAGCAATATGATAGACGCCAAATTCTCTCGCAGAGTGCGAATGTCGAGGTTCATGGCGGACTCGAACAAGAGCGCCGGAAGGAAGAGCGTAAAGATGATCTCCGGCGTTAACAATTGTGCGTTTCCGGCCACTTCTTTAATCGGCACGTGGAACAAATCAATTGCAAAACCCGCGAACACCAACGCGATGGTGTACGGTACACGCCAGCGGCTTGTCAGTAGCGCCACTGCAGACACAGCAAGCAGCAGCAGCAGGACCAGTTCTACGGCAACGGTGGCAGACATGATGTTCCCATTCTGCGATACTTGCGTATCAAGAAATTGCAATCAATCGTGATACGTTGGTTCCTTCGCTAATGTCCGTTCCTGCGTCTTCTTCCCGATACCCCTGGTTAGTAGTCCTCATGTTGTGGGCCATCTCATGCTTCAACTATGCGGACCGGCAGGCTATCTTCTCGGTATTCTCGGTTCTCGAAAAAGAGTTCGGCCTCACCACCGTCGAACTCGGCCTCCTGGGATCCTCCTTCGCCTGGGCCTATGGACTCTCGGGTCCCTTAGCCGGCATGGCCGTCGACCGCATGAAGCGCAAAACCGCCATCCTCACCGGACTGCAAGTCTGGAGCTTTATCTGCGCCGCCACCGCCACCGCCCGTACCTTCCCGCAACTCGTGATGTTCCGCGCGGCGGAAGGCCTTGGCGAAACCATGTACTTCCCCGCCTCGATGTCGATGATCAGCGACTATCACGGCAAGTCCACACGATCGCGCGCCATGGGCTTCCATCAAACCAGCGTCTACGTCGGCACCATCGCCGGCGGCTACTTTGCGGCGCTACTGGCGGAACAGTACGGCTGGCGCTGGTCCTTCATCGTCTTCGGTGTACTCGGTATGGTGCTCGGCCTCATCCTGTACTTCTTCCTGAAGGAACCGGTCCGCGGCCAGTCCGACGTGCGGGACGAGAACGTAAAGCCCATCAGCATGAGCGAATTCATTGGGGTTTTGGGCCGTACACCCACTGCACTGCTCCTGATGGGCGCATTCCTCTGCTCGAACTTTGTCGCCGTCGTCCTGCTCACCTGGATGCCCAAGTTCATTGGGGACCGCTTTGGCCTGAGCCTCTCTGCCGCCGGACTCACCGCTACCTTGTACGTCCAACTCGCATCGATGGCCGGGTCGGCGTTGGGAGGCTACCTCGCGGACTGGTGGCGCAGCAAATCGCCCCGCGGACGCGCAGGCGTACAGTGCCTTGGCGTGCTGTGCGGCGCTCCGTTTGTCGCACTCTGCGGGATGTCGCAGTCCGTCACTGTCCTCATCATCGCGCTCACCTTTTGGGGACTTTTTAAAGGTTTGTACGACGCCAACATCTGGGCGTCGCTCTTCGATGTCATCCGTCCCGAGGCTCGCGGCACCGCAGTTGGCACCATGAACATGATGGGTTGGCTCGCCGGCGGTGGTACGGCACCCATCGTCATCGGATGGGTCGCGTCGGGAGCAGGCTTGGGACCGGCGATCGCACTCGCGTCCGGCGTGTACGTACTCGCAGCAGCGTTCCTGCTGGTGGCGATCTTCGTCTTTATCGAAAAAGACGTACAGAAGGTGGCGGGGTAAGGTTTACCGTGCGGATGGTTTGGGCGAGTGATCAATCCTTGCTCGTGCGCGAGTTAGACGACTGCTTAGCGTTGTTCCACGCACTGCATCAGCGTCGCGCCCCCGGCGTCACCGATCTTTCCCCCGCGCGACGCTCGATCCTCATCCGCTTTGACGCGCGCCTGACCGAGCATGCAGCCGTGGAGCAGTGGGTGAGGCAGGCGTCCGTATCCGGGGTCGCACCATCCCCGGGCCGATTGATTGAGATCCCCGTGCGATACGACGGTCCGGACCTTGCCGATGTCGCGACTGCCGCTGGATTGCCAGTCGAGCAGGTCATCGCGCTGCACGCAAGCACCGAGTACACGGCGTATTTTCTAGGCTTTGCGCCAGGATTCGCGTACTTGGGTGACGTGCCGGAAGCCATCGCCGTACCTCGACGCGGCACTCCCCGGGTAGCGGTGCCTGCCGGCAGCGTCGGCATCGCAGGACGGCAGACTGGCGTCTACCCGGCGCGACTGCCCGGTGGCTGGAACCTCATCGGGTCCACCGATGCCATGATGTTCGACGAGGCGACCGGGCAAACGCTGGTCGAACCCGGCGACCGCGTGAGGTTTGTACCCCGTGCGGATTGAGGTCCTCTCGCCAGGGTCGTTGACCACCATCCGCGACCTCGGTCAACCGGGTCGCACGCATCTCGGCATTTCGCCCGGCGGAGCGGCAGACTCGGTCGCGCTACGCCTCGCGAATCGCCTGGTCGACAACCGGGAAGACGCCCCTGGACTCGAGATGACCCTGCAAGGCGGTCGCTTCCGTTTCGGTGCCGATGCTGTGATCGCTGTCACCGGCGGTGAGTTTGACGCGAGCGTTCCACTCAATACTACCGTAGTAGTACAAGGCGGCTTTGAGTTGAGGATCGCCGGCACTAGGACTGGCGTGCGCTGCTATCTAGCTGTAAACGGTAGACTTAGCGGCACCGTACGGCGCGGTGAGCAGCTCATTATGGACAGCGCGGCAACAACTGCCGCCCTGCGGAAAGCTACCCCGTACCCCTATCGCAAGACCCTGCGAGTCACCCCGGGAGCCGATACGGATGCATTCCCGGACCTGGCCCCCCTCCACCAAACCGAATGGACCGTCAGCGATCACTCCAACCGCCAAGGCATCCGCCTACTGGGTGACCTCCCAATCATCGGCGCGCCTGGGGGCGGCGTCCAACCGAGCGAAGGCGTGGCGCTGGGCGCGATCCAAGTCCCGCCGGACGGCCAACCTGTCATCCTCTTCGTGGACTCCCAGACCACCGGCGGCTACCCCGTCATCGCCAACATCGCCTCCGTGGACCTCCCCTCCGTCGCCCAGTTGCGACCCCGTGACCGTGTCCGCTTCGAGATGATCTCCTTCGCCGAGGCCCGGCGTCTATTGCTCGAACAGGAGGCCTGGATTGCCAATGCCATACGTTGACATCAATTGCGACATGGGCGAGATCGCCGACCTTCACGCCAACGGCACCCAGCGCGAACTCCTGCGTTGGTGTACGTCGGTGAACGTGTCCTGCGGCGCCCATGCCGGCGACGAGACGCTCATCCGCGCCACCATTGCGGACGCCCAGGCGGCAGGAGTACGCGTCGGCGCCCACCCCGGCTATCCCGACCCCGCGAACTTCGGTCGCATCGCCATGGACATGCCGCCCGGCGACCTGGCCCGCGAGATCACCCGGCAACTGGTCTGGTTCGGGCCAGACGCGACGCACGTCAAGCCGCATGGCGCACTGTACAACGTAGCCGTCCACAACAAAGTCGTTGCGGAAGCGATCGCCGCAGGGGTCGCAGCATGGCGTCGCGATGTCATACTCGTCGGCTTGGCGGGGTCGCCGATGTTGGACGTCTTCCGAGCCGCCGGCTTTCCCGTGTGGGGCGAGGCGTTTGCCGACCGCGCGTACGAACCAGACGGGACTTTGCGCGCCCGAACCAAGCCCGGCGCCCTGATCTCCGATCCCGAGGCCGCCGCCGACCAAGCCATCCGATTGGCCAGTCGCGGCGACGTCCAAACCATCTGTATTCACAGCGATACCCCCGGAGCCACAGCAATTGCTAGGGCTGTGAGGCTTGCTGTGGATAAACTGGTAAGGTGACGACGAATTCTCCCCGCCGTTTCGATGTTCTCGTGGTAGGTGCAGGCCATGCCGGCTGTGAAGCCGCCCGCGCGTGTGCCCGCATGGGTCTCAAGACGGGGATGATCACCATGAATGCGGACCTCATCGCTCAGATGTCCTGCAATCCGGCCATCGGTGGCATCGCCAAGGGTCACCTGGTACGCGAGATTGATGCGCTTGGCGGCGTGATGGGCGAGGTCGCGGACGCCGTGGGCATCCAGTTCCGGCTGTTGAACACGTCCCGGGGTCCCGCCGTCTGGTCGCCGCGCGCCCAGTGCGACAAGAAGCAGTACCGCGTCCGTATGAAGCAGGTGATCGAGTCCGAACCGAACCTGCGCATCGTACAGGCGGAGGTCGGCGGCCTGATCATCGAGAATGGCCACGTGCAAGGCGTGATCCTGCGCGACGGCCGGGAGATGCGCTCCGGTGCCGTCATCATCACCACTGGCACCTTCCTCAACGGACTGGCGCACGTCGGCGAGCAGACCTACGAGTGCGGACGAAACGGCGAACCCGCGTCGAACCTGCTTGGACACCAACTCCGCCAGTCCGGATTGCACTGGACCCGCCTCAAAACCGGCACTCCGCCACGTTTGGACGCCCGGTCCATCGACTTTTCCCGCTTCGAACCCCAGGATGGCGACGCGAACCCGACTCCCTTCTCCTTCCTGACGGAGAAGATTGACCGCCCCCAGATCCGCTGCTATATCGCCTACACCAACGAGCGTACACATGAGGTCCTAAGGCACGGGGTGCCACGCTCACCTCTATATAGTGGACAGATTGAAGGGGTCGGCCCCAGGTATTGCCCATCGATAGAAGATAAGGTGGTCAAGTTCCCCGACAAGACCCGCCATCAGATCTTTTTGGAGCCCGAAGGACTCGATACCAACGAGATCTACGTCAACGGTATGTCCACCAGCATGCCCATTGACGTACAGGAGGCAATGGTCGCCTCAGTCGAAGGTCTGGAGGACGCCGAGATGATCCGTCCGGGGTACGCGATCGAGTACGACGCGATTGACCCGCGCGAACTCCACCATACGTTGGAGGTCAAGTCGCTCCCCGGTCTGTACCTCGCTGGGCAGATCAACGGGACCTCCGGTTATGAAGAAGCCGCCTGTCAAGGCCTGATCGCCGGGATCAACGCAGGATTGAAGCTACAGAATGCCGACCCTCTGGTCCTGAGCCGTACCGATGGCTACACCGGAATCCTAGTGGACGACCTGATCAGCAAGGGTGCCGACGAGCCGTACCGTATGTTTACCTCTCGCGCCGAGTTCCGCCTACACCTCCGGATCGACAATGCAGACGAGCGGCTCACCCCGTTTGGACGTCGCGTCGGGCTCGTCCAGGACGATCGTTGGGCCATTTTCGAGAAGAAGCAGCGCCAGAAAGAGGTAATTGCCGGGCTGTTGGCGGCTACGCGCTCTGGATCGGTTGAAGGAACGGCAGTCAGCGGTACCGAGCGTCCCACTCTCCAGACCTGGTTGCGGCGTCCCGAAGCGTCCATAGGCGTCCTGAGCAACTGGCTGGAATCACACCTGGGAGATCGCGCAGTCGGCGGAGTACTCACCACCGTCGAGACGGAAACCAAGTATGACGGCTACATTCAGCAGCAGATCCGGCAGATGGCGCGCCTGAAGGAGTCCGAAGGACGCCTCATCCCGGCGACCTTCGACTATCGCGGCGTACCTGGACTCTCGACCGAGGTCGTACAAAAGCTAGAGCGGGTGCGACCCGAAAGCCTCGGGCAGGCGCAGCGGATCCCCGGCGTTACTCCAGCGGCCATTGCGGTGATCGACTGCTACCTGTCGATCGCCCAGCGTTAGTGTTTCACGTGGAACGTTTCGCGCTTGCTGTTTCACGTGAAACAGGCACTGTCGGTGTTTCACGTGGAACACCGAAGAACAGACGACGAAAAACAAGATAAGATGAAGGACATTGTGAGCAAGACGATCGCGGTCACAAATCAAAAAGGTGGAGTCGGCAAAACTACCACCACCATCAACCTGGCAGCCTCCCTGGCCGCGAACGACCTTCGCGTCCTCATCGTGGACATTGACCCCCAGGGCAACTCCACCACCGGGCTCGGCGTCGCCAAGACCCCCGACCTTGCCACCATCTACGACCTTCTGCTCGGTGAGAAGTCCGTCGAAGAAACCGCGCTCAAGACCGAATGCCTCGGCCTGGATATCGTACCCGCCAATCAGAACCTCGTCGCCGCCAACCTCGAACTGGTCGACGAGACCGAGCGCGAGTTCCGCCTGCGCGACAAACTGCTCGCCGTCAAGGATAAGTACGACTTCATCCTCATCGATTGCCCCCCGGCGCTGGACCTTCTCACCTTGAACGCCCTCCTCGCGGCCGACGCCGTCATCATCCCCATCCAGTGCGAGTTCTTTGCTCTCGAAGGGATTTCCCAGCTCATCGAGACGATCAACGGCGTACGCGAAGGGTTTGATCACAAGATCGCCATCGAAGGCATCCTGCTCACCATGTACGACGACCGCGCCAACCTCACCAAGATGGTGGCGCAGGACCTCCGCGACTTCTTCAAAGACGAGGTCTTCCAGACGGTCATTCCCCGGTCGATCCGCCTCGCCGAGGCCCCGAGCCACGGAAAACCGATCATCTTATACGACGTACGCAGCAAAGGCGCTGAAAGCTACATCCAGCTCGCCAAAGAAATCCTGGAGCGCAACCGCAACAAAGAAGCGGCTGCCGTAACGACAAACACCACGACAACGACGAACACCACCAATGAGTAACGATAAGCGAAAAGTTTTGGGCAAGGGCATTTCCGCGTTGCTGCCCTCCCGCTCGGCAGGGAACACGACGCCATCCGCAGCGGCGGCAACAGCGCCTGCCCCAGCCGTAGCTCCCGCCGTGGAAGCACCGCTCAACGCCGTCCTTGACCTGCCCGTAGACCAGATCGAGCCGAGCCCCCATCAGCCCCGCCATGTCTTCGAACAGACCAAGCTCGAAGAACTCGCTCAGTCGATCCGCGAAAACGGCATCATCCAGCCCCTGGTCATCCGCCGCAAACCGAATAGCGACCGCTATGAACTGGTAGCCGGTGAACGCCGCCTCCGCGCGTCCAAGATCGCGGGACTGGCCAAGGTCCCTGTCATCATCCAGGACTTCGCGCCAGACCGGCTCATGGAGATCGCGCTGATCGAAAACATCCAGCGCGAGGACCTTAACCCCATCGAACTCGCCATCGCCTACGACCGGCTCAATCGCGAACTCGGCCTTTCACACGATCAGATCGGCCAGCGCTGCGGCAAGGACCGTAGCTCCGTCGCCAACACGATCCGTCTTTTGAAGCTCCCCGAACCCGTCCGCGACATGGTGCGCGACGGCGCTCTATCCATGGGTCAAGCCCGTGCATTGCTGCCCCTCGAAAACGCAGCAGAAATGGTGAAGATGGCAGAAAAAGCCGTCGCCCAAGGCTGGACTACGCGCCAGATGGAAACCCAGGTTCGGCTCACCCTAGAACCGGCCAAGCCCAAGGCAGAGAAGGTCGAATCCCGCCAGGACCCGAACATCCGCTCCGCCGCCCAGGAACTCGAACAGCACCTGGGTACCCGGGTACGCATCGTGGAACAGAACGAGAACCGCGGCAAAATTGAGATCGAATACTTTTCGCAGGAAGAACTCATGCGGCTGCATGAGCAGTTGTTGGGGAAGTGAAGAAGTATGGTGCCGGTGGAAGGACTTGAACCTTCGACCTACGGCTTATGAGACCGTCGCTCTAACCAGCTGAGCTACGCCGGCACACATGAAGGGAAGCCGCAAAGACTTCCCTTTCAACAGCATACAAGCTATTGTGGGTGTCTGTCAACTTAGTAATTTACATTACTAATCACGCTGCGACTGGGCGATCTTGCCCAGCGCGAACGCGAGCGCACCGGCACCCAATGTTTTGACCAGCGTAGGATGCTCGGCGTAGAATCCGCTCAATTGATCGATAACGCCAGGCTCCTGCTGCTGCGCCGTTTCGGCCAGAGCCTGAATCTCCTCCGGCGAAATCTGCGCTGCTTCCTGCGGCGTCAACTGCCGTAGTCCGCCCTGGCTCATCATCCCCTGCAGGATCCCACCAAGAGCGCCGCTACCCAGAATCGCCTCAAGACCGCCGCCACGGGATGCCGCCGGCGCAGCGCCGCCACCACCAAAGATCGACCCCAGAATCCCGCCCAAGCCGGATTCCTGCTGTACCGGCTGCCGCTGACCACCGCTGCCGCCACCCATCATCTGCTGCATCACCATTGGACCCACCACCGACAGCAGCGTATTCAGCACCGTCGCCTGTTGCGACCCATTCGAGTTCCCGAACAGACCGCCCAGCATACTGGCAAACGGCGGTGTCTGATCGGACCGGAAGGCTTCTGCCAATCCACCCGCAAGGCTGCTCGACGAAAGCTGCCCGGCGATGTTGTCAAAGTCGTTCTCGATGTCGCGATCGGGTCCAGCGATGTTCGGGTCATCGACGACACTGCCGTATTCGCGCAAGATTTCGGATAGATCCATGTTGGTTGAGGCTCCTCTTGTGGTGGACAACGCAGCGCCCTGCTCGAACTCTTTCGCCGTTTTCCCAATAGGAGGATATCATCGATTCCAATGGAACAGTTGCCGCTGATGATGGGCCGTGCCGGCAAGTACATCACTGTCGCCGAATTCACGGACATGTTGCGCGGCATGCTGGAAGAGGTTTTCCCGGACGTCTGGCTGGCCGGCGAAATCTCCGGCTGCAAACAGCAGCCCAGCGGACACATCTACTTCACATTAAAAGACGGCGAAGCGGTCATCAGTTGCGTCGCCTACCGAAGTGCCGTGCGGTACCTCAAGTTCAAGCCGCGCGACGGCGTAGCCGTTCTGGCGCGAGGCCGCGTCGACATCTGGCCCCCCAGCGGCCGCTATCAACTCATTGTTGAAGCACTCGAACCCCAAGGTCAGGGAGCACTCCAAGCGGCGTTTGAAAAGCTGAAGAATCAACTAGCCGCTGAAGGACTCTTCGATTCCGCCGCCAAGCGACCCATCCCTCCGTTGCCCCAGCGCGTCGGCATCATCACCTCTCCCACCGGGGCCGTGATCCAGGACATGCTGCGTATCTTGGAACATCGCTTTTCCGGACTCCACATCCGCCTGTACCCGGTGGCCGTCCAAGGCGAAGGCTCTGCGGACCAGATCTGCCAGGCGCTCGAGTACTTTTCTGAATCCGGCTGGCCCGACGTCGTGATCCTGGCTCGTGGCGGCGGATCGCTCGAAGATTTGTGGAGCTTCAACGAAGAACGCGTCGCTCGTGCGATCCGCGCTTCAGCTGTCCCGGTGATCTCTGCCGTCGGACACGAAACCGACTACACCATCGCCGACTTCGCCTCCGACCTTCGAGCGCCAACGCCGTCAGCAGCCGCCGATCTCGTCATCCAATCCAAGTCCCGCCTCATCGAACGCGTGTCGCATTTGGAACAGCGCCTCCACCAGCGGACGCAATTTGAAATCGCCAATTGGAACCGCCGCCTCTATGAGCGAGGCATGGATCGCGCGGCCTTGTTGCTCCGCCGGCGCCTCGGCCGTCTCCAGCAATGGAATGACGAGAAGGACTTTCAACTGCAATCCCGCGTCCGCTTGGTCCTTGAAAGGCGACATCGCCTGCTCGACCAACTCACCACCAGGCTCCGCGCACTCGACATACGAATCCGTCTTTCCGAAGCCGCCCGCCACAAACAAGCGCTCGACGCTCGGCTAGCCGCAGCTATGCAACTCCGCCTCGCACGCGCCAAGAGTCTTCTCTCGCACGACACCGTCCGCCTGGAACAACTTAGCCCTCTCAAGATCCTCGAAAGAGGCTACGCGTTGGTCCTCAAAGACGACGGAAAGCTCGTTAAATCGTCAGCGGATGTAAAGACCGGCGACGACGTCTCCATCCGACTCGCCAAAGACATTTTGACGGCGAAGATACAGGGAACATAGGATTCTCCCTATGCCATCTCAAAGCCTTTCCAAGGCCTAACTGCTACATAACTAGTAGTTATCCACACCCCTAGCCCGTAGCTACTGTGAAACCCTGTGCGGGAAACCTGGGTGACCCGGTATCCCTCTATTACCTCTCACTCAGGTACACAGCATAAGAATCTGCTAAGCTCCACCATTTGAGTGGTTTACTGGGATGTACACGCATTCCACAGCATAGACTAGCTCGGTATCTATCCTAAGTATTCTTATTTAGAGAAAAACAGAAGAGTTCGCAGCGCGCTGGCGATGTGCCTCGTACAGGATTACGCTTGCCGCCACCGCAGCGTTGAGCGATTCTACGTGAGCGGTAGGAATTTGCACAGATGTGCACCGTTCCCGCCAGTTAGACCCCAACCCTGTACCTTCATTCCCGATCCAAATCCCACATGCTGTGGATAAATCTACTAGATTGATCGTAGATCCGCCCGCCGCCACAGCTCCATACCAGGGAAGTACGGAAAACTCGGACACATCGTCCACCGCATAACGAATTGGAAGCCGGAATACCGAGCCCGCAGATGCCCGCAGCACCTTCGGATTCCACGGATGGACACAACCCTTCAGGCATACCACCTGGGTCGCTCCAAACGCCTCTGCCGACCGTACGATGGTTCCCAGATTCCCGGGGTCCTGGATGCCGTCCAAAAACACCACCAACGGCGTACCCACAGGCTCCGGCAGCACCGGCGGCCGTACCAAAGCCAGCACCCCTTGCGAGTGCTGTGTATCTTTCAGTTCCCGGAAAATGCGAGGGTCAAGTTCGTCCACCGGCCCAGTCCAGGCCGAAGGCAGCCGAGCGGTACCCGCCTCCACCAAAACCCGGTCCACAGTCACCCCACTCCGGAGAGCCTCTAACAAAAGCTTCGGACCTTCCGCGACTGCCAGGCCGTCGTCGGTGAGCGTACCCTTATCGAGCGCCTTTCGGATACGTTTGAAAAGTGGGTTCGCCGGGCTGCTGATCTGACCCATCAGGTATTGAAGACAAGTATATTGGATGATGAAGATCCAACAGTGAGCGACTTTCAGGCTGGGTCGGCATTTGCGCCGGCAATCTCCGGCGACTATGCAGCCCGCGAGGCCATCCGCAACTCGCTGGGCGAGTCCTTCCTGGTGGAAGCATCGGCCGGCACCGGCAAGACCACCGAACTCACCCGCCGCATCGTCAACCTCCTCAAAAGCGGACTCGGCAAGGTCGAAAATATCGTCGCCGTCACCTTCACCAACAAGGCCGCCGGCGAACTCAAGATCCGCCTCCGCCAAAAGTTGGACGACGAACGCGCGATTGCTGAATCGCCCGAAGAAATCACCAACCTCAACCACTCGCTGAATCAATTGGAAGAAGCGTTCATCGGCACCATCCACGCCTTCTGCGCGCAAATCCTGCGTGAACGTCCCGTAGAAGCCCGCGTCGACCCCGCGTTCGAAGAGATCACCGAAACCGAAGCTTCCCGTATCTTTGAAGAGGCTTTTGACACCTGGTTCCAGCAGCGCCTCGCGCAGGATTCTCCAGGGCTCCGCCGTGCCCTCGCCCGTCTAGCCTGGCCCGACCCCTGGGAGCGCATGGCGCCGATAGAGCAGTTGAAACTCACTGGGCGCAAGCTTCTCGACTGGCGCGATTTCGCAACTCCCTGGCGTCGCGAACTCTTCGACCGCCGAGCCCGCATCGACGATCTGCTACGCAGTATCGAAGACGTCGCAGCCATCGCCCGCAAAGCGCGCAATGCTAAGGACGCTTTCGTCGACAGCCTCAAACCGCTCAGCGAGTTTCGCGCCCGCAGTTTCGAACACACAGGCAGCGAGGCCGATTGGGACACCCTCGAGGCCCTGCTGGTAAAGCTCAGCCGCGACATGAGCAAGCAGAACCAGCGCGGCTCCGGCTACTTCGGCGACGGCGTCACCCGCGAAGAAGCGATCACCGCGCGCGACCAGCTACGCCAACAACTCACGGACTTCCAAATCCGTTCCGACGCCGACCTCGCCTCGCTCCTGCGCGACGAAATGAGCTCGCTCGTCGACTGCTATGAGGCGCTCAAGCGCAAGTCCGGCAAACTCGACTTTCTCGACCTCCTGCTTTGCACCCGCCAACTGGTTCGCGACAACCAGGAGGTCCGCACGTACCTCCAGCAGCGGCACACGCACTTCTTCATCGACGAGTTCCAGGACACAGACCCCGTCCAAGCGGAAACCCTGCTGCTGCTCTGCGCCGATGACCCTGCCGAAAACGACTGGAAGCGCATCACCCCAATACCCGGCAAGCTTTTTGCCGTCGGCGACCCCAAGCAGTCCATCTACAAATTTCGCCGCGCAGATGTCCTGCTCTACCGCGGCATTCAGGACCGCCTCACCGATCGCGGCGTACGCCATGTCAAGCTGTCCACCTCGTACCGCTCCACCCGGCCCATCCAGCAGTTCGTAAACGCGGCCTTCCGCCCGGTCATGACCGGGGATCGCCTCAGCGGACAAGCCGAGTATTCGGACCTCGAAGAGTTCATCCCCGCGCATGAAGGTCAGCCCTCGGTCGTGGCCCTGCCAGTACCCAAGCCGTACGGCCAGCGCAACGTCACCAAGGGCAAGATCAATCAGAATTTGCCCGCCGCTACCGGTGCGTTCGTGCGTTGGCTCCTCCACGACAGCGGCTGGAAAGTTCGCGACCCCGAAGCCGGCGGCGAACTCGTCCCAGTGAGCTCGCGCCACGTCTGCCTACTGTTCCGCCGCTTCGTGAACGCGGGCGAAGACGTCACACGTCCCTATATCCGCGCGCTCGAATCGCACGAGATCCCGCACCTGCTGGTCGGCTCGCGATCTTTCCACCGGCGCGAAGAAGTGGAAACCATGCGAGCCGCGCTCACCGCCGTCGAATGGCCGGACGATGAGCTATCCGTCTTCGCGGCTCTCAAAGGTTCCTTATTCGCCGTCGAAGATGCGCTGCTACTGCGCTTCCGCATCGAGGTCGGAAAGCTGCGCCCCTTCGCGACCCTGCCGGAAGACCTCGCAGAAGAGTTCCACCCCATCCGCAACGCCCTCACTTTGCTGCGCGACCTGCACAAGCGCCGCAACTGGCGTCCCGTTGCCGACACCGTGCAGGAACTGCTCGAATTCACCCGCGCCCACGCGGCCTTCGCGCTACGTCCCGCCGGACAGCAGGTGATCGCGAACGTGTACCGCATCGCCGACCTCGCACGAAACTTCGAAATCACCGGCGGACTCTCCTTCCGCGGCTTCGTAGAAGAACTCGCCCGCCAGGCAGACCGTAGCGACGCCTCCGAAGCGCCCGTCGTCGAGTACGCATCAGACGGCGTCCGCCTGATGACTGTACACACAGCCAAAGGACTCGAGTTCCCCATCGTCATCCTCGCCGACATGACGGCGAATCTCACCGCGATGGAACCGGACCGCTACATCGATAGTGACCAAGGCCTCTGTGCCACGCGCCTGCTGCGCTGCACCCCTTGGGAACTTCGTGAAAATCAATTCGACGAGTTGGAGCGCGAACGCGCCGAAGGTGTGCGCATCGGCTACGTCGCCGCCACCCGCGCGCGGGACCTCCTGGTCGTCCCCGCCATCGGCGACCAGATACTCCCGGAAGGCTGGCTGGCCCCGCTCAATCGCGCCTTATATCCGCCAAAAGAACAGTGGCGCCACAATGAGCACGCACCCGGTACACCCAAGTTTCAAGGCCGCAACACAGTGCTCGAACGCGCCGACCCGCACGACGATTCGCCCACCGTACACCCCGGCATTCATGACCCCATGGACGGCGACCATCGCGTGGTCTGGTGGGATCCGTTGCTGCTCGATGTCGAAACCCCGTCGCACTACGGCCTGCAGTACGAAGAGTTCCTGCGGCACGTCGAACCTGAATCCGCGCAGGGCTACAAAGATTACGAAAACTGGCGCGAACTGCGGGAAGAACAACTCGCCAAAGGCGTGCGCGCCAGCTACCAATTAGTGCTGCCGAGTGACCCGCTGGAAGCGGCACAACCACCCGGCAAGTACGCGACGCTACGCGTAGAGCACGCCTCGCTTACCTTGCCTGCAAAAGCTGAGTACCCACGCGGCAAGGCATTCGGCACCCTGGTACACGCCGTCCTGCGCGACACCGATCTCGCCGCGGGTACGGCAGACTTAGAGCGCTGGGCGCAAGTACATGGTGGCTTGCTCGGTCGCGACCAAACGGAACAAAACGCCGCCGTCGAAATTGTCGAAGCAGTCCTGAGGCATCCTTTGCTGGAACGCGCGCGCCAAGCCACCGCGCTACACCGGGAGCGCCCGGTCACCTTCCGCCTCACCGACGGCCGGATCGTCGAAGGCGTCATGGATCTGTACTTTGAAGAAGCCAGTGGCAAGCGCGTGATCGTGGACTTCAAGTCCTCCACCCAACGCGACCCCGCTGCCAATGAGCGGCAACTCCGTTGGTACGCGTATGCCGTCTCGCACGCCGATGATCAAGATCGCCCCGTAGAAGCCCACATCCTTCGAATGCTATGAAAAACTCTCTCTTGTTGCTGGCGTCCACACTGGTTGTGGCCTTCGGACAATCGCATGAAAACCTCAACGCCGTCGCCTGGGTACAGCGCGCGGCCGAGTACCGTGGATTAACCGCACAAGCCTACCAGGCAGCGCGACCCGCGCTCGACCAAGCGCTCAAAGATAAGACCTCCACCGCCGCTCTAGAGCAACAAGCATTCGATAAAAAGAAGCTGAAAAAACTGCCACCGGCCATCATCCTGGACCTTGACGAGACAGTCCTCGACAACACGCCGTACCAGGTCGGCCTCATCGCCGCCGGACCTCCGCATGACCGCTTCACCGACCCCGCCTGGCAAGCCTGGGTGGATCGGGCCAAAGCCAAAACGCTGCCCGGCGCAAAAGAGTTCCTCGACTACGCCAATGCTAAAAAAGTAGCAATCTTCTACGTCACCAACCGCGTCTGTGACCCCACCAAGACCACCGACGCAACAGTCACTGTCCTGACCAACGAAAGGCTCCCGCTCGCCCCCGGTCGCCTGGTATGCAAGGGCGACACCTCAAACAAATCCCCAAGGCGCGCCGCGATCGCTGAGAAGTACCGCATCGCCCTGCTCTTCGGCGACGACCTCAACGACTTCGTACCCGCAGAGTCCGGCGGACTCGACGCACGCGACGCCGCAGCCAACGCCAATCGCGACAAATGGGGCAAGCAGTGGTTCCTTCTGCCCAACCCAATGTACGGCTCATGGGAACGCGCGGTCGGCTACGGCGTACAGCAAAAGCGGGACGCCCTCCGCCCATGACGAATCTTCAGCCGGTCGTCTTCTTCGGCCACGGCAACCCAATGAACGCGCTGTCGCGCAACCGCTACACCGAAGCATGGGCCGCCATCGGCGCGGGACTGCTTGTCAAACCCAAAGCCGTGGTCTGCATCTCCGCGCACTGGTACCTTCGCGGCTCCACCGCAGTCACCGTCAGTACATCGCCGCGCACCATTCACGACTTCCGCGGCTTTCCGCCGGAACTCAACGCCATACAGTACCCCGCGCCCGGCGATCCCGCACTTGCCCGCCGCATCCAAACTCTGCTCACCCCCGTACGCTGCGAAGTGGACGACGGCGCTTGGGGCCTCGATCACGGCACTTGGTCCGTCCTGATCCATACCTTCCCCAACGCCGACGTACCCGTGGTCCAACTGAGCATCGACGCGACACAACCGCCCCAGTTCCACTACGACCTCGGCCGTCGCCTCGCGCCCTTGCGGGAAGAAGGCGTGCTCGTCACCGGCAGCGGCAACATCGTACACAACCTGCGTACGTACGCCTGGGGCCAGCAGAATCCTCCCGCCTACACGTGGGCCGCAACCATTGAGGACCGCGCGAAAGAACTCCTGCTCAGCGCCTCGCACCGTCCGTTGATTGACTACGCCGACGGACTCGGCGCCGAAGGCCGCCTCGCGATCCCCACTCCCGACCACTACCTTCCGCTGCTGTACACCATGGGCGCGGCAGGCGTCGATGCCAAAGTGACGTTCCCCGTCGACGGCATCGAAGGCGGCTCCATCTCGATGCTCGCGGCGCAATTTCACTAGACTGAGGTTGTATGAGGCTGTTGTTCCGTACCTTCGCCGTCCTGCCATGTGTCCTGGCTGCTGCTGCTGCGTCGCAACAACAACAACAGACAACGCCGAAGCCCGACGGAGTGGCCGCCGCGCTCAGCCGCGAACTGCGCGAAGCCGGCCTCGACGCAGCCGAATGCTACCGCATACGGGACTTCCGCCTCGCCAAAGAAGAGCTCAAATTCTATTGGAACGACGGCTACGCGATCTTCGCCAAACCCGTTCGTGGCTCACGCCTCGCCGTGTACTTCAGCGGCGACATGGAAGGTGGCGATGGTGAGGTCCTCGTATCGCCCCCGCATCGTGGCGAACGCCGCGCGTTAGCAAAGTTCACAGGCTCCCCGACCTTGAACGAGCATTACAAGAACGCGTTGTTCGTCTTTACTGACGGCATGGGCGAACGTCTGCTCGAAGAGATCCGCGCCAAAGGCACCAAGGACGAAACCATCGGCGCCTCGCTCGCCACCCGCTACAGCAATACTGTCCGCAACATCTTTGAGAGCCTCGAACTGCGCTTCCTGCTCGACCTCGAAAATCCCGCACGCGCTGAACAAGGGATGTTCTTCGCCACCTTGGCGGCGCCTCGCGTCGGGGCCATCGACCTCATCTTCGACCCCATGGCTCGCGACCAGGTGACCGTCGGTCAGACCGTACTCCGCGAAAACGCCCGCTCCACCTTCGACATCTGGACCAGCTTTGAAACCCAGTCCAGCCGCACTGGAAAACGTCCACGTCCCGCGCAAACCTACGGCCTCGACGACTTTCAAATCGACGCGACCCTCGAAGCCGACCTCAACCTCCGCGTCAAAACCAAGGGCAAGCTACACGTCAAGCAGCCCGGCCTCCACGTCTTCGGCTTTGAGATCACCGAGCGCATGAAGATCGACGCCATCCGCATCGATGGGCAACCCGCGGAACTCTACCGTCGCGAGGTCATTCGCGGCAACACTGAGCCGCCCAGCGAAAACAGCGCATTTTTGGTGATCGCGCCAAAAGCCTTCACCGCAGCCGGCGACCACGAAATCGAGTTCGAGCACGAAGGCCGCGTCGTATTGCGCGCCGGGGATCGTGTCTTCTTCGTGAGCTCTCGCGGCACCTGGTACCCGCACACCCGCGGCGAGTTCTCCAACTACGACCTCACCTTCCGCTACCCCAAAGAGCTCGACCTCGTCTCCACCGGCGACCTCGTTTCCACCACCATTGAAGGTGACCGTCGCATCACTCGCCGCCGTACGCCGCAGCCCATTCGCTTTGCCGGCTTCAATCTCGGCCAGTATGAATCGGTCAAAGCCTCGCGCGGTCCCTATGCGATTGAGGTGTACGGCAACAAGCGGCTCGACATCGCGATTGCGTCCGCACGCGCAGCCACGTCGGCAACCGCGGCGCCCCCCGCTTTCCCAACCGGCGGCGGCTCGCGGCGTAGCAACGCGGCCGGTGCCCAGGCCGCCGCAGCGCAACAGGCATTGTTGTCCACAGCACCTCCTGACCCGACTGCGCAATTGAAAGAACTCGCCTCCACAGTAGTGGGCGCGTTCGAATCCATGGCCGCAGAGTTAGGACCACCACCCATCAAGACATTGACGGTGGCGCCAATCCCCGGAGGCTTCGGCCAAGGCTTCCCCGGCCTCGTGTACCTCTCCACCATCTCGTACCTTTCGCCCGCCGACCTCCCGGGCTTCCTGCGAGACCGCAACCAGCAGCTTTTCTACTCAGACCTTCTCGCTGCGCATGAAGTCGCGCATCAATGGTGGGGCAATTCGGTAACCGCAGCAGGCTATCAGGATGAGTGGCTACAGGAAGCCTTCGCCAACTACTCCGCGATGCTCTGGCTCGAAAAGAAGCGTGGCTCCAAGCCGGTCGACGCCATGCTTACCGATTACCGCCGTCGCCTGTTGAGCAAGATGGAAGACGGCCGCACCATCGAGTCCGCCGGGCCAATCACTCTCGGCGCGCGACTGCAGAATTCGCTCGACGCCAATGCCTGGCGCGTCATCACGTATGAAAAAGGCACCTGGATCCTGCACATGCTGCGCAAGCGTCTCGGCGATGCCGCATTCCGCAAGCTGCTCGCGCACCTCACCAGCAAATTTGAGCGCAAGCCGCTTTCCGTAGAGGACCTCCGCCAAGCCGCCACGATGTTCTCCGATCCAAAGTCGAGTGACCCGAAGCTGGAGGTCTTCTTTGAAAACTGGATCTACGCCAGCGGCGTTCCCGATCTAAAGCTCAGCGCCAAGCCAGGACCCGGCATGCGTGTATCCGGCACGCTCACACAAACCGGCGTAAGCCAGGACTTCGAGTGCGACGTACCCATCGAAGTGTCCTTCGCCAAAGGACCATCCAAAACCTTCTGGGTGCGCACCAGCAACGAACCCACAGAGTTTGCCTTCACTTTGCCGCAACCCGCCGTACGAGTCACCATCGGGTCCGGCATCCTGCGAGCCGACTGATGCTCCTACCCATCGACCCGCAACGCACCATTCGCGAACTGAAAGAACTCCGCGCCTTGACGTCGGACCAAGACGGCGCGCAGCGCGTGGCTTGGACTCCGATGTGGCTGCAAGCGCGCGACTGGTTCACGTCCAAGCTCGCCGGCTTGCCCATCGAGGACCACTACGACGCAGCAGGCAATCGCTGGATCACCTTGCGAGGCAAGAGCGAAAAGGCCCTGCTGCTCGGCAGCCACATCGATTCTGTACCAAACGGCGGCTGGCTCGACGGCGCGTTGGGTCTGATGGCTGCTTTGGAAACTCTGCGTGCTTTCGCAGCCCTGCCCGATGGTCCACCGCTCACCATCCGCGTCGTCGACTTCGCCGACGAAGAGGGCGCGCGATTTGGACGCAGCGTACTCGGCTCCTCTGCGTTCGCCGGAACCCACAGCATCACGCAAGACCGCATAAAGCGCGACAAAGACGGCATCACCATGGAAGCCGCGCTGCAAACCTGCGGCATCAACATCGAGCGTTTCCCGGAGGCCGAACGCGAACGCACCAACGCCGCCGCGTACCTCGAACTTCACATCGAGCAAGGCCCGATCCTCGAACGTATGGGATTGCCCCTGGCGGCAGTGCTCGGCACCAAAGGCGTAGAGCGCCACAAGATCACATTCATGGGACAAGAAGCGCACGCAGGTTCGACGCCCATGAGTGCCCGTCGCGACGCCTTCGCCGCCGCTGCCAGATTCGCGCTCGCCGTTCGCGACATCGCCCGACGTACGCCGGAAGCCGTATGCACCACCGGCAGCGTCAAGACCTATCCAGGCATCGCGACAGCCATTGCCGGCCGCTGCGAAATGACCCTTGATCAGCGGCACCTCAACGCCGCCGTGCTGGCCGGCATCCATCAGCAGGCCCGCGATGCGAGCACAGACATCGCAACCGACGAAGGCTGCACCGTCGAGTGGGATCGCATCTGGAACATCGAACCGGTGCCATTCCACCCGCACCTGATCGACCTCTGTGGCGAAGCCATCCGCGACGTCACCGCCGCAGCCACCTTTGAACGCCTCCCCTCAGGACCCCTACACGACGCCGCGGAAGTCAGCCGTGCCGGCATTCCAGCGGTGATGCTGTTCGTACAATCGTTGGGCGGCATCAGCCATAACAAGATTGAAGACACTCGCGAAGAGCATCTGGAACTTGCCATCCAAGCCTACGCCGCCCTTGCCGAAAAAACCGCCGCGTGGATCTTACTCGACGCCTAGCGTCTTGCGATAACCCAGCAGATACTCCGTCTCCGAAGGCGTCGACCGCGGAATCGTATGAAGGCAGCGATGCCACAACGGATAGATCGGATCCGGACGCCCGGCCGCTTCAATCGCTGCCATCTGACCGTCGGTCAGTTTTAACTCCGCAGCCTTCAGATTCTCCGCAAGCTGCTCATCCGTACGAGCGCCAATCACGATCGGACCCACATTCTGCCGCTGCCGGATCCACGCCAGCGCCACCTGCGGGATGCTCGCGCCAGCCTCATTCCCAACTTGCTTCAGGACATCGATCACACGGAACAACCGCTCCTCGTCCGCAATCCAAGGCTCCTTCCATCCATCCGCACCCAACCGCGTACCCGCAGGGGGCTTTGGATTCTCACGGCTGATGCGGCCCGCCAGGTAACCCATGCCCAACGGACTCCAAATCATCGCACTCACGCCCAAGTCCGCACCGGCAGGCAGCAGTTCGTACTCCGCCTCGCGCGCCTCTGGCGTGTAATAGAGCTGATGCGTAATCGGCTGCGCCAAACCATTCGCCCGAGCCGCCATCACGGTCTTCGCAAGAGACCATCCGCTGTAATTTGAAACACCCCAATAGCGAATCTTGCCAGCCTTGATCAGCGTGGTCATCGCGTCGCAAGTTTCTTCCACCGGCGTACGCCCATCCCAAAGATGCGTAAAGTACAAATCGATGTAATCGGTCTTCAGCCGCTTCAACGTCTTATCGATCTCGGTAAAGAGGTGTACGCGTGAAGCCCCGGAATCATTGGGGTTTTCCGACATGCGGAACCCGACCTTCGAAAAAATCAGGACCTTGTCGCGAAGCCCGTCCAGCGCCTCGCCCAGCACAGTTTCGCTGCCGCCAAACGAGTACAGGTTCGACGTATCAAAAGCGTTGATACCCGCGTCGATGCAGGTCTCCACATGCCGCCGCGCCTCGGCACCAACCACATGGCCGGTCGCGTCAAAGCCATTCGCACCGGAAAAAGTCACCGTGCCAAACACGAACTTGGACACGCGCATCCCGGAGTTGCCCAGATAAAGGTATTCCATGATCTTTATCTTTTATACAGGGATACAACGGCCGCGCCAAACTGGCACGCCATGGCCAGCAACCACACGTACGCGCCATAGTGCAGTGCCGACGCTTCCTTCCGCATCCCTTCGCTATTCCAAGCCGCCACCTTGCCCGGCAATGTGAACGTATTCAGCGCCAGCAGCATCGCGATGCTCAACAACACCAGCGACACCTTGCCCGGCCGGATCAGAAACAGCGACCCCACAAGCCAAAAGAGATTGGCGAACCACGCGTAGTTATCCACGCGAGGTCCAAACCAACCCAGAAACAGTACACCCCAGCCGTACCAGGTCTCGCTGTTGTTCTCCTGCGGACGCGTATCTTTGAACGTCACCACCGGAAGCGCCAGCGACAACAGGAAAAGCAACACGCTCGCCAGGATCAGAAACGTCCGCATAACGATACAAGCGCAGGCTGCGCGTTAAACTGCCAAGCATATGGACCCCGTCCTTGCTTATACGCAAGCACATCAATCGCAGATCATCGGCTTCATCCGGCAGTTGGTGGAATGCGAGTCCCCCAGCGATGACCCCGCAGCGGTCAACCGTTTTCAAGATCTCTTCGCCGACAGTGTGCGCGACATCGCCGCCAAGATAAAGTTCGTGCCCGGTGGAACCAAGTTCGGCAAACATCTGGTGATTGAATTCGCACTCCCCGGTCGCGCCAAGCGTGGTGAAGGACAGATCCTCGGCCTAGGCCACGGCGACACGGTGTACCCGATGGGCACCCTCCAATCCACGCCGTTTCGTGCGGATGAAGACAAGCTCTGGGGTCCCGGCGTGATCGACATGAAAGGCGGCCTCGCCTTCTTCGTCTTCGCCATGCGAGCCCTAAAGGACCTGCAAATCCCCGTGTCCCGCAAGGTAGTGTTGCAGATCAACTCGGATGAAGAAGTCGGAAGTGAATCCTCACGCGCGCTCACAGAGGACCTCGCCAGGAAAAGCCGCGCCGTGCTGGTTTTGGAGCCCGGCACCGGCGCAGAAGGCAAACTCAAGACTTCGCGCAAGGGTGTTGGTGACTACGCAGTCGTCATCCGTGGCAAGGCCGCACACGCCGGTGTGGACTTCACAGCAGGCGCCAGCGCGATCCTCGAAGCCGCCCGCCAAACCCTCCGCATCGCCGAATTCACAGACCTCGCCAAAGGCACGACAGTCAATCCCGGCGTCATCAGCGGCGGTACCCGTACCAACGTGATCGCCGACACCGCCTTGGTAGAAGTCGACATGCGTGTCGCCAAGCTCAGCGAAGCCGCAAAGCTCGAAAAGAAGTTCCGCGCGTTAAAGCCCGTCGACAAGCGCTGTACTCTCGAAGTCACCGGCGGCCTCAATCGCCCGCCGATGGAGCGCACCAAAGGCATCGTCGAACTCCTTCGCCTCGCCCAGAAACTCGGCAAAGACATCGGCGTACAAGTGGAAGAGTCCGCCACCGGAGGCGGCTCCGACGGCAACTTCACCGGCGCGTTAGGCATCCCGACCCTCGACGGGATCGGCGCCGTAGGACTCGGCGCGCACACCCCGCACGAACAGCTATTCGTCAATCGCATCGCCGATCGCACGGCCCTGCTGGCCAAGCTGGTGGCCGCCATATGAGCGGCCGCATCCCAGACACCAACGCCTATCTCAATCAACTCGCGCCCACCCCGCTCACGCCGGTCTCCCTGCGCAAGGGCGGCCCGGCCATCTGGTGCAAGCTCGAGTTCCTCAATCCCAGCGGCTCCACCAAAGACCGCATCGCGCGCTTCATCCTGAAGAAGGCGTGGCGCGAAGGGCAAGTCGGCCCCGGCTACACCGTGATTGAGGCCTCCAGTGGATCCACCAGCATCGCCATGGCCCTCGCCTGCGCACAACTCGGCATGCGCTTCATCGCCGTGATGCCCGAAGGCGTCAGCAACGAACGAGTCCTGATGATCCGCGCCTACGGAGGCGAAATCCGCCTCACCTCCAAAGACCAAGGCATCGTCGGCGCGATCGCAGAAACAGAGCGTCTGGCAGCAGCGATCCCGCAATCCTTCCTCCCGCGCCAGTTCGCCAACATCGAAAACGCGCAAGCCCACCGCATGACCACCGCCCGCGAAATCCTCGACCAGATACCCGGCGGCAACGTTGACGCGGTCGTAAGCGGTGTCGGCACCGGAGGTACACTCGCCGGCCTGTACCAAGGCTTTCGCGACGCAGGCTGCGAGGTTAAGCCGTACCATGCCAAGCCCATCGCCTTGACCTCGACGCCAGAGATCGAATGCTGCAGCTTCAGCGCCCGTATCCCCGGCGTCGTCAATTGTGTCTCCACCATCTTTCGAGAAGAAGAGATGAAGAGCCTCGCGGTCGTTGAAATCCGTGATGAAGAAGCAATCGCCGCCACCCGCGAACTAATTCGCCTAGGCTTCCCAGTGGGACCCAGTTCCGGCCTGAACTACCTCGCCGCCCTCCGCGCGCACGAGGACCTCGGGGGCGACGTAGCCGTAGTCACCGTGTTCCCAGACCGCATGGAACGCTACTTCACCACGGAATTGTTCCGCCTCTAGGCGCTTCGCCGCCTTCTGGCAGCCGCGAACAGTACGGCCACGACAGAGATGCTGATTGCGCCCGCTTCCGGCACACTCGCCGTCGGATACGCCGCGCCGGAAGCCGAGCTCAGCAGCGAGCTTGGCAGATCGTTTCCCGAGGTGTCCGTCAGGCCCAGGTCGACCAGGCGAATCGTATGGCCCATGTCAAAGAACATGTCCACGTTGTACCCGGCGCTCGCCAGCATATACAGATTGGTGAACGTAGGGTCCCACACACTGTCCACCACAGTGGAGTTCATCTGCATGGAAGCTCGATACTGAAGCGCCTCACCCCGCGGCACCAGGTACGTTACGGACACGGTGCTGGGCAGTGAAACCGGCAACTCGCTGTACAAGGGTGAACGAGGATATGCGTTGCCGATGGTTGTGAATGCACTCCCCGCAACGGGATTCAGCGCCCCTTGTCCGACAGTCGAAAGGCCCACACTGAGGAAGCCATCGTTAAAGTACGTCAGCCCTAAGCCGGGCATCGCATAGTCGGAAAAGCTGCCTGTCAGCTCATAAGTAAAGGTCAGGAAAGCATCGCCCGTACCGGCAATCGTCAGAGTGTCCGTCCAGGCGGACCGCAACGACGCCGGCGATAGTGTCCGGTCAAAGAAGTTGATCTCCGTAAAGCCCACGCCTGGATCAAACGGATCGAACGTCGACGAGTTGTGCTGAAACGACCCCTGTGCGTAGTTCGTCAGCTTAGCCGTCTGCCGTCCCGCGAGCCGAGTGGCGGACGCTTCCGCCTTGATATCAATGTCATAGCTCCCACCCATATAGGACCCCTGCGAGAGCACCGAGGCGGAGTCGGTTCCAGAGATCGAGGTCCGGCCGGTCTGCTGGATGCCGTTGACGAAGATCTTGTACCATCCCGCTCGGACATTGGTGACAGCATCGGCCCACAAAGCACTGTTAAGACATACGAGTAGCGGAACAAGCCGCGATATGCGCATCATTCGTAAAGCCTAATCTGAGCTTCGAAACGGAAGCATCACCCATCTGTGCTATCGTGTCGGCTTGACGCTCACAAATTGGGACGGTCGCCTAGTCTGCCTCCGTTGTCGCGACCGTCACCCAAACTCCCTAGCCGCCCTCACGAAACAAGGACGCTACCTGGTCTGCGACCGGTGCCAGGCTCACTACCCGATTCTGGACTCCGGCTCCCCCGTCCTCCTGCGCGATCCTGACTGGCGGTCAGAACGGAGTGCAGAAGGCGAAGCAAAGTACGTCGCTCAGTTCGTCTACGGCCAGTTTCCAGACCGAGCGCCATCACCACGCCTTGCCGATCGCCTCTCCGTAAACCTACGCATTAACGATTGGTTTACCCATCACCTCGCCGCACACACGCGCGATCCGCAAGGCACCGCTATCGAACTAGGCTGTGGACCGGGAGGCTACGCCGGCGTCTGGTCGCAGTACTTCGCCGAAACCATCCTTTGCGACATCCGCACGGCATTCGTCGAGCAAGCAAGTACACACGCATCCACAATCAACGCTTCTATCCGCACCTTGGTTTGTGATGCTCGGGACATACCGCTGCGATCCGCCACGATGGCGATGGTAGCGGCAATTCATCTGCTCGATGTCGCGCCGGATCCCATGCGAGTGCTACAAGAAGTCAGCCGTATCCTCCAACCCGAAGGACTGCTAGCCGTAGCCATCCCGTACGCAGGAAACTTCACAGGACCAGCGCAATTATTAGCCGCCCTCAGCGACTATGAAATCCTGGCGTCCGAAGAATGGATGCCCTGGATCGTACCCGTCAACGATCGCCTCGTGTACGAATACCAGACCCATCTTTTGCTCGCCCGCAAACGCTAGCCCGCTACAACCTTCAACGCATCGCCACCGCAAATCCGCACGACCTCCGCGTTGAACTCCTTATCGGGCCTCACCTTCACCGGCAGGTCCATCATCAACCGGAAGTCGCGCGGCTTCTCGATCTGCAGCCGTACTTCCGTCGGACCCCCCTGCTTCCTCGCCAGCAGCTTGTGCAACTCCTCCGCCTTCGCCTGCGGCTCCAGTCCAGTGTTGCCGTTATGAATACCGACAAAACACGTGATGGAAATCGCCGACGGAAAGTTCACTCGCGCATTATCCAGCGGCGTGATGTCCTGAATCGACAACTTGGGCGGCGCATTCTCTTCCGGCAACACCATCGCGCGTACCAGCACAGCCTTGTCTTCCTCGACATAAGGAATCAACCGCTCGTACTGCGACGCAAAGATCATCCCATCCACAGCACCATTACGATCCTCCAGCACTAGCGACGCCCAGGGCTCGCCCTTCTTATTCCGGCGCTTGTTGAGCGACGTCAGAATCCCGCAGATCTTGACCTCGTATCCCTTCTCCAGCCCTTCCAGCGCATCCGTGGCGTGCGAGTTCAGCTCACTCACCTTATCCGCATACTGATCCAGCGGATGACCGGTAATGAAGAACCCGATCATCTCCTTCTCGCCGCCCAGCTTCTCTTTATCGGTCCAATCCCGTACATTCGGCAGCGGCATCGCGTGCGAACTATCATCAACCGCGCCGAACATATCGCCAAACAGCCCGCCTTGGCCACTTTCGCGATCCCGCGACGCCTTCAGGCCGGTCTCGATCGCAGAATCCAGCACCGCCATCTTCTGCGCTCGCGTACCCTCAACCGAATCAAACGCGCCAGCTTTGATAAAGCTTTCGATCACGCGACGATTCACTGCGGCCATATCCACGCGCTCGCAGAAATCAAAGATCGTCTTGAAGCGGCCCTTGTCCTCGCGAGCCTTGATCACCGCTTCCACCGCATTCGCGCCAACGTTCTTGATCGCGCCCAAGCCAAACCGGATCGCCTGCCCCGCAGGCGCAAAACTAAACAGCGACTCATTCACATCCGGCGGCAACACCTTGATGCCCATATCGCGGCACTCGGCGATGTACTTCACCACTTTCGCGGTGTTGCCAGTTTCCGACGTGAGCAGCGCGCTCATAAACTCAATCGGATAATTCGCCTTCAAATACGCCGTGACATACGCCAGATACGCATACGCCGCCGAGTGCGATTTGTTGAATCCATAGCCCGCAAACTTGGCCATGGTTTCAAACACGCGCTCAATCTTCTTTTTGTTAAAGCCCAACGCCAGCGCGCCCGCCACAAAGCGTTCGCGCTGCTTGTCCATCTCCTCTTTCTTCTTCTTACCCATCGCGCGACGCAGGATGTCCGCATCGCCCAGCGAGTACCCGGCGAGCTTGTTCGACATCTGCATCACCTGCTCCTGATACACCATCACGCCGAAGGTCTCTTCCAAAACCTCCTTCATCTCAGGCAGCTCGTAGGTGACTTCTTTCTTGCCATGCTTACGATCGATAAAGTCATCGATCATGTCCATGGGACCCGGCCGGTACAGCGCGTTCAACGCGATCAGATCTTCCAGACGATCCGGCTGATAGCGGCGCAAAATGTCGCGCATGCCGGGCGATTCAAACTGGAAAACGCCGCTCGTGTAGCCTTTGCCAAAGATGTCGTACGTCTTCTGCTCATTGAGCGGAATGTCTTCAATATCCAGCTTTACGCCGTGAAAACGCTCAATCAGTTTGCACGCATCGGTGATAATCGTCAGCGTTGTCAAACCCAGAAAGTCCATCTTCAGGAGCCCGAGTTTCTCGAGCCCCACCATGTCGTACTGGGTGACAATTTCGTCCCGGTTCGTCTTGTACAGCGGCACCAGTTCCGCCAGCGGTTGCGGCGAAATCACCACGCCGGCCGCATGGACGCTCGCGTTGCGCGCCATGCCTTCCAGCTCTAGCGAAACATCCAGAACCTCTTGTATACGCGCATCACTCTTGGCCAACGCGCCGAGGTTCGGCTCCATCTCCAGAGCCTGCTTCAGCTTGATGTTCAGTGGCTGCGTGGGGATCAGCTTCGTGACCTTATCCACATCGCCAAACGCGATCTCCAGCGCACGACCCACATCCTTGATCGCCGCACGCGCGCCCAACGTACCAAACGTGATGATCTGCGCCACCTGCTCGCGACCGTACTTTTCGGTGACGTACTGAATCACTTCCCCGCGCCGATGCGTACAGAAATCGATATCGATATCCGGCATGCTGATGCGTTCCGGATTCAGGAAACGCTCGAACAGCAGGTCGTACTGCAACGGATCGATATCGGTAATCTGCATCGCGTACGACACCAGCGACCCCGCAGCCGAACCACGCCCCGGACCCACCGGAATGCCATTTTGCTTCGAAAACCGAATGAAATCCCAAACAATCAGGAAGTACCCGCTGAACTTCATCTTCTGGATCATCGCGATCTCGCGTTCCAGACGATGAATGTATTCAGGCATCGGCCGCCGCAACTGCCCAGCCGCAGCCATCGCTTCCAACCTTGGACGCCGCCGCTCAAACCCCTGCCGCGCGACGTACGCAAAGTACGAATCGATGCTCTCGCCCTCGGGAACATCAAACTTCGGAAACGGATTCGCGACAGATTCCAGCTTCACGTTGCAACGCTGCGAAATGTCGTACGCTCGATCCAGCGCATGCTCATAATCGCCGAAGAGCGTCATCATCTCTTCTTTGGTTTTGAGATAGTATTCCGGCGCGTTGAACTTCATGCGATTCACATCCGACATCGTCTTGCCGGTCTGAATGCACAGCAGGATTTCGTGCGCGTGGGCGCTCGATCGCTGCAAGTAGTGCGCGTCGTTGGTCACCACCAGCGGGATCCCGGTATCGGACGACAACCGCGACGCGCCGGAGATCACCTGCTTATCCAAATCGATCCCGTGTTCCTGCATTTCCAGGAAGAAGTTATTCTTCCCGAACATGTCCGAGTACTCGTAGGCAAGCCGCTTCGCCTCGTCGTACTTATCCGCGGTCAACGCCTCGTTCAGGTCCCCGCGAAGGCATGCAGAAAGCGCGATAAGTCCCTTGGAATGCTGCGCCAGGATGTCTTTATCGATGCGCGGCTTGTAATAAAAACCCTCCAAAAAGCCCATAGAAACGAGCTTGATGAGGTTCTTGTACCCTTCCTGGTTCTCGCACAGCAGCACCAGATGGTTGTACCGGTTGGAATCGCTACGATCCGTCCGCCCCTTCTGCGCGACATACATCTCGCAGCCGATCACCGGATGGATGCCCTTGCCCTTGGCAGCGTTATAAAACTCCACTGCGCCAAACAGATTGCCGTGATCCGTCATCGCGATGGACGGCATCTTCTGTTTTTCGACGATCTCCATCATCTGCGAAATTTCGCAGGCGCCGTCGAGCAGCGAGTAATCGGTATGGCAGTGAAGGTGAACGAAAGGCGTATTGGACATCGCCGTGGGGGACTCTCTTCATTGTATTCCCCAGCTTGTTGCGGCGAGTAAGATTGGACCTATGAGATGTGCTTGGCTTCTGTTCTTGGCGGCGACTACCGTGGTGACGCGTGCTCAACCGCAACCCTGCGCCCAAGCGTCCATCGTCGTGCGAGCAGAGCCCAGCTTCTCGCCGAAGCGAGAGACTTCGCTTTGCAAGCCGTTGGGTGCGCCGGCCTACTGGAACAGAGTGGGGCATCGCCAGCCGCTTTCCGATAGCGAGCTCGAAACAGCCCTTCGCGAAGTAGCGCTACTGCTCTCAAAAGCGGACCTGCGAGACAAGCTTCGACCCGGGTTGGTTCAACTAGATGGTGCGCGCTATACGCTTGAAGTCAGGGCCGGTCTGGTTGATTTACGCCTTTCCTGGCGCGGTGAGGAAGACCCCGCCAATGAGGCGAGGCGCTCGCCGCTCGTGCGATGGATGCTTGCCCACTTGACGGCAGACGCGCCGCGCCGCTAACGTTAGAATTCGAAGACATGTGGCGATGGGGTTCGCCATTTTGAACCGCTTCGGGCTTCCTTCAAAAGCCGGAATGCTGATAACTCCTACCAGCTAGGAGGAGTGTGCGTTCCGACATCCGAATTCTTCAATACCTACTGCGCTGGGCCGTCATCAGCCTGCTCATCGGCCTGCTCGCCGGCGCTGCTTCCGCTGCCTTGCTAGCCTCGCTCGACTGGGCCACGGCGACACGCGAAGCGCGCCCCTGGCTGATCGCGCTCCTCCCGCTCGCCGGCTTCGCCATCGGCTGGCTCTACCATCACTACGGCCAGTCCGTCGAACGCGGCAACAACCTCCTGCTCGACGAAATCCACGACCCCCGCGCCACCGTACCCGCTCGTATGGCCCCGCTGGTATTGCTCGGCACGGCAGTCAGTCATCTCTTCGGCGCCTCTGTGGGACGCGAAGGCACCGCCCTGCAAATGGCAGCATCGCTCGCAGATCAGCTCACAAAGCCGCTTCGTCTGGACCCACAAGAGCGCCGTATTCTCCTGATGTCCGGCATCGCAGCAGGCTTCGCCTCCGTATTCGGTACACCCCTCGCCGGAGCCGTATTCGGCATGGAAGTGCTCGCTGTCGGCGCCATGCGCTACAACGCGCTCATCCCCTGCTTCCTCTCCGCCGCCATCGCCGACCGCGTCACTATTGCGATCGGCATGCACCACACCCCGTACCGCGTGCCATTCGCCCCGCCAATCGATGCCAAGACCCTCGCCGCCGCCATCGCCGCAGGCATCGCCTTTGGACTCACCGCTCGCATCTTCACCAGCCTCTCCCACACGATCTCGCAACTCAGCAAGTCACGAATCGCCTACCCGCCCCTGCGTCCAGTCGTCGGCGGCATCCTGGTAGCCGCTGCCGTATATGTGGTCGGCACCCGCTACATCGGACTCGGCATCCCCGTGATTACAGAGTCCTTCCTGCAGCCGGTCCCCACCTGGGACTTCGCGGCAAAGGTCGCTTTTACAGCCGTTTCGCTAGGTTTTGGCTTCAAAGGCGGTGAGGTCACACCCCTGTTCTACATCGGCGCTACCCTCGGCAACGCCCTCCACCACGCCTTGCTGCTACCGATGCCTCTGCTCGCTGGCATGGGATTTGTGGCCGTCTTCGGAGGTGCTGCCAACACTCCGCTCGCCTCTACGCTGATGGCGATGGAACTATTCGGCTCAGAAACTGGCCTGTATGCCGGGCTCGCTTGTGTGTTCAGCTATCTGTTTTCTGGCCAAGCTGGAATCTACGGCTCGCAACGTCGTGAGACGCCCAAGATCGATCTGTAGCCGCCAGACGATAGCAGCCTACTGATCCTTCGACGGCGCCAATAGATCCTACGATACGCAGTGCGATTTGGCCCCTCACATGCACTCCAAACAGCATGCAAATCCAAGTGAACAGCGACAACAGCGTAGCCGTCGATCAGCAGCGCAAGGCTCTGATGCAAAGCCTCGTCGGCAGCGCTCTAGAACGCTTCGAAGCCCGGCTGACACGGGTGGAGGTGCACCTCAGTGATGTAAATGGAGCCCGCAGTGGCAAACAGGACAAGCGTTGCGCCCTTGAAGTTCGAGCGGCCGGGCGTGACCCTGTTGCCGTAACGGACCACGGCGACACCGAAGAACTCGCCGTTCGCAGCGCCAGCCAAAAGATGAAGCGCCTGCTCGAAACCACCTTCGGCCGGTTAGGAGAAAACGTATGACCCCCGTTTCTCTTTCACTCGACGAACTGCGCGAACTCATGAGTCGCGAACGCGGGGACACGTTATGCCTTTCGATCTATTTGCCCACGCACCGCCGCCATCCGGAGAATCAGCAGGACCCCATTCGCTACCGGAACTTGCTGCGGAACCTGGAAGAATCCCTGCTGAAAACCCACGACAAAGGCCAGGCAGATCTCCTTTTGGAACCCTTTCGCGCCCTGGTCGAAGACCGTGAATTTTGGAACCACACCTGGGAAGGCTTGGCAGTGCTCGGCTCGGCCGGCTACTTCCGCACGATCCCGTTGCACCGCCCCGTTCCCGAACTTGCCATCGTCGCAGACAGCTTTCACATCAAGCCACTGCTACGCATCCTGCAATCGGCAGACCGCTTCCAGGTGCTACGCCTGAGTCGCCAACAGGTGCAGTTGTTCGAGGGCAACCGCGACCATCTGGATGAGGTCGAACTCGACGGCGCTGTACCTCGCACCTTGACGGAAGCCCTCGGTGAAGAGCTCACCGAACCGCATCTCACCGTTACCTCACACGGCGGCACGGCACTGGGTTCCGCCATGCGCCACGGCCACGGCTCTCGGGCGGACGAAGTGGGCAAAGACATGGAACGCTTCTTCCGCGCAGTAGACCGGCCTATCCTCAATCTCTACTCCAGGCCATCGGGCCTGCCCCTGATTCTCGCGGCGCTACCCGAGCACCACACGCCGTTCCGGGAGGTCAGCCACAATCCCTACCTCATCACCAAGGGTATCGAAATCGACCCTGCCGCCTTGTCGGTGGATCAACTGCGCGAGCGCGCCTGGCACGTGATGCAGCACGAATACCGCGCCCGCCTGCGTAAGCTCTCCGAGTCCTTTGAAGAAGCCCTATCGAAGCAACTCGCGTCCAACGACCTTGCAGAGGTTGCAACCGCCGCCGCGCACGCCCGGGTTGAGACACTTCTGGTTGAGGCCGACCGCCAGATCCCCGGCCGCCTGAACCGCGATACCGGCGCCATACGCATGGAAAAGCTACAGGAACCGGAGGTGGACGACCTTCTCGACGATCTCGCCGAACTCGTCCTCACGCGCGGCGGAAAAGTCGTTGTGGTACCCGCAACCGATATGCCCGCCCCAACCGGCCTCGCCGCTACGTTCCGCTTCTAAAGGCAGGGGCGCTAGGAATGAATCCCTGGCGCCTCGTGCCCGGACTTCTGCACGTACTCGACATACGAACCCGGATACAGATGCGGCTCCTTATCCATCCCACTCTCGCCGCCCAACTCCAGCACCCGCGACCCCAGCCCGCGCAGGAACATACGATCGTGCGAGACGAAAATCATCGTACCTTCAAAGTCCTTCAGCGCTTCCACCAGCATCTCTTTGGTCGCCAGATCCAAGTGATTGGTCGGCTCGTCCAGCACCAGGAAGTTTGGCGGATCGTACAGCATCCGCGCCATCGCCAAGCGTGACTTCTCGCCGCCCGACAACGCACGAATCCGCTTCTCCACATCATCCCCAGAGAACTGAAACGCCCCCGCAAGCGACCGCAACGCCCCCAAGCTGTCCAACGGAAAATCCTTCTGCAACTGCTCGATCACCGTCAGGTCCGGATCCATGATGTCCAGCGCCTGTTGCGCGAAATAACCCATTTTGAGGCTTGCGCCAAGACGCACATTGCCACTATCGGGCTGTAGCGCCCCGGCAACCATTTTCAGCAGCGTACTTTTGCCCGCCCCGTTGCGACCCATCACCGCCCAACGTTCACCCCGTCGAATGGTCATCGAAAAGCCGTCGTAAATCGTGCGGGACCCGTATCGTTTGGTCAACCCTTCCATCACCGCTACCTGATCGCCAGACCGCGGCGGCACACGGAACTCGAACTTCACCACCTGCCGCTTCTTCGGCAGTTCGATCTTTTCGATCTTGTCCAGAGCCTTGATGCGGCTCTGCACCTGAGCGGCCTTCGCAGCATGCGTCTTGAACCGCTCGATGAAGCGCTGTTCCTTGGCCAGCATCGCCTGCTGGCGCGCAAACGCCGCCTGCTGGTTGGTTTCGCGAATCGCCCGCTCGCGCTCGTAGTAGTTGTAATCGCCCGTGTACACGGTGATTTCGCCGGCGTCGATCTCCGCGATCTTCGACACGATGCGGTTCATGAACTCGCGGTCGTGCGACGTCATCAACAGCGCGCTATCGAGCGACTTCAAAAAGCCTTCCAGCCAGATGATGGACTCAATATCCAAGTGGTTCGTCGGTTCGTCCATCAGCAGGACATCGGGCTTGCCCAGCAGCACACGAGCGAGCGCCACGCGCATCTTCCAACCACCCGACAACGCCCCGACATCGCCGTCAATCTGCTCTTCCGCAAACCCCAGCCCAGCCAGTACCTCACGAGCCTGAGCCTCCAGCGCGTACCCGCCCAGATGCTCGTACTCTTCCTGCACCTCGCCAAACTTCTCGAGGATCTTGTCCATCTCATCCGCGCGCGCCGGATCTTCCAGCGCCTGCTGCAGATGCTCCAGCTCATGATGCAGATCGCCCACTCGGCCGCTGCCGGCGATGGCCTCGTCCAGGACAGACCGGCCCTTCATCTCTTCCACATCCTGACGGAAGTAGCCGATCGACATTTTCTTGGGGACGCTGACATTGCCCTCATCGGCAAGCTCCTCGCCCACAATCATGCGGAACAGCGTGGTCTTGCCGGCGCCATTAGGACCCACAAGGCCCACCTTCTCGCCAGGGTTCAACTGAAACGATGCGTCGACAAAGATGAGCTGCTTGCCGTACTGCTTATTGATGTTGGAAAAGGAGATCATTCCGAAAGGTCAGATCCTATTGTGGCGTGAAGGTGCCTTACTTAGGAAATCCGACCACCTACCGCGCCGGAATCACCGGCAACACAATATGCGACGGGTGCGCCGCATCCATGTACACCGTATTCTCCGCCACCTGCTTACGCCGATTGCCGTTCAACGGCTCCCCCGTATTCGGATTCACATCGAACCTCGGAAAGTTGCTGCTCGACACATCCAGCCGGATCCGATGCCCCTTCTGAAACACCACCGACGTCGGGTACATCTCAATCGTGAACTCATACGGCTTACCCGGCACCAGCAGCTCCTCTTTCGGACCCCCATTGCGATGCCGCGCCCGCACGATGCTATCCCCGATGTTCAAATCCACACCAGCCGGAAAGTCCTTGCTCGGCGGATAGACATCAATCAGCTTCGCCGTAAAGTCCGTATCCACAGCCTTTGACGAAGCCCACAACTTCACGATCAACCGTCCCGTCACCTCTACATCCGAAGCTAATGGCGGAGTCTGAAAGACCAGTACATCACTGCGCGCCGACAACGGTCGCGTATCGCCTTTGCACAGCCAGAAATCCGCGCGGCACTTCTGATCGGCGGCACCTTGAAACATCAGGTCGCCCTGTGAAGACACATTGCCACCCAATGTCGGAACCGGATTCGACGGATCAAACAAGTAGCTCACCGGCTTCGCCCCAACCCCAGGCTTCGACGCCGACAGCAACCCATCGGGATGCAGATAGTACGGCGTCGCCACCTGCCGCGCCAACGGCCACTCATTCTCCGTACGCCACTTGCCGCCTACAAAGATGCGACCCTCCGGCGTCTTATGCGCATCGCCCCCACCCATCACATAAATCCGTACCGGAGGTTCCTTGTCCACGCCGTTCTGCTTCCCGCGCAGCCACCGGTCAAACCAGCGAACTTCAAACGCCGGAATGTCGATCCTGCCATCCTCGGTAAACTGTGCCTCCCCCGCAAAGTTACGACCCTCGCTGCTGTGAATCCAAGGACCCACAATCAGCCGCTGCATACTCTTCTTGGCCTTGCTGAGCGACACAAAGTTCATGTTCGCCACGGATGTACCCCAGCTGTCGTACCAGCCCGTCGTGTGATACGCCGGCACATCCTTGTACTCGGCCAGATGATCCACCACGCTCGACCCCGCGTTCTTCCAATACTCGTCGTACCCGCCATGCGACATCGCCTCAATCAGCCAGCTCTCGTAATCCGGCGCAAACTTCAACGGCGTCGTACCCGCACGCAGCGGCAACCCCATCGCGTACTCGCGAACATGGTTCCGAAGCTCCGCCAGCGCAGGCGCCGCTGCCAGATCAGGGCCAGCAGCCCGTGCGGCCGCAAGCGGCAGGCTCTGCGTCCCCGAAGGATCCCCCAACATAAAGATCCAGTTGAAAAAACGCAGCTCAAACGCCCCGTTATGCCGCAAGCCGTACCGTCCAAAGTTCGACATCGCATTACGAGGCACCATCGCCGTCAGATTCGGCGCATTGCCAATCGCCATCGCATGCTGCGTCGCGCCGTTGTACGAAGACCCAATCGTCCCAATCTTCCCGTCGGACCACGCCTGCTCGCCAATCCACTTCGTCGTATCCGGCCCATCCTGTACGTCATCCCGAATCGGCCGCCACTTCCCCTCAGACTTATAGCGCCCACGCACATCCTGCACCACATACGCGTACCCTGCCCCGACATACGGCGCCGCCGCGTTCCGGCCCCCCGTGTCCTTGTTATACGGACCGCGATTCAGAATCACCGGGTACTTGCCGGACCCATCCCCTGGCAGATACACATCGGTAGCCAGGCGAACCCCATCGCGCATCGGGATCATGACGTCCTTCAGCACCTTCATCACCGGCGCAGCCGCCTGTTGCGACGACAGCATCGCCGTCGCACCCAGCCCGATCACGAACAGACCTACCGCATAGCGCATCCGCATAAGGCCCCCATCATAACTTGATATGTTGGTAGGCTGTAATGCGCCTTTTTGCCCTTGCCTGTGCTCTCAGCGCCGCCGCTACCACCTTTGGACAGGTTCAGTTCACCCCGGACTCAGTAGCCGTCCAGATCGACGGCAAGCCGTTCACCACCTTCTACTACGGTGAAGCCGCTGCAAAGCCCTATTTCGCGCCCCTCCGCAGCGCCTCCGGCAAGATCGTCACCCGCCGCTTCCCCATGGAAACCGTACCCGGTGAAAGTCGCGACCACCTGCATCACCGCGGCCTGTGGTTCACCTACGACGATGTCAACGGCGTCAAGCTCTGGGAAAATGACCCGTCCTACACCAACAAGCCCAACAAAGGCCACGTCACCGTCAAAAGCAACTCTTGGGACGCCAAGAAGGCGGTCATGACCTCCGTCCTCGAATGGCGCGACGAAAAGGAAAAGGTCCTGCTCGTCGAAGACCGCACCGTCACCTTCGTCACCTCGGACCCCAAGCTCCGTGTCATGGATTTCCGCATCACGCTCTCCGCTCCCAACGGCGAAGTCAAGCTGGGCGACACCAAAGAAGGTGCCTTTGCCATCCGCCTCGCCGAAGAGTTCACAGAAAAGCGCGGCGGCGTCATCACCAACGCCGACGGACTCACCGGTATGAAACAGTTGTGGGGCAAGCCGTCGAACTGGGTCGACTACAGCGCAACCCTCGACGGTGAACCGCTCGGCGTCGCCATGTTCGACCATCCGTCCAACCCCGGTCATCCCACCCGCTGGCACGCTCGCGACTACGGTCTCTTCTCGCTCAACCCCTTCGGACAGAAAGGCTTCGACCCTGCGCAGCCCGAAAAGATCACCACCATCGCGGCAGGCAAGAAGCTCACTTACCGCTGGCGCGTTGTGATCCACCCCGGCGATGCCAAGTCGGCCAATGTCGATGCCCTCTACAAGGCCTGGGCCGGAAGCAACAAATAACAAAGGCTTTACATCACCGCCAGTAACACCTCTGGTACTCCTGGGCTCTATACAGGAGTGATAACTCCAATGGTGGCCGCCGCCTCCGTCCGGACAATAACAGCTTTTTTCGGACTTTGTTTTCTTGCCAGCGCGCAAGCCGTACTCCTCTATCCCGCTGAAAAGATGACACTTCCGACAACCATCGACGGAAATTCCCCGTCCTTCTGGTCGGAAAAAGGCTTTCATTTATTTACTTCCACTGGCAACCCGGAAATGATCAGCGTCGCGCCCAGCTTGGAAGGACCATGGGACAGCGAACACGTCAATGTTGCAGCACAGAATCACATCCCGCTTTGGATTGAATCCGCCTGGCGCGACAGCGACGGCACCATCTTCGGTTGGTACCACCACGAGCCCGAAGGTGTCTGCAAGAACGGCCTCACCGCCCCCAAAATCGGTGCAGTCATCTCCTACGACGGCGGCAAAACCATCACCGATCTCGGCATCGTATTAGAATCCGGCGTAACACCGGACTGCTCTTCGGAAAACGGCTTCTTCGCCGGCGGACACGGCGATTTCTCCGTCGTCCTCGGTCCCCAGGGCAAGAACTTCTACTTCTTCTTCACCAACTACATCGGCGGCGCCGACGAACAGGGCATCGCCGTGGCGCGCCTCGCATTCGAGGACCGCTTCCACCCCGCCGGAGCCGTCCGCAAGTTCTACAACGGCAAATGGGAAGAGCCAGGCATCGGCGGCCGCATGACCGCCATTTTCCCCGCCGACACCAACTGGCAAAGCTCCAAGACCGACAGTTTTTGGGGACCCTCCGTCCACTGGAACACCGAAATCAACCAGTATGTGATGTTGCTGAACCGTGCCTGCTGCGCCGAAGGCTGGCCCCAGTACGGCATCTACATGAGCTTCGCCAAGGATCTCGAAGATCCCTCCACCTGGACCGCGCCCTTCCGCTTCCTCGAAGGCAACGAGATCGAAAAGCGCCCCGGCTTCTACCCGCAGGTCATCGGGCTAGGCGAAGGCGAAACAGACTCCCTCGCGGGGGCCCGCTCACGCCTGTTCGTACACGGCGAATCCAACTGGGAACTGGTATTCATGGCAGGCGGGCAGGACACCCACGCCTCCGAATGCTCGTCGACGCGCAATCCCGGCAAGGGTAACAACGGTTCAGGCACAAACCAGACAGCCTGCGCCATCAAGACCTTCAAGATCCCCACAGCCGGCCGCTAGCGGTTACGCATTGCTACGCTTACGCATCTTCAGATTGAAGAACTCCACCAGAGCCGAAAAGCCCATCGCGAAGTAAATGTAGCCCTTGGGAATGTGCTGATCGAGCCCCTCCGCCACCAGCGACATGCCGATCAGCAGCAAAAAGCTCAATGCCAGCATCTTGACGGTGGGGTGCGCGTTCACAAACTCGCCGATCGCCCTCGCGGACATGAGCATGATCACAATCGAGATCATCACCGCCGCGATCATCACGCCGATCTGATCCACCATGCCCACCGCCGTGATCACGGAATCGAGCGAAAACACAATGTCCAGCAGCAGGATCTGTACGATCACCGAGCTGAAGCTCACTGCCTTCAAGTCCTTCTGCTCGCCCTCTGCACCCTCCAGCTTCTCGTGAATCTCACGCGTACTCTTGGCGATCAGGAACAAGCCGCCGCCCAGCAGCACCAGGTCGCGGCCGGACACCTGCCGTACCGCCTCTGCTAAAAACGGCACCGGAAGCTCAAACAGCGGCGTCGTCAGGCTCACAATCCACGACAGCGACAGCAACAGCAGCAACCGCGTAATCAGAGCCAGCGCCAGACCCATGTTCCGCGCCTTGCCCTGCTGCTCCACTGGCAACTTCCCGGCCAGGATCGAAATGAAGATGATGTTGTCGATGCCCAATACGATCTCGAGCATCGTCAACGTCAGCAAACCAATCCAGATGTCCGGGTTTGAAAGCCAGTCCATATCAAAACCTATAGCGATCGCAGGTGGAACCCGCCGTCCACGTTCAGTACCTGCCCCGTCGAGTAATCCAAATGCCCATTGGCAATCGACCGTACCGCCTTCGCGATGTCCGATCCCTCGCCCATGCGCCGCTGCGGCAGCAACCCGTTCTTGATCTTCTCGTCGTACACAGACTCGACAGCGCTAATCATGTCCGTACGAATGATGCCCGGGCGCACCTCAAACACCTTCACCCCGGTGGCCGCCATACGCGTCGCCCACAACTGCGCCGCCATCGCCAGACCAGCCTTCGAAATGCAGTACTCGCCCCGGTTCACCGACGCCGTGTACGCCGATATCGACGTCACAAACACAATGCGACCCTCGCCGCGCTTCTCCATATCGCGAGCCACAGCCTGCGTTAGGAAGTACGGCCCCTTCAGGTTCGTATTGATCAGCTCGTCAAAGCTCTCTTCACTCGCCTCCAGGATGTCTTTGCGTTCCCGCGGCGCCATGCCCGCGTTATTCACCAGCAAATCGATCCGCCCGTACGTACCCAGCGCGAAATCGATCAGCCGTTTGCGATCCGCAGCCTCGCCGATGTCGCACTGCACGATCGCAGCTCCCGTAGCCTGCGCCAAGGACTCCGCAGCATCCCGGCGACCCTTATACGTCGCAATAATCTGATGGTCCGGCGCCAGCTCTTCCGCAATGGCGCGGCCAATGCCACGGCTCGCACCGGTCACGATGGCGATGGGTTTGGTCACTATTTCAGGTCCTTGGTAGCTCGATCGAGAGCCGCTGCGATCTCTTCAAACGTAAAGCGCTCGATGAACGGCTCACCGTCCACCAGCACCGTCGGCGTACGGCCCACACCCCGCGCGACGCCGTCCTTGTAATCCTTATCCACCGCTGCTTCGAGCGAAGCATCACTCAAAGCGGCAATCGCCTTTGCCGGATCCGCGCCGTTCTTCTTGGCAAACGCCGTCAACTTCTCGTTAAAGTTCTCCGGCGTGATCTCCTTCAGTGACGCCATCGTCTCGCGACGGTACTTCACAGCAACTTCCGCGCCTGCAGTCACCTGAAAGTGTCGCGCGGCAATCGCCGCCTTCCGCGCCCAATTATGCTTCGGCAGCGGAAAATCACGATGCTCAAACGACACCTTACCCGCGTACTTCGGCAGGATCTGCTTGTCCAGCATCACGCGAAAATCCGCGCAATCGCCGCATTGCAAGTCTTCAAAAATCACGACCTTCACAGGACTCGACGCGTTTCCTTCCATCAGCCGCGGTACATCCGCAGCCGCAAACACAAACAAGAGAGGCAATAGCATGGTGCTCTGTTTCTAGGGTAATGTACGCTCGCCAGCAGCATCTTCTTTCAGCTGCACACCGGTCAACTCACGCCGCCGCGCTTCTTCCATCAGGTAATGCAGCTTGTGCGCCGCCAATGAGTACGACAACCCCTCGGTCCGTACATTCGAAATACAGTTGCGATCCGCATCCGTCGTCACCCCCGGCTTCGGATTCCAGGTGAGATACACCCCCAGCGAATCGGGCGACGTCAACCCCGGGCGCTCCCCAATGAGCACCGCTACCATCCGTGCGCCCAGCCGCATCGCCACTTCATCGCCGACAGCTACGCGACCCTGCAGCACCACCGTCAGCGGCGCGATCTTCCAGCCCTTCAATCGAGGTGTGATCTCGTCCAGCAACCCCGCGGCATGCCGCGTCACTGCCGTAGGCGACAAGCCATCGCACAGCACAAACGCAACATCATAATCGCCGCGCTCCAGCCGCCCAGCCGAACTCGCAGACAGCTTGCGCCCCAAATCCGGCCGACGCAAGTACTCCGCACGATTCGCAGCCGCCGAATGCAGCTCAATATGCGGCGACACCGGAAACGGCCGCGCCAGGTCCTGATGTACAGCATCGCGGGCCCGTGCATGATCCAACTGAAAATCCAGCAAAGCGCGCGTAGGCAGCCCGTGTCCAGCCAGCCCAAGTCCAATCCGTGCAGGCATGATGATCCTTACCCCCGCTTATGCGCCGTCGCTGTATACCGCACGCTGATGCTCGAATGCGCCGGAACCCACCGGTACGCCGGAATCCCGAACAGCGACCCTCGCTCGATCATCTTCCGCCGCGTCTCGGGCACCGGCGACACGCCAAACTCCATGCCTCGCGTGACGGTTTCGCCATTCCACGGCGCCTGCTTCCGGCTGCGATTTTCATCCCAAATCCCGATCCACGGAAAGTCCTCGCGCTGCCAGTCATATCGGACCTCCGTCCCCAACGACGGTGTGTACGCCGTAAAGAACGCATCGTCCACCGCCGGGTCGATCATGTGCGTCGTAAACCGTGCCGACTCCTGGGCGCTCGTGTACGTCCGCAGGTCGTCCCCACGGAACACCGGCCAATCAAACACCTCGCCCTCAAACGATACGGACCTGGTCGCAGGCACCGCAAACACCGTCTCCCCATGCTTCAAAAACGGAGGACCCAACGTCACATGCTCCGTCCACGCAATCGGACGATCCAGCAGACTCAGGTTCTGTACACATTCCGTAATCTGCACCGTCGATCCCTGCAGTTCCAGATCCCGCGTAAACGCCAACTGCGCAGAATCCGCCAGGCATCGGCAATGCAGCTTATCCGGCGACGCCGACGAGAACGCATACCGCGCCACCGCCGCCTCCCCATGCACCGTCAGTCCAGCCGCGGCTTCTTCCTCCGATGGCGGACCCCACAGGTCCAGGCAAATGTTATGCCCGTGAATCCCGGCCAGCAGCTTACTCTCAGAATCCGTGCCGTACTCCGGGTGCCGCGACCGTTCGTAGGTCGAAGGCTCAATCGTCGGCCAGGGCGGGGTCCAAAGCGGATTCACTCCGGTAGCCTTTACAAAGAGTTCGGCGATGTGGCCGCCTTCGGCAAGCACGGTGACACGAAGCTTGTCGTTCTCGATGGAAAAGGCGTGACGTCCCCGGTACGTGGTTTCGGTCGTCATCATGCTACTCAACATTGTATGAACGCGGCGGCGGCAATACTGTTCTTACAACTGTCCCTGGCCTGGGCCTCCGGCTTCTGGGACTCCACACCGCCCGAACAATGGACGCCCGAACAAGTTCGCGAAATCTTCGAGGACTCCCCCTGGTCCCGTACCCTCCGCAGCCGCGGCGAACCCATCCAGGTACATCTGGCATCATCGTTACCGATGCGCCAGGCCGAACAACGCCAGCGCGTCATGTCGAAGCGCCCCGGTGCCAACAGCGCCACCTTCGACGATTACATGGCCCTGGTCGAAGAGGGCAAGTACATCGTTCTCGCCATCCGCCTCAAAGACACCGAATCGCTATCCGATGGAGTGCTCGTTTCCAGAATGCAGAAGGATTCCCGTATGCGGGCCGACAAAAAATCCTTCGACCTTGTTACGTACTTCCCGCCTTCCCCCGGCGACCCCTATCTTCGCCTTGTTTTCCCTCGAATCCCTGTCGTCAAAAGCGTCGATTTCACATTCGTAATACCAGGGGCAACAGACCCTTACCGGCAGGTCAGCTTTTTTGCCAAAGACATGATGTACCGCGGCAAACTGGAATATTAACGGACCGTCGCAGGCTGTTTTTCCGCGATATATAAGACAGAGTGCTCTTTTCGCAGGCAGTACTCTGAGCACTGGAGTTTGCATCATGTTCGTCGTTCGGACCCTTTTCGTTTCCCTTTTCCTTAGTGCCGCAGCCTTCGGACAAGCGTCCATCCTGTCGTGCCAGGCCTCGGCCAACCCGCCGCTCATCCGCGCGGAAGGCATTACGGAACGTTTGGGCGATATCAACCTCTACTGTTTCGGCGGCCAACCGAACGCCGTCATCTCCGGCAATCTCAATATCTTTTTGAACGTCGCCATCACCAACCGCATCACCACGGACGGCACCGCCGACGCGTACCTGCTGGTCGACAACGGCAACGGCTTCGTCCCTGCTAACATACCCGCAAGGCCCGGACCCTCCCTCAGCCTCGTCTGGGCCGGTTTACAAGTCCAGCTTTCGAACGAAGGCAAGGTGAACCTGCGTATCCAGAACGTACGCGCGGCCGCCGCACAACTGAACCCCGATAGCATCTCCACCGTCGTCGCCAACCTTACCTTCAACAGCGGCGCCCTCGTCTCGTTTCTCACCAACGGCTTTGTGATCGGCACCGTACAGCGCGGTTTGTACGCCACCAATTCCACGCAGCTGCTCTGCAGCAACGCAGGCTCCCCCTCGCCGGACGGCCTCAGCTTCACCGGCGCGCTCGCCCAGGGCTCCGCGTACTCCACCGTCCGCGTGACAGAAGGCTTCCCCAGCGCCTTCGCCCCGGACTACGACTTTCAAAACCAGCACGCCAACAGCGGCACCCGTATCCTGATCCGGTACGACGGTCTGCCCCCCGGCGCCCGTATCTACACCCCCACCACCATCGCCGGACGCGACGCCCTGGAGCCCACCTCGGCCGGCGATTTCGGCGTACGTCGCAGCGGTGGCAACTACGTCGGCGGCAGTGGCAGCCTCCTGCTCACCCGTGTACTCAACACCGATCGCAACGGCGCGGGAGGACAACCCGCTCAAACCGTACGCCCCGGCTTCAACTTCATCAACGACGTACTCGAAATCTCCTACAATGGCGACGGCTCCGGCTACGCCGTCTTCGAAGTCCTCGACGCCGACAACGCGCGCATCCAAAGCGCGCTCATCACTTCGCTACTCGCGCTCGAACCCTACACGCTAGACACGTTGACGATGATCCGCCAGAGCATCTACTTCGCTGCCGCCTCCACGCTCCAGGAACAGCGCACTCTCCCCGGCTCGCACATCCCGCGCTTCGTCACCACCCTGACCCCGCCCGCCGATTGCAAGCTCCTCAACGACTGCAACGCCTCGTACTTCCCGCGCCTCTCCGTCAACCAATCGGCGATTGAAGTACTCACCGATTCCGCCAAGAACGTCGAGTACCGCTACATCAGCATCAGCAATCCCGGCAGCGGCAACCTCATGTGGACGGTCAGCACCCGCTACGTCTCCGGATCCAACAGCAGTTGGCTCAAAGTCACCCCAACGGCAGGCCTCAATCAGGAAACCCTCCGTGTGGAAATGCGCCCCTTCGGGCTCGCCCCCGGCACCTATGAAGCCATCGTCACTATTGACTCCGGCGCAGTCACCGGCTCCTGGAACACCCGCATCACCATGCGAGTGTCGCAAGGCGCACCGCCCCAACCGGTAATTCAGTCCATCACCAACGCCGCCAACAAAGGCGTCCCAGGACCCCTCGTCGCGGGCTCACTCGCCTCCATCACCGGCATCCGCTTCTCCGCCAATAGCGACGTCTACTTCAACGGCGTACAGGGTCGCCTCGTCTACGGCCAGCCCAATGAACTGCTCGTACAAGTCCCCGTCGACCTCGGCGACATGCCCAACGCCAACACCACCGTCATCTCCAACGGCGTGGCCAGCGCCACTTATTACACCTACTTCGCCAAGTCCGCCCCGGCCATCTTCCCCAACTACCTGCTCAACCCTGACGGCATCGCCAACGGACCCACATCGCCCGTCGTCGCCGGCACGCAACTGCAGATCTTCGGCACGGGCCTGCCCGTAGACGGCGTCTACACCGCCAAGATCCACGACCGCGACATCGCAGACCCCGTCTACGCGGGTGAAGCCCCCGGCCTCGTCGGCGTACAGTTGGTCACCATCGTCGTCCCGCAGGACCTCCCGTCCATGACCACCCATGTCTACCTCTGCGGTGGTCCGTCGTTGGATAATCAGTCCTGTAGCGCGCCTCGCGATGTCACCATCCAGGAAGCGCCACCGCAGCCCCAGCCGGAATAAGACATGCAATCGCCGCCGCCGATCCTTCCACCAAAAGCGTCCAAACCCGTACCAAAGTGGGTCTGGTGGATGGCCGGCGGAAGTATCCTTTTCCTGATCGGGACGTACGTCCTCATCTTCTGGGCCATGAGCTGGGTGATGGACAAGCAACGCACCAGCTTTAATACATTCAACCCGGATTTCGAAGCGCTCTACACCACCACCAAAGGTCAGGTACGCGCGCGCCACAAAGCCACTGGACGCGAGTTCCTCTTCAGCGAAAGCGCGCTCTACCGTCACGCTCAGATCGCGACCATCGCGACGCAACCGGTCGCTGACACCACACCTTTTCCTGAATGGCTACTCCTGCCAAACGCAAAACTCCAGGAAGGCCGGAAGAACGAATGGCGCTGCGACGGCATCGACAAACAACAACTCCTAGACGACCTCGTTGACGTTACAGCGAGCCACGGCTACAGCACCGAAGAGCCGTCCGGCGTGAACCTCGCCCGCGACCTCGTCACCTGCAACCCCAAAACGCTCGAATGCCTGGCCATCTCCGCCAAAACAGAAGAAAAAGGCGGCGTACGCTATGAAATTTGGCGTTCCCGCGTTCCATAAAGGACGAAAAGTATAGCGGACCCCACACAGGGGAACGATATGATTGAAACAGCGATGCCGGTTCTCACCCCATCCGAAACTCCAGAGCCTCAGTCCCCTTCGGTGACCGGCGAGTTCTCGGCTACGGGCAGCTTTCTGGCCGCCAAAACCGGCGTACCTCCGCCACTCGGTTATCGCATCTCCCTCGCGGTCATCGCCGCCGCCGCAGGCATCGCCCTGCTCTACTTCGGCCGCGTATTTTTCATCACCGTCATCAGCGCCGTCATCATCGCCTTTTTACTCGATCCGCTGGTGCTCTTCTTCATGAAGCTCAAGCTCGGCCGCGGCAGCGCCAGCTTTGTGGTCTGCAGCCTGGCCGTACTCTTCCTCTACCTCGCAGGCCTCGGTGTCGTAACAGAAATCGCATCACTGGCCGAAGACGCGCCCGTCTACTCCGAACGCGTCAACGCCCTGGTACAAGCGGCCATCACCAAGCTCGAAGAGTTCGAAAAATCGGTCACTTTGACCATCCTGCCCCGGCGCGCCCAGCCGGAAGCCCCGGTCACCCCGGACACAAGATCGGTCCGCCGTCGCGGCGTCGTCACGCCCCCGGCCACCCAGCAACCGCAACCCGGCAGCGGCATCCCGGAAGTACGCATCCATCAGGAACAAACGCCGTTCTACCAGATCGCCTACGGCTATATCTCCTCGATGTACACCGTCCTGCTGATGGCCTCGTTCGTACCCTTCCTCGTGTACTTCATGCTCGCCTGGCGGGACCATTTGCGCGCCCGCTTCCTCTCGCTCTTCCGGGGCGAGCGCCGTACCGCCGCCGCCCAAGGCTGGAGCCGCGTCGCAGAAGTGGCCCGCGCCTACGTGCTCGGCAACTTCCTCCTCGGCGTACTCCTGGGAGCGGCCAGCGCGATCTTCTTCGCCTCCATCCAGCTTCCCTACTGGCTGTTGATCGGCCCCGTCAGTGGCTTCCTGAGCATCGTGCCGTACCTCGGCCTCCCGCTCGCCATCGCGCCCCCGGTCTTCGCCGCCCTACCGGTGCATACGGAACCGGCCATGTACGTCTTCATCGCCGGCGTCGTATCGTTGCTGCACCTGCTGGCCCTGAACCTGGTCTACCCCAAGTTCGTAGGCTCGCGAGTCCACCTCAACCCCTTGGTCGTGACCCTGGCATTGATGTTCTGGGGAACCCTCTGGGGAGGCATCGGCCTGCTGCTTGGCGTACCGATCACGGCAGGAATCAAGGCCCTCTGCGACAGCGTCGACAGCCTCAAAGCTTACGGCAAGCTGATGGGGGACTAACGCCTCCGCCAGCGCTGAAACACCTCATCTCGGTCCCCGGAGTCACGAAACCGCTCCGCCCGAACCGGCTCCAGCCGTAGCCCATCTCCCGACAACTCGAACCAGATGGTCACGCCTTCCGCGACACCCCCCTTGCCAGGATACTTGCCAAAGGAACATACTCCCGGGAACCGTTTCCACCAGTAAAACGCCAGCAAATTCACCCTCCGGACCGTGATATCGCACAGTTCTAACGCGAGCGGCAGGACTCTGAACGCTCGTACTCCATTTCCCATTAGCCCGCTGGAGATCGAATGAAAAGGGGACGTCAAAAGCTCGCAGTGCATGTTGCCATGGCCCCGGCTTCCGGAACTCCGCCAAAGGTCGAGGCCTCTCTGCCTCCCCGAACAGCGAAGCAGCAACCACCAAAAGCGCGAGGAAGAGTCTATTTGCCAAGCCGAGTGAGTACCGTTTGCATCTCACCCAGCACGTTCCGGACCTTCTCATCGCCCTGCGGAACCAGCTTCGCGTACCTCTCGTACGCCGCCTCCGCCTGCGTACGCAACCCATTCGCCGCGTACACCTTCGTCAGCATCTCCATCGCCCCCGCATCTGCCGCCCCCTGGCTCTCCAACCGGGGCCCAAGCACCAGCGCATCCGTCGCACGAGCCAGATCCGGAGACGGTACCTCCACCAGATACCGCGCCGCCATGCTCAACACCCGTATCCCCGCATCCGGCGCCGATGCCATCTGCAGCAATTGATCCTGCCCCTCGCGGAACGCCTTCTTCCCCTCGTCCGCTCTCCCCACCTGCAAAAGCTCCAACCCCAGCCGTACCCGCAACTCCGCAGCATTGCGTACCCGAAGCGCCTCTTCCAGATACTGCACTGCCAGCGCATGATCGCCGGACGCTGCACTCACATCCGCTAGATCCTGCAGCGCTCCCGCCAGCTCTTCCCGCGCCGTACCCAGTTGCCGCCAACCCTCTACCGCACCCCGCAGATGACCCAGCGCTTCTTCATACTGCTGCGCCTGCCCTTCGAAGCGCCCCAGCACACCAAGCGTACGCGCCCGCAGTACTCGCACACTCTCCGAAGGCGGAAGGCCATCCAACTCCGCAACAACCCCCAACAGACGCTGCCGACCATCCGTAGCCCCAGCGGTCTTCGCCTCCGCCACGCGTACCTGCAAATCCGCGAACCGCGCCAGCGGACTCTTGCGATCCTTCGCCAGCGCCACATCCAGCAGCCGCCGCGCGCTCTTCAAAAAATCTCCCGCCCCATACTGCTCGGACAGCGCGTGATACAGCATCGCCATCCGTACCAACTCTGCCTGTGTCAGCGCCTGTACATCCACCGCAGCCTGCCAAGCCGCCAAAGCCTTCCGCACCCGTACCAAACGCTCCGCGCCACCACCAGGCTGCTGCGGCGACCCCAACTCAAACAGCGCCTCTTGTACGTCTAACTGCGCCTGCACCGCATCCTTCACCCGCGAAGGACCCTGCATCGCCTGCAGGACCTCGTTCATCTGCCGCGCCCGCGCCAGCAACCCCCGAGCCTGTTCCGTCTCGCCCAAATTCGCCCGCAAGGGATTGCCCAGCAACTCCGCCAGTTGGATGTACCCTTCCGTCAAATCCGCCTGCAGCGCAAAACTCGGCGACACTTCGCTCGACAGGGTATGCAATGCTTGCAGCGACCGCTCCGCCACCCGCTTCCTTACCTGGATGGGCGACCCATACAACACCATCTGGTCCTGCAGCTCAAACATCTGGTACCGCGCCAGGGACCGCAACTCGTCAAACCGCTTCTCCGCCGTCCAGCGCTGCTGTTCCCGCCACACGACGCCCGTCAAAACACCCGCCACCGCCAGCATCGCCGCCGTCGTCTGCACCGGATTCCGCGCGATCCACTTCCGTATCCGGTACCCCGTCGTCTGCTGCCGCGCCCACACCGGCTGCCCACTCCGGTACCGCGCGACGTCTGCCGCCAGCTCGGCCACCGTCTCATACCGCCGCGACAACTCCGCGTCCAGGCCCTTGGCCAAAATCGCCTGCAAATCCCCAGCAATTGCCCGGCGCAAGCCGCTTTCGCTAATCGACCGCGCCTCTGCCGCCTCGCGAGTCGTGTACGGAAACTCCGCCTGTACATTCGCTCGCGCAGACGGATCGTTGGGGTCGCCAAACGGCCAACGCCCCGTAAGCAACTCATACAGGATCACGCTCAGCGCGTACACATCCATGCTCACTGCCGGCGCTTCCCCGCGCAGTTGTTCCGGACTCGCATACCGCTGTGTCACCGCCGAAGGCCCAAGCAGCAACTTCGCCGCCCCAAAATCCAGCAGCTTGGCATGCCCATCGCCGTCCACCAGAATGTTCGACGGCTTCAAATTGCGATGCAGAATCAGATGGCGGTGCGCAAAATCCACCGCCGCGCACACTTCCAGGAACAGGTCCAAACGCTGCCCAATCGTGTACCGGTGGATGTCGCAATAGAGATCGAGCGGGGCACCATCCACAAACTCCATCACCAGGAACGGCTCGCCGTAAGGAGTAATGCCGCAATCGAGCAAACTCGCAATGTTCGGATGTTGCAGCGCCGTAAGCGCTGGCCGCTCAACCAGAAATCGCTGCCGGATTTCCTCGGAAGAACCACCCGCACCGTGGATGACCTGAATCGCCACCCGCCGCGAGAACGCTCCATCGGCCCGTTCGCCCAGGTACACGGCACCCATGCCGCCTTGCCCGATCAGGCGCACAGCCCGGTACGGACCGAACTCGCTCAGCGTCACCTGTGGCTGGTCGGATTGCTCCGGCGGGGAAGACGAAGAGGAAAAAGGAACGGCCATCCGCTCTGCTAGATTATCCCTTTTTCCACATGCCTGTCGAAAACATTCGTTCGACGGCAAAAATGGCCTGTTTACAGGTTGCGTTTGAGATACGACACGATGTGATACCCCGCCATAAACTTAAATGGCGTTTCACCTTCCGTGTAATGTCCGCAAGGCAGTTTTACGGCCTTGTGGTTCAACTTCTTAGCCCGCGCTTCCGCCACCACCTGCTCCGAAAACTCTTTGGGGAACGTGGTATCGTACTCGGCGTAAAGGAACAAGCTCTTCTTCTTTTTGGCCGAATACTTGTCCCAATACGACGGCGGCGAGATCGCGGCAAACAGCTCCCGCAACTCTTCGATGTTGGTGTGCCCTTCCAGCCCCTGCCGGATGTGCTGCGTAGAAAGCCCCGTCCACACCACATCGCCAAAGTAGGTGGAACAGTGGTTGTAAACGTTCACTTCAAACCGGTCGTCATGCGCACTGGCCAGATACGCATAGCAGGACCCCAGCGACGTACCGCAAAGCGCGATGTGCTTGTACCCCTGCTGTTGCAGCCAGTCCGCCATCGCCCGGACGTCAATCACCGCCTGCCGCGTCGCGTCCAAAGTACGCCCTATGTTCGACGACACAGCGTAATCCGCGCGCTCCAATTCCGGAGGCATCCGGTAATCGTGATAGGGCAGCGAAATGCGTACCGCCGCGATGCCAAACTTGGCGATCCCCGCCGCCAGTGCCTGATGCTGGCCGTAGCTGGCGTTCCAATGCGGCAGCACAATCACGGCCGTCTTCCGCTCAAAGGAACCCCGTGCGCCCCGTCCGTTCCGCGGCGGATAGTACACACCCCGCACGGTATTGTTCTCGGGATACGGCGACACCACCGGCGACGTATACGTCAGTACGTTGCTCTCGTCCAGCTTGTAGTCGGTGGGGGTCTGATACGCAAAGAACTGCTCAGAATCCTGAATCGCCTTTGCATTCAACAGCTTGATGTATTCCCGTTCGTTATGGCCATTCCGCGGATGCGCGGCGGCAACGGGCCAATGCCGGGTCCATTCCAGACCCCAATCGAAGGGCCGGACCACACGGTTGGTGGAGCGGAAGCAGAGCCGTTCCTCCCAGTTGTTCATCCAGCGGGAATAAAGCTTTTTGACAGGCACAGTACGAAAGAGCAAAGAGGGCGTAGCAGCCCCGCTTTCAATGTAGCAAGCGAGGTCCGAAACAGGCCCCGCAGCGGACTCCAACGGTAAAAAATCGAACGCGAGACGCACGTTCGGGCACTTTTGTTGATTCAAGGCGAGTTATCTGTCCCAACCGCGTACCCATTATGGGTATTTGAATACCCATAATGGGTATCAGCGCGCAGCATGAAGCAAAACTTCCGCCTCGCCGCCCCCACCAGCCACCACCGCAAACGTCTCTTCACCAGCCGCAAACCCAGCCTTCACAACCCGCACGCGATACTTGCCAGGTGGAACCGGGGACGGCACCTCAAAGCGCCCGTCGCTACCGGTCTTGCCCCGGAATTCCTTGCCCATCCCCGACACCGTAACTTCAGCTCCAGCGACCTCCGCAGAGCCAGACGAACTCCGCACACGAACCGTCAGATTCGCTGGCCAGTTATTCTGAAACCCCATGCGGATCCGCGTGATCCATTCGTGATCGAGCGGCAGCCACTCGGGCTCGCACCCACCCTCGACGGGCTTACCGTTGCTGTCCAGCTTCACCGCGTACATCCGCCGATCCGGCCGGTCGTACAGCACACGTCCCGGAATCTCCGCCCACAGCATCTCGGACACCTGGTACACGGTTTTGCCGTTCGCCTGCGCGACGTTGCCAATGAACACCGCCATGTTGGGCGACAGGAATTCCTCCATCGTCGCGCTGCTTTTGCAGGCGCCGGTCTCCAAAGCAAAAGCGGCTGTGCCGACAGAAATCATCAGCACAGCCGCCTGGAGGAAAATCCGCACGAGCCCTTACTCGACTTCGCGAGGCGCGGTATATCCGGCCTTTGAAAGGATCTGGTACTTGATCGGCTTGCTCTTCTCGTTGGTGATCCGAAGCGGTTCGTTCGTCTCCGGATTTACCAGTTCCACCTTGAGCTTGCGGTACTTACCGTCCCGAACCTGGTTGGTCGGCGTGTACGTGATCGTATACTGATTGCGCATCGCCTGCTGGATCGCCTGGAAGATGCCGGGGAACTCGCCAAAGAAGCGCGGCAGAAACGCCTGTCCACCGGTTTCACGAGCGAACGTACGCATCTGGTTATCGGCCTGCAAAAAGTCCAGGCGCTGCAGCGGGCTCATCCAGCCGCGGGCGTCGTAGAGTTCGCGAATCGCCTGCATGATGCCGATCGCGTAAATCGGTACACCGGCGGTCTGCAAAGCCTTGCGAGTCTTGTCAAAGGTCAGCTTGCTAAAGGTGTCCACACCGGACGCAATCAGCACGATGGACTTGCGCCCTTCGATGTCGCTCATGCGATCCGCGGTGTCCACTAGCGCGTCGTAGAGGTTCGACTCGGAAAACGCCGCAATGCGCAACCGGGCCAGCGCTTCGTGCGCCTGGCGCTTGTCGGTGGAAAAGTCCGACAGGATTTCCGGACGCAAGTCGTACGCGATCACGGCTACGTAATCGTCCGGCCGCAGCGTATCCAAAAAGCCGTACGAGGCCTGCAACGTTTCATACCAGCCGCTCGACCAGTACTGCTGATAGAGATTGGAGAATTCAATGACCATCGCCACCGTCATAGGCGCTTCCGCCATGGTGACGCTGGTGATCTTCTGCGGAACGTTGTCCTCGAGAATGCGGAAGTTCCCCGCCGGAATCTTCGGGATGAAGGCGCCGCGGTTATCGAGCACGGCAACGTCGACAGTAACGGTATTGACGTCCGCCCGGAAGGTAGGACCTTCCGCCGGCGTCACTCCGTCCGGATTCTTCTTCATGCGCGATGGAATTTTCTTCTGTTCCACCGGGGGCTCTTCGCCCTTCTTGCGCGGCTTGGCAACGGTCTCCGCAGACTCCGTCTTAGGACCCTGTTGGGCGGACAACGCCCCGGCCGACCAAATTACAGCGCCTGCCAGCGCATACACACCTGCCCACTTGATCCATTTCATGATTGCCATTAAACCCTATTCAGCATGATAGACGCCCTGGCATGGACCGGGGTTGCCTTCTGAACGAATTGTAGACCTTTTGACCGGCAAGGGGAACCATTGAGGATTTCCGACAGAATTCCACGGAATCCTGTCACCTTCGTCCCACAACTGCATCGTTAGCGGCGGATGAGCCCGAAGGAGGGCTTTCAGACATGGCGAAGGTAGTGGTCCTCGGCGCAGGAGTATCCGGCCACACAGCAGCGGCTTTCTTGCGAAAGTGGCTCAAAAAGAACGACGAAGTGGTCGTGGTCTCACCGGAGCCCAAGTACAACTGGATCCCTTCCAACATCTGGGTCGGGGTCGGCCTGATGAATAAAGATCAGGTGACATTTCCGCTCGCGCCCGTTTACGAAAAGCACCAAATCCCCTTCAAGCAGGCGCGAGCCATCGCGATCTACCCCGACGGGCGGGACCTCGAACACCGGCAACCAGCCGTGGAAATCGAGTACACCGGCACCGGCGCCAGGGCCGGCCAGCGCGAGTTTCTCCCGTACGACTACCTCATCAACGCCACCGGACCCAAGCTCAACTTTGGCGCGACGCCGGGGCTTGGTCCCACCGGACATACGCTGTCGGTCTGTACGGCGGACCATGCCGTGGAAACCGCCCACGTCCTCAAAGAAAAGATCGACCGCATGAAGCGGGGCGAACGGCAGCGCTTTGTGGTGGGCACCGGACACGGCGCCTGTACCTGCGAAGGTGCGGCGTTTGAGTACGTCGTCAACCTCGAGTTCGAACTGCGCGCCAAGGGAGTCCGCGACAAAGCTGACATCGTCTTTCTAACCAACGAATACGAACTCGGCGACTTTGGCGTCAACGGCATGCACATCCGCATGGGCGGCTACATCACGCCCAGCAAGATCTTTGCCGAGTCTCTGTTTGCCGAACGCGGCATTGAGTGGATCACCCGGGCGCACGTACGCAATGTCGAACCTGGAATCGCGCGCATCGAAACGCTCGACGGCACCCTTAGCGACCTCAAGTTTGACATGGCCATGCTGCTGCCACCGTTCACCGGCGTGGGTCTCAAGGCGTACAGCCCCACCGGCGACGACATCAGCGACCGTCTCTTCGCGCCCAACGGCTTTATGAAGGTGGACGCTGATTACGCCAAGAAGTCCTTCGCCGATTGGAAAGCGTCAGACTGGCCCAAGACGTACCAAAGCCCCGCGTACAAGAACATCTTCGCCGCAGGCATTGCGTTTGCGCCTCCACACCCGATCTCGCAACCCCGCACCACAGCAGCCGACAGATCATTTCGCCGGCGCCCCCGCGCACCGGCATGCCATCAGCGATCATCGGCAAGACGGTCGCTCGCAACATCGTGGGGATGACGGGCGGCGCGCCGGGACCCAGGCACACCGCATCGCTCGCCGAGATGGGTGCGGCCTGCGTCGCGTCTGCCGGAGCAAATCCGTTTACGGGGACCGCAGCAAGCATCACCATGTACCCGGTGGTGCCGGACTACGACCGCTTCCCACAGTACGGCCGCGATCTGGATTCGACATCCGGCGAGGTAGGACTGGCAGGCCATTGGATCAAAATCCTGCTGCATCAACTGTTTCTGTACAAAGCGCAGTTGCGCCCGCTCTGGTCGCTGATTCCGGAGTGAACACTATGATGACCACGAACGAAAGCTTCGCCACCAAGCCCACCGGCTTCACCCTGTTTCTGCGCACGTTTCTGCCGTACCAGCTTTGGCGATTCCTGCGCATCAACCTCAAAATGATCGCCATGATTCGCCGGAGCCATCACTGACCTTTGTCTGGATACAGTGCAGCAATTCGCTTCCAATTTCAGGATTTGTACAGACAATCCTGTATTGGTTCTGGGATTAACAACAACTAATCTGGTCATGGAAGGAGCGAACCATGATCACAGTTGTCATCCCAGCACTCAACGAATCGGAACACATTGCGTCTGTCGTCGCTCTGGCAAAGCGAAGCCGGAACGTACGCGAAGTCATCGTTGTCGATGACGGATCGGTGGACGGTACCCCAGAAATTGCGCGGGCCGCCGGCGCCAAGGTCATCACCGGAAAGATGCTGGGCAAGGGCGGATCCATGGAAGATGGCATGGAGGTCGCGTCCGAAAACATCATTGCCTATCTCGATGGCGACCTGCATGGCCTTTGCGACGACCTTGTAGACCGTCTTTGCGCGCCCCTTCTGAGCGGCGATGCGGACTTTGTGAAAGCAAAGTTTTCGCGCGCGGCGGGCCGCGTCACTGTACTCACGGCCAAGCCTCTTCTACAGATCTTTTTCCCAGAAATCGCGCACTTCGCGCAGCCCTTGGGCGGCATCATGGCCGCTCGCAAAGAGGTGTTGCAGTCGTTGAGTTTTGAAGCCGATTACGGCGTCGATCTCGGGTTGCTCATTGACGCTTCCGAAGCCGGTTGGCGGCTGGCGGAAGTGGACATCGGACATCTGGAACACGAAAGCCAAACGCTCGAACGCCTGGGCGACATGGCCAAGCAGGTGGTTCGCACGCTACTCCTGCGTGCCGATAAGCTCGGCAAGCTGTCGGGCTCGCGCCTGGCTGAGGTGGAAGAAGTAGAACGCCTCGCACAGAGCGAACTTTCGACGGTGCTTGGCTCGCTTGGACGCGTTCGCCGGTTGGCGCTATTCGATATGGACGGAACGCTGGTGCGCGGGCGCTTTATCACGGCGCTGGCGCAGAACACCGGCCGTTCCCGCGACTTGTGGAAGTGGTTGGACAACCATTCGGTTACGGACGCCGAACGGTCCTGGCAGATCGCGCAGGTCTTCAAGGGAGTTCCCAAGAGCGTCTTTGAACAGACCGCGCGCGAGCTGCCGCTGGTGAACGGCGCTGTCGAAACCATCGTGACGTTGCGAAAGCTCGGCTTCCGCGTCGGCATCGTAAGCGACAGCTTCCGCATCGCGACAGAGATTGTCCGGCGGCGCGTGTATGCCGATTTCAGCGTGTCCAACATCGCGCGGTTCCACAACGGCGCGGCTTCCGGTGAGGTGCAGCAGTGCCCGATCTGGAGCGCCCCCGACGGACCGCATAGCGGCTGCCTCGAACACGATGGCGGCTGCAAAGGCAACGCGGTACGGCATCTCACCGAACGGCTGGGAATCCGCCGCAAGTACGTGGTGGCTGTCGGCGATAGCCGCAACGACATCTGTATGTTCGGACAAGCCGGGATCGCGGTGGCGTTTGAGCCGAAAGGCAACGGCGTACGCGATGCCGCGCAGCATGTCATCTCCGGCGATATGCGCGCTTTGATTCCTCTGGTAACCGGATGCGAGAGTAAGATGAAGATACGCCCGAGTCTTGTGACGATGGCGCAGTTGGCTTGCGCGGGATACTACGCAAACCTCGTCCGTACCTCTGTATTCGGTGGATGAAAACACTCACGGCGACCAACGCTCTTCGAGCCGGCTTTGCAGCCATGGTTGTGCTTCTCGTGTACTCTGCGACAGAAGCCAACTCGCTCGAACGTGAAGGGTCCGCCGAAGAGCTGGACGCCTATCACGACTACATCGCTTTGGACCACGCCACGTCGGCCCTTCGCCGCATGGTGTGGTCCGGTTCCAATCATGCGCGAGACTACTTTCTAAGCCGAGACATCGAACGTCAGGAACGCTTTGAAGAGCAGATCGCGGCGGCGCGAAAACAAGCCGAAGAACCCTTACAAACTCTGCAAAAAGCCACACCGGAACGCTTTCGCCGCCTGCAGGTCGGCGATGTGATCAACGGCTTTCTAGCCGACCTCAATGCATTGGCGCGCAGTTCCGCAGAGCGGCAGCGCTTTCCCAAACTCTTGATGAACGAGATGCTGGGCGAACGCCGCAATCGTGCCGAAGGCGCGCTGCAGGACTTTTTGCAGGAAGCGCAAAAAGATCTGCGCGATGCCCAACTTCGCGCGCAGGCCCGCCAAACTGATGCCCGCAAGCGGCTGTTTACGTTACTCGCAATCGCCGTAGCGGTCGGTGTACTGATCGCAGGCGTGAGCTTGGAACACGCCGCGCGGTGGGATCGCGACCGGGCGCAGCATTACGCAGCGATTTCTGACGCCAACGAGCGCTTGGAACAGCTTTCCGCGCGCCTGCTCGAAATCCAGGAAGAAGAGCGGAGCCGTTTATCACGAGAACTGCATGACGACATTGGCCAGACGCTCACGGCCTTGCGAATGGAGATCACCGGGGCGCTGCGATCGCTGAGTATTGACCCGCCGACCCGCGAGCGTTTGCATCGGGCAAGGTCGCTGACGGAACGTACGGTGCAAACGGTACGCGACCTGTCGCTCATGCTGCGGCCGTCGATTCTGGACGATCTCGGGTTGGGGTCCGCCATTCAATGGCAGATTGAAGAGTTCCGGCGCAGAAGCCAGGTGCGTGTCGATTTTGACGGCGAACACACGGGCGAGAATCTGCCGGAGAACGTGAAGACCTGCATCTTCCGTATTGCGCAGGAGGCGCTGCACAACATCGAAAAGTATTCCGGCGCGAGCCGTGTCGCGGTGTCGCTCCGGCAGGATGAGGCAGCCCGCATGGTGTACCTCGAAGTCTCTGACGATGGCCGCGGGTTCGAACTCGGACGCCGCGGATTGCCTGCGCGAGGTACTGGCATCATGGGAATGCGGGAACGCGTGGCGCAGTTGGGCGGCGAGTTCCGCATCGAGTCCACGCCGGGCAAGGGTACGCGGATTGCGGTGAAAGTTCCTGCTGGTGCGCCGGTGGCGGCTGCATAAACATGCCAGTGAAAATCCTGTTTGCCGACGATCACGCCCTGGTACGCCAGGGCTTGCGGCGTATTGTCGAAGCGCGTCCGGACGATTTTGTGGTGGTCGCTGAGGCTGGATCCGGCGCGGAAGCGATCGAGATGGCGGGCAAATTTCTGCCCGATGTCGCGGTGCTGGACGTCGGTATGAAAGGCCTGAACGGGCTGGAAGCGCTGTCGCAGATTAAGAAGCAGCATCCCAAGATGGCCGTGCTGATGTTGAGCATGCATTCGGACGAGCGCTACTTTTTGCGTGCCATTCGCGAGGGTGCGAGCGGCTATGTCCTGAAGGACTGCGTGGAAGACGACCTGCTGGGTGCAATCTCAACCGTAGCGGAAGGCGGGCAGTTTTTCAGTCCCGACGTGAAGCAGTGGCTGGACCGTATTGCCGCCGGCGGCGACGATCCGACGCTGACGCCGGACGACCGTTTTGAGACCTTGACCAGCCGCGAACGGCACATTTATCAACTGCTGGCGGAAGGCAACGCGAACAAAGAAATCGCCGCCCTGTTGAATTTAAGTTTGCACACTGTGGAAACTCATCGCGCGCGCATTATGGAAAAATTGCGCCTGCACAGTGCGGCGGAACTGGTGTTGAGCGCCGTAAGACGTGGCATTGTAACGTGATGCAATAGAAACACGTTCTTCCACAAATGTTTAGAACGTGATAGTTTGATCCATATGTCTTTCAGGCTGCTGTTGCCGGTGACACTGCTTTCGGCTATCGCTTTTGCACAGGCTTATCCACAATCCTGGACCCCTTTTGCAAAGCTGAATCTGGCCCGGCGCGATGCTTGCGCCGTGGGCTTTTCGCCTGGGCAGGTGTTGATTGCCGGTGGCATTGGTACTGATGGAACGGCGAGCAATTCGGCCGAAATTTTGAATGCGGACGGCGTGTCGCGCGTGGTGCCTGCCATGCGCGAAGCCCGCGTGGGGCATACCTGTACGCTGCTCGAAGATGGTCGCGTCCTGGTGACGGGAGGTACGTTTGCTGCTGGTGCGGCGAGCGCCGAAGTCTATCATCCGGACATCAACATATGGATTCCAGCGGCGAGTTCCGGGCCGATGCGTGCGGGGTCTGCCGCGGTTCGCCTGCGTGACGGTCGTGTGTTGGTAACGGGCGGCTATCGCGCTGATGGCGCACTCGTGGCGTACTCCGAGGTCTTCGACCCCAACTCCAATCGCTTTACGGCTTCGCGTGGACAGTTGAATCAGCCCCGGCGCAATCATGCGGTGAATCTGCTGGGCGACGGTCGCGCCGTGATTACCGGTGGTATTGGCTTGGACGGTACGCTGCGGGTGACCGAGTTTTTTGACGCTGTCACGGGCGTGATCTGGACGGGTCCGGATATGACGGCGGCGCGGGAACGTCATGCGGCGGTGACTTTGGAGGACGGCCGTTTGCTGATTGCCAGCAGCGGGTCCCTCGAAGTGCTGGATGCCGGTGGCTTGCGCTGGACGGCGTTGCCGACGTCCAAATTGAAGGACCCGAGCGCAGTGCATACGGCGACGGTGATTCCGGGCAATGGCGATGTTTTGTTTGTGTCCAACGGCAATGCCGAGGTGTTTCGTCCGGCCGACGGTTCGGTTCGTGCGATTGCGGATACCGCAGCGTTTGCAGGGGCGAAGTTGGCCACGCTGGACGACGGTACGATTGTCGCGGCAGGCGGCGATGTCGATGGTGCTGCGCAGGCCGAAGTGTCGGTGATTGGGTTCCCGGCGATCTCGTTTGACGAGGCGGTGACGCACCCTGGCGAGATGGCCCGTATTTCCGGCCGCAATTTGCCGGCATCGCAGACGGTACAGTACAAGCTCGAGTTCGTGCAGGCGGTGGTGGGCGCGTCCGATACGCCGCAGTTCCGCGTGGTGACGGCGAGGTCGATGGCTGGTGACGACGGCATGATCCGCGAGGTGCCGTTGTTTATACCGTTCACCAATGAGGCGGGCCGCAGCCTGCGTTTGACCGCGACTTTGGGCGACGGTACGGTGCTGGTGCGTACGTCGCCAATCAAGTACCGGAGCGAGTTGGAGCTGGAGTTGCCGCCTTCCACGGTGCAAGGGCAGAGCACGGCGCTGACGGTGCGCGTCAAGCCAGTTTCCGGTGCGCCGACGCCGCTGGGTCCGATGGTGTCGACGTTTGGTCCGGTGACGTTTGCTGAGATGGTGCAGGATTCGCGAGGAGTTTCGTACTCGAGCTCGCGCCTGCCTGCGGGCGCGTTGGCAGTGACCGTGATCTATGTCGGCGACCTGCTGTACGACCGCGCGGTGGCGCGTACCACCTTGGGTGTCGCAAGCCGGCAACCGGTGGTGGACATCGTGTCGACCGCGGTGTCGCCGCAGATTGGCGTGAGCTTCGATGTGTTCGTACAGGTTCGCGTGGATGCGGCTTCCACAATCGCTGGTGCGCCCCCGATTACGGGGCCGATCAACATCTACGAGTCCGGCGTGCTGGTGGGACAGGCCAAGCAGTTGTCGTCTTCGACGTCGCCATTCCCGATGATTCAGGCCAGTCTTCCTTTCACCGCGATGAACTTTGGGACGCTGCGCTTTACGGCGACGTACGCGGGCGATGGCAACTATCTGCCGGCGCAGAGCACGGTCCTGAGTCCGCCGATCCAGCGCGCGCAGCCGAGCATGACGATCTCCGGCGTACCTTCGATTTTCAACTTGAATCTGAAGCCGAATGAGCCGGTACGGTTCCATTGCGGCGTACCCGTGGTGTTCGACCTGGGGCTGATGTTTCCGTCGCCATTGGAGTTGACCAGCAGTGGCTTTACGCTGTTTGCCAAGGGTCCTGACGGGGTGCCGCGTCCGGTGAGCGCTGGCGACTTTGCGAAGACCGCACCGGGCCGCGCGACGGGACGTACGGAAGCGACCTTGGCCTACGATACGATTCGCGTGACCGCATCGTACGCGGGCGACGGTACGTTCCGGCCAGCGATGTCTGTCGATCTGCCGGTGGAACAGATTCCGGTTCCGATGGCGTTGAAGTTTGTGGACTTGCCCAAGACGTTCTCGTCCGATGGCATTACGGTGTTTACGGCCGAGTTGACCACCGATGCCGACTGGCTGCTGCGCATCGCGGGCAATGTTTGCGACATTCCGGGTCCGCGCGGGTTCATTGAGTTTTACGACGAGACCGGGTTGATCGGATCGATCCCGCTGGACGATACGACGGAGCAGGTGAAGCGCGCGCAAGTTCGTGCGTACTTCCCGCCGGGCGACCACACGGTGTACATGCGGTACACGGGCGATGCGAAGCACGCGCCGATTCAATCGGCCCCGTTGACGTTCCATTGGGAATAGAGACGGTACACTAGAGGAACTACATCCATCATGGCGATCAGCAAAGATCTGCTCGAAATACTGGTCTGCCCGGTTTGCAAAGCCAAGGTGTTGCCGAAGGCCGATGAAAACGGGTTGAAATGCGTGCAGTGCAACCGCGTCTACCCCGTGCGTGACGATATTCCGGTCATGCTCGTGGACGAAGCCCGTATCGAGAACTGACATCATCGCAATGCAGCAGCTCGTCGATCATCTCGATCGCGGCGCGCGTGTCGTCGTCCTGAGGCTACGGTCGATGGGCGATTGCGTACTCACCACCCCGGCGCTATCGCTTTTGCACCAGCACCGGCCGGACCTTCGCATCGGCGTTGTCGTAGAGGATCGCTTCCGCGAGATCTACGACGGTCTGCCTTTTGTACACGACATCCTGCAGCCGACGGCGCGCGAGGTTCGCGGGTACGGCGCGCAGCTTTGCATCAACCTGCATGGCGGGACGCGATCGGCGATTCTGACGGCGGCCAGCGGGGCGCGTTTTCGTGCGGGGTTCGGACATTACCGGCAGCAGTTTGTGTACAACATCCGGATGCCTCGGGCGCAGCAGATCCTGCCTGGGGGCGAGCGTACGGTGCATACGGCGGAGCATGTGGCTTCGGCGATGTTTTATCTGGGGGTCCCGCAGCAGGCGATTCCGCGGGCGATTCTGCATGCGTCGACGCAGCCGGAAACGGGCGGAGAGTACGCTGTGGTGCATCCGTTTGCGTCGGCGGCGCTGAAGACTTGGGCGGTCGAGAACTTTCTGCAGGCGATGTCCAAGATGGAGCAGAGGCCTGTGGTGATTGCGGGTCCTGGCGATGATGTCGCGCCGTTTGCTGCAAAGTACCGCACGTATCAGAATCAGCCACTGTCGGTGATCAAAGGATTGATCCGGCATGCGTCGTACTTTTTGGGCAATGATTCCGGGCCTGCGCATATTGCGGCGGCGTTTGATATTCCGATGACGGTGGTGTTTGGTCCTACGGATCCGGCGATCTGGGGACCGTGGCGCGCGAGCAACGCTAAGGTGGTGACGCAACAATGAGGCGGCTCATTGCGTACTCGCGGCCTTACGCGGGGTCTTTGTTTATCGCCATCGTGCTGATGTCTTTTGTGGGGCTGTCGCAGGCGTTGATGGCGCGGTTGATCGTGCCTCTGTTCGACTTGGTACTTCAGCCGCAGGCATCCAAGAAAGCTGTCGTGTTGTTTGAGTTCGGCGGGTTCCGGCTATTGCTGTCCGACTTGTTGCCGAGCGGCGTTGAAGATATTTGGACCGCCGTGGCCATCGGTATTGTGGGTGCGTTCCTGGTGAAAGGCTTGGCCGATTATGCGGCCAATTATCTGATCAACGACGCCGGGTACGGCGCGGTGACGGACATCCGGCAGCAGGTGTACGACAAGGTGCTGCGGCAGGACAGCGCGTTCTTTCAAGAGAATTCCACGGGTACCTTGATGTCGTCCATAATGAGCGACATCGAAAAGATTCAAGTGGCGGTGTCGCATCTGCTGGCGGATTGGTTCCGGCAGACGTTTACGGTGATCGCGCTGCTGGCTGTTGTGCTGCAGACGAATGCGAAGTTCGCGATTGTGGCTTTGACAGTGTTGCCGTTTGTGCTGGTGCCGACGGCAAGGCTTGGGCGGCGCATCCGGCGTACGACGCGCAAGGGGCAGGATTACGCGGCGGAGCTGAACCAGATCCTGCAGGAGACCATCACCGGGCATCAGGTGGTGAAGACGTTTGGGACAGAAGAGATTGAGTCCAATCGTTTTCGCGAAGCGGCGAAGCGGCTGCGCAAGAACAATCTGAAGTACGTCGCGCAGCAGGCGATCGCGTCGCCGTTGATTGAGTTTTTCGCGGCGCTGACGATTGTGGGTCTGTTGACGTTTGCGCAGACGGAGATTCGCGCGGGCAAGATGACGGCTGGGGACTTTACGAGCTTTATCGTCGCGCTGCTGCTGCTGTACGAGCCGGTGAAACGGCTGACGGGCATCCACAATATCTTTCAGCAGGCGCTGGGTGCGTCGCAAAAGGTGTTTGAGTATCTGGATCGCGAACAGGCCGTGCAGGATCGTCCTGGCGCGGTGAAGTTGGATCGTTTGAAAGAGGCCATCACGTTTGAGGACGTGACGTTTCGGTATCCATCGGAAACCGAGCGTGTGGCGTTGCAGGGTGTGAACCTCACGGTGCCTGCAGGCAAGGTGGCCGCACTGGTGGGTCCGAGCGGCGCAGGCAAGACGACCATCGCCAATCTAGTGCCGCGGTTTTATGACGTCAGCAGCGGGGCGATCCGCATCGACGGGCGCGACCTGCGCGATCTGCAGTTGGAATCGCTGCGAGCGAACATCGGCATCGTGCCGCAGGACACGTTTTTGTTCAACGATACGGTGGCGAACAACATCGGGTACGGCAAACCTGGCGTAACGATGCAGGAGATACGCGAGGCCGCCCGCATGGCGATGGCGGAAGAGTTCATCGAGAAGATGCCGGAAGGCTACGACACGATGATTGGCGAACGCGGGCAGAAGCTATCTGGCGGGCAAAGGCAGCGGATTGCGATTGCGCGTGCGCTGTTGAAGAATGCGCCGATTCTGATTCTGGACGAGGCGACGTCGCACCTGGATACGGAAAGCGAAGCGCTGGTGCAGGGCGCGTTGGCGAACCTGATGGAGAATCGCACGGTGATTGTGATCGCGCACCGGTTGTCGACGATTCGCCGCGCGGACCTGATCGTGGTGCTCGACTCCGGCCGCATCACGGAAACCGGTACGCATGACGAATTGGTGAACGGCGGCGGCATTTACCAGCGCTTGCATGAACTCCAGTATTTGGAGTCCTGAGATAATCAGGGTACGGTGGCCGAGCAAATCCTGTACATGACCGAACTCATCGGTCTTGGGGTCTATGATCTCAAGGGCCGCCGTGTCGGCATTGTGCGCGATGCTGCGATCGTGCCGCTGGTGGATCCGGTGCGTGTGGATCGCTTTCTGGTGGGCGGTTCGACGATGTCGTGGCTCAGCGTACGGCATGATCAGATTGCGCGGATTTCGCTGGACGGCATCCACCTCAAAGACGAACAGCTCACGCCGTTTCACTCCGATGAGTACGTGCTGCGCGTGGGCCGTGATTTGCTCGATCAACAGATCATCGACGCGCAGGGCCGCAAGGTGGTGCGCATCAACGATGTGACGTTTGAAGTACGGCAGGAGAATGGCGCGGACCTGCTTTGGGTGCTCGAAGTGGACATCGGCATCCGCAGTATGTTCCGGCGTATTGTGCAGGGCGTGATTCCGCGGCGCTGGGTACGCAGGATGCAGGGTCGCATTCCGCCGCATTCGATTCGTTGGGAATTCTGCAACATCCTGGAGCCTGATCCGCAGCGGCGCTTGCGTTTGAACATTTCGAACAAGCTGCTGGAAGACATGCATCCGGCGGATCTTGCGGAGATCGTCGAAGAGTTGAGCCCTGAGAATCGCGAGGCGATCTTTGAGACCATCGACAGCGAAGTAGCGGCGGAAACGCTATCGGAAGTCGATCCCGATATTCAGGCGAGCATCCTGGAATCGCTGGAGACGGAAAAGGCCGCGCAGATCGTGGAAGAGATGTCTCCCGATGAGGCCGCGGACGCGCTGGCTGAGCTGGAAGAAGAGACGTCGAACGAGATCCTGGAAGAGATGCACCAGGAAGAGAAAGAAGAGATCGAAGAGCTTCTGGAGTTCGACGAAGGTACGGCCGGTGCGTTGATGAACACCGAGTTCGTGTCGATGCACGAGGCGGCGACTGTGGCTGATGCCATCGGTACGTTGAAGCTGGAGAAGGACTGGATGCTCGAGTCTCTGCACGTGATCTTTTTGACTGGCGCGGATGGAAAGCTGAGCGGTACGGTGCCGATTGCGCGGTTGTTTTTAGCGCCGGGGTCGACGGAGTTGCGCAAGCTGGCTGCCGAGAAAACGACGCAATCGATCGTGACCGATAAGCAGGAGCGCGTGATTGCACGGTTTGACAAGTACAACGTGATCACCATGCCTGTGGTGGACTCAGATGGACGCCTCGCTGGTGTGATTACGGCGGACGACATCATCACCGTGCTGCGAAATAAATAGCAGCACTACAAGCGAATCAGAAAGACTGCGAACGAGACGACGCCGGATGCGATGGCGACCCATCCCCACGTGCGTACGCTGCCGGGTAAGGTCCACCACATGTAAAGGCCGGAGGCGATCCAAAGCAGGAAGCCGAGGCATACTAGATCCACCACGATGGACCACGAGACGGCAAAGAAGCGTGTGTCTTCAAAGCCTCCGCGTGCATGCATACCGGTGAGGATGTGGTCCCACCGGAAGCGTTTTTGCTCGCGTACGATGCGGTGTTCTTTGTGGAAGTAGCGGAATTGCGTGCTGTTCCAGAAGGTGTAGACGAACACCATGAGTTGATCCGCGTTGGGCTTGTAGGCGCCGACGCTTTGATCGGCCATCTGGAAGTCCTGCGCGACCTTGAGGGCGAGTGGACGCAGGGAGCCCTTTTCGGGAATCGGGCCGAGATCGTAGGGACCTTCGTAGGTCTTGTACCAATCGGGTTGGCCTTTGGCTTTGTCGAGCGCGTCGAAGTACTGCGAGTGCGAAAACGGAATCGAAGAGATGGCGTACAGCAGTACCCAGGGCGTCAAAAACAGGCCTAAATACAGGTGTGCGCGGCGATTGAGAATGTTAAAGCGCATGGTGGTTACATCACCGCCAAAAAGAGAGCGAACAAGCCGAAGCCGGCGGCGAGTGCGATGGCGCCCCAACGGCGGGTAACGCGAAGTTCCCACCACATCCATATGCCGGTGAAGGCGAGTAGCAAAAGGCCGGCGATGGTGAGGTCGACGGCGGAGGCCCAGAGATCGTCGAGCAGGAAGTCATGCTGATAGCCGCGGCGGCGATGGATCTGTTCGAGGAAGCGAGTGCCGTCGAAGATCTGGCGTTCCACCACGATGTGCTTAGTGGCCGGAATGTACGTGATGCGGCGCGGCGCGGTGGCGTGCAGGCGGTTGATGACCAGGCGCTCGTCCGATAGCGGGCGCGCGATGTTGTAGGCGCCGTCGAGGTCAAGGCTGGACAAAAGCTGACGGGCGATTTGCTGCGGTGTCGCGCCTGGGGGGAGTTCGCCGCTGTACATGAAGTCCCTCTCCACTTGAAATACCGGCGGCTTGCGAGGCTCTTCCGGACCTCGAAAGAAGCGGCCATGGTTCATCACAAAAGTGGAGACGGTGTACATCAGAATCCACGGGGAAAGAAACAACGCCAAGTACAAATGACTGCGGCGTAATAAGCGAGACATCGCAATGAGTCTAACAGCCCTGTATCCTGAACCAATGGATATCGCCGCTGGATTCTTCCTCGGGTTCCTGGCCTGGGTGTTTGTGCGCGTCATTGTGATGGGCATTTACACCGTGGATCAGAACGAACGAGCCGTGAAAACGATTTTTGGCCGGGCGGAGCGAATGCCCGGTGATAAGACAACGCTCGACGACCCGCTGTCGCAATACCTGCGCGAAGAGGAACGCGGCCGCTATGTGTATCCGCAAGTGGTGGTGATTCCGCCGGGCGGCCCGTACTTCAAGCTGCCGTGGGAGCGTATTCACAAGGTGTCGATCGCGACATCCACTGTGAATATGGCGCTTGATCCGGAACAGCCGACGGCCAATGAAGGCGGCACCAAGCTGGAGGCGGTGACCAAAGATCAGTTGAATACCGGCTTGACGGGGCAGATTCGGTATCGCATCGCCGAGCAGAATTTGTACGCCTATATCTTTGGCATCAAGTATCCGTTTGCGCATGTGATGGGTTATTTCGTTTCGATTCTGCGGCAGCGCATCGCGAACTTTGAAGCTCGTCCCGCGGTGCAGCAGGAAGGGTTCCCGTCGGCCGAGATGACCGGTGTGTCCATCAATGATCTGCGCAAGAATCTGCGGGATCTGAACCATTACATGGAGATGGAATGCCGTTCGGCGGCGGCGCGGTATGGCGTGGTGTTTGAATCGTCGCTGATTACGGGCATTGATCCTCCGCAAGAAGTGGAGTCCGCGCTGGCGGCGATCAATACGGCGCATAACCAGGTGTCGAGCGACATCAGCTTGGCGCAGGCGGGAGCGGATCAGAAGATCGTGCAGTCCAAACGCGCGGTGGAGATCGAGACGCTGAAGGCACAAGCTGAGGTAGAGCCGTTGAAGTTGCTGGCGGCAGAGTTGAACCGGTTGTATGAGTCCGGCGCGGATGTGCTGGAGGCGTATCTGAAAACGATACGGCTGCGGCTTTATGACAAGGCCAAGTCTGTGTATACGGAGGTTCGCTAAACGCCATGGGATTCTTTGCAACGTTTCTATTTACGTTTCTGTTCTTCACGTTCGGCGTGCCGATTGCGCTGATTGTGGCCAAGATCTTTGGCGTGTACACGATCGTCGAAGAGCGGACGTGCAAGGTGTATGTGCTGTTCGGAAAGGTTCTTGGTGTGATCCAGGAGCCGGGGCTGTACATTCTGCCCTTTAAAATTGGGCCTTCGGCGTTCATCATCAACTTCTTTGGCAAGGTCTATACGCTTGATATGCGGCTGGACCAGGAGTACCGCCGGAGCGAGGCTGTGAACTCTGAAGAAGGCGCGCCGATGGGCATCGGCATCTGGTACGAGATGTGGATCAGCGATCCTGTCGCGTACTTGTTTAAGAACACCGATCCCCGCGGGTCGCTGCGGGCGAATGTGTCGAACGCGACGGTGCGTTGCTTGAGCAATATGCCGCTGGCGGAGATGCTGGAGACGCGGCATACGATGAGCCAGGTGGTGCGGTCCGAAGTGTCGCCACAGTCGGAACAGTGGGGGTACAAGCTGGGGTCCGTGTACATCCGCAAGGTACATTTCCGCGATGGCGGGATGATCCGGCAGATTGAAGAGAAGGTCGTCAATCGGCTGCGGCAGGTGACGTCGGCGATCCGGCAGGCGGGCGCGAATCAGGTGAGCGTGATCAGCAGTTCGGCCGAGCGCGAGGCTTCGATCGAGTTTGCAAAGGCAGCTGCGATTCGGCCGAATACGCTGGGGCGTGCGCTTGAGGAAATCGCCCGTGTACCCGCGGTGTCGGCGGCGCTGTTTGAGATCCTGGAGCTGCAGAAGCTTTTGGAATCGCATGCCAAGCTGGTGCTGTTGCCTAAGAACGGCAGCGGCCTGATCGGCAACCTGCTGGCGTCGAGGGCAGAGCCTGGGTTTGATGGTGAGCCGCCAGACTTGCCACGGCAGCGGCGGTAAATCCGCTACGCTGAAAGTGGCGTGTTACCAGTAGCGGCATTGCAGAAGACCACACAGCGGCATATGGCCGTGCTGTTGGTGATTCTGTTGTCGTTTTTTGCGGTGGCGATTTATTCGCCGCTGCACGTACACCAGAACGGCGATCCCAAAAAGTGCTCGTTGAACGACATCGAGCACCAGGTGGCGGATGCCATCGCGCTGGTTCTTGACCTACCAAAACCCACCACCGAACAGGTGCGCGTGGAAGACGCGGGTACGCCTGTGCCTGCGGACGTAGCGGTGGCTGCGGCCACGTCGCGCGGACCTCCTGTAGCCTCCCTTTCCTAAGCGTTTCCACATCACATCATCACGACTACTGGAGGGAGGTCCGCATCTTCATGCGGTTTCTTTTGTGTTTCCTTTCCGCCGTGTGCGTCTATGCACAAGCTACGGCGACGATTACGGGTACCGTTACGGACCCTGCTGGGGCGCTTGTGCCGGGTGCGCAGGTGACGGTCGCAAATGCGCTGAGTGGGTTGTCTTTGACCGCCACGACGAATAGCGACGGTGTCTATACGATCGCGAATCTGCCGTTCAATACGTACCGGCTCACGGTACGCCGCGAAGGCTTTGCAGAAGCCACGCAGCAGGTGGCGTTGCGCACGAATGTACCGTTTACGGCGGATGTGAGGCTGTCGCTAACGGGGAAGTCCGAAGTGGCGAATGTGACGGCGTCTGAGCAGACGGAGTTGATCAACACGGAGGCGACGGGCACGCGGACGGAGTTGAGCCAAACCATGATTGAGAAGCTGCCGATTCCGGCGGGCAATCGCGGCGTAGAAGCCGTACTGCTGACGTTTCCGGGGTTTGCGCAGAATGCCAATGGCGCCATTCATCCTCGCGGCGCGCACAACCAGATGACGTTTGTGGTGGACGGGATGCCGATTACCGATCAATTGACGGGCGCGTTTGCGACGTCTCTTGATACGAGCATCGTGCAGAATATTGAGCTGTTCACGGGGGACACGCCGGCAGAGTACGGCTTGCGTACGGCGGCGGTGGCGAACATCACGACGCGCACGGGCCTCGATAGCGGACGGATGTTTCAGGGCAGCGTACAGGCGGCATATTCGCAGTTCGACAATTTGAACCAGTTGACGCAGTTCAGCGGCGGCAACGATAAGTTTGGGTACTTTGCGTCGTTCAGCGCGATGAAGTCCAACCGGTTTTTGGATTCGGTGTCGATCGACAATTTGCATAACGGCGGCAATGCGCAGCGGGCGTTCAGCCGTATGGATTACCGGGCGTCTTCAAAGGACGTGCTGCGCTTTAACCTGATGGCCGGGCGATCGTCGTTTGAGCTGGCGAACTTGCGGTCCCAACACGCGGCGGGGCAGGATCAGCGGCAGTTGTTCAAGGATTGGTCGGCGTCACTTGGATGGCTGCGTACGGTGGACGCGCGTACGACGTTGGACTTTACGACGTCGTTCCGGACTTCGCAGGCGTGGTTGTTTGGGAGTCCATTCGATACGCCGGTGACGGCGGATCAGGCACGGCGGCTATCGACGTTCAACATCGGCGGACGGTACAACACGGTGCGCGGCATTCATACGCTGCGCATGGGTGCGGACTATCAGTACTTTCCGGTGAGCGAGAACTTTTTCTTTGGGATCACGGGGCGGGAGTTCAACGATCCGGCATCGGAGGACTACAACGAGGGACTTGCGCCGCATGACCTGACTCGCGGCGGACGCCGGTTTCAGTTCACGGGTAAAGACGCGGGGCATCTGCCGAGCTTCTTTATTCAGGACACGATCCGGTGGAACGCGTTTACCTTTTCGCTAGGATTGCGGCACGATGTGTACCGGTTTTTGGTGAATGGCAATCAGCTGCAGCCGCGATTGGGGATGGCTTACGCGATTCGATCGACGGGAACGGTGTTCCGCATGTCGTACAACCGGACGTACCAGACGCCGCCGAATGAGAACCTGCTGCTATCGGCATCGCCACAGGCTGCGTTGCTGGCTCCGCCTCCGGTGCGCGAGGCGTTGAATGGCGCGACCACGGTGCTGATCAAGCCGGAGACGCAGAACTTTTATGAGGCAGGTGTACAGCAGGCGATTGGCAAGGTGGCGAGCATCAATGCGTCGTACTACTACAAGAATTCGCGCGATCAGCAGGATAACGACAACTTTCTGAACACCGGCATTATCTTTCCCATTACGCTGTCGCAGATTCGGGTGAATGGTGCGGAGCTTCGGTTGAATGTCCCGAATATTCGCGGGTTCAACGGTACGTTGAGCATGACGCATTACCGGGCGATTTCGACGCCGCCGTTTACCGGTGGCCTGTTCCTGGGCGCCGGTGCGATTGATGCGCTGACGGCGGGTCCGTTTGTGATTGATCACGATCAAAAACTGGGGTTGCAAGGGAATGTACAGTACCGGTGGAAGCGTGGGATCTGGACGTCGGGCGCGGTGCGGTACGACAGCGGACTGGTGTCGAACCGGTCGGACCCCGAAGAGGTCGCTGCCGATCCGGACTATGCGGATTTGCTGCCGTACGTGAACTTGCTGTCGGACCCGCCGCGTGTACGGCCTCGCACGATTCTGGATTATGCGGTGGGATACGAGCGGGTGCGCGAAGGGCGGCGGCGCTGGGATGTGCAGTTTCAGGTGACGAATCTGACGAATCGTACGGCGCTGTTCAACTTTCAGTCCATCTTTGTGGGGACGCGAGTGGTGCAGCCAAGGTCGGCGGGCTTGAAGCTGCGTTGGTTCTTCTAACGCCGTTCCCAGGCTGCGACGTCGATTACGCCTAGCGTCTGTTTGCCGTGGTGCGTGTAGTTGAAGACGACGTAGCGGCCGGAGCGATCCCAGGACGGATGATTGTGGATCGCTTTCGGTTCGCGCAGGCCGGTGGCGAGTAACTTGGCGGCTCCGGTGGCGACGTCGATGATCCACAACTTGCCGTCGAAATCATCGGCGATGAGGCGCTTGCCGTCCATTGTCGATGCCGCGTGCCAGTACCAGCCTTTGGTGATGACGCGCCATTCGCCGGTGGGCTTGACGAGCAGGATGCCGAAGCGGTCCTGAATCATGGTCATGTCGCCGGTGGCGGGGACCCATGCCTCATGGGTGATCCATTCTTTGAGCGGCGTGAGCCACTTGGATTGCTCGATGTTGGCGTAAAAGGGCCGGTTGCCGGTGCCGTCCGTATTCACGAGCCAGGTACGCTGCGGGGCGTAGCCGCTGGTTTCCCAGGTGTAGAAGATCAACGGATCGACGGGGCTGTGCTGGACGTGGCCAATGCGGAAGCCTTGCTGGAGGACGCGGCGGTACTGGCCGGTGGCGATGTCCACGGTGCCGATCTCCCAGGTCTTTGGGTCAAGCTGGAAGCCGACGGCCATGGTCTTGCCGTCCTTGCTGAGGGTCGGTTGGGAGGAGACGCCTGGGAGGTCCGCGATCTTGCGCTGGGCAAGGGTTTCCACGTCGACGGCGTAGATCGCCTTGCCGCGTACGAAGTAGACACGGCGGGGGTTGGTCGGGTCGGGGCAGGCTGCTGCTGCGGCGACGCCAGGCTCTTTGGTGAGCTGCACGATGTCGCCACCGGGGATGGACGCGCGGTAGATTTGGGGCGACCCGGTACGGTCGTTCGAAAAGATCAGGTAGCGATTGTCGGCGGTGAAGCTGGAAAAGTGGAAGTAGAGATTGGAGCTAGCGCCGGCGTCCGCTGCGATTTCCATGATGACGGCTCCGGTGACTGGGTCGGTGTGTGTGTCGGCTGCTGGCAGCAGCAGGCCACACACGAGCAGTGTGGCCGAGAGTCTTGGAAATCGCACGTCACGATTCTAATCCAGGAGCACAGCGGGTTCGGATGATTGGGCTTGTGATTCGCCACTGCGGGCTAAGGCGAACTTGGCGGCCAGGGGTCCGATGAGTTCGAATACGGCGACGGCGGCGAGTACGATGGTGGCGATCTTGGGGCCGAGTTCCGGGAAGCGCTGGTTGGTGACGAGTACGAGACCGATGGCGAGTCCGGCCTGGGCGAGGGTAGTGAAGCCGAGGTACTTTTGCACGGTTTCACTCGCTCCGGCGTACTTGGCTCCGGTACGAGTGCCGATGAGCTTGCCTGCGGCGCGACCCACGACGTAGATGACGCCGAGCAGACCCAAGGTGGGCAGGGCGGCGATGTTCATGTCGGCTCCTGCGATGACGAAGAAGATGGCGTACAGTGGCGGGTCCGTACGGGAGAGGGCCTGGAAAAGCTGGCGGCTGTGCGCGGTGAGGTTCACCATGGTGGCGCCGACGGCGAGGCTGGCGATTAACGGCGAAAGTTCGAGCCAGTCTGCAAAGCCTACGCAGAGCAGTACGGCACCGGCCATGAGGATCAAGGTCTCGCCCTGTTCCTCGATGTGAGAGGACCAAAAGCTCAGGAGCACGCCGATCAGGAATCCAAGCGCGACGGAGCCGAACAGTTGCCACACCAGCGGGTACAGCGATTCGTATAGCGCCTGCGCGATGGCGGCATCGGGTGAACTGGCTTTGATGGAGAGGTCCACGACGGCGGCGACCAAGCTGAAGCCGATCAGGCAGCAGATGTTGTTGATGGCGATGAGACCTTTGAGCGTCTCGGTAAGTTCGCCGGCAGCGTTGCTTTCGCGCACCACCATCAGGGTTGTGGCGGCGGCGGTTTCCATGGAGATCGCGCCGAGGAGCAGAGAGATGGTCCAGGGTTGGCCGAGCGCGAGCATACCTGCGGCGACGATGCCGCCTGCGAGGAGGGATTCGACGAGCGTGATGAGTACCGCCTTGCGGGCCAAATGTCGGAAGGCCGTGAACTCGAAGACGGAGCCGATGGAGAACAGGATGAGTCCCAGGGCGACTTCACTGAAGACTTCCAGGCTCGAGAGGTTTTCATGCGTGATCCAGCCGAGGAACGAGGGTCCGACGGCGACGCCCGCGAGGATGTAGCCGGTGACCTCCGGGATGCGCACGATCTTGACCAGATGTCCGGCCAGCAGTGCGAAGAAAAGGATGATGCCAAGCGAGGCGAGTTCGTTCATTGGGCTTTCGGCGCCTCCTGCAAAGGCTTGGCGAAGTGTACGCCGTTGCGTTCGTACACCACCATCGTTCTTCCGGCGGGACGTGCAATCAGGCGCTTGAGCACCGGTAGTGCGGGTTTGATAAGACGATCTCCGGTACGGAGGCCGAAGTCGTAGGCGGCGCTGCCGGGTTGGACGGTGAGTCTCGTACCGGTTGGGGGAGGGTCGACCGCCGTGAGGCCGTCCTGCTTGGGTTCGGATGGCGGGCGCTTTTCGATGTAGTCGAGCAGCGCGTCGATGGTGGTAACGTTTGCGGGAGCTTTGTCGCCTGCGCGGAGGCCTGCGAGGTAGCCGGTGCCGTTGGGGTTGACCTCTGCGATCCACAAGCCATCTGCCTCTGAACGCTCGACGGCGATGCCGTGGCGGGTATGCAGGCGCTTGGCGGGGTCTGCAAAGCCGCTGAGCAGGGCCTTGAAGCTGGGGGCAGATACGACATGCATGGCGCCGTCGCACTGGGCGACCATGCCGATGAGGATGCCGTCCAGGTCGAAGACGGCGGCTCCGCGCATGGAGGGGGAAAGCGCCGTGCTGACGATGAGTTCGCGGTAGCTGACGCCGTCGCAGGTGGAGACGCGGCGACCGCCATCGATGCCCGCAGTCCATTCGAGTTGCTGCTGTTCGGCTTCGATCCAGACGAGCAGGACCCAGCGTCCGCCTTCCGCTTCGACGAGCGCCTCTTCGGGCGGCGTGGGGGTGGCGCTGGTCTGGATGGTTTCGAGGGGCAGGTCGCGCCCGGCGGAGAGGATTTGTCCTAAGCGGCCCCAGTACACGCCGCTGGCGCCCGTTTCCGGCATGAAGCGGAGGTGTCCGGCGAGCGAGGTAGCTTTTTCGCCAAAGAATGACCCCATATTGCGGAGTTCCTCCCGGCGGACCATGCGCTGGAGGTTCGCGTTTTCAGAGGGTGATGGCGGTTTGGGAGTGGCTTTCTTAGGTCGTAGCCAGGCACCAATACCGAGGATGGCGAAGGCTGCGGCGCAGAGCACCGCCACGTACTTCCTGTTCAAAATGTCGGGCATTTGATGAAGTAATCTTCATTCTTAGACCCTAGTGTGGCGAAACTGTTTCTGGACCGGTCACTAATAGAACGGTGCGACAAGTGTCAATCACTTGACCCTGTAAAGTCGCGCTGCCTAGCATAACCCTATATGAATATGAAGTTGCGTTCGGCTGCTCCCCTGGTTTGCGGACTGGCCTTTTTGGTTGGCAGCGACGCATTGCTGCAGGCTCAGACCACATCCAGAAGCTTTTCGAGCGGGCGATTGGTGTCGCGCGAAGTACGTGTGTCGTCGTCTTGCACCACCAATGCTGCCGATCTGCCGCCGGTTGTGACCTTGGGTCCGGGTTTGACGTTGCGTCCCCCGAAGCTGCCGCCTTGCAACTTTAATTTTCCAAGCGGCGCGTCGCGGTCTGTGACGTTGCGGTACGACAACTTTCAAATCACCTCGCCGGAGACTACGCCGGCCGGGACGTTGGCGGTGAACGCCGCGACGTCCACTGCTACGGTGAACTTTGCTTCGCCGCTCACGGTGGGCGTGGGTACGGCGGCGAGTTGGAATATCAACCCGCCGGAGGGCGAGTCCGTCGGGACGCATCAGGGCAACTATGCGATCTCGGTGGAAGGCTTTGAGACGGACCAGGGGTCCAGTTGCACCGGGCAATCCTCATCGCAGGCGCCTGCGGGATCTTTGGGGCTGGAGGGTACGTGCCCGATTGGACGCACGGGCGCGACGTGGAGTGCTTCCAGCCAGACGGCGACTTTTACGGTGGTGAGCACGGTGGGGTTCCGGTACGGGAACTCGAATGGCGATTATGTGGTGACCGTACGGTCCCGCTATCAGGTGTCGCGACTGGATGTGGATCGCATTGAAGTACTGCAGACGAACCAGACTTCGGACAATCAGGTTCCGCTGGTGGCGGGCAAGCCGACAGTGGTGCGTGTGTTCCCCGCGGGGTCGGCAGGCGCGACGGGAGCGGCGCAGGTCCGGCTGAGCGTGTTCCGCAATGACGAGTTGATTTACACGCAGACGTCCGGCACGGTGCCGGTGGCGGGCGGCGATGCTCCGGCACGTGAGGATTTTTCGCGTACGGCGAACTTTGTTTTGCCCACGCAGGCGATTTCCGGCGGCGAGGTTCGCCTGGAGGCTGCGATTCAGCCGGCGGGGTCTGCTGCGGCAGGGTTCGCGGCGGCACCGTCGACGAGTTTGACGGCGAACTTCCGCAATGCTCCGAACTGGCCGCAACCGTATCCGCTGTTCCATGCGCGGATTTGTGAATTGAACGGGCAGGGTACGCTCGATTGCGGTACGAGCAGTGCGGCCGCGACGGCGGGGTTCAAGCTGTTTGAACAAGTAGCGCCGCTGCCGCAGACCGGGCCGATCTATACGGCGACGTATCCGGCTGGCGATACGCGTGCGAACTTCCTGCGTCTGTTCCGGCTGCGGCATCTGGTGGAGGCGCAGTTGCCACCTTCCGCGTGGCCCGCACAGTATGTCGCGGTGGATGCGAATGCGAATCGGGATCCGCAGGTGATTCTCGATCCGGTGTTTGCGGTGGGCAACCGGAAGCTTTCGTATGTGTCGGGTCCGAATGCGCTGCGGACGTTGATTCCGTGCGCGATTTCGTCGAACATCGGCGCGGCGGGTACGAACCCGGCGTTGATCATTGGTGCGCCGGGGCTGCGTCCTACGCTGGACGGCCTGTTTGATGTGAATACGGCGAACCTGGTGCGCTGCAATACGGCGACGGCTGCCGAGTCCTGGGTGAGCCCGGAGGCGGCGGGCGCGTTGTTCCGTGCGTATACGAACGCCGCAGCGTTGCCGGAGCCTGGGGCGGAAGCTGTCGAGTACGTGGTGGTGTCGGGGATTTTGCGCACCGATGGCACGGTGGTGATCGATCCGATCTACCGTACGTGGACCGCGAATCCGAATCCGCCCAGCAGCGCGTCATCGAACTTCTGCTTCAAGTTCAATACGGGTACGGGACCGGCGGGGGCGGATTACTGCATCGCGGAGCCGCAGCCTGTGGCGGAACTCGAGGGCGACGCACCGTTTGCGGTACGGCTGCTGTTGCCGCCGAACACGGCGCGGATCACCTTGGCGCGGGCGAACGGTACGCAGGAACTGGCGGCAATCGTACGGTCTGCGAATGCGCCGACGCTGCGTTTGAATACACCGGCGGCGACGACGGAGCGCAACCTGCGCGTGTCCTGGTCGGCGGGCGATGCGGATAACGACCGGTTGACATACCAGATTTGGGCGAGCCCGGATGAGGGTACAACCTGGGTTCCGGTGGCGGTGGATTTATCCGCGCCGGAGTACACGATTGACACGGCGCTGTTTCCCACGGCGACCACGCTGCAGGTGCAGGTACGGGCGAGTGACGGGGTGAACGATGCCGTGCAGATCAGCCCGTCGATCGCGTTGAATGCGGCTCCTGCGGCGGGTCCGCTGGGGACGGTGCGCGCGGGGGATCTGCGGACCGGTGAAGGTCGCGTGGCAAACATCACGTTGGAGAACATTGGCGCAGGTACGCTGCGGGTGACGGGTGTCGAATCGACGGTGGCTGCTGTGCGGTACGCCGGGGCATCGCTGCCGGTGTCGATCGCGGCGGGACAGGCGGCGGACATCCCGGTGTTGATCTCCGGCGCGGAGGCGGGCGCGATTTCGACCACCGTGGTGCTGCGTACGAATGACCCGGCCAAGCCGTCCATCAGCGTTCCTGTGGAGGCTACGGTGTACGCGCAGACAGGCGCTGTCGCAAGTTTGGCGGCGCGGTCTTTGGACTTTGGCGCGGTAGCCATTGGCGCGGGCGCCGAGCGTCCGTTGCAGATCGTGAATCGTGGGACGCAGCCGCTATCGATCACGAACATTGCGGTGTCGAATACGGCTGGCATCCGGCTGACGAGCGCGACCAGCGTGTCCGGCATTGCGCCGGGTGCGTCGACGGAGATTGTGGTGCGGTGTTCGCCGTCGAGCGGACTGTATGTCGCGGGGTCTCTGACGTTCAACACCAACGACCCGACGCAGCCTGCGGTGACGGTGCCGCTGGCGTGCGAAGGTACGTCGCCGGTGCTGGAAGTGCCGGGTAGCATTGTGGAGTTTGGTACGGTGGCGAGCGGACAGACGCGGAGCCAGCAGATCACCATCCGCAACGTGTCGAGCGCGACGGTGACGGTGACCGGCGCGGTGTTCACGAACTCGCAGTTCCGGCTGTTGAATCCGCGTCCGCCGTTTACGGTGCCGGTGGGGTCGACGAGCACGTTGGACGTGATCTTTGCGCCGACGCTTGGCGGCATCGCGACGTCCACCTTGACGTTGACGACGGATCAACCGAACGTCGCGCCGCAGATCAGCTTGCGCGGCACGGGTACGGGGTCGACGCAGACCAACGGACGCCTGACGGTGGACCCGGGTCAACTGGCGTTTGGCGAAGTGATCCTCAATCAATCGAAGACGTTGATCCTGAATCTGCGGAATACGGGGTCCGGACTGCTGACGATTACGTCGCTATCGCCCAATAATCCGGTGTTCCAGGTGCAGGGTGTGAGCCTGCCGCTGACGATTCCGGTGGGGTCGACCATAGAGGCGCAAGTGGTGTTCAGTCCGCCTGCGGCCACGGCGCACAACAGCATCCTGACGATTTCGAGCGACAGTACGTCGGGCAGCGACATCCTGGTGCAGTTGTCCGGTGTCGGCCTGCCGATTCCTGCCACCAATGTGTCGAACTTCAACGGCATGCTGCGCCAGGACTGGACGGCGCGGGGTACGTTTGTGAGCTACGGTCCGGACGAGGCGATCTTCCGGGTGGTGCGGTTCGACAACACGGGTCTGCAGTTGAGCGACACGGGGTTGACGATTCCTCCGGGGTCGCAACTGCTGCCGAGCCTGGATAGCGGATCCGGCTGGACACAGGTGCGCGTGAGCAAGGGTACGGTGGATGGGTACATCCAGTTCCTGGGGCAGCAGAACCAGACGTTCGACATCGTGCCGCTGCGGAATACGCTGGCCACGCGCTATGTTGTGACGGGGCTGGAACGCGGGTCCGACATTCTGATCAACAACCTGGTTTCGGATGCCAATAACCTGGTGCTGGAGCTGCGCGCGAATGACGGGTCGATTATCGGCGGCAATGCGCAGAATATCCGGCTGGCGTCGCGCGCGTCGCTGGTGCAGAAGGTAGAGCAGTTGTTTTCCGCCACGCCGCAAGGGTTCCAGGGGTACCTGACGATTACGGCCAGCCAGCCGATTCAGGCCACGCGTACGAACCACGGGTTGAACTCGATGGAGGCATCGCCTGGGCAGCCGATGCCGCAGGTGGCCACGCGCCAGACCAACATCCACATGCCGTACCTGCGGGCGGGCAATGGTTGGAATGCGCGGTTGCAGATTGTGAATCCGACCGATCGTGAAGCGCGCGTCGCGATTCGCGCCGCATCGTCGACGGGCCAGAGCGTGGGCGGTTCGCCGGTGGAAGTCACGATTCCGGCGGGGCAGGCGTACTGGCGCGAGTACACGCAGATCTTTGAGTTGGATGGCAACATCACTTGGAATGCGACGTTGAGCGTCGAGTCCAACATCTCGGGGATTGTGGCGGAGGTGTCCTACGGCAGTTCGTTCGCGCGGGGTGCGTTTGCGATGACCGACCTGGCATCGCGGCGGCAGACGATCCCGTCCAATACAGCAGCGACGACGTTTTACATCGTGAATCCGAACTCGACGCCCGCTTCTGTGGATTTACGCAATCTGCAGGAGGACGGCAACTACGGCGCGGGACGGCGAGTGTCGATTCCGCCACGCGGGTACTTCGGCGCGATCTCGGGTTTGACGCAGGCTCCGGCGTTGCGCCTGGAGTCCGACTTGCCGGTGATCGCGTTTGCGACGGTGACGGGCGATAACATCTCGGACTTCGGCATCCTCCCGGGGTATTCGTTGGACGGCGGTTCCACGGTGACGCCGGGGACTTCGCCGCGGTTGCAGGTGGATCCGGTGTCCTTGAACTTTGGCACCGTGGTGATCAACGAAAGCCGCACGCAGACGCTGAGCATCCGCAACGGAGGTACGGCGCCGCTGACGGTGACGAGCATCACCAGCGATAGCCCGCGCTTTACGGTGGAGGCGACATTCCCGCTGACGGTGGTGCCCGGAGGTACGCAGCAAGTGATCGTGCGGTACACGCCGGCGGGATCGGGCGGAACCACGCAGACGGGTACGCTGACGGTGACCAGCAATGACTCGGTGACGGGTCCGGTAACGATTGGGTTGACGGGCCAAGGGTCGCTGGTGGAGTTGCCGAAGGTACGCATCGATGCGACGCCTGCGGCGCTGGAGTTCGGTGATGTGAATAGCGGCCAGACCAAAGACTTGTCGCTGACCATTCGCAACTCGGGTACGGATCCGCTGGTGGTGACGGGGATCACGATCAGCAATCCGAGGTTCCAACTGGTGTTTGCGTCGTTCCCGCTGACCGTGGCTCCTGCCGGGTTGACGTCGCTGCAGGTGCGGTTCCTGCCGACGGCGCCTGGGGTGCAGACGGGCACGCTGTTGATTGCCAGCAACGATAGCGACAACCGTACGGCGAGCATCGCGCTTCGGGGCAATGGCGTGGGGTCTGCGTCGAGCCCGAAGATCGTGGTGAGCGCCGCGAACTTTGAGTTCGGGACGGTACAGGTGGGTGAGTCCGGCGAGCGTACGTTCTCGATTACCAATACGGGTACGGCGCCGCTGATCATCCAATCGCTGAATATCGACAATCCGAATTACACGGTGGGTCCGGCAGCGCCGTTTACCTTGGCTCCGGGTGCGATTGCGGATATGGCGGTATTGTTTGTGCCGAAGGTGCCGCAGTCGGCGCCGGCGTCGCTGCGGATTATCAGTAACGACCCGGTGAACGGTACGATCATCCTGCCGATTACAGGGGTGTCCGTGCAGTAAGGCCGCATACTATGAGCGCTCGGTTGTTGCGTTTGGTGCTCGTTGCATTCTTAACCGTCGCCGCGCCGGCAGTGATAGCGCAACCGGTGAGCTTTGACGTTGCGACGTTTGATCCGCCGGCGGGTTGGGAGCGCATCCCGAATGCGCAACCGCAGGACCCGCTGTCGTACAGGTCGGCGGATCAGACGTCGCAGGTGTTTTTGTTCCCCAGTCGTGGGGGCGGCGGCCGCCCGGAGGAGAACTTTCAAAGCGCGTGGGCTCGTCTGGTGAAGGGACCGTTTCCCAACGTCAGCGAGCCCAAGGTGAGCACCGAACAGCGTAGCGATGGCTGGACTGCGGTGGTGGGCGCGGCTGAGCTTCCGAATACCCGGCAGGCAATGCTGTTGCTGACGGCGACGAGCCCCAGCGGGCGTGTGTTCCACGTTGTCGGTATGGTTGCGGGCAATCCGAACCTCGCGGCGCTGGCTGCGTTTCTGAAGAGGTTGCGGCTGGCTTCTGCGGACGGCGGTGCAGCTGCTTCGTCTTCGTTGACCGGGCTGTACACGGCGACGCAGGTGAACGCGCTCGCCGGCGATCGGGTGGCGGCCAACACGCGGTACTTTCTGCCGGGCAATCGCATCGCACGTGTGTTCCCCTATGGGTCCGGCAATACGTTTGACCCTTCGCGATGTTCTGGCGACACCTGCGGGACCTATAGCATCGCCGGCAATCGCATGACGATTCGTTGGGATAACGGACGTACGGATGAGATCGCGTACGAGGCAGTGCCGGAAGGCATCCGACTGGATGGGACACTGTTTCGTCCCGCACGTACGGTAGCGCCTGCGGTGCTGCCGGGCATGTGGCAATCAGCGGGCGGTAATGTGTACCGCTTCACTGCCGACGGTGCGTTTACCTTCGGTACAACAGCATCGGCGGGCCTTGGCGGACGCTTTCGCGTGGAAGGCCTGACGTTGGTGCTCACCTACTCTGATGGCGATGTACGGCGGCGCACACTACTGCCCGCAAGCCCCGCAGATCCGCCTGGGCTGATCTCAATCGAGGGAGAGGTCTTCGTACGTAAGTAGCGCGCTTTAGCGCGATTCGGGACCATTTCCGATCATAAAAATCCTTTGATATTTCTTTGAGAGGTTCTTGAGGATTCTGTGCTCCACTGCGCTTTACAGTTCATACATGAACTTCACGCGCTTATTTGCTTCCGCCGCGTTTGCGGCTGTCACGTGCCTCGCTCAATCGGACCTGGCACTTCCTCACATCGCTGGTACGGTTTTTTCGGCCGCTGGCACAACGCCTGACGACATTCGCAAGACGGTGGACGACTTTCGCCTGGTGACGGGGGCCGCCGTGAATCCTCCGGGATCGCCGGGGTCGCCGCTCAATCGCCGCGACATCAATTGGGACGGTGTACCGGATGCGCTTTCCGCTCCCGGCGCATTGCCGCCGGACTTCTTCAACAAGAACTCGGCTCGCGGCGCGGTGTTTTCGAGCCAGGAAAAGGGTTGGGTGGGTTTTCAGGTGAGCGGCAAAGCCGGCATCACGGATGTTCGCTTTGACAACTTCCTGGCGGGCTATTCGGAAATCTTCAAGACGTTCTCGGCGGAGCGGCTGTTCTCTTCCACCGGGTCGCATGTGTACGACGTGGACTTCTTCATTCCCGGTACGCAGGATCGCGGATCGGTGCACTCGTTTGGCGCTGTGTTCACCAACGTTGCGATCCCGACCACGAGCTCGATGGAGTACTTCACGGCGGACGGCGTGTCGCTCGGCAAGTACTATGTGCGCGTCTCTCCCAAGGGGCTGTCGTTTCTGGGTGTGAGCTTTCCCGGCAGCGTGATCGCCAAGGTACGGATCACGCCGGGTACGGCTGCGCTGGGCACGGAAGATAAACCGGCCGAAGGCGTGAACATCGTGGTGCTGGACGACTTTTTGTACAGCGAACCGGTGAAGAAGTAGCGTTAGGCGGCCATCGGCTGCTGCTGCTGTTTGGCCTTTTCACACTCTTCGCAGAACGGTACGCCGGATTCGGCGGCCTTCTGTAAAGTGGCAGCCTGAGCGGCTTCGTCGTGCTCCTCCGGGAACCCTTCAATCACCGGAGCCGGCGGGGTCGCCTCAGGCTGTTTCGCTTCTGCGGCGGCGAGTTTTTCGCACTCTTCGCAGAACGGCACGCCGGATGAGGCGGCATCGGTGAGCGCGGCGGCTTGCTTGTCCTCGTCGCTGTTGGGCGGCAGTACGGCGGGTTCTGGAGGCGGCGGTGCTTCTTCTTCGCCGCTCGATGCAGCGGCGGCAGCAAGTTTGGCGCACTCTTCGCAGAATGCCGCACCAGAGGAGGCGGCGTTGGCAAGGGCGGCGGCCTGCTGCTTTTGGTCGTTCTCTTCCAGGTCCGACGATTCGGTTTCGGCGGGAGGCTCCGGGGGCGGAGTGGCGGCGAGCCGTGACTTTTCGCACTCCTCGCAGAACGGTGTGGCATCCTGCGCGGCATTGGACAGCGTATTGGCCTGACTGTCGGGGTCGTGATTTCCAGCGAACGTGTCGCTCTCGGTGGCGGGAGCGAACTCGATGGGCCGTCTGGGCGCGGCTGGGGTGGCCGCACTTTGCCCGCGGACACCACCTTCGGCGGGGGTCCAACGCTTGATCACCAGAAGGCGGCGCTTGACCAGCAGGTCCGCCATCTTGCCGGTGAGTTCGTCGAGGCGCCAGCGGTAGGTCTGCCCGGGAAAGCGCTGGCTGAGCAGCATGCGGAATTCGTGCGGTTCGTGGAAGGTACGCAGGAATTGCTGCGCCTGCTGCGGTGAACCGAAGCCCACCTGAGCTGTCTGGATCTGCCCGGCAAGGCGCGACGCTGGCGGCTTGCCACCATCGGCCCAATAAAATGCGTACTCGAAGTACTGCCGGGAAATGATCATCTCTAACGACAACTACCGTAACATTAGGCGACGTTTCTATGCGAAACCTGTCACCAATGCTGGAGTCGATTCGGAGAGTTTGCGCCTTTGGGCCGCGTCAAAGCCTTGCAGCCAGTTTTCAAACTCCGGCGCGGGACGCAGACCGAGCACCTGGCGGACGTACAGCGCATCGTGGAACGAAGTGCTCTGGTAGTGCAGCATGATGTCGTCCGCGCCGGGCACTCCCATGATGTAGTTGCAGCCGGCGACACCAAGGAGCGTCAGTAGAGCGTCCATGTCGTCCTGGTCCGCTTCGGCATGGTTGGTGTAGCAGATGTCGCAGCCCAAGGGTACGCCCAGGAGCTTGCCGCAGAAGTGATCTTCAAGTCCGGCGCGGGTGATCTGCTTGCCGTCGTAGAGGTACTCGGGTCCGATGAAGCCGACTACGGTGTTGACAAGCAGTGGCTCATAGCGGCGGGCGACGGCGTAGGCGCGGGCTTCCAAGGTCTGCTGGTCTACGTTGTGGTGCGCATTGGCCGATAGCGCGCTGCCCTGCCCGGTCTCAAAGTACATGACATTCTCGCCGCGGCCGAGGGATTTTGCGGCGGCCCAGGCTTCGTCCAGCAACTTGAGGTCGATGCCGAAGGACTTGTTGGCGGCCTCCGTACCGGCGATGGACTGGAACACCAGGTCGACGGGCGCACCTTTTGCGATGGCCTCCACCTGGGTGGTGACGTGCGCGAGGACGCAGCTTTGGGTGGGAATCGAAAAGCGCTGGCGGACGCGATCGACCATTTGCAGCAGGCCGATGACGGTTTTGACGTTGTCGGTCGCAGGGTTGATGCCGATGCAGGCGTCGCCGCTTGAAAGCAAAAGGCCATCGACGATGGAGGCGGCGATGCCTTCGGGGTCGTCGGTAGGGTCATTGGGTTGGAGGCGGGTGGACATGCGCCCCGGCAGGCCAATGGTGGTGCGGAAGCGGGTGACGACGCGGCATTTGGAGGCGACGGCGACGAGGTCCTGCAGGCGCATGATCTTAGATACGGCAGCGGCCATTTCGGGCGTCACGCCTTTGGCGATGGAGGTTACGGCATCGGCGGGAGCGGCCAGCAGCCAGTTGCGGAAGTCGCCAACGGTGAGGTGCGCGATGGGCGCGAAGGCTGCGGGGTCGTGCGAGTCCAGGATCAGGCGGGTCACCTCGTCTGATTCATACGGGATCACCGGTTCGTTGAGAAAGCGTGTCAGTGGTACGTCGGCCAACTGCATTTGCGCACGTACACGCTCTTCCGCAGAAGACGCGGCGAGGCCAGCCAGCTGATCTCCAGAGCGGAGGGGCGTGGCTTTGGCTAATACTTCGCGAAGCTCCATCAAAGTAAGTATGCCTACAATGGAGACAACTGCGTTAGTCCCGCGTACAGTTGTTACGCACTTCCCTCCTCACTGTTTGAGGCTCTGGCACCACGCTCGGCCGGACGGAAAGTCTCGACACACAATCTTCAAGGAGTTCCCCAGATGCACAACCATCTCCGATGGCTGCTGGCGCTAACGCTTACCGCTAACCTGCTTTTCGGGCAGGCCGCGGTGGGACGCATCAGCGGGCAGATATTCGATTCTTCGCAGGCGGCGATCCCGAATGCGAAGGTCACTACAGAGAATACAGGTACGGGGCTTCGCCGTACGACACAGGCCGACGATCAAGGACGATTTTCCTTCCCCGATCTTCCGACTGGCGAATACAAAGTGACGGTAGAAGCCGCCGGCTTCCAGACCCAGGTCCGCAACCAGATTGCGTTGTCGGTGGCCGCCAATTTGCCCCTAACGTTTTCCCTCTCCGCCGGCACGGTGAGCGAGGTGGTGGAAGTTACCGCCACGGGTACGCCGGTGGAAGCGAATGCTTCGCAAGGCGCGTACTTCAACAACAAGCAGTTGATTGAGCTGCCTATCAACGGGCGCGATTACGGTCGTTTTTCACTGCTGAGCCCGGGTGCTGTGGCGCGCAGCAACTTCATCGCGGACATGGGCTTTAACGGCATGCATACGATTGCCAACAACTTCTCGATCGACGGTGTGGATGGCTCGCGCGTCGATCAGCCGTACATGGCCAATGGCTTTGAGCGCGGGGCGCGCCTGCTGACGGGAAGCCTGGAGACGATTGGTGAAGTTCGTGTGCAGTCCGGCAATTACAAGGCGGAATACGGGCGTAGCGCAGGCAGTTCGATCGCGATTGTGACACGTAGCGGCACCAATGATCTGCACGGATCGGTGTTCAACTTCTTCCGCAACGACTTTTTGGATGCCCGCAACTTCTTCAACACCAAGCCGAATCGCATGGCGCCGTTCCGCTACAACAATCCAGGCGGCAACATTGCGGGCGCGTTTGTGAAGAACAAGCTGTTCTACATGCTGTCGTACGAAGGGTCGCGGCAAGGCGTGGGCATCACGGGCAGCGGTACGGTGCCGAGCGCGCTGATGCGCCAGCAAGTGCTGACGACGTCTCCGGCGCTGCGTCCGCTGATTGAGCAGTATCCGATTGGGCAGACAGCGACCGCGAATCCGCTGGTGGACAGCTACACGACCACGGGTGTGTCGCGGGTCCGCGAAGATACGGGCAGCGTGCGTGTCGATTACAACATCAGCGACAAGGACAAGATGTTTGCGCGCTTCAACCTGAACGATTCGGAGACGCGCGGTCCGCTGTTTGGCGTAACGCCATCGGCGCTGGGCCTGACGGACTTTCAGCAGGTGCCGGTGACCACCACCAACGGGACGTTATCGTACTCGCGCGTGTGGAGCCCGTATGTGGTGATGGAGCTGAACGCCGGCATCCAGCGTTGGGGCAGCCAGATCAATTCGGAAACCGACATCCCGCAGGTGAACATCACCGGCATCGGTACAGTGATCGGGTCGCGACGCTTTACGCGTACGAATTCACAGGTGAATCAGTACGGCGGGTCGGTATCGTTGGTGAAGGGGTCGCATACGATCAAAACCGGCGGTACGTGGTGGCATAGCGGTGTGAATCCGTACAACCGCGGGCTGACGACGTTGACCTACACGTCGATTGACGACTTCATCAACAACCGTCTCAATCAGGTCACGCTGATCAACGGCGACCCTGGTAGCGGACGCCGTCAGGATCATGTGGGTGTGTACGTCCAGGACACTTGGCAGGCTCGTCCGGGCCTGACCATCGATATGGGCCTGCGCTGGGACATTGGTACGCCGAACAAGGGCGAAGTGGATCGCTATCGCGCCTTTGATACGCGTACGATGACCCTGGGTACGGTGGGCGACGACTGGTACAAGATGAACAAGAAGAACTTCGGTCCGCGCTTTGCGCTGAGCTACCAGCCGTACAAGAAGCTGGTGATCCGGACCGGGTACGGCATCTTCTATCAGCAGTATCCTCCGGGCAACGGCTACAGCATCGCGGCGAACACCATTCCGGGTAACACCACAATTTTGCGGTCCGATATCCCGACCCTGGCCTATCCGTTTGTGCCTTCGTCCGGTGTTGGCAGTGTCGCGTTGCCGAACGTGGAAGGTTTCAATTGGGATAAGCCTGAGCTGTACGCCCAGCAGTGGAACTTTACTCTGATCCATGAGCTGCCGGGACAGATGTCGCTGCAGGCGGCGTACGTCGGCAATCATGCGCTGAACATGCGTCGCGCCCGCAACATCAACTTCTTTGACCCGGCCTTGGGACGCCGTCCGATTGCCGGTTTTGCCAACGTCGCGATTGAGTTCAACGATGCGCAGAGCGTGTACCACGGCCTGCAGATCAACCTGACACGGCGGTATTCGTCAGGCGTGACGGGCACCTTCAACTACACATACGCGAAGGTGATCGACAACGTGCAGGACTACGGCTTGTATTCCACCCAGCCGCAGGACAACCGCTGTTTGAGCGGCTGCGAACGCGGTCTCGGGTCGGGCGATGTACGCCACAACGTGACGTACAACATGCTGTACGATCTGCCGTTTGGCAAGGGCAAGCGGTTCATGAGCGGTGCGTCGGGTGCCGTGGACAAGATCCTCGGCGGCTGGCAGATTTCGAGCCTCGCGCTGATGCGTAGCGGCATTGCGAATAACGTGTCGATCGGCGTGAATACGTTCGGCAATTCGAACCTGACCAATCAGCGTCCGAATGTCGTGGCGGGGCAGGATGTGTTTGCGGCGAACCAGACGATCAACAACTGGTACAACACCGCGGCGTTTTCGCTTCCCACGGCGGGTACGTTCGGCAATGCGGCGCGCAATGTCGGCCGTGGTCCGGACTTCTTCAACTTCGATGCTTCGGTCACCAAGAACACCAAGCTGACGGAGCGCTTTAACCTGCGCTTCCGCGGCGAAGTGTTCAACGTGTTCAACCGCCCGAACTTCGACTTTGCCAACGGCGTGTACAACACCGTCAACTTCGGCCGTATCTTCAACACCTTTGGACGTACGATCGGATTTGGCACGTCGCGGCAGATCCAGCTGTCGATGCGCCTGATGTTTTAAAGGTCAACAGGGGGAGGCTTCTCCGGCCTCCCCTGTTTTCTTATTTGGACTGGCTGCTCTTGTAGATGGAGCCGATTTCGTCTTCCGTGAGGACGCGATCGAACGCTGCCAGTTCGTCCATCTTTCCTGTGTAGTTCAAGCCGAGGCGAATCGCCAGGCGATCATCCTTCCACACAAACGTATCGGGTACGCTGGCGGGCGCGGGTACGAGCTTGCCGTTGACGTACAGCGACGCGGTGCCCTTGGCGGTGCCGAGGCTCGACCATGTGATGGCGACGTGGGTCCAGGCCTCGCGGCTGAAGGGCGGGTTCTTGACGACAATCAGACGGTTGTTGAAGGCGGGGTTCTTGTCGGGTTCGGGGTGCGAGCCGTTCCAGGCCTTGAGCATACCGAAGACGCCGAGGCGGAACCAGCGGGGACGTTCGTCTTTAGAAAAATCCACCCAGAGAGCACGGTCGTTGTAGTCGCCGTCGGTGAGTTGCAGCGGGTCCGAGTAGTTGGGCCAGAGGTCGCGCGCGGGGTCCAGGCGAAGCCAGAAGGAGAAGGTCCCGCCGGTGAGCGCGAGGTGCTTGGCGCCGCGGAAGAAGAGCGCCTGTTTGTTGGTGGAGCGGAAGGTCAAGGCGCTGCCGCCGTTGAGGCCGGCGCCCTTCTCGACGGCGACATCGAGCTTGCCGAACCCCGGTGTGGCCTCGCCAAAACGTTTGCCGTAGTCTGGGGCGTTGTAGATCTTGTTGTCGCCGCGTGCGAGGTCGGCTTCCTGGCCGGTGCCTTGGTCAAAGCTGGCGTGGAAGGTCAGATTCTTGCGAAGAGTTTCGGGTACGGGGGCGGCCAGCAAGGTGGCGGCAAAAAACAAAGTGGTGGTGATCATTCGATACAAGTCGATTCCAGCACGATATCGCGGCCTGCGTATTTGCCGTTCTGCGCCTTGGCGTAGACATAGGCGACGCCGGCCTCATTGGTGTCGGTCGTGCTCTGTACAGTGACCTTGGTTCCGGCCTCCAAGGTGAAGGCCTTGCCTTCGACGACGTAGAGCCGCATGGCTTCGCGGCGCGTGGAATGGTCCATGGCCTTGCTGGGGTCGGCTTGCGCGGCTCCCCAGCGGTCTCCGGCAAGGGCCATCATCACTTCCATGGATTCGGCGGCGATGCAGCCCTTTACGGCTTTGGTGACAGGCGCGGGTCGCGGCGGACCGTCGCAGGAGGCGATGGCGAAGCAGGCCAGAAGAAGGCAAATAATGCGCAAGTACGAATTTTACTAGAGCAGACGATAATCGAGGGATGAAGTTCGCTGCCGCCCTAACCGTGGTGTTGTGTCTGTTTGCCGTTGGCTGCTCGTCCTCCTCCGCGCCGGAAGCTTCGAAGAACGCTGCCGCTTCGATGCCTGCTGGTCCGCCGGAGACAATGCCCGACACGTACCGGGTACGCTTTGAGACCACCAAGGGCAACTTTACGGTGGAGGTAACGAAGGAGTGGGCGCCGCTGGGAGCCGAGCGCTTCTACCGGCTGTGCCGCGAGGGCTACTACAACGAGGCGGTGTTCTTTCGGGTGGTGCGCAAGTTTGTCGCGCAGTTTGGCATCAACAAGGACCCGGACGTGAACTCGCTGTGGAACATGAAGGCACCGCTGCAGGACGACAAGCGGGTGCTCGAGAACAAGCGGGGTACGCTGAGCTTTGCCAAGCTGGGTCCGAACACGCGGCGTACGCAGGTGTTTATCAACTTGTCGGACAACAAGGCGTTGGATCGCGAAGAGTTTGTACCGTTCGGCAAGATTGTGGACGGGTTGCCAGTGGTAGATGAGCTGTATGCGAAGTACGGCGAGACCGCGAATCGCGGCGGCGGAGGTCCTGACCCGAGGCTCGCGGAGCAGCAGGGGAATGCGTACTTCACGCGGCTGTTCGGGAGCTTGGATTCGATCAAGAAGGCTGTGATCGAGTAGCTGGTTACGTAATCTGCGTGAGCAGGTGTTCGGCGATGGCGAGGGACGCGGTCGCGCCGGGGCTGGGGGCGTTCACCACGTGCATTGCACCCTCGCTGCGTACGATCTCAAAGTCCTGCACCATGGTTCCGTCCACGGCGATGGCTTGGGCGCGAACTCCCGCGCCGCCGGTTCCCAGGTGCGACTCCTGTACGGCGGGCACGAGCTTCTGCAAGGACCGGGTGAACTCGGCGCGGCTGAAGGATCGCTTCAATTCATACGCGGTCATCGACGGATACTTGGCCATGAACTTCCAGAAGCCGGGGAAGCTGAAGGTGTCCCAAACGTCGCCGAGCGAGAACGCGGTCTTGGTGTAGCCCTCGCGCTTGGTGGCCAGCACCGCGTTGGGACCTGCCTCCACGCCGCCGTGGATCATGCGCGTGTAGTGTACGCCGAGGAACGGGAACGCGGGATTGGGGACCGGGTAGATCAGATTGCGGACCAGCTTTGCGCCTTCGGCGTTCAGTGAGTAGTATTCGCCGCGTACAGGAACGATGCGGGTTTGGCGCGCGAGGCCAGACATGCCGAGGATACGGTCACAATGCAGGCCGCCACAGTTGATGAGGTAACGGGCCTGGAACTGTCCTTGCGGGGTGCCGATGGTCCACGCCTGGTTGGTGCGATCGAGCGCGTCGACGCGATGTCCAGTGCGCACTTGGCCTCCGTGAGCTTCAATGTGGCGCTGCAGAGCGTCACATACCGCCGGGTAGTCGACAATGCCTTCCTCGGGCACGTGTACGGCAGCGACACCTGCGACGTTGGGCTCAATCTGACGCATCTCGTCGGGCGACATCCAGCGCAGGCCGGATAAACCGTTCTTCTGGCCGCGGCTGAGGAGTTCTTTGAGGCGCTCGACCTCTTCGTCCGAAGTGGCCACCACCAGCTTGCCGCAGATTTCGTGCGGGATGCTGTTGTCGATGCAGAACTGCGTCATCTTGCGGATGCCCGACACCGCCAGACGAGCCTTCAATGACCCGGGTTTGTAATACAGACCTGCGTGTAGGACGCCGCTGTTGTGGCCGCTTTGATGTTGTCCGACTTTGGCCTCCTTCTCAAAGACAATTACTCCCGCCGTGGGGTATTGTTCGAGGAGCTTGTAGGCTGTGGCGAGGCCGATTATGCCGCCGCCAACGACAGCATAGTCAAAAGTGGTCATTGTTCAGGGGTGGTAACGGTCCGGGTATCCAGCAGTATGTAGGTGGCGATGGCGACAGCGGCCAGATTGCGCTTGGCATCGCGGATTTCCACTTGGCCGATGGATAGCGTACTGCCGGTCCTGAGCAGGCGGGCACGCGCGTATACAACGCCTTTAGGAGGAATCGGCCGGAAATAGTTGATCTTTAGCTCAACTGTCGCCACCGGACGTCCTTTGTAATGGCGTACGGTGGCGATGCCCACGGCGGAGTCGGCGAGGCTGGCGGTAACGCCGCCGTGTACGACACCAGCGGCGTTCAGTAGCTCGGGCCGAATGTCACACGAAATGGTGACGCCGTCTTTGTGTTCCCGATGGATTTGGATGCCCAACAGACGGTTGAAGGGCATCGAAGGCAGCTCGTGCGCTGCGATGGATTTGGGCACTCTCCGATTGTGACTTACTTGTCCACAACCAGGTTGTTCTTCACCGAAAAGACGCCCGCAACGCCGTTGGCGGCGATGTTGGCGATGTTCTTGTCGCCTTCGTTGGCCACCGCGCCTTCGAGTGTCACGTTGCCGTTTTTGACGATGATGTGGATGGGCGGTACGGCGCGGATGGAGTAGCGCTGCAACTGCTGTTGCGAGTAGATCGCGCGGTAGAGGGCCATCCGAAGGCGATCGTCGTTGGGCGACACCGGGAGCACTTCAATTTCGTTTTGGACGGAGGTGACGCCTTCCACCTCTTTGACGACGTTTTCGGCTTGGCTCTTGAGGGTGGGCCGGACCACCTGACCGAACAGCGTGACTTTGCCGCCGTCCACGCGGAAGGCGAGATTATCGAACACGTCGTAGAACGGGAGGGTCACCAGCTCTTTGCGAATCTGCTTGATGAGTTTTGGATTGTTGTTTGCAGTTTGTGCTGTGAGTGCAACCGTCAGCAACAGGGCGGAGAGTAATTTCACTGTGTCGGGCCTCCTAAGTGATGATGTGTGATTCTCGCACCTCATTAGAATCATTTCAATGGCGAATGTTTCTCAACCGGTTGACTCTCACCAGACGGCAGACGTTGCATCATCGTCTGCGACGCGGCAACCGCCGAGCTGAAACGCTGATTTCCTTATCCTATGCCAGGGTTCTCCTAGATCCTGGGTGCACCAGGTTCGTATGCCGTCCGCCTGGGGGTGCCTGGCACCGTGTCTGGCACCGTGCCAGGTACATCATGCTGCTGCTTACAGTGCATCGTGATGTAATGCCACTATGCCGCTTCGCCGCCGGGATTTTCTGTTCGCATCCGCCCTGTCTGCGTTCGCCCAGAACTGGCCTTCGCGTACGCCGCTGGGCTTGAATACGTACTGTCTGCGGGCACTGCGGTGGCACGACATTCCACTGCTGGACTATACGGCGAGCCTGAAGCTGGATGCGGTGTTCCTGCAGGATTCGCTCGACCCTGGGGTGATGGATCCGGCGCACTGGCGCAAGGTCCGCGAACATGCGGCGAAGTTGGGGTTCGTGAAGCTGGAGACCGGCGGCGGCGCGATTCTGCCTCGGTCGGCGGAGGAGTTTGAGTCCCGAGTCGCCACGCTTGAAAAGAACATCGAGCGAGCCAAGGGCTTGGGGTCGCCGATTGTGCGGGCTCTGCTGGCGTCCGACCGGGCGAGCATGCCGCCGGGTCCGGTGGAACAGCACATGGAGATGACGATCAGGCTGCTGAAGCGGGTTCGCAGCCGTACGCTCGCTGCCGGGGTGAAGATCGCGATCGAGAATCATAAAGATCTGCAGGCGTGGGAGACGCGGATCGTGATCGAGGAAGCGGGCAAGGACTTTGTCGGCTCGTACCTGGACACGGGCAATCCGGTGTTTGTGTTTGAGAATCCGATGACGACCTTGGAACACCTGGGTCCTTATGCGGTGTGCATCCATCTGCGCGATTCGGTGGTGTACGAGCATCCGCAGGGCATCGCGATTCAGTGGGTGCCGCTGGGCGAAGGTGTTGTGGATTTCCGTGCGTTTCTGGCGCGGGCCCGGCAGGTGGCGCCGCCGGTTGCGGTTTACGTCAAGCCGATTACCGGGCGTCCCGCAGCGATTGTGCCGTACCTCGAAGACAGCTTCTGGAAGGCGTATCCCAAGGCCAGAGCGGCTGAGTTGGCGAGCTTTCTGGCGATGGCGAAGCGCGGCAAGCCGTATGAGAAGCCGATGGTGGTGGAAGATCTGCCGGGCCGCAAGACGCCGGAGGCGTTTATCCCGGCGATTCAACATCAGCAGAAGGAACACATGGAACGTAGCGTCGCTTACGCCAAACAGGCGCTGGGTTTGGGACTGCAAAGCTGAACGGCAGCGATGCCGTATGCTGAAAGTGCGTGTATAAAACGTTGTTCGCCGCGCTGTTTGGCGCTTGTCTCTTTGCCCAACCGGCCACTGATTCCAGCCTGATCCCCATCCTTTCTGAGGAACTGGATCGCAATTTTCAGATCCTCAAAACCAAGGGTGATCCGCCGCCGTACTTCCTGTCCTACGGGGTTGTCGAAGAGAACAATCACGTGATCAACGCGGTGCTTGGGGCGCTCACCACCAACAACAAAGCGCACACCCGCGCGGTGGATGTCAGTGTTCGGGTCGGTTCTCCGAAGCTGGACAACTACCGCCGCATTCGTGGCGACTGGCCGCAGTTTGCGTCGCCCGGCATCATCCCGGTGGACGACCAGCCCGGCGCGATCCGGCGCCGCTTGTGGGTGGATACGGACCGTACGTACAAGGCTGCCGCGCAGCGGTATCTGCGCATCAAGACGGACGAACAGGTAAAGGCTGCGCAGGACAAGTCCGTGGACGATTTCAGCGTGGAAGAGCCGGCGAACTACAACAACGTACCAGCGCCATTGCAGTACAAGGACGACGACTGGGCGCTGCGGCTGCGTAAGCTTTCCTTCCGGTTCAACAAGTTTCCCGGCATCCTCAATTCCAATGTCTCGATGCAGGTGCAGCGCGAGATTCGCACGTATGTGAATACCGAGGGGACCAAGATCCGGCAGGGCCGCAACTCGATCCGCATCTTCATCCTGGCGCGTGCCAAGGCGGCGGATGGCATGGACCTGGTCGCGACGGAGAGCTTTGAAGCGCACGACTTTTCGCGCCTTGCCAAAGAGAAAGAAATGGAAGAGGCTGTCGACCGCGTGGGCCGCGAACTGGTGGCGATGTTGAAGGCGCCGGTGGTGGATCCGTTTGTGGGGCCTGCGATTTTGTCGGGCCGTGCGTCGGGGGTGTTCTTCCACGAGATCTTTGGGCATCGCATTGAAGGTCACCGCCAGAAGGATGATGCCGAAGGCCAGACCTTTACCAAGAGCGTCGGCAAACCGGTGCTGCCGGACTTCTTATCTGTCGTGTTTGATCCGACCATCGATAAGACGGCAGGCGTCGATTTGAACGGCGCGTACGCGTACGATGACGAGGGCGTGAAGGGCCGCCGCATGGTGCTGGTGGAGAACGGAATCCTGAAGACGTTCTTGTTGTCGCGGTCGCCGGTGGAGGGATTTGCGAAGTCCAACGGACATGGGCGGAAGCAGTTGGGTGGTGAGGCGTCGTCACGACAGTCGAACCTGATTGTGGAGTCTAGCAAGGCAGTGTCGGAAGACAAGCTGCGGGACATGTTGAAGGATGAGTTGAAGCGGCAGAACAAGCCGTACGGGCTGTACTTCCGCGAGGTGACCGGCGGCTATACGACAACGGGACGTCGCGGATTGCAGGCGTACACGGTGATTCCGCTGGTGGTGTTCCGCGTGTACGCCGATGGGCGTCCGGATGAGATGGTGCGCGGTGCGGACATTGTGGGTACGCCGCTGACGAGCTTTAGCAAGATCCTGGCGACGTCGGACAAGATGGGTGTGTTCAATGGCATTTGCGGAGCGGAAAGCGGCAGCGTGCCGGTGTCCGCGATTTCACCGTCGATCCTGATTTCGGAGATCGAGGTACAGCGCAAGGAGCAATCGCGAGACAGGCCACCGCTGTTGTCGGCGCCTTCGTCGTTCACTGCGGGAGGTGCCCGCTAATGGTACGCAAAGCGATCATCTCCTCTTTGCTGTGTTACGCGCTCTTGGCGCAGCAACAACAGGTTACAGACCCGATCTTGAAGGCCATGCAGGCCGAAATGGCGCGGTCGAAGACGCTGCAACTGATGGGACTGCAGCCGTACTTTATTGAGTACAGCGCGGAGGATCAGGAACAGACGGTGGTGAGCGCCACGTTAGGCGGCATCACCAATGCGCGGCAGGTGCGGAATCGCATGCCGTTTGTGACGGTTCGTGTGGGCAGCTATGAGATGGACCAGACGAACCAGATCTATTCGAATATCTATTCGGGTTCGCGGTACGACAACGACTTTCTGCCGCTCGACGAAAACATCGATCTGATGCGGCAGAACTTCTGGCTGGCGACGGATCGTGCGTATAAGTCGGCTGTGGAATCGATGTCGGCCAAGCAGCAGATCCTGAAAAGCATCAACGTCACAGAGAAGTTGCTGCCGGACAATCAGCCGATGCCGGGCGTTGTCAAGATTGTCCCGGGGGCTCGCAACAAGGTGGACTTTGACGCCTGGAAGGCCCGCACCAGCAAGCTGTCGGCGGTGTTTGGCGATTACCCCCAGGTGCTGGCTTCGGCCGCTGAGTTTGAGGCGCTATCGAGCATTTCTTATCATCTGAACACCGAAGGTACGATGATGCGCAATCCGGATTACCTGACCACAATGCGTATTCGCGCGGTGGGTCAGGCAGCGGATGGCTCGGTGGTTCGCGATGCTGCGGCGTTCCTGTCGTTTGAGGATACGAAGATGGCGCCGGAAGCCGCTATGCAGGCGGCGGCGAAGCAGGTGGGCGAAAACATCAAGGCGCTGGTGGACGCTCCGGTTGGTGAATCGTACTCGGGTCCGGTGTTGTTTGAGCCGATGGCCGCTGCGCAGTTGTTCGGGCAGATGTTGGGCGATAACCTGCGCAATCCGCGGCGCCCGTTGTCGGAACCGGGGCGCAATGTACCGTTCCAGCCCAGCGAACTCGATGGCAAGGTAGGGTCGCGGATTTTGCCGGACTGGTTTGATGTCACGGACGATCCGACGCTTGCGACGCATCAGGGACATGCGCTGATGGGGCACTATCTGATCGATACGGAAGCGGTGCCACCGAAGGCTGTCAAGCTGGTGGAAAAGGGCGTTTTGAAGGAGTTTTTGCGTACCCGGCAGCCGATCAAGGGCTTCACCGGCAGCACAGGGCATGCGCGTCTGGCGGGGAATTTTGGACATCGTTCAGCGGCGATCGCGAACCTGTTTGTCACGGCGTCGGCGCAGACCAAGCCGCTGGCGGATCTCAAGAAAGAGCTGATTGAGATGTGCAAGCAGCGCAGCAAGCCGTACGGCATTCTGGTTCGCAAGATGGACTATCCGAGTACGGCATCGGTGGGCGAGTTGCAGGCGATGTTCCAGAGCATGGCGCAGTCGGGCAGTACGACACGGCCGGTGGCTCCGCTGACGTTGGTGTATCGCGTGTACACAGATGGCCGCGAAGAGCTGATCCGCAATGTACGGCTGAAGAATGTGTCCACAAGGTCGCTGCGGGACATCCTGTCGGCGACGACCGAAGTGGCGATGTACGACTACGTGAACAACAATGCACCGTTCGCGTTGATGGGCATCCCGGGGTACTTGGCGTCGACGACGGTAGCGGCCCCGGGCGTGTTGTTTGATGAGTTGGAGATCGACCGGATTCGCGACGATACGGCAAAGCCGCCGGTGGTGCCTCCGCCGGCGCTACGGTAAATGAAAAAGCCTCGGCGAAGATGCCGAGGCTTTTTTGTTATCTATTGCTTCTAGCTGGCTAGAGTGGTCTCGAGCGACGTCGACCAGGGGCCTTTCAATTCCGCGATCGAGGCATCCACCAAGGTGGACGCACCATTGCGAATTTGTAGACGTTCGCGCATTGTTTCGCCGAGCCGCAGGCATTCGACGCCGTGCTTCTGTGCGATCGCTTGTACGGCCGCTGCGTCCGCGGTTGCCACGATCACTCGCGACGGGCTTTCGCCGAACAGCAGCAGGTCCGGACGAACTTGGGTCGCGTCCAACTCCACCTTGGCGCCTACGCCACCGAACGAGCATTCGGCGAGCGCGACACCGAGGCCGCCGTCGCCGAGGTCGTGCGATGCGGCTGCGAGGCCTGCTCGTGCAATCTCTCGTACGGCCGACTGTACGCGCTTTTCGTAATCCATGTCGAGCGCCGGCGGGAGTCCCCAGATGGTGTTGAGGATGTTCTTGGCGTACTGCGTACCGCCGAAGCGCTGCAGGTTGGTGTCGACGCGCAGGCCACCGATGAGCAGTACCTGCAAGCCCGCTTTGGGGAACTCCATGGGCACCGGAACCGCCGTCGGCAGCAGACCTACGATGCCCATTACCGGCGACGGATAGATGCCCTCGCCCAGGGTCTCGTTGTACAGGCTGACATTGCCGCCGGTGATGGGCGTCTCAAAGAACGTACATGCTTCGGACATGCCTTCGATGGCTTCCACCAATTGGGCCATGATCTCAGGCCGTTCCGGATTGCCGAAGTTCAGATTGTTGGTCGCAGCCACGGGATCCGCGCCGACCACCGACAAGTTCCGGCAGCATTCGGCGATGATCAGCTTTACGCCTTCGCGCGGATCGAGCAGGCAGTAACGCCCGTTGCCGTCGAGCGACATTGCGACCGACGTACCCGTTTCCTTAATGCGAACGATAGCGGCATCGGAACCGGGACCCTGCACGGTGTTGGTGCGAACCGTGTAGTCGTACTGTTCCCAAATCCAGCGCTTGGAACAGAGGTCCGGCGAGGCGAGCATGCGGATCAGGTCCGCGTGTACATCCGTCGAAACTGCGAACTCCGGAGCGTCAAACGGCGCGTTGGCACGGTACGGCTTGGCGTTGTGCGGACGGTCGTAAATCGGCGCCTCATCGGCCAACGCGCGATTGGAAAGCTCGGCCATCACTTCGCCGTTATGTTTGACGCGGAGAAGGCCGTCGTCCGTCACCGTACCGATGGTGACCGCATCCAGACCCCACTTCTTGAAGACTGCGAAAACTTCTTCTTCGCGGCCTTTTTCGGCGACGAGCAACATGCGTTCCTGCGACTCCGACAGCATCATTTCGTACGCTGTCATGCCGGTTTCGCGCTGCGGGACGTACTTCAGGTCAATCTCAACACCGGTTTCCGCACGGCTGCCCATTTCGCAGGTGGAACAGGTCAAGCCCGCGGCGCCCATGTCCTGGATGCCGACGATCGCGCCGGTCTTCATCGCTTCGAGACACGCTTCGAGCAGGAGCTTTTCCATGAACGGATCGCCGACCTGCACGTTGGGACGCTTGGCGGCGGACTCCGCGCTGAACTCTTCAGACGCCATGGAAGCGCCCTGGATACCGTCGCGGCCCGTCTTGGCGCCGACGTAGATCACCGGATTGCCGATGCCAGTGGCGCGGCCGTAGAAGATGTCGGTGTGCTTGGCGACGCCGAGCGCAAATACGTTCACCAGCGGATTGCCGTTATAGCAAGGCTCGAACACGGTTTCGCCGCCGATGGTGGGTACGCCGAAGCAGTTGCCGTAGTGCGAAATGCCGGACACCACGCCCTTCACGATGGACTTGGTACGCGGGGCATCGAGAGAGCCGAAGCGCAGTGCATCCATCACGGCGATGGGACGCGCGCCCATGGTGAAGATGTCGCGCAGGATGCCGCCAACGCCCGTCGCCGCGCCCTGAAAGGGCTCGATGAAGCTCGGGTGGTTGTGCGATTCGATCTTGAACGCGATGCAGTATCCACCGCCGATGTCGATGATGCCGGCGTTTTCGCCGGGGCCCTGCAGCACCAGCTTGGACCGCGTGGGCAGCTTCTTCAAATGGATCTTCGAGCTTTTGTAGGAGCAGTGCTCGCTCCACATCACGCCGAAAATGCCGAGTTCTGTGGGGGAAGGTTCGCGTCCCAGCAAAGACACGATCTTTTCGTACTCCGATTGCGTCAGGCGATTACGCGCAATCAGGTCGGGTGTGATGGAGCTCATTATTTCGAGGAGGAAGAGGAGGAAAGTGCGGGTACGGACGCGATCAGGGATTGGAACAGAGCCAAGCCTTCGACAGAACCCATCAGCGGATCGCAAACGCGTTCCGGATGGGGCATCATGCCGAGGACATTGCGGCCTTCACTCAGGATGCCGGCGATGTTGCGGGCGGAGCCGTTGGGGTTGTCGATATAGCGGAAGGCGATGCGGTCTTCGGCTTCGAGGAGGTCGAGGGTGCGGTCGTCTGCGGTGTAACAGCCTTCGCCATGGGCGACGGGGAACGTCACAATGGAGCCCTTCACCATCTCGCAGGTGAACGGCGAGTTGGTGGTTGCCACTTCCAGGCGGACCTTTTTACACACAAACGAGAGTTGCGTGTTGCGCAGCAGCGCGCCAGGCAACAGGCCGCTTTCGGTAAGGATCTGAAAGCCATTGCAGACGCCCAGGACAGGTCCACCAGCGGCGGCGAACTTCTTGATCGCCGACATGACCGGAGAGAACTTTGCGATGGCGCCGCAACGGAGATAGTCCCCGTAGGAAAAACCGCCGGGGACGATCACGCAATCGATGTCGTTGGCGATCGATGACGAATCATGCCAGATGTACTCCGCCTGCTGACCGGCGTTGGCCGAAGCGGCGTAAAACGCGTCATGGTCGCAATTGGAACCGGGGAAAACGACAACGCCGAATTTCATGGGGAAGGTTATTCCGCGGCAGCCTCAGCGGTGGCAGCGGCAGCAGCGGCAGCAGCGGCCTTTTTGGTGGTCTTGCGCTTCTTCTCGGAAGGCGGCGTACGGTCGCTCTTCTTGAGGTTGGGCAGCACGATGCTCAATACGAACTTCTTTTCGCCCTGTTCGTCGAACTTGATGACGATGTGCTCTTCGGTGCAGGACGATACAGATCCCAAACCAAATTTGGGGTGCTCGACCTGAGCGCCAGCGGCAAAGGGCGGTTTAAAAGCCATTTAGGGGTTATCCTCTGCTCCTATTATAGCGCCTTGAGGTTTCAGTAATAATGAAATACTCCCGCTATGGAACGACGCCAGCTTTTCCAAACCGCATTTGCCGCCGCCTTTGCTTGGAACGCAGTGGAACGGGTGCAGGCCGCTGATCAGAAGTCGAAGGGCCGTTCGGCTGTGGAAATCGCCTCCGATGAAGACTTCTGGTTTGAAGTCCGGCATGCGTTTTCGATTGACCGCAACATCATCAATCTGAACAACGGCAGTGTATGTCCGTCGCCGCGCAACGTGCAGGAGGCGGAGGCGCAATACATGCGCGTGACGCAGATGCAGCCGTCGCATTATGTCGATGAGTTTTTGATTCCCGCGAATGAGATCGTACGGCGCCGTTTGGCGGCCTCATTCGGGTGCGATCCGGAAGAAATGGCGATCACGCGCAACGCCACTGAGGCGCTGGAGATCGTGCAGTTCGGATTGCCGCTGAAGGCAGGCGATGAGGTACTGACGACGGATCAGGACTATCCGTCGATGCTTACGGCCTGGCGCCAGCGCGAGCAGCGCGACGGCATCGTGCTGAAGACGTTCTCGTACCCGACGCCGCCTGCGAGTCCGGCAGAGTTGGTGAAGCTGTTTGAGAAGAACATCACGCCGCGGACAAAGGTGATTCTGGTGAGTTTTGTTACGTTCACTACGGGGCAGATCTTTCCAGTACGCGATATCTGCCGGATGGCACGCGCGCGTGGTATTGAGACGATCGTCGATGGCGCGCATGCCTTTGCGCAGTTTCCGTTCAACGGGTCTGAGTTGGAGTGCGATTACCTGGGCGCGGCGGGTCACAAATGGTTGTTGGCGCCGGTGGGGACGGGGTTTTTGTACGTCCGTCGCGACAAGATCTCGCGCGTGTGGCCGCTGTTTGCGTCGGCCGCGAAGGCGGATAACATCCGGAAGTTTGAGTCGATCGGCACGAGTCCTGTGGCGCATCGCAACGCGATTTCTGAGGCTTTGTCATTCCACGAATCGATTGGTGTGGAGCGCAAAGCGGCGCGTCTGCGTTACCTGCGGGACCGCTGGATGAACCGGCTGGCGAACGTCAAAGGTGTGACGATGCGGAATTCACAGGATCCGGCGCAGTCCTGCGGGATCGCGGCGCTGAGTCTTGCGGGTTGGGATGCGGGGGATTTGACGAAGTACCTGATTGAGAAGCACAGCATCCATGTACGGCCTCGCTGGGTGACTGGCGATTATCCGTTCAACTGCATCCGCGTGACTCCGAATGTGTATACGACGACGGAAGAGATCGACCTGTTCTGCAAGGGTGTTGAGACGGCTTCAGTGTTGAAGAAGGGATGAAGCGCAAGGTCTACATCGAAACGAGCATCGTCAGCTACCTGGCAGCGAGGCCGAGTTCCGATCCCTTTGTTCGGATGCGCCAACTGCTGACGCAGGAGTGGTGGGCTAGCCGAAGCGACGGGCGCTTTGATCTGTTCGTTTCATGGCCCGTTTTTGCCGGTTTTTTGCTCCCCGAACAGTTGATGACACACTGAGAGCGATGGAAGACAACGAAATTCTGCGAGAACTGCGGCAGATTCGTGACGATCACGCCGCCAAGTTCAATTACAACCTGAAGGCGATCTATGGCGACATCAAGCGTATCGAAAAGGAAAGCGGCCGAAAGTTCGTTTCCTTTCGGCCGCGTACGATTGAATCTATGCAGACGGAGAGCGACTCACTACTGCAAGTAGAACGAGTACAACGCATCCCCAGCCGCGACTAGCACGTACTGCTTCCCATCCAGCGTGTACGTCTGCGGGGCGTTCGACACATTCCCCAACCGCGCGTGCCACAGGATCTTACCCTTGGCCGCCTCGTACGCGATCAGGTTGCCGCTCACATCCCCAGCAAACACAAGACCACCGGCAGTCGTAAGAACACCGTTACCCGCGCCGAACCCACCGAGCGACGCGTGCTTGTGCCGCCAGGCGATCTTGCCCGTCTTGTAGTCAATCGCCGTCAGGTACGTACCCATCGACGCCACAAACTGCTCGTCCTTGCCGCCCAAACCCATGGCCCCGCGAGGATCGGTTTCGGTCAGGTAGTACATCGCGTACGTGTCGCTCTGCGGGACATAGAACAGCCCGGTATCCGGCGAATATGCTGCCGGAGGCCAGTTGGTCGCACCATAATTGTTCGGCGACACCAACGACCCCGGCACCAGCGAATCCTTCTTGGGATCGCGAATCGTCTGGCCCTTGGCGTTGATCTCCTTCACCCAGTTGACGGTGTCCGAAAACTTGCTGGTGAGCAGATGTTCGCCGGTGATGCGATCAACCACGTAGAAGTACCCGTTGCGATCCGCATGCAGCGCCATCTTGCGAGGCTTGCCTTTGAATTCGCCGTCCACCAGGATCGGAGTTTCGCTGGAATCCCAATCATGCGTATCGTGCGGATTCATCTGGAAGTACCACGCCATCTTGCCGGTTTCGACATTCAACGCCACCAGCGAGCAGGTGTACAGATTGTCGCCATCGCGCGACTTCGGGTTCGTGTACGATGGCGACGGATTGCCCGTACCAAAGATGTACAGCTTGGTTTCCGGATCGTACGAGCCAGGGATCCAGACGTTGCCGGCACCCAAACGCGCGCCTTCCAATGTGCCCCAGGTTTCCAGGCCCGGGTCGCCTTTCTTCTGCGGCACGGTGTACCACGTCCACTGGACATCGCCCGTTTCCGGATCGCGCGCCTGCACGTAGCCGGGTGCGTCGAGATCGTTGCCGGTGCCGATGATGATGTGGTTGCCGATCACGATCGGCGCCATGGTGGAGAAGTACTGGCGATCAAAGTCGGCAATCTGTTTGTGCCACTTCTCTTTGCCGGTCTCGGAATCGATGCACACCAGATAGTCGTCCGGCGTTTCCATGTAGAGCCACTTGCCCCACATGCCAAGGCCACGATTGCCGATGTGTGTGCCGCCTTTGGTCTTCCAGTAGTAATGCCAGAGGACGCGGCCGTCGCGCGCATCCACGGCCCATGCGTTGTCTGGCGTGGAGAAGTACAGCTTGCCTTCCACCTGCAGGATCGAGGCACGTATGTTGGCGGGTCCTGTGCCGCCCAACTCGCCCGAGCCTTCGCCGCCGATGATGGTGGGAATGGGCGGAGGTCCACCAAAGCGGCCGCCGCCGGGTCCACCGCCGCCGGGCGCGCCGGGACCTGTGGTGACGCGCGTGGTCCACGCCAGCGACAGACCCTTCACGTTCGACGTGTTGATCTGCTTCAGGCGGCTGTAACGCTGTCCCGAGTAATCGCCGGAATACGTCGGCCAGGAATCCGCCAACGGCTTGGTTAAGGTCACTGGATCAAGCGCCTGCGCCTGCAGGAAAGCAGCAAATAGTAACGATGTCATTTCACAGTCACCAGGTAAGCAGTCAGGTTGTGGATGTCTTCGTCGCGATACGTGCTGAGCAGCGCCTTGTGCGGGGCCAGCGGCTCGTTGATCACCACTTTGGGATTGTCACCGTCACGCGTCAGCGTGTGGCGTACGTTCTTCGAATCGAACCAGGACACCAGAAAGTCGTCGACGCGCTCGAGACGCCCGCCCAGCTTCTTACCGTCTGCCGTCGTGATGTCCACGGTCACCGGCGGAATCTTCAACCCTAGCGATGCCGCACGTGCGCCACCAGTACCCGGCATCAGCCACGTCTGCTGCAGTAACTTCGCATCATCAATGCGGGACCCGATCGCCTTCAGGTCTCCCGTCACCGAATGGCACTTGGCGCAGGTCTTTTGGAAGTACGCTTCGCCTTGTTTTGCATCGCCCGTAACGATGGAAGGCGGCGTCATGCGCGAAATGTCGTACCCGCCCACTTTAAAGCTGTGGATAAACGCTGCGATATCGGATGCCTGCTCCGCAGTGAAGTTGAACTTCGGCATCCCTTCGCGGCCTTCTTTAAGGACAGTATGGATGAGTTCGCCATCGCGGTCACTCATCACAATGGAGGCGCGGATGAGATTGGTTCCGCCAGACCCGCCACGCGCATCGGCACCGTGGCAGAACGTACAGTTGACGCCATAGATCGCCTTGCCGCGATCCACCTTTGCGGGGTCTGCGGGCGGACGTTCTGGAAACGCACTCGGACGCCGCACCACTGGTTTTGCAGGCGCCGGAGGCTGCTGGGCCAATACGGTCAGGCCGCAGGCGAAGAGCAGGAAGTACTTCATCGGATAAACACGCTATCACATTCCAATCGCGTGCTATCGTCGTTTCCATATGTTGACCAGGATCGCTCTGCCGCTGCTTGCCAGCCTCGCCTTGCAGGCCCAGCAGCCAGCGCCGAACGCTACAGAAAAGAAGGTTTCCGCCGCAGCCAAGGCGCTTGAGGCCGCTTTGATCGAAACCCGTCGCGAGTTCCACATGAACCCGGAACTGTCGAATCGCGAGGTAAAAACCGGGCAGGCCATTGCGGCGCGTTTGAAGGCGCTTGGCTTTGACGAAGTGAAGACGGGCATCGCGCGCACTGGTGTGATCGGCATCCTCAAAGGCGGCAAGCCGGGTCCTGTGGTGGCATGGCGCGCGGACATCGATGCGCTGCCGGTGATTTCAGAACTGAAGGTTCCGTATAAGTCGAAGAACCCCGGCGTACATCACGCGTGTGGGCACGATGCGCACATCACCATTGCGCTGGGGGCTGCGGAAATCCTGAGCAAAATGCGCGCGGACATCCCCGGTACGATCAAGTTCATCTTCCAGCCGGCGGAAGAGGGCGCGCCCAAGGGTGAAGAGGGCGGAGCGTCGCTGATGATCAAAGAGGGCGCGTTACAGAACCCGCGCCCGGCCGCGATCTTCGGCCTCCACATCACCACCTGGCTGCCCTCGGGCAAGTTCGGCGTCGCCAACGGACCTTTGATGGCCGCGGCCGACACCTTCGACATCACACTCAAAGGTAAGCAGGTGCACGGCGCGACCCCGCACCTGGGCACGGACACCACCGTTGTCGCAGCGGAATGCATCACCGCGCTGCAAACCATCCGCAGCCGCCGCATCGATCCGCTGGAACCCATGGTGCTCACAATCGGCTCCATCCACGGCGGCAATCGCCACAACATCATCACGGGTGAGATCAAAATGCAGGGCACCCTCCGTACCTTCAACGAAGGCGTGCGCGAATCCGTCCGTACGATGATGAAGCAGACATTGCAGGGCTGCACGTCAACCAATGGCGCATCCTACACGTTGGAGTTCCAGGAGCCCTCATACCCCGTCACCACCAACCCCGCGGGCCTCTATGAAGAGACCATTCCCGTGATGAAGCGCCTCGAAGGCGACAACGTCATCGTCACCAAGCCCGTGGCTGGCGCGGAGGATTTTTCGTACTTCCAGCGCGAAATTCCGGGCTTTTTCTGGTTTCTCGGTTCGTCCAACGAGGCCAAGGGCATCACCGCCGCGCACCACACGCCGGACTTCAACATCGATGAAGACGTACTGGTGCCGGGCGTACGTATGGCCGTCAGCCAGTTGCTGGACTATCTGGAACGCCACAAGTGAGAATCAGTTCGGCGATCCTCGTGGCGGCTTGTTCAAACGGATGAGCCGCCGCAAACTGTTTACCGGCTGTACTCATACGGCACCGCAACGGCTCGTCGCGGAGTAGCGTTCGAATCGTGCCGGCTAGATCCTCGGCTCGTACGATGCGGCCAAAGTCATCGTGCAGGATCTCGCTGGCTCCGGCGTGATCCAGACATACGGCAGGCAGGCCCGCGGCGAGAGCTTCCATCAACGTCAGGCCGTAGCTTTCATGCCGCGACGGAAACACATACAGGTCGGCCAGCGCAAAGAACGCCAGCTTGCGATCCCCCGTGACATGGCCTGGAAAGCGTACCTTCACATGCGGCGGCACTTGCGACGCTAACTTGCGGAGCTTTGCCATATGCGCTTGGCCCTGCATGAACGCAGGGTCGCCGCAGATGAAGACCGTGAGCGGATCGGGATAATCGCGCAGGGCGGCCAACAGCTGATCCTGCCCTTTCTCAGGCGAAATCCGGCTCAATGTCAGAATCACCGGCGACGTCACGTTGTACTCTTCGCGTAACGCTGCCGTGTCCGGCGCGACGGCCGTAGAGTCCGCAATGGAGCCCCACGGGATGACCTCCACAAAATCGTCCGGACGTTGCGGATAGCAGCCGCGCAGGACATCCTTCACGCGCTGCGACGGCACGATGCACTTTTGCGAATAGAGTACGGAATGCTTCTGCTTTTCAAACACCAGCTTGGCCATGTCGGGCACAGCCCAATGCAGATACTCGTACGCGCGGGCCAGTCCACGAGGCGAAATCAGGCCCTTGGCATAGATGTCCGCAACGTACGCCACGACATCCACGTGATAGATGGTGAACACGCGGAAGCCACGCTCGGCAAGCTTGCGAAAGTCCGGACCCTCGGAAATGTCATTGACTAGTACCGCCGTGTCGCGCGGATCACGCTTCAACACTTCGCTTGTGGAATAGCGTTCAAACTCGCGGCAAAAGCGTGCGTACTGCGATTCGGAATAGCCAACAAGTTCCTTGCCGGTCACCGACTGCGGTGTTACACATGCAATGGAATCGAATGGCTGCAAGCGTTTCCACGCCTGCAACAGGTGGTCGCAAACAGCGCCGCCACCGCCCAACGGAGCCTTTTGTTGGGCGAATCCGCCGTGCGCGGCGGTGTAAATCAGATGCCTGGGTACTATACCTGCCATAGTACTCGCTGGGCTGGTTTGCTAGGACGTTCCGTGGTGTACTTGAAAACGAAAGTTATGGATCTTGTCCGGCGACTTGGAACCGATGACGCGCCTACAAAGCGCGGCTGCTTCACTGCGGGCGTGTGTCCCGTGGAAAGCGGTCCGCACGCGGCGCGCATGACGGCGGAACTCGCGATTCTGGCGGCGCGCCAAACATCCGCGCGCATCCTGATGATTGAGACCAACCCGGTGCATCGCATCTCGGACAGTGTGTTTCACCTGGGTCCCAACGCGCCGGGACTTGCGGAAATGCTCGCGCCGCCGCCGCACAATCGCTTTGACACGATCCATCCCACGCAGATCCCCAATTTGTTTGTGATGCCTGCGGGACACCTGCGCCGGCCGCCAACGGAAGAGCAGATGCGCTGGGTGCATTCCGTGCTTTCCACGCACTTTCAAGGCATGGTGATTGAGCTTCCGCCGATGGGCGAACTGCGCGCTCGCGAGTTCTGCAGCCGCATTCCGAACGCTGTGGTGCTTGTCTCGCACGCAGGGGCCAGCACTTGGGCGGTCAAGCGTGCGGTACGGCGTCTGCACGCGGCGGACCTGCCGATCGCCGCCACCACTCTAGTTGGGCCGTAAGGTTTCAAAGACGATCTTTTCGTACGCTGACCGGTCCCCGCGTTCGTACAACACGCCAACTTCGCCTTTGCGCAACTCCACCAGCGACGAGTAGGCCGCCGGACCTTCGTGCAGCACCCTGGACCAGCCCCAGGTCTTGCCGCCGTCATCACTGCGGCGTACGGTCAGGCGTTCGCGCTTCGTGGATGCGGGGTTCGAAAACACCAGCCACTTCTTGCGGTACGCGATGAGGCTCGCCTGGCATACTGGCTCAATCAGCGCCTCGTCCAAGGTGAGCGGCGTCAAGGTGAGACCGGCGTCGTTGCTGCGCTGTACGGCGCGGCGGTTCTTGCCGTGATAGCTGCGCATGTTGAACATCAGTTCCCCGCTGGGTAGCTCCGCGACCGCGGATTCATTGGTCTTTTCCTCCGCAATCGCGCCGATCTTCCATGTCGCGCCATGGTCGTCGCTATAGATCAGATGCGAGTGGCGAGCTTTGGTGCCGGCACGCGTATGGTCGCAAGGGATCACCAAACGGCCTGTTTTGCGAAGCTGTATGCCGTTGCCAGGCCCTGTGGCGTACCAGGTCCAGTCCGGCTTACGAACCTGGCTCGAAATCTCTACCGGCGTGGACCACGTCACGCCGTCGTCCTTGCTGCGCGTGATCCATACGGTACGGATGCCTTGCCCGTCCTCAATCATGCGCTCGGTGATCTTGCCGCCGTTGCGGGTCATCAACAGGATGATGTCGCCGGTGGATTGATCCACGACAGGTGCTGGATTGCCGATGGTGTCGTCGCCGAGGTCGGCCACGGTCTGTATGGGCTGCCAGGTCTTGCCGTTGTCCAAGCTGCGGCGTAGCAACAGGTCAATGTCGCCCGCATCGCCTTGGCCACCGCGACGTCCTTCCGCAAATGCGAGCAGCGTACTTTTCTTGGTAGCGATGATCGCCGGGATGCGAAAAGTGTGATAGCCGCCTTCGCCCGAAACGTACACGTCTGTGGAAAGCGCCAGCAGCAAAGGTAGGAGCAGCACCTTTTTAAGATAATGGACCCATGCTGGCGCTATGGCTGTACCTTGCCGCGGATGCGGACCTGATCTTGCACAACGGGAAAATTCTCACGGCGGACGCAAAGTTCAGCATCGTGCAGGCTGTGGCCGTGAAGAATGGGCGCATCGTACGGCTGGGCGCATCTGCGGATGTACTGAAGGCGGAGCGCGGCGCGAATACCAAGGTGACCGATCTGGCCGGCAAGACCGTCGTACCGGGCTTGATCGACGCGCACGTTCATACGCTCAGCGCAGCGCTCAGTGAGTTCCGCGAGCCGATGCCGCACTTCGAATCGATCGCTGATATTCAGGCGTTTTTGCGCAAGCGCGCGGCGGTCGTCCCCAAGGGCAAGTGGATCTTCGTGCCTCGCACGTTTGCCACGCGATTGAAGGAAATGCGCGTCCCCAATCGTCATGATCTGGACGTTGTGCCCGATCATCCGGTGTTTCTGGATTCGAGCTACGTCACGGTGTTGAACACGCGCGGACTCAAGGAATGCGGCATTGATCGCAACACGCCCAATCCTCCTGCTGGTGAGGTGGTGAAGGACGAGAAGGGCGAGCCGAACGGGATTCTGCGCAATGGTCCGACGTTGACCAAAGCGGCGCAGAATATCGAAGTTTTCACGCAAGACGAAAAGCTGCAGGCCATGCGCGACCAGTTGAAGCGCTACCGCGCGGCGGGGCTTACGGCCGTTGGGGATCGCGCCGTGACGGGCGAGGATGTCGCGCTGTACAAGGAACTCGAAAAGCGCGGCGAGATCCCATTGCGCGTGGTGATGACCTGGCGTCTGAATGCGGCGCAGCCCGTGGATGAGGCGGTGAAAGAGATCCAAAGTCACAAGGATTGGACCACCAACGCATCCACCAGCGACATGCTGAAGTTCGGCACCTTCAAAGTGACGCTCGACGGCGGCATGATTCAAGGTACGGCGTATCAACGCATGCCGTACGGCCCGTTTGGCCGCATTTTGCACGCGCAGAGCAACCCCGATAGCCGAGGTCAGTTGTTTATTGAGCCGCCCAAGCTGTTGTCGATCCTGGACGCCGCGTACGCGCAGGGCTGGCAGTTGACGGCGCATAGCCAGGGTGGTGGCGCGGTCGACAATCTGCTGGATGCGTTTGAAAAGCTGAACGCCAAGAAGCCGATCGCGCCTACAAGGTCGCACTTGATGCACGCGTCGTTTCAAAGTGTGGACGCCATCCGGCGTTGCGCCAAGCTCGGCGTGATGGCCGACGTACAGCCGGCGTGGTTGAATTACGATGCGCCTGCGCTGTCGAAGGTTTTCCCCAACAAACCCGGCCCGATGCGCTACTTCATTCCGCTCAAGACGTACTTGAACGAGGGCGTCAAGATCGCCGGCGGTAGCGACCACATGATCGGCTGGGACAAGAACTCCGCGATCAATCCGTACAACCCATTTCACGGCATCTGGACGGCAGTGAGCCGCAAGACGACATTTGGAGAAGTGGTGGGTCCCGAAGAAAAGCTGACTCGCGAAGAGGCGCTGCGGCTGTACACCAACGGTCCTGCGTACTTACAGTTTGCCGAGAAGGAGCGCGGGTCATTGGAAGTGGGAAAGTACGCAGATATGGTCGTTTTGGACCGTGACTACATGACCTGCCCCGAGGATGAGATCAAGAAGATTGAGCCGGTGACGGTGCTGGTCGGCGGTAAGTAGCGGCCATCGTGAAAAGCGCTCCGGCAAAGGCTAGCGCCATGTCTTTGGCCGCATCGAAATCGTCGCCCTGTACACCGACGAACTCCGCGCCAAGCTGAGGGCTTACCGCAGCCGTGACTAACCATTCGAGCATTTCGTAGATCGCGCTAGTGGCGAGAACCCAATTGACGGCCTGCAAGCGTGAGCCGCCCGAAAGCTCACGAAACGCCGGGAACGATAGAACCCCGTACATGCAATGGACGAAGCGGTCGTAATGATTCCGTTCCGCACCCCAATAGGGACGCATCCACTCACCAAACGGCGTCCCATATGCGTACGCGGCTCCGTACTCGTGCAGACAAAGCAGTAGAAACAGCAGCCACATGGACGAAGTTGAGAATGGCATCTTCGTCCATTTCCATGCGATCACGGCGAAAAAGATCGCAATCACAAGGTTCTCCAGCCACCAGTCCGCGTGGGACCGCGCAAAAAAGCCCGAAATGGCGATGATGAAGGCGCACGACGCCGCTGCCAAAGCTGGAAACGCAGGCTTCACAAGGCGGCAGGTTGCTGCTGCGTCATGCAGTGCAGCGTACCCAGGCCTAGCACCAAATCCGTACACGCGATCCCCACCACATCGCGACCCGGAAATAGCTCGGCAATCGTATTCAACGCCATGCGATCATTCTTGTCCTGGAACGTCGGCACCAGCACCAGCTTGTTCGCGATGTAGAAATTCGCATAACTCGCTGGCAGCCGCTGACCATCGAAGTACACCGGCGACGGCATCGGCAAGGTCACGATCCGCAGATCCTTGCGATCCTGCAGCAGACCCAGGTTCTCGTGTGTAGGCTCGTAGTTGTAGTCGCTCTTGTCGGGCTCCAGCACCGTTACGATCGTGTGCGCATCGGTGAACCGCGTGATGTCGTCGACGTGGCCGTGCGTATCGTCGCCCGCAATCCCATTGCGTAGCCAGATCACATCGTCGATGCCCAGATAATCGCTGAACTTCTGCTCAATCTGCGCACGCGACCATCCCGGATTCCGCGCCTGCACGTCGGACAGCAGGCACTCCTCCGTTGTGATCAACGACCCGCGGCCGTTGACGTCGATGCTGCCGCCTTCCAGCACCATGCCGGGCTCAAAGTTGTGCATCCCCAACTGCCGCGACACGAACATCGGCACCGCGTTGTCATCCAGCCAGTTGTCGTACTTCGCCCAGCCGTTGAAGATCCAGTCTGTTACCGCCACCTTCTCCGAATTCTTCACAAAAATGGGGCAAAAATCGCGAGTCCAACTGCGATTGGTCTGATAGACGTAGAAGTCCACGGCATTCAAATCCGCGTGGACCTTCTGCAAAATCTCACGTACCGATTCGCGATGATCCTCATCCTTCACCAGGATGCGGACCCGCTCCACGCGTGCCAATCGCGCGACGATCTCGCCATACAGCCACGGGATCGGCTCAAACTTTCCGGGCCAATCCGACTCTTCATGCGGCCATGCCAGCCACGTCGCTTCATGTGGCTCCCACTCGGCTGGCATACGAAAACCTAAGGAACGCGGGGTCGAAATCATGATGCCCAGCGCTTGGTGATGCCGTCGTACGCATCAATGCGGCGATCTCGGAAGAAAGGCCAGTTGCGGCGGACTTCGTCCTGCAGAGCTGGGTCGATCTCGCCAACCAAAATCTCTTCTTTATCCGACGACGCCTGCTGCAAGATGCGGCCAAACGGATCGGCGAGGAACGAATTGCCCCAGAACTCCAGGCCATTGTCCGGCGTACCTTCAAAGCCGATGCGATTCACAGCCGCGACGTAGATGCCGTTGGCAATCGCATGCGACCGCTGAATGGTCCGCCAGGCGTCCAACTGCGCCTCGCCGTACTGCTCCTTCTCATGCGGATGCCAGCCGATGGCCGTCGGATAGAACAGAATCGACGCGCCCTGCATCGCGGTGAGACGGGCGCCTTCGGGGTACCACTGATCCCAACACACCAGCACGCCGATGCGGCCAAACGGCGTATCAAAGTTCTTGAACCCGATGTCGCCGGGCGTAAAGTAAAACTTTTCGAAGTACAGCGGGTCGTCCGGGATGTGCATCTTACGGTAGATGCCCTGCAATTCGCCGTCGGCATTCAGGATCGCGGCGGTGTTGTGATAGAGGCCCTGCGCGCGCTTTTCAAACAGCGATGAGACCACGACTACCTTCAGCTCTTTGGCCAGCTTGCCGATGGCATCCGTAGATTCGCCGGGGATCGGCTCGGCGAGGTCGAACAACTCTGCGCTTTCGATGCGGCAGAAGTACTGAGACCGGAACAGCTCCTGCAAACAGATGACCTGCGCGCCCATGGCGGCGGCCTCCCGGATCTTGACAAGGGCCTTTTCCAGGTTCTCCTTGGCGTCGGTGGAACAGCTCATCTGCACGAGCCCGACGCGACATTTAGCGTTCTGCTGCATAGTACTATTGTCCTCTAATGACGTACCGTGCTTCATTGCTCGCAGTCACGCTGGCGAGCGCTATTTTCGCGGCCGTCCCCACTCCGAAAGAGCATTTCGGATTCACCCCGGGTGACGAACGCAAGATGGTCAACTACGCCGAGACTGTTGCGTATTTCCAAAAGCTCGAAAAATCGACGGACCGCCTGAAGCTTGAGCGGTTCGGTACCTCCACCGATGGCCGCCCCATGTACGTCGCGATCATCTCGTCAGCCGACAATATCAAAAAGCTGGCGCAATACAAAGAAATGAACCGCAAGCTGGCGTTGGGCCTCGCATCGCCCGCAGAAGCCAAGACCCTTGCCAAGCAGAGCAAGGCCATTGTCTGGATCGACGCCGGCATCCATAGCTCTGAGGTCGCGCCCGTGCAGCACATGCCGGACCTCGCGTATAAGCTCCTTGCCGATGAGTCCGACGAGGTCAAGCGCATCCGTGAAAATGTCATCACGCTGCAGGTGTTGAGCATCAACCCCGACGGTACGGATTGGCTGAACGAGTGGTATCGCGCCAATGCCGGTTCGCCCTATGAAAACGCGCCGATGGTGAAGCTTTATCACAAGTACGCGGGGCATGATAACAACCGCGACTGGTACATGATGAACCTGGTGGAGACACGCCATGTCACCAAACTGCTGTTCCACGAATGGTTCCCGCAGATCGTGTACAACCAGCATCAAACCGCGCCGTATCCTGCGCGGATTTTCATCCCGCCGTATGGCGAACCGCTGAATCCCAACATCCCGGCCACGATCATGGAAGGCATCAACGGATTGGGGTCGGTGATGAAAGAGCGCCTTGCGCGCGAAGGCAAAACCGGCGCGATTTCGTACGTCGGCTTCGACGCCTGGTGGAATGGCGGCTTGCGGTCCGTACCTGCATTCCACAATATGCACGGCATTTTGACGGAAACCGCTGGCTGGGGCTACGCGCAGTCGCGCACCGTCAATCCCAAAGACTTTCCAGAACGCTTCGCCAACGGCATCCCCACTCGCGAACCTTCGGTGTTCTATCCGATGCCGTGGATGGGCGGCAAGTGGGATCTGCGGGACGCGATTGAGTACAACCTCACCGTCGACTTCGCGATCCTCGATCACGCGGCTGTACGTAGCGACCACTTCCTCACCAAAGCCTGGGAAGTGGCGCGCAACAACATCGAATCGAAGCAGGGCGCGGTGGCGTACGCCGTGTCGCCCGAGCAGTGGGACCCATCGAGCGCCAAAGAGATGCTGTCCCGTCTGGCGATGGGCGGCGTGGCTATCAAGCGTGCCAACGCTCCGTTTGAAGCAGACGGCAAGAAGTTCCCTGAGGGTACGGCGGTGATGCTGACCTCGCAACCCTTCCGCGGTTATCTTGTCGACCTCATGGAGCCGCACAAGTATCCGGAGCTGAAGGTGGGTACGACAGGTCCAACCAAGCGGCCGTACGATTCCGCGGGTTGGACGTTGAACATGCTGATGGGCGTGAAGGTAGACCGCATCAATACGCCGTTCAACGCCAAGTTGGAGGACATGCCGGCGGAGATCCCACTGGGTCCCGCCTCGAAGGACCACAAGGAGAATTCGTCGTTCCTGTTCACCGCGCAGCAACTCAGCGCGGGCAAGAAGGTACGTTGGGCGAAGGACGGCACGATCCTCACGGAAGGCGACGCCGGCTTCAACAATGCGGCTTGGGAACTCGCCCCGCCTCGGGTTGGTATCTACGAACCGCATTCCACCAACATGGACGCGGGCTGGACCGACTGGACGCTCGACTATTACAAGATTCCGCACACGATGTTGAAGGATGCGGACTTCAAGAAGGGCGACCTCAAAGCGAAGTACGACACCATCATCCTGGCGTCGCAAGCGATGAACTCCATCCTGCACGGCATTCGCGATGGTGAAGGTCGCGGCGGACGCGCGGGTGGTGAGGAGGGCGGCTCACGCCAACGTCCCGAGTTCACCGGAGGTCTGGAAGTGGAGGGCGTCGCAAACCTGCAGAAGTTTGTACGCGACGGCGGTACGCTTCTTGCGTTCGACCAGGCCACGGAACTTCCCGCTTCCTTGTTCCCGCTTCCGGTTCGCTTGAACCTTCGTACAGGTGAAGGCGGCGGAGAGGGCGGCTACTATTGCCCGGGTTCGCTGATCCGCATCACGGTGGACCCCAAGAATCCGCTGGCCTTTGGCATGCAGGAAGAGGCCATCGCGTACTCGCAAGGTGGCCAGGCGTTCGACATCACCTTGATGCGCGAATTCAACACTGGCGATCGCGAAACCAAGACTGTTGCGTCTTATGCCCGCAAGGATCTGTTGGCCTCCGGATGGATCTCCGGCGAACGGCAGGTGCTGGGCAAGGGCATCATGATGGAAGCGACCCATGGCAAAGGCAAGGTGGTTTTGTACGGCTTCCGTCCGCAGTTCCGCGGCCAGTCGTTTGGTACGTTTAAGCTGGTCTTGAACGCTATCTATCTGGCTTCCGCGAAAACTCTGTGAGACGTTTCCTTATCTTTACGCTGCTGATCACCACGGCAGCTTGTTCGATCCGCAAGACGGCGGTGCGGTCCATGGCGACCGCACTGTCCGGTGCGGCCGACGAGTTCGCCAAAGACGAAGACCCCGAACTCATCAAAGGTGCGCTTCCCTTCAGTCTCAAGCTGATGGAGACGGTTCTTCGCGAAGACCCCAAAAATACTGAGATTCTGGTCTCGCTCTGCAAGGGCTTTTCACAGTATGCCTACGGCTTTGTGCTGCAGGACGCGGAAGAGATCGAGGACAAAGATCGTGTGGCGGCGCAGGCTGGCAAGGCTCGCGCCGTCAAGCTGTTTTTGCGTGGACGGAACTACGGTCTGCGCTATCTCGAACAGAAGCGCCCCACGTTCTCCGCGGACCTGAAGGCAGACCCCAAAAAGGCTGTACAGTCGCTCACCAAGGCGGATGTCGATGTCGTGTTCTGGACGGCCGTAGGCTGGGCGGGCGCGATCTCTGTGTCCAAAGACATGTTCATGCTGCCGCAGTTGACCCAGATTGAAGCACTTATCAATCGCGCCTTGGAATTGGACGAAACATACGACAAGGGCGCCCTGCACGGCTTTCTGATGACGTACGAAATGGCGCGTCCTTTTGCTCCAGTGGACCGCGCCGCGGCGTTAGCCAAGACGCACTACGAACGCGCTTTGGCGTTGAGCAACGGCAAGCTTGCGGGACTGCATGTCGCGTATGCTGAGTCCGCCATGGTGGCGCTGAAGAATCGCGCGGAGTTTGACCGCTTGTTGAACCTCGCGCTTAAGATCGACCCCAACGAAGCGCCGGAAAATCGCGTGATCAACCTGATCTTCCAGCGCCGCGCCAAGTTCCTGCAATCCCGCGCCAATCGCCTGTTCCCCGCTCCCCGGCCCTAAAACGCCTCGTCTGCCGACGGACCATACATACCCGGAATCGCGACGTCGTTCAGGCGAAGGTACAGCCCGAGTTGCGCGCGATGGTGCACCATGTGGTTAATCGTGCTGCGAACCACATCCGGCCGCGCGCCGGACGACGAGTAGTCTTTATACCGGAAGGTCCACGTCTTCTTCATATCCTCATCCGTAGCGTTGGCAATCGCCTTACGCCCGCGCTCCACACACGCCTCAAACTTCTCCATTAGTGCTCGGCTGCTGGCGCTCACCTCCGGTTGGAAGTTCTCCGGCAGCACAAACTCTTCGCTTTCGAGCATGAACGCGGGCCATCCCGGCAGGTCCGCGATGTGGGTCGCCAGCCGGTTCAACGTCATCGACTTCGGGTGCGGACGATAGTCCGAAAGGCCCGGCGTCTCCAGGTTCACGCGCTCCAACATACGGCGCGTCTGTTCCACTTCCCGTTCGTAATCGAAGCAAATCGTCTGGCAGAGTGTTTTGTTTTCCATGACCTGAGCGTACAGGCCATTGCGGACACTTTCTGTCCTCGATGTGTGCGACTCTGAAATCGCAATGCTCGAAACGTCAGCGCGTTTACTTCGCCTGCTCGGTCTGTTTCAGGGCCGCCGTTATTGGTCCGGAGCGGACCTTGCCAGTCGCCTGGAAGTCACCCCGCGCACACTTCGACGCGATGTCGATAAGCTGCGGTCTTTGGGGTACCCGATTCATTCCACGTCTGGCGTGGAGGGTGGCTATCAGATGGGCGCGGGTAGCGACATGCCGCCTCTATTGCTCGAAGACGATGAAGCGGTGGCCGTTGTTGTTGGACTGAGGTCCAACACTTTGGGCGGGATTCAGGGCGTGGAAGAATCGAGCCTCCGAGCGCTGTCGAAGATGGAACAGCTTCTTCCGCCCAGGCTGGCAACTCGTGTTGCAGCGTTGCAGTCCATGGTGGTGAGAGCGCCCCGTCAAACGAAGTACGCGCCACCGGTGAGCGCCAACCTCATCTCGTACATCGCGGGCGCCTGCCGCGACCTGCAGCAACTCCACTTCGACTATGCAGACCACAAGGGCGCGCCCTCGCGGCGCACTGTGGAACCCCATCGCCTGGTACACTTCGGCCGCCGTTGGTACCTCGTCGCCTGGGACACCGCCCGCAAAGACTGGCGTACCTTCCGCGCCGATCGAATCGCTGCCAAGAACACCCAAACCGGCCCCAAATTCACCCCGCGAACGCCGCCCGCGCAGGATCTTGCCGAGTACGTCTCACGCGGACTTTGGCAGGCCCCGGCACGCAAAGCCAGGGTGAAGCTGCTGGCCGCTGCGGAAGCGATGTCGCAACGCATACCCGCACAGTTCGGTATCATCGAGCCCATCGACAAGCATTCCTGTTGGTTTGAAACCAGCGGGCAAAGTTACGAAAGTCTGGCGATGCATCTTGTCTTGATCGGAACCGATTTCGAAGTCCAGCAACCTGCTGAGCTGGTGGAACACGTCCGCGCCATCGCCCAGCGTTACGCCAAGGCATGCTCCGCCGCCTGAACCCATCGTGGCTCGTCGCTCTCATCCCGCTGTGGATGATCTGGCAGTTTGGATCGCCTCTGCCGGTGTTCGACGACTGGGATTTCCTCTTCCAACTACATAGCGCGGCGGAGCGAGGCGAGCTTCTCAAGCTGCTGCCCCTTCAGGCCAACGAAAGCCGCCCGCTCTTTCCGCGACTGATTGCGCTACCTCTCGACCGTGCCTTTGGCGGCGACCTGCGGGCACGCATGGTCGTGACGTGGCTGCTGATGTGTGTCACCGCATGGCTGTTGTCGAGACTCGGCAACAGCTTGTCTCCTGCGCCCAGGCGCGGCGCTATCCTTCTGCTTACCAATGCCCTTTTGTTCGCGCCAATCCAGCTCGAAAACTGGCTTTGGGGAAATCAGCTGATGTTTGTGATGCCGCTGCCCTGTCTGGCCGGCATCCTGTATCTTCTCTGTCATCCGCCGCGTGTTCATGCCGCTCACGTCGCTGGCGCGTGCGTACTGGCCGGTATCGCGACATGGTCCTTTGCGAATGGCCTTCTTTGCTGGGTGGCTGTGCTGGCTTGCCTCGCGCTGCGGCGAGCCGGGCTGTTAAGCCTGCTGGTCGCTCTAGCTGCATTTGGAATCAATGCCGCTTTGTATTTTTCAGATCTCTATGTGGCTCGCCGGGACGCTTGGTATGCCGTCCGGCATCCGCTCGAGGCGATCCGCTTCCTGCTGTCGCTGATCGGATCGCCGTTTGCGCTGGGGCACGATCTCATCGCGCCATTGATCGGTGCCGTCGCTGTTTTCGCGCTGGCGGCAGCCACGTGGCGGCAACGCCGCAATGCGACGGCGTACCCATTCCTGGTGCTGGCCGCTTACGCGCTCGTCTCGCTCGCGGTGGTTACCTCTGGGCGTTTGGAAATGGGCGCATCGCAGGCCTTTGCCTCGCGCTACACCACAGTGGCGGTGCTTGTGTATGTCGCGCTCGCATGGCTGCTGTCCGCTACCTTGCCGGCGAACCGATGGGCTGTGCTGGCATGGTGTGTCGTGTTCGCGATGCATACCGGACATTCTTACTTTGCGATACGCGCGGCGGGAATCAATGCTCGAGCCAGCAGGTTTGCGCACCTCTGCCTCTCGCTGCCGCGACCCACGGAAGGCGACTGAGCCGTCTATCAGACATATCCAAACGCCCAGCATCCGCTGCAGGTGGCGCCGGTGCTCGAAGGTTTTGGCGTGCTGCACCGCATTCCTGTCGACGTCCCGCGCAGCGATGCCCAGCCGGATCCGTCGGTCGCGCTGGTGAACATGCAGACGAATACGATGGCGGATCATCGTTGGCGCATCAGCGGCACGGTTCATACACCAACAACGCCGGACGCGGTCTTGTTTGTCGCGGATGGCCAGGTATGGGCCGCTGCATTCCCGCATCCGGCAGAAAAGGCAGAGGGCGCCTATACCTTCAGCGCCACTCTGCCTTCTGCAATCCGTCAGGTTCGTGTGTACACCTTCCGGCAAGGCGCCCCATGGACCTTCGCCGCCGCCGCAAAGCCCTAGACCTTTTCCGGCACCACATACGGCGCGCGATACTTGCGCGTCCAGAATGCATTTGCCTCCGCATCGCCCACGTACTTCATCGTCGCCGGATCAAACTTCAACTCACGCTGCAGCCGGTACGACGCGTTGCCCTGGTGGCACATGGCCGTCGAGATCGCGGTCTCTTCGATCTCGGCATGCAACAGTTTGCGATCCCGCGCGCGCACGGCTTCGGCAAAGTTGGCGAAATGGTCGATGTTCGCCGGGATGTCTGTGATGTCGGGCTCGGGCTTCTTATTGCGGCCCAGAGTGACGGTCATCTTGCCATTCGCCGCGATGTGCATTTGGCCTTTGGATCCCCAAAAATCCCACTGCATCGGCTCCGGCGTGTACAGCCCACGCAACTGCCCGACGATCTGCGCGCCGTCGTCGTAGGTCCACACCACGTTCTGCGTATTCGGCGTCTGCCCCTGGTCTTTGTACCCAAAGCGACCGCCCGTCGAATAGACCTTGCTGGGCATTTTGCGATTCATCGCCCACCGCACGATGTCGATCATGTGGATGCCGTTGTTGCCCAACTCGCCGTTACCAAAATCCCAGAACCAGTGCCAGTTATAGTGGACAAGATTTTCATGATACGGCTGCATGGGTGCGGGTCCGAGCCAGAGGTCCCAATTGAGCCAACCGGGTACGGGCGCATTGGGCTTGAAGCCGATCGAGTCGCGATTCCCCGGAAAGATAAAGTTGCCTTGGTAGATGTCGCCGATCAACCCGCCGTGCAGGAGTTCGACAGCCTTGCGCCAAGGTCCCCAAAAGCGCCGCTGCGTGCCGCCTTGCGCGATGCGATTGTACTTGCGGGCGGTTTCCACCAGCTTGATGCCTTCATAGATGTTGTGGGACACCGGCTTTTCGACGTACACATCCTTGCCGGCCTGCATCGCCCAGATCGCCGTCAGCGCGTGCCAGTGGTTGGTGGTGGCGATGGTCACCGCGTCGATGTTTTTGTCGTCAAACACCCGGCGCATGTCGGATTCGACGCGCGGACCCTTGCCCGTCCGCGCCTTGATCTCCGAAGCAGCCTTTTCGGCGCGATTGGTATCGGGGTCGACGACGGCGGCCACTTCGATGCCGGCGACTGGCGCCATCTCTTTGATGTGAGCGGTCCCGCGGGATCCCACGCCGATCACAGCCACCCGAACGCGGTCATTCGCCTGAGCCCAGCCAGTAGTGGCGGAAGCGGCAGCGGCAACGGCGCCCGCCGTCATCAGGAATTGGCGCCGCGAGGATGCGGAGATTGGTCTCATATTTTCTAAGCCTACACTGCCCGGCGGCGTCGCCACCAAGGTTGGAAAACGGAGTTCCGCAATGTTAAACTCAAGTGGAGCCAAAGTGGGCGGCTAGCTCAGCTGGGAGAGCACCACGTTCGCAACGTGGGGGTCGTGGGTTCGAATCCCATGCCGTCCACCAAACACCTCAAATTCCCTCAACACACCTCGCGCTTCGTTCTTTTTCCACACCCTGCGCAGGCACCTCAGACAAATAACTAGTTTGTTTACAACAAAGTTCCCATAGGTCGTGTCGTACCCATAAAGGGTATTTGAGTACCCAAAATGGGTACGTAAGCTGTGCGTTACGATAGCTGCTCAATGGCTTTTGTTGACGACGCGCTTCAGATTCTTGGCAATATTGCCGACAATCAGAAGAATCTGCGGGAATTAGAACTGCAACGATCCAGCATTGTTCCCTTTGTCGGTGCTGGACTTTCGATTCCCTTCGGCTATCCCAATTGGAAAGACCTGCTGTTGGGCCTTGCTCCCAACGACGCCGTTCGTGGGGAGGTGCGAACTTTCGTCGATTCAAGCCTGTTCGAGGAAGCAGCCGAGCGCGTTGCAAGAAAAGTCGCGCCGGACACCTTTGCGGAAGCGATTCGCGAAGCCTTCAAACGGCGTCCGCTGGAACCGAATACGGAGGCTGTTTTTGAACTGGCGCGGATGGCCCCAAACCTTGTTCTCACAACGAATTTGGACACGGTCTTGGAGGACGTTTTTGAAAGCGCTGGCAAGAAGTTCCAGTGGTTGCTTAAGGGCAACGATCTGCATGAAGCGTCCGGTGCTATGCAGCAGGGCAAGTCCATGCTGCTCAAGCTGCATGGCAATGTCGAGGGCAACGAGGACGACTGGATCCTGACGCGGGCGCAGTATCAGAGAGCGTACGGCGACCCCGACCAGCCAAATCCTGATCTGGCTTTGCCCAAGTTGTTGGAAGCCGCAATCGTTAGCAAGACCATCTTGTTCCTCGGCTGCAGCCTGGAAACGGATCGAACTGTAAGAGTGCTGAGAGCCGCAGTGAAGGGACGTGGCCTGAAGCACTTTGCACTGCTGCAGGAACCCGCCGACCTTGGCGCTCGGCTGAAGCAACTCCAGCAGTGGAACGTGCTGCCGCTGTTTTTCCGTAGGAAGGACTATGCCAGCATCGCCAAGTTCCTTGCTTGTCTCGCGGCGCAAGGCGGGCCGGATGTAGCCCCCGGCGCGGCGGTCTCAATTGATGTGCTCGTGCGCAATGCCCGCGCGGCGGTGTCGCAATCGATTTCCACTCGGTGCGGCACGATGAAGGTCGTGTACCGAACACAGCCTGTGGAGGCCGATGCGATTTATACCGACGTCGAGATTATGGAAAAGCTGAGCGAAGACGCCATCTGCGACCTCGACGAACTGCAGAAAAAGGCGCGAAGTGCTCCGTTTGAACGCTTTGGCTTGCCACGCGCGCTGGAACGCGCAGAAGGTTTGGCGACTGCAGCCAAGCACAAGCGCCTGATGATCTACGGTGCGCCCGGTGCAGGCAAGACGACATTCTTGTATCGTCTGGCGATGCAGTGCCGCCGCGGAGAGTTCCAGCCTGGCTGCGTGCCGGTGTTCTGCCCTCTGCTCGAACTATCCAAGTCCAAGCTGACCATCGAACAATGGGTTGCCAACGAGCATCCGAACGTGGACTGGGCACCTCTGCTCGCCGAAGGACGCGTGCTCTTCCTGTTGGATGGCCTCGACGAAACCGAAGCGGACCGTTTTGATGCGATCCGCCGAGATGTGGAGCGCCTTGCGCGCAACACTTCATGCCCCATACTGATGACTTGCCGGGTGGTGGCTAAAGATTACCGCTTCCCCAACTTTGTCGACGTCGAAATGGCGGACTTCAACACCACGCAGATCCGTGTGTTCGTCAATCGTTGGTTTCGCCGCAACGCCATGCAGCACATGGCTGATGCGTTCCTAAGCAAACTGGCTAGCAATCCGAAACTTGCAGAACTCGCCACCAAACCATTGCTGCTAACCTTGCTGTGCCTTATATTTGAGGACCGTGGGGACCTCGATGGCTCGCGCGCTTCGCTGTATAAAGCCGGGCTGGAGGTAATGCTGCGGAAGTGGGACAATCTGCGCGCGATTGAAGGACGCTTTGCGCTCAGCGTTGATGTTTTGGAGCAGACCTTGGAGGAGATCGCCTTCACACGCTTTGAAAAGCACGAGTACTTCTTTGAGGCGGAAGACCTACGAAAGCAGGCAAACACTCTTCTGTCCGCCAAGGGCATTGACGTTCACAAAGAGGATTTCTTACGCATCGCGGCGGCTGGAGTGGGACTGCTCGCACCTCGGGCCAAGGATATCTATTCGTTCTCCCATCTCACTTTCCAAGAATACCTGTCCGCGCGTAGAGTGATCGCGAATCCAGCTCTACTTTCCGAAATGGGAACCGTTATTGGAGACTCTCGTTGGCGAGAAGTCTGGCTTCTGTTAGCCAATCTGACCGACGGCGACTACCTGATTCCAAGGATGCACCGCATGGTGGATCCTACGCTGAACAACAATCAGCGTGTCACCGAGCTGCTCCGTTGGTGCGCCGTCCAAGTGTCAACTGGGATCCCGGTTTTTCAAAAGGTACCTGCGCGACGACGTTATCTGATGTGGGCGGTGGTCACTTTAGCGCGAGGTCGCGCACTGGATCCCGACCTAGCCCGCACCCTCGACCGCGCCCTCTTCAGCGCAGGTGCTCTTGCTGACTCCCGTGATCTCGTCCGTGATCGCATCCTCGCTGCCGTCATCGCTCGCGACGGTGAGCACGTAATGACGCAGGCCATTGCTCGTGCGCGTGCTCTCAATCTACAGGACGCGGATTGTCTGAACAAGTACCTCACGGCCAACTTGCACCTTGTCCAATGCATGAAGGAGTCTCGCGGCCTGAGCCAAGCGACGCGACACGAGATCGAAGAGTCGATCCTGTTGCCGCCGACTCTCGATTAGCTTAGTCCTTATTTGGTGTACTTTTCGCGAACCAGGATGGCGTACGCGCCCATGCCGGTGAGCAAAAAGCCCCAAATCGCGTACATCGGAGCCTCATAGTTGCCGGTGGCGGTCATCAACCAGCCGGTAAACAAAGGAGCTGTAGCGCCTGCCAGATTCGATGCCGTATTCTGCGCCCCGGCGATGGAACCGACCGCCGCGCCGGGCAGCAGAGTCTGCGTCAAGGCCCAGTAATTGGCCGTCGCAAGTCCGAGTCCACTGAGCGACACGATCGCCATTGTCAGCGCGAACTCGTTCGAGTTGGACAGTGCCCCAAAGATCTCCAAAGACGCGACGGCAAAGCCCGCCAGCGTGAAGCCGCGGCGCACGGCTACCGCGTTCCAGCCGCGTTCGATCAGCTTGTCTGCGGCCCACCCGGCGAGGATCGCTACGGTCGCCATGCCGCCAAAGCTGAATGCGGTGTAGGCACCCGAGTCCTTTAGCGACAGGTCCCGCCGCTCGGCGAAGTACGCGGGCAGCCAGGTCATCGAAAAGAAGACGAAGTAGTTGTAGCAGTACGTGCCGATCAGCACGCCCCAGATGGCCGGTTTGCGCATCACGGTGAGGAAAGGCATTTTCTGCGTCGCGTTCGCTTTGGCGCTTGCGGCTTCGAGTTCGCGATCGTTATTGCGGACAAGCAATGCCCATGGGATAAGCCAAAAAAGGCCGCCGAGGCCAAGGACGACGAACATGGTCCGCCAGCCGTACGCGCCGATGAAGTGCGCTGCAAGCCACGCGCCCGCTGCAGGACCGTACTTGGTGCCTGCCATAAAGATGCCGGTGGCGAGGCCGCGTGAGCGGTCCGGGGTGTTGTAGCGGATCCAGCGGAAACTGGCTGGGGTTACCAAGGCTTCAAACACGCCCAGCAGCATGCGGATGAAGATCAGCATGGTGACGGTTTGCACCATTCCTGTCGCGGCTGAGATACAACACCACAGCACGAAGAAGATCGTGTACGGGCTTTTGACGCCGAAGCGATCGACGAGCATCCCGGCGGGGATCTGTAGCAGCGCGTACGACCAGAAAAACGCTGAGTTCAGGGCTCCGCGGTCACTGTTGGTGAGCTGAAAGAACTGCGTGAACTCTTTTTGCGCCAGTGCCACCGAGAGGTTGGCGCGATCGATGTAGGCGATGATGACGCCCAGGCAAAGCAGCCATACGGTGGCCCATCGCTGCCAGTTCGGCAAAGGGGCGATGGCGGCGGAACCTTCGGCGCTCACAGAAGTTGTGGATGCAGTGGCCGGCAAGTCACCCACGATATCACGATAAGGACTTCAAAAACGCAGCAAGATCGTCCGGCAAAGGCGCCTCTACTGTGATGCGCTCACCTGTGGTCGGACTGTCGAAGCGGATGCGGTGGGCGTGTAGGAAAAAGCGGTCCTTCAGGCCCATTCGCGTACTTCCGCCGTAGAGTCCGTCGCCGACGATGGGGTGTCCGATGGTGGACATGTGTACGCGGATTTGGTGGGTGCGGCCGGTGCCGATGCGGATGCGCAGGTACGTGCACTTGGCGGCGGCAAAACGCTCCTGCACTTTGTACTCGGTGAGCGCGGTGCGGCCGACGTCTTCGCGGGCGGACATACGGACGCGGCGCTGTGGATCGCGCGAGATCTTGAGCGTGATCTTATCGGCGTCCGGCTTTACCAGCCCCTGTACCAGGGCCAGGTAGATCTTTTCCGTCGTGCGTGATGAAAACTGTTCGGCCAGAGCCCGATGTGCTGCGTCATTCTTGGCCACCAGGATCACTCCGCTGGTGTCTTTATCGAGCCGGTGTACGATGCCGGGACGAGCGTCGCCGCCGACCGACGACAACGTCTCAAAGCGGTGTACCAGGCGGTTCACCAGCGTACCTTTGTGATTGCCTGCGCCGGCGTGAACGACGATGCCTGCTGGTTTGTTGACCGCTACGACATCGGCGTCTTCGTACAGCACCTCCACCGGCAAGTCTTCCGCGACGGCGTGCAAAGGCGGTGGTGCGGCGGGTTCGACAGTGATCGCCTCGGTGCCTTTGAGCACTAGCGAGGTCTTGGTCACGGCCTTGGCGTTTACCAGCACGCGGCCGTCTTTGATCCATTCCTGGAGACGAGAGCGGCTGAACTGCGGCAGGCTGGCTTGCAGGAAGTGATCGAGGCGCCGGCCTGCGTCGGATGTGGTGACAGGAACCGAGATCATTACTGGAGGGCCGCCATCAAGCTTCCGGAATGACGCAACAGTTCCAACCGCGCACGTTCCACGGCGTTCTGCGACGCGAAGTACAGCACCCACTTTTCGTCCTCGGCGACGCGCGCTTCTTCGAGGTCCTTCAGCAATGCGCGACCTTCTTCGTAGCGGGCCATGACCACGCCTACCTGATCGCGCGTGACGTCCAGATCGAGCTTGGCCACGTCGCGCGCGGACTCCGCTTTGCGAATGCCGATGTACGCCTCGCGAATGTCGGCGCTCACCTTGCTGCGTACCTGATTGACCTGGTTGCGCAGCTTGGCAACGTCGGTCTCCGCCTGCATGGCGTACGCTTTGGCACCGGGCGGCACAAGTAGCGGGACGGAGATCGAAAGGCCCACCTGCGTGTTGTGACGCTGGAACTTGTTGAAGAACTGGTCGTAGCCGTTGAAGCGCGCGAGTAGGGCGTACGAGGATACAAAGTCGATTTTGGGATAGCGTTCGGCGAGATAGCTTTTTACCTCCAAGCTCTTGGCGTGGATCTGCGATTCGAGTCCTTTGATCTGCTTGTTGCCGGCGAGCGCTTGCGCGATGCTTTCCTCTTCATTGGCAGGCACCTGAAGTGGGGTGCGTTCTTCACGCGCGGGCTGTACGCGATCCCCAGCGTTCATGCCCAGAACCATTGCCAGATCGGCTTCTAGCGCGAGTTGGTCGCCTTCGAATTCCGTCAGGCGGTGGCGGGTTTTGGCGACGGCGAGTTCGGCCTTCTTCTTTTCGATGGGAAGTTCGCGACCTTCCGCGACGCGCGTTGCCACGACACCGGATGCCTTGGCGAGGCCGTCCACTTGCTTGCGCAGGTACTCGACGGTCTTCTGGTTCTGTTCGGCGGCGAGGAACAAGCTTGCGGTACGATAGGCGACCTCTTCCTGACGGCGGCCGACCTCGATTTCCGCGCCGTGTTCCTGCTCTTTGGCCTGTGTGGCGCGGAAGCTCTGCGGGCGGTTGTAGATCGACATGAGGCCCTTCACTGTCGCGATGGACGGCGTGGCGCCTTCCACACTTTGCGGGATGCCCCAGCTATAGCCGATGCCGCTGCCAGCGTAGAGGCGCGGCGAGAACGGATCGCGCGCCACACGAACACCGTAGCGCGCCTTCTGCTCATCGAGGCGGGCCAGCGCGATGTCGGGGTTCTGCTTCATCGCCGCGTCCACCGCTTGCCGCAACGTCATGGTGTGTACTTCCGCGGCGCTCAGTGTCAAAGCCACGGCAGCAGGCAACAATAGAAGAAGGCGCATCATCACCATTCAGGGTAACTGGCGCGCGCGTAAACCTTCTATGAAGATCTGTTATCTCGACCTTTACTCCGGCGTTAGTGGAGACATGCTGATGGGCGCGTTAGTGGACGCTGGTGTCCCGCGGGAGCCGATCCTTGCTGCGCTGGAATCGTTCGGGCTGGAGGCGAAGTTCGAGTTCGTCAAGGTACGCAAGAAGGGCATCGCGGGAACCAAGTTCAACGTCTATGCGCAGGACGATGCGCCGCACCGGCATCTCTCCAAAATCCTGACGATGATTGACGCCGCCAGCATTCCGGATGCGGCGAAGGAGCGCGCCAAGGCTGTGTTTCAGCTGATTGGCAAGGTGGAAGCGGGGATCCATCAGATGCCCGAGGAGCGAGTGCACTTCCATGAGGTCGGCGCGATCGATTCCATTGCGGACATCGTGGGCGTCTGTCTGGGTTTTGAGCTGTTGGGCGCAGACAAGGTTGTCGCTTCGCCGCTGAACGTGGGTACGGGGATGGTGGAGACGGCGCACGGGCGGCTTCCGGTGCCTGCGCCTGCTACGGCGGAGATCCTGAAGGGAGTGCCGGTTTATTCCAACGACGCGCGCGGGGAACTGGCGACGCCTACCGGCGCGGCCTTGGTGGCGAGCCTTGCCAGCAGTTTTGGCAACATGCCTGCAATGACGATTCGCAGCATCGGGTACGGCGCGGGTACGAAAGAGTTGCCAATGCAGGCGAATATGGTTCGCCTGGTGTTTGGCGATACGGCCTAGCGGACGCTGCTTTCGAGCTGCGGGTCTTCCACGAGGCGCGTGTTCCACAGTACGTAGAGCGCGTGTGCGGCGAGCATACCGCCGGCCATACCGACGAGCATCACGGCGTGGCTGACCCATGCCGGAGGTGCGGCGTGACCCGATAGTGCGATGGCGGGCAGATGCGCGAGCGCCATACCGACGGCCATACCGGCGCCGTCCATTGCCAGGAACGCGATGCCGTTTCCGCGACGGCGTGCTTCTGCCACGCAGCGTGCGTACTTCCAGGTGAGCGGCATGGTTACCAACAGCATGCCTGCCGTCATGACAAACAGGTGCGTCCAGCTAAAGGAGATGTGGCAGGCCATGCCCGCCCCAGGACCATACTTGCCCGCCGCGAACATCGCCAACGAACCTGGGCCCAGCATCAGGAGATACATGTCGAGATGCGAGTTCCAATGCTCACGAGTCCAGGCCAGCAGGCCCGTGATGGCGATGATCGCAGCGGCTGGAAGAAGAGGCGGCGCCGGGTCGAACAGCAGGACCTGTATCAAAGCGCAAGTCGTCAGGAACCACGGATTCATACCCGGTCCTCTCCTTCCATCAAGTGCATCGAGTAGACGATCACGGTCAGACTCGATGCCATCATCAACAACGCCGACGCCAGCGGAGGTAGAAAGCCGGCTGCGGCAAATCCCATACCGATCAGGTTGTAGGCCAGCGAGAAGCCGATGCTCCAGCGCACGACGGTACGCGTCTTGCGGGCCAGCGTAATCGCCTTGGCAAGCTGATCCCAATCGCGATGCAGAAACGCCAGGTCGCTGACGTCGCGCACTACTTCGTTGCTGTCCGGCGCGGCGCAGGCCACATGGCTCCAGGCCATCGCGGCGCTGTCGTTGATGCCGTCGCCGGCAAAGAGCACGTGCTTGCCTTCGGCCTGCAGGTCCGACACGAGTTCGTGCTTGGCGGATGGCGTCTGGCCGGTCCAGCGCTGGCGGATCGGGATGGCGGCGGCGTTCTTTTCGCGGCGATCTCCGGTGGCGAGCATCACGTCGACGCCGATGGCTTCGAGGGCAGCAACCGCAGGGCTGACGTTGTCCACGGTGCGTTCGCGCAGGTGAATCGTCGCGGCGAGTTGTCCGTCCACCATCACGCTTAGTTGACCGCTGGTGTCGTCAGTGGCGACGCCGGCAAACAGTCTGCGGCCGTCGTCGAAGGTGGCTTCAATGCCCGAGCCGGGCAGCAGCCGTACATGTGTGAGATGCGTGGCCGCTGCGGCGGGCTCGTCTCGCCACAGCGGCTCCAGCGTGCGGGCCAGCGCGTGACGGCTGGCGACTTCCGCTTCACGCAGCAGATACCGCAACTCCGAGGTGCGGGTCTGCCATTCGGGCTCCACCTTCCAACTCACTTCGTACTCTTCGGGCAAGGTGAGGGTGCCTGTCTTGTCGAACACGACGGTGTCGATCTCGGCCAGCTTTTCGACGGCGTCTCCCGACCTCGCGGCGATGCCCATTTCACGGAGACGCGCAATGGCGGTCCAAACGGCGAGCGGTGTCGCAAAGCCCAAGGCACAGGGGCAGGCGATGACAGCCACGGCCAGCGCGATGAACAGCGCGCGATCCCACGGCATGTACTGGGATTGGAAAAGGAATGTCGCGAGTGAGGCCAGAAAGACCAGCGGTACGAACCAGCGGACGGCCTGCATGGCGATCTTTTGTTCGCGGCCCGGACGGTTGAGGCCGCCTTCGACGAGGGTACGGATGCGGTCGATCTGGTTCTCTTCGACGGGCTTGATGACTACGGCGTCGAGCGATCCGTCGAGCGGGAAGGATCCAGCCAACAATAGGTCGCCGACCGCCTTGCGCACAGCCAAACTCTCGCCGGTTAGTGAGGTTTCCTGCACGAAGGCAGACCCTGCCAGGACGTCCGCATCCACGGGGACGGGCTCACCGGGGAGGATCCGGATGCGGTCGCCGGGGTTGAGGCTGGAGGCAGCGGTAACACTGCCATCCATGCGCCGGGCCAGCCGTTTTTCGGGCGCCCATTCTTCGAGGGAGGCGAGTACGCGGCGTTTGCCGTAGGCACCCACTTGCCGGCCCAGCGCATAGATGACAAGCAGCATGGCGGCCACGTCGGCATAGCCTGCACCGGTCCCGCGAATGAAGTACAGCGCGGAGGCCGAGAGGCTGGCGACGATGCCCACCAAAAACAATAATTCGATCGAGAGTTGACGGCGGCGCAGGCTGCGCCAGGCACTTTCCACAAACTCCGCGGCGAGCAGCAGGAACACCGGCAACGCGATGAAGCAGGATGTCAGTTCCAGCGAGAAACGTTCTTCGGCCGTAACGTCGGAGCCGTTCAACGCCATGCTGAACACCATACCGTTCATCGCGAGAAACGCCCCGCCTCCAATCCGCCACCAGACGGAGGCGGGCGCTTCATCGATGCAGGCGCAGCTTGCTGTAGGTACCGTGGGAGTCATCAGGAACCGTACCTACTTGGGCTGCGCCTGCGGTGTTGCCGCGGTGGGAGGCGCCGCGGAAGGAGCAGCCGGAGCGGGTGCTGAGGAAGCGGCGAACGCATCCAGCGTTGCGGGACGCCATTCACCTTTACCCTCGGTCTCCTTGCGGACAGCCGCGACAAACTCTTTGCTGATGGGGTCGGCTTTGTTGCCAAAGGAATTGCGGATGTACGTCAGCACGGCCGCAATCTCTTCGTCGTCCCGGTTATCCCAGGCGGGCATCTGCGAGTTGTAGTGCTTTCCCAACACCGTCAGGTCGCCACTCAAACCTCGCAGAACAAGCGCTGCCAGCCTGCGCTTGTCGCCCAGCACGTACTCGGAGCCCGCCAGCGGCGGATAGTTCTCCGGTACGCCCTTGCCGTGATCCTGGTGGCAGTTCATACAAACGCCGTACACTTCCTTGCCCAGTTCCATGGGGTTCTGCGCAGGTGCGGTGATGGCGCCGCCGGCCAGAGCTTTTTCGGCTAAGCCGTCTGCCGACCACGTGCCACCGTACATGCCGATGTACCAGCCGCCCCACAGTACGGCGGCAAAGCACAGCAGGATGTACGACACGGGGGTGGGCGCAATACCGTCACGAGGTTCCTGCATTTCGCGCATCGCTGCACGATGCAGGACATGTACCGGATCTGGCGGTAGCTCCTGGTTGGGGTTCTGTTCCGGACCGGTGTTGTCGTTGTGAATCGAGCTCATTGATTGGCCTCCGGAAGCGGGAAGGATTGATTCAGCCGTTTCAGGTACGCAATCAACTGCCGTCCGCGCTCATTCGGCAGGATGTGCGTGACATCGCCGTGTCCGTTGCCGGGCAGGCGGATCGCTTCAGCCGGTGGCATCTGCCCGCGCTTTACTTCGTCGAAGAAGTAGTTGTAGCGGGGCATCACCGAACCGGGCGACGTCAGCTGCGGGTTGTACAGATGCAAGGCATGCCAGCTTTCGGACGGCTGCCGTGCGCCGATGCTTGCGAGGTCCGGGCCCGTACGCATGGTGCCCAACTGATGCGGGCGATCTTCCAGATAATCGCGAGGTACGCTGCGGCGGGTGCCCCAACCGCGGCGGATGTCCGCGCCGTAGCCCTTCATGCGGACCTGCTGCGTGTGGCAGTAGATGCAGCCCTGGGCGATGTAGACGCCGCGGCCTTTGTCCTGGTCGCCGAAGTAGGCTTCCGGGTAGCGGCGGCCGTCGGCTTTGACCACAGGCTTGAGGCTTTGGAACTGCCAGTTCGGAATCAGCACCAGGCCGGTTACCGACGACAGGATCGTCAGCAGGATGCCGAATGCGAGAAGGAATGTCTTACTCATTGCGCTGCCTCCGCTCCTTTTTCGGCCTTTAGGATGTCCTTCCAGTCACGGTCGGTATCGAGCATCGTGGGGCTTGCCCAGGTGAACTTGTGCGGCGTTACGATGCGGACGAAGTTGATGAGAAACGCCACGGTGCCGGCGAGGAGGATCACGCCGCCGAGCGTACGCAATTGCAGGTACGGCACGGTGAACTGCACGATGTTGAGGAACGGTACCGAGGGGTCGTTCATCATCATGCCCTGGCGGATGCCGGCATAGCACATGGCGCCGCCGTAAATGGCCGTACCGATGAGCGTGCACCAGAAGTGGATGCGGATGAGCCGTGCGCTGCTCCATTCCCGATTCATGAGGCGAGGCATCGCGTAGTAGATCATCGCGAACATCAACGGTGCGAAGAAGCCGTACATGCCCAGGTGCACGTGGCCGATGGTGTAGTGCGTGAAGTGCGTAATTTCCTGGTGGCTGCGCAGAGATTCCAGAGACCCCTGGAAGCTTGCGAAGGTGTACATCATCGAGCCCATCACGGCGAAGCGCAGGGTTGGGCTGGTCTTCAACAGGTGGAAGCTGCCGACCATCGTCATGTGGTGGTTGATGCCGATGGTGATGACCGGAATGAACATCATCATGCTGCCGACGACGCCGAGGGTGATGGTCCAGGCCGGGAGAGGTCCGCCGGTGAGGTGGTGGGTACCCGCCCAGTTGTAGAAGATGGCGTTGGCCCAGAAGCCCAGCAGCGACAGGTGGTAGCTGTGGATGGGCTTGCCGATGACTTTGGGGATCAGATAGTACGCGGCGGCGATGCCGGTGGGCGTCGCGAACAAGCCGACGACGTTATGGCCGTACCACCAGTTGGCGATCGCCTGCGCGACACCGTCGACAGCGCCGAGGTTGGTGCAGGCTTCGGCGGAGAGCACGAGCACGGGGAACCATACGGTTACCGCCATCAGGTACCACTGCGAGACGTAGGTATGCGTGGTCTTCTTCTGGAAGTACATCGTGAAGTTGGCGATCACGATGAAGACGTACGGTACGACGAGGAAGGGCATGGCCCACAGCGGAAATTCCAGGGTCTCGACGCCGGTGGACTGGCCCATGAAGATCCCGATGACACCCAGCAGGATGCCGACGTTGAATACGAGTCCGCCGGCGATGAGCAGTTTGGTGTAGGGCATTCTGACCTGGCATAGGCGCGCTTGCAGCCAGAGCAAGGTACCCGAGGCGGCCACACCGCCGAAGCCGTAGATCGCGGTATCCCAGTGGACGGCGCGCATACGGCCGAAGGTCAGCCATTCAATGCCGCCCAGGAAGCCGGGGTTGTGCAACTTGATCGAGGTGATGATGCCGGCGATGGAGGCGAAGGTCAGCCAGAAGAGCGCTGCGCCCCAATAGAGCACGATCACCTGTTTGCTCGACCGGTCCACCTGGACGCGAGCTTCAATCTCGGGCGTACTCAGCGCGCCAAGCGAGGCGGCTGCTGCGGAACTGGATTCCGTTACCATTTCGGCTGCTCTCCCGGAAAGTGGTCTGTGACGATGCCCACGGGCTCGTCTTCGTCAAAAATCATGCGGGCTCCCTGCCGGAGGTCGCGGAACTCACCGCGGCGGATGGCCCAGGCGAGTAGCCAGACCATGACGGTGCCGCTAATCAGCGCGAACGACCAGATAAAGATGAAAACTCCAAACACGCAAAAGCCTCCGGCGTCCTTCGGGTGCAATCGCTTTTCCACACTTAAGTGATTGGTTTATTTGGCGGCGATCTAAGGGCCTGGGTGAAATGCCCCAGGGATTGGGGTGACATGGCGCAGGTCCGGGCGGGCTTGCCGTTTGTCTGCAACCCTTTCCACTTTGGAATTGGCGTTGCTATCGTTTGAGATGAAACGGAGCGCATGAACCCGACGAGGAAACGCATATTGGTGGCCGACGATAAGGCCGAAGGACGGGAACTGGTCCGGACCGTCCTCGAAAGAACAGGCTTTGATGTTCATGAGGCTGCCGACGGCATTGAGGCACTCAGCGCCGCGCACCGGCTTCAGCCGCACCTGATCATTCTGGACCTGCATATGCCTGGCCTGGATGGCTTTGGCGTAATTAAGGAGTTGCGCGCCGATCCCGCTTTTGGCGAGACGCCGGTGATGGCTTTGACAGCCAGCGCCATGCAAGGCGATCGTCAACGGGCCCTGGCGGCCGGCTTTACGGGATACCTCGCAAAGCCAGTGTCGCTCAAGGCTCTGCGCTCAGAGGTGGTGCGCTTGTTAGCATGAGTTCGACCATGAGTGGACACACGGCAGCTGATATTCGTGTCCTGGTAATTGACGATCATCCGGCAAGCCTTGAGCTTCTGGAGAGTGCGCTGTCGCGGCCCGGAATTGAAGTCCTCACCGCTCAAACCCCCGAGCTGGGTTTAGAGCTGGTTCGCGACCGCCGCCCGCAGATCGTACTCACCGACCTGATGATGCCGAACATCTCGGGTCTTGAAGTACTGAAGCGCGTGATGGAGATCGACCCGTCGATCGACGTCATTCTCATGACTGCGCACTACTCGACGGAAACCGCAGTCGAAGCCATCAAAAACGGCGCGTCCGACTATCTGAATAAGCCGGTGTCCCTGACGGTGATTCGCGATCGCATCACCAATCTGGCGGAGGCGGCGAGGCAGAAGCGGCGTGCGTTGCAGTTGGAAGAAGAGGTTCTTGCCAACGCCGAGTTTGAAGGCATTATCGGGAACAGTCCCGTGATGTGGGAGATGTTTTCGAAGGTCAAGCGCATCGCCCCGCATTACCGCGCGGTGCTCGTCACCGGCGAGACCGGGACGGGTAAAGATCTGGTGGCGCAGGCGCTGCATCGGCTGAGTCCTGTATCGCGTGGACGGCTGGTGGTGCTGAACTGTTCGGCGGTGGTCGAGACGCTGTTTGAAAGCGAACTGTTTGGACATATCAAGGGGTCGTTTACCGGGGCGACCACGGATAAGCCGGGGTTGATCGAACAGGCCCATGGCGGGACGTTGTTCCTGGACGAGATCGGCGACATGCCGCTTTCGACCCAGGCCAAATTGTTGCGCGTGCTGCAGAATCAGGAAGTGCTGCGGGTGGGTTCGGTGACGCCGCGTAAGGTGGACATCCGCGTGATCGCGGCTACGCATCGGGACTTGCGTGCGGCGATTGCCGAGCGGGCGTTTCGAGAGGATCTGTTTTACCGGCTGTCGATGGTGGAAATCCGGGTGCCGCGGTTGGCAGAGCGCCAGGGCGATCTATCGTTGTTGACGCGGCATTTTCTGGCGAAGTTTTCGCAGCAGTACGGCAAGCCGTTGCGAGGCCTGTCGCGGCGGGCGGAAATCCAACTGTCGCGGCATGATTTTCGGGGCAACGTACGCGAGCTCGAAAACATCATCGGGCATGCGGCGATGATGGCCACGGGTGAGATTCTGGATGCGCCGGATCTACCGGATTATCTGCTTGCGCATCATGATGGTGGAGATGTACACGGCCACACGCACGCGCCTGCTGCTTCTGCGATGGCGGCGCATGAAGTGCCGCAGGCTCTGGACTCGATTGAGGAGCAGGAACGCATGCTGGTGCGCCGGGCTCTTGAAGAAGCGAACGGCAATCAGTCCCAGGCCGCCCGTATCCTTCGTATCGGACGCGACGCGTTACGGTACAAGATGAAGAAGTATGGGTTCGAAGGGAGCTCATTCCAGATCCAGTGAAGATTGACGACCAGTTGGCGCCGGCCGTACTCGCACAGATCCTTGAAGGCGGCCGCGTGGGTCTTGTCGCGCTTTCGCCGGACGAAACGGTGCTGTCCTGGACTGCGGGCATGCAGCGCATCCTTGGTTGGAGTGCGGAGGAAGTACTTGGCCGGGCGTTGCCTACGCCACTCGAAGCGCAGACGCTTGCCCGTAGCAAGGACGGCGCCACTACGGCTGTCGAGGTCACTGTACTCACGCCGCCAGAGCCCGGCCAGAAGCTACTACTGGTGACCGATGCGCCGGCACGTGCGCGGGATCGCGAACTGTTCCGCTTTCGTGAACTGCTCGATGCCGCGCCTGACGCGATCCTGGAGATCGACAGCAAGGGCCGCATCATTCTGGTGAACGACGCGGCGGAGCAACTGTTTGGCTATACGCGGCAAGAGTTGCTGCATCAGCCGGTAGATGTGTTGGTGCCCGATGCCGTGCGGGGCGGGCATCAGGAACACCGGCGGCGGTACGCGGAACATCCGACGCGCAGGCCAATGGGGAGCGGGCTTCGGCTGCACGGCAAGCGCAAAGACGGCAGCGAGTTTCCGGTGGAGATCAGCCTGAGTCCGGTGTACTGCGAGGATCAGTTCTGTGTGGCGGCGATCATCCGCGATGTCAGCGAGCGCCACCAGAGCGAAGAGCGGCTGCGCGCCATGGAACGCGCCTATACCGAAGAGCTTGCGGAGAAGAATCGCGAACTGCAATCGCGTAACGCCGAAGTGGAGAAGGCGAATCGCATGAAGAGCGAGTTCCTGAGCGGGGTGAGCCATGAACTGCGCACGCCTCTGCACACGGTGATTGGCTTTACGGAACTGCTGCTCGAAGAGTTTGAAGGTCCGCTGACGGATAAACAGAAGCGCTTTACTAAGCACATCCATCGAGACGCGCAGCATTTGCTGGCGCTCATCAACGATGTACTGGATTTGAGCAAGATCGAGTCCGGGCGTTTAGAACTGCAGTCGGAAGTATTTCCAGTGGCGCACACGATCGACGAGGTGGTGTCGTCACTGAACGCGAAAGCAGCGCTGAAGGGGCTTCAGATTGAAGTGGACCTGGCGGACGACGCCATGGAACTGTTTGCTGACCGGCTGCGGTTCAAACAGATTCTGTACAACCTGCTGAGCAATGCGGTGAAGTTTACGGCGGCGTCGGGACGCGTGTGGCTGGAGGCCGAACCTCGCGGCGTGGGCGGTGTACTGATCCGCGTGAACGATACGGGTATTGGCATCGCGCAGACGCAGCACGAAGCGATCTTCGACAAGTTTTATCAGATTGGCCAGAAGCAGGCGAGCGGGGCGGAAGGTACGGGCCTTGGGCTCGCGATCACCCGGCATTTGGTGGAAATGCATGGCGGCCAGATCCGCGTGGATAGCGAACCTGGCAAAGGGAGCCGGTTCACGTTCACGATGCCCGGCTCCGCTTCGGCTGTCGCCAATTAGGCTTCTTTCTTCTCGGTGTCGGGGACGTAGCCCGGCGGCATTGCCGAGCCGGCACCCCAAAAATACTCTTCCATCTGTTTGAGTAGAAACTCCTGCGCTTCGCGCGTACCGAGGTTGAGGCGGTACTCGTTCATGATCATCTTCATCTGTTCGAGCCAGAGTCCCCAGGCCTCTTTCGAGACATTTTCGAAGACCTTGGCACCCAGCGGGTGACCGTCGAACGGAATCTCATCAAGCCCGTACATTTCCTTCTGGAACTTGACGCAAAACACTTTGCGTCCGGTCTTGTTCGTTATCTGCGGCTTCGGCGCCGCCATTCCGGATCCACATCCCATATCTTCTATTGTAGATTCCATCCAACTGTCACATCTGGTGCGTATGCTCAAAGGGTATGTTGCCGGTTGTTTTGATGCTGACCCTGGCGGCCGATGTCCGCATGAACCAGATCCAGATTGTTGGTACGCACAACAGTTATCACGCGGGGCTGGCGCCCGAAGAGATGGAACTGCTGCGCAGGGCGAATCCACAAGCGGCGGATTCCCTGGCGTACGTGCATCCGGGGATTGTGGAGCAGTTGGATGCCGGGGTACGGAAGCTGGAGCTGGATGTGTTTGGCGATCGCAAGGGCGGCTTGTTTGCAGACCCCAGGTACGTGCGCGAGGCCGGGACCACGATGCCTGCAGGCTGGATCGAGACGATGCGCAAGCCTGGCTTCAAGGTGCTGCATGTGCAGGATGTGGATGTACGCAGCCACTGCTGGACGTTTGTGGAGTGTTTGCAGGTGGTGAAGAAATGGTCCGACGGGCATCCGGGGCATCTGCCGCTGTACATCTTTGTCGAGAACAAAATGGAGCGCGTGCCGGAGCCTGTGACGACAGCAGCGATGGACGCTTTGGATGCGGAGATTCGCAGCGTGCTGCCGCCGTCCAAGTTGGTGACGCCCGATGATGTACGAGGCAAGTTCGCGACGCTGGAAGAAGCGGTGCGGAAGCAGGGTTGGCCGCTGCTTTCCTGGGCGCGCGGGCGCATTGTGTTTCTGCTGGATCAGGAGCGCGTGACGCCACTGTATACCGCGGGGAAACATGCGTCGTTGAAAGGGCGCGTGATGTTTACCAATAGCAAGCCGGGTACGCCGGATGCGGCGTTTTTGAAGATCAACGATCCTGGGTCGCGCAATATCGCTGAGCTTGTGAAGCAGGGGTACCTGGTGCGTACGATGACGGACGGGGGTGCTCAGGCGGTTCGCGAAGGGCGTACGGCACGGCGTGATCAGGCGATTGCCAGCGGGGCGCAGATCCTGTCCACGGATTATCCGTTTGAATGGAAGGCACAGTCTTCCGGGTATCGCGTGACGCTGCCAGGGGACGTGAAAGCGCGCTGCAATCCTGTCAACGCGCCGCCGGGATGCCGCTTGGATGGTCCCTTTTAGCTTTCGCGGATGCGTACGGCGTTGCCGGCGTCTTTGGCGAGGCCGAGCATCTCGGCGAGCGAGAGAAAGCAGAAGCCGCCCATGAGGAACATGGCGATGCGGAAGTCCCACACTTTGGGGTGTCCGACTTCGCCGCTCCACGTGGTGGCCAGGCGCAGGGCTAGGGTACCGAGTGCGATGCCCATGCCCATGGCAAGCTGCCCCATCGTGTTGAAGAGTGTGTTGGCGGCGCTCATACGGTCTTCCGGTACGTCGGCGAAGGCGATGGTGTTGTACGCGGTGAACTGCATCGACCTGGCGGCTCCGGCGACGAAGAGAATGATCGCGGAGAGTACGAGCGGTGTACCGCTGCCGATGAATGCGCATACCGGAAACATGGCTGCGGTGAGCGCGCCGTTCACGAGCAGGATCGTACGGAAGGGGTAGCGGCGTAGGATCGGCGTGGTGGCAGGCTTCATGGCGAGGTTGCCTGCGAAGAGCACGAGTACGAGAAGTCCTGAATGGAAGGCGTTGTAGCCGAGGCCGACTTGTAGCAACAGCGGTAGCAAGAACGGCAAGGACGACGCGGAGGCGCGGAAGAGCGTGCCGCTGCGTACGGCGACGGCATACGTGGGAAGTCGCAAGGCCCAGGGGTCCAGCAGCGGGCGTTCTCCACGTGTACCGTGACGGTACGCGGCGACGCCTGCGATCAAGCCGCCGGCGAAGAGGGCGCCGCCGATGGCAAGGCTGTGTCCTTGCCCGATCCATTCCATGCCTGCCATGACGGATACGCAAGCGGTGCTGGCGAGTACGAAACCGAGCCAGTCAAAAGACCGGATTTCGAGGGTTTCTCCATCGGTGGGTAAGATGCGCATCGCCCAGAACAATGCGGCGATGCCCAGGGGAAGGTTGAGAAGAAAGATCCAGTGCCAGGAGGCGTGTTCGACGATGAAGCCGCCGAGCGGTGGACCGAGTACTGGCGCCGCGAGTCCCGGCCAGGTGATGGTGGCGATGGCGCTGATGAGGTCCTGCTTGGGTGTACTGCGGAGGACGGCGAGGCGGCCTACGGGTACCATCAGCGCACCTGCCGCGCCTTGCAGCAGGCGTGCGATGGTGAACGCATGCAGGCTCTGGCTGGCCGCACAGGCGATGGAGGCGAGTGTGAATCCCGCAATGGCGAGAGTGAAGATCCGCCGGACGCCGTAGCGATCCACAAACCAGCCGCTGGCGGGAATCAGGACGGCGAGAGCGATGAGGTAGGCGGAAACGCCCAGGCTCATGTCGGCGACGGTGACGTGATAGCCGCGCGCCATGGTGGGCAGGGCGGACACGATGACCGTGCCGTCCAGATTCTCCATGAAGTACGCACCGGCCACCAGCAGCGGAATGCTGTTCCGCCGGACATCCGCAGCCATGCGTTAGTAGGCGCTCGCAGTGTCGAGCAGCAGCACTTGTTCGGGTGTCAGCGCGATGTCTGCAGCCTTGGCGATTTCCTGTAGCTGCGCGACGCTGGTGGCGCTGGCGATCGGCGCGGTGATGCTGGAGCGCGCCATGAGCCAGGCGAGCGCAATCACGCCCGGGTTGACGCCATGCGCGGGGGCTACGGCATCGAGGGCGTCGAGGATGCGAAGGCCTCGCGGGTTGAGGTACTTTTTGCCGACGCCGCCACCGCGGGCGCTCTTGTGTAGATCAGCCTCAGAACGGTACTTGCCGGTGAGGAATCCGGCGGCAAGGGCGAAGTACGGGATGACGCCGATCCCGTGCTTGAGGCAGAGCGGTTCGAGTTCGGCCTCAAAGCCCGCGCGATCGTAGAGGTTGTATTCGGGCTGCAGCGAGATGTACTCGGGGAGCCGATTGAGGCGGCCGGTTTCGAGCGCTTCCCCGAGCCGCTGTGCGGTGTAGTTGGACGCGCCGATGTGGCGGACTTTGCCTTGCTCGATGAGGGTCTGGTAAGCCTCCAGGGTTTCTGCAAGAGGCGTGTCGGGGTCGTCTTTGTGGGACTGGTAGAGGTCGATGTAGTCGGTTTGGAGGCGGCGGAGAGAGTCCTCGACGGCGCGGAGGATGTAGTCTTTGCTGAGTCCTTTGCCGCCGTGTCCCATAGGCATGCCGACTTTGGTGGCGAGCACCACTTTGCCGCGCTTGCCGGGGTTGGCGGCGAACCACTGTCCGATGATGGTTTCCGATTCGCCACCCTGGTTGCCGGACACCCAGGTGGAGTACATGTCGGCGGTGTCGATGAGGTCAAAGCCGAGATCGACAAAGGCGTCGAGGATGGGGAAGGAGGCTTGGGGGGTGGGTACGGTCCAGCCAAAGACGTTGGCTCCGAGGGCGAGGGGGGAGACGGCGAGGCCGCTATTGCCGAGAGGTCGCTTCTGCATGGTGGTGGTTGTACTTTCGTTGTACCGCGAAGCTGGATGCCGGGAAATTGGCTACAATCAGGGCATACCAGCGTTTTTGTCTACACGCGCAGGCAAGCCGGCATAGCTCAGCTGGTAGAGCATCTGACTTGTAATCAGAAGGTCTTCGGTTCGATCCCGAATGCCGGCTCCACTAAATCAATAACTTGCAGTTACTGAATCGAAGCCGTGGTGGTGTTTGTGGGGACTTTTGTGGGGGGTCCGTCAGAGTTCGTGGGGATTTGCGCGAACGACATAGCCTCTACAGCCTCGCGTTTTGCGGCCATTCGGATGTGGCTGTAGCGCTCCAACATCTTCCGGCTCATGTGTCCCATGAGGGCAAGCATGGTGGATTCGGACACGCCAGCTTCCGCAAGTTTCGTGCATGCGGTGTGACGAAGGTCATGGAAACGGCACGTGACCTTTGCCTCATCCCTTGCGTTTTCCCAAGCCTTCTTGAGAGTTGTGGCCGCCCGCGTCGGGTCGTTGGGAATGCGGATGCCGAACGGAAACACAAAGTGCGTCGGCAACGTCGCGCCAAAGCGTTTGGTGAACCATGCGGCGTGCTCCCCAAGGACAGCATAGAGCGCTGCATTCATTGGGATATCGCGGCCTGAGCCCGCGTCGGTTTTCGTTCTGCCGACCTGAATGACCCGCTGCTCGAAGTTCACACGACCCCACTGGAGCGCAAGGATCTCGCTGTAACGCATGCCAGTGGCGAGAGCCACTCGAACAAACGAGTACAGCAACTTTGACTTCGAACGCGCCGCCGCACGAAGCAACTGATCCTCTTCTTCCGGCGACAGGGCCTTGCCGAGATCCTTGTTCTCCTCCATCTTGCGAACTTTGGGCCACAAAGTCTTCCACGGCTTACCTACCGCACGGGAAAGCTCCCCCAGTTCCGCGTTGATGGTGCGACCCGAAGCCTCTTCTTCAAGCCGTTTCTTCATGTAGTCGCGAACAGCCTTCTCCGTGAGATCGGGGAGAAGAACTGTACCCATCAGTCGGGTAACGTGCGCAAGGCACCCCTTCGCAAACAGCACACTCTTCGGACGGTGATTTAGCTTGTAGTGATCGAGGTAAACCTCGACGAGATCACTCACGCTACGGATCGCGTTCTGCTTGGGTTCCGAAGAGATTCCCGCAAGGGCCCTCTCCAGTTCCAGCTTGCGGGCCTTCTCTGCCTCCAGAGCGACCCACTTCCGCGTCGTATTCGCCGACTCCCGAATGCGCTTGCCCGCGTAAATGAACTCGTAGTGCCACGTAGTTCCACGCTTGTAAACGCCCATGATGTCTCCTTTCCTTGGACAATTCACCGCACAAGCAATGCGCGGTAAGTCGATTTTACGGGCATTTGAACACGATAGTCAATATCGTATATACGATTTCTGGTAAGCTCAAACTATGGCCACCACTAAAAAACGGCAAAGAGCCAAACCCGGCAGGAAACCAAAGCCCGCGACCCTAATCTCGATGAAGTTTCCTACGACGCTCCTGGAACAAGTTGACGAAGCCAGAGTGCGACTGAAGCTGGATCGAACCGCATTCTTCGAAAGGGCTACCGCTGAGTTTCTAGCCTCGATCGTCGCGGCCGAACCGAATCACTAGGGGTTATCGACACCAGGGAATGCTTCCTTGATGGCGAGCTCCAAGGCATCAACTGTTTCGTCGAGGCTCACCGACGACGAGAAACCTTCCTCCTTGAAGCGACCGAACGCATTCACGTGCGGTAGAGATCCTAAGGCACGACACACGCGGATCACATCCTGCGGGCGGCTATTGCGTGCGGAGAGAAGCCGAAGTTGCTCCTCCAATGCGCTGGCGATTAGTTCTCTTGCGTCGGAACCGTCGTCCCCACTACATCTGATTCTGCGGTCAATTTCCGCCTTTATCCTAGGGGCAACGACGGGGTGCCGAGCAGTGCGTGAGGCCTCCACATGGATCGTGTGCGGTGAGGACCCGCTAGCGTTATACGCACGACGATAGGCGTCTGCCAGTGACAGTCCCGACGCCACTCCACCCACAAAGTTTGCCTGCTTCGACGTGAGGCTCCTCTTCATGTTGCTCACTACTCCTACAATCTGGAACACGAACGACCTACGCCATTCACGCGCTTTTCGGCACTACCGGTAGCGTGGAGCAAGAACCGCGTTAATCGCGTACCGCGTGCCAGATCTCGCTCGGTTTCTTCTGATCGCTTGTCGCTCGCTCGTGCTTCACCAAAACAAGCTTGTGCTCTGAGAGCAGGCTCAGCGCCGAACTGATGGAGGCTGACGATTTGTTGCGATTGAAGAAGTCCCGAATCTCAGTACGGTTCATGCCATCCGGTCTTTCGCGGAGTTCTGCGAGAAGATCATCAGCCACGGGGTTACCGAACGATTCACCGAAGATGTAGCGAGCGGAATCCTCGCAGTAACGCCAAACTTCCAGCGCCGCCTTCAAGTGCTCCTCGCGCACAATCTCAGACTGATCGAGTAAAGCGTAGATGCATGCGATCCTACCCACCTGTGCCTCCGCTCGCGAGGTAACCGAGCCGAGAAGGCCTATTCGTCCGTCGCTCAACTTTTCGTACCGTTCAGCCCACAGCGCTCGCGCTTTCTCGTCACGAGGCATGACGCCGACTTGTCGCGCGTCTTCAACTGCTGTACGAACCCAACTGACGACAGCATCAAACGCGCTCTCTTCTACGTTGCCGCCCTCCGGTAAGCTCCTAACTCTTCTGGTACAGACCCAAAGGAATCTGTTTGCGAAGCCGTTTGACGTAGCCGTCTTGGTCAGCTGCTTCTTCAGTTCTTCCTTTGTGATGTGCCCGATAATCGAGGCATGAACGCCAGTTGCGTGAACCGGGTTTTGCTTTGTCATCACGCGAAGGTTCCCAGAATCCCAAGCTTCGCGAAGGATGGCAGATAGGGTATTGGTGTCGCGTTCGGAGACTTGCAGTACTCGCGCAAACTCAGCCTCCAAGATCAGGACGCGCTTGTCTCGAACGGGGCCTGCACGGGCCACGCCGTCCGGTAACGTTGCCTCATCACGAACCGCAGCGATCAGCCCTTCTCCCGTCGATAGTCCACTGAGAACGTTTGACCTCTCCCAATCCGGTGCGACTCGCTCCAGAAGCCGACGGATGTATCCAAGCGACGTACCCTTTCGACCTTTCGATGTGACGCCAACCATGACAGCGAACAGGTTCGTATAGTGGTGGTCGGCTTCAGCCCGAAAACAAGGGCCTCGACCGATCACATTTCCTAGCGCGACCAGAAGTTGTATCAGCAAAGCGGCGGGATCGGACTCTGTATGAGGTTCAATGACGCGTACGACCTCGCCAACGACACCGTGGTACGCCGCTTCCCCCAACGGTCTTGGCCAAGGACATTCGGGAGCGCCTACACTTCGAAGGCCTAAAGCCCCACTTGCCTGGATGCCCCAAGCGTGAGCGTGACGTTCGATGTCTTCCATCGAAGAAATCGGAGTTACTAACTTGGCAAGTTGCTCCTCCAGCGAACTCGTACTCTGTTTCCCGGCTAGCTCCCACCACTCTGCAAAGTCCTTTCCTACCGGCCATTCAGCGAGGTAAAGATGCTTCGCCGATCCAAGAAACGACCTCATGACTTGGATCGCATGCTCGCGACCAGGGCGATCATTGTCCGGTGCCACAACTACTTCGACGGGTCCAAGATCATCCGTGTACTCTTGCTGCCATCGTCCGGCTCCTCCAGCATTCGTCGTCGGCACAATCGATATCGCAAGCGACGCAAAGAGGTCGCAATCCTTTTCGCCCTCTAGAACGATTACCTTCTCAGCGTGCGTGAGTGCCGGTCGATTGTACAGTACCCTCTCAACTCCCTTCAGATCTGCGATCCACTCGCCCGCCGGACCAGGGCGACGTTGGAAGAACCCCTTGGGGTTCCTCTTCCGAACCACCTGAAAGGCGAGCGTGCCATCCGCTGTTCGGTAATCATAGGCGCGCTCGATCTCGCCCGTGGTGCGGCCAGGGACAGCCGCACCCGAGTTTGTGAGTCGCCCAATGATGGCCGAGACCTTTTCCAACACGGGCTTTATCTCGCAGTTGGACAAGCGTTGCTCAAGCTGGGGGATGTCGCCCCCAACTCCGCACTGGCTAAAGCAAAACCATTGCCCGGTGCTGGAGGATACCGCGAAGTTGTCGTCCGTTCCGCCGTGTATCGGGCACGGACCTCGCCATTCGCTCCCGGCAGTCTGCCGAAGCTTGGGAACACGGCTGGCATAGTAAGCTCGTACGTCGCTTGCTGAAAACTCCATCAGGCACGTCCCCCAACAATGCGAAGTCTGTTCTTGGGGGTTCGTGTCACCGGCTAACCTCGCGGGCGGCAGCCCATGAGTCCACGTCCGGTAGACGGTAGCGGACGCAGGACCCGAACTTCACAAATGGGGGACCGTCGTTGGTGAGTCGCCAGCGACGGATGGTAGCGATGCTAAGGCCTAACCGACGCGCAACTGCGATGTCGGTAATGTACAGAGAGGTATCGAGACCCTCTAGCTTGATCATGTGCAGTCTCCTTTGCCAACGGCCTGCTGGCAGCTTCAGATTGCACCTTCGCTCAGTGAGCGCGTCAAGGCGAGTGGAGTGAGTGAATTTCAGATTATGCCAAGCTCTTGATCTAGAGCTTCATCTTTCGAGGACCTTTTCCATTTGGCGAAAGTCCCCCCGCGAAAGTACTTGTGTACATCCGACGGATACAGACTTAACTTCTCGGCCAGCGCCACTTTCGTGGAAGGCTTGCCCAAGCTTTTCTGTCGTTCTGCCCACCGCACGAACGCGAGATGACGGGTAAGTGTGACAGCGTTGCGCGTCGCGCGTTCTGGCAGCTTCATTCCATCGGGGACCGATAAGCCACTCTTATTACGCTTCGGCGTCGGTTGTGAGGCCAGATACTCCGCAAGAACAACAGCGGCAGCGAAGTTCAGACGACGCTCAAGCTCTGCGAGGATCTGCTTCCGGTCCGTTGAGAACCGCAAGCTGGTCTGAGCTACACCGTGGACGAACCGCTCCCATAACCCGAACCCTAGGCGCGACTCCATCTTTGCGACCAGATCCGCACGAGTTTTGGGAGCGGGCCTCTCCGTGTCCGCGTCGTCGGCAGCCTGAACGCTGGCGATTTCAGACCGTGCGTAGCCGGTCGGAATGCCACTAGCAGAGTCGTAGTAGATGCGTGCCGGATAGCCTCGAACCTTCAGCAGCGCCTTACGATTGCGGAGCACGCGTTCGTACTCTTGCTGGTAGTCGATCTCTTGCAGGATTTCAGGTACGAGTGTTTTTTCGAAAAGCTCCAGAAGCTTCGTGGCGGGCCCGACGTGATCAATCGCAACTGCGCGCAGACGGTTCGACCCGTAAGCGGTGAACGCGGGAACGAACGCTTCCCAATCTTCCCCGGTTGTTCGGGCACAATCTGATTGCAGCTGCCGGATCATCGAGACAAGGTCCTGCCCCGAGCGGTTAAATAACACAAGCGATAGTTGCGGTAACACCTGTAAGATTAACATTCGTAATCCTAGGCATTGAGGGGACTCAGTTGATACTCTGCGATAACGCGATGGTCCGAGTGAATGGAGCCCAGTGTCTCGAGACCCGTTATCACGAAGCAACGAGGTGGCGGGGCGGAAAACTGAACGTATGATCTAGATAACGAACGGGAACTTTGAGACCGTTGCACGTGCGGCATGATGGGCTTTGGGATTCTCAGTCAAAGCGGGTGAATGTTGCGTATCTTATGGACTAAATCCGTCCGGAAGAGGCTTATGCATTCTCCCGCTTTCGCGGAAATGCTGAAGGAACAGTCCGCAAGACCTGATCCGCAGGCGCTACATCAAACCGATTCGTTGGACTACCGGCCAACGTTTCTACGACACGGTCGGTTCACCTTGCATGGTGGTGATCGACAAAGTGGGAGCGCTTCAACGCAGGGCATCGTTTTTATCGACGCCTCGGAAGAATAGACCAATGAAGCGGCTCTCCACTTTAAGGGGCAACCCACTTCGCTCGCCAACCGACTCGTTTGGTCAGTCACACAACTGCTATGCTGCCAGAGATGGAAAAAGCCAACTTCGTCCGTGAGTTCGGGGCCGAGTTGAATGGCGGTTCGGGCGCGCTCTTTGTTGGCGCTGGTATTTCTGTACCCTCTGGTGTAGCCGGTTGGGACAATTTAATCGCGCCTTTGGCGGCATCTCGTCTTGGCTTGGCCACTACAGATGGCCTCGACCTGCCTCAAGTTGCCCAGTATCTTGTGAACTCCAACGCCGGAAATCGGGGGTCTCTCATACATCACCTTCGGAGGCAGTTTTCCGGTCCATTCAAGTTAAACTCGTACCATCGGCGTTTGGTGCAAACGCAGGTGAAGACAGTTTGGACCACTAACTATGACGTACTCTTGGAGCAGGCGTTCCAACAGGCAAGTTTTTCGGTAGGGATCAAGTCCACCGACGACTCCATTTCGCGATCTGTGCCCAATCATGAGATCGAAATCATAAAAATGCACGGAAGCATAGATCAGTCTCCACATCGCGACTTGGTCATTACCGCTGAAGACTATGAGGACTTCGATGTCCGCAGGCCAGCGACCGCAGAGCGGTTACGCACAGATCTCCTTAGTAAGTCATTCCTCTTCCTCGGGTACTCGTATCGTGACCCGAACGTTCAGACGATCCTTGCGCAGTCTCGGCGATTGGCAAAGAAGGCGACGCGGCAGCACTTCCTTGTCACTACCCTCGAATCCGCCAAGGAGGGGGACAAACCTGGCGACCTGAAGCACCGGCAACTCCTCCAGCAGCTGTGGATAGATAATCTGCGCAGGTTCGGAATAGATACGCTGCTGTTGGAGGATCATTCAGAACTTGAGCCCCTCCTAGCCGAAGTCTCGCGCAAGTCTCGAGGATACAGCGTTTATGTGGTTGGCTCTCACAAGACGACAGAAAGTACATTAGCTCAGGACCTGGGCCGACAGCTTGCCGAGCACGACCGGTATGTGATGGTCGATGGACAATCCGAAGGTATCGGCCGCGAAGTAATTACCAGTTTCGTCGAGGAAAGCCTCAGAAGGAAGCGAGACGTTTATAAACATTTGAAGTTGTTTCCGAATCCATACTCGGTGAACGCCGCCTTCGCAAGTGACCCAGCCGAAATCCCGACGCTCAAAACGTGGCGTGCCCCACTATTGCGTTCGACACAAGTCTTCGTTTGCTTTGACGGTCAGATGGGCACCCTTGCTGAGTTGGAGGTCGCTGTCGAGGCTGGTTGCAGTATTGTGCCTGCTTGCCTGCAAACGGATGGTCAAGTCACTAAAGCAGTGCTGGCCAATAGCGCCCTATTGAGTGAGCTACCTGAATGGTACAAGAGCAAATTGACGGAGGGTTCAGTTGAGGCATCTGACATTATCAAATGTATCGAGCACATGATTCGATGAAGCAGCCTTCGCGGGCCAAAGTGAGGCATGGGCGGCATGGGAAAGTGACTTTCGAGGTTGGCCGTGGCCTGCCAACGAGAGTAATGGCTCTGCTCGGCACAGGCCCGGGGAAGGACGTCTACTCACAAGAGCATAAGCTTCAGGCGTTAACGCGAGCCGACGCGAAACCAGATATTGTCAGTGATTTGAGCTACGTCCATGAAGACAAGATGCCGCTGTGGCGGCGAATAGTCGAAAGCACAGACTTCGTCGCTGCCACGCTTCCAGTCTACAGATGCGAGACAAAAGGCGATAGGGTTGACTCGAGCGAATTAGCAGCTATTGCTGTTGAGCAAATGGAATCCGGAGTTGGGATACTCACAATTCACGTGACGCCCATGATCGATTTGGTGCGCCTTTCCACAAGTCGTTTGGTACCTTGGACCTCTCGCGGTGGCGGAATTGTAATTCGAGATCTGCTGGCTGGACGCCGTGAGATGAACGTGTACTTCGAAATCCTTCCGTTGCTCGTCTCCACTGCAAAGAAGACCGGCACGGTGATTAGTCTCGGTACATCGTTTCGCTCGGCGAATATATTCGATGCAGGCGATCGGGTTCACTTCCGGGAGATGGAGCTTCAAATAGAGATTGCGAGACAACTGGCGCGGGACGGTGTAGATGTGATAATCGAAGCTCCGGGCCATGCGAGACCTTCTGCTATTCGGCAACTCGCCGTACCGCTTCGGAGGGCCGGCTTTCCAGTGATGCCGCTAGGTCCGATGCCAACGGATGTGGGGTTTTCCAATGACCACGTGGCCGCTGCAATCGGTTCTACACTACTGGGCTTGGAGGGATGTGCTCAGATCATCGCTGCGGTTACCCGGGAAGAGCATCTTGGTGGGATTCCGTCCGAGAATTCAACGTTAGAGGCCGTCGCCTGTGCTCGTCTGGCTGCTCATATCATTGACCTTGGGCTCCCAGGGTTCGATGAACCTGACCGCGCTGCCGCTATGGCCCGAGCCGAGCATCATACCTGCATCGCGGGGAAGTCGACACCCGGATGTTCTCGCTGTTCACGGACATGTCCCCTGTAGACCGTTTGTAGTCGCGCGTGATGTCCGTACTCGCAGTCCTGAAAATCGAACTCTGCGAGGCGATACATACCGTTCGGCTGTCAGACCCTTGAGGTTTAAAGCATCAGCCTACAGGGCGTAAAGGTCTTTTCCTTGCAGTCGAAGGCAGTAGCCATAGACTTCGGGCACTCCATTGCGATCATTCACACCAAACGAGTATGCAGGATTGTAAACTCTAGGTTGGGTGTAGAAGACGGCGCTGTTTGTGAGAGTCGCAAAGATACACATCGCTAACGACATCGGCTTCGGACCATACGGCGCGAAAACAGCGGCCTTTCGGCCACGATCGGTTTCTTGTACGATTCGTGCGAAACAATCCGGTAGATCGTTGGCTGCGGCGCGAATCGGCTCGCCGACGCTCGGGGGGAGGGCCTGTCTGAGATCGCTAACAAACTTCCAATTCCTTTGGTAAGCAGGCGGGCCGGGGGGAAATGGCAGCATGAGTTTTACGCTCACTCGATCCCGATAAGGTTCTAGTAGTTCGGGTAGGCCCAATGGCAGAAATCCAATTCCAACAAAAGCCAAGGAAGCGGGAGTTTCCGGAAAGGTATAGGGTCCAAATAAGGGCAGGTGCTTCAGTGGTAGATGATCTTCTGCAAGGGCACCTGGGTGGTAACCACGTGGGATCGCATATGCAACCAGAAGATTGCGCACCGAAACATCTCTAAGCGCTAGCTTCACTAGTGGGAAGAAATACCGCTTCGGCATTGAGCTTATATCGACAATGAGGCTGTCTCCTGCAGACGCAATCGCGGATCGAGACCACTCAACAATTTGTCCATCTGTTGAGAATAGATCCAAATTGGAAATCGGATCCCCACCAGAAAGTCGACGGAACTCAGAGCGATTCGGCCGCAACAATTCTTCCGCCCTACGGGTAAATCTGCTCGGCGGGTCAACCGCCTCAAGAATCCGCAATTCACCCAGAAGATTGCGCTTTTCCAACTCCACAGCAGTAGTCAAGCAACGGCCCTCAGTACTTACGCACCCGATTACAGGCCAGTTGCGTGCAGCGAGGCGCGAGACAACCCAATGCAGCGGCCCCCAAGGTCGAAAAGTTCCTTCAATCATTCGAAGTCGCGGGTTCGTCGAAGAGCGTAGGTTGTCGACTTATGTCCGTGGCCGAGATTTTCGGTTCATTCGGCCGACGTGGCCGTCCTGGAGTTTCAAGGAGAATCTCTGCTTCCATCATCCACTCCCGCACGGTGGGAGTATCCACGTAGAACGGCTCCTTAGTGCGTATATGGGGGAGATTAAAGTACGGGCACAGGATTGGGTTGAGGTACCACTTCCTCCGTTCTTTGCGATCCTTTTCCTTTGTAGTATGTGGAGAATCAAACAAATCGCCGAAGCTGGCGGCCTGATCGAGGAAAGCGCTGACCTCCTGATCAGCATCAAGGTCGTCAACTGCGACAGAAAATCCATTGTTTCCAGGATACGAGAGCGGTAGATCGCCTAGAAGTCGTTTCTCCAGAGTACGAGCCACGACGGTTAGGAAACGCTGTCGCGAACTTCCGCCGTTTTGCTCTGTTACCTTTCGATGCCAATGGGTACTTGCTTCGTGAACTCCAACCGCCTGGATGCTGTCATCGATCTGAGGCACTTTCCGATCAGGCGCCGATACGGCTGGCCGAACTGCTCGGATCCACGCGTTCCAGATATGCTGGCAGATACTGACGAAAATCAAAATATTACCGCCACTTAGTCCGAGGATCTCATCCGTACCAGACCAAATCATGCGCTGCCCGCACCGGCTAGCGATTTGCATGAGAGCGTGCTCGACACGCTCTTTTCGCCAATAATCCTTGTTCCAAGGGGCGTCCTCATGCGCTCCCTGTTTCATTATGGATTCCTTCCCCTTCTGGCGAGCCCAGGACTCTGCAAGTCGAGCAGAAAGAGGGTCGGTTTCGGCAAGCTCCGACAGAAAGTGGCACCACCCCAATGGCCACTGCGGCTCAACCCGTACTGCTCTCGTTCGCGCCGAACCAGCGTACCGGAGCGCCTTTTGCTTGGGATCGTAACCCCTTCCGAAGACTGCCGTTAGTGGACGCTCGCTCGCCTCGATATCATAGTCGGCCACTTGAAGTCGTTTTCTAAGCACATCTTCGGCGAATCGAGGGAAAAGCCAAGTCTTGCGGTTTTCACTTCTTCGCAGGGTCTGGTCTAAGTCGATTAGTTTGTAGTCCCGGTCCCTTTCGAGCTGAGATTCAGTCCATCCGTAACGGCGGGTACCGATCCTGTAAGAAACACGCGGATCTCTCAGTCCAAGCGCCCTGTTGATCACCGCTCGATAATGCACGCCGAGTTCCTTGTAACGCCCTTCAAGCCGCAGAAGTTCCTCGTACTGGTCAATCTGAACGAAGACGTGCACATCCTCGCCGATGATGCCAACTTGTCGAAGAACCTCGGCGACTAGCGAAATGGGCTCACCGATCGATGTCTTCGAGTTCGAAATTGAGTCAGGGATCGAATCAGAGTTGAAATTGAAAAAGCTCAAGTAGGAGCCTATTCTCTCCGCAATCCGATTCTTCAGCCCGTCCCATGTCGGCGTCTCCGCGACATAGCCAAACCAGCAGTCAGCTCGGACGATCCGCGCTGCGGCATCCGCCATCAAGTCGGCAGAAAGGTTTGGCCGGACATTTTGGGGGATACCTTCTGGAGCGCGGCTCAGAAGCTCCAAAGACTTAAACAGATCGTAAACAATCCAATAGTTCACGAAGTCACCGAAATAGATGGGTAAAACTTCCGCGTCGGTGCCCCGCCCACGTGGGAGTGGGCGTTGGCCAAAATCGATAACCCTACTGTGCGTGAGATTGATGCCAGCGCCGATAAAAGAAGCAGACTTTCCCTGCAGCGGAAAGTCCACATGCGCGTCGAGGTAGGCTGCTCTAACTTCAGGTCTGAGCAGACTTAGGAGCATACTTTTTCCGCTTCCCTGGACGCCTTGAAGAACCACGTTACCTGGAAGAAAAAGCGACGCAGCGCTGTCTACAACCAACGGGCTAAAAATTCTGACGAAGTCAGTGGATCTTATCGTTTCGCTTACGTAAAGCTCATTGAACGGGTTGATACGTCGATCCATGGGGATTCTCCGTTCAGAGGCGCGACGCTCGGGGGAATAGCGCATTCCAACTTGGACATTGATGGTGCACTAGTGGCAGCGTGTTGTCTGGACAGTTTGTATATAGGACTACAAGGCTGCCGGTTTCATTGAAGCCGAATGCCGAATAAACAGACTTCTGATCTTCGACGGCAAGGCTCCCGTACATCGCCAAGGCGATTCGGCGGACATCACTGACCACTTGGCTCTCGCCCGTGTTGGGGACTGGCTCAATCAAGGCAACCTCATGGAGCCTCAAGACTGGAGTGATCTGAATGTTGGGAAACCTCGTAGAGATCTGCATCGAAGTCTGCTCTCCAACTGGGCAAAGTACAAGTGGAACGACAAGGATCGGCAGAGTCGGAAATACAGCGGCTGCGAACTCGACGGCATCGCGCATTTGCGACCCAGTCCCGACGAAGTCTTCCAGCAGCACCACGTATTTTATGCCTTCCTTTGCCGTGTGATCAATAATCTTCTGTTCGCTTCCGAAGGCGCGAAGCGATCTCCAATCGGGCCGTAAGTCCCTCCCACTAAGATGATTGAGATGATAGAACGCGTTGATTCGCATGCTATCGCTGATTGGACAAAACCAACATTCAGTGCTCGCCTGCCGCAGCTTTTCGGCCGCGAGAGGATCTTCCAAAGAGAGGCCTAACTGGTCGATGAGCCAAGTAACGCAAGTGGTTTGGAAAGCTGTTCGATACAACACTTCAAACTCGCGTGGACCAATGAAGAAGAGGTGTGGCACAAGCCTCAGCAGGGCCTGCTGGTCCGCTGGATCAGCGACGTTCTCTATCCAGCGGTGCAACCGATCTCGAAAGAGGGGCTGAAGTCCTCGGGTTGGCTCGTATTCATTAAAGAGCTCAGCCTCCAGCTGTGAAATCTGCGAGTTAACGTCCTGAATTTCTTGGCCACAGTTGGCGTCTGCCATCCATGCCATCAGACGCTCTTCAAAGGGCAGCTTTGTTGAAGTCATGAGGGCAATAGCCTATCCCTAAAGAGTTTGGCAATAGCCAGGGCCATTGGAGGGGGTACTGCGTTGCCGACGAGCCGGTACTGCTCGCGGGGAGTTCCGGCGAATCTGAATGTATCTGGGAATCCCTGAAGACGAGCAGCCTCTCTAACGGTGAAGCCTCGGTCCATTTCGGGATGAAGGAAATAGCGGGGCTCTCCGAAGCGAGTGTCAACGGTCAGTGACGGACTTGACTTGTCCAACCGTCGATACTTTCCATTGAAAGTGTGAGTCAGATCATAGAGCAGACCGATCTTTCGAACATAGTCTTTCAACACCAAGGATGCAAGCAGCACCGACGCCGACCGACCAAGAAAGTTGGAAACAGTCCTTGCCGACACGGGGTCAGCGTCACCAAAATCGCGTCTCCTGTTACGCCGCCGCAGGATTACCATCGCCTCTAGCACAGAGCGCTCCTCGGCAGTGGTTCGGCCAAAAACCTCCGGAATAGCCCAGGTTGGAACCGCAGCGTCGCTCCGTCGTACGTTGCAAAGTTTCTGTCCCGGCCCAATGCGGGCCGCAATCTTGGCCGCTGCTGAGTTCTCGGGCAGGGGCTGGGGCTCTTGATTTGGAGTAGAGTCGCAGATGCCGCTCAAGGCGTCGCCAACCGTAACTCGCGGTGCCGTTGGGAGGGCGAGTGAGTTCTCGCTGCCAGTGTTCCATGCCAGAAGTACGACTCTTGTTCTTATTTGTGGTACCCCAAGCTGCTCGGCGTTGCAAATTAGCTTTGTTGTTTTGTAGCCGCGGAGTCTTAACAACGATTCCATCCGCTCCCAATGTTTCGAGTGTTTCCCGGAGATTACGCCTACAACATTCTCGATTGCGATAGCGCGAGGGTTTGCCGTCAGAGCTATTTCTGCGGCTAGCGGCAACAGGCTGTTGCGCGGATCATTCGGGTCGCGCTTGCCCGCACGGGAGAATCCCTGACATGGTGGACCTGCGATGACAATGTCGGCGCGAGGAAGGCGCGTTTCGAATTGAGTAGGGTCTGTGAGATCAACTCGATGAGCTGGCGACCGTAGATTTGCGCGGTGATTGTCGATGGCGATGGATTCGACGTCGAATGCACCGAGACATTGGAAGCCTGCTTGTACAAATCCGAGGTCGAACCCGCCGCAGCCGCTAAAAAGGCTAAGAAACGTTTGCTTGTCCGTTGCGGCGTGGGAGGGTGTTCGTCGCATTCATTAACATTCAAGTCGACCACAGGCCGCTGAAGACCGTAAGGCTTTTAGTATAAGCCATTTTAAAACGCTGGCAGGGTAACGGAACTTATCGGACCAGCGCAACTCCGCGCAAAGAATTACCCGGTATTGCACGAAGCCAATTCGAGCGGCATTGCTGGAGATAGGTTTCGGCACGATCTGGCGTCCTTCCCTTGGGAGCGCGAATTGGAGGGAGAGGAACGCCGAGGGTGCTCCGCCGCCACTTGCGCTGCCTCGGCCGACTCTTCCGAGGCCGCACGCGTGATGCCCCACTGAGTCAAAGGCCAGCTATCGGATGACTTCGGAAAATAGGCTTTCAAGGGCGGAACCACTTGAGCGGATGCCTTATTTGACACACCTGCCAGACTCTTGTGATTGTCGGCAATCCGGATAGCCGCCGAAAACGGCGCTCTCGGGAACCTGACGTGGCAATACAGGCTTTCCAACGCAGATCACTGATTTTGCCAAGGCAGTTCCAAGGTGGGACGGGGGGTGGACGGTAAGCCGAAGATTTGAACGAGTCGGAAGGGTGATCGGCGTCCACCTGGGGAGTCGTATCTCAGATACTGGGAGATCCGATCTCAACCAGTACCGAAGGAATGCCCCTTCTTTTCGCGTCTTACGGTGTCGAAGCTCCGCTGGGTGAAAAGCAACGCAGAAAGGTCATTTGACAGGACCGTAGCAGGCCGCGCGACTTGGTCACCTTAGACCCAGCTTGTGGGACGGCGCTCCCCATGGCCAGTGGTCGAGCACGACGCGAAACGCAGGTGGAGAAAAACACAGCAGCCTCCTGTTCCTCCTACGACCTGGAACGACCACAGAGCGCAAGATGAGTTGCTTGACGAGCGGCATTACCGCAGATCGGCGAGCAAAATGCCAGCTGTTGAGAGAGTGGCGAGGCTCTTAGGCGTATGTGTGGATAGGACGTACGTCCAACCGATGGACACGAAATGGGGCAGTTGCAGCTGACTGCCAATGGGACGCGACTGAATAGGGATCTTGCCAAGAAGCCTCCGGCCTGAATGGGGTGCGTCGTTGTACACGAGGTAATCCATCTAATCGAGCCGCCCATAAGGAGCCGTTCCACGAAATCCTCCGAAGCGCACCGCCAAGTTCGCGACTGCTGAGGCGAGGTTGAATTGGCTCCGTTGGCCATGAGGATCGATTGTACCGATGCTGCCAAGTGCAGTCGAACAGTAGACGCGTTAAACGCGTATGTCGTAGGGCGTTGAACCCAGACCGAAACTGCGTTCGGAAAATAATAATTGGGTACAAGCGCCAGCAGAAAGTACCGTATACGGGGGTCCCCCACCGGCGTACAGGGTGAGCGTCCAGCGTCCTTTGAGGGGGCTCTTTTTTTGTGGGGACTTTTGTGGGGACACCAGTTAAATCTGGCGAGCAACCGTGCTCAAGCCTTAGCAATGTCGGATTGACTTATGTCTATGGCCTCCAACAACATAGAGCAAAAGGACAAAACACCGCGTAACAGCGATCAAACCGAAGACCCCGACTTGTAATCAGAAGGTCTTCGGTTCGATCCCGAATGCCGGCTCCACTTCCACACTACAATCCTTTTATGTCTGCCGATCGTGACCTTTCCGTTGCGTCTTGGCTGGTTTCTGCGGGTCGTGACCGGCGGCCCGGGTCGCCACTCAACGTACCTCCGATTCCTGCTTCCAACTTTATTCTTGGGGACGCGCGGGCTTACTCTCGCGATGATGGGACACCGGGTTGGGATGCGTTGGAAGAGTTGGTGGCGGGGCTTGAAGGTGGCGGGTACGCCGTGGCGTTTGCGTCCGGTATGGCCGGGATTGCGGCGATTTTTGACCAACTGCGTGCGGGGTCGATTGTGGCGCTGCCGGATGATTGCTATCAGGGTGTGGCGGGGCTGGCTTTGGGTGGGGAACGGCAGGGCAGGTGGAAGGTGCGGCGGATTGGTGTTTCCGATACCGCAGGGTGGATTGCCGCTTGCGGCGAGGCGGATCTGATTTGGTTGGAGTCGCCTTCAAATCCGATGCTGGCTGTGGCGGATGTCGATGTCATCTGCAAGGCGCCTCGTAAGTCGGGTGCGATTCTAACGGTGGATAACACGTTTGCCACGCCTCTCAATCAACGGCCGCTGGAGTTGGGCGCCGATGTCGTGGTGCAGTCGGCGACCAAGTTCATTGGTGGGCATTCGGATCTGCTTTGTGGCGTGGTGACGGCTCGGGAACTGGGCCTGCAGCACGCGCTGCGTCATGCTCGCGAACTGCATGGGGCTACGCCGGGGACGCTGGAAGTGTTTCTGGCTGTGCGCGGTGCCCGTACGTTGGCGCTGCGGCTGGAGAGAGCCCAGTACAACGCCGGAGTTCTGGCGGAGCGACTGTCGGGGCATCCCAAGGTACGTGTGACGCGGTATCCGGGGTTGCCGAGCCATGCCACGAATGAGGCTGCGCGGCGGCAGTTGAAGGGTTTTGGAACGATCATCTCGTTCGATGTCGCAGGCGGCGCGGCTGAGGCCGATGCGGTTTGCTCGGCGCTGCGACTGGTGCAGCATGCGACGAGTTTGGGAGCCGTGGAGTCCACGATCGAGCGGCGGGCAGCGATTCCGGGGCAGGAGCATCTGCCTGCGTCGTTGCTGCGGTTGAGTGTCGGGATCGAAGAGGTCGAGGATCTGTGGCGGGACCTCGATCAGGCGCTGCGCTCGATCTAGTAAGCTTTCCCTTATGCTCCGTAGACTTGCTGTTAGTGCGCTGGTGTTTTCCGCCTGCGCTTTGTTTGCCCAGGATTCACGCGTTGGTACGGTTCAGCTTCGTGTCGCTACCGACCATGCCGATTGGCGGTATGAACCGGGTCAACCGGTGAAGTTCCGGATCTCCGCCGTCCAGGATGGGCAGCCTTTGGGCGGGCTGCAGGTGAACATCAAGATCGGGCCGGAGATGATGACTCCGGTTGTCGATCGTACGGTGACCTTGCCCGCTGAGGGACTGGTGGTCGAGGGCGGCACTCTGAATGAGGCCGGGTTCCTGCGGTGTATCGCCACGGCTGAGCGGAACGGCCGTACGTACCGGGCGTTGGCGACTGCAGCGTTCCGGCCTGAAAACATACAGCCGACGCAGCAGGATGCTTCGGACTTTGATCAGTTCTGGGCGGAAGGTAAGGCGGCGCTGGCAAAGCTACCCGTCGATGCCAAGTTGACGCCGCTACCTGAGTACGGCAATGCGAAGGTCGATTGTTATCACGTCAACCTGCAGAATGTCGGCGCGCTGATCACGGGGACGTCGCGCTTTTATGGGGTGTTGTGTGAACCCAAGGCTCCGGGCAAGTATCCGGCGCTGCTGGCGGTGCCGGGAGCGGGGGTGCGTCCGTACCGGGGTCTCGCTGCGATGGCTGCCAATGGGATTATCACGCTGCAGGTGGGGATTCACGGGATCCCGGTGACGATGGAACAGTCTGTGTACGATTCGCTGGGCGCGGGCGCTTTGTCCGGGTACAACGCGTTTGGGCTGGACAGCCGGGACCGGTACTACTTCCGTCGTGTGTACCTGGGGTGTGTTCGCTCAAACGATTTTCTGGTGAGCCATCCCAAGTGGGACGGTACGAACCTGGCGGTGACGGGCGGGAGCCAGGGTGGTGCGCTGTCGATTGTGACGGCGGCGCTGGACCCCCGGGTGAAAGGGCTGGCGGCGTACTATCCGGCACTATCGGACGTGACTGGCTATCTCCACAATCGTGCCGGAGGATGGCCGCATATGTTCCGTGCAGTGGATGGTCCTATGGCGCATCGGGCTCCGGCGAAGGTGGAAACCACCAAGTACTACGACGTGGTGAACTTTGCCCGCCGTGTGAAGGTGACGGGGTTGTACACGTGGGGCTTTAACGACGAAACGTGCCCGCCGACCTCGATGTATTCGGCGTACAACGTGATTCCGGGTCCGAAGAAGCTGATGCTGGCGCTCGAAACCGGGCACAACACGATTCCGGAGCAGGTGGCTCGGGTCGATGCCTGGCTAGTGGAGTTTCTGACCGGAAAACCCTAATCCTGGTCGAGCGGGTTGCGGGGGCGCTCGTCGGGATTGTCCTTTGCCTGCTTGAGGAGTTCGTCGAATTTGCGGTCGAGGACGTTCATACGGTTCTTTTCGGCTTCGACGGATTTGAGGAAGGCGTCGTCGCGGCGCTGTTTTTCGCCTTTAAAGCGGTCAAAGGCGGTTTCGATGTCTGCGAGTTCGCGTGGTTTCTCGGGGATTTTGTGGGTGAGGACGACCTTCAAGTCGGGATCGATCTGCAATTCCGCGTCGCAGCAGGGGCACTTCACAGAAAACGCCATTTCGTCATAATACACAACCGGAGCGGACCGATAAGCTTAGTTTGGAAGGGAGCAATCGGAAAGTCCGCCCATGGAGGGATTAGGAACTACATCGGGCCGTTTCCCGGCTCCTCGCACCAGCGTTGCGGCTCACTATCGCAAGAATGGGAGCGGGATGGCAAAGTCGATTTGCCAGTTGCCTGCGTTCTCGCCGGTGGCGGTGAAGCTGATGGCCATGTTGGGTCAGGAAGACCTGCGTTTCCGTGAAGTTGCGGAGATTCTGCAGGTGGACGCAGCGCTCACCACAGGTTTGTTACGGCTGGCCAATACGGCGATGGTCGGGTCGCGCTATCCGGTAACAAGTGTGATGCAGGCGCTTGCCTTGCTGGGCGTGGAGCGGGTGGCGGCGCTTGTGGCGACACTGAGCCTTGGTACGTTTGTGCGTCCCGTAACGAAGATCGCGGTGTTCCCGCAGTTCTGGCGGCATAACCTGGCTACTGCTCTGGCGGCGACGGTGTATGCCCAAAAGCTGAATATGGATGCCGACCAGGCGTACCTGCATGGCCTGCTGCACGACATCGGGCGGTTGGGGATGCTGATGGCGTACCGGGATCAGTACGCGGCGCTGTACAACTACGGGTCCGACAACCTGGTGCCGCGGGAGCGGGAGCGGTTTGGGTTTGACCATGTGCAGGCAGGTACCTGGCTGGCGATTCTATGGAATCTGCCGGCGTCGCTCGCCGAGCCTAGCGTCATCGAGGGTTCGCCGCTGTTGGCGGAGCTTGCCTGTAACGCCGCGACCACTGCGGGGTACGGGATTCTGCCGCCGCCGAATCCGCTTCCCGAGGTGGAGCCGAACAGCCAGGAAGCGCACATCCGCGAGTTCCTGAATGAGAAGGTGTCGCTGTACGAGAAGGCGTACAGCATTATGGGCTAGTTGCTGCCCTTCGAACAAGGTCCAAAAAGAAAGAGGCCGGGACGCTCCGTAGAGCTTGTCCCGGCCTCTTCTGCGTTTTGCGTTCTAACTACTAGAGGACTTCTTCGGACCAGTTCTCGAGGACCTGCTTGATCTTGCCCACGAACTGATCGGCGAGCGCGCCGTCGATCAGGCGATGGTCAAAGGTGAGGGCGAGGTAGGCGATGGAGCGGATGGCGATGGCGTCGTCGATCACCACCGGTTGCTTTTCCACCGTACCGATGCCGAGGATCGCCACTTGCGGCTGGTTGATCACCGGCGTCGCGAACACGCTGCCGAAGCTGCCGAAGTTGGTGATGGAGAAGGTGCCACCGGCCACTTCATCGGGCTTCAACTGCTTGCTGCGGGCGCGGGTGGACAGGTCCACGATGGAGCGCTGGAGGCCGGCCACATTCTTTTCGTCCGCGTTCTTGATGACCGGGACGATCAGGCCGTTGCCGCCGTCGAGCGCCACTGCCATACCCAGGTTGACGTCGTTGTAGTACACGACGTTGGTGTCCTGGATGGAGGCGTTGAGGATCGGGAACTGGCGCAGAGCCACGGTGGTGGCGCGCATGATGAACGACAGGTACGTGAGGCTGAAGCCGTAGCGTTCCTGGAACGTCGCCTTGTTGCGATCGCGCATCTTGGCGACCTTGGTCATGTCCACCTTGTGTACGGTGGTGACATGGGCCGAGGTTTGCTTGGAGAACACCATGTGTTCGGCGATCTTGCGGCGCATGGTGGACATGGGTTCCACACGGGTGCGCGGCGCTTCGGCGCGGGGTAGCGGCGTGGTGGGTACGGGCGCTGCCGGGGCAGGTGCAGCGGCAACGGGAGCAGGAGCCGGAGCGGCAGCGGGCTGCGCCATGGTGCGGGCACCCTGGGCGGCCATGTAATTCTCTACGTCCAGCTTGGTGATGCGTCCACCGGCGCCGGTGCCACGGACGGCCTTGAGGTCGATGCCGAACTCGCGCGCCATCTTGCGGACGAGCGGGGAAAGCGGACCCTGGGGATCGTCATCGCTGCCTTCTTCTTCCGCTGCGGGAGCAGGAGCGGGAGCCGGAGCAGGTGCTGGGGGCGGCGGAGGTGGCGGTGGCGGAGGTGCGGGAGCAGCAGCCACGGGAGCAGGAGCGGGTGCCGGCGGTGGTGGCGGAGGAGGAGGCGGAGGCGGGGGCGGAGGTGCAGCAGCCGCAGCGGGGGCAGGGGCAGGAGCGGCGGCGCCATCGCCAATGCGCCCGACAACCGTGTTGATGCCGACCGTCGTACCTTCCTGAACCAGAATCTCGGTGAGGGTTCCGGCAGCGGGCGACGGGATTTCGGTGTCCACCTTGTCCGTCGAAATTTCAAAGAGCGGCTCGTCGCGCTCCACTTTGTCGCCGGGCTTCTTCAGCCACTTGGTTAGCGTACCTTCGACAATACTTTCGCCCATTTGGGGCATTACGACGTCAGTCATTTGGTCTCCGTGAGAACTAGTGAATCTTCTTCTTGGTGGACACTTGCATGTCCGAAAATGTTCGCGGCGCGGCTTGCAATTTCTGCCATTAATGCGGCACGGGAAACAGCGATGCCATGCGCCTCAATCGACGTCACCGGCCGAGTGAGCCCGCAAGGAACAATGTACCGGAAATAGGACAGGTCGGTGGTGTGGTTGAGAGCGAAGCCGTGGGTGGTGACCCAGCGGCTGATGTGTACGCCAATGGCGCAGATCTTGCCTTGGCTGGTCCAGACGCCGGTGGCCGAAGGGTCCCGCCAGCTTTCGATACCGATGCCGGCGAGGGTGCCGATGATCACATCCTCTACCGCGCGGATGTAGGCGACGACGTCGCGTTTCCAATCGCGCAGATCGAAGATGGGATAGCCGACGATCTGGCCTGGACCGTGATATGTGACATCCCCGCCCCGGTTGGTGAGTTCGTAGGCGATGCCCGCGCGACGCAGCATTTCCGGGTTGGCCAGGATGTTCGCTTCCTTGCCATTGCGGCCCATGGTGACCACGTGCGGGTGTTCGACAAACAGCAGTTGATCGGGAATCGATTGCGCTTTGCGGAGCGCTTCGTACTCCTTCTGCTGCAAGTACGCCTCGGCCCAGGACATCAGGCCGAGGTCACGTACTTCGAGTTGTCTAGCCGCGGGTAAAGACACGTATTAGAAGTTAATGGCTTGTCCGTATACGGCGTTGAACGCTTCACCCAGGGCTTCATAGGTCGTCGGGTGGGCGTGAATCGTATTGATCAGCGTATCGACCGTCGCTTCGGCTTCCATAGCTGCCACGGCTTCGGCGATCAGCTCATAGGCGTGGGGTCCGATGATGTGGACGCCCAGAATCTCACCGAACTTACCATCGGCGACAACCTTTACAAAGCCGTCGTGCATGCCGAGGATTTCCGCCTTAGAGTTGGCGATGAAGGGGAACTTGCCGACCTTGACGTCGTAACCCTGGGCGCGGGCCTGGGCTTCGGTCAAACCGACGGACCCGATGCCGGGTTCGGTGTAGGTAGCGCCGGGGATACGGTTGCGGTTGATGGGCTTGACGGGCTTGCCGGCGATAGCGGCACAGGCCACCATGCCTTCCGCGCTAGCGACGTGCGCGAGCTGTGGGGTGCCAGCCACGATGTCGCCGATGGCGTACACGTTGGGTTCCGCAGTCTGCTGGTTCTGGTCTACCTTGATGAAGCCGCGGTCGAGCTGGACGGCGCTGGTCTCAAGGCCGACGTTTTCGGTGTTGGGCTTGCGTCCAATGGCGACGAGGAGGCATTCGGCTTCCATCTCTTCCACCTGGCCGTTGGCGAGGGTGGCGGTGAGGGCGACGCCGTTGGCAGTGTGACGGATGTTTTCCGCCTTGGTGCCGGTTTCGCAGCGGATGCCGTGCTTCTTGAAGAACTTTTCGAGTTCCTTGGAGACTTCTTCGTCCTCGACGGGTACGAGCCGGGGCAGCATTTCGAGTACGGTGACCTTGCTGCCGAAGCGGGAGAAGATCGACGCGAACTCCACGCCTACGGCACCGGCGCCGATGACCAGCATGCTCTGCGGGACGTGCTGGAGGTTGAGGATTTCGATGTTGGTGAAGATGCGCAGCGGATCGGGCTGCAAACCGGGAAGCATGCGAGCTTCGGAACCAGTGGCCAGGATGACGTTCTTGGCTTCGTACTCTTCGACGCCGCGTTCGGAGTGGACCTGGATCTTCTTGGTGCCGCTCGGGTTGGTGCCGGCGAGCTTGCCGTACCCCTTGATGACATCGACCTTGTTCTTCTTCATCAGGAATTCGACGCCGCGGGCGTGCTTGGACACGATCTTGCCCTTGCGCGCGCTGACGGCGGGCAGGTTCAGGCGAGCGTTGTCGCAGCTGATGCCCTGTTCTTCCGGATGCTTGAAGTAGTCCCACACCTCGGCCGAGTGGAGCAGAGCCTTGGTCGGGATGCAGCCCACGTGGAGGCAGGTGCCGCCCAGGTACTTGTCTTTCTCAATGAGGGCGGTTTTGAGGCCGTACTGGCCGGCGCGTACCGCGGCGGAATAGCCTCCGGGTCCGCTCCCGATTACGATTACGTCGTATGTCATGGGGTTGAGGATGAAAGTCTTGCTTGGTAGAGCTACTTTTAGTCTACCGCCGAGCGGTGTTCGCTGTTTTGCTGGTGTGTCTGTGGATCACGATGGGTTTATCCGCCGCCGTGTGGCGGGCGAGCCACAATTTTTGCACAACCCACTTTTTGCACAATCCTAAGACTGGTACACTCGGCAACCATGCGGACCATAGCGCTTCTTCTTTTGCTTGGGGGTGCCTGGGCAGGCTCGGCGCAAACTGCTGGGTCCGCGCCTCGGGTGTTTCGCGCGAATGCGACTCTGAGGACGCCAGCGCTGATCGGCCATGAGACTTTTGTCAGCGGATCAAAAGAGAAGATCGAGACCGCGACGCTGCGCGAGGTGACGCTGGATGCTGCCGAACTGGCGTTGGTCTTTGCGAACCGGCACGAGATCGTAGTGGCCGGCAAGGGCGAAAAGCTGCTGATTTTGCGAGGGCGGATCGGGAATCCCGAGAAAACGACCTCGTTCTCGTTGAGTGCGTCGGATGCGGTGGGGTTTGCACTTTGGGAGCGGTACCGGATTCCCGGCCAGCTTAAACATGTCTCGCACTTCAATCCAGATACGCTGAAGCAGTTGCAGGGACATCTGAAACCGGGCGAATCCACAAAGTTCGTGGGCGTTTGGCGGGTGCCCGCGGATTGGACCGACTTTCGCATCGGCTTATACACGGGCAAGCCCATCAAGATCGCCTGGTACGATCTGACGGATGTAATTCAGCCGATCCGCGGTTCGATATTTGCATCGGTCGACGGGCGGTCTACGATTGAGGTCGCGAAGGTGCCGGCGGGTAAGGCGTTCGATCTGGACGGTTTGGAGTTGCAGATTACCGGGGTGCGGTACGACAGCGTGCAGCGGGGGTACGTGATGCTGGTGCGGGTCACGAACAAAGGGCACCTGGTTCCGGCGCGCTGGGGTTGGCAGTACTTCGGTACGGAATTGCTTAGCGGGGTGTCCGGTTCGCCACTGCGTTCGTATCCGGACATTGTGGATGAACGCACCGGCAAGAGCTGGGGTGGTGATCTGCCTGCCGAGGCGACGATGCAGGCGCGATTCCTGTTTCCTGCGAGTGATGCCGGTGGGATTGCGTCGGGATTGCTACGGATTACCGTGAACGCCACGGGTCGCGTTGTGGAGGCGGCGTTCTGATCGTACTTGGGCGTGACTGCCCACTGTTCTGTTGCGAAGAAGGCAATGCTGTCCTGACGCACCAGCATCAGGCGATGCTTGCGGATCCTTGCGGCGACTTGTCTTTCTGAAAGAGCGCTGCCTCCCGAGGGGAATGGGCTGAATTTCCACCATCCGGATTCGGAGCTTGGGTCCATGTTGGACATCGCCAAAACGGAGGTCCTGCCGGAGGGTTCTGTGATGGCGACGAACAAGCTACTATCCATGTCCGAGTAGAACGGTACTTCTACGATGCGGCCTTGCGTGGTTAGCCCCTGGCTCTGGATGGCTCGGGCCAAGGTTGCCCGCCACTTTGGGGCTACCTTGCGCCGAACGGCGTTGGGCAGCGTCAGGCCCCGTCGAGAGAGGCTGATCACTTCACATGTTCGCCGGCCTGCCAAAGTGCGGCGGTCAGCAGCGAATCCACCATGAGACCCGTTCTTGTATTGGGCTCCAGCAACTTGGGATCGCACTCCGCGGCCATCAATGACGCAAGCTGGACGAGGGGGAGCAGTACAGCTACACCCGGCATTGGCTCACACCAACTTTCGGGCGTCGCGGAGCGCCTCTGCAAGCTTGTCCACTTCCTCGATGGTGTTCGCCAGCGAAGGCGAGATGCGGATGCCTTTGAATTCCTGGGTACGGCGCGTGATGTCCATTGTGAGGATGCCTCGCTTGTCGAGCAGTGCTTTGCGGAGGGCTCCCGAGTTGAGGCCCTCTACTTCTACGCAGGTGATACCGCAGCTTTGGGTCTTGCCAAACGCCGTGTGGAAGCGGATGCCGGGTGTACCCTTTACGGCGTCCACCCAGCGCTGGGTGAGGTAGCGATGGCGGGCTTCTTTGGCGGTTGATCCCAATGAATTGTGGAAGGCGATGGCGTCCCCGATGGCGAGGATTGACTCAGACCATGTGCCGTAGAGTTCGAACTTGCGGATGTCCTCTTTGGGGCGGGTGCCGCCCGAGGCAAAAAGCGGCCATACCTTGCCGATCTTGTCGCGCTTGATGTACAGCATGCCGGAGCCTTTGGGCGCTTGCAGCCACTTGTGGAGGCTGGTGCCGAGGTAGTCGCATTCGAGGTCCGCGAGCTTGTATTCGGCGAGGGCGAAGCTTTGCGCGGCGTCCACCACCACCTCAATGCCTTTGGCGTGGGCCATGCGGGAGAGGTCCCGGATGGGGAACAGCTGGCCGTTCAGATTGATGGGGTGGGACACCAGGATCAGCTTGGTTTTGGCGGTGATCGCCTGTTCGAAGATGCGGACGATTTGCGAGAGGTCTTCGCAGGGGACGGGTATCTTGAGCTTGCGGACCACTACGCCGTCGCGCTGTTCGCGCTGTTGTAAGGCGTCGAGCATCGCCCAGTAGTCGAGGGTTGTGGTGAGGACCTCGTCGCCTGATTTGAGTGGCAGGCCCAGCAGGATGGCGTTCAACGATTCGGTGGCGTTGCGCGTGATGGCGATCTCTTCCGGGTCCGCGCCGAACAGGGTGGCGAGGCCTTGGCGGATGGGTTCGAGTTGCGGACCGTAGCTGAAAATGGTCAAGGGTACGGCCTTTTCTTCCGACCAGACGTGCTTGATGTACGCGTCCGTGACGGGGCGGGGCGAGGTTCCAATGCCGGCGTGGTTGAAGTTGAGGATCTTGCGGTCCACCGGGTAGAGCGCGGCGATTTCGCGCCAGGATTTTTCATCGGTGGGTCCCGACGGGGCGGCCTTCAAAGTGGAGACTGCGGCAGCAGCAAGTAACGACCGGCGGGAAAGAAAATCCATTGGCAGATGGTAGCAGCGGATAATAAAGGCAATGGGCAGTCGACTGGCAGTTGGGTTGTGTTTGGCGGTAAGTGGACTTTGGGGGCAGGTTACGAGCGGCTCCCTTTCCGGGTACGTGCTGGATCCTTCCGGGAAAAGTATTCCCAACGCTGAGCTGGTTTTGGAAGATGAGCTACGGCGGGTGAGCCGTACGTTGCGGACCGATGCCGGTGGGTTCTATCAGTTCCGGCAGGTGGCGCCTGGGCGGTATACGCTTACCGGGTCGGCCGCCGGATTCAAGACCAATGCGGTACGCGGTGTGGAAATTCCTGTCGACTCGCACATCCGATACGATGCTGTGCTGACTGTGGCCGATGTTGGCTTTCAGGCGGAGGTCGCGTCGCAAGTGCTGCTGTCGGAATCGCCCGAGTTGGGTGGCGTGGTGGGACGTACGCGGATGGAGCAGTTGCCGCTGAATCGCCGTGACTTTCTGCAGTTATCACAGCTGATGCCGGGTGTACTGCCTCCGGTGCAGGGGTCGGAGTTGTCGGGGCGAGGGTCGTTTGCGATGCATGCCAATGGCGGGCGCGAGGAGTTCAACAACTTTCTGCTCGACGGTGTGGATAACAACGATCCGATCATCAATCGCTATAACCTGCAGCCTCCGGTGGATGCGATTCAGGAGTTTAAAATCGCCACCAATTCGTATAGCGCGGAGTATGGGCGTAGCGCGGCGGGACAGGTGAACGTCGTGACGCGATCGGGGTCAAATGAGTGGCACGGGTTCGGGTATGAGTACTTCCGCAACCGTGTGCTCGATGCGCGCAACTACTTCACGCCTGCGGAGGAGAAGAACAAGTACGCACGGCATCAGTTTGGTGCTGGTGTGGGTGGGGCGATCCGCAAAGACCGGACGTTTTTCTTTGCCAATGGCGACTGGTTCCGGGAGCGCGCGGGTGCGACGCGGGTGGCGAGTGTACCGTCGCTAGCGGTGCGGAACGGCGACCTGTCGGGGCTTGGCGCGACCGTGGTGGACCCGTTTACGCGGCAGCCGTTTGCGGGCAATCGGATTCCGGCCAGTCGGATTCATCCGCTGGCGTCGCGCGTGTTTGCGATGTTCCCGGTGCCCAATCTACCGGGCGAATCTGCGAACTTGATCGCACAGCCGACGGGGGTGGCCGATGAGTCCCAGTACAACGTGCGGGGCGACCATTACGCGAGTGCGAACGACGTCTTTACCTTGCGCTATAGCTATGGCAAGAAGTACCTGCGGGAGCCGTTTCCGGAAGATAGCCCGGGGGTGCCGGGGTTCGGCAACGATGTTCGCGACCGCGGGCATAACGCGATGCTGCGGTATCAGAAGATCTTCAACGCGCGTACGGTGAACTCGCTGATGCTGGGGTTCAGCCGTTTGGAGCGCTCGGCGTTGCCGCAGAACGCGGGTACGGATGTGAATGCGCTGTGGGGCGTGAACTGGCTGCCCACGAATCCGGTGAATTGGGGTTTTCCTTCGGTTTCGATCGCCGGGTACTCAGGCGCGGGCGATGTGACGGCGTTGCCGCTGGCTCGGGCCGCCAATACCTATCAGTTGCAGGATGGATTGAGCATTAACGCGGGTCGCCATGCGCTGCGGATCGGGTTTGAGGCGCGGCGGATTCAGCATAACGGGTATTTGAATCTGTTGACGCGCGGGTCCATGACGTTTTCCGGTGCATTGTCTGGGTCCGGCGCGAGCGATTTGCTGTTGGGCTTGCTGTCCTTCAGCTTGCAGGCTCGCGCGGACGCGATCCAGACCTTGCGTACGACGGCAACGAATTACTACGTCCAGGACGATTGGAAGGTCGCGCGGAATCTGACCTTGAACCTGGGCGTGCGGTATGAGTACAACACGCCGTTTACCGATCCCACCAATCGCATGTCGGTGTTGAACATCGCTACTGGCGTGTTGAATCCGGTGGGGACCAACGGTGTGCCTCGCGGCGGGTACCGTCCGGATCGCAATAACATTGCGCCTCGTGTGGGACTGGCGTGGTCGCCGGGTGGCGGCAAGACGGCCGTTCGCGCGGGGTACGGCTTGTACTATGACTCGGGACTGATGAACGCGAATACGTCGCTGTACTTCAACCCGCCGTACTTCGATATCCGGGTGTTTTTCCCAACGCAGACATCGCTGGTGACATTGAGTGATCCTTTTCCGCGCACGTCTGGGATCACGCCTCCGGCCTCGTTGAGCACGTTGAGTCCGGACCTGACGCAGGCGTCGATGCATCACTGGAACGTCAGCTTGCAGCGGGATGTCACCGGGATTGGCGTGGTGAGTTTGGCGTACGCGGGGTCCAAGGGTACGCACCTGTTGCGGTCTCGCGACTTCAATCAGCCTGCGCCGGGTGCGGGTACGGTACAGGTGCGGCGGCCACTGCCGGCGTTCAGCAACATCTTTTTGGCGGAGAGTGGCGGCAACTCGAATTACAACTCGCTGCAGGCGATGGTGAACCGGCCGTTGCGACGTGGCGTGTCGCTGCTGGCGAGCTACACGTTTGGCAAGTCCATCGACGATACGTCCGCGTTTTTGGCAACCGGCGCGGACAAGAATTTTCCACAAAACAGCCGCGATTTCCGGGCGGAACGAGCGGTGTCGAGCTTTGACATCCGGCACCGGGCGAACATCGCGGCGACGTTTACGAAGTTGCCGCTGGGATTGCAGTCGAGCGTGATCCTGAGTGCGAATACGGGGCAGGCGTTGACGCCGATTCTGCGGTTCGACAACAGCAACACGGGCAACACCGGCGGTACGTACGGGAACGACAGGCCGAATGTGATTGGGGATCCGAACAATGGTCCTAAGACGGCGGACCGCTGGTTCAACACGGGCGCGTTTGCGGTCCCTGCGCCGTTCACGTTTGGCAATGCGGGGCGGAACATTGTGCGAGGTCCGGGATTTGCGAGTACGGATGTGTCGCTGTTGCGGCGGTTCCGGTTGACGGACCGGGTGTCGCTGCAGATGGAAGGGCAGATTTTTAACGTGTTCAATCGCACGAACTTCAATCTGCCGGAGCGTTTTGTGGATGAGCCTACGTCATTTGGACGGATCTTTAGCGCGCGGGCGCCGCGGCAGACGCAGTTGACTGCACGAATTGTGTTCTAGAGCAGCGTGTACGGGTGGTATGATCGGCCAATGCTGGTCATCCGCGATGCGCAGATGAGTATTTTCCGGTCGGAGTCCAAGCTCCGGTTGGAACAGGATCTCGTTTACCACTTTTTGCGGACGTACCCTCGGGAATGCCGTCAGGCGGGTGGCGAGGCGCAGATCGCGAAAGTGGTTTCTGCAGGGATGGATAAGGCCGAGGAGTTCGGCTTTAAGGGCCGGGCCGAACTGTCGCTGTTCATCGCACTGGGCTTTATTCTGGGGTGCGACTTCTATCGCGATCCGCAGATTCCATGGGCGGCCGAGATCCTGAACGACAGGCGGAAGATCCGGAATGCGTCGTTGCGGATCAACGCGGTGTACGACCAGATGCTGGAGTACCTGGGGGCTACGGCGGGCGAGAATGCGCTGCCGGTGGTGAAAGCGCTCATCCGGTTGCGCGATTGGGATATCAACACCGCGCCGGTTGTGGGTGCTTCCTGGGAAGACGAGATGCTGGCGCTGTTCCAGCGGCTGTATCCGCAGAAAACCGAACATCAGGGCGAAGAGGCGAACCGGTTCCTGCTGCATGACGCGCTGGCCAAGTGCGATATGACGTATGAAATCCGGTCGCGGCAGGGCAAGGCTCTGATGGCGATTTTGATGTTTATGCTCGGAAGTGGCTTTGACCATGACCATCTTCACCCGTGGGCCGCGCGTATCTTAAAGAGTCCTCAGTACGCCAAGAGCGAGGCGGAACGGATCGCGGCGCTGTACAAGGCTTCGTTTGATCACCTGCAGCAATCGCTGACGAGCGATGAGCTGAAGGAAGCGGTGCGGGAACAAGAGCAAGAAGAGTCTGCCGAATGAGTGCGAAGAATAAAGGCAAAGCGGAAGATACAAAAGGCGCGCTGGCTGCGGATTCGACGGGCGACACCGGGGGTACGGTTGCGCCTTGTAAAGCGCAGAAGCACTTTATCAAGATCGTGGTGCAGGATCCGGATGGGAACCCGGTGACGGATGTCCGGCCGACGCTTGAGGTAGACGGAAACACCATTTCTGTAGCGCTGAGCGCTGAGGGCAAGTACGACTCAAAGAAAGTGCTCGATAGCGACGACGACGCGAAGATCACATTTCCCAAGCTGTTCAATTGCGACTGGTGGCCATCGGACGGGACCAAGCCTACGCCGGCCGGAGAGGTGGATCTTGCTGCGGTGGCTGAGGGCGATTGCATCGTAAGGATGGCTCACGTCGCGGGGTATCGCGACTATACCGACATCTGGGATGCGCCGGAGAACGCCACCAAGAAGACGGACCGGCCGAATCCGAACTCACTGCTGGCGGGTGATGTCTTTAAGGGTCCGGAAAAGAAGGATAAGTCCGTTGATAAGGCGGTGGACGCCGAATGGACGTTTATCGTTAAGGCGCTCAAGAAACCGAAGCTGCGCGTCGTGGTGATCGATAAAGAGTTGAAGCCGCTGGCCAATGCCGCCTGGAAGCTAACGGGCGTGGCGAAGTTGAACGGTACGACGGGTGCAGATGGGTTGATTGAGGTTCCTGAGATCGATCCGAAGGCGATCAAGGGGACCTTGGTGATTACGCCGAATCAGCCGCAACGTAACCAAGTGGCAAAGCCGGCTGCGGCTCCCTTGCCCGATCCGCCACCGTATCCGTTGCCGCTGAACGAAGAGAATTTTGTTGAGAAGAAACCGTCCAAGATCAAGCCCTTCCTGAAGGAACTGAAGTTCGACCTGAAGATTGGCGGACTGCCGGCGCACAAAGACGAGACGGGGACGTTTGCTCGGATGCACAACATGGGCTTTTTGCGAGCCCTGGACGCGAGCGATGAGGATGTGGCGCTTTGCGTGAAGGCGTACCAGAAGATTGCGCTGAACAACGACAACGGGTCGGGCGCGCATGCCGATATCAAGGATGACATTGAGACTCGCCACACTGTTAAGGCCTAGAACATGAGCCGCGAAGCCTACATTGCCCGCACCGCGCACGACCTGGATCATGTGAATCGGGTGCAAATTCCGGTTTTTGCACTCAAGGACTTCCGGTTGGAGATCAACGGGAAGAAGAGCAAATACCACTATCCGGAGGATGCGACGCCGCCTTCAACCGCAGCGGATACCGGAAAGGATGACTTTCACTTTATTCCCGAGTTGGAAGAGGTGAAGATCCAGTACGAGATTCACGATCCGGCACGGTTGATTACCAAGGCCAAGCTGGAGCTGTTCACAAACTTCGACAAAGAGGCGCTGTGGGAACTGGATCTGGATCTGTTTGGCGAGGACTGGCTGGCCCACGGGAAACACGAGATCAAGTGGGACGGGCGTATCTTCAATAATCCGACGGCGAAAGTGGCGGGTACCAAAACCGGCGATAAGTGGGAGCATGACTTCACCACGCAGACCGTGGAGAAGACGAAAGATAAGTTTCCGGAAGGCTACGCGACGCTGGAGTATCCGCCGTACAAGATGCGGCTGACCTTGCTGAGTGACGACTGGCAGGAGCATGGCGACCCGGCGTGGGGCTGGACATACTGGCACATTCTGGTGAAGGGCTTTGAGTTCGATCTGGGGGCCAAAGATACGATTCCCTCGGGTTCGTCGGAAGAAGACACGCGTAATCAAAAGGTTTGGGATCAGATCGATACGGACGGCAAGATTCCCGCTGTGGGCGCCGTGCGCAAGGTCTTTTTGCGGAGCAATATCTACAAGACCAAGTCCAGCCAGATGGCCACCACAATGGACTACCGCCTCTACAAGAAAATGTGGGGCGATGGGCCGAGTATCCCGGTGATTGCGAAGATCCGGCTGCAGGATTCGGCCGATGCCGAAGTGAAGCTGGATACATCCAACAAGGGCGCAGTGGTGGTGGGCAACACCCAGTTCCTGTGGGATTGGGAAGATGATCCCGACAATAAGACCGGCGATGTCGTGACGAAGAGCGCCAAGGCGAAGGCATTCGTCAATCAGGCGATCGACTACAAGAAGAAGCTGACGGACGAGAGTCCAAAGGGCCGGAACTGCCATGTGGATCGTGGTGGCAAGCGTGGTCCGGATTCGAAGCCGGTGTTCCCCAAGATGAAGGGGTACGACGCCGCGGATGCGCTGGACGCCGGTAAGTTTCCGTTTGAGGTCAAGAAGGCGAAGAAGCGCAAATGGGCGGCGCTGAGCAAAGGCTGGAGCAAGGGAGCGTTGAAGGGTTGTACGGGCGTGGTGTTTCAGCCGTCGCGCATGGCGGGGGACGATTATCAGCTCGCGGTGTACCTGGCCAATGAATGGACCGCGAAAGACGATCGGCGTCTGGATAACAAGGACGAGAAGCTGAAGGCCGGGGATACGATCAAGAAGAAGACGGGCAAGTGTCAGATCTGGCGGAAGATCGAAGTTGTTAAGTACATACGGAAGAAGAACAGTATCAACAACTTCATGTCGTCGAAGATTGGGGAGATCCAAGGCTACTTCAAGGAGGCGTTCGTCGAGATTGAGGACCTGGTCGACCACTCTGAGCTTGTGGCTGCGAATTACAACGCCCTGGCGAGGGCTCAGGTAAGCGCGGCCGGTTCGGGGTTGTTGGATATCGCTGTCGACCCCGCGGCGGACCACGCATCTACAGCAGCGGCATTTCTTGTACGGACGTACGCGGACTTCAAGACTAAGCTTCGGGCGGAGTTTAAAAAGGCCGACCCAACGGCAACCAACGCTGAGTTGACCACCGCCGTGGATGATTGGCTCACGGACAACAACTGCGATACGGAAGAAAAGTACGGTGTACTGTTGGACGACGACCTGCTGGACGACGCGGCGGACGCGCTGACACACCAATTAGATCTGCTGAACGGCGTCGATGAAGGCATCGTCGTGATGCACTACAACAGCTCGAACAGCGTGAAGATGGCTTACCCGGATTCGGCGGGAACGAATGGTATCGCGATCGACGTTCCCGGCAATACGCATCAGAAGGTTGTATTCCTGCTGCTCAAGGAAGCCGTCGATACCTTTGTGCACGAAATCGGGCACCACATGTTTTTGGCGCACTTTGGCCCCAGCCCGAGTTCGTTCGATAAGCGATACCACGATGCCAGCGATACTGCCTGCATCATGTCGTACAACCGCCCGCGACCGCAGTTCTGCGGCTTCTGTGTACTTCGGTTGCGCGGCTGGGATGGGGATGAACTGAAAGCGGCGGGGGGTAGCAATACCAAAACATGACCCTTACTCACGGGCGGAACGGTGATGTATGTCCTATGCCAGTACAGTCTTGCTGTGGTTTGCGGTGGCGCCAATGATTGCTTTTGCCATTGAGCCGGTGAACAAAGAGTACCTGCTGCGGCAGAAGGTACGCTTGGCGATTACCCTCACTAACGAAGGTAGTGAACCGGTGGAAGTGTCGGACCCTACCTGCCGGACCAACCTGCAGCCGGAGTTTGCGTTGCGCGTGCCTGCTGCCGCAGACGAGGAAGAGCCGAAAGAGCCGGTGGTGTTTGGGCCCAACGGGTATCGGCCGGCGGCTCCGGTGGAGCGGACTCTGATGCTGGGTCCCGGCGCCACTTGGACGGGCGAGTTGGAGTTGAACGGACTTTGTCCTCTGAATGACGAGGGCGAGTACGAGATTGAGGCTACGTTGGCGTTGCAGGATGGCAAATCCGCGAAGGCTCCCAAGAAGACCTTTGTGATGAAGACCGCGCAACCGTATGCGGTGCATCACAGCGAGGGCGTACGGCCTTTTGGGGCTGGGCTGGGGATCATCGTGTTCCTGCAGGGCAAGAAGGAGTCTGCGTCTGTTTTTAAGGCGCAGTACAACGAGAGCGAGCCGCACAACCTGGAAGTGCGCGTAAAGCCGATGAGAGAGGCGGCGGGCGCGCGTGAGAATGCTACCGACATCCTGACGCCGTGGCTGAATGCTGCCCCGTTCAGCGACCTCATTCAATGGATGGTGTGGCGCGAGGGCAAGTCTGTCCTGGCGATGAACACGATTCAGAAGGCTCCAGCGTCGGTGGAGCTACCGTCAAAGCCCGATTTTCTGGTGCGGCCGCCGTTGCAGACCGCGAAGGGTCCGGTAGAGGTGCTGGCGCTGGATGGTAAGGCGCTGACCTTGGTTGTGGTGCCGAAGCGTTTGAAGCCTGTGCCGACGGTGGGGTGGACGCAGGAGTTGCCGGAGAAGCCGAAGGCGATTACGGCGATTCTGGGTCCGGAAGAGCTGGGCAGTGTACGGCATCTGGCCTTTGCCACGGTGGATGGCGGCAAGGTTCGCGTGTTCCACGGTACGTATAGCGACAGCGGCTTGGGCAAGTTCGAATCGGCTGAGATTGCCGGGCTGTCCGGTGGATTGCTGCCGGGCTCACCGCTGGCGGTTGCGGCTACTGGCGACGGCGTCGTTCACATTGCCGTACTGGGGCGCAAGGGTTCGTCCGAGGTGGTGCTGGGGTCGGTGCAGTTTGGGGTACCGGACAAGCCGGAGCCGGTGGTAGCGGTGAAGGACGTTGGCAAGCTGGAACAGTCCGTGACGGCATCCGACCTGAATGTGGTGACGTTCGAAGGCAAGCTGCTACGCATCGACGCGGCGGTACAGACGGCCGATGGGGAAACCTGGAACGTCACCGAAGAGGGCAAGCTCGCGCAGGTGAGCCCGAAGCGTAAGGCGTTGCCGCCGTTTACGATCGTCACCGGGCGCGATGTCGGCTACCTGCTGTGTACCGACGAAGTTGGCGCCTTCCACATGCAGCCGCTGAACCGTTAAGGGTTAGCTGGCAGGCTTGGTTACGACAGCCGCTTTGCGCAGTTTGGCGGCGGCTTTGGCCTTGCCGGCTTCCGAAATCTCAATGCGATTGTTCACCGCGCGGGCTCCGGCGGCTTTGGCCATCCGGGTCATGATGCCTTTGTGCTGGACGATGTTGGCTTTGCCTTCGATCGTCACGATGCCGCCCTGCACGTGGATCTGAAACTTGTTGGCCGCGAGCTTCGACTTGGCGAGCTTGGCGCGGAGGGTACGGTCGATTTCCGCATCGGATACTCTTGGCGCGGCAGCGGTAGCGGGGGCGGAGGTTTTGGCGGCGGGGATCGGGTTTGCCGCTTGCGCCAGCGACGCCCAGACGACAAGCGCCGTCAGCAAAAGGAATCGGGTCATGACCTTATGTTGACCCGGAACGGGCATCCCTTCGCGCGGTCTTATGCGGTTGACGGTACCGGATTTTCTTGAGGAATATGTACCCTACGTCTTTGAGATCTTACGGGCACGACGGAACGAGCTGACTGCGAAGTAGGTCATAACGGAAGCAAAAATCGCAGTGAGCGCGAAGCGTCCCAGGGCGTCCGGCTCGGTCTCGATGAGGCGGAAATAACGGTAGCCGTTGAACCAGCCTACGATCGCAAATACAAGAAAAATAAAGCCGATCATCTCATTCCACAGGACGTGGATGGGCTTGATCACGCCGGGCATCACGCTCTTTACAAATTTGCCAGCCAGCTTCACCATTGTTTTGCTCGAACCATGCCGATACAGTGAGTGTAAGCGGCGTGGCGACGTCAGTTTCAATGTAACGCGATTGCCAGCGGACAGGCAGGTTATCCTGAAAGGGAAGTTCACTCGGAAAGGCTAAGGGCGCATACTCTTGGACGACAAACTCAAGCAGCTCATGCAGGAGCTTGGAAACGCCATCAACGAAGCGCTTTCCGACTCTGAGCGTATCGCCGAAGCGATTGGCGACATCCGGCAGTCCGGCTACGACGTGTTTCTGGTGCTCGAAGCCACGATCGGGTTTAACAAGCGGGAAGAGACGGATGAGGACGATGGGTCCGACACCGTAACCGCAGCGCCCGACAGCGGCGAATCAAAGCGCGGGCCCAAAAATCCGGGCAAGATCAAGCTGACCAACCAGGATCAGAAGTTCCTGCGCGCGCTGAAGATCTCGATCGACGACGAATCCTAGTCGATATTCACGACCCGGTTCGCGGCGACTTTTTCCAACACTTTTTTTGTACCGTCAGGCCAGGTGATGATCACCTGCGGGACGTCATTCGCGCTGACGCCGAAGTGAACCGGCGTGTGGCTCGCGGAGGCGTAGCCGAGTGACGGCGTGAACGTATTGCTCTGCTTGCCGATGTCGATGCTGGTGCCGATGCGGTTGGTTCGGAACGCGATCCACGGCTTGGCGGGGGCAATGTTGCGCCAAAGTTCCGTGGGACCTCCGAGTACGGTGACCACCACGTCCAGGCGGCCGTCGCCGTCAAAGTCCGCGACCGCCATCCCGCGATGGGCGGCGGCCGACTGCTTGAGGTTGGGGCAGGCCGAGTCTACAAACTTGCCGGTACCGTCGTTGCGGAACAAGGTGTTGGGCTGCAGGTACGTCATGCCGGGCTCGAATTGCTCGACGAGGTCGTTGACGTGGGAGTTGGTGGTGAACAGGTCCTTGGCGCCGTCGTTGTCAAAGTCCGCGATGGCCGCACCCCAGCCGCCGTACTTGACCGCGAGCTGACCGAGCCGGGTTTCGGAGGTCGCGTCGTGGAAGGTGCCTGCGCCGTCGTTGCGGAAGAACGGGAAGGTCTCGTTGTTGAGGGCGGTGACGGCGATGTCGGGCTTGCCGTCGTTATCGACGTCGCGGAAGTCGGCGCCCATGTTGGCGACAGGCTTGCCGTGGTCGAGCAGCGCGACCCCGGCCAGCAGCCCGGTCTCTTCGAATTTCCCTTTGCCGAGGTTGTGGAAGAGGAAGTTCGCCATGTTGTCGTTGGTGACGAAGATGTCCGGCTTGCCGTCCGCGTCGTAATCCGCGATGGCGACGCTCATGCCTCGACCCTTGGCCTTGCTGATGCCCGATTCTGTGCTGATGTCCGCGAATTTGCCGTTGCCCAAGTTGCGGTAGAGCTGGTTGGGTCGCGGGTCAAAGTACTTGGGGTGGCAGTAGACACGCAGCTTGCGATTCGCGTCGCCGCAGAAGCGGGACTTGGTACGGTCCAGGCCGTAGTTGGTGACGAAGAGGTCGAGACGGCCGTCGCCATCGGCATCCAGAAACGCCGCCGCGATGCCCCATTCCGGAGTTTTGGGTGGGATGCCTGCGGTTTGCGCTGTGACATCGGCGAACTTGCCGTTGCCTAGGTTGCGGAACAGGACGTTGCGTTCGATGCCGGCGGCGAAGATGTCGGTGAGGCCGTCGGCGTCAAAGTCCCCGGTGGTGAGGCCGATCAGATAGGCGTTGTCACCGGCTTCGAAGCCGGATCCGGGGGTGACGTCGCGGAACTTGAGGTCGCCTTCGTTGCGGTAAAGACGTAGAGGGTTGGTGAAGGCGAGGTCGAGGCGGCCGTCGTTATCGAAGTCCAGCGCCGCCATACCGCCAGCCATGGACTCGAACATGCGCTTTTCCGGCGTTGGGCGATGGTCGAGGACGAAGTCCAGGGTTCGCTTTTCGAAGTACGGCTGCTGGGCGAGCAGACCCGGGACGAGGATCGCGGCGGCGAAGAGGATTCGGGTCCGCATGATCAGGGGAGGTCCACGAAATCGAAGGCCAGTAGCGCGGCCGCCTGACCGGGCGTAACGCCTTCCACCGAACCTACGATGGAGCCGTGCAGGCGTACCGTACCGTCTGAGTCCACCTTGCCGATGGCCGTACCGTTCTTGCGGATGGCACCGTCGCTGTACACCTTGCCGACCGTCGATCCACCCTTGCGGATGGTGCCGTCGGACTCGACCGAGCCTACGATGGAGCCCTTGATCCGGATGTCGCCGCCCGATTCGAACCTGCCGATGATGGAGCCGCGGACGCGGATACTGCCATCGGACTCGACGCGGCCCACCGTGCTACCACCCTTGCGGATATCACCCGCTAGGACAGTTGTGGCAAGTAGGAGCAGTTGTAGCAGTACGCGTCCCATGCACTGATGCTACCAGGACTGCTGCCGTAAATCTCAAGACTGTATTTTCAACGGCTTATCGTGGGGAAAAGTAGCAAAAGTACCGGGTGGTATCTCCGAAGGAAAAGTACTTTTGCCCCGTTTTTTGGGGTTTGCATCAGTACTCAATTTTGAACGTACTGTACTCTTCGGCCACTCTGCGCCAACGGGCAAACTGCACTTGAGAACAGTGCACCCCATGAAGAACAACAATAAAAACAAGATCGCAGCGTTTGCCCTTCTGAGCTTGAGTTTCCTCGCCAGCGCGACCAGCGCCCAGGCGTCCACCCTGACCTACAACGGCGGCGGCCTCGGCACCGGCGTCGACCTCAAAGTGAACGGCAGCTATGAGTCGGTGTTCGCCGGACAGCTTCTGATCACGCTCGATGCGAAGGATTCGATTGCCTTTTGCGTCGATCTCTTTGCGCCGCTGTCCCGCGGATCGTATTCGACGATTACGGGGTCGCCTGTGACGTACACCAATGGCAATCGCGCGGCTTGGATCGTGGAGAACTACGGCCTGAACATCACCACCAATGCGATGGCGGCGGCTGTACAGTTGGCTCTGTGGGAAGTGGTGCATGACGGCGGTAACGGCCTGGGAACCGGCATTATCCGCAGCACCAACTCGATGAGCAGCAGCCTGAAGGCGGATGCCAACAGCATCATCGCGGCGAGCCTGGGCAAGAGTTCCAACAACGCCACGATTCTCTACAACACGTTCCCCAGCGGCCTGAAGGCACAGACCTTGATTGTGTACACGCCGCCCACCAGCGCGGAAGTGCCGGAACCGTCCTCGATCGCGATGCTGAGTATCGGCGTCGCCGGCCTCGGATTTGGCGTCTATCGCAAGCGTAAGGCCAGCAACCGGTAACAAGAAGAAGCCACCGAAGTTGCTGGTATAGGCCGGGCGTAGAGCCGGACTGCAGGGGTCGCTCCTGGGTCCGGCTCTTCGCCTTTTTTGTGCCTGTTCGTAAGCCTTGGACGGGGTAGTGGATTAAATATTGATCCAGCATGTCCGCTGTGCAAAAGAATGTTGTACGATACTTTTCATGGCAGTGATGACGCCGGCTCTGCTTGGACCCATCGTTTTACGGGCCAATCCCGTGCGTTACCGCACGCCCGGAACGGCTGCCGAACAGTGCGTGCCGGATTGCTGCCAGGTGCTCAGCCAGACCGAATCCAGGATGTTGGCTGCAGTAGCGGAAGTTTTTGTCCCTACGGACATGGACCCGCAGCTTGCCATCCAATCGATTGTCGAACATCTGGACCGCCAGCTTGCCTGCTGCCTGAAGCGGATGGTGCCAGCCTACCGCGCGGGCCTCGCCGCAATCGACTGTGAATGCGCCCACAAAACCGGACACAATCTGCTGTCGCTGCCGTTTGAAGACCGCTTGCGGTTTTTGGCGTCGATCCAGTCTGGCCACAAACTCACGGCGTTCTTCTCTATGCTTGCCACCGAGTGCGGCAGGGCGTTAGACGCGAATCGCCACGCCAGCGCGTAAGCTGTTCATTCCAAAATAGGAACCTATGTCTTTTCGGGCGACGCTCGCAACCGCAATGATCGTTGCAGCGGCAGCCCGTCCGGCGATGGCGGGTGACGAAAAAGCAGCCCCGGCCGGGCCGATCCGTGTCCTGTTTGTCGGCAACAGCTACACCTACTACAACAACATGCCGGAAATGGTGGCTACCCTTTCCGGCGGCAAGATCGAGACGCGCATGGTGGTTCGCGGCAGTTCGACGTTGCGTCAACTTTGGGACCTGGGCGAATCCTTAAGCGCGATCCGCGAAGGCAAATGGGATTACGTGGTGCTGCAGGAACACAGCCTGCTGGGCGGCATGCGCGTGGATGGCGTGGAATCCATCAACAACCCGGAGTTCTTTCACGAAAGCATCCGTATGTACGATGCGGAGATCCGGCGGAACAAGGCGAAGACGTTGCTGTATCTGACGTGGGCGCGACGGTCGCACCCCGATCAGCAGAACACCATCAATCAGGCGTACCTGGCGATCGCGCAGGAACTGGGGCTGCCGATCGCTCCGGTGGGTGCTGTGTGGCAGCGTATGCGGGAAATGGATCCGACGCTGGTGCTGCACGACCCGGACGGTACGCATCCGAACCCGACGGGGTCGTACATTGCGGCGTGCGTCTTTATCAATACGATTTTGGGTCCGAAGGCGACCTTGGCGCTGCCGGCCAAGGTGCAGGGTCATCCGATGCGGAGCAATGAGCGTCCGGACATGGGTCGCGTCGTGGATCTGGTGAATCTGCGGCCGGACATCGCGGACCGCATCCAGATGCTGGCTTCGGAAGTGACGCCGCCTGCGGGTCCTGTAGCGCCGTATGTCGCACCGTCGCGGATTCCTCTGCCTCCGGTGAAGCGGCCGTTTGGTCCTGCGGAGTTGAGTGGAACGTGGCGAGGTCCGCTGCGCATGTACAGCATGACGATGACGGCGGAACTGAATCTATTGACAGTCGACGGTGTGAGCTGCACGGGGCGCTGGTCCATCACGAACTACAACGATGACCGCCAGCTACGGCAGCCGATCTCTTCTTGCCGCGTGACGGATGCTGGCGTGTCGTTTGTGCTGTCGGATTACCGGGGCGTGGGTCCTGGTGAGACGTACTGGGCGCACTTTACGGGAGATACGCTGGCCGGCTGGGCGGACTACCGTGGGGTGTCCAAATCCAGCCGGCTGATGGGTTCGTTCGAGCTGCGCAAGCAGAAGTAAATCGCTGCTACTGCCGGAAGCCGATGGCTTTGACTTCCGCGCTATTTCCGGTCATTTCCCAATTGATTGCAGAAAACGGGATCACGCCTTTGGCGAAGAACTCGTCCATGAAGGTCTTCATGGTGAACGCTTTCCCCTTCTTGGTTGCGTAGTCCGCGATCAGACGTTCAAATTCGAGCTTGCCCGACAGGTACGTGGTGCCGTAGCCGGGCTGGTGGGCGTAGATGCCCATGTCCACCCAGATGGTGCTGCCTTTGGGATTGAACCAGCCGTTGGGCGTGGTGTCGATGATGTACTTCATGGCCTGGTCGAGCGTGAATTCGCCGCTGTGGAACTTGAGGTCCGCGATGCCGCGAATGGCTCGTACGGCGATCATCACCTGGATGAGTTCCTGGGCGCGGGGACGGTCGGCGAGGAGTCCGGCTTGGGTCATGGTCTCCTCCCAGGCGGTGGCGAAGCCTTCGCTGCGTCCCATCCAGATGTTGTAGAGAAGGCGCGAACTGCGTACCGGGCTGGGATGCGGTTCGCGGTCGAGGCGCTGCTTTTCGAGCCAGTGGACCATGTGGCACTTCATCGGTAAAGAGTCGCGATACTCGACATTGGAGAAGATGTCGAGCGCTTCCGGCGGCGACAGGCGACGGACCGGGCGCAAGCGGTTTAGGTTCATGTACTCGGGTACGGTGAAGATCTCCTGCTTGCGAAGGAAGTCCATAAAGTAGTCGATGGCTTGGTCGTTGCGCTGGTTCAGTTCCTCCAGCGACGACGCGACCTTGAGTTCCGGCAGATTGCGGTTGCGATTGCGCAGCATGGCCAGCGTTGAGAGCGAGCGGGAGAGTTCGCGTTCGAGCGACTGCAGCAGGGTCTGCCAGGTGTAGTTCGACAACTGGACGTGCTTCAGATGCCAGTTGTACTGCTCGATGCCGAGCGGCTTCGATGTCGAGGCCGGCATCTTTTTCACTCCGGCTTCGAGCCAGGTGACAAAGTCTGCGGTGGCTTTGGCAGCGGCTTTGGCAGCAGCGGCGAGTTCCGGATGCGAAGACGCGTTCTGTTCGGCCAAGGTCTCAAGCGTGCGTACTTCCTGTTGGCGGAACCAGATGCCAAGAGTCCACAAATCTTTGTTGGGTTCGGTGAGGTTGGTTTTGGCCTGCGCCATCAGGTTGGGTACAGCCAAGAGCTTGGTGCGTACATCCGCTGCGTCGCCTTCGGAGAGCGGCATCTTGTATTGCCAGAGTTCGAGTACGCCGTAGACGTGAGGTCCTTCATGAAGCGGCGTGTCGGATTCGGCGGCTTTGACGGCGCTGTAGAAGAACGGCGCGCGAGCCCAGGGACGGAGTACGCGGTGGTCGAACTCGAGGCCGTTCATCTCCGCGCGGATGAGGTTGTAGTCGATCTTTTCGGCGACCGTCCACTTGGAGATGTCGAATGCGGCCAACTTCTGCTGCCAGGTCTTGAGCGCAGCGTACTGCTTTTTCATCGCGGCGGCCGAATAATCGGGTACGCCATCCACCATCACCGGATGTTGAAACTCGCGCCAGTCCTTGTAGAACTGGAGGAGTTCAGAGTGCGTGGACGGCGTGGTCGCAGCGCAGAGCGCAAGGGGTAAAGCCAGGAGCAGCAGAAGTTGGGTACGCATCATTGTTCTCTGAGAGTCCTTAGAGTTTGGCGTACAGAGCGAGCAGGCGGGTCCAGGCCTTTTCGGCGAGCGCTTCGTTGTAGACGCGAGAGTCCGGCGGGCACCAGCCGTGGGCGGCTTCGTACACTTCCACTTCTGCGTTCAGCTTGGCCTTGGCGAAGGTTTCCTTGAGCACCTCTTTGTCTTGTGGCGCGCGCTGATCGTCATTCTGCGCAACCAGAACGAGGAAGTTCGCCTTCGTCGCGGCCGCCTGGATGTGCGGGCTATTTGGTTCGGTACCGCGCACAAGGCCACCGCCGTGGAATGACGCCACGCCGCCGACACGACCGGGTACAGCAGCGGCAGTACGGAAGGCGATGGGTCCACCCATGCAGTAACCCTGGGTGCCGATCTTGCGGTGCTTGGCGACCGGTGCCTGCTGATCGAGCCAGCCGACGAAAGCCTTGGCGTCCGTCATGTGGGTGGTTTCGTTCAAGCCCTGGGCGAACTTACGTACATCGTCGATGGACGCGGCGGAGGCGTTTTCGGCCACTTGGCCTTTCTTCGAGCGATAGAAGGGGTTGACGACGAGTACGGAATAGCCGGATTCGGCAAGACGCTTGCCCATCTGGCGCATGGCAGGGCGGAGGCCGAAGATGTCGGGCCACAGCAGTACGCCGGGCGCGGATCCGGTAGCAGGGTGTACGAAGTAGCCGTCGGCCTCGCCATCGGGGGTCTTGATGGTGACTTCGGATTCCTTGACGGTGACGGCGTTGGCCACGGCAGGAAGCATCATGCTCATGCCGCCTGCGCCCAACAACACACCAAACTGTTTTCTGGTTACCAGGCCGCGAGCAATATACTCTTTTTCGTCCTGATCAAAATGGTCCTGATCGCACATGGGTGAGATTCGCCTCCTGAAGAGATGGCCGGGGAAAATACCGGCTCGTGCAAGTACGCTGCTCAGGTATTTTATCCCGAAAAGTGCATGTCGCCTCCGCTATACTAGGTAATTCGACCCTCCCCCGGGGCTAGGTTTCGCACGCCCATTTTTCAATGTGCGCGGCGATGTGAGGAATGAATGGAATTTACCGTCAATAAAGCCGATCTGGTCCGCGAACTGAGCCTGTCCCAAGGCGTCGTGGAAAAGAAAACGACCATCCCGATTCTGTCGAACGTATTGGTCGAAGCGTCCGGCGACCGCATCTTCCTCACCGCTACGGATTTGGAGTTGGGCATCCGCTGTTCGTGCGCGGCCAAGGTGAAAAAGCAGGGGTCGGGTACGATTCCGGCCAAGCGCCTGCTGGATTACGTACGCCTGCTGCCGGACGCGCCGCTCGATATCAAGTTGGGCGACAACCACTGGATTACGATCACCTGCGGGCGTTCGAAGACGCGCATCGCCGGCATGAGCCGCGAGAGCTTCCCCGAACTGCCGCAGATGCCGGATACCTTGGCGAAGATCCCGGTGGCGGCGTTCTCGACGATGATCGGGCGTACGATCTTTGCGATCTCGAACGAAGAGAGCCGGTTTACGTTGAACGGCGCGCTGTTGTTGCTGCGCGATTCTGCTGTAACGATGGTGTCGACGGACGGGCATCGGTTGTCGATGGTGCAGAACAGTGGGATCGATCTGGGTGGAGCGTCGTATCGCGCACTGCTGCCGAAGAAGGCGATGGGCGAGATTCTGAAGTTGGGTTCGGATGCGGCGGAAGATGGCGCGTTTGAGTTTTCCGGCGATGAGAATCATTTGTTCTTTCGCCTGGGTGACCGCATGCTGATGTCTCGCAAGTTGACTGGCAATTTTCCGGATTACGAGCGCGTACTGCCGAAGGAGCAGCCGAACGAGATTGCACTGGCGCGGGAAGAGTTCCGCGGGTCGATTGAGCGCGTGGCGCAGTTTTCGGATGAGCGCAGCCGGGCGATTCGAGTTCGCATCAGCACGGGCGAGTTGAAGATTTTCAGCTCGATTTCGGAGACCGGTGAATCGGAAGAGAACCTGCCAATCGAGTACAGCGGCGCCAATGTGGAGATTGGGTTCAACGCGGCGTACTTGCTGGACTTTCTGAAGGCGGTGCCGCCGGGGGACATCAAGTTCCTGTTCAAGGATGGGAATTCGGCAGGCGAGTATCGGCCGGGTGATGCGGGTGAAGGGAATCAGTACCGCTACGTGGTCATGCCGATGCGGATCTGACGCAGCGCTAGACGATCTCGCGTAGCAGGCGCAGCAGTTGAACGTCTGTCATTACGCGAATCTTGTGGCGGGCACAAAACGCCAGCACGTTGAGCGCGTAGAAATGCTTGTCAACCGTGCATAGGATGTCCGCGTCCCCAGCAATGGCCGTATAGACAACCGGATCGTCCTCTGGGTCCTCCAAAACAATCGGTGGGCCGCTTGCAGGTTCGACGATATCTGCCATCGAACGTAGCATCGCAAGGTGGCGATCAATCTCTTGCTCGGTAAGGCTGAACAGTTTTTGAAGTCGCGGATAGTGGAGTACGCGAGCAACTTCATCCAGCACATACGACGAGAGAATCAGCGCGTGGCCTGTTTCGCGAAGCACTAGCAACAACTCACGCGCTGGACCAGCCGCCTTCTCGTGAGCGCGAATCAGAATCGCGGTGTCAATCCCAATTCTCACCTGTTTGGTGTCGAACGGGCGTGAAGCAACGCTTCCTCAATAATGGCTGAGACTTCACTTTCCGGCACATCCTGTACCCGGCGAGCCATCTCGTCCATCCAGGCCTCCATCCGATCAAAGGCGGCCTCACGCTCCGCGCCTACTGCCGCATGGCTGATGATGCGCCCCTTGGACGAACGTACAAAGAGCAACTCATCTTCCTCCAGCTTTTGGCCCAGAAGGAATTCCGCCGCCTGGCGCTTTTCCGGGGGCAGTTCGTTCACTGCTACGAAAACGCTTTTCTCCATAGCCAACTCCTGCTTGATGATAACAACGCCAACTGAGTGAGATACTGGGAGTTCGCGCCAACACCACAATGATTCGCTACCGCTTCTCCAACCAGCAGGAGGCGGAACAACTCCTGCCCGCCGCCTCTCCGTCCAAGATCGTCTGCGTCGGACGTAACTACGCCGAACACGCCAAGGAACTCGGCAATGAGGTCCCTAAGGAGCCGCTGATCTTCCTCAAGCCGCCGTCCTCGCTCATCGGTAATGGCGATGCCATCATCCACCCCAAACTCTCGCAGCGAGTCGATTTCGAAGGCGAACTCGGGCTCATCATCGGCAAGACCGCCCGCAAGGTCAAGCGCGAGAACGCCTGGGATTACATTGCCGGCTTCACCGTCGTCAACGATGTCACCGCGCGCGACCTGCAGAAGAAAGACGGCCAGTGGACCCGCGGCAAAGGCTTTGACACCTTCTGTGTCGCCGGACCTTCGTTCGTCCCCAAGTCCGCGGTGAAGGATTTCAATGCACTGCGCGTGCGTACGCTGCTCAACGGTGAGGTCAAGCAGGACGCCCCCATCACGGATCTCATTTTCCCTGTGGATGTTATCATCGAGTACGTATCGGAGTTCATGAGCCTGGAACCTGGCGATCTGATCGCTACGGGCACGCCGCCTGGCGTCGGTCCGATGCAGCCTGGCTCGACGGTCCGCATCGAGATCGATGGGATCGGTATTTTGGAAAATCCCGTCCAAGCCGAGTAAAACACCACCACCATGAAATTCTTCCTAGACACCGCGAATCTCGACGAACTGAAGAAGGGCGCCGAATGGGGCATCGTCGATGGCGTCACCACGAACCCAAGCCTGATTGCCAAGGAAGGCATCAAGTTTGAAGACCGTATCGCTGAAATTTGCCAGATCATCGACGGTGACATCAGCGCCGAAGTGGTTTCCACCGAAGCCAAGCTGATGATCCCGGAAGGCAAGAAGCTCGCCGCCATCCACAAGAACGTCGTCGTCAAACTGCCGCTCACCCGCGAAGGTATCAAGGCCTGTTCCGCTCTTTCGAGCGAAGGCATCCGCACCAACGTTACGCTCTGCTTTTCCGCCGCACAGGCGATTCTGGCCGCCAAGGCCGGCGCCTACCTCGTCAGCCCGTTTGTGGGCCGCATCGACGACATCGGCTGGGACGGCAATCAGCTCATCCGCGACATCGTGGACATCTACATCGAGCAGGGCTTCAAAACCCTGGTTCTGGCCGCTTCGCTGCGCACCTCGCTCCACGTGATCGAAGCCGCGCGCGCCGGTGCACAGGTCGGCACCATGCCGTTCAAGGTGCTCGATTCGATGTTCAACCATCCGCTTACCGACAAGGGTCTGGACCAGTTCCTGAAGGACTACCAGAAGGCTTTCGAGCCCGCCAAGTAAGCAGCGTTTCTCTCTGTTCCGGACACGATGTTACCTGCCGCCGAAGCCTGGAAAGTCGTAGGACTGGCCGGAGCCGCAAGCGTCTTGCTCGCCGCCGGAGCAATGATCATTTTTCAGCGCCGCAACACTCCCGAACGCCGGGAGATGAAGCGGCGCTTTTTCGTGAACCGAGACGGACGCGTGGGGGACGCCGTACTTTTAGAGGCAGGCAGCGAATCGCTTGTCTACCAGTACGAGATCAATGGCGTCAGTTATAGTGCGTCACAGGACGTACAAATGCTGGCCTCTTATCTGCCGGAAGAGCCGGAACGATTGGTGGGGCCGGTGAACATTAAATACATAGCGCGGAATCCGGCCAACTCGATTGTGGTATGCGAGCAATGGTCGGGGATTCGCGCAGCACAGAAGTTACGAGGGAGATCAAACACACAATGAAGAACAAGGTATTGGTAGCGGTAGCGGCGTTGGGCCTGATGCTCGGCGGCGCTGGATTGATGGTAGCGGCGCAGCAGTTCGGCAAGCCGAAGACGATTCTGCACATCATCACGGTGAAGTGGAAGGCGGACGCTACGGCGGCGCAGAAGGAAGCGGCCATCAAGGGTGTCGAGAAGATGGCGGGTCAGGTCCCGGGTTTGAAGAATGTGTGGCTGGACACGATCAAGGTGCAGCCGGGCGGTTACAACAACGTGATCGTGATGGAGTTCCAGGATCAGGCAGCGTTCAACGCGTACGCGGATAACCAGGCGCACAAGGATTGGGAGAAGGTTTATCTGCCGATCCGCGAGCAGAGCACGACGCACGACGCGACGAATAAGTAAGGTTACGAGCGGCCAATTGTGGGGCGGTTTGCTACCGCCTCACAACGGCTTGCACCCACTGCTGCGGGGGCATGCACCGCATGCGATCAGCTACTCGCTTTGGGAATGTTGGGACAGACGACGCACTTCTTCGATCGCCGCCAACGCATCCTCTGTTTCAGGGATGAGTCCAAGTTTGGCGTAACCCTCTTTGGCTGCCGCAAATGCCCTTTCGGCCCTATCCAGATACTCGGCGAGCGGAGGTGAAGAAATCTTTGCCAGGCTCAATGCGGACACACCGAGATTAAACTGAGACGACGCCCAATCCTCGGGGAACGCCTCGGCTGTTCGAATCTCAAGACAACGCTCAAAGCACGCTATCGACTTCTCTAGATTACCCGCAGAGCTGTCGCGGAGCCCACCATACACAATACCGAGATTTTCGTGCACTTTTGCCCACTGATATGGAAAGGTTTCTCTCCTGTAGACGGTTAGCGTCTGATTGAAAAGATCAATTGCCTTTTGAGAATAGATCGCGTCTCCGTCCTTCGAATAGGCCATCGCAAGATTATGTGTTGTTCCTGCCCAGAAATAGGGCTGACTCTCAGGATGGAAGGCCTTCTGTGCGTTCTCCAAACACTGGATCGCTAACGTTAGATATTCTCGCCCATCAATTCTCGCGAGATAAATGTATGCAAGGCCGAGGTTATTCTGAACTCTGGCCCTTACCAACGGGTCCGTATACACCTCCAGGGCGCCGACAAAGCAGGAGATAGCCTTCTTCAGGTTAACGGCCCACCCGCCATCCTTCATGTAGCTCCAAGCGTTCCCGAGATGATTCTGTATTTCCGCCCATTTGACGGGTGACTGATCTTTGGTACAGAACCGTGAAGCAAACTCAAGACACAAAATGGCTCGCTGACATCTTTCATCCCTCGGGCCCAATGAACCAAGCTCGTACTCAACACCTAAAGCGACTAGAGCTGCAGCCGCATCGCCGTTGGTCGGAGGCGCATCAATAATCGCGGTCGGTTCCCACCATTTCAATAACGCAGCGTGCTGCACCATGTCCAATTGCGACCGGGTTGCCTCTGCGCTTGCAACCCACTGTGCTAACGCAGCGCGAGAATCCAACCGCCAATGGTGGAACCATTCCAAGGCGTCGTTCCCTCGCGACTTCCAATACGCTCGCCAGCGCTCGTGCCAGGCATTTGGGACTTCGCCCGTATGCTGCAGCGCATCCTGTACGGATGAATCGACTGAGTACCAACCGGCGTCAGACGTTGAGGGAACCAGAAAGCTTAGCCCACGCAACATATCGATCGCCAGATCCTGCGCGACGGACCAGCTTTCGCTATGCATGGCGCGTGCGGCCGCTTCGTCGAACGTGGGCGTTACCGCCAACCTGCGGACCCATTCCTGCTCTACCTCGGACGGCAGGGACTTGAGGAATCGCCGCACCAGGCTGGCCATGTCCCCTTTGTTCACCTCTGCGAACAGAGCGGGCGTTGGAACTCGCTTGGCACGCAGTTCCAGCCAGCCGATGTCTGCGAACAGGCCTAGGCTTGCCGGATGGTAGCCTTGCCCTTCGCCTACCCAAAGACACTTGTCGAGGATGGCTTGCTGTACGCCAGGGTCCCGCAAGTTGCAACGATTCAGAAAATCCCGCGCATCGGGATCGGAAAGGCCGCTCAGACGATGTTGTTCCAGCCAGGCGCGATCTTCCCAAATCGCATCGATGAACTTCCAATCCAGACGGTTTTGCCCCGCGATGATAAAGAGCACCCGGTCGCGCAACGCATAGATCAGCTCACGCAGGCGCATCGATGCGCGCTCTTCCGCGACCTCGCTCATGCCTGCGGGAATCAGCGCTTCGAGTGTGTCGACAAACACAACCGCGCGGACGGCGCGATGGGCTGGCCGGAGCGGAAACGCGTCATCGGCCTGCAAATCCTCACTGAGGCGGAAGCATAGCTCGTCTTCGAGAGCGGCCAGTTCCTTGGCGCGCAGACCCGCGACGTCTTTGAGGAAGCGTTCGCGAATCGCCGACAGCGCTGCCTTATCCTTCACTGCGCCGTACGCCTTCTCCATCATGGAAAGAGCGCCGCCCAGTACGGGATTCAACGCTCCGCCTGCGGCCTTGACGGCTTCCCAGAACATCCCCGCGCCGGCATTCTTGACGCTGTGTTCCAACGCCGCCTCGTCAAGCCGATACCGCTTGACGAGAGTGAACGCGAACGCAAGGTCAAACTGCGGACAAGGGCGTTCAGTCAGCTTGCGGACCTCTGCGAGGAACAAAAGCGAATCGGAAAGGAAAGGGTTGCTGTCCTGTTCGCGTGTGTAGTCGATGAGGACCGCGGGCACAGCGTGGACACCGGTCAGCGCCAGGCGAAGTTTGCGAATCAGCCAGCTTTTGCCGATGCCGCCCATGCCGTAGAACATCAACGCCGGAAAGGGACCTTCGACGGAGTCCAGATAGCGGTGGAAAAGCTGCAGGGGTTCTTCACGGTCGGTGAACCGGTCCTGCAGGAGCGACGGAAGGCTGGGGTCGCGGGGCTTTGCCACTTTCCGCAATTCTACACCAGGGCTTCGGAAATCCGGTGAAAAACGGATTGATCGATCCGGTGAATTGGCCTATACTAACCAAGTACGCAAGAATCTGGCGCGTACGGGTGTTGGAAAGCGTAAAGCCAACCGATACAACCACTTACAGATGATTTTTACCTTTCTCAAGCGATCTGCTGCCGCTGCCATGCTTTTGGCCCTTCCCTGCGGTGCGATCGCGCAAGAGAACGACGACCCCAGACATAAGCAAATGCAGGAGTTCCTGCAGGCCAAACGGTCGCCTTTGGCGGAACATGCCAAGTCCTTTTTGGAAGCGGCGGATCGCTACGGGCTCGATTGGCGTCTGCTGCCTTGCCTGGCGCTGGTGGAAACCGGCGGGCGGCGTGAGATCCGCAATAACAATGTCTTTGGGTGGGGCAACGGACGGATACAGTTCTCCTCCGTGTCCGAAAGTATCCATCTGGTGGCGGAACGTCTGGCAAACGCCGCGCCGTACCGTAAGAAGACGACGGAAGACAAACTGAAGGCGTACAACCCGCGCAATCGCCGTTATGCGGCGCACGTGTTGACCATGATGGGTTTGGTGGGGCCAGCCGCTGTTGCCGCTGCCACCGCTGTCGAAGAGTAGATACACTCTCCTCCTGCACCAGCAGCGCAGCCGTCCGTTAGGCCGATCCCCCACCGAGGGAATCTTGTTGTTTATGATTTCCCAATAGCCGATTTGGGAATCACGCCAGTTTCATTACGCCAAATAGAACTGCGGCAAAGAGAGCTACAGATACAACAGCAATCGTAGCCCACATCATCATCCGTTCCTTCATCGTACTCTCACGGTCACGATCATGCTTCATCTGCTCGTCCAGGCTGTCAAACATATGGAAACCTCCCCCGGCATAACTTTGCCGGTATGATGCGCCTCACGATCAACGAACGTAGTTAGGTATGAGGCCGACGCTTATAAAACAACACTCGCGCATCACATCCGAGGTCAAAACAAACACCCAGACTGGTGGAATGATACATCCGCTGATTGCAAAATACAAGGCCACCCCGCACGGCATCGGCGATGCGCTGGGGTGGCCCTTGAGTTTTTGACGGAAGCTATTCGATGACGATCAGCAAGTCCTTGGCTTCGACGTTCTGTCCCGCCGCTACCAGCAACTGCTTCACTTTGCCGTCGATGGGTGCGTAGATGGTCGACTGCATCTTCATCGCTTCCATCACCAGCAAACGGTCGCCCTTCTTGACCGTAGCGCCGTTCTCCACGGCGATGCTGGAGATCGCGCCGGGGATGGGGGCGCCCACTTCGCCGGACTTGGACGGGTCCGCTTTGGCACGTGCCTGTACCGTGGCCTGCAGGCTCTTGTCGCGGATCTTGACCTCGCGAGGCTGGCCGTTCAGCTCAAAGAACACCACGCGCGATCCATCGGGATGCGGGTCGGAAATGGTGAGTAGCTTGGTCACTAGCGTCTTGCCGGCTTCCAACTCAATTACGATTTCCTTGGCCTTTTCGAGCCCGTAGAAGAACTCCGGCGTCGGCAGTACTTCGACGTCGCCGTACGTCGCATGCGCCCGGTTGTACTTGAGGAAGACATCCGGGTACATGAGGTAGCTCATGAGGTCCGTGTGCGAACACTTGCGTCCGGTCTTTTGTTCGAGCGTGGCGTGCGCCTCTTCGAGATCCACCGGCTTGAGATGTTCACCCGGACGCCCCGGACGAGGCTTGGCACCCTTCAGGACCGTTGCGACAATGTCCTCGGGCCAGCCGCCTTCGGGCTCGCCGAGGTCGCCGGACAGCATTTCGACAACCGAGTTCGGCAACGTCAAGTTATGGTTGGGACCCAGCTTGGCCAGGTCCGCCGCCTTCATGCCGTTGTTCACCAGGAAGATCGCAAGGTCGCCGACTACTTTGCTCGACGGGGTCACCTTGATGATGTCGCCGAGCGCCTGATTCGCTTCCGCATACGCCACGGCGACCTCATGCCAGCGTGGACCGAGGCCCATCGCTTCCGCCTGTTCTTTGAGGTTGGTGTACTGGCCACCAGGCATCTCATGCAGGTAGACTTCGGCGGTGCCGCTCTTGGGTGCGCTGTCGAACGGCACATAATACGTACGCACCGTTTCCCAGTAATCGGACGCACGGTCGAGCGCTTCAAGGTTCAGGCCGGTGTCGCGATCGGTGTTGGCCAGGGACGCGACGATGGAGTTCAGGTTCGGCTGGCTCGTTGTACCGCTCATCGATGCCAAAGCCGCGTCTGCGACGTCCACGCCTGCTTCCGACGCTTTAAAGATCGACGATGCGTTGATGCCGCTGGTGTCGTGCGTATGGAAGTGGATGGGCAAGCCGACTTCTTCGCGCAAGGTCTTTACCAGTTTGTGGATTGCGTACGGCTTGGCGAGGCCGGCCATGTCCTTGATGGCCAGAACATGGGCGCCCATCTTCTCCAGTTCTTTGGCCATCTTGACGTAGTACTGCAAGGTGTACTTGTCACGCTTGGGATCGAGGATGTCGCCCGAATAGCAGACCGCCGCCTCGCAAATCGACCGGTTGGTCTTGCGTACGGCTTCCATCGGAAGCTTCATGTTGGGCAGCCAGTTCAGCGAATCAAACACGCGGAAGATGTCGATGCCCTGCTTCGACGATTCCTGAATGAACTCGTCGACGACATTGTCCGGATACGCGGTGTAGCCCACCGCATTAGACGCACGCAGCAGCATCTGGAAGCAGATGTTGGGGATGGCTTCGCGCAGCTTTGCCAGACGCGACCACGGGTCTTCGAGCAAAAAGCGCAATGCTACGTCGAACGTCGCGCCGCCCCACATTTCGAGGCTATACAAGCCGCTCATGTGGTGCGACACGTAGTTGGCCGTTTGCAGCATGTCGTAGGTACGCATGCGCGTGGCCATCAATGATTGATGGGCGTCGCGCATGGTGGTGTCGGTTAGCAACAGGCGCGTCTGCTCGCGGGTCCACTGGGCAAACTTCTCCGGCCCGATCTCCAACAGCAGGTCTCGCGTACCCTTGAGCGGCGCTTCCAGGCTGTGCGGCAGCGGCGCGGGAGTACGCAGAGCCTTGGTCGGCTTAGGCTTGCCCTTTACTTCCGGATTGCCGTTGATGATGGTCTCGCTGAGGTACGTGAGCAGCTTGGTCGCACGGTCGCGACGAGCCTTGAACTTGAACAGCGATGTATCTTCGTCCAGGAACGACGTGGTGATCTCGCCCGCCTGAAACTTGGGGTGATTGACGACGTTTTCCAGGAACGGGATGTTCGTCTTGATGCCGCGGATACGGAACTCACGCAATGCGCGATCCATGCGATGGCACGCGTCGGGGAACTTGCGACCCCAAGCCGTGACCTTCACCAGCAGCGAGTCGTAATAGGGCGTGATGACCGCGCCACCGTACGCCGACGCGCCATCGAGGCGGATGCCAAAGCCCGCGGGCGAACGGTACGTGTGGATCTTGCCATAATCCGGCACAAAGCCGTTGGCCGGGTCTTCGGTGGTCACGCGCGATTGCAGCGCAAAGCCATGGATTGGGATGTCGGCCTGTGCAGGCAGCCCAATCTCATCAAAGCTCTTGCCCTGCGCGACCTGGATCTGCGTCTGTACGATGTCGATACCGGTGATCATTTCCGTCACCGTATGTTCCACCTGGACGCGCGGGTTCACTTCGATGAAGAACCACTCGCCAGCGTCGACGTCCACCAGGAACTCGACCGTACCCGCGTTGTAGTAGCTGCCGGCTTTGGCCAGAGCCACTGCGGCCTCGGCCAGTTCGCGACGGATGCGCGGATCCAGGTTCACCGCAGGTGCTGTTTCCACAACCTTTTGGTGACGGCGCTGGACGGAACAATCGCGCTCGTACAAATGCAGGATGTTGCCGTGCGTGTCGCCGATGATCTGCACTTCCACGTGGCGGGCGCGACGGATGTAGCGCTCGAGGAACACAGCATCGTTGCCGAATGCGGCTGCCGCTTCCCGTCGAGCCTCGTCTACCTTGGCGACGAGTTCGGACGCGTTGTTCACCACGCGCATACCGCGACCGCCGCCGCCAAACGCAGCCTTGACGATGAGCGGATAGCCGATCTTGGCCCCAAGCTCTTCGATACCTGAGATGTCGGTTACCGGATCCTTGGTGCCGGGTACGGTACGAATTCCGGCTTTATCGGCCAATGCACGAGCGGCGGTCTTGTCGCCCAGAAGTTCCAAAAGCTCCGCGCTAGGGCCGACAAACGTGATGCCGTGTCGCTTGCAGGCCCGCGCCAATGCAGGGTTTTCCGACAAAAAGCCGTAGCCAGGGTGGATGTAGTCGACCTTCTTCTCGGCGGCCATGGCCACGATGTTGTCGACGTCCAGATAGGCCTGAACGGGTCCCTTGCCCTCGCCGATGAGGTACGCCTCGTCGGCCTTAAAGCGGTGGAGGCTCAGCCGGTCCTCCTGCGAATATACGGCTACGGTGCGGAGACCCAATTCATTGGCCGCCCGAAGAATGCGGATGGCAATTTCACCCCGGTTCAGAGCAAGGAGTTTCTGCATTTTGTGTGTCTTTTGATTGAAGCAAACTTTGGGGGACGCCCGTTCTATCGCAGGACGAACTCAATACTCTGGGTTGCGACGGTTTTCGCTCCATCGCGGATCTGCACTTCCATCGTGTAGGGGCCCGCGGAGCTTCGCGGACCAAGGGTCAGCAACCCGCCAAAAGGGACGCGCTTGCCGGTAGCGATGGATCGCGCAGGTCCTGTCCACACGGGCTTGCCATCGTGCAGCAGGCGAGGCTCTGCTGTCAAGCCTGGGCGCGAGTTGTACACAGTCAGGCCATAGGAGAACGGCTCGCTGCGGATGAATTCCCGTACTGCGGGGCTTGGATCGGCTTCCGAACCTGCACCGGTTCTTGCATCGCCTTTGGCCATGCTCAAGCCCGAACAGAACACCGCCGACGCCTTTGCCGGCCAATCCGGGACCTCTACATAACGGCTGGCCGACCCCACCGCCATCGAACCCGCGTCCAGAATTGCCACTCGCAGGTAATGCGGACCGCCCGTCTTCAACGGCTGCTCAAAGGTATACACGAAGCCGTTTTCCCGTACCTTTTCCACCGCATCCGCGAGCACACGAATCTGGAAGGAACGGTCGATGCTTGCGGCCTGCGCCGCCTCTGTCATCGCTACGATGTGCAACGTCGCCGCGCGGTACCCTTGCGCGTCCGCATCGCCAAACGTCAGGCTACGGCCGCTGATGTGTACCAGGCCTCGAATGGCCGGATGGTCGCTGTCGTCCAGCACAAACGCCGGGGTGAACTGCAGGTCCATATCCTGCGCGGCAAACGGCGACCGCAGCGCCTGCAACAAGCGCGCGCCGGGCGTGGTCGCGGCAGGCTCAAGTGAGGCACCGGCGCCCGAAAAGCTGCGGCGATACCGAATCTTCAACCCCGCCTGCTTGTTCTTTTTGAGCCGTACCGTCAGACGTCGCATCGGGTCATCCGGCTTGGCGTCGGCATCGCGCGGAAAGCCCAGCAGGTAGTAGCCGGACTGGTCCTCCAGCGCTTGTGCGATGCCGTGGTTCAGGTCATTCTGATCGAACATCGTAAGGCCGCCGGTCTCGCCGGAAAGAAAGCTGAGGCCGTCGCGGACCTTGCGGAAGCGCGCCGAGCGGTCGGTCAGCGCTTGGCTCACCATGTCGGACGGCATGAAGGTGACGTCGTCGGTGGCGTCCAGCGCCGTATTCACCAGGCCTCGCGCATCGATGCTGTAGATCACCACCGCCGACCGGTTGGCCGCATCCGTCACCCGACGTGCATCGTCCACGTTGAGTACAGCCTTCTGCCCCGGAGCGTCGCGCAGTTGGATGCCATCGGAGAACAGCACCACCGCCTTGCGGCCGCCGGGAAGCTGGCGCATGCCATCCACCAACATACGAATCGCACCCATGGTGCCGTACGAAAACCGCCTGCTCAGTATGTTGGCCGCCGTGGAATCGTCGGGGACCAGCGCGTTGGTATTGTTCACAAGGTCGTTCGCGAGGTTGCTTTGGATGCGGTCAATCGCGGCCAGAAGCAGGCGCTTTTCCGTAGTGAACCGCTGCAGCGACCCCAGATTGCCGCTGGTGGCCACGATTGCCACCACGTCGCCGTCGCGCATCTGGGTGTTCACAAACTTGCGCAGCGCCAGCCGAGTGTCCTGCAGGCTCACTGCGGACATCCGCAGGTCGTCTACGGCAAAAGCGATGGTGCGTTGTACGTCCTGCGCGCGAAGCGGCTGCGTGCCTGTGTTGGACGTACCGTTGGTGCTGCTGCCTCCGCTGCCTGCCACATACGAAAAAGCCGAGATCTTGCGAGGCTTGTTGTTCTCCAGCACCTCAAAGTCATCGGCCGTGAGATTCGCCACGTGACGGCCCTGCTTGTCCGTCACCACAGGATCGATCTGCACCAGCGTGACGGACACGCGGATCGGCTCCGGGTCCTGCTGGGCCGCAAGACCAATAGAGGCGGCAATTGCAAACAAAACGGCGAGCATCACCTGCACCCCAGTGTAGTTTGTAAACTTTCGCGGAACTCGAACCCTGTTGCTTCCGTATCAGGCTGCATGATGTTGTTACGCGCACTGTGTTCCGGGCTTGCCCTGCTTCTTGCCACAAGCTGCCATGTGGACTTCGGCGACAGTGAGCGGTTTCACGAAGATTTTCATTCCAATCACAAGATCGAGCCCGGCGGGCATCTGTCCATCGATAACCACAACGGGCATATCGAAATCAGCACCTGGGAAAAAGACGAGATCGAGATCAACGGCACCAAGCATGCCAGCACCAAAGAACTGCTGGAGGATCTGAAGGTAGACGTCGACGCCACGCCCACCAAGGTGGCGATCCGCATCTCAAAGCCGGAGTTCATGACGGGCGGAGCGGGCGTTCGCCTCAACCTCCGCGTCCCCAAGAAGCTGGAATTGGATCGGATCCGGAGCACCAACGGACACATTCGTGTCAACGGGACGGAAGGCCCGGCGACGCTTGAAACCACCAACGGCAAGATCGGCGCCGAGAAGATGAACGGCAAGCTCATTGCGCGTACCACCAACGGCGGCATCTCGATTGAAGGTCATGCAGGTAGCGTACGCGCCAACACCACCAACGGCAGCATCCAGGGTGAGATGCGCGGAGCGCTCGAAGCGGAAACCAGCAACGGCAGCATCGACATGAAAGTGGATAACGCTGGAAGCACGAGTCCTGTGCGGTTGGAAACATCCAACGGTAAGATCCATGTCGTAATGACGTCTGCCGCTGAGCTGCGCGCGCGTACCAATAACAGCTCCATCACGGTCGAACTCCCCGCGGCGACTGATGCCAACATCCGCGCTAAGACCTCGAACTCGCGGGTCCACTCTGACTTTGGTCCCGATCCTTCCTGGGATGACGAAGACGGCGACAACCGCCGGCGCAGCATGGACATGAAGATCGGCAAGGGTGGTCCTGTGATCGACCTTTCGACGTCGAACGGCGACATCCGAATTCTGAAGCGATAACAACAACGGCATGCCACGTGCAAGATCGTGTGCATGACTACAAAAGTTCTTCCCATTGCAACGGTGGTGATGCTGGCGGGATTTGCCGCCGGATGCACCACGTCTGACCGCACCACAACCAATTCCCCCACGGTAGAACGCGCCAAACAGGAAGCGGACGACGCAGCCAAACGAGCGGAGATCGAGGCGCGAGAGGCCAAAGCCGCCATCAATCGCCGGATCGATCAATTGGACGAAAAAGCCGACGAATTGGCCGAAAAATCGAAAAAAGCGACAGCCAAAGCCCGGGCCAAGATGCAGCGCGAAGGGGAAGAGCTAAAGGTAGAAGCCAAGCGCCTGCGCGCACAAATGTCCACTTGGGACGATAAGGCCGATTCCGCCTGGCGCACCACCAAACGTGAAGTGGAAGAAGCGCTCGATAAAACCGAGGCCGCTCTGAAGAAAATGGTCGATTAGGGCAAAAAGGTGAGAGGCGCTTGGCGATAATAACGCTGATGCGCCGCCTCGCCCTTGCTTCGTTTTTCAGCGTCTTAACTCTGATCGCGCAAACCCGAGTCTTCATCATCTCGGACGCGGAAGGTGTGGCCGGGGTGTGTCATCAGCATCAGACGGAGCCCAGCGGTACGGACATGCCAGACCTACTGCATGGTGAGGTGAACGCCGCCGTACAAGGATTCTTCGACGGGGGTGCGGACGAGGTGATCGTCCTCGATGGACACGGCGTCGGACACAATCTTTCGGCGTTGAAGATCCATCCGCGGGCGCGCTTGATCCTTGGGCCGTTGCCGTTCAATCTGTCGTTTGACCGCAAGTACACAGCCTTGGCATTTGTGGGTCAACATGCGATGGCCAACGTCCAGCAGGCCATCATGGCGCACAGCTTCAGTTCGCTTGGCATCCAGAACATGAAGGTGAACGGCAAGCCAGTGGGCGAAATCGACATCTGGACCGGGGTTGCGGGAGAGTACGGTACGCCGGTGATCTTTCTCTCCGGTGATCAGGCCGCGGCGGATGAGGTCCGTGCGATCGCACCCCACGTCACCACCGCCGTGGTGAAGACCGCGCTCGGCCGCAACACCTGCGACAGCATGTCGGCTGCTGCGGCACGCCAGCTGATACAGGCAAAGGCGAAAGAGGCAATGTCCAAGATCAGCGTCGCGAGACCATACGTGGTGAAAGGTCCTGTGACGTTGGAAGTGGAGTACACCACGCGAAACTCACTCACCTCAGACGCGGCGCGCTGGAACAACACGAAGGTGATTGACGACCGTACGATTCAGTTCTTTGGAGCCACCCTGCTGGAAGCGTGGACTCGTTACCGCAGTCTTCGCTGACATAATCAACGCATGATGCTTCGTTTGATCTTTCCCTGCATTGTTCTCACCTCCGTACTGTCCGCGCAGCAGAAGCGAATCTTTGTCATCACCGATGCGGAAGGCGTGGCCGGGGTGTGCCACCAGCATCAGACAGACCCGCAGGGTACGGACATGCCGGAACTTCTGCACGGCGAAGTGAACGCCGCTGTACAGGGTTTTTTTGACGGAGGCGCCGACGAGGTCATCGTGTGGGACGGCCACGGTGCGGGCACCAACATGTCCGCCACCAAGATTCATCCGCGCGCACGGCTGATTCTGGGTGCGATGCCCTTAAACATGACGTTTGACCGCAAGTACACGGCAGTTGCCTTTGTTGGTCAACATGCGATGGGCAACGTGCAGAACGCGATCATGGCCCACAGCTTCAACTCACTCGGCGTCCAGTACATGAAGGTGAATGGCAAGCCTGTGGGTGAGATCGACATCCGTGCCGAGATCGCGGGGGAGTTTGGTACGCCAGTGATCTTTCTGTCGGGAGATCAAGCGGCAGCGGACGAGTTGAAGGTGATTGAGCCGAATGCCGTGTCGGCCGTGGTGAAGACCGCCATTGGCCGCAACACCTGCGACAGCCTGTCTGCTGTTGCCGCGCGCCAACTGATTCAGCAGAAGGCGAAGGAATCGATGTCCAAGATAGGGGTCGCAAAGCCGTACGTGGTGAAGGGTCCCATCACTCTGGAGTTGGAGTTCACGACCCGCAATTCGTTGCCGCCGGATGCGAAGAACTGGCCCGCGGCGAAGGTGATCGACGATCGGACGGTCCGTTATAGCGGAGCTACGGTGCTAGAGGCCTGGACCCGCTATCGCGGCTATCGGTAATAAACCTGGAAGAAACAACGTTAACCCAGCGGGGCTCTCAGTTCTACAGTCCGCGATTGCGCGGATGTCTTGTTTATTCAATCCGTAGGCGACTCCGATGACGGAAGTAGGTCCCGCCGACAATATCACGCACGCCACGATCAAACTCGGCGTGACGAAACTGATAATGCGGGACGACCTGCGCCGGACGCGAAGCCTGAGAAAGCGAGAAACATCAGCTTTGCGCTGGGTGTCGCCGACACGTCCAAAGCAGAGTTCTTCGCCGCGTTGAGTGTAGGATGTGCGATTATCATGCCGTTGAAGAAGCCCTATTGGGCCAAGGGGTTCGGGACGTTGATCGACAAGTTCGATATCAAGCGGATGATCAACTGCGAAGCGCCGAGGTGAGCGATCTTGCCGGGAGGGCCCGAGTGGCCAGCCGTTCGCATATTACCCGTCTACTTGTCGGTATCTACTTGAACCGGTCTCTTCGGACGAAGAGAGATGGATGACTCTTCCGTCCCTTGTCACCCCAGAGAATCGAAACTGGATCGAACGCGAAGAGCGTACCAATCAACTGGTGCGCCGTTTGGCTGCTTGGTGTTTTCTGAATGAACAGCCCACAGCCGAACAAATATACGGGCTCGCAAAGCTCACCTGGATTACCCAAAGTTACAACGAAATCCACGAATCGTACATTCGGAGCACCAAGATTCCCGCGCTTGGTCACATCTTCGCGACTGACTTTGGTAATGCGCCGCTGGAGGAAGTTGCCGGCTGGGTCGCCAGCCAAACAAAATCACCCGAGCTCGCCTCGCTCATCCGAAGCCACACCGGATTCACCAATCTATACCCTGCATATCGAAACCAGGCCCGAAAGTGGTGCCACAACAACTACCAGGACCTTCTGCCTATCGTGCAAATGGCCTACTCGATCCGGACGGAGGAGGACGGTATCGAAGTAATCCGCCGAGTTGCGGAGCTCCCGCGAATTCCGAACGGGAACAGCGCTCAGGGCTACACCGATGCTGCGACCCTTCTGACGCCGCTTTGCTTTGCCCTTGATCCGCACCAGCGGTTTCCAATCATCAATAAAGACCCTGGCGTAGATCAACTGCTTCGCAAACTTGAACTGTCCGGTTCCACCTTAGAAGACAAGTATCAAGGACTTATGAAGATGTACACGCTGTTCCCCGGCATGCTTCCGAATGCCGCTGTACTCGATCAATCCGCGCGGGCCCTTATCGCGCTTATCGAGCAAACTGGAACCTCCCCGGAGGACAGTAGCGTGCGAGTGCTGCGGACCGCGGCCCTTCCACTGAAAGATGAATCGGATGTGGAAGCGGTGCACCGGCAGATGGAGTTCTCGCAGCGTCGTATCCACAACGCCATGACAAACCAAGTGCGTTCGCTACTCCGTAAGCGGTTCCGCGTGGAAGAAAGCAAGTCGCGCGAGACTCTGTTCGACATCAAAATCCACAACTACGATGGGAACGGCAACAATCTGCTGGTCGAGGTGAAGAGTGCCGCCGAAGACGGTACTATCCGCATGGCCATCGGTCAGCTCTTTCACTACTGGTATACCGAGCACGGCTCACTCGACAGCGCGCACTTGGCGTTGCTTCTGCCGGAGAAACCATCCAAAACCATGTGTGGCCTTCTGGATGCACTCGAAATCGGCGTGATGTGGTTGGATAGGAAGCGCCTCTTCACCAGAAATGACTGGCTGGGCGCGCTGGCGGCCATCAGCTACTTCTGATCGTTCCACTCTTCGAGCCAGGCCATCTGGATTGCTTCCAGCTTGGCCTCGTTCGACTTGGCCGGGTCGTCCTCAAAATCCTCTAGCTCGGTCACCCACTTGTGAAGGTCCGTGTACCGGATGTACGTCGGATCCTGATCCGGGAACTTCTCACTCAGCGCAATGCCGATGTCTTCTGCATCAGTCCATCCGAATTTCATATCTTTGTCCCCTTCAAAGCACCGCTCACAGCCGTATTCACCATGATCTCCGCCAAGTGGTGCGTAACCTCATCGAGCTCCGTCATCTTCGAACGAATGAACGCGTAATCGTCGCTGTGGTACACCACCTGCAACTCGTTGTACACCCGGTCAATCTCGTTGCGCTCGGCTTCCGGCAACTGCGCAAACGCATCGCTCTGCTTGGACTTCGCTACCGCAGCAATCAGGCGGTCCGCCTCCACGCGAGCCTCGCGTACCTGGCGCTCACGAAAGTCATCCTCAGCCTTCTCAAAGGACTCCTGGATCATCGCTTCCACCTGATCATCCGTCAGCCCGTAGGACGGCTTTACTTCCACGGACTGCTCTTTGCCCGTACGACCATCACGCGCCGTGACGTTCAAAATGCCGTTGGCATCGATGAGGAACCGGACTTCGATCTTCGCCAGTCCAGCCGGCAGCGGATCAATGCCCTTCAGATCGAACCGCGCGAGTGAACGGCAGTCACGAACCATTTCGCGCTCGCCCTGCAGGACGTGGATGAGCACGTTCGATTGCCCGTCGACAGCGGTTGTGAACGTCTCGGAAGCCGACGCGGGGATGGTCGAGTTGCGATGGATCAGCTTCGACACAACGCCGCCCATCGTCTCGATACCCAGCGACAACGGCGTGACGTCCAGCAGCAGCTTGTCGGTGACGTCGCCGGAAAGAATGCCTGCCTGTACCGCAGCGCCCAACGCTACCACTTCGTCTGGATTCAGCTCTGTATGCGGCTTGGCCTTGAACAGCGCCTCCACCGCCTGGCGTACCAGCGGGATGCGCGTCGACCCCCCGACAAGCACCACTTCGTCCACCTGCTCAGGCGTAAGACCGGCGTCCTTCAACGCCGCACGGCATGGACCGAGCGTGCGATCGACAATCGGCGCGATCAGCTTCTCAAACAGCTCACGAGTCAGCGCGCGTTGGTATTTCTTGCCCTTGTAATCAAGCTCGATGCTCGTTTCGGGCACAAACGAAAGCTTTTCCTTAGCAGCGATCACCGCGCGACGCACCGTCTGCACGATCTGGTGGTTATCCGCGACCTTCGCATCGCCCCACTCGTTCGCCATGTCGTCCAGCGCAATCGCCAGCAGGATGTTGTCGATGTCGTCGCCGCCCAGGTGCGTATCGCCGTTGGTGGCGAGCACTTCAAAGATGCCGTCGTGCAGCTTCAGAATCGAGATGTCGAACGTACCGCCGCCAAAGTCGTACACCGCGACGATGCCGTTCTGGCGCTTGTCCAAGCCGTACGCCAAAGCCGCTGCCGTAGGTTCATTCACTAGGCGCAGCACTTCGAGTCCGGCGATGCGCCCTGCGTCCTTGGTGGCCTGGCGCTGCGCATCGTTGAAGTACGCAGGTACGGTGATCACGGCCTGCGTGATCTCTTCGCCATTGAAGTACGCTTCCGCATTCTTCTTGATTTCGCGCAGGATGAAGGCTGAAATCTCAGGTGGAGTGAAAGTCTTTTCGCCCAGTTGCAGCCGGATCACGCCTTCCGACGGAACCACCCGGAAGGGGAACAGCCGCAGTTCTTCCTGGATATCGTCCGCGCTGCGCCCCATGAGGCGCTTCACCGAATACACCGTACGTTCGGGGTGCGACACCAGCAGCGCGCGGGCATTTTCGCCGGCCACAACCTCGGCGCCCAGGTTCGACACCACGGACGGCACGATTGCGCCGCCATTGGCCGTGGGAATGATCTTGGGACCCGTCAGGTCCATGAACGCGCCGAGCGAATTGGTGGTGCCGAGGTCGATGCCGATGATCCGCTTGGTCTCACCGAAATCGATTTGAAAGGTACTCATATGGACGAATCAATCTTCTGTACGAGGTTCTCAATATACCGCCGGCGATTGAGTACGCCACGAATCTTCTGCAAATCGTCGCGCGATTGCGACGCGTCGTAGGCGGCGAACAAACCCTGCAGTCCACCGTCGATCTCACCGAGCATCGCCGCGAACTTAGTACGGAAACCGTCCAACTGCTCACGGTCGGACTCTTCAAGCGCCATGTTCAGCTCAAAGACCTCTTCGAGCAACTCTGGCGGGACGTCCTTGGTGCGCTGCTCGCCGATGTCAAACCCGTGCTGCTTCAGCACGTACTCGGCGCGACGGATGGGATCCTTCAACGTGCGAAGCCCGTCGTTGAGCACAGACGTTTTTTCAAGCGCCTGTTGTTGCTCTTCGACGGGCCTTCGGGTGAAGCGATCGGGATGCAGTTCTCGGCTCAGCCGGTAAAACCGTTGCTGCAGGTCGTCAACATCGACAACCAGCTTTGGCTCCAGGCCAAAGGCCTCGAAATAGGTCATGACTAAGCCGAAAACGAAGTACCGCAGCCACAGCTTTTCTTGGCGTGCGGATTCTCAAACGCAAAGCCGGACTGAATCAGCGAATCCTTCCAGTCGAGCGTCATGCCGTCCAGGAACTTCATGCTCTTAGGATCGATATAAACGTTCACCGGATCGCCGGACTTCTCATCCTGGAACTTGAAGATATTGTCGGTGGGCCGGGGCTGGCGGTCGAACTTGAACTGGTAGCTCAAGCCCGAACAGCCGCCTCCCAAAACGCCCAGACGCAAGCCGCCTTCGCTGACGCCATGCTTTACGAAGGCCTCGCGAATCTTGCCCACCGCCTTTGGCGTGACTTCAATCATGTTACGCGGTCACAGCGCCGACGGGCGTGCGCTTCTCTTCCTTCGCCTTGTAGTCCGCAATCGCCGCCTTGATGGCGTCTTCGGCGAGCACGGAACAGTGGATCTTCACCGGCGGCAACGCCAGCTCAGCCACGATCTCGGTGTTCTTGATGGCCAGCGCTTCGTCCACGCTCTTGCCGCGCAGCCATTCGGTGGCGAGCGACGAGCTGGCAATGGCGGAACCGCAGCCGAACGTCTTGAACTTTGCATCGTCGATGACGCCCGTTTCCGGGTTCACCTTGATCTGGAGCTTCATGACGTCGCCGCATTCGGGCGCGCCGACCATACCGGTGCCCACGTTCGGATCGGCCTTGTCGAGCGATCCGACGTTGCGGGGATTGTTGTAATGATCGAGAACTTTGTCGGAATAAGCCATGATGGATGTCTCCTTAAAAACCTAGTGGGCGGTCCACTGGACCTTGCTCAGATCCACGCCTTCCTTGAACATCTCGTAGAGCGGCGAGAGTTCGCGCAATTTCTTCACAACGTCGATAACTTTGGCGGCCACGTAATCCACTTCTTCCTCGGTAGTGAAGCGGCCCAGGCCAAAGCGGATGGAACTGTGTGCCAGATCGTCGCCCGCGCCAAGTGCCTTCAACACGTAGCTGGGTTCGAGGGTCGCCGACGTACAGGCCGAGCCGCTCGACACCGCAACGTCATTGATGCCCATCAGCAGGCTTTCGCCTTCGACGTACGCAAAGCTGACGTTCAGGTTATGCGGCAGGCGGTGCTGCATGTTGCCGTTGATGTACACTTCGTCGAGCTCGGCGAACAGCTTGTCCTTCAGCTTGTCGCGCAGAAACGCCAGACGGCGGCCTTCTTCAGCCATTTCCTTATGGCAAAGCTCGCAGGCTTCGCCCAAACCAACGATGCCGGGGACGTTCAAGGTGCCGGAACGCATGCCGCGCTCGTGACCACCGCCCTGCATCTGCTCGGCCAGCCGGACGCGCGGGTTGCGGCGGCGGACATACAGCGCGCCAACGCCCTTGGGTCCGTACATCTTGTGACCGGTGATCGACATGATGTCGATGCCGTCCTTCTGAACGTTGATCGGGATCTTGCCAGCTGCCTGCACGGCGTCGCTGTGGAAGAGGATGCCCTTTTCCTTGGCGATCTTGGCGATTTCCTGCACCGGCTGCACCACGCCGATCTCGTTGTTGGCGTACATGATCGAGATCAGGATGGTCTTGTCGGTGATGGCGTCGCGCAACTGCTGCAGGTCGATCAAACCGTCGGTCTGCACGGGCAGGTACGTGACGCGGAAGCCGTCCTTCTCCAGGCGCTTGCAGGTGTCCAGAATCGCCTTGTGCTCGGTGGCGGCGGTAATGATGTGGTTGCCCTTTTCGGCATACATCTGCGCTACGCCTTTGAGGGCCAGGTTATTGGACTCGGTGGCGCCGCTGGTGAACACGATTTCCTTCGCGTCCGCGCCGATGAGGTCCGCAATCTGTTTGCGCGACTTTTCCACTGCCTCTTCCGCCTGCCAGCCGAACGCATGGTTCCGGCTTGCTGCGTTGCCGAAGATCTCGGTGAAGTACGGGGTCATGGCGGCGAACACGCGCTGATCCATGCGCGTGGTCGCGTGGCTGTCCATGTAAATGGGGAACTTGAGAGACATGTGAATTTCCTATTTGGATGCAGCAGGGGCCGAAGACAACGCATATAACTTTGTCGTCGCGGCCATATTCGGCACTGGCAACTCGTCGGCCGCCAGATCTTGAATCGTAATGTCGCCGAGTAACTTCAAAATGCCTTCGTGTACCTTACGGAGCGGTTCGCGGACGTTGCACGTGTTGGCGATGACACATGCCTTATCGTCCGCGCCGCCATGTTGCGTAAAGCAATGCGTCAGGATGATCGGACCATCAATGGCCCGGATCACCTCAAGTGTTGAAATCTCCCGGGCGTCGCGAGCCAGACGGTACCCCCCGTTGTTTCCCTGCTCCGAACGCAAAAAACCGGACTTGTTCAACTTCTGCAGGATCTTCGCCAGTAGCGGGAGCGGAATATGATATGTTTCCGCAATCTCTTTCGCGCTGGCCACACCCTGGCTGGCATTCACGGCCAGATGCTTCAACGCAATCAGACCGTAATCCGCTTTCTTGGTCAGCTTCAACATGGCTTTGCTCCGTACTCAGCATAACTCAATACGACTGAAAATGTCTAGTAAGACTTTTTTGATCCTGTTAAGTTGGGTCCATCCCTAGAATTCGCCCGTATTCGCCCGATAAGTCCGGCATGGTCGGGTTCTTGCTGCTGAGCCTTCTCGCGGACGTCACGACATCGGACTTAACCGGCACCGTGGAGGTGACCCGTCCGCTCACCCGGAGGCGTATCGCAGTAGACGCCTACCAGAATCGCGCCCCCGCGCTCGACGGTGGGGCAGCGCTAAACCCATCAAACGAAATGGACAGCGTGGCGATCTATGTGGAACGCATCAATGGAATGCCGGTCGGGCTGCCGGCCAGCACCGTTTCCCAGGAACCGTTGGAGTTACGGCAGAAGAATCGCAACTTCAGCCGGCAGTTGGTGATTGTGCCCGTCGGAGCAACGGTGAGCTTCCCCAACGACGACCCCATTTTCCACAACGTTTTTTCGCTTTCTAAAGCCAAGGCCTTTGACTTGGGGTACTTTCCGAAAAACCAGACGCGGGTTGTGAAGTTCACCAAGCCCGGCATTGTCGAAGTGTTCTGCCACCTGCACGCGAACATGTCGGCGACGGTGGTAGTGGCGCCGACACAGTACTACACCCAGCCCGCGAAGGATGGCAGCTTTGTGCTGCGAGACCTGCCGGCCGGGGCGGAAGTAGATCTGGTAGCGTGGCATCGCGCTGCAGGGTTCTTCCGCCGGCGTGTGAAAGTGCCGGCCGGAAATGTGCGTTTTGTTTTGCCTTTGCGGGAAACCGCGCCGGAGCCAGTGGATGCGCCGCCACGGACAACGCCGTGAAATGAGCTTGGCACGGCGCGCGCTGCTCCTCACGGCGCTCCCAGTGCTGGTGATTGTTTGCGGTACCTTCTTTGCGCTCGACACGCTGGTGCGCCGTCTGGTGGCTGCTGATTTGAGTGGCAGCCTGGCGGAGTCGCATGCGTTGCTGAAGGCGGAACGTCTGGCCGGCGAGGAGCGCACACGACAGGCGCTGGCGGTGTTGGCCGAATCCACTGGGCTGAAAGCGGGGTTGCTGCTGCGGCGCGAACTCGACCAGGCGGGAGCGCTTACCAGCGCGGACGACCGGCGGCAGATGGAGGAAACCCTGCGCGAGCAGGTGCGTTATCTGCGCCAGACGCTCAACTTTGACCTCTATATTCTGCTGGACGCGCAAGACACCGTGCTGGCCTCTCACCCGGAGGTGAAGGAATTCACCCCGGCTACGCCCATGGTGGAGCATGCCGGAGCCTTTTACCAGATGGTGACCGTACCCGTAACCCGGGACGACGAGACGGTGGGCTTTGTGGCAGTGGGCAGCCGCCTCCATCTGGACCATCCACCGGCCCTGCTGCTGCGGCGCGGCCGGTTGGTGGCATCGGGCGTAGCGGACATGACGGCACCGCCGGCGGACGAACCTTCGCAACTGGCGGCAGTGGGCCGCACGTGGGTGGCCTCCTACGACCGGCGGGGCGACTATACGCTCGTGAATCTGCGGGAAGTGGACTCGGTGCTGAGGCCCGCACTCGAATCGCAGCGCATTGTGCTGGCGCTGGCGGCGGCGTTGCTGCTGGCGGGTTGTTTCGCCGTGAGCTATGTAGGGGCAAAAGAGTTGAGCCGGCCGCTACGGAATCTCAGTGGCATGCTGGAACGGACCTCCTGGGAGGGTGAATTGCCCAGTTCGTTCCCCGACGATGGGCGTATTGCGGAAGTGGCGCAACTCTCGCGCAGCTTTGAAACCGCCTCGGGCGCTATACGCCTGTCGCGCGCGCGGCTGGAGGAGGCCTATGTCGACTTCATGGGCGCCATTGCAGAGGCATTGGACGCGCGCGATGCGTACACCGCGGGGCATTCGCGCCGGGTGGCTGACTATGGCGTTTGTATCGCCCGTGCCATCGGACTGCCGGAGGCGGACGTCGAGCGCATCCGCCTGGGCGGCATGCTGCACGACATCGGCAAAATCGGCGTCCCGGACCGGATTTTGCATAAGCATGAGCGCTTGACCGATGAGGAGTTTGCGGCCATCAAAGAGCATCCTGCGATTGGAAAGCGCATCCTGGAGCGGATTGGACGTTTTGAGCCCTATTTGCCTGCCGTGGAACTGCACCATGAGAATCACGACGGCACGGGCTACCCGTACGGGCTGCGCGGCGACGCCATCCCGCTGGACGCCCGCATCCTGCACGTGGCCGACGCTTACGATGCCATGACGTCGGACCGGCCGTACCGGCAGCGGATGCCCGAGGATCGGGTGCGGCGTATTTTGCGCGAGTGCGCCGGCACGCAGTTCGATCCGGCGATTGTGGATATTTTCCTGAACGTGCGGCCGGAGGTGTTGGCCGGTATTTCGAATGACTTGGAGAAGCTAAGCCATGCAATTACGGACTCATCGAATCACCGTGTACCTGGTGATGGCATGCTGGATACCCCTGCACGCCCAGGAGGCCACGGCCGGACTGCACATTCCCGTGCAAGTGTCGGCGAATCTGATGGCGACCGACCGTTTCGCCACTCGCCTGCCGACGTCGCTGGCGACGCTCGGGTCCGCACAGAGTAACTCGCTCGACACATGGGGCGGCGGCGTCCGCTTGCTCGCCGCGCCTACCTGGAAATTCAACCGGCATTGGCTGGCGCACGCCACCTTCCAGGCCAACACGCAGCCGTTCTTTCCGTACGAGGCCTACCATGTGAACCGCCCTTTGGTCCGCGGACGCCTGCTGCAGGGTTACCTGGCCTACACAACCAGCGGATCCAATCGCAGCGTGACGGTGAAGGCCGGGCAGATTGCCACAGCGTTTGGCGACTTCAGCCGGCGCTATTCGGACACCGACAATCCCTTGATCGGCGCTCCGCAACCCTACGGCAGCTACCTGCTGGTGCGGCCCGACGAGTTGCCTTGCACCAACTTCGATTTGCAGCATCAGCAAACCGTGCATCCCAACATTTCCGCGTATCACTGTGCCCCCTGGGAAAGCTATTCCTACGGTGTGCTGCCCGTAACTCCCTATGGCGTCTTCGGCGGCGAGGTGGACGTGAACTATCGTGATCTGGACGCGCGGTTTCAGTTGACCAATTCGAACCCCTCCAATCCGAAATCGGTCCTGGCGAGCGATCAGTCGCTACAGTGGGCAGGCGGCGCGGGCTATACGTTTTTCCACCGGTTGCGGGTGGGCGTTTCCGCTTTCATGGGAAACTGGCTCGACGGCAAAGCGGCCAAGCAGGTACGGGAGTGCTGCCGGCGCAAACGCTACTGCGCCTGCGGCAAAGGAATTGACGTCCAGTATCGCTCTGGCCGCTTGGCGGTGACCGGCGAATGGATGCGCCTGCATTACAACTATCCCGGCTTCATCCACAGCCCGTCGGTGACCTACGCGTATGCCGAGACCAAAGTAAATCTGCACCCGCGCTGGTATGTGGCAGGCCGGGCGGGGACGCAACGTCATGGTCACGTTTTAGCCGACGTGAACGCGGCGGGTCACGAACATGCGCTGATCGATCGCACGCTGGACCCGTCTACCCCCACTTTCCAGCCGAACAAATTGGCCGTGGAAGTTGGCGTGGGTTACCGGCCGACGCGCCGGTTGCTGATGAAGGCATCGCAGCAGTGGGTCCGCCGGGCGGAGGCATTCGGCCCGAAGGACCATGTCTTCCTGCTCCAACTGGTAGCCACACTGCCGGATGTTTGGAAGGCTTCGTCGCGTTAAATTACCCTCCCCTGCGTCGGATGCAAGGCTTCCACCCCTTTGCCCTGGGTGAAAAAAACCGATATGATGTCGTGCAGTTTTGCTGGTAGGCCAAGCTTTGCCTACCGGTTGCTTCAGACGTAGTTTAAGGAGTGAAGTTCCCTGATGAGCCGATTCAAATCGGTAGCGCTCTGCTATGCGCTACTAGCAACGGCCACGCTTGTGTCCGCCCAAACGTTGGGAGACATTAGCGGCGAGGTCAAAGATCCCACGGGCGCCATTCTTCCCGGCGCAGCCGTCACCATCACCAATTCCGCAACCAACGCTTCGCGATCCACCGTCACCAACGACGCTGGCCTGTATGCATTTCCCGCCCTGCAGCCCGGTCTTTATAACATTACGGCCGAATTGAAGGGCTTCAAAAAGTATTCGCAAAACGGTATCGAACTACAGGTGCAGGGCAACCTGCGCGTCGACATCGCCATGACAGTAGGTGACGTGAGCGAAATCCTCGAAGTTACCGCGCAGGGTGCTTTGCTCGCCACGGAAAATGCCACTGTCGGTACCGTCGTCGAACAAAAGCGCATTGTCGAACTTCCCATCAACGGTCGCAACTATCTGTCGCTCGCTGGTCTGGCGCCCAACGTCAGCGCTGGCTTCCCCTCTGCCGGTCAGGCGGATGGACGCCAGGGTGGTGATCGCGCCAACCAGAACATCTCGGTTGCCGGTATGCGCAACCAGTTCAACCGCTTCACGTTGGACGGTGTGGAAAACACGGACCCCAACTTTAATACCTACGTCATCTTCCCCTCCGTGGAAGCTCTGCAGGAATTCAAAGTGCAGTCCGGTGTGTACCCGGCCGAATTCGGTCGCGGCGCCACGCAGATCAACGTGTCCACCAAGGGCGGCGGCAACCAGTATCACGGCTCTTTGTTTGAATTCGTGCGTAACGACAAGCTGGACGCCAAGAACTACGCCTTTACCACTGCTCGTCCCCCCAAGGATCCGTTCAAGTGGAACCAGTACGGCTTCACCCTCGGCGGTCCTGTGACGATCCCCAAGTTGTTTGACGGCAAGAACCGCTTGTTCTTTATGTCGAACTACGAGTGGTTCCGCCAGCGCCGCAACGTACAGGCTGTGTACAGCTTGCCTTCGGCGCAGATGCGCACCGGCAATTTCAGCCAGATCGCCGCTGGCATCTTCGACCCGGCCAGCCGCCGTCAGGTGACGGAAAACGGCGTGACGTTCACGCGCGCCGATCAGTTTGCCGGCAACCAGATCCCGACCTCGCGTTTCGATCCGGTTTCGTTGAAGTTGCTGTCGTACTACCCGACCCCCAACATCCCCGGCAACGGTCTGATCAACAACCATCAGATCGCGCTCGGCCGCCCCATTAACAAGGATCAGTTCATCCAGCGCTTTGACTGGGTGGAATCGTCCAAGTCCAACTGGTTCGGCCGCTATAGCCGCTCGGAAGAGAATCAGTTGAATGGCGCGCTGTCGCAGAACGGTGAAAAGATCGTCACCAACGCCAGCCAGTGGATGTTCTCCAACTCGCGCGTCTTCACCAACACGCTCGTCAACGAATTCCGTTTCGGTCTCACCAAGTTCTACAACACCACTGGACCGGAACTCGCCTTCACGACGGACGTCGTGGGTGCACTCGCCATCCCCGGCCTCGCTTCCGGACCTCCCGTACAGTGGGGCATCCCGAGCGTGGACTTCGCCGGTGTGTACAGCGGCCTCGGCAACAGTTCCGAAGGTCCGTATGAAAACAACAACCGCGCCATGCAGTTCATCAACAACCTGAGCTGGAACAAGGGCAAGCACAGCCTGAAGTTCGGCGGCGAAGTTCGCAAAGACGAATACAACCAGGTGGGCAACCAGTTTGCCCGTGGCCAGTTCGGCTTCCAGCGCATCGCCACCAACAACTTTGCGCTGAACGCGTCCAACGCTGCGGTTGCCGTCGGCGGCGATCCGTTTGCTGACTTCATGCTCGGCCAGTTGAACCAGTCCGAAGCGGCCGTCTCCATCGCCCGTGGCCAGTTCCGCGCCACCGGCTTCGCCTTCTACATCGACGACACCTGGCGCCTGAACTCCAAGCTGACCATCTCCATGGGCCTGCGTTACGAGAACACCCCGCCATGGACCGACCAGACCGGTACGTTGTTCAATGCGATCGTCCCCAACGACATCCGTCCGACGGACTTCCGCAACGCCATCGTCACCGACCAGAGCCTGCACCCGTACTTCCTGCGTCAAGGCGCTCCTCGCCAGAACTGCTACGAAGGCATCAACCTTCGCTGGGTTGCTGGACCGGAGTTCCCGCAGTATCCGATTCAGGTTCGTTGCGACGGTTCGCTGGGCGACCGCCTGGTCAATCGCGACAACAACGACTGGGCTCCCCGCCTCGGCATCAGCTACCAGTTGAACTCAAAGACGGTCATCCGCACCGGCTTTGGCGCGTTCTACTCGCAGGACACCGGCAACCCGCGCTTCGACATGTCGCGCAACCTGGCCGGCCGTCTGCGTGACAACGCCAATACGCTCAACCCGCAGTTGCGCTGGTCCAACGCGCTGGCGTCCATCGCTGGTGGCGTTGCCAACGTCAACCGCCCGTACTCGTTTGCCAACCCGCCAAACCGCCGCACGCCGTACTCGATGCAGTACCTGTTGAACATCCAGCGCGAGCTGAGCAACAGCCTTGTCTTCGAAATCGGCTACCTCGGCAGCGTGTCGCACCGCCTGGAACAGCTCCGTGCGGTAAACGAAACCGTACCGGCTCCGCGCGCCACGGGTCTCAGCCTCAACGCGCGTTCGCCGTTCCCCGAATTCGGCCGTATTCAGCTGGTCGACAACTCGGGCAACGCCAACTACAACTCGCTCGGCACCAAGCTCACCAAGCGTTACTCGTCCGGTTTGACGGCGTTGGTGTCCTACACCTACAGCCGTTCGATCGACACTGGTTCGGCCATCCGCAACCAGGGTGGCGACACGCTGTTCCCCCAGAACAGCTACTGCCGCCAGTGCGAACGTGCCCGTTCGAGCTTTGACGTCGGACACCGCTTCGTCACCAGCATCCTGTACGATCTCCCCGTCGGCAAGGGTCGCAGCTGGAACATCAGCAACGGCTTTGCCAACGCAGTGATTGGCGGCTGGCAGGTCGGCAGCATCGTCACCTTCCAGAGCGGCTTCCCGATCACCATCACTCAGTCGGGCGACCCGTCGAACACCGGCGGCCAGTTCGATCGTCCGGTGGCCACCACCATCTCTCCGTATCTCGACAACCCCGATCCCCAGCGTTGGTACAACCCGGCCGCCTTCTCGTTCACGCCAGACGGCAGCTTCGGCAACGTTGGTCGCAACACCGTGTCGTCGCCGCCCATCCGGGCGTGGGACTTCTCGGCTCTCAAGAACTTCGCCATGCCGTACAAAGAAGGCCACCAGCTGCAGTTCCGCTTTGAGGCCTTCAACGTGGCGAACCACCCGATCTGGGGCAACCCGGACACCAACATCAACAGCGGACCCCGTAGCGCGGAAACTGGCCTTGGCGCCAACTTCGGCCGCATCACGGGCACCAGAACGAACATGCGCAACCTGCAGTTGGGCTTGCGTTACACGTTCTAAACCACGCTGGCGAGCGGTAACCAAAGCCGGGGTAGCGAAAGCTGCTCCGGCTTTTTTTGTAATCACCGGTCCCGATTTGCGCATGAGTTGCGCTCTTTAAGGCATGATCCGCCTTGCCACGTTCAACGTTGAAAACCTCTTTGACCGTCCCAAGATCATCAATCTGGAAGATACGGCCAAGTCTGCCAGCCTCCTGCAGGCCGCCGCGCAGCTTCAGGCCGAGCTCGCCAAAACCGTTTACGACAAGCCGCGCATCGAACAGCTTCTGACAGAGCTCAAAGACTACGTTACTGTTCGCGCCGATCGTGGCAAGTTCTTCAAGACGAACAGCACCACTAAGCTGAAGGCCAACGGCAAGGACGACTGGGCCGGCGGCATTGAGTTCCTCCGTGAGAAGTTCAAAGAGCCGCAGCGCGTCAACACCGCGCAAGTCATCAAGAACGTCGACGCAGACGTCATGTGTCTCATCGAGGTCGAAGGCCGCCAGGCGCTCAGCGACTTCATGCGCGAGTACATCCCCAACACATCGAAGCGCCTGATGCGCAACATGCTCATCGACTCGCCGATTGACCCTCGCGGCATCGACATCGCGGTGGCATGGCGCAAAGCCGGCCTCGGCACTATTCGCAGCAATGCGTACGACTCACGCCGCGTTAACAACCGCAACGTCAGCGTCTGGAGCCGCGACTGTCTTGAGGTGGAATTGAGCCTCAAAGACAACAAATCCCTTTGGATTCTCGCCAATCACTTCAAGAGCAAAGCCGGCGGTGCCACCGCGGCATCGGACGACAAGCGACTGGCGCAAGGCCAGCGCCTTGCCGAGATCCTCACCACGCGCTACGACCTCACCCAGGACCTCGTCGCCGTCATGGGCGATCTCAACGATACGCCGGACAGCCCGGCCATCGCGCCGTTGTACGCCGTGCCCAACCTGCACGATGTCTTCGACGCCGCGGGTACAGACCCGACCGATCGCTACACGTACTACTTCGGTGGCGCGCCAGTCGCCAAGCGCCGTACCCAGATCGACTACATCTTTGTTTCCGAGCCGTTGAAGGATGCCATCCAATCGGTCTCTGTGTATCGCAAGGGCATGACTGCGGTCGCCAAAGGCCTCATCCCCGAAGAGACACCGTTCGCCGGCATCACCGGAGCCAAAGACGCCGCGTCCGACCACGCGGCAATTGTCGTGAACTTTGCGGGGCTCGACCTGCCCGACTAACCAACAGCGCTATATTGGCCCTGTTGATCCTAGCTGCCATCTTCGTCGTCGTCGCCACTTCACTCACGGCAGCAGAAGACCGCCTCGGGTCCGTCGAGTTCTTTGGCGCTGGAACCGGCGCGGACGCCCTGCGCGACCACCTGCCGCCCAAGCCCGGCATGCTGCTACCCGAAGACGACGCAGGTCGCGCACGCCTGTTGCAACAGATCGAACAAGCTGTCGTACAGCACACAGGCAAGCCTCCAACAGACATCGCGCCCGTCTGCTGCGATGCGCAAGGCCATTGGATCTTCTATATCGGCATCCAAGGTCCTCGTGTCGCGATGCCGCAAGGCAGGCGTTCGCAAGCCGCTGCTGTACGCGTGCCGCAGGCCTTGCTCGACATCTACCGCCAGACACTCGAACAGAACGTAGCGGCGGTAAACGCAAGCGCCACTGAAGAGCACACGCGCGGCTACGCACTGTCCACCCACAAGCCCCTGCGCGACGTGCAACTCCAACTCCGGCAGCAGGCCGTCCCCAACGCTACGCTCCTGTACAAGGTGCTGCAGCAGTCCTCGGATACGGAACATCGCGCCGCCGCCGCTACCGCCATCGGCTACCTCGATCCATCGGCCAAGCAAATCCGAGCCCTGCTCGATACCGCGTTCGACCCTGACAGCACGGTACGCAACAACGCACTGCGAGCCCTCTGGGTACTATCGGTGAAGCATGCGGCGAAGGTCGTGCAGTACGCGCCGATGCGCAAGCTAGTGGCGCTGCTTCGCTCCGGCCAGTGGTCGGACCGTAACAAGGCACTGCTCTTGCTGATGTCGCTTGCGCAGACGCAGAACAAAGCGCTGGGCCAAACCCTTCGCAGCGTCGCGATGCCGGAATTGCAGGAAATGTCGCGCTGGCAGAACCCCGGCCACAGCGATCCCGCCCGGCTCCTGCTTCGATTTGTAGCTGGACTGTAACCTTTCATTTTTTGGGGGAATTGCCAGTTGTCGGCTATTCTGAGTCCGTGGCTGCAATCCAGTTGCGATTTGTCCTTTGGGGGTTACTGCTTTGCACCGTCTTGCAGGCCGCCGTTCCGATGCGGGTGTATGTCGCTGACCTTGGCGCCAACACCGTCACACTAGCTTGGGGGCGAGCGGACGGCTCGTCTGAAAACACCATCGGACGCGGCGCCAAAAGCTACGGGGAAGCCACCGTACACATTGGCAATCAAACCATCCGTACCAAAGCCTCCTGGACCCAGGTCACCAATCTCGAGCCCGACAAAAAGTACCCGTACACCGTGGAAGTCGGCGGCCAAAAGATCGGCGAAGGTACGGTACGCACCTGGCAGGACAAGAGCCAGGCATTTACCTTTTTCGTCATCGGCGACTTCGGCAATGCATCCCGCGCACAGTACGCGATCGCCCGCCGCATGGAAGAAGAGTATAAAAAACTGGAAAGTTCCGGCGAGCCAGTACGCTTTGTATTGTCAATGGGCGACAACATCTACGGCAAGATCTCGTCCGGTGGCGCGCGTGACCGCGATTGGGAAGCCAAGTTCTTTCTGCCCTACGAGTACATCTTGAAGTCAGTACCCTTCAAGGCGGTGTTGGGAAACCACGACGGGAACGAATCGGAATCGCGTGCCGACCTCGCCGTGTGCCTCGACAACCTCTTCATGCCGGACCGTTGGTATCGCTTCACGTACGCAAACTTCGCTGAGTTCATCGCCCTGGACTCCACCACCAACACCGAATCGGGCCCGACCTCCCCCGCGTATACCGATGGTGGCAAGCAATCCACATGGCTCAAAGCCGCGCTCGCCGCACCGCCGCTACCGTGGCGCCTTGCCGTACTGCACCATCCGATGTTCTCTGCCGGACCCGGCCATTCGAACGCGCTCGAAAAACTTCGCCATTGGTTTGACCTCTTCAAGAACACCCATGTACAGGCGGTTTTTTCGGGTCACGAACACAACCTGCAGTTTTCCGAACGCAACGCCAACACCGGCAACATGCAGTTCATACTCTCGGGTTCCGGTGGGGAACTTCGCTCCGGAAGTGTACGAAAGCGGATGAAGGCAGCGTCCATTCGATCTTGGGCGAACCAAAATCAATTTTTAATCGTACGAATCCGGGAGGGGGAAATGACCATCCAACCCGTCGGCACCACAACGCAATCCGTACTGCTGCGCGACGAGAACAGCCGCGCGGTGGAACAACCTGTCCGTGTAAAGAATCTGCAACATTGAACCTGAATCAGGAGAACGAATGAAGTTCTTGTTTGCCGCAGCGTCAACTTTGACATTTCTTTTGGCCTCCCCGTTGGCGGCACAAGAATCGCGAACCGAAGAGATCGAAACCGAACGCAAGAAGAAAGCCGCACAGCTCTCCGACGAGTCTGTCTCCAAGGCAGAAGGCCGCTTGCTGATGTTTAAAGAAGGCAAGTACCTCGAACGTTTCACCGCCGGATACAACGGTTTTCGGGCCAAAATCGGCAATATGGTCACCGGTGGCGGCTTTGCCATCGGACCCGAATACTATCGCGAAGATCTCTTTGCCGGCCGCATGACAGCGCGAGCCTCCGCGCAAATCTCCACCCGCGGTTTTCAAAAGTACGAAGCCGAAACGCGCATCCCCAACTTTGCCCGCCGCATTCTTTCGTTTGAAGGCTTTGCCACCTATCGCAACTACGCCGCCTTGCAGTACTACGGCACGGGTCCCGACCGGCCCAAGGACCTTCGAGCCAACTATCGCTTGGAAGACACCAGCATCGACGGTATCCTAGGCGCCCAGATGTTCCGCCACGTCAAACTCGGCGGCTCGCTCGGCTACCTCTGGACCAACGTCGGCCCCGGAAACGATCGCCGCTTTATCTCAGCCGAAAAAGTCTTTACGCCCGCCGTCGCGCCTGGCATCGACGAGCAGAGCAACTTCCTCCGCCCCGGTTTGTTTGCACAATACGACTACCGCGACAACACGCAAGGCATCGCCAAGAGCGGCGGCAACTACGTCTTCCAGTACTCCTGGTTCCTCGACCGTAAGCTGCAGCGCTACAGCTTCCGCCGCATGGATATCGACCTTCAGCAGTACATCCCGTTCCTGAACAAAACCCACGTCATCGCCTTGCGAGCCAAGACCACGATGACGGAAACCGACCGCAATGAGGCTGTACCGTTTTACCTGCAGCCCATCCTCGGCGGCTCCGACGACCTCCGAGGCTACCGCTTCTTCCGCTTCGGTGATCGCAACAGCATGGTGATGAACGCCGAGTACCGTTGGGAAATCTTTAGCGGACTCGACGGCGCTATCTTCGCCGATGCTGGCAAGGTCACGCCGCGCCGTGGCCTCATCAACTTTCGCGACCTCGAATCGTCCGTAGGCATGGGCCTCCGCTTCAACGCCCGCAACGCCACCTTCATCCGCATCGATGTCGCTGCCAGCCATGAAGGCGTACAGGTCTGGTTCAAGTTCAACGACGCATTTCCATCGCGCCGCTTCGGTACCACTTCAGGGCAACCGGTGTATTAACCATGAAGAAATTCCTGCTTCCTCTCACCGTTGCCGTCAGCGCCGCCCTGGCGCAACAGCCCAAGTTCTACACCGACGATCCGCTGCTCAAGGAGCCCGCGCCGCTCAACATCGAGAAGGCCAAGGCTCGCAAGCTCAGCGACTACTACGATCTGTTCTCGCACCAGTTCGGCAAGCTCGGCGAACGTCATCCGCAGAACGGCCCGCCCATTCGCGCCAAGGCCGTTAACACCCTCGGCGAACCCATGGACGGCGCCTGGTACACCCACCGGCACTACTTCAAGCGCATGACCAAAGAGGAGCTGGAAGCAGGTCCCGGCAATCGCCGTCCGCCCGCCGGCCAGCAGTGGACCGTGGTCGGCGCAAAGTCAGAAGGCATCACGCCCGGCTTCACGATCCTCGACGGCAACGGCCAGCGTTACTTCATCAAGTTCGACCCCATCAGCAACCCCGAGATGGCCACCGCCGCGGACTCGATCTCGTCGCGCTTCTTCTACGCACTCGGCTACCACGTACCCGAAAACTACATCATCCAGTTCGACCCCGAACAGTTGAAGCTCGGCGACGATGTTGAACTCGCCGACAGCACCGGCCGCAAGCGCAAGATGACCCGTCGCGACATCTACGAGATCCTCGTCAAGGTTCCCAAGTCGGACGACGGTTTGTATCGCGCCACCGCCAGCCGCGCCATCGACGGCAAGCCCATGGGACCACCGCGTTACTACGGCACGCGCCGTGACGACCCCAACGACATCGTCCCGCACGAACACCGTCGCGACCTTCGCGGGTTGCATGTCTTCTGCGCCTGGCTCGACCACGACGATTCGCGCTCCATCAACAACTACGACGCGCTTGTCAAAGAGAACGGCGTCCAGTTCTTCCGGCATTACCTTTTGGACTTCGGCTCCACCCTTGGCAGCGGCAGCCAACGCCCCAACAGCGCACGCTCGGGTGCGTACTTTTTCACCTGGAAAGGCTCGGCCAAACAGCTCGGTACCCTCGGCCTGATGCCGCCCTATTGGGCCCTCGCCCGCTACCAGTACTTCCCGTCGATCGGCTACATCGAGGGCGACGTCTTCGACCCCGACCTGTGGGTGCCCGAGTACCCCAACCCAGCCTTCATCAACCGTCTTCCCGACGATGAGTTCTGGGCCGCCAAGCAGGTGATGGCCTTCACCGACGAAGACATCAAAACCCTCGTCGCCACCGGCGAACTCTCCGACGGCCGCGCTGAAACCTACCTCGTCGAAGTGCTCAAAAAGCGTCGCGACAAGATCGGCGCCAAGTACTTCGCCAAGGTTCTGCCGTTTGATCGCTTCCGCCTCGACACTAGCGGCAAGCTCCTCTGGGACGATCTCAGTAAGAGCATCAACGATGCCAAGGTCGCCTGGTTCAGCTACGACAACAAGACCGGCACGCGCACTCCGGCCGCGAACAGCAGCCCCAGCGGCTACAGCCTCGCCGTCGTCAGTTCCGCCACGCGGCCCAAGCAAACCATCGAGGTCTACCTGCGCGATGGGAATATAATCGGCATCGACCGCCACTGGTAATTCATGGCCCAAAACAAGCGGACCGACTATCAATCCATACCCGAGCTGCGCACGCAGACGATGTTCCCCTCCTTCACCGTCGAAGGAGAAATCAAGCGCGGTCCGCTGGAACGTTTCCTGTCGCTCTTTGCCGACGTCCGCGCGGGCGAAGGCGCAAGCGCCCTGGTGATGACGCTCAACGTCCTGCTGTTGTTGAGCGCCTATTACCTGCTTAAAACCGCACGCGAACCGTTGATCCTCACCGAAGGCGGCGCTACCGTCAAAGCCTACTCTGCCGGTGGTCAGGCCGCGCTGCTCATGGCCCTCGTACCCTTGTACGGCTACGTTGCCTCCAAGGTGAATCGTCTCAAGCTGGTCATCGGTCTGATGCTGTTCTTCGCCTCGCACCTGCTCATCTTTCAAGCCATGGGAGTAGCCGGCGCAGCGATCGGCGTCGCATTCTACATCTGGGTCGGCATCTTCAACGTCTTCGTCATCTCCCAGTTCTGGGCCTTCGCCAACGACTTGTACACAGAAGGCCAAGGCAAGCGCTTATTCCCGATGATCGGTGTCGGAGCCTCGCTCGGAGCCCTCGCCGGATCGCAAGCCGCTACGTGGCTGTTCAAGGAGTTCCAGCTTTCGCCGTACGCTTTGATGACGGGTGCCGCCGCTCTCTTGGGCGTCTGTTCAGGACTCGTCTTCCTGGCCAATAGCCTCGAAAACAATCGCGAGTCGAATGCCATGAACAAGCACGCCAACGACAAGGTCGAAGGGGAAAACGGCTTCTCGCTCGTACGCAAGAGCCGCTACCTGACCTTGATCGCCATGCTGATCGTGCTGCTCAACGTGGTGAACACCACGGGTGAATTCCTGCTCAGCAGCGTGGTGTCGGAAGAAGCGCAAAAGCTCCACCCCGACGACAAAGACGCGCGGGGCAAGTTCATCGGCGGCTTCTACGGCGAATACTTCTCCTGGGTCAACCTGCTCGGCCTCCTGCTCCAGACCTTCGCCGTATCACGTATCTTCGACTTCATCGGCGTACGAGGTTCGCTGTTCATCTTGCCTTCGCTTGCTTTGACGAGCTACTCGCTGATGGCTGTCGCACCCATCCTCAGCGTCGTCCGAGCCGCAAAAATGGCCGAAAACGCCACGGATTACTCATTGCAGAATACCGTACGCCAAGCGCTCTTCTTGCCCACCAGCCGCGCCGAAAAGTATAAAGCCAAGGCCGCCATCGACACGTTCTTTATGCGCATGGGTGACGTCCTGCAGGCGGGCATCGTCAAAGCAGGTTCAGAGCTATCGGTAGGCTTTACCGGCTTCGCGTGGTTCAATGCGTCGCTCACCGTGGTCTGGCTCTACATCGCGTACCTGCTCGGCCGCGAACATCGCAAGATGGGCTTCTAGCCAATGCTAGCGGCCCTTGTCTGTTCCATTGCCGTCAGTCTTCTGGCAGCTGACGACTGGTCACGCTTTCGAGGACCCAACGGCAGCGGCATCGCCACCGGAAACAGCAGCTACCCAATCGAGTTCGCGCGTGATCGCAACATGCTCTGGCGTACCCCAGTGCGCCCCGGCAAGTCCTCACCCGTACTCACAGACCGCCACCTCTTTCTCACGGCCTTCGACGACCAAACGCTCTACACGCAGTGCTTTGACCGCGCCACCGGCAAGCTCCTCTGGGAACGTGGCGAGCCACTCGCGCACAAGCTCGGCACCAACGCGCTCAATCACCCCGCCGCGATCTCGCCCGTCACCGACGGCTCCAACGTCTACGTCTTTTTCAAGGACCTCGGCCTGCTCTCCTACACACCGGCCGGCAAGCTCCGCTGGCGCGTCCCGCTAGGTCCCTTCACCAATAGCCAAGGCCTGGGCGCAGCCCCGATCCTCGCTCGCGACATGATCATCCTGCAGGTGGATCAACTCGAGGACTCCTACCTCGCCGCCTTCGCCATCAAGGACGGCAAGCAGCGTTGGAAGGTCGCACGCGAGGAATCCGAAAGCTGGGGGACGCCCTTGCTTTGGAAGGGCGACACCATCGTCACCGTCGGCGCGAACCAGATCGGCGGACATCGCATCACCGACGGCAAGCGAGTCTTTACCTTCCCCGGCGCCAGTCCCTCGATGGTGGCAAGCCCGATCCTCGACGACGCCAACAACATCCTGTATGCGTTCGGCTACGGCTACGCCACAAGCCTCCCGTTTGAACGCCTTCTCGAACGCAGCGACAAGAACAAGGACGGCAAACTCAGCCCCGACGAATACGGTACGCTCAACGTCCTGAGGGCCGCAGGGCAGTACATGGGCAATCGCGACGGTACGGTGACCGCTCACGAGTGGGATCTTTGGAATCGCCACGTCCAAGGCCCTTCCGGGCTCATCGCGCTAGACCTCAAGCCCGCGCAACCAAAGCTGCTTTGGCGCTATGAGAAAGGCTTCGACAGCGTGATTCCGTCCCCGCTTTTGCACGCTGGCATTCTGTACTCGGTGCGCAACGGAGGCATCTTAACGGCTTTCGACGTACGCACCGGCGAGGTCACCAAGACCGCACGCATCCCAGGCGCTCTCGGAGGCTACGCGGCCTCACCCACTTTCGCCGCAGGGCATCTGTACATCTGCAGTGAAGAAGGCAAGGTCGCCGTACTCAAGCCGGGCCCGCAGTGGGACCTCGTGCAACTCAACGACCTGAAGGAAGACATCTTCGCCACACCCGCCTTCTCCCGCGGCGTGATCTTTATCCGTACTGCGGAAGCGCTCTACGCCTTCGGCCTCAAGAACTAGCTTTCTTCACACGCAACAATCGTTCCGCGTTTGTCTCCAGCAACAGCGCCATCATTTGTTCCCGAGCCTCTTTGGTCTCCGCTTCCGGTGGTGGCGTCTCTTCCAGTACTGTCCACAACCGCTTCCGGATCTCTTCGGGAATCACACTCTCCAGATACTCCAACGCCAACCCGCGAAACATGCGATCTTCCTGGTGCAGCGCGCGGAACGCCGCCATCAATGGATCCCGCGGCAGCACCACCGCGAATAGCGAAAACACATGCTCCAGGCTGCGATTGGCGCGCTCCCGCAGGACATCGTCCAAAAAGTCATACCCGCCGCTATCTCCGCCATCGGAATCATGCAGTACGGTCGTCTTCTGGCGTGAACTCCAAATTGCCTGATTCACGGTCAGCTCACGCTCGGCCGCCGCCATCACCGCACGATCATGAAAATCCAGATTCTCGCAGTGCCGCTTCATATACTCCAGCGCCCTGCCACACTGGTACCGGATCTCAAATCGCGGATCGTTCAACGCATTCACCAGGCCATCGACGCTCTGTTGTGACGCAACGCGAGCCAGCAACCTTGGCAACCGCCGCCGGATCGCAAAGTCCACATCCTGATCCGTCAGCGCATCGTTAATCTGCCCGGCAATGCGCTTGCCGCCACGTTCCAGGTACTGCCGTGCTGCTGCACTCACTTCGTCCCAAGCCAACAGCCGGATCACCTGCGGCACCGCTAGCGGATCAAACGGCTCCCCATCGGTCAAAGCCGCGACCACGCGCTTCGCATTGCGGCTACGCAACTCCAACAGTCGCTCTACAGAAGGATCCTGAATGCGCTGCTTCTCCACCACCACAACCGGCTTCGCAGCCGCAGCAACGGCAGGTACGCTCTTCGCCGCCTCCGGCGTCAGCGTATCCAGATTCTCGTTCGTCTCCGACGGATGCTTCGGCGGAGGCTCCTTCACCGCAGGCATCTGGCTGAACGACGGCAAGCCCTCAAACACAGTATTCATCAGGGACTCGTCACGTTCACTCCGATGCGTACCGCCCGTCTCCTCCGCCGCGCTGTCTTCCTCTTCGCGCGCCCGCTCCACGAGACCGCGCTCCAGAACCCCGCGGTACGACCCTTCCAACCGCAACGCCAAGGTCGCGCTGATCGTGGTCAACACCATGCCAAGACCCAATATTTCCGGCCTTGCCAATTGCGGACCCAGCCACACCATGATTTGTACGGCGCCAGCGCCAGCGGCATCGCCCAAACGGTCAAACCCCACGTCGATGATCGTTTTTACTGCGCGCTTATCGCTCGGCGGCACCGGCGTGTACAGAAACTCGTACCCGCTTCGAAACAGCGACCCTCGCAACACCACTTCAATCCCGCGCAGCAACGCGACCAGCGGGTACACAGGCACCAGCAGCGCCACCGTGGACCCTAAGCCCACCGCTACCGGCAACGTCGCCACCGATCGCGACACACCAAGCCACTCCACAGCGGGCTTGGCCAGGAACGTCTGCAGCAGAAACGTCAGCACCTGACACGCCGTATAGAACACCGCGAAGTACCGCACCAGTCCCGGACCCTTGCCGATCGATAACGTCGCGCCCAACTTGAACAGGTAATCGAGCAACGCAGCCGTACACGTACCCAAGAACACTAGCGCTGCCAACTGCCACAACAGCGGTGTCTGCCGGAACGCTTCCGCCGCGCTCGTCTCTTTACCGCGCGGACGCAGCCTTCTCTTCTGGCTGGTCGGCAGCGGCTTCAGCCGCCACGCGATGCCCGCGCAGACCACATGGAACCCGCCCAGCACCACCAGCATGTAATCGCCCAGCGACCATGCCACCAGACGCTCCGCCAGCAGACCCCCTGCGATCCCCCCCGCCGTACCGAACCCCGCGATGCGCCCGAACCGCTTCTTGGCCTCGCGCAGGTCGAACACCTCGCTCAACAACAGCCAGAAGCCGGACAGCAGAATCGCGCCCAGCCCGACCACATGCAGATAGATCGCAACCGCCACAGGACGCGGCAGTACCGGCGCCAGCATCCACTCCACGACATGCAGAAGTCCGCTGACAGCAAAGGATATGGGGATTGTCCGCGCAGGACCAAAACGCTCGTTCCCGCGCGAAAACACAATCGCCAGCAAAAAGCTCAGCAGCGCCGCGGAGACCACCATCTTGGGCAGGTCCGAAGGATCGAACTGCTGCAGAAAGAAGCCGTCGCGCGCCGCCTTCGACGCCACCTGATGCGCGATCATCGTGAAGGACCCGGCCATCGCCAGGCCCATCACTGCTTGTGGATCGTGATTGTCTCGTTTGTTGTTTGCTGTTACAGCGCCGCCGGCCACTGGCAACTAGGCTCTCATAATCTCCAGGCGCGACGCCGTCTCTTCCGTACCCTGCGGTACGCGAGGATCGTCACCGGCCCCTTCGAGAGTATCGGGCACACTCGGATTCGGGATGTTCGTCTCCCACCACTGCGCGGCCATGTCGCGGCAGAAGGTCGGTACGTCGTCCAACCGTTCTAGCTTGCGCGCCAGATCTTGCGCCGATTTTGGACGCTTCTCCGGATCCTTATCCAGACACTGCAGAATCACCCGCTCCAACCCAGCCGGAACTGGCAATTCCGTACGCTCATTCATCGGCACCGGGCTCTTTTGTACGTGCGCCAAAGCCATTGCCGTAGGTGTCGCCTCGGGGAACACCAAGCCACCCGTCAGCATGAAGTACGCCACGCACCCCAGGCTATAAATATCGGTACGGCCGTCCACCTTCGCGCCACCCAGCGCCACTTCCGGTGCCATATACGCCGGCGTACCAGTGGCCGAACCATCCATCGTCATCATGGATTCGTCCTGGCCGAGCTTGGTCTTTACCAGCCCAAAGTCCAAAACCTTGGCAAAGTCATGCTGCCAGCCCAGCTTCGACAAAAAGATGTTGCGAGGCTTGATGTCGCGATGCACCATGCCCAACCGGTGGGCTTCCTCCAGGGACTCGCAGATCTGGATCAGAATATTGCGCACCCGCCCCGGATGCATCGGCCCATGGCGATCCACTAGCGTCTGCAGGTCGATTCCTTCCAGCAGTTCCATCACGTAATAGAACATGTTGTCGGACGTGACGCCAAAGTCGTACAGCGCAACCGTATGCGGATTGCGCAACGCCGCCGTCGCCCGGGCCTCACGCTCAAAGCGCTTGCGAATCACCGCCTCATTCCGCATTGTTTGACCGGAAAGCAGTTCCGGACGGATCAGCTTCACCGCCGCCGGACGCGCCAGCATTTTGTGGTTCGCCAGCCAGACCTCACCCATGCCGCCCTGCGCGATCACGCGATCGAGCGCATAGCTGCCCAGGTCTTCCGCCTTCTGGGACTGAATCTGCATCGTGTACATCCGGCGATTCAGGTAGTTGGTCAGCACCACCGACAACACCATGGGAATCATCCACATCGCGAAGCGGTTCCAACCGATAAAGTCATGCCCAAAGACGAGGATGGACGCGTAGTACCCGGCAGGCCACATCAAGCCAGTCAGGATTCCGGTCACAAGGTTCAGCGCCGGAGTATTCGGAATCAGCATCCCGCACACCACCAACCAAAGGGTGGTGCCGGAAATGCCAACCACGGGCACGGCAGAGCTGGAGACCAGCGAACACTCGGCGAGGCTGATGGCAAAGCCGATCAGCACCTGAAATCCACTGCCCAAATAGAGGATGGTTTGTTTGGAAAACCAGCCAGCAGCCTGCACGCCGGCAAATGCAAAAGACAGCAATACGATCGACAGCGCCATCAGACGGGTCACCGGATGTTGCTGCATATACGCCGCTTCCGGCTGCAGGAACCCGTCGGCAACAAAGTACGCGACGCAGAACACCGCACTGATCATCGCCACCATGCAAAGGCGCACGACGGCTTTTTCCAATAGCTTGGGCGGCAAAGCAAACCCGCTAGGTTTTGCCAGATCGCCAGTATTTGTGGACGGACCTCTCGCTAATTGTTTCGGCATTCGACGTCGACTCCCAGAAAGCTTTACTGCTTCTTATAGATAAAGCGGAACCGGGAAACGATTCAGTCACCTAGAAGAAGGATTCTTTTTGCACAGCCTGAGGATACTCTGTCCTCAGCCTAAAGATAGCGCAAGAAAATCCCGGCGTCGCCCCCGCTATCGCTTCCGAATCTCGGACTCCAACGCGTCCAACTCAATCCGCAGCCGCCGCAACCGTTCCAGGATGCGCGTATTCACATCCTCCTGCGGAGCGACAGCCGGCTTCCCTTCCGTCGTACCACCCGCCGACTCAGGCTCTGTCCGCATCTGCGGCGCAGGACCCCCTGCCAGCACTTCCAGCGCCCTCTCGTACGTATCCTCGTACACGATGCGCCCGCCCATCGCCAGCACTACCTTCTTCAACTGCGGCATCCGCGCATTCGCCGCCTGCAGATAAATCGGCTTCACATACAGGAACGTATCGTCCACCGGCAGCACCAAGGTCTGCCCGCGCAACACTTGCGACCCCTGCTGGTTCCACAAGTTCAGGTCCTTCGATATCGTTTGATCCTGATCGATCCGCGCCTCCAACTGCATCGGACCAAGGAGCACTTCCTGCTTCGGCATCTGCAGGAACACGATCTCGCCATAGTGCGCCGGATCGTTCCGCGCCGCCATGTACCCGATCAGGTTGTCCTTCCCGCGCGGCGAAAACGGCAGTACTAACAAAAACTCCGCCTGCGTCTCCCCCGGCAACGCCGCTAACACGAACGTCGGCTCCATTGCCTGCGCCCCAGCGCCTTGCTTCTGGACGTACCGCGCGCGATCCCACAAGTCCGCTTTGTTGTAAAACGCCTCAGGGTCCCGCATATGGTACGTGCGGTAAATAAACGCCTGTGCCTCGAACATCTTCTCGCCGAACCGCAAATGCTCGCGGATCTCCTGCGGCATCTGCGACCCTTCCCGGAACAGCTTCGGAAACAGATTCTGGTACGACCGCACCACCGGGTCTGTCGGATCCACGATGTAGATGTTCGTCTCGCCATCGTAAGCATCCACCGTCGCCTTCACCGAATTGCGGATGTAGTTGTAGGACCGGAATCGCCCCTCCGACACATACTGCGAATACGGATGCGCGTCCGAAGTCAGGTACCCGTCCACGATCCACACCAGCCGTCCCTCTTTCGTCATCACCAGGTACGGATCCTGATCCCAATCCACGAATCCGGCCAACGTCTCCAACCGGTCATCCACATTGCGATGGATCAGCATCCGGCTATCGCCAGTCAGGTAACTCGTCAGCACGATGTTCGGATTGCCGTACGCCGCAGCGGCCAGCAAACGCATGCCGAACCCGCTCACCGGGATGCCGCGATTGCCCTGGTACTTCGTATGCACGTTGTCCGAACCCGACGGGTAATCAAACTCCTGCTGCGCCGTACGCACAAACACCGGCTCATGCGTGATCTCGCCGTAGTACAGCTCCGGCCGCGTCAGCTTCAGCGACGGCGTACTCACCTCCGGCGGCGCATCCTGGACGTACAACTGCGGCAGCCCGTTATTGTTGATCTTGTTCGAATCCGCCAGCACCAGGCCGTACCCGTGCGTGTACACAAAGTTCGGATTCACCCACTGGTTCCGCGCATCGCCCAACTGCTCAATGTCCAACTCGCGCGGCGCCACCATCACCTGCCGCACCATGCCGTTGATGTTGTACCGGTCGACGTCGATATCCCGGTACGTATACGGGCGCAACGGCTGCACCTGGCTTACTGTGTCGCGAAACGCCTGCCAATCCCATAGCCGTACGTTCTCGAGGACCTGCCGGTGCTTCGCAAAATCGATCTTCGCGTCCGCCTTCGCCGCAAAACTGATCTCGCGCGTACCCTTGTCTAACCCGTATGCCGAAAGCGTCGCCGCAATGTGACGTTCAATGTACGGCTTCTCGAGCGAAATCTCATTCGGCTTCACATACGCGGCAGCCACCGCGCCCGGCACCACCACACGCAGGATCGCCGCCACGATAGGACCCGGCAACGCCAGCCAGTACCGTCCCATCGCGACAAACACCCCGCTCGCCACCAGCGCCATGATGGACACCCACTGCAAAGGCAGCCGGATCTTCTCGTCCACATAATCCGCGCCGGTCAAAAAACCGTGCTGCGACGTCAGCAGTTCGTACCGGCCAAAGTACAGCCGCACGGCCCAAAAAATCAGCAGCGCCGCGCCCAAAAAGCGCAGAGGCTTGGTCACTTCGATCCGAATCTGTTTGTCGCCAAACGGAATTGAGGACACAAAGTAGATCACCGTCCCCAAAAACGTCAACAACATCAGCCCATTGATGCTTTGTATATAAAAGGGCAGGTCGAACAGGTAGTACGACAGCGGCTCCCCAAACAAAGGATCGCGCCAGGATGACGCACTCGCCGTAGAATGCCCGCCAAAGTACTGCACAATCGTCCACGGGCTCACCGTCGCCGCGCCGATCACCAGACTGAATACCGCAATCAGGACATTCGCCGCGCTGTAGTTCGGCGGGTCGACATCAATAATCTCCGCCATGGACCGCGCCCGCCTGCGTCCCAACAAAAATGCCGTACGAAAGATGAAGAACGCCAACACCGCCGCGGCCAACCGTGGTGCATACCGGTATAGCGCCATGCTGTACCACGTATCCAATTGCCCCATCTCGTTCCACCAAGCGTAGTCGATAATCGCCGATGCGGAAAAGGTCAGCAAAAAGAAGCCAACCACCAGAGCGCCGAGTATCCAACGGAGTTGAGTCATCGCCCCCAGTGTAACGGCTCCCGCAATTACATCCCACCAATAAAGCCGCGGCTAACCAAAAGATAGTCCGTTCGTTATCCAGTCAGCATGCCTCGGCTCCCGCTCGATCTCCGCTACGCCTTCCGTACCCTCAAGGCCTCGCCCGGCTTCTCCCTCGCCGTGATGCTCGCCCTCGGCCTCGCCATTGGGACGTCCACCGCGATGTACGCCGTGGTCCATGCCGTACTGCTCGATCCGCTCGCCTATCGTGACCCCCAGCGTCTCGTCGCCATCCTGCAAGACAGCCAGTTTGCCGTAGCGCCCGCTAACTTCCTGGACCTCCGCGCGGCCTCGCAGCCCTTGTTTACCGACATCGCCGCCGCGGAAGTCTGGAACCCCCGGTTCGAACCTTCCTCCGCACCAGAAGCGCATCCCGACCGCGTACCCGCCGTTCGCGTCACTCCCAATCTCTTCCCTCTCCTCGGTGTCGCACCCATTGCCGGCCGTACCCTTTCGACCGGCGCCGACGGGGAAGTCGTCCTCAGCTACGCCCTGTGGCAAAAGCGCTTTGGCGGCGCTCCCGGGGTCGTCGGCCGTACCCTCCGTCTCGATGGCCAAACCTATACCATCACCGGAATCATGCCGCAAAGCTTCGTCTTCTCGCCCTTCTGGGCCAAAGGCGACCTGTGGGTCAGGCTCCCCCTGGAACGCCGCCTCGCCGATCGCAAGGGCTCGTCGCTCCGCCTCTTCGCCCGCCTGCGCGACAACATTACCCTGGACCAGGCCCGTACCCAGGTCGCTAAGCACTCGCAACAACTTCGGGACCTCCACCCGCAGGACAACCGCGAACTCGCCCTCGTCCCCGTACCGCTGGCCGACAAAGTCGTCGGCGATGTTCGACCTCTCCTGCGCGCCCTCGCCTCTGCGGCAGCACTCCTCTTATTAATCGCCTGCGCCAACGTAGCGAACCTGTTGCTTGCCCGCGCCACCGCACGCCGTCAGGAAGTTGCCATTCGTACCGCGCTCGGCGGCAGCGCCTGGACCATCGCCCGCCAGTACCTCACTGAAAGCCTCCTTCTCGCTCTCGGCGGCGCCACCTTTGGACTTGCGCTTTCCGCTGTCCTTCTACCTTTCGCCCGCCTCGCCACCGACGTACCCCGCATCGCCAACGCCACCATGAACTGGCAAGCGATCCTCTTCTGCCTCGCCCTCGCCGTCGCCACAGGACTCGCCTTTGGTACCGTTCCCGCACTGGTCGCCACGCGCATGCATCGCCTGCAAGTCTCCACCCGCGGAGGCTCCCTCCCCGGCGGACGGCTTCGTTCCGCACTGGTCGTCGCCGAAGTGGCGCTATCCATGATGCTCGCCGTCGGCGCGGGGCTCGCCGCCCAAAGCTTCGTACGCCTCGCCGCCGCAGACCCCGGCTTCCGCGTCGCAGGAACGCTCTCACTGCAGGTGCAAATCGCTCAGTCTCGCGCCGAACGCCTCCTCGCCGTACAGAACAAACTGCGTGACCTTCCAGGCGTCACCGATGTCAGCGCCATTAACCACGTTCCACTCGCCGGCGATGTCTGGGGCGTTGGCTTCCAAACCGAAGGCGACACGCAACGCAACCGCGCCGTGTACCGCGTCGTCGAACCCGGCTACTTCCAAACCATGGCGCTCGCCCTCCAGCCAGGCAGCCGGGACTTCCACCTTCGCGACACCCTACAAGCTCCCCAGGTCGCCATCATCAATGAAGCGCTTGCCAAATCCGCCTTCCCGCAAGGCGACGCCATTGGCAAGCGGCTCACCCTCAGCGAACCCGGTAGCCCGACCCCCATCGTTTGGCGTACCATCGTCGGCGTCGTCGCCAACGCCCGTCAACGCGACTGGCGCAGCGCGCCGGACCCTGAAATCTACCTGCCCTTCCGCCAGAGTGACGACTATCTGCAAAGTGCCGCCCAACACTTTGCCACCATGACGTTGGTCGTCCACACGCAGGACCACAACCCCGCCTCCCTCACCGAACCCGCGCGCCAAGCAGTCTGGACCATCGACCCCACCGCGTCCATCTCCAACATCACCACCCTGCAAGCAGAAAAGGACCGCCAACTCTGGCGGCCCCGATTCGCGATGTGGATTGCCACCGCCTTCGGTACCCTCGCCCTCATTCTCGCGGCGCTCGGCATCTACGCAGTTGTCGCCTACGCCGTCAGCCTGCGCTCCCGCGAAATGGGCATCCGGCTTGCTCTCGGTGCTTCGCAAGCCAGCGTGAAAGGAATGATCATCGGACAGGGGATAAAGCTTGTAGGATGGGGGATCGCCATCGGACTCGCAGCCTCACTCGCGGCCGGCCGAATCCTGCAATCCATCTTGTACGAGGTAAGCGCGCGAGACGCCTGGACCTTCAGCGCCTCCGCGCTCCTGTTTCTCGCGGTAGCAATCGCCGCATCGTACCTCCCCGCCCGCAGAGCCGCCGGAACCGATCCGGCAATGGTCCTGCGGGGTGAGTAGAAAGAACAGCTACGGCGAACGCTATCTGCGCCAGCGTCGCCGGCGGCTAACCGCGAGCACCAGCACGCCGCCTAGCGTGAGTATCTGAACAGGTTCCGGGACCGTCGTCACCGTAGGGATGGACCCGGTCAAACGTGCAGCACCAGCGGCAGAGATTCCAGCGGACTCCCAGGGGCCATTATCGATCGCAAAGAAAACCGATGCGGACTCATACGAGTCATGCCAAAGCGCGGCCACTCCAGTTCCGCGGGGAGCCAACGTCAGAATGTAATTCACTCCAGCGGTGAGCTTCGGTCCGCCCGGCGTTGCTAGCGTCGTGAGTACTGTATCCGACTGCCCGGGCCTCTCTGTCGTCGTGAAATCCCATGAACCAAGAAGATCACCGGGCCCGGTAACACCATCGGTCCAGAGATTCGCAGTGAGAGTACCCTTTCGACTCGCTGCAACACCAAGCTCAATCTGTTCCAGTACCGCTGTGGTCAGGGCCGTGAATCGAAAGCCCTGCGTGATGGTGAGCAGCGCAACATCGTTTGTCGAAATATTTCGCGACACTTTCCCCTTGTAAAGGACCGGATCGCCCAGGTTGCTATAAATGGTCTCGCCGCGAAGAGCGCATGCGAATACCATGACGTGAATCAAGCGAAGGGACTTCATACGCGTGTCGGTTCCTTCCTCTCAGGTGTGCCGTCGATGCGCACGCGGCGCCGGAAGAACAACGCGAACCCAGCCATTGAAGCGAGCACACAAACACTGCTCGGCTCTGGAACTGCGGCCGTCGGCGTAACGTAGATCCTGGCCGCCGGCGCAGTATTGCTGAGAAACTGCCATGACCCGTTATTGAACTTCCGATACACACTGGTCTGGAAGTTGGTCCATGCCCAACCACCCATAAACGCGCCCCGCCCATTCACTCCCAGCACATACGACTGCCCCTTCTGCAACAAAGGACCGTTCGGCGTTTGGATGGAGTCGAAGTTACAGCAATTCACGGAAGTAAGCGTCGAACTGTAGTCCCAGGATCCCAACAATGTGCCTGGCCCAAAACCGGAATCAGTCCAGAGTGACACTGTCACGCGAGGATCTGTGACAATGTCGGGAAGATACCAGACGGCGAGGTCAATCTGCGACACTAGGCCAGTCTTCAAAGATGTGAACCGCGCTGCGGGCTGCAAGTTCGCCGACAGCGGACTGTCCGCGGTTCCCACAGTATGTCCCGCGTTATCGATATACCCGTTTGACAGCCAATTCAGAGCAATATCGGCTCGCGCCGGTAAAGTCGTCAGAGTGAAGAGAGAGAGTGCAAGATACGCTGGTACTTTCATATCACGATCCGCGCTCTTTCCATCACGAACCGATCATCCCGGTTGCAGCCCGTACCCTGCGGCTTCGAATCAACACCGCAGTGCCCAACAGCAGGCAACACACAGCAGCACCGCTTCCCTCAGGCACCGAAGTGGTGTACACCCGCGCCGCTAGAGCCTCAAATCCATTCACCTGCCAGGACCCACCGTTGATCGAAATAAACTGTACGCCGCTAATGTTCGTCCCAGCCCAGCCGCCCAACGTCGTACCGCGCGCGTTAACAACCAGATAATAGGCCTCGCCGGCCTTCAATAGCGGTCCGTTCGTGGGAAAGATCGAATCGTACCCACAACAGACGTTTGTGTTGAGTGTACTGTTGTAATCCCAGCTTCCCAGCTGTATCTCGGGGTAAGCCATGGAACCGCTCCAGATGGAAACGGTAAAGGAGTTATCCGGACTGATATCCGGCAAGTGCCAGACGGCAAGGTCGATTTGCGAAACCTTGCCGTCTTTAGCGGGTCGAAACTCAAGACCGACTCGTAAGTCTCGCCCCAATATGCTGGTCAACGTTCCAACGCTGGTACCGAATCCACTGATATAGCCGTTTGACAGATAATCAACCGCAATATCAGCTTTGGAGGGCAGAGCGCATAATGCAGAGAGTGACAACAGGTAAAACACAGATGCCTTCATACCTCAGAAGGCGCGTTTTCCGCAGTGTACCGATCAGCCGGCCATCGTGAATCGGCGCTTCCAGACAAGGAATAATCCAAGAAGGGGCAAAGCCATCGTCAACTCTTGCGGTTCGGGCACTCGCGTCAGGATACGTACAGCGCCGGCCTCGTTGGTGAACGTAATCGGGTCCCACGTCGCGCCGTTATTGTCTGTGGCGTACATCGAACCCGCGACAAGAGCACGGTGCCAAATGGCAAACACATCGTCATCGACCGACATTGTCAGAAAGTACTGAGTGCCCGCCGTCAACTTAGGACCGCCGGGTGTCGGAATCGAGGTGAGGGCACAGCATGGCCCCACCCTTTGTGTCATTTCAAAGTCCCAGGAGCCAAGCAGGTCACCCGGTGTGTTACCGCTCGCCACTGTCCACAATGCGGCGGTTGCGGCCGTACCTCGTGAGAAACTCAGCGCGGCATCAATCTGTGTGATAACGCCTGTTGTCGCCGAGCTGAATACCAGGCCAATGCGGAACGGATTGAATACGTTCGCATTCGGGGTTCCCAACGTGAATCCGAAGTTGGATCGATATTCAGCAGGGCTGCCCAACGAGTCATAAGCGACATCTGCCTTGGCGGCCGTAGCAAACAAAGTCAGAGCAAACACGAAACAAGTAGATACTCGCACAACAGGTAACGCGCTGTTTGTCGGAACATCTGATCAAGTACGGTGTAGAGCAGATGGCGACTTCTACAGTTTCCGCCCGTGGACACGGCGCCAGCGCGATGCCCCTTGTGCTGTCAACAACGACAACGCCAGCAGCGCGACACTCGATGCCTCCGGTACAGCCGTCGGCAGCGCACTCGCATGGATCCGTAAAGCCGGCAGCCGGTTCACGCTGCTCTGCCATCCCAGGCCACCGTCCGCCGAGTATGCAAGAGTACCCATCCCTTGCGCATAGTTCCACGCGCCTAGGCTGAAAGGACCAGTTCCCTGCAAGGTAACGAAGTAGAAGGCACCAGCCGCCAATTCAGGGCCGTTCGGTGTCTCCAGTTGGAGAAGGTCACAGCACGAGCCGAATATCGTCGTCGGAGTAATCGACCAGGATGCCAGTTGCGTCCCGACCTTACCGTTGTTAGAACTCCAGAGCTTCGCCACAAACCCACCGGACGAGTTACCCGCGACCCCAATCCCGAACTCAAACTTCGTAAGCTTCCGCTTGATTGAGGATGAAAACTCGACGCCGTACGCCGAGTATATAAACGGTGAGTCCACCGAGAGAATGGACCATCCGTTGGCCGGAACATAACTAGCCGGTGTACCTACGCTGTCCAGGATGACATCCGCACGCCCCACTGCCATACTGGCCATCGCGAGGCCAAACAACAGTGGCAAGCGCACAACAGATCCGCTGATACGGTCAGCTTTCCAATTGAACCCAAGAGATTTCATATATTCCGGAAGGCGCGCTTTTCGCAGCGGACCGATCAGGTGAAAGCGCGACTCATTGATTTTCCGTCGTGAGACACTTCAAGCCTTGCGCTAGTCGCAAGGCAGGAGCGCGCGTTGCGGCCGATGTGAAACGGAACATCGGCCGAAGCTACCAGGACCTATCCAACAAAAGCTTGCGGACCCTTCGATTCGAAAGTTTTGGAGTAGGGCAACTGGTAGATGCTTTCGGCTCGGGCGGGAAGTGGTGCCGCCGCGGGAGTGCGTCTCGCGGCGGCGGTGGTGAGAAGACGACACTTAACGGGGCGAGCGAAAACGGCGGCGTACCGCCAGCATCACAACGCAACCTAGTGTCAGCACGCTGGAAGGTTCGGGCACCCCCACTGGCGCGACCGAGGACAGCAGTCGCGTGGCCATCAGCTGTCCCGCGGTAGCGGCAAACCAAGGTCCGTTATCTGATGAGAAAAATCTGGCACCGGTAGCGGAGACGTTGTTCCACGCCCCCCATACCCCCGTTCCTCTCGGGGACATCGTCAGAATGTAAGAAGTTCCTGCGGTAAGGCTGGGGCCGCCAGGAGTAGCGACCGAGGTCAGTGCGCTGGTACTTGTGCCAGCCGCCACTACCGTTGTGAAGTCCCAGGATCCCAGCAAGCTGCCGACCGTGGAACCGCCGTCCGACCATAGGCTTACCGTAAGATTTCCGTTGCGCGGCGCATTGACGCCGACCCCAAGATCGATCTGAGCCAGCGCCCCGGTCGCGGCAGACGTAAACCGGAAGCCCTGAGCCAGTTGCGTTCCTGCATCAGAAGAGGCGCCTATCGTGCGGTTAGCAACGAGGTAGCTTGCTGGATCGCCCAGGTTGCTGTAAAGGGTATCGGCAGATGCGGGCAGCGTCAGTGCGCAACCTAGTATTGCCGGTAAAAATAGAAAATTCCTCAATGTGTTGTGTTCCTCCGAGATGGTAAACCGGATCGGTATACCGGGGGTCCATCGTAACAGGCTTCGCACCTTGTTTGTCGGAAGTCACACTATTTCCAGGCCGAGCGGCGGCGTATGCCCAGCAACAGAACAACGCCCAAAGCCAGAGCACTCGAAGGTTCCGGGACCGCGAAGTTCGTCGTAAAGTTCCAGCCCGTCCAGGTTTTTCATGCTGGGAGCGCATCTCCCCTAACATCCGTTTAGGTCTGTAGACGTGATGCCGGTGCCTTAAGTCCGCCGCAACGCGAGCAGACAAATTCCGCAAAGCGCCAAAAACATCCCGCCGAGCACAGACACCGTGAACCCATAGCCGTGCCGGACCTTCGCCGAAGGAAACGCATTCTCCGCGATGTCGTCCCCACGCTTGGTCAGCTTCTGCTCCACTGCAGGAGGCATCCCGGCGCGACACCGCCCCAACTGCTCGCCGCAAGTCTTCAGCGCATCCGCCAGATCCGCTGGCGTCTTGCCGCTGAACCGTAGCAGTCGCGCGTCATTCTCCAGCAGCATCCCCGTCTCAAACGCCCAACGCGTCGGCACCACCGTATCCGCGACATACCCAAGCGCCGGTACGTTGTCGCGCAAGCTATGCAGCGGCAGGATCCCGCCCCCCAGAATGATCATCGGCAGCAGAATCATCGGTAGCGACACCACAGCCGTCTCATTGGTAGGCGCGATCGCCGACACACACAGCCCCAGCCCGATCCCGGCCATTGACGTCAAAAACAGCGCCACTAAGGTAGGCACGAAGGCGGCTTCCAAACCCGCGCCCATCTTCACAATCGACAGCAGCAGCAGACACTGCAGCAGGCAGATCACCGACAGCACCGCCAGCTTGGACCCGACATACGACAGCAGCGACAGGTTCACCATCCGCTCCCGCTTCAGGATCGCCCGCTCGCCAACAATCTCGCGTACCGCGTTGTTACACCCAAACCACATCGCCGACACCACCATCAAAAAGTGCGCCGACCCCAGTCGCGACACAAAGCGCGACCACAACGCAAAGTCCTCGGTATTCTGCACCGGATGCAACGCCGTAATCAGCCCGCCCAACACAAGCGGCGTCAGCAGCATCATCCACAGTTGAAACGCATCTTTGCGCTTGATCAACAACAGTCGCGACGCCAGGGTCATCAACTGACCAAAGCGATGCTTCACCACCCGCTCAATCCGCGCCCGCTTCTGCCGCTCCGGTACCTTGCCCTGCCTCTGCACGACATACCGTGCCTTGGGCGACGCCGCATCGTTGTCGTACTTCTGCTTCCAATGTTCCAGGCTCCGCTTGTGCATGCCGTCAAAGAAGTCGTCCGGCAACCGCATTGTACTCGCCCCTGGAGCTGCAGGCTTCTCCGCCTCAAAGAACGGAAACGCACCTTCTGCCGGACCGTAATAAACCAACCGACCCACAGGCATCGCCGTACTCGCGCGCTGCTCATCCGTCAACGCCGGATCCTTGTGATTCGACATCATCGCCAGGCAGTGGAACTTCTCATACACGTCGTATCCCGGCTGATGGATCGTCACGACAATCGACTTGCCCTTGTTCGCCAACTCGCGCAGGCTCTTCACCACATTGCGCGCGTCCGTCGAACTCAATCCCGACGTCGGCTCATCCAAAAACAACACTGTGGGATCGGATAGCAGCTCCATCGCGACATTCACGCGCTTCCGCTGTCCACCGCTGATGCCCTTCTTTCCCGGGTATCCGATGAGTCGATGCTGCACCGGAACCGGATTCGCCGGTGTCGCCGTCTCATACAGACTCACCGCCCGCAGCGCCGCCTCAATCCGCTTCTCGATGTACTCCGCCGACGTACCCGCAGGCAGCCGTAGCTTCGCCGTATAGTACAGCGCCTCATACACGGTCAGTTGCGTGTGCATGATGTCGTCCTGCGGTACGTACCCGATGCGATTCCGGAAGTAATCGAAGTACTCGTACAAGCTCCGGCCCGCATACAGCACATGCCCCGAAGTTGGCGGACGCGTCCCATTCATCGCATCCAGCAAGGTGGTCTTACCCGCCCCGCTAGGTCCCATCAACGCCACAAGTTCGCCGGGCTCAATCACCAGCGACACATTCTCGATCAGCGTCTTGCTCCCGCCACCCGGCGAAGGCACAGCCACCGTCAGATCGCGAACCTCAACCGTGATGTCTTTCTCATCGCTGCGCTTCTCCACCTGACCTTGCGTATTGATGGTCAGCGCAAACGCTCCCAGCCGGATCTCCTGCCCGGGCTGGATCTCCACTCGACCCTTAATCCGCACCCCGTCGACATACGTGCCGTTGGTGGAGTTCAGATCGGTGATGGAAAACCGTCCGCCCTCATTCCCGATCCGCGCATGCTCCCAGGACACCGACGGATGGTCCAGCTTATGGTCGGCCTGCTCAGACCTTCCCAACAAAATGGACCCCTGCAGCTCAAACACCTCAGCCGCTTGCCCGCCGATCGAAAAGCGCTCACCCTGGGGCAACTGCAGCGCCTCCATCAACCGCGCCGCGGCCACCGGAAGCCCGCCAAAGTACACCGTATCGCCAGGATTCAGATACACCGCTGTCACCCGGTTGTTGACGCTGTTGACGAACGTACCGTTGGTGGAGTTATTGTCCTGCAGCACCGCGCGACCCTGATCGTCCCGGTACAGAAGCGCGTGCTCCCAGGACACCCCGGGTCGGTTGAGGACAATCCCGCCTTCGGGATTGCGGCCAATGGTGACACGGCGCATCTGCGCGGACGACGAGTGCATAGAAGTTCAGACTACTCTGACTAGCGTCGTTTCCGCAGCAGAATGCTCATCTTCAGGGCCCACATTGTACAATTGGTGAAACCCCGCACCCGCTGCTCACCATGAATCCGGAACTCCTGAAGTACAACCCCCAGTACCCGTCTGTCCAGGATCTGAAGCGCCGCGCCAAACAACGCATGCCCAAGTTCGCCTTCGACTATCTGGAAGGCGGCTGCAACGACGAAGTCAACCTCGCGCGCAATGAGCGGGACTTCCACGACGTGCTTCTCCGCCCCGTCTACATGCGCAAGTTCGCCGGCCTCGACATGAGCACCGAACTCTTCGGCCACGTCTACGACGCCCCATTCGGCATCTCCCCCATCGGGCTCCAAGGCCTTATGTGGCCGAACGCGCCGGAAATCCTCGCCAAGGCGGCCGTCAAGCACAACATTCCGTACACGCTATCGACGGTATCCACAGCGAGCATCGAACAAATCGCCAAAGTCACGGATTCGCGATTCTGGTTCCAGCTCTACCATCCAGCGGAAAACAAACTGCGCGACGACATCCTCCGCCGCCTCGAAGCCGTCAACTGCAAGGTACTGGTGGTCCTGGTCGACGTACCTTCCTTCGGGATCCGCTACCGCGAAATCAAGGCCGGACTCTCCATGCCGCCCAAGCACACGCTCGCCAACTTTATCCAGGCGGCGTTACATCCGGTCTGGGCGCTCGAAACCCTCCGCATCGGCATCCCCGAGTTCGCGACGTTGAAGCCGTACATGGAACCCGGCCTCGACATCAAGCAACTCGGAAAGTTCATGAACGCCACCTTCACGGGACGCGTGGACTCGGACAAGATGAAGGCCATCCGCGACATCTGGAAGGGCAAACTCGTCATCAAGGGTGTCGTCAGCGAAGAGGATATGGAAGACAGTATCCGTATCGGTGCGGACGGCATCATCGTCTCCAACCACGGCGGACGCCAGATCGATTCCGGCGAATCCACCATCAAGCCGCTCAAAAACCTCACCGACAAGTACGGCTCCCGCATGAAGATCATGATCGACAGTGGACTCCGCTCCGGCGTCGACGTGGCCCGCTCCCTCGCCTGCGGCGCCTGCTTCACCTTCATGGGCCGTCCTTTTATGTATGGTGTTGGCGCGCTCGGCAACGACGGTGGCAACCACACCATCGCCATGCTCAAAACCCAGCTCAAGCAGGCCATGGAACAAGTCTGCTGTGAAAAACCCACCGACTTCCCCAAAACTCTCGTCCAATGGTAAGTACCTGGAACTGAGTTGCAACTAACGCCACTCCCGTCGCATCCTAAAGGGGTAGGGCACGCGATGTCCGCCAGGCGTTGTTCGCGAAAGGAAGTGGATGAAAGTATCCGAAGTCGTTAAGGCCTGGGGACGGATCCTGCAAGGCCGCCCCCCATCGCTCTCCATTGAGATCACCAAAGAGTGCCCCCTCCGCTGCCCCGGCTGCTACGCCTATGACGATCAGCACCTCGGCGGCGGCGTAACCCTACGTGGACTCAGTGACTTCAAGGGTCAGGACCTCATCGACGGCGTACTCGAAATCGCCGATCGCGTCAAGCCTCTCCACATCTCCCTGGTCGGTGGCGACCCCCTCGTTCGTTACCGCGAAGTCGAAGCCATGGTGCCCGAACTCCTGAACCGTGGCATCCACGTCCAAATCGTCACCAGCGCCTTCCGTGGCTTTAAATCCGAGTGGTCCACCATGGAGCACCTCAACGTTGTGGTGTCGATCGACGGCCTTCAGCCCGATCACGACGTACGCCGCGCTCCGGCCACCTACGATCGCATCCTCAAGAACATCGCCGGACAGCGCATCACCATCCACTCCACCATCACCGGACAGATGATGAAGCGTCCCGGCTACCTCGCCGAGTTCCTCGAGTTCTGGACCCCCAAGGACGAGATCCGCAAGGTCTGGTTCAGCGTCTTTACGCCCCAAATCGGCGACAACCTGCCGGAAATGCTCACCAAAGAGGAACGCCTCCGTCTGGTCGACGAACTCCTCGTCCTCCGCAAGCGCTTTCCGAAGCTCGATATGGCCGAAGGGCTGATCCGCCAGTTCGCGACGCCGCCCGGTAGCCCCGATAAGTGCGTCTTTGCGCGCACTACTGCGGTGTACTCCGCAGATCTTCGCACCAAGGTCACCCCCTGCCAGTACGGCGGGACCCCCGATTGCAGTTCCTGCGGCTGTATCGCCACCATGGGACTCGAAGCGGTAGCTGCGCACAAGCTCGCCGGCTTTATCCCTGTCGGCGCGATCTTCAAGGCGTCGGTCAAGATCGGCGAGATGTGGCCTAAGCCGCCAGAGCCGCTACCCAACCCGCTCAAGGTGCTGCAGTAGCCGCCTTGTCTGCCGCTACCCACAACTCCACGATCCCCGAACCCTGCTTCGGGTCAAACCGCTCTTCGTCGTAAACTTCCAGCAGCATGGGCGACACCGTGCTCTGGGGAGCGGGGCGCCACTCCGTCTGCGACGGGAACCACTCCGCCCATATATTATGGATCGTCCCGGGCATAGACCCCATATGCCCGCGATGCTCGAACACCAGCCAAGTCTGCGCAGGTACCTCGAGCAGCGTGTACCCCTCGGGCAGAGCCGTAAATCCATTTTTTAGCGGCACACCCGCGAGATAATCAAACTCTGTCTGGCTCGCATAGATCGACGCGCCATAGGACAGCCCATTCGGGACTTGGCCTTCAATTTCGCCCGCCATCGTGAGCTTGCGCCACAACGACCCGATTCGCGGACCCGCCGTCCGCACGTCCACGCGCTCACGCAATCCTGCGATGTAAAGTTCTGGCGACGCCAGCACGACCGGTGCTTGAATCATTGTTGTATGCTAGCGTATGCCGCGAAGCTCACCAGCGTCGGGGCAGAAAGTGAGCGACCCCGTGGTCCTCTTATTCTTTGGTCCGCCTGGCAGCGGCAAAGGCACCCAGTCCAAAATGATCACGGACTGGCTGCAGATCCACACCATCTCCACCGGCGAAATCTTTCGCGCGGAAGTACAGGCCGGAACCAGCCTCGGCCGCGCCGCCCAGGACATTATGAATAGCGGCGGACTCGTTGGCGACGACATCGTCAACGCCATGCTCGAAACCCGCCTCTCCCAACTCGACCTCCACCACGGTGTCCTGCTCGACGGCTATCCCCGCACCATTCCGCAAGCCCAGTTCCTCGATCAGTTCCTCACCGCTCGAGGTCTGCCCGAGCCCACCGTCCTCCACCTGGACTCGCCTCGCGACATCATTATTCATCGCGTCAGCGGACGCCGCCACTGTGCCGCCTGCAACCGCGGCTACAACATCTACTTCCAGCCGCCCCAGGTGGAAGGCGTGTGCGACTACGATGGCGAACCCCTCTCCATTCGCGAGGACGACCGCGAAGAGATCGTACGCGAGCGCCTCCTGGACTACGACCGCCGCACCAGTCCTCTCCTCGGTTATTACGAAGGGCGTGACTACCACCGCATCGACGGCAACCGCCCGCCGGAAGAGGTCGCGCGAGAAGTCGCCACCCGGTTGGAAGGCCAAATGGTACGGGTTCGCTCCAGTCTCACCGCCCGCCGCCACCGTGGCCTGTGAATTGCCTTATGGGAAGGCAGTGAGACTGCCCCAAATGGCCAATTTGCTCAAAAAACAAGGTCCTGTGGAGAACTCGGGATCTTGCCGTTGGGTCAGATTGACACACCGCTGGGACATCCTGGCGCAAGTGATAGTCTCGAAAGAACTTCGTCCCGGATTCCGCTTGACTTATAGCTGGGCCGGATGATATCAATGGAAAGACTGCGTCCCAGGGTTTAAAGCCCGGCAGCTATTTCGCTAGAGATGGCTAGCCTGCACGAACGAAAAATATTAAGAGAAGTCCGCTCAGCGTGAACTTCCGAAAGTACAGCGAGAGAGGCCCGAAAAGGCTCAACATATCGAACTAGTGGCTGAAGCCGGAACAAGCGAAAGCTGTTCCCTCCGTGATGGAAACATTACGGCAAGAGAGATCTTAGGGGAAAACTCATCGCAGTTGGCGACAACTGCGGAAACTATTGATCTGCTGGACGAAGCCCTCTGGCTGTAAATAAGAGGCTCAGGTTGAAGAAGAGAACTTTCATCAATTCAAACCCAACCATACTTCACAAGGAGAAGGAAATGGCGAATTTTCGCAAGCTGCTGTTAGCCTTCGCCGGGGCCGCCGTATTTGCCTCGGTGTCCGCTAACGCACAGGTCCTGGCCACGAACCAGGCCCTGCAGTGCGTAGCCAATGCCGGTGTTCCTCCGCTCGTCCGTGCGGAAGGCCTGGCCGAACTCGTCGGCGACGTTACGCTGAACTGCCAGGGTGGCGTTCCCACCCAGGCTGGCGCTATCATCCCGGCCACCAACATTCGTGTGTTCTTGAACACCAACATCACCAGCCGCATCCTGGCCACCACCGGTCAGTTTTCGGAAGCGTTGTTGATGATCGACGAACCCCACTCGACCACCAACCCGAACACCCCGCTCCGCGTTTGCGGCGACGCCTCGACCAACGAAGTGCCGACCAACCCGGGCGTTTGCACCATGTTCGGCACCGGCAACGGTCTCGGCGTCTACTCGGGCGCTAACCCCGCTCCGGACGTGTCGACCCTCAACCGTCCCAACGTGTTCCAGGCCCGCCAGGTTGCCGCGAACGCTGTGGAATGGCCCGGCGTGCCCGTGGATCCTCCCGGCACTCTGACCACCCGCATCATCCGCATGACCAACATCCGCGCCAATGCGAACCAGCTCGGCGTGTCCAGCACCCTGGTCCCCACCCAGATCACGATGTTCATCTCGATCACCGGTGCGACCTCGATCCCGATCAACAACCCCACTCAGACCGTCGCCTTCATCCAGGTCGGTCTCCAGAGCGCGGTTCGCGGCCCGGGTAACTTCCTGCAGTGCGTCTCCCAGAACCCGGACCTGGCTGCCAATAGCTCGGCTCCGTCCCCGAACATCTACACCGGTTCGGCCAGCACTCTGGGCAATCAGGGCTTCCAGTTCCTGGTCCGTGCGACCGAGAACTTCCCCAGCGCCTTCAAGAAGCTGAACGTCGCTCAGATCAGCTCCACCGCAACCACCTACCCCGACACCTTCTGGAACCAGAACGTTCCCGGTGCGATCTACAACACGGAAGACGCGTTCACCAACACTGGCAGCGCTCTCGGCCGTGCGTACATCGACCCGAGCCCGAACCCCCCGCTTCAGCTGGTTAACACCGGCGCTGGCGTGGGCGCCACCCCGACCTTCCCGGCTGTCCGCGGTCTCCGTACCGCTGGCGCGGCGAATGCCGGTACCCGCCTGATCTACCAGTTCAGCGGCGTGCCGAACGGCGTGCAGCTCTGGGTTCCCGGTGCGGTTAACGTCACCTCCACCCTCACGGGCGGTTCCACTGGCGTTGCTCGCCTCGTCACCACCGACTCCAACGGCGCTGGCCCGTTCTCCCCGACCACCGTTAACTCGGCCGGTATCGCTCAGGTCCAGGTCTTCAACGGCGCTGGTATCGCGGTGTACGAAGTCCTCTTCGCGGATTCGTTCACCCAGGAGCGTATCGACGTTCCGGTGGCTGTGGCCTACGTCGCCAACCCGGGCAACAACCTGCCGGTTCCGGCGGTTCAGTCCGGCGTGACTGTCAGCTTTGCTCCTCTGAGCACGATTGGCACCGCGTCTGACTCGGCCCCGATCCCGCGCTTCGTGCCTTCGCCCGGCCCGCGCAACACCTTCATCATCCAGAAGTGCAACTGCAACCTCCTGTTCCCGTTCATCTCTAACCAGCTCGGTTATGACACCGGCGTCGCGATCAGCAACACGTCGCTCGACACCGGTACGGGTCTCGGTGCAGTTCCGCAGCAGGGTGTCGTCACTCTCAACTACTACTGCGGTCAGACGGGTTGCACCTCGCCACCCGCTCAGACCACCAACGCTCCGGTTCCTGCCGGCCAGCAGTTGACCTTCACCGTCTCCGGTGGTGGCAACTACGGTATCGCTGCAACCCCGGGCTTCCAGGGCTACATCATCGCCCAGGCCCAGTTCCAGTGGTGCCACGCCTTCGCGTACATCAGTGCGCAGGGCGCGCTGCCGACCTCCAACGGCGCGTCGATGGGCTACCTCGCCCTCGTCATGGACAACCCGGTCTTCCGCCCGGGCGTGACCAACAACGAAAACCTCGGCCACTAGTCCCAAGGCTGGGAGGCGATCCGGGCAACCGAATCGCCTCCTGCTAAAGGGTTAGCCACCTGAGGCGGCGAAAGTCACTCGGTAGTATACAAACCTCCAAGGGCCGGACCGGCAGCAATGCCAGTCCGGCCTTCGGCTTTTTCCACAGCAAATTTTCCACTGTAGTACGCTAGTTATATCCAACTCACCAAAAAACATGTGGTACTCTCTATGAAGCACTCCCCGCGTCCGCCTGCTCTTTTTCGAGGTCTCTTCATGTCTTTACGAAGTGTACTTCCGGCGGTGGCGTGTCTATTCGCGTTCGGATCTGCGGCGGCAATCGCTCAGAACCAGTACGTGGTTTTCCACTCCGGCGCGGGAAATTCTTCCACCAACGTCTATCCGTACCTCATTGGCGGGGTTATCCAACCCTTACAGCCTCTGGTGGTCTCCGGTGGAGTCTTTCAGATACTGCCCGTGCCAGATGGCACGAAGTACTATGCAATTGCTGACGGCGGCACTGCCGTCACATCGATCCAGGGTTCTTTTACCGCCCCGGTCGCTCTCGCAACTGCCTTTGCCGGCGCGCCCAAGGCCGCCGTTGTCAGCCCTGACGGCACCAAGCTATTCGTCGCCGCAGGTCGCGTTTACGTCATCAATACCAATAGTGATCAGGTTCTGAATCCCACGGGGATCACCGTCCCTGGCGACCCCATCGACATTCGGGTCAGTTGGGACTCCACCCGGTTGTTTGTGCTGAGCCGTGCCGCCACCGCCAGCAACAACTTCACAACCCTCACCTCCTTTGACATTGTCAACAATTACACCAAGCTGGCTGAGATCAGCTTCCCGGGCAACCCCAATGAAGCCCCGACCGGCATCCTCATTGGGCCCAACGGACTTTTGTACCTGTCCTCCTACGCCCGTGTACACGAAATCAATCCCACCACGCTGACCCTGACGGCCACAGGCAGCATCACTGCCTTCGGCTATCCCGGCAAGGGCACGATTACCGCAGACGGCAAGTACATTGTTTACCCGAACCTCAACCCGGGCTTCGGCGGCAACAGCGTCATGCAGTTGGAACTCGCCACCAAGACCTTCAAGACCGCGGCCGCGCAAAGCGAAGTATTCACCCGCTTCTTCAACGCCACGTTGGACGCCGATCCCACCAAGCTCTACGGCTACGCCACCAGCGGTCGTCTCTACGAGATCACCTTGGGCAGCCAGGTGATCGTCGATAACGCCTCGTCCATCAACAGTGTCTTCGGCACGGGCATCACTGCTCCGGTTTACCCGAACGTCACGTTCTCCAACGAAGTCCCCCCGCGCACCATCTGGGTCACTCGCAACACCACCAACCCCGATGGCAGCAGCGGCCGCGAACTCGTCCAGATGGGTCTCCCCGGCGGTAGCGCCATCCTGCAGCGTGCGCTTCCGTTCACCCAGCAGATGGAGCTGAGCTTCGTCTCCCCTGGCGTCACCAGCGGTGGCACCCGCATCCGCGGAACCAACCTGGAACAGACCGTCTCCGGCGGTGGCCGCGCGCCTCTGCCGTTGATTGCACGTCTCATCGACAACGCCGGTCGCGGCATCTTCCGCGGCCAAATCACCTTCGTCTCCGAAAACCCGGCCGTTACCTTCACCCAGCCCCAGGTCGTTACGGGCTCCGAAGGTTGGGCGCAGACCTTCGTTACCGTACCTTCCACCCCCGGCACCTATAAGGTGGTTGCCACCGGCGGTCAGGATGTCACCCCAACCGAGTACTCCATCGTTGTCCCCGGCATCGTCGGTGGCGGCAATGGCTCCAGCCAGGGCGGCATCTTCATCTTCTCCGGCAACGGCCAGTTGCAGCGCGAAAACTTCCCGCTCTCCGAACCGATGGTGGTGCAGGTGCTCGATGCCAATGGCATCCCGCTCTCCGGCCAGCGCGTGGTCTGGACCCAGGTCTCCGGCAGCGGCCCCCTCTCGGGCGGCTCCATCGAAAACAACACCGATCAGGAAGGCAAAGCGTACCTCCAGTTCACCACTGGTCTCGTCACGCTCCCCTTCGCCGCTGGACAGGACGTCATTGAGGCTTCCACCGCAGTTGGCAAGGTCACCTTCTACTCCACTACCCTCGCTCTCCGCCAGCCGAACGGCTCCACCGCCGGCGACGCCCAGATCGAGTACATCTACCCCAATCTCAGCGATCTCAACAACCGCAACTTTACCTTGGAAGCCGGCCAGACGCTCGTGAACGCCATCGGCGTCCGCGTCGCGGATTACACCGGCCAGCCCATCGCTAACGTCGGTATGCAGGTCACCACCACGCCCCCGTCGGTTTATGAAGGCACCGCTGGTCCGCCCGCAGGCTTCACCGCCTCTTGCGCCACCATCAAGCTCACCGATCCTCAGGGCAACACCTCGTGCGACCTCAAGGCCGGCAACCGTCCCGGATCCGGTACGCTCTATGTCATCGTCGGTTCCTACCGTTCGATGTCGACGTTGAACCTCACCATCACCGTAGGTAAGGCGTCCGCGTTGAAGATCCTTGCGGGTAACACCCAAAAGGCCCGGTCCCAAACCCGGCTTCTGGTGCCGCTCCAAGTCCAGGTCACCGACCTGGGTGGCAACCCCATCCAAGGCACGGCCGTCACCTGGTCTCGTGTTGGACCCACCAACTTCGGTACCTTCGGCGCCGAACGTACGGCCACCAACACGGCGGGCATCGCGCAAAACAGCTTCACCACTGGTACCGCCCCTGGCAAGTATCAGATCCGCGCGCAAATCGACAACCCCACCGCCGGTGGCACTCCGATCTTCGTCGTGTTTGACGTCGAAGTGGAAACCACCCTCGGCGGCCTCGTTCAGGTCTCCGGCAACGGACAGAGTGTTGGTGTCAACTCGGCCTTCCCGCAACCGCTGGTGGTCCAGGTCAACGATCTCACCGGTCAGCCTCTCCCTGGCGTACGCGTCGACTTTGTCGCCATCGGCTCCGGTAGCGTCTCCCCGGCCTTCGCCACTACGGACGCCTCGGGTCGCGCCTCGGTAACCGCTCGCTCGGGTGCTACGGCCGGAGCCCTCACGGTCACGGCCACGGTCAACACTCTCAGCACCCAGTTCGGTCTGACGGTGACGCCGCCCAGCCCGACCATTCTCGGCACCAACATCGTCAACACCGCTAGCCAGCAGGTCGGTCTTACGCCCTGCGGCCTCGCCACCATCTCCGGCACCAACCTTCTCCCCGGCATCACTGGCATCGTCCAGAACCAGGGCTTTGGACAGTTGCCGGTTTCGCTCGGCCCGGTCCAAGGCATCACGATCGGCGGCATCACCGCTCCGATCATCCGCCTTGTGAACTCGGGTGGCAGAGAAATGATTGATATTCAGACGCCTTGCGAAGTCCAGCCCGGCTTCACCACCGTTGTCGTCAACGTCAACGGCCAGAGCCCGGCCACGGTCAACACGGTGCCTGTCTATCAGTACCAGCCTGGCGTCTTCGAATACGACGAAACCGACGGCCGCCGTTATGCGGTAGCAGTCAAGGCAGACGGCTCGTTCGTATCGCCCTCCAACCCAGCAGAGCGCGGCAGCACCATTCGCCTGCTGGCCACCGGCCTCGGCCAGACCAGCCCTGCGATGGGTACCAACCGTGCGGGTGTCCCGAACCAACTCGTTCTCGCCAACCTCATCGGCGGCGTGAATGACGCGGGCGTCCGGGTGGTGCGTGCGGAAACCGTCAATGGCCAAATCGGAAACTACCTCGTCGAGATCGAGATCCCGGCCACCACGGCTGCGGGTCCCTACCAGAGCGTAGCGCTCGCCATCCCCACGGGGACCGGCGACGTCATCTTCTCGAACGGCGCGTACATCCCGATCCGCTAACTCGAACAACCTTCCAAACCCAAAAGGGCCGCTCCTCGAAAAGAGGCGCGGCCCTTTCTCTTTCCCCCGCAACAACTTACCATCTTCCGTGCCAGACACAGTGCCATTCCGTGCCTGTCACGGTGCCACTCACGGTGCCAGGCACGCCCAGACGCGAGGACTAGGGACTTCGGGATACCTCACCCCAGGAAAATCCCGTGACCTCCGTGTCGGACCTCGCGGACTTTTGTCGCCTTACTGTTGTCCGAACTCATTTGAAACCAGCAGCGAGGTCACAAAAAACACCCATGCCCCCAACACCGGCCAATATTGCCACCCAAACTTTTGGAACCATCAAAAACGTACCCTTGTACGCCGATGTCTACGGCGCGATCCGAAAACTTCTTGGACAAGGCCAGTTCATTCTTCGAAAGAAAGCACCCATCTACAAAGCCATTCGCGGCGTCAAAAGCGGTGAACCCCATTCGAGCGTAGCCGCCCAAACTACCATCTACGACCCCAGCCTCATCAGAGGCACGGAACCTTCCAATCGCTTCACCGGTCGCCGCGTACCCGGCCTCACCGAAGCCCAAGGCGGCAAGGCCAGCAAGAAGGACGCCGGACACTACATGGCGCTTACCCTCAACGCCCACGTCACCGAAGGCATCAAGTACGCCGCCATGCCCAAGAATGACTTCATGATCACCAACCTCGACCCAGGCGACTATCTCGAGATTGGCAACACCCTCTACGTCTTCCACATCGGAAAGGACCTGCTGGTCTACGACCTCATGTCCCGCGAAAATATCCTGGCCCTCGAATCCATCAGCCAGTCCGGTGTCCTGGCCCAAGCTGTCGCCGGCAAGACGGTACTCGACAACATCCTGGACCCGCACGACCACACGTGGTCCCGCGCTCTGCACGACGCCCTGGTCGACACACCACAATCCGGCATCATCGACGCCATGATCTGGGAATCCGCACAAGCAAAAGCCAGCGGACTTCCCGACTGCACGAATCTCGTGATCCTCGGCGAACCCAACGACAAACTTCCGTTCCTGCATCCGGAAAAAATCATCCGCGTGACCCAAGGCCCGTACTTCCGCCCGGAGATCGAATACCGCCCGATCAACAACACCTTCAGCGAAGCCCATCCCTAGCTACAGTCCCACCCTGGGAGGCGCACCCGCCGCCGCAAAAGCAAAATCCTGCAAATGCCGCCAAGGACCTCCCAGGTACTCCCACAGCACCAACCCCTCGAACACAATCCGTCGCGACCCGAACCCCGCCGTCAGCGCCGCCAACAGCCGCCGCGCGACCTCCGGCTCCACCTTGTTCTGCACCGTGATATGCGGCCGGTACCCCGCCTGCGAATCCTGCAGCGTCAGCACCCCGCGCATCGCCGCCTGCAGCCGCGCACGAACCCGGCCCAACTCAGGACACTCCACGTCGTACGCGACACCCCGACCCAGAAACCGTACCCGCGACGTCCGCCCCTCGATCACCGCAGTCTCCGCCGCCACCGGCGACAACAACCCCACGATCTCGTCCACGCGATCCCCAGGTAGCGCATGAAACAGCGTCACATGCGCCTTCAGGTAATTCCGCTCCGGAGGAAAGTGCGCCTCACGCAGCGCGTCAAACACCGCCTGGGACTCCGCGTCCATCCACGCCGTCAGGATCAGCGCACTCGTACTCACAGCAAAATTTCCTCGCCTTCGATGTCGGAACTCGGGGCCATCTGTCGCCTCACAGCCAGGAGCTACAAAACATGCCTGCCGCCGTACAAAACATTCGCAACATCCCGCTGTATCAGCAAGCCTACGCCGCCTTCCGGCAAATGTTCGCACGAGGCGACCTTCGCCTCCAGACCCTGCCCACCATTTTCAAGATGACGTTTCACGAGGATGACGCGCAGGAAATCCACCGCTTCACAGGACCTCGCCTCGCCAGCGGCATCGCAAGCCAGGCTACCGCCAAAGACGGTGGCTACTACGGGGCCTTGACCCTGAACGGCCAACTCGCCCCGCGTGGCGGCGTCCCATTGCAAAAGAATGTGTACCGTTTTCGGAGGGAAATCGCCTTTTGCGACATCACCTCCACCCAGAACCGCTTCGCGCTCGACACCGTGTGCCAGCACTTAGCCGGCAAGGGCGTCGTGGAAGCCATTCTGGACCCGCAGGACCACACCTGGTCCCGCGCCTTCCATGATGCCTTGGTGGATTCCCCCGAATCCGCGCACGTGGAAGCAATCGTCTGGCAACAGCCGCATCAGCCGCTGCAGATCGTAATCCTCTGCGCCCAGCCCTACACTACTGCCGCCGCTACAGGTTTTCCAGCCGGTTCGCCGCATCTCCAAACGAATCCAGCTTGATGTCCATGCGATCCATCAGACTCAGGAACAAGCTACACAGCTTGCGATCCTCGTCCTTCTTGCCGACATAGTTCAGCGTACGGCCGGTCTTGAGCGTACCCCCAAGGCCGCCCGCCAACACCAGCGGCAGCCGCGTATTGTCGTGCTTGCGGCCGATCCACATGTTGTTGATGAACATGATGCAGCTGTTGTCCAGCACCGTGCCGCTGCCCTCTTTGGTATCGTCCAGCTTCTTGGCCAGGTACGCCATCTGGCTCAAGTGGAAGCGCGACACCCGTTCGTACCCGTCGGTCAGGTTATCGTGCGACGCCGCATGATGCCCGTCCTTGACGTTCAGGAACGGATAGTACATCGCGGAAAGATCGCGAGCCAACAGCAAGGTCGCGACGCGCGTCTTGTCCGTCTGGAAGGCGATCGCGATGATGTCGGTCATCAACCGCGCATGCTCGCGCAGATCTTCAGGCAGACCATTCGCCGGACGATCCATGGAAAACACCGGCTTATTCTTGGCCTTCGCCGCCTCTTCCGCCGTCTCCTTGGTCTTCCGCATGCCCTCTACGCGACGCTCGACCTCGCGCAGGCTGGTCATGTACTCATCGAGCTTCGCCTTATCGCTCGCGCTGATCTTCTTCGTCAGCGCCTTGGCATCGTCCTTCACCCGGCTCAGGATACTCAGGTTCCGCAAGCTGCCGCGATTCTCAAACAGGTTGTCCCACGCCAGCGACGGATACACCTCGTTCGGCACCGGCGATTCGGGACTCTGCCACGACAGGTGCGAACTATAAGCCATCGAGAAGTTGGTCTCGTGATACCCGGTCATCGGCTGTTCGCACGCCAGCACCAGGCTCTGCTGCGGCGTATCCTGCCCGATGTGGTTGGCCATCACCTGATCCACCGTGATGCCCGCCCGGATGATCGCGCCCTTTTGGATTTGCGCGCCGCTCAACAAACAGCCGGTCTGCGCTGGATGGATGCCCTGGCCCGTCGCCCGCTTCTGGAACAGCCCGTGAATCACGTTGACCTTGTGCTTGATCGGTTCCAGCGGCTCCAGCGTACGCCCCAGCTTCATCGCCGCGCCGTCCCCTTCGGCACTCCAATGGTCTTCGTTCACGCCGTTGCCCATGAAGACAACGCCAAAGCGCTTGGGGAACACCTGCTTCGATTCCTCAACCGCCGCCACACAAGGCAGCGAACTCAGCAGCGGCAACGACATCGTGACGCCGGCCCCGCGCAACACCGTACGCCGGGTCATCTTCAAATCGGAGGCGGTAGGACGATTCTTGATCAACATCTCGAAAGTTACTCCGTAGCCGCAGCGGCGGACGACATATCCGCGGCCCGGCGATTCAAAAACTGAGGACTCTGCACAATCGTTTCGACCAGAGCCGAAAACTTATAATTCTTTGCCTTGAGGTTGGCCTTCATGCGCTCCACAAGCAAATCATCGGAGAGCGACAAAGACCGTCCTAGTGAATAGGCGAGCAAAACCCGGCTCAGGTTATCCACAAAGTCGTTTTCGCGATTCCCGCGAATATACTCGCGTACCGCCGCAATGCCGTCGCCCGTCTTCCCACCCGGGAACTCGGCCGTCGTATCAATCGCGCGACCCGCCAGATCCTTGGCCCGCTTCTCACCCACCGGACCATAATTCTCAAACGCCAATCCAAACCCGTCGAACCGCGCATGGCAACCGGCACAGGCCGGATTGTTGCGATGGTCCGCCAGCATCTGGCGCAACGGCTTATTGGCCTTGGCTTCATCCTGCGGCAACTCCGGTACATTCGGCGGCGGCGGTGGAATCTGCTCGCCCAACACCCGCTTCACCACCCAGTACCCGCGCTTTACCGGACTCGTACGCAGCCCCGGCGAACTCTGCGTCAGAAACGCCGCCATCGGCAGCAACCCGCCACGTCCGTATGCCGAAGCATCTTCCACCTTCACCCAGCCATCCTTGGCCGAAGGCACCGGCATGCCGTAGTGCTTGGCCAACACCGGATTCACAAACGTATCCTTGCCGTACAGTAAATCGAGCACGGACCGGTCCTTGGCGATGATGTCCGTCATGTACCGCACGGGCTCTTCAAACATCGCTTCCCGAAGCTCGTTAGTGAACATCGGGAACCGGTCGCGATCCACCGAGTTGTGCTGCTCAAACCGGCGGAAGTCCAGCCAATTGCCCGCAAACTCCGTCGCCAGCGCGCGAGCCTTCGGGTCCTGCAGCATCCGCCGTACCTCAGCCAGCAACGTCACGCGATTCGCCAGCGCCCCTGCCGTAGCCTTGGCCACCAACTTCTCATCCGGCGACGTCGACCACAGGAAGTAACTCAACCGGCTCGCCAGATCGTAGTTCGAAAGCGGCGCCCCGGTCACCTTATTGCTCGTCACCTTCACCGCCGGCGACACCTGGTCCACGCGATAGCAGAAGTTGGGCGACATCAGCACGCGCACGATCACATCGCGAATCGCATCCTCGTGCGACATCGTGCCGTCCTTACGAAGTGACTTATAAAAGCCCAGCAAATCCTCGCGCTCGGCCACCGTCAACGGGCGCCGGTACGCTTTGGCCGCAAACTTCAACATCGCTTCAATATGCCGTGGCTGCGAATCTGCGCGAAGCTTCTCCACAGACCGCAAGGTATCGTTCACCCACTTGAAGTGATACTCAATTGCCTCAATCGACCGCGGATCGTTCTTCGGATCCGCTTTGGCCTTGGCCAGATACTGATCGCGCAAACCAAAGATCACCTTCGGCGCGCTCACCTCAGCATCGGAAGGACGTTCATTGCCGGACTCACGGCCGTTGCCCAGCACCTCACCGCTCTGGTTGAAGTAATACTGCACGTACGTCCGCATCGTGTGGTCGCCCAGATAATCGAACTCGATCCAAAGCTTCTCGAGCTCCGCCTTGCCCTTGGCATCCAGAATCAGCTCCTGCAACGGCTGATCGTCCCGCCAGTACCCCATCACGTTGTGATACCCGGCGCTCAACAACCGGCCCTTGTCTTCACTGTCATCCGGGAAGAACCGTCCGCGCTCGCTGATGTAGAAGTTGTCCGGAAAGACATCGGCAAACCGCGTCATCACCGCTTCCCACTGCGCCCGAGTCTCGTTCGCCGGAATGATCAGGTCGGGGTCGTTATGACGGCGATGCGTCATCAGCACCGCAGCGCGACCCGCCGACTCCTGCCCCAATCCCGGATACCGCGGGATACGAGGCGGATCCTGCGCCGGCTCGCTCGCCAGCCGGAACGCCTTCATATCCACCTTCCGCCGGCTCGTATTGAACTCGCGGAACTTGTAATTCATCAGCGGCTGCGACGTCGGGCTCAAGCCCTTCACGGTCGGCGCTGCAAACTCCATCGCCGTCGCCTTGCGGATCTTCACCACAAAATCCCGCATCCGCTCGCACTGTCGCCGCCGTTCCACTTCGTCATTGGCAGGCAGTGCACGCCACATCTTCCGCAGCGTCGCCACAGGACCAATCTCCGGCAACGTGCGATCTTCGAGCATGCCCCACACCAGCTGCATGTACTTCGGGCTCACCTTATTCGCCGTCGCGAATGACTGCAGCGTACCCGCAGCGGTTTTCTTGTTCTTAAACTTCCAAGCCGTCTCAAAGTAGTCCGCGTAATCGGTCGGCTGGCTGTAATAGAAATTGACGATCCGCTGAATCGCGTACTTTTCGCGATCCGTTTCCACCAGCATCGGATGCGGCGCAAACGTGATGCCGTCGGGAGTCACAGCCATGTGATCGGCCACCGTACGCGCAGCCTGCAGATACTTCCGCATCAGCGCAGGCGACATGGTCAACGACTCGCCCGAGTTATCGAACCCCGCCGTATTCGCAGGATCGACGGGAAACTCCTTGGCCGGCTGAATATCCACGCCAGTCAAATCGCGAATCGTATAGTTGTACTCGGCATTGCTCAAGCGCCGCGCCAGCACCAGGCCGGGGTCGCCATCGAGCTTCCGCGCTTCTGTCGTGCGAACCTCGCGAATCCAGCCGGTAAACTTCGCCCGCTCTTCTGCAGAAGGTTGCTTCAAACCCTTCGGAGGCATCGTCGCCGTGGACACGCGATTGAGCACGTGGTCCCAATGCGCCAGGTCTTTGACGACGGCGCCGTGCGACGTATACGGACCAAGATCGAACTGCGCCGCAGGCTTCGTGCCGGTATGGCATCCCGCGCAATACGTCTGCAGAAACGGCTTGACGTCGGAGTCAAAGCGTTTTTCTAAGGTAACGGTAGGCGCGGCCGTCCCGGACCGCAAACCGGTTACGGCCACCAACCCGGTCGCCGCAAGGGCCTTCGCAAGGGTCTTCACTCTACCCGAGATCTTATCGAATCTTCATAGGAAATGGTGTCACGGCTTGGTCACGAAGTACCCGCTGCGATGCCGTACCTCCACATCCTCGCGCGCCACCCGTACCCGAATCGGCACCACCGTTCCCTTCCGTACCGAGGACGGCAACACTGTGGCAGCAAACGTCATCTCATAGAAATGCGAGGACTCCGCCACTGCATCGCGCACACTCGCCGCCAGGTTGTTCGTACCCGTGTACGCGCGCCCGCCCGTCCTCTCCGCGATCCCAAAGAGAATGTCCGTGTTCGCCATCGTTCCCGTCCCACTCATCGGCCGCCCGGGAGCCCCTCGCGGACCCGCATTCTCCGCCGAAAAACCACCCAGCGTGCGTACCCCGGCGCTATCCACTGCGTACACGGCCACGTTCCAGCCATTCAATAAATCGTTGGTTTCATGCCACAGCCGGGAATCCTCGCGGATCAACACAGTCAACGGAAGTCCTGCGGATAGCCACACGATACTTTTGCGCCCCGGAGTCTTGCCCAGGTCGCGCCCCACCTCTCGCAGCGCGCCGAGTGTCTCGATCACCCGCTGCCGGAACTCGCTGCGGGCCGCCTCGCCGCTGCTCGGCAACTGCATGTTGACCGATAGCTGCCGCTCCGCCCCAAACGGATCCGGCACACCGCGGTATTTTTCCAGTCGCGAAAGCAGGTTTCGCGGATCTTCCCAAAACTCCTGCACCACGCCAAGCCAGCGCTTCGAAAGCAGGTACACGCCCCAATTGGCCGCACCCGGCGACTCCGTCACCACATCGGCAATGGCTCTGGCGCCGTAATGGCGTTCGTCGAAGGTAGAGTTGTACGCGTCGAGAATAAACGCCACAACCGGCTTGTCCTCATCCACAGGAACGACGGCCCCTGGACCTTTATCCGCCGTCGAAATCGTCGCCGTCGCAGCGGTATCGCGCTGGCCAAACCCAACTTCGCGAAAGGAGCTGATCGGGCGCGGCTTGCCTTTTTCGTACACGGTAAAGTTCGCCGCACCAAGCCCCCGCACTGGCTTGCGTGTCTTCTTGTCGAGCACCACCAGGGTGACATTCACCGTGCGCACTTCAGACCGGAAGTCCGGCTCCTGCTGCGCCGCGGCAAGATCGCTGAATAACAGCAAGCCGATCGAGATGTGGTTACGGACGCTCAAAGCGGTGCCGCACTCCGGAGCGGTCAAAGAACACGATACTGTCGCCCGACGTGTACGCAAGATTCGGCCGCAGCAGCTTACGATCCCCCGCCGGCCGGTACGACGCCGTCTCCTTGCCGTTCGAGTCAAACGCCACAATACGAGGCCCCGGATCGTCCTTCGGTCCGCCACCGCTCATCACGAATAGCAACGATCCATCGCGCGCGGTCAACGTGCTCATCACATGGATCATCCGCATCACACCCAAAGCCCGCTCAGGCGACGCTGGCGACACCGTACCTCGCACCTTCTCCGCTTCCGGACCCGACAGGGCAATCACATCTGCCGCCCTGCTCCATTTGCCTTCCGCGAAAACAAACGGAGTCATCGTCAAAGCGCTGCTGGGATCCAGCAATAGCAACCGTTCCGGACCAGCGAATACGACCTTCATCCAAGGTGCCATCGGCAAAGGGAAACTTGCCTCCAGCACCGGGCCCGCACCCTCAGATTCCAGCCGGTACAGGTTGAGCGCCATCTTCTGGTCCGCCGCGAACTGCAGCAATGCCAACCGGCCCTTCGCAAATGCCGCGCGCGACACATTGCCGTTACAGGCAAACTGCCGAGCTCCACCATCCGCCACCCGAATCAAATGGCAGGTTGTTTCGCGACCCGCCGTCGTCACTGCAAAGACCAGCCCATCGTCCGGCGAAGCCGCCAGCGCCTGCGTCTGCAGCGTACCCGTAAACAGCCGCTTCACCGCACCATCCGCCGAAACCACCTGCAGCTCACTTATCGTATCCGGAGTCACTCGCCGGGGCATCCGCAGTACGACAGCATCGGTACCAGAGGCCGAAGCACCGACAAACCCGATCGTCGCTTCCTGCGTCTCGGCATCCGCCAACGCCGGCAGCACGCCAGTCTCCGGCAACAACCGCTGCGCCGGCAAGCACAGGGCAAGCGCCGCTGCCATCACTGTTGCCCGCTGACTGTACAGTAGTAAAGACATGTCCGGCTCGTCCTCCTCTAACAATATGCCTTTGCGCAGTCTCGGCTGGTTCCGCGGTCGCGAGTACTACAACTTCTCCCGGCGCGCCAACCTCCGGTCCGAAGGCTTTCTGTTCGACAAGTTCGAAGGCAAGCCCGTCATCGGCATCTGCAATTCCTGGAGCGAGCTCAACAACTGCAACGCCCACCTGCGCCAAGTGGCCGAAGCCGTACGCCGTGGCGTACTCGCAGCCGGAGGCTTCCCCCTCGAGTTCCCCACGATTTCGTTGGGCGAACAGTACATGAAGCCGACCACCATGCTGTTCCGCAACCTCATGGCGATGGATGTCGAAGAGTCCATCCGCGCCAACCCGCTGGACGGCGTCGTGCTCCTCTGCGGCTGCGACAAGACCACACCCGCGCAACTCATGGGCGCCGCCTCCGCCGACATCCCGGCCATCGTCGTCACCGGTGGACCCACCCTCAGCGGCAACTACAAAAACACTCCGTTCGCCACCGGCACCGACGGCCGCAAGATCTTCGACCTCTACCGTACCGGCTCCGTCAGCGAAGAGGAACTGCAGGAAATCGAGGGCTGCATGGTGCGTAGCGCCGGGCACTGTACCGTCATGGGGACCGCGTCCACCATGGCGTCCATCGCCGAAGCCCTTGGCATGACGTTGCCCGGTGGCGCCGCCATCCCGGCGCCTGATTCCCGCCGACTGCAACTGGCCGAAGCCTCCGGCCGCCGCATGGTGGAAATGCTGTTGGAAGGCAACGCTCTGCGCCCCACCCAGATCATGACCCGCGAAGCCATCGAGAATGCCATCACCGTCAACATGGCGATTGGCGGGTCCACCAACGCCGTGATCCACCTGCTCGCCATCGCCGGCCGCCTCGGCCACAACATCACGCTCGACGATTTCGATCGCATCTCCCGCATCACGCCGTACCTCGCCAACATCCGCCCGTCCGGCGAGTTCCTGATGGAGGATTTCTTCTTCGCCGGCGGCATCCCCGCAGTGATGCGCGAACTCCTGTCAGAACGTCTGCACGGCAACTGCATCACCATCAACGGCAAGACCATCGCCGAGAACGTCGCCCAAGCGCCCTGCCACAACCGCGCCGTGGTCCGCGAGTACGCGAACCCGATCCACCCGGAAGGCGGTACCGTCGTGCTCTACGGCAACCTTGCCCCCAACGGCGCCGTACTCAAACAGACCGCCGCATCGCCCCACCTGCTCCAGCACAAAGGCAAAGCCTACGTCTTCAACGGGCACGACGAAATGATCACCGGCGTAGACCGCCTCGACCTGCCCATCGACAAAGACACAGTGTTGGTGATGAAGAACGCAGGTCCCAAGGGAGCGCCAGGCATGCCCGAATGGGGCCACATTCCGATGCCCAAGGTCCTGCTGAACCAGGGCATCAAGGACATGGTCCGAATCTCAGACGCCCGCATGAGCGGCACCAGTTTCGGTACGGTAGTCCTGCACATCGCCCCGGAGTCCGCCATCGGAGGCCCGCTCGCCCTGGTGGAAACCGGAGACGAGATCGAACTCGACGTCGCCGGCCGCAAGATCAACCTGAACATATCCCAGGAAGAATGGGACCGCCGTGTGAAGGCGTTCCAGCCCGCCAAGCCACACTACACGCGAGGCTACGGCAAGCTGTTTTTGGATCACGTCACCCAGGCCAACCAGGGTTGTGACTTTGATTTCCTGATGGCGGAGGTGCCGTCAAAGTAGCTGCGCAACTGTCTGTACCATAGATGCGCTGCTTCACCGCTCGTCTTCTCCTGTTTGCTATTGGCATCGCCGCCGCCGGCCAGGATTTCGTAGTTCCGTTCTTCGCCGCCTCCCCGGCGTTCAGTCCGGCACTCGGCAAACTGGTGATTCTGCGATACGAAGAAGAGGAAACCGCCGCGCCGTATCTATACGACCCTGCGACGCGCGCGCTGGAGCAAATCCCTGGCATCACGCACGCTAAAGGACTTTCCGTGTCGCCGGATGGGCGGTACGCCGCCGTCTCGACCCGCGATGGAGTGCGGATCGTCAACCTGATCACACGCGCGATCGAACGCACCATTCCGGTGGAACGTGGCTTTGTCGTGATGGCGAATGAGTGGGTGCATTTTGTGCCCACTGCGTCTGTCCGAGTCTCAACCGGCGAACGTGTCCCATTTCGCGATTCCTATTTCGGCGAGCCTGTACTGGGGCCAGGCAACCGTTTCCTCTATGCAAACAACGGGACGGAAGCGCTTCGCATCAATGTCTCCACAGGCCCGATGACCGGTTCGGTCGAAACTGCTGCCGCACAGAGGCCGCCCTGCTCGGCACCTCCTACCTTTCCTGCCATTGCCGGAGCCCCGGTTCTGTTCGACTGGTGCGGCAATATGTTCGCCAACGACGCCGAATTGTCCAAGGACCTTCGCTACACCGGAACTCTCGCCCCTCCTGAAGCATTCTCCGCAGCAGGACCGAACGGGCCCGTTTACGCCGTCCAGAGCAGCCCGCGAACCATCACGCTCTATAGAGGCGCCCCGTTCCTCGAACCCTACGCCGCATTTGAGGCTGGTCCTGGGTTCTTCGCCTTCAATCGCGAGGCTACGGAGCTGTATGCCGTACGCGGCAACGCCCAGGGCACCATCACCATTTCTACAATGTCGTTGACCGCTGAGCCCAACTGCACGGCGGCCTCATTTGGCGACATTCCTTCTCTCCGGGAAACGACTGGTGCGGGCGTGCTTTCAGCAATCGCCGTACTTGCGCCCACCGAATCCTGCCGCTACACAATTGCTTCCGATGTACCGTGGATCAAGATCGTCGGACCCTCGCTGCTGGCCGGAAATCAAGGCGTACGCATCCAAATCGAACCCAATACCACCGGCGCATTGCGATCAGGCAGCGTGCGGTTGACCGGCGGCGCCCAATACGTAGTGCAGCAGGATCCGCTGGTCCGCCAGCCGCTACAGCCTTTTGGACTACCGGTTGTATCCGCGGTGTTCAACAAGGCGCGAGGTACGATTCTGTTCGCGCCTGGCGATGCTATCGCCGAACTCCGGGTTTACGATCCAGCATCTGGCGTGGCTTCCGCAATCGCGCTCCCACTGCCTCCCACGGCGGTCGGCGTCACTCCCGACGGACGCTACGCGGCAGCCGGGCACAACGGTTGGGTCAGCCTCGTCGATCTGGAATCCGGTGACTTGCTGCGCACCTATGAGATGGCGCTTCCCGTGAACCAGGTGCTCATTCCCGGCAATGGGTATGTCTATGCGTTCTCAGACCAGATCCGGCAAGCCTATGCCATGCATTTGGAAACCGGCGCAACGAGCCCTTTCGAGGGCGGCCTGGCCGATCCCCCAATGGCGCGAGTCAGCGTCGAACGGCAGTTGCTGTACTGGCGCGGCTTTCGGTTCTCAATCGCCAGCGGAGTGCCGGAACGTCCGCAAAGAGTGGGTTGTACGAGCGCGGTGATCAGCGAAAATGGCAACCGCCGCTTCGGATGCGGATACATTTACGCGATCCCAAACCCGCTGGTATCGGGCGATGAACAGTTGGTTGGCTCGCTTCTGCAAGGTGGCGACGCTCTGGACCATTCCGCCACACAGCACGCTGTCTTGACAGCGGATCAATTCCGAGTGTTTCGCGTCGTGGATGAAACCAACGGAACCACGTTAGGCCAACTCACGCTTCCGGGCCCCATGGGTCCAGGACAAGTTCTGAACTATGCGTTCTGGAGCCGGGATGGCCGGATTTTTGTGCTGGTTCGCGATGTTTTCGATCAAAACAGCTGGTGGGCGGTGGCGGAAGTCCAGTCGCCGGTCTCGTGCAGGTATGCATTCTCTCAGGAGTCCGTCGATCTACCCGCGGAAGGCGGCGAACGGTCCATCTCGATCGCCACTGGCGAAGGTTGCGCGTGGCGCGTCGAGGCTCCTACCGCGCAGGGCGCCCCGAGGCTGACAGGACCGAACGCCGAAGGTGGCATAGGACCGGGCGCGGTAACAGTACAGGTTCCGCCAAATCCCCTTGGACAGCCTCGCCGCTTCACACTCGCTCTGCGTGGTAACTACAACGTGGGTTTCACCGTACAGCAACCTGCGAATTCCGGCAGAATTGTTCTCGCGCCAGAGGTGCTGGTGGTCGAACCGGGCGGCGGCCCGCAAACGGTGAACGTCACGCCCACCAACGCCGCGCTGCAATGGTGGACGGCAGCCCCTTTGGAGGGGGCGTCTTGGGTCAGGGTTGACTACAGAATTGCCATATACACAGGTCCCGGTACAGTACAGCTTCAGGTAGAGCCGAATCTTGGTGCGGCCTTGCGCCAAACTGTGATTTCTATCGGCGGAACACCGTTAACGGTGCTGCAACGTGGCACGGCGACGCCGCCTTATCCAGGTCCACCGCCAGTCACATACGTTCCCGCTCTGGGAGGTTCTGCTGTCATCCGCGCGGAGGCATCCCCGCGGGAGGTGCCGGTATCTTCAGCGGAATGGTTGAGCGTCCGCGCCACAGACGCCAGCAATGGTACGTATTCCGTTACTGTATCGGCCGCAACGAACCCCACATCCAGAATTCGCAGCGCTCTTCTGCAGGTGGGTGCGACGCTGCATACGGTGGTGCAGACGGCGCAGACTGGCGGCCATTTCTACCCTCTAAAGCCCTGCCGCTTTGCTGATACCCGCGCGATCTTCGGCGCACCCATTGCCGCCAAATCCGAGCGTACGTTCTACCTGCCGGCGGGAACCTGCGGCATTCCAGCCGGAGCCATTGCCTACTCGCTCACGGTCACGGCGATCCCCAAAGGCAAGCTGGAGTCAATGACTGTGTACGCGTCGGGCGACGGTCGCCCACCAACGCCCCAAATCTATTCGCCGGACGGAACGATGCGAATCAACTCAGCCTTTGTCCGCGCCGGCGAACGAGGCGGCGTGACGGTGTACGCAACGGATGAAGCCGATGTGGCCATCGACATCAACGGCTACATCGCGGATCTCTCGTTGACAGGTCTCGGCTTTCAAGGGCGCTCGGGGTGCCGAATTCTCGACACCCGTGTGGAAGGTGGAATTCTCAGAGCCGGAAGCTCGATCCGTCTGTCGGTCGCACCGAACTGCGGCGTTCCAGCGGAGGCCCGTGCATACGCTGTCAATGTCACGGCGATCCCTATTGCTGCGCCAGTTTCGGTTGCCGTCGGCCCCGCAAGTGACGGCGTGGCGCTGCCCGTGGTTCACGCACCTGGCGCGTTTGCCCGCGCCGCGAGCACGATCGTTTCACCGGGACAATCTGGGCAGATCGAGATCACCGCGAATGCCGACACACACGTAACCCTCGACCTGCTGGGTATTTTTGTTCGACCGAGCGAACGTTTTAGCGCCTTTCCGTACTATGCCTTGCCACCCTGCCGAGTCCGGGATGAGACGTTCCGCGCAGATGAACAACGGAATATCGGTATGGATATTGTCTGTGGAGGCTCGGTTCTTGCGGGCGCCGTCGCAGCGAACATAACGGCGACAGCGGATGGACCGCTCGATCAGCTTCGAATCTGGCCGCCATTGCAACGCGACCCCGGCTTTCCGTTCTTGAGCTTACCCGCAGCGGGCGGCGTGGCGTCGAACGGCGCGCTACTGCAAATGTCCAGTCTGCCCACTGGGCTGACGATCTTTTCCTCCGGGCGATCCCGCATTCTGGTGGAAGCCTCAGGCGTCTTTGGTGTGGTCCACTAGCAGTGGCCAGTCGGGCAGTACAATGCGTAAGTGATGATCCGACCCCTTGCCGTTCTGATGCTGTTATGCACCTTCTCGTTCGGGCAGCAGCCTCGCAACAAGGTCGTCCTCATCTCCCTCGACGGCTTCCCCAGCTACGCGCTTAAGGATCCGAAGCTCCCCATCCCCACGCTGCGAAAGCTGATCGCCAACGGTACGTCGGCGCCGATGCTCGGCATCAATCCTACGGTCACCTGGCCGAACCATACGGCGATGGTCACCGGCGTCCGCGCCGACCAGCATGGACTCCTCGCCAATGGCACCATCACTCGCACCGGCACCTGGCCTCCTGTGAAGGTGGAGCCTTACGTCGTTAAAGAAAAGATGGTGAAAATGCCCACCATCTACGACGTCGCGCACAAGGCCGGACTCACCACCGCGCACGTCGATTGGGTGGCCATCGAAAAGGCGCCCACCATCACCTGGGCCTTTCGCGAATGGGCCGCGCTCGACGGTCCGCTGGAACAGGAAATGGTGGCTAAAGGCGTTCTCACCAAGGACGATCTCGACAACTTCAGCCGCGCCAACATCGTGTTCCGCGACCAGATCTGGACCAAAGCCGGCGAGTACCTCATCCGCGAGCATCAGCCCGATCTGCTGCTCTTCCATCTGCTGACCGGAGATTCGGAACAGCACGCCTACGGGCCGGATACATTGGCGGCGAAAACTGCTTTGGCCTTCCTCGATTCCTGCGTCGAAAAACTCGTGAACGCGGTAACTGCCGCGGGCCTCGCCGACCGTACGACGTTCCTCATCGTGTCCGACCACGGCTTCAAAGCCTACACCAAGCAGATTAAGCCGAACGTCGCGCTGAAGGCCGCTGGCTTGGACAAGCAGGTGTACGTCCTTCCCGAAGGCGGTACAGCGTTCGTCTACATCGAGCCACCGTCGGACGCCGCCAAACTGGTGCCGCAGATCCGCAAGGCGCTCGAAGGCGTGGAAGGATTGGACAAGGTTTTGGGAGTGGAAGACTACCCGTCGCTCGGCCTGCCGCACCCCGACAAGGACCCGCAGTTCGGCCACCTGTTGCTCGCCGCCAAGGACGGTTACTCGTTCTCCGGCGCGACGGGAGGTCCTGTGACCGCGGAGGTCCCGCAGCAGGGCGGTAGCCACGGGTATTTGGCCAGCGAATCCGACATGAATCCGCTGTTTATCGCCAGCGGACGAGGGGTGAAGAAGGGCGCCGAGTTGGGGACAGTGTCGAACATCGACATCGCGCCGACGATTGCCAAGTTGCTAGGCTTGTCGCTGCCGACGGCGAAGGGTAAGGTTTTGCCACTCGACCAAAGCGCGCGCTAACTTGGAAGCATGTCGGTTGCAGAACTCAAGACCCAGATCAGTTCTCTATCGGACGCCGAGCGCCGCGAACTCATCAACTGGCTCAATGAGGCAGAGAGCGCCGCTTGGGATGCTGAAATTGAACGAGACTGCTTGCCTGGGGGACCGGGCGAGCGCCTGCTGCAGCGGGTCAACGCCGAAATTGACGAACTGCTTGCTAGCGACCAACCGATTCCGACCTTGCAAGAAGAGATGCGGCGCCGGCTTTCGTCGTGACGCTGCGGTCGGTCGCGCTGCCGTCTTACTGGATCGCTTTTGACCTTCTGCCTGTAACGGTCAAGAGGCTTGCTGAAAAGCAGTATGACCTGTTTATCAAAGACCCGCGGCATCCATCCTTGCAGTTCAAGCGCGTGGGTAGCTATTGGTCGGTACGTGTGAGCCAGGACTATCGAGCGTTAGGTGTTCGTCGAGAGGATGCAATCTACTGGTTCTGGATTGGATTGCACGACGAGTATCAACGCATCATCGATCGTGCTTGACGGTCATTCGTGATTATCTCCGCTGTCCTGCTCCTGCTTCTTTTCCCGTAGCTTTCGCTTGGCCTCCAGGACATGGCGCTTTTGCGGCTGTAGCGACGACTCAACGTCAAGCACAGCATTGCCGACGCTGCGGTACAAACTGTCACTCTTGCTGGTGAGAATCAGATCACCGCGATCCTCCATGCGCCGCAGCACAAGGTGGAACAGCCACACCAACAGCAACACGCCTACGATCACGCCAGCAAAGTACATCATTCATCCTTACGATAGTCCAATCTCTCTACCATCGGGTCTTCAGCATGCGCTTTAGGTTTCGCTTACCACGCACAACCGCGATGATGCGGACAGGCACCGATGCTGGATCGTACACAACAAGAAACGAATAGAGAGGGAAGAACAGCAAAGGCCGACGCGTTAGGTCCTTCCGGGAGTGACCTTGCCTAGGCATCGTAGCGAGGGATTGGAATAGCTGATAAAGCTCGGCTTCAATCCGGTCCGCCAAGTCAGTACTATCGACGGCGATGTGAGACCAGATTTCGAAAAGGTCCGTTGCGCTTCTAGCGAGAGCTGATACAACTCCGCGGCCATTTAACGGCCTTGGGAACTTAGCCACTCCGCTTTTCGCCTCTGCATGTCAGCGCGTGACTCTTCGGGACTGAAAAACTCGCCTCGCTCATACTGAGCGACGCCACGTTCGATCTTCTCGGAGATCATCGATTTCTCGTCGTGCAGCAGGCCTTCTTCCGCACGAAGGACTTCAAGCGCTCGCGCGATGACATCCTCGGCACTCCCAAATGCGCCGGACTCGAGTGCATCGGCAATGAACTGTTCCTGCTCGGTACTTAGCGTGATCGTCATCGATGGCCTACCTTCACATGCTAGCGCTTGCTTTATCCGTTCCCAAGATACGCGAACCGCAGCAGGAACAGCGCTGCCAGGACGTACGTCATCCAACTCAGCTCCCGTGCGCGACCCGAAAGCACGCGGATCAACACGAACGCCGTGAACCCGAATGCCAACCCATTCGCGATGCTGAACGACAGCGGAATCAGGATCATCGTCAGAAACGCCGGGATGCTCACCGCCGGGTACTCCCACTCGACCTCCGCCGCGTGCGTCGCCATCAGCGACCCTACGATCACCAGTGCCGGGGCCGTTGCCGCCGCCGGGATCGCTCCCACCAATGGCGCCAGGAACAGTGCGATCAGGAACAGCAGTCCGGTCACGATGGACGTCACACCCGTGCGACCTCCGGCCACCACGCCTGCTGCACTTTCGATGTAGCTCACCACCGTCGAGGTGCCTGCCAGCGACCCGGTCACCGTTGCTGCAGCGTCACTCAGCAGAATGCGGTTCATGCGCGGGATCGTCTTCGTGTCGCCTGTGAAGAGCCCAGCCTTTGTACCCACCGCTACCAATGTGCCCACGTTGTCGAAAAGGTCTACAAAGAGAAAGACGAATACGATCTCCAGCAGTCCAATGCGCAATGCTCCGGGGATGTCCAACTGAAACGCCGTCGCCGTGATGTCCGCGATCGAGTACCACTGCGGGTTCCACTGCACCAGCCCGAACACTGCGCCCAGAGCCGTCGTACCCAGGACTCCGATGAGCATCGCCGCGCGTACCCCCAGGGCCAGAAGTCCTGAGGTCAACACCAAGCCGAACATGGCCAGCAAGGTTGACGGATTGCGGAGGTCGCCGAGCGACACCAGGGTCGCCGGATGCGCCACCACCACTCCTGCGTTGCGCAGGCCGATGAAGGCGATGAAGAGTCCGATGCCTGCGGCCACCGCTGCGTACAGTTCGCGCGGAATCGCCGCGACGATGAGTTGCCGGATGCCGCTGAAGGTCAGGATCAAAAAGACCACGCCGGACAGGAACACCGCGCCCAGAGCCGTCTGCCACGGGATGCCCATACCCTTGCAGACCGTGTAGGTAAAGTAGGCGTTGAGTCCCATGCCGGGGGCGAGGGCGATGGGGTAGCGGGCGAAGGCACCCATTAAGATGCTGCCGACTGCCGCGGAAAAGCAGGTGGCGGCCACCACCGCTGCGAACGGCATCCCGGTCTCCCGCAGAATCGACGGGTTGACAAAGATGATGTACGCCATGGTGATGAACGTCGTACATCCGGCCAGGATCTCGGTGCGCCATGTAGTGTTCAGGCGCTGGAACTCGAAGTACCGTTCTAGGCGTTCTCGCATTAGCAAAAGGAAACCTACAGGGTACACTGATTACCTTTTGCGCGACGCTGCGTCCATTCGATCAGGAGACTGTGGTTGGGGGACCACGACCCAAAGAATGTGCGTTCCTTGTTGTCAAATTCTGGCACTTTTGAAACCACACGTTCGCTCCTGGCATCCATCGAACTGAGAAACCGTATTGCAAGAAGTACGGCCGTATAATGGTGGCAAGGCCTTCCAGCCGGAACCACCGAGGGAAAGGTTTACAACCCCTGTGTCACTGCTAGACAAGATTAAGCAGCAGAAGCTGCTCTCGTTCACCGTACTCCTGTTCACGTTAGCGACAGGAATTTTGATTGGAACTCTGATCGACCAAAGCGTTAGCGCCGACACGAAAACCGCTGTGGCGCCGGACGCTACGCCCCTCGTCGTACCTCCTGTTGCGCAGATCGGCAACGACTTTACGCGTTTGGCGAAGAAGCTGGAACCGTCGGTTGTGTACATCACCGCCGAGACCGGCTCGACGCGCGAGTCCGCCAGCAACAACCGCAATCGCCAGGGTCAGCGGACACGTCCGCGGCCGAGCGAAGAGGATGAGGAAGACGAGCAGGGCAACCTGTTTGACTTCTTCCGTGGCGGTCCGTTCGGACAGCAGATGCCGCGCGCTCCGCGCCGTGCGTCGCAGTCCGGCACCGGCTTTATCGTCGACAAGAACGGCTACATCATCACCAATAATCATGTCGTCGAAAAGATGGACAAGATCAACGTGGTCATCCATGGCGACCCGGTTCGCCACAAGGCCAAGCTGATCGGTTCGGATTCGGAAACCGACATCGCGGTGTTGAAGATCGACGCCAAGAACCTGACCCCGGTCGTGATCGGCAACTCCGACGGCGTACAGGTGGGCGATTGGTCGGTAGCGATCGGCTCCCCGTTCGGCCTCGAAGCCAGCGTGACGGCCGGCATCATTTCGGCGCTGGGTCGCGACCTTGACGGCGCGCAAGCGTTCCAGAGCTTCCTGCAGACCGACGCGGCGATCAATCCTGGCAACTCGGGTGGTCCGCTGCTGAATGTCCGCGGTGAAGTGATCGGCGTCAATACGATGATCGCGACGCGTTCGGGCGGCTATGAAGGCATCGGGTTCGCGCTGCCGAGCAACATGGCAGTGAAGGTGTACAACCAGATCATTCAGAACGGCCGTGTGACCCGTGGCTACATCGGCATCACCTGGAATCGCCGCCAGAAGGCGGAGACGCTGCGTGCGATGGGTGTCGATAGCGGCGTGTTTGTGGAAGATGTGTCCAAGGACGGTCCTGCCGACAAGGCCGGCATCAAGCCGAACGACATCATCGTGCTTCTCAACGGCAAGCCCGTGAAGGACGGCAACGACCTGGTGAATCGCGTGGCGGACCTGCCCGTGGGTACGGTGGCGAGCGTCACTGTGGATCGCGACGGCAAGCGCATGGATCACAAGTTGACCATCGGCGATCGCGAAAAGGGCATGGCGGCTTTGACTGGCGCGCAAGCGGATCAGTTCAAAGAAGAGCCAGTGTCGCCGGAAGGTACGCCCGCCAAGTTCGGCATCAGCATCCGCGACCTCTCTGCAGAAGAGAAGGAAGGGCTGAACACGCCGGATAAGAAGGGCATCCGCGTGGCTCGCGTCGAAGAGGACTCGTTCGCTGAAGAGATCGGCCTGCAGGAAAACGATGTGATCGTATGGATCAATCGTGTTCCCACCGGCTCTTTGGAAGATGTCCGCAAGGTGCAGGCTAAGCTGAAGCCGGGCGATGCCGTGGCGTTCGGTGTGATGCGTCCGCTGCCGGCGGGCATGGCTCGCGGCCGTGCGCAGTACACGCGCCTGACGCTGTCGGGAACGTTGAGCAAGCAGTAACAGAAATCCCAACTCCTAAGGGTAGGAAAGGCCGGAGTTCCCAGAAATGGGGCTCCGGCTTTTCTGTTTCCGCGATGCGTTATCTTTGATAAAAATCCAGTAGAACCGGCACCACGATGCGCCGGACTTTCCTCGTTGCAAACAAGGAGTCTGATGAATCGACGTGCATTCCTCGCCACTGCAGGAGGCGGGGTCAGCCTATTTACCGCTTGCGACGCCCGCAAACAGGCGATCGCCGTACCTGCGGCGCCTTCACCCAAGATCGTTGTTCCGGCGTTACCGCCGATTCGCGCGCAAGTGGATCGCATGTTCCGCATCACGGTCTGCTTGCGGCCCTTCCGCGCGCAGGGTCCACGGATGGATGTGGAGACCGTTGGGGAAAAGCGCGTGGTCCACAACTACGGCCATGGCGGTAGCGGATGGTCGCTTTCCTGGGGATCGAGCAGCATGGCGGTCGAAAAGGCGCTGGAGGGCGGCGGCGTGCGCGAGGTTGGCGTGATCGGCTGCGGCGCCCTGGGGTTGACCTCCGCATTGCTGGCACAGCGGGCCGGCGTCAAGGTCACGATTTACGCCAAGGAGCGGCCGCCAGACGTACGGTCGTCGCGCGCAACAGGGTCCTGGACGCCGGATTCGCGAGTTGCGCTCGCGGATAAGGCAGGTGCGAATTTTCCAGCACTCTGGGAGGCGATGGCTCGCAAATCCTGGAAAATGTACGAAGGCTATCTGGGCGCGGCAGGAGATCCGGTGGAGTGGCTCGACAGTTACATGCTGTCCGATCGAGGTCCCGGACGCCGGCCGCCAAATCCGGAGCGTACGGCAAAGCCGGAACTTGAGTTTGCGCGCTACAACCAGCGGCTGGACGACATCCTGCCGCAGATGGAACAGTTCGCCCCGGGTACGCATCCGTTCCCCACGCAGTTTGCGGGTCGCGCATCGAACCTGACGTTCAACGTCGCCAGCCTGACGCGTACGCTCATCCAGGAGTTCCTAACAGAAGGCGGACGCATCGAACGCGCGGACTTCCAATCTCCCAATGAGCTGGCCGCATTGCCGCAACGGGTGTTAATCAACTGCACGGGTTACGGCGCGCGAGCATTGTGGAAGGACGAATCGATTGTTCCGGTACGAGGCCAGATCGCTTGGCTCATTCCGCAGCCGGAAGCGCGTTACGGACTCATCTACGACGGCGTCTATGTACTTTCACGCCGTGATGGCATCGTTGTGCAAGACGGTGGCATAGGCGAAATGGAAGGATACAACAACACGGATGAGACGCCGGATCGTGCCGCGGCAGAAGCATCTGTCCGAAAAATTGCCACACTTTTTGATCGCATGGCTACAAAACGAAATTGACTTGAGTGTGGCCTCGATAGATACTGGCTATACCAATTTTTAGCCTCAGGGAGATCTTACGAGTTCCATGACGACGCGACGGAGTTTTTCCGAGACGATGATCCACGTCTTCGGTGGATTGATCGGTCTGGTGTTATCCGGGTTGGGCGGTCTGTATTTGCTCACTCCGGCCAAGGGCAAGAAGTCAGGCGGATGGGTAGAAGCAGGCGACGCAACCAAACTCAAAACAGGCGAAGCGGAAGAGTTTGTGTTTGAGCGTACGCGCGTGGACGGTTGGCGCGTGATCAAGGAAAAGACCAGCGCCTGGGTGGTGAAGCAGTCGGAAAAAGAAGTGATCGCGCTGGCGCCGGGCTGCACGCATCTGGGATGCGCGTACCGCTATGAGGCTGCCAAGAAGAACTTTCTGTGCCCGTGCCATGTGTCGGAATTCGCGCTGGATGGCAAGGTGCTCTCCGGCCCCGCCCCACGCCCGCTCGATCGCTTTGAGTGCAAGGTCGAAAACGGACGCATCCTGCTGGGCGAAGTGAAGAAGGCGTAAACCACCATGAAAGCCATATTCGATTGGGTGGAAGAGCGCACTGGGCTCGGCGGCATCGTTTCGCATTTTCTGAACGAAGATATCCCGGCATCGAGCGGCTGGAAGCACGTGCTCGGCAGCATGGCGATGTTCGCGTTTCTCCTTCAGGTGGTTACCGGCATCCTGCTGGCGTTGAACTACGCGCCGACCGTGGGTGAAGCGTACTCGAGCCTGAAGTACATTCTGACGGAGCTAACGGGCGGCCCCGTCATCCGGTCTATGCACCACTGGGGCGCCAGCATGATGATCATCGTCGTGGTGATGCATATGTGCCAGGTGTTCCTGTGGGGCGCGTACAAACGTCCTCGCGAGGCCACGTGGATCGCTGGTGTCGTGCTGTTGCTTTTGACCTTGGCGTACGGCCTGACGGGTTACTTGCTGCCCTGGGACAACCGGGCGTACTGGGGCACGGTGGTGACAGTGCAAATCGCGGGCCAGGCGCCGGGCGCGGGTCCGTATGTACAGCGGTTGCTGGGCAGCGACGGCGGTGCAATCGGCGCAGTGACGTTTTCGCGCTTCTATGCCGCGCACGTGCTGATTCTGCCTCCCATCACGGCATTGATGATTGCCTTCCACGTCTACCTGGTGCGCAAGCACGGCGTCGCGCCGGAGCCGATGGAAACGGCGACCAAGAAGTTCTATCCGTCGCAGGTGTACAAAGATACGGTCGCGATCTTTCTGATGTTCTGCGTGCTGGTGGGTCTATCGATCGCCGCTTCGGTACCGCTGGGCCGCATGGCCGATCCGACGGACACCACGTACACGCCGCGCCCCGAATGGTACTTCCTATTCCTGTTCCAGTTGCTGAAGCTGTTTGAAGGTCCGCTGGAGTTGCTGGGTACGGTGGTGTTGCCGAACCTGGCAATTGTCGCGCTCTTCCTGGTGCCATTCATCGACCGCAGCAAGGTGGTGAACGTCAGCAAGCGGCTTGGGGCTTTTGCCGTACTGGGGCTTGCCGGCATCACCTGGGGCGCGCTGACGATGGCTGCGGTGAAGACCACGCCAATCGAGAACGAGTTCGCCAAAGCGCTCGACCGTCCCGTCGAAGCCTGGCAGACCCTGCCCGCCGATGACGTAGCGGCCATCGGGTACTTCCAGCAGGCCAATTGCGGCAAGTGCCACGAGGCCCGCAAGACCGAGCGCGATGAGGAATGGCTGCTCGAACACTTCAATCAGAATGCCGGCAGCGTGTCTCTCCGTCCCGTGCAGTGGAAAGGCTTAGCCAAGTTCCACGGCAGGCTGAACGATACGCATCGCGCGGCGATGGAGCAGGGTGCCACTCCGGCATGGGCGCTAGCCGGCGCCGGTGTGTACCAGATGAACCAGTGCGGCGCATGCCACTTGCTGAAGGGCGTTGGAAATAAGATCGGTCCGGCAATTGACGGACTGGCCTTCCGGCGCGATAAGCCGTGGGTGGTGGAACATTTCGCCAACCCGCAGAAATTGTCGCCCGGCACGTCGATGCCGCCGTACAAATTCAATCCGGAACAGATGGAAAACATCACGCGTTACGTGATGATGATTCCCCGCTAATGCTTACTGGGTACGGCGCCTGCTGTTGCTGCGGCCGGCGCCGTACCACGTCGCACAAATCACCGCCGCCAGTTCCACCGGCAAGATCGAAACAGGTTCCGGAATCGTGGCGACATTCGACGGCGGATCGCTGGGCGTTCCTCCCTCGCCGCCAGGATCTGGAGGCTCCACCAATGCCGGCCGGAACCGAATGCTGCTTGCCACGATAAAGGCATTGCGAAGCTCAAAATACTTGATGTCGCCCGCCGCGCGGGAAATCCCACGGTACGCACCGTTGTTTTCCTGTTGGGGCGTCTGAATGGGCGCGGACGACGCCAGGTTGTACGATTCCAAAATTTCCAACGACGAGTTCAGCGCGACGATGGTTGGCGTAGTGCCCGCCACCGGCGCATAGTTGAAGAAGGCGCTGACCTGATCGGCGAGAGTGGGCAGTTCCAGCCGGATCCACGCGTTGTAGGCATTGTTCACGCCCATGTACATGTGGCCGTTCTCGCCCCACACGCCGTTGGCAGAGAGAAAGTACGTACCGGTGCCGAGAATCGCGCCAGCGCCCTTGCTGCCGCCCGCTGTGAAGACAATGCCAGTTTCCAGCACGACGGGTCCGTTGGTGACGCCGTACCCCATGCCTTGGCGGGACGAGAGAGTTTCGAGGGTACCTGAGCCCTGCACGACCATTAGGTCCGCAAAAACGCCCGTAGCGGCCAAGGTAAATACCGGTACGAGCCGCGAAAATAGCTTCATCCGCGTGCTCCCTCTGTGGACTGCTGCCAGTTTTGTTTTACACCAGCAGAACAATCCTACCCGAGAAATGCGCCCGTGTGTGACGGATTTACCGCAATATTCTGTGGATTAACTGAGAATTTCTCGAACAACGTTCCCATGAACGTCCGTCAAACGGAATTGCCGCCCCTGGAATTTGTAAGTCAGCTTGGTGTGATCGATGCCGAGCAGATGCAGGATCGTCGCCTGCAGATCATGCACGTGGACCCCGCCTTCAATCACATTGAAGCCGTAGTCGTCGGACGCGCCGTACGATAAGCCCTTCTTGATCCCGCCGCCTGCCATCCACATGGAGAAGACCCGGCCATGATGATCGCGACCGTAGTTATCAGGCTTCAGCGGACCCTGCGCATACGGCGTACGGCCGAACTCGCCGCCCCAGATCACCAGCGTGTCGTCGAGCATGCCGCGCTGCTTGAGGTCCTGGATGAGGCCCGCGGAGGGTTGATCGACGTCTTTGGCGAGTGACGGCAACTTGTCGGTGAGGCCGCCGTGATGGTCCCATCCGCGATGGTACAGCTGAATGAAGCGGACGTTGCGCTCCGCCAGGCGCCGCGCGAGGACACAGTTGGCGGCAAAGCTACCCGGCTTCTTGGCGTCGTCGCCATACAGCGAGAGCACCGACTCCGGCTCCTTCGACATGTCGACGAGTTCTGGCACGCTGGTCTGCATACGGAACGCCATTTCGTACTGCGCGATACGTGTGTCGATCTCCGGGTCCGACACCTTTTCGCGCAGATGCTGATTCAGCGCGGTGATGCCGTCCAACTGCTGGCGGCGGACGTTGCTGTCCAGTCCCGGCGGGTTCGACAGATGCAGGACGGGGTCCTTCCCGTTGCGGAACTGTACGCCCTGATACCGGCTGGGCAGAAATCCCGCGCCCCAGAGGCGAGCGAGCAGTCCCTGGTCCGGTTGGCCGTTGGAGGGCAGAGAATTCAGCACGACGAATGCAGGCAGATTGGCGTTCTCACTGCCGAGGCCGTAGTCGACCCACGCGCCCATGCTCGGGCGGCCGGGGAGTTGACTGCCAGTCTGGAGCAAGGTGATGGCAGGGTCGTGATTGATCGCTTCGGTGTGGCAAGCGCGGAGTACGCAAAGCTCATCCGCGACTTTGGCCGTATGCGGCAGCAGACTGCTGAACCACTGCCCGCTTTGGCCGTGCTGTTTGAACCCGTACATCGAGGGCGCGACGGGCAGGCGGTCCTGGCTGGCCACCATGCCGGTGATGCGCTGGCCACCGAAGACAGAAGGCGGAATGTCCTGATTGAAGCGGTCCTTCATTTCCGGCTTGTAATCCAGAAGGTCGAGGTGCGAAGGTCCGCCAGCCTGAAAGAGATAAATGACGCGCTTGGCTTTGGGTGCAAAGTGCGTGCCGCCAAACAAGGATTGCATGGCCGCGACACCCAAGCCGTAGCCGGTGCGGGCGAGCAGAGAACGCCGGGAAAGCTGCTGTTTCACTTGGTGATCACCTCGTCGAGGTTCAGAATCATGTTGGCTACCCCGGTGTAGGCGGCCAGTTGCGCCGTCGGGATCTTGGGATCGCGCGGCGCGGGGCCCACCGTCAGCAGCGCCTCGGCTGACCGGCGGTCATTCTCATACGTCTGCAGCAGCTTTTCGTACGAAGTCCTGAGGATCTGGGACTCGCGCTCATCCGGCTGTCGTCCAGTTGCGAGGCGGAAGGCGTATGCGATGGGGGCCTTGGCGTCCTCCCGCAGCGCACGCTCGGCAAGCTTGCGGGCGGCTTCCACATAGATCGGGTCGTTCAGCAAGGTGAGCGCCTGCAAAGGCGTATTCGTGGTGGACCGTTTGACGATGCAGAACTCTCGATCCGGCGCATCGAACACTGTCATCGCAGGGTGCGTGACGGTGCGCTTCCAGAAGGTGTACATGCTGCGGCGGTACAGATCCGGGCCTTTGCTGGTGATGTACTTGGTGCCCGGATAGTCCGCGGCCACCACGATGCCCTTGTACAGGTCCTCCGCTTGCAGCGGGTAGACGCTCGGGCCGCCGAGCTTTTCGGTCAAGAGTCCGGAGATGGCCAGCGCCTGATCGCGAATGAGTTCGGCCGGCAGGCGGAAGCGAGGTCCGCGGGCGAGCAGGCGATTTTCGGGGTCGCGCGCGGTGAGTTCGGGGGAGCCTGCGGCGTCCTGGCGGTACGTCGCGGACAGCACGATCTTGCGCATCAGCGCCTTAACATTCCAGCCGTTGTCGACAAAGTCCCGCGCGAGCCAATCCAGCAGTTCAGGATGGCTGGGGAACTCACCCTGAAAGCCAAAATTGTCGCTGGTCTTGACTAGGCCTTGGCCGAACAACTGCTGCCAGAAACGATTCACAACCACGCGCGACGTCAGCGGATGGTCCGGCTTGGTGAGCCACTGCGCGAGGCCCAGCCGATTCTTCGGCGCGCCCGCGGGCCATGCGCCCAGCAGGCTTTCCGGTACGCCGGGTTCCAGCTTTTCACCCGGCAGGTTGTACTGTCCGCGCAGCAGCAGATGCGTGGGCCGTGGTGTACCTTCGAGTTCCTGCATCACCATCGTCATGGGCGATGCGCGCCGCACGGCGTACAGTTCGGCTTTCAGGTCGTCCAGCGGCTTGTTCTTGTCCTTCAGCGCGTAGGTACGGATCCAGGCGGTTTCCACCGGAGATCGCTGCGTACGGCTGAGCGCGTACGGCAAAGCGTCGCTTTCAAACCAGCGTGCGGCGTCTTCGGGCTTGAGGTCCCGCGTCAGGATCTGGATGTTGTCCAGCTTGCCCTGGAAGCGCGTGCCGGACTTGCCTGCGTTGTCCCAACCCAGCTTGAAGATCTGGTTCGACGGCTTTTCGCCCGGCGATGGAAGCGACGCGCCGTCATTCAGGATGCGCGTCGGCACCTCGCGGCCGTCGATGTACATGCGGACCCACGCCGCCTTCATGCGCATGGCATCCGGCTCCGCAGCCACGCCGGGGTACACGACCGTGACATGCCGCCATTCACCAGCGCCGATGCGAGCGCCTTCGGATTGGACACGCAGGGCGTACGCCGGAAAACGCTGGCTCAAGCGCAGTTCGACCTCGCCGTTTACCAGGCGAAGTTCCGTACCGCTGGCATAGCCGACGGCGGCTTCATTCTTCGAATAATCGATGGTGGACAGGATCGGAGCATCCGTATCCGCGGCCGTGGACTGCAGCCACACGCGGAATGCCAGGGGATTGCGGCGCGCGATCGGCACAGCAGGCGTCTTCGCATCCTTCGCAATGCACGCGTTGCCCTGGATGCCGGGTGCGGGACCGTCGTTGCAATCCAGATTCAGCGCCGTGGTGACGTCGGCAGGAGGCGCGGGCGGCGTCATCGGCTTGAACTTCCAACCGGCGCTGAGGCGGGCGCTCACCTGTTCCAACTTGGCGATGTCCGCCTGCAAGCGCGCGATGCGCCGCTGCTGATCGGGCGTGGGCGCCGGGATCATGGGTACGGCATTGGCCACGCGACCGTCCTCGCCGAACTCCGGAACGTTATTGAAGAAGGCGAAGAAGCGGTAATGGTCCTTCTGCGTGATGGGGTCGTACTTATGGTCGTGGCAGCGTGCGCATTCGAGCGTCAGCCCCAGCCAGGACATGCCGAGCGTACGCACACGGTCGGACACGTACTCGACGCGGTACTCCTCCTCGATGATGCCGCCCTCGGAATTGATGACGTGGTTGCGGCCGTAACCCGTGGCGATGCGCTGTTCGAGCGTCGGGTTGGGCAGCAGGTCGCCGGCGAGTTGTTCGGTGAGGAACCGGTCGTACCGTTGATTGCTGTTGAACGCCTGGATCACCCAATCGCGCCAGCGCCACATCTCGCGCTCGGAATCGTTGTTGAAGCCGTGGGTGTCGGCATAACGCGCGACGTCCAGCCAGTCAATCGCCATCCGTTCGCCGTAGTGCGGGCTGGCCAGCAGACGATCGACAGTACGCGCGTAGGCGCCATCGCCGTTTTTGGCGGCGTCCTTCTCAAAAGCGTCGATCTCGGCGAGAGTCGGCGGGATGCCGGTAAGATCCAGCGAGGCGCGGCGTAGCCATGCGGCGGGCTTGGCTGCGGGACTCGGCTTCAGTCCTTCCGCCTGCAACTTGCGCAGGACAAAGGCGTCGATGGGGTTGGCTGCACCCGACGGCACGGGCGGCGCGACCGGAGGTACAAACGCCCAGTGCTTGCTGTACTTGCCGCCTTCATCGAGCCAGCGCTTGAGCAGGGCTTTTTGGTCGCTGGTGAGCGTACGGTTGGAGTACGCGGGCGGCATCTGGCGCGCTTTGTTGGCGGTGGTGATGCGATCCAGGATCTTGTCCGCGTGTACGGCGGCGCCACTGGGCGATTCGTCCAGACGCAGACCGGCCATGCGCTTCTTGCTGTCCTGCCCGTGGCAGTGGAAGCAGTTTTCGGACAGGATGGGGCGGATGTCGCGACCGTAATCCAGGTCGGCGGCAGACGCCAGGCAAAAACAGCTGAAAAGTAACGCTAAGACTCGCACCGGTTCCGAGTGTAGCGGAACGCCAGTGGTTGCTAGCGTCCCCGATTGGCGCGCTTTGGCGCCGGGGCGGGTTCATCGGCGGCGGCGACAGCGTTGAGCTTACGTTCCAGCGCCTCCAGCCGGTCTTCCAGCTTCTTGGTGTCGTTCTTCAGCTTGCGATTCTCCAGCAGCAGCTTGTCTCGATGCTGGCGCAGTTCCGCGTCGGCCTTGCCGCTCGATGACCCGGGCAGCGCTTCCGCCACAAAACTCGCGGATTCTTCCACGGCCGCCGACCACGTCCCGTTGACGTTCATACGTACCGACACGTCACCCGCAGACAGCGGATACAAGTACGACCCAATGGCCAACTGGTCCGGGGTCAAGCGTACGACCTTGGTACGGCTGCCATCGCGGATTTCAAGCGATCCCAAGGCAGCATTGCGTACAGACGGGGCCGAACGGTCCCACTCAATCCGCAGGTCGCCATCCTGTTCCGCAAGACGCAGCAACAGCGGCGCGGCCTGACGTACGGTGATGAACCAGTAGGCTCCGATGCCAACCACCAGGAGGCTGGCGCACCAGGCGGCGAACCACAGCCATTGGCGCGAACGGGCCGGGGCCATCGCGGCCGGCGGAGGATAGTACGGTCGAGACTCGACGCCGGAGTATTGAAAACCGCGAGTTGCGAGTCCGCTGCCCGCGTACGGCGCAGGGCTGGTTGTGGTGGAACGCGACGGGGCCACAGCGTTGCCGCCTCCCCAGTTGCGATCCAGCGCGCGGACGGGCATCTGTTCTACAGGTAAAGCAGAGATCGGGTTCGACGGCAGAAACAGTGAATCGGCAATGTTGCTGGCGCCACTGCTGCTTGCAGCCGCCGCTGCTGCGCGAGGCCGGGGCGCGGGCACCTGTTGCTGCTGCTGGTGTGGAGGTTCGTTGATGCCGCGTGCCGCCGCCATCAATGCTGCGGTTTCCGCCGGTGTTTCCGGACCGTCAATATCGAACTCTTCAAAGCTATGGTCGCCGCGGAACTCGCCCAGTTGCCCGCGTACAAAAAAGCCCGCGCGCAACGCACCCTGGCGGGCCGGACGCAGAATCAGCATCACCTGCCAGACCTGTGGAAAAAACGTGTCGTAGATCGCCATGTCGCGATCCGTGGCGTAGATATCGTCCTTGGTATGCGAGATGTAAAAACCCACAGGCGTGAGCGATGCCAGCTCTTCCGGTGGATTCTTCAGCAGGTCGGCCAGAAAGCTCTTGTCACGCTCGGACAGTACAAACGATGGGCCCGTCTTGTATTCGCAAATGATTTCGCGAATCTGTGTGACGGTCACCTTGCGGCCTTCGCGCTTGCCGTACAACACGCCGCCGCATTCAATGCCACGTTTGGCCAGGCGGTGGAAGCCGACAATCACGTGGTCGCGAACTTGCTTCATCGCGTCCGCGGTGTAATCCACAAACATCGGGCTGCCGGCAGGGGCCCAGGACAACAGATCCGATGTCGAAGGGTTGTGTTGCTCTGCCGCAGCGGCGGGGTCTTGTAGTTCGGTGTCGCGCCAGGCTTCCGCCATATAAAAGGGGTCCTACCCGGAATGGTCGCGATGAAACGCGGTTTGTTCCGGCACAGCTTCCTCTAGGTTGTCGTTTTCGTGCAAATGATAGTAGTACGTTACGAAAGACATAGCAAGTGCTAGGGTGACTAACAGTACTAACCACCTAAGAGTGCGGGCATTCCAGAAGTTTTCGCCCTCCACGGCGGCCACTGTCATACCGGTAACGGCCCCGGCGAGGGCAATCGGAAGGAACAGCTTCCAAGGCCACGTCATGATATCCAGGTGTGTTTGCCCGCCGGCCTGCGGCCAAACAACATGAATGGTGAGCAGCGACAACCAGAAGACGCAAACGTACAGAATGCGCAGGATAGATGCGGCGGGAGGCAACCTCTCTATTGTAGCGATTACACTAGTAGCATCCTCACCGCATTCGATAGCCTATGAACGCCGCAACAACCGGCACCGTCACCACCAAGATCGCGCAATTTGGCCAGCTTCGCCTCGATTCCGGGGCTACGCTGTTGCAGGTGGATTGTGCGTACGAAACTTACGGGCAGTTGAACGCCGACAAGTCCAACGCCATCCTGGTGTTGCACGCCTTCACGGGCGACGCGCACGCCGCGGGCATCAGCGAGGACGGCAAGCCCGGCTGGTGGGACGACATGATCGGCCCCGGCAAGGCGTTCGACACCAACAAGTACTTTCTGATCTGCACCAACGTCTTAGGCGGCTGTCGCGGCACTACCGGACCTTCGTCGATCCACCCGGAAACGGGTCAACCCTATGCGATGTCGTTCCCGGTGATCACCATCGGCGACATGGTTCGACTGCAGAAGATGCTGATCGACTATCTCGGCATCCCAAAGCTGCTGGCCGTTGCTGGAGGCTCGATGGGCGGCATGCAGGCCTTGGAATGGGCCGCCGCGTATCCGGAGATGGTGGCTGGTGCGATCCCCATCGCGTCCACCTGGCGGCATTCAGCGCAGCAGATCGCCTTCAATGAGGTAGGCCGCCAGGCGATCATGGCGGACCTCGATTGGGCGGACGGCAATTATTACGGCAAGTCTCGTCCGGCTCGTGGATTGTCGGTAGCGCGCATGGTGGGCCACATCACGTACATGAGCGACCATTCGATGCGCAGCAAGTTCGGCCGCCGCCTTCGTGAGAAGGACGCCGTGGGTTTCCACTTTGGCGTGGACTTCGAGGTCGAAAGCTACCTGCGCTATCGCGGCGGCCAGTTTGTCGACCGTTTTGACGCCAACTCCTATCTGTACATCACCAAGGCGATGGATTACTTCGATGTCACGCAGGGCCGTGGCGCGTCGCTCGCGACGGTGTTTGAAAATACCGACACGCGATTCCTGGTGATGAGCTTCACGTCAGACTGGTTGTACCCGACCTATCAATCGTTGGAACTCGTCAAAGCGCTGCGCAGCCGCAATCGCGACGTGGCCTTTGTCGAATTGACGTCCAACTACGGCCACGACGCGTTTTTAGTGGAAATCGACGAGCAGTGCGAACTGATCAAAGGCTTTTTGGCAGGCACGATGAAAGGGCTCCGGTAAAGCTCGCGTGGCGTTCGTACATTCGTTGTTTGGGCGTAGCGATTACGCAATCATTGGAGAGCTCGTCGAGCCAGGGCTGAAGGTCCTGGATTTGGGCTGCGGCGAAGCCGAGTTGCTCGGCTGGCTGGTAGAAAACAAAAACGTACAGGCGCGCGGTGTCGAGCTATCGGCGTCGAAGGTACAGAAGGCGATCGCGCGCGGCGTGTCCGCCTATCAGGGCGACATCGAAGAGGCGCTGAGCGATTATCCGGACGGCGCGTTCGACATGGTGATCCTGAGCCAGACCCTGCAGGAAACGCGGCGTCCGATGCATGTCCTGAACGACATGCTGCGCGTCGGCAAACGAGCGATCGTCGCGTTCCCCAACTTCGGCCACTGGCGCGTCCGAGTGTCACACCTGTTCAGCGGCAGGGCCCCCAAAACGGACCTCTTCCCGTACGACTGGTACGATTCGCCCAACCTGCACTACCTCACCGTGGACGACTTTGAAGAGACCGCCAAGAAAGAAGGCTGGATCATCGAGCGGCGTATCTTCCTGGCAGGCGCGAAGGAAGTGACGGCGTTTCCGAACCTGACAGCCGAGGTCGCGGTGTACCTGTTCAGGAAGTAGTAGCCGCGAACTCCACCCAAGCCTTCGCCACCGCCTCCGCGATCACCTTGCGGTACAGCGCGCCTTTCTCAGCCGTCGCCAGATCTGGACTGTCCGTGTGGCCGTTGATATCCTTCCAAAAGCCATGACGCTCGTCGCGATACGTGGACGGGAGCTTGGCCGCCGGGTTCGTGTCGCGATGCGGCAGGTCTTTTGACACGAGCGCCGGGTTGAGCGACAGCATCACCGACGTCTCAAACTCCCCGGCGTGACCCGGCAGGCGCGACGGCTCAGCCCCCGCCTTCTCGATCAGGTCCTGCCGCGCGATGTTCCAATACGACCCTGCCGCCGCACGTACCGGATGCGTCAACACAATGTCGCGTACGGCAAGCTGCATCAACTCCTGATTGCCGCCGTGCCCATTCAACAAAAAGATGCGTTTGAAACCGTCGATCACCAGGCATTCCACCAGTTCGTACAGCATGCGGCGGTAGGTTTCCGTCGTGAACGACAGCGTTCCGCCAAATACCAGATGGTGGTGCGACGAACCGTACGGCAGCGCGGGCGCGACAATCACCGATATGCCCTGGCCAGCGATCGCCGCTGCTTCCAGTGCGATCGATTCCACCGTGAAGTAATCCATGCCGGTTGCCAGATGCGGACCATGCTGCTCGGTCGCCCCGATCGGCAGCACCACCATCGACTGCGGGGCAAGCTCGCGAAGTTCCTCGCGGTTCAGCTCTGCGAAACGTTTCATCATCGTACTTTCCATCATTCTGCACGGCATCCCGCGTGCTGTACATGGGACATGCCATAATGCTGGGCGAAATGAGACTGCTTGCGTATGTCAGCGACGAGATGTACCTGGCCCTGTTCGATGTGGCGGCCGAGTTTGAAAGCGTGGAGACGGGCGAAATCACGATACTTCGCTCGTCCCCGCGCGGCGCGTTCTATGGCGACTTGGCGGATGGCGCGTATCGCGTCACCCTCGCCAAGGACGGGTACGGCGCCAAGACTGTCGCCATACAGATCGGCGCTGTGCCGTACCAGTTCCGCCTGCTGTCCAACAACCTCATCGGGTACATGTGGCCCAAGTGGGTGCGCAGTGGCGAACCCGCAGAGTTCCGCGTGCATTCGCTGGAGCCGTACGAACTGTCGCTCTGGCGGTACGGTCTGAAGCCCGAGCGGCTCCAAACCGTAACCTGGATCGACGAGCATGGTCCGCAGGCGAGCCGCCAGATCCTGCCCGATGGTGACTTTACGCAGACCGGATGCCGGTGGAACACGGTCGGGTATGTCGCGCCGCCGGGGGTGATCGAAGGGCCGGAACGTAGCGGGCTGTACGTACTATGGACGCGCACGCCCTCTGGCCAGGCGTACTCGTTCCCGTGGATCGTCGCGCCTGCCAAGCCCAAGGCGCGGATCGCCGTACTCGCGTCCACCTTGACCTGGAACGCCTATAACAACTGGGGCGGACGCAGTAACTACATCAACGCCGACCAACTCCCCGAGCGACCCGTCGTGTACGGGCGGCAGGACCTGCACCGCTACGAGAACCGCAAGCCCTTCGGTACATGGCTGCCCAAGGACGATGAATACCGCCCGCTATCGTTTGACCGTCCCGACCCCAACAACCACTTCTTCGACAACCCGCAGGACCCCGGCGAACCCTCCCGCGGGCGTACACAAGGTGGACTCGGTCCCGGCGAATGGCGGTTGTACGCTTGGCTCGAACGCGAAGGGTTTGAGTATGACCTGTATGCCGAATCCCAGTTGCATGATGGCGTCTTACCGCTTGATTCCTATGACGTTCTGATCTCCGCCGTACATCCGGAATACTGGACTCGCGACATGGTCCGCAAAGTCAAAGACTGGGTGTTTCAACGTGGCGGCCGTTATATGTATCTGGGCGGTAACGGACTCAACTGCGAAGTCGTACTCTCGGACGACGGCACCAGTATGCGGTGTTTGTCACACCTCGAAAGCGAGTACGGCGAAATGGGCGGCAAGGCCCCCGACGGGTCTATGTACGAGAGCCGCATGCATCGCACGACGGGTGTTTCGGAAGCTGCTCTGCTGGGCGTGGTGTGTACCGAGACAGGCATCATGACATCGGCGCCGTACCGTGTACTCGATGCGTCCCACTGGGTGATGGAAGGCACGGGATTAGCGAATGGCGATCTATTTGGCGAGGTCACCTTGCACGAACGCATTCCCGGCGGCGCTTCCGGACATGAGACCGACAAGCGCAGTGCATCATCTCCTGCCAACACCGTTTTGATTGCCAAGGGTACGAACATCGACGACGGTGGATCCGAAATCACGCTGCACGAGCCGGGCAATGGAGGCGCAGTGTTCTCTGTTGGGTCCATCACCTGGGTTCCGGCGTTACTGGTCGATCGTAGTGTTTCCACGATTACAAGGAATGTATTAAAACGCTTTCTCCAGTAGCTGGAATTGTGTGGGTATTGATGTAGAATAAAAGCCCTATGAGCCCGGGAAATGCGGATTCAGACATCACGCTTTTCCTGCGTCGCGTCCGGGCTGGGGATGCCGCTGCGCAAAACCAACTGGCAGACGCGGTCTACGCACGGATGTGCGCCATGGCTCGCGCGATCATAGGTCCCAAACGCAACGACATCTCATTGCCCGCCACCGCGCTGGCAAACGAAGTTCTGCTGGAGCTCATCAAAACCGAAAAGATTGACTGGCAGGATCGCGAACACTTCTTTCGGACCGGGGCGCGCCTGCTCCGCCGCCGGTTGATCGACTACATCCGTGCCAGCCGTGCCTCCAAACGGCCCCCCAAGCTACAGCAGCTACCGCTCGATCACGCTCTTGTACCAGCGGCGCACACCTTCGACGAAATCCTCTCGGTTCACGAAGGGATCGATCGCCTGGCGACGTTTGACCCCATGCTTGCGGACCTGATTGAGCTGGTCTATTTCGGCGGTATTGCAATAACAGACATCGCCGAGATACGAGGCGTCACCGAAAAGACCATCGACCGCCACTTGCGCTTCGCCAAAAAATGGCTCGCCAAAAATATGACGCAAGGGTGTCCCCCGGCGCTCGCAAAAGCCGCTAGTACCTCACATAAGGCATGAACGAGGAAGCCAAGTGGGCGAAGATCAAGGATCTGTACCTACGGATCGGCGATCTTGCGCCTGAGCTTCGAGAACAACACCTGAGAGAGATCGAAGGCCTGGAACCCGATGTCGCAACGGCGGTACGCGAACTGATCGACGTGAAGACGGCAGATGCGCCTGACATCGGGCAGTCCGTTTGGAACGCGCAGATGGAGCGTGCGTACTCGTTCGCCATCGGGCAGACGCTGCTGGATCGTTTCGAGATCTGCGAGTTCTTAGGCGCCGGCGGTACCGGCGAAGTGTACAAAGCATACGACCGGGTGCAGCGCATCAACGTTGCGGTGAAGACGCTGCAGCACGGCATTCTGGGTAGCCGCGCGGCCGCTTCGATGCTGCGCAATGAGATCAACACGGCGCGCCAGATTGCGCACCACAACGTGTGCAAGCTGTACGACGTGCACGTCGATCTGGCAGAAGGCCAGAGCGTCCCGTTCTTCACGATGGAGTGGATCGACGGGCGTACCCTGGCGGAGGAGTTGCGGATCCAGGGTCCACTGCCGCTGCCGGTGGTGCGCACGTACACAGAGCAGTTGCTGGCAGGGCTGGAAGCGGCGCATCAAAGCGGGGTCGTGCATCGCGACCTCAAGTCCGTGAATCTGATGCTGACCGGAAATCCGGTACGTTTAGTGATCATGGATTTCGGTCTGGCCCGGCGTTTGGACCCGGCCACGATGCGCCAGAAGACCGAAACGACGGAGGCTTTCTCAAGCGGCGGCGGTACACCGGCGTACATGGCGCGAGAGTTGCTGACCGGCGGCAAGGCGACCCCTGCATCGGATCTGCACGCGGTGGGCGTGATTCTGTTTGAGATGTTGAGCTGCCGGCGTCCCTTTGAGGGTGCTACGCCGACCGAGATTTCGAGCAAGCGCCTGACCCAGGATGCGCCGAGCTTGTTGGAGTACCAGCCCAACGCGGATCGCACATGGGCCTACGCGATTGAAAAGTGTTTGGAGGCGGAACCCGCCAAGCGCCCGCAAAGTGTGGCGGATTTGCGGGGGATTCTGCACAACGGTCCGCCAATGTTGTGGAACAGGCGAAAGGTTGTGCTGTCGAGCGTTGCCGCCCTGCTGGCGGCGGGCGGTGCTAGTGCGTACTGCGTCAACCATCTACGGCGTGGTCCGGCAACGGTGGCGATTGCGGACCTGGAAGGGCAGAGCAAAGACACAGCGTTTGACAACGAATGCCGTCGCGCACTGGTGGAGGTGTCCTCGCTGCTTGCAAAGCAGGGCATCGCCAGAGCGTTCTTAACTGGAAAGACGGCGCGCCAGATGCCGGACGGGGGTGGCGCCAGGTTCCTGCTCGCGAGCGCTGTCGCGCAGGGCCGAAACAAGCCCGAACTACATGTTCAACTGCGCGACCTCACGTTTGCCATGAGCCGCTGGAGCGGGAGCATTGCCGCAGGTACCACGGTATCCATCGGGCAGATGCTCGCGGGGCAGTTGGCGCAGCAGTTAAGTGGTTGGTTGAACGCGTCGTGGGCGTGGCAGGACACGATGGGTGGCGGCAATGCGTCCCCCGGGCGTGGACTGGCGCTCGATCATTTCATCCGTGCTAAGACGCTGATGGAAGATTCGTCGTCGCGCAATATAGCGGAAGCAGAACGGTACTTGAAACTGTCTGTTCAGGAAGATCCGCAATTTGCTCTGGCGTGGTCCGCGCTGGCGGATGCCCACTTGGCACAGGCCGGCTATACGACGGGCGACAGCTTGTCGCGCCTCGCGCAAGCGACGGAGGCCTGCAATAGGGCGTTGCGTTTGGATCCATCACTGGCTGAGGCGCACTGTTCACTGGCCGCCATCTATCAACACAACTGGAAGTGGGAGCAAGCCCAAGAGCACTATGCAGAAGCCATGCGGCTGAAGACGCACTTCCCCCGGGCGCATCGCTGGTACGCGGGTTTTGCGCTTCAGTTCGGCAGGACCCAAGAGACGCTGGATCACATGCGCCTCGCACTGCAGCAGGACCCGCATGAGAAGGCTGCCATTGTCGGCTCCGTGCTGTACCTCTTGTATTGCGGACGCCCGCAGGAAGCCATCGCGCTGGGAGAGCCGGTCATGGATGGGCGCAACCTCGAAGGTGCGCGATTCAACGTCGGGCAAGCGTACCTGCGGATGGCGCAGTTGAGTTCCGGGGACGATGCGCGGCGCTGGTATCAGAAGGCGTTGGAACAGGCCGCGATCCTCGAGTCTTTAGAACAGAAGGGCGCCGTTGGGGTGAAGGCACCACTGTCGACCCGGATGTTCGCCAGTGTGTACGCAGCTCGTAGAGAAACGCATTTGCTCACGCCGTACCTCGAAAAGATAGCCGAAGGTGAGCGGAACAAAGCGTATTCGCCGGCGGATCTGGCGCTGCCGAATGCGTTGATCGGAAATCTCGAAACGGCAGTCCTGCTGTTGGAGAGGGCGCGAACCACCAATCCAACCAGCCTGCTGTATATCAAGGTCAACCCATTTCTCGATAGCCTGCGAAGCCTACCCAGGTTCGTACAGCTCATCGCAGATATGCGGTTGTAGCGAAGAACCCAAGCAGTCACAGAAATGGAGATCGGAAGGGAATGCCTAAGAAGGTAAAGCTCGGAAAAGCTGATGTCGTGATCATGACACCGCACCCAGGCAGGGGTGGGGTTGGCAGCGGCACTGGCAGTGCGATGTATGCGGCAACAGGCGGCGGTGGCAGCAAGAAGAAAAAAGAGACGCCACATCCGTTTAAGCCCGACACGCCACATCCTTTCAAGCCCGACACGCCACATCCGTACAAGGCGGAGATCGGCGCAGGGTCGCTACTGTTCAAGTCGAAAGGCGGCAAGTTGACGGTAGAAGCCAAGGATGTGAAGGACTTCAAGTTTCAACTGTCGATCGACAAGAACGGGGACATGATCCTGAAGATCGATGACGAGTAAAGTGGAGTCCGCTCGCCTCGCCGCGAGCGGACGTTTCGCGCAGTCAAGGGCTGCGGCGGACCTGGAACTCGCGTCAGGCAACATAGCTGCGCTACAAACCCTCGGCGTACTCGCGTTGCACGAGGGTCGCGCCGGCGATGCGGTACAGTTGCTTCGCCGCGCCTGTCGCGAAGGCGGTGCCGAGGTACGTCCATCCTGGTTCCAGAACCTGGCTGCTGTACAAGCCAAGCTTGCGGCGTGGGACGAGATGCTGCAAACCACGCAGGCGGGACTTTTTCATTTTCCGGATGACGCTGCGCTACTGCGCCAATCGGCCCGCGCGCAGTATGAGCGGCGTGACCTTGCAGCGGCGGCCGCGCGTTATCAGGACGCTGTGCGATCCGGTGGCGAACTGACCGGACAGGATCTGCTGCGTTGGGCCGAAGCCATCTACGAGGTCGAAGGTGCTGAGGTCGCGGTGGACAAACTGCAGGACTGGCTGCAGGAGCGGCCTGACTTTGCCGAAGGACATACGCTCCTTGCCGACATCCTAGATGAGCACGGGCACGCCACAGACACTGCGAAGCACCGGCAATTGGCTCACGCCTGCAGGCCAGACGACGATGGACTTGCCGAACAACTGGCGTACGCGTTGTGGCAAGCCGGCGATGCCCAAGGCTTTTATGCGATTGTGGAGTCGCTCATCGCGAAGCAGACAGCTTCGCGGCAACTGCATTCTTTCTATCTGGCCACGCTTTTGCACCACGATGGCATGGACGCAGGTGGAATTCGTAACGCGCATGAGCAATGGGCCGCGCGATTTGCGCCGTCCGCCCGCGACAATCTTCCGCTGGATCGCAACCCCGGCCGCCGTTTGCGTATCGGCTACCTGGGCATTGAGTTTCACCAGAATCAGTCCTACTACTTTCTGGCTCATCTCCTTCGCTACCGCGATGCCGCACAGTACGAGATCTTCATCTACGATCTTGCCGGTGTCTGCGACTATGCGTCGCTCGAATGCGAAGGTCTTGCCGACCATTGGCGCCGGATGCGCCATGCCTCGGACGACGAGCTTGTAGACACGATCCGCCGCGATCAGCTCGACATCCTTGTCGACACCTCGGGCCATTACTCGAACGGGCGGACCGCGCTGTTCTCAAGGGGGCTTGCGCCGTTGCAGGTGCGCATTCCGAACTATCCAAGCACCCTCGGGATGTCCTGCTTTGATGCCATCCTGGCCGACCGCTGGGTCTGTCCGGAAGGCACGGAAAACCAGTACTCCGAACGCAAAGTGCTGCGAGTGGCGGGCGGCTACATGGCCTACAATCCGCGACCGGATGCTCCACCGCCCGGCCCCCTGCCGATGCTAAGAAACGGCTTCGCCACCTTCGGCATGTTTCAGCGCATTCAAAAGATGACGTCCCCCTGTTGGGATGCCATTGCCGCTGTATTGCGAAGCGCTCCCACATCCAAGCTTTTGATCCACACCGCTTCGAGCGACCTGATGAACCCCGAATCCTTCGAACGCGAACTGTACGCAAGGGCGTTGGGCGATCGGGGTATCGATGCAACGGAACGCCTCGTCTTCGCACCACCCGAGCCAATGCCTGGCCATCTGAGGGCGGTCGCGCAGTGCGATGTAGCGCTCGATACCTTCCCGTACAACGGGCAGACCACGACTTGTGAATGCTTGTGGATGGGCGTTCCAGTGGTGTCGTTGCATGGCGACTATCACGTCAGTCGAATTGGCAATTGGGTGCTCGATCGCGCAGGGTTCGGCGAGTGGTGCGCCAAGGATGTTGACGAGTACGTGCGGGTCGCGACGAGCTTGGTACAGGACGTGACTAAGCTAGCCGCACTCCGCGAAACGATGCGCGACAAGGTAGCGCGTTCGCTGCTCACCGACGGTCCGCGAATCGCTCAGGATACCGAAGCTTGTTACCGCCAGCTTTGGCAGGATTTTTGTAATGAACAACAAGGAGAGCATGTTGATGCAGCCGCAAGCTGATCCGCCAATCATTTTCCCTCCCTACGGCGGTATGGACCACACGTTTGGCACGCCGTCGCAACTGCCCGAGCCAAAGCCTACGTTTCAACCTGCGTCCGCCTGGCCTGTATGGATGGACAAGATCGTAAAGGTTCTGAATGAATGCTTGTGGCCCTCATGGGACCACGCAAATCGGACTTGGGCAGCAAGTGCCACCAATGGACCCCATATGGCAGCGATCACCCGCGCGGACTTTGAAATCTTTGCTGCGATGGGCGTGGAACGGGGCCTCGACGAGCGTCCCAAATCCCCAAACGCCGGTGCCGACCTGCCAACCCACCGCGTGCTGTTTCAGATCGAGGATAGCGGCTCCGGCCATCCATTGTTCAAGCAAATCGGGTCGTACTACGGCCGCTACGATACCACCCTCAAAAAAGAAGTCGCGGACCTGATGCCAAGCAGCCTCATCAAGAACGCCGACCGTATCTTTCCCGCCAACGCCCGAATCAAGTTCCTGCTGCAGCGTCCGCGGCCGTATCAAATGTCGCTGCTCATGCCCGGCATTCCGCCGTTCCCTTATTTGCGTGCGACTACCGCTTTGAGCCCCTCGGCCTGCAGCGGCCATACCTTGTACGGCCTAATCGGCGTCGCAGGCGTGGTGGATGACTGGATCGACGAGTGCGTGAAGTTGACGCAGAGCAATCACGAGTGCTTGCAACAGTTCGCCGTGGACATCGGCGACCGGCGTGTCATGGCTGGCGTTCACTATCCAGGTGACAATCTAAGCTCCTGGATCATTGCTCTCGCCATGTCCGACTACCTGTTTCGCCCGCATGTACGGCATTGGATCCGGGAGGCGATCGAAAGAAGCGCCGTCTATCAATTGGTCAAGGCCGCTGGTGGACCGTACACGAAGGCCTTGCAAAAGCTCGACGAAATCGCCACCAACGGATTCCCGGTGTGACGTCATTCCCCATCCAGATGCTCTGGGTTCGTGGCCAGCTGAGTCCTTTGGAACAGTTGGCCATGCGGTCGTTCCTCGAGCATGGGCACCAAGTCCATGTGTACACCGACGAAGACCGCCTCGCCGGGTTGCCCGACGGCGCGACCCAGATGAGCGCGAGTGAAGTCCTGCGATGGGATCCAGCGTTCGACAAGCAAGCCACTGGCCACCCCACGTTCGCGGATCTGTTCCGCTACACGCTCCTGGCGAAAAAGGGCGGCTGGTGGTGCGACTGCGATGTCATCGCATTGCGGCCCTTTCCACGACCAAAGCACGTTCTGTTTGCATCCGAGCGCCACGGCGACGGTAAAGCCTATCCGATGCCGTCGGTATTGTTCGCGGAGCCTGGCGACCCGGTGATGTGCCACCTTCGCGATACCGCGCTGAGTCGCGACCCTGCTTCCATCCAATGGTGCGAACTCGGGCCGGACCTGTTGCGGCGCGTCGTAAAGGAGCAGGGCCTGCAGGATCGCGTGGCGGATGCCGCTGCATTCTGCCCACTGGACATGGCCGACTGGCTCAATGCGATTCTGCCCGGCAAGGCTCCGGAGTTTGGCGTCAACTCGTTCGCCGTTCACCTGTGGCACGAGATCTGGAAGCGGCATCGCGTACCCAAAGATCAACCTTACCCGCCGAACTGCCTGTTCGAGATACTGAAGCGGCGTTACGGAGTCCTATAGCCCGCTCGCGCGTACGCCGATAACTGATTTGTGGCCGTACGCCGTCAGACCAACCACGCACATCCCGCTAAAGCCTGGGCGGCTGCCGCTATGCTTGCCGCTCTGGTCGGCGGACTCTGCTTTGTCATCCTAAAGGCCCACAATCAGGCCAATCCCGAGGTCGGCGCGGGGGATTTCAAATGGGCGCTGCGTGCCATGCGGGACCTTCTCGGTGGACGTGACCCCTACGGCTACGCCCCCGGCCCTTATGCGATCCCGTATCCGCTGCCTTCGGCCTTTGCAGCGCTGCCGGTCGCCTGGATGCCAGATATCGCCGCGGGTTCTGTCTTTTTTGGATTGTCGGTGCTGCTTCTGGCGTACTGCGTCTTCCGCAGCGGCGAAGAGTGGCGCCTGGCGATGCTGCTGAGCTGGAACTTTGTGTACGCATTGCTGTGGGTTCAGTGGACGCCGTTGCTCTGCTGCCTGTGGTTCCTGCCGCAGGCGATGCCCTTGCTGTTGATGAAGCCCAACATCGCCATCCCCATCGCGCTGGCGCGATGGCTGCCGCACATTCGAGAGCCTCGGTTCTTGTGGCGATGGTCGTGGGTGCCGTTGGCGGTGCTCGCCGCGAGCCTGATCTGCAAGCCGGACTGGCCTGCCGTCTGGCTGCACCAGACGTCCACCTATCAGGGCATCAAGCCTCCCATCCTGGTGCTTCCGTTGGGACCCCTCGTGCTGCTTTCGCTCCTTGCCTGGCCGGACCGCCGCGCATTGTTGATCGTACTCATGGCGTGCATGCCGCAGCGCATGGTGTACGACCAGTTGCCGCTGCTCCTTGCCGCAGGGTCGCGCGGGCAGATGTGGCTGCTGGTGGCCGCCAGCTGGGTGAACTGCGCCGTGTTTTGGAATACCGAAGGTGGATGGTCCGCCGTACCGATGGGTTGGCAGAACTTCATCGTGCTCACGCTGTACCTGCCGGCGGTGGCGGTTGTGATCTGGCCCAAGGTCCGCGCCTGGGCTTCCCCTCCGCACCCGGTTTCCGATATCGTTTGAGATATATGGACTTCCGGACCGGGATGATTCTGCGTTGGGCGGACGGCGTCCCCGCGCATTTGCCGCTGTTGAAGCAGGCGGGGATTCAGACGCTAGTGGTTCCTGGCGAACCGCAGGAGAACAACGCCGCGTTTCGTGAAGCCTGCAGCAAAGCGGGCATCGAAACCATCCCCCAGTCCGAACTCAAGACCTTCACTCTGGCGCAACTACCCGCGGAAGCATCCGGGTACGCCGCATTGTCCACCGGACTTTGGCCTGGCATCGGGCGAGGCGCGGCAGCGGGCCGCGACGATGAAGCATCCATGGCGAGCCGCGAGCCCTGGGTGGACTCCAACGGCTATTGGATCGCCTACCTCCGCGCGCTGTACCCGAATGTCCCGGCGCTGCTCGCGTATCAGGCGGGTCCTGCAGCGGGACTGTCGGCAGATCGCGCGGTGCCGTTCGACACATTGACGCTGGCACTGGTGGAAGCCCGAGTTATGGGTGGCAACTACATCCTGTCGATGGATCCGCAGTTCCGCACGGCGCTACTCGCCGGGGACGCGAAGGCCGTCGCCGCCTGGAAGCAGTTAGGCATTACCGCGCAGTGGCTCAAGACCAATGCCGCATGGTTCCAAAAGCCGCCGATGCCGGCGATTCAGGCGTTGGTGGAGCCTGGACGGCCTACGGCAGAGATCGCGAATCTGTTATTCCGCCGCAGCGGGTCGCCGATGTTGACTCGCAGTGTTCCCGCATCGCTCCCGCCGGGACTTTTGGCGTTTGTCACCACCGCAGTACGCGCGCCATTCAAGCCCGAGTTGGCAAAGAGTTTGCTACAACTGGCGTCGCAAGGCTGTACCGTCGTCACGGACGACGTATCGGAGAACGCTTGGTGGAAGCCCGCCGCATCCCACGCGGTGAAGACCCAGGACGATCGCATCTTCTACGCCCACGGCAAGGGTGCGATCTGCGCCTATCGCAAACGCATCGCGGACCCGAGCGAGCACGCCCTGGACGTCATCGACATCGTGACGCACGCCAAGCGTCCCATCCGCATCTGGAACGCGCCGTCCGTGATCGCGGTTGCGACCTCGGGAGGCGCTGCGCACCTGATCAACTACGGCACATCGTCCACAAAAGGCGAGGTACAGGCGCGAATCCAGGGCATGTACCGCAAGGCCGTGCTACACCGTCCGGGACTGCCGTCGAAAGAGTTGGAAGCAGCCGTGCGCGGTACGACGACGGAAGTCTTCATCCCGGAGATCACCCGGATCGCCACCGTCCAGTTTTCCTAAGCATTGTCAGAGCGTTAGCGCCACCGCTCAGCTCCTCAGTGCCTGTCACCGGAAGCGGAACGGTGCCAGGCACGCCCGGGAGGATCTGAGGAGGGAAATGGATTAGCCCGTTGTTACCACTCGGCGTATGCCGTACCGTCCAGGCTTTTGCCCTCGGACCCGCTACGTACGTCGAAGATCCCCGGCTCCGTCTGGTTGACGCTCGTCAGCGCGTCCTCCATCACGACCTGCCAGGTATCTGCGCTACCGGTCATCGGATCGATCGGGATCGTACGCAGATACTGCTCCGTCACCAGATCATTGAGCGACTGCGGAGCCTTCTGCTTGTCGTACGTGTATTCATCAATCACCGTCCGCAAGGTGAAGAGGTTGTTCTTCAGCACCGCTTCCTTCGCCCGCACCAGCGACTTCTGGTACATCGGCACCGCGATGCCCACGATGATCAGGATGATCGTCATCACGATCATGATCTCGATCAGCGTGTAGCCCGCCTGACGGCGCGTCATCATCTTCGACGAATTACCACTCGGAATACAACGTGCCATCGCGTGCCCTTTCTGTGGATTTGGTAAATACATCAAATACGTTCTGGCCGCCCCAACTCGTGGACTTCGGATCGTCCTGCCAACTCCGCTTACCCCAGTCCGTACTGTTCGTGAACGGATCCTTCGGAATCCGCCGCAGGAACTTCACCTTCTTATCCACCTGTCCGGACTTCTTGACGCCTTCCACCAGCATCTCCAGCGTTTCCGGGTACCCGTCGGTCTCCACCTTCACCGGCCCGATCTCGCCGCGATCCACCGCGTCTTTGTAGCTATCGATCGCCCGGCGCATCTCCTGAAGCGCCACCCGCAGGTCCCGCTCCTTATCCCGCCGGACCTTGTACCTCGCCAGCGGCACAGACATAGCCGTCAGCATGATGAGGATCGTGAACGCCACGATCAGCTCAATCAAGGTCAGGCCAGCTTGCGATCTCCTCCGCCGGTGCATAATTCCTACTGTAGATTCACGCGTACCGGTTGCGGAGGCGCTGCGGCGATGCCCTGCTGCTGCGAATTCTGCAACCCGATCTGCTCGATGATCACCGTCGAGTTGCCGCGTCCCAGCGCCGTAAAGCGCAGGCTCACGATGCCGCCCGATCCGGAAACGCCCGCAGCACCCGGGTTGCGCGACACCGAAATCGTCGCCTCGCCCGTGTCATTGCGGATGTCCTTGCTCAGTGTGGTACGCATGCCGTCACGGGTCATCAAATCGCCCTGTTCGGCGTCATTCAGGCGCAATTTTGTGGGATCAAACTTCACGCGAATCGGCGTGACGGCCAACAAATCCGGCGCGTTCGTCGCCTGTAACGACAAACTGATCGGCGTACCCGGTGCCGCGTTCACCTCGTTACCAGGAACCCAGGATAAAGTCATCGGTCCGGCAGCAGGCACCGTACCCTGTGGACCCGCAGACACCGCCGACGGCGACACTGCCGGGGGCTTTGCCGCACCAGGTACCGGAGGCGTCACCGCGGCCGGAGCCGCGACAGCGGGCTCATCCTTCTTCGGCGCATAGATCACCCGGATATTCTGTTCCGTACCCGAATAGATCGCACGCATGTTGTCTTCCGAATACCCCGGCGTACGCACAATGCGCGGCACCACCGCGATCAGCAGTTCCTGCTGCGTCTTTTCGACGTTCTCGCTACCAAACAGACGACCCAGCACCGGCACATTCACGATGCCCGGGACACCGGACACCAGCCGCGAATCCTGCGCATTGGTCAACCCGCCCAGGATGTTGACTTCGCCTTCGCGCAGGCGCAGTTCCGTTTCGCTCTTGCGCTGGCCGATGATCGGCTGCGAAATGCCGCCCAAATCCACCCGGTCACGTACCGTCGAGATTTCGACAGAGATTTTGAGCGTCACTTCATCCGTACCGTGTACCTGCGGCGTCATGTCCACATTCACGCCGACTTCCGTAAAGTTGAACTGCGTACTCACCAGCGGACTCACACCCGCGCCCACGCCGCCGATGCCCGGCTGAAAGCTACCCGTCGCGATCGGGATCTTGTCGCCGATGCGCAGCGACACCTTCTGCCCGTCCGACGCGCGGACCTGTGGCGACTGCAGCACGCGCGTCGAACGATCCGTCAGGATCGCCGACAGCAGCGCGCCCGGCAAGGTGGTGCTGAAGTCCTTCAGTTGTACCTTGCCCAGGTTCGACAACCGCACATTGGACCCCGTACCGGTATCCGTAGTCGAATCGTCCGAAGGCGCGGCCGGCGACCCCAGCGACGATCGCGGCGCAAACGTCACGGGCAAACGGATGCCCGACGTACTCCCGCTTTGCAACGTCGCAGCAAGGTCCCGCGTACGGCCGCGGTTGGCTTCCATCACGATGACATCCACCACCACTTCGGCCTTCGGCTTGTCCAAATCTTTGATCAGCTTCTCGGCCAGCGCTACCTGATCCACCGTGCCGCGGATGAGAATCGCCTTCTGCGCGTTGTACGTGTACACACGCCGGATTTCCGTCAGCGACCGGACGGCCACCGAAATTTCCTGAAACTCCTGCACGGACGTCGCGTTCTGCACATAGAACACCTTCACCACGTCATCGTCATAGTCGCGACGCTTGGTGACGTTGTCTTCCGCGACAAACACCGTATTCTCGGTGAGCGGCTTCCAAAACGTTTTGGTCAGCACGGCCAGATAATCGAGAGCGCTTTCAATGGACGCGTTGTTCAGCTCGACGTTGTAGTTCTGCCGGCCGCTCGTATTCTGATACTGCGGGTCAAACACCACGTTCAGGCCAGCAAGCTTGCCCAGCGTCTCGTACAGCACCCGCGGAGGCTGGCTGTTCATCTTGAGGCTCTGGATCGTGCGGTTGATCGGCTTCAACTCCGGCGGCGCGAGCATCGACCCGATTCGCGCTTCCGCTTCCTTTGCCGCGCGCTGTGACAATGTCAGACCGCGGTCGTTCGACCCCTGCGGACCATTCGCCTTCTCCCGCTCGATCATCTCCTGCGTCTTGTTCCATTCCTGGATCGCGATGGACGACGAAGGATCCTTCTGGATGGCCTTCATGAACTCATCGAGCGCTTTTTCCAGGTCGCCCTGCAGCCGGATCTTGCGCCCGTCGTCGACATGCTTCTGGCTCGAATAAAAGCGCATGCGCTGGACAAGGATGCGGTAGCCGGCGTCGCTCGGGTCCGTAATCAGCGCCTGTTCAAAGTACTCCAGCGCGGTGTCAAAATCCCTCTTATCCTCGGCGATCTTGCCTTGCTTGACGAGCTTATCGCCCTTACGATTGCGCGCCTCAAGCGGCGTTACGGCAAAGGGATACAGTATAAGCAAGCACCCAAGAAGAGCGCAAAATTCCCGCAAGTTGCTGATTCGAAACATTCGTTTAGTCGAGAGCCAGTAGAAACAGATTCACCGCTACCAAGGCATGACGTGGAAATCCCTCAGACTGTTGAGGAAAATCGCATTTCGGCCATGAACTAAGATGGTAGTTGGACGTCTATGGCCAACTCGAACGGCGCGACTGCAATCCGCATCCTCAGCGACAACCGTCAGGCAGGCCATAACTATTTCCTGTTCGACAAATACGAAGCGGGCATTGTGCTGGGCGGCACCGAAGTCAAGGCCGCCAAGACCGGCAAGATTCAACTCAAGGACGCTTATGCCGATATAAGCGGAGGAGAAGCCTGGTTGGTGAACGCGCACATTTCCGAGTATTCGCACGGAAATCGCGAAAACCACGTGCCGGTCCGCAAGCGTAAGTTGTTGTTACATAAGAGAGAGATCGAAAAGCTGCATGAGCAGACGCGGGAAAAAGGCCTGTCCCTGATCCCCACCAAGATCTATCTCAAAAACGGCAAGATCAAGTGTGAATTTGCCGTCGCCAAGGGCAAAAAGTTCCACGATAAGCGCGAATCCGAACGGGCGCGTGAGGCAGAAAACGAAGCAAAAGCAGCACTCGGCCGCCGAGGCCGTGAGTAGTTCAAGAACAAGAAAGAGTCATGGATACAAGAATTCTGGCAGGTGGATTTGATTCGGAAGAGTGCGACGTTCTGGTGGTCCTGGCGCCGGAACGCGCTGCAGGTGTCGAGCTAACGGGCCATGCCGCCACGTTTAACCGCTTGAGCGGCGGCATGCTGCAGGACCTCTATGACTCCGGCGAGTTCAGCGGCAAGACGTCGGAAGTGGTGCTGCTGCACCGTCCGGCGGGAGTCAAGGCCAAGCGCGTCGCCATCGTCGGCGCCGGGGCCACCGCCAAGTTTGGCTCGGCGGAAGCACGGCGCGCGGCGGCCACCGTGGTACGCCAGCTCAAGACCAGCACCGGCACCACCTGTTTTGCCGTCGACGATGCCCATTCCGGATTCGCCGGAGCGTTTTCCGAAGGCGCCGTCACCGCCCTCTGGGAACAGGACTTTCATAAGTCCACGGGCCGCCGCGAAAACAAGCTGTCGTCCACCCGCTTCGTCGTATCCTCCGCCACGCCGGACCTCGAAACGTCCCTCAACGCCGGCCGTATCACCGCCGAATGCCAGAACTTCGCTCGCGACCTGGTGAATGAGCCGGGCAATCTGCTCCCCCCGCGCGAACTCGTTCGCCGCGCCAAAGAAATGGCCGAGCAACTGGGGCTCGAAATCGACGTGCTCGACAAGGACCGTATGTCCCAGCTCGGCATGGGATCTCTGCTCGGCGTCGCCCAGGGCAGCGCTGAACCGCCGTTCCTGATCGTGTTGAAGTACGTGCCGGAAAAGCCCGCCAAGACCTCGGATCACCTGGGTCTGGTCGGCAAGGGCGTGACCTTCGACACCGGCGGCATCTCGCTCAAGCCGGCCGACGGCATGGAAAAAATGAAGTGCGACATGGCGGGCGGCGCGGCGATGCTCGGCACCATGCGGGCGCTGGCGCAGTTGAAGCCGTCGATTCCCGTCACGGCCTTTGTGCCTACTGTCGAGAACATGCCCGGTAGCCGCGCCCAGCGTCCCGGCGACATCGTACGTTCGCTCGCCGGCAAGACCATCGAGGTCCTCAATACGGATGCCGAAGGCCGCCTGATCCTGATCGACGCCATCACGTACGCCAAGCAGCAGGGCTGTACCCACCTGGTAGACGCCGCAACGCTCACCGGAGCCATCGGTGTCGCGCTGGGCAGCGTACACGCGGGAGCCTTCACCAATAACCAGGAGTTTTTGGATAAGGTAATCAAGGCATCCAAAGCCGCAGGCGAAAACCTTTGGCCGATGCCCACCGATGACGATTACCGCGATCAGTTGAAGAGCGCCTACGCGGACATCGCCAACATCGGAGGCCGCGCGGGCGGCGCCTGTACAGCGGCCGTGTTCCTGAAGGAATGGGTAGAAGATACGCCCTGGGTCCACCTGGACATTGCGCTCACGGCGTACCTGGATGAAGCCAAACCCTTCTGCGCCAAGGGTGCGACGGGGTTCGGCGTGCGTACCTTCGTCAATCTCGCAATGAACTGGTAGCTCGCCAAATCGAGTTCGGAAAAAGAAAAGGACGGCTGCGGGAGGACACAATCCCGAGCCGTCCTTTTTCTGGGTTTGTCGAAAATCAGAAGCTGACGCGTCGACCTCGCACCAGTACCGCGAGCAAGCCGGCCGCACTACACATCAGCACGCCGGACAACACCGGCTCCGGGACGATCGATACAGCGGAGATCTCGGCAGAGTTCTTGAGGTAAGCACTGAGGTCACCGCCTACCATCTCCAACGTAGCGGCGGGTATCGCAGACGCCGAGTCCGAGGGGTCTACCCCGTCTCCGGCAAGAGTCGTCCGACCTTCGATGGCGGTGGAGATGGTAGAGAACTCCGAGCCCGGGGCGCCGTTGCTCGAAGCTACGCTCGGGAAGCCAGCAAGAAACTGTCGAGACGTACCTGCGAACGACGCACCGCTTACCGCAACCGAAGCACTGAGCCGCGGCAATGCAGCCGTAGAGAAGAGGTCAATATACACGGCACTCCGATCAGACGTCGTGACAAGTGTGCGTTGTGCGGCGGTGAGACCAAGTGTATCCGGGCCATTCGTGGCCTCGAGACCTGTGGAGTAACTGTAGTGAATCACATCTGCCGATGCGGTTCCGGTTGTTGCCAAGCCCATAAGGGCGGCCAACGCGAATAGCTTCATACGGAAGGGTCCTCGAATGGGTGAGTGAATCTACTCTGTAGTATGGCAAAAGATGGCTCTGAGTTGCGCTAAGTTATTGAATACAAAATAACTCTGTGACCGTTAGAAAAAATATGCACGATTTCGGGCCATCCGTCGCGCAGAACCAAGAACAAGTTTATTTCTCGTAAATTCAGTACGATAGCAATCACCTCGCTAGTTTGTACTACCAATTCTATCGACTTTAGGTAATACTGTGAAGCATGACGCTCGGCGCGCTCATTCTTGCTTCGCAAATCCTGGCTGCGGACGCCTCTCACGGCGTACCCAAGCCCGTCGTCAAGACGCAGGGATTTCTGCCCTTCGCCGACGCGCCCATCCACTACCGGACCTCGGCCACCCTCGCCGACCAGATCACCGTCCTCAACCGCCAGTTGGAAGCAGGCCAAGCCAAGCTCGACTACGAACCCCAGAATGGCTACCTCCGCTCGGTCCTCAAGCTCCTTGGCGTACCCGAAAGCTCCCAAACCCTGGTCTATTCCAAGACCAGCCTCCAGTTCCAGCACATCACCCCGCAGTCGCCCCGCGCGCTGTACTTCAACGACAACGTGTACGTCGGCCAGGTGCGTAACTCGAAGTCCCTGGAGTTGATCGCCTTCGACGCCACCCAGGGTGCCGTCTTCTACGTACTCGGCGAGCAAAAGCAGGACGAACCCCGCTTTGAACGCGCCCAACTCGATTGCGTACAGTGCCACATCGCCAACGCGACCCGCGGCATCCCCGGCGTGATGGTGCGATCCGTAGTCACCAACGCCGTCGGCTACCCCAAGGGCGGCGCACCCATCGTCACCATGGGACACGAAACGCCGTACGACAAGCGCTGGAACGGCTGGTACGTCACCGCCAAGGACAAGCCCGCGCTTGTCGAAACCTTGGATACCAAGCCATTTCTCAATCCGCATAGCGACGTGGTGGCGCACATGGTGCTCGCCCACCAGACGCAGATGCACAACCTCATTACCGAGACCAACTACCGATATCGCATCGCCCAGCACCGCAAAGAGGGGCCGGACACTTGGCAAGCCGCCGCCGAGGCCACCCTGCGCTACCTGCTTTTCACAACAGAAGCGCCTCTACCGAACACCTTCACCGGCGACTCTACCTTCGCCAGCGACTTTGCAGCCCTCGGCCCGCGCGACCGCAAAGGCCGCACCCTGCGCGACTTCGAATTGTCCAAGCGGCTCTTCCGCTACCCATTGAGCTATTTGATTTACTCCGACGCTTTCGACGCCATACCCGCCGAAGCCCGGAACTATGTACTGAAACGGCTATTCGACGTACTCAGCGGACGCGATCAGACCCCTGATTTCGCCGTTGTGTCCCTCGCCGACCGGCGCGCGATCCTCGAAATTCTCGTGGACACGAAGCCTGGACTCCCGGACGAATGGCGGCAGTTCCTCAACCAACCGGAATCTGCCAGGCAATAAAACGCAACCAACCAGAAAGGACGTCTGACATGTATTTGTTCACCAGGCGCACGGCCGTCGTGTCGCTTGCCGCCGCCTTATCCGCCTTTGCCGCCAATGGACCCCAGTTCGAGGGCCGCTGGGCCGCCCAACTCACTTCTGCCACGGGTGTTGAGATTCCATTCCGTCTGGACATTTCGCGCACCGGCGACACCGTCATCGGCACGCTCTACAACGGGCGCGACCCCAAGACCACATCCAGCGCCAAGATCGACGGCAACCACGTCGAACTCAACTTTGAGCACTACCTCACCTCCATCCGTGCCGACCTCAAGGAGAACGGCGAACTCGACGGCAGCATCGTGTCGCTCCGCAAGCGTACGCAAGCGCAGGGTCCGCAAGGCAACCAGCAGTACGCCGGTACAGAAGGCACCCAGCGCGCCTACAACAACTCGCAAGCCACCCCGTTCCACGCCAAGCGCTACGTCGCTCGCAGTGCGGCGGAGATCAAGAATGCTCCGCAAATCGCCGGAACCTGGGAGGTCGCGCAAGAGACCCCCAAGGGCGAAAAAGCCTGGCGCCTCATCGTCGACCAGCAGGGTCACGAAATCCTCGCCACCATCCTTCGTATCGATGGCGACACCGGCGGCCTCACCGGCGAATGGCGTCCCGACGAAGGTACCTTCGTAGCCAGCCACTACGACGCCGCGCGTCCTGGGTTGTTGGTGTTGAAGCCCCAGCCCGACGGCAGCCTGAGCGTCAAGCTCAATGCCGCCCCCCGCTTTGTGGAACTCACGGCCTACCGTCCGGAAGTAGCTCGCGCCAAGGGCCTGCCGGAACCGTCCAACTTCCTCACCCACACCACCGTGCGCGACCCCAACGAAGTCTTCACCTACAGCTTCCCGGACGTCAACGGCAAAGTGATCTCGAACGACGATCCAATCGTCAAGGGCAAGGTTGTCGTTGCGGTAGTTACCGGAACCTGGTGCCCCAACTGCCACGACGAAGCGCAGTACCTCATCGAACTGCAGAAGAAGTACGGCAGCAAGGGCCTGCAGGTGATCGCGCTGGACTTTGAGGAAGAGGACCAGTTGAAGTCGCTCACCCGCGTACATGCCTTCATCAAGAAGTACGGCGTACCGTACCCGTACCTCATCGCCGGAACCCCCGCCGAGATGTGGGACAAGATCCCGCAGGCAGTGAACCTCAACACCTGGCCCGCCACGTTCTTCATCGGCCGTACGGGCAAGGTCAAGGCCGTACACAGTGGCTTTGCGGCCCCGGCCAGCGGTCCGTTCCACACGGCATTGCGCAACGAATTTGAGTCGATCATCGAAGGCTTGCTGAAGGAACCAGTGCCTGCCGAGGGTGCTGGCAGCACCAGTTCCGCAGCCGGGTCAGGCAACTAACCCAGGGCTTTTCATTGTGCCCTCCCTCGGGGCTGCCGCCCGCTGGACCTGCAACGATGGTCCGGCGGGCATTTTTCCAAGCAAATACTATGTGGATCATCCTAATCACCGCATCGCTGCTATCGGTGGATAGCTGGAAAGACGAACGCACGGGCCTGACCTGGGCCGGGTCCGACAACGGCAGCGGCGTCACGGTCAGCCAGGCCAAAGCCTACTGCCGCAACCTGGAGATCGCCGGTGTCAAAGGCTGGCGCCTGCCGGACATCGAAGAGCTGCAAAGCATCGTCGGTACGCAGGCGAACGACAAAGGCTACCGCGTCATCGGACCCCTGAAATTATCCGGCTGGGCCTGGAGCGCAACGCAAGGTCGAGAAGCGGCCGAGAACTGGACGATGGACCTCGGCGACGGAGGTCGCGCCTCGGTAGCCAAAGGCGACGCTGGCTTGAATCGGGCACTTTGCGTGCGGAAGTAAAGGGAAGCAGCGTCAAAAAAAATCGGCGGACCCTAGAACTTCGAGTCCGCCGGCTGTGAATGGCTGAGGGACAGCTAAGCGTGCAGCCCGCAGGGGGAGGTAGCGCGGCGTGCAGCAGAAAAGATCAACGGCGAGAGAGTACCCGTCGTCTGCGCGCGAGCATCGGCAGACCCGCAGCGACAGCCAGAAGGCCGTAAACAGCGGGCTCCGGTACGGCCGCGGGATCCGGCCCCGCCACCAACACGGCGCTGATCGACGTATCCGACGCGTAGAACGTCGTATCGCTGGAGAACATGACGATGTCTCTGGATACAGCCGGCGCGAAGTGGTCGAGGCTCACCGTGTCACCTACCACCGCCAACGCGCCTTCCGCCGTGGGGAACGAGTTCGTACGCATGTCGAACATCCCGCCAGACCCAAGCATCACCAGCGGTGTCGCGCCGAACAGCGTGAACAGGCCGGAAAAGCCGGGCAGGAAAATCAGCTTCGGCATCACGAACGTACCGTTGTTCGCCGCCACCGAGGCTCCGCTCACGGTGAGCGTGGCCCCGTTGTTCATGCGAACACCCGGCATGCCGAAAAAGTCTTGATACACGGCCGAATCGTTGACCGTGGCATTGACGGTGATTCTCGCACCGTCCAAGCCCTCGCCATCGACCGAGCCGGGATACTTCTTGAGTGTTGTCTCGTACGTATAGCTGATGTTGTCAGCCATCACCGTACTTGCAGCGGCAAGCAATAGCATGCCTGCCACCTGTATAGGTGTGTGTGGACGCAAGGTTGTCTTCCTCTTGTAGTAAGAGCGATCGCTAGTACGAGCGGAGACCCCTTGCTCTTGAACGGCCGGTTACACGATCTCCGCAGGAACTTCTATGTCGACTTCCAGGCGCTCCAATCGGCCATTGCGGTCGATGAAGCGGAGGAAACGCCTTTTGAGGGGCGCATCTTCCATCCAGAGCTGTTCCATGGGACCAAAAAACCGGTGTACTTCGTCGGGCAGACAAGTCGGCAGATAGACACGCAACACCCGCGGGTCCCAGTAGCGGAAGAGCATGTATTTGCCGTTAGGCGCCTGTACGCGAAGCATCGTACGGAGATGTTTGCGTAACGTCTTGATGCCGACGTCGGCGCGGATAAACGAACCCCAGCTGTTGCCGAACCCGTCCTCAATGAGGCGAATGGTCGACTTATCGTCCATCTCCAAACGAACAAGGTAAGGAGACGACCGCTGTAGCGGAATGGACAAAGTCCCCGCAAAAAGGCACTCGTGTTCGAGGCCCGAATACGTGACCGCCGAATACAAACGTTTATCGCGCCCGCAATCGACGATCATCCACATGTCGGGACGCGACCCCTTGGGCCAGAAATAACCGCGAACCTGCTCGTAGACGCTCATGGCACCTTATAGAATACCGGCAATGCACGGGTTCGTCTTGCCGGTGATCGTCCGCATAATGGCCCGTCAATTTCATACGCGACACTGTGCCGCAAAACCGATCAACCTGCGATCCTGAAATCTGTGGTGTTTGCGAGTCCTTTAGAACAGTACCTGCCGGCGGATGTGCCCAATCGCCCCGCGGTGATCGAGAAAGCATCCCGCCATCTCGAATTGATCGTCGAAACCAACCATAGCTTCAACCTTACAAGGATCGTCGATCCGGTCGAGGCAGCGATCAAACATGTGGTGGATTCGTTGATGCCGTGGCGTCACTTTGCGGACGCCAAAGTAGTGGCGGACGCGGGTTCAGGTCCAGGCTTCCCGGGCATCCCACTGGCGATCGCACTGCCGGATGTACAGTTCGTGCTGCTGGAGTCGACGCAAAAGAAGGCCCGCTTTCTCGAGTCCACCGTGCAGGCTCTGGGACTGCGGAATGTCGCGGTATTTCCGGTACGCGCGGAGGATTGGTTCAAGAGTGATCGCGCGGAGATTGTGACGGCACGAGCCGTAGCCCCGCTAGTCCGAGCGCTACCGCTGTTCCGGCCTGCGCTCAAGAAGGGCTCTCGTGTCCTGCTGTATAAAGGGTCAAATATCGAGCAGGAGATCGCGGAGGTGCCGTCCCTCAGAGATCGTAAGACGATCACCGTGTTAGAGACCTACGCCTTGCCGCAGGACATGGGGAGCCGGACTCTCGTCCAGCTCAGCTCGCCAAACTAACGCGGAAGGACTAGCTCTTGGCGCGGCGGCGGAACGCCACGGCAAGACCGAGCAACGCACCACCAATCAACAGGTTCGTACCCGGTTCGGGCACGGCAACAGCCGCGGCGCCCGAGATCCGTTCGGTCGACTGGGCCAAAGAAACGACGGCAGACAGAAGGGCCGCAGGGATAAGCTTGCCGATAAACATACGCATGGCATAGCCAGTTTGCCCGCCCGAGTCGCGGCGCGGGAGGGGCCGAAGGATACAATACCTACCACGCACGGTTATGGAACTTTCCGAAAGAACGCTGGCCAAATACCGGTACTGGATCCTGACGCTCATCTTCTCGGTGGCCGTCGTGAACTATGTCGACCGGCAGGCCTTCTCCGTCGCTTCCTCGGCGATTTTGAAGGAATTTCACATGCCGGCCGCGCAGTTTGGCCGCGTCGTGTCGATGTTCCTGCTGGCGTACGCGGTGGCCCAACCGCTAGCCGGACGCCTGCTCGACCGCGTCGGGTCCGTACGAGGGTTCGCCTGGGCGGTGCTGTGGTGGTCGGCGGCGTGTGCGATGCATGCAGTTGCCGGCGGCGTCTGGAGTTTTGGGATTTACCGTTTTCTGCTCGGCTTCGGCGAAGGCGCACTCATTCCCGCCTGCATCAAGACGATTTCCGAGTGGATGCCCAAGAACGATCGCGCATTCGGCATCGGCATCATGAACGCGGGCATCTCCATCGGCGGCATGATCGCCACCCCGTTGATCGCGGAACTCACCCTGCGCTTCGGCTGGCGCATGATGTTCGTGGTGACGGGCGCGCTTGGCTTGATCTGGCTGGCCGCCTGGCTCTGGTTCATGGGCGGCAAGCAGCCCGTCAATACGGCAGCGGAACCTGCCCCCGCGCCGGGGACGCGTCATGCGGCCGCACCCTCCTGGCGGGACATGCTGCGCCGTCGCGAAATCGTGGGACTCGTCCTCTCCCGCGTCATCTCGGACCCCGCCTGGTATTTCTACCTCTTCTGGCTCCCGCCGTATCTCGCGCAAGTTCGCGGCTTCGACCTCCGGAAGCTGTCCATCTTCGGCTGGATCCCGTTCGCCACGTCGCTGGTCGGCGCGCTGTTATCGGGTTGGATCGCCCAGCGCCTACTGCAGTCCGGCTGGTCGATTGACCGTACGCGCAAAGGCATCCTGCTCTTCGCCGCAGTCCTGATGCCTGCCGGAATTCTCGTCGGGTACGCCGACGACGTGTACGTCTGCCTTGCCTTGATCTGCCTGGTGACGTTTCTGATTCAGGTCTGGGCGACAAGCCTGTTCGCCATCCCCGCGGACCTGTTTCCGCCATCCCAAGTCGGGTCCGTGGTCGGATTTTGCGCGGCCACCGGCAGCTTGTCGGCGATGCTATTCCAACTGGTGGTGGGCGAGGTGGTAGACCGCTTTTCCTACACGCCGATCTTCACTACCGTCGCCCTGATGCACCCGCTGGCTCTGGTCTGCATTCACCGGTTTATCCGAAGAATCGACCGTCTGCCCGCCGCCTGAAAAAATTCCCTCCTTCACCGCAACTTGCAGCCTGTTGGCGTGCTGATAGCGGTAGAAGGAGGAGTAAAACAATGAACAAACAAATAACTTCACTCTGCATGGCCGGCTTGCTTTTGGGCGCCGAGCTTGCTTCCGCCGCTTCCGTTCGCGTCAATGTCAATTTAGGCGTTGGCCACCCACTGCGCCGGGTAGGACGTACCGTCATCGTCCGCCGCCCGATGCCCGTGGTACAGACCCGCTTTGTCTACGCGCCCCCGGTGCGCTTTGCGCCCGCCGTGGTGGTGATGCCACCCCGGGACCGTGTGGTGTTCGAGGATAGCGAAACGTTTGCCCGTCGCGAGGACTGGGTAGACAACTACTTTAAGGTCCACAACCGCGGCGAAGAACTCATGTTCCGCGTTGACGGCCGGGTACAAATTGATTTCGCCGAGGTCCAGTTCGGCAACGGTCAGGTACAGGTGGTGGATTTCAACGAAGCTCCTATGAATGCTGGCATCTATCGGTTGCTCGACTTCCGCGATGGCCGCGATGTAGAAGGTGTCCGAATGGTGGCGCGCTCTATGCAGGGCCGCTCCACCATCAGTGTCCTGATGCGCAAGTAACGCTTCTAGGCGGCGACCAACTCCCGCTCCGGCTGCTGGTTGTACACGATGCGCTCCATTTGGGCGGCAATGCGATCCGACGCCTTGCCGTCCCAATACTCGATCTGCGGCTTCCTCGCAGTACGGCGCTCGGCCAGAGCGCGTTCCACTTCCGCCGGCAGATCCTCGACACGATCGCCAATCAACCGGTTCGTACCTTCAGTGATCGTGATCGGACGTTCGGTATTGCTGCGCAATGTCAGGCAGGGCGTCCCCAAATAAGTGGTCTCTTCCTGCACCCCGCCGGAGTCAGAGATCACGGCCGCGGCATTTGCTTGAGCCGCGACAAAGTCCAGATAGCTGAGCGGATCGCAGAGCGTGATACGGCTGCTCAGCACTCCGCGCCCAATCTTCGACCGAGTCCGCGGGTGGATCGGGAACAGCACCGGATGCATCGCCGAAATCTGGTTCAACGCGGTGATCAGCCGCGCGAGATTCTCCGGATGGTCCACATTCGCCGGCCGGTGCAAGGTCGCCAAAAAGAAGCGCTCCGGAATACCGAGATGGGACTGCAAGTGATCCCAGCGCGCCAAAGCCTTGGGCAGCAGGCGCACCAGGGTGTCGATCATGACATTGCCAACAAAACAAACTTTTTCTGCCGGGATGCCTTCCCGCTGCAGATTCTCATCGCCGTCACGCGACGGGGTAAACAAAAGGTCCGAAAGCTGATCGGTGAGAATACGGTTGAGCTCTTCGGGCATCGAACGATCACGCGAGCGCAATCCCGCCTCCACATGCGCCACCTTCACCCCGCGCTTGGCGGCCACAAAAGCACAGGCAATCGTCGAATTGACATCGCCCGGAACGAACACCCAATCGGGGTTATAGGTGTCGAGAACAGGCTCAAATCGAGTCATGATCTGAGCAGTTTGCACCGCATGGCTCGCCGAGCCGACCTCCAGATTGACGTCCGGCGTGGGCAGGCCAAGTTGCTCAAAGAAGACATCGGACATCTTGGCGTCGTAATGCTGGCCGGTATGCACCAGAACCTGGCGAAAAAGGTCCGGCCGTTTGCCGAGGGCCGCCATAACGGGGGCCATTTTCATGAAGTTGGGCCTGGCGCCTACACAATGAACAATGGTGATCATGCGTCCTAGTACCTCATCGCCCCAAGTACTGAACGCTTGAGCAAAATTTTGTCCTAGAGCCTAACCCGCGATAAACTAAAGATGTTCGTCCTTACCTGCCTGCACTCCCCGATCGTCTAAAGGTAAGACAGCGGCCTTTGGAGCCGTGAATCGTGGTTCGAATCCATGTCGGGGAGCCATTCCTTCAAACGCGAACTTTCCACGGTCCGATTTCGTTGACAGCCTCCCTGTCTGACCTCCGACCCGTATCCCAAACATTCGCCAGTATTTGCGTTTCGGCGCAGTTCTCCAGTTCGCAACGTGCGCGTCCGGGGTGCGAACTCAACCATGGTGGTTGAGTTCATCGGCCTCCCTCAACCTCTCGAACTCTCGGGTTTCTCTGTTGACACCTCCGCGTTTGTTGACACTCCGTTTGAGAGAGGGGGACCGATTAGACAGTTTCGAACTCGCGTGAGTATCTATTGACAGAGCCAGACGACGCGCCAGGCCGCCCAGCGGAAGCCGTTGTGGGCCGGATACCCAAAGGACCGGCAACACATGGAACTCCGCGACCGCACCACGGCCGAGGCCGTCGCCCAGATCGCTACTCTTCTCTCGCAGGCCTACCAGCGCTACCGGCGCGTCCGGCGCATCGAACGCACCCGTCCGGATGGCGGAGAAACCGTCAACGGAGAACTTGATAACGCGCGCCCGGAGAGCCTTCATAGTCATGAGGTTGACGCGTGAAGAAGACCCTCCGACAACAGATCGACGAACTGGCCGCGATGGACGTCGTCGCGCTGCAGACCCGTCACCTGGAGTTCTTCGGCAAGGAGACCACCTGCGCACACCGGCAGTTCCTGTTCAGGAAGCTGGCCTGGCACATCCAAGCCAAGGCCGAAGGCGGGCTGCCGGAGTCGGCGATCGAACTGGCGCGGAGCATTGCGCGGGACACGCCGCTCCGGAATCGCGTGTTGACGAATGCGGATCGGCGGCAGGCAGGAATGCCGATGGACAACTCATCGACGACCACCATCGAGCCGGCGCACGATGCGCGCACTCCGCTGCCCGGAGGTCTGATCGTCAAACAGTACCGGGGCAAAACGTATGTCGTGACCGTGCGTGACAACGGCTTCGAATACGAGGGCTGCCTGTTTCCATCGCTGAGCGCCGTCGCCTTCGAGATCACGCGAACCAAGTGGAATGGCTACCTCTTTTTCGGCCTGACCAAGGAGAAGACGAATGGCCGGAAATAACGGCAGCATGTTTGGCGTGACGGCACGTCGCGGCATGCGCTGCGCCATCTACACGCGCAAATCGACCGAGGAAGGACTGGAGCAGGAGTTCAATACGCTCGACGCGCAGCGAGACTCCGCCGAGGCCTACATCCGCAGCCAACGGGAAGACGGCTGGGTGGCCCTGCCCGATCGCTACGACGATGGCGGCTACACCGGCGCCAACATGGAGCGGCCGGCGCTGAAGAAGCTGCTGCAGGATGTCCGCGATGGCCTGATCGACTGCGTGATGGTTTACAAGGTGGACCGGCTGACCCGATCCCTGCTCGACTTCGCGCGGATCATGGAGGTGCTCGACAAGCACGGCGTCAGCTTCGTCTCGGTCACTCAGCAGTTCAATACGACCGGATCGTTGGGCCGGCTGACCCTGAATATCCTCCTCTCCTTCGCGCAGTTCGAACGCGAGATGATCGCCGAGCGTACGCGCGACAAGATGTCGGCCGCCCGGCGCAAGGGACGATGGGTCGGCGGCATCCCGATGCTCGGGTATGACTTGAGCGATCGCGGCGCCCGCCTCGTGGTGAACGAGGATGAGGCCGCGCGCGTTCGGGCCATCTTCGACCTCTACCTCGAGCACGGCTCGCTGATACCGGTGGTGCAGGAACTGAATCGCCGCAACTGGCGCATGAAGGAATGGACGACCCGCAAGGGGACACTCTCCGGCGGTAAGCCGTTCATCAAGAACCGGCTCTACAACCTGCTGACGAACATCGTCTACATCGGCAAGATCGAGCACGGCGGCCAGATCTACGACGGCGAGCACGAGGGCATCCTCGATCCGGAGGTCTGGCAGCGCGTGCAGGATCGGCTCCGGTTTAATGGGCGTACCGGCGGCCGCCAGGTTCGTAACAAGTATGGGGCGGTGTTGAAAGGCATCTTGCGCTGCGGCAGTTGTGAGGCTGGCATGGCCCATACCTACACGCAGAAGGCGCCGAACAAACTCTACCGCTATTACGTCTGCGTCAACGCCCACCAGCGAGGATACGACCAATGCCAAACGCGGTCGGTGTCGGCGCCGCAGATCGAACAGGCCGTCGTCGATCAGATCCGCGGGATTGCCGCGAATCCGTCCGTGATCGACGAGGTGGTCCGGCAGCTGGGCGAACAGCAGAGCACTCAGCGGGAGGCACTCGAACGTGAGAAGCGGGTGATGGAGAGGGAGTTGAGCCGTCTCGCGGGGGAGGTCCCGAGCCTCGTCCGGGCGGGCGGAAAGCACGTCGCCGACAAGATGGCGGAGTTGCAGGAACGGATCAATGTACTCGAGGGTCAGTTGCGCTCGGTGTGCGACCAACTCGCTGAGACTGTCGACCAGATCACCGACCCCGCGTCCGTCCTACGGGCGCTGCGGGAGTTCGACGTCCTGTGGGAAGAGATGAAGCCGCGCGAGCAGGAAAAGTTCGTCAAGACGCTGGTTGAACGCGTGACCTACGACGGGCGGACCGGCAAGGTGACGGTCGGCTTCCGGACGGCGGGGATCCGGCAACTGTGCATTGAGGTGAGGGCCAGCAAGTGAAGCAGGAGTCGAAAACGTTCGAGATCGAGTTCAACCTGAAGCCGGGCGTCCGAGCCATTGACCGGCCCGCCGGCGAGAAGCCCACGGAGGGGTCCGCGCGACGCCGATTCGACCGTTACCCCCGCATCGTCCAGGTGGTCGCACTGGCGATTTACTTCCAAGACATGCTGGACCGCGGCGAGGTCCGGAACCACGCCGACCTCGCCCGCCTGGGCTGTATCAGCCGGGAGCGCATGAGCCAGATCATGATGCTCGCCTGGCTGGCGCCCGACATTCAGCAGGAGGTTCTCGGCCTCCCTAAGACGCCGGGTGGCCGCTTCACGGTTTCGGAGACCGCCCTGCGGTCGGTGGCAAGAGCGCCGGCATGGGAGGAGCAGCGAAAGACCTGGCGCTGCCTCGCTACCTCGCGATAAGAGGTTTGTGACAATCTGGCTCTGCGGCGCCCCTTCCTAAATTCATCCACGACGCAAATGGCATGTGTTTACGATACGACTGTGCTGCTTAATTAGCCCTGTCTTTGATGGTGAAGTTCCCTAGCAGAGATAGACTGAAGTCGTTCTGCGTGCTGCCTATGGTAGAGGCGTCATGAATTATGTTCTCTGTCGGCGCAACGTAAGCTTCACCTGGATCAATCCTGAGCCGCAGCACCGGGACTTCCGGCGCGGTTGCGCGGAACAACCTCGCGATGCCCGAACAGATCTGCGGGTGAATATCACGCATTCCCTTTTTCCCTAACAGATCAATGATTTCGCCAACCGTTAGATTCTGAAACAACAAGTAGCGACTTCCCAAGCCGAGGTTTATCGATAGCCTGTTACGGCATTGGTCGCGCTCATAAACGCTCTTCCGATCATTGCTGTCCAAGTGCAGCCCGACACGAAGTCCGGATGAATTGTCGACTGTCACGGTGGACATCCCCGGGGCCTTCATCGATATGCCCTTCAGCTCAATGGGGCCATCCACATTAAGCACCGTGGTCAATGTTCGCGTCACATTGTTACAAAAGCTATGAAACTCGGGGGTGTCCAGGATTGCCATCACCTCTTTATATGTGGACACCTGAAGCAAAGCGGAGCGGAATGAGCAATCGAGCACGTTTGGGAGAGGAAACAGCCCAATGAAGTTCACGCTGTGCGGTGCTGGCGAGCGCCAGGGCCCGAACTCGGCTGCGCAAGTCTGATCTGGTAGCGCGAAAGGGTCAAGAGGAACTGCCGCGCCCTCTTCGTACTCAGGGTCATAAACGATGCGGCACCCGGGTGCGATAGCGATGCGTCCCGCAAGGTCCGGCAGGTCGTTGGCGGCGAGCAACGGGAGGGGCATTACTGCCCCCCTGTTTGAGCACCTACGACGAGTCCACGACTGACGACCGGGACTAGCGTCTTGATATGTAAGAGGCAGTATAGAGTTTCCATTGAATCCAGTCGTCCATTTTCGAACAGCTTGTTCGATGGACTGCCCCCGCCGCAAACCCCAAAGTAACCACAATTAGCCCTACACATATCCATACCTAACGCGATGTCGCGGTTAATCGCATGGAAAGCGGCCGAGTCGAGTGCGTCGTCAAGATCGTCATCGTTGACGTTGCCGAGAGCAAAAGACCCATAGCGAGCATGCTTAACTCCGAGCAGTTCGGGAGCGAAGACAGTAAAATTCCCAAGATAGTCAATCGAAAGCGGATAGAATGGAGAGATGCATGGCCCGTTCCCCGTCTGCAGGAAATAGCGTATAGAATTACGAGCACGCTCGAACTCCCTTACCCGAAGCCCACTCGCTTGACTAAGTTCGTACAACTCTGTGATGAACCCATGGAACCGCCGAACAGAGGTTGGCGCGGTGAGCGTCGATGTTGTGTGTTGATGCTCTATCTCCTCGATATTGAGGGCTATCGACATGATGCCCCTGCTAACAAAGAAGTCATGGAATGCCCGCGCATCGGTCAAAGTCTCTGATGTCACGACGGCGAGGGCGGAGAACTCAATATCATTGCGCTGAAGGAGTTCAACCCCCTTCATCACCATATCGAAAGTGCCACAACTCGAACGCGTTCTTCGGTTGAGATCATGCAGTTCCTTGGGGCCATCAAGGCTTATTCCTATTCGAACATTTGCTTCCTTGAAGAGTGTGCACCAGTCGGGATCGATCAGCGTTCCATTGGTCTGAATGTACTGAGTTACGTTGACGTCGGGAGGTCTGAGGGATTCACATCTCGCGAACGCATAGGAGTAAAGATCCCTGGGCGCTACCAGAGGCTCCCCAGCATGCCATACAACACAAATCGACCTCGCGCAGTGACGACTCGCAAACGCTTTGGTGAAAATTGCATTGACCGTCGAATGGTCGATTAAACCCTTCCGGGTCCTATCGGGAAGGTAGCAATAGCGGCAGTCAATATTGCAGAAAGGGGTTGGCTGAATAACAAGCAACTCGAATGGTCCAAAATGTTGCATGCCGATGTCAGCCCTTTACCACGATCTAGAGTCTCTCGAAGACGTCCCGTCTTCGATCAAGAGCCGCCAGCTTGGCATCATCGCTTGGGGTCGTCAAAATCAATGAAGTTCGCGAAATTGCCCCAGTTGCCGAAGTTGTCCCACTGGCGAAAGTGATCAGCGGCCTCCGAACGTTTACCTGACTCGGTGTGACCATGTATCCCAGGCATGCGTCGGAGTTCTGCCACATCCTGGAAAAACGACTGTTCCAAGTCCTGGAGGAAGTTGAGATCACGCTTGGGCATGGACATGAAGGAAGTTTATCAGAAGGCTCCAATTGATGCCTGTCCGTCAAGCGAGCGCCTGGGTTGGGAAACCAGTCGAGATGTTGCAGCAGATGCGCGCAACTTGGGCACATCGTCGGTGTTGGACGGAGCGTCCAAGATCAGCAACTGGCGCGAGATCCGGCAGATAGATGTGACCATTCTTAGCTACGTCGACTGCTCTTTCGATGGCTTGAGGATTCGAAGAGAGTGCTCCAGAGCGTCCGGCTCCGTGTGAATTGAAATGGTTCGGCGTCGAGACCCATCCAATCGCGAAGTCGTTGCGCAAGGCGCAGGATATCCTTGTCGTCGCCTCGCCTTGCCAACTTGCCTCCGTCGCGGAGAAACTCCAGGAGTGTTCGACCCTCGGCTGTAGGGCGGCTGCTTTGGTCGGCCAGGCCGAGGGCACGCAAGTCATATTCCTCCGTTCGGACGCCATAGCGCTCCGCCGCCTCCAGGTCGGTGCGACGCGCCGTCTCTTCGGAGATGGTTCTGGTGGCGAAGACCTCCTTGGTTCGAACGGAAATGGCGATTCGGCCATCGGGAAGCTCGATGAATCGGCATTCTTCCCATCGCTCCGGCTGCACCGGAAACCCGTCTGTACGATCCAAGCTGATCTGGAACAAGCACCGGTAACCTCCGGTGCCGTGCACCGCGCGGATCGGCTCGCCGTCGATCGGGAAAACAGTCGAAAGACGCTGGCGAAGGTCACTGACCTGCTTCCGAAATGTCGCCGCGCCCTTCTCGGATACGGTTCGACTTCGAGCGGGAGTCTGGCCACCCAGTCGCGCGAAGCTGCAAAGCAACTGCCATAGCCGATCGTCAATTCCGGAGAGGCCGAGATCCTCAAAGCCAAACTCCTGCTCGCGGTCTCGGAGGCGCGCCACGATGGTGTGCTCGCGGACCACAAGACGGAGATCGGCCCATGTCGCGTCTGCAGGTACCCGGAAACTGGCCATCGTCTTCGCCGGAGTGACACCACGCTCACTCGGCAGCGCCTCCCCGAGGTAATCGAGGTCGACGACAATTCGGTCGTCGGTGATGGAGGCCAGGTCAGCTAACCGGAAGGCCGGCGCCCTTCGTTCGGATGGCGTCTGGCTGGGAACCAGGATGACTGGTGAAGGAGCATCCTCGATCTGGCGGCACCGATCCCAAAGCATGTGCTCGTCCTCGCGGGCGGCACCGAGAACGAAGAAGAAGTCGCGGAACCGCCCGGCGACATGGCGGCGGCCGAGAAACCAGACCCGACCTGGCAACAGGGCGGAGTCATTGCCGATCAATCCGAGCGCGCGGCGTGTTGCCTGGGCGATCGCATCGAGGTCAATGGCCCAGCGGCGGAGGCGCTCGATCGAAACGGCGGCGCCTCCGTTTTCAGGGCACGGGACGAACGGCGCCGACCTGCCGGTGGTGGCGTTCTGGACCCAGGCAACGTTTTCGACGTGACCGTCGCCGCAGGCCTCGCAGCGGGCCCACGTCGCCCGGTCCGTTTCCTTCAGCAAGCCAAGGTCGCAGAGCAGTTCGAACTGCCCTGGCGGCGACCACTCGATTTCCTCCGCCGAAAATACAGGCTCCTCGCACTCGGCGCGCGACCAGAGTTCGCGGAGCAGATCACTCATCGTTGGCGATCCCCCAGTCGCGGAGGCAGCGGCGGAGGATCAGATCTTCGTCGCTGTCGCGGAGAGAGCAACCGGCAGGATGCGTGATCGTGAAATTCACCGTCTTCGGCCGCTTCCGCCCGTTCTCGAACACCGCTTGAAAGGCGGCCTGCGTCGCCCGGAACTTGTCACGCGGCAACCGAACCTCATTGAGCGCCTCAGCCACGAGATCGAGGGCACTCTTTCGCGAGTTGCGGCCGCCGGCATCGAAGATAATGCGTCCGTCGTCGTTCCACTTCTGGAGCCGGATCGACTTCAGCCGAACGTACAGGATCTTGTCCTCCGGACGCGTCGGGAAACGGAAGTGCGGGTTCAAAAGCGGCTGCAGGTCATATGGCGGCTTCGGAACACGCTTCGGTACTTCGTCGACACCCAGGACCGTTCGCGCAAAGATGCCGGCCAGATTCTCGCGGACGTCGGCACTGCCCTCGGCGTAGAGTTCCGCGGCGCCGGTGTTGCGATCGAACATAACCACGACTTCAAACGCCGGTTTCCATTCCTTGCGGGCGAAGTTACCGTCATCCTCGTAGCAGATCATCGTGTCGGAGTAGTCGGCGGGATAGGCGAAGAAGAAGTCGATGTGGCCGGAGCGGACAAAGTGCTCGACTTTGCAGTGCTCGCCGCGCCCCTGGGCCTCCTGGTAATACCGCGAGACGGTCGCTCCGAACTGCTCGAGGGTGAGTTCGTTGATGGCCGGCGCCATCTTCGGCATCCCGTTGCGCTTCTCGGTCGACCGGCGAGGCAGGCTCTCCCAGTGCGCCAGTGCCTTCGCCTCCTCGAAGATCGCGGGATGTTCGAGGAAGACCCGGAAGGCGCGCTCGTAGGCATTCGATTGCCTCTGCATCGATGCCGCGAGGTCGACGCCATGCTCGCGCGCGACCTGAATCAGCCACGGAGTGTACTCGCGTGCCGCCATTTCCCACACCGCGCGGAAGTGGCCGCAGATCTCTTGTACCTGCGCCTCCGGCAGTTGGAGGATGGCGTCGTGGACAGCTTCGATGCCCGTCTCGGAGAGCTGGTCCCATTGGAGTTCTTGGAGTTGGCTTCGCTTCGCGAAGTAGTCCTGCAACAGTCCATTTGGCACGTGCCGCAGAAACGCTTTTGGGGTGAAGTGCATGGGCATACCGATCCTCTAGATGGACCGAGGCCAGCAGTACTCAAGCAAGCGTTTTACATCGCTGCCGGGGCCTGGGGGGACCGGCCTGGAAAGTCCGTGGTGATTAACATGAGCCTCGATTTTAGCATGGCGAACATAAGGCGAACAATTTCCACGAGCCAATCGCCTGATGGCACTCAGGATCCAGTTCTTGCCTGGATCCTGCCTGTGCAAGGCTGGGGAAAACTCCGAATCGCGGGGCCGCGTTTGTGAGCTTCACAATTCCGGTGAGGGGTCCAGAGAGAAAAAATTGACCCTAGAGCAAAAATATTCGCCCGTCCTTTCAAGCACATAGCTGCCTCGTCGCTCGCCAGCAGCTCCGGAATGTGAAAGTTCACAGGAAGGGTAGCAGGGAAACCGAAATGACTTCACCTGCTACGAACCCTCCGAAGCGGAATGAGGATGCCACCAAGGTACCGCCGGCGATCGCTGCGGCGCACGAGGCCCTGGTCCGCGACTCCTTTGACGACATTGCCTTGTTGGTCGGCTCCGCCGCCGCCATCTACAGCCTCGACGACGACATCCTCTGGACGGTCATGAAGCGGCTCGACCGGATCCGCGTCCGACTGCTCCGCAACCTGAGTGGCGTGACCGGGCGCGAGGAGTTTGAGCCGACCGCCGTTCGGCCGCCGCGGACTCATCCGGCCGTCGATGAGTTCCTGGCGCGCAACCGCGGCCGGATGGGGGAGAGCGCCGCATGATCCGCCCATCCGCACTTCATGATCTTTCCCCGGAGCGAGCGCGGCTCGTGCGGCTGTTTCAGACCATCAACTTCGGCCGGATTGAGGAATTGGAGATCCGCAACGGCGAGCCGCAGTTCAGCCCGGCGCCGAGGGTCTTCGTCGAAGTGAAGCTCGATTCTGAAGATGGCCCGCGCCCGGAATCGCGGCTCAGCGACTTCGCATTGCGGCGTCCGATTGAGCGGTTCTTCGAGCAGGTCGCACGCCTGGAAGACGGCACTATCGAGCGGATCGAGGTCCGCCATGGGCTGCCGTTCCGGATGATCGTCGAGGCCGTGCCGGCAGGGGTGTTGTCATGACTCCCGCCGCTACCACCATCGATCCCTTCGCTCTTCAGCAAGCCGGGATTCGCGCCAGCCAACTCGTCGCGTCTTTCGGTTTCCCTCGCGCCGACTGGGACGATCTGCGCCAAGACTTGCTACTCGATTACCTGAAGCGCAGCCACCATTACCAGTCGGGCCGCGGTGAAGAGCGGGGCTTCATCTTCGGCGTCGTCCGAAATCGTGCCGCGCGTCTCGCCATCCAGAACGGCCGGCGTCCGACGTTCATCAGCGGCGTCGACGACCGGGTGCTGATGCGGAGTTCCTGCGCCGAGCCGCCCGCACCAGCATTGGCCCGCTCAATCGAACTGCAGATGGATGTGCGCAAGGTCGTCGCGTCCCTTCCGGAGCACCTGCGCGAGGTTGCCGTGCTGCTCAGCCGGATGTCGGTGGCAGAGGTGAGGCGGGAGACGGGCAAGTCGCGGCCCCGGATTTACCAGATGATCGGCGAAATCCGGCAGGCATTTCAGGAAGCGGGCCTCGCACCCAGCGGAGGTGCTCGATGACCACCGCCCCGATGGTGACGACGTATTCGATGTGGAGCCTGTTCCGGAATTGCCGGAAGGCGGTCGACTGGCGGTATCTGCAGAACCTCGCGCCAATCGAACGTGACCGCAACCTGCACTTCGGATCTCTGATCCACGAATGCCTGGAGATGTGGCATCGGGATCGTGACCTCGCGAGCGTGCTCGACCACATCGACCGCCGGTGCGCGGGCCGAGCGCAGGACGAGGACCAGCGCCGGGATTGGCATTACGCCACCGCCATGATGAAGGGCTACGCGGAGCTGTACGCAGTGGAGGAATTCGAGGTGATCGCGCTCGAAGAGACCTTCACGAACATGCCGATCGTGAATCCCGCAACGGGCGCTACTTCGCGCAGCTTCGTGTTGGCTGGCAAGGTGGATGGCATCGTTCGAATCGACGGCGACTACTACCTGCTCGAACACAAGACAGCGGCGCAGCTTGGATCCGACTACCTGGAGCGGTTGTGGACGGACTTCCAGATCACCCTCTACGCCTGGTATTTGGAGCAGCGTTTCGGCTTCCAGATAACGGGAATCCTCTACAACATCCTGGTCAAGACGCGCCTGCAGCAGAGCCAGGGCGAAACCGAGGAGGAGTTCGAAGCGCGGCGGGCCGAGTTGCTGGCCAAGTCGAAGACCGGGAAGACGACCGCCAAGCGCAAGCTTCCTGAAACCGACGACGAATTCCAGCAGCGGCTGGCGGAGAAGTACGCCGAACCTGGCATGTTCCACCGCGAGCGGCTCTATATCTCGCGTGACCGCTTCGCCGTCTTGCAGGCCGAGTTGTGGGAGTTGACGCAGTCATTTCTCGAGGCCCGGCGGCGAGGTGCCTTCTACCAGAACACCAGCTTCTGTTTTAACTACCAGCGGCCTTGTCCCTATTTCGCGTTGTGCCGTTCGAACGGCAATCCCAACGTGATGGAGAACTTCTATCAACGCGTCGAGCCGCACGAGGAACTTCGTGTCCTCACCGCCGGCGCAGTCACCCCAGCTTTCTGATCTAGGAGAAATCATGCCACTTTTGCCAACTGCCAAGACGCAACCGAAGCCCAACCTCGCGGACCTCACCGTGCTGGTTTATGGGCAAACGAAGATCGGCAAATCGACGCTGTGCTCGAATGCCGACAACGCACTGTTTCTCGCCACCGAGCCTGGCCTCAATGCGCTCGATGTCTATCAGGCGCCGATCCAGACTTGGGAGGATCTGCTCAACGCTTGCGCGGAGATTGGGGAGGGAAAGCATCCCTTCAAGACCGTCGTCATCGACACGATCGACAACGCCTACAAGTTCTGCACCGACTACATCCTGCGGAAGTTCAAGGTTGAGCACGAATCCGACCTGGCGTACGGGAAAGGCTACGCGATCGTCAACAACGAGTTTCAACGGGTACTGACGAAGCTCGCGTTCCTGCCTTATGGGCTGTTCCTCATCTCGCACGCCAAAGAGATCGAGGTGGAGACGCGGACTGGCAAGTACACCCGCATCGTGCCGACGTTGCCCGATAAGGCGCGCAAGATCGTGCTGGGCATGGTGGACATGGTCCTCTTCTGTGACCTCGAGGTGGCCACCGGGGAAGACGGTGCCCAGAGTGTGCGCCGCGTGATCCGCACGAAGCCCAGCCTCTACTACGAAGCCGGCGATCGCACGGGGCGGCTCCCCGAGACCATCGATCTCGATTTCCGCAAGTTCCTGGACGCCTTCAATACTGCCGTGGCCCCGCTGAAACCGGTTGCCGCAGCGAAGGCGCCGGCAGCGGCCAAGTGAGTTCCCGACAGGAGAAGAAACCATGAGTAAACATTCGATTGATCTTTCGCAGTTCGATGATGGATTCCGCAGCGAGCAGCCCGAAGAGCGCAGCGAATTCGAGAGCGTGCCTGATGGCAAGTACCAGGTCAACGTGGAGAAGGTTGAACTGACCGAGGCGCAGTCGACCGGAAACCCGATGATCAAGTGGACGCTCCGCGTCATCGCGCCGAAGTTTGTCAACCGGCTGATGTGGCGGAACAGCGTGATCACCCACAACACGCTGAAGTACGTCAAAACCGATCTGCACCTGTGCGGGCTTGACCTGGAACGGATCTCCGAATTGCCCAAACACCTGAGCAAGCTGCTGGACGTCAAGCTCGAGGTCACCAAGCGCACTAAGGGCGACAACGAGAACATCTTCTTCAACCGCCGCATCGACACCAGCCGCGAGCCAGGCAAATTTCGCCAGGACGCCGGGGATGCCCTTGTCCCGTTCTGAGGAATCAGCGGCCGCCATCGTCATCGACACCCGCGAACAGGAGCCATATTCGTTCGATACCCGGCTGGCGGCTGCCGTGCGGCGAGCGCTGCCAGCCGGGGACTACTCCATCGAGGGCTTCGAAGGCGAGGTCGCTGTTGAGCGCAAATCGCTCGACGATTTCGTCGGGACGGTGGTCCATGCCCGGACTCGATTCCGCCGGGAATTGCGAGTGCTGGCCGGTTACCGGGCGGCCTGTGTGGTAGTGGAGGCCAGTGTCGCCGACGTACTCCAGCAGCGATATCGAGGTGACGCCCACCCGAATGCGGTGATCGGCAGCGCCCTGTCGATCATCCTCGACTACCGCATCCCGGTGTTCTTCTGCGGCACTCGCCAGGCCGCTTGCCAGTTCACGCAGGCGTACCTGCTTGCTGCCCGACGGAGGTGGAAACGATGACAGCAGACCGTACAAGCATCCGCGGCACCGTTGAGACGGTGTTCTATTCGGGACCGACGTTCAGCGCAGGGCGGCTTCGCACTTCTGAAGGCGAGGATGTGAAATTCGCGGGGCGGGTATTCGTGCGAACGAGCGATGCCGTCAGGTTGGAAGGGCGGTGGGTGAACCATCCGAAGTATGGCCGCCAGTTCGAGGCCGATTGCATGGGGCACGACCTGGAGATGGACCCCGAGGGGCTGGCCAACTTCCTCGCCAATCACCCCGACGTGAAGGGCATCGGGCCTGCGAAGGCGCGGCTGATCGCGGAACGGTTCGGCCGTGAGTTCGACCAAGCAATCCGCAACCGGCCAGAGGAGATTGCCGCCACCGCGAAGGTTCCAGTCGAGACCGCCATGGAACTGCAGCGGATCTGGATCGCCAACAGCCAATTCAACACGGCGATGGCGTACCTCGCGGCATTCGGACTCACCCACCACCAGGTCACGACGCTGGTCGGGAAGTTCGGCAGCCAAGTGGTCCCGATTTTGGAGCACGATCCGTATGTCCTGGTGCGCGAGATTGTTGGGTTCGGGTTCAAGCGAGTCGACAAGATCGCGCGGAAGCTCGGAACGCCGAAGGACCTCCCTTCCCGCATCCGCGCGGGGCTGCACTACTGCGTCCTCGAGGCTCTGGACAACGGCGACTGCTGGGTCGAATACGAGGATCTTCTCGACCGGGCCAACACGCTGCTGGTGATGGACACCCTGGACAGCCGTGAGGTGATCGAGACCCACCTGGAAGCTCTGCTCACGGAAGGGCGCCTGATCTCTCATGCCTTTGAGCGGCTCGTGGTTGCCGATCCGGAGATCCATCGCATGGAAGCGGAACTCGCCGCTGTCTTGAGGGTGGGTGCGGCAAGCAGCCCACATTTGGTTGCCGATGTCGATCGATTGCTCGATGCCGAGGGTGGCGAGCTCAATGCGGAGCAGCGTCAGGCTGTGAGGAATGCACTGACTCACTCCCTCTCGTTGATGACAGGCGGCGCGGGCAGCGGAAAGACCTATGCGGTTTCGACGATCGCCTATATCGCCGAGCGGCTGGAACGGAAGGTTGTCCTTGCGGCTCCGACGGGCAAGGCGGCCAAGCGGCTGGAGGAGGTAGTTGGCATCGAGGCGAGCACGATCCACCGGCTCTTGGGCTTCAACGGCCACACCTACGCGCGCGATGTGCTCAACCCCGTCGAGGCCGACATCCTCGTCATCGACGAAGTTTCCATGGTGGATGTTCCGCTCGCCTGGCGGCTGTTCCAAGCGATCGACCGCTCGCGGACTGCGGTCGTGTTGGTCGGTGACCATAACCAACTGCCACCGGTAGGACCGGGGAATTTGCTCAGGGATCTGGTCCGTTCGGCGGCAATTCCAACAACCATCCTGACGCGAATCATCCGCCAGGCGGGGGTGTTGAAAGAGAACTCCACCGCGATCCTCGATGGCGAGGTTCGGCCGACATCGGATGAGCAGGTAGGCGCGCGCCGCCCTTGGTACGTCATCGACAAATTCTCCGATCGGGAAGACGTCCGCAGAATGCTGCTCTTGTTGTTCGACGAGGTGTTGAGCAACCGGCTTGGATACGACCTGATCCGCGACGTCCAGGTACTGACACCAACGCACAAGGGTCCGCTCGGCACGGCGGAGTTGAACGTCGCCCTGCAACAGCTTCTGCAGAAGCGGCTGTACGGGCTGAACGTGCCGCCGGTCGATCCCAACCGTCGGCCGCCGCTCTACGCCGGCGACAAGGTCATTCAGACGAAGAACGACTACGAGTTGGGCGTGATGAATGGCGCGATGGGTGTTGTGCTGGAGGTTCGATCGGATGGTTCGCTGTCGATCGACTTCGATGGCAGGCCGGTGGAGATCGATGCCGGGTCCGACGCCATCGCAAACATCCACCTGGCTTACGCGACGTCGATCCACAAAGTGCAGGGCTCGGAGTTCCCGTGTGCAGTCGTGATCGCCCACAAGTCGCACTCCTTCATGCACCATCGCAATCTGCTGTACACGGCAGTGACGCGTGCGAAGGAGTCGGTGATCATCCTGGGTGATCGGTGGGGCATCGACAATTGCGCTAACAAGCGCCAGGTGGACCGGCGGAACACCTTCCTTTCTTTCCTGCTCGAGGGGGATCGTGGCCAATGAGTGCGCCTGTGGAGGTGCAAGAGTATTACCGTCGGCTGACCGATGTGGATATCGGCGAACTGGCGCGTGAACTGCTCGGCGGCCGGATCATGCAGGAGTCCGACCGGACGCTTTTCTGCGACTGTCCGAACCACCGCAGCCAATCACAGCGCTCACTGCACGTCATGTTCGATCGGCAGGGCTGGTATTGTTTCGGCTGCGGTGTGGGCGGTGACGTACTCCAACTTGTCGAGTTCATCCGATTCGGTGTAGTCACGCGCGGCCGATCGGGAGCGATGCCCGAATCACACCGGCAGGCCCGCGACTTTCTCGCCGAACGCGTCGGGCTTCCCTCCCTGTCTCGCGTCGGCCGCAACGCTGAGGAGATCTCCGAGGTCGAGGAGGAACATCGCGTCAGCCTTCGGGTGCGGGAAGCGTTGACGGCATTGGCCGACTGCTATCACCAACGGTTGATCGGGAACAGCGAAGTGCTCGGCTGGTTTCAGGCGAAGTACGGCATTGGATCCGAGACCATTGCGAGGCTGAGGATCGGTTTCGCGGACAACGCGGAACCCAGTCCTGCCCGTGTCCTTCAAGAAGGCCTCAGTGCTTTCAGCCTGCGGGAACTGACCGCCACTTCGGCATTCCGGCCAACGGCGCAGGACGGTATCGTTCCTTTCTTCGATGGACGAATTGTGTTTCCGTACTGGAGCCGTGGGCACGTCGTTTTCATGATTGGGCGCCGGACGCCATGGACACCGGAGTTCGAGTGGGAGAAGTCCAAGTACAAGAAGCTGGCGGTTCGCAACGATCGAAACAACAGCCATGTAGCGCCGTGCATCCGGAACGACGTTCTGTACAACGAGGACGTGCTGGTCACGCGCCCGGAGCGGGTCGTCATCACCGAGGGGGTCACCGACTGCATTTCGCTCATGGAGAAGGGCTTCCCGGCGGTATCTCCTGTCACCGTGCAGATCCGCGACGCTGACTGGGATCGCCTCCTCCCGAAACTCGCCGGCGTGAAGACCGTGTTCATCTGCCAGGACAACGAGGTCTCGCAGGCGGGTACACAAGGCGCGCTGAAGACGGCGCGCATCCTTGCCGAACACGGTATCGCAACGCGTGTGGCCATCTTGCCGTTGGGGGACAAGCAACTCGCCGCACGCCAGGCATTGGCATCGGCCCCAGCTGACAGCTCCGAGGCGCAGCGGCTACTGGCGGAGGCGAAGATCGACGTCAACGAATACTTTGCTTCTGGAAAGTCCGCATCGGATTTCGAGCAGATCCTTGCCGCCGCGCAGACGCCCCTCGAGTCGGCCATCTCGAAACTCTCTCCCGATACACCGGACGCGGAACTGGCGAAGACGCTGGGCCCGGTCCTTGTAGAGGTGAAGCAACTCGATCCCATCGAACAGCCGCGCCACCTCAAGCTCATCCAAGAGAAGTGCGGGAAGGACCGTGTTCCGATTTCGGCATTGCGGCAGCAGATGAAGGTGGTCCGGATTGACACTCCGCGAGGAGGCCGATCGCGCCAGCAAGCCGCCGCAGCAGCCAAACCGGGCGTGCAGTCATGGCGCGATTCCCTTCTACTCAACCTGAACGGGACCGTGAAACCGGTGCTGGCTAACGCGATCACGGCGCTTCGCGGCGCGCCCGAGTGGTCTGGCGTCCTCGCCTACAATGAGTTCGCCCACTTCACCGTCATTCAGAAGCCGGCGCCATGGATGACGCCAGACGCCAGTTTGCCCGTGGATTGGTGCCCGAACGACGACATTCTGGCGACCGATTGGCTGCACCACCAGGGCATCTTCGTGTCGGTGGAAAGCGCGGCCCAGGCAGTGGAGTCCGTCGCGCGAGAGCGGCTCTTCCATCCGGTGCGAGAGTACCTCAAGAGCCTGGTCTGGGACGGTACACCGAGGCTTCATCTCTGGCTGTCAGACTATCTTGGCGTTCCCGCTTCACCCTATGCTGCAGCTGTCGGATCGAGGTGGATGATCTCAGCGGTGGCCCGCGTGTTCGAGCCGGGATGCAAGGCCGACTGCTGTCTGATCCTCGAAGGCGAACAGGGCATCCGGAAGTCCACCGCCCTGCGAATTCTCGCTCAGCCGTGGTTCACCGATGAGATCGCCGACATCGGCTCGAAGGATGCCGCGCTGCAGACCCGTGGTGTCTGGGTGATCGAGATCGCGGAGTTGGACTCGTTATCCCGGGCCGACATCGGCAAGATCAAGGCATTCATGAGTCGCGGCGCCGATCGCTTCCGTCCTCCTTACGGGAAGCGGCCCATCGAGTCACCGCGCCAGTGCATTTTCGCCGGCAGCGTGAATCATGCGGCCTACCTACGTGACGAAACCGGTGGGCGCCGCTTCTGGCCGGTCGAATGCAAAGCGCCGGTGATCGATGTCGAATCGCTGGCGGAGAACCGGGATCAACTCTGGGCCGAGGCGACGTCGCTTTACTTCGACGGGAAACCGTGGTGGCTCGATTCGGTGGCTCTCAACCGCGAAGCGGCTCAGGAGCAGGCTGAGCGGTACGAAGGCGACCCATGGGACGAACTGATCCTCGAGTGGGCGGCCGAGCGGGAGTCGGTGTCGATCGCTGATGTTCTCACCATGTGCCTCGAAAAGAAGAAGGACGCCTGGACGCAGTGGGACCGAAACCGGGTCGCGCGCTGCCTGCGGGCGAACGGGTGGACACGCTTCAATGCCGGATCGCGCGGCGCAAGAGAGTGGCGGTACCGGCGGCCAACATTCGCGGAGTGAAGGCGTGTTCCAGTCGCACCCCGTGTTCCAGTCGGTGTTCCAGTCTCGTGTTCCAGTCTAAGTGCCCTGTTTTCACTGCGGTGTTCCAGTGTTCCAGTCATTTATCGCGCGCGCACGCGAGAGAGGAATTGAATGCATAGCTCCACCACCCGGGTCGACACACACAGTTCAAATCTTTATGGAAAGAGTACAGAACCCGCATGCGCGACTGGAACACTGGAACACGGGCCACAAAGTCTATTGCCATCACAGACTTCCGGTGTTCCAGTAAAGTCCGGCGCTGATTCTGAGAGTGGAACACTGGAACACCAATCGCAGGTTGAGATGTTCGTATCGACCTGCCTGCGAACGTGGACCACCGACCGGCCAAGTATCTTCGCGCGTGATGTTCAGATCAACGACACCGCTTACCGACGGCTCGACCCCGAGTATTTCGCCTGGCTCCGCTCGAAGATGACAATGGCGAAACTGGCAACCAATGCCGGCAAGATCAGCCGCGAAGAGTTCGATACGCTCCGGGAGAAGTTCAACGTCATTCAGGATTGGGCCATCCATCGATTCGGCGAGCCCGCATTGCTGGAAGCTGTCCGCAGTCTCGACACCCGAACCTACGAGCCGCCTGTCGCCGAACCGGATTCTCCTCCGCAGCCGAGCCGACCCGCAGAGGCAGTCAAGGACTCCGTTCTGGGGAAGGTCGATGCGATTCGAGAGCGAGCAGTGAGTCTGGGATGGACCACGGACCAACTCTACGCCACAGGCCCGTCCGGCAGGTTTGGCGTCTCTCACGACCGGGCCTTGGTTTGCTACCTGAAACCTCACGACGAGATTGGTGAGGTTACGCGCCAGTCGATCGAGATCATCCTGCCCAATGGTGTGCAGCAGCGGTTCTACAACATGCTCGTCGAGCAGCCATGGATTGCACGCCTCCGTTGATTCCTGAGTAGACAGTTTGCCGATCGCGTGAGTATCTATTGTCAGGGGCTCGGTTCGACAGGCCGGCGCAAAGCGCACCCTCCGGAAGAATCTCCTACAACGGATACCGAGAGACGGGACTCTCGCCAATCTCCTTCCCTGTGCTGTCGTTACCCGAAGTGTGCCTCGATGAAGCCTGACCAGAAGATCCCCTACTATGCGCCGGATGGGCGGTCGCTTGGATTCCGTACCGCCGAAGCCGCCAAGCGGTTGATCGACGGCGGATTCGTGAAGCCCTCGTACGGGCGTAAGGGACACTTGAAGGCTATCTGGTTACGCCGCGACGACGGCACGAGTCCGGTTGAGGCGCGCATGAAGCTCGGCACACGCTACAGCTTCATCGAAACGCTGGAGAACGGTCGCTGCTGGAGGCTTCGAAAGCTCCGGTTGCGCGACGAGGACGGCGTCGAGTTCAACATCGAGCCGGCGTTCTTCTCGATGGTCCAGGGATGCGGAGCCCGATGACGAGCCGCAAGCCCAAACAAGGTGGACGCTTCATTGCCTGGATGCGCGGTGCGTTCACGAGCCGGTCGGCGAGTCGGCCCAAGCAGAGGCCGCGCCGTAAGGCACGTTGAGGTCCATTGGGTCCTCGGAAGAGGCTCTGGGCGGCGGGTGTTCCGATTGCACGCTGAGGCTAGCCAACAGTTCAGAAAAGCGGTTGACAAAGGTTGACAAGGTTGACACGAGGAGCCGCCCCGCAATCATGTTAGACACCAAATGGCGCTCATTATCACTTTCTAATCCATCCTTCGAAGGAGTAATCACACATGCCCGAAGTTGCTACCCCGAACCAGGCCGAGCGGGAGTTCGAAACCGCCTCGGACGAGTTCTTTAAGAACCAGAGCCAGGTCAACGCCGGTTACGGCAATGTCCTGTTCGCCAACATCAAGCGGACGTACGACGAGTACCAGCAGGAATCGCTGGAGTCGATCAAGCGCAACCGCACCATCGTGGACAAGCTGGTCTCCGACGCGCAGCAGTTCGACAACCAGCGTCAGGTGATCGCCAACCAGGCGCTGCAGAACGCCGTCGAGACCTCCAACATGGTGGCCAAGCAGGCCGTGCGCCACTCGGACATCGCAATCGACAACCAGTGGAACCCGGTCCAGCAGGGCGCGGCCGACACGATGCTCGCGCGAACGATGACCATCGACGACGCGAGCCTCAAGGCGATCGGCTCGGTGGTCGCCGCGGCTGTGGCCGAAGCGCTGTCCAATCGCAAGTAGTCCTTCTCTCCCGCCGCCAGAGAGGGGCGGTCCTGATTCCTCCGCAGGGCCGCCCCTCGCCCTTCTGAGATTCACCCATGGCTGACACAAGCCGCTTTGCCGTCGAAGCCCGCTCGCTCGGGAAGGTCGCCGTCTCCGTTCCCGGCACGCCGGTGCGGTTGACGGTTGACGAGAATCTGCGCGCCGTGCGGATGCGCTTTGCTCCGTTGATCGGAGAGACCGGGCGCATGTTCCTGGGCGTGGCGGGGATGAACAAAGGAACCGGCGCGGGCGTGATCAAGGAGTTCTGGCCTACTGGCGTCGGTGGTGGAGTGGCCGACGAGTTGGTCCTCGAATCGGCGCGCGGGCTTCGACCCGCGGATTATTGGATCGACGCCAACGTCGCCGGCGAGGGGCTGCTCATTGCCTACTGGGTCCCGACACCATATTGGGCGCCGTAATCCCATGCTGCGCGAACTGCGGATCTGGCTGCGGCTGAGGCCGATCATGAACAGGTTTCAGGAGTTGACCAAGATGAAGTTCTCTGTGAATGTTCTCATCCAGATGCTCGCCCTCGCGGCGCAGGGGTTGAACGCGACCGTGGAACTGCTGCCCGGGCGCGGGAAGTTCTGGGCGATGGTCGGGCTGTCGGCGGTGCAAGGCGTGACGGCCGTGCTGGCCCACTTCGCGAATCCCGACGGCACGCCGGCGCAGGTTGCCTACCTCAACAAGTGAACACCGATCTCCAAATCGAGCGCTGGTCCGTCGATCGGCTGATTCCATATGCGAGGAATGCGCGCACGCACAGTCCGGAGCAGGTCGTGCAGATTGCTGCGTCGATCGCGGAGTTCGGCTGGACGAATCCGATCCTCGTCGGTGCCGATGGTGTCGTGATCGCCGGCCACGCCCGGCTGCTGGCCGCGCGGAAGCTCGGGACCTCCGATGTTCCGGTCATCGTTCTCGACCATCTCAGCGACTCGCAAAGGCGCGCTCTGGTCATTGCTGACAACCGCCTCGCGCTGAACGCAGGTTGGGATGAGGAGATGCTGCGCGTCGAACTCGAGGCGCTGCGCGAGGACGAGTTCAACCTGGATCTGCTGGGCTTCGGCGTCGACGAGATGGATGCACTGCTCGCGGAACCTGAAGCCGAGGTCGCCGGCAATACGGACGAAGATGCGGTCCCGGAGACGCCCGAAACAACGGTTACGGTGGCTGGCGATGTCTGGTTGCTGGGCGATCACAGGCTACTGTGCGGCGACGCCACGCAGATCGATGCCGTGGAGAAGGTGCTAGCCGGAGGACTCGCGGACATGGTCTTCACCGATCCGCCCTACAACGTGAACTACGGGGCGACGATGAAAGATAAGCTCCGGGGCAAGAAGAGGAAAATCGCCAATGACAACCTCGGCGATGGCTTCGAACAGTTCCTCCGCGATGCGTGTACGAACATCCTGACGGTCACCAAGGGCGCGGTCTACATCTGCATGTCCTCGTCCGAACTGCACACGCTGCAGAAGGCGTTCCGTGAGGCGGGTGGCCACTGGTCGACGTTCGTCATCTGGGCCAAGAACACCTTCACCATGGGCCGCTCCGATTACCAGCGGCAGTACGAGCCGATCCTCTATGGGTGGAAGGAGGGCTCGGACCACTTCTGGTGCGGCGCCCGTGATCAGGGCGATGTCTGGTTTGTAAAGAAGCCGGTGTCCAACGATCTGCATCCGACGATGAAGCCGGTCGAACTGGTCGAGCGTGCGATCCGGAACAGCAGCAAGAGCCGGGACACCGTGCTCGATCCGTTTGGCGGTTCTGGATCAACGCTCATCGCCTGCGAGAAGGCGGGCCGCCAGGCGCGACTGATCGAACTGGAGCCTAAGTATTGCGACGTGATGGTCCACCGCTACCAGGAGTTCAGCGGGAAGGAAGCCAAGCTCGAAGCGGACGGCCGGCGGTTCGCGGACTTGGCCGCCGAGCGCCTGGGAGTGGCGGCATGAATCGACCGTTGCCGCCGGGAGATTGCGGCCATCGAGGCGGAGATCCGGGCCGGGAATCCGGATCTGCAAGGCCTCTGCTTGAGTTTGTCGGACTGGTCGGCTGAACTGCGCATCCTGGAACGATTAGTGTGGAAAACCACATTCTTCTTCAAGTCGTGATTCCGGCAATCGGGCTTGTCTCCGGGCTGATCGCGACCTACGTGAGCCTTCAGAACCGGGCACTGCTGGCCGAGGTCCGCAGGGAACTGGCCGAGTTGGAAAACAGGATTATCTTGCGGATCAACGGGACATATGTGAGAGCCTCCGAATGCCGCCTTCGCGAGGATCTGGTCCACGCACGGCTCAACACATTCGTAGAGGAGATCCGGAACAGAGAAACCGCCGACCGTGAGATCGGCGGTGTGTGAGGAAGGATGTTGCTGTTACGCCTTGATCCGGTAGGCGCGGGCGCCCTCGGGCGTCTTGAGGGACTCGACGGCCAGCCCCATCTTCTTGGTGAGCGCGCCGGAGATGAAACCCCGGACGCTGTGGGCCTGCCAGCAAGTCGCCGTCATGATGTCGGCGAGCGTGGCGCCTTCCGGGCGGCGGAGCATGTCGAGGACGATGGCCTTCTTGCTGCCCTCGCGCGCGGGTTTCGCGCCGTCGGTCGGGGGCGTGTCCTTGGGCGCCTTGGCCTTCTTCGGTGCGGCTTCGGCGGCGTGTTGCGCCGGGGTGGGTGTCAGAGCTTGGATAGCGCGCCAGATCCGGCCAACCGCCGTCTTGCGGTCCGTGAACTTCTTGACCGGCTTCAGGTCGCCGAAGGGCGGGACGCCGGCAAAGCTGTTCCAGGTTTCGACGAAGCGGCCGATCGGCCACTGGCTGGTGAGTTTGGCGAGTTCCTTCTCGGTGGCAAAGGTGCCTTCCGTAGATCCGACGCGGTAGTTCAGCGCGTCCTCGAGGGCGGCAAACGCCGTGATGTTGTTGTCGGTGTCGATTACGAACGTGGTGTTCATGGGTGAGTCTCCTGTCTATCGGGTCATGCCGGCGATCTTGTCGTCCGGGGTGATGCTGAGGTTCTTGAGATAGCCGCTGGCGAGGCGTGCCCAGCCAAACGGCGTCGAGATTTCGTGGCGAGCGGCAATGCGGCTCAACTTGATGCGGTGCGGGCCGTTGTCGAACTCCTTCTTGAGGTGGCCCCAGCGGTCGAGCTTCCAGCCGTTCCGCGTGGCCCAGGTGATCAGTTCGTCGCGGGTCATGCTCAGTACTCCAGTCCTTTGGCGTCGACCGCGCTGCGATCGCCAAGGTCGGCGAGGACGTAGGCGAGCTGCTCGGTGATCCGGCCGAGGTCACCCGGGTAACCCCAGTTGGCGGGCTCGGCGGCCTGCTCTTTCTGGTGGGCAGCAAGGCGGCTGGCGATGCGATTCAGCAGGTCCTGCGCTTCCGCGTGGCGTTCGGCGTAGCAGGCTGCGGCGGTCTGTTTGTTGGCTTGTGATTTGGTGTTCCTCATCGCGAACCCATTCATCACTTCGTTCCGCCGAACAAGCAAGCAGAATCGAACAACTGAATCTCTCGACGTTTCAAACAGATCGGGGCACAAATGTCGGATCGGCTGATGACACAGGCGGAGTACGCGCGGCACCGGGGCAAGAGCCGCCAGTACATCAGCCGCCTGGCCAAGGCTGGCGTGCTGGTGATGCGGGCCGGCAAGGTGGATGTCGCCTCATCCGACGCGGTACTGGATGATCGCCCGGAGCCGGTTTCGGAGCGCGTAACCTCAAGCCCGCCCGAGGTTGCGCCAGCCGGAACGACCTTCGCGCAGGCCAAGACCGCCGACATGGTGTTCAAGGCCAAGCTGCGAAAGATGGAATACGACGTTCGGATGGGCAAGCTGGTCGAAGCGGAGCTGGTCAAGCAGCGCTGGTCGGCGGTTCTGCGGCTGATCGTGGACCGGATCCTGGCGTGGCCGAACCGGCTGGCGCCCGAAGTGGCCGCACTCACGGACGAACGCCAGGTGCGCGAAGCAATCCTGCGCGAAGCCCGCGCGTTGATCAACGATCTGCGGTCGGAAGTGCAGTATGCGCGTTGAAGAGATCCAGATTCTGGCGGCAGAGGTGCTAGCGCCGCCGCCCGATCTGTCGGTTTCCGAGTGGGCGGACCAGAACCGGCGGCTGTCGTCGGAATCCACGGCCGAGAAAGGCGAATGGCGGACCGATCGCGCGCCTTATCAGCGCGCGGTCATGGACGCGATGGGCCCGAACAGCCCCTTCGAGACGATCGTGATGATGTGGGCGGCGCAGTCAGGCAAGAGTTCGCTGCTCGAAAACTTCCTCGGCTACGTGATCGAGTTGGATCCGGGCCCGGTGCTACTGGTCGAGCCGCGTGAGGTCGACGCCGAGGCGTTTTCCAAGGACCGGCTTGCCCCAATGCTCCGCGATACGCCGTCGTTGGGCGGCAAGGTGGCGGATGCGCGATCGCGGGATTCGAACAATACGATCCTGCACAAGAAGTTTCTGGGCGGCAGTATCACACTCGCGGCGGCCAACTCGCCGGCGGGCTTGGCCATGCGGTCGATTCGCTACTGCCTGCTCGACGAAGTGGACCGTTATCCGGCGAGCGCCGGCAGTGAAGGCGATCCGGTCAACCTCGCCATCACACGCACGGCGAACTTCTGGAATCGAAAGGTCGTGCTGTGCTCGACGCCCACCACCAAGGGCGCGTCGCGCATAGAGCATGCCTGGCTCAACTCGAACCAGCAGAGTTACTGGGTGCCCTGTCCGCACTGCGGCGACTTTCAGGTGCTGCGTTGGGAAAATCTGATCTGGCAGAAGGGCGATCCCGAACGGGCGCACTACCGTTGCGAGCACTGCTCGGGCGAGATCCACGACTGGCAGAAGCACCAGATGCTGAAGGCCGGTGAGTGGCGGGCAGCGCGGCCGGAGGTTACGGACGTAGCGGGCTTCTGGATCAACGGGCTGTACTCGCCGTGGCGCAAGTGGGGTGCGTTGGCAAAGAAGTTCCTGGTCGACAAGCAGTCGATCGAGACGTTGCGGGAGTTCGTCAACACCGTGTTGGCCGAGCCGTGGGACGACGCCGCAGAAACGTCGGTTGATCAGGCCACTGTCATGGCCCGCCGTGAGCATTACCGCGCGGCGGTGCCGTTCGGCGCAGTGGTGTTGACGGTCGGGGTTGACGTCCAAAAGGACCGCCTCGAGATGGAACTCGTCGGGTGGGGCCGAGGCGAGGAGAGTTGGTCGATCGAATACCGAGTGCTGCCGGGTGATCCGTCCGGCGCGCTGGTTTGGCAGGAACTGGACACCTACCTCGAGCGCCGGTGGCCGCATGAGACCGGCATATCCCTGCCTGTCGCTGCATGCGCCATCGACGCAGGGTACGAGTCGCAGGCTGTTTACGAGTTCTGCCGGACGCGCTATCACCGGCGGATCTTTGCGGTGAAGGGCAAGGGCGGCCCGCTGCCCGTTTGGCAACGAAAGCCGACGTCGAAGAACATCCGCGGCGAGAAGCCCTGGATCGTCGGCACCGATACGGCCAAGGAGACGGTCTATGGCCGGCTGAAGAACCCGACGTCCGGAACGCCAGGATACTCGCACTTTCCGGCCGAGCGAACGGAGACGTACTTCGAGCAGCTTCTGGGCGAAGTGCTGGTCACGACTTACGTGAAAGGCCAGCCGAAGCGGGAATGGCGGCCGAAGCCGGGCGTTCGGCAGGAAGCCTTGGATGCGCGCGTTTATGCCTACGCCGCTCTGCGGGCGCTCATCTCGATGGGGCTATCGCTCGACAACGAAGCCGATCGGATCCTGGCCACTGGGCGTCCGCAGCCGGCGCCGGATGATGATCCGGACCGCGTGCGGTGGCTCGGGGACCGGAGAAAGAACTGGTTGTCGCGATGAAAGTACGCAGTCAAACGCAGGCTCAGGTGGGCGCCTGGGAATACCTCGTCGTCACAGGCGACGCGGAGTCGACGGAGTTGCTCGCCGAGCATGGTGCCCAAGGTTGGGAGCTCGTGTCCGTTGTTCGGGAGTTCGGTACCCGAGCGACGTTCTATTTCAAGAGGAGGCGAACCTAGGTGGCTTGGACGCAACAGCAGTTGGATGCGATCGAAGCCGCGATCGCCAGCGGTGAGTTGACCGTCCGGTTCGGCGATCGCACGGTCACCTATCGTTCCATGGATGAGATGCTGCAGGCACGCGCCGTGATCAAGGAAAGCATCAACGCTTCCGCCGGCACGAGCACCGACCGTTTCAGCTTCGCGCAGACCTCAAAAGGATGAACTGGCTCGACCAAGCGATCACCTGGGTTTCGCCGGAGGCGGGACTGCGCCGTTTGCGCGCGCGCCGGGCCGCGGATCTGGTGCGCCTGGCGTATGAAGGTGCCCGCAATGACCGGCGCACTGGCGGATGGGTGACCGCTGGCAACTCAGCCAACGCGGAGATCGGCATTGCGCTGTCGAAGTTGCGGGAGCGATCGCGGGATCTGATCCGGAATAACGCGTACGCGGCACGGGCGGTGGCAGAGATTGTTGGCAATGCGGTCGGCACCGGCATCACCGTGCAGGCTCGCAGTGGAAATCCCGACCGGGACCGGCAAATCAACGAAGCCTGGTCCGTTTGGGCGGAGCAATGCGATGCGGATGGGCAACTCGACTTCTCGGGCATCCAGGCGCTTGTGGCAAGGACCGTATTCGAGAGCGGCGAGTGCCTCGTTCGTTTCCGGCAACGCCGCGCAGGAGACGGTTTGGCCATCCCGATGCAGTTACAGGTGCTGGAACCGGACTTCCTCGACCAGACGAAAACGCAGAAGACAGCCTCCGGCTACATCATCCAGGGCGTAGAGTTCGATCTGGTCGGAAGGCGCGTTTACTACTGGCTCTTCGGGCAGCATCCAGGCGACATCGTGCAGACCGGAGTCCGTGGTGGGGCGGGGTTGCAGTCCGTTCGCGTGCCGGCCTCTGAGGTTCTCCACATCTACAGGAAGGACCGGCCCGGTCAGGTCCGCGGCGTGCCGTGGTTGGCGCCCGCCATCGTTACGCTCCGTGATCTCGACGAGTACGAGGAAGCCGAACTGGTTCGGAAGAAGATCGAGGCCTGCTTTGCGGCGTTCGTCACGCAGCCGCAGGGACCGGAAGGGCCGACGATCGCGCCGGCGACGCCGGATGCCGCAACGGGCAAGCGAGTCGAGAGTTTCGAGCCTGGCATGATCGAGTACCTGAAGCCCGGCGAGGAGATCTCGTTCGCGGCGCCGTCAGCGTCGGCCGGCTATCGCGACTTCATCGCCGCGAAGCAGGCGCAAATCGCGACGGGCCTCCAGCTGACATACGAGCAACTCACCGGCGACCTCTCGCGGGTGAATTACTCCAGCTACCGGGCCGGGCTTCTCAGTTTTCGCAATGGCATTGAGGGTTTCCGCTGGCTGACCTTCATCCCGATGTTCTGCACGCCGGTGTGGCAGCGGTTCGCACAGATTGCGAGTGTCGCCGGCTTCATCAACGATCCGGACCCAGTCCCCGCCGAGTGGACTCCACCGGGATTCGGCAGTGTCGATCCTTACAAGGATTCGGTGGCGACGCTCAACCGGCTGCGAACGGGCACGCTTACCCTGCGGCAGGCGATCGCCGAACAGGGCTACGACCCCGACGCGCAACTCGACCAGATCGCCGAGATTAACCGGGTGCTCGATGAGCGCGGCATCATCCTCGACTGCGATCCACGGCGAGTGACCCAGACCGGCACGCAACAGAAGGAACTGAACCAATGACACAACAGATCACCCGCGAACGGCTGGCCGCCGAGTTCGAGGCGCTGTCGCCAGCCGCGCGCGAAGACCGCACTGCGACGCTCACCTGGTACACCGGCGCTTCCGTGCGTCGCTTCGATGGGCGTGGCGTATTCGAGATGCGCTTCTCCATGGAGCCGCAGTCCATCCGGATGGGCCGCATGGCGAGCGGATCGGCGCCGCTGCTGAACTCCCACCGTGACTTCACCGTCGACGACGTGATCGGCGTGATCACCAAGGCGTGGGTCGAGAACGGGCACGGGAAAGCGACGATCCGCTTCTCGAAGCGCGCCGACGTGGATCCGATCTGGCAGGACGTGCAGGACGGCATTCTGCGCAACGCCTCTATGGGCGTGGCCATTCATGCCGTCGAGGATGTGACGCCGAAGGGCGCGAGCTTGCGCCAGGTGCTCGTCACCGACTGGGAACCGGAGGAGATCTCTCTGGTGCCCATCGGCGCCGACCCGGGCGCTGGATTTCGATTTGGACGGGCCGAAAGCCCAAAGGAGCAGACGATGGACGAAACCACTGTCATCGACACGGGCGAACAGGCCCGCGCCGAGATCAATGTGGATGCCGAGCGCCAGGCCGCAGCGTTGGCCGAGCGCACGCGCATCCAGGAACTGGAGAAAGTCGGGCGCGCCGCAGGCCTCGACGCGAAGTTGGTCGCGCAGCACGTTGGCGCGGGAACCTCGCTCGAGGAATTCCGCAGGATTGCGCTGGACGAACTCGCCAACCGCAGCGATGCCACGCCGATCCGCAGTGCGGCCGCTGTCGTGACACGTGACCAGGCCGACACGCGCCGCGCCGGCATCACGGCCGCGCTGTTGCACCGCTACGATCCGGCCGTATTCCCGCTGCACGACGACCTGGGTCGCGATTGGACGGGGCAGACGCTCCTCGATCTTGCGCGCGAATGCCTGGAGGCCGCCGGAACCGGCACCCGCCGCATGGCACGTCACGAGGTGGCGAAGCTCGCGCTTTCGACCTCCGACTTCCCGAACATCCTCGCCGACGTCGCCAACAAGACGCTGCGCCAGGCGTATGAGGCCTACCCGCGCACGTTCCTGCCGTTCTCGCGCCGGCGCTCGGCGGTGGACTTCAAGAACATCAACGCGGTGCAGTTGGGCGAGGCTCCGTCCCTGCAGAAAGTGAACGAGAAAGGCGAGTTCACCCACGGCTCGATCGCCGAATCCAAGGAAACCTACAAGCTCGCCACCTATGGCCGGATCGTCTCGATCACCCGCCAAGTGATCATCAACGACGACCTGAGTGCCTTCACCCGCATCCCAGCTGGTTTCGGTGTGGCTGCGGCGACCCTCGAGAGCGACACGGTGTGGGGCATCATCACCGGCAACCCGAACATGGGCGACGGTGTGGCGCTCTTCCACGCGACGCACGCGAACCTCAACTCGGGCGGCACGAGCGCTCTGGCCCTCACGGGCCTCGGCGGTGGAATGGCGACCATGGCCAAGCAGAAAGGCCTCGACGGCATCACCGTGCTGAACATTCAGCCGCGCTACCTGGCGGTCCCGGTGGCCCTGCAACTGACGGCGTTCCAGTTGGTGGCCTCGAACCTCGCGCCGGCGCAATCCTCGAACGTCGTGCCGGAATACATCCGGGCGTTGACGCCGATTGCCGAACCGCGCCTCGATGCAGCCAGCACGGCGGCTTGGTACCTCTTTGCCTCGCCGGATCAGATCGACACCGTCGAGTACGCCTACCTCGAAGGCCAGGACGGAGTGTACATCGAGACTCGACAGGGCTTCGACGTCGATGGCGTCGAGATCAAGGCGCGTCTGGACTTCGGGGCGAAGGCCATCGACTGGCGCGGCATGCAGAAGAACGTCGGCAGCTAAGGAGAACAGGACATGAAGAACTACGTACAGAAGGGTGAAACCCTCACGCTCACTGCGCCCTATGCCGTCAGCTCCGGCGGCGGGGCGCTGGTCGGCTCTGTCTTCGGCGTCGCGGCCAACGATTACGGCAACGGCGAAGAAGGCGAGTTTCAGGTCGCCGGCGTGTTCGACCTCACGCGCGAGACGGGCGCCAGCACCGGCTTCAGCCAAGGTGCCCTCATCTATTGGGACAACACCAACAAGCGCATCACCAAGACGGTCGGCACGAACAAGCTGATCGGTGTCGCGGTAAAGGCGGCGGCCGACGGCGATGCCACGGGGCGCGTCCGGCTCAACGGAGCGTTCATCGCCTGATGAGCTTCGCGGAATCGACAGCCCGGCTGGACGAGGCCTGCCTGCGCGTCTTCGGCAAGGACGTCACGTACCTGCCGCAGGCGGGTGGGCAGACCACCGTCCGGGGAGTGTTCGAATCCACGCGAGAACCCGAAGACGCCTCTCCCGGCGTCTATGCGGTGCTGTTCGTTCGGCTTGCTGACCTGCCGGCTGCCCCGCTACGAGGCGACGAGGTAGTGATCGACGGCACCACCTACAAGGTGTTCGAGATCGAAGCAGACACGAGCGGAAGCGCCGTTTTGCGGATGCGGCAGGTATAGCGATGGCGACGGTTCGGGTCTATCAGAAGAAGCAACTCCGGCTCGACCTGCTGAACTTCCGCCAGAACCAGATGTTCAAGGTGGGCAACGTCGGCGTGGCGGCCGTGAAGAACCGGTTGTCCGCAGCGCAGGGTCCGGCCGACAGTCCTGCCAAGCCGCTCACCAAGCGGTACGCCATCCGGAAGACGAAGCTCGGCAAAGGCAACCGCCGCACGCTGTCGCTCACCGGCGACATGCTGCGCAACTTCATGGTCCGGACCGTGAGCGAGAACAAGGCCAAGGCGAGCCTCAGCACACGAAAGGACCGCATCAAGGCATGGATCAACCAGAAGATCGAGCCTTGGGTTGTGCTGTCGCACAAGAACCGGGCGGCGGTGACTGAGGCGACACGCCGCATTCTGATCGAAATGAAGCCGCGACTGGTGATCGAACGAATGCTCGGGGGCAAGCAGCGGTGATTGACCCTTCGGAACTCGTCGATCGCCTGGTGACGCTGCTGCGGGACATCCCCGACCTCGTTGCGGAAATGGGTGGCGATCCCGAGCGGATCCACACCTACCATGACCAATATCCGAAGCGATCGAGTCTCGCCAATGCCATTCACACCATGCCGGCGCCAGGCATCATGGCCGTCTGGCAGGGCACGCAGCCGGGCAGCTTCGGCACCGTCGATGTTTGGAAGCACCAGGTCACGCTGTACCTTCGCGCGCCTGAAACCTTCGACGGTGATCCGCCGACCGCCTACTACCGTTTGTTTCGGCTGATCACGAAGGGCATCCCGGCGTCCGGCACCGCGCCGATGCTCTACACCACCGTGCATCCGTCCTGCCACCCGATGGACTTGCCCCTCATCCAGCGGCAGACCGACGCGGAGGGGCTCGATTACTTCGAGGTGCCGCTGACATTCACGGAGATGGGAGATGAGTGAAACCGTCTGGATGAAGCCCCCGCACGGGCTGGGTGAGCCACGCGAAGTGGAGGCGTCGCCCACCGTGCTCGTGCCCTTGATGAACGCTGGCTGGAGCCAGTGCCCGCCACCGGAGAAAGAGAACCATGTCGACGACGAGACTCCAAGAACTCCAGATCTGCTTCGGTAAGCAGAAGCAGGCCGACATCGCGACGGCAAACACCGCCGTGCAGATGTGGCAACTGCGCAAGCTGAACGCTGCGCTCGCGAACCCGAAGCTCAACACCGAGAACGATGCCGAAGAGTTCGGCAAAGGCCACGAGTTCCCGACGCAATCGTTCCAGACCTCCTGGGACGTGAACGGGACGCTCGAAAAGTACCTGGGCGCGGAGATCGGAGCCTGGGCCATGGCATACGGGCTCGGCAAGGTCGTCAAATCCGGAACGCTCCCCAACCTCACCTATATGTGCACGCCGCTGATGCCGGCCAACGGCGACTCGGCCGAACTGCCGTATTTCAGCTTTGTCGAGCAGATCCGTCCGGGCGCCGGCGTGGTGGTCGATCGCATGGCGGTCGGCTGCGTAGTGGAAGGCTGGACGATCACCATCGGCTCGGGCCCGGGCCGCGCGAACTCCAAGATCACCGTCGAATTCGTCGGCTCCGGCAAGTACACGGAGCCGTCGGCCATCACCATACCTGCGGCGACCGTCGAAAAGCTGCTGCCGTCGGCGTCGCTGTCGCTTTCGATCAACGGCGTCAACTACGTCTCGAACAAGAACATCGTCTCGCTGGAGACGTCGTGGAAGAACAACGTCCGGATGGATGGCGGGTTCTATCCCGGCTCCGGTTTCCAGACGCCCGGCGACGGCACGAGCGGCGCCATCCGCGGCCGCCTTGAGTTCGGCAACCGGCAAGGCATGCTCAAATTTGTCGCGCGTTTCGAGAACGGTTCGACCGAACTGACGAAGCTGAAGAACCAGTCCACCGGCACGGCGGTGATCGGCCTCAGCTACGACGCCAACAACCAATTGGACATCACCTGGCAGAAGGTATCCTTCGCTACCGCGGAACTGGGCGAGACGGACGGCATCGTCACGATTGCGGTCGACTGCCTGCCGATGTGGGACGCAACCAATGGAATCGTCTCCGCCGTGGCGAAGTGCGGCGTGGACGGCATCTGCCAATAAGGACCAAGCTCTATGGAAACGAAGACTGCTGTATCTGACGCGAGCCGCCCGGTGACGGTGAACCTCCGGACGCCGGATGGCGTGAAGACGATCCGGGTGCGGTTCCCGACCGACGAGGAATGGATCGAGCGCCAGCGGAAGCGCAAGGTGATTGTGAAGCAACTGGGGCGTGGCGTTTCGGAAACGACCATCCCCGATTCCCAGGACGTCGACGGCGTGTTGCTGGCCAAGATCCGAGTCGGCGAAGACGACGGGCCGGCGGTCGATCCGTTCGAGGCCAGCCGCGTCATCGAGCAACTCAGCCAGGCGGAGGTGGATGACGTCGCCTCGATTGGCGACGGGTTCCGCGTGACGCTCCGAGTACTGGGCGGCACGGTGACCCATGAGTTGCGGATGCCTTCGGCGAAGGACGTTTTCGAATACCGCCGCGGCTTCGCACGCGTGCTCGACCTGCCCTATAACCGCCAGGAGTTGGTGATTAACCTCGCACCGGCAGCGACGCTGTTCAAGAAGCTGATCCAGTCGTCGGAGGGCTACGCTGGCGATGTTCCGATCATCCACCAGGCCGTCGCCGTCAAAGCCGCGATCGACGCCCTCGATGCGGTCTTCCAGGAGACCGGCGACCCAAACTGACGCCCGGGGAGTGGCCGGAGCAGCCATCCCTGCGCTTCCTCATTCATTGGGCGCTCCGCCGCGAGGAACTCTGCGATCCAGGCCTCTGCCCCGATGCCCCGGATGAAAGCGGGAAGTGCGACCATTGCCCGCTGGACAAACTGGATGCCGCTCAGACCTCTGAATCTGGACTGCTAATCCGGCGAGCGGTAGACCTTCGGGCAGCGCTGAAGCTGGGCGTGCGAATCGGCCTGCAAGAGATCGGGGCGGACGAGTTCAGCACAATCCTGATTCTCGACGAGGAGTGCGGGAGGCTTGATCTCGAAAAGATGCAGGCCAAGACTCCCTAACCGGCGGGCACTTATGAAGCTCGCCGCTTGCCAAGCCCCTCGGCGATCATTGCAGTCACAAGAGTGTTGAGACTGACGCCTTCCTGCCTCGCCCTCGCGACCAAACGCGCGTGCAGGCTTCGTGGAACACGCTGCCGCCACTGGCCGCTCGCTTCGCTCGGCTTTGGAATCGGATCACCATGTTTGGCGCAACTGAGCAGATACGATTTCACGGCATCGTACCCATTCTTGATTGCTTCCTCCGGCGTGTCTCCATCCGAAATGCAGCCAGGTAGATCCGGATACTCAATCGCGAAGCCACCACCGTCCTCTTCCGAAAGTGGGCGAATGGTGAACGGGTAGGAGTGGATGAGCGTCTTGTCAATTTTCATTGTTCTCACCTGTTCGGTCAACTAAGTCCACAAACAGCCGCACGTACACAGGCTTGATGGGCCGATGTGCTGGGACGGAGAGCCGTCCCGCGTTGGCATGCCGGAACACGACATGGCTGGTCCCATGCTGATCGTGATTGATGCCCAGACTGTCCGCGACGACCTTGAGGTCCTCAATTCGCCAGTCGCGCGGATTGCGGCGCATTTTGGCGATGAGTTTTCTCGCGTTCGACACACCTACATGGTACCACCCGCGATACCACCTATACTCTGATGGCTGCCGACAACAAGCTCGAACTCGTCGTCGAAATCGACACGAATAGAGCCAATGCGTCCATCAAGAGCGTCAATTCCAGCCTGTCGAGCATGGAAGCCGCCGCCGCCAAGAGCGCGCGTGGGGCATCTGCCGGAATCGACGGGCTGACAGCATCGATGGTGAAGGGCGCGGCTGCCGGCACGGTTCTGGGGCACGTTTTCGAGAAAGCTGTCGGCTGGCTCAAGGATTACGGCGCCGAGATCGTGAAGTACGCCGCGCGCACGCAGACATTGGGCGTGGTCACCAATCAACTCGCCAAGGTCAACGACTACAACGCCGCCTCCGTGAACCGGTTAGTGGATCGCATCAAGCAGCTCGGCGTTTCCACCCAGGAGGCCCACGGCGTCGTCCAGCGAATGATCTTCGCAGAACTAGATTTGTCGAAGGCGACCGATCTCGCGCGCGTTGCCCAGGATGCCGCCGTCATCTCTGGTGTCAACTCCTCGGAGGCACTCGAAAACATCATCAAAGGGATCACCACCGGCCAGACCGAGCTTCTCCACACGATGGGTCTGCAGGTCTCCCTTGAACAGGTGATCCAGCAGGAGACGAAGAAGCGTGGCCACGCCCTGTCCGAGGCCGAGAAACGCGAGGCCATGCTGAATCGGGTCCTGCAGGAGGGCGTGAAGATCCGGGGCGTCTACGAGGCGGCGATGGGTACTGCCGGGAAGCAGATGACCTCGCTGACGCGCCTCTGGCAGGAGGCGAAGAACGCCTTGGGAGAGCAGTTCCTGCCCGAGTTCTCGAAGCTCATCAAGGTACTGTCGGAGTCGCTCGAGTGGGTTCGGAAGAACTCGAGCGAGATTGCCAGCTTCGTGAAGATCTTCGGCGCCACGGCCGTTGGCGCTGCGGTCGGGCAGTTCATCAGTTGGATGGCGGCGGCTCGGACGTCCGTGCTGGCGCTGAATGCCGCGATGGCGCTGAATCCGTGGATTGCCGGCGGCATGCTGATTGCGGCTGCGGGCTTCGTCGGCTACGAGCAGTATCAGAACTTCCAGAACCAGCAGAAGGCGATGGAACAGGACCTCCGGGATGCGACCATCCGCAACGCCATCACCAAGGATCGCAAGTCGGTCGACGATCTGAAGAAGGCGGGCTACACCGAGCAGGAGATCAAGGACGCCTTCTTCGGCCGCCGCAAGGTGATTCCCGGCTTCGAAGACGAGATTCCCGCGGATTGGAAGAGTCCCGCTGGTCTCGCCACAATCGAGCGGGATGACAAGGGCTTCCGTCTGGTGTTCGCGAAGAAGGAGAAGACCGAGGCCGAGCGTCGCGCCGAGGAGGAAGCGCGCGAGGCTGCCAAGGAGCGCGCTCGGAAGCAGGCCGAGTTTGCCCTTCAGCTTGAAGATGAAGCCGTCGCGTCCAGGAAGTCGGGTCTAACCGGCTATGCGCGCGACGTGGCGGAGATGAATACGCGCATCAAGAAGGGCACCACGTACCTGGACAAGAACGGCATCGAACAGGTGGCGCCGCTCACCCAAACGGCATGGCAGTCGGTCCTAGAGATCATGCGGAACAAGTTGGCCGCGTGGAAAGAGGAGTTGCACAAGAACACCGTCGAGTACTTCCGCGACTACGTCAAGGAAATGGAGGAGGCGGACAACCGCCGCCGCGAACTCGGGGGCAAGCAGTTCCAGGATCGGCTCGCCAATAATGCACGGATCGCCGAGGCGAACCTGGCGCACCTCGAGACGGTGTACTCGTTCGAGGAGCGGCGCGCGGGATTCGTTCGCGACGCCCAACTCCGGGCCCTCGACGCCGGCGATGCGCAGACAATCGAACAGAAAGTAGCGGTCGAACAGCGCAAGGCGGCCATCGAGATCGAGCACATCACCCGAGTGCACGAGATCCGGATGCGGCTGTTTGACCTCGAAACATCCCGCATGGTGCTGGAGGAAGAATCCACGCTCAAGCGGCTGGGCTATCGGGTGGAAGAAATTCAGGCGCGGATCGCCGAACTGACAGCGCAGCGGGATGAGATCAAGCGGTTTCAGCAGGAGGCGACCGACGCCGTTGTGCGAGGGGCGCGGGAGAGCGCCACGATTCGCCAGGCGCAGATCGTCCGCGACCAGAACCAGCGCATCTTCGATTCCTTCAAGCGGCAAGCCGAGGGCGTGTTCGATGCTCTGTTGACTCGATCGCAGTCGGTTTGGTCGGCGATCGGCAATTCGCTGAAGACGGCTCTGCTAACCGCCATCAAGGACGTCGTCACTTCGCGCGTGGCCGCGATGCTGATGCAGCTGTTTACTGGGCAGCGGGTCGGCTTTGCGCAGGCTTCCGCCGGCGGAGGTGGTGTGCTGGGCGGGCTTGGCGGAATGCTGGGTGTCGGCGCGGTGCCGGTGTTCGGCGGGACCCCCATGCCTGGAGCCACGCCTCCATTCATTCCGAGTGGGAGCACCGCGGGAACCGGCGGCATGCTGTCCAAGGCCGGATGGGGCGCGACGCTCGCAAACCTGAAGTCCTTCACCGGCATTGGTGGCAGTGTGCAACTGGCGCCCGGCGTGGCCACCACGTGGGAGGCCGCGACCATGGGCCAGAAACTTTCCGCCATCGGCAAGTCGAACGCGGCACTGATGGGCGGCGCCATGCTCGCGATGTATGGCCTCCAACGTGGCGGAATCTCCGGTTTGGCGATGACGACGGCTGGCGGAGCCATGATCGGCTATAAGTTTGGCGGCCCGATCGGAGCGGCCATCGGTGCCGGGATCGGCGCCGTGGCTGGTCTAGTTCGGCTGTTCGTCAAAGGCGCGCAAGACAAGGCGCGCGAGAAGATCAAGGCCACTTACGGGGTCGACATCCGCGACAAAGGCGTGCTCAAGCAGATTGTCGACATCGCCAAGCAGGGCTTCGGTGGCAATCTCGACATGGCAATCCGGAGTCCGCAGATCCGCGATCTCGTCGAACTGTACGCGCTCTCCACAGGCCAAGGAACGTCCGGGCTTCCAGCTACGATGCGTCCCGTTTCGCTGCTCCAGCAGGGCGGAAGCCTGTTCCAAACGAGCGCCAGCGGTCTTACCCTCGACCGCATCGGAAGCGGCACACCTTCGTCCGCGGCACCCACGGTGATCAACATCACGGTGCCGGGAGCGAAGGAGTTCTTCGAGAAGGAAACGGTGCGCGTCGTAGTGGAGAACCCGCGTGCCGTCCAATCCGCGGCGATGGCGGCGACCAAGCAGAACGCTGGCCGTCGTGAGATGACCGGGCTGCAACTCAGCCCCGGACTGATCGTGTCATGACCCGCCAGGAACTCATCGAGAAGACCGCACGGGCGATCGCGGAGATGGAAGGCTTCTATCTCACCGCTCCGCAAGCCAAGACTCGCCGGATCTCGCATCCGACGCTGGCGCAGATCAATGCGAATCCGGGCAACATCCGGCAGTGGCGAGACAAGCGCGGTCCGTATCCGACCAATCGCGGCTACGTGGACTTCGTAGCGTGGGCCGCCGCGCAGTTTCCCGGCGCCTCGCGGGAGGAGATGAGCCAACGAGCGATTGACGAGGGTTGGCGGATCCTGCGCGTGCTGATCGGCCAGTACCTCGATGGAAAGTACACACAAGGCAAGCAACCGTCGGCTGAGGAGATGTTCCGGGTCTACGCGCCCTCGGCGGATGGCAACCATCCAGCGAACTACGCCCGATTCGTCGCGAGCCGGATCGGAGCACGGCCGGAGCAGCGCCTGCTGGACCTGGTCACCTCATAATGCCCGGCTCGGTTCAGAATGCGACGCCGCTGACGGTGCTGCCGGCGAGCCTATCGCGGACTTTCTTGCATGAGCGGGAGTATCCGGTGCTCGACAACGAGTACCGCAACGGGGAATCGCAGCGGAAGGCGGAAGCCAACAACAGCCGGAAGCGATGGCGTCTCGTGAAGCGGCTCGCGCCGGCGCAACTTCAGATGCTCCGCGATTTCTTCGACGCGCGCAAGGGTCCGACGGAGCCGTTTTACTTCTACGACCCCTACGAGACCAGCCCGAAGTTCTCGCACGATCCAACAGGCCAAGCAGCAGCGGGCCGGTACACAGTTCGCTTCGCGGGTGGCTGGAACCAATCCGTCTCGCTGGGGCGCGCGGACATTTCTTTGGAACTCGTCGAACTCGCTTGAGGAATAGTCATGCCATTTTCGTCCTACCTGGCGCAGAAGCTTCTGGAGAAGACCTTCCTGGGGCAAGATTTCGCGGTGACCGAGCACTGGATCAGCCTTCACACCGCCGATCCGGGAGCAACGGGAACCAATGAGGCATCCGGTGGTGCCTACACGCGGAACGCGCTCACCCAATTCACGGCTGTCGACGACGACGGCGCGGCGAAGCGAGTGCGGAATGTTCCGCCGCTGTTTATCCAGGTTTCGGCAGGAACCTACACGCACCTGGGTCTGTGGGACGCGGTCTCTGGCGGCAACTTCCTCGGCGGGGGACCGCTTTCCTCACCCGCAACCGTTAACGATGGCGACTTCGTCATCATCCGCGAAAACGATCTCTCCGTGCTCCAGAGTTAGAGGCATTCCGTGTCCACCATCCGCACGCAATTCGGTCCCGTTACGAACTTCACCCTGACGCTCAACGGACTCGCCTCGAACTCGGGGCGAAGTTCGGCGAAGGTCGAGAACCAGAACAGCCGCTACATCGATGCCATCTGCCAGTTCAAGCTGAAGACGGTGGCAGGATCCCCAAGCGACCGCTACGCCATCTATTTCTTCGCCTGGGGATCGGGGGATGACATGAGTCCGGCCTTCCCTGCCGGCATCACCGGCGTCGACGAGCCAATTGTTGCCGCGCTCGAAACGCTGTCGCTCCGTCCTGTGGGCTCGGTGTACGTCGCCTCGTCCGGCACAGTGATCACGCCGCCATTCTCAGTGGCTCCAGCGTTCGGCAACGTCCTGCCGCCTGTCTGGGGAATCCTGGCCATCAACCGAAGTGGGTTGGCTCTCGATGCCGCGGACAACATCGGCTTATGGCGCGGCGTCGAGTTCGAGGTGTCCTGATGCGCCAAATGAGCACCGAAATCGAGCCGCAATCGTGGGCGCCTATGGGCACGCCCGAGGAGCCTTTGGACTTCGGTTCGTCCATGATCGACGGGCTGTACGCCCTGTGGTTGCCGAGTGGCCTGGATCCGCGCATCTCCTACAATGCTGCCCACCTCAACGGGCGGCGTGCCGCTACTCCCAGCGAGTTCACCCCTGCATATTTTCGGCGACGCTCGCAGTCGAGTCCCAATTCGTCCACAATCGCCGTGCCCGGCGGACTAGGAGGCAACGCACCGACCCCGTTCGGACGTGCCTTTGCATACAGCAACGAGCAGGCCGCCATGTCCGTGGGTGGCCTGGGCTACGCACCGATCTACTCGGGAGATGGAGCCGGGAAAGTCATATCGGTCTGTGTCTGGTTCCGGATCAACCGGATCAACGGGACGGGCTTCCCGACGATCCTCGGCGGCAGCTTCTCGACGACGTGGTGGCTCGGCATCCGTACATCGACCGGGAAATACAAGGCGATATTCCGGAACGGGTCGGCTCCCTACGGGCCTTTCGAGTGGGGGACCTACAACTCCGACCTGCGGAAGATCTGCTGTGTGACGTTCCTGCTGCCGTGCGACGCAAACCGGACGGCGAGCGTCTTCCACAATGGCGTTCTAGCAGTGGAGGGGATGCTTTCGACCGCGAGCGCCACCGCCGGCAGCCATGATGTGTGGCCCCTCTCGACTGCCACGACCGGCATGTTCGCCGAGATCTTCGGTTTTGCCGCGTGGACCCGGGCGCTGTACGCGGAAGAGATCCGTGACCTGGCACTTGGCCCGTGGACATTGCTGAGCAAGCGCGCCCGATTCTGGTATGCGCCACTGATGGCCTACCGCTCCGCGCAGATCGCTGCCCAATCGGGCCTGTCGGCGCTGATGCATCGTGGAATGACGCGCGCGGCCAGCATTGCCGGTCAGGGCAGCATTGCGGCGTATCTGCGCCCACCGGACGCACCGGAGCGCACATGGCGTTTGTCTCCGGAAAGACGGGCCATCGCGCCCGCCGAGGAACCGCGTACCTGGACCATCCCGCGCGAGCGCCGGAGCATCGACGCATGACCTTCACTAAAGATCCGCACGCGGTGCTCGACTACACCGTCGACTGGAACCGCTGGCTCGCCGGTGACACCATTGCCACGAGCACGTGGCTGGTTCCTGCGGGCATGACGAAGCAGGCGGAGTCGAAAAGCAACACCGCCGCAACCGTTTGGCTGTCAGGCGGGACCGCCGGCCAGAGCTACACCGTGACCAACCGAATCACCTCCGGTGCAGGGCGCACTGAGGACCGGTCCTTCACGATTCGCGTCGAGGAACGCTGACCTAATGCCAGACATGATCGGCAACATCGGGGTCCCCGAGATCGCCGCGAGCGGTGTGTTTCCGCTGACGCCGGATTATCCGACTGAGGTTCGGCGCGACCACGAGGTGGTCATTCACCAGTTCGGATCGGGCAACGCCAAGATCGAGCAGCGATTTCTCCTTGGCACAGGTGCACGCCGCTTCAGCATTCGGAAGCAATGGGTGCGCGACGCCGATCGCATCGCGCTTCGCAATTTTTGGGAGACCAAGTACGGGCCCTTCGGAGCCTTCACCTTCAATGCTCCGACAGACGACGGCAATGGAACGGCGGCGGTGACGTGCCGTTTCGCCAATGAGCCTCTGTCCTGGGAGATGGTCGCCGATTGGGCGTGCTCGCTGGGCGTCACACTGATCGAGACCCCGAGTGGAACGCCCTCGTACACGCTGAGCCAGACCGTCAACCGCTTCCCGTCCGCGTCTCTCCAGACGGCGCTGTTGTCGCAGGTGCAAGAGATCATTCCGCTGGTGCGCATCCAGCCGCTGGAATCCGGCTACCCCGCCATTCATCTGTCCGACCGCCGCTGCACCATTGGTGGCCAGCTTTACCAGGCGCGGCTCCTGGAATTCGATGGCATCTCGCAGTCGATCGGCAATGAATCCGACGAGGCGCAATTCTCCTTCGGCAACGCAGATCGCGTCATGCGCGACCTCGCCAACGACGTTGACCTGTTCCGTTCGGAGATCGCCTTCAGCCTTTTCCACGTTGGCACCGGCATCAAGCTCGATCTCTGGAAGGGCAACATCGTAAACTGGTCCTGCGACGCCGGGCCCGAGTTCCGCGTCATAGCCGCCGATGGCCTCTACGAACTGAACCTGCCTTATCCAGCACGCCGCATCTCGCGCACGTGCTGGAAGCCTTTCAGGGATGGCCTCAACTGTCCATACGCGGGTACAGACACCACGTGTGACAAAGGCTTCGATACGCCCAACGGCTGCCGCGCGCACGGCATGGACAACTACTTCGGCGGCATCATCGCCAAGCCGCAGGGCGTGCGCATTAAAGACAACTCGACCGGGGTTTTCGGCTTCGGCCGCTCGACGATCACGAGCGTCTCGCTGGTTGCCGACTCCATCTACGACCAGGTGCTCCCGGAGATCTACACCGACTCGAACCTGCCAGTGAATGCCAAGATCGCCTCCGGTCGCGACGAAAGCAACTTCTATGCGGCTGTCGGCATCGTGGGCGAAGGCCCGCTCGGCGCGTACGGAACCGGCCATAAGTTGGACGGCCAGTACCACCACGGCTACCCGGGTGCGCTGGGTCTGCTGACGGGCCTTGGTGAAGATCCCAATCCGGTGCCGTTCGGGATGGACACAGATGCGCCAGTAGATCGCGCCGCCGGGACGGCATTCATGATGCTTCGCCGCGCGGATGCTCGCGGACTCCAACTCTCCCGCCTGAGCGAGCACGCGATGGAGGTCATCGTCAGCCAGGGGCTAGGTGGCTGGAAATGGACCGCTCCCGGTGTGCGCAGTTGGCAGGCTGCTCTAACGAATCCGATCTGGATCGTCGTGAACATGCTGCTGCGGGCCCGAGGGATTCGCGCGGGCGCTTCCGCCACGACCGACCTGCTGGATTACGCCGAGACTCTCTTCGAGGTCAATGCCGCCGTGGCTGCCGCCTTGATCTGCGATGAACAGGTTGCCAAGATCGTCGGGACCGGCAACGAGACCCAGTTCAAGTTCCGCGGCGTTCTGCAGGAGGAAAAGCCCTTCCGCGACTGGCTGCAGGAAGTGCTGATGAACTGCCTCGGCTACTACACGTTCGCGAACGGCAAAGTGAAACTGGGCGTGCGCGTGAACTCATCTGCGGTTGAAGCCTTCACGGAAGGCAACATCCTGTTCCGGAGTCTGCAACTCACACCGCTGCGGCCATTCTTCAATCACCTCACCGCCAACTTCGCTGACGAGGACTTCGAGTTCGTTGCCAACTCGATCTCGCTTTACGACATCGATCACGCGGCGCTGCTGGGTGGGGCAGGGCGCCCGCTGTTCCTGAAATCGACGGTCAACCTCGCGGGCACAGCATCGAAGTCGCAAGCCGCCCGCATCATCACCGTCCGGCTTCGTGAGGAGTTGGGCGGCCTCACGCCGGCGGAATGGAAGGCCGCTCGTCAGGTCGGCTTCAAGACGACCGTGCTGGCGTTGAATACGGAGCCCGGCATGGTCTGCTCCCTCACCCACCCCGAGATGCCGAACGGCGCCGGCGAGTTCCGCGTGACCGGTTGGCGGCTCAACCGTGACTACTCGATCGACATTCAGGGCCGCACCACAACGGACTCCATCTACGACCTGCTCGCTGGCCCGAAGCCAGTGGATGTCGTCCCGGATCCAATTCCCAACGAGCCCGGTTTCGACTACGCGGCGCCGCCGGAGCCCGTCTTTGGCATCGCTCCCGCACCTGGTGTCCTGGTCTTCGCCGGCATCGGGTTCTACAACCTGACCAACACCAAGACGATCTCGACCCTGACTTTCACCGTCTGGCACTACGATGAGACGGCGCCTCTGCAGACCACCCTTGCTGCGGGGATCGACGACGCCCAAACATCGATCACTACCGCCAGCCTCTCGTCGTTCTCCGAAGGGGACTTTGCCGTACTCGGTGCGGAGATCGTCCGCATTGTCAGTATCACGGGCAATGACGCGGTAGTCGAACGAGCGGCGAAGAACTCGACGGCCACTGCTCACGATGCCGGCACAAGGCTGATCCGGCTGGACAAGCGCCTGTTCATCTACAACGTGCCGCGCGATTTCTACGGCACGCCAGAGTCTGGCGCCTGGGAAGCCCGCGAACCGTTCCGCTGCATGGCGGTTTGCGCCGTCGAACTGTTTGTCACCAACATCTACGGCAACTCGCCGACGTCGGTGAACAACTACACGTCGAGCTTCATCGATGGCCGTATCCGAATTCTCAGCGGGCAACAAGTCGATTTGATCGTTGAAGGGATCATCGGCATCGAGAGCGACGCCGTGCCTCCCGTCTACCTGCCGCAGGCGACCTCGATCGGCGATCTTTATGCCTACTGCCGTACCGCGCCGGTCGGCGGCAACATCACCGCCGTGGTCAAGGTGGCAGGCTCCGCCATCGGGACGGTGATCATTAACAACGGCCAGACTTTCCCGGCAAACTCGGTCGACGGCAAGGACCTCCCTGCCATTCAACCGAACCAGCCCATCACGCTCGACATCACGGGCGTGGGCCTGACCTATCCCGGCGAGCGCCTCGTCGTGACGATCAGAATGTAGCAGGTCGACTAGAGGTTTTCGATCTCGGCGATTCTCGCCGGAGCATCGAGCAACGCTTTGTCGATGGTGGCAATTGCGGTTGCCTTCACGGTCTCGACGTATTCATCTGGAGCGCCGTGAGCGCGCAGTCCATCGACGATCCAGCGGACGTAGTTTGCATCGGTTGAAATGTCGGAACGTTTCTCCGCTTCGACCACGGTGAATGTCACTGCATCCACGACTTCACCGTCCGCTTTTCGAACACGGAGACACTTCTCGCAGTAACGACGTCCTTCAATTTGCGTAAGCGTTTTGCGCCCGTTCGGTGCTATGCCTCGAACAAGATTCTCAGGGATCTCGTACAGCACACCGAACGCTGGGCCGGAGCCTGGCTCAGTTGGAATCAGATCCGCTGCGGCACAACCGTTCGTTTGACTCCAGACATTAAAGCGAAGCGCGTGTGGCTCAACCGTCGTTGCAAGCCCGAGGTCCCGTGCCGAGCCCGCGAGTCTTTCTGGGCGATTTAGCCGCTCTGCGCTGCAATTCGATCCGTACTGAAACACGTAGGTCGGCACTGGCGAATCTTATCAACTTCACAGCTTCACATGGAGACGATCTACAAACTTCAGCCAAACCGCACGATCCATCTCCAGGGCTTCAACGACTTCGGCGCGGCGGCCTCCCTCCATTCCACCAGCGAAACCGGCTTCACTGTCTCCGGCGTCTTCCGTGACGCTGCCGATTTCTGCGTCCTCATCCTTTGGGACCGGGACGACTTCTTCGGCCATCCCCGCTTCTCCTACCTGCCCGACTCCGACTTCACCGGAATCACCCTCACCTTCGACCTCGCCTACCAAAACCTTCAGCCGATCGACTCTCCGAAGTTCGCCACCATCGATTGGCCCTTCCTCAACTGCCTCACCACTTCCGGGCAGACCGTCCAACTCCGCCTATTCGATCGCGCCACCCAAGTCGGCGGCACGTATACGAAGGCCTCCGGCACGTTCACTTTGAACGACGCCAGCATGCAGGCCTTCGATCGAGTCACGCTCTGGTATCAAAACCTCGCCTTCGACTACATCGTGCCGGGGAAGCTCTGGTCGGAGTTCCCGTTCTACGCGCAAGGCCAGGGTTTCACGCACTCCGTGACCGTGGCAGGCCGGACCTACAACCACACAGAGGGCCCGGGCGAGTCGAGTGCGGACGTTGCTTCCGCGATCGTGGCGCTCGTCAGCGCCGATCCCGATGTCACGCCCTCGATCGGCAGTGCGGGCTACATGGTGAAGCTGACGCGTAAGCTCGACACCGGTGCCGCGACAAGCATCTCGTCCTCTTGGGGCGGAGCCGACACGATCTGGCAGGTCAAGCCAGCCACGGTCCTGCGCTCCATCCGCGACCAGATCAACAACACGAACTGGGTTGGACTGGGTGTTCTCATTCCGCTGTCGGCAACCGTTTCCGGAAACCAGATCACGATCACCGCGGAGCGGCCCGGTGTTGATGGCAATATGGTCCGGCTGTATGAGTTGCACAAGAACGGGAATCTCTACTTCTCGCCCGGTGTCCTGCCCCTGTCGGGCGGAAGCTCCGATGCCACCTGGCGCGTGACGATCGACTTCGCAGCCGAGGGTATCACCGACCTTCAGAAGCTCTGGCTCACCTTCGCCCCAAGATTGCGGGATTCGGAGGCCTACGAGCCCGAGGAGTGGTCGGCCACCTTCTCGAACTGGAGCGTCGCCGATCCACAGGGCAAGCGAGCACTGAAGGTCGCCGGGCCGCTGTCAGTCCGCATCGAGGAGAATGATTCGTGGGTGAAGTACGTCGGCTACTGGGAGTGGGCGCCGGACCAATTCTGGAGCCAAGGCCGGGCGGTGCGCGCCGCGCAAGCCAACACGAAGGCCATTATCGAAACACACTGCTCGGGCACTCATGACGTGTACCTCGGCACCCGGCTTGACTTCGACTGCGGCATCATTGAGGCCCGGCTGGATGGCGGCGCGCCGGTACAACTCGACTGCTACGAGCCAGCCGCACGGGCGCGCCAGGTGCGCCGCAGGGTCTTCTCCAACGTCCCGGCTGGCAACCACTCCGTCGAGATCCGGCTCACCGGGACAAAGAACGCCGAGAGCCAAGGCTTCTATTGCTACTTCGACTTCCTCGAATGCGCCGTCCTCTCCGACGTGCCAAACGCGCCGGATGTCCGCACGGACGTGGGCGTGGCCTGCGACTACGGCACGGACCACACCTATAAGCTGTCGCCGCAGCGTCTCGTCTGGGCCATCCAGAAGCTCGGCCTGGTCGGCGAGATCGACCACTACGTCTCCGTCTACTGGTGGAATCAACGCCGGCGTTCGGGCGGATCCTTCCCCTCAGCCATCGTGACTTTCAGCGGCACATGGGCCGGAGGTGACGAGGTGGTCCTAAACCTCAGCGGAACGCTGCTCGGCAAGAGCGTCTTCCCGGCGGACACGCCCGAGACAATCTCGGCGCACTTCGCCTATTTCATCAACGAGACGCTCGTCGGGGTTTGGGCAGAAGCCGACGGCAGGCAACTGACCATCACCGTCCGTTCGCCGGCGCCAGCGTACAGCTATGCGCTGTCCGAAACACACTCCTCGGCCGCCGGAACGGTCAACATGACCGGATCACTCACTGGTGGCGTGATGGGCGAATGGGTCATCGACGACACCATCGTTCCGGTGCTGAACCGCGCTACGCGGGACTGGCACGCCGACTACTTCGCCGAGCTCGTGGCCAAGGGCATGACCTGCGTAACGGCGTTCAGCCAGGAACTGGTGCTGCCGCCGGATGATCCTCCCGCTGCCGTCTGGGTCCAGCGTTACCCGGACGGTGCCCCTGTCCAAACCGCAACCGGCTTCGGCAACAAGTTCTCGTCGCACTGCGCCTTTGCGCCGCCGTTCCGCGACTACATCAAGCAAGCCTACGCCGAGGTCGCAACACTGATGGAAGCCGCGGGACTAGAGGCCCGGCTCCAGTTCGGCGAGGTCCTGTGGTGGTTCTTCCCGAACGCATCCGGAATGGCGTTCTACGACGCCTACACCACGGCTGCCTTCCAATCCGCCCAAGGGCGCCCGATCCACCTCTTCCTCGCACCGAATGACGACCCTTCGGTAAACGGTCACGTCGACGCCGACTTCCTGCGCCAGACCGTCCGCGACCACGTTGCAGCCATCCGCTCGCACGTCCTCGCCAGCCACCCAAGCACCAAGTTCGAGATCCTCTGGCCGCTCGATGTCAACGATCCCGACACCCGCCAACTTAACCGCTACATCAACCTGCCCGAGGAGTGGACTTCAAAGCCAACCAGCGGCTTCGACACGTTCATGATCGAAGGCTTCCAATACGCAGGCCTCGACCGCAACATTGACCAGGTCCGCTCAATGGCCGCCTATCCGTTTGAGATGCTGAGCTGGCCTCGCACCGACTGCCGATACCTCATGGGCCACTTCAACGCCGGCTGGCCCTGGCAGCGCGACTATCTCGCCGCACGGCGAGCACGCGCTCCGCTCGTGAAACTCTGGGCCTACGACCACCTCTGCCTGTTCAGCCGCGAGCTGCCATTACCAGCCGAAGCGCGCGGGCATCGTCGCTAGTGATCAACTGTTCTGACCGTTTGCAATCGTCACGCAGCTGAATTTTCGTCCGTGCGCTGAAACAGGTGGTACGGCTTGCCGTCGACCAATACCGGGGCGACGACGGCACCGAACTTCTTCGGCTCATCTCCGATCTGAGAGAGGTTAACGAGATGATAAGCACGTGGCGCGGCGTCCCTGGCGAGCATCGTTACACCAGTGATGGGGTTATGAACAAGCGCTCCCGCCTTGAGTGCATCAGTCTGGGTATCGGGGCCAAGAACTGACTTGGCACCTAACCCTTCAACGCACTGAATCACTTGCACGACTTGGGCGAGGCGTCTGTGAGTCAATTCTCGCTGTTTCGCGGGAACAGTCTCCCATGCTGGAAACCGTCTCGTCAGGCTTTCCTGATCAGGAGCCTCGCAATGCGAGCTCACCTTCCAGATGAATCGTGCAGCCACCAGTTCTGCTGACGCTACGGCAATGCTCTGCGGTAGCTCATCCTTGCCCTCACCGTTCGAATAATAGTGGACCATATACGCGGCCGCCCACTCGGCGCAAGTCCACAAGAATGCCAGCCCACGACTCAAGGCTTCCCCGTCGTAACCTTCCCACGTTGACTTGCTCAGCCGGTCGAGGAACCCTCCAACCTTCTTGCTCCCGACCAAAGCGCGGCAGATCCTGAGCACGTAATCTGCGAAGTACCACGGATGAAGACACGTGAATTCATCACCGTCAGCAGACACCGTCTTCCGCCCTGCAAGGAAGGCTCCGATATGCGTCATCCAGATCTGACGCGCTACACCATTTGGTGAAAGGCTCTGCAAGTTCTCCAGAAATTGGAGTGCGTTCTCAATCGAGGTTGCCGCACGATCCAGGCGGCGCTCGAGACGCCGAATTGCAGCTTCGAGCTTGTCAGAGGGGGTGGGGTCGCGTCTCGGTTTCTCGGTACCAGTTGCCACACCCTTCTTCTCATCGATTTCGCGGAATTCGGCTTCCTCGTCGAGCTTCGTGTCGTCGTAGACCTCGTCCTCGACACCCTCGGCGTTACCCGCTGGATTGAGAGGCTGTACCAAGCTTGCGAGGATGTCGAGGTCGATCCTGTCACCCATCCACTGATGACCTTTAGCCGCGTCGGCCTTTGCGTCGGTGTAGAAAAACTCCGCCGATTGTTCTTGGGCCTTTCCCTCCGCTTGCGCTGCGCTCTTCGCTGCCGTGCCCCTTTTGCCTGATCCTGCCTGGATGACTTCAAAATCCCGAAACTGGTCGAGCAGCTCAAACAGGATGGTGCCAAGCACAGCCCCATCTTGCATCGCACCAAGGAATTGGCCTATCTTCGCTCCTCCTCCGCCGCCCTTGCGTGGGCTGGCCACCATCGGCCAGGTGACCGATACCGAGTTCGACAGCCTCTTGCCAGATTCATCCACGATCCATGCGCACTTGATCGCATCGTCACCGCTGACTTTCTGGCCAACGTGGGCGTTACCATCGCGGCGAAGTGTCGTGGTCGCGAGCGGTCGCGAAAGACTACTTTGCGCCAGAGCAAGTAACGCATTCTTGGGAGGAGTCCCGGAAACAAGGGTGAGCCGGTAACCGGATTCGGATACAGAAACAGCCGCCAGGAGACAGTTGAACCTGTCAGCCGGCGAATCGCTGTCGACGTCCTGCCATCCTTTCTGAGACAATTCAGCCTCAATGCTCTTGGCTCGTATTGACGCGCCAAGGCCCAGATGCTTCTCGATGCTTCCTCTCGCCCTTTGGGGGAGTGCGACGACGATTTCGGTGTTTGTCGAACCCAACGCTGGCGCTGAGGCATTGGCCGATCCGAAGATGCATGTCTCGGTTTTTCCATGTCCGAAAATGAAGACCTTGGCATGGGCGCGAACATCTTTGCGCTGCCGCTTCTCCTTCGGATAAGGGTCTACGAATGGCCGCCAGTCAATTGCCTTTCCGACCCGCCGGACGGACTGGCCATCGATCTCGGCATGTTCAGGCTGGACAATACATACCGCCTTGGCGATGCACATCGACGCCAGTCTCCGAAGACCCTCCAGCGCACGATCAAACGAAGAGCTGCAAATGATCAGGTCATCTGATTTCTTGGATGGGAGGAGTGCAGCAACCTGATCGGATAGAGGCAACCTGCCTGGACCGCCGATTAGAACTCGCCTCCCGTCCTCGACAGGCGGAACCGCGAGCCACGGCGCCATTTGACGAGCACTCTTGATCTGCTTTTGTACAGGATCTGATGCGGATCCAGCGAGGCTCTCGACGAATGCAAACACACTTTGGAAAGCGCTGTGAGGGCCGGCGTCCTTCTCCCCGTCGTAATCGAATAGGCCAAAGACTTCAGCATTTCGAATCAGACCTCCGACGGTTGCATTTCCAGAACCGATCAGCAAGCGTCCGTGGCGCGGCCCAAGCAGCAGATACACCTTCGGGTGAAATGCGCCATTCTGCCAAACCGGGGTGACCGAGTAATGCTTGCCGGCGTAAAGAGCAGCGGCGTGCGAAGGGGCGTCCTGCACGTAGCAACCGAAGTCACAGAAGGTGATCTGATTCCAGATACCTGCTCGGTTCAGGGCACGCCGTATGAGTCCGTCATAGAGTGGCAGATCAAGACTGAATGTCAGGACGATGCTCGACCGCAAGTCGAACCCGGAGTGCCCGAGCAGATCGATCATGTCAAGCACGAGTGCCTCCCAGAAACGTCGCGCCAAGATCCGACAGGGCCGCCTCTCCATTGTTCCTGCTGATGAGATGCAGGTCCTCCAGTATCCGGAATCCCTGCCTGATACGCGGTGCCGTGTACGTGGGTTTCGGCAAACGCTCAGCTACCAGAAGTAGCCGACCCTCTTCCGGGCGAAACTTATAGGTCGAAACGCCTTGGTTCGCAAGCTTCCTTGTCGCCACACGCAGATGCCGGAACAGGACCCACTCCAGGATCAATTCCTTCAGAAAGTCCGACGTGCGTTCCGATGCCCGACTTTCGGTTCGATCCCACCAGCGGCGCAAGTGAACTTCATGGTTCGAGGCCATTTCGACAGCATTCGGGATCGGCGCAAATGGCTGAGGCGCACAATCGCCTCGATCAGTAGCGAGTCTACCCAGAACCCTGACTGCCAGCGCCATCACAGCCGGTACGTCATTAGCTGTGGCAGCAGCCTGAAGACGATCTGCCAACGCCCACGTGCTCAAGGGGCCCCACGCGCTACTGGCATGATCCTCCTCCACTCGCATGGCCGCAACAAACTCCCCTACAGTCTTCGGAAGGGCGGGCAGTCCTGGCCTTTCGCCATCAGCACGCAGCTTCGCCATTGAGAAGTCCGCGAGGATGGTGACCAGGTCTCCGGGACGACGTGGTTCACGGTCGACTTCTTGGAGAGCTGCATAGAATATGCACTCCAAGCTGTAATTCAACAGATCGTTACGCTGATAAGCAGCCCAGGCACGCTTAGCGTCGCCCAGGGCGGGAGAGATCGCCCAACGGCGCCCATCCGGCAGATGACCGGATGCGCAGCCCCAGCGAAACTCGTACGCGAGGTCTTCCCGCTTGATCGCCCCAGCCTCCCTCAGGTAATTCAACATGAGCAGGAGTGATGAACGCCGCCACTGGATGTGCTCCGACTGCTGCCCCTTGCAGAGATCCCGATCATCACCGAAGAACAGTTTGCGGAGTAGGCTCGCCTCCTCGGAGTCGGCATCAATTGCTCCGGGATGAATCGCCTTTCCGATCTCGGCAAGGTCGCCTAATCGCGCACTGCCCTTGAGCGCTATCGCCTTTAACTCGTCGAACGGTTCCTGGCCATCCAACGTCTCCGCGATCCGTTTTCCCGCGTAATTCGAAAGCTGGACATCTGGCCAAGTTGCTGAGCCATGTTCCAGCAGCACTCCAAGCTCACGCAGCGGGCCTTTGTAGTACTGGCCAAAGCCGCCCTCTGGGTTCTTGAAGTAAGCGCCGGTCTCGGGAACAGTTCCTGTCTCTCCGACCGCCGAAGGCCCATGCAGGTCGATCTTCGCGCCGGCAGGTTCATTCTTGATCAGGTTCGTGGCCAACTCCGCGCCGACCACCGAACTGCCCAGGTCCTGGCCCAGTTCTCGCTCATGGGCCATGCATGCGACGGCATATGTAAAGTCCAGCGCACGAAACCAGTTCCTCCACGCCGCCTTCGTTCGCGACTTTGGGCCTTCCTGCGCGTAGCGGTGTACCGTCCATGGGTAGAAAGCGTAGTATCTGGCGCGTTCGGTGACGTTTGTCAGCCCGGGCAGCATCGCCTGGTAGAGGTTGACCGATACAAGTTCGATGCCCAGGTGATCGAGGCCGTCGATGACCTTCCGATCGCGCTGAATCCAGTCGATCTCGTAGTCTTGCGCTGCGGATTTCTTTGCCACAATTCATTGCCTCCTAGCAGGTTTTCCAAAGGACGAATTCTGTCGCGCGCCGCTCTTGGAAATCCTGCATCATTTGGAGGTCTTCGGTTTGATGATGTCAACATTGGTTTCCAGGCATCGCCGCAAGTTCAAATCGGTTGCCCCAATCTCAAACCAGCTTTGAGGCTTCTGGTAAATATCCAGACCTCGGCCGATCTTCACCTCCCAGCCGTTGTCGAGCTTGATCACCCGATCATGCAACTGCGGGGCGATCTTGATTGTGAGTTCGATGTCAGCATCCTTGAGGCTCTCTGTCAGATCGGTGAGCCGCTCCATGGCTTCCTCCTTCTGCGCCTCATCCTCAAAATTCGTTATCAACTGCACCTGCCGGACGGTGCCTCGACTCACCAGTAGTTCGCAAAACCTGACGAAGTTTGTGATCTGGTGAGTCGCGCGGATATACGGGTCCTGAACCACTACCGTCTTTACTCCCGCCAGGAACTCACCGAAGATGTTCTCGTAGCTGTATCCGACGTCGTCGTAGCGAATGGTGAAGTGCTTCGGCTGCAGCTCCTTCGGTGTCGGCGCTTCCGACGCAGGAACTACGGGAACAGGTGCAGCCGGGGGGACGAGAAGCGCAGTTGTCTCGGCGGGGGCAGGCTTGATGAAATGCGGTTCGGCCTGCAGTGATCGTCTTGCCGGACTCTGCGTCGCGATCGCCTCCTTCGATTCCGGGCAGTAAACGACGACCTCTTGACCATCAGACCGGATGAAAGAAAGGTTAATTCGCGCAAACTCGTCGTCAGGTTTTCGCTTGTTCATCTGCTCCTTCACGCGACGTCGCGCTTCAATCGCGTAGATGGCGTACTCCTCAAACTCCTCCGCCGTCGGTTCACTCTGTGGATGCAGGATCTTCAGGAAAGCGGCGATGGTCTTCTTAATCGCCTTCTCATCGCGCCCTTCCACGCTAGAACCCAGCCGGACGTGGCTGTTGACGTACTCGTACCGATTCGTCTGCTTGGCAAGGTAGTGGAATGCCTCGGCTAGGTAGTCGGTGATGAACCCGTAATTGCTGGTCAGATAGTGGCTGCTGCTTTTCGGCATCTCCCACCCAGGGAGATAGCAGTAGAAGCGATCCATCACGGCAAGGTCCAGTGCAGGTGGAAGAGGCAGGAACAAGTCATGCTCAGCGGAATTCACCAGTTGCGGAATGGACTCGTCGATATTCCCCACGAAGCACAAGCTGGCGTTGGCAATGACCTCAACGCCCCTTGAGAAGCGCCCGTTCGCCATGTAGTCCTTCATGATCTGGATGGCATCCTGGTCCTTGATCTTGATGCCGGCCACTTCGTCGAAGGCAACAGCGTCCCAGTACCCAACGAGCCCCACTTTGCCTCTGGCATTGTTGTAGAAGAGCGTCGATTTGGTAGCCTGCCCGCCGCTAACGAGCGTCGCGTACGGTGAGAACTCGCTGAAGAAATAGGACTTCCCGGTTCCCCTCGGCCCAAGTTCGATGAAATTGTAGTTTGGCTCCACCAGAGGCAGTAGTCTGGCGATAAAATGCAACTTCAGGCGTTGATCCAGTCGTGACGGCTCCAGACCCACTGAGCGCAAAATCAGGTCTGTCCACTCTTGCGTTGTAAGGTTCTTGCGGCCATCCAAGAAGCGATCGAAATCGAAGCGAGACAACTGGATCGGCCGCAAGTCCTCGACGTAGAACGCGTAGTCATCGTCTTCGACCGTGTTGTATCCAAGGGTAACCTCGGCCCAGAGTCCCCCCTCAAGAAGGCGATCGTTGTCCTTATAGAAGCTTGGGTTGATCGCGATCCGGCGGGAGTTGAAGTTCTCCATCGCGGCCCAATGGCGCTTCTCCTTCTCCACATGGCGAACATGCACCTTGTCTACGAACTTGTGCGTGCCCTTTTGCTGCACCGTCGATTGCGCACGATTGCTTTCATCGGGCCGAACGTAATGCTTGCCAAGGTACTCAAACACAGCCTCGATCCCGGCCTGGATCTCGTCAGGGTCGTTGCTCGCGCAGTACTTTGCCAAAAGGAACTCAAGGACGAATGTGGGAACGTTGGTCCCTTTCTTCACCTTCTGGACCAGGTCCTTGCGGACCACTCTGCCCGCGTAGAGGTCATTGATCTTTGTGTCGAGTGCGTCCATGGTTTGCCTTATTCCAGATAGTCGGTTCGGAGCGTCAATGTATCTAACGTCACTTGCGTGACCGGGTCAACTGCCGTTACCGTAAACTCACCTGAGAAGTCCTCCTTCATCCGTAACGGCACCTTGATCGCCTGGCCTGCTTCGATCTTCACGATCCCGGATGTCGGATCCACATGCTCGCTCGGTGCTGCCTCTCCGACCTCCTTCTTACCAGCTCTGGCGACCAGACGGAACTGCACGCTCGACGAGCCAAACAGGTCCGCCTGGAACATGCTCACTTCGATCATCGGTCGTCTGGTCGTGACGGAGCCTGACTTGGCGCCGCGGTACTGCAACTGGAACGATGCAGGTTCTTCAGTAGGCACCTTCGGACCGAATTCGATCGTGACAACCGGAAGAACGCACTCTTGCAGGGAGAGACCACTGTGCATATAGGTAGAGCCGGTTTGGAAGGTGCCCCAGGTTTCCGGAACGACAATGTCCTCGAAGTCTCCAGGAACGCTGAGGTCACTCTTTGTGAATCGAACCGTCCCCTGTCCCGCCCCGCCGGCGCCGATGAGGCAGCGCTCCTTTTCCAGCAGCCATTTGCCCTCGGGCTTCAGAACCTTGTCGCCGGGAAGCTCTTCCCCTAGAAAGAGAAAGCCGTGATCTGTAGCGAGTATGGCCCGGCGAAACTCCAAATCCTGAACCACCCGCAACGCGCGCAGTACCTTCTCGAGCGCCTTTTGCATTAGACCCAACTCAAAACCTTGCATCATCTCGCCGGCTTGGTCGATGTCCTTGTTTCTCACCACCAGGAGGTTGACCTTCTGGTCGATCGTCGGACGCTTCGCCTTCAGGAGGTCATCGAGTGTCACGACCTTGGCCCGGTCGCCGTATGCCGCCTTGATGTGAGCCTCGCGGTCCTGCGGCAACCGCACAGTTGCGTCGCCGATTCGAGGCACGAGCGTCGCCTCCGCCTTTGCCAGGAAGAGCTTGCCTTCAGCACCCGGCATGAGTGCCGCCATGCCGACCGGAGTGATGGTCGGCACTTGAGCCAGTGCGGCGTCCAGCTTCGCCGAGCAGCTGGCCGGCAAGTCCTTCAGCATCTCGGCCGCTAGTTCAAAGCGGAGTCCGTCCAGGAGAAAGTAGGCGACGCGTTCCTTCCGCTCAATCGCGGTTGATACATACCGATCGAAGATCTGCGTTTGTCTGTCGAAGCCGGGAATGGGCCAGCCTTCCGAGCGCACGGATGCGACAAACCGTTTCTGAAGTGCATCCGAGTAGTCGCGATACTGCCGGCGAGCTGTTTCAATGAGCTTTTCCAGCCCGTCCGCATCACCGAGCGAATCCTGCACCGTCCGTTCGAACTGACGGTACAGGGCGTCAACGCGTCTCCCATGGTCGATGTAATAGCGAAGAAGCGCGGATAGGTCACTGTCGATTCCCGCTGACTCTCGCCTCCCGTCGCGAATCGCCTGAACCACCTGCAGTCCTCTTCGGGCGATCGTCCATGAGATACCGCGGTCGTTCGCTCGAACCCAGACGGACTTCTGGCGACCCTCGATAATCTCGTCCGCTTTGGCTAGATCTCCTGCCGCAATCGATTTCGCACATTGGCGTAGGAAGTGCCGTTCCTCAAAGGCGAACGTGTCCCGCTCGCCATAGTTCTGGTCCGCGGGCATGTGCTTTTCCAGCTTGAGCTGGGTGTTCACCTGCCGCGCCAGCACCATGTACGTATCCTGGTGGGATTGAGAATCCCGCAGGGTATCGCACACCGCGTAAATCATCTCTCGTCGCTTCTGATCCGCGTGAGGGACGCTTTCCAGCGCCGGCGGCAAGCCCGATGGCAAATCCAGTGCGAACTCGCTAAACAGGACAAAGCGCGCTAGTTCTTCGCGCAAGTCTTCCCATGTGGACAATTGCGCGTGTGCGGACAGCCCCAGCGTCTGTTGGGCGAACTGCTTGTACTCGCCAATCCAGCTTCCGTCGCTGGTCAATGCCTGATGCTGGCCGCTGCTCGGGTTCAACAGGGCAACCACAATCTCCTTGGTAGATTCGCACTTCAGCAAGGTCCGCAACTGGGGCCAGTTCGCGCTGGCATCCAAAGCGTCGACCATTTCGAAGCTGGGCGTAGCCCCGTGCCGGAATAGGTCATCGATCGCACTCTGGAAATCAGGCTTCGCGCTCAGACAGAGCGCCTGGTAGCTGTCACCGTCGCCGTGCGGGAAAGCGTCTCCACCCAGGGCGAACGGCTGGAACGGATCCTTCTGGCGAGCTTCATCGGTGGCCGGCTTGCGCGAGGGGACGTATACTAGCAACCGCCCGGAGTTGGCCGATTTCTCCCCCATCTGGAGCCACCAACTCATCGCTTCTTCGCGGGCCTTGATCGTGCTCTCGCAGGCATCGACGACACACACATTGTTGCCGGCCAACTCGAGGACAAGATCGCGGTACCGGCGATCCGGATCGTAAACCACAAGGGAGTCCGTTGAAGTGAGACGCTGCCGGATCCGCTCCTGGATGAAAGATTTCAGCTTCATTTCTTACGGCCTCGCACCTTCTTGGTCTCCTTGTACTCGTAGAGGTCTTCCTGCCCGTGCGCGATCGCGATCGACTGGTCCTTGCGGCATGACTCACGCACCCGATCCGGCCAGATGTTGTAAGCCATATGCGACCAGTCATACTTGCCGCTCTTCAAAGCTTCCCAGCACTTTCGCAGCTCGGTCTGCCAGGGCTTGTGCCGGAACAGCGGCCACAGTGGAGCAGCGTTGATCAGCACTCCATCGTCCTGGTTCGGCCGATACGGAAGCTGGATGATGTCGAGGAGTTTCGTCCTCAACACCTTCAGCTCAGCCTGCAAATCGACCAAGTCGTCCAGCTGCTGTCTCGACTTCCGATCCGCAGATCCCGCATCGTTCAGGCGGCCGAGATCTCGTTGAATGTCGCGCAGCTTTGGATCGATGTAGTCATTCACGCATGAAAAGAGAGTTTGGTCCGTGAGCCGGGGGTAGTAGATCCACAGCGTGTACTTTCCAGACTCGGTTGAAAGGGGCCAGTAGATTGGCGCTTTTCGACGACTCTTCGAATATCGCCCCAAGTGATCCTGAAACAGTCCAGAGGGCTTCCGAATGTAATCTCGTAAGCTGGACTTCAGAATCCTGCCGGCATGCTGTTCCACCTCAGCGGCGCGATCCTTCCATATAACTTCCAAAGCCAGTCGCATGCGGCGCACAATGTCGTCCACATGGGACTGTCCATCCTCCAGCCCGGGGTCATCCACCAGGATTCCGTTCCAGTTGATCGGAATCGGATACTCCTGATCCGTTATCGTCGGTTGGGCCACTGAACCAACGGGGGGCAGAGTGCCGGCGTCCGGTCGAGCGGAGAGCCACTCTTCGCTTACGATGCGACCACTTTCAGCCGGAAGGCCTTCGGGTCCAACCAGCGTCCCGGGCGGGCAAACCGGGAGAGGCGCGAATGGGTGGGGCAGCTTCGGTGCGAGATCGGGATTGCGCGCGATCCGAATGTCCCAGCGTCCGTACCCACACCCGAGAAGATAGGACAGATGTGCTTCTTCGATCGCACCGTCGCTGTAGTCCAGAACGAAGTCGGCGTCACTTTCCTCCTCCGGCTCTGAATCACCTTCTGAATCCGCAGCTTCGACGTCAGGGCCCATCCCTCGCTGGTACGCGATCGCCTCGAGCAGGTCGCGGTCGATCCTGCGTGCCTGTTCATCGCTGACTCCGAAACTCCGGGCAACCAACCGCTCTGTGTCTTCATCGAGCAAAGCAGCGGGGTCAAATGCCAGGGCACGGCCGCCGTCGGAAAAATCTCGAACCTTGACTGGCATCAAGAACTCGTGGAACGGTTCGTGGTTTTGGTAGGCGCGTCGGCGTCGATCAACCTCCCTGTCAACCAGAGCTTCAAAGCAGGCATTATCTTCATCCGAGACCTCTGGCCAGGGAAGCATCTTGACTGTATCAACCAGAAAGTTTGGCCTCTGCCAGAACTCTGCGTAGAAGCGCAAGAAGGAAGACACGAGCCGAGATCCGCAGATACCGACCGCTTGCGCAGACATCCCGCGATCGGGGAACGCCATATAGCGGCTAACCGAAGGAATGCAGCCACTAGGAATCGTGTAGGGATAGAATCGAACCGCACGACGAGTCCAGCTGAAGCCAGACCGGTAATAGAGCTCTCGGCTCCGCAGAAAGGCTCGTGGTTTTCCGTTGGCATCTCGGAAGTTTCGTAGTTCCACTCCGTCAGAAGCCCAATTGATCTTCAACGTCAAGGGGGAGTACCACGGCTGAGACGCGCCGGCTTTCACAAAAAAGCCCCAGGTTGGACGGCCCGCAGAGCGACGACATTGATAGGCCTGAACGATCGGGTCAGAGAACTCGCAGGTAGCATTGCCGTCAATCGGGTAATAGCAAAAAATCGTTTCTTCATATGGCACTTCCCACATAGCCCGGACCCAACGAAAGTCGTCGCCCGTTGTCATTCCATTGCGGGCGACCCCAATATCAGGCTCAAAATGCTTCTCCGCTACAAAGTGCTGAAGAACCTCCTTGTCAATCCAGTATGTGAATGGTGAATCTGGCAGAAGGCGAAAGGCTGTTGAGTCAGCGCAAAACAGCCGGGGCTCAGTTTCGCCTTGGTTGTACGCATCCAGTGCGGCCTCCAGGGCCCCTCGACGGTCTGCATCAGCAATAGCACGGAACACTGTCGTCGTCGCTGCAGTTTTCCCACGCTGCAACACGTAGGCGGCGGCCTCCACCATCGCGCTATCCATGACACCCTGGCCCAGGTCAGCAATACATTCAACTCCCGCCTCTTGGAGGAGCACATTCAGCCGCCAGTCCTTGAAACTGGACAGGAAAAAACACGTTCGTGATGTTATTGCGCCGAGACGGCCACCCGGGTTCAGGAGCGCCAAGAAACGCTCGACGAAGGCTGCCAGGATGTCGTTCGAACTGTTCGGATAGACCAGCCTCGCCTGAGACGCCCAGCGTTTGGAGAAGCTCCCGAAAGGAGGGTTCATGAGTACGACGTCGTAGGTCTTATGGCAGAGATCTACGAACTCGAAGCCGTGGATGGCGTCACTAGCAAAGAACCGACGGCGCGTTGCCTGGCCACCCTCGCTTTGAACCGCGTACTTCTGCAATTCAATCAGGACCCGGCGTTCGGCTTGCTCCCAGAACTCGAGGTCAGTTACGTCTGTGACATCGAACTGGAATTGCTGCTGCTCTGGCTTGGTCTTCACCAGTTCCGGAAACAGCTCCGCCTGCTCAGGCTTCGGACCGCTAATCCATTGAGCGCGGGCATCCGCAATCGCGTTGTTGAGGTCAGTCTCGATTCTGAGGAGCGAACCAGCTTCCCCGGCGAGAGCCAACTTGTCAAACACCACATCCACGAGTTGCCCGACGACTTTGGGTCGCAGGCCCGAAGTGAAGTCACGTCGCATGTCCGCCTCGCCTGGCATAGGCGCTGCTGTGACAAAGTTCGACTTGTCAATTCTCGGCCGATCCGTCGCCTTGACGCCGATCGTCTTCCACGCTCGTTGTGCGCGGAGACGAAGGGCGAGCGCCGCGATTTGCACGGCGCGGGGATCGATGTCAACGCCATGCAGGTTGTGCTCAATGATCAGCTTCGGCACTGCGCGCCGAAGATGTTCCAGAGTCGAAAGGCCAGGCTCTTCTCGCAATGCGCGGCCCGTTTGGTTGAACGGCGGGCTAGCGGGGTCTGACCATGCTTCCTCATAGATCACCGCCAGGAGATCGAATGCATAAAGCAGGAAATGACCAGAGCCGCAGGCGGGGTCGATCACACGAAGCTCGCGTGGATCCTTCTTCGGGCGGTGTTCTCGATACACCGTTTGCTGGAGTGGATCCTCCAGAGTCGAACTGGCCTCTGTGCCATTCTGAACCGGCGCTCGTTCACCCTCCGATAGGAAGACCTCATTCGGTTTCCTGAGCAGATAGCGGCAAACGCTCGTCAGGCCGGTATCTGCCTTGCGCATCTCGTACCAAATGAGTCCCAGAGTGTTTTCCGTCAGGAACTCGACCACATACCGTGGCGTGAAGAATTGATTCCGGACAGCGAGCTCGCGACTATTCTGCGGAGCGGCTGACTCTTGCCGCATCTTCTTCCGCTCTTCAGCAGGGTTGAAGTACTGATAAATCCAACCAATCGTCTCATCGTCCGCCCACAGTTGGTGCAGAGAAGGACGATTCAGTTCCTCCATCACGTGGCCAAGTGCTGTTTCGCTGGGAAACAATACAGCGGTGGCCGCAAAGCGATCGAACAGCATCCCCAACTCAAGAGACAGTTCGTCGCAGAGCAATGATAAGTACAGCTGGTAACGGCTGTACGTACCACCGCCAAGGTGCGCGGCATTCTCCTCGAACAGCCGGAACCCCTTCGACTCCACTCTTTTGCGCACACACTCCTGAACGAGGTCCCTTTCCTCGCACATTCGCAGAGCACACAGGCGGTTCAAGACCGTAAACGCCTGCTCTCGCAGCATTCGGTCCACGACGTCTGCGAGGCTTTCCCCGCTTTCTGCGCCTGCGGCAAGGTGCTCCACCCGATCTCGGAGGACTGTGGCCCTGGACTTCTCCTCCTCCGAGAGATGGCCTAGTTGGGCCAAGTCGATGAAAGCACCATCAGGTTGGATGCCATAGATGGTTTTGCATTGGAGAGTAAAGTCTTCGGTCAGGATCGTTCTGACGCGAGTGACGGCCTTCAGCAGTTCTTTTCGGACATTTTCGTGAAGTGGCATCGATCACTCCTGCGTCCGGTCGAAGACGATGCGGGCATAGCTCTTGAACCGCGGCTTCAGGGCCTGTAGCCGAGTGATCAGCGACTCCAGGTCGGCCAGGGATTCAAGTCTTTTGGGGAAGGCGAAATCGTCGACGACAAATTCGCCGGAGGCACTCGGGCCTTCCTCCTTCGCCTCTTCAGCTACTGCCTCCGCCTGCTCCTTCGCCGCTTGTAGGATTCGGGCTTCCAGGCCGGCGACCTTCTGCTGAAACGGATACCTGGCGTTAATGCACTGTTGGATACCATCGATGGACTTCGAAAACTCTCTCTGCAACTCGTCCAGTGCGGCGGCTATGGTCTCCTGCGTGGTCCCACCGATCGCCTGCCATTCCGGCATCGATTCCAAACGAGTCTTTGCCTGCTTCAGATCCGAGGCGTACTCGTCCGACAGTTCCTGGGCGGTGACGCCGATTGCACCTTCCAGGCGCGAGACTTCGCTTTGGAGATCCACGATGGCCTCGAGGAAGTTGTCCTGGCCGAGGATTTCGCGCACCCGGTCCCGTGCCTCCCTGGTTGCCTCCTTCAGCTTGTTCAGGATGGCGCCTTCGGGAAGGCGTTCTATGTCGGCGAGGAAGCGGTTTGCGGAACGGATTGTGGAGATCAGATTCTCGTCGAGACGCTTCGAAATCTCTCTCGCCCAGAGGAGATCTTCGTACAACTCGCAAGACTCGGTGCCCATGCGTGTTGTGGCATCGGACGCATCCCCCTTCAGGATCTCGGAGATGCTCTCCTTGATTCGATCAATGCGGTCAGCCCCTGGCAAGCCCAGGTTCTTCAAGGTCGGAGCCAATGGACCGTAGTCTCTCTGGAGATCCGGGAACGACTTTGTCACGGCACGACTGATATCGTCTTCAAGGGGCAGTACCTGGGTGCCAGTGATCTCCTCCAGGCGCACCGCAGCGCGCTGTTTGAACTCGGGTGGAGTTGGCGCACTGCGCAAGGAGATGCCGACACGACCGAATGAGTTGTTGGTTCGCAGGCTTTCCACTGCGACCGGCCCGCGAACGGTGATGTCCTCACCGCTGACGCGAAGCTTGATCTCCCCCGCCGTCAGCAGGGCGGCCACAAGATAACGTAAGGTGTCCTTTGACCATCCGTACGGCGCGCGACTGAACTTGTCCAGCAGATCGCGGCCTTCCACGCTTCCTGCGGCCCTCAAGTGGTCCAGAATCGAGACCAGGGCCGGATTTGAAGTGCTGATCCGTCCCTCTTTCGTCACCAGGCGCAGCGGATCCTTCTGGCTCTCGATCCGGTCCATGCGGTCGGTGTTTAGGAACTTCTCGGCAAGAGTTGTTTCGGCCTGCACGGCGGCCTGCTGATACTTGTCGAAGACCTGTCCCGCAACAGTGCCAAGTTCCTTGCGGCAGGACTCCTCCAGTGAGCCCCCGAGAGTTGCAACCGCCCGCACTTGTCCTCGAAAAACGAAGCTTCCCTGGAAAAGGGTATCTCGAATGGAGCGCGTAAGCTCGGCCCGAAGAGTCTGTGCCCGCTGCTGCTGGCCGGTCAGGTACTCGGAAGACTCCTTGTCCATGGTCTTGTTCTTGTTTCTCGAATAGATCTCCTCGCAGCGGAAGATCTCTTCGACCGTTTGCGGGCCATCAGCCAGCTCCGGGGCCATCAGGAAGATCGACTCGGCAGCTGCGGGCTGCATCGACTCCACGGTCCTGTTCTTCTTCGCGGCCTCATACTCCACCTGTGGAACGAAGTCCGCGAACAGCTGGATTTCCTCCTTCTCTCCAGCGATGGAGACGTAGCCGGCCACCCCTTGCGTCTTAACGCCACACTGCACGGTTCTTGTGCCTTCGAGTGAGGTTTTTGGCAGTGGCTGGAAGACCTCCTCCATGAGCTTGTTGAAGATCCGGTAGCGATCGGACTTCGGTGCGAGTAATCCACGCCTCTCCGTTTCCAGAGCCGAGACAGCCTCGCTCATGAATCGCAAGCTGCCATCGACCTCGTTCAGCGGCACTGTAGGCTCGGCAATCAGATTATCGACCGCGGACTTGACCCAATCCACTTGAGACGGTGCGTCGATGGACGGCAGGACCAGCGCGGCTACATTCTCGCGGCTTACTGGGAAGTCTTCCAGAATCTGCAACGTGGCTATGGTCTTGGCAATCCGCGCTTCAGGCGATCCGGAACCGAAGCTCTTCGCTGCCCGGTCGACGCCATCGACGACATACTTATGCGAACGGAGGATGTCGCGGCGCAGCGTATCGAAAAAGGTGACGGCAGTCGCCAGTGTGCCCAGAGGACGATCTGCCAGCGGCCCATCTCCACCATCGGCACTGATCAGGACGTCCTGGATCACCTTGATGGCTGAGCGCAGCCCGACGCCACCTGTGGCTTTTGCGAGTCGAGCAAGCAGTTCCAGCAAAATGTCGAAGTGCTGCGGCAGGAACGGGTAGAGCTGAAGGAAGTCCTTCTTGCTAAGATCGGCGCGGTAATAACGAGTGTTCTCCAGCTTGGTGTGGAATCGAAGTTGTTGGCCGTGTTTTTCGAAGAGCTCATCGAGTTTGGCCAATCCTGCCGGCGACTTTCCGAGCAGCCGGAGGTAGCAGATTTCCCGAATGTCGCTCGCCTCCAGATCCACCTGAATCGGGAAACGGTCCTTCAACTTAAACAGCTTGGAGGTGTTGATTTGCGCGCGTGGGTCGTCCTCGGTGAGTGTTTGCTGCGCCGTGGCCATCAGCCAGACTTTGCCCTGGCCGATCTGCTTGAGATTTCGTGCCAACCCGTCCAAATTGAGAATGAGCGCATCTCGCGCCGCCACGTATTGGCCGACCTCATCCAGAATGAAAATGATGTTTTCTCGTCCTGACCGCCGGCGGGCAATGTCAATCATGTCCCTGGCCTGGTCGTCAGACTTGATGGCTTCATCCAACTTCTGGTCGTGGAACGCTTTTGCGTCCTTGTAGAACTGCGAATAGAACTCGGGTGCCAATTGGGAGGCCAGTTGGTTCGCCACAAGTGGCTGATTGCGAATGGCGTCCCAGGTCACACCAGCCAGCTCGTGGATCCGCTTGCGAAAGTCGTCGAGCTTCCCGTCGCGTTCCAGCATGAACTCCAGGTAAGCGACCTTCCGGTCACGCGAGTAACCGGCCCACTGCATTACCTTGGCATACAAGACGTCAGAGATCTCAGCCATGCTCGCACCGGTGAGTTGTTCGCTCGCGAGGTCCAGCATGATCACGGCCGGCTTGTGGCGGCCAGCTACAGTGGCCAGGCGTTGCTTGACGGTCTGGTCCTTGAATCTGTCCTGCAGATGACGCAGGAAGGGCTTACCATCGACCTCAAATGCTGGGTCGAGAGCGAACCCAAGGTACTTCGTAAAGGAACTCTTGCCCGATCCGTAGAAGCCAGAGACCCAGACGCCAACCTCGTTCGTGCCGTCCCCCATGCCGCGATCGACGGCGTCGAGCATCTTTTCGAAGCTCTGGCTGATCTTGTCCGTGACCTGGTACTCCTCGACCTCTTGTCGGAGAAGTTTCGGATCGACGTTGTCATACTGGATGACCTTCTCAATGCGCCGGTCGATCTGCTTGCTGGAGTCAAATAAGGATCTGATGGTCATGGTCTACCTTGCCTAGCCTCCGATGTGAGTGGAACGATAGTTGCCGTCGTCGGGATATATACCCAGGAAGCTCAATGTGGTCTCGCCACCGCGTCGCCCTGGATAGAGAATGACTACCGGGCAGCTCACTCTCCCGGTTAGCCGCTGCTCCACGGCGCCTATCCGCAGGTACGGGTGAAGAGCCTCCGTGTCAGTGATCAGCAGAATCCCCTTTTGCTTGTGGGCGAGGCGCTCAACCGCGGCAAGGATCCTAGTTTCGACAACCTGATTCGACAGCAGCGCCTCACGGAGCGTAGCGTTGACGGAATCTACGTCGGCAGGATTGAGCTGCTCACCGGACAACCAGAATTTGCGAAGAGGGTGCGAGTTGAAGAACTCATTGAGCGTCTGTGCTAGAGAAAGCACTTCAACGTGCCAGCCATGGTTTTCCAGTTGCGCCCGCCAACTGCGAAGCTTCCGCTTCGCCGCCATCATCTCTTTCGGGTGAAAAACAAGGTAGAACACCGGATCGCCGCCCGTGTTCTTCAGTCGCTGGCTGTCGCCGAGTCTGAGTTGCAGTTCGGCAAAGCTGTCATCGAGCGATTGCATCGACGCATTCCTCCATGTTCTTGTACCGCCACGAGATGCGAAGCAGATCGCCAGCGTACTGCAGAATGAAATGCCCATCGTGAGCCAACTTGTCCAACTCACGGACCACCTCATCCCGGGCGATGCCAAAGAGCTTCCAATCGGGGAGTTCAAGGATACTGTTGTCACTGAAGCCCTTGAAATGAACTTCATGGGCGAGGTAAAGCGCTGTGCCTGAGAGAATGCGAAAAGGGTGGATTTCCTTCGCGGTCTCTCGACCTTCCGAGAGCAGCCCGAAGTCAGCAAGTGCTCCAGTAAGGTAGCGCGCCACTCGGACTCGCATGACCGGCGACCAGGACGGGGAGATGCGGCCGTCGGCGTGCGCGCGCGCGATGAATTGTTCCGCATCGGCCCGAGAAATGCGTTCGGCCCCTGCCGAGTACCGGCCCCAGAACTCTTCGACGATGAAATCCCTGAGAATCTGGTGGAGCCTGGCGGTGTAAACAAGCATGATCTGCCGAATCACAGCACGGTCGGCCCGACGAGTCGCCAGGCGCTTCAGACAGCGGGCTGGTTCATCATTCGGCACAAGGTACCGTCTGACGAAAACGCGTTGCACCAGATCCCTTGTCCGGACTGCTGTCGACCGGCCCAAGCTGCCCTCCCGGACCACCCTCTCTGCGAGAGATTCGGCGGTCATCCCGGGTTCCCAGACTTGGAGCAAGTTCAGGGTCTCTTCAACCGCACCCTGGCCCTTCGACAGCTCCGTCGTGTATGTTGCTGGAGTTGAGGAGGTCATTCGATTGTGAAGTAAGGGAATGCTTGTGTCTGGCTGCGGAATGCGGACCGATAATAGGCCGCCATCTTTCGAAGCGCCGGCTTTGTCGTCAACTGATTGATCCCAGCGACTCTTACCGGCCCCACCGCTTCCGACGACTCTCCGTTCGCGAGTTGATCTAATCCTTCCAATGCCGCTTGCTGGCTAGAAAACAACTGAGAGAAGGCGCCATTGGTTGCTTCGAGGATTACAGAATGTAAGTCCTGCTCAATTTCGTGCGGCAATCGGAATAGATGGTATGACCCCGCCTTGCCGATTCTCTGGTCGTGAAGTTGCTTTGCAGTATGGGAAACGGAGTGGACCGCGGCCGAGACGATGGTTCGTGGAAAGTTGTACTCGAGAAACTTTAGCCCAGTTGTTGTGAAAAATGACGTGGGCCACCAGCCAAACTGCGCCTTTTCTCCCAGATAGGCAACGAGAAGTCGCGCTGTTGCCAGCGTCACTATTTTGGAATGCCGTGAAGAAGTAACTTCTGTGTCAGCAGCCATTATTGTTCCTCGTTTCCAACGCAGAGTAATGCATCGCAGGTCATTCGAAAGTCTTGACGCAAGACACTTTTATCGGCAAGTTCGTGTATAGGACTGTAGGGGACACCCAAAGGCGTCAATCCCGCGATGCCGGGCTCACCCACGCGACACCTCCGAATCCACCATCTCTCCGAGACCTTCGAGCTTGCCTCCACCTTCGCGGATCGCCTCCCTCATCAGAATTCGGATTTCACGCAGGAATGCGGTTGCCTGCGGATCAGGAGTCCCGCCAGGAACAGGGGCGGCCTCGTTGTAGATCCCCTCCACTTCGTGGCTCCGAGAGCTCCCGGAACCGACGCCGCGGTAGGCGTATGCTCTACCCCATCGCACGATGTGGTCACGGACGATCCGATTATTGGCGAGATCGTGAACTCGCGGAGCGACGGTCTGGGTGATGACATCCATTGCACGAGATTTCATCTCGTCAGTTGCGCCACGGGCGGGCTCCCAACGAGTCGGTGTCTCAAGGAATGGCCGCACTTGTTCCAGCAGTCGCGCGATAAAGTCCGCGACAGGACGCAACGTGTCGTACTCGTCTTGGCCTAGCTCTCCAAGTCGGCGAGTCAACGCCTTAACGCGCGTCCAATGCTCCGGCCGAACATCAGTGTGATAGCTGAGCCCTAGCCTGGCACGCCAAGGCTCTCGGAACTCGGTTACGGCTCTCTGGACACAAAGGATGAGGTTCGCATCGTCATAAATCGGGATCACCTGCGGAGGAGGCGGTGGCGTGCTCACTTCTTCAATTGCCTTGAGCAGCTTCCGCAGGTTTTCAAGCGTGTGCTTGGCCTGCGTGTTCGCCGGCGGTTCGGAGACTTGGTCCTGGATATTTGATAGGAAAAAGCTCCTATCCGGTGCGATCCGTTTGAGAGCGTTCTCGGTGCTGCGACCGAGATCCTTTCCCAACGCCACAATCGTGTTGTCCAGTGAGGCCAGGACGTGCTGTTCCTTATCGTTCCGGGTGCGAAGGTTATCGCCTCGCACTTGGTCGAAGTGAGTGAAGGCAAAAAGCAGCTTGGACTGTTGTCCGTTTGCGGCGATACTGCGAAGAGCAGCTCCGGGTGCCGCCAACATTGGCTGGGTGGCGCTATCCACGAGGAGGATTGCATCCGCCACCTGGTAGCGCCGAGTGATTCTTGTCGAGAGGCTGGTCGCGGAACTGGCAGCGTGCCCGAGTCCCTCGCCGTCCAGTAAGACTAACTTGGGGTTCGACCCGGTGAGCCAGTTTGGTTTGAACGGACCTCGAACCCGGATCCCCTCCACAAGGGGGGTGAGCAGCCGACCGAATTGTGGGGCCTGGTTGCTGGAGAATCGGTTCAATAGTCTGATGAACTTAGGACGGTCGGCAGTTTTGCTTTCGTGCGCCCAGTAGCTGGGCCAGTGGCCTCGGTCGCGGACGATCTCGCCTTCGCTCTTGAGCAAGTCAAATCTGGATTCAAAGTCGTCCAAGATGTCGTCCACGAGTTCGTGAAACTCGTCTCGCTCTCGGAGGTGATCCTCGATCAGTTCCTCGAAGGTGTCGCGCTCCTCTTGAGTTGCCTGCTCCAAGGAAAAGTTCAGCGTCTCCGCGAGGTGGTCGCTCGATGCCCGAGCAAGGGATTGGATACGACTGAGGTAAGACCGCAAGCGATCCATCAAATGCAGTCGATCTTGGTGCGGGATCGCGCCCTCGGAATCTTCACCCAGTTCTCGAATCTCATCTTCCAGTTCTTCTTCATCCGGGTCGGAGAGAGTGCCGAGGAGGTAGCTCAGTCGAAATCGCTGTTCGCTGTGTTCAAGGAACCTACGAACGGTGACGCTCTCCCGCTCGCGCTCTACATAGCTCAGGACGGCCGCGCACACGCATTCCTCGACGTACTGCCGCACCTGGTCTTTTGGAAGGAACGAAACCACCGCATGGAAACTACCGTCTTCGGTTGTGATGATTTCGATGTCGCAGGTCGTCGTCTTCGCAGTCGAGATCGATGGGAACTTCTCCAACTTGCTACCAGTTCCGATGAGCTGTCGTAGGAGTGTGGTTTTGCCGGCACCCGTACTTCCAACCAACAGGACTCGAGCGTAGCCGTCTTCAGGGGACGGCAGAGAGATCACGCCATCTCGAATCGCCCAACCATCGCGCGGTGTCGGAGTGAGGTCGTCATAGAAGGCGGCGACAATCCGCTTGTCAAACGTCCTCTCTGCAATGATCCGAGCGGACGGGCTCCACCAGCTCTCATCGGAGAGGATGAGGTTGGCTTGATCGACGAGCTTCTGTGACTCAGTCTCATCTTCGATGCCCAAGCTTCGTCGGATTCGGCGCCCTGGTTTGCCGTCCGGACCGAGCCGGACAGGGTGCCGAAAGATGACGCACCACACGGAACGGTTCTGGCCGCCCTTATTTAATGTCGCCCGGTATCGCTGGTCTGCCATGAGCTTTCCTTTGGAACAACGTGGAACACAAGGCAAGTGTAATCGCGATCGCGCCGAGGGTCAAGGGAAATCTGGAACACGCAGGAACACGCATCGCCTCTTGGCGGTGACGCCAGCGATGCTCCGGCTTGTTTTCATAGGCTTACGAAGGTGACAGCAATTTCGAAGGACCGGAGAATGTTCGAGCACCGTCGAAAGAGGGGATCTCCTCATTAAAATCGCCTTAATGTCTATCGGGATTGCTAGTACTGCACGCAAGACTTTTATTTTCAGGCACCTATAAGGACAACATCTGAAGATTCTCCAGTTCGAAAAAGCTGTCAACCGGAGTTTTATCCACAGCATTTCCACAGCCGGAGGCCATTCGCCTAATTTTCGCTTGACAGCTTCTCTCGATTGACACGCCGTGCTATGAATTTTCTGATCGTGCTATGACGGCGCGTGCCCGGGTCAGTCGGCCAGGCTGATCTGCTGAAGTCCATACCGGCAGCTCTCTCGCACACCCTCGGGGCTCAGCCTCCGGTCGGCAGCGATTCCCGCCGCCTCGCGGATGACGTCGGTCATCTCGCCGAAGAGCCAATAGCTCGCTGTTTCGATTTCCTTCACGGCGTTCCGGTGCAGGCTGGGACGAACCCGGTCGGTCCATTCGATCCGCAGGCCGTCCAATCGCGCGCCGAAAACCTGCAACGTGTCGTGGATGTAGAGGATGTCCTTCGCCTGGTCATTAGCGCTTCGCTTTCGGTGGATCAGCAGCTTCTGCGCCAGGAATCCCATCGGGTTCGCGACGCGGACCGCCTTAGGGGCGGGCAATCCGAAATCGTCCGTGCTCAGTTCAACTGTCCAGGGGGCGTTCAGGAGCAGTTCGATGAACCGTAGCTGCTGCGAATTCACGCCACCAATCTGTGCAGTTGCCTTCCGCTTACCGGATCTCGTGTACTCGCCGCCGGTGAGCGGCGTCAGAAACTCTGCATAGAAGCCGCTGTCGCTGTCTCCCAAGTGATAGAGCGTCGCCGGCGGCATGTCGTGGCCGCGGAACTCTTCCTGGAAACCATGCGCGACGAGCGCCTCCCGGATAGTCGGCGTTTGCGGAGGCAACGTCTGCGGAAGGGCAACGTCGGCATCAAGCGTCATCAGTGGCGCGAAGTCGAGCTTCTGCGCGGCGGGATGAAGGTGATACAACCGGTGGGCCCAGCCGCCAACGATCACCACCCGGTCAAGCCAGGGATCGAGCGCAGTAATCAGACGGGAGAAGCCCTCGATATCGGGCGCCAGAGCCATCACTTTTTCCTCAGAAGCGGACCAAGAGCCCGACGCGCAATCTCATCTGCCTGCGCCCTGCCACGAGAGGGATGCTCCGAAACATCGAGCCACACCTGCAAGATGTCGGCACACGGCACTCCGTCCTTCACAACGGCGGCGCGAAACACCGCCTCCGGGTTTGCGGGGATGCGGATGAAGGCGTCCGGGCTGTGCTCGGCGCCCTCTAGCGAGAGGCCCCATTTTTCCAGTACCGCCGGATCGACGCGCTCCATATAGATGTGTGGCGGCACGCCATGTACGAATCCGAATCCCAGTGCTTCGGCCGCCGCGAAGAGTCCAAGGCACGCTCTCGGCTGGCGCCGGCGCCCAGCAGTTGGGTTGCCAACGGAAGGGATACCGGCGGAGTAGGACTTGAGCAACCCGGCGAATGCAGATCGATCTCGCTTGACCAACCAGCGGACGGGAAACTCCCGTGCGGACTCCCGCCGAGCAGACCAGCGGCCTAACAGTTCGGGAATCCGTGCGAGTGCCAGGACGTCCTCGTCCGGATCAACGAATCCGTCATTTTCCAATTGGCGTACCAGCCGAACGGCGCTCATCACAGACACCTCAGCCGCTCTCGCCAACTCCGTCGGGCTTCGGTACCGGGATCGGGGTGCCGATAGAAGACCCTCCGGGATCGACTCTGCCAGCAGAATCTTCAGCATCCACTGATTGAGGTCGGAGAACAACTGTGGCAGCGATTTTCCGGCAATCTGCCGGAGCGCGCGATTCTCTTTCGAAGAGGGGCGCGCGTTGAGGATCTCCAATCCGTGACCCCAAAATGCCCGCAAGCCTGCCGCATCCACAAGTCCGACCACCATCTGCGGCGCGACGCGGTCCGCATACCTCTGGACGGAATCGACAACGGCAGGCGGAAAATGTTCGGCTCCTACGACTGCGACTGGAACGACCGTCTCTGGAAACTGCCTGGCGAATGCCTGCGCCTCGAGGATAGCTTGCGACAGCAAGGGGATCACGCGATCGCGCCGACCCTCCGAGGATCGCTTGATCTCGACGACGTACTTGCCCCCTCCGCTCTCCACAATTAGGTCTGGCTGAGGAACATCTCCTTGTCGAGGATGATGGACGCGCCAAGATGCCCGACGAAAAGCGTCGGCCACCATTCGCTCAAAATCGTCAGCGGCAGCCATGATGTTCCTCGATGATCACAAGGCCATGCGATATCACATGGCCAAGTTAGTTCCCATGGCCATGATAACCAGTTGGGGCGTTCGTGTCAAACGGAGAACCACAAACTCGCGAGGCAGACTCCTGACGGTAGCAGGGCGCAAGTCGGACACCGCAAGTTGTTGGAAATACGACTCAGACTGCCGAGAGAAAGTTAGAGCACGGGTGAGTTTGGGGAGCCACACCATGATTCTGTCCAGTTCTCCGATCTCACAGCCCACCCTTGCGTTGTATCCAGATCGCCACGGGCACAGGCTCAGCTGCCCGCCACCGTGAAACACCTCATGGACCCGCAGGCTCCAATGTCAGTTGGCAGAACTCTGGTTCATCATCGTAGGCCTGCTCCTGATCGCCGTCGCGCTCACCAACACCTTGGTGAAGCGCCTGCCGCTCTCAGCCGCGATGCTCTACATCGGCGCGGGCATCGCTCTCGGACCCGCGGGCGTGGGTATGCTTCGCCTCGAAACGGTGGAGCACGCACATATCCTGGAGCGGCTGTCCGAAGTAGCTGTGATCGTCTCGCTGTTTACAGCGGGCCTCAAACTGCGCCTTCCCTTGGATGACCCGCGCTGGCGCCCTGCCTTACGCCTCGCAACCGTGTCCATGACCATCACCGTTGCGCTCATCGCGCTGATTGGTCATGCCCTGCTCGGCCTCCCCTGGGGCGCAGGCATCCTCCTCGGTGCCGTACTCGCTCCCACCGACCCCGTTCTCGCCTCCGATGTGCAGGTCGAGCACCCGCACGATCACAACCACCTGCGCGTCAGCCTCACCGCAGAGGCTGGCCTCAACGACGGCACGGCTTTCCCGTTTGTGATGCTCGGCCTTGGCTTGCTCGCCGTGCACGACCTCGGCGCCTACGGGTGGCGCTGGGTCGCCGTGGATCTGCTGTGGGCCATCTCCGCCGGACTCGCTATCGGCGCGATTTTCGGCGCCGGTGTCTCCCGTTTTGTTCTCTACCTCCGGCGGCAACACCGCGAGGCCTTGGGCCTCGATGACTTCATCGCCGGTGGCCTCATCGCGCTTTCCTACGGACTCGCCGTACTCGCCCACTCCTACGGATTTCTCGCCGTATTCGCCGCCGGACTTGCCATGCGCAAAGTCGAAATGCGGGACTCCGGCGCTGAAGTTCCTCAACTCCCGACCGACGCATCGGCAGCGAAGGAGACCCACCAGGAACTCGCTGTCCATCCTGAAAAGGCGCCGGCTTATATGGCGTCGGCGCTTCTCGCTTTCAACGAGCAACTCGAACGGGTAGCGGAACTGGCCGTTGTACTCGTCATCGGTTCTCTGGTCCGGCTCGACAGCATGTTGGATCAGCCTGTCTGGTTTGTAGCCGTGCTGTTCTTCCTCATCCGCCCCATCGCCGTCGCGATCGGTCTCGCTGGAAGTCCGCTGGAACGCCACGAGAAAGGACTCACCGCATGGTTCGGCATACGCGGCATCGGATCCCTGTACTATCTGTCATACGCCATCACCCATGGGCTCTCACCGGAATTGGCAACCCGGCTGTCCTCACTGACCCTGCTCGTGATCTGCGCCTCAATCTTGGTGCACGGCATCTCTGTCACCCCGCTTATGAACCGTTACCGGGACGCGAGTTAGATCCCTTACATACAAACCAACTTGACGACTGTTGCATAGGCCAGATACACTCTCTCCTGGTCTATAGATCTTTTTCATGCCGAAATCCTTCTCGCAACTCTTACTCACTCTCCTAGCCGCATTCGCTTGCGCGGTCCCCGCCCTGGCCGACCCGTGGACCCCCACCGGCCTCAACCCTGGTGATCGCTACCGCCTGGTGTTCGTAACCTCCGTCACCCGCGACGGCCTATCCGCCAACATTTCCGACTACGACCAGTTCGTCAACACGGCTGCTCACGCGTCCGGCTCCATCGTCGCCTCGCTCAGCTCCATGCAATGGCTGGCCATCGCGTCAACCTCCACAACCGACGCCTTCACCCACATTGGCGGCGCGTTCACGGTTCCCGTCTACCGGTTGGACGGCCTTCGGGTGGCTGCGAATGCAGCGGGCCTATGGAGCGCCTCTTTGCAGAACCCCATCGTAGTCGACGAGACGGGGGCAAATACCGTTGGCCTGGTCTGGACTGGCACCAACTACGATGGAAGTCCATACCCCGGCTTCCATCTCGGACTCGGCAGCGGCGCCGCCGGCGGTTCCGACAAAGTCGACGGCTGCTGGATCGTGTGCCAGGCGGAGACGGGTAGCGTACCCCATTCCGTCTATGCCATCAGCGCGACGGACCTGATCTTCGGAGCCTCCCCAGTGTCCGTTCCCGAACCTGGCGAGCTTGCCACATGGATGCTCGGCACTTCGGCAGCGGCGGTTATTGCTCGCAAGAAGCGGCCAAGTCGCTAACGGGCTCCTAGAAGCCGTGACCAGTCCAGCTGCAAAGCCCGCGAACTCCGGACCGTCGCCCGCTTTGGCAACGGCACGCCATGAGCGCCTCTTCTTTGGCGGCATGGCAGTGCTGTTGCTCGCCACCGTGTTCGTAGGCTTTGCGCCGACGTATTACCTGGCTGGACTCGTCCCCGCGCCCGAGCCCAGCAGACTCAATCTCCCCAGTGGCATTGTTCGCGTTCACGCCGTCGTAGCCACCCTTTGGATGCTGCTGTTTGCTGTGCAGGTCTCGCTGGTGGCCCTCCACCGCGTGAACCTGCATCGCCGTCTCGGCGCCCTCGGATTTCTGTTGGCGTGCGCCATGGTCGTCACCGGGTTCATGGCGGGTACGGACACCCTCGTGCGCAATGTCCCACCCGGCCTCGCCGAGCTGTTGTACATCGTCAATTGCACGATGGTGGCGCTATTCGCCATCTTCGTGGCATTCGCCTATCGAATGCGCAAAGCCCCGCCCGCGCACAAGCGGCTCATTCTGATGGCCAACATCGCAGTGCTGTTCGCGCCGCTCATTCGCATCCCCACGCCGCTTCTGTACCTCAACATCCCGGCCGCCACCCGCGCGTCCTACTTGTTCCTGCTCCCGCTCTTTCTCTACGACTTCTGGAGCATGCGAAAGATCCACCCAGCAACTCTTTGGTCGAGCGTCTTGCTTGTCTTTGTATATGAAAGTCGGGCCGCGTTCGCCGCGACGGCACCTTGGCACAATTTCTCAGCGTGGATGCGTGCCCTCGGCACGTAGGCACCTAGCGCCACTCACCGCAAGACACATTGCTATCCTCCCGTTATGCTGTACACGCTTGCCCATTTCTTGGCACTCAGTGTGGACCCAAAGGCCTTGGTAGAAATGGCCAAGACCTCCGACACCGCTGGCCTCGTCATCCTGCAGAACGGACAGCGCATCGCCGACTACACCCCCTCTCGCCGCGTCCATGTGCAGTCGGTATCGAAACCTCTGCTCAGTCTCGCCGCTGGATGCCTACACACGGATGGCAAACTCCCCTCGCTCGACATCACGCTCGGCGAGGTCATCCCCAAACTCAAGGGCGACCCCAAAGAGAAGATCACCTTACGCCAACTGATGGCCCACGTTTCGGGCGTACTCCACCCCAGAAATGAGAAGGGCCAGAACGCCGAGTCATTCAAAAACCTTCGCGATACCCGCGCCTTTGCTTTGGCGCAGCCCCTTGAAGAACCGCCCGGAACAAAGCGCCGCTACAACAACACTGGCATGATCCTCACCGTCGCCATGATCGAGGCCATCGCCGGCGAGCCCCTCGCGCAATACCTCGATCGCCGTCTGTTCCAGCCCATGGGCATCCGCTCCGCCAGTCTGATGAAGGATCGCGCCGGCCACGCCTATGGCTATATGGGCCTGGTCATCAACGCAGAAGACCTCGCCAAGATTGGCCAACTGGTGCTGAACGACGGCATGTGGGACGGGCGTCAGCTCATCGCTCAGTCCTGGATGCGAGAATCCACCCGCCAAGCGGTTTTCCCGCAGATCAGTCCAAGACAGTCTCTGATCTGGAATTTCCAAGGCGTTACCCCCGAACCTCCCCCATTCCTGATCCAACACTCCGGCGACGGCGGCAACTGGCTGATCATCTTCCCGGACTTGAAACTGGTCGCCGCACGCGTGCGCGACTCGAAGTCCGAAGACCCCGTCAACTTCCCCCAGTTCGTTTACCAACAGTTTCAAACGCCCTGACTTCTCTTCTCCACAAAAAACTCTTGCGAGTCGCGGGAAAATCCACTACCATTCGGTTGTGGATTGTTTGGACACGACATTTGCAGCTCTCTCGGACCCCACTCGGCGAGCGATGATCGAACGCCTCTCACAAGGTCCCGCCTCCGTGAGTGGACTCACCGAGCGTTTCGCACTCTCCCAGCAAATGATCTCCAAACACATCGCGTACCTCGTCCGCGCACGGCTTGTCGTCAAGACCAAGCGCGGACGCGAAAGCGTGTGTACGCTCCGGCCGGATGAACTCAAGACCGTCCGCGACTGGGCGAACAACTATCGCCGTTTTTGGGAAGAGAGTTTCGACAAGCTCGAAATGGTTGTGAATGAGATGAAGAAGGAGGCCGGCGATGACAAAAAACGCGGCTAACGAGACCGACCGTATGGTCGTCACCAGAGTGTTCGACGCCCCGCGCGAACTGGTATGGAAGGCATGGACGGACCCCAAGTACGTCATGCAGTGGTGGGGACCGAAGGGCTTCACATCGCCGGTCTGCAAGATCGACTTCCGCGTCGGTGGAAAGTTCCTCTGCTGCATGCGCTCACCCGATGGGCAGGAGTTCTGGAACGCCGGCGAGTACCACGAGATCGTCCCGCACGAAAAGATCGTCTCGTTGATGTACTTCTCCGATGCCGAAGGAAACAGGATCGAGGCCGCTGACCTGGGCATCGAGCATGAAGCCATCGACGGCGCCTACGACGTGACACTTTTCGAAGACCTCGGGAACGGCAAGACCAGGCTGACGTTCATTGGAAACGAACCGATGGAAAGCGCCGCCAGCAGCGGTCAGTTGGAAGGTTGGAACCAGATCCTCGAGAAGTTCGCCGCGCTTCTTGCCGAAGCAGCAGCCAAATAAAAGAAAAGAGCGACCCCCTTTCGAGGGTCGCTCTTCTTTCTTCTCGAACGAGGACTGGTTAGAAAGTAAACCGGCCCGTCAACTGAACCTGCCGCGGCGTCCAGTACGACGTCTGCAACTGCTGAATACCATCCGAGTTATTGGGGTTCACCATGCCCTGGATGTTAAACGCGTTGAAAGCATCGACGTTGAACCGCAGCTTATAGCGCTCGCCAAACGTGAACTCCTTGTACAGCGAGATATCCGTCTGGAAGTTCTTCGGACCCTGCAGCACCATCGCGTTGTACATATTCACGCCCGCCGGACCCGGGGCGAAAGCGGTGGTAGCCGTCTGTCCGTTTGCCAGCTTCACCGCGACGTTGTTGTTGCCGTAGTTCGGCTGACCCGGCGTATTGTTGATCGGTGCGAGGTACGGCTTGTAGTCGTCCGGTACACCCTGTACGCCATTGGCGGTGTTGATCACCGTCGGCGCAAGGAAGCCGTTGAACCACATGTACGCCTGGCGGCAAACACCCGAACGGCAGTCCGTCACCTTCTTCGAGTTCTTGTACAGCTGAATCGGGTTCGTCTCGCCCCAGTTGCTGTTGGCAACCTGGAACGCCTGCGACACCACCGTGCCGACAAACGCCACCTGGTACCCACCGAGCAACGCGTCCACAAAGCGGTTGCTGCTCTTCAGGAACTTGCGGCCCTTGCCGAACGGAACGTCCACCAGGCCATTGAACGAGATGCGATTCTGCGGGATCGCGGTATCGGCGCGGTAGTTCTGCCAGCGGTTGAATTCACGGCTGGGCTCGAACTTCGTGCCAACGTCCATGCCCTGCGGAATCACACCGGGAGCGTAGAGCTCAGCCGGATAGAGAACGTTGTCGCGGAAGGTATTGCCACCCACGCGGAACGCACGCGAGTACACATAAAAGATCTGGTATCCAAAGCCCTTACGGAACGGACGCTGGTAGTTAAACTGCAGCGCGCTGTCGTTGGAAAATCCAAACTTCGTGGACTGCGTGATGCCGCCCCAAGTACGGTTGTCGTAGGGGCGCGTGGCGACGCTGGCAAACGTACCCGTCGGCACCGTGGTGCCCGTGCGAGTCTGCCAAACGTAGGCGGAAGGTGCGTCGTTGATCTGGTAGTTCTGGTCCAGATTCTCGCCGTGCGTAAACACATACGAAGCGCGGAACACCGACCCATCGCGGAACGGCTGTTCGATGGTGAAGTTCAGTTCCTGTACGCGGGCCGGCGGATAGTAGGCCGACATCACCGTACCGGCGCCGATACCCGGCAAAAGAGCGTTCACCGAGTTCGTGTCCACTACGTTCGATGTATTCACGCCAGTGATGACATTGAGCGGACCGCGCAGCAATCCGTTCGGCAGGCCGTCCGGAGACTGCGCCGCTGCGGTGTAGCTGCGCGAGTAACCGGCGGTGAACGGATAGTTCGCAGTCAGGTAGCGAATCGAGTTACGCACTGGTACGGGATAGATGTACTCGCCGTACCCGCCGCGCAACACCGTGCCGCCCTTGCCGAATGCAGGCTGGTAAGCAAAGCCGATGCGAGGCAGGAAGTTGGCGTTCGCGCCGGCGATACCGCGCGACGGCATGCCGCCTTCTTCAAAGGTTTCGAACTTCACGCCCAGGTTGCGCAGGTTGGTGAGCAGCGCATTCGTGGTGAGCCCGTTCTGGATGTAGTATTCGAGCGGACGGGGGAACGCGAGCGCATTGTTCTTGATGTCAAACGCCACCATGTAATCGTTCGCGGCGCGGGCAGCAGGGTGTGCTTCCCAGCGCAAACCAAGATTCAGGGTCAGCCGCTTGGACACGCGCCAGTTGTCCTGGAAGTACGTGTCGTACTCAAACAGCGAACAGATGTTGAACGGAGCATTGCGGCGTTCGCTATAAGTAGCGCCCGCGCCCAGGAAGAAGTCCGCATTCGGGTTGCCGGTGTTGGCGCGGACACCAAAATTCACGCCCGTGGTGGGGTCGTAAATGCCGGTGGCCTGGTTGGTGTACGTCACTTCGTCCACCGAGCGATCAGACAAGTAACCAAATCCTTCGCGACGGACACGGAAGCCGAACGCAAACTGATGCTTGCCCCAAATCTTATTGAGGTTTTCATCCAGAGTCTGCACGCGCTGGCTCATGCCGTAGTACCACTGCGAACCGCCGTACGGCATAAACAGATTCGAGCCGATAGCAGGAAACCCGATGTTGCCAAGGCTGTTGGGCAGGCCAAATTGCTTCTCGTAGTTCTGCATCGACACGTCGTTGCCGACGACGTACATGCGCTGCCACTGCATGCTGAAGACAGTTTCGGAAAACAGCGTGGGCGAAAAGACCTTGGAGAATCCAAGCGCGCCGCTGATGGTTTGCACGGGAATCTGCTGGTAGCCAGTAGCGCCCGCCTTCAGTTCCGACGTTTCGATGTTCGCCGGCGAGTTAGACGGATAGTTGCGCAGCGCCTGCTGCTGCTGGCGGATGTCGGTGAAGCGGAAGTACCCGCGGTTCTTATCGTCAAACACGTGGTCGAGACGGATGGTGTAGTTCGGCACGGTCTGCGAGGTCGGGTTCTGGCCGTTCAGATTGAAGTTCACCATCGGGTTGTCGGCGGACGTCGGCAGCGGCGTCGCGGCCAGCAACGTCTTGGCCAATGGGCTGATGCGGGTGAGCGGAATCTGATTGTTTGGGAATGGCGTGCGTGCGTAATTCTCCGCAGCGCTCTGGGTGGAGTTCGGGTCGTACAGTTGCTGCAGGACGCCCGCACTGTTGACCAAGCCGCTGAAGTCGCCGGTGCGCATGGCAACAGTCGGGACGTACATCAACTGCTGGCTGGCACGGCGCAGAGAGAAGCGTTCGTACGCCGCAAAGAAGAACGAGCGATTCTTGCCGTCGTACAGGCCGGGGATCATGATCGGGCCGCCCACCGACGCGCCGAACTCATTGCGGATCAGCTTAGGTGCTGCAAAATTAGCAGGATCCTGGCGAGCGCGGGCAATACCGAAGTAGTTGTTGCGGGCGGTCTCAAACAACGAACCGTGAAACTGATTGGTGCCGGACTTGGTGGTGAGCAGCACCGTGGCCGGCGTTGCAAACTGCGCGTTTGAGTTCATCGTTTCAAAGCGCACTTCCTGCACGGCATCGGGGTCAGGCAATGTGGATTGCGCCGTGTTGCCTGCGCTGCCAAAGTTGCGATTGGTCATCGGGGCGCCGTCCTGCGAGTATTCCATCGCTTCGCCCATCAGGCCGTTGGCGCGCGTACCGCCGCCTTCCAGACCCGGCACCGTGTTCTGCGCCAAGCCCAGTACGCTACGGCCATTCTGCGGCAGAGTGGAAATGCGGGCGGCGTCCAACTGTGTGTTGACAGTACCGCTGTCGTAGGTGGCAAGCTGAATCGTCTCGCCACTCACCGTGACTTTTTCGGAAACATCGCCCAGCGATAGCTGCCGGTTCGATACCAGAACCTGACCGCTTTGCAGCGTAATCGTGCTTTCCGACTTCTTCATGCCGGGAGCGCTTACCGTTACTTTGTACGTGCCTGCGAAAAGGCCTTTGATTGCGTAGAAACCTTCTACGTTTGTGGTTGTCTCGAGCGAGACTCCGGTCGCCTGGTTCAGAGCCTGGACGCTCGCGCCGGGGATGGCGGCGGAGGTAGTGTCCTGAACGGTGCCTTGAATTGTCGCGACACCGCTCTGCGCCCACATCGCGGTGGCCGCTAAAAACAAGAGGAGCGATCGTCGGATACACGTTGTCGCCCCAGTACGTATACGAGAGTGAAAGATCATTGTGCGAGTAGCCTGGGGACGCAGCATATCACAACGCCGATTCCTGTAAGCGCAAGCGCCCTCCTCTGGTACGATGAGCGAGATATGCGAGCCCGGATCGCCCTTCTGTCAGTGCTGCTGGCAAGCGCCGCGATCGCACAGGCAGACGCTTCCAAAGCCTGCGGCGGCTGTCACAAGGAGATTTGGGAGTCTTATCAGAAGACGGGCATGGGCCGCTCCTTTGCTTTGCCAACGGCACAAAACACGCCGCTTCCTGCCCAGCCTTACTTTCACGAAGCCTCGGATAGCTATTTTCAAATGCTGTTTCGCGATGGCGCGTGGTTCCAGCGCCGCCATCAACTGGACCCCACCACAGGACGCGAAACGAACATCATCGAGAAGCGTGTGGATTATGTACTCGGGTCCGGCAATCACGCGCGTACCTATTTACATCGCACGCCTGCCAACACGCTGGTCGAACTGCCCCTGGGTTGGTATGCGGAAAAAGGCGGCTACTGGGCAATGAACCCGGGTTACGACCGCCCGGACCATGAAGGCTTTCGACGTCAAGTGACGTACGACTGCATGTTTTGCCACAACGCCTACCCAACGGTTCCGCCACGAAACACAAAGCCCGGTGAGGACGCCGTGTACGGCGCTGAGTTGCCGCAAGGGATCGACTGCGCGCGATGCCACGGCTCCGGCGGTGCAAAACATATGGAATTGGCCGGACGCCCCGGTACAAGCCGCGAACTGGTGCGTCAAGCGATCGTCAATCCCAAGCGCCTCACCGCGGACCGGCAAATGGAAGTCTGCATGTCCTGTCATCTCGAAACCACAAGCTTTCCTCTACCGGGCGCGATTCTGCGGCACAATCGGGGTCCGTTCTCATTTCGCCCCGGTGAGCCGCTTGCCGATTACATCTTGAACTTTGACCACGCCAAACAGGCCGGACGATCGGACAAGTTTGAGATCGTCAACTCGGTGTACCGCCTGCGGCAATCCGCTTGTTACCTCAAGAGCAGCGGCAAGATGCAGTGCACCACCTGCCATAACCCGCATCATGCGCCTCGTGGTGAAGATGCGGCAAAGCAGTACGACAAGGCCTGCCGCCAGTGCCACAGCGGCGATGCGCTCAGCAAGGCGTCGCACCCGCAAACGTCCAAGAGTTGCGTGGAATGCCACATGCCAAAGCGGCGTACAGAAGACGTGATTCATGTGGCGATGACGGATCATCTCATCGCGCGTACGCCGCCGCCTGGCGACCTCTTGGCCGAGCGCAAAGAGCGCATCGACGAGTATCGCGGACCGGTGGTGCCGTACTATCCGCCGACGCTTGCAGGATCTGCCGAAGCGGAACTGTATTTGGCGGTGGCGCAGGTGAAGCAGCGGGCCAATCTCGAAACGGGGATCGCGCAGTTGACCGCAGCCATCCGCCGGTACGCGCCGCAGCGTGCCGAGTGGTACCTGGAACTGGCAGAGGCGTTGGAAAATCACGGTGAACTGTCAAAAGCCGTGCCCTGGTACCGCGAAGCTACACGTCGTGACCCTACGTCGGCAATCGCTTGGCAGAAGCTGGGTGCGGCGTTGCGACGGTCCTCACAGCCTGCGGAAGCGATCACCGCTTTGCGGCGCTCCACGACCTTGTCCGCCGCACGGGCGTACCCATGGTTGGAGTTGGGCTTGACCTATCAGGCTTTGGGTCGCGCGGCGGATTCTGCAGCGGCGTTTGAGAAGGCCATTGCGCGGGATGCGGACCTGCCAGAAGCGCATAGCAACCTGGGCATTCTGCGATTTCAATCCGGCGATGTCGCAAAGGCGGAAGCGGCGTTCCGGGAAGCGATTCGCATCCAGCCGAACTACGCCGACGCGCATTACAACTACGCGATGCTGTTGGGCAAAACCGGACGCTATGACGCCGCGCAGCGCGAACTCGAAGCTTGCCTGCGTGCCAACGCAAAGTTTGCGGACGCACATGAATTGCTGGGCGACCTATTGATGGCCCGCAACCAGCAGACGACCGCAGTAGGGCACTATCGGGAAGCCGTGCGGTTGCGTCCTGCTTCCATGCGAGCGGTGTTCGGCCTCGGGCTGTCGCTGGCGGTGACGGGCAATGTCGCAGAAGCGGTGACGCACTTGCGAAAAGCAGCAGCGGGTCCGGATGCCGACTTCCGCGAGCGAGCGGCAGATGTCTTGCGGCAGATGGGGCGATAGAACCTATGCGGATAGCATCGGCTTGATGAGGCGGCCTTTGACGTCCGTCAAGCGGAAGTCGCGGCCTTGTGACCGGTAGGTCAGCTTCTGATGATCCAGCCCCAGCAGATGCAGGATCGTCGCCTGTACATCGTAGACCTCGAACTTCTCGCCGGTGGAGGAAAAGCCGAGTTCGTCAGTGTCGCCGATGACAGTACCGGGCTTGATGCCCGCCCCCGCCATGAACAGGGTCGACGCATCGATGTGGTGATTGCGCCCGATCTTGCCCTTCTCACGAACTTCGCCCATCGGCGTACGGCCGAACTCGCCACCCCAGATGACGAGGGTCCGATCGAGGAGACCGCGCTGCTTGAGGTCGCGAATGAGAGCCGCGGTGGGCTTGTCGACCTCGCGTGTCACGCCTTCGAGCGGCTTGGTGAGGTCCTCGTGGTGGTCCCAATCGGTGTGATAGAGCTGGACGAAACGGACGCCGCGTTCCACCAGACGGCGGGCCAACAGGCAGTTGTTGGCGTAGGAGCCTTTGCCGGGCTCGGCGCCGTACATCTCCAGCGTTTCTTTGCTTTCCTTCGATAGGTCGATGAGCTCGGGGCCGCTGGTTTGCATCTGGTACGCCATTTCGTACTGCGCGATGCGGGTGGCGATTTCGGGGTCGCCGGACGCTTTCAACTCCAGGCGATTGAGGTCGCCGATGGCGTCCAGGGTCTGGCGCTGGGCGGCAGCATCGATGCCTTTGGGATTGGAGAGGTCGAGGATCGGGTCGCCGACGGAGCGGAACGGTACGCCTTGAAACGACGTTGGCAGGAAGCCGCTGGACCATAAGGCAGCGCCGCCGCGAGGTCCGCGCGGGCCGGACTGGAGCACGACGAATCCCGGCAGATTTTCCGCTTCACTGCCGATGCCGTAGGTGACCCAGGAACCCATGCTCGGGCGGCCGGGTCGCGTCGATCCGGTGTTGGTAAACAGCTTGGCCGGACCGTGATTGAAGTTTTCCGTAGTGATGCCGTGAACGATGGTGAGGTCGTCGGCGACGGTGGCGATGTGGGGAAACAGATCCGACACCCAGTGGCCGGACTTGCCGTGCTGTTTGAAGGTACGTCGGGTGCCGAGAAGCTTGGGCGGCTCTTTGGCAAAGCTGTCCATAAAGGCAAAGCGCTTGCCTTTGAACTGGCTTTCCGGGACGGGCTGGGCGTCGTACTTCACGAGCTCGGGCTTGTAATCGAAGAGTTCGAGTTGGCTGGGGCCGCCGGCCATGAAGAGGTAGATGACGCGGTCCACTTTGGGGGCGAAGTGGGTACGCGCGGCTTGCGCGCCGCGGCCGGTGATGAGGGAGGCCAGCGCGATCTTGCCAAGGCCTGCGCCACAATCGCGAAAGAGCTGGCGGCGCGTCCGATATCGCAGTACTTGATCTTCTAGCGTCATCTCAATCCTCTTGATTTACGGCCTGGTTAGAAACTCATCGACATTCAGCATCACGCGGGCGACGGCGGTCCACACCGCAGGCTCGGTGTCTTGGGAATCGCGGCGGGTTTGGGCGAGGCGGACCAGACGGTCCACTTCTTCCTGCCGAGGTTCACGCCCCATCGTTTTGGTCCAACCCAGGCGAACGTGGTCGGCGTCGGTCTGGCCGGCTTCGCGCATCTGTTTGCCAAGCGCTTCCGCGAACTCCATGGCCGCTTCGTCGTTCATGGAGATCAAGGCTTGTAGCGGGGTGTTGGAACGGATGCGGCGGGTACAGGTGACGGTGCCGTCCGGCGCGTCGAACACCAACAAACCCGGGTGCGCGGCGGAACGCTGGAAGAAGGTGTACATGGCGCGGCGGTAGCGGGATTCGCCGGTGGACGTCAGCCATTCGCGCTTGACCTGGGTGACGTTGTTGGCGCCGGGCGGCAAGGGTGGATAGACGCTGGGTCCACCAACGGCGGGGGCGAACAAGCCGCTGGCGACGAGCGACGCGTCGCGAATGATCTCGGCATCGAGGCGCAGGCGAGACTGGCGAGCGAGTAAGCGATTGTCGGGGTCCACCTTGGCGGCGTCGGGACGCGTGAGGGAGTCCTGCCGGTAGGTGGCGGACGTCACGATTAAGCGATGTACGGCCTTCTGGCTCCAGCCGCTTTCCTGAAACTGGAGGGCGAGCCAATCGAGCAACTCAAGATGTGTGGGGCGGTCGCCCTGGGTGCCAAAGTCCGCTTCGGTGTCCACAATGCCGCGGCCAAAGTACTTCTGCCACATGCGATTGACGGTGACGCGCGCGGTCAACGGATTGCGCTTGTCCATCAGCCAGGTCGCGAGGTCGAGCCGGTTGACGGGTCTGCCGTTGGTGTCGAGCGGGTTGAGGACACCAAGTACGCCGGGCTCGACGGGGGCGCCTTTGCGTGTGAAGTCCCCACCCAGGTGGATGTAGCTGCTGCGAGGTTGCGGAAGTTCGCGCATCACCATGGTGCGGAGAAGATTGGGGCGCTTCTTGCGATGGTCGGTGAGGCTTTGGCGCGCCGCCTTGAGTTGAGGTTCGAGGCTGGGTTCGCCCACGACGCGGTCTTCCAGCTTTCGAATATCAATTTCGATCTGATAGAAGTCCTTTTCCCAAGCGGCGAAAGCGGCCTTTTCCTCCTCGGTTCCGATGACCAGGAAAGGCTTGTTGTGGCTGTTGCGGTCGGCCTCTTTGTCGACCTCATCCACGTTGTTGTAGACGGCAAACAGTTGGTAAAACTCGCGCTGCGTGATGGGGTCGAACTTATGATCGTGGCAGCGCGCGCAGCCGATGGTGAGCCCTAGAAACGCGGCTCCGGTGGTGGACACGCGGTCGGCAACTGCCTCCACGCGGTACTGTTCAAAGTCGATGCCGCCTTCGTAATTGCTGGGCGTGTTGCGATGAAAGCCAGTGGCGATCAACTGGTCCGTGGTGGGATTGGGCAACAGGTCGCCGGCCAGCTGCTCGATCACAAAACGGTCAAACGGCAGATCTTTGTTGGTGGCCTCAATCACCCAGTCGCGGTACTTCCAGATGTCGCGAGGCGCGTCGATTGTGTAGCCGTCGGTGTCGGCATAGCGTGCGATGTCGAGCCAATGGCGTCCCCAGCGTTCGCCGTAATGTGGGGAGGCGAGCAGCTTGTCGACCACGCGCTCATAGGCGTCCGGACGGGTGTCCGCTTCAAAGGCTTTGATTTCGGCGAGGGTCGGCGGAAGGCCCGTCAGATCGAGGTGTACGCGACGGAGGAGTTTGGCGCGGGGTGCTTCGGGCGAGGGCTTCAATTGTGCTGTGTCGAGCTTGGCGAGGATGAAGCGGTCGATGTCGTTTTTGGCCCATTTTTCGTCGCTGAGGCTGGAAGGCAGTGCTTTCTTAGGAGCCTGATAAGCCCAGTGGTCTGAGCCGGGGCGTTTGCTGGCCGTGGCGGATTTGGGCATGGGTACGCCCATGGCGACCCATTTTTCGAGCGCTGCAATCTGGTCATCGCTGAGCTTGCCGCCGGGCGGCATTTTGACATCGCCCTGGTGGCGGACGGCTTTGAGCAGAGTACTGTCGCTGGGGTTGGCCTGGTGGACGACGGGTCCGCGATTGGCTCCTCGCAGGATGGATTCGCGAGTTTCCAGCGAGAGTCCGCTGGAGAGCATTTTTTCGGAATGGCAGCCCAGGCAGCGCGTCTTTAAGATGGGGCGTACATTCTGTTCGAAATACACCACGCCATCGTCTTGCGCGGACAAGGGCAACAGGGCCGTCGATAGCAGGGCCAGGAGAATGCGCACTACCAGATTCTATGTGATTCTTCGCTGAATTTCCTGCACTTGTTTTAGAGTTGGGAAAAACAACTGCTTTGGTTGCAACAGATCCTCCAAATTCTGTTCGTACCCTTAAAGGGTACGTGGATACCCAAAATGGGTACGAGCGCAACTTGGACGGGGAGCGCGCCTGGCAGTTTCGGTATAGCAAAGGAGGCGAGGTAAGGGCTTTGCGGCCCTTACCTGTGTTGTTCCAAGCGCCGGATTTCAGCTTTCGAAACTTCTGTGAACGCTGGAATTCGGCTGACGGCGACGGCGCAGCAGAAGTACCGCCGCCGAGAGCGTTAGGGTTGCGCCCCAGGCCGAGGGCTCGGGAACCGCGGAAGTGTATGGGCCGACCGTGACGCTAAACGGAGTGCTGCTTAAGATGAACGAGGACTCGACGTCGGGTCCTCCCAAGAGCGTGTAGGAGCCGTTCAACTGGGTACCTGGAGCCGGGTAAGGCTGTAGGATTTCCACATCAAACAACAGAACGGAGCCGGTGTTGGCCCCAGCGGCAATGGTGGGGAAGTTGAGTTGGCTGAAGAAGTTGATGAGGGTCCCAGGCGGGCTCACCAGGTTGTAGTTGAACGAATTCACCTCTACAACGTCCGGTCCATTGTTGTAGATGGTGCCGTAGAAGGATAGGGTTTGGCCGGGCTGCCAGGTTTGGTTGGGTGTGTCGAATACGACAGACACGTCGGCAGCGGCGCTGAGAGCGAATATGACGAGTATGAAAAAGGCTTTGATGAGCATGGTGTTGACCTCGTTGCTTACGGGATGGTGACGCGTGAGGAGGAACTGAAAGTGGCTCCGGTGTAGGTGCCGGCCACTGTGAGGGTGTTCGCTGTGCCTGTGGCGAGGCTGGACGAATTGGGGATCACGAAGACGGCAGAGGCGGTGGCGTTGGCGGCGATGTTGCCGAAGCCGCGCGGTAGCAGGCTTGCCGAAAGGGTGCCAATTCTCAGAGTCCTTACCGATGCATTGTTGGCCGTGGTACCGCCGATGTTGGCCAGGGTGAGGGTCACGACCACGTTGTTGTTGGCATCTCTCGATAGGGTGCGCTGGGTAATGATGTTGGCGGGTGTACCGCTGTTGCCTGCGGTCACTGTAATGGTTGTGGATGCGGTGACTGTCGCGTAGTTGGTGCTGGTAGGCGTGAACGATACGCTGAGGGGCTGGTTGGCGCCGACGGGCAGGACTGTACCGATGGGTGGCGTGTACGAGAAAGTACCAGCGACATTGGCGGTCGCGTTGAGTTGCGTGCTGCTGAGCGCGGATCCGAAGGCGATCGAGGCCGGCTGGTTCCAGGTGATCACCGGGTTGGCCCTGGCGATAGAGATGCGGCGAGTGGTATCGCTAGAGGAGGCGAGGTACGGCACAGCGGGGGTGTAAATGGCGGTGAGCGGGTAGACACCTGCGGCAGTGCCAGCAGGGAGTTGCATGGTCGCCGTGGCGATGCCATTTGCTCCGATGGGGGCGTTCAAGCCGCTAAACAGCGGGTTCGCGTTGAAGATAACCGAGCCGGAGTCGACTGCGGCACCGTTGACAGTAACGCGGGCGGAAAGCGATACGGTTGAGGACGAAGGGCTAAATGTCAGGTTGACGTCGTTGGCGGTGGTCTGCGTTGCCTTCGAACTTACTGAGATGTCAGAGCGTACGCCAAAGTGCTTGGAGACGGGGACGAGGCCGTTGGGGGTGGTGGCGAGGTCCGCGGTGAACATGGTGGTGCCGTTGGTGTGGCAGAGAGCGGGATCGTAGCCTTGGGGTACGGTGGCTTGACCAGAGGTGAGGATATGGTCGGTGTAGGCGGCCTGATTGGGTGAGGAGCAGTTGTAGGTACACGCGGCGGCAGGCGCCGGCTGGGATGTACTGGCGTTGCGATTGGCAAGTAGCGCGTCGGTGAGCGACGTCTGGAGTGTCGCAAAGTTAGAGGCCCAGATGGCGTTGGCGGGACCGGTGGGCGACGATCCAACGGCGGGTCCACTGCCGGTGTTGCCCATAAAGATGACGGGTTCACCGTTGGCCTTGCTTTGGATGTAGTTCAGAATCTCCTGGTTTTGAGCGGCGTTGAGGGGTTGAGCGTAGGTATCGTTGAGGTTCCAAGGTGGGTCGGCCATGGCGGTCCAGGGGGTGGTTTGGGCGGAACAGAAGAGATGGACGCGTCCGATGGGGGTGCTGACTAGGCCGTAGGTGAGTCCCCAGTTGGAGAGGCCGGGGGGAAAAGGAGAGTACCCCGGCGCGGCCGGGACCTGCGGGGGTGGGGCGAACTGCCGGTACTCAGTGGCGAGGAAGGGATAACGCGAAATGAGTGTGCCGCCGGCCTCGCCGCCTTCTCCGTAGCGGCAGTTGACGGCATCCGCGTCGGTGAATGTCGCGGTGCATTTGAAGAGACGGGTGGTTCTGCTTTCACCGGTGACTGGTGCAGACACGCAGTAGTCACAGGTGGGGCTGTTTGCGGTCATGAACGAGGGCATGAAGGGGCAGAATCCGGCGAGGCAGGCTCGGAACTCGGATTCGGTGGTTGCCTGGGAACAAGATGTGCCTTTGCCGGGGACTGGGGTGAAAGAGCAGTACTCCATCCACTTGTTGAGCGGGAGGGTGAAGCCGAGGGCCGAGTAGGTGGTGTTTACAACGCAGGCGTTTTTGCAGCCTGATTGGTTGACCGGAGTGGGGTGGTAGATATTCCAGATATTGCGGTCGAAGTTGGCGAGGGCAGCGTTGCGGACTTCGGGACGGCGCAGGTCGTTGACGCACATTACGGCGAGGTTTTGCAGTTGGGCGGCTTGCGGCAGGATGTTGGCTAGCGCTGCGACACGCTGCGGAACGTTGGTTTCGTCTTTGCTGACGTTGGTGTCAAAGGTGGCGACGCGGATCGCCTGGGTAACGGAGCAACTGCCCTGGGGAAAGGCGACTGGCGCTGCAACCAGCAATACGATTGCGACTCTCTGGATGGTAAACATGATCCCTCATTTGGCTTAGGCGAGAGGATCTGCCGAAGGTTGTCAAAAAAGATGAAAAGCGTCGGCCTTTAGGTGGATGGTACGGCCGGTACTGGGGTGGGGAAAGGTCAAGTACTGGGCGTGCAGAAGGTAGCCGCCGTCGCCGGGGAGGCCGGGGAGGTGTTCCAGCGGGTGGCCTGTGGGTCCATATAGAGGATCGCCGACAAGCGGGTGTCCAATGGAGGCTAAATGAATTCGGATTTGATGGGGTCGTCCGGAGTGGAGGCTGACTTCGAATACGGTGTGGCCTTGAGCGGTTCGGGTTAATACTCTGGCGATGGACTTTGCTTGTTTGCCGTTTGGTAGAGCGGCCCAGACGGAACCGAGTCTTGGGTGAGGCACGAGGCCGATAGGAGTGTTGATTTCATACTCAGAGTGTTGCGCGGTGTGCTGGGCCAGGGCACGGTAGATCTTTTGGATTTTCGGGGTGTTCCAGTTTGCCGTGAGGTTGGCTGCGGCTTGGGTTGTTTTGGCGAAGAGTACGATGCCGCTGGTGGCGCGGCCGAGGCGATGGACGGGGTTGGCGGAAGGGGTGTGGTCCTGCACGAGGCGGAGGAGGGTGTTGTGAAGGAAGCCGCCGCCGGGTAAGGTGGGGAGTCCGCTGGGTTTGTGGACGGCGAGAAGGTCGGCGTCGTCATACAAAATATCGAAGTGTTGCGGGGTTTCGGGTTCGGTCCAGGGCGGGCGGTTCCAGATGAGGGTTTGGCCGGTGACGAGGAGTTCGGGACCAACGGCGGGGATGCCGTTGAGCGTGATTTCACCGTTGTCGAGCCGTTGTTGCCAGGTTTGGGGAGTGGAGTGCGAGTAACGGGCGGCAAGATGCGACAGCAAGGTTTGACCTTGGTGTTCCGGGCCGATGATGCTGGTGTACGCAAAGCCCTGGTTCGGCATCTCGCTTCAGTTTAGCGGCAAACTTGTACTAGTAGGTGTTGCGGAACTGTAAGACAAGTGGTACCTTCTGGCTCATGATGAGGCTACTTCGTACAGGATTCGCGTATGCTGCTCTGCTGATGGCTGCGGTCGTACCTGCAGCGGCGGATACGGTGGCGGCAGATTTTCTGAACGGCGGACTGATTGGGTTTAGTTGTCCGGCGCCGTTTCAAGGATGTAACGCGGGATATGCGTTTACTGTGAACCAGACGGTGAGGGTGACGTCGCTGGGCGTCTACGACTCGCAAGCTGGCATTCATGGCATCGTGAATAACCACCAGGTAGGAATTTGGAATGCCAGTAATAATCTGGTCGCTTCTGCGACGGCCGGGTTATCCTCACCGATCGTGACAGCGGCAGCCTCAGGGATTGGACGGTGGTTGTTTCAACCGATTACGCCGCTGAATCTAGCGCCGGGCACCTACATCATTTCGGCGTTCTATCCAACCGGCGAGGAATATTTTGTGAGTTCCTCGGCGTCGACCACAGTGCCGGAGATTACGATCGGGCTGCCCTGGCAAAAAATTTCGGCGTCCTTCGAGAGACCGACCACGGTGATCAACACGCCTCGCTTTGGGTACTTCGGGCCGGGCTTTCAGATTGCGACGGCCGTGCCTGAGCCTGCTTCAGCGGGATTGCTGATTGCGGGTCCTGTGGGTGCGTTGCTGGTGTTGCGGCGCCGCCGGCGTCCTACGGCGTAAACGAGTTTTCGGTTTTGTGTAGCCCCGCAGGCTGGATTGTGTCCAGTTTGCGGGGCTTTTGTCGTTAAACGGGCACTAGGCTGGATTCGTGGTTACTGGTGCGGTAAACGTTGAGGGTAGATGCGTACCGCATTGTTGCTTCCGCTGCTGGGGCTATTGTTCGCCTGCCAGCGGCCTCCCAAAGCTATGGTTCATCCTGTCGGGTACTTTGAGATTCCGGTTCACGATCTGGATCGCGCGCAACGTTTTTATGAGGGTGTGTTTGAGGTCACGCTGGAGCGGCGTAAGGTGGACGGGTACGACATGGCGCTGTTTCCTTTTGCGGCTGGAAGCGCCGGGGCGACCGGGGCTTTGGTGAAGGGCGATATCTACATCCCTGCGAAAGCGGGTCCGGTGCTGTACTTCGGCTGTCAGGACGTGGTGCGCACTCTGGGGCGTGCGGTGCAGGCGGGTGGCAAGGTCCTCTATCAGCCGAAGACTGTGGAGCCCGGCATTATGGTGGCGGAGTTTGAGGATAGCGAGGGCAACCGGATCGCGCTGCAGTCGCGTCCTTAGGCGCGGTGCTGCTTGCATGTATGCTGTGTCCGATGCTCCGTGTTCTGATTTGCGAGTGTAAGCAAGAGATTTCGTCGTTCAATCCGGTGCTGGGCCGGTATGAGGATTTTTCTGTCTCCTTCGGACAGCAGGTGATCGACGCGCATCGGGGCGTGGGGTCCGAGGTGGGCGGCGCGATCTCGGTGTTCGATGGCGAGCCGGAAGTGGAGATGGTGCCGGGGTACAGCGCGGTGGCGATTACGTCCGGCGGTACGGTAGCGGATGCGGACTTTGCGCGGATCGCGCAGGAGTTTTTGGAGGCCGTGCGGAGTGCGCGCGATGTGGATGGGATCTACTTCGCGATGCATGGGGCGATGGCGGCGCAGACGGAGCACGACGTCGAAGGGTACCTGCTGCAGGAGGCTCGCAAGATTGTTGGCGAGCGGATTCCCATTGTCACGTCACTGGACCTGCACGGGATCCTGACGGATCGGATTGTCGAGCATTCGAACGCGGTGGTGCTGTACCACACGTATCCGCATGTCGATTTCTTTGAGACGGGGCAGCGGTCGGCGAGATTGCTGTTGAAGATCCTGCGGGGTGAGGTACGGCCGGTGACGGCGCGGGTGTCGATTCCGGCGTTGGTGCGCGGGGTGGAGTTGCGTACGGAGACGGGCAAGTGGGGATCGTGCGTGCGGCGTGCGATTGCGGTGGAGAATGGGCCTCGTGGATTGTCCGGCGGGATGTTCATTGGGAATCCGTTCACGGATGTACCGGAGTTGTGTTCGAACGTACTGCTGGTGACTGATGATGATGCGGCGCTGGCCGAGCGCGAGGCCTTGGCAATCGCGAATGAGTTCTGGGGGATGCGGGAGCATCTGTATCAACAACTGACGCCTTTGGATGAGTGTGTACGGCTGGCGGCTGCGGAGACTGGGCATACGGTGTTGGTGGATGCGGCGGATGCAACGAGTTCCGGGGCGTCCGGCGATAGCAACGCGATCTTGCGGGCATTGGTGGAGGCTGGGTACAAGCGTACGGTGTTGCTGCCGCTGGTGGATCCTCCGGCGGTGGATGCTGCTTTTTTAGCAGGAGTGGGGGCGACGGTGCATGTACCGCTGGGTGGGAGCCTGGACCCGAGGTTTGAGCCGCTGGAGATGGAGTGCAAGGTACGGATGCTGTTCGACGGGCGCTTCAAGAACGAAAGCCATGGGAGTTACTGGAACGGCGGAAGGTCCGCGCTGCTGGAGAGTGGGAACTACATGATGACGGTGACGAGCAAGGCGGTGAGCTTGTACGACCGGTCTTTGTTCTATGCCATGGGGCAGGATCCGTTGGACTTTGACACGGTGATTGTGAAGAGTCCGCATTGCCAGTTCCATATGTTTGAGGGTCCTTCGAAGTTGTATTTGAATGTGGATGCGCCGGGGTCCACAAGTGCGGATGTGCGGAGTTTGGGGCATACGCGGTGTGCGCGGCCGATGTATCCGCTCGATGCGGAGGTCGCGTTTGCGCCAGTGGCGAAGCTGTTTCGCAGATAATCGAAGGACTCACTATGAAGATCACGGAGATTCGCGCGTTCGGGTTGCGCGGGCGTACGCCAGAGGGTGGCTGGACCAACGAACTGAAGCCGGAAGACTGCGTCCACACGGTGGTGCGGGTGCGTACGGACGAGGGTGTGACGGGTTGGGGTAGCGTGTTTACCAGCGAGGATCTGGTGAAGGCGTCGCTGCAGTTGCTGCGGCCGCTGTACGAAGGCGAGAGTGCGATTGAGCCGGAGCGGGTGAGCGAGAAGCTGCATCAGAATACGTTCTGGCAGGGTCGCGGCGGGGCGGTGACGCATACGATTAGTGGGATCGACATCGCGCTTTGGGACATTCTGGGCAAGGTCACCGGGCAGCCTGTGGGGCGTTTGCTGGGGGGCCGTTATCGCGAGCGGGTGCGGCCGTATGCGTCGCTGCTGATGCGGGAGCCGGATCGGATGGCGGATGAGATCCTGCCGGTGAAGGCGAAGGGATTCCGGGCGTTCAAGATCGGTTGGGGTCCGTTTGGACGCCGCGATGCGAAGACGGATGAGGCGATTGTACGGGCGGCGCGCGAGGCGGCGGGCGCGGACGCGATGCTGATGGTGGACGCCGGTGGTAGCGACGCGTTCTGGCCGGGCAATTACAAATGGGCCGTGAATACGGCGGAAATGCTCAAGGATTACGACGTCGCGTGGTTTGAAGAGGCGCTGCATCCGGATGCGCTGGAGGATTTTGTGGCGCTGCGGCGGGTGTCCAAGGTGCCGATTAGCGGGGGCGAGGTACTGACGCGGCGGCAGTCGTTCGAGCCGTGGCTACGAGCTGGAGCGTTCGACATCGTGCAGCCGGATGTCACGAAGGTTGGCGGGATCAGCGAAGAGCGGAAGATCGCGCAGATGGCGCGGGATTACGGCGTGCGGTTCATTCCGCATGGCTGGAATACGGCGCTTGGGTTGGCGGCGGACTTGCAGTTGGCGTCGGCGTTTGCGGGTACCGACATTGTCGAGTACTTGACGGGGTCGCCGTTTATCGATGAGTTGGCGGTTGGGGGTTGGAAGCTGGACGCGGATGGGATGTTGGAGATTCCCGATAAGCCGGGGTTGGGCGTCGAGGTCGACCTGGACGCCCTGGCTGCGTTTTCCGGCGTTAGCTCTTGTGATTCTTGATGTAGTCGAAGGCGAAGGCTTTGAGGGCGGCGCTGGTGAGGCCGAGTTCTGTGGCTTCGTTGGAAGCGCGTTCGATGTCCCACTTGTCGATGAGGACACGCTTGATCATCCACATGGCGGCGGCGCGGTTGCCACTGGCGCAATGGATGAAGGCGGGCTGATTGGCGGAGTCCTTCATGACTTCGAGGAAGCGATCGACGACGGCCGGGTCCGGCTTGATGCCGTTGAGCGGCAGGTGGAAGTACGCGAGTGAGGCCGCTTTGGCTGCTGTGGCTTCCGCTTCTACGTTGGCGTTCTTTTCGGTTTCCTGGCGGAGGTTGATGACGGACGCGAAGCCGCGCTTCTTGATAGCGGCGAAGGCTTCTGGGGTGGTGGCTCCGGCGCAGGCAACGGTGGATTCGATCTGCGTGTAATTGGTGACGCCGGCGACTTCTGGCTTGGTGACTTGCGCGGTCAAGGTCGCGGCAAGGGCGAGGCCTGCGATGAAGTACTTCATACCTTTATTATGAGACCGCCTCCGGGTACGTGGGCCGGAGGCGGTTTTCTGTCGTTTAGCGGTTGCGACGGTGGCGGAGACCAGCCAAGGTGGCGAGGCCGGTGCCGAGCCAGAGGGCGGCGGCTGAAGGTTCGGGTACGCCGGTAGGCGTGGGAGTGGAGAAGGCGATGTTGTCGACGCCTACCCAATCGAAGAAGTTTCCGGGTATTACGGCGACTGACGTGATGTTGCCGAGACCACTCAGGCTGAGCCTTTCCTGCCCAGTAGCGGACCCGTTGAGCGAGACGGAGCCGAGCAGTGAACTGCCGTTAAAGGCACGAATCTCAATCAAGGACAAAGGCGCAACCCCAGCGAAATCCGCGGAGAAGCTGATGATCGGGTTCGCGAACGTGATGAGGAAGCTGGCGTTGCCGTTTTCCGCCAACCAGCCCTGGAAGTTTCGTAGGATGTTGCCGCTGACCAGGGCGGGACCACCCAAAATTCCGGCGTTCAAACTCGTGGAGGACACAATGCGCATGTCGGTGTTGGTCGCCCAACCGGAGCCCGTGAAGGCGTTGGGCGAGAAGGTGGCACCGGTGGTGGCGGCGTATTGGTTGCTAAGGACCGTGTTCACGGCAAGTCCGCCGATGGGATCGCCGGCGTCAAAGGTGATGAGAAAGCTGTCCGCCTTGGCGGCAGCGGCGACAGCGAGCAGGGATAAGGCGCAGCGTAGAACTGTCCCCCTCGCGGAAGCTCCGAGATTGTGTTTTTTCATTGGTAGATTCACTTGAGCGACGCGATTCGATGCGTCACATTTATGAATCTTAACAACTAAATCGCTGGCCTTAGGCTTTGGGTCCGTCCCAGCCGAAGCCGGGCTTGTCGTGCGGCTCCATGTAGATGCCTTCGGGGCCTCGCGACAGCTTGTAGTCTTCTTCGAACTTCTTGTAGTAGTCCTTGGGGCCGCCGGGTGGGGGCATGAACATTTCGCACCACGGGGAGTTGACCGTCGCGGCGGTGAAGGCGACGGATTCGGGTGTGAGTCCACCGCCGTGGGGGATGACCGGGATGTCGTAGGCGGCGGCGAGGGCGGCGATTTTGCGGGCTTCGGTGAGGCCGCCGCACCACTGCAGATCGGGCTGCCAGATTTCGGCGGATTCGTGTTCGAGTAGCTGGCGGAAGCCGTAGCGGCCGTACTCGTGTTCGCCGGTTACGATGCGGGTGGATTTGATCTGCTTGCGGAGGCGTCCGAAGCCGGCGTAGTCGTGCGGCTGCAGGACTTCTTCCATCCAGTAGATGCGGTAGGGCTCCATCATCTCAGCCATTTCGAGGGTGTAACGCTCGGTCCAGGCCATCCAGCAATCGAGCATGATGTCGCCGTCGGGTCCGAGGGCGGTACGGGCGCGCTTGACGAGTTCGAGGTTCTTCTTCTGGCCGTCGCGGCCATCGGCTGGGCCGTGCGGAATGGCAAGCTTCAGGCGCTTGTAGCCGAATTCGACGTGCTGTTCGATGTCGTTGCCGGTGCAGTAGGTGGGAATACGGTCCTTGGTTTTGCCGCCCAGGAGCTTGTAGACCGGCATGTTCAGGGCTTTGCCGACGATGTCCCAGAGGGCGACGTCGACGCCGCTGATGGCGTTCATTGTCACGCCCATGCGGCCGTAGGACATGGTGGAGCGCCACATGATGTCCCAGAGCTTTTCGATCTCGAAGGGATCCTCATTCATGAGCAGCTTGATGAGGTGCTGCTCGATGATGTAGTTGCCGGCGTTGCCACCGTTGCCGTAGCCGCTGATGCCTTTGTCGGTGTTGATCTCTACCGTGAAGTCGCCAAGCTTGCCGGGGTCGGGATTGAAGAGCGAACGGGTGGCCTTGTACTTGGGGTAGATCGACATCGGGTTGGCCACTTCGACGCCTTGGGTGGACCAGGCGTTGGGGTCCGGTTTGTAGGTCGGCACAGGCTGGCGGGGGCGCGTCTTGACGATGCGTACGCCGGTGATCTTCATACGGCTTTTGCCGAAGTCGGGGACTTGTGCGGAGGCGAGTACACCAGCGGCGGCGAGGGAGGACTGGAGGAATCGGCGGCGGTTCATCATGGTGACGCCATGCAGTCTATCATTCGGCCATGGCTTGTGCGGCGATTTGGAAGGAGCGGAGGCGGAGGGGGTGCTCGTAGAGGTCCGAGGTGAGGATGACCTCTTTGACGCCGGTACGTTCGATGAAGCGGTGCAGCATGGTGCGTACGGTGGCGGGGCCTCCGATGATTGCGGCTGTCATGCGGGATTCGACGGTGAATTTTTCCGCGGGGGTCCAGAGGCCGTCCATGGTGTCGACGGGTGGGGGTACGAAGACGGGTCCGCCGCGGATGAGGCGGAGATGCCGCTGCATGGCGGAGGTCGCAAGGCGTTGGGCTTCTTCGTCAGTTTCGGCAGCGATCAACGGGATGCCGGCCACAGCGTACGGCTCGGCGAGGTACTGCGAGGGTTGGAATTCTTCGTGATAGATTTCCAAGGCTTCAAACAGGAGCATCGGGGCGAAGTGGCTGGCGAAGGCGAAGGGCAGGCCTAGCTGGGCGGCGAGCTTGGCGCTGTAGGTGCTGGAGCCGAGCAGCCATACTGGAACGTTCGTGCCAGTGCCAGGGTACGCGATGGGTTTCGGGGCCTTGGTGGCGGGGCCGAGGTAGGTGAGAAGGTCGTCCACCTGGCGCGGGAATTCGTCCTCGACGGCTTTGTAGCCGAGGGCGCGGGCGGTGGGTCCGTCAGAGCCGGGGGCGCGGCCGACACCGAGGTCGATGCGGTTGGGGTAGAGCGTTTCGAGGGTGCCGAACTGTTCGGCGATCACAAGTGACGAATGATTGGGCAGCATGATGCCGCCGGAGCCGACGCGGATGGTGGATGTCGCGTTGGCGACGTGACCGATCAACAACGAGGTAGCGGCGCTGGCGATGCCGGGCATGCTGTGGTGTTCGGCGAGCCAGAAACGGGTGAAGCCCCAACGTTCGGCGTGCTGCGCGAGGTCGACGGTGTTGCGGTAGGTTTCGGCGATGGTGCCGCCGTCGCGCACGGGAGCGAGGTCGAGGATCGAGAAACGGGCACTGGCTGGCATGACTCTTTTAGATGCGTATGGCCCTTGAAGAGTATCGCAGGAAACGTGACTTTGGTCGCACACCTGAGCCCGCGCCGCCGGCGAAGTTGAAGAAGTCTGTAGATGAGCTGTCGTATCTGATTCAGAAGCATGATGCGACGCGGCTGCATTACGACTTTCGGCTGGAGTGGCAGGGTGTCCTGCTGAGCTGGGCGGTGACCAAGGGCCCGAGCCTGAATCCCAAAGACAAACGGTTGGCGGTGCGGACGGAGGATCATCCGCTGTCGTACGGGAGCTTTGAAGGGACGATTCCAGAAGGCGAGTACGGCGGGGGTACGGTGATGCTGTGGGATCGCGGGACGTGGGAGCCGGAGGGCGATGTCACGGAGGGATTGCGGAAGGGCAAGCTGACGTTTGTCCTGCATGGGGAGCGGTTGAAGGGCGGCTGGGCGCTGGTACGGATGCGGGGTAAGGCGAGTGAGAAGCGTGAGAACTGGCTGCTGATCAAAGAGAGCGATGACGAGGCCAGTGATCGCGGCGATGCGTTGCTCGCGGGGCAGACGGTGAGTGTGGCGAGTGAGCGATCGATGGAGGAGATCGCTGGTGGGACGGGGTTGACGGAGCTTTTGGAGCAGTATCCCGAGGTCCAGTTGGCGACGTTGGTGGAGGCGGCTCCGGAGGGCGAGGGTTGGGTACATGAGGTGAAGTTCGACGGGTACCGGTTGCTGGTGTTCGTCGCGGATGGCGAGGTGTTGCTGCGTACGCGGAATGCGAAGGATTGGACGGCGCGGTTTCCGGCGATTGTCGCGGCGGCGAAGAAGTTGAAGGTACATGATGCGGTGCTGGATGTCGAGGCGGTGGTGCTGGATAGCAAGGGACGGAGCGGGTTCCAGCAGTTGCAGGCGGCGTTGGGAGAGGGCGGCGATACGTCGGTGATTACGGCGTTTGCGTTTGATCTGCTGCATCTGGATGGGGAGAGTCTGGTACGGCTGCCGTTGCTGGAGCGGAAGGCTCGGTTGCAGAAGCTGCTGTCGCCTAAAGGTGCGATTGCGTACAGCGATCATGTGGTGGGGTCGGGTAAGGCGATGCTTGAGAACGCCTGCAAGATGGGCTTGGAAGGCGTGGTGTCGAAGCAGGCGGATGCGCCGTATGTCGCGGGGCGGCAGAAGAGCTGGCTGAAGTCCAAATGTACGAAGCGGCAGGAGTTCGTGATTGTGGGGTACAGCGATGCGAAGTCCGGAGGTCGTGCATTGGGGGCGGTGTACCTGGGGTATCGGGAAGAGGGAGAGCTGCGGTATGCGGGGAAGGCCGGGACGGGGTTTACGATGGCGAGTGCTAAGGAATTAGCAGCCAAGTTGAAGCCTGTGAAGGAGCAGGTACTGTCGCGCGAGCAGATGAAGGGTGTGGGCGCGGCGGAGTGGCGGCAGGTGCACTGGGTGAAGCCGGACGCTTTGGCGGAGGTGGAGTTTACCGAGTGGACTGAGGATGGGCGGGTACGGCATCCATCCTTTCAGGGTTTGCGGGAGGATAAGGTGGCTTCTGACGTAAGGCGGGAGACGGGTGCAGGGCTCACGGTGGCCGGGGTGAGGATTACGCATCCGGAGCGGGTGATTTCGGAGACCGGGCACATTACGAAGGGCGAGTTGGCGGAGTACTACGGCAGGGTGGCGCCGAAGATGTTGGCGGGGATCGTGCGGCGTCCGATTAGCTTGCTGCGGTGTCCCGAAGGTGTGGGCAAGGAGTGCTTTTATCAACGGTCGCCGGGGCGGGGATTGGGCAAGCATGTGTTTCCGTTTGTGTTTGATCACGGCGGCAAAAAGCACGAGTATCTGTACATCGAAGATGAGCGGGGGTTGCTGGAGATTGTGCAGATGGGGGCGATGGAGATCCATCCTTGGGGCGCGACGATCGATGCGATTGATATTCCGGATCGCATGATCTTCGACTTGGATCCGGCGCCGGATGTGCCGTTTGAGGCGGTGAAACTGGCGGCGCAGGATGTACGGCAAAGGCTGCGGAAGCGGGGGATGAAGGCCAATCTGCGATGTACGGGCGGCAAGGGGTTGCATGTTTGGGCGCCGCTGGAGGGGCGTGAGAAGTGGCCGGAGATCAAGGCACTGGCGGGGGAGATCGCGAATGAGATGGTGGCAGCGTTGCCTGAGGTGTACGTCGCGACGATGAGCAAGGCCAAGCGTACGGGCCGGATCTTTGTGGACTACTTTCGCAACGACTATACGTCGACGGCGATTGCCGATTACTCGGTTCGCGCGAAGCCGGGTGCTCCGGTGGCGATGCCTGTAGCGTGGACGCGACTCGAGAGTTTGAAAAGTGCAGATCAGTTTACGATCCACGACGTGTGACGGTTCAAGTATGTCTTGACTGGTATATGCGTCTTCGCGTATATAAAGAGTGTGGAGTCTGTCTTCGAGATCATTGCGGAGCCGAACCGGCGAGCGATTCTGAGTCTGCTGCTGGAGGCAGAGCAATCGGTTGGCGATTTGGAACGGCAGTTGGGGATGCCGCAGCCTGCGGTGTCCAAGCATCTGCGCGTGTTGCGAGATGCGGGGATTGTCGAGGCCAAGGTGGATGCGCAGCGTCGGTTGTACCGGTTGCGGCCCGAACCCTTACAGGAAGTGGATGCGTGGATTGCGCCGTTCCGTGCGTTTTGGGCTCCGCATCTGGGTGCGCTGGAAGTGCATTTGGATCGTATGGCGGCGGCGAAGAAGAAAGGGAAGCGTTGAGCAATGGCGAATCGCGAGGATTACCAGCCGGGTGCGGCGAGTGGGGCGAGTGTGGAGAAGGGCGGCGAGCAGTGGAAGCTGGTGTTCGTGCGCGAGCTGCGGCATCCACCGGCTTTGGTTTGGGAAGCGCTGACCGATCCCGCGCAATTGGCGCAGTGGGCACCGTTTGATGCGGATCGGAATATGGCGGCGGTGGGTCCGGTGACCTTGTCGACGGCGAATGTCCCACAGCCGCAGGTGTCGGAGACGACGGTTACCGTGGCCGATGCGCCGCGGCTGTTGGAGTACGGCTGGGGTGGCGGGCAGATCCGGTGGCAGTTGGAGCCGCATGGCAACGGTACGCGATTGACGTTGTGGCATAGCATCGACCGGCGTTATGTGTCCTGGGGTGCGGCAGGCTGGCATATCTGCCTGGACGTGCTGGATCATCTGTTGGCGGGGGATCCGTTGGGGCGCATTGTGGGTCCGGATGCGTTGCAGTTTGGCGGGTGGAAGCAGTTGAATGCCGGGTACGCGGCGCAGTTTGGGGTGGAAGGGTAGCGATGCTCTAGTTTGTGCCGTCGCGGAGGAAATGTGCGACGGGCGATTGGGGCTGTGCCGTGGTTGGTGCTGGAAAATTAGCAGTGAGCGATTGGCGGATTTCAAAGTAGCGCAGGAGAAAGTCCCGCTCGTTGCGTCGCGTACGGCGGAGCCAGGTGGTGACTTCCTCATTGCACTTGCTGGTGTTGCATTTGAGGCAGGCGGGTACGACGTTATCGATGGTGTAGCGGCCGCCGCGGGAGATGGCAAGTACGCAATCGCGCTGCAAGGGTTTGCCGGTTTCTCCGCAATAGGCGCAGCCGCCGCCCCAGGCATCCTGAATGGCTTTCCAGTGTTGGGGCGTGAGGTCGTGCTCGACGGCGTCCATGCGCTTTTTGCGGCGTCTGGCGGCGCGGGCCTGGCGACTTCGGCTCTTGGTGGCCATTCTGTTCTTCTCTTCAGGATAGAGGGTGGCGGTACACTTTTGAATCGTGCTGCAGCTTGAAACTTGGCTTCGGAAGGCGCGGCTGGACGGCTATGTCCTGCTGATTATGGGCATGGTGGTGCTGGCATCGGTGCTGCCGGCGCGCGGGGTCGCGGCGGTGGTATTCGACCACGTCACGGACTTTGCGATCGCGCTGTTGTTCTTTCTGTACGGCGGGCGGTTGTCGCGCGAGGCGGTGATGGCCGGGGTGTCCAACTGGCGGCTGCAACTGTTTGTGCTGGCTTGCACGTACGTGGTGTTTCCGCTGGCGGGGCTGGGAGTAGCGGCAGTGGCGCGGCCTTCGGTGGATCCGATTATTGGTACGGGGATTCTGTTTCTTTGCTTGTTGCCGTCGACGGTGCAGTCCTCGATTGCGTTTACTTCGATTGCGCGGGGCGATGTGCCTTCGGCCGTGTGCGCGGCGTCGCTTTCGAACTTGGCTGGCGTGGTCGTAACCCCAATGCTGGTGGGGCTGTTTTTGACGATTCCGGGTACGGCGGGTGCGAGTGGCGGGTCTTCACTGCATGCGGTGAAGGCTGTGGTGGTGCAGTTGTTCTTGCCATTCGCGCTGGGGCAGTTGCTGCGGCCCTGGATTGCGGAGTGGCTGCTGCGGAACAAGGCGATGTTGAGTTATGTGGATCGCGGGTCGATTCTGCTGGTGGTGTACACGGCGTTTAGTGAAGGCGTTGTGAACGGGATCTGGCAGCGGGTGGATCTGGTGACCTTGGGGATCATTCTGGGTGCGGCGTGCGTGCTGCTGGCGATCATGTTGGGCTTTACGGTTTGGACGAGCAGGCGGCTGGGGTTTGCGGTGGAGCAAGAGACGGCGATTGTGTTCTGCGGGTCCAAGAAGAGCCTGGCGAGTGGGGTTCCGATGGCGAACATCCTGTTTCCGGGGAGTATTGTCGGGATTGTGGTGTTGCCGCTGATGCTGTTCCACCAGATTCAGTTGATGGTGTGTGCAGCGATGGCGACCAAGTATGCGGAACGCGCGAAGTAGTCTGCTATTGCTGGTAGCGATTGTCGCGGCGGGGTTGGGGTCGCGCATGGTGCATACGGGGTGGATCGTGTTTGATAAGTACCTGGGCGATGCGCTGTATGCGGCGATGGTGTACGTGATCGTGCGGATGGCTTGGCCCGCGCGGTTGGCGCTAGGGATCGCGGCGGCGATCATGGTTGGGTTGGAGCTTTTTCAACTGACGGGGATACCGGCGCGGTTGGTGATGGACGAGCGTTTGGGCGTGCGACTGTTCGCTCGATTACTCGGGACGACGTTTGGTGTAAGCGACCTTGTAGCTTATGCCGTAGGGCTTCTTACCATCCACAAATTGCACAAGTGATTTGATTGCGTTGGACTGACTTTCCCGCATAATGCTGTATGTTTGTCTCACGCCTGATGGCGTATTCCCTATCCGTCTGCTTTGCTGCCGCAGCGTTGCCGGCAAGCGCGGACGTGATTTTTCCAACATGAATGACGCCGACCCGGGGCAACGGTACGGCCATACTACCTACAACATCCAGAGTGCGGTTCCGACGCGCGGGATGACGTACGTGTCGATTGGCGCGCCGGTTATGGTGTCGGCTACGGCGCGGCTCGATAACATGCTGCTGGCGTTGGCGGATTCCGGGGACCCGAACTTTGGTACGTCGGCGCCGGATGTGTACCTGTATACGGATCTGAACGGGGCTCCGGGAGCGGTGCTGGAGCAGTGGGTGAGCGTGCCGGCGGGTACTTCGGGCGGATTGTGTTGCGGGGTGAGTTTTCTGATCAGCGTGCAGCGGCCGCTGCTCGAGGTTGGCAAGCAGTATTGGGTGGTGGTGGCGGCGAATCCCGCCGTGTACAACTCGCCGGGGCCTGCGTTTACGAAGATTTCCTGGAAGCAGAACAATATTGGCGATACGATGCCGCTGATTGCGGTGGGTACGACGCCGGGTGGCTCGTTGCCGGTGTACACGCCGGAGCAGCGGTTTACGGATACGCTCACGCGTCCGGCGATGGAGTTGCGGGGTACGCCGCCGGGTGTGGTGGTGGTGACGCCGGTGCCGGAGGGTACGGCAGGCGTTTCCGCTTTGTCGGCTCTGGCGCTGGTGTTTGTGGCGTCGCATGGGCGCCGGCGGCGGCAGGTGAACGGCTAGTTTTTTAGCAGTCCTGTCTCTGGTTTCTGAAAATACAAAAGAGCTGACCTTGCCTTACGGCTTGGCCAGCTCTTTTGTTTTGCTTGCGTGCGCGGAGTTAAGACTTGGTGAAGACCGGGCTGGTGATGGTGCCGGTGCTGTCGGAGAAGCTCTCCTGCTCGATCTGCATGGCGCGGAGGATGGAGAGGTACATGTTGGTCATGCGGCCTCCGTCCTGACGCCAGTATTGGCCGTGCTTGAGGCCCATGTTGGCGCCGCCGGCGATCATGGTCGGCAGGTTGTGCGAGTTGTGGGTGGTGCTGGCGCCGCTGCCGAACAGCACGATGGTGTTGTCGAGCATCGCGCCGTTGTTGTCCTTGTAGTGGTTCAAGCGGGCGAGGAAGTGGGCCACCTGCTTGGCCAGGAATAGATCGTACTTGGCGAAGTCCAACTGGCCTTCTTTGTCGGTGGCGTGGGACAGGTTGTGGTGCGTGCGGGACAGGCCCAGCTTGAGCGGGAAGGTGTCGCTGATGCCCATGCCGTCCTCACGGTTGAGCATGAAGGAGACCGAACGGGTGATGTCCGCATCGAAGGCCAGGGCGATCAGGTCGAACATGTTGCGGTAGTAATCCGCAGGGTCGCCGGCGTTGGTGGCTTCGAGGTTCAGGTGCGAGTAATCCTGCTTTTTGAGCGGGATGTCGATCCACTTTTCTGATGCCACGAGGCGGGATTCCATCTCGTTCAACGTGCTGAGGTACTGATCCATGCGCTCACGGTCCGTCTTGCCGAGGGTGGCGTCGAGCGACTTGGCACTGGAAGCTACGGCATCGACGAGCTTGATGCGGCGCTGGAGGTTTTCACGGGCGGAGTCCTGATTGGGATTGTCGCCACGGAACAAACGGTCGAAGATACGGCGGGGGTTGTTCTCCGCGGGTACTGGACGGCCGTCGACGTTGTAGGAGATCGTGCCGGTGCGCGAGAGGAAGCCGGTGCCGGCGTCGATGGACAGCACGAGCGAAGGCTGGCGGCAGAACTGTTTTGTGTTCTGGGCGATGACCTGGTCGAGACCGACGGAGTTGAAGCTACCGGGCTTGGGGTTGTGCAGGGGAGCGCCGGTGAGCCACATGTCGGAGCAGATGTGCGGGTCTGCCTTGGGGCCGTTGCCGTGTTCGAGGCCGCCCATGAAGCTCAACTGCTTGCGGAAGGGAGCGAACGGTTCGGTGGATTTGCCGAACTGGAATTCCGCGCCGGCGCCTTTGGTGGGGAACCAGCTCCACTCATCGATGCCATGTTCCGGCTTGGGCAGCGACATGCCGTTGGCGGTGTAAATCGCACAGAAGCGGCGGGGTGTCTGGTCCGCAACCTCCGAGCCCATAGCTTCCAGAACCGGGAGGGCGAGCGCCACTCCTCCGATGCCCCGCAGGAATGCGCGACGATCCATATGTTTTGCACGCGTCATAGTATCGACCTCCGTTAACGTTTACTTCTGCAGGAACATCGGGCTCTTTACGACATATCGGACCATGTCCTTCATCCGGTAGTCGCTGGCTTTGAGATCTCGAACTCCGACGGTACGGAGCTCGTGTAGTTCATTGTACGTAAGCGAGCGGCCGGATGCATAGGTGGCCAAATGCTTCAAAACGCTGAAGGCAACCTGATCCATACGGTCGTCGGCGAGGTGCTTCTTCAAGCCGTCGACGCCGAAGACCTCGGCGTGGTCGGGAAGAAGCGACTTGGAATCCTGCGGTTCTTTCTTGCGGCGGCCGCCGGCATCGTAGTCTTCAAAGGGTACGCCCCAGGGATCGATCTTCAAGTGGCACTGCTGGCAAGCGGGTACGCTGCGGTGCTGTTCGATGCGCTGGCGGAGGGTGAGTCCGGCGGTGTCCTTGAGGGCGGGTACGTTTGGTGGCGGATCGGCGGGCGGTTCGGCGACAATCTTGCGGGCGAGCCAGGCTCCGCGCTTGACGGGGTTCGATTCGCGGCCGTCGGAGAGTCCGGCGAGGATCGCGGCCTGGGTGAGTACGCCGCCGAGGTCCTTGCGGTTGGAGATGGCGAGGGGCACGTAGTTGAAGCCGCTTTCGGTCATCTCCGCCATGTCGTAGTAGCTGGCGGTGGCTTCATTGGCCATCACGAAATCGCTTTGGATGAGATTGCGCGCGGGCAGATTGTTGCGGATGAGGTGCTTGACGAACTCGATGGGTTCCTGTTCGAGGGCCTTGCGGTTGTCGCGGGTGAGCTTGGGGTAACGCTTGCGGTCGGCTTCGAGTACGGTGAACTTGTCGAGGCTGAGCCACTGGGCGACGAACTCGGAAGCGAAGCGGGCAAAGCGCGGGTCGTTGATCATGCGCTCGACTTCGGTATCGAGTTGCTTGGAGAGCGCGCCGGTGGAGGCCAAGTTCTGCAGGTGCGTGTCGGGCGGGCTGTTCCAGAGGAAGTACGAGAGCTTGGAGGAGAGTTCCCAGGTGTCGAGCGGCTCGGGTTGCGGGGTGGCGCTCTTTTCGATCAAGAACAGGAACTGCGGCGAGGTCAGCACGGCCTGCAACGATTCCTTGACCGCATCCTGGAACTTGTTGCCGGCCTTCTGCGAGCGGTTGAAGACTTCGACGAGCGATTGTTCTTCGGCCGGGGTGACAGGGCGGCGGTAGGCCTTGGAGGCGAAGTTGGAGATCACCTGCTTGGCGTAGACCGCGTCGGGCGTGCCGGGGGCGCGGGTGATGAAGATGTTCGAGTGCGACTTGGGCGGCCAGACGTCGTAGTAAGGACCTTCAAATTCCACGGAGCGGACGAGGAGGCGAGGCATGTCGCGACCGTCCGTGAATTCGCTGCGGACGCCGATTTCGTGGATACCGGCGAGGTAGTTGACGTTGTCCTTTTCGACGACGGGGGCGGGGAAGTTGTCGATTGTCCCTTCAAAGACGTACTTGGTGAGGTTGGTTCCTGCGACGGTTTGGGGCGAGCCTACGGGAGCGAGGGTGCTGCCGCAGTCACGACGGAGTCCCAGGTGGACGCCGACGCGGGGTTGGCGCTTTTCAAAGGTCGCGAACCGCTTGGCCAGTGCATCGGTAGCGGCGAGCGGCGTGAAGACGACGCGATCGATTTCCTTGACGTTGTCGTACTTGGCCTGGACTTTGAGAGCGCCGGCCTTCAAGCGTACGGCGAGGTAGGCGGGCTGTTCGAGAGCGCCCGAGAATTCACGGTCGCCAAGCTGGAGGGCGAAGTCCGGCGCGCGGCGGCGGCGTACGACAGTGCCATCCTCGGTGGGGCGGCGGGGGCCGGAGGCGGTCTGGATAAGAGACTTGCCGGGTTCGATGAGGGCGGCGAGCTCGCTTTCCTCCAGGGGGCGGCGGTAGAGGCGGACCTGGCTCAGTTCGCCACCATCAAAGGAGGTGGCCATCTTGAAATCGGCCTTGTCGGCGTCGAACTGGGCGCTGCCGGTGTTGGCTTTGGCGGCGAGGGTGCCATTTACGTAGATCCGGGTTTGGTTGAGGCCGCGGTGTACGACGACGGCGACGTGGGTCCACTGGCCGGGGCGGAGGGCGAAGGGCCGGGTGGCGACGGTGGCGGTGGCGCCATCGACATCGCCGAAGGTCTGGAAGCGGAGGGCGCCTTGGGGGCTGGCAACGTCCAGGAACCAGCCGCGGGTACGGTCCGGGTTGCCGAGGCTGATCAATTGGTAGCGGCCGGGCTGCTTGGTTTTGACCCAGCCGGCGATGGTGAAGTCGCCTTCGCCGACGTGATGGGGATCGTCGGTGGGGAGGTCGGCGCGGGGTACCGTGACGGTGCTGGTGATGGCTTTGGCGGCGGCAGGCGAGGCGATGTCCTTGGTGGGCCAGGCGCCGGTCAGGCCGTCGGTTAGCTTAGTGGCGTCGGGGGGGGCCATCTTGGATTCCACGGGGAAGACGTCCACCTGATAGATGCCTTCTTTGGGGATGTTGACGGTCTTGTCGGAGGCCTTGGCGATGACGGCTCCGGCTGCATTCGCTTCGCGGGGCTTGGAGCCGGGGTCGAGCAAGAGACCGTCGTCGTACTTGGCGGCGGTGACGGTGACGCGGAAACGGCCGGAATCCGGGAGTTCGCGCAGGGAGATTTTGAAGTTCGCACGCGGGCCGTAGGTGCCGTCCTCGTCGAACATTTCTTCTGTGGGGATGGCCGGGCGGAGGAGGAGACCTTGCGGTACCGTGCCCCAGGGCTCGCCCTTGGGGTAGCCGCTGGCGCCGCGGAGGTCGGCGAAGACGGAGTGGTAGATGCTGTCGAAGTCGCGCCAGCCGCGTACGGTGTCGTTGCCCCGGTAGCCTTCAATGAAGCGGTATTTGGTCCGCATGTAGAAGGGGTCGTAGGCGAAGGGCTTTTTGGGAGCGAGCTGCGTGACGAGGACGTCCGAGGTTTCGAGCAGGGCGCTGCCGGCGCCGAGAATCAGCTTTTCGGGGAGCGGATCGGGGTTGACCTTATCGCCGAGGTCGACGCGGAAGTTCTGGATTTGGGGCTTCTTGGTGGGGTCGACAATGGCGTGGTTGAGGGCCTTTTCGGCGATCTCAAAGTACGCTTCCATGAGCAGCGGAGAAAGCTGCAGGGTATTGGCGTTGTTGACGAAGCCGTCCTTGGATACAGCGTCGGCCGGGAGGATGATGGCGAGGTCGTTATCGATGCCCAAGAGTTCGCGCAGGGTGTTGCGGTACTGAGCGACGGTGAGGCGGCGGAGGTTGCCGTTCTTGGGGGCCGGGCGGAGTTTCGCAATGTCGAGGTTCTTGGCGATCCAGTCCGCCATGGCCTTGCGTTGTTCGGGGGCGGGCTGCTTCATACCTTTTGGAGGCATGGTTCCGGCAGCGATACGGTGATGAACGGCTTCCCACTTTTTTACGGTGTCGTCGCCAAACTTGTCGTCGAGGTTATCGACGCGGACGCCGGCGATGCTGTTGTCGGCGTTGTGGCAACTGAGACAGTTGTCTTTGAGGAAGGCCTTGTAGTCCGGCTCGGGCGGAGTGCCTTGTGCCGTCAGGAAGTGCGTAGTGGTCGCAACAGTACCGAGCGACAACAGTGCAAAGGTCCAGGCAAAGGACGGACGGAGGCTTCGACGAGCGTTCATCATTCTCAGTATCTGTCAAGAGCGCCTCGTCCGTCCTAAGGTTACGGGTAGCGTTAACGTAAAACTTTTGTCATGTGGGCGGGGGGGTAACGATAATTCCTTCTTTACGGAGCGAAATAACCGCTGATATCCAATAACAGGTGTGTACTGCTGGACGTGTAGGCGCTGATCACACCGTTTGGTCCTGCGGGCACAATCGCGAGATTTGAGGTTAAAGCCCCGTCGATTGCGTTCAACGTAGACACCACGGGTCTTGCAGAGGCGGCTGGCCATAAGGTGAGGAAGCCAAAGGGTCCGGGCGGGACTACGGTTGCGTTTAAGACATACGCCCTTGCTGTAGACGGGATCCCGCAACTGGAGGCGGGGACGTTGAAGTCCCGTTGCGAGTCCGCGGCCATGGCCGGACCTCCGAAGGCACCGTTGGGGTTGCGAGTGTCCACGATACGGCAGGGGGTTACGGGATAGAACGTCAGGGAGCCCGGTTCGCCGGATGGACGGAAGTAGCCGTTGAAGTCCACGATCATGTGCGTTTCATTGGTGACGAAGGCGTTGAAATTGCCGCCGTTGCCAGGCTCGATGAGGGCGGCGTTGGCTACGACGGTGCCGGTGAGGTTATTCAACGTGGAGGCGGTCGGCTGCTGCAAGCCGTCGGGCCAGAGTGTGAGGTAGCCGAGCGGGCCGGAGGGTACGACTGTGACATTCAACGAGTAGCCGCGGGGACCGTTGGTGGGGAGGCATCCGCCGCCGACGGTACGAGTGCCTTGCGCGGGGATGATGCCGCCGGAGAGGCGAGTGTCGAGTACGCGGCAGGGGGGAGCGGGATAGAAGGCGTAGGCTCGGGGATCGCCCGCTTGGAGGAAGTACCCGCTGACGTCGAGGACGACATCGGCGGCGTGCGTAACGTATACGCTGATCTGGCGGTTGGTGCCGAGACCGACAATCGCGGCGTTTGCCTTGATGCGACCGTCGAGCGAGTTCATGGTGGATACCACGGGTTGCGGCTGCCCTGTGGGCCAGACCGAGAGATAGCCCAGTTGGCCGCGAGGTACGAGGGTGATGTTTACGGCAACGGCTGTGGCGTAGTAGGGAACGCAGGTGCTGAGGTCGAAGTTGCGGAAGGAGTTGGTTGGGATGCCGCTGGGGATGTCGATGCGGGTGTCGGCAACACGGCAGGGTGCAATCGGAGTGAAGTGTGCGCCGCTGCCTGTTCGGGGGCCGACGTATAAGTTCGGAGAGTTCGAAGCAGCGCCAGTGTTGGTATTGCGGACGGTGACGAAGTGAGTGTCGAAGGGTACGGAGTTGGGGATGTTGAAGACAATGCGCGTGGCTGATTTGGAGACCAATTGTGCATTGGGGATCTGGTAGCCCGAGACCCAGACGTCGGCGAAGTCGGGATTGAATCCGGCGCCGGTGATGGTGATGGTGTCACCCGGGGAGGCGATGTAGGGCGAGACTTCGACGATGACGGGTCCGGATGTGTTGACGACGATTGGGAACGCTGTGGTTATTCCTTCAAAGGTCGCGGAGATGGTGGATGAGCCTCCGGTGAGTCCGGTAAGTACGCCAGAGTTGGGTCCAATGGTTGCGACCGCGGTGTTCGACGATGTCCAAGCGGTGGCAGCGGTGACGTTGCCTCGAGAGCCGTTGCTGTATCGTGCGGTGGCCGTGAGTTGGACGGAGGCACCGGGGACCAGCGTGTAGTTGCCCGTGACATCGAGCGCGATGGGCCGAGTGGTGGAGCCGACGGTAAAGCGGACAGGAACGACTGTCGCTGATTTGTCGCGGTAGGCGACGTACTGGCCGATGTAGGTGTCGGGAGCGAGTCCGGTTCCGGCGGCGGAGAGCGTTACGGTTTCGGGCGTGGAGCAGCAGTTGGCGCCGGATCGCAAGGCTTGAAGCCAATTGCCGCCGCGACCGGTTTCGGTCAAGCCGCTGAAGGCGAAACTGTTGCCGGTGGTGGAATTGAGAGCGACATTCTGGGAGGACGTCGATGTGAAGTTCACGGCGCTGGTTTGCTGGAAGGTCTCGCCGATGATGACGCTGACCGGTACGGATGCGTAGCTTGACAGGCTGGTTAATAGGACTTGGCCCTGGTACGTGCCGGGAACGGTACCGCCGTTGGGGAGTTGCGCGCGATTGACGGTGAGAACCACGTTTCCGTCGCCGGAGCCGAAGCTAGTGTTGAAGTCCACGCCGAGCCAGTTGCCTTCCGACGCGAGGATTACGCCCCAATTCAGGGTGCCGTTGGTGGCGTTGCGAATGGAAAGTGGCTGCGATGCGATGGCGCCGCCCGATGTCGTGGTGGAGAAGCTGAGCTGGCCGGGTATGGAGTCGAAGCGCGGTGTGTTGGCGGGGACAATCTGGAGGCCAACCGGTACAACCTGGGTGAGAGGTGCGCTGGCGATTTCGATTTGTCCGGTGTAGGTTCCGACCGCGAGGCTTGGGGCGTCGAGTACGCGGACACGCATGAGTTGCGGGGTCGCGCAGCAGGTGCCGATGGGGCTTGCGTTGAGCCAGGATCCACCGGTGCTGGTGCTGAAGCTTGTGGTGAACGCTAATGGGTTGGCTCCACTGCTACTCAGGATGAGCGGCCACTGGGAAAGCGGTGGAGCGTCCGCGGGGCCACGGCTAAACAACTGCGGTTGGAGTTGCTTGGGGTAGTTGTCGCCGACGGTTACAACGACGGGAATGGTGGAGAGTTCGCCGAACTGGGAATCCACGATGATTTGCGTGGTGTAGATGCCGGGAGTCTGGCCCGCGCCGGGAAGGCGGGAGACGTCGATGGAGGTCTCGATGCTGAAGCCGCCACTGTCAGAGGCAGTGAGCCAGCGGTTGCCGAAGTTGTAGGCGGGTTCGGCGTGCCAGGAGATCTGTGGCAGGCTGGGCGCTCGCATCGGGAGGGTTTGGCCCGGAGGGTTTCCTCCGCCGACGGGAATGTTGAAGTACAGGCCTCCGGGGGCGTCACCGAGCGAGAGCGTTGGCAGAATCGAGAGTGTCACAGGGACGACGAGTACGGGCCGGGGTGTCGCGCCATTGGTGATCAGGAATTGACCGGTGTACGTGCCTTGCGGCAGACTGCTGGCGGAGGTAACGGAGACCTTGATGGTTTGCTGGCTTGAGCTGTTGGTGGAGGCTTGCAGCCAATTGCCACCAAGAGAAGCGGTGGAGGTTAGGGCGAAGGTAGCGGCCGCACCGGAGATGCTGGCGATGGGTACGAACTGGGGCAAGGGGCTAGGTCCGCCTTGCTTCATGGTGAAGAATAGCGGATTGACTTGATTGAGTGCTGAGTTCGAGATTTCGACGGATACCGGAATCGTGTACTTGCCGGCCGATGTTTCGATGAGAATTCGTCCGTTATAAACGCCTTCTACAGTGCCACCATTTGGAAGTAAGTTTGTATCAATCGTAGCGTTCGCTTTTGTCGGGGTATCGCCAACTGGGTGTGACACACGGAGCCAAAGGCTGCCATCGGAGGCAGTGCCAGTCATAGTGAAGGGAAACACTGATCCGGATTGACCGCGAATCACAAATGCTTGTGGAGTGAATATCGCGCCGGGTTTTCCAACAAAAGTAAGTGCGGAGGGAAGACTGTCAATATGACGCGAGCCCGGGGAGAGTACGGTGAGTGTGACTTGTACGGTATTTCCAGATTGTCCTGACGCGGTGACAATGAATGAGCCTTGATATGTACCGGGCGTTAGGGAATCGGCTGCAACCGAGACGCTGATCGCAGACGGTGTGGACAATGCGGCTGCAGAGGCGGACAGCCATGCGCCACCACTGGCGGTGTTGATGGAAGAAATGGCAAAGGTGGTGGATGGTCCTCGCCGGGAAACAGGAAGGGTTTGCGGTAATGGATTTGTGGCGCCCGCAATCTTTGTGAAGTGGAGTTGCGTGACGAGGTCCAGTGACTGGGCAACTAACTCCGGAGCGGTGAATAAGACTGCGAATACTGCAAGGCGGGAATAACCGTGGGATCGACTCACACGAGGAAGGTAACAGATTCCAATCGAGCGGCAGGGAAGAGAGTGTTTCTGCCACTCGATTGGAAGTGATGGTTGTTGTTACCGATAGCTGGCGGCTTGGAGATCGAACAGTTTGGTATACACGCCGTCTGCTTTGAGCAATTGATCGTGGGTGCCGTCTTCGAGGATCTTGCCTTCTGACATCACCACGATCCTGTCTGCCATACGGACGGTGGAGAAGCGGTGCGAGATGAACAGGGCCATGCGGTCCTTGGTCAGCTCGGCGAACTGTTCGAAGACTTCCGCTTCGGCCATGGGGTCGAGGGCTGCGGTGGGCTCGTCCAGGATGAGGATCTGGGCGTCCTTCAGGTAGGCGCGGGCCAAGGCGACTCGCTGCCATTCGCCGCCGGAGAGGTCCACGCCTCCTTCAAAGCGGCGGCCGAGCATCTGGTCCAGGCCCTTGGGCAGGCGCTTGAGGATCGAACTGAGGTTGCTCTTCTGGCTGGCTTCGTTGAGCGCCTCGTCGTCCTGCATTTTGCCGATGTTGCCGGCTCCGATGTTTTCGCGGACCGGGAGGTCGTAGCGGATGAAGTCCTGGAAGATGATGCCGATTTCGCGGCGGTATTCGTCGATGTCGTAGTCGCGGATGTCGCGGCCGTCGAGGAGGATGCGTCCCTCGGTGGGGTCATAGAGGCGGGCGATGAGCTTGACCATGGTGGTCTTGCCTTCGCCGTTGGCGCCTACTAGCGCGATGCGCTGGCCGGGGAGTATCTTGAAGTTCAAGCCGTCGAGTACCTTGCGGTCGCTGCCGGGGTACTGGAAGGTGACGTTCTCAAATTCCAATCCTTGACGGATGGGCTTGGGCATCGAGATGGGCGTCACCGGCGAGTGGATCGTTGGGTGTTCTTCGAGGAACAGCACGAGGTCGCGCAGGAAGAGTGCCTGGTCTGCGATGTCGGAGAACAGCGAGAAGATGATCTGCAGGTGGCCGTTGGCGCCGCCGATGGCGCCCACCATAAAGGCGAAGGTACCGAGGGTCATCTTCTGCATGACTGCTTCATGCGCGAGGAAGGCGTAGCTGCCGTAGTAACCGGCTGACGCGAGTACGGCGAAGAGCGAACCCCAGCCGAGGCGGCGGCGGGCCAGTTGGCGGTTGCGACGGATGACTTCTTCCGCGAGGTCCTGGAACTTTCCTTCCAGATGCTTTTGCAGAGCGAAGATCTTGACCTCTTTGACGGATTCGCGACTGCTGCCGAGGGTCATGTAGTAGGCCAGGGCGCGGCGGAGCGGGGTCAAAGTGTGCGACAGCGTGTACCCCAGGAATGCGAAGTGGCTTTCGACCAGGAAGGCCGGCAGTACGCTCAGGGTCAGCACGATGAGGAGCCAGGGCGAGTAGTACACGATACCGCCGGCGAGGGAGACGAGCATCACGACGCGCTGGAGGAGCCAGCCAGCGTTGGTGAGCATGCTGATACGGTCTGTGGCCTGGACGCGGGCGCGGTCCAGACGGTCATAGAACGCGGCGTCTTCAAAACTGCGGAGGTCGAGCGACATGGCGTGCCGCATGATGCGCAGGCTGAGGCTGTGGCTGAAGCGGTCGGAAATCAAGGAATCGCAGAAGTCGATGAGGCGGCCGATGATTTGGGTGGAAGCGGCCAAGCCAAACTCGAGGGCGACCCAGTACCAGAGAGTCTGCTGGTCGATCTGTTTGCCGCTGGCGACGGTCGAGATGAGGTCGACGATTTGTTTTGCGGCAAAGAGCATGCCGAGCGGGATCAAACCGCTGGCGATGCGAAGGGTGATGGTCGAGAAAACGGGCAGTGGCGCTGCATCCCAGAGCAGACGCCAGAGCGCGGGCAGGTCCTTGAGCGCGTCCAAGCGATTCTTCCACGCTTGGCCTTGGCTCTGTATCTCGCGGGTCTCCATGCCGCGATCTCATGCATTTTGAAGGCCTAACGGAAGTTGATGAAAAATCATGGACGTAGCCGTGACATTTTTATGACATTCGGCAAACCTTATATTGACGGAATCGGAAAGTTTTACCGGTCCAGTACATCAGGTAGACCGAGGGGAGGGTTGTGAAAACAGCGTGGTTGGCAGAAAATGGGGGTCGCAATGAACCAGAAGACCTTGTTCCGCCAGGTACCGCAGATTGCCGCGGTATGCCTTTCTCTATTGCATGTCAGCGCCCAACCGGCTGCCGTGAACGCGCGCGCGGCGCATATCGACCGCCTGCTGCAGGGGTTCGTCGACGCGGAGAAGATCGCTGGGGCGAACGTACTGGTGCTGCAGAACGGGCGGCCGGTGTACGAGAAGTCCTTTGGATGGAGCGATAAAGAGGCGAAGCGCAAGATGGCGCCGGACACGCTGTTCCGGATCGCATCGCAGACGAAGGCGATTACGAGTGCGGCCATCATGACGCTGGTGGAAGAAGGCAAGGTGGGAATCAATGAGCCGGTGGGCAACTTTATTCCCTCTTTCAAAAAGGCCACGGTGGCGCAGGTGGAGAACAACGGCATCAAGTTCGTGGACGTGAAGCGGCCGATTACCGTGTTCGACCTGCTGACGCATAGCGCGGGGATTTCGTACGGTCGCGAGGCGCATGTCGCCGCGCTGTATGAAGCGAAGGAACTGGGCGCGAAGGCCGGTAACGGATGGTACACGGCGGATAAGACCGAGCCGGTGTGCGACACGATGGAGACCCTGGGTACGATTCCGTTTGTACGGCAGCCGGGTGAGGCGTTTGTGTACGGGTACAACACGGACATCCTGGGTTGCATTGTGGAGAAGGCGTCCGGGATGCCGCTCGATCAGTATGTTGCGAAGAAGATTACAGGTCCGCTGGGGATGAAGAATACGTTCTTTTATGTCCCGACGGCGGAGCGGGAGCGGTTGGCTGCGGTGTACATGACGGGTACGAATATGGGCAAGGCGGAGCGGGCGCCGGAAGGGTCGCGCGGGCAGGGTCATTATGTGGATGGTCCACGGAAGAGCTTTGCGGGTGGCGCGGGGCTGATTTCGACCGCTCGGGACTATGCGCGGTTTTTGGAGATGGTGCGGAATGGCGGGATCGTCGATGGGGTACGGGTGTTGTCGCCTCGCGCGGTGGAGTTGATGACGACGAATCAGATTGGTGCGCTGCGGGGTCCGCAGGGGCTTGGGTTCGGATTAGGGTTTGAGACGGTGGACCGTTATGGTGCGGCTGGGATGGCGTCTGTGGGGTCATTCGGCTGGGGCGGCGCGTATGGGACGACGTACCAGGTGGATCGGAAGTCGGGTCTGGTGACGGTGCTGATGCTGCAGTTGATGCCGAATGGTACGGATATCCAGCCGAAGTTCTATCAAACGGTGTATCAGGCGTTTGGGAAGTAAGAGGGGAGGGGAGTGGCTTCGTCCGCTCCCCCCGCTTTTCTTAGGCGCTGAGGCGGATTTCGGCGGGCGGGAAGCCGGCCGTGCCTAGCGTTTTGCGGATCAACTGGTTGGTGTCGAAGTAGACCTGCCAGTAGTCCTGGTTGCGGCAATGCGGGCGTACGGCGAGGATGCAGCCCCAGGATGTGAAGGTCAAGATCGTAACGGTGGGTGCGGGGGCGGGGAGGACGTTAGGAATCGCGCTGAGGCCTTGTTGGAGTTTGGCGATGGTTTCCTGCGGGTCCTGCGAGTGGGCGAGAGGCGCGGTGAGTTCCACACGGCGGGATGTGTTGGCTGAGTAGTTCTGGATATTGTCCGAGAACAGCTTATTGTTGCCGACGAAGGTTCGCACGTTGTCCGGCGTGTTGATGGTGGTAACGAACATTCCGATTTCTTCCACCGTGCCTGTGACTCCACCCTCTGAAATGAAGTCACCGGCTTTGAACGGACGCAAGACGACGAGGAACGCTCCTGCAGCGAAGTTGGCGAGCATGCCGGACCACGCCGCCCCTACAGCGAGTCCGAAAGCGGCGATGAAGGCAGCGAACGATGTCGTTTCGATGCCCAGAAATCCGGCGATGGCGAGACCGAGCAACACCGTGAACAGTACGGAAAACGTGTTCCGCATGTAGCGGACGAGCGTGGAGTCGATGTTTCGCTTGTCCATGCCGTCGGCAACGATGTTGACGAAGAATTTGATGATGATACGGCCGATGATCCAGATGGCGATGGCGGACAACAGCTTGAGTCCGGCATCGATCAACTTGGGTTCGAGGTTTTGGCGCAGGGAGTTCCAATCCATTGGAAAAGCCTAACGCAATGGGGCGTGAAGTGTCGGCGGGGTTTCGGTTGTGGTTGGGGAAAATGGCGCTTGAGTTGCTAACATAAAGCTTGGGTGAATCGTTTTCGGTCACCGTTGCATCGATACATTCGGAGCTAGACAACACAATATGGCAGGTCAAAACACACTGACGTTCACGGACGCCTCCTGGGAGCAGGAAGTACTGAACTCGGACGTCCCCGTTCTGGTGGACTTTTGGGCGGAATGGTGCGGACCGTGCCGCATGGTTGGTCCGACGGTGGACGCGATCGCTGACGAGTACCAGGGCAAGCTCAAGGTGGGCAAGCTGAATGTGGACGAGAATGGCGATATCGCCATGCGTTACCAGGTCCGTGGCATCCCGATGTTCCTGGTGTTCAAGGGCGGCAAGATCGTGGGCCAGAAGGTCGGCGCGATGGGCAAGGCCGACTTCCAGGCTCTGGTGAACGCGCACGTCGGATAACGAGTAAAGATCACGCTGTTTGAGAAGGCCCGTAATGCCGAGCGCATTGCGGGCTTTTTTGCGTAGACCGGGACGTTTGGAGTGGCAAGGCCTTAGGGTAAAGTACTGAAAATTGCATATTTTCGGTGGTTTCCGTACTAGACTTGGTACAAATGGCGCCGAGGGCTACAGTACTCACAATTGAGCTACAGGTACCTCCCTTGCAGCGGCATCATCTTCGATACTGGATTGGTAATGCTGAGCGCCGTCATGTCCGATAAGGGAAGAAAAGTTTCTATGCTTCCGCCGCTGATACTCCATCCGTTCTCGGACCCCGAGGGGCCTGCCAAGCTTGTGGAGAGTTCGCGCGCCAGCATGATGCTGCAAGGCCTGCTGCCGGCGGGTGATCTGTCGCAGGAGGATCTGGACCGGACATTGATCAACGGGCGCTTCTGCGAGATCCGCATGCTGTTTTATGTGGGTAAGGATCTGGTGCGCTGGATTGAGCAGTGCATGGAGCAGGTGGAGCGGGATCCGGAATTGCGGGCGATGAATCTGCGGTTCCAGTCCTTTGCCAGCTACTTGGTGGACGACGCGCCGGAGCCGGTGCGCGAAAAGCTCAAAAAGTGGGGCGTCGCGGATTTCAAGTCGATTTTTGCGCGGGCGCTTGGGTTGAATGCGGTGTTCAACGATGCGCCGGAGCAGAGCCTGCTGTCGCCGGACTTTATCCGGAACTACTACCGGTTTGCCGACCAGATGTACGCGGTGCTGCAGCATCAGTCGCAGTTTGCGCGCATCCCTGCGGCGGACTTTGACTTTGAGTTGTACGCATCGGGCGAGTATTCGCGGATGCTCGCGAAGAACTGGGAACAAGAGTAAATAAAAAAGGGGAGAAGGACGCCGGATGCGATCCTTCTCCCCGTCAAAAAAACTGCCGCTTTCGGTGAACGTCTAGGCTGCCCTGCGATTGCTCTTGTGCAGGTGCGTGAGCACCGATAACCGGCGTGTTCCTTTCAATGGCGCCTCCAAGGGGCGTCCTGCCACTCCCGCGCTGCTGACGCGCGCGGCGATTGACGGCATTTCTACCACTTCCGCCAACGGGGCCGTAGCGGCCGCCTTCTTTGCCTCCCGCAGATCCATACGCACGCCCGAGAAGTACTCGTCGAGCGGGTACAGCGCGTAGGGCTTCATTTCGCGCAGGACGCGGCCCATGCGCTCTTCGATGCGATACACCGCATGGAAGAACGTGCCTTTGTCGATGCCGAGCCTGTCGCAGCACATGCGCCACGTACCGCCCAGCAGAAAATGCAGCCGGAAGATCTTGTGCTCGTCCTCGCGCAGGGTGCGCTTGGCGACGGCCAAGAAGTCGGCGATGTATTCTTCGTCTTTCCGTCCCCACACGACGCGGCGGCACTGTGATCCGGTACCGTCGAGGGTGACGCGGCTCATGCGGCGTTCCTGTGTGGACACCTGGTGGAACTTTTCATAGCAGATCCTGAAGATCGCTCGTAGTACGCAATTGCAGGGCTGACGTTCGCTCAAACGTCCGCCGCGCAGGCCCAGTCCATGGCACTGTGTGCAGGCATGATTTGCGATGCCTAGTGTTTCGCTTCGGGTCCATTCCATTTCTGTCTCTCTAGCCTCCTGCTGTCGTTTGGTTCTGAAGCTTTTCGGATCGTCCGTTTCGGCTTCTGAATCCGCCGGAATCGGCGTTCCGGTCTGGTAGTACTATCGTGCCTTTTTGCAGAATTTTGTCAAGGCGATATTCACTAGGTTTCCACAATAAATGGATTTTCCAAAATATTTGTTTATCTGTAAGTTGTTGATAGTAGGCGAGAAAAAATTGCGAAAAATATTGAGATTTTTTCCAGTGTGCATTTTTCGGGTGAAAAACACCTTGCAAAGTCTTAATTTTACGCAGGTCCCCGCAATGGGGGGAAGGCCCCCTTGCATTTGGGTGAAGTGGGGTGGAATTTCTAGCGGGACGACGTAGATTTGGAGGAGCCGTGGAGGCCTGCGACTTCGCGGTACACCGCTGCGGCCTGCTCGGCAGTAAGGCGCCAGCTAAAGCGCTTCAATTGCTGCAAGCCCAATTGTACGCAGCGTCTACGCAGAAATTCGTCGAGCAGAACTTCGCGAATGCCGCGCGAAATATCGAAGACATTTTCCGGATTCACGATAATTGCGGCGTCCCCCACAACTTCGGGTAGGGAACTGACATTCGACGTTACGACCGGAGTTCCGCAGGCCATGGCCTCAATCGGCGGCAGCCCGAATCCTTCGTAAAGTGAAGGAAATACGAAGGCGGCTGCGTTCTTGTAAAAAGCCCGCAGCATGTCGATGGGGACAAATCCCAAGAAACGGACCAGATTTTCTACCCGGCTTTGGATTACCGTACGCCGCAATTGGGGGTGTTTGGAGACTTCGTCGCCAATAATGACCAAGCGTAATTTTTTGTAAATCGGATGGGTTTCGAGCTCGCCGCGAAGCACGGCAAAAGCCTCCACCAGGCGCGGGACGTTCTTTTGGGCGCGGATGGTGCCGGCGTACAGAATGTAGGGGTAATCGATCTGGTAGCGTTCGACGAGGAGTTCGCGGAGACGGAGATCGTCGGCGACGTCGGAGCGGGCAAATACGGGATCGGGCGCGTTGTGTATGACGCGAATGCGGTTTTCCGGGACTCCCATGACGCGCTGCACGTCGCGCTTTGTGGCATGGGATACAGCAATGACGCGGTCCGCGCGCTGGAGGCCGCGGCGGAAGCGATAGGCGCGCCAGTTGGCGTCCGTACCCTGGCCGTCGGGGTACAGCAGGCTCGACATGTCGTGGATGGTGACGACGTACGGCTTGGGCATGAACATCGGGACGACGTTCAGAGGTACGTGATAAAGGTCCGCTTTGAGGGCGCGGAGGGCCATGGGGAAGCGGATGTCCTCGAAACGGTCACGATCGTCGCGTTCGTAGATGACGGGGTGGATGCCGGCGGGTAGGTCTTTCTTGTCGGCGGCGCGTACGAGGGCTTGGAACTCGAGATCCGGCGCGGCGAGGGGGAGATTCTCGATGAGGTTGCGGATGTGGGTGCCGATGCCGAAGTCGCGCAGGTGGCGGGCGTCGATAGCGACTCTCAACCGGTCCTTCTGCTGCGCGACTTCGGGGGATGACATCCGCTTTACGCGCCCGCCTTGGCCATTTTCCAGCTGTAGAGCGGGTATTTGGCGGTGAGCGCCTTGACTCGGGATCGTGCCGAGGCGATTGCCGCATCGTCTTCGCGGCCGGCGATGACCTGGGCGATGATCGAGCCGACCTCGCGCATGTCGGCTTCGATGAAGCCTCGCGTGGTGACTGCCGGGCTGCCGAGGCGGATCCCGCTGGGGTTGAGCGGGGGATTCGGGTCAAACGGGATGGTGTTGCGGTTGGCGGTGATCATGGCCGCGTCGAGCGCCTTTTCGGCTTCCTTCCCGCGGACGCCCTTGGCGAAGACGTCAATCAGGAAGACGTGAGAGTCCGTACCGCCGGAGACAACGCGGTAGCCTTCCTGCTGCATCTGGGCGGCGAGGGTCTGGGCATTGGCCACGACCTGCTTCTGGTACTGCACGAAGGCGGGTTGCATCGCTTCGAGGAAGCATACGGCCTTGGCTGCGATGACATGTACGAGAGGACCGCCCTGGATGCCGGGGAAGACGTTACGGTCGATATCCTTGCCGTACTTTTCGCGGGCGAGGATGAGGCCGGAGCGGGGTCCGCGGAGGGTCTTGTGGGTGGTGGTGGTGACGATGTCGGCGTATTCGCAGGGGTTGGGATAGATGCCTGCGGCGACCAGGCCGGAGAAATGGGCCATGTCCACCATGAGGACGGCGCCTACGCTATCGGCGATCTGGCGGAAGCGGGCAAAGTCGATGATACGGCCGTAGGCGCTGCCACCGGCGATGATCATCTTGGGTTTGTTTTCTTCGGCGATGCGGGCGAGGTCGTCGTAGTCGATCTGTTCCGTATCCTTATTCACGCCGTAGGGAACGATTTGGTAGTAGCGGCCGGAGAAGTTGAGGGGGTTGCCGTGGGTGAGGTGTCCACCGTGGGCGAGGTTCATGCCGAGGACGGTGTCGCCGGGGTTGAGGATCGCGCCGAAGACGGCGGCGTTGGCCTGGGATCCGGAGTGGGGCTGTACGTTGGCGTATTCGGCTTTGAACAGCTCTTTGGCACGGTCGCGAGCGATGGTTTCGACGACGTCGGTGGTTTCGGCGCAACCGCCGTAGTAGCGGCGGCCGGGGTAGCCTTCGGCGTATTTGTTGGTGAAAACGCTGCCGGTGGCTTCCAGTACAGCTTCGGAGGTGAAGTTTTCGCTGGCGATGAGCTCGATGCCTTCGTCCTGGCGCTCCACTTCCTTTTGGATGAGGTGATAAATGTCGGGATCGACGCTGGCCAGAGGCCGCGCCATGCGTTCTTGCTCGGTCATGATGTTAGGTCTTGCTTTTCTTCCAGGTCGGCCAGTTTTGCGATGCGGCGCGCGTGGCGTTCGCCATTGCTGAACGGAGTCTTCAAAAAGACGTCGAGGAACTGTTGCGCTTCGGCGGTGGTGACGTACTTTGCGCCGATGGCGAGTACGTTGGCGTCGTTATGTTCGCGGGTGAGCTGGATTTCGTCGGTATTGAAGGCGAGGGCAGCCCGGACGCCACGTACTTTATTGGCGGCCATGGACATACCGACGCCGGTGGAGCATACGAGGATGCCGCGTTCGGCGTCGCCCGCGCTGACTTTGTGCGCGACGGCGCTGGCGTAGTCGGGGTAATCGGTGGAGTCGGGGCTGTTGGTGCCGAGGTCCACTACGTCGTGCCCCTGGGCGATGAGGTGATCGCGAAGCTCGTCCTTCAGGACAAGGCCGGCGTGATCGGCGCCAATGGCGATTCGCATGGGAATCTTTATGGTAGCGAAGATCGCAGGCGCTTATATCGTACACTTGATGTTTGCGGCGCATCCCTGCGGTACTTGTCCTGCTGGCCTGCTTCTTTGCGTGGCCTGCTACAGGACTGTTCGCACTTCTGCAGACGGATTCTGCCGCTGCCGCAAAGACCTCTGCTGAAGACAAACTCCCGCCTTGCTGCCGGCGCGATGGCAAGCATCGTTGCGCGATGCGCCAAGCAGCTTCGGCTGCGGCTGTTTCCCGTAGCAATGGGCCTTCGCTCGATGCTGGTGGCCGTTGCGCATATTATCCCGCGTCGACCCCGGCTGCCACCTTGGAGAAGGCGCAAGAAGGTATTGCGCCGGAGTTTGTCCACGTCGGTGCGACCGTGCCTGGCGCGGGTGAATCCGCTTGGGTCGCGGATTGGCGGAAGAGAACGCCGGGGTTTGCCGTTGCCCGGCATCTGCGTGGCCCTCCTGTTGTTCCTGTAAACATCGCCGCTCTGTAGTTGACGCGCGCCTTTACTGAATCCTCAACAGGAGAACCATATTCATGTCACGCCTATTGCTGGTGACCGCACCAGTGCTTGTATGCCTGTCTTTGCACGCGCAGACACAGGCCGTATCCATTTCTTTTCGCGCCATGGCGGGGGACCGCGACCTCGTCTGCGGGCAGAAGTACGAGGGGGTTGGGACGACGAAGTCCACGATCACGCCTCGGGACTTCCGGTTTTATGTCCACAATGTCCGGGTTGTCGATGCTGCCGGCAAAGAGCACGCCGTACAGCTCGAGCAGGACGGCAAGTGGCAGTTAGACGATGTCGCACTGCTGGACTTTGAGAACGCCACGGGTGGTTGCAGCAACGGTACGCCGGATTTGAATACGGCGGTGAAGGGTACGATCCCGGCTGGGGTGAAGGCCGCCGGTGTACGGTTCACGATGGGTGTGCCGTTTGAGAAGAATCACACGGATCTTGCCTCGATGCCTTCGCCGTTGAATCTGACTGCGCTGGCGTGGGTGTGGAACGCGGGGCGCAAGTTCGCACGGCTGGATTTTTCAAGCACGGGTGTACCGCGAGGCTACGCAGTGCATCTGGGTAGCACGGGTTGTACGCCGAATGAGACGAAGACGACCATCCCGACCAAGTGCGGCTATCCGAATCGTACAGAAGTAGACTTGCCGGGGTTCGACATCGCGAAGGATTCGGTGGTGGCCGATATCGCGGCGCTGCTGCGCGATTCGAATGTCGATGAGGGCGGCAAGATGATGTCCGGCTGCATGTCGGGTCGCGAAACGCCGGCGTGTAAGCCATTGCTCGCCAACTTTGGTTTGGACGGGCAGCCGCAATCGTTCTTCCGTTCGAGCAGGGTTACTACGGCAAGCCTCCGGTGAGTACGCGAGCATTTCTGGTTGCCATCGTGATTGGGGCCGCAGGCGCACAAACGCTTGCGGCGCACGATGCGCATGGCCGGTCCAACGCTCCGGCTGAGGCCAGGCGGCTCAAGAATCCGCTGGCGAAGAATGTGGACCTGCAGGCGGCGTACGCGAAGTACGCGCAGCTTTGCGCCAGTTGCCATGGGCAGGACGGCAAGGCTCGTACACCAACGGCCGGTAAGATGACGACCAGGCCGACCGACTTGTCGAACTACCTGATGGAATCGATGCGCGATGGCGAGATCTATTGGGTGATCGCAAATGGCATCGATGGGAAGATGCCGGCGTTCGGCAAGCAACTCGACGAGGCGCAACGCTGGGAGATGACGCTGGTGGTACGCGATTTGCGTGCGCAGCAGCGGAAGGTGGAGAAGGCGCAACTTGGGCCGTACGACTGGAAGTTGCCGCCGGGTTTTCCGTTTCCCAATGTGCCGGCCGATAATCCGATGACGGCGGAGAAGGTGGAACTGGGGCGGCATCTGTTTTATGACAAGCGGCTGTCGCGCAATCAGACGCAATCGTGCGCCACTTGCCACAAGCAGGAGAAGGCGTTTGCCGATGGACGAGGCCGCGGGTTGGGGTCCACGGGGGAACTGCATCCGCGCGGACCGATGAGCCTGATCAATGTCGCGTACGCACCGGTGTTGACGTGGGGCAATCCAAACATGCGGAAGCTGGAATCGCAGGCGCTGGTGCCGATGTTTGGCGAGCATCCGGTGGAGCTTGGCATGGACGGGCAGGAAGCGCTGCTGATACGGCGGTTGAAGGCGGAGCCGAGGTACAAGAAGCTGTTTGCGGCTGCGTTTCCGGGTGAGGCCGATGCGTACACGATTGGCAATGTCACGAAGGCGATTGCGTCGTTTGAGCGTACCTTGCTGGCGGGGGATTCGCCGTACGATGAGTATCGCCGCGGGGATGATCCGAATGCGATTTCAGAATCGGCCAAGCGTGGGGAAGCGTTGTTCTTTAGCGAGGAGTTGGAGTGCTTCCACTGTCACGGGGGCTTTACGTTTACGGGGTCGCTGGATTATCTGGGCAAGGGAATGACGGAGGTGGAGTTCCACAATACGGGCTTGTACAACCTGAAGGGCAAGTTCTCGTATCCGCAGCCCAATGTGGGGGTTTATGAGTTCACGCAGCAGGAGGATGACATTGGCAAGTTTAAGGCTCCGACGTTGCGGAACATCGCGCTGACGGCACCGTACATGCACGATGGCAGCATCGCGACGTTGGAGGATGTGATTGAACACTACAAGAACGGCGGGCGTACGATTGCGACGGGTCCCAATGCCGGGGTGGGGTTCGACAATCCGAACAAGAGCGAGTTCATCAAGTCCTTCCAGATGACGGCGGCGGAGAAGCAGGATTTGCTGGCGTTTTTGCGTAGTTTGACGGATCGGTCGATTGCGGCAAACGCGGCCTGGAGCGATCCGTGGCGTCCTGCACCTGTGGCGAAGACTGCTGCGGCCGTGCCTCCGCCGAAGTATGTGTTGAAGGGCGAAGTGGTGCACGTGTATCCCGAAGATGGCGCGATCTCGCTGTATCACGACGAAGTGCCCGGCTTTATGGCCGCGATGAAGCCGCCGTACGCAATGGAGTTCTTGGTCGTAGACAAGCAAGCGCTTACGCGATTGAAACCGGGAATGCGCATCACGGCGGGGGTACGAAAGCGGGGCGGCGATTACTTGCTGGAACAGATTCGCGTATCGCCGCCCCGGTGATGTTGCGGTCAGGCTAAGGTTTCACGCACTTCGCTGACGGCGTTGAGTACAGCGATGAGTGACGTGGTGCCGAGGTCGATGAGGGCGTTGATCTGGATGGCCTGATCGAGGCGGGCGGCGAGGACATCCAGGCGGTCCACCACGAGGGGATCGAGCGCAATGGCATTGCCGGCGGCGGTGAGATTGCGGATCTCGATGTCGATGAGGCGGATCTGGTTTTTGGCGCGCTGGCGTACGGGTTCTCGGCGTTCGGGGCCAGAGGATGTGAGGTCCGCGTCGTTCTGGCGTTCTATCTCCTGGAGGACGGCGTTGGCCGCTTCCCGAGCCTTTTGTAGTGTTGCGATGCGATCGGTGAGGGTCATGGTGTTAAGTTCCTCCTTTGTGGATTAGGGCGCGGTGCAGGTGTTCGCGGCTTCGTTGTAGCGGCCGGTGGCACGGGCTTGTTTTAGAGAAGACTCGAGATCAGCGGCGATGGCCTCGAGTAGTGGAGATCCGGCCGGAGCCTTCTTCTTCTTCAAGGCGTCGATTTCCGAGGCAAGGTCGAGGCATTGTTCGTAGGCGAGGCTCGATTTGAGCGCACCTTGGAACTGAATCAACTGAGTGGCGAAGTCGATGGCGTCGGGTTCTTTGGCAAGGTCGTCGAGCGCGGCCTTGAGGGTTGCGACTTTGGCCCGGTCCACTTCGAGCGGTTGGCGTGTTTTGAGATGTTCCAGGTACGCCGTGTCGAGTTTGAGGTACAACTCTTTGGTTGCCGCGTGATCCTTTTCGGCATACTGCATCACAGCATCGTTGAGAAAGCCGCGTGCGTCTTCGCGGCCGGTGATGAGCCCGTCGAGATAGCGCTTGGTGACGAGAGCGCGACGATCCTGATCGAGCCGGTCGAGGACGGATTCGGAGCGTGCTTTTTCGAGTTCCTTCGCTTCTGCGGTGTAGCGCGCGTTCTCGGTCTGGATCAGATGGTCTGACTTTTTGACGTACTCGTCGAGCAGAGCGCTCAACTGCATGGCGTACTCACGGGCCACTTTGTCGGAGCATCCTGTGGCCGTGAGGCAGAAGAATAGCAACGGCAGAGCGGTAAGGGCGGATCGTTTGTTCATGGTGGCGGCCTCCTTTTAGCGCTGCAGTACGGCAGGGATCAGCCCTGCGGATACGAGAGTGTGTAGAAGTTCGGCTAGGGTACGCGGGCGGATGCCGCCCTTGTAGTAAGCCGATAAACGTTGAGTTCCGGTGGCGGCGAGCTGTTCGTACACCGAAGCTGCTTTCCGCGAGCGGCTGAGCGCGTGGGCACGGACCTGCAGGGTCTCGCGCTGTGTGCTGAGAGACGACGGAAGTATGCCACGTGCGGCCACGGTAGCCGCATTGAGCAAGGCCGTGAGCATGATGCCGAGCTTTTCGCGCTTGGCTAGTTTTTGTGTCGCGTCGGTTTCCGAAGCCACGGCTTGCGCCTGGTCACGAAGCGAAGTCTGGATGTCTCCCTGCAGTTGCTGCGTGTCGATGGCCTGCAAGACCTTTGCGGACAGTTTGACGATGGGTGCGACTTCTGCCTGACGGCGAGCTTCGATTGCGATGAGGGCCTTGTAGTGTTCTTCTTCGGCTTTCAGCAGGTCCAACTGGTATGCGGCGAAGAGCACGCCGGGCCGTGCCGGTATGTTTGCGGTGAACTTCTGATAGAGCGTGGCGAGTTGCGTGAGTGTCTCGCTGGCCTGCTTGGCGGCTGCGAGATGCGCCTTGGACGGGTTGCCATCGCTCGTGAGATTCAGCAGGTACTCGGCGATAGGCGTGATGCGTCCAACCTGGGCGAGAAGATTGCCGAGGGCTTGTACGTTGCCTTCGGGATTGGAGCTCTCGATCTTTTGCTTGAGCGCCTTGATCTGTTCTGCCAGATCCTTCTGCTGTTGCTGCAGACGCGGGATGATCGCGGCCCATTCGGCTTTGTCGGGAGCGCCTAGAGGGTCTGCAGCGAGGTCGCTACGTACAGCTTCGACGGTGCTGCGAACGTCTGCCCAGTTGGTCCAGGAGAGGACGTCGGCACGAGTTTGTGCTTGTGCGCCGAGAGCGATGTTTTCCTGTTGGAGGCGTTGTACGAGGGCGAGATTGTCGAGCGCTTTTTGAAAGACGCTGGAGTCGCGAATCTGTGCGCTGGCGGCCACGGCTTCTTGTGCGCGGCGGTCCTGCGCTTCGTTGTAGAGCCTCTGTGCGGGCAGGAGTGCCGTGGCCCAGAGGCAAGTGGCGAGTAGGACCTTCATGCTGACTTTAGCGGGTACAGTCAGCACGCAGGGACAAATGATTTCGGAGTGTTAGTTTTCCGGACGGCGCTTGCGTTCGTAGGGCGTCTGGCTGTACTTACCGGCTTCTTCGAGCGCGTTCTGCGTGTTGTCCTTGGTGCGCAACGCGAGCTTGTATTCGTTGACGGCGCGTTCGCGCTGGCCGGTGACGTCGAAGATCTTGCCCAGGTTGATGTGGGCCCAGACTTCGGTCCACTTGGGTTCAAGGTCGCCATTGAGGGCTTCGCGGAAGCTGTTGGCGGCGGTCTGGAAGTTGCTTTGGAGGAAGAAGAGTTCGCCGACGCGGTAGTGCGCGAGCGAGGAGCTACGCTGGACTTCCAGCGCCTTCTGGTATTCCTTCAACGCGTCCGCATATTCGCCGATCTCTGCGAACTGTTCACCCTTGCGGATGGCCACGGCGACGCGCATGTTGTTGCTGAAGCGGAGTACGCGGCCCAAGGGGTCGATGATGATGTTCTTGGGTTTGCCGAAGGTTTCGATGATGAATTCGGATGAGGTGCCGACCACTTCAATGCGCTTCTCTTCGGGGTTGCCTTCGGTTTCGATCTTGACATCCACCGGCATGCGGAAGGTGTCGAGGTCCTGCGAGACTTTGCCCATCACGCGGAAGCCCTTGGTGGTGCGGAAGACGGTGTATTCAAGCTTGAATTCCGGTGCGCCGCTCGATTCGATCCACTGGATGAAGAAGGAACGAAGGTCCTGCCCGCTCATCTCTTCGGCGATCTTGCGGAAGTCGTCGGTGTGAATGGACTTCCAGGCGTAGCGCTCGGCTACGGCTTTCAAGGTGCGCTTGAAGGCGTCGTCACCGATGACGTAGCGGAGCATGTGTACGGTGGCGGCGCCTTTGCCGGAGGTCGCGGCCCAGTATTCGGGGGAGTAATCTTCGAGGCGTCCCGACTGGATGATGGGCGGATCTTCGACGGTGAGCGCTTCGACGAAAAGGTCGCGCAGGTCGCCTTCGATGGAGTTGGGGCCGTTCTGATTTTCGAGGTAGAGCAATTCCGAGTAGCGCGCCATGCCGTTCTCGATCCACATGTGATTGCGGGAGACGGGCGAGACGAGGGTTTCCCACCACTGCCGGGCTACCTGATTGGCGACTACTTTGGGGCTCGGGTCCTTGGTGAGGGTACGCGGGGAAAAGAAGAGGATACCGGGGGCGCTGTAGCCGTTGGGGGTGCCCGCTTCGGTTTCAATCACGGTGAGGTTCGACTGCGGCGGCAGACCGTAGGTGGCAGTGAAGAAGCTCATGGCCTTGCCGATTTCTTCGCCCCAGGCTGGTGCTACTTCTTTCGTAGTGCGCAGGTAGAATGTGGTGTTGACGCCGCTGTGGGCGATTCGTTGACCGTCGCCCGCGAGTACGGCGATGGAGCCGGGGAAGGACGGGTTCTTATAGGCGAAGGTGAAGGTCTGCTTGTCCGGGGTGGCTGCGGGTACGGCGGTTTCGATGCCGCTGGCGGCGACGCGGTAGCCCTTGGGTACGGTGATGCGGAGGTCCGAGGTGAAGCGGCCGGCGGTGTAGTCGGCGACGGGGAACCAGCGGGCCGGGTACATCAGGTAGGCGAAGTCGTTTTGGATGGAGGCGAACTTGATGCCGTAGACGGGGGAGTCTTCCTGCCCGTTGAGGCGGCCGTCGTAGGTAAAGGTCAGAGTGAGCGGCTTGCCCTTGGCGGCGGAGTAAGGAAAGCTGAGGCGCGCGGTGAAGTCCTCTTGCGAGCGGGAGACGCCGATCTGGCGGTTTTCCGCGTCGACCACACGAGTGATGTTGAGCGCGTTGTTGAGTTCGAAAACGGCCGTGGTCTGGTTGTCTTCGAGAGGGATGACCGTGGCCTTAGCGGTGGCCTGAATGGTCTGGGTTTTGGGGTTGATTTCCGCGTCGAGGACGTAGTGTTCCACGCGTACGCGGCCGGTGCGGCGTTCCTGTGCCGTGGCGAAGGTTGGTACGAGGTGGGACGAGATCAGTAGCGCGGCGGCGGCGGCCGCATAGGGGCTGCTACTCCTACGAGACATCCTACGAAACATGGGCGGAAACTTCCTTTTCAATCAAGCTTTGCAGAATGGCGGCGGCCTTATCCATGGGGTCCGCGCCGGGTGTGGAGAGCTTTTGGGAGACGGTGGCGAGGTCGGCTTTCATGGCGTCGCGCGCGGCGGTGTCTTCGAGCAAACGGAGCGCTTCACGGCATAGATTCTGGGCGGTGAAGTCCTGTTGCATGACCTCGGGTACGGCTTTTTTTCCGGCCACCAGGTTGACCATCGAATAATACGGTACGCGGACTAGCATCTTGCCCATTAACCAACTCAAACCCACTACTTTGTAATAAGTCACCATGGGGCATCCGAGGAGTGCGGCCTCGACGGTTACAGTGCCGCTTGCGGCGAGCGCAAGGTCAGCCGCATGCAACAGATCCCAGGTTTCGGCTTCCACTATTTGGATGGAGCCGGCGGGAAAGCGTTTCCAGAAGTTTTCAGGAACTCGAGTGGAGAAGCCGGGGGGAGTACCCAGTACGAAGACGGCAGGGCGTTTCTGCTGAATGAGTTCGACGGCGCCGGCGAGTTCGTCCAGGTGACGGTGGATCTCTCCGGGGCGGCTTCCGGGGAGCAGCGCGATGAGTGGTTTTTCCGTACCGTTCGGGGTCGCGCCGAAGCGGGCGCGGAAGTCTGCGCGGGGGGTACGGATCTCGATACGGCTGGGCAGGGGGTGTCCGACGTAGGTCGCGGTGACGCCGTTGTTGCGGAAGAATTCTTCCTCAAAGGGGAAGATACAGAGAAGATGGTCGACGAAGCGCTGCAGGGTTTTGATGCGGCCTTTGCGCCAGGCCCAGACTTGAGGCGCGATGAAGTAGCCCACGGGGACGTGCGCCTTATGCAGATGGGGCAGGAGGCGAAGGTGAAAGTCGGGGCTATCGGTGAGGACGGCGAGGTCCGGCTTTTCGACGGCAATGGAGTCACGTAGTTTGCGGAACTCGCCGTAGATTCGGGGGATGTGCTGGATGACCTCGACGAGGCCGACCACGTTGAGCTCTTCCATCCGGATGATGGGGCGTACGCCGGCGGCCCGCATACGGGGGCCGGCGCAGCCGAAGAAATCTGCATCTGGCCAGAGGCGGCGCAGAGCCAGGACCAGGCCGGACGCGGCGAGGTCGCTGGAGGATTCACCAGCTGAAATGAGGATCTTTTTCCGGGTACTGGAAGCAGCCAATGGTACCAGTGTAGCCGTTAGACCTGCGGACGCTGGATCTCGAAGCGGTCCTGGGTGCGGGTGTAGGCAGGGCCACCCATGCGTCCAATGGCGTGCAGGACATCCGGGTCAATGCGGAAGTTGTGGAACAGTTCGTCCGCAACGTGGAAGCGCAGGACTTCGCCGAGGACCAGGCTGCCGCCCAAGGGTTTGTCGCTGACGTGGACCACTTGCACCAGGCGGCATTCCATCGTCGCGAGGGATTCGCCGACGCGGGCGGGGGCTACGAGGTCGCTCTTTAGAGGCGTGAGGCCGGAGACTTTGAATTCGTCGACATCCGGCGGGTAGTCGCCAGAGCAAAGGTTCATCTTCTCGGCGAAGCTTTCGGAGACGATGCTGACGGTGAACTCTTTGGTCGCTTCGATGTTGGCGAGGGTGTCCTTCTGGCCGGCGTCGCCTGCTTTTCGCATGGGGCTGAAGCAGATCACCGGCGGGTTGGCGCTGACCACCGTGAAAAAGCTGAAGGGCGCGAGGTTGGGGACGCCGTCCGCACTGAGCGAGGATACGAAGGCGATGGGCCTGGGGATCACCAAGCCGATGAGCAGTTTGTAGAGATCCTGGGGTGCGGTAGCGGACGGGTCGATTTGCGGCATCTACTTTTGGATAACAAATACGGGGTCGCCGAGGATGTCGAAGCGGGGTTCGATGCCTAGGCCGGGGGCGGTTGGCGCGGCCATGCGACCGTTCTGGCGCTGGGGTGCTCCGGTAGCGATGCTGACGGTGACGTAGCTGTTGAAGTCCGTGGCGGTGAAGAGCAAGCCTGGGGCGGTGCTGTGGGCGAGGTGCGCGATGGCGGCGGTGATGATGTCGCCACCCCAGGTGTCCTCAATGGTCATGGCGATGCCTAGCGACTCGCAGAGATTGCGGATCTGGACGGCGCGGGTGAGTCCGCCGACTTTGGAGATCTTGAGGTTGATGACGTCCATCGCCTGGTCGTTGACGCCGCGAAGTACGGCACCGAGGCCGTCGATTACTTCGTCGAGTACGAAGGGCCGGTTGGTGTGACGGCGGACGGCGAGGCACTCCTCGTACGAGTAGCAGGGTTGTTCGATGTAGACGTTGACGTCGCGCACGGCGTCGGCGACGCGGACGGCTTCATGCTGGCGCCAGCCGGTGTTGGCGTCGGCGATCAGGACGTCGCCACGCTGCATTTGTGCGGCTACGGCGTGGATACGGTCGATATCGGTGTCGGGCGCGCCGCCGACTTTGAGCTGGAATTTTGTATAGCCTTCGGCGCGATAGCCGGCGACGTTGGCGGCCATGTTTTCCGGCGTGTCCTGCGAGATGGCGCGGTAGAGAGCGATGTCGTCGCCGACGCGTCCGCCGAGCAACTTCACTACCGGCATGCCGGCTTGCTTGCCCAAAATGTCCCAGGCGGCCATGTCGATGGCGGACTTCACATACGGGTGGCCGCGCATGAGCTGGTCCATCTTGCGGTTGAGGGCGTTGAGGTCTGACGGGTCCTCACCGAGGAGCGCGGCGCCGATCTCGCGGATGCCGGTACGGGCACCGTTGGCGTAGGCCGGAAGGTACGCGGGGCCGAGGGGGCAGACCTCGCCGTAGCCGGTGATGCCGGCGTCGGTTTCGACTGCGACGACGGTCGAGTCGAAGATTTCGACGGAGTTGCCGCCGGACCATTTGTAGCTGCCTTCGTGCAACGGGAGGTTCGCCTGATAGGCCGAGATCCTGGTGATTTTCATTTCTTCTTTTTCTTTGGCTTTTTCTTATTGGTGCTGGCTGCGATCGCCCCGCTGCACCAGTGGCGCATGGCGTCTTCATCCTCGAAGATTTCCGGTGGGGCCTGGAAGTACTTCATGGTCATGTCGGGCTTGTCGGGGAAGGGTGCGAAGGCTTTCAGGCCTCGTGCTTCAAAGGCGGGGATGTTGTTGGCGTCGCCCTTGAGCCAGACTGCGCCGTCGGCGATGAGGCAGAATACAGCGCCGTCGCAATAGAGGCACCAACCGCCGAACATGTAGCGGGACGTGATCTTGCCCAGCGCGGAGAAGTGATCGATGACGAATGCCGTGTACTTGTCGGGCTGGGGCATTCCGGGAATGTTATCGCGTTCCGCCGCCGACGAAGTGGACCACTTCGACTTCGTCGCCCGGTTGGATGATGGAGGCTTCCCATTCCGGCTTGCGAATGATGGAGCGGTTGAGTTCGACGGCGACGCGGTCGGCATGGATGTCGAGGTGGTGCAGGAGGCCTTGGATGTTCAGGCCTTCGGGCACCTGTGTGCGATCGCCATTGAGGCGGATCTCAATCATAGAGTCTTTCCATTGTCGCAACCAGGGACGGGGGTGTGTCGCGGATGAGCGATATGGCGATGGTGCGGACCTTTTGCTGCAGAGGTCCGGTGATGTATTCGGCGGGGCTTTTGCCATCCACGCGGGCGAGCATCAGAGCGGCGAGGTGACGGATGGTCGCGGCTTCGAGCCAGGGTTGGTCTTGAGGCAGGGCTGCGAAGAACTGGAGGGCTGCCTGGGTGTAGTCCGGACGGTTCAGGTACAGGGACTTGAGCAGCAGATGGTTGATCACGAAGCCTGCGTCGAAGGCGGGGTCAGCGTAGTGGACCACCTCAAAGTCGATGGCCATGACTGCGCCGGGGGAGACCAACAGGTTCTTTGGGGACCAGTCGCCGTGGACGAGGCTGAAGTCGCGCTGTTCGGTGTCGTGAATGAGTTGGTGGAAGTACGCCGCGAGGTCCGGGTGGCGGAGGGCGGTGGCGCGATAGTAGGCGTCGAGGCGTAGTTGATCGAAGACGCGGAGTTCGTGGAAGCGGTCGCGGTAGCGCGGGTTGCCGCGTGAGACGCGGATGATGGACGCGAGGAGATCGCCGACGCGCTGTACGGTCGCGAGGTCGAGGATGCCTTCCATGAGGAGGGACTTCCAGGGGCGGGCATCGGCGGGGGCGGCGGACATCGCGTAGATGCAGTTATCGCGATCCTCAAAGACGATGGCGGGTACGGAGCCGGGGGCGAGGTCCGCGTGGAGCATGCGGATGGCGTCGCACTCGCGATGGATACGGTCACGGTCGGAAAACCAGTCCTGCTCGACGCGGAGCTTTTCGAGCGACTGCTTGATCACGAAGGCCTCGCCTTGCGTGGGTTCGACGCGGAGGACGGCATTGGATACGCCGCCGCCGAGTTCGACGATGTTGGTGGCGTCGGTGCCGTGGTGGTGGCGCAGGTATTCTTCCGCGTTGCCGGCAGTGAGTTCGAAGAGAGCCATTTTAGCGATGGGGCCGGATGGCTTCGGCGGTCATGCGGTAGGCGGTTTGGCCGTAGGGGCTGTTGCCGGTGTCGAGGTCGAGCTTGCCGTACACCCAGACGGCGCCGGTGAGCATCTTGGCAGGGCGTCCCGAGGATTGGGCGAGCACCATCTGGTTGGCAGGCGGGGGTGGCGTGTGGACGCACATGCCGGCCGAAGGTACGACCAGGAACTCGGAGGTTTCTTCCGTGCCGTCGTCGAAGGGGACGAGGTAGCCGGGGATGCGTACGTTGGCGCCGAGGGCGAGTTCGATGAGGGGCGTGGTGGCGCCGGACTGTACGTTGAGACCGCGGAGGGTCTGCCAGTCGAGGTCCAGGTAAGGTCCGCCGGGTGGGGGCGAGGTGTCGGTATCGGTGGTGACCGTGGGGGACGGGCGTGCGTGACCGGTTTTGTTCGGCGCGGATGCTGCCGGGGCGGCGCTGTCGCTGACTTCCACCGCCTTGATGGAAGGTTCACGCGAACAGGCGAGAAACAGGGGGAAAACGAGCAAGAAAGCCGCAGAGCGCATCCGGTTTCAGTCTACAACCTCGCTACCATTGAGGTGGTTTGGCTGACGATCAGCAGCGTTTGGAGATAGGGCATAGCGGGGGTATTAGCGCGCCGCTGCGGTTCCCGCTGCGTTTGGTGACGTGGAACATCGAACGCGGGTACCGGCTGAACGACATCGCGCGTACGTTGCAGGAGTTGAAGGCGGACATCTGCCTGCTGCAGGAAGTGGACCGGAATGTACGGCGGACGTCGAACCGGCATGTGGCGCGGGAGTTGGCGTCGCGACTGGGGTTCCACTTTGCGCTGGGGATCGCGTTTGAAGAAGTGACGCAGGGCAAGGGCGCGTTTCAGGGTCAGGCGACGTTGTCGAGGTATCCGTTTCGCGCGGCGCGGGTGTTGACGTTTCAGAGGCAGTCCGGGTTTTGGAAGCCGCGGTGGTTTGTGCCGGATACGCCGCCGTTTCAGGAGCGGTTGGGCGGGCGGATTGCATTGAGGACGGACTTTGAACGGCCGCGGATTGTGATGTACAACCTGCATTTGGAAAGCCGGGGTCCTGAGGAGTTGCGGGCGCGGCAGTTGGAAGAGGTTTTGCGGGATGCGCCGAGTGATGCGGCGGTGGTGATCGCCGGGGATTTGAATACGAAAGCGGGGCCGCACTCACCGTGTGTCGAGTTGCTGCGGAAGGCGGGGTTCCAAGATGCGGTGGGCCAGCCGGAACTGTTCACGACGAGTCGCGGCGGGGCGTTGGCGAAGTTGTTTATTGCGGGGGCGCTCGATTGGATTTGGTATCGGGGTCCGGTGGGGTTAGAGGCGCCGGGCGAAGTGCAGAGGCAGATACGCGTGTCGGATCATTATCCATTGGTGGCGGAGTTTCATGAACGTATTGCGCAACGTTGAAGACAGCATCGCGGTTCTGACATTGGATCGTCCGGAGCGGCGGAATGCGCTGTCTCTGGAGTTGATGCGTGAGATGCTGGGGCATCTGGATGCGATTGCTGCGGATGTTTCGATTCGTGTGGTGATTCTGCGGGCGGCGGGCAAGGTGTTCTGTTCCGGGCACGACTTGAGTGAGATGACCGGGCGTACGCTCAACGAGTATCGCGAGATCTTTGATGTTTGTGCGCAGATGATGGAGCGGATCCAGAGCATCCCGCAGCCGGTGATTGCGGAGGTGCAGGGTATCGCGACGGCAGCGGGGTGCCAACTGGTGTGTACCTGCGATCTGGCGGTGGCGAGTGACGCTGCTGGGTTCGCGACGCCGGGGGTACGCATTGGGCTGTTCTGTACGACGCCGATGGTCGCGCTGACGCGGACTGTGGGGCGCAAGCGTGCGATGGAAATGCTGCTGACGGGGCGTATGGTTCCGGCTGCCGAGGCGGCGGAGTGGGGCATCGTGAATCGGGTGGTGGCTGCGGAAGCGCTGGCGGAAGAGACGATGCGGCTGGCGCGTGAGATCGTGGCGGCGAGCGGCTTGGTGGTGGGCTTGGGCAAAGATGCGTTCTATCGCCAGATCGAGTTGGAGCAGGCTGGTGCGTACGGGATGGCGAAGGATGTGATGTCCATGAACGCGCTGGCCGGCGATGCGCAGGAAGGGATCGGCGCGTTCTTAGAGAAACGCAAGCCGTGTTGGAAAGGACAATAAACCGTATGCGACCTTTGTTGCTCTGCATGCTTGTGTTCACTGCTGCCGTTGGGCAGGTGAAGTTCCGCGCCGAGGAGATCCAGGCGAAGTTTGGGATCGGGTATGCCGTCAGCATCGAGGATATGAATCGCGATGGCAAGCCGGATATCGTGGCGATCAATCAGACGCAGGCGGTGTGGTTTGAGAATCCATCGTGGACCAAGCACGTGATGCTGGATGGCGGCACCAAGAAGGACAACGTCTGCTTTGCGGTGAACGATATTGACGGTGACGGTAAACCGGACATGGCGATTGGCGCGGACTGGCAGAGTACGAATACAAAGTCGGCGGGGAGCCTGCAGTGGATCGGGACGAAGGATGGATTCCAGGTCCACCCGCTGGGCGAGGAGCCGACGTTGCATCGCATGCGTTGGGGCGATGTGGATGGGGACGGGCGCAAAGAGCTGATCGTACTGCCGCTGCATGGGCGCGGCAACGCGCGTACGGATATGGCGGATGCAAGCAGTTGGCAGGGCGACGGCGTACGCGTGCTGGTGTACAAGCCGGGGGCGGATCCGCTGCAGCCGTGGGCGATGGAAGTGGCCGACAACACGCTGCACATCACACACAACCTGATTGCTACGGATTTTGACGGCAAGAAGGGCGATGAGCTTGTGATCGCGAGCCGCGAGGGTTTGCATGTGCTGTCGCGCGGGAAGGACGGCAAATGGTCACGAATGAAGATCGGGAGCGGCGCGCCGGGCGAGGTAAAGCTGGGGCGGCTGTCGAAGAAGGTACGGGCGATGGCTACGATTGAGCCATGGCACGGCAATTCCGTGGTGGTGTATCGCGAGGGTGCGAAGGGCAAGGAATGGGCTCGCGAGGTTTTGGACGATACGCTGACCGGCGGTCATGCACTCGGTTGGGCCGACTTTGACGGGGATGGCGTGGACGATGTCGTCGCGGGTTGGCGCGATAAGCAGTACGGCCTGGCGCTCTATCGTTTGACGGGCGGTAAGTGGAATAAAGAACCGATTGAGACGGGCGCGATGGCGGCCGAAGATCTGGCAGTGGGCGATTTGAATGGCGATGGCAAGCCCGATATTGTTGCCGCCGGACGAGCGTCGTCGAACATCAAAATTTACTGGAACGATGGAAAAAAGTAAGACGAAGAAGTGGATCGGCGTGGATATGGACGAGGTCATCGCCGATACGCTGGGTGAGTTGCTGAACCGGTATAACACCGACTTTGGGACGAACATCAGCAAAGCCGATCTCATGGGAGTTCGGTTTTGGGAGAAGGTGCCGAAGGAGAATAAGCCTCGGGTGATTGAGTACTTCACTGATGGCGAGATCTTTGCGGATCTGCCGGTGTTTGAGGATTCGGTGGAGGTGATGCGGGAACTGCAGGAGAAGTACGAGGTGTTCATCACGACCGCGGCGATGGAAGTGCCGAGTTCGTTCAATGCGAAGTTCCGGTGGCTGGAGCGGCATTTTCCGTACATTCCGACGAGCCATATTGTGTTTTGCGGCGATAAGAGCGTACTGGCCGTCGATTATCTGATTGACGACAACACGCGGCACTTCCGGCGGCTGCAGATGGGCGAAGGCATTGTGTTTACGGCTCCGCATAACGTGCACGAGACGGGGTACCGCCGCGTGGACAACTGGCTGGACGTACGGAAGATGTTTCTGTAGGCGCGGCTAGCGTTTCTCACGGTTTGTACAGCAGCGAGCGAAAACGGGCGGTGAGACGGCGTTCGCGGATGCGGCGCAGGGGCGCTTTGGCAAGGGTCCAAAGACCCATCACGAACAGCGCGATTCCGGTGGTGGCGATGAGTTGGGGGAACAGACGGTCCGGCCCTTCGAAGCCCATGCCTGAGGCGAGCCAAAGCGGTAGGCAGGCGACCAGGATCAGTGTGAGGCCGCTATTGCCGAAGGTTTGGCGGGGCGGATAGTCGCTGATGCGCAGGATGTGTTCGACGGCGTGGAGCAGGGCGGGCAGTTGTTCCGGCGCGATGGAGCCGTCGTAAATGAGAGGCGCGAACGCCATGGGCAGGATGCGGCAGCGGGAGCCGCTTGTGGTGGCGATTCCGAAGCAAATGGAGCTGGGTCCCATGCCCTGAAACTGGTAGTAGGACAGCTTCCAGGTGACGACTTTCTGGTTCTGCCAGGGGTCTGGGGCGTCGAATTCCGATCGCTGTTTGATGGGCAGCGGGATGTGGCGTGACGCAGCAGGGTTCACGCCCGATAAGCGTAAAATCGCGGTGCGACTGACTCACGCCTCAGCTATAGTTCGCGTAGGATTCTCCGGGCTTTTTGACCGATGCGATGGCGACGGAGTTTGGTGAGCAGCGAGAGTGCGAGCACCAGGCTGGATAACGCTACGATGCCGTGGGCACACCAGAACAGCGCTTTTGTGAGCATGCGGTCGCTTCCGCTACTTGCGGCGTACGCACCGGCGTAGACGACGGCTCCGAATACAAGGTACGTGATGGCGAGGCCGGTGTAGGCGCGGCGGGGCGGATAGTCGCTGCTGCGTAGTTTGCCCTCGATGCGATGTAGCAGCGCGGGTATCTTTTCCGCCGGTATTTCGCCGTTGTGAAAGAGAGGCTGCAGGGCTAGCGGGAGAACGCGATAACGCCGTCCATCCGCCGCTTCGATGCCCATCATGACATCGTGCGCCGAGCCTTTCTTGGGAGGGTAAGGCGGATGGATGGTGGTGGTGTGCATCTGGTAGCCGACCAGCCGCCATTCTCGAAGGCGTCCCTCATCCCAAGGGTCCGCGGTGTGGAAGACGCCGTGGTTTTCGACGACGACCGGGAAATAGTGAAAGTCCATGGGCGGTTAGTCCCGGACGGCGAGCCACACCAGAAATACGCTCGCCGCAGCGAGAGGCGGGGCCCAGTAGATGGAACTGAGGCCGAGCAGCGTATGCGTCTGGCGGCGGTAGAATTCACGGCCCGATTTGCGTTCGAGTTGCCAGCAGGGAGGCTGCATCCGGGCGTGCAGGTACAGGACCAGGGCGAGCGATGCCGCGATGGCGAAACCGGTTGCGGAGATCCACACCACTACCTTGCTGGATCCGCCTTTGGCGAGCGCCGCTAAGGAAACCCCGGCGGCGACTCCGACCCAGTGGCCGCTGCCTTTTGTATCGCGCATCATCTCGAAGAACAATGCGCAAAACGAGCGGCAAACTGGTCATCTCACGGAGGAGTGGCGACGTCGCCGCAGACGGGAAGCTTTTGCTGGACGTCCAGATAGTAGTTGAGGCCGTAGTAGAGGTCGCGCTTGGAGGCGTCGGCGCAGACGGGTGCGCCTCGCTTGGCGGCTTCGCGTGCGGAGACGCTCTGGTTCAGGACCGGGAAGGCTACCTGCTTCATGTAGAGCACCGGGATGAGGAAGAGCAGTGCTACGGCGACCATGGCGTGGCGGCGTTTGCCGAGGCACCAGATGGTTGCGATGCCGGCTACGACGGCGCCCCAAGCCGGTGGATTGGGGATCGCGACCTTGGTGAGGCCGTGGTCGAGCGCGGGGCCGAGGATGTGGGCAAGGGCGGGGATCACCGAAAGCAGCCAGGCGGACAGCGCGAGGACCCAGCGGGGCGAACGGTCTGCGGCGAGTCCCAAAAGTACGGCGACGCCGGGGACTACCGGCAGGATGTAGCCGGGGAGTTTGTTTTTGGAGACTGAGAAGAACACGACGCCCCAGAGCACCCAAAGCCCGATCATGGCGATGCGGCGGTCCTCATAGAGCGACTTGCGGAAGAGGACGCCGTAGAGCGGGGTCCAGGGGAAGACGGCGCCGAGCATCACGGGGATGTAGAAGTACCAGGGCTGGACGTGGCGTAGCGCGTCTGTGGAGAAGCGCTGGAAGTGGTGCTTGACGAAGAACTCGTCGATGAAGGCTTGGCCGTTGCGGAGGTAGCAGAGGACGTACCAGGGGGTGGCGGTGAGGATCGCCACGAGCAACGTGATGGCCAGACGCCGGTACTCTTTGATCCAGAGAAGCCAGATCACGACGGGGGCGAAAAACACGAAGCCGGCGAGGCCTTTGGCGAGTACGGCGAGGCCAAGGAGGAGGCCTGCGACCCAGGCGGGGGCGCAACAGTAGACCGAGAGCAGCATGGCGGCCGCCGAGCATACGGCGAGCGGCATGTCGGTGACGGAGACAAAGCCATAAGTCATCCAAGCGGCGGATGTCGCAAGGATGATGCTGCTGTAAAGCGGGACTGGGCTGCCTGGGAGGTTGCGCGACAGAATCCAGCAAAAGAAGACGATGAAGAGTACGGCAGAGAGCGTTACGGGCAGGCGGGGAGCGAGTTCCGGACCGAGGCCGAGTACGGTGCCGATGCCGGTCATCCAATACAAAAGGGCCGGTTTTTCAAACCAGGGATTGCCCCAGAGGACGGGGGTCACCCAGTCGCCGGATCTGGCCATCTGGCGGCCGATGGCGGCGTAGCGAGGCTCGTCGGGACCCAGCAGACCTACGTCCGAAAGGCCGCTGAAGTACAGCAGGCTCAATGCGGCGAGCAGGATGAGAGTCAGCAGACGGGACAACTTTCAGTATAGAGTTAGACTGGAATTGTGACGAGGATTGCCCTTCTGTTTCTCGCCGGATTTGTGCTGTGCGCGCCCGCCCAGATGGTGGATTGCGCGTGCGATCTTACGAATCCGGAGGCGATGAAGGCGCGCCAGTGCAGCCTTTGCCTAGAGGCGGAAAAGCACCCGGAAGGCGTGTCCACCTTTGCCGTTAAGGACATCAATCCACGGAAGCCGAACCGTCATTTGGTGTTGCCCCGCGTACATACCGCGAAGGGACATCGGCTGGCGGACCTGACGCCGCAGCAGCGCACCGAACTTTGGACGGCTGCCATCGCCAAAGCCAAGGAGTTGTGGGGCGAGACGGCGTGGGGCGTCGCAGTGAATGGCGACAAAGTTCGTACACAATGCCACGCGCACATACACATTAGCCGTCTGTTGCCGGGCGTCGATTGGGGGACTGATTTTGTGGAAGTCAGCAGTCCTGCAGAGATCCCTGTTCCCGGCGAAGATGGCCTTTGGATTCACCCCGGCGCGAATGGAAAATTGAAGGTCCATCGCGGCGAACAAATTACGGAAACCGTCCTGTTGCGGTAAGGAACCATGAGTCTGCTCGACATCACCAAGTTGCCCACGGCCGAGAATTCGGTCATCCATCTGCATCCCACCGACAATGTCGGCATCGCGCGCGTGCCGCTCAACCCCGGCCAGAAGTTGAAGGTCGGTCCGTTTGAGGTGACCGCGAATAATGCGGTTCCGGCGGGACACAAGATGGCGCTGTTCGACATCCGGCCGGGCGAAACGATCATCCGGTACGGCCAGGTGATCGGGCGGGCTCGCGTGGACATCCACGCCGGCGACCATGTGCACGTGCAGAACGTCGCGTTTGAAGAGATCCACTTCAACTACGAGTTTCCGGAGCAGGAGATTCCGTTTCCACCCGCGCCTGCCAAGATGCCGACGTTTTTGGGCTTCCAGCGGGAAGACGGCCGCGTCGGCACTCGCAATTACATCGCTGTCGTCGCGGCGTCGAACTGCGCGGCGCATACGGCGGAGTTGATTGCGGCTGCGTTCAAGGACGTCAAGCTGCCGGACAATGTCGATGGCGTGGTGGCGTTTCCGCATGGCGAAGGCTGCGGCATGTCCATCGGGCCGGATACGCGCCAGTTGCAGCGTACGCTGTCGGGCGTGCTGGACCATCCCAACGTCTCGTCGGCGATCATTCTGGGCTTGGGTTGCGAGGTCAACCAGATTGACCATTACCTGGGCAAGGATACGCCGCGGTCGAACCGGTTGGTGGGCATGACGTTGCAGAACACCGGCGGTACGACATCGACGGTAGAAGCGGCGCGCAAGGCTGTGGCGCAGTTTATTGAGCAGGCAGCGGCGGAGAAGCGCGTGGAAGTTCCGGCATCGAAGCTGGTGGTCGGGCTGAACTGCGGCGGGTCGGACTCGTTTAGCGGCATTACGGCAAACCCGGCTTTGGGGTACGCGTCGGACCTGCTGGCCGAGATCGGCGCGTCGTCCGTGTTGGCTGAGACGACCGAGATCTTTGGCGCAGAGCATCTGCTGGTGAAGCGTGCGCGGAGCCGTGCCGTGGGCGAGAAGTTGCTGCAGACGGTGAAGGACTACAAGACGTACCTCAATCGTTTCGGCGGCAGCTTTGACGACAATCCGTCGCCGGGCAACAAGGAAGGCGGGCTCACGAACATCCTCGAAAAGTCGCTGGGTGCGGTGGCCAAGGCGGGTACGTCGATGATGACGGACGTTGTGGATTACGCCGAACGCATCACCACGCCGGGCTTTGTGTTCATGAATACGCCGGGGTACGACCCGGTGTCGCTCACGGGGCTGGCGGCCGGCGGCTGCAACCTGATCGTGTTCACCACGGGCCGCGGTAGCGCGATCGGCTTCCCGTCCGTACCGGTGATCAAGGTGGCGACCAATCAGGCCATGTACAAGCGGATGACGCCGAACATGGACATCAACGCGGGTCGCATCGCGGAAGGCGAAGCGACGGTACAGCAGGTGGGGCAAGAGATTTTTGATATGTGTCTGCGTGTCGCGTCCGGGGAACGGACGTGCGCGGAAACGCTCGGTCACAAAGAGTTTGTGCCATGGCGTATCGGACCGGTGATGTAAGCGTCTAACTATCTATACGAGATCCAATGAAGAAGTTCTTTCTGAGTTTTGTGGCGCTGGTTTGCGCCTCTGTTGCTGCCTTCGCGCAGCCTAAGCCGGCTGCTGCTGGTTCAGCTGCTTTCGATAAGGCCAAGATCACGGCGTATGTCAAAGCCATGGAAGGCTGGAGCGATAATCCGCAGCTGATGATCAAGGTGACGGATCCGGTGGCTTCGAAGTACTTGCCGGGGTTCCAGGAGTTCAACGTCGTACTCGTCTATATGGGCGAGGAAGTAATTCAGCGCAACTACCTTTGGCGCGACGGCAAGATCGTGCAGGGCATGGTGAGCGACATCAACCAGCACCCGTTTCAGCAGAACATCGACAAGCTGAAGCCGGAGATGTCGCCGAGCTTTGGTACGCCGGGCGCGAAGGCCGTCATCACGGTGTTCAGCGACTTTGAATGCCCGTATTGCAAGGAAGAAGCGAAGATCCTGCGCGGGCAACTGATGCAGGAGTTCGGCAACGATGTACGGGTGTACTTCAAGGATTATCCGATCACCCAGATCCATCCGTGGTCGATGCCTGCTGCGATTGCTGGACGTTGTGTGTTCCGCGCCGAGCCTGCCAAGTTCTGGAACTATCACGATTGGATGTTCGAAAACCAGCAGGGGTTCACGCCGCAGAATCTGAAGGACAAGGTGATTGAGTGGGCCGGTACGCAGGGCCTGGATACGCTGCAACTGGGCCGCTGTATGGATAACAAGTCCACCGAGTCCGAGGTGCGGAAGAGCATGGCGGAAGGTCGGGCGTTGGGCATCGACAAGACGCCGATGTTGTTCATCAACGGGCGGCGGCTAGATCCGCAACCGTGGCCGGGTCTGCAGGCGGCGTTGAAGTTTGAGCTGGATTATCAGAAGACGGCCAACAACGCTGGCGAGAAGTGCTGCGAAGTCTCGATTCCAGGAGTTCTGAAAAAATAAGTGAACCTGCCGCGTGGCCTTAGCGGCCTCACTGTTTTCCTGTTTGCGCTCCGGGCGGATGATTCGGTTTTCAAGCCGATTGTCCGCCCGGACGTGTATTTGGAGAACATCAAGGCGCTGACTGCGGACAAGATGGGCGGGCGCGGTTCGGGGTCGGAGAACCTGGATCGTGCGGCAGACTTTATTGCCAAACGGTTCGAGTCTTTCGGATTGCATCCGAAGATGCAGCCGTTTGTGCTGACTTCGCGCGCTCGGTTGGGGTCCGGCAACCGGCTGCAGTTTACGGTGAATGGGCAGACGCAAAGCCGTAAGTCCAGCCGTGAGTTTGTGGCGTTGCCGTTCTCCGGTGTGGGCAAGGCGGCTGGCGCGGTGGTGTTTGCGGGGTACGGGATCACGGCGCCAGAGTACGGGTACGACGATTATGCGGGCGTCGATGTACGGGGCAAAATCGTGCTGGTGTTGCGGCAGGAGCCGCAGGAGTACGACGATTACAGCGCGTTTGAGGGAAGGTCGTATACGGCGCATTCGCAGCTTGCCAATAAGGCTTTGAACGCCCGTCAACATGGGGCCAAAGGGGTGATCTTTGTGACGCCGATGTTCAGCCGTGGCAGCAATGACGATCGCCTGGAGCCGTTTGTTCGCAGCGCAGGTCCTGGCGATGTGGGGATACCGGTGATCCAGATGCGCGCCGCCGATACGAATGCGTGGTTCGAGCGTGCAGGACATAGCCTGGACGATATTGGCCGAGACATCGATCGCGACTTGCAGCCACGATCATTTGCGTTTCCGGCTGGCGTGTCTGTGGCGATGGAAGTGGACATTGAGCGGAGGTCTCGCGAGGTCCGCAATGTGTACGCGTACCTGCCGGGGGAGACGGATGAGTACGTGATCATCGGCGCGCACTACGATCATCTGGGCAGCGGCGAGCAGTTTTCCTTGGGTACGCCGGGTGTGACGCATCCGGGGGCGGACGACAATGCGTCGGGTACGAGCGGGGTGATCGAGTTGGCTCGATGGTTTTCGCAGAGGCCAGGGCGGCTGAAGCGGGGCATCCTGTTCCTGACGTTTGCTGGCGAGGAGATCGGGCTGTTGGGGTCGTCGTACTACGTGAATCATCCGGCGCTGCCGCTGCAGAAAGCGGTGGCGATGATCAACCTGGACATGATCGGACGGATCCGCGATGGCAAGGTGTTTGTGATCAGCGCGGGCGTACGCGGTGTGGTGGAGCCGCTGGTGGGGAAGTATCCGGGGCTAAAGCCGGATCTTTCGGGTAGTGCCGGTTATGGCGCAAGCGACCATACGTCGTTCACCGGCAAGGGTGTGCCCATCCTGTTCTTTTTCTCTGGCCTGCATGGCGATTATCACAAGCCTTCTGACACCTGGGACAAGATCGACGCGGGCGCGACCGCGACGTTGTTGTCGCTAGTGGCGGATACGATGACGGTGTTGGGCAATCAGGGTCGCGACGTGTCGCAGTAGCCTGTTGCGACTGTAGGGTCCCAACGAAACATGTTGCGTGGACGTTGTGCGCCGACGATCAAGGTGTCCGATGCGATGACCTCGCCGAAGGGGAAGCATCGGACGACGATGGGCTCGGCCTGACGTTCCCGCGAGTACTCGATTAGCTTCTCTGTGGGTTCCGCGCGGCGGACGTACTGCGGGTACTTTTTGTACCAGAGGTAGCCGATGTTGTGCGCGAGGATGATAACCACAAGGGCGTTTGCCCAAGGCTTTCTCCATTGCCGGACCTCGATCCAGGCGGCGCCTACGAAGATGGCGAGCGCGAGGCTGGCAAGGTACGTATGGCGGCTGGGCATTCGCGGCATGTAGGTCAGAAAGACGTACGGCAGCATTGTGATGGCTATCCAGACGAGTCCGGCAGCGATGAAGCCGTAGCGGCGTTTGAGTGCGAGGACGATGAGCGCGAGTACGCCCCAGAACCACAGCAAGCGTCCGGTGGAGATGATGAGCACCGTGAGGAAGCCGGGGCCGAGTTGGAAAGTGCCGTCGTTGAAATGCAGATGGTCCTGCTTGGCGCCGAAGATGGCGAGGGTGTAGAGTGCGGCGGTGATCGCGAAGGGTGTGGTGAGCAGGGCGATCCGCGGCAGCGGGACGTCATCCAGCCACAAAATGAGGGCGAAGAGGGGCACAAAAACGACGCCCGACTCCTTGCTGAGCAGGGCGAGGGCGAACATCGCATAGGCTGCGGCGTAGCGCTTGCGGATGGTGACCAGAATCGCCAGTAAGGTGAAGGTGAACACCAGCAGTTCCGGCAGCGAGGCATACCAGACGACGGCTTCCTGATGTCCTTCATGTACGGCGAAGAATACGGCGGAGGCGATAGCGATGGGCCAGCCGATGTAGCGCCAGGAGCCGAGCATCACCACCAGGCCGATGTTGAGGATGTGGACGATGAGGCTGGTGGCGTAAAGGAATGGCGCGCTGACGCCCACGAGGCTTTCCGTCCAATGGGTGATGAGGATGGATGTCGCACGGCAACGGTACAGCGCGTCCTGCGCGAGGTCCGCCCACTGGGAGAGTGCGCCGTACTTGCGTCCCAGGGCAATCTGCGTGTAGTCGTCCGAGATGGGCGGCAGAAACTGGAACGGCAGGTACGCGATGACGGCGGGGATCGCGCAGAGCAGATAAACGCGGGCTAACACAAGGGTCTAGGATGACACAAACGAAAGGCCCGCCCGAGGGGTATCCCTCGAAGCGGGCCTTGTTGCGTAATGCTGCGGCTTAGAAAGACAACCGCAAGCCCAACTGCGTCTGGCGGGGGTTGCCCACCGTCGACGTGATGATGCCTGCGTTCGGGCTTCCTACGGCCGGATTCGGCAGATCAAACTGCGGGGTGTTCAACAGATTGAAGAACTCCGCGCGGAACTGCAGACGCCACTTCTCCGAAGGCGAAAAGTCCTTGAAGAGAGAGTAGTCCCAGTTGATACGACCGGGTCCACGCAGGATGTTGCGTCCGCTGTTGCCAAAGGTGAAGGTCTGCGGGACACCCCAGGCCGCACCAGCGGTGTTGAACGACGTGTCGAACCACATGGCGCGATCGGGGTTGGCGATTTCACCGCTGCCCAAGCGCATCGGACGGCTGGCGCCCGAGTTGCTGACCGAGGTGTTCAGCACCGGCGTGAAGGGAAGGCCCGTCTGCGCGGTGAAAATCACGTTCATGTCCCAGCCACCGAGGATGGCGCGGGAGACGGCGTTGGAGTTTGCACCCCAGCGGCGACCCTTGCCGAACGGCGTAGACCAGTTCATGGAGTGCGTCACGCGATGACGGATGTCAAAGCCGCTGCTGCCGCGGTCGACGTTGCGGTACCGCGAATCCTGCGGGATCGGGCCGTTGTCGGCGCCGCCGAAGGCGTTCGGTACGTTGTCGATCGAGTGGGCCCAGGTGTAGGCGGTGAGGAAGCCGATGCCGTTGGCAAAGCGGCGTTCCAGAGTGGATTGCAGCGAGTGGTACGCCGAGCGGCCGTCGAAGGTGTTGTACGTCACGCCGACGACGTTGGGAGCGCGGCCAATGAGCGGACGGCGAGGACCAGGCGCACCGGGACCCGGCACGGGCTGGTTGATGTCGTAGGTATAGTCGAGGTCGCGGCCGAGGTTGCCGACATAGCCGATCTTGAACACCAGGTCCTTGGGCAGCGCCTGCTGGATCTGGAAGTTGAACTGTTGGGCGTAGCCGGAACGCAGCTGCTGATCGATGGCGATCATGCCGCCGGTGGGGTTGTTCGACACGATGTTCGGGTCGAGTACGGGGATTGCCGGGAGGCCATCCTGCACGCGGCGCGGATTCGGGTTGAACTGGTTGATGTCGATGGCGTTGATGGGGCCAAACGGCAACTGGCGGTGCAGGCGCAGGTAAGCGGCTTCGGAACCCACCGGGTTGTAGAAGATGCCGCCGCCGCCGCGTAGAACGGTCTTGTTGGTGAGGCGGAAGGCAAAGCCCAGGCGGGGAGCCCAGTTGTTGCCGTCGGCCTTGATGTTGGTGTGGCGATCGGAGTTGAAGCCGGCGATCAACAGCTTGCCGGTGGTGACGTCGAAGTTCGAGATACGGTTGGCCACTTCCATCACGGGGGTGTCCAGCTCATAGCGGATTCCCATGTTGATGGTGAGGCGGCTGTTCACCTTCCAGTCGTCCTGGATGAAGGTGCCGTATTCCCAGAAGCGCATGCCGGGGAACACCAGGGTGAAGTCCTGCTCGATGGTGCTGGCGGTGCCGAGCAGCAGGGCGGCCATGGCGTCGCCAGTGGTTGCGGTGTTGTTGGGATCGTCGGTGAAGGTGCGGGCGAAGTTGAAGCGGCCGTTGCCACGGTTGGTCTGGAACTGCGTCACCTGACGGCGGCGCGTTTCAAAGCCACCCTTGATGGTGTGCTTACCGGTGAGCTTGGTCAACTGCACCGTCGGGTGGAAGGTGTTCTGGATGCGGTAGATCGGCAGCGAGCGAGTCTGGCCGATGCCGGTGTAGCCGGCGGGGCTGAAGATCGGCAAGCCGTCGGAGTTCTGGCCCTGGTTCGCGCCGCGGATGCCCGCCTTTTCGCCAAGCTGCGCGCCGGGCGTTGCGCCTTCCTGCAGGAAGGTAAGATTGAAGCGGGAAAAGCCCATGCGGGCTTCCATCACGACGGTGGGCGTGAAGGTACGGATCCAGCTCAGGTTCGCGTTGTAGGTATTGAGCTTGGAATCGCCGGCGAAGGTATCTTCGTTGCCCAGGCCGACGGGGCCCGATGCGCCGGGAACGCCGGTGACGTTAGTGAAGGTGGAAGGACGCGTGGTGAGCGTGTCCTGACGGGAGAAGCGTCCGTAGACGGTGTTCTTCTCGTTCCAGTTCCAGTCCAGACGGCCGTCGCCCTGGTCCCACTGCTGGGCTTCTTTGGGCTGGCTGGTGTGGTTGTTGACCAGACCGGAGCGCTGCGGCGCGGGATACAACAGGGCGAACTTGCCCATCACCGAATCGAGGCGATTGGTGGGGATGATGCGGCCGGGGAACGGATCGCGGCGGAAGCCGGTGGGGAGCGATGCATCAGCCCGCGTGGTGAGCGGGTCGAAGATGTCGCGTACGCCGGTGAAGTTGCCGACGCGCGTTTCCATCGTGGGTACGGTGTTGACGAACGTACGTTCAATACGGCGGCGGAAGCCTTCGTAGTTGGTGAAGAAGAACAGCTTGTTGGGGATCACCTTGCCGCCGAAGCTGGCGCCAAACTGATTCTGACGGAACGCGGGCTTGGCCACTGCGGGGTTGGCGAAGTAGTTGCGCGCGTCCATCTTGTCGTTGCGCAAGAACTCGTACGCACTGCCGTGCCATTCGTTGGAGCCGGACTTGGTGAGTACGTTCACGGTGGCGCCGGAGTTGCGGCCCTGCTCCGCGGCGAACATGTTGGTCTGGATCTTGAACTCGCGTACGGCTTCTACCGAAGGCCGTAGCACGATGCTCAGCGTCAGACGATCGTTGTTGTCGCTACCGTCGATGAGGAAGTTGTTGGAGCCTTCACGATTGCCGTTGGCGAAGATTTCCGAACCCGGGCGAAGATCGTCCGGACGGCTGCCGCTCATGATGGTGCCGCGGGAGCTGAAGCCCACGCCCGTCACGCCAGGGCCGAGAATCGCGAGTTGGACAAAGTTGCGGCCGTTGAGGGGGAGGTCCTGAATGGCTTTGGTTTCGACCACCTGGCCGATCGAGGAGCTTTCCGATTCGATGGCTGGCGGCTTTTCGGTAACGTTTACTGATTCGCTCACCTGGCCGACTTCCAGGCCAACATCCAGGCGTGCCACCTGGTTGACCTCGAGCCGGACGTTTTCCTGATTGACGCTGCGGAATCCCTGCTTTTGAATGACAACGCGATAGTTGCCGGGGGCGAGGAACGGGATCGTAAAGGAACCGTCATCGTTGCTGGTTACCTTGCGCTCCACGCGCGTATCGACGTTGATTGCGTTTACTTCTGCATTCGGAACGGCGGCTCCACTCTTGTCGCTGACCGTTCCGTTTAATGTGGCAGTGGTCTGCCCGAACATGATGATGCCGGCAGCGAGCAGAGCCGCCAGCGCGAACTTGAACCTTGTCATGTGCTTGATTAAGACCCCTTTATTGGGCGACACCACTTATATCAGAACGCCAGGAGGTTCGGGTGCGATACTGACTACAGACCGATGCCGCGTCCGCGCAAAGACCTGCCGGTGCTCGCTCAAGTAGCTCACTACCTGAGCCTGGCCACGATCTTGCCCGCTTGCGTCTTTGTCGGCTGGCTTATCGGGTACGGCCTGGACCGCTGGCTGGGCACCACCTTCCTGCAGATCGTATTTCTGATCATTGGCGTGGTTGCCGGGTTCGTTAGTCTCATTCGGGACCTGCTGCGGGATACGCAGGAGTGACGGCGATGAACGACCTGTTCTACCGCGACGCTTTGCGCCGGATCGACCGCTTCTTCGCGATCCTGGGTGTACTGGGTACGGCCACTTGTGCATTGCTGTACACCAGTAGAGAAGCAGTGGCCTTTGCCTGCGGTTCGCTGCTTGCGTACCTGAGCTTTTTGCTCATCAAGCGATTTGTGAATTCTCTGGGTCCGACCACGGAAACGTCGCCGCGCGGACAGGCTTTTGGACTGATCTTCCGGTACCTGATCATCGGCGGGGCGGTCTTTGGTATGATAAAAACTACCGGCATGAGTCCCTGGCCTGTGTTCGCAGGTCTGGCAACAGCGGTTGCGGCGGTGTTAGCTGAAATCGTCTATGAACTCGTGACGTCGCCGTCTTCGTAATCGCACCCGTACCACGTATCGCATGCACCACGAACTTTGGATCACCGCGTTCCTGAACCAGTTTCTGGCAGGACCCGCCAACGCTCTTCTTGCGGCCTTTGGCCTGCACGCCGAAAATCCTGCCCGGCCCTGGAATAACTTCCAAGCCATGCAGTTGCTGGTTTTCGTGCTGATGCTGATCGTGTTCGGTATCGTGCGCTCGGGCTTTTCGGTGCAGGCGCCGACGAAGATGCAGCATCTGCTCGAGTCGTTGTACACTTTTTTGCGTGGGCAGACCGACGAAGTGGGCATCCACCATGGCGGTCATCTGGTGCCGTTCTTTGGCACCTTGTTCCTGTTCGTACTGTTCTGCAATCTGATCGGTATCGTCCCCGGCTTTGAATCGCCGACGATGTTCCCGCCGGTGCCGCTGGGCTGCGCGCTCGCCACCTTCATCTTCTATAACTATCTCGGCTTGAAGAAGCAGGGCCCGATTCACTACGGCGCCCACTTCCTGGGTCCCATTCCGGTGATGGCCCCGATCATGTTGCCGATTGAAATCGTCAGCCATCTGGCGCGCCCCTTGTCGCTCACCGTTCGTCTCTACGCCAATATGTTTGCGGGCGAACAGGTGACCATCGCGTTCCTTGGTTTGACCTATGTGCTGGTGCCCGCTGTGTTCATGGGCCTGCACGTGTTCGTATCGTTCCTGCAGGCGTATATCTTCACGCTGATGACCATGATCTACGTGTCGAGCGCGATGGAAAGCGAACACTAAACAGTTTTCAGTTGCAGTACATGCCGTTGTGCGGATGCCAGTGTGAGCGCCCACATCCCCAGATGCCTGGAACGAACCACCTCCTGGCTGGAACCGCGGACGGCAAATTCATAAGGAGTACACACAAGTACAATGCGTAAGTTCAGCAATCTGTTCATGCTGGCTCTCGTCCTGTCGGCTCTCGCCACTCCGGCGTTCGCCCAGGGCGCAGCCAACCCCAAGGGATATTCGGTGGACCTCGCGGCTCTCAGCCCGTTCGCCATGGCCATCGCCTCCGGCCTTTGCGGCCTCGGCCAGGGCAAGGCTGTCGTCGGCGCCGTGGAAGCAATGGCTCGTAACCCTGGCGCTTCGGCGGGCATCCGCTTCGCGCTGATTCTCGGCCTCGTGCTGATCGAATCGCTGGCGCTCTACACGCTCGTCATCGTCTTCCTCAAGTAGTAGTTTTTTCGACCTTGTCTCGCTAACAGGTGGAAAGGCAGGTACCGACGCTTCCTCGTATGGGTAAGCCTCGCGGGCCTGCCTTTTTGAATTTCGAATCTCCTTCCCGGCATCACCAAAACATCCGGCTTCTTACGCGACATGAAACTGCAAGGCATTTTTCCTCCTATCACGACGCCTTTTGACCATGCCGGCGAAATCTACGCCGCAAAGATCGAACACAACATCGCCAAATGGAATCGCACCACGCTGTCCGGCTACGTGGTGACGGGGTCGACGGGCGAAAGCGTAATGCTCACGCCGGAGGAGAAGTACCGTGTGTGGGAACTCGCCGCCAAGTACGCCGCGCCGGAGAAGATTCTGATCGCAGGTACGGGCGTTGAGAGTGTGAAGGAGACGGTGGCGCTGACCAATCGCGCCGCCGAAATGGGCTACAAGGCGGCGATGGTACGTACGCCGCACTATTACAAGAACTTATTGAACAACGCCGATGCCCAGGCGCTGTACTTTGGTGCGGTGGCGGACCAAACCAAGATCCCGCTTATCATCTACAACTGGCCACAGACCACCGGCGTGGACATCGCGGTGGAGGCCGTCGCGCGGCTGTCGAACCACCCGAACATCCTTGGAATCAAGGAGAGTTCCGGCAATGTCGACAAGATGTCGCGCATGCTGGCGGAATGCCGTAAGGGCTTTCAGGTACTGAATGGATCGGCCACAGCACTGTGGCCCGCATTACAGGCAGGAGCAACAGGCGCGATTCTCGCATTTGCCAACGCAGCACCTTATGCAGTGATCACGATCTGGGAAGCCTATCGTACCCGCGAAGCGGAAGCCGCCGCGGACTGGCAGCAACGCATCACGAGGGCCGCTGAGCTCGTCACGGTCGTGCATGGCATACCTGGCCTGAAACATGCCATGGACTTGAATGGCTATTACGGCGGACCACCGCGGTTGCCGCTCATTCCGGTTCGCGAGGAAGCGAAACGGGACATCGCAGAGGCGTTCGCAAAACTAAAGGGGTAAGGGGACCGCAGGTTATCGGGTCAGTCGACCCCGCCCAAGTGAGTTCGAAATGCTGCGCAGACAATTGCGGACTCACTGGCGCCTGCTTCTTGCCGTACTGAAACGTGCCGCATCGGGCGCGATCTTCAGAATCCGGCACCGGATCGGCGTGGCAGCCGACCACTACTACTGAGGGGGATTAGAAGCCTAGGAGAGAACAGCTCTCAGACTAGGTGCCCCAGGTGATCTTGAAGCCTTCGTCGCCGGCCTTGATCTTGCTCTTGATCTTCATGTTCTCGGTGTCCTTATTTGCAGATATCGGAGTTGCAGTCTCAGTACAGGCTGCGCCAGGGTCTAGGTGCCCCAGGTGATCTTGAAGCCTTCGTCGGCTCCGGACTTGATCTTGCTCTTGATTTTCATCGTCTTCGTGTCCTTCGGCTTGCCGTTGGGTGGCTGTTGGGTTGCGTTGCTCGAACTGCCGCTTGGGGGTGGTTTAGGTGCCCCAGGTGATCTTGAAACCTTCGTCGCCGGCCTTGATCTTGCTTTTGATCTTCATGGTGGTGTCAGGTCCTTTCTGTCGGGAATTACGGTCTTGTTGTCTGCGGTTGCTGAGGATCGGCTGCGCCAGGGTTTAAGTGCCCCAGGTGATCTTGAAGCCTTCGTCGCCAGCCTTGATCTTGCTCTTGATCTTCATGGTTCAGTTCTCCTGTTTATCTCTCGGCATCTGACCGGCGTATTGCTTGCGGGTCGTTTGCCTTACGCACCCTATAAGTGCACCTGGGTCGCCAAAGGAAAATGGCGTGCCGCGGCGCCTTGGAGTGCTTGTAACTAGTTGAAAAGAGGGGCCTGAGGAAAACTATTCCCCATCGACTAAGGGGAATACACTACGTCGCCGAACTATGGGGTTTTAGGTGGGGTTAGCCAATGGGCTAAAAATTGCAAGAGAGGAAAAGCTCTGGAAAACGAAACAGCGGCAAAGCAGCTCGAAAGGAGCCGTTTGCCGCCGTTTTCGCTTGGAGGATTGGAGGGGAGTACTACAACACTGTCAGAAAAGTTAGTTGGCGTTCGAGGCGCTCGATCCCAACACCAGCTTGGTATTGGACCCGCCCAGACGGATCTCGGTAACTTCCTTGTCGGCCGCGTAGCGAACGGCGGTGGTGTCGAACTTTTTGGCTTCGCTTTCCACCTTCACCGGGGCTTCAATGGTGCGCTTGCCGTCCTTGATCGACAGCTTGTTGCCGTCTACGACGATGCGGTAGTCGCCCGGTTTCAGTTCCTGCCCACCGATAACGGACGGCGAGTACAGGGTGATGGTACGCTTCTCAGCGGCGCTCGCGACGGCGAGGGCTACGGTAGCAAAGGCAATGACAAACTTCTTCATGGTAGGACGCTCCTTGGAATCTGTACGATTTTTTCTAACGGTCGCTGTGGCGATCTCGTCCGACTGCGCCGTTTGCTCTGTTTCCGGGCTGTTTTCGTCTGCCCTTCACACCCATATATACGTCCCGAGTTGCGATTTGTTCCGACTTCATTCAAAAAATTTTGGACCCCTGAAACTATCGCTTATGTCCGGTTTTGGGATTCGTCCCGGGAGCGGACATTCGGCCTTTTCGATTGACAGAGTGCTAGGAAAACAGCATACTGCTAACAAATTCGCATGACCCCATCATTAAGCCGTCGCGAGCGCCAGATCATGGACATTCTGTATCAGAAAGGCCGTGCGTCCGCGGCGGAAATCCAGGAAGCGATTGCCGATGCGCCGGGCTATTCGGCAATCCGGGCTCTTTTGCGGATTCTGGTGGAGAAAGGCCATGTCCGGCATGAGGCCGAGGGCGCCAAGTACGTCTACCTACCCACTGGGTCGATTGAGAAGGCCAAGCGTACGGCGGTCCGTCACATGATCGATACATTCTTTAACGGGAATGTCGAGGCAGCAGTGGCGGCGATGATTGATGGCAAGTCCAAACGGATTTCGACGGCGGAGTTGGACCGGCTCTCAAAGTTGATTGCGGACGCCAAGGCCGCGCGTAAATAGCCTGCCGTTGCTACCGCCCACGGAGCACACTCCGCTTCCGCGCGTACGGTCGCGAGGCCCCTCGGAGGCAGGGGAGAGTCGCCGGACCGTTGGCGCAATCGGGAACCGGACTGCTGGTAGAGGACGCCGCTCCGTGCTGAGGGAGAGGGCAGCAACGGCAGATCAACGATGGACGCTTACCATCCATCTACCTTTCCATTGCGGCGACCTAGGTGGTGTTGGCTCAGCTATTGGAGATTTCGATGAAAAGTATTTTGTCTGGTCTAGTGTTGGTTGTTGCTTTATAGGCGCAACCTGCCAAGGTGCACCTGGGAGGCGCCGTGCGCGACCCCAGCGGGGCGTTCGTACCGGGCGCGAGGATTGAGTTGCGCCGCGTGGACGCACCGCAGATCGTCGCAGCCTCCGGCACCACAGGTCCTGACGGCACGATCTCGTTAGACATCGACTCGGGAAGCTATCTGTTTGCCGTGATGCAGCCCGGGTTTGTACGCGCCACCGGCGGCCCCATCAGCTTTACCCTGCCAAATGAGGAGTTGACCGTCACACTGCGCATCGGCCAGATCCGCGAGACGGTGTCGGTGACCGGGGTACGGCCTGCTGCCTCGGCGCCTGCAGCGAACCGACCTCCGCAACGCATTCGGGTCGGCGGCAACATCCAACCTGCCACCCTCATTCATAGAGTGAACCCGACCTATCCAGCGGAACTGCAATCGCAAGGCATACAGGGCGATGTGGAACTGGACGCAGTGATCTCGAAAGAGGGCAACGTCCTGAATCCGGTGTCGCGTACGCCGGGTCTGCATGCCGGCCTGGTGCAGGCGGCGACGGATGCCGTACGGCAGTGGAAGTACAAGCCGACGTTGCTGAATGGCGAACCCGTGGAAGTGTTGACGACGGTGACTGTGCGGTTTCTCCTAAACTGAAGATATGAGCGACAGCGTCCGGATTGCCGACCGCGAATTCAAGTCCCGCCTGTTTGTCGGTACGGGCAAGTACCGTAGTTTTCAGGAAATGGCCCGGTGCCACGCGGCGTCGGAATCGGAAGTGGTGACGGTGGCCGTGCGCCGCGTCAACCTCACGGACAAGAGCAAGGAGTCGCTGCTCGACTACATCGACCGCAACAAGATGTTCATCCTGCCGAACACGGCTGCCTGCTACACCGCGGACGAAGCCATTCGTACGGCGCGCCTGGGTCGCGAGGTGGGTCTTTCGAACTGGGTGAAGCTGGAAGTGATCGGCGATGAGAAGACGTTGCTGCCCGACAATGAAGGTCTGCTGGAAGCGACGCGCGTTCTCGCCAAGGAAGGCTTTGTCGTTCTGCCGTACACGACGGACGATCTGGTAAACGCTCGCAAACTGATCGACGCGGGTGCGGCGGCTGTCATGCCTCTGGCTGCGCCCATCGGCTCAGGGCTGGGCATCCAGAACACGACGAACCTGCGCATCATGCGTGAGATGATCACGGAAGTTCCGCTCATTGTCGACGCGGGCGTGGGCACGGCATCGGACGCGGCGATCGCCATGGAGATGGGCTTTGACGGCATCCTCATGAATACGGCGATTGCGGAAGCGGACGACGCAGAGAAGATGGCCGTGGCGATGAATTATGCCGTAAAGGCGGGTCGCCTGGCGTATCTTGCGGGTCGTATGCCGAAGCGCTTGTACGCCAGTGCGAGCAGTCCGATGACGGGTATGGTGACGCGATAGACATTTGCCAAACGCTTGACGGTCGCGAGCAATGGCAATGATCCGATACGGCGGATGTGCAGACGCATAGGTGCGATCCTAGCTCATGATCCGCCAATCTCGAAAAGTCGGCGCGACGGTGCCGACGTAGCCGCTCCTCGCTACTCTATTGACAAGTTCCTGCGTGACGAGGAATCGCTGTTGAACGTTCGCGATTACTCCATTCGTGGGCGCCGACCCCTCCACAGCGGTGAAAAACTTCAAACCGTCACCGCTATTCTCAAAGGATGCAAGCCACTTAGACGCCAAGGCTGTCGCATGCTCCCTTTGTTCCTTGGTTCTGCGCTTGAGGTCATCGTGGATCCGCGCAAGAGCCTCTATTGCGCCTCTTAGCAGCGGCTCCAATCGGGGAGACTTTGTCTTTGTGACTTCATCCGGCCATTGGCGGCGGTTGTCTTCTTGAATCGATTCGGCGTCTAAGATTATTGAAATCGTCTTTACCAAACGCTTGGGTGACTCTTCCCAAGAACTATTAAACTCGAACTGCTGAATGGGCAGTGCAAAGTGCTGGGCGTGATCGCGTAGGTTGCAAAGGAAGGCGAAGTCCTCTCGCGCCTCCCGATATTCCTGAAACAACTCGTGTACTGTCTTCCGCTTGATTCCTAATGCCTTTGAAACTTCACGTTTGGCATGGTCTTCATAGAGCTTTACCGTCGCCAAAAGATTCATCAAACGCCGATTGAACAAGAACGTGTGGTCGACCCAATCAGAATATGACATCCAATCTGCTGGAAGCAGCGTTCGCTGGACCGCCACCTGCAAAACTTCCGACTCCAACTCGGCATAGTTCTGCATTACCATTCGGTACTTCTCCTCCAGGCTGAAACTGGCAAGTAGAATACCTCGGGCGACCGACAATTCGCGAAAATCTGATTCGCCCAGCTCGATCACCTGTTCCGGAGTGAAGACATAGAATGGCATACCGTGAGATTACCGCGCAGACTGCAATAACAGGAGGTTATGAGCAATCGCTAAGCCAGCCTCGGCATCTACCCGCAGGGCTAATCTCTTGGTTCGTGGTTCATCGCTACCAGTCACAGAACTGGCCGTCGGGAAGCTGCATTCGCATATCCTTCCACGGGTTCTGCTTCTCTTCTTCCACCGCTCGCAGGACCTCGTCCCAGTCCAGATCCACACCCAATCCAGGACCCGTCAGCACCTGCATGTGCCCGGTGTACTCGCCTTGGCTAATGATGGCGAACTGCGCCCGCTGCGGTTCCGGGATGAAGCGGAGCCAGGGGTCGATCGCGCCTGCGCCTCGCAGATGCTCGTTGTAGTGGATACCTTGCGAAGACTCAAGAATGCAACCGGCTTTCGACGCCACCGCGATCTGATGACAGGCCGCAAACGCGACCGGCGACAGCGGACAATGCGGCGCGATCGCCTTGCCGTCGTACTCCGCGATCTGCGCGACCGCCCAGGTGCGTGAAATGCCTCCGATGTGGACCAGATCCGGTTGGAACAAGCCAATGTTGTCGCGCACCGAGGGGTCGAGGAACTGCTCGGGGTGGTACATGCGTTCGCCGGTGGCGAAGATCACGCCGGGGGCGGCCGCGCGAATCGTACCGAGGTGGCGGTTCAGTTCCGGACGTACGGCTTCCTCATAAAACTTGGGACCCACCACTTGCAGCGCCTTGGCCAGTTCGGTGGCGCTGTTCACCTTGCAACGGCCGTGGAAGTCGAAGCCGATCTCGACACCCGGACCCACCTTGTTGCGGATCGCCTGTGCGACCTCTACCGCCGCGCGGATGCGTCCGTCAAAGTCCAGCGCAGATGTCGGCAGGCAGGCGTTGAGCTTGATGGCGCGGAGTCCGCGACTGACGACTGCGGCCGCTTCTTCGGCGGCCTTTTCGGGCGATGGCTCGTTGCCGCCGGCCCATTGGTACACCTTGACGTAATCGCGAGTCCGGCAGCGCAGCAGGTCGTAGATCGGACGGCCCAGTTGCTTGCCGCGAAGGTCCCACAGTGCGATCTCAATGCCGGCGCGGGCGGACTGAAAGTGCGGACCATCGTGATAGAACGTGATGTCGTGGATGCCTTCGATCAGGCGCATCGCCTCATCGACGGTCTTGCCGATGAAGGCATCGCGCATGTCGTGCAGGGCGGCCTCGGCGGGCGGCAATTGACCTTCGACTGTGAACTCGCCGTACCCTGTAGTGCCGTCCGACAGCACAATGCGCGACAGCCCCCAGCGCGGCGGTACACGCGCCGTATCAATCGATTGGATGACAGCGGCCGCCATTACGCGATGGCCTCACCCTTCAGGTACGCGCTTGCGCCTTCCGGCTTCAGGCGTACGCCAAAGAAGAACTCGCCGAACTCACCGTAGTCATAACTCGCCTCGTCAAAGCGCATCTCGTACACCAGGTGCTTGAACACTAGTGGATTGTTGGAGAACAGGTCGACGCCCCATTCCCAGGCTTCATAGCCGATCGATCCCGAAATAATCTGCCGTACCGCGCCTGCATAACGCCGTCCGACCTCGCCGTGTTCGGCCATCTGACGCTGACGGTCCTGAATCGGCAGGCCGTACCAGTTTTTGATCTCGCCGCGGCGCTTGTTCATCGGGTAAAAGCAGACGTACTTGTCGTCGGGGATGGCCGGAAACAGGCGGCTGGCCATGGCGGTACGCTGACGTCCCAGGGTTTCTTCGATGGCCTGGTTCCATTCGGGCGAATGCGGTACTACGCCTTTTTGCACCAGCGAATCGTAGAGCTTCACACTGGACTCATACAGCCCCAGTTCGATCACCGACACATAGGAATTCACGATGTCCGCGATGCCGTCGAGCGCCTTGGCCACCAGCACGTCGGCCTGGTTCAAGGCATCGGGCGTGGCGCGGAAGTGTACCAGCAGCAGGTCACCCTTATGACCGGGCATGGCAAACGCAGCGCTACCCTGCGATTCGAGCTTGGAAATCAGCGAAACGAGCTTGGATTCGAGGTCCGCGCTGTTCCAGCGCAAGCGGATCATTTGATGCAAGATCCAGGACCCTTCCATCGTTAACGGTGCGGCGGGTAGTTTCGTCATTGGCTTCTTCTTTTGGATACCACGACGCACAATCGCTTGAATTCCATTTCTTTGCGTGGCAGCGACCGGTGACGGAGTAGTACGATGGATGGAAATCCCACCTGCGTTGGAACACGAGAGGAGCGACTTTTGCGATGTGGAACAGGCGTAAAGAAGAAGAGCCAGCACCGCGGATTACAAGCCCGGTACCCGCGCCGTCGGACCTTGGACGTGAAGGTATTCCCATGTCAACGATGAGCCATCGCGAAAGCCTGCACACCACGGATACGCATCGAGTGGCGTCGTCGGCCGTGATTGGTAAGTCCGTGGTTATCAAGGGCCAGATCTACTCTCGCGAAGACCTTGTCATCGACGGCGAAGTGGAAGGCAGCGTCGAGGCGCACGAAAACAAAATCGTGGTCGGCCCCAACGGCAAGGTGAGCGCCGGCGTGAAAGCTCGTGAAGTGGTGGTCCATGGTGCGATCAAGGGCAACGTCGAAGCTGGCGAAAAGATCGACATCCGCCGCGAAGCGAAGCTTGTCGGCGACATCAAGACCCAGCGCATCGTGATCGAAGACGGCGCGTACTTCAAGGGCAGTGTGGACATCCAGCGTCCGGATGCGCAGAAGCAACAAGCCGCCGCGGCCGCTGGCGTTACCGGCGCTCGTCCGGCAGTGAACCCCGCCGCGACTGGTACTGCTCCCGCTGCTGCGACGCCCGCGTCGACCACCGCTGGCGGTATCCCGATCGAAGTCAAGAAATAAGGCGGCGCGGAAGACTCGTTGTTGCACGAAGAGATGTCTGCACCCGTCCCAGGATCAGCCGATATCCCCGGGGCGGGACGCCGATCGAGCAATGCTCTCGATCAGTTTTTTCATGCCCTGCGCGACCGGTCCGGCCTCCGCATCCTGGACCTGACCGGCGGTAGCCAGGCCAACATCCAGTACATTGCCGAGCAGGGACATAAGTCCACGCAGGACGGCCTGCCTCGCGCCCTCGACGACTGCTTCGCCCACGGCGGGGCAGGGTACTTCGACAACCAGTCCGACCCCGAGCGTCTCAACCGCTTCGGCTCCATGACGCTTGATCATGAGCCGGGTACGTTCCAAGGCGTGCTTGCGTGGGATGTGTTACAGTTCATGGCGCCTCCGCTATTGGAGGAGGTGGTCGTCCAGCTCCACCGCATCACCGAGCCGGGCGGCCTGCTTCTGTTCTATTTTCATGCAGATGAGCGGATTACTGAGCTTCCGGCGCTGAACTACCACATTGTGGACCGGCGTACAGTATCCACCACGGCGCAGGGTCGTGTACGGCCCATCCGGTTTCTCACCAACCGGGCGATTGAGCAGCTTTTTGCTGGATTTACGGCGATTAAGTTCTTCGTCACCCGCGACCATTTGCGGGAAGTCATCGTCCGCCGGTAACGCCGTCCCAGGTTATAGAACCGGACCATACAATAACTTTACTTGCGTCGCAGCTAACCTAGGTTACGATAGTTGCGTCATTACGAACGACCGCCAATAGGATCATCTATTTACGCGGCTGGGTCGTTGCCAGCATCTGTAAACTCATGTCCGCTTCCAGCGCATCGCCAAATCCACTCCCGTTTCCGGATCCATCGCAGCAGCCCGCGCGCCCGGCCATTGTGCCGCCGCCCGCTGCGCCGCCGGAAGAACCGCGCCGCCGTACCGGCTGGATGTGGGGTCTGGGGCTTGTCGCGATCGTCGGCGCAGGTGGCTGGTACTGGACGCAAACCCAACAAACGCCGCAGGATACAAGCGGTGGAGGTCCTGCGGGTGGAGTTCGCACGGCGACGGTAGAGCAGCGGCGCCTGGAAAGCAGGCTGCGCCTCTCCGGGACCACGGGTGCGGAAAAATTTGTCTCATTAACAACGCCGCAGATGCGCGGCAGCCGGTCCGGCTTTGGTCGCGATGGCGGCAACGCCCGTAACGCCAACTTCGGCGGCGGTGGCAGCCAGCAGGTGGCGGCAAGGTCCGGCGGCAATACGTCGCTGGGCGCTTCAGCATCGCCGGGAGCCGCCACAGGCGGAAGCTCAGCTCGTTCGGGTGGCGGGTCCATGTCGTCCGCGATGCGCGCGGCAACCAGCCGTACAGGCGGCAGCGCCAGCACCTCCGCTGGAGCACGCAGCACAACCGGAACCGGAGCCGCAGGTTCCACTTCGTCCACCATGGGTGCCGGAGGTATGGGCTCCACCACGGGTTCGCTTCCTGGCGGCGGTGGAGGAGGCGGTGGCGGTGGTTTCGGCGGCGGTGGCGGCGGGGACTTCTCGCTTGTGCTGCAGGAACTCGCCAAGTCCGGCACCATGGTTCGCAAAGGCGACGTTGTTGCGGCGTTCGACCGCGAAAACATGATGAACCGCCTGGACGACTATCGAGCCTCGGTGCAGCAGAGCGAAGCCAGCATGCGCAAGATGTACGCTGAACTGGAAGTCACCCAGAAGGCCCGCCAGCAGAACATCGCGCAGGCCAAAGGCGCTCTCGATAAAGCCAAGCTGGACCTGAAGACGCTGCCCGTACTTTCGGCCATCGACTCCGAACGTGTCCGTCTTTCCAACGAAGAGGCGGAAGCGCGGTACAAGCAGTTGCAGAGCGAAATCCGCTTTTATGACGCGTCCGATCGCGCGCAGATCCGCCAGGCCGAACTGGAGTTCGCGCAGGCCAAGAGCGAGTTGAAGCGTGCCGAAGCCAATGCGGATCGCCTGGTGATCAAGGCGCCGCTCGATGGTCTGGCCGTCGTCCAAAGCACGTGGCGGTCTTCCGAACTCGCGCAGATCCAGAATGGTGACCAGTTGTGGCCCGGCCAGATGTTCCTGCAGATCGTCGACCCCTCGTCGATGGTGGTGAACGCCACCGTCAATCAGGTGGACGTGGAACGCCTGCGCATCGGCGCCAAAGCTCGCGTACGCTTTGACGCGTATCCGGATCTCGAACTCTCGGCCCACGTGTACTCGGTGGGCGGCATCCCCAAGACCGGCGGCGTCCGCGCCAACTGGGTCAAAGAAATTCCTGTGCGATTCAAGCTGGAAGGCATCGATCCCCGCGTGATCCCGGACCTTTCGGTAAGCGTCGACGTACTTCTGGAAGCCGAAGATCAGGCCATCGTGGTGCCGTTGAGCGGCGTCTTTGAAGATGCAGACAACGGCAAGCGGCCGTATGTGTACGTACGCAACGGTGCGACAGGACAGTGGGAGCGGCGCGAGGTGGAACTCGGCCTCCGGTCCTTTACGCACGTGGCCGTACGCTCCGGCTTGAAGCCTCGCGAAGTGGTGGCTGTGGACCGGCCGCCAGACAAGCAATACCCGATCCCGAACCAAACCACATAAGCGCGGTAGAACAGACATGTCTAAAGATTTAAGAGCCGGCCGCCTGGGTCAGGCTGGTAGTGGCAAGCGCAAGGCAATTACCTGGATTACGTCCCTGCTGGTGCTGGGTGGCGGTGCATTTGCCGCCTATCGGTACTCCGGCGCGGGCGAAACCAAAGTAGAAGTGCCGGTGGCCAAGGTCAAGCAGGGCGACTTTATCCTGAGCGTCCGCACCCGTGGCGAAATCCGCTCCACCCGCAGCGAGTTCCTGAATGCGCCACAGGTGCCGGAACTGCGTATCACTAAGCTTGCAGAGTCCGGCAAGCCCGTGCAGCGCGGCCAAGTCATCATCGAGTTCGACGCCGCGCAGCAGGAACAGACCTTGCTCGAACGCAACACCAGCGTCCGTACCGTCGATTCCGAAATGGTGCAGTTGAAGGCCTCGCATCGCATGACCAGCGAAGCCGACAGCATGAATGAAATGACGTCTGGATACAACCTGGAGCGCGCCAAGCTTGAAGCCAGCAAGGCGGAAGTCATCAGCGAGATTGAAGGCGCCAAGAACCGCATCGACGTGGGTATTTCCCAAGGCGAACTCGATCAGGTGAAGACTGTCACCAAGTCGCACAACGTCACCCAGGCCGCCGATCTTGAGCGCCTGCAGCAGAAGAAGGACAAGTTCCTGCGCGACACCGCGCGCGTCAAGGGCTATCTGGCCAAGATGGTGGTCCGCGCCCCGATCGACGGTGTGTTGAACGTACTGCCCAACGGCCGTAGCCAGGGTTCGTTCGGCTCTGCTCCGCCTCCGTTCAAAGAAGGTGACCGCGTTTGGACCGGTGCTGTGATCGCCGAAATCCCCGATCTTTCGCAGCTTCGCATCGAACTGAAGTTGGACGAGGTGGATCGCGGCAAGCTGCAACTGGGACAGGAAGGCCGCATCCGTGTGGATGCGCTGCCAGAGGTTGAGTTTGGCGGTACGCTCGACTGGATCAGCCCGATCGCGCAGGTGCAGTTCCGCGGACCCGGTCTGCAGGAAAAGACGTTCCCGGCTCGCGCCACCCTCACCAAAACCGATCCTCGTCTGCGCCCCGGCATGAGCGCCAGCGCGGAAATCATTCTGCAGAAGGTTCCGAACTCGCTGATGATTCCGCTGCGCGCCAGCATCACCGTGGGCGGCAAGCCCGCTGTCTACGTCCAGAAGGGCGACAACTTTGAGCTGCGCCGTATTGAAGTGGGACAGCGCAACGAAACCGACATCGTGGTGTTGAGCGGCTTGAAGCCCGGCGAGACCGTGGCTCTCGAAAATCCCGTGGAAGCGGCCAAGAAGGCAAAGAAGATCTAAGAAAACCCATGAAGAAGTGGATCATCCGGCTCATCATCCTCGCAACCATTGCGGGGGCTTCCTACGCGGGTTACACGGCGTTCCAAAGCATCCCGAAAGAAGTGGAAACCATTGCCACCGCCAAGGTGCGCAAGGGTGACGTCATCGTCAAAAGCTTTGCCCGCGGCGAACTGCGCGCGGTCCGTTCGGCTACGCTCACGGCGCCGAATCTCTTCGGTACGGTGCAGGTCACTCGGATGGCCCCGCTGGGCGCGTTTGCTCGCGAAAAGGACCTGATCGTCGAGTTTGACGATTCCGAAGTCCAGAGCCGCGTCGAAGAAAAGCAACTCGAACTCGACCAGATCGAAGAGCAGATCAAGAAGGCGCAAGCCGACCTCGCCATCCGCAACAATCAGGATCAGGTAGAACTGCTGCAGGCGCGCTACAGCGTGCGCCGCGCAGAACTCGAAGTCAAACGCAATGAACTGATCTCGGCCATCGACGCGCAGAAGAACAAGCTGACGCTCGAAGAATCGCGCCGCCGTTTGCAGCAGCTCGAGAGCGACATCAAATCGCGCCAGGAACAGGCGCAGGCCGAACTCGCGGTACTGCGGGAAAAGCGCAATAAGGGCAATCTGGAGATGCAGCGCGAACGTTCGCGCCTGATGCAGGTGAAGATTCTGTCGCCCATCAGCGGCTTGGTGGCCGTGCGGCAGAATCGCACGGGCTTTATGTTCCCCGGCATGCAGGTGCCGGACATCCGCGAAGGTGACCAGATTCAGCCCGGTATACCGGTAGCGGACATTCTCGATTTGTCCGAAATGGAAGTGATCGCCAAGGTCGGCGAACTGGATCGCGCCAACCTCCGGGAGGGTCAGGACGCGGAACTCACGCTGGACGCGCTGCCCAATAAGAAGCTCAAGGCGTCCATCAAGACCCTGAGTGGTACGGCCAGTGCCAATGCGTTTTCGTTCGATCCTGCCAAGAAGTTTGACGTGGTCTTCCGCATCGACATGCGCGAACTGTTGAGCGCGCTGGGTGCGAAGGAAGACCAGATCACCAAGATCCTGGCGACCGCTGCTGCGAATCGCGGCAAGAACGTCAGCTCGATGCCGCTTGGCGGACCGATGATGGTCGCCGGTGCAGGTGGTCCTCCGCAGGGCGGCGGCGGTATGCCGCAGTTGATGCAAGCCCCAGGCGGCGGTGCAGAAAGTCAGCAACAGGGCGGTGGCGAAGGTCGCCAGCGCGGTGCTGGTGGTGCAGGCGGCGGCAATGCGATGACCCGGATGATGGGCGGTCTCAATCCAGACGACGCCAAGAAGATGCGCGAGGCCATGGAAAAGGCCACCGGCGGCAAGCAGATTTCCGAACTGTCGCAGGAAGAGCGCACCAAGGTGTTCGCTCAGATGCGCGACATGATGGCCACCATGCAGAAGAAGAACGGCGGCGGTGCGAATACGGCGGCTTCCACGGCTCCCGCAGGTGCGGAAGGGGAAGGCGGTGGCGGACGCCGTCAACGTGGTGGTGGCGCTGGTGGCGGCATGCCGATGTTCGGCGGGGGCGGCCAGTTCACGCAGAAGGAACTCGACGCGGCCCGTCTGCCCTTGCCCCCCGAAGAAGACACGCAGTTTGATGTCCTGCTGCGTCCCGGCCTTCTCGCCGACGTGCAGATCATCATCGAAAAGATCCCCAACGCGATTAACGTCCCGATGCAGGCCGTGTTTGAACGCGAAGGCAAGCCGTCGGTGTACATCAAGAAGGGCAACAAGTTTGAGCTGCGCGAAATCAAGCCGCTCAAGCGCAGTGAAAACGTCATGACGGTTGCATCGGGCCTTGAGCCTGGCGAGACTGTCGCGCTTGCCGACCCCACCGCGAAGAAGGGTGGTTCGGACAAGAAGGAAAAGGGTGGCGGGGCTATCAGCGCACTGCCGGGAGGTAAGTCCTAGGTCATGTTGTCCGGACTCTTACCAGAACTGTACATGGGGCTGCAGAGCCTCTTTGTACACAAGCTGCGCAGTTTGCTCACCATGCTCGGCATGATCTTCGGCGTCGGAGCCGTGGTGGCGATGCTTGCCATCACCGCCGGCGCGCAGAAGGAGATGATGAGCTACATCGACCTGCTGGGCGTCAACAACATCATCATCGAGGCCAAAGAAGCGGTAGATCGTAATGAACTGCAGGCCCGCCGCGCCGTGTCGCCCGGCCTGAGCTTCCGCGACTTCCGCGCGATCTCCGAAAACATCAACGGCATCGCCGCAGCTACGCCCCGCAAGCGCTTTAAGCCTCTGAAGGTGCTGCCCAAGCCGACGGCCGAAATGCCGCTGCTCATTGGCGTGACGCCCGAGTACTTCGACATCAACTCGCTGCGCGCCGTGGAAGGCCGCTTCTTCAGCAATGAGGACGACACGCATTCCAATCCCGTCTGCGTACTCGGTGAATCCGCCAAGGTGAACCTGTTCGGCTATGAGTCCGCTGTCGGCAAGCACGTCAAGATCAACGACGTTTGGCTGCAGGTGGTGGGCGTACTTGCGCAGCAGGCCACTGCCGACTCCGATACTGATCTGGAAGTGGTGGATCGCAACAACCTCGTCATCGCGCCGCTGAACACCGTGATGCGCCGCTTTGAGGACAATAACTCCTTCCTCAAAGATGAGATCGACGGCATCTATCTCAAGGTCGGCAACGGTGTCGACTCGATCGAAACGTCGAGCATCGTCAAGGCGATCCTGGTCACCACCCACAAGGACGCGGGCGATTACAACGTCGTCGTACCTGCCGGCCTGCTCGAACAGCGCAAGCGTACACAGTTCACCTTCAAGGTGGTCATGATCTGTATTGCCGGTATCTCGCTGCTCGTCGGCGGCATCGGCATTATGAACATCATGCTTGCTACGGTGCTCGAACGTACGCGCGAGATCGGTATTCGCCGAGCCATTGGAGCCCGCCAGAAGGACATCATCCGGCAGTTCCTTACGGAGGCCGTGCTGATTTCCATGATGGGCGGACTCATCGGCATCGCGTTCGGCTTCAGTCTTTCGCTTGCCATTGCCAAGGCTACCGGCTGGTCTACGGTGGTAACCTTCACCTCCATCGCCGTTGCGTTCGGTGTGTCGGTGGGCATTGGTCTTGTGTTCGGTATTTATCCCGCGGTACAGGCCGCGCGTCTCGATCCGATCGAGGCGATCCGCTACGAGTAACAGTTTAGGAATCCATGAAGAACGTTCTTCCAGCAACAGCAGCTCTGTTGTCGATGCTCCCGCTGTGTTTCGCCCAGGCACCGGCCCCCGCGCCGGCGCCGCCGCAGCAGGTAACAGAGCCCGCCAAACAGTCCATGGTCAGTGGCACTGCCGCCGTATCCGACATGTCGGCGCCCATCAATGATGCGTGGTTCCCCAAGCCGGCGTACTTCCGCAAGCGCTTTGAAACTCCGTCCACCGGAGTGCAGTTGCAGCCGCCCGTCCGCTTAAACGAGTTCGTGCAGGACGGCAAGATGGAGCTGTCGCTCAAGAACTATCTGGATCTGGTGTTTGCCAACAACTACGACGTTTCGGTCCAAAAGCTGACGGTACAGATCAATCGCAACGCGATCACCCGCGCGTACTCGATCTTCGATCCGGTGATTCTGTCCCGCTTCGTTTCGAACCGCGTCCAGACGCCCACATCAGACGTCCTCGCCGGCGCCGCGACACTGAACCAGCTCAACCAGCCGCTCACCATTCAGTACAGCCAGCTTGCCCCCACGGGCGGCACCTTCAACGTCGGGTTCGGCAACACGCGCACGTCCACGAACAACCAGTTCCAGACGTTTAACCCGGTATTCAATTCGAACCTCAACTTCTCCGCCAACCAGCCGTTGTTCCGGGGCCGTGGCAACTTCATCACAAAGCTGCCGATCACCATTGCGCAAAGCCGCCTGCGCGGGCAGCAGTACAACATTGAAGACCAGATCATGCAGTTGATCGCCACGGCAGAAGTGCTTTATTGGAACGCGATTGAGGCCCGCGAGAACGTCCGCGTGCAGGAACAGACCCTGAAGCTTGCCGACACCTCGCTCAAGCGTGCGCAGCGCGAACTCGAACTCGGCGCGATCTCGTCGCTCGAAATCTTCCAGCCCCAGGCCAACTACGCCAATGCGGAAATCCAGGTCACCCAGGCGCGTTACCGTCTGGCACAGGCCGAAGATGCCATCCGCCGCCAGATTGGGTCTGACTTGGATCCCGCCCTTCGCGGCATCCCGCTGGTGCTCACCGAATCGATCGAGCCGCCCCCCAGCGTTACCTACGATCGTGAAGCGATGGTGGCCCGCTCTCTCATGCGCCGCCCGGACCTGAAGGCCGTTGCGCAGAATCTCGACATCGATGACCTGCAGATTCGCGGCGCCACCAACGCTTTGCGTCCTGACGTCTCGGTCGGACTAAACTACGGTGCCGCCGGCCGCGGCGGCCAGTTCTTCCAGCGCGAGAACGTCTTTGGCCAGCAGCAACTGGTCGCTGTTATCCCTGGTGGATTCAACGACGCGCTCAGCCAGTTGTTTGGCTTCGGCTTTCCCACCTACGGCTTCAACGTCACGTGGCGTCTGCCGATTCGCGACCGTCGCGCCGCCGCTGATCTGTCCGATGCTCTCATCAACAAGAAGCTCGACACGATGCGCGTCAAGTCTGCCGAACAGCGCATTCGCCTCGAAGTGCTCACGGCGATCAATCAGGTGGAGAACTCCAAGGCCTCCGTCGAACTTGCCAAAATCGCCCGCGATTTGGCCCAAAAGCGCGTCGATGCGGACTTGAAGCGGTACGAACTTGGCACCACCACCATCTTCTTCGTGCTCGCCTCGCAGAACGACCTGGCACTCGCCGAAGCCGCTCTGGTACGCGAGACCTTGAACTATCGCCGTAACCTGCTCACGCTATCTCAGCGTACGGGCGAACTGTTACAGGAGCGCAACATCGTGATTCAATAGCAGGGATGCGCCTGGCCCCGGTCGACTACGCAATCCTCGCTATTTATTTCCTCTTTGTACTCGGCATTGGCTGGTTCGTTCGCAAAAGTGTTCGAACCAGCGCCGACTTCCTCACCTCGGGCCACTCGCTCCCCACCTGGATCACCTCGCTCGCGTTTCTAGCCGCCAACCTCGGCGCGCAGGAAGTGATCGGGATGTGCGCGTCCGGCGCCAAGTACGGCATCATGACGGCGCATTTTTACTGGATCGGCGCCGTACCGGCGATGCTCTTTGTCGGCGTATTCATGATGCCGTTCTACTACGGCAGCCGCGCCCGCAGCGTACCCGAATACCTCAAGCTTCGTTTCGACGAAAAGACCCGCGGCCTCAACGCCATCACCTTTGCCGCGATGACCGTCTTCTCCTCCGGCATCTCGATGTACGCTCTAGGACGCCTCTTTGAACTCGTCCTCGGCTGGAGCTTTACCAGTTCCGTGATCCTCTCCGCGCTCATCGTGCTCGTCTACACGTATCTGGGCGGCCTCACCAGCGCGATCTACAACGAGGTTCTGCAGTTCTTCCTGATCGTGATCGGCTTCGCCCCACTGGCCATCGCGGCCACCATCAAAGCCGGCGGCTGGGCCGGGATCACGGCGCGGTTGAACGCGAACCTCACGCACAGTTGGAAGTATGCCGGGGACGCGTCGCAGAACTCGATGGGCGTCGAGATTTTCGGCCTCGTCGCAGGACTCGGCTTCGTGCTCTCGTTCGGCTACTGGTGTACAGATTTCCTCGTCGTCCAACGCGCGATGGCTGCCAACTCCATGGCCGCCGCCCGCCGTACGCCGTTGATCGCCGCGTTCCCCAAAATGGTGATGCCCTTCATCGTCATCCTGCCCGGACTCGCCGCCATGGCACTGACCCAAACCGCCGGCTCCGGCTACAGTCTGCCGGCAAAGGGTGATTCATTTGACTACGATCTTGCGCTTACCACGTTGATGGCGCAGTTTTACCCAGCGGGGCTTTTGGGCGTTGGCATCACCGCGCTGATGGCCTCGTTCATGTCCGGGATGGCCGGCAATGTGACGGCCTTCAACACCGTCTGGACCTACGACATTTACCAGAGCTACATCCGTCCCAAAGCCACTGACGACCATTACCTCGCCGTCGGCCGCTGGACCACCGTGGTCGGCATCGCTCTCTCCGTCCTCACCGCGTATGTTGCACAGTTCTACAACAACATCATGGATCTGCTGCAACTGGTCTTCGGCTTTGTGAATGCGCCTCTGTTTGCCACCTTCCTGCTTGGCATGTTTTGGAAGCGTGCGACAGGACACGGTGCCTTCTGGGGCCTCGTCGCCGGTACGACATCCGCCGCGGCGGCCTGGGCCCTGACGATGGCCGAAGGCAAAGGCGGACTCTTGGGCGTTGTACACACCTTCCCCTCAGCGATGGCGCAGAACTTCTGGATCGCGATCGCGGCATGGACTTCCTGCTTCCTCATTACCATCGCGGTAAGCCTCGCCACTGCGCCGAAGGCGGACGCGGAACTCAAAGGCCTGGTCTATGGCCTAACCGAAATTCCACAGGATCCGGCACCCTGGTTCCAACGCCCTGGTCCTTTAGCGATAATCGTACTAGTGGCATTAGTGCTGCTTAATTTGGTGTTCGCGTAGACAATGGAAGATCTTAGACAACCATCGGGGCTCTTTTTCGTGCTGCTTGGCGCGATCCTCATCGGAGTCTCGTTTACTGGCGCCACGGCCCCCTTGCTGGAGATCAACCTGAATCTGTATACGGGACTCTTCATGCTCGTGTTTGGAGGCGCCTTACTTTGGCTGGCCAAGCGACCGAGCTAATCGAAAAGTTTCGCTGGAAGTACCCCAAATCCGGCACACCTCGCGTGGTCCGAGCCCCCGGTCGCATCAACCTCATTGGCGACCACACCGATTACAACGAGGGCTTTGTACTTCCGATGGCCATCGAACTGGCCTGCTGGATCGCCTCCGCCGAGAACGACCTGGGCATCCTTCGCATCCACAGTGAGGACCTGCAGAAGTACATCGAAATGCCCATTGCGCTGCTTGCGGAGGCCGCCCCACGCGACGACTGGAGCGACTATCCCATTGGCGTCGCGCAGGAATTGCAGGCAGCCGGCGTCGAATTTCCGGGCATGGATTTGTTTATTGACTCCACTCTGCCCATGGGTGTCGGCCTCAGTTCGTCCGCGGCGCTCGAATGTGCGGTAGCCCTCAGTCTGCTGGGTAATCAGCGCATGGAACGCGTGGACATCGCCAAGATCTGCCAGCGTGCGGAAAACTACTTCGCCGGTACCCCTTGCGGGATTATGGATCAATTCGCCATCATGCACGGCCGCGAGGGCGGAGCGATCCGCCTGGACTGCCGGTCGCTCGAGTTTGAAGCTGTACCGCTGATGCGTTCCGCGGCGGTGGTGGCGGTCAACTCGATGGTCAAGCGGGAACTCAGCGCCAGCGGATACTCCGACCGTCGTAAAGAGTGCGAAGCGGCCATCGACCTGATTGCCGAAAAGCATCCAGAGGTCCAATCCCTACGCGACGTCACGCCGGAAATGGTGCAGGAGATTGAGGACGCGGGACCCCTGTACGGCCGCGTGCATCACGTGGTGAGCGAGAACATGCGCGTCGCTGCCTTTGTACAAGCCGCCCGGCAGAACAACCCCACGGCGATGGGCAAGTACATGGTGCAGTCCCACCGCAGCCTGCGCGACGACTATGAAGTGAGCTGTCCCGAGGTGGACTTTCTCGTCGAAACGGCGATGGAACTCGCCGGCGTGTACGGCGCAAGAATGACCGGCGGCGGCTTCGGCGGCTGCACGGTGAATCTCATCAACCGCGAAAGCCTGCCCGAATTCCGCCGCCGTATCAAGGCGTTTTATCAGTACCGCTACGGCATCGACCCGCAGGTGTTTCTCTGCGAACCCGCTGCCGGAGCCGGTCAGTTCGGCTGATTCTCGTCGTCCTCGCCGTCCGGTCCCCCGGCAGCATTTGCACGCGTATTGCCTGTTTGCTGTCGCTCCCGTGTGAGTTCCAGGATGTCCACCGGCTGGCTGTAGTCGCCCAGCAGATGCTTCACAAAGTAATCGGCCCGGACCCAGAAGAAGTACTCGGTGAAGTTGCCGTACCCGTGCCGCTTGCCCGGCAGCATCACAAAGTCGAACCGCTTGTTGGCCTTGATCAGCGCATCCGCTACACGCAAGGTACCTGCCATGTGGACGTTGTCGTCGATGTCGCCGGTGGCCAGCATTAGGCGGCCCTTCAGGTTCTTCGCGAGGTCTGAGTTCTTCTCGATGTTGTACTCAAACTTCACCTTGCCGTCCTTATCCGTCACCTCGCGTACGCCGTGATGCTTCTCGCTCCACCAGCGGTTGTACACGTTGTTTTCGTGATTGCCGGATGACGACACCGCGACCTTGAAGAAGTCCGGATACACCAGCATCGCCGCGGTCGACATAAAGCCGCCGCCCGAATGCCCGTAAATGCCGACTTTATCCGCGTTGATCCACGGATAGCGCCGCGCCAACTGCTCAATCGCCGCCTTCTTATCCGCCAGACCGTAATCACGCAGGTTGCCGTACCCGTAGTTGTGGTACCACTTCGACCGCTGCGGATGTCCGCCGCGGTTGCCCACCTCGATGACGATAAAGCCCAACTGCGCCAGCGCGATGTTGTTGCTGCGCGGGCTGAAGGCCTTTGTGACCGACTCCGTTTGCGGACCCGGGTACACATACGCGATGATCGGGTACTTCTTGTTCGGCGAAAAATCGAACGGCTTGTACATCACGCCATACAAATCGGTGATGCCGTCGTCCGCCTTCACCTTGAACGGCTCCGGCGAGATAAAGCCGGACTCCTTCAGCCCCGCGAGATTCGACTGTGGCAGATCCGTCAGCGTATTCCCCGCCAGATCGTACAGCGCCGACGTGGGCTCGCGATTCACGCGCGAATAGGTGTCCACAAAATAGCGGCCCGAGTCCGCCATCGCGATCGTATGCGTACCGTTGCCTGGCGCCAGCATCTTGATCCCACTGCCATCGAGCCCTATGCGGTACAGATGGTCGTAGTACGGATCCTCATCCGCCTCGCGGCCATTGGCCACAAAGTACATCGTGCGCGTCTTCTCGTCGATATGCGAAATCGCCGAGGTGTAAAACTCACCCGCCGTGATCTGGTTCTTCAGCTTGCCGTCTGCGTCAAACAGATAGTAGTGCCCCCAGCCGTCGCGTTCGGACCAGTGCACCAGTTCCTGCCCGTCGTTGATCAATCGCAGCGGCCGCGTCTCGACGTAGGTGTTCAGCCGCTCTTCAATCAGCGTCTTCACTTCACCCGTGGCCGGATCCGCGACGCACACGTCAATCTTCTTGAGGTCGCGGCTCGTACGGTTGAAGTACAGCTTGCCGGACCCGCTGGCGAGCCACGTCGGCTCCGGTCCCGCCTGGCGTCCGCCACCGGTACCTTGATCCTGCCCGCCGCCGTCTTCCGTGTTGCGCTCCACGGTGTACTTGCGGGCGGCCTCGCGCTCGCGGAAGGTCACCGGGGCATTGAAGATCGCCACCTGCTGATCCGGGAACCGTTCGGACTTCACCATCACGCGGCCCTTGGTCGCAATGTCGAACACTTCCAGCGACGACTGTGGGACATTCGCCTCACCCGGCATCGCATAGCGATAGCTCTCGAGCACCGGCCGCGGATTGGCCAGCGTATTGATCACCCACAGGTCGGAAACTTTGCGTTGATCGAGCCGCACCACAGCGAACTTCTTCGAGTCCTTCGACCAGTGAATGGCGATTGCTGGTACACGCGGCGTCTTGTTCTTGTCGCTAAAGCGGTACGGCCGCTTCTCATCCTCATTCAACCGCCGAGCGTACCCGAAGTGTTCTTCGGCATCGGTTGTGATCTGCGTCTCTACGACACTGGCGTCATCTTCTTTCTCCGCAGCCTTGGCGTAGTTCGCCGCGTCCATCATGTACAGGTTATTGCCGCGTGCAAACACCACCGTCTTCTCATCCGGCGAGATCGATGCCCAGCGAGCCTTCTTGAGCGGCTTGTGTTCGCCCAACAAGGTCAGCTTTGCTGCCGCAAGGTTCCACTGCAGATAGACATCGCGGGTACGCGGGGCATTCGGACCCCGGCCCGGCTCAGCCTTCTTCAGGCCCGGAATGTCCGCATCAATTGGCACGGCAACTTGAAACAAAAGTGCGGAATCACGCTCTATCAGGCGTACATTCTGCATCGGCAGATGCTGCGCGTCGTACGGGATGCGCAAGGTTCCGGTGAGCGCAGCGGCCATCTTGGCAGCGTCGAACAGCGGGGTTTTGGTCTTTGCAGCCGGATCGACAACGATCCACGTCCGTCCCTTGGGGCCTTCGTAGGCGTACCAGAAACGGTCGGACGTCTCAAACCAGTGGGGCTCGATGTTCAGGTCGAACACCAGCTTGCCGATCTTTTGTGGGGTCCACCGGGAGGCCAATTCGTAGTTGGCCTTGGAGACATGCTCCATGATCACGGGTGGCTTGGGCGCAACAGGTTCCTGCGCTGCTGCCACGGTAATGTGCAGCAACGCCAAAGCGGCGGGAATACAACGCATTTTTGAATTATCGCAGGGACAAAGCCTGCGTTTTGTTAGACGGGCAGATCCTGGATTCGGCTCTGCAACCACGCGCGCGCGACCGTCCAATCACGCTTGACGGTATTCTCAGACACCCGCAACAGTTGCGCGATCTCTTCCACCGTCATCCCGCCAAAAAATCGTAGCTCCACCACTTGGCTTTTGCGCGGATCAGCGGTGGCCAATTCTTCCAACGCACGATCCAATTCCACAAACTCCCGCGAATACGACTTGGCGACAAACAACGCATTCTCAAAGTCCACACGAGCCGCATCGCCGCCGCGCTTTTGCGAGTTATGTTTGCGCGCGTAATCCACCAGGATGCGCCGAATCGTGCGCGACGCGGTGACAAAGAAGTGCTGGCGGCTCTGCCACGCTACCGGTTGTGACCCAAACAGCCGCATGTACGCCTCATGCACCAGCGCTGTTGCCTGCAGCGTATGCTCGGCGCGTTCGGCGCGCAAAGCAAGCTCCGCCATCCTGTGCAGTTCCCCGTAAAGAACGCCCAGAACCCGCTCCTGCGCCCCAGGATCGCCAGACGCCGCGTCTTGCAGAAGCAGCGTCAAATCGGATGTGTTCACCGCTGTCAACATACCATGAAGCCGCTTGTATTCGAGTGATAATAAGGGAGCATGGCCGCGACGCCGCTACCGCCGAACATCGAGCAAATGGGGTCGCGCGCCTTTTCGTTCTTCCCCGCCATCGTCAATATCGAACACAACGAGTGGACCTTTCAGGAGGCCACCTGGTCTGAAGTTCTGGTCCAAAACGTCAAGAGTGGCGAACAGCTTTGGGTGCCCAAGCGCTTCATTGGCGAGGTCGCGCGGGTGGAAGAACCCGTCGCCATCGTAGGCCTCAATCGCGAACTCGAACTCAAGATGGGCAGCGTCGTACCGCACACGCGACGCGTCATCCAAATGCCCCGCGCGGTGAACGAAGGTCCGCGCCTTGCCGACGGTACCCGCACCGATGAGCCGACGGTATCAAGCTTGCAAAGCGTCGCCGGTATCTCGGGTACCAGCAGCGGTGCGGATTCCAAAGTCGGCAAGATGCTGCTTTTCGCGGTGGGCGGAGCGATCGTTCTGGTGGTGCTCGCCATCGCGCTATTCCGGGATTCGGCGACTCGCGTCAGCTTTACCCCAATCGTCCAGTCCGACATCGTCTTCAACGCCCGCGACGATTACTTCGCCGTCGAGCGCCGCCTCGGCAAACCAGCGCAAGATCAATGGCTGTCGGAAAAAGGCGAACTGCAGTACCGCTACCTCTGGTACCCCAACCAGTCCATGGCCGTGATCCTGATGGGAACGGATCGCGACAAGGCGCTGTACATCGGCGAACTGAGTGCCGACGGCCACGTCATCCATTCCGTGGACCGCAACATGGAACAGATCCTGCGGCGCCTGAAGCGCCCAGCGAATTAGTTAGTGTGTACGTCCAATTTCTGACCGTCGGTCAGAATGCGAATCAACCCGTGTTGATCGGTACGCAGCACTTGGATATTGCGCTCTTCGAGATTGCGCAGCACCGCCGGATGCGGATGCCGGAACTGATTCGCGTACCCCGCTGAGATAATCGCCATCCTAGGCTTCACAGCGTCCAAAAGCTCCGGCGTCGATGACGTGCGACTGCCATGATGTCCAGCTTTGAGAATGTCCACCGTACCAATGTCTTCGCGAAACGCCAACGCCGCTTCCACCTGCTTTTCGGCATCGCCGGTAAACAACAACCGCCGCTTGCCGTACCGCAGCGCGAACACCAGCGAGTCGTTATTCTTCGCCGTCTCAGCCGGAACGTAATCCGCATCCGGCGACAGGACATCAATCTGCGCACCGCCGAACTCCACCTGCTCATTCGCCCGTCGCTGTATGATCCTGACGCCTAACCGCCGCGCCGTCTCCTCCACCTGCCGCCAGGTCGGCGTAGGCTGGGTCGGCAACGCGCCCGTCCACAGTTCGCGAGGCCGAAAGTTCTCGAGCAACGCCGGCAACCCGCCAATATGATCGTCATGCGCATGCGTACTCACCATCACGTCTACATGCGCGAACCCCCGCCGCCACAGGTATGGCGACACGACATCCTCGCCGATGTCGATCCTTGCCTTACGCCCCGAAAAGCTTGCGATGCCCCCCGCATCCACCAGCATGCGTGATCCATCGGGAAACAGCGCCAGGATGCTGTCACCCTGCCCGACATCGATCATCGCGACTTCCAACACCCCAGCCTCTGCTTGCGCCGGCACCTGCAGCAGAGGAAACACCATCGCTGAGCAGACGGCCGCGACGAGCGCAGCCCAGCGCCACGTCGTCACGGTACGCCGCATCAGCCACGCCGCGGCCAGCATCACCAACGACAAGGCGATCAGGATCCACACAGGCCGGTCCGGAATGCGCTGCTCGAACTGTGTCTCAAACACCCGTACATGCCACCCCGCTGCAATGGCAGACGCACGCAAGCACCACGCCGCCAACTGCGCGGGTAACTGCCAGTTGGTCGCCACCGCGAACAACCCCGCGGGTACGCTGACGGACATCAACGGGATCACCGCCAGGTTCGCGGCAAAGCCCGCCCAAGTCGCGCGATGGAAGTACACCGCCATGGGAATCGTCAACGCCACCTGGACGAGGAACGACACCGTCAACAGTTCCCACACGGCGAACATCCCACGGCATACACCGCTCACCAGCATCAGCGACAGCCGGTTGGGCAACACAAACGCCAACGTTTCCGCCAGCAACCGTAACTCTACGCGGAACTCCGCCGCTGCGGGAGGCAACCGCAAGTCGCGACCCAGCTTGTCCAGCTTGCGCAACGCATCGGCGTACACACCGGACGTCTGCTCCAGCCAAGGCTCCGCCAGCGCACCCAATGCGAACATCGCCGCGAAAGAGAGTTGAAAGCTCGCCTCCAGCAGTTGGGTCGGATCCCACAGCAGGTACACGATCGCCACTGCCGCCAGCGCGTTCAGCAGCCGTACCTCGCGGAACAGCCAGCGCCCCAGCAGGTACAGCGAAAGCGCCCCCGCTGCACGAAGCACCGGCGCGGCCCATCCGCACAAGGCCGTGTACAACCACCCGATCAGAAGCCCCAGCAGCAGTCGCGACAATGGCCGTGCCGAAAACACCCGGAATCCCAAAGCCATCAGAAACACGAGCGACGTAAAGTGCATGCCGGACACCACCAGCGCATGGTACGTACCCGTGCGTTTGAAGTCGTCCACCCAGGCGCGTTCGATGTTGGTGGTCTCGCCGATCAGAATCGCCGCCATCATCGCCGTCGCATAGCGATCCCCGCCGTACAATCCCTCAATCCGTTCCTCGATCCAGCCTCGCAACCGAAAGATCGCCGCCTGCACGGGATTGCCGCAAGATCCGCGACGCTCAATGCGAGTATCCACACGCGCCGACGCATTCCAAAAGATCCCGCGCCGTGCCTGATAACTCTCGTAGTCGAACGCCCCAGGATTGCGAAAATTGCGGATTGCGCTCAGCCGCGCCTCTAACTCGATGCGCTCGCCGTACCGGATCACCGGCGGCACATCGCCTTCACGCAAGTACAGCGACACGCGTGCAATCGCGCCAGGCTCCAACTCCAGCAGGAACACCGTTCGATCCCCGGGCGAATGCAGCACCGGCGGATCCACCACGCAGCCTTCCACCTGCAGAATCTCGCGCGCCTCCGACTCAATCACCGGCTTGGGACGCCCGGTCACCTGCGTATATCGCGCTGCCCCCAGCGAAAACAGCAGCAACAACGCCACCGGCCAGGCCATCCGCTGCGCCTTTGCAAATGCCAGAAGCAACAACAGTCCAAACCCGGTCGAAGCGATGTACATCGAGGCAGCAGGCAGCGGAGACCACGCGCTCAACAGGACGCCAGCGGCCAATGCGAAGGCGGGCAGCAACAGAGGGTCGCGCGGCAGCAGCGTGAACGAGGACATTCCCAACTGAAATAGTGGCTGCCGGAGCGTAATCCTCTCAAACTTCTTACAATGGACGAGACATGCGGCGCATTGCTTTCTTCGCAGGCTCTTTCTTACTCCTGGCAGCCCCTTCCTACCGGGATTCCATCGAGGAGTGGCGTAAAACCCGCGAAGCGACCCTCAAGAATGACACCGGCTGGCTCACCGTCGCTGGACTCTACTGGCTGAACGAAGGCGCCAACGCAGCAGGCAAGGCTGACACCGATCCGGTACAGTTGCCGGATACCTTCCCTTACGCCAAGTACGGTGTCTTCCAGCGCACCAAAGACAAGATCACCTTCCGACCTGCCGCCGCAGGCATCAAAACCACCTGGAACGGCACCCCCGTCACAGGACCTGTCGACATGAAGTACGACGGACCCAAGCCCGACACCCTGGTTACCGGCGACTTCACCATGTTCGTCATCAAGCGCGGCGACCGCTACGCCATCCGCATGCGCGACAAGAACAGTAAGATGCGCCGTGAATTCACGGGCCTGCACTGGTACCCGGTGAAAGAAGAATACCGGCTCGATGCCAAGTGGGTGCCTTACAATCCTGTGAAAAAGATCCCGATTCCCACGGTTCTCAATCAGCCCGAGGTGATGGAAAGCCCCGGCTACGCCGAGTTCGTATGGAAAGGCAAGAAGTACACGCTGGAACCCGTACTCGAAGACGGCGAGTATTTCTATATCTTCAAGGACCTCACAGCCGGCAAGGAAACCTATCCCGCCGGGCGTTTTTTCTATTCGGACAAACCGGTGAACGGCAAAGTGGTGCTGGACTTCAACAAGGCCTACACGCCGCCCTGCGCCTTCACGCCGTACGCCACCTGCCCGCTTCCGCCCAAACAGAATCGCCTTCCGTTCCGAGTCGAAGCAGGGGAGTTGACCTATGGCAAGCACTAGCAAGAAGGCCCAACTCGTACACAACCTGCCGTGGCCCCATTACGGACCGCTGCCGGACTTCGTGCCCGCGGCCGATGCTGCCGAACTTGCATCGAACATCGAGCGTCTCAAAGCCGCCATGCGCGATCGCGGCCTCACCCACGCCATCGTCTACGCAGATCGCGAACACTTCGGAAATCTGCACTATCTCACCGGTTTCGACCCTCGCTTTGAAGAAGCCCTGCTCATTTTGCGTACCAACGACGACGCCACGCCGCTGATCCTCGTCGGCAATGAGTGTGAGGCCTACATCGCTATCTCGCCGCTGCGCCTGCGTATCGAACGCTACCAGTACTTCTCCCTGCTCGACCAGCCTCGCGAAGCCTCCCGCACTTTGGAAGACATCTTCCGCAGCGAAGGCATCGGCGCAAGCTCGCAAGTCGGCTGCATCGGCTGGAAGTACTATGCCCAGCCCTCGCAGATCGATGTGCCCGCCTACATCGTGGACGCCCTGGGCGACGCGCAAAAGAGCAATGCCACGGATTTGTTGATGCATCCCGGCCGCGGCCTCCGTACCGCTGCCAACGCCCGTGAAATCGCTTTTTCCGAATACACCAACGGCCTCGCAGCTACGGGCATGGCGAACCTCATCCGCGCCGTTCAGGTTGGCGCCAGCGAGTTCGACGTACTGTCGAAGGTTGGCTACAACGGCCTGCCGCAAAGCTGTTACTGGGGCCTCAAAACCGGACCCAAACGCGTCAGCCTCTCGAGCCCCCGCGGACTGACGGTCGAACACGGCTACCCGATCTCCGCCAACATCGCCTACTGGAGCGCCAACTGTTGCCGCGCCGGCTGGGTTGTGGAATCCGAAGCCGAACTGCCGTCCAAAGTCTCCGCGTACGTCACGGACTTCGCCGCGCCGTACTTTGCTGCTTCCGCCGCCTGGCTCGAAGCGCTCGCCCCTGGCGCAAGTGGCGACCTCCTCCACCAGATCATTGCCACGCAACTCCCGTTTGATACCTTTGGCGTCTACCTGAACGCCGGTCATCTGATTCACAACGAAGAGTGGCTGAGCAGCCCGATTTACGAGGGTTCCACGCTGTCGCTGCACTCCGGCATGCTCTTACAATCGGACATTATCCCAGGCTCCAAGACGTATGGCTCGTCGATGCGCATGGAGGACACTTTTGCCGTCGCCGATGACGCGCTTCTCGCTCGCATCGAAGCGGAGTATCCTGGTTGTTACAAGCGCGCGAACTTGCGCCGGGAGTTCCTGCGGGACGTGCTGGGAATCGACCTTCAGCGCGGCATCCTACCTTTGTCCAATCTGGCCGGCATCGTGACGCCCTTCTGGCTGCGTCCTGAGACTTCTTTTGCCCTGGTCCGCTGACCAACCCTGTGTCATTCGGATAACTCGTGTTAATCTAAAGGCTTACCCATGCGAACTTTGGATCTCATTCAGCGGAAGAGAGACGGCGAAGAGTTGTCCGCCGAGGAAATTTCGTTCCTCGTGGAAGGTTATACCCAGGATTCCATCCCGGATTACCAGATGGCCTCGTTCCTCATGGCCGTCTACTTTGCCGGAATGACCGACCGCGAAGTGAGCACGCTGACCGACATCATGATCGCGTCGGGCCAGCGCGTGGATCTCTCCGATCTGCCGGGCATCAAAGTCGACAAGCATTCCACTGGTGGCGTGGGCGACAAAACCAGTCTCGTCGCGGCGCCCATTGCCGCTTCTGCCGGCGTCACCATCCCGATGATCTCGGGCCGCGGCCTCGGCCACACCGGCGGCACGCTCGATAAACTCGAAGCCATCCCCGGGTTCCGCACCAATCTCACCATCGAAGAATTCAAAGCGCAGGTTGCGAAATTGGGCCTCGCCTTCATCGGCCAGACCCCCGAAATCGCCCCCGCCGACGGCAAGTTGTACGCGCTGCGTGATGCCACCGCCACCGTCGAATCGATCCCGCTGATCGCTTCGTCCATCATGTCCAAAAAGGTCGCTGTCGGTCTCGACGCCCTGGTGTTGGACGTGAAGGTAGGCTCCGGCGCGTTCATGAAGCGCCAGGTGGATGCCCGCCGTCTCGCCCAGATGATGGTTGGCATCGGCCGCCGTCTCGACAAGCGCGTCACCGCCCTCATCACCGACATGAGCCAGCCGCTCGGCTACGCCGTAGGCAACGCTCTCGAAGTGATGGAAGTCTCGCAGACCCTGCAAAACGCCGGTCCCACGGATCTCACCCGCCTCTCGCTCGAACTCGCCGCCCGCATGATCTTCCTCGCCAAGGTCTCGAAGACCATCGAAGAAGCTCGTGAACTGGCGCAGAAGCAGCTGCTCAACGGCGGCGGCTATCACAAGTTCAAGCAGGTCATCCAGGCGCAGGGCGGCAACCCGCAGGTGCTCGACCGCTTCGAACTTCTGCCCAACGCCACCGGCGTACGCGAAATCAGCTCGCCCCGCGGCGGCTACGTCAGCGCCATCGACGCCCAGTACATCGGCGGTGCCTGCACGCTCATCGGAGCGGGCCGCGACACCAAGGAAGCGGGCATCGACCCGGCGGTCGGCGTCATCCTCGAAGTCAAGGTCGGCCAGAAGGTGGAATCGGGCGGCGTACTCTGCCGCATCTATCACACCCGCGAAGATCACCTGGACGAAGCGGCGGAAATGATCGAAGACGCCTTCCGCATTTCGGCCAATGCGCCCGAAGAACGCGACATTATTCTCGAAGTCGTCGGCTAAACTTCGCTTCGCTACTGGTAGACTCTCCTAGATGGACCGCTTCACCGGCCTTTTAGGACTCATCGTTATACTTGCCTGCGCGTGGCTGTTTTCCAATAACCGCCGCGCCATCCAGCCCCGCATTCTGTTGTGGGGCTTGGGCCTGCAGTTTGTCTTCGCCTTCCTGGTCCTGCGCACCGACGCTGGCTTCCTTTTCCAGGGTGCCAGCAGTGCGGTCAATCACCTGATCGAGTACGCCTTTGAAGGCTCCAAGTTCGTCTTCGGCGACAAGCTCGGCGTCAAGACAGACCAGTTCGGTGTGATCTTCGCCTTCCAAGTCCTGCCCATCGTCATCTTCATCGCGTCGCTGTTCTCGATCCTCTACTACTTCGGCGTGATGCAGGTCTTCGTACGCGCCATGGCCGTTGTGATGCAAAAGGTCATGGGGACGTCGGGCGCCGAATCCACCAACGTTGCGGCGTCCATCTTTATGGGTCAGACGGAAGCGCCGCTGACGATCAAACCGTTCCTCGAGCGCCTCACCCAATCCGAACTCTTCACCATCATGACCTCCGGCATGGCGCACGTCTCCGGAGCCGTCATGGCCGCCTACGTCATCATCGCCGGTGTCGAGATCCGCCACTTGCTTACGGCCGTCATCATGACCGCGCCCGCCACCATCCTGCTTGCAAAGATGTTCATGCCGGAAACGGAAACGCCGGAAACCCTGGGCAGCGTCAAGGTGGAGGTGGAAAAGCCCGGCGTCAACGTCATCGACGCAGCAGCAAGAGGCGCGGGCGACGGTCTGCATCTCGCCCTCAACATCGGCGCGATGCTCATCGCCTTCCTCGGCCTCATCGCACTGGTCAACGGCATCCTCGGCTGGATCCACACCTTGCCCGGCCTCGGCTGGATCCCCGGCTCGATGCAACTCATCCTCGGCAAACTCTTCGCCCCCGTGGCGTGGCTCCTGGGCGTACGGTTTGATGACTGCGCCACCATCGGCAACCTCCTCGGCACCCGCGTCATCCTCAACGAATTCGTGGCGTTCGTAGATCTCGGCAAGGTCAAAGATCAGCTCGATCCCAAGTCCTTCACCATCGCGACCTACGCCCTCTGCGGCTTCGCGAACCTCAGCTCCATCGCCATCCAGATCGGAGGCATCGGCGCCCTCGCCCCCGGCCGCAAGAGCGACCTCGCCCGCCTCGGCGTCCGCGCCGTCGCCGCCGGTACACTCGCCAACTTCATGTCGGCATGCATTGCAGGAATGCTTCTATGAGTTCCCCTTACCAGCAGGCAGTAGACGTCATCCGCCAAAAGACCGCCGCCACGCCCAAGATCGCCATCGTCCTCGGCAGCGGACTCGGCGCCTTTGCGGACTCCCTCGCCGATTCGCTCGCGATCCCATACGGCGAAATCCCAGGGTGGCCCGTGTCCACGGCAATCGGTCACGCAGGCAAACTGGTGTTCGGCAAAGTCGGCGACACGCAAGTCGTACTCATGGCGGGCCGCGCCCATTTGTACGAAGGCTACACGCCGCAGCAGGCAGTCTTCGGAGTCCGTACTCTGGCCAAACTCGGCGTCGAAAAGATCATCTTCACCAACGCCGCCGGAGGCATCAACCTCAACTACGGCCAAGGCGCCCTGGTCGCGATCACGGACCACATCAACCTGCAGGGTTCGAACCCTCTCTGCGGACCCAACGACGAGACCCTAGGCCCCCGCTTTCCGGACATGACGGAAGCGTACTCCAAGCGTCTGCTCGGCGTGGCTCTGTCGGCCGCCGCTCAGGAAGGCATCACGTTGTTTGAAGGTGTGTACGCCGGCCTCTTGGGACCTTCCTACGAGACACCCGCCGAGATCCGCTACCTGCGCACCATCGGAGCGGACCTGGTAGGCATGTCGACAGTCGGAGAAGTGATCGCCGCCAACCACATGGGAGTGGAATGCCTGGGGATCTCCTGCGTGACCAACATGGCGGCGGGAGTCCTGCCCAAAAAGCTCGACCATGAGGAAGTGCTAGCCGTAGGACTCCAAGTTCGCGACACGTTTATGCGATTGCTGAAAGCAGTGATCCAAACGATGGGCTAGGATGTAGCGGACAGCGATTTGGTCGTGGTAATCTATTTTTGACGCAACAAAGCGGGGACGTAGTTCAGCTGGTTAGAACGCCGGCCTGTCACGTCGGAGGTCGCGGGTTCGAGCCCCGTCGTCCCCGCCACTTACTTCCCACCCATCCCTGCATCGTATCCGCGCTGAAAGCCCTCTTTTGCGGACGCCCACGGCGACACCCCAAAATAAGCCCAGTCTGCCGCAAGCAAAATCACCACTGCCAGCAGGACCCATTGCCAAGTCTTCAGTTTCATCGTAAGTACAGCCTTCTTTCTGGCTGCCGATGATATCAAATTGTAAATGGGAAAGTTAGGGAAAGCCTACCAGCGACAGCAACTAGCGCCCGCCTGTAGACGACGCGCCCATCTTCACCGCTCGCAACTGCGCATCTTCCAGACGCTTCGTTTCCTGCCAGGTAAAGATCATACGGTGGATCACAGTCAGATTCGACAGGATCGCCAAAGCCCACAACGCCGGAGCCATACGCTCCGCCAGCGCGCCGATGATCAACAGCACCACCCGCTCCGGCCGCTCCATGAACCCTACCTTACACGTCGGGATCTCCGTCTCGGACCTTGCGCGAGCATAGCTCACCATCACCGTACCCATCATCACCACGGCCGTCAGCACCACGTACAACTGCCGGTTGATGTTGCCGTACCACACCAGCAAGCCCACTAGCAGCGCCAGGTCAGAATACCGGTCCACCACCGAATCGAAGAACCCGCCAAAGCGCGTCACCTGATTCGTTGCACGAGCGACGCGACCGTCCACCATATCAAACAACCCCGCGCCGATAATGATGTACCCGGCAAAGCGGAACTCGCCCTTCGCCAGATACCACGCCGCAAAGATGTTGATCACCAGCCCCAGAGCCGTCAGTACGTTCGGATGGATCTTCGACAGGGCCAGCCCGCGGACGATCGCCAGCAGGATTGTATTTCCGCCCTTACCGATAGTGCTTGTAATACTCATCGAACGTAAAGCTCCAGCCTACTACTAGTTCGCTGCCGCTGCCGCGTCGTGAATGGTCGTCAAGGTCAGCACTTCCATTTCACGAAGGCCACCGGGAATCTGGATCTTGACCGTGTCGCCCACCTGTTTGCCAAGCAGCGCTTTGCCAATCGGCGACGACGTGGAAATCAGCCCCTTAGCTACATCCGCGTCCTCGCTCGTCACCAGCTTGTATTCGATCTCCATGTCCTTGGTCAGGTCCAGCACCTTGATCGACGACCCCAAACCAATCCGGTCCTTCGGGATCTTGGTCATGTCGATCATCGAAACTTCGCGCAGCCGCGCACGCAGCTGGCCCAAGCGGGCATTTACCAGTCCCTGCCGTTCCTTGGCCGCGTGATACTCCGCGTTTTCGCTCAAGTCACCCAATTCCCGCGCACGCAGGATCTCTTTGGGAAGTTCGTGGTGGAACTCGTGCTCCAGGGCAGCGATTTCTTCTTGCAGTTTCTTCTTGAGCTCTTCCATGACAAAAACGACAGCGCGCCGGATGAGGAGGGTACCTCCCGGCGCTCTCCTCTATTGTACCCCTTTGAGTTCCCGGTCAAACCAAGCAAAGGCATCGTTCTGCATTTCCAGATTGAAGATGTGCGGTACATCATAGAAGCGCGACGAGAACGCCCCTGCTGGAGCACCCGCCTTTCGGTACACCGCCTCCAGTTTCGCCACCGATTCCTCCATCCCCGACAGCGGAAACAGCCCATCGCGACGGCACTGCTGCACCAGCAATGGCTTCGGCACCCGCAGCGCTGCGATGTCCGGCAAATCCATCCGCGCATGGACATGCGGAATAAAGTGTACAAACGAATGCGTATCCAAATGCTTCGGGATCATGGGCCGCACCGTCGACATAAATCCCGTAATGCAGGCCGCCCGGATCCGCGAATCCAACCCGCACAGCATCAGGGACCGGTATCCCCCCATCGACACGCCCACGCACCCGATCCGCGATGCATCCACCTCCGGTCGCGACGCCAGATAATCCACAGACCGCATGTCGTCCCAAGCCACAACCCCCGGCCATGTCGTACCCGCGTATGCCAGCGCCTTGGCGATCGTCGATTCCTTGGTCCGGCAGCGCATGTTCAACTGCTGCATCACCTCCGCCGAGTACTTCGACCGGTCCGCGCCATGCTTCTCCAAGTCATCCGGCATGATGATCCGCCGTTCGCCAAACGGAAACGCATCAATCGTCAGCACCGCGTACCCCCGCCGCGCGAACTCCGTCGCCGTAGGACGCCCTTCATAGTTGTCCTGGTGGTACTTCGCGAGCATCGGCAGCATCTTATCTGCCCCAAACGCCGACACCTTCTCCTTGCCGAACACAAACCAGCCGCCATGCGAATGCAGATCGATCATCCCCGGCAGCTTGCCCGACCTCTTCTTCGGCAGATGTACAAACGCCGGAACCCGAAACTGCTCGCATGTGGAAAACAGGACCTTTTCACGAATCACGTCGCCCAGATCCTCGGTCTCCACCACTTCCGGACGCAACGGCACCCGCTTCGGCTGAAACGCCAAGCCTTCCAGCGCCACCTGCAGCGCCACCTTGCGGTACTCCCCAGGCGACTTCCACTTGGGATGCAGAAACGACGCATCAAAATCGGCCGCCGTACGCGACGCAGCCAGCGATTCGATCAGCGGCGACAACGACCCCATGTCCTGCGCAAAAGCGCCCACAGAAACCAGCGACAGCCATTCACGACGTGATATCGGCATTCCTTAATACAATAAAGGAGAATGCGCGCTTTGAACCGCGCCAAACTCCTTTGGTCGTATCTGCGGAGGTCCCCCGTCACTGGCGGACTCCCTGTGGAATACATCGTGGAGACAACGGCCAAGTGCAATCTGTACTGTCCGATGTGCCCCCGAGAAACCCACCCGCAGCCCAAGGAAGACATGGCGGATGCTATCTTCGACCGCCTTGTCCAGGACGCCCAGTCCACCGGCGAGCACATGATGTTAATCGGGCTCGGCGAACCTCTGCTCGACCCCAAGATCTTCGACCGTATCGAGTATTGCGACAAACACGGCGTCTCGACCTTGCTGTCCACCAACGGCGTCCTGCTCGAAGGCAAGAACGCCGACAAGCTACTGGAATCGAAACTCGAACACGTGACGTTCAGCTTCGACGGCTCAAAGCCCGAGTCATTTGAGTTCTATCGAAAGGGTGCCAAGTTCAACCGGGTACGCGACAACTTCATCGCCTTCGCCAAGCGCAAGCATGAAACCGGAGCCAAAATCCAAATCGTCGTGCAGATGGTTCGTCTGGAAAAGAACTGGGACGAAGTCGACGAATTCCTCGAGTTCTGGAGCAAAATCCCCGGCGTGGACCAGGTACGCGTCAAGAACGACGAAACCAACCTGCTACAGCCGGAAGGCGGCCACGCACCCGAAGACTGGAAGCACCCCTGCCATTACCTCTGGCGCGGACCCGTCTACGTCAAGCACAACGGCGACGTCTACCCCTGCTGCCAAAGCTACATGTTGGACGGCGCGCCGGTAGGCCGCATCGGAGGCGAGCAATCGATGCAGCAGATCTACGACTCGCCGGAAATGCAGCGCATGCGAAAGCTCCACGCCGCAGGGCGGGGAGGCGAGATCGACATCTGTGCCAAGTGCTTCACAACCATCCCGCATCCGCTTTTGGTGACCGGAAGTCTGCTTCTACACGGCAAGTGGGTCCGCAAAGCGCTACCGGCAGTCGAGCGCTTCGTCAACCTCTCCAAGGGAGGCTGGATCCGCAAGCTCCTGACGCCACCGTCTAAGCAAACCCCGCCCAAGCCAGCGGCGCCTGAGTTGGTCCAGATCACCTTACCAGGGGATGACACCAACCACTAACCGCGTAAGCGCGACGATACAATAACATCCATCCATGCAGGACCAGGACATTTGGGAACGGCTCGGCGACCTCTTCGACGCCGCCGTCGACCTACCTGCCCCGGAACAAGCCAAATTCCTCGACCAAGCCTGCGCCGGCGACCTCGAACTCCGTCGCGAGCTTGAGCTCATGCTCAGCGGCGCTACCCCGTCCCTCATCGCCTCCACCGTCGAGGAAGCCGCCGCCCACCTCACCCAGAACGACCTCCCGGACCCCCTCCTCGGCTCCTGGCTCGGACCCTACCGCGTCACCGCCCTCATCGGCCGCGGAGGCATGGGCGCCGTCTACCGCGCCATCCGCGAGGACGACGAGTTCCGCAAAGAAGTCGCCATCAAGGTCGTACCCAAAGTCCTCGCCGGACCCCAGGCCATCCAGCGCTTTCGCTCCGAACGCCAGATCCTGGCCAACCTCGAACACCCCAACATCGCACGGCTCATCGACGGTGGAACGTCCGAAGGCATTCCGTTCCTCGTCATGGAATACATCGACGGCGGCGTACCCATCACCAAATACGCCCAGGAACGCAACCTGTCGCCGGAAGATCGCCTCAAGTTGATGCAGGCCGTCTGCAGCGCCGTACAGTATGCCCATGGCAACCTGATCGTCCATCGCGACCTCAAGCCGGCCAACATCCTCGTCGCCTCCGACGGTACGGTCAAGCTCCTGGACTTCGGTGTCGCCAAGCTCCTCGACCCCTCGGCCGCCGACGTCACACAGGCCGCCACCATGCTCATGACGCCGGACTACGCCAGCCCGGAACAGATTCGCGGCGAGCCGGCCACCACCTCCACCGACATCTACTCATTGGGCGTCGTCCTCTACGAACTCCTCACCGGCGACCGGCCCTATCGCATCACCGCCAATAGCCCTGTGGAAATGGAACGAGCCATCTGCCAGACGCAGCCCCGTCTGCCCAGCAACGTTCCTCTCCTCACTCGCAAACAGCAGCGCAACCTCATGGGCGACATCGACAACATCGTCCTCATGGCGATGCGCAAAGATGCCGCACGGCGCTACCAGTCCGCCCAGCACCTTTCCGACGACATCCAGCGATTCCTCGATGGCGAACCTGTCCGTGCCCGTCCGGACTCGCTGGTCTACCGCACCACCAAGTTCCTCACCCGCAACCGCTGGCCCGTCACTGCTGGACTCACCATGGCGCTCGCCCTCATCGTCGCCAGCGTGATCTCGATTCGCCAGGCCAACGCCGCACGCCATCGCTTCGATCAACTCCGTGGCTTCGCCCAAAGCGTCCTCGTGGACCTCCATGGCGAACTTGCCGACATCCCCGGCAGCACCCGCGCCCGCGCCGCGTTGGTCGCGCACGTCAATGAGTACCTGCAGCGTATCGTCGCCAGCGACCCTGAGGACGATGCGTCCCTCGCCAGCGAGATCGCCACCACCTACCTCCGCATGGGTGAGTTGCAAGGCACTACCAAGGAAGCGCTCGCCAGCTTCGAGAACGCCCGCAAGCAACTCGAACGTAAGCAGGCCATGCATCAGACCACCCAGGCCGACAAGTTCCTGATGGCCCGCATCCACTTCCGTACTGGCTACACCCTTACCGAACTCAACCGTTTGTCCGAAGGCGTCGAAAATCTCCAGGCCGCCGCCGACATGCTGCGCCCGCTTCTCACCAAAACTTCCGACCTCGAAGCCCTTCGTATCTACACCCGCGCCAACTGGCGCATGGCGCGCATCTACCGCATTCAATTCAAGCTCACCGACGCCGAACGCTACGCCCGTGACGCCATCGACCCCATCCTCGCCCTCGGACCCAAGGGCGAAGCGGACCACGAACTGTCGGAAATCCTGTTCGGCGCACGCCTCGTCCTCGCCGGTGTACTCCGCCGTCAGGGGCACTTCCAGGAAAGTCTCGACATTTACCTTTTCAATGTTGGGCAAGCCCAGCGCAACGCCGCTTCACAGCCCGGTGCAACATCCCGCCAGCGCGACCTTGCCCGCGCCCATCTGCTCGCCGCCGACATGCTGGCCCGTGTCCGCAACCGCTATGCCGATGTCCGGTCGCACCTGTCAGAAGCCATCCGAATCGCCGAAAAACTCGCTGCTGCAGACCCTCACGACCGTCAACTCCAGAGCGACCTCGGTAGCTATCTCTCCACCTGGGCTGAGGACCTCACCGCCCCCGAAGACCTGCAAATTTCCATCAATAATGCGCGTCGTGCGCTTGCTATCTTCGAACGCTTACTCGAATTCGAACCGCAGAACGGCCAGTATCTCCTTTACGTCGGTCTGACCCAATCCGACCTGGGCCACCTCATGGGATTGCAGAAGCCCTCCGAGCAGTCCACCAAGCACCTGCGCGACGGCGTTCGCACGCTCGAAAAGCTCGTCCGCGAATCCTCCGCCGACATCACCAATTGGATGGAACTGCTCAAGGTCCGGCGTATGCTCGCCTACAACCTCGCCTCACGAGGCTTGGCCGACGAGGCCATCCGGGTCATCCAGCAGCATGTGGAGGAATCGCGAAACATCGTCCGCCAATCTGCGGCCTCGGTGGAGTATCCCAAGCGCGAACTCGCTCGTGCCTACGGCGCCGTCGGCCGCGTCTACGAACTGCTCCACCGCCCGGAGGACGCCCGCCGCGGTTACCTGCAAGCCCTCACTGCTTGGGCCGCCTGGCGCAAAGAGGGCTTCCATATGCCCGACGCCGACCAGGAAGTCGAAAAGGTCCAAAAGGCTTTGGATGCCCTCGGACAGCCTGTGCAAAACTAGGACTGTAGGAAGCAGTTTCCCCGTGAAGTCCGTATCTTTCCGCACCCTCGTAGCGCTCGCTTTTCTGTCGGTTACCAGTTGTATGGGACCCGACCGCGAACCCGTCATCGGGGAAGCCTACGTCGGCCCGGCGACCCTCAATCTCCGCCAGGAACTTGCTCCCAAATCCCCGGTTTCCGCCTCCGTCAAACACGGCGAGAAGCTGCACGTTCTCGGCAGCCGCCGCCGCTTTATCAAGGTCCGTACCCAGGACGACAAAGAAGGTTGGGTCGACGGCTACGCACTGCTCACCACCCAGCAGATGGAAGAGCTACGCATGCTCGCTGAACGCGCCCAGCAACTGCCGTCGCAAGGCATGGCGAGCGTGTACGACGTGCTGAACATGCACACCGAACCGAGCCGCCAGTCCCCCAGTTTTTACCAGATCCCCGAAAAAGGCCAGGTGGACATCATCGGCCACCGCGTTGCCCCGCGCGGGCGCACCGCTACCGTACCCGCCGTCGCCGTTTCCATCAAGGCCGCAGAACAGCCAACCGTCTCGCGCAAGAAGAAGCGCAAAGAGGCCGCCGCGAACAAGGTCGCCGCGCCGCCTCCGCCACCCGCGCCCAAGCCCCCAGCCAACTGGATGGAGCTATCGGAAGTCGGCACCCCACCGGAAAGCGACATCCCGACCCCCGCGCCTCCCACAACGCCCGCCAAGCCGACCTCGATCCTCTCGCGCCCCGAACCCACAGAGGCCGAGCGTGCCAATACTCTCGAGGACTGGTCCCTTGTCCGTACCCACGACGGCCGCGTCGGCTGGGCCCTCAGCCGCTACCTCGTGATGTCCATTCCGGACGAAGTCGCGCAGTACGCAGAAGGCCACCGCATCACCACGTACTTCTCCCTCGGCGAAGTGCGAGACCGTGAACGTGACCTCGTCCGCCACAACTGGCTCTGGACGACCATCAAGAACCGCGCAGAAAGCTACCAGTTCGACCAACTCCGCGTCTTCACCTGGAACGCCCGCCGCCACAGGTATGAGACGGCCTATCGCGAAACCAACATCCGCGGCTACTATCCGGTGCAGGCCCGCACCGCGCCCTCGCCGGAGTTCACGGTCATCGTCGAAGAGGCCCCCGGCCAGTACTTCAAAAAGACCTACGCCTTCAACGGCTACCAGGTCCGCATGATCTCTAAAGAGTCCTGCCAGTTGCCCGACGACAAGGATCTCCGTGCGGCACCGCTCAGCGTCGCCTTCGCACAGTCCCTAAATCAGCCGGAGCGAGGCTGGTACGACCGCACCAAGGCTTCCATGGTCAAAACCTGGAACAAGTGGTTCCGCTAAAAATCTCCAAAACAGCTTGCAAGTTCCAGCGCCGGTCTGCGCTTGAGTGGGTGGAACGAAAAACAAGATGTCCCACTTGATGACCTGGCCCGCGCGCAAAAGACTCTCTTTAGAATCCGTACACGTTACGCCCAACGGCACCTTGCAAGTCGCCTGCTGGGGCGTGGGAGCCGGCTTGGAATTCCACGCCACCGACGATGCCGACTGGAGCTTTGACATCCAGGCCGGTACCTACAATGACGCCAACAAACAAAACTACGTCCTAGGCACCAAGCTCACAGACACCCAGTGCAAAATCACCGACGTCCCCTGCGATGACAAAGTCGTCGCCGTCAAAAAGTTCCAATTCAAAGAACCCGGCCAGTACCGCATCGTTCTAAAAATGGGCGCGGCCATTTGGGACTGGATGCGCGTCTACGTCATGCAGAAGGCTCCGGACTCCATAGCCGATAAGAAGGTCACCACCGGAACAATCAACGTCGACTTCGTATGGGCGGTCAAAGAAAACGTCGGCATCAACTACCTGCCGCACACCTTGCAGGTCACAGAACTGCTCCTCGCCAAGTACGGGATGAAGTTCAACGCGCAGTATACGAAGAACACCCCCACCCGCTACCTTCCTGGCTTTGAGGACGGCATCATCTGCCGCTATGACGATTACGGCAACCTCCAAAAGGTCCACGATCAGGCGAAGGCCAAAGGCTTCTTTTCCGGCAAAGCTCTTACCGTGGTGATGGGCAACGCTCGGGAAGTTCCAGCTGCGGCGGACGACACCAAGCGCCTCGCAGGCTGCACCGTGTCCAAGTACGAGAATAAATTCGTTGTCCTCAACGTCAACGCCGTATCCGTGGATGGTGCCACACTACTCCACGAAATTGGACACGCCGCCGGATTCTGCTCGCACGAAAGCGCCGGTTCTCACTTTATGAGTTACGGCACCATGCGCAACGAGGTCACCAAGGGCAACATCACCGACTTCGAAAAAGCCTTCTTCCGGTCCACCCCATAAGTTCGCCGCCCCAAGTGACTGGACAACTATATCATCTGATGATATAGTGGAATCCGGTATAGCGGCTTGCCACACAAAAAATCACCCGATCCCAACGAACTCCTGCCGCTTCCGGTGGGAGTTTTCCATATTCTCGTCGCCCTCGCCGGTAGCGACCGTCATGGCTACTCGATCATGCAGGAGGTCGCCACCCGCACCAATGGCCAAGTCAAGATCGGCGCTGCGACACTCTACAGCTCCATCCATCGCATGCTCCAGCAGGGCCTTGTCGAAGAGCTACGTGAGAACCCGGACCCTGACAACCGCGACGAACGCCGCCGCTACTATCGCCTCACCGATTGGGGACGCGCTGTAGCAACTGCCGAAGCCCGCCGCCTCACCAGCATGCTGGAACAGGCCCGCGAACAAGGCCTCATTCCCAAAACCCTCTAAAGGCCCTGCCATGTACGCCGAGCATCTCTACCGCGCGCTGCTCTTCCTGTATCCAGGAGCCTTTCGCCAAGAGTATGGCGACCAGATGCTCTACGCCTTCAGCGAGCAGATCCACGATGAGCGGAATCCCCTCGCGAGGGCTGTGGTCTGCCTCTCGGCTGCTTGCGATGTCCTCACCACTGCCCCCAAGGAGCACTACTACGTGTTGAAAGATGACCTCCGCTACGCCTTCCGTACCCTCGCCGCACAGCCGATGTTCCTGGCCATCGCCGTACTTTCGCTCGGCATCGGCATCGGCGCCAACGTCGGCATCTTCAGCCTCCTGCACGCGGTAGCGCTGAACACTTTACCTGCGATTCAACGGCCGGACACTCTGGTGCTGCTCACCGATCCTGCAGCCAACGGTGTCTCGGTCGGCGCAGCGACGGGTGTACGCCACTTGCTGACGTACCGCGAGTTCGAACACCTGCAACAGCAAACCGTGGGCAGCGTGTTTGCAAGCCTCATGGTGGCCCAAAGCAGCGCGGATCGCACGCCGGTACGTATCAACACCGTCTCAGATCCTGAGGACGTCCGTACCCACATGGTGTCCGCGGCTTACTTTGAAACACTCGGCACAACGCCATTTCTCGGCCGTACCTTCCAGACCGGCGACAATCCCGCCGACGCACACGCAGTCGTGAGCTACGACTTCTGGCAGCGCCGTTTGGAAGCCCGCCCTGACGTGGTCGGTGCCACTATCTTCATCCGCCAGACCCCCTTCGTAATCATCGGGATCACGCCGCCATCGTTTGTGGGAGAAACCGTCGGCGAAAAGCCGGACCTGTGGCTGCCGCTCACCCAACAGGCTGCTGTACTCCCCGGGCGGGACTGGCTGCACGACAAGCCCGGCACCATCGAAAAGGTGATGTGGCTCCAAGCCTTCGCCCGGCTTGCACCCGGCGTCTCCATGGCGAGTGCCGAATCTGCGGTCAACGCGGCCTTCCAACGCGATCTCGAATCGTTCATCGGTGCGACCTCGGTCACCTCCGAGATGCGCAAGAACTTCCTCGATCAGCGCCTGCAACTAAAACCAGGAGGCAAAGGCGCCTCATCCGTCCGCAGCCAGTTCGCCGAACCACTCACCGTGCTGCTCGCCGCCGCCGCTGTTGTACTCCTCATCGCTTGCGCCAACCTCGGCAACCTGATGCTCACTCGCGCTACTGCACGAAGCCGCGAGATCGCCGTACGCCTCGCCCTAGGTGCCGGACGCGGCAGAGTCATCCGCCAGATGTTGACAGAAAGCCTCGTGGTCGCGCTTTTGGGAGGCGTGGTCGGCATCGCAGGCGCACAACTCTTCCGTGCCGGACTCCTGCGCCTGACCAGCGACCGATTGCACGTACCCGGCGCCGTACTCGACCCAAGCGTCCTGGCCTTCGCCTTCGTACTCACCGTCGCTGCAGGACTCTTACTTGCGCTACTGCCAGCCTTCCGCGTCGCAGCCGTGGCAGAGGCCGGCTCCGGACTTCGCGAACAAGGCCGCGGCCTCACCACTTCCAGGACCTGGGCGCTCGCCGGCAAGATGGTCGTTGTCGGCCAAGTCGCTCTGTCACTGCCTCTACTCGCTGGTGCAGGACTCTTGATGCAGACGCTTCGCAACCTGCAGAACGTCGACGTCGGGTACGCCCGCCAGGAACTCCTCATGATGCGCCTCGACTTACAAACGGCCCAGTATGCGGACCCTCACTTGCAGCCTCTGCTCGCACGCCTTACGGACCGTTTTCGCGCCGTACCGGGCGTCCGTGCCGTGTCGTACTCCAACGCCGGCATGTTCCTCGGCTCTGATAGTTCCGACGAGATCCAGGTGGAAGGCTTTACGCCCTCGGGCTCCGAGGATGACTCCGGTTCGCGTTACGACCACATAGGACCCGGCTTCTTTTCCACGCTTGGCATCCCCATCGTGCTCGGCCGTGAGATCAACGCGTCGGATCGCGCCGGCTCCAAGCCGGTCTGCGTCATCAACGAGGCATTCGCCAAGCGCTTCTTTGCAGGACGCAACCCCCTCGGCCTTCACATCACCCAGATCTTCGGCAACCAGCGCAACACGTATGAAGTGGTCGGCGTCGCCAAAAACTCCCGCAAACGCAGCCTGCGAGGCGACATCGAACACCGCTTCTTCGTACCCTCGGCCCAGCCCATCGACCCTGCGCGTTTCGTGACCTTCGCCGTCCGTACCGTAGGCCCGCCCAATCGCGTCATCACGGACCTGCGCCGCGCCGTACAAGCCGAGGACCCCAAGATCCCCATCGGAACCACGCGCTCCATCGATGACATCCTCGACGAACGCCTCTCGCAGGACCGTTTGATGACCCGCCTCTCCATCGCCTTCGGTGCCGTCGCGCTGCTCCTGGCCGCCATCGGACTCTACGGCGTACTGTCCTACGGCGTCGCGCGACGCACCAATGAGATCGGGATTCGCAAAGCACTAGGCGCGCAGAACACCGCCGTCATGAGCCTGATCCTGCGCGAAACCGGCGTCCTTCTTGCCCTGGGGACTGTCGCAGGAATCGCGCTCTCCATTGCATTGCTACGCCTCATTGCCAGCCGTCTGTACGGCCTTGCCCCAGCGGACCCCATGACCCTGACGGTCTCCGTTGTTGTATTGGCTTTGGTGGCGTTCAGCGCGGCATGGCTACCGGCGGCTCGCGCATCCCGCGTCGACCCGCTCACAGCCTTGCGGCAGGAATAACACTACAAACTCGCCAGCGTACGTCCGCCATCCGCGACAATCGCTTGCCCCGTGATGTAGGACCCGCGATCGCTCGCCAGCAACACGGCCAGTCCGGCAATCTCTTCCGGCTGGCCCAGATGCTGCACGGGCTGCGTACGCATCTGGTTGGCAAGCTTCTCTTCGTCTTTCCAGTAATACTCGCTCAACTGCGTCTGAATCAGCCCCGGGCAAATCGCATTCACGCGAACACCCTTCGGCCCCAGCTCCAGCGCGTACGACTGCGTCATCATGATCAACGCCGCCTTCGTCATGCTGTACAGCATCCCGTGATATTGCGGCCGCAGCCCCGATATCGATGCGATGTTGATGATCGAACCCCATCCGCGTTCGCACATGCCCGGCGCCACCGCCTGCATCAGCCGGAATGCGGACTTCAGGTTCACTTCCACCATCTTGTCGAACTTGATCTCGTCAATCTGCAACACCGGCTCCTGCGCGATGTTCGTCGCCGCGTTGTTGACGAGAATATCCACCTGCCCGAACTTCGCTGTCGCCGTCGCAATCAGATTCTGTATGTCCGCCGCGCGCCCCACATGGCAAGCAACGGGCAGCACCGAACCGCCTGGAATCTTTGCGGCAACCGCATCTAGCGTCTCCTGCTTGCGCCCGCAGATCACTACGTTCGCGCCTTCTTCGGCAAACGATCGCGCAATCGCCTCGCCAATCCCACGGCTCGCGCCGGTCACAATAGCGGTCTTGCCCTTGAGGATCATGCTCATGCCAGCTTCAAAAACTTCTTCGTGTACGCCATGCTGATCTCCAAATCGATCCGCTCTTTTTCGGCGACCTTCTCCCGCGATACCGGAGCCTCCAGCGGCGCAGGCGTACCTCGCTCCGCCAAACTCAGAAACCGGCTGAACTCCCACGCCGGCATCTTGCGATACGAATCCCAGAACTTCGGCGAATGATACGGGTACGGCCGCGGCCCGGTGACGATAATCTCGAGCGACATCGCCTTGCCCGGACACAAAGTCAAAAACTTCGTCAAATACCCTTCAATATCGATGTTGCCTTCGCCCATGCGCGTCCACTGCACGGCTACGCCTTCCGGCGTGGTCCACAACAGCGTATCTCGCACATGGCTGGTCAGGACATACGGCGCCAGCGTCTCAAGCGTCAGGTGCGGATCTTCAATCGCCCACAGCGGATTGCCGGAATCCAAGCAAACACCCACAAAATCCTTGCCCGCCGCCTCCACAAGCCCCTTCAATTCGCGAGCCTGCATATCCCCTGCGTGATTCTCCACCGCCACCTTCAGCCCCGCATCGCGAACCTGCGACCGTACCGCCCGCAGCGTCTTCACCGTACTCTCGATATGCCGGTCAATCTCGCCATTCTCGCGATCGGCCATCGACCCCAAAAAGCACCGGATAATCGGCGACCCCACGGTCTTCGCCGCGCGAACCATGCGTACCAACTGCTGCTCTGCCGTACCCTGCTTCGGGTCAAACAGCTTCGAAGTCGGACAGATGGACCGCATGCCCAACTCGATCTCGATGCCCAACTCCTCCGCCTTGGCCCGTACCTTCTGCAGGTGCGCATCTTCCAAAGACCCCATAAACCGGATCTCCGAAAAGTGCACCGTGCGGATCTTGTGCTTTGCCGCGTAGTCCAAAAATTGAAACGCGTCCCAACCCTGGGACCGCAGCGAGAACAGATCTAACCCCAATCGGGGCGGCTGCACAACAGTACCCGCGCCGGACTGAGCCAGCAGCGGTGCGGCGGCGGACAAAACCGTTCGGCGAGTCATCTTAAGAATAGTGTGATCGTATCAGATCCGCCTGATACAATAACCGTTTCCTGGCCTGTCAGACAGGTACTCAACGGAGGAACATTTGCGGCGCATTATTGAGTTCGCCCTTCGCGTTTACAGCTATGTCATGTCCATCGCCTCGAGCCTCGGCCTGCTCGGTTTGGCGGTCGTCGCGAAGATGAGTGGCGAAGCAGATAGCCTGGTCGTCCAGGCGCTTCCCTGGAAAGGCGAAGAACTGACCAACTGGCTCCTTGGCCTCGGCATCGTGGGCCTCATCTCAGGCGCGGGAGCCGCCTTCACCAAAGGCCCGCTACGCTTTCTGCTCCCCCTATGGAGCGTCTATTTCGCGTACCTGATGGTCAAGGGCAACTTCCTCAGCACCACCAAAACCTTCGACGGCCCCACCGAGTTCTACCAGACCATCTCGTACGTGGCAGGCCTCGTGGTGAGTGCCTTCGCGAGCCTTCTGCAACTCAAGAAGCGCCCGTAACCATCGCCGCAACAGCTTGATCCATCGGCGTACTCTCGCGCCCGATCAACGCTCGCAGGCTTCCGCCCTCTTGACGGTCGAGTTCGCCCTTCGCGGCCCACTCATCTGCATCGGCCAACGCACGAGCCAACGCGGGTGGAAGCCCCATGCCCGCCAGCGCCGCTTCATAGTCCGCCTGCGGAAGATCACGGTACACCACCGTCTTGCCGCTCGCCTTTGCCGCCGCTGCCGCCAGTTCCGTCAGCGTGTACGCAGAATCACCCGGCAACTCGTACGTCTGATTCACATGACCTTCACCGGTCAGCACAATTGCCGCCGCCTCGGCCAGATCCTCACGGGTCGCCGACGCAAAGCGACCCTCGCCCGCGGCGCCAATAATCGCCCCGTGCGCAATCGCCGCACCCAGCCATTCTGTGTGATTTTCCAGATACCACGCGTTCCGCAGAATTGTGTACGGCACACCAGACCCCCGCAAGTACACCTCCGTCTCGCGATGCGGAATCGCAAGTTCCATGCGCGACGTATCGGCGCGCAACATGCTCGTGTACGCCAACTGCTTCACGCCAGCGGCGCGTGCCGTGTCAATCACTGCGCGATGCTGCGCCAACCGTTGCTCCAGGTCGTTGGACGAAATCAGCAGCACTCGCTCTACGCCCTGTAACGCCGTTGCAATGGTGTCCGGCTGCTCATAGTCCAACTGCCGGACATCCACGCCCTGCTCAGCCAAAGCAGCGGCCTTCCCCGGCGTCCGTACCCCAACCGCAATCTTCGCGTTCTTCTGCAACAGTTTGTTCACCACCAGCGCGCCAAGCTTGCCGGTAGCTCCAGTGACAAGAATCATAAAGCTCCTCTACCCGCAGCATAGGGCACAAGCTTACTTTTTGGAAGTACGTACTTTCTGGTAAGCTGCTTACGTGGCCTCCACCAAGCGTCGGCAGCCGTCCGGCAATGTGTACCTTCCAGGCTGCCCCTCGCGCAGTATTCTCGACACCGTCACCTCGCGTTGGGGCGCACTGATCCTCATCCTGTTGTTGAAAGAAGGCCCTTTGCGTTTTAGTGAGCTGGCCCGCGCCATCGGCGGCGTGAGTGAGAAAATGCTGGCGCAGTCCTTACAGGCGCTCGAAAAGGACGGCTTCCTCCTCCGCACCGTCTATCCGACCATCCCGCCCAAGGTGGACTACCGTCTCACCGCACTCGGTCAGGACCTCGCTCCATGCGTCAAAAGCCTCGCGTCATGGGTGGAAGCGCATGTCGGCGATGTGATGGAGCATCGCAAGCGCCATCAGACAAAAGCTAGTTCTTGAACGGACGCCCCTGCGCCGCTTCGAGTATCGTCGGATTCTCCCGGCGCAACCGTAGCGACAGCTCACGCTCCACCTTTGCCTTCGCCTCATCGCCCTGCCGGAAGTAGATCTGGCTCAACATCAGGTGCGGTTGCGGATGCTTCGGATCCATCTCAATCGTGGTCCGCAACTCTGCAATCGCTTCCTCCCAACGCTCCAGGTTCATCAGCGCGCGGCTCAGCAACACCCGCGCCGGAATATAGTCCGCACGGCACGCAATCGACTGCCGCAGGAACCCCAGCGCCTCTTCATTTTTGCCCTGCTTCACCAGCAGATCGCCCAAGAAGAACGGCGGCTCCTCGTACTTCGAATCCAGCGCAATGGCCTTCCGCAAGTACCCGATGGCATCTTCCATCGCACCGCGCTTCTGCAGATAAAACGCATGCTCAAAGTTTGCGCGAGGCAGGTCCGGAAACCGCTTCACCGCCTCCGCCGCGGCCGCCTCCCCGCTATCAAAATCTCCCGCATCCTGAAACGCCTTGATCGCCAGAAAGTACGCATTCGGCTCTCCAGCCTTATCGCGCAGCAACTGCTTTGCCACCTCCGCCGCCTCATTGAAGTACCGCCCCTTGCCGTACTCCACAATCAGCAACTCCAGCAGCATCCGCGGATGGCTCGAAGGAATCACTCGCGCCGCCCGCCACGCCCGAATCGCATCATCCACGCGATTCACCTGCGAATACGACGCCCCCAGCAGATACCTCGTATTGAAATCCTTGGGATTCACCGCCGCCGCGCGCTCCAGCACAGGCACAGCATCTGCCGGACGCTTCAGGTTGAAGTACGTCAGCCCCAAATTGAACAGCGACGGAAAGTGCTTGGGATTCTGCTGCAGCGCCTTCTGCCACAGCCCAATCGCCTGGTCGTACTGCTTCCGCATCGCAAGCTCCTGTGCCTGCGATGCCAGCTCGTCCTGCGCCATCCACAACGTCGCAAAAACCAGTCCCAGCACGTTTTCTATTTTTCCACCAACACGATCTCTTGATTCGCCTTCACGCTCGCAAACTCCTGCGTCTCGCCACTCGGCCACCGTACGCGAATCACGCCGCTCTCCGCCTGCGTACCCAACCCAAAGTGCAGCCGCAGATCGTTGTGCGACAAAAAGCTCGTCTGGCTCATCACCACCAGCTTCTGCTTGCCCACCGTAACCTCAGCGCCAATGGCAGACCGGTTCGACTTCGTACCCTGCAGCTTCACCCGCAGCCAGCCATTCTTGTTCGAAACATCGTTCCGCAACAATGTCGGAGGCTCATTCATGTTCATGATCAGCACATCCACATCGCCGTCGTTATCGATGTCTCCAAACGCTACCCCGCGGCTCGAATGCTTCTCTGCCACCGCCGCACCAGCCAGGTGGCTCACGTCTTCAAACCGGCATCCACCCAGGTTGCGATACACCAGGCGGGGATTGCGATACTCCTCCGAGCTCTTCGCCGTTTCCAGTTCCGGGTACACATGCCCATTGGCCTGAAATACATCAATCAAGCCGTCGTTATCCAGGTCCACAAAGCCGACGCCCCAGCCCACATATTGCGGATTCACACCCAACCCCGCGCGCAGTACGCCGTCTTCAAAAACTCCCTTGCCGCGATTCAAATACAGATTCGGATGATCGCCTGCAAAGTTCGTCTTGAACACATCCAGATGCCCGTCGCCATTACAGTCCGCCAGCGCGATCCCCATGCCGCCCTGCTCGAATCCATGTTCATTGAACGCGACCCCCGCCTCCGCACCGATCTCCGCAAAAGTACCGTCCTTCTGATTGCGAAAGAACAGCGAGGGCGTGGAATCGGACGCGACGTACAAGTCCGGCCATCCGTCTTCGTTCAAGTCCGCGGCCACCGCCGTGAACGCATAGAAACCCTGCGCATCCCCGATCTTCGACGATGCCGTCACATCTGCAAACGTACCGTCGCCCTTGTTCCGGTACAAGCTCACCTTGCCGTATGGCAACCCGCGAGGCCCGCAAAACACGGGCATGCCCTTCCACTCGCAGTTCGACGTCTTGCCCGGCAGTGGCGCCGTCGCCAAATCGAACTTCTGGTAGCTCGTGACAAAAAGATCCAGCAAGCCGTCGCGATCATAATCCACGAACGTACACCCGGACGACCAATCCTTCGCGCCCGCCGCGGGAACCGCCTTGCTCGCATCCACGAACTTACCCTTGCCCGTGTTGCGCAGCAGAACGTTCGGTCCCCAGTACGTCACAAACAAATCGGTGAAGCCATCGTTATCGTAATCGCCGGCACAAACGCCGCTACCCCAACCTTTCTGCGCGACACCGGCAGCTACCGACACATCCTCGAATAATCCTTTTTGACTATTGCGGTACAGCTTGTTCGTCGCGTCTACTGGAGGTGTATCGAGGCGTGATCCGTTCACCAGGAACACGTCCAAAAAGCCGTCGTTGTCGAAGTCCAGCAGCGCCACTCCGCTACCGTTCGCTTCGATGATGTAGCGCTTCGTCTTCTCGCCACCCGCAATCACCGGCGATCGCAACCCTGCCGTCCTCGCCGTATCCACCAGCTTCGACGTCCACGGAATACCCGAAAAAGCCGAGCGTTTTTCGGCAATTGCATTGTGCGTCGCGACACCCTGGGCTTTAACGTTAAAGCTCCAGCAAACTGCACAAAACACGAGGTTGCGCACGAGCGTATTCATCTGATATAAATCTTCACACGCTGGAGGGGCCAAATAAAATCAGTACGGCTCTTCCACATTTGGGAGGTTCGAAAGGAAGCAGATGTCTCACCGCTTGAGAAGCTTCTGTACCATGGCGGCCATGTTCAGCCTAGCCGCTTGGACGCTTCACGCACAAACCACCACCGCCACAATTGTTGGCGATGTGGCCGATTCCTCAGGGGCGGCCTTGGTGGATGCAAAAATCATAGTACGCAACGTCGGTACAGGACTGGAACGCGACACCACCACCGACAATAGCGGCGCATACCGCGTCCCCACACTCAATCCCGGTACGTATGAAGTTACCGTCAGCAAGTCCGGGTTCCAAACGCAGAACGCCAAAAACATCGTTCTCGAAGTCGCGCAGACCGTCAAGCTAGACTTCAAGCTCGGTGTCGGACAGGTCAGTGAAAGCGTCAACGTAACCGCCGCCGCTCCCGTACTGCAAACGCAGGACGCCAGCGTCGGCAACACGGTCACCACCTTCGACGTGGGCCGCATCCCGGTGAACGGCCGCAACTATACCCGCCTCATCATGTTGATGCCGGGCTCCAGCGACCAGGGCAGCAGCCAGAGCAAGGGCACCGCCGAAAGCGGCACCCAGCTCATCTCGGTCAACGGCCAGCGCCGCCAGGACAATAGCTACACCGTTGACGGCGTCGACAACAACTTCATGATGATGAACTCCCCGGGCCTGTCCCCACCCATGGACAGCCTTCAGGAATTCCGCGTCGCCACCAACAACTCGGCCGAGTTCGGCCGTTCCGCCGGCGCCAACGTCAACATGGCCATCCGCAGCGGCACCAACGAACTCCACGGCAGCGTGTATGAGTACTTCCGCAACAACGTCCTCGACGCTAACGAGTTCTTCGCCAACCGTCAGGGCCGCGGCAAAGTGCCATTCCGCCAGAACCAGTTCGGCGTCTCCGCCGGCGGACCTGTGTGGATCCCCAAGCTCTACAACGGTCAGAACAAGACCTTCTGGTTTGCCAACTACGAAGGCTTCCGCCGCCGTCGTGGTACCACCGCCATTTCGAACACCCCGCCAGTAGCGCAGCGCCAGGGCGATTTCTCGGGCCAGTCCCGCCAGATCTTCGACCCCCTCACCTCCCAGCAGACCGCTGCCGGCATCATCCGCAACCAGTTCCCCGGCAACATCATCCCCGCCAGCCGCATCGCTCCGTCGATCAAGCTGCTCGTGGACACCTACATGCCGCTTCCGGTCAACAACAATCTCACCCAGAACCTGTTGAACACCGAATCGCAAGCCAACGATCGCGACGCGCTCGTTATGCGCTTCGACCATCAGATGGGCTCCAAGGACAACCTGTTCGTCCGCTACCTCTATCAGCGCGCCGACCTGTTGAGCCCCAACGCTAACGTCAATTTCTTCTCGCAGTCCAGCTTTGGCGGACACAACCTGGGCGCTGGTTGGAACCACCTCTTCTCCTCGAGCACCGTGCTCGAAGTGAAGTTCGGCTACAACAACCCCCAGAACCCCGGCCTGAGCTACGGCCGCAAGCTCACCCGTACAGACTTCTTGACCCAGGCGGGCATCACCATGTTCCAGCCCGACGTGATCAGCAACACCGTACCCCCCAACTTCAACGCCGTCGGCGAATGGAGCGTGGGTGGCGGTGGCGACATCACCGCAGACAAGATCTGGCAGGGCATCGCCAACATGTCCATGATCAAGGGACGCCACTCGATCAAGTTCGGCGCCAACTACTCGCGCCGCCACTTCTTCACCAACACGGCCAACCCCATGAACGGCGACGCGCTGTTTGATACGCGCCTCACCAACTCCGCCAACATCGCTAACTCAGGTCACAGCTTTGCCACCATGCTGCTCGGTTTCCCCACGGAAATCCGCCGCGGCCAGGGCAATACTTTGACCCAGGGCCGCATCAACGCTCCCCAGTTCTTCATTCAGGACGACTGGCGCGTCACTAGCAAGCTCACCTTGAACGTCGGTCTCCGCTATGAGTTCCAGAACGCTCCTTACGAAATCACGGACCGTCTCGGCAACCTCACCATCAGCCGCGACCCCGCCAGTGGCCGTTACACCGGCACTCTGATGTGGGCCAGCACGAATCCGGAAGTCGATCCCGAAACCGGACTTCGGAACCAGCCCGCCAAGCAACTCGGCTTCGGCCGCGCCCTGATGCAGAGCGACTACAACAACTTCGCTCCTCGCATCGGCATCGCCTATCAGATGGACAGCAAGACCGTTATCCGCACCGGCTACGGCTTGTTCTACAACTCTACGTTCGTGCAGGAACTGCAGGATCTGCGTAAGTTCTGGCCGTTCACGATTCAGCAGGTGTTCACCCCGAACACCGGCGCCACGCCGGACCTGCGTATCACCGACCAGGGCCCGTCGTTCTCCAACACCTCCGCCATCGGCGGCTGGCCGCAGAACCCCAGCAACCGCACGCCTTACTCGCAGCAGTGGAACTTCTCCATCCAGCGTCAGGTCATGAACGACATGTCCTTCGACATCGCGTATGTCGGTGCCGGCAATCGCAAGCAGGCGGGCTACACCGCCATCAACGCCGCTCGTCCCGGCCCCGGCGCGGTCAACCCCCGCCGCCTGGTCCCCGAGTTCAGCGACCTCGATGGTGGTGCCAACCGCTTCGGTTCCAACTACCACTCGCTGCAGGTCGGCCTCAAGAAGCGTTACTCCGCAGGCCTCCTGTTCAACGTCAACTACACCTGGGGCAAGATCCTCGACGACCAGTCTTCGCTGGCCGAATGGAAGACCCAGGATCCCTACAACATGCGTGCCGACTACTCCCGCGCCTCCATCGACATCCGCCACGTGTTCAACGCATCGTATGTCTATGACCTGCCCTTTGGCCGTGGCATGAAGTACGGCGGCAACATGCATCCGTTCGCCAACGCAATCCTCGGCGGCTGGGTAATCGACGGCTTCGTTCGCGCTCAAACTGGACGTCCCTTCAACGTCACTTCCGGTTCCGATCGCGCCAACGTCGGCCGTACCTACCAGCGTCCCAACGTCTCCGGCGACCCCAACAACGGTCCCAAGACTCCAGACGAATGGTTCCGCAGATCCGCCTTCTCGCTGCCGGACGCTTTCACCTACGGCAACGCCGGCGCGTTCATTGTGGAAGGTGACGGCATCTTCACCGTAGATACTTCGCTCGCCAAGCGCTTCCGTTTCGCGGAACGTCACGCGGTCGAATTCCGTGGTGAGTTCTTCAACATGTTCAACACCACCCGTCTGGGCGGCCCGAACACAACCCTGTCCAGCTCGGCCTTTGGACAGATCACCGGTACGAACCAGATCAATCGCCAGGTCCAGCTGGTCCTGCGCTATACGTTCTAGGTTCCCGCCGGAGTTAGGCAAACGCGGCAAACGACAAGCCTTCCGCCCCTTTCACAAAAGGGGCGGGAGGCTTTCGTATTTTCCGAACCTTTCACCGCCGCCGCGCGTATTCTTCTATGAGAGGACAACGAAAGTGTTTACCTTCCTGCTGTGGTGCCTGTTGCTGCTGCTCTGCTGGCCGCTCGCGCTCCTGGCCCTGGTCCTGTACCCGCTGGTCTGGCTCGTACTTCTGCCCTTCCGCATCGTCGGAATCGCCGTCGGCGGAGTCCTGCGTCTGGTCTGGGAACTGGTCACGCTCCCCGTCACCATCATCCGTATGATGACCGGCGGCAACCGCACACGCACCGCCGCATAACCCGCGCGTGCCGTACCCCACGCGCACCGTCGACGTTCGTATCTCCCGCGGCTACTGGATCCGCCAGGGCGTCATGCTCGGCGTGTGCGCCCTGATTGCGTTACCTCTGCTCTTCCTCGGATCCAGGCGCCAACCGGCACTCATCGCAGTCGCCGTCACGCCGCCTATCGCGTGGCTCGCCGTCTCGATCCACAGCTACCGTCGCGGACCCGCCCGCATCGGACCACAAGGCATCACCCGTCGCGACCAGCGCCACTTCCCGTGGACCGAACTCGACACCCTGCAGGAGATCCAAGCTCCCAGCCGTACCGGCGGCACGCCGTACTTCAGCCATTGGGTCATCCGCTTCCGTACCGGCGAGATCCCCATCTTTCCCGCCACCATCGACAACGTGCAGGATCTGCTCGCAGCCGTACGCGACGCCGAAGCCACCATGCGCGACAGCCGAACATGATAGGATGCTGGTCAAACGAACACAACAAAGGAGACGAGCCACATAATGACTCCCTGTTCTCGCAGAAAGCTACTCAAGGCTGGCTTTAGCGCCTCTGCGCTAGCCGCCTTCACCGGCCGTGTTCCGGTCTTCGGGCAAACCGCCAGCGGCGGCAAAGCCACCGATTGGGTCACCCTCGGCAAGTCCAACGTCAAGGTCACCCGCCTCGCCTTCGGCACAGGCACCATGAGCGGACGCGTCCAGCGCGAACTCGGCCAGCCCGAATTCACCAGGCTCGTACGCTACGCCTACGACCGTGGCATTCGCTTCTTTGAAACCGCCGAAAGCTACGGCGAAATGCACAAGATGCTCGGAATCGCCCTCAAAGGTCTCCCGCGCGATTCCTATCGCCTCATGACCAAGATGACCACGCGTCCCGAGGTCGATCCACAGTCGAAGATCGACGAACTCCGCCGCCTCGCCCAAACCGAGTACTTCGACGTCGCCCTGCTGCATTATCAGCACACGCCGACGTGGGTCTCTGACACCGCCAAGTGGCAGGACGGCGTATCGGAAGCCAAGCACAAACAGGCCATCATCGGGAAAGGCGCATCGGTACACGGTCTCCCCGCGCTCCGTCAGATGCCCGGCAACAAGTGGTTAGAGGTCGCCATGATCCGCATGAACCACAAGGGCACCAAGATGGATCATGAAAACTACAACTCGCCCGACGCCGGCAACGTACCGGAAGTCGTAGGCCACACCAAGACGGTCCACACCCAGGGCATGGGTGTCATTAGCATGAAGCTCATCGGAGAAGGCGCCTTCACCAACCGGGAAGACCGCAAGGCCGCGATGAAGTTCGCCTTCCGCAACGCCGGCGTGGACTCCGTCACCGTAGGCTTCAAGAACACAGCCGAAATCGACGAAGCGATCGAGAACCTCAACCTCGCCTTCGCCTAAGCTATCGTGAAACGCCAAAGAGCCATCCGCGCCCTCTTACTGACTCTGGGCGCGGTGGCCCTTTCGTTCGGGCAGCTACGCGAGTTGGAAGAACTCCGCGCGGAAGCCTCCAAAGATCCAGCAGCCGCAGCGGAGATCGCCGTCCGCCTCGATCAAAGCGTACAGCAGCGGCACATCCAGGCAATGAAGTCCTCCGCCAGCGCCTATCCGGCGGACCTTCTGCGCTGGCTCCCTCCTACGGTCGACCAATTCTGGATTTCCACAGAACCCTTCGCGCTTGACCCAGATGTCGCGCTAAGCGGCTTGGGCCAGCGACCCCTGGTTGCGTACGCGGCTGACCATCTTCTATCGATCGACCAGGGACGATTCGCCCGCCAATTTTACGGGCGGAAGCTGCAGTTGGTGGCCGGCGCTGTACATGGCGCTCGCGACCGGGCTTACTTCCACTACTTCGATACGACAATCGAGGTGTCCCAAGGCGAGTTCGAAGGAACCTGGGTAGCAGTGCCCAAGCCGAACCTGCTCGTAACCGCGAACAGTGAGGCCTTCCTGCAGGACATTCTCAACCGAATGGAACACCGTGGTGAGACGCCCGCCCCAGCCGTCCGCCCGGAACTCCAGTACGCCGACCGTCAAGCGTCCCTTTGGGGATTTGGAAAAGGGGTCGCACTCTCCTTCGGCGAAACCTCCAAAGCCATCGACCTGTACTTCCTGCAGCCACCCTCGCCCCGCCAGCGCCGCTACGAACTCCGCGCCTTCACCCAGCAAACCGCTAAGCCGCTGCCAGAAGGTGTCACCCACATGTGGTCGGACATCGCACGCGGACCTGGCGCTCTCCAGATGGCAGTGCAGCTTGTGGGGCTTCCACTGCATCCGATGGCGCATCAATTCCTAAAGCCGTCGCTGCCTTCGAATCCCGGCGGCAATCCGGCCCCCCTCGACAATCTACTGCGTGAACTGGAACCGGCCATCCGCGCGCAGAACTGGCGACTCGCCTCCCAACTCACGCCAAAGCTGGCAACTGCTGTTTCCGCAGCCGCTGCAAAGGCCAACGGTAAGGAAACGGCGCAGTGGAACGAACGGATCCTCGCTTGGCTTCCCGGCGACGTGGAAACGGCTATGGCTTCGAGTGTCGCCTTTACGCTGGCGGAGTCCGCCAGCGCAGGCCTCACAATGAAGATCCTTCCCCTGCTCAACCTCGCCTCCGCCGAGAAGGGAGAATTAATCAAAGCCCTACTTGGCCGTACGGTCATCGCAGCTTTCACCGCGCTACGCCCGCCGCAGCGGCCGCAAAAGGACAGCGTCCGGCCATCACTCGGCCTTCAGCCGTTTCGCGGCTGCGGCATCTATGTCTTCGCCCAACCGCTCTTGTCCGAAGGCCTCTTCCACCGCGTCGCCGAGGATTCTGTGGTTGGGCTCCCGGTGTGGACCGCCGAACTAAAGGCTGAGGCGGGCAGCATACAATCCAGCTACGTCTCACTCCCCGCGCCGAACATACTCGCCGCCTGCAACGACCGCGATTTCCTCCACGACCTTCTCCTGCGAGCTACCACCGGCACAACACCGGAGCGCGTCGCACTGCCGGACTCGCTATCGCTTTGGAGGCACGTCGACAAAACTGCCTCCGTATGGGGCGTCAGCAAGTATGACAGCATGGCGCAGGCTTTGATCGCGGATGGCATGGTGAAGGCAACCGGAGCGACGGTGCAAATGCAAACCTCCAGCGCAAGGATCCGGATGTTTGCCACCGCCAACCCCTGGACTAAGATCACCGCCGCCCAACCATTCAAGGATGCCGCCAAGGTATCCGAGATTGCTCCAGGCGTTTGGGAACTTTCCATCGACGGCGATGCCAGCGCTCTCCAAATAATGCCACTGGTGGCTCTGGCAGCTCTTCAAGTGCCCATCTTTATATAGGATTTGGCCGCCTGTGCCCATACCCCCGGTGCAGGCGGCTCCTACTCCTCAGGCTTTGCCACCCGCGCGAACACCTTCTCCCACGTGTGATGCTTGCCGGACGCTGCCCCGCGCCCACCCGCGAACTTTTGCTCCAGCACCTTTACCTCCGACATCTCACCTACTACGCCCCACCGCCAGTTCGGTAGCTTCTGGCTGCTCTCGCCGCCCACCTGGTACCCGAACAACTTCACCTCGCCATTGTGGACCCCGTAATCATGCGGCTCCACCACCCGAACCTTGCCCTTGTACCGGAACTCGATCAACCGCTTCTCGGCAATCGCTCGCCGCAACAACGCGTCGGTGCTTTCCACCCCTTCAGCGTACTCACCCGCCACATCGCGACAATGCTGCCACCGCGAACCCCGTCGCCGCATCCGTCATAAACCCCGCGGTAATTGACCCCGGCTCATGTACCCGGTTCATCGACACCGCCTTCCACGCCCCGGTACCCGCATCCTGGTTTCGCTCCAGCCACCCCAGTACCCGCTGCATCCGCGCATCCTTGCACCCCACGCCAGCCTCCAGCGCCGCGTACGCCACCCAAGCGGTAGCATACGCATTCGACCCCCGATCCGCAGGCGCATCCTTCCGCTCCATCCAGGGCCCCAACGCCTCCGTCCGGAACCCGCCATCCGCCTCCTGTACACCCCACAACTCCTGCAGGACCCGCACTCTCTCAGCACCAGGCCAATCCCCCAGCGCCACCCAAGCCAACCGGTTATGCAACGGCTGATCCTTCGCTTTCGCCTTCAGATAACCCCGCAGCGCCGCCACCCGATCCCCAGGCAGATTCGCGTACCCCCGCAACGCCTGCTGCGCCAATGCCGCCCCAAAGTAATTGGCCGTCGGGGAATCCCAAGGTTCCAGCCCGGCAAGCACCCAGGTCCACGAACCTTTCTCCGCCCCATCGGCGATCTGCAACTCCCACAACCGACGCAGCGCCGCCTTCCCGGCCTCACCCCCGCGATCCTTGCGCAACGACAACGCCCACACATTCAGGACAGCCTCCGCCCCCGCGTCGAACCCCATCGCCATCGCCGGCTTCGCCTCCATCCGCTGCACTGTCGCACGCACCAGCGGCTCTCCATCCACCGCCGCCCCCATCGCCTTCCGCGCCAGTAAATACGGCACCCCCGTGTGACACGACAGGCAGGACCCCGCCTTATTCTGCGCGGGCTTCCACGCCGTCCATTCCGCCTGCCGCTGTTCCAGAAACCGCAGCGCCTGCGCGCGATCCCACCCGTACACAGCACTCGCCGGCACCAGCATCACCAACAACAAAATGCGAAGAACCATGCTGCATGCTACTGCCCAATTAGGGCGACATACGTCCTAATCCCTTGGCGCCGTCTCCGCTCACTCGCGTACTCGCGGTCCTCGAACTCCTCCAGTCCCATGGCCGCATCACCGGACGCGAACTCTCCGCCCGCCTCGACGTCGACATCCGCACCGTCCGCCGCTACATCGCCGTACTCGAAGAGATCGGCATCCCCATCACCGCCGAACGTGGACCCGAAGGCGGCTACGAATTGATCGCCGGCTACAAGATCCCGCCGCTCATGTTCTCGTATGCCGAAGCCGTCGCCATCTCCCTTGGCCTCGCCGCCGTACGCGGCATGTCGCTCACCGGCGACGCCTTGGCCATTGACTCGGCCCAAGTCAAACTCGAACGCGTCATGCCCCTCAACGTACGTCGCCGCATGCGCTCCCTGCGCGACGCCGTATCGTTCTCGCAACTCCACGCCGCCGCCACCGCCGATAGCGCCATCCTCGCCACCCTCAGCGCCGCCATCCAAAGCGAACACGGCGTCCGCCTGCACTACCGCGACCTCGCGGGCGCCACCACTCAGCGCGACTTCGACCCCTACGGTATCGCCTTCGTACACGGCCGCTGGTACACCGCCGGACACTGCCACACCCGCAACGGCCTCCGTACCTTCCGTCTCGATCGCATCACCCAGGTGGACGCGCAGTCCACGCGCTACTTTGAACGCCCCACCGGTTTTGACGCGGTCTCGCACGTCGAACACAGCCTCGCGATGCTGCCCCGCCTGCACACCGTGGAAGTCACCCTCCACACCACATTCGAAACCGCCCGAGCCGCCATCGCTCCAGCCATTGGCACGCTAAACACCCTTAGCCCCCAACAGGTCCAGCTACAAACCCAGGTCGACGACCTCGACTGGATGGCCCGCGAACTCGCCCGCCTTCCATTCCCCTTCGACATCGTCGCCCCGCCCGACCTCAAAACCGCCCTGCACGACCTCGCACAGCGCCTTCTCCGTCTCTAACGCAGCATTGCCGAGTACACTGGCATTCATGTACCCGCGGACCCTTGTCCTCGCCTTCTCTTGTCTCGCCGCTGCCGCCCTCGCCGCCGACCCGCCCGCCAAGAAGTTCGAACTCACCATCCCCAACATCATGCGCGGACCCGGCCTCGTCGGCTACGAACCCACCGCCGTACGCTGGTCGCAGGACAGCACCAAGGTCTTCTTCAGTTGGAAGCAGGCCGCAGATCCTACGTTGAAGCCCTTCGACACCTACGTCGTCAATCGCGACGGCAGCGGCCTCCGCAAACTCACCGAGGACGAAGCCCGCAACATTGCGCCTCCGGCCCAAGGCGGCGATCTCTCCAAAGACAAAAAGGCCACCGTCTACACCCAGTCCGGCGACCTCTATGTGATGGACCACGCCTCTGGCAAAGCCCGCCGCATCACCCACACCAACGACGTGGAAACCGCGCCCCGCTTCACACGCGACAGCAAGCGCATCACCTTCGTACGCAACAACAACCTCTATCTGCTCTCGCTGGACTCGCCGGTCATCGAACAACTCACCGACATCCGCCCCGCCGGCTCACCCCCGCCGGACCCCAAAAAAGGCACAGAAAGCCAGGAATTCCTCAAAAAAGAAGAGCGCGACCTCCTCGCCATCGTCAAGGATCGTGCCCTGCGCCGTGAGGAAGAAGAGGCCCGCCGCAAAAAGGACAACCCTCGCAAGCCGTACATCCTCCAAGGCCGCCAGACCGTAGCCGGTCTCCAGTTGACCCCCGACGAAAAGCACGTCCTCGCCATGATCATGGAACCCGCGGCCGACGCGAAGACCGCCATCGTCCCCAACTTCGTATCCGAGTCCGCCTACACAGAAGACCTGCAGACCCGCAACAAAGTCGGCGATGTCCAGGCCCGCACGCGTCTTGCCTGGATCGATGTCGCCACCGGCGATTGGAAGTGGATCGAACACGGCCTGCTTGGCGAAGACAAGAAGGAACGCCCCGCGCAGTTCACCGGCCTCCCCATCTGGTCCGAAGACGGTGCGAATGCAATCTTCCAGGTCCGCGCCTCCGACAACAAGGACCGTTGGATCTTCGCGCTCGACACCGCCACCGCCAAGGGCAGGGAACTCTTCCACGAACATGACGACGCCTGGGTCAGCGGCGGAGGCTTCGGCGCCCGCGGCACCATCGGCTTCACCGATTCCAACACCGTCTACTTCTTGTCCGAAAAGACCGGCTACGCCCAACTCTACAGCGTCCCCTTCAACACCACCAAGGCAGAGCCAAAACCCCTCACCCAAGGCAAATTCGAAGTCACCGACGTCGACCTCTCGGACGACCGCAAGACCTTCTTCCTCACCACCAGCGAAGGCTCACCCTACGAACGCCATTTCTATTCGATGAGCGTCAACGGTGGCGCCCGTACGAAGATGACGGCCACCCCCGGCAATCACGCCGTCACGTTATCGCCCGACGAAAAGACCATCGCGGAAATCCACTCGTACTCCAACAAGCCGCCGGAACTCTACATCGCCGGCAAGCAAATCACGGACTCCCCAACCGCCGAGTTCAAGTCCTACAAGTGGATCGATCCGCCCATCGTCGAAATCTCCGCCCGCGACGGCGCAAAAGTACCCGGCCGCTTCTACAAGCCCGCCAACTACCGCCCGGGCGGCCCCGCGGTGATCTTCGTCCACGGCGCAGGCTACCTGCAAAATGTACACAAGTGGTGGTCCAGCTACTTCCGCGAATACATGTTCCATCACTACCTCTTGGAACAAGGCTTCGCCGTGCTCGACCTCGACTATCGCGCCTCAGCCGGCTACGGTCGGGACTGGCGCACCGGCATCTATCGCTTTATGGGAGGCAAGGACCTCGATGACCAGGTGGACGGCGCACAGTGGCTCATCGTCAACCATGGCGTGGACCCCAAGAAGATCGGCATCTACGGCGGCAGCTACGGTGGCTTCATCACCTTGATGGCTCTGTTTACGCAGCCCGGCGTATTCTCGGCAGGCGCAGCGTTACGCCCCGTCACCGATTGGGCGCACTACAACCATCCGTACACGTCGAACATCCTCAACCTGCCGCACAAGGACCCCGAAGCATACCGCAAGTCCTCGCCCATCTATCACGCGGCAGGCTTGAAAGGCTCACTGCTCATCTGCCACGGCATGGTGGACGTCAACGTCCATTTCCAGGACTCCGTCCGCCTCGTCCAAAAACTCATCGAACTCGGCAAAGAGGATTGGGAACTCGCCGTCTATCCAGTGGAAGACCACGGCTTCGCGCAGCCTTCCAGCTGGACCGACGAGTACAAACGCATCTACAAACTATTCGCAAAAATGGCCGGAAAACAGCCTTAATTGCCTACGGCGAACGCTTCCACCAAATCGGAGTTCGCGCCCTTATCCGCGCCGCCGATGATCAGAACGTTCTTGCCGTACGATGCAAACCGGTGGGCAACCCGGGGCGTACCCTTGCCCACCACATCCCATTCCTTGGTGGCGCCGTTCAGCCGGTACAGCGTCCCATCGGACACGCTGACATACATCACGCCCTTATGCACGCCCGCCGCCGGAGCGAACGATAGCGCCTTCGATGCCGGCAATTTCGGACCTTCGCTCCAAGTGTTCGTCTTGGGATCGTAAACCGTCACATCCCGCACCACCGCCGCGCGATCCGTCAGCCCGCCAATCACGTACATCTTGCCGTCATGCGCAGCCGCCATCAATGCGCGGCGCTTGAACGGCTGGGGCTCCGTCTTCCACACCGGCTTTGCCGCCTTCAAATCCAGAATCTCAATCGTAGCCGGCCATTCCTGACCTTCGCCCTTCAGATTCCAACCGCCGGACACAATCATCTTCCCGTCAATCACCACCACATCGTGCGACGACCTCGGCGCGTTCAACGCCGGCATCGGTACCCACTTGCGATTCTTCACATCAAACTTGTGTACGTCAGCCGTCGAATGAATATCCGCCGGGTCGCCCGGTTTGTTGCGAGGCGCCATGCCGCCCACCAGATAGATATCGCCCTGGTACGCCGCCAGATTCATCCCCTGCAACGCGGGACCCTCAGGCAACGCTTCCCACTTGGTCGGATCATCCAGCCGCACCCGGTGAAACTTCCCGGAAACCGCCTGTGTATCGTACGTGTGCGTCTTCGCAATATGCCCGCCGTACACATACAGCCAGCCGTTATCCACCACGCTCCCAAAGCTGGAAGTGGCCTCCGGCAGCGTGGCAAACCGCGGCGTGACATCGAACACAATCGTCGCGTAATGCCGCAGCTCATCAAAGGTCTTGCCTTCGCGCTCGCCGTTGCCCGGCTCAAAGAACCGCGTCCACGCGCCATACCGGCCGGTGGCAGTAAACACCTCGGTATTGCCCGATGCGTCCGTCTTCACCCTCTTCTCGCCGCCCGACGGCAGAATCACCACCACATCCGCGCCAACCAGCGGCTTCCCATTCGCGACAGCGTGAAACACCAGCGCCCCAGGCTTGCCCATCGGGATCAACTCCACCGGCTTACCACCCACGGCTTCCGTACCAAACCCGTTCCCCAGCAGAGTCTTCGGATAGTACGTCAGCAAAAACGGCTTCGGTGCGCGACCCAACTGCATCACACCCATCTCCACCGCGCCGTGGACGGCAACGCCACCACCCGGCAGCGCCAGCGTATGGAACTTCTCCCCCGCACTCGCCGTCAATTCGCGATCCTTGCCGTCCGCGCCACGCAACATCAATTTGGTGGACTTCATCAGCCGCGCATCCACAGCTTCATCCGGCTGCAGCGTCTCGCTGATGATCATCTTCGCCGACGCCCCACCGGGCTCCGGCACCACAAACACAAAATGAGCAAAAGCGGCCAACGGGGCCAGGCCCGCGGCCAGCATTGAACGGTAAAGCGATTTCATAGTCTCAGTACTTCCTCTTGTTGTCTTGCTGAACTCTCTATTGCTTCCAAGCCGCGCCGTAACGTAACGTTCGAAAGCCGGCCAGCTTGCCGCTCCGGAACGTCAGTATCAGCAGCCGGTCATACTCGGTCTCTTCGATCTTCGCGATCTTGGACGCGGCTCCCAGTTGTTCCAAAAGATTCTCAATCTCGCCGCTATGTCGCACGGCAACCGCAGCGGACCCGTCCGGCATGGCCGCAAACGCCTGCCCCAACGCCTTCGTATCGCCTGCGGCAATCACCGTAACCGTCACGCCAAGCCGCTTTGCGAGAGGAGCCGCGCTCTCCTGCGTCCGCCGGTACTCCGAGGCAATCACCTTCGAGATCCCTGCCTCGCCAAACATCCGCGCCAGCAGTTGTGCTCGCTCTTGCCCGGCCGCTGTAATCGGATCTTCCTTGGCCGGCCCGCTCCGTTCGGCGTGCCGAACCAGAAACACAGTTGCGGAAGTGTCCTGCGCCGCCATCGGAAGAGCGAAAGCGGCCAACAAAAGCGTCAAAATCCAGCGCGATTTACCTGCAATCCAGTTGCGAGTCATTTCGAACTTATTCTCTCATTCTCAAAACGCGCGGGCCAAACCCAGCATCAGGCTGGCCATGAGACAGACCGAGCCCAGGCTCAGCGCGGTCCATCTCCAGTCGTTCACTCGTCTCATCGGGGCTTAAAACTCGCTCCTTCCGAACCGGTACCGGACTCCAACCCGCGCCGTACGCCCGTAATCCGGCCGGTCGAAACTCGGCGTTGCATATTGCAGCTTGCCGTCCCGGCTATTCGCAAAGTTGTCCACCGCCACGAACGTCTCAAACCCCTTCGCCCAGGACTTCGCACCATACGCATCCCAGATCTGGAACGGCAGCCCGCGTGTCACATTCGTCAACTGCCAGTGGCTGTAAAAAGACCCCCGTACGTTCGCCGTCAATCCCCACTTCGGAATCGAATAGTCCGCCCGTACCACGCCCGTATGCCGGTGCCGCTGCAGCAACGCCGCATTCGTAATGCTGTCCTTGGCGTTCAGAAACGTATACGCACCCGATACGCGCAGCCGCCGCGTAAACGCATACTCTCCGTCCAACTCCACTCCTTGCGTGAAGATCCGCGCCTGATTGAAGTACACAAACGTTTGCCGTCCCAGCAGCGGATTGAAAATCGGCTCAATCCGGTACTCCGCCAACAAAGAGTTCAACTCTGCCGCCGTTCTCGGCGTACCAATCAACCGCGTGTCGATCAGGTCGCGTACATTGTTCCGGAATAGCGTCATCCCCAGCCTGTAACGCGTCTTGCGGAAGGTCAGCCCCGTCTGCCAGCTCTGGCTATGCTCCGGAGTCAACCGCGTATTCCCAATCACTTGATAAAAGCTCGCCGGATTGGCGAACCGGAAGTACAGTTGCCCCAGATCCGGCGCGCGGAACCCCATCCCGAACGATCCGCGGACAATCACCGAATCGCTCAGCCGGTAGATCAACCCGAACTTCGGCACCGCAGCGTTCCCAAACCGGCTATGGTCCGTGATGCGCCCGCCGATTGTCGCGGTCAGCCGCCGGTACGTCCACTTGTCCTGCAGCCAGAAATCGCGCGCCGTAATCTGCTGCCCGACGTTGTCGCCGGCCAGCCGGTTCAAGCCGCGATACTGGATCTGCACCCACTCCGCGCCGCCCTGCAGCAGGTGTTGCGACCCGAACTGGTGGCTCACCGTCGTATCTAGCCGGTTCATCCGTTCGTTCAGATTTGCCGCCGCCGTCACACCGCCCGTCAGAGGCGTCGTGTAGCTGTCCTCGTCGTACCTCGCCGTGTAACCGCGCATCTGCACCGTCGTCGCCGCACCCGGAACCCAGTCCGCCACCACCGCATACGACTGGTTCGAATCGAGCGCCCGGCCATTCACCAGCCCAGTCTCGGACGCATTGCGGCCCTCTTCGCGATTCCGGTACGCATTGGCCGTAAACCCAATGCCGAACGTCGGCGCTGCCTGGAAGCGCGTCTTGAACAGGATGTCATCCCGTCTCACCTGCGGACCCACCGTTGTCGGCGAGTTCGGCAGCAGCGAGTATGAATCCATCCGGCTCGTACCCAGATTCGCGTACGCATACCCACGGCCTCTCCGTCCGCCCACATCTGCGCGACCATCGAACATTCCCAGGCTCCCGCCGCTCAATACCAAGCCACCTTCCAGCGGTGTCGACGGCTCCTGCGTAATCATGTTGATCACCCCGCCAATGGCATCGCTGCCGTACAGCGAAGAGGATGTACCCTTTGCCACCTCAATCCGGTTCAGCCGCCCCGACGATTGCCGGTTCAGATTCACCACGCCACTCTTGATCCCGCGCGCCCCAAGCACCGGCAACCCATCCTGCAGCACCAGTACCTGCCGGGAATCGATCCCTTGAATCTGTTCGCCACCCACCGTCGACGTATTCCCGCGCCGCACCAGTACACCCGGCATCTCTTGCAGCAAATCGGACACCCGTTCGTACCCTGTGTTGACGATCTGTTGCCGGCTCACCACATCCACCTTCGTTGCGGATTCCTCCTGCAACTCTTCCGTACGTGACCCGCTCACCACCGTCACCGATGACGACAGCATCGTCGGTTGCAGGGTGATCGCAGCCGCTGATGCCCCCGCCTGCAATATCGCCTCGCCTTCCAGTCCCTCGGCCTTCGCCCGCACCACGTACTCGCCGTCGGAAGGAAGTGTCACCCGGCACGACCCCGTACCGCTCTGCGTCACGCATCGCACCTCCACTCCTCGCGCTGCGTTCCGTACCGTAACCTCCACACCGCTCACAGGCAGGTTCTGCCCGTCCTTACACCGCAACTCCGCCGTTCGCTCGGCAAAGCCAAAAAGCTGGCAACTCAGAACGGCAAGACAGCAAACACCGCTTACTCGCACGGCTCTGTGTCTCCTTCCGTTTCAAGCATCAGCTCAAAGTTCGACGCCGCTCGTTGAAACATCTCCACCACCGCCAAAAACGTTTGCGGCGTCACCTGAAGATTCGCCGGACCCAGCGCCAGGTGGATGTTGCTGCACTCGCAACACCGGAAAATCGCGCCAACCTCCGGGTTATGCGCCAGTATCCAAGGCTGCGGCTCCACCGCCGAAGCAGAATCAGGACGGGAAACGGACATTTGCAACGCGCTCCTTCGGTTCGTTCGAGCGCAGCGCTGCCAAAGGCGGTTCCACTACAATGAGGAAGTCCGGCCCGGTTCACACTGGCTCGGGATACAGAAGCCGCTGGGGTGCACTCTCGCAAAGATCCCCCGGCGGCTTTTCAATCTATGGTTGCGGCTGCAAGTCAGTTGCAATTGCCGCTCCTCCACAATATACGACTAGTTTGGTCCGTGAATCAATATCGCCACCGTAAAAATTCTGTAACGGCCCTCAACTGCTATTCTGAAAACATGCAGTCCGTTGTACCTTCCACTGCTCGTCCGTCCCTCTTCGCTGGCGACTAAGCTCCCCGCACACCACCCTCGCGTCCGCATTTCTACAGAAAACCCAAAGAACTGACCGAAGGAGCTTCCCATGTCGCTGCCTCATTTGGTAACCCCCTCTTTACCGGGACCCAAAGCCGCGAGCATCATCGCTCGCGACCATGCCGTACTCTCGCCGTCCTACACGCGCGGCTACCCGCTCGTCGCCGCCAAAGGCGAAGGAGCCATCATCATGGACGTGGACGGCAATCGTTTCCTCGATTGCAATGCCGGCATCGCCGTCGTCGCCGCCGGACACTGCCACCCTCGCGTGGTCGCCGCCATCCAAAAGCAGGCCGCAGAATTGATCCACATGTCGGGCACCGATTTCTACTACGAAAACATGGTGGAACTCGCCGAAAAGCTCGCCCGCCTCGCCCCCGGCGGACCCGCCGTGCCCCGCCGCGTCTACTTCGGCAACTCTGGTACCGAAGCCGTCGAAGCCGCCCTCAAAATGGCCCGCTACCACACCGGCCGGGACAAGTTCATCGCCTTCTACGGCAGCTTCCACGGCCGTACCATGGGCGCTTTATCCCTTACTGGCTCGAAAGCGATCCAGAAAAAAGGATTCGGCCAGATGCTCGGCGGCGTCCACCACATCCCGTACGCCAACTGTTACCGCTGCGCCTACAACCGCACCGTCGACACCTGCAACGTCGAATGCGTCAAGGTACTCGAAGAGACCGTCTTCCGCCACGTCCTCCCGGCCGCTGAGGTCGCGGCGATCATGCTCGAACCCATCCAGGGCGAAGGCGGCTACGTCGTCCCGCCGCAAAAGTTCATCGACGAACTCAACCGCGTCGCTCAAAAGCACGGCATCCTGCTCATGTTCGACGAAGTCCAAAGCGGCATGGGACGCACCGGCAAGATGTGGGCCGCCGAGCATTTCAAAGACGCGATCCCGGACATCATGACGGTCGCCAAAGGCATCGCCAGCGGACTCCCCCTTTCCGCCACCATCGCCAAAACCCAGTACATGCAGTGGACCCCGGGAGCCCACGCCTCCACCTTCGGGGGCAACCCGGTAGCCTGCAGCGCCGCCCTCGCAACGCTCGAACTGCTCGAAGAAACCCTCATCGAGAACGCAGCCAAAATCGGCGACCACATCCTCAACCGCCTCCGCGAATGGCCCCACCGTTTCCGCACCGTAGGCGACGTCCGCGGCCGAGGCCTGATGATCGGCTTCGAACTCGTCAAGGACCAGCAGACCAAAGAACGCAACCCCGAACTCCGCGACCAACTGGAACAAGCGGCCTTTCAAAAAGGAGTCCTGATTCTAGGCTGCGGCCCCAACAGCATCCGCCTCTGCCCACCGCTCGTAATCACCAAAGACCAAGCCGACTTCGTAGTCGACACGCTCGAAGACTGCCTCACGGCACTGGGCGGATAAGCGATACTCTTGGAAAAAGGCTATGAATATCGAGCGCCTAAAGCGAATCACGGTGGAAGCGGATAAGTGCGGCGGTCGCCCGTGCATTCGCGGATACCGGATGCGCGTCTCGGATGTTCTGGAACTCCTCGCGAGCGGTGCTTCCTACGAGGAAGTTCTGCGGGATTATGACTTCCTCGAAAAGGAAGACATCTACGCTGCAATTGAGTACGCGGCTCTACAACTCGACCGCTACCCCGTTGCGCAAGCCTCGTGAAGTTTCTGATCGACAACCAGCTACCGTTTGAACTCGCCAAGCTATTGGCCTCACGATCTGTCGAATGTGTCCACGTGCGCGAACTCGGGATGGAACAGACTTCCGACTCGCGCATTTGGAACTACGCGGCGCAGCACCAGTACATCATCGTGAGTAAGGATCAGGACTTTCGCGATCTCGTCATTCGCACCAACGGACAATGCCAGATGGTGTGGATCCGAACGGGAAATTGCCGGGTCCCCCACCTGCTGGACCTCGTCTCTGCGCACTGGGACGACATTGTCTTGTCTCTCCAAGAAGGCCAGACTATAGTGGAACTTCGAAATTGATTCCCGCGCGCCAATGACCAACCGCCTCATCGCCGGCGTACTCTTCTCCCTCCTCATCATCGCCGCCTACGCCGGCTACACCGTCTACTCCGTCAACCAAATGCGCGACGTCGAAACCAACATCGTCGAACGCAACCGCCGCGCCTCCCTCCAACTCATCCGCATCCAAAGCGACCTCAATGCCCTCGCTCTCGCCATGCGCGACATGCAGGACCCTTCGCCTTCCCACGAATACGGTCTCTCCGCCTGGCGCGCCCAATTCCAACGCATCCGCGAGAACCTCAACGACGCCATCGCCAAGGAAACCCAACTCAACGCCGGACGCCGCAATCCCGCTCAAGTTCTCTTCCTCAAGTCCTCCCTCGACCAGTTCTTCACCACTGCCGACGAACTCTTCGCCACCAGCGACCTCACCATCATTCGCGACCGTCTCCAGCCCGCCCAGGAATCGCTCGCCTCACTCACAGCCCGCCTCCTCGTCGGCAACACAGAAGAGGACCAGCGCGCCTCGCAGGACATCGCCAACATCTACGACGGCATCGAGCGTAACGCCTACATCTTCCTTGCCGTGGCCTCCATCCTCATCGCGGCCACAGGCTACGCCCTCATCCGTCAGAACAACCGGGTCTTTCAGCAAACCGCCGAACTCTCGGCCCAGCGCAGCGAACTCGCCCGCCAGTTGATCACCATGCAGGAATCCACGCTACGCTCCATCTCGCGGGACCTGCACGACGAATTCGGTCAGATCCTCACCGCACTCGGAGCCATGCTCCGGCGCGCCGAAAAACAAGCGCCCGACACTCAATTCCGCGAGTCTGTACGCGAGGTCAGCACCATCGTGCAGGACACGCTCGACAAGGTACGCAGCCTCTCCCAATCGCTGCACCCGGTGATCCTTGAAGAACAAGGCCTCGCCGCAGCCATCACCTGGTACCTCGGCGTTTTCGAACACCAGCAGGGCATCACCGTCACACGCCAGGGTCCACTCCCCCAGGTACACGACCTCGCCCACGCCATCCAGGTCTTCCGCATCCTCCAGGAAGCCCTCAACAACGTCGCCCGCCACGCCGCCGTACGCGACGTCATCGTACGCACCACTGCCACATCACTCGAAGTAGAAGACCATGGCCCCGGCATCCGCTCCGGCCACCGCATCGGCATCGGACTCACCGCCATGCAGGAACGCGCCACCCTAATCGGCGCTACGCTGACTATGACGCAGCCCGCCACCGGCAAAGGCACGCTCGTACGGCTGCAACTGCCAAACGTATGAACCAGCCCATCCGCGTACTCCTCGTCGACGACCACGCTCTCGTACGCCTCGGCTTCCGCCGCATGCTCGAAGACGACCCCGCCATCCAGGTCGTAGGCGAAGCCGGTGACGGCGAAGAAGCCGTCGAACAAGCCGCGCGCTTGAAGCCGGACGTTGTCGTGATGGACTACCAGATCCCCATTCAGAACGGCGCCCTCGCTACCCGCAAGATCCTCGCTGCACGACCCGAAACCCGCATCCTCATCCTCAGCATGCACAGCGAGGCTAGCTACGTGGAAAACTGCCGCAACGCAGGCGCCCGCGGCTATCTCCTCAAGAACGCCATCGACCTTGAACTCGTCGATGCCGTCAAATCCACCGCAGAATGGGTCGAGGACCCGCGCCTCACGCAGCTCAATGCCGCCAACAATCCCAACACCAAGCGCCCCCTCAGCACCCGCGAACTCGAAGTCCTCCAGCACATCGTCGCCGGACGCTCCAACAAGGAGATCGCTGCCGTACTCAACCTCAGCGCCAACACGGTCGCCGTACATCGCGCCAACATCATGGATGCGCTCCAACTCGGCAACACGGCGGAACTCGTCGTCTACGCGATTCGACACGGCCTAGTGAGCATCACGTGACCGCCACCGTCCTCGCCGCCACACTCCTGCTCGCCCAAACGTTCGCCGACGTCACCAAGCCTGCAGGCCTCGCGTCGTACACGCACCACAACGCCGCATACGGAGCCAAGTTCCTCCCGGAAACTATGGGACCCGGCTGCGCCTTCCTCGATTACGACAACGACGGCTGGCTCGACATCCTGCTCCTCGACGGCCAACCCTGGCCCACCAAGCCAGCGGCCTCCAATCACAGTAGTATCCGCCTCTATCGCAACACCGGCAAGGGAGGCTTCATCGAAACCACCAAAGCCGCCGGACTCGACACCAAATTCTACGCCATGGGCGTCGCGACCGCTGACTACGACAACGACGGCTTCACCGACCTCTACATCACTGCCGTAGGCCAGAACCGCCTCTACCGCAACACAGGCCAAGGCACCTTCGCCGACGTTACGCAGAAAGCAGCGATAGACAAACGCGAAGCCTTCTCCACCTCCGCGCTCTGGTTCGACTTCGATCGCGACGGCCACCTCGACCTCTACGTCGCCAACTACGTACGTTGGTCCGCCAAGAACGATGTCTACTGCTCTCTGGACGGCAAGACCAAAAGCTACTGCACGCCAGAAGCGTACCGCGGCTCCACAAGCTGGCTCTTCCGTAATCGCGGCAACGGTACCTTTGAGGACGTCACCGGCAAAAGCGGCCTGTTCGACACCTCATCCAAAAGCCTCGGCGTCGCGATGCTGGACTTCGACAACGACGGCTGGCCGGACCTTTTTGTCGCCAACGACACCCAGCCCAACAAGCTCTACCGCAACAATCGCGACGGTACCTTCCGTGAAACCGCCGTCAGCATGGGCGTCGCCTTCAGTGAGGACGGCCGCGCCCGCGCCGGCATGGGCGTCGACGCAGGGGACTTCCTCAACAACGGCAAGCCCGGCATCGCAGTCACCAACTTCGACAACGAAAAGCTCGGCCTCTACCAACTCGGCACCACCTTCACCGATGTCGCTATGCCCTCCGGCATCGGCGTCGCGACCCGCAGCACCCTCGGTTTTGCCTGCTTTTTCGCCGATTTCGATAACGACGGCTGGCTCGACCTCCTCGCCGTCAACGGCCACATAGACGACTCCGTCCGCAACCTCGGCAAGGGCGTACAATACGCACAGCCCACCCAGCTATTCCGCAACCTCACCAACGGCAAGTTTCGCGACGTTGCGACCGCACCTCTAAGCTCCCCCAAAATCGGCCGCGGCGCAGCCTACGGCGACTTCGACAACGACGGCGACCTCGACCTTCTCATCACCACCAACGGCGGACCCGCGTACCTCTACCGCAACGACGCCCCAAAGCAAAACGGCTCGATCCGCCTGCAACTCGAAGGTCGCGTTACCGGCAAATCGAACCGTGATGCAATCGGAGCCCGCGTCCGTCTCGCAGACACAGGCCAAACTCAAATGGTCAAGAGCGGCTCCAGCTACCTCTCGGCTTCCGAAAAGGCCCTCACCTTCGGTCTAGGAACCAAGACGCAAGCCAGCAGGATCATCGTCCAGTGGCCCTCCGGCGCGACGCAGGAATTCTCCAACCTCGCTGCCGGACGTACCTACAGGCTTACTGAGGGCGAGGCGCTTCCCAAATCGTCGCCCCGATAAACCGCTCTTTCTCGCGCCCGTAGTTGTAGTAATAGATCGTCACCAGCTTCCCATCCGGACGCAACAGAGTACGTGGGTACCCCAGGTCGCGATCTCCACCGTCGGCACGCAGAATCAGCTCATCCCCCCACGTCGCGCCATCGTCTTTGCTCACCCGCGCCCGGATGCTGTAAGGCTCCGCACGATGTCCGTACGTCACCACCAGCCGGCCATCCTTCAGCCGTACCATCGCCGGCGGATTCCCGCTATTGCCCGTATTCATCGGCGTCACGCGCGACACCAGCTTCCACGTCGCGCCGTTATCTTCCGTCCGCATCAGCTCGATAAAGTTTTCGCGGCTATCCTCGCGTCCGCCTTCCATGCGCCGTACGGCAGTCAGAATCACCTTGTCCGAAAGCCGCACAGACGACGGCATGATTGAAAACCCGTTCTTCGGCGTCGACACGACACCCACCTTCTGCCACGTCACGCCGCCATCGGTCGTACGCACACAAAACACCTCACCCTCGCGCGAGTTATCCAGCGCCGCCGTGATGAACGCCGTCAGCGTCTTCGGACCATCCACCAGATAATCCGTACGCGTCATCACGCCCTTCGCCCCAAACGTTGGCATGTGGAACGGACCCTTCCAGCTCTTGCCGCGATCGTACGAATAGAAAAAGTGCGACGGCCCGATGTTGTGGTCAAACATCCGGAACGACATCGCAAAATCCTTGTGCTTAAAGTTGATCGGCTCTTTGTTGTCGGTCGCCGGCTTGCCGCCATCCGGCAGCGGTACACCGGCCATCTTGCCACCCGGCGGAGGCAGCAGACTCAGCGGCTTCTCGATCGTCCAGGTCTCGCCGCCATCCTTGCTCCGCGCCAGCAGATGCTCTTCCTGTTGGCTGTAATCGATCGCGTGGATGCCCTTGTTCACCTTGAACACGCCGGACTCGAACCCCACTACGATCTCGTTACCCCAGCTCCACGCCCCGTGGTTCGCGGGCCAACCCGCAAAACGCCCATCTTTCTGGTACACCACCACGTTTTTGACGGATGCGGGCTCTGCCGACAACAGCACTGCCGCGGCCAATACAAATGAAATTCCCATGACTTAAAGCCAGTATATGCCTCGCACCCAGTACAATAGGAAGTTTGGGTTCCAACCACAACAACAGCATGAGCAACATTATTGTCCTCGGCGCGCAATGGGGCGACGAGGGAAAGGGTAAGATCGTCGACCTCTTCTCAGACCGGTTCGACATCGTAGCCCGGTACCAGGGCGGTCACAACGCGGGCCACACCGTCTACATCGGCCCAACCAAGTATGTTTTAAAGCTGATTCCCAGCGGCATCCTCCGCAAAGGTGTGCTCGCCGTAATCGGCAACGGCGTGGTCATCGATCTGGCCGCGCTCGTCAGCGAAATGGATCAGCTCGAAGCGGCCGGCATCGACGTCGCCAGCCAACTCGCCATCTCCAATCGCGCCCACGTCATCTTCCCCTTCCACCGCATGGTGGAAAAGATGTCCGAAGCGCGTGAAGGCCGTACCTCCATCGGCACCACCTCGCGCGGCATCGGTCCCTGCTATGAGGACAAAATCGGCCGCCGCGGCATCCGCATTGCCGATCTCTTCGAAGCCGACTCCTTCGGCCCCCTCTACGACACCCTCTGTGAGGACAAGCAGACTCTCGCCAAAGCCTTCGGCATCCACGAAACGCTCGACTACGCAGAAATCCGCCGCCAGTACGAGACCATCGCCGAACGCATCAAGCCCCTCGTACGCGACACCTCGTGGCTCCTGAACAAGTCCATGCGCGAAGGCAAGCGCGTACTCTTTGAAGGCGCACAAGGCACCATGCTCGACATCGACCATGGCACTTACCCGTTCGTGACCTCGTCCAGCGCAGCCGCAGGTGGAGCCTGCACCGGCGCCGGCGTACCGCCTACCGCCATCAACGGCATCATCGGCGTCTCCAAGGCCTACATCACCCGAGTCGGCGCAGGACCCTTCCCGTCGGAAAGCCTCGACGCCATGGGCGACCTCATCCGCAAGCGCGGCAACGAGTTCGGCTCCGTCACCGGACGCCCCCGCCGCTGCGGCTGGTTCGACGTACCGCTCCTCAAGTACACCGCCGCCGTCAACGGCTTCGACAGCTTGATCATCACCAAGCTCGACGTTCTCGACGAACTCGACGAAGTCCCCGTCTGCATCGGCTACAAGATCAACGGCAAGCTCACCACGGACGAAATGCCCGCCACCAACCGCGGGATCGAATCCATCGAGCCCGTGTACGAACGCCTCCCCGGCTGGAAGACCGAAACCCGCGGTGTTACGGACTTTGACAAGCTCCCCGATGCCGCCAAGCGCTACATCGACCTTCTCGAGGCCCAAACCGGCGTCGAAGTCGGCTGCGTCTCTACCGGACCCGAACGCAACGAAACCCTCGTCCGCCCCGGCTCCAAGCTTTCGAAACTCTTATGACACCGTCCGAACAGGCGTTCATCGGGTTTTCCTGCAACAAGCTCACCCAGCTCACGGAGCGCATCGGCGTTTGCCTCGGCAAACTCACCGACGATCAGGTGTGGGCTCGTGGCTCGGAAAACTCGAACGCCATCGGCAATCTCGTGCTGCATCTCTGCGGCAATGTACGGCAGTGGATCGGCCACGGCGTTGGCGGATCCGCTGATGTCCGCGAACGCGATGCCGAATTCAACGCCCAGGGTGGCGTCAGCGTCGCAGAGCTGCAGGCAAAGCTGCAGGCTACCGTCGCGGATGCGGTGGCAACGATCCGGTCTCTCACCTCAGAGGACCTGATCGCCGTGACGCATGTGCAAAACTACGACGTACCCAAAATCGAAGCGATCTATCACGTCGTCCAGCACTTCGCCGAACACACCGGGCAGATCATCTTCGCTACCAAGTTCCTCACCGGTCAGGAACTCGGGTTCTACACGCACTTGAAGAACCCGAAGCACGGCGAAACCACACCGTAAAATAATCAGAATGGCTTCCAGGCCCGTCATCGCGCTCGACGCGACCTACTCGGTAGACACCGCTCTCTCCGGTGTCGGCGTGTACTCTCGTGAAATCATGTGGGGCCTTGCAGAAGCCCATCCGGAAGCCAAGTTCAACTGGTGCTACCGCCCCCACAAGATCCTGCGTTCCCTGGCGGACCGCTTCCCACGCAACGCCTCCCGCAAGCTCCTGCACTACGGCAAACAGCCGCCCAAGGGCTCGGTCTTCCATGCCCTCAACCAGCGCGTCGAAACCGAAGGCGGCGCTCGCCTCACCCCCATCGTGACGACCTTCCACGACCTCTTCGTCATGACCGGTGACTACTCCACCCCGGACTTCCGCAAGCGCTTTACCGACCAAGCCCTGCGCGCCGCAGAACGCTCAGACTGCATCATCGCCGTATCTGCCTTCACCGCCGAACAGGTCAAGGCGCTGCTCAACCCCGACGTACCCGTGCACGTCGTACATCACGGCGTCTACACGCCCTCCGCTCCGCCCCCCGGCGACGCCGACCGCGAAAACATCATCCTGCACGTAGGTTCGATTCAAAAGCGCAAGAACCTCATCCGCCTCATCCAGGCGTTTGAAGCTCTCGAAAATCCGGAATGGCGCCTCGTACTCGCAGGTTCGCCCAAAGGCTTCGGCGCGGAAGAAGTCCTCGAAGCCGCCAAAGCCAGTACGGCCGCCGCCCGCATCGAAATCACCGGCTACCTCGAACCTGCCGACCTCGAAGCGCTCTACCGCAAGGCCCGTATCTTCGCCTTCCCGTCCTTGGACGAAGGCTTCGGCATCCCTGTGATCGAAGCCATGGCCGCCGGCGTACCCGTCATCACTTCCGACGGTTCCGCCCTGCACGAGGTCGCGGGAGAATCCGCCGTACTCATCGAGCCCAACCGTACGGACTCTCTCGTGGAAGCCGTACGCGCGCTCGTCGCCGCCCCCGGCCTCCGCAATCAGCTTCGCCAAGCCGGCTACCAGCGCGCCAAAGAGTTTCCCTGGAGCAAGGCCATCAAAGGCACCTGGGACTGCTACCAGTCCGTCATCCGCCGCTAGCTGCGGCTACTAGGCAGCAGCCACCAGCCCTGCACGCTCAAACAGCGCCGTGACATCCGGATCGCGACCCATAAACTGCCGGTACAGGTCTGCCGGATCATTGCTATCGCCCTTGGCCAGCACGCAATCCCGGAACGCCGCACCCACCGTCGCGCTGAATAAGCCTTCCTTCTGGAATCGCGTAAACGCGTCCGCATCCAGGACCTCGGCCCACTTGTACGAATAATACCCGGACCCATACGCCACCGGACTGGCAAACAGATGCGTAAAGCTCGTGATCATCGCGTAATCTTCCGGCAACTCCGCCACAGAAAACGGCTGACTCAGCTTCCGCGCAAACTCCACCACCGGACCATCGATCTCCGCCTTGTACACCCGATGCAGGATCAGGTCCGTGATGCCAAAGCCCAACTGCCGCATCTGGAACGCCGCGCTACGGAAGTTCCGCGCCCGCCGCATCTTGCCAAACAGCTCCTCAGGAATCGGTTCGCCCGTCTGATAGTGCCGCGCGAACAGATCCAGCGACTCGCGCTCCCAGCACCAGTTCTCAAACATCTGCGACGGCAACTCTACAAAATCCCAAGCCACCTGCGTACCCGCCAGGGACCGTACCTGCACCCGGCTCAGCGTGTGATGCAGCAAGTGTCCGAACTCGTGGAAGATCGTCTCCACTTCGTTATGCGTCAGCAGCGCTGGCTTATCTTCGAGTGGCTTGGTCATATTGCCGCAAATCAGCCCCAGATGTGGCCGCCCCGCATCTGGATTCCCGGCAATCAGCGAATCCATCCAGGCGCCGCCCCGCTTGTTCTCGCGCGGGAACCAATCGGCGTAAAAACACCCCAGCAGCAGGCCGGAATCCATGTCTTCCACCCGGTAGTACTTCACTTCCGGATCCCACGCTGGTACACCCTGTTCCTCGGTCACCCGAATCCGGAACAGCCGTGAGAAGATGTCGAACATCCCCGACATCACCTGCTCTACCGGAAAGTACGGCCGCAGCTCTTCCTCGTCAAAGTCGTATAGCGCAATGCGTTGCTTCTCCGCGTAGTACGCCACATCCCAGGGCGGTAACTCGCGCCCGCCGGCAAAATCGGAAAGATCCTTATTCTCCGCCGCAAAAAACGATTCGGTACGCGCGCGAATCGTCTCCAGAAACGCCTGTGCCGTAGCCCCGTTCTTTGCCATGCGATCGGCCAGAATAAAATCTGAAAAATCCGAAAAGCCCAGCAATTTGGCCTTTTCATTCCGCAGCCGCAGGATCTCGGGAATCAAGGTCGTATTGTCGTAAGGCTCCGCCGCAGCCCGCTTGTTGTACGCCCGGAACATCTGCTCGCGGATCCCGGCATCGTCCATATAGGTCATCACCGCCAGGTAACTCGGCGCCTGCAGGGTAAACCGCCAGCCTTCTTTTCCCTTGGCTTCCGCGCTCTCCCGCGCCGCCTCAATCGCGCTCTGCGGCAACCCGGCGAGCTTCGCCTCATCCGTCACCAGGATCTCGAACTCATTCGTCGAATCCAGGACATGCTCGCTAAACTTCGTCGTAATCCGCGTCAGCTCGACATCCAGCTCCTGCAGCTTCTGCTTGCCCGCCGGATCGAGTTCCGCGCCATTGCGGATAAAGCTATCGACAGTCTTCTTCAGGTACCGCGCCTGCGCCCCCGTCAAAGCCTTCGCCTCATCCGTCGCGGCGTACTCTTTGATTACCTTCCAAAGTCCGTCATGCAGCGACAGCCCGGAATAAAACTCCGCCACCGGACCCTGCACCGCATTATGCGCCTCGCGCAAAGCCGGGGTCGTCGCCACGGACTCCAAATGCCGCACGATCCCCATCGCGTACTCCAGCGGCTCGGTAAACGAATCCAACTGCCCCAGCGTACTCTCGTACGTCCGAGGACCCGGATGCGCTGCAATTTCCTCCAGCTTCTCCTTCGCCTGTTTCAGCAGAATTTCGATCGCCGGCTCGACATGCGAGGCGTCAATTTGGTCAAAAGGAATCCGGAATTCGCCGGAAAGTAAAGGATTAGACATGGGAAGCAACTGTGTACCTTTAGTAAAGCAAACTTCCACCCCAACCGCCTCGTTACACTGCAAATAGGGTGCCTCGCCGATCCTCAGTTCTGGCTGCAACTCTCGTTTGCTTCAGTTGCTTCGCTGCTCCCGCCTCCGCGCAACTCTGGACCGCTGGCGACTTCAACGGAGACAGCCGTCCGGACATCGCAGTTCTGGACCGTGGCGCGCGCACAGCGACCCCGATCCTACTCACCACTGCGCCCTCGTCCGCGACTGGTAGCTTTGACTGGCCCGGCAGCCTCACCTCGTCCCTCACCACCCGCGACGTCGACTCCGATCGCGACCCCGATCTCGTCCTTCGCTCCCATGCCGGACGCCCTCTCCGTCTCTGGCTGAACGACGGCGCTGGCCGGTTCGTCGAAGTGCTTCCAAGCGAGCATTTCGCCAGCCCCACGCCACCCCCGGACCACTGGCTCGCCAGTTTCGCCCACAAACTACATCGCCAGACTCTCAATCGCAACCCGATCAATCGCCTCGCGGTCAGCCCCAGCGCTGGAACATCCCCCACGGCGCCACCCTGCTTCCCCGTCGGCCCCAATCCCGCGACCTCGGCCGCGACATCCCTGCTTCTATCCGCGTCACCCCTCCGCGGCCCTCCTTTCCCTCCTGGAACACAGCTCTAAGTTCAGGACCAACAAGGAAAGGAAACCAAACACCATTGACACCAAGCACCCGCATCGCGGTGCTGGCGTGCGCTGGACTCGTGTCTGCGCATGCCCAGACCCCCCATAAGGACCCCGACGAAGGAACGCTATCCAGCGTCCGCCCCCGCATTCCCGAACCCATGGTCTTCGACCTCATCCGCCCCCTCGGCGCTCAGCGCGGAGAGTTCGAGGTCAACTCCCTGTTTCGTATCTCGCCCTTCGCAGGCAGCGGTAGGCGCAGTCTCTACTGGGCGCCAGAGGTCGAGTACGCCTTCGCCAAAGGCTACGGCCTCGAGTTCGAGGTTCCCCTCGCCAATCAGCACATCGACAGTTGGAAAGGTGCCATCCAGGGAACCCTTCCAGGACCCGCGCCTCGCGTCTTCATCCACGGCTGGCAGGCGATTGGTGAGGTCAACAGCCAAAACCGCTCCGAACACGACATCAGCCTGCTCTACCTGGCCGGCGCCCGTTGGCATCCCCGGTGGAGCGTCTTCAGCATGACCGGCGCCGCTCGTGAAACCCGCAGCGCCACATCTTACGCCTTCCTCGGCAACTACTCGCTGTTCTACCACCAAAGCCGCACCGTTACCTACGGTCTCGAAACCAATTGGAAGGGACCGGGACAAACCGGCCGCAGTACGCTGTTGATGCCCCAACTCCAACTCCGCAAAACCCGGCTCAATCTACAACTGGGCGCAGGCTGGCGCAAGCAGTCCGGCTCCCCAGGCGCACTGCAACTCGGTTGGAGGTTATCTCGTGAGTTCTAGCTATCCGCTGCTACGGCCATTTATTAGTTCGTCGAGCGTCACCGTCGCCGTACCCGGCATCTGCACCACGCGACCCGCCGCTTCCGTACTCATCGCCGCCGCCTCAGCCAGCGACAATCCCGCCGCCAAAGCCATCGCCAGTACGGCCACCACCGTATCGCCGGCGCCTGTAACGTCGTACACACGACGGGCCCTCGTCGGGATGTGGACCGGAGCCTCGCCGCCCCCCGCAATCACCAGCATGCCCTTCGCACCCAGGGTGAGCACCAGCGGCGTACCGTACGCCTCCAGCAGCACAGCCCCAATCGCTTCGATATCGTTGCCCGATGCCGTCCCCGTCAGCCGCAATGCCGCAGCCGCCGCTTCCTTGAGATTGGGCGTGATCACACTCGCGCCCTTGTACTTCGTGAAGTCGCTATCTTTGGGGTCGACAACCACGGGAATCCCCAACTCGCGAGCTTTCTCGATCGCCATCCCACAGATTCCGGGAGTCAGCACACCCTTGGCGTAATCGGACAGCACCAGGGTCTCACACCCGGCCACCACCGGCTCCAGTCGCTCCCAAAGCAGCCGTTGCGCCTCCGCATCCAGCGCCTCGCGAACTTCCTCGTCGAACCGTACGATATGGTGATATCCATCCGCCAGTACACGAGTCTTCCGGCTCGTACACCGCGTCGCCACCGGCAGCACCGCCGCTGTACCCACCGCCGCCGGCAGATGCTCCCGCAGCAGCTTGGCACCCTCGTCCTGGCCCGTAACCCCCGCCAGTTCCACCACGCCGGACAGCGCCGCGATGTTCATCGCCACGTTCGCCGCCCCGCCCGGATGCAACGTCCGCGACGTCACCTGCACCACCGGCACCGGAGCCTCCGGCGAAATCCGGTTCGCCGTCCCGTGTACATGCTCATCGAGCATCAAATCGCCCACTACGGCAATACGGCGTCCGGCAATGCGTTTCCAGTCCAAAACGTTCCCAGTGTACCCTTCGCACCCCGAAAACAAAAACAAAAACCGCCGGACACCCCTTGCTGGGATATCCGGCGGTCTTACCTTTAGGATGATTCGATGCGACTTGTACTACAAACTACTTCTTCAAGCGCTTGCGCATCAGGCCGAGGCCGAGCAAGCTGCCGGAGATCAACAGGTAGGTCGAAGGTTCCGGAATCGTCTGATCCGTGATCTGCGCCTGGATGCTGGTGATGCCGTTGTTGGTGGTCGGCGGAACCAGAGCCAGCGGGTTGTTCACAACCGAGTAACGGATCTGGCCGATGGTCACGGCCGGGATGCCCGCCCAGGTGATCACCGCATTGCTAGCCGTGCCGCTGATCGTGCCAGTGATGTTGCCGCTGGTGATCGAGCCGCTGCCAGCCGAAGGAACCGTCTGCGTAATCGTGATGGTCAGCACCAAGCCAGCCAGGGACTGGTTACCGCAAGCCGTACCGCCGGCGACGCAGGAAATATCAACGCTGCCAAAGCTACCGAACGTGATGGGGTTCGCGTCCACGGTCGAGCTGGCCAACGGGGAAAATGCAACGCGCACGCCCGTGCCGCCGCCAATTTCCTGGAAGTTGACACCGCAAGAGCCGCTGCCCACACAAAGCTGAGAAGAAGTCGTACTGTACGTGACGGTCGTGGCGCTAGCCGCAACCGACATCAATACTCCCGCTCCGAGCGCCAAGAGTAATTTTTTCATTTAGCCTCCAAGTATTTCCAGAGCAAGATCGAGGGCACCTTCAGCTTTAGGTGACTTTCTTAGTACCCACGTACTACACCCTAGTACTCGTCCAGCTTAACCTTGCACCCCCCGGAGAGTCAAGGAAATACTTGAGACTTAATGATTTAGAAGTACTTGTAGTACCGCCTGGAAAAACGGAAAAGTCGTTCCAGGGAGCTTCTGTAACACGCCTGGAATTTTCGACACTACCGTTCGTGTCAGATCGCTACGGTTTGTACACAATCTCACGAACCCGAGTGGTTCGCTGTTCCAGCCAAGTGTGTAAGTTTTCAGGCAGTTCCGCGGCCTCCCCGTCGGGGGAGAATACTGTAATCTTTGATCCGTTACGAATCGCCACCGTCACGCTCGCCCGTTTCGGATCGATTTCGAACGCGCCTTCCTGGTGATCGCAACCCATCGGACCGCACCCCCACTGGTACAACCCTCCGCGCGATCCCCGGTGCGTCATCGCCGAATCGAGTTCCGCCGCGTCCGCCGCCGGCAAAATCGGCAACATCCGTTTGGCGAACATCGGCAGCCGCAACGCCTGTGACCCATAGCTGTCTGCATATCCCGCCAGCGCATCCGCGTACCGTTGGAAGCCCTTTTCCGGATCCGTCGAAAGGTGGAGCAACCCGGTGTACAGCCGCAGCCAGTTCATCCGCGCGTCATACGATTGCCCGAAACAGGTGAGCTTCGCCCCGTCCGGATCTTCAGGCGTGGTTTGTGTATTCAGGCATACTTTCCGGACATCCGCCTGCCACTGCTGATTGGCAGCCTCGAACTCCCCGGCCTGCTCCGCATACCGCGCCCGCAGTTGCACCAGCGCATCGGCATACACCGCTGCCGTAACCTCACGAGCCGTCCGCAGAGACGGATCTCCGCAAAACAGCTTCTCTTCCACCTTCGCCGCCGGAATCTGCGAACAGTCCTGCCGCGCCGGAGTCTGCGGTTCCGGATCCTGCTGCGCCTTGCGGTACGTACCCGTCAACGCATGATCGGGAATCAGGTTCGCAGCTTCGCCGCAATGCCCCTTCTGCCGGATCACCAGTTGTTGATTGTCCGCCTGCCAGCTCGCTTGGATCTGGCAAACCTGTTCGGAATCAATCGCTTGCGCCTCGCCGTCGGATTGCATCAGCAGATTCGCCGAGTAATCCCCCAGCACCCCCGCTACCGGAGCCCCGTTCTCGGCCGTATAGTCAACGGTGAACGCCGCCCGAAACGCATGCACCCCACCGGAAGACACCCGAATCGTCCGCACCCACTTGCTGCCCGGCACCGCCGATGTCCACGTCCCCAACCTCGGATCCGTATCCGCCGCCGGCGAACTCACATGCACCGGAGCCTTCGGCTGAGCCGTACGAAATGGCCAAAAATCAAGATAGCCGGAAGCCCCGGCCGCACAACATACGATGCCCAGCGTCAGCCCGACCCCCAGCACCCGCGACTTCTTCTGGGGAGAATCCTCCGCAGCAGTAGCCTCAGCCGTCGGCAACTCCTGACCTACACCATCTTGTTCGTCGGGCGTACCTTGGGGCATACCTTGAAAAGATCGGCAGCCCCGGCTAGCGGCTTTACAGCTCTGCCCACATCCGAATCAGATTGTGGTACACCCCCGTCAACTGCACCGCCGACGGATGATTCGGCGATTCCCCAGCCAGCCTCTGAATCGCGATATCCAGATCAAACAGAATCGTGCGCTGCGCATCACTCCGCACCATACTCTGTATCCAGAAGAACGACGATATCCGCGACCCCCGCGTCACCGGCGTCACATGATGCAGACTCGTCGCCGGATACAGCACCATATGCCCCGCCGGCAGCTTCACACTCTGCGTCCCGTACGTATCTTCAATCACCAACTCCCCGCCGTCGTAATCCTCAGGGTTGGTCAAAAACAGCGTCGCCGAAAGATCCGTGCGAATCCGATGCCCAGTCCCCTTGATCTGCCGGATCGCGTTATCCACATGCGTCCCAAAGGACTGCCCACCGTCGTACCGGTTAAACAGCGGAGGAAAGATCCGGTACGGCAGCGCCGCCCCCATAAACAGCGCATTCTGCTGCAGGATCTCCACCAATCGGTCACTCAACTGCCGCGCCACCGGATGCTCCTCCGGCAACTGCAGGTTCTTCTTCGCCATAGCGGACTGATACCCAGCCGTCACCCGGCCATCTACCCAGTCCGCCTGCTCCAACATCTGCCGCGTATAAGCGGCCTCTTCGGGCGTGAGTACGTTATCAATATGCAGCAACATGACGTTAAAACCGGACGTTCGTCGTAAACATCGCAAACCGTGCAGGACCCGGCACCAGATGCCCGCCGCCCAGCCGCTCAAAGTAGTACTCGTTGCTCAGATTGGAAAGGTTCACGCGAAAGTCCAGATGCTTGTTCACGCTGTAACTCACCATCCCGTCCACCGTCGTGTACCCATCGGCCACTCGCGTATTCGTGTTGTTGCCAAACCGCCGTCCCATAAACCTCGGACCCACGCCGAACTGGAACCGCCGCGCCGTGTACGTCATCCACACGCTCGCCGAGTTCCGTGGCGTGTTCTGGAAAAACCGTCCGATCTCCGCCGGCGTATTCGAACTCCGGATCCGCGCATCAATCAACGAGTAGGACCCCAACACCCGCACCTGCCGCGTGATCCCGCCCGATGCCGACAACTCCAACCCTTGCGACAATTGCCGTCCCGCCAACACCTGCGGCGGATCGGTCGGCAGCAAACCCGGCGTACGCGCATTGTCTTTCTTCACCTGGAACAGCGCACCCGCCAACAGCAGCCGGTTTCCGAACGGCTCCCACTTGGTTCCCACCTCGGTCGTATAGGTCTTCTCTGGCGGAATCGCCGTATTTGCCGTGTTGTAGGAAAGACCTTCGAGCGACGGACTCACTGAACTCCCATAGCTCGCATACACGCTGCCCGCCTGCGTTGGCTTATAGATCAGCCCCGCCCGTACACTCGCAAAGTTCACCGTCTGCGCCACTGGCGCCGGTGCCGTACTCACGCCATTCACATCAAAGCGCTCGTACCGTACCCCGCCCGTCGCCTCCAGATGATTCCCCAGCTTCGCCGTATCGAACAACCAGGCCGACTGCGTATTTCCGGTCATCCGGCCCACAAATGGACTCTGCGTGATCACGCCCGTGTACACATCATCGGGATTCGGATTCAGCAGCGACGTCGGCGAATTCGGCGCCGTACGCACCACGCGCATATTGCGTTCGTTGGTAAACGCTGCCCCCGCCACCGCGTTATGCCGGATGCCCGCCGTCCGAAAATTCATCGTGAGATCGGTCTGGTTATCGGCGATCTTGTCCTCTGCAATCCAGCTCCGCATCTCCCGGTTGATCACCGTCGATTCGGTGCTCGCAAAGCGCGGCGGCGTGGCCATCGAATTCCGCATCGCCCGCCCATACCGGAACTGGTTGCGAAGCTGGAACCCGTCGCTAAAGTCATGCTCGAACCGCACTGTGCCGTTGTCCTGGTTGAGGTACTCGCGATCCCGGTCCCGGAAGCCATAGAAGGTCTCACGCGGCACTGGCGCAGGCTTGTCGCGAAACGCCGCCAGCGCGTTGTTCGTCGCCGGAACCCACGGGATGCCGTAGTCGGACACGTTGTCCTGCTTCAGCTTGTAATAGCTCAACGTCAATCGCGTCGGCGTGCCCAATCCGAACCCCAGCGACGGCGCCAATCCCCAGCGATTCGAATGGACTGCGTTACGCCCCGGCACCCCCGCGTCATGCACCAGCGCATTCAGCCGGAACCCCGTCCGCTCGCCCATCCCCAACTTCGCCAGGGAAGTATTCAAGTCAATCGTCGCCCGCCGCGTATCCGCATTGCCCAGCGCAAAGGAACCGCCCAGAATCCGGCCTATTCCCGGCGATTTGCTCACCAGGTTAATCGCACCTCCCGACGACCCGCGCCCGGTGAGCGCCGACGTCGGACCCTTCGTAACTTCCACCTGCTCCAGGTTGAACGGATCGCGAGTCTGCGGATTCAGATCGCGCACGCCGTCCACAAAGATGTCGTTCCGGGCGCTATTCCCACGCAGCGTCAGGTTATCTCCACCCGCGACGCCGCCCTCGCCCGCCGTAATCGTCAGCCCCGGGACGTTCCGCAGCACTTCCGTCAGGCTGGTCGCGCCCTGCTGCTCAATGATCTCCCGTGGCAGAATCGAGATCGTCTGTGGCAGATTCCGCAACGGCTCCGTGTACCTCGGCGACGACACCGCAGCGCGATCCGTCACTTCCACCTGCTCCCGTACCTCGGTGAACCGAAGCTGCGCCTGGCTCGGACCCGTAATCCGGTACGCCAACCCCGTCCCCGCCAGAACCTGCGCCAACGCCTGCTCCGCCGGAAGTACGCCCGAAACGCCCTTGCTCACCAAAGACCGCATGTTCTCGTTCGGGATCTCGACACTCCAGCCGCTTGCCCGTTGGAACTCTGCGATCACATCGCCTAAAGACCCCTCCACAATCCCGAACCGGATCACCGGCAGAGTCGCCTGCAGCGGCCTCCCCGTTGCCGACGCCGGATTCTGAGCAGCCACCGTCCCGCCGCCCCCCGCCGCCGTGTATGCGGCAATCGTTCCGGCAGCAATCCAGTTGCGTGATTGACGGAAAGTGGCAACACTCCCCCTACGGCGTATCTTGATCTTGATGCGCAATTCGACCTCGAATAGGTATAGATGTATTAGAAAAAGAATGACTTAATCGTCAACCACCGCAGTGGCCGCCGCTCAAGTAGGACCTAATAAGTCTAGATTAGTCCAGTTGCAATTGACTGTCAACAAAAATGGCAGACACACTTTCGTATATCGTAAGGATCATGAGCGAAGCCCGGAAGCAATCCATCTTGCAGGCCGCCCGTGACCTTTGCGCCACCCACGGCGCCCCCGCCCTTCGCATGGACGCTGTCGCCACCCAGGCCGGCGTCGCCAAAGGCACCCTGTACCTCTACTTCAAAACCAAAGAGGACCTGCTCTCCGCCCTCGCCCAGGACGAGTTCGCCTCCTGGTCGCACGACCTCGCCAAGCAACTCCGCGCCACCCGCGACCCCGGCTCCCGTACTCTCGCCCGCATCCTCACCGCCAGCCTCGCCACCGCCCAACTCGCGTCCCAACTCGCCGACCCCGGCCCGCTCACCGCCGCCCTTACGGACGCGTTGCCGGAACTCGACGCCCCGCACGCCGCCAAGCTCTGGCGAGCCATTTGCGCCCTCCACCGCGGCAACCTCGACCCGACTGAACTTGAGGAAGCCATCGCCAACCAGATCCGCGGCGCCGTCCGAGGCCAAAAGAACCGAAAACATTAGCGGTTATTACCCCGTCATTTTCCGGTGGTATCCTCTTCCCGTTGGAGATAACACCCTTAATGAACCTTGGCCGACTTCTCGCGCTCGCGACCGCGCTGCCGCTCCTGAGCCTCGCCGCATCACCTGACCTGGTGATTTCACACATCTACGGAGCCGGTGGTAACAATGGCGCCACCTACAATCAGGACTTCGTAGTCTTGTTTAACCGCGGTACATCCGCAGCATCGCTCTCGGGTAAAAGCCTGCAGTATGCCTCGGCGGCCGGCAACTTCGGCGCAAGCGCCCCGCAGATCGTCGCACTCCCCGCCATTTCCTTGCAACCTGGTCGCTACCACCTCATCGCCATGACCCCGGTCGGCGCCAACGGTATCGCGCTGCCAACAGCCGATACCACCGGTACTACGGCGATGAACGCTACGGTCGGAAAACTGGCCATCGTCACGGAAACGGCCGCTCTCAACTGTGGCAGCACCACCACAGCGTGCGACAGCACTGCTCTCGCCAAGATCATCGACCTCGTCGGCTACGGCACCACCGCCAACCTGGCGGAAACGGCCCCCACCCCGGCACCCTCTCCCACCAACTTCGTCGTGCGAGCCAACGGCGGCTGCACCGACACCGACAATAACTCCACCGACTTTGCCACTGCGGTAGCGGCCACCACGCCGATTCCCAATTCGGCTACTCCTGCGGCCCCCTGCTCGGGCGGCGGCGGACCCGTCACTCCCACCCTCAACATCAGTGACGTCAGCGCGTTTGAAACCAACTCCGGCACGACGGACTTCACCTTCACCGTCAGTCTGACGTCGCCCGCTGGCGCCTCCGGCGTAAGTTTCACCATCGCCACCCAGAACAACACCGCCACGGCTCCTTCTGACTACACGGCCACCTCTGCTTCCGGCGTCATTCCGCCGGGCTCCAGCACATATACCTTCGTCGTGCCGGTCCTCGGCGACACCACCGTCGAACCCGACGAGACCTTCTTCGTCAACATCACCAACCTCACCGGCGCCTCCGCTGGCGACCTGCAGGGTACCGGCACCATCCGCAATGACGACGTCCCGCCCGTCACCCTCACCAGCATCAGCGCCATCCAGGGCTCAGGGCCCGTCTCGCCGCTAAACGGCCAGTCCGTCAATGTGGAAGGCATCGTCACCGCCCGTATCTCCAACGGCTTCTTCCTGCAGAGCGCCGGCACTGGCGACGGTAACCCCGCCACCTCCGACGGCATCTTTGTCTTCACCTCCTCGACGCCCTCGGCCAACGCCGCCGTCGGCAACCTTGTACGCGTCAGCGGTACGGTCACTGAGTTCTCGCCTTCTACCGATCTACAGAGCCCGCCGGTCACCGAACTCATCAACGCCACGGTCTCTGCGCCAATCTCCACTGGCAACACGCTGCCTGCTCCCGTCACCATCACTCCGGCGATGGCCACTCCCAACGGCGGCATCAACCAACTCGAACATCTCGAAGGTATGCGCGTGACCATCGCCAGCCTCCGCGTCGTCGCACCCACCGATGGCAGCGTTTCGGACATCACCGCTGAATCCACCACCAACGGCGTCTTCTACGGCGTCATGCCCAATGTCGCCACCCCGTTCCGCGAGGCTGGCATTCAGACCCCCAGCACCGTTCCCGTATGCGCCGCCGGCTCCGGTTGTGCGATCCCGGTGTTCGACGGCAACCCCGAACGCATCCGCGTCGACTCCGACGCCGCTGGACAGTCCCCCATCGAAGTCGGCGTCAACCAGGTGGTTTCGAACCTCACCGGTGTCCTGCACTACGGCTTCCGCGCTTACTCGGTGCTGCCCACCGCGGCTGCCACCGTTTCCGGAACTCCCATCCAACTCACCGCCACTCCGATTCCCGGCGCTGGCACCGTGAGCATCGCCGCGATGAACGTCGAGCGCCTCTTTGACGCTGTGAACGACGGCGGCGGCACCCCCGTCGCAAATGCCACCGGGTACAGCAACCGCCTCGGCAAGATCTCCAAAACCATTCGCGACGTACTTCGCACGCCGGACGTGGTGGCCTTTGAAGAAGCGGAAAAGTTCGATGTCCTGCGGGACCTCGCCACCCGCATCACCACTGACGCTGCAGCCGCTGGCCAGCCCGACCCCGCCTACACCGCGTACCTCGTGGAAGGCAACGACGTGGGCGGAATCGATGTGGGCTTCCTGGTGCGCAACACGGTCCAGGTGGATGACGTCACGCAGTTCGGCGCCGCTACTACCTACATCAGCCCCTGCAACGGCAACCCGGAGACTCTCAACGATCGCCCGCCGCTCCGCCTCCGCGCCACCGCTAATCGTCCGGGCGGCCAGATTCTGCGCTTCATCGTCTTTGTCAATCACCTTCGCTCGCTCAACGACGTGGACTCCACCGACCCCTGCGGCGTCACCACCGCCGGGGCTCGTGTCCGCGCCAAGCGCGCTGCGCAAGCCAACTACCTTGCCGACCTGATCCAGGCCGAACTCACCAACAATCCCACCGCCCGCATCGTGGCCGTGGGGGACTTCAACGCGTTTGAAGTCAACGACGGTTTGGTGGATGTGCTCAACGCCATCATCGGCTCGCCCGCTCCGGCCACTCGCGTGGTCACCGCCACCAACGATCCCACCTACGCGGACCTCACCAATATGCTGAATCTGCTCCCGGTGCCCCAGCGTTACTCGTATGTCTTCGATGGCAACCACCAGACCTTGGACCACGTTCTGCTCAGTCCGTTGGCCCGCGCGGCAGTTGTCGGCGGAGGCTACGCCCGCGTCAATTCGGACTTCCCCGAAAGCCTGCGCAACAACCCCAACACCCCCGAGCGCTACTCGGATCACGATCCTGTCGTGGTGCATCTCACCACCGCGCCAGAGCGTACCGCCAAGCTCGAAATCAGCCGCGGCGGCATTACCTACAACCGCGCTGCGTTGACGGCCACCAGCTCGATCACGATCCGCAACAACACGCCGGATACTCTCCCTGGTCCCTTCAACCTCGTGCTCTCGGGTCTTACCAATGGCGTTACCGTCCTGAACGCAACTTCCCACAACGGTGCCGCTTATGTGTTCAGCATGCCCGCACCGCTCGCTCCGGGACAAAGCGTCACCATCCCGCTGCAGTTTTCGCTCACCTCGATTCAGACCTTCAACTATGTAGCCGCGGTTTTCAACGGCGTGCTGTAAAGAGAAAGATAGAAAGAAGAACCCAGAATGAAGAAGACCCTACTTACCGCGGCCCTATTCCTGATGGGCGCCCAGAGCGCCCTCTTCGCGGACATCTATAACGTCACCATCGACACCTCGACGTTGTTGGGACCTGGCGTGATCGACATCCAGTTCAACCCCGCTCCTGGATCGATGGTGGGCAACTATCAGCTCGGCACGGCCACCATTCGGAACTTCACACTCTCAGGCCCTGGCGCCAGCCTCGGCCTCGAAGAGGTCATGTTCCGTCTAAACGCCACCGGAGATCTGCAGCCCGGCCCGCTGTCCATCACCAATGATGACCCGGGCAACATCAACGGTGTCGTTTACAACGCCACCTTCGGAACCCTGCTTACGTTTGAGCTGGAACTGTCCGGATTGGCGTACACATCGCCGGCCCAGGCCTTTCAGAGCGACTTCAGCATCAGTCTGTATGGCAACGGAAGCCCGATCGTGGGCATCGCCGGCTTGGCCGGGAACAGCACCATCTACACCGCCCTCAGTGACCCGCAGGTGACCTTCGCATTGCAGTCTGTACCCGAGCCCACGGTCCTCTGGACGCTCGGTGCAGTGCCCGGCGTGTTACTGCTGCTGCGCCGCCGCCGAAACTAGCTGCCATTGGTGTAGCCTTGAGGGTGGCATGAGCACCCAATCGGCTCCCCAAGACCTTGTCGTCCTCTCGAAGGACAACGGCATCGCCGTCATTACGATTCAGAATCCGCCCGTCAACGCGTTGAGCCCTGGAGTGCCGGAAGGCATCGCCAAGGCCATCGCCGAGATCAAGGCCGATTCCACCGTACTGGCGGCGATTCTCATTGGCGCCAACAATCGCTTCATCGCCGGAGCCGATATCCGCGAGTTCGGCAAGATCGCCGCTGCCGGAGGCAAGCGCGACAGCATTGGGCTGAATGAAGTACTCGATGTCATCGAAAACTGCGGCAAGCCTGTCATCGCCGCAATCGATGGCCACGCCCTCGGCGGTGGACTCGAAACCGCCATGGCCTGTCACTACCGTGTAGCCGCTGCAACGGCGCACGTCGGGCAGCCCGAATGCAAGCTCGGTTTGATCCCCGGCGCGGGCGGTACGCAGCGTTTGCCTCGCCTGGCGGGTTTAGCGAAAGCAGCAGAATTGTGCGCGTTCGGCGACCCCATCAATGCCGCGACAGCTTTGGAGTTGGGCATCGTGGACCGGGTGTTTGCCAAAGGCGAGGATTTGCTCACCGGCGCCATCGCATTTGCCCGCGAAGTGGCTTTGACCCAGCCTTTGCTACGCACCTGCGACAAGGACGCAAAGCTCGCCGACAAGCCGGATTTTGACGCTCTTCGCGCCGCTGCGGCCAAGCGTAGCCGCAACCTGAACGCCGCCCAACGTGCGATCGACGCTGTGGAAGCCGCGTCGCACATGCCCTTTGCCGAAGGCCTCGCCTACGAACAGAAACTGTTCATGGACTGCCTGTACTCAGACCAATCGAAGGCGCTCATCCACATCTTTTTCGGCGAGCGCGAAGTGGCCAAGATCCCGGGCATCGACAAGACCACGCCTGCATTCACGATCGAGCAGGCAGCCGTGATCGGAGCCGGTACGATGGGCGGCGGCATCGCCATGTGCTTTGCCAACGCGGGCATCCCGGTGCGCGTCAAAGAGACTTCGCAGGAAGCGCTCGACCGTGGTCTTGCCTCGATTCGCAAGAACTACGCGAACTCCGTCGCCAAAGGCCGCTTCACGCAAGAGGCAATGGATAAGCGCTTGGCGCTCATCACACCGCAACTCGACTACACCGGTTTCGACGATGCCGACATCATCATCGAAGCCGTGTTCGAGGGCATGGAGCTGAAGAAGCAGATCTTCCGCGAAGTGGACGCCATCGCTAAAGCGGGCGCGATTCTGGCCTCGAACACTTCAACGTTGAGCATCGATGAGATTGCGTCGGTGACCACGCGTCCTGAGTTTGTGATCGGCACGCACTTCTTTTCCCCGGCCAATGTGATGAAGCTGTTGGAGGTGGTGCGCGGCGCATCCACAAGTCTTGCCGCCATCAACACCTGCATGCAATTGGGCAAGAAGCTGGGCAAGGTCAGCGTACTCGCGGGCAACTGTTTTGGGTTTATCGGCAACCGCATGTTCGGTCCATATCGCCGCGAGGCGCAGTTCCTGGTGGAAGAAGGCGCGAGCATCGCTGCCGTCGATCAAGTGCTGTACGACTTCGGCATGGCCATGGGTCCGCTGGCCACTGGCGACCTCGCGGGTTTGGACGTCGGCTGGCGCATTCGCAAAGAGGTGGCGCATCTGCAAAAGCCCGGCGTCCGGCAGCCGATTGCCGAAGACAAACTTTGCGAAATGGGCCGTTTTGGCCAGAAAACCGGCGCTGGTTGGTATGTGTACGACGCAGAGCGCAAGGCATCTGTCGATCCTCAAGTGGAATCCTGGGTGCGCGAATGGACCGGCGAGATCCCCAAGCGCGAAATCACTAACGACGAAATTCTGGATCGCTGCTTGTACGCATTAGTGAACGAGGGCGCGCGGCTTTTGGAAGAGGGTTTTGCTCTGCGCAGCGTCGATATCGACATCGTGTACTTGTATGGCTACGGCTTCCCGGCCTATCGCGGAGGTCCCATGAAGTATGCGGATCTGGTGGGGTTGCCCAAGGTCTATCAACGCATCAAAGAGTTTGAAGCGCAGCACGGCGAACTCTGGACTCCGGCTCCGCTGCTGGAGCAGCTGGCCAGAGAGGGCTCGACGTTCGAGGCGTACTCGAAGCGCGCGGCAGTAGCACGCTAGAATTCGAGGATGTTCCTCGCCTCCCGCCGTTCATTTTTGTTCGGCAGTGCGGCGGCGCTCAGCAGTACTTTGTTTTCGAGCGCCGTCACCGCCGCGGATTCCACTCCTCTGATTTCAGTTAGCGCGCAGCACCCCGACGTGGCAGCGGCAATCCGGCTTTATGAAAGCTGGGTGGACGAGCAGATGGCCTACCGCCAGTTGCCCGGTATCGCCATCGGCATCGTACAGGATCAAACCCTGATTTGGGCACGCGGTTTCGGTTATGCCGATGTCGCCGCCCAAAAGCCGGTAACGCCCAAGACGGCGTTCCGCATGGCTTCGAATTCGAAGATGTTCACCGCTATCGCCGTCATGCAGATGCGCGACGCAGGCAAGTTGCGGCTGGACGACCCTGTGGTCCAGTACCTGCCGTGGTTCAAGCCCAAGCCGGCTGCGGAAGACGATCCGCCCATCACCATTGAACACCTCGTCACGCATGCGTCCGGCCTGCCTCGTGAAGCGGCGGATACCTACTGGGTGAGCTTCAAGTTCCCAAATAAAGCGTTTATTCAGGACACGATTGCGGGTCAGTCCGCTGTGTTTTCACCGAATGAACGCTGGAAGTATTCGAACCTCGCACTCGGCCTCGCTGGACTTGTCGTCGAGGTGGTGAGCGGCGAGAAGTTCAACGACTATCAGAACAAGCACATCCTGGGTCCATTGGGGATGAAGGACACGAGCTTTGATGTCGAGACGGCGAACCTTGCCAAGGGGTACGGCCGCCGCATGCCGGACGGTTCGCGGCAGTTGATGCCCTGGACCGACACCAAGGATCTGGCCGCCGCCACCGGGCTGACTTCGACGGTGGAAGACATGGCCAAGTTCGTGTCGCTGCAGTTCCGCAAAGGTCCTGCAGGAGGCTCGCAGATCCTGAAGAGTACGACCTTGCGCGAGATGCATCGGGTGAGGTTCATGCAGCCGACCTGGACGAGCGGCCAAGGCTTGGGCTTTGCGGTGAACCGTCGTGACGGCAAGCTGTATGTCGGCCACGGCGGGTCGCTCGCGGGGTACAAGACCACGACCAGTTTCAACATCGAGAACAAACTCGGCGTGATCGTGCTGACCAACGGCGACGACGCACGTCCCGATCAGTTTGCCGAGAGGGCGTTCGACATCATCGGAGCGGCCGTGATCAAGGCAGCGAAACCTCCGGAGAAGCCGAAGCAGTGGGACGTCTCGTGGTCGCGCTATGCGGGGTTGTACCGGTCGCTATGGGGCGATTCGCAGGTCGTGGAGATGAATCGCGAACTGGTGATGATCACGCCGACGGCGGATGACCCGATGCAGGGTATGCAAAAGCTGGTGCCGCTAGGGAACGGAGTGTTCAAGCTGGAAGGCGCAAGCGGCGGGGCAGCGGTCGGGGAGTTGGTGACGTTTAAGGAAGCCGGCGGCAAGGTGGTCCAGATGCGAGTGGGCAACATGACGCAGGAGCGTGTGGGGTCGTAAGAAAAATGCCAAATACCCAAAATGGGTACTCAAATACCCATTTTGGGTACGATAAGCCATTCAGATAAGTGGTTTCTTATCAAAAGGTTGTGTTTTTATTCGCCCTTGAGAGGACGCTCCATCAACTCGTGTATCGCCTGTCGCGGGGTTTTTCCGTGCTTCAGGATTTGGTACATCGCGGTGACGATGGGGAGGTCCAGATTGTGCTTGACCGCGAGGTCGTAGGCTGCGTAGGTGGTGTGGACGCCTTCGGCTACGGTGCGCATGGAGCCGGTGATCTGTTCGAGGGTTTGGCCTTCGGCTAAAAGGATTCCGACTCGGCGGTTGCGGGAGAGGTCTCCGGTGCAGGTGAGGACGAGGTCGCCGAGGCCGGCCAGGCCTGCCATGGTTTCGGCGCGGCCGCCTAGCGCTTCGGCGAGGCGGGTCATTTCGCGTAAGCCTCGGGTGATCAGCGCGGCGGTGGTGTTGTGGCCCAGGCGGAGGCCTGTCACGATTCCGGAGGCGACCGAGACTACGTTCTTGATGGACGCTCCGATCTCGCAGCCGATGGGGTCGTCCTGGGTGTAGAGGCGGACGGATCCTCCGGAGAAGGTCTCCTGGAATTCGGTGGCGAGGTGACGGTTGGTGGACGCGACCACCATCGCGCTGGGGAGTCCGGCGGCAAGTTCTTTGGCGAAGCTGGGTCCGGTGAGGACGGCTACCGGTGGTCGGTCGAGGACCTGTTCGATCACTTGCGACATGCGGAGGAGGGTGCCGTTCTCGATGCCTTTGGTGGCGCTGACCAGGCGCTGGCGCATGGAGAAATACGGGCGCATTTCGCTGTAAATGCGGCGGGCGTGCTGGGACGGCATGGCGCCGAGGACGCAGTCGGCTCCGGTGACGGCGTCGCGAAGGTCGGAGGTGAAGCTGAGGTTCGCGGGGAGGCGGAAGCCGGGCAGGAAGGCGGCGTTTTCGCCGGTGGACTGCATGGCGTCCACCACGTCTTTCTCAAAGGCCCAAAGGCGGACTTTTTCGACACGTGGCGCGAAGGCGATGGCCATGGCTGTGCCAAACGCTCCTGCGCCCACGACTGTCAGAGTCTTGATCATGCAGCCCTCATGTTACACCGGCTTTCACTTTGTGAGCGGGGGACGGTGGATGATGAAATTTTGTTCATGAACGCGGTACGATATGCGGTAAATGATCGAGAATTTCGGAGAAATTCCTGGACATTTATTTTCCCAAGGAGGCATATCCGCATGCAGGTTCCGTACGCGCATTGCACGGCGATCACGGTTGACGACAGTCAGCCGTTCCACCGGTTGGTGACTGAGTATCTGGATACGATCCGGTCTCTGGCGGTTGGCAACGAGTTGCTTACGGCAATACAGAATTCCAATAAGCGAGTTGGGATCGCTCCGTTGCGGCCGGGCGATTCGGGCAACAAATGCGTTGCGCATAACGCGACCAAGTACTATCGCCTGCGGCAAGCGCTGATGGGGATTCGGGATCATGGCGGTGGGATTCTGGTGCCGCTGGCAGAGGAGTTGACGCTTACGCTGGACGCAGCCGAGAAAGCCGGCCACAGCCGCATGTTTCTATGCAAGCAGATCGCGCAGGGCTTGACGCCGGCTACGGTACGCACGATCAATAATCTGGTACACCGGCCGACTGGGGCGTCGCGAAGTGAGATCAACGATACGGCGTGGGGGCTCGCGCAGTTTTTGGAGAAACTTGCGAATGGCAAAATGGGCCCGACCGATATTCCGGTTGAGCCTGCGGGCACGTATCGTTTTTCCGACCTTTTGATCCGGCTGCTGCATCCGTGGCTGCGGCCGGGAGCGGGTTCGAATTCCGGGATTTACTACGATCCGAGGAACACGGTGAGTTGTGCCGGTGATCGAGGCATGGCATGGCGGCCTCCGGGGATTGGCTTAGCGCACGAGCTTTGCCACGCCTGGCGGAATGCGACGGGCCAGCGCATGTTTGACGATGCGCAAGCTTGTGGTTTGGACGATGACGAAGTAATGACCACGGGCATCCCGCCCTATCAATACGAGCCGTTTAGCGAAAACAAGTTTCGCGTGGTGTGGCCGCTGACCAACTGGGAAAGGTGGCGGCACTGGACCAACGAACTGCCGATGCGCGATAGCTATCGTTAACGGGCCGTGCTCTCTGGGTTTACCGGGCTTGACTCAGGGCGTACACGGCAAAAGACGCGAGCCAGTGTTCGCCGCCATAGTTGCCGCCGGTGACGTGGGGTAGCGCGGTTTCCAGGAGCTTTGCTGCTGCGGTGCGGAGGGTGGTGCTTTGCTTAGGAGGCAAGGCGGTGGAGAGGCCGTAGAGGCACCAGGCGCGGCTCAGCGAGAGGCCGTCGAGGTGGACGATTTGGTAGTCCGAACGGTCTGAGACTTCCGGGGCTTTGAGGAGATTGGCGAGGCCTGCGGGCGTGATGTAGCCGTCGAACCACTTGGCGAAGTCGGCTTGCGGGAGGACGCGGCGCATGAGGTCCGCCACTTCGAGAGATGGGGACAGGAAATCCGTGCCGTCGGGTTCCTGGATGGCGGTGACGGCTGTTGATTTCAAATAGTAATCTTTGGCGCGCTGGACGATTTGGGCTTCGAACTTGGTGTCCTTGGCGGATCGTGCCCAGTCTAGGGCGAAGACGAGTCCAAAGGCGGTGTTGGGGTGGACGCCGGTGCGATTCGGGTAGGTCTGCTTGGGCAGGTACGCCGACCAGAGGTTCACGATGAGGTCTGTGAGTGGTCGCATCGATTGGGCCCATTCGCGGCCTTGTGGGTCGTCCCAGGTGCGGAGTTCTTCGTCGAGTTTTAGGAGCCAGGCCCAGCCGTAGGTACGTTCGAAGGTTTTGGAGAGTTTGTAGTCCCGGAAGTAGCGGACTTCGCCGGCGAGGGACTTGGGGTCGAAGCTGGTGGCGAGGACTTTTCGGATTTCTTGTTCCTTGGCGAGTCCTTTGACCGATTTGAGGAGGCGGACGAGCATCCAGTGGCCGTGGACGCTTGAGTGCCAATCGAAGCAGCCGTAAAACGACGGGTGGAGTTGGCGGGGCGACAGGCGGGCGTCGGGTTCGCCTTCGATGGTGTGGGCTGTCTTGTTGGGATACTCCTGTTGGATGCAATGGAGAGGCAGTTCGGCGAGGCGAGAAGCGACCTCGGGCGTGAGGGATTGAACTGCGAGCAGTGCGGAGGAGGCCATGAGGGTCAAGACAAGCATCGGTCGGCAGACCCGATTTTAACAATCGTTCTGCACGTGGGCTGGCTTTGCGTCGTCAGGTTCAATAAGCCGGGCGAAGGAGATAGGAAAAATGATCCAAGCTTGTTTGTTGTGTTTTCCGTTGCTTCTTGCGCAGGAACCTCGTGACTTGTTGGAAAAAGTGTCGGCTGCGGCTCGTGACCAAAAGAACCTGCATTACACGCTCCGCTATGAGTCCGAACTAATTGCGCGGCAGATGACATCGAAGACCCTGGGCGCGACGGCATATGCGCGTGACGCCAGAGGACGCGTCCTGTTGTATTCTGACGACCCTGGGGCTCCCACGGTGATTGCGTGGGATGGGACGACCATCTGGCGGGCGAATCCCGATACTCGGGAGTATGTGGTGGAGGCTTCGACCGAGTCGCCGGTAGAGAAGAGGCCGAAGGACAACTTTGATAGCGGGTCAGCGCGTCTTCGCACGGTGAACTGGACGCTCGAACGTCTGACCGAGCGTTTGCAGGCCGCCGAACGGACGGGTACCGAAGAGATCGCCTTGGCAGATGGGCGCAAGGTACGGTGCGAGGTGATCCGGGCGACGTACGATCCGCCGCCGGGGATGATGTCCGGAGCCACGATGGAACTGATTGTGCGTACGTTCTGGATCGACCCGGAGCGGTTGCTCCTTTGGAAGGAAGAATCTGTGAGCCGGGGGAATCTGTTCCCGAGCCGGCCGTTTGAGGTTGGCGAAAGCCGCCGCCGCGGGGTCTATACCTGGCACGCGTTTGGGACACCAATTGCAGCGGAGACGTTCGCGTGGCGTCCGCCGGCGGAGTTCCGGCAGGTGGACAAGCTGCTGCCGGGGTATCAGCGAGCGTCACTGGACATGAAGGGCAAGGCGGTTCCGGAGGTGTCGCTCAAGCCGCTGACGGGGGAGGGCGAAGCGGTCAGTCTTGCGAGCCTCAAAGGTAAGACGGTGCTGCTGGACTTCTGGGCCACCTGGTGCGCGCCCTGCCGCGAGCAAATGCCGGCGATTGCAAAGCTAGCTGGGGTGAGCGGACTCACCGTGATCGGCATCAACGACGACGCCGAACCAGAGATCGCGCGGAAGTACCTGGCCGAAAAAGGGTACGGCTGGCTGAATCTGTATGACGGCAAGGACAAGCGCGCCCGGGAACTATTGAAAGTGAACGGGATTCCGTCGCTGATCCTGATTGACAAAGAGGGTTTGATTCAACGGGTGGAGATAGGCCATGGGGAATCATCGGAGAAGGCGATTCAGGAGGCGATTCGCGCCCAAGGGATTCCAATTCCATAGGTTTTCGCATGTGGAGGGCGGATTGTTTGGACTTACGGGCTAAGATGGAATTGTGGACGCCTGTAATTTGAACGCGCGTCCGCCGATTGATTGGGAGTGGATTCCATGCATAGTTCCGTACTTGTCCCGATGGTTGTGGAGCAGACCTCGCGTGGCGAACGTTCGTTCGACATCTATTCGCGACTGCTGAAAGAAAACATCATCTTCCTCGGGACGCCGATCGACGATACCGTCGCGAATCTGATCATCGCGCAGATTCTGTTTCTGGCGGCCGAAGATCCTGAGAAGGACATCTCGTTGTATATCAACTCCCCCGGGGGGTCGATCACGGCGGGTCTTGCGATTTTGGATACGATGCGGCTGGTTGAGCCGGACATCGTTACGTATTGCCTGGGCCAGGCGGCGTCCATGGCCGCTGTGCTGCTGGCTTGCGGCACGAAGGGTAAGCGTTTCACGTTGCCGCACTCCCGTGTATTGATTCACCAGCCGTCGATGAGCGGCTTGGCGGGTCAGGCGACGGATATCGATATCTACGCCCGCGAAATTCTGCGCATGCGCCAGAATTTGAACGGGATTTTGGCGGATGCCACGGGGCAGCCGGTGGATCGTATCGCTCGCGACGTCGAGCGCGATTACATCATGGAAGCGGACCAGGCTGTGGAATACGGCATTGTGGACCGCATCATTGCCAGCCGTTCGCTATCTCCTGTCAAGTAACCGCGTTGCTGGACGACAAGAGCAGGTAGTAGTTGTTGTTTGAGAGTGTTCCCTGAGGGGCATTCCTGCTTTGCACGCGAACGCTGGAATGCCTCCTTTGTGAAAATGCCGTGATCGATATACACAGCCACATCATTTACGGCGTCGACGATGGATCGAAGGACCTTGAGACCAGCCTCGAGATGCTTCGTATGGCGTGGGACAACGGCACCACCGACATCGTAGCTACGCCGCACGCCAATAGCGAATTCACCTACGACCCCTATCTCATCAAAGGCCGGGTGGAGCAACTTCGAGTGCACTGCGGGGAGATCCGCATTCACACGGGGTGCGACTTTCACCTTTCCTTAGAGAACGTGGAAGACGCGTTTCAGAATCCTACCAAGTACACCGTGAACGGCTTGCAGTATCTGCTGGTGGAGTTTCCCGACGGCGCGCTGATTCCGAATATTGATTCCGTGTTCGACCAGTTTCTGTCGATGGGTGTGATCCCGATCATCACGCATCCGGAGCGGAACTGGATGATTCAGTCGAATCGCCCGAAGTTCAATGCCTGGGTGAATCAAGGCGCGCTGGTGCAGGTGACCGGCGGTTCGCTCACCGGGCGGTTTGGCAAGAATGCCAAAAAGTTCGCGGAAGACCTGCTGGACGATGGCATGTGCCATTTCATCGCGTCCGATGCGCATGACACGCGGGACCGGCATCCGAAATTGCGGAATGCTCGCGAGATCGTGACGCAGAAGTGGGGCGCGGACACGGCCGAGGCGCTGTTTGAAGCCAATGGCCGCGCGGTGATTGAAGGTACGACACTGCCGGAGTTGACGCCCGCCCCGCGTCGCAAAAAGCGCTTTTTCTTCTTCTGAGTTCAAACCGTTAGAGACTCCATGCAGGGAGCCGCCAAACCCGCTTCCAACAATCCGCCGTCTGCGACGAATGCCCGCAAGTTTTTTGGGCGGGGCGGCGTATTGTCGCGCTGGCACCCGAACTATGAGTTCCGGCCGGGGCAGTTGGAGATGGCGGAGGCTGTCGAGTCGGCCATTGAAGAGCGCAAGCATCTGATTGTCGAGGCGGGTACGGGTACGGGCAAGACGCTGGCGTACCTGGTGCCGGCGATCCTTTCGGGTAAACGGATAGTCGTATCGACGGGTACGAAGAACCTGCAGGAGCAGCTTTTTTACAAAGACATCCCCTTTTTGCAGCAGCATTTTGACCGGGAGATTCGCGTCTGCCTGATGAAGGGTAGAGCGAACTTTGCGTGCCGGCAGAAGATTTACGACGCCGAGAAAGAGCCCATCTTAAGCGGGATGGAAGAGGTCAGCGACTTCAAGATCATCCGCGAATGGGAGCGTACGACGGAGACCGGGGATCGCGCGGAGATCCTGCAGTTGCCGGAGGATTCGACGGTTTGGGCGAAACTCGACGCCCGGCGCGATACGTGTACCGGGCAGAAGTGCATGCAGTTTGAGCGCTGCTTTTTGACGCAGATGCATCAGCGGGCGGCGGCGAGCGACATCCTGATCGTCAATCATCATTTGTTCTTTGCCGATTTGGCTGTCAAGGAAGAAGACTTTGGCGGGATCATTCCGGATTATGCCGCGGTGATCTTTGATGAGGCGCATGAGATCGAGGAAGTGGCGGGGAGCTACTTTGGCGCGGGGATCAGCAATTTTCAGGTCCTGGATCTGCTGCGGGATGTGAGTGCGCTGGCGCGGCGGAAGCTGTTTGATACGCCGGATCTGACGAGCGCGATTATCCAGACGCAGGATTTGTCGGACCAGTTTTTTGCGTTGTTTCCGCGGGTGGAGGGTCGTACAGGGTTTTCGTCGCAGGCGGCGTTCTTGGCTGAACATGGGAACGCCTACCGGAGTCTGCTGATTGGCCTGGATTTGCTGGAGAGCAATTTGAGCCTGGTACACGATGCGCCGGAAGAGCTGATTCCACTGGTACGGCGGCTGCGGTTTTTGCGCGACACGTTGAAGTTCTGGATGGAGAGCAATACGCGCGAGTTGGTGTACTGGATTGAGCGTCGCGGCAAGAACGGCATCTATCTGCAGGCCACGCCGATTGATGTCTCAAAGCTGCTCGAGGAGAAGCTGTTCGCGCAGATGGATACGGTGATTCTAACGTCGGCGACGATTGCGGTGCAGGGATCGTTCGATTTTGCGCAGAAGCGGTTGGGGTTGAAGAATAACCGGTCCGCACTGGTGCCGAGCCATTTCGATTATCAGAAGCAGGCGCTGCTGTATATCCCGCAGCATTTGCCGGACGTGCGTAGCCCGGGTTTTACGGCTGCGGCGGCGGACGAGATTGTGGATTTGCTGGAGTACAGCGAGGGGCGCGCGTTTGTTCTGTTTACGAGCTACTCGCAGATGAAGCAGGTGTACGAGCGGGTGTCCTTCCGGTTGCCGTACGAGATGCTGCTGCAGGGTACGGCACCGCGGACGGCGCTGCTGGAACAGTTCAAAAATACGCCGAATTGCGTGCTGTTTGCGACGTCAGCGTTCTGGCAGGGAGTGGATGTACCGGGGGATCAATTGTCGTGCGTAATCATCGATAAGCTGCCGTTTGCCGCGCCTTCGGATCCGATTGTGGAAGCTCGGGTGGCGCTGATCCGGGAGCAGGGCGGGAATCCGTTTTATGACTATCAGATTCCGCAGGCGGCGATTGCGTTGAAGCAGGGATTTGGGCGGTTGATCCGGAGCAAGACGGACCGGGGTCTGCTGGCGCTGCTGGATCATCGGATCACTAGCCAGAGGTACGGGCAGATATTTTTCGATAGTCTGCCCGATTATGCGTTCACGATCAAGAAGCCTGAGGTCGAGCGGTTCTTTAGGAACGGCGGCGACGGCGGAACGCAGTAACGGCGAGGCCAACTGCGGAGGCTGCGAGAGCGTATTCCGAGGGTTCGGGGACAGAGGTGCTAGCGGGCGTGTAGTCGTAGGTGACCGTGAGGTTGCCGTTCCACGAGGTGGATAGAGTACTGCCGAAGTCCTGCATGTTGACGTTGTTCGAACTGGTGACGCTGAGGGTCTGGAAGAGCTTTACGGACGCGGTCCAGTTGCCGGTGCCGATGAAGACGGGGTCGAGGGCCAAATTGCTGCTTCCGCTTGGGGTGGGGCCAGCTACGATAGCGGTAGGGGATAGGCAGAGTCCAGCGGGTCCGGCAATGGAGCAGCCGGCAGTAAAGGGTCCGCCGAGGCTGAAAGTCAGGTCCGGGGTAACGCCCGGAAAATCGACTACCAAATTGAGGTTGCTGGCCGTAGCGGTTACGGAGGTGGGGTCTTGGCCTTGCGTTTTGCGGCCACGCGCCACCAGGGTGTAACTGGAACTGCCGGTGTTGAAGGTGAGCAGAATGGAATTCAAGGTGCCCAGGGTTGGGTTGAATTGCGCGAGCGTTACGTTTCGACTGGTGGAAAATGTGCCAGCGCTGAGATTGGGGAGAGTCACCGAATAGGGCGTGGGGCCGGCGGTTACAGTGTCAGCGGAGGCGATGCCCGGAATGAGAGAGCATGCCGCCAAGAGAAGTGTTTTGCAGCGCATAGAGGTCTTCGGAAGTTAGCAGTTCTACAGTCGTGTGTAAAGGAAATTGGCGTTTTTGAAGCCAAACCGGTTTGCGGTCACAGTACGTGCTGAGACGCTCCAGTACGGATGGGCTGGCGAAAGTGCGGGTTTGCCAGTTGCTATCATCGAAGCGAGCCGTTCTGTAGTGAAGTTACCCCCCGAAGTCGTCGTCAGAAGCACCATCGCCAACATCAGCCAAAAATCGGAAGTGGAGAAGTTTTTCGTATGTTCGAAGTAAGCGTGGAAGCGGGCTTTGCCGCTGCCCACCAGTTGCGTAACTATCGTGGCAAGTGTGAGAACCTGCACGGGCACAACTATAAAGTACAAGTGACCGTGGAAGGCGAGGACTTGAACTCGATTGGTCTGTTGGCCGACTTTACGGAGTTGAAGGGCGCGCTGCGCGAGATCACCGAGTTTCTCGACCACAAGTTTCTGAACGAGATCGAGCCCTTTACCGAGATCAATCCTTCGGCGGAGAATGTCGCGAAGTACATTGCGGATCGTTTGCAGGCGCAACTGGATTCGGGTACGTCCGAAGTGCCGGTGTTTATCGCTGCCGTCAAGGTTTGGGAGACGGACACGAGTACAGCAACGTATCGTCCTAAGCGCTAAAGTAGGGCGTGGACATTTCGGCGATCCGCGATCAGGCGCTGGCCTTCCGGGAACGGTTGGGGCGCGTCAAGCGGTCGACGGATTTGAGCGATCTTGCCGATGCCGGGTGGTACCCGTTTGATACGCTCAACTGCTTTTCGATCCTGGACCGGTTCTTGCGAGGTCCGCAGCGCGAACTGCTGTCGCTGAGCGGGGGCGAGCCAATGCTGGACCTCGGCTGTGGCGACGGCGACCTGTCTTTCTTTCTGGAATCCATGATACCCGCGGGGCCGGCGATCCACACGATGGATTTTCCGGCCTCGAATCACAATGGGATGGGCGGCGTGTACCGTTTGCGCGAGGTGCTGGAGTCCCGCATTCAGATTGAGCCGGTGAACCTGGATTCGCAGTTTGTGTTGCCGCAGGCGCGGTACGGGCTGACGTTCTTTCTGGGGGTTCTGTATCACCTCAAAAATCCCATCTATGTGTTGGAGCAACTGGCGGAGCATTCGCGGTACTGCGTGTTCAGCACGAAGATCAGCAACGATGCGGGGTCGACGGCGAAGTTGCTGGATACGCCAGAGGATGAGACCAATTTCTGGGAGTTTTCGCGGATTGGGCTGGAGCGGTTGCTGAAGCGCTGCGGATGGACCGTCGTGCAGTTTGAACTGGTGACCGATTCAAAAGACGGGCATCCGAACGGCCGGTTTTACGCGCTGCTGAAGAGCTACTGGGCGGATGAAGATCCGGTGTATGCGCTGGGCGAGGGTTGGCATGCGACGGAGCATCAGGCGTGGCGATGGACCGGGCGTACGTTTGCGGCGACGTTGCGTCGCGCGGCCGGGAGTACGACGGTGGACCTGCGGTTTCATCTGCCGGAGGCGATTGTCGCGGCTTTGGGGGCGGTGACGTTGACGGCTTACGCCGGCGGGCGCAAGTTGGGGTCTGCGATGTTTGGCGAGGCGGGCGAGCATGTTTTGTCATTGCCTTTGCCTTCCGGTAACGCGGGAGAAGTGGAGGTCCGCTGGGAGTTGGATAAAGCGTATCCTCCTTCGGCGTCCGATCCGCGAGAGCTTGGGGTACAAGTGTGCTTTGCGCGGGGTGAGGGTGAAGCGGCGCCTATGCGCGTCCACTAGGCTGCTTTTTGTTGCGCGGCGCGACGGCTGCGAAGATCTCTTCGAGCGAGCGCAGGCGTACCAACACCAGCAAGATCAACATCAGCCATAACTGTGCGGCGAGGCGGCTTTGCGACGTGCCGAGTTGCCATTGCACGTCTGCGGGCGTCGTGAGGTACGCGGTGAGGTACGCGAACTTCATCACCAGGAAGACGAGGACGCTGGGGAACCAGAGTGGCGAGGCTGCCGGTTTCCAGCGGAGCCCTGCGACCAAAACAAGCAACAAGAGAAGCGGATTGGTGAGCCCAAAGCCGAGGTCCGGAATGAGCTTGATGGAGGACTCGATGATGGCGCCGAGGCGGCTGAAGTCCGGGGTACGACCGAGGTATTCGGAGACGGGGGCGTAGAAGGCTTTGAAGGTGACGATAGCGGCAATGCCGGGGATCGCGCCGCAGAGGACATGGGGGCGACGGGTACGGACGAGGGTCGCGATGAGGTACGCGGCGGCGAAAGCAATGCCTTCGTTCTTGGTGTTGGCGGCGAGGCCGGCGAAGAGTCCCCCAGCGATGGGGACGTCGAGCAGGGCGCAGGCGATGGCGGCGGCCATGTAGACGGCGAGCGGGATGTCCGCGTACTGCGAGGGTACTTGCGAAATAAAGCTGGAGCTTGCGGCGAGGATGAGTAACGACAGCCATCCCAAGGAACTGGAGCGGCGGATGCAGGCTACGGCAGAGGCGAGGAGGCCTGCTCCACAGGCGAAGAAGAGCATCGCGATGGTGGCGGGTACGGCGGGGTCAAAGGTGTTGCCTCCGTCTTTCCAGGCGCGGGCGATGATGGCGCTGAGGAGCAGCGGGTAGTCCGGGTGCTGTACGGCGATTTCTGTCGCGACGGCGTGCTGCCAGATGGGTCCCGCAAGGTACTTGGCGCGGAGGTTCCAGATGGCCCAGGCGTCCCAATCGCCGTGTGGGTTGACCGTCGAGGCGGAGTAGACGGAGGCGAGTACAAAGGCCATGGCGGCGGCTGCCGCGAGGGCGAGGATCCAGTTGTAGGCGAAGCCTTGCCAAGGCTCGTCATCGGCTGGTGTTTTGCGCCAGGCGAGGTACGCGGTGGCGAGGAGCAGCAGGGCATCGACGGCGAGGTGGAAGGCGGGTACGGCGAGATAGATCAGGCCGGAGACGCCGAGGCCGAGCGGGATGCCTGCGGAGAGGATGAAGGTCCAGCGCCAGAGGTTGCGGGTGCCGGCGAGTGCGTACAGGCCAGCGATGCCGTAGAGGCTGGCGAGGAGGAGACTGACCCAGGTCATTGCGCGGTTTTTGTTTCGAGGGTGACGCCGTCGCGTGCGCCGCGGACGCGGGGGAAGACGTCCGGCGAATCGACCACCAAGATTGGCGCTAACGCATAACGCGAGAGGAAGAGCAGCAGGTTGCGGGACTGGCCTTGTTCCTGGGTAATGAAGCCGGTTCGGGTTGTGCCGGAAGGTGGCTTTACTGCGCCGATGCGGGCCGTGTAGTGTTCGACGTGGTAGGGGTCCTCGACGGGGTTCTTGCCCATCAGTCCGAAGAGTTCCAGCGCCGAAAACAGAGAGAAAAGAACTACAACAGCGGCTGACAGCGCCGCTCCAAGCTTAGAATCCATGTCGCCGTTTTTCTCATCGTAGTACGACGATGGAATCGGGCGGAAACTCGAGCAGCCATTCGCGGATTTGCGTGGCTTCGGCAGCGTGCATGGCGACGCCGTCGGCGCGGAAGCCGCCGGCGAATTCGAGCCTGGTGCCGGACGGTAACGTGACGGCGTGTTCCAGGATGGCGGCGGCTTGGCCGGGGGCGCGGGATGCTCCGTTGCGAGGGACGGCGCGGACGGCGTCGGTACGGACGCCAATCCAGAGATGGTCGCCACGGAAGCAGTTGGGAACGAAGCGGCCTTCGAGGTACTCGTCGCCCGCGCGGAGCCGGCTGTAGTCGCGGGCGGGGTCGAGGGCGGCGACTTCGGCCTGGAATACGTTGTAGCAGCCGAGGAGGCGTGCGACTTCCGCGGATGCCGGTTGGGCAAGGACTTGTTCCGGAGTGCCGGTTTGTACGATGCGGCCGGCGCGCATGACGATCATGGCGTCGGCGAGTTCGAAGCACTCGTCGAGGTCGTGGGTGACGAGGATGATGGGAGTCGCAAATTCGCGGCGGACCTGACGGAGGACTTCGTACAGATCTGTGCGAAGTTCGTGGTCGAGGCCGCGGGCGGGTTCGTCGAGCAACAGGAGTCGCGGCGAGGTGAGTAAGGCACGGGCGATGGAGCCACGCTGCTTTTGTCCGCCCGATAGCTCATGGGGGCGGTGCTTGGCGACGGAGGTAAGCCGGAAGCGATCGAGCATTTGCTGGATGGCTGTGGTTTGTCCGGGGGCTGCGAAGTCCAGGTTCTCGCGCAGGGTCAGGTGGGGGAAGAGTGCGTAGTTCTGGAAGACGTAGCCGCAGTGGCGCTGCTGCGGGGGCTTGTGGATGCCGGCGCCGGAATCGTAGAGGATCTCGTCGTTGAGGAGGATGCGTCCGGAGTCCGGTTGGACGAAGCCTGCGATGCAATCGAGAGTGAGCGATTTGCCGGCGCCGCTGGGGCCGAATAAGACGGTGATGCCTCCGCTTGACACCTGGCAGTCGATTTCCAGCGAGAAGCCGGAGGGCAGGCGTTTGGCGATATGGCGGAGTTCGAGCATCGTTTAGGAGACCGGTTTGGGAGTGAGCCGGTTCACCGCGAAGACAGAGGCGAGGCCGATGGCGGAAACGATGAGTACGAGGACGCGCGCGGTTTGTCCGTCGCCGCCTTCCACCGCGTCGTAGATAGCGACGGAGAGGGTTTGGGTGCGTCCGGGGATGTTGCCGGCGATCATGATGGTGACGCCAAAGTCTCCGAGTGCGCGGGCGAAGGCGAGTACGGCAGCGGCGATGATCTGGCGTCGCGCGAGGGGCATGGTGACACGCCAGAAGAGGCGCCATTCGGAGGCTCCGAGAGTACGGGCGGCGCGCTCGTAAGAATGGTCGACGGATTCGAAGGCGGCTCGTGCGGACTTGATGAGGAGCGGTGCGGAGTGGATGAAGGCAGCAATCACAGCGGCCTTGGCGCTGAAGACGAGGGGTTCGCCGGTGATGGCTTCCCAGACGCGTCCGAAGGCGGAGTTCCGGCCGATCAGTACGAGCAGGTAGTAGCCGAGTACGGTGGGGGGCAGGACGAGGGGCAGAGTTACAGCGGCGTCCAGAAGGTCTTTGCCGGGGAATTCTTTATTGGCGAGAAGATAGGCGAGCCAGATTCCCGCGGCTGCCGCGAATAGCGTTGAGAACGCCGCTACGCGGAGGCTGAGCCAGAGCGGGAACAAGTCCATGTATCAATGTAAGCCATTGACGGCCGTGTTGACTACGGAATCGATGAGTTGGTCCTGATCGACCCAGGGGAAGCTGGGCTTCATGACGAGCAGGCTGATGATGCCGTAGACGGAGGCCCAGACGGATTGGGAGGCGAGTTCAAGGTCGCTGGTTTTGCCGCTGGCTTCAATGCATTTGCGGACGTTGTCGCGGAGGCGATCGAACAATTCTTTGGCGAGGATCTGACAGCGCCACGGACGTTCGGGGTCGAGTTCGCGGAGGTCACTCATGTAGGCGACGCGGAAGTCCTGCGGGTGTTCGATCCAGTAGTCGACGTACTTGCGGAGGCCGATGCGAAGGGATTCGAAGGGGTCGACGATGGGGCCGGGGTCGAGGTCGCGGAGTTGGTTGGCGAGTTCCTGCAGGCGTTCTTCGACGATGCAGTCGAGGAGGCCGGCTTTGTCCTGGAAGTAGAGGTAGATGGTGGTGGGGGAGTACTCAATGCGCTCGGCGATGCGTCGCATAGAGACGTTGGCGAATCCTTCTTTAACGAATAATTCGCGGGCGGCCTGGAGGATTTCCAGCCGTAATTCCTCTTTTTCCCGTGCTCTGCGTTCCGCTACTCCCATAGCCTGTTATTCATTTAGTTCAACACAGTTTCTGCGTATTTTTGCGGGTGTAGTGCTTGGGGTACGAGGTCGCAGGGAGTTTGCGGTGATTTTGGGGGTCGCGAGCAGGTTGCGGTGGGCGGTATCTTACCGGCGTTTGCGGGGGAGGGAAGGCTGCGGGTCGCTGCGGATGAGGGGAGAGGGATCGGGGAGTTCTGGGGTCGGATTTGTCTGTGGGTGCCTGGCACCGTGTCTGGCACCGTGACAGGCACGGTGAGCGGTGCGGTGACAGGTACGGTGTCAGGCACAATAGAAGTCATGCGCTTGCTGATGTTTCTTGTGCCGGTCCTGCTTTTGGGCCAGAGTGTGTCGGAGGTCAGCGCGGAGCGCGCTGATGGGCTGCCGGGTGTAAAGGTGGGCGGATTGACGGCGGCGCAGAAGGCGCAGGTTTTGCAGATCGCCAAAGAGGAAGCGTGTACTTGCGGGTGCACGATGAAGATTGCGCCTTGCCTGTCGCAGGATCGTGCTTGTATGCGGAGCCGCGCGATGGCTACGGCTGTGGCGATGGAGTTCAAGGCGGGTAAGACGCCGGCTGCCGCGAAGGCTGTGCTGGCGAAGACAGCGTACATCGATCAATTGCAGACCGCTTTGGCAAATGCGCCTGTCGCGCTGAAGATCGCGGGTGCTCCGAGCCGGGGTCCTGCCACGGCTCGTTTGACGATTGTGGAGTTTTCGGACTTTCAATGTCCGTTCTGCAAGGGCGGGGCTGATGCTTTGAATGCGATCGTCAAAGCGTATCCCAAGGATGTTCGAGTGGTGTTCAAGCAGTTTCCGTTAGAGAGCCATTCGCAGGCGGAGATCGCGGCGGAGGCGAGTTTGGCGGCGCATGCGCAGGGCAAGTTCTGGGAGATGCATGACCGGATCTTTGCCAATCCTCGCGCTTTGACCGAAGCGAACTTTATCGCCTGGGCGAAGGAGTTCGGGATGGATGTCGCGCGGTTTACGAGCGAGTTGAGGTCCCACAAGTATCAGGCGCTGGTACAAGCTGAGACGCGCGAAGGGTTGGATGCCGGGGTGGAAGGTACGCCGACGGTGTTTTTGAATGGACGCCCGTATCGCGGGGCTGTGACGTTTGAAGATCTGAAGCCGGCGGTGGATAAGGCGCTGAAGTCCGGCAAGTGAAGGACTCCAGCGCCGTCCGCTGGTGGTTAAGGCGTGCAACTCAGGATGGCGCTGGCGTAGGAGTCCTTGTCGAAGATGGATGCTGCGGAGCTGGAGCAGTAGGGACGGCCGTTGCTGAGGACCCTTGCGGTTGCGCCGACGCTACCGCATTTGGGGACCTGTGCGGTGATCGTGCAACTGGAGAAGTTGCCCTTGCCGGCGATGCCCCAACTGTCGCCGCTCAGGTTGGAGATGTTGCCAGAAGGTATGGAGACGGTGACTTCGCAGCCCGGGCCGAAGTAAAAGAACATCGTTCCACCGGGCCAGTTGTGCAGGCTGTTGACCGTTGTGCTGTCGACCATTGGGATGTTGCGCGCGCCGACTGCCTGGCAGAGGGGCGTGGAGGTTGATGAGCTGCAGACGAGGTCGCCGTTTGCGGTGAAGCCCGTCAGGAAGGCGCCGGCCGGGCAGGATTTGCCTGCTATTGCTAAGAGCCCCGACTCACCTTTGAGGCCCGGCGCACCGGGCTCGCCTTTGGGTCCCTGGGCGCCGATTGCGACGTCTAGGGTGGCGGTGGCTCCGGTGGTTGTCAAAACTCTGACTAAGTAGGTGCCTGGTAAAGTGCCGCCGCCTACCCAGGTGGCGACGATGGTACGGTCCGTCCAGGAGATGGTGGTTAGGCCCACCATGCCTCCGGTCAGGCCGATCTCTACTCGCCCTGCGGTGGAACCAAATTGTTCGCCGTAAAGGGTGATCCGGTCCGGACGGTCTGCGATGTAGGAGACGGCCGCGGTGTTGATCCGGGGCGGAACCTGAAGGCCCGCGCCCGGTGTGATCTGCGCGTTCAACGAGACGGTAGCAAAGAAGGCAAAGCCTAAAGTGAGATGGGATGTAGTTTTCATCGTTTCCTCAATGAGCCACTGTGTCTAAGGGCTGCGGCTCATCAAGGGAGGCGACAAAACGATCGCGTTCCCGACAACGAAGTCCGCAAGAAAGCCCAGAATGTTTGGCTGGCTCGCTCGCTAGGGTACGCAGGTGACTTGCAGACTGGCCGTAGGTACAAACGGCTGAGTCGACGCTGCCGAAGGTGGGCAATACGGACGACCGTTTTTCTGCAAAGTGCCGGGGACGTTGCCGGGGCCGCAAACCGGGGGTAGCGGCTTGATGCCGCAGGTGGAATACCCAGTGGTGGCCACGACGCTCCAAGTGTCGCCTGCGGGGTTCGAGATGCTTCCTGACGGCACTAGAATGGAAACCGAGCAGAGCTTCGAGGCGCCCGAGTTCCTGGCGATTCCGCCGGGCCAAGCCAGTACCCCATTCATCGACTGGCTGGACGCGTCCTCCACAAAGTCGATTCGCGCGCACAATCCCGCGTTGACTGGAGTGCAGATCAGTTCGCCGGTTGTCGAGAAGCCTGTCAGAGATGTTTGCGCGGGGCAGACCTTTCCTGCAAGGGCGATTGTTCCTGGAATGCCTTGCGGGCCTTGGATACCGGCGGGGCCAGGCGCACCGCGTTCGCCCTGAGGACCTTGGGTGCCAATTGTTACGTCGATTGTTGCGACGTTATTGGTTGTCGTGGGGTTGACGCCTGTGACTCGAACGACATACGTTCCTGGCTTTAGTCCTACGGGTACCGCGGCTGTGATCGACTGATTCTGCCATAGTGCTATGGGCAGTGGCGTCATGTTGGATGCCAGGCCAAGCTCAACAACGCCCTGGGTGGTGCCGAAACGGTCCCCGTAGATGGTGATTTGATCCGGCTGACCTTTGTCGTACTGAACGGTGACGCTGGTCACGCTGAGGGAAACAGCCCTGACCTGGCCAGAGGCCTGCGCTCCGGACCATGCGAGGGAGAAGGCACATACAAATGCCAAGCGGAAATGGGTGAGATGTTTGATTGTCATCGTTTCCTCGATGAACCGCAGTGTTTGGAACCGCGGCTCATAAAGGGAGGCGATGAAACGATCGAGTTTCCGACAATTAATTCAACACAAAAGCCCACAAAGTGTCGCCGGTGGCCACGGTGATGTACTGCTGGCCATCGATCAGGAATGTGGATGGGGCGCTGCTGATGTTGCCGATGCGGGTATGCCAGACGGGCTTGCCGGTGCGGGCGTCGTGCGCGACAAAGTTGCCCATGCCGTCACCCGCGAAGAGGAGTCCTCCAGCGGTGGTGAGCAGGCCGCCGCTGCCACCGTTGCCGTACCACTTGTGACGCCAGACGACTTTGCCGGTCTTGTAATCGATCGCGCTGAGGTAGTTGCCAGCGGTGCCGAGGGGCACCTCTTCTTTACCGCCGAGACCCATGGAACCGCGGGGGTCGACGTCGGTGAGGTAGAAGATCGAGAAGCCGTTGCCTTCGGGTACGTAGAGCAGACCGGTGTCCGGCGAATAAGCCGGGGGCTGCCAGTTGACCGTACCGTCCGATGTCGGCGATACGATGGCGCCGCCGACGGTGGGGTCCTTAACGGGGTCGTGTTCGGGGCCGCCGAATTTGTTGAAGCCCTTGGCCCAGTTGGTGTATTGGCCGTACTTGGTGGTGACGAGGCGTTCGCCGGTGATGCGGTCGAGGGTGAAGAAGTAGCCGTTGCGGGCTGCGGTCAACACGAGTTTGCGAGGCTTACCGTTGATGACGCCATCGACGAGGACTGGGGTCTGCGCTGAGTCGTAATCGTGGGTGTCGTGCGGGGAGGTCTGGAAGTACCAGGCCATCTTGCCGGTGTCGACATTGATGGCGACGAGGGAGCAGGTGAAGAGGTTGTCGCCTTCGCCGCGCTTGCCGGTCATGTAGGCGGGTGTGGGGTTGCCGGTGCCGATGATGTAGAGCTTGGTTTCGGGATCGTAAGCGCCGGGGATCCAGGTCTGCGCGCCACCATGACGAGCGGCGTCGAGGCTGGCCCAGGTGTCGAGGCCGGGGTCGCCCTTCTGCATCGGGACGGTGTAGTGCTTCCACAAGAGTTCGCCGGTTTCGGCGTGGAAGCAGAGGAGGAAGCCCGGCGAGTCGATGTCGTTGCCGGTGCCTACGAGTACTTTGTCGCCGACGACGATGGGAGCGGGCGTCGAGAAGTAGCCCTGGTCGAGATCGGCGATGGTTTTGTGCCAGATCTCTTTGCCGGTTTTGGCTTCGAGGCAAACCAGGTAGTTGTCCGGCGTTTCCATGTACAGGCGGTCTTTCCAGATCGCCATGCCGCGGTTGCCGATGTGGGTGCCGCCGCGGGTCTTCCAGTAGTAATGCCAGAGTTCGCGGCCGTCGCGCGCGTCGACTGCCCAGGCGTTGTCGGGCATGGTGAAGTACAGGATGCCGTCGACGGCGAGGATCGAGGCCTTGATGGTGCCGCCGCCGGCGTTGATGTCGCCGGGGCCTTCCCCGCCGACGATGAGCGGGACGGAGGAGCCGCCGAAGCCGCCACGTCCACCACCGCCGCGGCCGGGTCCACCGGCTTGGCCCATGCCGGGGGTCATCTTGATGCTCCAGGCGAGGGAGAGGTTCTTGACGGTTTGGGTGTTGATGGCCTTGAGCGAGCTGTAGCGGCGTCCCGAATAGTCGCCGTTGTAGGTGGGCCAATTGGCGCCGAGAGGCTTGAGTAGCTCTTCTGGCGGGACGGGGCGGATCTGCGCGAAGGCGCAACCGGCTGCTAGTACGGCGTAGGCAATATTCTTGATCATCGTTATTTCACCGTCACCAGGTAGGCCGTAACGTCGTGCATGTTCTTGTCTGTGTACACGGGGTAGAGTTCGCGGTGGGCGGCGAGGGGATCTTTCACTTCCACTTTGGGGATGTCGCCATTGCGGCGGATGGTGCGCTGCGTGCCGTCGGCATCGGCAATGGTGACGGTGAAGTCATCGATGCGGATGAGCTTGCCTTCGAACTTCTGTCCGGTGGCGGTGGTGACGGTGGCGGTTACGGTGTTGCGCGGGGTTTGGGGCGCGGGTCCACGGCCGGAGCGGAACATGCCGGATACCCAGGTGTTCTGCAGGACGCGAGGATCGGAGATGCGGGTGGCAATGCCTTTGAGGTCGCCATCGATGGAGTGGCAGCTGGTGCACTTGGCCTGGAAAAAAGCCTTGCCATCGGCGGCGTTGCCGACCAGGATCGACGGGGGTTCCATGGCGCTTGGGGGACGCCCCTGGCCGCCAATGGTGCCGAGTACGCTGCGGACGTAGGCGGCTACGGCATGGGCATCCTCTGGGCTCATGGGGATGGCGGGCATACCGCCGGCTTGCATGCTGCCTTGGATGACGGGTACGATCTTTTCGCCCTTTTGGTCGCTAAGCGAGAGTTGGGAGCGGAGGAGGTTGGGTCCACCGATGTCGCCGCCGCGGAGATCGGCTCCGTGGCAGGCGCGGCAGGAGATGCCGTAGATCGATTTGCCGCGTTCGACTTGGGCGGGATCTTCTGGGGGACGCTGTTGTCCGGGAACGAAGCCTCCCACGCGCTGCGGAGGACGTTGCTGGGGAGTGGCGGCTGCCGGAGGTTGCGCAAATGCGCCGGCCGCCGACAATGCCAGGATGGATGCTGCAAAGAGCCAGTTCGGTCTCATTCTGATTGTTACTAGTATGGCGAACTGTCTTGGGGCGGGGTTACAAACCGAGCAGTTTCGGCCCGTTTCCATGCTCAAAGGCATGCCTGGCGCTGGCGGTGCGGGCTTCGGCGGTGGCGAGCAGTTGGTGGAACTCCGGCAGATGGCAGAGGCCTTCAAAATACGCTTCGCGACGCCACGACGGTGCACAAAAGAAGCCCGATTGCAGGGCTTTTTGCAGCGAGTCCAATGCTGCGCTGTGGCGGCCGAGCTTTGCCAGAAGGCGCGCCCGGTAGTAGAAGCCCTCGGGGTCGGAGCCCTGGTGTCCGATCTCAAGGATTTGGTGCACGGCGTCTTTGTTGCGGCCGGACAGATAAGAGTCCAGCATTTCGAGCCATTGCCGCAGCAATGGGGGCAGGGCTTCGCGGCGGTTCCTAACCCGGCGTAGCGCCTCATCCTTCCGGCCGAGCGCATCGAGCGCCATGGCTTCCATGAACCCAGCTCGATCGGTACTCGACTGCAACGCCAGGTCGTACTGTCCCATGGCGAAATGGGTGTTCATGACCGAAGTTCGAACATTGGGGTCCAGGGCCTGTGCGGCCCGGTGTGCGGCGACCGATTCTTCGACGAGCCCGGCGAAACGGCAAGCGTAGACGAGGCTTGTGTACAGATCGGGAACTGCCGCCGGGTGTTCCCGCAGGAGGCGCAACAAACGCACGATGGCCTCCGGAGCACGTCCCTGTTCCGTTTCATGAATCGCATAGAGGCCGTTGACGCCAGGCTGATTGGGGTTCAAGGCAAAGGCTTTGCGGTACGCCTCTTCCGCCAGGTTCCGATTGTTTTGGGAATCGTCGCCGAACTTGGCGAGGACGCGGTGACAGCCGGCCAGGCGGGCCCAGGCGGGAGCGTATGCGGGATCTTCGCGGATACATTGCCTGTACATGTCGCGGGCCAGCGTGAGGTCCCGCATTTCGGAACTCAGATGGTTTCCGCGCAGGTAGAACTCGTAGGCGAGAGCCGTTGAGGGCGCGCCGGGCGCCGTCAAGGCAAGGCGTGGGAATAGCGATTGCGCGATGCGCTGCGACAGGTCGCCGTGCAGAGCGAAGATATCGCTCTGGGAGGCGGTGGCTGTGTGGCTCCATCGCACGGCGCCGGAGGGTGCGTCTGCCAGCTGTACAGTGATGCGCAGAGCATCACCGCAACGCAAGAGGGTACCGGTTACGATCGCGTCCACCTCGGCCGCCTGTGCGACGGCTGCAAAGTCCACGGCAAGATCGCCTCGCCAGCGTGAGGCAAAAGCCGTCGAACGCACGAGCAGGCCGGGTTGCGCCACCAACCAACTGGTGATGGCATCGGGCAGGCTGAAGGCGAGATAGGCGGTTTCGGCATCGGGTTGCAGTTGGTGGAACGGAAGTACGATCAGGCGGCGGGGTACAGCTAGCGATGTTGGACGTTCTTCGGGAGCGGCACCATCGTGCGTGACCTCCGCAATGAAGCGGTACCCGCGCCGTGCCTCCGTTTCGATGTAGCGGGGTTTGGACGGCGAGTCGCCCAGCGCTGCGCGAAGGCGCGTCACCGCGGCGTTCAAGCCCCGCTCGAAATCGACGAACGTGTCCCTGGGCCAGAGCAACTGCTTGAGTTGCTCCCGGTCCACCAGTTGCCCCGGGCGGGAAGTCAGCAGGCAAAGGATCGCCATGGGTTGCGTCTGCAGCCGGATGCGAACACCGTGCTTGCGCAGTTCACCAGACGCTTGTAACAGAACAAACGGCCCAAATCGCAGGGTCAGCTTCGGCGAAGCCAAGGTATTTGATAGTAATCAACGGTTTACACCGTTGCAATCATTTCACCTTGGCGCCATCGACTTGCGGGGGATCTGGTCGCAAGATGCCTGTATGTCCTCTACACAACAACAACACCCAGTCGTTTTCGGAATGACCAGCGTCGCGCAGGACCTGGATCAGGCGAAAGCTTTTTACTCAAGCATCTATCCCTACGAGATCGCCGACTGCAGCTTCGCCGGCATCCCGTTCTTTTCGATCCTAAAGGACGGCAACGCCCTGGTTTGCGTGTTCCAGAGTGGGCCGGATAATCCGATCACCGGTACGGTACCAGTGCTTCGTGTCGACTCGGTTGCCGGATACTTGCCAACGCTTCACAGCATAGGAGCCACGGTGCTGATCGACAATTCTGTCTGTCCCGCCACAAACACGAGATTTGCGCTGTGCGCGGATAAGGAGGGGAATCAGTTCATCGTGAAGGAAGCGGCTTAGGCTCCCGCTTCATAAACCATGCCCCTAACAGGCACACGGCGCCGCCAAGGATCGCGATGGGTTCAACGCGTTCGTTGCGGAGGAGTACGCCGAGGATGAGGGCGACGACGGGGATCAAAAATGTGGTGCCGGAGGCTCGGGCTGCGCCATATTTGCCTGCGGCCATGGCCATGAGTACGTTGGCGATGGCGGTGCCGAGGGAGCCGAGGGCAAGCAGGGACAGCACGGGCGCGAGTTGCCAGTTGGCGTGCATGACATCGGGGATGCCGAGGGGTGCGGTGAGGATGAGTCCCACGGCCTGGGCTCGCCAGATGACGGGGATGGCGCCGTATTCCTGCTGTAAGGATCTGGCGATGGAGAGGGCGAAGCCGTAGGAGATGAGGGCGGCGAGGATCATGACGACGCCGAGAGGGCTGTTTTGTCCTTCATTGGCGGCGGGGATGGCCATGAGTACGGTGCCGAACAAGCCTACGGCGATGCCGATCATGACGTTGCGGCCGGGCCACGCTTTGAGCAGGTACGACGCGACGAGGGTGGCGAAGAGGGGGTTGGCGCCGTTGAGCATCCCGGTCATGGCGGAGGAGACGCGCTGTTCGGCATAGGGAAACATGGTGAGCGGGAAGGCGAACCAGAGCAGGCCGAGCAGGAGGATGCGGGTCCACGCAGATTTGCCGATGGTGACGTTGCGCGCGGCGGGGAAACAGGCGAGGGTGGCGAAGCCGATGAGGATACGCAGGAAGGCTACGCCATTGGGGCCGACGGAGCGCAAGCCTTCTGCGATGAAGAGGAAGGAGGCTCCCCAGATCAGGCCGGGGACGATGAGGAGGAGCCAGCCGGCTTGTTGCGGTAACAAGCTCTTAGGATGGCATGGGCGGCGAAAAGGATTCGCCATTTTCGGCTGTCACAGTGGCGAATGGTGAATCGTCTTGTGGGTGTATGCAAGCCAGAATGAAGAACCCGGCGGCCAGGGTTCCTAAAGTGATGCAGGCCGCTTATGCACTGGGTGCTGCGGTGAAGGAAAGTACAGTGCCGGCGAAGACGCTCAAGATGATTCATCTGCGAGCGAGCCAGATCAACAACTGCGGCTTTTGCGTGGATATGCACGCGAAGGAGTTGCAGGCGATGGGCGAGACGCTGGAGCGAGTGGTGTCGATCGCGGCGTGGCGGGATACGCCGTACTATAGCGAGGCGGAGCGTGCGGTGTTGGCGTTGACGGAGAGTGCGACGAGGCTCGCGGACCGGTCGGATGCGGTGCCGGATGAGGTGTGGGAGGAAGTGAAGCGTCACTACGATGAGGACCAGATTGCGAGTCTGTTGTTGAATGTGGCGATGATTAACTTTTGGAACCGGCTGACGGTGAGTGTACGGCAGGTGGCGGGGACGATGTGAGCCGGTAAAATAGGAGAGTAATGGCTCTGGATTTACAAGAAGAGCGTAAACAAGCGCATGCAATGATCGACTTGCTGGCGCCCGCACAGCTTGGCGCCGTGCGGACGCTGCTTGAAACGATGGTGCCGACGCTTGAGCAATCCCTCGCTTCGGCACCGGTCGATACCGAGGAATTGACGGAGGAGACTGCGGCAGCGATTCACGAAGCATATGCTTCGCTGGATCGCGGCGAAGGCATTCCTCACGACGAGATACTTCGCGAGTTCGGACTGCTTCGTCCGTGAGTGCCGGTAGTAGCGGGCGCCGCGAAGTGGTGATGTCGTCAAGCTAAAGCCGCCACTTCCGGGTTTTCGTCTCCGGTGTGGGGAGTATCGGCTGTTGTTTCGCCACCAATCAAACAACTCAGTCGTAGAAATCGCGCGTGTCCAACATCGCCGCGAGGCGTATCGGTAGCGTTGTCAGGCGTGTTGGCCTACTAAGCCTAGGATCGTGCTGCCGTATTGTTTGACGATTCTTGCCGACACTCCCTTTACTTCTGTGAGGTCTTCCAGGGTGGACGGTTGGTCGTCGGCGATGGATTCCAGGGCTTTGTCGGTCAGGATTCGGAAGGCTGGAACTGAGGACTTCTTGGCTTCTGCCAGGCGCCACTTTTTTAGGGCGTCCACCAACGGCGAGGCTACTTTTTCCTTGGACTTTTTGGTCTTCTTTGCCAGGGCAGCCTTGGCGGAGGCTCGCTTGGCGGAGGGCTTGTCGTTCTCTACCTGATCTGTCATCAGGAACTCGGGGGCTTTGGCGAACTCGAGTCCTTTTGGGGTGATCTGGGCGGACTTGTAGGCGATACTGCGGCCGTCCTTCTCAAACGTTTCCTGGTTGAGTTGGACGAGGCCGGCTCGGGCGAGGCCTCCGATGATTCGTTCGAAATTGTTGCGATCGAGCGCGGCGCTTCCCGCCTGGGTGTGGAGTTTGCCGGTGCTGATGGAGTCCACTTTGGTGAGGACGTCGAGGGCGGCTACGGCTACGGCGTGTTCGAGGCCGGTGGGTTCGCGGAAGACGGTGGCCACGGCTTGGTCGGGCGCGCAGAAGTCGCAGATGCCGCAGGCGCGGCGGGAGTCCGTACGGTCGCCGAAGTGGGCGACCAGGGCCGACATACGGCAGATGCCGCTTTCGGCGTAGCGGAGCATTTGTTCGAGTTGCGCGACTTTTTGATCGCGCTGGATCTGGTAGGAATCGCGCCAGACGACGGGGCCTTTGGAGACGGCGTCGTTGGAGTCCACTTGGGCTCCGCCGTGGATCCAGAGTTTTTCGAGGGCTGCTGCGACCACTTCTTCGTCTACGGCGCGGAACTTGCGGGCGAGGGCTTCGCGATCGATGGGTTGGTCATCGGGCAGGGCCTTGTAGATCTTTTCGACCAGGCTTACCTCTGGATAGTTGCGATCGAAGAACCAGTCATGCGTGCGGCGGTCTGCGTAGGACTGCATGAGGATGGCTCGCGAGGGTTGCCCGTCGCGTCCGGCACGGCCGATTTCCTGATAGTAGGACTCGATGCTGCCGGGGGTCGAGGTGTGGATGACCGTGCGGATGTCCGGCTTGTCGATTCCCATGCCGAAGGCGATGGTGGCGGTGATGACTTCGAGCTTGCCGCTTAGGAAAGCAGTCTGGACGGCGGCGCGCTTCTTGGGGTCGAGGCCGGCGTGATAAGCGGCGGCGGGGTAGTGACGGTTGAGGTCCTGCGCGAGGGCTTCGGTTTCCTTGCGGGAGGGCGCGTAGACGATGGCGGGGCGGCGGCCGGGGTCGCGGAGGAGTTCGTCGACCAGGGATGGGCGGCGGCCGAGGATGACTTCGACGACTTCGATGGCAATGTTGTCGCGGCGGAAGCCTTGTACGAAACGCTGTCCGCCGAGGCCCAGTTGTTGCGCGATGTCCTTTTGCACGATGGGTGCGGCGGTTGCCGTCATGGCGATCACCGGGGTGGGGCGGAAGCGCGGGAGATGCTGGCCGAGCATGCGGTAGTCGGGGCGGAAGTCATGACCCCATTGCGAAATACAGTGGGCTTCGTCGATGGCGATTAACGCGGGCTTGCGCTTGGCGAGCATCTCCGGGAAGCCGGGGACACGGAGGCGTTCGGGGGCGATGAAAAGGAAGTCGAGTTGTCCGGCGAGGTAGTCGATGCAGACCTGGCGTGAGGCGGCGCGGTCGCGACCGGAGTGGATCGCCTCGGCGCGGAAGCCTTTTTCGCGCATCTTGGCGACCTGGTCGTCCATCAATGCGATCAATGGACTGATGACGAGGGTGGTGCCGCCGCGGGCGATGCCGGGGAGTTGGTAGCAGAGCGATTTGCCTGCGCCGGTGGGCATGACGAGCAGCGCGTCTTCACCGTTCGTGACGGCTTGGCAGACCTTTTCCTGGGCAGGGCGGAAGCCGTCGTAGCCGAAGCGAGACCGCAGGATTTCGCGCAAATCGCCGGGGTTTTCGGCTGGTGGCGCGGGCCGCGCCGGGGGGAGTACCGGTGCGGGCGGAGGTACGGCGAGTTTGGTGGGCGGAGGCGCCGTGAGGACCTTGCCGACGACATCGACGACGTACTTTTCGATGCCCTGCATGAAGGGGTTGAGCGGTTCCGCGCCTTTGTGGATGCGCTGGAGCTTGGCTTCCCACTGGCCTGTCATGACCGGGCTCTTGACTTCCGGATGTACCGCCTCGATGAGCTTGATGCCTTTGTCGGTGGCGGCGAGGGTTTTCCCTTGGCGTTCGGCGTACTCGCGTTCTAGCAGGACTTCGATGATCGCGGCGCGGGTGGCGGGCGTACCGAGTCCGTTCTCTTTCATCGCGTCGGAGAGTTCTTTTTCGTCGAGGGTCTTGCCGGCAGTTTCCATGGCCGTGAGCAAGGTGGCCTCCGTAAAGCGCTTGGGCGGGCGGGTCTTTTTGCGCGTCGCGTCGGCGTCGAGGACTTCCTGTTCCTGATTGACGCGGAGGATTTCCGGCAGCGCGGGGTCTTCTTCTTTTTTCTTCTTTTCGGGCGCGAGGTCGAGGACCTTCCAGCCTTGCTGCAGGACGACGGTGCCGGTGGAGTAGTAGCGATCGATGACTGACGGTGGGTTGTCGATGCGGGTGATGACCTTGGTGATGGCCGTGATGTACTCGTCGTGCCAAGCCATGAGGAGGCGTCGGCAGATGAGGTCGTAGATGCGGGCCTCGTCGGGTGAAAGCTGTGAGCGATCCTTGCGTACGGTGGTGGGCAGGATGGCGTGGTGGTCACTGACTTTGGCGTCGTCGATGTAGCGCTTGGTGAGCGGGCGTTCGCCGGTGCCGGGTGCGATGTCTTTGGCCGGGTAGGCATCGCGAACGGCCTTGACGATGGCGGGTAGCGTGCGGCCGACGTCAGCGGAGAGGTGGCGGCTGTCGGTACGCGGGTAGCTGATGAGCTTGTGCTTTTCGTAGAGCGCCTGGGCGAGTTCGAGGGTTTTTTGCGCGCTGAAGCCGAACAGGCGATTGGCGTGGCGTTGGAGCTCCGTCAGATCGTAGAGCAGCGGCGGGGCCATGCGCTGCGTTTCGCCTTCCAGAGACTCGATGTAGGCTTTGCCGGTTCTGGCGCGGGCGGCGATTTCGGCGGCTTCTTTGCCGTCAGCATCGAGGCGAGTGTCGCCGGTGGCGTCGCCACGGAACCAGGTGCCTTTGTACTTGGACTTGCCTTTGTCGGGCGAGAATGTGGCGATGACTTCGAAGTAGTCTTCGACGACGAATTCGCGAATTTCGAGTTCGCGTTCGACCAGCATGGCGAGGGTCGGGGTTTGGACACGGCCTACGGAGAGCTTGTCGTTGAAGGCGATCGAGTAGGCACGGGAGAGGTTCATGCCGACGAGCCAGTCGGCACGGCTACGGCCTCGCGCGGCATCGGCGAGGGGATCGTAGGCGGCGCCGGGCTTCATCGTCGCGAGGCCTTCGCGAATGGCTTCCGGTGTGAGCGATGAGATCCAGAGGCGGTCTACGGGCTTGTTGCACTGGGAGGCCTCGTAGATGTAGCGGAAGATGAGTTCGCCTTCGCGTCCGGCGTCGGTGGCGCAGATGATGCGTCCGACTTTGGACGAGGTGAGGATCCGGCAGACGGTGTCGAACTGGTCCTTGGTGCGGTCGTAGACGACGAGGGGCCAGGATTCGGGGAGGATGGGCAGGAGGTCGCGCCGCCAGGACTTCCATTCGGGGCGCATCTCATGGGGCTGCGCGAGGCTGACGAGGTGTCCGATGGCCCAAGTGACCACATGTCCATTGCCATGGAGGAAACCATCGCCCTGCTTAGAGGCTCCAACTACGCGGGCAATGTCGCGCGCTACCGAGGGCTTTTCCGCTACGATTGCGACTGTCTGCTGCAGTTCCAACCTTTCTATTTTCACCGATCCTTATGCTGAACTCTATGCGCCCGGCGCTTCCTGTGATCCTGCTGATCATTTCCAACACCTTCATGACGTATGCGTGGTACGGCCACCTGAAGAAACATCAGGGAGTGGTTGCGGCGATCTTTGTGAGCTGGCTGATCGCGCTGGGCGAGTACTGCTTTCAGGTTCCGGCGAACCGGATCGGGTACACGATGTATTCGGGGTACCAGTTGAAGATCATGCAGGAGGCGATCACGTTGGTGGTGTTTGTGGCCTTTGCGTGGCTGTATCTCGGAGAATCTCTGAAGTGGAACTACGCTGTTTCCATGGTTTTACTGGCGGGGGCGGTCTTTTTCGCTTTTATGGAGCGGTAGAATGCGGCTGCGATGGCATTACCGTTACTGACCTGGGAAGAGACCGACGCTTTTGTTCGCGGGAACGCGAAGTTTTTAGCACTGGCTTGCGAGAATGCGTACCGCTTAGCGGCTGACGTCCAGCAGTGGGCGGCGGAGCATGCCAATGAGGCCGTGTTTTTTGACAACTCCGATACGCAGGGATTTGTGGCTGTGCATCCGGGGCATCTCACGTTGTCGTTTCGTGGGACGGAGACCAAGGATTTTGGGGATTGGCGCACGGATATTCTGGTGCGACATACGAAGTCGAGCACTGGCGGACAGGTGCATCGCGGGTTTGCGCGGGCTCTGGATCATGTGTGGGATTCGCACATTGTTCCGGTTTTGGCGAAGTATCCAGACCGGCATTTGTGGATCACCGGGCATAGCTTGGGTGGGGCCCTGGCGGTGCTGGCGGCGAGCCGGGTGAAGCCAGATCGCAAGGTGAGTGTGTACACGTTTGGGCAGCCTCGCGTGGGTGATGGCGAGTTTGCGGCGGCGTGCCAGGAGCGGTTCGGGCGACGGTACTTCCGGTTCGTGCATGGGCGCGACATTGTGCCTCGCGTGCCGCCGTTTACTCCGGGGTACCGGCATTTTGGGTGGGAAGTGACCGCCGGTCATCCGGGTGTCGCGTTCAAGCAGGGTGATGCTTGCGGGGTGGAGAGTGCGGCGGATGCAGTGGCGCTGGCGGCAGGTGTCGGCGGTGCGGGGGCTCGCGAGGTTGTCGGTGCGGTACCGCAGGTGTTGGGGTGGATCGAGTCTGCGGCCCGCGGGAACATGAGTACGGCGATGGTGAGCAAGATGCTGGATGGGGTCGGGCTGTTTGCGTCCAAGAGTGTGAAGGAAGTGCTGGGCGGACTGAAGGCGCGACTGTCGGAGCCGAAGACGCTGGCGCTGGGCGCGGTGGGGGATCACTCGATGGAACTTTACCGGAAGGCTTGCGATTTAGAATAGAGATCATGCTTACTCGCCGGACACTGCTTGGCACGCTTACCGCGTCTGCCGCCGCTTTTTCGCAACCGAAGGCCGTTGAGCCTGGAGATCCGTGGACTGCGAAGGATCTGATGTCGCCTGCCGACTTGGCGGCGCTGGTGGAGAAGAAGTCCGGAGTGCCGGTGTTTTATGTCGGGTTCCCGGCGCTGTACAAGCAGGCGCACATCCCGACGGCGAAGATGACGGGTCCTTGCCGGCAGCAGTCCGGGTTGGATTTGCTGAAGGCTGAGTTGGCGTCGATGCCGAAGAACAAAGAGTTCGTGCTGTACTGCGGGTGCTGCCCGTGGGATCACTGCCCGAACGTCCGTCCGGCGTGGAAGATGGTGAAGGAGATGGGATTCACCAAGGCGAAGCTGGTGACCATTCCGACCAATTTGCATACGGACTGGAGCAGCAAAGGGTACCCGACGGTACGCGCGCAGGCACCTTCCGAGTAAGGCTTTACGCTTCGATTGATTGCGCGGCTGTGACGATGGCGGTGACGTAAATGTCGTCGGCGGAGCAGCCTCGCGAAAGGTCGTTGGCGGGCTTGGCTAAGCCTTGCAGGAAGGGTCCGAAAGCGGAGGCTCCTCCGAGGCGCTCTACGAGCTTGTACGAGATGTTGCCGCTGGCGACATCGGGGAATACCAGAACATTGGCGCGTCCGGCGACGGTAGAGCCGGGGGCTTTGGAGGCTCCGACGTGGGGCACGAGGGCGGCGTCCGCCTGCATTTCCCCATCGATGTGGAGCTGCGGGGCGCGTTCGCGGGCGATGCGCCAGGCTTCCTGTACTTTGTCGACGCTGGGGTGTTTGGCGCTGCCTTTGGTGCTGAAGGAGAGTAGCGCGACGGCGGGGTCCTCTCCGGTGAGGCTAATGTACGTGGACGCGGAGGCGATGGCGATTTCCGCGAGTTCGACGGGAGAGGGGTCGATGACGATGGCGCAGTCACCAAACGCGTAGATGCCGGCCTCGCGGGTGCAGACGATCATCACGCTGGAGACGGTCTTGACACCTGGCTTGGGTCCGATGCATTGGAAGGCGGCACGTACGGTTTCACCAGTGGTGTTGGCGGCGCCCCCGACAAAGCCGTCCGCCTTGCCTGCGGCGACCATGAGAGTGGCGAAATACAGGGGTTTGCGGGCAGTTTCGAGCGCTTCGACCTGGGTGACGCCTTTGGCGCGGCGGCGTTCGTAATAGATGGCGGCGTAGTCTTTGGCGTCCGGACAGGTGTCCGAGTTGGTGACGAGGATGGGGTCCAGGATGCCTTCGGCGCGGAGCTTTTCTGCAGCTGCGATGACGCGCGGGTCCTTGCCTTCCGGGAATACGATGCGCTTTTTGCGGGGCTGCGTGCGGAGACGTTCCTTGTGCCGGGCCAGGAAGTGCGACGCCGATTCGATCATCACTTCATTTTCGCATCGCACGGTACAATTCAAGTGATATGAAAGGTAATCCTAAGGTTATCGAGCAGCTGAATATGGCGCTGCGCGAAGAGTTGACGGCGATCAACCAGTACTTCATTCACGCGGAAATGTGTGAAAACTTCGGTTATTCGAAGTTGTCGAAGTACATCAAGAAGCAGTCGATTGGCGAGATGATTCACGCGGAGACGCTGATTGAGCGCATTCTGTTCCTGGATGGCACGCCGACCATGGAGCCGATGGCGTTGAAGGTGGGCCAGAACGTGAAGCAGATGCTGACGAACGATCTGGAACTGGAAACCAACGCTGTGGCGATGTATAACAAGGCCGTTGAGATCGCGCGTACGGAAGGCGACAACGGGTCCCGCGAGATTTTGGAAAAGCTCGTTAAGGACGAAGAAGAGCACGCCGATTGGCTGGAAATGCAGCTGCACCAGATCGGTGAAATGGGCTACGAGCGCTACCTGAGCAATCAGGTTGGCGAGGAGAAGTAAGTTCGTTGAGCCTTTAGCGAGTGACTTTGCGGCCTGCGCCTGCGGCCTCTTCGCCTCGTAGCCAGATGTAAAGCGGCGCGAGCGGCGAGGGCGACGGCCACGGTAGAGTGACTCGCAATGTTTGTACTTCAGCGCCTTTGGGTGCGGCTGTTACCGCCGCACCCGGCTGATTTTCCCATCCTGCCTTTTCGATCAATTCCAGATCGGTTCCCTTTAACAGAGCAACAAAGCCGTTGGTAGACTTCTCGTCCGTCCAGGTGAAGGATTGGATTTTGGGCAGGCGTACGACCTTGCCTACAGCGACCGGGGCGGAGGCTCCGGCGGCTTCGGTTTCGATAGCGAACTGGAGGTCGCAACCGGATTGGGCGACCTCGCCGGGGTCGAGCGCGGCGAAGTACGCCTGCTTGCCGGCGCTGTCGAACTTGGTGCCGTTGCTGCGGCGTTCTCCGAGGCGGATGCGCCAAGGTCCGAGAGCCTTGACGGGATCGCTGCAGGAGGCGATCAAGGATGCTGGGGCCTCGACGTTTTCGGCCTGGATGGCGAAGGGTACGACGGCGCCTGAGGGTACTTCTTTGTCGCGAAGGGCGGCCGGGAGGTCGTCCGGCAGGGTGGGGGTGACAGAGAGGATTTTGGGTTTGGGTCCGGTGACCTGGAATTGCAGGCCTCCGGGTACGGTGAGGCGAGCGCCGCGCTTGATGTTGGCGGCTAGGGTGACGACGGCGTCGCGCTCGGTGTCCGTACCGTCGAGGAGTTGGATTTTGGCTTCGTGTCCTGCGGTTTCGAGGCCCTTGGGTTCGAGACGGGAGAGTCCAGAGCCTCGCAGGGTGATGCGTTGGGGCTTGGGGTCGCCTTCGTGGAGGCGGATGGGTTGCGGGTCAAACTTGGGAGGCTCGGGGGCGATGCGCAGGGGGACTTCTGTAGTCTTGCCGCTGATTTGTTCGAGGGCGAGCAGGTAATCTCCGGCGCGGTAGGCGCTGGTGTTGATCTCGAGTTCGAGGCGGTTTTGAGGTCCGCCGCGGAAGCCTTGCGGGAGGCGGAATTCCAAGGGGTTTTCAATCGCGCCGAGGCGTCCGGCACGTTTCAAGGTGACTTTTTCGACGAATTGGAAGTCGGTTCCGGCGAGTTCGATGGGGGCCATGCCGCTGTTTTCGGTGAGGCGATGTAGCGAGTCCGGCGTGGGTCGCGCGTTGCGGAGGTCGCCGGGTGGGGCGATGCGCCAGGTGCCTGCGATGTTGACCTTGTCCCAATCCCAGTGGCCGACCAGGCGGTAATTTCCGGGGACGACGTGCTGGGCGTTGCGGAGGTCGATCTTGGCCCAACCTTTGGCGGAAAGGGTACGGAGGCCGGGGATCGAGACTTCGCGGTTGGTGGCGAGATCGACGAGGGTCCACTCGCGGACCCGGTCGAGGAGGGGCCAGTCCTGCGGGTTGGCGGTTTTGAGGGGTACGGCGCTGCGTGCTCCGGCAGGGATGGTGAGATTGCGGGCCTGTTCGAACTTGGGTGCCGAGCGGCTGAGTAGCTGATAGCCCCAGAGGTACACGAGGCGGTTGCGGGTACGGGTGAGGAGCTTTTGGGAGCAGAAGGTCATGCCGTCGGGCAGGGCGGCCTCGGCGTAGACGGTGCGGAACTCGGAATCGGGCAGGAGCCATTGTTTCGCCATGGACAGTGCGCCACCGCCGGGGAAGATGGCGCCGGCATTGTCCATGGTCATGGTGGCGGCGAGTCCTGCACGGGTGACGGGGCCGACGGTACGGCCGCCGTTCAAGGGGTTGAAGAAGGCCGAAGACGGGTTGAGGGTACGGGTGAGGGTGAGGAGGGCTTCTTCGACGGGGCTGGCGCCGAGGGCTTTGGTGGGGTCGTCGACGATTTCCTGTTCGTCGTCCAGGGCGTTGAGGCTGTCGAGGGCGTTTTCGAGTTCGACGGTGCGGGAGGCGTAAAGGGCGAGGTCGTCGATGAGGGCTTCGTCACGGGATACGAGGTTGGTGACGCGCTTTTCGTCGAGGCCTTGGGGGGCGAAGACGAGCAACAGAGTGCCGACGCGGAAGGGCATGGTCCACTCGGTGGGGGCGTCGGCGGAGCGGGGTTCGAGTACGGTGGCGCCCTCGGCGGCCCGGGTGTCGGGGTCCGCGGGGAGGATCATGAGGGCGAGTTTGCTGTTCTTCTTGAGGTTGTCGGGAAGCTGGATGGGTTCGTAGGTGAGGACGCTTTTTTCCGGCAGGTTGTGTACGGCGCGGAGGGGGAGGGGATTGCGTCCGGGTATCGGAGATTTGACGAGAAGCCGAATGGTGCCGACGGTGGAGGTGCCAAGGCAACTGCGTTGTTGAGCCTGGGGCGCGGTTTGGGCGGAGAGAGTGGCGAAAAGAAGCGGCAGTAGAATCAGCATCCGTCGCATGCTTCCAATGTAGCGGGCGAGGATGGTTGAAAATGCGATTATAGAAACGTTGTCGACTATCACCGGCGCGGCCGCTCCCGTATCTTCTGCTCCCACTGGGTCTTTGGACGCGCCAGTTGGGCTTTGGACGCGGATCGGCAACCGGTTGTCGCGCGTGACGTCCACGGGCGACCTGATTGCGGAGATCGACGGGCTGCGTTTTGTTGCGATTGGCGCGGTTCTGCTGCACCACATCGCATCGATCTCGATGGAAGCGAGTACGCGGTTTGGGGCTCCGGTGCGGTTCCCGCGCGACTGGCGGCGATTGTCTGAAGACAGCACGCTTATCCATGCGCTATGGCAGGGGTACTTTGGGGTACACCTGTTTTTTGTCATCAGCGGGTTTGTGCTGGCATTGCCGTTTATCCGGCATTACCTGGGTACGAGCGGGAAGCCGTTTCCGAATCTGAAGTCGTACTTTTTGCGGCGGGTGACGCGCATTGAGCCACCGTTTGTCATCAACATGGTGGTTTGTTTTGTGTTGCTGGCGCTGTGGTCGCCGGTGTACCGCGAGACTTGGCAGCACTTTTGGGCGAGCATCCTTTATGTCCACAATCTGATTTACAGCAGGGGCAGCACGATCAACGGGGTTGCGTGGTCGCTGGAGATCGAGGTGCAGTTCTACATCCTGGCGCCGTTGTTTGCGTCGGCGGTGTTTTCGATTCGCAACGCGGTGGTGCGGCGTACGGTGCTGACCTTGGCAATTTTGGGTTGTGCGGCTTGGACGCAGTTTGTGTTGTGGAAGACGCCGTACGAAAACCTGAAAATGAGCCTGCTGGCGTACATGCAGTACTTTCTCGCCGGGTTCTTGCTGGCGGATCTGCATCAGACCGGGGTGGTGAACAACCGGCGGCAATCCTTTGTGTGGGATGTGCTGGGTGTGGGCGGCGCGGTGATGGTACTGCTGGCGATGATGTACTGGCGGCATGAGCTGTACTGCGTGCTGCCGTTTTTGGTGCTGCTGTTTTATGTGGGGGCGTTTCAGGGCCGGGTACTGCAGGGGGTGTTTTCGGCGCGGCCGATCGTGATTATCGGGGGGATGTGTTACACGATCTACCTGTATCACGTGCCGATTATCACGCTGTTTACGGGGCTGGTACGGGCGGTGTCTTCGCCTGGGCTGCCGTTGTGGGCGGACTTTGCGCTTCAAGTAGCAGTTTTGACGCCTTTGATTTTGGTGATCTGTTCTGTGTTGTTTGTGTATACCGAGAAACCGTTTATGGGATGGAGCATCGGGAAGCGGAGCCGATGAAGGGGAAGCGGCAGGTGTTGGGTACGGTATGTGCCATCAATACCGATCCGGATTCGGAGAATCGCATCCATTCGGATTTGGGCGCGCGGAAGTACGGCTTTGCGGCGGGGTTGGTGCCCGGGGTCGAGATCTTTCAGTTTTTGGCGGGAGCAGCGCTGTCGGTGGAGCCGGGCTGGCTGAAGTCGGGGTGGGGGCATTTGGAGCTGAAACAGCCGTATTATGACGGCGAGCCGGTGACGATTGCGCTGTCTGACGACGGCCGGGTTTGGGCGGGTGATCGGGTGGTGTTGTCAGTGGAGCCTCGACCGGACTTGAAGGCGAAGGCTACTGTGCCGAAGGCGGTGTTGGTGCGGGGCGGGAGCCACAGGCCAGAGGCGAGCCCGGAGAGTCTGGCGGAGGGTACGGTGCTGGGGGCGCTGTATGTGCGGCTGAAGGATCCGGCGGCCGGGTCGCGCAAGGCGAAGGAAATGCTGGAGTTTGCGAACCAGATCCTGATGCGGAACGTACGGCTGGAGCCGTGGCTGCATGTGGAGAGCGAGATCCGGTGGTACAGCCTGGCGGAGACGATTGAGACGTTTGAGGTACGGGGTAGAGTGGAGCGGGAGTGGGAAACGAAAAAGGGCCACCGGATGGTGCGTATTCGAGTGGAATACTGCGACCCGGCGACCCAGGATCTTGCTGCTGCCGTAGAGCATACGGCGGTTTGGCGCTTGGCTGCGCTGTAGACTACCAGCTTTCGCCGGTGCGCTGGACGAGCAGGCCGGTTTTGGCCACGAGTGTACCGATCACGTTCTGGTAGTTGTGGCTTTCGAGCCAGAGGGTGGCGGTTTCCTGACCCTGCGGGGTGTCGTACTGGACGCGCACCTGGTGCTTGGGGACAAACTTCAACTTCTTGGGCATACGGAGCTTACCCTTCTTGTCGACCGTGGGTTCGGCCGCCGCCGTGGTGCGCTCGTACTGCAAATTGCGGATGGCACGGTAGGGGATGGTCATCTCCTCACCCTCTTTGGGGACAAAGCGGAGTTCCGTCTTAGCGTCGAACGTGAGCCAGCCGTTGCCGGTGCCAACTTTGGTGACGTCCCCGTAGGTGGGCGTCGAGTAATAAGACGATTGGGGCGACAGTGCGCCCTGGGCGAACCCCATGGCAGCGGTTGCGACGGTGACCAGTAAAGCTTTCTTGAGCATCAATACCTACCTCTAAAAAGTCCTATCGGCGGAAGGGCGGGGTGTCTTTATACGGCGCGACATCCAGAAAATGCTGTATGGACTTTTTGGAACAGTTGGGTCAGACTGCAGTCAGGAACCGGTTCCAGAGTTCGTAGATCGACTAAGAGAGGTTATATGAACCCGTTTGTTTGGCGGGGACCGGAGTTTCTGTTGTTTTATCTTGTGCTTGCCACGGCAGTCCTCATCTGGCAGGCCATTCGCAAGAGCCAGCGGCAGGCGTCCGCGGCGGCAAGGGCGAACCCCCAATATCAATTGAATGTTGGAGATCCGTACGAGGTGGCGTACCTGCGCTCGGGTGCGGGAGGCGCGATTCGAGTGGCGGTGGTACGGCTGCTGGATGAGCGGATTCTGGAGGCGACGGGGATCGGCAAGATCCGGCGGGCGGCATCCGGGCCGGGCGGGCTGAACCTATCGCCGGTGGAATGCGCGGTGTACGACTACTGCCGGGTGGAGCGCCGAGCGGCGGAGATCCCGACGGCGTGGCCCGTCAAATCCGAGTTGGCGTCGCACTTTGCGATGTACAAGGAGCGGCTGGACACCGGCGGATTGCTGATGGGGCCAACCTTGCGGGCGGGGAATGTGAACGACTGGATCTACTTCAGCGCCGGGTTGATTGCGATTGCGGCGGTGAAGGTGATGTACGCTCTGGCGAACGGGCATCGCAACGTCGGGTTTCTGGTGCTGATGGCGCTGGTGGCGGTGGCGGTGGGGTGCGGGATCGCATACTCGGGCCGGGTGACAGCGTACGGCCGGAGCACGATCGATGATCTGAAGAAGCTGACGAAGCCTACGCCGGGGTTGAACCTGGGCGGGCGGGAACTGGCGATGGCCGCTGCGCTGTTCGGGTTCGCGGCACTGCCCTCGATCGCGGGCGACCAGTATAGGAAGCTATACGGCGGGTCGGACGGTGGTGGCGGGACGGAGTTTCTCTCGTCGTCATCGTCGGGTTGCGGTAGCAGCGGGGGCGACGGTGGCGGGGGTGGTTGCGGTGGCGGAGGAGGATGCGGCGGTTGTGGAGGTGGCGGTGCCTAAGCCGGATCGCTTCGGGTTCGGGTGGCGGGCGGAACTCGCGATGGGGATGCTGCTGCACCTGGACGAGATCGATATTGTCGAAGTGATCGCGGAGGACTACTTCGAAAGACCTGAGCTGTTGGGTACGCTGGCGCGGCAGGTTCCGGTGACCTTGCATGGTGTGGGACTGGGTCCTGCGTCGGCGTCAGCGGTGGACGAGGTCCGGTTGGGGAAGTTGGCGCGGCTTGTGGAGCGGGTACGGCCGGATTCGTGGAGTGAGCATCTGGCGTGGGTGCGCGGTGGGGGGCGCGAGATCGGGCATCTGGCGGCACCTTGCCGGAATGCCGGGACGGTGGAGGGCACGCTGCGAAATATTGAGCGGATGCGGCGGGTGATGGGTAGCGAGCCGGTGCTCGAGAATGTCGCGACGTTGATCGATCCGCCGGCGAGTCCGATGGGTGAGGCCGAATGGTTGCGGGAGGTGCTGGACGGCGCGCCGGGTACGGGAATGCTGTTGGATCTGCATAATGTCCATGCGAATGCGACGAACTTTGGGTTCGATGCCGGGGCGTTCCTGCGGGCGGTGCCGATGGATCGGGTGCGGACGGTGCATCTGGCTGGTGGTCGAATGTGGCGGGGACGGTTGCTCGACGATCATCTGCATGATGTCCCGGAGCCGGTGTTCCAACTGCTCGAAGAGGCGGCGTACCTGGCTCCGCAACCGTTGACGGTGCTGATTGAGCGCGACGGACGGTACGAGGGTGTGGATTCGATGCTGATGCAACTGCGTGAGGCTCGGCGGGCGGTGGCACGGGGTCGTGAACGGCGGCTTGCCGGGAGGGCTGCAGCATAGGGATGCGGACGGGTGCGAAGTTCGAAGCGGTGCTGGCGCGGTTGTACACGGACGAGGAGTACCGGATGCGGTTCCTGCAGGATCCGGGAGCGATTGCAGTGGAGGCGGGGCTGAGTTTGGAGGAGGCGGCTGCGCTCGCGGTGATCGATCGTGAAGGGTTGGATTTGGCTTGCCGGAGTTTTCAGTTCAAACGCGATGCTAAAGTTTGAAGATGAAAAAATCAGGCGCGCTGCTGGTTTGCTGCTCGTTGTTGCTTCCTGCGGCGGATATTGAGTCTCAATACCGCGACGTTTCCAAGAAAATCATTGAAGCTGCGCTGGCCGATCAAGAGGGGCTGGACCGGTTGCAATACCTGTGTGACCGGATCGGGCACCGGTTGAGCGGGTCGGAGTCGCTTGAGAAGGCGATCCAGTGGTCGGCGGCGGAGATGAAGAAGGCCGGGCTGACGAATGTCCAGACGCCTCCGGTGAAGGTGCCGCATTGGGTACGCGGGAACGAGTACGCCACGATGCTGGCTCCGACGGTAAAGAAGTTGCCGATGTTGGGGCTAGGGATGAGCGTGGGTACGCCGCCTGAAGGGATCACGGCGGATGTCGTGACAGTGGCGTCGTTTGATGAGCTGGCGGCGCTTGGCAAAGAGAAGGTGCAGGGCAAGATCGTGCTGTTTGACCCGGTATGGGAAGGGTACGGGCAGACGGTGATTTACCGGGCGACCGGGGCGTCGCGTGCGGCCGAGTTGGGTGCGGTAGGGGTGCTGGTAAGGTCGATGACCGGGCGCAGCTTGGCGACTCCGCATACGGGCGGGCTGAACTACATCGCGGGTGTGGCGAAGATCCCGGCGGCGGCGATTACGGTGGAAGATGCCGCGCTGATTCATCGCTTGGCGAAGGGCGGAGTTCCGGTGAAGGTAAAGCTGATGATGGAGGCGAAGACTCTGCCAGATGCCGATTCGCACAATGTGATGGGCGAGATTCGGGGGAGCGAGAAGCCGGAAGAGGTGGTTGTGCTGGGCGGGCACATCGATTCCTGGGACATCGGGCAGGGTGCGAACGACGACGGTAGCGGCGTGATTGCGGCTTTTCAGGCCGTCGCGTTGCTGCAGAAGCTGGGGCTGAAGCCGAAGCGGACCATCCGCGTGGTGTTTTGGGTGAACGAGGAGAACGGCGGCGCTGGCGGACGTGCGTACCGCGCGATGTTGGGCGATGCGGCGAAGAACCATGTCGCGGCGATTGAGATGGACGGTGGGGCGGAGAAGCCGCTGGGATTCGGGTACGGCACCGGGGGTGCGCAGCGGCGGCGTACGACGGCGAATGCTCCGGCGACTCCGGTGAAGGCGACGAGTGCAGCGTCCTTCCAGCGTGCGGTGGATATCGGCAAGTTGCTGAGCGGGATTGGCGGAGGTCAGATGACGCCGGGTGGCGGCGGAGCGGATATCGCGCCTCTGCTGGCGGCGGGAGTTCCGGGATTTGGCGTGCAGACAGGCGGCGGGCACTACAACGACTGGCATCATACGGATTCGGATACGTTCGACAAAATCGTACCGTCAGAGTTCCGGGCGAATGTGGCGTCGCTGGCGGTGTTGAGCTTTGTTCTAGCGGACATGCCGGAGCGTATTGGCGACATCGAGTAAGGTTTTTTAAAAGAAAATGGCGGCGACCATGGACCGGGCGCCGCCGGTTCACGCTTATCCGGTAAGCGCTCTTAACCATTGCCTCATGTGGTACTGACAGGGTTTTCACTGATCACGGTCGGTGATAGACTAGGGCGCCAATCGCGCCCTACCCGGCGCGGTGACTGATAGTCTCCCGCAAAACGGGCTTGGAGGATATGTGAAACGAACATCGCTGCTGCTGCGAACGCTGCTGCTAACTGCAACCGTAACTGCCAGTCTGAAAGCCGACATCCTGTTGGACACTGGCGCAATCGCTTTTGACGGGACCGGACCGACCTTTACCAGCCGTCCGTTCCGCGATTCCACGCCGTCGGACTGGTCCACCGCCAAAGCCTTTCCTGGGCTGGCAGGCGCTGTCGGACCGTTTTTCTACACGACAATCACCATTCCGCTTGCCACTGGCGCGCCCGTGTATGTCCAGGTATCGACGGACGACCCGTTCGGGACTGTCTTTGTCAGTGCGTACCATACGAGCTTTACGCCTGGCCCTGGGTTTCCAACGGGAGCAAATTACCTTGGCGATGCCGGATTGAGCGGCAATCCATTTGGCAACCCTGGATTCTTCCAGGTGATCGTGCCAGCGGATGCTCCGCTGGTACTGCTTTTGACGCGCCCCACTCCTGGGGTGGGATCCCCGTTTGCCGTGTTGGTGGAAGGTTTTGCGGATTCGAACTTCGCGCCGCTTCCTGAGCCTATGGCGTATGGACTGAGCCTTTCGGTTGTTGGCGTTGCCATGCTTGTTCGCCGGAAGCGTAACGGGGGTGTCGCGTAATGAAGAACCTTGTACGTATCGTAACGACCGCCGCGGTTGCGGCGGGTCTGGCGGCACAGGCGCAGCAGATTCCGCAGGCGACTCTGGACAAGATCGCCGAGGTGGGACGGCTGAAAGCCACGTTACTGCCGGAAGAACAGAAGATGGACTCGGCCTTGTTGATGAGGACGCTCAAGGCTCAAGGGCGTCTTCCTGCGTGGCTGGCGGATATTACGGACGCTCCCGCTGGCGCTGCCACAGTGGAAATTCGCGGCACGGTGTCCGATTCGCTGGTGCAGTTGATCCATGATGTCGGCGGCACGGTGCAGTCGTACAGCGTTGGCTCAGGTTTGATCCAGGCGACGATTCCGTCGTACGAAGTGGCGCGGATTTCGCAGAGTGCGGATGTGCGACAGATTTCGACGAATTCCGGGGCGACGACGAACAGCTACAGTCCAGGCAAAGTACATCCCCTGATCCGTATGCAGGATCCGCTGTATCAGCGGTGGGAGGCACGTAAGCTTGCGGACGTGAAGAATCGCAAATGGAATCGCGATCTGCCGATGCTTGCATCGAATGGTCTGATTCCGGCAATTTTTTCGTGGTTCGCGGATGCGACGGGTATTGCCGCGGTGGGCGCACTGACGTCGCAGGGGTACATCACGCATCGCGCGAATTATGTGGTGAACAGCCTTGGCTACACCGGTAACGGTGTGAAGGTTGGGGTACTGTCCGATTCTGCCAGCGCGGCCCGTGTCGCGGCGCTGATCGCTTCGGGCGATCTTCCTGCCAACACCGTGGTACTGCCCGGACAGGAAGGACCGTCCACCGGCAGCGACGAAGGTACGGCCATGATGGAGATCATTTCCGACATGGCTCCGGGCGCGCAGCTGTACTTTGCCACCGCGTTCACGAGCGTGAACTCGTTCGCCGCCAATATCATTGCGTTGAAGGATGCGGGTTGCACGATCATCGTGGACGACGTGAGCTACTTCAGCGAAGGCGTGTTCCAGGATGGCCCGATTGCACAGGCCGTGAATATCGTTACCGCAGCCGGCGTGACCTACCTTTCCTCTGCCGGCAACAGCGGCAACAAGACGCAGGGTACGTCGGGAACCTGGCAGGGGGATTTTGTCTCTGCTGGTGCGGCAGGTGGAGTTCTGACTGGGGGCGGATTGTTACACAACTGGGGAGGGACGGTAGTGAACGTTCTCACCTTAGCCTCCGGGAATCCGATTACCTTGAAGTGGTCGGACCCACTGAGCGGCTCCGCCAACGACTACGATCTGTACATTCTGAACTCAACTGCGACTACCATCAAGAGGGTGAGCACTGGTTTCCAGAGTGGAACCCAGGATCCATTTGAAGTCGTGAGCGGCAACGGTCTGGTAGCCGGCGATCTGATTGTCTCCCTGCTTTGGAGTGGTGCTCCGCGCGCCCTCAACCTCGCAACGAATCGTTCCCGGATCTCGATCAACACCGATAGCGTGGTTTTTGGCCATAATGCCGCCGCCAATACGGTGTCGGTTGCGGCTGTGTTCTGGAATGCAGCGCGGCGCGGGACGGTTCCGTTCATCGCCGGAAGTGCATATAAGACCGAGAGCTTCAGCTCGGACGGTCCTCGCCGCATCTTCTACCAGCCGAACGGAACGCCGATCACGCCCGGTAACGTGCTGATTGGTACCAATGGCGGACAGGTGCTGCAGAAGCCGGACATCACGGCGGCCGATGGTGTGTCGACCAAGACTCCGGGCTTTAACCCGTTCTACGGTACGTCCGCGGCGGCACCTAGTGCGGCGGGTATTGCCGCGCTGGTGAAGCAGGTTCGTCCTGCGTACACGCCGGCTCAGATGAAAGCGGCGTTGTATGCCAACTCGCTGGACATCATGGGAACGGGTGTGGATCGCGACGCGGGCCGGGGCATTGCGATGGCGGATAAAGCCGTCGCATATGCGTTGTCACACTAGCAGCCAGATCGCTGTACTAAACCAAAGGCCCAGGGCAGGAAACTGCTTTGGGCCTTTTGTACTTGGAGGACAGTACGTAGCGGCGTGCAGTTCCATGGCTTATAAGTCAATGCATGGAACCACAACAGCCATCGGACCGGCAATTTGGGCTGACGGTGGGCGGCGTGCTGGTGGCGGCGGGGATCTGGCGGATGCCGGAGATCGCGTTGCCGGGCGTGGTGTTGATGCTGCTGGGGTTGGTGCGTCCGGCAGTGCTGCATACGCCGAACCGGTTGTGGATGCGGATGTCGCACGCGATTGGGCGGGTGACGACGCCGGTGATGATGGCGCTGCTGTTCTTTTGTGTGATCACACCGCTGGGTTTTGTGATGCGCCGGATGTATGGGTATCAGCCGCTGCAACTGGAGTTTGATCGAGAGGCGAAGTCCTACTGGTCGGTGCGGGAGACAGATGCGGTGGGGGATATGAGGAATCAGTTTTAGATCATGACTGGAATTGTGCGAGAGCTTTGGGTGTACGCCGGGGCGAGGAAGAAGTTCTGGCTGCTGCCGGTGTTGATTCTGATGATGGTGTTTGGCGGGATGCTGATTCTGGCGCAGACGTCGGCTGTCGCGCCGTTCATTTACACGTTGTTCTAAATGCGGGTTCTTGGCATATCGGCGTACTATCACGACAGCGCTGCGGCGTTGATTGAAGACGGCCGGATTGTGCGTGCCGCACAGGAAGAGCGCTTTACCCGCAAGAAGCACGACGCATCTTTCCCCAAAAATGCCATTGAGTTTTGTACCGATGGGGATTATGCGTCGATTGATTCGGTCGCGTTTTACGATAAACCGTTTTTGAAGTTTGAACGGCTGCTGGAGACGTACCTGGCGTTTGCGCCCCGGGGATTTGGGTCGTTTCGCACGTCGATGCCGTTGTGGGTCGGGGAGAAGCTGTTTCAGAAACGGAATCTGATAGCGGGTCTGCGGGGGCTAGATGACGGGAAGGACTGGGAGTCCATCCTGCTGTTCACCGAGCATCACCAGAGCCATGCGGCGAGCGCGTTTTTTGCATCGCCATTTGAGCGTGCCGCGGTATTGACGCTGGATGGGGTTGGCGAGTGGACGACGACGTCGCTGGCTGTCGGCGATGGAAACATCCTACGGTTCTTGCGCGATATTCCGTTTCCACACTCGTTGGGATTGCTGTATTCGGCGTTCACGTACTATGCGGGTTTTAAGGTCAACTCCGGCGAGTACAAACTGATGGGGCTGGCGCCGTATGGGGAGCCTCGGTTTGCGCAGCAGATCCGTGAGCACCTGATTGATGTGAAGGCGGACGGATCGTTCCGGTTGAACATGCGGTACTTCGATTACTGCACCGGCTTGAAGATGATCAACGGGCGGTTTGAACGTTTGTTCGGTCAGCCTGCGCGGCGGAGCGATGAAGATCTGACACAGTTCCACATGGATATTGCCGCGTCGGTGCAGCAGGTGTTGACGGATGTCCTGCTGAAGCTGACGCGGTCGATTGCGCGGGAAACGAAGATGCGGAACCTGTGCCTGGCTGGCGGGGTAGCGCTGAACTGTGTCGCGAATGGGCAGATCCTGCGCGATGGGCAGTTTGAGAATGTTTGGATCCAGCCTGCGGCCGGGGATGCCGGTGGTGCTTTGGGCGCGGCGCTGGCGGCGTACTATCAGCATCACGGTGAGCCTCGTGCAGTGTCGGCGCATACGATGCGCGGGAGCTATCTGGGTCCTGCATATGAGCAGACGGAGATTGAACGGCGGTTGCGCATGGCTGGGGCGCGGTTCACGGTCTGCAAGAGCGATGACGAGTTGCTGGAGAAGTGTTCGTCGTCGATTGCTGAGGGGCAGGCAGTGGGGTGGTTTCAGGGTGCGATGGAGTTTGGTCCGAGGGCGTTGGGGGCGCGGTCGATATTGGGGGACGCGCGGTCGCCGGGGATGCAGACGACGTTGAACTTGAAGGTAAAGTTCCGGGAGTCCTTCCGGCCGTTTGCGCCTTCGGTGTTGAAGGAGCGGGCGTCGCAGTGGTTTTCTTTGGATACCGATAGTCCGTACATGCTGCTGGTGGCGGATGTGCATCCGTCAAAGCGGCGGGAGATGTCGGCAGCCGAGCAGCGGTTGTTTGGGATCGAGAAGTTGAGGGTGCAACGGTCGTCGATTCCGGCGGTGACGCATGTCGATTATTCGGCGCGGGTGCAGACGGTGGATCGTGAGGCGAACCCGCTGTATCACGGCTTGTTGTCGAAGTTTGAAGAGAAGACCGGGTGTCCGGTGATTGTGAATACAAGCTTCAATGTACGCGGGGAGCCGATTGTGAATACGCCGGAAGAGGCGTTCCGGTGCTTTATGGGTACGGAGATTGAGGCTCTGGCGATTGGGCGTTGCTGGTTGCAGAAGTGCGATCAGGATCCGGCGTTGCGGTCTGGTGAGTATCAAAGCGCGTTTGTGCCGGATTGATTGACGGTACAATCTTGCATGCGGTTTTTCGCGTTTTCCTGCCTGTTTTTCTGCCTTGTTGTTTCTGCTGCTTCCCCTCGATACTTAACAGATCCTGCACTTTGTCCCACGCGGCCTGAGTTGGCTTTTGTCGCGGGTGGCGACATTTGGGTGGCTCCGGCATCTGGCGGCGAGGCCCGCTTGCTCGTCGCGCATCCGGCGGAGGATCTGCGTCCTTTGTACTCGCCGGATGGGGCGAATTTGGCGTTTCAATCGTCGCGTACTGGCGGGGGCGATATCTATATCCTCACCATCGCGACTGGGGAGTTGAAGCGGCTGACGTTTGACGATGGGGCGGAGTTTTTGGACGGATGGTCGCGCGATGGGAAGTGGATTTACTTCTCTTCGGGGTCGCAGGATGTGAATCGCAAGAACGATCTCTTTCGCGTGAAGGCGGAGGGTGGGACGCCGATGGCGTTCAGCGCCGATCGCTTTACCAATGAGTTTCAGGCGGCGCCTTCTCCGGATGGTACTGCTGTGGCGTTTGCGGCTCGTGGCAATGGAGATCAACAGTGGTGGCGCAATGGGCATAGCCACTTGGATGAGTCCGAGATCTGGCTGTGGAAGACGGGTGGTGCGTACACGCAGTTGGCGAATCGCAAAGGCCGAAATATGTGGCCGATGTGGAACCCCGATGGCAAGACGCTGTACTTTATGTCGGATCGCGGCGGTGCGCAGAATCTGTGGTCGATGACTGTGCCGGCCGGTGTGCCGACGATGAAGCAGTTGACCAAGTTCAGCAAGGGTCGTGTGCTGTTTCCAACGATTGCTTATGACGGCAAGACGATTGTGTTTGAGCATGAGTTCAGGATCTGGAAGTACGACGTCAAGAGTGGCGAGGCTGCAGCGGTTCCTTTGACGTTGGCGGGGTCGGGCGCGGGTCCTGCGATGACGCGGATGCCGGTGGCGCAGTTTGGGGATCTGACGCTGTCGCCGGATGGACGGAAGATTACGGTGACGGGTCGTGGCGAGGTGTTTGCGGCGAGTGCTCGGGACGGTGGCGATGGGTTCCGGGTGACGCGTACGGCGGGTGCGGAACAGCAGGTGGCCTGGGCACCGGACTCGTCGAAGATCGCGTATGTGGCGCAGCGGGATGATGCTGTCGCGCATGTGTTTTTGTACGACTTCGGGTCGCGGAAGGAGACGCAACTGACCGCCGGTCAACAACCGGATGCGGCGCCGCGATTTTCGCCGGATGGGAAGACTCTTTCGTACGTACGGGACCGGGCGGAACTGCATTTGTTGGAACTGGAGTCCAAGCAGGATCGTGTGTTGGTGAAGGGTTCGTTGTCTGGTGGCGCGGTGTGGTCGCATGACGGGAAGTGGATCGCGTATGTGGCGGCGGGGTCGCAGGGGTTGCGCAATGTCCATGTGATTCCGGTGGCGGCGAAGGATGCGAGTGAGGCGAAGCAGATCAGCTTTTTGCCGAATACCAACTCGAATTCGATTGTGTGGCATCCGGATGGGAAGGCGCTGTACTTTGTGACGGGGCAGCGGACAGAGTCCCCGCAGATTGCGAAGATCGATCTGGTGCCGGTGCCTCCGACGTTTGCGGAGACGCGGTTTGAGGAGTTGTTTAAGGCTGCTCCGGAAGCTCCAGCGGCGAGGGGTAATGCTGCGAAGCCTGCGCCGAAGCCCGTGGAGATCGTGTTTGAAGGCATTCGCGAGCGGTTGACGTTCTTGCCGGTGGGGTTGGATGTGTTCGCGCCGCAGATTAGTCCGGATGGACGTACGCTGCTGTTTACGACGCAGGTGGCGGGGCAGGCGAATTTGTACACGTATCCGCTGGAGACTGGTGCGGCCGCACGAGGTCCGCGGACGGCGCGGCAGTTGACGTCAACGCCGGGGAACAAGAGCGGTGCGACTTTTACGCCGGATGGCCGCGAGGTGATGTATCTCGAAGGTGGCCGCGTGCAGATCATACCGCTCGATACGCGAGTGGCGCGGGCGGTGAATGTGAATGCGGAGACCGATGTCGATTTTCAGAAAGAGAAGATCGCGGTGTTTGAGCAGGCGTGGGCAGGGCAGCGCGATGGATTCTACGATCCCAAGATGCACGGGGTGGATTGGAAGGCCGTGCATGCGACGTACAAGCCTTTGGTGGAGGCTGCAACGAGCCGCGATGAACTGTACCGATTGCTGCGGTTGATGGTGGGCGAGTTGAATGCGTCCCATTCGGGGATCACGGCGCCGCCTGCTGCTGGCGCGGGTGGTCCGGGAGGCCCTCGGGGTACGGTGGGGCAGTTGGGTGTGCGGTTTGATCGCGAGGCTGCGGAATCGGCCGGGAAGTTGAAGATCAGCGAGGTGCTGCCGCAGTCTCCGGCTGCGTTGGCGAAGTTGCAGGTAGGCGATGAGATTACAGCCGTTGATGGCGAGCCGGTTTCTGCGGCGGTGAACTTTGACGAGCAGATGCTGTACAAGATCGGGCGGCGTGTGTCGCTGACGGTGAACGGGAGCCGCGAGGTGACGGTGCAGCCGGTGGGTTCTGTGGCTGATCTGATGTATCGCAAATGGGTGGAAGAGAATCGCGCGTATGTCCACAAGGTGAGCGGTGGGAAGCTTGGGTACGTGCATATCCGCGATATGTCGGATACGGCGTTGAAGCAGTTGTATTTTGATCTGGACGCTGAGAATCGCGCCAAGAGCGGCGTGGTGATTGATATCCGCAATAACAATGGCGGGTTTGTGAATGCGTACGCGCTCGATGTGTTTACGCGGCGGGGGTACATGACGATGACGAGCCGTGGGGCTCCGCCGTCGCCGGCGCGTACGAGTTTGGGACAGAGGTCGCTGGAGTTGCCTACGATTCTGGTCGTGAATCAGCATTCGCTGTCGGATGCCGAGGATTTTACGGAAGGCTACCGGACGTTGAAGCTGGGTAAGGTTGTGGGTGAGCCGACGTCGGGGTGGATCATTTATACGGGCGCGATGGAGTTGGTGGACGGATCGTCGATGCGGATGCCGGGTACGTTGATTACTGGTGCGGATGGGAAGAATATGGAGTTGAATCCGCGGCCTGTGGATGTGCCGGTGACGCGTCCGATTGGGGAGACGTACACGGGGAAGGATTCGCAGTTGGACGTCGCGGTGAAGGAGTTGTTGGCGGGGGTGAAATGATACTTGCTGGGTTGCTCTTTGTGACGGTGTTGAATGCAGCGGCCGCCGACATCTGCGTTGCAGTGGTCGATCCAACGGCTGCCGCGATACCCGACGCGGACGTCAAAGTCGTCACAGTGAAGGACGGCAAGGCGAAGACAGCCAGGACGGACATCAACGGTAAGGTTTGCGTTACGCGCCTCAGTTACGAGAAGTATTTCGTTGAAGTCCGCAAGGAAGGCTTTATTCCGATGCGATATGAGGTACATACTCGAAAGAAGATCGTGGTCACCTTGCCGTTTACGATGCTGATTGATCCTTCCATCTTTGAAGATATGAAGCCGGGCCGGCTGTATCTGTGAGAGATTTCGTCACATGAAGCAGTCCGCACTCGAGCGAGCGACGGCTCCGATTGGGAGATGTATACAGACAAGGATTCGCAGTTGGATGTCGCGGTGAAGGAGTTGTTGGCGGGGTTGAAGTAGAAACAACCGATTGGGGCACGGGATCTAAGTTCCGTGCCAAAGCCTAAGGATCGTACGACGCCCAAGGAAACGCTCGGGAACGCGGGAGAACTGCATCAGCGTTCGGAAACCGCGCTGACTGACAATCATGGTCACCCGCTTTCTGATAATCAGAATTCGTTGAAGGCGGGGGCTCGCGGGCCTACGCTGCTCGAAGATTTCTTTCTTCGGGAAAAGATCTTCCACTTTGACCATGAGCGGATTCCGGAGCGGATTGTGCATGCTCGCGGGTCTGCGGCGCATGGCGAGTTTGTTTGTACGAAGGCGATTCCGCAGTATACAAAGGCTTCGATCTTTCAGAAAAAGGGTGCGAGTTGCCCCGTTTTCGTTCGGTTTTCTACTGTGGCTGGCGGTGCGGGGTCTGTCGATACGCCTCGCGATGTGCGCGGGTTTGCCACCAAGTTCTATACGCCGACCGGCAATTGGGACCTCGTAGGCAACAACATCCCGGTGTTCTTTATTCAGGATGCGCTGAAGTTTCCCGATCTTGTGCATAGCGTGAAGATGGAGGCCGATCGCGGGTATCCGCAGGCCGCGTCGGCACACGATACGTTTTGGGACTTTATTGGCCTTATGCCTGAGTCCATGCACATGATTATGTGGGCGATGTCGGACCGCACGATTCCGCGTACGTTCCGCAATATCGAGGGCTTTGGGGTGCATACGTTCCGGTTTGTGAATGCGAGTGGCGAGGGACGGTTTGTGAAGTTCCACTGGCGTCCGGTGTTGGGCCTGGAGTCGACGGTGTGGGATGAGGCGGTGAAGATCGCTGGTGCGGACCCGGACTTTCATCGGCGGGATTTGTATGAAGCCATTGAGCGCGGTGATTTTCCGCAGTGGGACCTTGGCATACAGGTGTTTGATGAGGCTTGGGCGTCGAAGCAGCCGTACGATGTTTTGGATGCGACGAAGCTGATTCCGGAAGAGGAGATTCCGCTGGAGATCGTGGGGCGGTTGACCCTGAATCGCAACCCGAGCAATTTCTTTGCGGAGACCGAGCAGTCGGCGTTTTTGCCGAGCAATGTGATTCCGGGCATCGACTTTAGCAATGATCCGCTGCTGCAGGGGCGGCTGTTTTCTTACCTCGATACGCAGAAGTCACGGCTGGGGACGACGAACTTTCATCAGATTCCGATCAATGCTCCGAAGTGCCCGTTCCATAACTTTCAGCGTGACGGCATGATGCAGACGATGGTGCCGTCGGGTCGGGCGAATTACGAGCCGAATAGCTTGGCGGAGGCCGGTGAGGAGGGTGGTCCTCGGGCTTCGCGCGAGGTTGGGTTTACGACGTTTGCGGAAAATGGTGAACGCAATCAGCCGGAAGAGAAGTTGCGGATACGGCCGGAGTTGTTTTCTGATCATTACAGCCAGGCGCGGTTGTTTTATCGCTCGCAGACGTCGAATGAGCAGGCGCACATGGCGTCCGCGCTGGTGTTTGAGCTGTCGAAGGTGACGCTGGAGCATGTGCGGGTACGCGTGGTGTCGCGACTGCGGAATATCGATGAGGATTTGGCGTCGCGCGTCGCGAAGGGGTTGGCGTTGCCGCTTCCGGCCAAGGCCGAGGCGGCGAAAGAGCCGATTGATATGAAGCCGTCGGACGCGCTTTCGATCCAGAAGAAGGCGAAGGCGACGATGAAGGGTCGCAAGGTGGGGCTGTTGTTTTCGGAAGGGTCGGATCGCGCAACGATTGATGAATTGAAGGCGGCGATTGAGAAGGCTGGAGGTGCGGTGTTCCTGGTCGCCCCGAAGGTTGGCGCGCTGCCGATGAAGGGCGGGCAGCCGTTGAAGGCGGATGGTCAGCTGGCGGGGTCGCCGTCGGTGGTGTTTGACGCGGTGGCGTCGGTGTTAGCCCCTGCGGAGGCACAGCGGCTGACCAAGGATGGGGCCGCTGTGCAGTGGTTTATGGATGCCTACGCGCATTGCAAGACCATCGCGCATTGCGACGGTACCAAGGTGTTGCTCGAGAAGGCGCACGTCGAGAAAGACGAAGGCGTTGTGCACCATTCTGAGCTTGTCAAGGTTGGTACGAAGCGGCACTGGGCTCGAGAGCCGAAGGTCCGCGATTTGGCGTAGCGCTAGGGCTGCGCTGGGATCACGTAGTCGAAGAAGGCGAAGAGCATTTCATCGGTGCTTTGATCGCCCCAGGGTACTTCGCGCTTGGGGTCCGGATTGTAGCGATTGTTGGGCGAGTTGTCGTACCAGGCGGTGACTCGTAGCTGATCGCCTTTGCGAACGGTTACCCAATCCTTCGGCTGGTACTTGAGCTGCCAGTTGAAGTCATAGGCCGGGACGTCGAGGAGGACCTTGGGGTCCTGGCCGGCGCGGAGGAGTTCCACGCGCATCGCCTTGCCGCGGAGGTGCATGTGGGGTCCGAAGGCGCCGATCTTGGTGTCGCGCGGTACGGTAACCAGGGCTGTGACGGGGTGGTTCGGCTCGCCGGGCGGGATGCGCAACGTGGTGTTGATGACCGCGTCGTTGATGACTCGTTCTGTTGGGGGCGTCTTTGCAAACACGATGCCCACGCGGGTGCGATCGGTGGCGGGCTTGCCGTTGGGCGTGTAGTGCATCTGGAACAGCATGTGGCTGCCTGCTTTGACGAAGCGGCCTTGTCCCGGCTCTGCGATGTACGGGTCGCCGTTGGGTACGTAGTCGCCGATCATCTCTGCAGCGCCGAGGCCGACACCGATGGCGAAGCTTCCTTTGTCGGATTGCGGCGGGAGCTTTTCGGGCCTGATTTCCGGACGCGAGGTAACGCCGCCAGGCTGTAGCGTGGGGCGGAACTTGGAGCCGGGGGCGCGGGCGAAGATCAGGGCGTGGTGTACGTGTTCGCGCGAACCCGGGATGACTTGTAGCTTTTCAATCCACTTGTCTTCGGTGAGCTTCATGTCGGCGGCGAACCAGGTGTAGTCGACGACGCCGTCTTTGGGAATGGGGAAGTCTGCGGGGATTTCAACAATGAGGTCCGGCTTGCCGATGCGCCAGCCTTGATCAAAAGCAAGGGCTTTGGGGGCTTTGGCGGGGTCGCCTTCTACGGCTCCGGTGTCCACCCACTTGGTGATGGTTTCGATTTCCTTGTCGTTGAGTCGCGAATCGTTTTGAAATTCACCATGGGCCGGGTTGGCGAACCATGGCGGCATTTTGCGGGCGACGACGGCAGCGCGAATGGCTTTGGCCCAGGGTCGCGTGTCTTTATAAGTGAGCATCGAGAACGGCGCGGGTTCGCCGGGGCGGTGGCAGCCCTGGCAGTGCTTTCGAAGCACGGGCGTGACGTCCTTATGAAATTCAACTTGTGCGGCGGCCAAGAGGGCTCCGGGCAAGCACAGCATGAGGGTGCCGGAAAGGGAAAACATCGCCCTTTATTGCAGCACAATCAATCGTCGTTGTCTGAGGAACTGGTGACCTTCAATACTGCTAGGAAGGCTTCCTGCGGGATTTCGACTTTGCCAACTCGCTTCATGCGGCGCTTGCCTTCCTTCTGCTTTTCCAGAAGTTTCTTTTTGCGCGTGATGTCGCCGCCGTAGCACTTGGCTAGGACGTTCTTGCGGATGGCCGAGATCGTTTCGCGGGCGATGACCTTGGCTCCGATTGCTGCCTGGAGCGGGATTTCGAACATCTGGCGGGGGATCAGTTTTCGTAAGCGGGCGATCAGTTCTTTGCCGCGCTCGTAGGCGAAGTCACGGTGGACGATCATCGACAGGGCATCGACCGGTTCGCCGGCGACGAGTACGTCGAGCTTGACCATCGGCGAGGTGCGGTGGCCGGAGAGATGGTAGTCCAGGGACGCGTAGCCTCGGGAGGCGGACTTCAAGCGGTCGTAGAAGTCGAGAACGATTTCGTTGAGCGGGAGCTCATACATGATGAGCACGCGGCCGCCCTGCATGTATTCGAACTTCTTCTGGATGCCGCGCTTTTCTTCGAGCAGCTTGAGAATTTCACCGATGTACTCTTCGCGCGTGATGATGCTGGCGTCGATGATCGGTTCGTCGATGTAGTCGATTTCCGTGGTGGGCGGGAATTTTTGCGGATTGTCGACCTCGATCACGGTGCCGTCGGTTCGCGTGATGTTGTAGCGCACGCCGGGGGCAGTGGTGATGAGGTCGATGTTGAACTCGCGCTCGAGACGTTCCTGCACGATCTCAAGATGCAAAAGACCGAGGAAGCCGCAGCGGAAGCCGAAGCCGAGGGCAGCGGAGTTTTCGGGTTCGAAGTTGAAGGCGCTGTCGTTGAGGCGGAGTTTTTCGAGCGCTTCACGCAGCAGGCCGTGTTCGTGCGATTCGACGGGGTACAGGCCTGCGAACACCATCGGCTTGATCTCGGCAAAGCCGGGCAGGGGTTCAGAAGCCTTGTTGCTGGCATCGGTGATGGTGTCGCCGATTTGGGCGTCCGAAATCGTCTTGATGTTCGCGCTGAGGTAGCCGACTTCGCCAGCGGACAGGACGGGATGCGGGATGGCCTTGGGCGACTGGTAGCCGAGGTTCTCGACCTCGTACGTCTTGCCGTTGGACATCAACTGGATCTTTTGGCCGAGGCGCATGGTGCCCTGGACGACGCGGACGAGAATGATGACGCCGCGGTAGGGATCGAACCAGGAGTCGAAAATCAGGGCTTGCAGTGGGGCTTCGGGGTCGCCTTTTGGGGGCGGGACCAGCATGACGACGGATTCGAGGATGTCCTTGATGCCGATGCCTGTTTTGGCGCTGGCGAGTACGGCGTCGCGCGCGTCGATGCCTACCAGTTGCTCGATCTGTTCGCGGACGCGTTCGGGTTCGGCGCTGGGGAGGTCGATCTTATTGATGACCGGGATGATTTCCAGGTTGTGGTTGAGCGCGAGGTACGTATTGGCGAGCGTTTGGGCTTCGACGCCTTGCGATGCGTCGACGACGAGGAGCGCGCCTTCGCAGGCTTGCAGACTGCGTGAGACTTCATAGGTGAAGTCGACGTGGCCGGGGGTATCGATGAGGTTGAGCTGGTAGTCCACACCGTCTTCGGCCTTGTAGTTGAGGCGTACGGCGTGGGCCTTGATGGTGATGCCGCGTTCGCGTTCCAAATCCATGGAATCGAGCACCTGCTCCATCATTTCGCGGGAAGTCAGAGCGCCGGTGTATTCGAGCAGACGGTCGGCGAGGGTCGACTTGCCGTGATCGATGTGCGCAATGATGGAGAAGTTGCGGATGAACTGCGGATCCATTGAGATGTCTACGTGTTGAAAGCGGAACGCACGTATCCCGTGCGTTAATATGGGCTTTACTCTTTAGTATCCCATGTCCTCGAAAACAATTGAAGGCGATCTGAGCGCCAAAGGCCTGAAGTTCGCGATCGCCATAGCCCGGTTCAACAGTTTTGTCACCGACAAGCTGCTGGAAGGGGCGCTGGATGCGTTGAAGCGCTGCGGCGCCGATTTGGACGCTGTGGAAATCGCTCGCGTACCCGGGTCGTGGGAGTTGCCGGTGGCGGTGAAGGCTCTGGCCGAGACCAAGCGGTTTGACGCGGTGATCGCGCTGGGCGCGGTGATCAAGGGCGATACGCCGCACTTTGACTATGTCGCGGGGAACGCGGCGAGCGGCCTGGCCTCTGTGCAGGCGGAGACGGGCGTACCGGTGGCGTTTGGTGTGATCACGACCATTACTGTAGAGCAGGCCATTGATCGCGCGGGGGCGAAGAGCGGCAACAAGGGCTTTGACGCTGCCATGACTGCCATTGAGATGGCGAACCTGTTGAAGCAGATCCGGTAACGAATGCCAGCACGACACAGGTCTAGACAGCGCGCTGTCCAGGTGATGTTCCAGGCGGACATCCGGAATCAGGCTGTGGAAGCGGCCATCGACGACTTTTACGAGACGCTGTATTCGGAAGAGACCGAAGAACAGCCGATTGTGGATGAGTTCATGGAGACGCTTGCGAAGGGCGCCGAACGGCATCGCGAGAAGTTGGACGCGATGATTACGGCGAAGTCCGAAAACTGGCGCATTGAGCGAATGCCGGTGGTGGATCGCAACATTCTGCGGCTGGCGATTTATGAGATGACGGAGATCAAGACTCCGCCGCCGGTGGTGATTGACGAGGCCATTGAGTTGGCGCGGCAGTTTTCCAACGACGAATCCGTACCGTTCATCAACGGCGTACTGGACGCCATCAACCGATCGAACAAGTGAGCCCCACGCTTACCTCCGTTCTTGTTTCTCCGCGAAATCCTTTGAATATCGGCGCCGCTGCGCGCGCCATGGCGAACTTTGGCTGCTTTGATCTGCGGCTGGTGCAGGCGTACCGGAATGCTGTGGATGAGGCCCGGTCGGCGACGCATGCGGGGACCGTTGTTCGCGAGGCTCGCGAGTTTGCGACGTTGGCCGAGGCTGTGGCCGATTGTTCCCTGGTCGTGGGTACGGCGTCGTTGGGTCCACGAGAGTCACGGCACGAGATCGTGCGGGTGGAGCAGGCGGCGCCGCGAATCCATGCCAATGCTGGACGTACGGCGATTGTGTTTGGCAGCGAGAAGTTTGGATTGTCGAACGACGATCTGGCGCATTGCCACTGGCTGATGACGATTCCGTCGGATCCGAACGAGCATGGGTCGATGAACCTGGGTCAGGCGGTGGCGGTGTGTTTTTACGAGTTGGCGGCGCGCGGGAAGACGGTTCCGGAGCTGGATCATCGCACGCCGGCGGCGAAGGATCTGCCCGCGGATGGCGAGGCGGAGGACCGGCTCACGCAGTTGTTGACCGAGGCGCTGACACGGTCCGGATATGTGCACGAGCGTACGTTAGAGGGGGATCTGCACAAGATCCAACGTCTGGTCAAGCGGATGCATTTGTCGCGCCGCGATGCAGAGATCTGGCAGGGTGTTTTTCGCCAGATTTTGTGGCGCATTTCGAATCCTGATTCTCAAAAGTAGTGGTACCCTGAGCAAGTCCTAGGTACGCCTGCGGAGGCGAAGTTCCTCCGTGCACGGCGTTGAAAAGGGAATCCGGTGTGAATCCGGGACTGCCCCGCAGCGGTGACAGGAAACGAAAGTCGCATGCAAGACACTGGCGCTTGTTGAGAGCTCTGGGAAGTCGCGATGAGTAGGAAGTCCTGAAGTCCGAAGACCTGCCTGGACCGGCCAATGCAGCGGATAGCTGTGGCCGTGTCGCTTAGCCCTCGAAGGGAAGGGCCAGGTCACAATGCTCAATCATACTTTTCGAAAACCATATACACGCCTGCCTTTGTGGCTGGCTTTGACGGCTTTTTTGCCGATTTATGCCCAAAATGGGGCGATTCGCGGTACGGTGGTGGACCCACAAGGGCGTGCTGTCGAGTCGGCAACGGTGTCGCTTTTCCGGCAGGGCGGCGCGTCGCTGCAGGCCGAGAGTACGCTATCCGGCAAGGATGGCGGGTTCGCGTTGGCGAGCGCCGCGTCGAATGGGGATTGGCTGGAGGTTGCGGCGGACGGCTTTCGTACCGCGACGGTGCAGCCTACGGCAGACGGCAAGCCGGTGACGGTACGGCTGCAGGTGCAGGGGTTGGATCAACAGATCTTTGTCACCGCGGAAGCAGGGGCGCAGACGATTGATCAAGTCTCGAAGGCCGCCAGTTTGATTACGGCGGAAGAGATCGCACAGCGCAATGAGATGAGTCTGTTTGAGACGCTGCGGGATACGCCGGGCCTGCTGGTACGCAACCTGGGCGGGATCGGGCAGGGGACGTCGATTCGCATGCGTGGGCTGCGTGCCGATGCGACGGCGATTCTGATTGACGGCATGCGGTTCCGCGATGTGTCCACCATTCAGGGCGATGCCAGCGGGTTTGTACCGAATTTGAACATCATCAACCCGAGCCGCGTGGAAGTGCTGCGCGGGTCTGGGTCGTCGCTGTACGGATCGAACGCCGTGGGCGGCGCGATCAATGTCGTGACGGATCCAGGCGGCGGGTCCACGCATGGCGAGGTACAGGCGGAAGGCGGGTCACTTGGGTTGATGCGAGGTCGCGCGACGGTGAGCGGTGGAGTGCTTGGGAATCGCTTGGCGTACAGCACCGGGTTGCTGCATTTGAACATCCTGAGTGGTGTGGATGGCGATGATCGGGTGCGGAGTTCGGGGGTGCAGCAGTTTGTACGGTATGCGGCGACGTCGCGTACGTCGGTGTCCGGAAGGCTGCATGTTTCGGATGATTTTGCGCAGGGGAATGTGAGTCCTGCAGCGTTGTCTACGGGTACGGCTGGGGCGGCGTTTATTCCGGCGGTGCCGTTTGTGACGTTCCGGCCGAATCAGAATGATCCGGATAGCCGGAGATCGTCGCGATTCTGGACCGGTGCGTTTTTGGTGCGGCAGAGCTTTGCGCCGTCGTTCGATGCGCAGGCCAGTTACCAGCGCGTGCATACGCATCGGGTGTTTGAGAATGGTCCGGCAGGGTTGGGGTTCCAGCCTGTGACGTCGAATGAGAGCTTGTTCAACGGCGATATCGATACGGTGGATGCGCGGGCGAATTGGCGGGCGCGGCCAGGATTTGCGCTGACGGGTGGGTACGAGTTTGAGCGCGAGTTGTACGACAATCGCGACGATAACAAGCTACCTACGGCGGCGCGGTTGATTGTGCAGACGAAGGTCCGGCAACGGTCGAATGCCGCGTACTTCGCGTTGCAGAATTCGATGTTGGGGCAGCGGCTGCAGATTTCGTTGTCGGGTCGCGCGCAGGCGTTTTCGCTGGATGCGCCGGAGTTTGTGTTTACAGGTACGGCGAATAACTACGCGGATGCTCCGGTACGGACGCCGCCACGTGCGTTGACCGGGGATGCCGCGGTTTCGTACTTCGTGCAGCGGTCGTCGACGAAGTTCCGGGCGCATGGCGGGAATTCGTATCGCGCGCCGGGGTTGTATGAGCGGTATGGTTCGGGGTTCTTCTTCAATACGGTGACGAATGCGGTGGCGTACTCGCCGTATGGGGATCCGCGGTTGTCGCCGGACCGGTATAACTCTGTTGATGGTGGCGTGGATCAGTATTTGCTGCGGGATCGGGTGCGGTTGAGCGCGACTTGGTTTTATACGCGGATTGTGCAGATCACGCAGTTTGGGTCGTTCCGGGCGGGTACGGATTTGTTCCGGCGTTCGTCGGGTTATTACAACGGGGCTGGCGGGACGTCGCGTGGCGTGGAGTTGACGGGCGAGACTCGCATTGGGCGTTCGGCGATGGTGCGTGCGTCGTATTGGTGCGTGAATTCGGGTACGGATCAGGATCTGTCGGTGCCGGGGTACTTCCGCGCGTTGGGCATACCCGCGCATAACGCGACGGTGTTTTATCACCAGCAGTTGGGCCGCAAGACGAGCTTTACGGCGGATCTGTATCATTCCGGTGTGCACGATGCCCCGTTGTTTACGGCAGTGGGCAGCAGAGCCTTCCGGTTTGACAGCTTTACCAAGGCTGATGCCGTGGTGTCGCGCGATGTGCGCACGGCGGAGCGATATACGGTGAAGGCGTACATCAAGGCGGACAATCTGTTCGATCAGCGGTACTACGAGCAGGGCTTTCAGAATCCTCGCCTGACGATTGTTGGCGGATTGCGAGTGCTGTTTCAATGAGGCTGAGCCGTCGCCTGATCTTGATGTGCTTGGTTCCGGCCTTGTTGGCGGGACAGCAGCGGATCGTGTCGACGGCGCCTAGCTTTACGGAAACGCTCTTTGCTCTTGGCGGGGGAAAGCGGGTTGTGGCGGTATCCACCTACTGCCACTTCCCGCCGGAAGCGGACAAGTTGCCTCGCATTGGTACGTATTTGACGCCGAATGTGGAGGCGATTGCGCAGTTGCGGCCGGATTTGGTGCTGGTGCATGCGGAGCAGGCGCAACAGAATGCCCAGATGCAGCGGCTGGGGTTGAAGACGCTGGCACTGCGGAATACGACGCTCGCGGATACGATGCAGTCGATTGCGTTGGTGGGCGCGGCGATTGGGGCTACGGCACAGGCGAAGGCTTTGGAGCAGCAGATCCGCGGGCGGTTTGCGGCGATTGAGAAAACGTCGCAGGGGAAACCTCGGCGGACGCTGCTGTTTATTGTGGGGCGTACTCCGGGGCGGTTGGAAGGCATGATCGCGGTGGGCAAGGGATCGTACCTGAATGAGTTGATCCGCATCGCGGGTGGGCGTAATGTGATGGGCGATTCGCCGCTGGCGTACCCGCATCTTTCGATGGAAGGTGTGATGCGGCTGAATCCCGATGTGATCGTGGATATGGGCGATATGTCTGTTACCGGGGACGTCACCAAGGCGCATATTGACGCGGTTCGGGCGTTGTGGGAGACGCAGCGCGGCAAAGTGCGGGCGGTGCGGGAGAAGCGCTTGTATCCGGTAGCGGCGGACATCTTTGTGGTGCCGGGTCCTCGGGTGGCGGAGGCGGCGGAAGCGTTCCAACGGATGTTGTTTCCATGAGTGCGGCGATTCTGAGTGTCCGGAATGTGGCGTACCGCTTTCCCAAGGTGGATTGCGATGCAGTGCGTGGGATCTCGGCGGAAGTCGCGACGCCGCAGGTGGTGGCGATTGCGGGTCCCAATGGGGCGGGGAAGAGTACGCTGCTGGATCTGATTTCCGGGCAGCGCACGCCGAGCGAGGGTTCTGTCCTGTACGCAGGGGCGGATTTGCGCGGGATGTCGCGGCAGGCGATCTGCCAGTATGCGTCCCATGTACCGCAACAGACTCCGGCGGCGATTCCGTTTTCTGTCGAGCAGGTGGTGTTGACGGGGCGTACGCCGCATGGGCGAGGGCTGTACGAGAACGATGCGGATCGCGCGGCGGCGGCGGAAGCGATGGAGTTTGCGGGGATCCCGCAGGCGTTACGGCAGCGTCCGTTTCAGGAGTTGAGCGGCGGGGAACGGCAGAGGGTACTGCTGGCGGCGGCGATTTGCCAGCAGGCGAAGTTGCTGTTGCTGGATGAGCCGGCGGCGCATCTGGATCCGGCCAATGAGGCTTTTTTGTGGCAGTTGCTGCACCGGTTGCGCGATCGGGGTACGACTGTGGTGGCGGTGACGCACCATCTGGCGCTGGCGGCGCGGCATGCGGATCGCGTGTGGCTGCTGCACCGGGGGAGCCTGGCGGCCGATGGTACGCCGGGGGAGGTCCTGCAGCCGGGTACGCTGGGTGGAATCTTTGCGGTGCCGTTTTACCGGCAGTCCGACGGGGAAGGGCGCGTGTTTCTGACGTATGGAAGCTAGGCGCGCGTTTGTTCTTGCCGTGTGCGGGGCGCTGGTGGTGACGGTGGTGACGCCGTTTCTGGGCGGCGTACCGCTGGACTGGCAGAACATCGCGGCGCGGCGGGAACCGGACTGGAACATCCTGACCACGTTGCGGATTCCGCGCGCTTTGCTGGCGTTTCTGGCCGGGGCGGCGTTGTCGGCATCGGGTGCATTGTTCCAGGCGCTGCTGCGGGATGCGTTGGCTACGCCGTCGAATCTGGGTGTTTCGGCGGCTGCTGCACTGGGAGCGGTGGCGGCGATCTCGTTTGGTCCTGGCGAGGAAGTGACGGGGTTGCCGGTGGTCTGGATTAGCGCGCTGGCAGGTACGGCTGCGGTGGTGGCTCTTGTTGCGATGCTGCGGCGGAATCCGAGGTTCTCTACGCTGTCGCTGCTGTTGACGGGGATTGCGGTGAACGGGATCTGCGCGTCCCTGGTGTTGCTGTTGAATAGCCTGGCGGGGATCGCGAAGAGCTTTGAGATCACGCATTGGCTGATGGGCGGGATCGAGGCTGTCGAGTACCCGATTTTGGCGATTCTGGCGGCGGCGATCTTGCCTTGTCTGATCTGGACGTTGCGGATGGCACGGGTGTGGAACGTGGTGTCCTTCGGCGACGCGTGGGCGGCGGGACGGGGCATTGATATCCATCGCGTGACCTGGCAGGGGTTTGCGGTGGGCGCGGTGTTGACGGGGTTGACGACGGCGGTGACGGGTCCGATCGCGTTTGTGGGTTTGATTGTGCCGCATCTGGTACGGCGGATCGCGGGTCCGGATTACCGGGTGCTGCTGCCGGTTTCGATCTTTGCCGGGGGCGCATTTTTGGTGGTGTGCGACACGTTGGCACGTACGGTGCTGGCGCCGGTGGAGATTCCGGTGGGTGTGATTACGGCGCTGCTGGGTGGTCCGTTCTTTGTGTGGCTGTTGTGGTCGCGATAGGATGGCCGGTATGCAACGGCGTGCTTTTTTCCTGACTGCTGCTTTGGGCTTTGCGCAAGCGACGAAGAAGACTCCTCAAGTTTTGCTGCGGAGTTCCTGGCAGTCCGTGAATATTGGCGATATTGGGCATACGCCGGGGGCTTTGGCGATTCTGGACAAGCACTTTCCGGAAGCGGAGATCACGCTGTGGCCGGGGAAGCTGGGTCACGGGTCTCGCGAGTTGCTGCTGAAGGGGTACCCGAAGCTGAAGATCGTGGAGGGGAGTGTCGGAGCCGACGGCAAGCCTACGACACCGGAGTTGGCGGCGGCCTGGGCACGGGCGGATCTGTACTTGAGCGGGTCCGGGTCGGGGTTTCCGGCCAGTGCGCATGCGGTGGCGTTTCGGAAGGCGACGGGCAAGCCGGTGGGCGTGTTCGGCGTGAGTACGGACCCGGTTTCGGGGTTCGGCGGAAAGCGGCGGCCGGAGGGCGGTACGCTGCGGGAACTGCATGAGGCGGCGGTACGGTTGCCGGCTGGTGACCTGGATGCGGACCTGCGGTACATCATCGATCAATCTAGTTTCTTTTACTGCCGGGATACGATTTCCCGCGATTATCTGCGGGCGCAGAAGGTGAAGACTCCGATTTTGGAGTTTGGTCCGGATGCGCAGTTGGGGATGTCGCTGCGGGATGACGCGAAGGGGTTCGCGTGGTTGAAGGCGCATGGGCTGGAGGACGGTAAGTTCCTTTGTGTGGTGCCGCGGTTGCGGTACACGCCGTACTATCGCGTCGACGGGCGGCCTCGGGCGAAGGACGACGACGCGAAGGATGCGATCAACGATCGTACGACCGAGCAGGATCATGCCAAGCTGCGGGACATGATCATCCGGTATGTCAAAGCGACAGGCAACAAGGTGATGGTGTGCGCGGAGATGACGTACCAGGTGGAGTTGGGCAAACAGGTGTTGGTCGATCCACTGCCGGAGGATGTACGGGCGAAGGTGGTGTGGCGGGATACATACTGGCTGCCAGATGAGGCGGCATCCATCTATTCGAAAGCCCAAGCAGTGGTGAGCGTGGAGTGCCATTCGCCGTTGATCGCGATGCGCAACGGCACTCCGGCGATTTATGTCCGGCAGCCTACCGATACCTGCAAGGGGCAGATGTACCGGGATTTTGGGTCAGACGACTGGTTCTTTGAGGTGGATGAGACGAACGGGGAGCAGCTGTGGTCCGCGCTGGAGAAGATCCACGGGGAGCCGCGCGGGGCGAAGGCGCAGGTACGGCTGATTATGAAGCGGGTGGATGCGTTGCAGGCGCAGATGGCCGATGCGGCACGCCGCGCCTGCAAGGTCTAGACGTACTTAAGCGAGCGACATGCTGATGACCTGGAACGTGAAGCGTTCCGGGGGCAGCGACGGCTCGGCGGGACTGGTGTGCGCCCACGCCTGATACGCGGATTCGGCTACTGGCGAGTTCAGGTACAGCAGGAACTGGTCTGAAAAACAGCGCATCGGCGGCGGCTGACGGAAGGTCAGACGCAGGCCGACCGAGTTTTCGATCGCGCACGGCGGCACGGTCCGCGTTGGCTCTTTCTGCTTTTCGACGCCCTTGTCGTGCAGGAGTTGTACGAAGCTGGCGCGGCTGGCATGCGGCCAGAGATCTGCACGGAGCAGGGTACGCAGGTCGGCGCGGTTTTCGAACGTGATTTCACACTGGCGAATCCATTCGAGTACGCCGTCGCCCCACTGCCAGGCGGCGACAAAGCGAAGATACTGATCGGTGAGGTTGAGCGCGAGGTCCATCTTCCGGCGGTTGCGTTCGGCCTCGTTGGCCAAGGCGTCCAACGGATTATCCGGAATCATGTCCTCTTCGTCGATGAGACGGCTGGCCATGTCCACCACTTTGTCGAGGCGGTTCACTTCCGGCGACGTCTTGACGAGCAGCGGCGGCAATTCATGGGTCCTGCCGCCAGGGATCTCGATAAATCTGCGATCTCCAACGATGTTCATAAACCCTCCACATCTGCACACTCAGCCGGCTCGCGAACTGGGGAGCCCAAACCAAGCTACACTGCTTCACTCATCGCGCCTACGAGGTCGCGCTTGAGGGGATACGTCTTGATACATCAGACGTGCGTCCGGCAAATCCGGATTCACGCTTAGGAGATACGATACCAAAGCGAACTAGGCGAGTGCAGCAGCGCCCGAGAGTACGCAGACTTCGAGCGACATGTCGTCACCCATGGCCTGCTGTACGATGGAGCGGCCGCAAAAGTCCAGCGCGGTACGTTCGTTGCGGAACAGGAGAATGCGACGTACGGTGTTGCCCAGGGTATGGGCGGCGTAACGCATCTTTAACGTGTTCAGCATGAGCATTTCCGCTTCATCTTCGGACAGTTCACCGTCGGCCGCACAGACCTCGCATACGGTGTTGGCTTTGGCCGAAAATCCGTCAATTTCCATCACGCCGCCGCCGGGAAGAGGCAGGCTTTTGGGCGTAAATTCAACGCCGAGGCAATTGCCCAGGCTGCGGAGCATGCTGGCTTCGCGTTCCTCGCGCTGTAGCGCGGACAGGAGACCTTGGTTTTCATCCAAAACAGGATTGGCGGGCAACATGGAAGATCTATCGGCACAACGGTTGAACATCTTTACTTATTCCCCCACTAAGTTTTTTACTTTATGACTGCCGTGCAAAAGCACGGTCTTGTATGAACATGCGGAACCGATGCCATAATGGGCTCAGGCGTTGTTATGAAAAAATATTTGGCCCCGCTCTTCATCCTCAGCTCGCTTTGCACGTTGCCCGCCATTGCGGAGAACATCCAACTCGGCAAGCCGCTGACCTTGACGTCGGCGACCCCGATTGCGGACATCCTGTCCAACCCCGCGTCGTTTGACGGAAAACAGGTTCAGGTAAAGGGGAAAGTCACTGGTGTATGCCAGATGATGGGTTGCTGGATGGCTCTGACGGATTCGGCGACGGGTAAGATGATCCGAATCAAGGTGGTAGACGGGGAGATCACGTTCCCTGGCGAGTCCGTGGGTAAGCTGGCGACGGCCGAAGGCAAGCTGATGAAGATCGAGCTGAGCCGTGAAGAGGTTGTGGCTCGTGCGAAGCAGGCGGCGGAAGCGCGGAAGCAGAAGTTTGACCCGTCGAAGATCACCGGTGGGGAAACGATCTGGCAGATTGCCGGTACGGGCGCTGTGATCGCCGAAGAGTAAGTGAAATTATTGCCCGGCAGTGGCACCTTTTGTACGCCGCAGTGGACGCCCCACTGCGGCGTTTTCCGTTTCCGCCGATACACTACGATAAGATGCAGGTTTCGGAGGCTCATTTTTTGACCATTCGTCGAGGTACGTTCTCCAGCGGCGCGTTGTTGTGGCTGCTGGCCTCATCGGTAGTGTTTGGCCAAGCGCCGGCACAGCAGCCAGAATTCAAGATCACAGCGGGAGCGGTGGAGCATCAGGTGTTCCAACGCAGCGCGGATGGCCGGGCGAACATCAAGATTTCCGGTACGGCGCTGGCGAAGTACAACAACCGGTATGTGGAGGCGCGGATCGTCAAGAAGGACGGATCGCAGCTTTCAGGGCTCGATTGGACGCCGTTTGCCGAGCGCGTAAAGGCCGGCAAGTGGGCGGGCGAGATCAAAGGTGTGCCGGCGGGCGGTCCCTATAAGCTGGAAGCTCGCGTTTCGGGCGTCCCGACGTCGCTGCAGTCCGTGGATGATGTAGCCGTTGGCGATTTGTGGGTTTTGGCGGGGCAGTCCAATATGGAAGGCGTTGGGAATCTGGTGGATGTCCAGCAGCCGATCGATGCTGTCCACAGCTTTGACATGGCCGACAACTGGGGCGATGCGCGGGAGCCGATCCACCGTTTGCGTACGGCGGCGGACAAGGTGCACTGGGCCAAGAACGATAAGGGCGAGTTGGAACGCTGGACGTACGAAAAAGAACAGGCCTTTTACGCCGAGCGTAAGAAGGGTGCGGGGTTGTCCTTGCCGTTTGCTGTTGAGCTGTACCGGCGTAGCGGTGTGCCGATTGGGTTGATTCCTTGCGCACATGGCGGTACGTCGATGGAGCAGTGGGATCCGGCGAAGAAGGCGCAGGGTGGTGAGTCTTTGTACGGTGCGACGATTCGGCGTATCAATGCGGTGGGCGGACAGGTGAAGGGCGTGCTCTGGTATCAGGGCGAGGCGGAAGCCAACGATCAGCGCGTGGGTCCTTTTGCGGAGCGGTTTGCAGCGCTGGTGGCGGCGTTTCGGGCGGATACGAATCAGCCGAACCTGCCGTTCTATTACGTCCAGATCGGACGGCACGTGTCGAATGCGGCGGCGGGGCCCTGGAATCAAGTGCAGGAGGCGCAGCGTCTGGCTGAGGCGAAGTTGGGCAACACCGGTATGGTGGCGTCCATCGATCTGACGTTGGACGATGGGATCCACATCAGCACTCCGGATTTGAAGCGGTTGGGACGTCGCCTGGCGATGATTGTCGCGCACGATCAGTTTGGCGAGAACAAAGATAATGCGGCGGTGAAGCGTGGTCCGAGGCCGGTGTCGGCGAAGTTCGCGAACGGGACCATCACGTTGAAGTTCGCCGAGGTGAACGGGAGCCTGACGTCCGATGGGCGGATCAGCGGGTTCTCGATTCGCGACGACAAGGGCGCGGAGATCCCCTCTATTTACAAGGCGCGGTTCGATGGTGCGGATCCGACAGCGATTCTGTTGGACGTGGTGTGGAACGCGGTGCCTGCGGGTGCAAAGCTGTACTATGGCGCGGGCCGCGACCCGTACTGCAATGTCCGGGATACGGCGGATATGGCTCTGCCGGTGTTTGGTCCGTTTCCGATTCAGTAAACATCTAACGTTCATGTCCAAACTCACCAGTCTGCTGATGGCCAAGCCGGGCAAGAAGCTGCGGCTCGACGAGATTGATCCTTCCTTTACGCACGGCTACGACGATAAGGAAAAAGCCAACGCCAAGCTGGAAGAGAACTTGGAAAAGCTGGCGGCGCTGCAGTACCGGTTGTACGCGGAAGGGAAGCGGGCGCTGCTGATTGTCCTGCAGGGCATCGATGCTGGGGGTAAGGACGGTACGATCCGGCGGGTGATGACGAGCTTCAATCCGCAGGGCGTGAACGTGACGAGCTTCAAAGTACCGGCGGGGGAAGAGAAGTCCCACGATTACTTGTGGAGGATCCACAAGGCGATTCCGCCGTTTGGCGGGGTGGGGATCTTCAACCGGTCACACTATGAAGAAGTGCTGGTGGTGCGGGTACACAATCTGGTGCCGAAGGCGGTGTGGTCGAAGCGGTACGACCAGATCAACGCGTTTGAAGAGATGCTGGCCGATAGCGGCGTCAAAATCGTGAAGTTCTTTCTGTACATCGATAAGGAAGAGCAGAAGAAGCGGTTTACAGAGCGGCTGGAAGATCCGGAGAAGAACTGGAAGTTTTCTGCTGCGGACCTGGAAGAGCGGAAGTTCTGGCCGGAGTACACCGAGGCGTATGAAGAGGCGATCTCACGCTGTTCGAAGAAGCATGCCCCGTGGTACGTGATTCCGGCGAATCGCAAGTGGTTCCGGAACTTTGCGGTGTCCGAGATTCTGGTGGACACGCTCGAGTCGATGGACTTGCAGTATCCGAAAGCCGCACCGGGGCTGGATAAGATTTCATTCGAATAACAGCGCGTACAGACGGCCGTCGGTGTGGGTGCTGTCGCCGGTGGCGTTGGCACTTTCCTTGGGGACCAACGGACGGTCCTGCGCGTACAGCTTGACTTTCGGCTGGGCGTACTGAAGGTCCAGGGCGACCTTGTGGCGCTCTCGGTCCACGTTGCCATCGATGCGATGGGTGAAGGTCTTGGTGGCGGGCGAAAAATCGATGCCGATGTCGTGGGTGGCGGCGGCGATCCAGACTGGTTTGCCTTGCCAATTCTGCTCTGTTTTCCAAATCCGAATGTGATGGCGCTTGGCGAAGGTGTTGGTCTGCTTCTGGTAGACCATGTCCGGCAGGTGGCCGTTGATGGCCAGGCGCGAGACCGGAGCGTGGGTGTAGGCGTGGTGCTCGGCTACGGCAGCGAAGACCTTGAAATCCGCACGCAATGAGAGGGCAGCGGCGGTGGACCACCCAGCGGCTTCAAACGCTTGCTGTACAGCCTCGCGGGTGCCGATGAAGGCGAGATTTGTCCAATCGGATGGGGTGCGGGTCGCGTAGGTTTCTGTACGTAACGGCAGGGCAGCGAGTACTTGGGCTAGCGCGGGCACGAGTACGGCAGGGACGACGGTGCCGGGCGCGGCGGTAGGGGTCGGCGGGGTGGTCTCGAAGCGGAGGGTCATGTCCGTGCCTGCGGCGTAGTGGACGGAGGGCTTTTCGAGTTCACGCAGGGTGAACTTGGTGCCTTCCAGGAACGCCAGGGTCATGGGATGGGCGTGGGCGGCGGCGAGGAGCAGGAGTTCGATCTTGCCGGGGCGCTTGTGGAGAGGGTCCAGGGCGAGGATCGTGCCGTCTTTGTCGATGGCTTCGCGGGCGTTGTCGACGGCTAGTATGCGGGCTTGTACGGGATAGTCGCGGCGGCTGCCGATGGTGATGCGGTCGAACAAGAGTTTCAGACGGTCGCGTTGAGGTTTGCCGCCGTCGGTGTGGCCGTGGACGATGCTGCCTTGGGGAACGCCGGTTCCTTCTGCTTCGAGTACGACGGCGCGGATGGAGGCGCCGCTGAGTCCCGTGGAAGATACGGGGTCGAGCAGGCGGATTTGGAGAAGCGGCTGTTGTGCCCAGAGGGGCAGCAGCAGGGCGGCATAGAGCAACAGTGGCGTTCGCTTCATCTGTTTCTCAGGATGACGCAACTTTCCGCGGGTCTTTGAATCCAATAGATATACTGAAGGAAACAAAGCAAATGTCACCCTCCACATTGAGGGCGGACTTCCGGATTCATGGCTTGGACTGTGCGGAAGAAGTCTCCCTGATCCGGCGGCAACTGGATCACACCAAAGGAATTCACGGACTCGGGTTCGATGTCCTGCGGGGACGCATGTCTGCGGAGTTCGACCCGAAGGTTCTGAGTGCGGCGGAGATCATTGAGCGGATCTCGAAGACCGGGCTGAAGGCGGAGCCTTGGCAGGATGAGTCTGCCAAGCAGGAGCCATTTCTGGTCCGGCATGGGCGCCTGATTGCGGCTGTAGTGAGTGGTGCTGCGCTGCTGGCGGCGATGGCAGTGGAAGGCTTTGGCGGATCGCATGCGGGGCTGCTGCAGGGCGAGCATATCCATCGGGCGTCACCACTGCTGGTGCTGTATTCGCTGATCGCGATCGTGGCTGGGATGACGTACTCAGCGCAAAAGGCGTGGGGCGCGTTGAAGTTAATGCAGCCGGACATGAATGTCCTGGTGAGCATTTCGATTGTCGGCGCTTGTTACCTGGGGGAGTGGAGCGAGGGCGCGACGTTGGCGTTTCTGTTCTCTCTGGCGGGAGTGCTGGAAGGCTGGAGCCTGGCGCATGCGCGGGACGCGATCGGGTCCCTGGTGAAGGAGACGCCGGGTGAGGCGACGGTGCTGCATGGGGAAGGCGCGGAGTTCCACGCGCACTGCTGCAATCACGATAAGAATCGCATCCACGAGCATCGTGTGATGGTGGACAGCGTACCGGCGGGATCGGTGGTTCGCGTGAAGCCGGGCGAGCGGATTCCGTTTGACGGAAAGGTCGCGGCAGGGGCGAGTGGCGTCAACGAGGCTCTGATTACGGGCGAAGCGACGCCGGTGTTCAAGCAGAGTGGCGATCGCGTGCTGGCGGGGACGATCAATACCGATGGGTTGCTCGAGATCCGGACGACGACGCAATCGGCCGATACGACGTTGGCGCGAATTGTACGGCTGGTGGAAGAGTCCCAACAGCAGCGTGCGCCGAGCGAGCAGTTTGTGGAGCGGTTCAGCCGGGTGTACACGCCGGTGATGATGCTGATCGCGCTGCTGGTGGCGGTGGTGCCGCCGCTGGTGTCGGACTGGACGTGGTCGCGCGCGTTCTATCAATCGATGGTGGTGCTGCTGATTGCGTGTCCTTGCGCGCTGGTGATCTCGACGCCTGTCACGATTGCCGCGGCAATCGCTTCTGCGGCCAAGCGCGGCGTGTTGATCAAGGGCGGTGCGTTTCTGGAAACGGCGGCGCATCTGGATGCGATTGCGCTGGATAAGACCGGCGTGATTACTGCCGGACGTCCTGCGGTGGAGCAGATTCAGATGCTGGCGTCTGATAAAGGCGAGCAGCAGTTCCTGGCGTACTTGGCGGGGCTTGAGACGGGTAGCGAACATCCGCTGGCGCAGGCGATTTTGCGGTATGCCGAGGAACAGAAGATTTCTGGAGCGACGATTACGGAGTTCCGCGCGCTGCCGGGCCGCGGCGCTGAGGCTGTGATTGACGGGCTTCGGTTCTGGGCGGGTAGCCGAGCGTATGCAGAGGCCCGGGGGATTCCGGTTCCCGATGTGGATGAGTCCCGTGGCGCGAGCGCGGTGTACGCGGGCGCGGGCAACGAAGTGTGGGGCATCGTGCTGATTCGCGATTATGTACGGCCGGGGATCGTGGAAGCGATTCGCGATCTGCGGAAGTCCGGGGTACGCGAGGTGACGATGTTGACCGGCGATAACCCTGGGGCTGCCGCGCAGGTAGCCAAAGAGGTTGAGCTGACGTCGTTCCGCGCGGCAATGCTGCCGTCCGATAAGGCCAAGGCGGTTCGCGAACTGATGCAGAAGCATCGCAATGTGGCGATGGCGGGGGACGGCGTGAACGATGCGGAAGCGATGGCGGCATCGTCGTTGGGTATCGCGTTTGGGCCGCGGAGTACGGGCTTAGCGATGGAGACGGCGCATGCGGTGATCCTGGCGGAAGATCCGGCGCGATTGTCGTTTCTGGTACGGCATGCGCGGCGGAGTGTGGCGGTGATCAAGCAGAATCTGGCGCTGGCGTTGGGTTCGAAGCTGGCGTTTCTGATTGTGGCGTTGCTCGGGTCGGCGAGCTTGTGGATGGCAGTGGCGGCGGATATGGGCGCCACGCTTGTAGTAACCTTCAATGGACTCCGCATGCTCCGGACCCGCGAATGATGACCCGGCGAAGTTTTGTATCCTCCTTTCTGACCAGTTCCGCTGCCTTGGCGGCAGCACCACAGACCCCTTCTGACCAGCCACCGAACGTCATCCTGATCTATGCCGATGATGTGGGATTTGGCGACTTAAGCTGTTACGGCGCTTACAACGTCAAGACCCCGAATCTGGATCGCTTGGCGCGCGCCGGGATCCGCTTTACGGATGCGCATTCGAGCGCGGCCACGTGTACGCCGTCGCGCTATTCGCTGCTGACGGGCGAGTACTCGTTCCGGATGTCGAAGGCGAAGGTACTGCCAGGGGATGCGCCGCTGTTGATTGAGCCGGGGCGGCAGACGCTGGCTTCGATTTTTCAGCAAAAAGGCTATCGTACGGCGGCCATCGGCAAGTGGCATCTGGGTTTGGGGAATGGCAAGATCGACTGGAATGCGGAGATCAAGCCGGGTCCGCTGGAGCTTGGGTTTGACGAGTGCTTTCTGATTCCGGCGACCGGAGATCGCGTGCCTTGTGTGTACGTTGAGAATCACAAGGTGGCGGGTCTTGACCCGGCAGATCCGATCACGGTGAGTTACGAGGCTCCGGTGGATGACCGAGGGCTGACGGGCAAGGCCAATCCCGACAAGTTGAAAATGCATCCAAGTCACGGTCATGACATGACGATCGTGAACGGGGTGAGCCGCATTGGGTACATGAAGGGCGGCAAGTCCGCCTTGTGGGTGGACGAGGACATGGCCGATACGATTACGAATCGTGCGGCGGCGTTTATCGACCGTAGTGTGCGTGGGCAGCAGCCGTTTTTCCTGTACTTTGCGACGCATGACATCCATGTGCCGCGGTTGCCGCATCCGAGGTTCAACCGGGCGTCCGGCATGGGGCCGCGGGGGAATGCGATCGCGCAGTTGGACTGGTGCGTGGGCGAGATCATGGCGGCGCTGCGGAAGCATGGCATTGACCGCAACACGATGGTGATGTTTTCGAGCGATAACGGCCCGGTGGTGGATGACGGGTACAAAGACGACGCCGTCGAAAAGCTGTACAACCATAAGCCTGCGGGGCCGTATCGTGGTGGGAAGTATTCGAGCTTTGAGGCGGGTACGCGAGTGCCGCTGATCGTGCGGTGGCCTGCGCGCATCAAGGGTGGCGCGGTGTCGAATGCGTTGATCGGGCAGACGGATTTTCTGCGGTCGTTCGGGGAGTTGCTGAACGTCAAGACAGATGTGAAGACGTCGCCGGATAGCGCGAATGTACTGCCTGCGCTGTTGGGGGATTCGAAGGTCGGTCGGGCGCATTTGGTGGAGCAGGCTGGCGGGCTGACGTTGCGGTCCGGCAAGTGGAAGTACATTGAGCCGACGAAGGGTCCGAAGAAGAATGTCCCGACGAACACCGAGTTGGGGAATGATCCGGAGCCGCAGTTGTACGACCTGGCGACAGATCCTGGCGAGCGGAAGAATATGGCGACGGCGATGCCGGGGAAACTGCAGGAGATGCAGCAGGTGCTGAAGCGGATCCGCGACGGAGAGTTCGTACCGTAGGCTACTTTCGGCCCTTGGCGTGCATCTCACCTTTGCGATGATGCTGACGATTCTTCCTTCCCTGCTGCTGATGGCGGCGGCGCAACCTGTTCCGAATGTTGATTTGGACCGCTATGCCGGGACCTGGTACGAGGTGGCGCGTTTTCCCAACCGGTTCCAGAAGTCCTGCGCTGGGGATGTTACGGCGAACTATACGCTGAATCCAGATAAGACGATCAAAGTGGTGAATACTTGCCGGGAGGACGGCAAGACCAAGCCCAAGAGCGCCGAAGGTTTGGCTCGTGTGGCGAAGGAAGATAAGGGCGGGAATTCCATTCTTGAGGTCCGGTTTGCGCCTGCTTTCCTTTCGTTTATTGGGGCGGTTTGGGGCGATTACCGGATTATTGGGCTCGATACAGCGAACTACAAATATGCGCTGGTGGGTAGTGAAGATTTGAAATACCTGTGGATCTTGAGCCGTACGAAAACGCTGGATCCTGCTGCGTATGATCGGCTGGTGGCCGAGGCCAAGCGGCAAGGGTACGATACGGCGAAATTGGTTCGTACGCCGCAAAAATAGGCCGTAATGATAAACTCGCGGTTTATTGCCAAAACCAAATAAAAAAATCTCCGGGGCAACGGATGTAGAGGCCGATGCTGCCGGGTCTGAGTCCGCTACGAGGGTGCTGCGTATTATTGCGCAGGACCCTTCTGTGCTTGCTGGCGACCGCATTCTGACGGCAAATGTCCCGGTGCCGGTGGAGAATCTGGAGCCGGGTCCGCGCGGGTATCGCGTACACGTCATCGATTACGACTCTTCGACGCAAACCATGTATGCGCCGCAGGTGATAGCGGGGGCCGAAGATCCGTTTGCGAAGGCGAGCGATGCCGTACTGCTGGGGAATCCTGGGTTTCATGCGCAGAATGTGTACGCGATTGTGATGCGTACGCTGGCGGCGTTTGAGTTCGCGCTGGGGCGGCGGGTGAGTTGGGCGTTTGAAAGTCACCAACTGCAGGTGGCGCCGCATGCCTTTTCGCTCGCTAATGCGTATTATTCGCGGTACGACCAGGCGTTGTTCTTCGGGTACTTCGGGGACGATCCGAAGCGGCCGGTGTTTACCTGCCTGTCGCATGATGTTGTCGCGCATGAGACTACGCATGCGTTGCTCGATGGGCTGCGGAGCCGGTACATGGATCCGTCCTCGATTGACCAGATGGCGTTTCACGAAGGCTTTGCCGATGTGATCGCGCTGTTGAGCGTCTTTTCGCTGGAGGAAGTGGTGGAGGTGCTGCTCGACCCGACGTCCGATGGCGAGGCGAAGCGCGCTGCGGGGATGATTTCGCTGGATCGTGTGACCACCGAAGCGCTTTACGAATCGGCCTTGCTGGGGCTGGGCGAGCAGATGGGGCAGGCGATTCCGGGTGCTCGTGGCAACGCGCTGCGGCGTTCGGTGGCGCTGGAGCCTCGGACGACGATCCTGGAAGAGGCGGAGTTCCGTGAAGAGCATCGGCGGGGCGAGGTGTTTGTCGCGGCGATGATGCGGAGCTTTGTCGAGGTGTGGCGGCATCGCATCGAGCAACTGGGCGAGGTACAGAAGGGTCGGGTGAATCTGGGGCGTGTGGTGGAGGATGGTGCGAAGGCAGCGAAGCATCTGATGACGATGTCGATTCGCGCGTTGGATTACTGCCCTCCTACGGCGTTGACCTTTAGCCAGTACCTGAGCGCGATGCTCGAGGCGGATGCGCAGATCCAGCCCGATGACCGGCCGTATGCGTATCGCGAGGCCGTGCGGAGTGCGTTCGTGCAGTATGGAATCGTGCCGGACACGACATCGTGGCGGATTGGTGCGGCGCAGGACGGACGTCTGCGGTATGGGCGTGTGCATTTTGAGTCCATGCAGCGGGATGAAGATGAGGTTTTTCGGTTTATCTGGGAGAATCGCACCGAATTGAAGCTGAATCTGGAGGCATACACCAAGGTGATTTCGGTGCGGCCTTGCATCCGGCAGAGTACGGATGGGTTCATCTTGCGTGAGACGGTTGCTGAGTATGTCCAGATCGTGAACGTGACGGTGGCGGAGTTGAGCGCCGCGTTGGGGCATCCGATACCGGACCGGCGCGATGAGGATCAGATCCGGCTGTACGGCGGGGGTACGCTGATCTTCAATGAATTCGGACGGCTGAAGCATCACGCGCAGAATCCGGTGCCGGACTTGCAGCACAACAAAGATCTGCTGATGAAGTTGCTCGATTGGGGATTGTTCGATGGGGCGACATCGGGGCGGTTCAGCCAGATGCACTTGAAGCGCGCCGCTACGTTGCCGCTGGCCGACGGGATGGAGGACCAGGGATGGTAACGAATCCTGTGGTGGCGGTGGAGGTGCGGGCGTACAACGTGGGTTTTGGCGATTGTCTGCTGGTGCTGTTCGAGTACGCGAGCGGGCCGAAGCGGGCGGTGCTGATCGATTTTGGGAGTACGGGACGGTCGAGCAAATCGCCGGAGAAGGCGATGGAGAAGATCGCGACGGAGATCCAGAAGATCGTGCAGGAGCAGTGTGGTGGCGTACTACATGGGCTGGTGGCGACGCATCGGCATAAGGATCATATTGGCGGGTTTATCGGTACGGCGGGGCAGATCATCGAGGCATTGCAGCCCAAGGTCGTAACGCAGCCTTGGACGGAGCATCCGGATGCAGCCAAGGACGCGAAGGCGGCGCCCTCGGAGGAGCCGAAGTCGATTCGGGCGATGCGTGGGAACTACTTGCGGTCGCTCGAGCAGATGCGCGGGTTTTGTGTCGCGGCGCTGGGGCAGGCGAACAATCGCGTGGGTGTGGTGAACGCTTCGAAGATCCGATTTTTGGCGGATACAAATCTGCCGAATAAAGAGGCTGTCGACCGGCTGCAGAGAATGGCGAAGGCGGGGAAGGGCGAGTTTGTACGGGCGGGTGCGAAGTCCAAGCTGGAAGGTCAACTGCCCGGGGTGAAGGTGCATGTCCTGGGGCCGCCGGACCTGACGCAGACCGATTCGATTTTGAAGCAGAAGTCGTCGGATAAAGACGAGTTCTGGCAGTTTTTGGAGTTCTGGTCGTTGCTGCAGGCGGGGTCGAATGCGGTGCCTGCACCGGTGTTTGCCAAGGCGAAGACGGTGCGTCCGCCCAGGACGGCGCAGTGGTTTGTGAATCGGGCGAACCGGCAGTACGGCAATCAACTGCTGAGCATCGTGCGGATTCTCGATAAGGCGCTGAACAACACGAGCGTGATCCTGCTGTTTGAGGTGGGGGGCAAGAAGTTGTTGTTTTCCGGCGATGCGCAACTGGAGAACTGGATGTACGCGCTGAGCCAGCCCGAATACCGGGAGTTGGTGCAGGGCGTGGATCTGTACAAGGTGGGGCATCACGGGAGTGGGAACGCGACGCCGAAGTCCTTGTGGAAGCTGATTCATCAGGGTCCAGACGGCGAGGGGAAACTGAAGACTGTCCTCTCGACGATGAAGGGGAAGCATCATGAGGTCCCGCAGCCGCTGTTGATGGACGCATTGCAGGCGGAGACGGAGTTGACCAATACGGAAGGCGTCCGGTCGCCCGCGTTGTCGGCTCCGGTGGTTAGGATCCAGATCTAGTCGATGACGGGCTTAACGCCTACGGCGAGGACGGTTTCGAGGTTGGGGGCTTCGGCTTCGCGATTGACGATGGAGATCTCGATGCTGGTGAAGCCGGCGTTGCGGAGGAAGTCGCTGAGTTCGACTTCTGAGAAGCCGAGCCAGACGTCAGCGTAGAGTTCGCGGGCCTGTTCGAAGGCGTGCTTGCGGAGGTCGAGGACGACGATACGGCCTCCCGGCTTCACGATGCGGTAGGCGGCGTCGACCGCCTTTTGCGGGTGCAAGGCGTGGTGCAAGGCCTGGCTGAAGAAGGCGAGATCGACGGAGGCATCCTCAATGGGCGGATTCTCGAGGTCGCCGAGGCGGTATTCGAGGTTGTGGACGCCATTGCTGCGGGCGAGGTCCGAGCCGTACTCCACCATCTTTTCCGAATTGTCGACGGCGATGACCTTGGAGGCCGTTTGGGCCATCAGGAGTGATACGGTACCTTCGCCGGCACCGAGGTCGGCGATGACCATCGGTGGCAGGAGCTTTAAGAGGGTCTCGGCGAGGCCTTTCCAGGAGCGGCCGGGGACGTACGCTTTGCCGAACTTGCCGGCGAGCTCGTCGAAGTAGGCGCGGACACGGTCGGTTCGCTTTTGGAGCGTCAGGGCCAGAAGGCGCTGGTCGTCGCGCTCGTCGGGGGACTGGTCGCGCAGGACTTGCAACAGCTTTTCCGACCCCGGCTTGGCGCGATAGAGGACGTTCTTGCCGCTACGGCGGTCCTCGACGAAGCCGGCCTGCTTCAACTGGGCCAAGTGGGTGGAGATCCGGCTCTGCCGCATGGACAGAATCTCCTGGAGTTCGGCTACCGAGAGTTCTTCGCGTTCGAGAAGGAGGACGATGCGGAGACGCGCCGGATCGGCAAGCAGACGGAGGGATTGTGCAAGATCGCTACCCGGCATGAAGCAGAAAAGGGAAGAGATACAATCGTAACAGGTTAACCCCCTTACCTCCATCATGCTTAAGGCTAAAGATCCCGTACCCGCCGTCGTGACGCAGGATGATACCGGCGCGCCTTTCCAATTCAGTTCGCTGAAGGGGAAACGCGTGGTGCTATTCTTCTACCCCAAGGCCGATACACCGGGGTGTACGAAAGAAGCCTGTGGGTTCCGCGATGAACATGAGAAGTTCACCGCGCAGGATACGGTGATTGTGGGTGTGTCGCCGGATAAGGAAGCGGCGCAGGCGAAGTTCCGGAAGAAGTTCGACCTGCCGTATATCTTGTTGGCGGATAAGGACCATAGCGTCGCTGAGGCGTTTGGTGTGTGGGGCGAGAAGAAGTTCATGGGCAAGACGTACATGGGCGTGAACCGTACCACATTTGTGATTGGCAAGACGGGGAAAATCGAGCATGTATTTGAGGGCGTGAAGCCTGAGGGACATGCGGCCGAAGTGATTGCCTATCTCACACAAAACAGTTAGTTTCTCTTGCAGCTCCATTTCAGACTGAAAGATCGCGATTCGCGAACGATAAGGTTTGTAATCGCCTGAATGGGCGACGGCTGACACGGTCTCCTAGTCAGGTACTCCGTAAGCCTTTGAATCTGAATGGGCGGTTGCTCTACCGGGCCAGCAACCCTGCCAGGTTCACCCGAGCAGATGATTTTTGGAGCAAGAAGAGAATGAAAGAATTTACTCCCAGATCTGTCCTCGCCATGACGCTTGTCCTGACGGTTGGCCAAGCGTTTGCCGCCGCGCCGACGGTGGGCTTTGTTGTGGCCAAGGACACTATCCGCATCGACTCGAGCACGGTTCGCGGTAACGCGACGGTGCTGAACGGGAACGTGCTCGAATCCGCCGGTGGCACCAGCGAACTCCGTTTGAACAACGGTGGTTCGGTGCACATGGCTCCCAATGCCCGTGTCCGGATGTTCCAGAATGTTGCCGAACTGCAGTCCGGCAAGATTCAGATGTCTGGCGCCCAGGCCAATGTTAACCAGATCCGTGTGGAAGCCGCTGCTGGCTCCTCCGCAGTTGTGGATCGCATCGGCAATCGCGTGGTGGTCGGCTCTTTGAGCGGCGCCGTGCGTGTGACCGATCAGGAAGGTGTCCTGCTGGCCCGTTTGGAACCCGGCAAGGCGATTGCCATCGACGAAGAGCAGAATTCGGGTGCCGGTACCAATCCGCCGCCGCAGAATCGGCCGACGCCGAGGCCTAAGCCGCAGCCTCGGGTTAACCACATGGGCCCGGTGGCTAAGTTCTTCACGGTTGTCGGCATCGGTGCTGGCGTGGGCGTCCCGGTGGCTGTCGTCGCGACTCGTAGCGACAAGCCGGTCCCCGTCTCCCAGTAACCACAAGAGTAGTTTTCTACGAGTGTGCAGTTTCTCCTTCGCGGGAAACTGCCAAGAAAAACGGCGGTGCGCCAAACCCCTTCTCGGACGCGCCGCCGCTTTTTTCATTTTGATGGCTGCCAAAAACGCTACACTGCGGCTATCAGAGATGGCTAACCTCTTCGCTTCCGACGACATGGCCGCCGGCTATGCCGCTCACCGCCCTGCTGTCCATCCAGAAGTGCTGCGCCTGGCTGCTGCAAACGTTCCTGGAGTATCCACCGCCCAACATACGCTCGATGTCGGATGCGGGTCTGGCGTGTCGGCCAAGGCTTTGCGCGAGGCTGTACCGCAGGCGACCACTGTGGTGGGTCTTGAGCCCGCCGAGTCTATGCTGCGATCTGCGCGGGCGATGGGGATGCTGGAACAGGCTGTAGCCGGCAGAGCAGAAGCGCTGCCGTTTCCTGATCGTACGTTCGGATTGATGACGGCTGCCGGGTCCCTCAACTACACCGATGATCTGGCGGCGTTCTTTGGGGAAGCGGCGCGGGTGCTGCACCCGCAGGGGTCGCTGGCGGTGTACGACTTTTCGCCTGGCTGCATCATCGCCGATGAGCCTGCTTTGAACCACTGGTTCCGCAACGAGTTTATGGTGCGGTACCCGCGTGCGAAGGACAATGCGATCTTTTTGGATCCGGACATTCTGGTGGAGAAGGCTGCAGGGTCGCGCCTGGCGATGACGTGGGCGCACAAGTTCCGCATCCCGCTGGCGATTGACTATGAATTCTACGTCAACTACATGATGACGGAGACCAATGTCGCGTATGCGATTGCGAGTGGGAAGGCGACCGAGAACGAGATCCGCACGTGGTGCCGGGAGACGCTCGCGCCGATTTTTCCGGCGGAGGCTGGCCCCCGGCAAGTTTTATTTGAAGGTTATCTGGCGGTCTTTTCAGTGGCCGGCGTGCCGCCAGTGCTGATGTAGCGGACGGCGAGGTCCATCACCTGGTTGAAGTAGGGCCGTCCAGCGTTCATGAGGTTGTCGCGCGTCATGTAGTCGATTTCGACGTCCGGTGTGACGCCGATGTTTTCCACATAGAAGGTCTCGATGGGCAGGCCAGGGACCTTCTGAACGGCGCCGGAGCGGGTCATCAGCGATTCGGTGACTCGGACGAAGCCTTCGGTGTACGCCGTGGCCTCGTAGGTGACGACGTTGCCGCCGGCTCCCATGGTCCGCATGCCGACCAGCAGGGCCCGGCGATTGTCCTGCAGCATCGCCGCGAAGGCGTCGCCACCGGAAGCGGACATCTCGTCCACCAGCAGAATGATTGGCTTGGTGTACGCATTGGGGTTGCCTACTTCATCGAGCGAGCCATCCGTGAGCGAGATCGCACCGGTACGGCCGCGCATCTGGCGGTTGGCCTCCGCGAGCACATCGTACACATACTGGAGTTGCTGGATCTGCCAATTGGCGGCTCCGGCGGCACGTCCGTTGATGATGGCGGCGTCGTAGGACTGCATCCAGGACGAGGTCGCACGGACCTCAAAGCCGAGGCTCTTCCAAGGTTGGCGCATGAGCAAGGACGTCAGGTTCTCGCAGTAGCTGACCGACCCACCGGGATTGCGCATCTCGTCGATGATCAAGCCGTCGGTGTTGCTTTCGAAATACTGCATTTCGCGCAGAAACTGGTCGAGCGCGACGGCGGTGTTGGCCGGGGAGAAGCTGGGGACACGGATAAAGCCGAGACGCTTGCCTCCCACTTCGAAGGTGCCGCTAAAGAAGGCGTCGCTCGGGTTGGCTCCCAGACGCCGCTGGAAGCCGGCGGGGAGGCTGAAGATCGGATTGCGCCCGCCCTGGTTGAGTACGCCGTGGCGTTCGAGCGGGAGTGCGACGTCGTGGTGTCTGGCCAAAGGGTCGGCGAGGCTGCTGCCGGTGGTTTCGGCCGGGGTCGATTTTGGGGCGGACAAGGGGACTGGTACGGGGCCGAACTCGATCGGTGTGCCGTTCTTGAGCCAGGTGAGTTCGTAGCGCTCCACGTTGCCGGTGGCGGCGAGGCGGATTTCCAAAGTGGAGACGTCGGGCGTGATGCGCGGTGCGATGGGCATCACCTGCTGGGTACGCGAGGTGAGGCGGGCAGCGGCGATGCGCCGGGTGCTGCGATCGTTGGCGGCGATGGAGTACTTGCGGAAACGGCTGAGCCATTCCGCTACTGGGCGACCGTCGAGCGAGACGACCTCATCGCCGATTTGGAAGGGGAAGCGCGAACTGGGCAGGCGGCCCCGATTGATGGAATCGATCAGGACCTTGCCGTCGTAGATGTCGGTGGTGAAACCCAGGGAGGCGGTCCAGGAACTGGGGAAGTAGATGAGGTCGTGGGCGTCGTCGAGCGAGGCGACGTAGTCGACGAGGAGGTCGGCAAACTCGAGGTCGTCGGTGGTGGCGCGGGCGCGGTCCAGCCAAGGCTGGAGATCGTAGAAGTCGAAGTTGCGGACGGCCTTTTTCCATTCATACGGGCCGTAGTTCTTCCAAAGAACACCAGCGACACGACGGAGATCCGCTTCGCGTTGGCTGGCCGATAGATTCTGAGAGCGGGCCGAAAGAGCAAGGACCAAAAGGAGTCCCACAGCGGCCGGCAGGCGTCGCGACATACTCGCCAAACCTCACAATTCCCGACTTTGCGGCTGCAGAGTCGTACTCTCCGTTTTACTACTAAGTGTCACCCTCCTGCCGGAGGTGGTGGTTTGGGTTCTCGTTTGGGTAACTTCGGTTTGGCAATTGGGGTGCGCTGAAATGAGCATGCGTTCCGCTTTACTGGGTGAGATGTCTTTTCTATTTCGATCCGTCCTCTTGCTGGCGATTACCGCGCTGCCGATGTTGGCACAGCCGGAGGTGCGGGCTAGTTTTGGGTCCCATGCGTTTGTCGATGATGGGACGCAGAACCACATGCTGGTGAGCGGCGGGGTCCGCTACTACTTCTACAAGAATCTGGCGGTGGAGGGCGAATACCAATATCTGCGGCTGGACAAGAATCACTATGACCAGGTGCTGATGCCGCTGGTGGTTTGGGATGCGCGGTCGCGCGGGCGGGTGATTCCGTACTTTCTGGGTGGGGTGGGTCTGATGCGTACCACGCAGAAGTGGGAGCAGATTCCGCCGGTGCCTGGGTTTCCGGGCAAGTTCACCAGCAATGATGCGTTGTGGCAGGGTGGATTTGGCGTGAAGATTTTCCTTTCCGAGCACTGGTATGTGGCGCCGGAGGTACGGGCCGGGTTTGCCTGGCACGGGCGGGTGAGTGGTTCGATCGGTTACTCCTGGAAGAAGCGATAGCTTCGTTCTGGGAAGCACCGCGCGGTTCTCATGCGCAATATACGGATCCTGGTTGAGTTCGCGTCGATTCTGATGCCGGGGGCGGTGCTCTTGCTGGCGTTGAGCGCTCTGTTTGCGCCTCGCCGGTGGATTGAGGAGGGCTCCTACAACTCAGCGGGCGGCATCGCGTCGGCGGTGGCGATCTCGTTTGCGCTGGGGCATCTGCTGCAGGGTGTCGCGCAGGTTCTGGTGGAGCCGGCGTGGCGGAAGCTGCAGCGGGGAGGTCCGATGGCTTGGGCCGCGCGGCGGTTTGTGGGTGCGGATCAACGGCGGCGGTTCCTGACGCCGGCACAGATTGAGCAACTGGCGCTGCAGTATCCGGCAAAGCTGGGTGTGGAGTTTCCGGGTCCGGAAGAGAGTGACGATCCGTGGGTGTTGGACTGCGCGGTGGCGCATGCCGAGGCGTATCTGGAAAGCGCGAAGATCGCCGACGCGCTGGAGGATTCGCAGACGGATATCAAGTTGAACCGGGGTCTGCTGACGGCGTTCGTTCTTGTGGCGGTGGCTGCAGTTTCTGCCGTGCGGGGTGATCTTTGGTTGATTCTGCCGGGCGCTGTACTGGCGGCTGCGGCGACGTACAGCAGGTTGGATCAACTGCATCGCAAGCACATACAGGCGTTGTTGCTGCTGTTTTTGACTACGGCGCCGGGTGGCGCGGGCGGCCGCGGCGGCGCTGGTGGTGAGGGAGGCGTTGGTGGCGGCGGTGTCGCTCTGCCGATGCCCGCCGCTGGACGTATCGGCATTCCGAGGGGTATGGGCGGCGCTGGCGCAGCGGCGAGTGCGGCGGACGACGACCACTAAATTGGCTTTGAGAAATCCTTGAGAGAACGTTGAGGACCCTGGAGCTGGAAGCGCTCTATGCTCCTCGTATGACCTACTCTGAAGCCAAGGCCGAGATCAGGAAGCGAGGACCGCTGACGTTTAAATGGATCAATGTCTACGATGTCGGCCAAAGCCAGCCCCTGAGCGATTGGATCCCGCAATGGATTGAGGCTAGTCACGGCACTGGCGAGGGGTTGTTTCAGCAATCCATCACCGTTTCGTCGGTGGCCGATATGGTCCGTCAGGTCAATCAGATCACCGATACGAAGGAGCTTGGGCTTCGTCTGTTCGGCATGCCGTGCCTCGGTCCATTTGAAGAGGATCGGTTCTGTTATGTGAGCGTGGGGCGGCATAGCAAGGCGGACATGTCCGGCGAGTACAGTCTGCAGATCAACTTTCGCGGCGAACTGGTGGGTGGCGCGGCCGTTCATCTTGCCAGAATGAAGCGGGTAACCAGGATCGTGATGATGGACGAGTCCAACTACTGGTCCCTGCAGCTGTGCGTCAAGATTGGTTTGGCGCTGCAGAATCAGTTTGCGCTGGTGTCTGCCAAAGGGGCATATGCAAAGGTCGATACCTTCTACAAAGACCCCGTGTTCAAGGACATGCTGGCCAAAGAGAAGGCTCGCAAAGAGAAGAAGATCGAAGAGGCACACCTGGAGAACGGATCGCTAAAGAAACATCTGGGAGCTCTCTCAGGGCAGATTGTCGCGGGGCAGCGCGTCGTCGCCAAGTCCCACGTGGTGGGGGCGGGAGAGACGCTGTCGTCGATTTCGGCCAAGTTTTATGGGACAACCGCCAAGTGGCGGAATATCTATGAGGCAAACAAAGAGGTGATCGGCGCGAACCCGAATGTGCTTCGCGCCGGTATGCAGTTGCTAATCTTCTAAGGCTTACTGGACGCAGCGGAAGCCGACATCGTCGGCGATCCAGCGTGCCGGGGCCGGGATCCAGACCGTGATAGCGCCTTCGGCGAGAGGGCGGAGATACGAGCCGCCCCTAATGATGTGCCACTCTTCGGTGAGGGTTGGCGCGGGCTTTAGGAGATTAGCGAAGTCCCGCACGGCAAGCGTACTGGGGTTGTGTGGATCGCCTACCCATTCCGCAGCATTGCCCGCCATGTGAAGGACGCCGTGGGGGCTTGCGCCATCCCGTAGCGAATCCGCCGCGATGAGGTGGTGCTTCTTCATGTCGGGGTTGTCCGAGGTGTTGGCGCGGGCCGGATCTTCCTCATTGCCCCAAGGGTAACGGCGGCCGTCCTTGCCTCCGGCAGCGAGGGTCCACTCGTCCGCCGTGGGGAGGCGCTTGCCGGCCCATTTGCAGTACGCCGCTGCCTCAACTGCGGAGACGTTGGTGACAGGGTTGCCCGGAAAATCGTCCGGAAAGCGCGGCGGCAGAGGTTTGCCGGTGCGATGGGCGAACGTACGGTACTGCTCGTTGGTGACCTCGGTACGGTCGATCAGCAAGCCGGAGGGGAGCCGGGCTTGGTCGGGCGACACCTGCACGATTTTGGCGGCCGGCGCGGCGTTGACGCTGGCTGCGGCTGCAGGAGAGGGTGCGGCTTTGGTCAAGCCCAACCGCGGACCCAGTTCGAAGACGCTGGCTCCGCCTGCTGCGGCGGCGAGGACGACGGCTGCCGCGACATACAGCCAGGATGTCCTGTCCATACGGCCGGGCATGCGGCGGCGTTTGCCGGTAGCGGCTACGACGGGCTTGGTTTCCGGATGTGCATCGAGCCAGGCCTGGAGATCCGCAATGACCTCTGTGAAGGACTCTGGCCTGAGGTTGGGGTCCTGGGCGGCGCAGCGCTCGATGAGTTCGAGCAGGCCTTCCGGTACACCAGCCTCGACCAGCGGGACCATCGACACCGGCTGGTTCATAATCTCTTCGAGCAGCAACTGCATTGTGGTGGCTCGGCGGGCTCGGATGGATCCCAGCAACTCATAAAGGACAAGACCGAAGGCGTAGATGTCGGTGCGGGCGTTGGCGGGAACGCCACGGACCTGCTCCGGCGGCATGTAAAACGGCGTACCGATGACCATGCCGGGTTGGGTCATGCTGAGGTCGTCCGCCTTGGCGATGCCGAAGTCGATGAGCCGTACCGCGCCTTTCTCGTCGACGTGGATATTATCCGGCTTTATGTCGCGATGGATGATGCCGAGCGAGTGGATGTGTTCGAGTGCTTTGGCGGCGTCGATGGCGATGCGCACGCGATTCTGCCAGTTGCCGGCAGCTTGATCGGAGATTACCTTGCCGAGCGAGTGGCCGCGCAGGAACTCGAGCACGAGGTACGGCGCGTCGCCTTCCTCCGAATAGTCCAGCGTACGGACGATGTTGGGGTGCGAGACCTGGCTGCCGAGGCGCGCCTCCATCAGAAAGCGTTGGCGTACAGACGAGTCCGCGCGGCTGTTCCGCGATAGGACTTTGAACGCCACGGTACGGTGCAGCACGCAGTCCACCGCGCGGTAGACTTCCGCCATGCCGCCGCCCAGGTACTCTTCCAGTTGATATTTGCCGACGCGCGCGGGAAGTTGCATGGGAGCCTACGTTCCCATATCGGAGACTGGAACAGTTTGGAAGAGAGCTTTTCGGCTAGGGTATTTCGGCTATCCCAGGGCTAGGGAGGTCGCGCAGCCACTTGGTTCGGGTGTACGCAATACGGAAGCCGCGGCGTTCGGCGTTGCGCTGGCTGCCGCTGCCGGCTTCGGCCACCATCATGGCCAGGTCGCAGCCTTGGGAGGCGGCGTACTGGAGTCGCGCCGAGAGTAAGGCGGCCTGGGCGCCGCGGCGGCGGAACTTGGGGAGTGTCGACGCGCCAGATAAAAGAGCTACGCCCTGGTGGAGGCTGACGACTCCGGTGGCTGCTGGTTCGCCGTCGATTTCGGCGAGGAAGCGCCGGAGGTCCGGACGGCAGGAGAAGATGCGGCCGAGTTCGAGAACGAAGTCGCGGAGCTCGGGGAGTTCGTCGGACCAGCCGTCGGCGCTGACCTGTGCCCAAAGGTCGTTGCCTTCGGCGCTGGAGGCGTCGACGATGCGGACCGTGATCCCGGCGGGTACAGCTTCCGGGTCTCCGGTGGCGATGGGGCGGAACAGGACCGTGCTTACCTCGACGGGCAGGTAGCCACGCTGGCAGAGCAGGCGGATGGCGTTGACACCGGCGAGCGGACAGACTTCGTGGGCGGCGGCAGCGCCGCGGGTAAAGAAAAACGCCTCCATGGCGCCCAGCGCGTCTTCTGTAAACTCCTCGAAAATTCCCAACCCGAAGCTCTGCGTGATTGGGGACATGGCGCCGTCAAATACAGTGAAGGCTCCGGCAATGCGGTTTGCCACCGAGGGAGCTTCAAGGTCGGGGAAGGCCGCATTGCGGGCTTCTGCGAAGGAGGCGCAAGCTTCGCCTTCCGCATATTCCAACCGCTTGGCGAGCGCGAGGTCGCACAGCGGAAACGAAGGGTTTGAAATCGACGGCATCCACCGTCAAGCATCGCAGATCCTCCCCCTTCGAGGGAGGGCTGGTTTACCTACAACAAAGGGACTTCCAGTTTGCAGCGATTTGTGCCAATCTTGAGTCAACTTGAGGCGAAGGTCGCTGCTGCATTGGAAAGGAGATTATCATCCATGCAAATCGACATCTTGCTCCCGGAAATTGAAACCATGCAGGACGGTGAAGGTCCCGTTGTGGACACTGTACCTGCCTCCTGCCAAAGCATCACGCTCGGCATCACGCAGACGTTAGAGCGTGAAAAGCTGGATGTGTCCATCTGGGGATCGCCGGATGGGTCGAACTGGGGGGCGAGGCCGCTCGCGGAGTTCCCTGCCAAGTCCTATTGCGGGTTGTATTCCCTGTTGCTCGATCTATCGGCGAACCCGAACGTGCGGTTCTTGCAGGCGAAGTGGAAGATGCGGGCCTGGGGCGCGGGCAGAACTGCCCAGGGGACTCGCGAGCCCCTGTTCAGCTTCTACCTGCGAGCCGAGCCTGTGACGAAGGCGTCCGCGGGTAAAGCTCGCGCGGCTGCAGCAGCGTCGGCAGCCGCCTGATCGAACCGCCATAATTGAGGCGTGAGCTGCGATCCATCGGTCCTTAAAAACGCCCCCTTGTTCTCGCTCCTGGACGACGAGGAACTGCGCGTCCTTGCTGATCGTGTGTCGATCCGGGGGTTCACGGCGAATCAGACGATCTTCAAGGCTGGCGGCGAAGGCCATGCTGGGTTTGTACTGATTTCCGGTGCGCCCGTACGCGTGTCGATCGTCGATCGCGGCGGCGAGGAGGTGACGCTCGATGAGGTACAGCCGGGCGGCATCTTCGGCTTTGCGTCGCTGCTGCAGGCTACGCCGCATCAAACCACTTCAACCGCCACCGGCGACTGCCGCTGTATCGAGGTGGAGCGGCAGGATCTGCGACATCTGGTGCATGCCAAGCCCGATGCGGCGATGGACATGCTCTCCGTGCTGGGGCGGCATCTGCATCAAGCACACTCTCTGGTGGCGGTGCGGTCCATCCGCAATCCCAATGAACTGATCGAGAGTACGGCGACGAGGGGCGATCGCATTGCCGATGCGGTGGCGCAGTTTGGCGGATCTTGGCGGTTCCTCATTCTGTTCGGGATTGTTCTGACGATCTATATCGGCTGGAACTCCAGTGTTCCGGGCAAGGCGTGGGATCCGTACCCGTTTATTCTGCTGAACCTGTTCCTGTCGCTGGTGGCGGCGGTGCAGGCGCCGGTGATCCTGATGAGCCAGAACCGGCAAGCGGAGCGGGACCGGTTGCGTGGAGAACTGGACTACGAGGTAAACCGGAAGGCGGAAGTAGAGGTACGTGGAATCGATGCCAAGCTGGATGAGGTAAAGCACCACCTAGCGGTAGTGGAGAATTTGCTCCATAATAAAAACGTGGGCCGCTGACGTTAAGCGTCCTATATTTGGAGTGTAGTTTCATGAAGAACCAAGTGTTCCACGTAACGAACGCTTTGGCCGTACTCGTTCTCCTGTCGGCGAGTGAAGCGGCAAGCGCGAAAGTCAACAACAAGCTGGTGGTGCCTGCTGTCAATGGCGTCCCAGAACAAACCCTTCTTACCCAGGACACTGCGAAAAAGGCTTTTCAGGAAATCCGCGAGGCTGCTATTGGCGCTGCGTCGGACGCTGCTGATTTGAAGGCCAAGGTCCAGAATCCGTACCTTACGACTCTGGGCACGTCCGAGTGTCCGGAACTGATGCATCTGAAGTCCGCGATTAACCAGATGGGCCGGCAAGTGCTGGCGCTCGAGGCGAGTCGCGCCAACCTAGCCCCCGCGCAAATCGAAACGCTGGACCGTGTGCTCCCCCTGTTGCAGAGCGTCACGGCCAACCTGACCGGTGCGATCGAGTACGCGAAGGAGCATCCCACACTGCTAGCCAAGCCGGAAAACCAGGCTTACACGGCGAAGGTCGAACGTAGCACGCGCCAGATTATCGGTGCGATCGACGAGTACCTGAAGCGCCGCTAATATCCACCAAGATCCGGGGCCTGGTCGTGGATGTGACCTGGCCCTGGCTGTTATTTCCCTCCGCGCAGTTCCACCAATACAATTCCCGCGAAGATGGCCAGAGCTCCGACGGCTGCGCGCGGGGTCAGAATCTCCCCCTCCATCACATACGACGTTACCCAGGCGAATACGGGCTCCAAGGCAAAGATGAGCGCGGTTCGGGTGGGGGTCGCGTAGGCTTGCGCCCAACTTTGCACGGCGAAGGCGACGGCTGTCGCGAAGACGGCGGTGCTGATCACCGCGATCCATACTGCGCTGCTTCCCCATACTGCTTTGACCGGTTGATCGATCCACCAAAAGGTGGCGGACGCGAGTACACCGCTGACGGCGACCTGGGTGAAACTGATGACCTTGTACGGGATCGACTTGGAATAATGCGCTAGGAACAGGATCTGGCCTGCGAAAGAGATCGCGCCGAGGAGCACCAGGATGTCGCCCCGGCGGACGGAGAAGCCTTCGGCGGGGAGGGTGAGCAGGACAAGACCTACGGTGGCCATCAAGACGCCGAGTCCTTCGGCGGCAGAAGGTAGCCGGCGCTGTACCAAGGCCATCAGCAATGGTACGAGGGGGATGTAGAAACCGGTGATGAAGCCTGCGTTGGCCGGTGTCGTGCCAGCGAGGCCGACCGTCTGGAACGCGTAGCCGATGGCGAGGCAGGCTCCGACGATCGCGCCGCCTTTCCAGTGGGCTCGGGAGGGGAACCAGTCCCGGCGGAAGTACAGCGCGAGCAACGCTGCGGCGAGCAGGAAGCGTACGGCGAGGAAGAGGATGGGCGAGATGTCGTCTAGCGCGCGCTTGATGACGACGAAGGTCGCGCCCCAGACGAAGGAGATAAAAACGAGCGCGAGGTCCGCCTTGAGTGCGTTGTTACTGCTGCTCATGCGGACAGAAGACAAAGGGTCAAGAGAATGCGTTGGAGGCCAGCCTCGCGGCCTTCGGCGTGGAACCACTCATGTGGGGTGTGCGCGCCGCCGCCTTTGCCGCCGACGCCGATCGATGCGGCGGGAATCCCCAAAGAGAGCGGGATGTTGGCGTCCGTTGAGGCGCATTCGAGTACGGCGCGGATGCCCAGGTGGCTGTCAGCTGCGCGGATGGCGAGTAGCAACGGCGCGTCATCGGCCAAACCGCCGCCGGGTCGCGACCCGATCTCGCGGATCGTCGCCTGTACGCGCGCTTGCGGGCGTCCACCTTGTGCGGAACGCTCGTTTTCGACTTCCAGTGCTCGGTCAACGCAGCTATGTAGCAGGGCTGCCATTTCGTCGAGTTTGGCAGGACTTTCGCTGCGGAGGTCGACTTTGGACCGCGCCTGGCTGGGGATCGAATTGATGCTGGTGCCGCCGTCGATGATGCCGAAGTTGAAGGAACTGCGCGGCGAGGATGGCTGCTGCTGCATCACGGCGCGATGTTCGGTGAATAGGGTGATGGCGCGGCTCAAGGCGTGTACGGGATTGCCGCTGCCGGCGTCCGACCAGGAGTGTCCGCCAGGACCGGTGAATACGATGTCGAATCTGCGGCTGGCGAGTGCTCGCGACGTGATGTGATCTGTCGAGGGACCGTCGAGTACCAGGAATTGCTTGAGCGGGAGCGAATTCGGGGACTGGCGGCAAAGGTACCGCATGCCGCTCAGGTTGCCTTCACCCTCTTCGCCGACGTTGGCGATAAAGATGATGCTGGAAAGCAGGTCCTCAAGTTCGGGGTTGGCTTTGATCGCTGCGGCCAGCGCGAGTAACGCAGCGAGGCCTGCGCCGTTGTCCGACACGCCGGGGCCGTACAGCCGTCCGTCTGCACCGTAGTGGATGTCCTCTTCGCGGCGTGGTGCGAGTACGGTGTCCAGATGCGCGGTTACGGCGAGGAAGGGTCCCTGGCTGTTGGCGTTGAGGAAGGCGACGACGTTGCCCGCACGGTCAATCTGCGGGAGGCATCCCATGGCGCGGAACTGGGCGGCCATCCATTCGGCACGTTTCTGTTCAAAGAACGTAGGCGCGGCGATACGGCAGACCTGAAGGTGGCGTTCTGAGATCCAGTTGCGTTCCTGACGGAACCACTGCAACGTTTCGCGCACAGGACGCAAGGCGGCCATGTTCGCGGCGGACGGGATCGCCGCCGTACTCGAAATGGACTGCCCGGCAGGAACTGCGGAGGAACGTGCTGGCATTGTGGATGCCCATCCGTCGGGAATGGGTGTGAACTTAGTGTAGCGTTTGAGGGTGCGGAGTTATTTCGCCGCGGCGGCGCGCTCTTCGAAGACGAAGCTTTTGTGGTCGATGTCGGTGAGGCGGAGGCGGATGCTCTTGCGCTTTTCAAAGTCCGCTTCGCTGGCCTGCGCTACGCCGGCGGTCATGCGGTCCATCATCGCCTTTGACTCCACTTTGTCGCCGATGACGAAGGGCTTGTTGAACGCAGGTCCGATCTGCGGCAACTGCGTGAGGATGCGCTGTAGGTCGCTGCCGGCGACGTGGTCGCATTCGTGGTCTTTGCCCTGGGCGTCGGTCCAAATGAGCACTGCCTCGCGGAGGTTGAAGCCGATGTTGGACTCGTTCTTCATGCGGAAGTCCGCGATGACGAGCGTGGTTTCCGGGGTCATCTCCTGGGTGCGGACTTTGAGTACCTCGCCGGTCATGGTGAGGCGCGAGTCCGAGGTGCCGAACCAGCCGAGCCACGCGCCAAGCGCGAGCAGTGCGATCGCGATGCCAAAGAAGATCGGAAAGGTTTTGCTCATCAGCTATGCTTGCAGGGCTGCATTCGGCTCTACGATACGTATCATCTCACGCATCGCGGTGTGCGAGTGTGTGATGAGCATGCGGCCGAACATGTGGGTTTCGAGTCCTACATGGCCCTGATAGCCATCGCGGCGGAGGGCCTGGAAGATGGTGGCCCAGTCGATCTTCTTTTCGTCTTCAAGCAGGCTGCGGCCCTTGATCTGGACGTTCCAGAGGCGTTCCTTGGGCAGTAGCTTGTAGCCGAGGGGGAAGGCTTTTTCGCCGAGGTCTTCGCCGTTCATGCCGTCCCAGTTGATGCCGAGAGCTTTGGAGGGGACCTTCTTCAGGATCGCGGCCGTTTCGGCGCAGGTGGCGACGTTGCAGCTGACTTCGTTTTCAAGCAGCAGGCGTACGCCTTCTTTTTCGGCCTTGATGGAGTACTCGCCTAGGATCTGCGCGATGCGTTCGAAGTGTTGTTCGGGGTTGTCGGTGCGCGAGAAGGCGAAGACGCGGATGTCGCGTACGCCGAGGATCTGCGCGGCGCGGATGGACTTGTCTAGGTACGCCATGCGGTCCTCAAACCGCTTGGTGTCCCGCTCTTTGCGCTTTTCCACCTCATCCGGGGTCATCTTGCCGGGCTTGAACTGCGTGTCAGGTAGCCAGAACTTGAGCATCCCGGTGTTGAGGAAGGAGATCGCGATGCCGTTCTCTTTGAACTCGTGCGCCGCGGCCTTAAGCTTGTCTTCCGGGAGTTGCGCGTACTCGCCTCCGCCGCCGGGTACGGCGCGGAGTTCGAGCCACTTCAGGTTGTAGAGCTTGGCGAACTCGATGGCACCTGCGGGCGTGGTGGCGATCTCATCTGTAACGGCGCTCAGGCGGTTGCGATCCCAGACGCCTGCCTTGGGCTTGGCGAAGCCGACGGTAGTAGCGGCGGCAGCGGACAGAGATGTGGCAAGGAACGCACGGCGATGCAGTGTCATACAGAATGCCCACTAGTGTACAGGAACGCCACCGGTGGGATCGTTACTGCACTGCGCGAGCGGCGAACATGCTTTGGTCGAGCAGCATCTCTGTGCCTGTGATCAGGCGGTCAATGGAATCGAGACCTTCACGGGAGTCCGGGTCCGGGCGCCACTCGGACCAGCGGAGCGTCAGGTCCGGCTCACACTCCTTGATGCGATCCTTCATTTCGGCGACGTCCAGGTCTGCTGACAGGATCCCAAACTGGCCGGTACCAAGGCGGCCTACGAGGTCGAACAGTCCGGCGCAGGCGCGAAGGCTTTCCGCTGCTCGTGCCACTTCGTCCTCCGTTGCTGCGCTGCCCGAGGTAGAAGCCGCCACCATCATGCGAAGGGGCGTTTCGGCGGCTCGCGACGCGGCTTGGAGCGTCGATGCGAGGTATGTAAAGCCTTGGCGGTTGGGCAGGCCGGTTTGCGCGTCGAGCAGGAATGTCTTCCACATGGCTTTGACCAGGCGGCCGCGTTCCAGGGCGTTTTCCATGGCGTGTGCTAATGATTCCCAGTCGCAACGGGACTTGAGCATCGCATCCTGCGCGCCTTCGCGTAGTGCCAGGCGGCCGATGCCTTCGTCGGCTGGGCTGTCGAGCAGCAGGATCACCGGGAGTTCCGGCGCCAGGATCTTGATGCGGCGGTAGGCTTCCAGTCCACCGCGTTCTTCCAGAGCCGGGTTGAGCAGGACAAGGTCTGCCGCTTCGTCACGGACGGCTTCAAGCCCGCCTTCCAGAGCAGAGGCGTGCAGGACCCGGGCGCTCCACCAGTAACGGCGCGAGAGGCCACTGCCAGTGCTCGACGCATTGTCAGGTGCGGTGGCGGATTCGTTCCGCTCTGGAATCTCGAAGATGGCCTCTTCGAGGTTTTGGGCTTCGGCAAGATCCCCTTCGATAATCAGTACGCGAGGGGCGCTCATACAGTCTTCCTTTGTCTTCTCTAGACGGCTACCAGCCGGTATTCCTTCAGCTTCCGGTACAACGTCGTGCGACCGATGCCCAGCAAATTTGCTGCGATGTTGCGATCTCCGCCCGTATGTTCGAGCGCGTGCATAATGGCCCGGCGTTCGACGTCCACGAGGGGGATCACCGGGGCCTTCGGGTCAATGGGCGGGCAGGAGGCGGTGAAACCGTCGGCCGTGGTGGACGCCTGCGACGCGATCCCCATCGGCATCCGTTGCGGTAGCACCACCCCGTTGCCCGAACTTGCACTGCTACTTCCACCCACTTGTGCTCCGGCCGCCGCGCCCATCGCCATCGCGTTGCGATTGTAGGCGTGGTTCTGTACGGCCGATGGCAGGTCGTACATCTGAACCTGCCGGTTTACATTCAGCGCCACCATGTGGTGGATGCAGTTTTCCAACTCGCGTACATTGCCCGGCCACTCGTAGGTGAGCATGGCCGTCATGGTTTCTACCGCGATCTCGTTCTGCATGTTTTCGCGACGCAGGAAATGATTGATCAACAGCGGGATATCGTCGCGGCGATCCCGTAGTGGTGGAATGCGGATGGGCAATACGTTGAGGCGATAGTACAGGTCGCGACGGAACGTGCCCCGCTCCACTTCTTTTGCCAGATCGCGATTCGTTGCCGCGATCACCCGGAACCTGGACCTACGCGTTTGCGTTGAGCCAACCGGACGGAACTCCTTTTCCTGCAGGACCCGCAAGAGCTTGGCCTGCATTTCCATCGGGAGTTCGCCGATTTCGTCCAAGAAAGCCGTGCCTCCGTCCGCTAGTTCCAGCAGACCGGTTTTTTGTCCCATGGCGCCGGTGAAGGCGCCTTTGACGTGCCCGAAGAGTTCACTTTCGACGAGCGGCCCGACAAGAGCCGAACAGTCGATGGTCACAAACGGGCCGATATTGCGTTGGCTATGAATGGCGCGCGCGATCACTTCTTTGCCCGCACCTGTTTCTCCCAACAGGAGAACCGGCCAATCCCCCCGGCTCACCTTGTCGATCATTTGGCGAACGTGCCGGATCCGCGCTGATTCTCCAACCAGCACATGCCGCTCGCCATATGTCTGATGCTCTAGCATCATAGGTCCACTCATCCCCCAGGGCTACACAGATTGCTTGTAATTTGCTGTAAGTTGTTGTTTTATCTGTGTTCTTGATGCACGGCTCGCGTCCCTGCCAGCGAACCGCAGAACTAAATGTAGTAGAAAAACACCTAGGTCTCAAGAACCAATAGGTAGGTTCCTGGGGGCTATGATGTGGTGGAACATACCCTCATTTTTGGGGTCTTTCCACAGGATCGGAGGATAGTATGAGTAGGACTTCATCTTCTATGGCGGATCTATGGATTTCGGGAGGAAAAGTCAAGAACTGAATCCTCACCTTTTGCAAACGGTTACAAAGGAATTGCGCGAGTATTGCCAGTCTGGTACCTTTCGGGTCTGTTTGCCATGAAGCGACTGGAACGCACTGGTACGACCCGACGGGTTTTGCTGGTGGATGACAACAAAGCCGGCGCGCCTGCGCGAAGATCCGCACTCGAAGAAATCGGCCTCGAGGTTGCAACCGTTACAAGTGGTGCTGACGCTCTTGAGTTGTTCGCCGCAACGGCGTTTGATCTGGTAGTGACCGATTACAAGATGCCGCGCATGAACGGCATCGAACTGATCGCGGCTCTTCGTGCACAGCGTCCGAATCTGCCCGTGATCCTGCTGTCCGGCTTTGCCGAGGCGGGCGGGCTGACGGAAGCGTCTACAGGCGCGAGTATGGTCCTGCAGAAGGGCCACAACGAGTGTACGCAACTGGTGCGCGCGGTGAACCGCCTGTTGTTCCACCGGGCGGGCGCGACGCGCAAGCCTGCGAGCCGCGCGGCTGCTACGGCTGCCGCATTGAGTGCAGCGGCGGCTTCCTCTTTCAACAAAAAAGGGATGTAAGCTGGGTTCGATGGCCCGCCGGATTCTGAGCATCTTGGTTTGCGGGATCCTGCTCGGCGGCGTTGTTCTGCCTGCTGCTGCCGTACAGCCCAAAAAGAAGCGTAGGGCTGCTGCCGCGGCGCGTTCTACTACAACCACCGCAAAGACGTCTGCTGCCGCTGCCGCTGGTACGCTGCGGGAGAAGATCGCGCAGTTGGCGATCGTACCGATTTATGGCGGCAATCCGCATGTGGACTCAGAAGAGTACCGCCGGTACGTGCGGTTGGTGCGGGACGTCAAGGTCGGCGGACTGATTGTGTTGAATCGCTACGAGTACGGCAACGTACGCAACGCTGAGCCGTTTTCGACAGTAGCGTTTCTGAATCAGATGCAGAAGCTGGCCAAGACTCCGTTGCTGGTGGCGGGTGACTTTGAGCGCGGGTCCAGCATGCGGATGTCGGCGGTGACGCGCTTTCCGCACGCGATGGCGTACGGTGCGGGTGGCGACACCAATGCCACCTTCAACCTCGGTGCGGCGGTGGCTCGCGAAGCTCGTGCGATGGGCGTGCACTGGGTTCTCGCGCCCGATGCGGACGTCAACAACAATCCAGACAATCCGGTGATCGGGCTGCGGTCGTACGGCGAGAAGGCTTCGGCGGTTGCGGCGCATGTGCAGGCGTTTATCGAAGGTGCGCAATCGAACCCGAAGTACAAGGTGATGCTGGCGGCGAAGCATTTTCCGGGGCACGGCGATACGGCGACCGACACGCATGCGGGTTCGGGAACAATTAGCGGCGATCGGACGCGGCTCGATCAGGTGGAGCTTGCACCCTTTCGTACAGCAATTCGCAATGGGGTGGACGCGATTCTGACGGCGCACCTGCGTGTCCCCTCGGTGGAATCACAGGATCTGCCGGCGACGTTATCGCCTGCCGTACTTACCGGGCTGCTGCGAAAGCAACTCGGGTTTGAGGGGCTCATCGTTACGGACGCGTTGGATATGAAGGCGATCGCGGATGCTTATCCAAAGGGCGAGGCTGCGGCGCTGGCGCTGATCGCTGGTGCGGACATCCTGCTGATGCCGCCAGATCCGGAGGCAGCGATCGACGCGGTGGTACGCGCGGTGAATCAGGGCCGGCTGACGGTGAAGCGGATCGACGAAAGTGTCGCGCGTGTGGCGGCCGCGAAAGCGAAGTTAGGTTTGTCGAAGGTCCAGCGGACCGTGGATCTGGACGCGTTGAATACCACGCTTGCTTCACCAGCGATGGAGGCGGACGCGAAACGGGTGGCACAGCGCGCTGTGACCCTGGTACGCAATGAGCGGCAGATGCTTCCGGTACGCCCGGGGCAGGAGGGCGCTTGCGTCTTTATCCTGACGGACAACCGCCGGAACCTGCTGGGGATGCGCTTTGCCGACGAGTTCCGGGCGCGCGTTCCGAATGCGGTGATCCGGCATCTCGATGCGGAGATGACCGAAGGGGCGTTTCGCGATGCGTTCGAACCTGTGCCGCAGTGCAAGGCTGTGTACGCTGCCTGGTTTCCGCAACGGAGCGAGATCGCGGATGCATTTGTGGAACATCTGACGACGGGTCCTGCACCGGTAGCGTTGATCTCGCTCGGCGATCCGTACCGGATCCGGCGATTCCCAAATGTCGCGGCGTACATGGCGACGTTCAGCTACGTGCCATCGTCGGAGGTGGCCGCAGTGGAAGCGATGTTTGGCGAGGTCGCGCTCACTGGCAAAATGCCTGTCACCATTCCCGGCTATGCGGTGGTTGGGGACGGGCTGACGCTGCAGAAGTCGCAGTAAACTCGACTATAAGGACACCTCCTTACAGACAATGGCTGCCATCGATATCACCTGGCTCGGACATAGTGCGTTTGAACTCAAGCTGGACACCGGCGAAGTGTTTTTGCTGGATCCTTGGCTAGGCAACCCGAAGTATCCTGCGTCGAAGCAGATTGAGCGTTGCGACTACATCCTGCTGTCGCACGGGCATTTCGATCACACGGGCGGCGTCGCCGAGCTATCCGCCAAGTACAACAACGCGCCTGTGGTTGCGATCTACGAGATCGCGACCTATTTGCAGAGCAAGCAGAACGTCAAGACGATCGGCATGAACAAGGGCGGATCGACGCAGCTTGGTCCGGTGACGGTGACGATGACGCATGCCATCCACTCGTCCAGCATGAGCGATGAGCAGGGCAACATCATTTACGCGGGTGAAGCTGCAGGGTACGTGCTGACGTTTGCCGATGGCCGTGCGCTGTACTTTGCGGGCGATACGGCGGTGTTTTCCGATATGGCGTTGATTGCGGAAATCTATCAGCCGGAGCTTTGCATTCTTCCGATTGGCGACTTTTATACGATGGGTCCGCGTGAGGCGGCCGTCGCGTGCCGGTTGCTGAAGGCGAAGAAGGTGATCGGGATGCATTGGGGTACGTTCGATGCGCTGCCGGGTACACCAGCGAAGCTTGCGGAACTGGCGCCTGCGGGTACGGAAGTGATTTCTTTGGAGCCCGGCGCCGCCTACCGCTGGTAATCCGTGAATCGAACTCTTTTCACAGCCATATCGCTGGTGCTACTGACCGGCGCTGCCTGCTCGATGCGCCCCAAGGAACGTATGATCGCCAACGATCCGCGAGGTACGGCGGTGCTTGAATACGCACGTGAGACCGAAGGCGGGGACAATGCTCGCGAAGAGATCCAGCTTCGTTCGCGAGGGCAGATCCGGCGCGTGTACGGTCCTGCAAAGGCAGGTGTAACGGCAACGCTACACACGGTGGCGTGGGGCCCGGATTCGGTGTACATTCTGCGATGCTCGGCTACGGCGGAGCCTCTGTTTGCAGGCTGGCGGTTGTCGAGCCTTACGGATCTGCCGCAGGATGCCGCGGTGCGCAGCGTGTATCAGTCGTTGCCGGCCATGCTGCGGGCGCAGAACTTTGCCCAGTTGTGTGCGGCTCCACCAAAGCCGGTGCCACCTGCAGGACCCGGACAGCCTGCAGTCCTACCGTCGAAGCTCTTGCGCGACGATTAAGCTCTGCACTCGTAGAGTTCTGCATCTTGCATCCGGCTCGTGCCCGGGAGTACACTACGGCGTATCTTGACCCCCGAACGGTGGCAGCGCCTGAGCGCCTTATTCGAACGTGCTGTCGCATTGCCGGACTCATCGGCGCGCGATACGTACCTGGGTGAGGTTTGCGAGGGCGATGCCACCTTAAGATTGGAACTCGACCGGATGCTGGCGGCGGAATCCGGTGGCTTGATGGGGCGCTTTCCGGACTTGTTGCGTGCGCCGGAACCTGTGGCGGAAGTTACCGGACAAGTCACCGCGGGGCCTTACATCCTGGAAACCGAAGTGGGTCGCGGAGGCATGGGCAGCGTTTGGCGAGCGCGCCGTGCCGACGGAGCGTTTGAGCAGGTTGTCGCCGTCAAGCTGATTCGTCGCGGGATGGATACCGACGACGTCGTGCGCCGCTTCACGCAGGAGCGGCAGATCCTTTCGCTGCTGGACCATCCGAACATCGCAAGGTTGCTGGACGGCGGTGTGACGTCCGATGGGCGGCCGTATCTGGCGATGGAGTTCGTCGATGGCAAGGGCCTCATCGAGTATGCGAGGGAACTGCCGGTAACGAACCGACTGCAACTGTTCCTGACCGTATGCGGCGCGGTACAGCATGCGCATAGCCACCTGGTGATCCATCGGGACCTGAAGCCCGGCAACATCCTGGTGCGGGCAGACGGCGAAGTGAAGCTGCTGGATTTTGGTATCGCTCGCATTGTCGAGCCCTCCACCGGCGAGCCAGGCGCGGACGGCTACACCGCTACCGTGATGCGCATGTTGACGCCGGCGTACGCGAGCCCCGAACAGATCGCCGGGCGTCCTTTGTCGACGGCGACCGACATCTATTCGCTGGGCAAGGTGCTGCGGACTTTGTGTCCCGATGACGAGGACAGCGACGTCGCGGCGATTGCGGAGAAGGCCACTCGCGAGGAACCCGAGGCACGATACCGCACGGCGCAGGCGATGGCGGACGACATCCGGCGACATCTGGATGGCCGGCCGGTGGAGGCTCGCGCGGGCGCCTGGTCGTACCGCGTGTCGAAGTTCGTACGTCGGAATGCGTGGACGGTGGCAGCGGCGACCACTCTGTCTGTGGCCATCCTCGGTGGGCTTGCGTATGTGTCGCTGCAGAACAGGCGGATTGAACGCGAAAGGGATCGTGCAGAGAATGTGTCGAACTTTCTGCGTGAGTTGTTTGCCGCCGCCGACCCGGAGCGCAACCAGGGAAACCGCGTGTCCACCCGCGAGCTTCTGGATTTGGCATCGGCGCGCCTTCGTACGATTGAGGATCCGCAAGAGCGCGTGGCGCTGCTCGATACCACGGCCGAGGCGTACTTCAACCTGGGTTTGTATGAGAAAGCGTCCCAGCTGTTCCGCGATGTCATTGCGATTGAGCCGAACAACGCGCGGGCTTATGCGATGCTGGCGGAATCCGAAGCGTACCGGGGGCCATCGCATGCGAAGGATGCGGATGCGGCGGGAACGCGTGCGGTGGAGTTGAGCGCGGCGGGTCCGGATACAACGCGCGCGCTGGTGTACTGGCGGCGGTGTAATCAATTGCATCAGATGACGCGCTACGGGCCGGCAATCGATGCGTGTGCGGCGGCGGATCGCATGGCGGTGAGCCTATCAGTAGCCGAGCGAGCGTCCATCGCGATTGCGCATGGCATCACGCTGGCGGATGGATCCCGATTTGCAGATGCGGAGACGGCGTATCAGCGAGCATTGTCGTTGGGGCCGCCGGATTCGACGAAGGCGCAGGCGCTGTCGAGCCTCGCGTCGCTGTACTTCCGGCAGGGCAAGTTCGCAGAGGCGGAAGCGCGGTTCCGTGAAGCGATTGCTGTGAAGCGGCGTCTGTATCCGGAAGGGCATCTGGAACTGGCACGCAGCTTGAACAATCACGCCAATACTCTGGTGTCGATCAAGCGGCACGATGAGGCAGTGGCGATCTATCAGGAAGCCCACGAGATGTACCGCAAATTCCTGGGTCCGGAATCGTCGGACCTGGCGAGTTCGCTATCCAATCTGGCGGTCGCGTACTCCCAAACGGGACGCTTGGCGGAGGCCGAACGGATCTGTGCCGAGGTCGTGGGGATGCAGGCGCGAACCATCGGCGCCGGCAAATTGCCGCACATCAGCAGCCAGATCAAGCATGCAGCGGTACTGCTGGAGATGGGGCAGTCTCCCAGTGGCGTCAAGCTGCTGGAAGAAGCACTGGGGAGTATCGCAAAGCTGAGTCCGGCGCCTGCGACACAATCGGGGTACGCGCGGGTGCTGCTGGCGCAGGGTTTGCTCGACACAGGAAAGCCGGCACGGGCGGAGGTTTTGGCGAAGGAGGCCAAGTCCGCATTTGCACCTGTGCTCAAGCCGGGTCACTGGATGCTGCAGCAGAACGATATTGTGCTGGCCGGTGCGATGTCGCGCACGGGGCGCAAGGGCGATGCCAGAAGCCTACTGCAACCGATTGTCGCTGCCGGGGATGTCCGCAATGCCAAGGGTTGGTGGACGGAACTCGCCAAGCGCTATTACCTGGAGTCCAAGTAATTCATCAGCCACGCCTCGGCGAGGCGCATGTCGCGGCGTACGGTTTCTGTCGATACCTCAAACGCGGATGCCACTTCCTGCACGCTGAAGCCTGCAAAGTACCGCAGGTCGAGCATCGAGGCTTTGCGGGAGTCAAAACCTTCGAGCTTTGTGAGGCCCTCATGCAAGTCCTCGACCGTAGAGTTGGGTCCGACGGCGAGCGCCGCGGATTCGGCAAAGCCTGCCAGTGGGGTGGGCTTTTCACCGCCGCGTTTCTGGGCATGTTCGCGACGAGCGTGATCGATGCGGATCTGCCGCATCACGCGGGCGGCGAGCGAGAAAAAGTGCTGCCTGTTTTCGTACTTCGGCTTGGGCTGCCCTAAGAGACGAATGTAGAATTCGTTGACGATCACCGTGGCTTGCATGGTGTCGTCCGGGCCTGCGCCTGTCTTGGCCGCCATGCGCCGCAGGTCCAGGTACAGGAACGACATAATCTGATCCAGCGACTCGCGATCGCCGTCGCTCCATCGACGCAGTAATCGCGTGACGTCGCGCTCGCCGGAAGTGTTGCCTTCGCCTGTCAAATGTTGGTCCTTGGTCTTACATATATAGCGCAGCCGGTTGGGATTGGGGATCAAGACTACGTAACTGGAGTAAGGAGCACCCTTGCCTAAAAGGGGCCAACAACGAGGAGACCAGGAAAAATGGCGACGATCCAACTCAATTCTATTACGTCGATCAATGTGGACAGTGGCGGCTATGAGATTTCGGTGACGGTGAACCCGCCGTTGCAGCCCGGGCAGGGAATCCTGCTGGATGTCGGCCCAAACAAACGGTATTTGGACATCAGCAACGGGTACACAGGGGTGCAAATGGCCTGCCTGCTGGAGATCCTTTGGCTGGAAAAGCGATGGGCGCAGAACATCTCTTGCAAGGCACTCCTGGTGGAGTTTCAAAACAATGCGGACGCCAAGTCTGTGTACGGAAGGCCGCCGCACTACAATCCTTCCGCGCCGCAGGCGGTTGGCTGCAAAGTTCTGGCGGAGTCGAATTCGCAAAACCTAATGACACCGGTGGAGCCGTTCTGCGAGCGGCTCACTTTCGGGCGCCGGGCTCTGGTGCAGATCGGCAACTACATTCCGCGCATCCCCTACGTTTACGACATGGAGAACGGACAGCCTGTTGGGCGTGGACGACTGTTGACGCCGGAGATCAACGGACGGCATTATTTTGTGTCCCGTACGGCGAGCAACTGGCCCTTTGAGACGGACCCCACGCGCCGTGGCTTTGACTGTACGACCTACATCCTGTGTGCGTACGATGTGGATGCCGGCTACAACCAGGGCGACGGTGCCGATATTGCGAACTGCCTCGATGCGACAAGCTGTGGGTTCCAGGATGCCGTGTCGCCGGCCAAGATGACCGAGTTTTTCGAAGTGAACAAGATGGGCGAGTTTATCATGTGGCGGCCTGGACACCATGCCGTGATGGTTGTGGACGGGGTGGTCCATGAGTACACGACGGCAAACGTCTTTGGCTATCGGACTCGCCCGGTTGCGGAGTATCTGAAGAACGTCTCGAGCGGCAATACGTATCAAGTGCACGCACTGCCGGGTACGACGGCGGTACCGGCGAGCGTACAGACCAAGCCTTCCAAGGGGCCCGCGTTCGGCATCGGTACTCCCACTGGACCTACGGGCAGCATCGGCAACGGTGGCGGCGCGCCGTCGAATGGTGCCAAGTACACGGTGGTTTCTGGCGACAGTCTGTCGCTGATTTCCGGCCGCAAGTACGGCGATGTGCTGCTTTGGCCCATCATCTACGATGCCAACAAACCGGTGATCGGTTCGGATCCGAATATGATCAAGCCGGGGCAGGTCTTTACCATCCCAAGTATTCAGAGTTATTCGTCGTCGCAGTTGACGGAATACCGGAATCGCGGACGGAACTGCTAGCTCGGGGATCGTGATAAGCTTCGGGGCAGAATGATCCGGAGACGCGATTTTCTGTCCCTTATTCCGCTGGTTGCGGCGTCACAAACAAAGCCGGTAAGGCTGGGTGTCATCGGTAGCGGCAGCCGTGGCACCTTTGTGATGACGGTGTTCCAGAAGGACCCGGCGCTCAAAGTACACGCGATATGCGATGTCTTTGAGCCGAACCTCGAAAACGCATTGTCCAAGGCTCCGGGAGCGAAAGCATATCGCGACTACCGCAAGCTGCTGGATGATCCGGAAATCGACGCGGTGCTGATCGCGACGCCGGAGCATTGGCATCATCGCCAGGTGCTGGACGCGATCGCTGCCGGCAAGGATGTGTACGTCGAAAAGCCGTTGTGCCAGACGCCGGAACAGGGCGTCGAACTGGTGCGTGCGGAGAAGGCGTCCAACCGTATCATCCAAACCGGCATGCAGCGCCGCAGCTATGACCTATACCTGGAAGGCCGCAAGGTGGTCGCTGCCGGTGAGCTGGGCAAGGTACGCATGGTGCGTTCGTGGTGGCTCAATAACTACGTCGACAATAAGCCTGCCACGTCGGTGAACGGTAAGCTCGATTGGGAGCAGTGGCAAGGTCCGTTGACGCAACGGCGGCCGCTCGACCCGGACCGGTTCCGCAATTGGCGGAACTACACCGAGTACGCTGGCGGGATCGTGGCGGATCAGGGGGCGCATGTCTTTGACGGCATCCATCTGTTGATGAACGCGAGCTACCCGCTGGCGGTAACGGCTGCTGCGGGCAAGCCGCACCGGCAGGGCTTTGATACGCCGGAGAGCGTGGTGGTAACCGCCGAGTATCCAGAGGACTTTATCGGCGTGTTTACGATCAACTACGCCGCCATGAAGTACAAGAGCCGGAACGATCAGTTGAACCATCTGGATGGTGACGCCGCTCGGATGGATATTGGACGCGAGTCCTTGAACGTCTACCGGCAGGGTGCCGAGGAGACCGCCGCGATCACCAAAACATCCGCGAAAGGCTTTGGCTTTGCCACGGACCTGCATGTCCAGAATTTCCTGGAGTGTGTGCGGACACGGCAGCGTCCGACAGCACCAATGGAGTTGGGGTTCCAGGCGGCGATCGTCACGCAGATGGCGAATCTTTCGCTCAAGAGCGGCCGCCGTATTCGCTGGGATGCCAAGGCGCAGAAAGTGATGGCGGGGTAAATCATGATCCTGCTTGCTGCGACATTACTCTTGACGCAGGACATCACGTTGCCCTTGCGTACCCGGGTGGAACTGTTCAAGGGCAGTGGCGATTGGCGCGAGGTGACGCAGAACCTCGCCATCGACCCCAAGAATACCGCCCTGATCATCTGCGACATGTGGGACCGGCATTGGTGCCAGGGTGCGAACCAGCGGGTGGTGCCGATCGCGCAAAAGGCGGTGCCGGTGATCGCGGCGGCGCGCGCCAAGGGCATGCTGATCATCCACGCGCCGTCGGAGACGATGGGCTTTTACGCCAATACGCCCCAGCGGCAGGCGATTGCCGCTCTGGCCAAGATTGACCCGCCTCCGGCAAAGCCCATTGACTCGCCACCGTTACCAATCGATGACTCGGACGGCGGCTGCGATACCGGCGACAAGACGTTCAAAGCGTGGTCCAGGCAGATCGACACCATCCCAATTGCGGCCGGGGATCTCATCTCCGACCAAGGTTCCGAGGTGTATGCCGCGCTCAAGCTTAGGGGAATCGAGAATCTTCTGGTGATGGGGGTACACACCAACATGTGTATCCTCAACCGTACCTTCGCGATCAAACAGATGACCCGGTGGGGTGTCCGCTGCATTCTGCTGCGCGACCTGACCGACACCATGTATGACCCTCAGGATCGACCGTTCGTACCGCACGATAAGGGTACGGAATTGGTGGTGGAACACATCGAGAAGTACTGGGCGCCAAGTGTGCTGTCTACCCAACTCACCCAAGCGCTAAAGAAATAACCACACCCCTACGGTGCAGTGTACGCGACCGTACTTGTTGGCTAGGGAGAGACCTTAAGTGCAATCGAAAGATAGGGTTACAAGGCCATAATCTATCGGAAAATGAATTGAATTTAACCCCGGCTTAAGCCGGACTTCATTTCTTACTGTCAGCCTGAAAGAAATGGATGGAGCGCGCCCAAGTGGCGCCTTCGCTATACCAAGGAGAGACAAGAACCAATGAAGAAGTTGATGTCCGCCCTGCTGGGCCTTTCGCTGCTGACCGGTGTGGTTGCCTTCGGCGACGACAAGAAGGAAGGCGAGAAGAAGGAAAAGAAGGCCAAGAAGAAGGGCGAAAAGAAGGAAGAGAAGGGGCACTAGTCTCTTACTCCCAGCTTTTGGGAAGTTCCTAAGGGCGCGGCCGGTCCTCACAAAAGGACCCCGCGCCCTTCGTGTTTTTCACTCCTGCCCAGTCCCGCCAGCATCTCCCCTGAAGCGGAAAACTTCTTCATCTTCCGCAAAACTCACGACAAAACAAAATGATGCATTTTATTTTATTGGGGATTCTGGCGGCGGGGTCTGTCTTCACCGCTTTCGCGCAAGATACCGCCGGTACCGGAAACATTCGCGGCTCCGTCCGTTATGTGGGGGGCGCCCCCGCTGAAGGGGTAAAAGCCTGCTTAGAAGGGACGGAACGCTGCGCCGTTTCCGGCCCGGACGGTACGTTTCAGATTACAGATCTGCGCCCTGGCGTCTATCGCCTCACTTTCGGCGCGATGACCAGCGGCGGCATCGAGGTTCGCGCGGGACTGGACGCTCGCGTCGACATCGATATGCCACGGGTAGAGGCTGTTAGCCAATCCGTAACGGTTAGTGAGCCTGTGTTTGTGGCTCCCACCGAGATCAAGACTTCGGCATACATAACACCGGGACGCGAAATCTTTCAGAACGCTGGTGCTTTGCAGGACGTGTCGCGCTTTGTGCAGACGCTGCCTGGAGTAGCGATTGGCGCAGACGACTTCCGCAACGACATCATTGTGCGCGGCGGCAGTCCGCTCGAGAATTTGTTCATCGTCGACAACATCGAAGTTCCGAATATCAACACATTTGCCAACTTTGGATCGGCCGGCGGCACCGTCGGCATTCTGGATTCGGCCCTGATTGAGGACACCAGCTTTCTCACTGGCGGTTATCCCGCACCGTTCATCAACCGTACGTCGAGCGTCCTGCAAATCACGCAGCGCGAGGGTGACCGCGAGAACTTTCATGGCCGCGTAACGTTAGGCTTTGCAGGCGTGGGCACGATCCTGGAAGGTCCGATCAAGAAGGGCAAGGGTTCCTGGGTCATCTCGGCACGACGTAGCTTCCTGGACCTCTTCACCAAGGACCTCGGCTTTGGCGGTGTACCTAAGACTTACACGTTCAATGGCAAAGCGCTATACGACCTCACGCCCAAGGATCGCATCTGGGTGGCGAGCCTCGCCGCTGTGGACAGCATCCGCCTGGGCGCTACGCAGGACGGCAAGAACGACGAAGAGATCAACAACCTCGATATCCGTTACAGCGGTTGGCGCAATGCCACAGGATTCAACTGGCAGCGCTTGTACGGCAGCAAGGGCGTGGGTTTGTTGGGCGTGACCTATTCGACGGCTTCGGTGGATCAGAACGTTCGCGACCTGGTGCGCAATGGCGTACCGCCTGCCAACGTGAATGTCGATCAGTTGATCGCGTCGAGTCCACTGGTGTTTTCGGAGAACTCGCGCGAAGGCGAAGCGACCGTGAAGTACGACCTCACGCTGTACGGCGCTGTGATGGGCAAACTACAGGCGGGTGGCAGCTATAAGCGGTTCCAGATCCGTTACAACACCGCCTCGCCGCTTGGGTCTGACTCGCCGTACTCGCTGATTCGTGAAGTGAACCCGGTGAACCTGCAGCGGAACTTTGGCGCGAACCAGAATGGTGCGTACGTACAGGCCACGCGGAACTTTGGCAGCCGGTTGAATCTCACTTGGGGTGGCCGTATCGACCAGTATTCGTACCTGGATTCGGCTCGCTTCAGCCCGCGCGCTGGTTTGAACTTCCGCCTGACGGAAAAGTTAAGCTGGCGGGCCAGTTTTGGCAGCTACTTCCAGCAGCCCAACTTCCTGTTTCTCGCGGCATTTCCGCAGAACCGTGGGGCCATCCCCTTCCGTGCGGATCACTATGTCACCGGCTTGAACTACGCTTTGTCCCCCACGGTGCGAGTGTCGGTTGAGGTGTATCGCAAGAACTACAAGGACTATCCGGTGGCCAGTCAGTTCCCCGCGCTGTCTTTGGCGAACCTTGGCGATACATTCAACATCCGTGATTTGCTGTTCCCGCTGACCAGCGCGGGTCGTGGCCGTGCCCAGGGTATCGAAGTGTTTGTCGAAAAGCGGCTCACTTCGAAGCTGTACGCGCAGGCCAACTTCTCGCAGTCGTCGGCCAAGCAAGCCGGTCTCGACGGTGTGCTGCGTCCGGCGGCGTTTGACTATCGCCGGATCTTCAACGTCACTGGCGGCTACCGCTTCAATGACAAGTGGGAACTTGCGACCCGCATCTCGTACCTGGGTGGACGCCCGTTCACGCCGTTCAACCTCGCGGAATCCACGGCCCAGCGCCGCGGGATCTTCGATCTGGATCGCGTGAACGCCGAACGGCTCAAGGACTACGCCCGCCTGGATGTTCGCGTCGATCGCGTACTTACGGCGTGGGGCAAGCCTCTGCGTGTCTTCGCGGGCGCGCAGAATATACTGGGGCGCGAGAACATCGCCAGCTTTATCTGGAATCGCCGCACCAACGCGGTGCAGGTGAACGAACAGATTGGCGTGTTCCCGATCATCGGTCTGGACTGGCGCTTTTAAGGCGTGCTAGCCTCTCCTCGCATATGCGATTTCTGTTGTTGCTTGCCATCGTAGTCGTACCTGCCGCTTCGGCCGCCAACCCGGTGCCGTACAGCAAGAAGTCCATCGGGCAGGGTCGGAATGTCTACATCCGGCATTGTGCCGGATGTCACGGCAACGATGGCAAGGCAACAGTGGACGTCGTAGCGGATGCGACGGACTTGACCAATCCCAAAGCCTACACGGGTGGGACGTCAGACGACGAGATTTTCCGGAGCATTCGGGATGGCCGTAATGCCAGTATGCCTGCGTTTGCCTCGCAGATCCGCAGCGAGACGGACATCTGGCATGTGGTGAATTTCATTCGAAGCCTGTGGCCCGAGGCACAGCGCCCAGCGTTGCAGCCCGATCCCAAGGATTGATCCCTCGACACCCCCCATTGCCACCCGTACAACAAAATGGTAGTGTTGTGGTTTCACATCGTAACCATTCGAACGCTGTTTGTCTCGAAACCGACTTTGTGAAAAGGGGAATGGATCGAACGGAGATCACCCGGCTCCCGTAATGCCGGAACATTCCGGTGTCGCAGCGGCTACGCGTAAACCATACACAACCGCCGCATCGCGATGCCTCGAACCGCAGTTTGGTAAGCGACCGTTCTCAAGTCCCGCTGCCTTCCGCCCGAAAGAAAAGGGCAGGGGATCGGGAAACTGGAAAAACCGCACGCCACCGCCGGAATGCTTTGATTCAAACCTCTTCCGTATTAGCGAAACAGAAACCGCAATCGGTATCTCTAAGATTGAATCGTCCGGCAGCGGCCGCGCTCAGACCCTATCTTTATCGTCTGTCGCCGCACGTCTGCACACAAAGGAGTAAGTCTCGAACTCATGGACGGAGACCGTAAGTATAAGCAGCGCGGATATGGCGACTCATCGTCGTCCGGCAATGGCAGCGGCAACGGAAATGGCAATCATCATCAGAAGCCACGCACCCCGCAAGGACCCCGGCCGTCGATCGACATCACTGGCCCCCGCCTTCCGCGCCTGGTGCAAACCGTAACGGCATCCCGCTGTTATAGCTGCGCTACCACGCTTCCCACCGGCATTGATTTTCAAGGCAACTGTCCCAAGTGCAACGCCGCTCTGCATTGCTGCAAGCAGTGCGCGCACTTTGAGCCGTCCACGCGCTTTCAGTGCCTGAAGCCGATCCCGGTGCGCATCGCCTACAAGGATCAGGTGAACGAATGTGAGATGTTCAGCGCCCGCGTCACGGTGGCCCGCGAAGTCTCGCAACAGGGTACGTCGTCCGCTTCCTTTGGCGCCAACGCCATGCTCGGCGGCGGAGGTCATGGCGACCGGCCTGCCTACCGCGCCAGCGCCTATGACGACCGTCCTCGCACCGCGCAGGATGCTCGTGCGGCGTTCGACAGTCTGTTCAAGAAATAACCTGCGAGGGAAGTTATAAACTGGTTGAAGTTTGCGAGTAGCTTCCCTTTCCTCCCACCGGCGCTTTGAAATCACCGAACGCGACCCCGGCGCCGTCGCTCCAGGTCTTGTCCGCGTCCGTACGGCCGCGGTCGGCATCTGCGGTTCGGACCTCCATTACTTTGGCGAAGGCGGCATTGGCGATGTGCCGTGTGTCTATCCCATGGTGCTGGGCCACGAGCCGACGGGTATTGTCGAGGAGGACGGCCACGGTTTTTCGAAAGGCGACCGCGTCTCGCTCGAACCCGCGATCTTCTGCTACCACTGCGAGTTCTGCCTCAAGGGCCGCCACAACGTCTGCAACAACCTGCGCTTTTTGAGTACACCGACAGAGCCGGGGTTCTTCCGGGACTATGTGGATCTGCCGCCGCACAATGTCATGCCGCTGCGCGGCAACATGAGCTTTGCCGAGGGTACGCTGGTTGAGCCGTTGGCCGTAGTGCTGCATTCGATGGAGTTCCCCAACTTCCAGCCTGGCGAGACCGCTGTCGTGCTCGGTTGCGGACCCATCGGCCTGCTCACCATCGCGATGCTGCGCCTGAATGGCGCGCGCCGAATCTGGGCGACCGATCCGCTGCCGCATCGTCGCGACATGGCCCTCGCCATGGGCGCTGACGCTGCGCTGCCCGCGGGCATGCAGTCCGTACGCGACATCCTGAAGGAAACCGGCAATCGCGGGGCCGACGTGGTGTTCGATTGCGCCGCCAAGGACAACAGCATCAACGAAAGCATGCACCTGTGCTGCTCTCGCGGCCGCGCCGTGATTACGGGTATTCCGTCGGAAGCGAAGATCGACTTCGAGTTCCACGTCATGCGCCGGAAGGAACTGTTCTTCTATAACGTTCGCCGGTCGAATCATGACTCGGTCAAAGCGCTGGATCTTTTGGAGAGCTTCCCGCAGCGCTTTACGCCGGTCATCACACATCGCATGCCGTTCGACAGCATCCAGTCCACCTTTGAGATGGCCGAGAAGTATCAGGACGGATCGGGCAAAGTCGTTCTTACGCTGACCTAACGCATGAAGAGCTACCGCAAGGAACTCTGGTTCAACGTCCCTGGCCGACGAGGCTTGGTCAACATCACGCCGGACGTCGAAGAGTGCCTTCGCGAGTCCGGCGTTCGAGAAGGTATGGTGCTAGTCAACGCCATGCACATCACGGCGTCGGTGTTCATCAACGACGATGAAAGCGGCCTGCATCACGATTACGACATCTGGCTGGAAAAGCTAGCCCCGCACGCGCCAACCTCGCAGTACCGCCACAATCGCACGGGTGAAGATAATGCGGATGCTCATATGAAGCGCCAGATCATGGGTCGTGAAGTGGTGGTGGCGATCACGAATGGACATCTCGATTTCGGTCCCTGGGAACAGATCTTCTACGGCGAGTTTGACGGCAATCGGCGCAAGCGCGTGCTGGTGAAGATCATCGGCGAGTAACGCCGGAACAACTTGGCAGAGCGCGGTGTCCAAGGTCTCATGCAAAGCGCCGCGCTGTACTGTACCGACCTCGCCATGCGACGCGCGATTCAATTACAGCAGCGCGACCTGAACAGGGGTTTCTGGATTGTCCACGCTGCCATCCAGAGCGTTTTTCTAACCGCGATGCTGAGTGCGTTATTCCAAATCGTCAATTCGTTTCGAGGTACGTCTGGTGACCGCGAATCGATCCTCCTGTCGGTGCTGCTCGATCTTGGGTCCGCGATGCAGCGCATTCCGATCGGCCTGAGCCTCGCCATACTTCTTTTCGCGGCGCATTCGTGGCTCAACAACCGCCGCAACGCCATGCTGGCCGACTCTCATTCCACGCGCCTCGAACTGCTCAACTACCTCTCCCGACTCCGCTGCTAGAATCGCTTCATGCGATTCCTTGTTGCTCTCGCGCTGTCCGTTGCGCTCCAGGCCCAATCCAACTTCGACGAGGCTCTCGCCAAGAAACTCCACGCCGACGAGATGGGCATGCGCAAATACGTCATGGCCTTCCTCAAGGCCGGACCCACGCCCCCCAAAGACCGCGCCGAATCGCAAAAGGTGATGGGCGGCCACATGGCCAACATCAATCGGATGGCCAAGGAAGGCAAACTCGCCATTGCAGGACCCTTCCTCGACCGCGGCGAACTCCGCGGCATCTACATCTTCAACGTCGAATCCGTAGCCGAAGCAGAAGCGCTCACCAAGACCGACCCTGCCATCCAATCGGGAGCCCTGGTGATGGAACTTCACCCCTGGTACGGGTCGGCTGCTCTGCAGGAAGTCAACGGCATCCACGAGAAGATCGCCAAGAAGAACCCCTAACGCCATGTCACTCGGCGTCTTTTTCGATCCCAAAACCGTAGCGCTCATCGGCGCTACGGAAGCCGACGCCAGCGTGGGCCGGTCCCTACTCACGAACCTTTTACAGGCACCCTTCCGGGGGCGCGTCTTCCCGGTCAACCCCAATCATCAGGAGTTGATGGGCGTGCGCTGCTACCCCGACATCGCCTCCGTACCCGCGCGCATCGACCTTGCCGTGATCGCCACACCCGCGCGTACCGTGCCTGATGTCGTACGCCAGTGCGCCGCTGCCCGCGTCCGCGGCGCCATCATCATCTCCGCCGGATTTCGCGAGGCTGGCGAGCGCGGCAAACAACTGGAAAAGGAAGTCCTGCGCGAGGCCGCACAGTCCTCCATGCGCATCATCGGGCCCAACTGCCTCGGCGTCATGAGCCCGTACGCTGGTCTCAATGCGACCTTCGCCAATGGATCCGCCGCCACCGGCAACGTCGCCTTCGTGTCCCAAAGCGGCGCCCTCTGCACTGCCGTACTCGACTGGAGCCAGCGCAACGGACTCGGCTTCAGCGCCTTCGTGTCCGCAGGCTCCATGATCGACGTCGGCTGGGGCGACCTCATCGACCACCTCGGCAGCGACCCCCACACCTCCAGCATCCTGATGTACATCGAGTCCATCGACGATGCTCGTAGCTTTGTCTCCGCTGCCCGCGCCGTCGCGCAATCGAAGCCTCTGATCGTCGTCAAAGCCGGTCGTACCGATGCTGCCGCCAAGGCCGCGGCGTCGCACACCGGAGCCATGGCATCGAGCGACAAGGTGATGGACGCCGTCTTCCGCCGCTGCGGCGTACTCCGTGTCAACCGTATCGCCGAGCTCTTCTACATCGCCAACACGCTCGCCAAGCAGCCTCGCCCACGCGGCAACAAACTCGCGATTCTCACCAACGCCGGCGGACCTTCCGTCCTCGCCGCCGACGCGCTGATCGAAAACGGCGGCGAACTCGCACCGCTTGATCCGAGAACTATTGAGCAGTTGGACGGGTTCCTACCGCCGCACTGGTCCCACGCCAACCCCGTGGACATCCTGGGCGATGCCGGTCCTGAACGGTTCCAACGCTCCATGGAACTCGTGGTCGCGGACCCCACAGTGGACGGCGTCGTCGTGGTCGTTACGCCGCAGGGCATGACGTCTGCCACACAGCTTGCCGAATCGCTGGCCAAGTTGAAGTACCCGTCCAACAAGCCGATCCTCGCCAGCTTTATGGGCGGCGCTTCTGTCGCCGGCGCGATCGAGGTTGTCGAGCGCAAGCGCATCCCCAACTTCCCATTTGCCGACAGCGCCGCGCGAGCCTTCGCCGCCATGTGGCGCTATGAGTACAGTCTGCGCGGTCTCTATGAAACGCCCGCGCAAGTGGACCCGCTGCCGGAAAACAAAGATGAGGCTACCCGCATCGTCCGCGACGTCCGGTCCAAAGGCCGCACCCTGCTCACGGAGTTTGAATCGAAGCGCATCCTGGACCTTTATCGTGTCCCGCCCGTGCGCACCGAGCTTGCCTCAACGGAAGAAGAGGCAGCCACCCGCGCCGCCAGCATCGGCTACCCCGTGGCGATCAAGCTGAACTCACAAACCATCACTCATAAAACCGACGTTGGCGGCGTACGCCTGAACATCCGCAATGAGGGCGAGTTCCGCGCCGCTTACCGTGACCTCGCCGCTATCCCCGGCTTTGAAGGCGTCACCGTACAGACCATGGTGGACAAGTCCCAGGGCTATGAGGTGATCCTGGGAAGTACCACCGATCCGCAGTTCGGCCCGGTGATCCTGTTCGGCACTGGAGGCGAACTGGTTGAGGTATATCAGGACACCTCGCTCGCCCTGCCGCCGCTCAACACCACGCTCGCCCGCCGCTTGATTGAGCGCACCAAGATCCGCAAAGCCCTCGCTGGTGTGCGAGGCCGCCCGCCAGCCGACATGGAAGCGCTGGAAGAAACGCTCGTCCACTTCAGCACTCTGGTGATGGACATTCCGGAGATCAAAGAGATCGACGTGAATCCGCTGCACGTCTCCGCGTACGGCGTCGTCGCGCTCGACGCGCGCATCCTGCTGCACGAGCCCGGCGTTCGCATTCCGCGACCCGCCATCCGCCCATACCCCGAACAGTACACCTGGCAGTTGCAGTTGAAGAACGGCGCGCCGTGCACCATCCGTCCGATTCGCCCGGAAGACGAGCCTTCCATCGCGCGCTTCCACACCACGCTGTCGGACCGTACGGTGTACTCGCGCTACTTCGGATTCCTAAAGCTCAGCGAACGCATCGCGCACGAACGTCTGACGCGCGTCTGCTTCGTGGATTATGACCGTGAGATCGCGCTGGTCGCAGAAAGCGGCGGGGACATTCTGGGCGTGGTCCGCATTGTGCGCGAGCGGGACACGAGCCGTGCCGAGTACGCGATCGTCGTTAGCGATGCCTGCCAGCGCGCCGGCCTCGGTACGGCCTTGATGCAGCATATTCTGCTCGTGTCCAAGGCAGAAGGCATTTCGATCGTTGAAGGCATTGTGCTCACGGAGAATCGCGGCATGCTGCGCGTGGTAGAAAAGCTAGGCGCTACGGTGACGTTCGATGAAGATGAGGATGCGATGCAGGTGGTCTTCAAGCTCTAGAGCAGCGTGCCTCGCATGATTACGCTCGCCACGGTGAAGTAAATCACCAGCCCCGTTACGTCCACCAGCGTCGCTACAAACGGTGCAGACGCGCTTGCCGGGTCGAGTCCGGCTCGTCGCAGCAGGAAGGGCAGCATGGATCCTGCCAGCGTTCCGAACAAGACCACGCCCAATAAGCTGATGCCCACCGTGAGTGCCACGACTTTTGCATGGTCGCCATACGGCCTCCAGATGCCTTGCCAGATCCAGATACGGCTGCACCCAATCACCGCCAGCACGGTGCCCAACACCAAGCCAGCCCAGAATTCACGACGCACAACCTTCCACCAGTCGCGCAGGCGTACCTCACCGATGGCCATCGCGCGGATCACCAACGTTGTCGCTTGCGAACCCGAGTTGCCGCCGCTGCTGATAATCAACGGTACGAACAGCGCGAGCACAACAGCCCGTGCGATCTCTTCCTCGTAATGCCCCATCGCCGTAGCCGTCAGCATCTCGCCCACGAAAAGGATCGCTAACCAACCGGCGCGCTTCTGCACCATGCGCCAGAAGCCGATCTCCAAATACGGTGCGTCCAGAGCCTCCATGCCGCCCAGTTTTTGTATGTCCTCGCTGGCCTCCTCCTGCACGACATCGACAATGTCGTCGACAGTCACAATACCTTTCATGCGGTTGGCGGAATCTACGACAGGTACGGCGAGCAGATGGTGTTTGGAAAACAGCTTGGCAACGGCTTCCTGATCCATATCCTCGGTGGCCGTCAGTGGGTTGGTGCGCATGACCTCGCGGACCGTGGTTTCGCGGTCTGCCGAGAACAGGCTTCGAAACGAGACTACGCCCGCCAACCGCTGACGTTCATCCAGCGCGTACGCGTAGTACATGGTTTCAAACTGCGGAGCCTGCCGCCGCAAGTACGCGATCGCTTCGTCCACCGTCATCTCCGGACGGAGACGGGCAAATCGAGGACTCATCAAGCCGCCGGCCTCGTCCTCCTGGTACGCCATGAGCGCTGCTACTTCGCGTTGCGCCACCGGATCGAGCAGAGCAAGCAGAGCACTTCGCTCGTCGCTAGGTGCGAGTTGGATCAAATCTGCGGCATCGTCGGGGTCGAGCAGGCGGAGCCAGATGCGACGCTCATTTTCCGGCAGCGCGTGGACGATCTCGCACTGGTCGCGACTGGGAAGGTCCAGAAAAAATTCATCCACTTGCCCTCGCGGAATGCTGGCGAAGATCGCCATTCGCTCCGCCGAGGACAAGTGGGGCCACGTTTCGAGAATTTCGTCCATCGGTGCGACATTTCTGTAGCACGCAATACGCCAATCCTGTGTAATCCTTGCGATGTGGACAGAGAAGAAACGATCAACTGCCGCATCTGCGACGGCGCCGGTACGGTCCGTTGCCAGCGATGCAAAGGCGTCGGCTACAACGAGAAGAACCCGCCCGGCGAATGCCGCCCCTGCTATGGCAAAGGCACCGTCACGTGCGACCAGTGCAAGGGCGCTGGCCGCATCAAGAATCCCAAGCTAGCCTAAGGTCGATCCCACAACGCGACCCGCCACAATCGCCGTCGCCTGCCCGCCCACGTACTCATGCCCGTGGAACGGCGAGTTGCGGCTCTTGGACTTCGACTTGTTCACGTCGTACGTCCACTTCTGCGTCGCCGAAAAGATCGTGATGTCCGCCTGCGCGCCTACGCGTAACGTGCCGCGATCCAGCCGCAACACACCTGCAGGACCCGTCGTGTACAGCGCGATCATCTTCATCAGTGAGATGCGGCCAGGATGTACCAGATGGTGCAGGCTTAGCGGAATCGCCGTCTCAAGCCCCAGAATTCCGAACGGGCAACGCTCGAACTCCTGCATCTTGTCTGCGCCCGAATGCGGTGCATGATCCGTCGCCAGAGCGTCCACCGTACCCGACACGATGCCGTCGATACAGCCCTGCACGTGCGGACCGCTCCGCAGTGGCGGCTTCATCTTGTAGTTCGAATCGTAAGGCAGTACGTCAGAATCGGCCAGTGCAAAGTGGTGCGGGGTCACCTCGCAAGTCACAGGCAGGCCCTTTGCCTTGGCGAACGCCACCATCGCCACCGAGTTCTTGGTGGACAAATGTGCGACGTGATAGCGCGCACCGGTTACTTCCGTGAGCAGGATGTCGCGCGCCACCATCACATCTTCCGAGCAGGCTGGGATGCCACGAAGTCCCAGGCGAACGCTTTCCATGCCTTCGTGCATGTCACCGCCGTGACTCAGGTGCAGGTCCTCGCAATGCTGGATGACCGGGATGTGGAACGCCTTGGCGTACTCCATCGCCCGGCGCATCACGCGCGCATTCATGACTGGCTTGCCGTCGTCGGAGATCGCCACGATGCCAGCCTGCTTCATCGATCCGATGCTGGCCAATTCCTCGCCAAGGCTTCCCTTGGTGATGGCCCCAATCGGGTACACCGTCACGCTGTTCAGTCGCCGCGCCTTTTCGATGATGTAGTTGGTCACCATCGCTGAATCGTTCACCGGATTCGTGTTCGGCATGCAGCAAACGGTCGTGAATCCGCCAGCGGCCGCCGCGTTGATGCCCGTCTCAATCGTTTCCGAATGCTCAAAGCCGGGCTCGCGCAGATGCACGTGCATGTCGATGAACCCAGGCGCGACAATCAGGCCGGTCGCGTCGATCACCTCAGCGCCCGTCGCATCGACGTCGCCGCCCACCTGCTTGATGACTTCGTCTTCAATCGCCACATCGGCCACAGCGTCAAACCCGGAGGAAGGGTCCATCACGCGGCCATTCTTGATCACAAGCCGGCGGCTCATTGCTGCAAGATCCTCTCAAGCACAGCCATGCGTACGGCGATGCCATTCTCAACCTGATTCAAAATCATCGACGCCTTACTATCCGCCACCTCGGACGAAATCTCACGGCCGCGATTGATGGGGCCGGGATGCATCACCAGCACCTCGGGATTCGCCAGATGCAGATGCTCGGCGCGCAGCCCGTAAAACTTGAAGTACTCACCGGCGGGGAATGCTGCTTCCGTAATCCGCTCCAGCTGTACGCGCAGCATCATCACCACGTCGGCACGCTGAATCGCCTCGCGCATGTCGGTGGTGAGAATCACTCCCGGGGCGAGTCGCGCGAGTTCCGGCGGCAACAACGGCGCAGGTCCGCACAACACGACGTGGGCGTCGAACTTCGACAGCAAATGGATGTTGGACCTCGCGACGCGGCTGTGTGCGATGTCTCCGATAATCGCCACGCGCAAGCCAGAAAGGCTCCTGCGGCGATCGAGAATCGTGCGCGCGTCGAGCAGCGCCTGCGTTGGATGTTCATGCAAACCGTCGCCAGCATTCACGATCGGGATGTTTAGGTGGCGTTGCAAAAAGTGTGGTGCGCCAGAGGCTGCATGCCGCATGACGATCGCGTTGGGACGCATCGCCGCCAGCGTCGCCAGTGTATCCACGAGGCTCTCGCCCTTGGACACGCTCGAACCGGAAGCGGTGATCGAAATCGTGTCGCAACCCAGGCGCTTAGCGGCGATCTCAAAGCTGGTGCGCGTGCGGGTGGAAGCCTCAAAAAACAGATTGACGAGCGTCTTGCCCTGCAGTGTATTCAGCTTTTGAAAGGTACTGCCGCCGTCTTTCACCTGAAAGTCCGCGGCACGATCGAGGATCGACTGAATAAATCCCCGATCCAAATCTTCGATGCCTAAAAGACCGCTCATCCGATCTTTTCCACCAACAGCACCTTTTCCGCCTGATCGATTTCCGTGAACTTCACTTCGATGATCTCGTTCGCCGACGTCTGTACCATGCGGCCCACATAGCGCGCCTCAATCGGCAGTTCGCGCCAGCCGCGATCGATCAGCACCAGCAACTGAACGCGTGCGGGACGGCCATGGTGGAACAGCGCGTCGAGAGCGGCGCGAATCGTACGGCCGGTGTACAGCACGTCGTCCATCAGGATGACGTCCTTGCCCGTGATGTCGAAGTCGATCTGTTTGGCATGCACCGTCGGCTGGTCACCCACCGTCGAAAGATCGTCGCGGTACAGGTTGATGTCCAACTGTCCGACGGGAACCTCGCGGCGCTCCAGGTCTTTGATCTTCTTGGCCAAACGGGTGGCCAGCGGTACGCCACGGCGCTTGATGCCGATAAAGGCGATCTTGCCAAGGTCTTCCGTCCGTTCCAGAATCTCGTGCGCCAGACGCACCAGCGTCCGGTCAATTTCCGACGCGCTCATCAGTTGGGATTTTTCGCGGATTTCGGGCATGCTAAGGCTCAGTTTCCCATACCCGGCAAGCTACAATCCAACGGTGGACCTCATTCTCCTCGCCAAAGCCCTTGTCTTGGGCATTGTCGAAGGACTCACCGAATTTCTGCCCATCTCTTCAACTGGGCATTTGATCCTTGCCGGGCAACTCCTCGGCTTCAACACCCCCAAAGGAGCGGTGTTCGACATCGTCATCCAAACCGGCGCCATTCTCGCCGTCATTTGGGAGTACCGTCAGCGATTTTTGGACGTCCTGAAGGGCGTACTCACAGAAGCGCGCTCGCAAAAGTTCATCCTCAACCTGCTTATCGCCTTCATGCCCGCCGCCGTACTCGGCCTCGCCGTGGGCAAACTGGTGAAGCAGCACCTGTTCCACCCCATCCCGGTCGCGCTCGCCTTCATCATCGGCGGCTTCATCATGCTTTGGGCCGAACGCCGCCAGCATACCGTCACGGTACGCGAGGTGGACGACATGACTTGGCTCGACGCCCTCAAAATGGGCTGCGCGCAGACGTTGGCGCTGCTGTTTCCGGGCGTTTCCCGTTCCGGCGCCACCATCATCGGCGGACTCCTCTTCGGCCTCTCTCGCAAAGCCGCGACGGAATTCTCGTTCTTCCTCGCCGTACCCACCCTGATCGCGGCCGGCGCCTACCAGTTGTACAAAGAAAGGGCACTGCTCTCCTCCGACGACATCGGCATGTTCAGCGTGGGCCTCATCGCGGCGTTTTTATCGGCGTTCGCCTGCGTACGCTGGTTCCTGCGCTACGTGATGACGCATGACTTCACCCTGTTCGCCTGGTACCGCATCGCGTTTGGTTTGATCGTGATCGCCAGCTCGTACATGGGCATCACCTGGGCGGCCAGTTAGTCTTTACAAACGGCTGATTTTTAACGCACTCTTTACCGACTCCGGCGCCGCAGGAGGGTTCTGTCTAGCAGACGGGTTATCACTCTAACCAATCGTTTGCCTCCCTCCTTAAGGCAGCCGCCGCACGCGCCGGACTCACTCGGCGGAATGGGTCCACTGTGTCGTGTGGCGGCGTTTCTTGCTACGCTTCCACCATGCGTGTTCTGATCCTGGCTCTCGCCTGTACGACCTGGCTCGGTGCGCAGCAAATCGAACCCATGTCGCTCCGGGCGGAGGACGAGAATACGCTCAACAATGTACTCGAGTGGAGCGAAAAATCCGGGTTGGAACGTCCGAAGCTCTGGCGCATTTGGCTCATCGCGACGGAAAAGAAGACTCACTTGGCAGCGCTGTTCGTTACGGCCAGCATCATAAAGCCGGGATGGTCGGCAGCCTGCCTTCTGTTTTTCGATGATCTAGTTAGTAAGCCTACGCGCAATCAGTGCTTTTCGACTGGTGGCAGAATTGAGCCCGCCGCCGCCCGGATGCACTACTCTGCAACCTTCGGTACCCACATCTTGACTCTGGATATGAGCAACTCAGTTACTTTCGAGGATGGGCACAAGGGCTTCTTCTCCGATGTGGCGAAAGAGCACTTCGCTATTGGCGACCGGGGAGCTCGCCTGATTCGCGTGGAGGATGACGATGGTCGAGCGATCGCCAATCGGTCCAACATCGGACCTGCCGGAGATAATCTTACAGCCGAGCAACTGGCGGCTTTGCTCGCGGACGCAAGCCCGCTAGGTGTGTTGGAGGTGCTGCAGTTGCTAGCAGGCCCCGCTGGTATCGACTTCCGGGAACACGCGGAACTTTGGACTCAGGTGAACAAACTCGCGACCGCGTCCACACACGCATGGGTTCGCGATGCCGCAAACGTCGCCCTCAGTGAAAAGCAAACTCCGCAGTTCGCGCCGCCACGTTAAGTGATGCTCGTTGATGATCAGTTAGGCCGCTTTCGTATACTCAGGATCTCCACCGGCGGCGTCAGCTTCTGGCCGTCATGCGGCGAGCGCTGGATCTTCCGCACCACATCCATCCCGCGCGTCACACGACCAAACGCCGCGAACCCCTGACCGTCGGGATTGCGCTTGCCTCCAAAGTCCAACTCCGGTTGATCTCCGATGCAGATGAAGAAGTCTGACGTCGCCGTATCCGGACCGCTACGCGCCATCGAAATCACGCCATCCAGATGCTTCAGCCCGGTCACGTTGGTACGCTCCAGCGCGATCGCCGGTTCGCTGGCCGACCCCGGCTTCGTGCCGCCCTGAATCACTTCGATCTTGACCGGACTCTGCGGCTGGTTATCCATCAGAACAGTTCGATGAAAGCGTCCGCCGTTATAGCGTCCGCTATCCACGTACTGCAAGAAGTTTCGGACGGTGTTGGGCGCTTTCGCCGGATCCAGTACGACCTCAATCTCACCCAGGCTGGTTTCGATGACGACTGTTTGCCCCAAGCCGCACAGGGAAAACAGCAGAAGTGACCCAAAGACCGCCTTCGTTTTTGTCATCTGCCCATTATGCGCATCCCTTCCAATAAAAATGCTGCCGGACCCGAAGATCCGGCAGCATTCTGCAAAACCCAAAGCTGAGCTACGCGATCTTCGGCACCACGTACGGCTTGCGATACTCGCGCGTCAGCATCTTGTTCGCTTCCGCGTCATTCGTGAACTGCATCTTCGCGGGATCGAACAGCAGCTTTTTGCCGCCACGCAAGTACGAGATATTCGCCAGGTGGCACATGGCCGCGCTCGTCGCCCCGATCTCGATATCCGCGTTCAGGTCCGTATGCTTCCGACTCCGCACCGCCTTCAGGAAGTTGGTCATGTGCGGCTCGGTGTCCCAAATCGCACCCTCCGGCGCGACGTCCATCGTCTTCTCACTCTTCTCGCCTTTGTACACCTGGAAGCCGTGGGAATCCACCGCCAACCATCCCTCTGTACCGTAGAAGAGATCGCCAATGGTGTTGACGCCACGCCGCGGCAGACCCTCATCGTTGCCCGTCAGCAAGCCGCGGACCTCGAACTGGATCTCCTTCTTGCCGTTGTCATACCCGAAGGTCGCGAACTGCGTATTCGGAGTCTCCTGCATGTCGTCATAGGCGAACTTGCCGCCCGTGGACACGACGGACGTTGGCAGCCCGAGTCCCATGCCCCAGCGCGCGATGTCCATCTCGTGGACACCCTGATTCCCGATGTCCCCATTGCCGGTGTCCCAGAACCAGTGCCAGTTGTAGCGGAACCGCAGCTCATTGTACGGACGCATCGGCGCAGGACCCAGAAATCCGCTCCAATCGAGCCCGGCCGGTACCGGCTCATCGGGCTTGCGACCAATGGACTTGCGGCGCTTGTAGCAAAGCCCCTTGGCCATGTACACATCGCCGATGACGCCCTGCTTGAGCAACTCCATCGCCTTCATCTTGTGCGCGATGCTGCGGCTTTGTGACCCCACCTGCACCATGCGGTTGTGCTTGCGCGCCGCCGCCGTCATCTGGATGCCTTCAAAGATGTTGTGCGACGCGGGCTTCTCGATGTACACGTCCTTGCCCGCTTCCACCGCCCAGATCGTCGCCAACGCGTGCCAGTGGTTCGGCAACGGCATGGACACGGCGTCGACGTTCTTATCCGCGAACGCCTCCTTCATGTCCTTGTAGCCCTTGGGCGACGCCCCGGACTCGCGATTCACCAGGGTCTGCGCCCGTTCTACTGCTGCCTGATTGACATCACACACCGCAGAAATGCGAGCGTCAGCAATTTTGAGGTACGTCTTCATGTGGTCCTGGCCGCGCCCGCCCAGGCCCACTACCGCTACGTTGATCTTGTCATTGGCGCCCATCACGCTCTGCGCCGCCAGCGCCGACGCGGCGCCCAAAAAGAAATGCCGTCTCTCCATTAGACTTTCTCCGGTACAACGTAAGGCTTGCGGTATTCGCGGGTCAGCATCTTATCTGCTTCGCTATCGCCGACAAACTTCATCGTGGCCGGGTCAAAGGTCAACTTGCGACCCAGCCGGTACGCGATGTTCGACAGGTGGCACAGCGCCGCCGACGTCGCGCCGGCTTCGATGTCCGCATGCAGCTTCGTATGGTCGCGGCTCTTGCAGGCTTCGATAAAGTTCTGCATGTGCGGAACCGTGTCGCCGCCCTGCGACTTGCCTTCCATTGCCACTTCGTTGGACTCGCCCTTGTAGATCGTAAAGCCGGCGCCGTCTACCGACATCCAGCCTTCCGTACCCCAGAACAAGTCGCCCACGTAGTTGCTGCCACGGCGCTGCAATCCGCCTTCGCCGCCCGTCAACAACCCGCGTACCTCGAACTCAATCTGCTTGCCGTTGCCGTAATCGAGTACCGCAAACTGCGTGTTCGGCGTTTCCTGATCGTCGGTGTAGGCATACTTGCCGCCCGTCGACACCACCGTTTTCGGTAGCGTCACGTCGTTCAGCCCCCATCGCGCGATGTCGAACTCGTGTACGCCCTGGTTGCCGATGTCGCCGTTGCCGGTATCCCAAAACCAGTGCCAGTTGTAGCGGAACCGCAGCTCGTTGTACGGACGCATTGGCGCAGGACCCAGGAACAAATCCCAGTTCAAACCCGCCGGCGTCGGCTCGTCCGCCTTATGTCCAATGGACTTGCGGCGCTTGAAGCAAAGGCCCTTGGACATATACACCTGCCCGATCGCCCCTTCGTTGATCAGCTTCATCGCCTGCATCTTGTGCGGAATCGAACGGCTCTGCGAACCCACCTGCACCATGCGCTTGTACTTGCGCGCGGCCGCCGTCATCTGGATGCCTTCAAAGATGTTGTGCGACGCGGGCTTTTCGATGTAGACGTCCTTGCCCGCCTGTACGGCCCAAATCGTCGCCAGCGCGTGCCAGTGATTGGGCAAGGGCATCGACACGGCGTCGACGTTCTTGTCCTCAAACAGCTTGCGCATGTCTTCGTAACCCTTGGGGTCTTCGTTGGTGGCCTTGCGTACCGTCGCCTGGCCGCGTTCGACCGCTGCCTGATTGACGTCGCACAGCGCCACAATGCGAGCGATGCTCGGCAACTCGCCGTACGACTTCATATGCGCCTGTCCACGTCCGCCCAGGCCCACCACCGCCACATGCACCTTGTCGTTGGCGCCCATTACGCGGGAATACGATGCAGCCGTCAATGCCGCGCCCGCGCTCTTCAGAAACACCCGTCGCGATGCGGATGATACTGCTGGTGTTGTCGTCTTTTCGCTCATCACTTTTCGAACACTCCTTATTGCAACAACCGGCTTACCGCTTCGCGCGCTTCCCGCGCCAGCGAGTATTCCGGATCGATCACCAGCGCGCGCTTGAAGCACTCGATGGCCTTGTTGTACATCTCTTTTTCCGCGTATGCGCGACCCATGTTGTACCAGGGAAACTGGAACGTCTCATACCGTTTGCTGGCCAGCGCTCTCTCGCACCAGACGATAGCCTCGTCGTAATTTCCCTTGTCTATTAGGTAAGCGCCGATGTCGTTGTAAGGGTTACCGTACCCCGGGTCAATGAGGATCGCGTTCTTGCATTCTTCAATGGCCTCATCGATTTTGCCTTGATAGCGGTACGTCCAGCCGAGAAACGTGTAGGCCTCCGCGGTTGGAAAGAGCTCGATCGAGTTCTTGTATAGACTGGCCGCCAGGTCCAGGTCGCCGGACATTTGGTGTTCGAAGGCTTCCTGGAACAGTTGCCGGGCAAGATGCTCTCTCGAAGAGTCGGATGCGGACATCGCTAGTCGGGGCAAGCGCAGGCGCAGGCCTACAACTTGTGTCCGCCCAGTTTATCAGCTTCGGTGGAAACGCAGGGAGAAACGATTAGGCCGGCTTGTAGTCGCCGTTATGCGCGCGGTATTGAAAGGTGACTTGCGGCTCGCGACCCGCAAATCGGGATTGGAACACCAGTTCGTACACGCCCAGGCAGTCCTTGCCCGCGCTCTCGTGCAACTCATAGTCGAGCACGGGCTCGCGATTCTCGTAGGTGTGGACCTCAATCGGCCGTACACCCGCCAGCGGTGTCAGCCGCGCGCTTTCGCCAACCTCGCCCGCCGTTATGCGGAAGATCTCCAGCCGGTACTGCACAGATCCTGTCGGACTGCGAAACTGCAGCGTAGGCCGCACTACGGCGCGAGGCCTAGCTTCCTCTTCATTATTGGCAGGCTGCATGGCCGCCGTGCTGGCGTCCTCGCCTTCCCAAAACGCTTCCTCTTTGCGCAAAACAGCCATGCCCCGAATCGACTGCCGCCGTACCATCGGATCCGGATCCCGCATCAGACGGCTCAACACCGCCCGGAAGCGCAGGTCCCGGCTCTGTCCCATGGCCCAGGCCGCCGCCGCGCGCTCATTGGCGGACTCGGATACCGCCATCTGCTCGCCCAAAAATTGCAATGTGGGAGCCGAGGCTGCATAGTACATCCCCAGCGCAGAGTTCGCCACCACGCGCGCCGCGCTGTCCACAATCCCGCGCCGGAAAACGTCCACCGCTAGCGGCGTTGAATGCCCGATGTACAGCTCCACGATGTTCGCCCGCACCCGCGAATCCGGGTCCGACAGCCGCTGCTCCACCCATCCTTCGTTGCGGTGCCCCCGCCCGATCATCGTGGTGATGCGCGCTCGCACCTGCTTGCTTGACGCGCGGTACACCTGCATGAGAATCGGCACCATGCGCGGCAGCGTAGGCAACCGGTCCAGGATGTCCATCACTCTGCTCAGCACGCGTGGATCTTCACAGATCTTCGGGTGAACCAGCAGCCGCACCAGCCGTACGTCAGCCCCCGGCTCCGCACGGCACAGCACCGTCATCCCACGGATGGCATCGTTCAAATCCAGGTTCAGATCGATCAACTTGTGCAGAAAGTCCCCGCCGGACTCCCGCACAAGCTTCATCATCTCCTTGTGACCGGCAGCGGTATTCCCTAGCAGCAACGCGGCAAAGGCGCCAGACTGGAATCTGGCTGAGTCCTCTTCGTGAAGCTCCCGCAGGAAGTTATACCCCTGGTCGGGGTCGTACTCATATTCCTGAAGTGCGCTGAGAATCCGGTCGTTCATGAGCTCGGGACGAGCATCTGCACGCAATTGCGTTGCAAACAAAGCCCTTGTCCAAGCTCATCGGAAGTTTTTTCAAATCTGAGAGTTATAGGGGAGGGAAACGGCGCTCAGATGAACATCTCCTCGTCCTGCGTCACTTGATTGACGCTCGGACGAGTACCCTTGGCGAGGAACGCCAATGCGGTCTTTACACCTGCCGTAACACCCTGAATTTCGCGTAGCGGCTTCATCACTCCGCTATGGACGACGCCGACGGTTTCCTGCGCCCGCGTCAGGGTATCTTCCACCACTGCTTCGGCGCGTTCCAACTGCACCCGTGCCCGCGAGGTGGCATCCGAAACCAGGCTATCCACACGATTCAACTGTACGCGTGCGGTATCCAAAATTTCGACGGTTTTGCCCGTGATTTCGAGGATCTGCGCCCGGCTTTGGTCAATCGCCGACTGTGAGGACTCGACGAGGCGTTCCACTTTCGGAACAACGTTCTCAACCATGGGAACAAGGCCTTCTACCTTGGGAATCATGGCAGCAACCTTCTCCTGCGTGACTTTCATGCCCTTGTACAAGGCAATAATCGCCACGGCCTGTGCCGCCATCGCAATGCCGGCCAGAACCACAAACGCAGTCATGATGTACAGCAGAGTCTGTTGATCCATGGATTGAGCCCTACTTTATCTAAGACGTCCATCCGCCCCAGCAGGTTCTGGAGCGGATGGAACAAATCACTAATCGGCGGACGCTACCGTTTCGCGATAGGCCTGCTTGCCGGCCTGTACGGCAGCCGAAAGCTGTTCTTTCTGGCGGCTGACTGCTTCGCGGCCCTTATCGATGAGTTCGGAAGCGGATTCCTTCACCTCACCCGACCGGCGCTTCACATAATCCTTGCCATCGTTGGCTTTTGACCGGATCAGGGCGCGTGTCTCCTCGCCCGACTTCGGCGCAAAAAGCAGACCTGCCGCGATGCCTACGCCCAAGCCAAGGAAAAAATACCCCAGTTTGCTATCGTCTTCCATGCTCAAAGTCCTTTCTGTGTCCGGTACGTCGATTCCACTCGCATTTCTGCGTTGCTTCGTCCACCATAAGAATATCACGGCATGCCTTTTGTTTCGTCCAAACTAAAGAAGACGCTGGACCTTCCGCAATTGCAGGACTACGCCGTGAAAATCCTGAGCGGACGTGCAATGTCGGCTGGAGATCTGAAACAAAAGCTCCTCCGCAAGGCCTCCGACCCGGACGATATTCCCAAAGTCGTCGACGCGCTCCGCGAATATGGTTATCTGAATGACAAAGCTTTCGCGGATTCGTACGCGGCAGCCCGGCGGGACAACCAGTCCTTTGGAAGCGCCCGGGTCCTGCGGGATCTACGCACCCGGCGCATCGCCGCCCCTCTCGCGCAGAAAGCGGTACAGCAAGCATTTGCCGGCAAGGACGAATGTCAACTCATCGAACAGTTTTTGGAGCGCAAGTTCCGCGGCAAGGACTTGGCGGAGATGCTGCAGGATGAAAAGAAGCTTGCGTCGGTTTATCGTCGCCTTCGTACCGCAGGCTATTCTACAGGGAACTCCGTGAAGGTCCTGAAGCGCTACGCCGCTGCGCATGGCGATCATCTGGACGCTCTGGAAGACAGTAGCGCCCAAGAGGAAGAGTCAGCCTCCTAGGTTTCCACCTCCTGCTACAACGCCGCAGGACCGTCCAGACTCCGCCACAAATACCAGCACGCCACCGTACGATATGGGCGCCACTTCTCCGCAATGGCCTCCATTTCTTTAGGCTTTGGAGCCTCTGCCAAGCCGTACGCCTTCTTCATCGCATTCCGGATCCCTAAATCTGCCGTCGGCAGGACATCGGGACGATCCAGCGCGAACATCAGCAGCATCTGCACCGTCCACACACCAACACCTTTGACCTGCGTCAGATGCTCGATCACCGCCTGATCCTCGAGCGTATGGAGCGCTTCAAAATCCACCAGCTTGCCTTTGGTCTTCTCCGCCAGATCCCGCACGTACGACAGCTTCTGTTGCGACAGTCCTGCCGCCCGCAACTGTTCCGGCTTCACCTTCAAGAGCTTTTCCGGGGTCAGACAATCCTGGCATTTGGCGGCCGTCATCACCCGCCCGAAAATCGTCGCTGCCGCTTTGCCGCTCAACTGCTGGTATACGATCGATCGCGCGAGACTGTGGAAGCTAACCTCGCTCGTAGCCTTACGGTAGGGACCGACTCTCGCGATGATCTCTGCGATCACCGGGTCGGTCTTCTTCAGGTGCAGGATAGCTTTGCGCATGCGGGTGGGAACGGTTTTCCTATAGCGGGCATCTATCATAGTAATCAAGCTATGAAATCCTGGCTGTTGCTCCCTGCCGTGGCGGTCGCCGAAGTACTGCTGCTCGCCCTTCCGGCCTGGCCGCAGGACGACGTCATCAAAGTCGACGTCGACATCGTCAACGTACTCTTCAATGTCCGCACCAAAAAGAACGGACTCGTCGGCACCCTCACCAAGGACGACTTCGAAATCTACGAAGACGGCAAGAAGCAGGACATCAAGTACTTCACTCGCGAATCGAACCTGCCCCTCACCATCGGCATGCTCGTCGACACCAGCTTGAGCCAGGAAAACCTGATCGGTGAGGAAAAGCAGTCCGCCATCACGTTCTTTGGTCGCGTCCTCCGCAAAGAGGACCTCGCCTTCCTCATCAGCTTTGGATCGGAGGCGGAACTCCTGCAGGACTACACCAACTCCACCAAGCTCCTCCGCGCCGGCCTCGATAACCTCCGATTGAGCGGTTCTCCCGGCGCGTATTCCCCCACCGGCTCGCCCGTACCCACAGTTGGTACCCCCCGTGGTACGATCCTTTACGACGCCGTCTACCTCGCCGCTGCCGACCAATTGAAATCTCAGGTAGGACGCAAAGTGTTGATTCTGCTCACCGACGGCATGGACCAGGGCAGCCGTTACACCCGCGACAAGGCCATCGAAGGCGCCCAGAAAGCCGACGCCATCATCTACAGCATCTTCCACGCGGACTTCCGCCGGAACGGATACTTCTACCGTCCCTCTTCCGGCGACCTCAAGCGCATGTCCGAGGAGACCGGCGGCCGCATGTTCGAGGCCGGACGTGGGAACCTCAACGAAATCTTCAAAGAGATTGAAGAGGACGTCCGCAGCCAGTACTCCATTGGCTTCACGCCCACGAACGGCACCAAGGATGGTACGTTCCGCAAGCTCGAAATCCGCCCCAAGAACAAGGAATACAAGATCTTTGCTCGCAAAGGGTACTACGCGGTCCGCCCCGACTAGGGGTATTCTCTAGCGGCTAGCCATCTTTCCTAGAGGGCGTCATAGGTTAGTACCCCTTACAAGTGTTGGCAAAGGCTTAGTACAGGAGATAGCCCCGACAGTACCTTGGTTCGATGGGATCGAGCGTGATTTTTTCTCAGAATGATCTCACCCTGAGGAATTTCATGCTCATTCGCACGATTGCTTACTGTGGCCTCGCCACTTCGGCCTGCTGGGCCGGAATCGCCAACCCCGGTGTTTCCAGCCAGTTGACCTCCACCGAGCGTTCGGTCCCGACCCTGGATCAGGTGTCGCGCCTCCAAACGCCCTCTTATATGACAGGCGGCCGCATCTACGACAGTTACGTGCTGTATCTCAACGTAGCGTCCTCCTCGGGGCCTGCTGCGGATTCGTTCTCTGCGCCACAGATTCAGGCGGCCAACGCGACTTTCGGATCCGGTCCGGTGGACACCACCAGCTTCTTTACCTACGATGGCGGCGAGAGCCCCACGCAGTTCGTGAACCTACTCGCCAACTCCACAACCGTCGGTAGCGAATCGACCACCAGTGGCAGCGATGCGTTCGGCTTCTCGTCTTACTCGGTGACGCCCACCATCAGCAGCACGGAAATCCTGAGCGATGGACCCGTCCCCGGTGCGACCCTCGGCGACGGCAGCAGCACCACGAACGACACGACGGCCCCCACCACGTACAATACAGCCTCCCTTGGCGGACGCTTTGCTTCTCCCCAGGTGATCACCCTCGCCGCAGAACCGGTGCCGGAACCTTCCACGGGCATCGCCGCCGGACTCGCATCGAGCGTTCTCTTGTGGTTGCGCCACCGTTCGCGCAGCGCAAAGAAGTAGAAAAAGCCGTTCTCTAGCCATCCGGGATAGAACGTACTACTACTCTGCTAAGTAGAGACCTTAGAGGAAATCCCCCCCAGGTCAGGCATTCACTCGGTAGTAAACCTATCAGACGCCGCCCATGATGATTATGGATGGTAGTCTCAACAGCAGAATGCTTGCGGTGCGGCAAGCAGTTCTACCCTCGGATGGGTGAAGAATTTTGCTCCCAGGCGCACGCCCGCGAATACTTCGGTGTTGGCGCGGCACGCGCCCTGGAACAGCAATCCCTTCCGGAAGCATCGCCTGCTGCCCGGGAAAAACACGCTATCGCTGCGGAAGTCCAGCTGGACCCTGGTCTCTCCAGAACCGGTCGCCATCGTGTGATGCGGCTGTTGAATCTGGCTCCCGTCGAAACACCGGCCGCTCCGCCGGAAGTCTCCGCTCCGGCAGCAATTGCCGCTGCACCACCCGAAGCTCCGGTCGTCGAACCACTACCACCGCCGCCGCCTCCAGCGCCTGTTGAGCCGCCGTTTTTCAGCAAGATCTGCCGTGTGCGCTTCCCGCGCCGTGGCTGCGCTCCCACTGCCGCCCCCATTCTGCACGAACACTTCGCGGCGATGTCGCCCGTCGCCTCGACGGAGGAAGAGAACACCGCCACCGCGCAGTTGTTCGCCCTCGATCAGGCACTATCTCCGGATACGCCACTCGAACTCGCGCCGCCCCCCGTTCATCCTCCGCAGTGTTTGCCGTTGACGATGCCTGCCATCGCAGCCGTCCAAGGCGCGCGCAATGCACTCTGGGAGGACACGTCCTGGTTCTGGTTTGCGGGTGAAGCCTTGGAACTCCCGGTGTCTGGCCCCGAGATCGCGACGCCTGAGCCTTCGCGCAATCGGACGCGCCGCCTGTTCCGTACTCCCGGCAAGGAAAAGCTCCGGTCGTTCAACCTCAGTACGTACCGGCACGTGTACAAGGAATCGCTCGAACCCTGGATCATTCCGCCGCGCCCCGCCCTGCCTCGTTGGATCGGCGAGCCCGTCAAGTTTGATTGGGCACGGCTCGTTGCCCGGCTTGCGGATTTCGAACCGAAGTTGCCGGCCGTTCCGCCGCTCGGTTCCGCGAAAGATCCGGAACTGCCGACCAACCCGTCCATGATGGTGGGTTCTACGACGGCCGGCCACACCGGCATGCGCCGCGCCCAAAGCGCGTTGCCGTATCTTGGCCGGGTGGTACAGTTCTGGCAGGCGCAATCCTGGTTTACCCGGTCACTCGCACTTGCGATTCCCGTACTGGCCTTTGTTGCACTAAAGCCGTCGTTTGACGGCAGCTTGGCCGAGCCAGTGGTCCTGGCCAAAGAGATGCCGGCCGCGCAGTCTACCGTGATTCGTCGCAATCCGACGCGCGAACGGAAGATCGTGGAGTCGAAGCTACCGGCCGCTACCGCGGTGCCTGCCGTCGCCCCTGCCGGCGCCGCCGGACTCCCGGAAGCCAAGGTGGAGCCCAAGCTCAACCAGGTGGACCGCATGCTGCTGGCGCGTGCCGCCGTCGAACTCGCCGACGACTTCTCCTTCGGCCTCGACAGTTGGGACTCCCGCAACGGTACCGCCTGGACATACGACCAGACCGGATTTATCCGGCCCCGTAGCCTCGCCCTGTACCGTCCGTCCATGAATCTTACGGATTATTCCGTGCAGTTTTTGGGCAAGATCGACTATGCGGCCATCGGCTGGGTAGTCCGCGCTGTAGATTTCAATAACTACCATGCTGTCAAGCTGGTACAGCGCGGCGGCGGACCCCTGCCTCGGTACACAATCGTGCGTTATTCGGTGGTTGACGGCAAAGAAGGTCCGCGAATTGAGCATCCTTTACCGCTCAACCTCTATAAAGACACGCTCTTCCGCATCCGAATGGATATTAGGGGGTCGGATTACGCGATCCTTGTGCAGGACTCCGTCGTCGACTCTTGGTCGGATGACCGGTTCCCGTTCGGCGGCGTAGGGTTTTTCTCCGGCCGCGGTGAGGAATCCCGGGTTCGCTGGGTGCAGGTGACCTATCAGAACGATCTGATCGGTAAGATTTGCGCCTGGTTTGCGCCGCGGGTGTAGACGAGGGAACAAGCGAAGTCCGGCCGAGCGGGGCAGAACGCCGCCACCCCACAACGAGTTTTTCGAAGTGATCTGAAGAGAGGTTCTACAGGGAAGATGAGCAAAGGACCGGCAGAGAAAAAAGACAGCGCGGTTTCCGCATTTTTGGCCCGTGCGGTGGCGCTGCATCTGGAAGGCAAGCGCCAGGAAGCGCTCGAAGAGTTGCAGGGAGCCGTGAACGCGGGCGAGGATTCTCCGGAAGTCCACTCGGCCAAGGGCCACCTGCTCTATGAACTGAACCAGTTTGAAGAGGCGGCCAATTCGTACCAGCGGCTGCTCGAACTGGTGCCTAACCATCCGACGGCCAATTTCAACCTGGCCATCTGCCAGGAAAAGCTGACCAAGTGGGCCGAGGCCGCGGCGTCGTTCCAGCGCGCCTTGGTGTACGACGCAGAACGCGTCGACACTCGCCTGGGCTTGGGGATCTGCCTACTGCACAGCGACAAGGCCGAGCAGGCCTTGGAACAGTTTGACCGTGTCCTGGCTCGCGACGAAAAGAATGAGACGGCGCAGTTCGGCCGCGCCGTAGCGCTGCAGATTTTGTGGAAGTTCGACGAAGCCGCCGCGGGCTACCGCAAGCTGCTGTCGCGTAACCCCAAGTTTGAAGAGTGCCTGGTCAATCTCGTCACCATCGGCATGGCCCGCAAGGACGAAGCGATGACCCGCGAATTCGCGGAAAAGCTGCTCACCCTGCGTCCCAACTCTCTCACCGCTCTCGAAGGTCTGGCCAGCTGCGCGTTCTCCTCGAACGACCATGAAGCCGCCGCCACCTTTTGCGCCAAGCTCGTCGAAGCCTCGCCGGACCACTTTGAACGCTGGTTCAACCTGGGCGTCGCGCAGCAGAAGTGCAACCGCTACACCGACGCGATCGCCGCGTACGGCAAGGCGTTGCAGATCCGTCCGGACGCCAAGCAGGCTTGGGTAAACCTCGGTATTTCCCAGCAGGAATCGGGCGACCTCGAAGGCGCCAAGTCCTCGTACGAAAAGGCCCTGCAGTTGGCGCCGGAACTCAACGACGTACAGTACAACCTCGCGTCGGTCTACGAGCAGTTGAACGCCACCGAAGAAGCCGAGCAGTTGTACGCCAAGCTCCTATCGCGCAACCCTGACTGGGAAGACGCCTGGTTCCGCCTCGGCCACATCCGCCTGCAGCGTAACGACTACCGTACGGCTGGCGAAGCGTTCGAGCAGTGTGTCCGCCGCCGCCCTGAGTGGGTGGAAGCGCATATGAACCTCGCGCTTTGCTGCTGGAACACCGGGTTGCAGGATCACGCGGCCAAGTCCTTCGAAGTGGTGCTCTCGCAGAACCCCACCTCGCTAGACGCACTCCGTGGCCTCGCCGCCATGGCCATCGAGAAGGAAGACTTCGAACAGGCGCTCGACATGCAGGCTCGCATGATCGAAGCCGGCGAGCGCTCGCCCGAACTCTTCTACAACACGGGTCTGCTCTTGCAGAAGTCCGGCCAACTCGACGATGCCATTCGCCTATACCGCGAAGCGCTCAACGAAAAGCCGCAGTTCGCCGAAGCGATGCTGAACCTCGGCCACGCCCTCAAGGCGCAAGGTCTGCAGGACGAAGCTCGCAAGCTCTGGAAGCAGGCTCTGGACATCAAGCCGGAACTCGCCGCCGGATACTTCGACCGCGCGTCGTAGTCTCCGACAATCTGAGAAAAAAGGCCGCGAGGCGCTGGGAAACGGCGCTTCGCGGCCTTTGCTATTTCAGCAACAACAACCAGCGGAACTACTACCGGATCTGAGCCGACGAGTTCTCCATCTCACGGCTCGGCGAGTCGTTCAGTTCGGTCGCGAACGAGTAATAGAAAATCGTGTTGCCACGAATCATGTTCACTCCCGACGTCGCCGCCATCTGGATCCCACCATTGAATCCGTAGATCGTATTTCCGGAAATCAGGTCGCCAGACGGTGATCTGGTATCCGTCGGCGTGGGGTTGTAGCAGATGGCCAACGGACCGCGATTCAAAGACACCAGGTTGTTGTCGACAATCCGGTTTCCATGGCTCATGCCGCCGCGTACAAAAATCCCAAGCCCAACGTTGGCGAAGTTATTGCGCTCCACCACCACGCCCGACGACTGCATGATCATCACGCCCACTTCCGGCGGCAGCAGACCCGCGCCGCGAATGTCCAGATCACGAAGCGTAACGCTGGCGCTGTTCATGACCGTAACGCCAAAGCCCAGCCGCGACAGGCGCCCATTGTGTACCCGCACGCCGGTGGCGTTCATAATCTGTATGCCGGTACCAGTGTTGCGCCCGATGCCTCCGATCTCAAAGCCATTCAGATCCAGTGTGACGCCACTGGCGGTAATCATCACCCCCGTTTGCCCGTCGCTCACATTCAGGTTGCGGCTCAAAGCGTAACTGCCGGGCTGATCGATGACGCTGCCGGCGGCGATAAACTGCACAGGGTTCTGCTGCGCGAACAGAGCTTGTGCCAACAGCGCACCAACAGCCAGGGACCCCAAACGAATCATACTCATTTCGTCTCCTTACGGTTTTTGCGCGGACTTCGTGCCCGCGGCTTCGGACTTGTATGTCGCGACGGGTAGCGAAATCCCCCCTCCTGGCGCTACTCTCAAAACAGTTTGCGCTTCTGTTGGGTTTTTCTTCTATCGTTGAACTTCGCGTTGCCCGCCGCCGCACAGGTTTTTGTATCGGCGCAGGGCGGCGCTGCGGCTATCTCGAATGGCGCTGCCGTTTCGGCCTCTCCGGTCGCGGCCGCCAGTTACGACTCAAAGCCCGGAGCAGCCTTTGCGGCGTCCGCCGGGTATCTGTTCAATGACTGGATCGGCGCGGAATCCGTCTACTCGTTCAACCGCAATCGCATCCTGACATCCGAGGTTGCGGGCTCTTCGCTCAACCAGCGCGAGTTTACGGCGAAGCAGCATTCCTGGACCTTCGAAGCCATGCTCTACTTCCGCCCGCGTACCTCGCGCATTCGTCCCTACCTATCCGCAGGACCATCGCTGGTGCAGGCGCGGGAACGCACCTTGGGAGGCCTCCGCGTGGCAGTCGGCACGGACCTCATGCTGTCCAATGGCTGGGGCTTCCGCTATTCGTTTAGTGAAGTGATGAGCCGCAATCCGCTGGCGACAGACCTGCGTCCGTCAATTGGCGGCAAGCTCCTGAACTTTCAAAACCAGTTCGGGATCGTCAAAGTCTTCCGCTAGTGTCCGCAGTAGCGCGAGTACGGGCAGCCAGGCCAGTAAATCGGCGCATTCTCGACATGTTCACCCAGCAGTCTCGCGTGGCAGACCTCGCAGGGATTGGCCGCCTGCGCCTTTTCCGACGGCACTGCCGCGACAAGATGCTCAAACACGCAAAGCTGCTCGCCCGCATCGCGGCTTTCCGACAGAATTCGTAAGGGTCCGTCTTCCTGCTCCAGCCGTACCAGAGCAGAAAAGATCCTGGACTTGAGCGTCGACGGTGCCCCCGGCGCGGTATCGGTATCAGAGGACAACGAGGCTCGCAGTAAATCTTCCATCATTCTTCCTCCTTCCCTTTCCCGTCATTTAACCACTGTTTGCCGAACTGCGCCCTGGCGCGCGCCAGTAAGCGTTCAACCGCCTTTACTGTCTTCCCCAACCCCTCAGCCATTTCCAGCGACGATCGCCCGTCCCAGTATTTCCATCGCAGCACGATCGCGTATTCATACGGCAGGTCATCCAGAATTCGCGAGGCCCGTGCCGAGTCGCGCTCCGCATCGATCATCCCCTCCGCCGAAAGGCCCACTGCCGCAGGTGCCGTTTCCGCCTCCTCCGTGTCGATGCCCTCCGTGAGCCACTGCGCGTCCCGCAGCGTCCGGCGATAGTAGTCCTCGACCTTGTTCCGCGCAATCCCCAGCACCCAGTTTTGCAATGCCGCGTCACCCTGATAGCCCGGGAGAGCGCGCCAAGCAGCGACAAACACGTCCTGCACGAGGTCCGGTACGGCCTCCGTCCGAGGAAACAACCGGCGCCAGACATAGCGATAGACCGCATCGCTATACAGTTCGACGAAGCGTGCGGTTGCCTTCCGGTCGCGCTGACGGATCGCGGCGGCGAGTTCCAGGTCCGACTTTGCGACGTCGAGGGGATTGCTCACAGGGCTTCATGCAAATGGTCGCAAAAATGGAGCGTTTCCCCCTCGCCCATGGAAATGGTGCATGTTACTTCGTCCGCCTACGCCGTTCCCTAGCACTCTGGACCGGTCGGAACTCGTCTATCAAGTCCTCGCCGGCGACTACTCCAGAACTTTCCTGATCTTCTCGCCACTTCCGTCGCTTGCCGCGCTCGACGAAGGAGTCAGCCGCTCCGCCGCAGCCTATCTACGCTCCACGGGCAGTCCGTCCCTTTCTGGCTGGTCCGCAACAACTAGCAGCCCCTGAGCTCAAAGTCCCAATAAATAGAAAAGTGCCGGGTGATCCTCTCCACGAAAGAGGAACCCGGCACTTAGTTGAGAGAGGAACTTTCAAGAGCAAGTGAGCCCGCTGCCGTGAATTGCAGACCGCTGGCCCACTGCCCTCTCCAGGAGTCGTGTTAGCTGCGGCGGGCTGACTCCTTAACCTTCGGCACCGCGAGGTAGCCGGACACCTTGTCCTTCGAAATCTGGTTGATCACCAGTTCCAGCGGCATGCGAGCCTGCGAGGTGTAGAACTGCACAGGTTCGTTCACGTTCTTATCTTTCTTCTCCACCGTACGGTCGTCAGCGATGACGTTTACCGTAAAGCGGCTCTTCTTCACGTCAGCCTTCTTCAGCGCCAGCTGAATGTTGCCGACCTTCTGCGGACCCTTCGTGTTCTTGTCCAGCGTGAACTCGTAGTAGTCGCGCTCACCCAGCTTCTTCAGCGCATCCAGTTCACTGGCGTTCGTCGCGATCAAGCCGCTCATCACGCCCATATCGCCGGTCATACGCTTCAAGTCGGTGATCGTACGATCCAACTCGTCCTTGGTGCTTGCCACCTGCGTCTGTACCGAGCCGACATCGGTCTTGATCGTGTTCAGCGATTCGTCAACCTGGGTGGCCTTCTCTTCATTCGACTTGCGCCAGTCCTCCAGGCGCGACGTCATCTCTTCGTTGCGCGTGGTCAGTTCCTTCAGCTGCTTGGCCGTCAATGCGCGAGCATTGGCCTGGATCTGCAGTTGGCGTTGCGCTGCCTTCTGGGCAGCGGCTGTTTCCGCGTTCAGCTTGGCAATGGTTTCGTTCATTGTCGCCGTATTCTCTTGCTTCACGGCAGTAACGGACGTTTCCATTTCCGTACGCATCTTGTCCATTTGTTGATGCGTCTTTGCCAGTTCGTCGCGAACGGCATTGGATTGGTGAGTCTGAAAAGCGAGTCCGCCAAGAGCGGCTACTAACGCAACTCCCAACACAACCTTGCCGGCAACCCCTTCGTTGCGCGGGTGGTTTTCGACGACGACGGGCTTGGTTTCAAAGTTCGACATGTTGTTCTCTCGGCTCCTTTTGTTTTCGCAAACCGCTTCTTTGCGGCGACGCGTAGTTAGAATGCAATCGCCGCGCCAAAGTGTAAGTGATTTAGAATCAATCGGAAGGAGAGGTGCTGCAAATCTGCCCGGAAATTCTGACCAGCAAATCAGTGAGAATCCGCAGATTTTGCCGGGTCGTCACCACAAGGCATGCGAATTTCCGCACGAAACAAAGGGGAATCGGGGTTAGACGTATCTCGCGACACTTCCAGTTTCCCCTGTTCTCCGTACCTTGCCTCGAGCCGCTGCCGTACGTTCACGAGCCCGATGCCGCTACCCTTGCGAGGCTGATACTCGGGGTCGTACGGGTTCGACACACGGATGAGCAGTGTGCCCTTGCCGCAACGTACTTCCATGCGCACCGTGCCATTCTCGCTAATGCCCGAAATGCCATGTTTCATAGCATTCTCGACAAGCGGCTGCACAATCAGCGACGGTACGTGGCAATGTCCGCAAGCCTCATCGATGGACTGCTCAATGTTGAGCCGCGAACCAAAGCGGACGCGCTCCACTTCCAGGTAATTGAGGCAAAGTGCGATTTCTTCGCTCAACGGAATCGATTCGCGATCGCCAAGCTGCAGCGTGGTGCGCAAAAAGTCAGATAGCTTGATGCACATCTCGCGGGCGCGCTTTCCATCCGCGACGGACAACGCAGAGATCGAGTTGAGGCTATTGAACAGGAAGTGAGGATTCACTTGCATCTTCAAGGCCTTCAACTGGGACTCACGGGCCAATGTCTGCGCCTGCTGTGAGGACTCAACAGACGACAGCAGATAATGCAGCGCGACGGTCAAGAGATAAAGCAGAACGCCAGCCACATAGAACAGCGCATAGAAGGGCTCGATACGCGTGTCGAACTGTGGGAAGAACCGAGTCAGCGTCCAGGCCCAGGCCACTGCCAGCAACACCCAGAAGGCACCCATTGCCGATGCCGCAGCAAAGTGGTTCAACACCAGCTTCATTGGCGCCGTACGCGACAGCGGCATGATGTTGCACAAATACCAGGACGACAAACAGAACAGAGAGTAAATCGCCAGCAGAGGCAGTACGAACGTTGCCGTCTCCGGCAGGGTCATTACCCCAGACGCGTAAGATCCCCACGTGAGCAATAGCTCCATGGGGACCCAGGAGATCAAGTAGAGCCGTAACCGCGCCGGGTTGGCAAGAATCGGATGCACGTTGGTGTTTCGCTAGCCGGACCGGCGCTTAGTTTTCGACTTCGACGCCGCCAAAGATTGCGTTCCCGGTCAGAATCAGCTTCGGTGCGGGTTGCCCGTCCACCGACGCAGGCGCCGGAATCGTCTTATCTTCGAACCCGCCGAACACAGCCGAGCCGCGGACTTCCAAATTCCAGGTTTCCGGGATGCGCATCTTGATTCCACCGAAGATAGCATTCACTTCCACCGTCGCTGTGTTGCCCTTCATACGCGTCGGCCGAAAATCCAGTTCTACACCGCCGAACATGGCCATCACTTCGCCGCTTTCCAACTGCTGGCTGACCACCCGGCGCTTGACACCGCCGAATACAGCCGCGGGGTTGATGTGCGGTTGGTCCACTTGTGAATCGTCGCCGATCGCGCCGCCGTCGCCCACTCGTCCGCCCCCCAGGTTGCGGGCCAGGAACACGACACCCAGTCCAATCAGGATGAGGGGACCGTAGAACTTCGATCCGACATTGATGATGTCCAGATTGTCCAGCAGCTTGATTGCGCTCATGCTGACAATCAGTCCGCCTACCAGGTAGGAGAACAGAGACCGGCTGCGGAACAGAATGTGGACACCCCAAGCCAGTGGAGCCAGTGGCCAGTAGAACAGGATGTCGCGGAACCGCAGGATGCCGAAATTCTGGAGAAGCAGCGCGACCCCGATTGCGACCAGGATCAGGCCAGCGAATGTACTGCTCTTGGTGTTCCCGCCGAAGGTCTCGAACTTCACTCCCTTCCGGCCCTTAAAGTTGCCTCGCGTCTCCATGGTTCAACAGTACAAGGCGAGGGGCCTGTCACGCGACTCTGGATCGGCGAATGGCGCGGAACTGTCGGTGAAACCCGCTGGAATGTCGGATACAGTGATGAAATGCCGGAACTTGTACCTCCCCCTGCCATCACCTCGGTCACCGTATTTTCCAACCGTGCTCGCGTCACACGTTCCGGAAAGGCTACCCTACCCCAGGGTGCCAGTGTTGTCGAGATCCCCGATATCCCGTTGACTTTGCAGCAGGATTCCGTCCGCGTGCGCGGCTGGGGCGAGGCGGTCAAGATCCTCGGGATCGACGTCGCGACGGCATACCTGCCCGTCAGCCCGGACACCGAAGTACAAGCCGTCCAGGCGCAGGTCGAGGCGCTGGAAGCCGAAATCGCCAAGGTCAACGACGCCGTTGCCATCCTACAGGACCGTCTCAAAACTCTCGCCTCGGTGCGCGCCAACAGCGCAGATGCCGTCGTCAAAGGGATCGCCAAAGGCAGGACGTCCGTCGAGGCGCTAGACGGTATTCTGGCGTACGCAGACCGTGAGGAGGCGGCCTCCCGCATCGCCCTACAGTCCCACAGCGAAACGTCTCGCGACCTCAACCGGCAACTCGCCGCGGTCAAGGCAAAACTACAACAGATGCGCCAGGCGGGCGCCACAGAACGCCGTTCGATCCGATTATCCGTCGACACAGCAAATCCCGGCGAGACTCCATTCGACTTCGCGGTGACCTACGTCTGCGATGGGGCCACTTGGGAGCCTCTCTACGACATGCGGCTTGACGACCAGGGCAAGGTACATGCCACATACCTGGCGATGGTCACCCAAAACACCGGGGAAGACTGGAGCGACGTCGACCTGTCGCTATCCACCGCCCGAGCGGCTGCCATCCAATCGATTCCCAAACTCGACCCCTGGTACCTGCGCATGTACACCGAAATGGTCCGCCCGGGTGCAATGCCGTACGCCGCCATGGCCCGAGTTCGTGCGTTCGGAGGCGGTGGGGGTGACGCAGAAGCGATGGATGAGATGGTCGCCTCCGCCGCGCCGCCGCAAGCCGCCGCGCCAATCGCCCCAGCCGAAGTCCAGCAAGCTGAGGTATCGGAGCAAGGCGCATCCGCCACCTTCCATGTCCCGCGCCGCATGTCGATTCCATCTGGCGGTATGCCCCACCGTACGCAGATCGCCGAGTTCGGCCTCCCAGCCAAGGTGGATTACGTCGCCGCACCAAAGCTCGCGCTCGAAGCGTACATCCGAGCCACTGTCACCAATGACTCACCGCTGGTACTTCTGCCGGGCAAAGCGAACCTCTTCCATGGTGACGACTTTGTCGGTACATCCTTCATCGACGCCGCCGCCGGACGCGAGTTCGAACTGCAAATGGGCGTCGACGAACGCATCGGAATCGAGCGGCAGTTGGTAACTCGGGATGTCTCCAAGACATTTTTAGGAGGCTCACGCAAGATCACGTACATCTATAGGATCAAGTTGGTGAACCGCCTCACCTCGCCGGCGGAGCTTACCCTTCTCGATCAGATCCCACATTCGAGTCACGAAGATATCAAGGTTAAGTTACTGGACACCACTCCGAAACCTTTCGAGGTGACAGAGCTTGGAGAGCTGAGGTGGAAGATAACGCTCGAATCCGGTGCCCCGCAACAGGTCCAATTTGAGTTCACCATCGAGCATCCAAAGACCCAGTCCGTGGTAGGGATTGCATAAAGCAAACAAGTTTTCGAGAGCTCCTGTAACCTTTTTGGAACGGAATGGCGCATGCGTTAGCACCTTCCGTAGGTGGATAGCGTCAAACGCAAACCTGAACTCCTCACCTTTCAGTAACGCTAAAAAGTCAGTAAGTGAACTATTTGGGCCTCAGAAAACCCTGTAAATACGCACTTTACTGTAGATTCGAGTATTGACACTTTTGTTAACGGGGCGTAAGCTGACATTTCAGCAGTACACGCCCATGGCGTAAACTTAATGAAGGTGTACGAGGTCCGCGCATGACCTTCCAAATTGGGGAAAAGGTGGTTTATCCGAACTATGGAGTTGGAACCATCGAAAATATCAGCACTCGGGTATCGGGAACCCGTCCAGAGCGCTTTTACCTGCTGAGACTGACCGTGAATAACATGACCGTGATGGTGCCCTGCAGCCATGCCGGGGATGTCGGTCTCCGCAAAGTCACCAAAACCAGTGAACTCGCCAAGATGTTCTGCTTCCTAGCCGGTGGGGCGTGCCGCTCCAATCGCGACTGGAAAGACCGGTTCAAAGAGAACTCGGAAAAGATGCAGCATGGCAGCATCCTGGAAATCGCAGAAGTGCTGAAAGGACTCTTAATTCAGCAGCAGCTGAAGCCCCTCTCGTTCCGCGAAAAGAAGATGCTGGACCGGGCTCGTCAGATGCTGATCACCGAAGTCTGCACCGTCAAGTCGCTACGGGAGTCGGATTCCATCCAGTTGCTCGATCAGGCGCTGGCCAAGTCGAATCTGCGGTTCCCGCTGCCCATGTAGTTTCTTACCTATCCCAAGCTTTTCTCGTACGTACTGAAGCAAAGAGGGTCCTGCCAAAAGCGGGACCCTTTTTCTGTGCGCGCCAGCCGGAGTAGAATTGCGGGATGCTCGCCGCCGTCGCCCTTCTTGCCGCCCTGTTACCTGCCCAGCAGACACCCGCTACAGCCACGCGTGGCGTCCAGAAGATCGTCGGCAACGGCCACTTTCTCGTACTGTTCTCCGATGGCACCGTAGGTGGCTGGGGCGACATGCGCGACGGCCAACTCGGGCCCATTGCAGCGATCCCCAACTCGAGCGGTCACTCCCGAACCTTCGTGTCCCTCCCGCTGCCGGCCAAAGCTATCGACATCGCTACGGGAGGCCGTACGTCGTACATTCTGCTCGAAAGCGGATCCGTCCTCGCCCTAGGCTACGGCAGAAACGGCGAACTCGGCTGCGGTGAACCCTGCCTCAAAGGCTCCGAAACACCAGTACCCGTTGTGGGACTCTCTGATGTCATCGCCATCTCGGCCGGTGAACAAACCGCCTTCGCCGTGCATCGTGACGGCACCGTTAGCGGCTGGGGTACCCGTGGCGTCCTGCTCGGCCCGCAAGACCCCGACAAGCGCAATCAGCTCACCCCTGAGCGCATCCCTGGCCCCCGGGACATCATCACCATCAGCGCCACCGGAGGCACCCACGTACTCGCTCTCACCCGAGCCGGTACGGTCTGGCATTGGGGTAAGTTGCCTTTGGGCATCATCTTTTCGGATGACCCGGTCATCGCCCCGCACGAGGTCCCAGGGCTCACCGGCGTGCAGGCCGTCGTCACCACAGGCGTCGCGGCAGTACTCAAAAAAGACGGTACGGTGTGGGTTTGGGGCAAGAACGAGCAGGCGCAATTCGGCAACGGCAGGCGCGACAGCAGTGAGAAATCAGCCGCCCCGATTCGAGTGCCTGGTGTCGCCGGCGTCACCCAGCTCGCCGGTGCCTGGATCGGACGCCATTTCCTGGCCCTCCTCCGCGACGGGACGATCAAGACCTGGGGCAACACCGACTGGGGACAGGCTGGCACCGGCGTGACCGGTATGGAGCAAGCCACACCCGTCACGTCCAAGATCAGCGGCGTCAAGGCGGTGTTCGCGGCAGGCAACAACTCCTTCGCCATCCGTAGCGACGGTTCGGTCTGGATCTGGGGCAATGGCGGAGGCTACTCTGGCGTTTGGCCGCTGGGCCGCAAGCCCGCACCGCTGCCCGTTCCGTTACCGCTCCCCTGACCGGTGGTTCTCGCGGGCCACAACCGCAGCGCCAGCACGATGCTCAGCAGTTGTACGCACACAATCAGCGTTACGCACCCCGTCCACCCATAGTGCGGCCACACCAAGCCCGGCACTGCCGCGCCCGCCGAGCCTCCCGCATAGTAAGCCGCCCCGTACAAACCCACGGCAAGCGCGCGATTGTGACTCGTCGCTACCCCCAGGTATGAGTTCGTAGACGCCTGTGCTGTAAACACGCCGGAACAGCACAGCGCCAGTCCGATCAACACCAGAATCAGGTTAGGCGCGAGCGTCAGCAGTACCCCCGCCACACCGCCCGCTACCCCGATCGTCAACGTCCGTCGCGGACCCCGCCGGTCCAGTCCCCGCCCGGCGATTCGTGTCGCCAGCGCACCAAACAGGTACACAAAGAACAGCCAACCCAACTGCGCAGAGGTCAGATGAAACGGCTCCTGCGCCAAGTGGAAGTTGATGTACGTGAACGTGCTCGTCAAGGTGAACAGCACGCAGAATCCCACCGCCAACGTGGCCATCAACTGCGGATTCCGAAGGTGCGCTGCGACGGCCTCGCGCACCGGCAACTCATCTTCCGACGCCTTGGCTTTCGCGACACGGTCCGCATGCGTCTCCGGCGGCAGCCAGATCCACAACCCGATCGCACAGCCCAGATTCAGCAGTCCCACAGCAAAGAACACCCAGTGCGTATCCACCACGCCAGCCAGCAGACCCGCGACGAAACGCCCGGAAAAGCCGCCAAAAATCGTCCCGATGATGTAGAAGGAAGTCGCGCGACCTGTCTGGTTCGCCGCACCCCACTGCTCGTGGATGTATGCCACCGTCGCCGCGACAATCCCCGGAGTCGCCACCCCGATCAGGAACCGCGTCACCAAGAACAGTCCAAGGGTGGATGTCGCCGCGGACAGCAAAGAAAACACAGCCAAGGCAAATGCCGCGATCAGGATCAAGCGTTGCCGCCCGATCCGGTCCGCAAGTGCCCCCGCAAACGGCGACGCGATCGCCATTCCGAAGGTCGCAAACGTGATGGACAAGCTGATCTCGCCCGCCGAAGTTCGGAACACGCGAGCCAGCATCGGCAACAGCGGCTGCGGCGCATAGATCGACAGAAATGCCGTGAACCCCGCCAGCATCACCGCGAGGATGCGCGTATCCACGATGCTCACTGCTGGAACGCCCGAGGCGACGTGTAAATCGCCAGCCACTGTCCGCGCTGTTCCAACCGCAGCGCCTGGACATACCCCAAGGACCGCATCTCTGCCGCCGTGATCTGCGGCGAATACCCGTAGTACTTCACCAGGAACTCACGCACCCAGGGGATCGCCGACAGCGTCCACGCCGGTTCGTGCAGGCGGTCGTAAAGCACCACCACCTCAACCCCAGGAGCCTTCCGTAGCGCCTCCTCCACATTGCGAGGGGAAAAGTCCGTCGTCTCGACGATCTGCTCAAACGTCATGTCCGAGTACCCGAACTCCGCCCGCCGCAAGGCATCGGTCAAAGGCCACGCCGTCGCGACACTCCTCGGGCGCCTCGGCTGCATACGATTCAACGCGATTGCCGCTTCCTCATGCAGTTGGACAAAGTCGGTGAAGGCAATGTTGTTCTCAAACGGAGCCAGATACGGCGGACCCGTAAAGATCGACACAATCAGCCCCACCGTCAAAGCCGCCGGAGCCACCAAGCGCAGCCGCGCACTCTGCAGGTTGGCAAATGCGCACCCCATCGCCGCGTACACCAGCGGCAACACCGGCAACAGGTACCGTTCGAGCACCGCGCCACCAAAGACGCTCACCGTCAGAATATGCGCGAACCCGAAAGCCGCCACCCATCGCCAGGCGACGCTACCGGCAAACGTACCCCGAGGCGCAGCCAGGATCGCCAACGTCCCGATCCACCGGAACTCCGACACAAACAGGTAGAAGAATCGCCGCGGCACCGCCGCCAGCAGCCGTACCGGATGCAGCGAGTACACCGCGTTGTACTGCGCAAACTGGCTATCGCCCAGCGGACTCCCCGTTTCCTGCCACAGCGCGCCTACCCAGATAAACAGAGGAACGAGCGACGCCACATAGTACGCCGCAAACTTCCACTGCCGCTCCCGTACCACAAGCCACGCTGCAATCATCCCCGGCAAGATCGCGCCAGTCTCTTTGGACATGCACAACGCCGTACAAGCCACTGCCGCCATCGCATGGCGCTCTTCCAGAAACAGGTATAGCGCCCAAACGGTAAACACCATCGCGGGCATATCCAACTGCGCGAGCATCGACTGCGCGTAAAACAGCGGCGACGCGAGCAGCAACAGGATCGCAGGCAGGGCAGGGTACCCCGGGCACCCGCGTCCCAACCGTATCGCCAGCAGGAACGACCCCAAAGCGCCAAACGCAGCCAGCGCCAACATCGCCAGGCGAGTGGCCAGGATGGAATGCGCGCCGCTATTACCAATCTTCCACACCAGCGCGAGGTACGCCATCACGCCCGGCGGATGGATGTTCGGTGTTGTGGTGATCGGAATCCAGCTTTGCGCGTACAACAGGTCGAGCGAAGCAGGGATGAACTGTCCAAGCTCATCCCAGAAATAAGGCAGGCGAAGGTAAGGGTAGTGAACCGCGGCCAATAGCAGAAACAATGCCGCCGCGATGGCCGCGCGGATCACTGAATACTGGGTCCCTGAGGTCCGCCGGCGCCGGCCTTGGGCTCGAGAGGGATTTCGCCAAACATACTCTCGTACTGGGCAACGTTCTGCTGCAGGATGTTCATCAGCGCCTTGGCCTGCTGCGGGCTGACAAAGATGCCCTGTACGTTCTGGATCTCCACCTCATCGGCCTGCGTCTGGTTGACGGTGCCAAAGGTCAGGAAGAAGTCCCACAAGCTGACGCGAATCTGCACGCTATTGGCGTAGTGTTCGCGATAATCAGCCCGGTTGACGATCGTAACCTTGGTCTGCGGGGGCAAGGGAGAGTTGGCAGGAAACATCGAGATCCTAGGATAACAGCGGGGTAAAACAGAAACCGCCTGCCACACAGAATCGTGCAGCAGGCGGCCTCGTTCACAACAGTATGGGCTGTTACGGTGTAACGCCAGCCTTCTTGAAGTCTCCCGCCTTGTAAATCGTCAGATTCTCCGGCGACAGGACCTTCCGCAACACCGTATTCACATCGTGCAGCGTCAAGGCTTCGATCTTCTTTTCCATGTTTTGCTGGAACGCCATCGTACGCCCGTGGAACTCATTGGCCCCGAGAATCGAAACCAACGCGCCATCCTGCGAACGCATGATCACGCGCTCCTGCAAATACGACTTCTTGGCCGACTCCACTTCCGCCGGAGTAAAGCCGTCCTTCAACGCCTTTACGAGTTCTTCTTTGAAAGCCGCTTCCAGCTTGACCATGTTCTGCGGCGCAAGGATGGCAAAGGCCATGAACATACCATCGTCTTCGCGCGAACCGGCCGACATCTGGGACTGGGCACCGTAGGAATAGCCTTCCTTCTGCCGCAAACGATCGAGCAACCGGCTCGACGCCGAGCCTCCCAGGATGTAGTTCGCGATCACCAGCGCCGGGTAATCCGGATCTTCGTCCGACATCCGGAACCGCAGGCCCGCCGCGAACATCGCATTGGCCTTATCGGGAGTCTCAAACGCCTTGTTATCCGGCGTAATCTTCTCAAAGGTACGGGTCATGCGGACATACGGTTGCGGGCTCTTCCAATCGCCAAACAGCTGCTTGGCAAGCGCTTCCATCTCTTTGGGATCGAAGTCGCCCACCAGCACCAGGTCCGCATTCGAAGCGCCGTAGAAGTCCTTGTAGAACGCCTTCAGCTCATCCAGCTTTACGGCCTTCATATCCTCGGACATCTGTTCCGGAGTCTTCACCTCACGCGGGTGTCCAGCAGGCATCGGGTACAGATGCCGCTGCAGATTTGTGATCGCGATCTGGTTCGGCTCACGGCGAGCCGCATCGTACTGCGCGATCGCGCGGGAGCGAATCTGTTCCAGTTCGCTATCCGGGAACGCCGGCTCACGCAGTACTTCCGCCATCAGCTTCAACGCTTCCGGCAGGTTCTTGCGCGTGGTCTCCACCGATGCACTCACGCCAGGACCCGCGCCGCCCACATTCATGCGGGCCTGCAAACGGCTCAGTTCATCGTCGATCTGCTGGCGCGTACGCTTCGTCGTACCGCGCATCAGCATCGACGCCGTGGTGCTGGAAATCGCGCCCTTACCGGTCAGCGTCTTCTCCGTACCCATGCGCAAGGTCAGCGCCGCGCGAACCGTCTCGCCGCGATTCTGCTTGGACAGCATCACCAACTTCATGCCGTTCGGCAGCGTGACGCGCTTGGTGCGGCTCTCGATGTTCGTCGGGGAAGGATCGAACACTTCACCCTTCGCCATCTCGGCGGCGCCCTTGTAGTCTTTCAAAATCGCCGTGACATCGGGCGTCTTCGGGATCTCTGCGCGATCCGGATTCTCGGTGGGAATAAACTGCCCGACGGTGCGGTTGCTTTCCTTGAAGTACAGCTTGGCCACGCGCTGGACATCTTCCACCTTCGCGTTCTTGATGCGATCGCGATCGATGAACAGCATGCGCCAGTCACCCATCGCGGCGTAATCGCTGAGCGCGACGCCGATCTGGTCGCTCTTGCTCATCACCAAGTCCACATCCTTGAGCATCTTCGCGCGGGCGCGTTCCACTTCTTCCTTCGACGGCGGTTCCTTGCTGATGCCTTCGATCACCTTCAGCATCTCTTTGCGAGCTTCGTCCAGGCTCTGGTCCTTGGTGAGCTGTGCCGTAAACATCGACACGCCGGGCTCCGCATTCTGGAACTCCATGTTGCCGACGCTCGCCGCTTTCTTGTTGTCTACCAGCGCCTTGTACAGGCGGCCGCCCGGAGAATCGCCCAGGATCTGGGCCAGAATCTGCACCGGAGCAAAATCCTCATGCGTACCCGCAGGCACGTGGTAAATCATCGTGATCAACTGGACATCGCCCACGCGGCGTACATTCACCTGGCGGTCGCCATCCTGTGTCGGCTCCTGTGTGTACAGCTTTTCGAGCTTCCGTTCGGGACGCGGGATCTTTCCAAAGTTGTCGGCGATCAGCTTCAGCGCCTTCGCCTCGTCGAACTTACCGGCGACCACCAGCAACGCATTGTCCGGCTGATAGTACTTGCGGTAAAACGCCTGCAGCCGCTCAATCGGTACATTCTCGATGTCGCTACGCGCGCCGATGGTGGTCTTGCCGTAGTTGTGCCATTCGAACGCCACAGACATCGAGCGCTGCATCAGCACACGGAACGGGCTGTTCTCGCCCATCTCAAACTCATTGCGGACCACGGTCATTTCACTGTCCAGGTCCTTCTTGGCGATGAACGAGTTCACCATGCGGTCCGCTTCCAGCTTGATCGCGAACTCCAGGTTCTCGTCCGTGGCGGCCATCGTCTCGAAGTAGTTCGTACGGTCTAGCCACGTCGTGCCGTTGAACTGCGCGCCGTGATCTTGCAGCGCCTTCCAGACATCCTTGGTTGTCGGCGTACCTTTGAACACCATGTGTTCCAGCAGGTGGGCCATGCCCGTTTCCCCGTAGTTTTCGTGTTTGGAACCAACAAAGTAGGTGATGTTCACCGTCACTTTGGGGTTCGAAGGATCGGGGATCAGCAGGACCTTCAGCCCGTTATCGAGCTGGTATTCCGTGATGCCTTCAACGGAGGTAATCTTTTTCAGCGGCGACGCGGCGGACTGGGCAGTCGCAAGACCGGCAGACAACGCAAACGCCAGCGCTACGGCGGGGAACAGCTTTTGAGACATGTTTATCCTAGGTTAATACTTCCGGTTAGATGCCGATTGTTCGACGTACGGCGGCAGAAATCGGTTGTGTTCTTTGTAATGTGCGCAGTTTGCAGCCGTCCGGTACAGTATGCGGCTCGATTCCTGGTGGCTCGATCTCAAGCTAGGCGCGCGTATGCTCCGCAAGTTTCCTGGCTTGGCGGTGGCGGGAGGAAGCGGAATCGCCGCGGCGGTCGCCATCGCCACCGGCACCTTCAGCCTCATTTACGACAACTTTCTCACCGCGTCCGTTCCATTGCCGGAGGGTAGCCGGATCGTCTCCGTCGAGTTTTGGGATAGCGCCGCCCGCAAGCCCGAGTCGCGTTTGCTGTACGACCTCTCCACCTGGAACGCCACCGGCCTGCGCTCGCTTGCGGAGATTGGCGCATTCCGCATCCAGTCCTTGCATCTGACCAACCCGCAAAGCTCTGCGACGGCACCCGAAGGCACCCGAGTCGCCGCCGTCACGCCATCGGCATTTCGCATTGCACGCATCCCGCCGCTCATGGGCCGCTACCTTGAGGATCGCGATGCCGTCCCGGGTGCGCCACCGGCGCTCGTGATGAGCGAACAGGTCTGGCGAAACCGCTACAGTAGCGACCCGTCGATCCTCGGCAAGACAGTGACACTTGGCGGTGTCCCGTATGCAATCGCCGGCGTGATGCCCCGCGGCTTTGCCTTCCCAATCCATGACCATTGGTGGATTCCGCTGGTCGCACCGCACGTCACACGACCTCTAACCGGACCCGCGATACAGGTTTTTGGACGTCTTGCCCCCGACGCGACTCTGGAAACGGCGCAGGCCGAACTCGCCGCCTTCGGCCAACGCCGGATGCAGGAACATCCCAAGCTCTACGAACATCTGCAGCCGCACACGTTGCCGTACGCCTTCCCATTCACCGGCGTTCACAGCACCGCCGAGGTTGGCGGACTCGTCGCGATTCAAGGCGCTTTGCTCTCGCTGCTCGTTCTCGTATGTCTGAACGTCATGATCCTGGTCTACACGCGGACTGCGTTGCGGCAGGCGGAAATCGGCGTACGTACAGCGCTCGGTGCGAGCCGCCGTCGCATCGTGTCGCAACTGTTCTTGGAAGCTTTGCTGTTGTCGGTCGCGGCCTCCGCTATGGGACTCGCGATCGCGCACTTCGCCCTACGCGCGATCGGCATCGCGACCCTGCCGCTTTCCGCTTCCCTGCCGTTCTGGCTTTCCTTCCGCCTCTCGGGCACAGCCATTGTGTACGCCGTCCTGCTCGCGATCGTCGCCGCCGCCATCATCGGCATCATCCCTGCACTGCAAGCCACGCGCAAAGGACTACACACGGGCTTTCGTGTCGCGGGACTCGACGGCATGCGTTTGGGACGCGTCTGGACCGTCCTCATCGTCGCCCAAGTCTGTTTTGCCGTTGCCCTACTGCCGCCTTCGATATCGGCCGCCTGGCGCGACAGCAGCAACAGCCTTGCCGGACTCAGCTTCCCGGCAGCAGAGTACCTCACCTTCGCGGTCGCCAGCGACGCCGACGATGCCTCCTTCGCGCGCCTGCAAACCGAACTCCAGCGCCGCATCGCTGCGGAATCAGGAGTACGGCAGGTAACCTTTTCCGCCGCATACCCGGGGAACGAGCCAGGTACGCGCATAGAAGATGAACAGGCCGTACAGCATGAGGTCCGCATCAACCGCATCGACCCCGGCTTCTTCACCGCTTTCGACGTACCGATACTCGCCGGACGAGCCTTCGCACAACCCGACACTTCCCTTGGCAGCGATACGATCCTCGTGAATGCCAGCTTCGTCCGCGACATCCTGCATGGCGCGAACGCCCTCGGACGCCAGATCCGTCTCGAACCAGGAGTCGGCCGCCGGTACCAGATCGTCGGTGTCGTGCCGGACTTCCCCACCGGCGTCAGTCAGGGCATGAAGGACACACAAGCGCGCGTTTATCGGGCTGCGGCACCGGGCTCGATCCGTCCCGCATTGCTGGCAGTCGGCCTGAGGACGTCCGCCGCCGCATTCGCTCCGCGCCTGCGCGAGATCGCCGTCTCAGTGGACCCCGGCTTGGAACTGCAGCAGATCCGTACCCTCGATGAGGTGCTGCAAAGCGAACAGTGGATTAACCGGGTAACAGCTGCTGTATTTCTCGCCGTCACCTTGAGCGTGCTGGTGCTATCGTCGGCAGGCATCTACGCGTTGATGTCGTTCACCGTCTCCCAACGGCGCAGAGAAGTCGGCATTCGTATGGCGCTAGGCGCCAATGCCAGCCAGATTGTGCGCAGTATCTTCTCGCGAGCGCTCCTGCAACTATCCTCTGGTGCAGGCCTGGGAGCCTTGTTGGCCATCTGGCTCGACCGTGCGTCCCAAGGCGAAGCGATGTCCGGCTACGGAACCATCGCCATACCCGGCGTCGCTGTCGCGATCCTCGTTGTTGGCTTCCTTGCCGCTCTCGGACCCACCCGCCGCAGTCTGCAGATCCAGCCGACGGAAGCGCTTCGCGAACAGTAGGTCGCTACGCCGGAGGCGCAACCGGCGGATTCCAATAGATAATCCGCTTGCAGTTCTCGCAGTACCGGACGTCCTGCGCCGTCTTCAACTCCTGAAAGTACTGCGGACGCAGCGCCAGCCGGCACCCCGTACACGTACCATCCACTACTTCACAAACAGCGTTCGCCCCAACCTTCTTGCGCACATACTCGTACGCCTTCAGCACCGCCGGAGAAATCTCTTTCTCAATCCCCGCGCGGCGCGCCTTGCCTTCCGCGATCGCCTTCTGATCCGCTACCGCCCGCTCCTGCGCCCGTACCTTCTGGCCCTCGACATGCTTTTTCTCGACCGCCAGTTCCGCCTCAGCCTTCTTGACCTCGGCCTCCAAGGTCTCGGCCGCTTCCATCAACTCCAGAATGCGATCCTCGCTCGTCGAAATCACAGACTCAAAATGCGCGATCTCATGCTGAAACGCCTTGTACTGCTCATTGGTCTTGGCCTGCAGCATTTGATCCTTCAACCGCGTGATCTTCTGCTGCGAATCGATGATCGTACCTTCCAGAGTCTTGCGCTCTTTCTGGTTCGCCACGAGCGACCCACGGCCTTCTTCGAACTTCTTCTGATGTTCACCAAACTGCCGTTCGAGTTCCGCAATATACCGCGGCAATGCGGCGATTTCTTTTTCGAGCGCGGCGGTCCTCTGGTCGATTTCCTGCAGGCGCGAAGCCAGTCCGATGTCAGCGTTCATTATTGATTCATGACCCAATCCCAGCGCTCGGAAGCCTGTTGCTTGACAGCGTCAATGTCGCGCTCCAAAAGGAGTCGCGCAGCAACCAATTGGCGGGCAGCGGCTTCCACGCGGGAAAGATAATCCGCCTTTGCAGGATATCGCTCCTCGATCGACAATCGCGGATCGCCCGATTTTTCGCGTTCCGCCTTCGTCTTCGCGAATGGAATGAACGACCCCACCATGTTGAACAACAACGCCGGCGCACCAATCTTGGCATCGCGCAAATTCCACCCGGTGTAGCTGCCAAGCGGCACCATCTGCTCGGCCGACCGCAAACCGGACGTCTCATTCCCGTCGCGATCCACTTGCGGAATCAACACCGGGAACTCCTTGCCCACCTTCGGCGGCTCGTACGCGACAATCCCTTTGGATTCGAACTCCGGTCCATAATCCACCCGGTACGCCTTATGCGGTACCTTCGGCGTCGCAACCCCAGGAACCTTCGGGAACTGCATCGCAGACACCGCCACCAACTGATCTTTATCGATGCGCGGATAGAGGGACGGTGGCGGTTCCGTACCCTTGGTGATCCACTCATTCATGCTCGCCAGCAAACCCCGCATCGGCCACCGGTAATCCATCGGATTCGCGATATTTGTCGTATTATTCCGCGCCGGCTTGGCATTCGGCCCATGCTGCGTACCCGCCAAAAAATACACCCTGGAATCCGGAGCCAGCGGAGCATCCTTCTTGGCGTCCGGCGTCGTATGGATCAGCGACGCCGCGCGACCCCAATATTCATACGACCCGTTCGTCGTAAACATCTTCGGCGCCACCTTTGCCGCAATCGCCCGATCCAGCAGCCCCGTGTTATGCCCATCGCCATCCGGCTCCGGCAGGTCCGTGTACGGATACAAATCCGTGGGATAGAAGAAGTTCAACAGCGGATGCCCGTCGCGCGACGGCTGCCCGAACCGGTTGTTGAAGCTCCCGCGGCCGCCACCCGCCACATGCGGCCACACGCCATCAAACACGATCTTCCCCTTCTCATCCGCGTTAAAGCCCCAGTACAGGAACGCCCGCAAAAAACGGCCGCTCTGCGAGGTCCCGAACCCGATCGCCCGCTTCATATACCGGTGCTCATCGTTGAACAACATCGACGGGCCGCCGTACTTGAAGAACGAGATCAGATCGCGAATCGCCGTAGGACCCAACCCGATAATCCAAGGGTCTTTGGACGAATACACCAACTCGTACACGCGCCCGGGCTCAAAGCCCGTGTCCAAGATCACATCATCGCCCGCGATCCGCCAACTCTTGCGCGGGACAACTGTCTTCTTACCCAGCGCCCCATCGCGCACCGTCAGCTCCAACTTCGGATCCTCCGGATTCAGCACCGGGTACGGCACATGGTTGCGATCCCCCAGCGGTGCTTTGTTCACGCGAGCATCCACCACGATCTCGCTCCGCACCAACCCGGTGACGCCCTTCGCCAGTGGCGCGTACAACCGCAGGCCCTGCGTATTGGCGCGCGGAATGTCCGGTTGCCAGCCGCACCAGATGATCGTGTATCCCTGCTCCATCAGGTACCCATCGCCAGCCCCGGTCGACCCTGCACCGCGATTGAACATCGACAGAGCGCCCTGCCCGCCCCGATTCGGGACCTCGAACAGAATCGTCCCATTCGCCAACTTCGAATCGCGTGGCTTCAGTACGATGATGTCCGCAGAGAACTCCACCAGCCCCTGCGCATTCACAGGCGCTAGCGAAAGATCGGTAATCATCCGGTTCGCAGGATCTTTCGGATCGATTGCAAAGTTCGCCTTCGCCGTGATCCGCTCATACGCGCCCGCCGGACCCCAAACCTTGCCGTCCGCAAAGTCCGTACGCTCGCCGACATGAATCTGCGTAAGTGCCGCAAAACCGCAAATCGATACGGCAAGAAACAACAACCAGCGGACATTTCGCATAGTAGGTAGAATTTTACCCCGGGAAACACTCGAGCCCTGCTGCGGCTCTCCTCCACAGCACCGTATGCCGAGCACCGTTTGGAAGGGTTACATCAGTTTTGGTCTGGTTTCGTTTCCGGTCCGCCTGCACACCGCCGCGCGACCCCAAACCGTCCACTTTCACATGCTGCACAAAAAGGACCTCAGCCGTATCCGCGAGGTCCGCTACTGTGCCGCGGAAGACAAGCCGCTCGACAAGGACGAAATCGTGCGTGGCTTTGAGGTGAGCAAAGGCAAGTATGTCGTTGTAGAAGACGATGAACTCAAGAACATCGCTCCACCAACGGCCACCACCATGGAAGTCCTGCAGTTCGTCGAAGCCGGTGCTGTCGACCCGCTGTACTTTGAAAAATCCTACTACGTTGCGTCGGAATCGAGCACTGCCAAGCCGTACACGCTCTTCACTGCAGTACTCGAAGAAGCCAACTGCCATGCCATCGCCAAGCTCGCGATGCACAACCGCGAGCACGTGGTCTTGCTGCGCCCCATGGAAGGCCGCCTGCTGCTCCACACGCTCTACTACGAAAGCGAACTGAACGCCCGCAATAAGGACACCTCAAAGCGCGCCAGCTACACCGCCAAGGAACTGGAACTCGCCCGCAGCCTCGCCGGACACCTCACCGCGAAGTTCGACCCCGGTGAGTACCGCGACGACTATGCTGCCAACGTCAAAAAGCTGATCGCCAGCAAGAAAGCCGGCAAAGAGGCGTTCGCCGTCGAACAGCCGTCCAAGCCGGATAAGGTCATCGATCTGATGGAAGCGTTACGGCAGAGCCTCGCGCAAGGCAAGAAGAAGACGCCCACCGCCGCCGCGCCTAGGAAGAAGCGAACCGCGCGCAAGACAGCCGCCGCTGCCGCTTGAACTCCGCTTACCGGGCGACGATGCCGTACTCTTTCACCTGCTCGCCCTTGGACGTGTACAGCCGCACCCAGTAAGGCCCGGCTTGCAACGCCGGTGTCCGTACCTGCTGCTGGACCACCGCGCCGGACCACACCTCAGCACCCTCAACCGTCACCACCGACGCGCGCGACCCGTTCAAGTCTTCGCCCTCGTCGAAGGTGAGCTGCGAAGGTACGCCCGCCTCTACCTCGACGCGCAGATCGTTGCCGCGCATGGCGGAAAGCGAAACGCTTTGGGACGTCGCAGTTTTGGTCTGAGGAGGCGCCGCCAGGTACACCATGGCGATCGCCGCGAACGCACCGGCATACGCGGGCGCTGGTATTCGTGTCCAAAGCTGGAAAAAGTCCCGCAAGGAAAAACCTTTGCGTACTGAGTAAGGCGCTGGCGCAGATGGCGATGCCGCCGCAACGGTCATCGGTGGACCGGCGGCGGCCTTCATTAAATCCACCCATTGGGCGGAATGATCCAGTGCCTGTTGGCAACTTCGGCAGAAGATGACGTGGTCCTCCACCCGTTCGGACTCCTCATCGGATGTCCGTCCCATTGCATACCGCTCGAGGATTTCCTCCGGCGGATGAGTGTGCTCTTGATCCCACAAGAAATCACTCGTCTCCATGTATACTCTTTCCCGGTGGAAAGACGTGCTCCGGCGTCTCTCTTGGCACAACATTTTGCGCCGGAAATTTCGTTCCTACCGTCCCCAACTCACTCTGCAAACTCAGCTTGCCGACTATATAGTGGCCTTACCCCTGTGAAAATCTCAGCAAGATTTGAGAAAGTCCAGTTCGCTGCACTTTCTTTCTGCCCAGTTCCCCAAACCGGTTCTTTGCCCGGCTCTTCAGCAGCCGGAATTGTGTCATCGTGAGGCTCATTTCCTCACAAATTTGTTGTGCACTCTGCTCTTCGACATAGAACCGGGTAAGGATTTCCCGGTCCCGATCCGTCAACTCCGCCAGCACCTCGCGGACAATCGCCGTCTGCTGTTGAAACAGCATCGCGCCTTCCGGAGTCTCGCCCTGATCGGTCACCTGCGCCGTACGCTCATCGTCTACACGGCCCCGGCGTTCCTGCACCTGGCGGTCGATCGAACTCGCCACCATGCGCTTCACCACCGTACGGATAAAGCCCATCAGGCGGCGAGGATCGCGAAGGTCGCCCGCACGAATGGCGTCGACGACCACCAGAAAGGCGTCATGCAACCGGTCGTCGATGTCGTCGCGCCCCAACTGCCGCGCCAGGTAAAAGCGCACGCCGTTCGAAAACATCGCGTACAGCTCTTCCATCGCCGCCGGCTCGCCCGCTTGTACGCGGCCAACCAGTTGCGTCCACAAATAGCAGCGCAGGTCGCCGTACTCGGCGGCCAGATCCTGCCCACTCAAATCCGTTCCGGAAGACAGACTCGCAGAGGATTCACGAGCTACCGCCGTTGCCGTAGCCGAACCGCCGCTGCTTCCGCTTGCGGCGCCTGCGGCCATCGCCATTGCTTTCATTCCGGCCGGTATTCCTAAATCGCCCGCGCTGTCAATTGATACGTTCCCCAGTACTTCGGCAAAGCTCGCCATGATCGGGTCCTCAGCATTTCCAACTGCGCATTCCGCAACGCCTCAGCCGCTTTGCGAAGGAATTGTCCGCGATGTTGCCCCGCGGCTTCCTTAGCGGCTCCTCTGTCCAGCAGGGAGCCTTTCTGCAGTTCACTATAAAAAGATTTGAAGATTGCTCCGGAATCGTCCGGAGTCGGCCAGAGACTGGCGACGACGCCCTGCGCGCCGGCCATCAACCAAGCTCTGGTCATACCAACCAATCCTGCGCCGGGATACACTGCTCCCGCCGAGGAATGACACCCGCTCAATACCACCAGCGAGTTCTGCACCTTGATGTGGACCGCATCCGAGGTAGAAAGAAGTTCGGCCTGGCCCTGCGCGTCCAGACCCAACATCAGTAATGCTTCGTCGGGGGCGCCTTCTTTTTCCAAAAAGTGGGTGGAAAAGTGAAGGACACGGGCCCCGTTCTCAATCGTCCGTATCGCGGTCTGACGGTTCGCCTCGCTTCCCGTCAGGAGCAGGGAAGGTCCATTCCACGCCCGTGCACAGGATTCAAGTTCAATGCGGCTGCTCGCCAACCGGGGGAGCTGTCCGGCGCCACTTTTGCTGGCTGCCGATGCGCGCGTCAGAAACGACCAGCCCTGGTCCGCAACCGCTGCTGCTGTTGCTTGGACAGGCCGCTTCACCGTCTTGCCGTCTTTGCTGGCCGATACGGCTTGCCAGCGGGAGTCGGCGGTGTTGTAGATCGCATCACCGATTCCCAAAAACATGGCGTTCTCCTCGGCCGCGTTGTTCCGTGCGGCACCCCTGTTGTCCAGCAGTGCGCTCGCCCCGGTCACAACCGCCAGCGAATGCTCCTCGATCAGAAACCGGCTCGGATCCCCAGGCGCCGGCAGGGCTGCTACCGGAGACTCGAGCAACGCTCCATCGAGTACCAATAACCAATGCCGGGCACTGCGAGCCTCCAGCGGGAGACCCCGGAACAGCTCCTGCGACAACTCCATACCCGCCCATGGTTGCGAATCCCGGCGCTGGCGCAGCAGCCGCCGGAACTCCCCAAGGAGCCGGTTGAGTTTCGTTTGTGGCAAGATCTCTGTCCATTCAAGCCCGTTCCGGGTAAACGTCCAACGGAGCGTGATTCGCTTCCCCGTATGAAATCCGATTAGGGCACTATCGTTCCCTAAACCGGCCCGGAAGAGAGTAAGTGGTTTGGAGGTATTGAAGTTCTCAGGAAAAGCTGAGGAAAATGGCCTGATCCCCGCATAAGATTCCATTTCCGCGAGCTTTACCCGCAAGGAACGCAGGCGCGCCGTACCCGTGTTTGTGGGGGATTTTGATTCGCCATTGCGCGAATCCGGATCGAGCAGTACTTTGCGTGAGACTTCCCGAAACTCGGCCAGCGTCGACCAATAGTCCGCTCCCAGACGCTCATAAACAAGCTTCCGTGCCGGCGCCGCCACAATGTACTTCCACTCCTCGGCAGCCAGCCACATCTCGGTCGCGAGGTTCGCCGGTGCCCCGGGCGTACGGCTCCAGTCCATGGCATTGCGCAGCGCCGTATCGTACAGATCTTCCAAATTGGCCTCGGCCTGAATACGGAAAAAGTCCGCTGGCAGCAGGTGGGCGCGCGTCTCCCGGATGCTCGCAAAGGCTTTCTGGAACTCCCGATGTGCTTCCGCGCGCTTATTCTGCTCAGTAAAGATACGGGCTTTGAGTTCGTAGATCACGTGCCGCGGGATGGGGCTCGTCGCCGACATCGCCTCGGCGCGCTCCGCCAGCAGAAGGGCTGTGGTCAGGTCGCCTTTTCGCCGCCGAAGCTCACCCAGGCCCACCAGGGAGTAAATGAGGTCCGGATCCTTTTGCAGCATTCGCAGGCGAAACGCACTTAAGAAGTAGTCTTCTGCGCGATCCAGTTCGCCAGTGGCGAGGCTCGCGTATCCCGCGTGGTTGTACGCGAGGTTCACCGCCGCATCGTCGCCGGAAGCGTCTGCCGCGTCGATCGCCTTACGGAAGTACGGCATGGCGGTTTTGGCATCGCCGGCACGTGAGTACACGACGGCGAGGATGAGGTTCAAACGAGGAAGGTAATACGGGCGGCTCTTGCGTCCTTCAAGGACGGCGACCCCTTGTCGCGCGGCTTCTACCGCTGCGTCCGTGTTGCGCGAACCAATATAGAGGGAGGCAAGATTGAGCAGGATCGCGCCGTGTTCTTCGGCCTGATCCGGATGGCGTTCTGCCAGACGCTTCCCTTCCAACCAGAATTGGAGGGCTTTTTGAAATTGAAATTGTACGAGTTGGCAGCCGCCAAGACTATTTAAAAACCGAATTTGTCCGGCAATATTTCCTGTTTCAACGGCTTGCTGATAGCCTTGTTGGTAGACTGCGAACGCGGCGGGATAGTTCCCTTGCAACCGGAGCTTGGTTGCCTTATCGGCGAAGTCTTTGGATTCCAAAGATCCCCATGGGGTGGCTACGGCGAGCGAAAACCCCAAGGCCGTGATCACTGCTATTCCGGCCATTCGGGCGGGTCCTTAACCTTAGGTTAGGTGCTAGAATACTCCCTAACTCTTGACCGATTATACACTTATTCTCACAATTTTTCCTCAATCAATTGTGGATTAATGTAAAGGCCCGCGACCCCCATAATATGGCGAATCGCGGGCAGATTTCGATCAATTGAAGAACCTGGCCGGAGTCCTATGCTCCACGCCAAAAACCATTTAGAACCAGAAGGGCGGCGGGAAAATCACGATGGGATCCATGGTGTTGCGCTCTCCTTTCTCCTGTATTCGCTTATCGGTGCCTGTGGAAAATCTTTTCGCCTTTTTTTCTCGGCGAAAGACCTCGTTGACAAGGCTTCCTTGCTTGCCCGACATATGCGCACACCAACCCCTCGCTCCGGAGTGACCCAAAGCGCTGAAAGTATTCAATGGAAAGGAGAAAAGATTTTTGGGGGCTCTGGTACCGCCGGTTTTGGGTATGATGAAAGTTCGCTATGACAATCGCGGACCTCTCCCAAATCGCCGGGCGCGTCTACCCGGCCCGCCGCCGTACGCAAAACCTTGTGGGAGGCGCCAGTCCCATTCAAGCCACTGCATTTTCCGTCGGTAACGTCACCCTGGAGCCCAATGGCGGCCAGGTACCCTGGCACAATCAAGAGCAGGAAGAGGTCTATTTCGTCGTCGAAGGCACTGGCGAAATGTGCCTCGGCGAAGAACGCAGGACCCTCACCACCGGTCAGGCCGTCTACATTCCCTCCGGCGTCTTCCACCAACTCACCAACGTTGGCGACACCCCGCTCCGTATGATCTACATTTACGGCCCGGCCGGCGATGTCGCCCACTGGCGCCAGGAACTCGACGGTACGCTGCCCCGCGCAGGAGTCGGCGACACACCGCCGCTACCCGAAGGCGCGCGCCCCCAAACCGTCTAGCAGCAAATTCTCAAGAAAGACATACACAAGTGACAGTTCATTCGGTTGGCATCATCATGAACGGCGTCACCGGACGCATGGGCTTAAACCAGCACCTGCGGCGGTCGATCGGCGCCATCATCAAGCAGGGAGGCCTCAAACTCAACGACAACGAGGTCATCCTGCCTCACGTCCTCTTGATTGGGCGCAACGCTTCGAAGCTCGAACAGATCTCCAAGGAATTCGGCGGCCTGCCGTACTCCACCGATCTCGACGCCGCCCTCGCCGACCCCAAGTACTCCATCTACTTCGACGCCCAGACCACAGACCGTCGCGTCGCCTCCGTCGACAAAGCCATCGCCGCCGGTAAGCACATCTATTGTGAAAAGCCCACCGCCGAGACCTTCGACGCCGCCATCGGCCTCTACCATCGCGCCAAAGCCGCAGGCGTCAAGAACGGCGTCGTACAGGACAAACTCTGGCTCCCTGGATTATTGAAGCTCCAAACCCTGCGCGACCTCGGCTTCTTTGGCCGCATCCTGTCCGTCCGCGGCGAGTTCGGTTACTGGGTATTTGAAGGCGACACCGTACCCGCGCAGCGTCCCTCCTGGAACTACCGTAAGGAAGACGGCGGCGGCATCATCATCGACATGCTCTGCCACTGGCGCTATGTCCTGGACAACCTCTTCGGAGAGGTCAAGGCCGTATCCTGCCTCGGCGCCATCCACGTACCCGAGCGCATCGATGAAAAGGGTCAGAAGTACGCCTGCACCGCTGACGACTCCGCCTACGCGACCTTCGAACTCGAAGGCGGCGTCATCGCGCACTTCAACTCCTCCTGGGCGGTCCGAGTCCGTCGCGACGACTTGCTCACCCTCCAGGTGGACGGTACCAAAGGATCGGCGGTCGCAGGTCTCCGTCACTGCTGGACCCAGCACTACGGCAACACCCCTCGCCCGGTCTGGAACCCGGACATCGAGAGCCCATTGAACTACTTCGACGGCTGGCAGAAGGTCCCCGAGCAGGACACCTTCGACAACGCCTTCAAGCGCCAGTGGGAAATGTTCCTCCGCCACATCGTAAAGGACGAACCCTTCCGCTGGGATCTCCGCGAAGCCGCCAAGGGCGTCCAACTGGCCGAAAAAGGCCTCGAGTCCTGGCAGAAGCGAGCCTGGGTACAGATCCCGCCGATCGAGTAGGCGATAAAAGAATCCCGCAAAGGCCCCATACGCAAACCAGCGTGTGGGGCCTTTCCTCTTACCCCATCCCAGCAAATCCCCGTCCCAGATTCTCCTGATGGTGCCTGGCACCGTGACAGGCACCCAAAGAAAACTCTTGCAAGGTTTATCGATAAACGATAATATCGATTATCGATAAGGAGGCTGGCGACAATCACCATGCAATCGCCCCGCAGCAACTACACCCTGGCGTCGATCATTGCAGCTCTACTCACCTTCAGCCGCGTCATGCTAGGCCTCTGCCTAATCCTCTTGACTCTGGTCTTCCTCGCAACCGCTACCGGACTCGTCAACGGTGAATCCAAGGGAATCATGGTCAAGATGCCCGTCACCGTTCAACTCACCGGACCCGTCGCGCAGACCGCATCCTCGAACCCTGCGCGGCTCGTCGACCTCCACGGCAGCGTGCTATTCCCCGCCAGGACCGGGACCTTCCTCTCCGTACACCTGCTCACCGGGATCCTCGCCATTTGCTTTCTACTCTGGGGTGTCACCCAACTCCGCGCCCTCTTCCACTCGATACGCCAGGGCAACGTCTTCATACCCGACAACGTTACCCGCATCCGCCGCATCGGTTGGATGGTCATCGTAGGCGAGTTCATCCGCGCCGCCCTTGGAATCTGGTGGAGCTACTACAGCAGTACAAACTTTAAGGCGGACGGCGTTCAGTTCATTACCGAGATCGACGTCAATGGAACGCCGATCCTCTGTGGCCTCGTGATTCTGGTCGTAGCGCAAGTCTTCCGGGAAGGAGTCCGGCTCATCGACGAGCAGTCACTCACGATCTGACCCCGGCAGCACATGGCAATTCGAATCAATCTGGATCGCGTGATGAGCAGCCGCGGCATGACGCTCACGGAACTGGCGGACCGCGTCGGCATCACCCTCGCCAACCTGTCGGTACTCAAGACCAACAAAGCCAAAGCGATCCGGTTCTCGACGCTCGACGCGCTCTGCCGCGCCCTCGGCTGCCAGCCCGGCGAAATTCTGGAATGGACGCCAGAAGAGCCCCTGCAGGACGACGATTCGCTTACCGACTAACCTCACCGAGCCGCCGCAGCACCTCACCAATGTGAGCCGCACAAGCGTCGTCGCTGGACATCTTCGCCTGCCCGAACAACTTCTCCCGTGCAGACCGGATCTTCTCTACCTGCACCGTCCACTCGCCGTCGTCGAAGCTCGCCCCCACCATGTACCTCCGGCCGGCCGTCCACTCCAAGGTGCTGTACCATCCCCAGTCCTCAGGCTCCGGACGCGACAGTGCAACCCCTGCCTCTGCCAGCCAGAGCAGTATCGATTCACCAGCAATCGGATTGTGGGGATTCGTCCGTTCCTTGCCGGCATCCAGCAACGATGTACGCAAGCGGAACGTGACGCTCATCGGACAAACTTAAGCCGCCGGATAACCCGCAGCCTGCTTCACTTCCAGGATCTGCAGCGTATGCCGTTCGGTATGCGCCGACAGCAGCAACATCCATTGATACGCATCCAAAGGACCCAACGCCGGATGCGGACCCACCTTCTCCCGCAACGGGTCCTGCGTCTTCTCGACGTACGCGATATTCGCGAACCGCGCCGTCTTAAACTTCGCCACGTAGTCCAGCGGGTCGGACGCCATCTTTTTGGGCTTAATCGGCTCCGGCGCCTGGAACTTCTGCGTACGATCCGGCACACCCTTGATCACCACTTCGTCCTTACCCTTGGTCTTCGCCAGATCCTCAGCCGACGCAGCATTAGGCGACTTCACCATCTGCTGGATCACCCCAAAGATAAACGTCTCGGACGCCGCAATATGCTCCGCGCACTCGGCAATGGACCACCGGTCTGGACCCGCCTTGAAGTTCCACTGCGCAGCGCTCAGCCCCGCGACAGAATCCAGGAACAGCTTGCTCGTGCCATGCATATGGCTCATGGCGCGATCCCGCTCGCCCTGCGTCAGGACCTGGCCCGCTGCAAAAGCAGACCTTGCACCGGCCATCGAGGCAGCGGCAGCGGTAGATAGCGACAGGAAAGCGCGACGGCGCGAGAGGGACATGAGCCTAGTCTACCCGAGACGCGGCTCTTAAGCAGGGGGGAGATTGGCAACCGTCTCGCGAATGAGGCTCTGCTCATTCTCATCGAACCGGCGGCGGAACGCGTCCGACTGCATCGCACCTTCGCGAGCACCCGGATCCATCCCGCGCAGACGCTGCAATTCGCGACGCACCATCATCCGGCGATTCGGAGGCAACTCCTGCATACGGCGAAAGTTTTGGCGGATGGAATCCTTCTGCTCCGGCGCCATCCCTTCAAACCGGCGAAGGCGTTCCCGGCTAACCGGATCCATCGCACGATACCGCGCCAGACCTTCTTCGATTCGTTGACGCCGGGCCGGCGGCAGATTCTCCAGCGCGCGCTGACGGTCGTCTTCCGGCATCCGGTCCAGCCGCTCAAACTCAGCCATCCGGCGTAGCAAGCTGTCCCCGGCCTTCGACCCCGGCTCAGGACCCTTCTTCTTGCCGCCTTTTCTCGGCGGCGGAGGACGATGACCATGCTCTTCCTGTCCATACGCCACAGAAGCCGGAGCGATCACCAACAATCCTGTCAGCGACAGGACCGAGGTGACGGCGGCAAACGCGGCATTGGTCAAAAAGCGCTTCATCGCAATTCCTACTAGGCAGGATCCTTCGTATCCACTACACCCATCTGATTCAACATCTCGATATCTTCCAGAGCTTTTTCCACCTGGTCGAAATCTACAGTAGCCGCAGCGGCTGAGGACGACGTCGCTGCTGCCTTAGTAACCGGCTGATCAGAAGAAGTCGACCCCGAATCCCCGGGCCGTACCGCCAACATCACCAGAAACACCGCCGCACAGGCCGACGCAGTCACAAACGCAGGCTTCCAGGAAATCGCGCCAGCCCAACCCGTTGCCGGACCATCGAACAATCGCCGCCACCACGGCCGCGCTTCGGACTCTTCAATCCGCTTCCACAACTTGGCGTCAAAGTCAGACGATACCGCCGGTGCTTCAAAGCCGTCGAGTGCACTCCAAACCGAACGCTGCGCCTCCACCACACGGGCGCAATCCTGGCAGCCGTCTACTGTGAGATGCCGCTCGAACTCCAGAGCCAACTCCGGCTGTTCGCGATGCAAACGGTCCGAACAATAGTCGAGGATCAGCTCCGCGCCGCCGTCCTTCGTTTGTATTGGGCACTTCATGACTGCTTCCCTCAAATCTCTCTGCCCACCTATTGGGCCAAATGCGACAAACGCGCCCGCAAAGTCTCGTAGGCGCGAAATAACAAGCTTTTTAAGGCGGACTCAGAACATCCTAACGCACCCGCAATCTGGGCGTACCCGAGATTGTCATACTTGTGCATCATCACCGCCGCGCGCTGCTTTTCCGGCAGCGCCGAAATCGCCTCGCGAACTTCCCCGAACCGCGCATCGCGTACCATCGCTTCTTCCGCCGATGGACCACCATCTGCTACCTGCCGTGCCGGTCCGGCATCCCCCGCTTCATCCTGCTGGCTCCCCGCGCGAACCGCGCCTGAAGAATCCAGACGATCCTGTCCGCGCTCATGTTTCCCGTCGCGGATCACATTCAAGGCAAGGTGCGTCGCAATCCGGTACAGCCAGGTCGTAAACTTCGCCGTCGGCTGGTAGGTCTCCCGGGATTTGTACACCCGCAGGAACACCTCTTGCGCCAACTCCTCCGCCACCGCTTGGTTCTGCACCATGCGGTACAGAAAATGGATCACCGGACCACGATGCCGTTCCAGCAGCAGGGCAAAACTTTGCGTGTCACCTTCCCGGACACGCAGCATAAGCTGCCCGTCGCGATCCATGGTGTAGACAGCCGCTGCCTCCATATCCTTGGAAACACCGCTCCCCGCAAAAGGTTTCGCGCTACTGTCGGGTTTGGAATCGCTGTCCGGCTGCATTACGTCAGGAACCGCCGATTGTTCTACCATACCAGCGTACATGCAAGTCCACCTGATTGACGGCACCTACGAACTCTTCCGTCACTTTTTCGCCGTCCCGTCCTCCAAGGACGCCGCCGGAAACGAGATCGCTGCCGCCCGGGCCGTCGCGCTATCCGTCCTTATGATGCTCGAAGATGGAGCCACGCATGTAGGCCTGGCCACAGACCGAGTCATCGAATCCTTCCGCAACAACCTCTACCCCGGCTACAAAACCGGCGACGGTATCGACCCCCTACTTTGGTCGCAATTCCCTTTATTAGAGGAACTTACAGAAACCATGGGCGTACGCCTCTGGCCCATGGTGGAATTCGAAGCCGACGACGCTCTCGCCTCCGCCGCCGTACAAGCCGCCGCCGATCCCGCCGTCACCCAGGTCCTGGTCTGTACCCCCGACAAGGACCTCGCCCAAGTCGTCTCCGGATCCCGCATCGTCCAGTTTGACCGCCGCCGCTCCATCGTCCGCGACGAAGCCGGAGTCATCGAAAAATTCGGTGTGGCACCCGAATCGATCCCCGAATATCTCGCCGTCGTAGGCGACAGCGCCGACGGCTACCCCGGCCTCCCCGGTTGGGGACCCAAAGCCGCTGCCCTCACCTTCTCGCGGTACCCGCACTTCGAGGACGTCCCCAAGGACTACCGCCAGTGGAACCCCGCCATCCGCGGAGCCCAACGTCTCGCCACCGTTTTATTCGAACAATGGGACAACGCCATCCTCTTCCGCGAACTCGCCCGCCTCCGCCTCGACGTCCCCGTCTTCGACACCGTCGACGATCTCCGCTGGAAGGGCCCGACTCCCGGCTTTGAAGCCCTCTGCACCCGCCTCGACGCCAACGGCCTCTACACCCGCGTCATGGAACTCACTTCGAAACGCTAGCCGCCTGGAATGCCAACCGCACCGGCGAGTCATCAGAATTCTTGAAGTTAGTCCGCTGCACCATCAGGATCCAGGCCTTCCCGGACTTCGGATCGATCCACGCCTGCGTCCCATAGGCTCCACCGTGTCCGAATGTCCCGGCCTGTACCATAGCGGTCTGTCCCTGCGGTTCCGTCACCACGCCGACCCCCAAACCCCACACATGACCCGGAATAAACCCGGCCTTGATCGACCCTGTCTGATTCGCCGTCAACTGCTCAAACGCAGCCTTCGATAGGTACGTCTTGCCCTTGTACGTCCCGCCATGCAGCAGCATCTGCGCGAACTTCGCATAGTCCGGACCAGTGCTGTACAGTCCACCATTCGCCGCCGGATACCGGTCCGTCGCCGTAGCCGGCTTGCCGTACAGCAACGACACGGTCCCATCGGTCAGCTTGCCGTCCTCGCCGCGCTTGGCCGGCGTCACGATACGAGGCATCTGCGCCTCTGTCGGATAGAACGTCGTATCCTTCATCCCCAGCGGCTGGAACAACCGGGCCGCAAAGAATTCCTGCAAAGGCTGCCCCGACACGATCTCCACCACGCGACCCAACATATTGATGCCGCTCTGGCAGTACTTCCACTGCGTCCCCGGCTCAAACGCCACCGGCTTCGACGTATAGATCGGCACCAGATCCGCCAAAGTCTTCGCCGCCTTCAACTCATCCGGCGTACCCTCGCCCATCCCCGACGTATGCGTCAGCATATGCTTCAAAGTGATCCGCGGATCAAACCCCGGAATGTACTTCACCAGCGGATCGTTGATGGACAACTTCCCCTCGTCCTGCATCATCAACACCGCCACCGCCGTCACCGGCTTAGTCATGGACGCGATCCAGAAAATCGAATCCTTCTGTAGCTTCCGCGTATTTGCGGCGTCGGCATACCCGGCCACTCCCAGATGCTCAACGCGGTCGCGATTCACCACCACCGTCACCGCGCCAGGAATCTCGTTCTTGGCGATCATCTCCTCCATTGCCATGCGGACCTTCTGTCCGGGATCGTTACCAGCAAGGGCGACGCATGCAAGAGCGGCAAACGCGGCGGGGAAAATTTTCATGTCGCTATTCTATCCGCGATCAGCAACGCTCGTGATCCTGTTTGCAACTCCAGCGCGCATGTTAGTGTGAGGCACCATGCGCCACAGGACCAGGGTCGCTACATCCCTCAAAAGTGCATTGCTGTGCGGAGCCTTGCTGTCATTCGCCTGCGCACCACCACCGCCGCAAACGGCATCCATCCCGGACCTTGCATCCCCGCAGGATGCGCCGATCTTCGACGCCGCCTCTGCAGCTTCGGTCGTCTTTCCCGATGCCGCCGAACGCAGCATGTACCGCGCACATTCGCCGGAAACCGCTGTCGGCAAGCGAGGCTATACCTACGAGTTCGTTCCCGCACAAGGCAAATTAAGCGAAAAACAGTTCCAGTTGGTCTCGATCACTTGGTCCCGCCGGAACCCAGCGACATCTGCAAACTCTGCGCCCGGTACCCAAGGCATCGGCGGACCCGGCGGCAGTTTCACAGATGGAACCGTTCAAACCGCCGACGGAAGCTTCGACATCCGCGTGACCCTGGGAACGCTCCTCCCCGCCGAGATACAGCCCCCAGCATTTGATCCAAGTGCGGCCGCCGAGCGCATAGCCGCCGCCTACAACGCCCGAAAGATCCGCTAAACGCAGTTCAAGGAGAAAACACATGGCAAACGACGACTACTTGAAAGACCGTCCGGTAAAGGAGGTCGCCGCCTGGTACCTTCGCCTTGCCGACTTTTGGGACAAAAACGCTGGCGTAACGCCGTCCCTTGCCGCCATGTTTCTTCGAAAGTGGGTGCAGAATCGCAAAGACGGTCCGATTGAGTTCGACGCGCCGGACCATCTGAAGGACAATTACTCGGTCACGGACGTCCTGCTCGTCCACCGCGAAATCTTCCTCACCAACCAGAAAACCAAGGCCGGTTCCTGGGGTGGCATTCTGCCACGGATTCAGGGAGCCAAAGGCTTCACCAAGTGGGACATGAAGTCCAACCTCTCGCTCACGTACGAAAGCCTCTCGGACATCGCGCCCGACATCGTTGCCATTGCCAAAGTCCAGAAATTCGGCTCCAATGCGGACCGCGACATCTTTGGATCGCTGCGCGGCTATCAATTGAAGAGCACCGTAGAGGTCGCAATCGTACCGCCGGTCGCGCCCAAGCAAGGTGTGACCTTCGTCAGTTGGTACGCCTCAGGCAAAGACCGTTACGACTGGAACTATAGCGAGTACCTCACCGTGCCCAATCCAGACTTCCGCAGCAAGGACCCCAAAGCGATCCGCCCGCAGGACGAGAAGATCAGGGTCTATCACTCGAACGCTCAGCGTCTCGAATTGGCCGGCGAAGCTTGCCCTTACGACGTCGTGCTCAAGCCTTGGAAGGTGACAAACGTCAAGGTTTCCGGCCCCGCCACCATCGATACCACGCGGTCTCTCTAAGTCGACGGCAGGAAAATCGAATACCAGCGCAACCAATTCGCCGTTGCTGTGTTTCCACACACATGCGCTCCGTAGGTTCGCTCCTCGCACTCCTCCTCGCCCTCCCAACGGGAGCGGCATTCGCGCAGCGAGGCGGAGGCGGCCTAGGACCTAACGGAAATCAGGGCAATACCCTCGCACCGCTCAAGTCGGTAGCCGTACCTCGCCCGGCGAATCTCGAGCAGTACGTCCGTGATGAGACAGCCCTCATCGCCCTCGGCAAAGCACTCTTTTGGGACATGCAGGCTGGCAGCGACGGCACCACCGCCTGCGCCACCTGCCACTTCCACGCGGGCGCCGATCACCGCCTGCAGAATCAACTCGCAAGCCCGCACAACGGCAGCTACGCCCTATCGCCCAACACTACCTTGAAGGCCGACGATTTCCCCTTCCGCCTTCTCGCCAACCCCGGCAACAACAACTCCGCCGTACTCCGCGACAGCCGCCTTGTCGCCGGATCCGCCGGCGTCTTCCGCATCGACTTCCGCCAAGTCTGGGAAGGCAGCCCGAACGAAGACGGCGAAACCGCCCCTTCCAATCCCTTCGAGGTGAATGGCGTCCGCGTCCGGCAAGTCACCGGCCGCAACACTCCATCGGTGATCGACGCCGTGTTCAACGTACGCAACTTCTGGGACGGCCGCGCACGCGACATCTTCACTGGCGCCACCCCGTTCGGCGACTCCGACCTCAACTGGAACGCCGCCATCGACGGCAACAGCGGACTCACCTCCGAACCCATCCGCCTCGACAACGCGAGCCTCGCCTCCCAAGCCGTCGGACCACCCCTCAATGGCGTCGAGATGTCCTACGAAGGGCGCTCCTGGGCCCAAATGGCCCGCAAACTTCTCTCGCTCCAACCCCTCGCCCGTCAAAAAGTCGCCGCCGACGACAGCGTACTCGGCCCCTACGCGATGCCCGACGGACTTGGACTCACCATTAGCTATCCGGCCCTCATCCGCGCCGCCTTCCAGCCGCGCTACTGGGAATCGGAAGCCTTCGACGCCCAGGGCTTCACCCAGATGCAGTTGAACTTTTCGCTGTACTGGGGCCTCGCCATCCAGGCCTACGAATCGACCCTCGTCTCCGGCGAAACCCGTTACGACCGCTTCCTCGCCGGCGACACCGGCGCCCTCACCGTTCTGGAACAACAAGGCCTCGCCGAATTCCGCGGTGGCGGCTCCCAATGCACCAACTGCCACAACGGACCCGAACTCACCGCGGCCTCCATCACCAACTTCCGCCGCCGTTCCCAAGCCCTGAACCCGGCCCTGCCCGACACTCTCGGCTTCTTCCGCCTCGGTGTCAGCCCGATTGCCGACGACATCGGAGGCGCAGACGTAGACGGCTTCGGCAATCCGCTATTCCCCGGAGCGCCCGCAAATCTCGCCCAAGGCGTCTTCAAAACCCCTGGCCTCCGCAACGTCGAACTCACCGGACCGTACTTTCACAACGGCGGCCAAGCGACTCTCGAACAGGTCCTGCTGTTTTACGCCCGCCGAGGCGACTTCCCCGGCGACGGAAACCTCGGCACCGGCGTACCCGCCATCAACCTCGGCGCCGCCGACAGAACGCAAGTCGCCGCCTTCCTCCGGGCCCTAACCGACGACCGTGTGAAGTTCGAGCGAGCCCCATTTGACCACCCGTCTCTCTGCATTCCGGTAGGTCACGAAGAGGAATCCCCAGGCATCCTCAGAAGCCTCGGAGACACCCCGGGAACCCCATCGTTAGGAGCCGACAAATGGGCGTTGATCCCCGAATCGGGAAGAGAAGGGAACCCGGTCCCCCTCCAAACATTTGAGGAACTGCTGGCAGGAATAGGCGCCGACGGAAGCCGAGCCCACAACCTGATGCAAGGCTGCCGCCCGTAGCAACCTCGTTCGTGCCACCATTTCTTGGGGGGTAAGGCCAGCCCGCCGCGCTACCTACTCCCCTCTCCAAGCCGCGACTAAGCAGCCTATCGCTCCCCCGGCAAACTCTCTCAGATTCTCCTGGGCGTGCCGCTTCCGAAGCGGTACGGTGCCGCTCACCGTGCCTGTCACAGATCGCCAGTTGGACCTTAACTCGCAGCTACTTGCAGACTTCAAGAATTCGGAGCCACCCCCGAAGAAAGAGATAGGCGAATCCTGTAGGAACTCCCGCCCAAAAAAGCAAATAGCCGGGAGCCGCACCCATCCGCGACCCCCGGCTATTCTCAACTTCCCGAAAAGACTACCTAAACCTCAATCACACTCTCGCGCGACCCCAACTGCCGCAAACACCGGTCGATCCAAAGCTTCGTCAGCTTCTCCTGCGTACCGTTCTGCGACAACCGGCTCCGCAAATTCGTGAAGTCCACATGATCCAGAGACTGATCCTGATTCGCGCACGAGAACACAATCGTCTCCTTGCCCGTCACCGGATCCTTGTGCACCTGCAAGCACTGCGCACAAATCTCCTTCATCATGCACTGCATCGGCGAGTTGATCGACCCGATTGCGTGATGCTCCTTCTTCAGGTACGGCGCCAGCTGATTATGCCGCGCGCGACCCACAGCCGCCATCATGCCGTCCGACCCGATCGCGATAATACGGTCCACCTGATTCAGCGGGATCTCCGGATCGCCCAAATCCCCGCGACCATACGCCGCAATCGCTTCCACAATATTCATCACCACCGAACGATCCATCGACCGCGTCGGCGTAAATCCAGGACTCTCATCGCAGCACCACACCACGATGTCCGCCGCCCGCTCGATCTCCTCGATCTTGTAGCGGTCGATCATCTTCTTGTAGCCCGCGAAGTAGATCACGCGTGACCCGTTCTCCCGCAGCTTCTGCCCGATCGAGAACAACACCGCGTTACCCAAACCGCCGCCTACCAGCAGCACCGTTTCGCGATGCGGCGTCTCCGTAGGCTCACCCGTCGGACCCATCAGGATCACCGGTTCGCCCGGCTTCAGCAGCGCGCATAGGTCCGACGATCCGCCCATCTCGAGCACGATCGTGGATAGCAGACCCGCATCGTGTTCCACCGAAGCGCCCGTCAACGCCAGACCTTCCATGCCCAGTGTCGTACCATCGACCCGCTTGGCAAGGGCTTCGTAATTCTGCAGGCGATAGAACTGTCCCGGCTGGAAGCTGCGTGCCGCCAGCGGCGCCCGAACCACCACCTCGACAATGTTTGGCGTCAACCGGATCACATCATGCACGCGCGCCCGCAGATTGTCGTTCAGGTACGCCTGCAACTCCGCTGGCGTACGCCCGCTCGGCGCATTTTTCTGCAGGATCCGCGACACCACCGGGTACCCCTGCTTGGCCGAACCCATCGCCTTCACCACATTGCCCGCATACGACGGATGCAGATCGCCAAAGAAGCTCAATGCCTTGCCATCGCTCGGGCGAATCGACATCAACACGCGCGATTCCGACGGCTTCGAAATCCGCTCCGGCGTCACCGGATTGCCTTCTTCGTCCACCGCCCGGAAGTACTTGCCGTCCAGCTCAATCGCGCCGTCTTCACGAGCCAGAACCGTATTCGGTTGCGTACCCGCCGCCACCAGAATCGCCCGCGCCGGCAACGTCACAACCTCATCGCCGCGCTTCAGCCGCAACGCCTTGGCGTGGCCGTACTGGTCGACCTCCACCTCATCCGGCGTCAGACCCTCGGCGAACCGGATGCCTTCCTCCAGTGCCTTCGCCACTTCTTCGTGATTCAGCGTGTAGCTCGGTGCATCCACCAGCCGGCGGCGATATGCCACCGTCACGCCGCCCCACGAATTCATCAGATCCACCAGCCGCGGTTCACGACCTTGCTGCTTGGCGCGATCCCGCTCGGCGCGAATCGCCCGCGCATGCGCGACAAATTCATCGGCGGTCTCGTTCTCCTCCGCCGTCCAGACCTTCCGTACGGCTTCCTCGCCACGCTCGGCGACCAGCGCATCGTACCGGTCCAGGAACTTCTCCACCTGCACCACGTAGTACGCCAGGGACTCCGTCGCCGTATCGATCGCCGTCAAACCACCGCCGATCACCACCACCGGCAACCGCAACTGCAGATTTGCGATCGAGTCATGCTTAGCGGCACCGGTCAGCTGAAGCGCCATCAAAAAGTCGGACGCCTGCCGTACCCCGCGCACCAGCCCATTCTTCATCGGCACCACAGTCGGACGGCCCGCGCCCATGCAAAGCGCGATGTGGTCAAAGCCCAACTCCATGGCCGAATCCACCGTCAACGTACCGCCAAACCGCACGCCGCCGAACATCGAAAACTCGCGACGCCGCTCCAGCAGCAGCCGGATCAGCTTCAAAAAGTTCTTGTCCCAGCGAACCGTAATGCCGTACTCGGCCACCCCGCCGAACCCCGCCAGTACACGATCGTTCAGGTTCTCAAACAGCTCCTGGACATCGTGAATCGGACGAAACGGAACGCGCTCGCCATGCGCCGTAACGCCGGAAATCTCTTCCGGCAGCGGCTCGATCTTCAACCCATCGACACCCGCCACCATGTGGCCGTCGTTCATCAGGTGGTGCGACAGCGTGAACCCCGCCGGACCCATGCCCACCGCCAGCACCTTGTACCCCGACTGCGGCTTCGGCACCGGACGATGCAGGTTCAGCGGATTCCACCGCGTCAACAGCGAATAGATCTCAAAGCCCCACGGCAGGCTCAGCACGTCCTTCAACGTCCGAGTCTCGACCTGCGGGATATCCACAGGCTCCTGCTTCTGGAACACGCAGGCCTTCATACAGTCGTTGCAGATGCGATGTCCCGTCGCCGCAGCCATAGGATTGTCGATCGCGACAATGCCAAGCGCGCCAATGGTGTACCCATCCTGCTTCACCGTATTGAGCTCGGAAATCTTCTCTTCGAGCGGACACCCGGCCAGCGGGACATTGAAGACGCTGCTCTTGAACTCGCCCGTCTTCTCTTTCAGACCCGTCGAGCACGAATCCTTGCCCTGGTTGTGGCACTTGATGCAGTAATTCGCGTGATCGAGCGCCTGTTCCAGGTTCATGCCATGGTCGGTGAGCGCGAACCCTTCGCGATGCCGCCAATGATCCGGCGACATCCGCATCGCCGGGACATTGTTCACCAGAATGGACTCCACCGGCACCAGGTGCATAAAGTCCAGCTTGTGCGGAGCTTTAAACAGGATGCCCGCCTTGTGATGCTTCTGCCCGGCCGGGGTCAACATCGCCCACTGCGTGTACTTCGCCGCGATCGCCAGTTCAGCCGCAAACTCGGCCTCCGCAGCCATCCAATGCGTGACCTTATCGGCAAACAGCTCTTCGGTCAGCGGACCACCCAGCTTGGCCTCGAGTTCCATCCGCGCCGCGCCTTCGTCAATCAGCGCAGCCTGTTCCGGTTTGACGCCCGTCAGCGCCTTGCGTTGGACAAACTTCCGTTTCACCGAATACAGCGGCGCCAGCGCATTATGCTGCGCCTGCATCGCACGAACCTCCGCCGAAATGCCGAAGAGGTCGCCGACAAAATCTTCCACGTGCGGCGCCAGCGCGATCAGCAGCTCCGATTGCTGTTTTTTGTCCAGCGATTCGGGGTTCTCGCGGCCTTTTTGCAGGCGTTCAGCGAGCAGACCGTCGGTCTGGCGAAGTTCGTCTAGGAAATGCTGGTCGAGTTGCACCAGGCCTGCGCGGTCGTACAAGTCTTCGAACTTAAGACCGAAGCGCAGGGACAGAGTTGGACTTCCATTCATGTCAGGTAGGGGCTTCCGTTTGAGGGGGAACCTTTATTTTAGCGCGTGCGGCTACCATTGGGATCACGATGGCCTACAACTTCGGATCGCTCGTCTTCACGCCCGTAGTCAAGGCGCTACAGGAAAAATACGGCAGCCGCCGCCAGTACGCCCGCATGGAAAACAGCGGCGCACAGCGAGGCGACCGACTCGGCCCTCAGGAAACCGACTACATCGCCGAACAGGACAGTTTTTACATCTCCACCATCGGCAGCACGGGCTGGCCGTACGTCCAGCACCGCGGTGGACCCAAAGGCTTCCTAAAGGTGATCGACGACCACACCGTAGCCTTCGCCGACTTCAGCGGCAACCGCCAGTACGTTTCCACCGGCAACCTGATGACGGACAATCGTGCGGCCCTCATCCTGGTGGACTACCCCCGCCAAGCCCGCCTCAAGATCCTAGGCCGTGTGGAAGTATTCGAAGGCGACAAAGCGAAGGATTGGCTACCCAAGCTCACCGATCCCACCTATAAAGCCCATGTGGAGCGAGCCTACGTCATCACGGTAGAGGCGCTGGACTGGAACTGCCCTCAACACATCGTCCGCCGCTACACAGAAGAGCAAATCCGCCATGTTCTGGAGCCTATCGAGCGCCGCCTGCAGGACCTCGAAGCGGAGAACGCAGAACTCCGCCGGAAACTGGCAGACCACCAGAAATAGAAAAGGCCGCGAGCTTCACGCCCGCGGCCTCTCCTACAAAAACAGATCGAAGCTTACTCAGCCGGCAACACAACCGGCTGACCGCTCGGCGACAACAACCGCCCCTGCGAGTCGAACTTCATGCCAAAACCCAGACCCATGCTCGCCAGGATCTCCTTGATCTCGTTCAGCGACTTCCGGCCAAAGTTCTTCGTACGCAGCATCTCGCCTTCGGACTTCTGCACCAGATCGCGAATCGACTGAATATTCGCGTTCTTCAAGCAGTTGTACGAACGCACCGACAGTTCCATCTCTTCCACCGAACGGTCCAACATCGTCTTGATGCGGTCGCCCGGCTCCGGAGCCACCGGCTCGATCACTTCCGGCTCCTCTTCAAAGTTGATGAACACGCTCATGTGTTCCTTGAAGAGCTTCGCCGCCTGGCCCACGGCGTCCTGCGGAGAGATCGCGCCATTGGTCCACACTTCGAGGGTCAGTTTGTCGTAGTCGGTGTTCTGTCCAAGGCGCGCGGCCTCCACCGAATAATTCACTTTGCGAACCGGCGAGTGTACCGAGTCAATCGGCAGATAGCCCGACGGCAGATCTTCGTCGCGATTGCGGTCGGCAGCGACATAGCCGCGGCCTACCTTGATGCGCATTTCAATGTTGAGCTTTGCGCCAGGCTTCAAGGTCGCAATGTGAACATGCCGATCCAGAACCTCAAGGTCGGACGAGGTCTCGATTTGGCCGCTCAACACGGCGCCCGCCTGGTCCGCATGAATCCGGACCGTATGGATTTCGTCAGCTTGGGTGCGGAACGGCACCTGCTTCAGGTTGAGGATGATATCGGTGGCGTCTTCCGTGACACCCTCGATGGAAGAGTTTTCGTTGGGCGCGCCTTCGATGCGCACAGCGGTGATTGCGGCGCCGTCAATAGCGCTCAACAGAATCCTGCGGAGACCAACGCCAATCGTCGATCCAAACCCGCGTTCGAATGGCTGGGCGACAAACGCACCATAGCGATCCGTCAGCGTCTCGGTATTCGCAACGAGTCGCTTGGGTTTCTGAAAACCTTTGAACATAGACAAATGAAACTGATTCCTCTTGTGTCCAGGCGTGGGGTACCCGGGCGGGGTGTGGACAGAGATTCCCTGAGTAAAGTGTAACTTAAATGGAACCCGGCGTGGGAAAGGGGTGGAAATCCACCCGGTTTCCACCTCCCATTTCCTTCTTTTTCCCTCTGCGTTAGAATCCCCCGCAATGCCCGAAGCGAACCCCAACGAAACAGCCAAAGCCCAACTCGACGCCTTCATCGCCAAGTTCAGCGAGGACGACCAAAAGCAGATCCGCCAAATCCGCGCCGCTATGCGCAAACGCCTGCCCACCGCCAACGAACTCGTGTGGGACAACTACCAGTACTTCGTCATCGCCTACGCCGGAACCGAACGCCCCTCCGACGTAATCCTGTCCATCGCAGCCCGTCCGGCATCCGTCACTCTCTTCTTTTCACAAGGCGCCAAACTCGCCGACCCCAACGGCCTGTTGGAGGGCTCCGGCAAACAATTCCGCTCCATACGCCTCACCTCCGCGGCCCACCTGCAGGACCCCCGTGTCGAGGAACTCATCGCCGCCGCCCTCGCTGCAGCCGATGTCCCGCTCCCGCCCACCGGACGAGGCAAACTCATCATTCGCTCCGTCTCCGCCAAACAACAACCTCGAAAAAAGCCTGCAAAGTAGCAACGCGTCCAGCTCCCGCCTCGAAATTGCCATCGGAGAAATCAATGTATATACTAGGCCCACTCTAACTTCGGGAGCTTGCACTCTGCGATGCAAATTCTAAATTTCCGCTATCCGCGCACGATAGCCGCCCTGAGTCTGATGGCCTTTTCGGCCCTTGCACTACTCGGCCAGTCGGAGCGTGGCACCATCCTCGGTACGGTCAAGGACTCGACCGGCGCCGTGATTCCACAAGCCAAAGTGACCGTCACCAACACGGCCACCAACGTTTCTCAAACACTCACCACAGGCGACACAGGCGATTATGCAGTACCTAGCTTGCAGGTGGGCACCTACAACGTGCGCGTCGAAAAAGAAGGCTTCAAAGTCGCCCAGATCTCGGGCGTCGTACTCAACGCAGCCTCCAGCATCCGTGCCGACGCGAACCTCGAAATCGGCTCCACCGGCACCCAGATTGAAGTGCAGGCAGCGGCCATCCAACTCTCTACCGAAAGTGCCAAGTCGAGCACTGCGGTCACCAACAAGATGGTCGACGAACTCCCACTCGTCGTCGGCGGTACTCTCCGCAGTCCCTTCGATCTCGCCACCACCACGCCGGAAGCCAAGCCCCTCGGCGGCGACAACGGCTTTATCCTCGGCGGCGGCCAGGCGGCATCCTACGGCACCAATCTCGACGGCGTCTCCGCCAACACCACTCGCGCACTCAGTATGAGTTGGGTCGCCGTGAACGCCCCGTCACTCGAAGCCATCACCGAATTCACCGTGGACACCAACGGCTTCAAAGCCGAGTACGGCCACTCGAGCGGCGGCGTCATGAACTTCGTATCCAAGTCCGGCACCAATCAGTACCACGGCTCGGCCTACGAGTTCCTCCGCAACAACGCCCTCGACGCCAACAACTGGTTCAACAATCGCCAGGGCATCCAGCGTCCGGTCTACAAGCAGCACGACTTCGGTGCCAGCTTCGGCGGCCCCGTGTGGATTCCCAAGATCTACAAAGGCAAAGACAAGACGTTCTTCTTCGCCAACTACGAAGCCTTCCGCAACCGCGTAGGTGCCACCGGCTTCAACGCCACCGTACCCACGTCTGAAATGTACGACGGCAACTTCCAGAACTGGGTCACCCGCAACGCTGCCGGCCAAACCGTACAGGTCCCGATCTACGACCCCACGTCGCAGACCACCGTCAACGGCGTCACCACCCGTCAGCCCTTCGCCGGCAATCGCATCCCGGTCAGCATGTTCGACCCCGTGTCCGTCCGCGCTCTGCAGACCTATACAGCCGCAGGCAAGCTGACCCCCAACAACAACGCCACCCCGGGCAGCATCGATTACGCCCGTAACAACTACTTCGTGTCCAACGGCTCCAACGTCCGTCCCAACACCAAGTTCAGCATCAAGGGCGATCACAACTTCAACGAGAGCCACCGCATCTCCGGCTACTACGGCTACAACCGCTCGTTTGAAAACCCTGGTGCCAACGGCCCCGCCACGCTGCCCGGCCTCTACACTAACTTCAACGACACCCAACGCCACAGCGACGTCTTCCGCTTCTCCTGGGACTGGACCTTCAGCCCCACCAAGCTGAACCACTTCTATGCCGGCGGCAACAACTGGCGCGAAAATCACGACCCGCCCCAAGCCACCATCAAAAGCGGCGTCGACTGGAAAGACAAGGTCTGCCTCGGCAACGTACCCGATTGCGGACAGAACCTCCTCAATCTCGACTTTGGCGACATCACCTCCTGGGGTGGCCGCGCCAACAACGGCAGCGAAAACACGATCTTCTCCTACAACGACGACTTCACCTGGATCAGCGGCCGCCACACCATCAAGTTCGGCGGCATGTACCAGCGCAGCCACTACAACGGCTTCGGCCGCCAGTGCGTCTCCGGCTGCGCCAGCTTCAGCTACCTCAACACCGGCGTACCCAACGTGAACGACCCCAACCAGGGCGGCTCCTCTTTCGCCTCCTTCCTGCTGGGTTACGCCAACGGCGGATCGATCGACACTGTCCGCTTCATCGGACAGCAGTGGCCGTACTTCGCGGGCTACATCCAGGACGACTTCCGCGTCAACTCCAAGCTCACCGTCAACTACGGCCTCCGCTGGGACCTGCAGCTTCCCCCCGTCGAACAGGAAGACCGCTGGAGCGACTTTGACCCCACCCGTCCCAATCCGCGCGCCGGTGGCATCCCCGGTGCTCTGATCTACGCGGGCAGTGGCCCAGGTCGTGAAGGCAGCCGTTCCCTCGCCGACACCTGGTGGGGTGGCTACGGCCCCCGCATCGGCTTCGCGTACCAGTGGAATGAAAAAACGGTGGTCCGCTCGTCGTATGGACGCTCTTTCGGCGCCATCCAGACCGTCACCGGTTCCACCCACCAACGCGGCTTCACCCAAACCTACGGCGTACCCGGCAACGGCACCAACGGCGTGATCCCCAACATGATCCTGCGCGAAGGCTTCCCGTCCTATCCGGTGCCTCCGTTCATCGATCCTTCCTTCGCCAACAAGGACAACATCCCGTGGTGGCAAGGCAAGGAAGCCACCCGTGCGCCGGAAACCAACTTCTGGAACCTCTCCATCCAGCGCCAACTGGGCCAGGCCTCGGTACTCGAAGTCGGCTACAACGCCAACGTCGGCTCGCACCTCCAGACTCAGTTGCTGAACTACAACCAGGTCAACCCGGCGATGCTCAATCGTTACGGTTTCGCCACGTTGAACAGCCTCGTCGGTTCGCCTCTTGCCACAGCAGCCGGCATCGGCAGCCCCTATCCGAGCTTCACCGTCGGGACCTGCCCCGCCCAGGACGCCTGCTGGGGCACCGGTGCCATCGCTGGTCGTGCTCTCCGGCCCTTCCCGCAGTACAACGGCATCGACACCTTTGGCGGCGGCGGCGACCACAGCGGCCACTCCAGCTACCATGCGATGATCCTCAGCTTCAACCGCCGTTCCAACCGCGGTTTGACGATGATGACGTCGTACGTGTTCTCAAAAATCCTCACGGACTCTGATAGCTATTGGGGCAGCGGTACGGCCATGGATCACTTCAATCGCGGTCTCGAAAAATCCATCGGTCAGTTCGACGTGACCCACAACTTCAAGTTCACGACGATCTACGAACTACCCTTCGGACCCGGCAAGAAGTGGTTGAGCAAAGGTCTCGCCGGCAACCTGCTCGGCAACTGGCGCATCAGCGGCATCGCTCTGTACTCAAGTGGGCAGCCCCTGGGTCTCTCGACCTCGGTCGGTACTCCCAGCGTCCTCTTCGCCGGTGGCAACCGCCCCATCATCAACACCTACGACGGCTGGCGCCGCCAGACCGTGGGTACAGGAGGCTTCGACCCGTCCGTGGACTTCTTCACGCAGCCGGCATCCTTCTTCCCCGCCCAGGTCGGCAGCTACGCCGGAACCACGCAGTACTTCGGCAACCAGACCCGCTTCAACCCCAACTTCCGCCAGTTCGCCAACCTGAACGAAAACATCTCGCTCGCCAAAACGTTTTCGATCACCGAAGGCATCCGGGTGGACTTCCGCGCGGAAGCGTTCAACGTCTTCAACCGCCAGCGCTTCGGCACAGGCTCGTTGCAGATCCAGAACGCCAACTTCGGCCGCCTGACCTCCTCAGGCGACTTGTTGAACAACCCCCGCCAAATGCAGTTGGGCCTCAAGCTGTATTTCTAACTCTCAACTCTCACTCAAAGCAGAAAGGACGGCGCCCAAAAGGCCCGTCCTTTCCCTTTCCGCGCCACTCACCGTCCCTGTCACCGCACCGCTCACGGTGCCTGTCACCGTGCCGCTCACCGTGCCACTCCAGAAGCGGCACCACCAGACAAATCCGACACCTAGGAAGCCCTATCGCGACCCCCCGTCCGCAGGCATCACGACCTCAAAATCCCACCGCATGCATAGGTATGCGAACGCTACCCATATCCCGCCAAGCCCGCTTCAATATCCTGAATCTCCCTACGCCGCGACCACCCCTCGGCCTACCCCCGCAACAACCCCCGAGCCGTCGCAAAAACTTCATGCAACATCGCCGCCGTCAGCCGACCCGTAGACGTATTCTGCTGGCTCGGATGATACGACCCAATCAGCGCAGGACTCCGGTCCATCGCATACACAGCCCCATGCCCGAAGACATAGTCGGCCATTCGGATCGGCTTCCCGCTGTCCCGCAAATACCCAAGGTATGTATCCCAAGCCAACTTCCCCAAACACACCACCACCGCCAGATTCCGCAGCGCCGCCAACTCACGATCCAGAAACGGACGGCACCGCCGGAACTCCTCCGGCAGCGGCTTGTTATCCGGAGGTGCACACCGCACACTCGCGCTCACCCACGCATCGTGCAACTGCAATCCATCCTCACGCGCGACACTCGTAGGCTGATTCGCGAACCCAGTCTCATACATTGCGCGATACAAAAAGTCGCCCGACCGGTCCCCCGTAAACACACGACCCGTCCGATTCGCCCCATGCGCCCCAGGCGCGAGCCCCAGCACCAGCAACCGCGCCTTAGGATCTCCAAATCCCGGCACCGGCTTGCCCCAGTATGTTTGTTCGCGATACGCCCGCCGCTTGACCTCGGCAATATGCAGGCAATGCTCCCGCAACCGCGGACACAGCGTGCAACTCTCAATGTCCTTCCGGATCTTGACCAGCGACATTAGCCCTTCATCGAATCGGCCAGGGAGAAGATGGGCAGGTACAGTGCAATCAGCACAAATGCCACAAAAATGCCCATAAAGATCATGATGGCGGGCTCAATCAGCGCCAGCACCGCCGTCATATTGGTCTGGACGTCGTCTTCATAGAACTCCGCAACCGAGTTCAACATCGCCGGCAACGCACCCGTAGACTCGCCGACCTCGATCATATCGATCGCCAGCCCCGGAAACACCCCCGTCGACTTCAGCGACCCCGACAGCGGCTGCCCTTCGCGTACACTCTGCCGGACCTTGTTCAGCATGCCCTTCAGCAGCCTCGACCCCAGCGATTCCCCCGCCGTCTCCAACGCCTGCACCAGCGGAATACCGCCCACCAACAGCGTACTCAGCACCCGCGAAAACTGCGCCACCTGGTACTTCGTCCAGATCTGCCCAAAGACAGGAATCTGCATCTTGATGCGATCCCCAGTCTCCTCGCCCTTCTCCGTACGAAGCCACATCCGGATCCCAAAGATCGCACCAATGAGCGCCACAAACCCGAAAATGACGTAGTCCCGCGACGTCGTACCAATCGCGATCAGCACCTCAGTCATCGCCGGAAGCTTCGCCTGCATACCGGAGTACAACTCAGCAAAACTGGGAACCACGTAGGTCACCAGAAAGACCACCAGCGCGATCACCAGCACAATCAGCAGCGCCGGATACAGCAGCGAAACCAGGACCTTCTTCCGTACTGCCAGAGCCAACTTCGTATAGGTGATGTACCGCTCGAGCGTCTCCGCCAGTGACCCCGACTTCTCACCAGCCAGCACCGAGCTGACATAAATCGGAGGAAACACACCCTGCCGTCCAAACGCTTCCGAAAGCAGCGTCCCGTTCTTGACCTCATCCCGGACGGCCTTGATATGCCCGCCCAGCTTCGGATCAGTCAATCGATCGGCCAGCAAATCGAGCCCTTTGAGGATGGGCAAACCAGCCTTGATGAGAGTCACAAACTGCTGGTTGAAGATCAGGAACTTCTCGAGGTTGAGCTTCTTCTTACGGCCACCGCCAACACCCGCCCCCGCTAACCGGAAACCCTGCACCGCCCCGGCCGGTTTAATCGAGTACACCAGCAGACCCTGTTGCGTAAACCGCTCCCGAAGCTCACGCTCCGAAGCAGCCTCCACAATCTGCTGTTTGATCTCGCCCCGCGAGTCCGCGACCTTAAGTACCCATTCCGGCATGCCTGTCTACAGTTTGACGCGTCCGCCCCCGCAAACGTGCAATAGGCGAATACTTTACGAAAGTTTACGTCCAAAACTCTTCAGCGCCGCCAAACAGCGCCCGATATCAGCATTAGAGGCCATCAAAGACAAATGCTCACGCTAGCTTTCTGGTACATGACGGTACAGCCCGCCACCTTCCGCCCGGAAGACCTTCTAAAGGTGGCAGAAGCCGATGCCCGCCAACACGCACGCTACCGTATGGAAGTGGCTCTCACCTGCACCGGCTCCGGCTGCCCAGCCCGCCCGGAACTCTCGGCCAACGTCAGCACGCGCGTTGAGGAAGCAAAGTCCGCCAGCAGCAACTAACAGCGTCTTTCGGATGCGAAGCGTCCCACGACGCCGGTGGAGTTCGGCAGCTGTTCAGCAGCCGCGATCCAGTGGATAAGCCGAAAGCTCGCAACGAAACCGAAAAGACCATCTAAAAGGTGGCAGAACCGACGCCGGCCAACACGCACGTTACCCCGGTGGAAGTGGCTTTCACCTGCACCGGCTCCGGCTGCCCAGCCCGCCCGGAACTCTTCGCCAGCACGCGCGTTGAGGACTCTAAGTCCGCCAGCGGCAACGAGCAGCGTCTTTCGGATGTGAAGCCTCGCCACGACGCCGGTGGAGTTCGGCAGCTGTTCAGCAACCGGATCCAATCGATAAAGCCGAAAGCTTGCGACGAAACCGGAGCGAATGACAGTTGATTTCTGGTACACGACAGTACAACCCGCCGCCTTCCCCCGGAAGACCTTTTGCGGGTGGCAGAGGTCGACGTCCTCCAACACGCTCGTTTCCGCCACCACCAGCATCCACGCGAGGAAGCAAAGTCAGCCTGCGGCAACTAACGGCGTCGTTTCGCTCGGCGCTACGGCAGCGCTGCGTCGAGTGTGTAGCCGAAACTCTGTTTCATGATGCGGGGAATAGCTTGGATGCAAGATGCGAAGCGCCCCCACGACGCCCGTGGGGTTCGGCAGCTGTCAACAACCTCGATCCAATGGATAAGCCGAAAGCTGGTACATGACGGTACAGCCCGCCACCTTCCGCCTGGAAGACCTATTAAAGGTGGGAGACGCTGACGCCGGCCAACACGGACGTTACCGCGTGGAAGTGCGGCTCACCGGTACTGGCTCCGGCAGCCCAGCCCGCCCGGAACTGTCCGTTTTGCGGGACTAGCTTGGATGCGAGATGCGAAGCGTCCCACGACGCTGGTGGACTTCGGCAGCTCTCCAACGCTGGATCAAGTGGATAAGGCGAAAGCTTGCAACGAAACCGAAGCAAAAGACAGTTGATTTCTGGTGTATGACGGTAAAGCCCGGGCGCCTTCCCCCGGAAGAGCCTTTAAAGGTGGTGAGGTCGATGCTCGCCAACACGCACGTTACCGCCACCACCAGAATCCGCGTTGAGGAAGCAAAGTCAGTTGCGGCAACTAACGGCGTCGTTTCGCTTGGCGCTGCGGAAGCGCTGCGTCGAGTGTGTAGCCGAAACTCTGTTTCACGATGTGGGGAATAGCTCAGATGCAAGAAGCGAAGCGTCTCCACGACGCCGGTGGAGTTCAGCGGTTGTTCAGCAGCCTCGATCCAGTGGAATAAGCCAAAAGCTCGCAACCAAACCCAGAAGACCTTTTAAAGGTGGCAGAGGTCGACGCCATGCACCACGCTCGTTTCCGCCACCACCAGCATCCACGCTGAGGAAACGAAGTCCGCTAGCGGCAACGAGCAGCGTCTTCCGGATGCGAAGCCTCGCCACGACGCCGGTGGAGTTCGGCAGCCGTTCAGCAACCTGGATCCAGCGGACAAGCCGGAAGCTTTCAACAGGACCGAAGCTAAAGGCCGTTGATTTCTGGTACATGACGGTACAGCCCGCCGCCTTCCGCCCAGCCCGTCCGGAACTCTCCGCCACCGCCAGCACGAGTGTTGAGGAAGCAAAGTCCGCCCGCGCCAACCAACGGCGTCTTTTCGCTCGGCGCCACGGCAGCGCTGTGTCGAAGGTGCAGCCCAAACTACCAGTTCATGATGAGGCGGGGATTAGCCCGAATGCCGGACGCGAAGTGTCTCAAGACCCGGGTCGAGTTCGGCAGATGTCCGACAACCTGGATCCAGTTGATAAGCCGAAAGCTTGCAACAAAACCGAAGCGAAGGCAGTTGACGAAGCCCGGCGCAGCTCGCGAGGTGATCGCGCCAGTACTCTGCTCCCAACCGAGGCCGGCGACCGCGTGAAGACAGAAAGCAGGGATGCACCAAAGCTCGCCCGTTGTATCGAGCCGGCGATCCCGCGACGGTCTGGGCACGAGGCATTGCGCGATCTGATCCGGCAACGCGAAGCCGCGCGCAAGGTCCACCGCCATGCCCGTCAGAGGTTGGGCAAGCTCCTTCAGCATCATGTCCATCCGGACGGACGCAGAAGCATCTGGCGTGAAATCAGAAGCCTCGCAGGGCGATCGCCAAGATACCGGAAGCCCTGCGGCAAACTACCAGTGCCCTCTCCAAGGCGTGCTCGGAGTGGGCAAGGTTGTGGTCGCGACGGGGTCACCGAGATCGGACGGCAGAGCCCGTTTGAATCGCCACGGCGTGGCTCCGGACGGGTCCACCGAGTACCCGAGCGTACTCGCTTTTCGCTCTTTCAGCTGCCGGGGCGACTCATAATCAGCAACAACTCATCGATGACGCCAATCCCGCAATGGGCGCGCTCAAGCCCATGCCTCCACGGGTCCAGATATCGTACGAGCCAGTCTGCAGGCGTCCTACCGGACAGGAGCGATGCTCACCTGCTCTGACTGTGCCGTACTCTCCGCCAGCGCAACCAGCGACGACGGCAAGTCCACCATCGGAAACTGCGGCCGAACCGGCAGCGCACCAATCAGTTTCTGACTGTAGGGATGCTTCGGATTCGCAAAGATATCGGCAGTGGCCGCACACTCTACAATCGCCCCATGATGCAGGATCGCGACCCGATCACACAGCGCTGCAACCGACAGTAAATCGTGCGAGATAAACAATGTCGCCATACGGCGGCTCGCGGTCATCCGGCGAATCAGATCGAGCACTTCTTTCTGCACAATCACGTCCAATGCCGAGGTCGGCTCGTCCGCCAACAGCAACTTCGGATCATGCAACAGCGACATAGCGATCAGTACGCGCTGTGCCTGCCCCAGCGAGACCTCCCGAGGGTACTTGCGCAGGATCTCTTCCGGATTTAGATCCACTTCGCGCAGCAGTTGCGACGCCTTCTGTACCCCTGCCGTCTTCCAAGGCTCCCGCGAATGCGCCTTCCAGGCTTCCTCAAACTGCGTCCCTAGTCGTAGCATCGGGTTCAAGGCCGACGCGGCACTCTGCAGAATCAGCGCGATCTCCTTCCCGCGGATCGATCGCATCTCGCGCTCGCTCGCCGCCGTTAGATCCCGACCATCGAACTGGATCCTGCCACGAACCTTCCCGCCCTTCCAGTCCAGCAGTCGCAGAATTGCCATCGCGAACGTACTCTTGCCAGACCCGGACTGCCCGATCAGCGCCAGAGTCTCACCCGCAGCGATCTCCAGGCGAACACCGTTCAGTACGGCCTTGCCGCCCCGGTAATCTGCCCAGATCTCAGTCTCGAGTAAGGCTGCCATGCGAACTTCTACCGGTCACTCCAGGAAAGGTGCTCCGCGTTCCACAAAAGCCGCGGATAGTCGTTCGTCGCCAGCACGTGATGCAGCTTCGGCGAAGCCGCATACAACGTGTTTCGATGTGCCAGAAACAGCACCGGCGCTTCCTCCGACAGGATCTGTTGCACTCTGTCGTACGCCGCCTTGCGCTTCTTGGCATCGGTCGTCGAGGCCTGCTCCCGCATGGCTTTGTCGATCTCCTGCTCCCAAGCGGTGGCCGGTGTCTTCTGATTCGGATTCCACATATGCTGCGGCCCCGAACTCAGCAGCATATTCATCCCCGACATCGGATCCTGTGCGAGATTCACAAATCCCAACAAACAAGCCTCGTAATTCAGCGTCCGCCCAATCCGCTCTACCAGCGAAGGAAAGTCAAAGGTCGTGATATTCACGCGGATCCCAAGCTTTCCCAAATCCTGCTGGATCAGACTCGCAATCCGCGCCCGGGCCTTATTGTTTGCGTTCGTAATCAGCGAGAACTCCACCGGCTTCCCCTGCCGGTCGTACAGCAGATTGTCACCTCGCAGGACAAACCCGTCCTGCTGCAGTAACTTCTTCGCCGCCTCGAAATCGAATGGGTGGGGCTTGAGCCCATGCTTGTACCAAAGCTTGTTGCCCGGCGGCGTCAACCCCGCAGCCACCGTCGCGCGACCTTGATACACAAGGCGCACGATATCGTCCCGCCGAATCGCCAGCGACATCGCCCGCCGGAAGCTCCGGGATTGGAACCACGTCAGCTTATGCGGCGCGACCGGCGCCTGTGGTGCCTGATTGAACCACAAAAACTCAATGTCATTCGAAGGACCCGCGTCATGCGCCTGCCCCGGCAGATCCCGTTCCAACCGTTCATACAAAGTCGGATCCACGCTCTCGAGCAGATGATACTCACCCCGCCGGAATCGTTCGGCCTCTGTATCTGCGTTCTGCTGGATCGCGATCCGAACCGTGTCGATTTTTGGCAACCGCCGCCCGCCCTCGGTCCGCCAATAATACGGATTCCGCGACAGTACAATCAGCGACCCAGCCTGATACTGCGCCACCACATACGGCCCCAAGCCTGCCTTTTCCCGATTCCTCTCAGACTGGATCGGAATCCCCGCCAACTCATTCTCGATCCCCGGTACGATAGCCGGAAACGTGATGGCCACCCGATGCGGTGTCAGGACCTCGACCTTCGCAACAGCCTCCCCGGATCGAAATGCGCTGCTCTTCGGCGAGTTCAACTTAGGATCCACCAGGCGGCGTACCGTGAACGCGACATCAGACGCTGTGAATGGTGACCCATCGGAAAACTGCACGCCCTTGCGCAACTCCAGCACCACCCGGCGACCCTGCTCCTGCAGCTTCCAGCTTTCCGCCAGCCCCGGCTCGATCTTCTGCGTCTTGCGATTCTTGAACAGCAGTCGCTCGGTGGTGAGAAACGTCACCATCTCGCTGGCTTGATCGGCCGCCACCAAAGCATCGAATGTCTTCGGATCCGAACGCATCGCGAACCGAAGCTCCGGACTGTCTCCAGCCCACAGAACACCAAGCAAAGCGGTGACGAAAACCGCAGCCCACAGTCTCATCGGGCGACACCTTCCTGCCAATCACGACGGCTCAACCGCTGCATGGCCAGCAGCGTGACCACAAGCGCAACCGCCGGAGCCAGCACCCAAGGTGCCTCCGCGACCTCGCGATGGCTGGTCAACTCAAACAGCAGATTGCCCCACGACGGGAGCGGCTCCGCCACACCAAGCCCCAGCAGGCCGAGGTTCGCCTCACTCAGCACAAACAGGGGCATCGAAATCCAGAACTGCGCCAGCAGTACCGGCCGCAGATTTGGCAGAAAATGCCGGACCCAGATCTGCGTAAAGCCGGAACCCATGGCCCGCGCCTGCAGTAGGAACCCGTCATTCCGCGCGGTATGCACCGCCGTACGAACCACGCGAGCCGCAGCCGTCCAACCAACCAGCCCAAGCATCGCAAACGTAATCCCCACCGATGTCCACGCCGGGACATTCAGTGGCAGCGCCGCACGTATGATCAGCAACAGGAACAACCAGGGCATCGACGCAAACAGATCCGTCGCCGCCAGCAACGTCTGCTCGACCCACCCTCCAGCGACCCCCGCCAGCACACCCACCAGCACCGCGACCGTTAACGTCAACAATGCCGCCGCCGGTGCCAGCGTCAAGGAAATCCGCGTGCCGTACAGAAAGCGCGACCACCGGTCACGACCCAAATCGTCCGTACCCAACCAGTGCTTCGCCGATGGACCCAGCGACGGGGACTCCCGATCCTGTAACTCGTACGGATAAGGCGCCAGCCAAGGCGCAAAGACTCCGGCCACGGCCAGCAGCAGAAGTACCGTAATCGCCAGCGCCTGCAGCATCACGCGCGAGCCTCCGCAGCGATATTCGCTACCTGGATCACTGTTGCGATCAGCAGGATCAGCGGCATCAACGTCGGCAGATCTCGCGCCAAAGCAGCTTTCCAGGCCAATTGACCAAGCCCCGGCGAATCGCAGATCGCCTCCATCGGAATGGCAGCGCCAACCGCCATTGCCGCCGAAGCGCCAATCAAAGAGATAAGTTGCGGACCCGCTAACGCGCGCGCATGCCGTACCAGCACCGATATCCGCGACACCCCTCGCGCCGCCGCAGCAAAAATGCACGGTTGCGACATCGCATCAAATACCAACTGCCTCGTGTACCGGAACGCCACAGGAAACACAGCCGCCGCGATCCCCAGCGCGACCGGAGCCCCGATCAGGAACACCCCCACCGCCACTAGGCCGCTCGGCAGCGCCAGCAAACTAAAGGAAACCACCGACCCAGACCAGTCCAACGGCCGCCATAAAGCCCCAAGCCCGGCCCACACAATCGACAGGACCCACGCAGCCATCAACGCCACGACCACCGAAGTTGTCGTCAAAGCCCAGCGTTCCTGAATCAACTGCGCGATAGGGATGTTGCCAAAGGTCTGCGACGTCCCAAAGTCCCCTTGCAGGAAGCGGCGCGCGTAACTCAAAGGCGTCTCCGCTGTTGCACCTTGTTCCGCCTGCAGCGCCGCGATCGATTCCGCACTGAACCGGCTGTCGATCTCCCGCTCGTCGACCCCGAATCCGGGCGCCAAACGCACCAGCAGCCAGCCAAACAGCCCCACGAACAGGAGGGTGACCGGAAGTCGGACAAGCAGGCGGGCGGCGACACGCACCTTCTAGAAATCGGCAGCCTGAGGAAAAAGTTGATGGCGAAATCGCTCGTATCTTAGTCAAAATGCGAAGCCAGCAACCAATCTGCTCCGTTTCGACGTATTTCGACTAACACGTCATTCCCCCGTTTGCGGGGGGCACGGTGCCGCTTTCCCCAATCTGCCAAGGTGATCACCGGAAGAAAATCCGCTAGCCTGGTCCAGGCGCCGCCAGGAGGTACCCCTCGCTGAGAACCTACCCTCGTTCCATCCAACGAGCCGCAAAAGCCGCCGCGATCCTCTTCGCGGGAATGGCGACCCTCCCGGCACAAACCGCCGCCCCCAGCGACCCGGCAATCATGGCCCGATTCCTCCGCCGACCCCGCCAGCGTTGACACAACCACCAGTGCCGCAACCGCAAGCCGTATGCGCCTGCCGTACCCTCTGCCGCCGGGCATCCATTCGAATCTTCAAGCAGCGCCGCCACCCCCAACGGCCACCGTCATCCTCTTCGATGCCCTCAATACCTCGGTGGAAGACCAGCTTTTCGCCAAGACCCAGATCACCAAATTCCTCCAGACCGTACCCGCAGGCGAACCCGTTGCCTTGTAAGTCTTGACCCAGCGCCTCCACGTCGTACATCCGCTCAGTCACGACGTCGCCAGCCTCACCAAAGCCCTCGACCGAAAAGCAGTATCAGCGACCGCGTCGAGCATCGAAACGGAAAGCTCCCTGGCGCAAACGCTCGACGGCAATAAGCTCGATCAAATCCTCTCCGATCCCCGCGTGCGCGACATCGCAGAAACCCAGATCGCTTCCGACCAAAGCATCGCCATCACCCGTCTCACCGACCGCATCACCCGTACCTTCGGTGCTCTTGAGAACATCGCCCACCACCTCGCCACCGTCCCTGGACGCAAAAGCCTCCTCTGGGTCTCCGCCGCCTTTCCAATGGTCGTTTCTTCAGACATCCGCACCGGGACCGGATCTCCCCACTCCTTCGACTCGCTGGCCCAACGCGTTTTCCGATCTATGACCACAGCCGGCGTCTCCGTCTACCCGATCGATGCCCGAGGCCTCCTCGTCGACCGCCTCTACCGCGCCAAGGACCCCTTCGCGCGCTACGCCATGAGCCAGGTTCTTGGTGCTTCCCAAAGCCGTGGCCGCCAGCGCGGTGGCCGTGGGACCTTTGTCAGTTCGGATCCTCTCGTACACGGCGAACGCGACGAAAACACCGCGCATCACGACATCATGCAGGACATCGCCAAGCGTACCGGTGGCCGCGCGTTCTTTGACTCCAATGCAGTAGCCAAAGCCGCCCTCGACGCCATCTCGGACAACGCCGGAGCCTACACCCTGGGCTTCTATCCGGCGGGTGGCAGCGACGAGGCCGATGGCAAGTTCCACCGCCTGCAAGTGAAGTTGAAGGGCCGTGACGGAACACAGATCCGCCATCGGGAAGGCTACTTCGCCGCTGCAGTCAAGCCGCCCAAAGACGAACTCCGCCGCGACTCGATGCTCGTCCTCATGAACGGACCTCTGCGCCTCGACGCGATCCCGCTCGCCGTCCAATGCGTACCTCTGGATCCAGGCAAAGCGCGCGTGGTCATCCGCGTGGACCCTACGGCCATCACCTTCCGCGAGTCCTCTTCACAATGGAGCGGAGAGTTGGAAATCGCCCTGCTGTACCTCGATGGTGCCGACCAGCGCCGCGGCGTCACGGCGGAAACCCTCCGCCTGAACCTTTCCGCCGTGGAATACGCGCAAGCGATGGAGCAGGGCATCAACTACAGGTTGGAAGCGCTGCTACCGAAAGACGCCAAGGTATTGATAGTGGGCGTACGTGACAACGCGGACGGCCGCCTGGGCACCGTCCGCGTCAATTTGGAAACCGTACTGCCGTAACGTCTAGAAATCTTCCGCGAACGCGACCTCGCCCGTCACACCCACCTGGTATGCCGACACGCGACGTTCAAAGAAGTTCGTTAGCTCTTGCACATCCTGCAGTTCCATGAACGCGAACGGATTGCGCGACCCGAACACCGGCGCACATCCCACCGCTTCCAACCGCCGGTCCGCGATGTACTGCAAGTACTCGCGCATGTGCGTTACCGACAGCCCGCTCACACCCTGACCCAGCGTATCTTCGGCGAACGTCAACTCGCAGTCCACCGCCTCGCGAATCATCAACGTCACATCGTCGTTGAACTTCGCGTCAAATAGTTCCGGGCGCTCGCGACGCACGGTCTCCACAACTTCCAGCGCGAACTCAATGTGCGCGCTCTCATCGCGGAACACCCAGTTGGTACCCGTCGCCAGACCCTGCAGCAACCCGCGGGACCGCAAGTAGTACACATACGCAAACGCCGCAAAAAAGAACAGCCCCTCGATGCAGCACGCAAAACACACCAGATTCAGCAGAAACTGCCGCATGTCTGCATCCGTACGCAGCTCTTCCAGCTGTTGAATCGAATCGATCCACTTAAAGCAGAAATCCGCCTTCTTCTGAATCGACGGGATGTTCTCCACCGCCGAAAACGCCGCCGCCCGCTCATCCGGATCCGTGATGTACGTATCAAGCAGCGTCAGGTAAAACTGCACGTGCAGCGCTTCTTCGTACAACTGCCGCGACAAGTACATCCGCGCTTCCGGCGAATTGATGTGCTTGTACAGGTTCAGCACCAGGTTGTTGCCAACGATGCTGTCGCCGGTAGCGAAAAACGCCACCAGACGTTTGATCAGGTGTTGCTCAGCCGGCGTCATCCGGCTCCGCAAATCGGTCACATCGGTCGAAAAATCGACCTCCTCGACGGTCCAGGTGTTCTTGATGGCAGTCTTGAACATCTCGAAGTACACCGGGTACTTCATCGGCCGGAGTGTCAGGTTAAAGCCTGGATTGAGAATCATGATCTTGGTTACTGGCAGGCTTCGCAGGACTCTGGATTCTCCAGCGAACACGCCACTGCTTTACTCGCGTTCAGAGCCGCACTCGCCGCCGACACCGGCACCGTCGCCTTTGCGATCTTCGACGCCGGGCGCGAACGCAGATAGTACGTCGTCTTCAGCCCCTTCTTCCACGCATACATGTACATCGACGACAACTTGCCGATATTCGGGCTCTCCATAAACAGGTTCAGCGACTGGCTCTGGTCGATGAACGCGCCGCGCTCGGCCGCCATATCGATCAAGGACCGCATCGGGATCTCCCACGCCGTCCGGTACACCGCCCGCAACTCCACTGGCAGCTCCGCCAGATTCTGCACCGAACCTTCAGCCATCTTCAGCTTGTTGCGGACATCTTCCGTCCAATGCCCCAGGGCCTTCAGATCATTGGCAAGATACCGGTTGATCTGCAAAAAGTCACCCGACAACGTCTCGCGCTTGAACAGGTTCGACACCTGCGGCTCGATGCACTCCGAACACCCGGCAATCGACGCAATCGTCGCCGTCGGCGCAATCGCAATCAGTAACGAATTCCGCAGTCCCGTCTTCTGGATCCGCGCCCGCAACGCATCCCAGCGCTTGTTATCGGCAGGCGTCACGCCCCAGGCGTCGAACTGCAAATCGCCCTTCGCCGCGCGGGTCTCCCCAAACGACAGATGCGGACCACTCGCCTCCGCCAACTCGCAGGAAACAACCAGCGCGTTGTAATAAACCTCTTCCTGGATCTTGCGCGACAGCTCACGGGCTTCCGGAGCATCAAACGCCAGCTTCAACTGGAAGAACACATCCTGCAACCCCATCACGCCCAAGCCCACCGGACGCCACCGGTGATTGGACACCTTCGCCGCATCGGTCGGATAGTAATTGATGTCGATCACCCGATCGAGAAGCGGCACCGCACGCCGCACCGTATCCGCCAGCTTCGCAAAGTCGAACTTGCCGTCCACCACATGCCGCGCCAGGTTGATCGACCCCAGGTTGCACACCGCAGTCTCCGCGTTCGACGTCACTTCAATAATCTCGGTGCACAGGTTCGACAGGTGCACCACGTTCGCCTGCGACGCGCCGGTCTGGTTGGACTTGGCGTTGGACGCATCCTTAAAGGTCATCCAGCCATTGCCCGTCTCGGCCAGCATTCGCATCATCCGCGCGTACAAGTCGCGAGCCTTGATCTGCCGGTTGTACAAGCCAGCCGCTTCCGCTTCCTCATACGCCTTCCGGAACTCCGGCCCATACAAATCCGGGAAGTGCGGAACCTTGGCGGGATCGAACAGACTCCACACGCCGTCGGTATCCACCCTCTCCATGAATAGATCCGGAATCCAGTGCGCGAGGTTCAGATTATACGTACGCCGCGCCTCATCGCCCGTGTTGTCGCGCAGCTCCAAAAACTCCTCGATGTCCGCATGCCACGGCTCCAGGTACACGCAGCACGCGCCCTTGCGCTTGCCCCCCTGGTTCACCGCCGACACCGACGAATCGAGCGTCTTCAGCCACGGCACGATCCCGTTCGACTTCCCGTTCGTCGCCTGAATCAACGACCCGCGCGACCGGATCCGGTGATACGCCAGCCCAATGCCGCCCGAAAACTTCGACAGCATCGCGACATCCTTATACCGGTCGTAAATCGCCTCCAGGTGATCCTGCGGCGAATCGAGCAAATAGCAGCTCGACATCTGTGGGTGCGACGTGCCCGAATTGAACAGCGTCGGCGAACTCGGCAGATAATCCAAGCGCGCGATCAGGTCGTAGAAGTCAATCGCTTCCTGCGGCGTACGCGACAGCCCGCAAGCCACACGCAAGAAGAAGTACTGCGGCGTCTCGAGCACGTCCCGCGTTTCCGGATGCTTCAGCAAATACCGGTCGTACACCGTCCGGATGCCGAAAAACTCAAACCGGTCCGACAGCCGCTCATCAATCGCGCTATTCAGCTTCCGCGCGTTCTCCCGCACAAACGCCGCCGTACCCTCGGCGATCAACCCAAACCGGTGCCCGGCTTCGATCGACTGTGAAAACGAAAAGATGTTCTGATTCTGGACTTCCTTCTCGATGTACTGGTCCAGCAGCCGCGCGGCCAACCGGCTGTACTCCGGCTCTTCCGCAATCAGCGACGACGCCGTCTGAATCGAAAGCTGATCCAGCTCTTTGGTCGTGGACTTCTCGTACAGACCCCCAATGGTCTTAATCGCCACCCGCATCGGGTCGACGTGCGCCAGTCCAACAGCCGAACGCTGTACCGCGCGAATGATTTTCTCAACGGACACGGGTTCCAGAGACCCGTTCCGCTTTCTCACATGCATGGTCGTCTGCGGAGTCTCCGCAAATACGCCAGGGATCAATACATCGGATTCAACAGTGCCAGCCATTCAGGGGAAGTCCGTTCAGAGGTTTTCCACGTCATTTCAAAACATTTCGGCCCCTTTGTGGGGCTCCGTGCGTGGTAACCACAATATACTGTGCTATCCGAGCTAAGGTCAACTACTAATCGGGGCCAATTTTCGTTAAGGCCCCTCTAGTCCCCTTGGAGAACACTTGCTTCATTTTGTATGTCGGAATTCCACCGAAAAAAGCGCGTTCCTAAACAGGGGAGCCTCGCGCTCACCCTCTTTGGGAGACAGTTGAAAAGCAATGACTAAAAGTTCTCTGACCCGAGCCTTTGCCGTCGCCATCGCCGCACTGGCAGCCGCAAATGCGAAAGCTGATGTCATCGATCAGTACCAGGGCAATTGGGACGCCGTCCAGTTGCAGCTAAATCGCACCATCCAGACCCAGTCGTTCGTCACTGCGGTAAACAATATCTCAGGCGCCGGCTTCCGCATCCTGAACGGAAACAACCCCGGTGACCTGTCCGCCGCCCTCTGGGACAAACCGCCACAACTCAGCGACGCCAAGATCCTCGCCCAGGGCATGGCCCGCGTCAACGCCCGCACCAATTGGTGGGTAGACGTATTCTGGAACCCCGTCGAAATCGAAGTCGGCGGCCTGTACTACTTGACCATCGGCGGCAATGTCGACGACATGTACGCCCTACACAGCACCCAGAATCCTTACGCCGCAGGGCGCGCCTCCACCGGCTCGCTCTCTGACGATCTCGCCTTCCGTACCTTTACCGAAACCGGCGCCTTTGCAAACGCAGCTGCCAGCGTTCCGGAAAGCAACTCCACCCTGACCGCCGCAACCACTGCCTTGGCGGCAGCTGCCCTGCTCGCCAAAGCCCGCCGCCCCACCCAGTCGTAAAAAGTGTCGCCGCGCTGTCGGAATCGCGACCAGAACATCGCTTCACCTGCATGGGGGCCAAACGCCCCCGTCAGGGGAGACCAATCACTTTCATGAAGCGTCGCAATTTTCTTCCAGCCGCTGCCGCCGCCTTTGTCCTAGCCCTCGCCGGCGCCACCCCAGCCTCTGCCGACTCCATTAACGTCGACCAGAGCCAGACCGTCACCAATTATGAAGTCGGCCGCTTCGCCATCGGAATGATCACGCAATCATTTGTCCCAACGGTGTCCAACATCAGAGGATTCAGCGTGTTCCTCGGCCGCGACTTCTTAGGTGCGGCCACCGGCGATCTTGACTACTACCTCCTCGATCAGCTCTCATTCAACAACGTGGTCACCTTCGGCCGCAGATTCGCCCGCCCCCTGGCTTGGACGGACGTTTACTTCCCCACTCCTGTCCAGATCACCCCGGGCAAGACCTACTATCTGGTGCTCCAGGGCCCCAGGGATGCCACTCTTCTGGGCGCCTTCGAGGGCTACGCAAATGGCCAAGTGTACTTCGGCGACAAGTTCACACCCGCATTTGCCGGTGACATCGCCTTCCGCACCTACACCGTAACCACACCGCCGTCCGCGGTACCCGAAGGCAGCGCCGGACTTGTGACCGCCGCCTTGCTCCTCCTCCCGCTACTCACTAAATCCCGTCGTATGTGTAAACCGTAGTGCCCTTGGCCCGATAAGAATTGGCCACCGGCAGCATCGAGTACAGCAGGATGCACTCCTCAATCGGAATCCAAGTCTGGCTCACCGCGAGCCCAGCCAGCCGCGAAGCTTCGTCGAATATCAGTTGCCACGCCATCTCACTGACCGGATCCGCCGGATCGCGTGACACGGTGTAGCGCCCCTTCGGCGGTCCGTACTTGCGCCGGTCATACACATGCTGCGCGATATACGCAATCGCCTCGTTCTGATTGTTCGCAATCGTCGCCTTCAGAAAGTCGAAGACGGCATGCGTCGCCTCATGTACGATCAGCGATTCGCTCGTTGTTGCACTCACCCGAAACTGGCCGCGCGCAGTGCCGCCGGGAACGCTGTAATCGTAGTACGCCATGTGCCCAACGGAAGGGTCGAGCTTAACCGCGATCCGCCCCGATTGCACAGCCTCCGCAACCGCCAAGTAGTAACTCCCCAGAATCAGGCGCGGCCCCGCCGAGAACAGGATCCCCGCCGTATAGGAATTGGTGAGAATCCGCACAATCCGCTGCTTCGCAATCTCTGTTTGGATAACGGAGTTAGGAAGATAAATCGTCCCCGGCGAATCCAGGCTGTTGAAGTGATAGCTCCTAAAGTCGGATGTCAACGTCGTACAGCCCACCCGGTTCTGCAAGTACCAGTTCACTTCCTTCACCGCCTCCCGCTCATCACGAGGCAGGTTCGGATAATTGAACCGGATCAGATCCCAAGGTGCGACGCTGGACCGCGCCGCCAGGGACTTCCAACTGTCCCCCGTCACAACCTTATAGGAAAATCCTCCCGCCGGGACAAAACCCGCCGGCGTCAGCACTCGCGGTGGCTTGATGTAATCAGCAAGAATGGGCATCCTACCGCGTTAGCGAGATCGGAGACCCCAGTGGAGCTTAGTAACAGCTACTGCACACACTCATAGACTTTACCGTCAGCGCTATCGGGATTTGGGCGCGTGCGGATCTTCCCGCCTGACTTTTCGCACCGATCTACGTAGTCAGTGATCGCGTTTTCGAGCCCGATCGTGCTCGCGAATCGTTGCAACGGGAACTGCATACTCATTTATAAGCGATCGCCGCGCTCGACGGACCCGCAAGGTGGATCGTCTCAAACCGCTGGAATCCCACCTCACGGCACCAGCCCTCAAAGTCCGCTGCCGAGTAATCGAACGCGTCCCCGAACTCAATCAGCATATTCAGCGACATCAGCAGACCCTGCACGTTCTCCCTCCGCGCATTGTCGATCAACGCCTCCACCACAATGAACGCCCCACCCTCCGGCAAAGCGTCGTACGCCGCGCGAATCAACTGCTTTTTCTTCTCGAGATTCCAGTCATGCAGGATCATGCCCATCGTGATCACATCCGCCTTGGGCAGCGGATCCACAAAAAAGTCGCCGGACGCCGTCCGTACCCGCCCTGCAAGTCCCACTTCCGCAATATGCTTCTCCGCCACCGGAGCCACCGGAGGCAGGTCGAACGTAATGCACTCCCGCAACCCCGGATGCCGTTTCGCTACTTCGATGCAGAGCAGCCCAGTCGCCCCACCGACATCGCAAAGCGTCCGGTACCGCGAAAAATCAAACTTCTCCGCCAACGCCTCAAAGTTGATCCGCGACAGCCCGCACATCGCCCAAAGAAACTGCTCCAGCTTCCCCGAATCCGAGTACAACTCCTCAAAAATCCCCTTGGTCCCGTGCTTGACCTCGTTCTGCGGCCGCCCGGTCCGCAGCGCCTCCGGCAGATCATGCCAGAACCGGAACAGCCTGGCGTTGAGCATCGTTAGGATCCCGCCCACATACCGCGGACTTTTGCGATCCAGGTACAGCAAGCCTTCCGCTGTGTTGTAGTACCGCCCATCCGGCCCATCCCCGTCGCGATCCAAAAACTTCATCGCCACCAGCGCATCAAAGAAGTCGTACGTCCCGCGGGGGTGCAACTGCAGCGCGACCCCCAACTCCTCAGCCGTCATCCGCCGGTCCCCCAGCACCGTAAACAGCTCAAACTCGACCGCCGTCAACAGCACCTTCGACGACCAGAACCCAAACGCAGTTTGCAGAATCGAACCCGGATCAACAGCACGCATAACAAGCGCAATCATAACGCGCCGCCGCGATCACCAAAGCAAAAAGGCCGTCCCCCTAATTAGAAGGACGGCCCCAATTTGCGAACTGCAGTAGCTTAGAACGATAACCGCAACCCGAACCGCATGGACCGCTGATCGTCCAGCGCACTCGTGATCTGCATAAAGTCACCCGAGTTCACATTCGCCGACGGATTGTTGAAGTGCGGCGTATTCGACACGTTGAACGCCTCTGCCCGGAACTGCAGCTGGAACCGTTCGCTAAGCGCAAAGTTCCGGAACAGCCCCGCGTCCACGTTCACGATGCTCGGCCCACGCAGGATGTTGCGCCCCGTGTTGCCGAACCGCGCCGTCGTCACGCCCGCAAAAGAGGACCGCGCGTAAAACTCGCCCGTACCCCCATTGCGAACCACCGCCGCCACCTGATCCGCCGTCTGCGTATTGCCCGGAGCATTCAGCGCGCCGCCATCCGCCGTCACCGTAAAGGGACGGCCAGAGTACGCCGCAAACACACCGTTCAACTGCCAGCCCTTCACAAGCTTTGCCGCCATGCTCGTGCTGTTCCCGCCAAACGGCAGGTCGTACACAAAGCCGGTCTGCAGATTATGGGGCGTATCAAACCCCGACAGCGCACGATTCCGGTTCAACTGGCTCGGAGTCATAAAGATGTACTGAGCCCAGCCGTCATCGTCCACTTCGTTGAACGCCTTCGACCACGTGTACGCCGCCTTCAACAACAGACCCTTGCCCGCGTTGCGCGTGGCCGACATCTGCAAGCCGTTGTAGCTCGTATTCGCACGGCCATTCCAGTACCAGGTCGTCGCCGTACGTCCAAACGCCGCAAAGAACGGACGTCCCGTATTGCCGCCGCCCGCCGGAGCCGCATTCGCGTCCCAGTCCACAAAGCTACGCCGCGTGTTCGTACCCACATACCCAATCGAGTACAGAATCGATCCCGGCAGCTTTCGCTCGATCATGAAGTTCCAGCTCTGCACATACCCGCGCGTCACCGAATCCCCGGAAATCGTACGCATCTGCGCCGTCGCCGGCAGTGCCACCGCGGGCTGGCTCAGGTCCGGACCCGTAAACAGCGGGATCCCCTGTTCGGTCGTGCCGTAGGGGATGTACGCATTCGGCGACACAAAGTCCTGCGCCACAGTGAGCGGATAGAACCCGCGCAACGGACGCGCAAACGGCATCGGGTTGTACGTCAGACCGTACCCGCTGCGGATCACCGTATTGTCATTCAAGCGGTACGCGAACCCGAACCGCGGCGCAAACATCTTCTTGCTGGTGCTGATGCCCAGGTCCTTGGGATTGCTCCCGCGTCCGCCCAGCTTCACCAGGTTCGTCTTCTCATCCCACTGCTCGATGCCGCCAAAGCCCGACCGCGTCATCATCGGATACAGCTCATACCGCAAGCCCATATTCATGGTCAGCTTGCGCGACACCTGCCAGCGATCACGGAAGAAGAATCCCAACTGATAGTTAAAGCTCGTCATCTTCGACCACTGCAGAGACTTGCTCACCGTCGTCGGCAATCCCAGGAAGAATGCCGCCTGCGAGTTGAACTGATTGGTCGGCGTCGCCGTCAGTACCCCCGCCGCATTCGCAATACGCGTACCCGTAGTCGCCTGCGAATACGCAAAGCTACCTCGCGGACCGGCACCCAACTCCGGCTGCCAGTGATTCAACCAGTGCCGTACGCCTTCAAAGCCAAACCGCATCTCATGCGTACCGGCGATCTTGGTGAAGTTCTGCGTCATCGTGTACGACGTATCGCCGTAAAAGTACGGATTCCACGTCTCGGGCAAACCCAACTGCGCATAGTTCGCTACCGAAAAGCTCGGCATACCGCTCTCACGTTCGGAAGCACCATTGGTACCCGGAATCTTCAGTACATCCAGACCAATGTTCTGTCCAAACCCCGTCGGAATCGAGTTCGCCCCCGTACGCGTCCAGCCCAGCGTCATGTCCCACAAGAACGTCGGATTGATCGTGTACGTCTGCCCGATCGTCGCCAACTGCACCAGCTGATTCGCATCGCCGATGCCCGAATCGCACGAACAAGGCCCGCCCGCATCGCCAAACGCCGGACGTCCAATCACCAGCGCCTTCATCGCCGAATACTTATAGAACCAGCTGTTCTTCTCGTTCCGGTTCCAGTTGATCTTGACGTCATAGTTATCGCGAGTGAGATTTTGCGGACCCGTGGCAAAGAAGTTATTCACCACCCCACCCAGGTTCGCCGCCGGCAGCAGGCCGTATAGCTGCTGCGTCACCCGGCTGATCCGGTTGATCGGAATGATATTGCCCGAAAACGGCGTACGATTGTTGCCCGACGCATCGCCAGTCGCCGGATCATAAATCGTCGTCGTCGACGCGCTGTAATCACCCGCACGCTGCGCTGCCGTAGGCACCGTCAGCAATCGCGAACGATTCAGCCGTTCCCGCGTACCCTCAAAGCTGCCAAAAAAGAACAGCTTGTTCTTGATAATCGGTCCGCCAATCGTACCGCCGCCAATCGACACCAGCGACTTCGGCAGCTTCGAATCCCGGAAGAACACGTTGCGAGCGCCCCAAGCGCTGTTCTCATGGAACGCAAACAGCGAGCCGTGCGGCGTGTTTGTACCCGACTTCGACACCACCGTCGTAGCCGCACCGCCGGACATTCCCTGTTCCGCATCCGAAGCATTCGTCGAGATATTTACCGTCTCAATCGTCTCCGCCGGCGCGACATACGCCGTATGATGCGGCAGCCAGATATTGGTGTTAATCGCACCGTCTAACTTCGTGACATTGTTATTGCGATTGACACCGTTCACGCTCGTCGTCAAAGCGCGGCCCGGCGTCGATCCAGCCGAGTTCTGAAAGCGCCCCGGCGTCGTACCCGGCACCAGATTCAACAAGCTCTGATAGTTGCGATAGCGCGGCAGCGGCATGTTAGTCACTTCCTTCGCGCCAATCTCCACGTGCACGTCCGACTTATCCGTCTGCAACTGAGCAACAGCGGACTCAACGGTCACTTGATCGGTGATCTGACCCACCTTCAACGCAACGTCCAATCGAGTCACATTGTTGATACTGATGATGATTCCCTGTTGCGTAACAGTTTGAAACCCCTCGGAGGAAACCTTCAGATCGTACGTGCCAGCGTTAACGTTCTGAAAATTGTAACGGCCGCTCTCTTCAGCGGTCGTCTCGCGCGTATATCCCGTCTCCCGGTTTGTGATCACCACTTTAGCCTTGGCGATCGCAGCTCCGGACGGGTCGGTGATGTCTCCCAGCAGGGATCCATACAGAACCTGTGCCGAAGCATAAGGTGGTGCGGATAGGTAGGTGAGCGCCGTAGCGGCTGCCAAAAGCAGCGCCAGCGCACTGGAGCGTGTGCTCATAAATAGACTCTCCTGAAGTGTTATGGGACAGGGCGGACGTCGCCCGTAGGTCAGCACGAACTGGATGCGGTTACCGAATTATGGCACAACATCCCCCAAACAAATGTCAGGAATTTCCCCAATCCGCACCGCTCACCGTGCCTGTCACCGTACCGCTTCCGGTGACACTCACGGTGACACTCCGGAAGCGGCACCCCTAGACAAATCTGACCCCGGAACTCCCCTTACTGCCATCCCACCTCCGCGACCCCATCCACGACCTTCAGCCCCAACTGCGGGCACCCCACGCGACCCCTCATCCCGCCGCACGACCTCCGCCCTCAAGGAACTCCCTAGGCCTCCACTTTCCTCCGCACTATTCACCGCAGTGCGATATGCTATTCAATCCTGTTGATACGCGTATGTCCCACATAACATCCCTCGACTGGCTCATGATCGCGCTCTACTTCGGCATCCTCGCCGTCGTCGCCTGGTGGGTAGTTCGCAAAGGTAAGGACTCTTCCACCGACTACTTCCTCGCCGGACGCAACTTGGGATGGTGGGTTGTCGGCGCCTCGATCTTCGCCTCCAACATTGGCAGCGAACACATCGTCGGACTCGCAGGCTCCGGCGCTACCAGCGGCGTCGCCATGGCGCACTACGAACTCCACGCTTGGTGCCTTCTCGTACTCGGCTGGGTCTTCATCCCCTTTTACATGCGATCCCTGGTCTTTACCATGCCCGAGTTTCTGGAACGCCGCTTCAACGAAAAATCCCGCTACGTCCTGTCCATCGTTTCGTTGATCACCTTCGTCGTATCCAAAATCGCAGTCGGCGTATTCGCAGGAGGCGTCGTATTCGGCAGCCTCCTGCCGGAACTCACCCTCCAAATCGGTGGCATGACCATCGACAGCTTCTGGACCGGTTCCGTCCTCGTCATCGCTCTCACCGGTCTCTACACCACCATGGGAGGCATGCGCGCCGTCGCCTACAACGACGCTGTACAAGTTGTTGTCCTGATCGTAGGCTCCGCGCTCCTCACCGGCTATGGCCTCAACACCCTCGGAGGCTGGGACGAACTCCGCCGCATCTGCGGCTCCGAAATGTTCAACCTTTGGAAGCCGCTCACCCCCGCGGGAGTCGAAAGCACCTGGGCCCCGGTCATGGAATTCGACGCCGCCGGCAAGCTCACGCGCCAGGCCTGGTACTTCAATGGCTACTTCCCCTGGCTCGGCATGCTCTTCTGCGCCCCAATCATCGGCCTCTGGTATTGGTGTACCGATCAGTACATCGTCCAGCGCGCCCTCGGAGCGCCCAATGAAACGGTCGCCCGTCAGGGCACCATCTTCGCGTCATTCCTGAAGCTCTTCCCGGTGTACCTCTTCATCATTCCGGGCCTCATCTGCTTCGCCCTCGGCAAGTCCGGCAAGATCCCGGAACTCGCAGGCGCAACCAACGACGCCTTCCCGCGCATGGTCCAGTATCTTCTCCCCGCCGGCATCCGGGGCATCGTCGTCGCAGGACTCCTCTCCGCGCTCATGAGCTCCCTGGCCGGAGTCTTCAACGCCTGCTCCACCCTCTTCACTATCGACATCTACCAGAAGTGGAACCCCCAAGCGTCCGAGGAGAAGCTCGTCAGCGTAGGCCGCACCGCAACCGTAATCATGGTGCTCGTAGCCCTGCTCTGGATCCCCGTCGTCAAGAACGCGGCAGGCCTCTACGACTATCTACAAGCCGTCCAAGGCTACCTCGCCCCGCCCATCTTCGTTGTGTTCTTTTTAGGAGTCTTCGTCAAGCGCATGAACGCGCAAGGCGCATTGTGGGCGATGCTCATCGGCTTCGCATTGGGACTGTTCCGGATGGCCGTCGACACCCCGGTCACCCTCAAGCTCGCCGGCTTTGAAAACGGCTACACCCCGGGAACCCTGCTCTGGATCACCAACAACATGTACTTCCAGTACTTCAGCGTGTTGATCACCATCGTCTCCGCGATCGTAATGATCGCCGTCAGTCTGATGACCGCCCCACCCAAGGACAGCGAAATCCAGGGCCTGACCTTCGCCACAACCTCGCAGGCCGACAAAGCGACCTCGCGAGCCAGCTGGGGAACCGGAGAACTCGCAGCCTCAGGCCTTGTGCTAGTCCTAATCCTCGCCTCGTACCTATACTTCCAAGGCTAGGGCAACCCCCTAACCCCCATAGGCTCTCCCAAAAGTGTCAGACCGATCTGACACAAAAGGGAGAGCCTTCAACAAGAAAAGAGTTATAAGAAAGTCTCCGCTACTTCTTCCACCGCGCGAACTCCAACCCCGGAGCCTCCACGCGAAACTCCACCAGCCGACCCTTCTCCATCTCCGTCACGTACGCCGTCCGCCCATCAGGACCCCCAAAGCAAATGTTGCTCGGCTTCGACCCCAACACCGGGATCTCCCGCAACACCTTGCCCTGCGGCGAAATCTTCGCGACCACACCCTTCCCATGCCGCGTCGCGTACAGATTCCCCTCGACGTCGATCCGCATCCCGTCGAACCCAAAATCCGGGAACTCGATTAGCAGCCTCTTGTTCGTCAGCGCCCCGTCCTTCGCCGCAATATCAAAAGCCCACACCTTCCGCTGTACAGACTCATTCACATACAGCGTCTTCCCATCCGGACTGATATCGATCCCATTCGTAGTGCCCATCCCGGACGCTACCTTCCGGATCTTCTTCCCATTCCGGCTCACGTACCAGATCTGCCCCGTGCCGTTCTTCCAATCCGGATCACTGGCATAAAAGTCGCCCTTCGCCGTCACAGCCAGATCGTTCGGCTGATTCATCCCCGGCTCATGCGCCAGCACCGTCACCTTGCGGGACTTCAAGTCCACCGCCAGGATGTTGTGCCCCGTATAATCCGCGACAAAGAACCGCTTGCCGTTCCGGTCAAACCGGATGCCGTTCCCCGTACTGCCAGCGGGCATGTCCAGGAACAGTTCCGCCTTCCCATCCGGCGACACCTTGCCGATCGTAGACTTCCGCGCAAAGCTCACCGCGTACACGTTGCCCGCGCGGTCCACCGCCGGACCCTCAATCTCGCCGGTAAAGCTATGCTCCGCCGTCAGCGCCTTCGGGACATACATCTCCTGCGCCAACCCAACACCCGCCAAAAAAGAAAAAGCTGCCAGTCCGCGGGAGAGGACTGGCAGCCTGCTGTTGTGGTTGTGACTTAGCAATGCGTGCTTGCTTTATACTGCTGCGGGAACTCGTTATTCCTTGACGTCTTCGATCGACGCCAATTCGAACACATCGCCCTTCAGCGAACCGGTGACCTTCACCTTGCCCGCCAAATGCGCCTTGGCCTTCTTCTGGCCCTGGTCGGAAACCTTGTAAACCTTCTGTTCCTTATCGTCCACGAAAACGGCCGCTTCACCGCTCTCGATGCAGCGCTTCGCGCAATCGCGCTTGGCGGCCGCAGAACTCGCGTTGCCCGACGAGCAGGCGGCGTCGCTGATCCAACCCGTCATCGTGACATTGCCAGCGAACATCATCGCCGTGGGCAGCAAAAAGGACAGAATCGTCTTCTTCATGGGATCTCCTTGACTCTCTTTACTCTAATTCAGACGCGAACCACTCCGCAAAAGCTTCGAAAATTACCGTACAAACTCAACTTTTATCTTGTGCGGGATGATTCCGGCGTCATATCCCATATCGAGCAGCAACTGCGCCGCCTTCGGAACATCTTCACCGCAATCCACCGTGTGATGGTTCACGTACATGCCGACAAACTTCTCGGCCAGCGGCGTTTCCATGTCGCGCGCAAACTGCAACGCGTACTCCAGCGCCTCACCCGAATGATCCAGCGCGTACTTGATGCTATCCCGCATCAACCGGTTGCACTCCGCCGCGACATCCGCCGGCAGATCGCGCCGCAGCGCATTCGCACCCAGCGGCAACGGCAGGTTGTGGGTCTTCTTCCACCACTTGCCCAAATCCACGATCAGGTGGAAGCCTTCCTTCGAATACGTAAGCTGGCCTTCATGGATGATCAACCCTGCATCGACCTTGTTGTCGCGAACCGCCGCCAGGATCTCGTCAAACCGGATGATCACCGGCTCAAAGTCCGGTTCCAGCAGCTTCAGGCTCAGGTACGCCGTGGTCATCGTACCCGGAATCGCGATGCGCTTGCCCTTCAGATCTTCAATGCCCATCGGCTTGGTGGACACCACCATCGGACCGTAGTTATCGCCCACGCTCGACCCCGCGGCCATCAAATGATACTTGTCAGCGACATACGGATACGCGTGATAGGAAATCGCCGTCAGTTCGTACTCGCCAGCCAGGGCCTTGCGATTCAGGGTCTCGATATCGTCAAGCACATGCTTGAAGTTCACCAGCTCCGACCGTACCTTGCGCGTCGCAAGGCCATAAAACATGTAAGCGTCGTCGGAGTCAGGGCTGTGCGCGCAGACAATATCGCGTAAAGAGGTGGACATGATGTATTGATGTGATTCGGACAGGAAACGGAACTTTCATTATAACGAGCGCCGCACCAGCCCGAACCTACGCCAAGTGATCGGGGTCTAAATCGAACGTTTCCACCAGATAGTCGTACCGCGCCCCATCGTACAAAAACACCAGGTACGTCTCATGCACCGCCTGAATCAGCTTGCGCACCGCGTACTCCGCATCGTCGCCGGGCTCCACCTGCAGCCCGGCGTTGCCCGCGGAAGCCGTAACCTTCAGCTTCACCCGGATCCGCCGGTGCTCCGGCAACTCTTTGCTCTGCAGTCCCTTTACAAAGGCCCGGTACGCCCGCATCATCTCGGACCGCGCCGGTACCTTCGGCAGCACCACCGGCATCGCGAACTGACCGTCAGTCAGTTTCTCCAGCACAAACTCCCGGTTCCGATGCCAAAGCATCTTCCACCGTCCAGGGCCTGCCTTCGAAAACCCCTTAAAAACGCCCCGCGCAGCGTACTCCTCGAGGACTTCATCAATGCGCAAACGCGCCCACTCCCGGCTCCGCATTCAGCGCGATCCCCGGCGGGTAATCCTTGCCCGACGTGAACTCTTTCAGCGCCTGTACGTTGATCAAGGTCGACACGCCTTCCTTCGCCGCCGCGGCATAACTCCGCTGCAGCGCCCCGCGCATCTCCTCCACCGTACGCACGTACTCGCCCCGCGCGCCCAATCCCTCGGCCATCTTGTCGTACCGCAGGTTCTCTTGAAACAGATACATGTGCATAGACCGTGCCGACGACACTGCCGAAGGCCACATGCCCCACGAATTGTTGTTGTAAATCACCGAAATGATCGGGATCTTGTACTTCGCAGCCGTATCCAGCTCAAACATGCTGTACGCGACACCCGCATCGCTCGTCACCACCAGCGCCGGAGCACCCTTGTACGGTGCCTGCGGACCCACGCCGCGCTGCACCGCCGCACCCGCGCCAATCATCATCGCCAGGTCCGGACCAATCGCGCCGTACTGATACGCGCACACCACGCTCTGCCCAGGCCGGTTCGCCCGGAGCCACCGGCTCGCAAATAAACCCGTAGTCCAACCGCCGCTACCCGACACCGTCTGCTTCGGGTCAATCGCACCCTTATAGAAGAAGTCGTGGACCTCTTTCGCCATCACCGCCGGATGCAAGTGCCCCGTCGCCTGCGAATGCTTCAGCCCCAGCGCGTAATGATCCAGATTCTGCTTCTCAAACGCCGCTCGCGCGGTAGCCAACTCGCCCACCCAGGCCTCGCGCTTTTTCGCGGGCAGGGCATTGGCAAGCGCTTCCAAAAAGATCTTCTCGTCACTCACGATGCCCAGATCCAGCGGCCAGTTGCGACCCAGATCCTCCTGCACCGGATGCACCCGAATCGCCTTCACTTCCGGCGCCAGCCTGTACTCGCCAGGGCTCGGCATGCAGTACTGTCCAATAAAAATCACCAGATCCGCCGACATCAACGCATCCGGCGAACACGCCGCCGACAACCGGTGATCATCCGGCCAATGCCCGCGCGTCGGACCCGACGTCACCACCGCAATATCCTGCCGCTCGGCCACCAGCTTCAGCGCATCCCAAGCCTTCCGCTGGAACACACCCTGCCCGGCGATCAACAGCGGACGCGCGGCCTTACTAATCAAATCCGCCGCCTGCTGTACTTCTTTATTCGAAGCCCCCGGCCGGCTCTCGCTCCGGTACTTCTCCTTTCCGTAGTAATCCGTCAGCGACCCGGCATCAGTAAACCGCGCCCTCGCCACTTCACCAGGAAAATCCAAATGCACCGGACCCGGCACGCCGCCCTTCAAATTCCGGAACGCATACGCGCCGTACTCATGCACGCGATTCGGTGCCACCAGCCGCTTGCCGTACTTCTTGATGCCCTCGGTCAGTGGCTGCTGATACCCGGTCTGGATAAACGCCTCGCGATCATCGCCCGCCATCTGCATATTGCTCGCCAGCACCAGCAACGGCGTACGCGCCGCAGAAGCCGCCGCGATGTTCATGATCATGTGCGTAAACCCAGGACCCTCAGTCCCCGAGCACGCCGTAACCTCGCCGGTCACACGCGAAAATCCATCGGCAGCCGCGCACATCGCCCCCTCGGTACGTCCGCCGTACGCAGGTACGCCAGCTGCCGCAATCGCGTTGATCACCGTGTAATTGCCGGGACAGCAGAACATCGCCGCCAGCTCTTCTTCCTTACAGAGCTTGGCGAACACCTCCGCCCCGGACATACCTTTGCCTTCGAACGAACCAGCCTTAGCAGGCTCACTCAGCGTGGCAGGAACTTCTTTCGGGATGGCAATGCTTGGAATGGGCGCAGCCATGAGCGACCGCGGTTGTGCGACAAAACCCGCCGCCGCTACGCCAGCAGCTTTGGCCAAAAGTTCCCTACGTCGCGAACCGCCAGAATTCGATATCGGCATGGATGACCAAAAAACGTAGCAACTGCTATCGCCGGAGTCAATGCGCCTTCAGCCACTTGGCAAACGCGTCCGGCCACACATCCGCCGTGTTGCCATTCTTGCGGATCCCAAACCCGTGCCCGCCGGTTTCGTACACATGCAACTCCGCCGGTACATGCAACCGCTCCAACTCCGCCGCGAACCGTCGCGAATGCTCCGCGCCCACGGTTGGATCATCTTTCGCATGCACCAAGAACGTCGCCGGACTCTTCGCATCCAACCGCAACTCCGCAGGCACCGCCGGATAGATCAGCGCCAAAAAGTCAGGCCGCCCCACCTCGGACATAGCCATCATCGCCGCCAGATGCCCGCCCGCCGAAAACCCCATCATCCCCAACTGCCGTACCTTCGGGTACTTCTTGCGAATCAAATCCATCGCGGCCGCAGCGTCTTCCATCGCCACTTTCGCCGCAGCGGAAGCCTCTGCAAAGCTCCCCATCGACCGCCGCATGTTCTCCCCGCCCGGCAACCGGTACTTCAACACAAACCCCGCCACCCCGAGCGTATTCAGCCACCGCGCGATGTCGTGCCCCTCTTTATCGATGGCCAAGCGCTGATACCCGCCACCCGGCGCAATCAGAATGCCCCGCGTCGCACCCTTCGCAGGCAGATACACCGTCACCGTCGGATCCGAAACGCCCCCCACAGCGCGATCCACAACCCCGTTCGTACCGCGCTCCACCCAACGCTCTGCCACGGCACCCTTGGAAGGCGCCCGCAGCAGCAACACCGGCGGCTCCTGGCTCAAATGCAGGACACACAAAACAGCAACAGCGCTCATCATGACCCGATCACCACCTCCGTCGCGCATCCCCGCATATCCATTTCGTATTCAATGGTCTCAATCGGTGGACGCGAATAATGCCACGTCACCCCATGTGATCCGCCCTCTTCCAACCGCTTCTGCACCGTCGCCTCCAGGAACGGGTGGATGTTGTGGACAGTATAAATCTCGCTCACCGTCACCCCACCCCAGGACACACCAAGCCCACGCAGACGGCCTTCCATCAGGTCCATCACAAACCGCGCCTTCTCCTGCAACCCCGTCGCACTCAGATCCCCACGCCGAACCACATCCTTGGGATCCAGCGACCCTTCCGGCAACTCGCCAGCACCCGCAACCACAAACGTCTTGCGCTGCACCTTCGACGGTACGGTATACGAAAACCCATACAGCGAAGGCTCCGCCGGAGGCCGTACCGCAGGCGCGATATTCGTCCGTGCCACCGGATTCACGCCACCTTCGAGCAGGATGTCCCACTTCTGCAGTACGTCCACATACCCCGCGTTGAACTGCCCAAACCCCGGAAACGTAAACGGCTTCGGCGAACGCAACTCCATCGCACACATCGCCTGCAACGGACGACCCACCGCCTTCAAGTGAGCCGCCACCGCATCGAACCCCGCCCGCAGCGGCAAACTCTGCAGGAACCGTGCATGCACCACCTCGTACCCCGCCTCCGCCACCACGCCAGCAGAATACGGGGCGATTCCCTTCAGAAACGAATAGTTCCCACGTCGATTGGCAATCAGCATATGCGTCTGTTGAGGATATCGTAGGAAGGCGATGAGCGAACAAGGTTGGAATGCATTTCTCGACGCGACAGCAGCAGACCTCAAGGATTGGGTAGTCCTGCACGGAGGCGCCACAGCCGTCTACCGCACGGCATCCATAACCGACGCCGCCAATCTCGCAGCGTCGATCGCCGCACTCCCGGCAGCCGCAGACGCGATCCTCACCATCGCAGGTTCCAGGCTCAGCATCCGCCTCACCCGCGACCTTTGGAAGCTCGAACCCCACCACGTCGAACTCGCCCGCCAGATCACTCAAATCGCTCGCACCCATAACGCCCAGCCAGATCGCGCCGCCGTTCAAGAGGTCCAACTCGCCATCGCCGCCAAACCCGAAACAATCCACCTCGACTTCTGGCGAGCTGTCCTCGGTTACGCACCGATGGCCCCCGACAACGCCGTCGACCCCCTCGGTCACGGCTCCACCGTCTGGATGCAGGAGATCGACTCCGCCAAACCCCTACGACACGCGATGCACATCGACGTTTCCGTCGCCCGCGATCAGGTCGAGGCCCGCCTGGCAGCAGCCCTCGCAGCAGGAGGCCGCATCGTCGACGAATCCCACGCCCCCAACCATTGGACCCTATCCGACCGCGCCGGTAATCGCGTGTGCATCTGCGCGTGGCCGGACGGTGTCGCCAAAGAATTCAATTGACGTCGAGTACTTTACGATGTAAAGTCAATCGAGGTCATGAAAACAAAAAGTTTGCTCGCCCTGGCCCTGCTAGCCACCGCAGGATTGTGGATCTACAGCACCGCCGACGAGCAAACGGCCCATAAATCGCCATCCGCGATCCCCAACGCAGTCGCCGTTGCCCCCGACGCTCGCTTCGACTCCGCCCGCACTTTCGTCCGCCAGGAGATGCTCAAGCAAAACATCCCGGGCGTATCCGTCGCCGCCGCAACCCCCACTGGGGATCTCGTTTGGGCAGAAGCGTTCGGCATGGCGGAACCGCACGGTCCCACGCCCCTCACCCCGGACACCCGCTTCCACATCGGCACTGCCTCAACGATGTTCACCGCCGTAGGACTCGCCAAGTTACCCTCGCTCGATCTCGACAAGCCCATCCAGACCGACGTCCCGCAGGCCAAAGGCACTCAGACCATTCGCCAACTCATGAAGGACACCGTCACCGATGACCCCGCTCTCGCCTACCACCGCTGCGAGAAGGCTGTCGATGCTTTGGCTCATCTTCCGAACCAGGACGGCCACGGCTGGATCCTCATCAGCGCAGCAATGGAAGCAGTCTCCAAACAACCCCTCCGCACGTTCCTCAAACAGCAAATCTTCGATCCCCAAAACATGGCGCACACGGGAGCCGAAAGTGCCAGGGACGAGAACCCCGACCACATCGGCGAAGAGGAAGAGGACCCGCCCATCTTCACCGGCATCCGCCACCTCTTCCGCCTCCACATCAAGCCGCCACCCGGACGCCCGGCCTCGATCTACGAAGCCCCCAGCTTCCGCCAGCGCTTCCGCCCCGCCCGAAACCTCTCCTGCTACGCCGGAGCCCTCGCGTACCTCTCCACACCCTCAGACCTCGCCCGCTTCGCCGCACTTCAAAAGCGACCGGACACCCAAGGCGAACTCCACGGAGCCAAAATCGTCGCCCTACGCACCATCCCCAACAAAAGCCTCACCCTGGTCGTAATGGCCAACGCCACCTACGCCGACCCAGGCTTCATCGCCACCCAAATCGCCCACCAACTCCCCCAATAGGCGCCAGGCACAGTGGTGCCAGGCAAAGTGCCAGACACGGTGCCAGGCACCACCAGACGAATCCGACCCGGGAACTTCCCGAGCGAACCCATACCACCTCGCCCTAAGCACTACCCCGCTACCACATGCGACCGCTTGATCTCCGCCACGGCAGTCGTCCCGCACTGCGCCATCGCCAGATGCAACTCGCGCTTCAGGATGTCCAGCACCGCTTCCACCCCCGCCTGCCCAAACGCGCCCAAACCCCACAAGTACGGCCGCCCGATCCCCACCGCCCGCGCCCCAAGCGCCAGCGCCTTGAACACATCCGTACCCCGCCTCACCCCGCCATCCAGCAGCACCGGCATCCTCCCCCGCACGCTATCCACAACCTCCGCCAGACAATCAATCGTCGCCCGACCACTATCCTCCGCACGACCCCCGTGGTTCGACACAACCAGCCCGTCGATCCCCTCATCCACCGCGACCCGCGCGTCATCGCCCTCCGAAATCCCCTTCAGCACGATCTTCATCTTCGTGTACGCCCGAATCTTCCGCACGGACTCCCAGGTGAACGCTGAGTTGTAAATCGTCACCCCTGTCGTATCCATGCCATCCAACATCGGACGCCGCGCCCCAAACTTGCGCACCGTCCCATGACAGCTATCGCATTGCCTCTTATCCAAAGCCGCAAACCGCTTCTGTGTCTCCGTATTCCGCCCCGCCGGGATATCCACCGTAATCACTAACACCGGACATCCCGCCGCCTCCGCCCGCTTCACCATCCGCTCGGCGACCGCATCGCTCGACGTCGGATAGAGCTGATACCACACAGGCCGCGTCGCCGCCTTCATGACATCCTCAATCCCGTACGTCGACAACGTCGACAACAACTGCAACGTCTGCCTCGTCGCTCCCGCCCGAGCCGCTGCCAACTCACCCTCGGGATGGTACGCCCGCTGGCTCCCGCAAGGGCACAGAAACAGCGGCGTCGGCCATCGTGTACCAAATAACTCAATACTCGTATCGATCTTCGACACGTTCATCAGCCGCCGTGGACGCAGTTGATACCGTCCAAACGCCGTATGATTCGCCTTCACCGTGACATCGTCGTCCACACCCGTCGTCAGATACCCAAAATGCGCTGGTGGAAGCGCGGCACGTGCAGCCGCTTCAAACTCCATCACATTCAAAGCATCCTGCGGCTTCTGCAACAACCCAGGTGACGGCTCCTGCCCCATCAACAAAGGACTCGAAGCCAGAAAGCGCAGAAACTCGCGACGCGCGGTGATCAACTGTTTCGGCATAATGCGGAACAAACCTCGGAGGATGAGTATATACAATGGCGAGATGCGATTCCTGCGCATCGCCGCGATCCTTCTAGCTCTCACCGCAGTCGCCTCCGCCGCCGCCAAGACCATCCGTGCCGGAGCCGCGCAGGTCAACATCAATCCCACCAGTTTCCCCGTCATCATCAACTGCGGCTTTCTGGAACGAACGGGCAAGGAAATGAATGGCGACCTCTTCGCCCGCGCCATCGTCATTGAAGAAGGCTCCACTCGCATCGCCATCGCCGTTGTCGACTCCTGCATGATGATGCGCGAACTCATTGACGACGCCAAAGCCCAGGCCTCGGCCAAAACCGGCATCCCGGTGAACCGCATGTTGATCTCGGCCACCCACACGCACTCAGCCCCCGCCGCTATGGCCTGCCTTGGCTCCCGTCAACAGAAGGATTACGCCGCCGCACTCCCCGCAAAAATCGCCGAAGCCATCGCCGCTGCGCACGCCAAACTTCAACCCGCCAAGATCGGCGCCGCCTCCATCGATGCGCCCAACCACACGTTCACTCGACGTTGGATCTACCAGCCCACCAAGATGCTCACCGACCCCTTCGGCGAGGTCAGCGTCCGCGCCAACATGATCCCCGGCTTCGAAAATCCCAACGTCATCGCCCCTTCAGGACCCGTCGACAGCGAACTCTCCGTCGTCTCTATCCAAAGCACCGCCGGACAACCCATCGCCGTACTCGCCAACTTCGGCAATCATTACTTCGGCTCGTCCGGAGTCTCGCCAGACTACTTCGGCATCTTCGACACCCAACTCGCCCAAAAAATCGGCGGCAACCCCGTCGTCATGATGTCCCAAGGCACCAGTGGCGACGCCAACACCGCCAACTACGCCAAACCCAAGGCCACCTGGACCATCACCGAGTACGCCACCCAACTCGTGGACCTTGCGCTCACCGCTTACCGCCGCATCCAGTACACCCCCGGCGTCCCACTGCGGATGGAAGAAGCCCTTCTGCCCCTAGGCCGGCGCGTCGCCTCCCGCGAACGCCTCGAATGGGCGGAAAAGACCGCAAAAGCCCAAAAAACGGAGGTCCCAGCGAACCAACCGGAAGTCTACGCCCACGAGCAACTCTTCCTTCGCGACACTCCAAAACGCGAACTCAAACTGCAAGCCATCCGCCTGGGCGACATCGCGATCACGGCGATTCCCAACGAGGTCTACGCCCTCACAGGACTCAAGCTCAAAACCCAAAGCCCTCTGCCCCGCACCATCAACATCGAACTCGCCAACGGCGCTGAAGGCTACATCCCGCCGCCCGAACAACACCTCTTCGGCGGCTACACCACTTGGGCCGCCCGCAGCGCCGGACTCGAAACCACCGCCGAACCCAAAATCGTCGAAACGCTACTCACCCTCCTCGAAAAGACCGCCGGCTGGAAGCGCAAGCCAGTCCCCACCCGTTCGACGACAGTCGCGACAAAGCCCTTCGCCCTCTGGCCCCTCGACGACATGTACTTCGGCCCCGCCGTAGACGCCATCGGACGCAACCCAGGCAAGTACACGGGTCGAGTGGCGATGTTTTCGGCAGGTCCCACCCCAGAGACGCGCTCCGCCTACTTCGCGGGCGGGACCTTTGAAGCGACAGTCAAGAACTTCGACCCCGCCGCTTACACGCTGCAATTCTGGCTCTGGGCAGGGATACCCACCTCTCCGGACGCAGCCGTCCTCAAGCTAAACGGGACCTCGGTAAACCTACCATTGGACGTCCCCGCAAAGACATGGCATCAGGTGGCAGTTGTGCAGAGGAACGGCCAAGCGACCCTCTACATCGACGGCCAATTAAAAGGTTCAGTCGCAGTCCCCAAAGCAATCCAATCCATCCAAATGGGACATGGCTTCGAGGGCCGAATCAGCGACGTCGCACTGTACGCTCGAGCCAAAGCCCCAAATTGATAACATCGCCAAAGTAGGCCATGTTACGAAGAGACTTTCTTCTCGGTATCTCCACCGCATTTGCAGCGGCTGGAGCGGACAACACAACAACACGTACCCTGCGCACCAAGGTGGACGGGGCTTCCGCCGTAGAACTGGTGGGCCAGGATTTCCCGTCGCAACCCATGAAAAGCCTCGGCAACGGGGTCTTTGAAGCGCAACTGGAACTACCTCCGCGCATCAATCGCTACCGCTACAAACTCAAAGTCAACAACGCCCTCATCGCCGACCCGCAGAATCCGCTCGTACAAGCCGATTCCGAACGCCTCACAGCCGGCAGCATCTTATGGCATCCCTTGGACGTGCATCAGGCCTGGGTGGACGGCAAGATTCGCCGAGGCCGTCTGGAGCGCCTTCGCGTTCGCTGCAGCTACCCGACGCCGCACGATCGTAACGTGTGGGTGCACATCCCAGCCGGTTATGAGCGCAGCACCAAAGGCCTCCCGGCCCTGTATCTGTTTCACGCCGGCGGGGGGTCCGGACTGAACTACGCATCCGGGGAAGTCGCTCCCGATCTCTGCGACACCCTGATCTCCCTCGGCAAAGCGCGCCCGTTCGTCACGATCATGCCCGACCTGGATCCGCCGGTTGGTCTGCTGCCGCCCAATCCCTATGAAATGCGCGTCGACGCCAACAAGTGGGTCGGCGAACTGCACAACCGCGTACGCAAAAGCGCAGAGGCTTTGAAGACAGAAATTATTCCGGCGGTAGAAAACAAATACGGCCTTAAAGCCTCCTGGGACGCCCGCGCGATGTACGGCAACTCGGGAGGCGGCTATCACACATTGATTCTGGAAGCCGATCATGATGGCCCCTACGCTAAGGTGCTATCGGCCTCTGCCATGTACAACCCGCTGCTCACCAACTACTTCTTTGCGGCCATCGACAAACGCCCCAAAGCAACCCCGCGTCCCCAAATCATCGCAGCAGCGGGCGATAACGATCCCATTTCGGCAGCGGTCGCTGCTCAAAAGCTTGGAAACGTCGACGAGCACTGCCGCAACTTCTCCGCAATGGCCAAAGAACGCAACATGCTCCACCGGATGATCATCCATCACTACGGCCACAGCGGAGGGCCCGAAGTCATCGCCGAAACCATCCTGGCCGCCTACGGCAAACCCTAGCCCTGTCACCGTACCGCTTCCCGTGCCTGTCACGGTGCCACTCACCGTGACACTCCGGAAGCGGTACGCCCAGACAAATCCGAGCCAGGAACTTCCTGTGCTGGCCGGCGCAAACTCACCCCATTTGCGGTGAAAAAACTACCGTCGAACCCGCCCCAATCCCACCAAACCTGCAGGATCTCCCTACCCCACGCTCCGACCTAGCGCTACCCCGCGACCTACCGGCCGAACAGCATCTCAAAGTCATGCCCCACGTCATGACCCCAAACGTCCACCCGTACCGCCCACGGTGCCAGGTACGGTGCCAGACACCGTGCCAGGCACGCCCAGACAGATCTGATGGAGGATCTCTTAGCCCGGGCCCCCGACCTTAGGCATAGACCCCGGCGCGACAGGCCCCAGGCTACTTCCCGAACAGCGTCTCAAAGTAGTACGGCACGCACTTCCGCCACCATGGCCAGTCATGCCCGACGTCATGACCCCAGACGTCCAGCCAATGCGGGATCCCCTTCGAATGCAGGATGTCCGACAGCCTCCGCGATCTCGCGGCATCCTCATGCGGACCCTGCCCCGTAAAAATCACAATCCGCTTGTTGCCGTGCTGTAACTCCGGGCTGTACAGATCGGGCAAAAAATCGACCGGGTTGTTGAAGTACACATCCATCCCGTTGTACCCGTGCAGGAAGTTGCGAATGTCGTAGCTCCCGCTCAGCAGGATTGCCCCGCTAAACCGCTCCGGATGCCGGAAGAAGATGTTGGCCGCCAGATACGCGCCCAAGCTGATGCCAAAGATCATTGGCTTGACGTCGTCGCCCCCGCCGCAATCATGCCGGATCAGCGGCAGCACCTCTTCGGTGATGTACCCGTCGTACCGGTTCAGCCAGTCGCATTTTTCCTGCGCCGACGCCCGGTCATTCAGCAGCGCCTGCTTGTTGACGCTGTTCACCGAGTACACCTTCGCCTTGCCGTGCTCCAGCCAGTGGTGGACAGAATCGATCAGGCCAAAGCGTTCATACTCCAGGAAATCGGCAGCGGCGGTCGGCAACGCCAGGATCGGCGTACCCCAATGTCCATAGGCGACAAGGGGCATATCCCGATACAAACGTTCGCTATACCAGCCGGTGATGTTGCGGCGCATTCCAGAATTGTACCCCCAGCCTCAGCCGGTGGAACAAATCAACTGCCGACGGCCGCTACGGGACTGCTTGCTACTCCCGCCGGCGTAGCGACGTTCGGGGGCATCCGCTTTACCGCCGGCTCGGCGGCAGGTACAACTTTCGGCGCTTCCGCAGCCGCTGCGGCCGCAGGACGGGCCTTCTTCAGTTGACACAACTTGCGATCCGCCTTGCTCAGCAGTGTTTCCACAGAGTCGCCATCGGCCGGATAGTGCGCCTCGCCGATGGTCACCGAGAAGTGGTCGTCCGAACACGTCTCACGACCCGCCTCCATCGCGAGAATCTGGATCTCGCGCAGCCTCGGCTGCAGATCCTCCGCCCCGATGTCCGGCACCACGATTGCGAACTCATCCCCGCCGACCCGTGCCACCAGATCGTACTCGCGGAACATCCCCCGCAACCGAGACGCAAATCGCTCGATGGTCGAATTCGCCGCCGCGACCCCGTGCTGCGTGGTCCAGTTCCGCAACCCATCGATATCGCAGATCAGCACCGCCAGCTTACCGCCGGAGCGCTTTGCACGCGACAACTCCGCGTCGAACCGTTCCAGCAAGCTCGGCAGATTCGGCAAACCGGTGAGCGCATCGACACGAACCGTATCCGTCGCCGTCGCATGCGCCAGCGCATTCTCAATCGACGCCGCCAGCTTCGACGAAATCCCCTGCAGAATCCGCAGATGGTCTTTCTGGAAGAAGTCCCGCTCGGCCGCATAGAACGCGATCACACCTGAAAAGTCGCCGATTCCGTTCAGCGGTACCGCCAGCGCTGCTCCCAACGTCGTGAACTTCGCGGGATTGTTCAAGTATCCCGGTTCCACGGCCGGATTGCCGTTCATGATCGGCTTCGTGTTTTGCGCCACCCACCCTGCCAGACCTTCACCCAGCGGGATCTTCAACTCACGAAACAGAGCCGCATTGGCGCCCTGCGCATAGTACGCCTCAAGGTTCGTCCCTCGCCTCACCCAGAGCACCATCGCCTGATGCGGAATCAGCGGGTTCAGCCGGCTCGACACCAGCGACAGCGTCTCCACCAGACTCAGAGACTTGCCCAACTCACCCGACAACGCAAACAACTCCTGTACCTCGGCGCGAGCCTCAGCAATCGACTGCAGGAACGACAAACCACCGGAACCTGCCGGAGGCGGCGCGGACGATTCAAAGCCCGCCGCAGGCGCGTCTCCCCGCTCGATCTTCAAGTTCGTCGACAGCTTCACCAAATCCACGCAAGCGGCGTTGGCCTTTTTCTCAAGCTCTTGATAGCGCCGCTGCAAAATCTCCACGATGCGGGGCTCAAAGCTCTTGCCCGAGTCCGCCACCACCACCTTCATCGCCTCATCAATCGGCAACGCCTTGCGATACTGCCGGTCCGACGCCAGTGCGTCCAGGCAATCGACCGCCGCCAGAATCCGCGCACCGATCGGGATGTTTTCTCCCGCCAGTCCGTACGGGTACCCGGTGCCGTTCCACTTCTCGTGGTGCGCCGCAACAATCGGCGCGACGGGGTACGGAAAGTGCACATGTTCGAGGATCTCGGCGCCCACCACCGGATGGATTTTCATCTTCTCGAACTCTTCGTGCGTCAGCTTGCCTGGCTTGCAGATGATGTGCTCAGGAACCGCCAGTTTGCCGATGTCATGCAGAATTGCCGCGGCGCGCAAGGCGTCCAGTTCCGTACCCTTCAGCCCCAACTCTTCGCCCAAGGCCAACGCGTAGATCTGCACACGCCGCAGGTGCGCATGCGTCGTATCATCTTTCGCTTCAATGGCAAGCGCCAGGGACTCAATCGTACGCAGGTGCAGCGCCGAAACCTCTTCGGCATGATTCTTGGCGTCTTCCAAACGTCCCGTGTACGTCGTAAAGGACCGGTAGAACAGGTACATCACGGGCAGGATCAGCAGCGACGTATGCCAGCCAAAGGTCTGCGACGCCACGGAAAGCAAACCCGCCAGCGCGCTGCCCGCCAGATAGTAGGGGAAGGAGAACAGGTAATTCTTGCGCCAGACGTCCAGCGGCTTCTCGCCCTCAATCAGCGCGATCACTGTGGCGACAGAGAACGTATTCACCAGAAATGCTGCCAACGCACCGATCAGTAGCCCGGCCAGCATCATCCACTCGCCGAACATCGGACCCAGTTGGTGATAGATGAAGTACGCCGACTGCGCCGAAAGCGACACGACGCTCACATTGAACGCTGCTTGCTCCAGAGTCGTACGTTTCCGTGCCTGCCAAAGATACTGGGCAAGCGCGGCGGCCCAGGCAATCGCCAGCGTCTCCGACTCGGTCATCGAAATGATGGCCAGAAATTGGAAGACGAAAACCGCCGAAAGCGTACCCGGAATCGACGGCAGCTTGACCCGCAACCCAGACGATGCAATCGCCAGCACCAGGATGGTTAGAAAATGCGGTACATCGCTCGACTGCCAGTTGAGTAGGATGGCGGACCCGGCGGCAAAGAAGCCCGCCGCGCACACACTCGCGATGTATACTTTGGCCCGATCCAGCATTTCCCGTCGCCCGTGTCGCCTTTTGGTTTGGCGCTCTCGCTGAGATTCTTATCGGCTCGGGAAAACTGCGTCTTTACAAGAATTTGCGGCCTAAGTGACCCACACCGCCGCTTTTTCCGCTAACTGCCGTACTTCTGCCGCCACTCCGCCAGTTCCTTTAGTAACCGGTCTCGCACTGTCAGAAACTGGGCGTTGCCGTACTGATTCACCTTTTCGCGCGGATCGGCCCGTAAGTCGAACAATTCATTCGGCCCCTTCCCGTCGTTCCGCAGCACCAGCTTGAACCGGTTATCGCGCGCCATTTGCGTATTTCGCAAATGCGCAAACACGGTGCTCCGCCACACCGGAGGCTTCACTCCAGGCTTGCGCAACACCAGAGGCGCCAGCGACCTGCCGCACAAGTTTCTCGAAGCCGGCAGCGCCGCCCCGGTCAGCTCACAGAACGTCGGCACGATGTCGTAAAAGCTCACCAGTTCCGGCCGCGCGGACTCCACCGGAATCCGCCCGGGCCACGACATCAACATCGGAACCTGCACGGATTCTTCATACATATTGGGTGGATCGGACGCCAAGCCCTTGCTCCACAGCCCATGCCGCCCCAGCAGGAACCCGTTATCGCCGACAAAGATCACCACCGTGTTGTCGTACAAGCCCTTCTCTTTGAGCTTGTTCAGCAGTGGTGGGATCTGATCGTCGAGCGCCGTAGTCGCTGCTGCGCACTTCCGGATGTTGCCCACCGTATCCGCCAGCAAGTTCTTTTCCCGCAACGCGTTTGGAGCTGGCGGCTCCCACCCGACCGTGTCGAAGCTGGTCTTGGCGTACATGTCGTAGTACTTCTGCGGATGTCCGTCATACGGCGTGTGTGGATTCGGATAGCTCACCGTCAAAAAGAACGGCTTCCCCGCCGACTGCTTCCCGATGTACTCGCAAGCCTTATCCGTCATCAACTGCGGCATGTATCCGGTCTCCTGCCGGATCTCGCCGTTCAACGACATCTTCGTGTTGTTGTACGGACCCGACCCGCCCAGCATCGTGTACCACCAGTTCACGCCATGCCCCGGCTTTGCATCTTCATGATGCATATGCCACTTGCCGACATAGCCGACGTCGTATCCCTTGGCCGAAGCCAGATCCGTCAGCATCACTTCATTGGCGAACGACGCGGGGATCTCTTTCTGCCCCTGCGGCGGATCGGCAATCGGCTGATCGGTCAAAAAGTCGTGGATCCCATGCTGCATCGGGGTCCGGCCGGTAAACAAGGTAGCGCGGCTGGGCGAGCAGATCGGCGTACAAACAAACGCGTTCTGGAACCGTACGCCGCGCCGCGCCAGGTTGTCCAGGTTCGGCGTTTGAATTTCTTTATTGCCATAGCAGCCGAGCATCCAGGCCGCAAGGTCGTCGGCGATGATCAGTACGACGTTCGGTGGCGCTCCACTGGCAGGGGTCTGCTGGGCGAAAGCGGCGGCAGCAGCAGCGGTACTCGTAGCGGTGGCAAGAAAACTGCGACGGTTCAACAACTCAGGCACAGTATCCAGTTTACTTCGCCATTTTCGCTACGATAAAACAAGTCTGCACGTTTTTACGTGAGTTGGCGTCATCATTTACTTGAGGACGTCTGTCTTAAGCAGTACGGCAGAAATCGGCGCTGTTGAAACTTCAACCGTGTCGCCCACCCCATCTATGTCCGGACGCACCACCAACCCGGCGAACCAAACCGTTGACGCGGACGCGCAGGCGCGGTTTATCCAGGAAAACATGCGGCGGATCTTTTTGCAGATCTATCGCGTGGTCGGTAGCGTCGAGGACGCGCAGGACCTCACCCAGGAAACCTTCATTAAAGCGCTCCAGCGTGGCGAGCAGTTAAAGGACGAGGCCAAGGCCGCCCACTGGTTGAGCCGCATCGCCTCGAATACGGCCATCGATTTCTTGCGGCGTCACGGCCGCGTGAACTTCTCGGATCTCCAGGACATCCCGGAGCCGCTTGTCGCCAATCACATCACGCCGGAAAAGCAGGCGCTGCGTTCGGAGCAAAAGGCATTCCTCGACAAGGGTTTGGACGTACTCACCGAGCGCGAACGCCTTGCACTTCTGCTGCGCGATGTAGAGGACTACTCGGCGGAGGAAGTGGCGGAGCATCTAGATTGCTCGAAGGCCACCGTCCGCTCGCACATCGCCAATGCGCGCATCAAGTTCCGGCGGTATCTCGAACGTCGCGGTGGTAGCGGAATTTCAGGAAAGGGGGCGGAATAAACCAACATGGCGCAAAAACATCCATCCGAGGCGCTTCTCGCTCTCTATAGCTCCGGCGACCTGGACTTAAAAGACCGTCTGCAAACCGCTTGGCACGTTCGCACCTGCAGCCGTTGCCGCGCGATGGTGGACGACTTCGCGGCGGACCGTCAGTTGCGTGTCAACTCCGCGGAGGCCATGCAGTTGCCGGCCAATTGGGATGCTCTCGCCGAAGAGATGACCGCCAACATCCGGCTAGGTCTTTCGGCGTCGGAATGCGTACGCCCGGCCGGTCCGATCCGGCGCAAGGTGGCGATTGAGGATCGTTCGGGATGGTTCTGGAAGCCGGCCCTGGGGCTGGGACTGTCGATGGTGCTGCTGGTGGCGGCTCTGTTCACGTCGCAACGCGGTGTCTTTCAGCGGGTATGGAATGCCGCAGCCTATGGCGTATCCGACAACGGGCTGACGGTTCTCGAAAGTTCCGCCGATGGAGTAGAGATGCGCAGCGGCCCCCGCAGTGCGATGTCGCTCAAGGTGGACGGGCGCAAGGCCAATCAGTATTCGGCTAGTCTGGACGGCTCGGTTCGTGCGCAGTATGTGGACGATGACTTACTGCAGGTAACGGTGACCAATGTGTACGCGCAGTAGCAGTCTATTTACGGTCGCGCTGGTGGTAGCGTCAGCAGCCTTCGCCCAGCCCCAGCAAGGCACGTCGGCCAACTTCAACGGCAGCGTGGTGTTTGACGCCAACTCGCCGGTGGCGCAGACCTCAGTGAATTGGACGGGTTCGACGGCCCAGCCTCGCGGCGGCGCTTTGGTGATCGACGTTCACGCCGCACTGGTGCTCAAAAATCTCGATCAGCGGCGGATTCGCGGCATTACGTTATCCGTCGGCGTGGGTGCGCATGAGTCGTCGCCCGGTAGCCGTGGTTCGGTGTCGCTGCCGACTCTCGATGTCGCACCCGGCGATACATTTCCTGTCCGCATCGATCTCAACCTGCTCCGTCCCTTGCAGCAGGGCACCGGGCCGCTTGTCGAAGTGAAGCTCGATGGCGTCCTGTTTGACGATCTCTCGTTCATCGGATCCGATCTGTTGCAGTCGCGCCGTGCGCTGACCATCTGGGAACTGGAAGCCCGCCGGGATCGCCAGCACTTCCGCGCCATGCTCGAAAAGGGCGGCGCCGATGCGTTGCGTGGCGAACTGATGGCATCCGCACAGCGTGCCCAGGAGCGCCAACAGGGTGGCGTCCAGATGGTGCGCGGTGGCCGCGTCACCAATATTGATACCGAACGCCGTTTGCAGTTTGCGTTCGTGCAAATGCCGGACGCGCCTGTGGAAGCACTGGCCGGAGCGGCGAGCGTATCGAATAACGAAGCGCGCAAGCCCTGGTTTGAGATCCGCAATAAATCCGGCAAGCCGGTGAATTTTGTGGAGATGGGTTGGATTGTACGAGACGCCAACGGACGCCAGTTTCTGGCCGGCACCGTACCGTCGGATTCGAAGCTACAGCCCGGCCAAAAGCAGCAGGTGACGCAGGACACGCTGGTCCGCTTCCCCAACGGAGCAGCAATCGGTGCCATGTCAGGCTTTGTGAATCACGTGGAGTTCGGGGACGGAAAGTTCTGGATCCCCAGCCGTGAAGCGATCGCCCAGTCCGGTCTGCGCTCTGTAATGAGTGCGTCCCCGGAAGAGCAGCGCCTAGTGCGCATGTACCAGCGCCGCGGTCTCAACGCCGTAGTGGAAGAGCTGAAGCGCCTGCAATAAGCGCAGCTTGCTAGAGCGCGAAGACATGAACCGCAAGGCCAGGAATGCGCGAAAAATCCTTGACGTTGCAGGTTAGCACTCCATAGCCAAACTGCAAGGCAGTGCAACCGATGAGCAAGTCCGCCAGCGGGATCGTGTATCCCCTCATTTGCTCGGTCGCGCCGACCCGGGCAGCAATGAGTGCGGTCTCATGCCGGAATGCCTCAATCGAGACTAAGCCGTAGAGTCCGTGAAGGAAGTCCTGTCGGCGCACTCTTCTTTCCGCGGTGGGTGCTCGATACACTGCATGCTCCAGTTCCATCACGGAAACAGCGGAAACGATCACCGCGCCGGGGTTATACTCTTGCTTCACTCGTTCCAGAAGCTGGCTTGCAGGCAGGGCGGCCCGCTCGGCCGCGATAATCACACTGGTTTCCAAGACCAAGCCTGGAATCATTCGTCGTTCCAGGGATCACGCACGTACTCATGGCGCCGCGATGCAACGATCTCTTCCAAATCCTTGGCGAAATCATCGTCCACAAATGGCTGGTAGCCAGGTCTGGACTCCAACTCTCTGGCGCGGGCGATGCTCTCGTCGAGGGTAATGTGACGGTGAGGTGGCTGCTGTACAGTGAGAAAAATCGGGCGTGTGCCGGCGCCCCGCTCGATGGTCACTTCGTCCCCTTGCGCCGCGCGATCCAGAAACGTGCGTACATCGTTGCTGAATTCCGCCTCTGTGATGCGTACCGTCATCTTCTCTCGCCTGCTTTCATTATGACCCTGTAACACGCCAGTGTGTACACTGGTTTTGCAATGGTTTTCCGCTCTCCGGCCGCTCGCGTGGCCTTGTTCGCTGCTCTTTTGAACGCTGCTTCCTTCGGTCAGACACGCCCGGCGCCCGCTCCTCGCGGCGCCGCCCTCGCCGAACCCAAGATGCCCAAACTCGTCGTCGGCATCATGGTGGACCAGTTCCGGTACGACTACCTCAACCGTTTCCGCAAAGAGTACACCGGCGGGTTTGCGCGCTTTCTGAAACAGGGGGCTGTCTTCACCAATGCGCATTACGAACACTTTCCGACCGTCACCGCGATTGGCCACTCCACCTTCATGAGCGGGGCTACGCCCTCTGTTTCCGGCATCATTGGCAACAGTTGGTGGGATCAGAACACGCAAAAGACCGTCACCAGTGTCAGCGATGACAAAACCGACCTGCTTGGTGCGCTCGGGGCCGGCTCATCGCCGCGCAAGATGCTTGTTTCGACCATACCCGACGAACTCAAGATCTCCGGCAAAGGCGGCAAAGCCTTCGGCATCTCCATCAAAGACCGCAGCGCGATCCTGCCCGCGGGCCATATGGCCAATGGCGCGTTCTGGTTCGATGCCCAGAGCGGTACGTTTGTGTCGAGCACCTACTACGGCGAAAAACTGCCCGATTGGGTGACCGCCTATAACAACGAAAAACTGGCCGACAAGTACATTTCCCGCGAATGGATGACGCTTGCTGACCCGGCCAAGGCCTTTAAAAAGCCGGTTCGCTCGCCGGGCGCCAAGTATGCCGAACTCGACTATACGCCGTACGCCAATGAACTCGTGGAAGGTCTTGCGGAACGGGCGATCGAGGCCGAAAAGCTGGGTCAGGGAACCAAGACGGACTTCCTCAGCGTCAGCTTTTCCGCCAACGATTACGTGGGCCACGCCATGGGTCCGGACTCGGATGAAGTGCACGACATCTCTGTGCTGACCGACCGGCTGCTCGAGAAGTTCTTCCAGTACCTGGACAAGAAAGTGGGCCTCAACAATGTCGTGATCGTGATGTCCGCCGATCACGGTGTGGCGCCGCTTGTGGAAGTGAACGAAGCCCGCCACATGCCCGGCAAGAGGCTGGTGATGGCGGAGCAGAATAAGGCTCTCGACGAAGCGCTCACCAACAAGTTCGGCAAGGGCAAGTGGATTACCAACCGCGCGGAGTACGCCATTACGCTCAACCGGGAACTGATCGCCTCCAAGCGCCTGGAACTATCCGCCGTGGTTGAGTATGCAGCCGGCGTCCTTCGCGGCTTTGAAGGGATCCAGCGTGTCTACACGCATGACCAACTGCTGCGCGGACAAGTGCCGCATGACCGCTTCCACAGCCGCATCATCAACGGCTTTTTCCCCCAGCGGTCGGGAGACCTGCACGTCGTGCAGTATCCGTACTTCCTGTACGACAAAACGGGCACCACCCACGGGTTGCCGTTTAACTACGACACTCACGTGCCGGTGATGTTTCTGGGGATGGGTATCCGTCCAGGACGCTATCACCAGCAGATTGCCGTGAACGACATTGCTCCTACGCTGGCCACGATGCTGGGCATCGAGATCCCGTCCGGCGCCTACGGACGTGTGCTCGAAGAAGCGCTCGTCCCGCAGCAATAGCCGGAGCGTTGTGACAGAATCACGGGGAGGTTTTCAAAAACTCCCCGTGACCAAGAAGATCACCCGCCGTACCGCCGCTGCCCTGACGACAGCAGTTGCCACCACCGCCGTCACTCCCGCCCTCGCGCAAACGCGCAATCGAAGTGCAAAATCCAAATGGCCCGTACCCGAAGACGGCACTCCTGGTGTACCCAAGATGTGCGCGATCTCGCAGGTGGATGCCGCTCATCTGCGTGAGTTGAAGCAACTCGGTATCAACCATGTCATCGGCAGCGGCGCGGGTCCGATTCCGTGGACCGAAGAAAAGCTGCGGTCGCTGATTGCCGAATACAAGGCGCATGGCCAGACCCTGATCAACCTGATGATCGGCGGCTTTGAGGACGTCATCCGCGGCGGACCCAAGCGTGACCAGCAAATCGAAAACGTCATCCAAACGATTCGCGCGGCGGGTAAAGCTGGACTGCCGGTGATCGAGTACAACTTCTACGCGCATCGCATCGTGGAAGGCTATTACGAAGAGTTGGGACGCGGCGGTGCGGGTATGACGGCGTTTCAGTTTAGCCGCATCAAAGATCTGCCGGCGCTTGAGAACGAAGGCATTCACACGCGAGAGCAGCAGTTTGAGCGCGCGGCGTACTTTCTGAAAGCCATTGTCCCCGAGGCAGAGAAAGCGAATGTACGGCTGGCGCTGCATCCCAACGATCCGCCGGCGCCGATCAGCCGGAAATCCGAGCAGATCATGGCGACGTTTGCGCACTGGAAGCGGTATCTGGACCTGGTGAAGAGCCCGTACAACGGCATGACCTACGATTGCGGGGTGTCGCGCGAATTGGGCGAGGATCCGCTGGAGGTGCTGAAGTACCTGGGGGCGCGGGACTGCATCAATCACATCCATTTCCGCAATGTCACCATGCGTAAGCCGTATGAGGATTACGCCGAGGTCTTTTTGGACAACGGGGATGTGGACATGTTCGCCATCATGAAGGAGATCGTACGGCAGAAGTACAGCCGGGGGCTGTATGCCGAGCATCCGAGGGCGATTGATCTGGACCGGCGGATTCCCAACGGCATCACCGGGCAGTATCAAAAAGTGGGCGGCGGAGGGTTCGCCGGCGAGATCTACAACATCGGGTATGCACGTGCGATGCTGCAGGCGGCGCTGCTGTCGGCGTAGGCCAAATACCCATTTTGGGTACGTAAATACCCTCTGAGGGTACGACCCTAGAAAAAGCTAAGTTATTGCAATTGCGTGTCTTTTGTTTCCGGGAGTAGGTAAACAAGGAACGCTGCGAGCAAGAAGAACGCTGCACTGACGGTAATTCCGACGCCTACGCCCTGCTTGTCGGCGATGACTCCGACCACCCATGGAGCACCGGCGCTAATGGCACGGCCGAAGTTGTAACAGAACCCCTGTCCGGCGCCGCGAATCGACGTCGGATAGAGTTCCGCTAGAGTGGAACCGAACAGGGCAAAGTAGCCGGTACCGAAAAAGCCGAGCAAGGGTCCCATGAAGAGGAGCCAGTTGGCCGCGTCGGGGCCGAACAACCTCGGGGCCAGGCCGTACAGCGGGGTGATGATCGCGGCTGCGACGACATAAATGGCAAAGGCCGGGCGGCGGCCATAACGGTCCGCCATCCAACCGAAGGTCTGGTAGCCGGCGAAGGTGCCGGTTTGCATGATAAAGATCCAGGTGGATGTGCGGGCTAGAGTGAAGCCTGCTCCGCCCTGTTCAACGGGGGCGGCGAGGAATCCCGGCAACCAAGAGAATACACCCCAGTATGCAAATAGCACGCACGTGGCGAGCGCCGTAGAGACGACCGTACGGCGTAGATAGATGCCACGGAAGATCCCGCGCCAGTCTCCGGCAGGTTCGGTACGCTGCTGCCAAACCTCTGGTTCCTGTACTTTACGGCGGATGAAGAAGGTCAGGAGCGCAGGCGCAACGCCAAGTGCAAACAGCACGCGCCAACCGTAGTTTTCGAGTACGAATGGTGTGATCGCTGCAGCTAGCATGTAGCCAAGCGCCCATCCGGACTGCATGGCAGCGAGCGCTTTGGCACGGTGCTGCGCGGGCCAGGATTCGGCTACCAGCGTTGCACCGGCGGACCATTCAGCGCCGAGTCCGATTCCGATGAGGCCGCGCCAGAAGAGGAGTTCGCCGAAGGAGTTGGCGGTGGCGGTGCCGCCCGAAGCCAGCGAGTACAGCAGAACGGTGTAGAACAGGGTCTTGCCGCGGCCGATGCGGTCCGACACGATGCCGGCGGCGAGTCCTCCAATGGCGGAGAAGATGAGCGTACTGGCGGAGATGAGCCCGGCTTGTTCGTTGGTGAGGCCAAATTCCTTGCGGAGGGTTTGCAGGGAAAGGTTGTAGAGCAGGACGTCGGTCGCGTCGAGCATGAAGCCGAGGAGGGCGGCCCAGAGGGCGATCCAGCGAGGCTCTTTGAAGTAGTACGCCAACGGCATTCTGTCTATGATCGCGCACTCCGTGGGTTGGCAATTGGATTTGTGACGAAGACCACCGCTCCAAAAGGGGCGGCTTTTCTTTTTTTGCAGTTGGTGCAAGAAAACTGTTCCGCCTTCGGAATCGCCGTGTCCTACCAGTTGCACGACGGATCTGAAGGAGAAAGAACAAGCATGATAGATCGTCCCGCCCGCGGCCTCGTACATGCCGCCGGCTTACTGGCCCTTTTTGCGGCCCCAGGACTGATGCAGGCGCAATCGGTGACGCTGTATGGCGCACTGTCGAACTTTGACGTAGTCAATGACACGGACCAGGATGTTCACGGTTTCGAGATCGAGTTTCATGGTGTGACGGGAATCACCAGTTACTACAACTGGAACCGGTACGGTCCGCCGACCGTAGTCCCGATGCCCAATGGCGGCGGGGTGTATGTGCGGTGGATGTCGCCATACGATAAGGCGGCGGGGCGCTTCATTACAGGAACTCCGCGTGCGATCCGCCCGACGGTGATGACGGGCCATCAATGCATCATTGGGACGATGGGTTACGACACCAGCGGCTGCGAACATTTTGGCTTGACCACTGTCGGCAATCCAACCAAGATTGTTTACCGCTGGATGGTGGCGGATGCCGCGGTTCCGGGACAGTTGGTGACGTGGGGTTCGCAAGTGGCGATTCCGGCACCGCTGTGGTCGGTACAGCCCCCAGCACGGCCGGGTGAACCGGCGAACGTCGTGGCGGATGTGGATCCTCCCATCCCGCCAAAGCCTGCCAAGCTGTTCGGCGAAGCGCAGTGGATGAAAACCTACAAGACGGAGAACGAACGTCATGTCGGCTTGGATGAACTCGTGGCTGATAATCCTGTGGTGCCGGAAGACGAGGCTCATCTGGAAACGCAGTGGGACCTGATCCAAAGCGAATTGGGTAGCAATAGCAAGCGCAAACAGAAGCGCGGTGGTTTGGGCAACGGCAAGCGTGCAGTGGTCCGGCGTTTTGAGTTGTACAAGTACGCCGGCGTTGTCGATCCGGTGACGGGGGAGGCACGGTGCGCGGACGGGTTGTGCAATGCCCCGGCTGAAGGAGAAGTTGGTGACTTTATCGGAGCGCAGAATGCGGCGGCGAACCTGAACGTCCCGGCGCAGTATGCGGTTACGGTGAACGTGACAGGCGACGGTGATGTGTCGAATGGTGATCGTACGATTCGCTGTCCCGGCGCCTGTTCGATATCGGTGCTGCCGCATACGCAGGTGACACTGACGGCGAAGGAAGGCAGGGGTACGTTCGGGGGCTGGACCGGCGCTTGTGCCGGCAAGAGCCTAACCTGCACCTTTACCGTGGATTCGGAAGCGGTGGTGAATGCGGTGTTTGTGCCGTCGTTCCGCTTGACGACGCGGATCACGGGACTCGGCACGGTGGCGTCCAACCCTGCAGGTACGAGCTTTTTGCAGGGGACTGCGGTGACACTGACGGCAGCGGCAGCGGCGGGGAACACGTTCACCGGATGGTCCGGCGGATGCACCGGTACCGCACTGACCTGCGTGGTGACGGTGAACGCGGATACGACAGTGAATGCGACGTTCAGTGGCGCGGTTGCTCCGCCTCCGCCTGCTGGAGGGACAACGTACAAGCTGGTGGTGAAGACCAACGGCAAGGGTACGGTGAGGTCGAATCCTGCAGGTACGACGTTTAACTCGGGTACGGTGGTGACTCTGACGGCGGTGCCGGATGCGGGTTCCCCGTGGATCGGTTGGACGGGAGCCTGTTCGGGTACGGCACTGAGCTGCACGGTGACGATGAGCGCAGATCGAACGGTTACGGCGAACTTCCGGTAGTAAAAGCAGTTTGTAATTCGCTTTCGTGGGCAGCAGGGCGGCATTTCTCCTTCGGGAGGGGTGCCGCTCCGCTGTTTTTTGGCGTATACCTCCGCGAGAAGCTGGCACTACTCTCTCACCGGATTTCCTTAGGTGTGCCTGGCACCGTGCCGCTTCCGGTGAGCGGTACGGATGTAACGCGGAGGGCGGCGGGAACGCCTTTTCTACTTCCAGACGTCTATCGCTGTAGTTGCTTTAGTATTCTAGAGGTTACCCGAATGTCCGCCGTCCCGAATCCTGTACCACCGTCGCAGCCTGAGCCGCTAAAGCCTTTGATTGTCACGCCTTCGTCGCCTTCGGCGGAGCCGCCAGAGAAGCGGAAGTCCCCTTGGGGGTTGCTGGCTGTTGTGGCCGGTGTGGCGGTTGGCGCGTACCTGCTGTACCAGTGGATGGGTCGGCCATCTTCGACCGATGGAACTGTTTTTGCAGCGGTGAAAACTGCGCCCATTACGCAAGGTCCGGTGGAGCGGAAGATCCGGATTTCGGGCCAGACTTCGGCACGCGAGTTTGCCAACGTGACGGCGCCGATTCTGCAGGGTCCTGAGGCGCGGAATACGCTGGTGCTGACGTACTTGAGCAATCCAGGTGTCCCGGTGAAGAAGGGTACGGTGGTTGCGAAGATTGACGGGCAGTGGCTTGTTGACCACATCGACGATGTGAAGGATCAGGTACGGCAGGCAGAGAATGACGTCACGAAGCGGCGTGCGGAGCAGGATGTCGAGACCCAGCAGTTGCAGCAAACCTTGCGCGTTGCCAAGGCCAATTGGGATAAAGCAAAGCTCGAGTACGGGGCTGCGGACGTACGGTCCGAGGTGGAGAAAGAGCTGCTGAAGCTGAATATGGAAGAGGCCGAGGCGCGGTACAAGCAGCAGTCTGCGGACGTCGCGCAGAAGCGTGCGGCACATGCGGCGGAGATCAAGATTCTGGAACTGACGGTACAGCGCCAGCGGCGTCACTTGGGACGGCACGAGAACGACATTCTGCGGTACACGATTACGGCTCCGATTGATGGGCTGCCGGTGATGCAGACGATGTTCCGCGGTGGCGAGATGGCGCAGATTGGCGAGGGCGATACGGTGGCGCCGGGGCAGCCGTTCATGAAAGTGGTCAATCAGAAGACCATGCAGATTGAAGGGCAGATCAACCAGGCGGAGAGCAGCGAGATCCGGTTGGGGCAGGATGTGTACGCGGGCATCGATTCCTTTCCGGAACTGAAGTTGCGCGGCAAGGTGACCGGGGTGAATGCGCTGGCGACGGCGCGCGGCGGCAACTTTATCCGTGCGATTCCGGTGCGTATCCAACTGCTGGACGTGGATCCGAAGGTGATTCCGGATCTTTCGGCGTACGGCGATGTGGTGGTGCAGCGGGTGCAGGACGCCTTGCGCGCTCCGGTGGCGGCTTTGTCGGTGGAGGATGGCAAGAACTTTCTGTTTGTGAAGACTCCGCAGCAGACCTTTGAGAAGCGCGAAGTTTCGACGGGGCTGCGCAGCCATACCGATGTGGCGATTACGTCCGGCCTGAAGGCTGGCGATCAGGTCCGGTTGAACTAATGCTGGTCTTGCTGCCGGTCCTGCTTCTGCATGTGGCGCAGGACGTGAAGATCCACAATCCGGAGGGGATGCATAAGCCCACCGGGTACTCGCATGTTGTCGAGGTTCGCGATGGGAAGCAGGTGTACATCGCGGGTCAGGTGGCGATGGATGCAGAGGGCAATCTGGTCGGCAAAGACGACTTTGAGGCCCGGGTGCAGGCGGTGTTTGCCAACCTTGACAAGGCGGTGAAAGCGGCGGGCGGTACGTTTGCCAATGTCGTGAAGCTGAATATCTACTGCGTGGACCGGGTGGACCGGGGCAAGATCCCCGCTTTGCGGCAGATTCGCGACCGGTTTGTGAATACCAAGAATCCGCCGGCGAGTACGCTGGTGTTCGTTCGCGACCTGGTGCGGCCGGAGTGGCTGGTGGAGATCGAAGCCGTCGCTGTCGTGAAGAAGTAGCCTAGGTTTTGCGGGTGAGTTCGGCGGCGCTCAAATGGATGGCGCCACTGGCCCGGACCATGCCCGGTTCCCGAATACAGATCAACTGCATTCGTACGAGCTTGCTGCCGCGAGCGTCAAAATCCACATAATCTTCTTTGAGCGGGGACTCTCCGTAGAGCGGGGCACTGCGAGCGAGTTCGTCTCCGGTGAGTTCGTCGACGACGCGCCAGCGAAGGCCGCTTTGGGGCGGGACTCCCTCTGTGGTGTAGCGGACCCGGAGGCGGTAGCGGCCGTCCGGCTCAACTTGCGCGAGGCGTTGCAGAGGGTACCAGGCTTCCGGTTGCTTGCCGGAGAGGGCGATGGTCATCTCGCCGGAGCTTGGAGTGACGACGATGCCGTCTGCCGGGTACATGCGCCAATCGAACCCTTCGCCCAGTGGCTTGGCGCTGAAGGCTTCACCAGCTTCTGCCGGGAGCCAGCCCTTGTCCACCATGCTTTGCCATAACGTACCTGCGGCGGCGGGGTCCTTGGCCTGCAGGAAGCGTTCGACCACCGCGACGATGTAGTCCCGATCGGGGATCTGCGTGCCTGCGGCGAGCAGCTTTGCGGAGGCGTGGAGGAGCGACGGTGCCGGTTGGTCCCGTAGGACGTGGCGGAGGTACTGACGGAGGGCATCCGGATGGTCCGGCAGGATCCGCGCGGGGTAGTCCGGGCTCATGTTTTCGGCAAGGCGGAAGAGGGGCACGAGGTCCTGACCGTTGCCTGCGGCGGCGGCGAGCTTGGCCCAATGCCAAAACTTGTTGTCCCCTTCCTTGTTTTGGCCTCCACGCCGAAAGTAGAAGTTGGCGAGGGTCCAACGCGGGAGCCATCCACGGTCGCGATCTGCGGCATCGAGCAGCAGTTCCTCGGCCTGTGGGAGGTCACCGTCCATCTCGTGATTCAATGCCACCTGCAGCAGAATCGTGCTGTCGGCGGGGTTCAACTTTTGGGCGCGTTCCAGCGAGGCGGCGGAGTGGTCGAAGTCCGCAAGCCTGCGCCAGTATTCGGCATTCCAAGGGTTAAGACGGACGGCACTGGCCAGAGATTGCGGGGTGTCCTTCTGATACTGGAATTCGGCGTAGCCGAGCCAAAGGGCGGCGGTGGCTCCAGCGGCTCCGAAACCGGCGATGGTCCAGCGCCAGAGGGGTAGCGGGGTTTGCTCCCCGGTATCGCGTGGCCTGGCAGCGAGGCCGAGCAGCGCGAACATCCAGCCGGATACGCCGGGGCGTTCGAAGGGGAAGTCCACAGCGGCGTGTACCATCACGGCGATGACACCAAACGCCCAAAGATTGCGGCGGAGGTGGCGAAGGCACCACACAAACAGCCCGAAAATGGCGACTGCAAACAGGAAGCCACCGTCCGAGGCAAACTCCGCCCAATCATTGTGGGCGTGATTGACGAAGAGCGGAAGGTCCAGTTGGGAGAAGGCCGGATAGACATGCGGAAAGGTGCCAAGGCCGTGACCGAGCAAGGGTTTGTCGGCGGCCATGGAGACGGCGGAGTAGAAAAACTCTTTGCGCCCGGCCGTCAGGTCGCCCGATTCAAAACGCTTTGCCAACCTTTCCCATCCGGCGGCGAAGGTCCAGATGACGGCGAGGAGCGGGATGCAGGCCATCATCCAGCCGGCTTGGCGTACCGCTTCTCCACGGCGGCGGCGCGTGTTCCAGGCCAAGGCAACCGGCACGATGAGGATTTCCGCCGTGACGATGATGGACCCTGCGCGTGACGTGGAGGCGATTACTGCGGCATAGAGCAAGCCGGCGACGAGAGCGTACCAGCCCCAACGCGCACGGTCTGCAAGAGCGCGATATAAGACTACGGGGATGGCCAGTTCCGCGAACTGGGCGAAGTTGTTGTAGGAATGGAAGGTGCCGTAGACATAGTCCGTACCGGTGGGCCCTGGGAAGTACCAAAAGATGCGGCCATTCGAGGTGTGTAGCTGGGCAAGGCAAAGTGCGGCTTCAAAGCCTGCGAACGCCGAGAACCAGTCCAAAAATCGATCCCGCTCCCAAGTGCCGGTGAAAGCCAGCAGAAAGACCGACGAGAGGGCGAGCCAGTGAAGGGTGGATAGGATGGTGGCGTTGCTGTAAGCGGTTGAGCCTACAGCAAGTTGCAGAAGGCCGAGGCAGGGCAGAAGGAGAATCCAGGCCTGGGCGGAACTGCCACGCAGGGCGGCCCCGAAGGCGATGAGACAGACGCTGGCCTGGAAGATGGAAATCGCCCAGCCATATTCACCGGCGGCGATGGTTAAGCTGGCAAAGACCAGGACGACAAACAGCGGCAGCATCTGCACTCTACATCAGTATCGGCATTGTGTTCGTCTTGAAGATACTCAGATTTTCCTGGGGTCTATACCTTAGAGCGATAGGTCCCGGGTACTACCTTCTCATGCGACGTTCGTCCTGCCCATCGATCCTGAAACGGTGAGAGAGGACCTCTTCCGGGTGCTGCGTTACACCAGCTACTGGATCCTGTACGGCTTTATTCTGCTGGTGGCGGTGTCGTCGATTGCGGCGGCGTTTCAAGGGCTTCGCGGCTGAGTACGGTCTCACAAACCTCTTGCAGTAGGGCGGGCAGCACCTCAAAGGCGTACTGCTCGTGGACCCTTTCGCCTCGCTGGTGGTACTCACGTCCCCAAGGTCCTATGTTGACGGTGGGATAGGCGTTGAGGAAGCTCATATCCGAGATTCCCGGGAAGTAAGGCCGGTCCGTAATGCTGGTGCCGAAGCGGGCTACGATCCGGTCGCGTGCTTGTTTGATGGCATCAGCGAGGGTCGCGTCGGTAGATTGCCACTGCACCTTCGGATAGTACGGCGAGGCCAAGGCGAGGATCGCTGCGGGGCCTTGTATGCCCAGGGCACCAGCGCGCTGCTGGATGGCCGCCGCACAGGCTTCGACAGGCAGATGTTCCAATCCTTCTAAGACATGCACGACCGGTGCCCAGGGCATACGGCGGCCGGAGCGGCGTTCCAGGGTCTCGATGGCGACGCGCAGGCATTCGGCAGCGACGTTGCGGAATTTGCCCATGACTTGTGCCGCGTCCAGGGTGTGGGTGAGGACGTTCACCGCACAGTAGGAGGCTTGCGGGGTGGTGACGTCGTAGTGGGTTCTGGTATCCCGCGCGTAGAGGACCACCGGGGGAGCGGGGGCGCCTTTGTGCGTATCCCCCAGTTCGGGATTGGCGTCGACCAAACGTACGAACTCGGCTTGCAGGAACGCCGGGTTGATGCCGTCGAAGGGTGCTCCGGCATGCGATGGACGTCCGATGAAGACGACCAAGGGCAGGAGTTTCCCTACACTGCCCCAGAAGATGGCGCGACCGCGGGAGCCGTCGCCGGGGTCACCTTCTGCGTCGAGATTGATGGCGAGTTCGATGTCGAGGCCGAGTTGGGCGCAGAGGTCCGGGAGTTGGCGGACGAGGGAGCGCATGCCGTAGGAGGCGACCTCCTCATCGGGTACGGCGGCGAAGAGAATGTTGCCGGGGCCTTCGTATTGGCGAAGGACGGTGAGGCCTGCGGCGAGGCCGGCTTTCATGTCGAGGAGGCCGCGACCGGGGAGGAAGCCTCCGGTGGTGAGGTCGGGGGCGAGAGCGGGGTCGGCGGCGGCGAGCGCGGGACGGAGCAGGTCCGGGTCGGTGCAGAGAGGTTCTAGGTCCGGGCCGTAGTTGGCGGTGCTGACGACGTCGTAGTGGCCGGTGAGCAGAATGGTGCGGCGGGTGGGGGTTCCAGAACGCTTGAGGGCGATGATGTTGTAGCGCTCGTAGGGGTCGCCGAGGATGGTGCGGAGCTTTTCGACGTGGCTGAGTTCTGGCCAGGAGGAGAGCAGGTCCTGGAGGAAGGGTCCGAAGAAGGTTTCGCCGGGTGAGTTGGTGACGCTGCGGTGACGGGTGAGTTGGATAGCCAGGTCGCGGGTCACGTTATATGATAATCGACGGAGAAATAGAGCACGATGATTAGCCGCCGGAACCTTTTGACCACGACCGCAGGCGCCCTAGCCGCCGCGACTGCCGCCGCACCGCTTTCTGCCGCGGAGGCGCCGTTTAAGCTTCGCTACGGGCCGCATGTGGGCTGGCTCAATCCGGAGCCTCCTGTACGGCAGTTGGAGATCTTTGCGCAGGCCGGGTTCAGCGCGTTTGAGTACAACGGGCTGCCGTCGCGCACGCCGCAGCAGTGCGAAGAAATTCGCAGGAAGATGGACGACCTGAAGATGTCGATGGGGACGTTTGTGGTGAACCGCGGCGGATGGCGTCAAACGGCGATGCCGGACCGGGGTCCGCACCGGATGTTCTTGGAAGATGTGCGTCGCGCGGTGGAGTTGCACAAGATTGTGGGCAACGAAGTGGCGACGGTGACGAGCGGACTGGGCGTCGCGAACATCACGTTTGAGCAGCAGACACGGAACTGCGTGGATGTGCTGAAGCGGGCGGCGGAGATCGTGGAGAAGTCCCGGTTGGTGCTGGTGCTGGAGCCGCTGAATCTGAAGGTGGACCACGCGGGGTACTTTGTAGTGTATTCGGAGCACGCCGCCGAGATCATCGGGCAGGTGAATCACCCGCAGGTGAAGATCCTGTTTGACTGCTATCACCAGCAGATTTCCGAAGGCAACATCATCAACAACATCAACAACTACTACGACATGATCGGGTATTTTCAGACTGGTGACGTACCGGGCCGCAAGGAGCCGTACACGGGCGAGATGAATTACCAGAACATCTTCAAGGCGTTGTACAAGCGCGGGTACAAAGGCATTATCGGGCTCGAGCACGGGATGCTGAACCCGGGCATCGAAGGGTTCCAGAAGGTGACGGCTGCGTACCGCGAGGCGGATCGCTTCGCGACGAGCTAGCTACTGCGGCGTTTTGTTTTGCCGCGTAGTGTGAAGCGGGCGTACGAGGTCTTGCCGGAGTTGCGGAGCAGGACGAAGAGGCCCATTTCGAGATCCTCAAAGTAGATCACGACGCTGAGGTTGCCGTCGACCAGGCAGGAGCCGTGGACGAGGCCAGCCTCCGGGATCTTGATGAGGCGGGTGTTGGCGACGCGCGCAGGGTCCGAGCCGGTCATCTGATTGGCCACCTGCTGGATCAGGGACTCCATGTCTTCGACGTAGGCGGGGGCACCCATGTCCATGAAGCCTGGGCGCGAGGCCCAGGCGTCCACAAAATAGTCCCAAAATGCGCCGAAATCTGTGGCGGTTGCAAAGCGGCGCTTGAGGTCGTCGAAGGCTTCGAGCAGCGCTTCGGGTCGCTGGCCGGCGTCACTAGGCATGGCTTAGCGCGGCGAGGTTCTGAGCGGTGGCCTTCTCGACATCGGCGTGGAGCGAGTTGCCGTGGGAATCCATGGTGACGATGGCGGCAAAGCCTTCGACACGGATGTGCCACATCGCTTCCGGGATGCCGAATTGTTCGAGGTGCACGCCCTTCACTTCCTTGACGGTGCGTGCGTAGAACTGAGCGGCGCCTCCGATGCCGTTGAGGTACACGGCGCCGTGGTCCTTGAGGGCAGCGAGAGTTTTGGGTCCCATACCGCCTTTGCCGATGACCACGCGGACGCCGAAGTTCTTGATGACGTGGGCTTGATAAGGCTCTTCGCGGATGGAGGTGGTGGGTCCGGCGGCTTTGACGTACCACTTGTCGTCCTGCTTGAGCATGACGGGTCCGCAGTGGTAGAGGACGGCGCCGTTGAGGTCGACGGGAGCGTCGTGGTGTTGGAGGTGGTGGTGGACGTTGTCGCGGCCGGTAAACATGTCGCCGTTGATGATGACGACGTCGCCGACTTTGAGCTGGCGTACCTGTTCTTCGGTGACCGGGGAGTTGAGGACGACCTCTTTGCCGGTGAGCGGGAAGCCTTCGGAATCGGCCATCTTCTTGACGGGTTCGGCGGGGTCGCGATATAGCCAGTGGGTGATGGCGCCGGTTTCCGGGTTGAGGCGGACACCGAGGCGGCGGTACGCCCAGCAATCGTAGGCGACGGAGACGAAGAAGCTTGCCGGTAGACGGTTGGCGGCGGTGATCTTGCAGCCGATCAGTGATGCTTTGCCGCCGAAGCCCATGGCGCCTACGCCGAGGGAGTTAGCTTCGGTCATGATCTCTTCTTCGAGCTTGGCGAGGACGGGATTGGGGTTGGTGTCGTCCAGGGTGCGGAAGAGTTCCTGCTTGGCGAGCATGTAGCCGTGGGCGCGGTCGGAGCCGATGCAGACGCCGATGGCGCCGGGTGCGCAGCCTTGTCCCTGCGCCTGCCAGACCGAGTGCAGGATGACTTTTTTAACACCGGCGAGGTCGCGATCGGCGCGTCCTAAGTGTTCGACGTTGCAGGGCAAAGAGTACTGGATGTTCTTGTTTTCGCAGCCGCCGCCTTTGAGGATCAGCTTGATTTCGATCTCGTCCTCTTCCCACTGTTCGAAGTGCATCACCGGGGTTTCGACGCCGAGGTTATTGCCGCTGTTGGCGCCGGTGATGGAGTCCACGGAGTTGGGGCGGAGTTTGCCCTTCTTGGTCGCTTCCGCCACGGCATTGCGGATCGCCTTTTTGAGGACGAGTTGGTTCACGCCGACCGGGGTGTGGATCACGAAGGTGGGCATGCCGGTGTCCTGGCAGATGGGCGATTCGGCATCGGCGGCCATGTCGATGTTGGTGGCGATGATGTTGAGGGCCTGGGAGGCTTGGGTGCCTGGAGTTTCACCACCGATGGCGTCGCCCATGGCTTTGCGTACGTCGGGCGGGAGGTTCGAGGAAGTCTGGGTGATGAGTTCGTAAAGGCTTTGATCGAGGTGCTGCATGGTGCGTAGGTTCTGCGTGGGGGAGCACTTCAAGAATATCAACTAAGATAGGAAAACATCATGACAAGACGCCGTTTTTTGCCTGCTGCCGCCGGTGCTGCCGCAGTGAGTTCCGCGCAATCCACCGGGGTCGCGCAGCCTGCCGTGTTTGAGATGCGGATCGCGTATTTGCGTAATGGCGCGGACCAACAACGCCAACGTCTGGCGGAGTTTATCGAGAAGAGTACGGTGCCGGCGTTGCAGAAGTACGGTGCGGGTCCGGTGGGGGTGTTCAGCAATCTGATCGCGCCGGATGGACCGTACATTATGGCGATTGTGCAGTACCCGTCGCTGGCGGCGATGGAGGAGACGCGGGCGAAGATGAATGAGGACGCGGCGTACCAGAAGGCGACGGACAAGCTGTTGTCGGCGCCAGGGTTGCCGTATGTACGGCTGGAGAATTCGATTCTGCGTGGTGTGCCGTGGATGCCGGCGATCGAGGTCCCGAAGCACGACGGGAAGCGGGCGAATTATGTGTTCGAGTTGCGGACGTATGAGTCGAATACGACGGCGAGCCTGGCGAAGAAGGTGAAGATGTTTGCTGATGGGGAGATGGCGATCTTCCGGCGGCTGGGGATGATTCCGGTGCTGTTTGGTACGACTGTGGTGGGGCGGCGGATGCCGAACCTGGTGTACATGCTGGGGTACGAGAATCTGGCCGCGCGGGAGAAGGTGTGGCAGGCGTTTGTACGGGATCCGGAGTGGGCGAAGTTGCGAGATACGCCGGGGTTGTCGGATGCGGAAGTGGTGTCGAATATATCGTCGGTGCTGCTGTCGCCGCTTGGTTTTTCGCAGGTGAGGTGAGAAATGGTGGATAAAAAGCTCGGATAATATGAGAAGTGTCCGAGGGGTTTATCCGGTTTGCAATGAAGAAGAGAGCAACAGAGGAGAAGAGGGTAAGGCGGATGTTCGCGAAGAGAGGCGGCACGCTGAGGACCCGCGATGTACTGCGAAAGGGAGTGCATCCCCGGACTCTGTATGCTCTTCGCGATGAGGGAGTGCTGGAGCAGATCGGTAGAGGGCTGTATCGGCTGGCCAGTGGCGCGGCAGTGGGGAATCCGGATTGGATTGCGATGGCGGCGAGACTTCCGAGAGCGGTGGTTTGCCTGGTGTCGGCTCTTTCGCACTACGGGTTGACGACGCAGATTCCCCATACCCTGGATATCGCAATGCCGAGCCATTCGCAGATACCGAAGGTAGATGGGATTCCGGTACGGGTGTTTTGGTATTCGCCGGTTTCACTGCGATCGGGGGCGAAGGCGGTGCGAATGGATGGAGTGAAGGTGCGGATCTTTTCGGCGGAAAAGACGATTGCCGATTGCTTCAAGTACCGGAATAAGCTGGGGACGGATGTGGCGGTGGAGGCGCTGCGACTGTATCGCGAGCGAACGAGGAAGCCGGATCGTGCGGCTCTGCTCGAGTACGCGCGGATTAACCGGGTGGTGCGAGTGATGACGCCATACCTTGAGGCGATCCTGTGAAGGCTGGCCTCGACGTTGGTGCTTCGGTCCGGCAGCGGTTGTTGAACCGGGCGCGGAATGAGGGACGGGCGTTTCAAGAGGTTTTGCAGTACTTCGCGATGGAGCGGTTCTTGTACCGCCTGGCGAGTTCGCCGCATGCGGACCGGTTCATTCTGAAGGGTGCGTTGCTGCTGACGGCGTGGAAGGCTCCGCTATCGAGACCCACGATGGATATCGACTTTGCGGGCAAGAGTAGCAACCGTTTAGAGCATGTCCGCCAGATCGTGGCCGATGTTTGCGGTACTGCGGTGGCGAATGACGGCGTCGTGTTTGCTGCCGATGCGATTGAGGTAAGCCGTATTAAGGAGGATGCACAGTACGAAGGGGTTCGCGTGCGGTTTCATGCCGTGATCGCCAGGGCTCGGGTACCGATGCAATTGGACATCGGGTTTGATGATGTCATCACACCCGCGCCTGTGCCGCTTGAGTATCCGGTGCTGTTGGACTTTCCCGCCCCCACGCTGCATGCCTATCCCAAAGAGACTGTGGTTGCCGAGAAGTTGGAGGCCTTGACCACGCTCGGGTTGCTGAACAGCCGCATGAAGGACTATTACGACCTGGTCTTGCTCTCACGCTTGTATGCATTCGATGGGAAGGTCCTGGCGAATGCCGTGGCGGCCACATTTGGGCATCGGGGTACGGCGATTGAGGCGGAGCCTGCTGGATTGACGGCGGCGTTCTACCGGGATCCGGCGAAGGTCACGCAGTGGCGGGCGTTTTTGAAGCGGAGCCATCTGACGGACACAGCAGCGTCGCTCGAAGAGACCGTACGGGATTTGCGGACGTTCGCGATGCCTGTACTCGCTTCCGCCGTTAGCGGGTTCGCGAAGGTGTGGCCGCCCGGTGGACCTTGGGCGGATCGATGAATTGTTTTTGCCTAAAGCGCGTATAGATACCTATGTGGATCTCTTTGACATTGGTTGCCGTGTCGGCTTTGTCGGCTCAGTCTGCTGGATCGCTGGAGGCTGTGGAGTGCAAGGTCTCGGATGTTCAATATGCGGGGCGGAAGGCGGTTCGGATAGACGCCGCGGCTACGGCACCGAACGGCAATAGCCTGGCGTTTGTGAAGGGATCGCGCTTCCATAACGGGACGATTGAGGTGGAGGTCGCGGGCAAGCCTGGGGCTGGGGCAGGGGCGGGTGCTCGTGGGTTTATTGGCTTGGCGTTCCGGACGGGCAATGGCAAGTACGAGTCCATCTATCTGCGTCCGACCAATGGGCGGGCTCCGGATCAGGTTCGGCGGAACCATTCGACGCAGTATCATTCGCATCCGGATTATGACTTTGCGCGGCTGCGGAAAGAGTCGCCGGAGAAGTACGAGTCCTATGTGGACCTGGAGCCGGGTGTGTGGACGAAGATGCGGATTACGGTTGAGGGTACGAAGGCGCGGCTGTATGTGCATGGAGCAGAGCAGCCTTGCCTGATTGTGGATGATATGAAGTTGGGCGACATCGCGGGTGGAGTCGCCCTTTGGGTGGGACCTGGGACGGAAGGTTATTTCGCCAACCTGAAGATTACTGCGGCTGGAGAATAACTTTCAGCAGTTCAGGGTCGTGGCCGTAGAGGCGGTCGAAGTAGCCTGCGCCTTCGCTTAAGGGGGCCATGGCGCTGATGATCGGCTGGACCTTGATGGTGCCGTTGGCGATCATGTCGATGCATTGCGGGTACTCACCGCGGGAGCTACAGGATCCGTAGAGCGAGATCTCGCGGGTGACCACCGATTGCAGGTTGAAGTCGATGCGCGGGGTGATGTTGCCGACTAGCGTTACCACGCCGCCTTTGCGTACGGCCTGGATCGACGTTTCGATGGGCGCTGTGGCGCCGACGCATTCCATGGCGTGGTCGACGCCGCGTCCCGAGGTGAGTTCGCGGATCTCGGCGACGACGTCGGTCTTCTTAGGATTGAAGCCTTTTGCGGCGCCTAGCTGTACGGCGAGATCGAGCTTGCGGTCTTCGAGGTCCACCGCGTAGACGGTGCTGTAGCCTGCGGCTTTGAGAGCTTGAATCCCGAGCAGACCGATCATGCCGCTGCCGACGACCACTGCCGTCTGGCCAAGGCGCTTGGGGGCGAGATTGGCGGCGTGGACGACGATCGACACCGGTTCTGCCATGGCGGCGTGCTCAAAGCGCAGCCCTTCTGGAAGCTTGTGGACGACGCGGCGCGGGATGACGACGTATTCGGCAAAGGCACCATGGCGGCGGTATTCGCCGGGGGAGACACCGACCACTTGGCGGTTGTCGCAAAGGTTGATGTCGCCGGCGGCGCAGAAGTAGCAGTTGCCGCAGTTGACCATGGCGTCGAACGTGACGCGGTCGCCTTCGGCGAAGCCCTTGACGTTGGAACCCAGGGCCGCGACTTCGCCGGAGGCTTCGTGACCCATGATGAGTGGCGGTTTGCGGCGGCCGGAGGAGCCGTCAAAGCCGTGGATGTCGCTGCCGCAGATGCCGCAGGCGCGGACCTTGATCAGAATGTCGTCGGGGCCGAAGACGGGTTCGGGTACGTCGGTGTATTCGAGCTTCTTGTAGTCGGTGAGAAGTAATGCTTTCATCGCATCCAATTCCTGAAGGCGGCCAGATCTTTCTTCATGGCCGCGAAAACCTGTTCCTGGGGAATGGTGATGGCGGTTCTGCCGGATTCGGCGCCGCCTAACGAGTATTCGTAGTGGACCTGCAGCGGTCCGTCAAAGCCGCTCTTGGACATCATGTCGAAGAAGAGCGGGAACTGGACCTGTCCTTCGCCAACGGGGCACCATTTGGGCCGCGGAGCGTCCGATTTGGGGTCGCGGGTCCAGATGAAATCCTTAAGAGCGATGCCGCGGATGTGCTTGGATGCGACGTGGAAGGAGTTGATCCAGCCTCCGAAGCCGCCTTCGACGGTGGCGTGGCCGATGTCGTAATTGATGGCCACTTCAGCGGGGTCGAAGGGGCGGACGACTTCGTAGATGTCCCAGATGTTGGCGCCGACCTGATTCAGGCCTGAGTGCGTGTGATAGATGGCGGTGACGCCGTACTTGCGGTTGAGGGTGGCCAGCTTTTCGACACGCGGCTTTAACGCGTCGAGTTGCGGCTGCAAGGGCTTGGCGTAATCGTAGCGGAAACCGCCCCAACGGTAATGCTTGATGCCGAGGTCGTGCAGTAGGGCGATGGTCTGTTCGGCGAGGGGCGTGTCCGCATCGACGATGCCGCTGGTGACCATGGGTACATCAACGTTGCGGGCGCGAAGGGCTTTGACCAGGGCCGGGAACTGGGTCTTGGCGTTCTCAGGCTCGATGTTGCCGCCTTTGCGGAGGGCGATGTCCGCGCCCTCGAAGCCCATGTTGGCGATGGCGTCGGCGAGGGCTTCGCCTTGCAGGAATTGCAGGTGTTTGGTGAACACCGAGAGCTTGCGCTTGGGCGGTGTGGCGAGGAGCGGCAGAGTGCCGAGGAGTCCTAGAAGGTCGCGGCGGCGCATAGTGAGAGCACCACAAGAATATCAAGGTTTGATAGGATCGCAGGCGAATGTTACGTCCTCTGATCTTGATCGTTGCAGTTGGATCTTTGTTTGCGCAGCAGCCCGCGCCTCCCGCCCAGTCCGCACAGCCGGCGAAGCCTCCGATGGCGGGCAATCCGCCGGGATTGGTGACGCGGCCGACGCGCGATCCGAACACGCCCGGGTATGTGAAGGCGAAAGAACTGCCCGACGGCGAAGTTGCGCCGATCGATGTCGACGGCAACTTTATCATTGGTCCGACGCATCCGGCGCAGCCTGAAACGAAGCCCATGGAAGGTGTCCCGCAGGGTACGGTGATCAACTTCACCATGGAATCCAAGGACAGCAAGTTCTATCCGGGAATCGCGCGGCGGCCGGGTACGTATGCGCAGCTTGATCCGAACAAGCCGGGGCATCTGATTGTGGACAGCTACCCGCAGGCGTACACGCGCAAGGTGGCGGTGTATGTCCCGCAGCAGTACGTGCCGGGTAGCGCGGCGCCGTTTATTGTCGGCGCGGACGGGCCGGATCAGATGCTGTTCACGACGCTCGACAACCTCATCCACCAGAAGCGCGTACCCGTGATGATTGCGATCTCGATCGGCAACGGTAGCGGCGATGCGCAGGGGAGCCAGCGCGGGTTGGAGTACGACACGATGTCGGGCAAGTACGCCGAGTTTGTGGAGGCTGAGGTGCTGCCGCTAGTGGAAAAGATGGCGAATGTGAAGCTGACCAAAGATCCCGAGGGTCGCGCGACGATGGGCGGAAGTTCCGGCGCGTCGGCGGCGTTCATCATGGCTTGGTTCCACCCGGAGTGGTACCGGCGCGTGCTGTCGTATTCGGGTACGTTTGTGTACCAGCAGTGGCCGTACGACGAGAAGTACCCGCACGGGGCTTGGGATTTTCACGAGTTCGTAATCCCCAAGAGCCCAAGGAAGCCGCTGCGGATCTGGATGCATGTGAGCGATCGCGACAACCTGATTTCGCGCGATAACTATCATGACTGGGTGCTGGCGAATGAACGGATGGCAAAGGTTCTGGCCGATAAGAAGTACCGCTATCAGTTCACGTTTGCGAAGAATGCGGGGCATACCGATCGCGCTGTGAAGGCGCAGACGTTGCCGCAGGCGCTAGAGTACCTGTGGCATGGGTATCCGGGTACGGCTGCTGCGGCGAAGCCTCCAAAGGCGAAAAAGTAAGGTCCTAGTTTTTGCGGATGTCGCCTTTCACGAGAAGGGTGCCGTTGCTGAAGGAGCCGAGGAGGCCTTCGTTTTCAAAGGTCGCGAACTTGAGGTTGAGGGTCAGCGACTTTGCCGGGACAGTAAGCTGGACGAAGCCGGTGATCAGGCGGCCTTTCTTGTCGATGAACAGGTTGGAAACGGCGTTGTTAAAGTCGACGGCCTTGAATTTGGACGCGGTTTGAAAGGTGCCCCTGGTTTCCCCTTTGAAGCCGGAGATGAGGTCGCCGTCGGCAGAGAGTTCCGACATGTTGAAAGACTGGCTGTCGGGTACCTCTTCGCTGGCGATGAAGAGGCTGTAGACGCCGGGTTTGAAGGCGCTTTTGTTGCCGAAGAAGGTGAAGCGCCACTTGTTGGAGCCGAACTCGAGTGGCGGTTGCGGTGGTGTGTTTCCGCCGCCGATTTCGCTGTCGAGACGATGGATGGTTTGGATGCCGACGATGGCGTCTGGTCTGGTTTGGCCCGGTCCGAGAATGTTTCGGGGCGGGCCTTTGAATTTGAGTACGGCTGCTTCTGTGGAGGCGCCGTAGATGCCTTCAGGGTCGTTGACGGTGAAGCCCAGTTGCCGCAAGGCACGCTGGACTCGGGCTACCGCGTCCTTGATGGCGGGGCTGCTGGACATGCCTCGCAGGAGATGTCCGGCGTGGGTTTCCGCGCAACGCGCGAGGACTGGCTTGCCGGGGCTTTCTTCGGTGAATAGTTTGGATCGTAGGGCCATAGTGGTTAGCGTTTGCGGAGCGTTCCGCTCACGATTAAAGTGCCTGTGCTGACGTCGTCCTGCGCGGCGTCATCTTTGAAGGGTGCAAACTGGACGTTCACGGCGATTGACTTTTGCGGAAGGACCAGTTGCAGAAAGCCGCGTAGTGAGCGGCCCTTCTTTTCGATCAAAAACTGCGCGGGTGCGTCGTGGAAGTCGCCAGCGCTCAATCTCTGCTCGGTTTCGAAGTCGCCTTTGGTTTCGCCCTTGAAGCCGGTTTTCAGCTTGTCATCGACAAATAACCTGGCAACGGAGAAGCCTTGGCTGTCGCGAGATTCCTGACTCACGATGAAGACAGTGAAGGTTTCGGGTCCGATGGGTGGCTTGTTGCCGATGAAGGCGAGCCGCCATTTGTTGGATCGTCCGACGAGTTCGCTGTCGAGGCGGTGAATGGTTTGGATGCCGACTACTCCGTCTGGCCGGCTCTGGCCTGCGCCGAGGATGTTGCGGGGCGGGCCTTTGAACTTGAGTACGGCAGCTTCTGTGGAGGCGCCGTAGGTGCCTTCGGGGTCGTTGATGGTGAAGCCAAGCTGTCGTAGGGCGCGTTGGATGCGGGCTACGGCGTCCTTGATGGCGGGGCTGCTGGACATGCCTCGCAGGAGGTGTCCGGCGTGGGTTTCCGCGCAGCGCGCGAGCACAGGTTTGCCGGGGCTTTCTTCTGTGAACAGCTTGGATATGAGTGCCATGCCGGAGCTTTCTAGTGGTTGGTGTGTGTCTGTCTGGGTTACGGCGACCGCATCGAGCAGGTCATTCTCAGGCTGCCGCTTTCGAGGGAGCCCGCAAAGCCGCGATCGTCCTGGAAGTTTTCGAAGTTCAGGGCATGGGTTCGGCTCGCCGGGGGCTGGGCAAGAATCATGCCGCCCCTGATGAAGGCGTCGAACTTGTCGATGAGGATGAGCGCTTCAGACCTGTCGAAATCGACGGCCTGCATTCTGTCCGGTGTGGTGAAGTTGCCGCGAGTTGTGCCGCTGAAGCCTCCGATCAGGGTGCCGCCGGAGAAGCGTTCCCGCAAGGTGTAAACTCTGAAGTCCGCGCGTTCCTCGCTTTCCACACGGAGCTTGAAGACGCCGAGCCCGAAGGCGGGCTTTGCTCCGGAGAAGGAGAATCGCCACAGGTTGGATCCGGCCTGCTCTACATCGGAGGGAGCCGGCTGCGAGCTGCCGAGCAACTCCTGGTCGAGACGATGGATGGTTTGGATGCCGACCACACCGTCGGGCCGAGTCTGGCCGGGTCCGAGGATGTTGCGGGGTGGACCTTTGAACTTGAGGACAGCCTGTTCGGTAGAGGCGCCGTAGATGCCCTCAATGTCGTTGATGATGAAGCCGAGCTTGCCGAGAGCGAATTGGATGCGGGTTACCGCATCTTTGACGGCAGGACTGCTGGACATACCTCGCAGAAGGTGTCCCGCATGGGTTTCCGCGCAGCGTGCGAGTACTGGTTGCCCCGGGCCATCGGCGGTGAAGAGCTTCGATCGCAGTGCCATCTTGACACCGGGAAAGCGGAATCGCGGAGGGAAACTAACGGGTGCGCGCGGATTTTTTCTCGATTTCCGATTGCAGGTCGGCGAGGTCGTCGCGGTAGCTCTTTAAGGCTCGATTCGCGGGGTCGGCGGCGATGAAGCGATCGGCTAGGCGGATGCCGTCTCCCGCTTGACGGCGGGCGGAGGCGAGGTCGCCCAGGCGGAGGTAGACATGGCCGAGGCCTTCGAGGTTCCAGGCCTGCGCGGCGGCGATGCGTGAATCGTCGGGTGAGGCGGCGGCGAGTTCGGCGTACTCTTTGGCGGCGAACTGCCGTTCGGCGAGAGCCTGTGTCGTGTCGCCCGATTTGAGTAGTGCCTCACCCAGGTAGCCTCGGGTGAGTGCGCGATTGATGCGGGCTTCGCGATCATTGGGGTCGCGACGGACATGATCTTCCGCATGTTGTACGGCAGTGCGGTATGCCCCGACGGCTTGCGGGTACTCTCCGGCGCCGAGCAGGTTGTGGGCGTAACGTGCGGCGGTGGCCATAAGGTCGCTGAGGGCACGGGCGTTGGCGGGGTCGGCCTCGGCGAGTTCGCGCGCGATGGTGTACGCCTTGAACCCGAGTTGTTCGGCTTCGCGGCGAGCTTCCGGCGGGGCGGTTTTGGGTGTGATCAGAATCGTGCCAAGGCGGCTGTAGCTGATCATCAACTGGCGGCGGTTCTGGACGCTGGGCGTGCCGGAAGCGAGCAATCCTTCGAGTACGGCGATGGATTCGCGCAGGCTGGCGATGGCGTTGTTGAAGTCTTCCAACTTTTCGTAGACGGTGCCAAGTTGAGAGAGCGAGGCGGCTAAGTTGGCCTTGAGTTCCGGATGACGGGTGGATTCGTTGCGCAGGAGTTGGACCGTACGGAGGCGAAGGTCCTTCGCGCCTGTGAGGTCGTTGGATCGGGCAAGGATGTCGGAGAGGGCCCCGTAGGCTGCGGTGGCGGTACGGATCGTCTCGGTGTTTGCAGAATCGCTTTCCAGGAGGCGAGTGGTGAGTTCGACTTGCTCCCGGGCGGCGGGCAAAGCCTTCTGCAGGTCGGCGGACCAGAGGTGGACCCCGGTTATGCGGCCGGCCACGGTGGCGTAGAGACGGAGGCGGTCCGGTTGCGAGGCGGTGGCATCGCCCACCTGATCGAGCAGTTGTTTGGCTTTGGTGTAGCTGCGGAGGGCTCCGGCGATGTCGCCGAGGTTGGGTCCGCCGGTATCGCCCTGGATGTCGCCGACTTTGAGGTACGCGGCGGCGAGTTCGCGGGTGAGGGTGGGGTCGCTGGTGGAGTCCGCGGCGAGCGATTCGAGGTACGTGAGTGCGGTGTTTACGACTAGTTGACGCGGTTTGGTCGAGCCGGGCAACTGGCGGATGGACTCTTCGAAGTCGAACAAAAAGGTGTTCGAGAGGCGGCGCAGGTCGGCGAAGCGGCGATCCGCACGGCGGCCCTGTACGACGGCGGCGGTGGCTGCGCCGAGGACGATGGCGAGTACGGTGACGGCTGCGGTACAGGCGATCCAGTTGCGGCGCCAGAACTTGCCGATGCGGTAAAGCAAGGTGTCCGGCGAGGCGTGGACGGGGCGTCCTTCCAGATAGCGGCGGAGGTCCGAGGCGAACTCGTCGACGGTACGGTAGCGGCGTTCGGGATCTTTGCGCAGGGCTTTGGTGAGGATCGCGTCGAGGTCGCGGGGGATCGTTGGGTCGACGGTGGAAGCCGGTGGGACCTCAACTTCTGCGATGGTACGCACGGTGTCGAGCGGCGAGAGGCCGTCGAGCTTGTGGGGTCCGCTGCCGGACATCAGAAGGTACAGCACGGCGGCGAGTGAGTAAACGTCGCTAGCGGTGGTGATGGGGTCGCCACGGACTTGTTCGGGGCTGGCGTACTCGGGTGTGAGCGCACGCGTGCTGAGTGCGGCGGGGTCGGCTTGGTTGGGGCCGAGGATCTTGGCGATGCCGAAGTCGAGGAGTTTGGGTTCGCCATCGGCGGTGACAAGGAGATTGGCCGGCTTGAGATCGCGATGCACGATCAGGTTGCGGTGGGCGTACTGGACGGCATCGCAGACCTTGAGAAACGGAATGAGACGGTCGTTGCGCGAGAGGTTGCGGGTACGGCAGTAGTCGTCGATGGGGACGCCGGAGATGTACTCCATCACGAAGTACGGAAGGCCGGTGGAGGTTTGGCCGCCGTCGTAGAGGCGGGCGATGTTGGGATGGCTGAGTTGCGCGAGGATACGGCGCTCTTGTTCGAGCCTTTGTACGAGGGCTTGCGCGTACTCTGGTGCGCCACAGGACACGATTTTGACGGCGGCGCGCTGTTCAAAGAGGCCGTCCGCACGGTCGGCGAGGTAGACAGCGCCCATTCCTCCGCGTCCGAGGAGCGACACGATGCGGTAATGGCCGATGATGGTTCCGGCGGGCAGATGCAGGGCGTTTTCGACAGAAGTGGCGGCGCTGCGTATGGCGTGATCGAAGAAGCTTTCGGCTTTGGCGTCGTGCGCGAGTAGGCTGAGGACTTCGCGGCGGAGTTCCGGATCTGGGGTCTGCTTTTCGATGAAGCTGGCGCGGTCGTGCGGCGGTAGGTCGAGGGCGGCTTCAAAGAGGCGGCCGACTTCGTCCGGTGTCATCCCGCGACCTCGCGATGGAGCCAGGCGAGGGCGAGGCGGAGGTCGCTGCGGACGCGACGGACGGGCTTCGATTGTACGAGTGCGATCTCTTCCGCTGTCATGCCGCCGAAGAAGCGGAGTTCGACGAGGCGGGCTTTTTCCTCGTCGGATCTGGTGAGTGCTTCGAGCCCTTCATGCAAAGCGACGACCGTACCGGCGCGTTCTGGCGTGAAGTCCAGTTCATCGTTGATGGCGACGAAGACCTTGCCTCCACCGCGCTTGGCGGCGCCGCGGGCACGGGCGTGGTCGACAAGGATACTGCGCATGACGCGGGCGGCGATGGCCATGAAGTGGGTCCGGTCATGAAAGTCGCGGGAGCCCGAGGCGGCGAGGCGGAGGTAGAGTTCGTTGATGAGTGCCGTGGGCTGCAGCGTGTGCGATGGCGATTCCGAACGCATGTAGCCGGACGCGATCCGATGGAGTTCGGAATAGACGATGGGCATGAGTTGTTCCAGCGCGGCAGCGTCGCCGTCGCGCCATCGCCCGATGAGACTCGTAACGGAGTCCGCCATGTGTTTAGGAATCAGAATAGCGCTTTCAAGTTCCCGTTGACACGGAAATTGGCTGGCTCTATACTCCTAATTGTTTAGGAGATGGCAAGAGCAAAGAAGCAGAACGATACGCTGACGCCACTGGAACTGCAGCTGATGCAGGTGCTGTGGGAGATCGGGCGGGGAACGGTGCAGGCGGTGCTGGACGGGATGCCGGGGAAGGAGAAGCCCGCGTACACCACCGTGCAAACGATGTTGAACATCCTGGAGCAGAAGGGGAAAGTCCGGCGGCAGTTGCAGGATCGCGCGTATGTGTACCGTCCTGCGGTGACGCGTACGCAGGCGGTGTCGGCAACCATGCGGGACCTGATTGACCGGATGTTTGGCGGGTCCGCGGAGGCGTTGGTGCTGGGGTTGCTCGAGACCAAACACATCACGCCCGAGAAACTGGCGGCCTTGCAGAAGAAACTGGATGCCAAGAAATGATGATGAGCGATGCCTTTGTTGTACGGCTGCTGGTGAATGCTGCGTGGCAGGTGCCGCTTTGGGCCCTGTTGGCGTACGTGTTGGATGTACTGTTGCGGCGGTGGTCCGGGCACTGGCGGGTGGCGGTATGGCGAGGGTCGCTGGTTGGCGCGGCGATGATGCCGGTGGCGGTGGCGCTGTGGAATCCCACACCGCAAGTGACGGCGGGGTTCGTGCTGCCGGTGCAGACTGTCGTGGTTGCGGCGACGTCGCGCGAGTGGACGTTCTCTGTCGCGTGGGCTTACTCGGCAGTTCTGGCGTTTCTGTTCGCACGGTTGTTGTGGCGGCTGCGGCGCCTGCGCGATCTGAATCCCGAGACCGCATCGGTGCCGCTGACCTTTGGCGTTCGCGCGCCGGTGGTGGTGATTCCCGAGCGATTTGCACGAGAGGCTACGGCGTTGGCTCGCGAGGCGGCGCTGGCGCATGAGACGGTGCATGTCGAGCAGCGGGACTATCTGTATCTGCTGCTGATGGAGTTGGTGACCTTGCCTGTCGCCATGCATCCGGTAGTGGCTTGGATGAAGTGGCGCTACCGCAACGCGGTGGAGATGCGGTGCGATGAGTTGGCGGCGGTGCGATTTGCCGATCCGACGACGTACGCGCAAGGGCTGTTGGATGCCGCTCGTGTGTTGAGTGGAGGTGCGGGTCCGGCGCTGGCTGCGGGGTTTTGGGATCAAGACACGTTGGAAGAAAGGATGACGAATCTGATGGAAGCGAAGACAATGCCCGGGGTCGGGAAAAGGCTGTTGGCCGGCGTGGCGATGCTGGCGGTTGGCTTTGGCATGGTGGCTGTGTCAGCGCGATATGCGACGGCCGCACAAGCGGATGGCAAGGTGTACAAGGTGGGCAAGGACGGCGTGTCGGCGCCGAAGGTGTTGCAGAAGGTGGAGCCGAAGTACAGCGAGTCCGCGAAGGACGCGAAGGTGGAAGGCTCGGTGACGTTGAAGTTGGAGATTACGCCGGAGGGCCGGGCGGAGAAATTCCAGGTGGCAAAGAGCCTGGAGCCAACACTCGATCAGGCGGCGATTGAAGCCGTCAAGCAGTGGAAATTCCAGCCGGCGCAGAAGGCAGGCAAGCCCGTGCGGGTGAGCGCGACGATCGAGGTACAGTTCCGGCTGCTGTAGTTAGCGTACGGGGCGGAGGATGACTTCCGGGACGCGGCACTGGTTGCGCAAAACGTCCGCACTGCAGGCGCGGGACTTGAGGTCCTTGGTGAAGCAGATGCGGACCTCCTGCAGGAAGCGGCCACTGCAAACGGCGGCCACGGAATCCTTGGCGAAGGTGGGATTCTCTTTGGCGAACCGGCTGCGAACTTCGTCCGGGGTGGAGATCACCTGTACCTTGGGCTGCTGGTACTGGCGGGGCACTTTTACGGAAGTGAAGGCCTGGCGGGCACGGGCGTAGTAGGTCTTGGGGTCCATGCCGCTGCAGGTGCCGTGCTTGCGCCACTCGTAACGCACGAGGCCGGGCGCTGGCATGATGTCGAGCATGGCGTCTACGGTGTTGCGGTCGATGGGGTCGGTACTGCAGTCTGCGGGGTAGCCTTTTTCGTACTGCGGCCAGAGGCCATGGAGGACGAAGTCGTAGAGGCGTTCTCCGGCGCACTGCATACGGTCATTCTTGCCTTTGGTGGAGCAGTGTTCGGGCGACCAGGACATGGCGAGTACGTAGTAGTCGAAAGCGCCTGGCGACTCGGGAGCCTTCGCCGCGGCTGCTGATTTCTTAGCAGGGGCTTCTGCGCGAGGCTGAGGGGCCGGTTGAGCGGCACAGGCGGTAAGGATCGCCGTCAGAAAGATCGCGCAGGCGAGCTTCATGTGAATTACTTCCACTCCGTGGTGCCGGGGGGCGTACGTTCGCAGGCGAGCGTTTGGGTGACGCCGCCGGAGATGGGGGCGCAAGCCGTCGAGATGGCCTGGCGCAGGGCGTACTCTTTTGTCGATCCCGCGGCTGTGGCGCAGTTGAACTGGCCTTGGTACTGCATGCAGACCTTGACGCGATAGCGGGTCATCGACATGGTGGAATACAGGATCACGCCCGCGACCACCAGGAAGAAGGCAATGCCGATTAACGTGGTCTTTTTCATACTTCGCTGAAAAAGCTGCCGATTTTGCGGAATTTCTCGTAGCGCTGATCGATCAGTTGCTGGCGGGACATGCTGGACAACTGACCAAAAGCGTTGGCCACAGCCTCGCCGAGGAATTCGGCGGACTTGTCGTAATCTTCCTGCGCGCCACCAGCGGGTTCGTCGACGATCTTGTCGATGAGGCCGAGGCGGAGCATGTCGGGCGCGGTCATCTTCAGAGCGGCTGCGGCGTCGGGCGCTTTGGCGGCATCGCGGTAGATGATGGCGGCGCAGCTTTCGGGCGTAATGACGCTGTAGACGGCGTTCTGCATCATGAAGACCTGGTTGCCCACGCCGAGCGCGAGCGCGCCTCCCGATCCACCTTCTCCAATCACAACGGCGACGAGCGGCGACCCCAGCCGGGCCATTTCGCGAAGATTCACGGCGATGGCTTCGGCCTGTCCGCGCTCTTCGGCATCGATGCCGGGGTAGGCGCCGGGGGTGTCGAGCAGGGTCAAGATGGGGCGGCCGAACTTGGAGGCAAGTTCCATGATGCGCATGGCCTTGCGGTAGCCTTCCGGTTTGGGCATGCCGAAGTTGCGATGGAGCTTTTGCTTGGTGTCGCGACCTTTCTGCTGCCCGATCACGGCAATGGGGTTGCCGCGGAAAAAGCCAAAACCACCGACGATGGCGGCGTCATCGCCAAAGGCGCGATCGCCGTGGATCTCTTCGAATTCGGTGACTAGCCGCTGGATATAGTCGAGCGCGTGCGGCCGCTTCGGGTGCCGGGCCAACTGCACGCGTTCCCAGGCAGGGTTCATGATAGGCGACCTTCATTTTAACGCGAAAACGCGAGGTTGTATGGTAGAAGTATTGACCCCCATATGGCCATTGCGGCTCGCTCGAAAGGCCGCTGAATGTACCTGAGCAGGTTGGGCGGCGACATCAGCCCGGCGGTAAAGAGCGGAGGCGAGAAACTTTACTGGCAGAACCGCGTGCGAATCCAGCGCGGGAACACGCGGGAAGTTACGGCCGAAGTCGAGGATAAAGAACTGTACAGCGTCCGGCTGTCGCGCGATGGACGGCTGGTGCTGGCGCTGTGCCATTGTCCGGCGGCGACCGATCTGGGCGTGTGCGTGCACATCTGGGCGGCCCTGCTGCAAGCGGAACGGTTCAGTTATCTGGGCGGTGCATTCCAGGACGGACTGCCAGAAAAGCTGGTGAGCGTGCACGGTACGCCGTTGGGCGCCGAGGGGTCCGCGGCGGATCGCGGGACATGGAGCGCGGCTTTCCATAGTCTCCGTCCTCCACCATACGTGCCCGCGCTGGCATCGCGGCGGGAGCGCGAGAACTGGCCTGCGGGGCGCGAACTTCGCTACATCATCCATACGGAACGGAACAGTACGGGCGGTGGATTGTCGCTGCAGGTGCATGCGTCGGACATCAAGAAAGGCGGGGCTGCGGGTAAGCCGAGGTCTGTGCTGCTCTTTCGCAACCAGATCGATTCGCTGCCCGACGCCAAGGATCGTGATGTGTTGACGGCGCTGGCGGGTGTGCCGAATGCGGATCAGTTTGTTGGGGAGATGCTGCCGTCGGAGTACTCACTGGTGGGTCCGGGTGGACGTCGGGTCGCGGCGCTGGCTTGCGCGACGGGGCGTTGCTTCCTTTATGACGGCCCGGATACGCCCTTGACATGGGCAGGGGATTCGCCGTTTGAGTTCCGGCTGGATGTCGGGAAAGACGAGAAGTTCTGGACGATTGAGGGTGTGGTGGCGCGCGCCGATGGGGCGGAAGGTTCGCCACGAATCCCGCTGCAGGCGATTCGAAAAGCGGCGGGCGGGTTGTTTGTGACTGCGGAACTGCTGGGTCCCTTGGAGTTGGGGCAGGCGGGTAGCTGGATGGAAATGCTGCGGAAGAATCCGAAGCTGACAGCGCCACTGTCGCAAGGGTCCGAGTTGTTGCAGCAGGTGTTGAGCCGCGAGGATCACCCGCCTGTGGATTGGCATCCGGACCTGGCGTTTGCGGAGATCCGCGAGAGGCCACAGCCCTGGTTGGTGATCCGCGAGAGTTCGCTGGTGGGACGCGGGAAGCCGCAGGGCATGGTGGCGATGCTGACTTTTCTGTATCCGCAAGACGTGCGGGCAAGGTACGGGCATTCGAACAAGGGCGTGTATCTAGCAGGTGAGCGGCGGTACGTGCACTGCGATCTGGAGTTCGAGCGGCAGGCATCGGAGAAGCTGCACGGGCTGCGGTTGCGGCCGACGGAGACGTACTTTCAGCGGGAGATGCTGCCCGCTTGGGAAGTGCCTCGCAAACGCTTGCCGGAGGTGGTGGCGCACTTAACGTCGCTGGGCTGGAAGGTGGAAGTGGAAGGCAAAGTCTTCCGCACGCCCGTGGGCTTTACGGCATCGGTACGGACGCAGATCGACTGGTTCGACCTAGTCGGCGGACTCGAGTTTGCGGGTGGCGAGATCGTGCACATGCCAGAACTGCTGAAGGCTCTGCGGCGGGGCGAGAACATCGTGGAACTGTCCGATGGGTCGTTCGGGATGGTGCCGGAAGAGGTGATGCGACGGTTCGCGTCGCTCGTGCAGTTGTCGCACACCGAGGACGGGCAGGTACGGTTCCGGAAGAATCAGGCCGGGCTGCTGGATGCGCTGTTGAGCGAGCGTCCCGATGTCTCGTTCGATTCGGCGTTCTTTCATGCGCGGCAGACCATTCGTAAGTTCGAGCGGATTGAGCCAGTGGACCAGCCGCCCGGGTTCCAAGGTACGTTGCGCGAGTATCAACGCGAGGGTCTGGGCTGGATGCAGTTTCTGCAGAAGATGGACATGGGCGGATGTCTGGCTGATGACATGGGCGTGGGCAAGACGCCGCAGGTGCTGGCGCTGCTGGAGACGCGGCGGATGTTCCGTCCCGATGTGCCGCCGTCGCTGGTGGTGCTGCCGAGGTCATTGGTGTACAACTGGCAGCAGGAAGCGGCGAAGTTTACGCCGCAGTTGCGCGTGCTGGACCATACGGGCGCGGATCGCACAACGAGTTGGGATCACATCCAGGATTACGATCTGGTGCTGAGTACGTACGGGACGTTGCGTCGCGATGCGGCGGAGTTCCGGAGTTTTGAGTTCGACTACATCATCCTGGACGAGGCGCAGGCGATCAAGAATTCGAATAGCGAATCTGCCAAGGCGGCGCGGTTGTTGAATGGGCGGCATCGCCTGGTGTTGACGGGTACGCCGATTGAGAATCACCTGGGCGAGCTTTGGAGTTTGGTGGAGTTTTTGAATCCGGGGATGTTGGGGGCGTCGGTGTTTCAGACGTCCGGCGCGTCGTTGCGGAATCCGGATGAGGAGACGCGGATCGCGCTGGGCAAGGCGATTCGGCCATTTATCCTGCGGCGTACGAAAGAGCAGGTGGCTCGCGAGTTGCCGATGAAGGTGGAGCAGACCATCTTTTGTCCGATGGAAGGCGACCAGGGCAAGCTGTACAAGGAGCTTCGCGATCATTACCGGCAGACGCTGCTGGGCAAGGTCGAAAAGCAAGGCATGGGTCGTACGAAGTTGCAGGTGCTCGAGGCTCTGTTGCGGCTGCGGCAGGCGGCTTGCCATCCCGGGTTGATCGATAAGACTCGCAGTGGCGAGTACTCATCGAAGGTGGAGACCTTGATCGACCAACTGCAGTCGATTACGGCGGAGGGGCATAAGGCGCTGGTGTTTTCGCAGTTCACGACGTTGCTAGGGATCGTGGGTGACCGGCTGACGGAGGTCGGGATCACGTACGAGTATCTGGACGGGCGCGTGAAGAACCGGCAGGCGCGTGTGGATCGCTTCCAGAATGACCCGCAGTGTCCGGTGTTTTTGATTAGCTTGAAGGCCGGCGGCGTGGGGCTGAATCTGACGGCGGCGGACTATGTGTTTCTGCTGGACCCGTGGTGGAATCCGGCAGTGGAGGCGCAGGCGGTGGATCGCGCACACCGCATCGGGCAGACGCGGCAGGTGTTCACGTACCGGCTGATTGCCAGCGGTACGGTGGAGGAAAAAGTGCTGGAGCTGCAGCAACACAAACGCGATCTTGCCGATGCCATCATCAGCGCGGACGAGGGGATGGTACGGTCGCTGCAGCGCGAGGATCTTGAGGTACTGCTGGGTTCTTAGGCCAAGGCTTTTTTCAAGAACGGGATGCCTTGTTTGCCGTGGAAGCTGTGTTCGCCGGCAAAGACTTCCTGCGCGACGTTGGTGCCTGCGCCCATGGCGTCGTACACCTTCTTGACTCGCTCATAGCTTTCGCGGCTGGCGGCTACAGGGAAGATGTTGTCCTTGTCTCCGGATTCGATGAACAGGGCTCGCGGCGCGATCAGGCCTGCGACATCGTACATCTCGCACCAGTTGAGAATGCCGGGTACGTAGTTGTCCATGCAGTGGGCGATGCTGAGGATACTGTCGCGGAAGGTGTTCATGTAGCCGCTGACCATCGCGGCTTTGATACGAGGTTCCAAGGCCGAGGCGAAGACGGTGATGGTGCCTCCGCCGGAGATGCCCATGCAGGCGATGTTCTTGGCGTCGAGTTCCTTGGGGCGGGTTTCGATCCAGTCGATGGCGCGGATGACGTCGTAGGAACGCCAGGCCACCATCGTTTCGCCGAAGAGCAAGGCGGCTCCGGCGGCGGGCTGGCAGGACGATGCGCCGAGGCCTTTCTTCTTGTTTGCGGGGTCACGACGGCAGCCAAAGCCCATGGGTTCGATGGCGAGGGCGGCCATGCCGGCTTCTACGGTTTGGATGGCGAAGTCATGCTGGTAGCCGTCTTTGTCGGTACGCTCGCGACCTTTGTTGTCGATGCCGACGATGTCGTCCACGCCTCGGCCGTGGCCGGGAATGCAGATGACGACGGGTACGGGTCCTTTGGCGTTCTTGGGGGTGAGAAGGTAAGCCAGTACCTGCACGCCGGGCTGTGAGGTGAAGATGAATTTTTCACGCGTATAGCCTGGAAATTCGCGTTTTTCGAGTAGCTGCGGGGCGAGCGGCGTGCGCTTTTCGGGGAAGCCTCCGATGAGTTCCAGGACCTTGGGACGGAGCTTGGCCTGCCAGTCCTGCACCTGCTTTTTGTTGCCGGCGCCTTTGAAGGTGAGCTTGAGCGGAGCGGCTTCCCAACGCCTGCGAGCCCAGATGATGGGGTCGAAGGCGTCGTTATCGACCTTGGAGGTAAAGCCGTCGAGAGCGCCCTGGTACGTGTCGTTGCTGCCCTGTGCCATTGCTGTGCCGGCCGCCGCAGCGGCGAGTGCTGCCCTTCTAGTGAACTGTTTGGCCATTGAGGGCCAGTGTACCCTTTAGGGAGCAGTACCGCCAGCAAGCATGAACGTCCTCTTTGTCCTCTATCACGACTTCACGTCGAACAGCGCCTCGCATGTGCAGAATCTGGCCAATGAGCTGGCCAAGCTTGGTGCGGATTGCGCGGTGTGCGTGCCGTCGAATGTGCCGTCCATCGATGTTCTGGGTGGGGAAAAGCGCTTTCAGGCCTTACTGTATGAGGATGTCCTGAAGGGCAAGCTGCGGTTTGCCGATGGGCGGGGTCCAGACGTCACGCATGCGTGGACACCGCGTGAGGTGGTGCGGCGGTTTTTAGAAGCTGCGAAGCTGCCGGGCAAGCTGGTGGTGCATTTGGAGGACAACGAGCAACATCTGCTGGCGCGGGCGATGGAGCGCAAGTGGAAGGACTTGGTACGCGAGCCGATGACGACGCTCGATCAGGTTGTGCCGATGCATTTGGCGCATCCGTTGCGATTTCCAGAGTTGATGCGGCGGGCCGATGCGGCCACGGTGATCGTGGATAAGTTGCGCGAGCTGGCATCGCCGGAGAAGCCGGTGGAAGAGGTTTGGTGTTCGGCGGATGAGAGCCTGTTTGCGCCGGTGCCGGTGAATTACGCGATGCGGCGCGAGTTGGGGATCGCCGATGATCGCAAGGTGATTGTGTATCCGGGCAATGTCCACGCGTCCAATGCGAGCGAGGTTCGGAGCCTGTATACGGCTGTGGCATTGCTGAATCGCGAAGGTGCGTCGGTGACGTTGGTACGTGCGGGTCGCGACTTTGCGCCGTACCTGGAGCAGGACGGGGTTTGGGTGAAGCCCTTTGTGAAGGACCTGGGTATGGTGGAGCACAAGCGCATGCCGCAGGTGCTGGCGATGGCCGATTTATTTGTACAGCCGGGCAAGCCCGGGGAGTTCAACGACTACCGATTTCCCAGCAAAATGCCAGAGTTTTTGGCTTTAGGGCGTCCGGTGGTGCTGCCACGGTCGAACATCGCGCTGGAGATGAAGCATGGCGTGGATGCCTACGTTGTGCCGGAGGCGAATGCGACGCACATCACGACGGCGGTGCTGGAGATACTGCGGGATGACGCACTGGCGGCGAGGCTGGCTGCCGGGTCGCGACGGTTTTTTGAGGACCGGCTCAGTTGGAAGCAGGGAGCGCGCAAGCTCGAAAAGCTGTACGCGTCCCTGCTCGATGCGAATGCGGCGGCCTAGCGTCGCGCGGTAGCCGCCGCCGAAGTACCGCTGGTGTTGGTGAGGGTCACGGTGAGCGAATCGATCACCGCGAAGTCGCCATTGGCCAACGTGAACGGAATCCTTAACTGAAACTCGGACCCGAACGGGAGGCTGGCGGCGTCGCGATACCAGTCGTTGAAGCGGCTGGTGAGATCGACTGTGAAGCGTGTGTCCCCTTCGACGCGCGTACCGGATGTGGTGTTGACGGTCACGGTGGCTTGCGTGAGATTCCGCGTCGGCGAGTAGCCGAGGATGATCAGGTCAAAGCCGCCCGAGCTTTGCGCGATGCGGGCCGATGAAATCACCGGGGCCGAACGCGGGATCACGATGCGTACTTCTGGCACGGGGCTTGGCAGTACGTTTAAGGTGCTGCCAGCTACCGTCAGCGCGGTCATGCGGACCACGACTGTGCCGGCCACTGTGCCCGGTCGTACCAGAGCGCCTGCGGGAAGCGCGCCATTGCCCGTCACATCAAAGCTGAAGGTCTGGCCGCCGGCTGCAAACACCGGTAGTGCAGCCGCCGGCAGCGCGATGGACAGGTTGTCGGCATTGGGCTCAAACGATAACGCGAGGGTGGCTCGCAAGGTTCTTGCCGGGGCCGTACTTTGATTGATGGACAGGGTCAGGTCCTGCACCGAAGTTGGGGCAGACGGGTTGGACGACAGGGTGATCGTGCCAATCGTTACCGGCAGCACCTGGAACGGAAGCGGCGTGGAAGCGCCGGCGTTGGGGTTGCGGATGGCGATGTTCAGCGTACCGGGTGAAGCGAGCTGACCGGCGGTCAGTACCACGCGGAACTGCGTCGGGCTGAGGTACTGTGCGTCGGGATGTTCGACGCCGTTGACCAGTGCGACGGCGCTTTGTTCGAACCCGGATCCGGTGACGAGCACCTGTAACGATGCGGGGCGTGCAGCGACCTCGCTCGATGGTGCAAGGCTGGTGAGGATCGCGCTGGGATTGGCGACACGGACACTGGCCGGTAGCGGGCAACCGGTCGTGCCCGTGAGGCCGATGCCTGCGTTGGGGTTTGCCTCGTCGGCGTTCACCGGATAAACGAGTACGGTGCCGGCGGTGCCGAGCAGTTCACCAGGTAGGGTGAAGGTGAGCTGCGTGGGGCTCTGTACTTCGGCACTGAGCAAGGTCTGTCCCCAGCGGATCTGCGTGATGCCAGTGACGAAGTTCGCGCCGGTTGCCGTGAGGGTAACGGGCGTGGAACTGAGCGGCAGGGCATCGGAAGACAGGCTGGTGATGGATGGCGCGTTGCGTACCGTAAAGGCTTCCGGGGCCGAGAGCGGCGACGCCGTGTCGGACGAGCGCAAGCGGACTTGCACGGTGCGTCCGGTAGAGCCGAGCAACGCGGCGCTGATTGCTGTGGCGACTGTTCCGGCTTGCGAGGTGTTGATACTGCCGGTGGAGGTACCGTCCCATTCCACGCCAGTGACGGTGCTCAGGTTGGAGCCTGCGACGCGGAGTTGGAAGCCCGGCGCGCAGGCGGTGGCGGTGCGCGGCGTGAGGCTGGTGATGGTGGGTACGGGTGGGCCTAGCGAAATCGTACGGAAGGAGTTCGGCGCGCAGGTGGACGTGTATTCGGCTCCCGTGGTGTTCGCCTCGTCGACGTTCACCAGCGAGATGCGCGCGGTGCCGCCGAGTGCGATCAGCTCATTGGGGATCTGGAAGACCAGGCGTCCGCCAACGGCGCTGGAGCGCGTGATGAGCCGCGTGGTGGAACCAACCGTGATGCGGAGTTGGGTGGTGGCATCGAGGTCCAGCACGTCGACGTTGAGCGGTGTGCTTGCTGTCGCTGCGCCAGTGGCCACCAGGGTTGTGGTGGTGAAGTTCGGCGCAAAGCTGGGGGTACGGCGGAAGGTGAAGTCCGGCAGTGAGGCATCGATGTTGGTGATGCCGGCGGCGCGGGTGGACACGCTGACCGTAGCATGGGCGCGGTAACGCTCCAGCAATGTTGCGGGTACGTTGGCGGTGACCGATGTCGCACCGCTGTTGAGCGTACCTCCGGCGAGGATGTTGTTGTCGAACAGGATCAAAGTCCCGACGTTGCCTTGCGGACGCTGGAAGTTGGTGCCGTTGACGGTGATGGGGAACGACGGACTGCAGGCCGTTGCCGACTTGGGCGCGTAATCGAGCACCGTGATGGGCGCGAGATTGATACGGATCTGGCAGGCAGTTTCTGAAGAGAATGGGCCGTTCAAAAAGTCATTGACCGTGATGATGGCCGTGAAGTTGTAGTTGCCGGGCGTGCTGAACTGGCCGGTGAGCGCCGCGGTCTGCGGGTTCACGGTGAGTACGGGCGCGGCGGGAGCGAGTGTGAAGAAGGGGTCGACGTAGCCGTCCGGCACGGAGTACTGCAGTTGCGCGGAGTACGGCTGGCCGACGATGGCGGTGGGAAGGTCGCCGCAGGTGACGCGGAGGGCGCAGGATATGGTGAGGCGCTGGGCCGTACCAAAGCCGCTCTCGCCGCGTACGATGACGTTGAGCGTGGTGCGTAGCGTGGTGGCGATGGAGTTGAAGCGCAGCTGGTATTCGCCGTGGGTGGCTTCAAACACCGTGACCTGCAGTGGCGTTTGATTTTCCGTGAAGACAAAGTTGCTGGATGTGAGGCCGCTCACCGGTGACCCTTGCAGGTTGCGTACGCTGACGCGCACCGACACTTCCGGGCAGTTCTTTTGCGGCTCATTCATGCTGACCAGCAGCGTGTTGTTGGAGATGGGGAACTCTTGCGCGACTGCGCTGAGGACAAGTGCCGTTCCTAAGAGGAGTGATCTCACTGGCGCACCTCCAAAGCGGCTTCTTCCACCGGGATGCCGGGGACAAAACGGACGCTGCCGCCTTCGTCTCGATTCCATCGGAAGAGCCACCCGGGTTCGCCCGGTGCGGGATCGGCGATGAGGACGCTGCCATCGGCGAGCAGCCGAAGAGCGGTGGCGGCGACGGGAAGGTCAAAGTACGCGATGTCGCCGGAGGTACGGGAGATGCGCGCGAGGCGCTGTCCTGCGGCGGCGAGGATCGCGTCGCTCGACGGGGAAGCGGCGAGGAGTGTCGGGGCGAAGTCCAAGGTGTAGACCTCTTCCGCCTTGCCGGATTCAAAGCGCCGTACCGTCGATTCGTGAAGTGCGAGTTGGGCTTCGCCATCAAAAGCGGCGACGTCGGCGGCGACGGCTCCGGCGTCCGAGATGGCGCGGAGGTCGCGTGAGGCGGATTCGATGGTGGGCTGCTTGGCGGCGAGGTTGAAGATACGCATGCCGTCAAGCAGCAGGGCCTGGCCGTTGGGGCTCCACACGGCGCTGTCGAACGGGGCATCCGCGACTTTGCGCGCCGCGAGTTCGCCGGAGAGATCCATCAAGGTTGTGGCGTCGTCCGTCGCACAGAGAGCCCAGCGCATGGCCGTACCGGGAGCGGCGGAGATACGCGAGCAGGTGAGGCCGCCGAGGTCGAGCGGGGCGCTTAAGCGGGAGGATAGGCTGAGGCCCTCAATACGGCGGAGTTGGCCGTCGCGCGACACGTAGCCGAGTTGCGGACCCTGGATCTGTGCCGGTAGCGACAATGCCAGCAAGGTTCCGAGGGGAAGTAGCTTGGTGAAGTTCATGTGTGTGGTTACCTCGGGGCCGTCACAGATACGCCGGAGCCGACGCCGATGCGGACGCCGGGCGGGGTGGAAGGTGAAGAAGAGGAAGAGCCGTTGCCGGCCACTGCGAGTCCGATGCCGACGGCCGCACCTGCTGCGACGGCGGCGAGGATGCCGACTGTCGCGCCAGACATACCCGCTGCGGCGGCGACGTTGGTCTGCGTGATCTTGCCGTTGACGGGACTGCCGGCGACATTACCGGAGACGTCGATCTGATAGGTACCAGCAACAGAATTGGGCTGTACTGTTACAGAAGCTTGACCGGCCGTGTCCGTGGTGACCGTAGCGAGTTGGGACCCGTCCACAAAGGTACCGCTGGCACCGGTTTTGGGAAGGCTGAAGGTGAGCAACACGCCTGCGACGGGCTTGTTGTTGCGATCGCGCACTTCCACAACCTGTTTGGTGGCGCGCCCCTTCTTTATATTGTTCTGTGCGTTATCGCCTCGTAACACGACTAATGCAAAGGGCGGTTGCTGTTGTGCGTGGAGCAGCAACGTGGCCGCGCACAGTACCGCAATTCCATTCTTCATCATTCCTCCAGGACACCTATCTTCCTAAGCGCAAAGCGTTGCAGATACAGGTCATCGGCAAGGGAATCCGCAGGATTTCCACAGGCTGCGCCAACTCTCAATGGTACTAGGGTTTACCAAGGTCCTAGCCAGAGACCTAGCCAGTTCGGGTACCCACGTTGGGACCGGGCGTCTATTGGGACTTGCTAAGCGGGTCCCTAACATACACCCAGGACAGTTTGAATGGCAGGTCTCTCCCTCATCCTTTTTGCCTATATGGCACAAGCCGTGACGCCGGACGCGGTTCGTGTCGGGCCCGGCGATTTACTCACCATTCGCGCGCTGCATGTTCCGGAAATGCCGGAACGTCCGGTGCGCGTGGACGATGCCGGGTTCGTGCAACTGGCGATGATCGGTCGCGTAGAAGCGGCCGGACGTACGACGCAAGAGCTTTCGAAGGACATTGAACGCCGGTTGGTGGACCTGGTTCGCGAACCGCAAGTGACGGTGGAAGTGATGGAAACGCGGAGCCGTCCGGTATCGGTGTTCGGGTCCGTACGGAAGCCGGGTGTCTACCAGATGGACCGCCCGAAGCTTCGCCTGGTGGAGTTGCTGCCCATCGCCGGCGGACTGGAACCGGACGCGGGGTCGCGAGTGATTGTCGCGCGTGCCAATGGTGGCGCGGTGGAAACGATCCCGATGTCGAAGCTGATGAACGGGCAGAATACGGACCAATACTGGGTGTTCCCCAACGATTCCGTCACGGTGCCTCGCGCCAAGTTGATTTACGTGTTGGGCGATGTGCGGCGTCCGGGCGGGTTCCCGCTGAAGGACGACGAAACGATTACCGCGCTGCAGGCGCTGGCATTGGCCGAAGGCGCGCAGATCACCGCGGCGACCAAGAACTCGCGCATCATCCGCAAGGGCGACGAGCCGAGTGAGCAGACCGTAAACCTGCGTTCCGTACTCGAAGGCAAAGCGCAGGATTTTGCGCTGGAGCCCAACGACATTCTGTTCGTGCCATCCAGCGCATCGAAGCGCACTTCCATCAAGATCGCCGAGGCCGCTATGCAGATGGCCGTCGGCGCCGTGATTTGGCGGAGATAGCAAAGAAAGCCATGAAACCGATGATCAACAGCCCGTACCAGAGGCTTGTGCAGTTTCAGCAGATGACCGAAGCGGAGCCGTTGCCGCGCCTGAGTGGCGACCGCGGCGACGAGTTCACGTCCTTTGGGATGGTGATGCAGGCTGTCGTACGCCGTTGGAAAGGGATCGCGGCGGGGATCGTGCTCGGTCTGGCGGCAGGCGGCGCATTTGCCTTCTTGCAGACGCCTATCTATCGCGCCAACGCGATTTTGGAATTGCAAATACCGAACGAAGACTTCTTGAATCGCCGTGAAGTGGATCCGAACTCGGACGGTGGTCCCTTGCAGGCGGAGCCGTATTTGCAGACGCAGTTGAAGCTGATCGAGTCCGACGGCTTGTTGTGGAGCGCAGCGAACAAGTCCGGCCTGTTGTTGTTGCCGGAGTTTCGTGGGGCGTCTCGCGCCAAGGCGCTGGAAGCGATTCACGGTGCACTGTCGGTGAAGTTGGCCGGGCAGACGCGCATTGTGGATGTCGCGTTCGAATCGACCAGCCCCTCTGCGGCAGCCGAGTTCACGAACCAGTTGACGCATTCTTATCGCGAGATGGTGCAGGGACGACGCATGGCGGCAGCCCGCCAGACCGCATCGTTCCTGGAATCGCAGATTGCGGACCGTAAGGCCAAGGCGGATGCGTCGCAAGAGAAGCTGACGGCTTATGTAAAGAAGCACGGCATGCCGTCGATCGACCGCGAGAGCGCCGCAGAAATGCGGTTGCGCGACTTGCAGGCGGCGTTGGCGCAGGCGGAAGCGGCGCGTGCGCACGACCAGTCTTTGTACGAAGAAGCGCGGAAGGCTACGGCCGAGGCCGCGTCCGACAGTAACGATCATGAAGCGCTGCGCAACTATCGGGTTCGCCTGATGGAACTGCGCGCCAAGCGCGCGGAAGCGGCGCAGATCTACCAGCCGGGTCATTACAAGGTGAAGCAGTTGGACGCGGAAATCGCTGAGGTGGACGCGGGTTTGCAGCGCGAGCGTACGAACCTGCAGAACCGGTTGCTGGCGCGTTACCAGGCATCGAATCGCAAGGAAGCGCTGCTGCGCGAGGAAGTGTCGCGGCAGGCAGTGCGCGTGTCGGGTCAGGCGAGCTACGGCGTGACGTATCAATCGCTGAAGTCTGAGTTGGAGCGTACGCAGACGGCGTACGACGAAGCGTCGCGCAAGTTTCAGGAAGCGAATTCCAGCGCGAGCGTGATCACCGACAACGTGCAGATCCTGGATCCGGCACAGAAGCCCGAACGCCCCGTTCGGCCCAAGCGTACGGTGGCTGTGGCGTTGGGATTGTTCGCAGGAATGATCTTTGGATGTTTGTTCGCTCTGGGTCGCGAATCGCGTGACCGTCGCCTGGAAGCACAGGCTCGCGCAACCGCCGAACTGGGTGTGCCGCAGTTGGGTGCGGCGCCGCCGGCCTGGATTGACGCGGGTACGAAGGCGCCCAAGGACATCGAGGGGATTGAGGCCAGCCGCCGCTATGCGCTGTGGAACTGGACGAATCCGGGGTCGCGCCATGCCGAGGCATACCGCAGCATCGCCACGTCGTTGATCTTTGCCTGCGAGCGCCGCCACGACGGGCATCTGCGCGTCGCGGTGACGAGCGCCAACTTTGGCGAAGGCCGTACGACTGCCGCAGTGAGTATCGCAACGGCGATGGCCGAAACGGGTTGCCGCATCCTGTTGATCGATGCAAATCGCCAGTCCCCCTCGCTGCACGAGATCTTCGGCACGCCTGCTGATAGTGGGTTCTTTTCCGCGATTGCGGCTGAAGACGGCTTGTCGACGCCGGTGTTTGCGACCGACGTCACGAATCTATATGTGATGCCTGCGGGTCCTGCAAAGGACAAGATGCTGGATGTCGGCAGCCTGCGCAAGGTGATGGCCGATCTTCGCGATACGTACGACGTGATCGTGATCGATGCGCCGCCGGTGCTCGGTCATTCCGACGCCCGTTGGCTGGCTCGCGCCACCGATGGCGCGGTGCTCATCCACAATCCGCAAGTGAGTTCGGCGCGGGATATGGAAGCGGCTGTGAGCCGGCTGTACTCGGATCGCATCCACATCCTCGGTTCGGTGCTGAATCAGTGGCACGAACAGCCGTCGCTCGCGAACCTCAGCGCCATTGCCGGGTATCAGGCACGCGCTGCCGCCGCTGCTGCTGGCGGTAGCAACAACTCACGTCTTCTGCAGAGCTAGACATCCTTCATGCGCGGACTTCTCTCACTTTCCGGAGCCAACCTGATCTACGCGATTGCGCAGTGGATCCCGGTCGCCATCTTTGCGCGGCTTGGTTCGGCTGAGGAACTGGCACTGTACACGCTGGCACTCAGCGTACCCGCGCCGTTGCTGATGTTTGCGCAGATGAACCTGCGCAACGTCCTGGCATCGGATGTACGCAACAGCGTGCCGTTCACGGTGTACCGCAACATCCGAGTGATCGCGATGGTCGCTGGCATCGCTGCTGTGGGATTGTTCAGCCGCAACGCCGTGGTGACGCTAGGCGCATGTGTACTGGCGCTCGAGTGGATCGGCGACATCTATCAGGGACAGTTCCAACGGCAGAATGAACCTCGCCGGGCGGCGTACAGCGTGTTGCTTCGCGGTTTACTGCCGGTGATCGCGCTGTGCGTCGTACTCGCGGCTGGCTTTGGTGCGGCGGCGGCGCTGCTGTCGAATATCGCAACGCGGTTGCTGGTTTGGTTGACGGTTGAGCGTGGCGCAGTTACGGATACAGAAAATGACCAACGGTCAGGTAACGCGTGGATGGAAGTGCTACGTACTGCGTGGCCGCTCGGCGTGGTGATGATGATCGGGTCGGTGAGCTCGAACATGCCGCGCTACTTCGCGGAGTATCACATTGGACATGCGGGCCTCGCAGCGTTTGCTGTGGTTTGGGCACTGGCGGCCCTTGGCAACCTGCTGACGAACTCGGTGGGACAGGCGTTTATGAGCCCGCTGGCCAAGGTCGCGGCGGATTATGACGCTGCCGGATTCACGCGGCTATCGCTGTACATGACCGGTGCGGGACTGCTGCTGGGCGTGGTCGCAGTGTTGTGCGGCCAGTTCCTGGGCGCATGGGTATTGGGTTTGTTGTATGGCGCGAAGTACGTACAGTATCAGCCGCTGTTGGTGGCCATCCTCGGCGCGGCGGGCTTCGGGTATGCCGCATCGTTGCTGGGTACTGCGATTACGGCGGCGCGCTGCTTCCGCGAACAGGTTCCGGTGCAGATAGCGGCGGTGATCGCGGGGTTTGTCGCTGGCATGGCGGCGATCCCGGCGATGGGCTTGTCCGGATTGGCTGTCTCGATCGCAGCGGCGAACCTGACCCAGTTGATCGGTGAAGGCATTGTTCTACGCGGTGCGATTCGCGCCATGGAGCCGAAGGTGGAACAGCGCCATGCATAACAGCGTGTTTGATCGCATGGCCTTTGCCGCGCTCTGCGTGTTTGTGGCCTCGATTCCGGTAGAAAAGCTGATTGAAGTTCCGGGCCTTGGTACGGTCTCGCGCATCGCGGGTCTGCTGTGTGCGGCGTTCGGGTTGCTCGCGATTGTGGTGGCGCGCAAGATCCGGCGTCCGGGCATCACTTTGATTGTGTCGGCCGTATGGGTGGCTTGGATCTGCGCGTCGAAGTACTGGACGCTTTCTGTGGACGACACTGCGGATCGCGTCGGTACGCACACCCAACTGCTGATGATTGCGGTGCTGCTGTGGCAGTTCTGTACCACCGCCTCTCATGTTCGGATCATCGCCATGTCGTACGGCGTGGGCATCGCGTACAGCGCGGGCAACACGGTGTACCGCTGGCTGACCGGCGCGGGACAGGTTTACTATCAGCGCTTCGCCGTAGAAGGGTTCGACCCGAACGATCTGGCGCTGACCCTCGCGCTCGGCATTCCGTTCTTGTACTGGCTGAGCCTGACGGCGACCTCACGCAAAGCGGCGTGGATGTGGCGTGCGCTTATCGGCGTCGCGGCATTCAACATCTTTCTGACGGCATCGCGCGGCGGTGTACTGGCGATGTCGGTCGCGTTCCTGTTCGTACCTTGGACCTTTCGCGCGCTGGGCCGTACCGATCGCGTCCTGCTGATGATCGGCGCCGTGATTGCCGCTGTGGGCCTGGTGGCCGTCGTGCCTGCGACATCGTGGCAGCGCATCGCGACCTTAGGCAAAGAGGCGAAGGAAGGTACGCTCAATTCGCGCACGGTGATCTGGTCCGCAGGCTTTGAAGCCTTCACGGAGCATCCGGTTGCGGGCGTGGGTTCCGGTGCGTTTCCGGAAAGCATCCGCAGCACCATGGGCCGTCCCCGCGATTGGGCTCCCGTGGCGCACAACACGTTTTTATCGATTCTGGTGGAGACCGGGCTGACCGGCTTCGCGATCTTTTTGCTGCTGGGCGCGACCTTGATCTGGCACATCCGCCGCATGCCGTGGATGGAAGCGCGGATGTGGATCATCCTGCTGGCCGTGTGGACCGTTGGCGTGTCCGCGTTGAGCTGGGAACATCGCAAGCCGACTTGGCTGCTGTTCACCTTGCTGCCGGCGCATGCCGCAGCCACCGCAGTGAACGCAAGCCGCACAGTACGCTACAGCAACCGCTACGAAATCGCCTCTGAGAACAACAACAACGAAGTGCTGGTGACCGCATGAAGAAGACTCGCGTTCTGCATATTCTGCCCGATCTGATGCCGTACGGCCTCGAAAAGATGGTGGCCAGCCTCGTGCTGCTGGCGGATCGCGACAGGTTCGAACCCGCTGTGGTCAGCCTGTATGGCCGCCAGGAAGGCAGCCTCGCCAAGCAGATTGAAGACGCCGGTGTGCAGGTCTTTCATCTGGATAAGCGCCGCGGGCTCGATCTTCGGATGTTTCCGCGTTTGCGCGAGGTTTGCGGTCAGTTCCAGCCCGACGTCCTGCACACGCACAACTACGTACTGCGGTACACGCTGCCGGTAGCGGCGTTGACGCGGCCCGGTGCGCAGGTACACACCATCCACAATGTCGCGGATCAGGAAGTGGATCGCCTGGGCATGTGGCTGCAGAACAAGGCGTTCCATTCGGGCGCTGTCGTACCTGTGGCCATCGCTGGCGAAGTGGCGGCCAGCATGGAGCGCGTGTACGGCATCCGCAATCCCGAACTCATTCCGAATGGCATTCCGGTTCGTGCGTTTGCCGATGTGCCGGGGCAGCGTGAAGCGTGGCGCGCGAAGGAAGGTTACGCCCAGGATGAATTGCTCATCGCTTGTGTGGCGCGTTTCTTCCCGCAGAAGAACCATCACACGCTGCTGATTGCGTTCTCGCAACTGCAGAACACCAACGCCAAGCTGCTGCTGGCTGGTGACGGGTACCTGGAGTCCGAAGTTCGCGCACAGGCGGAGCAGTTGGGTATTGAAGATCGGGTGAAGTTTATCGGACGTCGCGACGATGTCGCCGCGCTGCTGGCGTCCGTCGACATGGTGGCGCTTGCTTCGTTGTGGGAAGGCAATCCGCTTTCGGTGATGGAGGCGATGGCCGCCGGTCGCGCTTGCGCCATGACTTCCGTCGGCGCGATTCCCGAACTCATGGAGCATGGCCGTAGCGGATTGATTGCACCCCCGGGCAACGCCAAGGCGCTTGCCGAGGCGATGCAGACCTTGCTCGACAACCCCGAACTGCGGGGTCGCATGGGTGTCGCCGCGCGCCAACGTGCACTACAGAAGTTTGACCACCAGGTGATGGTGGATTCCTATCAGGACCTTTACCTTCGCGCACTGCAAGGCAGAAAGCAGGCGGTTGCCGCATGATCAATCGCGTTGCCTTGCTGTTGACGCAGTTGGCCACCGATGGCGGCGCAGAGGCGCAGGTCTCTTCGCTCGCGCGTGAGTTCCAGCGCATGCGCTGGGATGTGCATGTCATCTCGATTCGGCCTCCGCGTTCCACGCTGGAGGACGCGGGCATCCCGCTGCACTCGCTCGACATGCATTCCGCGCTTGATCTCCCGGCGGCCATCGTACGGCTGCGACGCCTGATTCGCGACATCCGGCCTGACGTTCTGCACAGCCATATGACGCACGCCAATCTGCTGGCCAGAATCACACGGCCGTTGCTGCAGGTGCCGGTGGTAATTAACACGCTGCATGGCCTGCGGATGTACAACATGCAGGGCGAAGGGTACATGTTGCGCGAGGCTGCGCATCGCCTGACGGATCGACTGGCGGATCTGACGACGGTGGTTTGCAACGAAGCGAACTCCTACTATGTGCAGGCCAAGGCCGTGTCGCCGGGCCGTATTCTTACGATGCCAAATGGCGTGGATGTGGATCGTTTCCGGCCTGATGCGGCGTTGCGGTTTGCCACGCGCCTCGCGCTGGATCTGGATCGCGAATTCACTTGGATCTGCGCCGCCCGCTTTCACAGCGTGAAGAATCATCCGGCGCTGCTACGCGCATTCCACGCGACGCTGCAGAACCGCCCTGATTCTGTACTTCTGCTGGTGGGCGAAGGTCCCGGACAGGCGGAGTTGCACGCGTTGTCGAAGGAACTCGGCATCCAGAGCAAGGTAAGGTTCCTGGGTCGGCGCAACGATCTGCCCGCGCTGTTGAATGCGTCGGATGCCTTCGCGCTGGCGTCGCGCTTTGAGGCCTTGTCGATCGCGCTGCTCGAGGCCGCGGCGTGCGGGTTGCCGATTGCCTGCACCGATGTCGGCGGCAATCGCGACATCGTCATCGACGGATACAACGGATTTCTTGCCAAGGCCGACGCGTCGGACTTGGATGCCGCGATGCGACGCATTGCCGGCCTGAGCTTTGCTGCACGTTCGGCGTTTTCCACCAACGCTCGTATGCATGTACAGCGGAATTTTGAACTACACGGCGTCGCCCAATCCTGGTGCGACCTCTATCTGAAGCTGGCCACGGGGGCCGCAGCACACGCATGATCGTCTACAACAAACAGTTCTTGAAGATCGCTGAGTTCTACTATCAGCCGCCGGTGGCCGAACGGGGCCTCGACATCGCACGTTGCTATTACCAACAGGCACCGATCGAAGGCACGCAGCAGACGGTGTTTCATACGCTCCAGATTGACCTGACGCAGGATGCGGAGCAGATCCTGGCGGCGATGAAGAAGGACAACCGCCAGCAGATCCGGTACGCCGAACGCGACGGGATTGCGACGGAAGGTTCGAGTGCGCCAAGCGATGAGTGGATGCAGCAGTTCTTTGCGTTCTACGACGCCTTTGCCCAGGGCAAGGGTCTGCCGCCGGCCAATCGCGCTCGGCTGATCGCCATGCGCGAGGCCAACATGCTGGATCTTTCGCGTGCGATCGACCCGCAATCCGGCGAAACCATCGTGTGGCATTGCACCTTGCTCACGCCGCAGGCCGCACGCCTCGTACATTCGGCGTCGCTCGCCAGGGACGCCGCACAATCCCGTACAACGGCCCGCGCCAACTGCTGGCTGCACTGGCAGGACATTGTACGCTTCCGCGAGGCTGGCCTTGCGACGTACGACTTTGGCGGCTGGTACGCAGGTGAAGAAGACGAAGCCAAGCTTCGCATCAACAAGTTCAAAGAAAGCTTTGGCGGCAAGGTTGTGCAGTTGTACAACGTGGATCGCGGCTTGACGTTGCGCGGCGCCGTTGCGATTCGCGCCCGCCACCTGCTGGAAAACTGGAAGGAGCGGAAGAACTAGCTATGTCTTCCCGCTATCTCGTTCGCTTCGACGACCTGTGTCCCACCATGAACTGGGACGTGTGGAATCGTGTCGAACGGGCGATGTTGTCGCGCGACGTGCGGCCTCTTCTGGCTGTGGTGCCCGACAATCAGGATCCACACTTGACCGTACAGCCGGCGCGCGCTGACTTCTGGGAGCAGGTCCGCATGTGGCAGCGCCGCGGCTGGACCATCGCGTTGCACGGCTATCAGCATCGCTATGTGAATCAGAACTCCGGCATCATTGGCCGCAATGCGTATAGCGAGTTTGCAGGCCTTTCCGAGCGTGAGCAGGAACAAAAGATTGAAGCTGGCCTGCGGATCTTCGCCCGGGAAGGTGTCCGGGCCGATGCGTGGGTGGCACCGGCGCACTCGTTTGATCACACAACTTTGACCGTGCTGGCTCGCCATGGCATCACCAACATCAGCGATGGGTACGCCTTGCGCCCTTATGCCGACGGCGAGGGTCGCGTATGGACGCCGCAGCAGATTGGGCGCTTTATCGATATGCCGGGCGGCGTTTGGACGGTTTGCATGCACTTCAACAGCTGGACCGATGCCGACATCGTGAGCTTTGAAACCAGCCTGCAGCGGTACCAAGGCCGCATCATCCGCTTTGCGGACGCAGTTCGCGAAGGTGAGACGCGCAAAGCATCGTGGGCCGATTCGGCGCTGGCGACGTCGCTGCGCACAGTACGTCGTGTACGGAGCGTGATCGCATGCGCGTAGCGTTCGTCATCACTCGCGCGGACGCTGTTGGCGGCGCCACGGTGCATGTGCGCGACCTCGCCTCTGCGGCGCAGGCGCGTGGCATGGAAGTGCGGGTGTTTGTGGGCGGAACCAAGCAGGGTCCCGTCACAGAGCAGTTATCCAAGCGCGGAATCGAGTGGCGTTTGGTGCCGGCGTTGGGCCGCGCGATTCATCCCGTACGCGATCTGCAGGCCATTGTGCAACTGTCGCGGATGCTGAAGGAATACGCCCCGAACCTCGTGTCTTGCCATACGGCGAAGGCCGGTTTGGTGGGCCGCTTGGCCGCGCGTCGTGCTGGTATCCCGGCGATTTTTACGCCGCACGGTTGGTCGATTGGCGACCGGCTGTCCCCGCTTGCGGGACGTGTATTTACGGTGGTGGAGCGCACGGTGGCGCCCGCCTCCGCGCGCATTGTGAATGTATGCGAAGCGGAACGCAGGCTGGCTGCGAAAGCGAAGGTGGGCAAGGCCGCCCAGATGGCTGTGATCCACAACGGTGTCGTCGACGTCGACCCCAGCCTTCGTGCCGAGGCCGGGCGGAGGTCGGATGTTGTCGAACTTGTGACCGTCGCACGGATGGAAAGCCCGAAGGATCATGCGACGTTGTTGCGTGCGCTGGCCAGGATCGCCGCGCTGCCCTGGCGCTTGACCTGGATTGGCGAAGGTCCGCTTCAGGCGGAAGTGATCCGGTTAGCGAAAGAACTGGGTGTTGAAGACCGCATTGTGTTTCGCGGTGCCGCAGAATCGTCGGCACCTGCGCTGGCAGCGTCCCAGGTGTTTGTGTTGTCGAGCCGATCCGAAGGGTTTCCGCGCAGCATTCTAGAAGCCTTGCGCGCGGGTCTGCCGGTGGTGGCGTCGAATGTTGGTGGAATCCGCGAGTCCGTGTCGCACCGGGGCAACGGGTTCCTGTTTGAGAGCGGCAATGCCGCAGATTGCGCGCATCAGTTGCGCGAACTGATCGAAGACGCTGCGTTACGGGGCACGATGGGCGCCCTGAGCCGTAAGCGTTACGAGAACGAATTCACGTTTGAACGAATGATGGAGGCCACGCTGCGGATGTGGAATGGTGTGCTCGCGCAGGAGCAGACCCACGTATCCGAAACCCGCAGCGAGGAAGAGCCTCTGCTGGAAGGTACCTCAACAAGATGACTGCCGTAGGACTCCCGTTGAAAGCCGCGCGTACTGCACGGCAACTCCGTCCGGCGTGGATGACCAACCTGATAGCGCTGGCCGACATCGTGGCCGTACTGGCCTCGTTTGCCGCCGCGATCAGCATCCGCTACCTGACCACCGAAGATTTCCCACTGCACGAGTACACGCCGATGTGGCCGGTGATCGCGCTGTTTCTGATGGCATACGCATGGTTCGGTTTATACCCCGGCATCGCGACGTACTCGGCGCGTGAGCTGCGTCAGTTGGCAACCTGCAACAGCATGGTGATGGGTGCCCTTGCAGCGTTGGTGTTTCTGTTTCGCATGGAATCGCGCTTCTCGCGTTTGACGCTTGGTGTGGCCTGGGTGATCCTGCTGTTTCTGGCACCGCTGGCGCGCGCCGCAGTCCGCAATATGTTTGGCCGCTGCAGTTGGTGGGGTTATCCGGTGATCGTGTTTGGCAGCACCGCGGGCGCCGCGCAGACAGTGAACGAACTTCGCCGCCACCCGGAGACGGGATTGCGTCCTGTAGCGGTTCTCACCGAGACCGGCGAAGAGGACGAAATTGAGGGGGTGGAAGTGATCGGTACGCATTCGCAGGGTCCTGTGTACGCGCTCAATCTGGGTGTGCATCGCGCGGTGATCGCGATGCCGGAGGCTCACTCCGGTGAGTTGTCGCGCCTGGTGGAACATTCCGCGCGCCTGTTCACGCATGTGTACGTACTCACTCGTCTGGCAGGTTTGTCGAGCCTTGGTGTGGAGATCCGCGACGTCGGCAACACCATGGCGCTGGAGTTTCAACGGTCCCTGCTCGTGCCCAGCCATCAGGCTGTCAAGCGCGTCATCGACATTCTGGCAAGTTTCGTTTTGTTATTGCTGTTGGCTCCCTTTATGGCGGTGATCGCACTGTTGATCCGCCGGGAAGCCAAAGCTCCGATCTTCTACGCGCAGAACCGGCTGGGCCGCGACGGCCGAACATTCCGCATGTGGAAGTTCCGTTCGATGCTGCCGGATAGTGCCGCGCTTCTCGAAGAGTTGCTGCGGAACGATCCGGCGGCGCGGGCGGAGTGGGAAGCCAATCACAAGCTTCGCAACGATCCGCGCATCACCGCGCTGGGCAGCATCCTGCGCAAGACCAGCCTGGATGAGCTGCCGCAGTTGTGGAACGTACTGAAGGGCGATATGAGCCTGGTTGGGCCGCGCCCGATCGTGAATGACGAGATCGTCAAGTACGGCGAAGGCTATGACTTTTACAAGCGCGTGGTGCCCGGCCTCACCGGCTTGTGGCAAGTGTCAGGCCGCTCGGAAACAACATACGACGAGCGCGTCGGCCTGGACATCTACTACGTACGCAACTGGTCGCCGTGGCTGGATGTGTATCTTCTGGCCCGTACCGTGACCGTTGTTCTGACTGGAAAGGGATCCTACTAAGCATGAATCGCCTGCTCACTCTCGCCGCCTTCTGCGGCCTGCAGCTTTGCGCGACGGTTTATTACGTGGATGACCGCAATGGTGCGGACTCCAACCCCGGACGTTCTTCTGCAACGCCGTGGCGGACACTCGCCCGCGTGCAGATCGCCAAGCTGCAGCCTGGTGATTACGTTTTACTCAAGCGAGGTGGCGTATGGCGTGAATCTCTGACGATTGACTCGTCGGGGAGCGTCGATACGCCCCTATTTTTTGGCTCTTATGGAGATGGCGCAAAGCCGATTGTGGAAGGCGATGTCGCGCCGGGATCCGGTCTGGTACGCGTGTCGCAAGCTGCGTATGTAACTGTTCGCGGCTGGCAGATCCGCGGCAACAGCGGCCATGGCGTGGAAGTCTACGTCGCCAACAATATTCGCCTGTTGGAACTGGAGATCGTGTCGAACAAACAGCATGGCGTATCGGTGTACAACTCGGACACCGTATCGATCGAAGATTCGCGCATCATGTCCAATGGCGCAGATCCCGCCGGACGCTTTGCCGGTATCGCGATTGACGGTAACGGCGGAGAATGGGGCGGCTTTCTGATTCGCGGTAACACGATCGCGAATCACAACACGGGCGAAGGCTGGTTGAGTTGTAATGGCTTGTCATTCGGCCACACCGGCAACAACATCCCCATCATCCGCGACATCAAAGTGATTGCGAACGTGATCGACCGCAACGGCAACCCCAATCAGAATCAGGCGGGCCGCGGCATCACGGGGTCGTTCCACGGCGACATCGAGATCAGCCGCAATACGATCTCAAACTCAGCGTCCGCCGGCATCTATCTTGGCGATTACGGCTTGGCAATCGCAATCACGATCCGGCAGAATCTGTTTCTGAACAATCAGCTGCGGCAGTTTGGTGGTACGACATCGCTGCGATCGATTGCGGAGCACAACACTGTGATGGTGAACGATCCGCACGCCACGGCAATGGGTGTTGAGATCGGCGGCACGGGCCAGTGGAATATCGTCAACAATACGTTCGCGTATCTCACCAATACGGATGACGAGTTCCGCGGTTTCATCCGCATCAACGACAACGATCAGCAGCGGTTGCTGGTGTCGGATTACAACGTGTTTTATTCGGCCGGACCGCGCCGCTGGAAGACTGCGGACGACCGAACTCTTGATTTCAGAGGCTGGCAGGCCGCTGGCTTCGACCGCAATTCTGCCGCACCAGTAGGGGAGCCCCGCTAACATGAAGCGCGCTGTATTTACGCTAAGTCTCGATTTTGAATTGGCCTGGGGTACGCTCGATCGCGGTCGCGATGCTTTCTATCGTCCGCTTTGCCGGGCAGAAAGAGAGCAGGCCATTACGCGCCTGCTGGACCTTCTGGCGAAACATAACATTGCTGCCACTTGGGCCATTGTTGGCGCCCTGTTTGAAGATGGCGCAGACGATTTGTTGCACGCGCCGGACCTGATTGACGAGATCCAGCGTTGCCCGGTCGCGCAGGAGATCGGCTCGCATACCTTTACGCATCCGGTGATGACGATGGTGACGCGCGAACAGGCGCACCGGCAGTTCTCGCTGGCGGTAGAGTCCGCAGCAAAGGCTGGTGTACAGCCCCGCACGATCATCTTTCCGCGCAACCAGATCGCGCATTTGGACCTTGCCCGCGACTATGGCTTCACCTGCTATCGCACGCCGGAACCGCGCTGGTACTGCGGCGCCGGCGAGCGCGACGCTGTGTCGCGACTCGGGCATCTGGCGGACGTGCTCGCGGCCACCACGCCCCGCACGGTTGAGCCAACGATCGATGAGTTCGGCATGATGGCTATCCCCGGCTCAATGCTCTACACGCCATCCTTCGGGATGCGGCGGCACATCCCGGCATCGCTACGCGTCACCCGTGCGCGTCGCGGATTGATGGAGGCTATCCGCAATCGTAAGGTGTTCCATCTGTGGTTCCACCCAACGGACATCGTGGTCAACATGAACGAAATGCTGGCAGGCCTGGACGAGATCTTTGCGCTGGTGGCGAAGTACCGTGAGGCCGGCGAACTGGAAGTGCAGCCGATGGTGAATTTGCGTTCCGCGCTGTTGAAGGAGATGGAAGCAAGCTCGGTGTCAACTTGCGTTGGCGCAGGCGCTCTGGCGTCGGCGGGAGTGCTGTCGTGATGTTAGATGTTCGTTCGTGGGATTCGTTCGAGCGTGCACGCACACGCCTCGCGCCGGTGTTTGATGCGGCATCCGCGCAGAACCCGTTTCTGGCTTGGGATTGGATGTCGGCATACTGGGAATCGACGCGCCGCAGTGGCGAGCGTATCAGTTTGCTCGGTGTCTTTCGCGGGGATGAACTGATCGCTGCCACAGCGTTCCGTCTGCGTAAGAAGTACGGCGCGGCTACCTTGGTTGAGTTTCTGACCGAAGGCCGTTCGGATAGTCAGGGTATCGCCGGGGAGCAGTCCCTTGCGGTTGCCAATGCGATCCTGCAACACCTGCGTACGCGTGGTCTCAACGGCGCCGTGCGGCTGAATGAGATGGCGGAAGGCAGCCCGATGTATGAGGCGTGCCGCTTGGCGTATGGCGCCGAGGCGATGACGTGTGAGTACCCTTGCCCGTATCGCGACCTGACGTCTGCCGCGCCGCCGGAGTCGAGTTCCAATAAGTCGTTTCAGAAGCGCATCCCGAACTATCAGCGGCGGCTCGAAGCGTTTGGCCGGGTGGAGTTGAAGGTCCTGGATTTTGATGCGAATCGCGCCGAGTGCTTGGAGTGGTTGCCGCGTTTGTTTGCACTGCACGATCTGCGTCACGCCGAGCGCCGGAATGCGTGGAAGGACGAGCGAAATCGCGAGTTTTTAACGGATTATGCGCGTACTGCGGTGAAATCCAATCTGCTGGCGTTCGTCACGCTGTTGGACAGCGTGCCCGTCGCGTTCGACCTCGGCTTCCGTTGCGCGAACAAGTTCGTTCTGTACATCCCGGCGTTTCATCCGTCGTTTGAAAAGTTCCGTCTGGGGCACATCAATCGCGCGATGACGTTCCAGCAGTGCTCGCGCTTGGGCATCGATCATTACGACTTCTCGCGCGGCGATAGCTTTGCGAAGCGTGTATGGTGTCACGGCGTGATCGACAACTATTCCTGTACGTTTCCGCTCGGCTCGGGCATGCCATCGCGCTTGGCAACGTACGCCCTGCAGGCTCCCGTGCGCCTCAAGGCATGGTTGCGAGAACACAATCAAACGAAGCGCATCGCGACGATCGTGGAGTTCGCGAAGGGCCCGCAAACAAAGGCTGCCAAGGTCTCTGCCGATCCCGCACGGCTACGGCGCGAGGCGGGTCCGTTGCGGTACTCCGCACTGGCCGGACTGCCGGAAGAGCAGATGACGCAACTGGTGGAATTCGTGTTTGCGCAGCAGTGCAAGGAGTCGGCATGGCAAGTGTCGTGGCCTTCGCCAGATCTGCTGTGCGCGAAGTTGACGCCCGAAGGTCCGAGCATTGAAATCACCTGCTAGGTGAGTTCGCGGAACCACGCGATGCTTTGTCGGGCGCAGGTTTCCCAACGATAGAGGTCGGCACGCTGGCGCCCCGCATTGGCAAGGGTGTCGCGTAGCCGGCTGTCTTCGATCACTCGCTGCAATGCGCTGGTTAGCTCCGCCTCGCTACGCGGGTCCACGGTGAGCGCGCCATCTCCTGCGACCTCCGGCAGACACGAAGCGTTCGACGTCACCACCGGGACGCGAGCGGCCATCGCCTGCGCGACCGGAAACCCGAAGCCTTCGTACAGCGACGGGTACACGAACGCGGTCGCGCCGGCAAACAACCCCGGCATGTCCGCTTCAGGCACATAGCCGAGGTAACGCACGTTGCGTACTGCGTTCTGACGCAGGCGCTGCATAGTGAGCGTGGAGTTCCAACCTTCTGGACCAGCAATCAACAGCTCATGATCCGTGTCGAGGCGCGCAAAAGCGTCGAGCAGAAGATCTACGTTCTTGCGGGGTTCGATGGTTCCCGCGTACAGCAAGTATGGCTTGGCACGTACGGTGGGTGCCGCATCGAAGTACGCTTGGGGGACACCCGAGTAAATGGTCCGGATCTTCGCAGGGTCCAGCTTGAGGATGCGGATCGCATCCTGCCGCGTATGTTCCGACACTGCAATGAGTCCCCGGGCACGGCGAATCACGCGGTCTGCAAAGGCTTCGTCCGCCGCGCGATTCGCAGCAGTATGCGTCTCAGGCAGGAGCCAGCAAGTCATGTCATGAATGGTGGCGGACACGGGTACGCTGGCTGGCGGATGCTTCACCTGATTCGAGACGTGAAATAGCGAGTACTTGCGAATAAACGGCGACAGCGCGCCGGGCATCACCTTATTGAAGAACTGTAGCGCGACGATGCGAGGTACGGTGGCGGCGAGTGAGAAGTTCGATCCGTCGTGATTGAGTGTACCGAGCGACGAGCCAAGAAACGGGTACGCGTCGAACATGCCTGGTGCTTGCTCTTCGAGCGCGCGCAGCCAATGGTAGGTGTAGTTTTTGACACCAGCACTGCGCAATAGCAGCGACGCCGCATCCACCAGGATCCTTGGTGAGGTCATAGCGGCTGGTTGGTGAACACGTATTTGCCGCCGCTTTCCTTCAGCGTGTGCAAGTTGGTGGTGATCTTCCGCAATCGCTCGAGTTGCGGCTTTTCGATGCAGAGGTAGTAACGTTCCGGGCTGCCCCAGGCGCGCGTGAATCCTGCGTCATCCAAAAAGACTTGCGGCGCGCCCGGCGCGTAGGAGCCGTACTCCAGATTGTTCACACGGCCATTCCAAAGCAGGGCGGTGCGGTTGGTGTAAAAGAAGACGGACGAGAACGTGTAGTACTGGTTGTCGACGATCAAACGTCCGGGTGGCGCATGGTTCAATGCCTCCGCTAGTGGCCGCGAGGCGAGGTACGGATCAAATGTCACCAGTGCCAATCGCGCGGCATGCAGGAACAGCACCATCATCGCGGCTAGGCCCAATGCCGAGCGTCGCCACGCCGCGTACAGGCCAACGGCGAACGCTAGCCCCGCAATCATCAACGGTGGACGCAGGTAGGCGAACGAGTCAATGGTAAGGTCCTGCATGTGGCCGAGCGACAGTGTGTACGCATCGGGGTTCGATGTCAGCGCGCTTGAGATGTCGCCGGGGGCGGGCAGGTTCCACACATGCGACAGGATGCCGAGGATCGTGAGCAAGGCAGCGGCGGTGGTGGCAGCCAGCGCCCAGCGCGGTACATTGCCTTGCGTCCGTACCATCGCGCTTGCCAGCAGCATCGCCAAGGCGGGGTAGCAAGGCATCGAATAGTATTCCTGCGTGGTCGAGAACGTGAAGAACACCAGGATGAAGCCGACCCAGCAGAGGCACAACAAGCGCACGCGACCGGCGCGGGAATCCGCACGGAAGCTCAGCTTGGCGATGCCGCCGAACCAGGCCGACCACGGAAAGAGCCACAGCAGATGCAAGAGCCAGAACATCGCGCGAGGCACGGTGTTGTAATCGCGCGGGTGCCGCATGTTGAGGAATCGCAGCACGTGCTCGTTCATGAAGTAGAACCAGAAGAAGCCGCGATACTCGCCGGGTACGCTGCGGAAGGTGAGGTCGAAGTACGGCGGATTGGCAAGGGTGGCAGCCACATGCCATGGGGCCGCAATCGCTAACGCCAACAACGTTCCCGTAAAGGGGCGAATTCGCTGCCAGGCAGTGCGCGCGAACAACTGGCCGGAGAACGCAAGGTACAAGCCTGCGGCCGCAACAGGGAAGACTACGGCGATCAGGCCCTTCAGCAACAATCCCGTACCTGCGGCGACGTACGCGATGTAGATCCAGCGTGTCGGGTGCTGTTCGTCGTCGTCCAAAGCGCGTATGAATCCCCACATGGCCAGCGCGATGGTGAACGTCAAGGTGACGTCCGGGATCTGGATGCGAGTGAACAGGAACAAGCCAATGCACGTGCCGATGATGAGACCTGCTCGCAGCGCGGTTTGTACGCAGCCGAAGGCCCACAGCGCGAACTCAAAGACCAGCCAGGCGAGTGCGATGGAACTGAGCGCGACAGGGATGCGCGCAGCCCAATCCTGTACGCCAAAGATCGCGTACGAGCCCGCCATGAGCCAATAGATGAGCGGCGACTTTTCAAGGTACGCGACGCCATCGAGGCGCGCGGTTACCCAGTCTCCGCTTTCCAGCATGTTGCGCGCGATCTGCGCCTGCACGGCGTCCACGTCGTCCATCAAGGACGGTGGACTCACGATGCAGCCCAAGTAGATCGCGGCGGCAACAGCGATGACAATGGCGCGCGCTTTAGCGGCCTGCATGCACGCCCCAGCGCTTCATCCAAGAACAAAGCATCAACAATCCCCAAAGATGGTAGCCGTAGTTGGCGCGGCGATCCATGTGCGCGGTGATCACGCGCTCGACCTCCGGCCAGTGCAGCAGACCCGTCGCTTCCACCGATTCGCGATTCACGGTGTCGAGCAGCAGAGGCTTGAGCGATGTGCGCAACCAGTGGTGTGTCGGGATGTCGAAGCCTTGCTTGGGCCGGGTCAGAATCGTCTGCGGCAACTTGTCGCGCATCAGGTCTTTCAAGATGAACTTCAGCTTCGCCCCGCGTACCTTGAAGCGTTGCGGCAGCCGCGCAGCGAACTCCACGATGCGGTGATCCAGGAACGGCGGCCGTACTTCTAAGGAATGCGCCATGCTCATGCGATCGCACTTGTACAGGATGTCGTCCGGCAGGTAATGCAGCTGATCAATCCACATCGCGCGGTTGGCAAACGGCCGTGTGTACGGCGTGCGCGAATCGACATAGTCGCCCGTGGGTACGGTTGCCACGCGCTTCATCAAGCGCTCTTTCTCAGCCTGAGCGAACGTGCCGTTCCAATAGAGATGCGCCGCGACGGGATCCTGCAGCGACCCTGCCAAGAAGCGTTTGGCTTTGTACTCAAAACCGATCTTTTCGTCCGACACCGGCAGCATCTGCGCGACAGCTAGGCCCGCACGGCGCAACAACGACGGAAACAACCGTGCAACCGCCGCATAGTTGTCCGCCTTGTACGTCTCATAGCCGCCGAACAACTCATCCGCGCCTTCGCCACTCAGCGACACCGTGACATGACGTCGCGTCATCTTCGACAGAAACCACACTGGCAGCGCACCGGCATCGGCGCTCGGCTCATCTGAATAATGCGTAAGCTGTTCGATAGCGTCCGCAAGGTCCTGCTCAGGGTTCAGGTCGAACTCGTGATGATCGGTGTTGTACCGTTCGGCGATCTCTCGAAAATAGGGGCTTTCGTCGAACTTGCGGCCCTTGAACGACACCGAAAACGTCTGTAACTTGCGGCCAGCGGCTTCGGATGCGTAATGGAGCACGGTGGATGAGTCGATGCCGCCCGAAGCCCAGATGCCCAGCGGTACATCGGATACGAGATGCTCCCGCACAGACGCGCGCAGCAACGCATCGAGTTCCTCGCGTGCCGCTTCATAACGCATGTGGTCGTCGGGCTCAAACTGCAGGGTCCAATAACGCTTGCGATGCGTGATGCGGCCGTCCACCCATTCCAGCCACTCGCCGGGATTCAACTTGCGAATGCCTTCGGCCAATGTGAACGGCGCCGGTACCCAGTTCAACGACAGATAGTGGCTGAGGCCTTCGGAATCGAGCCGCCGCTCGACGGCGGGCAGTGCGAACAGTGTCTTCAACTCAGAGCCGAAGTACAGGTCCTCGCCGCTCTCGTACAGGTACAGCGGCTTGATGCCCATGCGGTCGCGACACAGTACCAGACGCTGGCGGGATTCGTCCCAAATGGCGAAGGCGAACATGCCACGCAGCTTTTGGAAGCTCGCGGTGTCCCACTCCAAAAAGGCCCGTAAAACGGCCTCTGTATCGCATTTGGAATCGAACTGATGACCTTTGGCGATCAGCTCTTCGCGGATCTCGGCGTGGTTGTACACCTCGCCGTTGAAGACAATGACGCAGCCGCCCGCATGCATGGGCTGCTTGCCTCCGGCAAGGTCAATGATACGCAGGCGTACCGCGCCAAGCGAGACCGTATCGGACTCATAGACGCCTTGTTGATCGGGACCGCGATGGACTATCGACTGCGTCGCGCGTTGGATCAAATCCGGATCAGGACGGGAACGCCTGTGGGTGAAACCAGCGATTCCGCACACAGTGGGTTAACTCATTCCATGCTAGCGGAACCGAACGATGCGCCGTTCGCCAGCCTGCAACTTCAAGCTGTACCCACCAGCCACATCCGGTGCCGGTTGCAGGCCTCGCGGGACGTCGCCTTCCGGCACACGCAGCAGTACGTTGGTGCTTTCCGCGGGTACAAGCGCCACTTGCAACAAGCGACCTTTGTCCCACGCGATGTCGACCTCGATACCGCCTCTCGCCCGCAGCCCACGCACGCTGCCTTCGCGCCATTCGGGCGGCAACGCCGGCAGCAGGTACAGCTCACGTGGGACATGCGATTGCAGCAGCATTTCTGCCATCGCTGCGGCCGCACCGAAGTTGCCGTCAATCTGGAACACCGAAGAGTTGCGGCCCGCTGGATGCGTATCGAACAGGTTGGGACCCGTGCTGTGCTGCATCAACATCACCAGCGATTCATGGGCCTTTGGCGCGTCGTGCAGGCGAGCCCAGAGTCCGATGGCCCAGGCGCGGCTCCACCCTGTGTACGCGCCGCCAGCGGCCAGACGACGCTCCAAAGAAACGCGCGCGGCCTTCGCCAGCGCCGGCGTACCTTGCGGTGTGATGTCGCTGCCCGGGTACAGACCGTACAGATGGGACATGTGGCGATGATCGGGCTCGGCCTCGCCAAAGTCCTTGGACCATTCGAGCAACTGCCCATGCTGCCCCACCTGGTACGGCATAAGCTTGGGCAGGGCCTCGCGCAGCTTTGCGGCGAACGGCTCTTCCTGCTTCAGGTCCAGCATCGCGACGGCGCTGATGCAGTTGCGGAACAACTCTGCCGTTAACGCCATGTCCATCGTGCAGCCGGCGGACACCTCCGCGCGGCGGCCCTTTGGATCGATGAAGCGATTCTCCGTAGACACCGACGGGCACGTCGTGAGGCGGCCCTGCTTGTCCAAAATCAGCCAGTCCAACAGGAACTCCGCGGCGCCCTTCATCGCGGGCCACGCCTCGGTACGCGCGAACTCCTCATCGTGCGTGAACAGAAAATGCTCCCACAGATGGGCGCACAACCATGGCGCGCTCATGCCCCAGTTCGCCCAGCGAGGTTCGCCTTTGCCTTCGCCGACAGGTCCGGTCTGCGCCCAAATGTCGATGTTGTGATGCGCCACCCAACCCTTGGCACCATAGTTGACCTGCGCCGTCTTGCGGCCATTCACGGCAGCATGCGCGATGAGGTCGAAGAGCGGCTGGTGGCATTCTGACAGGTTGCACGTCTCAGCTGGCCAGTAATTCATCTGCACATTGATGTTGGCCGTCCAGTTCGCGCTCCATGGCGGACGTACGGATTCGTTCCAAACCCCCTGCAAATTTGCCGGTTGCGACCCCGGCCGCGAGCTCGCCATCAGCAAGTAGCGGCCGTACTGAAAGTACAGCGCGAGCAGATCTGGGTCCTGATCCTGTGCGAAGCTTCTGATGCGTTCGTCCGTCGGACGCGCGGACTTCTCGGACCTCGGCAACTGGATCCCGCAGCGGCCGAACAGCTTCAAATGATCGGACACATGGCGTGCCCGCAACGCGTCGAACCCACGCTTAGCGGCATCGCGCAGACCTTTGTTGCACGCTCCTGCGATCTCGCCCCGGCTCTTGGATGGTGTGCGATCAAACCCCGCAAAGCCGGTCTGCGCGTAGATCAGCAAGGTGACGTCGCGTATGCCGTGGAACGATAGTGTGTCCTGCTCCTTGCGCCCCGCTACGCCACCGAGCGCACGTACGCGCGTCTCAAAGTACATGCCCTCGCCGGTGGCTTTGCTGTAACGGACGGGGTCCGCGCTTTGCAGGTAGTTGGGGTCCACATGCGACGGCGCCTTGCCGGATACTGCGAACGTGGCGACGTCCGGCACCGATACGGCATGCTGCAAGGGGCATTCGGCGCGCACCGCGAACGATAATCCCGCAGGGTCTGTAGTGGACAAATGCACGACGATCACCTGATCCGCAGAGGATGCGAAGTACTCGCGTACATGGTTGTGCCCGCCATGCCGGAACTGCACCTTGACGATGCCCGTCTCGAGGTCCAACTCGCGTTCGTACCCGCTCACTTGCGCGTCGTTGATGCCCGCAAAGTCCAGCCACACGCTACCCAACGTCAGGTAGGACTGATTGTACGGACCCTGCATCTGCCGCGCCTCGGCATCGGCGGCTGGATAGTCCTCGTCTTCCAGCACGAGCTTGCGTACCCGCGCCAGATGCGCCTTGGCGTTGGGATTGTTCCACTCTCTCGGCGACCCCGACCAGAGTGTATCTTCGTTCAACTGCAGCCGGTCTTTGGACACACCGCCGAACACCATCGCGCCCATGTGCCCGTTGCCGATGGGCAAGGCTTGGGTCCACGCGGCGGCAGGTTCGCGATACCAGAGTCGAACACGGCGGGAGGTCGAAAACTGCAGCGGGATGGGTTCCTGCGCGGCTACTGCTGTGGCTGCCGCGGCAGCAAGCAGATTCCGGCGCGTCATACGGCGGTCCACCTCACTACTGTCTCAAATCAGGCAGCTTGTCGGGGTTGCGTACGATGTAAACGGTTCGGATGTGGCCTTCAGTATCGAGGTCCAGCGCGAGCAAGGTCCGCACCTCGCCATTGTTCGAGAACACCACTGCGGGCAGGCCCCCGGAGAGCACCGGAGTTACCTCATTGGCATCGCTCTTCTTGGTGATTCCCGCCATGAAGCGCGAAATCCGGTCCGCGCCGTAGATCGGGTTGATCGCGGCGGATGCCTTGCCGCCACCGTCGGAGTAGAGGATCGCGTCGCCGCGCATGAGGTCGAGCAAAGCGGCGGTATCGCCCGTTTCGCAGGCTGCCAGAAACGTCTGCAGGACGGTTTTGTGACGTTCCGGGTCCACCTCAAATCGCGACCGCTTGTCCCCCAACTGCTTGCGCGCGCGGGTCACCAACTGACGGCAGTTGGCCTCCGATGTTTCGAGGACCTGTGCGATATCCGCGTAGTCGGCGTCGAACACCTCGCGCATCAGAAAGGCGATGCGTTCGGGTGGGGATAGCGATTCGAGGACGTGGAGGAACGCGATGGACAGCGAGTCCGCCAACTCGGCATGACCCTCAGGACTTTGCCGGGCGCCTTCCACGCGCGTTACCAGCGGTTCCGGCAGCCATGTGCCGACGTATGTTTCGCGCTGGTGCCGGGCGGACTTCAGCGCATCGAGCGACAGCCGCGCGACGATCGAGTACAGGTAGGACTTGGCCGAGCGGACCTCCGCCGGGTCCACAGCCTGCCAGCGCAGGAACGCATCCTGCACGATGTCCTCTGCGTCCGCGCGGGTGCCCAGCATGCGGTAGGCGAGAGCAAATAACTGCGGGCGAAGGTCTTCAAACTCGGCGGCACTCTGCATCGCAAGAGGATGACGACCGTGGTGCAGGATTTGTGACAATCCGGGCGCAGAAAATTGGTTTAGGCGCGAATCTGAGTAAGATACTCGACGGCGTCCGGTACGGTCAGGGGTGGTGCAAATAGGTACCCTTGCGCGAACATCGTGCCGGCTTCCATGGCCAGTTGCGCGTGCACCTGGTCTTCCACACCTTCGGCAAGCGATTCGATGCCCAAACCCTTGGCCACCGTACAGAGCGTCCGAACGATGTCGGCCGCTTCTTCATTAGTGGTCATGCTTTGCACCAGTTGCCGGCTGATCTTGACCGAATCAAAGAGCCCGCGCGACAGATACCGCAACGCTTGTGGCTCAATCGTGGCGTTATCCAACCGGAGCCGTACGCCCAGGCTCTTCACCTGATGCAAGGCCAACGCCGCTGTCTCGCCGTCGCCGGAAAAGGCACGCTGGTTGATCTCCAGCACCAAGGCCGACGCGTCGATCCCCGCCGTATTGAGAATGTCTTCTACGCGCGACGCCAAGCCCGGCTGCCGGACCTCGCGAGGCGAGACATTGATGCCCACGTACAGCGGCGGGTCACTCGGGAAACGATGCTGCAACTGCCGGATGGACACCGCGGCATGGCGCAAACTGAACACACCCAGCGGAATCACCAGACCGGTGTTTTCGGCATGGGTCAAGAACTGGTCCGGCGCGAGTACGCCACGCTCCGGATGCCGCCAGCGCAGCAGCCCTTCAAAGCCCGCCACCGAGCCGTTTTCCAGGCGGATCACCGGCTGATAGTAGATTTCAAACTCGTCCAGGTCCAGGCCGCGCTGTACCTCGAGCGACAGTTCCAACCGGCGGATCGATTCCTGCTGCATGGGCAGGTCGAACAACGCGATGCGCGATCCACCTTTGCTCTTGGCCTCACGAACCGCAAGGTCCACGTCGCGCAGCATCTCGGTGGCCTTCCGGTAACCGTCGTGCCACAGCGCGACGCCGATCGTGGCGCAGGCGAACACCTCCGTACCTTCGAGCAGAAACGAATGTCCGAACTCGGCCTGCATCTTGGCAGCCGCTTCCTGCGCTTCCCGCAGATCGTCCACACCGCCGAGCAGCACCGCAAACTCGTCCGAGCCGAGGTACGCCACCAGGTGGCTTTCGCCGCCTTCGCTCGAACGCACAGCACGCTGCAGGCGGGACGCCGCTTCAATCAACAACTGATCGCCGGACTCGTGCCCGAACACCGAGTTGATGGCCGCGTACTGATCCAGGTTCAGCAGTACGACTGCAAAGCCCCAGCGCCGGTGACCTTCGCGATACTCGATGGCCTTTTGGAGCGCGTCCATCAAAAATGTGCGATTGGGGAGGCCGGTGAGCGGGTCGTAAATACGCTTTGCCGTCGTATCCTTCATCACGCCGGCGATGCGTAACGCGGTTCCGTTGGCGCCTTCGCGCTGGATCTGCCCGCGTACCTCGACGTGACGGTAACTGCCGTTCTTGTGACGGATGCGATGCTGGCTCAGGATTTCATTGGGCCCGCCGTCGGAGCTGACCTCGCTCAGCAACAGTTGCAGGCGCGATTGGTCCTCTTCATGGACGCGGCCAAACCAGTCCTCCGGCGTACACTCGAGTTCCGTGTCGTCAAAGCCGATCAACTGCTTCCAGCGTGATGAGAAGTGAATCGCCCCCGAGCGGAGGTCCCAATCCCAGATGCCGTCGCCGGTGGCTTCGGCCGCGAGTTCAAATCGTTGCGCCCGTAGCCGTGCCTCGTCACTTTCCTTCTTACGCTTCAGGTGAAAAGCCAGCCGGGCCAAGGCCATCTGCGGGTCCCCGGTAGGAGCCACACAATCGCTGGCGCCGGTGCGCATCGCCTCTATCGCGTCGGGGCCGGTGGCGGTGATCAGAATCGGGAGCAGGCTATCCGGATACGTGGCGCGCAGCAACCGCAGGACATCGAGCGCGGGACGTCCCCCATCAACGGTGGGCGTCTCAAACAGCACCAGGTCCACACGCTGCAGGGGAATGATCTGCGCCGTATCCGCCGACCCGCTGGAGTGCAGAACCTCGTAGCCGAGTTCCCCCAGCGCCAGCGACAACGCGCTGCGAGCGGCCGGATCGCCATTCACCACGAGGATCTTCTGTCTGTCCGGATGCACAGGCACCCTCATTTATCGACCGCGGGGGAGGGGAACTTTAAGGATCTTGTGTTAGCATCCGCACATGTCGGCGTGGAACTTTGAGGGTAGACAGTTCCTCCCTTTGCGCAACAGTGAGGGTGGGCAGGTCAATGGCGATACGCGATTTCTGTACCACCAGTCGGGCGACCTTCTCACCGCGACCTACAGCGGCGGGGGCATCCGGGCCGGGTCGATGTTAGGTACGGTCGCCGCCGACGGGCAGCTTCACTTCTGTTACCACCACCTCACGGATGGGGGCGAGTTACGGAGCGGAGTCTGCCGGTCGCGCCCGGAACTCCTGCCGGACGGTCGCATCCGGCTGTACGAGTCCTGGCAATGGACCCTGGGAGGCGACCTCGCCACCGGAGAATCCATCGTCGAAGAAAAATGAGATATCCCTTTCGTGTCAGATCGGTCTGACACAAAAGGGATACACAAAACAGCAGAATGGGGTAGGTGCTTTCTTGAGGCTGCTTACTCGACCGCGCCCTTGATCCACTCCAGAATCGTCATGTATTCAGGCGAGTTCTTCGTCCACCGGACCCCGCCGCCGTGCGCCAGGACCTTGGAATCCACCACGCCTTCCTGCTCCGCGCTCGACGTCGGCTTCCGCAGAATGAGACTCTCTTCCGGATTGTCCACATTCACGACCTTCCGCGCCGTACTCCAGCTGCCGTCAAAGATCGCGTGCGACGCATGACAGTGCACGCAGGCATACCCGTCGCGTCCGCGCTTCTCCAGAATCGGCTGCACGTACCCGCGGAAGTACGTCTCGTCCAGCTTCCGCGTATTCTTCGTGACCGTCGTAGCGCCGGCAGGCATCGGCGGCGGTGGAGGCGGCTTCGGCAGGCTCGCTTCCACCTGTTTGGACAGCGGCCCGAGTTCTCCCGCGACCTCGATCACGCCGGGGAATCGCGTCGGCCGTACCATCAGTCCCGCGGTCTGCGCCAGTTTCTTCATCGTGGCATCGGGTGACGACAGCAGCGGCAGCAGCGCCTTCGAAAACCGCTCGGCGCTCTGCCCAAAGAACGCAATCTGCTCGACGTCGTTGCCAATGCGGTTGTACTGCGGTGGGAACGTATCTTCCACCTTGTTCAGCGGCTCGTACACATCGGCATGGCGCAACTCAAAATCGCCCAACGCCGCCAGCAAGGTCTTGCGCTGGTAATCGTTGTTGCCTTCCAGTACCTTCGCGAACTTATCCGCCAGGCGCGACTCCACCGCCAGGCGACCCTTGATCACGCGTACCTTGTCCTCATCGCGACCCAGAAGCGGAATCCAGTTGTTATAGAAGTACCGGATGTTCTCATCCGCGATGTTGTAAATACCTTCGGTCAGGTTGCGGTTCACCCAAGCATGCTGCGGCTTCTCGATCTGTGCCAGGAACGTATCCTCGATCCTGCTGCGCGACGCCGGGTCCGCATTCCAGAACCACATCTGCCACAAGCCCTTCAGCGCTTGTGTGCGAATCGCCGGTTCCGCTGCCTTGGATGCTTCGATCAGCGCGGTATCCAAACCCGGGCGCGACGCCAATCCCGCAAAGTGCTGTGCGAACACGCGCGTTGCACCCCAGCGTGTACGTTCGTCACCCTTGGTCAGCGCCTGTTCCAAAGGCGTGGTGGCCAGCCCTGGATGCCGCGAGTACGCCTGCCGAACCGCCCATGCCGCCGTACGCCGCACCAGCTTGCTCGAATCGCCCAGGCGGACGATCAGCAACTGCAGCGACGCAGGATCGGCAATTCGTCCCATCGCCTCCACCGCAGCCTGCCGGACGTACGGATCGTTTGACCCCGCAGCCGCCGTCAGGTCCGCGCCGCCTACCCAGTACTGATCCAACTGCTGCAGCATCTCGGCCGGGTTTGACGACAACGCCGCCACCGGGGTCGCGCTCCAACGTCCGCCCTTGCCAGGGCCCGGATAGTACGCACTCAGCGCCAGCACCGACATCTGAGTCTCGCGGAACGGCGTACGGAAGTTCTCATACGCCTGGATCGGGTCCATCCAGCCGCCGAACTCCTGTTGCCGCTTCAGCAAATACTGTAATCCCTTGGCGACCTTTGGATGCTCACGCGGAATCCCCGCTGCGTGCAAGGCCCAGAGCGCGTGCCCGGTTTGGAACTCCGTCTCCAGTTCCTTCTCGCCGAACTTTGCCGCCCACTGGCCGCTCGGCCGCTGCAGCGACAGGATGCGCTCGGCATTCGCCGCGATCTTTTCCTTGTACTTTGCGCGATCCATGTCCGCCAAGGCCAGGGTCTGGTAGCAAAGGTCAATGGTGTTCTTCACCTCGCCCTTGGCCACAAACTCCGGCAACCTTGGATCTTTGGACGCGACCCACGAATACCAGGCCACTTCATGCGCGCTCACCAGCGGCGTATTGCCGTTGGTCTCATCGCTCGGCAACTTGTCGCGACCCGCATAGTACAGCTTCAAGTACTCGTTGACGCCATTGTGGAAGGACGCACGCTGCTCTCCGGCGATCTCCGTTTCATAGATCCCCAGCAACGTCGACATGCGGCTCAACACATTGGCCGCCGCCGAAATCATGCGGGACCACACCGCGCCTTCCTTCTCAAACCCATAAAACGGCCGCGGATTGTTATAAAACCGCTCCGTCATAAACTGCAGTTGCTGCCGCTGTACCACCGGGTATCCGTTGCGCGTCGCGTACATCTGCGCGCGCTGGGTAAAGTGCGTGGCATGGCAGGCGACACACAGCGACGTTTCCTGATGCAGGCTCGACACGCGATCGTAAATACCGCCGCGCCGCGGCGTATTCGCGTGCCAGGAATCGCCGGCGCCCATCGCAAAATCCACCGCCGCGCGAACCGCATCTTCCGGCTTGGCGTACGGCGGCACATCGTACACGCGAGTCCGCAGTTTGTATTCCGGATGATTGGCGCGGACGCACACATAGTACGTGCCCGCTTCCTTGAGGACACGAGTGGTGAACTTATTGCCGGGCAGCGCCTGCACCTCATGCGGCAGCGCCACCGGATCTTCACCCTCAAAGTACGGTGCGATCTTGCCGTCGGCGCCCACGCGATGCACGGACACATCCACCGGCAGATGGTCCCGCTCCATCAGTTCGATCTGGAAGTACACCAGCTTCGGCTTCGTGTCGCGGAACTCGAACTTGTACCAATCCTGCTCGCCCATCGGATCTTTGGGTTTCGGCGTTTCGGGAATCGGGATGTACGGATTCTCGTCAGCGGAGGCAAACACCACCGAACCCAGCGGTACGACATTGGCCTGCCGCCACGTATTGTTCGGTTCGCGCTTCAATAGCGCGGACCCCGGCCAGCGCGTCGCCTTCAACTCATAGCTGCCCGTCGACCCCTGCACCACAAACCGCATCGATCCGCCGGCCGGTGCGGACACGAGCGTCGTATAGTCGCCATCGCCCGTGTGCAGACGTTTCGCCGCCAGAACCTCGCCCGCTTTGCCCTCGACAGTGAACAGCGCCGGTCCCGCCGGCTTCACCGCAAAGTGGACGCTGATCGTCTCACCGGCTTTCACCGGTTTCACGAACTCTTTGCGACCCTTCAGTGCGCCGCTTTCGGCAATCAGTTCCGGCAGATTGCCGGCTACGGCAACGGATACACAGCAACTGGCAATAACGACAGGGAACAGTTTCATGGTTCTACGACACAAATCCCAACCGGACCGCTAGGCCCGATCATCCAAAATCGACTTCAGCCGTTGATATCCTGCCCGGCTGACAGGCAGTTGCGTACCATCGAGCAGCACCGCGATCTTCGAATCCTTGGTGTACGGCTCAATCTTGGCCACACGTTCCAGATTCACGATGTGCGAGCGATGGATGCGTAAAAACCGCTTCGGGTCGAGGGACGCCTCCAGACTCGAAATGGTTTGCTGTTTCAAATACCCTTTTTTATTGCTGTACAGGCACACATAATCGTCCTGCGCCTCGACGTAATCGAGCTTATCGATCGGGATAATGTGTACCTTCGGGCCATCCTTCACCACGATCCGCTCGCTATGCGGCTGTTCCGGCGACCTCGCCTCGCGCCTCAACTCAGCGGCTGCTTCTGCAGGACGACGGTTGTTCTCGCCCATTCTCTGCTTGGCGCGAGTCAAGGCGGTTTGGAAGCGATCCATCGAAAAAGGCTTCAGCAAATAATCGACGGCGTGCGCGTCAAACGCCTTCATCGCGTACTGGTCAAATGCCGTCGCAAAGATCACAGCCGGCTCATGTTCGATGAGTTCCAGCACTTCAAAGCCATCGAGCTTCGGCATCTGGACGTCCAGAAACACCAAGTCCGGTTCCAGCTCATTGATGACCTTTACGGCCTCAAATCCGTTGCTACATTCGGCCAAAACTTCGATCTCCGGCGCGCTTTCGCCGAGGTATTCGCGAGTCACCAGCCGCGCCAGTTCCTCATCGTCCACCAGTACACAGGTGATGCGGCCGTTCGCTGCAGCCGCCTTCTTCTTCGGAGCCGCAGCGGCCGGATCCGCCGCGCTTGGTGACGACGGCTTCGACAACGCTCGCAGATCCAGCAATACTTCGCGAGCCGACTGATACCGTTCATCGGCATCCTTTTCCAGGCACTTGCGAACAATGCGGTCCAACTCCGCCGGGACCTCATAGTTGAATCGCGCCATTGCCTCGGGCTGCGCCGTCAGGATCCGGGCCAGCGTCTCCTGGCTATTGGCTCCGTCAAACGGCACCCGGCCAGTAGCCATCTCGTACAGCACCGCACCCAGGCTGAACAGATCGCTCCGCGCATCCACTTCGCGACCCAGCGCCTGTTCGGGACTCATATACTGCATCGTCCCCATCACCACGCCAACATCGGACATCGCGCGAGTCTCGGCGCTATCCCTCGCCTGACCCGGCTTCGGCGGCGGAGCACACACCCGCGCCAGTCCAAAATCCAGGACCTTCACATGCCCGCGCCGGTTCACAATAATGTTGCCGGGCTTGATGTCGCAATGCACCACACCGCTCTGATGCGCGGCGTCCAAAGCATCGGCCACCTGCGAACCGATGGACACAATCTCCTTGAGCGGCAGCGACCCATGTTCCAGGCGGATGTTCAACGGTTCGCCCTCGACATGTTCCATGACGATGTAGGCTTGCCCGTCATGCCGCCCGATGTCGTAGACGTGGGTGACGTTGGGATGATTGAGCCCGGACGTGATCTTGGCCTCTTGCGTAAACAGTTGCAGCCGGGCCGGATCATTGCAGACTTCGGTGGGAAGAAACTTGACGGCCACCTGCCGGTCGAGCCGTTCGTCCGTGGCAAGATACACCTCGCCCATGCCTCCGGCGCCCAGCTTGCGCAGGATCCGGTAGTGCCCAATGGTTTTTCCGCTCGAAAGACTGGCCGCCGAGTTATCCAAACTGTCAGTCTATCAACCTGCCGGGGCAAGACCAACGCACCGGGTGACTGCTAAACTGCCATGCGGAAGCCAAATTTGGCCGGTGTCAGGCCTGGTCTTCAAAACCAGTGAACGGTACTCGTATCGTTGGTGGGTTCGACTCCCACTGGCTTCCGCCAAGCGCACTCGTTGCATGTCTATTCCTGACTATCAATCTCTGATGCTGCCGGTGTTACGTGCGGTTGCCGACCGCGAAGAGTACACCGTAGCTGCGATCCGCGCCAATACGGCCGCCGCGTTAGGGCTATCCGCTGACGAATTGGCCGAACGGCTTGCTAGTGGAACCCAGGCGGTGTTTGCGAATCGGATTGGGTGGGCGGTCCAATACCTCAAGGCAGCTGGAGTCATTCGAGCCGTGCGGCGCGGGGTGTATCAGGTGACGGATCGAGGCCTAGACCTTCTCGCGACGCGACCGCCGGAGTTGTCGGTTAAGGCACTGCGCCGGTACCCCGAGTTCTTGGAATTTTTGGCTCGTGCTGCCGGTAATCCGTCAGCCGGCACCGTTGCTGCTCCTGTCAATGAAAACAAGGCCACACCCGAAGAGCTCCTGGAGTCGAGTTTCAAGGAACTGAGGCTCGCCCTCACACGAGATCTGCTGGATCAGGTTAGCAACGGCTCGCCAGCCGCCTTCGAACAGATCGTCGTCGATCTTCTGGTCGCGATGGGTTACGGCGGTTCTGTAGAGGATGCGGGCAAAGTCGTGGGCCGCTCCGGCGACGGCGGTATTGATGGAGTCATCAAGCAGGACAAGCTCGGTCTGGATGTCATTTATATCCAAGCAAAGCGCTGGAAGGATAATGTCGGCAGCCCGGAAGTGATGAAGTTCTCGGGCAGCCTGACCAAACGCCACGCTAGCCGGGGAGTGTTCATCACAACATCATCCTTCACCAAGGACGCGATGGACTTTGTCGAATCCATGCCGCAGAAGATCGTCCTGATCGACGGCCTCCAACTCGCCTCACTGATGATCGAACACAACGTTGGTGTCGCGCCGGCGAAGTCGTACACCATCAAGCGCATCGACCAGGATTACTTCGACAACCTTTAGCAGCAAGCCGGCCGACCTGCGATACCCTCATCCTGATCATGCTCGTCGACGTCCACAGCCACTACTGGGAATACCCTCAACACTTCTCCGACGACTTCCGCCTCCAAGCCATCCGCGCCCGCGGCGATGCCGGCGAAGTCGACCTCACCGTACGCTGGCAGGACTACGCGACCTCTGGCGGCGCCTCCTGCGACCGTACCATCGTCTTCGGCGGCAAAGCCCGCCACAGCGGACTCTGGGTGCCCGACCAGGAAATCGCCCGCTACGTTGCCGCCCAACCCGATAAGCTCATCGGCTTCCTCAGCATCGACCCTACGCAACCCAATTGGCAGGATGAACTCGTCGAAGGCCATCAGGACCTCAAGCTCAGGGGCATCAAACTCATGCCCATGTACGCGAACTTCGCCCCCAACAGTCGCGACCTGGACCCTCTCTGGGAGTACGCCACCAAGCACAGTCTGCCGGTCCTGCTGCACACGGGCACCACCTTTGTCACCCAGGCGCCGCTAGCCTATACGCTGCCCCGCCTGCTCGACGACGTCGCCACACGCTACCCCGAAGTCCGCATGATCCTCGCCCATTTGGGACACCCGTATGAAGGCGAATGCGTCGTCACCATACGCAAGCACCCCAATTTGTACGCCGACGTTTCCGCCCTGCATTACCGGCCCTTTCAGCTCTATCATTCGCTGATGCTCGTGCAGGAATACGGCGTGTGGCACAAGTTGCTCTTCGGCACGGACTATCCCTTCACCACCGTCGACGCGACCCTCAACGGGATGCGTGCCCTCAACGACATGCTCGAAGGCACCAAGCTGCCGCGCCTCAAGATGGACAAGATGGAACAGATGTTCGAGCGTGACGCCTTACAGATTTTGCAGATCCAGGTCTAAGCCGCGGCGAAGAACCCGGCCGCCGTTTGCCGCAACCGCTGCGCCAGCGCGTCAATCGAATCGAGCGGAATTTGCGACGTCGTCCCGGTCACCGACAAGCCAGCCGTGAACTGGCCGTTCGGCTGAAACACCGGCACCGCCACGCAGCGTACGCCGATCTCTTCTTCTTCATCGTCCACGGCGTACCCGCAAGCCCGCGCACGCGACAACTCGCGCCGCAACGCCTTAGGCGATGTGATGGTATTGCGCGTGTACCGGATGTAGGTCGGCTTGCTCAGCACATGCTCGGCGATCTCTGCCGGACCCCATGTCAGAATCACCTTGCCCACGCCCGTGCAATGCAGATCCATGCGCCGCCCGATGTAGGTGTCGAACTTGATCAACCCCGGCGCTTCCACCTTTTGGATGTACACGCCCTGGTTGCCGTCGGGCACCGCCAGATGCGCGGGCAAGTGGATCTGGTCCACAAGCCGCCGCATCCCCGGCAGCGCGATCTCGCCCACCGGCAGATTCTTGTTCATGCCGCGACCCAGGCCGTACGCTTTGAGTCCCAAATGGTAGAGCAGGGAATCGGGCTTGCGCTCGACATACCCAAGCCGCTCCAGGGTGACGACAATCACGTGTGCGGAACTCTTGGGAATGCTCAGCTTGCGGCTGAGCTCCGAAATGTTCATGCCCCGCTTGGAATTGTCCAGGGCGTCAAGAATGGCGAGGGCTCGCTCAACAGAGGTCGCGTTCGGAATGCTGGACATGCCTGTGTAACCCAGAGTGTTGCATAACGCCGCCAAATCCAAAGCATTCCGCACCGCGTCCATTCCCCTGAACGAAAACGCAAGCTGCTGCGCGATCTCTATTGAAAACGCCACAAGCGCGGACGTACCCTGTATGCTTACCCATGTCCACTACACCGCCGCCGCAGCAGCACGACATCGCAGTGTGTGAGTTCGCCGAACAGAATCTGTACACCGCCGTCGTATCGGACGCGCTCGATCAACTGGGCGCCCGCAACCAGGCGATGCGCGAATACATCCGCCCGGTGTATCCGCAAGCCCGCATGGCCGGCTGGGCCCGCACCATCACCTGTTCGGATCTTTATCACATCCCCGAAGATCCCTACGGCATCGAGATCGAAGCAGTGGACAGCCTGCTGCCCGGCGAAGTTGCGGTGGTGGGCACGCAGAACTCGATTCGTAACGCGCCTTGGGGCGAACTTCTCTCCACCGCCTCCAAAGCGCGTGGCGCACGCGGCGCGGTGATCGATGGCCTGGTGCGCGACGTCGAAAAAATCCGCGACCTCGGCTTCCCCGTCTTCGCCACCGGCATCAAGCCCGTGGACTCCATGGGCCGCGGCCTTGTCACCGCGTATCAGGTGCCCGTCGAATGCGGAGGCGTCCTGGTCCACCCGGGCGACTTCGTCTTCTCAGATTTTGACGGGACGGTTGTCATCCCGAAAGCAATGGTTCCCGAGGTCATAGCCTTGGCGCACGATAAGGTCACGCGCGAAAACAACTCGCGGGATGAACTCATGAAGGGCGCCTACCTGCGCGACGTCTTCAAGAAGTACGGCGTACTGTGAAGATCACATCCATTGAAACCCTGCCGGTTCTGGTGCCCATCCAGCCGGAGTTCGTCATCAAGGGTGCGCTGGGCATTCATTCGGAATCGCCATTCGTGCTGCTGCGCGTCCACACCGACGAAGGCATCACGGGACTCGGCGAAGTCTCTTGCACGCCGGTCTGGAGCGGTGAAGACAACGTCACCTCCATCCACGTCATCCGCAACTTTCTGGAGCCTGCACTCAAGGGCGAAGATCCCCGCGACATCGAACGTCTCACCGCCAAGATGCGCCGCGCCGTCTTCGGCCACCCGTTTACTAAGTCGGGACTCGAAATCGCCTTTTGGGACATCCTCGGCAAAGCCAGCGGACAGCCCGTCTACCGTCTGCTCGGAGGCGCCGTACGCGACCGTATCCCAATCAAAATGTCCGTCTCAGGCGCCAGTCCAGAACGCGCGTCGCAGATCGCCGAATGGGCGCTGGCCAAGGGACTGAGCGCGCTCAAGGTCAAGGTCGGCATCGAACCGCAAGCCGACATCGAACGTGTCGCCGCCGTACGCAAAGTCGTCGGACCCAAGTTCCGCGTCGGTATCGACGCCAATGGAGGCTGGTCGGTACGAGTGGCGATCCAATGCATCCGCCGCATCGTGGAAGAATCCAACGTCTTCTTCGCCGAGCAGCCCGTATCCGCCGTGAACCTCGATTGGCTCACCGAAGTACGCCGCAACGTCAGCGTACCTGTAATGGCGGACGAAAGCTGCAACACCCCGCAGGACGCCATCGCCATCGTACGTGCAGGCGCCGCGGACATCCTCTCGGCCTACGTCGGCAAAGGCGGAGGCATTGGTCCAGCACGCAAGGTCACAGCGATTGCAGAAGCGGCAGGCCTCACGTGTACAGTAGGCAGCAACCTGGAATTGGGTGTAGCGAGCGCGGCCATGGCCCACCTAGCCGCATCGAGTCCCGGAGTGGGAGCAGAGGACTTCCCGTGCGACATCCTGGGTCCGCTAGGCTACGCGCACGACATGCTGGCGAATCCTATCGAGTATCGCGACGGAGCGGTGTACGTACCCCAAGGACCCGGCCTCGGCGTGGAACTCGACGACAAGCTGATTGCCAAGTATCGGGTTACCTAGCGAAGTTTTCCCAGCGCCAAAGCTTGAGGCCTTCGAGAAGGCATCGGTCGAGCCAAGCAACAAACCGAGATGCAGCATCTTCTTCCGACTCCCCGAACGTTAGGAGGAACTCATCACCAACGACTCGCTGAGCGTTCCTGGATTGGTACCACAAATACGCAACCTTGAGTCCGCGTCGCGGGCTCGGAGTTAGGAACGCAAATGAAAGTGAGGCCTGCTGGCCGGTCAGCATCGCGACGCTGGTGGCTAAAGTCGGCTCCAAAGCTATGTCCAGTAGCTGACCGGCAGGCTCCAGATGAGTTTTCTCCAGCGACGTACTTCCGAAGCTGAAGCTCCAGCCAGCGCCATCTGGACGCACCACGGACTCTAACTCAGATACAAGTCGCTGCAATCGCGAAGTTGCCAGGGTCTTTAGACGTGGCATTGTCTTCTCGCTAGCAGTCCATGAGCCTGGAGTGGTCAGACCCGCCTTGAGCAGATCGCGCTGGACCAAGCCTAGTAACTGATCAATGCTTTGCGGCTCGGGCGTGGTTTGGGGTTGAAAAACCAGGCGTTGACCCAATGCGATCACAAGTCGACGTTGCCAGTGTCGAAAACACGCTAACAGTTCCTTGAAGTCGCCATTGTCAGCTTGAGACAACGCCGAGATGTACCGAGGTCGTTCGGTCAACACCGGAACCAGTGGCATCAGCCCGCCCTTGATCAACACAATCGTCGCCAACGCCCGAGCGACCCTTCCATTTCCGTCCGGATACGGATGAATATGGGTAAAAGCCTGATGCAACCATGCCGCAGCAAGCTCCACCGGCACACCGACCTCCATGTGCTCGGCGTGTAACGCCAGCAGACGCTCCATTTCAGACTCCACATGCTCCGGAGGACAAAATTCTAGGGTCGAACCGTCGGGTAGTGTCGGACTGTTGGCCCGAACTTTGTAACGTCCAGTGACCAGCGACGTCTTGAAACGCTCGCCGGTGAGAGCTGAGTAAACCTCGTGTGTATCTTGATTGCGCAGCAGGGCCTGGTGAATCTGGTGGATGTAGTTCTTGGTAAGCGGCTGCCCACCCTTCACAAAAGCGAACAAGCCCTCCAGTACCCCGAGATGGTCGTTCAGGATCGCCGTCACCTGCTCTGGGCTCATCTCGCTAGCCGTTCTCGGGATCAGCGTTTCGCGTATCCCTTCGTCCAGCAACTGTACGGTGAGTCCGCGATCAAATTTGTACAGTCCCTCAATCTGCCCAGTCTCAATAGCCCATTCACGAGCCACTCGCGCCTGAAAATCATTCCAAGTCTCGACCGGTAGATACTGGCGGTAGTCGTCGATGACACGCGCGAGTGCAGGCATCTCGGTATCTGCCAACGCGAGGTCAGCGTCAGAAAGTCCTCGAATGAACTCGTACGGCATACTCGTCAGTTTATCCGCGCCACGAGTTCGCGACCTCGATCACCTTCTGCACCTCTTCATCCGTCAAATACGGATGAATCGGCAAACTCATTTGCTGACGGCAAAACTGCTTAGCACGCTCACAGCCCTTGCGATCAAACGTCGCCCCCAACGCAGGTTGCTCGATCAGTGCTTGCGGATAATGCTCCGCGACCCCAATCCCAGCCGCGCGGAAGTACGCCAGTGCTTCCGTCTTTGGACCCTCGACCAAAACCGGAAACAGATGCCACACGGAATCCGCAGGCGCTTCCGGAACAGTGATCCGGGGATTGGACAGACCTGCACGATACGCCGCTGCGATCGCCTGCCGCCGCTTCGTCCAACCCGCCAGTCGCGGCAGGAACGTCTTCAGCAAAACCGCGGCCTGCAACTCATCCAGCCTACTGTTGTACCCCGCGACATCGTGCACATACTTGCGCGATTGCCCATAATCCCGCAACTGCCGGACCTTCGCCGCCAGCTCATCACTACGGCAAAGCACCGCCCCGCCATCGCCCAGCGCACCCAGGTTCTTGGTGGGATAAAAGCTCGTTGCCGCCAGTTGCCCCACACGACCACATGCCGTACCGATTGACTGGGCGCAGTCCTCTACGATCTGTACCCCGAACTCATCGCGAAGCGCCTCAAGCTTGGTGATGTCGAGGCAGTGCCCATACAGATGCACAGGTACAAAGTAGTGGATCTCGGGCCGCTTCGACAGGATCTCGCGACAGTCGTCCAGGTCCACCAGCCCGTTCGCAGCGCAATCGGCAAACACCGGCGTGGCGCCCAACTTGATGATCGCCAGCGCGGTCGCAAACGCCGATATTGGACTCGTCAGCACGAAATCGCCCGGACCGCAGCCAAGCGCCCGCAGTGACATCTCAATCGCGTCCAACCCATTCGCGACACCCACCGCATGCGGCAAGCCCCAGTACTGCGCTAGCGCCGCTTCAAATCCCGCCACCTGCTTGCCCAGCACGTACCAGCCGCTTTCGCCGACCTCTGTTACCGCAGCCAGTACATCAGCTCCGGCATCGGCCCACTGCCGCTGAAAGTCGTTCGCCAGGATCATCGGCTGGCCGCAAGCTCCCGCCGGAACTCATCGTAATCGCGAATGTAATCGGCCGCGTCATAGCCCGCCGACGCGAACACCACCAACACCGCGTCAGGCGAATGTTTATGCTGAATGCTCCACACCATCGGCGGTACATGCAGTCCCAACGATGGCGAGTTCAGTACAAACTGGCGGCGGTTCTGCCCATCGTCGCAAGTCACATGGCAGGACCCATGAACGCACAGTAAGAACTGATGCAACTCGCGATGCGCATGTTCGCCGCGCACCTCTTCATTCGGCACGCCGTACACCAAAAAGAAGCGCTTCACATCAAATGGCAGATGCTTGCCGCTCTCGCCAAACGTGAGTATGCCGCGCATGTCTTCCACACCCGGCAGGCCGTACAACTCGACGCCATGAACCTCCGTCGCAATGCGCTCGGCTTCGCGAACCCGATCGGCTACACGCAGTGACGCAAGCTCCGGCTCACTCACGTACCCGGTGATCTGTGCTGGATTTCCAGCAGCAATCGCACCTGGCGGTACATCCCGATTCACCACTGCGCCGGCCGCGACAATGGCACTCTCGCCAATGCGCACACCCGGTAGCAACGTCGCGTTTGCACCAATCGATGCACCACGATGCACCGTCGTACGCTTCAGCGGCTGACCCGGCCTGCGCCTCGGCAATGGATCATCCGCAAACGTGACATTCGGACCGATGTAGGCGTCATCTTCCAGCCGGATGCCGTCCCACAACTGTACCCCGCACTGCACTGTGACGCGATCTCCAATCACCACATCGGACTCGATAAAGACGTGATCGCAAATCTTGCAATCGCGCCCGATACGCGCGCCTTCCAGGATGTGCGCAAAGGCCCAAATACGCGTCCCTTCACCAATCGACTTGGTTTCGACAAGCGCCTTCTCGTGTTGAAAGAACCCGCTCAATTTACGCCTCGCTCCACAGGATATCGTTTACCTGCGCAAACGGCGTATCCACCGGCATCAATCGCCCATATCCATACTGCTTCACTCGCTCCGCAATCGCGCCCAGATCGTACGCCACGGGCCAAATACCAGCCGCAAACGCAATCGAAAGCGTGTAGGAAAACGTCTCAGGCCACTGCCCGGGAAAGAACGCTAGATGCGGCTTTAGATCCTGCAGAATCCCCCGGATCTCCGCTTCCTGATAAGGACCTAGGACGCGTACACCAAGCTCCTTCAGTTGACGCGCATCCGCGCACGCACCAGCCACTACAAACTCCACTGGCAACCCGCGCTTTTGCGCATCGAGCGCACAGCCGTACAGCACGTCAAAGCCTTTTGCCCTCGTGAGCCCGCCAATAAACACCACACGTGCTACTTCACCGCTCTGCTTGCGCCAACGCCTCGGCATGGGCGCACACTCATCATGCAGCCGTACCTTCGGATTCGCCATCGACGCATAGCGCGACATGCGCTGTGCTGCATCCTCCGACGGGAACCACACTGTCTGCGCCCGCTCCAAATGCTGCTTGCTCGCCGCACGCAACTCTGCGACATGCACCATACGCTTCGTCACATTGGGCCAATCCTCATGCGGACCCAACGTCGCATAACAAGCTTCGCAAACATGCACCGCAGGCTCGCCGCAGTACCTTCCCGTACGGTCAATAAGCTTGATTTGCGGGCAAATCCACGCATAATCATGCACCGTGATGTCGTACGGCAACCCCAGATCGAATAGCGCGGTCGGGGCATCGACAGTCTGATGAACGTGCATCTGCGTGACGCCAAGTTCGCGCAGTGCCACTCGCAGCGTTGCCGTATCCTCTGGCAAGCGGTACCGCTGATTGTCAAAGCCCTCAATCTCGACATGCTCGCTATCGCTGTACCGCAGCACGATCACATGCTGGCCCTGCTCGCGCGCCGCTACAGCCAACTCTTGTACATGGCGTTCCGTGCCCCCAGGCAGCGCATTGCTGGCCAGACAGTACACATCCGCGCGAGGCTTCAAGCGGACCAAGTCCAGCTTGCGCCGCAACGGCAGTACAGGATCTTCGGCTAAAAACTGCTCCACCGTCGGCCCATACGCTGGATGCAAGCGCTTCAGCTTTTCATACGCCGCCGCTGCACGACCCGCAGACGCAGCACCGAAAGACACACCGCCCACATGCTGCACGAACACATCGGCGGCCAGCACATGCTTCCACCCGCGCGCCGCCGCCCGCATACAGAAGTCGTTCTCTTCGCCGTACCCTTGGCCGAAAACCGCGACATCGAACAGCCCCGTTTCCGCCAAACACGCCGCCCGAATGTACATGCAGAAGCCAACCGTTGTAGGCAGTTCCTGCGCCACGCCCGACAGCGTCTCTCGGCAATGCGCATCCATCGCCGTAACGCTCCAGCCTTCTGGAAGCTCATTGTTACGGCAGAACCGCGGATAGCTGCAAATCGTGGCGTTATTCGAAAACGGGGTCACCGTACCCACACGCTCTTGCGCATAGGCGGCCCGCCGGATGCGGTTCAGCCAATCGGAACCCGGCGCGACGATGTCGGAATTCAGCAGCAACACATCGCGACCCGGATGCAGAGCCATACCGCGATTTGCGGAAGCCACAAAGCCGAGATTGCGGTCATTTTCCAGCACCGTGATGCGCCCGTCGAACTCGGCCAACATGGCGCGCATTTCCGCATCGGCAGGATTGTCGAACACCACAACCAACTCGTACGGCCAACGAGTGGACGACGCCAGTACACTCGCAATCGCTGTACGGGTCTCCGCAACGCCGCTGTACACCGGCATCACGATGTCCACCAGGTCATCCGTCTGTGCCGGGCGCAACGCCATCCAGTCCACCAATGCGTCGTTGATCTGCGCAGCGTTCGCGGTAAGAGGCAGTACCGTGCCGAACCCTGTCCGACGCACAAAGTCGCCAGTAGCGCCGATGTCGAACGTCACAATCGGCAAGCTTGACGCGACAACCGAAGTATCCGGAGCGGGGTTCGCATACAGCAACACCGCAGCGTCATCCTTACCGCCGAATACCAGCGGCAACCCACGTTTGAACGCATCGTACCGGCACTCATCCAAGATCGCCGCATCGCCCGCCACTGCGACGGTCCCAGATTTCCGCACAAGCGCCGGCACCGCACTCACCGCGGCTACTTCGCCTTGCACGTTGAAGTATTGCTGCATCCGCACTGCGGTGTCGGACGAGGGGTACGCCACTGCAGACGCTCTCGCGAACACCTGCGCACTCTGTTCGCGTAACGCCGCGACACTCGCCGCCTGCAGATTGCCCCAATCCTCCCGCGCACCCAATCGCGCCAGGCAACGCTCGCAGGCCGCTAACGCCGGCTCTCCGCAGTAGCGCCCCGTCTCGTCCACCAGATTCGTACGAGGACAAATCCACGAATAATCCTCGACTCGAATTTCATACTCGATCCCCAGTGCAAACAACTCTGGCGGTACATTCACCGCGGTCGTAAAGCGCAGCCGCTTCACTCCGCGCAAGGCCTCCAACAGCGCCTCGCGATCCCCGGGCAAGTGGTACCCATGCGACCCAATCCACACCGTACCCGCAGCGTCACAGCGCAGTGTCACCACTTCAGTCGCAGGCCGTACCGCCGCCGCATACACGCGCGTGCTTTGCGTAATGTCCTTGTCAACGCCAGGGTTCGATACCCATACTTCCGCCGTCGCCAGATTCCGCCAGCCCAACTCGCGCGACATCCCCTCGTTGATGGCATCGCGGCGATAGTACGTACAAACCGGAGAAGGTTCGGCAATCGCTTCCACGCTGCCCCGCACGCTCGGAGGCACAGCAGGCACTTGGCTCACAAGTGGCGATGCCGAGGCCGTCAACGCCTGTGCGTACGCCGTGTGCCGCAATCGATCCAGCCAATCCGGCGTAACGGTGGTACCTGCCGCGAGCACCACACAGTCGCGATCCCCGTGCAGCCCAAACCCCGTATGCCGGTCCGGTACTCGCTGTACTTCATAAGCCTGCCGCGCGCGGCTGTTTTGAACGCTTTTCAACGTTTGTTCAAACGCCTCGTTATCGCCGCTCCCATCCACAATCAGGAGATCGACAGGGACATTGTGATTGATCACGCCGGGCTGCAGTGTCGCGCTTGTCCCGCCCACAACTCGCAGCCGCACCTCATCTGCTGGAATCGAACTCAAGATCGGGATGAGCTTCTCCGCCAGGTCCCGTTGCGGCTTGCCCGCCACGCGCGACCCCGTCAAGAGTTCGCGTGCTTCTCCCAAAACCTCGCCCGCGTGACCTTGGCGCTCTACCTCTGCGACAACCAGCGGCGTGGCACATCCACGTACGCGAAGCGCAACGCGTGGCGGCAGTGTCAGCGACTGCGGCAATGCCATCACAAAGGTGCCATTTGCCTGCACTCGAGTGGACACAAGCCGGCGCGACCCGCTCCAAAGCTCGGCTGTTAAGCTTGCGGTGGCATGAGGACGCGCCCGATCCGTGAGCGTTCCGCGAACCTCACGTCCACCCGATGTCCAAGCTTGCAGCGACCCTGCATAGCTCGACTGATACCGTAGCGGACTCCCCGATAGGTGCTCACCCTCAGCCGTCACCGCAATCGTATGCGGCGCCCCGTCGAAGGTCTCGTCCGGCAACTCGATCGAGAAGGCATGACGGCCGTCGCCGATGCCCGCATCCGGCAAATCCGGCCGAAAATCCGATGCCTCGCGGCGACGCAACAACACGCCGTCCAGCGTCACTTCCACCGTCAGCCTCTTTTGGGGATCGCCGGGTTCCCACACCCAGCCAATCAACTCCTGGCCACTTGGCCAGTCGAGGCAACCTTGCACTACCAGACCTCTTTCTTCTTCAAAATCGCCTGCAGGAACATCGGCTTGATGATCTTCAAGTGCTGCAGTGCACGCTCCAGATAAATGATGAAGCGGAACCGCCACATGCCCTTGCCCGCACCAAAATTGCGGCCCAGACCTTCGAGCATCGGGTAACACAACCCGCCGTACCGCAGGATGTGCAGCGGCTCAAAGTAATCGAGCATCTCCTTCTCGATCACTTCGGAATTGCAGGCCTCTGAGATATCCAGCATCCCCGGCGCATAGTGCATCCACTTGCCCTTCAACCGGTCCTCATGCGTCGTACGCTCGCGCTTGCTGAACAGCAGGAACAACAACAGCCATGAGATCCAATAGTTCATGAACGGCGTCTGCAGATATCGCGGACCGACATACTCTTCCACATAAAACAGCCCGCCGGTCTTCAAGCCCTGATTGCACTGAAAGAACAGATTGCTGACGTTATAGACGTGGTGGATGCCGTGATGCCCAACGATGAAGTGATACTTGTTCTTCTCCATCACCAGGTTGTTGCAGTCGACCTTGTGCGGCACAAAGCGGAAGTCCAGCGCCTCGCCCGCCGCGTCCAGATTCTTGGGCGACAGATCGTAACCATGCACTTCATGAAAGCGAATTGCGCGATACCGGTCGCGAAAGAACTCGCGCTCATGCCGCATGTCGCCGCACAGCACGGCCGCGCCAATCAGCGCGTGTTCTTCACCGTGTTGGAAGTTTTTGGCGAGTTCGGAATCCACCAAACCCTGCAGCGAAGGCTCATGCGGGTACGGCCGTGTCGACTGGTAAATCGCCGGAATATTCTTCCAGGAAACGGCCCAAGCCAGATCGAAATCAAAGCCGTCCCACGCCTGCCGCGCAAGCTCTGCCGCGTCTGTCGTGTTTTGCACTAAGTCCACGATACTCTGTTACTCGTGCTGCTTACCACTGTCCTTGCCATCACCGCCTTCTCCGTGCAGGATCTCGACACGGCCGTACGCGCCCGCGCCGCAAAGACCCCCGGTACGCTCTCCGTGTATGCCAAGAATCTCGACACCGGAGCCACCTACTCGCTCCGTGGTGATGCCAAGGTGCGTACAGCATCCACCATCAAGCTGCCCATCATGGTGGAATGCTACAAAGCGGTCGCCGATGGCCGCGTCAAGTGGGATACCGTCCTGCCGTTGAAAGAGGAAGACATCGTCTCCGGCTCCGGCGTACTCTTCGAGTTCACGCCCAACGCCCCCATCTTCCTGCGCGACGCCATGCACCTGATGATCGTCGTCAGCGACAACACGGCGACAAACCTGATCCTCGACAAGCTCACCGCCAACGCTGTCAACAAGACGATGGAGTCGCTCGGCATCATGGACACCAAGAGCATGCGCAAGGTCCGTGGGGACGGCACCAAGCTCAAAGCGCCCACAGGCTGGAGCGATGCAGGACTCAAAGAAGAGAACAAGCAGTACGGCCTAGGTATGTCCACCCCGCGTGACATGGTCAAGCTGCTAGAGCTCCTGGAGCAAGGCAAAGTCGTGAGTCCGCAGGCATCGAAAGAGATGATCGAGGTTCTGAAGCGCCAACAACTCCGCGACGGCATCGCCCGCCGCACCGGCGACATGCCGGTAGCCAGCAAGACCGGAGCCCTGGATCGCCTCCGTAGCGACGTCGGCATCCTCTACACGCCCAAGGGTCGCGTGGCGATTGCAATCACCATCGACGGCATGGACAAGACCGACTACTCGCCCGACAATGCAGGCCTGTACCTGATTGCCGACGTCGCGCAACTCGTCGTAGACGCCCTAACGAAGCAATAACCGCAAGCGCTATCTTAAATCGGAGGACGTCACACCCTTGCACCCAGCGCCGCCCATTCCGCAACCACCCACACCAGCATTTATCGGAGCCAGTTGGCTCGCCTTGCTCGTCGGCGCACTCGGCTACAACGTCGGACTCTGGAACGCAGCCATGCCGCTCAACGAGAAAGGCTTCTACTTCGTCATCCTGATGTACGGCCTCTTCGCCTCGGTCTCCGTACAGAAATCCGTGCGTGACCGTACGGAGGGTATCCCCGTCAACGGCCTCTACTTTGGCTTGTGCTGGCTCTCGGTGCTGATCTGCCTCGTCCTTCTAGCGGTGGCGCTCTGGAACGCCGAACTCGACCGCAGCGAAAAAGGCTTTTACGGCATGGCGTACCTGATGAGCCTCTTCGGAGCCATCGCCGTACAAAAGAACGTACGCGACACCGCGGCCATTCGCGGCTAGTCCAAAAAACAAAAAGCGCCGCCCAGCTATGGAAGCCGGACGGCGCCTTTCAGAACAACAACTAAAACTGCACACGCATCATCAACTGCATGATGCGAGGATCGCGCACTGCGGTCACCGCGCCAAAGCCCGTCGGATTGATCCAGCGATTGTTCGCGGAATCAAACGTCGGCAGGTTGTTTGGCGTCGTTGCGCTCAAGTTCGCAAAGTTGGCCGTACGGCCAATGTCGCTGAACTGCGTGTGGTTGAACACGTTGAACGCATCGGCACGGAACTGCATGTTGACACGCTCAGCCACCCGGAACGACTTCTGGAGAGACAGATTCCAGTTGTTGATTCCCGGCAGAATGAAGTAGCGGTTCGGAGCTTCCATGCCGATCTGCGCTAGCGGGTTCGCCGCGCTGCCGGCTGTCGGAGGCAGGAACGCCGCCGGATTCAGCATCTGGTACTCGCTCTTGTTAAACCCGGTTGCCGGATTGCCAACCAGGCGGATGCGAGCGCCTTCCGTGAACGAACCGGTAAGGGTCTCGTTCGCCACGCCGGGGATGCTGAAGCTGATGTTCTCCGGCAATCCCGACATGTACTGGTAAATACCCGACACCTGCCAGCCGCCCAACACCTGCTTCCCGATGCCCGACTGGAACGGGGTGGGAACTTCATACACCCAGTTGATCGCCAGGTTGTTCGTGCGGTGGAAGCTTGCCAGCCCATACTGCGCCTTGCGTACGTTGGTGTCGATACGCATAAAGTCGCCGTCTGCACTGGCCGTGGTCAGAGCCTTGCTCCAGGTGTAGGAAAGCCCGAAGAAGAGGTTCTGCGCCATGCGGCGGTTCAGCGAAACCTGCAGCGAGTTGTAGTTCGCCGTGGCGTCCGCCTTGAAGTACGTGATATCGCCGAAGCCGGGGAACGGCCGTAGGAAGTCACGATTCGTGATGCCGGCGTTCTGTGGCAGGAACGTCGTCCCGTAAGGAATGGCGTTCAGGTTGATCTGCGCCTGTAAGTGACGCGACAGCGAACCCACATAGCTCGTGTCCAGTACAAAACCAAACGGCATTTTGTTCTGGATACCGAACATGTAGTTGTACACGGTCGGCACCTCACCGCCTGTGTCGAACGACCGCAAGCTGGGCACCGCCGCTAAGGCAACGCCGGAGTTCAACTGGCTCACGATACCGTAGTTCACCTGCGCAGGCACCGCATTCGGAGGATTGTTGGTCATCGCGAAGGTACGGTTGCCCTGGTAACGGTCGTAGTACACACCGCCACCCGTGCGGATGACGAAGTTCTGCTGCCCGGTGACATCGTATGCCAGACCGAAGCGAGGTCCGTAGTGGATGCCCCGGTCTTCCATCAGGTACTTGCTCACGCCATTCACGCCGCCAACCACCACGCCGTTCAGCAGGTCGCCGCTATTGGGAACCACACGGCCCACCGCAAACGCCGGCAGCGTATTGCCGGTGCCAGGATCGACCGCGATGTTCACGCCATTGGCGTCGCGGCCCGGACGATACAGGCGCACTGCTTTCGACGGGTTGTACAGCTCCGGACGGAAGCCCGACGCCAGTCCCGTCGATTCATACTGCGGCTGAATCCAGGCGAACCGAAGTCCATAATCGAGCGTCAGGCGGCGGGTCACCTTCCAGGTGTCCTGCACATACCATTCCGCGTTGATGTAGCGGTACTTGCCCATGTAGTAGCGGTTGTTCTGCTGGAACGTGTTGAATACGCCCGCGGCCATGTTGGCAAAGCCGTAGCCGGTGTCGAACGGATTCTGGTACACGCCAGGCGACGTCTGCGACGTATCGCTGAAGTCATAGTTGCCGTTCGGATTTCCGTCCGGGCTCTGATCCTTCATGCTCTTCTGTACGTAGATGCCGACCTTGAACAGGTGGCTGCCCGAGACCTTGCTGAAGTTGTTGATAAAGTCCCAGGTCTCATTGAAGTTCACAAACGGCGCGCGACCCGTGCCGTAGGAATTGCTGTTGGCGATGCGCGAACCACCGTAGCCGAACGCCACGATGTAGTCGTCCTGCACCGCATCCGGGTACAGCACTGGCAGCGTCGCACCGGTGGTAGCTCTGGTGAGAGGACCGGGGCCTGCTTCCGGCTGAATCAGAATGTCGTTACGTCCGCGTCCAAACGTGAACTCGTTGGTCGAGGTCGGCGACACCAGCCACGTGAACCCAACGCCTAGGCTCTTGCCGGGGCGTGCGTCCGTGATCGGAATTGACGGCAGGTTCGAACCCAGCACGAAGGAACCGTAGGGCGTCGTCGTGGAGTTCTTGTTGTTGATGAAGTGGCCCCACAGCCGCAGCTTGTCCGACAGGTTGTAGTCCAACCGGATCAGATCTTCGCGCCGCGGACGGCTGGTGGAAATCTGCGATTCCAGGTTGAAATCGCGGGTTACCGTCTTGTCCGTCGTGGGCGCCGGCAGCAGGTTCATCAGCGCGACGCCCGGTGCGTACAGCCGGTTCGCCGGAATGATGTTGTTCGGGAAACACCCGGTGGTGTTGCCCACATGGCAAGGCGCATTCAACGTGTGATCCTTGATAAAGATCTTCGCGCCGGTGCGATCGATGGACTCAGAGAAGTTCCCCCGCCGTTCGAGCGACGTCGGCACAGTGACGCGACGCACGCCTTCCGGCTGCAACTGATCCTGATACTCCTGGCTCCAGAAGAAGAACAGCTTGTTGCGATCTTTGTTGAATCGCGTACCCGGAATCCAGATCGGACCGCCGATGGTGTAGCCGGGATTGTTGAACCGGTACAACCTGCGTGATCTGCCGTCGCGATTGCTCAGCCAGTCGTTGGCATTCAAGCTATCGTGGCGGCGATAGTAGTAACCGCTGCCGTGGAACTGATTCGTTCCGCTCTTTGTCACCACGCTGATCTGTGCGCCCGATGAGCGCCCAAACTCTGCCTGGTAGATACCAGTCAGAATGCGGTACTCCTGCACCGAATCCAGGCTGATCGTTGCTAACTGATCACCGTTGTTGCCGGTATCCACATTGCTGATGCCGTTCAAGGTCAGTTGGTTCTGATTGGCGCGCGCGCCATTTGCTGAAATTGCGCCGAGTCCGCCCGTACCCGCCGTCTGGAAGTTACCCGTGCTGACAACTCCCGGGGTCAGCGCGGCCAATGCCAGATAGCTGCGGCCATTCACCGCGACGTTCTCCAACTGCTTCGTAACGAGCACATCCGAACGTTCCGCACTTTCCGTCTTGAGTTGGACGGCTGCTGCGGTAACTTCGATCACCTGATCCACCTGTCCGACTTCGAGCTTGATGTCGCCCAACGTGAGACGGTCATTCGCTTGCACGACCACGTTCTCACGGCGGTAGGTTTTAAAGCCCTTGGCCTTTACTTCCAGGACATAAGTGCCCGGTTGCAAAGTGGTGAATGCAAATCGCCCGCTTTCATCGGAATCCGTGTTGAACGTGTTCTTTCGGCCTTGATCCGTGATGGTAACGGGTGTATTGGGTACGGCGGCATTCTGCGCGTCGAGCAGATTGCCGGTTAGCGAGCCTGTGGTGGTTTGCGCCATCAGAGCAGATGGTGCGTGGAATAAAGAAACGGCAAGGGCACAAGCTGCGGCCATAAGCCACACTGGTCTCTTGCCTGCGGCCCGAAACGCGGCGGCGTTTTTCGGGCTCGCGGACTGTTGTGTCCGCTCTACTTGCACGTCTAGGTGCATGTTTTAGTTCCCCCTACAGCGAGGTACAGACCCGCGAATTATATAAGAATGCGCACCTCTTCGGCAAATTCTCTGAATCGATGTGAATGACTCGATCGGCCATTCCGCCTTGACCACCGCGCTGGGAACTTTTGTACCCCCTACACCGTCTTTCCGGCCCGATCTGTAACGCCTAACTCCAGGCCCCTGATAAAAGCGTTGAAAATCAATAACCTACAGGTTGGCAAGTGCCGTGCATACTCTCCTGGCGGAGGCTGCAAACAGCATGAAATACATTGGCGCTTGGCTATTGGGTGTACCCACCGGACTCATCGTCCTCTGGTTTATTTGGAATCAGCTGTAAGACACAAACGGAGAAATGAGCATGAAAATTCTGGCGATCGCGCTGCTGGCCTTTGGCCTGATTGGTCTGGTGACCGGCGGCTTTTCCTTCACAACCAAAGAAAAAGTAGTGGACCTTGGCCCTATTGATATTTCCAAGGACAAAACCCACACGGCATACATTCCCGTCATTGGTAGCGTAGCGGCGCTTGCCGCCGGCGCATTCATCCTAGTGGCCGGATCAAGGAGGACAAGCTCATGAACTTAGTTTTGGTTCTTTTCATTCTTCTGCTGCTCTTTGGCGGCGGCGGCTATTACTACGGCGGCCCCGTGTACGGCACCAGCATCGGCGGCCTGCTACTCGCCGTCATCCTCGTCTATCTTTTGATGGGACGCAGGAGCGTATAAAAACAAAACGGGCGGCCCTTTTCAGGACCGCCCGCTTCACTTCGAGAACAGCAACCGTCGTGGGTTAGAACGTCATGCGGATGCCGAGGCGGATGGCGCGCTGCACCAATCCGTCGCGACCCGTATTTGCGACGCCCGTGATTTCGAACACACCGCCCGTGAATGCGCCGTTGCTCGTACGCAAGCTCGAGATGTTGTTCGACGGATTGCCCAGCTGCGGCGTATTCGTCAGGTTCAGCGCCTCAGCGCGGAACTCGGCGTTAAACCGTTCGCTGATGCGGAACCCGCGGTGTACGCCAAGGTCCATGTTGAAGATGCCAGGGCCGGTCAGGTTCATCAACCCGCCCGTACCAAAGCGCGCTTCTGCCTGACCTGCAGCGTTCGTCACAGACTTGAACGTCGTCCAGTCGTAGTACGCCTGGCCACGGCCATAGTTGCCGAGCCGGCGAGGCGTGCCAAGCACGTCCGCCTGCTGCGAGCTACCCGGCATGTTCAGCGACGTACCGTCAGCGGCCACCGTGAACGGCGAACCGCTGTAGGCTGACAACAGGCTGCTGATGCGCCATCCGCCGAGCAATGCAGCAGCGACGCCCTTGGTGGCGGTCACCCCGCCTGCGCCAAACGGCAATTCGTACGACATCGTCATCTGGAAGTTATGGCGGCGGTCAAACGGCGACAGAGACCGGTTCAGGCCAAAGTACTGGCTGGCGCTGATGGCCGGACCACCGTCGTTGTTCGTGTTGCAGCAGATACCGATCGACTTCGACCAGGTGTACGCGATACCGCTCTGGAAGCCACGTGCAAACCGCGCATCCAACTTCGCCTGCAGCGAATCGTAGTTCGTACGTCCCAGGGGTTCCACGCGCGACGTCGTCACCGTACGTCCAAAATTCTGGAAGAAGCGGCGGCCGGCGTTGCCCGTGCCAATCGTCTGGCCAGCGTTCAGATCCAGGAAGTTCGTCTGGCGCACCGTGCGGTTTGCCACGTAACCGGCCTGAGCCGTCAGCGTCTTGCTGATCTGGCGCTGCACCGTGAAGTTCCAGCTCATGATGTAGGCGCGCTTGAACTCGTCACCGGTCGAAGCAAGAGCATACGTCGACGGGATGTCGATAATGCCATTGCCGAGGTTCGGAACCACCGGCGTCGGAATGCCCTGCGACAGCGTGGTAACCGGAGTCCAGGTGTTCGGAGCGTTGCCATTCAGGATGAGCAGCATCGGGTAATTCGTACGCAGCGCACGGATCAGGTTGAGCGGATCGTAGTTGATGCCAAAGCCCGTACGGATAACAGTCTTGTCATTCGGACGGTAGGCAATACCAAGGCTCGGCGCAAACAGCGTATTCGAGTTCTTGGTGCCGCAATCCTCCGGCACAACGCCAACGCCGCAAACCATCATCTTGTTGGTGTTGAAGTCGTAGCGTTCCATACCGCGCTCGCCCGCTTCCGTTACGCGGCGAGGCATCGGGATGTTCGTGTACCGTACGCCGTAGTTCACTGTCAGCTTCTGGTTCACCTGCCAGGTGTCCTGGATGTACGCGCTGTACATCTTGGTACGCGTGCCGTACTGGGCGTCCACCTGATAGGTCGTGCCGTAGTTGCTGGCCAGGCCCAACAGGAACGACGCCCAGGTATGGAACGGCGTACCCGTCGCGCCGCCGTTTAGCAGCGTGGGGCCCTGTGCAAAGTTGAAGCCACCCTGCGCGCCATGGTTCTGGCCGGCAAATTCTGCCTGCTGGTGGTTCAGATCCTGGTGGTACACGTCGATACCATAACGGACTTGGTGCGTACCCTTGGTCCAGTTGATGTTCGCCACATACTGGGTCTGCGGATCGCGGCGCGTGTACGGCATGAACGTATCCGGCACACCCAGCGTCGTAAATCCGCCAAACGTGAACCGCGGCCAGCCGCCTTCAAACCGCCGCGCGCCATTCGTACCGGGGATGCCCAACACCTCACGGCCGATGTTCTGATCGAGGAACGGCTGCTCCACACCCGTGCCGTAGCGCGTGTAACCGAAGTTCGCGTCCAGAATCAGGTTCGGGCGCAGTACGTACGTCGTCGCAATCGTTGCCGAATGCGTGGTACCCGTCGCGTTACCGGTGTTGCCGCCGCTGCCCGAAATACCAGGGCCGACGATCTCGCCGAGCATGCCCGGGTTGTTCATCGTGTACCCCAGAACGCTATAACGTCCGTAGGCAGTCCACTTTTCGTTGATGTTGTAGTTCACCTTCGTGTCCAGCGTGTGCCGGTCAAACAGGAACCCGCCAGTGGCGAAGTAGTTGTTATCGCGGAACCCATCGGCTACGGTCGGGATCTTGGCCATGATCGCCCGCGAAATGGGCGAAATACGAGCCGCGGGAATGATGTTGCCCGCAAACGGCGTACGATCCTGACCGTTGGAATTGCCGGTGGTCGGGTCGTAGATGATGCCAGGATTCGGCGAGAAGATCGATAGACCTTCCGACAAGTTACCCGTACGCATCGCGTTGGTCGCCAGCGTACCCGTGTTGTTGGCAAACTCACGGCGCGTCGTCGCTTCATAGGCGCCAAAGAAGAACAGCTTGTTCTTCACAATCGGGCCGCCGATCGAGCCACCGGCCTGATTGAACACATACTTCGGATTGCGCTGGTTCTGCTGGTTCAACAGGGCAAAGGTAAACGGCTTTGCCAGCAGTTTGTTGTTGTTGTTGTACCAGAAGCCCGAACCATGAAATTCATTGGTGCCGCTCTTGATCTGTACGTTGATCGCCGCACCGCCAGCCAGGCCCTGTTCGGCCGAAAAGCTGTTGGTCACCACGTTCACCGTCTCAATCGCTTCGAGCGAGGGTACATAGGCGCTGATGTGCGGCAGCCAGGTTTGCTGGCTCGACGCACCGTCCAGTCGTACGTTCACACCGGCAGCCGGAGCGCCATTGACGTTCGACTGAAGGGCGCGCGACGGATTCGTCGGCACCGAGTGCGCGTTCTGCGGGGGGCTAAAGCCCGGAATCGTAACTAGGATGTTCTGGTAGTTGCGGCCAACCGGCATCGGCAGATTCACCATCTGCTTGCCCTGTACTTCGCCGCGTACGCTGGCGCTATCGGTCTGCAGCGTCACTGCGGAGGCTTCAATCGTCACTGACTCGGTCACGTTACCGACCTGCAGTGCGATATCCGAACGGCTCGTCAGGTTCGACGAGACTTCCACACCTTCGTCCTGCGAAGTGCGGAAGCCATTGGCCGTCACCTTTACGGTGTACTGGCCCGGTTGTACAGCTACGAACGTATAACCGCCGGCCGCATTAGTTTCCGTGGTGCGAACTTGGCCGGTCTGTTTGTTGGTGGCGGTTACTGTAGCGCTGGGAACTGCCGCGCCACTAGGATCCGTGACAGTTCCGACAAGGGAACCGTACAATACTTGCGCATAGGAATGAGCGGGATACAGAGCCGCCACTGCCAGCGCGAAAACGAAGAGCGAATACTGCCATACCGAACGTGCGGTGTGCTTCATCGTGATCAACCCCATCTGCTTACCTCGCAGCAAAGCGAGTGCTCCACAGATTATATGCAAAATTTTTGTCAGCTGCTGTAACCTTCATCCATGACTAGACAGTCCTGACCGAACACCTACCGTTTCTAGCTACCCTAGCCGTTTGAAGCTCACCCGCAGCATCTCCGTTCCTGGCGCCTCACTCGAACTCCCCGTGCTTACCATCACCGGGATTCGCGAATCCTCAGGTCCCACCCTGGTCGTCTCCGCCGGCGTACACGGCGATGAGTACGAAGGTCCCCGCGCCATCTACGAACTCTTCCGCGAACTCGACCCCGGCCTCATGCGCGGCACTTTGCTCTGCGTCCCGGTCCTGAATCCGCCTGCACACCGCGCCTGCTCGCGCGTCAACCCTGTCGATGGTCTCAACCTCGCGCGCGTATTCCCAGGCGACCCCGACGGTTCCAGCAGCCAGCGCATCGCCTGGGCCTTCGATCAGGAAATCCTCCCACGGGCGTCCTTCTACCTCGACCTACACAGTGGTGGTGTTCGCTACGGAATGCCCTCCATGGTCGGTTACGACACCACCGACCTCCGTGCCCTCCGCGCCGCCGAATCCTTCGGTGCGCCTGTCATCTGGGGGCACCCCATCATCGAGCCCGGCCGTACCATCTCCTCCGCCAAAGCCCGCAACATCCCGTTCCTGTACACCGAAGCCTGGGGCGCCGGACGCATCGCCCTCGCCGACCTTGCCATGATGAAGCGCGGCATCGTCAACCTGATGCGCCACCTGGGCATTCTCGAAGGCGAACCCGACCTCCCCGCGCAACCGCCGCGTCGCCTCTCCGGCGTAGGCAACACCGACGGCGGAATCGCGGCCTCAAAACCTGGCTTCCTGATGCTCGACGTTCACCTGCTCCAGAAAGTCCGCGCAGGCCAACGGCTCGGTTACCTCGTCGACGAATGGGGCGCCACCATCGAAGAGTACGCGGCGCCGATCGACGCCACCATCGGTCTCACGCGCGAAATGCCCATCGTCGAAGCGGGCGACACCCTCTTCCTCCTCGCGGAGGAAAGCTAGCCTTGCGCATTCTCCCCTGGCTGTACCTCGTCGGCAGCCGCCAATTCGGCCTCAGCAGCCCCTGGGACTGTCACATATACGCCCTCCGCCGCGACCACGGCGGCATCCTGCTCATCGACGCAGGCAGCGGCCTGGCCAACTCACGAATCATCGCCAACCTGAAAGCGGAATTCGGCGATCCCTTGCCGCCCGTCACCATCCTGGTCACGCACCACCACCCCGATCACGCCGCAGGCACGGCCCCTCTAGCGCGCGAACTCAACGCCGAGGTGTGTACGTCCGATCTGACGGCCCCGATACTGACCGCCGGTCAGTCCGACAACCCCGGCTACCCGGAACACATGGTGTACGCACCCTGCCTGGATGTCCGAACCTACCGCCCTGGTGCCACGCTCGATCTGCAAGGCTTCACCATCGAAACCATCCCCGTGCGAGGCCACTCTGAGGATTCCGTTGCGTTCCTGCTCGATGGCGAGCATCTGTTTTCTGCCGACATCGTCTTCTACGGCGGCCTACTCGGCCTCATCAACGCCCCAGGCTCCGACCTCACGGCCTACCGTCAGGACCTGCCCAAACTCGCGGGACGCAACATCCAGGGATTCTTCCCCTCGCACGGCCTCTTCACCATTGAGGACGGCCAGCAACACATCGACACGGCGCTAATTGAGCTTCAAAAAGGCTTCGTCCCCCGCGCCATCGGCCAGGGGGACCTCATCTTTTGACCACCATCTCCGGCAACACCCCGTGCATCCCCAGCGCGCGTTACCCCAACCTCCGCTTCAAGCTGGAACAGTGCAACCCCACAGGCTCCTATAAAGACCGTTTCATCGAGCGCGAACTCTCGCTCCTGCCCAAGGACCGCAGGTTCGTCGTGGCCACCTCCTCCGGAAACACCGGAGCGTCACTCGCCGCCTTCGCCGCCCGCGCCGGCATCCGCGCTGTTATCGTTGCCAGCCCTGAAGCCCCCGCGGGCAAGCTCATCCAAATGCGCGCCCACGGCGCCCAAATCGTCCTCATCCCCGGCTTCACCGCGGACCCTGCCGTCACCACCGACGTCTTCAACGTCCTCACCAATAGCGGACACCCGCTGATCGTCTCCGCCTTCCGCTACTGCCCCCAAGGCATGCAAGGCGTCGAAATCATCGCCCACGAACTGCCGGATGCCCAGAACGTCTTCGCTCCCGTCGGCGGCGGAGGGCTCTACGCCGCCCTCGTCCAAGGTTTTCAAGGCAAGGTAAAGGTCCACGCCGTACAGCCCGAAGGCTGCGCGACGGTCGTCAATCCCAACTGGCGCTACGGCGACCCCAGCACCACCACCATCAGCGGCCTCTCTGTACCTACAGACATCGACGCGACCCTTGCCCGCCAGCGCCTTGCAGAATGCGGCGGCCAAGCGATCTCCGTCACCGACGCACAAGTACATCAGGCGCAACAGATTCTGCTCTCGCAAGAAGGCATCTACTGCGAACCCGCGGGCGCTACTGCTTTCGCCGGCTACCTCGCGTCGGAAATGCAGAACGAACCCGCCGTCTGCCTCATTACAGGTCACGGCTTCAAGGATCCAGCGTCCATAGAAGCCGCCGCCGGCCGTCACCCAGCTCAAAATATGACCGCCGGTCAGTTACAGGAACTTCTCCGTCATGCTCAATGACCGTGTCTATATCGTCACCGGAGGTGCCACAGGCATCGGCGCCGGCATCGTTCGCGTCCTCGAATCCTACGACGCCAAAACAGCCATCTTCCAGCCGGACACGTGCGATGTCCGCGACCCCAAGGCTGTCGCTCGCGGTGTCGCCGCTGTTCTCGAACGCTACGGCCGCCTCGACGGACTGGTCAACAACGCCGCCATCACCGGCGTGCCGTCTATCGCGCCATTCCTTACCGCCAGCCCCGAACACATCGACGAATTGTTGAACGTCAACGTCAAAGGCGTCATCTACTGTTCGCAGGAAGTCGCGCGCTACGCGGTGGCAGAAGGAACCCCGGCAGCCATCGTCAACATCAGTAGCGTCGGAGCCTTCGCCGCGCAAGAACACGCAGCGATCTATTGCGCCTCTAAAGCCGCCATCACGGCGCTCACGCAGGCTATGTCGCTCGAACTCGCACCCCACCGCATCCGCGTCAACGCCGTCGCGCCCGGCGACATCGCCACTGCTGCCTCGGCACCCATTTCAGCCGCAGCGCCGCAACGATCCTACGCCCGCCTCACCCCGCTAGGCCGCCAAGGTACCCCCACCGAAATCGGTGAAGCCGTAGCCTTCCTCCTCAGCGACCGTGCCAGTTTTATTACCGGCTCCACCCTGCTCGCCGACGGAGGCTTTCTCAGCTACTGACATGACCATCGGTATCCTCGGCTTCCTCCACGAATCGAACACCTTCCTCGATACGCCGACCATTTGGGACGACTTTGCCACCACGTCAATGACCGCCGGTCAGACTCTCCTTGACCGCTGGACCGGAGTCGCGCACGAACTCGGAGGCATGATCGAGGGCTGCCATCAGAACGCCCTCGAAATCGAACCCGGCTTCGCCACCTTTGCCGTACCGAGTGGCACCATCACCGCAGAAGCCTTCGAACGCATTGCCGACGCACTCCTCAACGCCATCACCGCCCCAATCGACGGCCTGTTGGTCGCCCTCCACGGCGCAACAGTCAGCGAGGCGTACCCCGATGCGGACGGAGAGATCCTCCGCCGTCTCCGCACCAAGTACGGCCCAGACTTTCCCATCGTCGTTACCCTGGACCTGCACGCCAACGTTTCACAATCCATGGTGGACCACGCGACAGCCATCACGGCCTACCGCAGCAACCCCCACTTGGACCAACGTGAGCGAGGCATCGAAGCCGCAAACCTGCTCTACCAGATCCTCAAAGACAATAAGAAGCCCGTGATGGCCTTGGAAGCCCCACCCTGGGCGATCCCCATCGCGGCGCAGAACACCGCAGGGATGCCGGCTAAAGCCCTCTACGACGACCTCAACGAGGTCCTGCAATGGCCCGGCATCCTCTCCGCCAGCGTATGCCTGGGCTTTTATTACGCCGACGTCGCCGAGATGGGAACCACGTTTCTAGCAGTCGCCGACAACGACCCCGACCTCGCCCGCAAAGCCGCCAGCTACCTCGCCGAGCGAGCCTGGAATCGGCGTGCGGACTTCCTGCCGCAACTCCCCAGCCCGCAACAAGCCGTGGCCCATGCCATCCAAAGCACCAAGAAGCCTGTCGTACTCATGGACGTAGGCGACAACGTCGGCGGAGGCAGTTCCGCAAGCTCCCGAACCCTCTACGAAGAGTGCGTCAAGCAGGGTGCCGCTAAGGTTGTCGTCGTTCTTTATGACCGTCAGTCAGTCGACCGCTGCATCGCAGCAGGCGTAAGAGGGGAAGTGGCAGAAGGCCGCGTCACCACCATCTTCGACGGCATCTTTACAGAAACCCAAGTCCGCCACGGCGGCTGGAGCCATTTCGATCAAGGAATCAGCGCCGTTGTGGAAACTCCGCAAGGCAACACCATCCTGTATACGAGCCGTCGCATGGCTCCCATGAGCCTCGAACAGCTTCTCCGAGCAGGCATCCACCCGGAACGCCAGAACATCCTGATCGTCAAAGGCGTCATCGCGCCACAAGCAGCCTACGCACCCATCGCAGGCGAAATCATCCTTGTCGACACTCCCGGACCCACAGCAAATGACCCTCGGTCATTCACTTACCGCAACCGCCGCCGTCCGCTCTACCCGATCGAACTCGACGCCTGAGCGCTATCGGCCAGCCCGGCCAGTTTCCGGCGCAAAAACGCCTCGGCAACCGCCAGATCCCGCCTCACCGTACCCGGACTGATCCCCAAACTCTCGGCGATCTGCTCGTACGTCATCCCGCCAAAGTACTTCATCTCCACCACCGTACACTTGCGCTCATCCCACTTCTGCAACGCATCGATGGCTTCGTTCAACTCCAGAAAATCACTGGAATTCTCGCGCGAATACAGGACCTCATCCTTCAACTGCACCTTGTTGCCGGATCCGCGCTTCTGCGCCTGCGTCTTCCGCGCCGAATCCACCAGAATCATCCGCATCGCCCGCGCCGCGATTCCAAAAAAGTGCCCGCGATCCTTCCAGGCAAAGTCCTGCATGCCCGCCAGCCGCATGTAAGCTTCATTCACCAGCGCCGTAGGCTGCAGCGTATGATCCTGCCGCTCCCGCCGCAGGTACGATGCCGCCAACTGCCGCAGTTCCTGGTACACCAGCGGCGTTAGCCGGTTCAGCGCCTCCTGCGGGTTTTGATCCCAATCTACAAGGATTCGCGTAATGTCGTGATTCTTGTCCGGCAACGAAAACTCTCCCCCTATTTGACAGCCAGGATGCCGTCCACCGGACATCCCGTCACTTTACCCTCCACGCTGCGGAACCCGGCCTCTGTCAACAGCGCCCGGTACTCTTCCAAGGTCCGCTCCCGTCCCTCGGTGCAAATCAGCATGTTGAGCGACTGCATATGTGCCGACACGTTCTCCGGCCGCAGCAGTTTCTCGGCGATGAGCAGCGCGCCGCCTTCCGGCAACGCGTCCACCACCCGTCGTAACAACATGCGTATTTTCTCTTCATTCCAGTCATGCAAAATGCGCCCCAGGCAATATAAATCGCCTTCCGGCAGCGCATCCACAAAAAAATCGCCCGCCACAAGCCCCACCTTGCCCTCGGCGAAACGCTTTCCGAACTCGATGGCCTGTGGCAAATCGAACAGCACGCCCTGCATACCCGGATAAGCCTCCACCGCCGCCATCACCAGATGACCGGTCGCCCCACCCAGATCGACACACCGCCGGAACCGCGACAGATCAAACGATCGCACCAGGGTCGGCGAACTCAACTGCCCGAACCCGTGCATCCCCATCAAAAAGTCCTGCTTCTTCTCCTCCGTCTCGAAGAAATGCGAAAACAGCGGACCCCCGCCCGTAAACCCAAACGTCTGCCCCCACCGGTTGGACCCCTCGCGAACTGCGTCCTCGAGGTTCCCCCACATCGGATACAGCGCCTTGTTGGAGTACAGAATGTACCCCGTCAAAGTGTGCGGACTGTCCTTTCGCAAGTACGTATCAGCCTCGGCGGTGTTCACGTACCCACCATCCGCGGTACGCTCCAGAAGCCCCAAAGCGGCGCATCCTTCCAGGAGCCGGTCCCCCGCCACACCAAGGTCGCGATTGCCCTCGAAGACGCCCATTTGTACGGCAGTAAACATGGTCTTCGAATGCCGGAAAGCGTCAATCAAGTTGAGGACGATGGTGGGTTTCATAAGGCGGCCAGACCTATTCTATCCGCCGCCTTGCGCTACATTCAGACATATGCACCACGGATGGATGGAACGAATCTCGCTCGATCCCGCCATATGCCACGGCAGAGCCTGCATCAGAGGCACCCGTGTACTCGTATCCGTCATCTTAGATAACCTGGCCGCAGGTGTCCCGCGCGAAGAGATCCTCGCCAGCTACCCATCTCTAACGTCGCCCGACATAGACGCAGCACTGCACTACGCCGCCGAGCTGGCGCGCGAAGAAACACTGTCGCTACCGGTAGAGCTTAGCGCTTGAAGTTCAAGATTGACGAAAACCTTCCTGTCGAAGTAGCAGATCTGCGCCGCGATGGCGGCTTCAACGTGGACACGGTGCATGACGAGCGCCTGATCGGGGAACCGGACACCAGCATCGCGCTCGCAGTCGCAGCGGAGGGCCGCATTCTTGTAACACTCGACCTCGACTTTGCCGACATCAGCCGTCCACCGGGGCTTGTCGCCATCAGTGCGATCGTTCTGCGCTCCAAAGCCCAGGATAAACACTCGATCATCGAACTGGCGCGGATGCTGCTTCCTCTTTTGCGCCAACGCACTCCAGAGAGGGAACTTTGGATCGTCCAGAAAGAACGAATCCGCATTCGTCCTCTCGCGTAATCGCTAAAGCCCCGTCTTCGCTAACTCCCGCCGCATCAACCCCCACGCGACCCACGACGCCACTGCCACCCCGGAGAACGCCCAAAACACCCCCGGGGCATCCCGAAACAGCAGGAACGTCACCCCGTCATCATTGAAGGTAAACAGCCCCAGCGACAGTGAGAACGCCACCGCCATCGCAAAGAACAACGTACGCATAAACAAATACTCCTTCGTCCTCTTCAAAGCCTGCATCTCCGCCACCTCCATTGCCTCCTCCGTCCTCGCAACTTCCGGCGCCTCCGCCCGCAACGCCGATGCATAATCCGCATGCTGCGCCGCATACTGCTCCACCAACTCCCGAGTCTCTGCCGACGCCTCACCGCTCACATACAGTACGGCCAAATCGTCCATCACCGGACGTGGCAATTCCAAAGCATCATTCATCTCCAGCTCTCCCGTTGCTTGATCTGTTTTGCCAACTCGAGCTTCGCCCGCGCCACCCGCATCTTCATCGCCGAGACGCTGATCCCCAGCACCTGCGCTGCCTCGGCAAGCGACAACTCTTCCCACACCACCAGCGACAACGCCGACCGCAATCCTTCGGGCAACTTCCCCACAGCCTCACGCAATTGCCGGCGTTCCGCCAAGTTATCGGCTTCTTCCGTCAAAGCCACGACCTCGCCTGCTGCCTGAATCGGCACCAGTCTTCGTGTGTTTCTCAGCTCCGCCAGATAGAGGTTCCGCGCGATCGCGCAGAGATACGCCCGCACCGTCTCGACGCGCAACGGCGTAGGCGCCGCCCAGGCACGCAGAAACGTCTCGGACACGATGTCGCGAGCCCGTGCCTCATCGCCGCAAAGCGCCAAGGCATAGCGGAACACGCGGCTCGCATGATCCCGGTATAGAGTTTCGAAGCTAAGGAGTTGGCTCAAAAGGTCCGCTCTGCTGCACCGTATACGCAGCAGCCCGGCAGAAAGTCACAAACAAAAAACTAACAACACTTCGCCTTCGCGTACTTGCCCTGCATCCGCCGGTCGCTGAACTTCCGCCAAGCCTCCGGCGACGCCGCTACCCCATGCATACGCAAGTACCGCGAGTACGCATTCTCATCCCCGATCTCCCGCAAAATACCCAGTAAAATCGCAAAAAACCGGCGTACCATCGCTATACTTCCTCCGGACGCAAAGCCGTCGCTACAAACGGCGTCTCGGACACCGTCGCATCGCGTTCCCCACGCAGGATCCCGATCCACCCGCGAACCGAATCTATCACCACGATCGTCACCAGAATCAGGAACACCACACAAATCGCCGCATCGATCTGCGCGTTAAAGATCATCGTCTGCGTCGCCGCGATCTTGTCCGCCGCCACTTTACCGGCATCCAGATTCGCCTGCAACACTCGCGCCTGCGCCAAGAATCCGATGCGAGGCAGGTCGGAAAAGATCTTCTGCAGCGCCGCTGTGTACGTCACCGTCATCAGCCACACCAGCGGTACACACGTCACCCACATGTACTTTGCACGATGCATCTTGATCAGAATCGTCGTCGCCACACACAACGCCAAACTCGCCAGCAGCTGATTCGCGATCCCGAACAGCGGCCACAGCGTATTCACGCCACCCAGCGGATCCTTCACGCCTTGGTACAGGAAGTACCCCCAAGCGCCCACCACAATTGCCGACGCGCCAATCACGCCTGGCATCCACCCCGTGCGACCCAGCGGCTTATAAATATGTCCCGCCAGATCCTGCAACATAAACCGCCCCACTCGCGTACCAGCGTCGATAATCGTCAGGATGAACAGCGCCTCAAACATGATCGCGAAGTGATACCAGAAGCCCAGAATCGCCTTGCCGCCGCCTCCGCTCGCAAAGATATGCGCCATACCCAACGCCAATGAAGGAGCCCCGCCCGTGCGATAGAACAGCGACTTCTCGCCCACATCCGATGCCAGATCCGCCATGGTGGACGCCTGCACCGGAAAGCCCCAATTCGTGATCGTCTCGACGGCCGCCGCCGGAGTCGCGCCCACAATGCCAGCCGGCGAATTCACCGCAAAGTACACGCCCGGATCCAGCACGCACGCCGCGATCATCGCCATAATCGCCACAAAGCTTTCGAGCAACATCGACCCGTACCCGACAGCCGTCGCATGCGTCTCACGCGCAATCAGCTTTGGCGTCGTACCCGACGAAATCAACGCGTGGAACCCGGAAATGGCCCCGCAAGCAATCGTAATAAAGCAGAACGGAAAGATCGTACCTGCAAACACCGGACCCGTGCCGTCTACGAATCGCGTCAACGCCGGCATCTGCAATTCAGGACGCACCGCCACGATGCCCACCGCCAGCATTGCTACCACGCCCAGCTTCACAAAGGTCGACAGATAATCGCGAGGCGCCAGCAACAGCCACACCGGCAGCGAACTCGCCAAAAACCCGTACGCGATCACCATCAGCGCCAATGCCGTACCGCTATAGGTAAACACCGGGGCCCACTCCGCGGACTTTGAAACCCACTCGCCCCCAAAGATGCTCGCCATCACCAGCACGAACCCCAAAGCCGAACACTCCAGTACCTTGCCCGGACGCAGATACCGCAGATACAACCCCATGAACACCGCAATCGGCATCGTCGCCGCGATCGTAAACGTACCCCAGGGCGACTCCGCCAGCGCATTCACCACAACTAGCGCGACAACCGCCAGCAGGATCACCATAATCAGAAGCACCGTCACCAGCGCCACAATCCCGCCGACCTTGCCCACTTCCTCGCGCGCCATCTGGCCCAGCGTTTTTCCGTCGCGCCGCATCGAACAGAACAGAATCACAAAGTCCTGTACACAGCCGCCCAACACCGCACCCAGGATGATCCAAAGCGTACCCGGCAAGTACCCGAACTGCGCCGCCAACGTCGGACCCACCAGCGGACCCGGCCCCGCAATGGCCGCAAAATGATGCCCAAAGACAATCCACTTGTTCGTGGGTTCAAAGTCATGCCCGTCGCGCAAACGCTCGGCCGGCGTAGCGCGTTGTTCGTCCAGCGCCATCACCTTCGCCGCGATAAAAGCTGCGTAAAACCGGTACGCCACCAGGTACACGCACACGGAAGCGGCAATCAGCCACATGCTGTTAATCTGCTCGCCACGCAGGATGGCGATACCGCCGAGTGCAATCGCTCCTATGACCGCAATCAGGGCCCAACCGGCTTTCTGCATCATCGTTAGAGAATTGTATCGTCAAACACTCCGCCCCAACGGCGGTTGCTTTGGCCTTTCCCGCTGGGGTACGCTACCCATTCTGGACACTGTCATGCATCGGACTTGGGGCCTGCCCGCCGCAGGCGCAGTAGCTGTGGCCGGGCTCGCCTGGTACACCGCCGTGTCCGTGTCCCCAGCCATCGAGCAGGACCTGCTCCTCCGCTCCTCTGCCGCGCTCCGCGACGCCGGCATCGAAATCCCACCCAACGGCCTTCAAATCGAAGGGCAAACCGCTCGGTTATCCGGTGCGCCGGGCGCGCCCATCGTCAGTGAGGACGCCGCACGCCGCATCGGTGCCGTATGGGGCATAACAGAAGTCATCGTCAGTCCCTGGGGACTTCCCATCGCCCCTGCGACAGCCGCCGCCGTGCCTCTGCCCCCACCGGCGCCCACCTCTTCCGCCAACCCCGCAAGTCCCCCTGCCAAGCCCGTTGTCGACAACAAGCTCCAGCAGGACCTCACCGGTCACACCATCGCCTTCCGCGGCGCCACTGACGTACTTCTCCCGCAATCCCGTGCTGTTTTGGACGGCATTGCCCGCATCCTGCGTGCGGCCCCCCGCAACACAGTCGTCGAAATTGGAGCCCACACCGACGCTGACGGAGACGCCAACAAGAATCTTTCCCTCAGCAAACGCCGGGCCGCATCCGTCCGCCGCTACCTCCAATCGCGCGGTGTCGCACAAAGCCATCTCAAGGACGTAGGCTACGGCCAGACCAAGCCCATCGCCCCCAACGATACCGACAGCAACAAAGCGCGCAACCGCCGAGTTGAATTCCTCGTACTTCCAAACGCCGGGCGACAATGACCTACCTCATCGTCAAGATTTTCGTGAGTGTCAGCTTGGCTGGAATCATCGGCTTCGCCATTGGCTGGTGGTGGACCCGTCAAGCCGAACGCCGCCGTTCCATGGAACTCGAGGGCGTCTGGACCCAAAAGATCCAGCGCGCCAATCGCGAACTCGACGCCCTCCGCCTCGACCTGCGTACGGAAGCAAACCGTTCCATCGCCGCCTCCGATGCCGAAGAGCAGGCCCGCGACATGCGGGACCAACTCCGCCGCCTGCAAGACAAGGCCGAATCACTCGAAGCGGAATTGAACGCCACGCGCCAAAAGCTTCGCACCGCCGAACGCGATGTCGAACGTCTCGCACCCATTGAAAAGTCCGCCACCAAGGATCGCGAAGAAGCCCAGCAGGTCCGCCAGAACCTGTCGAAGCTTGAAAGCCAACTCGCCACCGCGCAGGAAAAGGTTCGTATCGCCGAACAGCAGATCGAACGTCTCACCGCCGGCTCCCGTACCTCCGACGCCAAGCAGCAGTCCCTCTTAAAGGAAAAGGACGCCGCCCTCGCCCGCCTCCTAGCGCAAGTCGAAGACCTGCAATCGGAGAAACGCCGCGCCGATACGGCACAAGCCGAACTCGACAAGCTCCGGGCGATGATCGAGCAGATGCCCGGTATGACCCTCGTCGAACCGCCCCCGCTCATCGCCCCCGACCCCGCCGCCGGACCCGACGACCTCAAGACCATCAAAGGCATCGGTCCCGTCCTCGAAAAGAAGCTCAACAGCATGGGCGTCTCGCAGTACCGCCAAATCGCCCGCTGGACCGAAGCCCACATCAACTACTATCAAGCCATGCTGCCGGAGTTTAAGAACCGCATCGCCCGTGACCGTTGGGTGGAAAGCGCCGCCGCCCGCCACTTCGAAAAGTACGGCGAACGCATCTAATCAACAAAGTATGCTCCGTATCATCGGTGGCGAGTTCCGCAGCCGTCTCCTCAAGTCCGTACCCGGCGACACCACACGCCCCACGCCGGACCGTCTCCGCGAAAGCCTTTTCAGTATCCTCACTCCAGATCTCGAAGGCGCCACCTTCGTCGACGCCTACGCCGGCACCGGAGCCGTAGGACTCGAAGCCGTCAGCCGAGGCGCCGCCCGCGCGATCCTGATTGAAAAAGACCCCGCCGCCGCAACCATCTGCAAGGCGAACATCGAAGCCCTGAAGGTGGCCGACCGCGCGCGTCTCGTCAAAGCCAAAGCCGCCGCCGTGATTGCCGACTACCCCGCCGACATCCTGTTCATCGACCCGCCGTACCCGCTCGAAAAAGAGTACGCCCTCTGCCTCAACGCCGCGCAAAAGCACGGCTTAGTTATCGCCCAGCACGCCTCCCGATTCCAGTTGGAAGAGTCCTACGGCGCACTCACCCGCTACCGTACCCTCCGCCAAGGCGACAACACACTCAGCTTCTACCGCCAGGCCTAATCCGCCAGCGCCGCACGCATCTTCCGCCGCGACCGGTGCAGTTCCACCTGCACATGACCCTCGCTCATCCCCAACTTCTTCCCGATCTCCGCCGTCGTGTACCCCTCAAAGTAAAACAGCGAATTCACCGCCAGCTGCCGCGGATTCAGGCACGACAGCGCCTTCTGCACCAACAGCTTCGCCTCCGGATTCTCCACCTTCGTACGCGGACCATCGTGATACAGATTGTCCAGCCCGCCCGGCGCGAACCGCTGATTCCGGCGAATGTTGTCCAGCGCAAAGTTCGCCGCCACCTGATTCGCATACGGCGCTACTTCCGTCGACTTTTCCAGCCGGTGCAGGTTCTGCCAGGTCTTCAAAAAGGCCTGCTGTGCCACATCATCAGCATGGTCCGGACCAAGATACCGGTTCCCCGTACGATGCAGAGAAGAGTAGGCGAAAACAAGAGAATCTCGATGGGAGGCAGCCGCAAGCGCGTTCGTCATGAACTAAAACTACATTAGAATCTGAGACTTACGAAGACTCAACGGACATGCCTTTACAGACAGGACCGAACGGCGCACACTGTAACTATTCCTTCCGGTCTGGGCGTACCGGACCGACCGGACAGTGATCTATGTCCATTACGAGTTCCACACCCTCGGCGCGCACCAGAGCCATAGCTCTGGCACAGCACGTCCTGCGCGAAAAACTCGACAAATGGCCCGATCTCCAACGCCACGAACAGGTCTTCCGCCTCATCCTCGCCCGTACCGAAGGCACCGAAAAGTCGGACCTCGAGGACCTCCTGCCGGACCCCGACGAACGGACCATCCGTCGTTGGGTCAAAGCTCTCAATGCGGTGCTGCGTGCGGGATTTGCAGCGGCGGGGTGCATTTACGCGCTGCAGGCGGTGGAAGGTCAGGCCGGGCATCAGTCAGAAAGCCAAAAGAAGCTACGTCACACATTCACCATCCTGGCGAATGAGGACCTTCAAAAGCTCTCGTATAGAAAATGCTGGACGGGCATATTTGCTAACAGCTTAAATGCACAGGCTTACCCTGTGAATTTCATCTACCCACTGTGTGACAACACAGCGCGGACGCTCACTGCCGGCACCGCCCAACTCCTCAAGCATCTGTCACGCTCGTTCCTGATGAACGGCATCGACATGGAGGATACAGACGCGGCCTCGTTCCGCTGTGACGACCTTCGCGAACCCGGCTCCAACCTGATTCTCGTCGGGACCCCAGCCCAGAACCCCCACGTCCAGGCCCTCGAATTCCCGGAAGCCCTGGACCTCACCTGGGACCCCGAAGCCCGTGCCATCAACAACGCCCAAACGGAAGACGGCCAGGACATCGCGGACTCTCTCAACGAAGGTCCCCGCGCCGTACATGTCTTGGTATCGGTCTTCGCCCCCGCCTGGATGCAGGATGCTCGCATCTGGGTCTTCCAAGCCATGGAAGACCGCGCCTATGAGGCCATGGGCCTCTACTTCTCCTCGGACGCCAACCTCGACGACCTCGCCATCAAGCTCGGCGTCAAACCGTCGGAGGAGTTCCCGTCTCGCTTGCAGCTTGTCTTCCGCGTCCATTTAAACGCCAAAGGCCAGCTCCGCAACAAGACAGGTGATGTAATGCTGATGGATTATGTAGGCGCCACCGGACCCGTCACCGGCGCCACCTCAGGACTCCCCCGCAAAACCAACGGGAAGCAGCCGGCCAATCTGCGCATCGCCGCCAGCGGCGGCAAAACCGTCTAGCCCCGCCCGGACAACCGCACCGGAGGCTCAGGACTCAAAATCTCGCTCGCCGTCTCAAAGTCGTACCCCCGGTCGATCAGCTCCGGAATCAGCCGCTTCACCGCCTCAATCGCCGGGCGTACGTTGGGCTTCTTCTGCATCTCCCGCCCGTCATGCAAGCAGTAAATCGCGCCACTCCGGGCAGCCTTGCTGCACCGCGCCGCAATCGCTGACGACCCCAACCGCCAATCGAGCCCGATGCAACTCCACATCACGCTCTTCAGCCCCAGCTTCTTCTGCGCCCGTCCCATCCCGAACCACCGTATGCCAAACGGCGGCCGGTACAACACCGGACGAATCCCCACAAACTCCTGAATGGTATTCTGCGCCGCTTCGAGCTCTTGGTGGATGTACCGCGCGGACCGGAAGTCAAACCGCGGATGATGCTCAGTGTGATTTCCAATCTCGTGCCCGGCCGCCAGCACTTCCTGTGCGACCCCCGGCAGCCGCCGGATATTCCCGCCGCACTGGAAGAACGTCGCCTTTACATGCCACCGGTCCAGTACGTCCAGCAGATCCAGTGTCGATTCGCTCGGCCCGTCATCAAACGTCAGGGATACAGAGGCCCGCGTTCGCGTACCTTCCCACTCCGACGGTGCCAGAATCGTCGCGGACTTGCCACGCACGGCCCAAGCCGCTAACGCTGTGGTTCCGGCAATCGAAGCCGCCGTTAAAGTCTCCCCAAGCATGAAACCTGTAGTTTAGCTGGTACAGACCTGCAACTTCATCCGAAACTCCGCCATCTCGCCGGAAATCCCAGCCAGCTTCATGCCGTTCTTCTCATAAAATCGCGCGTAAGCAGCGGGGACCACAGCGCGAACCGTCACCAACCCGGGAACCTTCCCCAACTCCTTCAGCCGGAACAACAGCAGATACCGCCCCAGCCCCTTGCGCTCCAGATCCGGCCGTACCATCCCCCATAGCAGCTCACCCGTGGACGCGTCGAATCCGCCACAAGCCCCTAGCTGCCCACCCAAATCCACCACCCAAAAATGCGAAGGGTGAGAATCTAAAAACCGGGCGAACTCCCCGTCGCTCGCACGATCTTCGCGCAACGACAGGCAGCCCGCCCGGTCAGTATTTGCATTGTATTTTCGGAGGTCCAAACCCTGACTATACACGCACCCGGCGCCAGCGCGCGAGCCCCGCACCAGCAACCGAAAGCGCCAGCAGCGACAACTCCACAGGCTCCGGCACGCCAACCGGCAACACCGAATGCAGCAGTACGTCGTCGATGGCCACGGTCTCCACCACGCCAAAGTACGTCTCGGCGTTCAACCACAGCTCATCGACGGACCCCAGCACGGTGTTGAACTGCGCGACGGAGATCGCTCCGCCACCCGCATGCGCCCAATTCGTACCGGGAGCAAGCGTCACACTCAACGGCGTAAAGCTCGTCGAGGACAACTGCGTCGTCGGTGTGTACACCAAGGTCATGCCAGCGCCTTTCAGCACCACCAGCGGACCAATGTAATTCGGCGCATAATCGCTAAACGTCAGCCAGCTCAACGTCCCGCCCCGATACTGCAGCAGGTTGCCGCGGTAAGCCGCAGGCGCGCGAAAGAAGGTATCCGAACTATTCGGATCCGTGATCGTAATGTAGCCCGCGGGAACATACGTCGGCGCATACACCGCGCCCATCGTATACCCAGGCAAATCGGCCGTGATACCCGTCCACCCCTGGGCATCCAAATCGAAGTTCGAGACGACATCCGCCCAAGCTGGGCTAAGTGATACCACTGAGGCTAAAAGTACTATACCTAGACGCATAGTTCTAGATAGTACCACCTACGTTTTCAACAATTTAGAGTAAAAATGTTTCCGTCAAATTATGTAAACTAGGGCGAAAATCAACAGCTTTTTGCACATTCCCGCTACGGGATGAGATACGCGAAACTGCTGCCCCGCACAATGCCTTCGGGATCTCGCATGGTCAGGATGTTGCGCAGCGCTTCCTGCTTGTCCAAGGCCTGTGCAAAATAATCGCGACAGATCTCCTCGCCAATCCAGTACCCCAAGTCTGCTGGTTTTGAAACGCCCACTGTGGAATAGTTGTACAGCCACCCGCTGATGTCCCCCGGCGTACGCACCAGATCTTCCTGAAATTTCGCCAGCAACTCGTCGCGATTCACCTGTGCAAAATCCGCCCGGGACTCAAGCGCCGTCCGCCCGGTCACCGCATTCGCCACAAAGTCCGCCGCGCCTTCGATCAACACTCGCGTTAGCAGATCCGGAATGCGCGGCTGCGTACGCAACGCCAACTGTGCGTGCACCAACTCATGCATCACGATGTGCGGCAACTTCAAGCTCGTGCCCATCGCGCGGTAAAACGCCGGATTCTGTTCCGCGATTTCGCTCGCATCCACATCCGGACCCAGCGCGAACACCTCTGCCCCAATCAGCAATCCGTTGTCGCTCAAGGTCCCGCCGGAAGACAGCCGCCCGATCAGAAAGTACACCGGAGGAAACCGCGTCTCCGGGTACAACCCGCGAAATCGCGACGCGTACAGTTGCATCACCTTCCGCTGACCTTCAATGGATTGTGTCGACTTCCGAATGCTCTCGTAAAACTTCGGATACCGCTCCACAGCCGCCGCCAAAGCCGACGCCGACCCGATCCGCAACCGCACAAAATCGCGCAGGCCTGGAGACGCGGCATCCAGATACAACCGCTGGAAAGCCTCCACCCGATTGCCGGAACTCGTCCCTTCGTCGTACGCCCGCCAGAAGTTGTCGATGTCGCTGCTGATCAGCTCCAACTCCTGGCCAAAGCCGCAAAACACAAAGATCAAAAGAAAAGTAAGAATGCGCGACATCCTGCGAGGATCATACATCCTGTTATGCTGCAGGACAATGCCAATCGTAGTCGACGCCGCCAATCAACCCTGGGAACCCCGCACCATCGCACCCACCGGAGCACCCGCCTTCCGCAAGAACCTCTACACGGACCCCGACACGGGCATGGAAGTCCGCCTGGTGAAGTACCCCGCCGGCACCATGAACCCGACCCACACGCACCCCTGCGCCCACGGCATGTACATCCTCGAAGGAACGCTGGTCACCAACGCCGGCAGCTACGGTCCCGGAGCCTTCGTCTGGTTCCCCGAAGGCGAAACCATGGCCCACGGCGCGACCGCGGAAACCGACGTCGTTGTGGTGTTCATCACCAACAAGCCGTTCGAAATCCACTATCAATAACTAAGCTGCTTTATGCTTGAACGGCGACGACAGATAGTCCTTCGCCTCTTTACCCGAAGCCGTCTGCGGACCCACATCCACTGCGCGCTTGTAAGCCGCCAGCGCCTCTTGCCTCCGGCCCTTCGCGTCGTACGTCTGCCCCAGCCGTAACCACGCCTGCGCGACAGCATTGGCATCCAGGTCGCCGTTCACGGAAGCCTTGGCCGCCGTCCACAACTGCGGCAGCGCGGAATCGTACTCGCGCAGCAGAAAGTACACCTGCCCCCGCATGTACGCCACCCGCTCCGCGGTCAACTGCGCGAACCCTGCCGTACCCTTCGCCCGAAACTTCTCAATCGCATCGATCTGCGCCAGAGCCTTGGCCCGGTCATGCAAATCCGCATACAGCAGCGCCAACTCAAACCGGAACAGGTAATTGCGAGGAAACCGCGAGGTCATCTCTTCCAGCAAAGGAACCGCCTCGGCCTGCTTTTTCTCGCGCCGCAGAATCGCAGCCAACAGCACTGCCGCGTCCGGCTTATTGCGATCTCCCTTCGTCGCCACCAGCCGCAGCGTACGCATGCCTTCTTCCCGATCCCCGCGGAAACCGGCCAGAAAACCCATCATCTTGACGGTAAACGGCAGGCTCCCAATCAGATAGTCATGTACGCCCTGTACCAGCCGCGCGTCGTGAAAGTTAGGGTCAGCCGTCGTCGCCTGCAAATGATACTTCCGAGCCTGTGTCGCATCCTTCAGCGGATCGATCCACGCCTTGTTCACCAGATAATTCCAGTTGGCCCGCAGTCCCAGTGCGACCCCCAGCGTATACAACCCCTCGGGATCGTTCGGCAACAAAGCCAGCCGCGTCTGCGACAACTCGATTGCCTTGGCCACAGCACTCTCAAACTGCGCCGTTTCCGCAGCCGTAGCAGCCAACTTGGGACGGCTGGAAAACGGATGCGCGGACCCAATCAAATCGGACTCCAGCGCCCCATGCTGAAACATCACTCGAAACAGCACGGTTTGTGCAAGATTGTTGTGCGCCTGCGCACTATTCGGTTTTTCCGCTACTTCCTTCGAAAAAATCGCTAGCGCCTCGTCGTACTCCAGGTTATAAAAATGGTCAAAAGCCGGCGACCCCGCAGCAAAAACGGCGCTAGTCCACAGAACCAGACCCGCCGCCGCTGCCATCCAATTGCCGTAGCGCCCAAATCGCATGTTCACGAACAATCTCCTCAGTGGACGACTCCAAAATCCGCAGCACCGGCTCGCGCAGACTTTGGTCCCCGCTATTACCCGCCGCCACCAGCACATTCCGCAGAAACCCGGTGTAGCGAGCGCGGCTCACCGGAGTGCCCTCAAATCGTAGACGGAATTCCGGCGCGTCCAGATTCAACAGATCGCCAAGTGAGGCGTCCGGAAACGTAAAAAACTCACCTGCCGATGTCTCTGGAGCGCGCCGGTTCCAGGGGCACACATCCTGACAGATATCGCAGCCGAATATGTTGTTTCCTACACTGGCGCGGTATTCTTCAGGCACCGGACCCTTCAGCTCAATCGTGAAGTACGAAATACAGGCCCGAGCATCGAGCGTCCACCCATTTGCGCCATCCGGGACAATCGCCCGAGTGGGACACGCATCGATACACCGTGTACAGCTCCCGCAACGGTCCGGCGGAGGCTCCGGATTCGCCGTAAGCTCCAGCGACAGCAGTACTTCCGCCAGCAGAAACCAGCTCCCCTGCTGCTGATTGATCAGGCAGGTATTCTTGCCAATCCACCCCAACCCGGCCTGCCGCGCCAGCGACCGTTCCAGTAGCGGCGCCGTATCCACGCAGATCCGCGCCTCAAACGGCTGTACCTTCTGCAGCGCCGCCACCATCCGTTCCAGGTCGCGACGCATAAAGTCGTGATAGTCCTCACCCTGAGCGTACTTCGCGATCCCCTCCGCCACACCGGCACGGTTATAGAGTTTTCCGACGCACAGAATAGATCTTGTCGATGCCATCAGGTTTCGAGGGTCACTCCGCACCGCTGCCCGGCGATCCGACAGGTACGACATCCGCCCTGCGTAGCCGTTTTCCACCCAATCCATGTAGCGCGGAAAATCCACAGCCCCGGCGTCCACCGCGGCGATCCCGGCCAGCTCAAAACCGTGCTCGCGGGCGGCGGTCAACACGTCGTAGGCGGAAAGTTCCATTGGTAGTTAAGCCGATGCTGGAGAGCTTCCTAGGGTGAACTGCGACATGGCGCAAAGTGGGGGAACAGCCGATAGAAGGAATACTGTGAAATCCGCCACTGTACTGCTGAGAATCGTGTTGGGCTTGGAAGGGGTGATTCTCATCCTCCGCACACCTCAGATTATCGCGGCCCTCAATAGCGCGGTAGATCAGCTCGGCATCCAACTCTTTCGCAGCTACTGGTCGAGCCTCGCGCCCAACCTGCATTACGGTATGCCGCTACTCGGCATGTGCTGCCTCATCACCGTATGGGGCATGCTCAGCGGCAAGAGGTGGGCCCAGCGCGCGGGCATCGTCGTCAGCGCCGTACACACCATCCTGTTCCCATTCTTTACGCCGCTCGGCCTGCTCGGCCTGTACACCCTGCATCGCGACCGTTTGACCCTCACCCTCGAAAAGATCCAAACGCGCTGGCAGGAACCGGTCCCCACAGAACTGCTGCCCAGCGCCTTCCGCCTGCTCGTCGGCCTCGCCATCGCCATCATGGCCGGCAGCCTCTACTTCCTGGTCAACGCCAGCCAAAAGACCAGCCAGTCTGAATTCCTCGAAATCTGGACCATCCCCGTCGCCCTCGCCCTGGTCAACGTGATCCTCGTGATGGTGCACGACGCGGGCTCCAACGCCGCTGGCATTATCTCCGGCTTCCGCATCGAGATTCTGCGCATGGGCTTCCTGCAACTCGAACGCTCCGAAGCCGGCAAGTGGGCCTGGAAGAAGCGCGACCGTACCGTCTGGCAGCACCTCCGCGCCGGCGTCCGTACCTCGTCCCTCACCCCCATCAGCGATGACGACCGTATCGACAGCCGCCTCTTCATCTACCAATGCGGCGGTCCGTTCGCTGAATTTGCACTCGGCTTGGTCTTTCTGGCGGGCATGATCGCCTCACCCAAGCCGGCGTGGACTGAAATGCTCGGCCTCGCCTGCTTGCTGGCCTTTGGACGCTTTGTACTCGAACTTGCCCTGATGCGGAATTCCGACGAAGAGTACACCGACGGCGCGCGCTTGGTTCAACTCTGGAATCGCGACCCCGAAGGCGAACGCTGGTGCGTTCTGCATTCCATCGCGCAGTCCCAAGGCCGCCAGCCGATTGCGCCTGGGCAATGGCCCGAGTCCTGGGTACTGCGCATCTCCGCAGATCCCGAATCTCCGGTCTACCCGGCCGGATGCTTCTACGCCTATGCCCACTACCTCGACCGTGGAAATTTAGACAAAGCCAAGGAATATTTGGATCGTTTGCGGCATATCAAAGGGTGGACGCAGCAGGAACGGGTAGTCGTCGAGATCACGTTCTTTGAAGCCTTCACTGGAACGCGCAATGCCGCCATCGTGGAGGGGGCGCAGGTGCTCAACCGCACCACTGCCGCCGCCAAGCGTATGGAAGCGATGCTGCTCATTTCCGAAGGCTTCATGAACGATGCCGTGTTGAAGATTGAAGAGGCGCGCAAGCTGTTCGGGCACCGCCGCCGCCGTGGTGGCGGTTGGGAACGCTTTGAACAGAATTTGCTGCAGCAGATGGAAGATCGCATCACGGCAGAGCGGCAGGGTCGTAGCGCGGGCGGCAATAGCTTGTTCCGCTTGGGGCAACAACTCAGCCTTCCGCCGGCCGAAGCGGATGCCCCGGCAACCGCAGCCACCGAAGAGAAGCCGGTGGAGTTTGCCGAGATCATTCGCCGGACTTCTATGTAAATTGAGACCGGGGCCCCTGGCGCTGCGTCCTACAATGTAAGAAAAAGGAGCGCACCAAGGGCCGTGTCGAAGATTCCGTACTCGCAAGTAACTCCGCAACACATCTACGCCAACCGCCGTAAGTTCATTCAGAACGCGGCACTGGCTGGGCTCGGTCTGGCTGGTTCAGCCATCGCCGCCAAGCTCGACAACGTCGCCAAGAGCCCGCTGAGCCTAAAGGACGAAAAGCTCACGCCTGTCGACGCTGTCACCGGCTACAACAACTTTTACGAGTTCGGCACCAGCAAGGACGCTCCCGCGCGCAACGCCACCAACTTCAAGACCAACCCCTGGAAACTGGTCATCGAGGGCGAAGTCGCCAAGCCCAAGACCTACGACCTGGACTCCATCATGAAGCTCGCGCCGCTCGAAGAGCGCATCTACCGCATGCGCTGCGTCGAAGCGTGGTCGATGGTCATTCCGTGGATCGGCTTCTCGCTATCGGAAGTCATCAAGCGCGCCGAACCCACAGCCAAAGCCAAGTTTGTGGCCTTTGAAAGCTACTACGACCCGCGCCAGATGCCGCAGGCGCGCTACGGTGGTCTGCCGTTCCCCTACATTGAAGGTCTGCGCCTCGATGAAGCGATGCACCCGCTGACATTGCTCTGTTCCGGACTCTACGGCGAAACCTTGCCGCCGCAGAACGGCGCACCGCTCCGCATCGTGGTGCCATGGAAGTACGGCTTCAAGAACATCAAGTCCATCGTCAAGATCAAGCTGCAGGAAAAGCAGCCGAACACCACCTGGGCGCTGGCCAACAACAACGAGTACGGCTTCTATTCGAACGTCAACCCGGGTGTCGACCATCCCCGTTGGAGCCAGGCCAAAGAGCGCCGCATCGGTGAGTTCTTTAAGCGCGACACCCTGATGTTCAACGGCTACGGCGACCAGGTCGCCAAGCTGTATGCGGGCATGGACCTCAAGAAGAACTACTAGTGTGGTCAAAGCCCTAGTCTTTCTGCTCTGCCTGGCGCCTACTGCGTATTTGGCATGGGGACTCTTATACGACGGCCTGGGTCCCAACCCGATCGAGTACATCACTCGGGACACGGGCGACTGGACCCTGCGCTTTCTGCTCATCAGTCTGTTGATCACGCCGGCCCGCCGAATTCTGGCCAAGCCGGCGTTGATCAAATACCGGCGTATGCTGGGGTTGTTTGCGTTCTACTACGCCTTCTTGCACTTCCTCACCTACATCTGGCTGGACCGGTTTTTTGATGTCGCGGACACGCTGAAGGACATCGCCAAGCGCCCGTTCATCACAGTTGGATTTGCGAGCTTCGTTCTGCTGATCCCGCTGGCGATCACGTCGACGGCAGGCTGGATCCGCCGCTTGGGGGGCAAACGCTGGGCGCTCCTGCATCGCGCGGTGTACATCAGCGTGATCTTGGGAGTGATCCACTACTGGTGGCTCGTGAAGTCCGACATCCGCCTGCCGCTGATGTACGCCGTATTCGCCGCCATCCTGCTGGGCTATCGCCTTTACGTAAGCTTCCGCCCCGCCCGCCCCTAGATTCCCAAACTCCCCAATCGTCAGACCTCCAAACCCCGTCTGGGTGCCTGTCACCGTGCCGCTTCCCGGAAGCGGCACGGTGACAGTTCGGAAGCGGTACGCCCGGACAAATCTGAGGTGGGAGATTCCCGAGGCGAACCAGCATCTGCGGGACATCAACATCCTCCATGACGCCCGCTTGCGGGTACACATTGCGTACCCGCACCATTCCGCGACCCCCGGCGATTCCGGCAACTACCTAGGCTCCAGCTAGCCTTCGTGGTACTGCTACCATGCCGCTTTGGACAACATCACCCACTCGCTCGTCGGCCTCATGCTTTCCCGCGCGGGACTCAATCGCCTCGCCGGACCCAAAGTCAGCCTGCTGCTGATCCTCGCCGCCAACGCGCCCGATAGTGACGCAGTGTCCTGGGCCTGGGGTTCGGCCGCCAACCTCCGCTACCACCGCGGCATTACCCACGCCTGGATCTTCGTGCCCGTGATGGCTCTTCTCCCGCTGGTCATTACCTGGTGGTTCGCCCGCAAGGACAAGGAACACCCCTGGAGTTGGTGGAAAGCCTACATCGCCGCGCTCGTCGGCGTGTCCAGCCACCTGCTACTCGACTGGACCAACTCCTACGGCATCCGTACCCTTCTGCCGTTCTCTTCCGAGTGGCTCAGCCTCCACACCACCTTCGTCGTCGATCCCTTTATCTGGGGCGTGTTGACCCTCGCCGTTGCGGGACCCTTCCTCAGTTCTCTGGTCAGTGGCGAGATCGGAGGCAAGCGCGCCAGTGGACAGGGTTGGGCGATCTTCGCTTTATTGTTTATTGGCCTGTATACCGAAGGCCGCTACATGGCCCACGAACACGCCATCGCGACCCTCAATACGCGCATGTACAACGGCGAATCTCCACGGCGCGTGGGTGCCTTCCCGCAATTTGCCAGCCCCACCCGCTGGAGCGCCGTCGTCGAGTTGCCAAACGCCTATTGGGTCTCGGAAATCGACCTGCTTCGCGAGTTTGACCCAACCGATGGCCGCGTGTTCTTCAAAGCGACCCCCGGCCCCGCCATCGACGCTGCCAAGCAGACGGATCCCTTCCAGGCCTTTGTGGACTTCAATCAATGGCCGCTCTGGCGCGTCACTCCCATGTCCTCGCCCGAGGGTTCACAGAAAGTTGAATTATTCGACCTCCGCTTCGGTTCGCCCGTGGAACCGGGCTTCACAGCAGACGCTCTGGTCCTGCCCGGCAACCAGGTGGACCAGCCAAAATTTCATTTCAGGCGCTAAACTGTTACCGCATCATCCGCCCGCCGTAGCCGCGGCCCGTCAACATTTGTACAGGGCCGAACTGCGAAAAGCCAACGGGGTCTGCGTAATACCAGTATCCGCAGGCCGCCAGAATCGCCAGACCCCCATACATCATTAGTTTTGTGACCATCCCCCGAAGTATGCCCTAGAGCGTATCTGTTGTAAATAAGGCTACTTACTAATCCGAACTAGGTGTACCCAAAATGGGTATTCACGTACCCAAAATGGGTACGATCGTCTATTCGTACCGCAATGCAAGTATTGGATCGATGCGGGCGGCACGCCTTGCGGGAATCAAACCCGCCAGACTTGCGACTGCGATCAGGATGATCAAGGTCACGCCGCCGATCATCGGGTCGTCGGCCTGGATACCGTACAACTGCGATGAGACGTACTTGCCCAGCGCCATCGCCGCCGGTACGCCGATCACCAGCCCGATGCCGAGCAAGGTCAGGACCTCGCGCATCACCAGCCAAACGACGGAGCCGGGCCTTGCGCCGAGTGCCAGGCGGACACCCATTTCTTTGGTGCGCCGTGCGACCACAAAGGCCATCACGCCGTACAGCCCAATGGCGGCGAGCAAGGTGGCCAGCAATCCAAACCCTGCCGACAGCAGCGCGATCAGCCGTTCGGTGAGCAGTGTCTGATCGAGTTGGGACTCCAAAGTCTTCAGATCATTCACAGGTACATTGGGGGCCAAGTTCTTCATGAGCGTCTGGATATTCTGGTACGCCGTGCCGGACCCGCTGGTCGTACGGACGTAAAACGCCGTGCTGGTCTTGCCCCAGGCGGGCACAAACACCTGGCGGCGGACGCCTTCGCGCGGACCCTCATACAGCGAATCCTCAACGACACCGACGATTTCGATGTTCAGCTTCTTATCGTCCGGCCCGCCCTGCCCGATGTGGCGGCCCAGCGCGCTTTGGTTTTTGAAGAAGTGTTCGGCAAACTTGCGATTGACGATAGCCACTGTCCAGTCGCCGTCTTTTTGATCGGACGAACGGAAGTCGCGGCCTTCGAGCAGGCGCACGCCCATCGTGTCAAAGTATCCCGGCGAGACCGAGTTCATAAACGCCTGCATGTCCTCGCCGTCTTTGGCCTGATGTCCTTCCACGTGCATGCTGCTGTCCCACTCGTCGCCGGCAAGAAGCTGTACCGTCGCTGTGGCGGCGCCTTTGATATTTGGCATCGCCCGAAGCTGCGCGAGTAGCTCGGTGTACAGGTGCATGGTGCGCGGTGCGTCGTACCCGCTGAGGGCGGGCGACAACGTGAACGTCACCAGATTGTTCATTTCGCGGAAGCCGGTGTCGGCTCCCTTGAGGTTCTGCAGACTGCGGACAAACAAACCCGCTCCAAACAGCAGCAGGAAGCTGAGCGCCACCTGCGCCGCTACCAGGCCTTTGCGCAGGACAACCGAGCTGGAAGCAGACCCTGCAACCGCGCCGACCGTATCCTTGAGCGTGCTCCAAAGATCTGGGCGGCTGGCGCGGAGTGCGGGCACGAGTCCAAAGAGAATGCCCGTGAGCATCGTGATCACAAAGGTGAAGGCGAGGATGCGCAGGTCCGGTGTCGCGTCCAGCAGCAGCGGGTTGCCGTCGGTGGGGATCATGGCCAGAAGCGCGCGGGTCATGGCGACGGATAGGAAGATGCCGAGTATGCCGCCGAAGGCAGATAGCACGACGCTTTCAACCAACAACTGGCGGACAAGCTGACCGCGCGTTGCTCCGATAGAAAGCCGCACGGCAATCTCTTTTTGACGTGCAAACGCGCGGGCGATGAGGAGATTGGCGACGTTGGCGCAGGCGATCAACAGAACCAGGCCCACCATCCACATGAGCACCATGAGTGCGGTCGAAAAATCGTTGCGCAGCGGGGAATAACCGGTGGCTGCGGGCACTACGTGAAGCGTGCCCTGCAGGAAACGGTCGCGCATGAACTGGGTCCACTTGGAAGCGGCGGGCAGGGTGGTTTCGTAGTCGCGAATCTGGCGGAAGAGGCCTTGCATCGGGCCCGCGGCGGTGGCAGCAGTGTAGCCGGGCTTCAAGCGCGCGAAGACCTGCACCCAGCGGTTGCGGCGGTCCGACATCTGGATCCAGGTCCATTCGGGCACCATCGCGTCTTTCATCAGGATGGGGACGCGGATCTGGGTGGCGCGCGATGGATCGATGCCGGAAAAGCCCGCTGCGGATACGCCGACGATGGTCATCGGGTAGTTGTTGATGAGCATCTTCTTGCCGAGGATGTTGCGGTCGCCGGCAAAGCGGGTCTGCCAGTAGTCGTAGCCGAGCACCACCACCGGGTGGCCCATGTAGCTGCGGTCGTCTTCTTCGGAGCGAAAGACGCGGCCCAGTGCGGGCTTCACGCCGAGCATCGAGAAATAATTGCCGGAGACCATTTCGGCGGAGACGCGTTCGGTCTGATTGTCGATGCTCACTGAGGTGTTGATCAAGCGGCGGCAGAGGACTTCAGAGAACGGCTCGGCACGCTTTTGGAAGTCCTGATAGATGGGATAGGAATGCATGCGGTCGCCCATGTTGCTGCCGTTGTGGGCACCTCGCTGATAGACCATCACCAGCTCTTCCGGATTGCGAATGGGAAGCTGCCGCAGGATGAGTTGATCGATCAAGGTAAAGATCGCCGTGTTGGCGCCGATGCCAAGGGCCAACGACAGAATGGCAATGCTCGCAAAGAGCGGGCTGCGGCGGATGGCGCGGAAGGAAAACTTCAGGTCGGCGAGGATACCTTGCATGCCATCGAATACGAGTGAAGCGCCCTCCGGTTACCGAAAATCTTGCAAGGTTCTGCAGATTCCCGGAACCGGACGGCGAATATCCCGAACGTGGACAGTCGTCACTTACTCGTAACGCAGGGCAAGGATGGGATCGATGCGCGAGGCGCGGCGCGCAGGTATGAGACCGGCGAGACTGGCCACGGCGATGAGGACGAGCATGGTGATGCCGGCCACCATCGGGTCGCCAGGCTGGATGCCGTACAACTGCGAGGCGATGTAACGGCCCAGGAGCGCGGCGCAGGGCAAGCCGATGGCAAGCCCGATCACAAGCAACAGCAGGACTTCCCTCATGACCAGCCAGATGACTTCGCCTTGCTTTGCTCCGAGCGCCATGCGTACGCCCATTTCTTTGGTGCGGCGCGTGACGACAAAGGCCATCACGCCGTACAAGCCGATGGCTGCGAGCAACGTGGCCAGCAGGCCGAAGCCTGCCGAAAGCAGCGCGATGAGGCGCTCGGTCAGCAGGATTTCGTCAAATTGCGATTCGAGCGTCTTCAGTTCGTAAATGGGCAGGCGAGCGTCGAGACGCTTTACCGTTTCGCGAATCTGGCTGTAGACCTGCGCGGTATTGGTGGCAGCGCGCACGTAGACAGCGGCTGACGTCTTGCCGTAATGCGGGACGAAGACCTGCTTGTGTACGCCTTCGCGCGGACCTTCGTACATTGAGTCTTCCACCATGCCGACGATTTCGATGTCATAGCCGACGCCGGTTGGGCCGCCACGGCCGAGGTAGTGTCCGACGGGGCTCTTGCCGCCGAAGTAGTAGTCTGCAAACTTGCGATTGACGACGGCGACACGTGGCGTCTGCATCTGGTCTGAACTGCGGAAGTCGCGGCCTTCGACGAGGCGGATGCCCATGGTGTCGAAGTAGCCGGGGGTGAGCGAGTTCATGTACGCCTGCATGTCTTCGCCGTCTTTCGCCTGGTAGCCCTGGACGCGAATGCTGCTGTCCCATTCAAAGCCGTGCAGCAAGGGTACGCGGGCGACGGCGGCGTTGGTGACACCGGGGATCGCGCGGAGTTCTGTTACGAGTTGATTGAAGAACTGGGTGGAACGCGGGGCGTCGTAACCGGCAAGCGGCGGGGCGAGTTGGAAGGTGACCAGGTTGCCCATCTGCTGGAAGCCGGTATTCGATTCCTTGAGGTTCTGCAGGCTGCGTACGAAGAGGCCGGCGCCAAATAGAAGCAAGAAGCTCAAGGCGACCTGTGCCGTAACCAGGCCTTTGCGAAGGACAAGCGAGCCTGTGGATCCGCTGGCGGCGCCCACTGTGTCCTTGAGTGTGCTCCAAAGATCGGGGCGGCTGGCGCGAAGCGCGGGTACGAGTCCGAAGAGGATGCCGGTGAAGAAGGTGACCGCGACGGTGAAGCCGAGGATGCGCGCGTCCGGCGTGGGTTGAATGAGTAGCGGCGTGCTGCCGGCGGGCATCAGAGCGAGAAGGCCGCGAGTGAGGATCACCGAAAGGATGATGCCGGCGACGCCACCGATGATCGACAGGATCATGCTTTCGACGAGCAACTGGCGGACGAGTTGGCCCCGTGTGGCGCCGATGGACAGGCGTACAGCGATTTCTTTTTGTCTCGCGAAGGCGCGGGCGATGAGCAGATTGGCGACGTTGGCGCAGGCGATGAGCAGTACAAGCCCGACCATGATCATCAGCACGACGAGCGCCGTAGAAAAGCTGTTGCGCAGTTGCGAGTAACCCGTGGCGGCGCGCTCGACGTGCAGGGTGCCTTTGAGGAACTGTTCGCGCATGTAGGGGGTCCACTTGGCGGCCGCGGGGAGCGTGGATTCATACTCGCGAAGTTGACGGAAGAGGCCCAGCATTGGGGCGGCGGCGGATTGCACGGTGTAGCCCGGCTTGAGGCGGCCGAAGACCTGCACCCAGCGGGAGCGGCGGTCCGAGAGGTTGACGCCAAAGTCCGGCATGACAGCGTCCTTCATCAGGATGGGTACGCGAAGGCTGGGCGAGAAGGCCGGGTCGAGACCGGAGAAGCCAGCGGCGGAAACGCCGACGATGGTCATGGGATAGTTGTTGACCTGGATCTTGCGGCCGACGATGTTGGGGTCCGCATTGAAACGCGTGACCCAGTAGTTGTAGCTCAGCACCACTGAGGGGTGACCCATGAAGGTACGGTCGTCTTCACTCGAGTTGAAGACGCGGCCCAGCGCGGGTTTGACGCCGAGCATGGTGAAGTAATTGCCCGACACAAGCTCCGCGTCGACGCGTTCGGTTTGGTTGTCGATGGAGATCGCTGTGTTGACGTCGCGGCGGCAGATGACTTCGGAAAGCGGCTCGGCTTTGGTTTGGAAGTCCTGATACATCGGGTACGAGTGCATGCGCGCACCGCTGTTGTTGCCGTTGTGATCCCCACGTTGGAAAAGCATCACCAACTGGTCTGGATTCTGGACGGGGAGTGCGCGTAACAGGACCTGATCGAGCAGGGTGAAGATTGCGGTGTTGGCCCCAATGCCAAGGGCTAGGGAGAGGATCGCGATGCTCGCGAACAGGGGGCTGCGCCGGATCGCACGGAACGAGAAGCGCAAGTCCGCGAGGATGCCATTCATACACGCTAATACGGCAAAAGTGCCGCGCGGTTTCCCAGAAAATTTAAAAATCTTTCCTGTTGACATCCCACAGGAACTTGCCGCAGGCTTGTGTATACATCCCACAGGAGCAGTTGCAAAATGGCCGAAATACTGCAAGGAACGCTGGATTTGATGGTGCTGAAGACGTTGAACGTGATGGGTCCCATGCACGGATATGGGATCGCGCGGCGGATTGAACAGGTAACGGGAGATGCGTTGCTTGTGAACCAGGGAACGATTTATCTGTGCCTCATGCGGCTGATACAGAAGCGGTGGATCACGGCCGAGTGGGGCGTGTCGGATAACAATCGCAAGGCGAAGTTTTATTCGATTTCGAAAGAGGGCCGGAAGCAGTTGGCAATTGAGACCGCGAACTGGGAACGGATTGCCGATGCCATGGGCAAGCTGTTGCGGATGGGATGAACAACATGCTTTGGGACAAGATTGCCGCGCACCTGCGCAAGCGGCGGATGGATGCCGACCTTGCGGACGAGATGGAGTTCCATCTTGCGTCTTTGGTGGAAGAGTATTTAGCCAAAGGCCTTTCGGAGGACGAGGCTGGACGCCAGGCGCGTCTGGCTTTGGGCAACGTTACGCACCTGAATGAACAACATCGCGAAGTGAGAGGACTTCCCTTTATGGACATGCTGTTGCAGGACCTTCGATACGGCGTGCGTACGCTGTTGCGGGACCGCGGATTTACGATGTCAGCGATTCTGATTGCGGGCTTGGGCATTGCCGGCGCGGCTGCCGTGTTTAGTGTCGTGAATGCGGTGCTGTTGCGTCCGCTGCCTGTGCAGGATCCGGCGTCGCTGGTGTGGATTACCGGGGATGCGGATGCGAATGATTTGTCGGGCATCACGATGCCGGTGAATGTGTATCGCGACCTGCGTGCACAAGCGCAGACGCTCTCCGGCGCCGCGGCGTACTTTGCCTTCTATGGCGCGGGGGATTTGAAGTTGACTGGGGCGGGCGAGCCGGAGCGTTTGAGCGCCGTTCCGGTGTCGCAGACCTTTCTGCCGTTGCTGGGTGTGCAACCGATGATCGGGCGGAACTTCAGCGAGGAGGAGTGCCAGGAGAATCGGGATGTCGCGATTCTGAGTTCGCGTTTGTGGAAGCGGCGGTTTGCTTCAGACCCCAGTATTTACGGGCGCAAACTGGTGTTGAACGATCGTCCGGTGACGGTGATCGGCGTGCTGCCGGAGAGCTTTGACTTTTCGTCTGTGTTCGCTCCAGCGGCCAACATCGAGTTGCTGACACCGCTGCCCGTTACCGATGGGCTCAATCGTATGGGCAATACCGTACCGGTGATCGGACGGCTGAAGCCTGGAGCGACGGTGGCGCAGTTGGCGGCGGAGTTGAAGGTGCTGGCGCCGGAGATCGGAGCGCGGTGGGACCGCCCAGGGATGAAGCTGCGCGCGCAGACCTTATCGGAACACGTGAGCGGAAAGGTTCGCCCGGCGCTGTATGTGTTGATGTGTGCCGTGGCGGTGTTGATGTTGATCGTGTGCGCCAACTTGTCGAGCCTGCAACTGGCGAGATCGATTGCACGACGCAAGGAGATGGCGTTGCGGATTGCGCTGGGTGCGGGCCGCGGCAGGCTGGTACGGCAATTGTTGACCGAGAATCTGCTGCTGATGTCGGTGGCGGCGACGTTGGGGATCGTGCTGGCAGTTGTCGCGACGCGGGTGCTGGCCAATCTGGCGACGATTGTAATGGCGCGCCGCGATGCCATTGTGTTCGACTGGCAATCCCTGGTGTTTGCTGTCGTGCTCGCTGTGCTGACTGGTGTAGTTGCGGGGCTGTTCCCGGCGCTTCATGTGCCGGAGCGGGCGACGCATGATTCGTTGAAGGACGCGGGACGATCGTCGAGCGAAGGGCGTGAGAAGCGCTGGTTACGGTCGGCTTTGGTGGTGTCGGAGATTGCGTTTGCCTGTGTGTTGCTGGCAGGGGCGGGATTGCTGGCGCGGAGTTTCCTGCGAATACTGGATGTGCAGTTGGGGTTCCGGCCGGAGCGGGCGTACACGATCCGGATCGATCCGTCGCGCCGGTTTGAGAGTCTGCAGAAGCGTGCGGCGTACTTTGGCGAAGCGCTGCGTCTGGTTCGGGAAGCGCCGGGGATCGAGGCTGCGGGATTGACGGATGTAATCCCGCTGGGGTCGAACCGGTCCTGGTCCGTTGGGGCGAAAGATCGCGAGTATTCGAGGCAATCGCCACCGGAGGACGGTTTTGTGCGGGTGGTCACCGAGGGGTATGTGACGGCACTGGGATTGCGGATCGTCGAGGGTCGCGATTTGCAGGAGAGCGATGGTCCGGATGCGAAGAAGGTGATCCTGCTGAATGAGACGCTGGCCAAGCGATTGTGGCCGGGGCGTAGCCCGGTGGGGCAGATGACGAAGTATGCGGGCGGCGATCGCGAAGTGGTGGGTGTGGTGGCCGATGTACGGCATTTGGCGCTGGAGCAAACGTCGGGCAACGAGTTCTACATCCCGCTTCGGCAGACTGGCGACTATGTGTCGGCGATTCTGGTGGTGCGGTCGGCGTTGCCTGCGGCGAGCGTGGTGTCGTCGATTCGCGGGGCGTTGCGGAACCTGGATTCCAATCTGCCGGTGCAGGAGTTCCGGCCGGTGCAGTCCTATGTGGACGACTCGTTGTCGCCACGGCGGCTGACGGTGTATTTGCTGGTGGGGTTCTCGCTGTTTGCAGTGGCGCTGGCGTCGCTGGGGATTTACGCCGTTGTGTCGAACTCAGTGGAGCGGCGGACGCAGGAGATTGGGGTTCGCATGGCGCTGGGAGCGTCGGGCGCGGATGTCCGGCGGGAGGTGCTGTGGGGCACGCTGAAACTGGCGGGATTGGGGGTCGCGATTGGGGTGGTGGCGTCGATGGTGCTGTCGCGGGGGTTGAGTTCGATGCTGTACGGCGTGGCGCCGGGGGATCCCGTGACGTTTGCGGGGATGGTGGGAGTGATCGCGGCGGTGGCGACGGTGGCGGGCTATGTGCCAGCGTTGCGGGCTTCGAGGGTGGATCCGATGGAGGCGCTGCGGCAGTCGGCATAAATCAGGGACAGTCTTGTGGACTGTCCCTGAGAGGTTACGGAATGACTACTGTTTGCGGCGCAGGGAGCGCGCGGCTAGCAGTACGCCGGAGAGGGCGAAGGGCGCCCAGACCGAGGGTTCGGGAACGCTAGCCGCAGGAGTGTAAATGTACTCCAATTGCAATTTGCCGGACCAGGTCGCGTCGATGTTCGCCGAGCGGGTTAGACCGGGAGCTGAAATCGGGAGGCCCACGGGTGCAGTACGCCCTGCGGTGAGAGTGAGCGTGGCAGTGACGGCGTCGAGGCCGATATAGCCGCCAAACGTGCCAATGTTGGTGGTACCGGTGACCGCGTTCGAAAGGGTCGGCGAGGCGGTGCAGGACGTGTTAGCGCTGCAACTTGCCGTGATGCCATACCCGAAGACGGGAAGCAGCGGGGCCGCTCCCACCAACGTTGCGAGTCCGGTAGTGGATCCCAAACTGGTCGAGTTCACTTGGCCGGAGTTACGTGAGCCGGTTACGGTTAGGTTGCGAGTAGTCACCGAGTCCAAAAGTGTGTACTGGACGCTGGTGAGAGTGCCCCAAGCCGGGTTGAACTGGGTGAAGCTGATGCCCTGGGATTTGAATGTTGGGAAAACGTTGAGGTTTGTGGAGTCGGTGATCGTCAGGTTGAAGAATTGAGTCTGGACGATGACGTCCGCGCGGACCGCTGAGACGGCCAGCAATGCTAGAGCGAAACTAAGTTTCAATGATTGGCCTCCGGGAATGTCCGCGAATCAAAGCGCATTGTTTCAATGGTGAAACGACGGTAAGTTCGCGTGACTTGAGGTGAGCATACCATGGGGATCTCAGCCTTCCTATAGGTTTTTTGCGCATTCTTGTTGTTCCGGAGTGGAACATTGGTACGTGCGTGATGCGCGGAAAGTACCTGTGTCTTTGGTGCGGTTTCGTCTTAGGGAAGCGGGCTGCGGTCGGCCCACTTCAGCAGCGCGTCGAGCGCCGGGCATAGTGCCTGGCCCCAATCTGTAAGACAGTATTCGACTTTGGGCGGCACCTGCGGGTAGACCTTGCGAACGATAAGACCGTCCTTTTCGAGCTGCCGCAGTTGCTGTCCCAGCATCTTTTGAGTGACGGCGGGGATGGCACGTTCGAGGTCAGAGTAGCGCATCACCTTACCGCCAAAGAGGTGGAAAAGGATGAGGAGCTTCCAGCGGCCCTCCAGCAAACGCAGTGCGGCTTCAACGTCTTCGGCGGCTGAGGTGGGGGTGTAGCGCTTGGCCATCCCCTGAGGAGTAACATACTTTTTTGTACGTACTTCCACTTTTGTAGGTTTGCTGGCAGAATCGGGGCATGTCCAAAGAATTTGACGGCAAGCGCGTGTTGGTGACGGGCGGTACGCGAGGGATGGGGCTCGCCATGGCGCGATTGTTCGCGGAGCGGGGGGCGCGCGTGGCGGTAACGGCGCGGTCGGCCGGGTCCGTTGAGGACGGGTTTCTTTTTCTGTCAGCCGACCTAAGCCGCGCAGAGGATTCCGCGCAGGTCGCGGAGCGGCTTCAGGAAGAGTGGGGCGGCGTGGATGTGCTGGTGAATAACGCCGGTGGGTCCGAAGCACCGAACGGTGGTTTCCGGGCACTTTCGGATGAAGATTGGGATCGGGCTTTGGGCGTGAATCTAATGGCTGCAGTCCGCCTGGATCGAGCTCTGTTGCCTGGGATGATTGAGCGGCGGAGCGGTGTGGTGATTCACATCGGATCCATTCAGCATCGCCTGCCGTTGCACGATGCGACGCTCGCATATGCGGCTTCGAAAGCTGCTTTGAGAACGTATAGCAAGGGTCTGGCGAACGAGGTTGGACCGTTGGGTGTGCGGGTGAATATGGTGTCGCCGGGCTTTGTTGAGACGTCTGGTGCGCATGGCATGATCGTGGGTCTTGCTGCGAGCCGTGGGATCGCGGAAGAAGAGGCTCGCAAGGAGATCATGCAGATGATCGGCGGGATTCCGATCGGGCGGCCGGGTAAGCCGGAGGAGGTCGCGGAACTGGTGGCGTTTCTGGCGTCCGAGCGTGCGGGGTCGATCCATGGTGTCGACTACATCATGGATGGCGGTACGATGCCTACTGTTTAGGCCAGCAGTTCTTTGACGACATGTCCGTGGACGTCCGTGAGGCGGAAGTGGCGGCCCTGGAACTTGTAGGTCAGCTTGGTGTGGTCGACGCCGAGCAGGTGGAGCAGGGTCGCCTGGAAGTCGTGGACGTGGACGGGGTCCTTGACGATGTTGTAGCTGAAGTCGTCGGTTTCGCCGTAGACCATGCCGGGCTTGACGCCTCCTCCGGCCATCCAGACGGTGAAGCAGCGGGGGTGATGGTCGCGACCGTATTCGGTGGCGGTGAGGCGGCCCTGACAGTAGACTGTGCGGCCGAATTCGCCGCCCCAGACGACTAATGTGTCGTCGAGCATGCCGCGCTGTTTGAGGTCCTGGAGTAGGCCTGCGGCGGGCTGGTCCGTTTCCAAGGCTCGCTTGGGCATGCCGGCGACGAGGCCGCCGTGGTGGTCCCAATCGCGATGGTAAAGCTGGATGAAGCGGACTCCGCGTTCGGCCAGGCGGCGGGCGAGCAAGCAGTTTGCTGCGAAGGTGCCGGGCTTTTTGACGTCGGGGCCGTAGAGCGACAGGGAGCTTTCGGGTTCCTTAGAGAGGTCCGTGAGTTCCGGCACGGAGGCTTGCATACGGAACGCCATCTCGTACTGCGCCATGCGGGTGGAGATTTCGGGGTCGCCGGTGGCTTCGAGTTGTTCCTTGTTCAGGGCGTTGAGGCCATCCAAGTATGTGCGGCGGTCGTCACGCGTGTAGCCGGCGGGGTCTGAGAGGTAAAGTACGGGGTCGCCGACGGAGCGGAACTTGATGCCCTGGTAGCGGGTGGGGAGGAAGCCGCTGCCCCAGAGGCGGTCGTACAACGGCTGGCCGCTGCCGCCTTGGCCGGGGGAGATCAACACACAGAAAGCTGGGAGTTCTTTGGTTTCCGCGCCGAGGCCGTAGGAGATCCAGGCGCCGAAGGACGGGCGTCCGGCGATTTGAGAGCCGGTTTGCAGGAAGGTCACAGCAGGGTCGTGATTGATCGCCTCGGTGTGGAGCGAGCGGACGATGCAGAGGTCGTCGATGACTTTGGCGGTGTGGGGGAAGAGTTCGCTGACCCAGGCCCCGCTCTTGCCGTGTTGCTGGAAACCGAACTTGGAGGCGACCATCGGGAAAGCGAGTTGCGTGGCCGACATCGCGGTGAGGCGCTGGCCTTTGCGGACGGATTCGGGCAGGTCCTTGCCGGCATGCTTGACGAGTTCGGGCTTGTAGTCGAAGGATTCGAGCTGCGAGGGTCCGCCGGACTGGAAAAGGTAGATGATTCGCTTGGCTTTGGCGGGGTGCGTGGGCAGCCCCGATAGCTGCGCGAAGGCTGCGGCTCCTGTGACCGTTTGCGCGAGGAAATGACGGCGGGTGAGGTTTGTCATTGCTTGGTGATCGCCTCGTCGAGGTTGAGGATCATGCTGGCGACGGACATCAGGGCCGCGAGGTCAGCGGGTTTGGCGTTGGATTGCGTCTTGGATTCCCCGATGGCGAGGAGCTTTTCGGCGGCTTGCGTATCGTTGCTGAAGCGCTGCTGGAACTTGGCGAACGACGTCTCGAGAATCTGCTTTTCCTTGGCAGAAGGACGGCGGCCGAGGGTGAGCAGGAAGGCGCGTTCGAGCGGTGCGGGGTCCTGAATGACGCGCTCGGCGAGCTTGCGCGAGGCTTCGAGGTACGTCTCGTCGTTCATCAAGTTGAGCGCTTGTAGCGGGGTGTTGGTGCGGTTTTCGCGCACGGTGCAGACTTCGCGAGTGGCGGAGTCAAAGTTCACCATGCTGGGCGGGGCGATGGTACGGCGCCAGTAGCTGTAGAGGCTGCGACGGTACAAGCCTTCGCCTTTGTCCGGCTTGTACTCTTCGCCGGAGGTGAGTTCCTGCCAGAGGCCTTTGGGCTGATAGGGCTTGACGCTGGGTCCGCCTTGCTTTTCAACCAGGAGGCCGGAGACGGCGAGGGCCTGGTCACGAATCATCTCGGACGATAGGCGGCCGCGAGGTCCGCGGGCGAGGAGGCGATTTTCGGGGTCGCGATTGTCGGCGGGGACCTTGGAGGACTGCTTGTAGGTCTCGCTCATCACGATGGTTTTGAGAATGCCTTTGACGTTCCAGCCGTTGTCCATGAATTCGACGGCGAGCCAATCGAGGAGGTCCTGCTGGACGGGGATTTCGCCTTGCGAGCCGAAGTCTTCGACGGTTTTGACGAGACCGGTTCCGAAGAGCATCTGCCAGAAGCGGTTGACCGTTACGCGCGCGGTGAGCGGGTTGTCGCGACTGGTGATCCACTGGGCGAGGCCGAGGCGATTGCGCGGCCATTCGGGCTTCCAGGCGTGGAGCGCGGCGGGGGTCGCGGGACTGACCTTTTCGCCGTGGTTGTCGTAGGCGCCGCGTACGAGCACGAAGGCGTCACGCTGCGGGCCTTCTTCCATCACCATGACGGTGGGGAGCTTGGCTTCGAACTTGTCGAGGTCCTCTTGGGCCTTGCGGGCGGCGGTTTGGAAGGCTTCGAGTTCGGCGGGCAGGTACTGTTCGCGATAGGCGAGGTCGAGCTTGGCTTGTTCGGCTGGGGTGCGATCCTTCTTGGCGGCGATGGCTGATAGCGTGTCGTTCAAGGCGATGGCCGAGACTTCGCGAGCGGACATCTCACGGGACCAGATGCGCGGGTTGCGGATCTCGCCCTTGAAGTCGAGTCCTGCGCCTTGACCCAAGCGGAGCGGGGCTTTGTGGCTCATGGGCCAGAGGTTGGAATTGAACAGGACGTTCATCTCCACCTCTTTGCCATCGATGTAGAGGTGGACGCCTTCGGTGTACATGCCGCCGTCGTAGGTGACGGTGATGTGCTGCCATTCGCCCTGCTTCAAGTCCTGCTTGGATTCGACGCGCATGCCGAGGTCGGTCCAGCGGAAATTGTAGTGGTAGCGCAGCTTGCCGTTCATGACATAGAGGCCGTAGCCGGTGCCTTCCATGTAGTCTTCGGTGCGGGTGAGGATGGCGCCGTCGCGCGTTTCAGGCTTGACCCAGACGGACATCGTGTAAGGGTCGCGATGGTTGAACTTGGCGGTGGTCTCGCCGTAGTTGACGACGCGCTTGCCGTCGAACTTGGTGTCGGTGAAAAGGTGTGCGTCGAGTTCGAGTTTGTCAGTGGAGGTCCAGTCGGTGTTGCCTTTGGCGATCTTGGCTTCCCACTTGCGCTGGGCGGCATCGACGCGAGGTTGGACGTTCAGCCAGTTCTGCTTGGCACGGTCACGATCGGCTTTGAGCTGGCTCCACATCTGCTGCTGGGGCGGCGTGGGCGCTTTGATGAGCGGACGTTCGTTGCCGAAGTTGTAGACGAAGCCTTTTTCCGGGACGTTGTTGAAGAAGGCGAATAGCGAATAGAACTCTTTTTGCTTGAGCGGGTCGTACTTGTGGTCGTGACAGCGGGCGCAGCCGAAGGTGAGTCCCAGAAAGACGGTGGAGGTGGTTTCGGCGCGGTCTGCAACGTATTCGACGCGCCATTCTTCGTCGACGATGCCGCCTTCCGCAGTGGTGCGGTGGTTGCGGTGGAAGGCGGAGGCGATCTTTTGATTCAAGGTCGCGTTGGGGAGCATGTCGCCGGCGATTTGCTCGATGCTGAATTTGTCGAAGGGCTGGTTCTTGTCGAAGGCCTCGATGACCCAGTCGCGGTAGCGGTACATGTCGCGGACGCCGTCGGTCTGGTAGCCGTTGGTGTCGGCGTAGCGGGCGGCTTCGAGCCAGCGGATGGCCATGCGTTCGGCGTAGCGCGGGGAGGCGAGGAGGCGGTCGACGACTTGTTCGTAGGTGACTTTGCCGTCCACAAAATCGGCGGTCTCTTCCGGGGTGGGCGGGAGACCGGTGAGGTCAAAGCTGACGCGGCGGATGAGCGTTTCCTTTGAGGCTTGCGGTGACGGCTTCATGCCCATGGCTTCGAGGCGGGCGCGTACCAGACGGTCTATGTTTTGGTTCGACTGGCGCTTGGGCGGGATGAAGGACCAGTGCGATTGGTATGTCGCGCCTTCTTCAATCCATTGCTTGATGGTGGCAATCGCTTTGGCATCGAGCTTGGGGTGCCCATTGTACGCGGGCGGCATGCGGAGGCCGGGGCTGTCCGTAATGATGCGCTTATAGATTTCGCTGTCGTCCGGCTTGCCTGCAACGATGGGGAACTTTTTTGACTTGAGCTGAGACTTGGCGGCCGCTTCGTCGTCGAGACGCATGGCGGTTTTGCGATTGCCGCCGTCGGGGCCGTGGCATGGGTAGCAACGGTCCGAGAGGATGGGCCTGACATCGCGATTGAAATCTACGGCTGCGACGGTGGTGGCTAGCGCCGCCAGTACCAACAGAGGCATCTGCGCCTAGCATATCAATGCGCCGTCTTATACTGAAGGCGAGAGAAAGGCGAGGTCCCAGAGTTTTGTCCGTAACGGTGGTGGGCGTCGGCGAAGCCTTATTCGACGTTTTTGAGGATGGATCGGAGCGCCTGGGTGGCGCGCCGCTGAACTTCACGGTCCATGCGGCGCAACTGCTGGGCAATCGCGGCGGTGGCGAATCGTGCGCGATGGTGAGCCGGGTGGGGCAGGACGAGAAGGGCCGGCGCGTGGTGCAGGAACTAGCATCGCGCGGGGTGGTGACTCGCTATATCCAGTCCGATGCGGATCATTTGACCGGGATCGCGCGGGTGTTTTCCAAGCCTCGCGAGAACGGCGATGAGTTCGAGATCGTACGGGATGCTGCCTGGGACTTTCTGGAGCCTGCCGTTGAGTTGGACGAGCTAGCAGCGTCGTGCAAGGTGCTGTGCTTTGGGACGCTCGGTTGCCGGCGTGAGGCGAATCGCGAGGCGATTGAAGGCATGGTGTCGCGCGCGACGAAGGCGATCCGGCTGTTTGATGTGAACCTGCGGCAGGAGTATTACGACATATCGGTGTTGCGGCGCGGGTGCGCGATGGCCACGGCGTTGAAGATCAACCAGCGGGAACTGGCGGTGCTGGCGGATCTTTTGAAACTGCGCGGGAATCGCGATGGCGACTATATGCTGGCGCTGTTCGATCGCTTTCCGCTGGAGCAGATCATGCTGACGCGGGGCGAGCAGGGCTGCGTGATCTACGCGGGTACGGCACGGTTTGAGGGTGCGAAGCCGGTGAGCTATCCGGATTCGCCGGAAGGTAAAGACGCGGTGGGTGCTGGCGATGCGGCTGCGGCTGCGTTTGCCGTTGGTTTGTACACTGGGATGCCGTTGGGCGATGTGCTGGAACTGGCAAATCGCACGGGGGCTTGGGTGGCGTCGCGCAAGGGCGGTACGCCAGAGTTGCCGGAAGAGATTCGCGCGCTGGTTCCGGTAGCGACCACTGCCGCGTGATGCGGGTTGTTGCCATCATTGCCCTGCTTTTGGCCGTTTTTGTGGGGCTGTTGACGCAGAGCGTACGGCAGCAGTCGCAGACCGCGGATGAGTCCATTCATCTTTTTGCGGGCTATCAATACTGGAAACATTTGGATTTTGGGGTGAATCCCGAGCATCCGCCGCTGGCCAAGCTGGTGGCGGCTGCGCCATTGTTGCGACTGCCTTTGAAGGTACAGCCGATGGTGCAGGGGGACGTCAAAGAGAGCCAGTTGATTCCGTCGATTGAGTTTGTGAATCGAAATACCTTGCCGCAGCAGGAGTTGATCGGGCGGGGTCGCATGGCGATGGCGGGGTTTGCGGTGCTGCTGTTTGTGCTGGTAGTTGCAGCTGCGGGCGAGGTGTGGAAGTCTGCTTGGGCGGCTGCTGCCGCGGCGTTCCTGATTGCGTTTGAACCGAATGTGCTGGCGCATGGGGCGTTGATTACGACGGATGTCGCGGCGTCGGCCATGATTTTTGCGGCGGTGTACGCGTACTACCGGTATCTGCATCACACAAGCATCGAGCGGTTGGTGGTGGCCGGGTTGGCGGCGGGCGCGGCGCTGGCGGTGAAGCATAATGGCGCGATCGTGTTCCCGATGCTGTTTTTACTGGGGTTGCGGTATCAACGGGTGAAGCGGTTGCAAGCGCTGATTGCGATTCCGGTGATCGCGCTCGCGGTGTTGTGGTTCGCGTACCGCTTTCAAGCGGGGCGGCCGGACGGGTATAGCTTTGTGCCTGCGGCGGCTGAGGTGTTGTGGGACGTGAAGAGTCCTGTGGCGAAGGCGGTGATTTCCACGCTCAATGCGCTGCATTTGGTGCCGCAGAGCTACTTGTGGGGCATGGCGGATGTCGCAAAGGCTGTCGCAAATGGGCGGCAGACGTTCCTGTTCGGCGAGATGTATCGCGAAGGTGTGTGGTACTTCTTTCCGGCTGTGTTCCTGATGAAGGCGACGTTGCCTTTTCTGTTTTTGCTGGGGTTTTTGCTGGTTTCGCGTGCCTGGCGCGAGCAGCGGGAGGGCGTGCTGGTGTCGCCATGGTTCTTTTTTGGACTGCCTGCTGCGGTGTACTTCGCGGTGAGCCTGGGGTCCGGGATGAACCTGGGGATCCGGCATTTGTTGCCGGTGTTTCCGTTTCTGATTCTGTTAGCCGCGGAGGGTTTGCGTCGCGTGTTTACGCGGTGGAAGTCTGTGGGGGCGGTGCTGCTGGTGTGGCATGCGGGGACGGCGGTGTATGCGTATCCGAACTACCTGCCGTACTCGAATGAGTTGGTTGGCGGGGTTCCAAAGACATACCGGGTGATGGCGGATTCGAATGCCGATTGGGGGCAGGGTTTGTTGCAGACTGCCGCTTACTTGAAGTCGCGCAACATTACGGGGGATTGCTGGATCGCGTATTGGCTGGGGCATGTGGACCCGAAGGATTATGGGATTCCTTGCCAGCCGCTGCAATCCGGGCCGGGGGCCTTGTACGGGCATGTGGTGAGCCCCGAGCATCCCGCGAAGATTAAGGGTACGGTGCTGGTGAGCGCGTCGAATGCGGCGGGGATGGTGATGTATGTCCGGGACCGGAATCCGTACCGGCCGTTCTTAGAAGCGAAGCCCGATGCGGTGATTGGCGGGGCGATGCTGGCGTTCCATGGCGAGTTTGATGTGACGCTCGCCGCGGCTTGGAACCATGTCGCGCGGTTCGGGGTGGCGAATCTGGAGGGGCGTCGCGCAGAGGCTTTGGAAGAGGCGCGTAAGGCGATGGAAGTAGCGCCGGACGCTTGGGACATCCGGCGCAATCTGTGTTGGACGATGAAGCGGCTGGTGTATACGGCGGAGCAGACGGCGCCGTACTGTACCGCGGCCGGGGATCGTTAGCGGGGGCCCTGGACGCGCTTGAAGGCGGGGTCCATTTCCGCGAGGTCCACACGGTAGCTGACGGACTTTTCCGTGGGGAAGTTGGCTGGTACCTTTTGCGTAACCTTGCCGGTGGCGGCCCATTCGGTGCCGCGCTGGAAGGTGACCATGAATCCTACGCAGGAGAGAGCGTTGACGTCGTGTCCCATGACGGTGTGGAAGATGCGGCCCTTGCCGTAGCTGAGAGTCATGAGGATGGGTTCGTCGCGCCCGGTGCCGCGGTTGGCGGGGTCAGAGAACGCGGTGGCGATGATGTTCATGTTCTGGCCAGGGCCACGGAGGTTGGCGTAGAGTTCGTCACCGTGGTGCATCCAGACCTTGGGCAGCCCCTTCAAGATCGGGTGTTCGGGCTGTTCGGACTTGACGGCGTAGGGCCAGCGGGCACCGTGTGAGCCAGCGTTGCCGGGCGAAGGGTCGGAGGACATCTTGCCGTCCTTGATGAACCAGCGGGGGCCGTCTTTTTCATTGCGGTTGCGCCAGCCGCCGACGCCGATCATCTTGTTGTACTCGGCCCAGGTGCCGAAGGCGTTGTCGGCCGCGTGTACGGTGACGAAGCCGCCGCCGTTCTTCATGTAGGTTTCAAAGGCGGTCTTGATGCGGTCCGGCCATTCCGGGGCGTCGTAGTTCGAGACGATCACCTGGTACTTGGAAAAGTCTGGATTGAAGTTGGTGAAGTCGCCAGTGGATTCCGGGGCCGTGACGACGTCCACCTGGAACATGCCGGTCTCTTCCAGTTGCTTTTTGAGCACCGGGGTGACGAGACGCCAGGCGTGGTAGGGGCCACCGCTCTGGCCGTCGAGCAGCATGACTTTGATGGAGGGTCCGGCAGCGAGGCAGGACAGGCTGGCGAACAAGGTGAGAGCGAGGTAGCGCCTAAGCATCCTCAACAATCTATCACCTTGAGTGCGGGTTATTCGAGGGACTTCAGTGCGCCCTTGACCTTGAGCAGATCGGTTTCGAAGGGTTCGCCCAGATAGAAAAAACGCATGACGTAGTCGTCGGACTCGATCTTGTCGAGGATCCCGCCGAAGGGGATGGTCACGGGGTCCGGCGAGAGAACGCGCATGGTGCGTTTGTTCAGCTTGCGGGCTTCGATCGTCTTGGTCAGTTCTGCTTTCACCATCGGGAGTATTACTTTGATGCTAGCTCAGTCTCACCCGTGTAATGCGGAAAACAGACGATTTTGTTGCTCCAGAAGCTCATCATATTTTTCGGCGTTCCCGGGGCGGGGCTCGATGATGCCTGCGGTTCGGGTGGGAGCGTCGCGCAGGTGACCGAGTGCGCCGATCTTTTCGAGGGCCCAAATCGCAGCACCGCGGCTGGAGGCTTCATTCTCCGCGCAGGCGACGATGGGGCGGTTGAGAGCGTCGGCCATCATTTGTGTCCAGGCGGGGGAGCGGAGTAGCGCACCGCCGGAGGCCATGACCTCCGCGGGTTCGTCGGTCTTGGCGATCATCATGCGGTAGATCTGGCGGAAGCGGAGGGCGACCGATTCCAGGGACGCACGAAGGATGTCCACGGGTCGGGTGGCGAGGCTCATGCCGGTGATGGTGGCGCGGAGGTCCGCACGCCAATAGGGGGCACGTTCGCCGGCGAAGAAGGGAAGTACGGTGAGGCCGTGCGAGCCGGGTTCCATGGCGGCGAGTTGGGTTTCGAGTTCGGGACCGGTGGGGAGGTCCAGCGACTTTTGCATCCAGGCAAAAACTTCTCCGCCGTTGGAGATCGCGCCGCCGAAGACGGGGCGGTTGGCGTCGACACGGTAAGCCCAGAGACCCGAGGGCGGCTCGACGGATTGGCCTTCGAGTACGACACGCATGGCGCCGCTGGTGCCGACCATGAGGGCGTAACGGTCTTTGGTGACGCAGCCGGAGCCGAGGTTGTTGCAGGCGCCGTCGCCGAGAGCGGGGTACCAGGGGATGCCGTCGAGGCGGGGCCAGCGTTGGGCGAATGCGGCGAGTAGCTGGGTGTTGGGCTGGTCGAGTTCCTCGGGGGAGATGAGCTGTTTGGCGGCGTCGATGGGGAGGTACGCGAGGATGCCTTCGTCGTACTGATTGGCCGCCTGGTTCCAGATGCCGGAGCCGGAAACCATGGAGACTGAGGATCGGGGCTGGCCGAAGAACTGGAGGTGGAGGTACTCGCCGAAGGAGACCCAGGAATGTGTGGCGTCGAAGGCCTGGGTACGGTGGTCGCGGAGCCAGAGGAGCTTGGACGGCCAGTAGCTGGTGTGGAGTACGCAACCGGTGCGGCGGTGGGTTTCCACGACATCGATGCGTTCCCGCAGCCAGTCGATTTGCGCGCCGCTACGGGTGTCGAACAGGTGGACGATGGGTGTGGTGGGCTTCCCCTCTTCAGAGACACCCAGGAAGCTGTGCCAGAAGGCGGAAAAGGCGAGGGCCGCAGGGCGGCAGTTGTGTTTTTCGAGCTGGGCGTGGAGGCCGTCGAGACATTCGATGGCCATGGCAAGCAGTTCGTCGGCGTCGACTTCGACACCGCCGTCTGCGGTCTTGCGGGGCTCGTACTTGACCTGCTGGGTGTAGGCGTCCTGCTCTTCGCCGTTGGCGTTGAAGAGGAGCGCGCGGACGGAGGACGTGCCGACGTCGAGGCTGGCTACGTAGACAGAAGAAGAGGCAGAAGCTGGCAAATCGTATTGTCGTACAACTGAGCAAAAAAATGCGCGCCGGGCGGAGAACAGTGCACCATCGATTTGCCCGGCGCGCGTTGAAGACTGGGAGTTCTTCGAATGTTCCTTGTCAGCAGATTACATTTCGGATAGAGCCGCGATGAGTGCGCCGCGGGCCGCGGTTTCGAGCGGCTTGGCCGCCATTCGGACCTCGGAGAGTTGGACGGGCACGTCGCTGGACTTGAAGATCTTTTCAAAACGGTCGCGGAAGCCGGGGGGCAGAGCGGTGCCGCCGCTGAGTACGAGCGGAATCGGGCGGCTGAGCTTGGGCATATTGCGGGCGTTGGAGAAGGCTTCCTTGAGGCCGGAGACGAGAGCCTTGATCATGTCGTCGTAGTAGACGGAGATGACCTGCTGGACCTTGTCGGCGAAGAAGCCGTTGAAGTGGAACGAGCCTTCCTTGACGATGCGGATGTGGTTGGCGCGTTCGCCGGTGATGGACGCCGCGCTGGAGTCGATGTAGTCACCAGCTTTGGCAATGCTGAAGCTGACGACGGGGACCGAGAGGTACGAAAGGCAGACGTTGCAGAGTCCGCCACCGCAGCTGATGCCGATGCCGGTGTAGTTGGTGCTTTCGAGTTCACCATAGACGACGGCGAGGCCTTCGTTCACCGAGCGGGTTTCGTAGCCGAGCTGTTCCAGCAACTGGCGGACGGTGGTTTCGTGATACGTCAGCGATTCTTCTGCGCCGAGCGGGGCGGCGGGTACGGTGAAACAGACGCGGGGCTTGACTCCGGTGGACTCTTCCACCTGGGTGAGCGATTCGATGATCTGCTGCATCATCGAGACGGCGACGGGTTCTTTGGGGTCGAGGACGCCGCGGGTCATGGGGCGGCGGATCTCGGTGTTCATGAGGTCGGCAAACTTTTCGCTCTCGTTGCCGTGGACGACGATTTCATTGCCGCGTACGGTGTGCGGGATGCCTTCGCGTTCGAGAGTCATCACCGTCATCTTGCTGTGCGGGATGGTGACAAACGCGTTCAACTGCGACTTGAAGCGGTAGCCGCCGGAATCGGCCGAAGTGGCGGCGACGATGCGGCTGGTGCCGACGTCGAGGCCGATCGCGGTCGCCTGGTTTTGCAGATCATGATTCATTGGATTGTTCCTCCGCGCTGTACAGCGCCGTGATGAGCTGTTTGTAGCTCTGCTGCAGTCTCTGTTTGTATTGGGCGGCCGGGATGCGAGCCGATGCCGCCTGTTCCTGAAGATGTTGTTCAGCGAGCTTCAGGCCGGGCCACGGTTGTCCGCCGGTGGCGTCGATGAAGCTCTGGTGGTAGTCGAAGCCGAAGGCCCAGACGGCGGGCAGAGCCAGCTTGTAATTGTCCGGGAGTCCCAGGGCGGCGAATGGGAAGTTGCCAGCCCAGTCTGTGTGGTAGCCGATGCCCATGCTGGACATGCTGACCGAGACCTGGGCGTGGGTCGCGCAGTTGAGCGCCGGGATGTTGTACTTGGCCCGGAGCATGTCGGTGAGCAGGCGCGCGGAATGAATCTGCGCGTCTGTCGCGATGGCCTGTTTGCTTTCGTTGTAGGTCTGGGCCTCGAACGAGATGCCGAGAAAGCTGTCGTTGAGATTGACGTAGATGCCGGAGTCGTCGGCCCAGATGGAGTTGCCCGCGTGCCAGGCGACGTCCGATTCCTCGACCACGCGCCAGACGCGGCCGAAGCGGTCGATCACATAGTTGTAGCTGCGGTTGATTTGGACTTCTGCGAGTACGTTGCGGGCGGCGCGGCGAAGGCTGTCGTTGGCGTCTTTGTGGAAGGGCGCCATGTGGCTTTCGGTGGTGTGGAAGACGATGCCCGCGATGTTCTTCTTCATCTGGAACTTCGATGCGGAAGGGTTCGACCGGTCAAAGAGGCGGTAGCCTGTGCGAGGCTTGTTGCCGATGGCGAATTTTTTCTCGATACGCAGGCCGTTGGAGTAATCTTCGTAGTCCTTGGTGGCTTCCACTTGCCAGATCTTGCCGTTGTCGGCGACTTTGGCGAGGGCTGCGGCGTCGAGCTTTGGGGGCTTGCGGAATACGGGCGCGTTGGACGGAGGTGCGGCCTTGGCTGCGAGAAGGTTGCGGGTTGGGATCGCGGCGATGCCGGCCAAGAGTACGACGGCTGCTGCCGCTGTGATCCATTGCCACTTGCGAGGGAGCTTCGTGTTGGCGCTTTGCTCGCGCATGGCGGCCGACTGCCGTAGGTAACGCAAGCGCGCCACAGGATCTTCGATCCGGGCGGCTCGGGCTTCTACGGTGTAGGCGATGAGCGGATTGGGCGCTTTGGCGGACATTCGTGGTCAGAAGGCTGTACAGCTGTGCCAAACCAAATAGTGCGTTCTGGTGGCCGTTTTTCTCTGTTCAAAAGAGGGATCGGCAGGCAAATGTGAAGACCTTAGATGTGTCTAAGGCTTTTACCTAGGAATGTTTGCGGGGGGAGTACCCGCAAGGGTGTGGGTTTCAAATAATACCTTGACCTTCGACACATGCATCGCGTAAGCTCAGCTGTAGAAGGTTTAGGTATCGAATGCCATCGCCCCGTTTTCCCATTCCGCAAGGAACTCTCGACATGTTGATTCTGCAGGTTGTGTCGCTGGAGCCTGCGCACGGCTATGGCATCGCGCACCGGCTGGAGCAGATTTCACGGTCGGTGGTGCAGGTGCAACAAGGGTCGCTCTATCCGGCGCTGCATCGGTTGGAGCAGAAGGGTCTGCTGGCGGCGGAATGGAAGCCATCGGAGACCGGGCGGGAAGCGAAATTCTATTCGCTGACTCGCGCGGGCCGGGAACAGCTTGCGGCGGAGAAGGATAGCTGGGCCAAGCTGACGGGCGCCGTGCAACTGATTTTCGATGAGGGAGCCAAGTCGTGAAGAAGCTGTGGAACTGGTTCCGGCGTCGCGAGTTGGAAAGCAACCTGGATCGTGAGTTGCAGTATCACCTGGACCGCCGCGTGAGCGATCTTGTTGCGTCCGGTGTGGCGGAAGGGGATGCGAAGCGGATGGCGAGCCGGGAGATTGGCGGCGTGACGCAGGTGCAGGAAGAAGTCCGCGACATCTGGCTGACGCGATGGCTGCGGGACTTTGCGTACGACATGCGGTTTTCGTTGCGGGCGTTTCGAAAGAGTCCATCGTTTACGGCGACGGTGGTGCTGTCGCTGGCGCTGGGCATTGGGGCGTCGACGGCGATTTACTCGCTGGTGGATCAGGTGTTGTTGCGGCCTCTGCCGGTGTCCGAGCCGCAACGGCTTGTGCTGCTCAACTGGAAGGGCGAACAGGTGTACGGCGGCTTTGGCAGCTACAACCTGATGTCGTATCCGTTCTGCCGGGAAATTGGACGGCAGACGGCGGTGTTTGCGGGCGTGCTGTGCCGCGCCGCGACGACCGTACAACCTTCGACAGGAGGGATGCAGCGGCCGGCGGCGATCGAACTCGTTTCGGGGACCTACTTCCCGGTGCTTGGGGTGCGTCCGGCGCTGGGACGGTTGCTGAACGATGGCGACGACGATGGAAGGTCGCCGGTGGTGGTGCTGTCGTACGACTACTGGCAGACGCAACTCGGCGGGGCGGGGGATGTGATTGGGCGCAAGATCCTGGTGAACCGGAATCCGATGACGGTTGTGGGCGTCGCCGAGGCTGTTTTCCGCGGGATCGACGTCGGGGAACTGCCGGTTCTGTGGATGCCCGCCACGATGGCCGCGAAGGCGCTGCCGGTGGACCCGGTGCGGGACCGGGCGACGTTGTGGATGCAGGTGTTCGCGCGGTTGCAGCCTCATGTTTCGGCGGCCGAGGCGCAGGCGCAGGTGCAACCGTGGTTCCGGGGCATGCTAGAGGAAGATACGCGGCTGGCGGCCTTCCCGAAGATCACCGAGGAACGGCGGAGGCGGTTTCTGGCTTCGACGCTGGAGGTGATCCCGTCGCCGCAAGGGCATTCGAAGCTGCATCGCACGCTGGCCGAACCGTTGTGGATTCTATTCGCGGCCACGGGCGTGCTGATGGCGCTGGCATGCCTGAATGTCGCAGGGTTGTTCCTGTCACGGGGTTCGGCGCGGGGGCGGGAGACCAGTACGCGGTTCGCACTCGGCGCGTCGCGAGGCCGGATCGGGCGGCAATTGTTCGCCGACAGCTTTCTGCTGGCGTTGGCCGGGGGTACTGTCGGGGTCTTGCTTGCGCCGGTGGCCGTGAAGACGCTCATTGCGTTTCTGCCCAGCGCCGTGGCGGCGAATGGGTTGGACGCCAAGGCGGACCCCCGGTTGTTGCTGTTCGCGTTCGGCGCGAGCCTGCTGACGGGCGTGCTCACCGGATTTGCGCCAGCGTTTCAGGAAGGGCGCGCGGCATTGATGTCGTCGTTGCGGTCGCGGGTTGAGGGGGCTTCGGGGTTGCGGTTGCGGCGGCTGCTGGTGACCTTGCAGATTGCGTTCACGCTGGTGCTGGTGACCGGGGCAGCGTTGTTCTCGCGCAGCCTCAACGAGTTGCTCGCGAGAGGACCGGGCTTTCAGACCTCGGGACTGATCGCCTTTCACGTGGATCCGGTAACGAACGGTTACGAAGCGGACGCCGCCAACCGCTTGATGGCCAGGATTCGGGATGGGCTGAACGCTTCGGCGAATGTACAGACGGTTGGCATTGCGGCCTGGCAACTGTTGAGCGGCGGGACGTGGAACAACCCGCTCACGATTCTGGCTCGCGAGCGGATAGCGACTGACCGCTCTATCCATTTGAATGCCGTGAGCCCGGGGTTCTTCGCAACGCTGGGGGCGAGGATCGTCGCCGGGCGCGACTTTGAGCCAAGGGAGTCCCTTGCGGAGAGCGAGCGCCGCGTGGCGATTGTGAACGAGGCGTTCGTTCACCGGTATCTGCGGGGGCAGAATCCGCTTGGGGTCCGGATTGGAATCGGTTTCGGTACGAACGTGAAGCCGGACACCGAAATCGTGGGAGTTGTGTCGAATATCAGTTACCGCGGCATGCGGGAAGAGTGGGAGCAGGCGTACTTTCCGCTGGTGAGCGACGGGTTCCGGCGGGGTGCGCACTTCTATGTGCGGTTCCGGGGCAGTTCGGCGCAGGGGATGGATACTATTCGAAGCGTTCTGAACGATGCGGACCCGACGCTGTCGCCGGGCTACGTGCGTACGCTGGACGAACAGGTGAACCGGTCGTTGAGCACGGAACGCATGCTGGCGGCGCTTTCGGGGAGCTTTGGGACGCTGGCGCTGCTGCTGTCTCTGGTGGGGCTGTACGGCGTGATGTCGTATGTCGTGACGCAGAGGACGCGGGAGATCGGCATCCGGGTGGCGTTGGGAGCGACGCGGTCCGCCGCGCTGTGGCTGGTACTGCGCGACGCTCTGGCGATGGTGGCGGTTGGAATCGTGGTGGCGTTGCCGTGCGTCTGGGTGCTGGGGCGGTTGCTCGAAGCGCAGTTGTATGGGGTGAAGCCGACCGATCCGGCGACGATCGCGGCCGCGGCTGGCATTCTGAGCGTTGGCGCGGCGATTGCGGCCATGGTTCCGGCGCGCCGGGCATCCGCCGTGGACCCGATCGAGACGTTACGGTTCGAATGACGTAACGGTGCTACGCTACCCGGAGAGTGAACCTCAACGACAAATTCCTGCTCGAAGAGGGCCGTGTATACCTGACAGGGATCCAGGCCTTGGTACGTCTGCCGGTAGATCAGATGCGGCGGGATCGCCGGGCTGGTCTGAATACCGGGACGTTTATTTCGGGCTATGAGGGTTCACCGCTGGGCGGTTACGACCTGGCATTGCAGCGCGCGGGGCGCCTCCTCAAAGAGCATCGCATCCACTTTCAGCCGGGAGTGAACGAAGACCTGGCGGCGACGGCCATTTACGGTACGCAGATCATCGAGCAGATGGGATCTGAAAAGACCGTGGATGGGGTGGTCGGGATCTGGTTCGGCAAGGGTCCTGGGGTGGACCGGTCCGGCGATATCTTCCGGCATGCGAACTTGTCGGGGACGGGTCCGAACTGCGCAGCGCTGGTGCTGGCGGGGGATGACCATTCGTGCAAGAGTTCAACGATTCCGCACCAGAGCGACATCAGCTTGTTCAACGTCGGGATGCCGTACTTTTACCCGAGCAGTCCGCAGGACATTATCGATTACGGATTAGCGGGTATCGCGATGTCGCGGTACACGGGCGCGTGGACCGGGATGAAGTGCGTGACCGAGGTTTGCGACGGCGGGAGTACGGTAGAGGTGCATCCGGAGCGTCCTGGTGTGTTGTTGCCGCCGGGGTACGAGAAGACTTGGGATGCGCGGTTGTCGATGCCGTACTCGGTGGCTTTGGAGTACGAGACGAATACGCGACGGCTGAACGCGGTTCGTGAGTTTTTGAAGCTGAATCCCTTCAATACGTGGAAGGGTGCACGGGGCGGCAATGCCTGGTTCGGGATCTTGAGTTCGGGCAAGGCGTATCTGGATGTCGTCCAGGCGCTGCGAGACTTGGGGCTGGGTAGCGATGAGGCGCTGGAGGCCTTAGGCATCCGGCTGGGCAAGATCGCGGTACCGTTTCCGCTCGAAGCCGGGTATGTCCGGGATTTTGCGGATGGCCTGCAGTTGGTGCTGGTCGTCGAAGAGAAGAAGAGCTTTGTTGAGCTGCAGGTGAAGGACATCCTGTATGGCTTGTCGTCACGCCCGGCGGTGATTGGGAAGCTCGACCGGAATGAGCAGCCGTTGTTGCCGTCGCACGCGGAGACGAGTCCGGAATTGCTGGCGCGGGTGTTGTTCGGGATCTTGTCGGGGCTGCCGGAATCCGCTCGGGAGCGGGTACGGCGGATCGAAGCGGGCGAGGCGGTGCCGAAGGATCTGACGACGGTGCGTCCGCCGAACTTTTGTTCGGGGTGCCCGCATAACAGGTCCACGATTCTGCTTGAAGGGCAAAAGGGTGGCGGCGGGATTGGCTGCCATACGATGGCAATCCGGTTGCCCGATCGGCAGTTTTCCTTTCTGACGCATATGGGCGCGGAGGGTACGCCGTGGATCGGGATGTCGCAGTTTTCGACGCGCGAGCATGTGTTTCAGAACATCGGGGATGGGACGTTTTTCCATTCCGGGTCGCTGGCGATTGAAGCTTGCGTCGCGGCGGGCGTGAACATCACGTACAAGATTCTGTACAACGGGCATGTGGCGATGACCGGCGGTCAGCACGCTGAGGGTACGCTGCCGGTGCCGCAGTTGACGCGGAAACTCGAAGCCGAGGGCGTCAAGAAAACGGTGGTGCTGGCGGAGGACATCACGCGGTATGAGGGTGTGACGCTGGCGCCGAATGCGGAACTGCGGGATCGCTCGGAGTTGCCGCGTACGCTGCGGGAACTGGAAAAGATCGCTGGAGTGACGGTGATCATTTATGACCAGGAGTGTGCGGCGGAGAAGCGGCGGAAACGGTCACGCGGGAAGTTGCCGGAGCCGGTGAAGCGGCTGGTGATCCACGAGGAAGTTTGCGAAGGTTGCGGGGATTGCGTACGGCAGTCGAATTGTATGAGTCTGACGCCGGTGGCGACGCCGCTGGGGCAGAAGATGCGGATCCATCAATCGTCGTGCAACAAGGACTATACGTGCGCGCTGGGGGATTGTCCGTCGTTTGTGACCATCCAGATCGCTGAGGGGACGGGGCTGAAGAAGCCGAAGGTCCCGCAGTTGCCGGCGGCGGAGGTAGAGAAGCCGGCGCGGATGGCGTCGATTGGCGCGGATGGGTACCGGATTCTGGCTCCTGGCATTGGCGGGACGGGCGTCGTTACTGTGAATGCGCTGCTGGCCACGGCGGCGTGGATCGATGGGCTGCACGTGATTACGCTCGATCAGACAGGGTCGGCGCAGAAGGGCGGCGCTGTGGTGTCGCACCTGTTGCTGAGTGAGCGGCCCATTGAGGCTCCGGCGCGTACGAACTGGGGCAATGCCGATTTGGTGTTGGGCTTCGACATCATGGGCGTGGCCAATGCAGAGAACTTGAAGTGCCTGTCGCCGGAGCGCACGACGGTAGTGCTGAATACGAATGTTGTGCCGACGGTGGATCATATCCGGAACCGCGTGATTGTGGGTCCTGAGGCGATGATCGACAAGATCGAGGCGGTGTCGAAGGGGCGTGGGCATAACATCTTTGCCGATGCGAACCGCTTGGCGGAAGCACTGTTTGGGAGCCATTTGGCGTCGAACATCTTTTTGACGGGGGTGGCTTGGCAGGCTGGGTTGATTCCGGTGTCGCAGGTGGCGCTGGAAGAGGCGATTCGGCTGAATGGCGTAGACGTTGATCGGAATCTGCAGACGTTCTTGTGGGGCCGGAAGTATTATGCCGATGCCAAGTTTGTCGAGCAGCATGCGGGGGCGAAGCCTGTTGCTGTTGAGGCAGCGGCGCCTGTGGATCGTGCGGCGAAGTTGGAGCGGTATCAAAACAAGGCGTACGCGGACCGGTTCCGGCGCTTTGTGTCGGAGATTGAGGCGGGGCCGCTACGCGATGCCGTGGAGCGGAACCTGTACCAACTGATGGCGATCAAGGATGAGTACGAGGTGGCGCGGTTGCTGACCGATCCGGACTTTGAGGCCCGGGTGAAGGAGATGTGGCAGCAGCCGGAAGCGATCGGGTACAACCTGCATCCGCCGATGCTGCGGCGGTTCGGGTTCCATAAGAAGATCGCGCTGGGGGCCTGGGCGAAGCCGCTGCTGAAACTGCTGGCGGGGTTACGCGGGATTCGCGGGACGGTGTTCGACGTGTTCGGCTATTCGGCGCACCGGCGCATGGAGCGGGAACTCGTCGGCTGGTACGAAGATCTGGTACGGCGGACGATGCATACGCCGATTGCGATGGAGATTGCCGAGATCCCGCAGACGTACATCCGCGGGTACGAGGGCATCAAGGAAGCCGGAGTGACCAAGGCGCGTCAGTTCGCGGAAGAGCGGCTGGCGGCCCTGGCATCACGGGACAAAGACGCCGTTCAGGTCTAGGATCAAATGCACGCTGCTGGAGCCGAAGACGTTGATAGCGGCTCCTGCAGAGGCTGCAGGTACGATGGCGGCGTTTGAGGTCAACGCACCATCAAGCGCGTTGAGCGTCGAGACCACAGGCTGCGACTGGCCTGCGGGCCACATCGAGAGATAACCAAAAGCTCCGGAAGGTACGACAGTGGCGTTGAGCGAGTACGCTTGCGCGGCGCTGACGGTGGAGCTTGCGCAGGCGGGCGCGGACGACACCGGAATGTTGCGAGATTGGCCGCCGAGGAGCGCGGGTCCGCCAAAGGTGCCGTTGGCGAGGCGCGTGTCGATGATGCGGCACGGGGTGACCGTCTGGAAGGTCAAGGCGCCGCTGTTGCCGGGCGGGGCGAAGTAGCCGTTGATGTCGAGGATGAGGTCCGACGAGTCTGTGACGAAGGCGGAGACCTGGCCGGACGACCCTGCGGGTACGATGGCGGCGTTGGCTGTAATGGTTCCGGTGACGGCGTTAAGCGTGGAGGCCAGGGGCTGCGACTGTCCGGTGGGCCAGAGCGTCAGGTAGCCAAAGGATGCGGTTTTGGGGATCACGGTGGCGTTGAGCGAGTACGCTTGCGCCGTGGACGGGATGCCGCAGGGCGCGGAGAGGACCGGGAAGGCGCGCGATTGTTGCGGGCTCATCGAAGGTCCGCCAAAGCTGCCTGTGGCGTTGCGAGTGTCGGCGATGCGGCAGGGCGTGACGGGGTAGAACGCGAGGCCGGTGTCGGAGACAAAGTAGCCGTTGACGTCGATGATGATGTGCGTGTTGTTCGTCGCAAAGAGGCTGATGGCAGCGTCCGCGCCTGCGGGTACGATGGCGGCGTTGGCTTTGATGCGGCCGTCGAGCGAGTTGAGTACCGAGGTGAGCGGCTGCGTTTGTCCTGCAGGCCAGGCTGTGATGTAGCCGAGTGGTTCGCTGGGTACGACGGTGATGTTGAGCGAATACGCCGCGGGTACAGCCGGGGCGATGCAGCTATGGGTACGCAGAGGGAAGGTACGGGTGCTCTGCGGGCTCATGATCGGGCCGCCGAGGGGGCCGGCGGCGTTGCGCGTGTCAACGAGGCGGCAGGGGGCGATCGGTACGAAGCGAAGTCCCGAGGTCGAGCTGGGGGCTGATGCGGCTGTGGTGAAGCTCCAGACCGGAGAGCTGGTGTTGCCCGCCGAGTTTCTGGCGACCACCTGCCAGTAGTAGCGGGTGCCGGCGGAAAGGCCGCTGAAGTCCGTGGTGAGCGAGGTGGTGGTGGTGTAGAACGAAGGGTTCGACTGCACGCCGAAGTACACGTCGTACGAGGTGGCGCCGGAGGCGGAGGACCAAGTCAGGTTGCCATCGGTGGGGACGTTGCTGGCGTTGTTTGCAGGGCTGGGATTGGCCGGTGCGCCGGGGGCGCTGGCGCCGGCCGCCGCGTTAATGGTGACTTGAAAGCTCGCCGCACCCGAGAAGTTTTCCCCGTAGCTGAGCGATTCGGCATTGGCGACGACACTGATGGGGCCTACGATGGACGCGGTGAGCGAGGTGTTGGCGGTGGCCGACGTGCCCGGCGAGATGTTGCCGAGGTTGACCGTGGTGTTGCCGGTGACGCCGCTGGGCAGCGACAGAGTGAGGGTTACCGCAAAGGCTGGGAGCGCGCCGGTGTTGCTGACGCTGCAGGTTCCCGAGAACGCCGTGCCCGCTGTCGCTGATGAGGGCTGGGTGCAGGAGACCGATAGCGCAGGCGGGCTGACCTTGGTCATGGCGCGGGAGAAGGCGATGCCGTAGAACTCGGCGGTGGCGTTACCGGCTTCGGTGTCCACTTTGACGATGGTGTCCGACCCAGCGCTGATGTTGATGCGCTCGACGTTCTGCAGATCGGTGTTCGAGGCGGCAAGCTGCGCGCCGCTCGCGCGGTTGTAGGCGTACAGGCCGAGGTTGTTGAAGCGGAGAGCGAACTGCGAACCATCGACGTGGCGGTTCCAGGTGAGGGTGGCTTTGAGCGCTCCCGCGCCGGAGACGTTGTAGAGCTGAAAGCCGCTGGTGGCGATGAGCAGGCTATCGAGGAAGGTACGCTGCGCGAAGGCTGTGGTGAGGTTGACATAGCCCCAGCCGCGGTCCGCCGCCCAGTCCGTTTCATCCGTGGAGTTGAGCATCAGCGCCTTGATCTGCAGAGGGTCCGTAATGCCGGCCTGGCGGATGAGGGCAGCGCCTGCCGCGATGTGCGGTGTGGCCATGCTGGTGCCGGTCTTGGCAGCAAAGTCGTCCGAGGTGGCAGAGGTGGCGTTCCAGGTGTGGGAGGTGGATACGATTGCAGAACCGGGGGCAGCGATGTCGGGCTTGTTGCGGCCGGTGACGGTTGGGCCGCGGCTGCTGCTCGACTGAATCGACTTGCCGGCGGTGGAGTTCCAGTTGGCGACCGCCATGACGTTGTAAGCCACCGCGGGGGAGTTGACCGCGTTGGTCTGCGTGCCCTGGTTGCCGGCGGCGACGGCGAAGAAGATGTCGTTGACGTCCGAGATCTGGTCGACGACCTGTGCGAACGTATCCTCGTCCTCATTCGGGTTGAGTGCGGTGCCGAAGCTGAGGTTGATGATCGGAATGCCTGCGGTGGCCGCGGCGTTCATGGCATCGACAAGATCGCGATCGTCGGCGCGGGCGCCTCCGTTGCAACTGCTTTTGACCACGTAGCCGGCCTTGTAGTTGTACAGAGTGCCGAGCCCTTTCGCAATGCCCTGGAAGTTGGTGAAGCCAGTGGAGCCCTGGCTCATCAAAATGCCAGCGATGTGCGTGCCGTGGCCGTTGAGATCGGATGTGGAGGAGTCATCCTCGTAGCAACTGTCGGCGGCGCCGAAGGTCAGAAATCGGCGGCTCGAAATACTCTTGCCAACGAATGCCGGATGGTCCGTGCGGACACCAGTGTCGAGCAGCGCAATGGATTGGCCACCGCCGGTGAAGTTGGCGTTCCAGAAGGTAGTGGCCCCCATGGTGGTGGGCGTGTTGTTCAGTTCCTGGATGACGCGCTTGCGGGCGGGGAAGACGAAGGCGACTTCGGGATCGGAAGCAAGGTCCTGCAGAGCGGAAGGCGGAACCTCGACCGTCACCATGTTGACGGCAGTGTAACGGCCTTCGCGGATCGCACCGGCAGAGCGTAGCTTGCCCAGGACACGGTCCTGCGCGGGGCGTACGGCTTGTTCGAGTTCGGCCTGGAAACGAGACTGAAAAGCTGCCTCGGCGCGCAAAGAACGGTCGCGCATGGATTCCATACGCAGGTTGTCCGCTATGGCGCGCTGCGGCTGGTCTGCAAGGAGAACAAAAACAGGAACGCGTCCGTTTTCCGCTTCCGCGACGGTGCCGCGTAGGGAGGGTGCGAGCTTATCCTGAGCATAGGCCGCCGCGGCGCTGAAGAGAATGGCCAAGGCCATGACGGCAGCGCTGCGAACCTGATTCTGTTTCACTATCTTAATTATCGGTTTGGAAGCCCGCTTCCGTGTCCTGGAGAATGTAAAAACTGCCCATGCAAATTGAACTTACAAAGCGGGCGGATGGCGGTGGAACCTTACGCTGTATTCGAGTGGATCGCTCTATTACCTGGCGTAGTGCCCCGCGTCCTCTGTATGATCTGACACGGTTCGCTGTGGAGTCGTCGTTGGGGTTGATGGACGGGTATTGGGGCGCTGTGGCGAGCGGTGTGGCGCTGGGGGATGCGGACGCGGCGGAGCCTGAAGGAGAGGCGCTTTTGTCTTTGCGGTTGGCGCAAAAATTCGATGTCGAACTCGCGGGTGTGATCGCGTGGCGGGCGGCGGAGTTGGAATTGGGAATTGAGATAACCGAAGCGATGCTGGATGAGATCCGCACGTTGCGCGACCGGTTGTTCCGCGAGTGGTTTGCCGTGTTGCCGGGTGAGCCGATGTTGTTGCGCTGGCCGCTGGAGGCGGAGTGATGAACATGGACCTGTACACATACAAGAGCCAGACCCATCTGCCACGTACGGCGATTATTCGCGCGGCGGCCGTTGGCTTTGCACTGATGGTGGCGATGGTGCTGCTGGCGGCGTATGTCGGGTATCGCGGGTCGGACCGGATTCAGGATACGGCGCAGACGCTGATCCGGGAGCAACTGGTACGGTCGGCGCGCGGGGCCGAGGTGGAGTCCCTGATTGTCGAGGAAACGCAGGAACTGGTGGATGAGTTGCGTTGGGTTTTGGGGCTCTGCATTGTACTGGCGTTTGGTACGGCGGGGTTGACGGTGTGGCTGATCCAGCGTGCATTTGCGCGACTGGAATGGCAGGCGGAGGAGTTGGCGCACGTGTCGTGGAGCATGGTGGATAGCCATGAGAAGATGGCGCAGCGTTTTTCGCACGAGATGCATGATGAGCTGGGGCAATCGCTGAGCGGGTTGCGGCGGATGTTGGGGAGCATGAGCGAGTCCAATGTCGGGCAGCGGCGGCAGGAGTGCATGGGGATCGTGGATGAGGTGCTGCAGACGGTACGGAAGCTGTCGCAGGTGTTGCGTCCGGTGATTCTGGATGATTTCGGGCTCGATTCCGGGTTGAAGTGGCTTTGTGAGCGGTTTACGCAGCGGATGGGGATTGAGGTGGATTACCAATCCAACTTCAATGAGCGTCTGGCAGAGCCTTTGGAGACGCATCTGTTCCGGATCACACAGGAGGCGTTGACGAATGTCGCGCGGCATTCTGGGGCGACGCAGGCGTCGGTGGTGCTGCGGGTGACCGGCGATGTGGTGCGGTTGGAGATTCTGGATAACGGCGTGGGGTTGCCGGAATCGGCGATTGAAGGTAAGCCGAGCATCGGGATGGTGGGGATGCGGGCGCGGGCACGGCAAATCGGGGGCAAGCTGATCGTTGAGAATAGAGGAAGTGGCGGTGTGCGTATTTGCGTAGACGCGCCGGTACAGAGACCGCAGCCAGGCTATGAACGCGAGCAGCAACAAGAAGACCCAGGTTTTGCTAGCTGACGACCATTCGATCCTCCGCAAAGGTGTGCGGATGCTACTCGAGTCGCAGGTGGATTTGGAGGTTGTAGGAGAGGCGAAGAATGGTCGCGAGGCCATCGATGAAGCGTTGCGGCTCAAGCCCGATGTGGTGGTGATGGACGTCTCGATGCCGGATCTGAATGGCATTGAGGGTACGCGGCAGATTTGCGCGCAACTGGCGCAGACGAAGGTGCTGGCGCTGAGTATGCATCGTGATTCGGTGTACGTGCGGGAGATCCTGCGTGCGGGGGCTCGGGGGTATCTGCTGAAAGAGTCCGATGACGAGGATTTGCTGAAGGCGGTTCGTGCGGTGGCGCGTGGGGAAGCGTATTTGAGTCCTGCGATTAGCGATGCGGTGTTGACGGATTACCGGCGGCATGTGTCGAATCCGGTGGATTTGCTGACGAGCCGGGAGCGCGAGATTCTGACGATGATCGCGGATGGGAAGACGAATAAAGACATCGCGAATGCGTTGAATTTGAGTGTGTACACGGTGGAGTCGCACCGGGGCAGCGTGATGGATAAGTTGAATTTGCATAATACGGGCGATATTGTGCGGTTCGCGCTGCGGAATGGGTTGATCAGCTAGCGAATGAAGATCAACGACCTGCGAGCGCAGTGGGAACGGTTTGCGCAGACCGACCCGATGTGGGCCATCCTTACGGTGCCGGGGACACGCAATAATGCTTGGGATCCGCAGGCTTTTTTTGAGACTGGGAAGCATCAGATTACGGCGTTGCTGCAGTGGGTGGAACGGGAAAGTCCTATACGGCATGCGGATCGGGCTTTGGATTTTGGGTGCGGGATGGGGCGGTTAACGCAGGCTTTGGCGGCGAACTTTACGCAGGTGGTTGGGGTCGATATCTCCGAACACATGGTGCAGTTGGCGCGCGAGCATAACCGGCATGGGGCGGAGCGCTGCCAGTATGTCGCGAATCACGAGCCGAATCTGCGGATTTTTGGGGATGCCGAGTTCGACTTTGTCCACAGCAACATCACGCTGCAGCATATTGATCCTTCGATTTCGCGCGGGTATCTGGCGGAGTTTTGCCGTGTGCTGAAGCCTGGGGGTACGCTGTGTTTTCAGATCCCCGATACGTATTTGCCGAATCGCAATCCGGTACGGCGGTGGGCGCGGCGGCTGGGGTTGCCGGTGTTTGTGGCGTTGCATAAGTTGGCCAAGAAGCCGGTGATGGAGATGCATGGCATTCCGGAGGCTGAGGTGCGGTCGATTTTGCGGGCGAATGGCGTGGATGTGGTGGCGACGCGTGAGGACGGGGCGGCTGGTCCACTGTGGCGTAGCGTCGAGTATATTGCCGTAAAGCGCTAAAATCCGCTCTTATGCGGGTTTGTTTTCTGTTGTTGTGCACGGTTGGTCTGAGTTTTGGACAGACGACGTTTGTCGAGCGTGAGCTGGAACGGGTGTCCAAGGTTTCGGGCGGTGTGGTGGGCGCGACTGCTGTCCACATCGAGACCGGCAGGCGCATTTCCATTCGAGGTACAGAAGGGTTTCCCATGGCGAGCACTGTGAAGGTGCCGCTTGCGGTGCATTTGCTGGCTCGCGTGGATGCGGGGCAGGAGCGGCTGGATCGCATGATCGAACTGCAGCCGGCGGATTTGCATCCGGGGTCGGGGACGTTGACGGCGCTGTTTAACAAGCCTGGAGTGGCGCTGTCGGTACGCAATTTGTTGGAGCTGATGCTGCTGATTAGCGATAACTCGGCGACGGACATCCTGCTGCGGGAGGTTGGTGGCGGGAACGCGGTGGTGGATCGGATGAAGTCCCTGGGGATTGATGGAATCCAGGTGTCGCGGCCTACGCTGGCACTGATTGCGGACGCGGTGGGCGTCACTTTGGATAACGCGCAGCCGTACACCATTGATGCGTATGCGGCGAAGTCGAAGGCGGTGACGGCGGAGCAGAGGGCGGCGGCGCGGCGGACGTTTGAGGCGGATCCTCGCGATACATCCACACCGGATGGGATGACGGCGCTGTTGGTGAAGCTATACAAGGGTCAGTTGCTGAAGCCGGAGAGTACGGCACTGCTGTTGGACATCATGGACCGGTGCCGTACGGGCGATTTGCGGCTGAAGGGGATGCTGCCTGCGGGTACGAAGGTGGCGCATAAGACCGGGACGATTCTGGGTACGGCGAACGATGTCGGGATCATCACCTTGCCGGAGGATCGCGGGCATGTGGCGATCTCGGTGTTTGTGAAGAATTCGACCTTGGAAGAGGCCGAGAAGGATCGCGGGATTGCAGAGGTGGCGCGGACGGCCTATAGCTACTTCCTGTTCGGCGGCATGCAGTAAGCTAGAAGCGAATCATGATGCTGGTTACGACAGTTGCACTGATGCTGGTGGCCGCCGATGCGCCGAATACGTTGACGCCGCAGGAAAAGAAGGCCGGATGGATTCTGTTGTTCGACGGAAAGTCGCTGAGCGCGTTTAACGATCCGAAGAAGAAGACGCCTCCGGGGGATGGTTGGGAAGTGGTGGACGGCACGATTCATGCGCGTCCGCATCCGAACTTGCGCGAAGACCTGATCAGCAACGAAAAGTTCAAGGATTTTGAACTGGTGTGGGAGTGGAAGCTGGATAAGGGTTCGAATTCCGGCGTGAAGTATCGCATTCAGGACAAGTTCTTTTTGGACAAAGCCAAGACCAAGAAGGGCATTCCGTTTGAGCAGGTGGTTGGGTACGAGTTGGCAAACAAGCTGTCGTCGAGGGAGAACCCGAGTCCGCAGGGCGGGGAAGAGTATGTGATTGGGTTCGAGTACCAGATGATCGACGATACGCATAAGGACGCGTTGCGCGGTCCGCTGTATCAGACCGGTGGGATTTACAGCATGATCCCGGCGGAGAAGCCGCAGATTAAGCCTGTGGGCGAGTGGAATGTGTCGCGCGTGGTGCTGAAGGGCGATCACGTCGAGCACTATCTGAACGGGCAAAAGGTTGTGGATGCGATGCTGACGTCGGACGTGATCAAGGCCGCGGCTGCGAAGCGCTGGCATAAAGATGTGCCGTGGCTCGAAAAGCAGTTGGCGGATCAGCCGAAGAAGGAATGTCCCGTGGGGCTGCAACACCACGAGGATTCGGTGTGGTTCCGGAATATCAAGATCCGCCGCCTGTAAAGGGCGGGTCTGGTATCCTGAAGTTTCCTCCCTTGAAAGTCGGATTTGTAAGCCTCGGTTGTCCTAAAAACCTCGTCGATACGGAAGTGATGATGGGCCAGCTTGCTGCAAGCGGCCACGAACTTACCGCGTCTCCTGACGAGGCGGACGTTATTGTTGTCAATACGTGCAGCTTTATTGATCCTGCCAAGCAGGAGTCGATCGACACCATTATCGAAATGGGCCGGTTTAAAGAGACCGGCAAGGCGCAAAAGCTGATTGTCGCTGGTTGCATGGTGGAGCGGTACCGCGATCAGATTCAGGATCAGTTGCCGGAAGTGGATGCGCTGATCGGCACCAATGAGCTGGATCGGATTGTCGGCATCGTCAACAATGCCAAGGCTCCGGAAGTAGCGCCGGACCCGTATCTCTACCACGACATGACGCCGCGCGTGTTTACGACGCCGCGGCATTTTGCGTACATCAAGATTTCCGAAGGCTGCGACCATCCGTGTACGTTCTGCGTGATTCCGCAGTATCGCGGGAAGATGCGGAGCCGGCGGTATGAATCGGTGATGGCCGAGGCGGAGCGGATGTTCCGGGATCAGGGGGTTCGTGAGATCAACCTGATTGGCCAGGATACAACGGCGTACGGCGAGGATTTGGGGTTGCGCGACGGGCTTGCCACGTTGATGGCAGGGCTGGCGAATATTGAGACCGAGGTCCCGAAGTGGGTGCGGTTCCTGTACTGTTATCCGAATCGCATCACGCCGAAGTTGCTGGAAACGATTGCTGAGCATCGCGACCTGGTGAAGTACATCGACATGCCGCTGCAGCATGCTTCGGGGAATGTCCTGAAGCGGATGAAGCGCGGGTCCAATGGCGATTTCTTCCTGAAGATTCTGGAAAAGATCCGCAAGACGATTCCTGGCGTCACGATTCGCACCAGCATGATTGTCGGGTTTCCGGGTGAGACCGAGCGGGATTTTGAAGAGCTCTGCCAGTTCACCGAGGCCGCACAGTTTGACCGTTTGGGCGTGTTTTCGTACTCGGATGAAGATACGAGCGCGAGCTATGCGCTGGACGGCAAGGTGGACGCGAAGTCGATTTATAACCGCAAGCGGCGGCTGATGTCGATTCAGCGGAAGATCTCGAAGAAGCGCAATAAGCTGCTGGTGGGCCGCGAGATGCCGGTGTTGATTGAAGGTCCTTCGCCGGATACGGAGTTGTTGTGGCAAGGGCGTTTGCAGTCACAGGCGCCGGAGATCGACGGTGTGGTGTACATCAACGATTTTGGTCCGGCGGCGCCGAAAACCGGGGAAATTCGCAAGGTACGGATCACTGAGGCGCACGATTACGATCTTGTCGGTGAGCTTGTGGATGGCAATGAGCCGGGGTACAAGCCGGTGGCGTCGACGGGCGGATTGATTCAGATTCTGCCGCTGCATCGTGAGGCTACGGCGCCGCTGAGCCGGTAGCTTTTTGCTAGTTGTGTGGATATGAACTGCCCGATTTGCAAGAAGAAAGTAGAGCTCACCGATCCGTTCATGCCGTTTTGCAGCCAGCGTTGCAAGACGATCGACCTGGGCAACTGGGCCAGCGGCAAGTACGTAATTTCGTCGCCACTGACGCCGGAAGACATTCTGGAAACCGCTGTCGATACGGCCGAAGAAGCATGAGCAAGGCGGGCGTGGCGGAACTGATCGCCACCTGGTTCGGCTGCGGGTACGCACCGTTTGGTCCGGGTACGTTTGGGTCATTGGGCGCTTTGATTCCTGCCTTTATCGCCTGCACGTACTTTGGCGCTTCGCCCAGCTTGTTTGCGATTTTGGGCTTGTTGGTGCTGTTTCCGGGCATCTGGGCGTCGTCGGTCACGGCTGTAGCGCGGAACCTGAAAGATCCTCAGATTGTGGTGGTGGATGAGGTTTCCGGGCAGTGGGTGACGATGGCCGGGATGCTGGGCGTCGCGGTGGTGACCTGGAAAGCCTGGCTGGCTGCGTTTGTGCTGTTCCGCCTGTTCGACATCGTGAAGCCGTGGCCGGTACGCCAGTTTGAGGCGCTGCCCGGTGGGGCGGGCATCATGGCCGATGATGTGATGGCCGGCGTGTACGGTGCCTTGGTCCTGTATGGGCTGGGGTGGTTCAATCTTATATAGGGATTCGTTTTCAATTCATATGGCTGCTTCCCGTCCTTTGATTCACGCAGTGCAACCGCCGGCTTGTATTCCCGGTGGCGAATTCCATGTCCGAGGTTCGCATCTGACGGCCCGTTCGGAACGGCCTGAGGTGTTGATCGGGGATCATCCAGCGCATTTGGTGGTGGGGTCGGAATCGTATCTGGTAGCGCGGGTGCCGGAGGGTGCGACGGTGGGCGAACTGGTGGTGGACAACCGCCTGGGCTCATCGAGCGAGCCGTATTTCTGTGGTGTCGGGGTACAGATCGCGGAAGGCATTCACCCGGTGGCGAATCCGGCGGTGGATCAGCGCGGGTACATTTATTCGACGTTGAGCGGATCGCGCGGGCAGAAGACGCCGGTTGCGGTGTACGCGATCGATTTGAATTACGCTGTGAAGCCGCATGTCACGGATCTGATGAACGCCACGGGCCTCGCTGTGGACCAGGACGGGCTGCTGTACGTGTCCAGCCGGTATGACGGTGTGGTGTACCAAGTGACGCCCAACGGCAGCATGAACACGTTTGTGGAAGGCATGGGCGTGGCGACGGGCATCTGCTTTGACGGTGCGGGCAATCTGTATGTCGGCGATCGTTCGGGCACGATCTTCAAGGTGTCGCCGGACCGGCAGATCTTTGTGTTCGCGACGATGGAGCAGTCGATTGCTGCCTATCATCTGGCGTTTGGTCCGGATGGGTACCTGTATGTGACGGGGCCAACGACGTCGAGCTTTGACTGCGTGCATCGGATTTCGCCGTCGGGCGAGGTGGAGATTTACTATCGCGGGTTGGGGCGTCCGCAGGGACTGGCGTTTGATAGTGACGGCAATCTGTATGTCGCGGCATCGTTTGGCGGTAGCCGGGGGATTGTGCGGATCGATGAAGGTCGCAAGGCGGAGTTGTTTGTGTCGGGTCCGAACATTGTGGGGCTGGCGTTTTCGCCGTCGCGGTCGATGATTGTGGCGACGAATAACGCGCTGTACCGTCTGGATGTCCAGTTGGGTCCGCTGGAGTTGCTGGGCTAGATCGTAGAGTTCTAGGAATAAGAAAGCCGTGCCCGTCGCTCGATTGCGATTGGCACGGCTTTTGTTTTTTGTATTTGGCTGCTTTATGCGCCTTCTATGCGGACCAGTTCCGGTAGCTGGGCTGCCGGCTTGGTACGTTCGGGTGCGACCAGTTCCGGCATGGGCTTGGCTTGGAACAGGCGCCGGGTGTGCTTGGCGATGATCCGGGCCCACTTGTTGGCGCGGTTGCGACGCGCGCTGTCGGTGGCGATGCCGGTGCTGGCATACATCTGACGGTACAGCTTCGAGATCAGGATGAACGCCAGGCGAGCACGCAGGTTCGGGGTGCAGGCCGAGCGCTTCCAGATGTTCTTGAAGTTGTAGAAACGGTCCCAAACGCCTTGGGTGCGGGCGCGCATGTCGTCCGACGTCATGGTCGGGTGGGGCATGAACATCTTGGGGCGTTTGTCGGCGGGGATCAGCCAGTAACGGGTGATCGGGATGCCTTCCACTTCCGGGACGTTGCCGTTGAAGGATTTCTCCCAACGTTCGAAGTCCACAGTGCCGCAGAAGGGCGTGAGCATCACGAACTGGGCAAACGTGAGATTGGCTTTTTCCGCGAGGTCGCAGGTGGCGTCGAAGGTGCCTTCGCGGTCGGTCGGTAAACCGAAGATGAAGGAGCCCAGGATGTGCAGGCCGTGCTTACGGAAGGTCTGCAGACGCTCGATCAAGGCATCGCCTGCGCAGTTGAAGTCCTTGTAGACGGCTTTTAAGCCTTCTGGAGTGACTGCTTCAATACCGACCAGGGCGCCGAGGATGTGGGCCTTCTTCATCGCGTCCAGGAAGGCCGGATCTTCGGCCGATTCCATGGTGATTTGGGTGAAGAAGACGAGGTCCTTGGGGAGTTCGGCGAGGCGTTCCATCAGCATGAAGCGCTCGGCGCGGATGCTCTTCAACTGATCGATGCGGGCCTGGTTGCCTTGGCGTTCGGCCAGGCGGATGTCGTTGAGCGACACCGGGTAAAAGTTGTCGTCGGCGAGGGCGATGAAGCGGAAGCCCATGCGGCGGAGTTCGACGATTTCGTGGATGACGTCGTCGTAGGGCCGCTGGCGGGGCTTTTGGCCGTCGGTACGCCAGACCGAGCAGAAAGAACAGTGTTTGGAACAGCCGCGAACGGTTTGGACGGACGCCCACATGTAGCTGTCTTTGGGCATCAGGTCCCAGCGCGCGGGCTGGAATTTTTCGGGGTCGACGCGACCGCCGGTGTAGATACGCTCGGGGTTGCCGGCGCGGATGGCGTTGAGAGCCTGGCCCCAGGCGAGGTCGCCGTCGCCTTTTACAACGACGTGTGCGCCGCCGCGTTCGAAGGCTTCTTCGGGGTACAGGGTGGGGTGAACGCCGCCGTAGACGACCGTGGCGCCGCGCTCACGCGCGATCCTGCCGACGGTGTAGCCGCGCAATGCGTTGCCCGTGTGCATGCCGATGCCAACGATATCGCCGGGCGCGATCGTTTCGGGGTCCAGTTGTTCGAGGGTTTCATCGACGATCACGGGATCGCCGAAGCTCGCGGGTGTAGCGGCAGCGATGACGTACAGCCAACGAGGAGTGATTACCGCGGTTCCGAATGCGGTGTCACTGGGGTTGATGATGTGAACGCGAAGGGTCGAGATAGCAGCCTCCTGCTGATGTTCCGGTTCATTCGGCACATTTAGGCCATTTAACCCGGACCCCACATGCTATCACAACTGTGGGGGTCTATTGCTGTTGCTGCTGTTGTTGACGAATTGTGTCGAAGACCTGCATGGGGGCGCGTGAAGTCTGGGCGGGGCGGGGCGCGGGAGCCCCGTTGGCGCCGGTTTCTTTGGCCGGGTATAGGAACGCGGCGTCGGGCTTTTGGGGACCGTCGACGGGCTGTACGTTAACGTGAACTGTCATTTCTTCGGCGGCTGCTCCGCGGAATAGGCCCTTGGTGGGCGGGACGTCGAAGTAGTCACGGCCGACGGCGCAGCGGATGTGGCGTTCACCGACAGTACGGTTGTTGGTGGGGTCAAAGCCAACCCAGCCGAGGCCGGGCAGCAGAGCCTCCACCCAGGCGTGGGAAGCGGAGCCGGCGCGGGCTCGATCCTCGCTGAACTCCTTGGGTGCGACGTAACCGGAGACGTAGCGGCAGGGGATGCGAAGCTGGCGCACGAGGGTGATCATGATGTGCGCAAAGTCCTGGCAGACGCCTTTGCCGTTGCGGAGGGCATCGTCGATCGGGGAGTCGACGCGGGTGGAGTAGGGCAGGTACTGGAAGTTTTCGAAGATGCCGGTTTTGATCTGGCGGAGGACGGTCATGGGGTCGTCCCGGCGGACGACGTGGAGCTTGGCGGCCAGGTCTACGAGCAGGGGACTGGGCTGCGCGTAATGGCTGGGCATTAGCATTTCCCAATAATCGTCGCGGGCGACGATCTGGTCGATTTCTTCCCAGGCCGAGGCGAGCATGGTGTCCGGCCAGTTCAAAAAGGGCTGTACTTCCACGAGCGAGGTGGTGGTGATGGCGAGATCGCTGTGGCGGTTGGGGACGTTGAAGTGATGGATGGTGTTGCCCAAATGGTCGCGATACTCGAACACGCGGACGCGGGGCGTCACTTCAATTTCAAACGACATGCAGTGCTGCGTCCACTCGGTGCGCGGGTGGAGACGCGCTTCCATGATGGTCTCGCTCACGGGTTCCGAATACTGGAACTTGGTGTGGTGCTGGATCGAGTAGTACATGGTGGACATTACGCGCTGAGCGCCTCTTCGATGGTGTAGTCGATGTACGTGCGTTGGACGGCGACGTGGATATCGTCGCACTGCTTTTGGATTTCCTGGAGCTTGCGGTGGATGCCTTCGGCCATCACTTCGTCGATCTGGATGTACTGCAGGGAGGCTTGCAGGCGGCCCACCAGGCGGCGGGTACGCTCGTCGAGTTCGCCGGGGCCGGTGAGCGCGCTGAGGGCCGTCGCAACGCGGTCGACCGAGAAGCGGACGGAGTGGGGGAACTTGTCGTCGAGCAGCATGAACTCCGCCGCCCAGTCGGGGCGTATGTCGGCGGTATGGGCGCGGCAGTAGGCTTCAAAGGCTGTACAGCTTCGGAGCAGGGCGATCCATTCCAGGTGTTCCTGGGGATATCGGAAGTGGACGTCGAGCAGGGTTGCCGTGTTGGTGGCGCGTTCGAGGAAGCGGCCGATGCGGATGAACTGCCAGGCCTCGTTGTGGCTCATGGTCGAGTCCGTGATGCCGTGGAAGAGGTGGACGCCTTCGTCGACAGACATCAGGAATTCGAGCGGGATGGACTTGCGACGGTCCGCGGCGTGGCGGCGTACGAGATGGTAGAGGCGGTTGAGCTGTTCCCACATCTCGGAGCTGATCTGATTGCGGACCTGCCGGCAGTTTTCACGGGCGTTCTGCATCGAGGAGACGATGGAGGACGGGAAATCCGGATCGTAGAGCAGGGTGCGGGTGAGACTGCCGGTGTCGACGGCGGGAAGGTCGTTTGTCTCGATGCCGAGGCTGTCGAGGATGCGCTTCCAGCGGTCCTCGGGGGTGATCTTGGTCTGGTCGAGGATAAGGTTCAGCTGCACGCCAACGATGCGAGCCGTATGCTCGGCGCGTTCGAGATAGCGGGCCATCCAGTAGAGCGAGTCTGCGACGCGAGAGAGCATGGTTTGTTTACCCGTGAAGTACCCAAGTGACGTTAGTCATGTAAGACCCAAGTGTCTTTGCTACCGCCGCCTTGCGACGAGTTGACCACCAGCGACCCTTTGCGTAACGCGACGCGTGTGAGGCCGCCGGGTACGACGGTGACCTTGGAGCCGTCGTAGAGGACGTAGGGGCGAAGGTCGATATGGCGGGCCTCGACATTGCCGTCGATGTAGCAGGGGGCCTGCGAGAGCTGGATTGTCGGCTGCGCGATGTAGTTGCGCGGGTCTTCGAGGATCTTGCGGCGGAACTCCTCCTGCTGTTCGCGAGTGGAGTGCGGGCCAATCAGCATGCCATAGCCGCCGGATTCGCCGACGGCTTTGACTACCAGTTTGTCGAGATTCTCAACCACGTACTGGCGGCTGCCTTCTTCGCTGCAGATGTAGGTGTCGACGTTGTCGAGGATGGGGTCCTCGCCAAGGTAGTAGCGAATGATGCGCGGGACATACGCGTAGACGGCCTTGTCGTCCGCGATGCCGTTGCCGAGGGCGTTGGCGAGGGTGACGTTGCCGTCGCGATAGGCGTTGAAGAGGCCGACGACGCCGAGGGCGGAATCTGGACGGAAGGCGAGCGGGTCGATGAAGTCATCGTCGATGCGGCGGTAGATGACGTCGACACGGTTGAGGCCCTCCGTGGTGCGCATATAGACGATGTTGTCGTGCACGACGAGGTCGCGGCCTTCGACGAGTTCGATGCCCATCTGGCGGGCGAGATAGGTGTGCTCGAAGTACGCGGAGTTGTAGACGCCGGGGGTGAGCAGGACGATGGTGGGGTCCGGGCGGCCGTCCGGCGCGAGGGCGCGTAAGGTGGAGAGCAGCGCTTGGGGGTAATGATCGACGGGCAGGACGCCACAGGCCTGGAAGAGATCGGGGAAGATGCGCTTCATCACCTGGCGCGAGGTGAGCATGTAGGACGCGCCGGAGGGTACGCGAAGGTTGTCTTCGAGCACCATGTAGCGGCCGTCGGCACCGCGGATGAGGTCCGTACCGACAACCGTGATGTAGACGTCACGCCGGATGTCCAGATGCATCATCTGGCGACGGAAGTGCTTGCAGGTGTAGATCATCTCACGGGGCACGACCTTGTCTTTGAGGATCTTGCCTTCGTGATAGATGTCTTTCAGAAAGAGGTTGAGCGCGACGATGCGCTGCGCGAGGCCGCGTTCGAGCTGCTGCCATTCGGCGCGCTGGACGATGCGGGGCAGCAGGTCATGCGGGAAGATCTTTTCGATGCCTTCATCACGGCCGTAGACCGTGAAGGTGATGCCCTGGTGCAGGAACGAAAGGTCCGACGCCTGTTTGCGCAGGCGCATCTCTTCGGGCGGCAGCTTTTGCAGGTACTCGGCGAGAGGATAATAATGCTCCCGGACCGTGCCGTCCGGCTGCACCATTTCGTCGTACGCCGCGTTCAGTTCGTAGTTCCGTAGGAGAGCCGAAAAGGTGGACATTCGCTTGGATCTTTTACTATACCCGCGCTTGCGACCCGTTCGGACATGGAACTGTAGCCTTGCTGATGATTACTTGGATGTCGTGGTAGGCGCGATGCTTAGCGCCAGATAATTGGTGACCTTTGCTTCGTTACGGGCCACTTCGTAGTACGCATTTTTTAGCAGCTGATCTTTGCGGTTGAGCATGGTCTCGCGGATGTTCTGCTGGACCTTGGGATCGTTCAGTTCGCGCTGGCCGGCGGGCTCGCGTGAGATGATCTTGAACAACCGGAAGCCTTCCGCTGTACCGATGACGGGGGTCAACTGCCCGGGGGGCGTAGAGAGCAGCAGCTTGCGAAGTTCGGGCGAGGTTTTCTCGAGCGCCGATTCCGGGATAAAGCCGAGGTCGCCGCCTTGCTGCGCGCTGTTGGTGTCTTCCGAATAATTCTGGGCAACGAGCGCGAAGTCCTCATTGTTGTCGAGGCGGCGCTTGATCATTTCAATCTTTTTGCGGGCTTCTTCGGCGGTCTTGGCTTTGTCGCCCTTGAGGTTGCGGACGGTGGGGTCCGCCTGGGGCGTCACCAGGATCTGCGCCATGTGAATCTGCGGCTCCGTCAGGTTGAACATCGCCTTGTTGGAGTTGTAGAAGTCCGCGATTTCTTTGTCGGAAATGGAAATCTTGGAGGTGATTTCGCGGTTGAAGAGGCGCTGGACGCTGAGGTCGCGGCGGAGTTGGGCCTTCAACTCTTCCTGGGTCAGGTTGCGTTCCTTCAACTGGCGGGTGAGCTCTTCCTGGGTGTAAGGCGCCTTGAGTTCGTTGTACTTGGTGTCGACGTCGGAGTCCGTGGCCAGCAGGTTGAGCTTTTCGGCGCGCTGGAGCATGATCTCGTTGTCGATCAAGCCGCGGAGGACCTCGAGCTTTTGCAGGGTCACCTGGTCGTCACCGGCCTTGGGGGCGGTTCCGAACAGCGTTTGATACTGCCGGTCCACCTCTGTATAGGTGATGGGCTTGCTGTTCACCATCGCGGCTACGCCAGCAGGCGGAGTCTGGTTGCAACTACTGAGTGTGAGCAACAGCGGCAGCGTGAAGCTGCTACCGGCTAGGATCCCTTTGGCGACGCGCATGAGAAAGCGATTTAGTAACGATAGCACTTAATTCGGAGGCAAGGTGGTGGGTACGGTGTTGCCGCCCAACCCTGCGAAAACATCTTTGACCTTAAAGACTTTGGAGCCGCGGAAGGTGACAAAGGAGAGCTTGCCAGGCGGTTCGCCGTAGATCCAATCTTCCTGTTCGTAGCCATCTTTGGTTTCGCGTGTCTTACGGCGCGGGGGGCCAAGGGCCAGCAGGACCTGGTCGCGATCCATGCCCTCGATCGCCCTCTTGGCCTGGATGGCTTCTTTGATTTCCGGCGGCAGGGTTTCCACGTAGCTTTCTGTGGCGCTGCGCTTTTCAAAGTCCAGGATGGGCTTGAGCAGGGCTTTAATTTCCGACGCCTTCATCGCGGGGATCTGCTTGTCGAAGTACAGTGCGATGGTGGTGCCGCCGGGGGCGTTGGTGTTCTGGTTGCGGCCGACGGGCGTGGTGGTGTTGCCGGCACCGACCTCGATGCGTTCGTACCACTTGCGGCCGGTTTTGAGTCCACCGTTGATCTGCAAGGTAATGTGGTCGCCGTCGAGGTCGACTTTGGTGATCTGTACAAGGTCGCCGACGCGGGCCGCGGGTCCGAACTCTTTTTGCGCGTCGGCCCAGTCGGCCTTTTCCCACTTACCTTCTGCGGTGAACTTGAGGGCCTTTTTGGAGCGGGGCAGGATGATCTTGGCGGTGGCGTACTCCGACATCAGCCCGCGGGTGATTTCCACACGCTCTTCAAAGTTGAGCTTGTCGTCTGCCGCCAGCAAGGTCGCGGCGGCGAGCCATCCGGAAAGAAGCATGCTACGGTCTGGCCTTTCTGCTTTTATTGTAAGTTGTTTGCAGCGCTAAGAGGCTGGCCATCGGGGCCAAGAGCGCGTTGAAGACTATAGATTTCCTTAGCTCAGTCGATGTTCTGGCATGGTAACCTGTCCGACCTGTTTCCGAAAAAGCGATTCTTTTGCAACCTTCTGCAGTGGGTGTGGCAACGTGCTCGCGTCGCCGCCTGTGCGAAAGACTAGTTTGCTGCGGCAACTTTTTGTCGTTTTCGGCTCACTCACGCTGGCGATGTTTGTCGTGGTTATTGGGATCGTAGCCCTCGTTGGAAATAGCCCTTCACAATCAACTAGCCCCACGCCAAAAAGTAAAGATGCTGTAGAGCCTTCGCCAACCGTTGAGGTCCCGAAACACACAATTTTTCCAACCTACATGTCGGTCGGGCTTCGGTGGGCGACGGTTATAGTGCACCAGAAAGTGAGTGGGGAGCAGATGGCGGCTTTAGCGACCGCACTTCACAATCAATATCCCGAGATCAGGTACGACATTTTCGACGCTACAGCCCAACGATCGGCGATCGTTAGATTCGAGCAGCACAAGATTGCTGATCGCGAAGATCTGTTTGACGAAAAGTGGGTTGAGGGTCACCACATTGGAAAGATTAACTTGGTTTCGATCTCGAACACGGAGCGTCAATGGCAGCTTATGCCCGGTATGTCCGATCTAGGACCACTTCTGAATACGATCAACCTTGATCTCAACTCGACCAGGCTGTCTCCTGCGCCTGCGAACGCAGCAGGGGGCGCTAACGCTAAACCTGACCTAAGCGATAGGGAGAAGGCGAAGCTCGCCCGCAAGTACTCGATCAGGGCTGCGGAACTGATCGCGATGTATGAGGCAAATGAGGTTGCTGCCGACAACCTGCTCAAGGGGAATCCTGTTGTTGTGAAGGGAAGAGTTGACAAAATTGGCAAAGACATTCTCCTGGCACCATACATCAGCATGGGACGAGCGCCGTATGGCTTGACAGCTGTTCATTGTTCCTTCAATCGCAAAAACGAGCATCTTCTAGTTGATCTCAGGCCAGGACGCGAGATCTTCGTCATGGGCAAGGTTCAGGGGAAGATGATGAATGTTCTTCTCGATGATTGCGAGATAGTTCCATAAGCAGGTTGTGCTAGTCGCGCTGCTTTCGTTGGACGCGACCCCAGAATTCACCTTCGGTTGCGCGGGCCTGCGTTCCTAAAGACTCCGGCGGCGTCGTGCCGATACGATTGAGCGTCGCCTTTGTGGCTTAGCGCGCCAGGTTCGACAGCAATCGGTAGGGGCAAACGATCGGAACTACGGCTTTCAGATATAAGTCGCTTCGCGGCCGACCCCCTGTCTCTTCTGCTGTCATAGCCACCTTGCCGTCTTTACTTGTGAAGTTGCGTTAAATCGCTTTCGGTTTCGCCGGTAAGCTTGGCGCCGTCCTGCTGAAGCTTGAAGGTGCGGGTGAGGGTGCCTTGAGGACCTTCTGCGGTGCCGCGCCAGCTTCCGGTGACGTCGGCGGCGAAGGTCAAGAGGGCGGTGAGGATAAATCCGGACAGGACACGATGCAACATGGTTCGATCTCCTTGGAATACGGTGTCTCTGCTAGCATATAAAAAATCCCATGCTACGGCCGTTTCGCGGAAAATCGCCGAAGGCCGCCGCATCCGCCTACATTGATCCCAGCGCGCAGATGATCGGAGATATCACGATCGGTGAGCGATCCAGCATCTGGCCCAACGTGTCGGCCCGCGGCGATGTCGACTCCATCACGATCGGTGACGAATCGAACGTGCAGGACAACTCTGTTCTGCATTGCGACGAAGGCGTGCCGCTGAAGATCGGCAATCGCGTCACGGTCGGGCATATGGCGATGCTGCATGGCTGCACCATTGAAGACGAAGTGCTGATCGGCATCGGCGCGATTGTGCTGAACAACGCGCGGATTGGCGAAGGGTCGGTGATTGCCGCCGGGGCGCTGGTTCCCGAAGGCATGATTGTGCCGCCCAATTCGATGGTGATGGGCGTTCCCGGCAAGGTGAAGCGCGAAATCACGCCGGATGAGCGGGAACGCTTTCGCTTGAACTGCCAGCACTACGTCGACCTCGCGGCCGCTTACAACAACGAGATTCCCCCACAAGAATAATGCAGACTGTACCACTCGATTTCCTTGGCGACCTTCGCCGCACACACGACTGCGGAGCGCTCCGCCTGTCCGATACGGGCAAGCGCGTCCTGTTAATGGGCTGGATTCACCGCCGCCGTGATTTGGGCGGCGTGGTGTTCCTGCATCTGCGCGACCGCGAGGGCGTGACGCAGGTGGTCTTCCGCATGGAAGCCGATGCCGAACTCCACAAGAAGGCCGAGTTGCTGGGCCTGGAGTACGTCATCGCTGTCGAAGGCATTGTCGATAACCGGTCCAAGGAAACCGTCAATCCGGCGATCCCGACGGGCGAGATCGAAGTGGTTTGCGAGAAGCTTTGGATTCTGAACGAATCGCGTACGCCGCCTTTCCCGATGGAAGAGACGGTGGATGTGAAGGAAGAAGTCCGGCTGAAGTACCGGTATGTGGACCTGCGCCGTCCGCGGATGCAGCGCAACATTATTCTGCGTTCGAAGATCGCGCTGGCGGTACGCAATGCGATGTACGAGCAGGGCTTTTTGGAGATCGAAACGCCCTTTATGACGAAGTCGACGCCGGAAGGGTCGCGCGACTTTCTGGTGCCGAGCCGTCTGCAACCGGGTACGTTTTACGCGTTGCCGCAATCGCCCCAGATCTTTAAGCAGATCCTGATGGTGAGCGGCTTTGAGAAGTACTTCCAGATTGTTCGTTGCTTCCGCGATGAGGATCTGCGCGCCGATCGCCAGCCCGAGTTCACGCAGATCGACATCGAGATGTCGTTCCCGCAGCAGGATCGGGTGTTTGAAGCGGTGGAAGCGCTGGTGAAGGCATCGTTCGAGGTGGCCGGCTTCCAGATCGAGACGCCCTTTCCCCGGATGACGTACGCCGAAGCGATTGACCAGTACGGCATCGACAAGCCGGAGCTACGCCTGCCGCGGTTCTATCGCGTGGAGGACATCTTTGCGACGTCCGACCTGCCGATGGGCGGAATGCCGCTGGTGGCGATCCGCATTCCGAAGGTCGGCGCGGTGAGCCGCAAGGAACGCGACGAGATCAAGGCGTTTGGCCAGGAGAAGGGCTTGCGCGTATTCGATGACGCCAAGCGCCTGGAACGCGACTATCCGGAATACATGGCCAAGGTGAAGGAACGCTGCGGCATCCTGGAAGACGACCTTGTGATCCTAGCCGGCTGGACGGGCGAGCCCAAGGGTCCGAAGCCGTTTGAGACGGTGCTGATGGCCGCGGGGCAACTGCGCCTGCACTTGATCCAGCGGTACGCGGATAAGCACCAGATGCTGGATCCGAAGTTGTTCAAGTTCACCTGGCTGACCGAGTTCCCGATGTTTGAGTGGGACGAGGAAGAGCAGAAGTGGAACGCCGCGCATCATCCTTTCTGTTCGGTGCTCGATGAAGACATCGACAAGCTGCAGAACGACCGAGCGAACTGCCGTGCGAAGTCGTACGACCTGGTGCTGAACGGCAATGAGCTAGGATCGGGATCGATCCGTATCCATCGCCGCGACATCCAGGCGCAGGTGTTTGATGCGCTAGGTCTGACCAAGGAAGAAGCGCAGGCGAAGTTCGGGTTCCTGCTGGAAGCGCTGGAACACGGCGCGCCTCCGCATGGCGGCATCGCGCTGGGGCTGGATCGCATGGTGATGATCCTGGCGGGCGAGCAGTCGATTCGCGACGTGATTCCGTTCCCGAAGACCGCGAAGGGTACGGACCTGATGTGCGAAGCGCCGAGTCCCGCAGCGGATCGGCAGTTGCGCGATGTTGGAATTCAGCTCCGAGTGAAGCCTCCGCAGCATCAGTAACAAAGTATGCCTGACGCAGAAATCCTTGCCGTGGGTTCCGAACTGCTCGGAACCCAGCGCCTTGACACGAATTCGCTCTACCTGACCGGGAAGTTGAATGTCCTGGGTGTGGAGGTAGTGCAGAAGTGCGTGGTGGGCGATGATCGCGCGCGTTTGGCCAATGAGATTGCCGCCGCGTTGAAGCGGACGGAGATCGTGATTCTGAGTGGCGGTTTGGGTCCCACGGAAGATGACGTCACGCGCGATGCGGTGGCGGCGGCGCTGGGCCGTACGCAGTATCAGAATGCCGACGCTCTCGCCGCGATTGAAGAGCGGTTCAAGCGTCTCAATCGCAAGATGGCGGAGATCAACAAGCGGCAGGCGATGGTGATCGAGGGTGCCGAGGTGCTGCCCAATCCGCGGGGTACCGCGCCGGGGCAATGGATTCGCACGGAAGACGGGCGTACGGTGATGCTGCTGCCGGGTCCGCCGACGGAGCTGAAGGGCATGTTCGAGGATCAGGTGCAGCCTCGGCTGGAAGCGATGCTGCCCAAGCAGTGCATCGAGACGGTGTTTTATCGCATAGCCGGGATGGGCGAGAGCGATGTGGATGCGCTGATCGCTCCGGTGTATTCGAAGTACATGAATCCTGTGACGACGATTCTGGCTGGTGCGGGCGACATCCAACTGCACTTCCGCGCGCGGTGTTCGACGGTGGACGAGGCGAAGGGCCTGCTGGCGGAGGTCTGTCCGCAGATCGAGAAGCTGTTGGGCGATCGGATTTATTCGAACGACGGCGCGTCGCTTGAGGAGACCGTGGGCAAGATGCTGTGCGCGAAGAATCGCACGGTGGCGGTAGCGGAGAGCGCGACGGGCGGTGCTTTGGGTGCCCGCATGACGGCGGTGCCGGGGAGTTCGGCGTGCTTCAAAGGCGGCTTCATCACGTACACCAACGAGATGAAGGAAAAGCTGCTGGGTGTGTCGAGCGAGGTGCTGGCCGAGTACACCGAGGTGAGTGAGAAGGTGGCGCTGGAGATGGCCAAAGGTGTGCGTGAGCGCACGGGGGCGTACTACGGCGTGGCGATTACGGGCGAGGCGGGTCCGGAATCGGGGTCGGGTCAGCCGGTGGGGACGTTTTATGTGGGTGTCGCGGATGAGACCGGCTTTGCCGAGGCGAAGCGGTATCAGTTCCCCGGGGATCGCGCACGGTTGCGGCAGTTGGGTACGCAATGGGCGCTCGATCTGTTGCGGCGTCGGATTGTCGCCGGGTAGTTTCCCTTTTTAGATTTCCTTGAGACAACATTGAGGACTCCTTGCGGGAGTGCTCCCTATGCTGTCTTCATGGAATTTGATAGCAAAGTGCTGCTTTCGTCCGGGATTCCTTCGGGCGTTGTGGTTTATCCCAAAAATAATGGGCGCCTCAAAACGCTCGTCTTGTACAAAGACGTAGGCGGCAAGACCGGATTTCTTTGGGGTACGGCGAAGCCGAAGGAGAAAGGCTCCGCGCAGTACCTGTATCCGGTGGCGCTCGATTCTGAGGGTCCCCGGGGGACCAAAATCAAAGTGATGGGGCCGAAGGGGCTTGGCAAGAACAACGCTCCGGCCCGCGTGTGCGACCCCGATTCCGGCAAGGAAATTGGGACATTCCGTTGGGAAGAGGTGAAGCTGCCTGACGGGAGCCAGCGCGAGCGTCCGGACTCGACTGGCGAGTTCCAAGTGATTGCCAAAACCTTTCAAAAGAAGTTTCTTGCCAGTACGTACGGCTTTGGCAACGTACACGACGACGTCGACGATTCGAGCGGCACGGGCGAGCAGACTCGCGAAAACTTTTGGGATGTACTCGATAGCATTTCCGCATCGAACCTGGATTATTTTGCGTACGCGGGCCACGGGAATTGGGATAGCTTAGGGTCCGCGCAGGTACGGGCGAAAGATGTGGACGAGTTTGTGCGACGCCTGCGGCGATTGGTGAAGCCGGAGGGAGTGATCCTGTTTTATGCCTGTTTGACCGGCAAGACTGGCGGCTTCGCGTCGAAGGTTGCGGGGGCGCTTCCTGGTGCCACCGTGTGGGGACATTCCGACAGCGGGCAGGCGTCGCGCAACGCGGACAAGGTGGTACACAAAGGTACGAACAACATGGCGGTCAAGAAGCTGTTGAGCGCTGCTGCTGCCAAGAACTTATCAGGGTATCTGGTGTCGAGCGAGGATTTTTACGCGCGGATGCCGTTTATGACGATCGCGGAAATGAACGCTGAACTCGAAGCATTCATTCCCGCGAAGAAGTAGGCAAGTTTTAGAGGTTGACGAACGGCTGGTCGAGCGATTTGCTCTGGCCGGTGAAGAGTTCTGCTCCGTTTTCGGTGATCACCATGTCGTCTTCTAGGCGTACGCCGAACTCGCCTTTGATGTAGATGCCGGGTTCGTCGCTGAAGGTCATGCCGGGTTCGAGCGGACGGGTGTTCTGCTTGACCAGGTACGGCCACTCGTGACCGTCCATGCCGATGCCGTGGCCGACGCGATGGGTGAAGTACGTGTAGCCGGGGCCGTAGCCCGCGTCGACGATCACTTTGCGGGCGGCGGCGTCCACACTTTCACATGCGGCACCGGGCTTGGCGGCCTTGAGGGCTGCGGCTTGAGCACGCTGGACGATGTCGAATACCTGCTTCATCTTGTCGGTAGCCTTGCCGCCTACGGTGAAGGTACGCGAGATGTCCGAACGGTAGCCTTCGACGGTACAGCCGCCGTCGATGAGGATGATGGTGCCTTCACGTACGACCTGGGGCTTGATGGTGCCATGCGGCAGGGCGGAGCCTTCCGCGACGAGGACCATGGCGCTGCCGACGTAGCCTTGCTGGGCGTGTCCCGCTTGGATGAGCCCGTTGAATTCCTCACGGGTCATGCCTTCTTTGATCTGCTTGTACGCCCACTCAAAGGCCTTGATCGTAACGTCGTTGGCGAAGCGCATGATGCCAAGCTCTTCGGCGCTTTTGACCATGCGGCAGCCGGCGGTGACTGGCGTCGCCGAGGTGATCTTGGCGGAGGTCGCCGCTTTGCCGATGCCGTCCGCGAAGACGAAGTCTGTGGTTTCTTCGATGCCGACGGAAGCTGTGGCGAGTCCGCGCTCCTTCAGCATGAACGCCATCTTCTGGTACGGGCTGTCGTCCTCTTCCCAGCTGACGACCTGAAAATTCTTGCCGAAGGGACCCATTTCGATCTGTTCGACGGCGCGATCTTTCTCAAACGCGGGTACGACGAAGAAGGGGTCGCCTTTGGCGGGCAGCACCATGATGAACATACGTTCGGAGGTGCCCCAGCGGACGCCGGAGAAGTACTGCAGGCTGGTTCCGCCGGCGACAGCGATGGCGCCGAGCTTGTTTTCGCCCATCAACTGCTGGGCCTTGGCGATGCGGCGCTGGCGTTCGGCGAGCGAGATGCGCTTGATCTCTTTGGTGCGATTGGCGAGCGGGGCGATCTTGGTGTCGTTGGTTGCGGGCGCTGCTAGGGCGCTGCTGGCGGCTGCGGCCGATGCCGTGATAAGAAAGTCTCTGCGGTTGATGGTGGTCACGTGTGTTATCCCCGGCCTCCGGCCGTCCTCTTTTTCTTCTCGAATTCCACTACTTTGGGTTCGCCCGATGCGGGCTTTTTGAGTGCTTCGAGGCTCGAACGGAGGGCCTCCATGATGTCGACGACGGGCTTGATGTCTTCGGCTTCGGGCGCGGCGACCACTTCTTCACCGGCGATCTTGGCGTCGATCATGGCCCGCAAGCTCATGCGATAGCTGTCGTGATACTTCGATGGGTCGAACTCGGTGACCATCTGGTCGATGAGCATCTGCGCCATGGTGACTTCCTTGTCCTTAACGAGGTCGGAGTTGGTGCGGAACTCGTCGGTGGCGCGGATCTCATCCTGGTAAAACATCGTGTGCAGCAGCAGGCCGTGCTTGGCGGGGCGAACGATGACGATGTGCTCGCGCTGGTGCATGGTGGCTTTGGCGATGCCGACGCAGCCGGACTTCTTGAGGGCCTCATAGAGCAGGGCGTACGGCTTTTCGCCTGCCTCTTCCGGTTGTACATAGTAGGAGGATTCGAGATAGACCGGGTCCATCTCATCCTGCTTGACGAATTCGAGGATCTCCATGACCTTGGCGGTCTTGGGCTGCATCTTCTTGATGTCCTCTTCGTCGACGACGACGTACTTGCCCTTCTCGTACTCGAAGCCTTTGACGATCTCACTGCGCTCGATCTTTTCGTCTTCGGCGGCGCAGAAGAGCACTTGCTTGACCCGCGAGTGGTCCTTTTTGTGCAGCTGATTGAAGCCGATGGTTTCCGATCGAGCCGCCACGGAAAGGCGGACGGGGATCGACACCATCCCAAAGGTAATATGACCCTTCCAGACGTTTGCAGCCATCTTGCCTCGTATTATCCCAAACCGGGATGGCACGAGGGTTGCTTTGGAGTGAAGTGATGTTCGACACCATTTCCCATCGTTCCAATACTTCGAGCATTTTTGAAGGTTTGCTTGGGTCGGCACCGCCCTCTCGTACGAGCACTGCCGCCAAGAATCTCGAAACTGTCTCTTTTTCTGAGCAAATGGAAGAAACGCAGGCCCCGGAACTGGAGCTTTCCACGGCGCCGGAAACTGTGATTCCGCCGGTGAGTACGCTGCCTGTTTCCTCGGCCGAGTCCAGGGCGAGTGACCAAAATCCGTCAGGCCAGAATATTGTCAGTGGCCAAAACTCGTCGCAGCCGGTCGTGTCGTCGCCGGTTACTTCGATGCCGGTTCGCGTCGTCAAGACGGCGGCGGTGGAAGAAAACGCTCCTTCGACGCCCAAGACGCCGATCGAAATCCTGCAGGATGTGATGAAAGCGCAGGGGATGGACCCCAGCACGTACAAGATGGAGTCCGTGGAAGAGATTGTGATGTACCCGGGCGGCAACTTCTTGCACCGTTACACCAAGGTCGATTTGCCCAATGGATATTCGGAGAAATTTTCTACGGATCTGATGTCCAAGTTCCCCGAGGTCACCGCCAATGAACTGGCGCGGATTATGCGGATGGGCACCGACGGTCCTTTGTCGGGGATGGTCTAGCGCTTTTTCAGAGCTTCCAATTCTTCGAGGGACTTGGGCCAATCGGAACCTAACAGCCGGGATAGCGCGCGGTCTGCCAAGAGCTTGCCGCCGGTCTGGCAGTTGGGACAGTAATTTGTCTCGTTCGAGGCGTATCGAATGCGTTGGATCTTGGCGCCGCATGCCGGGCAGGGTTCGCCGTACTTGCCGTGTGCGGCCATTTCCGGCCGGAAGGCGGTGACGTTTTCCGGGAACTGGCCTTTCGATGTGTCGCGAAGGATTTGAATCCATTCGCGGAGTGAGCTTTGGACAGCTATGTACAGCCGCTCGATCTCTTCTGGCTTCAGCTTTTGTGTGTGGGCGATGGGCGATAGCTTGGCGCGATGCAGGATCTCGTCCGAATACGCGTTGCCGATGCCGCTGAAGACCCGCGGGTCGGTGAGGGCGCGCTTGAGGGTGTGATTCTCTGCGGTTAACGCGGAGCGGAAGTCGCTAAGGCTGGCGGTGAGCGGCTCGAGACCGCCGGGGTCGAGGGTCGCCGGGTTGTCCGTCATGTGGAGCGAGGCGCGCTTCTGCGTGCCGGCTTCGGTCAGAAGGAGGGTACCGTTCGAAAAATCAAAAGCGGCTACGCCGCGCTTGCCACCTGGGATCGCGGCGCCGGGCTTGGGCTTCCAATGGAGGCGTCCGGCGATCATGAGATGCAGCACCATCCAGACGGAACCTTTGTCGAAGCCGATGGCGATGCGTTTGCCGATGCGGCGTAGCTCCGTTACTGTTTTGCCTTCTGCGGCGGAAACTGGCGGCGCGACGGTTCGCAGCAGAAAAGGGCTGGCGATACGGGCTTTGGTGAGGGTGGAGCCAACGATCCGCTGCTCCAGCGCTTCTATGTAAACGGTGATGTCCGGCAGCTCTGGCATGGCTTCTCTATAAAATAAAGGAAATGGCTGCAAAACCCCTAGTCTGGCTTTGGATGGTGGCTGCGGTGGCCGCGTTTGGCGACACGTTTGTCGTGCTGCCGTTCGCGAACTTGAGCCGTAACCCGAATCTGGACTGGATTGGCGAAAGTATCGCGGATGAGATGCGTGAGACGCTCGCGGCAAACGGGATGATCGTGCTTGATCGAAATGCCCGCGAGGAAGGGTACAAGCGGCTGGGGATCCGGCAGAATGTACTGCTGACGCGTGCGAGCGTGATGAAGCTGGCCGAGGCGCTGGACGCGGAACAGGTGGTGTACGGCGAGTTCGAATTTCAGCCGGCGCCCGCTGGTACGACGCCCGCTACTCGCGGCACGCTGAAAGTGATCGGCCATGTGCTCGATCGCAAGAATTTGCGGCAGGGTCCGGAGTTCAGCGAACTGGGTGCATTGGAAGATCTGGCGGCGATTCAGAATCGTGTCGGTTGGCGCGCTCTGCATACGCTGCATCCGGAAGGCGCGCCGCCGATTGAGGAGTACATGGCGTCGAAGCCGTTGTACCGCGTGGATGCGATCGAAAACTATGTGCGGGGCGTGCTTGCGACGAACCCGGATTTGCAGCATCGCTACTATACCAACGCGATTCGTTTGGAGCCATCGCTCTCCCGCGTGCACTTTCGGATGGGCATGCTGCACTATGGACGCAAAGAGTACAAGCTGGCGATGGATGAATTTGCGAAGGTGCTGCCGCAGAACTCGCACTACCGGGAATCGCAATTTTTTGTGGGTGTGTGTAAGTTCCGTACCAGTGACTTTGCAGGTGCGCAGGCGGCGTTCGAGCAGGTTGGCAAAGACATTCCGCTCAGTGAGGTGCTGAATAACATTGGGGTCGCGCAGGCGCGGCGAAACATGCCCGCGGAGGCTTTAGACACGATCCGCAAGGCTCTGGAAGGAGATCCCACCGATCCGATCTATCAGTTCAATATGGGGCTGATGCTGTGGAAGCGCGGCCAACTGGATGAAGCAGCAGAACACTTTCAAATTGCCGTGGATCGGGACCCGGCCGATGTGGAATCCCAAACGATGCTAACGCGTTGCCAGAAGAAACAAGGTCCCCGCCCGCAGGATCGAATGGACTTCCGGGAGCGATTGAAAACGGAGTACGAGGAGACGGCCTGGCTCCAGTTGAAGAGTATGTTACAACCGTCCTCCAAGGAGTAGCTGTTCCACTTTCAGACGAGGCAAACCGGATCGCGAGTGAAATAGGTATAATCGGGAGGTTCATGGTCGAAGCTTTTGGATTGTCCGACCTGGGATGCGTCCGGTCGAACAACGAGGACTATTATTTGATGGCCCCAAACATCGGCCTATATGTATTGGCCGATGGAATGGGTGGAGCCGCAGCGGGCGAACGCGCCTCAAAGCTGGCGGCCGAGAAGGTTTGGGAAGTCATCTATAACTCGGGTGAGAACCCGGGCATCGAGGTCCTTGCCGACGCTTTCGAGCAGGCCAACCAGTGCGTGATCACGGAAGCCGCGACAGACGTGAGTCTCGACGGCATGGGTACGACGCTGGTGAGCGTGCTCGAGGCGGGCGACGAACTACTGATCGCCAGCGTGGGCGATAGCCGCGCCTATCTCTTCCAGGAAGACCAGCTTGCCAGCATCACCGCGGATCAGACGTGGGTGCAGGAAGTGGGCCGCCGCTTGGGCATCGACGAAGAGAACCTGAAGACCCACCCGATGCGCCACGTCCTGACGATGGCGATTGGGGTGAGCCAGCAGCTACGCATTAATACGTACCGGGTCCGGCCGCTGATGGGCGCGCTAATTCTGCTTTGCAGCGACGGCTTGCATGGCGTGATTGACGAGTCCGCGATTGCCGATATCCTGCGCGCGGAGAACAAGACTCTGGAACAGCGCTGCCATGAACTGATTCAGGCGGCGAAGGCGAACGGCGGTCCCGACAACGTTACCACCGTGCTTCTCCATGTGATACCCCCGAAGGAACATGTCCTGGACGGAGAAATCACTATGGAAACCCCCGCCGTGGGGAATGCCTGATTACTACCCTCAAAGTAGATTGAGATGAACAGAGTTTTCCCGCCACTTAGTTGGCGTGGGACTCTTATTCTCCTCAGTATTCCTCTGCCCATTTTTCCTGGCAGCGTCTGACGGCCCATCTCCCGGCGGCAATGCCGCTATTTCCGCTGCTCCATTAATTCTGCAGATTCGTGTGGTGGAAGGCGATAACGCCGCCTACACCGCCGGTACTCGAGCTGTGCGCGGTGTGACCGTTGAGGTTACGGACGAGGCGGGCAAGCCTGTTGCGAATGCGGCGGTCAGCTTCCGGTTGCCGGGGCAGGGACCGACGGGTACGTTCGCCAACGGCACACAAACCGAGGTCGCGTCGACATCAAGCACGGGTCGCGCAACGGTTTGGGGGATGAAGTGGAATCGCATCCCGGGCCAATTCGCGATTCGCATCACGGCGGCAAAGGGCGAGACTCGCGCGGGAGCGATTGTCCCGCAGCAGTTGCTGGAGCCGTCCTCCCCTGCGGCGGCCGCCTTGGTGGCGCGGCAGCAGGACCCGATGTCCAATTACAAGATTCGACGAAGTCGGAAGTGGGTTTGGCTCACGGCGCTGGCCGGCGCGGCTGCTGGCGGCGGGTTGATGCTCGGGTCGCGGCAGGGCGGTAGCGCGGGTGCAGTTACGGGTACGCCGACGCTGACAATTGGACGGCCCTCGATCATTTTGGGAGGTGGCAATTGAGCCTCCTCAAACCGATTATCAGTGTCGCGTCGGCAGTGTGGCTGCTGGCGGCGAACAGTGCGCTGGAGTCCCCACGGTTGGGGTACTTGCGGCTGGCCGATGGCGATGTGCGGAGCCTGCGCGGGATGGCCGGAGCGTTCTATTTGGGCGAGCGTACGGCAGCTTCGGTATTGCAGCATGCGTTCAACGGTTCGGCGGGCGTACGGACGCTCGAAGGGAGCGCGGAGTTTTTGGGTCCGAACGGCGAGGTGATGCGCATTGCGCGGATCGATGGCGAGGTACGGGCGATCGGGCTGTCGGCGATCGAAGACACGGCGTATGTGCTGACCGAGACCGAGCTTTGGCGGCTGAGCGGCCAGCGTGCGGACCGGTATGCTGCGCCCGACCTGCAGCCTGGCGAACGGATCGCGGGGATTTCTGGCGCGGGAGACTACATCGACCTGGCGATTGTGGTTGAGGAGCAGGTAACGCTCCGGCGGTACTGGGTGGAGACTGGCGATTCGATTATCCGGCATAGCTTTGGCGGCAATGCGGCGCAAGTGTTGTTCCTGCCTCACGCGATGATTCTGTGGACCGAAAGCGCGACAGTTCATCTGCGCCGGGCGGATGGTTCTGAGGTGTCGGTCGATTGTGGGGCGGAGATCGCGTCGGTGGCCTCGATGTCGCCGCAGATGGTGCATGTCGCGACGGTGGACGGGCGGCAGTATGCGCTGCGGATTAGTGGTGATCCTGTCGTACCGCAGACTGTTGAGGCGCGGTTGCTGCCATTGCCGGAGAGCGCGGAATGAGATCGCTGGCAGGATTGGCGTTGTTTTTGTTGTTGCCGCTGACCGTTGTCGCGCAGATTCGGGTGGCGGCGGTGGACCCCGTTTCGGGCACTGAGACAAACATCACGGGCGCGCTGTACAGCATGGGAACGCCGGGTCCAAGTGACGAGGTGCGGACTCGGTTCCGGATCTACAACACGACGAATGCTCCGCTGACGATTCAACGGGTGCGGGTTTCGGGTACTGGGTTTTCGATGTCCGAGCCGTCGCCCACGGTGGTGGCGAGCGGACGGTCCTTGGATGTGACGGTGCTGTTTGTAGCGGCAAGGTCTGGCGGGTACAGCGCGACCTTTACGGCAGACAGTTTTTCTGTGTTGTTGACGGCGACTGTGGCGATTGCTCCCACGGTGACCGCGGCTCGTGGCGGTACGCCGATCGGTGCGGGGTCGAGCATTGATATCGGTAGCGCCAACTCGGGGCAAACGGTGACCAAGACGATTTGGCTTGAGAATCGCGAATCCCTAGGGCTGACAGTCCGCAGTTTGCGGGTGACCGGTGATGGGCTGTCGCTGGCGCCGGGTACGCCTGCGACGTTAGCGATTGCCGCCGGGCAAGCGGAATCGATTGTCATCCGCTTCCAACCCACGGGGGCGAGCCGTCGCTATGCAGGGTCACTCATCATGGATGGGCGGATGTTTGTGCTGGCGGCGATCGGTACAGATCCGCCGCTGCCGAGGCCTTCTATTGAGATTGACGGTACAGCGGCAAGCGGGCAGTCCCCGAAGTTGTCGGTGCAGTTTGCGACGGTGCCGGAGACGGATGCCAATGGCACGTTGCGCATGGAGTTCCAACCGCTGCCAAGCGTCACGACGTCCGACGATTCGGCCATCCGGTTCCTGTCGTCGAACGGGCGGAATCTGCCGGTGCAGGTACGGCGGGGGCAGGCGAAGGCATTCTTTGGTACGGCTGCGAATGCCGCGCAGGATGCGGTGTTCCAGACGGGGTCAACGGCGGGTACGATCACGTGGACCCTGGAGATCGGGAGTTTTAAAGAAGTCCGGACGATGCAGTTGTCGCCTGCGGCGGCGAACGTCGCGGAGTCACGGGCGTTGCGGCGGGTCCAGGATCTGGATGTGACGGTGACGGGGTTTGACAATACCCGGTCCATGAATCAGTTGGCGTTCACCTTTTACGACACGAGCGGGCGGGAGGTGGCGCCGGGAGCGATTCGGGTGGACGTGCGGCAGGAGTTCTCGCGGTTCTTTTCGACTTCGTCAACCGGCGGAGTGTTTACGCTCCGGGCGTCGTTTCCTGTGTCTGGTGGGGCGGCGTCGCAGATCGGATCTGTTGACGTGGAGTTGGTGAATTCCGCAGGTACCTCGCGTACGCAGCGGCTGACCATTGCAGGGAACTGAGGGATGTCTAAGATCACAACTTGTGATCTTAAAGCGGTGGGAACAGGACTTTTACATGATCAAGAATGCGGGCGTCGATATCTTGCCGGTGGACCGGATCGTGCCGAATATTTATGTGGTGCGCGACCGGAAGGTGATGATCGACACAGACTTAGCCGCGTTGTACGGCGTTGAAACACGAGTCCTGAACCAGGCTGTGCGACGGAATCCGGAGCGGTTTCCTGAAGACTTTATGTTCCGGTTGTCGGAGGCGGAGGGGCAGGCTCTAAGATCACAAATTGTGATCTTAAACGAGGGCGAGGACGCTAGCCTCGGGCGCGGGCAACACTCCAAATACTCGCCCTTTGCCTTTACCGAGCAGGGCGTGGCCATGCTGTCGTCGGTGCTGCGGAGTCCGCGAGCCGTGCAGGTGAACATCAGCATCATGCGGACCTTTGTGCGGATTCGCCAGGTGCTGGCCACCCACGAGGAGCTTGCCCGTAAGGTGACCCAGCACGACCGGCAGATTACCGTGCTCGTTGAGCACGTACAGAAACTGCTGACGCCGCCGCCGTCGCCGTCGAAAAAGAAGCCGATCGGCTTTACTGCGGTAGCGGCGGCGAAGGCCTAAGCTCTACTTCAGTTCCTTGACGCGGATGTTCTTGTAGTAGATGACCGACTTGGGGTCGTGCGCCTGGAGAGCGAAAGTGGTGCCGGCGCCGAGCTTGCGGCCGGGGTTGTCCTTGGGACCCGCCCAGTCAGCAGGCTGCGTCCAGTCCGAAACCTTCTTGCCGTTTACGAAGACCTGCACGTTGTCGCCCTTGACGATGATGTGCTCGGTGAACCACTCGTCGTCCTTGAATGGTTCCTTGTTGTCCTGCACGTTGTAGAGACCACCGGTCTTCTTCCAGTCGCCGTGGCTGTTGTTGACCTGGACTTCAAAGCCCTTGTCTGGCCAGCCGGTTTCCTGATAGTCGGTGTGGAAGTAGATGCCGCCGTTTGAGACCGGCTTGGTCATGACGTCTACCTTCAGTTCGAAATTCTTGTAGTTGGGGGTCTTGCCGTTGGTGCCGGTGTAGTAGAGGTGGCAGCGCTTGCCATTGGCGACGATGGCGCCATCCTTCACCTGGAAGGCATCCTCATTTTCCTTGGCTTTGGTCCAGCCGGTGAGGTCTTTGCCGTTGAACAGGGCCTTGAAGCCCTTTTCGGGCTTGGCATCGGCGGCCAACAGGGAGCCTGCCGCCACCACGGCGGCGAGCGTAGATACGAAGACAGATCGCATGTGTACGAATTTATCATTTACGGCTTAGTGCCTGTTGGTAGAATGCAGAGCATTATGTCGTTCCGGCCCGTCCTCGGACTTCTCCTCGTATCCTCTATCGCTCCCGCGGTGTTCGCGGCGGATGTGAAGCAAAGCGTCGTCGCCAAGAACATTAAGCAACTGTGCTATCCCAGCGCAGCGTTGGGAATGGAGCGGTGTTCCCACATCCTGCTGCCGACCGACTACGAGTCCTCTACAGATCGTTACCCCGTGCTGTATCTGCTGCATGGTCTGGGCGACGATCACACGGCTTGGGCGTACATGACCAACTTGTCGGGCTATGCGTCGAGGTACAAAATCATCATTGCGATGCCCGACGGCGGGCGTAGCTTCTATGTGAACAGCGCGGCGAATCCTAAGGAAAAATTTGAGGATGCCATCGTGCAGGACTTTATACCGTTGGTGGACAAGACGTACCGCACGATTCCGCTGCCTCGGGCGCGGGCGGTGGCTGGGCTGTCCATGGGTGGGTACGGCGCGGCGTTTCTGGGGTTGAAGCATTACAAGAAGTTCGCGGCGCTTGGCGCGTTCAGTGCGGCAATCGGACTGTCGCGTCCGGCGGCGCAGATGAATGGTCCAAATGGGCAGCCGAATCCGATTGCGGCTTTGTTTGGGGCGCCGAATTCCGACGATCGCAAGGCGCGCGACCCGTTTGACCTGGTGGAGAAGGTTCCGATGGCGGAGATGCCGGCGATTTACGTCGCCTGTGGCGGGCAGGATTTCCTGATCGCGTCGAACCGGGAGTTTGTCGATCTGCTGAGCAAGAAGAAGATTCCCTACGAGTATCGGGAGATTTCACCGCGCGGCCACACCTGGGACTTCTGGGATGACCACATCCACGAGTTCTTGAACTTCCTGTCGCACCACGTCGTAGGCTTCCGGGGCATATGAGCTACTGTTCGGCCGTTCGAGGCGGGACGTTCGGCGAGGAGCACGTACGATATCACGATCGGGAATACGGCTTTCCGATTCGCGACGATAACGCGCTGTTCGAACGGCTGGTGCTTGAGATCAACCAGGCTGGTTTGTCGTGGACCACGATTCTGCGCAAGCAGGAGGGGTTCCGGCAGGCTTACGACGGGTTTGTGCTGGAAAAGGTGGCGGCGTACGGGCCTGAGGATGAAGCGCGGCTGCTTGCTGATGCGGGGATTATCCGAAACCGGCTGAAAGTGAAGGCGGCTTCTGAGAATGCCCGGCGGATTCTGCAGATACGCGAGACACACGGTAGCTTTGCGGCGTGGTTGGACGCCCATCATCCGCGTGAAAAGCAGGAATGGGTGAAGCTGTTCAAAAGGACGTTTGTCTTTACCGGTGGCGAAATTGTGGGCGAGTTTTTACTGAGCACCGGCTATCTGCCAGGCGCGCACGATGAGGACTGCCCGCTGTACCAGAAGATCGAAAAGTTGAAGAAAAAGGCTAGTCGCCAGCGGTAGTGGGCTGGAGCATCGGCTTGGGGCCGGTGAAGGATTCCAGCAAGCGCGTGAGCGCGCCTTCGGACTCTTCGCCCAGCTTTTTGGCCGTGAACACCGACGGAGGCAGGCTGGACTGATCGCCAGAGTGCTCCACCACCATTTCGTGTTCGATCCAATTCGAGAGCGGCAAATTGCGGAAAAAGAGACGTTCCTGCAACACCATCGACTTCTTCTTGGAGAAACTGGTGCGGCTTTCACGCATATAGCTGCGTTCTTCCACGCGAAATTCCTGCAGGAACTCTTCCAGCGCCTTACGCCGGGTTTCTTCCTGCGCGGCACGAATGCGATCTTCCATCGTGCCCTGTTGCGACCGAAGCTTTGCCTGCACTTCCGCCAGCATTTCGCGCTCTTTGGCCAAGGCAGCATCCATGCGGGACTGCATGATGAAGTAGCACAGCAAAGCCGAGCCCGCCGAAACAAACAGGGGTAGCGACAGCCAAAGGAATGCGTCCATAGTGAGCGACTCTCTCTCTTTGAGTACTATCGGACCCGAGTACGGAAAAACTTAGAGTGAGAGCGAAATTTGCATACAGATAAGGAAAAACACTGAGCCCTGCGCTGGGCCTTTGTTCTAGCCTTTCGGAATTTTTACGATCGTTTTTACGTCGTTTGCATTCCAGATGAAATTTCGTATATGATACCGAGCGTTAACCTTGCGTTAACAGTTGTTCACGATCTGGGAGGTCATCCTTGAAGTCAAGCAGAGTCGCTTGGTTCATCGTGCTAGCCGTGTGGCTAGCATCTACTCTTTGGGGGCAATCGTTTACTGGGAGCGTAAACGGGAGCGTTGTAGACTCGACCGGTGCCGCCGTTGGAGGCGCGACCATCGTAGTCACAGATCAGGACAGAGGCACGTCGTCGAAGACCGTTGCCGATGGGTCCGGACGCTTTGTCGTAACCGCGTTGCCACCCGGCCGTTACAATCTCACCGTTGAAGCCGCAGGCTTCAAAAAGTTCGCGAGCGGCTCGTTTACCGTTGCCGTGCAGGAACAGCGCACCATCGCCGCTCAACTGGAAGTGGGCGATGTCAGCACCACCGTTGAAGTAGCGGGCACTGCCTCGCTGATCAACACGACCATTTCCAACCTCGGACAGGTCATCGATAACAAGTACATTCTGGACCTGCCGAACCTGGCTCGTAACTCGATGAGCATGGCGTACCTCACGCCGGGCGTTGTCGGTTCGGGTGGCCGCCGTGGCGATAGCAATACCAATTTCTCCGCCAACGGTTCGCGTAACTCCACTTCGGACATCCTCATCGACGGCGCCACTGTGACGACCGTCGAACAGAATTCCGGCATCACCGATCTGAAGTTCTCGCCTTCAGTGGACGTGGTGCAGGAATTTAAGATGCAGACCAACTTCTTCTCGGCTGAGTACGGGCAGACCGGTGGCGCCGTGGTGAACATGGTGACCAAGTCCGGTACGAACTCGCTGCACGGCACGGGATACTACTTCCTGCGCGATGCCAAGCTGAATGCGAACGATTGGTTCTCGAATCGTGCAGGCCGCGCGATTCCGGCCTTCCATCGCGATCAGTTCGGCGGCGTGGTCGGCGGCCCGGTGATCAAGAACAAGACGTTCTTCTTCGGCGCCTACGAGTACACGACACAAGAAAGCCCGACCAGCCAGCAGCAGAGCGTCCCCACGGCGCTGCAGCGCAACGGCGACTTCTCGCAGACCTTCAATGCGGCTGGCGCGCTGATGCAGTTGTACGATCCGTTCAACACCACGACCAACGCCGCGGGTGCAATTACTCGCCTGCCGATCGCCGGCAACATCATTCCGGCGGCTCGCATGGATCCTGTTGCGCTCAAGGCTCTCAGCTTCGTGCCGAATTCCAACCAGGCAGGTGCTGCGTTCACCCAAACTAACAACTGGTTCAACCAGGGCATCAACACCAGCAAGAACCACCAGATCACCGCCAAGGGCGACCACAACTTTAACGCCGCCAACCGTATCAGCGGCCGTTGGAGCAACGTGCGCAGCGACGGCACCAACCCGAACCTGTTCGGCGACGGCAACCCGGCGTACTTCACCGGTGGTCCGAGCTTTACGCGTACGCAGTCGATGGTTGGTGAGTACACCCACGTGATGAACCCCACCACGTTGTTCACCTTCCGTTACGGCTATACGTACTCGAACTTTGGCCGCAACCCGTTCTTCGATACATTTGACCCGACCTCTTTGGGCTTTGCCGCAAACATCAAGGAGAACGCGACGAATCTTGTATTCCCGCGCTTCGCACCGGATGGATTCCTGCAGTGGGGCACGGAAGGTTACTGGATCATGGATCGTCAGGAAGCCGTCCACCACTGGTCCGGCTCGATGTCGAAGACGCTCGGTTCGCACAACATGAAGATTGGTGGCGAACGCCGTTACAATCGTCTCGACTACCTGCAGCCGGGCTTCCCGTCGGGCAATTACAGCTTCTCGCGTGGCGCAACCTGCGCGGATCGCTTCAGCTGCCCGGCCAACCAGGGCAATGGTCTGGCATCGATGATGTTGGGCTGGACCACTGGCAGCAACTACCACATCGAACCGAAGGCGTTTTCTCGTTCGGCCTACTGGGGCTTCTACTTCCAGGATGACTGGAAGATCAGCCGCAAGCTGACGATCAATCTGGGTCTGCGTTATGACTTCGACGTTCCGCGTTGGGAACTGCTCAACCGCTACAGCTACTGGGATCTGAACGCCCAGTCGCCGATTCGCGCGCAGGGCTACGACACGCGCGGTGTGATCAAGTTTGTGGACGACAAGACCCGTTCGCCGTTTGACGCCGACATGAACAACTGGCAGCCGCGCATCGGTTTCGCTTATGCGGCCACCCCGAAGACCGCGATCCGCGCAGGCTACGGCTTGTTCTACACGCTGTCGCGCGCCACGGTGTTCGGCCGTCCGGGCACCGGATTTACGATCGATTCGCCGGCCATCTGGACGCTCGACTCGAACGCGACGCTGAATGCCCGCCTGAACAATCCCTTCCCGAACGGCATCCTTCGCCCGCCAGGAAGCAGCCAGGGCGATGCGACGCTGTTGGGCTTTGGCGCTAGCACGATCGTTCGCGACTACAACCGCAACCCCGAATACCACAGCTGGAACCTGTCGATTCAGCGCGAACTGCCCATGCAGTCGGTGCTTGAGTTGAACTACACGGGCAGCCGCGGTACGCACCTGTTTATGCCGATCACGACGTTGTCGCCCTTGCCGCAGGCAAACTGGGCGCTAGGCCGTGACTTCATCGCGCAGCAAGTTGCGAATCCGTTCTTTGGGCAGATCACCGACAGCCGCTCGGCGCTGAGCCAGCCGCTGGTGGTGCGCGAACGCCTGCTGCGTCCGATGCCGCACTTTACCGGCACCGGCGTGGGTACGGCGGAACCGGCGCGTGGCGATTCCAACTACCATGCGCTGCAGGTGAAGTGGGAAAAGCGCTACAGCAAGGGTCTGACCACCTTGGCCCACTACACCTGGTCCAAGATGATCGACAACGTGTCGCATAGCTCGGGCAACGTGTCCTGGCTGGGTGGCTCGACGTCGCTGCAGAACATCTGGGATCTGCGCGGCGAACGTTCGCTGTCCTCTCATGACATCGCTCACCGTGTTGTGATCACCGGGGCGTACGAGCTGCCGTTCGGCCGTGGCCGTGCGTTTGGCTCCAACATGAACCGAGTGGTGAACTGGATTGCGGGCGGCTGGAATGTCAGCGGCATGTTCCTCATGCAGAGCGGCATGCCCCTGCAGGTCACGCAGTCCGGCGGCGCGATTTGGGACGGCACGCAGCGTCCGAACCTGATTGGCGACCCCAGCACTTCGGGCCGCATTCAGGATCGCATCAACACCTACTTCAACCCGGCCGCCTTCGCGCAACCGCCGCGTGACGTGCCTGGTTCCGCACCTCGCAACCTGAACTACCGTGGCCCCGGCATCACGACGCTGGACGCCGCACTGCTCAAGAGCATCGCCGTACGTGAAGGACAGCGCTTCGAGTTCCGACTGGAAGCCACCAACGTGTCCAACACGCCGATGTTCGGTGATCCTGCCGCGTCGTTTGGCGCCACCAACTTCGGACAGATCACCGGCCTGCGCAATGGCGTTGGTCCTCGCAACATGCAGATCGGCTTGAAGTACTACTTCTAGACGATCGGGCAGTGTCTGAAAGCAAAAGAGCCTCCCTTCGCGGGGAGGCTCTTTTTGTTAGGTGATGACTTTGGATTAGTGGTCGCGTTCGGTGACCAGACCGGTGACCGAGATCAACGCGCGCTGATACGGCGACTCGGGGAACTCCGCCATGATGCTGCGGGCGCGATCCGTGAAGGACTGGGCCTTTTCCATCGCGAGTTCGATGCCGCGGTACTTGCGGATGAAGTGCAGGATCTTGAGGAACGGCACCTGCTCGTAGTTGCCGTCCGCTAGGACCGTTTCGACAAGCTTGGCTTCTTCCGGCGTGGCCTGTGCCAGAGCGTAGATCAGAGGCAGCGTCACTTTGCCTTCTCGAAGGTCGTTGCCGACGGGCTTGCCCAGCATCTTTTCGCTCGAGGTGAAGTCCAGGATGTCGTCCACCAACTGGAAGGCCATGCCGAGGTTCCAGGCGTATTCGCCCATCTTCTGTTCCGAAGGCTCGTCGCCCCCGCCGACGATCGCGCCGAGACGCGCACAGGCGGAAAACAGGCTGGCGGTCTTGCGATCCACCAGTTCCATGTAGTCGGCTTCGGTGACGCCCATCTTGCCGATGCGTTCGAGCTGCAGCAGTTCGCCCTCCACCATCATCTGGGTGAGCCCGATGAGCAGGTCCAGAATATGGAAGTTACGTTCCTTGAGCGCGACGGCGAAGGCTTGCATGTACAGCCAGTCACCGGCGAGCACCGACATGTGGTTGCCCCAAATCACGTTGGCCGACGGCCGGCCCCGGCGGGACTTGGCAAAGTCGATGACATCGTCGTGCACCAATGTGGCGGCGTGGATCATTTCCACAACGGCGGCCATGCGGATGCCCGCATCATCTAAAGTCCGGCCCATCAGCTTGGCCGATAACAGCACCAAGATCGGGCGTAGACGCTTGCCGCCGCCGGACTGCAGATACTGCGCGATGGTGGTGATTGTCTCGACAGATGCGACAGAATCCAGTTGAATCTCTTTTTCGACGCGTTGGAGATCGTCTGCTACGAGATCATGGATTTCTTTGGCTGTTAACTTCTGCGCAAGTTTGCCGAGCATTGGAAGGGAAACTCTGATTCTAGCAGGAACCCGTAGTTGATCCGGTTGGCGAAGAGAGCCTGCTGCTCTCACTTTTATCGATTCCGCGAGATGGCCCGGAGGTTCTTAAATTGACGCAGATAGCCGGAAGAGGGTGAAACTGCGCTAGTACAATCAGAAGCCCAGGGCATGAACAGCGGTAACGTACCCGAAGATACCCGGACATTTGACGGCGCAAGCCAGGAGATCCCGCCTGCACAGCTGGCGGAGATCACCCTGCCCGGCTATGAGGTGCACGGGGTATTGGGATCGGGCGGTATGGGCGTGGTGTACCGCGCCACTGAGGTCGCCACCGGGCGTACCGTAGCGGTGAAGCGAATCCGCAGCGGGTCAATTTCCGAGGCCGACCGTGAGCGGGTGTTGCAAGAGGCGCGGATTGCCGCATCGTTGAGCCATCCGGGGATTGTCTTCGTGTTTTCCGTGGAAAGCTGGCAGGGTGACCCGGTCATCATCATGGAGTTCTGCCAGTCGGGCACGCTGCGGGACTACTACACCTTGCAGCAGGCCGAACACGGCGGGTACTTGCCGGTGGAACGCGTAGTGGACATCACGCTGCAGTTGGCTCATGCACTTTCCGCCGCGCATCAGGCGGGGATCCTGCATCGCGACCTGAAGCCGTCCAACTGCTTTGTCTCCGCCAACGGCCACGCCAAGATCGGCGATTTCGGCTTGGCGCGTACGGCAGAGCGGGCAGGGAAGGATACGCAGGAGACCGGGTCCTTTCGGGGTACGCCGACATACGCATCACCACAGCAGTTGGAAGGAAAGCCTCTCGACGAGCGTTCGGACATCTACTCGCTGGGCGGGGTGCTTTACTATCTGCTGACCGGACGCGAGCCGTTTGAGAAGCAGGAACTCATTCCGTTGATTGCAGCGGTGATGAATCGCATGCCGGAATCGCCGCAGAAGATCCGGCCGTCGTTGCCCCCGCAGTTGTCCGAGATCGCGATGAAGTGTCTGGCGAAGGATCCGGCGGCGAGGTACGCGAACTGCCAGGAGTTGATCGCGGATCTGGAGACGCTGCAGAGCGAGTACTATACGCCGGTGTTGCCTCCTTTGCGCGTGATCGCTGGCTGGTTGAACTCGCTCGCGGCCATGCCACTTCTGGCGTTGCTCTCATTGGCCGGGGGACCTAGCCACATGCGAGCTGCTTCAACGGCTGGCTCTGTCATCGTGACGATCGTATTTGGCTTAACCGAAGGAGTTTGGGGTCGGTCCGCGGGCCATGCCGTGCTCGGGCTTCGCGTGCTGCGGAAGGATTACTCGCCACTTGGACCATGGCGCGGGCTGCTCCGCTCCATGCTGTTTCACGCCCTGCCCATTTTGAATTCCATTGTGTTCCTGCAGCTCGTGCCCGATTTGCTTTGGGCATCGATCGGGAGTTGGGCGGGCTATCTGCTGTTTGTCACCATCCGGCGATCCAATAGCTGGAGCGGGTTGCACGATCTGGCCGTCGGCGCAGTGGTCCTGCAGCGGCGAGATGCGCGACCGTTGGTAGCCAAGCTGACCGTCGATAGAAACAGCCGTGGCGTCGCATGTGCTGCCGAGCGCAAGTTCGGACCTTATCAGGCGGTGTCGCAAGTGGCGGAAAGCAAAGCGGCGCGCGTGTACGAGGGTAGCGACCTGCAACTGCAGCGCCCGGTGTGGATTGTCGAACAGCTTGCAAGTACGCACCCACTGCCGATGCCCTCGCTACGGGCGCAGCGTCTGGCTGCCGGACCAGGTTGGGCAGCCTTCGAACATCCTGCCGGGATGCCTTGGGTGGACTTGGGTAACACACCCGTGGATTGGGATCGCCTGCGGGTTTGGCTGTTGCAGCTATGCGAAGAACTTGTGGCGCGTCCGGATGCCGTTTTGGATACGGGGCGCATCTGGATCTCGCAAAGCGGCGACGAGGCGGCATTGCTGGACTTCCCGCTCGTACAGGGTACGGTGCATCGTACGGCCGCCGGGTTTTTGTCGGAAGTTGCCGGCCGCGTGCAAGGCCCTATCCCACTGCATGCACATGAACTTCGGCAACGTCTGCCATCGTCTGAGTCTGTCGCGGATGTACTGCAGAGTTTACGGGCGATTCGGCATCGGGAAACAAAGGTAAACCGCGGGCGGATTGCAGGGCTTGTGATAGCAGGCGTGTTTGCTACCCTTTTTCCGCTCTTGCTGTTGTCGGTAGGTGTGGACCCGGCGCTTCGTACCCGTCCTGACGAACGCAAAGTACTTACGCGTTCTGCGGCAGGCGCGCGCCCGATCATCGCAAGGTATGTCTCCGCATCCGACTTAGAACTGGTGGATCGTCATCTTGCTGCTCAGTATCGCAACGATCCCTCCTTCCGGCGGTATGTTGACGGGGACGACGATATCGCCAAAGAGTTTAAGGCAGTGCTTCAGGATAAGCTTACAAGCCAGCCGCTGCCGCCGGTTGCGCCGCAGGCTCTGGCGGCGGCGAAGTCCAACATCTTGGCCGCAAACGATCGCCTTCGAGAAAGTGTGTTTGTTGGGCTCATGGCGGCGGGGGTGTTGCCGCTCGTGATCGGGATCGTGATCCTGCTGGCCATGCGGAATCACCTCAGCCTTTTGGCGATCGATTCGGTTCTGGTGGATGCAAAGACGAATGAGCGTGCGTCGCGTTTGCGATTGCTGCTTCGGCGGCTAGTGGTGCTGATCCCGTTTGGCTTGGCGCTAGTTTCGGCACGCGGGGCCGACTCTTTCATCGACCTCGGGCCGTTATCGATACTTGCCCTTGGGACCGTGATCTGGATGTTGCTGCGCCCGTTCAAAGGTCCCGCCGAATGGCTGACCCGGACTGTTATCGTTCGCCGCTAAGGCTCAAGCCAAAGAACTGAACGGTGTTGGCGGAGGTCTCTGCCTCGGCCTGATCGAGTGTGATTCCGCGTACTTCGGCGAGCCTGTCGGCCGTCAGCGCGACATAAGCCGGCTCATTGCGCTTGCCCCGATGCGGGACGGGCGACAGGTACGGCGCATCGGTCTCGAGCAGGATACGGTCTGCGGGTGCGAAGGCAGCTGCGTCGCGTACGTCCTGTGCCTTCGGATAGGTCAGTACGCCTCCAAACGCCAGGTGACAGCCGAGGTTGAGCGCCTCGCGGGCTTGGGGTACGTTGCCGGTGAAGCAGTGCAGCAAGCAGCCCAGGCCGGTTTTGCGCCAGTGTTCGCGCAGCAGGCGTGTGGTGTCCTGCCAGGCCTCGCGGGTGTGAATGACGATGGGTTTACGGGCCGCCGCCGCGATCTCCATCTGCTCGATGAAGACGCGCTCCTGGACGTCGCGAGGCGAAAAGTCGTAGTGGAAGTCCAGTCCGATTTCGCCCAGCGCGACGCATTTGGGATGCTCCAGAAGTTCCGCCAGGCGAGGCATGGTGTCCGCAGTGGCTTTGGCCGCATCGTGCGGATGGACTCCGACGGTGGCAGAGAACGTTTCGGGGTACTCGGTCGCGAGGCGGATCGCGGCTTCGAGGTCGGGCGGGCCGTCGCCGGTGCCAATGGCGATCAGATGACCGACACCAGCGAGCTTGGCCCGCTCGATTGCTGCCGCTCTATCGTCCTGAAACGCCTTGCCGTCCAAATGGCAGTGACTGTCGATCCACATGTCCCAGCTTCAGTCTAGCGAGGATGAGCATCGCACCCACGGCGCCGGCTGCAAAAGCCGCTTCACCCGAAGGCTCGGGAACCGCAGTTGAGGGCTGCGAGTACTGAAACTGCAGGGGATTTCCAGACTGCACCGAATAGCTCCAGGTGACACCGTCAGGCACGATGATGCTGTCTACCCAGGCCGTGTGATAGCCGTCGGACAGAGCAGGTCCGTAAGCCCTGGCACCAACGTTGAGGGTCATCAGGTTGCGCATACCGGCGTACGCCGTCACCGTTCTGGACAGGATTCCACCGTGTGCCCCGGCGCATGCGCCAGGCAGGGTGGAGCCCGGACGGGTATAGCAGCTATCCCCGCCGAACCCGTTTGTGGTGGTGAAGATGTCCATCAGGGGAACGAGGCTTTCGTTGTTCAGCACAATGCGAAAGCCGGCCTCGCCTGGGCCCGAGGTAGAGACGAAGGCGTCGAAACCGATGTTGACGGTAAGGTTGACCGGCGTGCCTAGGGGGAGCCCGTTGACGCTGTAGCTGACCATCCATTCGGAGGAAGCCTGCGCGTATTCGGTTCCGCTCGTTTGGGCAAAAACCTTGTTTACGCCGTAGGCTGCATAGGCCTCGCCCTTGATCATGCCAGCGCTCGTGGCGAGATCGACCGATTTGTGGGTCGACGGGACGTTGGGGCTGTAGGCGCAGGGCTCGCCGGGGTCAATCGTGATCGAACCACAACCGACGCCATACGTGCCGGAGTTCAAGGCGACGTTTATATAGTCAGCCTTGAGCAGACTGGTGCTTGCGCCTATCAACAGCAGGAACATTCGAAATCGCATAGGGTCCTCCAAAGATAAAGAAAAGCTTCGAAAATAGACGGCGCAAAAGCGGGCGGTAGTGTTCGGCGGACCATGCTAGAATCTCGCAATGCCGCAGGGCAACGGCGAAATCACACGACTATTGCAAGAATGGCGCGGTGGCAATGAGGCCGCCATGGATCAGCTTGCGCCCGCGGTGTATGACCATTTGCACGCGATTGCCGAAGCCTACATGCGCGGCGAACGCGGGGGAGCGTTGAACACCCTGCAGGCAACCGCGCTGGTGCACGAAGTGTTCCTGCGTCTTGTGCAGAACCGCGATGTCGCCTATGAGAATCGCGAGCATTTTTACACTTTTTCCGCCAAGCTGATGCGGCGCATTCTTGTCGATCACGCCCGCCGCGGTTTGACCAAGAAGCGGGGCGAAAATCCTACAACGGTCGCTTTGGCGCCCGAACTGGCGTGGATCGACGCGGACTCGCCCGAACTGCTCGACCTCGATAGCGCACTACAGGAATTAGCCCAGTTGGACGCCTTCAAAGTGCAGGTGTTGGAACTTCGCTTTTTTCTGGGAGCGACGGGCGACGAAACGGCAGACTTGCTGGGAGTATCCCGGGCACGAGTGAACCGGGACGTGAACTTTGCTCTGTCGTGGCTGCACAATCGCCTGAAAGGAAGCGGGCAAAGTACCGACACTTCACGCCATCTTCTGTAGCCGCTTTCGAGCGACTTGTTTTCCATATGCCGTACCAAGAACTGCAACAGATCGAGGAGCTTTTTCACCATGCCCTCACGATGGGCGAAGGTTACCTGGACGATGCGTGCGGCGGCGATGCAGTTCTACGGGCGAAGGTTGTGGATCTGCTAAACAGCTACCGGAGTTGGAGCGCCCCACTTGGGGAGCCTTCTGCGGAACTACTACCCAAGTTCGGGCCGTACCGTTGCGACGCCATTCTGGGGGCGGGTGGAATGGGCACGGTGTATCGAGCGGTTCGCCAGGATGGAGAGTTTGACCGTAAAGTAGCGATCAAGGTCCTGCGCGGGTCCTTGCGGTCGGAATTTTACAAGCGGCGATTCCTGACCGAACGTGGCATTCTGGCGAGGCTCGCCCACGAAAGCATCGCGACCTTGCTTGATGGCGGTACGACGCCGGAAGGCGAGCCGTATCTGGTGATGGAACTGGTGGAAGGTGAGCGGTTGGATGCCTATTGCGACCAACATCGGCTTTCCGTAACCGAACGTTTACGGCTCTTTGAGCAGGTGCTGCATGCGGTCGAGTACGCACATCGAAGTCTGGTGGTCCATCGGGATCTGAAGCCTGGCAACATTCTGGTGACCTCGGAGGGCAAGGTCAAGTTGCTGGACTTTGGGACATCCAAGCTGTTGGAGGACGATGTAACGGTAACCTCGCTGCACGCGATTACTCCGCGCTATGCGAGCCCGGAACAATTAAGGGGTGAGCCGGGAGGTATCCCCAGTGACGTATTCGCCGCCGGTGTTGTGCTGTTTGAACTGCTGAGTGGCGCATATCCGTTTCGCGATGCGCATGCGATGTTTGAGCATCTCCGGCGCGCTACGGGGGACGTAGAATCGTTGGCCGCGTCGATGGCTCGTCTGGTGTCCGCTGAGGAGGCCGCGAAGAGGTCGGCATCCCTGGGAGCCTTACGGAAACTGCTGGGCGGCGACTTGGGGCGAATCGTCGCCAAGTCTCTGGCGTTTGTGCCCGAGGATCGGTATCCCACGATTGCTGCCTTGCTGGAGGATCTGACACGCTTCCAGGAGGGGCATCCCGTACGTGCGAGGCCCGCCACTTTCGCATACCGGGCGCAACGATTTATTTCCCGGAGGCGTTGGCCGATTGCAGCCGCCTGTGTTGCGGTACTTGTACTGTTCGGAACGGCCGCCTATGCCTTCCGGCAAGCCGCGGTGGCCTCCAAGCAGGCTGCGCGTGCCCAGGCGGTCGTCGCGTTCATGGAGCGTGTTTTTGGTGGTGCCGACGGGTGGCAAGGAGGCCGCAACGACATCAAAGTAGTTGAGGCGATGGACCGTGCCGATGCGACTTTGCGCACGTCGACGCAGCGATTGGCGCCAGAGGTGGAAAGCGAGATCCGGCTGTTGCTTGGCAATACATACTCCGCACTGGAAGCCTCGCCCAAGGCGCTTGAGCAGTATCGGATCAGTCTTCGGCTCGCGGAGCAGTCTGGCGATTTGCCACTGCGGGCCAATGCGCGCCTTGCCCTGGCAGCTCGGTTGGAGGATCAGGGTGCTGAGACCGAAAAGTTATTCCGCGATGCTTTGGCGGATGCTATCCAATGGGGCAAGCAAGATCCGTGGCTTTCGTTCGACGCACATCGGAAGGTGGCCAACTTTCTGCGGAGTAGTCGGCCACCCAGCGCCGAAACTACGGCTCTATACCTTCAGGCAGTTGCGATCGCCGAGGCGAATCCGAAAGCGATCGATTCGATTTACAAATGGCAGGCGATGGGCCGGCTCGCGGCTTATTGTCTTGACTCGAATCAGTTCCAGGAAGCGGACCGCTGGGCGAACGAAGCGTTACGCGGTTTTCGAAGTTTGCCGCGGATGCCAGTAGAAGCAGTTGGTGTCGTGTCCACGCGCGCCAGTTTGTTGACTCGGTTGGGCCGCCAAGCAGAGAGTGTCCGTCTCCGTGAGGAGGTCCTGGAGATTTATAACCAGTCGATAGGTCCCCACCACACTCAAACCTTGATTGCTTTGGGGCAATGGGCAAGGGCAGCAACCAACCATGGCCGGATGAATGAGGCGCTTCCGCGTCTGACTGCAGCGATTACCGAGTTGCGCCGTAAGGAACCCAAGTGCGTTTTCAGCCAATGGAATGTAATTCAGACATACGCCGAGATCCTGGGACGCGCCGGCCGTTTCGATGAGGCGGAGCGCTATGCCCAGGAGGCGTTGGGCTGCATCAACCCGGAAAACATAGGAACCGTACGCGAAGGACAGAGCCTCTTTGCTTTGGGCCGTGCGCACCGCGGTCAAAAGCGTCCGGCCCTTGCTCTGACGGAACTGGAACGCTCCCTGGCGATCTATACCAAGCATTGGGGCGCGGATCATCCTGCAACCAAGACCGTGGCCAAGGAGCTTGAGGTAACCCGCGCCGCTCGTGTTGGATCTACGGGAGGTCCAGCAGCGGGCACGCAGCGCTAAGCGGGCTTGGACTGCTTGCGGTCCCGCATCTCCGCCAGCAGACGTTCCACTTCCTCGTCGCGCTCAAAGGCGGCGAGCTTATCTTCGACGCTGGTACCGTCCTGCAGGACTTGGTTCATGCCCACTGCTGTAGCCTGTGTCTGCGCGACTTTGCCCTTCATTCGTGCAAAGGTCGTGGCGCCGTCCAGTTCCGCTACGTTCCAGCGGGTTTGGGCGGCTTTCTTGGATACGCGGGCGCGCCGGTGCTGGGCTACGAGTACCTCAGCCTGCGCCTGCGTTTCCGCCAGTTTCACTTGCAGCTTGATGAGCGCCTCTTTGAGATTGGCGACCTCGACGTTCTGGTCTTCCGCCTGCTGCGCGAAGCTCTCTGCAGCCCGGCGGAAGGCAATCGACTTCTCGATCGCTGCGCGTCCCAAATCGTCCTGCTGGCGGTCTACGGCGAACTGGGCCTTGCGAACCCAGTCCTCCGATAGCGCCTCATTTTCCTGCTTCTTCTTGATGAGCAGGTGGTGGTCCGCGACGGACATGGCCACCTGCGTTTTGAGCTGCAGGAGCTGGTTTTGCATGTCCAGCACCACCTGCTTGATCATCTTTTCCGGGTCTTCGGCCTTGTCGATGAGGTCGTTGAGATTAGCCCGAATCAGTGTGGATACACGATCGAGGAGTCCCATGGTAGTTTACGCATCCCCTTTCTGTATTGGCCCGCCACCGTTCATTCCTTTGAGGCGGGTCATGAGTTCGGACATCTTCATGCCCGACAGTGTTTCGAACAACACCGGAACTTGTGCGGCAATCTGCGTCATGTCGCCGGTGATCTTGTTGAGGCCGGTTTCGTGGCCGTTTCCGGTGGACACGATGGTGATCTTGTCGATTTGCGACAGTGGCGCGGACATGGCCTTCACCACCTCGGGCATTCCGGTGATCAGTTTGTCGACCACGGCGGCTTCGGTCCACTGCTGGTAGGCTTCCGCCTTGATGTTCATGGCTTTGGCTTCTGCCTCGCCCTTGCGCAGGATGATTTCGGCTTCCGCCTCACCACGCTTGCGGATGATGTCGGCGTCGGCTTCGCCCTGGGTACGGACGGCCATGGCTTTGGCTTCCGCCTCGAGGATCGCGCGGTTCTTTTCCGCCGCGGCGATCGCCTCAATGCGCTGCTTTTCGATTTCGGCAGACTTCAATACGGTCGCCACCAGTTCGCGCTCGCGACGCAGGATTTCGGCCTCCTGCACCTTCACTTCCTGTTCCTTCTGAATCTGCAGGACCTTTACCTGTTCGGCCACGGCCTTCTGCTGCATGATGTTGGCCTGGATGTCGTAGGCCTTGTCGGCAGTGGCCTGTTGGCGCTTGACCGATTCGAGATACTCGGCCTTCTTGATTTCGAGGTCGCGCAGGGATTCGGCTTGGCGAGTGGACGACAACGCTTCTGCCAGGACCCGTTCCTGGTCTGCCTGCGCACGTGCCACAGCAGCCTGCCGTAGTGCATCGGCGCGCTTGATTTCGGTGTCGCGCTCGGCTTCCGCTGTGGCGACGTCGGCATCGCGGCGGATGCGGGCGATGTCCGGACGGCCCATGTTCAGGATGTACTCGTTCTTGTCGCGGACTTCGCGGATGGTGAACGACACCACCTCAAGGCCCATCTTCGACATATCCTCAGCGCAGGTGGCGCGCATACGGTCGCCGACCATTTCCGGCTGCTTGACGATCTCTTCTACCGTCAACTGGCCGATGATGCCGCGCAGATGGCCTTCCGCCACCAGGCGGATGGAACCTTGTCGCTGCTGGTCGCTCTTGGTGAGAAACTGTTCAGCGGCCGTTTGAATGGATTCCATGTCACTCTTGACCTTGATCTGCGCGACAGCCTCGACGGTCACCGCCACGCCCTGCTTGGTGTACAGGTCCTGGGTCGGCGCGACATCGAACGACATCAGTTCGAGCGAGAGGTCGTGATAGGTTTCGATCATTGGAAAGATCACGGTGCCGCGCCCTTTGATGATGCGCGTACCCCGGAAGCCGTAGATGATGAGCGCCTGGTTGGGACCGGCCTTGCGGTACAACCTGGCGATGATGGTGAGCAGCAATAGGATCGTGCCAGCCATCAGGCCGGCAATTACCAATACATCCCGTGGGATATTCATGACGAACGTGTTCCTCCGTACTTCTTACAAGCGTTATTCGAGGCCGCTGAGTTCATCCCAGCGGCGTACATATGCGATTCCACGCTCATACCGGGTGACCACCACCTCGGTATCTTTGGGGATCGCTTCGTTTTCGTTTTCCGCACGGACAGCCACCGAGCGGCGGGCGTCCTGCTGCGAATAGATCATTTCACCGATGCCGGATGCCCGAACCGGGCTGGACACACGGCCTAATACACCAACCATTTCGAAGTCCTCCGCGCGCATGTTGCGTTCGTTGCGGAACAGCACCTTGGACAGAATGACAAACACGATGCCGCCGCCAATGAGGCCGGCCACGATCGCACATGCCGCCACTAGCGCGAATCCCAGCGACGAATAGCGCTCCACCAGGTAGCCTGCGCCGCCGAACCAAGCCAGAAAGGCCGTGAAGGTGGTGAAGTTGACCTTGGAAAAGCCAGGGTGCGAATGGCCTTCATGACCTTCCACGCCCCCGTCGCTGACATCGCCGAATCCGCCGTCGCCCGTGTCGCCACCGTGATGCTGCCCATCGCCGGTGTGCAGCAGGATGGAGAGCGCACTGAGCAAAAAGCCTGTTACGGCGCAGGTGAGATAGATGTTCTCCGCTGTCATCATGGGTGATGTCTCCCGTTCTTAGCGACGGCCGGTAGGGCTTGCTGGGCGGCGGCGCTTGCCGGAGCCAGGACTTGCAGAAAGCGGTCCATGAGGCCCGGCGTCTCCAGAATTTCCCCCAGCAGCTTGAGGCAACGGCGCGAATCGTCGTGCCTGGCGACCCGTAGTAGCGCCCGGCTCACTTCGGCGTCCCGCTTGAAGCGTTCGGCACCTTCGATCAGCCAAAGGTCCAGTTGGTCTTCCGCTGTGCGAAGGTCTGAGATCAGCTCTTCGCGGAAGCCGTCAGGATCGTCCACCAGATACCCCGGGTGGACCTTAAAGAAGTTGGAAAGCAACTGCCGGGTGGCGTTGGTCAAATGAGGACGCGCGCCACTTTCGATCTGCGACAGATAGGACTGGCTGATGGATTGGCGCAGTTCCACCTTCATGGCCTGCACAACTTCCTGCTGGGTCATTTCACGGTCGAGACCGCGAAGCGTTCCTTCCACCTCACGCAGGTACCGAAGCTTTTCACCGAGTTTCATATAGATATTGCAATCTGCAATGTAGAATATTGCAGATTGCGATATCCTGTCAACGAAAATCGGACAGTGAACTCAATATCACTAGCGTGTAATTGTGCTTTCGGGTACAGTTGACCCTGATGGAATTTGACACAAAGGCGATTTTGGCCATCACCCGGCCGAAGGATTCGCTCTTTACTTACTACATGTTGTCCGCGCTGATGACCCTGTTTGCCGCGCCTATCATGTTGCCGTACATGTACTTCCGGTTCCACACCATGCGGTACAAGTTCGACGAGGAAGGCGTGTCCATGAGCTGGGGGATATTGTTCCACCACCAGATCGTGCTGAACTATTCGCGCATTCAGGACATCCACCTGCAGTCGAATTTTGTCGAACGTTATTTGGGTCTGGCGCGATTGGAGATCCAGACGGCGAGCGGCGGCGTGGGCGCCGAGATGACTTTAGAGGGGCTGGACAACGTCGAGCAGATCCGCGACTTCCTGTACTCGCGGATGCGCGGGGCGAAGGAAAACAAAGCCAAGTTGCCGCCAACCGCGGCCGTTGCCGCATCGGGACCTGGGTTGGAGCCAGTGTTACGTGAGATCGCCACCGAGCTACGCGCGATCCGCGAGAAGATCGAGGCCCGGTGATGCTCAAGAGATTCATACTGTGGTTGGCGCGCGTACCTGCGGACCCTGAGGCTCCAGCCGGGAGCCCGGAGTCGATTCGGGTGTTCCGCGCGTCGCCCAACCTCTTCTACTGGAATCTTGTCAGTTGGGGATTCTTGCAGTTGGCCTTTGCGATAGCCATGGTCCTGCTGCTGGTGGCCCTTGCCCGCATGGAAGTCAAGCTGCCGGCTTGGGGCAAGGTTGCCGCCTCTGTCGGCCAAGCGGTGATCGTGGTTTATTTCCTGACCCAACTGGTGGTGTCCGCGTTCAAACAGAAGATCGATTACGAGATGCGCTGGTATATCGTGACGGATCGCAGCCTGCGCATCCGGTCCGGCATCTTCTTCGTGCGTGAAGCGACGATGACCTTCGCCAATATCCAGCGGGTGAATCTGACCCAGGGTCCACTACAAAAGCTGTTGGGCATCGCCGATGTGGAGGTGTCGACGGCTGGAGGCGGCGGCGCCGGGCAGCACGGCGGGAAAGGCGCTGGCATGACCAACCTGCACGTTGCCATCTTTGAAGGCGTGAGCAACGCACAAGAAATCCGCGACCTGATCCTGGACCGTTTGCGGAAGTATCGGGATGCCGGTTTGGGCGACCCTGACGACACGCACCATCACCATCCTGAGCCGCACGCCCTTGAGCATCCGGCGAGCGAGCAGGAGTACGCTGCGGCGCAAGCGGTACTTGCCGAGGTACGGCAACTGGGCGCGGCGCTTACGCGAAAGTAACGCCAGCCTCACCCGCCACCTTGCGGATGTACGCGGCGCCCTGGTCGTATTCCGCGGCGTTCTTCAGGTGTTCGAGCATCAGCGGTGTCTCCACCGGGAGATTCGCGATCGCGGTCAGGTACGCTTTGTAGTCGACCTCGCCCTTGCCGGGGATCACTTCCACAAAGTGGACGTTCATCTCGGGTACGAACTCCAGATCCTTGGCGTGGCAGGACACGATCCAGCGGCCCAGCTTGCTGAAGATCTCACGCGTCACCGCGGCGTTGTCGTAAAAGCGCTGCGGACTGTTGATGACGTTGCAGACGTCCACGTGTACGGCAAAGGCTTTGCGGTCGATGGCCTTGAGCAGCTTCAAGTAGGCGTCCGCAGAGTCCGGCAGGTTCCAGCCCATCATCTCGAAGGCGAACTTGGTACGGGTGGGCTTCACGGCGTCGATGATGGTTCGCGCGTTGGCTACCGTCTCATCAAAGAACTTTTGCGACAGGTTGCCGGGGTGCGGACCGTACCAGGCCTTGGTGCTGTATGACCCGGTGATGTCCACGCAGCAGCGCGCGCCGACGGCTTCCGCCAGCGCCAGGCGCTCGGTGACGTACTGCATATTGGCCTTGCGCGCAGCGGGGTCTGGATCCTGGATGTTCTTCCATGCTCCGACTTCCGCGATGATCACGTTTTCCGCCGCAAACTCATCAGCAATCGCCTTGACCTTCGCTGTGTCCTTCACGTCGGCATTGGGGCAATACGCCGCCGAATAGCCCAGGCGGCGATGTTCGCGGGCAAGCTCGCGAGGGTCGTCGGACTTCAGATAGATCGGTCCACCGAGGCGTACTTTGTTGGTTCCGGCGCGGAGCAGCGGTGCAGCGAAGGAAGAGGCAAGAAGATGACGGCGCGACAGCATGACATGTGCATTTTATCTCTTGTGGCTGTGGCACTCTGGAAAACATGGTTCCTTCGCTGCGCAGCGCCTTCAATGCCTCCTGGACGCCGGAAAAGTACGCTCAGTTTCTGCATCAACTGGAAGCGGGCTTAGGCGAAGCTCCGGGGTTCCGCAATTGCGAGACGCCCTGTTTCTTTCCGCAAGCGGTGCTCGATCGTCTGGTGGAGGAAGGCAGCGCGATGATCCATCAGTTGACGTCCGACGCCGAGTATCGCAAACGGTCTGACAGTACGATCCCGCCGGAGTACCATGTCCCAAATGAAGACCCGCTACCGCTGTTTCTGCAGGTGGACTTTGGGCTCACAGAAGACAATCAGCCCAAGCTGGTAGAGATCCAGGCGTTTCCTTCTTTGTACGCCTACCAGCCCTATCTTGCGGAGACGTACCGCACGGCGTACGGTTTGGATCCGGCGCTGCAATGCTTCCTGGGCGGCCTGAACAGCGAATCGTACACCGCACTGCTGCGCGAGGCGATTGTCGCGGGACATGATCCCGAGAACGTCGTGCTGCTCGAAATCGAGCCCAGCAAGCAAAAAACAAAGTGCGACTTTACCCTGACCGAACGGATGCTGGGCGTGCGTCCTGTGTGTCTTACCGCTGTTCGCAAAGAAGGCCGGCGGTTGTTCTACGATCGCGACGGCAAGCAGACCGAGATCCGCCGTATCTACAATCGCGCGATTGTCGATGAGCTAGCGCGCAAGCCGCATATCCAGCCGGGATTCGACTTCCGCGATGAGCTCGATGTCGAATGGGCGGGACATCCCAACTGGTACTTCCGGATTAGCAAGTTCTCCATTCCGTTTTTGCGTCAGGCGAGTGTACCGAAGACGCAGTTCTTAAGTGACGTCGCGGAACTGCCTGCGGATCTGGAGAACTATGTACTAAAGCCGCTGTACTCATTCGCTGGCCTGGGTGTGGTGGTGGGGCCCACGCGTGAAGATTTCGACCGTATCCCTGAAGCGCAGCGCGATCAGTACATCCTGCAGGAGCGTGTGAACTTCGCGTCGCCCATCGAAACACCGCATGGGCCGACCAAAGCGGAGATCCGTGTGATGTACATCTGGACCGATCAGCTTCGTGCAGTCAATACGATTGTTCGAATGGGCCGAGGAAAGATGATGGGCGTCGACCACAACAAGAATCTGGAGTGGGTGGGCGCGTCGGCGGGCTTCGTTATTTAAAAGAACCTTTACTCCGAATTCACATCGTTTACGGAACTTTTTGGGGGCTGAAACCCATCTGAAGGGTATATGCGCCTGAGTCCCCGAGCGGTTCTGTTTCTGGCAATGAGCAGTGGCGGCAGTGGCTATTTATTTGCGGCCGGCTATGCCGACCTAGTCGAAAAAACAGTACCGGGCGTAGTACGGATTATGACCACGCGAATGGCCCAAAATGCCGGTTCGCCGCCTGTATCTATTGGTTTCCCTAGCTCCGGTACCCCGAAAGGCCGCGTCACGGGCGAAGGGTCCGGCGTTGTATTCAGTGACGACGGCTACATCCTTACCAATCAGCATGTTGTGGAAGGTGCGGTTCGCACCCGCGTGCAATTGTTTGATGGACGGGAGTTCGACGCGCGCATTGTCGCCTCTGACGCTCCCATCGATATTGCAGTTCTAAAAATTGAAGCCCAAGGGTTAAAGCCGCTCATCTTCGCGGACAGCACCAAGGTACGCGTGGGCGAAGCGGTGTTGGCGATTGGAAATCCGTTCGGTGTGGGTACGACGGTGACCCAGGGAATCGTCAGTGCGTTGAGTCCTTCCAAGCTCGGCATTGCCGGCGATGAAGACTACATCCAAACGGACGCGGCAGTGAACCCCGGCAACTCCGGCGGCGCACTCATTAACGTGAATGGCGAACTCATTGGTATCAACACGGCGATTCTTTCCACCTCCGGCGGCAGCAACGGCATCGGCTTTGCCCTGCCGGCGAATGTCGCCAAATCAGTGGCGGAAGATCTGCTGCGCGACGGCAAGGTACGCCGCGGGTACCTGGGTGTGGGTCTGCAACAGATCACGCCGGACCTCGCGGATGCACTGGGCGAAGAGACCGGTGCATTGATCGCCGATGTCGCGCCGAACAGCCCCGCGGCCAAGGCGGGACTGCAGAAGGGCGATGTCGTGGCGGGCATGAACGGACGTACGGTGCGGGACTTCCACCGTCTGCGGCTATTCATCGCCGAAGCAAAGCCGGGTGCGGCGGTACAGCTTCTGGTTCGCCGCGATGGACTCGAAAAGAACTTTTGGATTGTGTTGGACGAACGGCCCACGCCGGCAACGGCGGCAGATGGCTCCTCTCAGCCGGAACAAGCGATACGCCTGGACGATGTGATTCCGGGCGCCGCTGTGACGGACGGACCTGGCGGGAGCGGTGTGCTGGTGCTGGCAGTGAACGGGGCCGGTATGGTTGGCGGTGCAACGAACAACGACGGTGAGGTTGCTGTGAGCGGCTTGCGGCCAGGCGACCTCATCGTCGGAGCAAACAAGGTGGCGGTGTCGGGCATTGAGGCGCTGCAGCGGCAGATTGCCGGATCGGTGGCGCGCAATGCGGCGGTGCTGCTGGAGATCAACCGCCTGGGTACCACGTATTTCGTCGGTCTTCGTAAGAACTAGTCAAGCGCTGTGGTAGAGTGTGGGAGCGATGCGGGTCCTCCCATTGTTCCTTGTGCTGGCAGCGGTGGGTCTGGCTGAGAGACTAACGATCGAGCAGATGGTGGAGCAGGGCGTCCGGCGGTACCCTGCGGTTCGAGTTCCAGAAGCGGAAGTACGGCAGGCTGCGGCGGGCATCCAACTGGCTCGCACGGCGTATCTCCCCAAGATTGACGCTATCGCCGGCGTGAATCGCGCTACCCGAAACAACAGCTTTGGTCTGCTGTTGCCTTCTCAAATCATCGCCCCGATTTCCGGTCCTGTATTAGGCACCAACGGGCTTGGTTCCGCCTTCGGCAGTACCGTTGGTGTACTCGCCACGTGGGAGCCGTTCGACTTCGGCCTGCGCGACGCGAATGTCGCGGCGGCAGAGGCGGCACAGCGCCGGGCCAATGCAGGCGTCGATCAGGTACGGCTGCAGGCAGCGTCCCTGATTGCGGATAGCGCGTTGACGTGGCTTGCGGCGGTACAGACGGCAAAGGCGGCGCAAGCCGGAGTGGATCGCGCAGCAGAACTGCAACGCATCACAGAAGGTCTGGTGAACGCCGAGCTACGCGCAGGCGCGGAGTCTTCCCTGGCGGCGGCAGAAGCGGCCGCCGCGCGCCTCCAATTGGTACGCAGCAAGCAAGCGGCGGACGAAGCCAAGGCCGTACTTTCGGTGCTGCTGAACGATCCCCAACTGGAGCTATCCGAAGGCAGCCTACTGCGGCTTCCCGGTGAGGCCGAAAGCCCCGGCAATCTGGAAGCGAACCCATCGGTAAAGGCTGTGGACTTGGCGCTGGCAGAAACCGAAGCCCGCCTGCACGCGCTCGACCGTGCGTACTTCCCCAAGTTCAGCGTGCAGGCAACGAGCTACGCGCGCGGTACAGGTGCTGTCCCGGATGGACGTTTGTTGGGCGGTGTGAACGGCCTTGGGCCCAACATACAGAACTGGGGCGTGGGCTTTACTGCCACCTTCCCGGTGTTTGACCTTCCGTCGATTCGTGCGAAGAAAGCCGCCGAGGTCGCGCGTCTCGATGCCGATAAAGCCCGGCGCGAACAACTCCTGCTGGACCTCAAGATGCAGCAGGAGAAAGCGCTTGCGGCCTACCGGTCCGCGTTGGAGTTCGCGCAAACGACACCGGTACTGGTGACCTCCGCCAAAACAGGCATGGAGCAGATTCGTGCACGCTATGAAGCAGGCCTGGCAACAGCGCTGGAAGTAGCCGAAGCGCAGCGGCGTTTGACACAAGCCGAAATCGACGACAGCCTGGCGAGGCTCAGCATCTGGCGCGCGAGGCTGGCCGTGTACGTCGCGGCCGGCGACCTGGCGCCGTTTCTGCGGGAGGCAAGCCGGTGAAGCTGGTTCTGGCTGCGTTATCGCGCCCGATTACGTTGGTGATGGCTCTGGTGGCCATCGCGCTTGCTGCGGGACTGGCCGTACGCCGCATGCCCGTCGACATCTTTCCGCAAGGTGGCGAACCGGCCATCTACGTCGCGCAGCCATACGGCGGCATGGATCCTTCGCAGATGGAAGGCTTCCTGACGTATTACTACGAGTATCACTTCCTCTACATCACGGGCATTCAGCGCGTGGAGTCCAAAAGCATACAGGGCGCGGCGTTGATGAAGCTGGCGTTCTACCCGGGTACGGACATGAACCAGGCGATGGCGCAGACCGTCGGGTACGTGAACCGGGCTCGTGCGTTTATGCCTCCCGGTGCGGTGCCGCCGTTCATCACGCGCTTTGACGCCGGGTCCATCCCGGTGGGCCAGTTGATCTTCAGCAGCGCGACCTTAAGCGCCGGCGAACTGCAGGACATCGCGCTGAATCGCGTACGTCCGCTGTTTGCCACCCTGCCGGGTGTGTCCGCGCCTCCGCCATTTGGTGGCAACCAGCGAACCATCGTCGTCAGGCTCGATCCGGACAAGCTGCGGCAGTACGGCATCTCGCCGGATGAAGCGGTACTCGCTGTCAACAAAGCATCGACGGTGATCCCGTCGGGCAATGTCCGCACCGGCGATCTGAATCGCTATGCCTTAACCAACTCGGTGATTGGCGGCAACTTTGCAGAGTTGGCCAATGCACCTGTACGGACAGGGCAGGGAACGCCCGTGTACCTGCGCGACATCGCAGTGGTGGAAAACGGCACCGACATCGTTACGGCCTACGCGCATGTGGACGGCAAGCGCACGGTGTACATCCCCGTCACCAAGCGCTCGGACGCGAGTACAGTAGCGGTGTTGAACGCGGTGCGCGAGGCTTTGCCATCGTTCAAAGAAGTGGTGCCCGAAGGCGTGGACGTACGGCTGGAGTTTGACCAGTCCGGCTACGTCAACAACGCCGTTCGCGGTTTGACTACGGAGGCAATGCTAGGCGCTGTACTCACGGGTCTGATGGTGCTGCTGTTTCTGCGGGACTGGCGTAGCGCGCTGATCGTGATTACGACCATCCCGATGGCGCTACTGTCCGCGGTGGTGCTGCTTTGGGCGGCTGGACAAACACTGAACATCATGACCTTGGGCGGCCTCGCCCTGGCTGTCGGCATCCTGGTGGATGAAGCGACGGTGGAGGTCGAAAACATCCACACACAGCTCGCGCGTGGCCTGCCTCGTGGCGTAGCAGTAGTGGAAGCCGCACGGCGTACCGCGTTCCCTCGCTTGTTGGCCATGGTGTGTATTCTCGCCGTCTTCGTGCCCGCGTTCTTTATGGAAGGCGTGAGCCGCCAACTGTTCCTGCCTCTATCGCTGGCCGTCGGCTTCGCGATGGTGTCGTCGTATGTGTTGTCCACCACCTTGGTGCCGGTGCTTGCCGCGTGGTTGATGCGTACAGGGCATAGCAGCGGCAATAACAGCGCCATGCGAAGGCTGTATGTCGCGTATCTGGAGTTCGCATTACCGCTGCGCTTGCCGTTGGTCGCGATTTACCTGATTGGCGCGGGAGCGCTGCTGTGGATACTGGTGCCGCAGATTGGCACGGAACTGTTCCCGCAGAACGACCCGCCTGTGTTTCGCGTACGCCTTCGCGCTCCGGTCGGCACGCGTATCGAACGTACGGAAGTGATCGCCTTACAGGCGCTCGACCTCATGCGGCGCGAGATCGGCAAGGACGGCATCGAGATCACCACCGGCTTCATCGGCGTACAGCCGGCCAGCTATCCCATCAACACAATCTTTTTGTGGACCAGCGGTCCGCATGAGGCGGTGCTGACCGTCGCGCTCAAGCCGGAAGCCCGCAAGGGGAGCGCCGTGCTGCGGGAAAGGCTGCGTACCGCATTCCGAAAGGATCTGCCAAACGTCGAGATCTCGTTCGAGGCCGGCGACATCGTCAATCAGGTGATGAGTGCGGGTTCACCCACGCCTGTCGACGTAGCAGTCCAAGGTCCAAGCCTGGCCGACGATCGCGCACACGTCGCGAAGGTACGAGCGGAACTCGCCAAACTGCCCTTTCTGCGGGACCTGCAACTCGCCCAGCCGCAGAACTACCCGACCCTGCAGGTGAACATCGATCGCGATCGTGCCGGACAGTTTGGACTCACCATGCAGGATGTCGCGCGGTCGCTGATTCCGGCCACGTCGAGTTCGCGCTTCACGGACCCGAACTACTGGCGCGACCCGGCATCGGGCAACGCCTTCCAGATCCAAGTGGAGATCCCGCAGAATCGCGTGCAATCTGCCGCGGCTGTCTCCGATCTGCCGGTAGGGAAAGGCTCGACGCGACCCTTGCTGGGAGAAGTTGCCGAGATCCGCGAGGGTACGGCACCAGGACTGATGGAGCGCTACAACGGCCAGCGTATGTTGAGCCTCACGGCGAACCTGCACGGCGTCACCCTGGGGCAGGCGATCCCGCAGATCCAACAGGCGATCGCCAAAGCCGGACAACCGCCGCGCGGCGTCAAAGTCCTACTGCGGGGCCAAGCGCCGGCATTGACGGAAACGCTCACGGGCCTACGCAATGGGCTTCTGCTGGCCATCGCTGCGATCTTTCTACTGCTTGCCGCCAACTTCCAATCGCTACGTTTGGCGCTGGCTGTGCTGCTGATGCTGCCGGCTGTCATTGCAGGTTCGCTGATCATGCTGCTGCTCACCGGCACGACCCTGAACATCCAGTCCTACATGGGCGGCATTATGGCGATGGGTATCGCCGTAGCCAACGCGATCCTCGTCGTCAGCTTTGCGGAGGCCGCGCGGCGTGAACAGTCCCTCAATAGCGCAGGGGCGGCCCTCGAAGGCGCTGCGGGACGTCTGCGTCCTGTGTTGATGACCGCGTTCGCCATGCTCGCCGGCATGCTCCCGATGGCGCTCGGCTTGGGCGAAAGCGGTGACCAGTCCGCCCCGCTGGGCCGCGCCGTAATCGGCGGGCTCATTGCCGCTACCATCGCGACACTCGCCATACTGCCCTTAGTATTCGCCTTGTTCACGCATGACAAAGCCCCCGCGTCGCCGTCCTTGAACCCTCATGATCCGGAGAGCCGTCTTTATGTCCCAGATGTTGTTGCTTAGCGCCATCGTCGCGCTCTCGGCGCAAGAGGTTGTCACCGTCCAACAGAAGCCCGTCACGCGAACCTTGCCGCTGCCGGGCGAGCTTTTGCCGTACCAGCGAACTGCCGTACAAGCTCGCGCCAATGGCTACATCCGCGACGTACTCGTCGATCGTGGCAGCGTGGTTCGCAAGGGCCAAACGCTTGCCACACTGGACGCCCCGGAATTGAACGCACAAACGGCGGAGGCGGAATCGAAAGTACAGCAGGCTGCCGCAGCCAAGGCCGAAGCGGAAGCGCGACTGGCGGCGGCCCGCGCCACGTATGAACGCCTGCAGAAAGCAGCGGCGACCCCGGGAGCTATAGCCGGGAACGAGTTAGTACAGGCCGAGAAAGCGGTGGACGCCGCCCAAGCCTCCGTTCGCGCCGCTGACAATTCGATCCTCGCGGCGCAAGCCGTTGTACGTGCCACCAAGCAGGCCGAGGCGTACCTGCAGGTCACCGCGCCGTTCGATGGCGTGGTCACCGAACGATTCCTGCATCCCGGCGCCTTGGCAAGCGCGGGACCCGTAGTGGAGCTACAGCAGATCGCCAGGCTCAGGCTGGTGGTCCCGGTGCCGGAAGCGCAGGTGGTAAGTATCCGCAATGGTAGCCGAGTGGAGTTCCGCGCCCCCGCGTTCCCCGGCCGTACCTTTGCCGGTATCGTCGCGCGCGTCGATCGTTCGCTGGACCCCAAGACCCGCAGCATGCCGGTGGAACTCGATGTCGCCAATCCCCAGATGGAACTTGCCCCTGGTATGTACGTGGAGGTCGCATGGCCCGGCGGTAGTGGGTCCGCATCTCTGTTGGTGCCGCCCACCGCTGTGGTAACCACCACCGAGCGTACCTTCGTCATTCGCGTTCGCAAGGACGGCCGCGCGGAATGGGTGAACGTACGCAAGGGCACGGTCGCCGGTGATGCAGTCGAAGTACAAAGTGCTGGGCTAGCGGCAGGCGACATGGTGGTGAAGCGTGGTTCCGACGAATTACGCGAAGGTACCGTCATTCGGCGCTAAAGAGTGACGTTTCCGAAGGCAAATTGCGCTTGCATAGGCAGGGAGTCTTTGATGCCAACCACAGCAAGCACGGACAGTCTGCAATTGAGCGCACCAACCGTCATCACCCAAAGCGGCATGACCTGCTGGGCAGCGGCGGTTCTCTCGTGGCTAAAGGTAAAGAATGCGGGCGCACTGGCTCGCTACGCCAACAGCGAAAAGGGCATTGTCGACGCCATTCGTGAATGGAGCGCCTTGAATGTCGCGTTAGGGCAGCCTGCATTGATTCACGATAACGGCGGTTTGACCGGCGAAGGCTCGACGTGGGTAATGGACAACGTCGGCAGCAAAGGCATCGGCTTCAAACAGGCGTCGATCGTGACCGGTACATTCATCCTGTCCAAGCTCAAAGAGAAGGGCCATTTGTACATGATCCGCATCTGGGTCGGGGGGATGTCGCACGCCGTGGTGGTCTACGGTATCGAGAACGCCAATAACGCGAAGATCTGCCAGATTTCAGTGATGGATCCAAGACCGAACTACGGTCTCAAGCAGCTTTCGCTGTCCGAACTTCGCACAGACCATCAGGTATGGATCGCCTGGATGCCCTAGAGATCAGATTGGAAGGAATTTGGTGGCGAAGGTGGGGGTCGAACCCACACGTTGAGTGAACAACGCCAGATTTTGAGTCTGGTGCGTCTGCCAGTTCCGCCACTTCGCCACGAAGCAGGACAAGACTTTTATAGTATAGCGCGATACCGATCTGCCGCCACTTAGGACACGTCGTCGTACTGGTTGATCCCAAGCTCCTGACACCACGTATCGCTCCAGCCCTTTCCGTAGCAGCCGTCGAAAATCGCGGCCAGCTTGCGCGTCAGGTTGGACTGTTTCTTGCTGCACGCATGACAGTGCGGCAGAACCAGTTGTGGCAATTCGGCAAGGCCGCGCATCACCAGGGCTGTTGGAGGCTGATGATCCGCGATCCAGGAAATACCACGGTACGCATCGGTCTGGTTGGCTACGTCGATGCAAGTGTGACAGCCGTATAGATCGCCCATCGCCGCTACCCGATCGTTGTCCACTCCGGCAAAGCTGCCGCGGACTCCCGAAGTCACAATTTCCGTCGGAAGATTCATGCCCGGATCGAAAGTGAGCTGTGCCTGACCGAGGGCATCGTACAGTACGTTCGCTGCATTGTTGGATTGTCCCTGGTGGCTCCAGCCGACGCATGGGTTCAAGACCAGACGAAGAAGGTCGCTAAGCTCTTCAGGCGTAAGTTGGGTGCCTAGATACGTCCGCACCTGGTCGGCCGGCTGCCCCCTGAGCGATGGGTTCGCCGACAGGATCTCTTTCGTCCTCGCGGCGATGCTGGATTGCCTGGTAGAGCAGCCAAGGCATTGGGGCAACAGAATCTGCTGCCGCGTATTGGTTGGGGTCTTGGTATAGAAGCGCAATCCCAGGTCAATGCCGAAGTCGTCCAGCAGTTCCACCATCGCCGTAGGCGGATTATGGTCGCGTATCCAGCCGGATTTATTCGGATCCCGAAACTCGTCTCTGCCGCAGCTATGGCAGGTGATACGGTCGCCGATACCGAACTCTTTCATACCCTGCGAAATCTGATCGAGTTCCCACTGCACCATCTCGCGATGGCTGTCGTCATAGGCGCCTGGGGATAACGAATTCATGACGAAGACCCCAAGCCGGGCGTACGGTCCCGGCGCGCTGAGTCCGGCCTGGTCGAGTTGATGCCAGATGTCCAGAAAACCGTTCGGCGCGCCATCGGTTAGCAGCTTGGTCATCCGGCACATCGCCGGGGCCGACCATTTGTACTTGAACCTTGGGTGCAGCGACATGAAGATATGCGCGGCGCGCGGGTCACTTTGCACGGCTGTTTGGAGCGCCTGTACCCAGGGCCTGTCGCCACTCTTGTAGTTCTCTTGCTGCAGTGCAAAGTCATTCACGATCGATTGGCGAAGAAGCTCATTGCGCTGCATCACCACCCACTGATAGTCTTCCCGTGCGCACTCTTCGGCCTTTTGCTTCCAGGCCTGCACCAACTGAGACAGATGTGCCAACTCCCGTCGGGCCTGATCCGCACGCTGATTGAAGATCAGTTCCCGCGACGCATGAAGTCTGCCCGCGTCGCGCTCCAGAGCGGCAATCTCTTCGGTTAGCTCCTGTGCGTAGTCTTCGGGTTTCTGCTCCGCGATATTTTGGATCTCCTGTGTGTACCCATCGATCTGCACCGCGATTTCATTGCACGCCTGGGCGATGCTGTTTGCCTGCCCGAGAAGCTCCTGTATCTGCTTTTCGTACTGCTGTTTGATGACCGGATCCGTTGCTGTGGCACCAAGAGCCTGTAGTTGTTTGCCCCGGGCAGAAACCGCTTCTCCTTGCTGGCGGTATGCTTCCCATTGCTGCTGCAGCCTGCTACGCTGCGCCTCCAGTAGTTGAATCTGCGCGCGCTGCTGCTGCCCGAACTGGTTGATCCGTTCTTGCTTGGTCAACGCAATGCGCTCGGCTTTCTGGCGTAGCGCCTCAATTTGCGCGTTTACGTCGTTCGATACTTCATTGCTCAACGCAGTTGGGTCCGCAAGAAGGGATTGCAGTTGGGCGATACGTTTGTTCAGCGTCCGCGCATAACCGCGTGCGCGAAGTGTCGGCTCGGTGTTGCCGCCGCTTCCGCCAAACACTCCTGGCGGTACTTCTGATGGTTCGAGCAGCGCACGTGGATCTGCGAATACCGTTTGGATGAGCGTGCCGATGAGCTGTTCCTGGCTTGTACGTTCCTGTAAGGCAAGCACCATCAGAGTGCGTACGCGCTGGGCCAAAATCATCCCCATCACGCGCTGCGTCTCCGGATCCAGCTGCTTATAGGATTGCTCGGTTAGCTTCAGTACCCGGGGCTTTTTCAGCAGTTGGCCCTTCACTCCATAGCTGGTCGTACGCTCCTGCCGTACCGCGAACTCTAGCGCTTCGTTGTACACAAGGTACAGGAGCGGGTGTTGTTTGACCCCAGCTGCTGCCTGTGGCAGAAGAACGTCCCGTCCGGAAGACGGACACAGCATCAACTTGTTTTTCGAGGCAGGCTCGAAGTTGTCACAGTTCGAGCAATCGGGCATGCAGCCTGCCTTCCACGCCGGGCCTGGACGCAGCTGCTGCCTGCAACTCATCCCAAACATTGCCCGGTACCTTCGAGCTAAAGAAAAACAGCTCCTGATCCGGATTCTCTGCCTGCGCCACGCGTTGCAGTACAGGCGAGACCTCGGGGTGAGAATCGAACCGCAATCCGTACCGTAGCTCCAGCATGGCGAAGTCCGCCAGGCTGATTTCCCAGGTCAGCTTCCAGTCACGGCGGGCGCGTGTAATCGCGTTCTGCATACGTTCTAAGGCGACACTGGCTGCATCCCTTTCGAGAGGACTGCCCAGACGTTCGTTCAACGAATTCAGAAGTTTTTCTGCGGTCTGGATGTCGGCGAGGACATCGAACGCTTCCATCTGAGGTTGCCGGAACTTCAACATGGTAAGGGAGAGAGTATCACGCAAAACGCCAGCTGCCCGAGGCTCTCTTCCTCTGGCAAGCTGGCGCTTTTTTATACCCTGCAGCGAGGCCGCAAAGACGGCTTAGGCTTTGACTTTGTCGTAATCGAACGGCTCGTTGACCAGGTGATATTCCGGCTCGCCGTCCTTGGCGAGATAGTACGTCACCAGGTTCGTACGCTGGAAGTCCGAAAGCTTGCGCGGTTGCGGGTCGCCGTCCACCCATTCGTACACCGGCACGTCCCACGGATTGAACGTATCGGTCAACCCGCGCTCCTTGGCGATACGGAAAAGATTGACGTTGCCCGGCTCGTGCCCGCCCAGCCACATGCCGATCATGTCCAGCCGGAACTTGTCCTTGCTGAACATCACCATGTTCGTCAGAAAATCCTTGCCGATGCCAAACCCGTTGCCGTCGCGCGAATAGATGCCCTCAATCATCGCCAGACCCGTGTTCAGCGTACTCATGTTGTCGCAGGTCTTGTGCGCCCAGATCTCCTGGTGCATCGGACTCAGCTTCGCCGGGCTGTCGTACCGCGCGTACCCCATACGGCGGTGATTCTCAAAGTACCGGTTGATGCGCGGCTCCACGTTCTGGCTAATGTCCTGCTTCATAAAGTCCGGCACGCCGGTCACCATCGCCCAACCTGGGCAAAAGCGCACAAACGGCTTCACTACCAAGCCCTGCTCGTTCTTCACAGACAGGGTCATGCACATGCCGTGGGACTTCCACTTCGAGATATTCAGCAGCCAGGTGTCCGGCTCATTCACAGGCGCGTAGTGCGGGATGCGGCTATAGACCACGGAGTCATGCACCTTGGTCCAGGTCATGTCCAGGTCTTCTTTGAAGTTGCGGACGCGACGCTCGGGCTCGTTCATCTCGATGCCCAGGCGTTCGTTGATGTCCACAAAGCCGCGGAAGTTCCAGGCATGGAAGTTGTTGGCTTCGATGAAGGTGAACTTCTTGAGCCCAACCTCCTTCATGCCCATCACCATGCCTTCATAAAACTGCGGGTCCGTACCCGTACCCCAGTGTTCGGCATTCGGACGGCTGTCGTCGCGAACGCTGGTGACGTTGGGCTTGAGGACGACGCGATGGCTCACCGGTATGCCGGGCTTGCCGTCCATGGGCACAAAGATCTCGCGAGCCAGCTTCAATCCAGCCTCGCGCTTGGACTCCTCATGCAGCTTGTGCGGGACCTTGGTCTTGACGATGAATACAGCCTTGGGATTTTGTTCGATGAACGGGTGCAGCGCGAAGTAAGGCTTAGGCTGGCGGGGAGCTGCGGTGCCGAGACCTGCGGCAGCGGCAGCACCGGCGGTGGCACGAAGGAAGTCGCGGCGGGAAGGGTTCATCGTCACCATGTTGCCCCTATTGTACTGCCGCCATAAGGCTCATTAATTAATATAACTTAATGATGGCGCGCTGGGGCGGCTCTCGCCTAGAGCTGTAGAAACGCATTCTACAAATCGTTGATCAGAGGACATACTCAAGTATGCCGCGCCTAGACTATGACACTCCATTTTCTGCCACCGACATCATGTCGATAACCATGTTGGCCTCATCGGTTTATCTGGTAACCGGCTTGGGTGACTCTTCGGTAGTGATCAAGGCCGAGAAGAAAGGCAACAAGCAGAAAGAACACATGATGAACACCTTCCAGGTGATGCGGGTGGTGAGCCCCACCGCGAGAATAAAGATGCTGGAAAAGTCGGAAATTCAGGCCTTGACGCAATGGCTGAACCAGATTCGGGACTATGCGCTCCACGACGACAGGGAAACGCAGAAGCTGATCTCCGACCTTGGAAGCGATCTTGTTCACACACAGCGCGTTCTTCTGAAGATGGAGACGATGAAGTTAGCGACCTTCGAGAACAACAACGACAAGGCATCAAAGAAGATTGGGAAGGCGCTCAATGCCCCGAACGGACTGGAGGACATGGGCATGATCATTGCGGCAGACATGTTCAGTGGGAACAACGACCGGTTCGATTTCGAAACGGTCCTAACTCCAGGCAGGGGCATAACGTGGAACGGGAAACAGCTGAACTACCTGTTTAATGTCGGCAACATCATGATCAATGAAACTGGTGAGGGCGCAAAGCTAGTCGGCATGGACCCATTCCACAACAGTACGGAATTCGCTGACCTCAAACTGCCCGTGAATGACTCCTGGCCCTACAAAATCTTCCATCCGAGTACCCGTGCGTCCTTGGTGCCATATGTTGCGGACTTGTGTGCGTGGGACCTGAAGAAGGTGGTCGGCAAGACTACTGGCTTCATCTCTCGACATCGCCTGACCAAAGACGCCGCCGATCGTTTGGCGGTGGGCATGAACAAAGGCGCGGATTTGATCGAGAGCCACTTCAAGCAGAAGTACAACAGACCGAATGTAGTACGTCCAGCCGGCTTGGCAAGCCGCGCGGACAAAGCCGGCTGGACATGGTTTACACAAGGTAGTTCACCGCAACAGCTTTTGAGTACCCTCACCGGCAACTCGCGGCGTCAGTACAACTAGGCGCTACTTCGCGGCTTCACCGCCAGCACTGGTAGTAATAGCTGGAGCGGGAACTGCGGCAGGTGCCGGATCCCGCTCATCCAGATGCTCCTTCACCTTCAGGTGCGGAACCCCTTCCTTCATCCATCCCGGTGCCGCGGCACCCTTCAGATGATGGTCGAAAAACTCCTTCATGCGCACCGTGTAATCCTTCTGATTCGCCGGTACCCGCAGACCATGATTCTCACCCTTGTACTGCAGCATGATCACCTGCTTCTGCAGACGCCGTAGCGTGTTGTAGTACTCGATGCCCTGCGTAAAGTCCACCGCGCCGTCCTTGTCGTTATGCAGGATCACCAGCGGCGTCTTCACCTTCATGGCATGAAAGATGGGCGAATTGCGGACATATGCTTCCAGGTTGTCCAGATACGACGACGTGAAGCGGCCCTGGCTGCTCTCGAAAATCGGCTGATTGGCGGACCCCGTATTCCAGTAAATCGAGCTGTACATGCTGATCATGTCCGTCAGCGGCGCACCGGCGATCGCAGCCTTGAACTTATCGGTCTGCGTCACCATAAACGCCGTCTGATAGCCACCCCAGGAATGCCCGTGCAAGCCGACCTTCTCGGCATCCACAACGCCCGTCGCGATGGCCGCATCGAGTCCCGGCAGGATGCACCACACCGCGGACATGCCAGGGTCGTTCAGCTTGTACGTGATGTCCGGCATAAACACCGCATACCCGTTGCTCGTGTACACAGACTTGTTAAATCCGTTCGACGACGGCTGCGCATACGCATTCGCGCCCTGCGACAGCTTCTCGTAAATGTACACAATGGTCGGGTACTTTTTGCCGGGCTCATAGTTGGCCGGTAGGAACAGCGCACCCTGTAGCTTGTCGCCCTTCGCGGACGTGTAGTCGATCAGCTTCACACCCGTCGACCAGGCCTTTTCCTTCTGCTGCGGATTGGCGTCCGTCACCTTGGTGCCGGCCTCCAGCGAAGCGTTGGAAGCAAGCAGGAAGTTCGGATACTCGGTGCCCGTCTCACGCGTGTAAAAGTACGTATCGGCGTTCTTGGCCTTCACCAAGGTATTGAACAGCGCATCGTCCCACAGCAGTTGCTTGGGAGCCTTGGCGCCAGGATCGAGCCGCGCGATGCCACCCTTCTTCGTCCACTCGCCGTACATGCCGATGTACACGGGCGCGCTGAAGTCCACACCCTTCTCTTCGGGGTCCAGACGGAAGCGAGACCGATACCGGATCTTGTCCTTCTTGCCGTTGATGGTCAGGTTGGCAGGCTTGCTGTTCCAGGGCGCAGTCCACATGTCCCAGTTGTCGCTGAGCAGGATGGCGGCAGAGTCCTTGGTCCAGCCCAAAAACTGCGTGGGCGGCTTTGAAATGTTATGGTCGTCTTCCTGATTCCAGAACACCGTGGCCGTAACAGCCTTGGTGACGTTGCGAGTCTCACCCGACGCAATGTCCTTGATGAAGTAGTGGCCGTCGTCGTAGTACGCGATCTTGCGTCCATCCGGCGACGCGCCATAGTAGTAGCGATTCTTTTCGAGCAGCAACTTGCGTTCGCCGGTGGCGAGATTCACCGAGTAGATGTCGCTGTACCGCTGCCCGTTCAGGCTGCCCTGCAGTTCGTACTTCGAGATGTCGGTACCAATGCCCCAAACATGCGGCTCAGGGATGGTCACCTGGCGCAGCGCTTCATCCGCCAGCCGCAAGAACTTCTTTTCGGCAACGCGATAAATGGACGTGTACGAGAAGTTCTTGTCCATCTGCTCCTGCACCTGTTGTTGCGGCTGCAGGCGCTTATCGAGCCAGTGCCAAAGCACCAGGTCCGCACGCTCTTTGTCGTCCGCAGGCGTGGGAGGCGCGGGCCGAGCCGGTGCCGGAGCGGCAGCCGCGCTGTCATCCTTTTTCTCGTCCTTCGCGTCCTTCTTTTTCGCCTTCACCTCATGAATGCCAAACACCAGCGCCGACAGATCCTTGGTCCACGCGGCAGGACGGTTAGGGCTCACCGTCATCCCGGCAGGAAAGCTGCTTTCCTTCTTCGGATCGAACACCGTCTTCACCGGCGCTGTACCGTTGATGGAGGTAAAGCCAATGGCCGTGTACAGCTTGTCTTCAAACGCCTTATCTTCCACGCCGCGCAGTACCGTGAGCCCGTTTCCGGTCTCCGTCCAATTCAGGCTCTTGTACGTCGCCTTCGCTGAATCAAGCGGCATCACCGCGCCGGTGGCCATATTGCGAAGCTGTACACCGTTGCCCACCATGTCCTGCGCGTCGATCGCGAACGCCAGCCAGTCGCCGCTTTTGTCGAACGCAAAATCGCCCGTGTTGCCGATGTTCAGTTGATCGCCGGTGGCAAGTTCCGTCAGCAACATGTCGGACCCCTGCCACTTCTGGCCTTCCGCTGGGGTACGCAACACCGCGAGCCAGCCGCCCCGCTTGCCGTTAAAGGCAAAGCGCCGCGTACGCTCAAACTCCGTCTTCTTGCCGGTGGCAAGCTCAACCAGCAGCACCTTGTTCACCAGCGGCTTGCGATCCTTCTTCAGCCGTTTCGCTTCCTTCGCCGCCGGATACACCGTGAACGCGACAAACTTCGAATCTTCAGAAAAAGCCAGATTCGGGGTGTTGTTGCCCATTACATGACCAAAACCGCCAGCACCCGCAGGAACTTCACCCACTGCGTACTTCGAATCCTTGGCATCTTTGACGTTGCGGACAATGACATCGCTATCGCCCTCATTCGGCGCGAGCACGTACGCCATCCATTGGCCATCCGGCGAGACCACAGGCGACTGGATTCGCTTCCAACCCAGGATGTCTTTGAGTTCAATTGGCTTTGGGCCCGAAGCCGCTGTCTCATTGGCAGCGGCAAAGCAAACCATCGCACAGGTAGCGACGGCGAGGGAACAGTAACGCAACAGCTTCATAAAATTCCTTCTACTAGACGTACTAACGGCGAACCAGTACCTGAACTTGTGATGCCTGCGAGCCACCAAAGTAAACCTTGTGCGTGGCTTTGATGAAGTCTTCCTGCTTGGCGTCGAAAATGTTGGCGACGTACTTCTGCGGGTTGCGGTCGGCAAGCGGGAACCACGTGCTCTGCACCTGCACCATAATGCGATGGCCTTTGCGGAACGTGTGATAGATGTCCGGCATCTGGTATTCGATGGTTTCCACCTTGCCCGGCGTCATCGTTTCCGGCTTGTCAAACGCCTTCCGGAAGCGCGCGCGAAAGATCTCGCCGCGAATCAACTGCTGATACCCAGCCATGCGAATCCCAGTGGGGTTCGGATCAGGGTCCGGATAATCGTCCGGGTACACATCCACGATCTTCACCACAAAATCCGCATCCGTACCCGTGGTGGACACAAACAGCTTAGGATGCAGGGGTCCGGCAATCGTCACATCATTCGCCAGTACCTCGCTCTGATACACGAGTACATCCGGTCGCGCCGCAGCATGACGTTGATCGTCCACCATGTGTTCGCGAGTCATACCCGGCGCTTGGCCAGAGATGAACGGCACAGGCTTCATCGGGTCAGCGAGGTACTCATCATTGCCCGCAGCCGTAGGCGCGGTGAAGCTCAGCTTGCCATTCGGGTGGAAGTACAACGTCGCCGCCTGCGCGTTACGCGGAGGCCACTTGTCCTCCATACGCCACTGGTTCGTACCGGTCTCAAAGACGTAGGCCTCAGGAAGCTTGGGATCGGCCTTGTCCTTCAAATAGTGGTTGAAGAATGGCAACTCGATCTTCTCGCGATAGTAAAGCGACGTCTTCGACCCAAACTTCACATGTCCCAAAAAGTCGCCATCGCCGCGAGCCCACCCGCCGTGGAACCACGGTCCCATCACTAGCATGTTGAACGCGCCAGGGCTGCCTTTTTCATTGCTCTCGTACACCTTCAACGCGCCAAACAGGTTTTCGGCATCGAACCATCCGCCAACCGTCATCACCGCGTGCTTGACGTTCTTGATATGCGGACGTAGGTTCCGCGACTGCCAGAACTGGTCATAATTCGGATGCTTTGCGATGTCATTCCAAAAGGCGACATCGTTCTTGAAGTACTTCTCATTGGCGTTCGAAAGCGGACCCATCTCCAGAAAGAAGCGGTACCCATCCGCTCCCAGAACGTCCGCCGGCCGATTGGCCGGAGGCCGCGTTGGCTCAGGCCGGGGCCGTCCAAAGCCATTGAAGAACCGGAACGCATGCGGCAAGTAGAACGCTCCGTTGTGATGGAAATCGTCGCCGACAAACCAATCCGAAATCGGCGCCTGCGGTGACGATGCCTTCAACGCCGGATGCGCGTCAATCATGCCTGCGGCGGTGTAAAAGCCCGGGTACGAGATGCCCCACTGCCCGACCTTGCCGTTGTTGTTCGGCAGATTCTTCACCAGCCAGTCGATCGTGTCGTACGTGTCGGTACTTTCGTCGACGTCGGTCTTGGCGCCCTTCTGCGCCAGGTGCGGCGTCATATTCACGAACGTGCCTTCGCTCATGTTGCGCCCGCGCACATCCTGGTAGACGAAGATAAAGCCCTGCTTGGCGAACTCCGCATGCGGACCCAGGTCCGTCTTATAGTTGTCGACGCCGTAGGGCGCCACTGAGTACGGCGTCCGGTTCAGCAAAATCGGGTACTTCTCGCCGGTCGGATCTTTGGGGATGTAGACCGAAGTGAACAGCTTCTTGCCGTCCCGCATGGGGACCTCATGCTCGTACTTCGTGTAATGAGCTTTAACGTACTCCAGGCCTTGCGCGGAAAGTGTCAGCGCGGCGGACAAAAGCAAAAACAGCGCGGCTCGCATGGTATTGGGGAAACCCTCAGTGTTACACAAGGATTAAGTCCGAGATGGAGAACGCCTACGACGCACTGGCCGCACTATATGACTCGCATTGGGGAACCGCGTTCCTGTCGCGCGCCGTACATGCGTTTGAGACGCACCTGTCCAACCGGGTTCCTGCCGGAGCCAGCATCCTGGACCTGTGCTGCGGAGCCGGCCACTTCAGCGGCTGGCTGGAGCGTCATGGCATGCAAGTCACGGGCGTAGATTCGTCGCGCGAACTCATCGTGTACGCCCAGCGCCGCGCCCCGCTGGGACAGTTCTACTGCCGCGACATGCGGGACTTTGCGTTAGATGAGCGTGGCCACGACGCAGCCGTCTGCTATTACAACAGCCTGAATCACCTGATGTCCGCGGCGGACTTCCTGGCCACCATGCGCAACGTCAAAGCCCATCTGCGCGTTGGCGGGTACTTCCTCTTCGATGTCACGTTGGATGCCTGTTACGAGAAGAACTGGGAAGGCGAAGAGACAGCACAGTTAGGCGAGCGCCAGTTTGAGATCGCCTACCGTTACGATCGCGAAACCAAGGTCGCGACCTGTGAGATCCGATCTGACGACCATCGCTGGGAGTTTGAACAGAGACCAATGTCGATCACGGCAGTCGAGCGCCATCTGAATGAAGCCGGCTTTGCGGTAGAAGCCACGGCAAGCTTGGACAGTATGAACATCGAGAACGGCCGCACGATCGTGCTTGCCCGCTGTGAAGCGGCGGGCTAAATTTAAATTGAGCCTCGCATGGTGCTAAGTATCGAAGACGAAAAGTCCGTAGAGATGGCGTTGCAGCTTTCGAAGATGACCGGCAAAACTCTTCCGGGCGTCATCGAAACCGCCTTGCGCGAACTTCTCGAGCGGGAACGGCGCAAGGGCATGGCCGATCGCGTGATGGCTATCGGACGACAGATCGCTCCAAACATCGACGAGCCACTGCTTTCCACCGCTCACGGTGACCTTCTCTATGACGAGAATGGCCTTCCAAAGTAAGCATGATCGTTGACGCCTCTGCGATCGTCGCAATCTGCAAGCAGGAGCCAGACGCGCAGCTCTATGCGGACGCGATTGAAGCAAATCCGCCGGCGCGTATCTCCGCAGTCAGTTACGTCGAGGCCGCAGTAATCGTCGACCGTTCGCGCGACCCCGAAGACCGGGTCCGGTTTGACCTTCTCATCCAAGCAGCCGAATTGGAACTCGTGGCAGTTCTACCCGAACATGCCAAGAGTGCCCGCGAGGCCTACCGAAAATACGGAAAAGGCAGTGGACACCCCGCCCAGCTCAACTTTGGCGACTGCTTCTCCTACGCCCTCGCCAAGCTCACCGGCGAACCCCTGCTCTACAAGGGCAACGACTTCCTCCACACCGACATCTCCAGCGCCATATAGGAGCCCCACAACCGAAGCTGCAGGGCCCCCAATCGACTACCGGACAGCCTCCGGACAGTACCCCGCTGCTGCCTGACGCAACAGTTTGTCCGCCTCTTCCATCCGGTTCTGCTTCTTCGCTACCACCGACGCATGATACAGAATGCTCGGGTCCTTCACGCCCACAGCCAGCGCCGACTGCAGATGCTTGTCCGCCTCTGCATAGTCGCCAGCCGCAGCCTTGGCCCACGCGTACGCATCCTGAGTGAAGACGTCGTTACGGCGCTTTAGCTCCGCTTCGGCGATCTTCACTGCTTCGGCCGGCCGCTTCGCCACTTCGATGTAGTACGCGATGAGTTCGTGGTTGGCGTTATCCGCGCCGCCCGACTCTTCCACCGCTTCCTTCTCGAACTGTGCGAACACCCGCTCGGCCTCCGCATCCTTGCCAGCCCGCCGGTATGCGAGCCCCAACGGATACAGATTTTCAGGATGCTGCGACGCGTCGTACCGCTTCTGGTAAAACTCCGCCGCATCCGCGTAGCGCTTCTGCGCCGTCCGTACGCGACCCATCGCCGCCAGCGCGTAATGATACCCAGGGAACACGCCCAGCGCCCCAGTCGCGTATTTCTCGGCCTCCGCCAGATTGCCTGACGTCAGTTGCAGGTTCGCAATCTGCGTCAGGATCCAGGCACGCTCCTCCGTCTCCGGATAGGCCACCGCATCGTATGCCGTACGCATCAGTTCGATGGCGCCCGGCAAGTACCCATGCAGTTCCCGCAAATACGCTGCACGCGTCAAACCCGCAACGTTGCCTGGACGAATCTTCAGCATCCATTGCGCGGCGTCGATCGCTTCTTTGTAATTGCCCAATTCGACATTGGCATCCGTCAGAAACCCGTACACGGTGATGTCATCGGGATTCTTCTTGTTCAACGTCATCGCCAACTCGCGAGCCTTTGCGAACTCATGACGCCCCAGCAAAAGCCAGCAGCGTACCTTGAGAGTTTCAAAGTCGCCCGGCGCCTTCTGCAGCGTCTTTTCCACCACTTCCTCGGCCTTGCCGTAGTAAGTGTCGTCCGAAATCTCGCGAGCTCTGCGCGCGTATGCCATAGCCAGCGCATTGTGGTACGGCACGTGGCCGGGATTCTTGGCAATCCCTGCCTCTGCCTTCTGAATGCTGATTTGCGCTGGACTCGCGTCCGTGTCCGCACTCAGCGTCAACAGCAACAAGCAAGTATGAAGCGTGATCATGATCGGTGGCCACCTATTGAACTGGGCACAAACCGTTCGGCGCGAACGAAGGACATCCCGGCAATCCCGGACCTCCGTGCGCACTGTTACGGCCGCTATACGCTGGCGCCACAAACGGGAACGTCGCCGAAGGCTGCACCGCCGGCATGTTCACGCCATCGCCGATCTTGGTGGCATACAAGCTGGGGTTCACCAGGATGCCCGCCACCACGCGAGCCGCGATGTCCACCACGTCATCGTTCAAGCGGCGCCCATTGGGGAAACCGCCCAAATCGCCAGCAATTGCGCCCAAGCGGTTGGGAGCCGCCGTCGGCGGGATGCCCACGTTGATGCGCAGCAAATCCGCCACGGGACCAAAGTCCGACGACGAACAACCCGGACAAATCGGCGCACGATACTGCACGAGCGGCAACAGGTCCGTACGCGGTGCATTGGGAACCGGAATGCCGATCGACTTGAAGATCGTCGCCAGCAGCGGATCCAGTACAAACGAAGCGAACTGCGAATCATTGGTCGGGACATCGGTGCTGAACTTATCCTTCGATCCCGTACCAATAATCAGCTCGTTGATCAGCGGATTGCCCAGACGTTGTACCTGCGTCCAAGTGCCCGTGGTATCGGGATTCGGCAGCACAGTCACCGTCTGGCGCGACGTTGTCGCATACGTGCCGAGTACGGCTTCTTTCTCGCCCGCCGTATGCATCGCCTTATCACTCGTCAACATCGTGATTGGAACTTCCAGCACGATGGTGTTGACGTTAAAGCCCGTCAACGTATTCGGAGCGTAGTTGCGGCTCGTATCTGCGTCAATCGCGTCGCTCAACACGCCGCCACCGGCAGCCTGCCGGAAGTTCAGCGAATCGAACGCAGCGCCCAGGTCAATAAAGAAAGGGTCCGCAACAGTACCTGCAAACGAAAACACACCGCCACCGAGCGAGTACACGCCCTGTGCGCGGAGCGCATCGTAATTCGGCATGGTGCGGGGCCCAACGTTCGTCGGTACCGCAAACAACGTACGTCCCGTGCCAAGCTCCTTCGTCTCCGATCCCGTCTTCATCGTGATCGTGTACGTTTGGCGCAGGTTAAAGCCCTCCGATCCCGGACCATCCAGTGCTGTGATGGGCGGGATACCGGCAAGCCCTCCGACAAGACCCGTGAACACGCCGGGAGCGCGTACATCGGTCTTGAAGCGGAACTGGAATGTGACATCCGGCATGCCATCCCGGTTGTTGTCCACCTTCATCTCGTACAGAACGCCTGGGTCGAAAGGAAAGTAGTTCGGGCCGTTGGAAGGCTCCAGAAACGGATCGACATTCAGCACCATGACGATGTTGTCCGGCCGTTGCGGGCTTCGGAACACATACCAATCGGTGATATCGGCCTTCTGGTCAAGTGCGGTGATGGGTGCTTCCCGGTGGCTGGAAGCAAGTGCGGCGGGGGGTGGAATCAAAAGCGCCGCAGTGGCAAACATGGTGAGCGCCGCGCGGAAGCGCGGGTACCTGTGAACAAGCTGCATGTTGTTCTCCTTGAGCAACGATCATCGTGGATCGTCTGCAGCCCAAGATGCAGCTGCGTTTTGGTGTGAGTTAATTTTCTGGGGACTTTTTTAGTAACAATAATTTCAACTCCCCGCTACATTGGGGAGCATCTAGGCCATCATTGGTAGCCTTGGCTGCCAAACAATTCGCTTCGCTTGGGACGACAAAAGTGCCGCCATCATCTCTGGCGTATGTACGTAGAAATACGTCTGTCCCTTGAGCCAGAACCGCTGCTCACGATTGGCAAAAGGCGAGTTGGTGTATTGATACTCCACCAAATGCGTCTGGCATTCATGACGGCACGGCGCACCCGGCTCAAACTTCTGGGCCTTGCGATACCCGAGTCCTGCAGCCATGCAGATGCGTGCCGTAGAGATCACGCCAAACGGCGCGTACACCGAAAAATCGCCGGACGGGAATCGATTGCCTTGCGGCAGCAGATCCTGCTCGACATGCGTCACGCCGTACTTCTTGAGCAACGCCGTATAAGCACCAGTCTCCAATGAAGAACTCCGCAGTGCGTCCAACTGCGGGCTATCTCCAAGCTGTACGTACTCGGTTGTGATCCGAGGATCGCGCAGCGCCTTGTGCAGCAACCGCCCCTGCACCGGAATCAGCGACGGATACTCGCGCCGCAGCAGGCGCAGCACGCCGTAGTCGTTGAACACCACCTCGGATCCTGCAGGCGCAGCATCGAGCAGAGGCTTCAACCGCGCCAGACCTCGGTCGCTCACGTACGGCGTCAGCAGTGTTAACGGCAGAGTGAACTCGGGCAACTCCTGCGCGATCAGGTTCTCGCAGAACTCCGTGCCCCAGTACACCCGCGTAAATGACGAAGGGCGCAACGGTAACATTGCGCCCAGTGCGGCCACCTGGGGACGGAGCTTATCGCTGCGCTCCCAGGTTTGCCATTGATCCAACTGGTCCAGATCCCCAGCGGACTGGACGTGTATCGCGAACTCCTCCATTAAGGAGCGACAATCACCAGCGACGTTGTCATGTCCGCCGCGACGTCCACTGTCTTTTCCGGCTGCAACGTCTTCGCATCGAAGTACTCGATGGTGTTGCCCGCACCGTAAATCAACAGCTTCTTGCCGTCGGACGAGATGCCGAATGTAAACCGCGTGCGCCCGGGAAACTCCGCGCGCTTCAGCAGTTTCTTGGTGGCCATGTCGAACATCATGAACTGCGTCACGCGATCGCCATGCTGCCCTTCCACCGACACCGCGTAGCCGACCTTGCGATCCGGCGTCACTTGTACGCCCGACAATTGCGAGGGAATCGGACCAATCGGCGTAAAGTCGAAGGATCGCTTGTTCAAATCAAACCGCGCCAGCCCAAACGTCGTGCGATACACAATGTTGTCGGTATTGATAAAGGTCGACGTCAGGACATTCGGGTCGCCCCAGGGGTCCAAATCGCCGCCGAACGACAAGCTGTCGGTGTTCTGAAAGGGAGGCTTCACCATGTCGATGCGCTCCACTTCCTTGAAGTTGTTCGCGATGTCGTACACCACAATGGCCTGCCCAAACGTGTACAGATACTTCCCGTCGGGCGACACCTTGATCTGGCGTCCGATGTTGTCGGCATCAGCCGCCGGTACGTCCACCTGCCGGACAATCTTCTTCTGCGCCATGTCGATGACGCTGAACTTACGCTTGCCGATCTCAAACCGGTCAATCTTCTTGGTGATGTCGCGCGTCACCGCATAAAACACCTTGGTGTCCTTGTCGGGCGCGGGTCCGGCATCGATGCGCACGCGCTTGTTGCCTTCGGTGAGCTGAAAGCTATCGGTCACCTTGCGCGTTGCCAGGTCGATCGTCTCAAACGTCGACTCCTTATGCGTCATCGCCACCAGCGACTTCTTATCGCCGCTCAAAAACAGAGCGCGCGCAGCCGTACCGCTGTTCAGCTTGATGTCGCCGTCGACATTGCCGGACTTCTCGTCGATGATCATGATACGGCCGGGCCACGCGCCCACGTACATCTTCTGGGCGCAGGCGATGCCGGCCGCCAAAGGCAGCAGAAGTAGCAGTTTTTTCATGTCAATTTATGGAAAAACCAGGTCGATGTTCCGCCAATCCTTCGTGGCGCTGGCACACTTTGCCGTCCAATCGGGATAGTTGTTGAGGTGGTCCGGCACCTGAGCCGGCCAGAAACACGTGATGTAACAGTCGTAGAGATCGCGTTCCGCGGGCTGGCACAGCCCCGCGGTTCCCCCGGCCGAGTCTACTTCCCAGCCGGGAGAAAATACGATCGAGCAACCGACCGGATAATGCGGCCGGCGCTGCGGGTTCCCCTGCCCGCCTCCTCCACGAGATTGAAGCGCGAACACATCGCCTTCCATGGCTGCCGCGTATTCTTCGATGCGCTGCGCCTTACGGTTCAACGCGCGTACATGTTTCATACGGTCTTCCTCCGGTCGAATGTGTTCAGGAACTGCGGGTTCCGCGTGGCGATTTCGCCATAGATTTCCAGGCACAGCCCGGTCCATCCGCGGATCCAATCGCAATAGTGCAAGTTCGGATGACCCGTGTCGCCGTAGCGGACAAAGGCCTCGTGATGGCATCCGCCCGCGCACAGCGGACGAGCCCAACACGAATGACAGTCGTACTTGGCATTGATATGGCCGCGCTGCAAAAAGTCCTGCTGCTTCGCCTTATCAATACCCGTTGAGATGTGTCCCAGTGCATGCGTATCGCTATCCACAAAGCGATGGCACGGTGCGATGTCGCCGGAAGGACCGACGCCCACCAACCCCAGGCCCGCGCCGCACGGGTGCGACTTGTTGATGCCCTGGTGCAATTCCATCAGCGTATCGCTGACGTTCGAAAATCCATGATGCTCGCCGCGCACCGCCGCGTCGCGATACTCATACGCCAGCGTCTTAAACTGGTCCAGCACGCGATCCATCGAGTTGTTCTCAATGGCGTACAACCGGTTGGGCGACGTCGTTACCGGCGCAAACCCCACCTCATGAAAGCCCATGTCGTGCTTCAGATGCTTAAAGATCTTCAGCACATCGGTCACCTGCGCGGTCAACGTCACACGCGCGGCAATCGGCCGGGTCTTATGCTTGTCGAGCAGCGAGCGTACTTTTGGAGCGATGATGTCGTAGCTGCCCTTGCCATTGGCAAAGACACGCAATTGATCATTCATCTCCTTCGGGCCGTCCATGCTCACGGTTACGCCAATGTGGTTCTCAGCCAGGAACTCAATGATCGCCGGTGTCAGCAACGTCGCGTTGGTGGTCAACGAATAGTCGATGTAGCGGCCTTCCGCCTTGGCCTTCTCATTCGCGTACTCCACCACCTGCTTGAGCAGCGGAAAGTTCATCAGCGTCTCGCCGCCAAAGAACGTCATGTGGATCGCCCGGCGTCCCGCGGACTCCGTGAACAAATGATCCACCGACATCTTCGCCGTGTCCCAACTCATGAACTTAGGCTTGCCATCCGGCGTCGCGACCTTGTCCTCACCGAACTCATAGCAGTACCCGCAGCTCAGATTGCACTGGTTCGTCAGGTTCAGAACCATGGTCTGGAGCGGGAACTTGTCCGGGACATCCTGTGGCGGATCTTCCACCTTCTCGCCGTTATCCAGAATGGCGCGGAAGCTGGCCAGTTCATCAATCGCTTCGTGAATGTCCGGCGCCTCAAACGGCAGCGCCGCCAGCAGATCTTCACGGCTGGCCGGGTTGGACTTCACACGGTTCAGCACCGCAGAAGCCACCGGATTCAAATCGACAATGCCGCCACTCGGCACCAGGTACAAAAACTGCTGGCCCGCGGCTTCAAACGCGTGCGTATCTCCTGCGGTGTACGGCATAGCTTAGTTCGCCACCTCAGGCTGATCCCAACGCATGTACAGCGGTACGGTCACAATCAGATAGCTGCGCGCGGTCAACGGCTTGGCAGGATCCCCGCCCGGCGGATTGAACGTCGCAACCACCCAGACATCGCCAAAGTTATCCGTACCCCACTTGCGCTTCGGGTTCGGACCTTCCGACGACGGCGTAAAGAACCCGGTTTCGACATTGATTGATCCCACGTGATCCTTATCGTCGTCATCGAACCGCGCCAGAAACTCTTCGACGGTCCACTTGGCCTGCACCGGACCCAGTGCGATGTCGTCCGGCGTATCCTTCTTGCCGTCCAAGCCGCGATGGTACGCAATGGCCTCAAACTGCACGTAGCCCTTGGGATGCGTGTTGCCACCCAGGCGGGCAATCGCCGAATCGGCCGACACCTTGATGTAGTCGACCTTGTCGTAGATATAGACAGCGCTGGTGGCCACCGCGCGATTCACTTCCACATCACGAGGACCGGAAATCGCATCCTTTGCCACCGCCACTTCGGCCGTCACCAGCGAAGGCGTCGCGCTGACGATCTTGGTAACCGTCACGCCGTTGCCCATGCTGATATCGGTCGGCTTGAGGCCGGCCACCGACAGACGCTCGCCGTAAATCTTCACCTGCTTCGAAGCGCCGGACGCTAGCGAGTACGTATCGAGCCCCAGCACCTGCGGACCTTCGTTCGCACGCACCAGTTTGGCATTGATGCCCAACTCCTCATACCCGCCCCAGAACCAGCGACCTTCTATGGTCGACTGATCGCGGCTTACCGACATAACCTCGCGCATCGCTTTCGGATCTTCAAGCGAAGTACCGTTGCTATCCGATCGTCCACGCCACGCATAGCCGGTATATAGGTTGGCCTTTCCCGTACGCTGGAACTTGCGCCCAGTCTGCATTTCCGTGTACGAGATCTTGGTCGTAAACTCGTTGGCCGACGCACCTTCCGCGATGGTCACTTCGCCCAGTACGCGACCCTTGCCAGGCTGGTCGCCCCACAGGATCCAACGTCCAGCCAAGCGCGCAGGACGCATGGACGCTTTCCACTTCGCCCACTCCGGCGTATGCAGCGGAGCGTTCTTGGTAAAGTGTTCCACTGCCAGATCGACAGGATGCCGCTGCGGCGGTGCACCAGGCGCAGCCGCGCCGCCACCGCCACCGCCTCCACGCCCGCCATTGCGGAATGCTGTAAACTCAGCCACCGGGAAGTACCCGACGTGCATGTCCGTCAGAAGCTTCCACTCCTCACCCGAACGCCGCCACGAGTTCGGCTGCGCGTACGGATGGCAAGACGCACAGGCGCGCTTCAACTCCTCTGACGGGATCTCGGTCTCCGCCTGCAGCGTACGCTTCTGCAGGAACCACGCCACGGGCGCAGCCTCTTCCGGCGCCAGACCATTTTCCGTGCTCAAATACTGCACGATGTGCCGCGCGTCTTCGGGCTTCAGAGTCAAGCCGTTCAAACGCACCATGCGCTTGATCGCCTCTTGCCAGCCTTCCGGCGTCGTGCGAATCCACGAAATGCGGGTTAAATTGCCTTCTTTATCGGCCTGATGGCACGATCCGCAGGCTTTCTTTGTCACGTCATCGCGAACGGGGATGCCGGGAGTTGCCGGTTCGGTGGGCCTTCCACTCCGCGCGGCGTTATTTTCGCCGGGACCCGAACCAGGGGTCTGTGCAGAAGCGCTCACCAGTACAAGTACAGCCGCGAGAAGAAATCGCAAAAAGGCCGGACCCATGATTCACGGAGTATAGCATGTAGCTCGTGCTACAAACGTTTTACCAATACAATGATCGACAACGCTGAACAGTACGCTGCCGCTGCCGCCCGTGTCAAAGTTCTCCTCATGGATGTGGACGGCGTCTTGACCGACGGCCGTCTCTACAACATCCCGCTAGCCGACGGCACGGTTGCCGAAACCAAAGGCTTTGACTCGCAGGACGGCATCGGCCTCCAATGGCTCAATTGGTACGGCATCAAGACTGGCGTCATCAGCGGCCGCGTATCTCCTGCCACTGTGGAACGCGCGCGCCAGTGCAAGATGACCTACGTCTATCAGGGACACATCGAAAAAATCCCGATTCTTGAGGAAATCATGAAGGACGCAGGCGTCACCAAAGAAGATGTGGCCTATGTTGGCGACGACCTCACGGACATCGTCTGCATGCGTCGCGTCGGCTTTGCCGTAGCCACCGCCAACGCCCGCGCCGAGGTCAAGGCTGCCGCAAATTACGTCACCAGTGTCGTGGGCGGCAACGGAGCCATTCGCGAGGTGGTGGAACTCATCCTCAAAGCCAAAGGTTTGTGGCCCGAAATCCAAAAGAAGTACGAAATCTATGAATAAGAACGGCATTCTCGTACGGGCCAACTCCGGCCTTGGCGTACTTCACAAGCTCACCGGCATCATCGCGCAGCACCAGGGCAATATTACACTCGTCGAAATTATTGAGGAATCGGGCACCGAAACCCGCGTGTACTTCGAAGTGGACCTGCCCGGTGCCTGCGCCGACTTGATCGCCGAACTCCGCACCCCGGACATCGTACAGGACGTCCAGCAGGTCAACACCATGCAGAAGGTGTACGGCAAACGCATCATTATTATGGGAGGCGGCGCCCAGGTCGGCCAGGTGGCCATCGGCGCCATCTCAGAAGCGGACCGTCACAACATCCGCGGCGAACATATATCGGTGGATACGATCCCGCTCGTCGGCGAACAACAGCTTGCAGACGCCGTCCGCGCCGTCGCCCGCCTGCCTCGAGCCAAAGCGTTGGTGCTGGCTGGATCGATTATGGGCGGCGAGATTGAAGCCGCCGTGCGCGAGGTCCGAGCGCAGGGTCTACTTGTGGTTTCCCTCAACATGGCCGGTTCCGTACCCGAAGCCGCGGACCTTGTTGTAACAGACCCTGTGCAAGCCGGCGTGATGACCGTCATGGCCGTCGCCGAGACCGCAAAGTTCAACGTCAACCGGCTAAAAGTTCGCGTCTTCTAACCCGCGCTGGGAACTTTTGTAATTCCCTTTCCGGTAAGGGGCGCACAGAATGTGCATTTTGCACGTGTTTCCGCCTTGGCACATCGATTGCAAAGATCATGGCAGGGACGAAACATGACGCAAACTCATTACAGCCAAGCGTACAAAGAAGGCTTTGCACTCACCGTACGCCTTTTGATTTCACGTGGGGTGCCGCACGATTCGGCGGAAGAAACTGCACAGGCGGCGTGGACCCGCGGTTGGGAACGCGTTCACCAACTTCGTAACGAAGATCGCATCACCACTTGGGTGAACACCATTGCTTTAAATTTGTACCGGCGCGCCGCTCGGACTTTGAGCCGTCAGCAGCCACTTTTTGAATTTTCCGCGGCATCCAGCCTGGATACCAATCCCATTGATTTGGCCCGCGTGTTGAGCTCGTGCGAGCCGCAGGACCGCCGCCTTTTGGCGTATCAACTCCAGGGTCTCTCCGTGCGTGAGATTGCCGGTCGCGTTGGCGGGTCTGAGCTCGCCGTACGTCTCCGCATGATGCGCGCCCGCCGCGCCGCTCGCCGCAACAGCCGCAAGCACCTGGCCGAAGCAGCGTAAAGACCTCTCTACCCCTCATCCTTGGGAGCTTCTCTCTCTCCTTGGATTTCCTTGTTTGCATAACACACCCTGGAACCGATCTTGCTCGGATCAGTTCCAGGGCTTTTTTGTCTTACTTCACGGTCAGGTTGAAGGACGACAGCGTCGTACCTTGCGCCTGGTCAAACCGTGCCGATGCCTTGTTCAACTCGAGCTGCGCCACCACCGCCCGGCGGCGGGCGTCCAGATACTCGTTCTGCCGCGTCAACACCAGAAAGTTGGTGGATTCACCCGTCTGAAACAGGCGCGTCTCGCTTTCCAGCTTTTCACGAGCCGCCGTCTCACTCGCCGTCGCCGCCGCGATCCTCTGACGCGCCGTCTGAATCGCCTGCACCGAATTGCGTACCTGCGCCTCAATCAACTGTTCCCAACGCGTCTGTTCCAACTTCAGCCGCCGGGACTGGATCTCCGCCGTCGCCTCCTGCGCCTTCGCCGTACGATTCCGGAACGTCAAGTCGATGTTCAACCCAAACTGTACAGATTGATAGTTGCCACCGAACAGATTGCTCAGCGCCGAACCATACCCGCCAATCAGGGAATCCGGCACCGACCCGAAGCCCGGGCCTCCCGGCAGCGGCCCGAGTCCTGCCAGCGTCGAAAGCTGATTCAGGCGGTCCACCTGCGCAAGCGTCGAAGCGCTAAACGGATTCGGCGCCGTATTCAACGCACCGGCCAACCCGGCATTGATGTAGCTCGCCACCACATCGACGCGAGGCTTCGACAACTCACGAGCCAACTGCTTGTCGTAATCGTTGCTCTCCATGCGCAGCCCTAACTGCTTCAACTCAGGACGCCGCGCCACCGCCTGATCCACAGCCGTACGCAGATCCGTTACCTCCGGTGCATCGCCGCTCTTCAAATCGGTAGGGATGATCTGATCGCCCCAGATCGACGCCGTACGATTCGGTGCCAGCAGACTCTTCAGATTGTTCTCCACCTCGTTCAACACGCCATTACTCGTGAAGAACAAATCCTTGCGGCGTTCCAACTCCGCCCTCGACGCCGACAGTTCCACCGGTGCCAGCGTACCGGACTCGATCATGCGCTGATTCCGGTCAAACTGCTCCTGCGCCAACTGTACGGCCTGCTGCGTGACGTTCACATCCTGCCGCGCGGCCACCAGATCCCAGTACGCCTGCTCCACTCGCGCCACGATGTCGATCGCGCGAATCTGAAAGTCCGCCTCTGAAATGTTCAAAGACTTCCGCCGGATCCGGATCTCATTCCGCTGCTGGTCAAGCTTCCGGCCGCGCAACAGCGGCTGTACATAGCTCAAGGTGATGCGCGTCGTATAGTACGGCGTCAGATTGACGAAAGGATTGTTGGTCACCTGCCGCGCATTGTCGAACGCGCCCGAAGCAGTGCCGCCCGCCCATGGCGTACGGCCCTGAAACAGAAAGTTCTGCTGGTTGATGCGATCTGCCAACACGCCGTTGACACCGGCCAGAGGCGAAGGTGTCGGCTGATTCTGGCGGTTGTACAGCGGGTTCCAACGAAACACCGGATCGAACTGGCCCAGCGCCGCGCGAATCTGTTCGCTGGCAATCTGCTGATTGGTCCGCTCGATCTCGATGTCCAGGTTGTTCTTCAGGGCCATCTCCACGGCCTCTTTCAATGTCAGCCGCGTTTCGGTAACACCTACACCCACACGCTGCGGGACCTGTGCATACGCCTGCTGCTCAGAGAACAGCAACGCACCAATCAGCAGCACGGACAGCGGCGCCGCCACCGCAGGCTTGCGCCACCGGAACAACCGCGCAAAGCGGCCCCACAGCGGCGAATGTGCGATGTCGTCAAAGAACGAGTACGCCACCGGCGTCACCAGCAGCGACAGCAGCAGACACAAGGTCTGGCCGCCGATCACCGCAATCGCTACCGTACGCCGCGCACCTGCGCCAGCACCAGTACCCAGAGCCAGCGGAATCATGCCGGCCACCAGCGCCGCCGTTGTCATCAGAATCGGCCGCAGTCGATCCTGGCAGCCCTTCAAAATCGCGTCGTACCTCGCGTAGCCCTTCGCTCGAAGCTGCTTGATGTGGTCAATCTGCAGAATCGAGTTTTTCTTCACGATGCCGAACAACACCAGGATGCCGAGGCTCGAATAGATGATCGAGAAGTTCTCGCCCATCAGCAACAGGCTCAGCACCGCAAACGGCACCGACAACGGCAAGCTCAGCAGAATCGTCACCGGATCGATGAAGCTTTCAAACTGCGCCGCCAGAATCATGTACATAAAGATCAGCGACAGAACCAGCGCAATCAGGAAGCTCTGCGCCGCGCGTCCCAGCTCTTTACTGCGTCCCAGCAAGCCCGTCGAATACTCGTACGGCAGGTTCATCTCGGCAACCGTCTGGTTGATCGTGTTGATCGCCTCTGACAGCGAACCACCCGGCCCGATGTTGCCCTGAATCAGAATCTGCCGTTGACGGTTAAACCGCTCGATCTTGGTCGGTCCCGTCGCCGGAGCCAAGGTCGCCAGGTTCGACACCGGAACGTTGCCCAGAGATGTCGATGGCACATACAAGCGATTCAACGCGGACTGCGAATTGCGGAACTCCTTGTTCACCCGCAGCATTACGTCATAGCGATCCTCACCGTCGCGGAAGGTGGTCGCCTGTTCGTCGCCGCCAACCAGCGTACGCATGGCGGAGGCAATGGATGCCACGCTCACGTTCAGGTCTGCCGCCTTGTCGCGGTTGATGTTCACCCGCAACTCCGGCTTGCCCGCTTCGTACGAACTCTCAAGGTCCACCACGCCCGGCACGGTGCGAACCTTCGCCACAACCTTGTTCGTGATATCAGCCAGCTTGTTCAGGTCCGGACCCTGAATCGCAAACACCAGTTCGCGATCGGAACCGCCGCCGCTGATGGCTGCCGGATACTGCACGCCAAGGGTCACGTCCTGATACTTGGTCAGCATCTTGCGCGTGATGCCCATAATCTCTTCCTGGGTCTCTTTGCGCTGCGACGGATGGACCAGTTCCACCAGCACGCTACCGCGGTCTACCTGCCGTTGGAAGTCCGCTCCAATCGCAGTCAGCACATGCAGTACGCCCGGCAGCTTCTTCACGTCGGCTTCAATCTGCTTGATGACCTGATCCGTACCCTCCAGCGACGAGCCCGGCGGCGTACGCACGGTGATCTCAAACTCGCTCTGGTCAGAGTTCGGAATAAAGCTCTTGCCGATCATCATGAACAGCGGCACCGTCGACACCACCACCAGGATCGAGATCAACCCGATCGCCCAGCGATGCCGCATGGACCATTCGAGCATCGCGACATATGGCCGGTCGAAAATCTTGAAGATAATGCTGTCCTTGGTGTCCGCCTGCTTGTGGTCGATCTTCAAAAAGCGCGACGACAACATCGGCGTCAAGGTAAAGCTCACCAACAGCGACACCATGATGGCGAACGCCGCGGTAAAGCCAAAGCTGCTCATAAAGCGGCCCACAATGCCGGACATCAACGCCACCGGGATGAAGATGATCGCCAGCGACAAGGTTGTCGCAAGCACGGCCAACCCGATCTCTCGCGTACCTTCCACGGCCGCTTCCATCGCGCTGATCTTCTTCTCTTCCGCCACCTTGAAGATGTTTTCCAGCACCACGATCGCGTCGTCAATCACGATGCCCACCATCAACACCAGCGCCAGCATGGTGATCTCGTTCAGCGTGTACCCCATCGCGTAGATCAAAGTGAACGTCGAAATGATCGACGCTGGAATCGCCAGTGCGGAGATGATCGTCGCGCTCCAGTTGCGGATGAACACAAACACGATCAACGCCGCAAAGATGCCGCCTTCAATCAGGTGCGCCTTCACCGCTTCAAAGGATTCGACAATAAACGGAGCCAGATCGCGCGTGTACGTGATGCGGATGTCCTTCGGCAGCGTCGGCCGGATCTCTTCAATCCGCGCCTTCACCGCGTTGATCACTTCCAGTACGTTCGTGCCGGACTGCTTTCGTATTTCCAGCACCACCGCCGGCTGATCGTCCAACCGCGCCAGCGACCTCGGCTCTTCCACGCCGTCCGTCACCTTGCCGATGTCCGCAATACGCACCGGCGAACCGTTGGGAGCCGCGATAATGATGCGGTTGAAGTCCATCGGCTTTTCGACACGCCCTAGCGTACGGAGCGACACCTCCAAGCGGCCCTGATCAATGCGCCCACCCGGGATCTCCACGTTCTGCGCGGCGAGCGCCGAGCGAACCTGGTCAATGTTCAGGTTGTACGAGTACAGCTTCTCGCCGTCGATTTCCACCTGAATCTGGCGCTTGCGGTCGCCCACAAAACGAACTTCGCCCACGCCGTTCAAGCTCTCAATGCTCTTCTTGATCTTGTCGTCGGCAATCTTGGTGATCTCGCGAGCATCGCGCGGCGATGCAATCACGATGTTCAGAATCGGCGTAGCGTCCGTCGAGATCTTGTCGACAATCGGCTGATCCGCGTCACGAGGCAGGTCGTTCAACACGGTGTTGACCTTGGCGCGGATTTCCTGAATCGCAACGTCCGGATCTTTTTCGAGTACGAACTGAATGAACACCTGCGAAATACCTTCCGCAGAGGTCGAACGCAATTCGTCAATTCCGGACACCGTGTTGCAAACTTCTTCAATGCGCTTGGTGACCTGCGTTTCCACTTCCTCAGGCGATGCGCCGCGAAGCACCGTCGTGATCGTCACGATCGGCAGCTCTACCTTGGGGAAGCGATCGACGCCCAGCGCGCCGTACGCAAACATGCCCGTCACCAGCAGCGCCAGCACGATCATCGTGGCAAAGACGGGGCGCTTGATACAGATTTCAGCGAGTTTTTGCATGGCTGTGCTCTGTTACCCCTTCCGTACCGGCGTACCGTTCACCAGCAACGGCTGCTGCGTCAGAATCACTTCTTCGCCGTCGCGCATCGTGCCTTGCGGAATCTCCACCCAGCCTTCAATCTCATCGCCGGTAGTGACGCGGAACTCTACTGCCTTACCGTCGCGGACCGCAAACACCTTGGCCAACCCGGCAATCGTGTACACCGCCTGCTTCGGCACCATCAACATATCGGATGCCTGATTCAGCACCAGCCGGACCTGCGCAAACATCCCTGGCCGCAGCCGGGCATCCGGCTTGGTCAACCGCGCCTCTACCGTCAAAGAGCGGCTCTTCGATTCCAAAGAAGGATTCGTCTCGCGAACAATAGCCTGAAACTGCTCGCCCGGCAGAGCATCGGTCGTAAACGTCAACGTCGTACCCGCCTTCACAAAGCCCGCAGCCGTCTCCGGCACATCCACGCGCAAGCGCAGAGGATTCGTCTTCACCAAGGTCACAATCGGCGCATTCTCGCGTACATACTGCCCCGGCGACACGTGCTTCTGCGACACCGTACCGTCAAAAGGAGCACGCAACGTCGCGTCATTCAGCTTCTTCTGCGCCAGATTCACTTCCGCGCGGATCGACTCCATCGCCGCCCACTGCGTCCGTACCTCATCGCGCGCGGCCTCGTACGCGGCCTGCTGCTGACGGAATGCCTTCTCAAGCTCTGTATACCGTTCCTGCGAAATATCGCCGGTCTTCACCAACTTCGCCGCCGAATCGAACTTGAACTTCGCATCGTCCATGCGGGCCTGCGCCTGCCGTACCGCCGGGGTCGACGTAGGCGGCTGGTTCTCCTGTCCCGGGCTCAACCCCAACCGCGCCAGCGATTGCGCCAGCGCCGCCTTGGCGCGCTCCAACTGGATTTGGAACTCCTGCTTGTCGATCTCCGCCAGCACTTCGCCTTTGCGGATGCTCTGTCCAAAATCGGCCTTGATCATCGTGACCTTGCCAATCAATTCCGAATTCACCGTAACGGTCTCATCCGGCAATAGCGACCCGGTGACCGAAATCACCTTTTCCATGCGCCGTACCTGCGCATTGGCCGTTTTGACGGCCACGGTTTCCGGCGTTCTGTTCGCATTCTCGGCGGCTTTCGTGGCCGCAGGGTCAGGTTTTGTGCCGCAAGCAGTGCTCAGTGCCAGCGCCGCCGCGATCATTGTCATTGGTAGAGAAAGAGAGAATTTATGCACTTTGGGCTCCAGCCAGAATGCCGTTCAGGAACAGATCCAGCATTTCGTCCAGCGTCTGTTCGATCGGTTGAGGATATGGGTTGAAATGTTGCAGCGCGAGAGTGTTCTGATGGTGGATCACCATGCCCAGAAACACCCATACGGCGGTAGCGGACGACACGTGGCGAAAGCGGCCGCCAGCCATCGCCTGATCAAAATAGTTCTTTAGAATCTCAAAGTGTAGAGATGCGTGACGCGCAAAGAAGAGTTGGGAAAACTCCTGCGCCTCCAGCGCTCCAAAATGCAGCAAACGGCAGAACTCCGGCTTCTCGACGTACCACTGCGTCATCGCCATCGCCATCGACCGTAAGATTTCTCGATCGGTCAATTCCGGATTGGCGATCAGCGCACGGGTCTGTCCCACCTTGGCCTCAAGATCGGCCGACATGGAATCTAGAATCCCGGAGTAGATCTCCTGTTTCGTTTGGAAGTGCTGATACAGTACCGGCTCCGAGACGCCAACCGCCTGCGCCAACTCGCGCGTGGTCACGCCACGGAACCCTTTTTCGGAAAACAGCCGGATCGCAGCCTCGATGATGGCCTGCTTGCGTTCCCCGGCAGATAGTCTGTTTTTAGTGCTCACTAACTTAGCAATTGCTAAGTTAGCAAGGACTAGGTTGCGCTGTCAATAGCTCCCCGTCCACACCTAAGACTATTGCTTTGATCTGCTTACGAGGCTCCACCGCTTCCGTCAGCCGGATCTTGCAAAAGTTATCGGACAAAGCTGAACACTGTCCATCTAAAGAGACGGCGTCCAAGTGCTTCCCAATCAAGGACTTCAGGAATGCCTGATGCTTCCGCGTCTGTAGTTCCCGCAGCACACGATTCCGCTCTTTGCGAACCGCCATCGGAACCTGCGCCGCGCTATCCGCCGCCGGTGTACCCGGTCGCTCCGAATACGTGAACACGTGCAGATACGTAAACGGCAGGCTCTCGATAAACTGCCGGCTATCTTCGAACTCCGCGTCCGTCTCCCCGGGGAACCCGACCATCACATCCGCCCCGATCGCCGCATCCGGCATCAGCGCCCGCGCCCGCCGTACCCGGTCCTCATAATGCCGCGGCCTGTACTTCCGGTGCATCCGCCGAAGTACCGTATCGGACCCGGACTGCAACGGCGCATGGACATGCTTGGCAATCCGCGATTCACCCGCCACAAGATCCAAAAGCTCGCCCGACCAATCCATAGGTTCAATCGAAGACAGCCGCAGCTTCTGGACCTCGGTCTCATCCAGAATCCGCCGCAGCAGCGCCGGCAACCGCATCGTGAACCCCGGCTCGCGACCCCAACGTCCCAGGTTGATCCCGCTCAGCACCACTTCGGGGTATCCAGCAGCCGTCAACGCCCGAACCTGCTCGATCACCTCGCCCACCGGCATACTCCGGCTGCGTCCGCGCACAAACGGAATAATGCAGAACGAACAGCGGTTGTTGCACCCATCCTGGATCTTCAGATTGGGCCGTGAACGATCGCCGGCCGCATCGGACACGGGCGACGCCAAAAAGTCATGCCGCGCAAAGATGTCGCCGACATGCACCTGCGCGTGATAGCTCGGTGCTTCAATCTGCACAAAGCCAGGGTGCGAACCCGCAATCAGTTCCGCGATCTGCGTCTTATGCGAATTGCCCACCACCATCGACACACCGGGCAACTGCGCGATCTCTTCCGGCGCCCGCTGCGCATAACAACCGGTCACCAGAATTTGCGCCGCAGGATTTTCGCGATGCACCCGCCGTACCGTCTGCCGCAAATCGTCATCGGCGTTGGATGTCACCGTACAGGTATTCAGAATCACCCAGTCCGCATCCGAATGACCGTCCGCAGACCGCGACATCCCCTTGGCAGCCAGGGCGGCTTCAATCGCCGCACCGTCAGCCTGTGAGGCCCGGCAACCGAAATTCTGAACGGCAAACTTTTGCATCGACACTACTATCTTCAGGATAATCGGCCTATGGTCTCGCTTTTGTCGTGTACGTTATTTTTGGCCCAAGCCGCCGCTACTCCGCCGCCAACCTCTACAGCCAAGCCGGAAATCGTCACCGCGCCCGTGGTCAAACAGCAAAAGCTCACCGTCAACGGCAAGACGCTGGATTACACCACCACCACGGGCATGATGCCCCTGTTCAACCCCCAGACCAAGGAACACGAAGCCGACATCTTCTTCATCGCCTACACGCTCAACGGCGTACAGAACAAAGCCAAGCGACGCCTCACCTTTTCCTTTAATGGCGGACCCGGCTCCGCTTCCGTCTGGCTCCACCTCGGAGCTCTCGGACCCAAGCGCGTCAAGATGAACGACGACGGTTCGCTCCCGCCCGCGCCATACCAACTCGTCCCCAACGAAGGCACCTGGCTCGACGATACTGACCTCGTCTTCATTGACCCCGTCGGCACAGGCTACTCTCGCGCCACCAAGCCGGACCTCGGCAAGAAGTTCTGGGGCGTCAAAGGCGACATGGAATCGGTCGCCGAGTTCGTCCGCATGTACCTCACGCGGTACGAACGCTGGTCCTCGCCGCTCTTCATCGTCGGCGAAAGCTACGGCACCACACGCGCCGCCAACATCGCTGGCTACCTTACAAACCAGGGCATCGCCTTAAACGGCGTGATGCTCGTCTCCACCATCCTCAACTTCCAAACCGCCCGCTTCCAGCGCGGCAACGACCTGCCGTACATCCTCTTCCTGCCCACCTACACGGCCACCGCTTGGTATCACAAGCGCCTCCCGGCGGACCTCCAAAAAGACCTCCGCAAGACCCTGAAGGAAGTGGAAGCCTGGGCCATCGGCGGCTACCAGGAAGCGCTAGCCAAAGGCGACAAGCTTCAAGGCGCGGAACGCAAAGCCGTACTCGACAAGCTCGCCCGCTACACCGGCCTCGACACCAAGTACCTGGACCAGACCGAGCTCCGCATCAACATCATGGAATTCATCCGCCAGCTCCGTCGCGACGAAAACGTCAACGTCGGCCGCCTCGATTCCCGCCTAACGGGCAGTGGCGAACGCGCCTTCACCCCCGGCGTCGATGCCGATCCCTCGATGTCCGCGATCATGCCGCCGTACACGGCCGCCTTCAACGACTACGCCCGCACCGAACTCGGCTACAAGAATGACCAGCAGTATTATGTCCTCGGCGGAGGCATCGGCCGCTGGGACTGGGGCACCGACAACGGCTTTGCCGACGTTACAGAAAGCCTTCGCAGCGCCTTCGCCAAGAACCCGCACATGAAGCTCTACATCGGCTCCGGCTACTACGACCTCGCCACGCCGTACTTCGCCGCGGACTACACCATGAACCACATGGGACTGCCCAAAGAAGCCTGGAAGAACATCAAGTCCTACGAGTACGAAGCCGGGCACATGTACTATATCCACCTGGACTCCCTCAAGCAATTCAAGAAGGACGTCACTACCTTCCTCACCTGGGCGGCCCCCCTCAACTAACATGCGCGCATCACGATTTCTCCTCTGCCTGACGCCACTCCTGGCCCTCGCGCAATCGCTTCCCCCCAAAGAGGCAGCACTGCTCAAGTCCATCCGCGCCAACACGCTCAAGGCGCATGTATCCTTCCTCGCGTCTGACCTTTTGGAAGGCCGCGACACCCCATCCCGAGGACTCGACATCGCCGGTGAGTACATCGCCGCGCAGTTCCGCCGTGTAGGCCTCGAACCCGCAGGCGACAACGCGACGTACTTCCAAATCGCGCCGTACCTCAAGATCACGCAGCCCCTCGACAACTTCCGCATCCGCGTCGAACTGCCAGACGGCGGCAAGGCCTGGGAATCCACCGGAGCCAAGGTGATGCCCATCGTGTACAGCGCCACAAACCTCGCCAATCTCGAAGTCGTAAAGGTCGCGCTCACCGATGAAGCCGCCAAGCTACCCGCCCCGGAAACCGTCAAAGGCAAAGCGGTGATCCTCGTCACCTCGCAGCGCGTACCCGGCCTCATGGCCAAGCGTGACGAACTGCTCGCCATGCAACCTGCGGTCGTGATCACCGGAGGTTTCGTCTCTCAGCAGCCGCGCCTTCGCCCCGCCTCTACCAAAGGCGCAGGCATACCCATCGTCGTCACTTCGGATTCGGACTTCACCAAGTTCGCCGCGGACCTTCCCGCAGGTCCCACCGCCGCCAAGCTCACCCTACAAACGGCAGCCCCCGTAGAAGAGCAGATCAGCCTGCGCAACGTGGTAGCGAAGCTCCCCGGTTCGGACCCCGCGCTATCGAAACAAGTGGTGCTGCTCACCGCGCATTATGACCACGTCGGCATCGCCCCACGAGGCGACGGCGACCGCATCAACAACGGCGCCAATGACGATGCCAGCGGCGTCGCTACGGTACTCACCCTCGCCGAAGCCTTCGCAAGCCGCAGCGAACGTCCTCGCCGCACCCTCGTCTTCATGACCTACTTCGGGGAAGAGAAGGGACTCTTCGGGTCGCGCCACTACGCCGAGCATCCGCTGTTCCCGCTCAAGGACACCGCCGCGAACCTCAACTTTGAACACATGGGACGCACCGACGATGCGGAAGGTCCAAAACCCGGCAAGATCACGGCCAGCGGCTTTGACTACACCACCATTGGCGAAGTCCTCACCCAGGCCGGCAAGGACACAGACGTCGAAGCCTGGAAGCACGAAAAGAACAGCGATGCCTTCTTCGGGCGTAGCGATAATCAGGCCCTCGCCGACGCTGGTGTACCCGCGCTAACCCTCGCCGTCACCTGGATCTTCCCGGACTACCATCGCCCCACGGACCACTGGGACAAGATCGACTACACCAACATGGAACGCGTCGTCCGTACCTGCGCCTTAACAGCCGAACGCATTGCGGACACCGAAGCGCCCCCGCACTGGATCACGACCAACCCAAAGGTGGAAAAGTACGCCAAAGCCGCGCAGGCGTTGGCTACAAAAACGCAGTAGTCTTGATGCCGGAAATCTCAAACCGCCGTCTACACCGCTTGCAATCCACCTTATCGTCGATCAGCACCATGTAGCTCATCCACTTGGCAAACTTGGCTCGGTCGCGCTCATCGGCGCGGCCTTGCAGGCGGTCCACCTTCTTGCGAAGGAGCCAGTTCAGCTCGTACGTATCCTGTGTCCGGCAGAACGGGCAGTTCAAGGTCGCCGGCTTCGTCGCGCGGGACTCTCGATAGAAATCACGTTCGTCCATTAGCTGGCGCTCCATGCGCCCAGCGCCTGGTCGAACTTGCCCGCAAACTCGTCGACATCCGCCTTGGTGATGTTCATCGGCGGCGTACACCGCAGCACATTGCCGTACGTGCCGCCCTTGCCAATCAGCAGGCCCAAGTCCCGCGCCAGTTCCATAATCCGCGCCGTAGCCTTGGTCGCTGGAACCTTCGTCGCGCGATCCTCCACCAGTTCGATGCCCCACATCAGGCCCATGCCGCGAACATCGCCGATAATCGTGTACTTATCCTTCAACTCGTACAGCTTGTCCTTCAGATAAGCGCCCACCTCGGTAACGCTATGCATCAGGCGATTCTCATCAATGAAGTCGATCACCGCCTTGGCCTGCGTCGTCGCCACTGGATTGCCGCCGAAGGTCGATAGCGTAACGCCCTTCATCGCATCGGCCACCTGCGGCTTGGCGACGGTCATCCCAATCGGCAACCCATTCGCCAGACCCTTCGCGCCCGTCATGATGTCCGGCACCACACCCCACTGCTCGATCCCAAACCACTTGCCGCCCGTACGACCCCAGCCCGTCTGCACTTCGTCCGAAATGAACAGCCCACCATGCTGCCGTACGATCCCTTCAATGATCTGGAAGTAGTCCTTCGGCGGCACGATAAAGCCCCCCACGCCCTGAATCGGCTCGGCGATGAACGCCGCCACCTTGCCCGAAGTCGTGGTCTGGATCAGCTCTTTCACATCCGTCGCGCATCGCGTACCGCAATGGTCCGGTGTCGCGCCAAACGGGCAGCGGTAGCAGTACGCGTTATGCGCATGCACCACACCCCCGGGCAACGTATCGTGAATCCTCCACGTCGACTGCGCCGTAATCGACATCGCCATCGCGCTACGCCCGTGGTAACTATGCCGCAGCGCGACAATCTCGTTCGACCCCGTATACATCCGCGCCAACAGCACCGCATTCTCATTCGCTTCCGTACCGCTGTTGGTAAAGAAGGACTTCGTCAGCGCCCCGCCGCCCGGCGTAATCGACGCGATCTTCTTCGCCAGTTCCAACTGCGGCTGCGTGGCAAACACCGTGGACACATGCTGCAGCTTGTCCAACTGCGCGCGAGTCTTCGCCGTCACCGTCTCGTTGCAGTGCCCGACGGACACCGTCACGATCCCGCCAAAGAAATCCAGATACTGCTTGCCGTCGATATCGAACAGGTACTGATCCTTGGCGTGATCAATAATCAGCGGTTCCGGGAAGTAGTGAAAAATCGCCGGGAAGAGGAACTCTTTTTGCGCGAGAAGGATTTCCTGCTTGGTCACAGTAGCCGAGTTATAACATACGGCGGTCAATTTGATACACTTCCACGGATGCTCATAGCCGCTGCAATTCTAGCCATCTTCGTGTACGGCGTCATCGCCGCCATGTTGGGAACGCTCTTACCAACCTTTAAATTCACCGGTCCCGAAAGCGGGTCCATTGCCCTCGCCCAGTCCATCGGACTCGTCATCGCGTCCCTCTCCGCCGGGCCCATCATCGACAACAAGGGCAAGAAAACAGCGCTGGTTTCGGGCTTATTCCTGATCGCCGCAGTACTCTGGGCCCTGCCGAACGTCGCGGGCTTCACCATGGTCGCCGTCCTCCTCTTTATCCTTGGACTCGGCGGCGGCATCATCGTCACCGCGGCCAACGCACTCGTCGGCGACATCAAGTATGGCAACCGTTCGACGATTTCGAACCTCATGAACCTCTTCTTCGGCGTCGGTTCGATGGCCACGCCGCTGCTCAGCGCCAACCTGTTCGACAACAACGCGCAGAGCCTCTGCTACTTCGCCGCCGTCATGGCCAGCATCACCTTCGTGGTCCACATGGCCACCAAGATGCCGCCGCCCACCGGCGAACAGGGCTTCAAGGTTGCGGAAATCGGCCTGCTCGTCAGCCGCCCGGCCCTCTGGCTCCTCTCGCTGATCCTGTTTATGTACGTGGCGTGTGAAGTCGGCGTCTTCAACTGGCTGTCCAGCTACCTGATCGCCAAGGGCGTACCGGAAGCCGAAGCGCAAAACATCCTCGGCTGGCGCTTCGCCGGAGGCCTCGTCATCGGCCGCGTCCTCGCCGCCGGCATCCTCACCCGCATCCCCGGCATCACCGTACTCATGGGAGCAGCCGCCGCCATGGCCGCCTCCACCTACTGGATGCTTGCCGACCCTGCCTCCGCAGGCATCGCCGTGCTCTGCGCCGGAATCGCCATGGCCCCTGTGTTCCCGACGGTCCTCGGCCTGGTGGGCGACGCCTTCCCGGTCGCGACCGCCACGGCAATGGGCATCGTCATCACCTGCGGCTGGATCGGCCTCACGGTCAGCTCCAGCATCATCGGCTCCATCGCCGGAGAGGACAAGTCGAACCTCCCCGCCGCGCTGAACATCTTCCCGATCTGCTCGGTGATCATGCTGGTGCTGTTGGTAGTGCTGAGCATGGTCCAGAAGAAGCCCGCAGCTTCCGCAGCCCGAGCCTAGGGTTGTGTCGGTTTCGCGAAGGGGACATCCACCTCTGCGAAACTGCCCGCCACACTAGACTCCACGGCAGACACGACTCGATCCACGTAGTGCTTGAGAACCGGCCATTGCTGATTGCCTAACACGACAACAGCGATGCGCCGGTTTTTCATGTTCTGCTGGTACCGCATGTTCTTGTCGGTCGTTACCAGCACGTCAAACCCTGCGGCTTCAGCTGCGGCGAGTAGTTCCCCGTTTACCAAGCGATCCCATCCACGGTCCATCGCCTCAACCACGGTATGGCCCCGCAAGGCTCGCCGCAGGGGTGCTGGAGTACCGTTATCGAACAGGATGAGCATCCACGAGCGCCATTCGGGATGCGGGCGCGTCCAGGCTGCGAGCCGCAAACGACAGCACGCCGCTAACCTGCTCCCGCGTCAGATGGAACCATTCCATGATCTCTTCGATCGTGGCACCCGCCTCTAGATTGTCGAAGACCACAGACACAGGGGTCCGGCTATCTCGGAACACCCACGCGCCACTTCGTTTCTCCGGGATGCTTTCCACCAGCGGGCAATTGGACCAATCGAAAGTCGTCGACATCGGATTCTTACCAACTACTTCCATCGTACCCGCCCGCTACAACCGACGAATCCGCATCTTCCGGAACGACACCACAGTCTGGTGATACTGCAGCGCGATCGGACCCCGCTCCCGCTCAATCACATACCTCGGAGGCGTCCGCTTCATCTGCTCCGCTAGCTTCACTCTGTCGTACTCCAACGTCTTCTTCCCGTTTAGCCAATGCTCCACATGCCCGCCGCGCACCACCAGCCGGCTCCGGTTCCACTTGCCGTACTTCTTCACCGCCTCAGGCGACGGCGCAAACAAACTGTACAGCCCGCCCGACCTCGAATCCGTCCGCTGAATCGACACCGGCTCGAACTCGTCATCCGCCATCTGGTACTCCAGCCCCAGCGAAAACTCCGTCAGCTTCTCCTCGGGCTTCGCCTCCGCCACATCCGCAATCCGCCGGAACTTTCTGTCCTCTTCCTCAATCACCAGGTTCACCGCGGACTGCACCCAGTACTTCACCCCGCTATTCGCACCCTTGCGAGGCTTCCACTCCCACTCGAGCTCAAAGTCCGCGTACTCCTCGACAGACCACAGATCCGTCCGCCGGTGCACGTACGGCTTCGTCGTCAACACGCCCTTGCGAATCGACCACGCGCCCGCCACATCAGTCTTCCCCGAAGGACTCCGCCAATGCTCAAAACTGTCTTTTTCGATGAGGTTCTGCCACTCGCTCGCCAGAACGGCGCCGAGAAGCAAACTGCAAACGACCATTTCGCTCAATCATACTGAAAGGACAAGGATGAAATACTATTTCACAGTCCCGATCTACTACACGAACGGGGCACCTCACATTGGGCACACCTACACCACGCTTGTGGCGGATGTGATCAAGCGTTACCAGAAGCTCATCGGCAACCAACCCGAGTACACCACCGGTACCGACGAACACGGCGTAAACGTCGAACGTGCCGCCAACAAGCTCGGCAAGTCCCCGCAGGAATTCGTGGACACCATCGCCGACGAGTTCCGCATGCACTGGGACAAGCTCGGCATCCAGGCTGACCATTTCATCCGTACCTCCAGCCCCGAACACCAAAAGACTGTTCAGTGGATGTTCGAACAGTGCCGCGCCAACGGCTACGTGTACAAGGGCCATTACACCGGCGCCTACTGCGTTTCGGACAACCTCTTCGCCACGGAAGCCAAGCCCGGCGAACCTTGCCCCATCTGCGGCCGTACGCTAGAAGCCGTCACCGAAGAGAACTTCTTCTTCAAGCTCAGCGCCTTCACCGACAAGCTGCTCGAACTCTACGAAAAGCACCCCGAGTTCATCCAGCCGGAAGCCCGCCGCAACGAAGTCATCAGCTTCGTCAAAGGCGGCCTCACCGACCTGTCGATCACTCGTACCGGCATCAGTTGGGGCATCCCCGTACCCAACGAAGCCCCCCACGTCTTCTACGTCTGGTTCGACGCGTTGATCGCCTACTTCACCGCCGCCGGTGGTGCCGATTGGCAATCCAAAGGACTCTGGCCCGCCGACCTCCACCTCGTCGGCAAAGAGATCATCCGCTTCCACGCCGTCTACTGGCCGGCCTTCTTGATGGCTGCCGGACTCCCTCTGCCCAAGCAGATCTGGGCCCACGGCTGGCTCCTCTTCGACAACGACAAGATGTCCAAAACCAAGGGCAATGTCGTACGTCCGCTGCCGATCGCAGAGATCATGGGCTTCGACGCGCTGCGCCTCTATCTGATGCGCGAAGTCGTCTTCGGTGCCGACGGCAACTTCGGCTACGAAGCACTAGTCACCCGTTACAACGCGGATCTCGCCAACGGCATCGGCAACCTCGCGTCGCGTACGTTGAGCATGATCCATCAGTACCGCGGCGGCAAGATCCCCGCCTCCGATGGCGATCAGCACTTCGCCCAGTTGGCCACAGAAACCGTTGAGTACGTCCTCGAAGCCTTCAGCAAGTTCGAATTCAACAAAGGCCTCGACCGTGTCTGGGCGTTGATCTCGGCCACTGACAAGCTCATCGTCGAACGCGCCCCCTGGAAACTCGTCAAAGATCCCGACTCCGCCGAACTGCTTGACCGTACGCTCTACACGGCGGCCGAAGTCGTGCGCATCACCTGCGGTCTGCTTGCGCCCGTCATGCCGGACTCCATCCAAAAGCTCTGGCACCAACTCGGCTGCCCGTCAGAAGTCGATCAACTCCGCGCCGCTGAACTGCACTGGGGCAAGCTTCCGGCAGGACAGGAACTCCGCCCCGTCCAGCCCGTATTCCCGCGCCTCGACGTGAAGCTGACGATGGAAAAGCTCATTGAAGGCGAACTTGCAGAACGCAAGCGCCAGGACATCCTGCTAGGCCGTGAGGTGAAGGAAGAGAAGCCCGCGCTCGACCTCGCCCCGGAGATCACCATCGACGATTTCGTCAAGGTCGACCTCCGCGTCGGACAGGTGCTCGAAGCAGCCGCCGTTAAAGGCTCCGACAAACTCCTGCACCTCAAAGTGGACATCGGCGAACCCGAACCGCGGTCCATCGTGGCAGGCATCGCGCTGGCCTACAAGCCGGAACAGATGATCGGGCGCAAGGTAGTGATCGTCGCCAACCTCGCACCCCGCAAACTCCGTGGACTCACATCGCAAGGCATGATCGTCGCCGCATCCATCGGCGAAGGTCTGCCCGTCCTCGCCGGCTTCAACGAGGACATCGGTGTGGGCGCACGCCTGAAGTAAAGCTCAGTTCAACTCGACCAAAATCTTCGACACCGCAAGCGGATCTGCAGACCAATCTGCAAACGCTTGCGGTGCGTCGTTTAACGGCACCACGCGCGACACCGTCTCTTCCAGCGGCAGATCCTTGTTGCGAGCCAGCATCTCGATCACGCCCGCAAAGTCTTCCGGCAGCGCATTGCGCGACCCCAGAATGTCCAGCTCTTTCTGGACAAACAGCCGCGTATCGTAAGCCACCGCTTCCTTCGCGTACCCGATGTACACCACGCGACCCGTAAACGCCACTTCCTCTACGGCCGCGCGGAACGTCTCCGGCAACCCAATCGCCTCAATCACCACATCGGGACCCAGGCCCGCCGTATAGCTCCCCAGCGCCTCATGCAGGTTCACCGCGCGACTGTTGATCGTCTCCGTCGCGCCCATGCGCCGGCCCAGATCCAGCTTCTTATCGTCGACATCGATCGCAATCACCCGCGACCCTCGATGCGCCGCTGCAGCAATCGCGCCCAGGCCCACCATGCCGCAACCCATCACTGCCACGATGTCCTCAGACGTCGTCTGTCCACGTACCGCCGCGTGATAACCCACCGTCAACGGCTCCACCATGCAAAGCTGACGCGCCGTCAATTGCTCCGCGCTCAAAAGCTTCTGCCACGGCACCGTGATCAGGTCGGTCAACGCACCATCGCGCTGCACACCCAGTGTCTGATTGAATTGGCAAGCATTGAACCGCTGCCGCTTGCACGATGCGCAACGTCCGCACGCCGTATACGGCGACAGAGTCACCGGCGTACCCAACGCTACGGACTCCGGCACACCCGGACCCTTCGCTTCCACCACAGCGGAAATCTCATGCCCGGGGATACGCGGGTAACTCACCATCGGATTCTTGCCGCGAAAGCTATTCAGGTCGGACCCGCACAATCCCACCATCCGAATCCGCAGCAGGACATCGCCTTCGCCAAGCGCTGCCGGCTCCTGCGTCTGTCCGATCTCTGCCGCGCCCGGTTCGCGCAATATGAGTGCTCGCATCATAACTTTCCAGTATCTAACGCCTGAAGGAACGCAGCGGCCTTCGCCTCGCTCTCGCGCAACTCCTCTGCGGCCACAGACTCCGCCGTGATCCCGCACCCCGCCAGATACGTGATCCTTCCCTCCGCTGTGTACGCCGTACGAATCGCCACCGACAACTCCATCGACCCATCGTTCGGATCGATCCATCCCATCGCGCCCATGCAAGGCCCCCGGCTACGCCGCTCTTCAGCCTGCGCCGCCTTCATTGCCTCGATCTTCGGCGCACCCGTAATCGACGCGGGCGGAAACGTCGCCTTAATGATGTCCACCGCCGTAACCCCTGTGCGCAACTGCCCCACCACGCGAGAGTACGTGTGATACAGCGTCGGCAAGGTCATCAACGCCGCATACTCCACCACGCGGACGCTGCCCGGTACACACACACGATTCAGATCGTTGCGCGTCACATCCACCACCATCGCCAACTCCGCGCGATCCTTCTCGCTGGCCAGCAACTCTGCCGGATCCGTCCCCAACGGCCGCGTACCCTTAATCGGCAAGGACTCAATCCGCCCAGTAGCATCCACACGCAGAAACGTCTCAGGGCTCATCGACAACACCGTACGCCCGCCACCAAGATCGAGAAACATACTGTGCGCCTGCTTTGGCAGCCGCTGGTACAGCGTCCACGCATAGCGCGCATCGAACGCGGCATCCAGATACCGGCAAAGATTGGTTTGGAACAAATCACCCGCATGAATCCGGCGAACAATACGCTCCACCGATTCCGCAAAGCCTAAGGAAGACTGCATCTGCACAGGCTGCAACTCGTAAAGCTCGCCCGTCACGACATGATCTGTCGTAAACCACAAACGAGGCAAAGGCGACCACGGTGCAGGACCCAAATCCTCCAACTCATGCGCCAACTCATACCCCAGATACCCGTACAGCCGCTTGCCGGATCCTTTCAGATCCCGCAGCGCACGCTCCAGTTCAACCAGGGTTTCGATCACAATGCTAGAAAATTAGCAAAAAGTGTCGCGCGATGTTCCGTCAAAAAGGACTCAGGGTGAAACAACACGCCTTCCATCAACCCGTCAGGCGATCGGAAACCAAGTACAGTCCCATCCTCGCCGACAGCACTCACAGGCCAGGACAGATTCTCAACAATCAGCGAATGATACCGGGCCGCGACAAACGGATTCGGCACGCCACGAAACAGCCCCGCGCCATCATGCTGCACCGGCAGCGCCTTGCCATGCACCGGGCGGCCGCTCGGCACCACACGCCCACCAGCAGCATGCACCGCCATCACCTGCATACCCAGGCAAACCCCAAGCATCGGGACATCGCGAAACCGCTGCACCACATCGCCGCAGATCCCCGCGCGATCCGGCCCAAACGGACCCGGCGACAGCACAATACGATCCGGCCGCATCGCCTCAATATCGGCCACGGTAATTGCATCCGAGCGGTGCACCACGCAGGTGGCGCCGGCCGTCTCCAGCCCATCCACCAGATTCCAGGTAAACGAATCGTAGTTGTCTAGGACAAGAACTCGCGTCAAGCCAGGATCTTCTTCACAACCTCGCCGTGCACGTCCGTCAACCGGAAGTCACGGCCCATATGCCGGTACGTCAGCTTGGTGTGATCCATCCCCAGCAAATGCATAATCGTCGCCTGCAAGTCATGCACGCCCACGCGATCTTCCGTGATGTTCAGCGCCAACTCATCGGTCGCACCCAACGTCATGCCCGGCTTCACGCCGCCGCCCGCCATCCAAATAGAGTACCCATTCGGATGATGGTCGCGACCCGCGTTATCCGCCTCATCCGGCCGCCGGATCTCACTCATCGGCGTACGTCCAAACTCGCCACCCCACACCACTAGCGTGTCGTTCAGCAAACCTCGCTGCTTCAAGTCCGTCAACAGGGCTGCCGTAGGCTTATCCGTCTGCGCACACAACTTCGGCAGGTTGCCGTTGATCGCCGAATGGTGATCCCAACCCGAGTGCACACACAGCACAAACCGCACCCCGCGCTCCACCAATCGCCGCGCCAGTAACAAATTCGTGCCGTACTGCCGGGACTCCTTCTCGTTAATCCCGTACATATCGAGCGTCTCCGGCTTCTCCGCTTTCAGATCGGTCAATTCCGGACCCGCAGACTGCATGCGGTACGCCAATTCATACGAGTGAATCCGCGACGCGATCTCCAAATCACCGGTCACATTCTGGCGTTCGGTATTCAGGTCCTTCAGTACATCCAGCCGCGCCCGCTGCGCCTCATTGCTGAACCCCGGCGCATTCGACAAGTACAAAATCGGATCGCCGGACGACCGCAGCACCGTACCCTGATACAACGACGGCAAAAATCCATTGGTCCACAAGTCGCTACCCGCGCTCGCACCCGGCCCGGACTGCAACGCCACAAACGCCGGCAGGTTCTTCGATTCCGACCCCAATCCGTACGTCGTCCACGCACCCATTGAAGGACGTCCACCCGTCATATGGCCGCTAAACAACAGCAACTGCCCCGGGTGATGATTAAACGCCTCCGAATGCATGGACCGGATCAGGCAGATATCATCCGCATGCTTCGCCGTATGCGGAATCAGGTCGCTCAACAGCATCCCGCTCTGCCCCTGCGGCGCGAACTTCCTCGGCGATGCTAAGATTTTCGCAGTCGGCTTGATGAACGCCAGCTTCATGTCCTTCGTCATCGAAGGAGGCAGCGATTGTCCATGCCACTTCTGCAAGCCTGGCTTTGGATCGAACAGATCCATCTGCGACGGCGCGCCTTCCTGAAACAGAAAGATCACGTTCTTCGCCTTCGGAGCATAATGCGGAGCCTTCGGCGCCAGCGGATCTGCAACCGTCGCCCCGCGCATCAAATCCGTCAACGCCAGCGTACCGATGCCCGCGAGCGACCGCCGCAAAAAGTCTCTACGCAAATGCGCTTCAATCAGATGCTTCATGATGGTCGTTACTCCCTCGTGATGAACTCGTCCAGGTTCATCAGCACGCTCGACAACGCCGTCCAGGCTGCCAACTCCGCAGGCTTTACGTTCTCAATCGCAATCGGCGCCAACTGCGCCAGCGCCTTCTCGTCCTGCCCCAGCAATGCCTGCTGCTTCTCAAAGTACGCCTGCAGCCGTACGCGCTCCGCATCGCTCGGCTTGCGCCCCAGTGCCAGTGAATACGCCGTATCCAGACGCGACCGGAAGTCGCCGCGAGTCTCGGTCACCAGGTTCACCGCAAACGCCTGCGCCGCTTCCAAAAACACCGGATCGTTCAACAAATTCAGTGCCTGCAGCGGCGTGTTGGACCTGTCCCGCTTACACGCCGTCACCGTCGCCTTGGGAGCGTCAAAGTTCACCAGCAGCGGATATGGCGTTGTACGCAGGAACTGAATGTACAGCCCGCGGCGATACCGGTCCGCGCCCTTCGCTTCCTGCCAAGCCCCGTTCCACCCGCGCGACCCGTATCCGCTCTCCAGCACCCCGGCCGGAATCGGAGGCGTCACGCTCGGACCCCCAACCTGCTTGGTCAGCAACCCACTCACCTCCAGCGCCGCATCTCGAATCGCCTCGCCACTCAACCGCAAGCGATTCTGCCGCGCCAGCAGCGTATTGTTCGGGTCATTCTGCTGTACCTCAGGCCGTGCCGCGGAACTCTGCCGGTACGTACCCGAAAGCACCATCGTACGGATAATGTCCTTGCGGCTCCAGCCATTGTCGCGGAACTCCGCCGCCAGCCAATCCAATAATTCTGGATGCACCGGGCGCTCGCTGCGCAACCCAAAATCATCGGGCGTACGCACCAATCCCGCGCCAAACAACTCCTGCCAGATGCGATTCACGGTCACCCGTGCAGTCAGCGGATTCTCTTTGCTCACCAGCCAATTCGCAAAATCCAACCGCGTCGCCTGCTTCCCGCCAGCGACCTTCAACTCCGGCAGCACCGCGGGAGCATCCGGCTGCACCTCGATGCCATTCGTCTTGTAATCGCCACGAACGCGCACATACGTCGGATGTGGGGCATCATTCTCGCTGATCACCATCGCTTGGCTCAACTGCGGATAGCTCGCCTTCAACTCGCGAAGCTTCTTCTGCAGTTCATCCAGCTTCAGCTCTTTCCACTTCTTGTTGCCGACCGCAAAATGATAGTTGCCGACAAAGTGATCCGTCAGAATGTCCTTCTGCCGCTGCGTACGCTTCTCCAGCGGAATCTGCACGATCTTCGCGCCATCGCCATCCGCCGTCAGCTTATTCACGCAATCCCAAGCCAGATCCCAGTCCGTACGCTCGCCCGGATGCGCAATCGTGTACAGAATGTCTTTTTCCCACGAAGCCTGCAGCGCCGCGACGTTGTACTCCTTCAGCAGCTCCTCGCGCTTGCCGCGATACTCGTTGTGCGTCCGCATCCACGGCCCGACCTCGCCCGGCAGCGGCGCGTCGATGTTCAGTTCTTCCACGTTGTCGAAGAACGCAAACATCGAATACATGTCCTTCTGCGTAATGGGATCAAACTTGTGATCGTGGCACTGCGCACACCCCACGGTCAGGCCCAGCCATACCGTACCCACCGTGCTGCTGCGATCCAGCGTCCCTTCAAACCGGAACTGATTGTCGTCGATCCCGCCCTCGCGATTGGTCAGCGTGTTGCGATGGAAACCCGTCGCCACATGATCCTCAACCGTCGCATTCGGCAAAAGATCGCCAGCAATCTGCTTGATTGTGAACTGGTCAAACGGCAGATCCTGATTGATCGCGTCGATCACCCAGTTGCGCCAGCGCCAGGCCCACGGCCGTACCCAATCCTTCTCATAACCATCCGAATCCGCATACCGCGCCTGATCCAGCCAGTGCCGTGCCCACTTCTCGCCAAACGCCGGCGACGCCAACAGGCGATCCACCTGCCGTTCGTACGCCCCGGGCTTCGTATCCGCTAGATACCGATCCATCTCCTCAGGCGTGGGCGGCAACCCAGTCAGATCCAGACTCAGCCGCCGCAGCAGTACCCGCTTGTCCGCCTCCGGAGCCGGCTGCAACTTCTCCTTCTCCAGCCGCGCGATCACAAACCGGTCGATCTCGTTCCGGACGCCAACCTCGGACGCGACAGCAGGCGCCGTCGGCTTCACAATCGGCTGGAACGCCCAGTGGTTCGACTTCGGCCGTACCGCCTTCGCCACCGCCAGACCCTCAGGAACCTTCGCCCCGGCATCGATCCACTTCGCGATGATCTCCACCTCTTCCGGCTTCAACCGTCGCGGACCCGGCGGCATCGCCGGAACACCCTTTTCCGCCTTAATCCGATGCACCAGCGGACTCTCCGCCGCCTTACCAGGGACAATCGACGCGCCGCTGTATCCGCCCTTCAGCGCCGCCTTCGGATCGTCCAACCGGAATCCGCTCTGCTGCATCCCCGGCCCGTGGCACGCGTAACAGTTCCTTTTAAGGACAGGCTGTACATCGCGAACAAAGTCCACGTCCTGAGCGACCAGAGCGGCGGGAATGGCGAAAAGTGCAAGGCGGGGCAGCATCTCAATTGCGAGTCTATCAATGCGACGGCCACGATGGAACCGCAGTTACCCCGAACCTCATTAACCCCCAATTTGATCGACTATGTTATGATTGCCTGCAAGCGCCTATGAGTCTCCGAATCAACGACATCGCGCCGGACTTCACGGCAGAGACCACGCACGGTACCATCCGCTTCCACGAGTGGATTGGCGACGGCTGGGCCGTCCTCTTTTCGCACCCCAAGGACTTTACCCCCGTCTGCACCACCGAACTCGGCTACGTTGCAGGCATCGAAGGCGAGTTCGCGCAGCGCAATTGCAAGGTCATCGGCCTCTCCGTCGACCCCGTATCGAGCCACCGCAAGTGGGCCGCCGACATCGAAGAGACCCAGGGACACAAGGTCAACTACCCCATGATTGGCGACCCCACTCTCGAAGTCGCCAAGCTCTACAACATGCTGCCCGCCGATGCCGGCGACACCTCCGAAGGCCGTACCGCAGCCACCAACGCCACCGTACGCACCGTCTTCATCGTCGGCCCGGACAAGCGAATCAAGCTGATGCTCATGTACCCCATGACCACCGGCCGCAACTTCCACGAAATCCTCCGCGTGCTTGATTCCATCCAGTTGACCGCCGCCCACAAGGTCGCGACCCCCGCCAACTGGAACCCCGGTGACGACGTCATCATCGTCCCCGCCGTGTCCGACGAGGAAGCCCGTGCCAAGTACCCTCAAGGCTTCAAGACCATCAAGCCCTATCTCCGCGTCGTCGCCCAGCCCAAGTGAACTTGTTGACCCGCCGACAAGCGCTCCTCTCCAGCGCAGCAGGACTCCTTTCCGCCTGTGGCGGCGGCAGCGGTACGCCTTCGCTCCGCAACGTGTCCTACGACCCCACGCGTGAGTTCTACCAGGAATTCAACAAGGCCTTCCTCGCCAAGTGGGGCAAGCCCGTCGAAATCGAACAGTCCCACGGCGGCTCCGGCAAGCAGGCGCGATCCGTCATCGATGGACTCGAAGCCGACGTCGTCACCCTCGCCCTCGCCTACGACATCGACGCCATCGCAAAGAAAGGCCGCCTGCTGCCCACCAACTGGCAACAGCGCCTGCCCAACAACAGTTGCCCGTACACTTCGTCCATCGTGATGGTGGTCCGCCAAGGCAACCCCAAAAAGATCAAGGATTGGGATGATCTCGTCAAGCCCGGCGTACAGGTCATCACCCCCAACCCCAAAACCTCGGGCGGCGCACGTTGGAACTACCTCGCCGCCTGGGCCTACGCGCTCAAGCAGAGCGCCAACGACGAATCGAAAGCCACAGACTTCATCGGCGCCCTCTTCCGCAACGTACCCGTGCTCGACTCCGGCGCGCGAGGCTCTACGACATCCTTCGTACAGCGCAAACTCGGCGACGTCCTGCTGTGCTGGGAAAATGAGGCCTACCTCGCCAAGCGTGAATTCGCGGCAGAAGCCCTGGAAATCGTCATCCCATCGATGTCCATCAAGGCAGAACCCCCGGTTGCCGTCGTCGACGTGATGGTCGACAGCCGCGGCACTCGCGACATCGCCCAAGCCTACCTCGAATACCTCTACTCCGACCCCGGCCAGACCCTCGCCGCCAAACATTACTTCCGCCCGGTCAAAGGACAAACCTCCACCCTGCCGGAAATGCAACTGGCCACCGTACAGGAAGTCGCCGGAGGCTGGACCGCAGCCCAGGAGAAACACTTCGACGACAACGGAGTCTTTGACCGGATCTACAAACCCGGCTCCCCTGCGTCATGAAGCGTGTCGGCGTACTGCCCGGCTTCGGGCTCACCTTTGGCTTCACCGTGCTCTGGCTCAGCGCCCTCGTGCTGATCCCGCTCAGCCTCCTGTTCTTCCGCGCCGCCTCCCTCAACCTGCGCGAGTTCCTGGACGTCGTGCTTGACCCCCGCGCCGTCGCGTCCTACCGCGTGACGCTCTTCTGCTCCCTCGCCGCGGCCATCGTCAACGCCATCGCCGGACCCATCGTCGCCTGGACCCTCATCCGCGTCCACTTCCCCGGCCGCAAGCTCTTGGACGCCGTAGTGGACCTGCCCTTCGCCCTGCCCACCGCCGTATCCGGCATCGCGCTCACCGCGGTCTACGCCAAAAACGGCATCCTTGGCTCCAAACTCGCAGCCATCGGCATCCCGGTCGCCTTCACTCCGCTCGGCATCATCGTCGCCTTGACCTTCATCGGGCTCCCCTTCGTCGTACGCACCATGCAGCCCGCCATTGAGGACCTCGACCCCACCGTTGAAGAAGCCGCCTCCATCCTCGGCGCCAGCAAGTGGCAGATCTTCCGCCGCATCATCGTACCCGCGCTGCTCCCGTCGCTCCTCACCGGCTTCGCGCTCGCCTTCGCCCGCGCCCTCGGTGAGTACGGCTCGGTCATCTTCATCTCCGGCAACATGCCGCTCAAGACCGAAGTCACAGCGCTGCTAATCGTCACCAAGCTCGAACAGTTCGACTACGCCGGCGCCACCGCCATCGGAGCCGTACAACTCGCCGCCTCCTTCGTACTCTTGTTCGCCATCAACGGCCTCCAATGGTGGAGCGCCCGCCGCACAGAGGGCACCAACGCATGATGAAGAAAGCCCTCCTCATCGGCTTCACCGTACTCTTCCTCGGCGTCTTCCTCGTCATCCCACTCGGAGCCGTACTCGCAGAAGCCTTCCGCAAAGGCGCAGGTGCCTACTTCGCCGCTCTACAGGACCGCGAAGCCCTCTCCGCCATCGGACTCACCCTGCTCTGCACCGCCATTGCCGTACCCGCCAGCGTGATCTTCGGTGTTGCCGCCGCATGGGCCGTCGCCCGCTTCCGCTTCCCCGGCAAGAGCCTCCTCGTTACGTTCATCGACCTGCCCTTCGCCGTCTCCCCCGTCGTTGCAGGACTCGTCCTGGTCCTCCTCTTCGGCATGCAAGGCGCGCTAGGACCGCTGATGATCAAATCCGGCATCCGAGTCGTCTTCGCCATCCCCGGCATCATCCTCGCCACGATCTTCGTATCGTTCCCATTCGTCGCCCGCGAACTCATCCCGCTCATGCAGGAACAAGGGGACGAAGAGGAACAAGCGGCCATGCTCCTCGGCGCCAGCGGCTGGCAGATCTTCTGGCGCGTCACCGTACCCAAAATCCGCTGGGGCATCCTCTACGGCGTCATCCTCTGCAGCGCCCGCGCCATGGGCGAATTCGGCGCCGTCAGCGTGGTTTCCGGCCACATCCGCGGCAAGACCAACACCGTACCCTTACACGTTGAAATTCTGTATAACGAGTACAACTTCGTCGCGGCCTTCGCCGTGGCCAGCCTGCTCGTACTCGTAGCGCTCGGCACTCTCGCCGCCAAATCCGCTCTCGAATGGAAAGTGCGAAATGAGCATTGAAGTACGCAACATCTCGAAATCGTTCGGCTCGTTCCGCGCCCTGGACAACGTCAGCCTCCACGTCGAGCAAGGCGAACTCGTCTCGCTCCTCGGCCCCTCCGGCTCCGGCAAAACCACGCTCCTCCGCATCATCGCCGGACTCGAAACGCCGGACCCATCCCAAGCCTCAGCCGTCATCTTCGACGGCGAGAACCTGACGACCCTCAGCGCCAAAGACCGTGGCGTAGGCTTCGTCTTCCAGCACTACGCGCTGTTCCGCCACATGTCAGTGTTCGAAAACATCGCCTTCGGCCTCCGCGTCCGCCCCAAAGCGACCCGTCCGTCGGACGACGTCATCAAGGCCAAGGTGATGGAACTCCTCCGCCTGATCCAACTCGAAAACCTGGCAGAACGCTTCCCCTCACAACTCTCCGGAGGCCAACGCCAGCGCGTCGCACTAGCCCGAGCGCTAGCCATCGAGCCGCGCATCCTCCTGCTCGACGAACCCTTCGGAGCACTCGACGCAAAGGTCCGCCAAGGCCTCCGCCGCTGGCTCCGCCGCCTCCATTCCGAGATCACCGTAACAACGGTATTGGTCACCCACGACCAGGACGAAGCCCTCGAGGTGTCGGACCGAATCGTCGTAATGAATCACGGCAAGATCGAGCAAATGGGAACGCCTGAAGAAGTCTTCCACAAGCCCGCCAACGAGTTCGTGATGGACTTCTTAGGCCAAGTAAACCTCTTCCACGCCCGAGTAGAAGGCCAATCGCGAAAGCTGATGGTCCGCCCCTTCGACCTCGACATCGTGACAACGAAGTCGAGCGACTCCGCAGTCCCCGCCAAGATCACTCGCATTAACGCAGCAGGCTCCGCCGTAAAGGTAGAACTGACGAGTGAAGCGGGAGACGCAATTCTAGTAGAGATCCCACACGACAAACACCGCGGCCTGAACCTAAAGGTAGGCGACGCGGTGTTCGTAAGTCCCAGGGAATCGAAGGTGTTTTTCGAAGACTACGCGATCTAGGCAACTACCCCTTCTTCTCGATCTTCGCCCAGGTATCCCGCAAGCCCACCGTCCGGTTAAACACCAACGACCCCGGCGCGCTCGTCTTGTCCACACAGAAATACCCAAGCCGCTCAAACTGGAACCGATCCAGAGGCTTCGCATCTGCCAACACCGGCTCCAACTTCGCATCCGCGATCACTTCCAGCGACTTCGGATTCAAGTTATCCGTGAACACGCCACCCTCAGGCGCTTGCCCCGGATTCTCCACCGTGAACAACGTATCGTACAGCCGTACCTGCGCCGTCACCGCATGCGCCGCCGACACCCAGTGGATCGTCGACTTGACCTTGCGCCCATCCGGCGTCGTACCGCCCTTCGTCGCAGGATCGATCGTGCAATGCACCTCAACAACCTCGCCCGTCGCAGGATCTTTCACCACGTCCGTGCAAGTCACCAGGTACCCATACCGCAGCCGGACTTCCTTGCCTGGCGACAGCCGGTAATAACCCTTCGGCGGCACCTCGCGGAAGTCATCCTGCTCGATGTACAGCTCGCGTGAAAACGGCACCTGCCGCGTCCCAGCGGACGCATCCTCAGGATTGTTCACCGCCTCCATCCACTCCACCTGACCTTCGGGATAGTTCGTCAGAACCACCTTCAACGGCTTCAGGACGCCCATCACGCGCGTAGCCGTCTTGTTCAGATCCTCGCGGATATAAAATTCCAGTCGCGACAGCTCCGTGATCCCGTTGGTCTTCGAAACGCCCAGATTCCGGGCGAAATTGCGCAGACCTTCGGGCGAATACCCGCGACGCCGCATCCCGCTGATGGTCGGCATGCGAGGATCATCCCAGCTCTCCACCAGCCCCTGCTGTACCAACGCCAGAAGCTTGCGCTTGCTCATCAACGTGTACGTCAGGTTCAGCCGGTCGAACTCGATCTGCTGGGGGCGAAAGATCCCAAGCTGCTCGACAAACCAGTCGTACAGCGGCCGGTGATCTTCAAACTCGAGCGTGCAAATGGAATGCGTGATGCCTTCAATCGAATCGCACTGTCCATGCGCCCAGTCGTACATCGGATAGATGCACCACTTGTTCCCCGTGCGATGATGCTCCGCGTGCAGAATGCGATACATCACCGGGTCGCGCATGTTGAAGTTCGGCGACGCCATGTCGATCTTCGCGCGCAACGTGCGAGCCCCATCCGGAAACTCACCGTTCTTCATCCGCTCAAAAAGGTCCAGATTCTCTTCGACACTCCGGTTCCGGTATGGACTCTCCGTCCCCGGCTCCGTCGGCGTACCACGCGTCGCGCGAACTTCATCCGCGTTCAAGTCGCACACATACGCCTTGCCCTGCTGAATCAACTGCACGGCCCATTCGTAAATCTGCTGAAAGTAATCGGACGCATACAGCGGCTTCTCGCCAAAGTCGCCGCCCAACCACTTCACATCCTCGATGATCGACTCTACGTATTCCGTCTCTTCCTTCTCCGGATTCGTATCGTCAAACCGCAGGTTGCACTTCCCGCCAAACTCCGACGCCAGGCCAAAGTTCAGCATGATGCTCTTGGCATGACCCACGTGCAAATAGCCGTTCGGTTCCGGAGGAAACCGCGTCTGCACGCGACCCCCGTGCTTGCCCGACTCAATGTCAGCAACAATGATGTCGCGAATAAAATGCGACGACGACGTAGATTCGCTGCTCATGGGTTCCTAAATCAACTCGATTGCTTTCTGAATACGGTGCAAAGAGACATCCCGGCCAAGCACGGCCAGCGTCTCAAACAACGGCGGCGCCACCTTGCGCCCGCACACCGCCACGCGTACCGGCTGGAACATCTGCCCGGCCTTCAACTTCACTTGTTCCGCCCCGCCACGCAACGCGGCATCCAGCCCATCATGCGTGAACTCCGCCCCGGCCAGTACTTCCTTGGCCTTCTCCAACGCGACCTTGGCCATCGCCAAATCGCCCTTCTGCGGGATCAATTCGTTGACATCGTACGGCGGCAACTCCGCGGCAAAGAAGAAATCCGCCGTCGTCGCGACCTCGCTCAACAGCCGGATCCGTTCGCGGATCAGCGGCGCGATCGGCGTCAACCGTTCTTCGGAAACGCCCGCAAAACCGGCCTTATCCGCAAACGGCAACAACTCGCGAGCCAACTCCGGAGCGCTCAAATCCCGCAGATGCTCGGCGTTCAACCATACCGCTTTGGGGTCGAACGGATCCTCATCAGTAAAGTTGATCGTCGCGTTCGCCCGATTGATGCCGTCCAGGCTGAACAAGTCAACCAACTCCTGCCGCGACAGCTTTTCGCGATCGTTCTTTGGATTCCAACCCAGCAGGCAAACAAAGTTCACAAACCCATGTGGTAAAAAACCAGCATCGCGGTACGTCGTCACGCTCACTACAGGACCATGCTTTCTCTTCGAAAGCTTCGCACCATCGGGAGCCATCAACAACGGCAGATGCGCCGTCTGCGGCACTGGTACCCCCAGCGCCTCAAAAATCAGCACATGCTTGTACGTATTCGCCAGATGCTCCTGGCCGCGCAAAATATGCGTGATCCGCAAGTCCGCGTCATCCGCGCAGGACGCCATGTGATAAGTCGGCACACCCGTCGAACGCAGCAGCGCAAAGTCCTCGATGTCGTCAGCAGCCTTCACGACTTTGCCGTACACCAAGTCATCGACGACGATCTCGCGCCCCACCCCACGAGGCACCCGGAACCGCAGGACAAACGGCTCGCCTGCCGCCGCGCGACGGTCGCTCTCTTCCCGCGACAGTTCACGCATCCCGGCATTGAACAGCCAGTTATGCCCAGCAGCCGCAGCCTCATCGGTGGACATCGGAGTAAAGTCGCGGTACGCATGCCCCGCCTCAAAAATCTGCCACGCAGACTTCGTATGCAGATCGAGGCGTTCCGATTGCCGGTACAATTCATCCCAGCCCAAATCGAGCCAGCGCAAGCCCTCGAAGATCGAATCTTCGGACACCTGCGTATTGCGTTCGATGTCGGTGTCATCGATACGCAGAACGACCGTGCCGCCATTCCGGCGAGCATACAGCCAATTGAAGATGAAGGTACGAGCCCCGCCGATATGCAGATAGCCCGTCGGCGAGGGCGCAAAGCGAACACGCATGATTGTAATTCTTCAGGATAGCGCCCGGACGCGCTATTCCAACCGGTAATTCGGAGCTTCTTTGGTGATGATCACGTCGTGCACGTGGCTCTCACGCAAACCAGCCGGCGAAATCTTGTAGAACTTCGCGTTCTTCTGCAGGTCCCCAATCGTCGCACAACCCGTGTACCCCATGCCGGCGCGCAACCCGCCCACCAACTGGTACACCAGATCCGACAGCGGACCCTTATACGGCACGCGACCCTCAATGCCTTCCGGCACCAACTTGCCCGTCGACGCATCCTGCGAATAACGATCGGAAGACCCCGCAGCCATCGCACCCGTCGACCCCATACCGCGGTACGACTTGAACGTACGCCCCTGGTACAGAATCGTCTCACCCGGGCTCTCGTCCGTCCCCGCAAACAGCGAACCGATCATGATGCAGTCCGCACCCGCGGCAATCGCCTTCGTGATGTCGCCGGAAAACTTGATGCCACCATCAGCGATCAGCGGCACGCCAGTACCCGCCAGCGCGCGAGCCGTTTCCTTGATCGCCGAAATCTGCGGTACACCGGCGCCCGACACCACCCGAGTCGTACAAATCGACCCCGGTCCGATGCCCACCTTCACGCCGTCCACGCCCAACTCCACAAGATCTCGCGCGCCTTCAAACGTCGCGACGTTACCAGCCACCAGATCCACCTGCGGCAGATGCTTCTTCAGCGTTTCCGCAGCCTTCAGCACGCGTTCGTTATGCCCGTGCGCGGAATCCAGCACCAGTACGTCCACCTTCCGGCGAACCATCTCCTGCGCCCGTTCCAAGAAGTCGCCCGAAGACCCGATGCTCGCCGCGCACCGCAACCGGCCCTGCGCATCCTTCGCCGCATTCGGATACTTCAACCGCTTCTGGATGTCCTTAACCGTGATGAGACCCTTCAACTGATAGTTCTCATCCACCACCAGCAGCTTCTCGACGCGATTCTCATGCAGGATCCGCTGCGCTTCTTCCAGCGTCGTACCCACCGGCACGGTGATCAGCTTATCCTTCGTCATGCGTGATTCAATCGGCTGATCGAACCGCGTCTCAAACCGCAGATCGCGGTTGGTAAGGATGCCGACAAGCCGGTTCGACTCGGTCGTGATCGGTACGCCGGAAATCCGGAACCGCCGCATCACATCCAGCGCATCGCTAATCTTCTGTTCGGGCCGCATCGTCACCGGATCGACGATCATGCCGCTTTCCGAACGCTTTACACGGTCCACTTCCTCGGCCTGCTTGTCGATCGGCATGTTGCGATGAATCGCGCCGATACCACCCTGCTGCGCCAAAGCAATCGCCATATGCGACTCCGTCACCGTGTCCATCGCCGCGGACGTGATCGGAATATTCAGCGCCACATTGCGGGAAAACAGCGTTTTCGTGTCGGCTTCGTTGGGGAGTACAGCGGATCTTGCGGGGACCAGAAGTACGTCGTCGAAGGTGAGCCCTTCCTGCAGCTGATCGGGAATCATTCGGTTTTCTAATGATAGCAACTGTCCCTTTGCAGCCCGCTTTCTCGCTCTGTAGAATCAAGAGCCCCCAATGGAACTGCCGAACAAACCCACAGACCGCCGGCCCATCTTCTCCTACGTCATGCTCTCCCGCGTGTCCCTGTTCATGTGGCTTGTACTTTTGTTTTTCCTTCCCTTAGCCAAAACCAAGTCGCTCGGTGCGTACCTCATCGGCATGTACGACCTATATTGGACGGGTGCTCTCCTGGTCGGTGCCGCCACCTTCCTTCTGGCCATGGCCATCAATGTCAGCGCCAACACCATCATGCGCACCGCCGAACTCCGCTTCGGCATGAAGCCGCTCCACGAATGGTTCCGCCACCCGGTCCGCATCTTCCGCAGCGACGCCATCAACAGCACCTACGGCCTCTGGCGCGCCAACGTCATCACCGCCACACTCACTCTCGTCGCGACGCTCTACTTTTTCTCTGGCTTGGTCCACCACAGCCGCGACGGCTGGATGGCGTTCGCCGCCGCCATTGCCGGATTCTTCGCCTGCTTCCTCATCGGCTACCTCTTTGCGCTCTATCTCACCCGGCTCAAGGATCTCGGCGCCCATGGTTGGTACGTCTACCTCGTCCGTAAGTTCACCCCCGACGGTTTTGTACTCGAAGACGGCACTCCCGTCCCCGGCCATCAGTTTTCTGCCAATTCCTTCCTGCTCAGCCTCGTGCTGTACCTTTCCCTCGGCTTTGCCTTCTCCCCGGGCAACAACTCCGGCCTCGAACTTGCCGCTCTCGTATCCCTGCTGCTTCTGCTCACCAATCTCTGCTGGTTGCTCTCCGGGCTCAGCTATCTCCTGGACCGTTGGCGATTCCCGCTCCTGTTGTTCATCTTTGCCGTCGCCTTCCTGTCTGGCGGTAATGACCATGTCTTCCCCATTACCGAATGCCAGAACTGCCAGCCGGCCGTAACCCCGGCACAGATCCTCGACACCGCCAATCCCGACCAACCTCGGGTTCTCGTCGCCACCTCTGGTGGCGGCATCCTCGCCGCCTCGTGGACCGCTACCGTCCTGGGCGAACTCACCGAAAAGAATCCTTCGTTCGCCTCCGCGCTACGCCTCATCAGCAGCGTCTCCGGTGGCAGCGTAGGCGCCATGCATTACGTGCAGGCTCTCCAGCAGAACTCGTTCTCCAAGGCCGATGTCTTCAAGCACGCTTCAGACTCCAGCCTCGATGCCGTCGCTTGGGGACTCGCCTATCACGACTCCTGGCGCGTCCTTGGTATCAACTTCGACCCGGAGAAGGATCGCGCCCTCGAACTCCGCAAGGCCTGGACCCGGCACGACCCCAACCTCGCAGGCCTCCGCCTGTCCCAATGGCCCGCCGGCAAAAAGACACCGGCGCTCATGATCAACTCCACAGTGGCGGAAACAGGAGACCGTTTCTCGTTCACCAACTTCCAATCGCCGAGTCCGACCACGTTCTGGAACTACTATCCGAATAAGGACATTGAAATCAACGCCGCGGTGGCCAATTCCGCAGCTTTCCCGTACGTCTCACCGGCCAGTCGTGCCAGCTCAGGCTCGGGCATACATCTCTTGGACGGCGGCTATTACGACAACTTCGGCGTCGCCTCCGTGCTCGATTTCTTGAGCAATGCCTACCCTGGACGCAAACTGCCCAAGCACCGCATTCTGGTCATCTTGATCGAGGCCAGCAAAGAAAAGGACTCGCAAACCGCGCCCGCCGGCAAGTCGGAAGGTTGGGGATATCAGCTCACGGCACCGCCCGGAGGCCTCCTCCGCATGTGGCAAATCGCCGCACGCCAGCGCAATTACGAGGCTCTGAAGTGGCTGGAAGATTCCGGAGTCGACACCGCCAAGTTCGTCTATGAAGGCGAGGACTCACCCACGTCCTGGCACCTGACAGAAAACAATAAAAAGGAAATCCAGCGCCAGTACAGTGTCGGCAACAATCCGGCAGCAGCCGAAAAAGTCAGCAAATACCTCGCTAGCTTTTTGAAGCCGCCGGCTTCTTCAGATTCGGCAAGAAAACCGTAAGGATTCCGATCAACGGCAAGTACGCGCACACGTCGTACACCGTCACGATGCCTTTCCAGTCCGCCAGCTTACCCAGCAGCGCGGCAGCAATGCCCGCAAAGCCAAAGCTCATGCCAAAGAAGATCCCGGCAATCATGCCCACGTTGCCGGGTACCAACTCCTGCGCGTACACGACAATCGCCGAAAACGCCGAAGCCAGAATGAACCCGATCACCATGCTCAATGCCGCGGTCCAAAAGAGATCCACCCGAGGCATCAGCAAGCTGAACGGCGCGACCCCCAGAATCGAAAACCAGATCACGGCCTTGCGCCCAATCCGATCGCCAATCGGTCCGCCTAGGAACGTACCAGCCGCCACAGCCCCTAAGAAAAGGAACAGATAAAACTGAGCCTGCGGCACGCTGATGCGGAACCGCTCGATCAAATAGAAGGTGTAGTAGCTCGTAAAGCTCGCCAGATAGAAGAACTTCGAAAACACCAGCAGCGCCAGGATCCCCAGCGCCAGCATTACCTGATTCCTCGGCAACGCCATGCCCGACGCCGCGTTCTTCTTCCGCCGGAACCACTCAAGATGCGTCGCGTACCACGAACTCACCTTGTACAGCAGCCCGATCGCCGCTAGTCCAAACACCCCGAACCACGCCACGTGGCTCTGTCCGTACGGCACCACAATCGCCGCCGCCAGCAGTGGACCCAAAGCCGAACCCGAGTTGCCGCCCACCTGAAACGTCGATTGCGCCAGCCCGAACTTCCCGCCCGATGCCATGCGAGCCACTCTTGATCCTTCGGGATGGAAAATCGCCGACCCCAACCCCACCAGCATCACCGAACCCACAATTGGCAAAAAGCCGCCCGCCACCGACAGCAGCAGCGTACCCAACAGCGTAATCGTCATCCCAATCGGCAGCAAAAACGGACGCGGATGCCGGTCCGTCGAAAACCCGATCGCCGGCTGCAGCAACGACGCCGTAATCTGATACGACAGCGTAATCAGCCCGATCTGCGTAAACGACAGCCCGTAGCTCTCTTTGATAATCGGGTAAATCGCGGGAATGACAGCCTGGATCAGGTCGTTGATCAAATGCGCGACAGCCACCGCGCCGATCATCGAATAAACCGTTTGGCTCACATCTGTCCCGGTCCCAGCGCCTGGCGAAGCCGCATCGATCGCGGCTGGACTTGTGGACATCTCTTCTTAACCTACCATTCGCCCCTTGCCGCGATAACATACGATCAACCAGACAAAGTCGATATTTGGTGGGAGGACACACATAGATGCCGCAGCCATCCATGTGCGTGATCGGAGCTGGTATCGCCGGACTGGTCACAGCCAAGGTCTTGAAGGAAGACGGCTTTGCGGTAACCGTATTTGATCGCGACCCCGAAATCGGCGGTGTTTGGGCCAGTTTCCGCACGTATCCCAATCTACGCGCCAACAACTCCCGCATCACCTACAGCTTCTCGGACTTCCCGTACCCGCCCGGCACCGACCTCTTCCCAACCGCTTCGCAAGTTCGGAGTTATCTCAACAGCTATGTCGATCACTTCGGCCTCCGTCCCCTCATCAGGCTCTCGACATTGGTACAGCGAGTCGAGCCCGCGCCATCATCCGGCTACCGCGTCACCGTACATCAAGCCGAAGCGGCCACCACAGAAGCTCTACACTTTGACTTCGTCGTAGTCTGCAACGGCGTCTTCTCCGATCCGCGGCTGCCGGTCATCGAGAACGCGTCCCAGTTTGCCGGCTCTATCCTCCACTCCAGTCAGGTCACAGGCGCCGAACGCCTTTCCGGCAAGCGCGTGATGGTAGTCGGAGCCGCCAAATCGGGCTTAGATTGCGCTGCGCTTTCCGCAGATCACGCCGCGCACACCGTCCTGCTTTTTCGAAGAGCCCATTGGATGGCGCCTCGCTACCTTCCCAACGGCCTCCCCGCGGAAAAGGCATTCTTCAATCGCTTCACGGCAGCCCTTGTGGAATACCATCGCAGCTCCCGGCGCAGCGCGTTATTCCATCGCAACTTTGGATGGCTCATCAACGCCTGGTGGCGTTTGCAAGGCAAGCTCATGCTGCTGGCTGGCAACGTTCCGTCGTCCATGATCCCGGACACACCGCTCCCGGGAGGACTCGTCTTTGCTGGAGCCGGAGCCGAGTTCTTCGAGGCGATCTACGCCGGCAAGGTGGAACCTCGACGCGGCATCATCAAGCGCATTACCGGACCCCACACCGTAGAAATCGAATCGACTTCACCAGGTGCCCCAGTCCGCTCCTCCGTGGATGCCGACGTCATCATTCTCGCTACCGGTTGGCGTCAGTCGCTGGACTTCCTCTCCCCGGAACTCGCCGAATCCGTACGGCCGTCCTCAAAAGGAGGCAAGTTCCGTCTCTACCGCCGCATTCTCCCGCCCGCGTTCCCCGGCCTGGCGTTCAATGGCTACTCATCCTCGCTCGCCTGCCAACTCAGCTCCGAACTTGCCGCCCACTGGCTGTCCGACCACTTTCAGGGACGCCTCAACCTCCCCTCGCCCGAAGAGATGGAAGCAGAAATCGACCGTGTCCAAGCCTGGACCTCAACCGCCCTCCCCGGCCGCGACCAGGGGTTCTTCATCGGCGGCTATCTCATCCACTACCTCGACGAGCTCATGCAGGACATGAATCTCGAACCAAAGCGCATACGCGGCATTCTCGGGCATTACTTCAGCCAGATCCGGCCCGATCAATGGAAAGACATCCCCGCCGAACGCAAGGCTCGCGGCGCCGCCGTCAGGCCGCTAACGTAACACTCGCTGTACAATAAAGAATTACCCGTCAGGTTTAAATCCCCAGGAGTCCACTTAAGCAATCAGCATGCAGATTTCAGCAACACAACTGCGTCCGGGCATGGTCGTCATCTTCAATAAAGAGCTGCACTCGATCTTCACGATGACCCACCGCACCCCCGGCAACCTGCGCGGCTTCGTGCAGGTCAAAATGCGGAACCTTCGTTCCGGATCGATGTTCGAACACCGCTTCTCTTCGGAAGACAAGGTCGAGAAGGCCACCCTCGAACAGGCCGAAATGGAGTACCTGTACGACGAGAACGGTGAGAACTACTACTTCATGAACACCGAAACGTACGAGCAGATCTTCCTCACCAAAGAACTTCTGGGAGACGCTGTCGGTTATCTGATTCCCAACCTCAAGGTGCAGGTGGAATTCTTCGAAGGCAATCCCATCTCCGTCGACCTCCCCGCTTCCGTCGAACTCACCGTCGTCGAAACCGAACCTGGCATCAAGGGCGCCACTGTCTCCAACGTCGGCAAGCCCGCCAAAATGGACTCCGGCCTCGTCGTACAGGTCCCGGCCTTCATAAATGAAGGCGAAAAGATCCGTGTCAGCACCACCGACGGATCGTATCAGTCTCGCGCATAGGTGTAACCTATAGAAAACGGGAGGGATTCTCTGACCCTCCCCAGTTTTCTCGAATCGCGGCCACTTCGCATTAAGTTTTTTTGAAACCTGCCGATCTTAATGTTAATCTCTATTAATAATGGATTGGCTGAACTATCATCACCTACTTTACTTCTGGACTGTGGCCAAAGAAGGATCCATTACTCGGGCCAGCCAGCAGTTAGACCTCGCGCAGCCCACAATCAGCGCGCAACTCCACACGCTCGAAGAGGCGTTTGGCGAGCCGCTCTTTGTACGTACGGGCCGCAATCTCGTCCTCACCGATTTTGGCCGCCTGGTGTATCGCTATGCGGAACAAATCTTCGGTCTCGGCAAAGAACTACAGAACGCCGTACAGACACGACCCAGTTCCCGTGTCCTCCGGCTCACCGTAGGCATTGCCGAAGTTTTGCCTAAGTCGCTTGTACACAAGATCCTGCAACCCGCGCTGGAAATGGACCAGCCGGTGCAACTGGTCTGTCATGAAGACAAGCCGGAGCGGCTTCTGGCCGAAATGAATCTCCTCGGGCTCGACCTCGTCCTGTCCGATACCCCCGTCCCCGCCGGGTCCAAGGTGCGGGCGTTTGGACACCTCCTCGGTTCCTGTGGCGTGACCTTCCTTGCCAGCCCTGCCCAGGCCGACCGCCTCTCCGGCGATTTTCCTGGAAACCTGAACGGTGCTCCACTACTCTTACCTGTGGAAGGGACGGCGCTCCGCCGCGGGCTCGACAATTGGTTCGCCAAGTTGTCGATTAAGCCCTCGGTCATCGCCGAATTCCACGACTCTTCTCTGATCGAAGCGTTCGGACATGCAGGTTCTGGCATTTTTGTTGTGCCCGAACGGGTCGCGGACGACATCAGTAGAGTTCATCAGCTCGTCACCATCGGTACCACTACCGAGGTGGAAGAGCGGTTCTTTGCGATCTCGGCCGATCGGAAGTTCCGGCACCCCGCCGTGCAGGCCATTTCCGACGCCGCTCGAGCCAATTTGTTTCCGATGGCAACTGCTGCTGCAGCCACAACCAGCGCGCCTACGACGCCGCCCCCATCTGGTGCAGCCCCGTCCGTGTCCGTTTAACACTGCGCTGAAACCGTGAACTAAACTACAACTCACATGAGCAAGAAGGATTCAAAAAACGCCTGGCATGGGCCAGCCCCCTGGGTACGCGTGGGGGACCTGCTTCGGTTGGAACGTAGCAACCTGATCGTGGCCATTATGTACTCGCTGGCCATCGGGATTCTGTCGCTGGCCTTGCCCCTGGCAACTCAAACGCTCGTCAACACCGTAGCGTTTGGGTCTCTCCTCCAGCCCATCGCCGTTCTAAGCATCTTACTGTTCGCCTTTCTCCTGTTCTCCGCAATCCTCCAGGCGCTGCGATATTACGTTGTCGAAATATTGCAGCGCCGGATTTTTGTCCGCTCGGCGTCCGACGCGGCCGATCGCCTCCTCCGTGCGCGATCCTCGTCCTTCGACGGTACACACCCGCCCGAGTTGGTGAACCGCTTCCTGGAAGTCGTCACGGTCCAAAAGTCGGCCGCCACCCTGCTGGTGGAAGGTCTCACCATCATGATGCAGACCGTCATCGGCATGGGCTTGCTCGCGGTCTACCACCCGTACCTGGGATTGTTCGATTTCTTCCTGCTCATCTCCATCGTTGTCGTGCTGTTCCCCATGGGTTGGGGCGCCGTGAACACGGCCGTCCACGAATCCAAAGCCAAGTATGCGCTCGTCGCCTGGCTCCAGGAGGTAGGACGTCATCTGCATACCTTCAAGTCCGGCCCCGGCGCGCAGTTCGCGCTACACCGGGCCAACGAACTCGTCAGCGAGTACGTGGATGACCGTAAGAAGCACTTCCGCATCCTGCTGCGCCAGATCATCGGCTCTCTGACCCTCCAGGTCGTCGCCAGTACCGCGCTGCTTGGCGTCGGCGGCTACCTCGTCATCGCTCGCGAGTTAACCCTCGGCCAGTTGATCGCCTCTGAACTCGTCCTGACCCTGGTGGTCAGCGGCATCGCCAAGTTTGGCAAGCACCTCGAGACCTATTACGACCTCTGCGCCGCCGTCGACAAACTCGGCTACCTGACGGACCTGCAAACCGAAACCTCGGGTCCCGACCCTGTTCCGGGCCGTTCCGGTGGCGCCAGCGTCACCGTGCGCGGCGTCAATTTCTCTTACCCCAACAAGCACAAGATCTTCGAAGGCCTCAATCTCGACATCAAACCCGGCGAGCGCGTAGCCGTCCGTGGCCGCAGTGGCGACGGCAAGAGTACGCTCGTTGACATCCTCTGGCGCCTCCGCACCCCGCAAAGCGGCGTCGTCGAAATCGACGGCAACGACATCCGCAACTACCAGGTGTGGAGCCTTCGTACTCAGGTCGCCCTCGTCCGCGCCCACGAAGTCTTCCAAGGTTCGATCCTCGATAACGTATCGATGGGCCGCACCGAAATCGACACCGTACAGGTGCGTGAAGCCCTGGCCGCTGTCGGTCTGCTCGAAGAAGTCGACCGTCTGGAACACGGCGTACTCACCGAGGTCTCTACCTTCGGTCTACCCTTGTCCTCAGGCCAGGCCCTGCGCCTCGCTTTAGCCCGCGCCATCGCCGGCAAGCCCCGCTTGTTGATCATCGATGAAGTTCTCGATCAGGTCGACGACGTAAGCCTGCAGGCCGTCACCCTCAACCACCTCTTCCGCGACGATGCCCCCTGGACATTGATCGTCACCACCGAACAAGATCGTATCCTCGAGCGTTGCGACACCGTCTATTCATTACGCAACGGTAAGTTGGAGCCGGAAAGCTCTGTACGCACGGAGAGCAACAGCATATGATGAATTACCTTGTGGAGTACCATGATCATCCGGTGAACAAACATCGATATCATCTGCCCATCCTCGGCACCGTTCGGACGGCACGTCCCGCCCGGGTTGCGGCGTGGCTGCTGGGCTTGGCAATTCTCTTCATTGTTCTTGCCCTTACGTTGACCCCCTGGGTCCAGAACATCAGCGGTACCGGCCGGGTGATCGCCGTCAACCCCAACGATCGTGAACAGCGCATTGCCGCCCCTCTCGAAGGCCGCGTCGTCAAGTGGCACGTTGTAGAAGGCTCAAAGGTCAAGAAGGGCGACCTGGTCGTCGAATTCTCCGACAATGACCCTCAGATCATCGAACGTCTGAACGCCCAGCGCGATGCATTGCTCAATCGTCTCGAACAACAGAAGAACCGCGCCACCAACCTCTCGCAAGGTGTGGTCGGCCTCGGCGGCTCCCGCCGCAACGCACTCGAAGCCGGCATAGCCCGCATCGACATGGCCAAGGAAAACGTTCGTGCCGCCCAGCGTGTGCTCGACGCCGCCGTGGCCAACGAAAAGACCACGCAGTTGAATATTGACCGTCAGCGCGCCCTGATGGCCCGCGGACTCACCTCCCAGCGCTCCGTCGAACTTGCAGAACTCGATCACAATCGAGCCATTGCCGAACTGGACCGGTCGAAGGCGCAGTTGACCTCGGCCCAAGCCGAACTCCTCGCCCGCCAGGCAGACCAGCAGCGCATCGAGACGGACTTCAAGACGTCCATCGAAAACGCCCAGGGCTCTGCGGCCAGCGCGCAGGGCGACATCGCCACCACCATGGCGGAACTCCACCGCCTCGACGTACAACTCGCCCGTCAGCAGCAGCAGAAGATCGTCGCCCCTCGCGACGGCACCATCTTCCGCCTCCTCGCGCAGCCTGGCAGCGAACTGTTAAAGGCCGGTGAACCGCTCGCCGTCCTCATCCCGGACAACAACAACCCAACGGTTGAACTGCTCATGAACGGTAACGACGCGCCGCTGATCCAGGTCGGCGACAAGGTCCGCCTGCAGTTTGAAGGCTGGCCTGCCATCCAGTTCGCTGGCTGGCCCTCCGTCGCCGTCGGTACCTTTGGCGGAGAAGTGATGCTCGTCGACGCCACCGACAACGGTGCGGGCAAGTTCCGCATTATGGTGCAGCCGGACCCCAAGGACGAAAAGTGGCCCAGTCAGCAATATCTCCGCCAGGGCGTCCGCGCCAACGGCTGGGTACTGCTCCGTACGGTCCCGCTCTGGTTCGAAGTCTGGCGTCAATTCAACGGTTTCCCGCCGGTAACCGCAGCAACGGAACCCGGTAAGGGCGAAGGTGACGAAAAGAAAAAGAAATGAGGTTGCACTCTCTCTTCTTCCTGGTCCTCAGCCTTCCATTTTTGGCATACGGGGCTGAGGTTCTGACCCTGGCCGATGTCTTGGCTTCGGTACAAAAGAACTATCCCCCGCTGCTGGTGGCCCTGCAGGAACGCAACGTCGCGGATGCCGACGTACTGGCCGCTCTCGGCCGCTTTGACCTGGTCTCCAGGGTAAAGGCCGAATCCACGCGGCTCGGCTATTACGAGTTCGAAAGCGTTGAGGCGGGCGTGGAACAATACACGCCCTACCAGGGCCTTGCCTTCTACGGTGGCTACGCCAAGGGCACCGGCGATTTTCCGTCCTACTACGGCAGCGTGCTCACCCGGTCCCTCGGTGAGTACCGGGCCGGCCTGAAGCTACCCCTGCTCGAAGGCCGAGCGATTGACTACCGCCGTGCCGAACTCCAAAAGGCGCGCCTTGGCGTACGCCTCGCGGAACTCACCATCGATCAGCAGCGGCTCGCGATCGTCCAGGCGGCCACCCGCCGCTATTGGGATTGGGTCGCCGCGGCCCAGCGCTTCCAGGTAGCCCAGCAGGTGCTCGACATCGCCATGGCTCGCGATTCGCAGTTGCGCGAAGCGGCAAAGCTCGGCCAGATTCCGGACTTTGAAGTCCTCGACAACGAGCGCATCATCCTGCAGCGCCGCTCGCAGCTTGTGGAAACCGAACGAGGCTTCCAACTCGCCTCGCTGGACCTGTCCCTGTTCTACCGCGACGACATGGGCAATCCGCGCATTCCAACCGTAGACCAGACTCCAGCCGGCTTTCCGCCGCCCGAGCAGTTGGATGAAGCCAAGCTCGCGCAGGACATCGAAAGCGCGCTCAACCGCCGTCCGGATCTCGCCCGCTTCCAGCAGCAGAAAGAGCAGTTGAACGTGGACCGGAGGCTGGCGGAAAACCAGCGCCTGCCGACTCTGGACTTCGGCCTCGCCTACTACCAGGACAACGGAACCACCACGCGGATTCTGCAGGGCCCCCGCGAACTTCGTACCTCGCTCACCTGGGAACTGCCCTTTCAACGGCGCACCGCCACCGGAAAACTGCAGTCCACCCAGGCTAAGCTGAATCAGCTCAACCTGCGCGAACGCTTCCAGCGGGATCAGGTCATCACAGAAGTGCGCGACGCGTACTCCGCTGTGGTGACGGCGTACAAACGCGTGGGGGTGATTCGGGACGAAGTGGCAACCACCCGGCGTGTGGAAGCCGGCGAACGCGTCCGGTTTGATTTGGGTGACACGAATTTGTTCACCCTCAACCTTCGCGAACTCGCCACGGCAGAAGCTTCGATTCGTGAAGTGAACGCCTACGCGGACTACTATCGCGCGTTCGCGGTGTACGAATTGGCCATCGCGCAGGCGCTGGCTCGCACCACTCGATAACCTACAACGTACCCAAAATGGGGCTTCAAATACCCATTTTGGGTACCACTCTCATCGCAACAAGTGTCATGTCATCAGCATGTTGACCTTTTGCGTACTCTTCCGCAGCGCGTGCAACACCGGCCACCAGCTCTGAAACGGGCAGGTGCAGATGCCGCCGCAGCACCTCTTCAATCCGCTCCTCGCCGAACTCCTCGCCGTCCTCAATCCCGGCCTCGGTTAGTCCGTCCGTGAACATCAGTAGGCTGTCGCCTTCCTGGACATCCACGGTCTCGACATCGGTCTCAAACCCGTCCATAATCCCGAGTACGGTGGCCGTGGTATCGAGCTTGCGGCAACTGGCGCCGTCGCGCCCAAACAGCATCGCCGGCGGATGCCCGCAGTTGGCGTACTGCAACCGCCGCGCCGCCGGATCGTAGATCGCAAAGAACGCGGTGGCAAAATGCGCGGGCGGAGTGGACCGGTAAAAATGCGAGTTCACATTCCGCAGAATTGTTTTTAGGTCGCCTGCGGTCTGCGTGCGGAAGAGCGCCTGCAGGTTGGCCATGAGTAGCGCGGCAGGTACGCCTTTGCCCGAGACATCGGCCAGAATCAGCGCCTGCCGCCCGCCTTCGAGTTGCAAAAAGTCGTAATAGTCGCCGCCGATTTCGCGAGCCGGGACACACAAACCTTCAAACTCGATGCCGTCGCTCTTGCCGCCGCGGCTCGGAAACAACCCCTGCTGTACCGTCCGCGCAATCTCCAGTTCCGAGTACGCATTGCGTGCGGATTTGGAAATCTGCCGCTCCACGACACCCAGTAGCTTGTGGTTATCCCAAGGTTTTTGAATAAAATCCGAAGCGCCGCGCTGCATGGCTTCGACGGCGAGATCGACGCTGCTCCATGCCGTCATCACGACGATCGGGACCTTGCCCGCCCGCGCCCGAACAGCGGAGACAAGTTCCAGGCCTTCGGCGCCGGACGTCGTGTCCCGCGAATAGTTCATGTCCATCAGGACAATGTCGTACTTGCCGTCGTCGAGCTTGCCGACCAAAGTCGCAGGACTGTCAGCCGTTTCAATGCGGTAGCCCGCTCCCTTCAGGAGCAGCCGCAGCGCCTCCACCACGTCCGCTTGATCGTCGCATACCAGAACCCGCATGTTCGCTATCTCTATGCTACGTGTTGGACGGGTGGCGGCGGGAAACAGGCCCGCGATATACTTCAAAAAGTCCGCCGGTTCCGCGCGGATGTTATGCCCCAAAGACTCGGCGACGATATCGACGATTTTTGCATCAAATGCAAGCGGCTGACCAATCACTCCATTGTTTCTTTGGTGGATGAAAAAGCGGCAAAGGTCCGCTGCCGTACGTGCTATCACGACCATGATTACCGGCACGAAGAACCTCTTCCCTCCAAGAAGGAGCTAAAGCGTTTGGCCGAAGAAGCTGCCCTCAAGGCGGCGGGCGGAGCGTTGTCTCTCGACGGGGACGACGAACTGCTCGACGACGGCGACGAAGACGAAGAGGAGATGGACGAAGCGCCAGCCGCCTCGCTGGACGAGGACGAAGAGCCAGCGCTGCCTGCAGCCAAGAAAGCCGCCAAGAAAGCGGCCAAAAAGGCTGCCAAGAAGTCCAAGTAAACGCTACTGGGCGAGCGTAAAGTTCACCTCAATCGGTGCCATCACCTCGACGGGTTCGCCGTTGAGCAAAGTCGGCTGGTACAGCCACTGCCGTACCGCGTCCACCGCCGCTTTCACCAGCAGCGGATGCCCGCCCAAAACCTGTAGTTCCTGAATCGAGCCATCGCGCCCGATCTTGCCCATCAATCGAACGGTGCCGGATACTCGAGCCTGCTTGGCCAACGGCGGGTACACCGGTACGACGCGGCGCACCATCTTGGCCGCCAGCACTCCGCTGCTCACTCGCAACACCTGCGGCGGTTGCTCTGGAGCCTTTCGCTCGACGGGTGGAGGAGGCGGCGGAGGAGGTACGCGAGTCGCGTTGTTGCCCAGTCCACTCAGGATGCCGTCCGCGAGGCCGCCGTCGCCAGCGATGTTCGGCGTAGTACCCCCAGTAGTCGGGATGCCTGTAACCGGCGCAGGGTCCATGAGGATTTCGGACAGCGGCCTCGGTGCGTGATTGCGGATGAAGGCGAGCAAAGTGTTTGAGGCAGCGGCCCTCGGTTGCGGACGTGAGACACTCGCCGGCTGGGCGATCTCTGGAGCCGGACCTTTGGGCAGCGGCACGGTGGGCAAAGTGAGTCCGCTGCGGATGAGAGCCTGCGAAAGATGGTCGGTGTAAATCAACGGCAGCAGGATCAACGTCGTGATACCCGCTGCTTGCAAGGTGAGCGAAAGCGCAAAGCTCCAGGGCTTCGATGAGGAGCGTTCGTAGGTGACGATCGATTGCTCAAACATGCCGGTGTAGACACCGCGATTTGGGCCCATGTTCCCGATATACTAACTGCGATGATTTCCAGAAGATCTTTGCTCGCGGTGGGAACAACAGTGTTCGCGCAACAGTCCAATACAAGAGACTGGACAGGCAAAACGCCCACGCGCTATCCCGATCCCGACGTCATTTCTCTCGACAAAAGATTCGACGCCTATAAGATCGGCAACACGCCGATTCAGCGCCTGCATACCGGTACGCTATGGGCGGAAGGTCCGGCCTGGAACGGTGTGGGCCGCTATCTGGTGTGGAGCGATATCCCGAACAACCGCCAGCTTCGTTATCTCGAAGAAGACGGGCATGTGTCGGTGATGCGCCAGCCAGCCGGCTATTCCAACGGCAATATGTTTGACTGGCAGGGCCGCCAGATCTCGATGGAACATGGCAATCGCCGCGTGGTCCGCTATGAACATAACGGCACAGTGACGGTGATTGCCGATAAGTGGGAGGGCAAGCCGCTCAACGCACCGAACGACGCCGCTGTGCATCAGGACGGGTCCATCTGGTTCACCGACCCCGGCTACGGCCGCATGATGAATTATGAAGGTAGCGGCCGTGGTCCTCTGGAGATCAAAGAAGCGGTGTATCGCGTCGACGGCCAGACCGGCAAGATGGAGAAGGTCACCGACGACATTTACAAGCCCAACGGCATCTGCTTCTCGCCCGATTACAAGAAGCTGTACGTCGCCGACACGGGCAACTCACCCTCGGGCAAGCCGGCACACAACATCAAAGTGTGGGATGTGGATGGCACCAAGCTCCGCAATGGGAAGCAATTCATCCACATGGCGATGGACGGCCGCGAAGGTCAGGCCGACGGCATTCGTCCAGACACCGACGGCAACATCTGGGTCGGCGCCGGCTGGGTGGGCGAAGGGTACGACGGCGTGCACGTCTATTCGAAAGAGGGCGACCGCATCGGCCTCATCCGTTTGCCGGAAATGTGCGCCAACGTTTGTTTTGGCGGACCCAAGCGCAATCGCCTGTTTATGTGCGGCAGCCAGAGCATGTACTCGCTGTACACAGAAGCGGTGGGCGCAGGCCCAGGCTAAGGCTTTTTGAGCCAGTCTTCCGCTTTGGCGGACTTGGCTCGTTCCTGCTGGATTTTTAGCATTGGCTCCAGGTTGGACGCGGTGACGCGGAATTCACTTCCGGCGCCGCGTCCAATTTCTTTGAGCATCCAAGATGCTGTGGGCAGATCGAAGTGGTAGATATCCGTGTAGTGATCCAAGTCTTCAATGCGCCGATCGCCCTGGAAATCGTAGATCGCGACATTGGGCAGCGCTTGGGTGAGTTGAAATAAGCGTCGCTTCCAATCGAGCGTCAACTCCACCTGCTTGCGCTGTTCGAAGTCGATCCAGGCGAGGATCGAGTACGGCGGATGCACCAGATCAAACTGAATCTGTGGGTGCGACCGGATGATCGGCAGCGGGTTGGTCTCAAAGTTCCGGACCATCTCTTCCGTCGTGCGCGGCGGTTGCTTGTAGCGTTGGTTGAAGTCCCCTGGTAGCAGTCCCTTGGTGGCTTCCTCGCGTGAGAATCGCACGTCCAGAGCCCACCCCCAAGGCAGGTCCGGATCGGTGCGGTAGGTTTTATCCTCTTTGCCCCGCACGATGTCGAGACTGCGTTGGAACGTATCTGCCGCAAGCAGGTAACGGACGTCGTTGAACGGGTTACGATCCCACATGTGCAACGGCAAAGGACCTTGCACCCAAAGTTTATTCGTCGGCCCGGCATAGGTGTTGACGTTGAGGTCCAGTACAACGCGACGAACGCCCGGCGTGTGCGACAGCGCGACATTCAGCATCATGCCGAGTTCGTAGGCGGAACTGCTGCTGAGCGAAAGATTCGCTGCTTTGCCGCCAAGATGCTGTGACGCTTCAGAATTGCGGAAGCACTCAAACATCGAAGAGCCAAGCAGCACAACGTCGTAGCCGCCACGCTTGGCAAGCCCTGGTGTGATCTGGCGCTGCAGCGTGTGCCAGAAGCGAGGTTTTGCAGATGCGCGGTACTGCTGAAACGGGTCCACCCAAAAGTTGAACGCGCCCACCGCGGTGAGCGTCAGGCCTGCGGTAGCCAGAATCCACTTAGAAGTTGAAGTAGAGGAATTCGGTGGCATGCTGCAGGAAAGTGACCGAGAGGGCGAGCAATAGGCCTAACGCGATGCGCCACGCGGGCGTAAGCGATTGGCGTTCGAAAAGCTTTTGCGTGTTGGGAACCAGCCAAGCGATGGGTAGTGCGATGGCGAGCAACCAGATGGTGGACGGCAGATTGGCGGCCTGCGTGAATGCAGGCTGCAGCATCGCTTTGGTGATGACCCAGGCGTCCGTGAGGTTCGCCGCGCGGAACCAGACCCATAGCCAAGTCACGCTGAGAAACGTCAACGCACGGGCCAGCAATGCGGGCAGTGGATACGGCCAAAGCCTTGCCAGTACCACTCCGACGCCGTTGAGGATCCCCCAGACGATGAAGGTCCAGTTGGCGCCGTGCCAAAGGCCCGCGACGGCGAAGGTGATGAGGGTCGCGACGTAGGGATGCCGCGCGCCGCCGATGGGAAAGAACAGGTAATCACGCAGAAAGCGGGAGAGCGTGATGTGCCAGCGCTGCCAGAAGTCCTGGAGGTTGCGCGCCTGATACGGCGAATTGAAGTTGATCGGCAGTTCGATGTTCAGCATCTTCGACATGCCGCGGGCCATGTCGGTGTAGCCGCTGAAGTCGAAGTAGATCTGCGCGGTATAGGCCAGGGCTGTTAACCAGGACTGCGAAAAATTTAGCACAGACAGATTACCAAAGCCTGTGGCGACAAACGGCGAAAGCTGGTCCGCAATGAGAACCTTCTTGGCGAGGCCTGCAGCCAACAGCGCGAGTCCTGGTGCGAAGCGTTCCGCGCTGAATGTGGCTCGGGTGGAGTTCACAAACTGCGGGAGCATTTCGCCATGATGCAGGATCGGCCCGGCTAGCAGGTGCGGGAAGTACGTGACGAACAGCGCGTAATCGATAAAGCCGTATTTGGCAGGGTCCGCATCGCGACGGTGGACATCCACCAGGTACGCGATTTGAGTGAACGTGAAGAAGCTGATGCCCAGCGGCAGTACGATGCCGGTGGCACCGAAGAAGAAGCCCGCGTATTTGAAGTACACCAGTGCTGCGAGGTTGCCAGTAATGCCTGCGACCAGCCAGGCGCGGCTGCGGCACTGCTTGCCTACGACGTAGTTGAAGAGCACAGAAGCGGCCAGCAGAGCAACAAAGCGCGCGTCCCACCAGGCGTAGAAGAAGACCGACGCAACGGTGAGCCACACACGGCCTGCGTAATGCGAGGCCCAATGGTTGAGGGCAAGGTACAGCGCGATTGCCAGCGGCAGAAAGAGAAAGAGAAATTCGAAGGAGTTGAAGATCATGGCCGCAAAACGGCCTTGGCCAAGCCAGCGTTGCCTGCCTGATCGTACACCCGGATGACTACCAGATGCTCGCCCGCGCGAACATTGGGGATGCGAATTTCAAAGCGCTCTGTCGTAGCGTCCGTCACGCCGTCGGCCGATTCCACAGGCTGCCAGGGGTTGGCATCGATGGAGTACTCACAGCGGCGCAGCATCGACGTCTGGTCCGTACCTTCGACATCGATCTCGATCGAGTCGCCATTGCGGCGGCTGTTGAGGAGGCGAAGTACAGGCGGCGTGTTGTCCACTAGCACGGGCGCGCTGACGCCTTGCGCCTCACGCGAATACTGCGGCGGATTGGAAGGGCGGTCCGATGCGATGACACGGAAGTGGTAGCGGCCATCGGCAAGAACGTCGCTTTCGAGCATGTACGTGTTTTCGAACAGATTGGCGCGCAGCAGCTTCCATTCCTGTTCGTCTTCCCCGCGGAAATAGAGCGCGTAGATGAGCTTGTCGCCTTCGGGGTCGTCGGCCTGCCAGGTGACCTGCGTCGGTTGCGACCCGCTGCGGGACAGCGCGGTGGCCTGCGTGTTCGCTCCGCCTGCTGCCTCGCCGGACTCCGTGACGGTGACGCTGAACGCGGCCTGCGCATTGGCTGCAGTGGCCGCGCCGGCGCTGCCCGAAGCCTGCTTGGCGGCGGACGATACCGACACGCTCCGCACGGCAGGCGCGTTGTTCTGCGGCAGGTACGCGGCCGTGACGGAGTGGATGGATGGCGTGGCTGTACCAGAGCCGGTCATGGAAAGCTTCCACTGAATGAAGCGCGCGTTAGGACTTGCGATGAGTGCGTTCTTTGAGTCGCGCAGTGGGGCGGACCAGTCACTCCACGTGGCATCGGGACGCGACGAGTTGCCGGTGCGCGTGCGGAACTCCACCGAGGTGCCGGCAGGAAGGTCGCCGAGCCAGTGCAGGCGCCCCCAGCGTGAAACTGAACCAGCGTCGTGTACGGGCGCTTCAAACTCGCCTTTGGGGCTGAGCGCGGTAGCGAGTTTGTAGATTTTGCCTGCGCTGCCGGAAGCCGCAAAAATGCCTTCCGGCGCGGTGACGAGGCGCGAGGTCTCGCCTTCGTTGGTCTGCAGAATGAGCGTGGGGCGGCGATCGTCGTTTAAGCGGTACACACGGCCCTGGCCGTCGGTGGAAAAGAGCAGCGTGTTGCCTTCTGCCAGCGCGAGGTCGTAGATGTTTTCGTCCTTCGAGGTCCAGATGTTTTCCACCATGTTGTCGGCACTGATCTTGTAGATGGCCGACTTGTCGATGCCGGAGATCTCATAGGTTTGCGCGGCGGCTCCGACGGCGGACGTGGTGAGGGTGGACGTCACAGAGGGCTTGGGTTCGGCCGCTTTGGGGAAGCCGGCCTGCGAATCGGTGACCGTGATCGACGTGCCGGTGGTGGATACGACCGGAGCATTGGGGATGCCCTGGATCGCGCTGGGAGTGCCGCCGCGCTTGGCGAGCGAGCCTCCTAAGGCGGCGGCGTACACGGAGCCGTCGGGGAGGGGCAGGATCGCGCGGATCTCCGGCAGGCTGGAATCGAAGAGTACGAAGGCTTTGCCCTTGGCGGTGACGCGGTACAGGATGCCATTGGGTTCGCTGCCCGCGAGCAGGCGGCCGTCGCGATCAAAGGCCAGTGCGGTAATGTGGGCCTGGCCGCTTTCAAAGTACAGTTCGCCTTGGCCTGCTGCGGTGACGCGATAGATGTTGCCGGCCTCGCCTGCGCCGACGTACAGCGCGTTGTCGGGTCCGATGCGCAGCGACCAGATGTAGCGCGTGCCGGTGGGCGCAAAGTACTCCGTCGCTTTGCCGTTCTCGATGCGGTAGACCTTACCGTCCGGCGAAGTTCCGGCGTAGACGATGCCTTTGGAATCGACGGCGACGGCGAAGACTTCGGGCTGGTCGGACGTCCAAAGCAAGGTGCCTTTGTTGGCGCCGGGTTCGACGCGATAGACGCGGCCGCGATGGCCGGTGCCGAGGTACAGCGAGCCGTCGTTGCCTCGCGCGATGGACCAGATTTCCGGCTGTTCGCTGGAGAATACGGCATCGAGGCGCGGAGCGAGGGCGAGGCGTCCGTCGCGGTTGAGCGAGAGGCCTTGCAGCTTGCCACGGAGGAAGTCCGCGTAGCCGTTCATTTCCCAGGTAGCGGTTGTGGCGGCGGGCAAGAGTACGGCGGTTGTGGCGAACAGAAGACTGGCCAGCTTCATTGTGGTTCCTTGACCTCCACCAGCAGGGTTTTGGAGCCACTGCCGATGGCGCCATTCAAATCCACTTCGATTTCGGCGACCTTGGCGCCGCGTGCGTTGTTGACGGCGAGTGCGCCGGAGCTTTGCAGCCGCGCCAGGACGAGTCCGACGGAGGCCGGAGGATCGGGGATCTCGCCGCCGGGTACGCCGTAAGAAGGTTCGGCGCGCCAGACGCGGACGAGCATACGGTCGTTGGGGCGGAGGGAGTTCAGTAGCTGCGCGACCTGCGATGGAGTTCGCGCGCGGGCGCCCCCGGTGCTTTGCAGGAGTTCGGCGAAGTTGGCGGTCATGCCGTCGGAGATGGTGAAGTACAGCGGTCCGGGAGCCATGCCGACAGGCAATGGGAACTGGACCTTGCGGAAGAGTTCGGCGCCGTTCTCGCCGGTGAGCGACAGATTGATCTCGACCGCATCGCCAGGCCGGACCTCGCGTGCGGAGACCCACGCTTGATCGAGGTGCAGCGACTTCTTGTCGTCGACGGCTTCTATATCGATGCGGATCGACTTGGGCTGCATGGTGTCGATGCCGGATTGAAGGGCGTAGGAGATCGGGAGCGACGTGTACGCGGCGGCTAGCGCGGGCGCGTTCATGTCGGAGGCGAAGGCGTTGTCGAGGCGAATCGGCGGAAGTCCGCCGTCAAATTCCAGAGTGCCGCGAAGTCGCAGGGTGCCGGGGCCGAGGGTACGCTCAGTGCCGTCGATGGAGGAGAAGATGGCCATTTGGGCGAGCATGGGCAGCAGGGTACGATTGCGGACCATCTGCATGTTGTACGTACGGGTGGGCTTGGTACGGTCCGCGCCACGTACGGTGATGGCCACGGGCACCATCGTCGGTTTGCCGCCGAAGGTTCCGGCGATGGCGGCGTTACGGTCCTGCGTGATGACGCCCATGTGTTCGCGGGCGGTGGAAATCTTGAACGACGTATTGATGTTGGGCAGCAGCGCGATGACTTCGGATCGCGCAAAGGGCATTTCCGTCACGCCCTCTGACAGGAAGCGGTGGCCAAAGGCGTACAGCTTATCGCCGTCAATCATGGTGACGGTGCCGTCTGCGGCTACGGCCATGTCGCCGGTCATCAACTGGACGGAGATCATGGAGCCGGGCTTGATGCGGGTACGGTCGCCGGGGGTGGTGTTGGTGTTGGCGCCGCCGCCGGCCAGGGCTCCCTGCATCGGCTCGAGGCCGAGCTTGCGGAGTTCGGGCGCGAAGCGGGATACGGCGGCCTCACTGAATCCAGAGAAGGAGACGGGTGTGGCGAGTTCGACGAGCTTGGCAGCCGTGGGGTCTCCGGCGCGGAGAGCGATCTCGCGGCGGGGGGAGGCGTTGGTGGACTGGGTCACGTCCAGCATCTCCTCAATGGGGCGGATGCCGGCGATGGGGTCTGTGGCGAAAGTGAAGGCCAGGGCGACGGCGCCGATCAGCTTGCCGTCGACGTACACCGGGCTTCCGCTCATGCCTTGCATGACACCGGTTTTGGCGATGGGTCCGCCGCTCAAGCGAGCGAGGATGATGGACTGGCGGGGGCCGGAGTTTTCCAGAACGCCGAGGATGTCGGCCTGGAATTCTTCGATACGGTCGCCGGAAAAGACGGTCCTGCCGACGCCTTTCATGCCGGCCTTGATGTCGCGCAGGGGCAGAATCGCCGGTTGTGCGACCGCAAGGCAGGCCGAAGCCAGTGCGGCAAGAGCCAGTTTTGACATTTGCATCTTCATTTTACCGTCCGCCCCGCCAAAGCTAGCGGCCCCCGCCTTGTGGTCTACTGGTGCAAGGGGCTCGTTTTTTCAAATGCAGCAAATGAGCGGCGATACAGCCGCAGTGGCCCACGTTGAGGCCCGACCCACCGAGAAAGCCAGCAGCGCCGTCGAAACGCCCATCCCTTGGACCTCGATCCTTTGGTTTAGCGCCATTCTGCTGGTGAGCTATGTTGCCATCTTCAAAGCGTTAGTCACTCAGTGGTCCACTGATGAAGATGTCGGCCATGGCTTTTTTGTTCCCCCAATTGCAGCTTTTATCGCGTGGCAAAAGCGCGAAGAGATTTTGGGCCAGCCTTGGGTTCCCAACTATTTGGGGATTCTGGTGGTGCTTTGGGGATCGGTGCAATTGATTGTCGGCAGCCTGGGCGCTGAACTGTTTTTGCAACGTACGTCCTTTATCATCATCCTGGCTGGGGCGATTCTGTTAACCGGTGGCTGGAACGTCCTGAAGGCGTGCGGCCTGCCGATCTTTGTGCTCACCTTTATGGTGCCGTTGCCCAAAGTGATTTACGGTCAACTGACCTTGCCGCTGCAATTGTTTGCGTCCCAGGTGGCGGAAAACGTTCTGCTGCTGGTGGGCATCCCGGTGCTGCGTGATGGCAACATTATTGAGCTGGCCACTACGAAACTGTCGGTGGTGGAAGCTTGTAGCGGCATCCGGTCTTTGCTGTCGCTGTCCTTTATTGGGATCGTGTATGGCTACTTCTTTGACGATAAGCCGTGGATGAAGTGGGTGCTGCTGGCGGGTACGGTACCGATCGCGGTGGCTGCCAATGCGGCTCGCGTCACGGCTACCGGCATTATTGCCGATAGCGACCCCGCGCTGGTGCAAGGTACGCTGCACACGATGGAGGGCTGGGTGATCTTTGTCCTCGACCTCATTCTACTGGTGGCACTGCATACGGCGATCAATTGGATTTGGACGAAGCGTCAGGGAGGCGCGGCAGCGGCGGCATGAGTTTTGCATTCTTGAAGTCCAACGCGGCGCGGATTCTGACGGGACTCCTGGTGCTGCAGGGTGTGGTGCTGTTGAGCTATAACAGGGCCGAGTCTGTGCCTCCGCTGCAGCCGCTGGATCGGTTCCCAGACAAGATCGAGAACTGGCAATTGCGAGTTCGTGGGGTGATCGAGAAGGAAGTCTCGGACGCTTTGCAGGCGGACGACTTGCTCATCCGCGACTACATGATTCCCGGTGAAGCGAACCTGAATCTGTTTGTTGCGGCGTTCCGTTCGCAGCGCAATGGCAAGGCTCCGCATTCGCCGAAGAACTGCTTGCCGGGGTCCGGTTGGGTGCAACAGACCTCGACCATCGAAGAGCTGACCTTGCCTAGTGGACAGCCTCTGGAAGTGAACCGGTACGTGGTTGCCAAGGGTGACAGCCGGAGTCTCGTGTATTACTGGTATCAGTCGCGCGACCGTTCGGTGGCCAATGAATACAAGGCCAAATACTATGTGGTGGCCGATGCCATCCGGTACAACCGTACGGATACAGCGCTGGTTCGTGTGGTGGCGGGAGCGGGAAATACGCCAGAGCAGCTGGCGGCCGCTGATCGCTATGCGCGGGACTTTATTGGCAAGACCTATCCGCATCTGCGGACGTTCCTGCCGCAGTAGTTCTTCAGAGAAAATTGGAAAAGCCTCCAGGGTCTTGGCGATCCTGGAGGCTTTGGCTTTTTTAGGCGGAGGCTTTGAGGGCCTGGTCGATGTCCCAGAGGATGTCGTCCAGATCTTCTAAACCGACCGAGAGGCGCACCATGTCCGGCGAGACACCGGCGGCGGTCTGCTGTTCGGGCGTTAGCTGCTGGTGCGTGGTGGACGCCGGGTGGATGACCAGAGAACGGGCATCGCCGACGTTGGCCAGGTGCGACAGGAGCTTCAGATTGTCGATGAACTTGCGTCCGCCTTCGTAGCCGCTCTTGACGCCGAAGGTGAAGACTGCGCCCGCGCCCTTGGGTGTGTACTTCTTGGCAAGCTCATAGTACGGGCTCGACGGAAGCGAGGCGTACTTGACCCAGGATACGTTCGGGTGGCTTTCGAGGAACTTGGCCACCGCGAGCGCGTTGGCAAAGTGGCGGTCCATGCGGAGGCCGAGCGTTTCCACACCCTGCAGGAACAGGAACGAGTTGAACGGGCTGAGGGCCGGACCCATGTCGCGCAGGCCTTCTACGCGGCACTTGATGATGTAGGCGATGGGGCCGAGCGCTTCTGCGAACTTCATGCCGTGATAGGCAGCGGAGGGTTCGCTCATGAGCGGGATTTGCCCGTTGCCCCAGTTGAACTTGCCGCTGTCGACAATAATGCCGCCGATGGACGTACCGTGGCCGCCGATGAACTTGGTGAGCGAGTGGAGAACCACGTCGGCGCCATGATCGATGGGGCGGCAACCGTAGGGGCTGGCGAAGGTGTTGTCGATGATGAGCGGTACGTTATGGGCATGCGCGATGTCGGCAACAGCGGCAATGTCGAGCACGTTGCTGCGGGGGTTGGAGATAGTTTCTCCGTAGACCAGGCGCGTGTTGGGACGGATCGCCTTGCGGAAGTTTTCCGGATCGTCGGGCTCGACGAAGGTGACATCGATGCCCATCTTGCGGAAGCTGACGTCGAACTGCGTGTACGTGCCGCCGTACAAGGTGCTGGAGGAAACGATGTGGTCGCCTGCCTGCGCGATGTTGGTGACCGCGATGAACTGCGCCGCTTGTCCACTGGACAGGGCGAGGGCGGCAACGCCGCCTTCCAACGCTGCGACGCGCTGTTCGAGCACGTCGGTGGTTGGGTTCATGATGCGCGTGTAGATGTTGCCAAACTCCTTGAGCGCGAACAAATTCGCGGCGTGTTCGGAATCGTTGAACACGAAGGAGGTGGTTTGGTAGATGGGCACAGCCCGGGCCTTGGTGGTTGGATCAGGCGCGTAGCCGGCGTGTAACGACTGGGTGTTGAAGCCCCACTTGCGCTCTTCGGACATAGGACTTCATTATCCTACGCGGACGATGCTGGGAATCCTGGAAAGAACGCTCGGGATATGGGTAATTTTTTCACGATCGGTGGAAGGGTTGGAGAGCGGTTCCGCTGGTGTGACGTTTTGTTCCGGTGGCGGGTGTTGCGTTTCAACCACTTCCCAATTTTGGAATTGGTTCACAAATTGCAGCACTGAGCCCATGACCCGTACACGTCACAGTTTCACTGCGCTGCTACGGCCGGGAGTTTCCGGAGTAGAAAAATGAGACAAATCGATAGAAAGCGGCTGCTCTCGCTTCCGCTCCTGTTTGCGATGGCCGCGTCGTCGGTTGTGGCCTTTGGCCAAGTACAGCAACCGCCGGCAGGCGTCACAAAGGATGATTGGGAGGAAATCAATTTTGAATTCAATTCGGCCGTCCTTACCGACGGCTTCCCCAGCTTGCTCCGAATTGCGGAGTTGCTGAAGGGCAATCCGGCGTACCGCGTGCGCCTTGACGGGCACACGGACGGGATCGGATCGAGTTCGTACAACGATGCATTGGGCGCGAAGCGTGCCGAAGCGGTGCGTGACTTCCTTGTGAAGTACGGCGCTGCTTCGAACCAGATTCAGATCGTGTCCAAAGGTGAGAAAGATCCGGCGGCAAGGGGCGAGAAGCCGGTGTTCACGCGCACGGATGAGGCGCGCTGGATCAATCGCCGCGTGGCGGTTACCGTACTGGATGGGAACGGAAAGACCATCGCGGCGGGCGGCGCTGCGGATGCAGTTCGCGGCATGAAGGATCAGGTGGCGAGCGGGGCGATGAAGGACTGTTGCAACGACGTCCTGAAGCGGCTTGATCTGCTGGACGAGATCCTGACGCGGTTGAAGGATCTGCAGGACAAGAACGCACAACTGCAGCGCGATATGGATGCCATGAAGTCGCAACACGCGGCGATCATGCAGAAGCTGGGCTTGAATCCCGATGGTACGGCTAGTGCGACTGGTGCTTCGTCGGGGCTGATGAGTCCTGGCGGCGCGACTGGCGGTAGCGCGCAGGTGGGCTTGGGTGGTCCTGTCGATACGCGGCCTTCCAACTTCTCCGGCGATCCGTTGTCGAGCAAGTTCTCTTTGCTGGGCATCAACGTTGGGCCGGATTCCAATGGCAATGCGACGTTCAGCGGTCGTGGACGGTACTTCTCTTACCTGGGCGACAACTTTGCCGTGCAGGCGCAGGGCGAGTACCTGTACTACCACACGCAGCGTGAAGGACAGTTCGACATCGGTCTTGTGAATCGCATTGGGCGCTTCCAGGGCAGCTTGTTCAGTTCGTTCAAGCATGTGAATCTGCGTGGTATGGCGAGCGGAGGTACGCTGGGCCAGGCTGCATTCACGGCGGATTACCTGTTTGGACGCGGCCGCATCGGTGTGTTCGGCACCAAGGCCTTTATGGATGAAGCGGTGGTGAATCGCGCCAACGTCATTCTGGCCAACGGCATGACGGCGGCGAACCTGATGCGCGAAGATTACTTGCGCGTTGTGGATCAGGCCGGTGTCAGCGGCGTTGTCGGCCTTGTGGGCAACACGTACGCGGAGGGCAACCTCGGTTATCTGAAGGCCTACGGATCTGCGGATCGCATGGGCGGTACGTTGCGCTTTGTGGTCCCGGTGAGCGAGAAGATCGGCTTTACCGTGGAAGGCGGCGTCAACGAGACGTTCATGGGACGCAGCGGATCGACGGGCCGCGCAGTGTTCGGTGTGCAGTGGGGCAACCTGATGCGGCCGAAGAACTTCCTGGCGTCGGGCAAGCCGGTGCCGGTGGATGTGCCGCGTGTACGTTATGAACTGCTGAACCGCACGGTGCGTACGGGTCCGCTGCAGCCGCCGGTGGCGGATGCGGGTCCGGACCAGATTGGTGTTCCGGCGGGTCTGGTTCGCCTGGATGGATCGAACTCGTATGATCCGAACGGCGAACAGTTGACGTACCAGTGGGTGCAGGAGACGGGTCCTGCGATTGCGTTGTCTTCGCCCACTGCGGTTGCGACCACGTTTAATGCGGCGGCGGGCGAGATGTATGGCTTCCGGTTGACGGTACGCAATACGTCGGGCTTGTCGGCTTCGGCTCGTGTTCGTGTAACGACGCGTAGCGAAGATCGTGTACAGATTCTGTTCTTCATCGCCAACCCCACTCGCGTGGCGCAGGGTGCAAGCTCTGAGCTGCAGTGGAAGGTGGTGAACGCCGACGAAGTGACCATTACGCCGAGCCTCGGCAAGGTGGCGCTCGAAGGCCGTTCGTCGGTGATTGTGAACGAGAACATCACGTACACGTTGACGGCGAAGAATCGCACCAGCGAGGCGACCTCTTCGGTGACCATTACGGTGGATCGTCCGGAAACTCGCGTGGTGAGCTGCTTTGCGACGCCCACCAACATTGTGGCCGGTGAATCGTCCACGATTTCGTACCTAACGCAGAATGCGACTTCGGTGATGATCGAGCCCGGCGTGGGTACGGTGCAGCCGAATGGGACTGTAACGGTGTCGCCGACGTCGACCACCACTTATCGCGTAATTGCGACGGGTGTGGGCGGCCAGACGGCAACTTGCAGTACGACGGTGTCGGTGAATACGGCTGTTGGTCTGCCGCGGGTGGTTCGCTTTACGGCGACGCCCCCTACGATTGACCAGGGGCAGAGTTCGACGCTTGAGTGGCAGACCGAAGGTGCGACGTCGGTGACGATTTCGACCTTGGGTTCTTCGGAGTTGAATGGGGCGCGCGCGGTGAGCCCGAGTGCGACCACCACTTATACTCTGACGGCTACGAACAGCGCGGGCAGCACCACGGCTACGGCTACGGTGTTTGTGAACGCCGGTGTACGGATCACGTCGTTTACGGCGAATCCTCCGGTGTCGCCACGTCCTGGCGCGCAGGTGCTGTTGACCTGCCTGGCGGACAATGCGGTGACGATCAACATCCAGCCGAACAACGGGCAGAACATCACGGCGCAGACCTTGGTGTACCCGCGTGAGACGACCACCTACACCTGTACGGCTACGGGCCGGAACGGGCAGACGGTGACACAGTCGTTGACGGTGCAGGTGACGCCGGAGACCGGGAATCCGGGCCCGGATCCGAATGTTCCGGTGGTGAGCATCCGGAATGCTCCGTTGCTTGAAACCAACGTACGTCAGGTGACCTTGGACGGTTCGCTGAGCACCAGCCCGTCGGGCGATCTGCCGTTGACGTACCGCTGGTCGAGCCCGAATACGCAGGCTGCGATTCAGTCGCCGACTTCGGCGGTGACGATCGTGCAGCTGAACCAGCTGATTGGCGACTATCTGTTCTACTTGGATGTCACCGACAGCAAGGGGCGTACGGCGCGGAACCAGATTGTGGTTCGACTGGTGAAGCAGCCGATTCCGTAAACAGGCTGCAGCAGTAATGTACGCTTCGGGCGGCGAGGGTAACACCTTGCCGCCCGTTTTCTATTGGTGGCGGTATACTGCGGATGTCATGTATACGCGACGCCTGTTTGTAATCGGGACACTGGTGTGTCTGGGGGCCTGGGGTCAAGAACTACGCGTGGAGGGGGCGGTGAAGACGCCGCTGAAGTATAGTGCGGCGGAGTTTGCCAAACTGCCGCGGGCGAGTGTCGAGACCAGTAACGACGGCATCGTGGTGAAGTACGACGGCGTGTGGCTGCATGAGTTGCTGAAGATGGCGGGCGTGCCGGAGTTGCGCGGCAAGGGGCTGGCGCACTACGTGGTGGCGACGTCGAGCGACGGGTATCAGGCGGTGTACTCGCTGGCGGAGTTGGATCCTGCATTCACGGACAATCAGGTGCTGGTGGCGGACTTGGCGGGCGGCAAGCCGATGACAGCGGCGCAAGGGGCGTTTCGATTGGTGGCCCCGAAGGATAAGCGAGGGGCGAGGTCCGTACGGATGCTGAGCAAGATCGAAGTGGTGGCGCATGGAACTTCGAAATAAGCTTGGGGCGGTGCGGCGGGCTCGCGGTGTCGCGGCAGCGGAGTTGGCGAAGCGGGCGGGGATCAGCCGGCAGACGATTTATGCGATCGAGGCGGGGTCGTATGTGCCGAATACCGAGGTAACCTTGCGGCTGGCGCGGGAACTTGAAGTTTCGGTTGAGGAGCTGTTTTCACTCGAGGGGAGTGAGGTTGCGCCGACGGCGGTGCCGTTTGAGGTGCTGAGTGCGGCGCCTGCGGCGAAGGGGGCGGCGGTACGGTTGTGCCGGGTGGGCGACCGGTTGATTGGGGTTCCGGTGCAGGCCGCGCCGTACCAGATTCCGGAGTCCGATGGGGTGATCGCGAAGGTCGGCGCGAAGCTACAGGCGTCGCTGTCGCCGTTTGCGCCGGCTGAGACGGGTGGAGCAAGAGGGATCGTCGTAGCGGGGTGCGACCCGGCGTCGGGGCTGGTGGCGCGGATGGCCGAGCGGAAGAGCGAAGGCGGACTGGAGATTGTGAGTGCGCCTGCGTCGAGCAAGCTGGCGCTGGAGTGGGTGCAGCAGGGGAAGGTGCATGTTGCGGGCGCGCACATCGAGGATGTGGAGACGGGGGAGTTCAACCTACCGTACCTGCGGCGGCAGTGGCCGCGCGAAGAGTTCGCGGTGATCCAGTTTGCACGGTGGGAGCAGGGGTTTGTCGTAACGCCGGGGAATCCTTTGGGATTGAAGACGGCTGCCGGGTTGGCGCGGAGCGGGGTGCGGTTTGTGAATCGTGAAGCGGGGTCGGGGAGCCGGGCGTTGCTGGACCGGCTGCTGGCGGACGCTGGGCTGCCTACGGCGAAGGTACAAGGCTACGACAGGGTGGCGCATGGGCATCTGGCTGCGGCGTACGCGGTGTCTACCGGGGATGCAGATTGCTGCCTGGCGACCCGGTCCGCGGCGAATGCGTTTGGGCTGGACTTTGTGCCGGTGCGGGCGGAACGGTACGACTTTGTGTTGCGGCGGCAGATGCTGGATTTGCCCGCGGTGCAGATGTTTTTGGATGTACTGCAACGGTCCCAACTGAGACGGAAGTTAGAAGTGCTGGCGGGGTACGATACGACGCACATGGGGGCTGTGCTTGCTTAGCTTTCTTTTGCTGGCGGCGGCTGTTTTCCCGGAGCCGTTTGTGCCCAGCGATAATCCGATGTCGGCGGCGAAGGTGGAGTTGGGGCGGCATCTGTTTTATGACAAGCGGCTGTCGGGCAACGGGCAGCAATCGTGCGCGAGTTGCCACCGCCAGGAGTTGGCGTTTACCGATGGGCTGGCGCGGGCGAAGGGGTCGACGGGGGAGGTGCATCCGAGGTCCAGCATGAGCCTTGCGAATGTGGGGTTCTATCCGTCGTTGACCTGGGTGAAGCCGGGGGAGGTGACGCGCCTCGAGCAGCAGGCGCTGGTGCCGATGTTGGGTACGAACCCGGTGGAGTTGGGTACGCGAGAGGCGGAGTTGTTGCGGGCGTTGCGCGAGGACACGGTGTACCAACGGTTGTTCACGGCTGCGTTCCCGGGTGAGGGGGCGGTGAGCCTGGAGAATGTAACAAAGGCGATTGCCGCGTTTGAGCGTACGCTAGTTTCGACGAACTCGCCGTACGATCGCTACCGGTACGGCGGGGAGGCGGATGCGATTTCGGCAGCGGCGAAGCGTGGGGAGGTGGTGTTCTTTTCGAGCCGGAAGGCGGGGTGCTTTCAATGCCATGGCGGGTGGAATCTGGGAGGGCCGGTGCAGTACCAGGGGCAGAAGCAGGAGCCGAGGCGGGAGCGGGTTCGGACGCCGAGCTTGCGGAATATCGCGGTGACAGCGCCGTACTTGCATGACGGTAGCGTGGCGACGCTGGAGGCTTTGGTGGAAGGATACGCAGCCGGTACGTTGCGTGAACATTTGGCGAAAGAGGATGCGTTGTTGCGCCCGCTGCCGGGGTTGACGGCGCAGGACAAGGCGGATTTGGTGGAGTTCCTGAAGTCGCTTACCGATGAAGGGTTCTTGCGGGATGCGCGGTTCGCGGACCCTTGGCGGACGCGATGATAGGCTGAGGGGATGCGGTTTTTCCTGCTGGGTGTTTTGGGTGCGTTGGCGGTGCAGGCGGCCTCGGGGCCGGAGTACACGGCAGATGGCGCGGTGCGGTTTCCGGAAGATTACCGGGAGTGGGTGTACCTGTCGTCCGGGTTGGGGATGACGTACGGTCCGGCGGCGACGTCGTCGGGACCTCCGCAGTTTGATTCAGTGTTTGTAAATCCGGCGGCCTGGGCGGAGTTCAAAAAGACCGGCAAGTGGCCCAACGGGACGATGTTTATTCTGGAGATCCGTAAGTCCGTGTCCGAGGGGTCGATCAACCGCGGCGGGCACTTTCAGGGTGAGGTTGTTGGAATTGAGGCGTCGGTGAAGGATACGACGCGGTTTCCAGGTGCCGGCTGGGCGTACCTGACGTTTAGGACCGGCGCGGGGAAGCAGACGAAGGTCCTGTCGACAAAAGCGAGTTGTTACGGATGCCATTCGGCGAATGGTGCGGTGGACTATACGTTTGTGCAGTTTTACCCGACTGCAATGCCAATTGCCCGCGAAAAAGGGACATTTCGCCCATAGGTTCGGCGACCTTTCGCAATAAAGGAAATCGATAAGGCAAACCGAAAGGTTGCTGTTATACTCGCTAAGGTTGAAGCCCCGTCCCGCTGATCCGGCGTGAGCGCCTGCGGCCCTTGTGGTATGGCCCGGCAGTAAGCGTAGCGCCTTTAGAAGTGGGATTGTTTCCCGCCACAGGGACTGTGTTCCGAGAGGGGCTGCCGCACGCATGCAATACGAAGTGGACCTCACCGTACCCGCGGGTAACGGGTGGGCAGGGGTTGTTCAGAAAGGCCAGCGCTTTCGCATCTCAAATCTGGATGGAAAGCAGGCCGTTGAAACTCATTTCTACAGCGCGGATAATCACGCTGAACGCTGTCCACAGGCAGGGGCTGTAGCGGCGGTGCAAAGCGGCGAGTTGGGGCCTGGGGCCCGACTTTCCACCGACACGGGGATGCCGCTGATGCAGGTGGCGAGCGATGGGGCGACGTTCGTACAACGGCACTATCTGGAACTGGTGGCGGAAAACGACACGTTGGTGGTGATTTCGAACTGTCCGACCTGGACACACGCTTGCCGCACGAGGAACGGGGAAGATGGACAGGCGCAGGAGTTTCAACCCGTGCGCCTGTTGTTATGGAATCCTTAAAGGTCTAGCGGCGGACGCTGGTAGCGGATTCGGAGTCCTCACCGGAGGCGTAGGCAAGGCTGCCTACGGTAGCGCCCACCGATTCCGAGGGCAGGGCCACGGAGGCGGAGAGCGCCTGTTCTTCGTCAGCGGCGAAGTTCAGGCGGGCAGCGATGAGCTGTTCCGGCGTCTGGCTGGCTTTGGCGATGCCGGACTTGCCGTGCTTGGTGGTGGCGAGGAGGATGTGATAGACCTCGTGCACCGCGACCCGGGCAATGGCGCGACCGAGCATGGTTTGCCGCTCTATTTCCGAGTGGGTAGCACGGACGATGGCCTCGCCGGCGTACTTGCGGATCTGGTCGCAGCGGACTTCCGCGAACGAGAGCACCTTGCCGTCGGTGACGTGGGTTAAACCAAGCGCCTCGGCAGTGCGCGGCGAAAAGCCGCCTACCGAGACGATGGGCGCGAACACGGGCATACATGATCCGGTTAAGCGGATCACGGCCAGTCTGCCCTGTACTTCGCCGCGCCCATCGTGCCAGTGCACATCAACGCCGGCGGTCTCCAGCGTTGCGGCGACCTCGCTGCGAATTACGGCAGCCGTGGCGGCAGTAGCGGATTCAATTTTTTCAAGGAATATGGTGAGACGTCCCGGCTTGGGGTGTACCCCTGCGGGGAGATCGGAACAAAGGGCAGCAGTAGATAAAGCCAGCAACAAAGCCGGTAAGCGACACATGGCGCCTCCAAAAGCAATGCAAACCAGGCATTGCCACACAAACTATATCAGCTTTTTTCGTCGAAAGGATTAGAGCGAATCAAAGCCTGTTGATTTTGCTCTGTTGGTCCTTCAGCCGAAAGATGCTTCCTGGAGGCTGTTGTTTCGAAAACTTTCGCTGTGTTGCCTAGATGTAGTACATCAGGGCTTCTTCGGATTCGCGCTGGATCGTCTCATGCCGGGAGCGGGCGTCGTCCATGCGCTGGCAGAGTTGGGCGAGGGTGGTGTTGTCGAGAATGGCGGCGGTGGCGTCGCGAACCTCGCGCATGACCATCTTGGTGCCACAGAAGCGATCGTCGATGCATTCGTCGCACTTGCGGTACGCCGTTTCGCTGGCGCAGGGCAGTGCGGCTAGCGGACCTTCCATAATACGGATGATGGAGCCTATGGTGACGCGTTCGGGTGGGGCTTTGAGTGCGTAGCCGCCACCCTTTCCCTTTTTGCTGACCACGAGGCCTTCGCGCTTGAGGTACAGCAGGATGTTTTCCAGGAAGTCCTGGGGGATGGATTCTTCTTTGGCGAGCTTGGAGATCAGTGTCGGACCCTGGCCGAAGTTGCGGGCGAGGGCGTAGAGGGCACGAAGGGAGTACTGTGTCTTTTTCGAGAGGGTCCGCACTGAGTCTTCAGTTTACTGCTTCTTGGAGGATGCCCGGCGGCCTTTGCGAGGTCCTCGGGCGGCCTCGTCACTGCCGGGGGCGGTTTCTCCCATGGGAGCGGCGTTGAGTTCGAGCTTGTAGACGCCTCCGAAGACGTAGCCGACGAAGTAGATTTCGCCGTCGTCACCGGTGCCGAACGAAGATACGGCGACGTCGGGCCAGTAGATGGCTTCGGTGGTCATCCAGGTGCCGTCGTCCATGCGCTTGGTGTACCAGATGGTGCCGCGGCAGAAGTCCGCGAAGAAGTGCTTGCCTTGCCAGGCGGGGTTTGCGCCGCGGTAGGTTTCACCGTCGGTTGAGGAGCAGCCGGTTTCATGGTCGAAGGCGAAGATCGGGAGGTCGAGGCCTTCGGTTTTGCATTCGCCGAACTCGTAGCAGAAATGGCCTTCCATGATGCCCCAGCCGAAGTTCATCTTGCCGGCTTCGGTGCCGCCGGGGATGTAGTTGAGCTCTTCGAAGGTGTTTTCGCCCACGTCGCCGATGTACATGTCGCCGGTGGCCGAATCGATAGAGAAGCGCCAGGGATTGCGGAGGCCGCGGGCGTAGATTTCGAGGTTTGCAGGAACCTGTTCGGCGTAGGCGTCAAAGCGGAGGATCTTGCCGTAGGGGGAGAAGGTGTCCTGGGCGAAGATCACGTTGAAACCGGCGGAGCCGTCGCCGATGCTCCAATAAAGGAGGCCGTCGGTGGGGTGAAAGACGATCTTGCCGCCGTAGTGATTGACGTCCGGATGAGGTACGACCTGCAGACGTTTCTCGCTGGCGGGGTCGCCGACGCCGGTTTCCGGGGAGATCTCAAAGCGGGATACGACGACGTTGGAGTCACGGTCGACGTAGGAGATGAAAAAGTGGTCCTTGGGCTTGCCTTCGGGCGGGAACGCGATGCCGAGAAGGCCTTGTTCGTTGCAGCAGAAGCCGTCGCGCTCGAAGACGCGGTTGGTGATGTCCAGGAACAGGCGTACTTCCCCGGTTGGACTGAGTTCCTGTACGGTGCCGCTGTGCTCGGCGATGAAAAGCCGGTTGCTACCGTCACGCATTGAGGTGACTTGCGTGGGCGCGTTGAAGCCAGAGGCGATCTGAGAATACGCTACGGCGAGATCCTCGCCTCGTACGGGCTGCGTGCAAACGACGGCAGCCGCAAAAATGGCCGGAAGGGCCGAAAAGCGCGCAAAAAGGTAGCGCTTCAATGTAAGTTCCTCCTGCGAGTCCCCATGAACCGCGGATGATCCGCCACTTGCGATATGCCCCGAAGGTACGGGGGCGGCTGGATTCTACGGTCTAGTTGTTCGCTTCGAAGCTTTGCTCATAAAGCCTGACGTGAGAATGCAACACACATTCCGGTCAAGCAAGGTACACGGAGGGGAGCGGAGCCACTCCCCTCACTTAGACCTTAACATGAGTGAAACAAACGACACAGGCTGTGGAAATTTTAATGATTATGCCGGGGTACGGTAGCACCGATGTTCTTGTACTTGACGGCGAACTCGAGGCAGGCGCCTTCCGCCAGCTGTCCGGTGTGGGCGCGGTAGAGTTCCTGCCAGGGGCTGCCGCTGGGGGGCACCGGATAGACGCCGAGTTCCTTCCAGCGGGCCTCGATTTCCGCGTCCGAGATCTGGATGTTGACGGTGCGGGCGTTGAGGTCGACTTTGAGGATATCGCCCGTGCGAAGGATGCCGAGGTTGCCGCCTGCGGCCGCTTCCGGTGAGGCATTGAGGATCGACGGGCTGGCGGAGGTACCGCTTTGGCGTCCATCGCCGATGCAGGGTAGCTGGTTGACGCCTCGCTTGACGAGAGCGTCGGGCGGGAGCATGTTGACGACTTCCGCTGCGCCAGGGTAGCCGATGGGTCCGCAGCCGCGAATGACGAGGATGCAGGTTTCGTCGATGTCGAGCGCCGGGTCGTTGATGCGATCGTGGTAGTCCTCGGGGCCGTCGAAGACGATGGCTCGTCCTTCAAAGACGTTCTCGCCGCCGGGGTGCTTCAAGAAGCGCTGGGCGAACTCGTCGCCAATGACGGAGGTCTTGATGAGGGCCGCGTCGAATAGATTGCCGGACAGCACAAGGAAGCCGGCCTTTTCCTTGAGTGGATTGGCGAAGGTACGGATGACCTTGGGGTCCTGACTGCGGCGGCCGGCGTAGTTTTCGGCGACGGTCTTGCCGGTGACGGTCATGGCGTTGGTACGGATCTTGTCGGCGGCCATGAGTTCGCCGAAGACTGCGGGTACGCCGCCTGCGAGGTGGAAGGATTCGGCGAGGTACTCGCCGGCGGGCTGTACGTTGACCAGTAGCGGTATGTCGTGCCCGATGGTTTCCCATTCCTTGACGTGGAGTTCGACGCCCATGTGCTTGGCGACGGCGGTGATGTGCGGCGGGCAGTTAGTGGAACCGCCGATGGCCGAGTTAATGACGATGGCGTTCTCAAACGCTTCGCGGGTGAGGATCTGCGAGGGCTTTAGGTCCTCATGCACCATGGCGACGATGCGGCGACCGGTTTCATACGCCATCTGGGCGCGCTCGCGATAGGGGCCGGGGATCGCGGCGCAGCCGGGGAGCGACATACCGAGGGCTTCGGCGAGGGAGTTCATGGAGGTGGCGGTGCCCATGGTGTTGCAGTGGCCGACGCTGGGGGCGGAGGCGAGCACCATGTCGAAGAAGCCGGACTGGTCGAGTTCGCCGGCGGCGAGGAGGCGGCGTGCTTCCCAAATGGCCATGCCGGAGCCGGCGAGTTGGCCTTTGAAATAGCTGTTGATCATCGGTCCGCCGGAGAAGACGATGGCCGGGATGTTGACGGTAGCGGCGGCCATCAAACCAGCGGGCGTGGTCTTGTCGCAGCCGGTGGTGAGGATGACGCCGTCAAACGGGTTGCCGTGGAGGACTTCGACCAGGCCCATGTAGGCGAGGTTGCGATCGATGTTCGCGGTGGGGCGGCGGCAGCCTTCGTGAATGGGATGTACGGGGAAGACGAAGGGGATGCCACCGGCGTCGCGGATGCCGTCGCGAAGACGGTCTGCCAGTACGAGGTGATGGCGATTGCAGGGCGAGAGGTCGCTGCCGGTTTGGGCGATGCCGATGATGGGCTTGCCGGACTGGAGTTCGTCCCGGGTGAGCCCGTAGTTGGGGAAGCGCTCCATATAGAGAGCGGACATTCCCAGGTTGTGGTGATTGTCAAACCAGCAGCGGCTACGAAGCCGTCCCGCGCACTCGTCGCGTGTGTTTCCGTCGAAGGCCATTTCCTATACAGCTTATATTCAAATCGAACAACAATAAGAGAGTGATGGAACTGGGCGCTGAATGGCTGATTACCAACGGGCTGGGCGGATTTGCCAGCGGTACGGTGGGTGGCATACATACACGGCGGTATCACGGGTTGCTGGTCGCGGCGCTGCAGCCCCCGGTGGGGCGTTCTCTGCTGTTGTCCAAGTATCTGGAGACGGTGGTGACGCCTTCGGGCGGGCGCTATGAACTGTCGGCCAACCGCTATCCGGATGGCGTCCTGCATCCGCGCGGGTTCGAGTACCTGGTGGGGTTTGAGGATGACCCGCTGCCGAGGTTCGTGTACCGGGTGGAGGGGCAGGAGATCGCAAAGACTGTCGCGATGGCGCAGGGGGCAAACGCAGTGCTCGTGTCCTATGAATTGCCGCCGGACTGGTTGCTGGAACTGCGGCCTCTGCTGGCGTATCGCGACTTTCATTCGACCACCAAGGAGAATGGCGCATTTCGGCGGGATGTCGATATGCCGGCCGTGGGCGAGGTGACGATGCAGCCGTACGGTGATTTGCCGAAGCTGCATGTTTTTTACAACAACGGCAATGTGACGGCGTCGGGTGACTGGTACCGCAACTTTGAGTACGAGATCGAGCGGGAGCGGGGGCTCGATTACCGGGAGGATCTGTTCCAGCCGTTTGTGTTGGTGTCGGAGGGTCCGGTGGAGGTGGTGGCGACGGTGGATCCTACGGTGCGCCACATCGACGCGCCGCTGGCACCTCGCGCACGGGTGTTCGACGATCCGGATCTGGACAAGCTGGCGCATGCGGCGGAGCAGTTTGTGGTGTCGCGCGGCGAGGCTGGCGGAAAGACCGTGATTGCGGGCTATCCGTGGTTCAGCGATTGGGGTCGCGACACGATGATCTCGCTGCCGGGGCTGACGCTTGTGACCGGGCGGTTCGAGGACGCTCGGGGGATTCTGTCGGCGTATGCGGCATCGATGAGTCAAGGGATGTTGCCGAACCGGTTTCCGGATACGGGGGAGCAGCCGGAATACAACACGGTGGACGCGACGCTGTGGTTCTTTGAGGCGGTGCGGTCGTATCTGGAGTACACGGGCGATTTGGAGTTTGTGCGCGAGGTGCTGTATCCGAAGTTGAAAGAAGCGATGGACTGGCACTTCCGCGGGACGAGGTACGGGATTCAGTTGGACCGTTCGGATGGGTTGTTGCGGTGCGGTGCTCCGGGTGTGCAGTTGACGTGGATGGATGCGAAGGTCGGGGATTGGGTGGTGACGCCGAGGGCAGGGAAGCCGGTGGAGATCCAGGCGCTGTGGTACAACGCGCTGTGCATCATGTCCGAGTTTGCGCATACGTTTGGGGATACGGGCGGGTTGTATGCGCTGATTGCGGCGCGCATCCGCTGGAACTTTTTGCCGAAGTTCTGGAATGAAGCGGCGGGGTGTTTGTACGACGTTGTGGATGGCGAGCAAAGGGATGCTTCGATACGGCCGAATCAGATCTTGGCGGTGAGTTTGCGGCATATGCTGCTTTCGCCGGAGACAGCGGCACAAGTGGTGGCGACGGTGGAGCGCGAGTTGCTGACGCCTCGCGGATTGCGAACGTTGTCGCCGGGAGATCCGAAGTACAAAGGGCGGTTTGCCGGGGGCGTGATGGAGCGCGATTCGGCGTACCACCAGGGTACGGCGTGGCCTTGGCTGATTGGACCGTTTTTGACAGCGTGGCGGAAGACGGGTGGAGATCCGGCACGGGCGTTGGAGATTTGGCGTAGCTGCGCGGCGGTGCCGTATGCAGAGGTCGCGGATGGGGATGCGCCGCACCGTCCTGGCGGGTGTTTTGCGCAGGCCTGGACGGTGGCGGAGTTGTTGCGCTCGGGTGTCGAGGATGTGTTCGCTACTGGGTTAGAGCATCCATAGCCTGTTCATCCCAGCGGGCGTTGCTGGAGACGATTGTTTCGGGTCGATACGCGCGGCGTACGGCGTCTTCAGGTACTGGGTCGCCGGCGCCGTTGACGGGGCTCGCGAGAATCAGGCGCGTCTTCATCGTGGTGGCAATGTGCGGGAGATCGGTCTCGAGCAGGATGCCGGGGGCGAAGTTCGAGAAGGGCTCTTTGTAGTCATCTGTAGTGAGGAGACTGGCCCAGGAGATGAGGCCTCGGGTGAGCTGTAGCGTTTCGATGCGGGGTTCGAGGGCGGTGGCGCAGAGCGCGGGTACGCACATGCTGCCGTAGGCTGCCATCGTCAGTTTGGTGCTGGGGAAGGCTAGGATGACGGCGAGGATGTCCGTGATGCGCTGGCTGAGCAAGGGGCGGTTCAACATCAAAGATGCCCAGGCGTAGCTTTCGTCGTTGGTGTGATTGCGGCTGTAGTTGGCGTGCCCGGGCGCGGCCTCTGGCGTGAGTTCACCAATGCCGCGGACATCGAAGGCGAGCACGTTGGCCTTGCCGGAGGCGGCGATGTTCTGGCAGAGTTCCCCCTCGCGCCAGGTGCGGGTACGGCCGGCGGGATGCAGCAGAAGGATGGTGCGGCCGGGGTCTTTGCCGAGAGGGCGGAAGTGGTACGCGGGCAGCAGTACGCCGGGTTCGGAGGGGATGTCCAAGGTTTCGATGGTGCAGCGTTCGCCGCGTTCGCGTGCGATGACGATGGGTGGTTTGGCTGGCGTCGCGACGATGCCGCCGAGCTTGGTTCGCAATGCCACGGGCGAGATGGGTTTGGGCGTAGGCGCCTGCATCGCGATGCGAGTGGGCTTGGGGATGCCGACTTCTAGGCTTTGGTCCGGCAGTGGCTTTACGGGCGGCTCTTCGAGGGTCGGGTTGGGCTTGGCGCCTTTGAGGTGGACTTCAAAGAAACGATAGATTTCGACGCGCATCGGATGCGAGAGCGCGTGGGGGAGTTGCGTGGTCTTCCACTGCAGGTTCGCGTCTGGCGCACCGAGGATCTTGTAAAAACGCTTGAGTTTTGCGAATTCCTCTTCGCCGCTTTCGATGTAGCGGGGCGAGTAGGTGCCGAACTCGTCGCGCGCGCTGGCGAGGACGAGTAGCGGCTTGGGGGCGATGGGGTAGAGCCAGTCCCAACGGTCAAAGCCGAGTTCCGCGCCGCCGATGATGTTTTGTTCGGCATCGTCTGTGGAGCCGGGGGCGCGGTAGTTTTTGCAGGCGTAGTTTTCGGTGTTGCCGCTGGAGATGGCAGCGCAGGACAGGCGCGGGTCGACGGCGGCGAGGAGCATGCTGAGCGTACCGCCGCCGGATTGGCCGGTGGTGGCGAGACGGTTGCGGTCGACGAGCGGATGTTCGGCGAGGACATCGAGGGCACGGAAGGCGTCCCAAAGCTGGTAGCGGGTTGCGGTGTCGCCAGTGAGGAGCATCTGTCGGCCGGGGCGGGAGTGCTCTTCATCAGCGTCGCCAACGTGAAGGTACGTGCGTTCGCCTTGTCCCATGGGGTCGAAGGCGAGGACGAGGTAGCCGAGTTGGGCGAGGCCCTGGCAGCACTTCTGATAGGGTTCGGCCGCTTTGCCGTTCAGGGAGTGTCCCATCTGGAAGAGGACGCCGGGGTACGGGGGCTTGAACTTGGCTTGATCGGGGACGTAGAGGTTGACGGGGATGATGGTGCCGGGTCGGCTGGGGAAGCTGAACTTTTCAATGTGGAAGCCGGTGGCGGGGACCGTTTGTACTTCTTTGGGAATGCGGATGTCGGTTCGCGCGGGTGTGCCTCCGATGAGCTTCCAGAGTGTTTCTGTGGCCCACTTCTGGCGTTCTACGGCTTGCTGCGGTGTGGTGATTTTCGATAGCGCGAGGTTGCGGCGGTTGTAGGCTTCGAGCGCGAGCTTTTCGAGGAAGTTAGGAAGGGTTCGCGCGTAGGGCGGGGTTCGTGGCGCGGCGTTTATAGAAGCTGCGGCGGCGGAGAGGCCGAGGAGGAGGGATTCGCGGCGTGTCATGCGTGGGTGGCCTCTTGTGTTTGGGACGTTGTGGTGCGGAGAGCGCGGGTGTCGCGCACGGGGGGCTGTCCGAAGAAGCGGCTGTATTCGCGGCTGAACTGCGTCGCGCTTTCGTAGCCGACGGTGAAAGCGGCGCTGGCAGCGTCGAGCCCTTCGGTGAGCATACGGCTGCGGGCGGCTTGGAGACGCAGCTGCTTTTGGTACTGCAGGGGGCTCATCGAGGTGAGAGCACGGAAGTGGTGATGCAGGGTGGATACGCCCATGCCTGCGATGTCGGCGAGGTCTTCCATGCGGAGAGGTTTGGTGTAGTTTTCGCGAATCCAGGCTACGGCGCGGGAGGTACGGTTGGATTGGTCGCCTTGGGTGGCGATGGCGTGTAGACGGGCTCCGGCTTCACTCTGCAACAGGCGATAGACGAGTTCGCGTTGGGCGAGCGGCGCGAGGGCGGGGATGTCGCCCGGGGAGTCGTTGATCAGTTCCATGAGACGGATGCAGGGCTGGAGGATGGCCGGGGTGAGCTTGCCCATCGACATCGCCAGGGTGGCTGGTTCCTTGGGCCTGGTGGCGGTGAGGATCATTTCGCGGACTACCGTCATGTCGAGCTTGACGAGCATACAGAGGAACGGTTCCGTTGGGCTGGCTTCAAAGACTTGACCGATGACGGGGAGGTCCAGCGCGGTGAGCAGGAAGTGGGTGCTGTCGTAGATGAAGGAGGAGGCGCCGAGGTTGATGCGCTTGCGGCCTTGTACGCCGATGGCGACGCTGGGTTCGTAAGTTGCGTTGAGCGGTTGCGTGGGTTGGGTACGGCGGCTGAGGTAGAGGCCGGGAATGGCGGTTTCGAGGCGTCCTTCGCCGACTACCGTGGCGCGGATGATTTGGCGCGCCAGTTCGTCCCGCAGAGCTTGCAACATGCCTACAGCATATCCCTCTGGGGCACGGTTCGATATGGCTGCGACAGGATTAGGCAAGAATTCGGAAGGATTGGGGTACCGGGGGAGGCGAGGTCGCGAATAGGCTGGGGACATATGCAGATGAGAAGGCTAGGCGCACACGGTCCGGAGGTGTCGGCAATCGGGCTGGGATGTATGGGCATGAGCTTTGGATACGGTCCGGCGGGGGACCGTGCGGAGATGATCGCGTTGATCCGGCGTGCGGTGGAGTTGGGGGTCAACTTCTTTGACACGGCGGAGGTGTACGGGCCGTTTGTGAACGAAGAACTGGTGGGTGAGGCGCTGGAGCCGTTTCGGGGACAGGTGGTGATTGCGACCAAGTTCGGTTTTGCGCTGGACCCGGCGGGAGGTCCGAAGTGGGTGGGGTTGAACAGCAGGCCTGAGCATATACGGGAAGTGGCCGAGGCGTCGCTGCGGCGGTTGCGAGTGGAGGCTTTGGATCTGTTCTATCAGCACCGGGTGGACCCTGAGGTTCCGATTGAGGATGTGGCGGGGGCCGTGGGAGAGCTGATTCGCGAGGGCAAGGTGAAGCATTTCGGGCTGTCCGAGGCTGGGCCGCAGACCATACGCCGCGCGCATGCGGTGCAACCTGTGTCGGCCTTGCAGAGCGAGTACTCATTGTGGACGCGGATGCCGGAGCGCGAGATTCTGCCTACGCTTGCCGAGTTGGGGATTGGATTTGTGCCGTACAGTCCTTTGGGCAAGGGGTTTTTGACGGGCGGGATCACGCAGGATACGCAGTTTGCCAGCGGGGACTTTCGGAACATACTGCCGCGGTTTACGACGGAGGCACGTGTCGCGAATCAGGCACTGGTGGATTTGCTGGCGGCGATTGGTGCCCGGCATGGTGCGAGTCCGGCGCGGGTGGCTTTGTCGTGGCTGTTGGCGCAGCAGCCTTGGATTGTGCCGATTCCGGGTACGACGAAGGTACACCGGCTGGAGGAGAATTTTGGCGCGGTTGAGGTGGTGCTGACGGCCGAGGACTTGACCGAGATCGAGACGGCCTCGGCTGCGATTCGCGTGCAGGGCGCGCGGTATCCGGAAGAGCTGGAAAGGATGACGGGGAGGTAAGCGATGCAACGTCGAGGATTTCTTGCGGGTTTGGGTGCGTCGTCGAGCTTGTTTGCGCAGACGGGCGCTGAGCTGCCGAAGGTATCGTTTGGACGTACGGGGGTACGCGTGAGCCGTATCGCGCAGGGTGGGGCTCGCATGGATCTGCATCCGGATGTCGCTACGGCGGCGGCGTATGTTCGCAAGGTCTACGAGTTGGGGATCACGTACTTTGATTGCGCACGGCTGTACTGGGATGGGAAGGCTGAGGAAGCGTACGGGATTGGGCTGCAGGGTGTACGGAAGAATGTTTTTCTGACGACGAAGTCTCCGAAGCGGACGGCGAAGGGTGCGATGGAGGATCTGGAGATCTCATTGCGTCTGCTGAAGACCGACTATGTCGATTTATGGCAGATTCATGCGGTGCAGGATCGCAAGGACATCGATGGAATTTTGAGTCCTGGCGGTGCGCTGGAGGCTTTTCTTGCTGCGAAGAAGGCCGGGAAGTGCCGGTTCATTGGGTTTACGGGGCATTTTGATCCGGCGGCGCATACCGCTTTGCTGAAGGCGTACGGCGAGTGGGATACCGTGATGCTGCCGGTGCATGCGGCGGATCGGAGTTACCTCAGCTTTGAGGCGGATCCGTTGCCGGTGGCTGCGGAGAAGGGTATCGGGGTGCAGGCGATCAAGGTGTTTGGCAAGGCGCACCTGTTGCGGTCGTTGAGTCCTTCGGATTGCCTGCGGTACGCGCTGAGCCAACCTGGGGTGCATGTGGCGATTTGTGGCGCGGCAACGCAGGGGCAGATGGAAGATAACATCCGTGTGGCTAGCGCATTCCGGCCGATGGGTGCTTATGAGATAGCGGATGTACGGAAGCGGGCGGGTACTGGCGCGGGCGTTGTGACTGGACCCGGTCTGGAGTACTGGAAGAAGCGGGTGTAAATGCGAAAGCCCCGGGTTGCTGCCGGGGCCTTCGTAATGGTGCGGATTGCCCGAACTAGCCGCGGGCGGCGTAGGAGGCCTGGAGCGCTTCCTTACCGTCGCGAACGGCGGCGGCGACGCGGGTGGCTTCAGTGTTGAGCTTGTCTACCGTTTGGTTGACCTTGTCCTGTACGGTGGCCTTGGCTCCGGCCAGTTTTTCACCCGCGGTGTGGGTGATTTCATTGGCCTGCTCCATCGCCTTTTCGCGCAGGTCATGACCGGCGCTGCGTAGACGGCGGCGGGTGTCCGAGCCGGACGCGGGAGCGTAGAGCATCGCAATCGCCGCGCCTACCATGGCACCGGCAAAAAATCCCATACATGCTTCACGATTTGTCATTGGTTTGTTCTCCTAAGGAATGAATGCAAACTAGGCAGCCGACTGAGAGGCGGCAGCCTTTTTGTTGTTGTTGGTTAAAGTCTCCGCTTCCGGGGATACGACCACGATGTGGGATTCGATCATCCACATGCTCTTGTCGATTTCGCCGCAGATGCGCGTCAAAATGTCCTGGGTGACGGGGTCTTCTGCTTCTTCCGCGTCTTCAATGCCGTCGAGGAGGAGTTTTTCGTACTCGCCGAGGCTCTGGGAGAGGCGGCGGACATGGTCCTCACCCGAGGCAATTTGCAAATCGTACTCGTTTAGTTTGCTGGCGGAAGCGCCTTGACGGAGGGTTCCGGATACGGCGAAGCCCAACTGCCCGGCGCGCTCGGCGATTTCGTCGCCATGTTCGACGGTTTGTTCGGCCAGTTTGTCGAAAAGTTCATGCAAGGTTAAGAAATGCGGGCCACGGATGTTCCAATGCGCCTGTTTGGCGTGGCTGTGAAGGTCTAACGTGCTGGCGAGGAGACCGTTAAGGAGGTCCGCCATCTTTTTGCGAGTGTCGGGGGGCAGTGCAATGTGTGTGCTAGCTACAGATTTCGATTTCGCCATGCCTTTTTGAGTGCACGCTGGATGCCAACGTGAATCAACGTTCCGGAATACGCCAAAGTGTTGAAGATCTTGCAGTTTTGTGACGGGCAAAGGGAGGGGGCCGCGAAACGGTCTGTGTTTTGGTGACTCCATAGGAAAAAACGCTACGATTGGAGACTGAATGCGCGTCCTTATTGTCGATGACGAGAGTGCCCACCGCGAATACCTCGCGGAAGTGGTGAAAAACTGGGGGTTTGAGATACAAACCGCCGGCGATGGAGAAGAAGCTCTGTCGCTGATGAACAACTCGTCGTTCGACATCCTTTTGTCCGACTTGATGATGCCCAAGATGGACGGTTTTGAGCTGTTGCGCCGTCTGCGAGTGCAGGGTACGCTGCCGCCTGCCATCCTGATGACGGCGTTTGGAAGCCTCGAAAAAGCCTTACATACGATCCATGAGTTGGATGGGTTTTGGTTTCTGGAGAAGCCGATTGATTTGACGGCGCTGGAGCTGTTGTTGAAGCGGGCGGGCGCGCACCGGCGGCTGGCGATTGAGAATGAAGAGCTGAAGCGACAACTGTCGTTTACCGGCGTACTGGGCAATCTTGTTGGTCAGGCAGCGGCGATGCAGGAAGTGTTCGCGATGATCCGGCAGGTGGCTCCAACATCGGCGGCGGTGCTGATTACCGGCGAGAGCGGTACAGGTAAAGAACTGGTGGCGCGGGCTCTGCATTCGAATAGCCGGCGGGCGCAGGGTCCTTTTGTGGCGATCAACTGTGCGGCGCTGCCGGAAGCGTTGATTGAGAGCGAGCTGTTTGGGCATGAGAAAGGTGCGTTTACAGGCGCGGTAGAACGGCGGGCCGGCGCGATGGAGAATGCGCAGGGCGGGACGTTGTTTCTGGATGAGTTGGGCGAGATGCCGATGGCGATGCAGGCGAAGTTGCTGCGTGTGCTGGAGGATCTGCGGTTCCGGCGGATTGGCGGCAAGGTGGAGATCCAGGCGGATGTCCGCATTATCGCGGCAACGAATCGCGACCCGCTGAAGGCGATTAAAGAAGGGAAGCTGCGCGAGGATCTGTACTACCGGTTGAACGTGTTCCAGATCCATCTGCCGCCGCTTCGGGAACGCAAGGAAGATATTCCGCTGATTGTGGACGCGATGCTGGTGATGATGAATCGCAAGCATGAGACGCGGGTGCCGAGTGCGAGTCCTGCATTTTTGGAGGCCCTGGCGTCGCTGCCTTGGGAAGGCAATGTGCGCGAGTTGCGCAACGTTGTGGAGCGCGCGGTGATCATTGCTGGTGACATTCCGCTGGATCCTCGGCATATCGGGCACGGGTACCGGAAGCCGGTGGCCGCGGCTGAGCCGAAGCCCGAGCGTACGGAAGCGGCAGAGCCTGCGGGTCGTGTTGGTGTGGATGTCGGGATGACGATCGATGAGGCGGAGCGGCTGTTGATTGAAGCGACGCTGGGGCATACGGGTAACAACAAGACTCGTGCGGCGTCGATTTTGGGGATTTCCACCAAGACATTGCATGTGAAGCTGCGGCAATACCGTTTGGATGAGGAAAACGCAGCGGGTGAGGAAGAGGCGGTAGATGCCTAGCCAGGGAGAGATGGCGGGATGTCAAAGTTTTGTTCATGCGTTCGCGCATGACTTGCGGCAGCATCTGCGAGCCATCTCAGTGGCGACCCAACGGATTCAGAGGCAGGCGGGCGCGGGGTTGGATCCGGCGATCGCGGAGCGGCTGGATGAGGTTCTGGCGGCGACCATTCGGCAGGATCAACTGATCTCGAGCGCGGTGGATTATGGTGAGGCGAGCGAAGTTCCGACAGGGAGCCTGATGCCTTTGCCGCTGGTGTTGCAGACTGCATGTTTACGTATCGAGGAGTTCCGTAAGGAGCGCGAAGGTACGATTCAGTTGGAAAGTAGCGCGATTCCGGCGGTGAAGATACCGGCGGCGCTGGCCAAGGCGTTCGAGAAGATTATGCACAACGGGATGAAGTTTTCACCCGTGGGTACGGCGCCGGTGATTTCGATTGCGGCTGCGAGCGAGGAACCGGGGTCGGTGCGGATCACGTTTGCCGATCAGGGATTGGGGATTGACGAAGCGTACCGCGAGCGTGTGTTTGAGCCCTTTCAGAAGCTGCTGCCAAGTGAGTATCCGGGAAGCGGCATGGGACTTTCGATCGCGCAGCGGATGATTGCCGCCGTTGGAGGTACGATTGCGATCGCGGCGAATCCGGCCAGTGCGTCGGGTGTCGTGGTGACAGTTGACGTGCCCTGTCAGTAGCGAAGTTGTCTGGAGAGTACGAAAGCCGCATCGGCGCCCTTTGTGAGGCAACCGATGCGGCTTTGTCGTTGGTACTTGTCGCGGTGCGAGGTTACTGCGCGCCGCTGGGAGTTTCCGGCGTGTTGATGATGGAGCCGCTCACGACCAGTTCTACACGGCGGTTCTGCTGACGGCCAGCGGCGGTGTTGTTATCCGCCACGGGACGCGAGTAACCGAAACCTTGCGACGTGATCGAGTTGGCGTCGATGCCCTGGGAGACAAGGTACTTGCGGACTTCATCCGCACGCTGTTCGGAGAGGCGTTGGTTGAGAGCCATGCCGCCAGTGTTGTCGGTGTGGCCTTCCACTTCCAGCTTGAGGCCGGGGTGGGCGAGGACGATGCCGGCGATTTTGGCGAGCTTTTCACGAGCGCCGGAGCGGAGCGTGTACTTTCCGGTGTCAAAGAGAACATCGGACATGTTGACAATCAAGCCGCGGGCGGATTCACGAGTGGCGAGGATGAGATTGAACTGGCGAACCAGTTCCTGACGGACCCGGGTGCGTTCGGCATCGGCGCGCTGGGCTTCTTCACGGGCCTTGGCGGCTGCTGCTTCGAGTTCGCGCTGGCGGGCTTCCGCTTCTGCACGCTGGCGAGCCATGTCGGCTTCAAAGGCGCGCTGCTTGGCTTCGTTTTCTGCACGTACGCGAGCCGCTTCCGCTTCCATCTGCTGTTGCTTCATACGTTCGGCTTCGAGATTGGCGGTAGCGATACGGTTGCGTTCGGCTTCGAGGGCAAGCTCGCGTTCCTTTGCTGCAAGAGCGACTGCTGCCTGTTGCTGCTGGAGGAGAGCGGCGCGTTCCGTTTCGAGCGCACGCTGCTGGGCTTCCATCTTGGCGCGCGTTTCCCGAGCCGCTTCCTGTTCGGCCAGGCGGCGCTGTTCGGCCTGACGGCGAGCGTCTTCTGTGAGTTGAGCTTCACGACGTTCCGCGGCGGCACGTTCGGCCTGCAACGCTTCTTCTTCGGCCTTACGGACAGAGATCAGGCGGGCGTCTTCGGCGAGCTGCGTAACGTGGCGGGCGAGGGTCTGCACGCGCTTCTTATCGGAGGAGGACTTCATGAACGCTTCGGCGTTCTGGAGGTCGACTTCCGCCTTCTGCATCGTGTCCGCGGCGTAGCGATAGGCGCCGGCGCTCTTGGCTACTGCCATTGCCTGGCGGGCTTCCATAAGGTCCAGCGGGATGTTCTTGGCTTCGCTGAGACGGACGCGATCGGCCGGGGGCAGGTACTGCAGATAGCCACCGCGCTTGACGAGTTCGTATTTGGTTTCGATGGGCATAATGGTGCCCGAGGTGGTGCGGTCACCCTTGGTCTTGATAACCGCTTCCGCGACAACGTAATCGCTGGGCATGGTGACCGCATAATACGGTTCCGCGGTAACGATCATGCCGAAGCTTTGGAGTTCGGTGGCGGCCTGGAGGCGCGCATCATCGCCATCGATCATGAATTCACCAAGGTTCTGCGGGCGGCCTTCCGGCGTGATGGCCCAAAGAACGTAGGTCAAAAAGCCTTCGCCAATTTCAGAGGCGGGGCGCATCTTGTCGATGTACGCATCAATTTTTGTAGCGCCTGTTTTGCTGTCTACCTTAATTTCACCCTTCGCTTTGGGCGCGAGAGAGGTGCCTGCAATCTCCACAACGGTGGAGCCTTGACGGTGGTGGTAGTTGATGGCTTTTGTGCTTCTGGAAACAACGTCCACGCGGAAAACCACGGGAGTTTGCTCGGTGTTGTTGTTATTGGTTTGTGCAAATGCCGACGGCGTTGTTAAGGTGCTCACTGCGAGCATCGCTGCCGGGACGAGAGTTCGGATAGAAGCTTGAAGTCGTACCATGCCGCTTTGTATTGCACGCAGTTCGCCAATGTTTCGAACGATTGTGAAGTCTTCTTTGTATATGCGGTTGCGCGATTGCGGAAAAGGCGGGCTAGTACTGGAAAAAATGTTTCGGCGCGGGTAAATTTGTCTGGTTCCCTCCAGAACAAGCAGGCTTGGTGAGTTTGGTACGACACTTGCAGTTGACTGCTGCGAGGTTTGCTCACCATGACACAACCGGTTTCCATTTGGGGCGTTTTTCCCAGCAGCGAAAGCGCGACGAAGGCATTGACCTTGCTGGAACGGTATGGCTTTCGCCAACCGCAGATCGCCATTGAAAAGACTTTTCAAAATGCTTTATCCCGTTTTGACTGGGAGCATGCACTGTACGTGCGGCTGCCTGAGGGAATTGTTACCGGGTTCGCTGCCGGTACGGTAATTGGTGGCGCGGCGGGCCTGATCGCGACCAAGGGTCAGGCACTGATGCTGCCGATGGCTTTGTTTTTGTTGCTCGGTATGGTGATGGGTACTGTTCTGGGCGCTTTGGTTGGATTGCTTTATGCGCGGGTTGAGCCTTGGCTTGGCAGTAGCGACAAGGATGAAGCGGCAGGTGAGTTTGCCGTGGGCGTACAGTGCGACAACCTGCAAAGCGAGGTGCAGGCGCGGAACGCTTTGGAAGAAGCGGGCGCTCGTTTGGTGCAGTAAAAGCGTCATGCTGCAGTGAAGTTTTGTTTGGCATGGAACGTGCTGTTGTAGAAGAGCGTCCGAGAGTGGAGGGAGGAAAAACATGAGACCACTGATCATCATTGCGCTTTGTGGATTTTCCGCGGTAAGCGAAGACAACCTGGCCTTGATTAACAAGGGCAAAGCCGACCAGGCGATTTCCAATTTGAAGTCCGAGCTTGCTGAAAACCCGAAGAGTGGGAAGTCCCACGAGTTGATGGCGCTGGCGTACCTGCGGCAGAACAAGTTGAACGATGCTGCGGAAGAGGCCAAAAAGGCGCTGGAGCTTTCTCCGGACGAGGCGAGTACGCATGTGGCTGCTGCTCGTGTGTACACTGCCAAGCAGGAATTTGGTACGGCATCTGCGGAGTTGGATAAAGCTGCGGCGATCGATTCGTCGTACGCTGAGATTGCGCTGTACCGCGGTGCTTTGGCGCTGGCCCGCAAGGATTTCAAAACTGCCGCGAGCCTGCTGGAGCCGCATGTGAATGCGCATCCGGACGAGCCGTTTGGGCACTATTACCTGGGTTTGGCACAGTACGGCATGAAGAAGCCGGATAAGACCGTGCAGCACTTCCAGCGCTTTCTTTCCCTGGCTCCCGATACGCCGGAAGCAGCACGCGTAGAGTCGCTGCTGCGGAGCATCCGGTAAGCGGGCTAAGACGTGCCCGGGTTCGATTTTCTAAAACGCAAGCCGTTCCGCATTGTCGCCTTTGGGCTTGCGGGTTTCCTTTTGTTGATCGTTGGTTTGTTCGCTGTGCTTTCCACCGAACCGGCGCGCCGATGGGCTCTGGACCAGCTCACCGCGCGCCTGGTGGAGGAAGGCATCGGCTTTCGCGCCAAGCGCCTTGAGCTTCGCGCGCTTTCGTTGATGGCTTCTGTCGAAGACGTTTCTTTGTACGCCATTGGCAAAGAAGAGACACCGTTTGCCAGAGCCAAATCCGTTTCTGTTTGGTTGCTTTGGAATTTCGGCTTTCAAAAGCCATCGATCTCTTCCATTGAGCTGGATGAACCGGCGATTGACGTCCGCTTTGCTGCGGACGGGTCCAGTAATCTGCCGGTACTCAAGCCAAGTAACGCTCCATCGGGCAAGCCCATTTCCATTGGCAAAATTGTTGTCACCGGCGGATCGCTGCGATTTGCCGATGTACGGCAGGCGTTGACGTTGGTGCTGCCGCGCCTGGGCGCTACGGTGAATGAGATTGGCGAGAGCAGTTATCGCGTAGACCTTGCTGCTGAGCAGCCGGGTGACGTGACGTATCGCGGCAATCGATTGAGCGTGGGCCAACTGGCGGCTAAGTTCGAGTACTTGCCGAAGCAGATTCGAATTGAGTCCGCACGGTTGGAGTCCGGCGGCGTGAAGGTTGCGGTGTCCGGCACGGTGCAGGATCTTGCGACGGCGGACTTGCATGTCGAGTCCTCTGGCGATGTCGAGTTACTGGCTGGGCTTGCTGGATACGGCGGACGCATTCGAGGCGGACACGCGGCGAATGTGAACATACGAGGTCCGTTCGCGACGCCTTCTGTTGCGGGTACGTTGAACGCGTCGAACTTCTGGTACGACGGGTACGGCCCGCTGGATGGTGGGGCCCGCTTCTCTGTGGATGGTGCGCTGACGCGCGCGGATATCCAAAACATACAAGCGAAGTTGGGGAGTGCGTCGGTTGACGGTACGGCGAATCTGGCGTTGAAGGCCGGCGCTGGCGAGAGCAAGGCGAACGTTCGCTTTGGTGGCTTGACGTCCGATCTGATTGCTCGTCTGGGTAAAGTTTCTGTACCTGTTTCTACAACTGCTCGCGGGGCCATTGCTGCGCGTTTTCCGGCCGTTTTCGATCAGAATTCGATTCAGGCGGATGCTTCGTTGCACCTGGATGCCGGGGCTGCGGGTGGCGGACGCTTGCCTGTGGCGGGCGATATCGACGTACAGGTTCGCAATGGCGTTGGCGCGGCAAACATCAAGAGTCTGCAGGCTGCGGGGGCTGTTTTGGCGGGCATGGTCCGCCTGCTGCCGCGTGAGCAGATTGGCGGCGATCTGAAGCTAAACGTTGCGGAAGCTTCGGGTACGGTGGCGAGTTTGCGGCAAGCGGGTTTGATTCCAGCCACGGTGGCGAATGACCTGGTGCAGGGTCCGATGCAGGCGGATCTGCAGTTGAGCGGACCGATGCGGGATCCACGGGTGGCGCTGCATGCGACATCCAGTGGACTGCGGCTGGCATCGACGGTGGCGGGTACGCTGGATGTGCGCGCGAGCGGCGGTCGGGACGTTGTTGATTTGCAGAGCTTGCGATTTGAGATTTCACCGGAAGACCGGCTGGTGGCTTCCGGCCGCATGAACGGTACTGCGCTCGATTTTCGGGGTGATTTGCGGCATACGTCGTTGCGGCGATTGTTGGTCGCGACCGGGTCCGCGAAGGAGTCGCCATCGCTGCCGGATGGTGCGTTGGCTGCGACGTTCCAGATTGGCGGTACGACAGCGAAGCCGGTGGTGACGTCGAACCTGGAGTCGAATAACCTTGCGGTGCTGCAGCAGCGCTTGGGTACTTTGCAGGCTGCGATTCGCTATGCGGACAACGCGGTTGCGATTGAGCGTCTGCAACTAACCAAAGGCGGCGGATCGATATCTGCGGCAGGGTCCTTCCATACGCAGACGAAGCAGGTTGCCGCAGATGCGAATATACGGGCTTACGCGATCGATACGCTGCAACTGGCGGACGGTACGACTGTTCGGATGACTTTGAATGGGACCGCGCGGACGCAAGGTACGGCGGAGAATGCGACGTCTACGGTGGACGTCCAGATGACGGATGTGGCGGTGCGCGGATACACAGCAAAGAATGCGGCGCTGCGTGCGCAGGTTGCGGGTACGCAATTGAATGCGACATTGCAGATCCCGGATTGGAAGGCCGAGGCGGGAATCAACGCGTCGTTGAAAGCTCCGATGCCGGCGCAGGTGACCTTGGCGCTGAGCGGTACATCGATTGATCTGTTTACGCCGGAGTATGCGGGGAATGTCACGGCGGTGGCGCGTGGTACGTTGTCGCTCGATAGTCCGGAGGCGACGCTGAAGGGCGTTGCTGAGTTGCGAAATGCGGTGGTGCGGCCGAAGCTGCGGGATAGCAAGATCAATCCGGGGGAACTACGGATTGAACAGGCGGCTACGGCGAACTTTGACGGCAAGTATGTGGATCTGACGCCGCTGACAGTGATCGCGAGCCAGAATGCGTCGAAGATCACAATTAGCGGCCACATTCCGATTTCGGATACGGATCGGACGGGGGTGGTGAAGGTAAACGGCGACGTCGATTTGGATTGGGTGTCGAGGTCGTTTCCGGTGCTTGCCGGTGGCGCGGTACGTGGGCGGTTGCTCGCCGATGCGGTGTTGACAGGTGGCGGCAAGGAATGGAATCCAACCGGGTCTGTGGAGTTAGCGCGCGGTGAAGTGGAGCATGAGAGCCTGCCGCGGCCGGTGTCCGACATCAACATACGGTTGGGATTGCGGGATCGCGCGATTGAGACGGAATCGGCGACGGCGCGATTCCTGGGCGGTTTGATTACTCTGGGTGGCCGCGTGCCATTTGGGATGCTGCTCGATCGGTCGAAGCCTTCCACGCAGCCGTTCACATTGGGCGGTAGTTTTGAGGGCTTGCAGTTGGGGCAGTTGGCGGAGAGCCTGGAACGACCGATGACTGGCGAAGCGTCGTTCCGCGTGGACGTGAGTGGCGCCGGGCTTGACCCTGCGTTGTGGAATGGCAGCCTGCAGACTTCGGCGCTGCGGGTGCGGATTGCGGATACGGATTTTGAACAGAAGACGCCGCTGAACGTCACGCTGGCGAATTCGCTGGCGACGATCCGCCCGTTTACGGTGTCGGGTCCTGAGACGACTTTGAACTTGAGCGGTACGTTGTCGTTGAAGCAGCCGAATCCTTTGAACTTGCAGTTGGACGGCAATATCAACGCGGCGATCACGCAGCTGTTTACGAATGAAGTTCGCGCCGAGGGCGATACCAAGCTGAACGTAGCGATTACGGGTACGCTGGCGCAGCCGCAGTTGCAGGGCCGATTGGAGCTTGCTGGCGTACAGGCGGAGATCCCCAGCGCCACTGCGGTGGTTGAGAATCTGCGTGGTGCGATCACGTTTGATGGACAGCGGATTTCCGCTCCGAAGATCGAAGGTGAGCTGAATGGCGGTACGTTGACGGCTACCGGATTGGTGAATCTGAAGGGCCGCGAGATATCGAGTGTGGAAGCGAATGTCACGGCGCGCGGTACGTCGTGGAATGTGCCGGAAGGCTTGCAGACGGCCGCGGATGCGGACATCAAGATCACGGGGTCGCCCGCGACGGCGTACAACGTGACGGGCGCGGTGAAGATCCTGGATGGGGTTTACGCCGAGTCACTGGTGATTGAGCGCGGGTTGTTCAAGTCCTTCGACGGGGCGTCGGCGATTGAGGAGATGGCGTCGGCGAATGGGCGGCAGACGCCGATTTTGTTGGATATTCGCGTGAATACCGTGGATCCGATCCTGGTTGAAAATGAGCTCCTGAATGGCGAACTGACGATGGATGTGCGCGTGACCGGGTCCACGCGGCGGATCGGTTTGGTGGGGCGCTTGGATGTGAACGAAGGCGCGAGCTTCTATATTGGCGGGCGCAATTACCTGATCGATCGCGGCGCGGTGACCTTTGCGAATCAAAACAAGATTGAGCCGATTCTGGACGTTCTTGGGCGTACGCGAGCGGGTGGATACGACATCAACCTGCAGGCGCGGGGTACGGTTGGCGGCAAGACAGCGAACGATAAGCTCGATACGAACTTTACGTCGGACCCGCCACTGCCGCAGGCGGACATCATCTCTTTGCTTGTATCCGGGCGGCGCCTTGCGGACTTGCGTGGATCGCAGACACAGGTGGCGCAGGATCAGGCGCTGTCGTACTTGAGCGGCAATCTGGCGAGCAGTTTTTCGCGGCAGGCCAATCGTGCGCTGGGCTTTAATCTGCCGCGCATTGATCCCGGTTTGATTGCGGATGAAGCGGAGCCCACGGCGCGGTTGACGTTGGGTCAGGATGCGACGGAGAAGCTTGGGTTGGTGTACTCGATCAACCTGCGAAATAGCGCCGATCAGATCTGGGTGGGCCGGTACGACATCACGAAGCGGTTCCAGACACGCGCGGTACGGCAGAGCGACAACAGCTTCCGCTTTCAGTTCCAGCACAATGTCGAGTTTGGTGGCGTGAAGCCGCCTGAGAGTTCACGCAAGAATCGTACGGCGGCGAAGATCGGGCAGATTCAAGTGGTGCTGACAGACGCCCCGAATAACGCGGATCTGCAGAAGCGGGTACGGTCGAAGCTGGGTTTGAAGGAAGGCAAGACGTTCGACTTTTTTGCGCTACGCAAGGGTGTGGACCGGATCAAGAATACGCTGGCCGATGACAGCTATCCAGAGGCTCGTGTACGTGCTTCGCGGACCGAGAACAACGGATTGTTGGATGTACGCGTGGATGTACAGGTGGGTCCGCAGGTGGAGTTCCGGTATGAAGGCGATGGGGTGGACCGGAAGGCTCGAGCGAAGGTCGCCGATGCGTGGGCGCATAGCAGCTTTGATTCGCTGCGGATTCGATCGTCGACGACTGCGATTCGCGAGGAGTTGGCGAAGGACCGGTACTTTACGCCGGATGTCGAGATTCGGGTGACGCCGGGGGCGAAGAAGCAGGTGGTGGTGAACACGCAGCGCGGTCCACGGTACGACAAGGTGGAACTGGCGCTGCGCGGCTCGTCGATGGAGAAGCAGGCGATTGAAGAGATCGCGCCGGATGAGAAGACGCGGCAGGATCTGGCAGTTCACCTGGAGAAGATTGGGCCCAGGTTGGAGCGGTTCTATCGCGACCGTGGGTACTTGGACGCGAAGGCGCGTACGCCGCGGGTGGTGCGCGAGGAGCGTACGCTGCGGATTGTGACGCGAGTGACCGAGGGCAACCTGATCCGCGTGGGCCAGGTGACGCATACCGGACAGACGACGTTGAAGGACGCGGCAATCTATGAAGCGATTCTGCTGTATCCGAGCCAGGCGTACACGGCTGCGAGCGTAGATGCGGCGCAGACGCGGTTGAATGATCTGCTGGCGACGGAAGGTTACAACCAGGCCAATGTCGACGTAAACATCAAGCGTACCGGCGATTTGGTGGATCTTGCGTTTGTGATTCAGGAAGGTCCCCGGCGGGTGGTGAAGAGCATCCAGGTGGAGGGCAATCAGCACGTCAGCGATAATCTGGCGCGTACGCAGGCAGGGTTGAAGCCAGACGAGATTGTTACGGAAGAGAAGCTAAATACTGCTCGGCGCAATCTGTACGCGACTGGTGCATTCAATCTGGCGGATGTTGAGGTGCGGCCGCAGGACGCGAACCGGACGACTGGTACGGTGCCGTCGGATCTGGTCTTGAAGTTGCGCGAGGTGCGGCCGTTTGAGGTCCGGTACGGCGTGCTGTTTGATACGGAGCGCGGGGCGGGCGGCATTCTGGATCTGTCGACACGGAACATCTTGGGGTCGGCTCGTACGGCGGGTATTCGTGGCCGGTACGATTCGCGATTGCAGGAACTGCGCGCGTACTTTGAGCAGCCGAGTTTGTTGCGTTTGCCGGTGAAGTTTGTGGGCACCGGCTTTTATCGGCGTGAGTTGAACGATACGTTCATCACGGATCGCAAGGGCGGGTCGGCGTATTTGGAATACCGCTGGGGACGGCCTTATCTGTTCAGCGTGGGATATCGCAATGAACAGGTGCATACGTTCGAGCGCAACCCGGATCCGCTCTTTCCGTTCGACATCCGGCTTCGCATCGCGCCCGTGACGCTGGGCTTTTCACGGGATACGCGCGATGACTTGCTCGATGCATCGCGCGGGAGCTTTACATCGCACATTGCGGAGTATGCGCCTTCGGTGTTTGGTAGCGAACTGCAGTATGCGAAGTACTTTGGCCAGTACTTTTACTACCGGCCATTTGGGAAGCCGACGCGTGTGCCCTGGGCCAATGTAATGAAGAACCGGTTTGTGTATGCAAGCGGCGTACGCTACGGCATCGCGCAGGGTTTGTACGGACAGTCGCTGGTGCCGAGCGAGCGGTTCTTTGCCGGTGGTCCGAATTCGGTTCGCGGATTCGGGCAGGATCGCTTGGGGCCGTTTTCCGCCGATTCGCCTGTGGGCGGCGAGTCTATGTTTGTGGTGAACAATGAAATGCGGTTCCCGCTCTTCAAGTTCTTCGACGGCGTTGCGTTCAGCGATATCGGCCAGGTGTACGGCCGGTGGCGGGACTTCCGTCCGGGCGATCTGCGGTATACGGCTGGATTCGGTGTGCGCATGCGTACGCCGTTCTTCCTGCTGCGGCTGGATTACGGTACGGTATTGAATCGCCGCCCTGGCGATCCTTCCGGCCGCCTGTACTTTGGTATCGGTCAGGCGTTCTAGGGCTGTTTCTTCCATTCGGGAAGGAACTTCCGGAAAAGTCCTCCCTCCCTTTTGCAGTGCTCTCCATCATCGACGGTAGTTTCTGCCCGGCAGGCGCGTCAGATTTGCCGGAAGTCCAAAAAGCCCAGGAAATTCGGTAAGAATCGCACCTTGTGGGGCAGTTTGGCACGCCTTTTGCAATGTATATAGGCAACTGGCCAAGGCGGCAAAAGACAAACGAAGATACGCCGGGTCAACGACAACCACTTGGAGAAAACAACATGCGAATGATGATGAATTTGGGACTGGCGGCCTTTACCGCAGCCCTGGCTTTCACTCCGGCTTACGCCGATCAGTGGGATAAGAAAACCATTATTACGATCAACCAGCCGGTGCAGATGCCGACCACGACTTTGCAGCCCGGTACGTACACCTTGAAACTTTTGGAATCGCAGTCCAACCGTCACATTGTGACTGTTTGGGACCAGGACGGGCAGCACCTTGTAACGACCGTCCTTGCCATTCCGAACTACCGCTTGCAGCCGACGGGCGATTCCCGCTTTAGCTTCTGGGAAACGCCGGCCGATCAGCCGAAAGCCCTGCGCGCATGGTTCTATCCTGGCGATAACTTTGGTCAGGAGTTCGCATATCCCAAGGACATGGCCGCCCGCCTTTCCGCCAGCACCAATACTCAGGTTCCTGAGTTGAGCGATGCGGATTCGAAGTACGGCCAGCAGATGATTCGCGAGAACGGCACCACTGAAACTGCTGCCGCTGTCGAGCCGACTCCTTCTCCTGCGGTAACGCCTGAGCCGGAGCCTACGCCGGCCCCCGCTCCTGCGCCCGCTGCTGCTGTAGAGCCGACGCCTGAGCCCACCCCGGCTCCTGCTCCGGAACCTGAGCCTGCCCCGGCGCCTGTCGCCCAGGATCAGCCCGCTGCGACCACCCCTGAGCCGATGCCGGCCACGGCCAGCAATTGGACTGAAATCCTGATCATGGGTCTGCTCGCCACCTTTGTCGCGATCGGCACCTTTGTGAAGACCTCGCGGGCTTAAGTTCTTTCGAACAAAAGTCCTGGTTGGATAAGGCTCCGCAAAGGCTTCTGGCCTAGCGGAGCCTTCCGCTTTATCCTGTTCATCCATGAGGGAGGGAGTTATGAACCGGCGGTCTGTTTTGCTTGTGGTGTGCGGCACGGCGTGTGCGGTAGGGCAGGAAGATTATGTGGTCCGGTCCAACGCGAACCTAGTGCTGCTGGATGTATCGGTGTTGGGGTCCGGCGGGGTGCCTGTTGCTGGGTTGGGTCAGGATCGCTTCTCTGTTTTTGAGGACGGACGGAAGCAGGCGATCAAGCAGTTCTCGGGCGTTGATACGCCGGTGACGATGGGTTTTGTGCTCGATATGAGCGGCAGTATGGAGAACAAGGTTGGGGGCGTACGCCGTGCAGTGAATGCATTTTTGGCGGCGAGCAATCCGGATGACGAGTACTTTCTGGTGGGGTTCAACGATCAGGCGCGGTTCGGACTGAATCCGGAGACGGCGCCGTTTACGCATGACAGCAAAGCGTTGCGGTCTGCGATGTACGGGATGGAGGCCAAGGGACGTACGGCGCTGTACGACGGACTTTCCGCCGCACTGTCGCATATCGGGAAAAGTAAATTCGAACGGCGCTTTCTTGTGTTGGTGAGCGATGGCCGTGACACAGCGAGCCGGTTGAAACTGGATGACATTTTGTTTGAGGCGCGGACCCATCCCGTAACGGTTTTTACGATTGGACTGTTTCAGGCAGAGGACGAGGATCGTAATTCCGGGGTGCTGAAGCAACTGGCGAAGATAACCGGTGGGCGGTACTACAACCCTGTAACGGCAGAACAGATCGAGAGCGCGTGTTTGAGCATCGCGAAGGATATCCGGGCCCGGTACACGATTGGCTATACGCCTGCTGAGGAAGATCGTGACGGTGTACGGCGGATCCGCGTAGAAGTGGCGCGGATGCCTGACGCCCCTCGAATGTCTGTGAGAGCCCGTACGGAATATCGGATTCGAAATTAGGACAGAAAGGAAGAATGAATCCCGTGCCTCGTGTTCGTGTGCAGTATCAGTTTCCCGGCGATGGACCGGGGTTTGTGCTTTTGGCTGTCCGTTGGATGTCGCTGAGCCTTGCCATGGCCTGCTTTGCCTGGGCGGCTTACGTGATTTACGACCAGTATTCGTATCAGGACGAGGCCGATACGCTGTTTCAGCAGGCGATCCAGCACCAGGATGAGACGCCGGTTCCGGCGGCTCCCAGCGAGCCGGCACCCGCGAAAGAGCCTCCTGTCCTTTCGCAGATCAAGCGTCCTGTGGCTAAGTTGGAGATCCCAAGACTTGGGGTGGCCGGGTATGTCGAGGATGGGCTGGATTCCAAGACTCTACGTCGCGCGATTGGGCATGCGGCATGGAGCGCCCAACCCGGGCAGGATGGAAATGTCGTTATGGCTGCGCATCGGGATACGTTCTTTTCCGGACTGCGCGGTGTGAAGCTGGGCGATGCGGTGATGCTGCAGTCGCCTGAGCTGAAGAAGAAGCATCGGTATGTGGTGACCAAGATCTTTGTGGTGAATCCTGAAGATACGTGGGTGATGCAACCGGTGGCGCAGAAGAAGATGCTGACGCTGATTACCTGCTATCCGTTCTCGTTCATTGGGCATGCGCCGCAGCGGCTGATTGTGCAGGGTCAGTTGATTGAGGATAAGGTCGCGCCGAAGGCTGTGAGGCAGAAGCGCAAGAGCCGGACGCGGCGGAACAGGATCTAGCGATGAAGTGCGCCCACACCCTTTGTACGTGCGAGGCTTTGGCTGGTACGCGGTACTGCTGCGATGAATGTCAGCTTGCGCAGGAGCGCATCGAGAACGGCGAGGCTGCCGTACATGAGTGCCAGTGCCTGCACGCTGACTGCGCGAACATACCGGCGCCGGTTGAGGTCGAAGAAAGTGCGCTGCCGGAGTTAGCTCCGGCTTAGACCTACTTGGCGTCCCGCCAATTCTCGCCTGCCCCGGTGTCCACCAAGAGTGGGACATTCAGCGGGTAGACGCTTTCCATTTCCTGCTTCACTAATTTTTGGATCTCGTCGACCTCGTGCAGCGGGGACTCGAAGACGAGTTCGTCGTGCACCTGCAGCAGCATGCGGGTTTCGTATTGCTTGAGCTTGGCGGCGAGGCGGATCATGGCGATCTTGATCAGGTCCGATGCGGTGCCCTGCAGCGGCGTGTTGACGGCCGTGCGTTCCGCGAAGCCTCGTGCCGAGGGGTTGCGCGAGTGCATGTCCGGGATGGGGCGGAGTCGGCCGTGCAAGGTCCTGGCGACGCCGCTTTCGCGGACTTCTGCGATGGTGCGATCGATGAAGGTGCGTACGCCGGAATAACGTTCAAAGTAGCTCTTGATGTAGCGGTCGGCCTCGCGACGATCGATGCCTAGGGTCTGGGCGAGGCCGAAAGAAGTCTGGCCGTATACGATGCCGAAGTTGACGGCTTTGGCGCTGCGGCGCATGTCCGGAGTGATCATGAGCGGAGGCACGCCGAGGACTTCCGCTGCGGTTCGCGTGTGGATGTCCTCACCGTTGCGGAAGGCTTCGACCAGTAACTTGTCGCCGGACATGTGGGCGAGGAGGCGGAGTTCGATCTGCGAGTAATCAGCAACGACCAGCTTCCAGCCTTCGCGTGGGATAAAGGCACGGCGAATCTCGCGCCCGAGTTCGGTGCGGATGGGGATGTTCTGCAGATTGGGATTCGAGGACGAGAGGCGTCCAGTCGCGGCGCCGGTTTGGTTGAAGGTGGTGTGGACGCGGCCTGTTTCCTGGCGGATCAACGATGGGAGCGCGTCGGCATACGTACCTTTGAGCTTAGCGATCTGGCGGAATTCCAGGACTTTTGCCGCAATCGGATGTTCTTCGGCCAAGCCTTCGAGTACATCTGCAGCGGTGGAGATCTGCTTGCCCTTGCCGTACTTCACTGGCGTTGGGAGGCCCATGTCCTCAAACAAAACCTTACCGAGTTGTTGCGGCGAGTTGATGTTGAAGGTACGGCCCGACATCGCGTAGATTTCCGCCGAGAGCTTTTGGATTTCCTCATCCATGCGTGTGGAGAGGCGGCCGAGTTCGGACTGGTCGACACGAATGCCGATGCGTTCCATGTCCGCGAGGACGGGCGATAGCGGCAGGTCGATTTCCTCATAGACCTTGCGCAATTCGGGCTTCAACTGCGACTTGAACTGGATGGTGAGGGTACGGACGCAGTCGGCTTGCTGTTCGAGGCCGGGTTCGAGTTTACGGTCGAGGTACTTTTCGGTGAGCGCGCTGAGGGAGCCGTTCGAAGGGTCTGCGGTGAGAAGGAACTCAAGCAGGCGGACGTCGTCCTGCCCTTTGGTTTCCGGGGCGAGGAGCAGGGCGGCCTTGAGATCGTGCGTGGTAGTGACTTTGTCGAGGAGGCCAGAGGCGGTGACGAGTTCAAGGTCCATGGAGCGGCCCTGGGCTTCCTCATGCGAGATGCCAGCGCGGACGGGTTCGAGCAGTGTCGCGGGGGAGATAACCATCGCGACGATGGAATCTGCAGGGATTGCGTCGGCATAGGCTTTGGCATCGTCTACGGTCTCGATGATTGCGTAGTCACGCTCGCGTTTGTCCTCGCTGGCGCCGAGGTCCTTGATGAGGCTGAAGAATTCGAGTTCTTTGTAAAGGTCTTTGAGTTGGTCGATGTTGGCGGGCCCGCACTGGGCGGCCTGCAGGTCGAAGGGGATAGGGACGTCGCAGGCGATGGTGGCGAGGCGCTTTGAGAGTTCAATCTGTGTGCGGTTGTTCTGCAGGCTTTCGCGATACATCTTGCGTTCGACTTCTGCCGCGCGATCTAGGGCGGCTTCGACAGAGCCGAATTTGAGGATGATGTCCTTGGCGCCTTTGTCGCCGATGCCCGGCGCGCCGGGGATGTTGTCTACCGAATCGCCCTTGAGGGCCAGAAGGTCTGCAACTTGCGAGGGCTTGACGCCCATAAAGACTTCGGTCTGGATGGGGTTGTAGACAAAGTCGTCCTTCATAGGGTTGAGCATGGACACATGGTCGTTGACCAGTTGGAGCATGTCCTTGTCGCTCGAGACGATCATCACGTCGAGGCGGTGCTGTTCGACGGCAACTTTGGCGATGGTGCCGATGACGTCGTCCGCTTCATAGCCGGGGTACTTGAGGACGGGGATGGACATGGCCTCGAGCAGGCGCTGGACGTACGGGATTTGCTCGATGAGGTCTGGCGGGGGTTCGCTGCGATTGGCCTTGTAGTCTGCAAACTCAGCCTCGCGGAAAGTCTGGCCGCCGCCCTCGAAGATCGCGGCCATGTAATCCGGCTTGTGGTTTTTGAGAACGCGCCGGATCATGTTGACGAAGATGAAGACTGCCTCGGTCATCAGGCCGTTCTTGGTGCGCATGGGCGGCGCTCCGGTGCGGGCGCGGGCATGGTAGGCACGAAAGATAAAGCCGTAGGAGTCGACGAGGAACAGGCGTTTACGCTGGGGCACGAGGGTTGTCTTTATTATCGCCAAGTGAGTAGCGAGGCTTGTCCTTCGAGATGCGGGACTGTGTTAAAGACATCGAGGCTGCAGCGGTCTGGATTGGCTGTCGAGAATGTGAACTCGGTGAGTGACGTGTTGCGGACGCGCCAGTTGAGGTCGAGGAAGGTCTTGTTTGGGGCGTTGAGTGTTTGCTGTACGCAGAGGCCGATGGGGCCGCCTGAGGTGAAGACGGCGATCCGTGTCGCGCCGCAGCTTTTTGCTGTTTGGAAGGCGCTGCTGACGCGGGATTGGAAGGATACGAAGGGTTCGACGACGGGGTGGTGTACGGTGCCCGAGAGCCAGGCTTCCATGACCGGTTCGAACATGCGCTGGAACGTCCGGTTGTCTTTCGGGCTTTGTTGGTAGGCGAGCCAGCGAGGGTCCTGCGGGTTGGCGTAGGTCAACTGTGCAAGTAGCGCGATGATGCCGGTGGCGTCGTACTCGTTCCAGCCGGGGTCCTCGATGGCGTTGGGGTAGCCTGCGGCTTCGGCTGTTTCGCGATGGCGGCGGAGGGAGCCACGGAAGGCGATGTCGTACGGTGGATTTGCGCTAAGGGAGCGTGCCTGCTGCCAGCCGAGGTCTGTGAGACGGTCTGAGTCCTGTTCGAAGGCGTGAGCCTGGCCGTGGCGGATGAGGGTGATGGTGCTCATTTGGGGGTCGCTCGTTGGAGCAGGACTTCACGCTCGCGTTCGTTGCGTGTAAGTGCGGCGGCTTCGAGGAAGGCGTCGCGCGCTTCGTCGAGGCGGCCGAGGCGTTCGAGAAACTCGCCCCGTACGCTGGGGAGCAGGTGGTAGCCGGCAAGCGCGGGATGGCCGGCAAGTGCGTCGGCGAGGTCGAGGCCGGCTTGGGGTCCGAAGGCCATGCCGGCGGCGACGGCGCGATTGAGTTCGACCACCGGCGAGGGCGCGACATCGGCGAGTTGGGCGTAGAGTTGGGCGATGCGTACCCAGTCCGTCTGATCGGCAATGTTGGCCCGGGCGTGGCAGGCGGCGATGGCGGCCTGGAGTTGGTAGGGTCCGGGATGGCCGTTGTCGAGACGGCTCGCTTGGTCCAGTGAAGCGAGACCGCGTTGGATGAGAACCCGGTCCCAACGGGTGCGGTTCTGGTCGAGCAGCAGGATGGGTGTGCCGTCCGGTTTGGTGCGTGCGGGCATGCGGGACGCTTGGAGGTCCAGGAGTGCGGCGAGGCCTTGTACCTCGGGTTCCTGGGGAGCGAGGCCGACGAGGATACGGGCGAGACGCTGCGCGTCTTTGCAGAGTTCGGGGCGCATCCAGTCTTCTCCGGCGGTGGCGGAGTAGCCTTCGTTGAAGATCAGGTAAATGGCTTCGAGCACCATGGGGAGGCGCGCCTGGCGATCTTCTCCACGCGGGAGTTCGAAGGTGGCTTGCGCTTCGGCCAAGGTACGTTTGGCGCGTACGAGGCGCTGGGCGACCGTTGGTTCACTGGTCAAGTACGCGCGGGCGATTTCCGCTGTTGTGAGTCCACCGAGAAGGCGTAGGGTGAGGGCGACACGAGCCTCGCGCGAGAGCACCGGGTGACAGGCGATGAACATGAGTCGCAGGACGTCGTCGCCAACGTCGTCGTCGAGGTCGGGCAGGTTGGCGCTGCTGTGGGTTTGCGCGTTGGTGTCGAGCGGTGTGAGGCGTTTGGTTTTGCGAAAGTGGTCGAGCGCGCGATTGCGTGCGACGGTGAGGAGCCAGGCTCCAGGGTTACGCGGGATGCCTGTGGCCGGCCATTGGGATAGCGCGGCCACGAAGGCTTCCTGCGCGAACTCTTCGGCGAGGTCGACGTCGCGCAACATGCGTACAAGAGACGCGAGGATGCGGACGGATTCGATTCGCCAGACGGCTTCGACTTCAGCGGAAAGATGGGACGTTGCTGCAGAGACTGCACTCACCTTTCCGATGATGACACCGGGATCAGGAGGTCTGCTGGTTGTTGCGCTTGTCTACGGCTTCGCGCTGGCGTTCTTCCTGTTCGCGGAGCTCGGGAGTGAGCATGGGTCCGAAGTCTTCCATCGACATGATCTGGCGGATCTCAATTTCAGATTCGACAGGCATGGGGTTGGGGCAACGCTTGACCCATTCGATGGCTTCCTGCAGGGATTTGACTTCCCAGATCCAGTAGCCGGCGATGAGTTCTTTGGTTTCGGCGAAAGGGCCGTCGATGACAGTACGGTTGGTGCCGCTGAACTTGACGCGGACGCCTTTGGAGCTGGGGTGGAGGCCTTCTCCGGCGAGCATAATGCCGGCCTTGATGAGTTCGTCGTTGAACGCGCCCATCTCCTCCATCAACTTCATATCGGGCGGGGCGCCGGCTTCCGATTCCTTTGTCGCTTTAACGATCACCATGAAACGCATAGGGGGTAGTTTCTCCTCGTTTTGACTCGCTGCGGCGCAGATTGTTACCGCCGCACTCATTGGTACGGCGTACGAGGGCACGTGAAATCGACAGGGAGCGGAGAAAAATTCTTGTTAGCTGGCGGGGGTGGCGTCCTGATATTCGGACCAATCGCCAGAGTCGACGCGCTTCTTGCCGGTGGGGGAGAAGCGATAGACGTACACCCAGGCGTCGACTTCGCCTTCTGGGCCTTTTACCGTACGCTTCAAGCGTTCGAATTCGATGTCTTCGTACTTGTCGAGCTTCTTGATGACCGCGGTAGTGACCGAGTAGAGATCGCCGAGGACGGTACCCGCTCCGTCGACGAAGCCGGGGTAGCCGGAGAGGACAATCAGACGTCCTTCCGCGGTCGCCGGGCCTATAAAAGTGCCATTCATCTCCAGGAAGCGCGCGTACTCAGTGCCGATGCCTTGGCGGGATTGGGCGCTCTGTTTGGTGCCTTTCCGCAAAGATCCGTAGACGAAGAGATATTCCATGGAGAACCTTTATTCTAATCTATCGTTTTGCCTGTAGCCATTTGTCGAGGAACGGTATCGCTTCTGCACCGTCGATGCGGTGTGGGCCATTGAACAGAGCGAGGCCGGTACGGTCGCCCCAGCCTTGCTCGTCGTAGTAGCGTTTCACCTTGGCAAACTCGTAGGCGACCCACTCGTCGACACCCACGCCGTCGCGGTGGCCGCGTTCGACCAGGAACGCGCGGGGCGCGATGAGCATTGCCATTTCTGCGTGGTTGGTGAGGTTCGCCAGGCCGTACTCGAGGATTTCATACTCGGGCGTAAACATGTAGCTGTACGGCGCGTTGACGGTGGTGAGCTTGTAGATCCACTCGTTGAAGTCCCCAGAGCAGACGACGGCGCGGAACTGCGGCATCAGGGCAGGGATACGAAGAGCCGTCTTGCCGCCGTAGGAGAGGCCGTAGAAGCCGAGACGGTCCATGTCCGCTTGTGTTTCGAGGGCGAGGACGTCGAGCATTTTTTCGTACTGCGCGAGGATGAACGAGTACAGCGACAGGCCGAGGGGGTTGCCGTGGCGAACGATGGTACGGAAGGCGGCGTCCATGCCGGTGTACGGGTTCTGCGGGACGTAAACGATGTAGCCGCGGTCGGCGAGGGTGGCGGCGACGTTGCGGTAGACCTCCTGTTCGCGGGTTCCGGCAGGTTGCAGGAACATGTGTTGCGGGCGGCCGTGGAGGCCATGCTGTACGACGACTACGGGTCGCTTCTCGCCGGCAGGGATGCCTTTGGGGACGAGCAGGACGCCGTATGCAAAGACGTCCGGCAGGACATCGAACTGCATTTCATAGCCGGTGAAGTTGGGGGTCTCGTAGGATTGCTTGCGACGGATGTTGAGCGGGATTGCGGACTTGGGGATGCGGCCGAGGACGTCGTTCCAGAGTGAGTCGCGGATGGCGTCCTTGGTGGTTTTGGCCCAGACGTTGTCGCGAATGCGTTCTGACTTGGCGATCTGCTTTTGGTTGAAGTCCTGGATCTCCTGGAACTGGCGCCGCATGCGGGCTTTGGGGTCGGCGAGCGGGATGTCGAGGAGGGCTTTGGTCTCCGGGAATGCTGGGAGTGGCGCGATGTTTGAGGCTTGGCGGATCTTCCAGATGTTGCGGTCGATGGGTTCTTCGGCGATGTTCGAACGATCCCAGGGGTAGTTGTTGCCGAAGGCTTTTGTGATGCGCTTGTCGAGCGCTTTGGCGTACGCTGCGATGGCTGCTCCGTCGCCGATGCCGTAGGCGGAAACGGGCACTGTGGTGGACTGTGTGGCGAACCAATCTACTGCGGCGAGGACCTTTTGCACTTCGTAGCCGATGAGGTGGCGGCCGAGCGGGAAGGACATCCGGTAGAGGAATTCGCGGTGCGATTGACGTGTGGTCTTGCCGAGTTCCGGGTTGCCGGACCACTTGCTTTCGCGATCGATCAGGACTGGGATGAGTACGAGAGCGCCGCTGGCGGCTTTGCTCTGCATCGCGGCGAACTGTTCCGGTTGCATGCCTGCGTCCGGGATGGCGACGATGTGTTCGCGTATGGGTCCTGTGGGTTGGAGCAGGAGGCCTTCGGCGGTGATGCCGTCCAGTACGGGCCAGCGTACAGCGTAGGCTTTGAAGCTTTTGTGTGTGGCTCGGAGCGCGGGTGTTTGCAGGCTGCCGGTGAGATCGAGGTCCTGCGTTTGGGAGACGCGTGGGTCGACGACGCCGAGGATATGCGCGAGGTCCTGCGGGGCGGGCGCGGGCTTTTGCGCTTTGAGGTAGCGCAGGATGCCCGCGATCATGTCGGCCGCGGGGTCGGGGTTCGGCTTGTCCCAAACAGCTTGGGCTTGGAGCGCGACGCAGAGCGCTAAGGCGGTGATCACGAGGTGAAGACCTTGCGACTCTTGGCGTCCCAACGGAGGCGGCGTCCTTCGCGTAGAGACTGCATCGCCATGCAGAGGACGATGTTCGTGCCTTGTGCGACAGTGGGGGGCGCGGACGGTTGCTGGCGGGTGCGTACGGCTTCCAGGAAGTTGCGGATGTGCTGGCGAGTGGCCGAACCGAAACTGCCGGGCTTGGAGACGACGACGGACGGCTTCATCACGATGTCCTTGGGGGCTTCGGGGAAGAGCGCGTAGCCTTCGCGGCCGACATCGAAGCGGGCCTTGGAGCCGTGGAACTGCTTCAACTGGTCGTTGACGCCGGCGTAGCGCATGGCGCGGTAGCCGATCAGGAAGTTGACGAGCGTGTTGTCGGCGTACTCGACAGTGAGCGAGGCGGTTTCGGGTACTTCAGCGCCTTCGAGGTTCGGCTTGCTGCCGGCGCAGGTTACGGCGATAGGTGCTTCGGCATTGAGGAACCAGTGGACGGCGTCGATGATGTGGGCGGCCTGGCCGATTAAGAGGCCGCCAGAGTAATCCCAGAAGTAATACCAGTTGAAGAAGCGCTTGGCATCGAGGTCGCGCTTGGGGGAGGTGCCGAGCCACTGCTGCCAATCGAGCTTGCCTTCGAGTTGGCGAGGGGAGAGCGAGGTCTGGTGGTTGTACCAGTAGGAACTGACCAGGCGTACGTCGCCGCAGACGTTGGAATCGTAGAGGCGTTTGGCGTCGAGGAAAAGGTCGAAACTGCGGCGCTGGGTGCCGACCTGTACGATGCGGCCGGTGCGCTTTTGAGCTTCGACGATGGCGAAACCTTCTTCGATGGTGTGGGCGAGTGGCTTTTCGACGTAGACGTCTTTGCCTGCTTCGACCGCGTCGATAACCATGCGACTGTGCCAATGGTCCGGGGTGGCGACGACGACTACTTCGATGGACTTGTCGTCGAGCAACTTGCGGTAATCGGTGTAGCCTTTTGCTCCGGTGTTGGCGATTTGCAGGCCTTTTTGAAGGTTTGTCTCGTATACGTCGCAGACGGCGGCCATTTCGACGCCGATCTCCTTGAACTCGCCGGTGAGAAACTGGCCGCGACCTCCTGAGCCGATGACTGCTCCTTTGGGGCGGGAATTTTGCGCAAACAGGGCGCCCGCACCCGCGGCGATGAGTGTCCTACGATCCATCTCAAGAGTGTATGACTCTGACAACGGTTCTGCACGCAAGTTACGATAATCTGCGGTGCGTTACGGACTGCAAGAGCAACCCACGTTGGACCACCGATCGCGATCCGTTCTTACAAAGCTGCTGTTCGCTCTGCTGGGATTGGCTGCGTTGGTCGCTGGTTACCTTCTCTTTTCCTCGCAGGAAACACAGATAGTCGCTTTGTCGGCGATGCCAAAGGCATTGGGCTATTCGAGTCCGGTGAAGATTCGAGCGGCGAATCCGCAAGGTGTACGGGGGATCCGGGCCTGGGTGGAGCAGAACGGATCGCGCTATGACCTGATCGACAAGTCGTACCCAGGGAGCATGATGGACTGGGTGCGCAAGGATCGTACGCCGGTGGAGATTGAGTTCACGGTGGGCAAGGATCGTGCACCGGGTTTGGCGGCGGGTAAGGCAAAGCTGATTCTGGAGGCCGAGGCGAACAACTTGCGCGGTGTGAAATCGCGACTGGTGCAGGAGTTGCCTGTGGTGCTGGGCAAGCCGAAGATCGAGGTGTTGAAGGATCCGGTGTTCTTGCGGCGCGGCGGTACTGGGGTGGTGGTGTTTCGTGCCGGTGGCGATTGGTCTGAGGCTGGCGTGAAGGTGGGGACCTATGTGTTTCCGAGCTATCCGTCACAAGGCGATGCCAATCGGAGGATTGCTTTGTTTGGGTATCCGCCGGATGTGCCTCGCGATGCCACGCCGGTGCTGTACGCAACGAATCTGGCTGGCGATGAGGTGACCGAGCCATTTCCGCATCACATCACCGCGGTGGAGTTTCGCGAGCGCGAGGTGAAGATCGCGGAGCCATTTTTGGAGCGCGTGGTGCCAGCGGTGGACACGTCCGGACAAGGGGCGTTGTGGGAGCGGTTTCAGCGGGTGAATTCGAAAATCCGGCGGGAGAACGATAGTTTTTTGGCGTCGTTGAAAGAGAAGTCCAGCGCGATGCCGATTTGGACGGGTGCTTTCCTGTTGCTGCCGAGATCGGCGAATCAGGCGCAGTTTGCGGACTTCCGTACGTATAAGTACCAGGGCAAGGAACTGAATCGCGAATGGCATCTGGGTGTGGATCTTGCGTCTGTCAAGAATGCTCCGGTGCCTGCGCCGAATGCGGGGAAAGTGGTGTTTGCAGGGACCTTGGGGATTTACGGCAAGTGCGTGGTGATTGACCATGGGCTGCGTGTGCAGAGCGTGTACGGGCACATGTCGCAACTGGATGTGAAGGAAGGCGATGTCGTGTCGAAGGGGCAGAAGATGGGTAATACGGGCATGACGGGCCTTGCGGGCGGAGATCATGCGCATATTGGCCTGCTGCTGAATGGCGTGTTTGTTGACCCGGTGGAATGGTCGCTGCCGAAGTGGATGGATAAATCTGTGACGCCGGCGGTGTCGAGCATCGCGGCCGGTGCATCCGGGCGCTAGACGGGTTTGATTGAGGCGGGCAGGGTGATCGCCTCGTAGTGTTCCAGCAAGGCACGATTGAGCGCGTAGAGGTCGTGATTCTGGAGCGCGGCTTTGCGTCCCGCCTGGCCCATGGACTCGATACGGCCGGGTTCGCGGCAGAGCGATGCGAGGGCGGCGGCGATGCCCCGGACATCGCGATCTTCGATTAGGATGCCGCTGACGCCGTCATGTACCAACTCTGTAGCTCCGGGCCTGCGGGCTGCGACTACCGCTACGCCGCTTGCCATGGCGTCGAGCAGGGCGGACGGGCCTGCGGAGAGTTCGCCGCCTGCGCCGGGTGCCAGCAAGACGTCGGCTTTGGCGATGGCGTGGGCGACGATTGGGCGAGGCTGCTCTCCCGCGAGGGTGACACTTCCGTCGAGTTCGAGACTTCGGATCAAGCGGAGGAGGTGGGGCCGCAGGGGGCCGTCGCCGAAGACTTCATAGCGGATCAGGCCAGGTACTTCATTGCGAAGTACGGCAATGGCGCGGATGGCGAATTCGACGCCTTCCTGCCCGACGAGCGGCGCCACGGTGACCAGGCGGAGACGGGCGTTGCGGTCCGGCGGGGTGGTGGGAACTTCTGAACCACGGTGGCGAAACTGGTCGATCGGGATGCCCAGCTTGTGGACTTGGGTCCGTTCGGGTGGTGCGCCGAGGGCCAGCATACGGTAGCGCAGGGTGTCGTTGGGACAGAGGAACATGTCCGTGTTGGCAAACATCCGGGCGTAGCTGGAACCGTCGCCACCAGAGTCCGCATCGTTGACGTAGAGCGAGGTGATCAGGCGGGTGTTCTGGTCGATGAGGCCGAGATCGCGGAAGGCGGAGCCTCGCTTGCCGTTGGCGGCGAAGTGGCAGTGTACGGCGTCGAAACGGGGCCGCTTCGCAAACGCTGCGGCTTCGCGCCAGAGGCGTAACGAACTGGCGTAGCGACCGTAGCGGAGGACGTGGAACATGCCCGGGTTGGCGCGGCCGGATAGCACCGCACCGGCTGTGGTGAGCGGATAGATGGCGCGACCCTGCCAGAGCGGATGCACTGCGCCGGGCTCACGAGGCGGGCTGTTTTCCGACGGAAAAACCTCCACATCGCATCCCATTTCCAGCAGTCCGGTGATCTGATCGGCGAGAAAGTTATCGGGTCCGGCGGAGACCGCCGGCAACTCTCGGATCAGAACACCCACTCTCATGCGTAGTCGTTACTTCGGCTGTTGGGGCCTACTGCTTGAGTGTTCCGGTGGTCGACAGCGAAGATTTTTTGTCTAGCGGAAGACGGGTTGGGTCCAGGCGGAGTGGCCGAAGGAGGAGTCGACCCGGGCGCGGACGTACTTTTCGCTGCCGGTGAAGCGGTAGACGGGGGTCGAGTCGAACGTGCTGGCCAGCACCTTTCCACCCGCACCAATGAAGTGGGTGGTGAACCTTTCGTGCCGCTGTCCTTCAATTTGCAGGCGGTATTCGGAGTTGGTGATGTTCACATCGCGCAGGGTGACTCCGTTGCTTGCATAGAACTGGCCCTGTTCGAGTGCGGCGGTGATATTTTCGCGGCTAAGCGACTGTGCGCGGACGCAGACCCAGCCTCGGCCGGGGTTGGAGAATTCCTGGCCGATCTTCTTGAAAACGTGGGCGTCGTCGACGGCGATGCCGTAGGTCTTTTGACCGGCGCTGAGGAGTACGTCCCAGAGTTCGTCCATGGAGCGGCCACCGCCTCCGCCGACGTTGTTCACCTGCGGGTGACCGTTGTAGACCTCGAACATGCCGAGTCCTTTGACTTGCAGGAGGTCTTCGGCGGTGATCGACCAGTGGAAGTTGGGGTGGTTCACGGAAGGGATCGCTTTGGCCTCGCGAATGACGTTGACGTTGTTCTGGATGGTTTCGGCAACGGAACCGCCGTGGCGGGGCAGAATCTCTTTGTTGAGGTTGAAGGCGTTGATGTGGATCTGCTTCTGGAGGTAGGTGTCGGTGAGTTCCTCGCCCGGGATCAGGAGGAAGCGCTCTTTGGAGGCGAGCACGGAGTTAAGGCCGGCGGGATCGGTGAAGGTGTTGTGGTCTGTGAGGACGAGGAACTGGTAGCCGTGTTCGCGATACCAGGTAGCGACGTCCTGCGGGGTGGAGTCCCCATCGCTGTTCAGGGTATGGGTGTGAAGATTGCCCTTGTACCAGGTGCCACGGGCTTTCTCGTCAATTGCAACCGGGAGGTTCTGGGTGAAGATCGCCGTGAGGGCGAACAAGGTAGCTGCAATTGCACGTAGCCGCCAGGTGGCGCGTTTGGTCATCCCTGGATTTTATACGACGTTGGTTGCAAAACGCTTACGGGACGACCTGTACGCCGGTGCTTTTGAGGATCTGGCGTGCGTCCAAGGCGCAACGTTCCCCGGAACATTCGACGGAAAGTACGATTTCACCGCGTTTGATATGTCCTTCGAGTTGTTTTGCAATACCTTCCGGAATGCCAATTTGTGAGAGTGCGCCGGCGAGTCCGCCAATGGCGGCGCCTGCGCCCATTGCGGTGAGTGCGGACACCAATGGGCCGTAGATCACCAGGGGGCTCATGCCGGGCAAAGCCAGCATGCCGATACCAACCAACCAACCTAATGTCCCACCAAGTACCGCAGCACCCGAGGTAATCTGGGCGGCACGATGACGTGGCAGGAGTACGGAAATTTTCATGGCTTCAAAGCCACATCGCCGCAATGCGGTGACAGAATTTTCAAGTCTTGATCCGTTGGGACAAACGCCAAAAACAGGGATACTTCGGGTCACGATTTTTCCCCTCCACAGAGACCGTGAGCAAGCCGCTTGCCAGAGTGTTTTGTAAGAAGACATTGAACCGGGTGGGATGCGATTGGGAGTTTTCGTCCCGCAGACAGGAACGATTCTTCCGAATGGCTTGGCAGGCGGCATGCTATGTATCAGAACAATGCGTTTCACACGGATTCTAAAGTCGGTGTGGGCAGGCTGGGACCGGAACCGCGGATCTACGCTGAGCGCGTCGCTGTCGTACTATGCGCTGCTGTCGCTGGTGCCGCTGATCACCGTCGCCACGAGCCTGGTTACGTTTCTGCTTGGACGGGCTTCGTCCCGGTACATGGTGAACGAGCGCGTTCAGCAGATCTTCGGGTCGAGCGTGGCGGCTACGGTAGCGGAGGCGCTGGAGAAGGCGCCGTCGCAAGGCGATTCAGTGCTTGCTGCTGTGTTGGGCTTTCTGTTTCTGCTGTGGGGCGTCGGCGGGGTAGCGGGTGAGTTGCGGGCGTCGTTGAACCTGATCTGGGATCATCCCATCGACCCGGATGCGGGGTTCTGGGATTTTGTGACAGCGCGATTGCGGGCGTTTTTGTTGGTGTTTTCGCTTGCTGTGGTGGTGTTTGTGCTGTCCGCGCTGGGCATCCTGATTGCGGCGACGGGCAAGTTTGTGAGCGGGTTGTTGCCAGCATCCGAATGGGTGCTGTCGCTGGTGAATCTGGGTGTGTCGTTTGTTCTGCTGTTCCTGGTGTTTTCGCTGGTACATCGATATGTGCCGGAGGCGCTGGTGCCCTGGAAAGCGGCATTGGCGGGCGGATTTGCAACAGCGCTCTTCTTTACGCTGGGCAAAGAGCTGATGACGATGTACATCGGTAAGTCCACGGTGGGGTCTATGTTCGGGCCAGGGCGGTCTGTCATCGTGTTGCTGCTGTGGGCGCAGTTTTCGTCTTCCGTGCTGTTTTTGGGGGCAGAGTTTGCGCGTGCCTGCGCGGCGGAGATGGCGTCCCGACAACGACGGTTGGGGATACGGATCGCGAGTAGTAGCGGCGGCGAGGTCCCAGCGGCGGACTGATTGGCAACGGACGTGCAATTCCTAGACAACCGTGAGCCGTAAAAAGAAATGGTTGATTGGAATTGCCGTTGTGGGTGCCCTTGGCATCGCCGGCATCTTTATTGCTGCATCGATTCTTGCCAAACGCTTTGAACCTTACATCAAAGAACAGGCCGCGAATTACTTAGCCAAACGTTTTGACAGTGAAGTGGAGATTGGCCGCCTTGCGGTGAACATTCCACACATCCCCGCACTGCAGCTTGTGACCAAGCGCGGCGCCGGCGTCATTGCGGAGGTGGTGGGCGAAGACATCATGCTGCGCCACAAGGGGCGTACCGATATCCCGCCGATGTTCCGCATGAAGCGGTTCCGGTTTAGCGCCGATTTGGGACGGATCTTTGATCCAACGAAGCGTGTCGCACTGGTGCATCTGGACGAGATGGAGATCAACATCCCGCCGAAGGGTGAGCGGCCGTCGTTTCAGGAGAAGAAAGCTGAGGAGGCCGACAAGAAGCGAGATAAAGCGATTGTCGAGTCTGCCCCTGCTGAGCCAGACACGGGCGCGACGAAGACGGGCGTAATGATTGAGCAGGTGTCGATCACAAGGTCGAAGCTGCGAATTCTGCCGCGTACGAAGGATCGCAAGCCGCTGGAGTTCGACTTGCAGGACATCGTGCTCGATTCGGTGCAGATGAGCGAGTCTTTGAACTATCGGGCGAAGCTCACAAATCCGAAGCCTCCCGGGCAGATTTATTCCAAAGGTGCGTTCGGGCCTTGGAACGCGGAGTCTCCCAGCGACACGCCGTTGTCGGGCGACTACGACTTCAATCATGCCGATCTGAGCGTGTTTTCTGCGATTGGCGGCATTCTGCAATCCACCGGGAAGTTTGAGGGTACGCTCGGTGCGGTGCAGGCGAAGGGCGAGGCCACTGTGCCGGACTTCCGGCTGAAGATGGCGGGTAACCCGGTTCATCTGTTTGCGCAGTATGAAGTGGAAGTGGACGGTACGAACGGCAACACGATTCTGAAGCCGGTTCGTGCGCGGCTCAACAATACGGCCTTTACGACAAGCGGCGGCGTGATCAAGCATGATGGCGATGAGAAGCGTACGATCGACCTGGATGTACGGATGCCGGATGGCGAGATGATGGACCTATTGCGGTTGGCGACGAAGAATAAGCCGTTTATGTCCGGCCGTATCAACATGACGTCGCGCATCCGGATTCCTCCGCTGTCGGGCAAGGTGAAGGAAAAGCTGCGGCTGGCGGGTAAGTTTTCGATTCGCAATGGACAGTTTCTGCAGGACACGATTCAGGACAAGGTGGATACGCTGAGCCGCAAGGGACAGGGTCAACCGAAGGACCTGAGCATCGATAATGTGTTCTCTGACATGTCCGGCGAATTCAATATGGCGGATCAGGAGATTGTGATGAAAGACTTGGCGTTTACCGTGCCAGGGTCGAAGGTGAAACTGGACGGATCTTTCAATATGGCGTCCGATGCTTTGGATTTTCACGGTGCACTGATGCTGGATGCCAAGGTGTCGCAAACGATGTCCGGGTGGAAGCGATGGGCGCTGAAGCCTGTGGATCCGTTCTTCAAGAAGAATGGCGCGGGGACGTACCTGAAGATCAAAGTGGTGGGTACGGCGAAGGCGCCGCAGTTTGGGCTGGACCGCTAGTCCGCGGACATGATGGCGTTGAGGTCCAGCGCCAACTGATCGTATTCGGAGAGGTCCAGCGGTTTTTTAAGGACAGCGCGAACGCCGAGGTCGAGCAGGTTCTGCTTGCGCTGCCCTGTGACCATCGAGGAGAGAACGACGACGGGAGCACCGGCAGTGCGTCCGGCGGCGTGGAGTTCTTCGAGGATCATGTGGGCGGCCTTGCGGGGCAGATTGGCGTCTAGAATCACCAGGTTGTAGGTCTCTGTTTGGGCGAGCAGGCGGTCCAGCGCGGCTTGGCCGTCGGGTGCCCAGTCAATGTGAACGGGGATCGAGGCGGAGACAAAGCATTCTTCCAGCAAAAAACGGTCATGCGGGTTGTCCTCGGCCAATAAGAGCCGTTTGGGAGCCGGTGCTGGAGAGGGTGAAGCCAATGTCTTTAGAGTAACATTCGCCCCATGAATAAAGCCCGCTCGGCGCATTTGCCGGCGGGCTTTTCGACCTTAATCGGAAGGGAAGAATTAGTGAATGCGCTGGCTGGCGACGAACTCGTCGAACTGCTTCTGCGCCTCTTCTTTGGAGATGCCGTAGCGTTCCTGCAGGCGGCCAGCGAAGGCTTCAATGTTGCCTTCGGCGACGGTGAAGTCATCGTCTGTGAGCTTGCCCCACTTGGCCTTGGCGGCGCCCTTCAGTTGCTTCCAATTTCCTTCCACTTGATCCCAGTTCATGACTTGATTCCTTTCGAAAAGTAATGTTTTTTGCAAGGAGTGCGTTGCCGCTTGCACTCACTGCCTGTAGTTGCATGTCGCGTGCCAAACATCGTGAATCGGTTTGGCCCGTGCCGTGCAGCCTTTGAAGGCTGCGGGCCTTTCGGATTCCCGCGGAGAGGACATTGAATTATGCAACTGAACAAACACTTTTTTGCGGCTGGCCTGCTTGCCAGCGCGACGCTTTTTGCTGCTCCGAACGAACAGTCGGATGCCGCAAAGCGAGTTCATGAAGCGACGTTGGTATTCAACGAAATCATGGGCGCGAAGGACGCGGGGATCCCGCAGGACCTTCTGGATCGTGCGCATTGCGCCATCATTATTCCCGGCCTGAAGCAGGGCGGCTTTATTGTGGGTGCAAAGTACGGCAAGGGCGTCATGATGTGCCGTAAGGCAGGAGGCGGCTGGAAGGGTCCCGCGACGATGCGCGTAGAAGGCGGCAGCGTCGGCTTTCAGATTGGCGCGGGCGAGACGGACCTGGTGCTGCTTGTGATGAACGAGCGCGGCGCCAACAACCTGATGAAGAGCGAGTTCAAACTGGGCGGCCAGGCGGCTGTCATGGCGGGTCCTGTGGGACGTACGGTGCAGGCAGAGACCGACGCGATGATGCGTGCGGAGATGCTGGGCTGGTCCCGCGCGCGGGGCGTGTTTGCAGGTATTGCGCTGCAGGGTACGACCATGCGCGAAGACAAGGACGATAACGCGAAGCTGTACGGCCGCCCCCTGGGTACGGAAGAGATTCTGACGGGCGCGGCGATTCGCCCGGTGAACGTCTCGAACGACCTGGCGACCGCTTTGACGCGCTATTCGACCTGGGAAAAGAAGTAACGACTGAGTAGGAGAAATTGGAATGTTTCGTACAAAACGACTTGCCTTTGCCGCAACGCTGGTGGCTGCCGGAATTGCCAGCGGTACGACGGCGTTTGCATATGACAATCACACTCCGGCCTCCAAAGAGGCGCGGATGGTTCGGCAGATCCGGCACGAGTTGATCATGCAGCCGTTCTACGGCGTATTTGATGACCTTTCGTTCCGGGTGGAGGGTAACACCGTTACGTTGTTTGGGGCGGTGGTTCGGCCTTCGATGAAGAACTCGTCGGAGCAGGTGGTGAAGGATGTGGAAGGCGTCGACCGGGTGATCAACCAGATCGAAGTGCTGCCCACTTCGCCGCAGGACGACCGCATCCGCATGGCGGTGTTCCGGGCGATCTATGGGCATCCCGCAATGACACGGTACGCCATTCAGGCGATTCCGCCGGTACACATTATCGTGAAGAACGGCAATGTGAAGCTGGTTGGTATGGTGGGTACCGAACAGGATCGCACGATCGCAAATATACAGGCTCGGGCGGTGCCGGGAACCTTCCAGGTGGACAACCAAATCCAGGTGGAAGGATCTTCCAAGAAATAAAGGTACCGGGTGAAAAGCTCACAGCAGGCCGGGAGTTCTCTCCCGGCTTTTGCTTTTTATGGCTGGATTCCGGGCTTTGCGGCGGGTTTTGCAGTGTTTTGGTTTGGCACGTCGTGTGCTTTCTATTTGTACAGAGGGCGGCGGAGAAACCAAGGCCTTCGCTTCATTCAAACGTAGAAGGGACACACATCATGCTTCACTATTCGATCGTCTTTCTGATTGTTGCCATCATCGCCGGCCTGTTTGGGTTTGGCGTGATCGCCTCCACGGCGGCTGGCATTGCCAAGATTCTGTTTGTCGTCTTTCTGGTCCTTTTCCTGGCCAGCTTTCTGATGGGCCGCCGCGCTCCGCTGTAAATCGCGGGTTGGTCATTCGAGTTCACTGAGACAGACCTTTCTTCCATCACATCAACTGTCCATCCATTCGTTATAGGGCGCGTTTCTACTAAGATAGGAACGCGCCGATTTTTTTTTCCGCCCTCCATTGCAGGCTGCTTTGGACGGTGGCGTGCATCCCATCCGTCTGATGAACATCACTGCCTTTGCCCTCTCTTTTGTTGCCCTCTCTTGCAGCGTTTCGACCGCATTCGCACAGGACCCGATACAGCCTATTTCGGACAAACAGCGATTCCAATGGGCGCTTCAAACTTCCGTGTCGCCGGCCCGTATGGGCGGGTCATTGATTTCTTCCGCATTCAGCACTTGGACGAATCAACCTGAGGAGTTCGGCCCGGGTTGGTCCGGCTATGGGAAACGTTTTGCCACGCGCATTGCGACGGGGGCGATGCAGAACTACATGGAAGCGGGGGTTGCGTCGATTTGGGATGAAGATCCGCGGTACATCCGGCGAGGGAGCGGGTCGATCGGTTCGCGCATCGGGTACGCGATGAAGATGACGGTGCTGGCGCGGCGGTCTGACGGAAGCCTGATGCCGGCGTATGCGCGGTATGTCGCGATTACTGCTGCGAGCGGGGCGTCGATGGCGTACCGTCCGGCGAGCGAGCGTACGGCAGGGCAGTTTACGATCCGGATCCCGATGTCGCTGATTGGGCGTGCGGCGGGGAACTCGTTTTCCGAGTTCTGGCCGGATGTCAGCAGCAAGCTGCGCCGTTAGGGATAAAAAAGGCCCCGGCTACACACGAGGAGTGCGCCGGGGCTTGCAGAAAGAATCCGTGACAAATGAAGAACTGCAATAAAGGTCGTTAGGCGGCCTGGAAGAGGCTCTGCTGCGCTGTCGCTGCTGCAGCGGGAGCCATACGGCCGGGTGAAGGATCCAGGGCGACATGCCGGAAGCCTGGCAGCATCTGCTTGTACTGCTGCTGTAGCGCCGGCGGGGCGGCGAGTCGCGCAGGGTCGTAGAGGTTCTGCAACTGGAGCGCGTTGACCACGGACTTGCCCTTGGGATCGTTGTTGAAGATCACAATGGTGCGCTCGGCAAACTGGCGGAACTTTTCGATACGAAGGCGCCATTGGGCGAGTTCCTCGGGCGAATACAAATAGTCATGCTGCTGCTGGCGTTCGGCTCCTGCATGGTAGGCAGCAACGGAGTTTTCCGGGTTGCGGCCGTGGAGGCGGACATAGCCTACGCCTGAGGTGAGCAGCGCCGTAGGCGGCATCGCGGCGGTGTGCTGTGGCTGGTCGATATTGCAGAAGCCGATGCGGGCGTCGATGAGCGTACCCTGGGCTTCTCCGCCAAGCCAACTGGCGTGGCGAAGTTCTGCAACTAGGGGGAAGTGGCGGAAGGCTTTGCGGAGTTCCAGCAACTGGGCGCGGTTTTCTGAGGTGTAGCGGAACGACCAGGGGAACTGCATGAGTACGGCGCCGAGGCGGCCGGCGTCGCGCAGGGGCCAGAGACCGTCCTGGAACGTTTTGACCTCTGTGGCGTCGAGCTTGCGGCCATGCGTGAAGTTTTGATGTAGCTTGGCGGTGAAAACGAAGTTGGGGTTCGCGTCGACTAGCTTGGTCCAGAGTTTGGAATACTCGGGACGGATCGGGCGGTAGAACGACGTGTTGATCTCCACGGCGTCGACCACCTGCGAGAGCGTTTCCAGGGCATGCGCGGCACCGCGGCGGACCTTTGGATAAACCAGGCCCTCCCAATGCGGATAACTCCAGCCGGCGACACCAACCTGAGGCAGTTGCGCAACGCTTCGCATGTTTTCTCCTTGTGTTCGCTTTTGAGTATGAGCGAAGAAAAGGGGAAAGTCAACAAGTGCGATTAGTGGGTATGGGTAGGAAGACTCACCGGGGGCCGGCGGTCAGTGTTTCCGGAAGTTAACTCTCGGGACCGACTTCGCGCGGCAATTACCTACGTCCGTTACCAATATCCACAAAAGCGTAGCTTCCCGTCGTGGTGGCTTCAATCGCATCCGCAATCACCTGCGCCTGTTCCTTTACGACACCCCAGTTGTTTGTGCTCAAAACGAGTAATGCTATCCGGCGTCCTGCCAGATTTTGCTGGTAACTGATTTCTTGATCGGCAGTGATGAACAAATCAAAGCCAGCTTGGTCCGCTGCAGCCAACAGAGCCCCATTCTTGAGGCCGGACCAACCCTGAAACCACGTAGTGACCACTATGTGCCGACTGTCGATCAGAAGGCGGAGCTTTTGTGGCGCGCTCTCATCCAGAATAATCTTCATGCGGCTCGCGATGGCTCTGAGGGCGGCTCGGCGCTTTGGGCTGCAAAATCAAGGACGGCCCGCACCTGCTCTCGCGTGACGTGAAAATTCTCAAGTACCTCGTCGACCGAAGAGCACTTCAGATTCTCGAAGATCGCAGAAACGGGAACCCGTGTTCCGCGAAAAACCCAGGCCCCGCTCACTTTTCCGGGAATACTCTCGACAATAGGGCATTGCGACCAATCAAGACTTGCCATACAAGAACCTACCTTTATCGTATGAAATAGGAACGCGCGATGCTATCGATTGCGATTCACGAGAGCCGACCCGCTACCTACTTGGGTGCGTATTGGATCCACATGCCGCTGGGCAGGGCCTCGACTCCGCTGCTGGTTTCCTGTACGACGACTCCGAGCTTGGGGTCTTGCAGAAGGCGAAGTTGGAGTCCGCCACGGCCTTGCCAGTGGCCGTCCGATGCGCGTTCGACGCGGATGTACGATTTGCGGAGCAAGGTTTGGCCGGGGCGGTAGTAGCTGCGCGAGACCAGAAATACGCCAGGTTTTCCAGACATTTCTGAGATGGTGAGTTCCAGCCTGGCGCCGCTGACCTCTGCTTTGTATGTGCCGGCATGGGGTGTTGCGTTGGTGGCGAAGGTATAGCTCGACAGCTTTCGCGGGGCGCCGGAGACCGTGAGGACGTCCTGAAGCGGAAGAAGTACCAATAGCAGTGCGCAGAGACCCATACCTTAAGACAAGCAGAATCGCTGTCGATTCGCTACAGGTAAGGGAAACCGACATATTTGCATGACTAGAAGAAACTGGCTCAGCGCTGCCGGAGCCGCAGCGCAAGTAGTGTCCGCGCAGGCTCAGACGTCCGGCATTTCCGATGCTGTGATTGCCAATGCCAACCGTGGGGTGGAGAATCTGCTGGGTCGCCAAGTGCTGGACCCGAAGTCGCGGTTTCGCGGCGGAATCGCGGACGCCGATGGACTGTTTTCGCACGGGACAGTGGGGGCGATTGTTGAGGTGTTTGGCGCGGCGTACCTCTGTGACCGGACCAAGTACTACAAGAATCCGCTACTGATTGAACGCATGCAGTTGGCGGTAGACTGGGTGATGCGGGGCATCTCGAAGGAAGGAAATATTGACCTTCCGATCACCAATTTCAACTCCACTCCGGATACGGCGTTCTTTACGAATCCGGTGGCGACCATTGCCGTGCTGGCGCGACGGTACAAGGCGCCAGAGGTCACGGCGATTGTCGAGCCGCTGTTGCGGAGGGTCGGGCAGGGGCTGCTGCATGGGGGCGTACATACGCCGAATCATCGCTGGGTGGTGACGTCTGCATTGGCGCAGTTGCATGAGCTGTTTGGTGGCACCGAGTATCTGAATCGCGCCAATCAGTGGCTGAACGAGGGGATCGATATGGATCCCGACGGGCAGTTCAGCGAACGTTCGACGACGGTGTACAACACGGTGAGCGATCGCGGATTGACGATTGCGGCGATCAAGCTGAAGCGGCCGGATCTGCTGGAATACGTGCGGCGGAACCTGGATTCGATGATGTACCTGCTGCATCCAGGCAACGAAGTGGTGACCGAGATTTCGAAGCGGCAGGATAAGAATGTTCGGGCGAAACCGGATCGTTACTGGTTTCCGGCCAAGTATCTTGCTGTGCAGGACAACAACGGATTGTACGAGGCGTTTGCGCAGGCCGGGATCAACGGGCAGCAGCTTTCGTTGCTGTTGGAGTATCCAGAACTGCAAAAGCCGGTGCAGGCGAAGCCGCTGCCGGAAAACTACGTCAAGGTCTTTCCGACGGTGGGGATTGGGCGGATCCGGCGGGGCAAGACGAGCGCCACCTTGCAGTTTACGGGTGCGGACCGGGTGTTCTGCCTGCGTCGCGGCGATGTGGTGATGAACGGCATCCGCTTTGCATCGGCGTTCTTTGGCAAGGCGCAGTTTATTCCGACGTCAGGCGGTCCGAAGGGCAAAGGGTACGAGTTTACGCAAAGCTTGGAAGGACCGTACTATCAGCCCTTGGACGCCAAGCCGGAGCCTCCGATTATCTACCACGACCAGTGGGGCGCGAGCTGGAAGAATCGTAAGAAGAGCGGGATCTGCAAGCTGACACAGTCGGCCACGGTGACCGAGGATGCGAATGGGTTTTCCGTACGCATTCAGGCAAGTGGTACCGACGATGTTCCGCTGGCGGTGGAGATCAGTCTGGCTCCGGGTGGCGTGCTTGAAGGCTGCGAGAAGCTGAAGGGCGAGGATCAGTACCTGTTGCCGGAAGGTAAGACGGCGTCGTACCGTGTGGGGTCCGATGTGTTGAAGTTTGGGCCGGGGTTGAGCGAGACGCAGTACGTGAACGTACGCGGGGCGCTGCCGAAGCTCGATGGCACCAGCGTGTACCTGACGGGCTATACGCCGTTTGACCGCACGATCCGCTTTGAGTGGGCCTGAGACGGCCCGTCAGTTTCGGTTGTTTTGGAAGAGCGCTGCTCCGGCGGCGCCTCCCAGGCTGGGGATGGTGGTGAGCATGACGAAGAAGGTCGCCAGGAGCATCACCATCGCTAGCGGGTTTTGCAGGAACTCGGTGACACGCTGTACTTCTGCCGCGTTCTGACCCTGCCGCTTGAGTTGTTCCTTCATCGTGTCGCTGAGGTCGCCGCTGGGGCTGAGGGCCGATACCAAGGTCAGGATGACCAGCGCGATCACAAACACAAATACACCGCAGATCCAGCCCATGCGTGCGCCGCTGATGACGGATACGCCAGTGCCGGTGCGCTGACGATACATGGCGACAGAGATGACGCCCGTGCCGAAGAGGCCTGCGAAGGCCAGAAGTACGCCGCCGGGGAGGATCGCGAGCAGGTTGATGAGCACGTACATGGGGCCGGCGAGAAGCGCGGCGATGCGTACGGCAACCTTGTTCTGAAAGCCGATTTCCGGTTGCGCCGGCGGAGGAACCGTTGCCGTGTCATCCGTGTTGCTGGCAGGTAGCGGGGGTGGAGCGATCTCAGCGGCTACCTGCTGTTCATAGGCGCGATCTTCCTCGCGAACCGGTCTCCCGCATTTGTGACAAAAGCGGGCATCGGGCACGAGTTCTACGCCGCACGTACAGAATTCCGGCACGCTTCCAGTGTAGCGCCGTATGCTAGAAGTTACCGCTCATGCCATCTACTACTTTGCTCGTCCTCGGCGATCCTAGTGCGTCGCATTTGAAGTTGCTTGCCCGCCTTCCTGAGGAGACCAACATCACGGTTACGGCCGATGTCGAGAAGGCCCGTGAACATGCTCCGGACGCGGACGCGATTTTGACGGATATGGGTCGCGCCAAGCTGCTGATGGGGGCGTTTCCGCTGGCGAAGAAGCTGAAGTGGGTACACTCGCTGTCGGCCGGTGTGGAGACGCTGCTGTTTCCGGAGATGCTGGCAAGCTCTGTACCGCTGACCAACGGCCGCGGGGCGTACAAGAGGTCCCTTGCGGAGTTTGTGGTGTACGGCTGTATGTTCTTTGCCAAGGATACGCGGCGGTTGCTGCGGCAGCAGGCGGAAGGCCGCTGGGAGCAGTACTACATGGAAGAGATCCACGGCAAGACGCTGGGCATCGTTGGGTACGGCGAGATCGGGCGTGCGTCGGCTGCTGCGGCGTCGGCGCTGGGCATGAAGGTGCTGGCGATGCGGCGGCGACCTGAGTTGTCGGCGGGGGATTCGTACATCCAGGGTGTGTACGGCAAGGATCAACTGCACGAGATGCTCAAGCAGTGCGATTACATCTGCGTTGCGGCCCCGAATGCGAAGGATGCGATCGGGCTGATTGGCGCGGCGGAGTTCGCGGTGATGAAGCCGAATGCGGTGATCATCAATGTGGGCCGTGGTCCGGTGATTGATGAAGCGGCGATGATCGACGCGCTGCAATCGAAGAAGATTCGTGGTGCGGCGCTGGACGTGTTCGATGTCGAGCCGCTGCCTGCGGGGCATGCGTTCTATTCGCTCGAGAATGTTCTGTTGTCGCCGCACTGCGCGGATCGCGTGGATGGGTGGCTTGAGATGGCGATGGAAGTGTTTCTGGACAACTTTGAGCGCTTCACGACGGGCAACGAACTAATCAACATCGTGGATAAGAAGGCGGGGTACTGAGTTGGCGGGTACGGTTACGTTAGAGGCGATCCGCGAGGCAGCAGCGCGGATCCAGGGGGAAGTGAAGCGGACGCCGGTGATGACGTCGCGCGGGTTCAATGAACGGTCCGGCGTGGAGGCGTTCTTGAAGTGCGAGAACCTGCAGACCAGCGGGTCCTTCAAAATCCGCGGGGCGACGAACTTTGTACGGTCTTTGACGGCGGAGCAGTTGGCAAAAGGCGTTGTGGCGTTTTCGTCCGGCAATCACGCGCAGGCTGTCGCTACGGCAGCGCGGAAAGCTGGCGCGAAGGCGACGGTGGTGATGCCGCTGGACGCGCCGAAGGCCAAGGTGGAAGCCACGCGCGACCAGGGCGCGACCATCGTGCAGTACGACCGATTGAAGGACGATCGTGAAGCGATTGGCCGGAAGATTTCGGAAGATACGGGCGCGACGTTGATTCCTCCGTACGACCATCCGATGACGGTGATCGGGCAGGGGACTTGTGGCTTGGAACTGATGGAAGAGGTTCCGGATCTGGATGCGATCGTTGTATGTACGGGTGGCGGTGGTTTGCTTTCGGGTTGCGCGACGGCGGCGCGGGGCATACGGTCTGATGTGCGTGTGTTTGGAGTAGAACCAGAACTTGCCAACGACTGGTACTTGTCCATGCAAGCGGGCAAACCGGTGGCTGTGGACCCGTCGAGTACTATCGCGGATGGACTGCGTACTCCCCAGCCCGGCAAAGTGACTTTCCCGATCGTGCAGGAGCTTGTCGAAGGCATTTTGCTGGTGTCCGAACAAGAGATCAAGGACACGGTGAAGTACTTGATTTCACGTTTGAAAATCGTCGCGGAGCCTAGTGGCGCGGCGGCTGCGGCGGCAGTGCTGTACGGCAAGTTGCCGGCCGGTATCAAACGCGTGGGCATTACGATTTCGGGCGGTAACGTCGACTGGGATCTATTACAAAAGTTCTAAGGACCGTTCAGAAGCGTGGGACTCTGGGTCTAAGCGCAGAATAGCTCGACAGTACTCTTCTTGCCTCCCCCAACTGGCCAGTATTCTTCCATCAGGAAAGAACATACTGGACATGCTCAAGGGCCTTTTACAAGCTTTTACCGCTGGGGTTTTGCTGGCGGCTTCGGTTGGGAGCGCTAACGCTTCCAGCATTACGGTGACGGGCATCGGTTATGGATACACCAACGTGCCGATGTTGTTGAACGGATCGACCACAGTGACCAACGAGTATGCCGTGCAGATCCTGGTGAATGTTGGGACCAGGCCGTACATCGCGTACTGCGTGGACCTGTTCACCGGGATTGGCTATGACACGTACAACACCACGATTGGGAATGCGATGTCGTACATAAACGGTTTGCGGTTGGCTTGGGTGTACACGACGTATGCCGGCGGCGTAACGAATAACGATCAGGCTGCGGCGATTCAGTTGGCGATGTGGGACATCGTGCACGATAACGGCGATGGTCTGGCAGCGGGTAACATCCGGGTGCAGGCTGGATATTCACCGACGGTGGTGAATCAGGCGAACTCGATCATCGCGGCGAGCCTGGGGCAGACCTCGTACAATGCGACGTTTCTGCACAACACCGTGATCAGCTCTGGCGCGCCTGCGCAGACGCTGATTACCGCGTATGCCGCGCAGATTCCTGAGCCGTCCTCGATGGCGCTGATGGGCGTGGGCAGCCTGCTGACGCTGTTTGGATGGTTCCGCCGCAAGAAGTAAGGTCCTGAAGCCGCTACAATCCACGTTAGTGGAAAACGTCTTATCCCGCAGACAGCTGCTGCAACTGAGCGTTGCAGCAAGCGCCGCCTCTGTCTCTCGCAATTCCTTGTTTGCGAGGGGCAGAGGCATTCGTGTTGGTGTCACGGATTGGAATCTGAAGCTCGCGTCGCAGCCGGAGGCCTTGGGCTTGGCGAAGCGCATCGGCTTTGCCGGGTTGCAGGTGTCGCTGGGCAGGGTTCCGGTGCGCGGACAGTTGCCGCTGACCAACTCCAGGTTCCAACTGCTGTATCAGGCCGAGTCGATGAAGGTAGAGATGCCGATCAACGCCACGTGTCTGGATATTCTGCATGTCAACTTCCTGAAGAGTGACAAGCTGGCGTTGCAATGGCTGGCCGAGGGGATTGAGGCGACGAAAGCGCTGGAAGCCCAGGTGATGCTGTTGCCGTTCTTCAACAAAGGAGCGATTGAGACGCCGGCGGAGAAAGAGTACGTGGCGGATGTGCTGCGCGAGTTTGCGCCTGCGGCCGAGAAGGCGAAGGTGATACTGGCGCTGGAGAACACGCTGTCGGCGGCGGACAATGCGTGGATTATGGACCGTACGCGGTCGAAGGCTGTGAAGGTTTACTACGACACGTACAATTCGCACAAGGCTGGGTACGACATCTACAAAGAGATCCGGTGGCTGACGTCGAAGCGGATCGCACAGGTGCACTTCAAAGACAAAGGCTACCTGGGTGAGGGCGAGGTGGACTTTAATCGCGTGGTCCGGTCACTGGCCGATGCGGATTACAGCAGTTGGGCGAATCTGGAGACGCCGTCGCCGTCAGGCAATGTAGAGGCGGATATGCGGCGGAACTTCATCTTCATCAAGGGCGTGATCGAGCGGGCCCCGAAGGCTTAGGATGAAGGACCTGTTGTTTGATGCCGCGTCGCGTGCGGTCCGGTTTTTGGATGAGAATGCGGAGGCTCCGGTAGCGGCGTCTGGTGCGGCTGTACAGGGTCTGGACGCGTTGCGAGGCTCCTTGCCGGATGCCGGGTTGCCTGCCGCCGATGTGGTTGCGACATTGGACGCGATCGGGTCGCCTGCGACCACGCGCAATTCCGGGCCCAGGTACTTTGGCTTTGTCACCGGAGGTACGCTGCCTGCGGCTTTGGCGGCGAACTGGATGGCGACGGCCTGGGACCAGAATGCAGCAATGCACGTGATGAGCCCTGTCGCATCGGTGCTGGAGGAGGTCGCACTGCAGTGGGTGGCGGAGGCGATGCATTTGCCCGCTGCCGGCGGTGTGTTCACTACGGGCGCGACGATGGCGAACTTCACGTGTCTGGCAGCGGCGCGGCATGCGGTGTTGGCCAAGGCTGGCTGGGATGTGGAACGCGACGGCTTGTTTGGCGCTCCGCCGATTACCGTGATTGTTGGCGCAGAGGCTCATGCGACTCTGTTCAAATCCCTGGCGATGCTGGGGCTGGGACGGGAACGCGTGGTGCGCGTGCCGGTGGATGATCAGGGTCGCATGGTGGCGAGTGCGATGCCTGCGATTGGCGATGGTCCCACGATTGTGTGTCTGCAAGCGGGGAATGTGAATAGCGGCGCGTTTGATCCGGCAGCGGAGATTGTGGCGCAGCGTGGCAGCAATACCTGGGTGCATGTGGATGGCGCGTTTGGCATCTGGGCGCTGGCCTCGCCTGAGAAAGCGCATCTGGCAGCGGGGTACGAGCTTGCCGATTCGTGGGCCACCGACGGTCACAAATGGTTGAACGTGTCGTACGACTGCGGGATCGCTTTGGTGCGTGATGCGAATGCGCTGGCGCATGCGATGGCGATCTCGGCCGCGTATTTGTCCACGGCAAGTACGCAGCGCGAAGGAATGCACTGGGGTCCGGAATCGTCGCGCAAAGCACGTGGGATTGAGGTTTGGGCGGCGATGCGGTCACTCGGCAGGCAAGGCTTGGCGGAGATGATCGCCGGGTGCTGCCGGCATGCGTCGAGGTTTGCGGCGAGGCTCACCGACGTGGGCTTTGCGGTGATGAATCGTGTCGAACTGAATCAGGTTGTGGTGTCCTTCGGGACAGACGACGAGACGCGGGCGGTGATCGCAGCGATTCAGAACGACGGTACGTGCTGGTGTGGCGCGACGGTTTGGAAAGGCCGCGCGGCGATGCGAATCAGCGTATCTTCCTGGATGACCAGCGAGGCGGACGTGGAGCGTAGTGCGGACGCGATGATTGCTGTCGCGAGGCGCGTATTGTCAGGCAGCCGAGCGTAAGCCGGCGTTGCTCAGCAGGTCCCGCAGGGCGATGGTGCCGCCTGCGCCATCCTGATTGCCGACGATGTAGCCATTGCGGTTGATAACGACGTACTTGGGAAAGCCCGGTGCGTCGAAGATCTCTGCGAGGTTGGTATCGTTCTCGAGCACGATGTTGACGGCTCTGGGGCTGCCTGCGAGGTACTCCTTGACCTTGATGCGATCTTCGCCGGAGTTGACTGCAAGTACAACTAAGCCTTGGGCGGCAAATTCTGCGGCGATCTTGTCCACTGCCGGTTGATCCTTACGGCAGAAGCCACACCAGGTGGCCCAATACTGAATCAGGATCACGCGGCCATGCAGGTTCTGGTTGTTGAAGGCCTTGCCTTCGAGGCTCTTGGCGTGGAACTTCGGCATCGGCTTGCCGAGGGTCTGGCCCTTGGCCGCCAGTGCGATGGGAGCAAGCAGAAAGAGGTCTCTACGGCGCATACGTCTATCGTATGAACTGTAGCGCAACGACAGCGATCAAGACGATGACGATGACCACCGCCAAGCCCGCGACCGCGATGAGCGCACCCGGGGACTGCATAAAGCCGGGTAGCGACTTCACCCATTCCGGTGTGTCGCCGCTTGCTCCGCCGCCCGAAGGCTTTTTGATCTGCGACTTGCCGGACGACGACGGGTTCTGCAGGATGCGTTCGATTTCCGAGCACACCACGGCAAAGCTCTGGGGGCGTTCAGCAGCGTTCTTGGCCGTGCAGGCCGCGACGAGATTGAAGATCGATTCGGGTACGTTCGATGCCTGAAGCGGAACCAGGTTCAACGGCTCATACAGGATCGCGCTGAAGATTTTTTCGACGGTTTCGCCGCTGATCGGCTTGGCGCCAGCGAGCATTTCGTACAGCATGACGCCGAACGCGTAGATGTCGACGGAGTGCGTCACCTGCTGGCCAAGGACCTGTTCGGGGGCCATATAGTACGGCGTGCCCAAGGTAAAGCCGGCGCGGGTGAGCGCCATTCCTTCGCTCTTGGCGATGCCGAAGTCCATGAGCTTTACCGAGCCGGACTTGTCGATGTGGATGTTTTCCGGCTTGATGTCGCGATGGATGATCTTCTTTTGGTGGATGTGTTCCAGAGAGCGGCCGATTTGCAGGGCATAGCCGAGCTTCCGGTTGAGATCGCCGATGTGGTGGTTCTTGATGGCGTCGCGAAGGCTTTCGCCCACCAGGAATTCCATCACCATAAAGGGCTTGCCGGCTTCTTCACCGAAGTCGAACACGCTGATGATGTTGGGGTGCGAGATGTTGCTGGCGACGCGGGCTTCCTGAAGGAAGCGGGCCTTGGCTTCGGGGTCCTGAACGCCTTGAGCGGTGAGGATCTTTACCGCCACTTGGCGTCCCAGCACGGTGTCCTGGGCGCGGTAGACATGGCTCATACCGCCGCCTAGAAATTCCTGCAACTCGTACTTACCGATCCTGGCCGGAAGCTGCAACACGATAAATGGTTCCCTTTATGGTACGGACGGCTCTAACTATATTAGTCTACTCCGTCTTCCGCAGAACGCTCGGCGAGTAGGAGAACGCGGGCAATCTCCTTCCGTTCGCCAGCGATTTCCTGTAGCCGCCCGAAGATGCGCGGGTCGTGCCGGTGGATTGACAGAGCTTTGGCGGCGGCTTGGGCCGTCGACGACGTTTCGTTTGCCACCAAGTCGTATAGAAAATCTAGTCCCTTCTGGGTGCGGCTCATCGATAGCGCTTCGAGGATTCGTGTGCGCATGGTGGATGATGCGGTGCGCTGCCACTTGTCGTGCAGGACCTCAAACACGCGTTCATCGCGAACGGAGCCAAGAGCGATGGCGGCAGCTTCGCTTCTGCCCGGGGTGCTCGATTCCAACTGCTGCAGAACGGTGTCCACGCTGCGTGAGAACGAAGCCGCGAGCATCGCTGCCATGCATTCGGAGAGGACGTCGGGCTCTTCGTCGCCGCAATAGAGCTTGAGTTTGAGTAGTGGAATCGCGACATCGCCGGTGGTGGCGCAACTGATCGCACGAGCAGCGCTGCTACGGACGGTGGGCGAATCGTCGGCGAGGAGGCGTACGAGGTCGTCGAGGACATCGGGGCGGCGGATCTGCGAGAGTCCCATGGCGCAGATGCCCCGTAAGGCTTGGGCAGAGTCCGTCGGCGTACCGAAGCCGCCTTCTGGTTGCTTGTGCCGCGAACCTTTGGCGTAGACGTCGTAGTGGTGCTGGTCGAGTGCGTAGAGAGCTTTGGCGATGGCGGTGGTCGCTTCGCAGCCGCGGTCGTGCTTAGGTGCGTCGGTAAGGAAGCGGTGGAACGCTTGCACCAGTTGCGGCGCGAGATGGAGGAGTTGAGCCTCTTCGATGAGCGAAGCTGCGCGCGCCGCTGCATAGTTCGATGGCTCTGACAGGATTTCTGTGAGAGTCTCGGTGGCGCTGGGCGAGTTTGGTGCGTGGCGGAGGACGCGTAGCTGATCGAGGCGCCTCTGCGTACGGTCGCGCTTCATTCGAGTTCAGGGTAACTGGTATCTTCAACCCTAGATGTTGGCAATTGGTCTGGCTTTGCCCGTAATGATGTGGGTGGCGCAGGGGCGCCTGGAAGATTATCAGCGTTCGTTCGGCTGGCGGGAGCGCGTCCGTGCGACGGGGTTTGCGTATGCTGAGCCAGCGAACGCAATCCCCAAGTCGAACCGCTTCTGGTATCGCAAGGGCGGTGAGTACTTTGCCGTGGATGCTACGACGGGTACGAAGGCTCGTGTGTTCGATCCCGCGAGGCTTGCAGAAGCGTTGACGCGGAGGTCGGGCATTGCCGTGAAGTCCACCGACCTGCCATTTACGTCGATTGAATTCACTGGTAGCGGGAACACGATTGAGTTCGTTTCGACGCTGCACGGTGAGTCGCGCTGGCGCGTGAATCTGGATACGTATGAGACGTCGAACATCGGGATGCGGAATGGCGACTCGCGCGTGTTGCGATCGTTGCCGGGGCCTCGCGTGCCGGAGTTGGATCGTCCGGTAGCGGCGCCGGATGGCAAGACGGAAGTTCTCATCCGCAATTGGAACATCTGGCAGCGGACGCCGGGCAAAGAGGATGCGCGGCCGTTGAGTTTTGACGGTACGGAAGGGAACTACTACACGTTGTCGCTGACGGCGTGGTCGCCCGATTCGAAGAAGCTTGCGGTGTACCGCGTGCGACCGGGACAGAGGCGGAAGATACAGTACGTCGAATCGTCGCCCGCGGATCAGGTGCAGCCGCGGTACATCACGACGGAGTATGCGAAGCCTGGCGATGCGTTGGACATCCCGCAGCCTGTGCTGTTTGATGTCGCGAGTGGGCGCATGATGCAGGTGGAGAGTACGCTGTTTCCGAATCCGTATTCGTTGACGCGGCTCGAATGGCGCAAGGACTCGCGCGCATTCACGTTCGAATACAATCAGCGCGGGCATCAGGTGTACCGGGTGATTGAGGTGGACGGTACGACGGCGAAGGCTCGGGCGATCGTCGACGAACAGTCCCCGACGTTCTTCTGTTACTACAGCAAGCGGTTTGTGAGCCATGTCGATGATGGTCGCGAGTTGGTGTGGATGAGCGAACGCGACGGTTGGAATCACTTGTATCTGTACGATGGTGCGACGGGCGCGGTAAAGAATCAGATCACCAGGGGTGCGTGGGTGGTGCGTTCTGTCTCGAAGGTGGATGAGGCGAAGCGCCAGATCTGGTTTTCTGCAAGTGGCATGCATGCGGGGCAGGACCCGTACTACCGGCACTGGTTCCGCATCAACTTTGACGGCACGGGGTTGACGCCGGTGACGCGTGTCGCGGGTGCGAATCATGATGTGGCGTTCAGCGAGGACATGCAGTACTTCGTGGATACGTACTCGACGCCAGCTACGCCACCGGTGATGGAATTGCGCAAGGCAAGCGATTTGTCGCTGGTAGCGACGCTTGAGAAGGGCGATGTGACTCCGATCGTTTCGAAGCTTGGCTGGCGTGCGCCGGAGACGTTTGCGGCGAAGGGTCGCGATGGGCAGACGGACGTCTGGGGGCTGATCTTCCGGCCTTCGAACTTTGACCCCACGCGTAAGTATCCGGTGCTGGAATACATCTACGCGGGTCCGCATGATTCGTTTGTCCCAAAGACCTTTGCGGCGACGCATTCCATGCAGACCATGGCAGAGTTGGGCTTTATCGTGGTGCAAGTGGACGGCATGGGTACGTCGAACCGATCCAAGGCCTTTCATGACGTGTGCTGGAAGAACATCGGCGATGCAGGATTTCCGGATCGGATTCCGTGGCATCGTGCCGTAGCGGCGAAGTTGGGTCCTGTGTACGACTTGTCGCGGCTGGGGATTTACGGGCATTCCGCCGGTGGGCAGAATTCACTTGGTGCGCTGCTGTTTCATCCTGAGTTCTATAAAGCTGCGGCGTCCTCAGCGGGGTGCCATGACAATCGCATGGACAAGATTTCCTGGAATGAGCAATGGATGGGGTGGCCCGTGGGTCCCGAGTACACGGCGAGTTCGAATGTCGAGCATGCGGCGAAGTTGCGGGGCAAGCTGTTGCTGGCGGTTGGCGAGTTGGATACGAATGTGGATCCTGCGTCGACGATGCAGGTGGTGAACGCGTTGATTCAGGCGGGCAAGATGTTTGACCTGCTGGTGCTGCCGGGCAAGAATCATGGCGGCTGGGGTGAGTACTACGATCGCAAGCGTGCCGATTTCTTTGTACGTGAGCTGATGGGAGTGGCACCGCCGGATTGGAATGTGGGGTCCTAACGATGCTGCTGTTGCCTTTGTTGTGCATTGCGGCGGAGACGGTTGCGTTCCGGCAGGTGGCTATTTCGCCGGATGCGTCGCGCGTGGCGTTTGTGCGCGAGAACGCGGTGTATGTCGCGCCTGCCGGTGATTACAGTGCGGCGGCGAAAGTGGAGAATAGCCAGGGCGCGTCGAATATCGTGTGGTCGCCGAACTCGAAATCGCTGGCGTGGATGAATCAGCAGGTGTACGTGGATGGGCGTCGCGTCACCAATGCCAAAGGCTATCTGCAGAACGTGCGATGGTCGCCGGATGGAGCGAGGCTGGCGGCGCTGTTTACGGAGAATGCTAAGCGGGCGGCGGGACCTACGGAAGCTGTGGTTCCGGATGCCGGTGTGGTGGGCGAGAATCTGGACGTACAGCGGATCGCTGTCGTGAATGCGGAGTCCGGTGAATTGGCGATGGTGAGCCCGGCGGAGTTGTATGTGCATGAGTTCGATTGGTCGCCGGATGGCAAGGGTTTTGTCTTTACGGCTGCGCCGCCACCTGGGGATAACAACTGGTACGACTGTGAGCTGTTTCGTGTTGATGAAGCGGGGAAGGTAACCAAGCTGTACACACCGGAGTTTCAGATTGCGGTGCCGAGGTTTTCGCCCGATGGCAAGCAGGTGGCCTTTATCGAAGGCATCATGAGCGATGAGGGGTCGACGGCTGGTGAGATTTACGTCGTGGATGCTGCGGGCGGAAGGCCCAGGAATCTGACACCCGAGCGGAAGTCCTCGCCGGCCTGGTTTCAATGGGCCGGGAGTGATCGAATCCTGTTTACGGAACATGTTGGCGGTGGATCTGCGATTGGTGTGATCGATGTGGGGAGTGGTGCGACAGAGCGTGTGTGGCAGGCGGATGAGACGTTGAGTGCGGGTCGCGAAACGATGTCGATTTCCGTTGCCGCGGACGGGCGTACGGTGGCTGCTGTACGTGCCGGATGGTCGATGCCGCCGGAGATTTATGTTGGCCAGCCTGGTCGCGAGTGGAGACCTTTCACCAACGCAAACGCATCGGCGGATGCTGCGATGGGCAAAGTAGTGAGTTTGACATGGAAGTCCGACGGGTTCGATGTGCAGGGGTATTTGGCTTATCCCGTGGACTTTGACGCTTCACGCAAGTATCCGATGATTGTGTCGGTGCATGGTGGTCCGGCGTCGGTGACAAAGTCGAACTGGAGCGGGCGCGCGACGGGGTACAACCGGTTTGTGAAGCTCGGGTATTTCGTGTTCTATCCAAATCCACGCGGCAGCTTTGGGCAGGGTGAGAGATTTGCCAAGGCGAATCAGCGCGACTTGGGGTTCGGCGATTTGCGCGACATCCAGCGTGGTGTGGACGAGGTTCTGAAGGTCGCGCCAGTAGATCCGGAACGAATTGGTTTAGGCGGCTGGAGCTATGGCGGGTACATGGCGATGATGGCGGCTACGCAGACGACGCGGTTTAAGGCCATTGTGGCGGGCGCGGGCATTTCCAATCTGCAGAGCTATGCCGGGCAGAATCACATTACCAAGTGGATGTTCGATTACTTTGGCGCGACGGTCTATAACGATCCGGAGAGCCATCGGAAGAGTTCGCCGATGACGTACATCCGCAATGCGAAGACCCCTGTGCTGATATTGGTCGGCGAGCGCGATGGTGAGTGTCCGCCACCGCAATCGTATGAGTTCTGGAATGGGCTGAAGGCGATGGGCGTGAAGACGCAGCTTGTGGTGTATCCGGGTGAAGGTCACGGCATTCGGAATCCGGCCAATGTGCGAGATATGAATCAAAGAGTGGATGAATGGTTTCGAGTACATCTCAGCAAAAACTAGCGTTGTTGGGCGGGGCGCCGGTGCGTCCGAAGTCGAAGGCGTTTCCGAAGTGGCCGTTTGCCGGCCCGAAGGATGCCGCTCGGTTACAGACAGTGCTCGAAAGCGGGAACTGGGGCGGGTATCCGTTTCCGAACCGGTTTGCCAGTGAGTTCCAGAAGGCGTTCGCCGAGTATCACGGGGCCAAGTATGCGGTCTGTGTGACCAACGGTACTTCGGCAATCACGATTGCGCTGAAGGCGGCGGGGGTACAGCCTGGGGACGAAGTGATCGTGCCCGCCTACACGTGGGACGGGACGGCTACGGCGGTGTTGGATGCCGGAGCAGTGCCGGTGTTTGTGGACGTGGATCCGGATACGTACTGCCTGGATGTCGCCAAGATCAAGGTGGGGCCGAAGACTCGCGCTGTGGTGCCGGTGCACTTGGCAATGCGATTTACGGATATGACGGCGCTGCGAGCGCTGGCCCGGCAGCATGGGCTGGTGATTATCGAAGATTGCGCGCATGTGCATGGCGGCGAGTATCTGGGCGAGGGCGCAGGGTCGATGGGCGACCTGGGGACGTTCAGCTTTCAGTCATCGAAGCTGATGACGGCTGGGGAAGGCGGGATCATTCTGACGTCGCGTGAGGACTGCTATGAGCTGGTGCAGACGCTGGTGAATTGCGGTCGCGCGAGTGAGACGGATGTGTACGGTAAGCGACTGGCGGGCGGTAATTACCGCATGACGGAGTTTCAGGCGGCGATTCTGATTGGCCAGTTGGAGATGTTGCCGGAGCTTGCGGATAAGCGTGTGGCGCAGGCGGCGATGCTGGATGCGGCTTTGGCTGGAATGGGAGCCGCGGTGTCGCCGCTTCCGCCGCAGCGCGAGATCACGCGGCAACCGATTTATAACTACGTGTTCCGGTTTCACGAGGACGGCGTGTCCCGCGACTTGTTTTGTGCAGCGCTAGAGGCAGAAGGGATTCCTTGTGATGGGCGCTTTTATGAGCCTGTTTATCGAAGTGATCTGTTTCAACCTACTGCACAAGAGTTTCCGCAAATCCAACATATCAACTATCGCAAGGATTACGATTGTCCTGTATCAGTGCGAGCTGCTTATCATGAATCGGTGTGGCTGCCACAGTTTGAGTTGTTAAATGCGCCTGACACTCAAGATGTTATTGATGCGATTCACAAAGTGAGTAGCAATGTGGAGGCGCTGCGACGGTGCGATGCATCACTTGCTGGGATCAAAGCGTTGAGCCGTGCCGAGCGTCCGCGTATTGAGAAGAAGAACTATTAAGTGGTTCACGAGTTCTATTCGAGAACTTAAAAAAATCTAAGGTTTTTGAATGAAAATACTCTAACGATCTTTTGCCGGATCGATAGAGTGCAGTGTGAAACTTTCACTGTCCCATCAACTTCCTATATTGATGCTGCTGTCAGTTGGTCCACAGAACCTACTGGCGCAAAAAGCTGAGGTCCCCAATTGGAATGCACCGACGTTCTGGTCGGCGGACTTTCGACATGACGCAACGATTGGAGAACTGCCGCAAGTAGGTGCGACCGGGCCGCTACCCCTGGTCGCGATCCCACCATGCCGTTTGGTGGATACGCGCGTCAGTCAAGGGTTCACGGGTGCGTTCGGACCGCCGTCTCTTGTTCCGCCCAACAGCGCTACGAGAGACATTCCCGTTCCGCTTGGCAACTGCGGAATTCCGAGCAACGCCAAAGCCTACTCTTTTAACGTCACGGTTGTTCCCCTGGGCTCGCTTGGTTATCTGACGATGTGGCCGACAGGCACTACTATGCCTGTTGTTTCCACACTCAACGCTATGAGTGGCGCGATTACGGCGAATGCAGCGATCGTACCTGCTGGCACGAATGGCTCGGTATCTGTGTTTGTGTCCGGGCCGACGGATGTTGTGATCGACGTCAATGGATACTTCATTGATCTACCGGCGGGTACCGGGACTCCGGGTCCGATGGGCCCTGCCGGTCCTGCTGGTCCCGCGGGTCCCGTTGGTCCTGCGGGTCCTGCTGGTGCAATTGGCCCTGTCGGTCCCGCCGGCCCCACGGGCGCTACTGGTGCGGTAGGTCCGATTGGACCCGTGGGTCCTGCAGGCGCTGCCGGTGCTACAGGTCCCGCCGGTCCGGTTGGTCCCGCAGGTCCTGCTGGTGCAGTTGGTCCCGCGGGTCCTGCCGGCCCTGCAGGCGCTACCGGTGCTACGGGTGCTGTTGGTCCGATGGGCCCGATTGGTCCTGCAGGTCCTGCGGGAGCTACCGGCGCCACTGGCCCTGCCGGTCCTGCCGGTGGGCTCGTTAGCTATGCCTCTTACTACAACGACAGCGGCACGATCATCGCGGTGGTGCTCGGCGGAACCAACATCCCTCTGGGCACGGAAGCCCTTGCTACGACCGGGATCTCAGGTGCCGTCGATACGGTGACGGTTAGCACGGCCGGCGACTACCGGTTGAGCTACTGCGTTGACACCACTGCTTCGCTGTTGATGAGCACGCGAATTACGCGCAACGGAAGCGCTCTTGCGGGATCTTCCGTTGGTGGGGCGGTTTCTCGCAACAACTGGTGCCGTACGATCATTTCGACCCTGGCGGCGGGTGACCAGTTGCGGGTGCAGGGATTCGGTCTATTGGGCGTGGCGGTCCTGTCCAGCCCGGGCGGATTCAGCTTCACCATCGAACGAGTGCAGTAGGCCGGGCGGGAGGAACAGGCGCCGGTCTCACTATGGGATCGACGCCTGATCTCCTCCGGATGGCCGCACGCCGTTGGCCTTCCATTGCCGGAGTTGTGAGAAGCCCTTGGAGATTTCCTGCGGTGTGATTGTGCAGTGTCCGTCGCGTTTGACGTACTGCTGGACGAACAGATTTGAGCTGCCTGCCTGATCGGTGAGTGACTGGTAGGTATTCGGGATCCAGGTGGGCACCAGCGGATCATAGCTGGTATGAATGGCAAGCATTGGACGCGACAGACGGCCAGTGGGCGTGTAATAGGTGCGCAAGTATTCGATGGCTTTGGGGTCTGCGGTGTAGCGCTTGATCGACGCATTGACGGCGTTGTCGTCGCCAGTGTGGTGGTAAATCACATTGCGATTATCGAAGGGGTTGCCGCCGGCTCTCTCGGTGAGTTCCTTCACCAGGTAAGTGAGAAATGTCAAGACTCCTGCCATGTCCCGATTGTTCTTGATGTCGTTCAGAGATCGCAGACTTGCTGCTTTCTTTTCCGCAGCGTTGAGCTCGGCTTCGACCTTTGCTGTGAGTTCGCGTGTAGAAGTGTAGTTGGAAGGAATCGAGCCAGGTTCGGGTAGCACGCCGGGGAAGAAGTGGTGGAAGAGTACCAGGCCGTCAAATGCGCCTCGACTCAGGAAGTACACCGATGAGGCGAGAGGTCCGCAAAGGGGCATACCGGCGTCATAGACGGTCGGCTGTGTTTCGAGCATCGCCATGGTGAGAAAGCCACCCATGGATTGACCGGTGACGTATGTCTCTTTCACAGGGCCGTGCTTCTTGATGAAGTAGCGGCGCAGGTTTTCGGTATCCACCAGCGCTTCCTGTACGGCCCAGCCACCGGCCGCGTAGCCGGACTGCGCTACGGCGTAGCCTTGCGAAAGAAAGACGTCCAGCATAGGGCTCGGCTTGTCGTTGAAGCCTTGTGGCGCTGGATTGTAGCCATGGCAGTACATCACCAAGCCGCCGTTCCAGTTCTCCGGCTTGTCGATGCGGAACTTGGCTCCGTTGATTTCGCCCAGCTCGACCTGCGGCGCGGCAGCGGCGAGTGCGGCGGCGCTGGTGGCCAGCAGGAGAGGCAGAAGAAGCTTCCTCATATCGGAAGCGATTCTACCACCTGCGTCGCTTAAGAAAGATGCAGTACGTGATGGTCCACGCAATCGATGCAGGAGTGCGTGACTACGGTGTCCACAAGATCGAGGCCGTACTGTGCGAGGAACGGCAGGATGCTAAAGTAGCGTTCCTGTAGGTGATCGTGCGGGTAGAGATGGTTGGACAAGTGGCTTGCTTCACCGGAGGCACGCTCGTCGCGGCGCAAGGTCTCGCGCTCGGCTTTGTGAACGGTGCGAGTTAATTGATGCAGCATCTTGGCCTTCGACTTTGCCGTGACGCGGGAGAGGGACGGATCGAAATCTGCGAGTCCCGCATCGAGGCGGTCCAGTAGCTGGATTGCGTTGGCCTTGGTTTCGTCCAGCAGCGCTCGTACATCGTTCGGCACCAGCTTGGCTGCGATGTTGGCTCGCAGTGCTTCGGAACGTGTGAAGGCTGCAGGCAACGCTATCTGGTACCGTTGCAAAAGCTTCTGCGAACGCGCATCCAGCAAGGTAAACCCGTTGCGCGGCAGCATCACCGGCATCCGCTGCAGCAGGGCTTCATAGAGTACTTCAGACTGCGCGAAGTAGGCGAGTTCCGCGGGTCCGCCGACGTACGCGATGGTGGGCAGCAGGAAGTCCTGCAGGACGGGGCGGAGCAGTGCGTTGGGCGAAATCGATGCGGCGCGGGAAGCAAGCTCCTCGTCCGAGTACTTCGTATTCTTGGACTTGTAGCCGCCCTCTTTGGCGCGCTTTAGCGGGATGCGATGCCCGTCTTCGAGTACGAAAAAGAGCGATGTATCCGCCTCGACGTGGACTTGCGCATGGTAACCCGCGTCTGTGAGTTCCTTGCCGCGTGCGATGAGCTTGGGATACAGCGCGGGGGCTTGGCGCACGGCGTCTGCTAGGAAGTCCGCACCGATGTCGCGGATTGCGGGCGTGAGCGGATCCAGGAAGATGAGATCAAGCGGCGCGAGCAGGCGGCGCAGTGTGGCCAGGAAGGTGCCGCCCATCGACTGATCGCTGGACGCGTGGGCCTCGCGTACCAGAGACATGACGTCGGCAGCGAAGGGAAAGCCGCTGAGAGCCTGCTCCAGTTGATCGAGCGGAAAGCCGTTGTCGGGGACGATGCCGCCTACAGGACGGTCCGCTTCGCCGGAAGTCGCGACATGGAAGGTGTGGATGGAACCTTCGGCATCAAAAACGTGCGCCGCAGCAATCTCCGGGAAGTCGTGATCTTCGGTGGCGAGCCAGAACACCGGTACGGCAGGGATGCCGTCCGAGGTCAACTGGCGGGCGACGGATGCCGCGGTGACGGCCTTGAAGATTGTGTACGCGGGGCCGGTGAACAAGCCGACCTGCTGTCCGGTGACGACAGCGACGGTGCCCGGTTGGGCCAGACGGTCCAGGCTCTTGCTGTTTGCATTGTTGGGACGGAGCGCAGCTACGATCTGCGCTCGGCGGGCATCAGGATACTGGATGGAGGCTAGCGAATCGTGAAAGCTGGATTGCTTGCGGGGAGCGTGCCGGTAAAACTGTGCGACTTTCGGGAAGTCGTACAGATAGTCGGCAAAGAGCCGGGAAGTGCCCGGCAGTTCGGTGTAACGCAGACAAGCTCCGTCCATGTGTAATGGCTGTTCCCCTGACGTAATGGCGCCTCGGCACGTCGTCGCGCACCTCTCAAGGCTATCAGATGCAGTTCGGGCGTCGAAAGTCGCAACGCTGTGGGCTAATCTGAAATAGACACCATCTATGGACGACCAGCAGTTCAAAACGTTGGCGGAGGCCGCCCTGGAAGATCTCAACAACCGCTTAGGCGCCGCCGGCGATGAGTACGGGTTTGAGGCCGATTTACAGGAAGGCGCGCTCAAGATCGAGTTTGACGATCCGCCCGGGCGCTTTGTGGTGAGTCCGAACTCGCCGGTACGGCAGATTTGGGTATCTGCGTTGGTGAAGAGCTATAAGCTCGACTACGACGCTGCGCAGGGCAAGTTTGTACTGCCGGCCAGTGGCCAGACGCTTGATGCCCTGCTTGCGGACGTCATCGGACAACAGCTTGGCGAGCCCGTTTCCTTCTAGTGTCTGGCGTCTACATCTCGTTCCCGTTCTGTTCGCAAAAGTGCACGTACTGTAACTTTGCGTCCGGCGTGCTGCCGAAGACGTTGGAGGGCCAGTACGTCGAGGCTCTGCGTGCGGAGATCGTGCGGCATAACTGGCGCTGGACGCCGGATACGGTGTATTTGGGCGGCGGTACGCCGAGTCAGATGGACCCGGGGACGCTCGATTCCATCCTGTCCTTGATCCCGTGGCGGCCTTGGAAAGAGGCCACGATTGAAGCGGCGCCGGGATCGATTGATGCGGTGAAGGCTGCCGCATGGGCGCGATCCGGGCTGAACCGCGTGAGCTTGGGCGTACAGTCTTTTGCCCCGCGCGAACTGGCTCGTACCGGACGCCGGCATACGGCAGAGACGGTTGCGGCGGATGTACAGTGGCTGCGCGAGGCGGGGTTCGAGCACATCAATATTGATCTGATTGCGGGGCTGCCGTGCCAGACGCGCGACAGCTGGAATGAGTCGTTAGATTGGGTGGAAAAGCTCGCGCCGGATCATGTATCGGTGTACATGCTGGAAGTGGACGAGGACAGCCGCCTGGGGCGCGAACTGTTGGCTGGCGGAGGCCGCTACAGCGCTGCTGAGGTGCCGTCCGACGATCTAATTGTCGAGTTCTACGAAGAGGCGTGTGAGCGCCTGGAGCGGCTTGGCATTCATCGCTACGAGATCTCAAACTTTGCACGGCGCGGGGCGGAATCGCTGCACAACCTGAAGTACTGGAAGCTGGAGCCATATATCGGCTTTGGTGCGGATGCCCATTCTTTTGACGGCAACATGCGCGGGCAGAATGTGGAGACCGCTCTGCAATACGTCGAGGCGATGCGAGATCGCGAGAGTGCTGTCGCTGAGACCGTGCTGGCCGATCTGTTTAGCGAGCGCTTCTTTGTGGGCTTGCGAATGTCGGAAGGGATCCGTCCCGCAGAAGACGAATGGAAACGGTTCGAGGAGCCGATCCAGCGCTTTTTGGCGGAAGGGCTCCTCGAAAAGAATGGCGACTTGTTGCGGTTGACCCGACAGGGTGTGCTGCTGTCGAACGAAGTGTTCGCCGAGTTCGTTGCGTAGCGTGTACTAAGCGCGGCGATTCCGAGGCGCGGGCGCTTTGGCTGCCGTACGCACCGTAGCTTTGGCAGCAGCAGGCTTGGCCGTAGCGCGTGCAAGCGGCTTGGCCTTCGTGGTCGCTGTGCGAGTGCTGCGTACGGGCATTTTGGCTTTGGTACGGCTCTTGCTGCGCGACGTCACGATCGGCTCGGCGACGTGCGACGCGGGCACTAGAAGCAGGTCACCCGCTTCCGGCTCTTCATCGCTCATCGAAACATTGGCCGCGGTGAGAGACGCCTGCTGCATGCGGTACTTGCGGGCGATGGAGGCGACCGTCTCGCCGCGTTCCACACGGTGGAACTTCCAGGACGCGCGCTTATCGGCAGGGACTGCGTCGATCGCGGCAACGACCTTGTTGAGCGAACCTTTCGGTACGCGCATCTGATAGCCAGCGGGAGCGACGGCCTTTAGCAAAGCGGGGTTCATGTCGCGAAGATCAGCGACCGGCTTATCGCACGCGGCGGCGATTAATTCCAGATGCGTCTGGTTCGCGACGTCGAGCGTGTCGTACTCGATGGGGTCGTCAAACTTGATGGTGTCGAGGCCGTATAGCGCCGGGTTCTTGGCCATGACGATGAAGGCCAGGATGACGGGAACGTACTGGTCCGTATCGCGGGGCAGTGCGTGCATTTCGCGCAGTTTCCAGTAGTCGGCGTAGCCGGTGCGCTGGATGGCACGGTCCACGCAGCCGGGGCCACAGTTGTAGGCAGCCAGCGCGAGGTTCCAATCGCCAAACATGTTGTAGAGGAACTTGAAGTACTTGGCGGAGGCGCGGGTGGCCTTTTCGGGATCCATGCGCTCGTCCGCGTAGGCGGAGATGTTGAGCTGGAAGTCCCGCGCGGTGGGCGACATGAACTGCCACATGCCAACGGCGTTGGCAGGGGATATGGCGCGAGGCGAGAAACCGGACTCCAAAACTGCGACGTACATCAGTTCGCTAGGCACGCCCTCTTCATTGAAGACGCGCTGGATCATGGCGCGGTACTTACCGGAACGGCGAAGGTTGTGTTCCAGGATCTTGCGGCCGCGTTCGCCGGAGAAATTGGTGATGGCGCTGAATACCGACTCGTGCGCATCGATCGGAAGCGAGGACTGGGTGGCCGCGATGATCGACCGGACGCCACCTTCCAGGCGCGGAGGCACAGGGAAGGTCATGTCCAGGATGCTGTCGCGGGGGGAGGATTCGAAAACGAATTTTTCGGGGGATTCGGCGGCGCCCAAGCCGCTGATGTCGTAACGGTAGATGGCTTCCACCATCTCTTCCAACCGGCGCTCCAGGCGTTGGCGGCCGAGCTCGTCCTGATTGGGTGCTTCTAACAGAAGGTCAACGGCGCCGTTGAAGTGGCGGCGGGCGTCCTCGTACGATCCTAATTTATACGCTTGCTTGCCCTCGTCGAACTTGGCTTCCGCCTTGCGAAGGCGGGTTTCGAGAGCCGTGAGGCGCAGCATCGCCTGGGTGGACTGGGTGAGATTGGGCGGTTCCTTCGAATACAGTGCCGGCGGAGTGTCGATTTTGTTTTCTTTGGGGATGCTCGCCCCTGCTTCTTCCAAATCCACCATGGGTGCGTTGGGCAGGAACGAATTTTTGATGGGACCGTTGAAGCGAGAGCTGGTCGCGCTGCATCCACTAAGCAGAACACTGAGGCCAAGCGGCAGGGCCACTTGAACTGCGGCACGTTGAATTCGGGTCATTCTTCTCCTTGTAGAGCCGGGTCGCTTTACTGCCTGCGGCCGGGTCTTGTCCAAAAGAGTCTACTTCCGTCCGATCTCTTGCAACCGTATCAATTTACAACTATCTAGCGTCGTTTTTCAAGGCGCACGATAGGGACCATTCCACCCTGGGTGTCGTAAATTTTGTGAGGTTTTTGTCAGCTCTTCCCTTACGCATATTTACGCGGCGTTAACTTCCAGCAACTTAGGACTACGTCAAATGTGAGCATGACGCTGTATAACTAATGCTTATACCTAGCGCGTTAGTAGCTCAGAATACAGTTTTGTTGCCTTTGGGCTGTCTACCTGTAGCATGACCTTGGTGAGCGGCCCTGATGGGCGGATCTGGACGGCGCCGTAGCGCTCTCCAAAGTTCTCATCGACGCTCAAGGGCAGATCCTCGGATTTTGTGATCACCGACGGGTCGATTAAATAGGCAGCAGCGAGTTCATCCCATAGAAATCCCTTGGCTTGCGGGTCTTTGAGGAAGCCGGGATATCCGTAGCCAAACTGTTCCCGGAAAATATGCCGGAAGGGTGCTTTACCACTGACGATGGCATCGAAAACAGGCTTGCCGTAGACGGCCTGATTGCAGACATCGAGCCCGACCAGGACCTTGTCTGCAATCTGGGACTCCAGCACGATCTTGGCCGCCTCAGGGTCAAACCAGAAGTTGAACTCGGCAGTTTTGTTGGAATTGCCGGGTACGCGAACGGCGCCGCCCATGATCACGAGGCGCTTGATCTTCGACGCGATCGACGGCTTTTTCTGCAGCGCCTGGGCGATGTTGGTGAGCGGACCGATGGCGAGGACGGTCATCGGCTGCTTTTCGAGGGTCTCGATGAGGAAGTCGACGGCGGTCTCCTTCTCAGCTCTCGGGCGGCGCAGGTCGAACGCGCCGGCGAACTCGAGCGGCTTCTCTTTGGCCGCCATCTCGGCCGTGTGGCGTAACGGTTGTTGCGCGCCCAGGTGTACCGGAACGTCTTCGACGTCCATCATCTGTAATGTGGCGCGGGCGTTGCGCAGACCTTCATTTGCCCAAACATTACCTGCCACGACGGTGATGCCCGCAATCTTAAACTTGCCGCTGCGGATCAGCATCGCGATGGCGACATTGTCGTCGGTGAACTTGCCGGGATCGCAATCAATAAGGATGGGTTCCTGTGCGGCGAGCAGCATAAGCGGGAGTAGCAACATCAGATCGATATCTTTCGTTGGGGGAATGTGTCGTCGAACCAGCGTTCGCGGATTTGGCGCCAGCGGACGGCCAGCGTTACTTCGTCATGCTCGCGCCGGGTCCCGTAGCGCCAGGCAGCGGTGTCGCAGAAGCTCTCGCAAATGTACTCGCGAAAGAATCGCGGCGCGGTACGGCGGATGAGTTCCTTTTTCCGCCACTCGGAGGACCAGCCAAGTTCGCCTCTTCCATGACGGGCGAGTTCCGCGGTGATGAGGTCTGTGTATTCAGCGCGGGTCCGGTTCGACAGGCGTACCCAGGCAAAGTGGAACAGCTCATGCAGCAGGATGCGGGTGAACTCAGAGCCTCGCAAGGATGTATCTAAAACAATGCGGCGCTCGCGCAGAAACGAGGCCGCATGTACGGGAGTTCCGGGTCCGCCGGAGAGGAGCTTGCCGCGATAGGCAGTAAGCTCCCCGAGACGTTCGATACGAACAGGTGCGCCCACAAACTGGCAGCGCACACGACTGCGAGTTAGCGCCGGATGCTGAAGTATTCCGGCTTCTCGATCTTGACGGCGTTGTTCTTGCGCAGTTCCTGCATCCATGTGGTGAACTTCTCGTTCTTCAACTGTTGGAACAGCTGGTCACGAACTTCCACATAGGGTTGCACATTCTTGGCCGTACGCTTGAGGATGTAGAATCCATTGGCCTGGCGAACGGGTTCGCTGATTTCGCCTGCATTCAGCTTGAAGACCGCTTCTTTGATGGCGGCGGGGAAGTTCTCCGAACGCTTGATGGTCGCGTAGGCGCCACCTTTGGCGGCCGATTCCTTGTCGTCCGAGTTTTCCTGCGCGAGCTTGGCAAAGTCGGCACCGGCCTTGAGTTCTGCGGAGAGCTTTTCGGCCTTGGCCTTTGCTTCCGTTTCCGTGAGCGGCTTCTTGGCCTTGGGGTCGCTGGGCGGCGCAGGGTTGTTCGAGTAGGAGATGTAGATCACGCTGATGGACGCCGTCTCATAGCGATCCTTATTCTTCTCGTAGAACGCTTCCTGCTCGGCGGGTGTGACGACAACCTTATTGTTGTGCTCCTGCACCATCGCATTGGCGAGGTACTGGCGCGTGGTCGCCTCGATGGCTTCTTTATGCGGCGACTGCTGTTCCAGCTTTACTGCCATTGCCTCGTCGGACAGCTTGCGGATCAGGAACAAGGATTCCATAGCCGGTTGCGGGTTCTGGCTGACTTGGGCCAAGGCCTGCGGAGGCAGTCCCCCGAGCATGTCGGTGATCTGTTTGGCGGTGTAGCCTTTTCCGGCTACGGTGACGACAATCGCGTCTGGCGGGACCTCGGCAGAGGCTTGCTGGGCCGCGGGCGCTGCCTGCGGGAGTGGAATCTGCTGCTGCGCAAACGCAGCAAGAGGCAGAGCAAGAGCGGACAAGAGCAAATTACGTTTCATTCGGGGGTATTTCCTAGTCAGGAGGGACCTCTTCATGGTACCAACTCCTTCTCTTTTCTCAGACGCGGAAGGGGCGCGAAGCGGTTGCATATTGCCTGCGCGCGGGTACGCTGACCAGTTCCATTTCGGGGTAACGGAGCGCCGTCAATGCGCCGCCAAAGACGCAGCCCGTGTCGATGTTGATGGTGCGATTCTTCCAAGCCGGGGTCTGAATTGGCGTGTGACCATAGACGATCGTCGCCTCGCCGCCGTACCTGGCGGCCCAATCGCGGCGGATCGGCAAGCCGTACTCATCTTTCTCTCCCGTTACGTCGCCGTAGAGGGTGAAGGTGCGAATTTTTTCGCCGCTACGCCCGATCATGTCCTGGCGGATGCCGGCATGCGCGACAACAAGCTTGCCATCATCCAGGATCACGTGGGTCGGTAAGCTAGCTAGAAAGCGCCGCAACCCTTCCCGTTCGACCTGGTTCAGGCGCTGTTCGACATCGGCGATGGACGTATCGAGGCCATGCGAGATCGTCACACGATTGCCAGCCAGCCATCGCGCGAACTTGTCGTCATGATTGCCTTGGACGCAGAAGGCGTTGCCCTGGGCGATCATGCCGCGAACGATCTCTACGGTGTCGAGTACGCGAGGTCCGCGATCGACAAGGTCTCCCACAAAGACCTTTTTGCGATCCGCGCCCAGGCGCGCGAGGAGTTCTTCCAACTCGTCGCTACAACCGTGTACGTCGCCGATGATGTCGAACGAGTTTGTCTGCATACCCCAAAAAAGTTTTAGCACTTCAGATACCGGTTCTGCGCTTGTCCAGGGTGATGAAGCTCAAGAAACTTTTGTTCTTTGCCTCGCTGGTGCCGTCGCTCAGCTTTGCGGTTGAGTCGGTTACCTGCGAAGTGGCGATTTTGGGAGGCGGCGCTGCAGGCCTCCATACGGCTTTTCGTCTTGGCCCCAAAATGGGCGCTGGCGTTTGCCTTTTTGAAAAGGAGGATCGCCTTGGCGGGCGTCTTTATGATACGTCCCGTACGCCGGGTGGTCCGTTGTTTGGCTTGGGTGGCTTGCGCATTATGGAAGGTCAACCGGTGATGTTCGCTCTGGCGGAAGAGCTTGGCGTCAAGCTGGTGCCTGTGCCGTTTGAAGACGACCTGATTGTGGCCCGCGGCTCTCGCGCGCACGATTCGGAATCGCTGCGGGCTGAGGCCTATCCGAAGGTCACGCAGGATGAGTCGGCGCTGTGGGACAAGATCCGCTTCAGCCCGGAACGCGCAAACATCGACAAGTATCCCGACTTCCGTTCCTATGTGCGCGCGGTGTTGACCGCGGAAGAGTACCAGTTCATGGCGGACATCTTCCGCTTCCGTGGCGATTTCAGCTATCCCCTGTCGGCGCGCGGTTACCTGGACTTTCTCGACGAAGACTGGGACGTCTGCTGCACGCCGTACTATCCGGTGGGCGGGATGTCGGAATTCATTCGCCGTATGGAAGCGCGCGCTGTTGCTTCTGGCGTTCGTATCTTCAAGGGCGAGGCCGTACAGACCATCGAAGGCGGCAACCCGACTTATCGCATTCGCACTACCGGCTACACCGCAACCGCAGGCCGTTTGGTGATCGGCATCGATGCCTATGGTTTGCGCAAGGTCGGAGGCGAAGTTGCCGCCAAAATCCAGGCGCTGCCCCAGTTTCAGGATCTGATCGGCGTCAAGGTCGCGACGGTGAGCCAGTGGTGGCCGAACGCGTGGTGGAAGAATGCCGTACCCGGCAAGAACACGCATCGCGCCTGGACCACCGAATCCTGCCTGAACTTTGTCGAGATCCCGACCGCGTCCTATGCGGCTGACCAGATGGTGACTCGCAGCGTTTATGACGATTCGCTTGCCTGTACGGAGTTCTGGGAAATCACGGCCAAGCGGGGTACGGCAGCGGTGGAAGCGGAGATCGATCGCGGCTTAAAGAAAATGTTTCCGGATGCGACCATTCCTGCTCCTTTGAAGACGCAGGTGCAGATCTGGCCCGCCGGTTGGTACTGGTTGCGCGCAGGCTCGCCGTACACGAATGCCGATCTCGCCAAGTGGGCCGTGGCGCCGCTGGATGGAGAACGCATCTCGCTGGTCGGTGAGTCGTACAACCCGCAGCGGTCGACGTGGTCCGATGGGGCGATCAAGTCCTCGCTCAGGACGCTTGACGAAGTGTTCGGCGTTCGCGTGGAAGCTGCGGCTACCGCGCCGTCCAGCGAGCCGCTGCCGATGTCGCGCAAAACATCGGGTCGCCGGTTGCGCCGGTGATAAAATCCCCAGTGAATGCAGCCTTCGCGCCGTGAGTTTCTTGCCGCCGGTATGTTTGCCGGCGGCATGTCTGTTTTACCTGCCGCTCCCGCTTCTTCGAGGAAGCCCAATGTCGTCGTCATCTTCCTTGACGACTCGGGATGGGGAGACTTCCGGCCATTCGGCAAGCCTGCCTATCCGACGCCTAACGTCGAACGTTTGGCTAAGGAAGGCTGCATGTACACGAACTTCTACGTGCCGCAGGCGATATGCTCTGCGTCGCGCTCGGCGCTGTTGTCCGGTTGCTTTCCCTGCCGTACGAAAGTGTTCGGCGCGCACGGGCCTAACGCTCGGGGGCTTGACCCGAAGTTCGCCACCCTTGGCGAGGTGCTGAAGACAGCCGGGTACAAGACAGCGGTCTTTGGCAAGTGGCACATCGGAGATCAGCCCGATACGCGACCCTGGGCTCGCGGTTTTGATGAGTCCTGCGGCTTGATGTATTCGAACGACATGTGGGAGCACCATCCCGAGAATCCCAAGTACTGGAGTCAGCATCCACTGCAGTTTTGGGAGAACGGCAAGGTCAAGATCGATCGCGTCACGCCGAACGATCAGCCGAACCTTACCACCTGGTACACCGAGCATGCGGTGGACTTTATCAAGCGCCACAAGGATGAGCCGTTCTTTGTCTACGTGCCGCACTCGATGCCGCACGTCCCGCTGTTTGTGAGCGACAAGTTCAAGGGCAAGTCCGGCAAGGGGCTGTACGGCGACGTGATCATGGAAGTGGACTGGTCTATCGGCCAGATCATGCAGGCGCTGCGTGACAACGGTGTGGAGAAGGACACGCTGGTGCTGTTTACTTCGGACAACGGCCCTTGGTCGTCCTACGGGAACCATTCCGGCACCACGCCGTACCGCGACGCCAAAGGTACAAGCTTTGATGGCGGCACGCGTTCCGCCTGCATCGCCAAGTGCCCGGGCCATATCAAGGCGGGAACGAAGTCCAGTAAGGCTTGGTGTACGGTGGACATCCTGCCGACGGTCGCGCATTTGGCTGGTGCCAAGCTGCCTGCAAATCCGATTGATGGCCGTAATGTGTGGGATCTCATCCGCGGCGCAAAGGGCGCGACCAATCCGCACGAATACTATGCGTTCACCACGAACGACAAGTTTGAAGCTGTCATGACCGGGGATGGCCGCTGGAAATTGCATTTGCCGCACAACTATCGGTCCTTGATTTCTGTGGGCAATGACGGTGCCGCGGGCAAGTACGAGCAGAAGCAGATCGCGATGTCGCTGTTTGACCTGCAGAATGACCCGTACGAGAAGACCGATGTCCTGCAGAAGTATCCGGATGTCGCGGCCAAGCTACAGAAGATCGCAGACCGGCATCGAGCCGAGTTTTATTCGAGCAACTAACCAAATGACGAAGAAGATTTTGACCCTGCTGCTGATGGTGCCGGCAGCGATGTTGGCCCAAAGCAAAGGGCAAATAACGTCGGAGTTCCTGTTTCCGGCAGAGACGGTGCACAACCATTCCTCCTCAATCGTTGAGTTGAAGGACGGCCGCCTGATGGTGACGTGGTACCGCGGGTCCGGCGAACGTACGGCGGATGATGTCACCGTGGAAGCCAGTTTTTTGGCCAAGAACGCGATGAACTGGACGCCTCGCATCACGATTGCAGATACGCCGGGGTTTCCGGATACCAACCCGGTGCTGTGGGTGGATCCGCAACAGCGCCTGTGGTTGTTTTGGGGTTTGGTGATCGCGAATGAATGGCATACATCGTTGTTGAAGTTTCAAAGAGCCGATAAGGGCGAACTGCCGTTCAACTGGAGCGACTCGATCATTCTGAAGCCCGTCAACATTGCGGAGAAGACGAAGGCAGTATTCGGGTCCATCGACTCAGACCGTGCTCGTGGAGTGATCGCCCGGGCAGAGGACAAGTACTTTTCGCGCATGGGCTGGTTTACGCGTACGCATCCGATCGTGCTGCCCAATGGCCGTTATCTGGTGCCGCTGTATTCGGACGGTTATTCGTTCGGCCTGATGGCGCTGAGCGATGACCAGGGCAAGACATGGTACGCGAGTGAGCCGATTGTTGGATTCGGGGGCATTCAGCCCGCAGTTGTGGTTCGTAAGAGCGGGGAACTGGTGGCGTACCTGCGCGACAACGGTCCACCGCCGAAGCGTGTGCAGGTGGCGTATTCAAAGGACAACGGCATGTCGTGGACGAACGCCGAAGATACGGAAGTGCCGAACTCGGGTACGAGTGTGGACGTCGTTGCGTTGAAGGATGGCCGCTGGCTGATGGTGAATAACGATACCGAAAAGGGCCGTAATTCGCTGGCGGTGTCGCTGTCGGAGGATGAAGGTCGCACGTGGAAGTGGATGCGGCACCTTGAGCGCGAGCCTGCCGGTGAGTATCACTATCCATCGGTGATCCAGACGCGTGATGGCTGGATTCACGTGAGCTACAGCCACTTCTCTGGCGAGCGCAATAAGATGCAGTCCATTAAGCACGCGCGTTTCAATACGGAATGGGTGATGGAGGGCGATCCTAAGTGACTGCGGCTTTGGTTACGGCGTTGTTGCTGGCGCAGGATTTGACGCCTCGGCAGGTGCCACCTCCCGGCATCGCGATTCCGGCGGCGGAGCGGCAGGCTTTGGAAAGTAGCCTTGCGCGATTGAATCAAGCGGTGGAGCCTATCGAGAAGCATCCGCTGATTGCCGACGTTTTGATCTTTCGCGAGGCTGTGCGCGTAGCTCTGCAATACAACGAATTCTTCAAGCCGGAAGAGTTTGCCAAAGCGAAGAGCCTTCTGCATGCAGGCATGAATCGCGCGGAAGCATTGGCCAAGGGCGACGCCCCCTGGACCCGCGAGACTGGGCTTGTGGTGCGCGGCTACAAGTCGTCCATTGACGACAGCATACAGCCGTATGGCCTAGTCATTCCACCGTCGTGGACGCCGCAATCGCGCGGCAAATGGCGGCTCGACGCCTGGTTTCACGGCCGCAGCGAGACGCTCTCGGAACTGAACTTTCTGGACGAGCGGATGAAGCGTCCTGGCGAGTTTACGCCGCGCGACACGTTTGTCCTGCACCTGTACGGGCGGTACTGCAACGCGAACAAGTTCGCGGGCGAGATCGATCTGTTTGAGGCACTGGCCGATGTTCGCAAGCACTACGCGATTGATGAGGATCGCACGTTGGTGCGCGGCTTCAGCATGGGTGGCGCGGCAACTTGGCACATCGCGGCGCACCATGCGGGGATGTGGGCGGCTGCCGCTCCTGGCGCGGGCTTTGCCGAGACGGCCGAGTATCAAAAACTGAACCTCGCGGATTTCAGCGATTGGGAACGCAAGCTGTTTCAGTGGTACGACGCGACGACATACGCGCTGAACTTCTTCAACTTGCCGTTAGTTGCGTACTCGGGCGAGATCGACCGACAGAAGCAGGCCGCGGACATCATGGAACGTTACTTGGCCAAAGAAGGCATGCGCCTGGCGCATGTGATTGGTCCGAAGACCGAGCACAAGTACCATCCAGATTCCAAGATCGAGATCGAAAAGCGACTGGATGCGATCGCGGCGAAGGGTCGCGACCCGTATCCCGATGAGATCCGCTTCACCACGCCCACGCTCCGCTACAACAAGATGAAGTGGCTCACCGTCGATGCGCTGGGTGAGCATTGGATTCCGGCGCGCGTGGTTGCCAAGCGTGTATCGCCCAGCGAGGTACAGATCACGACGTCCAACGTCACCGCGTTGACCTTGGACCTTGTGGTGCCGACAGTGGTGATCGATGGCACGCGCATCGCGGCTACAACGTCAGCGTTTGAGAAGGCGAATGGCACGTGGCAACAGGTGAAGGTACAGCGGCCGCCGGTAGCCCCGTTGCTGGCCAAGCGCCATGGGTTGCAAGGTCCCGTTGACGATGCGTTCCTGTCGCGCTTTGTGTTTGTGGTGCCGTCCGGAAAGGGCAAGCATGTAGAGGTGTCCGATCGTGCAGCGGCTGAGATGGATCGTGCCAAGCGTGAATGGCGCAAGATGTTCCGCGGTGAAGTGATCGAACGTACGGATCAAACCGTGACCGATGCGGACATCGCTTCGTCCAACCTGGTGTTGTGGGGTGGACCTTCGAACAACGCGCTGATTGCGAAGTTGTTGCCGAACCTGCCACTGCAGTGGACGGAACAAAGTATCCAGATGAAGGGCCGTACCTTTGATTCGAAGACGCACATGCCCGTGCTCATCTTTCCCAATCCGCTGAATCCCGCGAAGTACGTGGTGCTGAACAGCGGCATTACATTCCGCGAGGCGGATTATCTGACCAATAGCCGCCAAATCCCGCGGTTGCCGGACTGGGCCGTGGTGGACATCACGGTGCCGGCCGATGCGAAGCGACCGGGCCGCATTGCTGCTGCCGGGTTCTTCGACGAAAGCTGGAAATGATCGTCCTTGCTCTATGCCTGCTCACCGCGCAGCAGGAATTGCAGATCGCCGCCGCGTCAGACTTGTCGGCCGTGTCCAAGGCATTGGCCGCGGGCTTCGAGAAAGAAGTGCCTGGGGTCCGCGTACGTTTCACCAATGCGGCCAGCGGCATTCTGGCGAAGCAGATTGAGAATGGCGCACCGTTCGATGTCTTCTTGTCTGCCAACGAGAAGTTCGTGATGGATCTCTCGAAATCGGGCCGTTTGGAAGGGTTTTCTGTGCGGCAGTACGCTGTCGGGCAATTGGGGATGTGGTCTGCCAAGGGCCAATACCAGACGCTTGAGGACCTGCTGCGTCCGGAGGTCAAGCACGTGGCGATTGCCAATCCTAAGCTTGCGCCGTACGGTGCTGCTGCGCGTGAGGCGCTGGACAAGGTCTGGCAGCGCATCGCCACAAAGATTGTCTACGGCGAGAATGTACGGCAAGCGCTGCAGTATGCCGAGACCGGCAATGCCGATGTTGTATTGACGTCGTGGGCGCTGCTATACGCAAAGTCGCCGCCTGCCGTGCGTCTACCGGCAAACTTACATCAACCGATCCGCCAGTCCGGGGGGATCGTCAAAGGTTCTAAACAAGCCAAACTGGCGGAACGGTTTCTGGTGTTTCTCACAAAGGGGAAGGGTGCAGAGATTCTGCGTTCCAGCGGCTTCGAGACGCCTTAGCTTGTCCCCAGCGCTGCTACGCGGCGGGACCTCTGCTTTACGCCGGTCACCGCAGGATTCTTGCGATCGAAAAACGTGGTGAGTGACCGCTGCATCTTCCTCGCAGCCTGGCCGACCGAGGACACCACATTGCCAGCCAACGCGGAGGTACTGCGCGGCGTGTCACCCGCGGGACGAGCCTCGATGACGCAGCGCTTGTCTGGTTTGCCGCTCTTCGTATTGTCGACGTCGGAGAGATGGACCTCGACGCGAGTGAGCTTGGCTTCGAAACGTCCGAGGACGTTGTGGACGGTCTCTTCAACAATCTTGGTGAGCCTTGGGCTCACGCGGATGTTGCTATCGCTGTTGACTTGGATGTTCATAAGATGAATCCTTGTTCACCTATGACGCAGTCCATGGAAAGCGTGTTTCGCTAACTGGTCATTTCCAGGATCAAAGATTCGAAAACAGTGCGATCGTCGGGTCTGGTATCGCGCAAACCAACGTCAGCCTTATACAAAAGCTTTACGGCCTTCTCCGCTTTGCTTTTTGAGAAGGCAGACATTGTTTGCGCCACCTGTTCCGCGCGATCGCGCCACATGCGGATGCCAAGGCCTGAGAAATGGCTGGTGATCTGCGATGAGTTACGCAGCCCTGCCTCGTGTGCGATCAGTGCGTACTTGAACTGTCCGGCGACGAAGGTCAGCGCCAGTGGAAGGTATTCGCCTTCGCGAACCAGAGAATCCAAAATATCTAACGCCCTGCCGCGGTTGCCTTGTCCCATCGCCGCAACGAGCGCGAAGATCGTGGATGTCTTCGCATTGGCGACCAGCGCTGCCAGATCTTCGGGCGTGACCTTGCGATCGGTACCTGCGTACACGCTGAGCTTTTCGATCTCGTTCGAGATCCGCAGAATATCGCCTGCGCAAGCTTCGATCAATAAGGCGAGTTCGGCTGTACCAATCTGCAGGCCGCGTTGCTTGGCCATATCCTGTGCCATCGTACGCGCGATGCCCGCTTCCACCTGCCGGAACTCTACTTGTGCCTTGATCGGCTTGTAGAACTTCAGTACGCGTTCGATGCGCGCCTTGTCGTCGCCTTCAAAGTCATAGCGGCGGCAGTCAAACACAAGTGTCACGCCAGGAGTTGGATTCTTGAGGTACGCGACGAGTTCGGCGGCGGCTTCCGCTCCTGCATCTTCCGTGAGGCGTTTGGGTAAGGCGAGTTCCGCAGAGCTAACGTAGATGAGCCGCGTCGACGCAAAGAGCGACATGGCGCGCGCGTCGTCCAAGACTTCTGCCAAAGTGAGTGAGTCCAGATCGAGGGGGTTCCAGCCCTCTTCGTCGTCGCCGAGTACGGCCTTGCGCAAGGCGCGGCGGCAAAGGTCACGCTGGTAGCCTTCCGGACCTACAAACAGGTACACGGGTGCGATGGTGCCCTTGGCGATGTCCTGCTGCAACTGCTGCGGCGTCAAGCTTAGAAGCCCTCCAGGATCGCGCTCACGAGCGAGCGGGCTACCTCTCGGCTCACGCGGTCGATCGCCGGGTCGCTTTCGTCAAAGTACGCTTCCTGCTTGGTGCTGATCTCGTATCGCTGATTGAAGGTGAACGCAGGGCGCGTAAAGATCACCTTGCCGGTCTTACGATCCGTCAAGGTGGCGTTCAAGGTGACCACAAACTGCACGGCTGACGCACGTGCCGTCGCGGGATCGAAGACGATGGGGAATACCTGATAGTTCGAAATCGAGCCCGTCAGTACCGCATCGGCGTCTTCTGCGGTATCGACGATGCGGTAACGCGTGCGTGCCACGAACTCGCGCGTGATGTCCTGCGGCAGTTTGTCGGTGAGCCGGTACTTGACCGTGTTGTTCGCCCAAGCCGGCAGATAGATGGACTGTACCGTCTTGGGGACCGTGTCGGCCTTGCCTGCGACGTGATAGCCACAGGCGCTTGTTAGAAGCAACACCACAGGCAGCAGCAACAACAGCCTCATAACAACTCTTTGGCGACCTCAAGTGCGTCCGACGCGGCGACGCGCAGATTGTCGAAAGTCATCCAGACCCACCAGGCACGTGGGTCGCGGCGATCCTTTCGGAACGAGCCAACCTGGAAGCCGTCCTGCTGCGCCGCGCCTGCCGTACTCGGGGCTTCTGTTCCTCCGGTGCGCAGGTCGATGCGCGGATCCTTCTGGAACAGGGACTCGATGGAATCGACTGCGGAAGGGAAGCGGACAAACGCCAGTACACCGTAGGCATGGAATACAGGAGTCTGGATGAGGCGGAGCGACAGGTTGGCATCCGGGCGGAGGGTGAGCAGGTCGTTATAAATGCGATCTTCTACGGCTGCGAGGGATACCGGTGCGTCCTCGCCGTACTCGGCAAGGAGGTTGAACGCTGCTTGCGCGTCGAATACATCTTTGGGTAGCGGCTGGAACGACAGCAAACTCGAAGACTGTTTCTGCAATTCTGCGACACCAGCGTGTCCGCGTTCGCTGGCCGGCTCAAACACCGTTGCGATGACGTACTCGGCGTACTTGAGCTTTTCGAGCAGCAACGCCAAGCCCTTTGCAGCGGGGTGCAGCAGCGGCTGCATGGTGTCGTCCTTGACGACGCCCGTGAGGTCGACAAACTGGCCTGCAGGATCCAGCCGTAATGCTTCGGCGCTCGACTCGCGCGTTCCCGCGAGGAATGTGACGTCGGCTTCAGCCAATGCTTCGGAACTGATGGGTTCCAGATAAGTGGCGTCCTCGCCGGAAGCGGTGATGGTGCCTGCGCTACCATCCGCTTCGCCGGAAAGCAGCCGTACGGTCCACTTGAGCTTGGAATCGCGAATCAGATCCTGCAGTTCGCGTCCCAGCAGAGAGGCTCCGCCGACAATCGCCACGGTTGGGTTCTTCAAGAAACGGAATATCCTTTTTCAGTAGAGTGTGCCGGCGGCGGTGGACCCGGACGTAGCTTGCGGCGGATAATGCCACCCAGCCGAATTACGATGCCGCTCGACATGTAAACCAGCGCCAGCGCCAACAGCGCAGGCTGCGAAAAATTCCAGAACACGTACAGTACGGCCGCCACCGCCACAAACGACACCGGCGACCGGGGCCGCAGTAGGTTGATCTCTTTAAAGCTCGGGTACCGCCACGTGCTGATCATCAAGAACGCCGCTACCGCCAGCAGCGCCACCCAGGCCGACATGTGGACCCACATGCGCAACGGATGTCCTTCCAGGTAGTACACGATGGCCGCGACCACGCCGGCAGCAGCGGGGATCGCCATGCCGACAAAGTACTTGCGGTCGGGGCGTCCTGGATTGGTCGGCTTGGGATTGGTTTGTACGTTAAAGCGGGCCAGGCGCAGTGCGCCGCAGAGCAGGAACAAGAATGCGACGAAGACGCCGATGCCGGGGAGATTCTTCTGCAACCAAGGCATCTCTTCGGGCAACTGCACCAACTGCATGCCCCAAGCGTAGGCAAGTACTGCGGGAGCCAGACCAAACGTGATGACGTCGGCGAGCGAATCCATCTCTTTGCCGAACTCGCTCACGGTGTTGGTCATGCGGGCGATGCGCCCGTCGAGTCCGTCCAAAAGGATCGCCCAGCCGATCGCTTGTGCAGCAGTGACAAAATGCTGCGCTCCGTCGTAGCCGGAGGTGAAGATCGCGGCGCCCTGTAGCGCTTCCGTGATGGCGACAAACCCCAGGTACACATTGCCTGCCGTAAACAGAGTCGGCAGCGCGTAGGCGGCACGGCGCGGACGGCGGTCCGGCGAGTTGGGGTCGATGAGTCTTTCGCGGAAGTTCAGGTTCGCCATGTCACTCCTTTAGGAGCCGCGCCGCTTGGCGATGATCGAGGACGCGGCCGAAACACGGTCGCCGACCTGGACGGCTATCTGCCATTCGGGGCCCAGGAATACATCGACACGCGACCCGAATTTGATTAAACCGATGCGTTCGCCCTTGGTGACGTGGTCGCCGGGCTTTTTGTCGCACACAATGCGGCGGGCGATCAGGCCGGCAATCTGGGTGAAGGTCACTACCGCGCCGTCGGCCATCTCCACGCTTACTTCGTTGCGCTCATTCTCTTCGCTGGCTTCGGCGTGTTCCGCATGCCCGAACTTCCCTTTTTGATAATGCACGCTGCGCACAACGCCTTCGACGGGGGTGCGGTTCACGTGGACATCAAAGACATTTAGAAAAATGCTGACGCGCGTACGCTTGCCGTCGATGTCCTTGATCGACACCACTTTGCCGTCGGCGGGAGAAACGGCCACGGGACCGGAAGGAACTTCGCGGTTGGGGTCACGAAAGAACCAGAGACAGAATACAGCCAGGATGTAGAACGGCGCGCCTAGCCACGGCTTGGTAAAGTAGCCTGCCAGATACCCGGCGGCGATCAGTGCGACTGCGTAGTAGATTCCGGTGACGACCATGAAATGATGTTTGAGACCTTCGGGGTGCTCTCTTTGGGTCCTTCTTATTGTCGCAAGTTCCGGATTGGAAGTTGTGGCACGCTGAGTGCTAGGTCAAAGCTAGGCTTATGTTTCAACGCATTCTGTTTCCCGTCGATTTCTCCCCGCGCTCGACATCGATTGCAGGTGCGGTTCGGGCGTACGCAAACGCTTCCGGCGCCGAGGTGTACCTGGTGCATGTACTGGAACTGCCGGAACTTGTGATGACGATGCCCGAGTTTCCAGCCTACATGCCGCCGGACATGCAGGCGGTGTACAGGGACAATGCGGCAATCCGTTTGCGGCGGTGCGCCGAAGAAGCGCTACCCGGTGTAACCGTGCATGAGGCGCTGCTGGAAGGTGAGCCAGCGAGTGAAATCGCGCAGTTCGCCGCGGAAAATAACATAGACCTGCTGATGATCCCTACCCATGGCGTCGGCGGATTCCGGCGATTCCTGATCGGATCGACGACGGCCAAGATCCTGCACGATGTCCGCTGTCCGGTTTGGACCTCGGTGCACGACGAGACGGATCACGGCGACCATCATCACTTGATTCGCAGTCCCAGGAATGTGGTGTGCGGGGTGGACTTTGCGCCCACCAGCGACGCGGTAATCGCGTACGCCGATGTGTTCGCCAAGCGTACCGGGGCGGAGGTGACGCTAGTACACGCGGTACCCAAGATCAGTTCGCGGCCCACCAACTATATGGATGTCGACTTTGATGCCCACATGACGCAGGAGGCGAAGCTAAGGGCGGATGAGGTACAGGCACGGCTGGGGACGTCGTACCCGGTGCTGTTCGTGCCCGGCGATCCGGCGGATGTATTGCGTGAGGCGGTGGAGAAAACGGCGGCAGATCTGGCGATTGTCGGTAGGAGCCATCTGATGGAGGGCTTTGCCTCCATCCAATCGCATACCTACGACGTGATCAACAAGTGTCCGTGTCCTGTCCTCAGCGTCTAGGACACGAGAGGACAGGGCCACTTTGTACCACTATTCGCGCTTTGCGCGGCGGACCGCTATTCCGCTTCGGGCGGAATGATGACGTTCGGCACGGCGCCAGTGGCCTCCGCTGCCTTGATGTTCAGGTAGTTCTGGCGGGACTCCGCAATGGCCCGGCGAGCTTCCTTTGGCCCGCCCCATCCGGCGATGGCCGTCTTGGTGCCCTGCAGTTCCTTATAAATAGAGAAGAAGTGCTCGATCTCGCGGCGGACGTGCGAGAACACCTGGTCGATGGTGTGGATCTCGTCGTAGCGCGGGTCGCGTACAGGTACGGCCAGCACCTTTTGATCCTCTTCCGTCTGATCCCGCATTTCAAGGATGCCCACCGGACGGACTTCAATCAGGCATCCGGTAAAGCTCGGAACCTGCACTAAACAAAGCACATCGAGAGGGTCGCCGTCGCCAGCTAGCGTACCCGGGATGAACCCGTAATCGCCCGGATAATGCATCGGCGAGTACAGCACCCGATCTAACCGGAACATCCCCAGCTCCCCGTCATATTCATATTTGTTCGTGGAGTTCTTGGGGATCTCCACAATCATTCGGACCAGTTCTGGTATTTCCGGGCCTGGATCCAGGTCGTAAAGCTTCACGACTTCAGCTTAACAGAGAACAAAGGGTTCAAATCTGCGTTTTTCGGCGGTTTTTTAGGGGTATATACCCTAACTGGCGTAGGGGAAAATACTGCGAAAACAGCAGTATATACAAAATTTCATAGCTGTTTCTTGAAGGAGGAGTGGAAAGCTATTGACCCAGCCGGATTGGCAGGGGCATACTAGTTTGGTAGCCGTAAGTGGCCCCAAGTGGACTTTAGTGGAACCAACTCCCTCAGCTCCGGCCTCGGTCACTCCCGACCCGCCTCGCGGCATGTTCGCGGTCAAGGTCGACGGCAAGGGTAGGTTGAAGCTTCCGGCCGTGTTCCAAGAGTACTTCAAAGGGATCGGCTGTGAAAAATTTTTTGTCACAACGGTAGACGCGACATTGCTGTATGTCTACCCGACGGCAGTGTGGCGGCTGAACGAAGAACGTCTCGACAACGCAACCGCGACCGAGGCGGATCTGGAAGCTGCAGAAAGTGTCCGGTTTCTGGCCAACCACTTTGGACAGGACGTATCGCCGGATTCGGAGTGGCGGATTTCGATCCACCAGGATTTGCGCAATACGCTCGACCTGAGCGAAAAGCAGGTCCATTTGACGTACGAGAACGGGTATGTGAAGGGCTACAGCGAGGCGGAGTTTGCCAAGCGGCTCGAAGCAGCGAAGGGCGACCTGGGTGGAAAGCTCAAGCTGCTTAAGACGAAGGGATTCAAGTAGCGGCGTCGCGCTCTGCGCGGCCTGTTGCAGGTAATGATGCGCCCATATGGAGCACATCCCGGTACTGCTCAACGAATGTCTGGACGGATTGCAAGTTCGTCCCGACGGCGTGTATCTGGATTGCACCTGCGGGCTGGGCGGCCACACGGGAGCGATTGCATCGCAGCTGACGACCGGGTTCGTGATATCGAACGACCGGGACGAGGAATCGCTGGCCAAGGCAAAAGAGAATACGGCAGCGTACGCGGATCGCATCCGGTTTCATCACGGACGATTTTCGGAGCTGCCCAAGGCGCTTTCCGAAAACGGTGTAAAAGCTGTGGACGGCGTGTTGGCCGACTTGGGCGTATCGCGTTATCAGCTCACTACCGCGGACCGGGGATTCAGTTTTATGGCGGACGGTCCGCTCGACATGCGAATGTCCAGATCGCAGGAAACAACAGCGGCGGACATTGTGAACTTCAGCTCCCCACTGGAGCTTGGTCAGTTGATCGCCACGTTGGGCGAGGAGAGGAGGTGGTGGCGGAGAATTGCCGAAGCCATCGTGCGGGGAAGGCCGGTTCATACGACAGGTCAGCTTGCCACGCTGATCGAGCGGGCTGTTCCTCGCACAAGCCGTCTCCATCCGGCAACGCAGACCTTCCAGGCCTTGCGTCTCGCGGTGAATCGCGAGCCGGAAGAGTTGGATGCTCTGCTCGAGTGGCTGCCGTCGGCAGTGAAGCCGGCAGGTGGAAGAGCTGCGGTGATCAGCTTTATGTCGCTCGACGATCGAAAGGTAAAGGTGCGGTTCCAGTCGCTCGCCAAGGCCGGTGAAGTGACGTTGATCAACAAAAAGGTGATTGTTCCAGGGGACGAAGAAATTCGGAACAATCCGGCCTCACGCAGTGCGAAGCTGCGGGTTTTCGAAAAGCTGTAGAGCAGTAAAAAGCAGTGCAGTAAGAATTCCCCGGAGGAAGAGTTAAAGTCTCATGGCAACGTTTGCGACCATGCTTACCCGCCTGATGCCCGGCCGCGCTGAGGCTGCCGCGCATGCTCGTTCCCAGCGACGCAACGAAACGTACCGGTTGCGCACCTGGCCGAACGAGGACCTGTTGTTTCCGGTGAAGCCGATCGACAATTCGCGGGTGTCCCCCAAAGCCGACCGTAAAGACCGCTCGCAGTCCTGGAAGGTCATGTTCGGCTTTACCGGTGCCGCTGCGCTTTTGATTGCCGTATTGTTGCCCAGCGCCTACTCGTTGATGGCCGGCTACAAGCTGCAGGAGCTCAAGAAGCGTAACGACCAGCTACGTGCCGAAAGCGCGATGCTTGACGTGGAAATCGCCCGTCACACCTCCCCCGCCAATCTCGAACAGTTCGCCTCCAGCGGCAAGATGGAAGCGCCCAACACCAAAAAGCTCGTCTACCTGCAGCCGCAGGAATCGGTGGCCATGACCATCGAGCGCAAGTAAGGAATTTTGGGAACACTATGCGCGCCATTGGCATTCAATACGCGGATTCGCACTTTCACTACGTCGTTCTCAGCTCCAGCGGCGAGATTGCCTCGCGCGGTGCGATCCCAGCCAATCGTGACGATTTGCGCCGTGCGTTTCGTGCCATCGAACCCACCTGCATCGCCATGGACAGCACGTCGTCGGTGCCGTGGGCTGTCGACCTGCTGTCGGACATGCATCACGCGGTCCACATCGACTCACGTCTTCTATTGCCGGAAGGCTACTCGGAGCTGCCCTTTGCCGAAGGGGTAGACGCCAGCGTTGCCGCCGCGCACGCTGAACGCAATGCGCGCCAACTTCGCGAACGTTGGACTCGCGGCATCGCCGCCCTGCGCGCCGCCTCGCAAGAAACTGCCATTTACGCCTAGCCCTGGAAAGGTGTCACCGCGACCAGATGCACCGTGTGGAAGCCAATTCGGAACGCCGTATCCGCTGGATCGCAAGAATTGCGGCCGTGTGGATGGTGGTTCTGGCCGCCCGCATGGTGGACCTGCAGATCCGCCAGCACGACAGCATTAAGAAGCAGGCCCAGCACCAGCAGGAACGCCAGGTTGGCCTGCACGGCGTTCGCGGCTCAATCTCTGACGAAAACGGCCAGCCTTTGGCCATCAGCGTACCCACCGACTCCGTCTGGGTAAGCCCCTCGCGCATCAAGCGCGACAGCAATCTTGACACCGCAGTCCTGATCCTTGCCACGGGCTTGAAGATGGATCAGGCGCAGGTCCGCAACCTGATTCTGAAGGATCCCGACAAACGGTCTTTGCGCATCGCGCGGCAAGTATCGCGACGCGAATCTGCGGACATCTGTGGTCTTTCCCGTACCTCCGGCTTCGACTATATGTGGTGCGAGGAAGAGGAACTCCGCGAACATCCCGCAGGCAACCTCGCCGCGCACGTGCTGGGTCCCGTGGGTCGCGACCACTCCGGGCAGTACGGCATTGAGCGTTCGCTCGAAAGTGAACTGGCTGGGCAGCACGGCAAGTCGCGCGTGGTGGTCGATTCGGCCAGCAACGCGTATCAGGAACAGATCGAGCAGGAAGCCAAGTTCGGCACTCACCTTCGGCTCACCTTGAACGCCGATATCCAGTACGCCGTTGAGCAGGCACTGGCCCGCCAGGCTATAAAGCACAACGTCGCGCGCGGCACTGCGACGGTGATGGATCCCCGTACGGGCGCCATCCTCGCCATGGCGAGCTACCCGAACTTTGAGCTCAGCAAGCCCCCGGCGAAAGCTACGGACCCGGCGCTAGTGAACCTCGCGGTGAAGTATCCGTTCGAGCCCGGTTCGGTCTTCAAAACGATCACCATGGCCGCGGCGATCGAAACCACAGACCTGCGTCCGCAGACGTTGATCGATTGCGGTGCTGGCGTTATCACCATCGGTGGGTTCCGCATCCGCGACGTTCACGGCGGCGGCGTACGCACCATGGAAGCGGTGTACGCGAACTCCATGAATACGGGCTCCATTCGCGTTGGCCAGCGTGTTGGCAGCGCCAACCTTCGGCACTACATCCAAGCTTTTGGCTTCGGCCAGAAGACCGGTATTGAATTGCCGGAAGAGCCTGGCTACGTCCAGCCGGGCATGCAGGAAATCACGCGCGCTTCACAGTCGATCGGCTACGCGGTAAACGTTACGTCGCTGCAGTTGGCGCGCGCGACCTCAGTGATCGCCAATGGCGGACTGTTGGTCAAGCCGTACCTGGTCGCTTCGCGCCGCGGGCCTGATGGAGTCGAAAGGGTTACGAAGCCGGAACCCGGCAAGCGCATTATCAGCCCTGAGACAGCCATCACCATGCGCCGCATGATGGAAGCTGTGATGCTGCGCGGCACTGGCCGCCGTACAGCCAAGCTTGAAGGCTACACCTCGGGCGGGAAGACAGGCACGGCGCGCTACTACGATACGCAAGCCCGCAAATACATCCCGGGTAAGTTCAACGCGAGCTTTGCCGGTATGGCGCCGCTGAACGATCCTCGCGTCGTGGTGGTGGTCAACTACTTTGGTACGCACGGTGAACAAGTGGGCTTCGGCGGCGCTGTTGCTGCGCCGGTCTTCCGCGAAATCGCACATGCGTCGCTGCGTATTCTCGGCATCCCGCCAGACCCGAATCTGATGCGCGAAGGCGCGCCCGACGCCGTCAATCCGGATGAGGAAGTGGCCACTACGCCTGCCCTACCGGAGCCTCCCCGTCCGACGACGGCGGTACGGCCGTCCGATAGCGGCACCAACAACAAGTTTTCTCTTGCCTCCGTCCCTTATCCGCTGGCCCAAGGCGGTCGGAAGGATGTTTCGCATCCTACCGATCAGGGCCAGCGGTCTTTTTCAGACGGATCGGCCAAGCAAATTTCAACGAGGGCAACACGAAAGACCGAACCATGACGTTTGGCTCGAATACGGTGGAATCGGTGCTGCGCAACACCCCGTTGCCGCAACCGCTCCCCCGTGCCTTGGCGTCATTGCCGGTGTCTGGTATCGAGTACGATTCGCGTCGTGTCGAGCCCGGTGCACTCTTCTTCGCGTTTCCCGGAGCCAAGGTCGACGGACGGCAGTTTGCCGGCGAAGCCCGGGCCAAAGGCGCATCTGCTGTCGTTAGCGAACTTCCCGCTCCAGCAGATTACGACGGCGCCTGGATTCAGGTTCCGCACGGCCGCAAGGCTCTCGCGTCCGCAGCCAAGACTTTTTACGGCGCGCCCGACGAACAACTGCAAATCACCGGCGTCACCGGCACCAACGGCAAGACCACCACAACTTACCTGCTGGATCAGATGCTGCGCTCCGCCGGCTTCAAGACCGCGCTGATCGGCACCATTGAGTACCACGTGGCTGGCAAGGTTCTGCCTGCGGTCAACACCACGCCCGAGTCCCTCGACCTGTTCCGTATCTTCCGTCAACTCCTCGACCTCGGCGGTACGCACGCCGTGATGGAAACGTCGTCGCACGCGCTCGACCTTGGCCGTGTACATGGTCTGCGCTATCGCACGGCGGTCTTCACCAACCTCACGCAGGACCATCTGGACTATCACAAGACGATGGATGCGTACTTCGCCGCCAAGCAGCGCTTGTTTACTCCAGAAGCAGGCCCCGCGCCTGCCGCAGCGGTTTTGAACTTCGACGACGCATGGTCGCGGCGCATCGAAACGCGGACGGAGAGCGAAGTTTACTGGTACGGCATGCAGCCTGGTGCTGCCTATCGTGCCGAGAACGTACGCAGTACCTTTCAGGGCCTCCGCTTTGACCTCCGCACTCCGGACGGCGTCCTGCCCATCGAGTCGCCGATGGTCGGCCACATCAACGTTTACAACATCCTTGCGGCCTTCTGCTCCGGCCTCAGTCTGGGCGTGCCTGTGGATGTTCTGCAGGCTGGCATCGCGGCCTGCGCCGCCGTACCGGGACGCTTTGAGCGCATCGATGTTGGCCAGCCATTTCTCGTTGTCGTGGACTACGCGCATACATCAGACGCGCTGTTGAATGTGATTCAAGTCGCTCGCGAACTGCAGCCCAAGCGCATCGTGACGCTATTCGGTTGTGGTGGCGATCGCGATCGCGCCAAGCGTCCGCTCATGGGCGCGGCTGCCGCAGAGCGTAGTGACTTTGTAGTGGTCACCTCCGATAACCCACGGTCAGAAGATCCGCTCGCGATTATCAACGATGCTATGGTCGGCGTGCGCCGCTTCGACACGCCGCACATCGCCGAACCCGATCGTGAAAAGGCCATTCGTCGTGCATTGGAAGAAGCCCAGCCAGGCGATATCGTGATCCTCGCAGGGAAAGGCCACGAACCGTACCAGATTCTGCGCGACCGTACCATCGCGTTCGACGATCGCTTGGTAGCCCAGCGCTTGCTCAAGAATATGGGGTACGGCGCGGCATGACCTTCGAACTCGCTGCCGTCGCCGCCGCACTCGGCCTTTCGGTCCCCGCCATCGGCGGTCGCATCACAGGTTGGTCCATCGACTCGCGCACTGTTGCGCCGGGGGACCTATTCTTTGCGTTGAAGGGCCCGAATCACGACGCACATCAGTACGTTCCGCAGGTGCTCGCCGCGGGCGCGACAGCCGTCGTTGTCGATCGCGACGTGCAGGATTCGCGCGCTCTCGTCGTGCCGGACACGCTCGGCGCACTGCAGCGCATCGCCAGTTGGGCGCGCGCGCAGTTTACAGGCAAGGTCATCGGCGTTACGGGTAGCGCCGGCAAGACCACCACCAAGGACATCATCGCGGCGCTGCTATCCACCAAGCTCACCACCGGCAAGACGGTCGGCAACTTCAACAACCACGTCGGCCTGCCGCTGTCGATCCTGCGTTTGCCTCAAGATTCCCAAGCTGCGGTGCTGGAACTGGGCATGAATCACGGCGGCGAAATCCGCGATTTATCGGCCATTTCAAAGCATTCCATCGCGGTGGTGACCAATGTCGGTCCAGCGCACATTGAGAACTTCGAGTCCATCGAAGGTATCGCCGCCGCCAAGCGCGAACTCGTCGAGGCGCTGCCTGCGGACGGTCTTGCGGTGCTCAATGCGGATGATCCTCGCGTCGCCAAGTTTGCCACTGCACACGCAGGCCGCACCGTGACCTACGGCATCGATCAGCCGGCGGACATCCGCGCCACTGATGTCCATGGTTCGCGCTTCCGTGTCGACGGCGTAGGGTTTGACCTGCCGCTCACGGGCCGCCACAACATTCTGAACGTCCTGGCTGGAATCGCAGTAGCGCGCGAGTTCGGCATCGCCACCGGCGATCTTGTGGACGCTGTCAGCAAACTTTCGCCCGGCCATATGCGCGGCGAACGTATCGTTCACAACGGCATGGTGCTGTGGAACGACTGTTATAACGCCAACCCCAGCGCGATGAAAGCCATGCTGGACGTCCTGCGCGACACCGCGGACGCCCCGGGACGCAGGATCGCCGTGCTGGGTGAGATGTTGGAACTCGGCCATGAGGCCGAAGCAATGCATCGCGAGGTTGGTTCCTATGCCGCGATGCAAGGGGTTTCTGTTCTTTTAGGGGTACGCGGCGCTGCCCGACATTTCGTTGACGCAGCGAAGGACGCGGGAGTGCTAAACGGTGCCGCGTACCTATTTTTTGAGACGCCGGAAGAAGCAGGGGAATTCTTGCGGACCATCGCCCGCCAAGGCGACGCCATTCTGTTCAAAGGCTCGCGTGGCACACAGGTGGAACGCGCCTTGCAGAGGTTTATGGCATAGATGCTGTACTGGCTTCTCTACGAAACTCTTTTCCCGATCTTCTCTCCGTTCCGAGTGGTCCAATACGTAACCTTCCGAACGGCATTTGCGAGCCTCACCGCTCTGTTCATCTCTATCCTGTTAGGACCATGGCTGATCCGCAAACTGCGCGATTTCCAAATCGGCCAGTACATTCGCGAAGAGGGTCCAAAGTCGCACCAGAAGAAGGCCGGCACGCCCACCATGGGCGGTCTGCTCATCGTCGTGTCGATTGTTGTGCCGACACTGTTGTGGGCAAATTTACGCAACGCGTATATCTGGATCGCCTTATTCGGTTTGTGCAGTTTCGGCGCGATTGGCTTCTGGGATGACTACACCAAAGTCGCGAAGAAGCGGAACCTCGGCCTCACTGCGCGCGGCAAGTTGATGGCGCAGATCCTGTCCTCTGTGTGCATCGGCATCTTCCTGCTCATCATGCAAGCGCGCGGGTCGTATTCCACCGTGATGAATGTACCGTTCTTCAAAAATTGGAAGCCGGATCTACTCATCGCTGGCTTGCTCGACAACCCGTGGACCTACCCGTTCGCGTTCCTGCTCTTCTTCCTGTTCCTGTTCTTCGTACTGGCTGGATCATCGAACGCGGTGAACCTTACTGACGGTCTGGACGGCCTCGCTGCAGGACTCATGGTGGTGGCCTCAGGCGCCATGACAGCGCTCGCCTATGTGTCCGGCCACGCGCAGTTCGCCGCGTACCTCGATCTTTCGCGCGTCTCCGGCGCCTCGGAACTTACGATCTTCTGCGCCACCATGACCGGTGCGTCGCTCGGTTTCCTCTGGTACAACGCGCACCCTGCGGAAGTCTTTATGGGGGACGTCGGCGCGCTTGGCCTGGGCGGTGCGATGGGCACCGTTGCCGTGCTGCTTAAGCAAGAGATCCTGCTGCTGCTCATCGGCGGCGTTTACGTCATCGAACTGCTCAGCGTGATGATTCAGGTTGGCAGCTTCAAGCTTCGCGGCAAGCGCGTCTTCAAGATGGCGCCATTGCATCACCACTTTGAAGCCTTAGGCTGGCAGGAATCGAAGGTCATCACACGATTCTGGATTGCGGGGCTCGTCATGGCGCTGTTCGCGCTCATGACGTTGAAGCTGCGATGACCCCTATTCTGCAGGGCAAGACCGTACTCGTCGCGGGCATGGCTAAGTCCGGTCTGGCGGCCATTGACCTTCTGCGTCAAAAGGGCGCCACCGTCATCGCTTGCGACAGCAAAGAACTGGCGACCCTACCCCATACGACGCGCCAGCGCCTCGCCGATCTGGAGTTTCGTATCCAGTCGCCGGAGGCATTTACCGGCATTGATTTCGCCGTGCTTTCGCCCGGTGTCCCGCTCGATGCGGTGCCAGCGGGCGTTGCGGTGATGGGCGAACTGGAACTCGCCAGCCACTTCCTGCAAGGTCCGCATCTTGGCATCACAGGCTCCAACGGCAAGACCACCACCACGTCGATGATCGGGCACATCCTGCGTCACGCCGGTGTCGCCTGTCAGGTCGGCGGCAACATCGGTACGCCGCCAGCCGCGATGATCGACAGCTCTCGTGACGGCCAGTGGAATGTCCTTGAACTGTCCAGCTATCAGCTCGAAACAGTGGAAGAGTTCTCCGCGCAGATCGGCGTTTGCCTCAACGTCACGCCCGATCATCTGGATCGCCACAAGACGATGGAGAACTACGCGGCGGCCAAAGGTCGCTTGTTTGAAACGTTGTCTGCATCGGGGTTCGCCGTGCTGAATGCTGACAACGACTACTGTCGCGGTTACGCGGAACAGACCAAAGCGCAAACCCACTGGTTCAGCCTGCACCGCAAAGTCGACCCCGGCATGTGGCTCGAAGACGGCGCAGTTCGCTATCAGGATGGCGTGTTCGTTCACACTTCGGAACTGCCCCTGCGCGGCCTCCACAATGTTGAGAACGTAATGGCCGCCTCGCTCTCCGCGATCCTCGCAGGCGCATCGGTAGACAAGGTTCGCGAAGGCGTGCTCAGCTTTCACGGTGTCGAGCACCGCCTGGAATTTGTCCGCAAAGTACGCGGTGTCGACTACTTCAATGACTCAAAAGCCACCAACGTCGACGCGACTATCAAGGCTCTCGAGGCATTCTCCGGTGGACTCTGGGTGATCCTCGGAGGCAAGGACAAAGATAGCGACTACACCCTGCTACGCGACCTTTTGCAGTCCAAAGCCCGCCGCGCTGTGCTGATCGGCGCTGCTGCCTCGAAGATCGCAGACCAGATCCAAGGTGCCTGCCCCATTGAGCAGGCCGGGACGATTCAGAACGCAGTGCAAATTGCATCCACGGGCGCCGCCCCGGGCGACACCGTGCTGCTTGCCCCTGCCTGTGCAAGCTTCGATCAGTTCGAAAGCTACGAACATCGCGGCCGTGTATTCAAATCCCTGATCCACGAGTTAAGAGAGACATAGCATGCGCACCAAAACCGACTGGACATTGTTCTTTACCACTGTCGCCATGGTCTGCTTCGGCCTTGTGATGGTCTACAGCGCGTCTGCTGTGGTGGTCAGCGTCAATCGCAACACGCTCGAACTCGAACCGCATTTGAGCTACTCCGGCATCGTACGCCAGGGTCTCTTCGCTATCGTCAGCTTCATCCTGATGATGCTCATCAAGAGATACGACTATCAGAAGATGGACAAGCCGGTTTGGGCCTTCGGCATCACTGGTGTCGTGATCTTGGCGCTTCTGGCCGTCGTATTCGTGGATAGCGAACACCATCGCTGGTTCCGCCTCTTCATGGGCGCCAAGCTGCAACCGTCGGAGTTTGCCAAACCTGCGTTGGTGTTGTTTCTCGCGTTCTTTTTGACCCACCGCCGGCAGGACGTCAATAGCTGGTACACGCTGGCTCCGGCATGCCTTGTGGTGGGCCTGGTGGCCTTTATGGTTGTCGTTGGCGATTACGGCACCGCTCTTGTGCTTGTTGCGCCTGCGGTCGTGATGTTCGTTGTTGCTGGACTCAACATGCGCTACCTGGCGGTTACGATCATGGCCGTGTTCTTATGCTCGCTGCTGGCCGTGCTTGCGATTCCGTACCGTCGTGCTCGTGTCGTTGCCTTCGTTGATCCAAAGCACGAAACTGTCCGCAAGTTGCCTGAGCCCATCAAGAGCTTCCTGGACGTACAAGTGGCGTCGAGCAAGACGAATTATCAAGCCAACCAGGCAAAGCTCGCCCTCGGCTCTGGCGGGCTCTTCGGTGCTGGCCTCATGCAGTCCCGTCAAAAGCATCGTTACCTTCCCGAGTCCGAATCCGACTACATCTTTGCGCTGGTCGGTGAAGAACTCGGATTTTGGGGCTGTTTTGCTGTACTTCTGGGCTTCGGCATCATTTTGTGGCGAGGCCTCCGCCTCTTCTTCATCGCTCCCGACGACTTCGGAAAATACCTCGCGCTCGGCATCACGGCGTCCATCGTCGTGCAGGCGCTTTTCAATATGACGGTTGCTCTGGACCTCGTCCCCTCCAAAGGCATTCCGCTTCCTATGATCAGCGCTGGTGGCAGTTCTATGATGGCGACCCTCATCTCGCTGGGCCTCGTTCTCAGCGTGTCAGAAAGAGCCGGTTAAGAATCAATGCGGTTCGTAATGGCGGGCGGAGGGACTGGTGGACACGTAATTCCCTCCATCGCTGTGGCTCGCCAGTTAAAACAAAAAGGTCACGATGTGTTTTTCATCGGGACTCGCGAAGGCTACGAAGGCAAGCTCGTACCCAAGTCCGGCTTCCCCATTGAGTGGATTGAAATCGGGGGTCTGATGCGCGTGGGCTTCCGCCAGATGCGGCAAACTCTTTTCCAGTTGCCCACCAGCGTGCTGCGTTCGTACAAATTGCTGCGTGGTGTATCCGCCGTTTTCAGCATGGGCGGTTACGTCGCAGCTCCGGTGATGCTCGCCGCCTGGATTCGCCGCATCCCCATCGTGATCATGGAGCCCAATGCGATGCCCGGTGTCACCAATCGCCGTCTGGGCAAGATCGCCAAGCGTATCCTGGTCAGCTTTGAAGAAGCCGCCAAGTACTTTCCGTCCGATCGGGTCGAGGTCACGGGCCTTCCCGTACGTCAGGAGTTCTTCGACGTCCCGGATCGCGAACCTGGGCAGGAACTGCACCTTTTGGTCACCGGTGGCAGCCAGGGCGCCAAGCGCCTGAACGACGCGTTACCCGAAGCCTATCCGTCGCTCGAAAACATCCGTGTCGTCCACCAGACCGGCACGCGAGACAATGGCGCTGTCGCATCGCGATTTGCTTCCTCACGCTTAAACGGTGAGGTCGTCACGTTTATCGATGACATGCCCAAGGCGTTCGCCGACGCGGACCTTGTGGTGTGCCGATCTGGTGCAGGTACAGTGGCGGAACTCGCCGCTGCTGGTAAACCCGCAATTCTGGTGCCTTTCCCCTTTGCCGCTGACGACCATCAGTTTCACAACGCCAAAGCCCTACGCGACGCTGGCGCCGCGATTCTAGTGCGGGACTCCGAGATGAACGGTGCACGCTTATTGAAAGAACTCGAACGCTTGGATGCAACGGAATTGAAACGGATGTCGCTCGCGGCAAGACGCTTCGCCAAGCGCGGCGCGGCAGAAAGAGCAGCAGAACTCTTGATTGCGCTCGGACGTTAGCGGGCGTGTTTTAATGATCTAAGGCGTAGAACAAATAGCATAAGAAATGTTCTTTAAACCACAGCACGTGCACTTCACCGGAATCGGAGGCATCGGCATGAGCGGACTCGCAGAAGTCCTGCTCACGATGGGCTATTCTGTCACCGGTTCCGACTCCAAATTGAGCCCGATTACGGACCGTTTGGAGAAACTCGGCGCGCGTGTCATGGAAGGTCACAAAGCCGAAAACCTGGGCGATGCTAAGGCTTTGGTCGTCACCTCCGCCGTAAAGGAAGATAACCCGGAACTCGTCGAGGCCCGGCGCCTGGGCATTCCCGTCATCCCGCGCGGTGAACTGCTGGCGGAACTGATGCGGCTCAAGTACGGCATTGCCATCGCGGGGAGCCACGGCAAAACCAGCACCACGTCGATGACCGCCGCCGTACTCACCGAAGCCCATCTCGATCCCACGGTCGTAGTAGGCGGCCGCGTCGGCATCATGGGCGGATCCAACGCGCGCGTCGGCCAGAGCGATTATCTTGTTGTGGAGTCCGATGAGAGCGACGGCTCGTTCCTGAAACTCGCGCCAATTATCGCCGCCGTTACCAACATTGATCGGGAACATCTCGATCACTACAAAGACCTGGACGTCATCCGCAACGCCTTTCTGGACTTCATCAATAAGGTCCCGTTCTACGGCGTCGCCATCCTCTGCCTGGATGACGAGAATGTCCAGCAGTTACTGCCGCACATCAAGCGGCGCACCATCACGTACGGCACCAGCGCGCAGGTCGACCTGATGATTCATGACAGCGCCTGCGGTCACCTTGCCAGCGATTTTTCGCTCCGTTACAAGGGGCAGGACCTCGGCCGCTTCCACGTCAACGTTCCCGGCTTCCACAACGTCCTGAACGCCACGGCTGCCGTTGCCATTGGCCTCGAACTGGATGTTCCGGTGGACGTCATCCGCCAGGGCTTGGCCCGACATGCTGGCGTCGATCGCCGATTTCAGATCAAGGGTCAGACCGGTGGAGTCACTGTTGTCGACGACTACGGCCACCATCCCACGGAAGTCCGCGCGACCCTTGCCGCAGCCCGATTGTGCAATTTCCCGCGCGTTTTGGCGATTTTTCAGCCGCATCGCTACACCCGTACCTTCCACCTGATGGACGACTTTGCACGTTCGTTCAATCAGGCCGATGTCGTGTATCTGCTCGACATCTACGCCGCATCTGAAAAACCGATCGAAGGCGTCTCCGCGCAAACTCTGGCCGATCGTATTCAAGCCTTTGGTCACAGGAACGTCCATTACGTGGGCTCCATCGAGCAAGCTGTAGAAGCTGTCGCGGCAGAAGCCAAAGAAGGCGATTGCGTACTGACGCTTGGCGCCGGCACTGTCTGGCAGGCTGGCGAAAAACTGCTGCAAAGGGGGCTTGCGCGCTAGCTATGGCCGCCGCATCGTCAACCGCTGCAGCCACCAATCGCAAAGGCGAATGGATGGAAACGCTCCGCTGGGGCTATCGCGCGATCCTCGGCCTTGCCCTGCTTGCCGGTGGACTCTACGCTTTCCACGAGACAGAACAGCATCTCATTTCCGATGCCCGCTTCCGCTTCCTGGGCCCGCCAGAGTACGGCATGGATCCGCCCGGACTCAAGATCGAAGGCGTCAGCTTCGCGTCCCGCAAGCAGATTTTGGATGTCTTCGCGGACGACTTTGGCAAAAGCGTCTACATGCTGCCCATCGAAAAGCGCCGCGCCAGTTTGCGACGTCTGGAATGGGTGCGCGACGTGACGGTCGCTCGCTTCTGGCCCAATCAGGTATTGGTCAAGATTGATGAGCGTATTCCCGTCGCGTTGCTGCAAGCCGATGCTAAGCGCGGTTGGCTCGTTGATGCGGACGGCATCTTGCTCAGTATTCCGTCGCAGTCCACGTTCCGTGTTCCAGTGGTCAAAGGCGTGAGCGGCAAAGACTCCGCCGCACAGCGGTCCGAACGTATCAAGCGGATGCTACGCGTGATGGCCGAATCTGGCCGTCATGCCGAACGGTTTACGATGGTGGACGTTTCCGACATGGACAACGTCAAGGTTTCTCTGATGGTGGGCGACCGCCGTCTGCTGCTGTGGCTCGGTGGAAGAAACTTCCAATCCCGGCTCGACGGGTTCGAAGCTTCGTATCCGCGCGTGATGCGCGAGATGCCCAATGACACGGCGTTCGACCTCCGGCTCGACAGCCGGATCTCCAATGTCCCCGCAACCGGGGAAGATGTGCGAGGAGAATAGAAGTACGTGGCAAAAGAACCGCAATTCGCCATAGGGATCGACGCCGGCAGTTACCGAACACGATGTGTCATCACCGTGCTCGAAGACGATTATGTTCGCTTTGCCGGTGCTGGTGAAGCGGAATCCGCCGGTTGGACGCGTGGCCGCATTACAGACTCCGCTGCTCTCTCCGCTTCCGTACTTCGCGCTGTAGAAAGCGCGGAACGCAATGCTCGCGTACTCGTCGATGCCGCTGTTATCGGCCTGGGCGGACCTTCCATCCAAAGCGGTACGCGCCGCCGATTGTACGAACTCGGCCGCCCACGCGCGATCGAGATGGAAGACATGGCGTTTGCCATGCGTCTGGCTTCAGAAGTAACGCTGGAAAACGACCGTGCCCTGTTGCAGGTGCTACCGCAGGACTTCGCAGTGGATGGCCGCGCAGGGATCCGCAATCCGCTGGGTCGAGTAGCATCGCGGCTCGAGGCCAACACCCACGTCATCACCGTCTCCGCGCAGGAACACGACACTCTGATGGGTGCCGTCCAGCGCGCGCACATTAACGTCGAAGAGACGATGTCCGAATCCGTCGCCGCCGCTTACGCTTCGGTACTCGAACGCGATCGTAGCCGCGGCGTGATGGTGATCGACATCGGCGCGCAATCCACGGACGTTGTCGTCTTCGATGGCGAAGCTGCAGTGATGTCCGCCTCGATCCCGATTTCCGGCGAACATTTTACCCGCGACATCGCGACCATCTTCAAAGTCTCGATGACCGACGCGGAGCTGTTGAAGCGTGAACACGGCTGCGCGCGCCTTGGCTTAACCGCCGACAACACGCTGATCGAGATCCCTTCGAGCGAAGGGCGTGCCCCGCGCGAGGCTACCCGTCGCGAACTCAACGAAATCCTGGAAGCCCGCGCGGAAGAGCTTTTTCAAAAAGTGCGTGAAAAGCTGGAAGCGGCGGGTATTGCAAACACCTTGGCGGAAGGCGCTCTCTTGTGCGGTGGCGGATCGCTCCTGAACGGCATGGAAGACATGGCCGAGGTGATCCTGGATTGCCCGGCACGCAAAGCGATTCCGCTCGGTATTGAACATTGGCCCGATGAGATGAGCCGCGCCGATTGGACCACGGCCGCAGGCTTGGCGCTGTATTCCGCAAAGCTGAAGACCCGGATGGAGTTTAAGCGCAGAGCGCCGGGGCTCATCGGTATGATTCTGAAGTAGAGAGACGGCTGGAGGCGAAACGAAATGGGAGACCTCAAATTCCTGTTGCAGGATGAAAACATAATGGGAACCCGCATCAAGGTCATCGGCGTAGGCGGTGGCGGTTCGAATGCGGTGACCCGAATGATGAACGAAGGCGTTTCTGGCGTGGAGTTCTACGTCATGAATACGGACGTTCAGGCACTGAACGCCTCGCCTTGTCCGAATAAGATTGTCATCGGCTCCAAGCTCACCAACGGGCTCGGCGCTGGGTCCGACCCTGCCATTGGCCGTCAGGCTGCGGTGGAAGATACAGAGAAAATCATTGAGGTTTTGGACGGTGCGGATATGGTGTTTGTCACCGCTGGCCTCGGCGGCGGCACTGGCACCGGCGCTGCGCCCGTTGTCGCGTCGCTCGCCAAAGAGATGAACGCGCTCACCGTTGCAGTCGTCACCAAGCCCTTCGCGTTTGAAGGTCCAAAGCGCATGAAAGCCGCGGTACGCGGCCTTTCGGACCTTGCACAGACGGTCGACACCGTGGTCACCATCCCCAACGATCGTCTGCTGGAACTCGTACCCAAGGGCACCAGCTTTTTCGAAGCCTTCCGTATTGCGGACGATGTGCTGCGCCAGGCCGTACAAGGCATCTCGGACATCATCACCACGCCGGGCATCATCAATCGCGACTTCTCGGATATCCGTGCCATCATGCTCGGCATGGGCCACGCCATGATGGGCACAGCGCTTGCCAAAGGCACCGGTGGACCCGTCGAAGCGGCCCGTATCGCCATCAGCTCGCCTCTGCTCGAAGAAGGCGGTGTACGTGGTGCGCGAGGTCTGCTCATCAACATCATGGCATCCGGCAATCTCAGCCTGCACGACGTGAACGAGGCCTGCTCGCTGATCCGTACCGCGACAGCCAACGAGGATGTGCAGGTCAACTTCGGCGTCGTCATGAACGAGAATCTGGGCGACGAAGTAAAGATGACCGTTATCGCGACGGGCTTTGAGCGCGACGGGATTCCAATCCCCGAGCGTCCACAGCAGAACGCGTTTGCTGCCGCTGTCGGCTCAGCGCCAAGCGTTCCATTTTTGAGTGCGCCTCCGCCGCAAGTGAACCCGCCGTCGTACTACTCGGGTCCGGCTGCGTCCATCCCCGAAGCGGACCAATCGGAGCAGCAGATGGAGTCGATCGACGAAGAGATCGAGCATCTGTTCCAGGAGCCGTCGCCGGTTCCGGCACACGCCGAAGCACCTCGTGCGATGCATGCGACGCCGGTGCCCGGTTCACACTACGTGCCCTCGGCTCCGCCTCCGCCCCCGCCAGCACCCGCAGCAACGGCACAGCCCGCCGAGGACTCCTACAACAGCGACCTCGACATTCCAGCCTTCCTGCGCCGCGGCAAGCGGATGTTCCAGTAACCTAGGCATCCAGCATGCCTTTCGATGAGGCGCCGGTTCTCGTGATTGCAGTGGGCTTACCTGGCTCGGGTAAGTCCACCTACTTCGCGCAGATCGGCGCCAATCCTGTCTCTACGGACGCAATTCGCCTCCAACTCGCCGACGACGCAACTGATCAAACCATCCACAGCGCAGTCTTCGCCACCGTGCGTTATCTGGCGATGCAGCGCGTGCTTTTGCACCGCCCGATCACGTACATCGACGCCACGAACCTCACCGTCGCCAACCGTAAACAGTTCTTTGATTGGGCCACCGAATGGGGTTGCGCGATCGAAGCCCTGTACTTCGACACGCCGCTCGAAGTCTGCCTCGCGCGCAATGCTGCGCGCAGCCGTGTCGTACCCGAAGACGCAATCCTCCGCATGTCGCAGATCCTGGTCCCGCCGACAGAAGCCGAAGGATTTCGTCGAGTCACTGTGGTGCGGCCGTCGTGATCGCCGTCCGATTCGCCATCGTTTATCTCATCACCGCGATCCTCGACTATTCGGCGTTCTGGCTCGCGCTACAGGCTGGCGCACCGATCCTGCTGGCACAAGTCGCCGGTCGCGTTGCTTCCGTACCCTTCAATTACCTCGCCGTACGATCCAAGGTCTTCGCCTCACAGGTGCGGCATCAAGTGGCCGGACCCAAGTTCGCACTCCTGTACGCCGCCGCCTTCTTCGCGTCCTGGGGACTCATTGAATGGTGGAAGGATCTCATGCCGTTCCAGAAGCCACAACTGCGCATTATCGCCGCCAAGATGCTGGCCGAAGGCGGCATTCTCACCATCAAGTTCTTCATCCAGCGTTACTTCATCTTTCGCTGAGTGCGCCTCGTTACAATTGAGATATATGAAGTGGTGCGTAGCGGCGGCCTGCTTTGCCGCCGTTTCGTTTTGCGCAAACGCAGGCGACGTTTCCAAAACTACGATTGTCGGTTTACTCGGCGGCTTTGAAAAAGCCCACGACCCCCATCGCGGCGTTCGCAAATTGATCCTGAAACTGCAGGACACCGCTGGCGTGGATGCGGAAAGCTTCAGCAATCATAAACCCCGCCAGGCCATGCGTTACATCCTCCAGTCGCTCGACGCGAACCACGACGGCAAACTCGATGGAACCGAAAAGACCAACGCGCGCGTCATCCTGTTCGGACAGAGTCTGGGCGGTTCTCGGGTCGTAGCTTTGGCGCGCGGCCTGCGGAAAAAAGGAATCCCGGTGTTGCTGACAGTGCAAATCGATAGCGTAGGCCTGCGCGACGGCCGCATTCCGGACAACGTGCGCAGTGCCGCCAACTTCTATCAGAAAGAGATCCTCACCTTCCGCGGCGAAGATGAGATCCGCGCCACCGACCCCGCCAAGACCACGATCCTGCTCAACCAGCGATTCTTCTATCCGCCGTTGCTGCCGTCGTATTCGAAGCCGGAAAGCTGGGCCCGCCGCAAACTCGGCGGCGCTCACGCCAAGCTGGAAGCCGACCCCATCTTGTGGGCGGAAGTCGAGATGTTGATTCGGGGTGCAATGGGGGAAAGCATTCTGTTCAGCGGCAAAAAAGGAATCATCGAATAATGAACCACACCCGTTCCGCCAGAGTCGTTCTCGTTGCCGCAGTCCTCGCCGCGGCAGCATTCTCCCAGGAGTTCACTTTGGATGGCACCAAGGTCTGGCTCGACACGGGCATTGACCTCAAGGCCGGCGACACCGTACGTCTCACTGGCACCGGCACCATGCGCTACGCCGGGGGCAAGGACTTTGGACCCGAAGGCGGTGCTCGCGCCTGGCTCGACATGTTGCGCACTTACCCGCTGAATGACGTGCCCAAAGGAGCGTTGCTCGGCCGAATCGGCGATGGTGCGACGTCGCGCCCGTTCCTCATCGCCGCCAAACGTGAACAGCGTGCAGGCCTCGGTGGACGCCTGTTTCTCGGCATCAACCAGATGTCCGGCGACCGTCCACAAGCCGGCGAATTCAAGGTCAAGGTGGAGATCACCGCCGCCCCGCAGCAAAAGAGCGTACAGCCCCAGCAGCCCACCATCAAGCTCACGCAGAAGCAACTGGACTCGATCCCCAAGCGCGTGGTCGACGCCGAAGGCAATCAGGGCGACCGCGTCAACTTCATCATCGTGGCCAGTGAGAATCAGGTAAAGGACGCCCTCGCTTCTGCAGGCTGGGTGACCGTCGACCGTACCACCAAAGACGCGATCTTCCGCGGCATCCTCGCCAGCGTATCCAAGCAAGCCTACGTGACGATTCCCATGAGCCAGTTGATGATGTTCGATCGGCCGCAGGACTACGGCTACGCCCAGGGCGATCCTCTCCGCGTCATCGCCGCACGTCATCACTTTCGTATCTGGAAAGCGCCATTCACGTTAGGTTCACAGCAGGTGTGGGTCGGCGCAGGCACCCACGACATCGGCTTCGATCGTGACCAGCGCAACGGCAAAATCACCCACAAAATCGACCCGAACACCGATCTCGAACGTGAGTACATCGTGCGTAGCCTCACCGAGAGCGGCAACGTCATCGCCACGGACTACATGACCTTCACCGATCCTGTGAAGGAAGCCAAGACCGCGCACGGCGGCAGCTTTCATTCCGACGGCCGAACCGCTGTCGTCTATTTCCCGCCCGACACCAACGACACCAGCGATCGCTTTGCCGACTACTTCTGCAGCGTCCTCAAACAGGAAAATCCCGACACCGGCGATTGGGGCGACTGCAAGCAGTACATAGAAGACACCGGCAAGACGGACTTTACGCTCACGCCACTTTCCAAGAACTACCGCATCCTCATCGTTCCCGGCTTCATGAGCTCCTGCTTTGCCGATAGCCCCGCGTTTGAAGAAGGCCAGCAAGTGCTCAAAACCAAGTTCGGCATGGACGTAAACCTGCTGCAAGTGCCCAACGATTCGAGCGACGACAACGCAGCGGTCATCGGCACGTACATCCGCGAAAACGGCCCCAAAGACCCGCGCAAGTTCATCCTGGTCGGCTACAGCAAAGGCACGCCGGACATCCAGGTCGCGCTCGCCAAGCAGAACATCGCGCAGTACACCGCGGCGTTCATCAGCGTGGCCGGTGCCTCAGGCGGCAGCGTCATTGCGGACGTGCTGCCCAACTCGGCGGATCAGTTCATCCGCAGCTACTTCAAGATGGGCAACTGCAAAGGCGATCTCACGACAGGCTTCAAGAGCCTCCGCCGTAGCGAGCGGCAGGCGTTCCTCGGCGCGTATCCCAACACAGTGGTGCCGACGTACTCGATCATCGCTCACTCCGACAAAGCGGGCACGTCGAAGGCACTCGTCCAAACCTGGGACCTGCTCACCGCCTACGACAAGCGACAGGACGGCCAGCTAACCCAGCCTGACGCCATCGTGCCGAACTCGAAGTACCTCGGCGCGCTCGTTGGCGATCACTTCGCTGTAGCGCTGCCCTTCGACAAAGCAAAGGACGCGGCCATCCGTTCCGGCATGGACAAGACCCGCTTTCCACGCGCCGCGCTACTCGAAAGCCTCGTCCGCTTCGTCATCCACGATCTCGAAACGAACAAACCGCAGTAGTTGACAAATGGCGAAAAGAAGGCGAACATCGCCTTATGGCCATGGCGGGATTGGTAGGCATCGCCAAACTGGCTGCCGCAAGCGGCGTGCTCGAAGAGAAGTCGCGAGTCGAGTATCGCGACCTCGAATCGCGAAGCTACATCACCCGCTGCTCCAACCCCAACCTGCCGTTTCAGTGGACCATCAATCCCTACCGCGGCTGCGAATACGGCTGCAAATACTGCTACGCGCGCTACACCCATGAGTTCATGGAACTGCGCGACCCCCAGTCGTTTGAAACGCGCATCTTCGCCAAGAAGTGGAATCGTGCGGAGTTCATTCGCGAACTCCGCCGCGTCCCCTTCGAACAAGGCATCGCCATGGGGACGGCCACGGATCCTTATCAACCGGCGGAGCGCCGCTTCGGCCTCACGCGCAAGATGCTCGAAGCTTTCGCCGCGCACGCCCGCCATCAGGGACTTTGGATCACCACCAAGTCAGACCTCGCCGCCCGCGACGTCGACATCTTCACGGCCATCACCGCCAATCGCAATCACGTCAGCGTCAACATCACCATCACAACGCTCGACACCGCTCTGGCACGCGCTCTCGAACCGTACGCCCCGCGCCCGGACCTTCGCCTCAATGCCGTACGCCAGCTCGCGGCGGCGGGAGTCCACGTGTGCGTCAACTGCAGCCCGGTCATGCCCCTCATCAACGACAGTGAGTCCAGCATCAATGCCGTGGCCCAAGCCGCCAAGGACGCAGGCGCCAAATCGTTTTGGTCCAACGTTGTGTTCCTAAAGCCCTGCGCCGCGCAGGTGTTCTTTCCGTTCCTCGAAGACAAGTTCCCCGCTGCCGTACGCCGCTATCGGGCCGCCTTCGGCAACGAGGCGTACCTCAAAGGCCCGTACCTCGAAACTCTCGGCCAGCGCGTCCAGCGCATTCGCGAACGTCACGGCTTCCACGCCAGGAGCCGCGACGAAGGACGCCACCCCGCAGGCCAGAATCCACAAATGCAATTCTCCTGGGAGTAGCAGCGATTGCATACAATAGCGTTACTTCCACATGCGACGCCGTTCGATCGCCTTTTTTGCGCTTGCCGTTACGGCCTCAGCCGCACCAAGCTTTGTGCGCGACATTCAGCCCGTCCTGCAGCGCCAATGCCAAGGCTGCCATCAGCCTGCGTCCAAGAACTCGGGCCTCGACCTGACAACCTACACAGCGCTCGCAAAAGGCGGCAAACGCGGCGCACCGTGGGATACCGCAACGCCCGCCAACAGCCTGCTGCTCCGCTATATCAACGGCACTCTCCAGCCTCGCATGCCCATCGGAGCGCCCGCATTAGGCAACGACCAGATCAAGCTCTTTGAAGAGTGGATCGCCGCCGGAGCCAAGGACGACACCCCCGTCAACGTCACCTCCGGCCCCACCGTGTACCTACAGCCTCCCGTCGTGACAGGACTCGCCTTCTCGCCCGATGGCAAGCTGCTCGCCGTATCGGGCAATCGCGAAGTCCTCGTCCATAAGGCAGACGGCTCCGGCCTCGTGCAACGCCTTGCGGGCAACGCCGAACGTATTCTTTCTGTCGCCTTCAGCGCTGACGGCAAGATCCTCGTCGCTGGTGGCGGAACTCCGGCCCGCGCGGGCGAGGTCCAGGTTTGGGACACCGCCACTTGGAAGCAGATTCGCGCCGTACCCGTCACGGAAGACACCGTCTTCGGTACCTCGATCTCGCCCGACGGCACCAAGGTCGCGGCAGGTGGCGCGGATAATACGGTCCGCATGATCGAGACCGCTACAGGCAAAGAACTCTTCCGCATCGGCAATCATGAAAACTGGGTGCTTGGCACCGTATTTGGCGCGGATTCGAAGCGCGTCATCTCCGTCGGTCGTGACCGTGCAGCCAAGCTCACCGACGCGTCCACGGGCGCGTTCCTCGAGAACGTCAATCTCCTGCGCAGCGAGCTTTCGGCCGTTGCGCGACATCCGAATAAAGACATCATCGTCATCGGCGGCGACGAACGCCACGCCTACATCTATCAAGTCGACCGCGGCCGCAACATCCGCATCGCCGACGATGCCAACCAACTCCGCAAGCTCGACCGTGAAAAAGGCGCGATCTTCGCCCTCGCCTGGTCGCCCGATGGCAAGTCCATCGCAGTCGCCGGTGGCGGACCCGAAATCAGCATCTACGACGCCGAAACCGGCAAGCGCACGGCAGTCTGCACAGGCCATCAGGCGGGCATCTACGTGGTAGCCTTCTCGCCGGACTCCAAGCACCTCGCTGCCGGAGGCTTTGACGGTCAGGTCCGGATCTACGACAGCACTTCCGGCACAATCGCAAAGGCGTTCACGCCGGTTCCAATCACCATGGCGGTAGCAAAATGAAACACCTGCTCGCATGGATCCCGTTCGCCCTCATCGCTGCAGAGCCCATGATTGTGGACCTCAAGCCGCGCGGCGCCGAACGTGGCAAACCGTTCGTTCTCACAGTCACAGGCCGCAACCTCGGCGAAGGTTCCAAGGTCCTCAGTACCTTGCCTGGTTCCTTTACACCGATGGCCGGCGCCGCCATGCGCGAGGTCTCTTTCCTTGTGGAACCTAAGGCCGATGCCGCGCCCGGCACCTACGCGCTGCGCCTGCAGGGCAAAGACGGGATCTCCAACGTCCTGCTCTTTACGCTCGGCATCTTTCCGGAAACGTCCGAAGAAGAGTCCGAACCCGGCCGTCCCACGAACTCCAATGACACGGTGGAAAGCGCGCAACCGCTGCAGTCTGCGCCCCTCGTCGTCAATGGAAAGCTCAACGGACCCGAGCGCGATGTCTATCGTGTCAGCGGCAAACTCGGCGAACGTCGCGTCTTTGAAGTGGAAGCCCGCCGCTGTGGCTCCGCGCTCGACCCTGTCATTCGCATCCTCGACGCCGCAGGCAACCTCCTCGCCCGCAGTGAGGACGCACCCGGCATCGGCCTCGACGCTCGCATCGACTTCACCTTTCCCAAGGAAGGGAACTACTACGTCGAAGTACACGACGCGCGCTACAGCACCCAGGAACAGAACTTCTACCGCCTCAAAATGGGCTCCTATGCGTATGCGGAAGACCTCTTTCCGCTCGGCGGCAAACGCGGCAGCAAGGTCGATGTCAGCCTCACCGGACCTCGCCTCGCAAAGCCTGTCACCATCGCGGCCGATACCAGCGCTGGCAGCAACGCGCAACTGCAATGGGTAAACGTGCCGGACTCCGCCGCCCTACCTCTGCCCTTCGCACTCAGTGACTATCCGGAGCTCATCGAACCCGCCGTTGCTGTCGCAATCCCATCGGTGGTGAACGGCCGCTTATCCAAGGCGGGCGAGGTCGACTCCTACAAGCTCGCCGTCAAGCCCGGCGCGGCGCTGATGCTCGAAATGCAGGCCCGCGAACTCGGTACCTCCAAGATCATCGGCCTCATCACCGTTAAGGATCCCGCCACCGGCAAGGAACTCGCACGCGCCGGCGACGAACCCGTTGTCGAAGGCTTATTCGGCGCACAATCGCTCACCGCGCGCGACCCCTTCCTCCGCTTCCGCGTACCCGACGGCGTACAGCAGGTTGCAGTCACAGTCGAAGACCTCGCACGTCGCGGTGGCCCCGGCTATGGCTACCGCCTCATCGCGCGTGAGCAAACCGAGGACTTCACAGCCGCCATTGGCAATCCGTACGTCAACATCCCGCGCGGCGGCACAGCTCGCATCATTGTCACGGTGGATCGTCGCGGCGTCGATGGACCCATCCAGTTCACCATCCCCAACCTCCCGCAAGGCCTCACCATGGCCGGCGGCCTGATCCCCGCAGAAGGGGACCGGTCCTCCGGTGGCAGCAAGGTCTTCTCGCGTCGCGGCGTCATCACCCTCACTGCCGATGCCAACCTCCGCTTTGATGGCGAACTCGAAGTGTGGGCAGAAGGCAAGACCTCGGACGGTCATCCGCTCAAACGCCGAGCGCTCGGACCCGGTACGCAGATCGCCGTCAACGGTGCCGTGAATCAAGGTGCGGTCGATCGCCAGCGTACGATTCAGAACCCCTGGCTCGGCATGCAACTGCCCGCAGCCGCGAGTTCCGAACCCGCCGCGACCCTCACCGTCGAGCAACTCAGCAAGATCCGCGAGGCGGAAGGCGACCGCTATCAGTTCCGCTGGAAGTGGAACGTACGCCCGGGCGCGACAGTCATTCGTCCGGACGCAATCACCGCCGACATCGCAGGCATCAACGACATCCGCATCATCGACGTTAAGCAGGACGACAAAGACCCGCTCGCGGGTAGCTTTGTCATCACCACCACCAAGGTCACCATGCCTTCGCTCTATGACCTGGTGGCCAGCGGACGAGTCATGTACCAGGGCACGGCCGAAGACATTTACGCAAAAACCATACGTTTGGAAGTGACGGAGTTCAAGGCGAATGAGAATCCTACTGCTGGCGGCAACTAGCGCCGCGATCGCCGCCACAGCCGCGGAAAACACCACCAATTTCCTGCGCGATGTCGCGCCCATCCTCAACAAGGCGGGCTGTACATCCGGCCCCTGTCATGGCTCGGCCAAAGGCAAGAACGGCTTCAAGCTTTCTCTACGCGGCTACGATCCGCAGTTCGACTATGAAGCCTTGCTCTACGACCTTTCCGGACGCCGCTTCAATCGTGCCGACCCCGCACAAAGCCTGATGCTCGCCAAGCCCACGCAGCAAGTGGCGCACCAGGGCGGCCTCCGATTTGAGAAGGACACCCGCTACTACAAGACCATCTACAACTGGATCGCCCAAGGTGTTCCGTACGGTGACCCCAACAAAGACGCTGTCGAATCCCTGCAAGTACAGCCCAAGGACATCCTGATGGATCAGCCCGGCCTTGCCCAAACCGTCAAGGTTACCGCTGTATACAAGGACGGCACCACGCGCGACGTCACCGCCGATGCCAACGTCGAAAGCAACGTGCCCGATGTCGCCAAGGTGTCTGACGAGGCCAAGGTCAGCGGCGAACGCATCGGCGAGGCGACCCTGCTCGTTCGCTACCAAGGCAAGTTCACCACCGTTCCGGTCACCATCCTGAACCCCAAGCCCGGCTTCACCTGGAAGGCCCTTCCGCAAAACAACTTTGTGGATGAGCTCATCGACGCCAAGCTTAAAAAACTCAAGATACAGCCCACAGGCCTTGCCAGCGATGCTGCCTTCCTCCGTCGCGTCACCTTGGACCTCACCGGCCAGACTCCGTCGCCGGATGCGGTCCGCGCCTTCCTGGCCGATCCTACGCCCACTAAACTAAAGCGCCAAAAGACCATCGAAAAGCTGCTCGCCAGCCCTGCCTACGTCGACCATTGGACCGTCAAGTGGGGCGACCTTCTGCAGAACAATCGCAAGTTTTTGGGCGAAAAAGGAGCCTTTGGCTTCCGTGAATGGATCCGAGCTTCACTCGCGGCCAACAAGCCCTGGGACAAGATGGTGCACGAACTCATCGCCAGCCGCGGATCTTCTTACGACAACCCGGCCGCGAACTTCTACCGCATCACCAAGGACGCCAAGCCCGCCATGGAAAAGACGACCCAGGTCTTCCTCGGCGTCCGCATGGTCTGCGCCCAGTGCCACGACCATCCCTTCGAAAAGTGGACCCAAAATCAGTACTACGAAATGTCGGCGTTCCTCTCTCCAGTCGGCGTTCGCGCCGGTTATGAAGTGGGCGAAGACATCGTGTACGACCAGCGCGCCAACTACGACATGAAGCACCCCAAAGACGGCCATGTCGTCGCACCCAAGTTCCTGGTGGCCACCTCTGGCGCCAACAACATCCCGATCCCCAACGACGAGCGCCGCCGCGACGCTTATGCCGATTGGCTCACCTCCAAGACCAATCCCTTCTTCGCTCGCTCCACCGCCAACCGCGTTTGGAGTTACTTCTTCGGCCGCGGCATCATCGACCCTGTCGACGACATTCGCGCCTCCAATCCTCCCGTGAACCCAGAACTCCTCGATGCGCTCACCAAGGACTTCACCGATCACAACTTCGACCTCCGCAACCTGATGCGCGTCATCGTCAACTCGCGTACCTATCAGGCCGGCATCGAAACCAACGAGTGGAACTCGCTCGATACCGAAAACTTCTCGCACCAGTTCCCCCGCCGCCTCAGCGCCGAGCAATTGATGGACGGCGTCGCCGCCGCTACCGGAACCCGGCCCGCATTCCCAGAGGTCCCGCCAGACACCACGGCATCGCAAGTCCCCGATCCCCACGTCGGTAAGGAAGGGTTCCTTGATGTCTTCGGACGCCCCTCGCGCGAATCCCCCTGCGAATGCGAACGCCGCACGGACTTCTCGCTGCCGCAGGCGCTCAACCTCGTCAACGGCCGTACGATCTCCAGTTCGGTGGCCGACCCGAAGGGGCGCATCGCCAAGCTGATCTTAAGCGGCGTGGACGACAAGAAAGTCGTCGAAGACCTGTATTTATCGGCCATCGGACGCATACCCACCGCAGCGGAAAGCGCCTCTGCCGTCCAGTACATGGCCGGCCAGGGTGGACGAGCATCCCGCGCGCAGGACCTGCTCTGGGCCCTGCTCAACAGCAAAGCATTTTTGTACAACCACTAGTAAAGGAGCAACGCGACACCATGATTTCGATCCCAGGACGCAGAACGTATTTTTGTGAAGGTCCGACGCGGCGTGAACTGATGCGCGTAGGCTCGGTTGGCCTCATGGGCCTCAACCTCGCGCACTTCTTCTCGTGGCAAAAGGCGCAGGCCGCCACCACCAATCCACTGGTGGGCCAGAAAGGCTTTGGCCAGGCCAAGTCCGTCATCATGATCTTCCTGCAAGGCGGCCCGTCGCACATCGACATTTGGGACCCCAAGCCGGAAGCGCCGCTCAACATCCGCGGTGAGTTTAAGCCCATCAAGACCAAGATCCCGGGCACCTACGTCAGCGAGACGATGCCCATGATGGCCAACGCGCTCGACAAAGCCACGCTCATCCGCTCGATGAGCTACACGCCGGCGGGCCTCTTCAACCACACCGCGGCGATTTACCAGATGCTCACCGGCTACACGCCGGACAAAGTGTCGCCATCGGGCCAACTCGAACCGCCGACCCCAGCCGACTTCCCCACCGCCGGCAGCCACATCTCAAAGATGCTGCCGCCCAAAGAACCTGTCCTCCCGTTCGTCGAACTCCCGCGGCCTCTCCAGGAATCGGGCATCATCGGCAAAGGCGGCGCAGCAGGCTTCCTTGGCAAAGCGTACGATCCCTACCGTCTCTATCAGGACCCCGCCAAGCCCATCTCCGTCGACGACCTCACCCTGCGAGACGAAGTGCCTGCCGAGCGCTTGAAGGAACGCTTTGAACTCCTCAAGGGCATCAACGGCTCCATGCCGGACCTCGAAAAAGCCCTCAACAAACAGGCCGTCGACGAATATTACGCCAAAGCGTACGACCTCGTCCTCTCCGGCAAAGCGCGCGATGCGTTCGAACTGAGCAAAGAGCCCGCCAAGGTGCGCGAACGCTACGGCATGACCACCTTTGGCCAAGGCCTCCTGCTGTCCCGCCGCCTCATCGAAGCGGGCACTCGCTTCGTACAAATGAACTGGCCCTCCGTCGCCAATGGCGATGCCGAGACCGATTCCTGGGACACCCACGCGTCCAACTTCCGCCCGCTAAAAAACCTGCATTGCCCCAAGCTCGACCGTGCCCTCAGCGCTCTACTCGAAGACATGCACGACCGTGGCCTGCTCAAGGAGACTCTCGTTGTTGCGGTAGGCGAGTTCGGCCGCAGCCCACGCATCGGCGTCTCCACCTCCGGCAACACCAACGCCCCCGACGGCCGCGACCACTGGCCGTACTGCTATAGCTCCGTCATCGCAGGCGCAGGCGTCTCCGCCGCACGCCAGTATGGCGAAAGCGACGCGACGGCGTCCTCGCCCAAAGACAAAGCTGTCCACCCGACGGACCTGCTGGCGACCATCTACTATGCGCTAGGCATCAACCCGGCCATGGAAGTGTTGAACCATCTCAATCAGCCGCGTGAACTGGTGAAAGGCAAGATCCTGCAGGATCTCTGGGTTTAAATCACAACCCTGCTATCGCCAACCCGGCGTGTCACTCTTTCGCGATCCAAAAGCTCCAGCAACGGAATCGCGTACTTGCGGGACACGCCGGTCCACTCCTTAAACTCTGGCACGCCAAAGCTCTGGCCCTTGCGCGACGCGAGTTGCGAAGCCAAGGTCGCCACTGTCGACGCGTGAAAGATAAGGTCCCCTGTCGCGCGCACCAGTCGCTTCTGCTTCAGCAGCATGGCCAGCAGAGTCTTTGCGCGATCCTTAGGCAATCCCGTTCCCGCCAGCACTTGGTCCGTGGACGGCACTTCCAACCCCGCTGCCGCAAACGCACCTTCGATCTTCTGCATCGCAGCCTCTTCATCCTGCGCCAGTGCGACACGATGCGAAGGCAGCCGTACATGCTCACCATCGCTCACCAACTCGCGGTTCTGTTCCAGCAACGCGTCAAACAACTCCTGCGGCGCCTGCGGCAAAAACCGGCTGCGCAGATCCTCGCGAGGCATGCCCACTGCCAACGGCTGTAGCTTGTGATGCTCAGTTACTGCCGCCCGCATCTTCGCGATCAAAGCATCGCGCCACGCCGCATCCACAAACGTTCCACCAAGCTTCGGCTGCTGAACTACTGCCTTCGCGATCTCAGTAGCCGTCCACCCCGTGCGCGACGCCAACTCATCCGCCGTCATGCCGAAAAAGCTCTCGCGCACCAGCAGGGCCACGCACTCGGCAGGCGTCGCCCGTTGCAGCGCATGCAGCCTCTCCACGGTCTGCAGACGCCGCATCCGAACCGGTGGTGCGATCTCCAACACCGTACCCCCGCCAATGGTCACCACCGGCGAGAACATCCGAATGATGTATCGGTCCCCCGGCAACACCAGCACCGGCTCACGCAGCACCAACCGCACCAGAGCGGTCGTCCCCGGCTCCACCGGATGCGTCTGGCTCAGCAGCCGTACCTCTGCTTCCACCACCGCTGTACCCACGTGCAGATGTACCGGCGCCTGATGCTTCAGCGAAGTCGGCGCGCCCGGCAGCAACTCTAGCTCCGCATCGAATCGTGACGTCGACCGCAGCACTCCAGGCTCCGCCAGCACCATCCCGCGACCCAGATCGCTCTTCTCCACCCCTGCGATGTTGATCGCCGTACGCTGGCCCGCCACCGCACGCTCTGCCGCTTCGCCATGTACCTGCAAGCCGCGTACCCGCACCATCGCTCCGCCAGGATGCAGTTGCAACGCGTCACCCACCGCAACCGTCCCCGAATGCAGCGTACCCGTGACCACAGGCCCAAACCCTCGCATCGTAAACGCGCGATCTACCGGCAATCGCGTACGCCTAGCCGCATTCTTCTGCGGAATCAAAGCAGCCATCCGCGCGATCTCCGCCTTCAACTCCGCGATCCCCGCGCCCGTCGTCGAACTCACCGCCATCACCGGAGCGCCTTCCAAGAACGACCCCGCGGCGAACTCTTCAAACTCCATGCGAACCAGATCCACCAACTCAGGCCCTGCCAGATCCGCCTTCGTCAACACCACAATGCCACGCTCAATCTGCAGCAACCGGCAGATGTCAAAATGCTCCCGCGTCTGCGGCTTGATCGATTCATTGGCCGCCACCACAAACAGCACAAAGTCGATCCCGCCGACCCCCGCCAGCATGTTGCGTACAAACCGCTCGTGCCCCGGGACATCCACTAGCCCGATGCGAACCCCGCTATCCAGATCCAGGTGCGCGAACCCCAAGTCAATCGAAATACCTCGCGCCTTCTCCTCGCGCAGCCGGTCCGTCTCAATTCCCGTCAACGCGCGAACCAGCGCAGTCTTACCATGGTCGATGTGGCCAGCCGTGCCTGCTATGAGATTCGTCCGCAATTCGCTATCCATCTTGATCGTACTGAGTGCCTGCCTCCACGCGCAGCAGCAGCAACAGCAGGACCCCGAGCCCGCCACCTTTAAGGCCGGCGCTGTCGAGGTCCGCCTCGACGTCCAGGTCACACAGGGCCGCCGCCTCATCTCCACCCTCGACAAAAAGGACTTCATCGTCCAGGACGAATCGCGCTCCGTCCCATTGACTTACTTTGGGCGCGAGGCGGAACCGCTCACCGTAGTCCTGCTGCTCGACATCAGCGGTTCCATGAGCCGATACATCGCAGAGATGTCGCGCATGGCGTCGCAAGCCCTCTCGCAGCTTCGGAAAGGCGATGAGGTCGCCATCTTGGTCTACGCCCGCCGCTCCAAGCTCCACTTTGATTTCACGTCCAGCCTCGAAGATGTTGCCCGCCGCATCCAGTCCGCGGCAGAGAACCCCTATGTCGGCTCCGGTACCTCCACTAATGAGGCCGTGATCGAAGCCGCCAAGCTCCTCGCTCCCCGCAAGGGACGCAAGGCGATAATCGCCGTCACGGACAACGGTGGCGTCAACTATCAAGTACCCAATGACCTTGTCATCCAGGAACTCTACGCGGCGAACACCATCTTCAACGCCATTGCCGTAGGCAAAGCCGACCGCAACCGTCCCGCGCGCAACGGTGGTAACCCGGACTTCACGCTTACCGATGTCTTCTTGCTTGCGGACAAAAGCGGTGGCGAGGCTCTCAAAGCCGACCGCGCCGACCAGACCTTCGTCGAAATGATCGAACGCGTCCGTACTCGCTACGCCCTTGCCTACCCGCTACCGCCGGACGCCGCGCCAAAGTCCTTCCGCCGCGTCTCCGTACAGCTCACACCGGAAGCCCAGAAGCAGTACCCCAAAGCTCAGATCCGCGTGCGCGACGGTTACACCACGCCCTAGTTGTAAGATGGGGATTCCGCAAAAGACATGGCAAAGTTCAAGGTCGGGATCACCCAGGATTTCTTCGTAGAAGCCAAAGGCCGTTTCGAAGCCGCGCTACAGCACAAGCTTGCCCCGCTAGCGCACATCGAGTTTGAGCCGATGCCCGCGCAAAAGATCGCCACGCCCGATGTTATCGATCAGTACGATGCCATCTTCGCGCTCGCTGTTAAGTTTAATCGTGAAAGCCTCACCGGCATTCGCCGCCTTGCTTTGATCGCCCGCTGGGGTGTGGGCTACGACATGATCGACACCGCCGCGCTCACCGAAGCGGACGCCGCGCTTGCCATCACGCCCAACGCGGTACGCCGCCCCGTCGCAGAAGCGATTCTCACCCTCATCTTTGCGCTCTCGAAAAACCTCTTCATCCAGGACCGTCTCGTACGCCAAGGCAAATGGCGTGGTGACCTTCCGTCGCTTGGCGGCTGTCTCGAAGGGAAGACGTTAGGCTCCATCGGCTGCGGCAACATCGCCAAAGAGATGTTCCGTCTCTCGGCTTCCCTCGGCTTTGGCCGCTTCATCGCGTACGATCCTTACGCGACGCCCATGCCCGGCGTCGAACTCGTGACGCTCGAAGAGGTGATGCGCACTAGCGACTTCGTCACCATCAACACGCTCCTCAACGCCGATACACACCACATGATCCGCGAAGAGCACTTCCGCATGATGAAGCCCGACGCCTACTTCATCAACACCGCGCGGGGTCCCATCGTCGATCAGGCGGCGCTCACCAAAGCCCTCCGCGAACACTGGATTGCCGGCGCCGGCATCGACGTCTTCGAACAGGAACCCGTCGCAAAAGACGAACCACTGATCGAGCTCGACAACGTCATCCTCGCGCCACACGGCCTTGCCTGGACCCAGGAAATCGCTCGCGACAATGGACTCGAAGCTTGCGACAACATCATAGCCGTATCCAAAGGCGAAGTGCCCGCAAGCGTCGTCAACCGTGACGTACTCTCGCGTCCCGGCTTTCAGGCCAAGCTGGCTGCGTTCCGCGCCTCACGCTGATCCAGGATCCACAACGCAGCTTCTCTCGGACCTTCGGCAACAAAATCAGCAGCCGTCTCGGCGGTACGATCTGTGATCCCGCTCAGCACCAGGATGCTCGCGCGGCACCCTGCGTTATGCCCGGCGCCAACGTCACCTTCGCGATCTCCAACAATAAACGATTCGGCCAGATCCAAGTCCAGCTCCGCCGCAGCCTCCAACAACATCGCAGGACTCGGCTTCCGTCGCGACGGCTCAACCTCAGGATGCTCCGGCGCATAGTACGTCGCGTCCACAGGCTCGCCCAACTGCCGCAGGAACTCCTCATGCACCGCCTGGAACTGTGCATCTGTATAGAAACCGCGCCCGATGCCGCTCTGATTGGTCACCACCACAATCGCGAACCCCGCGCCGCGCAGCCACTTTACGGCCTCTGCCGCGCCCGGCAGGATCTCCACATGAGCAGGATCCGAACAGTACCCAACCTCGCGCATCAACGTCCCGTCACGATCAAAGAACACGGCCGGCCTTCTCATGCTTTGCGGCGCAACTCCTGTACCTTCGTCCAAGGCAGCACCCCGCACTTCGCCGCCCACTGCTCCCACAGCGCCGACATCGCACGAACCCGGTCTGGCTCCGCCGCTGCCAGATCACGAGTCTCCGTACGATCCGCCGCGATGTTGTAAAGCTCCCATCCGCCAGGATGTTTCGACACCAACTTCCAGTCGCCCTGCCGCAACGCGCGATTCCCCTCGTGCTCCCAAGCCAAAAACTCGCGGGCCAAGCGCTTGCCTTCAAAGATAGGCAACATACTCTTGCCTTCCATCGGGATCTTCGCAGCCGGATACGACGCGCCACCCGCATCCATGCAAGTGGCCATGATGTCGATCAGATGCGCCGCCTGCGTACGCTCGATGTACCCCTTCTTCTTCAGCCTCGCCGGCCAATGCGCAATCAAAGGCGACGAGATCCCGCCCTCATGCACCCAATGCTTGTACATGCGGAACGGCGTATTGCTCGCATGCGCCCACGGCTTGCCGTAGCTCGTATACGAATCCGCGCCACCCGCGGCAACATTCGGTTTCTCGCCGCCAATCTTCTCCTCGGCGCACCCACCGTTATCCGCAAGGAACAGGATCAGCGTATTGTCCAACTGCTTTGTCTCTTCGAGCTTCTGAATCAAGCGCCCAATGTTCTGATCCATGCGGTAAATCTGCGCCGCGTACACCGCCATCCGCAGATCCCAATCGTCCGCATTCCCCTCCGCCGCAGTCCAAGGACCCACTTCTCGATCCCGCTCCGGTAGCTTCCACTTCGCATCCACGATGCCCATTTTCAACTGCCGGGCATGCCGCTCCTCCCGCAACGCATCCCAACCCTTGCGGTACTTGCCGCGGAACTTTGCGATGTCCTCCGGCAATGCGTGCAACGGCCAATGCGGTGCCGTGTACGCCAGATACAGCAAGAACGGATCCTTGCCACCCGCAAACTCGTCCACAAATCGCAATGCATGATCTGTGAACGCGTTCGTCATATAGAACGACCCATCCGACGGCGGCGTGTACGACTCGCTACCCAACGCCATCTGCCGGCTCTTACTCAACTCGAAGTAACTCGACGCGCCGCTAATCAACCCGAAGTACCGCTCAAACCCGCGATCCGTCGGCCAATGCGGACGCTTCTCGCCAACATGCCACTTGCCCGCCATTGCCGTACGGTACCCAGCCGTTTTCATCACCTCGGCCAAGGTCGCGCACTTGTCGTTCAAGTACCCCTGGTACGCAGGCACCGGTGCGCCCTCCACCATATGCCCGATCCCTGCCTGATGCGGATACAGCCCCGTCAACAGCGACGCTCGCGTTGGACAGCACCGCGCGGCGTTATAGAACTGCGTCAGCCGTACCCCGTTTGCCGCCAGTCGATCCAAATTCGGCGTCGGGATCTCCGACCCATAACAGCCGATGTCGCTAAACCCCATATCATCGGCCATAATCACGATGATGTTCGGCTTCTTCTGTTGTGTCTGAGCGATGGCAGGCAGGGCCAGCATCCCAAGCATGTCGCGGCGGGTCATAAGTAAACTTTACCCCTACAACGACCGATTACTATGAAAGTCCATGGTTCGCGTCGCGATCTTGATCCTGCTCTTCATCCCCTCGCTATGGTTCGCCTACGAGTATCGCGACATGCCCAGCTTTGGGTACTACCATGACGACGGTCTGTACTTTGTCGGTGCCAAGACCCTCGCCCAATCCGGTAGCTATCGCATCGCCAGTTTCCCCGGCGAACCCGCCCAAACCAAGTACCCGCCGCTGCTCTCGGCTTGGCATGCGCTCGCCTGGTGGATCCAGCCGGACTTCCCCGCCACGTTAGGCGTCGCCATCTGGCTGCAATGGATCTGGCTGCCAGTCTTCGCTTGGCTCACTTGGATACTCCTCAAAGACTGGGGCATGAGCGGCAACGCTCGCTTCATCGTCATGGTGATGTTCGCCCTCAGTCCGTACCTGCTCTTTTTCAGCACCGCGATCCTCAGCGAAATCCCGTTCGGTGTCTTCGTCGCTGCCACGATGCTGCTGCTGAACCGTGGACGCATCATTCCCGCCGCACTTTGCGCAGGCCTCGCGTACCTCACACGCACCGCTGGCATCGTCCTGATCGTCTCCGTGCCCGCCGTGCTCTGGATATGGGAAAAGCGCCGCAAAGAAGCCGTTCAGTTCGCAGTCACTCTACTCCCGTTCATCGCCGCGTGGATGCTTTGGTCCAAAGCCAATCGCCCGGCATCTCCCAACGAACTCCTGCTGTACCTCACGGATTACCTCGGCTATCACTTCGGCGTCTTCACGCTTGGCGATGCCCACCTGTTCCTTTGGAAGAACGCCGACATGCTGCTGCAAGCCGCGGGCGCATTCATCCTGCCACTCATTTACGGTGGACAGATCGCGACGATTACCACGCAGGTCATGGGCGTTGCCGCCATCGCCGGTGCCGTACGCCTTACCTTGGCTCCGCACGGTCGCGCGAGACAGTTCGGTATCTTCGCCGGGATCTACGCTGCCATTCTGCTGCTTTGGAGCTTTCCACCCAACGAACGCTTCCTGCTTCCCCTTGCGCCATTTTTCCTCGCCGGATTCGTCGTCGAATTCAGCCGCGTCTTCGTCGCCATGCGCAAGAGCTTCCAGCACAAGGATGCCTCACAGCGCGGCGCCGCCTACGGCATCGCTGCCTTCGTCGCGTTACTTCTGCTCTTCTGTCTGTATACGCAACTCCAAGTCCGCTACGAGTTGATGCCCCTCGCCATGGCAAAAGAACGCGAGCGTACTCGTGACTTGGCGCCCATGTACCAATGGATCCGCGCCAATACGCCCGAAACAGCCAAGTTCCTCGTCGGCTATGACACGGTGTTCCATCTCCACACCGGACGCCACGGCTCGTACCAAAGCGTCAGCCCCATCGGTTGGTATCGGGACTCGCAGGACCCTGCCCGGTTCGACGCCGAAGCCTACGCCCGCAAGTACGGCTTCGACCTCATCCTCTGGACCCCCACCGATCGCCGCAACGACGCGACGTTTGAAGAGCAGGTCGCCATCGGCCGCAAGCTTGCGGATTCCAAAACCCTCAAGCTCCTGCACGAAGAGCGTAACGCGTACCTCTTTGCGCTACTTCCCGTCGACGGAAAACGCGAGTAACACATTGCCGGGCGCACCCACAAAGCGCCCGTACCCCGAGTTGGTGAACACCATCCCGTTCACCACCGTCGGACCCGCGCTATCGATCGATCCGCCCTTGGCCTTGACTCCGTTCACGGTCTCAAACGGGACACCTGTGTTGAACTCCCACAGCACCGCGCCGTCAATCGTTGAGTACGCGCGCATATGCCCGTCCAGCGTGCCCGAAAACACTGCACCCGGAATCGCCGTCACCGCTGCGGATTGACTATTCGAACACTGGATCGCGGCAAAGCTACAAGCAGCCGTAGGCGCCGGGACATGCCATGCAATCGACCCATCCTTCAATCGCACCGCCGTGAGCCCAGGCTTGCGAGGCTTCGCGACAACATCCGACACCGCCACATACACCTTCTCCGCATCCGCTGCCGGACCCCACTGGATCCCGCCCAGCGCACTGCCATTGCCTAGCGACACTTTCCACAACAGCTTGCCCTTCTGATCCGGATCGAGCGCGTACAGCATTCCGGACTTCTGCCCGCACAACAACACCTGCCCGCCACCCGGCACATTCCGCAAAATCAGCGACGCCCCAAAGTCCGAATCCGGACCTTCCTTATCCGGACAATTCGGCTTGCCAGGCTTGCAGTTCACCAGAAAGTTATCGTTCGGCGTCAGTTGATTCATCCACCGAATCGATCCCGTCTCCAGGTCCATCGCGACAATCGCTTCCGTACCCGTCGTCTCCACATCCGTGTACGAATTGCCCGTGCCAAAGTACAGCACCTTGCGCTTGGCATCAATCGTCGGTGTCATCCAAACCGCGCCACCTGCCGGACCATGCATCTGCGTACCCAAGCTATTCTTCTTCGTCGGCCGCGCCGGATCGGTAATCGGATGGCTCTTCCAAAGCACCTTGCCCGTCGCCGCATCCATCGCTGACACACTCCCGCGGAACGTACAGCATTCATACTTCGGATTCGGTCCCGCCACCTCTTCAATCGACGACATCGGCACGTATAGCTTGCCGTCGTGAAACGCCAACGCTGCCACCACGCGCGCCACCGGATGGGGATCAATCTTCGGCATCGCCCACACCTGCTTGCCCGTCATCGCATCCACAGCCTGTACGCCGGCCTTCTCATCGCCAAAGAAAACCAGCCAACGATCCTTCACCTTCGCGACCACCGGCGCCGACCGGACCCATGCCCCCGCGTCGTAACTCCACCACGTACATCCGCTCGCGGCGTCCAGCGCGTACACGTGCCCTTCTGCAGACCCCACAAACACGCGACCCGCCACTACTGTCGGCTGTGAGTACCCCAGGTTCGCACCGGGAAATCCAAACGCCCACTTCAGCTTCAACTTCGGGACATCCGCCGCAGCCAATCCCGGATGCGCCTGATATCGCGTGTTCTCACGATCCACACTCCAGCCATTCCAGTCGCCCTTCTGGACACCTCGAATCGCCGGAGGATTGCCCTCGCACATCCCCTTGCGATCCCCGCCTGCCACATCTGCAAACGTACGCCCCGTCAGGTAGGACGCCACAGCGCGGCGCTCTTCCTCATTCCAGCCCGCTGCCTGTTCCCGCATCGGACCCACCGTCAATGCGCTGTACACAGACTCCGGCGTCCGCTGTGCCAGATCCTTCCGCTTCGGCGTACGAGCGTCATTCGCCGCTACGTTATCGTGGCAACCGGCGCACTTCGCCAGGTACAGCGCCGCGCCATCCGGAGCAGCCGCAAAAACAGGCATCGCCACAAGGCCGCAAACAAGAAACAACAACGTCTTCATGGGAACTTCCCGGAACTTTACCACAAGCAACCGCCGATGGCTGATAGCATGGATGTTCGTATGGCAAAGCTAGGATTTATCGGACTCGGAATCATGGGCGATCCCATGGCGCGCAACCTCCTCAAGGCCGGCCACGATGTCGCGCTTTGGTCCAAAACTAAGGGCAAAGCGGAAGCCGTTGCCGCCGAAGGCAAGGGCAAGGGTTGCGACACCCCGGCAGAGGTCGCCGCCAATTCCGACTGCGTCTTTTACTGCGTCGGGGACTCCGCCATGTCGCGTGAAACCGCCATCGGCAAAGACGGTCTGATCGAAGGCGCCAAGCCAGGCACTGTCATCGCGGACTGCTCCACCGTATCCCCTGCGGAAAGCCGCGAGATCGGTGAAGCGCTCGCCGCCAAAGGCATCCACTTCCTCGATGCTCCCTGCACCGGCTCCAAGCCTGGAGCTGAAGGCGGAACCCTCACCTTCATGATCGGCGGCGACGAGAAAGTCTTCGAAAGCGTCAAGCCGTACTTTGAAGCCATGGGCAAGCTCTTCTACTACTGCGGCGGCCCCGGCATGGGCCTGCAAGCAAAGCTCACCCAGAACCTCATCCTCGCCAACATCATGGAAGCCTTCAATGAAGGCATGGTGCTCGCCGCCAAAGCTGGCATCGCACCGGAACTGATGCTCGACATCCTCAACAACTCCGCCGCCAAGAGCGGACTCGTCGCCTTCAAAGCGCCGTACATCCTGGACCGTAACTTCGTCACCAACTTCTCCACCAAGTGGATGCACAAGGACGTGTCGATGGCCCTCGATTCCGCCCGCGCCCAAGGCGTACCCATGCCTCTCACCGCGGTCACCCAGCAAATGTTCCAGGCCGCGATCGCCAAAGGCTACGGCGACATGGACTTCTGCTCCACCGTCCGCGTCTACGAAGAGATGGCCGGCGTCGAGGTCAAAAAGAAGGCCTAGGCCCCCGCTTTGGATTCCGATCAGGACAAGGTTCTTTCGCGCGAACTCGAGTACCACGAGCAACTGTACTCCGGGTTCGCGCAGAGCCATTTTGCCAAGCCTGCCGTACGTGCCCTGCGCCGTCACATGGTGCGCCGCATCCTCAGCAAGACCGGCGCCGGCAAGCACTCCCGCGTACTCAGCATCGGCTGCGGCATCGGCGACACGGAACTCCTCCTCGCCCCCCACGTCGAAAGCGTGATCGGCATCGACCTCTCGTCCGCCGCAATCCGCCAGGCCAACGCGGACGCCATCAAGCAGAAGGTCACCAACTTCTCAGCCCGCCAAGCCCGCCTCGAAGAATTCAACGACGGCAAGTTCGACACCGTCATCGCCATCTTCTTCCTCCACCACCTTACAGACCAGATGCTCGCCGATTGCGCCGCCCGCATCGCCGCGATCCTCAAGCCCGGCGGCACTTTCTACGCCCTCGACCCCTCGCGCTACCGCCTCTCGGGTTACATCGGCGAACTCCTGTTCCCCAAGCTCATGGCACAATACCAGACCGACGACGAGCGCCAACTCGACCCCGCCTTCGCTGCCAAATTCTTTACCCCGCACTTCGCCGATACGCAAACCTCGTTCTACGACTTCGTCTCCACCCCGCTAGCCGGACTCTTCCCGTCCTGGGCGCTTGGCTACCGTACCGCGCGCCTCGCCGACGAACTCCTCATCCGTACCCCCGGCCTCAAACAACTCAGCAGCAACTTCGAAATAACCGCTCGCCTCGGTGGATGATTTCGCCGTCCGATTTCGCATGGTGGTATGAGATGCGATTTCTGGCTTTACTTCTGATGCTCGCCCTGGACGACCCGTCTCCCGAAACCACCATTCGGGACTTCTACAAGGTCTACGTCAACTCCGGCCTCCCCAACGCAGCGCAACTCCAAAAGCTCTCGCCGTATCTCAGCGCACCTCTGCAACAGGCCCTCAAGCAAGCCGCTAAGCAGCAGGCAGTCTGCATGAAGGCGCACCCGGACGAAAAGCCGCCATTCATCGAAGGCGACCTCTTCACCAGCAATTTTGAAGGCCTAACCTCCATCACCAACATTCGCGACGCCGGCAACGGCGCCTACGACGTCTACTTCCAGTACATCGAGAAAGGCCACAAATTCCACTGGAAAGATCGCCTGATGCTCGTCAAACTCCCCAACGGACGCTGGGTCATCGACGACATCCAGTTCCGCGACAACCCGCCCACTCTGCGCCACTCGCTAACCCAAAAAGGCTGCTGACCCTCGCGCCCATGTTCCAATAAAGGAAATGGGTCTAGGTTTCCCAGCGCAATTCTGGGTCATCATCTTTTCTACTTTCCTTGGTTTCACTGGCATCGGCGCAATCGTTCCGCTACTCGGTCCGCACGTCAAAATCGACCTTGGACAAAGTGACCGTATCGTCGGCCTCGCCATCGGCATCTTCTCAGTCGTGGCGCTCGCCTCGCGCCTCCTTGCAGGACCTCTCACGGACCGTCGCGGCCGCAAGCCCGCGCTGATCGTTGGTCTCGTCTTCTGCTCGGTCGCCGGCGTCGTGTATCTTCTGCCCGTCGGCGTAATGGCTGTGTTCGTGGCCCGTATCCTCCAAGGCATGGGCGAGGCGTTCTTATTCGTAGCTGCCGCCGCGTGGGCCGTAGAAGTCGCGCCCGCCGACCGCCGCTCCCAAGCTCTCGGATTCCTCGGCGCAGGCGTCTGGGGAGGCCTCTCTGCAGGACCCGCCATCGGCGCCATGCTCGGCAACTTCGATGCCGCCGCCGTGATGCTCGTACTGATGCCCATCCCCGCCATCGCCGCCCTCTGGCGCTTGCAGGAAACCCTACGCCCGCACCCCGATGCCGGACCCAAACGCTTGATCCCGCGCGCCGCCCTGCTCCCCGGCCTAACGCTAGGCTTCGTCAACATCCAGTACCCCGCCATGGCCGGATTCCTGACTCTCCACCTCGCCGATCACGGCAACACCGGAGGCAAAGCTTTCTCCGCCTACGCCACCGTAATCCTCACTTCGCGCTTCTTCCTCGGTGGACTCCCAGATCGCATCGGCCCGCGCATCACCTTCTACTTTGGCCTCGCCTGCATGGCCTTGGGGCTCTTCCTGATCTCCCTTGCCCCGGCGCCCTGGCTCGCCATCACTGCCGGCGCCATTACAGGACTCGGCTTCTCGCTCCCCTGGCCCTCTATTGCCTCCACCGTCCTCAATCGCGCGCGAGAGAACGAACGCGCAGCCTCCGTCGGCGTACTCACCGCATGTGTCGACCTATTCGTCGGTGCCGGATCGTTTGCCGACGGCGCCATCGCACATCACTTCGGCTACCCGATGCTCTACTGGGTGGCCATCGGCGGCGTAGGCATCGCCGCGATCCTCGGCTACCGCGTCACCGCGCGACGCTCAGAACCGCACGCCCACATCGAGCCCGCCGAAGATCCCGTCGCCGACCTCGCGTAAGAAAACAGCGAAACGTTTGTCCCACAATCGCCCTCTGTTCGGGCGATGAAGTACATCCTCGCCACGCTGCTACTAGTCACCGCAGCAGCCTGCACCCGCTCGACACAAACGGCCACAAGCCCTGCCGGCGACCCCACGTCCGCCAAGACCGACGTCCTCAAAACCGGAGCCAAAGCCCTGCAGGACAACTCCCCTTTGGGCCCGATGGACGTCTACCTGGTCGGCTTCCACCCCATGAAGGACCATCCGTCGCACCAGATGGAAGCCCATCATTACTGCCATCAGGTCAACGAGGACTTCGCCCAGTGCACCTTGTTCGACGGCAACACCGCCAGCGCCAACCTCACGGGCATCGAGTACATCATCTCGGAAAAGCTCTTTGAGCGCCTCACGCCAGCCGAGCGGCAGTACTGGCATCCCCACAACGGCGAGATCCTCTCCGGTCAGTTGATCGCTCCCGGCCTCCCGGAAGTGGCTGAAAAGGAACTGATGCGATCCAAGATCAACAGCTACGGCAAGACTTGGCACGTCTGGATGACCTCGGATGGGGACAAACTCCCCATCGGCCCAGCCGCGCTCGCTTGGTCCTTCAATCGTGATGGAGAGCCGAAGCCCGGCCTTGTCGAGGATCGTGACCGCCGCCTGAAAGTCGACACAGCAGCCATCCGCAAAAGCCGCCAGGACCTCGTCCGCCTTGCCAGCCCGCAATCGGGAGTCGATCAGCTCAAAGACCGTTTTGGGCGTCCGACATCCGACATCCCTGGCGTCACTTCCAGAAAACCTTAAAAATTCTGGAATTGCCTGCACCAATCCGTGCCCACCTTTGCGCTTGTATAAACGAACGAAACACGTTTTCAACGCAAAACAAGGAGCAAAACAGACTTTATGATGCCCATGACTGGAACGATCGCCCGCGCCAAAGCCACCCCAGTGGACCGCTTGGTTGCCGTGATCATCGACTCGATTATTATGGTTCCCGTATATCTGGTGGTCGGACTTGTAGTTGGCCTAACCGGCGCAATCTTGTCCAGCCCGATGGTCGCCGGCTTCATTACCAACGCAGTAGTAGCCGTCATTGGTGCCGCTTGGTTCTTAATGCGCGACGCCATGGGCCTCAGCATTGGCAAAAAGATTATGGGACTCGAAGTCGTCAGCAAGCACGGCGGGCCTGCTTCCCAGGAACAACTGAAAAAGCGCAACTTCACCCTTGCCGGCGGACAGGCCTGCGTGGCCGTACCGTTCATCGGTGGTCTCGTCGCCTTCGCCGTCAACATCTACGAAGCCTACATGCTGTTCTCCAAAGGCGAGCGCTACGGAGACCAGATGGCCGAAACGATGGTGGTTAAGAAGGCTGCCTAGTCTTCCCCAGTAACTCCGCCTGCACATTGCGCGGGCGCTTTACCTCGGATGCTTTCATGCGGACATAGGTGCCGTCGCTCTTCATGCGCCGCACCTTCACCGTATCCGCCAGATACGCATCCAGGATGTTGTCTTTGATATGCCGCACCATCTTGGGGTTGTCGATCGGAAACAACACCTCAACCCGGCGGCTTAAATTGCGGTTCATCAGGTCGGCGCTGCCGAGGTAAATTTCCTCGCCGGCGCCGCCTCCGTTCCGGAAGTAGTAGGCGCGGCTATGCTCCAAAAACCGCCCCACGATGCTCGTCACCGTGATGTTGTCGGACACCCCCGGCACTCCAGGACGCAGGCAGCACCCGCCGCGAATCAGCAGATCCACCTTCACCCCAGCTTGTGACGCCCGGTACAGCGCGCGAATCGTCGCCGGATCCACCAGCGAGTTGCACTTGAAGATCAGCCGACCGCCGCGCCCCGCCTTCTGATGGTCGATCTCGCGCTGGATCATCGCCTCCAAACGCGCCCGCAAATTCACCGGAGCCACCAGCAGATTCTGATAGTCGGACTTGGCCGAATACCCGGTCAAATAGTTGAACAGGTCCGTGACGTCATCCGCGATCTCATCCCGCGCGGTAAAGAACCCAAAGTCCGTGTACGTCAGCGCCGTGGACGCGTTGTAGTTGCCACTCGCCAAATGCACGTACCGCCGGATGTGATCCCCCTCGCGACGCACAATCATCGCCATCTTGCAGTGGATCTTCAGCCCCAGCAAGCCGTACACCACGTGCACGCCCTCGCGTTCCAGCGCCTTCGCCCATTCGATGTTGCTCTCCTCATCGAACCGCGCCCGCAACTCCACCAGCACAGCAACCTGCTTGCCCTCTTCCATGGCCTCCAGCAGCGCCTCGACCACAGGAGAATTGCGTCCCACCCGGTACAGCGTCATCTTGATCGCCAGTACATTCGGGTCCCGCGCCGCCTTCCGCAGCAGATCCACCACCGGCTGAAAGGACTCAAACGGATGATGCATCAGGATGTCCTGATGACGGATTGCCGAAAAAATGTCCTCGTCCTCGTGCTGTGCGATCGCCGCCGGAACCGCAGGCTGAAACCCATGATCCTTCAACTCCGGCCGATCTTTGACGTACGCCGCCATCAGCCGCTTCAGCCCCAAAGGACCCGGCACTCGGTACACATCCGACGAGTCAATCTCCAGATTGCTCATCAGGATGTCCAGCACCTCCTGCGGCATCGAATGCGTCACCATCAGCCGCACCACACTGCCAAACCGCCGCTGCTTGACGCCCTCTTCAATGGACTCGAGCAGATCTTCCGCTTCCAGTTCCTTGATCGCCATATCGGCGTCGCGCGTGACGTGGAACGGATGCACCCCCAACACTTCCATGCCGGGAAATAGCGATTGCAGGTTCGCCGCAATCACTTCCTCGATCCAAACATAGTGCACCGGCCGTGCCGACGATCTGCGCTTGGTTTTGGTCGACGGCGTATGCGCTCGCAGCGGAATCAACTGCGGCAGCGTATCCGGCACCTTCACACGCGCGAACCGCTCGTTCCCTTGCCGGTCCCGGATCAGCACCGCCAGATTCAAACTCAAATTGGAAATGTGCGGAAACGGCCGCCCCGGATCAAACGCCAGCGGCGTCAACACTGGAAACACCGTGCTTTCGAAGTACCGGGTCGCAATCGCCAACCGGTTTGCGTCGATCTCGTCGTAGTTGTCGATCCGTATGCCTGCGGCGTATAGCGAGGGACGCAACTTCTCGTCCCACACCCGGTGCGCATCGGCCATGATCTTCTTGACCTCGCGCCGGATCGCCAGCAACTGCGCTGCGGGGCTCATCCCGTCCGGCCCAATCTCGGACGCACCGGAGTCCACCTGCGCCGCCAAACCTGCCACCCGGACCATAAAGAACTCGTCCAGGTTCGACCCCAAAATCGCCAGAAACTTCACCCGCTCCAGCAACGGATGCGAGTCGTCCTCTGCCTCTTCGAGTACACGCCTCTGAAACGCCAGTACCGACAACTCCCGGTTGATGTACAACGCTGGATCGCTCAATTCGGCAGTGGCAGCAGAAATCGGGACAGTCGCAGGCGCGACAGCCTTGGCGCTCGAAGTAGACGACGACTTCTTCTTCCGGTTGGTCATGATGTCCGTTTATGCTTCGGTTTCCAGCCCTCTTTGACGGTTTGCCGCGCACGTCCCAGCGCCAGCGAGATATCCGGAACCTCGTCCGTAATCACGCTACCCGCTGCCACGTATGCCTCATTCCCAATCGTTACCGGAGCCACCAGAGTCGCGTTGGACCCGATGAACGCCCCGTCCCCGATCACCGTTTGATGCTTGTTCTTGCCGTCGTAGTTGCAGGTAATCGTACCGGCCCCGACATTTGTCTTGGCCCCGATCACCGAATCGCCCAGGTACGCCAGGTGGTTCGCCTTTGCCCCAGCCGCCATCTTCGTCTTCTTCAGCTCGACAAAGTTGCCGATATGGCAGTTCGCCCCGACACTGTTATGCGTCCGCAGCCGCGCAAACGGACCTACCCGAGCACCCTCGCCAATCTCGGACTCCGACACGATGCTGTACGGCAGAATCTGCGCGCCCGCGCCAATCGTCGAATCTTCGATCACGCATCCAGTGCCGATCCGCGCATCTTCCCCGATCACCGTCGATCCGCTCAACCGCACAAACGGCTCGATCCACGCATCGGGCGCCACCCGTACATCCACGTCCACCGTCACGGTCTCCGGGCGCTCCACCGTCACGCCGTCCACCATCAACTCGCGGACCTTGCGCATGCGGAACATCGCATCCATCTCCGCCAATTCGACCTTGTTGTTGATCCCCAGCAGTTCGTTGAAGTCCTCAATCTGCATGGCCCCAACCGTATGCCCGTTCTTGTTGAAGATCTCCACCAGATCGGTCAAATAGTATTCGCCCGCCGGATTGTTGGTCTGGATCTCGCCAATGTACTTCCAAACCAAATCGGACCGGAAGCAGTAAATTCCGGAATTGATCTCCTTGATCTTCCGCTGCTCGTCCGTCGCCGCCTTGTACTCCACAATCGCCGCGACATTGCCCGCCGCATTCCGGATGATCCGCCCATACGCCGCCGGATCCGCGATCTCGCAGGTCATCACCGTCGCGTCCTTGCCGGACGACTCATGCTCGGCCACCAGCCGCTTCACCGTCGCCGCCGAAAGCAGTGGTACATCGCCGTACAGCACCACCAGCCATCCCCCGGCATTTTCTAAGTGATGCCGGGCCATCGCCACGGCATGACCAGTACCTTTCTGCTCCGCCTGCAGTGCCGTACGCAACCCCAGCGGCTCCACCGTAGCAGCCACCTTTTCCGCCTGATGACCCACCACCGCGACGATATCGGCCGGGTCTGCCACAGCCCGCGCCGCGCGCACCACATGCTCGATCAAGGTCAGTCCGCCCGCCCGATGTAATACCTTCGCCAGCTTCGACCGCATCCGCGTCCCAAGTCCAGCCGCCAGGATCACCACACTGGTTTTCGTCATTTACGCCTTTTCTTTTCCTTTTTGCGACCGTTTCCACGCTGCCAACCGCCGGCTTCGCTCCGCCAGCCGTACCGCGATCATCGCCGCGTTGTCCGAATCATGCCGGATCTTCTTGCCGCGATCCACCAATGGCGCGCCCACTACCTGGATTCCCATGTCTTCCATTCGTTCCACGTCCGTCTCCACCGCAAACGATCCCTCGGCTTCGTATCTCTTCAGCATCGCCTTCGGAAGTTTCTCTGTGTTGACAACCACATGATCCAGCAGCTTGGGCCGGCTATGCGCGTAGATCGCCTCCACGTGGTCGGACGCCTTGAACCCCGTCGTCTCCCCCGGCTGCCACATCAGGTTCACAAAGTACGCCTTCACCGCGCGGGACTTCGCAATCGCCTCAGGGATTCCTTTCACCAACAGATTCGGGATCACGCTCGTAAACAGCGACCCCGGCCCCATCGTGATCAGGTCCGCCTTGGCAATCGCGTCCAAGGTTTCGGGCAATGGCTTACAGTTTTTGGGATTCAATGAGATCCGCTTGATGCGGATCTTGCTTTTGCTGATTCGGGTTTCCCCGCTCACCATCCGCCCGTTCTCAAGTTCAGCTTCGAGACTCACATTGCGGGCCGTCGACGGATAGATGTTGCCGGTAATCGCCAGGACATCGCCGGAAAACTTCACGGCCTGGGCAAAGTCGCCCGTCAGATTGGTCAGCGCGGTCAGGAACAGGTTGCCAAAGCTATGCCCGTCCAGACCTTTTCCGCCCTTGAACCGGTATTGAAACAGGCGCGACAGCAGCGCTTCGTCTTCCGACAGCGCCACCATGCAATTTCGGATGTCACCAGGGGGTAAGACGGAGAACTCTTCGCGCAGTCTGCCGGAACTTCCACCGTCGTCGGTTACGGTGACAATCGCCGTGATCTCGACCAGCGGAGACCCGTCTTTGGAATAAGCGAACTTCTTAAGCCCGCGCAGAAGGGTGGACAAACCCGTACCGCCGCCAATAGCGACGATCCGTAATGGGCCGTCCAGGTTGAGATAGCTCACTCGTTTCCTTACAGAGTCGCACAGCCCGCTTTACAGGCTGCGTCCCCGTATGAATATCGGCCGTTTGGAGAAGAGCTTCAGCGGCGGCGCCCAACAGGCACAGCAACCCTCATATCTTCTTCTTCATCGTCGTACACTGCCACCGTCTCCAGGTCCTCGGCGTCGAACACCATCTGGCACTCCTGGCACCGTACGTACTCGATCCCATCCCGGCGGTAGAGAAACTCTGTGCGCGAATGCGAGCAGGGCATCATAACTAGCTTACCGTCACTCCCAATATCGTTCATTTTAGTCAAAACCTTAGAGCTGTCAAGCCTATCTCTGGTTTCGACCTTCGATCCGCGATTCTCAGAGCCACACCGCCCGCAAATGGACCCCCTCCGCACGGTTCTCAACCTGCAGCGCCGCCCCCAGTAACCGGAGCAGACGTTCTGCCACCGTAGGAGCAAGACCCATGTCATCCACCACCGGGGAACCCGTACCCGTGCTGCCAAACAATCCGCCCAGCAGTTCCGGCGGTAACGACCGTCCATGCGCCGTCACGTCGATCTCCCGCTCCCGGACCAGGACCTCCACGCGCTCTCCACGCGGCGTCAACCGGACCGCTGTCTCAATCATCGCCCGCACCCCGCGTTCCAGCAGTCTGGGATCGCCGGATACCTCCCAACGCTCCTGGTCCTCTCCCACGACCAACGCCAGCGCCACCCCTTGTTCAAGCCGCATCGTCTCAAGCGCCGCCGCCGCGCTCTCCACCGCCGCAGCCACCCGCGCTGTACACTCCGATGCCGTCCCAATACCGCCCGGGTGTACGCCAACTTCGGTCAACAGCAGTGCATCGTCCACCAGCGCCAGCAGCCTCGTCCGCGAATGCTCGAACATCCGTTGCAGCTCACCGTCCCTGGCACAATCGGCAGGCAGTTCCATCAGCATCAGCTCAAACGACCCGAGCAGACCATTGAGCGGCGTCCGCAACTCGTGCGAGATCAGGTGCAGAAAGTCACCCTTGGCGCGATCCAGGCGCCGCAAACTGGCGTTCGCTAACTCCAGTTCCCGAGTCCGCTCCTGCACCGTCCTTTCGAGCACCTCATTATGCTGCCGTAACTGCTCTTGCAGCCGGTGTAACCGCAGTTGGGTATCGACGCGCGCCTGGACCTCCTCAAACTGGAACGGCTTCGACACATAATCAATGCCCCCGGCCTGAAACGCACGAACCTTATCCTTAACGTCGCCAAGCGCGCTCAAAAAGATCACCGGCACATGCTGCGTCGCCGGGTTCTCCCGGAACCGCGCACATACCTCATAGCCGTTCATTTCCGGCATGTTGATATCGAGCAGAATCAGGTCCGGAGGAGACTTCTGCGCCGCAGCAAGAGCGAGCCTGCCCAGCGGAAAGGACCGTACCGCGTGCCCCTGCGAAAGCAGCATATCCTCGAGCAGTCGCAAGTTATTCGGATTGTCGTCGACAATCATCACCTCGTGCCGTTCCTCGCTCATGGCAGTGCCTCCCCGAGCAAGGCCGTGATCCCGTCGTAGTCGTACCGGTCGGCAAGCTCCTGCAACGTAGGCGCGGCATCCGCCGTCCCGGGGGACTCGCGCAGCCCGGCGATCAATCCGTCCAGCCGCCGCTTATCTCCCAGCGCCGTTGCCTCTCGCAGATCCTCAATCAGGTGGATCGACAGCCGCAACAGCCCCTCCCGCGCCGCTGCCCGCTCCGGTTGGACTTTGTCGTCCGACCCTGCTGGCATCGCGTATTCGTACTCGATCTTGAGCTCTGACCTCAGCTTCTCCAGAAGGTCATGCTCCGAGCATGGCTTGGCCAGGAACCCGTCCGCACCACAGGCGCGCGCACGACGCCGGTCCTCAGGCATCGCGCTCGCCGTCAACGCGATAATCCTCACCGCGCTGCCGTCCCCGCCGGGCATGCCGCGAATCTCACGAATGGCCTCAAGCCCGCCCATCCCCGGCATATGCAGATCCATCAAAATCAGGTCCTGCCGCGCATCACGCCACTGCTCTACCGCCTCTTCGCCGGTGCCAGCCGCCGAAACCGCAAACCCCAGCGAGGAAAGAAACCGCGACAGCCAGTCTCGATTCTCAAAGTGATCGTCGACGATGAGAATCGACGGCGCCGTACCCTTCACACTGCGAACCTCCTGCACCGATTCCCGCCTTGTGGCGACGGAGGCATTGCCAGCCTCCACCGGCACTTCGAACACAAAGACAGAACCGCCGCCCGGATTCTCCTCGTACGTCAGATCGCCGCCCAAAAGCCTGGCGTACTGCCGGCTGATGGCCAGCCCAAGCCCCGTACCTTTTAGTGATTCCGAACCCTGCCGCAACTGCATAAAGGGCTCAAACAGCCGCTCCCTCGCCGCTTCCGGAATCCCAGGGCCAGTGTCTTCCACCCGCGCTGTCAGCCACAGCCCCTGATTGTCCCCCCGCTCGGCGAGCCGCACGCGGACTACCACGCCACCGAAATCGGTGAACTTGATGGCGTTGCCAATCAGATTGATCAGCACCTGCCGGATCTTGCTCTCGTCCGAAAGCAGATAGTCACCCATCCCCGCGTCGTACTCGGTACGGAAATCCAGGTCTTTGCCCTGCGCCCGTAACCGGAACATCGCCGACAAATCGCCCAGCAGGAAGGAGAAGTTGAAGGTCACCGGTGCAACCTCCATCCGTCCCGCTTCCACCTTCGACATGTCCAGGATGTCGTTGATCAGCGCCAGCAGATGCTCGGCGCTCCGTGCCACGATCCGCAGATTGCTGCGCGCCTCCTCTGTCTGTTCCGGGCTCCGCTGCAGCAGTTGGACATACCCCAGAATCGCGTTCATCGGCGTCCGGATCTCATGCGACATCGTCGACAGGAACGTACTCTTTGCCCGGTTCGCGGAGTCCGCCTCCAGCTTCGCCTGCGTCAGACTTTGGTTGGCGATCTCCAGTTGTTGATTGGCCGTCTGCAACTGACGGGAGTTCTGAAAGACTTCAATCTCCAACTGCTCCAGCCGCCCCTGCATCTCTGCCGTACGCTCTTCTTTGCTCCGCTTTTGCTGGACAAAATCCGTCACATCTTCCACCCGGTGGATGATGTACTCGATCTGCTGCTCCGCCCCCAAAACCGGCGCATTAATCGGACTCCAGTACCGTTCCTCAAACGTCCCGTCCGGCCGCCGGATGTCATAACGCTGCAGCGCCATCGTATGCGGCTTGCCCGTCGCCAGTACCTTTTCGAGCGACGTCCGCAACGCCGCTACGCCGTTCACCTCCGGCGCATCCGGATTGTCCGGGAATACCTCGAACAGGGGTCGCCCGCGCATCGACTCGCGCTCCGTCATCGTCGCCTTCAGATACGCATCGCTGGCCGAAACAATCCGCAAATCCGGCGTCACCACTAGAAACAGCCCCGGCAGCGCTTCAAACAGGTTCTGCAGGATCGCGCGGCTACGCCGGATCTCGTTCTCCGTCATGCGCCGGTTCGTGATATCCCGGATCGCCGCCGATACCAGCGTTCCGCCTTCGATCTCCAGCGGACTCAAACTGATCTCCACCGCAAATTCCGTACCGTCGCGGCGCAGGCCCGCCAACTCGATCCCTTCGCCCATCCCCCGTGTGTGCGGATTGGCAAAGAACCCGCCGCGCATCCCCGGATGTCCACCGCGAAAACGCTCTGGCATGAGCTTCTCCACGGTCTCCCCCAGCAACTCCTCGCGCCGGTATCCGAACATCAGCTCCACCTGTGTGTTCACCAGAACGATCTCGCCCTTCTGGTTCACCACGATCACCGCATCCGGAGCCGCTTCCAGTAGCGCCCGGAACCGTGCCTCAGCGCGAAGGTCCAACTGTGTCGCCAACAACTCGGCTTCAGCGTTCTTGCGGGCCGTCGCGTCCCAGGAAACGCCGGTCATCCGCACCGGTTCGCCCCGCTCGTCGGTGTACGTACTCGCACGCGCACCCAGCCAGCGCACGGAACCATCCGGCCAGAAGACCCGGTACTCCATGTTGAACTCGGCGCGGTTTGCCACAGCTTCCTCAACCTTCGCGCCAAGCGCTGGCAAATCGTCCGGATGCAGCAACGCATGAAACTGCTCGATGGTCTTCGGGGCGCGATCCGGCGCAACCCCAAACAACGCCGCCGAGTTTTCATCCGCCTCCACGACGCCAGTCTGGAAATACCAGGTCCAGACACCAATTTTGGCCGTACGCAGGATCGTCCGCCGCCTTTCTTCCCCCTGCCGCAGATCCTCCCGCGCCGCTACCGCCTCCTCCATCAGCCGTTGCAATCGCTGCGCCTGGCCCTCAAACCGCCGCGCGACCATCGACGTGAGAATTGTCACGCCCAGAATCGTGGCCGTTATGCTGATGATGCCCATCGTCAGCATGGGCGTGATCTCAATCGCGTTCACCAGCGAACCGTGTCCATGCCCGGGCACGAATGTGACCGCCGCCATACCCGTGTAGTGCGTGACGGGGATCGCCAGCCCCATGACCACGGCACCAGCCACTCGGCGGACCCCGCTCCCCTGCGTCGCATCTTTCAACCGGAACGTGATGTCCAGCGCCAGGCGCGAAATCAGCATCGCCAGCGCCACCGACAAAGCCACCAGCGGCCCGGAGTACTGGCAGTCTGCCGGCAAGCGCATCGCCCCCATCCCGATATAGTGCATGGCCGCCACCCCAGCGCCCATAAAGACCCCGCCGAAGTACGCCCGAAGAGCGCCCATTTTCTCCCGGCTGGCGATGCAAAGCCCGATCGCCGAAGCGCCAATCGCCGCAAGCAACGACAGCAGCACCGTCGGCCAGTCGTACAATACCCGCACCGGCAGCTCATAGGCCAGCATCCCGACATAGTGCATGGACCAGACGCCGATGCCCATCACCGTAGCGCCCCCCAGCAGCCATGCCGTGCGGCAAAGCCCTTTTGCAGCCCAAATACGCTGGGCGAGGTCCAGCGCCGCGTATGACGCAAGGATCGCCAGCAGAATCGAAAGGCCGACTAGCCTGACATCGTGATGGCCGCTAAAAACCGCGGAGGCATGTTCCGGCATAACCCTGCCTGTCGTATCGGACAAGCCGGAAGAGCTTTAAACGTTTTCGTTTGAGGCGCTTGCGAAGAGGCGAAAAAGCCGTGTGGCGGACACTCCCTTTGAAGTTCACCCGATGCTCGCCGCGAAACACGCAAAATCGTGCGGATTTCCCCTGTCCACATTTTCACCACTTATTCACACCCCTCATTTGGGATGGTATATCCCCTCCCCAAACCACTGGAGTAGTTCAGTTGTCTTACGCATAATGGTCAAGTACCCAACGCGGAGCCATACCGCGCCGAACGAAAGAAGTCGTGCCAACGATGAACCCGAATCAAAAGCCTTTTAGCTGCCGGATGATTGGGTTGAATTGCCGGGATTGTGTCGCAAGCTCCGCCCTTCAACTCGCCATGGTCTGTGGTCAGATCCCCAACCAGGATATAGAAAGAGTCTTCTTTGCCATGTACGACGACCCCGCGTGCATGGACATGTCCGAAGAGTTCGCCAACATGTACCGCGCCTGCGTCAACAAAGGAGACTTTATCCCTCTCCCCACCGACGCCGCGCTCGCCACTGCGGGCCTGGTCTAAGTAGACCTTGGCCCGAATAACATACACTCGTACTCATGTCCGCCCTTTTGCCCCGGCTCCGGATGACCCTGGACTTCATGCCGTCTCCGGTTCCGGACCGTCCCGGCCTCGCCGTCCGTGACGGGTATCATTACTCCGACGCCACCCTGATCATTCCGCCAGTCCTCGCAGCCTGTCTGGAATTCTTCGATGGCGAACACACCGCGGCGGACCTCAAGGCTCATCTCTATGAGATGACTGGAGAACTCGACACGGGCGAACTGGTCGAACACCTCCAGCAGACCCTCAGCGAGGCAGGATTCCTCGAAGACGAAGTCTTCGCTCAGATGCAGGCCGATGCTCATCAGGCCTTTGCCGACGCTCCCGTACGCAAGCCCGCGCACGCCGGTGCCGCGTACCCCGGTTCCGCACCCGAACTCCACGAAGTCTTCGGCCAGTACATGACTAACGACGTCGGCAACACCATCGAGCAACCCGGCGCCGGAAAGATCCTGGGCATCGCTGCCCCCCACGTCAGCCCGTTCGGAGGCTGGGAATCCTACCAGGCCGCTTACCGAGCCCTCTCGCCGGACCTTCGCGACAAGACCTTCGTCATCCTCGGTACATCCCACTACGGCGCACCAGACCGCTTCGGCCTCACCCGCAAGCCCTTTGAAACCCCGTACGGCTCCGCCATCACCAACCGTACCCTGGTCGATCGTCTAGAAAAGGAAGGCGGCGCTGCCGTCGCCATGGAAGATTACTGCCACGCCTTCGAACACTCCATCGAGTTTCAGGTGGCCTTCCTCCAACACATATACGGGCCGGAAGTGAAAATCCTCCCCATCCTCTGCGGCAGCTACGCCCGCAGCATCTATAGGGGAGGCAAGCCGGAAGAATCAGACGAGGTCAAGCGCTTCCTCGGCGCCCTCGGCGACCTTCAAACCGCCGAGGGCCAGAACCTTTGCTGGGTACTGGGCATCGACATGGCCCACATGGGACGTCGCTACGGTGATGACTTCACCGCCACCGCAGACCTTCGCGAGATGACACAAGTCGCCACCCGCGACCGCAACCGCATCGCCTCCATCAACTCCGGCGATGCTGAATCCTTCTGGTCCCAGGTCCAGGAAAATCAGGACGACCTCAAGTGGTGCGGCTCAAGCCCCGTCTACACCTTCCTCAGAGCCGTACCCGAAGCCAAAGGCATCCTGAACCGCTACCAGCAATGGAACATCGACGACCAGAGCGTCGTCAGCTTCGCGGGAATGACGTTTGTGAAATAGCGCGCGAATCGACACTGGGGTCGTCTTCAATCAAATCGCGCGACCCCAGCGTCTTCCAGAACGCAAAGATCGACACACCCAGCACCACCAGCAACGTCGCAAAGCCGTACGGCATATACCAACTGCTCCAGTCGGTGCCCAAAATCGTCTCGCCCCACAGATTCCCGAACACGATGGTGGAAATCGCTGCCACTACGCCCACCCGCAGCACGACAAAAATCAGCGCCGTATGCAGGCACGCGTACATCGCATAACGCATCTGCCAGTTATTGCCGTTCGTCACATTGCTCTCGAGCATGGCAAACAGCAGCGCCGCGATGATTGCCGCCACCCAGTCCTTGCGCAGCACCCGTCGTAGTAGAAACAGCGCAAAGAACCCGATCAACCCCACCCGTACGCTCTCGCTCAAGATCCGCGGAAAGGACCCCACCCAGGCTCGTGTCCCGGTCAATGGATCCAGCCCCGTGACGTCCAGCCCCGGATCCGCCCGTAGCGCAAGGCTCACCGCCGTCCACACCGTCGCCGCCAGCGCCGCGCCAATCAAAACGTGGCTCGCCACCAGCGGATCATGAAACCCGGTCGACAGCAGCCGGTTCCACGACACGATCGATTGAGGCCACCGTGCGCGTACCTCGGGCTCCAACGCCAGGTACAGCACCCACAACACAGCCGCAGGAAACAGCCAGTCGCCAATCGCATTCACCACCAGGCTCAGCATGTCCATCGTCGGTACGGCATGCACCGACGTCGCCCAAATCGCCGCCGACAACCCAAACTGTACTGCCGCCAACCGCAACGCACCGCGCTTGTCCACTCGGCCCAACCGCCAGTTCCGCCGCGCTAGTACGATCGCGAACCCGCTGCACAACACAATAATCGCCACCGTCACAGCCGACCGTAAAGACCGGAACGCCGCTGGCACCATATCTCCGCCGGATCCATCGTTTTGCCCGGTCCAGGGAAACCGCATGGTCACCCAGGTGATCTGCCGCTTCCACCACCCGATCTCCAACGTCACGGGAACCTCAGGTAGCCTCGGATGCACACCCTTCCAAGCCCGCAGCTTCGCTGCAGGAGCGTCTGGAACGCTCGACGGCGCCACCTCCTGGAACTTGCTGAACTCAAAACCCGCCGCGCGAAACACCGCTTCCGCGCTGATCTCCTCGCCTTCCATCTCCATCCCCATGGACCGTTCCGGCACCCCGCTAAAGGCCCGCAAAAATCCATCGGACGTCAGGTGTACCTCCGCCATCCGAGGCGACATCGGCGCCGGGTTAGACTCCGTCACGTACCCCAGCGGATACGCCACCAACGGCTCTGGCGACTCGCGATACTGCAGCGCCATCGAGGACTCTGCACGCATCCACTCCCCGGGCGTACGCTTCCCGTGCATCCGCCGGATCCACTGCAAATACACAGGCCTGTTGTACAGCCGGATATACGTGCCCTGCGGATCCTGCTCGAATCCCAAACTCTTTGCAATCTCGCGAGCCTTCGCCTCCAGCACCGGTGGCGACATCCGCATCGGAGCCTGCATCATCGCCAATCGATGCGACCGGATAAACGGCAATGCCAGTGCGCAAGCGGCCACCATCAGAATGCACGCCACAGCCCAGCGCTTTGAAAGCACTCCGCCCGTATCCGCCGCCGCCACCATCTCAGGCGAGGGCGTCTCACCTGCCGCCAAAGCTAATGCCAGAGCATCGCCCCCAGGCAACGCTGCCGACACCGCCAGCGGCGATACAGGACGCTTGACAGGATCCGGCTGCAAGCACCGCCGCACCACTCGCAGTACCGCCTCATGCAGACCCTCGGTCTCGACAATCTGCAGCGCTTCCTGCTGATCGATCATCGACTGTACGTTCACCGCATCGTACGGCCGCTTGCCCGTGAACAGCTCAAACAGCACCACGCCCAGCGCAAAGATATCGCTCCTGGCCGTAACCTCAAAACCCTTCAACTGTTCGGGCGCCATATACGCCGGCGTACCGTTGCGAGCCTCCACGCCGGACAGCGAATCCGCCACCGCCGCAAGGCCAAAGTCCATAATCACGACCTCGCCCCGCTTGTTCAGCATGATGTTGTGAGGCTTCAGATCGCGATGGATCACACCCTTGGCATGCGCCGCCGCCAGCCCCGCGCAGATCTTCCGTGCAATCTCCACGCACTTATCAAACGGCAGCTTTCCGATCCGCTGCAGCAACGTGGCCAGATCCTCGCCGTCCACATACTCCATCGAAATGAACGGCGCGCCGTCCACCTGCCCGATGTCGTGGACACGGCATACATTCGGGTGCGACACCTGCCGCGCTACGCGAACCTCGCCGTGAAAACGCTCCAAAAAGCGCACGTTCCCGCTCGCCGACTCCGGCAGGAACTTCAACGCAACAGATTGTCCAAGTGTCAAATCGGTGGCGCGATAGACCTCGCCCATGCCACCTCGCCCCAGCAGACTGCTGATGCGGTACCGTCCATTCAGAAGCGTTCCAGGAACGAACCGCCCCTCATCCTCCGGAGCACCCGTACCCGACACGACTGCCGGTTGCGCGGATGCCACCGTCTCTGCCGACGTCAGTTCGGGATGCTCTTCCGGACGGATGGACACTCCCAGATTTTACTGCGCCGCCGCCTTCTCCAACCTTGCGACAGCCTCCGCGGCCTTCTCCCGTATCCCGTGGATCACCGCATTCGCCCGGCCCGAACTCTCGATCTCCGTCGCGATCTCCACGGCCTGCCGCTGCGCTTTCAACGCCTGCTCGCGGCGTCCCATCCCCTCGTAAGTTTTGCCGATCGCCGCCAGGATCTCGGCCACTTCGCCTCGCGCACCGGCATTCAAAGGATTTGCCTCGGCCAACCGTTCGCGTATCGCCTTGCTACGCCCCAACAGCGGCAGCGCGGCCTGTGGCGACCCCGCAGCCTCCAGATGCTCCGCCTGCCGCAAGTATGCGGTCGCCAGCAGACTATGGCTGCGCGCATCCTTCGAATCCGCCTCCGCCATCGCCCCGAACGCCGCTACCGACGCCTGCAGCAGTTGCGACGCCTCAGCATACTGCCCCATCTGCGACAACAGCGTCCCCAACGACAACTGTGTACCCGCCAGGTTCATCTTCGCGTTGGATTCCGCCGTCTTCTCTTCCGCCAAAGCCTTACGCAGTGCCAGTACCTCGCGATACTGTTTCACCGCCTCGGCCTTACGCCCGTTGTGCGAAAGGATGCTCGCCATGCGATTGCCCGCCAGCGCCAACCCCGCGCGATGCGCACGGCTCGGTTCCTGCTGCACCAGCGCCCGGTAAATCTCCAGCGGCTTTCGGCGAACCTCCAACACCTCATCCCAGCGCCCCAGTTGCGACAAGCTCCCGCCCACTGCCGTGTAAGCTTCCGCCAGTCGCCGCCGCCGCGCAGGATTCTTCGGATCTTGCGAAGTCAACGTCTCGCAAATCTCCAGCGCCTTACGATCATAATCCAGGCTCGCCTTGTAATCGCCCTTCACGCGCAGCAACGCGGCATACCGGTTGTACGCATCAGCCAGCTCTTCCTGATACTCCGCGACCCCCGGCCCGCTCCGCGCCAACTCCTCGCGAATCTGCACGGCCTTGCGAAAGCTATCCAGCGACCCCGCGCTATCCCCAAGGTTCGCCGCATCCGGCCGCCCCAACACCTCGCCCAGCTTCACGTACGCTGCCGCCAACTCCCGCTGCAGTACCGGATTGCCTTCCGAATCCCGCGCCAGCCCATCCAGGTACCGCGTCGCCCGGCTCACCAAGGTCGCCCGCGCCGTCGTCGACCCCGGCAACTTCGCGATCTCCCGTTCAATCTCAAAGATGAACGAATTCGCCAGCTCACGCGCGCCATTGAACATCCGCTCGGCACGCTGCTTCTCGATCCTCGCGATCCGCGCCTGATGGATCGCCGTCGCCAGGCCCGCGGTCAACGCCAGTACACCGGCCGTAGCCGCCACAACCGCCACCAGATTGCGCCGTACAAACTTGCCCGCGCGATACCGCAGCGAATCCGGCCGCGCCATCACCGGCAACCCGCTCTCGTACCTTCGGATGTCCTCGGCCAACTGCTCGGCGGACGCGTACCGCTGCCGCGGATCCACCTCCAGCGCCTTCATCACGATGTTGTCCAGATCCCCACGCAAGGGGCCCGGATCTTCCGCCAACTCGCTCGGCTTCTTCGGTGACGCCGTCTGCAGCGCCGTCAAAATGACCTGCGGATTCGAAGATGTAAACGACCTCGGCCGCTTCCCGGTCAACAGCTCACAAAGCAGTACGCCCAGCGAATACACATCCGATGCCGTACTCAGCATCTCTCCGCGAACCTGTTCCGGGCTCGCATAATCCGGCGTAAACGCAGGTGGCAGATACGTCACCGTCAGCCCGGAATTCGCCTCCGGCTCGGACAATCGCGCGACACCAAAGTCCAACAGCTTCGGCGTACCATCCGCCGTCACCAGTACATTGTTTGCCTTGATATCGCCGTGAATCACCAGGTTCTGGTGCGCATAATGGACCGCGTTGCAAAGGATGCGGAAGATATCCAGCTTCTGATGCAGCCCCAACTTCGCCGCGACATCGCTCATCCGCTGCCCATCGACGTACTCCATCACAAAGAACGGACGCCCGCAGTTGGTCACACCGCCGTCGAGCAGCCTCGCGATGTTCGGATGCGACAGCCGCGCCAGAATCTGCCGCTCATTGCGGAACCGCTTGCTGATGCCCGCCGAATCCAGCCCCTCGCGAATCACTTTGATCGCCGTCACCATCCGGAAGGCGCCATCTTCGCGCACCGCACGGTACACCGCGCCCATGCCGCCCTCGCCGATCTTTTCTTCAAACCGGTAAGGACCCGCGCGCTGTCCAATCAGCTTGTCGCGATCCTGCCGCCGCTCCAAAAATCCGGCATTCGATTCCTCGCACGCCGCAATCAAGGTCAGCACTTCCTCGCGCAACTCCGGATCTTTGGAAAACGCATCGTCCAGGTAGGCGTCACGCTTCGGACCCCGTGTCAGGTCCAGCGCCTCGCCCACGATCCGCTTCACTTCGCGATACGCCGTAGGATTCATTGCAAACTTCTAGTTATTGTTGGAAAGTTCGCGGAACAACCAGCCCCGAGCGACAGTCCAGTCGCGCTTGACCGTAGCCGGAGAGACACCCAATGCCTCCGCAGTCTCCTCAATGGTCAACCCACCGAAGAACCGCATCTCCACAATCTGCGCCTGTTGTTGATCGAGTTCCGCCAGCAACTTCAGCGCGTCATCCAAAGCCACCAGCCCGACAGTGCCGCGCTCCGGGATGCCCAGCGCTTCATCCAGCGCCAGCAGACTCTTGCCGCCGCCCCGCTTCTCCGCCTGATTCGCCCGCGCATGATCCACAAGAATCTGCCGCATCAGCCGCGCCGCGATCGCCACAAAGTGCGCTCTGCTCTGCCATCCCGATTGCTTCTGGTCAATGAGCCGGATCCACGCCTCGTTCACCAGCGCCGTACTCTGCAGCGTATGGTCGGACTTCTCCCGCCGCAGGTACACCTTGGCCAGACGTCGCAGTTCGCCCTCGACAAGCGGCACCAATTGGTCGAGTGCGTGCGCGTTCCCGCCCTTCCACTCGACTAGTAAAGTCGTAACATCCGACATCCGTCGTCGCTCCCCCGACGTATCTAGAATACAGGCAGCGCAAACAGCCGCAACGGCGCAATCGCCGTAATCTGCCACTTGTTCTTGCCCGTGCGCTCCACCGTACATCGTACAGTCTCGCGCCGCCGCACCATTGCAAGATCTTCGTTCCTGGACTTGATCTCGACATACCAGTCCAGTTCGAGTTCGCGCTTGGAATCGTCTCCAGTATTGGACTGTGGCGACACCGAAGACGTCACCAGATTCTGCCGTACCAGCGCCCGAATCTGGTCCGCAAACTCGCCATACCCGTCCATCTTCTTGCTCACCGCGCGCAGCGCCTGCTCCGCGTTATCCTGCGCCAGACCTGCCGCAAAATCCGCGACAGCCTCGCGCGCCGCCGTCTCCGGATCGGCAGCAGCAGCCGCAAGCATCACTGACAAGACGAGTACAGCCGTCATGTGCGATAGCTGCCGTTGATGCGAATGTACCCATCGGTAAAGTCGCACGTCCAAAACCGCGCCGTACCTTTACCCGCGCCCTTAATCGTGAACTTGATGTCCACTTCCGGCGCATCCAGCTTGGCCTTCAGCGCGTCCTCATCGAACTCCGCCGCCAGGCCCGACTTGCAAACCTGTTGACCCTGAAATGCGATGTCCACCTTCAGCGGATCAAACGCCACGCCCGAATATCCAGCCGCACAGATGATGCGCCCCCAGTTCGGATCCGCGCCCGCAATCGCCGTCTTCACCAGTGGCGAATTCGCGATGGACCGTCCAATCCGCTGCGCCTCTGCCTGCGTCTTCGCACCCTTGACGTCAATCGTCACCAGCCGCTTCGCGCCTTCGCCGTCCTTGGCAATCTGCTTTGCGAGCGATTGCAGCACCTCGGTGAGACCCTTCTCAAACTTCGCCAGATCCGGCTTGATCCCCGACGCGCCATTGGCCATCACCACGACAATGTCATTCGTCGATTGGTCGCCATCCACGCTGATCGAGTTGTAGCTCACGGCAATCGCACGCTTCAGCATCGCCCGCAGCGACGCCGCCGGAATCACCGCATCCGTCATGACGTACCCCAAGGTCGTCGCCATGTTCGGATGAATCATCCCGGACCCCTTGGTCAGCCCGGCGATCCGCGTCTTCTGCACCGTCGCAAACGCCGTCTTCGGAACCAGGTCCGTGGTCATGATCGCGTCAGCAACAGTCTGGAACTTCTCCGCCGAAAGCCCTTCCACCAGCGCAGGCACAGCATCGGTAATCAGTGCCGGATTCAGTTCCACTCCAATCACACCAGTCGACGACGGAATCACCTGCTCTACCGGACATCCCAGCGCCTTGGCTACCGCCTTCGACGTCGACAGCGCCACAGCCGCGCCCGTACGCGTCGCGCAGTTCGCATTACCCGCGTTGATCAGCAGCGCCTTTACGGTACCCTTCGACGCAGCCATATGCTTGCGCGCCAACTGAATCGGCGCCGCCGCCACCACGTTCGATGTGTACACCGCAGCCGCAGCCGCTGGCTTATCCGACACAATCAGCGACAGGTCGTCCTTCTTCGCCTTCCGAATGCCCGCATACAAAGCGGAGTACTGATACCCGAGAGGAAGCGTCATGGTTATCCGAGTTGTTCGCCTTCCGCGGAAAGAGTAAAGCCGTTCAAAAACATCGCTGCCGGCAATCGCTTCCGCCCTTCCATTTGCAATTCCAAAAGCTCTACTGCTGTACCTTCGCCGCAGCCCGCAAACAACCGCTTGCCCTGCTGCACAATCACGCCCTGCGCGACCACAGCCGCCGTCTCAGCAACAGCCGCATTCCAAACGCTCAGCTTCACACCCCGCAGCGACGTGTACGCGCCCGGCCAAGGCTGAAATCCGCGCATGCGATTCACAATCTGCTGCGCAGGCATCGCAAAATCGATGCGGCCGTCTTCTTTCTTCAGAATGGGTGCGTAGCTCGCCTGCGCGTCATCCTGCTTGCGCGGCGCGATGCTCTCAATATTACGAAGCGTGTCGATCAAAAGTTCCGCCCCGGCCACCGCCATACGCGCGCCCAGGGTAACCGCGGTCTCTTCCGCACCAATCGGCGTCGACCATTCGAGCAGCATATCGCCGGTATCCAGGCCTGCGTTGATCTGCATCGTCGTGACACCCGTCACGCTCTCACCATTGGCAATCGCCCACTGAATCGGAGCCGCCCCGCGATACTTCGGCAGCAGCGACCCATGCACGTTGATAATCCCGTACCGCGGCAAATCGATAATCGCCTGCGGGATGATCTGTCCGTACCCGACAACCACCATCGCGTCCGCTTCAAACGCCCGTAACTGCTCGCGTACCTCCGGCGCCCGTACCTTCAGCGGCTGTTCCACGCGCAAGCCTAAGCGCAGCGCAGCCTCTTTCACCGGCGAATACGCAAGCTGCTGGCCGCGACCCTTGGGACGATCCGGCTGCGTATACACCGCCGCGATCTCAAATCCTTCGGCCGCCAGGCGCTCCAGCGTAGGCACGGCAAACTCGGGCGTGCCCATAAAGACAACGCGCTTTACCATTCGCCTGCTTTCTGCAGTTTCCGTATCTTCCGGCGAATCAGATCACGCTTCAGCGGACTCAGGTGCGACAAAAACAGCACCCCGTTCAAGTGGTCGATCTCGTGCTGCATGCAGCGCGACAGCAACTCCTCGGCGTCCAACTCCTGCGTCTCGCCCTTCACGTTCTTGGCGACTACCTTCACGCGCATCGCCCGCTTCACGTCCTCGCGAAACCCCGGAATACTCAGGCAGCCTTCTTCGCCCAGTTGCGACCCCGCCCGTTCCACAATCTCCGGATTGATCAGCACCAGCTTCTCGCCGCCCTCTTCGCCCGCGCTGATGTCGATGACGGTCACCTGCTTCGTGACGCCCACCTGCGGCGCCGCCAGCCCGATGCCCTTGGCCGCGTACATCGTGTCGAACATGTCGTCCACCAGCTTGCGCAACTCCGGCGTATCGAACTCGGTCACCGGTTCCGTCTTCTGTTCGAGTACCGGATCGCCGTATTTGACGACCTTCAAAACCATAAAATCAGTAGTTCCTCACCTGGTCCATATAGTGATCGTAGTTGCGCTTGGTCTCTTCTAACGAATCGCCGCCGAACTTGTCCAGCATCGCCTGCGCCAGCACAATCGCCACCATCGCCTCGCCAATCACACCCGCCGCCGGCACCACCGCGATGTCGCTACGTTCGTATGCCGCAGCCGTCGATTCCCGCGTCGCCAGATCCACGCTCTCCAGCGGCCGCCGCAGCGTCGAAATCGGCTTCAGCAGACCCCGCACGTACAAATCATTGCCGTTCGTGATGCCGCCCTCAAGCCCGCCCGCTTTGTTCGATCCCCGGAAAAACTGTTTATCGTCCTTGTTGTAGTGGATCGTATCCTGCACCTTGGACCCATACTCGCGAGCCTGTTCCCGCGCCGACCCAACCTCAACGCCCTTCACGGCCTGCATCGAAACAATCGCTTGCGCCAGCTTCCCGTCCAACCGCGTATCCCACGCGATGTGCGATCCCAAGCCCACCGGCAGCCCATGCGCCACAACTTCGAAGACGCCGCCCACAGTATCACCCGTGCGGTACGCCACGTCGATCACTTCCTTCATCCGCTGCTCAGTATCGGCGTCCACGCAATTCAGCAGGACCTCGTCTTTTTTGGACAGCGCCACCAACTCATCCCACGTAGCTTCGCGATCCAACGTCGCCGTACCCACCTGCACCACATGGCTCAGCACGCCGATCCCGAACTGCTCCAAGAACTGTTTGCAGATCGCGCCGACAGCCACGCGCGACGTCGTCTCACGCGCGCTAGCCCGCTCCAGGATGTACCGCGCATCGCGGAACCCGTACTTGATCCCGCCCGCCAGATCCGCATGGCCCGGCCGAGGCTTGGTCACCGGCTTCCGCTCCTCGCCTTCGCCTTCCACAGGCAGTATGCCCGTCCAGTTCTTCCAGTCTTTATTCCGGATGATCATCGCAATCGGCGAACCGATCGTGATCGAATGGCGCACGCCGGACACAATCTCAGCTTGGTCCGTCTCGATCTTCATGCGGCCGCCGCGGCCAAACCCTTGTTGGCGGCGCCACAATTCGCGGTTTACGGCCGCAACCGAAATCGGGACCGAAGCTGGCAGACCTGTCAGGGTCGCGACAAGACACTCTCCGTGGCTCTCGCCGGCGGTTTCAAATCGAAGCATGGATGGGCAGGGAGGAGGGAAAACTCCTGACCTCCATTGTATGCCTTTGCTAGTGTGACCTTATGGCCTCCCGCCGTCTCGTCCAGAGCTCCTCTAACCTTGTTCTGCACGAAACCGCCGCCGCCTTCCTCCGCGAACACCCGGAAGTCCTCATCCTCGCCCCCTCCCGAGGCGCCGCCGACGACCTCGTACGCAAGTACGTTCCGCCCTCCGGCGCCACCGTCACCTGCCACCGGATGACACCGCTCATCCTCGCCTCCCAACTCGCGCTCCCGTTCCTCGACCCCGGTGAAAAGCCCGCCGCCGCGCTCGCCTTTGAAGCCCTCTCCGCGCGCATCATCAAGGAACTCTGCGACCAGGGCCAGCTTCCGTACTTCTCCCCCGTCGCGGACTCCCCCGGCCTCGCCCGAGCCGTCAGCGCCACCGTCGCCGAACTCCGCCTCAATCGCGTCACACCCCAGGAAGTCGCCGCTACCGGAGCCCCCGGCGAGGACCTCGGCCGTATCCTCGCCCGCTTTGAGGAAGAATGCGGCGCACTGCTGGACCTGCCGGACGTCCTCGCCCGCGCCACCCGCAACACCTCGCACCCTTTGCTAAAACTGCCCATCATCTGGCTCGGCTGCGAGATCCCCTCGCTCGACCACGGCCTCTTCTCGCGCCACGTCCTCACCGGCTCGCCGCACGTGCTCGCCCTCATACCCGCGCACGACCTTCCGAACCTCCAATCTCTCCAAGCGATCCTCGGTGTCGAACCCGAAGCCCTCACTCTCGACACTCCGATGGAACAGGTCGCGGCCTCCCTCTTCGCTACCGAACGAACCCCGGCCCACCACACCTGCGTGAGCTTTTTTTCGGCTCCCGGCGAAGGACTCGAATGTGTCGAAATCGCCCGCAACCTCCGTAAGCTCGCCGCCCAAGGCATCCCCTTCGACGAAATGGCGATCCTCCTCCGCAGCCCCGAACGCTACCAGACCCTCGTCGAAGAAGCCCTCCGCCGCGCCGGCATCCCCGCGCATTACTCACGAGGCGTCGCCCGTCCCGACCCCGCCGGCCGCGCCTTCCTCGCCCTCCTCGCCTGCGCCGCCGAAGGACTCTCTGCCACTCGCTTCGCCGAATACCTCTCCCTCGGCCAAACCCCTTCCGAAGAGGACCGCCGCACCAACCTCAAAACCGACCTTCCCCCCGACGACGAACTCCTCCAAAGCTTCTCTTCTGCCGGAACCGCTCCCGCCCTTGAAGCACCACAGCAACAACAGGAAGAGTCCATCTACGTCGCCACCCCCGCGGCCTGGGAACGTATGCTCGTCGACGCCGCAGTCATCGGCGGACGCGACCGTTGGGAACGCCGCCTCAACGGCCTCCAGCAGGAACTCAAGTTCAAGCTCTCCGCCGCCACGCGCGACAACGCTGCCAAAGCCGAACAGCTTGACCGTCAGCTACGCCAACTCCAAACCCTCTCCGCCTTCGCGCTACCGCTCATCCGCGAACTCGACGCACTGCCCCGCCGCGCCCGTTGGGGCGAATGGCTCGATGCCCTGCAGCCTCTCGCGCAAACCAGCCTCAAAAGCCCGGCCGCCGTCGTCGCCGTACTCGAAGAACTCCGCGCCATGGCCGAGATCGGCCCCGTTGAACTCGGCGAAGTCTACGGCGTCCTGAGCGACCGTCTCCGCTTCCTTCGCCGCGAACCCGGCTCCGCGCGCTACGGTAAAGTCTTCGTCGCTCCCGTATCCGAAGCCCGCGGACGCCTCTTCCGGGCCGTCTTTCTCCCCGGCCTTACAGAAGGCGTCTTTCCGCGTCGCGCCATGGAAGACCCCATCCTGCTCGACACCCATCGCGACAAAATCGACAAGCCCCTCGTCAACCAGGCCGAACGTGTTCGACGCGAACGTATGCTCCTGCAGCTCGCCACCGGCTGCGCGTCCGACCAGTTGATGTTCTCCTACCCACGCATGGACGTCATGATGAACCGCCCCCGCGTGCCGTCCTTCTATGCGCTCGAACTCCTCCGTGCGATCCGAGGCGTCCTCCCGGACCTCCGCTCGTTCGAAGTCGAAGCCGCCGAAAACGCCCCCTCGCGCCTCGAATGGCCGACATCGCGCAACCTCGAGGACGCCATCGACGACGCCGAGTTCGACCTCGCCATGCTCCGCACCAACAACCGTACCGGTGCCGGCCGTTATCTCCTGGACGCCAACGCGAACCTCAGCCGCTCCCTCCGCGCCCGCGCCGGACGCTGGCGTCAAAAATGGTTCCCCTCCGACGGTCTGGTCGACCCCAACCCGCAGGAACGCAAAGCGCTCCAACTCCACCGGCTGGATGCCAAGCCGTACTCGCCGTCCGCCCTGCAAACGTATGCGGCCTGCCCCTACAAATTCCTCCTGCAAGCCATTCACCGCCTCGAACCACGCGAAGAACCCGTCAGCATCGAACAGCTCGACCCTCTGACCCGAGGCGAAATCTTCCACGACGTCCAGTTCCGCCTCATGCAGCGCCTCTCGTCGCAGGACGCTCTGCCGGTCACCCGCGCCAATCGCGACACCGCTATCGCCGCCCTGGATGATGTACTGAACACCGCCGCCCGCGAGTACCAGGACAAACTCGCGCCCGCCATCCCCCGCGTCTGGCACAACGAAATCGAGGAACTCCGCACAGACCTCCGAGCCTGGCTCATCCACGTCTCCGAACACTCCTACGACTGGGTGCCCATCCACTTCGAACTCTCCTTCGGACTCGAAAATCCCAAGGACCCCGCCGGCCAAACCACGCCCGTCACCCTCTCCGGCTCCGGCTTCATCGTCCGCGGCTCCATCGACCTTGTGGAGCGCAACGCCAAATCGGGTGTCATCCGCATCACGGACCACAAAACCGGCAGTTTCCCCCAGCGCCGCCCCACCTTCACCGCCGGCGGCAGCGTACTCCAGCCCATCCTCTATTCCGCCGTCGCCCGCCAACTCCTCAAAGGAGCCCAGGTTGAATCCGGCCGCCTCTACTTCTGCACCCGCAAGGGCGACTACAAAGAGGTCGTCATTCCCATCAACCCCGTCGCAGACGACGCGCTCCACAATGTCCTCCAGGCAATCGACAAAGCCGTCGAAGAAGGCTTCCTCCCCGCCTACCCCAAGCCCGACGCCTGCGAACAGTGCGATTACCGCCTCGTCTGTGGACCGTACGAAGTCGAACGCACCTCCCGCAAAAGAAGCGACCGCGTCCTTCCTTTACGGGAACTTCGAGAACAACCATAACCGTTGTAATAATGAGACCTGCCCATCGTCTTCCAAACGAACCGGAAAGTAAGCCCGGCGAACAGGAGACGAAAAGTGCTGGTTATTGAAAGACAGGAACTCCTTCCCGTGAGCCCGCCGATTCCCGAGCAACAGCAAGAGTTTGCCATGCTTTACGACACGTATCATCCGATGGTCTACCGCACCGCCTTCCGCGTCACCGGCAATGCCTCCGACGCGGAGGACGTCATGCAAACCGTGTTCGTCCGCTTGATGAAGCGCGAAGGTGCCGCCAGTGAGATGCAGCAGCCGGAAAGCTACCTCCGCCGTGCCGCCGTCAACGCGTCCATCGACCTCATCCGCGAACGCCAGCGTGCCGCCGCCGTACCCATCGATGATGCCGCGCCCCCGGCCTGCACCGAACTCCGCGAACTGCGCGACTCGTTACGCAAAGCCCTCGCCAAGCTCGACGATCGCCAGGCGCTCCTGTTCTCCCTGCGGTACTTCGAAGGTCACACCAATCAGGAAATAGCCAAAATGATGGGCATGTCGCAGATTCATGTCGCCGTCGTCCTCCACCGGATCAAAGCCAAGCTGCAAAAGGAACTGAAGTAGGAGCCCTCTGCCATGAATAAGAACTTTGACGAAATTCTGGACAGCTTCCGCGACGATCAGCCCACCGCCTCCCAGGTGGAAGAGGCCGGCGCGCGGGTTCGGCAGCAACTGTTCGGCGCCGCCACCTCGGCCGCCACGGCTACGGAAGTCTCCCGCATCACGGGTTGCGCCGACTTCCGTACCCTCCTCGCCTCCTACGCCGACGGCACGCTGCCCGAAGCCCGCCGCATGCTCGTGCAGGACCATCTCCGCGAATGTGGCGCCTGCCGCCGCGCGCTCGACGAGGCTCGTGGCCTGCGTCCCAAGGTCGTCCCCTTTGAAGTCCCTCGCGCCCCCAAAAAGGCCAACAACTTCCAGAAGTGGGCGATCGCCGCAGGTATGTTCGCCGCGGTTGGGACCTCCAGCTGGGGCATTTTGAAGTATCTGCTGCCTGGCAGCGGCAAGGCCCGCAACGTAGCCTCCATTCAGGACGTCCGCGGCGGCTCGCTGTACAAAGGCGTCACCCAGGTCGCCCAAGGTCTGGAACTGGCGGAAGCCGAATCCATCCGCACGCCCATGGGCACTCGCGCCACCGTCAAGCTCGAAGACGGCTCGCTCATTGAAGTCAACGAGCGCAGCGAAATCTCGATCTCCAAGGGCTGGAGCGGCACCACCATTCGCCTCACCAGCGGCAACATCATCGTGCAGGCCGCCAAGCAGCGCAGCGGCAAGCTGATGGTCTCAACGCCCGATGCTCTGGTCTCCGTCAAAGGCACCATCTTCAGCGTCAATCGCGGTGTCAAAGGCTCCCGCGTCTCTGTCGTAGAGGGCAGCGTGCAAGTCGATCCCGCATCGGGCGGCACGCAGATGTTGAAGCCCGGCGACCAGACCACCACCGATCCCTCGCTCGCCAAGGTCGCCATCAAGGACGAAGTCGCCTGGAGCGAAAACTCCGCCCGCTACCTGTCCCTGCTCGGCGAACTCAACGCCCTCAGCCAGAAGATCGACGCGATCCCCGGCCCCGGCCTGCGTTACTCCTCGCCGCTCACTCGCTACATCAAGCCCGACACGGCAGTATTCGTAGCCATTCCTAACTTGGGCGATACCCTCGCCGAAGCCAAGAAGGTCTTCGACCGCCAACTGCTCGACAGTCCCTCGCTCCGCAAGTCCTGGGAAGAGGCCACCAACGAAAAGTCGCGCGCCGCAACCGACGAAATCATCACGGAAATCCAGCAGTTCGCCAGCTACCTCGGGCCGGAAGTGGTGCTCATGCTCGACGGCTCTACCAAGTCGCCCATCGCCTTGGCGGAAGTCAAGCGCGACGGTCTGGCCCAGTTCCTGGAAGACAAGATCGCCCATCACGCCAAGGGCGCAAACACGTCCCAGATCCGTGGCTCCGTCTATGAGATCCACAAAAACATGCTGATCTTCGGCAAGGATTCGCAGACCCTCAAAGTCATGATGTCCGCCGTCGACCAGGGTGGCCTCAACGCCGCGTCACCCTTCCGTGACCGGATCGAGCAGGCCTATCAGGCCGGCGCCGGTTGGCTCTTCTGCGCAAACATGGAACAAATCCTTGGCAATCGCGTACAGAAGACGAGCGGCGTGGTGGACCTCGGCGTAGATAGCGCCAAGTACCTCGTCCTCGAACGGAAACAAGTGAGCGGCAAGACACAAAACGTAGCCTCGTTGAGCTTCAGCGAACAGCGCCATGGCGTCATGGCCTGGCTCGCCGAACCCTCCGCGCTCACCTCGTTGGACTTCGTCTCCCCCGATGCAGGCCTCGCCTTCGCTGCTGTCACCAAGCGTCCGCGCCTGGTAGTCGAAGAGATGCTCGCCCTCGCCGGCTCGAAGAAAGACGACCTCGCAGATCTCAAGAACAAGACCGGCATCGATCCTGTTGAAGACCTCGCCGAGCCGCTAGGCTCCGAGTTCGCCTTCGCCTCTGACGGACCCGTGCTCCAAAGCCTCAGTTGGAAGCTCGCCGTGGAAATGAACGGTCCGCAGCGCTTCCAGCAGTCCGTGGAAAAGCTCATCGCGGCCATCAACAAAGAACAGAACAAGGCGCAGTTGAAGCTTGAAACCAGCGAGGCCGACGGCCGTACCTTCTACGCCGTCACCGCGCAGGGCTTCCCCTTCGCCATCCACTACACCTTCGTCGACAACTACCTGCTCGCCGGAGCCAACCGCGCCCTGCTCGTCACCGCCATCAAGAACCGTCAAAATGGCTACGTGCTCACGCGCTCCGAAAAGTTCCGCTCGCAGATCCCCTACGGCGCCAACCCCAACTTCTCGGCGATCTTCTACCACAACGTCGCTGGCGCCCTGGCACCTGTCGCCGACCAGTTGAAGTCCACCGGCTACGGTACCGACGAGTTCCGCAAGGGGCTCGACTCGGTGGGCAGCATGGCCCCGGGCATGGTCGCCATCTACGGCGAACCCACTCGCATCACTGCCGCCACCCACGGCGACTTCTTCGGCCTCAACGCCGGAATGCTCGCCGGTCTCGACAAAGGAGGCGCCGGTATGCTGGGAATGCTCACCGGAGCCACAACAAGCCACTCCAAATGACCCCTGTGATTCAGCTCGAAAACCTGTCGGTGAGGCTCGGCAATCGCGATATCTTGCGAGGCCTCACCGGCACTCTTTCGGGTCGCACCATCGGTTTGCTCGGCCCCAACGGCGCCGGCAAATCCACGATGATCAATACCCTGCTGGGCTTTTATCCGCCCATCAGCGGCACCGCCAAAGTCCTCGGTCTCGACATCCGCACCCAGGCCAAAGAAATCCGCCGCCTCGTCGGCTACATGCCGGAAAACGACACCTTCATCGGCTCGATGTCCGCTGTATCCTTCGTCCGCATGATGGCGGAACTCTCCGGCCTGCCCGGAGAAGCGGCCCTCGAACGCGCCCATGAAGCCCTCTTCTACGTCGGCCTCGGCGAAGCGCGCTACCGCCAGGTCGGAACCTACTCCCTCGGCATGAAGCAGCTCGCCAAGCTCGCCCAGGCCATCGTCCATGGACCCAAGCTCGTCATTCTCGACGAGCCCACCAACGGTCTCGATCCACCCGCACGCCAGCGCATGCTCAAGCTCATCAAAGAAATGCGGGACTCGAACCAGATGAACCTCATCCTCTGTTCGCACCTGCTCAAGGACGTCGAAGACACCTGCGAAGAGGTCATGATCCTCAAGCAGGGGCAGATGGTGTACTCCGCCAACCTCGAGGACGAACGCAAGCTCAACCGCCGCTTCCTGGAACTCGAAACCTACGGCGTACAGAACGGCTTTGTGGAAGCCGCCGAAGCGCTCGGCTGCGAATGCGCCGCCCTCACCGGAGGCCGCGTCAAGATGGTGCTCGGCACGGGAGTCGAAATCCGCGACATCTACAAGCTCGCCGCAGAACGCAACCTCCAACTGCGCCGCCTCAGCTACCGCCGCGACACACTAGAGGACATCTTCCTGAAGGCCATGGAATTCAAAGGGGCCCCTCAAGCAAAATAGCCATGGCCGTCTACAAACGCACTTACAAAGGCTACGAGGGCGCGCAGACCCCCGAATGGTCGCGCTTCCTCATCCTGCCTCGCTACGCCTGGGAATCGCTCTTCAAACAGCGCTTCCTGCTCATCTTCTACGTCATCTGCTTCTTCTACCCCATCGGCGCGGGCATCTTCCTGTACATCAATGCCAACCTCGGCATGCTCGCCAGCCTCATTGAAGCTGCAGGAAAATTCAACGGTCTCGAAATCGACGGCAAGTTCTTCTACATCTTCCACAGCGTCCAAAGCTCGCTGGCCTTTATCCTCACGGCCTTCATCGGCCCAGGCCTCGTCTCGCCGGACCTTTCGAACAACGCCTTGCCTCTCTACTTCTGCCGCCCCTTCTCGCGCAGTGAGTACGTCGCAGGCAAGCTCGGTGTCGTCGCCTTCCTGCTCTCGTTTATCACCTGGATCCCCGGTCTCCTGCTTTTCCTCTTGCAGTGGAGCGTAGGTCCGGAAGGCTGGTTCGCGAAGTACTCTTGGATCGCCCCGGCGATCTTTCTCTCAAGCGTCATGTGGATCCTGCTCATCTCGCTGCTCGCCCTGGCGCTCTCCGCCTGGGTACGTTGGAAAGTCGTCGCCGGCGCGCTACTGCTGCTTGTCTTCTTCTTGAGCACAGGCCTCGCCGCCGCCATCAACGCCGTGATGCGCACCGACAAAGGCTCCTGGCTTGACATCACCTCCAATAGCGGCCGCATCGCCCTCGAACTCTTCCGCGTACGCGAATTCATGGACTACAGCGAGGGGCAGGGCATCAGTATCGAAGAAGCCTGGACCGCGCAGTTCTTAGCCCTCGGCTTCTGTCTCTGGCTCCTGTGGAAGAAGATCCGCGCCTACGAGGTGATCAAGTAATGACCGCCGCACCTCCGCCCATCGAAAAGAGCCTTATCCAGCTCAACGACGTCTCCAAGTTCTACGGCGAAGTCCTCGGCGTCAACAAGATCAACCTCGCGATCCCCCCGGGCATCACCAGCCTCGTCGGACCCAACGGCTCCGGCAAGACCACCCTGATGAACCTCATCACGGGACTCTTGCAGCCTACCCGCGGCACCGTCGACGTTTGCGGCATGTCGCCCGAAGATCCGGAAACCTTCTTCCGCAACGTCGGCTACTGCACCCAGTTCGATTCGTACCCCAAAGGCTTCACCGGTTACGACTTCGTCTACTCGTTCCTCCGCCTATTCGGTTGGGACCACGCCGAATGCGAACGCCGCGCCTGGCACGCCATCGATCGCGTCAACCTGCGCGAAGCAGCGCCCCGCAAAATCGCCGGCTACTCCAAAGGCATGCGCCAGCGCATTCGCTTGGCCCAGTCCATCAGTCACGACCCTCGTGTCCTGATCCTCGATGAACCCCTCAACGGTCTCGATCCTCTGGTCCGCGCCGAAACCATCGCCCTGTTCCGCGAATTCTCCGGCGAAGGACGCCACGTGATCATCTCCAGCCACGTCCTACACGAGGTCGACATCATCTCGGACCAGGTCATCCTCATGTCCAGCGGCTATATCGTTGCGGAAGGCCAGATCAAAGGCGTCCGCAATGAGATCGAAGAACACCCCATGCAGGTGCTCATCCGTTGCGACCAGCCGCAAGCCCTCGCCTCCCGCATCTTCCAGTCCAAGAACGTCGTGGAAGCCAAAGTCCACAGCGACGGCGGAGGCCTCCTCGTCAAAACCCGCAATGCCGACGAGTTCTACCTGATGATGAACCACATCGCCATGAACGGCATCGTGGTCGAAACCGTCGCGCCCGTCGATGACGACGTACAGTCGCTCTACGAATACTTAATCGACGACGGCGGCTCCAGCAACGCCGGTGGAGGCTCCAAATGAACCCCGTCTGGTGGAAGCAGATCAGCGCCGTCTTAAGGCTCGAAGTCAAAAAGTCGTTCTTCTCCAAACGCGGACTCTGGATCTACTTCCTCGCCCTCATCCCCGTCCTCATCTGGGGCGGCCACTGGATGGTCATGCGCTACAAGGCCGAGCGCATGCACAACAATGCCGGCGCTGGCGTTACCAAAGAAAAGCTCATGTCCGTCAAGCAGGGCATGACCGTTGCGGAGGTCGAAGGCATTTTAGGCCGCCCCGCCACCTCGCGTACCGTCACCCGCCGCAACGGCACAGAGTTCCGCTACTGGTCGTATTCCGACGGCACCACCACGCGCCACATCACCTTCCGTGACGGCGCCGTACAGCGCCTCAATACCGAACACGCCGGGTGCGACCTCCAGGAAGACACCGTCATCTTTGCCGGCATCTTCCAGTTCTTCTACCTGCGCCTGGCAATCTTCTTCGGATGCATGTTCGTCTTCATGAACCTGTTCCGAGGTGAGATTCTCGACCGCAGCCTGCACTACTACTTCCTCGCGCCCATCCGGCGCGACATCCTGGTCGTCGGCAAGTATCTGGCAGGCCTGATCGCCACCACGGTTATCTTCTGCGTCAGCACCATCGCACAATGGGCGCTCTTTGTCGTCCACCTCGACCCCATCAATCGCGATGCCTACCTGCAGCAGAACAACGGCTACCAGCATCTGCTCGCCTACACCGGCGTCACCGCGCTCGCATGCCTCGGCTACGGCAGCGTCTTCCTCGCCGCCGGCATCCTCATCCGCAACCCGCTCATCACCGCCGCGACAGTCCTCATCTGGGAATCGATCAACGGCATCCTGCCGGCAACCCTCCGTCAGATCAGCGTGATTTACTACTTGAAATCGCTCTGCCCCGTCGAGATCCCCATGCAGCAGGGCGTCCCGGCCCCCGTGGCCTTGCTCGCCGTGAACGTCGATAACGCGCCGCCCATCGTCGCCGTACTCGGCCTTCTCGCCCTCTCCGCTGTCGTAGTCTTCATCTCCACGCGCCGCATCAAGCGCATGGAAATCAACTACAGCACCGACAACTAACCATAATGGAAGAGATGGTGTTCACCGCCGCCCTCTCTTCCATCCTTTGGACTGCCGCCGCCGATCCGGCCACTCTCGCGCGCACTCCGCAAATGAAAGCCGCGCTCGACTACGCCAAGCGCATCGAACCGGAAATCATCGCCGAACAGCGCCGCGTCTGCGAAATCGCCGCCCCCTCACACAAAGAACAAAAGCGAGGCGCCGAGTTCAAGCGGATCTTCGAATCTCTCGGACTCAGCAACGTCCGCATCGACGAGGTCGGCAACGTCATCGGCGAACGGCCCGGCAAGAACGCCAAGCCCAACCTTCTCGTCGCCGCCCACCTCGACACCGTCTTTGAAGAGTTCGTCGGCCTCAAAACCGCGCAGAACGGCAACATCATCACCGGACCCGGCATCGGCGACGACTGCCGCGGCCTCGCTGTACTCATCAGCATGATCCGCTCTCTCAACGCCGGCAAGGTCGAAACCAACGGCACCCTTACCTTCGTCGCCAACGTCGGCGAAGAAGGCCTCGGCGACCTCAAAGGCGTGAAACATCTCTTCAACCAATCGCTCAAAGGGAAGGTGGACGCATTTATTTCCATCGATGGTACCGGCCTGCGCATCACTCGAATCAGCGTGGGAAGCTACCGATACCGTCTCGCCTACAAAGGTCCCGGAGGCCACAGTTTCGGCTCGTTCGGCAATGCGAACCCCATGCACGCCCTGGGCCGCGCCATCGCCAAGATCGGCGATCTCGATGTGCCGGACCATCCCAAAACCACCTTCAACGTCGGCCGCGTCGGCGGCGGAACTTCAGTCAACTCCATCGCCTTTGAAGCCTGGGCCGAAATCGACATGCGCTCCAGCGACCCCAAGTCCCTCAACAACCTCGACGAGCGCTTCAAGTCCGCCATTCATCAGGCTTTGAACGAAGAGAACGCACGCTGGAAGGACAAAGGCAAGATCTCCATCGACCTCAAGATGATCGGCAATCGCCCCGCTGGCGAAATGCCCGTCGAGTCCCCCCTCGTCCAAAGCGCACTAGCCGTATCCAAGGCGCTCGGATTCGAATCCGGCATGGGAGAAGGCTCCACCGACGCGAACTACCCCCAAAGCCTCAACGTACCCGCCATCACCATCGGCGGCGGAGGCCGCGGCGAAGGCGCGCATACGCCTGAAGAATCCTTCGACATCACAGACTCCTGGAAAGGCTCGCAACGCGCCCTGCTGCTTGCCGTCGCGCTCGTAAACTAACCAACATGCCCAAGCTCATCGCTACCCCCACTCGCATCCCGGTCCCTGGCGGAAAGCTCATCGATGAACACGTAGGACGCGTGAATACCGGCAATACGGACATCAGCGTTGCGCATATGCGCAGCCCCGCCGGTTGGTCCGAACCCGGCCAGACCCCGGAGTTCGACGAGTACACCATCGTTCTCAGCGGCTTCATGCGCGTCGAACACAAAGACGGCGTCATCGACGTACCCGCAGGACAGTCCATTCTCTGCGCCAAAAATGAGTGGATCCGCTACAGCACACCGGAAGGCGCCGAATACATCGCGATCTGTCTCCCCGCCTTCAGCCCGGACACTGTCCATCGCGACGAATAAGCGTCTAACCAAACATGGAAGGCTAAACTGATACTTTGGACGCTCGCAAAATCGGCCTGTTGGTTGTATCCATCGGCATCTCGCTAGGCTGCCTCATCTGGGTACTCTCCGGCTCCGAACTCCGTGAACTACCCGGTGAAATCCGAACCCTCCGTTGGGGCTGGGTCGGCCTTGCCGTAGTCGCAGACATCCTCGTCTACGTCTTCCAGGGCTGGCGCTGGAGCCTGCTGCTTCAACCCGTTGCCGAAATCCCGGTGATGAAGTCCATCCGCGCCATCTACGTCGGCCTCTTCGCCAACGAGATCATCCCCTTCCGCGCGGGCGAAGCCATCCGCTGCTACCTGCAAGCCCGCTGGAGCCATCTGCCGTTCTCGGTCATCGTCGCCTCTGCGATCATCGAACGCATCTTCGACGGTGTCTGGCTCGTCATCGGCATGTTTACCGTCGCCCACTTCGTACGCGAACTCCCCAAGCAGTTCGTGCAAGGCGGCATGGTGCTCGCCGTCGTCGTAGCCTTTGGCGCCATCGTACTCTTCCTCGCGATGCTCCAAAAGAACTGGGCTCTCCGCAATCTCTCGAGCATCGGTTGGCAGCGACATTTGCGAGTCCTCATCGAGGACCTCAACCTCATCGGCTTCTCCAAGTACCTCGCCTACTCGGCGCTCATGAGCCTGCCGTATTTGCTCCTGCAGGCCATCCCGATCTGGGCCATGATGAAGGCCTACGAACTCGAAGGCGTCACCATCTCGATGGCCATCGTAGCCATGGTGCTCCTTCGCCTCAGCTCTGCCGTACCCCAAGCCCCCGGCAATCTCGGAGCCTTCCAGGCCATCACGGCACTCACCCTAACGATGTTCGGTTACGACGAAGCACTGTCCAAGCGCTTCTCTCTCGTACTTTGGGGCGTTGTAACCCTGCCCTTGCTGATCACAGGCTTCTTCGCGCTAGCCGTCACCGGAGCCAAGCTCAGCGAGCTCAAAAAGCAAGCCGAAGCCACCGCCCAGCAACACCAAGCCTAACCGACGTCCATCACACACCGGAACCCGATGTTCGTCGTCGCCGAATCCGGCGTATTCGATGTCCGCGCCGCCACTCGATACCGGTTGCAGTACGACGCGTGGCACAAATACGATCCGCCCTTCATCACCCGCGCCGTCCCCGTTCCAGGACCTTGCGGATTCACCTTGGACGCAATCACATGATGCGTGGGATGGAACCAGTCCGCGCACCACTCCCAGGTATTGCCGGCCACCGACAACAGCCCGTAATCATTGGCCGGAAACGCATCCACCGGACATGCCGCGCTGTACCCATCCTCGGCCGTATCCTCTTCCGGAAACCGCCCCTGCCACACATTGCAAAGATGCTTACCCTCAGGCTCCAACTCATCGCCCCAGGGAAAAAGCTTCTGCTCCGCACCGCCGCGAGCCGCGTACTCCCACTCCGCCTCGGTCGGCAACCGCTTCCCGGCCCACTGAGCGTACGCCGCGGCATCGTTCCACGACACCTGCACCACCGGCGTCGTACCTCGCGCCGCCACCGACGTATCCGGACCCTCCGGCATCCGCCATTGCGACCCGTTCACCTTGCACCACCACCGGACATTCGGCACCCGCGCGTCCACCAATTCCGGACGCCCCGCCACATGGCCCTGAAACACAAACGACCATCCGAACCGCTCGGCCTCGGTGACATACCCGGTCTTTGCCACAAACTCCGCGAACTGCTCATTCGTCACCGGATGCTTGTCGATATAGAACCCGTCCAGCGTGACCTCGCGAATCGGACCCTCGCCATCCTGCGGGAACCCTTTCGCGTAATCCGTCCCCATCAGGAACTTGCCGCCGTCCAGCCGCACCATCCCGTCCCTGGACCCGCCCGTCGCACGCGCCCGCGTCTCCGCAGCCCGCACGGACTCGCCCAACGTCACCAGGCGCTTCTTGCTCGGCACGCAGCAAGGATTCATTACTCTTTGACGTCCTCAATAACTGCCGTCGACATCAGCTTGTCCAAATACTGCTCAATCAGCTTCTGGCGCTTCTCTTGCGTAATCGCTTCCGCAATCCGCTCCCGTACATCCTCCAGCGTCGCCGGACCCGCCTCGCGCTTATCCATCACCTTCGCGACATGAAATCCAAACGGCGACCGGAATACCGGCGAAATCTCACCCGGCTGCATCCGGAACACCACCGCTTCAAACGCGTCCACCATCTCGCCCATCGGAAACCAGCCCAAATCGCCGCCATTGCCCGGACAATCCGACACTCGATCCGCGACCTCACCAAAGTTCGCCCCAGCCTGAATCTCCGCGTACGCCGCCTCAACCGCTGCCCGAGCCGCTTCCTCGTCTTCCGGCTTCTCGACGTTCTTCACGATGTGCGCGGCATGCACAGCCGCAGGCATCACAAACTCATCGCGATGCTTCCGGTAAAACTCGCTGATGTCCTTGTTGCGCGGCTCCGCGACATTCGCGCATGCCCGGTTGAACAACCTATCGATGCGGAACCGCAGCTCAATCTCTTTGCGAGTCTGCTCTTCGGTACCCGGCGCGATGCACCCGCCATTCTCCGGCCGGATGTCCGCCATCTCGCCTTGAATCGCCTCTGCCGGAACTGGTTCCGGATCGCCCCAAGCGGCCTGCTGCAGCACCGTCCGCTCAATCACGTTCTCCCGCGCCCACTGCTTGACGCGAGCCTCCAAGGTCCGCGGATCCTCGCCCGCCATCGCCTCCAAAAGCTTCGGTCGGATGGCTCTCGCCTCCTCCCGAAACGTCTGATCTTCGATCCTCTCTCCGTTCACCAGTACAGGCACGATACCAGTATGATAGACCCCATGAAGCTGCATCAATGGAGCGCCATCCCGCGCGAGCAGTTGAACCCCAATTTCGCCCGCCAGGTCATCCACTCCGGCGGCATGACCGTCGCCCGCGTCTTCCTCGCCAAAGGCGCCATCGTACCCGAACACAGCCACCCCAACGAACAGGTCTGCTATGTCGAATCCGGCAAGCTGGTCTTCCGTTCCCAGGGCCAAGACTATCTCGTACAAACCGGCGAAGTCCTCGAAATTCCGCCCGGCGTACCCCACAGCGTAGAAGCCCTCGAAGAAACCTCCGGCTTCGACCTCTTCACTCCCAAGCGTCAGGATTGGATTGACGGCAACGACGCGTACCTCAGAAAGTAACGCTCCACCCCGCCGGGTTACCCTTTTATACGAATGCGTTCTGTTTTACTCGCAACATTCGCCGCCGGCATTGTGACGGTCTCCGCGCAAACCAAAGCGCCTCCGCCGCCCCCCGCCAAAGCGCCTGCGCCGACAAAACCTGCCGCCGCTGCTGCCGCACCCGCCAAGCCCGCTGCTTCGCCAGCAAAGCCCCCGGCCGTTGCACCAGCCAAAAAGGCGATCACCCCCGCCAAACCCAAACCCCCGATTGGAGCAGCCTCTTTGCAGACTGATAACGACAAGACGATATACGCCCTCGGCCTCAGCATCGCCCGCTCGCTGAAGCAATTCGACCTCTCCCCCGCGGAAGTCGAAATTGTGAAGAAGGCGCTCAGCGACGCCGCCGCTGGCAACCCCGCTGTTCCGATTGACGAATGGGGACCCAAAATTCAGCCCCTCGCCATGGACCGCCAGAACCGCCTCGCCGAAAAGGAAAAGGCCGCCTCTCTCGCCTACCTTGAGAAAGCCGCCGCCTTCCCCAACGCCAGGAAAACCGCCAGCGGCCTGATCTACCAGGAACTCACCGCCGGCACCGGACCTTCCCCCAAGGCCACCGACACCGTCCGAGTCCACTACCGCGGTACGCTCACCGACGGCACCGAGTTCGACAGCTCCTACAAGCGCAACGAACCCGCCGAGTTCCCGCTCAACCAGGTCATCAAGGGCTGGACCGAAGGCGTCCAACTCATGAAGGTCGGCGGCAAGGCCAAGCTCATCTGCCCGTCCGATCTCGCCTATGGTGACCGTGGCAGCCCACCCCAAATCCCCGGCGGCGCGACGTTGATCTTCGAGATCGAACTGCTCGACATCCCCGCCAACGGCAACCGCTAAAACGAACGCGACCAAAACAAAAAGGGCCGGTCAGGACATCCCGTCCTCCGGCCCTTTTCACATCTACGAACAGAAATCTATCCGCGAACGTTGATCTGGCTACTCGAAATGTACAGCCGCACCCGGCCCGATGCCGAAGCGCCAAACTTGGTCGCAGGCGTGAACTCGGTAAACAGCAACGTATTTTCCAACTGCCGGCGCATGTGCATGTCCTTCAACATCGCACCGCCGCTCACAATCGAATAATCCACCATACGTCCGGAACCGTCCACCACAAGATCCACAACCAGTTCGCTTTCTGAAATCCCCATGATCGGGACAAAAGACTTCACCGACGGCTCCGTGGTCAACGCCAACCGGACATCGTTCTGCACCGTCGGAATCGGCATCACCAGCGACGGCATCAACGCACTAAAGATCACCACGGCGGAGGCAAGGCCACCAAACGCCGGAACCGCAATAGGACGCATCAATTCCCGGAACGAACTCCGCAACCGGTCTCGCCACGTTACCTCTTCCCCCAATGCCCGCAACCGCTCGCGTGACGCAATCACCTTCAGATTGGCGGTCAATCGCGCCGGCGGCATCCGTTTGGGCATCAGCCGAAGGGCATTTTGCATTTGTTTGTCAGTCATCGTTAATCCCCTGAAGACCCCGCGCCGCTTACAGCCGCGGCAACACCCAACGTCACTTCGCGATCCTGCACCAACTGCTTCCGCAGCGCTTCTCTCCCGCGCAGAATTCGCGACTTCACCGTACCCATGTTGATGTTCAGAATTTCCGCGATTTCCTCGTAGCTCAACTCTTCGATGTCGCGCAAAACCACCGCGTCGCGAAAGTTCGGGCTCAGCTTCTGCAGGGCTTCCTCAATCTTCTCCTGCGTCTCTGTACCCAGCATCAGATCAAACGGCGAAAACCCACCATCCTGAATCGTCTCCTGCAGCGACCGTGCCTGCTCATCGTCACGATCCAGGTCCACTTCGTGCTTCTTATGCCGCGAAAACCAGCGCCGCCGGTTATTCGCTTCATTCAGCGCGATCCGGTACACCCAGGTCTTCAAGCTGCTCTGCGACCGGAAGTTTCCGATATTGCGGAAGATCTTGATAAAGACCTCCTGCACCACATCGCACGAGTCCCCAGGGTCCGACAGCAACCGGTACACCAGGTTGTACACGGGCTGTTGGTACTGCTCAATCAGTTGTTCGTAGGCTTGTTCGGAACCCGCCTGCAGGGCTGCCACAAGCGCCAGGTCCGCGCGCGTGGGCATGGTCGGCGCAGCGATCGCAGGGGATGCGAACTCCGCATTCGGCGCCGAGGTTTCCGTTGATATGACGTCGAGTCTCACAGCAGCGTCTGCCATGGGAGTACCACCTGGTGTGACCGGGCGGCGTACCTTCCCGATCCGATTCTAGCTGAATGAATGGACACCGTGTATCGCGAAAAAGTTCCACACCCGGTCCCAAGGTTTGATCCGGGTACCAGAACCACCTAACCGCGTAGTACCTTCCGCGCCCCCGGTCCAGGACCCAAACTTAGCCTGTACACCCATCATGGTCCTGCCCGACGAACAGTGGAAATCGAGAGAAGTCGCAAGGCTGCTGGCTCTAGTCGAGACCGAGCGCCGTTACTGGCAGGAGATTGTCGCCAATCTCCCCGTCCCTGTCGCCATCCTCAACCGGTCCCTCGCTGTCGTATCGGCCAATCGCCTCTTCCGCACTACCTACGGCGTCAGCCTTGAGGACCTCAACACCAAGCGCATCACCGACATCATCCCGGCCCCCTCGCTCGCCGCCGCCGTCCAATCTATGTACGACAACGGTGCCGTCCCCGAGCCGATGCTCTTTGAAACGGAAGCCGGCAAGCGCGTCCGCGTCACCCTCCAACAGCATCGCGACTGGGATGAGGACGCCGTCGACGCTCTGGTCACCATCGAAGAGCTCCCCGAGGAGTCCGCCAAACTCCCCGCTGCCGTACCCGCCGTCATCTGGACCGCTTTGCTCCCGTCCCTCGACTTCACGTTCCTCTCGCCCTCCGCCGAACCCGTCACCGGCCTCCCAGCCGCGGACTGGAAGTTCTACGACCGTATCGAGGAAGCCGACCGCGACGCCGTCCGTGCCATCTACACGCAGGCCATCAGCGCAGGCTCCGGCATGTACTCCGCCGAATTCCGCCTCGCCGGACGCAAACGCTGGTTCCGCGAAACCGTCCGTGTCCAGGACGGCGCTCTTCACGGCGTCCTCACCGACGTCACCGGCCGCCGTGCCATGGACGAGCATCTTCTCCAGGCCCAGCGTGTCGACGCCCTCGCCGGCTTTAGCGGACGCGCCGCGCACGATCTCAACAACCCGCTCATGATCGTCAACGGCTACGGCGAAGAGGTCCTCGCCGCCATGCCCGAAGCCGATCCCCACCGCGCCGACATGACCCAGGTCATGGACGCCGCCAAGCGCATCTCGGACATCACCGCAGGCCTCCAAGCCTTCGCCCGCAAGCCTGCAGCGCCAGCGTCGCTATCGCAGTTTCCCGTCGCGGACGCCATCGGAGACCAATCGGCCAAGCACTTGCTCGCCCTCGGTGACGCCACCGAGTTCCAAGCCGTCGTCAAAGCCATCATCGCGGCCATGGACGGTGCTCCGGTCACCACTCGCGCCGCCGAACTCACGGTTCGCGACCTCACCATCGGCGCCCAACCCGTCGAACCCGGCTCCTACGTCCTCGTCCGCATCGAATGCCAGGCATCGGAACCGCTCAAGCGACCCTTATTCGAATCACCGCACCTCCGCCCGGAACTTGCCAAAGCCTTCCGCACCATTGAAAGCTGGGGAGGCTCCTGCTGGACCTCGCCGGACAACCGTGTCATCCGCATCCTACTCAAGCGCGCCGTAGAAGCAGTGCCAGAGCCGGTTGCGGTCGAACCTCCCACGAAATCTGAGCCGAAGCGCATCCTCGTAGTAGACGACGAAATGGGCATCCGTACCCTGATGCGCAAGATCCTGCTCCGCGAAGGCTACACCGTCGTCGAAGCCGGAGGCGGCGCAGAAGCACTGGCCATATTGGAAAAACAGCCCGTCGACCTGCTCCTCACCGACGTCATCATGCCGGAAATCACCGGTCGCCAGGTCGCGGAGAAAGCCGTTGCGCTGTACCCCGCGATCAAGGTCCTGTACGTCTCTGGCTACACCGACGAAACGCTGGTCGAAACCGGCAAATACCCCCCGGGCTCACAGTTGCTCCAAAAGCCGTTCACGTTGAACTCGCTCTTGAAGAAGGTAGGCGAAGTCCTCGGCCAGTAAACTGCCTCGGTCGGTAAACTGAAAGGCAGTGGTCCGTCTCATCACGCTGCTGCTTCTTCTCACTGCTGCCTGCACTCCATCAAAGCGCTTCAGCCTTCCCGCCCCGGAGGGACCAGTCAAAGCCTCCGTCACCTGGACGTGGACCGAAACCTCGGCCACACCCCAACTCACCCGAGGAGCCGCAGGCGACTGGGACTCGGTCGATGTCCTGAACCCCTCGGTCGTCCGTTGGCGTGAGGTGTATTGGAACCTGTACTCGGGCTTCGACGGCAAGACCTGGCACACCGGACTCGCCCAATCCCAAGACGGCACCACATGGCAGCGGAAGGGCAAGATCCTGTCCCCGGCAGCGAACTCCTGGGAAGGCACCTACATCGCCGCCAACGGCACAGCACTAGCTGAAGGCCACCAACTGCTCTACTGGTACCAAGGCGGCCGCCCCATCCCGTCAATCGGCTTAGCCCGCTCCACCGACGGCCTCACCTGGACCAAAGACCCCGCCCCAGTTCTCACCCCGGGGCCCCGAGGCAGTTGGGACGAGCGAGGTGTAGCCGACCCCTACGTCATCCGAGCCGGAAACACCCTGTACCTCTACTACACGGGCATGGACCGAGCCCTCCGCCAGCGCCTAGGAGTCGCCCGCTCCACCGATAGCGGCAAAACCTGGCAAAAGTCGCTAGACAACCCAATCCTCGACATCGGGGGCCACGAACAGTGGGACGAAGGAGGCCTGGGCGAACCGGCCGTCTGGTCGAGCCACGGTTCCTACTGGATGCTCTACACCGGCCGAGCCTGGGACGAAACCCGCCGCATCGGCTTAGCGAAGTCCCCAGACGGCATCCACTGGCAAAAGCTCCCCGACTCCGTCTTCGCCGGAGCCCAACCCTGGAACAAATCCGTAATCTGCGACCCCGCCGTCGATCCGTCAAACAAAACCGTGAAGGTCTGGTACGGAGGAGGCAACAAACCCAGCCCAGACGAAAACCTAAACGGCCAAATCGCCCAAGCCCTTCTAACCCCCCACTAACCGGTGCCAGACACGGTGCCAGACACGGTGCCAGGTATGGTGCCAGACACGGTGCCAGGCACCCCCAGGAAAATCCTAGGGAAAAATCCGGCGACCTCCCGTGAGACTTTCGCGACCCTCAGCCCACTTACACTACAAATGCCTCGTAAGCCAAGATTCGCTCCCGCCGGATATTACCTACACCTCACTCAACGTGGGAACTACCGCCAGACGACCTTCCACTGCGACCTCGACCACCACATGTTCCAGCAGATCCTCACCGAGCGCGCCGAGGCCAACAGGATCCAGGTCCTTGCCTACTGTCACATGCCCAATCACTACCACCTCATCGCGCGCTCGCAGGACCCCGGTGGCATCCCCGCCTTCATGCGAGGCTTGAACGGCCAGTACGCACGCTACCTCCACGGCCGCCTCGTCCGTCGCGGACGCCTCTGGCAGGACCGTTACTACTCCTCCGTCCTCAGCACCGCGCACCTCATCCGAGCCATGCGCTACGTCGAACTCAACCCCGTACGCGCCAATTTCGTACCCTTTGCCGCGGACTACGCATGGTCCTCCGCGCGGCTCCACTGCGGCATCACCGCCCCGGAAAACGAACTCATCTGCATGGACCACGAGACCTTCGCCTACTACTATCCGACGCAACACCTTTGGCGCGAATTCCTGCAGGCAGGCGAGACCCGTCACGAGATCTCTGCGATCCGTCACGCCCTGCGCGCAGAACTCCCCCTAGGCGACGCCGCGTTCGTCGAAGAACTCAAAGCCCGCTTCCCGAGTGAATTTGATGGAAAACTAGCGCTCGCCCAAGCCGCCTAAGAAGTAACAGCCTCACACACCATACGAGCCGTCACCGGCGCATTCAGGATCCCGTTGCGATAGTGCCCGTACGCCAGGTACACCCGCTCCGCCCCCGCATAAGGACCCACCACCGGATCCCCATGCGACCCCGGTCGGAACCCGATCCACGAATCAATCGGCCAATCTGGCAGATCAGGAAACGCCGCCTTCGTCTCCTTGTGCAGCGCCTCCACCGTATGTGGATCCACCGTCCGGTCGAACCCCACATGCTCGGTCGTCGCCCCCGCCAGTACGTACCCGCTCTGCCGCTGCAGCACGTAATGATGCCCCTTGCGGTAAATCGGCCCGATCGCCCCCGGCTCCATCCAGTACCCGATCAGGTGCCCCTTCACAGGAAACGCCGCCGGAGCCTCAGGCAATAACCTACTACTCCAAGCCCCCGCCGACACCACAACCCAGTCGCACTCTAACGTCGCCGCATCCTGTACAGACACCGCCCCCGTCGCGATCTCCGTCACCGCCACATCCTCGACAAACGTCACGCACTCAAGCCGCGTACAAGCCTCGCGCAGCGCCGCCACCACGTCTCGCGGATTCACCACCGCATCGTCCGGGTACAGTACGTGATCGTGCTCCACCACCGACGCGATCCCCACCGTCGCCTGCGCCTCCGCGCGCTCCCGAAGCGTCGCCATCTCCCCGAACTCCCGCGCCCCGGTAACCTTGAAGTCGATCGCCATCCCGCCAGAAGCTTCGGTCAATTCCTCGCAAAACGCCGGGTACAGCCGCAGACTTTCGACACCCCGCCGCGCCCACGTTCCATCGCCAAAAATCTCGCCGCCAGGCGCCAGCATGCCCGCTCCCGCCCAGCTTGACTCCCCGCCGATCTTTCCCTGATCGACCACCGTCACACGCAGCTTTTGTTGTGCCAACCGCCACGCGATCGAACATCCGATGATGCCGCCACCAACCACCACTACGTCGGTCTTCATTCTCTTCTCTCACGTTACCCTGAAAAGCAAGTGGAAGAAGAGGTTTTAGGCAAGGTCTACGACGGGCGGCTGATGGGCCGCCTCCTGGTGTACATGCGCCCGTACGCCAAAACCATCGCGTTCTCCGTCACACTCCTGCTCACCCAGGCCATGTGCCAGATCGCCGGACCCCTCCTCACCAAAACCGCCATCGACCGCTACCTCGTACCCTCCGGCGCCTCTTCGATCCTCGACCCCTGGCTCCCTCCCGATCCCTGGCAAGGCATCTGGTTCCTGTCGAGCATCTACCTCGGCGTCCTCTTCCTGTCGTTCCTTTTGGACTTCGGACAGACCTACCTCATGCAGTGGACCGGACAACGCGCCATGTTCGACCTCCGTCGCGACCTCATGGGCAAGCTCCAGCAATTGGACGTCGCCTACTTCGATCGCAACCCCGTCGGCCGTCTCATGACCCGCGTCACCACCGACGTCGACGTCCTCAACGAACTCTTCTCCTCCGGCCTCGTCACCATCATTGGCGACCTCGCCGTACTCACCTTCGTCGTCGTCGCTCTCTTCCAAATGAGCCCCGGCCTCACCCTGATCCTCCTCAGCGTGATGCCCCTCGTCATCGCCGTCACGGCCCTCTTCCGCCGGTCCGCCTCGCTCAGCTACCGCAAGACCCGCGTCGCCGTTGCCCGCATCAACGCCTTCCTCCAGGAGCACGTCACCGGCATGCAGGTACTCCAGCTCTTCAATCGCGAACGCCGCGCCCGTGCCGATTTTGACGATGCCAACCGCGCCCACATGGAAGCCTTCAAGGACTCCATCATTGCCTACGGCTGGTTCTACCCGGCCGTCGAATTCTGCAGTATGCTCGCCCTCGCCGGCATCCTCGCCTACGGCGGCTTCCGTATTCGCGAAGGCGAACTCTCCCTCGGCGTCCTTGTAGCTTTCTTCCAGTACGGCCTTCGCTTCTTCCGCCCCATTCAGGACCTCAGCGAAAAGTACAACATCCTGCAGTCCGCCATGGCCGCCTCGGACCGTATCTTCAAGCTTCTGGACGAGCCTCTCCGCGTCACCAGTCCCGCCGCCCCCAAAACCTTCCCCAACGAACCCGCAGCCGTTGAATTCGATCACGTCTGGTTTGCGTACAAGGATGAGGATTGGGTCCTGCGCGACATGTCGTTCCGCATCGAACCCGGCGAGACCATCGCTGTCGTAGGCCACACCGGCGCAGGCAAGACCACGCTCACAAACCTGCTCCTCCGCTTCTACGACATCCAGAAGGGCAGCATCCGCATCGGCGGTGTCGATATTCGCGACTACGCCCTCGATGATCTCCGCCGCCACTTCAGCATCGTCCTGCAGGACCCCTACCTGTTCACCGGGACCATCGAAAGCAACATCCGTCTAGGCGACACCCACATCACTGCCAGCAACGTCCAACAAGCCGCCGAACGGGTGAACCTTGCCACCTTTGTGGACACCCTGCCGGACCGTTACGACCAAGCCGTACGCGAACGCGGCAGCGGCTACTCAACGGGCCAAAAGCAGCTCATCAGCTTCGCACGAGCGCTTGCGCATGACCCCCAGTTCCTGATCCTCGACGAAGCCACCTCCAGCGTCGATACGGAAACCGAACAGAAGATTCGCACCGCGCTCGAACAGTTGATCCAAGGCCGGACCTCCATCGTCATCGCCCATCGTCTTTCGACGATTCAGCGCGCCGACCGCATCTTCGTCCTCCACAAAGGACAACTCCGCGAAAGCGGCTCGCACCAACAGTTGCTAGCCACCCGCGGACTCTATTTCAAGCTGTATCAATTGCAGTACAAGGACCAGGAAATCGTCAGCGAATCCAAATCGTGACGCCCTCTTGGGACACGGCGCCGTTGCCCGCGTCCACCACCACCGTAGCCGCGCCCGCCCCAAAGAACCCGCTCGGTACTCGCACCGTCAAGTCCGTAGCCCCCGGCAAATCCGGCGCCGCTTGACGATCCAGAATCGTACTCACCGTCCCCCGTATCCGTACCCGCAACTCGCCGGACCCTTCTCCCGTCACCCGCAGCGTCACAGCCGTACCGCGCGGAATCGGACTCTCCGCGCTATTCAACGATCCATCCGCCGTGTTCACAATACCCGGAAAGATCCCGGGTGCCGCACTCACCACTTGTATCCACCGCCGCTCCAGCACCGTACCCAGCTTTGAGTACGTCAGCTCGAACTCCTTCAGCGCAGCCACGTTTGCCGGAACCTGAATAAGGCCCTCGCCCACAAAGACCACCTTCCGGCCTTGAATCGCGTACTCGCCATCGGCCGGAACCGCCAGCAGCATTCCCGGAGCCGCTGCTGACACCGGCAACTTCGACGCGCCATGTAGAATCGCGATCCCCGTCGGCTGCACCACAGGAGGCTCCGTCACCACCGGAGCATTCGAATCGCCTCCCACCGTCAGCGCCCGTACCCGATGATTCCCGCTATCGGACACCAGAATCCGACCCGCACTATCGATCAGCAGACCCGTCAACCCGTCAAACTTCGCGGCCACTGCGAAATTTTTAACATCCCCGTCAAACCCCGCCTCGCCGTTCCCGGCAATCACCTGCGCCCCGCCATCGGCGATCACCGTCCGCGTTACGCGATTCGACCCTTCATCCGCCACCAGCAACGCGCCCGTACTCTCCAGCGCAATCGCCCGCGGCCGTACCCAAACTCCATCCGCTTTGATCACCATCGGCGCACCGGGCCGGTTCGGTGTCACCCGCAGCACTTGCCCGGCGCCACTCTCCGCTACAAACACCGCCGTATGCCCTGCGCTCCACACCACTGCCGTAGGCTGCTGCAACCCGCTCAATGCCGTACGCACCGCGCCCGTCGTCATATTCACCACTCGCAACCGCCCATTGCCCGTATCCGCGATCCACAAATCGCCCGCATCGTCCACCGTCACACCCAGCGGACCCTTCAACCCCGCAGCCTCGCCTTCCAACACCGCCTCTTGCGTTGCCCAACCCGGCTTCCAGCGGTACACCGCATTCGCTCCCGCATCAGCGACATAAAGGGTATTGCTCTTCGCATCCCACCAAAGCCCCTGCGGACTGCTAAAACCTTCCAAAATCGTATCGATCCCACCGGTGATCGGAAACACCCGCCGTACCCGGCCATTGCCCGAATCCGCGATGTACACAATCCCCGTCGCCGGATCCATCGCCAAACCGCTCGGCCGGTTCATACGAGCCTGCACCGCCGCATCGCCGTCGCCGCCAAAGCGGAACGGCAGTCCTCCAGCAAACACCGCCGTCTTCTTATCCTTCGCTCCAATCCGCCGCACGATGTTGCCGCCTGCCGCGTACACGTTGCCCGCAAAGTCGGAGGCCGCATCCATCGCTGCAAACGGATATGCCACCGCACTCTGCTGCGGCACCACCTGCATCAACGTCCCGCCCGTACCGTCCGGCAGCCACAACTCGCCCGCAAACGTATGCGTCATCCCCGTCGCGACAATCGGCTGCAACCCCTCGGCCGTCACGGTCGAAATCCGCCCATCCAGCGTCACCCGCCGTACCCGTTTGTTCCCGGTATCGCCGATGTACAGATTCCCCGCCGGATCAAACGCCAATCCCGCCGGTGAGTGCAGAAACGCCGCCGTCGCCAGACCACCGTCCCCCGCATCCCCCGTCCGACCCACACCCGCAAACGGCACCAATCCCGACGGCCCCAACCGGTACACCCGATGTGCGCCAAAGTCCGAAATCAGTACATTCCCAGGACCATCCACCGCCACATTCCGAGGTGCAATCAGCTTCGTCTCCGCCGTATGTCCGGCCACCGTCGAAATCTTTCCATCCGGCGTCACCTTCCGTACCCGCGCATTCCCCAAATCCGCGATGTACACATTTCCGGCGTAATCCGCAGCCAGTCCATAGGGGTAATGCAACGCCGCGCTCGCTGCCGGACCCCCATCTCCAGACAGCCCTGCCACCCCCGTACCCGCAAAGTTTGTGACGATTCCCGCAGGACTTACCCTACGCACTCGGTGCGTATCGGTATCCGACAGATAGACATTCCCGGTAGGGTCTACGGCAATTCCGGATAGGGATAAGAAACGTGCGGAGGTAGCTGCTCTCCCATCTCCCGTATCTCCCGCGCCAGCAAAGGTCTGCACTTCGTACCACGACTGCCCCTGCAGGATGCTGAGGGTCAAAAAAACGGCAACACGCATCTAGGGAATTAGTGCATTTCGCCCTCGGTTTCTCTCACCTCGCGTCGAAGAGAAACAGTACATGACACTCTGGCGCCGGTGGCGCGCAGTGGTTGTCTTTGCGGTGTTTTCGTTACAGATTTCGCAAGGGCAACAAGCTGCGCCGCCCCCAATCTATCTGAAATCGCGGGTCATCGACCCGTCGGCGCCCGCCTCGTTCGCCAGCCTCTCGTTGCAGCAGGCAACACTGGCGGACCGGCAACGTGTCCTTGTACAGTTTCAGGGCGGCATCGAGCCCGAGTTACTCATGCGCCTGCGCAATCGCGGCGTACGCGTGCTCTCCTACGTCCCGCAGAATTCACTCATCGTCTCCGCGCCACACACGGAAACCTTCGACGGTTTAGGCGTCACCTACCGTGCCGCGCTCGAAGCGTGGGACAAGATCCCCGAAAAGTTCCTCGCGGACACCAACGGCTGGCGTACGCCCGTGCCAATGGTCTTCGAGTTCTATGAGGACGTCAATTCCGAAGACGCCCGCAGTGCGTTGCTGCAGGCAGGCGCGACCCTCCGCCAGCATCCGGACCTTCGCCCCTGGCAGATCCTCGCCGATGCTTCGCCGCAACTCGCCTATCAGGTCGCCAGCGACTCTCGCCTCGCCTACGTATTTCCGGCTTCCAAAGCCCTTTTGAACGGCGCACCTGCGACAGCCTGCCAGAGCGGCTTTACGTCCACCGCCGGAATTGCTGCGGCCCTCGCCGCCGGACAAGGCGACGGTTGGGACGGCCCGGGCAAAGGCTCCGCCAACCTCACCTATTCGCTCGGCGCCATGACGGACCGTCTGGATTCCACCCTTGCGCGCACAGAGATCGAACGCGCCATCGCCGAATGGGTGAACTACGTCAAGATCAACATCCGCCGTGGTTCGGACCGTAGCGCCGAAAAGAACCTCGATATCCTGTTCGCCACCGGTGCGCACGGTGACCCTTACCCCTTCGACGGCCGTAGCGGTAGCCTCGCCCACACCTTCTATCCTTCGCCGCCCAACTCCGAACCCCGCGCCGGCGACCTCCACCTCGACGGCGACGAACTCTGGGGCGGCGGCACCGATCTCTACAGCGTCGTCCTCCACGAACTCGGCCACGCCTTCGGCCTCGGTCACTCCACGGACCCCGAGTCCGTCATGTACCCCTACTATCGCCGTGCCGACGCTCTCACGCAGGACGACATCACCTCCATCCAGTTGCTCTACGCCTCCGGCCCGGGCTCGCTCGACACCTCGCTCCCCGGCAGCGGCGGCTCCAGTTCCGGTCCCTTCACCGTCACCGTACAGCCCCCGTCCAGCACAAGCGTCACCACCGAAACCATCACCCTCCAGGGCACCGTTACCGGAGGCCAAGGCAAAGTTGTCGTCAACTGGTTTGTCATTAGCGGTACGGCCATCGGCGCCGCTCAGGTCAACGGAACCTCCTGGACTGCCGCTGGGATCCCACTCGCCATCGGAACCAACCAAATCCTCATCGGCGCCACGGATGACGCGAACGCCCAGTCGTCGATGCTCGTCACCATCGAACGTACCGGCTCGTCCGGCAATCCCCCCGGCAACACGCCTGTACAGCCTACGGTCACCGTCACCGAACCCGCTACCTTCCCGGCTACCGTCGCCACCGCCACCGTACGCATCCGCGGTACCGCCTCGCACTCCTCGGGCATCGCTGCCGTACGCTGGCGCAACCCCGTCACCGGACGCTCCGGCACCGCCACCGGCACCACGTCGTGGGACACCGGCCTCCTGGACCTCGGCACGGGCTTGAATACCATCACCATTGAGGTCCAGGCAACCGACACGACCCTCGCCACTCGCGACCTCGCCATCACCCGTAGCGGCGGCCAGACCCAGCAGCCGACCGAACCAACCAACCCGACGACGCCTGAACCGCCCACCGATCCGCCGGTCGATCCACCAACTGATCCGACCACCCCGACCAACCCGACGCCGGGCAACGACACCACGGCGCCTACGCTACGCATCACCACGCCCAGCACGACGACGGTTACCACCACTGCCGCTACCATCACCGTCAGCGGCACGGCCTCGGACAACTCGGGCGTCACCTCCGTCACCTGGACCAACGGCACCGCTACCGGCACCGCCTCAGGCACCACCACCTGGACCACTTCCGTACCCCTGCTCATCGGTATGAACAACATCATCATCCGCGCCGCCGACGCTGCTGGAAACTCCAGTTGGCGTACCGTCAACGTCACCCGCCGCGCCAATTGATTTGGCGGCCCGCGTTATCATGAAGACGGAAGAAGAACCGGTGGGATGGCCGAGCGGTTTAAGGCAGCGGTCTTGAAAACCGCCGTTGTCGTAAGGCAACCGTGAGTTCGAATCTCACTCCCACCGCCACCTTTTCCAAGATCGTTGTACTCGCAGCAGCCATGCCACGCTTCACCATCAAGACCATTGCCGGACTCCTCTTCGCCGCATCTTTCTGCGCGCTCGAGGCCCAGGAAGTACCTCTCTCTGTCATCCAGCAACTGTCCACCCGCGCCGGTGAAATGGCGTACCACCGCAAGGACTGGCTGGCCGCGCAGGAACTCCTCGGCAACGCGATCCTCCTCAATCCCAACGACGGCCGCGTCGCCTACTACCTCGGCACCGCGCTCATCATCGACAAAGATCACGACCCCCAAAAGCTCCGCGCCGGCAGTTTCTACTACGCCCGCGCCGCGGTCCTCATGCGGGAACCGAGCCTCGTCAACTGGGTCAAGCGCCAGTACGTCTCGATGTTCCGCACACCGCTCGGTCTCAACACCTATTGGGAATTTGTCCGCAACACGCCCGTCGCGCCCGAAAAGGCCGAAGACTACCCCACAGCGCCGCCAGAACCCTTCGACGCGCTCATGGCCTTTCAGATGATCCGCGACGAACTGCTCAGCCCCGGTGGCCAGGCGTTCTTTGAAGACGGCCTCAGCATCAACCAGACTCCCCGCTTCAAGGGCAAAATCGTATCCCTGCTCCCACAGCAGAACCCCATTGAAGTCGTCCTCAATGTCGACGACCCCAAGGGCGACCTCAAGATTCAGCTCACCAAGCCGCTACCCGGCACCGCGCCCATCGGTACTGTGATTGAAGTGGAAGGCCTCGCCCGCAACTACCGTCCGGCGCCAGCATTCCAGTTGATGATTCAGGCCGAACCCAAAGAAGTACGCGGCTGGCCCGTACCCATCCCGGTCGAAGCCTCTGTTGTTGGCGGACCCCGCCAGCAGGGTCAATAACGCTTCATCCGCCCGCGGATCTTCTTCACCAGCTTCTCCGCGTCGTCCAGCTTCTTCAGCAAGCCGAGAGACAGCACATTGTGCGCGCTCTTCTCGATCTCATCCCGCAGATCTGCCGTCAGCTTCGCCAACTCGCCCGCATCCGCGACATTCTTCTTGTGATCGTCCTTCAGGATCTCGTCCTTCTGCGACTTCCCATTCGGCAGCTTGACGTCCTTCTCACGATCCCGCCCCAGCGGATCGGCCGTCTGCGGGTACCCCGGCGGCAACTGCGCCATCGCGGGCATGGCAGCAAACAGTACAGCGCGTCGTTTCATTTGCCATCCGCTCCGATCAGCCGGCGTACCCCCAGCCATTGCTGGCTCCAGTACCCGCGCCCGTAATCACGGCCCGTCTGCTGATCCGGAATCCCCGTCGCCGGAAACTCCTCGGCAAACGTCGCCGTCCCAAACAGCACATCCCAGAACGCAAACACCTGCGCGAAATTGCAGCCCTTTGCCGGACCGTCATATCCAAAAGCCATCGCATGATGCACCCGGTGAAAGTGCGGGCTCACCAGGATGTACTTGCCGACCGACCCGAACTTCACCCGCACATTCGCGTGCGAAAAAGACTCAATCGCGCCGCTAATCAACGTGACGGTCAAAAACTGCACCGGAGGTACGCCGATCAACAGCCCCAACGCCGCGCGCCATGCCGCAGAAATCGCCTGATCAATCAGATGCTCGCGATCATCGGTCCAAAACGTCATCTGCCGCTGGCTATGGTGCAGCGCATGCAACTGCCACCACGTCTTGAACCGGTGCTGGAACCGGTGCCGCCAGTAATCAAAGAAGTCCAGAATCAGCAGGTACGTGACGGCGCTCAACACGGCGGACGATTGCAGCGCCGGAACCATGTCTTCCAGATTCGGTGGAATGATTCCCGCCATCCGCAGATTGCCGTTCAGCCAATCAAATGCGGGTGTCAGCAGTAGAAAGAAGAACAGCGGAATCAGCCCCAGCTTCGACAGCAGAGCGTAGTAGATATCGACATGCGCCTCGCTCCGGTCGTCCCACTTCTCCACCGGCGCCAGCGCTTCCACCGGACGGAAAATCGCCCACAGCAGCAGGACCTCAATCAGACCAATCAAAAATAGCTCAGTAGCCTCAAACGCCTGCTCATCCCAGTTCATAAAGCCGAACCGGTACAGCGCGGGCTGAACGAGCGTTTCAAAAGTCCAGGCGTGCAACTCAGCGAACCTAGTCGTAATCCAGTTCCACATGGCCAAAGGCGACCAACTCGCCTCTATTTCTCTATTGTCGCGAAACAGAAGCCCTTCTGTTTCAAACCCGTCAGCAGTGGATCGAGCATCGGCCAGTACGGATCCTTGCGGCTCCGGATCCCCAAATGCAGCAGCAGGATGTCGCCATCGCGGATCGACCGCAACGACTTCGCCAGCAGCGTCTTGTTCGGAAACCGCTCGCTTGGCAGTTCATCGCCCAAAAATCCATTGGGCGTCCACCCCACATGGCGATACCCGCAAGCCGACGCGTACTCCAATGCCCGAGGTGTCGTCTTTCCGCCCGGCGCCCGCCACAGCGGCGCAAAGTCCACCCCGGTCATCTTCCGGAACGCCTCCCGAGGCTTGTTCAACTCCGTACAAACCTCGTCTTTGCTCAAGGATTCCGCCCCGTACCTTACCCGGTCCGGCTCCGTCGCCCCCGGCCGAAAGTAATGGTGCCGCCACGTGTGCGTCGCAAACACATGCCCGTCGGCAGCAAACCGCTTCCAGAAAGGCGCCCACGCCGGATCCAACGCCGTATCGCCGCGGTACGTCTTCTCGTTCGCCACAAACACCGTTGCGCGGATGCCGTGCTTCTTCAGCACATCCGCGATCTCCGTCGCCGGCTTCATGCTCCCGGTGTCGATAGTTAGGTACAGCGTGCCCCTGCACTCGGCGGCAAGCAACAGCAGAAAGCTAGCGGCGTGGAGCATGGGCGTACAAATAAATTCCATGCGGACTCCGGCCCACCGGAATCTGCTTCACAATCTTCTTGGTCGCCAGGTCGATCACCGTCACCTTGCGGATCCAGCGCGACGTCACCCACAACTGCTTCCCATCGGCGGTCACGTCCATACAATCGGGACCCCCTGGAGCAGGGAACTCGTCCACCACCGTCAGCGACTGCTGATCGATCTTCGAAATCTTATTCGACGCGCGGTTGGACAAAAACACGTGCCGCCCATCGCCAGCCGGGATAAAGTTGTGCGCGCCTTCGCCGGTCACAATTCGCTTCACTTTCTTACGCGCCCGCCAGTCAATCACTTCCACGTAGTTCTCGCCCAGAATGCCGATCAACAGGTGTTTATCATCAGGTGTCATCCAAACGCCGGCCGGTTGCTTCCCAATCGGGATCTTCCAGGCCATTTCCTGGGTCTTTAAATCGATCGCTGCCAACTCGTTGGAATCTTGCAGCGACACAAATGCCATCGTGGACTTCTGGTCGAACATCACGTGCGACGGAGCCTTCGGCGTCTGCAGCCGCTTCAGCAGTTTGAAGTCGCTACCCGAGTAAATGTCCGTCCGGTGCAGCCGCAGCGACGCCGACACAAAGTACTTCCGGTCCGGGCTGAACCCGATCTGGTACGGATCGCTGATATTCGGCAGCCGCCGCTTCACCTCGCCCGTCTGCCGGTCCAAAAACACCAGATCGTTCGACAGCGCGTTGGCCACAATCAGGTACGCATCGTCCGGCGTCGCCATCAGGTGGTGGGGCTCCTTGCCGACGCGGAACGTCTTCGTCACTTTCTGGGACGCCGTGTCGATCACAGAAACCGTCTCGTCCCCGCTATTCAGGACGAACGCGATGTGCGCCTCAGCCGACGCGGCCGCAACCAGCGCAAGTACAAAACATTTCGAGCGGAACACGTGCACCCTTTCAAGCTAACATTTGGGCTGGCAGGCTATACTGTTTACGTAGGTTCCCGCCTAAGAATTACTGTTCCCGATGGAGTTTTCTTTCCGCCATGCTTGATCTGTTCCGGAATCGCGAGTCCTCGATGCGCTCGCTATTGGTCGTCCTGCTCAGCCTCATCGCCCTTTCGATGGTGATCACGCTGATCCCGGGCTTCGGTTCGCCTTCTATCAACCCAGAAGACGATCAGGTGTTGGCGGTCGTCGGCGACCACAAGGTCATGGCCCGCGACATCCGCGGCCGTATCGACGAACTCGTTCGCGGTCAACGGCTTCCCCCACAGCTCGTGAGCGCCTATGTGCCCCAGCTTGTGGACGCCGAAATCGAAGAACGCGCCCAGGCCCTGATGTCCGAAATGCTCGGCAACCAGGTGTCGGACGACGAACTCGCCCGCGTCATCCAGGGTTCGCTCCCCAGCCTCTTTGAAGGCGGCGCTGTGGATAAGGCTCGCTACCGCGAAGCCGTCGCCAGCATGGGCAAGTCGGTCAGCCAGTTCGAAGAGGACCTCCGCAAGAACCAGCTCGGCCTGATGATCCGCAACATGGCGGAAGAATCGGCCATCGTATCCCCGGCAGACGTCGAAGCCGAGTACCGCCGCCGCAACGTCAAGCTCAAGGTCGACTACGTCGCCTTCAGCGCCGAAAAGCTCAAGTCCACCATCGTGCCCGAGGAAAGCGACCTCCGCGCCCTCTACAACAACGGCAAAGAAGCCTACCCGATCCCGGAAAAGCGCAGCTTCACCGCCGCGATCCTGGACGAAACCCAGATGGCTGCTGGCATCGAAGTGCCGGAAGCCGAACTCAAGGCCGAATACAACCGCTCCCGTCGCGACTTCGAGACCCCCGAACGCGTCCGCGCCCGCCACATCCTCGTGATGACCCAGGGCAAGCCGGACAGCGAAAAGCCAGCCCTCCTCAAGAAGGCGCAGGACCTTTTGAAGCAGGTGAAGGGCGGCGCAGACTTCGCCGAACTCGCCAAGAAGAATTCCGACGACACCACCTCTGCCGTCAAGGGTGGCGACCTCGACTGGTTCGGCCGCGGCCGCATGGTGCCCCAGTTCGAATCCGCCGTCTTCTCCTTGAAGCCCGGTCAGGTCAGCGACATCGTTACCACCGACTACGGCTACCACATCATCCGCGTCGAAGATAAGGAACTCGCTGGCGTCCGGCCCTTCGAAGAGGTTAAGAACCAGCTGATCATCAACCTGCGCAAGGCCCGCTCCATGGACCTCGTGCAGAAGACGCTCACCGACGCGCGCAACGAAGCGGTCAAGAACCCCGGCCAGATCGAAGCCATCGCCGCCAAGTACAAGATGCAGATCGCCAAGGCCGACAAGCTCACCCCCTCGGGTACCTTGCCGGAACTGTCCCAGTCGGCTGACCTTGTCTCCGCCGCTTTCGGCACCGCCCAGGGTGGCGTAACCCAGATCGTACAGCCGGTAGCCGGCAAGCACGCCTTCGCCGTCGTGACCGGCATCGAAAAGGCCCGCGTCGCGACCTTCGAAGAAGCCCGCGACCGTATCCGCGACACCTTCCAGCAAGTCAAGGCGCAGGAAGTCGCCGAGCGCAAGGCCAAAGAAGCGGCCGCCCAACTCCTTACACCCGGTGCTGATTGGAAGACCATCGCCAAGAACATGGGAGCTGAGCTGAAGTCCTCCGCGGAATTCTCGCCGGACGGCTCCATCGACGGTCTCGGTGGCGCATCGATGCTCGGTGAACTGCTCAACAAGCCCGTCGGCGCTTCTGCCGGCCCCATCTCCATCGTCGGCCAGTGGGCCGTGGTTCGCATCGCCGAACGCAACGAACCAGATCCCGCCAAGCTCGCCGCCGAGCGCGCGACGATCCAGATGAACCTCAAGCAGAAGACCTCGCAGGCTCGCTACGGTCTCATCCGCGACAGCATCCTGAACACGCTCATCGAAAAGGGTAAGGTCAAGAAGAACAAGCGGGCCATCGAACGCCTGCTCGCTTCCTACACCACCTAAACACCCGGCGTGATTCAGTCATTCTTTGAGTTCGTATTTAAGACCCTAACCGACCCCGACAGGCTGATCCAGTTCTTATCGACTGTGGTCACCGGTTGGTACGGTTACCTCATCCTGTTCGCCGTGGTCTTCGCGGAAACGGGACTCCTCGCCGGCTTCTTCCTGCCCGGCGATTCGCTGCTCTTCACGGTAGGCGTCGTAGCTGGCGCCGGCGGACTCGACGTCTTCACCATCATCGCCGTTCTCTGCGTTGCCGCCATCGTGGGCGACCAAGTCGGCTACATGCTCGGCAAAAGCACCGGCCAGCGCATCTTCAACCGCCCGGACTCCCGCTTCTTCAAACAGGATTACCTCCGCCAGACCCAGGCTTTCTACGACAAGCACGGCGGCAAGACGCTCATCTACGCCCGCTTCGTCCCCATCGTCCGTACCTTCGCCCCGTTCATGGCGGGAGTGGCCAAGATGCCCTACGGCCGTTTCGTCGCCTACAATGTGTTCGGGGGCATCGGCTGGGTAGTCCTGATGATCCTGTCGGGCTACTATTTGGGACAGTTCCCGCTAGTCCGCCGTCACTTCGAAAAGATCGTGATCGGCATCGTGTTCGTTTCTGTTCTGCCAGTGATTTTAGAGGTCCTGCGAAGCAGGAAAAGGACTTAGCCGTCCGAGTCGCGTACCCTCAGAGGGTATTTACGTACCCATTTTGGGTATCTCACTCCCAAGGGTTAACCAAGCTCAGCCCCAAATCCTGAAAGTCCCGCACATTGCGAGTGACCAGCGTCAGCCCATGCTCAAGAGCAGTCGCGGCAATCAACCCGTCCGGTACTGTCATTGGCTTGCCGGATCGAATTCGATGCGCGTGGATCAGGCCCCAGCGTTCCGCGATAGGGGCACTAACCGGAAGGATGCGATCCGTAAAGGTCTCGTAGATCACCTCCGTTAGCCAGCGGTTAAGAACGGCCTTCTTATTCTCATCTTTGGCGAGCACGATCCCTTGCCGGATCTCGCCGAGGGTGATTGTGCTTAGAAAAGACTGCTTCTCAAAATCGCGCAGCCAAGTGAGCACCAACTCGCTTGCGCCTTTGCGCGTCACTTCCGACGGGACGTTGGTGTCCAACAAAAATCCAATCACTCGAAGCTAACCGGACGGCCCTCGTCTTTGGATCGCGCAAACAGCGTGTCCGCTTCCTCGTCCGTCAGCAAGCCGCGAACGAAGTAGCTTGCCTCAACCAGGGAGACTGCGCGCGCCGGATGCCCGTTGCGCACCCTCTCTTCTAACACTCTGCTCGCAAAGGCCTCCACCGATAACCCACGTGCCTGCGCCTGGCATGTCAATTCACGCTCGACCTCTGGTTCCAGTTGAAGTGTCAATGCCATTCGCGGTACCTCTTCCTACCCTTTACGTTACCGATTCAGTAGATCCGTTGCCAGCACATCCGCGCGCTGCGCCAACTGCAATGCCGTCTGCGGATCCCTTGCGCGGGCCTGGTCGGCCTGCAACAAAAACGCCTTCACCCGCTCAACGGACTCTGCCGCCGCGCCTTCCAAGCGCCTTGCCGTCAGCTTTTCCAGCGATTGCCGAGCTCTCTGCATCGTCTGCTCAAACTGCCTTTGGATGTCCGCCTTCTGCGACTCCGACAGGAACTCGCCCAGCCGCAGCGGATTCGCCGGCTGCGCAGGCTGACCTTCGCCATTCGCCGTCGTACCCGGGTCCGCCGTGGGCAGCTTTTCACCGGCAGTAGGTTTGGCCGGCTGAGACGCCGAAGCATTACGGCGCGTACGCCGTACCGGCTTCTTCGTTTGCGGCGGCTTCGGCGGGTCCGGCATGGCTGTCGAAATGGCCGGCGCATCGCCCGTCTTCGGCTTCATCGCATCTTCGATCTTGGGCGGAGGCGGGGCCGGCAGCACCACGGGTTCCGGCTTCGGCGCAGGCGGAGTCGCGGCCACAGGAGCAGGCTTTTTGCGCTTGAAGAAACAGCCGCTGGTGGACAACGCCAGCGCGCCGGCAAGCACGGCCAAAGCTACGGTCTTCATAGGGCCGCGGGCACCTCACCCCGGTTCTCGATCAATGGCAGCACAAACAGAAACGTCGTTCCTTTTCCCGGTTCGCTGGTGAAATCAATTTTCCCACCATGCAACTGCGCCACGCGATAAGCCATTGCCAGACCTATGCCGCTACCCTTTGTCTTAGTCGAGAAATACAGTTGAAAAATCTTGTCGCGATTGGCTTCGGGGATGCCAGGGCCGGAGTCGGAAAATGACACAATGCACTGCCCGCCGCCCCGACTGGTGGTGAAGGGCCGCTCGATCTTGACGCGCATCGATCCACCGGTCTGGTTCATCGCCTCGACGCCGTTCTTCATGACGTTCAACATCGCCTGCTTCAGCAGGTCGCGATCCGCGTGCAGCAGAAATGGCCCGGGTTCTGCCACTTGGTTAATCTGCACGTTCACGGCTTCTGCCTCCGGCCGGACGAAGTTGACGATCTCCGATACCAGGTCCACTGCATCGACATCCACTAGATTGAGGGTAACCGGACGGTTGAAATCCAGGAAGGTCTTCACCACACGATCGAGCCGTGTCACCTCGCTGGCGATGATGTCGATCTCTTCCGAAGCGCCGTCCACTTGATCGTTGATCTTGGCACGTAGTACTTCGAGTCGCAGTGCGATCGCGTTGAGTGGGTTCTTGATCTCATGCGCGACACCACCTGTGAGACGTCCAATCGCCGTGAGCCGTTCCGAAAGGTCCAGTTGCGATTGCACCTGCTTCCGTCCTTCCGCATCGCGAATGGACACAAGCGCACCAGATCGCGCGTTCGGACCTCCAGCACCCGGCAGTAATTCCACAGTCACAGAGAGCCGCATCGGTGCCTGCCCGCGGCGATCCCAGGTGAAGGGGCGCTTCTCAAACGGCAATTGCAGATGGATGGCGTTCCGCAGCGCACCGCCCAACTCTGTATTCGGCGGGAACAGATCGCGCAGGCTCTTGCCTTTCAAACTCGCACGGGAAAACCCTAGCAAACGATGCGCCGGCTCGCCGGCCAGGATGAGATTCTCATCGCTGTCGAACAGGAGTATCGCATCTTCCAGCTTCTGCAACAGTTGCTGCGCACCACGGAACTGCTCGCCCAACATGGTGAGCTTGGACTGTACGACGGCGAATTCTTTGGTCGTTGTACCGGGGTCGCGAACCACAGCCGGCGTACCCTGTGCGATGTCGTCCAACGCGCGGTCCACCTGCTGCATCGGCGCCAAGGCCATGTTGGCTGCCAGCAAGCTCAGTGCGATGGCAACCAGGACGGCCAGTGCACTCACGGTCGCGATGCCGATCATATGCGGCGCTACCGCTGCCTGCAGCAACACGGAGGACACCAAGACCTCCACTTGAAAGACCGGCTTAGGACTCGACGGGATGCCTAGCGGTACGCGGAACTGATACTCCACTCGCTCCCGCAGCGTGGTCCAAAAGCGTTCCATAGGACCCATCGCCAGAAGCGACGAAAGGGGTGGATTGCTCGCCTGCTTTGCACCCACTCGCCCTGGGTTCGAGCAGTTCAGAATCACCCCGTTTTCGTCCGCGATGGAGATTTCAAGGATCGCGCTCGACTGAGCCATCGAACGTTCCAGAAGCTGTTGCAGTTCGGTGTCTGCGGATACCGCGGCATACCAGCGGCGCTTGGCTTCTTCCGCCGTGATGCCTTCCTCTTCCGTTTGTTGGTTGAGCCGCTGGGTGAGCGTGGTGCGCACCTGTTGCGCGGTTAACTCTACGCGTTCCTTTACGCCATCGAGCCAGGTGTTGATCAGGCCATTGAGATGCACCGCGGACACGGCGATGGCAATCGCCAGCGCCATGGTGATCATCAGAATGACCAGCCTGGTCTTGATGGAGGAAACGCCCGTTCTCATCTCAAGAGGTGGCTTCTTTCAGCTTGTTGAAGAGCGTCTTGATGCTGATGCCTAGAATTTCCGCGGCTCGCGTTTTGTTGTTGTTCGTATGCTTCAGCGTGATGTCGATCAACTCACGCTCTGCCTGATCGAGTGTGGTACCCACGGGCAGCGTCACCTTGAGCAAATCATCTGGCGCGGCGGGATGCTCCACCACTGCGGCGGGCTTGCCTGCGGGGACAACAATGCCGCTGGTTCCGGTGGCAAAGTTCTTGGGCAGATGCACCATCTTCACGGTGCCTTCTCCAGCCAGAATCACCGCGCGTTCGAGCACGTTGCGCAATTCGCGAATGTTGCCCGGCCAGTTGTATCCCAAGAATGTTTCGAGCACCTGCTGTTGCAGATCCGTTACACGGGTCTGGTGTTTCTGATTCATGTTCTGAATCAGCGCATTGCATAAAGCGGGGATGTCGCCCTTGCGTTCGCGAAGCGGCGGTAGCGAAATGTGAAAGACGTTCAGGCGGTAGTAGAGATCCTCTCGGAACTTGTTTTCAGAAATCGCCTGTTCGAGCTTTTGATTGGTGGAAGCTACCACGCGGACGTCGACTTGCTGTTCCTTCGATGCACCGAGGCGGCGGACCTTGCCGTCTTCGAGTACACGGAGCAGTTTGGCCTGCGTGGGCAGCGGCATGTCTCCGATTTCGTCCAGCAACAGCGTGCCCTGTTGGGCCAACTCGAAGCATCCGGCGCGGCGTTCCAAAGCGCCGGTAAAGGCACCTTTTTCGTGGCCGAACAGTTCGCTTTCCATGAGCGCTTCCGGCAGTGCCGCGCAGTTGATCGCCACAAACGGGCCGGACCTCCGCGGGCTTTGAGAATGCACGGCATGCGCGACGAGTTCTTTGCCGGTTCCGCTTTCGCCGGTGATCAGAATCGTGGCTCTGGACGGGGCACCCTGCCGGACTTGCGCGAACACTTCCTGCATCGCTGGCGACGAACCCACCATGTCGCCCATTACGCCGTGGTGCGACAGTTGACGGCGCAGGTTGTCGGCCTGTTCGGACAAGCGGCTTTGCGACACCGCCCGTTCCAGCAACATTCGCAGGGAGGCGGCCTGAATCGGCTTTTCCAGAAACCAGAACGCGCCGAGATCCTGCACCACGTTCACTGAGGTCTCTACATTGCCGAAAGCAGTCACAACGATCGCAGGGATGGTGCCGCCAAGCCGGCCGAGCAACTGCTTGCCGTCCATTTCCGGCATCATGAGGTCGGTGATGATGGCGTGGGCCTGAAATTCCTGCAGCTTGGCCAGAGCTTCGACGCCGTTGCCCGCAGTTTCCGTGGTGTATCCCCAGGAGGACACCATCGTCGCCAAGGCCGACCGCTGATGGATTTCGTCGTCTACGATAAGAACCCGCGAACGCGACAAGTGGGGTGGTCTCCTAACTTCCTTCAAGGGTAGCGCAAACAGAAGAAAAAGCTAGGCGAAACGGGGTTGGCCCCAAAAGCTAAGACCGCCAAGTGCAGCCTTGTGAGCTACGCTTCGCGGTCTTGGGCGGGTGGGTGGATGGAGGATTTGAGTATAACATAGGCCGTAAGCAATTGAAATAGGTAACGTTGACGAATTTTCAGGCTGCCCTGTCTGATGCCTAAAGTGATATCATCGCGCTTTCATGGCTGCGTATTCGATCGGTGTTGATTTGGGCGGAACCAACCTCCGCGCTGCCGTCATTTCGGAAAACGGCGAGATTCTGGACAAGCTATCGGCGGAGACTGATGTGGCCGGGGGCCGGGAGGCGGTGATTGCCGGGATCGTGAAGTCGATCATCTCCCTGCGGGACCGGCAGTCCGGCGCGAACTTTGCCGGGGTTGGCATTGGCGTTCCGGGCTTCATTGTCCTCGAAAAAGGGCTGGTGCTGAATTCCAACAACCTGCCGTTTTTGAACAACTTCCCGCTTCGTGATGCGATTGAGAAGGACCTTGGCGCGCAGGTGATTCTGGAAAACGACGCCAACGCTGCAGCGCTGGGTGAAAAGTGGATGGGCGCGGGCAAAGAAGTGGACGACCTTGTGCTGCTGACCCTCGGAACCGGCATCGGCGGGGGCATCATTTCCGGCGGCCGGGTGTTGCACGGCTTTATGGGCATGGCCGGTGAACTGGGGCATCTGACGGTGGTCCCGAACGGTAACCCCTGCGGCTGCGGCAACATCGGCTGTATGGAAAAGCACGCATCGGCGACGGCCATCGAAAGCATGGCGAAGTTGATGAGCCTCGGCGACAACCTGACCTCGCTCGATGTGTACAACCTGGCCAAGGGCGGAGAAGAGCGGGCCAAGCGCTGCTTTGAAGCGATGGGGTCGGCGCTGGGCATCGGGTTGGCGATGCTGGTGAACACCTTCAACTTTCCGCTGTACCTGCTGAGCGGCGGCGCGCTGGCGGCCTGGGAGTTCTTTGCGCCGGCGATGCTGGCGGAACTGAACAAGCGCTCGTACACCTTTCAGAACACGCCCACCCGGGTGGAGAAAGCGATTCTGGGCAATCAGGCCGGCTTGTACGGCGCTGGCTATCTGCCATTTCTATACACGACGAAGAAGTAACTATGTACTGGCTTGGAATTGACATTGGCACGGGCGGGTCCCGTGCGCTGCTGGTGGATGCTTTCGGCAAAGTGAAGGCCGCGGTGACCGTCGCGCATGAGGACATGCGCATGGATCAGCCGCTGTGGGCGGAACAGCGTCCGGAGAACTGGTGGGACGCGTCGAGCAAAGCGGTCCGGCAGGTGCTGCAGGACGCTGGCGTTAACGGCGGTGAGGTTCGCGGCGTGGGGCTATCGGGCCAGATGCACGGCCTGACCTTGCTCGACGAGAAGGACGATATCGTACGTCCGGCGCTGATCTGGTGTGACCAGAGGTCGCAGGCGCAAGTCGACTGGGTGAACCAGACCGCAACCCCGGCGTTTGTCCTGGCGCAGACGGCGAATCCGATGCTGACCGGCTTTACGCTGCCCAAACTGCTGTGGGTTCGTGAGCATGAACCGTCGCAATACGCGCGCATCCGCAAGGTCCTGCTGCCGAAGGATTACATCCGGTTCCAGTTGACGGGCGAGTACGTGTCCGATGTATCCGATGCTTCAGGCACAGGGCTGTTTGACGTCGTCAACCGGCGTTGGGCGTTCGAACTGGCGGACAAGCTGGGCGTAGACCGGAGTCTGCTGCCGGCGGTGGTGGAATCATCGGCGGTGAGCGGTCGCGTGACGGCGAAGGCGGCTGCTTTGACCGGACTCGCGGAAGGTACGCCGGTGTACGGCGGAGCGGGCGATCAGGCAGCGAGCGCGGCTGGCAACGGGATTGTCGAGTCCGGCATTGTGTCGTGCACGTTGGGTACTTCGGGAGTGGTGTTCGCGCATCTGGATCAGCCTGCGTATGATGCAGCGGGCAGGGTGCATACGTTCTGCCATTCGGTGACCGGCGCCTGGCATGTCATGGGCGTCACGCAAGGCGCGGGATTGAGTTTGCAGTGGTTCCGGAATCAGTTGGCTCCAGGGATGAGCTACGACGATATGACGGCTGAGGCGGCGGCCGGGAGTCCTGTCGGTTCGCAAGGTTTGTTCTGGCTGCCGTATCTGATGGGCGAGCGTACGCCGCATCTGGATGCGACGATACGCGGCGGCTGGATCGGGCTGACGGCCAAGCATACGCGGGCGGACATGATTCGTGCGTTGATCGAAGGCGTGTCGTACAGCCAGATGGATTGCCTGCAGATCATCGAGCAGATGGGCGCGGCGGTGAGTACGGTACGGCTGTCGGGCGGCGGGGCGAAGAGTGCGTTCTGGAAGCAGATGCTGGCGGATGTGTTCCAAAAGCCGGTAGCGGTGCTGGAGACGCAGGAAGGTTCGGCGTACGGCGCGGCGCTGCTGTCGATGGTGGGTACGGGCGAGTTCGCGAGTCTGGCGGAGTGTGCGAAGGCCGTGATTCGCGAGGTGGAGCGGATTGAGCCGAATGCGGCTGTGGGTGAAGTGTACGCTGAGGGTCACGGCAAGTATCAGGCGCTGTATCCGGCGCTCAAGGGTCGCTGGAGCTGAGGGCGTACGCGCTAACTCTCATCCACGTCAGCAACGGTGCTTTCCGTATGTTCCGGTACCGGCCATATTAGTCGAATGATGACCCCTGCCGACCAGGCAAAGGCAACCCAACATCCAACAGTTGCCGCGAAACAGACAACGAGAAATAGAATTTGATGCTGCGCGCGAAAGTCCGATGGAATGAGGGGGGCGACCACCCAAACTCCTGGCCAGTAGAGCCAGAGTGTTGCGAGTCCGAACAGAAAGCTACGGCGGCTACCTAACGCCAAAAGCACGGCGACGCTTAGGAACAAAGCCAGACATCCCAGGTAGTGGCCGATTCGCGGTTCGCGATAAGGGAATTGGAACATAACCCTGTTCATGGCCTCCTGACCAAAAAAGCCGCTCCGCGTCCGAGGACGTGAAGCGGCTTTTTCGATTTTGTCGGGCTATTAGGCCTTTTTGGCCGGCGTGCCCGAGGTACCCATCTTGTCGATTTCGCTGAAGTAGACGCGACGCTCTTGCTCCATTGCCAGGTTCGACAGGATCACGGCTACTGAATCGGCCAGGCCGATTTCCATGTCGGCCTTGGGGTGGCCTCCGGTCTTACAGTCGTTGAAGAAGCTTTCGAGTTCGACGTCGACCGGGTTGCGGTCCTCTTCCGACACCATGACGCCCTTTTGGAGCAGCCACTGGCGGGCGTACTTCATTTCCTTGGACAGGAAGCTGTCGTTGTCGGTGACCTTATCCTTGTCCATCAGCAGCGGGAGGCCCTTGGAGCCTGCGCCTAGCGCGTAGCTGGCGCCTGCGGCGGCGGCCTTTTCTTTGCCGGCGCCTGCGGGGGCTACTTCTGCCTTGCGCGGTTCCTGGAACCACATGCCGGTGGGCATGGCGATTTCACCGTCGCCGATGGTCAAGTGAATGGCGCCCTTGGTGCCCATGATCACTTCGCCGAATTCCGGACGGGTGGCGTTCAGGTATGGCAGGTGCGAGTTGGTGGTGATCGAACTGTACACCAGCTTCTGACCCTTGGGGTACTTGTAGATCAGCTGGATGTTGTCGTAAACCGTGCGGCCGTCCTTCCAGTAGTCGATGCCGCCGACGCCGATGACGTATTCGGGCTGGGAGCCGAACATCCAGTCCGCGACGTCGATCTGGTGGGAGGCGAGTTCCGCGGTGAGGCCGCCGGAGTAATCCTTGAACAAGCGCCAGTTGGCGGGGTTCTGTGGACCTGGGGGCTGCTTCATGGTCCAGCCGGGATTGCGGTGCCACTGGGCGTGGATGTGGGTGACGTCGCCGATGAGACCCTTTTCGATCATCTGGCGGGCGGTCTGGTAGAACTTGCTGTAGCGGCGCTGGAGGCCGACCTGCAGCACCTGCTTGGGATAGTTCTTGTAGAGCGCGCGGAGGGCGTGCACTTCTTCCGGCTTGAAGACCAAGCTCTTTTCGCAGAAGGTGTGCTTGCCGGCTTCGAGCGCGGCCTTGGTTACTTCGTAGTGCAGGTAGAGCGGAACGGCGATGATGACGGCTTGTACGTCCTTGTTGTTCATCACCTCGCGGTAGTCCTTATAGGCGACCGCTTTGTTCAGCTTGTAGGTGTCGATGCCTTTGCGGGAGGCTTCGTCCTTGACGTCGCATACGGCGATACAGCGGCCGTTTTCGACCTTGTTCAGATGTTTCAGCAGGTACGACCCGCGGCCGCCGCTACCAATGACGGCGAAGTTCACGACATCGCTTCCGGCTGCTTTGACGACAGCGGGGGCTTTTCCAAATTCCACGGCCGTTGCGGCTGCGGCGCCGACGGCTGCCGCTGTCTTAACGACGTCGCGGCGGGAAGGCTTGTTTGTGGAGGTTTCTTGCATCGCGGGAGGTTCCTCTAAGCTTCGAGTCTATCGCAAATAAAGGGGACGTTTGTTGCCCTTGCGACGTTTCCAGGCGTTGTACAATTACGGCTGCAATGATCGAGCTGGATATTCAACCCAAAAAGAAGAAGCCCCTGGATCCGGAAGAAGATAACACCTTTCGCATTCTGCTTTTGGGCGACTTTGGCGCCGCCGACGTATCCCGGCCGCAACTGATCGACCGGGACAATTTCGAGGAAGTGATGCAGAAGATGAAAGCCGGCGTGGAGCTACCGCTGGCCGGGCGCATCAGCTTTACCGATATCGACGATTTCCATCCCGATCAGTTGTACCGGCGGCTCGATCTGTTCCATTCGCTCCGGCAGGCGCGGGCGCGGCTGGAAAATCCGGAAACTTCCAAGCATACGGCGGAACTGTTGTTTTCCGAAGCTCCCCCAGAGGCAACCACCGACATCATCAAGCCGGCCAGCATTCTCGATCAGTTGGTAGAGGAGTCTGAGGGACGCAAGTACGTGGACCCGTTTGCGGCTTATGTACGCAAGCTGGTGGGGCCCTACACGGTGCCGAAGCCCGATCCGAAGCTGCCGGATATGATTGCGGAGATCGATGCGGCGATTGCGGGCAATATGCGGCAGATCCTGCACGATCCGGCGTTTCAGTCGATTGAAGCGGCTTGGCGCGCGGTGTTCCTGATGACGCGCGGGCTTGAGACCAGCGTGGATCTGAAGGTGTACATCATGCACTATCCGAAGGGCATGTTTGTGACCGATCTTCTGCAGGCCACAAGCTTGAAGGATACGGTGTTCCATTCGCTGCTGAACTCGCAGAAGTGGGCTCTGGTGGCTGGCAATTACTACTTCACCGGCGGCGAAGTGGATATGGAACTTTTGGGTCGCGCGGCGTTGATCGCCGATAGCTGCGGCGCGAGGTTTGCGGCGGGCGCCGATCCGGATGTCGAGAACTGGCTGAATCCGAGCCAGGCGTACCAGGAACTGCGGGCGATTCCAGAGGCTGAGTCGGTTTCTTTGTCGCTGCCGCGGTGGATTCAGCGCATGCCTTATGGAAAGAATGCTTCGGAAACGGAGACGTTTGCGTTCGAGGAGTTCGATAAAGGGCAGGTGCCGCAGCACGATCATTACTGCTGGGCGAACCCGGCGTTTGCGGTCGCCTATTTGATGGCCGAGATGCATGCGTCGGGTGAGGAATCGTTGAACATCCACTCGCTGCCGGCGCATATGTACAAGGACCAGGGCGAGACTGTCGTAAAGCCTTGCGCGGAGTACTGGATGTTGCAGAAGGATGCCGAGCGGTTGATGGAGAACGGATTGATGCCGTTGCTGTCGATGAAGGGGCAGGACTGGATCCGGCTGGCTGGGTTCCGCGCGATCAATGGCGCGGCGTTCGTGGATTAGGCGTTTCTGGACTAAACATGAGTAAGAAGATATACGCGTTCTTGATGTTGTGCGTGGTGCTAGCGTACGCGCAGCCCCGGCAGGCGCCCGATCCTGCGCTCGTTGCCCGGCGCAACGCCATGGAAGAAGAGTTGCAGCGGATCGCGGTGGTGGATCGCAAGGTGATGGTGAAGATGCGCGATGGCAAGCGCATGGCCGCCGATATCTATCGTCCAAAGGATTCGTCCAAGAAGTACCCGATTATCTTTTCGCGCACGCCATACAACTTCAATTACTGGGATGTGCGGAATGGCATGCCGAATGATATGTCCACGCAATTGGAAGCAGTGAAGCGTGGCTATGCGTACGTGGTGATGAACGAGCGCGGGCACTTCTTTTCCGAGGGAAATTACGACATTCTGGGCGCGCCGCTGAGCGACGGTACGGATGCGATTGAGTATTTGACGACGCAGCCCTGGTCGAACGGGAAGCTGGGTACGATCGGGTGCTCGTCGACGGCGGAATGGCAGATGGCGGTGGCGGCGAACGGTCCGAAGGGGTTCACGACGATGATCCCGCAGGGGTTCGGCGCGGGTGTCGGACGCGTGTCGCCGTATACGGAGCAGGGCAACTGGTATCGCGGCGGGGCGGTGCAGATGCTGTTTATCGCCTGGATTTACGGCGAGCAGAATCAGGTACGGCCGATGTTTCCCCCAAATACGACGCAGGAAGAGTTGATTCGTGCGTCGCGGATGTTTGATCTGGCGCCGCAGATGCCTCCCGTCGATTGGGCGAAGGCGCTGGCGCATCTGCCGTCGATCGACATTATTGAAGCCGTGAAAGGTCCGCATGGGATTTATGCGGATCGCATGGAAGTGTCCACAGGCGGCGCGATGATGAAGCGTACGCCCAATGATCCGGCGTGGTATCGCGGCGGGTTGTGGCACGACGATAAGAACATCAACATTCCGGGTTTCTGGTTTATGTCGTGGTACGACGTGTCGGTGGGGCCGAACCTGGCGGCGTTCAACCATGTGCGGAGGACGGCGTCGCCGGAAGTCGCGAATCAGCAGTACGCGATTATTGCGCCGACGTTGCATTGCGCGTTCAAGCGGGCGACCGAGCATACGATTGTGGGCGAGCGCGATATGGGCGATGCGCGGCTGAATTACGACGAGCTTACCTTTGGCTGGTTCGACCACTTCCTGAAGGGCGAGGAGAACGGGATCCTGCAGAAGATGCCCAAGGTGAAGTACTACACGATGGGGTCGAACAAGTGGCAGAGTTCCGATACGTGGCCTCCGGCAGGGGCGACGCCTGTGACGTACTATCTGGATGGCGCGGGCAAGGCGAATAGCTTGTACGGCGATGGAAAGCTGGTTACGGCGAAGCCTGCGAATACGGCGGCCGATGGGTTCACATACGATCCGATGAATCCGGTGCCGTCCTATGGCGGCAACGTGTGCTGTACGGGCAATGCGGTGATTGGCGGGTCACTCGATCAGCAAAAGATGGAGACCCGCAATGACATCCTGGTGTACTCGACGGAGCCTTTGGCCGAGGGCGTGGAAGTGAGCGGTCCGATAGATGTGACGCTCTATGCATCGTCGGACGCCAAAGATACGGACTTTACGGTGAAGTTGGTGGATGTGTATCCGGACGGGCGGGCGTACAACCTGGACGAGACGATTCAGCGCATGCGGTATCGCGACGGGTACGATAAGCCGCTGGCGTGGATGGAAAAGGGCAAGGTGTACAAGGTGTCGCTGCAGCCCATGGTGACCAGCAATTACTTTGCGCCGGGGCACCGGATCCGCATTGAAGTGTCGAGCAGCAACTTTCCGCGGTTTGACCGGAACATGAATACGGGCGGCAACAACTACGACGAGGTGAAGGGCGTGGTGGCGCATAACGGCATCCATCATGGGCCGCAGTATCCGTCGTCGGTGACGCTGTCGGTGGTGAAAAAGTAGAGTACAGATATGGCTATTTCGAAGAAGACGGGCCTTGCTGCCCTGATGGCGGTGGGTACGGCAATGGCTGCTGAGACCTTGGTGTACATCGGCACCTACACGCGCGATGCCTCGAAGGGCATTTACGCCTTCCGGATGAATGACCAGACCGGCGCTCTGACGCCGCTGGGTGTGGTGGCGGAGACGCCGAGTCCTTCGTTTTTGGCGATTCATCCCAATGGCAAGTATCTGTACGCGGTGAATGAGACCAACGGCGGGTCGGTTACGGCGTTTGAGATCGATAAGGCGACGGCGAAGTTGAAGCAGTTGAATTCGCAGTCGACCAAGGGCGGCGGCCCATGCTTTGTGTCGATTGATCCCACGGGGTCGACGGTGCTGGTGGCGAACTATGGCGGCGGCAGCATTGCGTCGTACGGCGTGAAGGCGGACGGTACGCTGGAAGGTCCGGTGACGTTTATCCAGCATGAGGGGTCGAGCGTGAATCCGGCGCGGCAGAAGGGTCCGCATGCGCATTCGATCAACATCGACGCCCAGCGGAAGAAGGCGATTGTCGCGGATCTGGGGTTGGACAAGCTGTTCTTCTATGACCTGGATGTGGCGGCGCATCGGCTAACGTCGCGCACGGCTGTGAGCTTGCCTCCGGGGTCGGGTCCGCGGCACTTTGCGATGCATCCGAACCGCAAGACCGGGTATGTGATCAACGAGATGCTGTTGACGATGTCGACGGTGGATCTGACGGCGGATCCGCCGAAGGTACTGCAGACGATTTCGACGTTGCCGGCGAGCGAGAAGATGGATCCGAAGTATTCGACGGCGGAAGTGGTGGTGCATCCGAATGGGAAGACCGTGTACGGGTCAAACCGGGGGCACAACACGATTGCGCGGTTCGATGTCCAGAAGGACGGGACGTTGAAGTTTGTGGAGACGGTATCCACCAACGGCAAGACGCCGCGTAACTTTGCGATCGCGCCGGGCGGGAAGTTTCTGGTCGCGGCGAACCAGGATTCGGGAAACGTGGTGGTATTCCGTATTGGAGCTGACGGTAAGTTGACTCCGACTGGTACTGACGTGGCAGCAGGTATACCGGTCTGCGTCCGTTTTCTCCAAGTAAAGTAAGTTCTTGGCTAGTTCTTATCTATAGCGGGTTTGGGGCATGGCCGATAGTCGTGGAGGACTATCCATGCCCCGCCGGACTTTATTAGTCCTTACGATCCTTTCGAGTTTGATTCCGCTGGCCCAGGCGGCACGTTATCGCTTTCGCGAGTACGGCCAGCCGGAGGGGCTTGCTTCCGTTTCCACGATGTGTGTGATGCAGGATCGCACGGGGTACATCTGGGTGGGTTCGGAGAGCGGTGTGTACCGGTATGACGGTACGCGCTTTGTGGAGTTCGGACCGCAGCAGGGACTGCCTGTGTCGCGCATCCAGGCGATAGCCGAGACGGCGGATGGCACGATGTGGGTGGGGTCCCGGCGGCATGTGTACCGGCTGGAACCCGGTGCATCTCAGTTCCAACTGGCAACCACTTTAAAAGAATACGGGCTGATCGATTTGCGCGGCGCGTTGACGGCGCTGCCGGATGGACGGCTGGCTGTCGCGTCGGCGGCGGGGCTGCTGCTGGCTTCGAAGTCCAAAGGGCAGTGGACGTACGAGACGCTTGCCGCCGATGGGGTGAGCGCTGTCCACAATTCCGCAGAAGGGCGAACCTGGGTAGCGACCGGGAAGCACCTGCGGCTGTTGACGGGGGCGCAACTGGGTCCCCCGGTGGCTTCGACCGAGGAGCCGATCCTGGCTGTAGCCTCGGGACGGTCGGGGGCGCCGTTGTACCTGCGTACGGCACGGAAGGTGCTGGCGTACGCGACCGGTGCGCAGAAGATCCAGGTGTTGCCGGGGGCGGGCGAGATCGAGGCACGGCGTGCGGCGATTGGCGTGGATCACCGCGGACGGGTGCTGATCAATACGGCGACGGGAATCGCGGTGTGGGACGGGCTGAGCGGGACCTGGGAGAGGATCGGCCATGCGGAGGGGTTGAACTCGCCGCAGGTGAACGGGTTCTTTCAGGATCGTGAAGGGTCGATGTGGATGCCCGGCAACGGGTACGCGCTGGTGCGCTGGATCGGGTACGGCGAGTGGGATACGTACTTGCAGGCGGACGGTCTGGCGGATGACCAGGTAGAGTCGCTGTTGATGGATCGCGCCGGGCGGCTTTGGGCCGGTACGGAATCGGGGCTTACAGTGGTGGGCAATGGCGCGGAGTGGCGGGATGTACGGGCGCTGCGGCGTCAATCGCCGGCGATCCTGGCCCTTGCGGAGTCCCATGACGGTAGCGTTTGGGTGGGCGACGAAGAGGGGCGGCTGGAACGCTACCGTGAGGCGCGCCTGGTGGGTTCCTGGCAGATGCCGCTGCGGGCGGTGCGTACGATTCTTGCGGATCGTGACGGGTATTTGTGGGTCGGCGGGTCGCAGGGGTTGCAGCGGAGTCTGACGCCTGTGACGGGTGACGAGTTGGTCTTTTCGAATGTCACGCCGATTGAAGTACCAGCGGATGTGAACGTCACGCATGGGATTCAGGCGAATGACGGGAGCTTGTGGTTTGGTACGAACCGTGGTCTGCTGCGGCGGACTGGAGGTCGCGACCTGTTTCGCTGGACGAAGTTCGGGCCGAAGGAAGGAGTGGCTTCCGGGGCCTTGTATGCGCTGCTCGAGGCGGCGGATTATCGCGGGATTTGGATTGGGCACCACGACACGGGAAATCTGAGTTACCTCGAATTTGCGCGCGGGATCGTGAATCGCACGATTTTGACGCCCGTGGGTCCGCTGGATGCACTGGCGCTGTCGCCGGAGGGTCGAATCTGGGTGTCGGGCGCGAAGGGCCTGGCTCTGCGCGATGGAGAGAAGTGGCGCCGGTTTCAGACATCAGACGGCATGGTTTGGGACGATTGCAGTCCCAGGGCTCTGTTGGCGTTTGCGGATGGCACGGTCTGGGTAGGTACTCGGCACGGGCTGTCCCGCTATCATCCGCATGCGCTGCAGGTGCCACCGCCTCGCGTGTTGGTGTCACGCAGCGTGACGTTGCCGGGGCAACCGGACCGACAGGTGAACTTTGCCGCGTCCGTACTGTCGTACCGGAATGAGTTGCGGAACCGTATGAAGTACCGCTTGCTGCGGGTGTCGCCATTCGGATTCCGGTCCTCGTCGGAGTGGGTGGAGTCCGCATCGATGGCGATTCAGGAGCGGGAGTTGGCGGGCGGAGTGTACCAGATTGAGGTAGCCGGGCAGAATGCGTACGGTATTTGGAGCGTTACACCGGCGCGGCTGAGCTTTGAGGTTCCGCCGGCGTGGTGGGCGACGTCGTGGAGTTTGGGTGCTGCTGCGACCTTGGTGGCGGGCATCTGGGTGCTGGGCTTGAAGTTCGCCGAGCGGAATCACAAGAACCGGCAAGAGGCGCTGGAATCGGTGATTCGCGAGCGTACGCGCGAGTTGGAACATGCCAAGAATATGGCCGAGCAATCGAGCCGGCTGAAGAGCGAGTTTTTGGCCAATGTGAGCCACGAGATACGTACGCCGATGAACGGCATCTTGGGCATGACGCAGTTGGCGCTGGCGACCAGCCTAGATGGTGAGCAACTGGAATACATCCAGACGACGAACGAGTCCGCCGAGTCTCTGCTGCGGATTCTGAACGATATTCTCGATTTTTCAAAGATTGAAGCGGACCGGCTGGATGTCGCGAATGAGCCCTTTGATTTGTGCGAGTGTGTTCGCGGGGTGATCCGGCATTTTGAGCTCGCGGCAAGAGCAAAGCGGATTTCGTTGGAGTTGACGTTGGACGATTGCCTGCCTGGGGCCGTTCTGGGCGACGCGAGCCGGTTGCGGCAGGTGTTGGTGAACCTGATTGGCAACGCGGTGAAGTTTACCAACCAAGGGTACGTGCGGGTGTCCGTGACGCGGACCGACCGTCGCGGGGCGATGTCGCGTGTGCGGTTTGACGTGGCCGATAGCGGGATTGGTATCGATAAGGACAAGATCGCGACGGTGTTTGAGCCGTTCCGGCAGGCCGACGGGTCGACCAGCCGGAGGTTTGGCGGCACAGGCCTGGGTTTGTCGATATCGAGCCGCCTGGTGGAACTGATGGGCGGTACGCATGCGATTGAGAGCCAGCCCGGCCAGGGTACGACGATCAGCTTTGAATTGCCTTTGCCGGATGGCGTGTTTGGGCATCAGCCTTCTGCATTGATGGCGCCGCAGCGGATGATGCGCATCCTGCTGGCGGAGGACAACACGGTGAATCAATTGCTGGCCCTGCGGCTGCTGGAGAAGCAAGGGCATAGTGTGGACATCGCGCCGACGGGTCTTGAAGCGCTGAAGCGTTTGGAGCGCAACGAATACGACGTGGTGCTGATGGACATCCAGATGCCGGAGATGGATGGGCTGACGGCGACACGGTTGTGGCGCGAGCGGGAGCGTGAGGCGGGGCACGGTGCGCGCGTACCGATTATCGCGATGACTGCGAATGCGATGCGCGGCGATCGCGAAAAGTGCATGGAATCCGGGATGACCGACTACCTGAGCAAGCCGGTGCGTACGGATGAGTTGCTGCGGTGCTTGTACTTTGCGAGCCTGGCGTCGACGTCAGCGCCCGTAAACGGGGCCGGCGAGCGCGAGATCGCCTGAGCGTTCGAGTTCGAGCAGCCGGTTGTACTTGGCGAGGCGTTCGGAACGCGTGATGGAACCGATCTTGATCTGTCCGGCGCCCGATGCAGTGGCGAGGTCCGCGAGGAAACTGTCCTCGGTTTCACCGGATCGTGCGGAGACCACACAACGGTAGCCTGCGGCGTGCGCCGCCTCCAATACTTCAAATGTTTCGGTGAGGGTACCGATCTGGTTCATCTTGACCAGTACGGCATTGGCGCAGCCTGTCTCAATGCCTTTTTTGACGCGGGTAAGGTTGGTGGTGAAGAAATCATCTCCGACGAGTTGCAGCTTGTCTTTGAGACGGGCGGTGAGGGTCTGCCAGCCTTGCCAGTCGTCCTCGGCGAGGGCGTCTTCGGCGGAGACGAGCGGGTAGCGCTCGGTCCAACTGGCGAGGAGATCCGTCATGCCTTCGGCGGTTCGGCTGGCGCCTTCGCGCTTCAGGTGGTACTGGCCGTTTTCGTAGAAGTGCGAAGAGGCGACATCGATGGCGATGTCGGCGCGTCCTTCGAGTTGCGAACTGAGCACGTCCATGGCGGCCTCGTTCGAAGGCAGTAGAGGTCCCCAGCCGCCTTCGTCGGCGACACCGGTTAACACATAGCCTTGCGCCCGCAGCGTGCGTCCTACGGCCCGGTGGATGTCCACGGTGGTCTGCAGGACGTCGTGCATCGTGGTTGCCGTGTTGGGGATGATCAGGAAGTCCTGGAATTCGATGTTCGCGCCGGCGTGGAGGCCGCCGGAGAGGATGTTGATCATCGGGCGGGGCAGTGTCGCGGGGCGCGAGGGCTGGTAGATGTCGCGCAGTGTGCGCCAGAGGGGCTGTTGCGCGGCAATGCTGAGGGCTCGGGCAAGGGCGCAGGATACGCCGAGCAACGCATTGGCACCGAGGCGGGACTTGTCGTGCGTGCCGTCGAGCGCGATGAGGAAGCGGTCTGTCGTGGGGAGGTCTGCATCGCGTCCGGTGAGGGCTTGGGCGATTTCGACGTTAACGTTGGCGGCTGCTTGCGCGGCGGGCAACGCAACGGCTTCATGACGGCCGGTGGAGGCTCCCGCAGGGACTTGCGCCTGGGCTTTGGCGCCGCCGGACAAGGTGAGTTCGACGGCGATGGTCCAATTGCCGCGGGAGTCTAGGATCGGCCAGGAGTGGGCCGATTGGATCTTCATGGAGACTTAGGGCTTGTAGGCGACGGCGTCGATTTCGACCAGCATGTTGGGGCTGGCGAACTTGACTTCGACGGTGGTGCGCGCGGGCTTGTGATCGCCGAAGAACTGGGTGTACGCCTCGTTCATGGCGGCGAAATCCTTGCCGTCTTTGAGAAAGACGCTGCACTTGACGATGTCGGTACGGGAGGCTTCGGCGCCTTTGAGCACCATCTCGATGTTCTCGAGGGTGCGGAGGGTCTCCGTACGGATGTCGCTTTCAATGAACTGGTTCGTTTGGGGGTCGATGGGGACCTGGCCGGAGACGTAAATAAAGCCACCGGCTTTGATGGCGGGCGTATAGGGTCCCCGGGGTGCGACCACCCCGGGCGGATAGATGCGTTCGAGCACTTAGTCTTTCCTCTTGCGCGGGGACGAAGTACGGCGGGGCTTGTTGTCGTTGTTGCCGCCACCACCGCCGCCGCTGGACTTGGCTGCACGCTTGCGCGGGGAAGCCTGCTTCTTGGGCTTGGGGGGCGGAGGATTGGGTTCGAAGATCGTGGGCTGGCCTTCGACGATGGGTTGAGGGCCGTCGTCCTCTTCCTCTTCCGGAGGCAGTATTGCTTGCGGCGGAAGGGCCGGCGGATAGAACTCGGCGCCGAGGTACACGAGCAGGCCTTTGTCTTCGTCGGGCTGGGTGCGTACGACGCCCTTATCCTGCGAGTAGTTGAGGAATTCGCCGAAGGACTGGAAGCCGTAGGTCTTCTGGTCGAAGTTGTTTTGCTCTTCCTGCATCCAGGTGGCGAGTTGGTCGCTGATGACACCTTCTTCGACTTCGAGACGGTGATTTTCGAGTACGTCGCGGAGGAGCGGGAGAGCTTCCTCGGGTTGCGGTAGCGGCTTGCCGGTGCCACCTTTGCGTTCGATGAGAAGGCGTCCGCCACCGCCGGTGACGACGACAAGGTCGGCGCGCTTGAGGCGGTCTACAAACTCGGAAAAGCTGTGTGCGCCATAGGCGCGTTCGTTGAAGGCCGAGTCCAACTGCAGCATGGTGGACTTGAGGAGGCCGAGTTGCGGCTGTACGCCGCGGCGCTCAAGGACCTGCAGGGCGCGTTCAACGAGGGGCATCGACTGGTTGAGGTCGAGCGCGGGCTGGCGTTCTTTGCGGGGCTGCTGGTTTTGCTGGTTCTGTTGCGGTTGCTGCTGTTGCGAGCCATCGCCACTCGCGGCGGCGCCGGCGAGGGTGACGGGAGCAACACCATCCGGGCCAGCCTTGCGCTGCTGCTTGTCGCGGTCGCGACGATCACGATCGCGATCCCGGTCGCGCTCACGTTCCTCGCGCGGGCGGATCTTTTCGCGTTCGGCGCGGGCGGGATCTTCCTGATCGGCCACCATGAGCAACGATTCGTAGCTGATGAATTCGTGGCAGTTCTGCTGGAGGATGGTGGAGGTGAAGGCCTTGCCGCCGACGACGAATACGGTTTTGCCAAACTCTTTGAGCTTGTTGAGCAGCGGCACAAAGTCGCTGTCGCCGCTGATGATCGCAAAGGCATTGACATGCGAATGCGTAAAGGCCATTTCGAGGGCGTCGAGGGCGAGGTTGATGTCGGCGCCGTTTTTGTCACCGCGGAAAGATGGAATGCGCTGCACCATCTGCACCGCGTTTTCGGCCATCTGACGGGTAGCCTGTTCCTGGCGGCCCCAGTTGGCGTAGGCAAACTTTGCAACAACGTCGCCGCGTTCCTTCAACGCTTCCAGTGGGAGGGAGACGTCGAACTCACGGCGCAGTGTGGACTTCACGCCAATTTCGATGTTGTCGTAGTCCACAAAGACTGCGATGTTTTGTTTATCTTGCATTCAAAAGGTTCCGTGCCCAGGGACGATGCGCGCAGATGTGTATGTCCTGGATGTTTCTCAGTTTATCAGTACAATGCGGGCGTATGAATCCGACGGGGCGGTTCAGCAATCGGGCAGAACATTATGTGAAGTACCGGCCTGGGTATCCGGATGCGGTGTTGGACCTGTTGCCTGCGCCTTTCGGAGTAGTGGCGGATATCGGTTCCGGGACGGGGATCTCGTCGCGGTGGCTGCGGAAGAGAGCGGACTTGGTGTATGCGGTGGAGCCGAATCGAGCGATGCGGGAAGCGGCATTGCCGGTTGAAGGAATCGTGCCAGTGGAGGGTACAGCAGAGGCGACTACGCTGCTCGACGCTTGTGTGGATGCGGTGGTGTGCGCGACGGCTTTTCATTGGTTTGATGTCGAGAGGTCGCGACGGGAGTTCGCGCGGATTGTGCGTCCTGGCGGGGATGTAGTGCTGTTGTGGAATGTACGGCGGATGCCGGAGTACGAGCGGATTGTGGATGCGTTTGCGACGGAGCCGTTTGATCGTTGGGACGAGCGTACGGATGAGATCGCGGCGGGGTTCTTTGGGGATGGCGGGATGCAGTCGGCGAGGGTCGAGAATGAGCAGTGGTTGGATTGGGAGGGGTTGCTGGGGCGTGCGATGTCGGCATCGTACATGCCGTTGCCTGGGGATGCGCGGTTTGTGGAGATGGAGGGGGAGTTGCGGGAGTACTTTGAGCGGGAGGCTCGTGCTGGAGTGATGCGGTTTGTGTACGAGATAGCTGTTTACTGGGGCAAGTCTTGAAACAGATCGTTCAGGGCCACTGCGTGGTCCGGGCTGCCGAGTGGCGCGATGGATTCACCCGCCTTTAGGTCTAGACGCTGATCGTACTGATCGCCTACCGGATTTCTGAAGACGACAAGGGACTTGTTCTTTACGTCGACCACCCAATAGTCGAGGATGCCGGCGCGAGCGTAGAGGCGAGCTTTGGTGGGACCGTTACGTCGGGCTCGGGCTGGTTACGCGGGTTGTCCTGTGGGGCCACGTCCATCGGCGATTCCTGTACGACGCGGCCCTTGGGGAAAGCTGCTCGAAACGTTTCTACCAAAAATTGGGTGAGTAACAGGTGCGGCCAGTTCTTGGCCTTCTTGTCGATTAGATCCCCTTCGATGAGCTCGAAGTGTGTGCCTTCGAAGACGCCAGTGGCTTCAATAAGGCGCAACTCGTCCCGCGTCCATATCTTGTGTGGCAGGACGTCTTCCGTTGTGGACGCGGGGAGGGCGGCGACCAAGACAGCCATATCTAAATCATAAGTTCGCTATTTCCCGGGGGGTGGGCCTGCGGGGTACCTGGTGACCATTCCGCCTCCGGTTTTTACGACCTTTTCCATGTCGTCAAGCTCCGATACGAGCCAGTCTGTGAAGTTCTCGACTCCCGTTTCTGTGACGGCTACGACGTCTTCATAACGGATGTACAGATTCTCGTCGGGGACTCGGAGTTGGGGGTCGATCGAGAAGACATGGCCGGGCTTTAAGGGGCCGTTGTTGTAGGGGCCGTCGTCGTGGACTGCGAGGCCTACGGGGTGGGAGAAGACTCCGCCACCGCGTTCGACGAGTTCGCGGGCGGCTCCTTCGTAGGCGGGTTTGGAGAACTTGGTCTTGGCGAAGACGGGTTCCATGGCGACCTTGGCTTCGTCCATGATTTGCTTCGCTGTCACGCCGGGGCGGATGCGCTTGATGATCGCGTTGCGGTATTCGAGGACGAACTGCAGGAGTTCGCGTTGGACCGGGGTGTACTTGCCGTTGACAGGCCACATGCGGGTGACGTCGCTCGTGTAGTACTTGTAATCCGGCGCGAAGTCCATGAGAACGAGTTGGCCGCTGTCGAGCTTGGACATGTTGCGGTAATAATGCGCATTCCAGATATTCGCGGTGCCTGCGGCGGTGATGGAGCGGTAGCCTTCGAGACGTGCGCCGTTGACGAGGAAGACGTAGCGTGCGGCGGCGTCGAGTTCGTACTCGTACATGCCGGCTTTGGTGCTCTTCATGGCTTCGAGGATGCCCTGGCCCGCGATCTCTGAGGCTCGCTTGATGAGGGAGACTTCGCGCGGGCTTTTGACGCTGCGGAGTTCGTCGAGGACCGGGGTGAGATCCGCGAACTTCATGCGTGGGAAGCGCGTCATCAACATGCTGGTGAACTGCTGTTCGCGGGGGATGCGGCTGTCCCAAAAGTCGTTGACGATGGCCGTGTTGGCGGCGTTGATCTCAAAGCGGCTTTGCGAGGTTCCTTCGGCGGGGGAGAACAGGCTGTAGATGGTGATGGGCTGCTGGCCGCGCTGCGAGGGGATGTTCATGAAGTTGCCGCGGAGTGCGTCGATGTCGGCGACCGTGTCCACGCCGGTGATGCTTTTGACTTGGGCGGCATCTTCGGACGAGAGTACGCGGCCTTCTGAGGCTTCCAGGCGAGCGTTGCGGGGCGGCAGGTACAGCGTGGCCTTGCGGGTGCGGCCGTCGAGCAGGATATAGGAGTGCGGGGTCTCGATGCCGGTGAGGTAGTAAAACTCGTTGGACTGTCGCGGCATGACGAAGCCGGCGGTGAGCGAGACACCTTGTACGAACGCTACGGCGTTATTGCCGATTTTGTCGTAGAGCTTGTTCCAGCGCGCCTGGAATTCCTCTGGCGGGAAGTCCTTTTGGAACCAGGGTGCGGATTGACCGGCGCAGAGCAGAGCGGTGACGACGAAAGCAGCAGGTACGCGCGAAAGCATGATGCTCTCTATGCTATCCCTACTGCTGCGGCAGGAGTTCGGCGAAGAGGCGACCGAGGCCGCTGAGTAGGGTCTCCGCCGGGATGTTGGGTTGTAGCGGGACCATGAGTACGCCGGCGGGGGAGAACTGGGTTCCGGGTGTGCTTTGGACGATGGACATGAGACGGGCGGGGTCGACTTTGGACTGCGGGTGGAACTTGATGTTGAGCTTGCCGGCGCGGCGTTCGACGTTTTCGACACCGAGCTTTTCGGCAAGGCTCTTGACCATGGCGAAGCTGAGGAGGTTGGCGAGTTCTGCGGGGGCTGGGCCGTAACGATCGGCGAGTTCGTCGGCGACGCGCTTGGCGGCGGCTTCGTCCTTGACGTCGGCAATGCGCTTGTAGGCGCGGAGGCGCTGGTGTTCGTCGGAGATGTACGTCGACGGGATGCGGATGTCGAGGCCGAGGTTGAGGTTCGAATGGATTTCGAGGGGGACCTCTTCGCCCTTCAATTCCTGCACGGCTTCTTCGAGCATGCGGACATAGGTCTCAAAGCCGACGGCTTCGATGTGGCCGTGCTGCTCGCCGCCGAGGAGGTTGCCGGCGCCGCGAAGTTCGAGGTCGAGTGCAGCGATCTTGAAGCCTGCGCCGAGGTCTGAGAATTCTTTAAGAGCGGCGAGGCGCTTGCGGGCGACTTCTGAAAGTTCGGTGTCCTGCGGGATGAGCAGGTAGGCGTAGGCGCGGCGGTTGGAGCGTCCGACGCGGCCGCGGAGTTGGTAGAGCTCGGAGAGGCCGTGGCGTTCGGCGTTTTCGACAACGATGGTGTTGGCGAGCGGGATGTCGATGCCGTTTTCAATGATGGATGTCGCGACGAAGACATCGAATTCGCGGCGCATGAAACCCAGCAGAACTTTTTCGAGCTCGGCGTCCCCCATTTGGCCGTGGCCTACGCCGATGCGGACGTGGGGCATCGCTTCCTGAATGGAGGCGGCGCGCATGAAGATGGAGTCGACTCGGTTGTGTACGAAGTAGACCTGGCCGCCGCGGGAGAGTTCCTGTTCGATGGCCGATTTGACGATTTCCATGTCGAAGTGGGCGACGACGGTGTGGATCGCCAAACGGTCTTTGGGCGGGGTTTCGATGACGCTCATGTCGCGGATGCCGAGCAAAGACATATGCAGGGTGCGCGGGATGGGCGTGGCGGACATGGTGAGTACGTCGACGTTCTTGCGGAGTTGCTTCAGGCGCTCTTTGTGACGGACGCCGAAGCGCTGTTCTTCGTCGACGATTAGGAGGCCGAGGTCCTTAAAGATGACGTCCTGCGAGAGGATGCGGTGGGTACCGATTAAGACATCGATCTTGCCTTCTTCGGTGTCTTCGAGGACCTGCTTGATTTCTTTGGCGGTACGGAAGCGGCTCAACTGATCGATGCGGCAGGGGAAGGCCTGGAAGCGCTTGCGGAAGGTTTCGTAGTGCTGGAAAGCTAGCACCGTGGTGGGCGCGAGTACGGCGACCTGCTTGCCGTCGCCCAGGGCTTTGAAGGCCGCGCGCATGGCGACTTCTGTTTTGCCGAAGCCGACGTCGCCGCAGAGAAGGCGGTCCATGGGTTGTTCGGACTCCATGTCGCGCTTGATCTGGGCGGTGGCTTCGAGTTGGTCCTTGGTGGCGGTGTAGTCGAAGGAGTCTTCGAATTCGCGCTGCCAGTTGGAGTCCGGCGAGAAGGCGAAGCCTTCGGCGGTCTTGCGCTGGGCGTAGAGCTTTAAGAGCTCTTCTGCCATGTCGCGCATTTTGGCTTTGACGCGGCTCTTGGTTTTGTTCCAGGTCGCGCCGCCGAGCTTGTCGATGTGGGGTTTGGATTCGCCCGCACCGCGGAACTTCTGGACGAGGTCCATGCGGGTGAGCGGGACGTAGAGGCGAGCTTCTCCGGCGTACTCGAGGAGCATGAAGTCGCCTTTGAGATCGCCTTGGGCGATTTCGCGGAGGCCGAGAAATTTGCCGACGCCGTGCTGGGCGTGGACGACGTAGTCGCCGGGCTTCAAGTCCGCGATGTCGGCTGCGAAGGCCGCCATTTGGGCTTTTGTAGCGGGTTGACGAACGATTAATTCGGAAGTCTCAAAGAGGTCCTCACTGCCGATGATGGCGAACTTGGCATCGTTGATGACGACGCCGCGCTTGATGCCGCCTTTGACGAGGAATGTGGAGGCGACATCGCCGGCGAGGTAGGAGCGCTCGGCAAGGTACTGACGGGCGGGGTCGTTCGCTTCGACGCTGGCCTGGAATGGGACCGAGTATTCGTGGAAGATGTCGGCGAGGCGTTCGAGTTCGCCGGAGGAGGAGGCGAAGAAGGCGACGCGGGAGCCGCGGGCCACCATGTTGCGAGCTTCTGCGACGGCGACCTGGATGTTGCCGTGAAAGGTGAGCGAGGGTCTGGTGGGGATGTGCCCGGCTTCGGCGGAGGGCATGCCGATTTCGAGTTCGCGCAGGCGGATTTCTGTGAAATTGCCGATTTTGGCCTGCATTTCGCCCCAGGTGAAGAAGTTCAGGGAGGGGTCGATGATGCTTTTCTTTTCGGGGTCTTCGAGGCGCTTCCAGAGACGGTCTGCGGCGGAGGCGATGGCTTCCGGTTCGTCGAGGACGATGAGCGCGTTGGGCTGGAAGGAGAGGACGGAGTGGTCTCGCGGGTGGACGAGCGGGACCAGGTATTCCCAGCCGGGGAAGGAATCGCCGGGGCTGGCGACGCCGTTGTAGTCGATCTTTTCGGCGATGTCGTGAAAGAGCTTGCGGGAGCGCGGGTATTCGACAAGCGGGAGTACGCTGACCTCGTTGACTTTGAGGACGGAGCGCTGGGTTTCGACATCGAAGCGGCGGATGGATTCGATTTCGTCGCCGAAGAATTCAATGCGGACGGGCTTTTGTGATTCCGCGGGGAAGATGTCGAGGATGCCGCCGCGGAGTGAGTATTCGCCCATCATTTCGACGGGCTCGCGGCGTTCGTAGCCGATGCTTTCGAGGTGGCGGATGAGGTCCTCGAGGGGGAGTTCCTCGCCTTTGCGGATGTGAATGCTGAGTTGCTGGTAGAAGTCCGGCGACTCGGTGCGGGTGAGCAGGGCCGGAGCCGGGATCACCGTGATGGGGATCTTGCGGGTGGCGAGACGCCAGAAGCCGATGGCGCGCTGTTCGGCGATTTCCGAGTGTGGCGAGAGGCGCTGATTGGGCAGCGTGTCGAGCGCGGGGATCGACTGAGGGCCGTCGAGATCGGGGCGGCGGACCAGGATGTCGAAGAAGGTTTCGATGGCCTCGCTGAGGACTTCCGCCTGGCGTGCGCCGTCCACGATGACGATTTGCGGGCGCTCGGTGAGTTGCCAGAGGAGGACGAGGTACAGGCCTTTGGCGGTGGGGGTGAGGCCAGAGAGGCTGAAGCGATTGCCTTCCTGCCGCGTGATGTGACTGACAAGGTCCTGAAACGCGGGTACGCGGGCGGCGCTTTGAAAAAGCTCTCGAATGGCCGGGTTGATCATTCTGCGTTTGCGCGGGAGAGGATGTCCGCGACGACGTTGGAGGTAGAGAAGCCGGGTTCGAGGGGGATGGTCATGACCTTGCCTCCGGCGGCTTCGACTTCCTCACGTCCGGCGATGTAGTGGGTCCAGTCGGCACCTTTGACGAGGATGTCGGGGAGTACTTGCGCGATCAACTCGGTTGGGGTGTCTTCGTCAAAGAAGGTGACGGCGTCGACGGCGGCGAGTTGGCTGGCGAGGAAGGCGCGGTCCTGCTGGTTGAGGATGGGGCGGGAAGGGCCTTTCATGCGGGCGACGCTTGCGTCGGTGTTGAGGGCGAGGATTAGGATGTCGCCGAGGGAGCGGGCTTGTTCGAGGAGGCGGATGTGTCCGGCGTGGAGAATGTCGTAGCAGCCGTTGGTGAACACCACGGTTTTGCCTTGCGCGCGCCATTGGGCACGCAGGGTTACGAGATCCTGCCTGGAAGGTACGAGCACCTGTACCTATTATGATGCGCTGAGGGTGGACGGCGGCCGGTTTTGTAAGGCGCGGCGGGAGAGCATCAGGATGCGGTCTGCGACTTGCTGGGGCTGGTCGATGTTCTGCATCGAGATACGGCTGCCGTGGGCCGCGGTTTCTACGGTGAGGTCGCCTACGCCCAGTACGCGCTGCTTGACGGACTGTTCGACGCGAACGTCGTGGACCTTGGTGACGTCGATGGCGTGCATTTGCTTGGAGAGGAGGCCGGATTCCATACGGATACGGTCCTCATTGATGACAAGGCGGGAGAGGGAGATTTTGAAGTGCCTGACCACGATCCCGGCCAGGTAGAGCAGCGGCGGCAGAAGGCAAACCCACCAGTACTCTTCAAATGGGAGTGCGTTGAGCAGTTTCGCTATGGCGAGGCAGAGGATCGTGACCAGGGCTACGATGTATTCGGTTTTGAGCAGCTTTATCGATGGGCGAACCACCATCTCTTCCATGACACTGATTTTAAATCAGTGCGACTTCATAGACATTGACTTTTGGTTCGCGAAGGCCGGCTCCGGTTAAGGCGTTTTGTACCACTTGGGCGTGATCGGCTTCCGCGGCGAAGAATTCAATGGCCGTACGTTCGGCGCCGGGACGTAAGTTTGGGTTGACTTCGAAGGGGAGAATCGCGAGGGTTTCGAGAGCAGATTCCAGTTGTGAGGATTGAACGTAGACTTCCAATAGAAACGACATGGTTCGTGATGGAACAGCGCCTTTCTAATTCTTAATGTAGCTTAATCTAGCTGCCGATGGAAGCGCAAAATGCTGGTTCCGAGCACAAGAATTCCGATTCCGGCCAACACCGCCATGGGCTCCCAGAGCACGTCGATGCCCGAACCTTTGAGGAAGACACCTCGGAGGATATCGATGAAGTAGCGTTGGGGGTTGATGTTGGCGATCCAACGTACGGCGTCGGGCATGTTGCGGACCGGGAACGTAAAGCCACTGAACATGAAGACGGGCATGAAGTAGAGAAAGACCGAAAGTACGGCCTGTTGCTGGGTTTTGGAGATGGTGGAGATGAGGACACCGGAGCCCAGGGTGGTGAGCAGGTACAGAGCGACGGCGAGGATGAGCAGGAAGATGCTGCCGCGTACGGGGACGCCGAAGACGAGTTTGGCGACGGTAAGGATGAGGAAGAACTGTAAGAACCCGATGGCGACGAACGGGAGAGTTTTTCCGATGATCAGTTCGGAGGGGGCGAGGGGGCTGACCATCAACTGTTCCATGGTGCCGATTTCGCGTTCGCGGACGAGGGCGAGGGCGGTGAGCATCATGGTGATGATCGTCAGGATGTTCATGGCGACGCCGGGGATGAAGTAGTAGCGGCTTTTGAGTTCGGGGTTGAACCAAACGCGGGTTTGGGTGAGGTCCGGGGTGGCGCCGCTTTGGCGGAAGCCTGCGATGAGGCGATTGGCGTAGCCGCTGACGATGGAGGCGTTGTTGGAGTTGGTGCCGTCGACGAGGACCTGTACCTGCGCGGGTTCGGTGTTGCGTGCGAGGTCGCGGGCGAAGCCGGGGAGGATACGGATGGCGGCGAGGACTTTGCCGGAGTCGAGGACCTTCTGAAGTTGGGCTTCCGTGTCGAGATCGTCGGTGACTTCGAAGTACGGCGAGGCGTCGAAGGCGGCGCGAAGGGCGCGGCTTTGGGGCGTGTTATCGCGATCGAAGAACGCCACGCGAGCGTTTTCAATGTCGAGGTTGGCGGCGAAGCCGAAAATCATCAACTGCATGATCGGGGGGACGATCAGCAGGATGCGGGTACGCGGATTGCGCAGGACTTGCAGGAACTCTTTGCGGACGAGAACGCGAATACGTTTCCACATGATCGGTTAGGCCACCTTGCTGCGCATACGGCGCATGGCGAGTACGGAGACGATGACTGCGTAGAGTACGAGGGCGAGGAGTTGGGGCCAGAGTTCGGCAAAGCCGAGTCCTTTGAGGAAGGTGGCTTTGAGGATCGCGATGAAGTAGCGGGAGGGGAAGAGGTACGTTGCGACCTGGATGATGGGCGGCATGTTTTCGATGGCGTAGATGAAGCCGGAGAGCAGGAACGCGGGCAGGAACGAGGACAGCATGCCAAGTTGGAAGGCCTGCAACTGGGTGTCGGCAATGGAGCTGAGGAGGAGGCCCCAGGAGAAGGCGCCCATCAGGAATACGGCGGTGGCGACACCGAGGAAGATAAAGCTGCCACGGAACGGTACGTGGAAGACGAGGATGCCTACGGTGAGGGCGATCAAGGCGTCGGCGACGCCGAGGATAAAGAAGGCGCCGAGTTTGCCGGCGATGATTTCGGCGGTACGGAGTGGGGTGGAGAGGAGTTGTTCGAGCGTGCCGGTTTCCCATTCGCGGGCGACGGTGAGGGAAGTGAGCAGAGCGGAAATGATCATGAGGATGACCGAGATCAGGCCGGGGACGATGAAGTTGCGGGATTCGAGTGTGGGGTTGTACCAGACGCGGACGCGCGCTTCGACCGGGATCTTGACGCGTAGGCGTTGGGCCGTCCAGGACGTGACGACGCTTTCCGAATAGCCGCGGGCGATGGAGGCGGTGTTGGAGTCCGTACCGTCGAGCAGGAGTTGTACGGGTTGGGGGCGGCGTTCAGCGAGGTCGCGAGCGAAGTCCTTGGGGATGACGACGACGAGGAGGCATTCATTGCGTCCGATGCCGTATTCGGCGGTGTCGTAGGTGTCGGGGTAGCCGAGGATCGAGAAGTAGCGGGAGCCTTTGAACTGTTCGATGAGGGAGCGGCTGTCGGAGGACTTGTCGTGGTCGATGATGTAGGTCGGGATGCGGTCCACATCGAGCGAGAGGGCGTAGCTGAAAAGCAGCAGAAGAATGACGGGCATCGCCAGGGCGAGGGCGAGGCTGCGAGGGTCGCGCGAGATGTGGAGGAGTTCTTTGCGGAGCATCGCAAAGGGGCGTTGGAAGTTCATGCTTTAGCCTCCTCTTTGGCGTCTTCTTTCTCGATGCTTTGAATGAAGACCTCTTCCATGGACGGCAGGTTGCGTTCGCGCTTGAGTTCGGAGGGGGTGCCGAGAGCGATCATGCGGCCCTTGTACATGAGGGCGATGCGGTTGCAGTATTCGGCTTCTTCCATGTAGTGGGTTGTGACGAAGATGGTGCTACCGGCTTCCGAGAGACCGTAGATGAGGTCCCAGAACTGGCGGCGGGCGATGGGGTCGACGCCGGAAGTGGGTTCATCGAGGAAGAGGACTGGCGGTTCGTGGAGGATCGCGCAGCCGAGCGCGAGGCGCTGCTTCCAGCCTCCGGCAAGCATGGCGGTGATCTCGTTGCGCTTGGTGGTGAGGCCGGCCATTTCGAGGACGTACTGCTTGCGCTGTTGGAGGCGTTCGCCTTCTACGCCGTACAGGCCGCCGAAGAATTCGATGTTCTCTTCGACGCTCAGGTCGTCGTAGAGCGAGAACTTTTGGGACATGTAGCCGATGTGGCGGCGTATCTGTTCGGATTCCGGGCCGACCTCAAAGCCTGCGACTTTGGCGGTGCCGGAGGTGGGCGCGATCAGGCCGCAGAGGATGCGGATGGTGGTCGATTTGCCTGCGCCGTTGGGGCCGAGGAAGCCGAAGACTTCGCCCTTGGCCACGTCGAGCGATACGTTGTCGACGGCGACGAAATCGCCGAAGCGGCGTACGAGGTTGCGGAGGGTGACCATGGTGTCCGGCATGGCGGTTAGCCTCGCTCCACGGTGGCGACGAAGATGTCTTCGAGCGAGGGTACGATGCGCTCGACGGGTTGCTCGCTGGTGTTCCAGACGGTTTCCGGTTGTGTGCCGGGTTTTAAGAATACGTGCAGGGCGCTGCCTGCGGGTCGCGCCGAGAGGACCTGCGGGAGCTTCGAAAGGCGTTCGCGCTCGACGCGGGGATGGGCGGTTTCGACGGCGTAGCAATCGGAGGCGAGCGACTGGCGGAGGGCTTGCGGGGTGTCGCACTGGAGGAGGCGGCCCTGGTGCATGAGGCCTACGCGATTGCAACGTTCGGCTTCGTCCATGTAGGCGGTGGAGAGCAGGAGCGTCAAGCCGTCGGCGACGAGTTGGTGGAGGATGACCCAGAAGTCACGCCGGGAGACGGGGTCGACGCCGTTGGTGGGTTCGTCGAGCAGGAGGACTTGCGGCTTATGCAGAAGGGTACACATGAGGGCGAGTTTCTGCTTCATGCCTCCGGAGAGCTTGGCGGCGGGGCGATCGACGAAGGGGGCCATGCGGGTCATATCCAGGAGCTTGGGGGAGAGCGCGTCGCGATCGGCGGCGGACATTCCGAATAGATCCGAGTAAAACCGCATGTTCTCTTTGACGGTGAGGTCGCCGTAGAGGCCGAAGCGCTGGGCCATGTAGCCGATGCGGTCGCGAACCTGAACGGTTTGGGTTTTGGCGTTGAAGCCTGCGACGACGGCTTCGCCTTCTGTGGGGTCGACAAGGCCGGCGATCATACGCAGAGTGGTGGTTTTGCCGGCGCCATCGGGTCCCACAAGGCCGAAGATTTCACCTTCGGCGATGTCGAGCGAGAGATGGTCGACGGCGACGAGATCGCCAAACCGGCGGGTGAGGCCGCGGAGGGAGATCATAGCGTGATGACCGCGTCGACCGGCATGTTGAGCTTGAGTTCGTTATTGGGGTTGTCGAGTTCGATTTTGACGCGGTAGACGAGTTTGATGCGTTCTTCCTGGGTCTGGATCTGCTTGGGGGTGAACTCGGCTTCGGAGGCGATGAAGGTGACGCGGCCCTGGTAGGTCTTGCCGGGGTAAGAGTCCGTGGTGACCTTGACCTTGTCGCCCAGTTTGACCTTGCCGAGTTGGGCTTCGGTAATGTAGCCGCGGACCCATGGCTTGGCGGTGTCGCCTACCGTGAGGACGGGTACGCCGGCGTTGAGGACTTCGCCGAGGTCTGCATTTTTGTTGAGGACGACGCCGTCCACAGGGGATTTGGCCGTGGTGTCGTTCAACTGGACATCGAGTACGGCGACCTGGGCTTTGGCGCGTTCGACTTCCGACAGGCGGCCCTGAGCTTCAAGTTCGCGGCGCTTGACCTCGAGGCGGTTGTTTTCGGCGGATTTGAGGGCGGCTTGGGCACGGGCGACCTGGGCGCGGATGAGAGCGATGTTTTCTTTGCGCGGTCCTTCTTTGACGATGGAGAGGCGCATTTCGGCTTGGCGCACGAGGGCGGAGGTAGAGTCAAAGCGCGTCTTGAACTGGTCGTACTGGGCGCGGGAGATGTCTTCCTGGGCGAACAGCTTTTGGGCGCGGTCCCAATCGGCTTTGGCTTGGGCGTTCTGGGTACGGGCGTCGGAGAGGAAGGCTTCGGCCTGTTGGACTTCCTGCGGGCGAGAGCCGGCGAGGGCCTCGCTGAGCTGGGCTTCGACGGCGCGGAGTTCGGCGGTGCGGAGTTCGATTTCGCGTTCGACGGCTTGCTTTTGCCAGGCGACTGCGGTGGTGAGTTGCTCGTAGGCCGATTGGGCGGAGGCTACGGCGGCCTGGTCGCGTTCCTTTTGACGCGTGGTGCTTTCTCGATCGGAACGCGCGAGGATCTGGCCTTTTTTGACGGTGGCGCCTTCTTCCACTTCGATGGCCATGACACGGCCGGGGTACTTGAAGGCGACGGCGATTTGCGTCATCTCAATGTTGCCGGAGAGGTGGATTTCGTTCTCCGGTACGGTGTTGCGGGTGCGGAAGTAGTAAATGGCGGCGCCTGCGATGGCCGCAATCAAGAGGATTGGCAAAATGCGTTTCATTACTGAATCACCTTGTGGATCACGCCCATGGCGCTGGCCAATTCGATTTTGGCGAGGTTGTGGAGGAAGAGAGCGGCGGTACGGTTATCGCGTGCGCGGGCGACGCGGGTTTGCGCGTCGGTGACTTCGATGCTGGCGCCTACGCCGGCTTCGTAACGGCGGCGGGCCTGGGCGAGTTCAGCATCGGCGAGTTGGACGCCCTGTTCGGCGACGGCGACTTGTCCGGCGGCAGATTGGAGGTCCTCAAACGCGGTGCGGACTTCGGCTTCCACCTGCAGTTTGAGGTCCTTGGCGCGGATCTGTTCCTGACGGTAGAGGGAGGCGGATTCGGCGCGGCGGGCGTCGCGACGGCCACCGTCCCAGATGGGGATGCGAAGTGAAACGCCGAAGGTACGGGTGTAGCGCACGTCGCCGGGGTTGAGTCCAATGCCTCCCGCGTCCGCGAAGCCTGCGACGGAGGGGAGACGTTCCCACTTGACGGCGTCGAGTTGGAGCTTCATCACGGCTTCGCGGCGCTGCTGGACTTTGAGGTCGGCGCGGGTGGCTTCGGCGGTTTGGATCGCGCCGGCGAGGGTGACGTCCTCGGGCGGGGTGAACTGGAGTTTGTCTGTCGCGTCGATGTGGGCTGAGAGGTTGAGTCCCATGGCGCGGAGGAGTTGGACTTCCGCCTGGGCACGGTCGTTGCGGGCGACGAGGATACGCTGACGGTCGTTGGCGAGTTGGACCTGGGCCCGGGTGACCTCGATGCCGGTACCGGTGCCGGCTTCTTTCTGGGAGGTGGCGAGGTCGAGGAGGGATTGTGAAAGCTGTACGTTGGCTTCGGCGGTGGCGACCGCTTCTGTGGCGCGGACGAGTGCGAGGTACGCGCGGGCGACGGTGTCGCTGACGGCGTTGCGGGCGGCGTCCTCTTCGGCTTTGGCGGTGTCCACTTGTGCTTTGGCGGCGCGCAGGCGGGTGTAGGCGCTGAAGTCGAAGATGGTTTGGGAGAGGGTGGCGCGCGCGTCGAAGGTGCTGATGGGGCCTACGACATCGGGGTAGCCGGGGATGGGGATCTGGACGCCGAAGGCCTTCAGGTTACGGGTGAAGTTCTGTTCGGTGATGGAGGCGTCGAGATTGGGGAGCAGGGCGGCGCGGGATTGGGCGACGCGGGTTTGTGACGCCGTGATGAGTTCGCGGGCCAGTTGTACGCGGGCGGCGCCTTGCGGGGCGAGGGCGAGGTCGACGGCCTGCTTCATGGATAGACTCATACGGTCCTGCTGCTGGGCTGGTAGCAGGAGGGTGCTGGTGATGAGGAGCAGTAGCGTTCTCATTGGTTCTTGGGGGGTGTGATGCCGTGGAGTACGGCGTGGGTGAGTTGGTCTGCGAAGCGGGCGACGGAGTCGGGTTCAGAGGGGAGTACGGCACCGAGGCGTTCGAGGATGGGTCGTGAGTTTTCGAGGTTGGCGCAGGCGCTGAGGAGGATACCGGCGTGGAGATGCGAGTTTTCCGATTGGCCGCCGCGGAGTTCAGTGATGAGGCCGGTGAGCATGGCGTGCATCGGCGCGATGACTTGTCGAACCACTTCGTCGAGCATTTGAGTGGGCTCGCGGAGTTCCTGCTTCATGAGGTTGGTCAAGTAGGGGTGATTTCGACGGTAGATGAGGGTGAGTTCGAGGAACTGGCGTAGCCAGTCGCGCAGGCGATCCTCGGGGGGGAGGGTGAGGTCCGGGGTGGGCCGGCGTTTGCAGACTGCCGCGATGGAGTGGAGGACGACCTCGCGGTAGAGGCCGGTTTTGTCGCCGAAGTGGTACTTGATGGAGGCGACGTTGGCTCCTCCGGCGGCCTGACAGATGTCGCGGACGCTGGCGTTGGTGAAGCCGTCGCGAGCGAAGATCATGCCAGCGGCGGCGATGAGGCGTTCGCGTGTGGATTCGAGTGGAGGTGGCGCAGGGGCAGTCATTCAAACAGTTGTTTATAAACAACTGTTTGAATTGTAGAGCGGCCCCGCGACGGCGTCAAGAGTTTCTTTTAGGGCTGTTTGTAGGGTGGCGCGTGTTCGATGCCGGCCTCGACGCGGGAGGCGCGGTGGGTTTCCGGGTTTTCGAAGAAGGCTCGTATGCCTAACGAAAGAAAGGCAGCTACGAGAGCGATGACGACCAGCCGGCGGTTCGCTTTGGCTTCTTGCGAGCGGCACAGGTGGTTGAAGGTTCTTTGGAAGTATTCATCGTTGTACATACAGTTTTTTCGCTTCCTGCGAATGAGAGATTGGGAAGCTGATCGTTATGCCGCGCCTATGCTGACGCGGTTGCCATCCCCTTTGGCAACACAAAACAGGATGGCTACATCCCCTAGACGTTACCCAGTATGCCCCCCTAGGTAGGTTCTAGGCGATCAGGGAGTTCCCCTAGGGTCATCTCAGATTCATCCGTTTCCCTTAAGATTTGTTTGGAGGCAATTGTGAAGAGACTGTTTGGTTTGCTGGCGATGATGGCGGTGGTAGCGGGCGCGGAGCCTTTGCGGGTGATGACGTTCAACGTGCGGTATCCGGCTAAGAGCGATGGGGAGAACGTTTGGGAGAACCGGAAGGATCTGCTGGTGGCGGCCGTGCGCGCGGCGGGTCCGGATCTGATTGGGACGCAGGAGTTGTTCCATCTGCAGGGTGAGTATTTGGCGGCGCAGGCTCCGGAGTACAAGTGGTTTGGGGTGAGCCGGCGGGGGAACCAGGAAGATGAGTATTCGGCGATCTTTTATAAACCGTCGCGATTGAAGCTGGTGGAGTCCGGGAATTTTTGGTTGTCCGAGACGCCGGAGAAGCCCGGGAGCGTTTCCTGGGAAATGTCGCTGCCGCGGATGGTGACTTGGGGATTGTTTGAGACGCGGGATGCGGCCAAACGCCGGTTCTACTTTTACAACACGCATCTGGCGCACCGGCAGCAGGATACTGAGGCACGGAAGAAGAGCGTCGAACTGATTCTGTCGCGGATCGCGAAGTTGCCGGGGAATGTGCCGGTGATCCTGACCGGGGATTTTAATGCTCCGGCGACGACGGAGTTACATGGTGTGGTTGAGGCGGCGGGGTTGAAGGATGCCTGGACGAATGCTCCGGTGCGGCTGGGTGGCGAGAATACGTTCCACGGGTTTACGGGTAAGGCGGAGCGGCCGCGGCGGATCGATTGGATTTTTACGCGTGAGATGCGGTCCCTGATGGCGGAGACCATGGAGCAACACAGTCCAGAGGGAAAGTATCCGTCGGATCACTTTCCCATCCTGGCTGTGCTGGATTTTTAGCGGGTGTAGAGAACGGCGGTGTCTTCGAGGCGGCTTTGGGGTCCGTTGGCACCGTCGTTGACGGCGAACTGGGGTAGCTTGCCGCCTTCACCGAATAAGGTCGCTGCGCCGTACGCACCGTCCTTGCGGAGGGCGTAGAAGTTGATGTTGAAGGTCATGCGGGACTTGTCGTCGTTGTAGTTGCGGGAGATGCGCTTTAAGACATCGAGGCAGGCGTCCTTGGGGGACATGCCGCGGCGCATGTTTTCGACGATGGTGTGGGCGCCGCAGACGCGGATGTTCTCTTCGCCGAGTCCGGTGGAGCCCGCGCCGCCTACGTCCTGATCGAGGTACAGGCCTGCGCCGATGATCGGGGAGTCGCCAATGCGGCCGGGAATCTTCCAGGCGAGTCCGCTGGTGGTGGTGGTGCCGGACATCTCGCCTTTGGCGTTGAGTGCGAGGCAGTTGATGGTGCCGGTGGGCGGGTGAATGGCACGGTCCCAGGCGTAGGCGAGGAGTTCCTCGGTGGCGTCGGGGAAGGCCTTGCGGAGCTGGGCAATGTTGGGTTTGGCGGCGTTGCGGCCACCGTTCCAGTTGCTGTTGCCCTGGGGATCGCGTAGGGACTGCTTCCAGACCATCCAGGCGAGGCGGGACTTTTCGGTGAGCAGGTTTTCTTCCGGGAAGCCCATCGCTTTGGCGAAGCGGCGTGCGCCTTCTGCCACGAGCATAATGTGATGGGTTTGTTCCATCACGGTCTTGGCGAGCTTGGCGACGTTCTTGATGTTTTGTACGCCGGCGACGGAGCCTGCACGGCGAGTGGGTCCATGCATGACGCTGGCATCAAGTTCGACCACGCCTTCTTCGTTGGGGAGGCCGCCATAGCCGACGGAGTCGTCCGCGGGGTCGTTTTCCACCAGGGTGACGCCTTGGACGACGGCATCCAAGGTGTCGCCGCCGGATTGCAGGATCTGCATGGCGCGCTGGCAGCAGATGAGGCCGTTGGCGCTGGAGATGACGATATTTTTGGGCTTGGCGGCGCTGCTTTGTGCGAATGCGGCGGCCGTTGCAGCGGAGCCAGCCAGCAAGCCGCGCCTAGAATACTTGCTCATTGACACAGTATACGGGGTGCTACATTTGGATAAACCCCAAAACGTAGTAACCAGCGCCCACGTCGGGCCGCCCTTTCTAATGATCTAAAAAAAAATATGTGGATCGTCCGGCTCGCCCTCAGCCGCCCATACACGTTCGTTGTGATGGCCATCGTGATTTGTGTTCTCGGTGGACTGTCCGTCGTTCGCATGCCGGCGGATATTTTTCCAGAGATCAATATTCCGATTGCGACTGTGATTTGGTCGTACGGTGGCATTTCGGCCGAGGAAATGGCCGATATGATCACAATTCGGTCGGAACGCGCGTTCACAACGTCGGTAAACGATATTGAACATATCGAGTCGAAGTCGCTGCAAGGCGTTGGGCTGGTGAAGATGTTCTTTCACCCCAATGCCAAGGTAGAGGCGGCGGTGGCGCAGTTGGCGGCGACCTCGAATTCGATGGTGCACTTTTTGCCGCCGGGGATCAGTTCTCCGTTCATCCTGCGTTATAGCGCGTCGACGGTGCCGATTTTGCAGATGTCGGTGTCGAGCGATACGTTGAGTGAGCAGGTGTTGTTTGATACGGCCGTGAACGTGATCCGTACGCAGATGGCGACGGTTCGCGGATCGTCGGTGCCGATGCCGTATGGCGGCAAGCCGCGGCAGATCATGGTGGACCTGAATCCGGATGCGCTGTTTGCGAAAGGGCTGTCGCCGCAGGATGTGGTGACGGCGCTGAACTCGCAATCGTTGACGCAGCCGGCGGGTACGGCGAAGATCGGCGGGCGGGAGTACGCGATCCGGTTGAATAACTCGCCGGAGACGGTGAACCTGTTTAACAACATTCCAGTGAAAGTTGCGAATAACGGCACGGTGACGTTTATGCGCGATGTGGCGAGTGTGCATGACGGGTACGCGGTGCAGACCAATGTCGTGCGGCATGACGGCAAGCGCGGGTTGCTGCTGACGATTCTGAAGAACGGCAGTGCGTCGACGTTGGATGTCGTCCAGAACATGAAGGCGAACCTGCCTCGTATTCAGTCGATTATTCCGCCGGAAGTGAAGTTGAGCTGGCTGTTGGATCAATCGCTGTTTGTGCGGGCGGCGATTGAGAGCGTACTGCATGAGGCGGCGATTGCGGCGTTGCTGACCGGCCTGATGATTTTGCTGTTTTTGGGTAGCTGGCGGAGTACGGTAATTGTCTGCGTGTCGATCCCGTGTTCGATCATGGCGTCGCTTTCGATCATGTACTTGATGGGCGAAACCATCAACATCATGACGCTGGGCGGGCTGGCGCTGGCGGTCGGCATTCTTGTCGACGACGCGACGGTGGAAATTGAAAACATCCATCGCAATCTGGGCGAGGGGAAGCCGCTGGTACGGGCGATTTTGGATGGTGCGCAGCAGATCGCGGTGCCCACGTTTGTATCGACGCTGTGTATCTGTATCGTGTTTGTGCCGGTGGTGTTCTTGAGCGGCGCGGCAAAGTATCTGTTCACGCCGCTGGCTCTGGCGGTGGCGCTGGCAATGGCGGCGTCATACCTGCTGTCGCGTACGTTGGTGCCGACGATGGTGCGGTACCTGCTGGCGAAGGAAGTGGAGATGTACCGGCATCACGATGCCGATCATTCGAGCGCCGGGATCATCTGGAAGATCCACGATGCGTTCAATCGCTGGTTTGAGTTGCGGCGCGAGGCGTATCGGCGGTTGCTGGCCGCGGCGCTGGATAACCGCAAGACGGTAGCGGTGTTCTTCCTGTTTCTGACGGTTGTGTCGGGGTCGTTGATTCCGTTTATTGGGACCGACTTCTTTCCTGCGGTGGACGCCGGGCAGATTCGCTTGCACGTTCGTACGGCTGCGGGTACGCGGTTGGAAGAGACCGAGCGGATTTTTGGCGACATCGAGAATACGATTCGCCGGGTGATTCCGCGGAACGATCTGGGCGACATTCTGGACAATATCGGACTGCCGGCCGGCGGCATGAACATGGCCTACAGCGATAGCGTGACGGTGGGATCCTTTGACGGCGAGATCCTGATTTCGCTGAAGAAGGGACATGCGCCGACCGAGGGGTACATTCGCGAGTTGCGGAAGGTACTGGCCGATGCGTATCCGGGCGAGGTGTTCTTCTTCCAGCCTGCGGACATCGTGGCGCAGATTTTGAACTTTGGTATTCCGGCGCCGATTGATTTGCAGATCGCCGGGCCGATGCGGAACTATCACAAGAACTTCCAACTGGCTCGCGAGATGCAACGGAAGATGGCGGCGATTCCGGGTGCGGCGGACGTACATATCCATCAGGTGGACGATGTGCCGGAACTGCAGATCAACGTGGATCGTACGCGAGCGCGGCAGATTGGGCTGAGCCAGCAGGATGTGCAGCGGAGCCTGGTGGTGAGCATGGCGTCGTCCAGCTATGTGGCGACCAACTGGTGGCTGAATCCGGCGAACAATGTCGATTATCTGGTTGCGGTGCAGACGCCGCCGCACGCGATTCAGTCCACGTCTGATGTGCTGAAGACGCCTTTGCGTACGGCGACCGGGAGTACGCAGCAGTTGAATACTGTGGCGGACTTGGAGCGTACGAGCGGGCAGGCTGTGGTGAGCCACTACAACGTACAGCCGATGATCAACATCTATGCCAATACGCAGGATCGTGATCTGGGTGCGGTGGCGGGCGATGTGAACAAGATCATCAACGAGTTCAAGGGCAAGTTGCCGCGGGGCAGCTTCTTCAACCTGCGCGGACAGGTGGAGACGATGGAGAAATCCTTCATCGGTATGGGATTCGGCATCTGCTTTGCGATTCTGCTGGTGTACTTCATTATGGTGGTGAACTTCCAAAGCTGGCTGGATCCGTTCATCATCCTAATGGCGTTGCCGGGTGCGTTGAGCGGCATCTTGCTGATGCTGTTTTTGACGCAGACGACGATTAGCGTGCCGTCGTTGATGGGCGCGATTATGAGTATCGGCGTGGCGACCGCGAACAGCATCCTGCTGGTGAACTTTGCCAATGAACTGCGGATGAAGGGGTACAACGCGACGGACGCTGCGCTTGAGGCCGGGAATACGCGACTGCGGCCCGTCATCATGACCGCGTGCGCGATGATTTTGGGCATGCTGCCGATGGCGTTAGGGATTGGCGAGGGCGGCGAACAGAATGCACCGCTGGGACGCGCGGTGATCGGCGGGTTGGCGGTAGCGACGATTGCGACGCTGTTCTTTGTCCCGGTGGTGTATAGCTACTTGCGCAAGAAGGCTCCGAAAGATTACGACCGTGAGGAAGAAGAACAACTGGCATGACATCCAGGCGTAACCTGATTTCACTGCTGACTGTGATGGGCCTGGCGCTGCTGGGCGTTGTAGGCGCTGGTTTGTGGCCGAAACTGAACCGGCAGAAGGCGCTGGTGGCCGAGGCACGTACGGAGAGCGCCAAGGTTCCGGTGGTTCGTGCCATCAAGGTGGTGCGGGCCGAGGGGGCATCTGAGGTCGAGTTGCCGGCGGACTTGCAGGCGAAGATCGAATCGCCGATTTATGCTCGCGTAGAAGGCTATATTTCGAAGCGCTATGTAGACATCGGCGCGAAGGTGACCAAGGGTCAGCCACTCGCGGAGTTGGAGACGCCGGATCTTGATCAACAACTGCAGCAGGCTCGGGCGGCGGTGTCGCAGAGCGCGGCTGCGATCAAGCAGGCGGAGGCGCGGTTGCTGGAGACCAAAGCGGCGCTGAAGCTGGCTGAAGTTACGGCAGCGCGGTGGAAGAAGCTGGCGAAGGAAGGCGTGTCGTCGGCCCAGGATTCCGATGAGAAGGACGCGGCGTTCGAGGTAAAGAAGGCGGAAGCCGAAGCGGCCCAGGCGACGGTCACGGCAGCGAACGAAGCGCGACAGGCCGCGCAGGCGACGTTGAAGCGGTACGAGGAGATGAAGAGCTACACGAAGCTTGTGGCTCCGTTCGATGGGTTTGTTACGTACCGGTTGCCGGACGTGGGTACGCTGATTCAGAGCGGCGTGGCGGATCGCAAAGAGCTGTTCCGGGTGTCCGATCTGAGTCTGATCCGGGTGTTTGTGAATGTCCCGCAGGCATATGTGAACAGCATCCAGGCGGGTACGCCGGCCAAGCTGATTGTGAGCGATTTGGGGCGTACGTACGATTTGCAGGTGAGCGGGATTGCGCATGCGCTCGATATGACGACGCGTACGATGCTGGCGGTGATCAAGCTGCCGAATCCGGATAATGCGCTGAAGCCGGGGATGTTTTCGAGGGTCGTGTTCCAGTTGCCGAAGCCCGCTTCTGTACTGGCGATTCCCGCGGATACGGTGGTGACTCGGAGCGAAGGCGCGATGGTGGCGGCGGTGAACATGGACCGGCGCGTGGAGTTCCGTAAGATCCACATCACTCGCGATACGGGCGATACCGTTGAGGTAGATTCCGGGGTACGCGAGGGCGATACGCTGATTCTGAATCCGAACGATGAAGTTCGGAACGATCTTCCGGTTGAGGTACGGCTGGAGGCCAAGAAGGCCGCTGCTGCTGGGGCAAAAAAATAGACCTGACGAGCGTAAGACTTATTTCTCGCCAGGTCACCTAAGGGAGTAGTATGATGCCGTTGTTTGGCTGGTATGTACTCTCTGAGTATGCGGCTGCGCGACGGGTGCCTCAATGCGGTGTTTTCTTGGATACGCCCCTAAGGTCGTCTTAGCCCGACTGGAACCGGCCCATTACTTTTGACCCATGTCACGGGCTACGGTCATTCTTCTGCATTGGAAGTCCGAGGAAATTCCGGAACTGATCCCATACCTGGGTGATGTTGCGGTGGTTCCTTATGCGCCTGTCACTGGAGAGGGCATGAAGGGTCTGGCGACATACGCGGTGCCGGATGCGCTGGTGGTGAGTCTGGATCGTATGCCGTCGCACGGACAGGCTGTCGCGTGGCATTATCAGGCCCGGAAGGCGACGCGGCATGTGCCGGTGGTGTTTGCGGGCGGTGAGCCAGAGAAAGTAGCAAAGGCGCGCGAGGTGATGCCTCACGCGCTTTTTTGTTCCTGGAAGACGGCTGCGAAGACGGTACAGAAGGCGATTGCGAATCCGCCGGTGCCTGCGGTGACAGCTCCAAAGGCTCCGGTGTCGAACCGGCCGATGGCGGAGAAACTCGGGCTCAAGGCGGGGATACGGGTGGCGCTGATAGGGGCTCCGATGGCGTTGGAGCGGCTGGTGCCCGGGATGGATTTTGAGTTGGATGTCGTGGAGGAGCCGGATGCCCGGACTGAGGCTGTTTGGTGGTTTGTACGGTCTGCGGAAGAGGTGGCGGACGGATTCGAATGGATCGTGCCGCGGCTGGGGAAGAAGCCAAAGATCTGGGTGTTCTACCGCAAAGGAAAGAGCCTGACTTGGCAAGGGCTGAGCGAGGCCGCGGCGATGTACGGGCTCGCTCAGTTCAAGATCCTGTCGCTCAACGCGGAATGGACCGGGGTCGCGCTGGGGCAGGCTCGTAAGAGTGCTGCCGGTTAGTTGTTCTGCGTGATACGGTACTCGCCGTTTTCCTGGCGGAACTTGAAGGTAGACGATTCCTTGCCGTTGGCGGTCTTCTTTTCCATTTTGACGATGGTGACCGGACCTCTGGTGACGACACTCGTGACGGTAAACCCAATTGTGCTTTTGGCCATTTCAGTCATAAAGCCGATCATCTCCTTGCCCTGACTGGAGGCGAGGTCTGCGTCAAAGTTTTTCCGCTCGTCCTCGACGATGAGGGCCCGGATGGCTTTGGGGTCGCCCTTGCTCATGACGGAGAGGACTTTGGCGGCTGCGAGAGCGGCGGGACTCTTGGCAGCGGCCGCGCCGGTGAGTTCGGAGGTGATGGGTTCCTCTCGCTCGGCCTTCAAGTCTGTGACTTTGACGTTCATTTCGAGGGCTGGGGAGTCTCCCATCTGAAGTGGGCGATTGGAGACGAAGTGGCCGGTGAGAGATCCATCCTTGTAGGAACCCTCAAAGCGGACGGCCGGGTCGCTGCCGGAGTAGGAAAACGACATGGGCATGTTGCCGGCACCGATCACGCCGCTGCTCCATTCCAGCTTGGGAAGGTCAAGACGCGCGATGACGTATGGCGTGCCGCCCTCCCGTAGACGCTTGGACAGGTCAAAGGATGAGTCGCGGCACTTGCGTGCGAGCGGTTGGCCGTCTGTCCAGAACATCGCGGAGAGCCGCATTTCTTTGTTGTTGAAGGGCGCTGGCTCTTCGTAAAGGCAGGCGGAGGTGACCGGGTAGCTCTTCCCGTTGACGGTGAGGGTTCCGCTGACGGGAGCTTGGCCGGTGGCGGCATTGGCAAGGGCCATAAGAATGATCAGGACAAAAGTCGCTCGCATAACCGAACAAGCGCATTTGCGGGCGTGTTCGTACACGCCCAGCGGTTAACGTTTGCGGGTGATGCGGTATTCGCCATTTTCCTGGCGTAACTTGAACTTGGCTGATTGGGCGCCGCCATCGACTTTCTTTTCGAGGGTGACAAGTGTGATGCCACCTTGTGTGACGACGCTTGCTACGGGCATCTTGAGAGCATCTTCGGCCATCGAGGACATCATGGAGATCATTTGCTTGCCGTCGGGAGAGGCGAGTTGTTCGTCGAAGGTTTTGCGTTCGTCTTCGACGATCATGGCGCGTACCGCTGGCATGTCGTTCTTGCGCATGGCGGTGAGGAAGCGGATGGCGGCTTTGGCGGCGGGGCTGTTTGCTGCGGCGGCTCCGGTGAGTTGGTTGGTGAGCGGCGCCGGGCGCTCGATTTTGAGTGCCGTGACCTTGGCGTCGAGCACGACCTTGGTGGAACTGCCGATTTCGAGGGGCTTGGTGGTTTTGAAGGCGCCAGAGAGGGTGGCAGCGCCTATTGGCGCGGGCGTGGCGGCGGTGAACTGCAGGGTGTCGCTACCGGAGATGCTGAATGACGCAACACCGTCTTTGCTGCCGAAGGTCCCGTTTTGCCAGATGAGCTTGGGCTGGTCGAGTACCGCTTCCAGGAAGATGGTGGATTTGGTTTGTGCGGCGTACTGCAGGGTGGGGCCGTGTCCAAGGCAGCCGTTGCTTTCGAGCGGCGTGGCGTCCGTCCAGAATACGGCGGTGATTTGCATTTTTGCTTTGTCGAAGGGATCGGGCTCTTCAAAGGCACAGGCGGAGACGATTTTGTGGGTCTTGCCGCCGACGGTTAAGGTGCCACTGATGGGAGAAGGAGTTTGGGCATACAGCGAGGCGGCAGATATCAGAGCTGCCGCCCCAAAAACGAACCAGGATACGTTTGATTTCATGTGTACCCAAACAAGCGCAAAGCACTCGAGAAACTAGCTGCTTAGTTTTGCTCGGCGATGTAGTAGTGACCCTTTTCCAGGCGGAGGGTGAAGGCTGTGTTTTCGGTGCTGGTGTCGGTCGCCTTGCGGAGCTTGACTACGGTGACATTGCCTTTGGTGGCGACGCTGTAGATTGGCATGGCGAGGTTCGCGTTGGCCATTTGCGCCATGACGGCAAGCATTTCTTTGGCCTGGTCGCCGGCAAACGCAGCGTCAAAAGCAGGGCGATCGGCTTCCAGGAAAAGAGAACGCATGGTGGCGACGTCGCCTTTGCTCATCGCGGTGAGATAACGTAGGGCGGCTTTTGCGGCAGGGTGTTGGGCTGCGGCGGTGCCTTTGATTTCATTGCTGAGTGGGGTGTCGGGTTCCACGGGAAGGCCGGACACGGTGATGTCGATGTCCAGGGGCGCCATCAGGCCGAGTTGGAAGGTGTGGGTGGTGTAGAAGCGGCCAGAAAGCTGGGGTTTTTGGTATCCGCCGGCAGAGGGTTTGAACTCGAGCCAGGGGTCGCCACCAGAGAAACTGAAGAACTGCGGTTGTTCGCCGTGTCCGAGGGTGCCGCCAATGAAGCGAAGGCTGGGCAGTTGTAATTCGGCGATCAAGTAAGGCGCTTGTGTGGTTTTGCGGCGTACTTCGAGTTCTGAGGCAGCGTTGCGGCTGGTGCCTTCCAGTGGCTTGCCGTCGGTCCAGAAGATTGCGAATAGACGAACTTTTTGGGGATCGAAGTTGTCAATCTCTTCAAAAGCGCAGGCATTTGTAATGGGAATCTTTTTGCCGTCAATTGTGATGGTGCCCGTGGAGGGGCTTTGGGCAAGAGAAAGTCCGGTGGTGGCGGAGAGAAGGATGAGTGGGAGTCCAACGTTTTGCATACCCACACAAGCGCAAATCCCGATAGACTGTCGCCATGTTCCTGTCGGGAGTTTTTGCGTGGCTGTTGCTGTTGGTGCTGGGCCAGGATCAGCAGGCGCGTGCGTTCATTTCGCAGTTCACGGTGCATGGCGAGATCCAGATTGAAGGGTACGGTCCGGCGAGTATGCGGGGTTTGGTGTCGTCAGGATGCAGCAGTGCGCCGGTGTACACGGATGCGAAGGGGCGGTTTGCGCTGACGGGAACCATCAGTAATCAGGGCGGTGCGACGTGTACGGTGACGCTGCATGTGCCGGGGTGCGAATCGCGCGAGATCCAGTTGACGAGGCCGGCGGGCGGGGTCGGACTGGGTACGGTGGTGCTGAAGCCGCTGCGTGGGGCGGCGGCGGGGAAGGCTGGGGGTACGATCAGTTACCTGTCGCTGCTGGCCCCGCCGGAGGTACAGAAGCTGCGCGCGGAGGCTCGTAAGGAGGCGGAGAAGAAGAATGCGAAGGGTGCGAGGGGGAAACTGGAAAAGGCTGTCGCACAGTATGAGCGGGATCCGGAGGCATGGTACGAGTTGGGGCTTGCGCGCAAGGAGCTAGGCGATGAGGGCGAGGCTCTGGCTGCGTTCCGCAAGGCCGTGGAGCTGGATAAGCAGTTTGCACTGCCGTGGGTACAGATCCAGTTGCTGGCGATGCGCCACGAGAAGTGGGATGAGGTGATCGAGGCGGGCGATAAGGCGTTGGCGCTGAATCCGACGGGGTTGGCGGAGGCCTGGTTGTACCAATCGATGGCGCAGTTGAAGAAGGGCGTTCCGAACGAGGCGGAGAAGTCCGCACGGGCAGCGATTGAAGCGGCTGGCAAGGCAGGGCTGCCGAAGGCGCATCATCTGTTGGGGATCGCGCTAGGGGTGCAGGGGCGGAACGCGGAGGCGGTGGCGGAGATGCGGCGGTATCTGGAGTTGGCTCCGAAGGCTCCGGATGCGGCTCTGGTGGAGAGCCACATCCAGAAGCTAACGCCTTAGGGCTTGGTGGCGATGACGATGGTTTCGGGCGATGGCGGGGCCGGATGCGCGGTGGCGGCCGCAAAGCCTGCTTCGCGGCACATGCTGTCGAGTTCCTTGAACGTGTAGGCATCGCCGCCGGGTGTCGCGGCGAGCATGGTGAGTGCGAAGCCTGCGGATTCGGGCGGGGTGACGCGATCGTCGTTGGGGACGAATTCGAGGATCACCGCTTTGCCGCCGGGTTTGAGCGCGTCATGCGCCTTGCTAAGGAGCCGGACGTTGGCGGCGTGGTCGAAGTGGTGGAGGAAGTTGGTGAAGAGGACCGCGTCGTAGCCGGTGCCGTAGTCGATGGCGAACGCGTCGCCGGGGAGCTTGTGGTAGCGATCGGCAACGCCGAACTGGGTGGCGTGTTCGTGGGCGACGTCGAGTACGTTGGGCCAGTCCAGCGCGTGGATGTGGGCGGCGGGATTGCGTTGGGCGATGACGATGCCGAAGAGGCCGTGGCCGGCGGCGATGTCGAGGACCTTGTTGGAGTCCGCGGCGATGAGGTCGGCGATTTTGTGGGCGGGCGGCATCATCATGGGCATCATGCCTTTGGCGAAGTCGACCCAGGCGGGGTGCGAGTCCGACACGGAGCCCTGGTCTTCGAGAGCGGTGCCACCTTTGCGAACGGCATCGGTGAGCGACTCCATGGCTTTGCGCTGGGACTCGTGCATGAGGAAAGGCACAGCCTTGCCGAGGTAGGCGGGCGAGCCTTCAACAAGGAAGACTTCGGCGTCAGGAGCCAGCGAGTAGACACCATCGGCTTTGGCGAGAAAGCCGTCGATGGTGAGGTAGTCCGCGAGGATGCGGATGCCGCGCTCGGAAGCATGGCAGGCGTCCGCAAGGGTCGCGGCGGTGTTGAAGCCTCGGGCGATGGCTGTAAAGAGGCTGAGTTCGATGGCGGCCTTGAGGGCTTCTGCGCGCTGCATGCCGCGCAAGGTGTCGAAGATTCGGATGGGGGAAGCGTTCACTTAGTCGGATTCCTTGGCAAGCGGGCGGTTGCGGAACCAGCGTACCAGGAAATAGATGGCGATCAGGGCGAAGAGTACGCCGCTGACGATTGCGAGGTTGTGATGGACCTTTTCCGCCATCACCTTCCAATTGGCGCCGACGACGTAGCCGAGGCTCAGGAAGATGGTGACCCAGAGCGCGCCACCTGTGTAGGAGTAGAGGGCGAAGGTGGGCGTCTTGCAGCCGGAGGCTCCGGCGACGACGGCGGTGAAGTGGCGGACTCCGGCGATGTAGTAGCCGATGAAGAGGGTCCAATGGCCAATTTTGTCGAACCAACGCATCACTTTATCCCAACGTTCGGGAGTGAGGTGCATGTACTTGCCGAAGCGATGGACGACTGTTAAGCCCCATTTTCGGCCTAGTATGTAGCTGATGGTGATGCCGGTTGCGCTTCCGGCGAAGGCGGTGAGCCACGTGGCCATGGGGTCGAGGCGGCCTTCGGAGATCAGGTAGCCGCAAAAGACCATTAGCGTTTCATCGGGGATGGGGAGGCCTACGATGCCGAGCATCAGCAGGCAGAAGAGTGCGATGTAGCCGTATGTTGTGATCCAGACGAAAACAGCTTCCATAAAAATAGAAACGGATGAGACAACCCTTTCCGATTGTCTCATCCGTTGGATGATGAAGAACGCTTAATGGGTTACTTCTTTGTTGCGGGCGCCGCGGGGGCGGGCTTGACCGGAGCAGCACCTGCCGGCTTGGCGGGAGCAGCGGGCATAGAAGCAGCGTTTTTGTCGTACATCTCGATGATCGCCTGGGTGATGTCGATGGTGTTGGAGGCGAAAAGGACCGGGGTCTGGGGGTTGCTGACGTCGAGGACGAGCACGTACTGGTTGTCGCGGGAGTACTTGTCGATGACGGCCATCATCTTCTGGCCGAGTTCGCCGAGGACCTTGTCCTGTTCCTGCTGGAGTTCGGCTTGGGCGTCTTCAAGGTCGCGATTGTAGGACTTGGTCTTGCTGTCGATGTTGCCCATCAACTCGCGCTTGCTGTTTTCCGACATGGCGGAACCGCCGCGCTGGAGAGAATCCTTGAGGGCGTTGATGTCGGCCTGCTTCTTTTCGAGGTCCTGCTTGCGGGGGGCCATGCGGGAGTCGAGCTCTTCGGCGGCCTTCTTGCCGTCCTTGGTGTTGGCGATCGCAGCCTGGATGTTGATCACCGCGACCTTGGCTTGCGCACTGGCGGCCACGACGGTGGCGGCGGCAAGCGCGATGAGACGGACAAACTTCATATTCGAAAACTCCTGTAGCAACTCTAAAACTTTCTCTAATTAGAACGTACGGCCGATCGAGAACCGGAAAGTGGACCGCCGCTCGCGGTAAGCAAACGGGAGGAAGTTCCGGACCGCTTCCGCAAACGTGATGCTGTTCGGGAAGGCCGAACGGTCTGTTGCGATGGGCGGCTGGACCACGCCGTCAAAAATCGTCGGGTTGTAAGCCCAGTATAAACGGAACGGAGCGTTGACCACAGGCATGAGGACCTGGAGTTCGACGCCGGTAGAGGATCGGATGGCCTGAGAGGCCCGTACGATGCGCGCCTGGGGCTGGAAGGCGGCTTCGGGGAAGAGGCCGTTCAGTTCGGCAATGCGCTGGTCGTTGATCTTCAACTGGCCGGGGCGCGAGAGGCGGTTGACGCCGGCATCGAAGAAGCCTGCGAGCCAGACCGGGCCAAAGATCGGGATACGGTACTCGAAGTTGGTAACGATCTGGGTGTCGCCGCCGGGCTGTACGAACTGGTAGGTGGGGATCGTCAGAGTGGTGTTGACGAAGCTGGTGGTGCCGTCGGCGTTGATGATCTTCTGCTGACGGGGCGAACCGTCGTTGTTGTAGACCTGTACGGCGCCGGTGGACGGGATGTACGCCATGGGCGAGAGTTCCCAGATCTGGAAGCCGCGGATGTCGTTTTCGCCACCCATGTAGTAGCGGTTAAAGGGCGGAGCGACCTTGCCGCCGTAGCCGGTGATGAAGCGGCCGAGGGCGTGCATACCGATGACGTGGCCGCGCTTGAAGCCTGCCCGGAAGTACTTGGCGTCGATCTGCGGTTCAAACGAGTTGACGGTGCCGCCGAGGGCGCTGCCGGCGAACGCGGTGGAGATGAACAAGCTGCGTCCGGCGGTGGGCGTAATGGGGTGGTTGACCGTGTTGTAGGTGTACGACGGGATGACCTGGCTGGTGCGGATGCCGCTCAACTGGTTGGGGCCGCTCAACTGCTGGAACTGCGAGAAGTTGAACAGGGCGCTGGCGGCGTCGGACAGGGTACGGATGTTCTGAATGGTGTAGCCGTAGCTGACGCCGACGCGAGCGAAGCTGCGCTTGAGCGGGTACTGCATGAAGACGGTGGCGCCGCGTCCGTTGGAGACGTAGTTGACGCGGTTGGCCGAACCGAGCTGGTCGAAGTACGGGATGAGGTTACGGCCGGAGAGGAGCGAGACTTCGCGGCCCTGGTCGTAGTTAAAGCGCTGCAAGAAGACGGTGAAGCCCACCTGGATCGGCTTGTCGAGGAAGTACGGCTCGGTGAACGAGAAGGTCACGTCGCGCATACGGTCGCCGAGCTGGGTGGAAATCGAGAGCGTTTCACCCAAGCCGAGGAAGTTGTTGGTGGCATACGAGAAGCCAATGAAGCTGCCGGCGATGCCGGAGACGCCACCGTTCATCTGTACGGAGTTCTTGCCGCGCTCCTTCACCTTCAACGTAAGGTCGACGGTGTTGTTGCGGGTGTCGCGCTTGATGTCGACGCTTTCGTTTTCCTTGAGGACGTCGAAGTAGCCGAGCTGATTGAGACGCAGGATGGACAGTTCCCAGAAGCGGGTGTTGTACATGTCGCCTTCGTCGATCAGGAGTTCGCGGCGGATGACTTTGTCGCGCGTGGTGGTGTTGCCGCTGAAGTCGATACGGCGGACGAAGAACTGCTTGCCTTCGTCGATGGCCAGAGTGAGGTCCATCTTGCCGGTGTTGGTGTCGGGCTCGAAGGAAGGCTCGGGCACCATGTCGATGTAGCCGAATTCGCCGTAGAGCTTGCGGAGGGATTCGAGGCCCTTTTGCAGCTTCTGGGTGGCGAAGATGTCGCCTTCGCGCATACCGAAGAGCGGGGTCATCAGGGCGTCGGGAGTCTTGAAGAGCTTGACGCCGTTGAAATTGACTTTGTTGAGCGTGTACAGCTTGCCTTCGTCGACGGTGAGGTTGAGGTCCGCGACCTTGCCCGGCTTGTACTTGGGCTTTTGAATGATGGGGAGGCGCCAGAAAGCACGGTTCTGGACGTCGCGCATGGTGACCTTGCGATCCGTCACGCGGGCTGTGAAGTAGCCCTTTTGCTGCATGGCGACGCGGATACGGTCCGAGTCCTCATCGAGCTTGGTGGAGTCAAAGCTCTTGGCGAAAAGCTCTTCGGCAAAGATGGAGTACGGAATGCCGATGGGCTTCAAGTTCTTCATCGCACGGCGTACGGCTTTGTCGCTGAATACCTTGTTGCCTTCAATTTCGATATTGCCGACCTTCACCTTGGGGCCTTCCTGGATCTTGAATGTGACTTCCAGGGACGATGGCGGAATCTGGCGGATGTCCGGTTCGACTTTGGCGAACTGGCGGCCACGTTCGGCGAGGTATTCGATCAGGACGTTGCGTGCGCGCTGCACCTTGTTAGGGTCGTACTGCGATTCGACCTGAAGGCCGACCTTGCGCTCTTTGTAACGGTCGAGGATTTCGGAGATGGTGAGCGACTTGTTGCCCTCGTACTTGATGGTGCGGACGATGCGGCGTTCGGTGAGCAGGAAGCGGATGATCCAGCCGGTGCGGCCGGGTTCGCGTTCGAGGGTGATGTCGTCGTAGCGGCCGGTGTTCCAGAGGACCATGAAGTCCCGGTTGAGGCTTTCGGGTTCGAACTTGTCGCCGCGCTTCGTAAAGATGAGAGCGCGCAGGGTGTCCTGCGGTACGCGACGGGCGCCGCGGAATTCGATGGCTTCGATGACGTCTTCCACCGGGCCTTGTTGCGCGGGCGCACCGTCGACAGCGGGCTTGGGAGCCTCCAGCTGCGGTTTAGCCTGGCCGGGTACCGGTTTGGCGGGCGCAGATTCCTGTGTCAGCGGAACCGTTTCGAAGGGGTTGGCCTGCTTCTTCTGCGGTGGTGGCGCCGGGGGAGGCGTTTGCTGCTGCTGCTGTTGCTGCGGCGGCTGTTGCTGCGCGGAGACCGTGGGTACGCCAGTGAAAAGGAAGGTTCCGGTTAGCGCGAACAGGCAAACTTCTCTCACGGACAGGCTGCTGAGCCTGCAAAACTTCATCAAACCACGTTCCTTTCCACTCTGCTGCGATTGCAAACGAGACTTTACCACCGGGGGGTAGGTTCCCCCAGCGGACGGCGACGGCCATACCTGCATAGGAGGATAATTTGCCCGAAGCGGGGCGTGAGACCTACGGACATCAAACTTTCTCATTCTAACTGAAGTCGATTTGGTTTTTCAGCTTCGGTCCGGATGTAGCAATCGGTGTTCCAGGGGGCATATGGGATACTGAAGTCCTTGTTTCCCGTCTTTGTCACGTTATGCGCTGTCGCCGTTTCGGCACAGTGGGAACCACTCGCCTCAGGGACGAAGGCGTCGCTGCGAGGGCTGTCGTCGCCTGGAAGAGAGGTGGCTTGGGCGTCTGGCGGATCGGGCACGGTTCTGTTGACGTTGGACGGAGGTAAGTCCTGGAAGTCCCGTGGGTTTGCGGGTACGGAAGAGCTGGACTTTCGGGATGTCGAAGGGTTCGATTGGAAGACGGCGGTGCTGATGTCCGCGGGTCCTGGGGCGAAGTCCAGGATCTACCGTACAGAAGATGGCGGCGCCAATTGGAAACTGTCGTACCAGAATACGGATACGGATGGGTTCTTTGACAGCATGGCGTTCTGGGACCGGAAGCGGGGAATCCTGGTCGGAGATCCGGTGGGCGGACGGTTCACGGTGTTGACCACGGCGGACGGCGGCAAGAGTTGGACGAGGGTTCCGGCGGCTGGATTGCCACCCGCGAATGAGGGGGAAGGCGCGTTTGCGGCGAGCGGTACCGCGATCGCCGTATATAAAGGTGGACTGGCTTGGTTCGCGACGGGCGGTGAGAAGGGCGCGCGAGTGTTCCGGTCTAAGGACTGGGGCAGGACGTGGGAGGTCGCGCAGACGCCGGTACGGCATGATGGCGCGAGCGCGGGGATTTTCTCTGTGGCTTTTGCGGACGCGCGGCATGGGTTTGTGGCTGGTGGGGATTACCGGAAGACCGGCGAGGCTCGGGATACGCTGGCCGTGACGTCTGATGGGGGAAAGACCTGGACGGCTGTCGCCGGGTTGGGCGGCTTCCGGTCCGCGGTGGCGTTGGTTGGGAAGAAGGATATGTGGGTGGCGACGGGTCCGGATGGGACGGATGTGTCGTACGACGGGGGACGTAGCTGGACCCCGATTCCAGGAGCGGGTTTCCATTCGATTTCCGGACGGTTTGCCAGCGGTTTTGACGGGCGGATTGCTATCCTGAAACTTCGTAACGAAAGAAACTAGAGGTTTTTGAACTTGGCTATTGGTTCCGCCTTCCGGGCTTTCTTTGCCCTGCTGGGAGGCAATCTTCCTGAAGACATCGCGAAAGAGCACGGCTACATCAAGGCGTCGTCTGTGCCGAAGCCTGCTCCGCCCAAGCCTACGTTCACTCCCGCCGATGGGGCGGTACAGCTGCTGTCGATTTTGCAGCGCGACGCCCGGCTGGTGGACTTTCTGATGGAAGACATTTCGGCGTACGAAGACGATCAGATCGGGGCGGCGGTACGGAATGTGCACCAGCAGAGCCGCGAGGCGCTGGGGCGGTACGTGAGCCTGGGTCCGGTGATCGATGGTGTTGAGGGGGACTTTACGAAGGCTCCTTCGTCGTCGGCTGGGGACTTCAAGCTGATCGGCAATGTTCCGGCGAGCGGCAAGGCTCCGGGCGGATTGCTGCGCCATAAGGGCTGGAAGGCCGAGAAGATCGAACTGCCGCCGCTGGCGCAGAGCCAGAACCTGAAGCTGGTGGCTCCCGCCGAACTCGAAATCGAGTAGCAGAGGACTGTCGTGATAGGCATCGACCTCGGCACTACCAACTGCGCGCTTGCGTATACGGACGAAGCCGGCGCAGTACAGCTTTTTTCTATTCCACAACTGGTGAATCCGGGCGAAGAACGCGCGGAGCCGCTGCTGCCGTCCTTCTTATACCTGACAGGACCGAATGATTTTCCAGCAGGAACGGTGACGGGTCCTGTGGCGGGCGTACTGGCGCAGAAGCGCGGGGCGGAGAATCCTGGACGGCTGATCTCGTCGGCCAAAAGCTGGTTGTCTTATGCGGGCGTGGATCGCACGGCGGCCATATTGCCGTTTGAGGCTCCGGAGGGCGTAGAGAAGAAGTCCCCGGTGGACGCGTCGGCGGCGTACCTGGCGCATCTGAAACAGGCCTGGGAGCAGTCGCGCAAAGAGCCGTTTGCGGATGTACTGATTACGGTTCCGGCATCGTTTGACGCGACGGCTCGGGAATTGACCGAACGTGCGGCCGCGCTGGCCGGGTATCCCACACCGATTTTGCTCGAAGAGCCACAGGCGGCGTTTTATTCGTGGATCGAGCGGCATCCGGATTGGCGCGAGCATGTGGAGCCCGGCGATGTGATTCTGGTGATCGACATCGGCGGCGGTACGACGGACTTTTCGCTGATCCGGGCAAAGGACGAGAACGGCAATCTGGTGCTCGATCGCGTGGCGGTGGGCGACCACATCCTGCTGGGCGGCGACAACATCGACTTGGCGATCGCAAGGACTGTCGAGCAGACGTTGAAGTCGAAGCCCGACCGGGTGCAGTTTCAGTCGTTGTGGCAGCAGTGCCGTACGGCGAAAGAGAACCTGCTGAGTAACGATGCCAAGACCGAAGAGTGGCCGGTGACGTTGTTGGGCAAGGGTACGTCGCTGATTGGCGGGACGATCAAGGCGAAGGTATTGCGGTCGCAGATCGAGGGGATTTTGCTCGACGGGTTCCTGCCGTTTGTGGATAAGGACGAACGTCCGGCGCGGCGTAGCGCGGGTCTGGCGGAAGCGGGGTTGCCGTACGCCGCGGATCCGGCATTTACGCGGCATCTGGCGGCGTTCTTGAATGGCGCGGGCGTATATCCGAATAAGGTTCTGTTCAATGGCGGGGTGCTGAAGGCTCCGGTGGTCCGGCAGCGGATCCTGGAACAGTTGCAGCGCTGGACATCGACGCCGGTGGAAGCGCTGCAGGGCGAAGACCTGATGCATGCGGTGGCTCGCGGGGCGGCGTACTATGGCGAGGCTCGCAAGGGCAAAGGCATTCGGATTCGCGGTGGCGTACCGAAGACGTACTACATCGGGATCGAGTCGGCGATGCCTGCGGTGCCTGGGTTCCGGCCTCCGGTGAAGGCGCTGGCTGTCGCGCCGTTTGGCATGGAAGAGGGCACGAGTGTCACGCTGCCGGCGGGTCGTGAATTTTCGCTGGTGGTGGGTGAGCCGGCGGAGTTCCGGTTCTTCAATTCCGCCAAGCGCAATCACGATGCGGCGGGCGAGATGATCGACGATGTCGGCGAGGATCTGGTGCAGATGTCGCCGATTGAGGTTACGCTGAGCGGCGATAAAGGCGAGACCGTGCGCGTGACGCTGGAAACGATTGTCACCGAGACCGGGCAGTTGCAGGTGTGGTGCGTCGCCAAGGACGGACGGCGCTGGAAGCTGGAGTTCAACGTCAGGGAGAAGGTCAAACAACAGTGAAAGTCGGCATCGACCTCGGCACAACGAATTCGGCGCTTGCCTACATCGACCCGAAAGAGGCGCAGGAGGCGGACTTTCCGCCCATTCATGTGCTGGAGATCCCACAGACGGTGGCGCCAGAGACGGTGGAGTCCAGAAGGACACTGCCGTCGTTTCTGTTTTTAGGGCCGGATCAGACGTATGTGGGTGCGTTTGCGCGAGACCAAGGGGCGATTGTGCCGACTAAGTCCGTGCATTCGGCCAAAAGCTGGCTGTCGAACCCGGATGTGGATCGTACGGCGAAGATCCTGCCTTGGGATGCGCAGGAAGCGGGGCGGGTACTGTCGCCGGTGGAAGTGTCGGCCAAGGTGATTGGCCACATTGCCGAGGCATTTGAGAAGAAGTTCCAGCAGCCGTTGCGCGATCAGGAGATTGTGCTGACAGTGCCGGCGTCGTTCGATGAGGAAGCGCGCGAATTGACGGTAGCGGCGGCGAAGGAAGCGGGGATCGAGAAGTTCACCTTGCTGGAAGAACCTGCGGCGGCGTTTTATTCGTGGATCGCAAATGATCTGTCGAGGTCGCAGAAGGCGCTGTTTGACGGGCAGAATGTACTGATCTGCGACGTGGGCGGCGGTACGAGCGACTTTACCTTGATCAAGGTGAAGCGCGAGGGCGATCGTGTGGAGTTTACGCGTACGGCAGTGGGGAAGCACCTGCTGCTGGGCGGCGATAATCTCGATTTGACGTTGGCCTGGCTGGTGGAATCGAAGCTGGGCAAGACGCTGTCGATCCGGCAGAGGTCGGCGCTGCGGCGGCAGTGTGCGGCGGCGAAAGAGAAGCTGCTGGGCGATTCGAATCTGAAGACTGTCGACATTACGGTGTTGGGTTCGGGATCGTCGGTGATTGGCGGTACGCTGCGGACCGAGATCACGCGGGAAGAGGCGCTGGAGTTGGCGCTGGACGGGTTCCTGCCGTTTTGCGAGCTCGGCGATAAGCCACAGGAAGAGAAGCGGAGTTTGTTCCGCGAGGTCGGGCTGCCGTATGTGTCGGATCCGGCGGTGACGCGGCATCTGGCGGCGTTTTTGAGTACGGCGGATGCGGCTCCGGACGCGATTCTGTTCAACGGCGGGTTCTTTATTCCGGATCTGCTGCGGGATCGCGTGGTGGACGTGATCGAGAAGTGGTACGGCAAGCGTCCGGTGGTGTTTGAGAATCGCGACCTGGATCTGGCGGTGTCGGTGGGCGCGGCGTACTATTCGTACGCAAGGTCGACGGGGCAGGGGCTCATCGTGCGCGGCGGGCTGCCGCGGAGTTATTACCTGGGGGTCGCGTCGGCGAATCCGGACACGACGATTGAGACTCTGTGCGTGGTGCCTCGCGGGGCCGAAGAGGGCGATACGCTCGAGGTCGACAACGATGCGCTGCAGTTGGTGGCGAATAAGCCGGTGTCGTTCAAGCTGTACAGTTCGCTGATTCGGGCGGAGGATCCGGTAGGGGCGGCGATTGCGTTTCCGGTGGCGGATTTGGAGTCCGGGGATCTGAAGTTGCATGCACCGTTGTCGGCGGTGATCCGGTTCGGGAAGCAGGGCGAGCGGTTGGTGCCGGTGAAGTTGGGCGCGAAGCTGACCGAAGTTGGCACGATTGCGATGTGGGCGGATTCGAAGGTCAGCGAGCATCGGTGGCGGCTGGAGTTCGAACTGCGGAAGCAGGCGCAGGCGTCGGCCGTGCGTGCGGCGGCGGTGGTGTCCGATGAGGCGATGGCAGCGGCGGCGAAGCTGATCGCGGATGTGTTTGAAGGCGACGGGGCTCCGGAAGAGTTGCCAAGCAAGATGGAGCAGGCGCTGGGCTTGGGACGTAACTCATGGCCGCTCTCGGCGATCCGGAAGTTTGCGGATCAGATGCTGGAACTTGCGGCGGGCCGCAAGCGTAGCGCGGCGCATGAACTGCGGTGGCTGAATCTGTGCGGGTTCTGTTTGCGGCCGGGGTTTGGATTCCCGGGCGATGATTACCGGATTGAGCAGGCGCGGCGGGTGTACGCATCGGGGCTGACGTTTGCGAATCAGGTACAGAACGAGATCGACTGGTGGATCTTCTGCGGGCGTGTGGCCGGCGGGTTGAATCGTAACCAGCAGGTGGACATCTTCCAGCGGATTTCGCCGTTTTTGCTGCCGAAGTTCAATAAGAAGCCGCCGCGGGTGAATACGAGCCTGATGCGCGAGATGTGGCGTACGGCATCGAGTTTGGAACTGCTGCCGCAGCAGACGCGAACGCAGATCGGCGATGCGCTGGTGGAACGGATCAAGAAGGGCGAGATGGTGGAAGTGGCGCTGTGGTGCCTGTCCCGCCTGGGTGCCCGCAAGCTGTTTTACGGGCCGATCAACCAGGTGCTGCCGGCGGGTACGGCGACGCGGTGGATTGAGGCTGTGTCGAAAGTGCCGCATTCTGCCGATGCTGTGCTGTCGATGGCACGTGTGACGGGCGATGGTACGAGGGATCTGGCTCCGGCGGCGCTGGATACGGTGCGGCGTGCGTTTCCGGATCTGGATCTGGAAGCGGACGAGTCGTCCGATTTGCGTCACATGGCCAAGATGTTCGGCGAGGAACTGCCTGCCGGGCTCGTGCTGGCTACGGCTGTGGCTTCGGAATGAACGAAGGGCAGATCATCGACTGGATCCGGAAGCATGCGGGTCCGCCGACGCGGGAACTGGTGCTGGGGATCGGCGACGACTGCGCGATTTATCGTCCACGCAAGGGCGAGGATCAGGTCTTCACGACGGACTTTCTGATCGAGGATGTCCACTTCACGCGGGAGATCTTTCCGCCGGAGGCGGCGGGGCATAAAGCGCTGGCGCGGAGCTTGAGCGACTTGGCGGCGATGGGCGGGGAGCCTCGCTTCTGTTTGTTGTCGTTGGCGATGCCGCCGATGCTCGATCCCAAATGGCTGGAAGGCTTTTTACGCGGGTTTTTGAAGCTGGCGAAGAAGTACGGAATCGTGCTGGCGGGCGGAGATCTGTCGCGGGCACCGAAGATCGTGTGCGACGTCATGGCGTGTGGCGGTGTGCCGGAAGGCAAGGCTCTGCGTCGCGACGGGGCGCGGCCGGGGGACGTGATTTACGTGTCCGGGCGATTGGGTAAGCCTTGGCAGACACATCAGAAGCCGGTGCCTCGGCTGGAGTTCGGGAAGCTGCTGCGGGGTCGAGCAACGGCGGCGATGGACTTGAGCGACGGGATTTCGATGGACCTGAACCGGTTGTGCAAGGCATCCGGGGTAGCGGCGTCGCTGGAGAAGATCCCGCTGGTGAAGGGTACTTCGCTCGAGCAGGCGCTGCATGGCGGTGAGGACTATGAACTGGTGTTCACGATGCCGGCGCGGTTGAAACCGCCGAAGGGTAGCCTGCGGGTCGGAGTGATCGAGGCGGGAGACCCCGGGTTGATCAATTTTGAGGAAACCGCGCTGGAACCTCTGGGGCATGACCACTTTCGAGCGGACGGCCTGTAGTACAGAATTGCAGCAGAATCATTAACGATCCCTATCCGGCCTGACGATAATCCCTTTGTGAGCCCGGGGGGGAGCGATGGAATTTTTCAATCTCATACGAAGTCATCCGCTGAACGGGATCGCTTTATTGGTTTCGCTTGCGGTTACCGGATGGTGTCTCTTTATGGTGGGCCGGGTGCAGACACGGACAGATCGAATGCTGACGGGTCTGATTGGTTTCACCGCTGCCTTTCATAGCCTGCGTTTGCTGGCTGGTTCGGGGTTCTTCTTACAAACGTCGCGTCCGGCATTGGACGATATCTTCAACATCTTCTTCACGGTGATCGCGCCCGCGGTGCTTTGGTATCTGAAGAACGTGAGTAGCCAGTACCTGGCGATGCGCTTTGCTATCCGGCTAGCCGAAGGGGATGCTTCCGCGCAATTGTTCCATGGGAAGGCTTTCCGGAAGGCGGCCATGGCAGATCCAGCGAATCCCCTGTTTGATGCGATGCCGATGGCGATGTTTGCGGTGGGGCTAGACGGGCATGTGAGTTTTTGGAATCGCGCGGCGGAGACGATGCTCGGTTGGAGCCGCGACGAGGTTCTGGGGCAAAAGCTTCCGAACATGGTTTTGGAGCCGCAACCGGATGGGAATATGGGCTGCATCCGGCTGATGCGGAAGAACGGCGAACCTGTGCAATCGGAGTTCCGGTCTGTACCGATTCGCGACGCGAAAGGCTCTGTTAACGGCATCCTTACGATCGTGCAGGCTTAGGTGGCCATGTTAGCCTAAGCGTTTGCGTATCCTGATTTCCGGAGCTGCCGGCTTCATTGGTTCCCACATGTGCGACCGCCTGTTGGCGGAGGGTCATGAGGTGGTTGGGCTCGACAATTTTCAAACCGGCCAGAGCCGTAATATTGCACACTTAGCCACGGAATCGAAGTTCCAGTTTGAGGAATGCGACGTCACTGGGTCGATCCCTGATTTTGGCAAGTTCGACGCGGTGCTGCACTATGCGTCGCTCGCCAGTCCGCGGGACTATTTGGCGTTTCCGCTGGAGACTTTGGAGACGGGGTCCACGGCGACTCGCAATATGCTGGCGATCGCGCATGCCAACGATGCCCGCTTTCTGATTACGTCGACGTCGGAGTGCTACGGCGATCCCTTGGAGCATCCGCAGACGGAGACGTACTGGGGCAATGTGAATCCGGTGGGTCCACGTTCCTGCTACGACGAAAGCAAGCGGTACGCTGAGGCGCTGACCATGGCCTGGCATCGTGTGAAGGGCGTTCGGACGAACATCGCGCGCATCTTCAATACGTACGGACCTCGCATGGCGCTGAACGATGGCCGTGTGGTTCCTGCGTTTCTCGATCAGGCCCTGCGTGGCGAGCCGTTGACGGTGTTTGGCGATGGCAAACAGACGCGTAGCTTCTGCTATGTCCGCGATCTGGTGGACGGATTGTACCGGCTGATGTTGTCGGACGAGCGGTATCCGGTGAACCTCGGGAATCCGACGGAGTTGACCATGCTGGAGTTTGCCGAGCGGATCCAGCGGTTGACGGGTACGAAGTCCCAGATCGTGCATAAGCCACTGCCGGAAGACGATCCGAAGCGGCGGCGTCCGGACATTACCAAAGCCAAGCAAGTACTGGGCTGGGAGCCGAAGGTCCCGCTGGAAGATGGTCTGCGGGAGACTGTCGCCTACTTCCAAACGGTGATTAGCGCCGAGGCTGCGAGCACCAGCGCGAGCTAGGTCCGCAGGCTGCCGCCGTATCATGGGTGTAGTAAGCCCATGTTTCGACGTATTCTTCTTGTTTTTCTCCCCATCCTTGCCCTGGCGCAGGCTCCGGCTGCTAAGAAGCCGCCAACGGTGCAGGAAGCGCAACAGTTTATCGAGCGGGCGAATGATCGCCTGCTCGAACTGATGATCGACTTCTCTCTCGCCGATTGGACTCGGGCCACCAACATCACTGACGATACTGAGCGCATGGCGGCCAAGCTCAATGACCGCCTGATGTCGGCCAACGCGCAGATGGCCAAAGAGGCCGCGCGCTTCAACGGGCTGAAGTTGCCTGCCGAAACGGCGCGGCAGATGAAGCTGTTGAAGCTGTCGCTGACGGCTGCGCCTCCGGCGGATAAGAAGTCCTCGGCAGAGTTGGCTCGGTTGCTTGCCGAGATGGAAGGCATTTACGGCAAGGGCAAGTACTGTCCTGAAGATGGGAAGCCTTGCCAGGATCTCGGCGATTTGTCGCGGATCATCGCACGGTCGCGCAATCCCAAGGAATTGGAAGCGGCGTGGAAGGGCTGGCACGCGATCTCGAAGCCGATTCGCGAGCACTATGTGCGGTTCGTGCAGTTGTCGAATCAAGGTGCGAAGGAGTTGGGGTTCGAGGATACGGGTGCGATGTGGCGGTCCAAGTACGATATGTCGCCCGAAGCTTATGCCAAGGAAGTAGACCGGCTTTGGGAGCAGGTGAAGCCGCTGTACATGAGCCTGCATACGTATGTGCGGTGGAAGTTGCGGGAGAAGTACGGCGATGCGGTGGTGCCGGCGAAGGGTCCGATACCGGCGCATTTGTTGGGCAATATGTGGGCCCAGGAGTGGGGCGCGCTGTACCCGGAGTTGGCACCGAAGAATGCGGATCCGGGGTACGACCTGACGAAGATCCTGAATGCGCGCAAGGTGGATGCGAAGCAGATGGTGCGGTACGGCGAGCAGTTCTTTAGCTCGCTGGGGTTTGATCCGCTGCCGCCGACCTTCTGGACGCGGTCACAGTTCTTGAAGCCTCGGGATCGCGAAGTGGTTTGTCATGCGTCGGCGTGGGACATCGACTTTAGCGAAGACATCCGCATCAAGATGTGCATCGAGATCAACGATGAAGACTTCACGACGGTCCATCATGAGTTGGGGCACAACTACTATCAGCGCGAGTACAAGAACCTACCGTTCTTGTATCGCGATTCAGCGAATGACGGTTTCCATGAGGCAATTGGGGATACGGTGGCGTTGAGTGTGACGCCGGAGTACCTGGTGAAGATCGGACTGCTGGATAAGGCTCCGCCGCAGGATAAGGATATTGGTCTGCTGTTGAAGCGGGCGCTGGATAAGGTCGCGTTTTTGCCGTTTGGGTTGCTCGTGGATAAGTGGCGGTGGCAGGTGTTTTCGGGCGCGGTTCCGCCGGCGAAGTACAACGAGGCATGGTGGAGTTTGCGGAAGCAGTATCAGGGTGTCGCTCCGCCGGTGGCTCGGACGGAGGAGGATTTTGATCCGGGTGCGAAGTACCACGTGCCGGGGAATACGCCGTACAGCCGGTACTTTTTGGCGGCGATTCTGCAGTTCCAGATGCATCGCGGGTTGTCGCAGATTGCGGTGTGTACGGACGCGCTGCATCGCTGCTCGATTTACGAGAATAAGGCTGCCGGGGCGAAGCTGAAGCAGATGCTGGCAATGGGCGCGTCGAAGCCTTGGCCCGAGGCTTTGGCTGTTGTGACGAATGGTCAGAAGCAGATGGATGCGACGGCGATTGTCGATTATTTTGCGCCGCTGAAGAAGTGGCTGGACGAGCAGAATCAGGGTAAGCCTACCGGTTGGGAGTAGCGACGGGCTCGATGGTGGCTGCTTGGGTGCTTGCGGCGTTGTACCTGGCGCAGGTAAGCGGCGTTGTGGCGGATGAAGCGGGACGTCCGCTTGAGAAGGCGTTCAGCGACTATATACGTCCACAGCCGTTTCGCGAGACGGGCGCCGACGGAATGTTTGAGTTGCGTTGCGATTGCCGCAAAAGGCCGCGTTGCTTCGCAAGGCTGTCGTGGATACCGGTGATGATTCTTGGGAGAAGACGTACCACGTGAAAGGTGTCAAGCCGCGGATCGTGCAAGGCGGCGGTGCTATGTGGGGTATCAGCACGATGCGGAATGAGGACGCCGCGGCGGCAACGGTTGTAGAGGATGCGACGTATTGGGGCGATCGGGGATCTGGCCGGTTTCCTGTCCACGTGTCACGCTGGACCACCGCAGATGGAAGGCATCACCGCGTCGTTGGAATATTCGGCGGTGGGTTTTCGTATCGGGGCGCATTGGACAAGGAACTTCCAGTGCTCGATGCGTTGATGGATGACGTATGTCTGCAACTGCCGTGATGCTTTGCCTGGTTGCGATCGTTGCCGCTGCGGAATCTCGTGTGGTTCGCGGAGTGGTGGTGGACGGGGCTGGCCATGCTGTGGATGGAGCGCGGGTGTTCCAATCGTCCGATTTGACGCGGGTGATTGGGGTTGCGTCCGCGGAAGGGGCCTTTGCTGTCACTGCCGATTCGCCTGTGCTTGTTGTGCGCAGGGCGGGGTACCGTAGCGCCATCTTGCGGATCGCGGAGGCTGAGGGTGATGTTCGGCTTGTCCTTCGCGGGTTGCCGAACTATGGTGCTTTTGCAGAATGTTCCTGGGCCGCCGATGGTGGGACGGAGACCACCGTTACGTTCCGATTGCCTGGCGGTGAATCGCCGGGGCTGGAGCGGGGCGAGGTGACGGGATTGTCGCCTCATGAGGAACTGTACGAGGACGCGACGTACCGGGTGGGGCGATTGGATGTTGTTGCATCACGGTGGCAGAGTGCGGATCGCCGAGTTGTGGGACGGCAATTGGTGGTGGCAGGGATGGGCGGCATTCACTATCGTGGTGTGTCGCTGCTCGGTGCGTGGCGAGCGGATGCCGGGATGGATGGCGTCTGCCTTGACGCTGGAAAGTTGAAGCAGAAGACGTTTGCAGTAACGGTACGCGATGAGGAAGGTGCGCCGGTTGCGGATGCGACGGCGGGTCATACCGGCTTCCGTCCGGAAGTGAAGAGCCAGACTGACGGGAAGATTCGCGCGAGGCTGTGGGGGCCGGTGGCGGTGATTCGCAAGCCGGGGTATGAGAGCGCGGTGTGGAACGGGTCCGTCGATACGGTTACGCTGCGACGATTGCCGAACGGCGGTGGAATGCCGAAGTGCGCGGCGAACGCTAGATACGTGGGCGGCGCGCGGGTTCGGATTCGCTTGCCGCGCGACATGGCTGAGAACCCGTTGGTGGTGGATGTCGATCATGAGCGCCGGTATTACGTGGTTCGCGGTCGCGATGAGGAATCGATACAACACGGCAACGGCCCGATGTGGAGCTTGGGCGATGGACCCGGCGACCGTGAGGTGTGGGATACGACTGCGTTTCAAGAACGGGTGTACAGCGACAACGGCTGGCCGATCTTCGACTATCGCGGTCGTGATGCTCAAGGCAAATACTTCCGTAAGATTGACACCTTCAGTGAAAGCGTGAGTTACCGGACAAGCGATGCGGGAGTAGCCGCTCTGTTCGACCGCGTGCTGGACTCGGCCTGCGATGCCGGTGGTGGCCGACGCGTACACTAACATGGAAGCAGTCCACACGTGTCCGTCAAGAAAAAGCAATCCCTGGCGCAGCTTGCCTATGACCGTATTCGCGAACGCATCCTAAAGGGCGAGTATCCGCCGGGGTCTGCGTTGTCGCGGCGGAAGCTTGCGGAAGAGTTGGGGATGAGTCTGCTGCCGGTGTCAGAGGCGTTGCAGAGGTTGGATGGCGCGGGGTTGATTGAGAGCCGGCCTCGGGCGGGGACTCGGGTGCGGATTCCTCCGAAGCGGGAAGTGCTGGAACGGTACATGCTGCGTGAGGCTTTGGAGAGCCAGGCGGCGCGGTTGTTTGCTGTGAATGCTACGGCCAAGGAACGCGATGAGCTTCGGCGGGCTGGGGAGCAGCTAGACAAGCTCTATCAGATTTGCGATGAGGGCGATAACGATCCCGAGTTCTTGTACTCGGTTCGGCTGAAGCATGTGCGGTTTCATTTGCGGATTGCCGAAGGCGGGCAGTGCAGCATTCTGCAGGCGGCGATTGAGCGTGAGCAGGACATGCTGTACAACTGGCTGAGCGATCGTGTGGCGCAGATACGGCCGTTGCCTCCGCGGTTTCATAGTGTGTTGGCGGAGGCGGTGTCCGGTAATGATGCGCTGGCGGCGGATGAGGCCGCTCGCCAGCACATACGGTATGCGCAAACGCAGTTGGTTGAGGTGATCGAGCTTCCTTCGAGCGACCGTTGGCGCCGCAATAAGAAGGACGATCAGGCCGATTAGGCCGCGTAGCGGATGATGATGGCGTCGTTTTCGATGTCCACCGTCGCCGTGCCACCTTCCGAGAGCTTTCCGAAGAGGAGTTCGTCCGCCAGGGCATCTTTGAGTTCCGACTGTACGAGGCGGCCGATGGAGCGGGCCCCGAACTGGGGGCTGTAGCCTTTGCGTGCGAGCCAGGTGCGGGCTTCGGACGTCAGTTCGATGGTGACGTTCTGTTCCTTCACCTTGGCGCGGATCTCGTCCACGAACTTGTCGACGATCTTTTCTACCACTTCGTTGGGCAAGGGCTGGAACTTGACGATCATGTCCAGTCGGTTGCGGAACTCGGGGCGGAAGGAACGTTCGACGGCGCTCATGTCCTGCTTGGCGCTGCGTTCGTGATAGCCGATGCCTTTGCCGGTTAAGCCTTCGGAGCCGGCGTTTGAGGTCATGATGAGGATCACGTTGCGGAAGTCTGCTTTGCGGCCGCTGGTGTCCGTTAACGAAGCGTTGTCCATCACCTGCAGCAGGATGTTGAAAAGGTCCGGGTGGGCCTTTTCGATCTCGTCGAGCAAGAGTACGGCGTGGGGATGGCGGATGATGGCGTCGGTGAGCAGGCCGCCCTGCTCGAAGCCGACGTAGCCGGGGGGCGCGCCGATTAAGCGTGCGACGGCGTGCTTTTCCATGTACTCGCTCATGTCGAAGCGCAGCATTTCGATGCCGAGGGTCTTGGCGAGTTGCTTGCAGAGTTCGGTTTTGCCAACGCCGGTGGGGCCGACGAAGAGGAAGCTGCCGACGGGCTTTTGGTCCTGGCTCAGGCCCGCGCGGGAACGGCGGATCGATTTGGAGATCGCGGCGATGGCGGCTTCCTGGCCGAAGACGACGGTTTTGAGTTCGGGTTCGAGGTTGCGGAGACGGTCCTTGTCGGAGGTCGAGACGGTCTTTTCCGGGATCTTCGCGATCTTGGCGACGATGGCTTCCACCATCAGCGCGTCGACTTGCTTGTCGCCACGGAGGCCGACGACGGCACCGGCTTCGTCGATGACGTCGATGGCTTTGTCGGGCAGGAGGCGCTCGTTGATGTACTTGCCGGAGAGTTCGGCGGCCGTTTTGAGGGCTTCTGGCGTGTACTTGACGCCGTGATGGTCCTCAAAGCGCGACTGCAGCCCTTCCAGGATCTTGATGGTGTCGGCGACGGAGGGTTCGAGTACTTCGATCTTGAGGAAGCGACGGGCGAGGGCGCGGTCCTTTTGGAAGTACTGCTTGTATTCTTCGAAAGTGGTGGAGCCGACGCAGCGGATCTTGCCTCCGGTGAGGATCGGCTTGAGGATGTTGGCCGCGTCAAGATTGCCGCCGGAGGTGGCGCCGGCGCCCACGATGGTGTGGATCTCGTCGAGGAAGAGTACGGCGCCCTTAATGCCTTCAAGCGCCTGGATGATGCCTTTAAGACGCTGTTCGAAGTCGCCACGGTAGCGCGTGCCGGCGATGAGGGAGCCCATCTCCAGCGAGAAGATGTGGAGGTGCTTCAAGCGCTCGGGGACCTTGCCGTCGACGATGCGCTGGGCGATGCCTTCGACGAGGTGGGTTTTGCCGACGCCCTGGTCACCGACGAAGAGCGGGTTGTTCTTGTTGCGGCGTGCGAGGACCTGGATGGCGCGTTCGATTTCGGTTTCGCGACCGATCAAGGGGTCGACGCGGCCTTCGCGGGCCTTCTGGTTGAGGTCCTGGGTGTACTGCTTGAGCAGTTGCTGGGGCGATTGCTGAGGACCGTCCTCCGAGTCGCCGCCGCCCAGCGGATTGCCGGTGGTCGGCTCTTCGGTGGCGCGGGCATCGTGCGAGATGTGTTCGAGGACCTTGAGCCGAGTGATGCCTTGCTCGTTCAGGAAGAAGGCGGCGTGGCTGTCGGTTTCGTTGAGGATCGACGCCAGAAGGTCGCCGACGGTGAGCTTGCTGGCGCTCGAAAACTCGATGTGGACAATGGCGTTTTCCACCGCGCGCTGGAAGGCGACGGTGTGCGACGGCTCATACCGCCGGCGCGGCGGCACGGTGTCGAGCTTGTCGTGGAAGAAGCGTTCGAGCTTCTCTTTGAGAGCGCCAATCTGGGCCCCTAGAGCGCCCAGAAGCTTGGCCCCATCCTCTGTTTCGATGATCGCGAACAACAGGTGTTCGAGACATACGTACTCGTGACGGCGCTCCTTGGCGGATTCCGTCGCGCGCTCGATCGACCGCTCTGCGGCTTTGTCAAACATAGAATTTTACCGTCGCGCCTAAAGCGCGAGGATGTGACCTCACCACTTAGATGAACGTACAGCTACGCAGGTTCCATTACACACTGCAATGGAAAACCTTGCTTTCGCGCCATGTGCGTGACGGTGGCTAACTTGGTTTCGGCAACCTCACGCGTATAGGTTCCGGCTATCCCTCGTCCTGCTTTGTGGACCGAGAGCATGATGGCGTACGCTTCTGACGAGCTTTTGTTGAAAACGCCCTCGAGCACGAGGACCACGAATTCCATGGAAGTGTAGTGATCGTTCAAGAGGATCACTTTGTACATTGGCGGTTCGCGGAACTCGGTTACGCTCTTTGTCCGCTCCAGCTCTTTCGTTCCAGACTTCGGCATCCTACTCCTTCCATGATATTCGTGGCGTCTACCCCTTGATAATCTACAAGAGCTGTTGTAGATTATCGACATATGTCCCGTCCGACGGATTTGGTGCAGGGCACCCTGGATTTGTTGATCCTGCGGATCATCGCTTTAGAACCCTCGCATGGGTGGGCGATTGCCCAGCGGATCAAGCAGATGTCGAATGAGGTTCTGCAGGTACAGCAGGGGTCGCTGTATCCGGCGCTGCACCGGTTGGAGCAGAACGGTTGGATTGAGGCGGAGTGGAAAGACTCAGAGACGAACAGGCGGGCGAAGTACTACACGTTGACGGATGCGGGGCGGACGCGGTTGGCGGAGGAGATCGCGCAGTGGGACCGGTTGTCGGGTGCGATCAATATGGTGGTCCGTGAAGCGTAACCGGTGGTGGGATGTGTTGCGGCTGCGATGGCGGTCGCTGGTTGGGCGCGATGCGGTGGAGGCGTCCATGGACGAGGAGATGCGGTTCCACCTGGAGCAGTTGATCGCGGAGAAGGGTCGTGAGGCGGCGCTGCGGGAGTTTGGGAATGTCGCGCTGCTGCAGGAGCAGTGCCGGGACGAGCGGCGTACGCAATGGGTTGAGAATTTCTGGCAGGACCTGCGGTTTGGACTTCGGGGGCTGCGGCGGAATCCGATGTTTGCGGCGACGGGTGTACTGTCGCTGGCGTTGGGGATTGGCGGGTCCGCGGCGGTGTTCCTGATTCTGGATTCTGTGGTGCTGCGGCCGCTGCCTGGGGTGGCGGCGCCGGACCGGCTGTACGCTGTGGATGCGCGGGCCAAGGGTACGGATGTGGGGATGCCGTTTGGGGACTTCATGGAGATCCGGAAGGCAGCCGGTGCGAGCCTTGAGAACTCGTATTATGCGTCGCCCCGGTATCGGGTACGGCTGACGACGGGAGGTCGGCGGATCGATCATGTGGGAGCGTCCGAGGTGACGCATGAGTTCTTTTCGGTGTTGGGTGTGCGGTTCGCGCTGGGGCGGCCGTTTGAAGCGGCGGAGGATCTGACGCCGGAGTCCGCGGAGAAGTCCGGGTCGGTGGCGGTGATCAGCCATGGGCTTTGGATGCGGGAGTTCGGCGGCGATCCGAAGGTGCTGGGAAAGACCGTGATCGTGAATCAGGCGCCGTGCCGCATTGTGGGTGTCGCGGCGGCGGGCTTTGCTGGAGATACAGTTGGCGAGGCGGTGGACGTATGGATTCCGCTGCGGCCTTTCCGTACAGCAGAGACGCTGAGCTTGAATCAAGGCGGATACTACGGGCGGGCGATGGCGCGGTTACGGGATGGGGCGACGGTGGCGCAGGCTGTTGGGGAGTTGACGGCGGCGTACCAGCAACTGCAATCCACGCGTCCTCCGATGCAGTTTTACTTCCGCGAAGAGAATACGCCGGGGTGGGGTCCGCTGGTGGTGAGGGGGAAGGATTACTACGTGCATCTGGACCCGGCTCGCGGAGGGTTTGACGTGTTGCGGTCGCGATTTTCGGAGACGCTGTATCTGATGCTTGGCGCGACCTTGCTGGTGTTCCTGATTGGCTGCGCGAATGTCGCGAATCTGCTGCTGTCGCGCGGGGTGGCGCGGAGCCAGGAGGTGAGCGTACGGCGAGCGCTGGGGGCGAGTCCTTGGCGGTTGGCGTCCCAGGTGGTGACGGAGGCGCTGCTGCTGGCGGGGATCGCGGCGTTGACCGGCTTGGCGCTGGCGCGTTGGGGTAGCGTGCTGCTGGTGCGGCTGGTGTCGCGCGATGGCGGTGTGGATACGGGGCTGATTGACTGGCGTGTGGCGCTGTTTCTGTTGGGGCTGACGGTGACGGCAGTGCTGATCTTCGCGTCGATTCCGGCGTGGCGGCAGTCCCGGGGGAGTGAACTGAATGTACGGAATGCAGGGGCGAGAGCGGGGCAGCAGCGTACGAACCGGCTGCTGATTGCGACGCAGATCGCGCTGTCGGTGATTCTGCTTTCCGCGGCCACGTTGCTGGCTCAGACCATACGCAATCTGCGCATGCAGGACTTCGGGTTCGATCCGGCTGGAGTGGTGGCGGTGGACTTCTCGATCAACTCGCGGGATAAGTCTCCAGCGAATGCGCAGAGTGCGGCGGAGCGATTGTTGGCGGCTGCGGAGGGGATGCCGGGAGTTCGTAGCGCGGCGCTGTCGGCATCCGGGTTCTTTAGCGGGTACGACGTGTTTCAGACGCTGGATCTGCCAGGGCCGAAGAGCAAGGAGCCGTCTGTGGGTACGCGAGTGGATTTTGTGTCGCCGGGGTACTTCGAGACGATGGGGATCCAGTTGCTGGCGGGGCGGTTGTTTGGCAAGGGTCGCGATGACGGTACGGCGGTGGTGGTGAATGAGGCGTTTGTACGGAAGTTTGTGAGGGGGGACCAGCAGCCGCTTGGGTTCACGTTTGGATTGAGCTTGCGGAAGGAGAAGTACCGGGTGGTTGGCGTGGTGCGGAACTCACGGTATCGCAACGCGAAGATCGATTACGAGCCGTCGTTGTTTGTGCACTATGCCGAGTCGTCACGGGAGCTGCGGAGGCTAGAGATCCGGGCCGCGAATCCGGGGGCGGTGATGCCGGTGGTACGCGAGGTGTTGCTGGAGGCGGAGCCGGATGCGGTGATCGAGTCGATTGGAGAGATGCGGGCGGGGATCGATCAGTCTTTCCACCGGGAGTTGGCATTGGCGAGGCTTGCCGGGGCGTTTTCTGTGTTTGCACTGGTTCTGTCGGCGATTGGGATCTATGGGCTGATGAGTTATGCGATTGCCCGGCGGGTACATGAGTTTGGGGTACGGATGGCGCTGGGGGCGAGGCCGGGGCAGGTGTTCGGGCTGGTGCTGCGGGATACGGCGCAGGTGGCGGTGTTGGGGTTAGCGCTGGGGATTCCAGGGGCTTGGTTCGCGTGCCGGTTCCTGGAGGGGTATCTGTTTGGGGTGCATCCTGGGGAGCCGACGGCGTATGCGGCGTCAGCTTTTGTGATCGTGCTGGCGGCGGTAGCGGCGGCGTGGTTCCCGGCGCGGCGGGCGGCGAAGGTGGATCCTTCGATGGCGTTGCGGGCGGAATGAAGACGGTATTATCGAGGTAGTTATGGCTGTTTTGTTGCCCAGCTTGCCGGCGTCGAGTGCGGAAGAGGTTTTGCCGCATAAGACTTGGACGCGCGAGGAGTTGTTGCTCATTGAGACTACGGGTGTGTTTGAAGGCACGCACTATGAGCTCATTGACGGGGAGTTGATTGACAAGATGGGGAAGAAGCGTCCGCATTCCATCGCCGGACGGGCGACAGTTTACGCCCTGGAAGAAGCATTCGGCCGTAACTATGTGGAGCAGGAAAGCTCCATTGACGTCGCGCCCCAGGATAATCCTCGCAACGAGCCTGAGCCTGATGTCGTGGTGCTTCGTCAGCTTTCCGGGGAAATAAGGAGCAATCCCGCACCGAGCGATATCGCTTTGGTTGTGGAGGTGTCCGATACCACGCTACGCCAGGATCTGACGACTAAGGCCCGGCTGTACGCGCGGGCGGGGATCGCCGATTATTGGGTGCTTGATATTCAGCATCGTCTTCTCCATGTCCTTCGGCAGCCGGCCGGAGACATGTATCTCCAGCACCTGCAACTGCGCGACGATGAGTCCGTCTCCCCCTTGGAGCGGCCGGATTCGCTGATTCGTGTGAGCAGCCTTCTCGGATAGCGCATACTAAAAAGCTGTGAAACCGTTCCTGATTGGGATCGCGGGGCGCAGCGGTGCGGGCAAGAGTGAGATCGCACGGCAGTTGGCGTCCTGGCTCCCCGGCAATCCTTCTGTTGTTTCTCTGGACTCCTATTACTTTGCGATGGACGATGTGCCGCTTGAAGAGCGCGGCAAGCGGAACTTTGACCATCCGGGATCGCTTGATTGGGACCTTATTGCCGAGCATGTGGCGGCGTTGGCCCGCGGGGAACGGATCGAAGAGCCCATCTATATCTTTGCGACGCATACGCGGTCTCGCGAGACGAAGCCGATTCCTCCGGCGAAGTACATCATCCTCGAAGGGCTGTTTGCGCTGCATGATGAGCGGGTGCGGCAGCATTTGGGCGCGAAGATCTTCATTGAGACTCCGGATGGCGTCTGTTACGAGCGGCGTAAAGAGCGCGATGTGATCGAGCGCGGGCGTACGGTGCCGGATATCGAGCGGCAGTACGCGGAGACGGTACGTCCGATGGCGGAGCAGTACGTTGTGCCGTCGTCGCAGCATGCCGATTTGGTGTTGCGTGGCGACATTCCGCTGGCCGAGACGATCGCGATCGTCAAAGCGTTTTTGCAGCCTCCAGCATTTTTGCGAGTAGCTCCCGTGCTGCGCGTGCCGGACGTGGCGGCGACGGTGGCGTACTACGCGGGTACGCTGGGGTTCTTGAAGATCGCGCCGGATACGGTTTTGCGGGATAGCGTCGAGATCCGGTTCGAGATGGGCAACGATGTGCCGGCGCATTTGCGCTTGGCGGTGACCGAGATCGAGAAACTGCATCGCGAAATGATGGGGTCCGAATGCAAGATCGGGACCAAGGAGTTTTCCATGCAGGATTGCAATGGCGCGACGCTGACTTTTGTGGCCTCAGCCTAACAGCGTGTAGGCGAACCAGAAGAAGCCTACGGCAGCGAGGATCATGCTTAGGGGCTTTGACGGCAGGTACCGCAGGAGTGCCGCGGGGGCGAGCCAGATCAGGTTCGCGACGAAGAGTCCGGCGGTGAATGCCGGGCGCGAATCCTGGTTGAAGAAACGAAAGAGCAGTCCGTGGAAGATACCGAGGGTAGCGACCACAAGCCAGCGCTGTCCCGCGTCGGGTACGAGGAGTTTTTCGACGGCGAGGTATGTGATGCTGAGGGCGGCGGCTGCTTCGAGGAATCGCAGGGATAGCCGCAGGGTTGGCGCGATGTTTAGCGCGAGTTCCACGCCGATGAGGATCGCGGCGAGGGTGAGGAACTGGCGCCGGTCCTTGGCGGTGATGGCAATGGCGAAGAGGAATAACGCGGTGGTAACGCCTGTGATGCCGACGCGGAGCCCTTCGAACGAGGCCTTCAGGAATTTTTCCGTGGCGGTGGGTTCGCGGAAGGTGAGGCGAGTTCGCGTGACGGTGAGGTCGAAGTAAGCCTGCTCGGTTTTGCCCGCAGCGTTGGTGGCGCGCAGGATATGGATGTGGCTGGCGACGGTAGCGCTGGCGAGGCGGCATTCGACGTCGAACTCGGCGGCGTCTTGCGGGAAGAGATACTTGGCGTCGCAACGGAAGAAGCCTTCCTCCTGGCGGCAGGATTGTTCGATGCGGCGGGCGTCGCCGAAGCGGAAGCTGTTGAGGATTGTCGCTTCGGGGTTCTGAATGTCCGAGACTTCGGACCAGGGCACGCCGAAGCGGAAGGTAGCGGTGGCGCCGGTGACCTTCAATTCTCCTTCACTCATGCTGACCACGTGGGCTTGGGCCAGCGCCGAGGCGCAAAGCAACAGAGCGAAGAGACGAATCACAATTCTGCCTGCACTTGGCGGCGCTTCTGGACTTCGAAGTAGATGATGCGGAGCGCGGCGATCAAGGGTACGGAGAAGAACATGCCGGGGATGCCGGCGATCTTCTCGCCTGCGAGTACTCCGAACAAGACCAGCAACGGGTGCAGTTCCACGCCTTGACCCATGAGGTACGGCTGCAGGACGTAGTCCTGAAACAGGCGGAACACGATCAAGAAGACCAGGATCGCGAGGATGTGCTGGTAGCCCGAGGCACCGGCGACGATTAGGATGGTGACCGACGCGATCAAGGGTCCAACGACGGGGATGAACTCGAGGGCGGCAGAGAGCGCGCCGAGCAGGATGGCGTAGGGTACCGAGGTGATCTCAAAGTACAGCGTGTAGATGATGAGGGTGCTCATCACGAGGCCCAGTAGGGCTCGGATGTAGTTGCCGAGCAACTGGTGCATGCCATCGAAGATGGTGTCCAGGAAGTCCCGCTGTTGTTCTGTAGCGGCGAGGCTGAGGAGACCGTGGCGGATTTCCTTGCCGTCCTTAAGGATGAAGAAGGCCAGGATGGGGATGAGTACGGCAGTGAGAATGTTGCCGGCTTGCGAGAGTACGGTGGTGAGGAAGGCGGTGATCAGCGGTAGCGCGCCTTGTTCGAGGTGTTTCAACTGCTCGCGGGCGGCGGTAGTGATTTTGACGCGCATCGGGGCGAGCCATTCCGGAATGGGGAGGTTCGCCAGAGGGTCGCCACGTTCGATGTATTCGGGGAGGCGTGAAGCGAGGGCTGTCGCTTCTTCGGCGACCTTGGTGCCGATGAGGATGAAGCCTGCGGTGAGGATGCCGACCATCAGGAAGTACACAACGGCAAGCGAGGCGATGCGGGCGCGGTCCTCGTGAAAGAAGCGGGTAAAGAAGTCGACGGCGGGGGCCAGCAGGTAGGCGAAGAAGACGGCAAGGAGTAGTACGACGATGGGGCCTCGGGCCTCGTAGGCGAGGTAGATGGCGAGCAACACGAGGAAGGCTGTCCAGGTGGATTTTGCCGCTTTTGCGTCGAGTCCGAGCATGAACTTCCGATTATAGTTTGAATATGCCCTCCGTCATGCGCAGCCTGGTGGCCTCATTACAGGAACTGGAAGACCGGATTAAGCTCGGTGGCGGAGCAGCGAAGATTGAGAAGCAGCACAAAGACCGTAAGCTGACCGCTCGTGAACGTGTGGCCGGGCTGATGGATCGTGGGTCGCCTTTTTTCGAGATCGGGTTGCTGATCGCGTACGACCGGTACGACGGGCAGGCTCCGGCGGCGGGGGTCGTGACGGGGGTGGGGCGGATCGAGGGCCGGTACGCGGTGGTTGTCGCGAATGACGCCACGGTGAAGGCCGGCGCGTGGTGGCCGGAGACGATCCACAAGATCCTGCGTGCGCAAGAGGTGGCGATGAAGAACCGGCTGCCGATTGTGTACCTGGTGGATTCGGCGGGGGTAAACCTGCCGTATCAGGATGGAATCTTCCCTGGGCAGTACGGCGCGGCTCGCATTTTTTACTACAACTCGCTGATGCGGCGGAAACTGCGAATCCCGCAGATTTCCGCGGTGATGGGACCTTGCATTGCGGGTGGAGCGTACCTGCCGGCGTTGAGCGACTGCATCATCATGGTTCGCGGTACGAGCTTTATGGGGCTGGGTGGGCCGAACCTGGTGAAGGGCGCTGTGGGTCAGGTGACGGATGCAGAGACGCTGGGCGGCGCGTCCATGCATACGCGAGTGAGCGGTGTGGCGCACTATACGGCGGAGGACGATGCGGATTGCCTGGAACTGATCCGCCGTAAGTTTCGGGAAATGCCGCCGGTTGCCGGGCACGGGTACGGCGCGGGTACGCCACCGGCGAAGCCTGCCGAGGGGTTGTACGATTTGCTGCCGGAAGATCACCGGCAGCCGTACGACGTGGAAGAGGTGATCGCGCGGCTGTTCGATGGCGGCGAGCCGATTCTGGAGTTTCAGCCTGAGCATGCGCCGGAAATGCTGTGCGCGAATGCGAGGCTGAACGGACGTCCGGTGGGGATTATCGCGAACCGGCGGGGATTTTTGCGCACGACGAGCGGGCCACGGATCGGCGGGATTATCTATACGGAGTCTGCACGGAAGGTGGCGTACTTTGTGGAGAACGCGGAGCGGCAACGGCTGCCGATCGTGTACTTGCAGGATGTGTCGGGCTTTATGGTGGGGGTAGAGTCAGAAAGTTCGGGGATTATTCGTGCGGGAGCCGAAATGGTAGAGACGATGGCTTGTGCGACGGTGCCGAAGGTGGTGCTGGTGCTGAACCACGCGAGCGGGGCGGGGTACTACGCGATGTCCGGGCAGGGGTTCGATCCGAACTTTACATTCAGCTGGCCGACCGCGCGGATCGGGGTGATGGAAGGCGATTCGGCCGTCATGGCGGTGCATGGGCCGGAAGTGGAGAAGTACAAGAAGGCTGGCGAGGCAGTGCCGGCAGAGTTGCAGGCGCGGATCGACAAGACTCGTGCAGACTATGAACGATGGCTGGACGCGAAGTTCGCCGCGGCGCGGGGTCATTGCGACGCGATTATCGATCCGCTGCAAACCCGAATGCTGCTCAGTCTGGCGATTGAGGCGAGTTCGGCAAGGTAGGGTAAAACCCTAGCTCTAGAGAAGGGTGGAAAAGACGATAATAGAAGTGTGGCAAGAGGAAGGGCAGTTGTGTTTGGGGAAGGGGCGCCCGGTTTGCGGTTCCACGAACTGGTGGACCTCGAACTGGAAGGCCGCCTGACAGCCGCTGAAGCCGCTGAGTTGGCCCAACTTCGCCGGTGGATCGACCAGGAATCCAAAGAGCGCGTACAGGCCATGCGCGAAGAGTTTGCCCGCCAGGATCAGATGTTTGCTGATGCCGTTTCCGCTCACCAGAAGTCGCGGTCAGGCATAGCTGCCAAGACCGCTTCCAACCGCAAATAACAATTCGCATTTAGCATAGAGCTAAGTGGCGAAAATCAAAAGAAAACAGAAGCCGCCCGCTGGAATTACAGATTGCCGCCGGTTCAAAAAGTACCTGCGTTTGGACTTTGACCGGCACTGCGCATACTGCCATCAGGCGGAAGACCTCCACCTGACCCACCACTACTTTGGCGTAGAGCACTTCAAGCCTCGGTCGAAGTTTCCAAAGCTGATTGCGCAGTACAACAATTTGTTTTACTGCTGCAATCGCTGCAACAGCATCAAGGGTGAGTTCTGGCCGTCGCGGGGGGACATCGCGGCGGGGCGGCGTTTGCTCGATCCCTGCCGGGACGATTACACCGAACATCTGGGCGTGAATCCGGAAACGGGGACGATTGTGCCCAAAACGGACGCTGGGAAGTTCTTTGCCGGGCACTTGTATCTGGATCGCGAGGAACTGGTGGTGTGGAGGGCGCGCAAGGCGCCGCTGCTCGAACGGGTTCGGACGCTGGAGGAGTTGCTGCGGCAGTTGGAGGCCGATGCGGTGACGCCCGCGGACGTAAAGGTAGTGGAAACGCTACAGGATACGTTGGACGAATTTGAAGCTGCACTGGCCGATTACGGCGATTTCTGGGTGTAGCGTTAACGTCCGACAACATCCTTCCGGTGGTGCTCAGGTTGGGGAGCTTTCGTTACAGGCTTTGAAACAGGGCTAGCCGCTTTGGTATCGTATGAGGCGGCCCTGCTGTAAGAGTTACAAGAAGTTACGAACGAAAAAGGGTCTCTGTCCGTTACCTGGAGGTTCTACCGAATGCATCGTCTTTTCCGCGTCGAAGGCGAGACTGGCCTCGCGCCCGTCCGGCGCGTGTTGTTGCTGCTGCTTTGCTCACTGGTGTTGTCGCCGGCTGCGTTGTTCGCTCAGGAGGCTCACCGTGGGGGTGGGGAAGCGAACCTCAAGCTGCCCGATCTGAACATGGCGACATTTCTTGGGGATGTCGGCGGGCGTACGTTGTTGATGGCCGGCTTGGGAGTGGGTGCTCTCGGCCTGATTTTCGGCTTCATAATCTTTCAACAGTTGCGGAACATGCCCGTGCATCAGTCGATGCTCGAGGTTTCCGAACTCATCTACGAAACCTGCAAGACGTATCTAGAGACTCAGGGCAAGTTCCTGATGATTCTCGAGGTGTTCATCGGGGCAATCATCGTTTTTTACTTCGGGTTCCTGCAGCATTTTGAGATGTTCAAGGTGCTGGTGATCCTGTTCTTCAGCCTGGTGGGCATTGCGGGCAGTTACGGGGTCGCGTGGTTCGGCATCCGCGTGAATACGTTTGCCAACTCGCGTACGGCGTTTGCGTCGCTGCGGGGCAATCCTTTTCCTTGCTATGCGATTCCGCTGAAGGCGGGCATGAGCATCGGCATGATGCTGATTTCGGTGGAACTGCTGCTGATGCTAGCGATTATGCTGTTTATCCCGGGTGACTATGCCGGCCCTTGCTTTATCGGGTTTGCGATCGGTGAATCGCTGGGTGCGGCGGCGCTGCGCGTGGCTGGCGGTATCTTCACCAAGATCGCCGACATCGGCGCGGACTTGATGAAGATCGTGTTCAAGATCAAGGAAGACGACGCCCGTAACCCTGGCGTTATTGCCGATTGTACGGGCGACAATGCGGGCGACTCGGTTGGACCTTCGGCCGACGGTTTTGAAACCTACGGCGTGACTGGCGTGGCGCTGATTTCGTTCATCCTGCTGGCGGTGAAAGAACCCGTGGTCCAGGTGCAACTGCTGGTGTGGATCTTTACGATGCGCGTGATGATGGTGGTGGCTTCGGGTGTTTCGTACTTCATCAACGAAGCGATGGCGAAGGCCAAGTACGGCTCGGCGACCAAGATGAATTATGAAGCGCCGCTGACGTCTCTGGTGATGATTACGTCGGCTGTGTCGATCGTGCTGACCTACATCGTGTCGAACCTCATGATTCCGACGTTGGGCGATGGATCGTTGTGGTGGAAGCTTTCGACCGTGATCACGTGCGGTACGATCGCCGGCGCGTTGATTCCGGAGATGGTGAAGATCTTTACGTCCACCGAATCGGCGCACGTGCGCGAAGTTGTCACGTCGTCGCGCGAAGGTGGCGCGTCGCTCAACATCCTGTCGGGCCTCGTGGCCGGTAACTTCTCAGCGTACTGGCTGGGCATGGCGATCCTGGGTTTGATGGCCGTCGGCTTTTGGGTGAGCACGATGGGCATGGCCGCTTTGATGACCGCGCCTGCTGTGTTTGCGTTTGGTCTTGTGGCGTTCGGGTTCCTCGGCATGGGTCCGGTGACGATTGCGGTGGACTCGTACGGTCCGGTGACGGACAACGCGCAGTCCGTTTATGAGCTGTCGACGATCGAGCAGATTCCGGGTATCGAAGGGGAGATCAAGAAGCAGTTTGGGTTTGATCCGAAGTTCGAGATCGCGAAGGAAAATCTGGAAGAGAACGACGGCGCGGGCAATACATTCAAGGCTACTGCCAAGCCGGTGCTGATCGGTACCGCCGTGGTGGGCGCGACGACGATGATCTTCTCGATTATTGTGGGTCTGACCAACGGGCTGACGGCGAATGTCGACAAGCTGTCGATTCTGCATCCGCCGTTCCTGCTAGGGCTAATTGCGGGTGGCGCGGTGATCTACTGGTTCACGGGTGCGTCGACGCAGGCGGTGACCACGGGTGCGTATCGCGCGGTGGAGTTCATCAAGGCGAACATCAAGCTGGAAGGTACGACGAAGGCGTCGGTTGCCGATTCGAAGCGCGTGGTTGAGATCTGTACACAGTATGCACAGAAGGGTATGTTCAATATCTTTCTGACGGTGTTCTTCTCGACCCTGGCCTTTGCGTTTGTGGAGCCGTTCTTCTTTATCGGGTACCTGATTTCGATCGCGCTGTTTGGCCTGTATCAGGCGATCTTTATGGCGAACGCCGGTGGCGCTTGGGATAACGCCAAGAAGATCGTGGAAACGGAACTGAAGGCCAAGGGTACGCCGCTGCATGACGCGACGGTGGTGGGCGATACCGTAGGCGATCCGTTCAAGGATACGTCGTCGGTGGCGCTGAACCCGATCATCAAGTTCACGACGCTGTTCGGGCTTTTGGCGGTGGAACTCGCGGTGTCCCTGGACATCTCGAATCCGGGCTTGAACTCGATTCTGGCGACGGTGTTCTTCCTGATCTCGATGTACTTCGTGTACCGATCGTTCTACGGTATGCGGATCGAAAAGTAAGTTAGCTTCTTCGGGCGACGAGTTCCGCGATGCTTCTTGCAGGCGGAGCGGGACTCGTTTCCTGATAATGTTCGATTTCCCATCCTTCCTCCGCGAAGATCCTTCGCAATTCCCCGGGTTCCAACAAATATGCAGGGTTCATCGGCTTAACGCCGTCGCGCGTGTCTACGAGCGGGATGGCGATGGCTACGCGTGTGCCTGTGAGGCGGCGGAGCAGTTGACGGTCGAGGTACAGAGTGATGACTGTGAGGTCCCAGGGGCCGGGTGGAAGCGGGTCCTGCGTGAGGTCCAGCTGCATGACTTGGATCGCGGGATGGGCTTGCGCTGCGAGGGCGAGGCCGTTCGGCGAGGAGTCCACAGCGGTGACCTGCCAGCTGCGCGAGGCGAAGAGGGCGCTATGCCGACCGGCACCGCAGGCAAGGTCCAGCAGACGGCCTGGAGGCAGACGCTGTGCGAGGTCCACAAGGAAGGGCATCGGCGGCGGCGAGGCGTAGGCAGGATCGGCGAAACGCTCGTCCCAGGTCATGCATCCAGTATCCTGAAATTTGATTTCCCCAATTCTGATCAGCCTATTGTTTGTGAGCGCCGAGATGTCGCCGGGCGAGCGGCAGGTGCAATTGGAATCGTTTGAGCATGTTTGGAAGACGATTCGCGACAAACACTGGGAAGCGAAGCCGGGCGGCCTGGATTGGCAAAAGGTCCACGATGAGCTGCGTCCCAAGGCGGAGCAGGCTAAGACCGCCGATGAGATGACCGCCATCATGTCGGACATGCTGGCGCGCCTGAAGCAATCGCACTTTAAGGTCATCTCTGCGTCCGCGTACAAAGACATGGATATGGAGGCGAGTTGGGGGTCCGGCGATGCGGGGTTTGACGCTCGGGTGCTGGGGGATGCGGCGTATGTCGTGCGCGTAGATCCCAATGTCCCGGTGAGCCTGGGCTGGAAGATTCGCAAGATCCGGAATCGCGATTTGGATACGGCGATTCGTGCAGTGGACAGCGTGTACAAGGGGACGAATTACCGCGATCTGCGCATGACGTCGATGCTGCAATCGCGATTGACGGGCATCCCTGGTAGCGGCATGACAGTGGAGTTCGAGGATGGCAACGGGCAGACGGTGATCAAGACGATTCTGCTGAAGCAGCCTCGCGGGAAGCCTGCTGCGTTTGGCAATCTGCCTCCGGTGCCGGTGTTTGTGGAGACCAGCAAGGTCGGCAACACGGGGTACATCCGCTTCAACATGTTTTTGGATCCGATGCGGCTGATTTCGACGATCGGCGGGTTTGCCACGGGCGAATGCGCGACTTGCGACGGCATGGTGATTGATGTTCGCGGCAATCCAGGCGGCATCGGCATCATGGCTACGGCGGTAGCGGGCTGGTTCATCGATAAGGCCAACCTGAAGCTGGGTACGATGCATATGCGCGATTCGACGTTGAACTTTGTAGTCAATCCGCGACCGAAGACATTTGCGGGTCCTGTGGCGGTGTTGATTGATGGCGCGTCGGCTTCTACGTCGGAGATCTTTGCGGGCGGCATGCAGGACCTGAAGCGTGCACGGCTGTTCGGTACGAGGTCGGCTGCGGCAGCGTTGCCGTCGATTGTGGAAGTGCTGCCGAACGGCAACGGGTTCCAGTATGCGGTGGCCAATTACATTTCGTCGGGCGGCAAGACGCTGGAGGCAAATGGTGTGGTGCCCGATGAAGAGGTTCGCCTGACGCCTGCGGGTCTGCTGACCGGTAAAGATGCGGTGCTTGATGCGGCGCTGTCCTGGATTGGGAAACAGAAGGGAAAGAAATGAAGACTTTATTTGTAGCGGCAGCGATGTCGGTGGTTGCCTTTGGTCAAGCAGCGGCGTTGCCGACGGGCGAGAGTCTTTTTGACAAGTACGTTGAGGTGACGGGCGGCAAGGCGGCGTACGCCAAGCGGACGTCCGAGGTGACCAAAGGTACGATTCAAATGCCTGCGGCTGGTGTGAGCGGGACCTTGGAAATCTATTGGGCTGCGCCGAATGTACGTGTGGCGCTGATGGATGTGCAGGGCGTTGGCAAAGTGGAAGAGGGTACCAATGGCGTGGAAGCTTGGGAAGTCTCCGCCGTGATGGGGCCCAAGCTGAAGGACGGCAAAGAGAAGGCGCAGGCGATTCGCGAGGCGCTGTTCAATATGCCGATTTACTGGCGCAAGCTGTATTCGAAGGCGCAGACCACGGGGGTTGAGACGGTGGAAGGCATCGAGTGCTATCGCGTGGTAGCGACGCCGACGGATGGCAGCAAAGTGGAAACCTTCTGGTTCGACAAAACGACGGGATACAACGTGAAGGTGTCGCGCACGGTGCTGGCGATGGGTAGCGAGATTCCGGCGGAGATCGTGATGAAGGACTATCAGAAGTCCGGCTTTGTGATCCAGCCGATGACGATGATCCAGCGAGTGGGCGGGCAAGAAGTGATCCTGAAGCTGACTACGGTGACCGCTAACGCACCGATTCCTAAGACGCGGTTCGCGCCTCCGCCAGACATTCAGCAGTTGATGAAAAAGGCCGCCTAGCGGCCTTTGGGAAGGCTGTAAACAGTGGTTTGCGGATTGTAGTGCTTCCAGTCAAACCAGTAATCTTTGAGCATCGGCACCGGCTCCAGGCAGGTGCCTTTTGCTTTTCCTTCTACTGCGCAGCCCTTGAAGTTCCACTCGCTGCCTGAGGCTGCGTCCATCATCAGAACGCCGCCTGCTTTGGGCGGGTCCAGGCGGTAGAAGTCGGCGCCTGCCGAGTTGCGGAAGGCACGGACGGAGGTCCCGTCGCTGCCGACCAGGAGCAGCACGGACTCTGAGCCGATGCGGTCCTGCACGAGCTTTTGCGAGAGCACCTGTTGATACGGGTACGCGCGGGCGGCCCCAAAAGCGCGGATGCCGAGCATGAGATCGCGGTCGGCGATGCCTTTTTCTGCGGCGCTCTTGACGACGGGTTGCTTGGCCATGCGTACGTCCCAGTTCTTGGGGGCGTAGTTTTTCTCGAATTCGGCCACGTCCTTTAGGGCGGTGCCCTGCGGTTCTTCGGCGCGCCAAGTGGCCAGTGTCAACTCGTCGGAGTGGATGAGTTGGAGTTGCTTGCCTTTAAGCGGACCTGAGATGGCGAGGCCGCTGATCTGCTGCCAGAAGCTGCCGGTCTGTTCGTCGCGCATGAGGAAGTTCTGGTTGTTGATGCCTGCAAGACGGAACGTGAGAGTGAGGCCATCGACCTCGCGGGACCACACCAGACCGGTGTGACAGAGCGTTCAATACGTCGCCACAACGGCGCGGCTATCCAGCGTGTCGTTGAGTATGTGATGGTACGCCATGCTGCGTACGGGGTACGCGCGTGCGGTGTTGCCGATGCGGATGGCAAGTACTTTCTCGTCGCCGTCAAGCTTGAGGTCGCTGGCTGCGATGAATTGCGGTTGATCCACCGGGTGGAACATCAGTTCGAAAACGTTGATGTAGGAGACTGCGGCGAACGCGCATACCGCGAAGGCGGCGAGCCCGCGGAGGATGCGCTGTTTGCGCGAGGTGGAGCGCCATAAGGTGAAGATCGCAAGGGCGGCGCAGAGCGCGGTGATCCAGGGACGAATTTGGAGTACGGTGAGGGCGAGGGCGAGTTCGCTGGGGCCCTGTTCGCGGAAGGGCCGGATGACGTACATCGGGTAGGCGGCGCAGAAGGCGGCGGCCAGGAAGCTGAGGGCGAGAATCCAGCGCATTTGTGAGAGGATACGCAAGTGGGCGGGGCGGGGCAATAGTAGAAAACGATCAGTGCGTTAGCGGGCTCTGGTCCGGTGATGTCAGATCCCGATACAGGTCGAGCAGATGCTCCTTGAGGTCGTCGAGCGATTCCCCCTGTGTCATGTAGTCCGGGAACTCTTCGAAGTACCCCAGCCACATGCCAGCATCCTGCCAGTAAACGTATTTGGCTGTGCTCACACCATGATTCTACCGTCGCTGTTTTCGGGTTGCTGGTCCATGCCCTTGCGTCAGTTGTGCAAACTGCGATAGCTTCGGGAGCGAACCATGTCCAAACGGAGTTCCATCGGATCCTGGGCCTACACGATTGGCCCCTACGCGTCGAACCCTATCGCGTTCGATACTGTACTTTCCACGCTGAAGACGCTTGGCTTTGATGGCGTCGAACTGGGTGCGTTTCCGCCGCATCCAAACCCCGGTAATCCCGGCGGTCCGGATGAGGGCTGGGGTGGTGCGCTGCCCGGCAAGAGTGAACGCGCGGAACTGGTGGCCAAGATGGCCTCGCATGGGCTAGCGTTTTCCGGGATCGCCGCCAATCTGTGGGGTGAGAAGCTGATCAATACCGACGATCAATCGAAGTACATCGCGGAGTTTAAGCGGAATTCGGACTTTGCCAAGGATGTGGGCATTGGCGGTGTGCGCGTGGATACGGTGCAGCCGCCGACCATTCATCGCGATGTGGACTACAACACGGCACTGGATCGCGTGGTGAAGACCTGGCAGGTATGCGCCGACTATGCGGCGGACAACGGTCAATACGTGACCTGGGAGTTTGAGCCTGGCTTTGCGTTCAACAAGCCATCTGACATCGTCCGCATCCATGATGCGGTGAATCGCGCGAACTTTGGCCTGCTGTACGACACGTGCCATGGCCAGATGGTGGGCGTGGTGGGGGCGCGTCAGGAAGGTGAGAGGGAGGTGTTCGGCAATCAGGTGGAGCTGATTCGCCTGCTTTCCGGACGCATCAATCACATCCATCTGATCGATTCCGACAACACGTGTCACAAAGACGCCAATGGCGATGACGAGACCAGCGCGCATCCGCCGTTTGGCTTGGGTGTGCTGGACTTTGATGTCTTGATCCCTGAGATTTTGAAGGCGGGTAGCGCGGTGAAGCACGACTGGTGGACGATCGACCTGTGCTTCTATCCCGACGCTTGGGCCGCGACGGAAACCTGCAAGAAGGCGCTGGACGGGTATATCGCGAAGTACGGCGGAGGCAGCAACTAGATGAAGCCTCTTCGCGTTGCCATGATCGGGTACGGCTTTATGGGCCGTGCTCACTCGAATGCGTACAAGCGGTTGACGGACTTCTTTGCGGTACAGCATAAGCCGGTGCTGCAGGTTGCCTGCGCGCGCAATGCCGACAGAGCGAAGGCGTTTGCCGATAACTGGGGGTACACGCGCGTCGAGACCGATTGGAAGAAGGCGGTGACCGCGGATGACGTGGACTTGGTGGACATCTGTACACCGAACGATACGCATCAGGAGATCGCGATTGCTGCGGCGGAAGCCGGCAAAATGATTGTGTGCGAGAAGCCGCTGGCGCGTACGGTAGCTGAGGCGCAGCCGATGGTGGATGCCGTCGAAAAAGCCGGTGTGCCGAATATGGTCTGGTTCAACTACCGTCGCGTGCCGGCCATTACGCTTGCCAAGCAGTTGATCGATGAAGGTCGCATCGGGCGGGCGTTCCACTTCCGGTCGAACTTTCTGCAGGATTGGACCATTTCTCCCGATGTCCCGCAAGGTGGCGCGGGGTTGTGGCGTTTGGATGCGGCGGCCGCCGGGTCCGGCGTGACGGGCGATCTGTTGGCTCACAACATCGATACTGCAATGTGGCTCAACGGGCCGATTACGCGCGTTGTCGCTAAGACGGAAACGTTCGTGAAAGAGCGCATGCATAGTCTTACTGGCAAAGTGGAAAAGGTCGGCATCGATGATGCGTGTGCGTTCCTTTGCGAGTTCGCCAACGGGTCGCTGGGGGTGTTTGAGTCGACGCGATATGCGCGCGGGCACAAGGCGCTGAAGACGCTGGAACTGAACGGGTCTGAAGGTAGCTTGAGCTTCAATCTCGAAGAGATGGAGTATCTGGACTTCTTCGAGTACACGCAGAAGGAGAACGGTGCGTCGACGCCTTCGCATCTGCGTGGCTGGCGGCGGATTCATGTCACCAATGGCGAGCATCCTTACATGGATAAGTACTGGGTGCCGGGTTTGGTGATCGGGTATGAGCACTCGTTCCTGAACGCGCTTGCTGATTTTGTGGCCGGCGTCGAGGCAGGCAAGCCGGTGCAACCAGACTTCCGGTCGGCATTGCAGACGCAGAAGGTGTGTGAGGCTGTGCTGCAGTCTGCGGCCACGGGAGCGTGGGTGGAGACGGGCGCTACGGCTTAGAGCGATCTGAATCGGGCATCGGTGGAGGCTGTTGATACTCCACCGATTGCCCGGAATGCAGGGTTGCGAACGGCTCCAGCAAGAGTCGGACGTACGCTTCTCCGCTGTTCGCGAGGATGCCTCCAGTGGCGGCGCGTACGCCTCCGAGGCGCATTTGAAATGCGGCGCGATATCGAGGCTCGTCGTATGCCGCGAACGTCGCCCTTGTTCCCGGAAGTAGCCGCTTGACCAGATCCTCGATTTCCTGCTGAACTTCTTGCAGTCCTTCCGCCTCCCACGTCAGATCCAATGTTTCCGATAGCACCGGCTGGCCTTTTGTGCCACTTTGCAGGGCTTCAAAGACCGACTTTGCCGCGTCCTCTTCTACCAGCAGCAGAGAGCGGCAGCGACGGTGTTTGACTCGGGTAAGCAGGGTCAGCACCGCAGCCACGACTTCTTCCGCCGGATCGCCCGGCGCCGCTTCTGGGGATCGCGCAGCCGACTGGATCAACTGCTGCAGCGCTGCGGGCAGTGGGGCCATCGTTTTGCGGAGCATGTCGAGTAGCGCGGGTTTATATGGGCGTGCCGCGAAGATTTCGCGCATGGATTGTTCCATCTCGCCCGCAGCGATCATTCGCTTGAGCCTTTCGATGTCGGCTGTCGGATGCATGGTCGTTCTCCTTTGTAGATTTACGTCCAATACGGATCGCAGTCGTGTGCGCCCTTCATGGAGCCTGCGGCGGAATGTCGCGTTCGGCACTTCCAGGAAGATAGCGGCGTCCTTCTGGCTGTAGCCTTCGATGTAGTGCAGCGCGACCGCTTCGCGAAGATGTTCCGGCAGTTGGGCCATCGCTTCTGCGGCAAGCGCCGCCATTTCCTTGCGTTGCAGCGATTGCTCGGCGTTCATCATCTCTGGGACGGGCGCATGCCGTGGCGCGCGAGGAACTCGTGCTGTTCGGACAACAATCGTCCGAAGCCAGCCGGGGAAGCGCGCCGGGTCGTCCAGCGATTTGATTGACGAGATGGCGGTCCAGAAACCCTCTGCTGCTACGTCCTCCGCGGCCGCCCAGTTGCCGGTTACAGCGAATGCGCTGGCGCGCGCGAACCGCCAGTACCGTGCGAAAAGCTCCCCGGCAGCCTCGCGGTCGCCCGATTGTAGCCGGACGATGAGTTCCGTCATGGTTCGATGATAAGTGGCAGTTCGTCCGTAAATTGTTCGCGGAAAGTTAGACTGAGGGATGCCCGTTCGCTTCTGCCTCGCTTTCTTTGCGACTTTTGTCGCCCTTGCCCAACCTGAAACCGCGATCGAGACCGGTACCTTGCCTCGCCAATGGCGGGTCAGCGGGCCCGACTGTGCGGAGGTTCCGGAATGGCAGGTGCATGCGTACAACGCCAATCTGTACATTCTGCGCGAGAGCGGTTGCACGAATTACGAGAAGCCATTTCTGTACCTGTTCTTTGGGCAGGATCGCGCGCTGTTGCAGGATACCGGGGCGGGGGACACGGACGTCGATCGCGTGGTGGCGAAGTTGATTGCCGACTGGTCGAAGAAGAATGGACGTACGACGCCGCTGCCGTTACTAGTGGTGCATTCGCATTCGCATGGTGATCATACGGCGGGCGATGCCAAGCTGGCGAAGTTGCCCAATGTGACGGTAGTCCCGGCCAAGACGGAGGCCATTGAGAAGGAACTGGGTGCTGCGGTGGGAACTTGGCCCGAGTGGTCCTCGGCGATTGACCTTGGTGGGGGCCGAGTGATCGACGCATTGCCGATTCCCGGGCATGATGTGGCGAGCCTGGCGCTGTATGACCGCAAGACCGGGCTGCTATTGACTGGCGATACTGTATACCCTGGGCGCTTGTACGTGCGCGATTTTCCTGCGTTTGTGAAGAGCATCCAGCGGCTTTGTGAGTTTACGAAGTCGCGACCAGTGGCGCATGTGTTGGGTACGCACATCGAGCAGAGCCGGACGCCGTATGTCGACTACAAGGTCCGCACGGTTTATCAGCCGGATGAGGCGGTGCTGGAGTTGTCGCGTGGCGATTTGCTGGAACTGCAAGAGGCATTGGTGGCGATGGGGGATACGCCGAAGCGCTTGGCTTTACCGAAGTTCACGATTACGCCGCTTGTCCGGATGCGCTGAAACAAGGGCGTGCGGAGGGCGCTCTAAATGGCGGGTGTCTCACTATGCCATTTCAAAAAACGTCTGACGGAAGCAAGCTGTACTATCGCGATTGGGGCGCTGGGGCGCCGATTGTTTTGATCCACGGTTGGCCGCTGAGTGGCGATATGTGGGACAGGCAGGCGGAGTACCTGGCGTCGCATGGGTGCCGCGTGATTACATATGATCGGCGAGGATTTGGACGGTCGGATCAGTCATGGTCCGGTTACGACTACGATACGTTCGCGGCGGATCTGCATGCGCTGATGGAAGGCTTGGATCTGCGTGATGCCTTTCTGGCTGGGTTTTCGATGGGCGGCGGCGAGGTTGCGCGCTATCTTGCGACGTACGGATCGGCACGTGTGTCAAAGGCCGCTTTGATCTCCGCTGTGACGCCATTTCTGATGCAGACTGCAGACAATCCGGACGGGATTCCGCGCGAAGAGTTTGCCAAGATTGAGGCGGGGATCCGCCAGGATCGCGCGGCGTTTATGAAGGACTTTGCGCAGAAGTTTTACGGACGTTCGCTGATGAATCGAACGGTGTCCGATGCAGTGCTCGAGTGGAACCAGGTTGTGGTGATGCAAGCGTCGTTGCGGTCGACGTTGGGTGCTGCTGCGGCGTGGTCGTCTACGGACTTCCGCCAGGACTTGCGGACGATTGAAGTACCAACTCTTGTCGTACACGGCACGAGCGACCAAACGGTGCCGATCGACAAGTCCGCCACGCGCGCTATTCAGCTTTTGCGGCAACCTTCGTACATTGAATACGAAGATGAACCACATGGGTTGTTCTTCACCGCAGCGGATCGGCTGAATCAGGATTTGCTGGAGTTTTCCCGGTCTGGCGTAGTGAAACACCGGACGCAAGATGAGCCTGTGCCCACGGTTTTGTTTTAGTACACCAAAACAAAACTGGCGGCGTTTGTAAAAGTTCGTCGTAATTGGCACTTTCTTTGTCCAAGCGCGAAACGAAAGCCGGAGTAAAGGGTTCAGTATAGACATGTATACCGATCCTGGCTCCGGTCTTTTCTTTTTCCAGGTACTCGCAGTAGCCTGCTCCACAATTCTGTATCGAACCCGGCATACGATAGCGGGATGGTTTCGTAATACGTCTGCAGAAGCATCGCCCGTCAGGGGCAATCGGAAGAATCGCGGATAGCGAAGGACGCGCCGAAGAGTGCGATCATTCCGCGATCCCGATGGGTTCGTGGTGGAGCAGGACGGGCGGATTCTCCGTTGTGTGTACCCCCACGCCGCATCAGGACTCAAAGACTTTCTAGAATCCAGCGTTCATGCTGCACTCACCAGTGAGCACGCGGTTCCGGCCACGTGGATCCCTGGTGATTCCGGCTTGAACGAAACAGCGTCGCTGGTGGTTGAGCACGAGCGAGTCGCATTTCCGAACTATCCGTTTGAATGGTCACCCGCGATGCTGCGCGCCGCGGGGTTGTTCACGTTGGAGGTGGCGGAGACTGCACTTGGCGGAGGATACGACCTGAAGGACGCCTCGACGGGCAATGTAATGTTCAGCGGCGGGAAGCCACTGTTCCTGGACTTGCTTTCGTTCCAGCCGCTGTCGCTCGATCCAGTGTGGCGGCCGTATGCGCAGTTCGCCAGTGGGTTCGTGTACCCGTTGCTAGCCGCGAAGTACAGCGGTGCCAGTGTGCCGGGTGTCTTTCTGCAGCATCGCGATGGCTTGGATACGGATGCGATCTGGCGGATGCTGCCGTTGCATCGTACGCTGACATCGCGCGCTGCATTTGTGATGGTGCTGCTGGCGAAGCTGTTTTCCATTAAGCCTCGCGAGGGCGACCGGTATCTGGCTACACCACAAGCACGCGATTCCGACGAGGTGAAGTTTCTACGACGAAGGACCTTCCGCTCTTTGCGGCGGGCTGTCGAGTCCATCGACTTTTCCACGCAGGTGAGTTCGGCATCGTCGTACGAAGGGTTCGACGATTCATACGCCCCGGGGGAGTTTACACAGAAACAGGCAGTGATCGATCGTGTTCTGCGCGAGGTGCAGCCCGAGAGATTGTTGGATATTGGCTGCAATACGGGGAACTTCAGCATCCTTGCGGCGAATGCCGGGGTGAGGGAAGTGGTGGCTATTGATCGCGATGCGGAGTGCGTCAATCACGTGTACAGGCGCGGTCATGCAGCGATTCTGCCCTTGCAGGTGGATCTTGCGAGGCCGACGCCGGCTACTGGTTGGGAGAACAGCGAAACGTCGCCGTTCCTGAAGCGAGCGTTGGACCGTAAGTTCGATGCTGTGCTGGCTTTGGCCGTACTGCATCATCTTTTGGTGACCGAACGCGTGCCGCTGGATGCGTTGCTGGACCTGCTGGCGGACCTGACGACGAAGTTGCTGGTGATCGAGTACGTTGATCCAACAGATGTGCAGTTTCGCCGGATCGCACGGGGTCGCGATAGTTTGCATGCGGACCTGAACGTACAGATGTTCGAACAGCAGTTGACCAAGAGCAACCGGTTCCGCATCGCGCGCAAGTTTGGTGTGAGTGCGACGCGTACCGTGTATGTCTGCCTGAAACCATGATGCGGCGTCTTGGGGTCGCGCTGGCGTTCTCTACGCTCTGCTTTATTAATACCTGGGTTGAATTGGCGCAGGGACGTGCCGCGTACTTTGCGCGCCATGATCCTGTGCAGGCGGTGGTGCTGCCGGTGTTGTGTTGGCAGGTGGTGATCGCACTGGTGGTACTCTTTCTGCCGCGGGTCGCGTTGGTGGTACTGAGTGTCGTGCCTTTGGGTTTTACGTCGTTGGCATTGCTTCGCTTGTTGCCTTTTGCAGCTGGATCTATCGTGTTACGGCCGTGGTTCTGGCTTGCGGCGCTGGTGGTGGGTGCAATAGGGGCGTGGGTCGCGTGGAAGCAGCGGAAGCGCCTGCCTGATGTCCGCGAGGTCTATCTGTACTCGTTGCCGGTGCTTTTATTGATTGTCATTCAGGCCGGTTGGCAGCAGTTTCCAAGTGCGCAGTATCGGGATCGGCCGAATGTCGCGCAGCCGGGCAAGTTGGTTCGTCAGGAGGGGCTACGCGTGGTCTGGATCATCTTTGACGAGATGAGCCAGGAGGCCGCCTTTGAAAGACGTCCGGCAGGGCTTTTGTTGCCGAATCTTGACCGGCTTCGCGAGCGTGGGTTTACCGCGACGAATGTGTTGCCGCCTGCGCCGAATACTTTGGAGTCCTTGCCGTCGTTGATGACGGGTAAGGTAGTGGCGAAGTCTGTACCAAAAGGTCCGCGAGAACTGGAGTTGTACTTTGCTGACGGTACACGGGCCAACTGGAGTGAGGTACAGACGGTGCTGGATCGTGTGCCAGTGCGATCCGGATTGGCGGGATGGTTCCACCCATACTGTCGTGTGTTGCCGGCGGAGTCGACGTCGGAATGCGAGTGGATGGCAGGGGCCCTGCTAACGGGGATTGAGGAGCCTCACCTGTTGGCGGGGTCCATGATGTCGGCGATGGGTGAGCGCTTCTGGTATCAGATACGTGCCTTTCCGTTGTTGGGTCGCGTGCCCGGGTTGTCGGCTTTAACGGCAGCCAACGAGGAGAAGCAAAGGCGTCTGCAATGGCTTGTGAACCGAAGTTTGCGAATGGCGGCTGATCCCGGTTTGGGGCTGGTGTTGCTTCATTATCCGGTGCCTCATCCGCCGGGAGGGTACATCGCGAATCTGAAGCGGGCGGACGACATCCTGGGTGCGTTGGTGCATGCGGTGGAGCGTGCTGGTTTGGATGGGCGTACGGCGTACGTGGTGAGTTCGGATCACGGTTGGCGTCCCGAGATTTGGAGTCGTACAGCGGATTGGAGTGCGGAGGAGGAGAAGTTGGCGCGGGTGATCGCCAAGGAGCGGATACCGTTTGTTGTGCACTTGCCTGAAGAGAACGCAGCGCGATACGAGGGCGAGTGGAATAGCGTGGGTACGGCAGGGTTGGTGCTGCGACTGATCGGGGGGAAGGTCGCGAATGTTGGGGATTTGGTAGCGGAATTTGCGGGTGGTTCTTGATATAGTAGTGGAGTAACGCTGAGTCCTTTCCTACTGAGCGGGAGTAATTCAGCGGTAGAATGTCAGCTTCCCAAGCTGAACGTCGCCGGTTCGATCCCGGTCTCCCGCTCCATAAAATCATCAACTTAGCGTCTGCTGTTTTCCGGTCCTGCTCCAAAATGCTCCAAAACTAGCCCTACATGACTGGAAGGGCTGATTCCAGAGCGTCTACCGCTACTTTCCGCCGTTGAACGGAAGCCTTCGTGTAAACGTTCTGATTGACATCGACGGTGTGGCCGAGCTGGTCGGCTACAAGTTTCGGGTCGTCGTGGATCTCGTTCATCAACGTCGAATGCGTTCTTCGCATCGCGTGAAAATCCACCCAGGGAAGACCCGCTGCTTCTAGCGCTGGCCCGATCTTCCAGCGCCAAACGCTGTCACGGCCAAGAGGCGTCTCGCCGGTTTCTGAGGGAAACACCCAAGCGTCGGGGCTTGAGTCAATCGAGACCTGCTTCCAGGCTTCAATCTCCGCGATAAGGCCAGCAGACAGCGCTGCCTTTCGAACGGAGTTTGAAGTTTTTGGCGAGTCGATCTCCCCGCGGTAGAGGCGCTGCTTAACATGGACGTGGGTCTGGCCGATGTGGCCCCACTTCAGGGCCAGAATCTCACCGGGTCGAAGCCCAGCAAGAATTGCGAACTTCAGGATGAGCCGTTCGCGTTGCTCAACTGCAAAAAAGCATTTCTGCACCTCCTCTAGGGTCATGGCAGTGTGTTCTGGCCGCTTGGCTTCGCGTGGAATGAAGAGCAGTTCTGCTGGGTTCCTTGAGAGGTAGCCCTCAGAGACGGCCATCCTAAGGACCTGCCGAAGATCCCACCTAAGATGGGCAACGACGCTATAGGAGAGGCCACTTTGAGCTTTCTCGTCGAGAAACGTTTGAAGCTCATCTCTGCTTAGGCTCCCTAGGCTTCGTTCCCCAAAGGCTGCTTCAAGGTGCACTCGAAGCCGGTCCTCATTGGTTGTGGCCGTAGAGCGTTTCCACTTCCGTTTGTAGAAGGGGAGGTAGATTGCGTTTACGAACTCGATCCACTTCTTCTGAGGTGACGGAGAGTCAGAGCGGCTGTTGATCGGAGCAAGGATTGCGTCCAGCTCTTTTCGTGCATCGGCCTTAGCTACGCTAGATGCCGAGCCAAGTGTCCGCTTTTTCCTTCTCCCGTTTTCCCACCACTGGGCGATCCACTTGCCTTCGACCTTCTTTAGACTTCCTTTCTGATATCGCTTTCGCATGTCGGAATTCCTTTCATGCGTCTGCGGTGTCGAGCGTTGGCGATGATCGGATCGTAGCAGTTTTGGCTTCGCTTTCATCAAGCCATTGAACGAGGGCCGACCGCCTTACGAGGCTTCGACGGCCAAGGCGAATCGAGGGAAGGGGAGCTACGCCGGAAACGCGGCCTGAGATCAAGTTATGTACGTGGGCTTTTGAGCAGCGAAGCGATTTCGCTACTTCGCTTGCCGTCATGATCTCGGACAGAACTGATGTCATCGGTTGAATGCCCATCGCTTTCCCCTTGAACTTGAGGACGAAAATATAAGCGGGCGAGGCTCAACGACGATGGAGGAAATGTAAGTAAGAGTGAGGGGAAGTTCGTGCGAGGAAGGAGGTGCTTGCCTCTTCCTCGCGACGAATCACCTTTTGGGGCTAGACCCTATAGTGGTAGCGCCCTGTCTGTTTAACCGATTTCAGCTCGCGAGCATGGTCCATCAGGCGCTGCTTAAAGTTCGCTTCGAGGTCTTCGCGAACGTCAAGAAGCTGCTTCCACATTTCTTCCGGATACCAATCGGACGCCTCGATGTTCCAGAGGAGATCAAGCGGCCAGGAGTCCGAGCGAAAGAAGCCAAAAACGAAGTAGAGGTACTCTTCAGGGGGTACGCACTGTTCGAAGGTAAACGGCGTGCTGGAATCGCTCCGGAGGTAGCGCTCGTACTCGCAAACCGCCCGGATGATTGTCATGTCGCCTTTGCAGGGGCCGCGTAGAACTTCTTCCCACTTCTCTTCCGGAACGCCTTCCTGTCCGACTGGTTTGGTTGCGTCCCAAAGAAGAGTTTCCGCGAGGCTGCGAACTAGCTCAGTCCGCTCGACGATGCGACGGGCTCTGTATGGTTGTTGAGTTGCGTGTTTGTGATTCATGAGGATCTACAGAAGCCGACCTAGCTTCAAAGATCCCCATGCAAAACCTTGTCTTGCTCACCCTTACTTCGCTGGCGATTCCCAGCAAAGTTGGTGAAGACAAGCTGACCCATTTATGAACTGAAAGAGCATACGGGCTTTATGCGCTGCCGAACTAAAGGCGTGACCAAAGGTCACCGGCTAGCGAGTCGCAATGATTTTTCCGGTGGCGAACTCAGCAAAGAACTGTTTGTCCTGGCGCTTGCCGATGAAGTACTTTCCGTCTCTGGAGACCTCTACGACGCCGTACTCGGAGAACTGCTCGGGGCCAAGAGACACACTCTCAGGAAATGAGAGAACCGACATGTTGGACAGCAGGAGCATCTTCTCGGTGCGATTGTTGTAAAGCTCGTCGATTGACTTGTACTGATCAGGGATTTTACATTTCTCGCCTGGAATCGCGAACTGGATCCTAGTGCCATCCATGGAACATACGCCGCCTTCGTAGTATGTGTTTAACTTCACCCCAAAGTCCGAGATGTTCTTAGTAGAAATAAGTTTTCCTTGCTCGGATAGCACCAGGTAGGTCTGGCGGTCCTTAAAGCAGCCTTCGGGTGATGGGGCTGTACTGAAGCGTTTGGTAACCCTGTCGAAGTGCAGCAAGGTGCATTCTTCAAGAATGTAAGCCAGCGATTCAGACGAGAGTGTGCCCTGACTTCCGCTAGGCGGCTCGGGCGACACTTTCATCTCGAATTGGTCAAGAAGCTTACCTTTCTGTTCGTCCAGCATGTAGACCGTACGAAAGTCTGTATACTCCCCGAAGTGATTCTGTCGTTGAAAGTGATCAACAACCAGCCGCAAGTCGGCAAGGCGGCTCAACCTCTGGCGAGGTCGGTACTTGCCCTTTAGCGTTATCTCCTTGGCAAATCTTGTCGGCAAGGCTGAGTGAATATCAGCTCGAGGTGATTCATAGGTCCTCCCCGCTAGCGTGAAGGTCGGAGGTCCGAGCGGCGTTACCTGCTCGGTTTCCGGTGGCGTCTTTGATGTTGGTGGGCTACTTGTCTCCGTTGGTTTACCGATGGCGCTTAGAACGCTCTTCGGAGGTGCCTCATTGGGGCGCTTCTCCGGCGGCGGCAGGCGAGTAGCCTCCGCTGCCTTTTCCTTCCCTCCTGGACTCGGCTGGCTTCCATGGCCCCAAAGGATGTCCCACTTCCAAGCCACTACTGCGAATAATGAGGCTGTGACAAAAAGCAGGAGTAGGGTGCTCTTTGCGCGTGGCGCTGGCAGAAAGCGGCGTATTGAGGGAGCCTTGGCGGCGAGCGTCCGTGAGATTCGCTGTAGGGACGTAGCAAGCGCCTCTGCTGATTCGTGCCTTGCCTGTGGACGAAAGCTCCGGGCCTTTCCAATTTCTGCTCGAAGCACGCTAGCCGCTGCATTACCTTCGTCGTTGAACTCGTCGCAGTCCGAAAGGAGTTCTTCAAAGAGGATGCCGAGGCTATAAATATCGCTCTGCGGAGTGGCCCTACTGCCCTTTACGATCTCCGGGGCGACGTAGACCGGCGTGCCGCCAACGATAGATGACTGCGTCATTGGCTCTGTCGAACTGGCAAGGCCAAAGTCAAGAACGGTGACGTGCCCAGTCGGTGACACCAGAATGTTTCCAGGCTTTAGGTCCTTGTGGCAGACCTTGTTTAGGTGGGCGAAGTGAATTGCCTGACAGATCGTCTCACAAACGGCGAGGCGCTCCCGCAAGCCGAGTTGTCGGTTTGAAAAAAACTCATCAACATGGATGCCATCGACGTACTCCATCACGAAGTACGGCCGGCCCTCGAACGTTCCGTCATCGAGGATCTTAATGATGTTCGGATGATGGAGTGAGGCTAAATGCTGTTCCTCAGCTCGAAACCGGGCTAGGAATGTCTCGGCACCTTCGCCCTCGGGAAGCCGGTGGATGAGCTTAAGCGCTCGAGGGCCCGAGAATCGCTCTCCTTCAAAACGAACTTTGTAGACCGACCCCATGCCCCCATCTCCGAGGTAGCCGAGAACAATGTGACGGCCAATCTTTTCTGGAAGAGGTGAGGGGAGGGTAAGCGGAAGAGGGAGGTCGCTGTCGTGCCGCTGCGCTGCTGCGTACTCAAGAAGGTGGGCAGCCATCGTCTCATCCCCTTTGCAGAGGACTAACGCTCGACTTCTTAGGGCTTGCTGATCTCCGCGCCGAGAGGCCTCGTCTTCCGCGAGAATCTGGAAAAGCGAGTCGATTCGCTTCAGTTGGTCTTTATCCAAACGCGATCACCCCCAAGACTATTCAACGCTTTCCGAAGTGTGCCGCAGTTGCATTCTTCCTAAGCGCGTTCGTGTAGGCAGCACACGGACGGTTAGAATATTTTTTCACGAACTGAGCCCCACGTTCTTGGGGAGCGTATACGGTTAGAGGAGAAAAATGTCGCCACTGAATTTGACCGAGCTTCTACGCCGTTGGCGCGGGACCAGGCGAGTGCGGAATAAAGAGGCTGCGAACGAACTTTTCGAAATCATCTACAAGGACCTTGTCAGCATCGCCTCGCATATGCCCAGAACTCAGGACCTTGACGCCCAAGACGTGGTCCACAAGCTTTTCTTGAAGTGGCAGGGTGACGCAGCGCTGAAGGATTGGAACTCTAGGAAGGAATTCTTCAGCTTCGCACGGACGGCGATGAAGCGCTTGTGCATTGACGAGTACCGAAAAAAGCGCCGTGTAAGAACGCATCTTCCCTTTGATGAAGCCTTGAACCAGGCCGCCTCGAGCCTCACCGTAGTCAACATCGACGAATTGCTCGGCGAAATCGGCAAGACGAATGCCGTCTACGAGGAGGTGCTGACGCTTAAGATCTTTTCTAAATCGAATGACGAAGAGATTGCCAAGATGCTTGACGTCAGCGAGGCGACATCGAAGCGCTACTACGCAGCGGCAAAGGTCAGCTTCTCCAAACTACTCCAAAAGAATTCTTCGTTAACCTGAGCCTCGTTGGCGTCCCCCGTCGTTGTCGATTGATGAAGCGCAAGCATTCCAAGCAAAGGGAAGATGCGCTGAACCTGCAAACAACGAGGAGAACTTCATGTTCAAGAGCTGGACGATGGGAAAGACGATCTGGGCTGCCGCAGTCGCTGGCCTACTGGCCGCGACCTTCCAGGTCGTCAACACGGGCACCCAAGGCATTATGTGGGAAGGCCCAAACGTAAAAAACAACGAGATGATGGCGAAGGCCCAAATCGTTACGGCCGAAGCAGAGAAGATCAAGGCAGCCGCCTTGATCGCGACAGCAGAAGCGGACAAGGTCAAGGCGCAGGCCGAGATCGAGAAAGCGAAGGCGGAACAGCTAAAGGGCCGGGCGGAGCTGCAAAAGTCCGACGCCGATCAAAAGGTAGCTGACGCGTACGAGAAGCAAGTCGCCATCGAGACGTACGGCACGGAGCAGACAAACAAGTACATCATCCAACCAATGGAGGAGCTAGTCGCCATCAACAGTCGAATCGCGGAGCTGCAAGAGAAGGTCGATAACGCCTCGTCAGCCGCCGACAAGGCGTGGTGGCAAGGGCATGTCGACTTCCACGAAAAAAAGAAACGGCGGATGATGTCCACAGCCTCAAGAACTACGGGCGACGTAGTCGGACTCTTCATGGGCGGCTTGCTGGGGGGGCAAAAGTGAGAAAGTATCTGCACCTTGCGTGGGTGCTGGGGTCGCTTTATGCGGCCCCGGCGTCAACATTAACCGCCTATGAGGAATTTGACGAAGCTCTCCGGCAGGGAAGCAGAGAACTGGCCGAGGCAATCGCGAGAAGGGAGAGTAAGATCAATCCCGATAAGGCCGAGACGCTCGTCATGACCGGTCGACTCTACATGCTGAACGGCGAAAAGTTTAAGCAGGATACGAGCCGGGAGGGGTCTATTGGGGCGTGGTTGCTTCCAGAGGTACCAATCGAACAGGAGGCTCTTCGGGCCTATACGAAGGCCATCGAGATTGATCCCTCAAACGCTCCAGCATACATCTACCGGAGTGGCCTACTAGGAAATCTAGGACATTGTGCACGCGGAATTGAAGATGCGAAAAAAGGTCTCGGATTGACCACCTCGGTACGCGAGAAGTCGTTGGCACACTACCAACGCGGGTATAACCTAATGCGCTGTGACTTCTATGAGACTGCGTTGGCCGATTTCAACGAATCGATCCAGTTCGATCCAACGCCCGGCCGCGCCTACTATGGATTGGCACGTACGTACCTTTTGATCGATAAGCCAAAAGACGCACTTACCGCAATCGAGGAAGCACTCAAGCGAAAGCAAACACCGAGTGCGGCTCGTACCTATCAGGCCGACGCTTTATTGAGGCTCGGTCGGGTCGATGACGCCGCCCGCGCGATACGTCAGGCCGTTGATGACATGCCAAAGTATGCTTACGCGTACGAAGTGTGGGCGATGATCAACCTAAAACAAGAACGCCTTGAACTTGCCGTGGCACACGCCCAGCAAGCTATTCGGCTTCGTCCTAATTCACCGTTGCCCTACAGGTTAAAAGCCGAGGCGTTAGATAAGATGGGTGCCACGCATGAAGCTACAAGAGTCCTGCTGGCCGCGCCAATAAAGGACGTAGTCGCGGAGGGAAAAGCACGTCCTAAACCGCCCGGATACGACGCGCCTAGATACTATAAGTGCTCGAATTCGAGCGACAAGCTCTACATCCTCGGCGATCCGATAGAACCAGACTATTCTTGCATTACGAAGTCGTTGGAGGCTATGACTCAACCGCAACCTCCTCCAGTAGTGAAACGTACTCATCCGAAATCTGTTCAGCGCGTTATAGACCGAATTGAGAAGGGGCGATCGCCAATCCAAAAGAGGTAATTCGGTCCGAAACGACGTCCATCGCAACCTACGCTCTTTCGTCCTTTCAAGGACAAACCCTTTGGCATCAGCCAACCGGCTTCAGAACTACACGTTTAATCGTGCGGTTCCTAATCCGGTTAGGCCAATGGCGGCTTAACTTTTTTATAGGAACGTATGAGAAAGAAAAGTACAAACAAAGGGAAGACTACCGCTGTGAAGCGAGCCTCAATCTCGCTTACTAGCACGCAGAGTAAGAAAACGCAACGCCAAAATGGTATTTCAGACTATTCCAAGCATCTTTTGGAGTATCTAAACGGAGAGTTTGCATTAACGGATTACTGGAATGTCTTTCGGTTTCATGAACTGAATCGTCTTCCAGGATCCGAAAATAGCGCTCTTCGAAAAAGCGAGCACCAGCGTGGCATATCAGAGTATACCGACATGCTGTCGGCTTATCTGAATGGAGTTACGGTCCCACGGCCTCATTGGAAGCTATTCCAAGTCCAGGGCTTTCCAGGAACTCCAGGCGTCAAACACAAGGCTAACCGTAAGCATCACTCGTCTCAGGCGGTTACTGCAATTGCAAGAAGGCCCTCGAAAGCTGAAATGCAGCCAGTAGCATACAAACGCACTCAGGCGTCTAGTCTAACGGCTAAGCAAAGGGCATTTCGAAAGGCGGCGGCGGGATTGTTGGGACTATGTATCATCTCCACATCCAGCGTCATCATCTATTCGAGCCTGTGTAAATTATTGCCTTAGGCAGTAGTAGGTAGTCAGTTTTTCGGTGTTGCCGAAACCCGTTACAACTTCGGTTTTTTGAGACCCTTCGGGGTCTCTTTTTTTAAGGTGTGTACGCATGAATCGCGAAAACCACTTCGCCCTCAGCGAGGACGATCTAGACGTGCTTAAAACACTGTCCTTAAAGGTTAGAGTGCTTACCGCAGCACAGCTCCAGCGAACCTGGCCGGGAACGACAGGTTGTAGGGCCAGAAGGCTTGAGGCCGCAGGCCTACTTCAATCGACAAAGCTTCTCGTCCATCCTGAACTTCCACTTGATCGCCCAGTGGTTCGTTGGTGGCCTGGACAGGCGTATCCGGATTTCGGAGCGTGTTCCCACCGACTAAGAAGTCGTTGGTCTAAGGCTGGAGTGAGCACGACCTGCTTCATCGCATCTAAGCGTTCTGCGCGAATGTGTGGTGGCCATGGAGGTCGGTTTCCTCGGGAGTCTGAAGAGACCCATGACGTGCACCTAGCTGCCGTCTATCTCCGCTACAGAGCTGAGGCCCCGGAGCTTGCAGCTAGGTGGATTCACGAGGAGGAGTTTAAAGAACGTCGGAGAAACCGGTCCGGGAAGGTCCCGGATGCCGTGCTTGGCATGGACGGAAAGATCGTCGAGTTCGGCGGCGCTTACAAGAAAAAGAAACTTCAGGGATTTCACGAATACTGCCAGGCCCTGGGCCGGGAGTACGAGGTGTGGTGATGATCGAACGAGATGATGCCATCTTAAAGCATCTTGGAAAGTACGGCGTGTCCTTGCGGCATGTCATCGAAAAGCGCTTCTTCGACGGCGCAACCTGTGATCACGTCCTCAATCGCCTTATCCGGGAGAATCGCGTTGTCGCCGAAGTCGGCATTCCAGGCGGCCTGTCGTACTACCACCTCTCGCTATCCGAGGCACGCGGAAGGGGAGTACCGGAGCATCGGGCTAGGCCAAAGCGTGGTGCCGCTCTACGAGAAGCCCTTCAAGTTCTACAGTTCTGCTGTCTCTCGAAGAAGAAGAGGAATCGACTTGAGCGGAGGGACATCGGGAAGAACTTTGGAAATGGCAAAGGCAGCGGTAAGCCTCACTGTGCGGAGGTCGATGGGGATCGCTCCATCATCTATCGAGTATATGCTCCTGGCCCTAACTCCAAAGATGACTACCTGCTGAAAACGTTACGCATCGACCTAGAAGTTGCTGCGAGGGTACCGGAGCTTCAGGAGTGGATTGAGAACGGCGCGTTTGGCTTTGCCGTACTCGTAGAGACTCCCGAGCGTAAAGCCAGGCTCTTAAGGCTGATCGCCAAGCACGGCCCACGGCGTGTGCCTATTGTGATTGAAGTTGTAGCCGGTCTTTCAACGCTAGCCAGCACAATTCGTATCGAAAAAGGAGACGAACATCATGCATCGAGATAGGCGAAGAATCCTTCGGACCCCGGTCGAACTGTTTCCCGAATCTGCTACTGAGGTCAACATCGAGCGGCTGCCGGAGCGGTCCAGCTTGGACCGAATGGAACTGAACTATCGTGAGTTGAACGACTCTCTGAGTCCTCCCGAACTGGCCTACAGTTGGACGGGCTTGTTCTTGCCTTTTGGAGTTTCCTACCTCTGGCTCTTGATTCGGTTTCCGGCCACTATGACGTTTATCCGCATCGAGGCTGCGGCAGTGGATGGGTTAACGATTGTGCTCTTTGGGGTGCTGATCAGCGCCGGATTGTGTTTTTTCATAACGTTTGTATTTCTCGTTTCGAAGGCGGTAAGAGTTGTATGGCTTTGCTTATCGGCTATCGGGGTGGTTGGGCTCCTAGGCTCGGCTTTCGATGTTCTGCTTCCGGCGTCTTTTGGCTGTGGACTTGTCGCAGTCTTTGCTGTGCGGGTACTCCGTCAGAAGGTGGTTCAGTTCCATGAGGGCTGGTTGCTTGCAGATCAGCGGGTCGACAAGGAAATGAGGCGTCAGTGCCTTGCGCTCCTCAACCGAGGCGACATTGGCTGGAGTAGGCCGCGATTTCAGCGCTTGGCATTTGATTTCATGAGATTCCTCCGTTACCAGGCAGTCTCTTCAGGTGCTGCTGGCGTGTGGTCTCCCTCGTTAACGGCATTAGAGCGCCTCAGTTACGTCGCTTTCGTTGGAGCGGCGATTCTTGCGACGACGACATTTGCATTTTCGGCAGCTGAGCGATCTGGGTTCTTCTCGGGGCTTGGTGCGCTTGTACCCTCTGGCGGCTTTCTTCTCTCCTCGTGGTTCTGGATTGCCGGTAAGTTAGAGGCCTTGGACGAGGCCTTTAAAATGCTCCTCAAGGACGACGACAGGACCTCCTGGCAACAGTCAGTTGACCGGCTCATTGCATCCGAGCATGTGGCGCGTGACCCAATAACGGGGGCGGCAATTAGAGAGGCAGACCACTTCTTCGTAGGTATAGAGCCTTGGCAACGCTTTCCGGTTCTTCTTCACAAGCTGCTGCTCTACGAGCACACAAGCATTTTGGGGCGAAGTGGTTCCGGTAAGACGAGCATGGGCATGATGCAAATCTTGATCCAGGCTATCCGTTTCAGGAACGACAATCGGGACGGAGATCACGGAAAGATGCCGATCGTGATTATCGACCTTAAGGGGGATGAGGTGATGTTCCAGACCGCGAAAGCGGAGGCAGAAGCGCGTGGGCAGAAGTTTCGATTCTTCACGCTCGAAAAAGGAAAACCGAGCCACTATTTCAATCCCTTTACCGGTTTTGACGGCAAGAATAGAAGCGTACCCCAGCTGGTTCAGCTGATCTTAGATTCTCTAGGCCTTAACCACGGTGTAGGCTATGGACGATCCTATTTCTCGCACAGGAGTCGATTCTTTCTTTCGGAAGCTCTGAAGGAAGCAAAAGGCGTTACCACCTTTAAGGAGTTGTACAAGATCCTTCAAGACATGTACCGGGATCGGAAGGCAGATTTTCGAGACGCGTTTGAGCTGCTCTCCGTGATCGAGCTTCTTACGCACTACAAGCAACTGGTCACTACGAAGGCCATGGATGCCGACGCTGACGCAGATACGATTCAGATGGACCGAGTACTAGAAGAGCGGGAAGTAGTCTACTTTTGGCTGCCGAGTGCTCTGGAGTCGGTCAGCGTAAGAGAGGTTGCAAAGCTCGTTCTGCTGAACCTTCGAACGGCATCCCAGAATCGCCGTGATGAGGAAAAGCCGCTGCGTAGGATGTTCCTGTTTATCGATGAATGCCAGAAGCTAGCCGGTGAAAACTTTCAGGAGGTTCTTCAGCAGGCAAGGAGTGCGGGCATCTCCGTTGTCCTTGCCAATCAGTCGCTAAGCGACCTGCGGACTCCAGATGTCGATCTGCGTCCAGTTGTAAGGACGAACACGCGGGTTAAGATGTTCTTCTCCGTGGCGGAACCAGAGGAGATGCGTATGCTATCGGACTTCTCGGGGGAGGAAATTAGAGCGTCGGAATTTGACGAGACGGAGCAGGTGCGGCCTCGCCTCTCCGCGATGGAGCTTCTGGCAATAAGCGATCACCCGAAACGTCTCTTATTGCACGTAAACGGCGGAAGCGGATATACGCAGTTTGGAGGCGTGCCGATTCCAGTCGAAACCGATTGGCCGATCTCAAAGACACTCGCTGACCTAAGATTGACGATGCCGTGGCCTACTCTCTCCGCGCCATCAGGCAAGACTGTGGCCATCAGTTTGGAAGACCCGCAGGACGTCGATTTGAAACGGCGTAAGGCTCCGGCTCGCTTTCAAGCCCAGATCGACCTCCTTTCTCAAGAGTGAGGTATCTAACCATGGCGGTTGACGTTCGCCGCGTACAGATGTCGAGCTATCAAAAACTATTTGCCGAGCCGTAGCTCATGCACATCGATAGTCAGGCTGCCGACCCGTTTCAACGCGTAGAGCCTTGAGACAACATCAGCAATTTGCTTTGATTCTTCCCTGCGGCTTAGCTTCTTGAGCACTTGTGCATGGACCTGAAGAACGTCTAACCATACAAGCGGCACTGTGTTGCCATACTCCAGAATCTTCGTTGAGCGGCTGCTGAAGGCGAGAGCGCGCCCTGGCTCGTTTGCCTTCAGTTGCAGCTTTGTCAGGTCGAGGAGAGCGAGAGCGGAATCCGCGGATAGTTCGCCTAGCTCACGATCGCTTATGGTAAGACTACGAAGGAAGACAGCCTCAGCTTTCGCAGGTCGTTTCTGTTCGACGTAGAGCGTTCCGAGGACATACAATCCGCGCGCCAAGGCTGTCTGATGCCCGTGCTCTTCGGCAATTCGAGTAATTTCTGCAAGTTCTCGCTCAGCCTCATTCCGCTTGTGTTCGAGCACGGACACTCGAGCGATGTCGACTCGTAGGGAGAGCAGTTGAGGATCGCTTTCAGGGAACCGCGCTTGCATAGATTCCAGGACGGCCCTCCAATGGACCGCCGCGGTTCGTAGGTCAGAGGTTTCGTATGCGATTCTCGCGAGTTGATTCTGGACGCCTTCGAAGAACGCGGCCTGGTCTGAGCTAGTCGGCTCCGTAAGCTTCTCTGCATTTCGCGCCGCGCTTCGAGCGGAGCCGTAGTTTCCCGAGCTGCGTTCAAGTTCGGAAAGAACAATCCACGTTTGGGCGCGATTTCTTCGATTCTGAGTTTGCTTGGCAAGCTGAAGGGCCTTTCGGCTGAGATCCTTCGCCGCTGGCGTCTGGCCGGTTTCAAGATACAGCGCAACTAGGAGGTTCACGATCGGTAACGCCACGTCCGGGTCCTGGTGTCCGGCACTCTCCAGAAGTGGAATTGCACTCTTTAGCAACTGGATCGCTTCGTCTCGTTGACCCAGCTTCTGCCGCTCGATGGCCATGCTGTGTAGCGCAAGGGCTCGCTGAAGTGACGGCGGAGTAGGCTCTTGATTTTGGTACACCGCCTGGTTGCCAAAGCTGTTTCTCTGAACCGCACCGGTTGGAAATGCAGACTCTGGATCGGTCGGGCTATTCGCTAGCAGGCCTGGGATTAGGGCGGTACAAGCGCATTCAGCAGGTGCATAGGTCGGATGTTCATGCGTATCTCCGTCTTTGCAAAAGATCGTAACACGCACTTTTGCTCGTGGTGTGTTTGCTCGTGTCGGCAGACTGTAAAGAGGTGGGTGCGACTAGAGAACTTCCCGAAGCTTATTCGAAGTTCTTTCGAGCCCTTGGCCACCGGGTTCGTTCGCTTCGAACCGAGCGAGGGCATAGCCAGGAAGACATGATTTCTTATGGCTTTAGCGTTCGGCACTGGCAGATGGTAGAGGCTGGCCGACCATGTACCGTGTTTACGCTACTTAGGATCTGCGATGCGTTCGGCGTATCGCTTGAGGACTTGGTGCGGGACATTGCTCACGCGCCTAAACAACGCAAGCCGTAGGCAGTGGAGTGGGGCTGAAGGTGCCGCGCAAGATGGCGGTCGTCATGGGCGGATCTAATCTCTAGCGCGTTAGCGCGTTTACTTCTGCTTCTAAATCTCGAAGCGTTGTAAGCACTGCACTGAACTCTACCGATCGCCCAAAAAACATCACCTGCATGTCTTCGTAGTCGCGCTCAAGGGCTGATAATTGGGCCGGGGTTGCGGGTAGGAGCTTGAACGAGCCGGGCACGGCCAAGTCGTATCTGGCCCAGGCCGAGGGGTAAAACTGCATCTTGAACTTCACCACGGCATCTAGGAGCGGCAGTTGGCTGAGGGCCGCATTTCGTACGGGACTTGTTGCAAGCCGGTAGAGATCATAGAAGTGGCGCGAGTGGCGCTGCGGCATTGCTTCGTCTCGATGGGCCTCCTGGTGAAGGATTGTGGCTTTCTCCCAAAAGGTTCGCTCGGCGGCAACGGTAAGCACAGAGCACGCGGGATTGGTAAAGAGGTGCGGAAGATGGACGGCGGCATACGGCTGGATCATCTGGGGAGCCGACGGGGTCCATGCACCTAAAGGCCCAATTTCCAGTCGAACTTCCGGTCGAATGTAGCGCTCCGCAAACGACGCCGGGTAGTAGACGTCGACCACATGCGGATCGCTTTCCTTGACCTCAGCGGTAAGCCCGGTTTTAGATTGACGGAACAGATCGTTCAATTCCGGAAGCAGCTTTTCGGCGATGAAGGAAGCGGCCATACGGTTTGCTTCTTTGTTGAACTTGTCTTGCTGGGTCTTGCTGGTTTTGCCCTGAAGGGGAGCTGATCCCATAATGCCGAGTAACTGCCAGTCCAGAATCAGGTCGATGTCTTCGGAAAAGCGCTCAATCAAGCCGTAGGCCTTGGATAGGGACGTACCTCCTTTGAAGACCAGGTGCTCGCGGATGGACAAGCGAGTGAAGAGTACGTTCAGAACATAGCAGACCCAGAAATCCTTCTCGGCGATGACCGGGCGGACTGCCATCAGTTCGGCAACTTCGGCAAAAATATCCTTCCGATCCTGCAAGCTGAGTTGGGCGACTTTATCCATTCTTTGGTTGTTCTGCGATCTCCTGAATGACTGCGTACACCCAACCCGTTGCCGTCTTTGTGTCCAGAAGCAGCTTTCGTCTAAGCGTTGAGTCGAACTGATTGCGGATGTGCGTAACTACGTCTGACGTTATGCGATCTTCACCGAGGGACTTCAATGCCTGGACAACGATGCGGCTCTGCGGAAGCTTGAAGACTGCCTCTTTAAGGGCGGTTTTCTCAAAGGAAAGTGTTCGATTGCCAAGCGAGTACGTTCGACTTGGGCCGTCCGAGAGGTAGACACTTTTAGACGGAACCTGGGTTGAAAGGCCAAGTAAGTTCTGAGCAGTCGCCCCATCGGGCCGGATCCGCCATCCAAACTTTCGAGCCAATGCGTTGGCCACCTGATCGATTTCTGCTGGAGCTAACTTCTTCAGAATGTCGCTGTATCTTGGGTAGTCGTAGATCCCGCGAAGGACCCTTCGTATGGTCCCATCCTTCTCAAGGCGATGAAGTGTGGAGTCTATTGTCGAACGAGGGCCAAGATCGGCAAAATCCGCCTGGGAGAACGCCCAACCCCTCCCAGTCCCATATATGCGACTAAGTATCCTGTTATTAGCTAGTTGCCCCTTCTTTAGGCTCTCCTCCATGCAAGAAAAAATAGCACATTTTTCTTGCATCAGCTACGGGAAAGAGGGGAGGGGAAGGCGTCTACTTCTCTTTACGTCCTTCAGCAGCCTTCCTTTGAGCCCAATAGGTGCGCATTTTCTCGCTTTGAGCCTTCTTCTGCGCGTCTGTCCGGACGCCGCCAGTTTTTGAGGCTGAGACGGCGGAATCGGCTTTCGCCTTCGCGCCAGTCGTTCGCACCTCGCTCAGTGGAAAAGGATGGCCTTGAAGGGCAGCTATCGCACCGCTAAGTCTGTCACGTTCCGCAATCAGAAAAGCAACGATCTGCTTTGTGTCCACGGTCAAAGGCTATCACGACTCCGGCAATCGGCCACTGCTGGCTGCGGTTATGGACCACTTTCCTCAATGAATCCGGGGTCTTACGAATTACCGATAAGTAAGTTTATCGGTAATTGCGCCACCGGGCTATTAATTCTAAAAGAGAGAATGGCAAATGCGCGAAACACTAGCATACACATGACCTTCATCGGAAAGGAGTTCTATAGATGCACTACCTTAAACTGTTCCTCATTGGCGCGGCGGTTCTCCTCTACTTTTTAGGGAGCGATGACGCCAGGCGTGAAATGGCGGTTCCCCTCTTTCTTATGTTGCTTGCTTCCCTGCAACCCTCGAAGACGTCTAAGTCTCAAAAATAATTATTCAATAGCACAGCGACTCCTATAATCGTGAGTAAAGGATGAGTGGTCGCCCCTCCCAGAGCAGCGGCAGGACTGCCGATGCTGACCACTCCTATAAGCTTTCGAACGCACCCATCTTTCTTGTTTCGATCTCCGGCCGCTGCAGCAATACAGTTAAGGTAGTCGTTCACTGCCGCACCGATGATAACGTGCTGTGCAGCAATCGAAGTAAACAGTCTCACATTGTTTGTTGTCAGAGCTATTTCTTCTAACGGGCTCGCTCCCAATGGATCACGAAACGACAGAGGATTATTGGTGCCGTAAACGTAGCCGAAAGGCTCGAGAGTGTCTTCTTGGAGGAAGCGGCCTGTAGCGCTGTCGTATTGGCGAAGACGAAAATTCGTCCTTCCCTCGGAATCATGGTCACGACCTGTAAATAGCAAGTCACTACTCTGCGCTGTCTTAGGGCTCAACAGTCTTCCGAAAGAGTCTGACTTGTAATGCTCAAGCGCTGTGCCAGCATTATCGACTATTTTACGAGTCGAGCCCACTTGATCTTTTAGATACCAGCGAGTGACTGACGATCTCTCATCGCCGACAATGTCGTCTAGCCCACGCGTATACATTCGACGCGATACAACCGTTCCTGTCAGGGAGAATACCAGAATCGGATTCAAGCCGTCATAGGCGTAGTACATTCCCTCGGCGCCGCGAGACGCAGAAATACGACGGCCAAGACAATCATACCGATAGGTGACCTCTCCCTCGACAATGTTGGCCGCATTCAAGTAGCGAGTCGACGTTAAGCGATTATGATGATCGTATGTGAATAGCGCATAGCTAAGCGTTTGCCGGTTTGTAACACGCACCGCATTGCCCTCTCCGTCATACTGGTAGGTAGACTGATTATCCTGAACGAGGCGATTTCCAACTCCCATTGTATTCTGGCTGTAGCTATAAGAGGAGCTAATATGACTCGTCATTCTATTACCGACCGAGTCGTATGTATAGAACTCATTGGGCTGATCACTGGCGGGATGAGTTGCCGCGGTCAGTCGCCGAAGTGGATCGTAGCTATAAGAGTGTTGAGCTCCATCGTCTCTGGATGCCAAGATATTTCCAGATGCATCACGGGTGAAGCTCGTGTCCTGGATTGTAGAACTGTCAGTTGGCTTGCGATGACGGATTGCCGTCAAACGACCAGCGCAACCGCCACAATCATATTCATAGCCAGTGTGAACAACACCGGAGGTGCCCGCTAGGTCGGAAAAGCGCCTGAGTTGGGTGACGAGCCCGGCGGAACTATACGTTAAGTCGATGCGTTTAGGCTGAACTCCAGCACCTGATTGTATTGCCGCTGTCAATCGGTCTAGTGCGTCGTAGGTATAGACCGTATTGCCGCCTAGAGAATCCGAGACTTGTGTGATATTACCGTTGGCGTCGTAAAGGTACGTCATTACAACACGCGGCATTCCTTGGCCCCCAACAGTGTCAACAGACTTGACCCGACCTAGGCTGTCGTACGTCATTGTGATGGAGTTGAGCGAGTCCGTTGCTGCAAGTAATGCGCCCAGTTCGTCGTAAACAAAGTGTAAAACTCGCCCATTGTCCCACGTTTCTCTCGTTAGATGATGTGCAGCATCATACTCGAAGTCGATCCGCCTTCCATTGCGGTCGCTCCTGCTCAGAAGAGTTCCCTGTGTACTAAATGAGAACGTTATTGCTTTTCCAAAAGGATCGACGACACTCTGCAATAACCCATTTAGCAGGTACTTCCATGTCCACGTCGTTCCATTCGAATCAATCATCTCGGTTCGTTGCCCATAAGCGTTATAGCGGTACTCAGTGCTCTTGAGCAGAGGGTCCTGCACGAAGCGCAGGTTGCACTTATTATCGTAGGTACTGCGGGTGACGTTACCCGCTGGATCGCGAAGGGTCTCGACCTTCTCGCAGCCGGTAACATATGTGTAGGTAGTAGTCCGCCCTCCAGGGTCGGTCTCGGTCAGCCGATTGCTCCGCGAATCGTAGGTGTACGAACGAACATTGCCTTCTGGATCCCGTTCGCTCAGCATGTTGTTATTCGCATCGTAGGTGTTGACAGTGTCTAGGTAACTGGAGGCATCTAGATAACGCCGAGCGGTAATAACATTTCCACGGTCGTCGGTGACCAGTTCCGTTTTGAATCCGCGTCCATTAATTGCGGTGAAGGTCCTTGTCTCCGGCTGCGGGTTGAACTGGGAACACCCTTCGAGCGTTGTGATGTTCCCATCGGCGTTGCATTGTGCCACCAACCGCCCTTCCAAGTTGAAGACATTCCTCAACGCTTGCCTGCCCAACGGATCTATGATCTTCGTTAGGTAGTGCGGGTACGACGCGTTATCGTAAAAGTAAGTTGTCGTCTTGCCGTTAAGATTGATCCACCGTATCAACCTGCCCTGGGCATCGTACTCGTAGCGCATTTCGCCACCCGGCGTGGGCTCTTTGATCTTCGTGACAAGGCCCTGAACATTGCGCTCGATCGCTATGTTCCTACCAGTGTTCGAGGTTACTCCGTTTAGATCGATTTGCATCCAGTTTCCGACACGGTCCTCCATGCGCGTAATCCGGCCACCGGTAATCCAATACTTCAACCCTTCTTTGGTCGTAAGCTTCCATTGTGAGGGAGGAGGAGCTCCAAAGAGGCTACAGGATGGCGGAGTAGACTGAACGCCAGTGGGGCAGTCGATGCTCTCAAGCTTGTCGTACACTCCAGCGTCGCCAGTCCAGGCCATGTTTACGATGTTCAGGAAGCAGGCACCGAGGACTGGCGAAGCGCATGCTGGAGTAAAACTGAACTTCACGCGCCGTGCGTCCGGAAGAGTCAGGAAGACGTTAAAGTTGGGATCCAGCCGCACATCTACTTCGCTAAACCCGAGCGTCCATCCAGGACCGAAGTCCCCTACTTGCGGACGTTTCGAATCGTACTTTCGCATGATCGAAATGGGGAAGGTAAAGCCAGGCACACGAAGATCTTCAAATGCGAGAGTAAAATCGCCCATCTTCAACTGCTTGGTATCGATGTTCGCGCCGATATCCGGGGTCGTTATGCTTCCGACCGCGTTTTCAGCGTAGAGCCGAATCCTGTAGGCATTGTTTGCAAGAAGGGTAGCCGGAAGAGTCCCCAGCGAGCCGTTGGTGACAGGCGCAGTTCCTCTCGATATCGTGTACCACTGGGTGTCGCCCGTCGGTTGGTACTCTACGCGCCAGAGTCGCAGACTTGGATCTGTGACGGTGCCAATGATGGGTACGTCAGAGGTTACCGTAGACCCGTTCGTCGGAGAGGTGAGCGAAACAGTGGGCAACTGCTGCGACGCGGCGGTCACTCGAACGGTGAACGATTGATCAGCCGACAAATCGCCAGAGTCCGTTGCGCGAACCGTCACATTCTGGCTGGTGTTGACGAGACTTTCTGCGGGTATCCATTGAACAAGCCCAGTGGATGCGTTGATGGTCATCCCCGCCGGTCCAGCAGCTAGGCTGTAGCGAATCGCCTCGTCTGGGAAGTTGCCGTCCACAACCACCAACTGGTAGCGGTAGGGCTGGTTTGCTTGAGCGGTTAGAACTGGGGACGAGCTGATAGAGGGCGGAAGGTTTGCGGGCCTAACCGCGACGGTGACAGCTTGAGCAGCTCCAAGGCCGCCATTGTCGGTCACCCGAACCTCATAGCGGACGGAGCCTTGCTGCGGAGCGGTCGGAGTCCACCGGACAACGCCGGATGTAGGATTGATAACCATTCCGGCAGGTGCTGCGGCTAGGGAGAAAGTTATCGGATCAGCTTCAGGGTCGGTTGCGGTGACCACATACGAATAGGGAACCCCCACCCGCCCTTCCGTCACGGGGATGGATGTGATCGTTGGAGCTTTGTTTCCTCTGCTGACTTGAATGGTGAAGCTCTGGGTTGCGGCGTTTCCACCGGCATCGCTAACGCGGACCGTCGCACTTTGTGAACCCACCTGGGCCCTGGTTGGTATCCACTGGACTAGCCCATTTGCAGGATTGATCGTCATGCCACTGGGCGCTACGCTCAACGCATATGTAACTAGCCCGTTTTCAGGATCCCTCGCGACAACTTGGTAGGCATATAATTCACCGGATTGGGCCAAACTGATGGGGGTCGAACTTATGGTCGGAGGGCCATCAACGATCAGTACCTCTACGAAGAGCCTAAAGGTCTGGATTGCCGCACGGCCCCTGGTGTCCTGGACCCGGAGCGTTATGTCGTTATAGCCCGCAGCTGCGATGGATGGGGTCCATGCGATAGCGCCTGTCGTGCCTATCGTCATTCCAGTCGGGGGCGAAATGAGCGAGTACGTCAAAGCGTCGCCAGGGTCCGGGTCTCCGGCACGTGGCTGGTAGGTGTAGCTTGCACCGACCCGCGCTCTTGTAGGCGGATAGGATTGAATGGTCGGTGGCGTATCACCACCGCTCGGAAGCGGCGCAGGAGTGACACTTGCCTCGGTCCCCGTGGCCGACTCGATGCCTAGTGCGTTGATCCAGCGTACGGAGTAGAAGTACGGCGTGTAGTTTGTAAGTCCAACATCAGTAAAGCTTAGTCCGACGTGGTTCCGCTTAGCTAGGACCGGCGCGCCCATGCCGGTTCGCCGGTAGATGTTGTAGCTAGATGCTCCAGATACTGCCGTCCAGACCACATCGGCGGATTTGTCCTTGAAGCGCGTGATGAGGGAATCGACGAGCGGGAACGGCCCGACCCCTAGAAGGACGTTCGACCCGGCCTTGTTGTTTGATTTATCCCGCTCCTCCACCTGCCCGATTCCTTGGCCGTTATCGTCTGCGACGACCACGATCGGATGTAGACCCTGTGGCGGGTTCGCCCAAGTCACACTCACATCCTCGTATTCCCCAGGCGAGAGTGTTCTGCTCGTCTCCGTCGTCGCTATAAGTTGGCCACCGGACGCGGGGTCCCCACGGTAGAAGGCGACCTTTATGCGTTGGGTTTGCGGTTGCAGTCCACCTCCATTGCCCACTCTCGAGGTGAGCCTCACCGAGGAGGGAAAAGCTGCATCATTCTTACTGATTAGTGAAGTCGTAAGATCCGGGGCAGCCGTCGCTAGATTAGGGTCTTCAAAAGTATTTAGCCTGAAATTGTTTAGACCCGGCTGACGCCAGTTCGGAAGAGGTTGGCGGGGAATGGTGCCATCCTCGTTGACGTTCGTTATGGAATACGCATGTTGGTTCCAAATGGAACGTGTCCTTACCCAGTTCGGCCCGCTAATGACGTAGATACCGTCTTCGCCTCCCCGGTAGTAGCTATTTGCGGGTACTACAATGTCGGCGTGACCGTCGCGGTCAATGTCCGCAATGACTGCGTACTCCAATGCGGTTCCCGAGCCGCGAGGAAATGTGTACAAGATCTGCCCATCGCTGCCTTTGTAGATCCGTAGATTCCTCTCGTCACCGTAGACGACTTCTGCGGTGCCATCACCATCGAAATCGAACACTGACGAGCCGGTCTGTGCAGAGGAGAAATCTTCAATGTCGGTCTGCCACTTAATGGAGCCAGCAGTTTCGAAGACGACATATTTGCTTGCGCTTGCTACGCCGATTTCTGGCTGACCATCTCCATCAAAATCCGCTATCGTCGGTGCACCACCGTACCCAACTCCCCCACTACCAACGCCAGGGATGGCAACAGGGCCCCACTTGACAGCTCCGTCGTGCTCATGCAGCCGAACGCTCCCGTTTGCAACGACCGCAATTTCTCCGAACGGATCAGCATCGAAGTTGCCGACGGCGGCGAAACCGTCTGGAAGCGAGCTGGACCAACGGACCGAGCCGTCGCGGTTGTAAACGGTTTTTCCCGCCACAACTTCCTGTTTGCCGTCAAGATCGATGTCTGCGATTACCGACAAAGGACCTCCACCACCGTTGTCCGCTTTTCCTTCACTCCCCTGCCACCGGAGGCTTCCGTCGTTTCTGTATACCGTTGATCCAAAAATGATCTCCGGCGTCCCATCTCCATCCAGATCTGCAATCGAAGCGCTACCGGCTGAGAACTGACCGTTGCCTGCGTGGGGGGCTACGGCCTGCCACTTGACGGTTCCGTTGTGCTCAAAGGCCACCGGACGTCGATCTTGGGTATGCCCGATGATCTCGGGAAAGCCGTCGTTATCGATGTCTCCAACCGCAAGACCCGCGAAAGCCTCAATAGTGATGCTGGTATTGGTCCACAGCTCTCTGCCGTCTCGTCCACTAATTGCACGTAGCCTACCGTCCCCTGTTGCCCCAAGCCAAAAGACACCAGAATCTCCAAAAGTCGTGAAGACGATCTCCGGCGTTCCATCCTTATCCAGGTCAACTACGAGGGGCGTCATCATTACTTGACGCGAGCCGGGTGCGACGGCAAACGTTGACTTGTTCCATTTAGGACGCGGATCAAGTGGCGATGGAAGCCGCAGGGGCGTGCTACGGCCGGTGTCCCAGGTGTTGTTCGATTCGCTTACTTCGGCAATGGCATTGTCGATATCGGCCGTGACGTAGATGAGATTGCCACGAAAACGAACCTGCCCAGAAAGGGGAATCTGCACCAACTTTTCGCCGTTTGCTGCGAAGCCCGGCTCGACGAGGGCTGAGCCAAGTACGAGATCGCTTGCCGCGTCGTAGGTCCGGTTACCATTACGATCTTCGTAGGCAAAGACCCGAAAACCCGGTGCGACTGGAACGCTTGCCAGGTTTCTAACGGTGGCCGCCAAGACCCCTGTGGCCTGCAGGCTTTGTGGGTCCGTGTTGACATTGGCGGTACTGATGAAAGTCACAGTAAGGTCCGGCAAACTCTGGCCTGTTAGAGTTATGCCGACGTATGCAGAAGTCAAAACACAGATCGTCAGTAGGAGTCTGGCGCGAGACATAGTATTTAGCCTTGGGAATCTACTTCGACAGGAAACGGCGAAAAAGAAACAGCACGGGTAGAGTAAGCAGGGCTACGTTGGCTGGCTCAGGGACAGAAGTGCTTACCGGTTCCGCCAGCGCCGCATAGCCATTGAGGAAGAACTGCGAGCCGGAATCTGGGTCGACTTGCTGGAGCCCCCCGATGTTGGTGTTGGCAATTCTAAGAACGAGGCTGACGCTCTGACCCGGCGCAAGAGATCCGATTTGGAAGCCAAGAGCGAGCGACACGTCATCAGGCGCGCTTGACGGAACTGAGTTGGTGTTCCGCAGTGAACCGGCTTGAAGGTCCGAAACGATGGTCCCGAAAAGATAGCCCGGCTCGTCAATCTGCCACTGGCCCGGTGCTATCGCTCCGGCCGGTGCATCTTGAAGTAGGGAAAGCGAATAAAACGTTCCGTACTCGTTAAAGAAGGAGTTTAAATCGCGGTCGAGGTCTGCGTCTACGAATCCGAAGAACAGCACGTTCGTCATCGTCGCGGAGGTGGAGTTAGTAAATGTCCAGCCCAGCTGCCCAGCGTTGTTGCCATCCAGCGTCGAAAAGTATCCCGTCGAGGACGAAGTTAGCTGGGTAACGAGTGCTCCGTCGGCGTGGAGGTATCCCGAGATCGCTTCCAGTTGAATTGTCCCAGCAGAAGCGACGGTGGCCGTCACCGCGAGGAGAAGTAGGTTCGCACAATTGGCCATTAGATTCCCTTAAGAAAAGAAGCGCAAGGCGTAGGGGAAAGCCCTTAAAAAACCGAATCTGAACGGACAGGGCCCACCTGGAAGATAGGGTATGATCTGGAAGTGGAGTTCGAGGGTGGAGTTCGGGAGCTGGTCTGCTCGATTTATCCAGAGCTGAAGAGTTTGGCGGCCCGTCTGCTGCGGCACGAACGAAACGAGCATACCCTCCAGGCAACAGCCCTTGTCCATGAAACTTTCTTACGGTTACTTGGTCGCGAGCTACGACTTGACGAAGGGCCTGAAGCATTTTTAGCGCTGGCGGCCCATCAAATGAGAGAGATCCTGGTCGATTCCGCTCGAAAGCATCGGGCAAAAAAACGAACCGGGCGGCTGACTCGAGTTCCTCTTCCGGATTCCAGGAACGCGGCGGCCATAGATGAAGACGATCTGCTTTCACTGAACGAGGCGCTAGAGCGACTAGGCCTGTTCGATGCCAGGGCACTTCGGGTCGTCGAGTTAAAGTACTTCCTTGGTCTTACAAATCGCGAGACTGCCGTGGTTCTTGGTCTGGCCGGGCCGACGATAGAGAGTTCGTGGACGTTTGCGCGAGCATGGCTCTACAAAGAATTGAAAACTAACAGAACTTGCCGAGCGGCCAAGGTTAGCGAAATGCTGGAATCAGCATGATGTCAGTGTTATTCACATCAAACTTGCTGAACAGGAGAAATCGTTCGTCGCGCGAGAGATCGAGCCCCCAGAAAATCTCTTCCTCAGAAACATGAAGTAGCTTCCGGTCGGCACGCCCGTAAGGAGAAAAATATATGCCAGCCTTTTCTTCACTGTCTGGAAGTCTTGCAACGTAGAACAACCCGTGCCGACCGGTCACAAATAAGTTCCTACGATAAATGCTCTCGATCACCTTAGTCGTTGTCCCATCGAGTAGCCTTTTCCTCCAGACACCTTCCTTCTCCGAGCGCCTAGTGAAGTAGACCTCAGTGCCGTCTGGTGACTCCTGGCCCACTCTCGCCTCCCCTTCAACGACACGTACAAAAGTCTTCAGGTGTGGGTAGTCGGCTTTCCAGAGCTGACGTTCTTGCTCAACTCTTCGACAAACGTAGAGAAACTGACCATCCCGAGAGAAACTTGTGGCATTTGCCCCGTTCATAAGCTCAGTGAGCGCGCCCCCCCCAGTCGCTGATGCCCGGTAAATTCGCTCGCCAAGGGCTTTTGACCGGACGGAAATTATTAGCCCTCTAGCGTCTGGAGTCCACAAAACGCTAACCCCGTCTGGGGAATCGAAGTGCGTTATCTGACGGAGTGCCGAGCCATCCCCTCTCGCTGTCCATATCTGTTCGTCACCGGAGCTTGAAGAGGCGAATGCGATCATGCTTGCGTCTGGTGAGTACGTCGCTTCCTCATCGTTGAGCGTCTCTCCAACTAGCCGTTTGATGTTTCCTTTGGTGGGATTATCCAGATCGAGTCTCCAAATGTTGCTGTTTGAGAGATGCACGCTGTACGCAAGGAGCCACCGATCTCTTGCAATTGCAATGCTTTCAAAATGGAGCGTGTCGGAGAGAAGGCTAGCTCGTTTTCCGCCCGCGGCTGATACGCGCCAAAGGGAACCGTTGCCGAGTGGACCGGCAACATAGACCAGATCCCTGCCGTCTGGTGTCCACTGGAGCGAGTCTATGCGCTCCTGCTCATACGTAACACGGCGAGGCGCGCCGAGAAGTCCAAGTGAGGCATCGACTTCCACGACAAAGATATCTGCCGAATGCTGTGTCCACTTTCTGACAAAAGCCAATTGTCGGCCATTCGGGGAAGCGGTAGGATTGTCGTCACCTAACGTTTCGGGAGCCGGTGTGACGAGATCTCTCCACTGACGGGTTTTAGTATCTACTACGCGGATAGTGGTGCCACCGGCACTATCACGGAACTGGGATGCCCCGACAAACCGGCCATCCTCTGACCACGTTAGACTTCCGAACTCGGTTGCTCGACCTAGCTCCGTTTCCGAGCGCTCTGAGTCTAGGTTCCTGACCATCACCGCTGATTCGTCATCAGCAAAAAGCCGGATGAACGCAAGCCTACTTCCGTCGGGTGACACGCGAGGCTCGTCGTCGCTAGCCGGGTCAGCGACCACCTTAACAGGCTCGCCACCTTCGACTGCTTTCTTGTAAATGTCCATCTGGTCGAGTGGGCCAGCTGCATAGAAGAGCCACTTTCCATCCGGTGAGAATGCGGGTCGGAACTCATTGCCGGGGCTCGCAACAAGGGGCCTTGGTTTGGCATACCAATAGCGGGTATTTTCCCGGTACCAACCGTAGGCGACAAATAACACTCCACAAAGTGAAACAGACAATGCTGCCATTACGAAAGGGAATTGACGCTCTCTCCTCGCAGGCGCACAAACCTGTGTGGAAAACTCTTCGACATCGGCAAACCTCTTTGCGGGATCCGGATCAAGAGCACGTCGGATGGCAGTGATCGCACGACGTCCGACCAAGGAATGCATCTCAACCGGGGTTGCCTGACGAGGTGAGGGTCGTTTGCCTTCGAAAACTTCAAAGATAACCAGTGCAAAGGCATACAGGTCGGCAGCGGGCGACAGTTCATCGGTGTGTTCTGGCAACTCGTATCCAGTCGAACGACCGATCTTGCCATTCTCGGAAAGACTCTTAAGGCGGGCAATGCCAAAGTCTATGATGGTTACTCTCTCCTCTGAAGAACCCGGCGACGAAACTACGATGTTTTCAGGTTTAATGTCCGAGTGAATTACCCCCGCATTGTGAATAGCTTTGAGGGCGCTGGCAAGCTGGGCGACGATCTTTCGTCCTCGCTCGACAGAAACTGGTCCCGCCTCAAGCATGGCGCGAAGTGTTATGCCCTCTACGAACGTCAAGACGAGAAACGGGGTGCCATCGGCAAGTATGCCTACGTCCGATATGCCGACAACGCCGGGATGGTTTACGCGGGCAAGTGATTCTACTTCCCGCTCGAAGGCTTGGCGGATCGTTGACTCACCTGCCATAGGATCAAGAATCTTCACCACGACCAACTTGTCACGGATCGTTCGATCCCGAGCTAAGTAAATAGTTGCAAACCCACCAGTCATTGGAGGACCGGTGATCTCGTACCTTTGACTTAAGACCGCACCCGCAGGTAGAACTTTGGTCCGCCCAGATCGTGCTCCCAATCGGTGAGGCACCGATCGCATGAGAAAGTCCCCCGCACCCTCATGAGCATCGACAAGCTCCAAAACCTCCGCAAGAACCTCGAAGTCATCAGAACAGGCTTCTTGCAAAAACTCCTGCCTTCGGTCTGGGGGCAACCGTATCGCATCCGTGAAAAGTTGGCGAACTCGCTCGGAGTCAGGCATTTGGAAAGGGACAATGCTCCGTCGGCCGGAGGGCTGTCCTGATATCTTAGCCGATGCATGCCCAGAATCCCGATATCCTCACGGCGCAATGTTCTGGCTATGCGGACTTCGAGACCTATTGTGCCGTCTCCTGACGAGCCACGATTTTGATCAGTTCAGCAATGTCCGAGGCGTTCAATGTGTTCCCCGGAGCGGGTTCTCTTGCTAATGCTTTCAACGCCTTATCGCTTCTCGAGAAAGTTGAGGCATTTCGAAGATCACACAGAGGCGCACCGCAGGTTACATAGTTTCGAGTAGACCCATTTCTTGAATGAACGGAGATGGCCGGTTACGATGATCTGAGGTATCCCAAAACAACATTAAGACTCGCATCGCCCTCGTTGCCGCCACGTAGGCCAAACGTCGAGATTCGTCATAGCGGGCCTGCCGCAGTACCGGATCCGTAATGTTGTTCACGGAAAAATGTGGGAGCCGCCCGTCTTGTGCGTCCACAACAGCCACTGCCTCGAATTCTCGGCCTTTCGATCGGTGGATCGTCATAAGCTGAATACACTCGGTGGGGCGCGCAAAGATCCCAAGGTCTTCAACGGTAAGCTCCGCCCAGTTGTCCCGCTCCATGATATCCGCAATCATCCCCTCCGCAGATTCGATAAGGGAGCGATGGTGAGCTGCACCTAGTATTCGGCTTTCAGCCAATAACGAAGAGATGCTGCTTGCCGCGACCCGGAGCCAGTCTACCGCCAGGGATGTCCTTGTCTTTGCTCTAAACGACTCCTGCAAGATCTCGCACACCAACACGCGACCGGAATATGAAAAGATCTCCCTCCGAGGTTCATTTGTCAGCTGAGTAAGAACGAAGAACAGAGCTTTCTGAACGGCAAAGGCAATCTCCGGCTCAGGGCTCTCCAAGTAGGCACCAAGCGGTTCGGCGAGATGCGAAAACAAGAGCGACCGCTTGTATGGGCGTGCACCAGGACCGATGACTGGAAAACCGTGCGATCGCAATCCCCGGGCAAGGTGAAACAGAGAGAGCCACCAAGGAGCCAGAATTGCGACTTTACCAAACGGAACGTCGAGCGCAGCTACTTCAGGAAGAAAATGGTTCACAACTCCGTCAAGAAGATTGGCGACAACCTGACTCTTGGGGGCGATTTGGAATGCTCTGTATTCGCCAACAGCTTGCATAGAAGGAGTGGTGGGGCACAGACGCTCAGCAGCTTCAACGATGAGCTGCGAAGAGCGGAAGTTTCCTGTCAGGCTGTGTGTCGTATTCGCACCGACATGAAGAGCGAACTCTCGGAGCAAGTCGGGAGAGGCTCCGGCGAATCCGTAAATCGATTGGTTTGGATCGCCCACGCAAAAGAATTTCGTGCGTTGAAATGCGCAGATGGCCTTAAACAGATGGATCTGGCCTGCTGACGAATCTTGAAATTCATCGACTAGCAACCAAGCGAAGCGGCTGGCCAACGCACTTGCAATGAATGGGAAGCGATCAAGGATCAGACACGAATGATAGACGAGATCACCCAGAGTGGTGAACGCTGAGTCATCTAGCCACCGACACCATTCCTCTCCGGCCGAAAGCGGAATACCATCCGGAACGAATACCGAGCTATCCGGCATTCGGTAGATGCCGTCGAATTGGTCTGCATTGAACGCCCGTATCTGATATCGAAGCATCAACTCCGCGCGTTTCAGCTGGAAAAGCTCATCGTCGGATGTTAGAAGAGTAAAGCCACTTGCAAACAGTGGAAGTCTTTTGTGAAACGGTCGATAGATATTTTGCAGTGCAAATGCATGAATAGTTGACACCTCATAAAACTCGTCCTCGCCAGAAAAGGCGGTCCGCCTCAGCCGACTCTCGATCTCCTCAGCACCAGCGTTCGTATGCGTGATGCAAGCAACTCGACGCGCAGTATTTCGAACGTCTTCAATGCAGCGAAGAAGTTTCGAAATGATAACCCGTGTCTTGCCACTACCAGGGCATGACACCAAACAGACATGCCCATTTTCCATCACCGCCGCTCGTTGCTCTGATGTCAACGACATCAGACTAGCCACTCAACCGCACGGCGAATGTAATCAGGCAACTCGTTCCCAGGGCCAATTTTCGACGACACTACCTGCGCGAATCGAGCCTTTCCGAATCGTTTTGCAGTATTAAGTACCGTCCGGCCAAGGGAGTCTAGATCAGGACGGTCCGGGGAAGCCGCTGCTGTCAACAACCTTTGCCTTACGCGCGGAGCGCCGAGGTCTCCCGCTGCGTGTCCTAACATTGAAAGATTTCCTCTTAGTGTCAGTTCAGGTTCAAATGTCGTTTGGGATCGAAAGATCTCCACAAAGTCGTTCCTCAGCGACTCAAGCAATGGATCGGTGTCTATGACGTCGTCTAGATCCGGATCCGTTTCTGTCACATTCGCATCGGAGGGCTTGAGATCGCCATCAGCGACGATGGCACACTTTTTGCGAATTCCGTCGGGGCCGAACAGTTGCGCATATGGGCTGAAATGAGTACCGAATATTGGGATGACCGCGATTCCCTTTTGGTCAAGGTCAATTCCCATCACCTGCTTAACCAACGGCGGTATCAGGAACTGTTCGGCAGGTCCTTCGACCAGCAGCACGGCCCGCGCAAACAAAAGACTAGACCTTGTGGCATCCAGGTATCGCTCGAGATCGGCCTGAGCCGATGGTGGCAACTGCGGAATCGAAACTGGCGATACCGACGACGTCTCCGCTGTGCCACCAGAGGTCAAGATGATCTGCGAGGCCAGCGGCAGGGCGGATGCAATATGAGTGCTGTGAGTCGTTATGAAGACCTGAACATTTCGGCTCTGTAGTGTGGCTAGAAGCACCCTTTGAAGTTGTGGGTGGAGATGAGCTTCGGGTTCCTCCACAAGGAGCAACTGTCCAGCGGACTTCCCCTCTCTTACACGCTGCTCAAACGAAGCTAGCAACATGCTTATGTAAAGAATGTTGTTCAGTCCAAGGCCATTTCGCGAAGGATCGATATCTGACATCCCGTAGCCGGTAAGCAGCACTTTTAATGACCTTGAAATGTCAGCGAACGTTGGCTCCCCCAGTCCGAGGCGGACATCCATTCCGAAAGTCGCTCCGACCGCGGTCCGAAAAGAGGTCGTCAACTGTCCACCGATTGCGTTTATGGCATCGCTGGCGTTGATGTTAGTATTCGCGGTTCGAAGTTGTTCGACTAGCGCCAACTGTTCTGGGATAGGGATCTGCTTCTGCTCAATGATCTGTTGAAGCGGCGACGTGCGGCTTTGGCCAAGACTAGCCTCCACGTCCCTAAGTGCTCCCATCAAGGTGACGAGAAAACTTTGCTGCAAGTTCTCGCTGCGGAAATAGGTTCCGAAATCGTCGCTCCACGAAGCAGTGATCAGGTTCACTGTCTCGCCCCCTCCTACCATCTCCCATCGGTAGTCGGAAAGCTTCAGTGGGAGCACCCCGTCCTGGCCATTGGCCAGAGCCTCCCGCACCGGCGCTGTTGGACGAAACCGATATGTTATTCGCGCTCTGTCCGGACCGATCAGAGCGTCAAAGGGCAGCGCTTCCTGTGAAGGGTTTCCTGTGAATCCGGCGAACTCGATCGCGATAAGAATCTGTTCGCCTTGAGCGAAAGAAATGCCGCTGGAGAAGTCGGTAGCTTGAAGCCTTCTGCGAAATCCACCTAAGGAGCCATCGAGAACAAGACGTACGGCATCTATTAGATTGCTCTTCCCAACATTGTTCTCGCCAATGAAGCACGTCACACCAGCAGATAGGTGAAGATCCAGCAGACGGAGGTTGCGAAAGTTCCTAATAACTAAGCGACTGACGTGCATCTTTGCGAAGCCTCGAGTAAGCGATCGAAACACCCACACGTGTAGGGTAAATGAATCGGTGTCTCATCATTGTGAGGGAACACCGCATTCAAAGCAAGTCCGCATACTAAACGGACGATTCGGATTGGGTACCTCGCTCGGCTTTCCTTCAAGGGTAATTTCCTTTTCCTAGCTGCGCCGCGCTGCTAAAGAGAATGCCTCATAAAGGACGTTATGATACATACTATTCAGGTATGAAGGGTGGGGCATGAGCGGCGAGATCATCATTCAAAAACAGCAGGAACTCGGGGTCCTGGGCTTCGCTGGCCTGCCGGGGATCATCTCCAGCGCTGGCGAACGTGCGTCCTTTCGGTTTGTCGAGTTTTTCACCGCGAACATTCGGAACTGGAACACTCGCGTTTCGTACGGTCGCGCTGTGAGGGAGTTCTGTGAGTGGTGCGAGGATCGCGGGCTTCGGCTCGAAGCACTGAATCCCATCATTGTTTCCGGCTACGTCGAACTGCTCGATCGGGAACGCGGGTACTCAAAGCCTTCAGTGAAGCAGCACTTGGCCGCGATCAGGATGCTCTTCGACTACTTGGTAACAGGCGGTGTGCTGCCAATGAACCCGGCTGGCTCTGTCCGCGGGCCGAAGTATTCCATCAAGCGTGGGAAAACTCCGGTGCTCTCTGCGGAGGAAGCCCGTCAGCTGCTCGATTCGATCGAGACCGATACAATCATCGGACTCCGGGACCGTGCGCTCATCGGAGTAATGGTCTACAGCTTTTCCCGAGTCTCGGCCGCCGTGTCGATGCGAATTGAAGACTACTTCCAGGGGGGCAAGCGCTGGAAGTTCCGTTTTCTGGAGAAGGGCGGGAAGTATAACGAAGTCTTCGCTCACCACAATGCAGAAGCGTACCTCGATGCTTACCTGGATGCTGCCGGCATCTGGGAGGAAAAGAAGGCTCCCCTCTTCCGGACGATCGACCGGACACTTCAACTTTCAGATCGACAACTTCATCGAACCGACGCTCTCCGCATGGTGAAGCGTCGGGCGTTGGCTGCCGGCCTTCCGGCTTCAACTTGCAACCACACATTCCGCGCTACTGGGATAACCACCTATCTCAAGAATGGCGGCCGGGTAGAGGTTGCCCAACAGATTGCTGGGCACGAGTCGGCGAGAACCACCGGGCTGTATGATCGCAGGGACGATGAAGTATCACTGGATGAAGTAGAACGGATTGTCATCTAAACACCCTCCCGACTAAGGGCGAAGTATCGCGGCAAATATCTGCGAGATTTCGTCCAGATAATATTCACCCCAATTCTTCCTCTTACCGCTTCCGCGGCTCCGAAGCATTTGTCCTGGGGACATTGCGAATGTTCGCTCCGTTTGGAAGTTATTCCTCTGGACTGCTCGGTAGCTATTCCACGACTCGAGCGAGTCATGTGCGATCACATTCCGGATCTTCTGCGCGTCCGCGAGGACATGGGCCTTGCCGATAATCGGATTGTAGAAGGGCATGCCGTTGTTGTCGAAGTAGAGCGTAGCTCTATCTCGGATGTATCGCTGATCCGACCAGTCGAGGAACTTCCTCTCTGCCGTCAGAATCTTTCGCACTACATCGGCACTACAGTTAGCCAATCTACATACTGGCTGCTTCCCGTTCAACGTGGTTGTGCCTTGGCAAAAGTGTATAAACGCCTTCTCTACACTGTTCTCCCACAACGTGAAGTAGCGAATGAACGTGCCTTCAGCAACGATGCAAGCGCTAAGATCTGTATCAAGTGAATCGGCTGGTGCTAAAGGCAAGGCACTCAGGATGGACCTGTACTCCTGATGCTTTGCAAGGAACTCAGCCTCGATTGTCTGCAACTCGGCGATTCCAGGCATCACCTATTTACCTACGCCAGCTTGCTGAGCATAAACTTAGAGCGCTCTATTCGAGCGTCGGTGTCTGTTGTTCGTCTCCTCGCAAAGTCGATGAACCGCAGGTAATCCGCCGGCACATCCTCAACTCCCTCATCGGTATACATGTCATACTGAGCGCTCACTTCATCCAAGACGCCGCGCCAATGCCCTCTTCTCGCATCGTTCAAGGAAGGACGTAGTTCTGCCGGTAGCTGCCCAACTCCAAAGAGAGAATGGGCGACGGTCGCGAACATTGAATAAAAGAGATGGGGTCGACACCAGTTAGTGTTCTTTAGGTCGTCGGCTTTGTAAATGCCGCCGATGTGCGCCATGACTTGGTGGAAGTGCTCCTTTGCAAGCCGAAGCTCCTCCGGAACGTCTTCCGCGGTCTCATACTTACGATAAAACTTCTCTATGTTCTTTACGGTCTGAACACCGTCACACAGAATAATTAGCAGATCAGAACTTAGCTGCGCTTCGGCCATTCTGCTGATTTGCTTTCTGGTGAGAATATCAGCCGCCACAAAGTAATCGACATAATCTCGTCCCAGCTCGTAGGCGTACGTTTTGAACACTCCAAGGTATCGCGCGTTTAGTTTTTCTTGAGGATTGAGAACTACAGAATAGGTGTTGATTCTCGCGAAGATGTCCAGCAGATCCTTGTAGCCAACATCAAACAGAACGTCGACGCCAATTTCGTATTTCAACACTTCGTTCTGGATGTCCTCAGGCAATTCAGAGAACGTCTTCCGCGCGTATTGATCATTGTGAGCTTTGAGGATGGTGAAGTCATTCGAGATGAACTCGAAGATTGTTCGGATTCGTTGTTGACCATCCACAACCGTTCTGATGTTTCGCTGCTCTTTGAGACTCTGGGTGATTAGCAGCTTAGGGATCGGCTTTCCTCGGATCACCGTGTCGATGAGAAAAGACTTCGCGGCCCTAGTCCAGACACCGCGCCGCTGGAACTCGGGCGATATGTCCAGGATGTTGTTCTTTCTCCATTCGAGAAAATCAGAGATGCTGTAGACCCTCGTGTCAAAGTTCTTCATGTATGAATCCTCTGCAGAATTGGATTAGCTTTTGCCCCTACTGCCGAGGAAGGTGACCACATGTCCTCGTAGTGCCGCCTCGAATCGCTGGAAGTTCAGATCTTCAGCAGGTTGAGAAATCACTGTAGGATGCGCGTTCGTTGCCATTATCAAAGACGCGGCGGTGTAAATGTTCTCTCGAACTAAACGGCGGATCAGTAACTCGTATCGCTTGCTGTAAGACACACCTGGATTGACCGTTTTTCCCTTCCGCTCTACTGGGTCTCCCTTGAATACAGGGTCTACTTCAAAGTACGGCTCCTTGTTCCGGACCGGCGTCTTTACCTCGGGACAATCTTCCAGCAAAAACAGATACCCTAAGAACGGTCGCGGCGCGTCTCCAAACCGGCCCTCGCGAAATGCTGTCCAGAGGCACGACGCACTTCCAATTGCTTCCTCTGACCGATTGTTGAAGTTGTTACCAAAAGATGGTCCCACCTGGCTTTTGAATTCCATCGCGAGGACCAACGCCCCTTCCGAGATGACAATAAGATCCCACTTCTTTTCAGCGCGATAGTAGCCTGGAAGCTCCAGTGCAGTGCGGGTTCTGACATCTACCTTCTGAAGCCCAGCGTCACACAGTATGTCTGCCACGAGAACTTCAAGAGCTCCCATTTGCGTCCCGCCTGTGACCGCGCCTCGCGTGCCGGCATCAATCCTTCCGCTTTCCTTCTGCTTCTCTAGGTTTTTCGCTCGCGCGTCCCAATAGCTCTGGACTGCAGCGTTGAGCCGCTGCTCAGTTTCCAAGCGTAGTCTCCAGTTCTCTTCTACTGATGCCGTAGAGTCTTAGTGCAATGTCGGTTGCGTGCTTGCGATCTCGCTCCCGAAACGCCTGGACCAATTCTTCCTTGTTCGCCGCACTTATGGATCCCGGCGCAGGTACGCGAATTCTGCGAAGGTATTGTGCTTGGAATCTCAGATACCCACCGCGCATACGGACTCCGTATGCTTCGATGAAGAGCTGCCCGACCGCAGAGAGAAGGATCCCCCCAAGCACTTCGAGATCCCACAAATCGGAGTAGACGTAGTACAAATTGTGATGAGGATAGGTTTCACCTCGATCTAGGACGGGGTTGAATTGATTCTTGATATCAGGAATGTAGAGCTTTGGTCGTGTGGTCAGTGAATGGTTCACGCGATCGATGGTACGGTACCATCCATTTGGATTTTTCTGCGCTGTGTTCCTACGCTTCACTAGCTCTGCATGTTGTTCAAAATACTTCCCTAATCGTGGATAGGCGTCGAGATCAGCCAGCCCGTCCGCTAACCAAGGATCAACAAGATAATGGCCAGACCATTTCATGTGACCGCTGAGCGTGTCTCTGGCCATGGCAAGAGGGAGAAGCCGGTCCGACTCAACCAGAGATTGGTCCTTCGTGATGAACAAGTCATCAAGTCCTGTGGCTACACCGATTCCAACTTTAACTGCGTTGGATGGCGACTCGAGTGGCTCGAAGTCGTCCTCCAGGCGACGTAGGAGAGCAAGTCGAGCAGGTGAGCTGCAGGGCCAGGGATCCGCATCCTGAAACCATGTGTGCACGAGCGCACAATTAAGGTCGGGGATTGCAGACGAGGTCCCCTGCCCTGACCTCATGGCGTTCACCATACCGGCTAAAAGTCGGCCGCCGTGAGCTTCGGCCGTAGGTTTGGCACTTGCAACCAGAGCGTCTCGCTGATCCGCCTTCCGAATTATCGTTATCGCTGGGTAGGCGCTAACATCGTCGTCAAAGGCGTTGGCCTGATGCATCTCAACTATTGTTTCAACTGCGAAGCTAGCGGTGACCATGCTTCGCAACTTCGCTCCATATTGGTTGAGCATCCAACGATCTGCACAGATAAAGGCACACACTCCGCCTTCTCTCAGCTGGCTCAAGCCGGCTTCGTAGAATGCGATGTAAAGGTCTGCCCTGCCTGTCATCGTTGGATAGGAATTGCGATACGCCCCGGCTACTTCAACAGGAATGTCTTCCAGGCGAACGTAAGGAGGATTTCCGATTACAAAGTTGGCCGGCGCTAGCTGGAACGCTTCGAAGAGGTAGTCACCTGTTCTAATCCATGACCCAACTAGGCTTTCAGCCACATCGCAAGAGACATTCATTGAGCTCAAAACATTGAGCACTGCGTTTCGCCCAAGCTCTGCGCTGGTGGAATCGAGTTCGTAAGCGATAAGCGAATTATGGCAATCGCTGAGGGGCCTCCCTTGACGACGACACGACGAAATGAGCCTCTCTGTCATTTTGACGAGGAAAGCTCCTTCTCCTGCAGATGGCTCTACAGCCAGAGCATCCACGAGATTCCCATCTTCAGTGTAGCCAGCAAGATCCAGAAGAAAGTCGACCACCCATCCCTTGGTGTAGACGACTCCCTTGCGTTCCAAGGGCTCAGCTCGTTGAGCATACTCTGGAGCGAAAATCATGGCCTGCCGCGGCTGTACCTTAAGCGGCGGGTGGCGAGTCTCTACAGTGTTGATTTCATTCAACTTCGAAATCTCCAAAACGGTTGTTCAACCCTGACAGTACCAAAAGAGCCGGTTGTGTTGCAAAAACATTCCGGCGCCGCAGATGGGCCAGGCCCTTGCTGATGTGTGGCCTAAGTTGAGAGTCCAAACACTGATCGACGAACCGAATCTGCAGCTGGACCTCGTGGCCCGGCAGCCACCGGACTTGCCCCTTTCGCATCATGTGAAGCGCCTCATAGCCGTCGATTGTCCGCCGCGCCGCGCCGAACGCGCGGAACCCCTGCTTGGCGTTCACCCGCTTTTTGATCGCACGGTGGTCCTGTTCGATGATGTTGTTCAAATACTGTACTGGCCGGTGGCGGCAGCGTCGTCCGATGAGGCCGGTCCGCTTCAGTGCGGGGATGGCTGAGGCATAGGTGGGCGCCAGGTCTGTGTTGATCACACGGGGCTGTAGATGGGCTCCATTGCGCAGCGCGCGGCCGAATAGGCTTTTGGCGGCATCCAGATCACGAAAGACTGACAGGAAAAACTCAATGGTTGCCCCCTGGGAGTCGATGGCACGGTATAGGTAGCACCAGCTGCCTTTCACGCGGACGTAGGTTTCGTCCACTCGCCAGGAGCGGTTGGTTGGTTTCAGATGTGGCCGCAATCGCTGCATGAGCTCCGGAGCAAGCCGTTGGACCCACCTCCAGATCGTGGAATGATCGACTTCTACGCCCCGCTCGGCCAGCAGGTCCTGCACATCGCGATAGGACAGGCTGAAACGCAAGTACCACCGGACCGCACAGAGAATGATGCGAGGCTCAAAATGCCGCCATTTGAAGATGAGAGGACGCTGCCTCGGGTTTGCCATCTGGGACCAGCCTATCGGGCTGCTGCTCTTTGCAACACAACCCAAGATCCTGCTCCCCAGGGCCCTGTGCGCACTTTGGTGTCGGCCATATCCTTATTTATATAGAGCCCTCGGCCGCCGAGGCTCGAACTGGACGCCTCGCCAGCCCGAGGTGCGAGGGTTTGAGCGCTTTCGTCCAGTATGAAATAGCGTACTAGGAACTCCGGCAACGTGCTCATTCCACATCATTTACCGTCACTCAGGATGTTGATTGCACCCAAGATCGGCCTGCCCTGGGAATCTTGGGTCGAAAGGACCTAACTCCGATTCTTACGACGCCACCATGCGAAATGGCCAGCCGGTCTCTCGACGGGGTGTCCGTTAGCTTCGGGAAGGGAAAGGTCTTCGTCGAGCCGCAATCTTACAACGCCCAAGAGATCTCATTGGTGCGAGATTTGGGGCGTACTGAAGAGCCGCCGTGATGTGATCCTTGTCCAATTGCGGGTAGGCGGCAAGAATTGCCTTGGCACTCTCGCCTCCCCAGCTTTTCGAGAATCAAATAGACCGGTATTATTGTCCCTCGTACCCAGATCGCACAGGTCTCCGGGATTGCCGTAGGGGCTACCCGGATTTTGCTTTAACCTCCTTGAAGCTACTTGTACCCCCCGCCCTGGTACGGTACGCGCCAGAATAGCAGCACGAAAAACGTGACATGCATTGTTGAAGTCGGGTGCAGCGTATCCGGTAAAGCCAGCGCCAACTGGCCTAAGGAATCGCGGGACTGATCATCCTGCTGGAACCGTAAGGTTTCAAACGCTGCTCACCCGTAGAGCCGGATGCGTCGAGAGGCGCTTGTCCGGTTCGAGGGAGGCTCTAACGAGTAAACCCTTCCGCTTTTGGAAGGCCCAATCCGTTGGTTCTATCCCATTGATGTTGTGAATAAGAGAAGTTGGGCGACGGAGAAAAACCTTGCTCAGAAGCGGCTACGGACGTGGCTGATTTTTGAACTAGGTCGTTACGGCCAAAGCGGGTGTAATTGTGCAAGCGGCGCTTGCACAATTGAATCCCGTCCAGGGGGCTCAGGGCCATGAGGCTCGTTCAACCTGGCTTCCGTGGGGAGCCTGCACTCGGCGACGAGTGCAGCCGGGACAGAAACCTGTCTCGGCGACCGGTCGAAAAAACCGGCGGCGAAAAGCTCAACCATGAAAGGCACGAAAGTGCTTGGAAGTGAATTCTGATGGAGACGGTACCGAATCGCAAAAAGTTATTGCTCGTGGGTAGGAGGGCGCTTCTAGTTTCGGCCCTCAGAAATCGCGCAGTCTAGCGCGGAAACTATGCCTTGCCGGGAGGCTTGGACATAGAGCAGTGACCTGGGGGCCGTTCCCCCTAGCAACGTGACCATCAGAGTGAAGGTCGTAACTAATCCGGGAAGGTCTTTTGCTGCCGCCCTGATCTGGCGGTGCCGTAAGGCGCGGGTTCAAAATCCGTGTACGGTTTTACGGTGGTTCAAAGGCAGAAGACTGGGAGAGTCATTCAAGTAGAAAGTGCGGACCTCCTCGATTGAGGTCTGCGGCGAAAACGCTGCAAGGCAGTGGCGGGTTCGTTCCTGCTTCTGGGTGGCACCAGGAGCGTTCAAGGACGACGAAAGAATGGACGGGCTTAACCCGACGTCAACGATGTCATTACTGGTAGCAGTAATGCTCTCCGGAAGGAGAGTCTATGTGATTACTGAAGAGGCTCCTTGGCGGGAGCTTCTTCAGTGGTGACGAGCGCAAAAACGCTCGATGCAAGACAGAAAGGAGAATGTGATTTGAGAAAGGGAAAAGCATAGCGATTCCGCAGAGCGGAACCTCTATACTTTGCAGAACCTCTAAAGAAGAAACTAGAGCGCCGCAGGCGCAGAGTCGCGGTGCGCGGTGGCCTTGGCCAATGCGTGCCGCTCTGGGGCGTTGCCACTTGCTTTTGGCGACGCGCTTCTTTTGAACCTCAAGCACATGCCGATTGTCGCGCATGAGCTTGAGGTTTTGCTTTTGGCGTAGGCCGTGCCGGTTAACCGGTACGGTCAACGTCTAGCCACAGGATTTGGGCAAAGAGGGATTGGCCCACAAGCAACAATCCCTCAAACCATTTTGTTGGAGGAAAGGATGGAATACAGATGTGAAGCGGCAAACGTGACGGGATTCATTCAGCAGCTTGCAGTTGCCTACGTCACGCGGGGGTACTTTTACTACGTCCTTGGCCAGGTGCCAGAGGGTAAAGACCCTCGGCATGTGGACGAGAAGTTGGTGCGGAAATACGGCATCGAAATGAACAAAGGTGCTCGATGTCGCCGCAAGGCCCTTGGCTACGCGAATCTTCAGTATGTCCGCTACAAGCGCAGTTTTGTTCTGCTCGCGACGGAGGGGAAGCACGAGTTCTTCCAATCGGAAGCCGGACAGGTGCGGGATGTCAGGGAAATGCCGATCAAGCTTTTTGGCTATTCCGTCAGCCATCGAAATGGACGCACCTGCGTTCGAATTGAGCAGCGACTATATCTCGGACTGAAGGCAAGGATGGCAGAGCAATCGGTGCACCGTCCCCTCCCCTGGTTCCAATCGGCTTTTCGATCATTTGGATTCGAGCCGTATGCGCCGGTTAGGTCCCAACTCCACTGTATCCTTCGCGCGGTAAACAGACGAAGAAAAGTAGCTCAGCTCGAACTAGTGCCATCTACGTCCATTCGAACAGTCCGGAAGATCGTCTCTCCCTTTGAGGAGGCACGGAGTGTGCCTTAGAGGCGAACAGCTTGGCTAGTAGCTACCGAGCCTTAGGGTCGCTTAGAATCCGGCGTACGTGCTCGTCGATAATCGCCTGCCGAACGGTTCGAAAGAGGACTCCCCTCTCCCGCTGCCCCTGAAGATAGTTCTGCTTAAGAAACGGAGCTGCATTCGTTACGAGTTCGAGTTCGATTCGGTCCTGGTCTTCCTTCGGCAAAGCGTTCCAGTACTCGTCAATTCCGGCGCGGTCATTCACCGGTTCAGGTTGCCTAGGGCGCTGCACTATCTGCGGTGATGTCAGCCGTACGGGCGCTACCTTAGCCTTCGTCGCCGAAACGTAGTCGTCGGGTAGCGGGTATTCATCGACGATCGCCTTGTAGAGAAATCCCGGAATGCTCTTGCTGACGCGTGCATCCTTTCTCAGGGCAAGCCAATCGGCAAGGGCGATCTTTTCTTCGATCGCAGGGGTCCTGTATGCGGCAACAAGCTTCTTTGCTGAAGCTGCACTTAGCCCGCGCTGAACAAGAGCCTCCGATAGCGGCGACTTCGTATCCTCTTTTGCTTCCCGTTTGCTTCGGCCAGCCCGAGAAAAGGTAACTGACCAGACGCCCCGACTCTCTTGAACAAACCTAGCCTCATCCGGGAGCGGTTGGATAAAGCCGCGAGTTTCTAGTTCCTGGATTGCGGGCCTCAGCACGCGCTTTAGCTCTCCGTTGTGGCACTTCTTTGAAAGGCCGATATGTTCGCAGGCGAAGGTACGAAGGTCGAAGGTATGGAAGTCTCGCTGGTAGAAACGTTTGTCCAAGAAGCGGTAGATTCGTTTCGAGATCGCACTTTCGAGACTTTTTACAAACGGAAAATCGAGTTGCTTGATGTAGCCAGCTTTGAAGCTCGTAAAAACTACGTCGTTCCAGACGAATGAGCTTTTGCCGGCTTGAGGTGCATCGTTTGCGACGGCACGGCGTTGACGTTCTTGGTCAAGAACCTGGATGTGTTCGAGGATGTGAAAGCCCTCGTTGACCCAGCTCTGTTCGTCCTTCGACCACCATGATTTTTCGTAGTAGAGGGTGACGCCAAGCCAGCGATTCAGGCTTTGCTCCAGGCGCTTGTAGTTTCTGGTGGAGTCTGACCAGCCAAGTAGTTTTAGCAGCTCATAGCGAGTGAAGTAGACTTTTCGATCGTTGAAGTTGGTCTTTGCGCTTAGTTGAATGAGGCCAAGGATCACCTCGTCGTCGGTGGCAGTTGGCAGGCCGTACTTGTCGGACGCCGTTATCGTAAGCTTCCGCTGAACGCGCTTGTTGACTGACTTGTCAAAGATCTCGTCTGAAAACTCAAGCGTCTTTTGGTCCTTCGGCAGAACGGTCGAAAGCGATGCAAGCGGGAACTCTGCAAAGTTAAGCTCGTCTCTGTAGTTTGGCCTATGCGCGTCCTGTGGCGATGTTCGTAGCGGGAGGCTCATCTCGTTGACCTCCCCTTTCTGCCAAAAACGACAACGTCTCTGTTGTGTAGTTTGGATAAGTTTTTAGTACAGTTGTCCGTAGGAAAGACGAAGCATTTCAAGCTCTTAGGTTCGACGCCCGTGAGCCGATGCACGGTAGTTGTGCCTTTTTCTGTGTGCGGCTGTACGGTAGGACCGTGTTTAGATGGTCGGTGTACCCGTGGACGGTACGCCGGGAGTGTTGTGATTCGAAGGTCGGTGGTGTTTAGCCGTTCTCGACCCGCACTGGAGCGCATAGGGCGATAGCAAAGGGACGCCTCTTTCTCGATTCGTGTATGGATGTACGGTATTTGAGATTCTTCGCGGCTACCGTGTATAGGATCACGGTACTTTATGGCTGACGCTGTTCGTTCCAAGGCCACACGCTTTGAAGATTGGTTTAACTCGCTTGCACCTGTAGCAACCCAGCAGGAATTGCGTAAGCAGAAAAACATCGACGTGCAGAAAAACTATGCCTCTATAGAGGTGTACATGAATAGGGTTCGGTTGGCTCTCTGCCTCTATAGAGGCGAAAGAGAAACGGGCCTCTGACGTCTGGTTTGTGTGTGCCTCCATAACGGCACACGATTGCCTCTATGGAGGCATACGTAGCGCCAGACATCGTGTGCGGTAGAGAATTCTAGTGGGACGCCAAATCTGACTTCACTTTAAAGCTCCTGAGCCGCCCGTATGATGCGATTTGGTGGGTGACTCCGGCAACGACCTGAGCAGCCTTTGAAAATTAGCGTCACGGCCTTTCTGGTCTGAGCACCGGCAGACCTCAAATAGGTGTGTGCCTCTATAGAGGCGGATCTTCTCGGGCCTGCCGGCGAGCAAAAATTGGGGATTGTCGGTGTGCCTCCATAGAGGTAGATCCGGGCGTATGAGATTTCCAAAAACACAAGTCATCGCGCTCGTTAACCAGAAGGGGGGCTGTGGCAAGACGACATCGTCGGTTGCAATCGCCGCTGCCTTTGCCAATCTTGGCTATTCGGCCTGCTTGGCGGATATCGATCCTCAGTGCAATGCCACGGAGAGCTTTGGCGTCAGAGCTGAGAGCTACGTTGAAGCCGGAAGGTTTACGCTCGCTGACGCATTTATAAGAAAGAGAGCCGCTACTGATATTGAGGCCGACTTCGAAGAGCGATTTCAAGGGCGGTTGACGATCTTGCCGGGCAACCGAGGTCTGAACTCAGTCCCGCTGAAGCTTGAATCTGAACTTCAGATAGCAATTGCAGACGGCGAGAAGACAACGCTCGACGCAGATGAGATGAGAGGGGAGCAGCGTCTTCGACTAAAGCGGTCCATTGATGCGCTTCGAGGGAAGAAGGACGTAGTCGTAATCGATACTCCTCCAAGCTTGGACTTCCTCATGGTCTCAACGCTTATCGCAGCCGACTGGTTCATTATCCCGGTCTTTCCGTCTGGCTACGATCTAAAGGGTCTCGAGCTATTGATGAAGACAGTTTCGAAGGTCCGGGAGCGGTACAACCCTGGGCTTCGTCTAGCCGGAGTGCTCCTTGGAAATTACGATCGAACAGCAACCCTTGATCGGGACATTCACCAACTGCTGAAGGGCAAATTTGGCGAGGAAGTTGTGTTTAACACGACAATCGGCAGAAGCGTTCGGATGCGCGATGCAACGGTTCGCGGGATGACCGTCTTTGAGCTTCCAGAGGCGCAAGCCCAGGCTCAGCAGTTTGTGGCCCTCGTTCAAGAGATGCTAAACCGCGGTTCGAAGCGAAAGGACCAGACGGTAAACCCGCTACCTGACGAGGCTGTTTTCGGAAAGGTGGCAAATGGCTAAACCCGTTCGCGGCCTGCCCTCAGGCTTCTCATTAGATATACCCGATGACGGTCCGGTCGTAATTGGGGACTTTCTGGATGAAGTTCCAGCTCCGGTTCCGCAACCAAGGAGGATGCAGGAGGTAGCTACACCTCAAGTGCCTTTTCGACCTGAGATTGTTCCGGAGCGCGTCGAGAGGCCGCTGCCTCAAGCGGCAAAGAAAGTAGTCCGTCCTTCGGTCATTCGATGCCAGTTGAATTTGACTCCACGTTCAAAAGCGATGCTCGAAGAGGTAGTGGAGTATGTCCAGACCTACAGTCCAGAGAGTGACGCGAGGACCAGTGAAGTGTTTCAGGCGATCATTGGGCTTGTTCACGGAACAATGGATAAGCTCGACTTAGCTGAGATTCCAAGACGGGGAGCGTGGGGCTCGGTTACGGCGAAGAACTTTCCTGGAGCTTTGGGCGAGGCGTTTGAGGCTGCAATCCTCCGTGCCGCTCGAAGCCGTCGAGGAATCGAGTAGGGTGTTGCCTCTGTAGAGGCACACGTCTACCTCTACAGAGGCACAACGTCTTGGCGTACCGATACAGCTACTTACAGAGTATGCGGCCATTGCTGATGGCCGTGAAAGACGGCGATGAGCTCGATTCGATCTCGACGAACGCGGTAGGGGATTATGTAAGGGGTGTTTGGAACTACGAGTTCGCGAGTGCCAAGAACTCGCCCCGGTCTGCCCATCTCTGGCTGGGTGCTTAGGAGAGCAACCGCTTGAAGTATTCGCTTTGCAACCTGGCCTGCGTTCTGGTCCGAGTCCTTGGCTATGTAGGCGTGTAGTGCAGTCAAGTGCTGAACCGAGCGTTGAGACCAGACGATCTTCATTTAGGCGCTTTTGATTTACCGCCCTTTGCCCAGGAATTTAGCCAAGTCGATACTTTTTCGTGACTGACGCCCTTTCCGGCATCAAGTTCCTTAATTCCGTCGTGGATCTCGCCGAGCTGCCACTCTTCAGCGGCTACGTAGGCAGTGATCGCCTCCGCCGCCAGAAACGATTTTGACCTCCTTGACCGCTTCGAGAGCGCATCGAGGCGCTTTTTCGTTTCAGCATCAATCCGGATTGAGAGGGTTTCCGTCATTGGTTGTGTTCAGTTGTATACATGTTCACACACTACCCGGTACGCCCCTCTACATCAATCCGAATCTTTCGAACGGCTATTCTTCCTAGACGACCGCAGTCGGGGCTCTCCCCGTCGATGCCGTCTTTACCAACCAGTCGGCGGCTTCCTGGGCCCTAGCGGCAGCAGTAAAGAGAGCCTTCTTATCGTTCTTAAAGACCTTCAACCAAGTCGCTACATACGGGGCGTGATCTAGCCGCGGGTCGCTTGGCAAGTTCAACTTCGCGCATAGAAACGCAGCACCTAGCTCAGCAATTAGCTCTTCCATCGCATACGAGTCTGAGCCAAACCGGCCCTCAAGGTCTCGATTGAGGCGGCGCTCAGCTCCGCTCCAATGCGTAGTTTCATGAGCGAGGACTGAATAGTAGAACAGGGGCTGCTTAAATGCCTCAAAGGGCGGCATGAAAACTGAATCCGAAGTAGGGCAGTAGTAGGCCCGGTTCCCTCCGGCTCCTAGGCTGATTTCAAGACCCGAGAAGAACCTTTCGGCTTCTTCAATCCGTTCGTTCTTTGACGGCTTCGCCCCTGGCTTCATCTCATAGCCATCGACCTGGGCGACGTTAAACAGCGTGTACTCTCTAACCATGGGGATACGCCTAGCATTTGCGGAGTCTCCAGATTCCACTTCGGTCTCATTATCTTTGGTGTCGAAGAACTTCCAAAGAACGGCGGTGGTTGCCCTCTCTCCTTTTCGAACCTGGCCGCCGAGAGTCTGCCACTGCTTAAAGGTCGCCCATAGGCCAGATGAAAACCCCCGGCGCTGTGCGGCTGCCCATAGAACCAACACGTTTATTCCCCTGTAGGCGTTCTTCGAGACCGCATTTATCGGAGAGTAGGGGAAGCCGTCCGAGTTCCTCCACGGCATCTGGAAGGTGGCGGCACCGTCTTCAATCGCTTGAGCGATCTGGTCGGTGATGCTCTGATAAATATCTCTTCTTACCTCTGTCTTCGTTGTCATGATCTTTTCTCCTTTTGGTTAGCGGTCATTGCTGCTGCAATGCCGTCTAGGCCCACGCCAATGAGTGGGGGAGGCAAGGTCAAGGTCGAAGGAGGCGGTGGGGAGTCACCCACCCCGGAGCTTAAGCGTAGGGGCGAAGCAAAGCGGAGGTCTGCACAAGCAAAGCGCGGAAGACTGGGGAAACCGGCTCCTGAGCCAGAGCGAAGCGGCGGGTAACCTTGACTGCGCCAGGGGCAAAGCCCCTTAGCTCTTTACGGGGCGTTGCGGGGTGTCCCCGCAGATAGGGTGGCGGAAAACGCGAAGCGGTTGAAGCCAGGGGAAAGCTTTCCCCTTTCAGGTCCCTTCTTCAAAATCGTAGCTCCTCCTACCTCTTCGTGCTAAAAGTCTGGCAAATCCGCAAGAGAGGAGACAGGTTATGAGCGAGAGCAGAAAGCCGGTAGATGCCATCCGCGTTGGATCCATAAAAGGCTCTATCTGGAAGAATGAAGGCGTAAACGGTCCCTGGTACAACGTCACGTTCGAACGCCTGTATCGTGAAAACGGCGAATGGAAATCAAGTACGAGCTTCGGGGAAGATGATCTGCTGGTTCTCGCAAAAGTCGCCGATCATGCCCACACTCAACTCATCAATCAGAAGGGCCAGGGCTAAAGCCGCCAGCGAAAACTTGCGGAGCGATGGAACTGCCATTAAGGAGCTCGCCTAGCTCTTATCCCAGCTTTAGGTCAGACGAAAACTGGGCCTAGGTTCCTAGAACGCCGTTTGTGGCCAACTTACGAATCGCAACATGCCGCTACGGAATCGTGTCCCCGATGAGATGCCGCATTGCTTTCGGTTCGCAGATACGCTAATGTGCCTGAATCAATACTCCTAGGTGAGGATATTCGGCCTCAATCAGTGGAAGCGAATATACAAGATGTGAAATCTGCGCTCACATGAGGCGAAAACGTCGCATGTGAGACATTCACCGACCGGTGTTTCGGCGATCACAGCGCCAGTCCACACGCGATCGCCTTCCTTGAATGCAGACCGCGCGTAGCTTTTAACCATGAAATGCTCGGTGAGCCCTTGTGCTCGGCGTATCGGCTATGTTGGCAGAAGTGAATCTATCCTGTGTGTGTCTCTATTGATCTTTGACGCGATGTCGGCGAAGTGATCTTATAGATAAATGGAAGGTAACGACACTCACACGTTTGGCGTTCGGCGTACCTTCGCGACCCTCCGTGCTATCGCCACCGGGAGTTTCCGCAAGAGATTTCTACGCGCTGACTTATTGAGGGCCGGGGACGTCATTCTTTCCTCTGGATACGCTGTGAAGGACCGTATTGTGGTTCTCGCGACATCCAAAGGTTCGTCTACCCGACACTATTACCATGCAGCGTTGGTCATTGCACCAGGGATCTGGCTCGAATCCACAGGTGAAGGGACAGGGCTAACATATCTCCCAACCATACATAGGGGTGCCCAGCTGCTCATTGATGTGAGTAGTTACCGATCAATTGATGTCTTTCGATCTGCGGACGAAGGAGTTGCAAAGCTACCCTGGCACTCTGACGAGTTTCGACAACTTCTTCTCAGGTTCGTTGGCTTCGAGTACCCGTCGCTCGACGCACTGGCGGAAACAACCGCTTGGCTTGAGAGTTATCCCGAACTCAAACGTCGAATCTTGAAACGGCTCACGCCTGCCGAGGTTGTGAACCCCGGCCTGTTCTGCTCACAGCTCATTGTCGAGATCTACGAGAGCCTGCGCAACGCACAAATGGTGGAGCACGGCCTGCTCCTCACCGACAAACCAAGCCGCACCATAAGCCCAAACGATCTGGCAGACTCCACGATTTCCCGATTGAAAAAGGTTGATAGCGTTATTGAACTTAGCAAATCTCCCGTGGAGGCGAGCGAATACGATAACCAGATGGACGTAATCCTCAACAGCATGGGTAAGGTTGGAAACAAGATGCGGAACGCGGTTGTTCGTTCCAATAGCCAAGTAAAACACGTAGAGAACTTCGCTTCTTATCTAACATCTATTACGATGGAGCTTGCAATCGGGAATGCAAGTATCTTTCAGAAAATGGGTGGTCGGTTGCTGCAAACCGAAGACAAACCTGTTGTTGAGCTTATTCCAAGCCAACCTGCCTTACAAGAACTGCAGGAGAACGCGTTGAAGGCAGGTCTAAATCCTGCCTGGCTACGTTTAGAAGGGCTAGCATCACTCTATATCTTCCACAGAGATCGAATGATGGAAGCCATAATTACCACGGCAGAAGCAGCAACGGGCCTTGTTAAGGTTATAAATGGAGTACAAACTAAAGATACTACCCGCTTAATCCGAAAGAACATTAAACTCGTTCGAGATATGTCGCGGGAAATTGATCGGGGTCGGCATACCGTAGACTCATATTGTTCGATGCAAGCACGTCCCGGTTTTCCATCGGATATGGTCTGGGTTGACTTCATTGTGACGAGTGCGACCACATACTCCACGGTAGTGACCGACTATAGTAACGTGCTGGTTGTACTGGAGGAGAGTTGCGCCAATGCAGATCTACCATGGTTTGGAACGGTGACACTCAAGGCGTACCTTGCTGAAGTCCGACACCTGAAGTCCGCGGTTACAGCCTATGCGCAATCGCTTCAGATGTTCATTGACTGGATTTCTGCAGTGGATACCGATGCAAGTGAGTTAACGTAAACGCCTTAATCATTAAGGCCTCAGGTGCTCGAAGGCTGACGTCATCAGCATTTCCGTGCAAGACGTAGTCGAAAGACATGCTGCCCATGGACCTGTATCATCATCCATTTCAACGTCAGTCGAAAACGTGCTTTCCAGTTCAGACGTTACTCGAGGTTGATCAGATGTCGCGTTGGAGGAAGCCACGGGAGCCGGCACCAGGACTCCTTCGGCTTCGCCACTGGTTAAACGTATCTCACCATTCGACACGGCATCGCCAACCAGGGACTCGATTCGCGCCGCCGATCGAAGATCCACGACTGCGCCCAGCGGAGTTTTGCCTTCTCGGATCGCCCACGCCCATTGCCGCGGCCTTCGCCAGCAGCGCGCGCCGCGCGTTAGGTCCTGTTGCTGTCCATGCAAGAAACGCCGCATCGGCCCGCTCGGCTTCCGCAATCGCCTCCGCTACTGTCATCCCGCGCGGTCGACCCACCTCACCCATCGTCGGGTTCAGCCGTTCAAATGTCACAACGATCCTCACCAATAGAAAACCGCGCATGATCGCGGTTGAATGAGTGGACCAGTTCAACGATGATCGAGAATAGCGCGGAACCGGGCATCACTGTACTTCATGATGCTATTAAAAAGCGATTGGAAGCATCGCCATGGTGGGGCATCTTCTCGATTCAAGATGCGCATACTTTCCAGGATTGAGTGAGCTTCACAGTTGCGCACGCTGGGCTCCCATCTGCCATGGTTCCCTCAAACGCTGATGCAAGGTGACCGGTAGCCAGCGACTCTATCATTTCCCAACGGATCCCACTGAGCGGCACTTTGATCCGCCGTTGCCAGGGAGACTCGGATTGCCCCGCATATCGGCCCACGCAGATGTAGACAAAGCGGGCGGTGGGCGGCCCTTGTACGAAGGGCCCCAGTAGCCGCGCCCCGCCGTTCGCCTCTGGCCGAGCACGAACTTCGAAGGTGAAAGGAAGATCATCTCCCTTCGAGATCGCCCCGCCGACAAGGTGTGCCTTGCCATGCTGCAGGCAGAAACGCACGCCTACTGGTGGCTGGACGACGGTAACACGTATCAGGATCATTCGTTCGCTCATGCCTGCCTCCTCGCGCGTTTCTTGTCCAGGGTGTAGATGGGGTATGTAAACGGTCGGCCGAAGCTGGCCGGAGCAATCAGTCGGCAGATGAGAGAGCGGCGGCGAAGCACATTCATCCCTAAGATCGTCTGATTATGACACAGGGTTGGTCGCAGTCCAGTCACGCGCCGAACCGAAGGATAGGCTGAGTTGGCGACCCTCAAAGGCCCGGACGCCACTGGGCGGAAGCTAACCCGAAGTCGCATTACAGGAAGTACGGTTTCATAGAGCGGGCCAGCGCGGCTTCCGCTAACGCCGTTTGTAAACAGTTTCCGGATGCTGCCGGAGCGGACCAGCCGTGTCGTCGTTTAGCTTTGCGCGGGTGCTGATGGCGGGTGCCCCATAGTGGGGTACCATTCCTTACTAATAAGGCCGTATTTCTTGAGCGTCAACAAGGCATAATCGCGTGGATAGGACGACGAATCCTCCAACAGTTCAAACAGTTGTTTGGTAATGTGAGGTATCCAGTTGCCTGCAAACTCGCTTAGGAAGCAAACGGCAGCGGCGTGACCTCGTACGCGCTCATTTGTGTCGTGCAGTGCCTCGCTAATGACTGGAACCGCTTCACTGTTCAAAATTCGCACTGCGCAATCTAGGGCAGCGCATTTTGCCTCATTCCACGGCTCTCCACGGAAGGTCTCTATCGCCCAGGCTGCCATCCACGGATGCAAGCAAGAGTACAACGCATAGAGGGCGTACTCCCGACCTCCGTTAACCGGGCAGTGTCGCGCGGCTGCCATTAAGAACCCGGTCACCCGCTTATACCTGCAGCAGAGCGACGACTCAGTGATCTCTCGCGTGAGATTCTTTTGTTGTCCCGCAAGGTCAGCATCATTACGAGTTAATCGACGCAAAACGATAACCACGGCACGGCAAAAACGTCGACGTGGCGTGCCATGAAGGCGCATGTTTAACAGGACACCCAGGGAGATGCTTAGATCGTCCTCCCAGAGTAATCGCCACAGGAGTTCATGGTGGCCCTCGAAAGACGAATGCTTCACTGCCTCCCAAGCATTCAGCCTTATGCGACTGTCCCCGTCCCTAAGCGCCAGCATGAGCACTGCCACCGCCGACTCAGTTGGGCTCGGTGCTGGGCCGTTCAATCGATGTAGCAGATGAATTGCAGCCGCGCGAACGGTCGGATCCAAGTCGTGGAGCGTCACGGTTACTAGGCTGCTCTCAAAAACAGTGCACAGTTCAACTCTTAGTGCTTCACTTCCATATTGCATCAGCCAATTGGTAACCGTCGCCATGAGTCGGGCGCGGCCACAGTGCCCTTGATCGTCAAACACTGTCTTAATCTCTTCGCGATATCGTCGGTCTGGCGAAGTAATAATCCATTCAGTAATCGGATCTAGCTTCCCGATTAGCTCGCTGTTCGGATTTCCTGCAACTGCCGCAACTAGGCGTCGCACGGTGTCTTGGTCTGCGTCCACCATGAGAGCAGGTGTGAGGACGTCAAGAGAGCATTTGAGGGAGCTCAGATACGACTTGCTTTCGACGCAAGGTAACATCCGAACCAGATACAGCACGTAGCTCACGCTCGCCGTATGATAATGGCGATAGTGATCACTCACCCACGATTTAGGAACGCTTACTCCGTTGAGGTGCAGGCGATCAAGGTCACGAGGCAGCGAACGCACCAGGGACGCGCACGTCTTTGGGTTCGTTGCGGCCTCAGCGAAACATCTCAGAACGAGTACGAGACGACGGCCTGCTATTGGTGAAGGAAAGTGGCGTAGCAACCAAAGATGTGCCCAGAGTCTTGCCCTTAGCTGCACCAACTGACGCTTCTTAACTCTTTCAGCAGCCAATCCAAAATAGAACACAAGGCATTCATGCCACTCTTGATTGCGGCTAAGCGTTTTTATAGGAATGTTCGAAGACTGTCGCGCAAGCCAATACCCAGCGAAGTAGTCACGAAAACTGGCGTGCCAAAAGCTAAGGCCGCCAGGACTCTCTACTAATAAGCCGTGACTAACTGCGCAGCTGATTAGCTGGTCGACTAGTTGATAGTCGGGATTCAAGCCGAATCGTTTTAAGACAGAAGCGGCGTTCTTTGCGGCAGCAATCTTCGCTACAACAAAGGTTCCTTCGGTGAGAAGCTGGTGCCCGGTAAACGCGAGGAACGCGCGGATCAGGTCGGTGTGCAGATGCGATTCATCGTTTCGTTCCCACTGATCTAGAAATTTAAAAACTATGCGATCAAAGAGTCTTGTCACACTGAGGTGATCATTCACTTCTAGTGGTTCTGAGGACAATGCGAGGAGTCGTGCGAATAGCGGACGGCGGAATACCTCCAGGAGGTGATTTCTTTCGATTGCCTGTGAAAGACGCTTACCGACAGCGACCGGTGCGATCTTATTTAGAAAGTGTTTCGTCGTCTCTGGTGAAGGTGGTTCCAGTCGATGCCGTGGCCACAATTGCTTTTCGAGCAGTTTCAGTGGCCGACTTGCAATGACCATATGTGCTTTAGGACACCGCCGGAGAAGATTGTGACATTGACTAATGACCTGTGACGCATCGACTTCGTCGAGAGAGTCGACCAGAAACAAGACCGGTTGACCTTCGATCCATGCTTCGAAGTCGGCGGCGGAGCAACGACAGCCGAGCCCTTGTGTGCGGTCATACAAGTCGCGGATCATGTGCGAGGTGGAAGAGGCCAAGTCAATACTCATTGGGAGAAACGCATCGTTCCTCGAACTCTCTAGGTACGCTTGATAGCGCCTCGCGAAATGCGAGGCTAAGTACTGAAGTGCAGTGCTTTTCCCTTGGCCCGCCTCGCCGACGAGAAAGAAGGCAGTGACTTGCTCGGTGACGTCGATCAGCGATCGCCGCCGACAACCGTTTCGTTCGTCTAGGTTGTCATCCGGGACCACTGCGGGCAACATGATCTGATCGAGCGTGAGATTCTTGATGCCATTGGGCAAAAGTGGAAGTTCTCGAGTTTCCTGAATCAAAGCCAGAAGGTAGGCCGAGACCTTATCATCCGTAGGTAACTCGGGTCCCAGATGGGGCAAACCAAGGTATTGTCGTGCGATCCAGTAGTTGTCGCTTGTGCTTAGGTGCTCTGCAAGCGCTTGGCCGTCGAGTATCTCCAGATGGACTTGGTATTCGTCAGTCGCCCATGTTCGGAGTTGGTGGCGTTTGCTCACCGGCAGATCGGCGACGCAGAGGCAGTATATTGCGTCGGGGCGAGTGCCGCAGCTCATTATGGTGCGAACGTCTTTTCGGATCTTGGCTGAGATTCTTTTCCTGTGTTCGGTAGTCGTACAGAAGGCGACTGGTTTGTCGTCGGCTTGACCGAGAAATCCGGAAATGTTGTTCTTATTGGCGTTGAGGTACGTGCGGAAGGTCTCGAAGTCTCTTCCCTGATCGCCACCGTTACTTACGGGCCCTGTCGCGGGTAGGATGTTTGGACAGATGATTTGCCTTGCGAGGTCACGGCAGAGGTGTTCGAATTCGTGATGTCCATTTGTGCTCTTAAGTTGATCAAGCGCGAAGCGGATTCGCCCTTTGATTTCAGCAATGTTTGTACTGTCTGCCGTCGCAGAGCCATGGTGGCCACCGATTGTGGTCGAGTTGGGCTGTCTCACTAGAGTCTCGCTTGTCTCTATCTTAACGAGTGCTGTTTCCTGAGGTGGCTTGCTATAACATTGCACTCAATAGCGGCTTTCGAAGACCATTTCCGGGGCGTTCCTCTTGAAGTAGTTTGAGACCGCGCGGAAGGAAGGGCGAGTACCAGATGACGCGCTACTCCGAAGGTGGCCAGAAGTCGCATTGGAGGAAACGTGAAGCCACGACTGTGCCCGCCATCGTGTCCTCGAACGCCGTTTGTGGTCAGCGTGGGAGTGGTTGCTCATCCGTTCACGCCAAACACCGTCGTTCAGAGAGTGGAGTTAGACGCTATTCGTAGCGGCCTATCGAAGCCCGCTCGGTCCAAGACTGAGGCTGGACGGTCCTTGGTGGTGCTGTGGATCTGGCCGCCAATTTCTTCCCGACGCACTGGGTACTGGTGCAAGCGGAGCTCGTGGATCACTACAAGGCGATGTGCTGGGTGACCCGCCATGAGATCCACGCCGCGTTCCTCGCCCCGGACGGCTCCGTTCGGTTCTGCAGGGATCTCTCCGAGCGCATCGAGGCGTACGAGTTCAAGGACGGAGCGGCCTTCCAGGTGCACGCGGTCGAGGGCCGCATCGACAAGGTCGGAGCAGCCAACAACACCCAGTTCGCCTAGGCGGCCTAAGCCTGCATCACTAAGAAACAACAGAAGTAAAGCAAAGAACGAAGAGAACAGTGGGTGCCGTCAGACACGTTTGCCGAAGCGCATCTTGGCGTATGCCTGGAGCTGCTTCTCTTTCTCAAACTGCTGCTTGAGCAGTAGAGGTGCATCACGTAGTACCCGATCATCCCGAATGCGCCGAGGAAGCTTCTGGGACTGGCGTGCACAACACCCTACACAGATGTAGGGATAAGATACTTCTGTTCTCGAATGCTAAACGCTGGCCGCGTGCCTTCGAGAACATCGATAACGGCCCCAGCGATCGTTGGATGCTCTAGGCCGCCAGTGACATAGGTTATTTTCCCAGCCACCTTGTCATGCCGAGCTCGAATAATCTGATCAGCGTCCGCAGCGACGGCGAGATTCGGATTGTGGGTGACTAATAGGATTTGTCTGCGAGATCGAGCTTCAGCAATTGCGGGCACCAGCACTCCGTAAACGGTCTCGTTGTCGAGATTGTCTTCGGGCTGGTCGATTATGAGAGGTGAAGCTCGCTTGTCTATGAGGAGGTAGAACACGAGCAGCAAGGCGCCCTTTTCCCCGGGGCTAAGCTGGCTAATACTACGTTTGGCCCATTGAAGTACAAACTTAGGCCTAAGATATTCCAGCCCGAATAAGAATTCGAATAGCTCCTGCTTTGTTCGCTCCTGGCGCAGTTGTCGATCAAGCGCAACCGGAACTGGGGGACTCTGACGACAATCTTGCTGGAGATGATCGATAACCTGCTGAATGAACGCGATCGTTCCGTCTTTCGTCTGAAACTCCGCCATGTCAAGCAAGCGCTCTACCACCGCCCTCCCCTCCTCAACACCATAGAACGAACCTGTCACGCCTTGACTTATGTACTCAAAAAACTTCACCTGGAATGCATGAACGTTGATGCGCACGTCGAAATGCAGCTGTAGCTTCCGCTGGGCTAGTTCGTGACGCGCGATAAACTGCTCGACTGACCCGTAAAGACACCTGTACTCTGAGACATGTTCGGAAAGCGCATCATGCAATTGGCCAATCTTAGTTTTGATGGACTCAATCACCTGTTCCTGCTCGTTTGGAAGCAGGTCTAGCAAAGCAATTTGGTGACCTAGGCCGTCAATGCTCTCGGGTTCATGAGGTGAGCCGATCAATGCTTGCGTCCGCTTTTGCCAAGCATCGTGTGCAGCCAGATAAGCATGATGTTCTTGAAACGGCAGATCGAGCTTCGTCTTCAACGTCTCTATGCGTGCCTCGATTTCCGCAGCATGGTTTGCGGCAGTTTGTGGAGATGCGGGATCGAGATCAAGAGTGAGAGCCGCAATCTGCTCTTTTAGTACCGCGTGGCGCGTTTCGATGGTGCTTGTATCGACTGAGATGGCTATCAGATCGTCGATCGACAATTGTTCAGCTTGAAATTCATTATCGCTGGCAAACTCTCTTTTGAGATTAGTAACGTACTCCGAAAAGTTGTCAATTGTGCGTTGCGCCCGTTCTAGTATCGACGCGCTCTTGGTCGCTTGAATTCGACGCGATTGGTGGAGGGTCAACGTTCGAACCAGCTCCTGTTGCTCTCCTAAGAGAACTTGAATCTCCTGGCTAAGCGCCTGTTGCGCTCCATGCTGTAAGGGATCACTAGCCGGATCAGCCACAGTTTTCGGCTCCTGGCCCTTGAGCAATAGCAGTTGTGTCTTAGCCTGTTCGAGCAGCGCCACGAGCTTTTGCCGATGCGCCGGCTGCAGGCGTTCATCAATCGTTGCGAGCTTCCGGGTTAAAACCTTCAATTCTTGACGAAGGCGATCCTGTTTTTCGCCTATCAGTTGCGTCTTATACAGGATTAGCTCTGATAGGCTTTGTTTTCCTAGTCGGTCCTCCTCCGGAACGTGACTGAAAATTACGCTTTCCAGCTCCTCGTCGAACGGTGTCCGGGCGGCACCGGTCGTGTCGTTGCATAGGGTCTCAAGAAACCGCTGCGGTAGGTAGTTGAGACCTTCGGGCAGGGCAGAGTCGTTGTTTCGATCGAGATTCGCCTTACTGACGGCGCCATCTGCCCAGACTACTCGCGCCTCGTAATCTTTTGCTCGGCCAGTCTGATGATTACGGAATTTGGTAGTCGTCAGAAAGCTGAAATACTCGTTTCGGCTAGTATTTGCCGCCAAGCCTACGATATCGGCTAGGGCGCTCTTACCGCTTCCCTTGTTGCCTATGATTGCCACAAGTCCGGGGTTTAGAGGCATTTCGGCGTCGAACCAGTGCCCAGCTCCAGAAGATACCGGGCTCTTTTTAATCGAAAGAGCAGACATCGTCTGGCTTGGGTGTTCAGCGACGCGCCTATCAATTGGGGGAGTGGCTCCAATGTACAGGCGATTCCAGGGCGTTTTAAGAGCAAATCTTAAACCCGCAAAGGTCGGATCGGCCTTCACCCACGTCAAACAGTTTCCGATTCGATCCTTCTGTGCCGTCCCTGCATTGTGGTGAGCATCACTGCAGTCGAACAAAGGTATTGTGATCGCTTCGTGGTCAAGCTTCTGTCGTGCCGAGAAATAGCGAGCTTCATTTTCGCTAGCGATGAAGAGTAGATCAGAGGTGTTGGCGCAATGTCGTTTGTCGGCCGCAGCCTGGTCCCAACGTAACTCGTCCCATTCGGTTTTCCCGAGGCCGATCAGATAGTGCTCCGACAGGTACGAATTGTCTTGCAAGATGCCTCTGATCGTCTGGTCGTCGAAGGTGAGATTAGCGAACCCACGTGCGAGGTCGCCTCCGCCCATTTTCTGCTTGCCCGGCGGGGCTGTTTCAATAAGGGCCTGCCCCAGGTCGGCCAGGCTGTCCTTAGTGAGTACTCCACTCCAGGATACCTTTTGGTCCAACTGAAATTTCGTCGCCAGCTGGGAAAGAAACTGCTCTCGGATAAGGCGAGGATCTAGATTGTCGTCGAAGATGACATGAAGATTGATCCTGGAAAACGAACTTCCGCTCCCACCGAACATTCTGATTCGAAGCTCGATCACTGGGAACACTGTCGTTATGTTGGCGAGCCGACCGGCGGCCTTTTCTCGAATAACGCGTTCGTAGCCGTCAATAAATAGGTAGTCGTTAATTCCTAAGACTGCAACCTCAGGCGGTAGCCGCTCGACATCGGCAAGCCAGGATTCCCACTGTTCCTCCGATGTTTTTCCGCTGAAGTTGTGTACCAAGGAGTCAGGTGTATGTATATGCAGATCCCATTTACGAAACATGGATCCCTTTGGATCGTTCTTGAGGTCTTTTGGCATGTTGGATGTATCTTCAGATGATACTCTGTCGAAACGGAGCACCTCTGATAGACGCCGGAACAAACACGATGACCGTCGCGCGAGAGCTCATTCGTGCGACGTCCAGCCATCGCAGAATGATCGCCACAAGCCTACAGTTTGGGCTCGTGAGTGTCGATTAACGCCCGAAAGAGCCTACTTCTGCAATGGCTGTAAAACGCGCATACTTCCTACTACGCCTGTACAACTCAGAGAGAATCGGAGAACCTCTGCCTCTCGATGAGGTGCGAAGGAAACTCCCGGAACTGCTGAGGCATAAATGGCTATGTCCACACTGTAGGAGACAGAATCGCATCATAGAGCTGGCAGAGACACGGAGCGACGCCGACGAGGAGTCCATGTGTTCAAGATGCCAAGGCGTGATCGTATCGCCGCTGCCTGTGTTCCTCGAAAACCCATTTCGGGACTTGCTGAAGCGGAAAGAACTGGGCCAAGCAAGAGCTGAGTTTGGATTAGCGCAGGATCTTTGGACACGGCGTTGCACTCAGGTTCATCACGAAAGGCGACGTCAGACAGAAATCCTCCAGCAACGCCAGCAACAGATCCTAGACGTTCATAGAACATCGGGGGTAAACGCGGTGCTTCAACAGTTCGAGGAACACCACCTTGAATTGTTGCTGCGATGGCCGGAGCCTTTGGAATCACTGTTAACGAAAGAGCGTCTCGAACTCGGCCGACCCGACGAGTACGGGTTCAACCGGCTCCACGAGTTTGATGATAGGGCGAAAGCGTTTCTATTCAAGCTTGCCGAACGATCGGGCGTTGTGATCGATGAACGCATCACGCTTGAGGAACTCGCGCAGCTTCGACCAGTCGATTTGCGTCGCTATTCAATGCGATGGCTACTTGCTAATCTGCAGAGCCGATTTGAGCGGCAGCCGATTCTGGCGCCCGTAGAGCTCAACTGCGAGAACGGACGCGATTTCGAGAAATGGTTACAGGCGCGCCTTCTTGCTGCGGGAGCTCATGCAGAACTGACGAAGATTAAAGGGGACATGGGCGTTGATGTATTGGTGCGCACTGGCGCGCGCACCTTAGCGATTCAGGCCAAGCTTTACAACACCCCAGTTGGTCCCGAGGCCATTCGGGAGATCAATGCTGGGAGGACCCACTATCGAACTAGTGAGGCATGGGCCGTAACGAACTCATCGTTTACGGCGCAGGCCAGACAAGAGGCCCTGTCGCTAAGCGTTGGCTTGATCGACGGCGCTGATTTACCGCAGCTTGCAGCGAAACTCTCGCTCGCTCCTGCCACAGCTGCGCAGCCCGTAGTCGCTCAGCACAGTTCGCCGCTACAGACAAGTGAATATCTAAGCATGACCGCCGTGGGAATATCTGTTCTAAACGAGGTTATTGAGGGTCCCAAGATGGATCGTCGAGCGCTAGGCCTTGTTGTAGGTGGGATTCTCGTTGCTGGATTCGGCGGTCTAAGCATACTAAGCAACTCGCCAGAGCAAGAATTGGTCGGACTGGTCAACGAATGGCGGGCTTCCATCCTAATGCAGCAGCCTGATGCTCATAGCAAGAAGTTCTACGGTAAGACCGTCGAGCGCTTCTACCTCTTACGTGATGCTCCCCAATCTGCTGTGGCCTCCGCCTGGAATACACTCGCCAAGCAGTACCCCTCGATCGATCAGCTTGATATCCGCAATATTAAGGTGGAATCAATTAGCAACGATCGGGCTTCGGTCATATTCGACAAGGAGTGGCGAATGTCTGGAAAGGGGACCTTCGAAGGGAGCGTTCAGCAGCGACTTGTGTTCGCGCGCGTCGTCAAGGAATGGCGAATCGTACAGGAAGTCGAACCGACGGTCCGGTGGTCTAGACGTTCGAAATAGGTTGCAGAAAAGCTCGCGGTCTGGCTCCTGGCAAAAGTCTCGAAAGACCTGTTTTGCTGGTGTGCAAACTCGGCACTCTCGACGGAACCACCCTCCGGAAGGGGGCGACTGTGACGGTCGCATCGGCGACTAATTCAGAGTTAGGACTACTCCCGCCGGACTTTGAAAATCGCCGGCTTTCATCACCAGAGTGACCTCAGTTTCCGTTGCAGCATCAACTGGGATTCTGACCGGTAGCTGGAAGCGGCGCGGCTGCTTCTCCATCGCCTCACAAGCTTCAGCAACAGCCTCGTTGCCGTCGATCCAGACTCCAAGTGGCAGGCCTCCGTCACCAAGTTCCGTAGAGCGTGATCGTGGAGCCCGGCGAGGGCGTTCCATCGAAGAGCACCTGTCCCGGGCTAGTGTCATCAGCCGTAAAGATCGCTTGAGCGGCGGCCGCATACGGCAGTGTTTGGACTACGGTCGACAAAAAGCCCAGCTCAACAGACAGCGTCATTTTGCCACCGACTACCGCTGCGTCCCGTGGAACAACGGCGACGATTCGGGTATTCGACACCAAAGCGGCTTTCACACCGCGGATCAGCACCTGCAATGAGTCATTTAAGGTACCGAAGTTTACGCCTTCGAGGATCACCAGGTGATCCGGTGCGACCGGACCCTCAGTGTGACTCGCGGCGTGCAGCACTTTCGTTACCGATGGCGTCAACGCACCCACCGAAACGATTACTGCCTGCGACACTTCCGACCCCGATTGACCACGGATAGGCCGTATGAACCGAAGTCCAGAAAGGTCAGGTAGGGCATTCGTGTTTGCAACATATGGCATCGACAATTGTCTTCGGGATGTCGTAGATGCTCTCGTACAATCGAACGCGCGTATCGCTCGTAAAGCCCGAGCCGCGAAGCCTAACAACGGTTTCGTGGGATCCGCGAACGCAAACTACGTTGAAACATGGTGATTTCTGTTCGCCGTTCATTTAAGTGGGTCATATGCCGCGTTGGAGGAAGCGACACCCCGAGGCGAATCCGTGTGAGTTCCTCGAACGCCGTTTATTGCCAACCTTGGTTCGTGATGGAGTAGCCTTAAGGACACTATGGGCTACCGGTTTTCTGCGATGCTGCACATACCTGGCGACGTTCGCGACGCAATTGCCTTTTATGGACGGGCATTCGGCGCCACGACGGGCTGGGCCACGCCTCCCGCCGCAGACATGGTGGCACGACTTCTGGCGCATGGTGCGGAGTTCTGGGTGCATCCCGCGGCCGCCGTTCTCGGCAATCCGTCGCCCACAGAGCTTGGTGGGACAGCGGTGCGGCTTATGCTCATCGCAGACGATCCAGATGCCGTGTTCGATCAAGCCGTGGCCGCTGGCGCGGTCATTCGCTCACCCATGAGGGACCACGACTGCGGATGACGTGATGGCTCAGTCACAGACCTGTTCGGGCATCGGTGGGAGATCGGCAAGCCGCTTTAGCGCCCGCCGATGAGCGAAGGAGACTATTCGGGATCTGCACGTGAAAAAGACCGACATCACGTCGGGAATAGTCATGCGATGCATTCAAATACACTCCTTTAAGCCGTGATTGTGCAGGAGTCGGGTGGAGCAGGCAAGTTCCGAGCCATTGCGGTGTCCGCGAACGCCGTTTGTGACCAATTTCGTTATGTTCGGGAGACTTGTGCTGAGGCTCACCCATCTAGGCGTCATCTTGGCGGTGCTGCTGGCGTTCAGGCAGGCACCGTTCGAGCACTGGCACGAGTCCGATTCCGATTATGTTCATGCCCACGGTTTTACCCATTTCCATCTGGGGGACCATGACGAAGATCACGCGCACTTAGCAGCGATCAACGATCACGACGGCGCAGCCTCTACGCGCGCCGACTTTGGGGCGGATGCACGCTTCACCGACTCGTTTACGGGCATCAAAAAGAATGCAGCAAAGATCATTCCGGCGCTGCCAGAGGGGCCCTTTTCTGTACAGCTATGCTCCGAGTCGAAACTCTTCGCATCCTTCGTTTGAGCCTTACTCTGATCCGCCCGACAGGTACGGACTCCAACCTCGCGCTCCTTCCCTCTGATGCCTCCACCCGTTCAAGCGCGCGCCCTTTCGCCCTCACGCGAAGCGGGCTCGCGGAACGATGCAGACGCAATGCACGCCATGGCCCAGAACCGAGTAGAAATTTAGGATGTTCCGTTCTATGCAGATGCGTGCCCTGTGCGCGATGATCAGCTGTCCCCGTTCTCCTCCCGATTCGTCACTCGTTTAGCTGGTCTCACAGAGTCTGATAACAGGTGCTATCGGACAGTGTAAAGAACGTTGAGTTCGAGGTGGTGGATATAATAGCGAGCGTTATGCCTGTCCGCTGATGCCTTCCGGCTTACAGCTACTCCGCTTTCTTCGAAACAAAGAGGATACCAAGAGCTGTACCCACAAGACCCTGTATTGGGCCTAGCCAAAGATTAGACATCCGCATCAGCTCTAAGGGGCCGTTCCCGGTGAACGGCTGAATCAATAGTGTTAGAGCGACTAAAAGAAGATAGAAGATGGACAGGCATTGGGCAACGCGATAAAACGAGCGCCGCACTACAGCTCTTAGGGCGGCAGGAGTCATAGCCGTATAGCTCAGTACTGCCAAAATCATGCCCAAGGTTGGCATAATCGTCGGTAATAGCCAGCCCCATGCTTCTTGCACCTGGTCCCCAAACTTGCCCATTAAAGATTGCAGAACAAGAATGCTTACTGTTCCTAAAGCCCCGATCAACCATATCGTTGCGAGGACAGACCTTACCCTATCCAGAGGAATAGTGTCCAATACCACAATGCCAGTAAGTGGCTTCGTTCGATTATTTTTGGGCACGCTCACCTTTCTCCTGACTGCAAATTGTAGCGCGATGATACACTAGCGTGCACATTCCGGTGCATATGAAGCAACGAGTCGGACTTGTATTCCTGTTATGTAGCGCTTGGGGATCGGCCGAAACGACCCAGGAGTGGCTGAAGAGGCTTTCAGTTGCGAAAGAACCAGAGAAGCATAGGCTTCTCCTTGGCTATCGTACACTGACAGATCACCCTCGGGCAGCTCTTCCAGTTTTGCTAGCTGCTCTCAAAGATGGACAACCCGAAGTGCGCCGCGCTGCGATTGCGGCACTAGGGGAATCGGAATCGACGGTGCCTGCGGTAGTTCAGAGTTTAGTCGACGCTTTGCACGACCGTGACCTGACCTGTGGACTGTATGCAGCCGCCGCACTTCTCAAGGTGCCCTCAGAGCTCACATTCAAACCTCTGTTGGCTTTGCTCGCTGATAAAAGCGAAATGTTGCGCGATAATCGCCATCAGAACGTTACGGGGGGAGTGATTAAGACCTGGCGACTTCCGCCTCTCGCCGCTGCCTATATGCTAGGTCGAACGCCATCTGCTGCACCACAACTCGCGATCCTCGCACTTACAAAGCCCCTGAAGGAAGATTCCACTGGTTCGACTCTGAAACCAAGCAGAGCCTACGCCATTATGGCTTTGCGACGACTCGATGTAGCAGCGATCGGACCCTTAGTCGCGGCATTGAGTCGCCCTGAGCTGGACAGGCTAAAAGCATTGTCGTTGCTCGAGCCATTTTTATCCAGACCAGAGGTGACGCGCGCTTTACCACAGGTTGCAGCGTTGCTATGGAGTCGAGATCTTGACCTCGCAACGGCGGCGGCCGGTTTCCTGGAAAAGAGCGGGCCTGAAGGCTTAAGACGTCTTAATGTCGCTGCCAGGCTTGGCAACCCATATGCACATCGTGCGCAGTTAAGTCCCCGTCCGCTACTGGTGCCAGTGGAGATCGCACCAACTGCAATAAAGCCGTTTCGGCCACAGCCGCAAGTGGATGCGAACGCCTCGTCGGTGAGCCGATACGTTTTGATGACAGCAGCCCTCTTAGATAGATCTTTTGAAGTTCGGGCGGATGCGATTAAAACGCTGTGGCAATATAACACACCCGTCAACGTTGTTAATGAAGAGCAAGTCAGGTCTGTCTGTAGTGCACTTGGGCTCGCTTTAGATTCAGAAGATATTCAAGTGCGTAACGCTGCAATGCACGCTATTCGCCTGCTCGGAAAGGCGGGGAGCGTTATTCTTAAGAAGGTCCAGCAGCGTGCACGGGAAATGGCTGGAACAGCATCTGCACGCATCGCTTTCGATAGTCTGATCGCACTCGGTCCCGATAGTAATTCGAAGAAGCTTCTCGTAGACATTGCTAGCAAAGGATCCCGGCGGGTGGCTCCAGTAGAATCAATCGACGTTGATTTGGCGGTTAGATTAGCGGAACTACCGCAACAACAGTGGGGAGAGCCAGACGCTGTGATTGTGGACAGCATCGCAGCTGCCTTCGAACGAGGTGATTGGTTGCTTGACCGTGCCGATATGAAAGTGCTATTCGAGAGTGGGCAGAGGGGAAGCCAGCACGTTATACGGTTCGCACTCAATAGCCCATACTCGCTAAAATGCTTAGCACTGCGAACTTTAGGCCGCGCTGGAGTAGCTGAGCATACTCTTATCCTCTATAAGGCGCTTGTAAACGATGAGGATAAGAGCGTAGCGGGATGTGCTGCGGACGGACTGAAAGCCTCGTTGGAGCAAGCGGTTACATTACAAAACAGTCCACATCAGGTGTTGTTAAAGGCAGGGGTGGAGCCACGGTTGCTTGTCGGTTGGCTTAAACGGGTGCCCAACTGGGGCGCGTCTAGCGACACAGCGGTCGAGTTGTTGGCATTGCTCGATGAAACACCTGAGACCGTAGCCGCTTTCGCTGTTCGACACCTGCGTCAAAATAAGTATTTCAGGCGTCCAACAATATTGGCTAACGATAGTGAGTTTGCCGCTGCCTTCACGCTCTCATTGTTTGAAGTACTAGATACGAAGCAAGTTGAGCCGCATGTATTCGAGTTGTTGCGCGCATATCCAGAGCAAGTCCGCCAGGCGGTACCGAGAATCATAACTGCCGCTCGCGAGGCGACCCCGGAAGGACGCTTGGAGGCTATGAGATTACTGCTCGCGACGTCGCCGGCGGATCCGTCTGTAATAGATTATCTTCGTCGTTGCGCCTTCGATGAAGATTTGACGCTGAGCTATGAGGCCTCCTGGACGCTCTATAAGAGGGGCTACAAAGAGATTGCCGTGCAATTGCATGCGATTGCTGTTAAACAGATTGAGGCAGGTGCAGAAAAGGATGGTTTTGCTACTGTAACTGAGCTCGCGTGGCCCTTAAACAAGTTAGACCCTCTAATCGAGGTAACAGCTATAGAAAGGTATTTGGAGCGCCTGTTCCGCTCGCTTATTGAGGATGATACATTTGAAGGCGAACTACGGACTCCCAGTCCGGCTACTCATGCTCCAACGGCTGCCGAAAATGCGTCAGATAATTGGAACTTGCCACGGTTCTCTTGGCCGCCGCCAGAATACTCGGAGCGAGACAATATAACCGATCTTTTTGGCAATGCCGGTGATATTAGCCTTGGCACTATTGACAACCACATTCAGTCTGCACTGCGACTCAAGGGTTATGGTGTGGGCGGCTTATATCGGATCAAAGGTGGCTTTTTGCGTGCTGCTAAACTCGAGCAGTTATCGCAGGAACGGCAGCAAGTACCTAGCAAATACAGATTTCTGACGGCACCAATACCACCTCAAAGCTTAGTAGATTACCTCGGGCAATTATTTTTGGCACGCTCTGGAATCTTTCGTCTGATTCTTTTCGCTGTGACGTCTGCTCCAGTTGTAGGAGATGAAACGACACAGATCACCATAGAACAAGCAAGAACGACATTCTTGCACGGCGATCCGGGACAATTGCCTACTGATGTGCAAACGATGCAGCTTGGGCGGCGAAGAGTGTACGTGCTTATTTACGAGTTTGAAAAGAAGATGGGGCGATCAAGGCAGGTGATACCCAGCCCTCTTATGGCACGGGACCATCTCGTTAAAGCTGGCTTGTTAGAGCTTCTGTCTAGAAGAGCAAAGTAGAGACTAGAGTTGAATGCGTGAGTCTTTAGAACCAGCGCGCTGATATACAGTCCTATGTCTACTTGGCGGATTGGGGCCACCTCTCGAGTTTCATCACCCCTTACTTTGGCGACCAAGTGCGTCGTCTACCGGCCGCACTTGGGCTTCGCGGCCCTTGGACCAGCTACTGACGCCCTGAAACGGGTCAACGAAAAAATCGTGGTCACTAGCGTCTGCGGCCCGCCGACGTGTTCGACTTCATCGTCAACCCATCGCGCGCTTCTCAGACGTTGGCCAGAAGTCTGATTAGATGAAACGATGGGTGCCGAGCATGCCAGTTGTGACTTCCTCCAACGCGCTTTGTGGCAAGCCTCCGGATCGTCGAAGATCCGCTAACCGCCCTGTAGGGGTCCACGGTGATGAGGCCTTGTTTTGGGGACTACCGAAGGATTGCTCTGTTGGCCTTGCCGACTTGTCCCGGCACTTTCGCTTAGTGGAACGGACGCTGACGGCAGTGGCTTTCGCCCACACCCTTTCGCCCGATTCCGGGCGAAATAGATCAATAAACTGCGAGCGGCATTTCAGGTGGGAGAAAGGAACTCTTTTTGGTTCATAGTGCTGCAAATCCGTCTGAGCCATAAGTCACGTCGAAGCTGTGATACCGTAAGCAAAAAGATGAAGACACTCCTATGGACTCTTTTCGGTGCTTTTTCATTGAGTGGTATTTCAAATGCCCAGCCACGATCGGCTTGCTCGTTAGCAGCGTTTTCCGACTTGCGAGACCTAAACTTCCGGCTATCCAAGACTAGTGGAATACCGGCGCTCGATCAAGCGTTCAACAGCGAATTCGTGATCTTGCAACAGCGCTTCGGAGTCAATGTGGATTTCTATTTTCTAGACGACACCAATGCTTCCAATGCATACGCTATCCCACAGCCAACTCCGAGGGCAAGGGACGGGATTGTTGCCTTCGGTCTTGAGCTAACTTCGAAGGAGTTTCGACGTGATCGATCTGGACTGACAGTCGCCGCCATCATGGCGCACGAGTTTGGTCACATCGCACAATTTCAAAGAAGCCTACCAGTGCGTGGATACGTGATGGAACTGCAAGCTGACTATCTGGCAGGATGGTACTTGCAAAAGCGATTTGGCTCTTACCAAGATGTAGAGAGTGTTCTACGGTCTTTCTATTCGATCGGTAACACTGACTTCACTGACTCCTCTTCGCACCCGTCACCGGAGATGCGCGTCAAGGCCGTTCTCAAAGGCTATCAGACTGGTGCTACGGACGTTCAGCGGGCGGTCCGTGAGTCCCTCGCGTACGTCACCAATGAAGGAACGAAGGTAGACGACGAAGGTACTATTTCGATGACTTTGAGCGCCCTCGGAAACGATATTCGGAAAGCGATTGCTGCCGCCGATCAATACTTTGCTTCCTGGAAAGGCGAGAATTTGGAAACCCGATGGTCGTCGAGAGTAGTTTTAACGGGTGCGCGTGACTGTAGCATCACCGACAACACTGAAGATGGGGAAAGGTACGCCAGCTTGAGGTGCAGGATGCAGATTTCTGAACAGCAAGCTGATCATGAATCAGCGTTTGCCGCTTACAAGAAACAGATCTCGCAGGCTCTGGTCGGAGCCCGATTTGAAGACAACTCTGACGGTGATGCGGCGCGTTGGATTTCGGAGTCAGGGCTTGTTTCTATTAGGCTGCGAATAACGCGGGAGCGAGTTCGGCGAGGGGACCGGACCGAAGGTTCGTTGTTCTCCGGTTCAATGATCACGCTGGACGTGTCTCGGTTTCAAACTCGTCAATAGGCTCTCCCACTCACACGATCACTCGAAAATGTTTCTAAACAGCAACTAGCGTCGTTTGACACCCGGTCACACCTATGCGATGTTTCGCGAAAAGCGGCGGCAAAGGAACTTCCGTCTCGTCCCAAACATACCCATTGCTTGAAGGCTGAGCCGGAATGACGCGCAATCCGGAAGTTATCCTGAAGTCGCATTCTGGGAAGTTGGGGCGATTTCTGGAGGGCGGAGCCCGAGCATCTCGATCGAACGGAATCCGCACGGACATACCTGTCGTTTCATTCGTCCGGCTGAAAACTGCCTGTGTGGGGGCCGGCATCAAAAACCTGCATCCGAAATCTGGTTGCGATTGTAGGAGTTCTGCGGAAAGTTACACGGTTCCCGTTGGGCATGTGGAGACGCTTCACTCCTCGTCTCCACACGACTGAGTTTAATGCCGTCTAAACGGCGTCTCCTTTCTTACCCGCCCTCTCTGGTCTCACCGCTGCAATGGCCTTGCGCCACCCTTTGACGAGCTTCTTCTTGGAGGTGATCGCTTCCTTCATCTGGGCGATTTCGGTTTCGGTGATCGAGATTCGCTTTTCGAGTGCATCAGTAGCGGCACTAATTTCTGGGAACATTTCTTGCGTCATGAGGGTTCTCCTTCGTAGGTGAGTAGGGATGCCCGAAAATCTAGGTCGAGCATCGGTAGCGAGAGCTGCCGAGCGGCGATCTCGCAAAATCGTTCTTCAATTTCGATCCCAACTGCTGGCAGAGCGCAGTATCGAGCAGCTAGAAGTGTTGTTCCGCTGCCGGAGAAGGGATCAAGGATGTGGCTAGTAGCTGACGAGTAAGCGGCAACAAGGCGCGAAATCGCTTGAACCGGCTTCTGATTTGGGTGGAGCTGTTTGGCGACCGGAGCCCACTCAAGGACGTCGCTCGGGGCGTTGTCTGGCCTTCGGGGTTTACCCTTTGCCAGGAGATAGGCGAGTTCGTGTTGTGCGCGGGTGAACTGTCCAAGCCCGATTCGGCGCTTTACGAACGCGTAGACGCTAATAGGCCGGAACCCTGCCTTGCGCCAGGCTCCAAGAAAAACGTCGGCGTGCGGCCACCCGTAGAACGTCAGGCACAAGGCGTCTTCGCGCAAGACGCGGAAAACTTCTGAGTAGGTTGGAAGAACCCAGGAGGGGTCAGAGTCGCCTTCGATTGGCTCTCCGCCGCTGCCCCAACGCCCGGCGTACGAGACCAGATAGGGTGGGTCTGTAACGGTAAGGTCGAAGGTTTCGCTTGGGAGTTCTGGGAGGATCTCTCGGTTGTCGCCGAGGTAGAGGGTGATCCCGTTTCCCTGGTAGTAAGGTTGAATCGGCACTGGTCTGCTCCAAAACTGCTCCATTAACGGAGCGCTTGAAGCAGGACCTTCAAAACAGCGTGTTTTTAATCGCCTTCTATCGACACCATAGACGCCTATGTTCTTTATTTACAATCTGCTGACGATTTCCCAAGCTGAACGTCGCCGGTTCGATCCCGGTCTCCCGCTCCATATCTTTCCACGGTCTCCGGAAATTGTAGCTCTGCGGTGCATCAAACTGACGAACTGAAGCCCTTACTGCCAGTGACCGCCTGCGGAACTCGTGGTACTTGAGCGGCGCAACAAGAAATACGGAGCGCTCATCTTGGCGTTCCTGCGCTGCGTTGGAGCGTGTTCACGACGGCAACGCGTTTGCTGAGCTCTGCGGGGCCGACCTGTTGGAGCCGCTCGATCCGTAATCGGTGCCACGATTTCACGCATCAGTATTGCGGTTGCAATCGCAAATTCACACCAACGGCGTACGCTGGTGCGTTCCATGTTCGGACGCACATTCGCCATCTCCTGGCTTGCTTACGCGAGTTACTACCTCTGCCGGAAGAACTTCAGCGTCCTTATGCCGTACCTTAAGAGCGAAGCTGGTCTTACGTCGAACGACCTGGCAGCTGCGTTGTTCGGCTATAGCGTGCTGTACGCATTGGGGCAATTCCTGATGGGCAACCTCGTCGACCGTCTTGGCGCACGCTGGGTGGCAGCGTTTGGCATGCTTGCTTCCGCTGCTCTTTCCTTCTCCATGACGCTGCCCTTGGCGACCACCGCTGTGATTCTGATTGGGATTCAAGCTCTGAACGGACTTGCGCAGTCGAGCGGCTGGCCCAGCGTACTGAAATTGGCCAAACAATGGTTTCCGGAGACGAATCGCGGTGTGTCCATGAGTTGGTGGAGCACGCACCTCGTGTTCGGCGGGCTCGCAGGAACCTGGCTGGCCACTCGCTCGGCCGAAGCACATTGGACGCTCGCCGCCACGATTCCAGCCGCCGTACTCACCACCGTCGCTCTGCTCTACCTTGCCGTCGCGCGTGATCGCCCGGGGCAGGATGATCCGGATGCGTCCGTGCTGCCTCGTGAGAAAGTCCGGCTGCAGCTTTCGACACCGCTCGTGGCAATTGCCGCGATGTACTTTTGCGTCAAAATGGCCCGCTATGCTTTCCTGTTCTGGCTGCCCCTGTACATGACCGAGTACCTCCGCTACGAAAAACCACTGGCCGGCTATGCATCGTCCGCTTTTGAGTTTGTCGGAGTCCTTGGCGCGCTCACTGCGGGGATTGTATCCGAGCGTTTGAATCGCGCGAGATTTAGCGTCGCGTCTGTGATGATGGCCGTGCTCGCGGTGCTATGTTTCTTCTATCCCGCTGCGAGTTCGCTTGGGCTAGTCTCGAACCTGATCTGGATTGGACTCATCGGCTTTTTCACCTTTGGACCGGACACACTGATGGCGGGTCCCGCACTGCATGATCTGGTTCCAACGGAAGCAATGGGCTCCGCCGGAGGGTTTGTAAATGGAGTCGGCTCCATAGGCCAGGTACTATCGCCGTTTGTAGTGGCGCAGGTATCGCAACACGCCGGTTGGGAGACCTTGTTTGCCGGACTTGCAGGTGTCGTACTCTGTGGGTCTGCCGTCCTAATGACACCATTCTTGTTGAAGAAGCGGAAAGAAGTGATTGTGTGAGTGAGAAACGGGTAGCGATCGTTGGCGCGGGTATTCTTGGGTTGGCGCAAGCCTATACGCATGCGAAGCGCGGCAGCCGTGTGACGGTGTACGAGCGCGGTGTGCAGGCTCGCGGCGCATCTGTTCGGAATTTCGGCATGATCTGGCCGATCGGACAGGCACATGGTCTCCTGGCCGACTTGGCGATGCGAAGCCGCAACCTTTGGGTTGAGGTCCTGGAAGAGGCCGGGTTACCGTACTTCCCGACCGGGTCTGTACACTTGGCGTACCACGCCGATGAAGAGGCGGTGGCTCGGGAGTTTGCGGAGCTTGCTCCAGAGCGCGGCCGCTGGATCAGTCGCGACGAGACACTGCAAAGGTCGCCCTGCGCCGTGCCGGATGGGCTTCGCGGATCTCTGTTCAGCGAACACGAACTGGTTGTCGATCCCCGCCTCGTGCTGGCGACGCTGCCAAAGTTGCTTGCGGAGAAGTACGGTGTGGTATTTCGCTGGTCTACAGTCGTGACGGATGTATCGAAGCTTGAGGCCGACGCCGTATTCATCTGTTCCGGCGATGACTTTGAAACTTTGTATCCGGACGTTTTTGCTCATTCCGGGGTGACCCGCTGCAAGCTGCAAATGATGCGTACTGCTCCGCAACCAGAGGGTTGGCAGATGGGTCCTGCACTCGCCGGTGGGCTGACTTTGCGGTTCTACCAGTCGTTTCGAATCTGCTCGTCACTACCCGCGCTGGAGCAGCGGATTGCGGCCGAGATGCCGGAGTACGACAAATGGGGCATACACGTCATGGCTTCGCAGACTGCCGATGGCGCGGTCACACTTGGGGACTCCCACGAATACGGGCTGGACGTCGACGCTTTCAATAAAGAAGAGATCGATGAACTCATTCTGCGCTACTTGCAAGGCATCGCGCGCTTCCCGCACATGCAGATCGCGCAGCGCTGGCATGGAGTGTATGCGCGGCACTTTGATCGCCCGTTCTTTTACGAGCAGCCGGAGCCAGGTGTCTACATCGTCACGGCGTCGGCGGGAAAAGGCATGACCGTTTCGTTTGGATTAGCGGAGCTACTGTATGAAGATCCGAGCCGTCGTTTTTGATTGGGCTGGCACCGTTGTCGATTACGGCTGCAACGCGCCGCCCGCGGTTTTGCATCGTATCTTTGCGGATCGCGGCGTCGATTTGGAGCCCGCAGAAGCGCGTCATGCGATGGGCCTTCTGAAGGTGGACCAGATTCGAGAGATCACCAGAATCCCAAGAGTCCGGCAAGCGTGGCGGGGGGCCAACGGCAGCGAACCGGGTGAAGTCGAGGTGCAGGAACTTTTTCGAAGCTTCATACCGCTACAGATGGACTTGATTGAAGAGTACGCAACGGTCATCGAGGGAGTTCCGGAGCTTGTGGAGAAGCTTCGCAGCGCGGGAATTCGCATCGGGTCCACCACCGGATACACACGCCCAATGCTCGACAGAATACTGCCAGCCGCTGCAAAGCAAGGGTACGTGCCCGATTGCATCGTGACACCAGACGCAGTGGGCGCTGGGCGACCTAAGCCTTGGATGATTTTCGAAAACCTGAAAATGCTGGACGTGTATCCGCCATCGGCTTGCATCAAAATCGGCGACACGGTGTCCGATGTCGAGGAGGCTATCAATGCCGGCCTTATCCCATGGGGTGTGTCGGACAGCTCGAACGAAGCGGTCCTGGAAGGACCTGAACACGCACGCCGATTGTTGACGGAAGCCGGGGCGTTGCGCGTCCTTCCCACTGTGGCCAGCATTTGGGATGCACTGGAGGAACTGCGATGACACGTGATGGGGCAGTTGCGGCGGTAGAAGCTCTATTCGATGCCGGAGGATCTGACGCCTACTTCGGCGAGCGTGTGACGCAATTGCAGCACGCGTTGCAGGCGGCCCAATGCGCCCAAAGAGCGCAGGCGGATGACGAACTCGTGCTGGCGGCTCTATTGCACGACGTTGGGCACCTTCTCGGAAGCGAGAACATCCACGCAGAGATCGGCGTGATTGATCACGACAAGAGTTGCGTCGACTGGTTGCAGCAACACGGGTTTTCGCCGCGCGTCGTGGCACTCGTCTCAGGGCACGTAGATGCCAAACGGTATTTGGTCGCAACGAATCCCGACTACTATCAGCGTCTTTCGGACGCCAGCCGCCAGACACTTGCCCTGCAAGGCGGCGCGATGTCGGATCAGGAGGTAGCGGAGTTCGAGAGCAATCCGCACTACCGTGATCTACTTCGTCTTCGCTCCTGGGACGAACAGGCAAAAGACCCGGAGGCTCTCACGCAGGACCTGTGGCACTACAGAGCCCTGATCGCGCGTCATGCTCATCGATAACTAGGCTTTGAGTTCCTCGATTTGCTTGGTTGCGATGCCAACTGGGCGGTCGATCGGAATACCGGCGCAGGCGAGCAGCGTGGTCAGCAGATCACCTTGATTTCCCTTGGTGTCCGAGAAGAAACGTCCCGTTTTGATGGAACCTCCCCCCTTGCCGGCGATCACGAACGGCAGACTCTCACGAGTGTGCTTGTTGCCATCCTCAAGGCCCGATCCCCACATCATGATGCAGTTGTCCAGCAACGTACCCCCGGCTTCACGCAAGTTTGCCATCTTCTTCACCATGTAGGCGAACTGCGCGATATTGAACTCGGTAATCCGGGCGATTTTGCGAACCTTCTCCGGATCGTCGTTGTGATGCGTATTGGAATGGTGTTGGTCGTTGAAGCCAAGCTCGGGATATGAGGCGCCGTTGGGCGTGGAGCCGATGTAAGTGCTGACGCGGGTCGTGTCGGTCTGAAAAGCGAGGATATTCAGGTCGCACATCACCTGCATGTATTCGCTACGCTTCTCACCATCGGGAATACGGATCTCGATCGGCGGCGAATCGGAAGCGTGACGTTTGCTGGCACGGACGCCAGCTTTCTCCATTGCGGCGTCCTTCTGGCGATACTCAATCGCAGCGATGCGCCGCTCCACCGAACGGACGCTGTCCAGGTATTCGTCGAGCTTCCGCTGGTCTGAGACGGGTAAGGTGCGCCGCAGATCCCTGGCGCCGCCCAATACGATATCCAACAAGCTTCGATCCAGCGAACTCAACGGTGAAGACTCATGTGCCGCTCCTCCGCCCCGCTCCTGCTTGTTGAACAGGCGGTAAAGGACGTTCCGAGGATTGACTTCGGCAGGCACAGCCTGGGTCGGAGAGCGAAAGCTGCAGTGCGAGTAGTACCCCTCGTTCAGTCCTTCCTGGTTTTCCTTCCAGGTCTGCGGCATGGTGGCCAGTTCCAATGAAGGAAGGGCAGTGAACGCACCAACATGGTTGGCAGCAATCTGATCTGCAGAGATCGCGATGTTGATCTCATGCCGTTTGTCGGCTGCTGGCAACATCGCCGTGAGCCAGGTAGATAGCTCGAGCGCGTGCGGCGCGCCGTTGAAGGGTGCGATCGGAACGCCGGAAATGCCCTTCATCACAACGCACTGATTGAGCACCGGGCGTAACGACTCCAGCGCTGGTGGCGGGGATGAGAGAAAGGTCTCGGAACTGGCAGGCCAGAACTGATCCATGATCACCCCGTGGGGCATGTACATGAAGCCCAGGCGCACGGGCGGCTTGGCAGCCTTTGTGTCGGCCCAACCCAGGGAATCCATCAGCGGAAGGGCGAGTGACACTCCCAGCCCCTTCAAGCAATCCCGCCGGTTAATTCTGCTCATTCAGCCTCCTGTGTTCTTCAATTCGCCGATGCAGGAACGGGTAACTGGTTACGACACCGTTGATGAGCGAACGCATGCGGTATCCGTCCCGTGCCAGGTCCGCCATCAACTCATCCACCACGATCTCATCGTAGCCTTCCAATTTGCGGCCCAAGGCATAGGCCAGCAGCTTCTCTGCAAGATTCCGGGCAACGTCCGCGTCGCGTCCGGCGATGATGGCTTTCAGATCTGCGGGGCCGGAAAATCGTTTCGCTCCCGGAAGCTCACCCGTAGAATCGATTGGCTGGCCGTTGTGGTCGCGGTCGCGCCATCGCCCAATGGCATCGAACTTCTCCAAGCCAAACCCGATTGGGTCAAGAATCTTGTGGCAATTGGCGCAAACAGGATTGGTGCGATGAAGCTCGGTCCGCTGCCGGAGCGTCAACTTGGCGACCGATCCCTGATCCTGCTTATCCAATGCTGGTACGTCGGGCGGGGCTGCCGGGACGTGTTCGCCGAGCACCTGTTCCAGCACCCAGACGCCACGCTTTACCGGGCTGGTGCGATTGGGAAAAGACGTGGCAGCGAGAATACCTGGCATTCCAAGCACTCCTCCGCGATTGCCATCACGCAGCAGAACCTTCCGCATCTCAGGCCCCTGAACTGTTTTCCCCAGCCCGTAGATCTCGGCCACGGTGCCATTGAGATAGGTGTACTTGCTATCGACAAAGCGGATGACGCTTTCATCGTCGCGCACGATGCTCTGGAAGAACAGCCGGACTTCGTCGTACATCGCCTGTCTCATCGCAGTCGTCATTTGGGGGAACAGCGCAGGGTCGAATACCTGGCGCTTCAGGCCGCCAACGCTTAGCCAATGTGCACCGAATCCATCGAACAGCGCGCGGGAACGGCGATCGTCCAGCAGGCGTTTTACCTGCGCCTTCAAAACCGCCGGCTCGTGCAGCTTTCCATTGTCGGCCAGGGTCATCAGTTGCTCGTCCGGCATCGTTCCCCACAATAAATAGGACAAGCGCGAGGCGAGTTGGTAATCGTCCAACTGAACGATCCCGTTGCTGGACGCGGCTGCATCACCAGCGGGCGTAATGAAAAGGAACTGAGGAGAAACGAGCACCGCCTTGAGCATCAAGTGAAGGGCACTCTGGTAGGCCAACTTGTTCCGCACCCCTAGGTCGAACGTTGCCACCAGTACATCCAGTTCGGCCTCCGTCGGAGGACGGCGGTATGCCTTCCGAGCAAGCGACCGTGCGACTTTCCGTGCCGCCTGACGTGCGTCGTTCCCAGGAGTGATCGACGGCCCGAACAGCCGCTTCTCGATGTCCGTCGGCCGTCCGCCGGGTGGCGCAGCAATCTGGCGGAGCACCCTGTCCGCGATGTTCAGGTACTGCTCAAGTTGCAGCGACGAAAGCGAATTGAGGTAGCCCTGGCCGCTGACCTCATCCGGAAGCCCGTCCGCAATCGACGGATCCACGCCAAAGAGATCGCGGAGAGTGTTGCCGTACTCGGTCTTCGTCAACCGGCGGATGACAAATGGTCCAGGATCCTTGTCGCTCAAGTACTTCAGCTTTGGCAGCCACTCGGTGAACATCTGTCGGTCGGCGTCGCTCGGCTGGGGCGCGCCTTTCGGCGGCATGTCGTTCGCCTTCACTCGCGCATCAGCTCTCTTCCAATGTTCGGTGAAGGCTGCATGCCCAGGAGTTTTGAGTGCCGGTGAGAAGTTAACGCCACCACGCGTGGGCCGTTTGTTCTGGTGGCAGGGGATGCAATACGTGGTGACAAAGGGGGTGACTCGGTCACGAAAGAACTGATCCGCGTCCGCTTTGAGCGCGTCGTGATTCGCCGCCGCCAAGACGTCAGGCGCCGCCAGGCACAGGATCAGGCAGAGGCCTAACCATGCCGGCGTGTTTGAACGATGACGAGTCGCAGCCTCAGCAGCCATGGTTGAGGGGATTCTCCGTCGAGAGTCTATCACGCTGGTTGACCGGGACTGGCGGCTGCGCTGTGCTGACAAACACTGGATCGCCAGATCCTGGCATAGAATTGGGGTGCATGCACAAAGCCCTTCTGATCTCCGCCCTCATCGCGCATGCGGCCCACGCAGCTCCTGAATTTGCGCCTATTGGCTCATTCCTAAGCCGGTACTGCCTTGCCTGCCACACTGGCGCCAAGCCCGCTGCCGGATACGACGTACGCAAACTCACCGAGGCCTCCTTGAATGATCAGCCAAACTTGTGGCGGCGTGCGTTCAATCGTGTTTCCGAGCACGAAATGCCGCCCCGTAACGCGGCCATGCCATCGCTCGAAGCCCGCGAATCATTCACAGCCTATGTGGATCATGCGTTGCGGACGAAGGCCTGTGCGGACGGCATTTCCCCTGCACGCGCTCTATCCCGGCGGTTGAACCGGTCCGAGTACGCAGCCTCGGTTCGCGACCTGCTCAATATCCACATCAACGCCGGGGCCGCGCTACCGGCGGACGGTGCTGGCGGAGAAGGCTTTGATAATGCGGCCGAAACGCTATTCCTGTCCCCCGTCCACGCAGAGAAGTACTTGGAAGCGGCCCGTATCGCACTCGACTATGCCATGGCGGATCCCAAGTCGCGCGAAGTCTTCCTCACCGCCACCCCAAGCGACAAGGTCACCCCTGCCGACGCCGCCCGAAAAATCCTCACGGACTTTTTGCCACGCGCCTTCCGCCGCCCCATTGAGAAGGACGAACCCACGCGATACATCGCGCTCTTCAACGCGGCCCTGTCGCGTGGCGAGTCTTTCGATGAGGCCATCTCGTACGCGCTGCAGGCCGTGTTGATCTCGCCGAATTTTCTTTTCCGAGTTGAGCAGCCCAACACCACTGGCAAGCAGCGGCAGGTCCCGCCGTTCGAACTTGTGTCGCGCCTTTCGTACTTTTTATGGGGATCTGCGCCGGATGCGCAGTTGCTGCGCTACGCGAAGGAAGACCGTTTCGCAGACCCCAACATCCTTGCCGAGGAAGCGATACGCTTGCTGCGTGCGGAACGCTCCCGCGAGTTTGCCGAAAACTTCGTCGAACAGTGGCTCGCCACTCGCGAACTCGGTCGCGACATCAAGCCCGACGCCAAGATGTTCCCGGATTACTACGAGTCCGAAGTGGAGTCTGGCATCCGCTATGAACCGATTCTTTTCGTCCACGAGATTCTAAGCGACAACCATTCGCTCCTGAACCTAATCGATTCGGACTGGACGGTGATGGCGACACGCCTGCAGAAGTACTACAACCTGCCGAAGACGGAGGGTCTGCGCCAACAGCCTCGGCGAGTGCTGCTGCCGCCAGGTTCACACCGTGGCGGCTTGCTCGGGATGGCCGGGATCCTGGCCGTATCATCGGTTCCTACGCGAACGAGTCCCGTTCTGCGAGGCAAGTGGATCCTGGAATCTTTTCTGGGGACGCCTCCTCCGCCGCCGGCGCCCAATGTACCGCCGCTCGCTAAAGAAGATGCCGCCCGTCCCACCACAGTGCGCGAAAGGCTGACTTTGCATCGTCAGAATCCGAACTGCGCGTCGTGCCACGCGAAGATCGACCCCTGGGGCTTTGCTCTTGAGAACTACGATTCCGTTGGCCGCTGGCGCGATACCGATGCGGGCAAGCCCATCGACGCTTCCGGCGAACTGCCCGACGGCACCAAGTTCAACGGTCCTGTTGAGCTAAAGAAAGTGCTGATGGACCGCCGCGATGTGGTGATCCGCAACCTGACTGCGAAGATGCTTGGCTACGCTCTCGGACGATCTCTCACGCTGGAGGATCATTGCGCTGTGGATGGCATTGTGGCACAAGTGAAGAAGGAGTACTACAGCTCATACGCGTTGATCCGCGGGATTGTCCTGAGTACCCCGTTTCGTTTCCAAGCGCCGGAACCGGATTCGAAACCCGCTGATATCAAACCCAAGGAGCCCTCTGCCAAATGAGCAAGTTTCACGCAATTTCGCGACGCACTCTGCTACGTGGCGCGGGAGCCGCACTCGGGCTTCCCTGGTTGGAGGCAATGGCCGCCCCCGCACCTAGCGCGGGTGAAAAGGCGATCAAGCGGATGGCGTTCCTCTATATGCCGAACGGGACCCATCCGGATTTTTGGACACCGGAAGGCGTGGGCCGGAACTTCAAGCTCTCGAAAACGTTGGAGCCCTTGGCCAAGTTCCGTGACGACCTCACGATTGTGACCAATACGTGGAATGCCGGTTCAAAGACAGGCGACGGCCACTACGTCAAGGTCAGTGGCTTTTTGACGTCCACAACGATCACCAAGACGCTCGGCGTCGACGTCAACTGCAACGGCGTGTCCGTCGATCAGGTGGCGGCGCAGCGCACCGCTGGCGCCACACCGCTTGCGTCTCTTGAACTGGGCACATCACCGGTCACTACGGGTGTCGACCGGAATGTCGGCTACACGCGTGTCTACGGATCGCACATTGCCTGGGCCGGCCCATCACGCCCGCTCGCCCGCGAAATCAATCCTCTTTATGTATACGAGCGCTTGTTCCGCGCGACTCGTCCGGTAGGCGAGGGAATTAAGCGCGACACGGATCTGCTCGATACTGTCCTGGGCGATGCCAATCAGCTTCGCGGCAAGCTGGGCAAGTCCGACCAGTTACGCATGGACGAGTACCTGGAGATTGTTCGCTCACTCGAAGAGCGTTTGAAGGCGACCAACCTGCCCGGTCGCGCTGCGTGGAAGGCTCGCTATCCGGTCGACTCCGCGCCAAAGCCCGAACCGCAGCCCAAGGATTTTGCGGACTGCACGCGCCTGATGATGGACATGATTGCGCTGGCCTTCCGCACGGATACAACGCGCATTGCCACCTTCATGTTTGGCAATGAAGTGACCAATCAGAACTTCTCGTTCTTGCCTGGGATTTCCAGTGGCCACCACGACATCAGCCACCATCAGAGCGACGCGGAGAAGTTGACGCAGTATCAGCTCATTGGCCAGTGGCACATTGAACAGTACGCCTATCTGCTGTCAAAGCTTCGCGAGATCAAAGAGGGTGAAACGAACGTACTCGACCAGTCGATGATCCTCTTCGGCGCGGGCATCCGCGATGGCGACAAGCACGACCCGCACAACCTTCCAATCGTCGTCGCCGGGCGAGCAGGCGGCCGCCTTGCTGGGGGCCACTTCTCGTATGCAGAGGACACGCCGTTGTCGAATCTCTACGTATCGATGCTCGACGCTTTTGGGACCCCGGTAGAACGGTTCGCCGACTCTACTGGCAAACTGCCGGGCGTACTGGCATAGACAAGGACGAGCCGTCTGCGTCCCTACGTTGTTTTTTGTGTGGCCGCATTTGCCGCTGGAGTGACGGCTCCCTTTACCGACGTCACATCGGCGTCCCGAGTGACGTTCGCAGCCGAGCCTAGCAAGACTTCGTCCAAATACCTCATGGAAACGATGCTGGGCGGCGTCGCGATGTTCGATGCCGACGGTGACGGTAGGCTGGATCTCTTTTTCACCAACGGCGCGGCTCTGCGTGACGGCATGACGTCCAAGGATCGCCCCGTCAAGACGGACCCGCGCTTCTGGAATCGTCTCTACCGCAACGAAGGCAACGGGAAATTCACCGACATCACCAACAAGGCCGGCGTGCGCGGCGAAGGCTACAGCCAGGGTGTTGCCGTTGGCGATTGCGACAACGACGGCTTGCCCGACCTGTTGGTCACTGCGTACGGCGGCAACACGCTCTACCGCAATCAGGGGGGCGCGGTGTTTGCAGACATCACAGCCCAGAGCGGCGTACAGGGGAGTGGCTGGTCAACCAGTGCGGGCTTTATCGACTACGATCGCGACGGCAATCTCGACTTATTCGTGGCGCGCTACCTCGACTGGGACTTCGGTCGCAACAAGCGCTGTGGCGGTGAAGGCGCAGAGCTTCAGGCATACTGTCATCCCAACGAGTTTCCGCCCGTTACACATTTGCTCTACCGCGGACTTGGCGGTTGCAAGTTTCAGGACGTCAGTACACGTTCGGGCATTGCGAAGTTCCCAGGAAAAGGCCTGGGCGTGGCGTTTGTTGATATGGACGCCGATGGTTGGCCGGACATCCTGGTGGCCAACGACAGCTTTCCCCAGCAGGTATTTCGCAATCGTCAGAACGGCACGTTCGAAGAAACGGCGCTGGCTCTCGGTGCAGCCTACGACGAGGATGGGCGAGTATTTGCGGGCATGGGGATCGATGCAGCGGACTACGATAACGACGGTCTGCCGGACCTGCTCATCAATGCTCTGGCCAACCAGGGGTACAACTTGTTCCGCAATACCAAAGGCCTGCTGGAATCGGTCTCCGCGCCGTCCGGGCTATACGCGGCGAGCAAGATGCATTCCGGTTGGGGCATGAAGTTTGTGGATTACGACAACGATGGGTGGAAGGACATCTTTGTCGCACAGGGTCATGTGATGGATAACATCGAGCGAACCCAGCCCGGCACTCGCTACCTGGAAACCCCAATGTTGTTGCGCAACGTGCGCGGCAAGTTCGTGCCGGTCTCGTCCGGCGTTGACGTTCCAATGGCGGCGCGCGGAGCGGCCTTTGGCGACCTGAACAACGACGGATCCGTCGACATTGCAATCGCCGCCAACAGTGGTGCGCCTCGAATATTTCTATCCAACCGAAATGAGCACAATCACTGGTTGCTCGTGGATTTGCAAGGAACGCGGAGCAATCGCGACGGCATCGGCGCCACGGTAAAGATCGAAACGCCGTCCGGCCGCCGGCAGTTTGGCTACGCGACAACCGCCGGCAGTTATCTGTCCGCACACGATAAACGCCTGCATTTTGGCCTTGGCGCCGAGCGTGAAGTGAAACTCTTGGAGATCCGCTGGCCCAGCGGAACTGTGCAAACGTGGCAAGGCATCCCGGCGGATAAAATCTTCACCGCCCGGGAACGAACTAATTAAAAAGTACTAGCCTTGCCCATGTGATATAGTCCGCAACCATGGTAGGTCAAAACCGAATTCGCACCATGGGGCTAGCCGTCATCGCCGCCTGCGCGTTGTTTGCACAGGGCGAGCGAGGCGGTTTTAACGGAACTGTCACAGACAGCACAGGCGCTGTACTTCCTGACGCCAATGTCACGGCGTTGGAAATACAAACCAACGTAGAGACAAAAGTTGCGACCAACGAAGCCGGGGTGTACAGATTGCCATATCTGCCGCCAGGCGTTTACAAGATCACGGTCTCCAAGCAGGGTTTTCGCCCGAGCGCGGTAGATCAGATTACGCTGCGTGTAGCTCAGACACTGACGGTCGATGTAAAGCTCGAACTCGGCCAGGTCACCGACTCCGTCTCCATCTCCGACACTCCGCCACTGCTCGAAACTGGCACTGCCGAGCTTGGCCGCTACGTATCGGAAAAAGAATTCGACACATGGCCGGTGGCTGTGGGCGACGGACGCCGGCAGATCCAATCCTTTATCTTCCGCTCACTTCCCGGAACAGTCGGCGGTGAGTTCCGCGGCTCCATCAATGGTGGACAACCGTACTCGCACGAAATTCTGATTGACGGTATGGCGCTTGGCCGCTTCGACCTGCAGGGCGGGTCGAACAATGAAATGTCGCCGTCCGCCGAGTCCGTCAGCGAGTTCAAGTTGCAGACCGGTACCATGGGCGCGCAGTACGGTGGTGGCCAGACGGCCGTGGCGAACTTCGCGCTGAAGACCGGCACCAACAACTTCCACGGTACGGCGTACTATTACACCCAGAACGATGCTCTGCGTGCCAACAGCTTCAACTTCAACGCCATTGGCCGCGCCCGCAATCCGTTCAAGCTTGCCAACTACGGCGGGTCGCTTGGTGGACCGGTGATGATCCCCAAAATCTACAACGGCCGCAACAAGACCTTTTTCCACTTCAACTACGAAGCGACGCGCGTGCGCGACTTTTCGGCTGGCGGCTTCATCACGCTGCCGACGGTGGAGTTCAAGCGCGGCGACTTTTCGCGCCTGCTCACCGCAGCTGGCACTGGTGACGCCCGTTCGGGCAGTACGGTTGGTACGGATGCCACTGGACGTTCGGTGCAGTTCGGCCAGATCTACGATCCGGCCACGACTCGTACGGTAAATGGACAGAACGTGCGCGATCCGTTCCCCGGCAACATCATTCCGACCACGCGTTGGAGCCCGGTGGCCCGCAACATTCTGCAACAGGCGCCGATCACCGATCCGATCAACGGCAACCTGCTGAACAACATGGTGTCCTTGGGCGCATGCTGCCCGGTGTTCGACGAGAAGATGTACACCATCAAGGGTGACCACAACTTCAACGAGCGGCACCGCATGTCGCTTTCGTACAACTACAACGACCGCGTGCGCAATAATTCGCCGGGCGGCCGCTGGGGCGCCCCTCCAGACACGCCGACCAACGTCTACCAGTTGCAGAGCACACCGGGTCAGATTGCGCGATTCAGCGAGGACTGGACAATATCGTCAACAATCCTGAATCACTTCGCCATCGGCTACAACCGCTTCGGCAACTTCAACGAATCGGTATTTGTGGACCAGGACTGGGCGTCGAAGATTGGCCTCCAGAACACGGCTCCCACTACGTTCCCGGCCTTGATTTTCAATGGCCAGCCGATCCTCGGCGGCGGTATCGGTGCAGGTGGACGTCTCGGCTCCACCAGCGCGGGCTTTAGCTTCAACGGGTCGATGATCATTCAGAACGATTTGACCGTCATCCGCGGCAAGCACAACTTCAAGATGGGCTTTGAGATGCGGAATTACTATTACAACTTCCGCAACAAGAGTGGCACGGGTACGTTCAACTTCTCGCCGACACAGACCCAACAGCCGGGCTTTGCGACGCAGACCGGACATGCGTTTGCCAGTTTCCTGCTTGGCGCTGTGGAAAGCACCAACCGCGGTATCGTGGCGGCCAATCCTGCGTATCGCCTGCGTTACCCGGCCTTCTACTTCAGCGACGATTGGAAGGTCAGCCGCAAGCTGACCTTGAACCTCGGCCTTCGTTGGGAAATCATCGCGCCCTTCCGCGAAAAAGGCGGGCGCATGACGAACATCGATCCTTCGCTGGCCAATAGCGCCGCCGGTGGACGTCCAGGCGCGCTGGTGTTTGCCGACGATCTTGGCATCACGAGCTTCCAGAAGACCAACTGGAAGCAGATTTCGCCTCGCATCGGCTTTGCCTACGCGTTTACGCCGAAGTTCGTGTTCCGTGGCGGTTACGGCGTGAACAACATCGCTCCGGTGGCCAACTTCTCGACGCCTTCGACGTTCGGCTACAACGGCAGCATCGCCGTCAACAGTTCGAACACCGCCCTGCAGTTTGCACAGGATCCGGTGATGTACCTGCATCAGCCGTACCCGAGCTTTGGCGGCGTATTGCCGAACAAGGATCAGTCCACCGGTATCGGCCAGGGCTTTACGTACATCTCGCCTGACGGCAATAAGCTCGGCATCGTGCAGAACTTCAACGTCGGCTTCAATATCCAGTTGCCGCAGGAATCCGTTCTCGAAATCTCCTACATCGGCAATCGCGGCCAACGCTTGAACTCTGGTGGTCTTGACGCATTGAATCAACTGCCCGTCTCGGCGCTAGCGCTGGGCGACAACCTGATTCAGCCGTTGCGTACCAATCCTCAACTTGGTGCGCTGCCGTATGCGAACTTCAACGGCACGCTCGCGCAGTCGCTGCGCCGGTTCCCTCAGTTCACGGGCGTCGGACAGTTTCTGCCCAACTTCGGCCGTTCGAGCTATGACTCGCTCCAGGTGATGACCACCCGGCGCATGACCAAAGACCTGTCGCTGCTCTTCGCCTACACCTTCTCCAAGGGCATCTCGAACGCGTCCAGCCCGCTTGACGGCATCGGCGCGCAGGATGTCTTCAATCGCAGCTTGGAAAAGTCTGTCGTCGACTACAACTTCCCCCACGTCGCCAAGTTCACTTGGATTTACGCTCTGCCGTTTGGTAAAGGCAAGTTGTTCAACATGGGCGGCGTCGCCGACAAGGTCCTCGGAGGTTGGACGCTCACCGGCGTACACCAGTACCGCTCGGGCGATCCAATCTCGGTCAGCATCTCTGGCTACAACAATGCCATCTTTAGCGGCAGCATCCGTCCCGATTGGCTGACAGGCGTCCCGACGGTGATCGACACCGGGGCGGCTGTCCAGACCAACGGTGGCACCCCGTATCTCAATCCAGCTGCCTTCGGACGCATTCCAGCGACACCGAACGCGATCTTCACCCGGCTTGGTACCGCGCCCCGAGTTCTACCGAACGTTCGCGGCCCACAGTTCTCGAGCGAAGACATCGGCATGATGAAGAGTTTCAACTTCAATGAAACGACGAAGTTCGAAATCCGCATGGATGCCTTCAATGCGTTCAATCGGGCAGGCCGCGGCGGTTTGAACACCGACGTCAACAGCCCGCTGTTCGGACGGCTGACGGGCCAGCAGTACGGTCCTCGTTCGGTGCAGTTGGCCGCTCGCTTTGAGTTCTAGATAGCAGACTCGATCCACTGCCGGCTCCCCGCTCGCAAGAGTGAGGAGCCGGTTTCCTTTTTGGGGAGGCTTGCAGATCTTCCTCACATTCTGATTTGATGAAGCTTGGTTCGAACACTCATTCCCGCTGCGCTGCTGCTTTCGCTCCAAGCCGCGGAGTGTCCGGCGATCCTGCTGGAAGCACGTGCATTGCTGGACTCACAGCAGATTCCGGCAGCCCTCGTTGTGGCAGAAAAGTGCCTGGCAACTGAGCCGTTGAACCGTCAGGCGTTGCTGTTGAAGGGCAACCTCCTTTATCTCTCTGGACGTGATTCGGATGCCATCGCCACGTTGCGCGATCTTGTGCAGCGGGAGCCCACGAACAATGACGCTCGCTACGCCCTGGGACGGATCTACTACTTCGGCTCGCGCCCGGAAGCGGCCCTCGAACAATTTCAGGCGATCGTCAACAAAGAGCCCAGGCACTATCGAGCCTGGGACAACCTGGGCCTTGCCCTTGACGCTACCGGAAAGCCCGAAGACGCAATCAAGGCGCACCTGCGTGCGATCGATCTCGTTGCGAACGAGCACAAAGAATACGATACGGTCTACGCCAATCTCGCCGACCTATTGATCAAGCAGAACGAGAATCGCCAGGCGTTTAACTTTGCGGTCGAGGCCGCGCAAAGAAATCCCAGGGTCGCCCGGAACTACTTTCTAGCTGGCAAAGCGCTAACCCGTTTGGACCAGTGGGCGAAATCCGAGCGATGGCTGCTCAAGGCGGCCGAACTCGATACCGCAGATCCCGCGCCTCACTACCTGCTCGCTCAGGTCTATCAACGTGCGGGAGAACAGGCCAAAGCCAGCCTGGAACGCAAGATCTTCAAGGACCTGCAGGACAAGGCTCCGGACAAGAAGCGATGAAGATCTTGGCAGTTCTGGTCCTTTGTGCCCTGGCCTCTGTTCCTGCGCAGGACATGGCCTCGGGTAACCGGCGTGCGCAGCCCAGGCGCCCGCTTCCTGCTGGCAAAGTGCCGCCGGTGTTGGACTTTCGCGACGTCGCGGCCGCATCGGCTGTGAAAGCCGTGAATATCTCTGCCAACCCGCGCAAGAAGAACTACATCATCGAGGTCACGGGCAATGGCGTGGCTATGGTCGACATCGACCAGGACGGGCTGCTCGATCTGGTGTTCCTCAACGCAGGGGAGTTCGATGACTATCCCAAGCCTCGCGCTCAGAACGTTTACCGGAATCTCGGCGGAATGCGATTTGAGGACATAACGTCAAAGTCCGGCATTCCTCCTCTCGAATGGGCGCAGGGAGTGTGCGCGGGCGATTTCGACGACGATGGCCGTACGGACCTGTTGATTACGCAATGGGGTCACAACACGCTATTGCGAAACACCGGTGGTGCTTTCACCGATGAGTCTGGATCGCGCTTGCCTCAGTCCAAAGAAAAACGTTGGTCCACCGGTTGCGCTTTTGTGGACTACGATCGCGACGGCGACCTCGATCTCGTGGTCGCAAACTACGTCCGGTTTGACCCCAAGAACACCGCGAAGCCTGGAGATAAAAAGCAGTGCGAATGGAAGAGCATGCCTGTCGTTTGCGGCCCGCGACCCCTTCCCGCAGAATCCATGTCCCTGTTCCGCAATGACCGAGGCAAGTTTGTAGACGTGTCCGAAGCCTCCGGGATTGCCGGTTCCAAGGACTACTACGGCTTCACCGTGCTTACCGGGGACTTTGATAACGACGGCTGGACAGACATCTACGTCGCTTGCGATTCCACGCCGAGCCTGATCTTTCGCAATCTCGGCAATGGCAAATTTGAAGAGCTTGGCGTCGCATCGGGAGCCGCGTTAAACGAAGACGGACGCGAGCAGGCCGGAATGGGTGCGGCCGCAGGGGACTACAACAACGACGGCCGCTTGGATATCTTCAAAACCAATTTCACCGACGACACGGTATCCCTCTACCGCAATACCGGTAACTTTACATTCACCGAGGCCACCGTGCAAGCAGGACTGGCGATACATACGAAGTTCCTCGGCTGGGGCGCTGCGTTTCTCGACATGGACCACGACGGTTGGCGCGACATCTTGTATGTCAACGGCCATGTGTACCCGGAAGTAGACTCTGCGGGCATCGGCGAGTCGTACCGTCAGTCTCGAGTCTTCTTCTGGAACTTAGCCAATGGCCAGTTCCACGACCTCTCATCGCAGGCTGGCTCCGGAATAGCCATCGACAAACATGCATCACGAGGCTTGGCCGTCGGTGATCTCGATAACGACGGATCGTTGGAAATCGTCGCCGTCAACATGCATGAAGGTCCATCCATATTGAAGAACCAGGCTAAGCCGATGGGCAGCTCTGTGTTGGTTGAGGCGTTGACCGCTAGCGGACGTGCTGCCCTAGGGGCACGAATCAGCCTAACGCCCGCCGGCGGTGGAAAAACACAGATTGACGAGGTCCGAAGTGGCGGATTTCATATCTCGCAAGGGGACTTCCGCGCGCACTTTGGAACTGGTACAGCAACCGAGGCTACGCTTGAAATCACCTGGCCCGACGGAACAAAACAGGATCTTGGCACTGTGCAAACCAACCGTTGGATCACCGTGCGCCAAGGCGAACGGACTGTGCGTTCGCAACCGTTCCGTCGCTAACGCCGCCGCGGCCCCAGGTCATCACAGACGTGGCATGTCCCGCTCATCCGTGCGTAACCGTACCGCAGGATCTCCATGTAACAGGTAATTCCGCGCATCATCGCGGACCTTCAACTGCTGTGCAGCCTCCTCGGCCAGTGCGGGATCGTCCTTCATTCGCAGCAGAGTCTCCGACAACTGTACGCTCAGCGCCGCCCAGCGCACGTTGAACTGATCGGTCGCGCTGCCCAACCGCCGTCCAGCCAGGATCCTCTCGATGACATCCCGGAAACTCTGGTCTTCCGAAAGGCCATTCATCCGATAGCTCGAACTCCAGGCGCGGTCAATATGGCCCAGCACCGCCAGTGCGCCATTCTCCCGTCCCAGCAGGGCTTGCGGCAGACGCGCCATCATCGGTGCCGGCGAAATCTCGACCTTCTCCTGATAGTTGTACGTGTCGTATTGCGGCCAGCCCAGGCCGTAACATGCGAACACAAAGTGCACCATGCCGTGGATCTTTGCCGTCTTGTCCAAGTCCCAGGCGCCGTAGTAGTTGTCTCCCTTCGGCGGGGACATCCATGGCTCACACAAGATAGCGCCCTGCGCGATCGCCAACTGCTTGCTGTCGCGAGCCTTCAGCAGACCGTGGCTGCCTGTAAACATCAATGCCGGTGTGCCGCCATCAATTGTACCGGCGAGTACATCGTACAGCTTTTGCTTCGTGGCCTCCGGACCCACGAACGACTGCAGCTTGAACTTGTCGAACTTTCCCGGATTGGCCGCCAGCATCGGGTCAATCAGGAAGTCGCAAAGTGCCCTGCCTGCGCCATTGTCCTGTCCCTCAAAGCTCGGCGCAAAGATCACCATCTGCCGCGATGTCGCCACTTGGTTGGCTGCGTTCTCATAGGCGATTACCGAGTGAGCGTAGCGTTCATACGCTGCCGGAGTGTCCAGCCAAAGCCGTCCTACGCCCCAGTACAGGTCGAGCTCATACTGGAACTCAAAGGAGACCTCCTCCGGTCCCGCGACGATCATGACGTAGTACGGCACCCCTTTTTCGGGATCCACCACGGCCAGGTTGGTGCCTTGCGTTACCAGCCACTGCGAAGCCGTTTGCCCGGCCGCTGGCGGAGGCAGCTCTTTGTACAAACCCCTCGCGACTCCCTCCTCCCCCACTTGGGCTTTGCGATGTTCGAGTAGCGGCGTTAGGTTCTTGCGGATCTGCGGGTCGACACTCGCGCCAAACATCACGGCCCAGCCGGCCCGTTCCAGTTTTTCCGCGTTGAACTCGCCGCCCACCATGCCGCGGCTCCCTGGGGTGCCCTTTCCTTCTAGTACATCCATCGGGACGGCCCCGGCCCCCAACTCGGCTGGAACGCCATCCAGGACAAGGGAACCGGCAAAACTGCCGTCGTCGTACACGCCCAGGGGAAGGAGCATCGGGTTTGCAGATCCTGCCATGGTGAGCCAGTGTACCGTATTACCCCTGTGGGTTATACTTCCCCTCAGTACTCGCGTGGCGGAAAGGAGCACACATGGATGATTCGACGCTGCCTCTGCCGTCGCAACCATTCCATCCTCCTCCCGAACCCGTAGCCGCCACCTGGGGTCCCTTCCGCCTGTTGCAGAAGGTTGGCCAGGGCGGCTTCGGTGAGGTTTACCGGGCCTTCGACACCAAGCTAGAGCGCGAAGTGGCACTCAAGCTACTGCTGCCTAGCGGACTCTCGCAAGTCGCAGAAGAGGACGCCCTGCTGCGCGAAGCTCGCGCCATGGCGCGCGTACGCCACAACAATGTCGTTCCCATCTACGGTGCAGACCGCTACGACGGCCGGGTCGGCTTTTGGAGCGAGTTCATCAAGGGCAAGACACTGTCGGCCATCATAACCGCCGACGGTCCGCTAGGCCCGCGCGAGGCCGCCCATATCGGTGTTGAGGTCTGCAAGGCAGTGAGCGCTGTGCATGCAGCGGGCCTGCTGCATCGCGATATCAAGACTCGCAATGTCATGCGCGAATCCGGCGGTCGCATCTTGCTGCTGGATTTCGGGCTCACCCATGACCATACCGAGACGTTACAAGGGGGCACCGCTCCCTGCATGGCGCCCGAGTTGCTCAAAGGTGCACCCGGTACGGTTGGTACAGACCTTTATGCCGTCGGCATCATGCTCTTCAACCTCGTGACGGGCAAGTATCCGGTGCAGGCCGACACGCTCGCCGCTCTCATCGCTGCGCACGAATCGGGCTCACGCCTCACTTTGATGGATCTGCGGCCCGATCTGCCGCAGTCCTTCGCCGCCGTCGTCGAAACTGCGATCGACCCGGACCCGCAGCGCCGCTTCAAAACGGCCGGCCAGATGATTGCCGCCTTGAGCGCGAGCACCGATCCGGGCAGCCACTCCGTAGCCTCCGCGCCGCCTGTCACTGCACCGATGCCGCCTCGCTCGGTGCCGACAGCCTGGAAATGGGCCGCCGGCGTCGCTACCCTTGCCGTATTGGGCGCAGTTGTTGCGATGTCGCCCCTTCGGCGATTCTTCGATCCGGCCCCCGTCACCTCTACCGCATCGCTCAACGCCGGGGTCGCCGAGGAATATCAGAAGGCGCATGACCTGCTCGAGCACTACTACCGGCCGCAGGCAGTAAGCACCGCCATGGCGATTCTCTCCAAGATCGTTGAGAAAGAGCCGAACTTTGCGCCCGCCTTCGCCGATCTCGCCCGTGCCAACGCCTTGGAACTGGTGCAGCAAAACGACGAGAAGTACTTCGCTCCCGCGGAGAAGGCCGCCCGGCGGGCCCTGCAGATCAATCCGGGTCTCGCGTCGCCGTATGTGAGTCTCGGCATTCTTCATACGCGAGCCCGCAAGTACGACCTCGCTGCGCAGGAGCTGGGAGAAGCTCTGCGGCTCGATCGTTTTCACGCTGGCGCTCACGGCGCGCTCGCCGATCTGATGCGTCATCAGGGCCGCGATGCTGAGGCGGAGGAGATGCTGCAGAAGGGTGTCAAACTCGCGCCGGACGACTGGGGCATCCTCACAATGCTCGGCGAGCATTATATGGATACCGGCAAGTTGGAGCAGGCTCTCGAACTCTATCGAAGGGCCGTGGCTTCCGCGCCGGACAATCCGAGGGCACTCAACAATCTCGGTGTCGCGAGCCGCATGGCGAACCGGTTTGAGGAAGCCGAAACGGCCTTTCGACGTGCCGTCGAACTGGACCCCGGCGCCTATCATCGCTACCGCAACCTCGGGCAATTGATGATGGAAAGCGGCAAGTACGACGAGGCCCAGCGCCTGCTGGAGCGCGCCATTGAGCTGCGGCCTAGCCACTATCGCGCCTGGGGATTTCTGGCTGAGGTGTACCGGCTGTCGGGTGCGCCACCGGCCAAGGCCGAAGAAGCCTGCCGCAAGGCGATCGCCGCCAGTGAAGAGCAACTCCGCCAACGGCCCAACGATCACTTCCTGCTGGCCGACGTCGGCTACTATTACGCGGCACTGGGCAATGGGCAAAAGAGCCTGCCGCTGCTCGAACGAGCGGCGCTCTTTGCACCGAACAATCCTGAACTGCTTTACATCGTCGCGCTCGGCTATGAGACCTTGCATCGTCGCGAGGACGCGCTCAGGACGCTCCGCGCGGCCGTCGCAGCGGGACTTTCCGTTCCGTTGCTCAATCGAGTTCCCCAATTTACGGCGCTACGCAGCGACCGTCGCTATCGAACGCTAACTGAGTCGAGTCACAACAAGTAAAGGATGAGCTCATGTACCTATCAATGACCCCTGCCCCGGTGCCGCCGCCAACCTGGATCTGCGCCGGTAGCAACCCGAACATCGATCACCCGACGGAACCCGCACCGGACATCGAATTGCCGGAAGAGCCGGCGGACAGTACGCCCGCTCCGTCCTCAGAACCGGCACCTGCGGCGCCATCCCCCGAAGAAACCGCCCCGCAAGTCTAGCGGCCGGGTAACAGAGGGATCGGCCGGCTGGCATCGTACACAAAAGCGTCCGTTGTAAAGCGGAATCCAAACGGCTTGCCCAATTCGTTCGCGGCGTACGGTACGGGTGGATGCTGGTCTGGATACTGTTCGTAAGACCAGCCGAGTCCACCCACCAGCAAGCCTCCGCCGCCCTTTACGAATCTGTCGATGAGCGGCACATGCCGTGTGGCAAAGTCCTCTGGCGGAAACCAGTCGCTCGCGTACCAAAGAACACCTGCACCCTGGAGGTCTTTCTCCAGGGTGTCCGGTGTTGTCATCTCGAACGACCATTGGCGGCGTCGGACGAACTTCACCACCTTCTTCATTTCGCTCCAGCGGTGGAAGCTGCCCTCCCAAAACAGAAGGCGCATACCGTTGCCATCGACGTGCGGGCCGGCATCCGCCGCGAGCCAGCGTAGCGCGTTCTCGGCAAACAGCAAGTTGTCGCTCTTGGGCGTGATCTCACCGTCTATCGGCAGGCCATCGTGCGCGTACACCAGCACGCGGCCCGCTCCATAATGACGGGCCACGATGAAGTCGCGAGACTGGGCTGGCTCCTGGTAACATTGCACCTCAGCGGGCAAGCGGCTGATGGGAATCCACTGCTGTCCGCTATCGCCTGCGTTTACAGATATACTGCCCGGTTGTCCGTTGGTAAGGTGCAAGTCGAGCGACGCAAAGAGGCTGAGCAGTACGCGTACCTTCTCGCGCTCGGCGGCTCGTGCCTGATCCTCCCGGCGCTTTACACTTTCTTGGATGAACAGGCGTTCTGCAGCGTTCAACCACGTCTGCGGATGCGCAAGTTCCTGCTCCGCCACAGGCAAGTACGGGTTGTCGTCCCATAGCAATCCAATATCGCCGGAACGCGCAAAATCGTTCGCCGCGAGGTTCAACTTCGCACCAAGAATCAACTTGTCCCGGCCGATCTCCTGAACCCATTCCTGCAGCCGCTTCCAGCCGCGCACCAGCATGTCGTGCGCTGGCTCCAGGTAATCCTCCCCTTTTACGATCAGGCGCGCATCAATCAGCTTCTCCACGACAGCCGCCACTAGCGGCCTCTCCGCGTCTGTGTACTCGAGGTCGGCCATCGCGACACGCTTGCTCGCCAGATCTGCCTCCACCGATACTAGCCGCAACAGGACCTTGCGCATCATCTGCTGCTCGGCGGGTGGCAGCTCCTTATAGAGTCCATCGGCTCTGGCACGCAAGGCTCCGCGTACGCCGCCCAGTTGGTCGTAGTCCTCTTTACGGAGCGCGCGATCGCCTCTCCCGCTTGCACGGTATGCTTCATACAGTTCGTTCAGCGCAAAGGAAAGCAGCGGCAATGCGCCGGGCGACTGTACAACGTCCGAGATGATCTCCTGCACGAGCGACGCCGGCTCAAACAGCAACACCTCCTGGCTGGCCGGCATCACGATGGCGTCTTCGAGTTCCTCCAGGCTGAACGGCGGCACGGTACAGCGGCCTGCCATCCAGTCCGTTCTCAGTTTTCCGGAGATCAGTTGCGTCTCAAAGTCCGATCGTACGGTCGCAATCACTCGATGAATGCTCTGGTCCTGCTCGAGGACCTGGAGCAGCCGCGCCTGGAACTGCTTGCGTTCGTCCGCATCGGTGCAGCGCGTCATCACCTCTTCGAGCTGATCGACCACCAGCACTGTCCTCTGGCGCCCACCAGGGACCGGCTTCGCTGCGTCACCTAGAGCTTGCTCCAGTGCTGCCAATGGATGGGCACCCGGACGGATCACCGGCAGAATACGAAATCCATCCCGGCGCAAGCGTGGCAGTAGCCCGGCTTTGATCACCGAAGACTTGCCCACACCGGTAGGCCCTGTGATCAGCAGGAGCTTATTCGCCCGCCCTTTGTCGTAGAGCTCGCGGACCACCCGATCGCGTCCGTAGAAAAGCGGTTGGTCGTCTTCCTCAAACGCCGCCAGACCCTTGTACGGACTCTGCCGCGGAGTCGGCGGTAGGTTGAGCCGGTGTCGGGGGTGCAGAAAAACGAATTCGCCTTTGTCATGTTTCTTCAGAGGGAAGAACCCAGGGGTCTGCCGCAGTTCCTGTCCGGCCTCGATGGTCTTCGGTTCAATCCGGTCCCGGATGTAGGCATAGAGCTCAGTGGCGGTGATGACGCCGTCGCCCTCGCGTTCACCCTTGATGTCAGCCTCGCCAGCCAATCCCTCAAACAGCGCCCTCGCAAATGGGGAGTGCAGCGTCGTCTGGTCGCCAGCCCCACTCACACCCCGATCTCCAATCGCTTTTCCATCGAGTACGTCCAGTGCCTTTTGGTCGTAAGCAGCCGAGGTGATGACCTGCCAGGCCGGGTCCATGACAAAGCGATCAAACCGCTCCTTATAGATGCGCTTGGGCACAGCGGAGCGAACATCGCGAAACCGGCTAGCCCATTGGAAGGCGCCAGAAAAGCAGCAATCCAATACCAGCAACAGATGACGGCAGGGCAGGCTGGTGAGCGCGTCCTGCAGTTCGCTCATCGGAATAAAGGTGGACTTGACGTCGTCCGGGTCGCCGTCCAATGGCACCAGATAGCCGGCCGGACCATCATCGCCGTCGGCGGCTATGCCATGCCCGGCAAAGTAAAAGAGGACGCGGTCGTTTTCCCCCACTTTCTCTCGAATGATGGTGTGAAGCAGTTCGCGGATCTCAGCACCTGTCGCTTCCACCAGCGGTGGATGCACGTCAAAGTGCTGCTGCGTTTTGAGGACATCGGCGAGCCGCAAGGCATCGTCGACGGCGGTCTTGAGCCAGGACACATTCTTGTACCGGTTGATGCCGATCACAAAGGCGTGATGTCGCTCAAACGGCAACTGCGTTCGCGGGTCGTTGATCATTACGTCGTCAGCCATAACCGTACTCGGGTACAAATCAGTATGCGCCACGCGCAGGATGCCATGCTTTTGGGGTGCGCGCGGAGCGAGGTGCAGAAGTTTCTTACAAATTCTTCCTGTACCGTGTCCCTTATGGTGAACAGCTAACGCTACTGCATTCATAAAGCGGCCGCCGTGCCGATTCATGAAATGCATAAAGCTTTATTCACCCTCGCCGTCGCGCTGTCTCTTTCGACTCCGGCTTTGCGAGCCGACCCGGTAACTTTTGGGATCATTCGGGTGGACTCGGACAGCCCTTCACTCGGTCTGTCTGCGTTTGTCGTCACCAACCTCACGGGGCTGTCCAATTGCGACGCTTTCTTCAACGTCTGTACCGCTCTGACGATTGACGATGGCTTGTTGCGGATTGACTATGAATCCGGTGGATCCCCAGGCGTGGCCGTCGCGACCCTGCCGGATGGCTTTGGCCCGGGCGAGACCGATCCTTTCAGCTTTCCGGACTTCAACTTTGACCTTAGTGGCTGGAACGTACAGAGCGTCACCTTTTCCGGAAAGCTGTCCCCAGCGTCAATCCTCACCTACAGCGGCACTCCGCTCACCTTGCAGCCCCAGTCGTTTTCCATCACCTTTGACCCTGGCGTGACCGCTTACGCCGAACTGATAGCTGAGGCCGGACCCCCTGTGGTGAGCATGCCAGAAAACAGTGCGTTTTCCACCGCGACCCTATTTGGTGGAGTTGCCTGGGCAACTATGCTCATTCGCAAACGACGTCAGTAGCAACAAACCCGACTAACGATTGGACCCGACGCCCATGCATACCCGTAGTGTGTCTACGCGATTGTTTTTTGCTCTTGCCATTGGATTGGCCTTTCTTCCCAAGGTCTTTGGGCAAGTTATCGAATTGTCCCCCGTCACATCCCCTTCGGCAGTTCAGGCGAATCTAACGGATGCCACCATCACCGCTCTTCGCGGCATCCCTGCCGGTACGACGGCGGCTCAGTTGGTGGCGCGGATCACACCGCAAAACCCACTGGACGGGGCGGCCATCGATGCTCCTGTCACCTTGTTGCAGACCATTGGATCGCGTACAAACCTCCGGTTTCGCGTACCCGCCGGGTTCCTTGTCCAACGGCCTGTCGCCGCTTATGTCGAAATCGTCAACGCTAGCGGCGCACCACCAATCTCTACGGGTCTTCGGGCACGAACCGTGATCCTGCCGCCACCATCGATTGAGAGTGTTTGGCAGCCTTCCGCCGTCCGGGGTACGACCATTGACGTAACAATCAACGGACTGTACACGGCGTTCCCGGCAAACCCCGCCAGCATGACGCTGAACTTTGGAGCAGGCATTACTGCTACTCCGAAGCTGTGTGCCAGTGGCGCGTCCACCACGCAGGTATGCGCCACGGTGGTGGTCAGCGCAGGTTCTGCAACTGGCCCGAGGAACGTCAGTGTCACCTATGGCGCCGTTACAGCAACACTTGCCAACGGCTTTGTCGTGACATCCGCCGCCTCGAACCCGTTAACGGTGAATGGCGGAACCATTCGGCAGGGCGAAACCAGGGACATCACCTTCGGCTTTGGCATCGGCACAACCTTGCCGCAGACATTGGCCATGAACTTTGGCAGCCAGGTGTTTGGACCCGCCAATGGCCAACCCGTTTCCATCACACAAGGTACAGCAACAACAGCAGCTACAGCCGTCATTCGCGTTACGGCATCCGACCTCGCTGCTGTCGGACCTCGCAACATCATGTTCCTCGCGGGCGGTGACGTCTACACGCTGAACAGCGGACTCACCGTGACCTCGTCGGATGCGTCCATATCGCTCAATACGAATACGTTCACACAAGGTGAGTCTCGTACGGTTCAGATTGTTGGCCGCAACACGCACTTTGTCCAGAATCTGACCGCCGTCAGTTTTGGAGCCGGTATCACGGTTGGAAGCGTTGACGTGCAGGACCAAACCCTCTCCGTACAGATCGCTGTATCCCCAACAGCCGCTGCCGGACCTCGCTCCGTCAGTGTGACTACCCAAGGCGAAGCGCCGCTGCCCGTCAGCGCGGTTGTGGTCGCCGGGTCACCGCGCATCTGCAACGTTACCCCGTCCTACGCGACGCAAGGCACATCCGGAACCCTTACATTGCAGTTCTGCTTTATCAACCCTGCAGCTAGTGCAACAGTCACCATTCCAGGTAACGTCACCACCGGCGCGCGTACGGTGTCTGGCGCTAACTTGAGCGTTCCTTTCTCAGTGGCAAGTACCGCCCCTACAGGTGGCCGCACAGGTGTGGTGAGCTTTGGTGGTGTCAACTATGACTTCCCGTTCACCGTGATTCCCAGCACCGCTGCACTGGTTTCCGCGTGCCGGGAACCGGGCTGTGAGTCTCCAGTCACGAGCTTCCTGGGCGACTCCTTCACCCTACGAGTCACCGGTAGCAATACGAACTTCGTACAAGGTACGACGCAAGTTTCTCTAACCCTGCCGCCGGTCGCATCCCTAGCGGTCCGGCGGGTAACCGTGATTCGCGCCACGGAACTCCTGGTGGATGTCCAGACGCTGAGTTCTGCCGTGCCCGGCTTGTACCGCCTTGACGTCGTGACCGGCGGTGAATCGGTATCGCTGGCGAACGTCGTACGAGTGTCGCCGACGCCGCAACTCACCATCACTCCATCTTCGGGACTGCAGGGAACAAGCGTCCCGGTAACCTTCAACATCGACAATGGCGGTATTCTGCCGACGTCCTGCCCAGCCATACAGGTGCCGATCAGTGGCGTACCGCCGGGAGTGACCTGCCAGGGGTACGTACGATCTAACCCGTCACAGGCAACGGCAACTTTTGTGATCGATCAGTACGCCGCCGTGGGACCCCGAATCCTACAGGCAGGCGGTTCTCAGGCGACATTCAGCGTCGTCGCCAGTCCTGCTTCACTGATCTCCGTTGTGCCCAACACAGCGCCCGCCGGTACCTCCGCGACATTGGTGCTGACCGGATCGCAAACACACTGGTGCCAAGGATCGGTCAGCGTATGCCCGTACCCCACTGCATTGACGTTCTTCTCATCCTCGATCGTCGTGGACTCGCTCACGGTCAACAGTCCCACACAGGCCACCGCGAATGTACGCATACTCTCGACTGCAGTACCGGGCCTGTACTCCGTACAAATGGCGACCGGAGGCGAAGTTGTCAGTCTCTTCAACGGATTTCGGGTGACTGGACAGGTGGTCGTTCCGCCGTCCCTTACTAGCGCCTCACCTTCCACCGGTGTGCAAGGCCAGACGCTTGATGTCGTACTGAGCTTTGCAAACCTCGTAACCCCCATCACTGCCGCCACGCCTGTCTCGGCCAACTTCGGGCCGGGCATCACCACCGTTTCCACCGCGTTCGTTTCCGCCAACTCTTTCCGTGCCACGCTCACGGTCAGTCCGCTGGCAGCAATTGGCCCACGCACGGTGTCCACAACCGTCAATGGTGCAGCCATCAGTGGTTCGGCATTTATAGTCAACCGCGGCCCCGCAGCGATCCAGACTCTCAATCCCAGTTCAGCGCGGCAGGGCCAAAGCAATGTGACCGTGCAGATCACCGGGAACTCGGGTACGCACTTCGCCACCGGCCAAACCACCGCGGACTTTGGACCTGGGATCACTGTCAACTCTCTTGTGATCCAATCTCCGACGTCGGCGACGGCGCAGATCACCCTCGCGTACAGCGCAACTCTTGGAGCTCGTACAGTCCGGCTTACTACGGGTGGCGAACTAGCCGATAGCGTGGGCGTCTTCACCGTGATGGAACGCAATCCGGTGGTGCTATCCGTTTCGCCAGCCCGCGCACGCCAAGGAGAGACGGTTGTAGTTACAGTGCTCGGCGAAGCGACCAGCTTCGGCAGTACGACAGTGCCCGATTTCGGCCCTGGCATCACAGCAACTCTGCTGACTACTCCCGCGCTGGAGCGTGCCACAGTTCGACTCGTGATTTCTCCTACCATCGCCATTGACCAAGGGATCTGCGCAAGGTCCATACGGATGACCACCGGCGCGGAGATTGCGAGCAGTCCGTCGAGCGCGTTTTGCATCGACGCCGGTAGCGCTGCCATATCGAGCGTCGCCCCTGCCTCAGTTCCCCAGGGCGGTAGCGAGACTGTGACGGTGAACGGTACCAACACGAACTTCCAACAGGGCGTAACGACGGTGAACTTCGGGTCTGGCATCACTGTGGGTACAGTTCTTGTCCAATCGCCGGTAGCTCTCACGGCGCAGATTGCAGTAGCGCCGAACGCGGCTCCGGGTCTCCGCAGTGTTCGCGCGACCACCTTGGGCGAAGCCGCCAGCGGCAACAATCTCTTCACCGTTGGCGCGGGTACGCCGATCCTCACGCAGGCAAGCCCAGCTACCCTGCCGCAAGGGGCCGGACCCACTGTCGTAACACTCACCGGACAATTTACGACGTGGCAGCAAGGCGTCACCACTGCGACATTCGGCGCAGGAGTTACGGTAGACAGCCTGACGGTGGATAGTCCCACCAGCGCCCGTGCAACAGTTCGCGTCAGCCCCACCACGAACATCGGACCCCGGATTGTCACCGCCACTACTGGAGGTCAGATCGTCTCCGCGCCAGTGTTCAGCATCGTCACTGGCCCGGCCGCCATCTCCACCCTCTCTCGAGTCAGTGCGCTGCAAGGTGAGACGAATGTCGAGATTGAAGTCACCGGCGTCAATACGCACTTTCAGCCCCTGGTAACGAGTGTGGGACTACGGCAAGTAGTGAGTCCGCTTGCATCCCTTGCACCGTCTTCGGTGGTGATCACCAGCGAGACCAGCTTGAGAGCCACCTTCAGTATTCCTGCCAATCAGGCAGTGGGCGCCTACACGATCACGGCGACGACGGCGGGTGAAGTAGCCGAACGGTCCGCGGCCTTCAGTGTGAATCCTGGTGTCCCATCGATCAGTTCGCTGAGTCCCTCTGCCAGCGCTGCGGGGACCCAACTGGCCGTCACCATCAGCGGAACGTTCACCGTATGGCAGCAAGGCGTAACGGCAGTTAGCTTCGGTGCGGGCATCACTGTCGACAATGTAGCCGTACAAGGCCCCTCGTCGATCATCGCGAACATCACCATTGCGGCGAACGCGACGGTCGGTCCTCGAACCGTGTCGGTCACCACTGGAGGGCAAGTGCTCACGAGTTCCTTCAGTGTTACTCCAGCAGCGATTCTACTTTCACTGAACCCAACCGCGATGCTCCGCGGGCAAACGCGATCCATCACGATTACGGGCCAACAAACGCAGTTCGCACAGGGTGTGACGACCGTGGCCTTCAGCGGCACTGGTGTCACCGTCAACTCGGTCACCGTATCGAGCGCCACTCAGCTTGTCGCAAATGTCACCGTGGCGCAGGGTGCTGCCGTCGGTCCTCGCACGATCACTGTAACCACAGGTTCCGAAGTACTCACCGGGCTTTCTCTTCCCATCGCCACAGGCATGAACTCGATCTCGCCCGTCAGCGGATCGCGTGGTCAAACGCTGGAAGTCACCATCAACGGCGCATCGATCACCAGTTTCGTACAGGGCCAGTCCCTGCCGGCATTTGGGCCCGGCATCACCGTGAACTCCGTACAGGTGCTTTCGGCCAGTCAACTCACTGCAAACATCACCATTGCCGCCAACGCAGAACTCACCGCCCGTGATGTCGTCGTCACCACCGGCCAGGAATTGGTTTCTGGACCTTCGGCAATCGGTGGAATCACGACCTTTACGGTCACCGGTGCGCCGATGTTCTCGCTTGATCCGACGTCCGCCCAGCAAGGGCAGCAAGGCCTTACCGTCAACATCAACGCACAGAATTTGCCGCTTGCCGCTGGCGACACGTTCATCAGCTTTGGCGCTGGAATCACGGCGGGCGAAGTACCGGTGAACGTGACGAGTCCGCAAACCGGCAGCGTCACAATCAATGTCTCACCCACTGCGGTTACCGGCCTCCGTCAGGTAACGCTCCGTACGGGTGGGGTGTTCTACACGGTCAACAACTTCAATGTCACGCCGAGCGCCGCGCGGTTGCTCACGGTTACGCCTGCATCCGCCAATCAAGGAGATGTGGTGGACGTCACGGTCGTCGGGCAGAACACGAACTTTGCACCCACCACCGTGTTCGCGTTTGGGCAGGGAATTGCCGCGACCCTGCTTGGCGTCGATAGCGTTACGCAGGTACGGCTTCGGCTTACGATCGATCCCTCCGCGCCAGTGGGTCCAAGAAGTCCCGTGTTCACTACTGGCGGCGAGAACGCATCGGGCACCGGCCTGTTTACCGTCACGGCAGGAACGCCAACACTGCTTTCGGTAACGCCAGTCTCCGCACAGCAAGGCGAGACCGTCGCAGTCACGATCCTTGGCCGCTTCACCAACTTTGACAGCGCCTCCGCGCCGAACTTTGGTCCTGGAGTGACGGTGAACCAGTTTGTGGTGAATTCACCGACGAGCATCACGGCCAACGTCACAGTGCTGCCGCGCGCCTTTCCGGGCACGCGCAGCGTCGCAGTATCGGGCGTTTCCACTTCGCTGCCAAACGCGTTTACCATCGTCGCAGGCCCGGCGGCGGTCTCCAGCCTCAACCCAAATACTCTGCAGCAGAACCGTACCGCTTCCATCACGATCAACGGCGTGAACACCCATTTCGCCGATGGGCTCACGGTTGCGAACTTCGGTCCCGGCGTTACCGTCAACTCACTCACGGTCACGTCGCCCATCCTAGCTACAGCGTCCATTACGGTGTCGCCGACGGCCGCTGTTGGGTTCCGCAGCATCACCATGACCACGGAGGGTGAAACTGCGTCGATCCTGAACGGGTTCAATGTTCTGCTGGGCGCAGGTGTGATCGATAGCGTTACGCCCAACACCGCGCCCCAGGGTGCGACAACCTCCGTCACGGTCACGGGATTCTTTCCCGGTTTGGTCGGGCAGACGGTAACGGCGTCTTTCTCCGGTCCAAGTGACATCACCGCTTCGGTGTCGTCGGTCACTCTCACGCAAATCACCCTCAGCGTTCAAGTGCTCGGCTATGCCGCAAGGACGCCCCGCAACCTGGCGCTGACCAACGGTACCGACCCTGTTTCCAGAGCGAACGCGATCACCATCGTCGCTGGTGCGGCCAGCATTACAGCTATCGCGCCAACAGCCGGCAAGCAGGATGAGACCGTGGACATCACCGTTACAGGCTCGGGTACGAGCTTTGGCCAGGCACCTTCGGCAACCACAGCGATGCTCATTGGTGCCTCCGGCGTGAATATCGTTTCCGTCACTCCTCAGACACCACAACAAGCGGTGGTGCGCCTGCAGATTTCGGATACAGCTTCCATCGGTACGTTTCCGCTCCGGCTGTTCAGTGGCGATGAGATTGCCACCTTTACACCCGGCTTCACGATTCAACCCGGCGCGCCAGTGATCCTCTCGGCCACTCCAGCCAGCGGACGCCAAGGCGAAACGGTATCCAACTATGTGATTGCTGGAAAGTTCACGCATTTCACCACCGGCTCCGCGATCAATCTCGGCACCGGCATCACCGCCACCGTACAGTCCGCCAGCCCCACTCAGTTGATCGCCCAGCTCTCAATTGCAGCCAACGCCACAGCCGGTGTACGCGATCTCACCGTCACGACTGGGGCCGAGGTGGTTACGCTACCCGGTGCCTTCACGGTCCAGCCGGGCACTGCGGTTCTCACCACAGTCAGTACGAACATCGCACCCCGCCAAGGTCGAACAGTTGTGTTCACGGTGAACGCAAACTTCACCAGTTTCTCCAGTGCCACTCCGCCGACTGTGAATCTGGGGACCGGCGTTACAACCCAAAGTGTGGCCGTCGATAGCGCGACCCGCTTGTCCGTTACAGGCCTCATCAGCCCGACTACGACACTGGGACCGCGCAGTGTCACCGTGAATCCGGGTGCGTTGACCCTGAGCGCGGCATATGAAGTTACAGCAGGAGACGCGAGCATCACCGTGGCTCCCACCACCGTACGCCAGGGCGACAGTAACTTCGAGATTCAGATTGCCGGCGTTAGTACAAACTTCTCGCAAAGTACGACCGCTCTGTCGCTGTCCGGGGCTGGCCTCAACCTCGGCAACTATACGGTGAACAGCGCGACTTCGATCACGTTAGCCGTAAACAGCGTCAGCGATACCGCGCCGCTTGGATCACGCACTCTGACCATCACCACAGGTGGCGAGGTCGTTTCCGCGACCCTGGACGTCCTCGCAGGGCTTCCGGTGATCTCGTCCATCGCGCCCACATCCGGAACCCAGGCGAGTGCCGTGCCCGTCACCATCACAGGCCGATTCACGACATTCACTGCCGGTTCCACGATTGGACTTGGCGCGGGCATCACAGCGGTGATCAACTCGGCAAGTCCAACGGTGTTGCAAGCGACTCTCACCATTTCCCCGACCGCGGCAAAGACAACCAGGCCCCTGACCGTAGATGGCCTCACCTTGGCCAACGCCTTTACGGTTACGCCCAGCCCCGCACGAATCACAAGCGTCACGCCGGCACTCGGTGCCCAGGGTGCGGCATTGGCCGTGCAAGTAGACGCAGCCGATACAAACTTCGCCAACGGCATCACAACTGCGACCTTTGGCGCCGGCATCACCGTCAACTCTGTGACTGTCGTCAACGTGACGCGCGCCAACGTGAACATTACAATCGCGGGCAACGCCGCCACTGGTGTACGGACGCCCATTCTCACCACCGGCGGGGAGGAGGCCTCTCTCGTCAACGCCTTTGTGGTCAGCGTCGGCCAGCCAGAGATCACCTCCATCACTCCTTCCATCGGAGCGGCGAACAGCACGGTCTCGAACATTCAAGTCACGGGTGTCAACCTTACTGGCGCTACCTTCAGTCTCGGTGGATCCTTTGTGATCCCACCCGCCGCGCTGGGTACGGCATTACAGGTGGGCGGCGAGGTTCTGGAGGTCACAAATCTCACCGCGACGTCCGCAACCTTGCGGATCCGATTTGGACCGTTCGTAGGCATCCATCCATTGATTGCGACAACGGCAGCCGCGTCATCAGCAACCGAAGTAACACCAGGAAATCGATTTCAGATCTTTGAGCCTGCCGGTTATCAGATCGCGTCGCCGACCACGGTTGTGAACAGCAGCTACACATCGCTGGACCCTGTGAGTTCCTTGACCTACGCCGTCGCTGCGCCAGTCAACGTAGTCAACAGCAGCTACACATCTCTGGACCCCGTCAGTTCGCTGACCTACGCCGTTTCCGCACCAGTGAATGTTGTGAATAGCAGTTTCACGTCGCTCGATCCCGTCTCGTCGCTGACCTACGCTTTCGCACCGCCGGTCAACGTCGTGAATAGCAGCTACACGTCGCTGGATCCGGTTACGTCGCTGAACTATGCTGCGTCGCATGCGGTACACGTTCGCAATCTGTCCGCTCCAGTGATCACGGCTGCGCCGGACACACACCCTGAGGACACAGCTACGTCTGCAGCGCGCAACTCAGGTGCGCCGCTCCGCGAAACGGCGTACGCAGGTCAGATGCTGCGCGTTCGGGCGGACATTCCCAACGGCGTCCGCATCAACGAAGTTCTCGTGTACGTCAATGGGGCGAAGATGGACGACGTTCTTCTGCCGCCCTACGAGGCAGCAATCACCGTGCCTTCCGGAGTCGACGAGTTGGAGATCCGCTCCGTGGTTCGCACGGAAGCGGGCGAAATATCCTCCGATCCGTACTGGGTTCGCGTACTGCCGGACCCCGGCACGTCGGACTTGCAAATTCAGGTTCGCGACGGTGATGACAAGCCAGTCGCCGATGCAGACCCAAGCCTAAGGCTCGCTGGGTTCGCTGCGGAGCACTTCCGCTTCGACCAGCCCATAACGGCTATGCCGGACCTCGCCGCGGATCGCAAACCGGACGCGACAGGCTTTGCGGCGATGCTGTACTTCCTCCCGCTTGGTCAGGACCCGCTTGGTACAGGTGCCGTTCGCGATACCGTATCGCGCTATCGTGCGTCGCTCAAGGTCTGGGAGCCGGGCGAGTACGAGTTCGCACTGCGTGGTTCCACCGGGGCACAACTCCGGGTGGGAGGCCGCGAGATTGAAAACGGCGCGGGCCCCGTGTCGTTACCCGCAGGCGAAGTGGAATTGGAAGTCCTCCACTTCCGCTCAGTGGACGCCTCACCGCAACTACAACTGCTGTGGCGTACGAAGCCGAGCGAGCCGTTCACGGCCATTCGGCCGGAGTACCTTCGGACACCCGCAGTTGATACCCGCATTGTTCCGCTGGCAGCGTCCGGACTTGAGTTGCGGGCGGCCACGCAAAGTCCCTGGTCTGGCGAGACGCTCGTGTCTGCCGAAGACCGCAAACAGATCATCATTCTCCGCGTCAGTGCACGCGGACAAAAGCAGGAAAAGGAGTAATGAGCAACATGAAAAAGCTAGGATTGCTGGCGATAGTACTCGCCTTTCCGGCGCTGGCACAGTTTTCCAGCGGGTCCACGGGAGCGGACGGCGCCATCACCATTCCGAATAATGCCGGCGTCGTCATCTTCGATCCGGCGGCATCGTCGCCCTACTGGTCGGCACCCTTGGATGCAGATGGTGACAACGTGTTTCACTTCACCACTATCACTATCGGAAGCAACAGTCGCTTGGTTCTCCGCGCGGGAAAACTACGGAACAAGGCGGTGATCTTTCTGGCGCAAGGCAACGTGACTCTCGCTGCCAACGCAACGATTGACGCTTCGGGCGAGGATGGTGTCCCAATCTCCTCGCCAGTACAGGTATCTCGTCGTCCGGCCGAACCTGGACCAGGCGGTTTCCCCGGCGGCTTAGGAAGCCGAACCGATACCACTCCATCGACCCCCGCCTCTGACGGATACGGGCCGGTCACGGGCCGATCGCTCGCGCCAACTACGGGTTGTAGCGGCGTTGCCGGCGCGAACTACCCCCAAACCACATACATGAACATTGCTATGGTCCCACTGGTTGGCGGGGGTGGCGGTGCTGGAGGGTTCTGTTCTACCGCAGGTAGCACGGGCGGTAATGGTGGTGCCGGTGGAGGTGCGCTGCGTATTGTCAGCAGCACGTCAATTACGGCAGCATACAACGGCACCGTCAACTTTGACGCAAGCGGCGGTGGTCCCAGCGCTGGTAATGCTGGCGGTGGGCCGGGGGCGGGTGGGATGATTCATCTCATTGCCCCAACGGTGAATGCCGGGCGAGTGCATGCCTACAACCCCCAAGTCGGCTCAACAACTCCACTTTCGCAGGGCTCCGGAGTGATCCGCATCAACGCGAATAGTGCAAGTTGCCCGGTTTGCTCACCAGCCGCGATCGTTGGAGCCCTCTTCAATCCTCCCCTCCCGGTATCGATTCCAGAGCTCCGGATTACGCAGGTGAACGGAACCAACGTAAACAATCCGCCGCTAGGACAGCTATCCAGTCCGGACGTCTCCATCAATACATCTAGCAGCGCTACGGTCAACCTCGCCGCAAAGAACATTCCCCCGGGCACCGTCGTGAACCTGAAGATCAGTTCCGACACCATTCGGGATCAATCGTTAACCTGCAACGCTCTCGCCGGTACGTTAGCTAGTTCCACCGCGACGTGCACAGCCACCTTTCCCCTAGGTGCGAACCTCACCATTGCATCGGCCTCCTGGTAAGCCCCAACAAGCACGCTGCCCCATATCCAGTGAGGCGGCGTGCTTTACTTCCCCACGGGTGCGAAACGAGAATCCAGTGCTGTACTACACAGTACTTGTGCCGATCTACATCGTGCGTAACCCTAGCGCCTGCGGCAGGCAAGTGTTCCGGATCGATGGGGGTTTCTCCTCTCAGATTCCGGTCAGTCGACTGCCTGTTTGCGTCTCTTTCAGGGGGAGAACTTCAACTCATGCGTTCGCGCGTTTCACTCGTACTTTTCGGATTACTTTCGTTGGCCGGCACATGCTCGGCGGACATACTCATGACGCTGACCCCCACCGCAAGGGTCGATTCGGCCACCAATGTCGTTATCACGTACACGCTCAGCGCCGCGGCATCTGCTGGAACCCAGAACGTAGGCGAGTTTTCATTTCGTGTGTTTGCGAATCAACTTCCAAACTGGAGTACGTATGCGGTGTCAATCGACAACTTAAACGCAGGTCCTGTCGGTTCTCCATGGGGCGTGAACCAGCAATTTCTCAGCATCACTAACTCGATTGCAGGAAACGTCGTTTTTTTCGAGAGCGAGATCGTAGCGCCGGCCCCCAGCAGCCAGGCAATCGATACGACCGGGGGGCGTGGTAGGTTCATTTGAAATAACGTGGCTTCGGCCAGCAGTTGGTCAGTACGACGCTGCAATCGGCACCAACTATATGCAGGGAGCCTACAACGAAGAGGAATTTGGTACGTTCTTTACAGCGTCGGAGGCAGTCGGCTCAGGCGTCTCAACGCTGATTACGGCAAATACGGTGGTTCCGGAGCCGGCAGAGGCGGCTTTTCTGGTCGTTTCCAGCTCCGGCATACTCCTGTGGCGCAGTCGCCGCAAGCTGCAATAGCATTTCAACCCCAAATCGCATAAGCGTGCACCGCTAAAGGCCCTCCGCAAGGAGGGCTTTTCTGCGTTACTTCGACTCGTCAAGTATCTCAATGGCGTTGATCATTGCGTAGTTGGCCTTCGGTACAAAGTCGAATGCCAGTACGCCGCGGGAGTCCGGCTCCAACCCATGGAAGGTCTCAATCGCAGTCTGATCTTGCGGGTGCCGCCGGATGATGTCGAAGTCCAGAAGCAATGGCCGGTGGTTGCAGTACACATCGAACACCCGCGAACCCACCCCACCCTTGCCGGGTTGATTCGCCCCCCACCAGTACTCCCAGAAGTACAACCGTGCCGCGTACTTGCCCTTCGCCACCGGGATCTCATAAGAAAAGTACCCAAAACGCTCACCCTGGAAGTGATCGCCTGCGGGCGCTCCATGCGGCCGTGTGATCTGTGTCCCGCCGTGGAAGTAGTGATCGGGCTCCCACAGTACATCGTTCGCATCCCGGTATGCCTGCTGCCGCGCCACCATCCGAAGTGGCAGCATCTTCCCGGGGATTCCAGGACGGATCAAGATCGCGTTGACGAACGCCTTAGACCCACTCGCGCGGAAGAATTTCAGGTGCAGTTTGCCATCGGCGTCCGGATGTATGTCCTTAAACACGCGGGTCCACGCCGTATTCGGATCCAGTGCCTCTACCAGTACATCCAGCGATTCCACGAGCGGCTTGCCATTCGCGAGGATCGAAAACACGCGATGGCTTTCCACTCCCAGCGGGCGGCCCTCGCCGTACGCCGTCTCTGCAAAGATCAGCGTGAGTTCGTAGGTGCCTTTCGCCAGCGGTATCTCATAACTAAAGTCACCCTCGCGCATCCCGGCGAAAATGTTCGCGTCCCAACCGCGCGAGCGCACCTCCGCGTTCACCGTGGTCGCCTCGCCGCCTTTATAGTAAAGATCGCCACTCCACGTCTTGCCGTACCGGTCCACATAGGACCCAGGTGGCCGCCCCGCCAGGATGCGGATCTCTGGCCCCGCCGGTACAGCAGGCAGCACCACTGGGTCGGCGGCAGTGGCGGTTGTTGACACCGCAACCAGTGGGCTGGTCCCGGAAGTTCCCGACGCCGACAGCTCAGGAGCACGCCCGCGGTTATTCAGTACGATCCAGGCAAGGCTCAGCACGGCCGCGATGCCGGCGACGGCCATGAGTGCAAAGGGTCGTTTCGCGGCAGGCTTTGCCGGTTCCCACTGCGTCACCGGAGCGATCTGCGAAAGAGCGGGTGTGGGCTCGCCCGTGGGCACCCGCGCAAACGGGCCATCTTCGGTTTGCGCCAGACGATCCCGAAATTGAAATTCCGGTACGTACGATTTTTCAGGAAGGAGAATCCGAACGGGCTCTTCGGGCGTCCTATCGTAGTAGTCCCTGAGCCGCTTCCGCAGGCGGTGCATCTCGACCCGTACGATGGAATCCTTCTTTGGGTCGAATGTGACAGGCCGCCCCAGCACCTCTGTCGCGAGGTGGAATTCTTTGACGTGGCCGCCTTCGCCGTCGAACGACTTCTGGCAAAGATACACCAGGATTCGTTCCAAATTCGGCGCGCGGGAAAATTCCCCGGAAGCGAGGATTCGGCTCAACGCTTCCTTTTCGCGGTAGTGTGCAGTCTCCATGGGCACCCGGGAAATGTTACCACAGTCGTTCATTTTCGGTAACCCCGCGTTAACATCGTTGAAAACATGGACACTTAACCACGCCTCTCTCCGTTGACTCTCTGATAACCCTCACGTCCTTGGGTAGGACCTTCGAACGGTAGTATATTTCCACTACGCCAAATGTCGTGCACCAGCGCGACCATGTTCGAACCAAGTATGAGGGGCTTAAATTAAGATGACAAGACAGAAAACGTGGGTCCTGTCGGTCGCTGTCCTGTTCGCTTTCCTGATTTCTTCAGGGTCGCTTTTCGCTCAATCGGTCTTCGCTACTTTGACCGGTTCGGTCGTCGACCCGTCCCAGGCGGTTGTGCCCGGAGCAAAGATCGCTCTAAAGAATGTCGCAAGCGGCGACGTTCGGCGCTCCGTCACCAACCAAGATGGTTACTTTTCTTTCACCTCGGTACCAGTCGGTCCAACGTATGAGGTGACCATCGAAGCGCCTGGCTTCACTACCTATAAGGCGACGGAGCTCCTGTTCTCGGGCGCCGAAACCAAGACCTTGAACGTCACGATGAAGGTCGGGACCACCACTGACGCGGTGGATGTTGTGAGCGCGGCAGATGCCGTGCCGACGGTGTCCGGCGAAAAGTCCGCGACCCTAACTCGTAAGGAATTAGACAACTACGCGATTGTCGGACGCAATGCTGCCGAGTTCATCAAGATTATGCCCGGCTTCTCAATCGCTGGCACAGGCACTGAGAACCGCACCCAGTTCACTGGCGAAACCATCGGCATTAACGGCAACGGCGATGGTGGTGCTCAAAGTCCCTTCAATGGTGCATACTCGAACAACGGCTTGCCTTCAGGCAGTCTCGACATCACGGCGGACGGCGCCCACGTGTCCGACCCCGGATGCAACTGCGCCACCCCGGTGAATCCAAACTCCGAGTTCATTGAAGAGTTCAAGGTTCTAACCTCGAACTTCTCCGCAGAAAACTCCAAAGGACCTGCCGTCGTTACGTCCGTCGGTCGTTCCGGTGGAACCAGCTATCACGGCAGTGCGTACCTTTCGGCGCGCCATCACGCCATGAACTCCAACGACTGGCTCAACAACAAACTTGGCCTGCCCAAGCCCGGCAACAAGTACTTTTTCCCGGGCGGCACCTTTAGCGGCCCTGTGAAGATTCCGGGAACGGGCTTCAATAAGAACCGCGACAAGATGTTCTTCTTCGCCGGCTTCGAGAACTTCTTCCAGACGCTCGACACCGGCCTGATTCGCGCCACAGTGCCGAGCGCTGGTATGCGTACCGGCAACTACACGGCCGCGGAACTTCGCAAGATTGAAGGTTTGGTGAACGGCAACTGGCAGACCGCTTCCGGCGCCGCTGCCCAGGTTCCCGGCGCGGATTTCGCTCCCGGTGGCATCATTCCTGCGTCGCAGATTGACAAGACCGGTCAGGCTCTGATGAACCTGTTGCCGAGCCCGAACGCGGATCCCACCGCGACGGGTGGCTTCAACTACGTCAACCAGATTGTCTTCAATCAGAACAGCCGTCAGTTCTTCACTCGCCTCGACTTCAACATCAGCGACAACACCAAACTCTTCGTTCGTTACAACTTCCAGAACGAACGCCAGTTGTTCCCCGTCGGCCTCTGGTGGCGCAATGGCAACCAGGTTCCGTACCCCACCGAGATCGTCGGCAAGAATCGTTCGGATAGCTACTCCGTCGGCTTGACCAAGGTCTTCAGCCCGACCTTGACCAACGAATTCGTGTTCGGCTACACGTCCATCAAGTTCCCCAACGTCTTCAATGACCCGGACAAGGTGGACCGCACCAAGCTTGGAATCAACTTCCCCGGCTTGTTCAAAAACAACGTAGCGCAGATCCCCTCCATCACCGGTTGGGGTGGCGAGTTCGCGACGCTCCTGAATCCTGGCGGTTTCGAAGTGGGCGGCAATCGCGGTCTGTTCGCGGACAAATCCTTGCCGACCATTTCCAACAACGTCACCAAGGTTTGGGGTACGCATACCACCAAGGTCGGCGGCTTCTGGGAGTTCGTTGTGAATAACCAACCGGCCAATGGCAACACCAACGGCATGGGTATCTTCGCCAACTGGGGCGGCAATAGCACGGGTAGCGCCTATGCTGACTTGCTCACCGGTCGCAACGCGCAGTACCAGGAACAGACCTTCAATCGCCTGAACAATATCGGAAGCCAAATCTTCGAGTTCTTCGTACAGGACGACTGGAAGGTCAACCGGAAGCTAACGCTGAACCTCGGTCTTCGTGCCTCGCGCTTTGGCGCATGGTACGACCGTGAAGGCTTCGGCTTCGCGGTGTTTGATCCGGCGCTCTATGCTGCAGGCAAAGGCAGCACAGACTTCAATGGCTTCACCTGGAACAAGCGTAACTCCGCATACCGGAACTCTGGTTTTGGCACTCCGTTCAATATTGCTCCGCGCTTCGGCTTTGCTTACGATCTGTTCGGATCCGGCAAGACGATTCTCCGCGGTGGCTGGGGCCAGTTCTACTACTCCGATTCGCAGTTCACGGTCGGCCTTGATGTTTCGGCTGGTGTGCGAAGCCTGACCCTGGCCAATACTACGTTCCAGGAAGTCGCAGCCACCCGGGCAACCGGCGATCTGCCCACCCTTGCTGCGGGTGTGAATCCGAACGACAACAAGCGTCCGGCCGTTCAGAGCTATAGCTTCACCGTTGCCCAGCGCATGCCCGGTTCAAGCATCATCGAAATGGCATATGTCGGCAATCGTGCCTACAACACGCTGAATCGCGCCGGTGCGGGTCCCATTACCAATGGCATCAACCCCAACGCGGTGCCTGCCGGCGCGCTCTTCCGCTATGCAGCACAGGACAATCTGGAGCAATCTCAGATTGACGCAACGCGTCGATTCCAAGGTTATCAGGACCTCGCCATTGCCAATCACAACCTGTACTCGAACTACAATTCGCTGCAGGTCAGCTGGATCCGTACCAAGGGCAAGACGAATCTGAACATGAACTACACGCTCGGCAAGAGCATGGGTATCGTGGGTGCCTATGACGAGTTCAACCTCGACAACAACTACGGTGCCACTGCCGCGGATCGCCGCCACGTCTTCAACGCAGCCTACTCGATCGAGTTGCCCAACGCCATCAAAGGTGGCGGCAACAAGTTCGCAAAAGGGCTAATCAACGGCTGGCAATTCTCTGGCATTACGCAGATCCAAAGCGGTGTGAACCTCACGGCGAATACTGCCGGTTCGTTCAACCTCGATGTCAACGGCAACCGCCTTGCCAATGGCCAGACGATCAGTTCGAACACGATCTTCGGTACGCCTTCGATCCAACTCCGCCCGGTGCTCACTTGCGACCCGGCCGGCGACGGTTCAGGCCAGGTCTTCATCAAGCAAAGCTGCTTCGCTCTGCCCACCCAGCGTGGACAGACGGGCGGTTCGGTGATGCCTCGCGTCTCTGGACCCGCCTTCTTCAATAGCGATCTCGGTCTGTACAAGAACTTCAACATCAGCGAGTCTAAGAGAGTCCAGTTCCGGTTCAATGCCTACAACTTCCTGAACCACCCGCTCTGGTCCTTCATTAGCGGCGCGCCCAACACCAAGCTCGTGGCCAACGCAACCACGGGCCGCTTCGACAACTCTGTGTTCGGTATCGCTACCGAAAAGCAGGGTCGCCGAGTGGTGATGTTGACGATCAAGTACTACTTCTAAACTGCTCTTTCACACCTGTCCTAAGGAGGCTCCGTTCGCGGGGCCTCCTTTTTCTAGCAACCGTTAGAATCGAATCATGAAGTGGATCGTCGCGCTCATTCCGGTGTTGTCACTGCTCGCCCAGCAGCAGTTGGACCCGGGATTGAACAAAGCTCTCGAAGCCCACCGCGCCGGGCGAATGGAAGAAGCTGTCCGCGAGTATCGCGCCTTTCTCAAGCTCAAACCCCAGTCCATCGAAGCCAATGGCAACCTCGGCGCAGCCCTTGCCGCACAGGGCCATTTCAGCGACGCAATCACAGCTTACCAGTCTGCCCTAAAGCTCGCGCCCAGCAACCCCGGCATCACCTTCAATCTCGCGCTCGCCTATTACAAATCCGGCGAACTCCCCGCGGCCGCTTCCGAACTCTCCACTCTGCGCGCCATGATCGGCGACGAGCAGCGTGTCATCCTCCTTCTCGCCGACACGTGGCTCCAGATGGGCGAGAACAACCGGGTGATTCGCCTGCTCACGCCAATCGCCGACAAGTCGCCCGACGACATGGGCATCGCCTACGTCTTGGGTACGGCCCTCATGCGCGTCAACAAGGCCTACGAAGGCCAGCGCTATCTCGACCGCATCCTTCGCAACGGTGACTCCGCCGAAGCGCGGCTCCTGATGGGCACATCCAAGGTCGCGGCTTCCGATTTTTCTGGCGCCCTCGCGGACTTCCAGAAAGCCGTCCAGCTCAATCCCAAGATTCCAACCCTCCAGGCTGCGTACGGACAGGCGCTGATGGCTACCGGCGACACAGCGGGCGCAGCCAAAGCCTTTGAAGCGGAACTCGCGGACAACCCCAACGACTTTGTCTCCAATCTCAATCTCGCCGTGCTGAAAAAGCAGGATCAGCTCTATGCCGAGGCCGCCAAGTTGCTCGACCGTGCGCTGCGCCTGCGGCCCGGCGACCTCGGCGTACGCTATCAGCAAGCCACAATCCTGCTGGCTGAGAACAAGATCGAGCCCGCGCGGCTCACACTGGAAGCGATCCTCAAAGAAGCCCCCAAGTTCACCGAGGCGCACGTCTCTCTAGCCACCGTCTACTATCGCCTCAAGCGCAAGGCCGACGGCGATCGCGAACGTGCGATCGTGCAGAAGCTTAACGCGGAAGAGCAGGAAAAGCAGCCGAGAGGCGAAACGGTGCGGCCATGATCGTCGCGTTCCTCCTGGCCGTTGCTGCCGCCCAAAGCCAACCCGCTCATACCCCGCTGCAGGCCCAAGCCACCCAAGCCCGCTTGGCCGGACGTTTGGACGAAGCGGTAACTGCCTACAAACGTGCGTTGGTCGCGACACCTGCCTGGTCCGAAGGCTGGTACTTCCTCGGCACGATCTACTATGAGAAGGACCGCCCGAAGGATTGTGTGGACGCCTTCGCCCGCTTCACCAAGCTCCAACCCAACGTCTCAGCAGGCCATGCCTTTCTAGGCCTGTGCCTGTTTCAACTTGGTCAGTACCCTGCATCGCTGGCCGAACTCAATCGCGCCGAACGCATCGGCCTCCCGCAGGAGGACGCACTCACCGACGTCGCCAGCTACCACGCCGCCATGCTCCACACCAAGGACGGCAACTTCGAAAAAGCCCTGCAAATTCTCAACTTCTTCTCGCGCCGCGAAACCATCGATCCCAAGATCATCGAACTCACCGGCATCACCGCCCTCCGTCGCGCGATCTTTCCGGCGGACCTGCAGGCTTCCGATCGCGAGCTGATCTACCGTACAGGGCGCGCTGTCATGACGGGTGGCGCACGGCGCGCCGCCGAAGCTGCGCGCATGTTCGAAGAACTCACCCAGGACTTTCCCACCGAACGCAATCTCCACTTTGTCTACGGTAGTCTGCTGCTAGGCTCGGATCCCGAAGCCGCGATGCGACAGTTTCAGCAAGAGCTGAAGATTCAGCCCGACCATCTGCCCACACATGTCGTAATGGGCCTACAGTACCTGTCCCAGGGCCAATTCGAAGCTGCGCGGAGCACGGGCGAGATCGCCATAAAGCTCGCGCCACGTAACTTCACGGCCTACACCGTCCTCGGTCGCGCTCTCGCTGAAGGTGGACTCGATATACCCGCTGGCATCGCCTCTCTCGAGAAGGCCGTCGAGCTTGAGCCCGGCAGTCCACAAGTTCGCATCGCTCTGGCCGCAGCATACGCCAAGGCCGGTCGCCGCGACGAAGCAGCCAAGCAACGCGCGGAGTTTCAGCGCCTCAAGAAAGCCCTGGAGGGCGGCGCACCGTGACGGCCATCCTGGCGCTGCTATCCCTTGCTGCGGACCTTCCCGCGTCCGATCGTCTCTGTGCGACCTGCCACAAGGACATCGTCCAGCGCTATTACGGCTCGGCGCAAGCACACGGCAGCACCATGGCTCGTGCCCTGTACACCATCGATCAGGCGGCCCCGCTACTCGGACCGAAACCCCTCACCTACAAGCTCGGCAAGTACTCGTATACGCTAACCGGACCCAAGTACTCGGTGACCGATGGAGCAACCACTCTGGACCTCACACTCGCCTGGGCCTTCGGGCAAGGCGCTGCCGGACAAACCTACGTCTATCAACATCAGGGCACCTGGTACGAATCGCGTCTCAGCTTCTATAAAGAAACCAAGTCGCTGGACCTCACCATGGGAGCACCGCCCGGTGAACCCCGCACCCTCATCGAAGCCGCAGGCCGGGAGATGACGGCCAAGGACGTCACCGCTTGCTTTGGCTGCCACACCACCAACTCCATTCAGTCGGGTAAGGTCGTCTTCGAGAAGCTACAGGCGGGCATCGGCTGCCAGAACTGCCATGAGAACGCCTTGAAGCACGCCCGCACCATGCAGCCGCAGGCATCGCTGGCCAAATTCACCACAGAAGAACAGTCCGATTTCTGCGGGCGCTGCCACCGTACCTGGGCTGACATCGCATCGGGCGGACCTCGCGGTGTCGGAAACGTGCGCTTTCAACCCTATCGCATCGCAAACTCCAGATGCTACGACGCGGCCGACCGTCGCATCGCTTGTACCGCCTGCCACGACCCTCACGGTCCACTAGAGGTCAACGCTAAGGCGTACGACTCAAGTTGCCTCAACTGCCACTCCAAAGACAAGAAAGCCTGCTCCAACAAGCAGGCCGATAACTGTACGTCTTGTCACATGCCCAAGTACGAGATCCCCGGCTCGCACCATCTGTTCACCGATCACCAAATCCGCATTGTGAGGCCAAATGAAAAGTATCCTAACTAGCCTGTGTCTGGCCGCGGGCTTGCTCGCGCAATCGAACGACATCACTCTCAACCTAGTCGTCAAGGACAAAAAGGGGGCCGCGGTCAAAGGTCTCTCCGGCGCGGACTTTGAAGTGAACGACAACGGCGCCAAAGCCGCCAAGGTAGAGGCCAGACTTGTGGATGGCGGAACCGCCCCGCGCCTGTTCACCCTTGTCTTTGAAGGTCTCGATAACGAGCAGCGTCGTCTCGCCAAACAGATCGCATTTGATCTCGTCAAAGAAGGCCAGGGCGAGAATCACTACTTCGCCGTCGTGCTGATTACCAATCAGCTTTGCCTGCTCCAGCCGTTCACCAACGACCCGAAGCTAGCCCAAAGTGGCATCGAAGCGGCGCTCAGCGGGCAGGCTCCCACGGCCTTTGTGAAGACACACAACGACGTTGTGGCGAAGCTCGAGGGGGCCACCGATCCGCTATCGCGCGTGCAAATGGCGATGCTCAAGAAGCAGGTCGCAATGGATGGCGATCAAGGCTCCCGCCGCAGCATTACTGTGCTCGATTCGATCTCGACCGGCCTCGCCACACAGCCTGGCCGCAAACCGATTGTTTATTTCAGCAACGGCCTGATCGTACCCACGTTTCTGGATGTCCCTTTTGAAGCCTTGCAGGCGCGTGCCAATCGCGGAGGCGTCTCTTTCTACGGGATTGACTGCAAAGGTGTAGGAGGCATCGGTGCCGGTGGCGGCGGTTCGCGAGCCGTCGAATCTACCAGCGGAGAGTCCCGCGGCTTCGGTTTGGGCGGCTCACAAACCGGAGGTGCCAACGCTGGTGGCGATGCTCCAGCGGACTTCTTCGGTATCGACCAAGCGGTGGAAGGCCTGCGCAGCAACAGGCAAGCAAATCTGCGAGTACTGTCCGAAACCACTGGCGGACTTCTCATTGCCGACAGCAATAATCCGAAACCGCTGCTACGCCAACTCGTCGACGACACCGTCACCTATTACGAACTCACCTACGATCCCGGCATCGACAAGTTCGATGGATCCCTCCGTCGCACCACTGTCAAAACTTCTGCAAAAGACGCCAGGATTCGCGATCGCGACGGCTATTACGCCCTGAAGCTCGATCAGCAGGACCTCCTCCCGTACGAGGTCACAATGCTCGACATCCTATCGGCCACACCGTTGCCACGCGACGTGGAGTTCCGCTCCGGCACCTGGAAGGTCAAGCCAGGCGTACTTTCCACAGTTGCTGTAGAGGTCCCTCTCGGCGGCCTCACCTTCAAAGAAAGTGCCGAAAAACAGCTGTATTTTGGACGCATTCTTATGCTCCTGCAAGTGAAAGATCCGGCAACAGGCAAGATTCTGCAACGCTTCTCTCGCGACCTTCCGTTGCAGGGCAAGCTGGATCAGCTTGCCGCCCTCAAGACCTCGAACTTCAACTTCCGTGAACAGGTCGCCGTACCGCCCGGGCGCTACATCGTGGAAGCAGTGATTGCAGACCAACTCTCAGGCAAGGCAGGCGCACGCAAGACGTCGCTTCTCGCCAACGCCCCCGCCGGCAAGCTGGCACTCAGCAGCATCGCTGTTGTTCGTAACTTCCAGCCCAACACCAAGGATCTCTCCCCCGACGACCCCTACCAGTTCCAGGGTGGCCGGATTACGCCCACGCTCAACACAACTCTCAAGGCGGTTAAAGGCGCAGCCATGGCGTTGTTCTTCACTGTGTACCCGGATCCTGCGGCAGCGGAGGCGCCACAGGCAGTCGTGCAGTACATCAAGGACGGGGCCGTCGCCGGCAGTGCAAACCTACAACTCCCCGCCGCTGTGAATGGACGAATCCCTTACGTGCTCTCATCCCCTCTGGACGCCATGCCACCGGGAATGTATGAAGTGAAAATAACCGTGAAACAAGGCGCCGCTGCACCCGTGCAGGAATCTATATTCCTAACCATCGAACCCTAATGCTGTTCACCGCACTGCTCGCCATTGGTCTCACCGCGCAAGAGTCCGCCATCATTAGGTCCTCCACCAATGAAGTTGTGGTGGACGTTGTAGTGCGCGACAAGAAGGGCAAGCTCGTCAAGGGCCTAACCGCCGCGGACTTCCAGGTACTAGAGGACGGTGCTCAGCAAGCCATCACTTCGGTTCGCGAAAACTCCGGTACGCTCGTGGCCGGTAGCGACAACGCCGCAAACCCTGCAAGACTTGCAGATGCCACACGTCCCGTACGCTTGTTCTCTCTGGTCTTTGATCGTCTGGGTATTGACAGCCGCCGCCTCGCTCGCCAAGCGGCCTATGACTTCATCAAAGAGGACCTCGCACAGGACGTCTACGTCGGCGTCTTCTACACAGACCAGCGCCTGAACGTCCTGCAGACGTACACCAAAGATCGGGCCAAACTGCGCGCGGCCATCGACCGTGCGGTCGGCTCCAACGCGATGACCGACTACGCCAATGCCAACAGCTCGCTACAGTCCGCTGCGGGAGCAACGGTCGCTGGTGCGGGCGCCTCCGAAGCCGCAGCCAACAGCAACGGAGCGACTGTCGACGGCGCGGGCATGGCCGCCGAGTCGATGAATCGCATGATCAACGACATGCTGGAGTTCGCGGAAACCGGCAATCGTGAACAGCAGGGCCGCTTCTCGATCTTTGGTCTTTGGGCCATCGTCAAAGAACAGTTCCGCCTTCCTGGCCGCAAGTCCGTGTTCTACTTCTCCGAAGGCTTACAACTCCCCAATGCGGTGCTCCAACAGTTCCAAGGCATGATCTCCGCTGCCAATCGCGCCAACGTTACGATCTATGCCGTCGATGCCCGCGGACTCTCCATCACTGGCGACAACGCCATGGGCAACGACATGATGAACCGCAGTCTGCGTGTCAGCCAGGGGCAGTACCGTGGCTCCGGCGGCGGTGCGGTGACCCGTGAGGATGCCACTCAGTTTGATCGTGCGCTCGACGCCATCCGCGCCAATCCGCAAGTCGCGCTGCAGGAACTCTCCGAATCCACCGGCGGCTTTCTCATCGCAAACATGAATGACTTTCGCAAGCCCGTACAGCGCGTAGTAGAAGAGATGGGGTCGTACTACGAGATCATCTATCGCCCCACCAATATGAATCTCGACGGCAGCTTTCGAGTCATCGATGTCAAGCTGCCCAATCGCGGCGACGTCAAGATTCAGGCTCGCAACGGCTATTTCGCCCTACCCTCGTTGAGCGGCAAGCCGGTCTCGCCCTTCGAGGTCCCATTGCTAAACGCCCTGCAAGCCAAGCCCCCGCGCCGCGACGTCGACTTTCGAGCCACTGTAACGCCATTCCGCCCGGGCCACGCCGTTATCGTTTTCGACATGCCAATGAAGGACCTCGCCTTCACTCCGAACACCGACAACACGGCCTACCGTTCGCACTTCTCGTTCCTCGCTCTCATAAAGGATGAACAAGGGCAAGTGGTGGACAAGATCAGTCGCGATCTACCGGTGGACGAACCCTCAGCCAAGCTCGAAGGCTTTAAGCAAGGCCGCGCAATCTTCACCAAACCCGTCAAGCTCCCGGCCGGGCGCTATACCTTGGAATCTGCCGCATCGGACATCGAAGGTGGCAAAATCGCCGCCAGACGTGTCTCGGTTGTTGTGCCACCGCGTGGCCCCTTCGCCCTCAGTGGTCTCACCGTTATTCGTCGTGTCGACAAAGCGCCTGCGCAGCCAGATGCCGACGACCCCTTTGTGGTCATGCAAAATCGCATCATCCCCACCTTGAGCGACAAGATCCCCAACAAGGCACTCTCGTTGTACTTTGTCGTGTACCCCATGCCTGACGCATCCGACAAACCGTCCGCGTTGATGGAGTTCTACAAAGACGATATAAAACTCGGTGAAGGACCTGTGGATCTCCCCCCGGCGCTACCCGATGGCCGCATCCCATACATCGCCAATATCCCGGCTGACAAGTTCCAGCCCGGCCTCTACGAGATCCGTGTGATCGCGCGGCAAGGCGCCGCGACGGACCGTCAAAGCATCTTCGTTACGATGGAATAACATGGCGCTAAACAGACGTCAGCTACTGCGCGCAGCGGCCGGTGCTTTTGGCTTGAGCCCCTTGCAATCGCAGCCCAGATCGCCACTGTTTGTCGAGATCCCCGCCTCTCAAAGTGGCATCACTTGGGTACACGAAAACGCCATGTCGCCCGAGCGCTTCCTGCCGGAGACCCTACCTCCGGGTTGTGCGTTTCTCGACTACGACAACGATGGCTGGGTCGACATTTTCCTGGTCAATACCGGACCTTGTGACTTCTACAAGCCCAAGCAGCCGCTCCGCCACGCGCTCTATCGCAACAATCGCGACGGTACGTTCACTGACGTCACTGATAAGGCTGGTATCCCCTTGTCGAACGCGTTTGGCCAGGGCGTAGCTTGCGGCGATTTCGACAACGACGGCTACCCCGACATCTTCATCACCGCCTACGGACGCCCTACGTTGCTGCAGAACAACCGCAACGGTACCTTCACCGACATCACGGTGAAGTCGGGCTTGGCCGGCATGGCCAGCGGCTGGACCACCAGCGCCGTTTGGGTTGATTTCGACAACGACGGTAAGCTCGACCTGTTTGTCTGCAACTTCGTACAGTACGGCAGCAAAGATCGCTTCTCATGCGGTGACAACAAGCTGGGGCGCAAGTACTATTGCATCCCCCGCGTCTTCAAGCCCAGCGCCAGCTATCTCTATCGCAACAATGGCGACGGTACCTTTAAGCTCGTCAGCGGCGGCACGGATATCGAAAAGGCTCTCGGCAAGGGTCTGGGCGTGGTCGCAACAGACATCAATAATGACGGGCTAATGGATCTCTTCCAGGCCAACGACACCGTGCAGAACTTCCTCTTCGTCAATCGCGGCAACAACAAGTGGGAAGAGATCGGCTTGGCGGCGGAAGTTGCATTCAGCGCAAGCGGCCAAGCCCGTAGCGGCATGGGCGTCGACGCGTTTGACATTGATGGAGACGGCTATCAGGACCTTTTCGTCGCCAACGTTGACCAAGAGATGTTCTCGCTCTATCAGAATCGCAAGGACGAGAGCTTTCAGGACACAGCCCATCGTCACTCGGTGGCGCAGAGTACCCGTCTGCTTTCCGGATGGGGTCTGAAGTTCTTCGACTACGATAACGACGGCCTGGTCGACGCGATCCTCTCCAACGGCCACCCGGACGACATGATCGAGCAGTACTCGCAGCAGGTGAAGTACAAAGAACCACTGCTGCTGTTCCATCACGATGGCAAGAACCTGCGGAATGTAAGTGTAGAAGAAGCAGGTCCAGTCTTCGCAAAGAGCTTTCCCGCACGGGGACTCGCCGTCGGCGACATCAATAACGACGGCCGCTTGGATGTCCTGGTCGCGAACAATGGCGAAGCCCCGCTGCTACTCGAAAATCGCGCGGGGCAGGGCAACAACTGGATCGGCCTGCGGCTGGAAGGCAAGACCTGTAATCGGGACGCGGTTGGCGCACGCATCGCCTGGCAGGTCAACGGAACGAAAAAGCTCACCCGCCTCAAGAACAACGGTGGCAGCTATCTGTCCAGTCACGACATGCGCGAGATTCTCGGCCTCGGCCCACAAGGCAAACTCGACTGGGTGGAGATCCGCTGGCCGAAGCCAAGCACCCGCGTCGAACGCTTCACTGGTCTCGAAGTAAACCGCTACCACACGATTGTGGAAGGCACCGGCAGGCCGCTAGGCTAGCTCTTGCAGTGTCCGGGGGCGCGGTTACTTGATCAGTCTCAGCCAGCGCCCGCTGTATCCCTCAAGAGCAATCGGCGCGCCCAGAGCCAACGTCTCTCCGCTGACCGGATCGATTGCGGACTTGTACTTCATCCCTCCCGCATTGAGCCGGACCTGCTTCGGCTCGCCATCATTGATGAAGAAATAGTGGTCCGCCGCAGGTGCAGCCAAGCGATACACAGCGGCCCCTGCGCATGAGTATGGCGACTGCAACCCGCCTAATGTGTATTGCCGCAGTAGGAACTCCAACTGTGTCTTGCCAGGTGCGAACACGGCGTAGGAAGCATCCCACCCCAGAATCACCGCCGTACCCTTGCCGAGCTTCACCTCGGTCACCGCAGGCTCGCCAGTTTGAAAGCGCGCCTTCACCTCAGCGCGCGTCGGCTGCAGCGTATAGACAAACCCGTTCAGCTTCTGCCCGGCCAACACGCGAACGACATTGCTGGAGTACTGGCTGTCGCTGATCTCCGCGCCGAATAGTGTTTCAAATGCCGTACCCTTCGCCGTCCCCAACACAAGACCATGCTCGTCGTACAGCGCGCCGGGCGCATCCATCACCACGCGGCCTCCATTGCGTACATACTCTGTCAGCCGTTCCAGTAACGCATTCGAAATGGAGATCTGCCCGGGCAAATAGATCACCTTGTAACGTGGCGCCAGGCCCGCCTCAATATCAGCTGGCGTAACATGCTCCCAAGGCACATTGCCATCAACCAAAGCCCTGCTGATGCCTACACGCGCCTGCATTGGATAATGACGGAAATGATCGCGGCCTCGCAGCGATATAGCCGCCCAGATCGCATCGCTATGCCAGTTGTACAACACCCCAACCTGCGGCTCCTTGCGCGCTTCCCAAAGCTCATCTCGCAACGTTTCGGCTGCCTGCGCGATCTGCCCAGCCCGCACGGCGCGCTCCGTTGGCTTCCAATTCCGGTCCAACAGAGCATACTCACCACCTTCCCATCCGGCTCTCCGATAGTTCCAGGTCCACACACCGGCACCCTTAAAGCCTCCAGCCAGATACGACAAAAACAACTGCGTCATCGTACCCGCCGTGGCGGAAAACCCCGGCGTCGTGGAACTCTGCGCGTAATCCCACCCCTTCGCGCCAGTCAACTGCTGCGGCCCGCCCGTGGACTCCCACGCCCCTGTCCATCCGCCTTTGAAAAGGTCGGCGGCAAAGCTCACCTGCATGTAGATCGGCAGTGCGACCTCGTAGTTCACCTCGCCGTAGTGCCACGCAAAGTGAATCGAAGGAAAGAAGCTGCCGGTCTTCGTCTGTGTATTCGCCAGCCACTCCATGTTGGTCGCGCGCCACGCAAAGGGAAGGAAAAGACCCATCTCGCCGCCCGTACGCGTGGGCGCATTCGGATTTGCTTGATGCGCCGCAGATGCTACCGCAGCGATCTCCCGCGCATGATACTCAGCCTTGTACCGCAGCACATCGCGAACTCTGCCGTACTCGCCACCGTACCCGCGCAGTGTGTTTGGCTGTGACGCAATCGCCGCCACACCTTGGTCAACATCCTCCCAAGTCTGAAACGGTTTAGCGTCAATCCCGACTTCATACTGATTCCAGGCATCCGCCAGTTCGCGTACGCTCTTGTAGTTCTCGCGAAGCCAACGCCGAAAGTGCGGTACATCCTCGTTGCGCAACATCGGATCTGGCGTGAACTGAAAGCCTTTCAGCTCTGGTACCCCAGCACCTTCCAGATAGGGACGGCCACTATCGAGCGCAATTCCGCGCCGCAACACTTCCTTCTGGTACGCCAGCATCCGCGGATCTTTCCGGATCTGCTGTTTGGTCGCGTTCTCCGGGATGCCCAAACGCCGCAGCAACTCGGGCGTAATCTGCTCCCAACCGCCTTCGCCATACCAGAAAGGAATGATGCCCTCCTCCAGTGCGACCTCCAGCACTTTCGCCTGCGGCCATTCCGGCGTTTCCTGCGTCTGCTTCAGGTTATGGAAGCCAAGCTTCTTCATCAGTCGGAAGTGCTCACGCATCTCCTGCTCCGTCATGCCCTTCCACGGCAGAAACACCACGCCAAAAGGCATCGGAGCCAAATCGCGTATTTTCCGCTGCATCGGCGAATCATGCAGCCTGTCGTATAAATCGTGCAGAAAGGGATCGTTCTTCTGCGCCGCGGCGATGCCCAGGGCAAGCAACGCCGCACCCCAAATGCGTGTCTTCATGCGCTCAAGGACTTTAGAATACGACGAAGCCGCATACTTGCGGCACGCTGCCTGCTTCGTCCAATACCTGCCTCCCCGCGCCCTCCTCGCAGGACCGGTATTGTGCACTAAAACACAGCTAGAATGTTCCAATGGCGTCACCAAGCAATTGGACGAAGCTGCAGGACATCTTCCACCAGGCGCTTGCCATTCCCCCGGATTCGCGTTCGACCTTTCTGGCAGAAGCCTGCAACGGAGACGATGCTCTCCGGCAGCAACTGGAAGGATTGCTCCAATCCGCCGGCAGCGGCGATAGCGACTTCTACCAGACCGCCGTGGGACAAGCTGCCGAAAGTGTGTTTGCCAAAGACCAGGCCGTACCTGGCGACCGGCTTGGACCCTACCAACTGATTCGTCCTCTTGGCCAAGGCGGCATGGGGTCTGTATTCTTAGCCGCTCGTGCCGACGGTGCGTTTGAGAAAGAAGTCGCCATCAAACTCGTACGCGCAGGCTTCGATTCGCCCGCCGCTCGCGAACGTTTCCGCACCGAACGCCAGATCCTGGCCGCGCTCGACCATCCCAACATCGCCCGCCTGCTCGACGGTGGTGAAGGCTCCCGCGGCGAACCCTACGTCGTCATGGAGTACATCGAAGGCGTGCCTCTCGATGTCTACTGCAAGCAGAACACGCTTGGTGTCGCCGAGCGCGTGGACCTCTTCCGCCGCATCTGTTCTGCCGTTTCCTACGCGCACCGCCGCCTCGTCGTCCATCGCGACATCAAGCCTGCCAACATCCTCATTGGGGCCGACGGTGTACCCAAGTTGGTCGACTTTGGCATAGCCAAGCTACTCGACACGGCTGACCCCGCCGCATCTCTCACGCGCGCCGGCGAACGCGCCATGACGCTCGACTACGCCAGCCCCGAACAGATCCTTGGTCAGCCCATCACCACAGCCAGCGACATATATTCGCTCGGCGTCGTGCTCTACGAACTCCTCACCGGCAAACCGCCGTATCGTCTGCATGGTGCCCGCCCGTCAGAAGTCGAACGCACAATCTGCGTGGACGATCCCGTACGTCCCAGCACCAGCGTCGCCCGTGCAGGTGCCGAGGTGCCGGACGCCAATAGGCTCGCGCGCCGCCTTCGTGGCGATCTCGACAACATCATTCTCAAAGCGATGCGCAAGGAGCCGGACCGCCGCTACGCCTCCGTCGACGAACTCGCCGAGGACCTGCGCCGCCACCGCGAGGGCTATCCTGTTCTCGCCCAGCCGGACACCTGGCAGTATCGTGCAGGCAAGTTCCTGTCCCGCAATCGCGCTGCCGTGGGCATCGGTGTGGCGGTTGCCGCCAGCTTAGCCTTCGCCTTTGTAGCCGTCATTCGCGAACGAAACACCGCTCAAGCGGAACGCGCCAAAGCAGAGCAGGTCTCCAAGTTCCTGGTCGAATCGTTTCGGGTTGTCGATCCCTCGGAAAGCCGTGGCCGTACCCTCACTGCGCGAGAAGTGCTCCAGCAAGGCGCCGAGCGCGTCGATCGTGAGCTCCAATCCCAACCAGGCATGCGCGCGACGATCCTTCGCACCATCAGCGAGGTCTACGCCAGCATCGGTTTGTATCCAGACTCCCAAAATCTCGTGGAACGAGCCATCCAAGCCAGAGCCGCCGCCGGGGAAAGCGAAAGTCCAGAGGCGGTCGAGGATGAGATCCAGCTTGGACGTATCCTGCTTACCCGGGGGAATGCGAAGAATTCAATCGCACAGTACAAAAAGGCGCTTGCCAAGCCGGATGCAAAAGCGCCAGAGCGCCGGTCGAGGCTGCTCTACCACATGGGCATGGCGAACGCCGATGCGGGTGCGTGGGAAGAGTCGAAGAGTGCCTATGAACAATCTCTTGCGCTGCGACGGCAACTGGGAGACCAGGCGTTGGTGGCCCAGACTCTCTTCGGTATGGCAGACTTGCAATTCCGTCGTAGCGACTACACTGGCACCCTCAATTTGGGCACGCAAGCGTATGAGATTCGGCGGCAACTTTTCCAGGGGAATCACCCTGCCGTAGCCGAAAGCCTGCAGCAAATGGCCATGGCACAAGATGCACTGGGTAAGCTCGAAGAGGGCCTCCGCCTCGGTCAGGAAGCGCTAAAAATGCGCCGTGCGATCTTCGGCGAAAATCACGCTGTAGTCGCCATGAACCTCAACGATATGGCCAGCTTCTATCTGCATGCGAAACGCTTTCAGGAATCGATTGACGCGCATCTGCAAAGCATCGCCATTTACAAAAAGGTCTTCGGTGAGAAGCATCCCCTCATCGCAACCGCCCTGGACAACCTGGGTGCTACCTACTACGAAATGCGTGAGACCAAGCTGGAAGAGCAAGTGAAGTCGCAGGCGATGGAAATGCGCCGCGAGCTGTTTGGCGAGGGTTCTATGGAGCACACTGCAAGCCTCAGCTCGTGGGCCGTTATGCTGTTCTCCCGAAGTCGCTTCAATGAGGCTCTCTCCTATGCAACCCGGACTTTGGAACTTCGGCGTAAGTTCCACGGGCCGGATGCGCACACGGTGGGCGTGGCTGCGATCAACTTGGCGTCGACCTACGAACGCATGGGAAGATCCGCTGATGCAATCCCTTTTCTGCAAGAGGCACTCGGGATTTTTCGTAAGAGACTCGGTGATAAACACCCTACTACGGCGCGAACGATGGCTTTGCTCGGAACCTGCTATTCGAATCTTGGCAACCGGACAAAGGCCGAGGAATGGTACCGGCAATCCATCACGTCATACGGCAATGAAACCCCTTCCTTCTCTTGGACATCATTTGTTGGTCTTGGGGAACTGCTTCTGGCCAAGGGCGACCTCGCTGCAGCTGAACCTTTGCTGGAAAAAGCTCACGAAATCGCCAAAAAGAACCCCAAGCAGGTGGGGTTTGGTAGGGGCCTCGCAGATTCTGCGTTGGGCCGTCTAAAGCTGAGGAAGGGACAGAAACAAGAGGGACTTGCATTGATCCTGGCGGCCCGTCCCGACCTGGAAAGAGCTAAGGGGGCTCCGCGATGTGCAACTGAACTCGCGCTGAACCGCAAGGCCGCTCCTTAGCCTCCGCCCAATCGCTATACTTCCACAGATGGAACCTGACTCCAGCAGTTCCGACCCAACTGGTACAGTCACCAAGCTGATCCGCGCCAGCTCCCTTGGCGACTCCGACGCACGTGAACGTCTGATCGCCGAAATCTACGCGGACCTCCATCGCATCGCCGCACGCATGATGTCTCGCGAACGCGCTGGCCACACCCTTCAAGCCACAGCCCTGGTCAACGAAGTCTTGTTGAAGTTCTTAATCAAAGACGATCCCTTCGCCGCGGAAAACAAAAAACAGTTGATGTCCATTGCCGCCATCTCCATGCGTCACATGCTCGTGGACCACGCCCGCGCCAAAGGCCGTGCCAAGCGTGGCGGACCCGCAGAGCAGATCCCAATCCAGACCGAACTCGACGGCGTTGCCCCGTCCAGCGAGAAACTGCTGCTCATCAACGACGCGCTACGCCGCCTCGAACAAAAAGGCGAACGTCACGCGCGCGTAGCTGAACTCCGCATTTTTGGCGGCTTCACCACAGAAGAAATCGCGGAAGTCCTCAATGTTGCTACGCGTACCGTAGAGCGGGATTGGCTCTTCGCCCGCGCCTGGCTACAGAACGAACTCAAGTAACGCCGAAAAAACGTCTGCCCATGTCGGGGCACGCCATCTTTCGTCGCTCTTCTCTCAGCCGGTGATCGACACACGGCAGCCAAAGAGAGGGTACGAAAGTGAAACGATTTGATTTGTTTGCATCGGCGGCCGTTGCGCTCGCCTTTTTTGCTACGCCTGACACAGCGATGGCCCAACCCACCATGGTCCGCGGGAACTTTAGCGTGCTGTGGGACTCCTGTGGCGGCGAAGATCAACCCGCCTGTACGCCAGCGTCGCCCGCCTATCGCGTTTTGCGAACCCCCGGCGTTGCCGCCAAGTGCGACTTTACCTTAGATGCCGTCCTGGAAGGCGCCACCTGGATATGTCGCGACAAAGGTCGCCGCCAATCCGTACCAGATCAGGCCTCTTCGCAAACCAAGTACCCCATTGCCTACAACACCTTTGTTCAGCAGGCCGACCAATACAACCGAATCTCGGCCGACCTTCCACTCAACTACGTCCCCATTATTGGAACCCACAATTCCTATAGCAACGTCCACGATGGCGGCAACAACGCCCTCAATGTAGACCAGATGCTGACCATAACCGACCAACTGCAGATGGGAGCCCGTCACATCCGTCTGGACCCGGTGGCCAGGAATGATAACGACACCCCGATCCTCTGCCACATTTCTCCAACTTCCGAAGGCACAAAGAAGCTGCTTGCAGCGTTTAACCTCCCATCCGAGCCGCGTGATTTCTGTGCACTGAGCGTCGACGGCAAGCCTCTTTCTTACCAACGTCCATTCTTCTACGCAGTCCGCGAACTTAAAAAGTGGCTCCAGAAGCATCCCGGTGAAGTTGTGATCCTGCGCATGAACATCATCCCGTTCGCTGCGGTCAACAAGGGCGACCTAGCCGATGTCATCGAGCATGAGCTTGGCGACATGTTGGTAAAGGATCCCAAAAACGGAACGATCCCCACGTTGCGCCAGATTCGCTCGATGAAGAAGCAGGTGCTCGTGATGACTAGCGGCAACTACTCCGGTGGTTCCGACTACGTCTTTGTGCCCGCGCTCAATCCTTACTGGACCAACAGCACCTCCAACCCGATGTACCCGTACTGTATGTCGTCCATGGCTCATCCGGTAGGCCTGCCGCGTCAAATGAAAGAAGGCGGCCTCGCCATCTGGCCGGAAGTCGGGGAAGACCGTAGTGTCTCGATGATCTTCGAAAGCGCCGAAAATCGCGGCATGCTCGGCATTGCCGAAACGGAAACAGCGGTCTACTGCGGCTACACGTTGATCGGCTTCGACTTCTTCCACTCCATGCAGTATGGCTCCAAGGGACCTCTTCCTTTTGGTGGCCAATACGACTTTAGCGGTCCCTCACCCGATCCCCGTCCGCAAGCCGCTATCTGGAGCTGGAACGCAAGCGAAACCCTACGCGACCAGCGCCCGGCCGTGCTCGCCAAGCCCGCTCAGCAACTGCCGAACTTGCCTCTGTACCTCACGGACTATCGCACCTACCGTTGGCAGTCCTCCGACGAAACTCAGGCATTCCCCTTCGCCTGTGCCGGACCTGCTTCCGCCGACAACCCGCGTGCGTACGAATGGCGCATCACGCCGACTGCGGCAGGCTTTTCGTCTGGCGAAACCGAATGCCAAAAGCTGGGCACACACTTCCACTTCTGGCGTCCGATGTCATCCATCGAAAATCAGCGCCTGATCGACGTCCTGAAGCGTGAAGCCTCGGTCAACAAGGTTTGGCTCAATCACTACACCGGCCGCACAACTGCCTCGCCCAGCGTCGTGAATTTGACCCAGCCCGCCGGCGGTTCAAGCTGCGCCAGTATCGTGATGTCCAGCGGACTCGGTGGGGTTTACCGGTTCTGGTTCGTACCCTCCGGCAACAGCCCTCAGTTCCTCACGGTCACTTCTTCAGACTCATCGCCCATCGTGACAGTGGCCACGGTGCCCACGCTGGGTGAACGCCTCCCGCCTGGTGTGTATTCAGGCACTCTCAATATCGAAGAACGCGCCGGAGATCAGATCAACAAAACCACGGTGCTAGTGACGTTGCGGGTTAACTAAGTCCCAACCTCCGCTACACGTCCACCCCAAATGTCCATCCAGGGCGGGGCCTTGGCCAGCGTAACCAGCGCTTGGTCAAGGCCCATTTTTTTAGGCTTTACGCGATGATCTCTTTGATTGGCGTTCCGTAATCGATCTCAATCCGCTTGCGCCCCGGTATGTCCAGTCGCTTCGGATCCAAACCCAACTGATGCAGTACCGTCGCGTGGATATCGGTGACATAGTGTCGATGCTCCACCGCATGGAACCCGATCTCATCGGTAGCGCCGTGTACCTCGCCCGCCTTGATCCCGCCGCCTGCCATCCAGACGGAAAACCCAAACGGGTGATGATCTCGCCCATTCGATTGCTCGGCCCCTGGCGTACGCCCAAACTCGGTCGCCCAAACCACCAGCGTCTCGTCCAGCAACCCGCGCTGCTTCAAATCCTGTAATAAACCTGCGACAGGCTTGTCTGTCTGCGCAGCAAGATCCGTATGGTTCTTCTTCAGGTCCTTATGGGCATCCCACGCATTGCCAGACCCTCCGTGGTACACCTGCACAAACCGCACCCCACGTTCCGATAACCGCCGCGCCGCCAGGCACACTTCGCCAAATGGCTTCGTTACCTCTTGATCAATCCCGTACAGCTTTTTAACGCCCTCGCTCTCGGGCTTATAGTCAATCGCTTCTGGCGCCGCCATCTGCATGCGGTACGCCAACTCGTAAGACTTGATCCGCGCCTTCAACGCCGGATCCGACGGATACTCCACACCGGACATCCCGTTCAGCTTGTTCAAAAACTCAAACTCGCGCTGCTGCTCTTCGCGATAGACGCCACTTCCAGGGCTCGCAAACGGCAGCGGATTCTTCGGGTCCACTTCCAGCCGTACGCCGGCATGCTCCGGCCCCAAGTACCCCGACCCATGCGTACCCACGCCGCCGCAGCAATCTCCCGGAGGCTGCCCCAACACGACAAACGCCGGCAGATTCTCGTTGAGCGATCCCAGCCCGTAATGCGCCCAGGACCCCAACGTCGGCAAATACCCATCAAAGATGTGCCGTCCGGTGTGGAACTGTAGAATCGCGCCGTGGTCATTATCCGTGGTCCACACAGACCGTATGAGCGACACCTCATGCATCATGTCACCCATATTCGGAAACCAGTCGCTCACTTCAACGCCGTTCTTGCCCCGCTTCCGGAACCCCGTCTGCATTGGGTACAGTGTCATCTTGATCTGGTGCTGCCCCGGCACAAACGCCTTTAGATTCTCTTTGACGAAGGCGTTCGACAGAACATCCTTCATCGGAGTCTCAGACAACTGCTTGCCGGCGTACTTGTTCAAGTCGGGCTTCGGATCAAACGATTCCACATGGCTCACGCCGCCCAGCATAAACAGCCAGATCACGCGCTTCGCCTTGGGTGCAAAGTGCGGTTCTTTGCCCAGCGCATTGCGCCGCAATAGCGTACCCAGGGCAAGCCCGGTCAACCCCATCGACGTATCCGCTAAAAAGTGTCTGCGTGTGCGATGGCTCGAACAAAGGCCGGTTTTCGACATCTTCTCCCTCATCGAATCGTCACAAAGTCGTTATGATTCAGCAGTACGTGCACCAGGCTCTCCCGCGCGCGCTGCTGCGGATCCTTCGAAGGCGGGACGCTAGCCTCAGGCCCATTCGCGATCACCGTGAGCTTCGCCGGATCACGATACAACTCGGCTTGGCTCGCCAGATACTCCACCGAAGCGGCCAATTCCTGCGGACTCGCCGCGCGACCCAAAATCCGCGCAAACGCCTGCTCTGCGAACTTCTTAGCATCTGGCGCCTGAAGCTGCCCCGCCACCGTACGCGCGACCGTAAAGCTTAAAGGACCATTCGACAGCGCTAGCGCCTGCTGCGGCACAATGCTTACGCTCCGCTCGAAGCACTCAATCGGACTCGCCACATCAAACGCCTGTGCGATGTCCATCTGCAGGTCCGGCGCCGTGCGGAAGTAAATCGTACGTCGGAACACGCTGTCGCCCTTCTTCTCATCGATGTCCGCGCCGCCCATCGTACGGTCCAGCTTGCCCGCAATCGCCAGCATGCTATCGCGTACCACTTCTGCTTCCATACGCTTCGGATTCATGTGGCCCAAATACACGTTGTCGGGATCGACGCTCGCATCCACCGCCGTACTCGACATCTTGTACGTATCGGATGTCACCATCAACCGGTGCATTGCCTTCATGTCCCAGCCGCGATCCATAAACTCCACCGCCAGCCAGTCCAACAACTGGGGATGCGACGGCGCCTTGCCACTGCGTCCAAAGTTGAACACCGTCGACACCAGCGGCTTCCCAAAATGCCGCCCCCACATATCGTTGATTGCCACCCGCGCTGTCAGCGGATTCTCGCGCGACGCGATCCACTTCGCCAATGCCAGCCGCCGTCCCGTACTCGACGTCGGATACTTCGGCCCAATTGGCGTGTACCCCTCAGCAGGTTCCTTCAACAACTTCGCCGCTTCTTCCAGCTTCGCCGTAGGCTTGCCCAACTTCTTCTCGTCGCCAGCCGCCAGGTCGAATTCATGCCGCGCCAGGATCATCGCGGCATCGGCATGCAACCGATTCGCTTCTTTTTCCAGTTTCCGCGCCGTCGCCGCCAGATCCTCGACATTCGCTGGCACCGGAGTCTGGCTTGCTGCCAGATCCGCCTGTATCCTCGCCTCAAGCGCCGGCAGATCAGCTTTCGCCGCCTCCACGCGACGTTCCGCAGCACGAATCACCGCATCAGGTTCCGGCTTCGCCTTCGCTTTCTCAAGCTCCGCTTGTGCCTTCTCGATCTTCGCCTTCGCCTCAGCAATCAGATCCCCAGGCACAAACGCTCGGGTATCTGGAAACGAATCCGCCAGCGGCAACGGCACCGGCTTGATGTTCAAATCCACCTTGCCAAACAGCTTCGGTACCGCTGGCTGCAACTGGATCGATTCATCCGGCGTCGCCTCATTGCCACGGATAAAGCGGTACGTCGGTCGCGACCCATCGGCATCGTACACTCGCGGCAATCCATCCTTCAGAATGTCCGCCTGCCCCGGTACGCGATCCGTCCGCACCTCATGAGGCTCAAAAAACGCCCGAAAACGGTAATAATCGGCCTGCGGAATCGGATCGTACTTATGGTTATGGCACCGCGCGCACTTCAGCGTCAGCCCCATAAAGCTCGCCGACGTGTACTCCACAACATCGCTCAGCCACACATTGCGATTGAACAAATACCAGCTACGCGCCAGATATCCAGTCGCACGCGCCACGGCCGGATCTCCCGGCGCCAACTCATCCCCAGCCACCATCTCTTGGATCATTCGATCGTACGGCTTGTTCGCATTGAGCGACTCAACCGTCCAATCGCGCCACCGCCAGATGTGCCGCTGCGAATACCGTACCTGCGCACTCTGCCGGTACCCATACCAGTCGGAATAACGCCAGATGTCCAGCCAATGCCGTCCCCAACGCTCGCCATACGCAGGGCTAGCCAACAGTCGATCCACCAATTTGTCGTAAGCCTTCGGATCCGCATCACTCACAAATACGGCGACCTCTTCCGGCGTCGGTGGCAACCCAATCAAATCCAGATACACACGCCGTATCAGCGTCGTCTTGCTCGCCGGACCCGCAGCCTTCACGCCATGCTTGCCACGCTCCGCATCCACGAACGCATCAATCGGATTCGCGAACCGGCCCGCCGGTACCACCGGACGCACCGGATTCCGGAACGCCCAATGCTTCTGGACCTCCGCCAGATCCACGCCATCTGGATCCTTCGCCGGTGGACCAAACTCCGCACCATCGCGGATCCAATCGGCAATCTTCGCGACATCCGCCTCAGCCAGCTTCTTGCCGTTGAAAGGCATCGTGGGCTTCGAAATATGCGCCACAACCTTGTACAACTGCGATTGCTCAGGCTTGCCCGGCAACACCACAGGCCCATGTTCACTGCCCTTCAACATCGCCGCGCGCGACGACAAGTCGAGTCCGCCTTGCGACGAAGCAGCATTATGGCAAGGCAGGCAACTCTTCTGAAAGAGCGGCTGAATGTGGGACGTATACAGGTCGGCCGGCGTCTGGGCCGGACTTACGAGGGCGGCCGCGAAGCCAAAGGCAGCAACCCAAAATGGGCTTCGCATGGATCTTTACACCATAGCGTATACCAACCCGCCGTCGAGTACGCCCCCACTGTCCAGGCACCTGAACACCGAGATTGAAATTTCAAGCCGCCTCCCGTAGTCTAGGAACCTAGGTCCAGCCGCTTGATAGAGGTCATCCACAACTTCGCCGACATCGACTTCGCCCGGGGCGGCAAGCACCATTACCAACTCGCGTTCCATTGCGACGGAACCTGGGGCTACTCGCTCGTACCACTCACCGTCATCAACGGACTCCGCGGCCCCAATCCCAATGGTGTCCTCTGCTTCGGCGGTACGCACGGCAATGAGTACGAAGGTCAGGTCGGCCTCAAGCGTCTCTGCACCGACCTCAACCCCGAAGAGATGTCCGGTCGCGTCATCCTGATGCCGCAACTCAGCACCAGCGCTTGCATCGCCAACACGCGTACATCGCCTCTCGATGGCGTGAACATGAACCGCGCCTTCCCCGGCAACCCGCGCGGCACCATCTCGTACCGCATCTCGAACTTCGTCAAAACTGTACTCTTTCCGCAAGCGCGCATCGTCATCGACATTCACTCAGGCGGTATGGAAGGCGCATTCCCGCACTGCATGTCGTTCCATCCCATCCCAGACCCCAGGCAGTGCGCTGAAACCGCCCAACTCGCCCAGATCTTCGACACCCCTTTCGTCCTCATTTACTCAAGCGCCATGGCCTCGGGCCTCCTCACCGATGAAGCCGAATTGGAAGGCAAAGTCACCCTAGGCAGCGAACTCGGTGCCGGCGCTTCGCTCGACCGTACCGGCGTTCGCTACGCCTACGAAGGCGTCCGCAATGCGCTCCGGCACTACGGCCTTCTCGAAGGCAGCGTCCAAAAGCTACGTCCCGAATCCGACGGCCCGCCCCGCCTGATCGAAGCCGCTCAGCTCGACTGCTACATCCCCGCGCCAGCCGACGGCATCTGGGAACCGGTGATCGCACCCGGCACACAAGTGCAAAAAGGCCAGTTGCTAGGCCGCCTGCACGACTTCTTCGATCACTCCTCGCCCGCCCGCGACATCCTCTCTCCGCGCGACGGCTGGATCGCGATGCTGCATCTGTCAGCCCGTCCCACCAAGGGCCAAACCCTCTTCGTCGTTGCGCAAGAACAACCCTGGAGCGAGGTTCTGGGCGCTTGAAGATCACCGACGTCGAGTTCATGGTCCTCAAGTCTGAGGGCCTCTACAACAAGCCGGAAGGCGCAGAAGAGCCGCTCGGCCCAACCTACATGGGCCTCGTCAAAGTCACCACGGACGCCGGCCTCGTAGGCTACTCCGACGTCGAGACCTCTGCCCCCGTGGCCAAGGCCTGTGTGGACGCCCCCAAGTGGAGCAAAGACCCTGGCATGGAGTTCATGGACGGCCTTCGTTCGCTCCTCATCGGCGAGAACCCGCTCGAAGTCGAACGACTCTGGTACCGCATGTACCGTGGCTCCATCTACTACGGCCGCCGCGGAGCAGCCCTGCAAACCATCTCCGCCATCGACATCGCACTTTGGGACATCTGCGGCAAGTTCTACCAGCAGCCCATTCACATCCTCCTCGGCGGCAAATGGCGCGAAAAGGTCAAAGCCTACGGCAGCACCCTGTTCCGTCCCACACCGCAAGCCATGCGCGACGCCGCAAAAGCCTACCTCGATCAAGGCTTTCAAGCCGTCAAGTTCGGCTGGGGTGATTTCGGCAAAGACCACCGCATGGACGTCCGCCTCGTCGAAGCCGCGCGCGAGGCTCTGGGCGACCGCAACGACCTCATGGTCGACACCGGCTGGTTCGTCGAGCGTACCGCCAAAGAGGCGATCCAGGTCGTCAGATCCATCGAACAGTTCGCGCCGTACTTCGTCGAAGAACTTCTGCATCCAGAAGACTACGATGGCTACCGCCAAGTCGCCGAATCCACGCATCTCCGCATCGCTTGCGGCGAACAGGAAGCAACGGACTGGGGCTTTCAGATGCTCATCGAACGCGGCGGCATCGACGTCCTCCAGCCCGACCTCTCGCGCTGCGGTGGGCTCACCATCGGCCGCAAGATCGTACACATGGCCGAACGCGCCAACCGCTTGGTGATCCCACACTCTTGGTCCAGTGACCTTCTCACCGCGGCCTCGCTACACCTGCTCGCCTTCCAGCGCAGAGCCGAGTTCGTGGAGTTCAACACATCGCAAGGTCCGCTCAGCCGCCTCCTCGTGCGCGACCCACTGACCTTGCAGGACGGCTTCCTTGCAGTACCCACGGGGCCCGGTTTAGGAGTGGAGGTAAATCATGACGTGGTGGACCAATACCGTGTTGCCTAATCCCAAATGATCCGCCCCGAGTGGAGCCTCATCGCGTTCCTCTGGATGGCCTACGTCCTCAACCATGCCGACCGGCAGGTGGTGTACACGCTCCTGCCATCACTTCAAAAGGAGTTCGCCTACAGCGACCAAACCCTCGGCCTGATCGGAGCCCTCTTCCTCTGGGTCTACGGCCTCTCCTCGCCCATCGCAGGTATCCTTGGCGATCGCTTCTCGCGAGTCAAGCTTGTAGTCGGCAGCCTCATCATCTGGAGTACTTTCACCGTACTCTCTGGCCTTGCACCCAACGGTACAGCGCTGCTCGCCTGCCGAGCACTCCTTGGTGTATCCGAGTCCTTTTTCATGCCCGCTGCTTTCGCATTAATGGCCAACGCCCATGGCCCCGAAACGCGCTCCCGCGCCATCGCGATCTTCGCCAGCAGCCAAATGGTCGGCGTCGCGCTTGGAGGCTCACTCAGCGGCTGGATTGCCGAACTCTTCCACTGGCGTGCTGCTTTTCTAGCACTCGGCGCCATCGGCATTCTCTTCGCTCTGCCGCTGTGGCTCTTCCTCCGCACCGTGCCTCCGCATTTCACCGCGATGGACACCGCCAATCCAGCGTCCTTCCGCAGCTTCGGAGCACTTTTCAAGATCCCGTCCATTCGAGTCGTGATGGTATTTGTCGGCATCGCCACCTTCGGCCTCTTCCTCGTCTACACCTGGCTCCCCACCTTCCTTTACGACCGCTTCGGCATCGGTCTCGCCCGAGCCGGCTTTGAAGCCAGCGTCTATCCACAAATCGGTACCGCTCTGGGACTCCTCACCGGCGGCTTCCTCGCCGACAAGATCTACCTGCGCAACAAAGCCGCACGATTCTGGATCATCCTCATCGCCTTCCTCGGCTGCGCCCCCTGCATGTACCTGATCGGTATCGGACCAACACTCGGCGCCACCCGCATCGCCGCCATGTGCTTCGGCTTCTTCGCCGGCTTCATCGCAGGCAATCAGGCGCCCAGCGCCTTCGATGTCGTACCGGCAAGCCAACGCGCCACCGCCGTCGGCGTCCTCAATGTCGCAGGTGCCGGAGTCTCAGGCTTCGCGCCGTACCTCGGTGGCCTCGCCCGCCGCACCATCGGCATCGGCAACCTCATGGGCTACGCCGCAGCCATGTACCTCGCCTGCAGCACGCTCATCTTTTACGCCATCGTCCGCTACTTCGACCGCGACCACGAAGCCGCGCGCCGTTCGTAACGAACAAAATTTTTTGCACTGCTGCTGGTCCCGTTTGTCGGACTTCTGCACGAACAGGGAACATGAGATTGTTTTTTCTCTGCCAGGCGGCAGCGGCGAGTGCGTTGTTGTACGCCAATACCGCACCCGCGCCCCAGTACTTTGAGCCCAATCAGGGCCAGTTTGCACCAGATATCCGTTATGTAGCCCGGCACGGGCGCCATACGCTTTTGGTCGGCCACAAAGGCACAGTCAGTCTCTTGGATGGCAAAACACGCGTACGAATGACCCTGGCTGGTACCAATGGTGCCAGTATGGTGAAGGGTTTGGATACGGTACCAGGTGTCTCAAATTACCTCAGCGACGCCACCTCGGTCACCAGCGTTCCGCACTTTGCCAGGGTCCTTCTGCGCGACGTCTACCCGTCCACCGATCTTTTGTTTTACTTCGATGCCAAAGGCCAGTTGGAGTACGACTTTGTCGTTCGCCCAGGTGCCGGCGTCCAGTCCATCCGTATGCAGTTTGAAGGCGCCACGCCAAAAGTTCAGGCAGACGGCTCTCTCGCCTTTCATACGCCCCAAGGCCTCCTCCGTCAGCTAGCCCCGCGCGTCTATCAGCGCGATGCCCAAGGCCGCCAGATCGCCGTTACCGCGAACTACAAGGCCTCTGGCGCCACTGTGGGATTTGAAGTCGCCAACTACGACCGCACCAAGGACCTCGTCATCGATCCACCCATCACGTACCTCACATACATGGGCGGCACCGGACGCGACGCCATCGGCGGCGTACTCACCGACGGCACCGGCAGCATGTACCTGTATGGCCAAGGCACCTCCGGCCTTCCACAGGTCAATGCCTTCTCCTCAACCGCCGGTACTTTCGTCAGTAAGTTCAACGCCTCAGGACAACTCGTCTTCTCCACGTACCTGGGCTTCTCCGTCGCACCCGCAGCCGGTGCCGTCGACACATCAGGCCAAGTGTTCATCGCCTTTGAACGCGACGGTACAGGTGCCTCGCGCATCGTCAAGCTCAACGCCCAAGGCTCCGGCTTGCTCTACAACACCACTGGCACCGGCGCCACCGACCTCATACCAAGAAGCGCCGCGACGGACTCCTCGGGCAACAACTACTTCTGCGGTTCGATTCCCGCCGGTACCACAGGCGCGCTTCCCACCACATCCGGTTCGCTCCATCCCACAAAGCCCTCAGGCGACGGACTCGGCTTTCTGATGAAGCTCACCTCGGCCGGCCAAGTCTCTTACGCTACTTATTTGCCGCTGCAATGCGCCTTCGTTGCGGTTGACAGCAGCGGCAATGCCTTCGTCAACGGCGGTGTGGGACTTCCATTTACCACCTGGACCACCACCGCAACCTTTGGAACCCAACCCCTCAACCAGACCCAGTTCGCCGAGGTCGTCGCCAAGATCAATCCCACCGGCAGCACCCTCATCTACGCCTCGCACTTCCGCTCGATGAACGCTCGCGGTCTCGCTGTGGACCCCCTCAGCGACGCTGTCTACGTCGCTGGCAACGCATCTGGCGCCGTTGGACTCGTCAATCCACTTCGCTCCACTCTCGCCAATACCGAGGTGTACATCGCCAAGCTGAACGGCAGCGGTACCAGCCTCATTTGGGGAACCCTTGCGGGCGGCAACAATCGCGACGACGTGTCAGGCATCGCCGTGGATCCCTCCTCGGGCACCGTAGCCTTCGTCGCCGACACGCTCTCCACCGACATTGCAGCCGTTAACGCCGTACAGAGCACCTCCCAACGTACTTCCGGTTGTTTCACCGGCTTGGTCGGCCAGATCAACTCCGCAGGCACTCAGTTGCTATTCCAGTCCTACTACGGCGGCGCCGCTTGCGTACGTACCGACATCACCGGCTACGGCAAAGGCTACATCGCGGCGGACAACGGCGCCTTCTACATCGGTGGCGAAGTCCAGTCGGCTTCTTCCCCCGCCCTCACCACCGTCAACGGCGTGCAAACCACGTACGGCGGCGGCACTGCAGACACCTTTGCCGCAAAGTTCGGTACCACGACCCCGCCAACCTGTTCGTACTCGCTGGGCTCAACGTCCACCACCGTCGCCGCCGCGGGAGGCAACATCTCCGTATCGGTCACCACCCAGGCCGGATGCACCTTCTCGGCGTCCACCTCCAGCAACTTCATTACGATCTCGAGCGGCTCTCCCGGCTCAGGATCTGGCAACGTAGGCCTCAGCATCGCCGCCAACTCCGGCGCCGCCCGCTCTGGTGCCGTACTCATCGCCGGCCAGACCTTCACCGTCAATCAGTCTGCCGTCGCCGCGCCTGTGCTCAGCACCGTCTCGCCCAACCCGTCTACGGCCGGCACCCTGACCTATACGCTCACCGGCACCGGCTTTGACCCGAGCAGCGCACGTGTGGAAATCAACGGCTCCACAATCATCGACAATGCCTCGCTTACGTCCAAGTCAGCCACCCAACTGGTCTTCCAGGCAACCTTGATCGCCGGCACCAACACGTTCCTGGTTCGCAACGTAACCTCGGGTCTAACCAGTAACTCGGTGAACGTCACTACTCTCACTCCGACCATCGTCACTGGTTCGCATTTCATCCCCATCGCGCCGTGCCGCGCTGCCGACACGCGAGTCTCGCCCGGTACGCCGATTCCCGGTGGCACCTTCCGCAACTTTACCTTTGGAGCCTGTGCGATTCCCTCCAACGCCACTGCCGTTGCCCTCAACGTCACGCTGGTACCCGGCGGACCTTTCGGCTTCCTCTCCATCTGGCCTGCCGGACAACAGCAGCCGGTTGTCTCCACCATGAACTCGCTCGACGGTCGCATCAAAGCCAACGCAGCCATCGTAGGCGTAGGTGCCGGACAAGCCGTATCCGTCTTCGCCACCGATGCCGCACACGTCATCCTCGACGTCAACGGTTACTTTGTACCCGCGGGCACTCCGGGTGCGCTCGCGTTCTATCCCGTAACGCCCTGCCGCCTGCTCGACACTCGCGGAGCTGGCCAAGGCGGCGTCATCCCAGGGCAGGGAACGCGCCGCATCGATGGCAGCACCAGCACCAACTGTCTGCCCGCCGCTGCACAAGCCTATTCGCTCAACGTTACGACGCTCCCCACCGGCACCCTTGGCTTCCTCACACTCTTCCCCGATGACGGTTCCCCGCGGCCTACTGTATCCACACTCAATAACCTCACCGGCACCATCGTCGCCAACTCTGCAATTCTGCGTGCCGGCAACGGCGGAGCCTTCAACGCCTTCGTGACCGACCAGACGCACCTGCTCGCGGATCTCAACGGCTACTTCGCGGCGCCCGGACAACCCGGTGCTCTCGCGTTCTTCCCCGTGCAACCCTGCCGCATCTTCGACACACGCCTATCGGCCGGACCCTTCGGCGGCCCAATCATGGCCGCGGATCAGACACGTAACTTCACCGTACCCTCGAGTAGTTGCAACGTCCCGTCCACGGCGCAAGCCTACGTCACCAACTCCACTGTGATTCCCAACGGATTCTTCGGATTCTTAACGCTATTCGCAGCCGGACAGAGCCGCCCGACCGTCTCCACGTTGAACGCTATCGACGGCGCGTTGACCTCCAACGCCGCCATCGTACCCGCGGGCACCGGCGGAGCCATCAGCGTCTACACCTCGTCATCGGCAAATCTGTTGATGGATATCAGTGGCTACTTCGCCCCGCTGGTCACCAACAACTAACCGTTACTTCGCAACCTGGCATTTGCGTTGGGTGATCTCCTCCATGAGGTCATCCAACGAATACCAGGTCCGCTGAGTTGCGGTGTTGGTTTTCTGCATGGCCAGCGCCTGATTCAGCAGTGTGCAAGCCTTGTCGCTGGAGCCGTCATGCTCTGCTACAAACGCCTGGAAAACCACATATCCGACATCGTCTGTCAACGAGCGGTAAGCGGGGTCCACCTCACGAATCAACAACTCGTACTCGCGAATCGCGACCCGCAGCGTCTCCCAATCCCCCAGCTTGTAGGCCGTCTGGCCATACCAGCGCAAGGGGAACCAAAGCGAACGAACCAGAAAGGCGTTCTGGCGGTCGTTCCGCGCCAAGTCTCGCCGTATCGTAAACGCCTCCCGGAACTTGGCCAGTGAGTCTCTATAGTCGCCCTTTTGATGCGCTAGCCCTGCGCCAACAGCGATGCTAAACGCAAGGTCCAGCTTCGATGCCGCGTTATCCGGATCCAGTTGCACCCGCCGCGTGTCCAGCCGGATCGCCTCTGCCGCATGTTGCAACCGCTCTTCCAACGCCAGCGTCCGCGAATCGGCCAGATACTTGTGCAGTAGTGCGTTATCCCGCAATGCCAGCATCGTTGGTTTCGCTTCATCAAGTGTTTTCTGAAACCACGCCAAGCTAGACCGGTAGTCTGCGACACTGGCCGCAACTTCCGGCTGATACGTCGCCCGCCAGAAATAGTAATCGCCAACAATACGAGTCGCTGGTGGAAAAACCGCCGCCAAAGCTGTGAAGTCCTGAAGCGTCTTCAGCCAGACCTCCGGCAGCGGCTTGCCTTTCTCAAACTTCGCCTTGTCCAGCCGCACAACACTAAATCGCGCACTCAGGTACCCGCGCGTCCACTCGTGATTGTTTGGCGCCAGGCGATGCGCCTCGCTCCACAACTCCAAACTCCGCCGCAAGTGCGATTCATATTTTTCCTTCTGCCCTAGGTTGCTGTTAGACCCGCCGTACAGCGACGCCAGATTCACGTGCGTCTCGGCCTGCATCGCCAGGTACGCAGGCCGGCCAGCCTCCGAAGGTTTCAATTCGGAAAGCCGCTGCAGAGCCGACTCCATCCACGCGATGCTCGCTGCCGTACCGCCAGACAGTCGCGCCACACTCTGCACTGCGGACCCCATCGAGGCCTGATACAACCGCAGCAGACTGCGCATTCGTTCTTCTGCCTGCAGTTCCCGTTGCGCCGCCAGCGCTTGCATCGACTGTGCGAACTCCGTTTGCCGCTGCGCTTCCAATCGCCTCGCTTCCGCCGTGCTGCGAGCTTCCACTTCTTTCTTGAGCGCTTCGCTCTCCCGTAACAAAGCAGACTGTAAGGCGACCGTCTTCTCCACCGCTACTGCGCGTTCGCTGGCTGCCCGTTGGGCGGAAACCCAACCCCATACCGTCAACCCCAAAATCAGCGCCACCGCGACACTCGCCGATGCCACCCCCACGCGATTCCGCCGGGCAAAGCAGTACGCCCGGTACAACTGGCTCACCGGCCGCGCCTCTACCGGACGCCCCTCCGCGCGGCGCTCTACATCCGCAGCGAACTCCGCCACCGTGCGATACCGCATGGTCGGATCCACCGCCGTCGCCTTCCGGCAAACCTCCGTCAGATCCCGATCCTCCATCGGCGGCAACTCGAATCGATCTGCACGATCCAGAACCTCGCCCAACGCCAGCGATCCCCATCGCCGCGCCGGCTCACCCGTCAACATCTCGTACAGAATCAGCCCCAGCGCGTACACATCTGCCGCAGTTCCAATCGCCGCGCCGCGAATCTGCTCAGGGCTCGCATAATCCAGGCTGAAGGCACGATGCAGCGTCGCATTCTGCTGCGCCTCGTTCACGATCTTGCCGATCCCAAAGTCCAACAGTTTCGGCTCGCTCTTCGCGTTCACCAGAATGTTATGCGGCTTTAGATCCCGATGGATCACCAGATTCGAATGTGCGTACTGTACGGCGTCGCAGATCCGCAAGAACAGCCGCAATCGCGCCGCCAGTGGGAGCCGTTCCTGCGCGATGTAGTCCGTGAGCGACTGTCCGTCCACGTACTCCATAACGAAGTTCGGCGTGTCGCCACCGCCGCCCGTCCCAGCATCCAGCAACCGCGCGATGCCCGGATGCTCCAACCGCGCCAGAATCTGCTTCTCAACCTGAAATCGCTGTTCGAGGTCCGCATTTCGAAACGCTGGTGGAAGCAGCTTGATCGCCGCCAGCATCTCCGCCTGCCCGTCCACCCGGCGCGCCATCCAAACCACGCCCATGCCGCCCGACCCCAACTGCTTCACCAGTTGCCACGGCCCCAACCGCGCGCCTTCCTTCAACCCGGCAAGATCCGCGACGGGCGATCGGTCAAACACCTCGTAGGCGGTATCGGCTTGCGACAGCAATCGCCGCGCCTCCGCCAGTGCTTCCGGATCTCCAGTCAGTTGCGACACCAAAAACGCCTCGCGCTCGGACGGGGACTCAATATCCAGAGCCTCGCCCAGGCATGCGTCGATCTTTGCCCAGCGGCCTGTAGCGTCGCTCACACCGCAGACGCCTCGCTGCCGCCGTCACTCTGCAATTGATCGAACAGCCAGACGCGCGCCACTGCCCAATGCCGCTTCACTGTCGTTGGTGACATCTCCAGCACTCGTGCCGTATCCTCAACAGACAAATCGGCAAAAAACCGCAGATCCACAATCGAGGCTTTGATCGGGTCAAAATCCGACAGGCGCGACAGAGCTTCGTTCAAGGCCAGCATCCGCTCCGGATGATCTTCCCAGGGCACCGTACTGGCCAGAAAATCGCTGATTGGAATATCCGTCCTGCCCGAGCCTCGCTTCAGCGCTGCCCGCCGCCTCGCGTGCTGCACCAGGATGCGCCGCATCAGGTATCCCGCGATGTGAAAGAAGTGTTTTTGCGACTCGGCCCGCAGACTGCCCTGCCGCTGCAATTCCAGATACAGCTCATTTACCAGCGATGTCGGCCGCGTACGCCGCGTCGTAGACTCCCCGCGCAGTACACTCGACGCCATCCGGTGCAATTCTTGATACACGAGTGGCATGAGACGATCGAGCGATTCCCGGTCGCCATGGCTCAACGCCGCCAATAAACTCTCTGCCCCTTGCAGGTCCTCTCGGTCCAAGATCTTCGTATGATACCGTTCGCCGAGTGGTAAGCGCGATTACAGAGAAACGCCCAGCTCGCTCCAGGACACCACGCTCTGCTTCGTCATCGCCGTATGTCCCAAAATCGCAGTTAGCGCTGCAGTAGCCCCAACCGTGATATCCGCCGGATTTGCTGATCCCTTTGTGATGCAGTCGTAGAACGCAGTAGTATGCCCGTGCGGCGCTTCCTCGCGCTTTTCCGCAAGCACCACCGGAGGCTCCTTGCCGTTCAGCTTGTACATGTTGGTCGAATACATCAGGTCCACTGCCCCCTGCGACCCGAACACGTGAATGTACTGCCCGCCCAGCGGCATCCCCGAAGGATGAAAGACGTTCAGCGTAAACGACAGCTTCACCCCGTTCGGATAATCGAACGTCAGCACATTGCAGTCGTAAATGTTACGGCCCGGAGGGTCGTTCTTGTACAACTGCGTACCCCCAAAACCAGACGCCTTCACGGGATGCGCCCCAATCACCCAGTTACATGCATCCAGGTTATGCACGGACTGCTCAATCAGATAACCGCCGGACTTATCCACGTCGAAATACCAATCCGCGGAACTCCCCGTATGGCTCAAATCAGACCCTGCGTGCCGCTGCGCCTTCACCATCAGCAGATTCCCAATCACGCCGCCGCGGATCTTCGCCACTGCCTCCTGCAGTTGCGTGAAGGACCGTAACTGCTGTCCGGCCATGAACACCTTCTTGCTAGCCTTGGCCGCCTTCACCACCTCGCGTACCTGTGCCGCTGTTACGCCCACAGGCTTTTCGCAGTACACATGCTTGCCTGCCTGCAATGCCGCGACAGCCATCTCCGCATGCAGGTGTGGAGGCGTCGCGATGAACACCGCTTCAATATCCTTGCGATCGATCACCGCGCGCCAATCCTTGTACGTCTTCGGTTGATCCTTCGCCGCCGCGGAAGCGGCCGCATCCAACCGGTCCGCCTTGATGTCGCAAATCGCGGCCACAGCGGCATTCGGCTGTTGCAGGACCCCGCTCATCACCTGGCTCCCGCGATTCCCCACGCCGATCATCGCCGTCGCGATCCGCGCCTGCCCCGTCTGCCCAAATGCTGCAGCAGCAGCGCCGGCAGCAACCACAAAAGATCTACGATGCAAAGCCATATCTTTCACCCTTCCTTTGTCTCGATCGCACTGCCAAGGCCGGTCAGTACCGTCTCCAAAAACTCCCGCGACCTTCGCGCCAAACGGTCCACACCTTCTGCCGTACGCGGCCTCGGCATCAACGGCGCACCGATGTTCTCCGCCGCAATCGGCATCGTCAACCCCGTACGCATCACCGGCGCAAACAGTTTGTAATGGTCAATCTCGCCGAACCCGATCCCGCAATCTTCATCCTTGGGCGTATTGCGATGATCCTTCAACGCAAACGACCGTACGTCCCGCCAGCACTTCTGTATGTCCGGCAGTGGATCCTGATTTTCGTAATCCAGCACGTTGCCCGCGTCGTAACACATCCGTACCGCCGCATGTCCCACATCGGCAATCAGCCGTGAACACATCTCGCCCGTCGCTGTATTGCCGCCGTGCTGTTTCAGCACCAGCATCGTGCCGGACCCCTCGGCATGCCGCGCTGCCAGCTGCAGATTGCCGATCACCGTCGAATAACTCCCCGCGGTCGTCTTCCCGAACACGATGATCTGCCCGATCCCCGCCGCATTCGCCTGATCGATCCGCCGCTTGTACGCATCCACGGCGCTCGCATCCTCAAAGTTGACCCCCGAAAACATCATCACGGGCGCCAGCCCGACGTTCCGGCAGCGCGACGCGATGTCTAGTGCATCCTTCGGTGAACCGTTCACGCTCAACACTGGCCGAGTCGCACCCGTCGTATCCACATGCGTCGTACCCCAAGCCACAAACCGGTATCCCGCATTCCGTATCCCTGCCAGCGCGCGTTCAAATGGAAACGCGGCATACGGCAACGTCATGCAAGCCACCTGGAATAGCGTTGGCGCGGTGTTTTGCCCGAACGCACACACCGGCAGCAGTTTCCACAAATCACGGCGGGTCAACAGCATTACCTCTGCATTGTATGTGTCTCTCACCGTCCGCGGCTTGCTGCCGTAATCAGTTCCTTCACCAAGGGGTTCGGAAACGTACGCGTCGGCGTAATCGCAAAGAAGCTCTCTTTCAATGCGGGCAGCCGGTACAGCTCCACCAGCGTCCCATCGCGCAACTCATCGTGCACCACCACGCGAGGCACAAGAGTCACCGCATTCGAACGCAACGCCATGACACGCAACATCGCCATATCGTCCACCTCCGCCGCGATCACCGGATGGATCCCCGCCTGATGCAGAATCAGGTCGAACCCCGCCCGTACATCGCTTTCCATGCTCGGCAGAATCACCGGCGTACGGTTCAACTCTTCCGGAAACACAAACCCCTTCCGGGCTAGCTTGGGCTGCCCTACCAGGCTCACCTCCTGCTCGCCCACCAGATGGCTGTAGTGATCAGTTTCCGAGTCGCGGCGCAATGCGTGATTCGACAGCACCACATCCACCTCGTGATTCCGGAGTTGCACCACGAGATCCCGCAGATTCCCGGACCGGATCACCAACTCCACATCCTTGCGGCTCCGCAGCGGCTTCACAAACTCCCATTGAAAATTGCGCGACAGCGTCGCCACCGCGCCCACCCGCAGAATCTGCCGCGACCGCAGCGACCGGTGCTTCAACGTATCGATCAACTCTTCGCCCGCGCGAAAAATCGAATCGGCATATTGAAGCGTCATCTGCCCCGCTTCGGTCAACACCAGCTTTCGGTTCTTCCGGACAAACAGCGGGTGCCCCAAAGACTCTTCCAGGTTCCGCAACTGGATGCTCAATGCCGATTGCGCGACGTTCATCCGCTGCGCCGCTCTCGTGAGATTTCCTTCATGAGCGATGGCCCAAAAGTAGCGAAGATGATGATAATTCAGGAACATAGCGCCTCCAATCAATATACCGAATAGAACGTCTGTGTATAAAACATCTATTGGAAAGAACAGTAGCGTTCGTTTTACATTGCAAGAAGTATGGAATCCCAGCCAACGTCCCGCTTGCTCGCAGGTCAAAAAGCCGCGACCCTCGCGCAGTGGTACGCCACCGCTTGCCTCCTCGGCTCACTCGCGGCCGTACCCTTCGTCGATGGGCTCACCAGCGTCCTTCTGCTGCTCAACACGTTCTTGTTTTGGGTAGTCGTGCGTTACTCCCGCCGCTACCTCATGGGCGACCCCGGACAGGCCCGATTTTTCCAGTGGTTGTGCCTTACCGCCACCTTCGTCATGGCGCTCGTACTCGCCAAGAACCTGCTCGTCTTTGCCGCCTGTTGGTGCGGCATCAGCCTCAGCCTTCATCAACTCCTGCAGTTCTACAAGACCCGGCCTGACGCTCGTCTCGCTGCCCGCAAGAAGTTCATGATCAGCCGTCTCGGCGACGTTACTCTCGCCGCCGCGCTCATCCTTACCTACCAGACCTTCGGCACCTGGAGCCTCGACGGCATCTTCGCCGGCGCCGTACGCATGCGCGAGGCCGGTCCCGCCGCTCAACCGGAAGCCGTCGGCTGGATCTGCGGCCTGCTCGTCTTCGCTGCGCTCCTCAAGTCCGCGCAGTTCCCCTTCCACAGCTGGCTGCCGGACACCATGGAAACGCCCACCCCCGTCTCCGCTCTGATGCACGCTGGTGTCATCAACGCCGGCGGTATGCTCATCATCCGCTTCCGTGACCTCATCACGCTGTCCGACGGCGCGATGCTCATGCTCTGCATCATCGGGGGCTTCACCGCGCTGTTCGCCTCCGCCGTGATGCTCACCCAGGCCAGCGTCAAGCGCTGCCTCGCCTTCTCCACCGTCGCGCAGATGGGCTTCATGATGTTCGAATGCGGCGCCGGAGCCTTCCACCTCGCTCTGCTACACCTCGTCGCGCACTCTCTGTATAAGGCCCACGCCTTCCTTTCTGCAGGTGGCGCCGTATCCGCGGGCAGCATGCCTCGCTACAAGGCCGGCAACCTCGCCTGGCTCGCTCTCTGCCTGATCGCCGCCCTCGCCGTAACCTTCGGCACCGCCGTCACCCTGGGCGTACCGCTCGAAACGCAGGGTGCCTTCCACTTGATCTTCGCCGTCGGCCTCGCCCAGATGTTTTGGAACTTTCCGCCGGTCCTCCCTAAGCTCTACCGCGTACCTCTGGCTCTGGCCTGCGCAGTCGTTGCCGCCGAAGTTTACTTCCGGCTCGAAAAGTTCGCCCAAACCATCGCCGGACCCAGCGCCAGCGATGCCACCTGGGCCGCCTACACGGTCGCCGCGTTCTTCCTCCTCGCCGCAATCGCCCAAAACCAGCTGCCCCGCATCGCCACCAGCAAGCTTGCCTACGCCATCTACGTACACGCTCGCAGCGGCTTCTACATCAACACCCTGGCAAACCGGCTGACCCTCGCCGTGTGGCCGTCCCAACTTCCTAAGGAGAGAGTGAAATGGCTGCAAGCATGGTCCTAATTGGCGAAGAGCACCAGGCAATGGAGCAACACATTCAGGAGGCCACCAAGCGCATCGCGCCTCTCTGGCCTCTCCAGAACTTCGTCGCCGTCAACCCCTTCCTTGGCCTGACGGAGATGCCGTTCACCCAGGCTGGCCGCCTCATCGAGCGCAACGGCCACGCCGCGATGCTGATGGACGCGGACTTCTACCGAGAGAAGCTCAGCAGCGGCGCGATCTCTGCCAAGCACATCCGCACTGTCCTCGAACAGCAAGGCCAGCAAGTGCGCATTGAGGACCCAGTAGCCTGGCTCCAGCGCAACCTTCGCGAAGAGCCCCGCACCGAGCGTATGTTCACCGTCGCCGAATGGCTCGACATCCGTCACGGTTCCACCTGGGCCCGCTTCATCGTTGATGAAGTCTCCAAGTGGTGCTCGTCTTACTACGATGCTGGACAGAGCGCCTGGTCCATGCCTTGGCGGGATCTCCCGCTATACGCAGCCTGGAAGCGCGCTGCGGAAGTGGATCGCAACCCCGAGGCCTTCGGTATCCCGGAGTTTCGCCAGCATGTGAAGCAACTGCCAGAAGGCGCGGAAAAGGCAATCGAAGTCGCCCTGCGCGAACTCGCTGTACCGGAAGACTTGGCGACAGACTTTCTCCATCGCCAGCTTATGAGTGTCATCGGCTGGAGCGCCTACGCCGCATTTCAGGATCGCCAAGGTTTTGGCAAGGACACGGTCCAGCAGATTCTCGCCATCCGCCTTGCTTATGACACCGCGCTCCTTTCGCTGGATTCCGGCTGGCGCAACGGCATCGCCACCACCGCCGCTACGTTCACCGACGCCAAGTACATCTCGCATCTCGCTTTTGAAGAATCGTTCCGCTCCAGCCTCGTCAAGAAGCTGACATCGGTTGCCGGACCCTCGCCAGCCAAGTTGCCGCGTCCTCAGCTACAGGCGGTCTTCTGTATTGACGTACGTTCAGAGGTCTATCGCCGTGCGCTCGAAGCGCAACAACCCGGCGGCATCGAAACGCTCGGTTTCGCGGGCTTTTTCGGTATGTCGCTGGAAGTCGCAACCTCGGCGCTGTGCCCTGTCCTGATCTCGCCGGCTCATCGCGTAGGGGTGCACGCGAAAGAGTCGCAGCTAGAGAAGATCGGCAAGGGCCTCGCCGAGGTCTGGAAGAACCTCTCCCGCTCCGCTGCTACCTGCTTCCCGGCAGTGGAAGCAGGCGGTGCTCTCTTTGGCGCGCGCCTCGTACAGGACTTTTCAAGTCCCACAGCGCCAGCCCCAGAAGAGAAGGAAATGGAATGGTCCATCCCGGTTTCGGACCGCGTGGACCTCGCAGCCGGCGCCCTCAAGAACATGAGTCTCGACGTCTCGCGCATTGCGCCTGTGGTCCTGCTCTGCGGCCACGGTGCAACCACCGCCAACAATCCGTACGGCTCCAGTCTTGATTGCGGAGCCTGCGGCGGACACAAAGGCGACATCAACGCGCGCTTCGCCGCGGCTTTGTTCAACGACCCGGAAGTACGCCAGGGCCTCGCCGCCCGTGGCATCACGATCCCGCAGGACACCGTCTTTATCGGTGGCCTCCACAACACAACAACAGATCAGGTGACGCTTTACGACAGCGCCGGACTCCTTCCCGCAGCCGTGCGCGCCGACGTCGAACAGTGGTTGCAGGCGGCCTCCAAAACCGCTCGCCGCGAACGCAGTGGCAACACCACCGGTACCGATGAAGCGATCGAAAAGGAAGCCCTGAAGCGCAGTCGCGACTACTCGGAGGTACGTCCGGAATGGGGCTTGGCGGGGAACGCGGCCTTTATCGCCGCGCCCCGCTGGCGCACTCGGGACCTCAACCTCCAGGGTCGCGTCTTCCTCCATGAGTACGAGCCCGGCGCCGATACAGACGGTTCTGTCCTCAACCTCATCCTCAACGCGCCCGTGGTCGTCGCCAGTTGGATCAACCTGCAGTACTTCGGCTCCACCGTCGACAACGAAGTCTTCGGCAGCGGCAATAAAGTGCTCCACAATGTGGCTGGAACCTTTGGCGTCTGGGAAGGCAACGCCGGCGACCTTCGCACCGGTCTCCCGCTCCAGTCCCTGCACGACGGCACCAAGTGGGTGCACGAACCCGTTCGTCTGCAGGTCCTTGTGGACGCGCCTCGCGAGCGCATCGAATCCGTACTCGCGGCCAGTCCCAACGTCCGTGCCCTCTTTGAAAATGACTGGATCCACCTCATGGTCATCGAAGGCCAAACCATCTCGTCGTATCGCGGCGGCTCGCAAGGCTGGCAACCCGTCCAGCAATAGGCCCAAAGACAAGAGGATTACCAAAGCCATGATGAAAAGCGTTTCCAACCGGAACAGCAACAGCAGCAACGATGCCTATCAGCTTGGGGCGCGGCCAGAGATCCTGGCCCGCTACCCCATCTCGTACAGCGTCCTCCCCACGCAGCAGGGCAGCGACTGGCTCGAAGTCACTCTGCAAATGAGCGTGCCAGACAGCACCTTGCATGACCATTCACAGAACCGTGAGGCATCCTTCCTGCTCATCGGTGTTGCGGAGCAACTCATCCAGAACCTTCGACCCGAAGGCAAGTTCGACCTGGAGATGCCGCCCTTCTACTATTCGCTCACCGGCGCAAAACCGGCGGCGGCCCTCACGCTCAGCCTCATCTTTACAGGTCACGCCCCGTCGCTACTCACAGGCATCCGTCGCGAGCTCAACTCTCTCGGTGTCGCGTTGCAGTGACGCATGCGATGCTAAGAATGAGAACAGATGACCTCCAACATCGCTAGAGCCACGTTGCTGTGCTCCCTCGCGTCGGTGGGCGCATGGGCACAGGTAAACGTCGGGGCCACCAAGCCTGAGCCCACACAACCCTTTAAGCTCACCACCACCGCCACCTTCTCGCTGCCTTGGCGCATCGCCTTCCTGCCGGACGGCCGCATGCTGATCACAGAAAAGATCGGCCCCATCTGGCTGGTCTCCGCAGAAGGGGAAAAGATTGCCCCGCTTGGCGGCACACCGCCCGTTTACTGGCAGGGCCAGAACGGTATGCTGGGCATCTACCTTTCGCCCAACTACGCGACCGACGAACGCGTGTACGTCACCTATATTGAGCCCGGCGAATACGGCGGCAGCCAAGTCCTCGCCTGGGCCAAGCTCAATGCCGGACGCTCGCCCCGCCTCACCGATTTTGAAGTCATCTGGCGTCAGATGCCTCGCGGCAAGGGCGGCCAGGCCGGTGGCCAGATCGCCTTCGCTCCAGACGGCAAGTCCCTCTTTATGACCGTGGGTGACCGTCAGCGCATGACCCCCGCGCAGGATCCCGACCAGCCCGTCGGCAAGATCGTGCATCTCACCCTCGACGGCAAGCCGCACCCGGACAACCCCAACTACGGCAAGACTGGTGCGCAAACCATCAACCTCATCGATCCGCCGCGCGACACCGAGGTCGCCAAGACCGCCAAGGTCGTCAGCACCTACACCTTTCCGGACAAGAACCTCACGCCTTCCGAGACTTGGGCCACCGGCTTCCGCGCTCCCTACGGCCTCGCCTTCGCCCCCAACGGCGAACTCTGGGAAGTCGAACACGGCCCGTCCGGCGGCGACGAACTCAACCTCGTCAAGAAGGGCAAGAACTACGGCTGGCCGCTGGTCTCCTACGGTCGCAATTACAACGAAGTCCCGATCCCCAGCCATGACTCCAGCACTCAGTTCGAACAGCCCGTGCTGTACTGGGTGCCCGTCGTAGCGCCCGGCAACTTGATGTTCTACAAGGGTAAGAAAACCTTCCCGCAGTGGGACGGCAACGGCTTCATCAGCGGCCTCGGCAGCCATTCCATCAACCGCATCATCTTCGATGGCAAGGGCGGCGCCAAGGTAGCCGAGCGTTGGGACGTCGGCAAGCGTATCCGCGACATCGAACAGGCTCCGGACGGCTCCCTCTGGATGATCGAGGACAGCAACCCCGGAGCGCTGATTCACATCACGCCCAAATAAACTGCCTCAACTCAAAAGCAAGAAGCGCTCGCAGCCTGCGGGCGCTTTTTCTTTATCATTGGAAGTAAGCATGAGCCTTGACCTCCCCGGCACCCTGCAGTCTCTGGAACATCGTGTCCGCACGCTCCTTCCAGAGATTTACCAGGACCGTTACGACACCGTAAAGCCAGTGTCCATGGGCTCGGCGGGTATCAAGTACGGTAAAGACGGCAAGGTCGCCTGGGACGACATGTGGGGCTCTTTCTGCGACCTCGCCATGGCCGGTGGACCTCCGCACAAAGGCAGCCTTCTCGAGCCCGCGTCCGCCGCAGAGATCGAACAAAGCCCAGATCATTACGCAGAGGTCGCGGCAGAAATCACCCGCGGACTCCACCTCGTCGCCGAACTCCCAGCGCAAGCCTCCAGTGAACATCCAGGCTGGATCGCCGCCGATTGCGAGGACGAAACCATGGCCGAATGGCTCACCCGCGCGATCCTCATGGAAAACGTGTCCGCCTTCCGTCAAGGCACCCTGCTACATCTACCCGCAGGCCCTGCCTACCGCATCGAGAAGGAAATCAAGAACGTCATCACCGCCGTCGCCAAGACCTCGCATTACTGGCTGGACCACACCTGGCTCCCCCAGCGCCGCGAAATCGAGCAACTCTTCGCGCAGATGGAAGCCGTCTTCCCCACCTTACGCCCATCCCGAGATCCCGGCGACCTCACACAGACGATCGCGAATCACATAGCGTCAACCACACGTCTCCGTGCGTCCGACGCGCACTACCCAGGCTGGTGCGGACTCGATTGTCCCGATGTCGACTTCGCGATTTGGATGATGCGCGCCCTGGTCGCCAGCAACGTACTCGCGCGCCGCCAAGCCACAACCTTGTACGTCCCCGTGAACCCGCAGACCGACCCGAACGGCACCCGCGTCGCCTCGATGGTGACGCAACTCTACAACCTAAAGCTTCGCGACAATCTGCACCACTGAGATCGACGCGAACGCCGTCCACAAAGCCACCAGGGCAATCAACCCCGCAGCCGTCCCTTGCAAGGGAGCCACTCGCACCGCGATCCTCGACGCCACGGCGATCACCACCAGATTGCCAACCAGTCCAAACACAGCCGGTGAAATCGCCGTGAGCTTCGCGAGTCCCAACGTGTAGTACGCATAGGTAGCGCACAACACCGCCAGGCCGAAGATCGCGCCGCCGCCCCAGTCCGTGCCCAGTAGCAACCATCGCGCGACGCCCATCGCCGGAAACAACACCAGCCAGGCTACTACCACCAGCCATCCCGGCGGCGCGAGCAACACATTGGCTGGTGTATCATCGTCAAACTCCAGACCCAGGAAGGGTGCCGGTACATTCACCAGCAACAGTACGGCGACAAACGCAACAATGTTGGCGACGCATCCGGCCACTCCGGGATGGTTCAGATACAGCGGCATGGCAACAGCTGTACCGATGCAGCCCCGGAAAGCTGCGTCTCAATTTCTATTGCAATTGCCGTCCGCGAAACTCACGCGCCACCAGATACAGCAGTGGCCCGAAGGACCCGCCAACCAGCGTCACCACCACAAACGGCCAAGCCGCCACGCCGGACTTCCGCGCGTCCCCCACCATCCAGATACACGCCAGCAACGCGAGGATCGTCAGGTCCGCCAGCACCTGCCCGGCACCCCAACTTTGAAAGTGCGGCGCGATAATCCCCCAGTACCCCACATCCAGTAGCGCCGTCGCAGTCAGTGCACCAAACACCAGAATCACGCCGAAAAGAGCCAACACACGAGTGTTCATACGGACGAGCATGCGGCACCTCGCCGGCTTCAATCAATTACCTGCGAGGTTATTGAATTGATCCGCCCGTCGCCCGACAATGAATCATGCCCGATGGCTTTCCAAGCCTACTCAGGTCCTGGCGAACTCGCCGCCGCCTCTCGCAACTCGAACTCGCGCTAACCTCCGGCGTCTCGCAGCGTCACATCAGTTTCCTGGAATCCGGACGCGCCAAACCCAGTCGCGACATGACCCTCAAAATCAGCGAGACTCTCCAGGTTCCCTTACGCGAACGCAACGCTTGGCTCGTCGCCGCAGGCTTCGCGCCGCTCTTCCGCTCCACCCCGCTGGACGATCCGCAGATGAGCCAAGTGATGTCCGCCGTCCGCATGATGCTCGCCAATCACGAGCCTTTTCCCGCAGTAGCAATCGATCGCGCCTGGAACGTTCGCATGGCCAACGCACCCTTCGAACGCATGGCCGCCATCCTCGGCATCGACACAACCGCCAATCCCCCCAACCTCGTACGGCTGTTCTTCCACCCGCAAGGCATCCGCCAGCGTGTCACCAATTGGAACGCCATCGCGCCGCTCCTCTGGTGTCGCGCAGTTCGCGAATCGGAAACTGCGGGAGGGGACGAGATGCGCCAGATCCTGGCCGAACTCGCCCCCTTGCAGGACACAACACTCACGGCCTCGGTCGCCGCCGATACCCCGTTGCTTCCCGTCCTCCCGGTAACCATCGCTCACAATGGCCTTCAGATCTCGCTGTTCAGCGTGATCTCCGCCTTCGGAACGGCTCAGGACGTCACCGCCGACGAACTCCACATCGAAAGCTTCTTTCCCGCCGACGAAGCGACAGACCGGCTGTTTCGCGGCCTCTAAAATAGCAACTTCAAAGCCAACTGCAGCGACCTCGGTCCGCCAATCTGAAACTGGCTATTCAGGCCTCCCAACGCTGCATTCACCATCTGCGTCGACCTTCCAAAGTTCCCGCTGGTCATTACACCGGTCGGATTCGCAAAGTTCGGTGTGTTCAGGATGTTGAACGCATCCGCGCGGAACTGCATCTGCAACCCTTCCAGGATCCGGAACTGCCGCCGCACGGAAAGATCCACTTGCGTCAGCCCAAACCCACGCATCACATTACGCCCCAACGTACCCTGTCTGCCCTGTGCGAGCGGCGTCGCGGAATCAAACGCAGCAGCATTAAACCGCTTTCCGCCAGGAAACCCATCGCCAATCAGGTACAGCGGCTGCCCGGCAACCACATCCGGCCTCGCAACATTCGTCAATCCCAACCCCAGCGGATCACGCCCGGTCACGATGTTCACCGGCGCAGCCGTGCGCAGTCGGACCACGGAATCCAGCGCAAAACCGCCCAGAATCGCTCGTGCCGCACGATTTGCCGTCGACCATACGGGTATCTCATAGCTCGCCGTCCCATTGAACGTATGCCGGATGTCGAACGACGAAGGACCCCGATCATTGTCGATTCCCGTCCGCGCCGCCGGAGCCTGCAGATTCGTAATCGACTCATCCGAAGCCGTATCCAAAGACTTCGACCACGTGTACGCCAGCAGCGCCTGAAAACCCTTTGAAAAGCGCCGTTTGAACTGAGCCTGCAGCGAATTGTAATCGGAATACCCTTCGTTCGTAACGTAATCAATGCGCGTAAAGAGAGGATTCCGCAACACTGCCGTACGCAAGCTCTCCACGCGAGCCAAGCGCCGCGCCGCAGACCCTACATAGGACAGCTCAATTGAGTTCACCGCACCCAACGGCTGCTCCACCGCAAAGCTGTACTGCAGCGTGTACGGCAGCTTGTACCCTTCCTCATACGCAAACAACCGTGGATACGGCGGATTCGTATTCAGCGGCCCAGCCGTACCAAACAACCGCGGATCATCAATCGCGATGTTTGTATAGAAAGTGCTCCGCGAGTACGGATAATTCGACGGCGTCAATGCCGTACCGGCAAACGCATAACCCAGGTCATAGAACATCCCGAACCCACTGCGAATCACCGTACCTCTGCTTCCAAACGGCAACCAGGACACACCAACGCGAGGCGCGAAGTTTCCGTACGTCGTGTCGTACAGCTTGCTTCCCGCAGGCGCCAACGCCGCGGTTGAGAAATTCGACAATCCACGCACCGTAACCGGCAGGTTCCCGTTTGCTTCAGAAGGCGCAGGGTTCACCTCCCACCGCAGTCCGTACGTCAACGTCAATCCCGGACGCACGCGCCACGTATCTTGCGCAAAGGCCGAAAAGTTGTTGTATCTCGGCTCCAGGAAGTTATTCACCTGCCGTACCTCGGCCGTCGGAACAATCCCCGTCGCCAGCTGCGTGATGGTCGGAACCGTCAACACCTTCGAGTACAACCGCCCGCCCACAGACGGCGCGAGCCGCCGGTAGTCCACACCAAACTTCAACGCATGCGCCCCGGCATTCCAACTCATCACATTCACGATGTTGTACTGTTGCTGCGTGTTGTCGCTAAACGTACCCGGGCTGATCGTATTCTCGTCATTGCCGCCAATCGTCAGGTAGTACAGCGACGTCGCTGGATCCGCGATATCCGGCAATAGCAATTCACGAGGCAGCAACTTCGCGCCGCCAAACGTGTCCTGCCGGTAGATCTGTGCGCCGCGAGACTTGCTCCAGTTAAACCGCAGATCATTCGACAACGAAGGGGACACCAGCATCGTCGTACCCGCGGTCACCGTCTCCGCCAACGCCGGAAGCTGCGTCAGAAAACTTGGCGTCGCAAAACGTCCGCGCTCCAGATTTTCAGACGGCGCGTAGTTGTATCGTCCAAACACCGTGATCCGCGAACTCACGCTATGGTCAACGCGCACGCTCGTCGCGTCCATGTTTGCGCGATTCGAAAAACTTGTGATGTACGGCGTCTCCAGCGGAGCATCGGCCAACGGTGCAGCTACAGGCAATGGGTACGCCTCCAGCAGCGCCTTTACCATTCCCGTTGCTTGTTGCCGTGCCGCCAGCGACGGTACGCGCGAAGGAACGGAAATCACTGGTTGAATCAATCGCAAAGACTCATGCGACACAAAAAAGAACGTACGATTCCGCCCATCGTACACGCGCGGTACATACACAGGTCCGCCCACTGTAAAACCAAAATCGTTCTGCCGCAGCGCAGGCCGCCGCAGCCTATTGAAGTTGCCAAACCAGCTATTGGCGTCCAGCTTGTCGTTACGAAAGTATTCAAACGCCGTCCCATGCAACGCATTCGTGCCGGACCTCGTGACAATCGCCACCTGCGCCCCAGGCTGCCGCCCATACTCCGGCGCATACGTCGATGTCTGGATCGTGAATTCCTGCACCGCATCCACCGACGCCAACGCCGCCGTACCTCCCTGCGCCGACAATGTCGGCACCGCCCCGCCGGCCTCATATGGAGTTGTCGCAAAAGGTGTCCCAAAGTTCGCGCTCACCCCGTCCACCGTAAAGTAATTCGTTGCCGTACGCTGCCCGTTTACAGAAAACTGCCCTTGGTCGACGATGCTCGACGGCGTCAGTTGCACACCCGGTGACAACGCGATCAGTGACTGAAACGTCCTTCCATTCAACGGTTGATTCTCAATAAACTTCTGATCCACCGACGTTGCCACAGCGGGAGACTCCGAAACCAAGGGCGCCTCCCCGCTCACCGTGACGCTCTCATCCCGCTGCGCGACACGCAACGTCACCGGCAACGACCGTTGATCGTTTGCATTCAAAACAAGCCGCTCAAAGCGAGCCACGGCAAAGCCCGTCGCCTCCACTTTCAGCTCATACTGGCTCGCGGGCAACTGTGCAAACAAATACCCGCCAGCAGCATCGCTCACCGTTTCTCGAACCAGTCCGCGAGCCGGATCCCGCAGCACTAGCCGCGCTCCTTTCACCGCACCCGATTGCGGATCTTGTACCGTGCCACTCAGCGACGCCGTCACCGACTGCCCCTGCAGCAGCACCCCGCTCAGCAGCGTCACACAACAAAGCAATCCAAAACGAGTCAAGACTTCACCCCTTTCGCTACCCGTTCTGCCGCAGCCCGCGCCGCAGCCTGCAATGGCCGGTACATCTGTGTCATCGCTTGTCCCACTCGCGCGCCGGCCTTCTTCGGCGTACCCGTGCCGTACGGAGGCTCCGGGTCGTACTCCAAAGTCAACTCCAATGCGCGACCAAAGTCGTCGCCGCGCAGCTTGCCGGCGATTCGCAACCCAAAGTCGATGCCGGATGTGATGCCGCCCGCCGTGATCCGGTTGCGATCTTCGACATACCTCGCCTCTACCGCCGTCGCGCCCAAAAGCGGCAGGACATCGCGAACCGCCCAGTGGCTCGTCGCGCGATAGCCACGCAGCAATCCCGCCGCGCCCAACACCAATGACCCCGAACACACGCTCGTCACGTACTTCGCCTTGCCGCCGACTCGCGACAAAAACTCCGTCACGGCGCGATCTTCCATCAGCGCCACCGTTTCTCTGCCACCGCCAGGGACAAACAACAAGTCCACGTCCGGCGGACAATCCGAGAAGGTTTTCGAAGGCAACAGCCGCAGTCCCGTATCGGTCGTGATCGGCTCACTGGACTTCCATACGAGATGCACCTGCATGCCCATCGTGTACCCGAACACCTGCTGCGGCCCCACCAGATCGAGCGCCGTCATCCCTGGGTACACCAGCATCACCACCTGCTCCGGCTTTGCGGGCATCTTATGTTTGAGCCCAAACATCTCCATCTCGCGCGTTGCTTCCGCGCCTTCCTGCCCAAAGGCCGCGCCTGCCGCCGCCAGCATCGCCATCTCGCGCCTCGTCAGTTTGTTACTCATGGCCGAACCTCCTTCCGCATAACAAGACTTGGAACCGAGGACAACGGCAGCCATCCGGCCCGAACCGTATCCTCGCGCCACGCCACCAGCACCTGATCCCCATGCACCGCGACCTTCGGCAACCCGGCCGAACGCCCCGTACCCACCGACGCGACCTTGAACGAAGGACCCAATCGCCCATCTGCGCCCACGCGCCGCAATCGGACCTCGACACTGGTCGCGCCTACTTTCTCAAGCCACACCAGCAGTTGTTGATCCGCATCCACCGTTGCCAGATGCGGACGCCCCAGCGGATTGCCGTCGTCCGCACGCACCGGCGCTCGAAACTTTTCGCCGCCGTCCTGTGACCATGCCAACTGCAAGCGCGACACGCCGCCCGCGCGAGTCGTCCACGCAATCCCTGCCGTACGTCCCACCGCCGCAATCGTCGGACCCTCCGTCGGGCACCCGTTGATCTGCCATCCATCGCGATGCAGTACTTCCGGCGTACCCGCCTTGCCGTCGCGCACACGAACGATCGAGATATCGCGGATCTCGCCCGGCAGATGATCCCGGTACGCGATCACCATCCCCGACGGCGTCATCGCGCTCGCGGTTTGGCAACAGGAACAAACATCGCCATCGATCTCGACATCGCGCACCACCTCACCTGCAGCCCCAAACTCCGCCACACGCAAAGTCTTCAGATGGCCATGATCCTCATCGCCGCCGTGATGATGCCCGCCTTGCTGCCCGCCTGCAGGAGGAGCCAGATACGCCGCGCTACGCCCGCCCACAAAGCTCAAGAATCCGGCGTAATCCTTGGGATCGTTCACATGAAACGCCGCGACCTCGCGCCAAGCCCCTTGCGCGCCAGGTTCCCGTCGAGCCACGCGGACACCATATCCGTACGTCCCACCGTTCGGTGCACGATCCAGCCAATGCGCCAGCATCGACCCGTCGTTAGCGACAGAAACCGCCGGGAAATCGGCCCAATTCACAAACCAGCGCTTACCTCGCGCAATCGTCTCCGGCCGTACCCAGGCTGTCCCATTCCACTCGGCCATCCGCAGCGCATGACCCTGCCCCGCACCACCCTCGGCATCGATCCAGGATATGTACACTGCGCCCTTCGGACTCTTGGTCAGAAACGGCATGCCGCCACCGGGCTTTGCTGGAGGGTCCGCCTGCTTCCACTGTCCCAACGCAACGCCCGCGCACAACAGCAGGCAAGCCATCGGCTTTGCCGTCGCACCCAGCCGTACACTCCGCGCAATCACCCAGGACACAAACGCGCCACCGCTCAGCAGCGCGACCCACGGCGCCCACGACAGTACATGACCCTGCGTACCCTCGGGCAAAGCAAGAATCCGCCTGCTGTACGCGCCTATCAACTTGTCCTGAATCTGTTGATCGCTCCACCCCTGTTGCACATACCCATCGATCTCGGCGCGCAGTTCATCCGCCTTCGGCGACTGATGCACCGTCAGATTTTCGCGCCAGCAACAAGGGGCAATAAACATCGAATACAGTCTCGAAAGACGTGGGTTCGCCGCCGCTTTCCCGCTCGCCGCCCGCAGTACACACACGGATGCAGACAACGTCAGAAGGCGGCGAAGCAACATGCGTCTCAGCATGAATACACCTCACCTGAAGGAAATGAAAACAACACGCTCCGCACGCCAGAGCGCGCAAAGCCGGATTCGATCAGCTAGAGAAAGGAATAGGGAGGAGGTCTTTGAAACAACAACCGGTCGACACCCGGCTGTACACTTGCGCGTACCGGCATCGACCACAACAGCAGGCTACGGACATCCGGCGTAACGGCGTGGATCTCATCACGCCATGCACCCGCATTAGCACATGCATTCGATAACGCGGCAGGTTGCGGATGGCATTTCCCGCCACAAGGCGGAACCGCTTCCATCGCCGGCAGATTCGAAGTTTTCGCTTTGGTACGCCGGCAGCAGGACGCCTTCTTCTTGGACTTGCAGCACGCCATGCTGCACTCTTCTTCTCCCGGCAATTGCTGCCAGACAGAAGCCACCAGCGACGCAGGAACAGCAAACAGCGCAAGCGCCAAATAGGCGATCGCCGTGCGTATCCATCGCTGTCCGAAGCGAGTCGTCACAAGTTTCCCCGAAGATAACACGCACAAGCATGAAAAGCCGAAGAAGACTGAAAATGAGGGAATATGGTGGGCCTGACAGAACTCGAATCTGTGACCTCTACCGTGTCAAGGTAGCGCTCTAACCAACTGAGCTACAGGCCCATTGGGTGGGTAAACTTCAGTCTACCATCGCCGCCTCAAAATCCAAAATCCCAACCCCCTCCGCACGCTACACTACGATTTCCAGTCCTATGCGCTTCCTCCTCCGGTGGACCCTCGCCCTCACCGCCGCAACGGTTTTCGCCCAAACCGGTGACTATCTGGGCACAATCCAGGTCGGAGTGGTCAAACTTCGCCTCGCCCTCCACATCGTCAAGAACCCCGAAGGCGCGTACCAGGCCACCGTGGATTCGCTCGATCAGGGCGCACGCGGGCTCCCCGTCGACCTCTCGCTCACCGGCAACGCGATCCGCTTCACCGGCCGCAACGGTATGACCTACGAAGGCGAAATGTCCGCGGACTTCCAGGCCATCAAGGGCGCCATGACCCAGAACGGCCAGCGCATCCCTCTGGACTTCGCCAAAGTCGACAAAATCGAAGGACCCAAGCGTCCCCAAACGCCCCAACGCCCCTTCCCCTATAAAGAAGAGGAAGTCACCATCACAAGCAACGGCGTCACCCTGGGCGGAACTCTTTCCATTCCACAAAACGCCACCTCGCCCGCGCCGGCTGCGATTTTCTTAACAGGCTCTGGCGCCCAGGACCGTGACGAAACCCTCTTTGAACACAAGCCCTTTCTCGTCATTTCCGACATGCTGGTCCGTGCGGGCATCGCCACCCTCCGCCTCGACGATCGCGGAGTCGGCAAGTCCAGCGGCAACCTCGCGCAATCCACCCTCGACGATCTCGCATCGGACGCGCTCGCTGCCTATCAGTTCCTCAAGTCCCGCAAAGACATCAAACCCACTGGTATCGGTTTCATCGGCCACAGTGAAGGTGGAGCGACGGCCCCAATGGCTGCGGCCAAAGCAGGCGACGCAGCCTTCGTCGTCATGCTCGCAGGCACCGGCGTACCCGGCGACGAAATCCTGCTCGAACAAGGGCAAGCCGCCCTCAAAGCCCAAGGCGCAGCGCCGCAAATGCTGGACTTCCAGCGCGCCTTCCACCAGGCGTTTCTGCCGGTGGTCAAAGCCGAACCAGACCCCGCCAAGCTACCTGAAAAACTCAACGCGGCCTTTGAGAAGCTCAAGGCGGAAAATGCCATCGCCAACATGGCTTCTGCGCAACTGCAACCGCAAATCCAACAGTTCGCCATGCCCGCCATGCGCAGCTTCATCCGCCACGACCCGCGACCCTTCCTCGAACAACTGAAGGCCCCGGTCCTCGCCATCAACGGCTCGCTCGACATCCAGGTAGTGGCCTCGCAGAACCTGCCTGCCATAGCCGCAACCCTCGCCAAGTCCGGCAACAAGGACTTCATGATCGTCAACCTCCCCGGTCTCAACCATCTCTTTCAGAACGCCAAAACCGGTGCCGTATCCGAGTACATGCAACTCGAAGAAACCATCTCCCCCCGAGTGCTCGACATCCTGTCACTCTGGCTCAAGGCACGCATCATCCAATAACGTATGGAAACCTTTGACGTAGTCATCATCGGCTCGGGCGTCGTAGGCTCGTCCGTCGCCTACCATCTCACGGAAGCCGGCTGCACCAACATCCTGTTGATCGAACGCGAATCGAGCCAGGGCAAAGGCTCCACCGGCAAAAGTATGGGCGGCGTACGCGCGCAGTTCTCCACAGAACTCAACATCCGCCTCTCCCGCTTCTCCATCGACTTTTTCAGCACCTACGACGAGCGCCTCGGCCACCCGTCCGGCTACAAGCCCCAAGGCTACGTCTTCCTCGCCACAGAGCAAAAGCACGTCGATTACCTGGACACCACCTTCCAACTCCAGCGCGACGCCGGCCTCAAAGAAGTGCAGCGAGTCTCCCGCCAGGACATCGCTGCCCTCCTGCCCAACATGCGCACCGACGATGTACTTTGCGGCAACTTCTGCAGTATCGACGGCTTTGTCGATCCCTACTCGTTGATGAACGGCTTCACCGCCGTCGCCCTAGACCGCGGTGCCAAGATCTGGCGCGATTGCGAAGTCACCGGTATTGAGAAGGACGCGCAAGGCGCCATCTCCGCCGTTGTAACCTCCAAGGGCAAGGTCGCCACACGAACCGTCGTGAACGCCGCTGGAGCCTGGTCCGCCCAGATCGCCAAGATGATCGACGCTGACCTACCTGTGGAACCGCTCCGCCGTATGCTCGTTCCCACGGAACCGACCGAACTCATTCCCCACTCCTCGCCGATGGTCGTCGACATGTCCACAGGCTTCCACTTCCGCCCGGAAGGAGCGGGCATTCTACTTGCCTGGAACGATGCCTCCGAAACTCCCGGCTTCAAGACGAACTTCGACCCCGCCTTCATCGAAAAGGTCCTCACCCACGCCGTAGAGCGCCTCCCCGGTCTCGAAGAAGTCCCGGTAAACCCCCGCCGCGCCTGGGCCGGACTCTATGAAATGACCCCGGACCATTACCCCGTCCTCGGACCGGACCCGCAAACTCCAGGCTTCTTCTACGCTTGTGGCTTTAGTGGACATGGCGTTATGCACTCGCCGGCCTCCGGTCGCATCACAGCGGACTACATCACCAAAGGCGCCACGGACATCGTGCCCGATGCAGAAGTGCTGAACATCCGCCGTTTCGCGGAAGGTAAGCTGTTACACGAACTCGCCGTATTGTAAGGTTAAAGTTTGCACGGATATTTCAAAGGCAAGAACATCCTGGTGACGGGTGCGGGCCGCGGTTTGGGCAAGCGCTTCGCCATTGGGTTCGCCAAACTCGGAGCCCGCGTTGGCCTCCTCGCCCGCAGTAAAGCCGAAATCGACGCTGCTCATCTGGAAATCGAACACACCGGAGGCAACGCCCTTCGCCTCCGCGCCGACGTGTGCGACCTCGAACTCTTGATGACTTCCGTCGACCGTATGCGAGTCCAGTACGGCGACATCGACGCAGTCATCTGCGCCGCTGGCACGCTTGGCCCCATCGGCCCATTCCTCACCAGCAACTACAAGCTTTGGAACGACGCAATCCAGGTCAATCTGCTCGGGGTCGCCAACACGCTACGCGCCGTCGTCCCGCAGATGGCCTTGCGCCGTACCGGCAAAGTCGTCGTCCTCACGGGGCCCGGCTCTGAAACAGGTCGCCCCTGTTTTTCCGCCTACGCGACCGCCAAAACCGGTGTCGTACGTTTGGTGGAAACGATCGCCGAAGAAACACGTGACTCAAACGTGCAGATCAATTGCGTGTCCCCCGGCGCCACTTACACGTCCATTACCGACGAGATCCTCCGCGCCGCCGACATCGTGAGTGAAAAGGAAATCGCCGCTGCCCAACAAGCGCGCGCCAATGGTGGAACCTCGCCGGAACATCAAATGGAGCTGTTGCAATTCTTGCTCTCCGACAAGTCCAACCACGTGAGCGGCAAAATGATTTCCGTGCAGGACGATTGGAAAAAGCTCACCAATGGGCCCGCCAACGGCTACACACTGCGTCGTGTCGTCAAAAGCTAGCCTTACGGATCACCCGCGCCACACGCTTCCCGCGAGCCTCCGCAAAATCCTCGATCTCTTCTGTATGCCGCGTCTCCACATGCTCGCCCCAAACCTCTGCGATCGCGGCATCTAGATCAGACTTCGATAGGCCCTCGCGTACATCGTTCTCAATGCAGTACTCCATCTTGTTCGCCGTCGCGCGATCCACGATGTTCTGCACCAAAGCGCCGCTCGCCAAATCGCTCAGCAGAAACGCCGCGCTGGACCCATCCTCGAACTCCACCTCGTACAACTGCCGCGACGGATCAAACAAACTCTCCGCCGCATAGTCGCTCAAGCCATCCAAAGTCACAGCCGGATCCAGAAACACACCATCCAAATGAATCCGGAAGATCGACGCCGCAGCCGCCGCATGAGGACGCGTCACACGAATCCGCCGGTCAATGCGTCCCGGCCGCGTAATCGCAAGATCCAAAGAATCCGGGCGATTCGTGGCAAGAATCACAAACGCCCCGCTCTCCTCCATGCCATCCATCTCGGCCAGCAACGCGGGCACCAAGGTGAACGAGTTTTCCAACCCATTCGACGGCCGCCGCTTGAACAACGCATCTGCCTCATCAAAGAACAGCACCGCCGGGTACCCACGCTGTTCCCGCCACTTGCGAGCATCGTCAAACAGCCCTTTTACGGCCTTTTCCGAATTGCCCACAAACTGATCCAGCAGTTGATGCCCCTTGACGTACTTGAACCCGCCGTCATCCGCCTTGCGATGATAAAGCGCCGCAATCAGCTTGACGACAGCCTTGCCCAGCAGCGTCTTCCCGCATCCCGGAGGCCCGTACAGCAGCACCCCGCGGCTACGTCTGCGCTTGAATAGGTCGAACAACTCGGGATACAGCACCGGCCACTGAATCGCACGAATCAACTCACGCTTCGCTTCATCCTGCCCGCCGATATCGCCCCAAACATCATCCAAAGTTGCCTGCAGCGATGCACTCTGCGAGTCGAACCCCAATAGCTTGGCCTCATTGCCGACCTCACCGTACTTCCAGATCCGCCCGCCAAAACGGATCATGTCGCCTTCGCGCGTGATCCCCAACTCGGCATGCTCGCCCTGCGGTAAGTCGGCCAGATTCGCTACCGCCACTCCATCGCGAAACGCCCACACTCGTGGGTCGTTCGCTGGCTTCTCGACAATCTCCCCATCCGTCGACGGGATGTCCGCGCTACGCAACACCTGCGCCACTTCCCACTGGCAGTTCCGCCAATTGAAGTTCGACGCCTTATGACCATAGATATCGATGGCCGGACGTCCGTCCTCTTCCACCTGCGACGGAATCGGCATAAACGTAGTCGGACCCACGCCCGTCCTGCCCCAGCGCGCCACAAACGTCTGCCTTTCTTTCGCAGAATCCCTTGGAATCACGCAAAATGCAGCTGTTTGATCCTCAGGCGAGGTCCCCAGCACGTGCACAAAGAAGGCAGGCTCCTGGCCTGCCCCCGGTGTGTACGGCTCAAAATGTTCCAGGCAAAAGTCGATGACATTCGCTCCCTTTGCAATAGGAGCAGCCATAGGACCAGCGCATATCATTCTGACTTCCAGTGTGGCGCAATCGCGCCCTGCGCTACTACCAGGCGTCGCGATTCGAAATCCGCACGCGATAGTACGGCTTGTCCTTCTCTGCCGGATCCATCGTGAACGTCTCGCTCGTCTTCGCCGCGTCGTACCCGCGCCATAGCCATGTCAAAGACTCGGGCAGATCAATCGTCTCCTGGGACCCGTTGTGTGCCGCCGTCCCGAACCGGAAGTGATAGTCGTACTCGCGCATCTTCAACGAATTCGCCATCTGGATGTTCTGCAGCGGCCAGCTTCCGTGATTGTTTTCCAAATCGTCCGCACCATCGGACAGCCACACGCGAATGTTCCGCTTAGGCTCCTTGCGAACCTTGAACGGATACACATTGCCTCCTTCCAACTTCTCCTGCGGCCGCCACTGGATGCTCGTATAGGAACCAATCGTCGAATGCACCCGTGCGAACTTCTCCGGCATAAACCAGGCTGCGTTAAACGCACAAATCGCGCCCGAGGACTCGCCGCCAATCGCCCGTGAATAGCCGTCTTCACGAAGCTTATAGCGCTTCTCCACTTCCGGCAAAACCTCTTCCATCAAAAACCGCGGGTACGCATCGGTCACCGTGTCGTACTCAATGGACCGCATCGGCCGGTTCTCCGGCGAGAACCCGGGCGCAATCAGCACCTGCACCATCGGCGGAATCAACTTCTGGGCCACCAGATTATCGGTTACGGTCAACAGCCTCTTGCCGCGATTCCGGTTGATCAGATTCTGCCCGTCCTGCCACACCATCAAGGCCGCCGGCTTTGCCGGATCCACGCCAGCCGTCGCATAAATCCAGTAATCCGCCTTCATTCCGTTGTAGATCTTGCTGGTGATGGTCATCTTCTCGCTCAGCGTGCCCTGCGGTACGCCAGCCTTAGGCATCGCATCGGGATTGTACCCGCCAATGTCGCCCGGCATCCCTAAAGCCTTGCCGCCCGCGTAGAACTGATACTTGTGAGTCATCCCGGCGTTCAACTTCTCCAGCCGGTACCACAGGCTCCCCGTCTTGCTCAGTGGACGCATCACGCCATCAATCATCACCCCGGCTTCCGTCGCGTCATTGTTCAACGCGAACAGAAAGTCCTGTCCGTTCGTCAGAACACCGGCCTTCATCGGACCATTCCCATTCAGTGCCGGCAACGCCGTTGGCAGCATCGTCGCCAGCGACGGCGATCCTTCACGGGCGGCCTGAATCACATCATCCTGGCCGCACAACAGGGCAGCCGTACAGCAGAAGAAGAGAACAGCAGCGGGGTATCTCATACGCGTTATTTGGCAGACTTTGCCTTATTTTCCTCATCCAGGCGCGCAAGCAGCGCCAGCGTCTTCTTGTTGCCGCTCTTCGCGGCCGCTTCTCGAACCGTCACGCCTTGTCGATCCTTGAGCGTCAGGTCCGAACCTCTCTCGAGCAGATATTGAATGATATCTTCGGACGGCACAAACGCAGCTAGATGGATCGGCGTGCGCTGCTGCGGACCCTGATCGTTCAGGTTTGCGCCCGCCTCTACCACCGCTTTTACTACCGCAAGCTTGCGCGACCCAGCCGCCAGAAATAGAGGCGACATCCCAGCTTCGGTGCGGTACTTCACGTCAGCCCCGGCTTTCAGCAAGGTTTCCACCACCGGCAGATTACCCGCTTGGCAGGCCACAAGCAACGGCGTCATACCGGCAAAGGACCCCAGGAATCCCGCGCCACCCGCGCGTTTATCGAGCTTCGCATCCACCGGCGCGCCCTTGGCAATCAACGCAGAAACTAGCTCTGCCGTGCCCGTCTTCGCTGCCAGATGCAGCAGCGTATAGCTCTTCGCGTCCACGGTTTGGATGTTCGCTCCCGCCTCCAACAATTTCATTGCCGCATCGGCGCGACCATTGTTCACCGCTAGCATCAGCGCATCCCAGCCATCCGTACGCTTGGCATTCACGTTCGCGGATGCGCCCAACAACACCGCCACCGCTTCCGCCTTGCCGCCGCGCGACGCCAACATCAACGGCGTCGACCCTTTCTTGGACGCGGCATTCGCATCGGCACCGCGTGCCAGCAAGGCCTTCATGACTGCCGTATGGCCTTCCGCCGCCGCCCAATGCAGCGCCGTTTGCCCTTCGCGCCCCTCCGCGACTTTTGGATCCGCTCCCTTCTCAAGCAGCAGGTCCACCAACTGCGCGTTACCGGAATTCGCCGCCGCCATCAAGACGGTCTCGCCACTCCACCGCTTATGGTGCAAATCAGCCTTCGCGTTCAGCAGCAACTGCACCAGGTCCAACCGGCCCGCCTGCGCAGCCGCGAATAAAGGTGTATCGCCATTCTCGTCCGCCGCATTTACATCCGCCCCGGCCTGCAACAGCATCTCTACGATAGAGCGATTGCCGCCCTGCACCGCCCACAGCAGCGCCGTCGATTGGTCGCCCAGTTTGGCGTTGACGTCGGGCTTCGAAGCCAAAACCCGCTGCACCACCGACGGATCGGAACCGCGCACTGCGGAAACTAAAGGGGTGTCCGTCGCCGCAAACATTGGGGCGCAGCAGGCATACAATAGAGCGAAGCTACCGGATAACCTCAGCCAGACTGGTGGCGTCATAAGAATCAAGAGTATCCGAATCGATGCGAAGTTACCTCCCAGTTGCAGCCTTGGCTATCGGTACGCTTGCCGGAACAGGCCTGTTCCTGCTGCCCCCCGCGGACGCCCAAAGCCCCGCGGATGCCCGTCAGCAGGCCTTTCAGGCCGAAATCAAGCCGTATCTCACCAAGTACTGTCAGGGATGTCACAACGCCAAGGTCAAGACTGGTGGCATCGCGGTGGATGGTTTCACCAGTGCAGCAGACCTCCTGGCACACTCCGGCGAATGGGAACAGATCCTGCAAAAGGTCAAGAGTGGCGAAATGCCGCCCAAAGGGCTGCCTCGTCCCGCCGCGGAAGTTTCGGAAAAGTTTTACACCTGGATCGAGCATGAACTGGATCGCTCCGCCGCCGAACAGCCCGACCCCGGCCGCGTCGGCATCCATCGCCTGAACAAAGCCGAGTACAACAACGCCGTTCGGGACCTTCTCGCAGTGGACTTCACCCCCGCCGACGACTTTCCCGCCGACGACGCGGGCTATGGTTTCGACAACATCGCCGACGTACTTTCCATGCCGCCGGTGCTCACCGAAAAGTATCTCGCGGCAGCCACCAAGGTGAGCCGTCAGGCGGTCGGCAACGTCAAAGTCGAACCGTCGCTCGAGCGCTTCATGCAGGACCGTCGAGTCTCCCAGCGCGAACGGATTGCGGAAGAGGCCCCACTTGGCACCCGTGGCGGCTTCGCAACAACGCATCGCTTCCCCGCGGAAGGAACCTACCTGCTTCGCACCCGCGTCCTCGGTGATCCCAAGGGTATGTTGCCGCCGCTTCTCGAATTCCGGGTGGATGGCAAGCGCGTCGCTCAGGTCCCCGTCACCATGGACACCACCGAGGAGAACGAAGAGACCCGCAAGTTCGAAGTCCGCACTCGTATCCCTTCCGGCCGCCACGACGTGATGGTCACTTTCCTTCGGGACTCCACGAAGTCTGAAGACACCGACACTCCGGTGAACCAGCGCGGCGAACCACAACCGCCTCGCGTCCTCAGTATCGACTTTCTGGAAATCGGCGGACCCTTCGACGTCAAAGGCCCCGGCGACACGCCAAGCCGCCGCGCGATCTTTACTTGCGAACCCAAAACGGTTGCCGAACAGGATCCTTGCGCCGAATCGATTCTCAAGCGTCTCGCCCGTCGCGCCTATCGCCGCCCGGTAACCGCCAAAGAAGTACAGGGCCTCATGCGTTTCTACCGTATGGGCAAAGAGGACTCGGGTACCTTCGACGCTGGCGTCCAACTCGCCATCAAGGCGATGCTCGTGTCGCCCAACTTCCTCTTCCGTATCGAGCGCGACCCGGTCAACACCACGCACCCTATCACGGACCTCGAACTCGCCTCGCGCCTTTCCTTCTTCCTCTGGAGCAGCATCCCGGACGAGGAGTTGCTCGCAGTTGCCGAACAGGGCAAGCTTCGCGCCAATCTGAACGCACAGATTCGCCGCATGCTCGCCGACACCAAGAGCCGAGCCCTGGTCGACAACTTTGCCGGACAGTGGCTGCACCTCCGCAACCTGATGCTCGTCAAGCCGGACCCCGAAAAGTTCCCTGAATTTGACACCGAACTCCGCCAGTCCGCTAAACGTGAAACCGAGCTCTTCGTCGAAAACGTCATCCGGCAAGACCGCAGCGTGCTCGACTTTTTGGACGGCAAGTACACGTACGTGAACGAGCGCCTCGCCAAACATTACGGCATCCCGGGCATCAAGGGCAAAGGCTTCCGCAAGGTGGACCTGGACGGTACGCAGCGCAGCGGTATCCTCACTCAGGCCAGCGTACTCACGGTCTCCTCGTACCCCACACGCACCTCGCCCGTGATCCGCGGCAAGTGGATTCTCGAAAATCTGCTTGGCGCACCGCCACCCGCGCCGCCGCCTGGCGTACCCGAACTCGAAGAGAGCAAGATCGGCCAGTCCGCGTCCTTGCGCCAGCAACTCGAACAACATCGTTCGAACCCTGCCTGCGCCAGTTGCCACGCCCGCATGGACGTCATCGGCTTCGCGCTTGAAACCTACGACGCCGTAGGCAAGTGGCGCACCATGGACGGCAAATTCCCCATCGACCCCAGCGGCACGTTACCTAACGGCACCGCGATCGCAGGTTCAAAGGACCTCAAAACTGCGCTCGTCAGTCAGAAGGACGACTTTGTCACCGCTCTTAGCGCCAAGCTGTTGACCTACGCTCTGGGCCGCGGCCTGGAGCGATATGATAAACCCATAGTCCGCGCCATCGCCAAAGAGAGCGCAAATAACGGCTATCAGTTTTCCGCGCTGGTTTCGAGCATCGTCACCAGCACCCCCTTCCAGATGAGAAGGCCGCCAGTAGTCACCGAGAAAGTACAAACGGAGCAAAGAGCAAGCAAATGATCATCACCGGCAAGTCGCTTTCCAGACGCACCCTTCTCCGCGGTCTCGGCACCGCTCTGGCGTTACCCATGCTGGACTCGATGACTCCTGCATTGAGGGCAGCCGCCACGACATCCGGCAAGGCTGGCGCGCCTCCCACGCGCATGGCGTTTGTGTACGTGCCCAACGGCATCATCATGAAGGACTGGACCCCCGCTACTGCCGGCGCAAATTTCCAGCTGTCGCCGATCTTGAAGCCGCTCGCCGCGCACAAAGACCGCATGCTCGTGATGTCCGGTCTCGCCCACAAGAACGGCCGCGCCCTCGGCGACGGTCCCGGCGACCACGCACGTGCCGGTGCCACCTTCCTCACCGGCGTCCACCCCAAGAAGACCGAAGGCGCCGACATCCGCAACGGTATCTCTGCCGATCAGGTAGCCGCACAGGCTATCGGACACCTGACCCGCTTCCCCTCGCTCGAACTCACCCTCGAAGGCGGCGGCATGGTCGGCAATTGCGACTCCGGCTACAGCTGCGCGTACTCCAACTCCATCGCCTGGCGCAACGAGACCTCGCCTCTCGCCCCCGAAGCGAACCCTCGTGCGGTATTCGAGCGCCTCTTCGGCGACGGTGAATTCTACGATCGCGACACCCGCCTCAAGATGTCCCGTCAGGATCGCTCGATCCTGGACTTCGTACGCGAGGACGCTGCATCGTTACAGCGTGAACTCGGCAAGAACGACCAGCGCAAGCTCGACGAGTACCTGTACTCCATCCGCGAAATCGAGCGCCGCATCCAGACCGCCGAAAAGCAGACCCGCGAAGGCAACGACCAACAGTTGAACCCACAGATCGCCAAGCCCTCCGGCATCCCGGTGACCTTCGAAGAGCACGCCAAGCTCATGTTTGACCTCGAAGTGGTCGCCTTCCAGACGGATTCCACGCGCACCATCACCTGCATGATGGGCCGCGAAGGTTCCAACCGCACCTACCGTTCGATCGGTGTGCCGGAAGCCCACCACGGCCTTTCGCACCACTTGAATAATCCGGAAAAGATCGAGAAGATCGCCAAGATCAACGAGCACCACGTCGAGTTGTTCGGCTACTTCCTCGACAAGCTTGCCAAGACCCCCGATGGCGACGGAACCCTGCTCGACCATTCGATGATCCTCTACGGCAGCAGCCTTTCCGACGGCAACCAGCACCTGCATCACGATCTTCCTGTGATGCTCGTCGGCGGTGGCAGCGGCACCATCAAAGGCGGCCGCCACATCCAGTACGCCAGCGAAACTCCGATGACCAATCTGTTCCTGGCAATGCTCGATCGCGTTGGCGTAAAGCCCGAATCCATTGGCGATTCCAACGGCCGCGTTGAACATCTCTCGGACCTCTAAACACGGTATTGCAAGTCAAAAACGGGGAATCAGCCTGCCTAAGGTTGGTTCCCCGTTCCGCTTGATAACCGCTCAATTCCCCCGATTTGCAATTGGGGCTCCGAAATTATAGGCTTGCCCTCAACTCGGTCCATCACTCGACCGGTTGAGGAACATGTCAAAAGTCACTCTCAGTCTCGCGTGGCTCGTTCTGTCCTGCAGTGTAGTTTCGCTCCACGCCCAATCCTTCTACGGTTCCGTCGTTGGCACGGTAACCGATTCTTCAGGCGGGTCCATGGCAGATGCCAAGGCCGACCTCATCAACAACGGCACAGGAGACCGCAGAACGTCGCAAACTGACGCCAGCGGCAACTACCAATTCGTGAACCTTCCTCCAGGCCAGTACCGCTTGCAGATCGAAAAAAGCGGTTTCCGGCGTTACGCTCGCGATCCCATCACCGTCGAAGTCCAAAGCACCGTCCGCATTGACGTCGCCCTCGAAGTCGGCGATGTGACCCAAACGATCGAAGTCACTTCGCAAGCCCCGCTGCTCCAAACCGAAAATGCCTCGCTCGGCCAGGTCGTCGAAGCGAGAAAGGTTTTGGAAATGCCACTCAACGGCCGCAACGTATTCTCGCTCGTCGCCCTCGTACCCGGCGTCGTGCCTGGCGGTCAGTCCGGATCCACGCCCACCGGCGCCAATCCCTTCGCCTGGGCCAACTTCCAAATCGGCGGTGGACAGGCGAACCAAAGCGCCTCGTACATCGACGGTGCGCCCAACAACGCGTCGTACGTCAACCTCACGATGCTTGTCCCCACCCAGGACGCCGTGCAGGAATTTCGCGTACAGACCAACAACCTCGGGCCGGAATTCGGACGTCTCGCTGGTGGCGCAATCAACCTCACCACCAAGTCCGGTACCAACGCCTTCCACGGCAGCGCGTATGAGTTCTTCCGCAATCGCGAGTTGAACGCCAACACGTTCTTCAACAACCGTGCGGGCGTTAAGCGCCCTGCCTTCTCACAAAACCAGTACGGCGCCAACCTCGGAGGTCCCATTCGCAAGGACAAGACCTTCTTCTTCGGCTCCTTTGAAGGCTTCCGTCTCCGCCAGGGGCAAAGCTACGTGTACAGCGTGCCCACAGACGCCATGCGCGACGGCAACTTCGGCGATGTACGCAACGCCTCCGGCGCGCTCGTGCCCATCTACGATCCGCTCACCACCTGCGGCCGTTTGGGCAACCCGGCCTGCGCGGTCAGCGGTACGGGAACCGACGTCATCTCGCGTACCCCGTTTGCCGGCAACGTGATCCCTGCCTCGCGCATCGATCCTGCTGCTAAGGTCTTAACAGCCGGATGGGGCCGCGCCAACAGTCCCGGCCTGCCGTTCACCGCGGTCAACAACTTCACGGCCAACGCCAGCGTCGGTGGCGACAACGATCAGTACAACTCTCGCGTCGACCACAACTGGAGCGACAAGCAGCGTCTCTTCTTCCGCTATACGTTTTGGAAGAACCTCAACCTGCCCATCGATCCCTACCAGACCCAGGTCTGCGTTGACCGCTGCACCGAGACGATGAACACCAATCAGGCTGTGTTCGGCGACACCTACTCGCTCACGCCCACCACGTTCCTTGACCTCCGCCTCAGCTACACGCGCTTCCACTATGACCGTACGTCCCTTACCGCTGGGTATGACCTCACCCAACTCGGCTGGCCGTCCGCGTTGAATAACCTCGTCTCCTTCCGCGTCCGCCCACTTCCCAACGTGGTGGCCTACAACGGCGCGTTCTCCAGCAACGGTGCGGGCAGCACCATCTTCGCCCGCAACGATGTTTACTCGATCATGCCCAGCATGACCAAGATCGCCGGCAAACACACCATGAAGTTTGGTGGCGAATGGCGCCGTCTCACCCACAACTACTACCAGCAGAACAATCCCTCGGGTACCTTCAACTTCGACGCGTTGATGACCTCCGTCAACCCGCTCGCGGCCGCTGGTACGGGCAACGGCTTCGCTTCGTTCCTGCTTGGCATGGGCTCCGGTGGCGGCGTCACCCACAACAACTTCGTTGCGGGCCAGATGCTCTACCGCGCCTTCTACGCCGGCGACCAGTGGCAGATCGGGTCGCGCCTCACCTTCAACTACGGCCTCCGCTGGGAACAGATGGGACCCTGGTCCGAACGCTTTGACCGTCTCGTGGTGCTGCTGCCCAACGCCGACAGTCCTTTGAACGGCCGTGGCGGATTGAACTTCAAAGGCAAGTTCGGCTTGGTCAACTCCCCGGATAGCCCCAGCCGCAACAACAACGCGCTACGCAATGTCTTCTCGCCGCGCCTTGGTCTGGCTTACCGCTTGAACAACAAGACGGTCATCCGCACGGGATGGGGTATCTTCTACCTGCCGAACGACGTCGCATTCAACACGGCGCCGAATATCGACATTGCCAACGCCTACACCACGCCGTACGTAGGTACGCTCGATGGCAGCATCACCCCTGCCGACCGTCTCTCCAACCCCTTCCCCAAGGGCATCATCCCAGCCCCTGGCCGCGCCTCCAACATCCAGCAGTTGTTCTACGGCCAAGGCATCAACGGCCCCATGTACAACGACCCTCGCGCCTACACCCAGCAATGGAACTTCGACATCCAGCGTGAAGTGCTCGGCGGTATGTTGGTGGACATCGCCTATGCAGGCTCCAAGGGTACGCACCTGCCGGGACCGAATCAGGTCTTGAATCAGTTGCCGGAAGCGTTCCTGTCACAGGGCGCGTCCTTGCTCACGCAAGTGGCCAACCCCTTTGTGAACGATGTCCAGCTTGGCCCCTTATCCAACCCGACCGTTGCCCGCGCGCAACTGCTGCGGCCCTATCCGCAGTACACGGGCTTCAACCAGGTGGCGCCGATGAACCGTAACTCCATCTACCATTCCGCGCAGTTGAAGGTGGAAAAGCGCTTTGCCCAGGGTGCCTCGATCCTTGGCTCGTACACCTTTGCAAAGCTCATCAGCGACACCGATACGCTCACCGCATGGCTCGAACCCGGTGGTGGACTGGCCGTGCAGAACTGGTACAACCTGCGTGCGGAACGCTCCGTGGCGCTGTACGATGTGCCGCACCGCGCGGTCATCAGCTTCATCTACGATCTGCCGTTCGGCAAGGGCAAGTCGCTCATGGGCAACGTGGGTGGCGGCGTGGATCGCATCATTGGCGGATGGGGCATCAACGGTGTTTCCACCTTCCAAAGCGGCAATCCGCTCAGTTTCACCATGGCGGTCAACACCACCAATTCCCAGGGTGGCGGCCAGCGTCCCAACTCAACGGGCCAAAGCGCGAAATTGGATGGAACGGCGCAATCCCGGCTCACCGGTTGGTTCAACACTACCGCCTTCACGGCAACGCCCTCGTTCACCTTCGGTAACTTGGCACGCTCTACAACAGACGTCCGTTCGCACGGCATCGCCAACTACGACTTCACGATCTTTAAGAACACCAGGATCACGGAGCGCTTTGGCGTGCAGTTCCGCACGGAAATCTTCAACCTGTTCAATCGCGTGCAGTTCGGCTATCCCGGTACGGCTCTTGGCAACCCGCAGTTCGGTGTGGTCAGCGGCCAGTACAATACGCCACGTCTGGTGCAGTTGGCGCTACGCTTGAATTTCTAAAAGGGCGCAGTGTCGGTCAAGTCTTTCGGTCTAACTCTGTGGCTCTGCGTCGCGGCTTCCCCCGCGGCGCAGGGCCCTTCGCTTGTGGTGCTAAATTTCCAACACCAGAATACGCCGACCCAGCAGAAGTACCTGATTGAGACCATGGGTGGCGGCGTCGCGGTGCTGGACTACAACAACGACGGGCTTTTGGATATCTTTCTGGTCAACAGTGGCCGCATCGCTGAAGGTTCCAAAACCTTCGCACGCAATCAGCCGGCCTATTGGAACCGCCTCTACCGCCAAGGTCCTGCTGGAACCTTCACGGATGTCACCGCAGCCGCCAAACTCGATCGCATGCCGCTCGATGCGTATGGCATGGGCGTCGCCACCGCCGACATCGACAGCGACGGTTGGCTGGATCTCTACCTCACCAGTTACGGCCCTAACGTGCTCTACCGCAACAAGCGTGACGGTACGTTTGAGGACGTCACCACGCCGGTGACCAAGGCATCCGGTTGGTCGGCGTCTGCGGGCTTCTTCGATTACGACAACGACGGCGACCAGGACCTCTTTGTCACCCGCTATCTCGATTGGGACATGAGTCGCAACATCCTATGTGGCACGCCCTTTCACGCCTACTGCCGCCCGGACAAGTTCGGTCCGATGTCGAACCTGCTGCTGCAAAACGACGGCAAGGGCAACTTCAAAGACCAGAGCGAGGCGACGGGCATCGCGGCGATCAAAGGCAAGGCTCTTGGCGCTGCATTTCGAGACTACGACGAAGACGGTTTCACCGACATCTTTGTCGCCAATGACGGCATGGAGCAGTACCTTTTCCGCAATCAACAAGGCACGACATTTCAAGAAGTCGCATTGGAAGCAGGCGTGGCCTTTGGCGATGATGGCAAGCCGTTCGCGGGGATGGGCGTGGCCTTTGACGACTATGACAACGACGGCAAGCCGGACCTTGCGGTGACTGTGCTCGCGCTCGAAAAGTACCCGCTTTTCCGCAACAACGGCGACGGTACGTTTGGATATGCCAGCGGCTCCACGGGCCTTGCTGCGCTCACTGCGCCGAGTTCCGGCTGGGGAGTTCAGTTCGCGGACTTCGACAACGACGGCCGCAAGGACCTGTTTGTCGCGCAGAGCCATGTGCTCGACAATGTTGAACGCATCCATTCCGGCTTGCGCTATCTCGAGCCCATGGCGCTCTACCGGCAAACGACAGCGGGCAAGTTTGAACGCAACGACATCGGCACGCCTGCTGCCTATCGTGGCGCGACATTTGGCGACCTCAATAACGACGGGGCGATGGACGCAGTGGTGCAAGTCCTTGGCGGCAAGCCGGTGATCGTGTATGGCAAGCCGCAGAACCGTTGGCTGCTCATCAAAGCGCCCGCCGGAACCGCAGTGCAAGCAGGCAATGTGCACGGCTATGCGACCACATCCGGCAGCTATCAGTCAGCCAGCGACATTCGCATCCACCTGGGGCTCGGCACGCGCGAGAAGGTGGATCTCGATGTTCGTTTTCCCAACGGCAAGCGAAAGGCGCTCACGGGCGTGGCCACCAATCAGATAATCGAGGTAACGCCGCCATGACCGTCGCCCTCGCAATGCTGCTGACGCTTGCCCAAGTCACCCCGGAACTGCGCCAGGCCGCGGAAAGCGGCATGAAAGCCCGCCAGTCCGGCGACCTTGCGACAGCGGCGGCTGAGTTTCGAAAAATCACGCAAATGGCGCCGAATCTGGCAGCGGGTTTTGCCAACCTAGGGGCGGTGTACTTCGAGCAGAAAGACTACGTACAAAGCGTCCCCACATTGCGGCGTGCGCTCGAACTGAACGCCAATCTGCCTGGGACTCGAACGCAACTGGGAACCGCGCTTCTCGCTACCGGCTATGCGGTCGAGGCCATCCCGTACCTGGAAGCATCACCGGAGTTGCTGGGCATCGCATTGCTCGAAGGCGGACGTGAACGCGAGGCGATTGACCGTCTGGAAGCCGCGCTGCAAACCAAGCCGAAGGATCCCGATCTGCTTTTTTACTTGGGACAGGCGCACAGCCGCTTGGCTGGGAAAGTCTTCGCGCAGGTAACGGGCGTCCGCGCAGTGCAATTGAGCGCAGAAGCGGCCGTGGTGGCCGGTCGCCGGGAACAGGCCGCTAAAGCGTATGCGGAAGTCATCGCCAAGCGACCGGATCTGCTCGGGATGCATTTGGCCCTGGGCGAACTGGCGCTCGAAAGTGGCGACTTCGCAACGGCAGGCAAAGAGTTCGAGAAGGAGGTCAAGCTCGCGCCGGGGTCGGCTCGCGCCGCCTGGCGATACGGTGCTGTACTCCTCAATCAGGGCAACAACGCTGCTGCGTTGAGCGAGCTTCGACGGGCCAACCAGTTGCAGCCCGATATGCCCGAAACGCTGCTTGATCTGGGGAAGGCCGAACTCGCAGCGGGATCGTTGCCGAATGCTCAGCAGGCGTTTGAGAAACTGTTAGCGATTGAGCAGGAGACGCTGCTTGCTGAGAACGCCCATTTGCAGCTATCCAATGTCTACCGCCGCTTGAATCGCCCGGCCGATGCGGAGCGGCACGCCAAGCTATTTCGCGAGCTTCGGCAGCGACGCACCGTAAGCGATGTGAAACAATCGAAATAGATACATGATTCGTTGTGCCGTTGCCGGCGCCGGAGCTTTTGGTGAAAACCACCTCCGCGTGCTCCGAAGCCTGCCGCCGGACTCTGTCGAACTGGCTGGCGTCCTCGATTCCGACCCCACGCGAGCTGCGCAAGCTGCCGCCAAATACCAATGCCGGACCTTTAGTTCCCTCGCCGAACTGTACGGCCAAGTGGACGCCGTGATCGTCGCGACACCGACCATCGCGCATGAAGCCGTCGCCGCGCCGCTGCTCGAAAACGGCATCGATGTTCTGATCGAAAAGCCAATTTCGTTCGACGTGCACTCTGCCGAACGCCTCACCAAACTCGCGCAGGACAACCAGCGCATCCTGCAGGTGGGCCATCTCGAACGCTTCAACCCTGCCGTACGGGCGCTCGAAAAGATCGTCACCACCCCGCTGTTTTTCGAAGTGCACCGGATGAGCATTTTCAGTCCGCGGAGCCTGGACGTGGACGTGGTGCTCGATCTGATGATCCACGACATTGAGATTGTGCTGGCGTTGGTGAAGCAGCAGCCTTGTGAAATCCGCGCGGCCGGGATTTCGATTCTGTCCGAGAAGGTGGACATCGCCAACGTCCGGCTGCAGTTTCCTTCCGGCTGCGTGGCGAACCTTACGGCGAGCCGCGTGTCGACGGAAAAGGTTCGCAAGTTGCGCCTGTTTCAGCCAAGCGAGTACGTCTCGATCGACTACACCAAGCAAGAGATCGTAGCCATCGGCGTGTCGCCGCAGCGGCAGATTCAATTCAAGCCCGCGCCGGTGACCAAAGGCGAACCGTTGCTGCTCGAAGTCCAGCATTTTCTGGACTGTGTGCGCACGCGAAATCAGCCGCTGGTTGGCGCCCAAGAAGCCACCGATGCGCTGCGGGTGGCGGCCAGCATTTTGGAAAAGATCGAAGAGCACAACGGCATCGTGCGGCAAACCCTGAGCAACGGAAGCGCCGTTGCAAGCGTCTAATACACGTACACCATGACGGAGCAGAGAGAACAGGTTGATCAGGATCTCGATCTGCTCATTCATTGGGAACACGGCTGGAACCGCCCAAAGCCGTGGTACGGCGCGGCGGGGTCTGTGGTCGCGCATATCGTCATCGCTGCAGTGGTGCTGGCGATGCCCGCAAAAGAGTTTTTTGTTCCTGTGAACGTTCCTCCGGCGACGGTGGACATCCGCAAACAATCCGTGCCGCTGGTAGCTCCACGCGATGTTTTGACGCAGAAAGCTCCGAACGTCAACAAACCGGCGCAACAGCTCGATTTGGCCGGCTTGATGGCGCGTCCGGAAATGAAGCCTTCGGTCTCGAGGCCTGCGCTTCCTCCTCCAGCGCCTACCAAAAAAGCCGCTTCGGAAATAAAAGTCGAGCAGGCTCCACAACTTAGTCAAATACCCAATATGGGTACTCAGATACCCATTTTGGGTACGAACGGTACGACGCCCGCTCCGGCGCCCCCGCCTCCGCCCGCCTCCGAGAAGCCGAAACTGGCCTTTGAAACGCCCGGTACATTGACCGGGTCACCGCGCGGACAGATCGAAGCGCCGCAACAAATGACCGTTGCCGACGCCGCAAAAAAAGCGATGACCTCCCGCAATCGCGGGGTGGGATCGGGCATGATGGTTGGCGATCTCGGCGGCGATCCGACGCCGGGTTTGCCGGCTTTGCCCGGGACGCAGGGCAAGAGCGGGAACAGCCTGGAACTGCTGAGCGACCCGCAGGGCGTGGACTTTCGGCCGTACCTGGTTCGCGTGCTGGCGGCGGTGCGACGTAACTGGTTCGCGGTGATGCCCGAGAGCGCGCGGATGGGTATGCGGGGCCGGGCGGTGATTCAGTTTTCCATCGCCAAGAATGGCGGCGTACCGAAGTTGGTGATCTCGATGCCGTCGGGCAGCGACCATCTGGATCGCGCCGCCGTGGCGGGCATCAGCGCTTCGAATCCTTTTCCTCCTCTTCCCAATGAGTTCAAGGGATCTGAGATCCGCCTGCAACTCGTGTTTGCTTACAACATGCCGCGGCAGTAAATGATATGCTGCTTGGCGATGTTGGTTCTAGCCTCTGTCGCCGCTACTGTTCTGCTGGCTCAACCTGTACTTCCACATCGCGTTGTGAACGATTGGGCAAAGCTCCCCGACGGGTGGAACTTTGGCGAAACGTCCGGCGTTGCCGTCGATAAGGATGACAACGTCTGGGTGTTCAACCGGGGTCCGCATGGGCTGATCAAGTTTGACAAAAACGGCAAGTTTTTGAAGGCTTTCAATGAAGTTCCGGTGACGTCCGCACATGGTGTGAAGGTCGATCCTAAGGGCAACATTTGGGCGATCGACGTGTACGGCAACAGCATCTTTCAGTTCGACCCGAATGGGCGGATCCGGATGGTTCTGGGCAAGGCGGGCAAGGCTGCGGGCACCAACGACGAACCGGACGGCTTCAACTATCCGACGGCGATCAGCTTCGCGCCCGATGGCGGCTTCTATGTGTCGGACGGCTACCGCAATTCGCGTGTACTGAAGTTCAATGCCGAGGGCATCCATGAGCGCCATTGGGGTACTAAGGGTACTGGGGACGGCCAGTTCGACCTGGTGCACGATGTCGCGCTGGACGATAAAGGGCTGGTTTATGTTGCTGACCGGTTGAATGAGCGTGTACAGATTTTTGACGCGAGCGGCAAGTTCCTACGGAAGTGGGATGGCTTGGGTTCCCCCTGGGGGCTGGCTTTCGCGGCCAAGGAACGAGCCTTCTACATGTGCGACGGCAAGAACAACCGGATTCTAAAGGTGAACATGGACGGGCAGATTCTGGGTGTGCTCGCCGGCGGATACGGCAAGGTGGAGGGCAAGCTGGACTTTCCGCATCACATTGCCGTGGATAGCGAGGGGTCGATCTACGTTGCCGAGGTCCGCAACTGGCGCGTACAGAAGTTTTCTGTTCCCAAATAGCAGTGTTATCTAGGGTTTAACGGTGGAGTGCTAAACTAAGCGGAGGTTCTCTTCGAGGGGCTTCCAGCCCCGGTTAGCGCCCGTCTCTAGATGATTCGTATCTTCAAGGTCGTTGTACCTGCGAGCATCCTGGCCCTCTTGGTTTCGGAAGCCGTCCTCATTACGACGTGCTACGTGGCCAGTCTGTTCGTGCTGATCTCCGCTGATCCCGAACTGTTCCTGCTCTATGAGGGCGGGGCGCAGCGCATTGGGCTGGTGTTTGCGGTGATCCTGCTGGGGTTGTACTTCAACGATCTGTATTCCAACATCCGGGTGCGGTCGACATTTCTGCTGATTCAGCAGGTTTGTCTGGTGCTGGGCATTGCGTTTATTTCGCAAGCCTTCTTGAGCTACATCAACCCTGAGCTGATTTTGCCCAGATGGGTGATGATTTACGGCAGCACTTTGGTGTTGATCTTTCTGCCGTTGTGGCGTGTGCTGTATACGCGCTATCTGGTGCCTGCCTTTGGGTCACGACGCTGCTTGTTTTTGGGAGATTCGCCGGCGCTCGATGAGTTGGCCGACGGCGCATTGGAGCGGCCGGAGCTTGGCTTGAGCGTGCTGGGGTATGTGTTTCCGGCAGAGCGGCCCATGAATTCCGGCATGAAGTATCTGGGGCCGGTGAGTAAGCTGCGGGACATCGTGAAAGAGCTGAAGCCCGATGCCATTGTGGTTGGCATGGCCGAGCGGCGGCAGCAGTTGCCGATGCACGATTTGCTGGAACTGCGGTTTAGCGGTGTGCCGGTGCTCGAAGCCACCAAGCTGTACGAGACCGCATTTGGACGTGTGAATACGCGAGATCTGCGACCGTCGCAATTGATCTTTACGGAAGAACTGGGGCCGAACCCGGCGAACGTCGCGATTCAGACGGTGTACAACTTCATCATCGCGGCGGTGGGCTTGGTGGTGCTGTCACCGGTGCTGATTCTGACGGCGATCGCGGTGCGGCTGAGTTCGCCGGGGCCGATTCTGTTGCGGCAGGTGCGCAGCGGGTATCAAGAAAAGCCGTACACGCTATACAAATTCCGCAGCATGTATCAGGATGCCGAGGCTCGTACGGGCGCCGTTTGGGCGTCGAAAAATGACCCGCGCATCACGCCGATTGGGATCCACCTGCGGCGGTTCCGGCTGGACGAGATCCCGCAGTTGTTTAATGTACTGAAGGGTGAGATGGCGATTGCCGGGCCGCGCCCGGAGCGTCCGGAATTTGTGCAGACGCTGGCTGAGCAGATTGAGTTCTTCCGCCAACGCAACTGCGTGAAACCGGGCATTACCGGGTGGGCACAGATCAATTCGGGGTATTCGGAGAACGTCGAAGACGTGGTGAAGAAGCTCGAATACGATCTCTACTACATCAAGCATTTGTCGTTCTCGCTCGACTTTTTTATCTACTTCCATACTTTGAAAACGATGGTCCTGCGGCGCGGTTCGCAGTAGGGCCGCGTTACTATAACGCTTTGTCCCGCATAAGCTCCTCGCAATCCGTCCCACAGCGCCTGAATTGGTCGCAACTGTACTTTGGCGTTGGCTTCACTACGCTGGCCACGCTGATTCTTGAACTGTCGCTGACACGCATCTTTTCGGTGGTTTTCTATTACCACTTTGCGTTTCTGGCGATCTCGATCGCGCTGTTCGGCCTGGGGGCCGGCGGCGTACTTTCGTATCTGGTGGCCGGTTGGCGCGCCGAGTTGTTTACCAAGCTGGGTACGCTGGCTTTGGCGACGTCGCTGTCCGTTGTCGGTGCGGTGAGCTTTTTGCTGAGCCGTACGGGAGTGCCGACGGATTTGACGCTGGTTGCGGTGTATCTGGTGTCGGCCATTCCATTCCTGTTGGCCGGTGCGATTATTTCGCTAGCGATTTCGGAGTCCATCGAGCGAGTGGATCGCGTGTACTTCTTCGATCTGCTGGGTGCCGCCGCCGGATGTCTGCTGTTGATTCCGCTTCTGGATGCGGTTGGCGGACCGAATACGGTGATTGCCGCGGCGATTGTGTTCGCGATTTCGAGCGCGATCTGGTTCAATCTGGCGGGCAAGGGTACGCTGCGCGCTACCGCGGTGGTGACCGGGTTGGCGCTGCTGGGCCTGATCTTTGTGAACGCCAAGCAGCATTGGATCGACATCAAGTACGCCAAGGGCGAACGGCTGCGGAACGAGCAATTTTCGCAGTGGAACAGCTTTTCGCGCATCGCGGTGGCGCCGGAGGGTCCGGGGTCGACCAAGAACGCCATCATCATCGATGCGGATGCGGCGACGGGAATCGCGAAGTTTGATTTCGAGACCATGGATCAGGCGACGAAGGACAGCCTGATTTACGACGGTCCTGGGTTTCCCTATGCGCTGCGGCCGGGGGCGAAGACGCTGATTATTGGCCCTGGCGGCGGCTGGGACGTGTCGCGCGCGCTGGCGTCGGGTAGCAAGGATGTGACGGGGGTTGAGATCAACCCGATTATCGGTCGCGTGATTATGCGCGATAAGCTGCCGCATCTGAGCAACCGCATTTATCACCGGTCGGAAGTGAAGATCGAGATCGAGGACGGGCGTAGCTATGTGCGGCGTTCGACCGAGAAGTTCCAGGTGATTCAGGCGACGTTGGTGGATACTTGGGCGTCTACTGCTGCCGGTGCGTTTGCGCTCTCTGAGAACAATCTCTATACGTCCGATGCGTTCTACGACTACTTGAGCCATCTGACCGATGACGGGATCCTGACGTTTACGCGTTGGGGGTTTGAGCCGCCTCGTGAGTCGGTCCGGTTGTTAAGCCTAGCCATGGATGCGTTTGCGCGGTTGGGTGAGAAAGAGCCCGCCAAGCATGTGATCGTGGTCCGGCAAAATCACAATCTGCTGAAGGGTTGGGGTGCTACGGATACGGTGACGATTTCACGGAAGCCGTTTACCGCGGCGGATATCGCACGGGCGAGGGAAGCGGCGCAGAAGGCCAACATGGAGTTGGTGTACGCGCCAGGGGATCAGCCTCGCAATGCGTTTGGCCAGATTCTGACCACGAACGATCTGGAGAAGTTCTACAACGATTACGCGTTCGACATCCGGCCGGTGGGCGACGATCAGCCGTTCTTCTTCTATACGGTGCAGCCTCGCGATCTGCTGGCGTTTTGGACGGCGAAGAGCAAGGACGCGGCGGATTACAAGATCAATCGCGCGGTGCCGATGCTGTTTAGCCTGATGGGCATCAGCTTGTTTGCGACGGCGCTGATTCTGATTCTGCCTCGCTTGCTGCTGGGTAGCCGGTTGCCGACGGATAAGGGCGTGCTGCGGTTCCTATTCTACTTCCTCGGCGTCGGTGTCGGGTACATCCTGATCCAGGTGGCGCTGATTCAGAAGTTCGTGCTGTTTTTGGGACATCCGACGTATGCGCTGATCGTCATCGTGTTTTCGATGCTGGTGGCGAGTTCGGTGGGTAGCTTCTATTCGAAACGGTACATCGCGAACGATGCTACGCGGTGGCGCAATGTGCTGATTGGCGTGCCGGTGCTGGTGACGGTGCTGGCGTTTGTGTCCGCGCCGCTCACGACCGCTTTGGTGGGTCTGCCGCTGGCGCTGAAGGTGGGCATCACGATTCTGATGATTGCGCCGGTGGCGTTTTTGATGGGCATGCCGTTCCCGACCGGGTTGGCGAAGCTCGAAGAACTGCATGCGCCTTCGGTACGCTGGGCGTGGGCGTTGAACGCAGCGTCGAGCGTGTTGGGGTCGGCGAGTGCTATTTTCTTAGCAATCTACATCGGGTTGAAGCTGACGTTGATCGCCGGCGGGTTGTGTTATCTGGTGGCGCTGTATACGAAGTCCGCTGTGAACCGGAGGACCGCATGATCGCACTGGCTTTGTTGTTGGCGACGGCTGCTGAGAACTATACGGCTCCCAAAGTGGCGAAGCCGATCGTGATCGATGGCAAGATCGACCAGCAGTGGGCGAAGGTGCCGTGGACGCCGTTTTTTGTCGATATTGAGGGATCGAAGAAGCCGCTACCGAGGTTTAAGACCCGGGCCAAGATGGCGTGGGACGATCAGTATTTGTACATCGCGGCGGAACTCGAAGAGCCGCATATCTGGGCGACGTACGATAAGCACGACATGGTGATCTTTCATGAACACGATTTTGAAGTGTTCCTGGATCCCGATGGCGATGGGCTGCACTACTTCGAGTTCGAGATGAACGCGCTGAATACGGGGTGGGACCTGTATTTGGACAAGCCGTACCGGTTTCAAGGCAAGGCCGATAACGGCTGGGAGATTCCGGGTCTGAAGACTGCCGTGAAGTTGGACGGTACGTTGAACAATCCGGCGGATACGGACAAGGGCTGGACGTTGGAGATCGCGTTTCCTTGGACGGCGTTCAACCGGGGTCCACGTCCCGCAGTGGCGCCGAAGCCGGGCGAGACGTGGCGGATCAATTTTTCGCGCGTCGAGTGGCCGATTGTTGTCGAGAATGGCAAGTACGTCAAGCCCAAAGGCTCGAAGGAAGACAACTGGGTGTGGTCGCCGCAGGGTGTCATCAACATGCATGTGCCCGAGCACTGGGGCTTTGTGACGTTCGCCAAATAGCTTATTCGTAGCGGAGTGCTTCCACAGGGTCCAATTGCGCGGCCTTGGTGGCGGGCCAGACTCCGAAGAACAATCCGATCATCACCGATACGGTGAAGCCTGCGACGATGGCTCCGGGCGGGACTTCGCGCGGCAGGCTCGGTACGAGAGCGCTGACGAGGAAGGTCACGGCGATGGAGAAGATAATGCCGAGGACGCCTCCGAGGCCGGTGAGCGCCATCGCTTCCATCAGGAACTGAAAGACGATGTCGATACGCCGCGCGCCCAGCGCTTTGCGTACGCCGATTTCTCGGGTACGTTCGGTGACGCTGACGAGCATGATGTTCATGACGCCGATGCCTCCAACGAGCAGGCCCAGCGCGGATAGCGCGATGGCGACCAGCGAGACCATGCCGGTAACTTTGTCGAAGTTCTGAATGATGGAGTCCGCTGTGGAGAGCGAGAAGTCATCGTCGGCGCCTGGAGGTACTTTGCGGATGCGGCGCATGGCGGAACGGATCTCGTCCATGGCCTGGTCGCGCAGACCTTCCTTGGCTTTGAACGTAAAGAAGTAGGTGTTCGACGCGGGGTAGCGCATCTTAACGGTAGCCAATGGTGCGAGGATCTGCGTGTCGAGGCCGTTTTCTCCGAAGAAGCCACCCTTGGCGGGCGCGAAGACGCCGACGACGTTGTAGGTCGCGTTGCCGAGTTGGATACTTTTGCCGACGGCACCTCCGGCGGGGAAGAGCGCGTCCGCAAGAATCGCGCCGATGACGACCGAGGGCGCGCCTCTTGATGCCTCTTCTTGGGTGAAACTTCGGCCCTCGCGTATTTCGCGCGGTGAGATGAGGGTCTGGTTGTAGTCTGCGCCGCCGAATTGGTAGCGGTCGGTTTCGAAGCCGGGTACTTTGACCACTGAGTTGCCGGCTCCACGTGCGAAGAGTTGCATGCCCACGAGTTCGACCGAGGGCGAAGTGCGCTGGACGTAGTCCGCGTACATGGGATCCATGAGGCGGCGCTTGAGTTCTTTGGGCGGGGCCATGCCTTCCGAGGGGTCGCCACTTACGCGGGATAGGAAGATATTGTTGGGGCCGAATTCTTCAAAGAATACGACGATGCCTTTGCGTAGGCCGGCGAGCAGGGAAGATACCGTGACGACGGTCGTGATGCCGATGACGATGCCGAGGATGGTGAGCGCGGAGCGGAACCGGTTGGTCCACACAGCGGACATGGCCATCTTGATGTTTTCTCTAGGTGTGACTCGCATGGCGTTGATGGCTCTTCTCTATTCCTGACGGAGGGCTTCGATGGGGTCAAGTTTGGCAGCGCGGTTGGCAGGGTACCAACCGGAGACGACGCCGACGATGGTGGATACGCCGACGGCGAGGATGATGAAGATGGGCGCAATGGCTGCCTGGAGTCCCAAGGCGGCCCGGGCGCCCGCGGTGAGGAGCCAGCCGAGGCCGAGTCCTATGGCGCCGCCGACGACGGAGAGGATGACCGATTCCATGAGGAACTGGATCATGATGTCGCTGCGGCGTGCTCCGAGGGCCTTGCGGATGCCGATTTCGCGGGTACGCTCGGTGACGCTGACGAGCATGATGTTCATGACGACGATGCCGCCGACGACGAGCGAGATGGCGGTGACGGGTACGACGACGACGGCGACGATGCCCAGTAGCTGATCGATAAAGCCACGGATGGAGTCCGGGGTGAGGAAGTCAAAATTGTCCGGTTTGCCGGGCTTGGTCTTGAAGCGGGAACGGAGAGCGGCGCGGGTGATGTCGAGGCCTTCGTCGAGGGTAAGGCCCGCTTCCGGGCGCGAGCGGCCGAAGATGGCGATGGTGCGCGCGGTCGGGAACAGCCGATTGTAAACGGTGGTGGGTAGGTAGACCGAATTGTCCTGGCTGCGTCCACCGAGGGCACCTAGCTTTTCCTGGACGCCGACAATCTGGACATCGAGTCCTTTGACTTTGATCCACTTGCCGATGGGAGAGCCGCCCGGGAAGAAGGTGGTAGCCACATCATCGCCCACGACGCAGACGGGTTGCGAGGAGCGCTCTTCCTGTTCGGTGAAGAAGCGGCCGTCCACAATCGTCATGTCGCGGATGTCGGGCAGGGTGGAGGAGACGCCGAGGATGACGGCAGCGTCCATGATCTGGTTTTCGTACTTAATGTCGTCGAAGCGTTGCTCGTACGGACTGTAGATGATTTCGTCGCCGGTGGTGAGACGGAGGTATTGCAGGTCCTCTTTGCGGATCTCTTTGTTGTAACGGAGCTTTTCGAGGCGCTCTTTGCGGGTGAGGCGGCCGGCGGAAACGATTTGGCCCACCATGTAGCTTTCGCTGCCAAAGGCTTTTGCCGCAGACTGTTCGGCGTACTGGCCGAGGCCGTTGATGGCTGCGCCTACGAGTACGACACTGCTGACGCCGATGATGACGCCCAAAAGAGTTAAAAAGCTGCGCAGTTTGTGGGCGCGAATGGAGTCGATCGCCAGTTTCAGCGCGGTAGTAAGCGAATAGTAGAGTTTCATGGGCGCGTGTGGTGTGGGATCAGCTTTTCTTCTTTTTGCAGTTGAAGGTGCCGGTGGCCTGGCCGGCGAAGTCGATGGTGCCTTTCAGGGTGCCGTCGGCGGGGAGTTGCTCGCCCTTGTAGGTGACTTTGCCCTGGTCGAACGCAAAGGAAATTTCGAAGTTTGAGCCGGCTACGGAGCCGGTAACCGGGGCTTCACCGAGGGCACCGCTGTAGGTGCCTTTGACGGTAGTGCCTTCCTGCTTGAGGTCGAAGGTGGGAGTGCCGGAGCCCATGTCGGATTCGACGGTACATCCCCAAACGCCCGTGAGTTCGGCGGCGGAGGCGGAAGCTGCCACTAGAACAGCGGAAAGAAAGAGTTTGCGCATAAGGACACCCCTCCGAGACGGAGAATAGCACTTTTCCCGGCCGAAGTCGCCCCGGGATATACTATAGTTGTCTATCGGCATTAGTATGAATTCTGTTCCTCAAGGCAAAGTCTGGCTCGTAGGGGCTGGTCCCGGCGATCCGGATTTGTTGACGGTGAAGGCGCTGCGCCTGATCGAGAGTGCGGAGGTAATCCTGCATGATCGATTGGTGAGCGACGCGATTCTGGCCTTGGCAAACCCTGACGCTGAGATGTTGTATGCAGGTAAGACGCAGGGGCAGCAGGACGAAGTTCAGGAATTTATCTTCCGGATGCTGATTGACTACGCCAAGTCCGGCAAACGGGTGGTGCGGCTCAAGGGCGGGGATCCGCTGGTGTTCGGTCGTGGTGCCGAGGAGTGGGAACGGATGCTGGAGGCCGGTGTGGAAGTCGAGATCGTGCCGGGCATTAGTTCAGCCGTGGCGGTGCCGGGCATTGCCGGGGTTCCGGTGACGTATCGCGGGGTGGCGGACGGATTTGCGGTCATCACGGGGCACTTGCGTCACGAAGGCCAGGAAGTGGACTGGAGCAAGTACGCGCAGGTGGATACGCTGGTGATCCTGATGGGCGTGTCGACGCGGGCGGCGATTGCGGCGGAGTTGATCCGGCATGGACGTCCGGCATCGCAACCGGTGGCGTTTGTGGAGCGCGGGTCGACCGAGCGGGAACGTGTGGTTGTCGCGACCTTGGGTGAGGTGGCGGCAGGGGAAGTGGAAGTTGCCAATCCGGCGGTGTTTGTTGCGGGCGAGGTGGTACGGGTTCGCGAGAAGCTGCTGGCGGCGGCGAATACTACGGCACGAATGCTGGCTTAGCAGATTGGCGATCGGTTCGCGCTTGTTGTAGGCGAGGACGATTGCAACATGGCTTCTGCCAAATGGTCCGGCGGACCAAACATCTTTGCCAACGGCGACGCTTATTTGAAGGGCTTTCTGGGGTTGGACTGGTTTCCATCCGAGGCTGCCCGAACCAATAAGAAAAATTACGAGACGTGGTGCTTCCGGGTTTTGGGCCAACTTTTGGTGAACCCGGTGGGCAGCATTGTGCTCAAAGAGATCTTCAGCAAAGTGCCCAGGACGATTACGCTGGAGCCCTTGAGTGCGGACGATGTGAAATTACCCGACGATGTTCCTGCGGAATGGATCAATCCGCTCGATATGATCTGCAAGGCCAAAGTGGACCCCATCAACGAACAACGCGGTACGAAGACGGGCGTCACGGTGAGCCGGCAACAGGAACTGAAAGGTACAGGGCAGGGATCCGACTGTGTGCTGAAGATCAACCCTTGGAACTACCACAACATGGGTGGGAAGTGTCCGAACGAGCCGGGACGCGGTGGCGATGAGATCCTCTTGCACGAGTTGGTGCATGCGCTGTCGTCGTTGAGCGGGAAGCTGACTTTGACATCGAATAGCCCGAACGGGTTCACGAACCTTGAGGAATTCACGGCGATTACGGTGGCGAATGTGTTCAGCTCGCAGACGAACCGTGCGCTGCGTGCGGATCATGGCGGGTTTGACCGGCTGAGTCCGAAGCTTTCCGATAGCCAGAGCTTTTACAGCAAGTACTCCGTGTACATGCAGCAGATTTGCGCCAATCACCGTGGGCTAGCTTTCCAATTGGCGCAGCTAAAGTCCATTCATTTCAACCCGTTCACGCTTTGTACGTTGTAGAGCTTACACGCGAAAAAAAGCGTTGACAGCCCTCATTTATCTCTGCATTATGAATGCATAGTTTATGAGCGAGCACGTATCTCCCTCTCTTTACGATCAACTTGGCGGCGCTGCCGCCGTCGACGCCGCGGTGGACATCTTTTACCGCAAGGTTCTTTCTGACGACCGTGTGAGCCACTTCTTTGACGATGTGGACATGGATCGCCAGGCGGCCAAGCAGAAGGCGTTTCTGACAATGGCCTTTGGCGGGCCGCACAATTACACGGGCGCTGACATGCGCCGTGGACATGCTCACCTTGTCGCGCGTGGGCTGAATGACGGGCACTTTGACACGATCGTCGAACTGCTGGGCTCGACGCTGGCGGAGTTGAATGTCCCGCAGCCGCTGATTGCCCAGGTGGCGGCGATTGCCGAGTCCACACGCGCGGACGTCCTCAACCGGTAGAGATGCCATCGATTACGTTTGACGGGCGGGACTGCGAGGTCCTGCCCGGGGAAACTGTACTGGACTGCCTGCTACGGTCCGGGATCGCGGTGCCGCATTCGTGTAAGGCGGGTGCCTGCCAGAGTTGCCTGATGAAAGCAGGGTCGGCAGCGGGCCTGGCGGATGCGCAGGCCGGGTTGAAAGATACGCTGCGAGCGCAGGGGTACTTTCTGGCGTGTTCTTTGCGGCCGTTGGAAGATCTGGCTGTAGCGCTGCCGGGTGGCGAGGTTCGTACAGCAGCGCGCATTACGGGGCTTGAGGCTTTGAACGAGACGGTGCTGCGGGTACGGCTGCGGACCGAGGAGCCTTTCGCGTACTTTGCCGGGCAGTATCTGAGCCTGGTGCGTGAGGACGGGCTGGCGCGGAGTTATTCGCTGGCGAGCCTGCCGAACGAAGGCGATCTGGAACTGCATGTACGGCGGATTCCGGGTGGCGCGATGAGCGAATGGCTGCATCGCGAGGCGCCGGAGGGCAACACGGTGTGGCTGCAGGGTCCGGCAGGCAACTGTTTTTATGTTCCCGGGAAGCCTGAGGAGCCGCTGTTACTGGTGGGCACGGGTACGGGACTGGCACCGCTGTACGGCATTGTTCGCGATGCGTTGGCGCAGGGGCATACGGGTCCGATCTGGCTGTTTCATGGTGCGCTGACTCCGTCAGGGTTGTATCTGACGCAGGAACTGCAGCAACTGGCGGAGCGGTATCCCAATCTGCGGTATGTGCGGGCGGCGTTGCGCGACGGCGGTGCGGATGGCGTCGAGAACGGCGAACTCGATGCCTGTATCCGGGCCAGGCTGCCGAAGCTGGCGGGCTTTAAAGCGTACGTTTGCGGTGATCCGGCGTTGGTAAACTCGTTACGGAAGAAGCTGTTTTTGGCGGGGGTCGCGTCCAAGGCGATTTACGCTGATGCGTTTCTGCCTTCCGCGTTGCCCGTCGCCTCCGCATGCACCTGACCCTTCACGCCGATTATTCCCTGCGAGTTTTGCTGTACCTGGTTGAGAATCCCGACCGGTTTGTATCGACGGCCGAGATCAGCCGAGCGTACGGCATTTCGCGGCATCACCTGGTGCGGGTGGTGCACACACTCCACACAAACGGATTTCTTCAGGTTTCTGAGGGGCGGAGCGGCGGCGCAAAGCTGCTGCGGAAAGCGTCAGAGGTACGGTTGGGCGATGTTATTCGCAAAGCGGAGCCGGGGTTCCGCATGGTGGAATGCTTTGATCTTGAGACCAACACGTGTCCGATCGTGGCGCGGTGCCGGTTACGGAAGGTGCTCGGCGAGGCACTGGACTCGTTTTTTGCGGTGCTTGATGGGTACACGCTGGCGGACCTGGCGAGGTCGAAGCCTTTGGTGGAACTTCTGCAAATTGGTCATCCGGCGCGGTAGAGGATTTCCACTACATTCCGGACGTACTGTTCATCACCGAGGGATTCGGTGGCCGCGGCCGGAAAGTCTACGAGTTCGCGGAAGTGGGCGGCGAGGCCGGCGAATACTTTGAGGCGTGCGACGGGATCGAGACGGTCGCGACGGGTGAGAGCTTCAAGGGCGATGGCGGCGACTTCCGGCGTCACGCGCTGACGTAAACGAGCACACAGGTGTCGATGTTCGAGCAGTGAGTTGTACTTGGAGCCGAGGACGTTGTCGAGGTCCGGGTGGCTGACCTCGGGGATACGTACAACGACGGTGCTGGCCGCGATGTCGCCCAAGCGCTGCATCCTGGTGTTGAGCAGGCAGGTGATGCCTCCGAGCAGGTAGAACATCGGGAGTCCGTCGACCAAGCGGAGAAGGTTGCGGATGATGACCTGACTGGGTTCGAGGCGGAGTCCACTGGCATCTACAACGCGGAGTTTGAAGATACGCTTGCCGAGAGTCTGGCCGTTCAATAGGAGTTCGCAGAGGATCGCGTAGAGGACCATGACGAGGAAGTAGAGCAGCACTTCCACGGCTTGTGCAGTGTCGGGATCGAGGGCGACGAAGACGTCCCGGATGAGGCCGATGATGCGGTTGGCGGCCGAGATCACGAGCAGGTCCGTGAGCATCGCCATGAGGCGGCTTAGGGGTCCTGCGAGGGGGAGCGCGAACTCGACGCCTTCCGGGGTACGGATGGGGAGCGCGTCAAGCCTTGCTGCTGTTGTTCTGTTCAGAGTTGGCGCCTCCTTTCCAGAGGAAGAAGATCAATCCGGCGAACTCGACACAGCCGAAGGCGATCTTGATGCCGTAGGGTACGACGGGCTCGTGGTATTGCGAGAAGAAGGCTTCGACGATACCAGCCCAAATCAGGAAGACGCCGGCTCCCGCGATGATGGTCACGATGTCGGGTGCGGCTTCGCGGATGCGCTGGGCGCGGGTGATGCGGCGATCGCCCCAGCCGATTAACGCATGCGCGATGATGAAGCCGGCCTGGCCTCCCAATAGGATCGCGGGGATTTCGATGACGCCGTGCGGTAGCAGCCAGCCGAGCAGGAAGATGGTTTGGCCGTCCATCACGTAATCGAAGGCGACGGCTCCGAGGATCACGCCGTTGTAGAAGAGCAGGACGATGGTGCCGAGGCCGTAGCTGATGCCGAGTCCCATGGTGAAGATGGCGACCTTGGTGTTGTGGGTCATCAGGCTGGCGGAAAAGGTGGTCTTGCGGCCTTCGAGGCGTTTGCCGCGGTCGGCGTTTTCCTGTGCGACGCGTTCGCTGGGGCGTCCGGTGAGATGGCTGAAGGGCATCAGCGCGGACTTGGCTTCGGGGTCGATGGCCAGGGCGATGACCCCGAATAATGCGCCGAGTACCGTAAGGGCGAGCGACATCTGAAAGGCCTGGATACGGCGCCGGAACGTTGTGGGTAGCGTAACGGTGAACCAGCGCCAGGGGTGGAAGCGGCGGCGTTCGGCCTGGCCGTGGATGATCGAGTAGGCGCGGGAGACGAGCCATTCGAGGTACTGCTTCAACTCGGGTTCGCTGGCGAAGGTGGAGATTCGCGAAAGAGCGGAGCCGGTGCGCTGGTAGAGGTAGTGGAACCGCTGCGCTTCGTCGATTGGAAGGCGTAGATCGGGGTCGTTCTCGAAGCGCTTGAGGATGGCTTCGAGAGCTTGCCAATGGGGCCGTTCGGCGTTGACGAAGCGCGGCAGGTCGATGAGCATGGTTAGCCGAGGATCGCGGGTCGCTTGACGGGCGCGATGTTGGCGTCCTCGAGGGCGGCTCCGATGCGGATGATCGTCGCTTCGTCCCACGGCTTGCCGATGATCTGCATGCCCATGGGGAGGTTCGACGGGTCCATGCCGCAGGGCAGCGAAAGGGTGGGCAGGCCGAAGAGGTTGGCGGTACGCGCGGGTCGTGTCGTAACTAGGCGGACGTCGTCCTCTACGCCGTCGACGGTGATGCGGGTTTGGCCGATCTTGGGAGCCGTGGTTGGGGTTCCGGGGGCGAAGAGGCAATCGACCTCGTTCCACACTTTGGCGAACTCGCGCTGGTACTTGCGACGGAGGCGCTGGGCGTTTAAGAAGTCCACACCGGAGACGAGGCGGCCCTGATCGAGGAGGGCGCGGACGTCCGGTCCGAAAGCGTCGCGACGGTCGAGGAACGGAGTGAGCGCGGCGGTGGATTCAACGAACTGGATCATGCGGGTGATGGCGTTGATCTCGTCGATGTTGGGTACGGCGACGGGCTTGACTGTCGCGCCGAGCCAGGCTGCGGCATCTGCCATCTTGCGTACGGCAGCGGCGACTTCGGGCTGTGTGCGTTCGAGAAAGCCGTTGGAGGGAAGGCCGATGCGGAGTCCTTTGATGGAGGCTGCGCCTTGGGCGGGGATGCTGTTGCGGAGGCTGGAGATCGCTTCGAGGCTGGCGGCGCAGTCGCGCGTGGAGCGGGCGAGGGGGCCCATGTGGTCCAGCGAGAAGCCGAGGGGGAAGCATCCGTCGCGGGAGACGCGGCCGTAGGTAGGCTTGAGTCCTACGCAGCCGCAGAAGGATGCCGGGATGCGGATGGAGCCTCCGGTATCGCTGCCCATCGCCATGAAGCACATGTCCGTTACAACTGCCGCGCCGGAGCCACCGCTGGAGCCGCCAGGGATGCGTTCGAGGTCGTGCGGGTTGTGGATCGTGCCGAAGTGGGGGTTGTTAGAGGTAATGCCGTAGGCGAGTTCGTGGAGTCCGGTCTTTCCGAGGACCACGGCACCGGCGGCGGCGAAGTCTTTGACGAGCTTAGCGTCATGATCGGGGACGAAGTTTTCGTAGACCTTGGAGCCGCAGGTGGTGCGGACACCCTTGGTGAAGATGAGGTCCTTGTATGCGATCGGGATGCCGTGCATGGGACCACGGTCGATGCCTTTGACGAGTTCGGCATCGCGTTCGGCGGCGGCCTTTTCGGCATCGGCGCGCAGGACGGTGATGAAGGCGTTGACCTTGGGGTTGAGCTTTTCAATCTGCGCGAGGCAGGCGCGAGTGAGTTCGAGCGAGGAGACGCGCTTAGCGCGAAGTTGGGCGGCGGCTTCTGCGATGAGCATCGTGGGTTACCGGCCGTCCTCGGCGAAGGGCGAGAACAAGGGGGCGGGATCGTCCTCGGCAGTGAGCGTGGCGGGGAGTTTGGCGAAGGCGTTGTGGAGCGTGGTGAGCGCAGGGGAGATGGCGTCGAGTTGCGCCTCCGGGATGTCGTAGCCGTTGGCTTGCGCGAGTTTCTTCCAGTCGGGCATTGTGTTTAATTTTACAATCGTGAACATGGCTGTGATTCACGCGCCTTTGACCCAGTTGTCCGATGAAGAATTGATGTTTCGAAATACCGTACGCGATTTTGCGAAGCGCGAGATTGGGCCGTATGTTCGCGAGATGGACGAGGCGGCGAAGATCCGGCCGGATCTGTACAAGAAGCTGTTTGAGATGGGGCTGATGTCGATTGACATCCCCGAAGAGTATGGCGGGCAGGGCGGGAGCTTCTTCCAATCCATTTTGGCGATTGAGGAACTAGCGGCCGTGGATCCGGCGATTTCTGTCGTGGTGGATGTGCAGAATACGCTGTTCAACAACGCGATTCAGCGCTGGGGTACGGCGGAGCAGAAGCAGAAGTGGCTGTCGCGCATTTGTGTCGATTTGCCGGGGGCTTATGCGCTGTCGGAGGCGGGGTCGGGGTCTGATGCGTTTGCGTTGCAGACTCGCGCTGTCGAGGATGGCGACGACTACGTACTGACGGGGCGAAAGCTGTGGATCACCAATGCGGGCGAGGCCGGATTGTTTCTGGTGTTTGCGACTGTGAATCCTGAAGCGGGGTACAAGGGCATCACCGGGTTTTTGGTGGAACGGGGGACGGCGGGATTTTCCATCGGCAAAAAGGAAGACAAGCTGGGGATTCGCGCATCGTCTACTTGTGAGCTGATTCTGGATGGTTGCCGGGTGCCGAAGTCGAGTGTGCTGGGCGAGGTCGGCAAGGGGTACAAGATCGCGATTGAGACCTTGAATGAGGGTCGCATCGGGATCGGCGCTCAGATGCTCGGTCTAGCGGCGGGAGCGATGCGGCATGCACTGGCGTACGCGAAGCAGCGGAAGCAGTTTGGGAAGGCGATTGCGGAGTTCCAGGGTGTGCAATTTGAGCTTGCCGAGATGGCGGTGCAGGTAGAGGCGACGCGGCTGATGGTGTACAACGCGGCGCGATTGCGCGATGCTGAACTGCCGTATGTGACCGAGGCGGCGATGGCCAAGTACCAGGCGTCGATTGTGGCGGAGAACGTTGCGTCGAAGGCGATTGAGGTGCTGGGCGGTGTAGGATTTACAAAGGACTACCCGGTGGAAAAGCTATACCGGGACGCCAAAATCGGGCGGATTTATGAGGGTACGAGCAATATGCAGCGCGTGACGATTGCCAAGGCGCTGTTGTCGTAACCGAAGGGAAGGGGAGTGCATCCAAAATGATACGTATGCTGTTGTTCTCCACGACGATCTTGCTGGGTGCGGGGCTGACACTGGCCGCCGCGGAACCGGCCGAGCCTTCGGAAGCCCGCATCCAGGAGATCATCCTGAAGTTTGCTGCAAAAGAGTCTGAGTTTGCCAAGATCCGCGAAGGGTACACGTGGCGGCAGACGGCGAAGTTGCAGGAGTTTGACGAGGACGGTACGCCGGGTGGCAAGTGGGAAATGATTTGGGACGTTTCCTTCAATAGCGCCGGGAAGCGTACGGAGAATGTGGTTCGCGCGCCGATGGCTACGTTGCGCCTGATACAGATGGATCCGGGTGATGAACAGGATTTGCGCAGCACACAGCCATTTGTGCTGACTGCCGAAGAACTGCCGAATTACATCGTGCGGTATCTGGGTCGCGAAAACATCGATGAGATCGGTTGCTTTGTGTTTGCCGTGAAGCCGAAGAAGCTGGAGCCGGGCAAGCGGTACTTCCAAGGTCAGGTTTGGGTGGACGATCGCGATCTTCAGATTGTGAAGAGCTACGGCCGCGGTACGGGTGTTCGCAAGAAGGGCGTCGATTTCCGGTATCCGAAGTTCGAGACCTATCGCGAACAGATTGACGGCAAGTACTGGTTTCCAACGTACACGATTGCGAACGACATGCTGCAGTTTGACAACGGGCAGAATACGCGCGTGAAGCAGACGGTACGGTACGACGACTATAAGCAGTTCAAGGCTGAGTCCAACATCATCTTTGAGAATGTGGAGTCGACGTTGAAGCCGGGAGATCCGGTGGAGCCGGCCAAGCCTAAGCCGACATCGCCTGCCAAGCCGTAAACTGGTTGCTGATGACCAAGCGACTTTTGTGGATGGTGCTGGCGATTGCGCCGGTGGCTGCGTACGGGCAGACGACCTGGATGAAGGCTGTCAACGGGCAATACGAACGGTACAAGCTGAATCTGAACGAGACCGCGCAGGCAATGCCTGAAGGTGAGTACGAGTTCAAGCTGACACCGGCGCAACGTCCGTTTAGCGGCTGGATTGAGCATACGGCGGTGATGCTGTATGGCGCGTGCGCGAACATCCAGGGTGTAGCGGCGCCTGAGGCATCGAAGCACGTGGAGCATGCGAAGGGGAAGGAAGCGTTGTCGAAGGCGCTGGCGGAATCCTTTGCGTACTGCGACGGGGCGATTGCGAAGCTAGACGCTACGAAGGCCGAGCAGGAGATTGTGATCGGGACGCGCAAGGTGGTTCCGGCAACGGTGCTGGTGAACCTGATCGCGTCGCTGAATGAGCATTACGGCAATCTCGTGGGGTACATGCGGACGAAAGGAATCGTGCCGCCGACTACCGCCCGGGCGAATGCCGCGTCTCAGAAGAAGAACTAAATGATGATTTCGACGAAGGTTTTTGGTGCTGCGCTTTTGGCGCTGGCTGGTATGATTGCGCAGGGGCAGACGATTCCTCGTCCTGCACCGCCGTTTTCCATCGACCTGGTGACCGGCAAGAAGATCTGGCTGACTGACTATAAGGGCAAAGTGGTTGTTTTTGCGGGTGTTCTGACGACTTGCCCGCATTGCCAGAATACGACGCGCACCTTGAGCATGATCGCCAATGAGTACGCGAATAAAGGCGTACAGATTCTGGCGGGGACGCTGGATACGGAAGGTGAAATTCCGACCAAGGCGTTTATCGCGCAGTACAAACCCACGTTTCCAGTGGGTGTGTCGGACAACATCAAGATCATGAAGTTTGCCGACTGGAGCCCGATGCAGAGGTCGTATGTGCCGTACATGTTCTTTATCGACAAGAAGGGACAGATACGGGCGCAGTATATGGGCAACGATCCGTTCTACAAGGACGAAGCGTTGAACATACGGAAGATGCTGAATCAGCTGATTGCCGAGGGTGGCGCGCCTCCTGCCGCCGCCGCTGCTCCCAAGAAGAAGTAAGCCCTTGGAAGCGGCCGGCGCCTTCCGCGCGAAACTGCTTTCCTGGTACCGCAATGTGCGGCGCGACCTGCCCTGGCGCCGCACTCCCACCGACCCGTACCGCATCTGGATATCGGAGATCATGCTGCAGCAGACTCGCGTCGCGGCGGTGATTCCGTACTACGAGCGGTTCCTTTCCCGATTTCCCAATCCTTTATCGCTGGCCAGTGCGCCGGAGCAGGATGTGCTCGCGCACTGGGCTGGCCTTGGGTACTATTCGCGTGCCCGCAATCTGCAGAAGGCGGCGTCACAGATGCCTGGCGGCGAGTTTCCGCGTACCTACGATGAGATTCGCGCGCTGTCGGGGATTGGTGACTATACGGCGGCAGCGGTGGCGAGCATCGCGTATGGGTTGCCGTATGCTGCGGTGGACGGCAATGTCCTGCGGGTGATTGCGCGGGTGGAGAATGACCCGGGCGATATCAAGTCCCCAAAGACTCGGGCGCGGTTTGCGGCGATTGCGGATGAGTTGCTGGATCGGGACCAGCCTGGTGATTTTAATCAGGCGATGATGGAGCTGGGCGCGACCGTGTGTACGCCCAAGAATCCCACGTGTCTGCTGTGTCCGGTGCGCGAGGAGTGCAAGGGGTTTGCGGCGGGGACGCAGAATCAGTTGCCGATTAAGATCCGCGATGGACGTACGGCAGAGGTGCACATCACGGTGGTGATCGCCGAGCGTGACGATGGGGCGTTGCTGTTGCGGCCATCGAAGCAGCTTGCGGGGTTTTGGGAGTTGCCGTTCGATCTGGCTGGTGTGCGCGATTTAGAGCGTGTGGGTTCGTTCGGGCATCAGATCACGTTTCGCAAGTACACGTGCGATGTAGTTCGTGGTCGTGTGGGGCGGAAGGTGCCGGTGGGTACGGAATGGGTGGCGCGCGAGCGGTTGGCGGAATTGCCCTTGACCACCATTTCCAAGAAGGCTTTGCGGCTGGTTGACCGATAATAAAAGTTCTCCATGGAGCAGCAGCATTCCACGCCGTTGATGCGGCAGTACTATGCGGCGAAACAGCAGGTTCCGAATGCCTTGCTGATGTTTCGCCTGGGCGATTTTTACGAACTTTTTCTGGACGATGCGGTTACGGCAGCGCGTGAGTTGGAGATCACGCTGACGGCGCGGAACAAGGAAAAAGGCGAGCCCATTCCCATGTGTGGCGTGCCGTTTCATTCATCCGAGGGCTATATTGCGCGGCTGGTGCAGAAGGGGTACCGCGTTGCGCTTTGCAATCAGGTTGAAGAGGCGAAGAACGCGAAGGGCTTAGTTCGGCGCGAGATCACGCGGATTGTGACGCCGGGTACGGCGACGGAGTCTTCGCTGTTGCGGTCGCACGAGAACAACTATCTGGCGGCGGTTGCGGTGCGCGACGGCAAGGCCGGGTTGGCTTACGTCGATGTATCGACGGGGGAGTTCCGTGTCACGGAGATAGAGGCGGCGGAGGTCGCGGCGGCGATCGAGAATCTGAACGCGCGGGAAGTGCTGGTGGCGGGGTCGGCGCGGTTACAGCAGGTACAGGCGCTGCAGACTGAGGTTGAGGCTTGGGTGATGTCGTTCGACTACGCCGAGCGGGCGTTGCTGGACCACTTCAAGCTGCTGGCTTTGGATGGGTGCGGGCTTGAGGGCAAGCCGCTTGGTGTGGGTGCGGCGGGTGCGTTGCTGCATTACTTGCGCGATACGCAACGGTCGGCGTTGGACCATTTAGATCGGCCAGGGTACTTTGACCGAACCGAAGCGTTGGTGCTGGATGCGGTGACGGTGCGGAATCTGGAGTTGGTGGAGCCGCTGTTCGCCGGGGAGCGGCGCGATTCTACCTTGCTGAACGTGCTGGACGAGACTTGTACCGGGATGGGTGGGCGGTTGCTGCGCCGGCGATTGCTGCGGCCATCGATAGACCGGGCGGAGATCGAGGCGCGTCTGGATGCGGTGGAGGAGTTGTTTAAGCAGACCATCGCGAGGTCCGAGATACGGAAGCAGTTGGCGTGCATTCTGGACTTGGAGCGGCTGCTGGCGAAGGTGACGCTGGGGTCGGCGACGCCTCGCGAGATGCTGGCGCTGGGCAAGTCCTTGGATGCGATTCCGAAGCTGCGTGAGGGGTTGAGCAAATGTACATCGGCTCGTTTAGGTGCGATTGCTGCCGGGCTGAATGAAGTTGCTGAGGCTCGTGATCGCATTTTGCAGGGGATTTCTGATGAGCCGCCGGTGAACATCGTGGACGGCGGTACGATTCGCGATGGTTGTAATGCGGAGCTCGATGAGTTGCGCGACATCAGCAAGAACAGCAAGCAGTACATCGCGCAGATCGAGCAACGGGAGCGCGGGCGGACGGGCATACAGTCGCTGAAGGTGCGGTTCAACAATGTGTTTGGCTATTACATCGAGATCTCGAAGGCCAACATCGCGAACGCGCCCTCGGATTATGAGCGCAAACAAACGCTGGTGAATGCGGAGCGGTTTACGACGCCCGAGTTGAAAGTCCTGGAAGCGAAAATCCTGGAGGCCGAGGAGAAAATCCTGGGCATCGAGAAGGAAATGTTCCAGGAGATTCGCGCGTTTGTGGCGGGGTTTGGCGCGGATATTCGGGCGACGGCGAATGCGGTGGCGGAACTCGACTGTACGGCGGCGCTGGCCGAGGTGGCTGTTGCCGGAAGGTACACGCGGCCGCGGTTCGCTGACGACGGCGAGTTGCGCGTGATGGCGGGGCGGCATCCGGTGATCGAGAAGCTGACCGAAAGCCGGTTTATTCCGAATGACGTTTATGCGACGAACGCTGAGTTTATTTCCGTGATCACGGGTCCGAATATGGGCGGCAAGTCGACGTATTTACGGCAGGCGGCGTTGATTTCGATCTTGGCGCAGATGGGGTCGTATGTGCCGGCGGATTCCGCAGTGCTGCCGCTTGTGGACCGGGTGTTTACGCGCATTGGCGCGGCAGATAACCTGGCACGCGGTCGTTCGACGTTCATGGTGGAGATGACCGAAACAGCCGCGATTCTGAATACTGCGACGTCGAATAGCCTGATTATTCTGGACGAGATCGGGCGCGGTACGGCAACGTACGACGGGCTGTCTTTGGCGTGGGCCGTGGTGGAGCATATTCATGCGAAGATCCGGGCGAAGACGCTGTTTGCGACGCATTATCACGAGTTGACGGAGTTGGCGGAGCAACTGGATGGAGTACGGAATCTGAACGTCGCGGTGAAGGAAGCGGGCGACCAGATTGTGTTTTTGCGCAAGGTGCTGCCGGGGCGGGCGGACCGGAGTTACGGTATCGAAGTCGCACGTTTGGCGGCGTTGCCGATGGCGGTGATTGAGCGGGCGCGCGAGATCCTGGCGCTGCACGAGCGTAGCGAAACGGCGCTGGCGCCGGAAGCGGTTGCGAAGAAGAAGCCCAAGGCGCCGGACTTGCAGATCCAGATGTTTGAGCCTGTGGGGTATGAACTGGCGGAGCGGATACGAGCGCTGAAGGTGGATGAGTTGCGGCCCATTGAAGCCTTGCAGTTGCTACACGACTTGCAAAAGGAATTGGGCTGAGATGCGCGTTGCTGGGGTGATGAGCGGAACGTCGCTGGACGGGGTGGATGTCGCGATTGTGGACATCATAGGCGAGGCAAGGTTTCGTACGGTGGCGACGGATGGTGGTCCGTACCCCAAGGCTGTGCGCCAGGCGCTGCTTGGTGTTTCGAATACGGTGACCCATGTGGCGGCGGTGTCGCGGCTGAACTTTCAGTTGGGTGAGATTTACGCCCAGCGCGTACTGCGGTGCTGCAAGAAGGCGGGGATCGATCCGAAGTCTGTACAGTTGATCGGATGCCATGGGCAGACGATTTACCACGAAGGCATGAAGCCGGTGAATACGCTGCAGATTGGCGAGGCGGCGGTGATTGCGGAGCGCACCGGGATTGATGTGGTGAGTAACTTTCGGGAGCGCGATATTGCTGCTGGAGGTCTTGGTGCGCCGTTGGTGCCGCTGTTCGACGTACTGCTGTTCCGGCATGCCCGGATCGGACGTGTCGCGCTGAATCTGGGCGGGATTGGCAACATTACGGCGATTCCTGCAGGTGCCGATGTGGACGGTGTGCTGGCGTTTGATACGGGTCCCGCGAATATGGTGATGGACCAGTTGGTGACGCGATATACGAGGGGACTGGAGACGTATGACCGCGGCGGGAAGATCGCGGCCAAAGGTCGCGTAGATGTGCGGTTGCTGGATGAGTTGCTGCGGGATCCTTACTTCAAGAAGGCTCCGCCAAAGACGGCGGGGCGCGAACAGTATGGCGGAGAGTTTCTGGAACGCATGATGCTTTCCGGGTTGGAGATTGAAGATCTGGTAGCGACGGCGACGGCGTTTACCGCGGAGACTGTCGCGATGGCGATACGGCTGGCTGGGAAGCGATTGGGAGCCGAGTTCGCGGAGTTGATTGTGGGTGGTGGCGGGGCGAAGAATGCCTGCCTGATGCGGATGCTTGGCGAGCGTACGGGGTTGCGGGTGATGGATACGGCGAAGTTCGGCGTCGATTCGGACTTTAAGGAAGCCATTGCATTCGCACTGCTGGCGTACCGAATGGTTCGTGGGAGGCCTGGGAATGTCAGGCGGGCGACAGGCGCAGCGCATCCTGCCGTGCTGGGGAAGTTGACGCGAGCGGGCCGTTTTTGACAACGAACGAAACTGTGCTAGGAGTAAAGGTTTGAGGAGAGAGCGGAAGAGCGCAAAGTCGCGCTATGCTCTCCAGAAGGAAAAGTTATGGTCACCTGCCCGATGTGCGATGCCGTGCTGGATGTCGAAGAAGACGAACTTGACGAAGGTGATGAGCTCACCTGCGAAGAGTGCGGCGACACCATCACTGTAAAAAGCACGGATCCTCTGGAACTGAAGTCTGCCGACGAAGATGAGGATGAAGACGAAGATGACGACTTCGATGAGGATTACGAGGACGAAGACGAGGAAGAAGAGTCAGAGGACGAAGAAGAGGATTGGTAAACCGTAGACCAACGCGGCGCGAGTGGATCGCAGCGGCTTCTTTGGTATCGCCGGCGATGGGATTTGCGGCGAAGAAAAAGAAGACTGCGGATCTGTACGCGATTGTGGGCGGTACAGTGTTTCGCGATCCTGGGTTTGCGCTACGGGGTGCCGAAGTAACGATCGAGCCCGAGCAGGAAGTGGTGAACGGCTCGAAGCTGAAGGCTCAGAAGGCAGTGTCCGACGCGCGCGGGGAGTTTGCGTTCCGGGTGGCTCCGATCGCTGCGAAATACCGGGTTACCGCGAAAGCGCAGGGTCTTACGAGCCAAACCAAGCCGGCTGCGACGAACGGCGGCGAGGAACGGATTGACGTAACGTTCATGCTGCAGCCATCATCCAACTAGCAGAAAAAATGCGTACCTTACTTGTTTGCCTTGTTCTTGCGCTTGCACCCGGCTGGGTGATGAGCGGCCAGAGCAAGAAGGAAAAGGCCGAAGAAGCCGCCAAACGATCGGTGGAAGGCGTGGTCAGCGATGGCGACGAGAAGCCGGTGGAAGGCGCGATTGTTCAACTAAAGAACATGAAGACGCTGCAGGTGCGCTCGTTTGTCACGAAGCAGGACGGACGGTATCACTTTTACGGCTTGAGCATGAATCAGGACTACGAGATCAAGGGTGAGTTCAGCGGTGCGGCGAGCCGTACACGTACGCTGAGCGTGTTTGACCAGCGGAAGAAGGCCATTATGGACCTGAAGCTGGAGAAGAAGTAGCTCATGCTTGCCCTGTCCGCCGCCGTGCTGTTTCTTGCGGCGGGCGATTGGACGTTGATGGCGCCGAATGGGGCGACTGTCGCGTTCGAGGAGTTGCGAGGTTCTGAGGTGACGGTGGTTGCGTTCACCTCCACGCGGTGTCCGGTTTCGGGGATGTACCAGGAGCGGCTGAACGCTCTATACCGCGAGTTTTCCGCCAAGGGCGTTGCGTTTGTGGTTGTGAACGCGAACAGCAACGAAGGCGCGGCGGAGATCCTGAAGTATTCCAAACAAGCTGCATTGCCGTATCCGGTGTACAAGGACTTTCATAACCGGCTGGCGGATGCGTACGAGATCGGGCAGACGCCTGAGGTGGTGGTGCTGGACAAGGCAGGTGAGGTCCGGTATCGCGGGGCGATTGACGATTCGTCAAATCCGGCACGGGTGAAGGTACACGGGCTGCGGGATGCGGTGGTAAGTCTGCTGGCGGGGAAGAAGCCGGCGGTCGCGCAGTTGAAGGCGTTTGGCTGCGTGTTGAAACGCGAAAAGAAGACCACATGAAATTGCTGCTTTCGTTTCTGCTTGCGGGTGTGTCGATTGCCTTGGCGCAGGCTCCCGCTTTGAAGCCTGTTGATGAGTTGGCGTACCCGCGGCTGTTGAACGGCTTCAGGGGCAAGGTTCTGGTGGTGGACTTTTGGGCGACGTGGTGCGTGCCCTGCCGCGTGGAGTTGCCGCAGTTGGTGAAGCTGCAGGCCAAGCTGAAGGCCAAGGGCGTGGAAGTGATTACCGTATCCGCCGATGAGCCGGAGACTACGGCTGCGGCGGTGAAGTTCCTGAAGGATGTGGGCGCAGCGGGGCTGCCTGCTTACATTAAGCGTCCCAAAGACGACGACAAGTTCATTAGCGGCGTGGATCCGAAGTGGCAGGGCGCGCTGCCCGCAGTGATCTTGTATGACCGCACGGGCAAGCGCGTTCAATCCTTCTTTGGCGAGACCCCGATGGCGACCATCGAGGCGGCCGTCAACAAACTGCTTTAACTCCAGCGCGTAGCTGCGGAGACGGCGATGGATTCGCCGCTGATGTAGCTGGCGCGTTCGGAGGCCAGAAATACTGCCAGATTGGCGAATTCTTCCGGGGTCGCGACGCGGCCCATGGGAAGGCGCGACTCGATTTCCTCCAAATTTCCAGCCTGCTTAAGACGTTCTGTCGCGGTGTAGCCGGGGCAGATGTTGTTGATCAGGATGTTGTCCTTGGCGTACTCAACAGAGAGCGTCTTGACCAGGCCATCGACGGCGGAGCGGATGGAGTTGGAGAGGACGAGTCCTGCGATTGGCTTGAGGACGGATACGGATGTAACGGTCAGGAAGCGGCCCCACTGGTGGCGGCGCATGATGGGCAGCACGTAGTGGGCGAAGTAGACGGTGGACAGCAAAGAGAGGTCGACGGCCTTGCGCCAGTCTTCGAGCGAGGTGTTGTCGAAGGTGCGGAAGGGCGGACCTCCGGCATTGGTGACGCAGATGTCGATGCGGCCGTAGGCGCTTTGGACATCGTTGACGAAGCGCTCGACCTGTACCGAGTCGGTGACGTCGACGGGGCGGGCGAGTACCTCGGTGCCACAGTCCTTGCGGATCGCGTCGGCGGCTTTTTCGATTTCCTCTCCACGGCGGGAGCAGATGGCGAGACGAGCGCCCTCACGGGCCAGGCCCAGAGCTATGGCGTAGCCCAGGCCTTGGCTGGAGGCGGCGACAATGGCGGTGCGGTTGGCGAGGCCGAGGTTCATAGGACGTCTTCGTAGACTTTCATCAGGGAGCGGACGTCTTCGATGTCCTGCGGGCGCGTGTTGACAAGCGGGGGACGTACGGGTCCGGCAGGCATGCCGAGGATTTCCATTGCTTCCTTCATCACCGAGACCTCATAGCCACGGAGACGGTCACGAATGGCGTACAGCGGGTGTACGTACTTGTTCATGAGTTCGGTGAGCTTGGCGAAGTCGCGCTTCATGCCGGCTTCGGCGAGCATCAGGGAGAGTTGTGGGGCGATGTTCGAGATGCTCGACGTGTACGCCTGGACGCCGACGGCGAAGTAGCCGGGGACGCAGTCGTCACCGATGCCGCCGAACCACGCGAGGCGGTCACCAACTTCGCTCATAATTCGCTGGTACTTGCGGGCGTCGCCCTGGCCGTCCTTCCAGCCGTGGAGGTTGGGGATGCGCTTGGCGAGCTCTGCGACTTGGCGCGGGGAGAATACGGCCCACTCGCGCGAGTAGATGAGCACGGGGAGGGAGGTCGCACCGGCGATGGATTCGTAGAAGTGGTACAGGCCTTCTTCCGGCGGGTTCTGATAATACGGCGGCAGGATGAGCAGTGCGTGGGCACCGGCCTTTTCTGCGCGCTTGGCCATGTCCACACCGATGGGGACATTGAAGCCCGTGCCCGCTACGACGCCCATGCGGCCCTGGGCGGCTTCTACGCTGGCGGCGGTGATGTCGCCGACTTCTTCTGCGGTGAGCGAGTAGAGTTCGCCGGTGCCGCCGGCGCAGACAAAGGCGCAGAAGGGATTCTGGGTCATCCAGTCCACGTTCTTACGGAGAGCGTCGAGGTCGACGGAGAGATCTTTTTTGAGGGGCGTGACGGGAAACCCGAAGACGCCTTTCCAGGACTTCACCACGTTGGAAGACATTATTGTTAGTGTAGTCAAGATGTCGTCCTATCAACCGCAGATGCCTCCGCCGAGCGGGCGCAAGCCGATGCCTGTCTGGGTAAAGGTATTGCTGGGGCTCGGGGTTCTGATGATTTTGGGCGTGGTGGGGATTGTGGGTGTCACCTACTATTTTGTCCAGAAGATCACGAATGAGCCGGGTGGTGTAATTGCCGCGGCGGTGCGGATGGCGAACCCGGACTACGAAATTCTGAGCGTCAACGAGAAGACGCGGACGATGGTGGTACGGCATAAGAAGACGGGCAAGGAAGGTCCAATTGCGTTTGAGCGGCTGCGGGACGGGGCGATTCATCCGTCCGATATCGGGCTGTCGAACGAAGAGGCCGGGGTACGCGAGTTGCCGGAGTGGCTGCAGTATCCGGGTGCGACCGAGGTGGCGAAGGCTGGGGGCGAACGGGCGGTGCAGGCTACGCTCGAGACCGATGACTCGCCGGACAAGGTCTTTGGCTATTACAAAGAACAATTGGAAGCCAAGCAGTACAACGTGACGAGCATCGGGATGACCAAGACGCTGGTGGGCAAGGATCGCAGTGGTAAGGGGTCCATTACGGTGCAGGTGTTGCCGACGCCGGATAAGGGCAGTGAGAGTGCGGGTACGCGAGTGCTGGTGGTAATGCAGTAACCTTTGCGCGGGGGCGCGGTAGTGTCTGTTGTGATGTCCAAACAATCCATTCTTGTGTTTGCTGCGATGGCCGGCAGCCTGGCGTTTGCCGATGACCGGTTCAAAGAGCCTTTCCGCTATTCGTATACGGTGCCTGCTACGGGCGCGAAGCTCGACTTGAGCGGGTTTAACGGTGGGGTTGAGGTGATTGGCGTCGAGGGCAATACGGTTGAAGTGACCGGTACGAAGTACGCCAAGGATGCCGGAACGCTGCCTGAGGTGAAGATCGAAGGTGTGCAGGAGGGCGGAGTGCTGCGGATTCACGCGGTACGCCCGGCGAGCAATAAGGGGCAGGGCTGCAATTGCGGGGTGAGTTTTGTGGTTCGCGCACCGAAGCGGATGGAATTGCAGTCTGTCACGAGTTCAAACGGGTCGATGCGGGTGGAGAACTTTGATTCCGTCGCGAACCTGCGGACTTCGAATGGGTCGATGAAGTTGACGCAGTTGAAGGGGCGCGTAGAGGCACGGACGTCGAATGGCGGGGTGACGCTGGAGGACGTGAGCGGCGCGATGCGCATCGAGACGTCGAACGGGTCGATCCGCGGACGGATTTTGGATACGGCGGCGGGCAACCCGGTGGTGCTTTCGACGTCTAACGGGACGGTGGATGTACGGTTGGAGGCGACGCGCAATAACGACATCACGGTGACGACGTCGAATGGGTCGATTCATCTGCGGATGCCCGAGGCGGCGAATGCTAAGATTTCCGCACGTACGTCGCACCACGAGTCCGTGACGACAGATTTCCCGATGGCGATTCGCGGGACGCTGTCCAAGGGTCAACTCGATGGGACGCTGGGGAATGGAAGCGGACCTTCGATCCGGCTGGAGACGTCGAACGGGTCGATCAAACTGCTGCGGCTGTAAGGAGGCTGGCCTTGTTGTTGTTTCGCCTGGATGCGACCTTGGAGCGCGACCCGGAGATCGACCTGTGGCTCGCACAGAAGCCGGGTGTACTAGGCGAGTGGGCTCGCCAATGGTTTGCGGTGATGCGCGAGTGCGGCGATGAGGTCCGTGAGTTGCTGCACGATGGACATCCGATAGCTTGCTTTGGGAATGTACCGTTTGCGTACGTCGATGTGTTTACGGCGCATGCGAATGTTGGTTTCTTTCAGGGGGTCGCGTTGCGCGATCCCCATCGCTATTTAGAGGGTAAGGGTAAGGCGATGCGGCACGTGAAGCTGAAGCCGGGGAAAGTGGTGGATCCGGTGGTGCTGCAGCGAATGATCGTGGAGGCGTACGAGGACATCCGGCAGCGTGTCGCGGCGGAGTAGGGCCTACTTCTTGGGGGCTACGGGCTGTGCCGGCTTGGGCGGGTCCAGGAAGATACGGACCTGTGCGGAGAGGCCTGGTTTGACGGCGGGGCCGGGACTTACGAAGTCCACCAGGACCTGATTGGCTTTTATTTCGCGCACGAGGCCGGGGATCTCGTCGGTGGATTCCGCGATGTGGATGGTGGCGATCTGGCCCGGCTTGATGCGCGGCAGGAATGACGGGTCCGGCTCGACAACGGCTTGTAGCGCGCTGAGGTTGGCGGCGAGGACGAAGAAGTCCGGCATAGCGGGGCTGACAGGCTCTCCGGGGGCGCCCTTGCGTGCGACCACCATACCGTCGACGGGGGATTTGACTTCGCCCTGTCCCGCTTCTTCCTTGGCGTTTTCCAGTTCTTCGTTGCGGGCGTCGAGGAGCTTTTTGGCGGCGTCCAGGTCGCGATTGAGAGTGGAGACGCGTTCTTCCGCCACCTTCAAGACCTCGCTTGTGCTGTCGTACTCGGTCTTGATCTCTTTGAAATCCTTTTCGGCTTTCTCAAAGGTGAGGCGCGGGGTGGCGCCTTCGCGAAGGAGCATCTGCTGGCGCTGGAAGTTGCGGTCCAGACGTTCGTACTCGGAACGGACTCGGGCAGCATCGGCGGCGGCGCGGGAGGCTTCGAGACGGGCGGCAACGATGGAGGCTTCGAGGTTGGTGACGCGGGTCTTGAGTTTTTCGGCTTCGGCGGTAGCGCTTTCGAGTGACGAGTCCAGCTTGCCGTTGCGGACGCGGGCGATCAACTGTCCTTCATAGACGTCGGCACCGACTTCTACGAACAATTCGTCGATGATGCCTTCGATGGGGGAGGCAACGGGGATTGCTTCCTGCGCCTGGATCTTGGCGGGAAGGCTGACTTCACTGGCTCCGTTGGGGTCTTGCTGGGGTCCGGCGGTGGCCTGGTCTTTGTTGTTGGCGCCCTGTGTAGCGCGTTGCGAGGTCCACCAGGAAACCGCGCCGGCGCCGACTGCCAGGAACACCGCGATGCCCCCGAAGAGCATCCATTTGCCGCGCATCTTAACTATGATGATCTCATATGAAAAAACAACTGCTAGCCGTTTTTCTGGGGCTTTGCGCCGCCGTGATGACCGCGCGGGCCGCGGAACTGAGTACGGTAAAGAGCCTGAATCTGGCGGTGGCCAAACAGATTGCCGCCGCGGCGGAGGCGGAGGGCATCAAGAATAAGTGGACACTGGTGATTTCGATCGTCGATGCCGGCGGGAATCTGATTTATCTGCAGCGGGCCGATAATACGCAGATTGCGAGTATCGATGTTGCGGTGGCGAAGGCAAAGAGTGCGGTTGGGTTTAAGCGGCCGACCAAGGCCTTTGAAGATATGGTGGCGGGCGGACGTACGGCTGTGGTGAAACTTCCAATTGCCATGCCAATTGAGGGCGGGATGCCTCTGATGATTGGCGATGTATGCATCGGCGCGATTGGTGTGAGCGGGGCTACGTCGGCACAGGATGGCGTGGTGGCGAAGGCAGGGGTGGACGAGTTTGTGAAAATTGCGGCCGGATCGAAGTAGCGCTGACCGTGTGGTGCGGTAGAAGCGGTTCGTCCGAGGTGGTAAAGTATGTAAACCAAGTGGGGCCCGTCCTTATCTATAGGGCGGAATAGTCAGAACGAAGCTGTTGGAGGTCTGATGAGGATTTCGACTCGTTCGTTGTTGTTTGCTGCTTTTTTTGCCGCTGCTGTTTGTCCGTTGCTGGCACAAGATGTCGTAACGCAGGCATGGCAGATGGAACTCAAAGGGGAAGGCGCCGGTGCACGCGACCTGCTGCAGAAGGTGCTGGAGACCAGTCCAGGTAACGTTGCCTATTTGAAGGCGTACGCCGGGATTCTGGAACGTCAACGCAGCCCACAGGCTCGTGCGGCGTACGAGAAATTGGCCGCTGCGCAGGCGAGTGCCAATGCGCCGGAGGCAGAGCGTAATCTAACGGCTCGCCGGATCAAGGCCATGCGAGCGCTGGCTGCGGTTCCGGCTGCGGGTCCCCCTGCGCCGAGTGCCACGGCACCGACCGGGACGGTTTACATTCCGGGTCCTCTACGGTCTTTCGCGCGCATGGCGGCGTTGTCGCCGGAAGTGCACCCGGAAGATCTGCTGCCTGCGATGGCACGCAATGTGGTGACGAATGGTTACCACGCCAACAGCAGTACAGAAGCGTTGGACCCCACTGAGTATTTGAAGTTGGTGTTCCGGTATTTGGCGCAGGCGCGCGAGTTGGAAAAGTTCGCCGGCGACGCCAAGATGATCAAGATCGAGCAGTGCGAATCGGCGCAGACGGGCGAATTGCTGAAGATTATCGGCTATCGCATGCGCGGCGGTTGCGGTACGGAAGTGGTGCTCGAAACGGTGAACGCGACGAAGGCGTTTATCACGATCGATTCGGGGTTCCCGCTGGCGAACCTGGAAACGGCGCTGCGTACCAACCGGCCGTTTGAATACGACTTTCATCCCACGGCGATTCCGGTGTTGTACGGGCCGGAGTACTGGCTGGGTACGATCCGCGAAAAGCAGGGCGATTTCATCGATATGTTCCTGGGTGACCCGGCGCTGTGCCGCATGTACCTGGGATTGTCGAAGTTGGACCCGCAGACGGCCGAAGAATTACGCAAGAGCGTAGCGGCGTCGCGCCTAAAGGCGTACGCGCACGTGCTGGACTTCTTTGGCGGCATGTTCCAGATCCGGAATGGCAAGGCTGTGGTGCCGAAGGGTAGCGAAAAGGGCTGGACGGATATGGCCGGCGTTTCCCCCGACAACGGCGCGCAGTTCTTTGACCGCCTGATTTCGAAGGACGACGGTTGGCTTGCAGCGTACTTTGACGCGCTTTCGCGTATTCAAGGTCCGACGCGGGATTACCTGGCGGATTCGGAGCGGATGAAGCGGTTTTACAACGCCGTTCGCGGCAAGGTGACGAGTCCTGGTCCTGCGCGTCCTGTGTTCCGCGCGAATACGGACTTGATGCTGCTGACCACGCGGTTGCAGGTGGATGCTTCCGGCAAGCCGTACATTCCGGGTAGCGTGGATGTTTGGAAGAACCTGTTTGTCCATCATCCGCATGGAAAGTACGACGGGAAGCTGACCAAGTCCGCTGTGGGCTGGAAAGATGCGGATGAGGTTCTGGAGGCGCTGTTTGGACTGTCACGCAAGGCGGTGGACAACGAGCCGCTGAAGATCTTTATGGCGTTGACGGACATCAACCGGCATCGGAAAACGCCGCTGCTGCCCGCGACGGTAGATAAGCTGGCGCGCGATTACCGCGACTACCATTCGCAGTACACGTTGTTTGCCGAGGCGACGGAGCTGAGCGACGACGCGATTCTGACCTATCTGGCGACCGCTGAGGCGATCGGCAAGATGAAGGACCTGCAACTGCGGGCCGACGTCGCCGGGAGCATGCAGGCGCTGGTTGGGCTGTGGCAGATCTTTCAGCGTCAGGGTGGGTTGAAAGAGCCGGAAAAGACGCTGATGACGGTGATTCAGCCGTACGCGACGATCAAGTCTCCGCGTGAGGTGTTTGAAGCGTCGCGCGCTGGGGTCACGCTGCTGATGGATGCGGCGAACGGCAATAAGAACCTGGGTCCGCAAGAGCGGATGCTGAATCTGCTGGCCGGGGTGACGGGGAGTTCTGAAGAGGCGCATACGGCGCTGATTCAGGACATGATCCGGGTGTTTGAATCGCAGCGATTGATCTCGCTGCAGACCATTCTGGATCTGGATGACAACCTGCAGTCCGTGGCGAAGGGCGGCAAGCTGGATACGGTGCTGGTGAAGAAGCTGGCGGCGCGTATCGCAGATGTACAGTTGCCGCGGGCGTCGCTGTCCACGCAAGAGAAGAACAGCATGGCGTTCGGCTACTGGACGGATAAACATATCGAACAGCAGCGGAAGCTGAACCTGGTTACGGCGATCGATAAGGCAGCGAATGATCCGGAAAAGCTTAAGGAGTTGCGCGGACAACTGGCCGGAATCTTGCGGGATACGCTGGTGGGCTACATCTACGCCTACTACGCGCCGCCGGCGGCTCAGATTCTGCAGACGAATCCGGTGTTTGTGCGTAGCCATGACTTTATCGGTATGCAGAACTCGTCGCAGACGTGGAAGCAGACCGAGGTGTTTGGTACGGGCTGGCCGTCGAGCGCGGGCGGACGTCTGGTGGGGTCGCTCACCAATGTCCCTTATGCGCTGGCGGAGGCGGAGCAGAACTTCCTGATTCCGACTCGCGAACAGGCGCTCATCTGGGGCGATTTGGTGCCGCAAATGATCGTGTCGGCGACGGTGCCTCGCTGGTGGAATGTCACGCCGGGCCAGATGCACTGGGTCGGCATGCACATGACGTACGGCGAATTGGCGATTGCGGAGGCGAGCTTTGATGAAGTACGCCGGACGCAGGTACTGACGATTCTGGATCGTCAGGCTCCGCCCTTCCGATTGAAGAAGGTCGAAACGTATCTGGCGGCGGGCAAGGCGAACGAAGCGTTGGAGCAGATTGTGCCGGCAGAGTTGTATGTGTTGGCCACGGAGCTGGCAAAGAGTGACACAACTGACCCGCTTGCGGCATCCATCCGGCGTGCGGCGCAGGAGAATCCGGAAATCAATCCAGCGACGATTGGGCGGGCCTTTGGTACGCCGAAGCCGACGCTGGGTAATTCGTATTTGCCGGAGTTGCTGAACCTGCGTAGCTTCCCGACGTTGATGGGGTACTCGAGCCGGATCATGGCCGAGACCTGGGAATCGAACCTGCTGTACTACGCGGCACTGGCTGACGAGGTCGGATTGCCGCCCGCCCAGTTGAATCTTGCGATCAAGGATTGGACGCGGCAGACGGTGGAACGGATTTTCGCCACGCACCTGGAGGATTGGCCGGCATTGTTGCGGTCGCTCCGGTCGGTGGGTGACGATGTGCGCAAACGCGCCGGTAAGAATCAGCCCCTCACGCAACGCGCTGAGGGTGGTAGCGAAGAGTAAGGACGACGGAGGACGCGAACAGAGTGAAATTCGCCAGGAAATTTCTAAGCACCATCGCAGTACCCGCCGGTGTGCTTGCCCTGTCCGGCACCATGATGTGGCTTGCCGCGCAAGACACCCCGATCTTCAAAGTGAAGGTCGATATGGTGGTGCTTAGCTTCAACGTAACCGACAGCAAGAACCGTTACGTGAACGGTTTGAAGCCTAAGGACATTCGCATCAGCGAAGACGGGATTGTGCAGAAGATCAACACGTTTGGCGAGGGCAACAAGCCCCCGGTGATCGTGAATGCGGACGGTACGCTATCGCCGCTGAATCCACAGGCAACTTTGGAATCGGCAGAGGGCAAGGGAGGCACCGATTCGTTTGTCGGTACGAACGTGTTTGTGCTGTTCGATACCAGCAACTACATGTACCGCGGGTTTGTGTACGCGTCGGATGCGATTGCCGACTTTGTACGCGGGCTGGATCGGGCCGATTCAGTGGCGGTGTATACGTACAGCCGCAATCTGAAGCGTGACGGTGCGCTGAGCAAGGATCGTAACGAGGCGATTGCCGGGTTGCGCCGTGCGGTGGCGGGTGACGATTCCGCGTTGTACAACGCACTGTTGCTGACCTTGCGCGATGCGGCAAAGGTGCCGGGTCGCAAGGTCGTCATTGTGTTCTCGAATGGTCCTGACAATGCGAGCATGGTGGCGCCGGACGATGTTCGCGCGGTGGCGGAAGACGAGGGCATTCCGATCTACGTCATTTCGACGAACGAAGTGAATAAGGATCCGATTTCGGCGGGTATCTTCCGGCGAATTTCGCAGCGTACTGGCGGGAAGAGTTACTTCGCCAAGACGTGGCAGAAGCAGGTGGAAGCGTTCGAATCGATTCGAGAGGATTTGGGGAACTCGTACACGATAACGTACTACCCGCAGCCGAATCCGAATGAAGGGTTCCGGAAGATCGCGGTTGAAGTGGTGTCGGACGTGGGGAAGAAGTTCCGCATCCAGTGCCGGCCGGGGTACCGACCTCAGCGCGGATTCTAGCGAGTTGTTTTGATCATCGAAGGGCCGGGAGCAAGTTCATGCTTTCCGGCCCTTTTTGTGCTTTAGAAGCGGATACGGTCGCCAGTGCGGAGGTTGTGCTTTTTGACGCTGCCTGCGGCGAGCTCGAGGACGTAGAGGGCTTTTTCTTTGCCGCCGTAGGAGGGGCATGGCTTCTTGGCGCACGGTTGGGCGTTTTCCACGATCTCTACGACGTTGTGCTTGCTGTCGAGCCAGAGGATGTCGAGCGGGATGCGGACTTGGAACATCCAGTACGGAAAGTTGCCGGGTTCGCCGTGGGTGAAGAGCATGCCGCGGTTTTCGGCGAGCGAGTCGCGAAACATCATGCCGCGCATCATCATGGTCTCTGTGCGGGCGTCTTCGGCGAGGATCGCGGCGCCGTTGGGGAGGTAGACAGTGGTGCTGTAGTAATCCTCGGCGGCGGAGGGTCCTGTGGACGACGAACAGGCGGCGAAAGAAATAAAGATCAGCAGGCAGGCAGCGAAGCGCATCTCCTAAGATGGTACTAGTGTCCACCTTCTGGAAGCGCCTCCGGCTGACGCTGGAGATGATCAAGTTTGAACATTCGATCTTCGCGCTGCCGTTTGCGTTAACGGGCGCGATGCTCGCGTGGCGCGAGGACGGGTTTGCCACTGCCGGATTGGGGTGGAAGCTGCTTTGGATTGTTGTCGCCATGGTGGCGGCGCGGTCTGCGGCAATGACGTTTAACCGGCTGCTCGATCACGATATCGACGGGCGGAATCCCCGGACGGCGAAGCGGCAATTGCCTGCGGGTACACTGTCGCGCAGCTTTGCCTGGGGCTTCCTGGCGATCACGTCTGTCGTGTTCTTTTGGGCGGCGGCATCGCTGAACGAATTGTGTTTGAAGCTGGCTCCGGTGGCGCTGGGTGTGGTGTTTTTTTACTCGTACACCAAACGGTTTACGTCGTTTGCGCACCTGGTTTTGGGGTTCGCGCTAGGCATTGCGCCTTCGGCGGCGTGGATCGCGATTCGAGGGTCGTATGACGTGCGGATGCTGTGGCTGACGGCTGCTGTGATGTTCTGGACGGCTGGTTTTGACATCATCTACTCGTGCCAGGACTACGACTTTGACCAGCGGGAAGGGCTGTTTTCGATTCCAAGCCGATTGGGCATCGCGGGTGCGTTGAACGTCGCACGGTTGCTGCATGTGCTGATGATGGTTTCGATTGGCGCGCTGATTGTCAGCTTCGCGTTAGGGTGGCTGGCGTGGGTTGGTGCGGGCGTGGTTGCTGCCTTGATTTTGTACGAGCATAGCCTGGTGAAGGCGAACGATTTGAGCCGCGTGGATGCCGCGTTTTTCACCGTAAATGGCTATGTCAGCATGCTATTCTTTGTGTTTTGGGCCACTGATATTCTCGTGTTCCGGAGAGCTCCCCTATGATTCCCCAGTTTGAAGATCAGCGTCTTGTTCCTATTCTGCAGAAGGTGACGGCAGGGGAACGGCTGAGCTTTGAAGATGGCCTGACCTTGTACGATTCGAACGACCTTTTGGCGATCGGGTATATGGCGAACATGGTGCGGGAGCGGAAGCACGGCAAGACGGTGTACTTCAACGTCAACCGGCACATCAATCCCACCGATGTTTGCGTGGCGAGTTGCCGCTTGTGCGCCTTTGGCAAGACCAAGAAGGATCCGACGTCGTACACGATGTCTCTGGAAGAGATTTGGCATCGCGCGGGCGAAGGATACACGGAGTCGGTGACCGAGTTCCACATCGTGGGTGGGTTGCATCCGGAATTGACGCTTGATTGGTACTGCGAGATGTTGCGCGGGTTGAAGCAGCGCTTTCCGCAGGTACATCTGAAGGCGTTCACGATGGTGGAGATTTCGTGGTTTGCGAAGCGGTCGAAGCTGTCGCATCGCGAAGTGATCCGCAAGCTGCGCGAGGCTGGGATGGATTCGATGCCGGGCGGCGGGGCGGAGATCTTTTCGGAGTCTGTGCGGCGTATCATTTGCGACCACAAGATCGATGGCGGCGAGTGGCTGGAGATCGCGAAGATCGCTCACGAAGAGGGTCTAAAGACCAACTGCACGATGCTGTACGGCCATATTGAGGCCGCTGAGGATCGCGTGGACCACCTGGTGAAACTGCGCGAGGTGCAGGATCAGACCGGTGGGTTTGTGACGTTCATCCCGCTGGCCTTCCATCCGGACAACACGCCGTTGCAGCATATTCCGCGTACGACGGGCTTCATGGACTTGAAGAATATCGCCATTTCGCGGCTGATGCTGGACAACATCGACCACATCAAGGCGTACTGGGTGATGATGACGCCGCATGTAGCGCAGATCGCGCTGCGGTTCGGTGCCGATGATATTGACGGTACGGTGGTGGAAGAGAAGATCTATCACGACGCGGGATCGACAGTGACGCAAGGGTTGCGGCGGAAGGATTTGCTGCGGCTGATCCGCGAAGCTGGATGCGAGCCGGTGGAGCGAGACACACGGTATAACCGCGTGGAGCGCACCGAGTCGGCGTTCGCGATATTGGCGTAAATCGAAAAATCCGAAGGGCCAGGAGGGCAGTACTTTCTGGCCCTTCGGCGCGTCTGCACTTAGACTGCAAGCAGACGCTTCAGCAAATCAAAACACGCTGCAAACGACCACCGTTTGCGATTGGCAGGCTCCAGTGCTTGCGGCGGAAACGGAGCGTCGTCCCGGACGGTGAGGCGTTCGGTTCGGATACCGGAGCGATAAGTGTTGGCGTTTGTCGTGGGCGTGCAATGACGCACCTCGCCAAGTACAAAAAAGCCATCGGTGGCCACAGAAACGAGACTGCCGATCACAAGAGCCACTGGGGTCAGGACACCCACGCCGGAACGTGAGAGATCGATGACGTCAATGGGGATGACGCGGGTAGGCGACTTGTCGAGTTCGCAGAGGAAACCGCGCCGAGCAGCAGGGACGCGTACGTCACGGCGTTCCTCATGCTGGAGAAGTTCGACTACGACGTCGAATCCTTCACGCTGTCTTCTGCAGTAGAGGATTCGCCCCTTTTCGTGGAAGCCTGGAGCGAGTTCCACTTGGACGGGTTCGCCATCCTGGAAAGGAGTTAGGACACGGAGCTTGATGGCGGGGCCGCCGGCGTTCAAGATCTTAGCCGGGATAGCTGCGTTGGACGTACTGCGTATGAAGCGGACATAACCAGCCAATCCTTTTTGAGCTAACATGCTACACCTCTTTTGGAAGTTTCGAGACGTTACATAGGATCCCCACCGGGTAGCGAGGATCGCTGGACGAGAAGTTCAATCATCAGTGGTTTGTCGCCGCCGCTCTCTTGCACGCTGCGGCAACTAACGCGAATATATGCGGGATTTGACTGGCCGTCAAAGCAATTGCGGGGGGAGGGTTCAAAAATGAGAAGGTGGTATTTGTTAGTACTAGATTGGAGCGGGTTTTGCGACCGCTAAGTGATTTTTTTTCTGTGGTTTCCGTTGCAGTAAGAGGTGATGGGATGCAGTACAAGGGTGGCAAAGCGGAGCAATGATCCTGACGGTAAATGGTGGATCGTCCACCATCAAGTATGGTTTGTTTGACGGACCGGAAACGGTTGCGCGAGGCAAGATTGAGGCGAGTGGCGGTCCGGCTGTAGATGAGTTGGCGGCGTGGGTGGCAGCGAATGTCGATGTCGCCTCACTGCGGGCTGTAGCGCACAGAGTGGTGCACGGAGGACCGAAGTTTTCGGGTCCTGCACGGTTGGATGCGGCGGCGATTGCGGAACTACGACGCATTAGTCCGTATGATCCAGAGCACCTTCCAGAAGAGATCCACATCATCGAGCGTTTGTTGGAGGCGTTGCCGAATGTGCCGCACTTTGCGTGCTTCGATACGGCGTTTCATCACGATTTGCCGATGGTGGCCCGGGTGCTGCCGATTCCCAGGGAGTTCGAAGGTCGCGGCGTGCGGCGGTACGGGTTCCATGGGATTTCCTGCCAGTCCATCATGGGGCAGTTGAGCGATGCGGAGCGCGCGGGTCGCGTAGTGATTGCTCATCTGGGGAGCGGGGCGAGTATCACCGCCGTCCTTGCGGGGAGGAGCATCGACACGAGCATGAGCTTTACGCCAGTGGCCGGGATTCCGATGAGTACGCGGTGTGGGGATCTGGATCCGGGACTGGCCTGGTATCTGCAGAATGTGGAGAAGGTGGATGCGAAGGCGTTCCACGAGATGATCCACAAGCGTAGCGGCCTGTTGGGTGTTTCCGGTGTGAGCGGGGATGTACGGGTGCTGCTAGAGAGCACTGTTCCTGCGGCTCGTGAGGCTGTGGAGTTGTTCTGCTATCAGGTACGCAAAACGATTTGCGCGATGGCCGGAGCGCTGGGCGGGATCGACACGCTGGTGTTTAGCGGCGGGATTGGCGAGAACTCAGCCCAGGTTCGGGCGTGGATCTGCGAGGGTATGGAATGGATGGGTATACGGCTGGACGCCGCCGGCAGCGCGGTGAAAGTCCGTGTGGTGCGTACGGATGAGGAGCGGCAGATGGCCGTGCTGGTACGCGAGCTTCTATAGCTTGGTTGGCCAGACCCAGTCCCGAATCTCTGGTTTGTCAATGCCTTCGCGGTGGGCGTAGGCCAGATTGTCGATGATCTGATCCTTCAACCAACCCTTGATGTGGGCGGATTTGACCTGCTGGCTGGGCACACGGTCCAGCACGTCGATGGCGAGGTTGAAGCGATCGATCTGGTTCTCAATCGCCAGTTCGAGGGGCGTGTTGATGTTGCCTTTTTCCTTGTAGCCGCGGACGTGGAAGTTGTCGTGGTTGTGGCGGCGGTAGGCCAGTTTGTGGACGAGCGCGGCGTAGCTGTGGAAGTTGAAGATCACCGGCTTGTCTTTGGTGAAGATAGAGTCAAAGTCGCGATCGTTGAGGCCGTGCGGATGTTCCTTTTCGGGTAGCAGACGGAAAAGGTCGACGACATTGACGAAGCGGAGCTTTAGAGACGGGCACTTTTCCCGCAGGATCGCAGCGGCGGCAAGGGCTTCCATCGTGGCGATGTCACCGGCGCAGGCGAGGACTGCGTCGGGCTCTTCACCGGCGTCTGTACTGGCCCAGTCCCAAATACCCAAGCCCTTGGTGCAGTGCTTGATGGCAGCGTCGATGTCGAGGTAGTTGAGGTGTGGCTGCTTATCCGAAACGATGACGTTGTATTGGTTGATGGAGCGCAGACAATGGTCCGCCACGCTGAGTAGGCAGTTGCCGTCTGGCGGTAGGTAGATACGGACGATTTCCGGGCTTTTGTTGGCAACGATGTCGAGAAAGCCGGGGTCCTGGTGGGTGAAGCCGTTGTGGTCCTGACGCCAGACGAGCGATGTGATGAGCAGGTTGATGGAGGGTACGGGAGCGCGCCAAGCGACTTCCGCCTTGGCTTTTTCGAGCCATTTGGCGTGCTGATTGAACATCGAATCGATGACGTGGACGAACGATTCGTACGTCGATAGCAGGCCGTGGCGCCCGGTGAGGGTGTAGCCTTCAAGCCATCCCGCGAGCGTGTGTTCGCTCAGCATTTCCATCACGCGGCCGTCGAGGGAGAGGTCGCCGCCGTCGATGTCTGAGGGTTCGTAGCCGGAGACCCAGGTCTTGCCAGAGGCCTCGTAGACGGCGTCGAGCTTGTTAGAGGACGTTTCGTCGGGGCCGAAGATACGGAAGGTTTGCGGGTTTGCTTTGAGGACGTCGCGCAGGAACTTGGCGAGTACGGATGTCGGGGATGTGTAGGTCTGCGCGGGCTCGTCGACCTTGACGGCGTAGTCACAGAACTCAGGGAGGCGAAGGGGCTTGCGGAGGAGTCCACCATTGGCGTGGAGGTTGGCTGCCATGCGTTGATTGCCTTCCGGCGCAAGGGCGCGGAGTTCCGGCTTGAGGCGGCCTGCGGCGTCGAATAACTCTTCCGGACGGTAGCTGCGCAGCCAGGATTCGACTTGGCGGAGGCTGGCGTCATTGGTGGCGGGGTCGGCGATGGGTACCTGGTGGGAGCGCCAGGAGCCTTCGATCTGGTGGCCTTTCCACTGCTTGGGTCCGGTCCAGCCTTTGGGAGTGCGCAGGACGATCATCGGCCAGGCCGGGGTTGCGTCGATTTTGCCGGATTCGCGGGCTTTTTGTTGGATGTCGCGAATGTCGAGGATGCATTGTTCCATGGTGTCCGCCATGAGTTGATGCATCTGTTCGGGATCCTCACCTTCGACAAAGTGGGGCGAGTAGCCATAGCCGCGGAAGAGCATGTCGAGTTGCTCATGCGGGATGCGGGCGAGGACGGTGGGGTTGGCGATCTTGTAACCGTTTAAGTGGAGGATCGGGAGGACCGCGCCGTCGCGAATGGGGTTGAGGAACTTGTTGGAGTGCCAGGCAGTGGCGAGGGGTCCGGTTTCGGCTTCGCCGTCCCCAATGACGCAGGCGACGATGAGGTTCGGGTTGTCGAAGGCGGCGCCATAGGAGTGCGAGAGGCTGTAGCCGAGTTCGCCGCCTTCGTGGATGGACCCGGGGAGTTCTGGGGTGCAGTGGCTGCCGACGCCGCCGGGGAAGGAGAAGCGCTGGAAGAGGGTGAGCATGCCCTCTTCGTCTTCGCTGCATTCGGGGTAGACCTCGGAGTAGCGGCCTTCGAGGTAGACGTTAGAGAGTACGCCAGGAGCGCCGTGGCCGGGGCCTGAGACGTAGAACATGTCGAGGCCGTACTTGCGGATCAAGCGATTGCAGTGGACGTAGATGAAGGCCTGACCGGGCGAGGACCCCCAGTGGCCGAGGAGGCGGCGCTTGATGTGTTCGTGTGAAAGGTTTTCGCGCAGAAGAGGGTTGCTGCGCAGATAAATCATGCCCGCTGAGAGGTAGTTGCAAGCCCTCCAGTACGCGTCGATGTTGCGGACTTCTTCAGGGCTGAGGGGCATGCTGTTCCTTCTCTCTCTATGTGGTTGGCGCCTTGAGGTGGGCGATGGCTTTGTCGGCCTCTTTGGTGGAGAGTTCGATGTCGCGGATCAGTGCGGCGACATCGCCGTCGACGGCTCCCACGGATTTCTTTAAAGAAGTGAGAGCCCGGGCGTTGAGGTTGTGTTTCAGATAGAGGACCTGATCGCGGAAGACGCGGAGGACGGGCTGCATTTTCGCCTCACTGGAGCGCATCTGGCGCATCAGGGAACGATGCTGCGCCTGTGTTTCGCGCAGGAGTTTTTCGCTGTCGGCCCGAAGGGTACGGTTGCCCATTTCGGCGATTTCGGCATTCCATTCCGTGAAGAGGTCCGTGGCGACCTTGTCGATGGATTGGATTTTGTCGGTGACCTTTTTGGCCCGGCTGTCGACGCGTTCGTATTCGCCTTCGAGGTTTTTGTAGAGCTTTTCGAGGTCGCCGCCGTCGAAGCCCGTCACCGATTGGAAGGCTTCGAGGGCGTTCTTGAACTCTTTGGCGGCTTCCTGCTGCGCTTCTTTGCCGTCCTCAATGCGACCGACGAGGATTTCGCGTTTCTCCTTGCCAAGCTTCTTCATCCCCGAGTAGTACAGGGACGAGCACGACGAAAGGGTGAACAGCGAGGCAAAGAGCAGCGGGGCGAAACGCATCCTACTTTGCAGGATACGTCTTTGTGTACTTGTTGCGCGAGTTGGTGACGGTGAAGGAGCCGTCCTGATTAGCCGCGAGGTGGATGTAATGGCCCTGGTCGTTCTGCTCTTCGAGGTTGGCGATGAAGGTATCGGGAGCGTTGGTTTCCGTGCCTCCGGCGACGGAGAAGTGGATCTGCCAGATGTCCTCGAGGCCCGGGGAAGCCTTGATGATCTTCCATGCGGCGGGCATACCGCCCTTGCGTGCGCCGTTATTCATGATGGCGACGCGCGGCTTTAGGGCCGTGACGATGGGCGGCGTGTTGGACGCGGCGAGGCCGTGGTGCGTGGTGAGGTAGACATCGACCGTGCCGAGGCGGTTGGCGGGGCAGACGAGTTCGAGTTCCTTGTTCCAGGTGAGGTCGCCGAGGTCGGCAAGCTTGAACTTGCCGTACTGCACGATGACGCCGAGGGAGCGGGCGTTGTCGCTCAAGTCTTCCTTGTCCTTTTGGACTCCGGCGCAGGAAGGAGTTTGTGGCGCGTTTGCAGGGGCGGCGATCATCTGGCCGTCCGCGGTGACGACCTTGATGTCGAGTCCTTTGACCGGGATGGTGTCGCCGGGTTTGACCACGCGATGCTGGCTTTTGGCGCGGGCTTCCTCGTACATCTGAGCGAGTTCTTTGGCCTGGGCGGTGGTTTCGACCGAGGGTCCTTTGTCGATGAACATACCGACGGGGATGCGTTCGGCGAGTTGCTTGGCGCCACCGACGTGGTCGGCGTGGTGGTGCGAGATGACGACGTAATCGATCTTTTTGACGTCTGCCTTTTTGGCGGCGGCGATGATGCGGAGAGCGTCGCGGGCGTTCATGCCGGGCCACCCGGTATCGACGAGCATCGACTGGCCGGAGGGGGAGACGAACAGCGTGGCCTGGCCGCCTTCGACGTCGATGAAGTAAACGTCGAGGGTCTTCTTGGCGGCGAAAACGGAGAGGCAAGAAATGAGCAATAGGATCGCGCAACGCATCGTTACGGCGATCCTATCACGGTTAGGCTTGGAGGTCGGATTTGTACCAGGCGAGGGTCCGGCGTAGGCCTTCTTCGAGAGTGAAGCGAGGGGCGTGGCCGAGGTCGCGAACGGCGGCTTCTGTGGAGGCCTGAGAGTCGCGAACGTCGCCGGCGCGGCTGTCGCCGTAGTTGGGGGTGATGCTGACGCCTTCGATCTTCTGCAGGGTGTCCCACACCATGTTGAGCGAGTAGCGATTGCCGTTACCCGCGTTGTAGGTGTTGCCGATGGCGGCGCCCTGTGCTTCTGATGCTTTGATCAGGAGACCGGCGACATCTTCGACGTACGTGAAGTCGCGAGTCTGTTCGCCGTCCCCGTGGATGGTGGGTTGCGTACGGGCGATCAGGTGCTTCATGAACAGCGAGAGCACGCCAGAGTACGGACTGTTGGGGTCCTGCCGGGGGCCGTAGACATTGAAGAAGCGGAGCGCGACGGTTTCGAGGCCGAAGCAGGAAGTAAAGACGCTGCAGTAATACTCGCCCATCAACTTTTGGGCGGCGTACGGCGACTTGGGCTTGGGCTGCATGTCCTCGACCTTGGGAAGTACGAGAGTATCGCCGTAGGCGGAAGACGAGGCGGCGTAAACGACGCGGCGTACGTTGTTCTCTTTGGCGGCCGAGAGGACGTTGAAGGTACCGTTGATGTTCACCTCATGGGAGGGAACCGGGTCGTTGATGGAGCGCGGTACGGACGGGATGGCCGCGAGGTGGAAGACGGTGTCCGCGCCTTGAAGCGCTTTGCGCACGCCTGCGAGGTCGCAAATGTCGACCTCATGGAAGGTGACGCGGTCCTTTACTTCATCCAGATTTTTGCGATGGCCGGTGAGCAGGTTGTCCACCACGGCCACTTGGTTGCCGCCGGGCAGCGCCAGCAGTTCCCGCACCAGACAGGAGCCGATGAAGCCAGCCCCGCCAGTGACGACATAGCGTTTCATTAGAGTTTTGCGATCTCCGATTCGAGATACCGCAGGCTTTCGGTGGCGATGACTTCGGAGCCGAACGAAAAGTCGAAGGCTTCGAGCGAGACCCAACCGGGATAGCCGCGGTCGCGTAGCTTACGGAGCAACGGCTTAAAGTCGTAATCGCCCCGGCTGCAGTGCTTGCCGTCCAACTCGTTGACGTGCACGTGGCGGATATAGCCGTAGTACTGGTCCACAACCTGGTCGTGCGGATCGGTCTCGTCCAGGGCGTTGTGCGTGTCGAACATCGTCTTTACAGACGGCATGTTGACGTAATCGACAATTTCGACCGCTTCCTTGAGGGTATTCACGACATCCGACTGGGCGGAGGGCAACGCTTCCACCAGGAGGGTGACGTTCGAGGTCGCGGCGTGGGTGGCGCATTCGGCAAACCCGTCGCGGAAGCGGCGTACGGCCTCGTCGCGGGACATGCCTCCGGTGGTGGAGCGCTGGAACGGAGAACCAAAGACGATTACGCCGTTATGGGTGCCTTTGTTGCCGGCGAGATCGGCGCAGAGATCGATCATCGAATGGACGTGGTCCCAACTCTTGCGGTGGACGGCAGCGTCGGCAGTGGTGAGGTGAAGGCCTTTTGGGGCCATCATCAGCCAGTGGAGACCGACAAATTCGAGTCCCTCGCTGTTCATGATGCCGCGGTACTGCTGACGGTCGTTGAGGGGGATGTCGGCCGGGTTCTCTGAGAGAGTGAACGGCGCGATTTCGATGCCGGTGTAGCCGATTTGACGGATGCTTTTGCAGGCGTCGTGGAACTTCCAGCCTTGGTAAACCTCGTTGCAGATGGCGTGCCGGAATGTGTAGTCGGACATGTCGTTGAAAAGTGTTTAGTCTTTGGCGCGGGCCACGACGACGAGGGAGAGTCCCTTCCAGGGCAGGATCGCGTCGATGCGGCGCCAGAGCCAGACGGTCTTGTCGAAAATCTTGAGGGTCAGCTTGTTGATACGGCGGCTGCCGAATACGCGGGAAGAGAGCCACCAGGCCGGTTTGCTGATCTTGTTCAACTGGTGGGTACGTTCGACGGTGAAGCCGGCCTTTTCGATCATGCCGCGGAGTTCGGCTTCGGAAAAGCGCTGCTTGTGGCCGAGGGTCTCGTCCACCTTGCCAAATAAGCCTTTGCCTTGTGGCGCGAGTACAACCAGGTTGCCGCCGCGCTTGACCGTAGAGCGCAGGGTGGAAAGCACTTGGGCGGGATTCTCGGAGTACTCGAGCACGTTGATGCAGAGAGCTGTTTCGAGTTGTCCGGCAAACGGCACAAGGTCTTCCGCCTTTTCGGGGTCGATCTTCTGTACTTCGACGTTGGGGGTACGCAGGAAGCGGTTGTTCAACGAGTGGAGGTACAGCGGGTCTTTTTCGCCGGAGACGTAGCGGAGCTTTTTGCCCATCAGGCGGGCTGACAGGTTTCCAATGCCGGCGCCGACTTCAATGACGGTGTCGCCCAGGTACGGACGGATGAGCGCGGTGATCCAACTCAGGTACGCGGGGGTGCCGGTGAGGTTGTTGAGGAACGCGCGGCCGTAGGGTTCGGCGTAGAGGTCATCGATAAGCCAGAAGTACAGAATGACGCCGAGGGCTTTGACGCCGTCCTTCCAGCCGATCTTTTTGCCTTCCTCGTAGGTGCGGCCGTGGTAGCTGATGGGGACCTCATAAATGCGCAGCTTACGCTTGGCGCACTTCATGACGATTTCGGGTTCGAAACCGAAGCGGTCCGAGCGGACGGGGATGCTCTTGAGGAGGTCCGTACGGAAGACCTTGTAGCAGGTCTCCATGTCCGTCAGCTTGAGGTTGCAGAACATGTTCGAGATCAACGTCAGGTATTTGTTGATCATCGAGTGCCAGAAGGGGAGGATGCGCGTCTGGTCTCCGGCCATGTAGCGGGAGCCGAATACAGCGTCCGCGCGGCCGTCGAGCAGTGGGCGCATGAGGCGCGGATACTCGTTGGCGTCGTACTCGAGGTCGGCGTCCTGAACGAGGCAGAAGTCTCCCGTGGCCTTTTGGATGGCGGTGCGTACGGCGGCGCCTTTGCCCTGGTTCTTCTCGTGCCGGTACAGCCGGATGGACGGATGTTCGGCGGCGAGGCGCTGGAGAATGTCCCAGGTGCCGTCGGTGGATCGGTCGTCCACGATGATGAGTTCGCGGTCCATGTTTTCCGGGAGCGGGGCGTTCAAAACGACGTTGAGGGAACGCTCGGCGACCGTGCGCTCGTTGTAAACCGGAATCAGGATGGAAAGAAGCATGCGCGAAGGCGGCGGAATGGGCGGATCTGGAATGGCGTCCGGCCTGGTAACAGACGCGGCGCGGTTCGGCGTTCCAACCGTGTTTGCCACCGGTGCGGCGGACTTTTCGCCGGTGGAAGTGGTGGCAGGCGTGTTGGAAGTGTCGATTGTCGCCATTAGAAGTCCAGCTTTTATGGTACCAGTGGCGGCATTAGGGGGCGCCGCCGCTATTCCCCGAGGTTGTCTGTACTAGAGATCGGATGCCATTGGCCAGATCGACAGGGCGGAATACGGTGATTGTTTTGCCTTTGGTACTACGCACGGCCTGGTACATGGCGTCCTCAATGGGAACCTGGAAGCGGGTGAAGCCCATGTAGAACATAGCAGGGAGGTTGTACTCTTTGAGGTCCGGCAGGGCTTTGGGGGCGGGGCGGCCTTCTGCGCCCAAGAAAACAATGGCTTCTGACTGTTGGGTCTCTTTCATTTCATCGCGCAGGAGGTTGCGGATAAAAGTCGAGTCGTTGCCGCCTTGCTGCAGAGTCTTGACGTCGACAGTGCCGTAGTTGGTACGCTCCAGTACGTCTATGAGGCGGCGGTAGCCGCGGCGGTCGAAGCCGTCCTGCTTGAAGAGGACGCGCTTGCCTAGAAGGTCGAATACGACGACGCGGGCGCTCGAGAACTTGGACTGGTCGAGTAGGGACGTAAGGCTGGTGAGAAGGGTGGTGCGGTCGAACGCGCCGAGTTTGCTGAGGGCGCGGCGGTAGTACAGCGGGATGGCGTGTACGAAAACGGTGACCCGGCCGCCGTCGGTGGTGTTCTTCATGCCGGTCCAACGGTCGTAGCCGAGGGGGGCGATTTGGCCGTCGGCGAGTTGGATGGGGACCTTGCGGTCCCTGGCGGTTGAGGTCCAGGCGGCGGTGCAGGTACGGTCAGCAGAGTCGCGGAGGGCGATCTCTACGCGGTACTTGCCGAGGCCGGTGTAGAAGCCGCCGCTGAACTCAAAGCGGGCGCGACCTACGTCTTTGGGGAGTTCCGGCAGGTCGTTGCGGTAGACGAAGTAGGCGGGTTGCTGACCAGGCGTGTCCGGGGTGGCGCGCATCACCATGGCGATGGAGTTCTTGTCGCGGCCGACGAATTGTTGAACCGGCAATGAGACGAAGAAGCCGGTGAAGAAGCGAAAGTTGAAGGTCACGCGAGGGGGAATCTGCTGGAGCGAGCACTTCAACTTGTTTTGCGGGGCTGTGGCGCCGGGTTCGAATTGTTGACGAAAGAATTCTTCGACGCGCGCGAAGTTGGGGTCGCCGGGGAGGACCAAAGCCTGGCCACTCGCAACTGAGACGGCGATACAGTGGAACAGGATGGTCGTAATAGCCGGGCGCAGATTCACAATTCTGTCTTTATTATCAATCTACGTGCTGGCGGCGAATCAGTTACCTCAAAATCCTTCGCCAATGAAGGATGACACGCGCCAGCATCGGCGTCCATCACAGAGTTCGTTGCCGGGGAAGGTAGTGGAATTGGGGCAGGGCCGCCGATTGTTGCTGCCTGCTGCAAAGGGCCACAAGCCGCGAAGGTTGGTGATTCACTTTCATGGTGCCGGATGGGTGGCGGAACAGGCGGCACGCGCGAGGTACAAGGGCGATGCGGCAATCCTGACTGTCGACCTGTCGGGCGCGTCGTCTGTGTATCGCGCGTCGATTGCTGCTGAGGGATCCACGTTTGGTGAGTTGGTGTCGCGCGCGGAAGAAGCGGCTGGCGTGAAGTTTGGGTCGATTGTGTTGTCGTCCTTCAGCGCAGGGTATGGCGCGATTCGCGAGATCCTGCGGGAGCGGGCGAATTGGGATCGGGTGCATGGTGTTGTGTTGGCGGATTCCATGCATGCGGGGTACGGCGAGGAAGAGCAGGATATCGGTCCTTTTGTGGAGTTCGCGAAGGAGGCTGCGGCGGGGCGGAAGCAGTTTGTGATTACGCATTCTGAGGTGTTTCCCGGGACGTATATGAGTACGACGGAGACGGCCGGGTACGTACTGCAGCAGTTGGGATTGAAGCGTCGCGCCGTGCTTGAGTGGGGTCCGCTGGGGATGCAGCAGGTGTGCGAGGTGCATGCCGGGGGATTGCGGGTGTTGGGTTTTGCGGGCAACTCCGCGCCGGATCACATGGATCATTTATTTGCGCTGGAGCGATGGTACGGACTGCTGCGTTTGCAGCGGGTGCGTCGCTAATGCGGTTGTATTTGGATCCCTGGCCACCGGACTATGAAGCTCCGGTAGCGATTGATGATTCGCTGTACGATGGGCCGGTTGATACGCGGGTCGAGACGGAGGTTTGGGTGGCGATTCGGAATCCGCAACAGTCGTTGTTCGGGCGGATCTGCTTTATCGACGGTACGCGGCGCATTGACGCGAGGGTTCTAGCTGAAGATGCAGACGGCAAGTTGGTGCATGGGTTGTTTGGCACGATTGCTGTTGGGTGTGTCGAATCGGACGGGGCTCGCGCCTGCTTGGGGAAGGTGGATGTCCGGCGGTTTCTGGTGATGGGCGGCGGAGTGTCGCGCACGGAGAATCTGTCGGCGCTGGGATTGACGTACCAGGGCGAGGCGGCGCACGAGTCGTCACCCGAAGAGGTGCTGTCGCGGCTGCAGAATTTGATGCGGGACGCCGAGGCGAAGCTGGGTGCGGAATTATTAGCAGCAGGTACGTGCGTGTTTGCTGATGGTCCGCTGACGTACTTCGCGCATCATGCGGATTCATTGATTGGCGTGGTGAAGAAGATACAGAAGCCGTATTTGGATCCCACGCACTTTGCGTTGGTGGCGCGGTTGGGAGTGGGCGAACGTACGCCGCTGTTTCATATCGCGGACCCAAAGCATGAGCGGTATTCGTGGTACTTGCGATTGGCTGCGGTACGAGGGTTTGAGCATCCGCTGAGCGGTATCTTGCGGCTGGAAGTACGGTCGTCAATTGGGGTGGAGGCGGCGGTACGGCTGGCGGATTATGCGGCGTTTGAACTGCCGCGGTATGCGTCGCACCCGGTGAGAGATCCGAGAGCGCCGCAGAATCTGCTGCCCGTGGGCGCGCTGGAGACGGAGTTACGGCGGCGGATGGGCGATGCTACGTTGATTCGCCGGGCAATTGAAAAGAGACTATACGACCTTGAGCACTGAAATCGGCAAAGTTTTGGGCACCTATGATGCCGAGCCGCTGAACTTTTGGATCGCGGTGGGCGAGGATCAGTTGGTGCAGTTAGACGATGTGGTGATGCTACGTCGCGCATTGCCTGGTGGGGCATCGGTGGCGATTTACGGCATTGTCGATCAGATGGTGGCGCGGCATGAGGGAGCGAAGCTCGAAAGCGATGTCTTTCTGGCCAGCGAGGGTGTGCTGCCGCTGAATCATGCCGTGAAAGCGCATGTGACGGTGACGCGTGTGGAGCCTGAGATCTTTGTGCCTCCGCTGCCGGGGCAGGCTGTGTATCGTGCGGAGGGCGCAGATCGCGACCAGGCGCTGTTCTTTGATGCGATGAAGAAACGGTTTCCGCTGGGGCTGTCGCGCGATGGCGAGATCGTGCACGGGAACTTTGAGTTTCTGGATGGGACGCGCGGGGCGCACATCAATATTTCCGGTGTGTCGGGCGTGGCGACTAAGACGACGTATGCGACGTTCCTGCTGTACGGGATTTTTCACTCGGATTTGCTGGGTGCCGAGGCGCTGAATACGAAGGCGATTATCTTCAACGTCAAGGGTGAGGATCTGCTGTTTCTGGATAAGCAGAATGCAACGTTGCCGGCGGAAGCGCACCAGACGTACGCGAAGCTTGGGCTGCCGGTGGGGGCGTTTGAAGACGTCGCGCTGTATGCGCCGGTGCAGAAACATGTGGAGGCGCTGATTCCCGATACGCAAACGCGGAAAGAGAATGTCATCGGGTACTGCTGGACGATTGAGGAGTTCTGCAAAGGGCGGTATCTGCGGTTCCTGTTTGCCGATGCCGATGATGAGACTTCGCAGTTGTCGGCGCTGGTGGAGCGCGTGGAAGCGGAGTTGGCGCGGATCAAAGACTTTCGGCCCTATGACGATTTCCGCGATTTGGTGGAGGAGATCCGCAATAGCCTGAGCATGTGGGGGCAGGGGTTCGCGTCGGGTACGGTGGCGAGTTTTACGCGACGGTTGGAAGCGGTGATCCCGCGTGCGGGGCATTTGATTCGCGGGAATGTCGCAAATCCGGACCGGCATCGGATTGATTGGTCGCGCGCGCAGGTGAATGTGATCGATATCCATAATCTGCATGACCGGGCCAAACGGTTTGTGATCGGCGTGGTGCTGAAGCGGATGTTTGAAGAGAAAGAGTCGACGGGGAGTTCGAGGCCGCTGGTGTTTGTGGTGCTGGATGAGTTGAATAAGTACGCGCCGCGTGAGGGGTCGAGTCCGATCAAGGAAGTGATTTTGGACATCGCAGAGCGCGGGCGCAGCTTGGGCATCATTTTGATCGGTGCGCAGCAGACAGCGAGCCAAGTCGAGCGTCGCGTGGTGGGAAATTCTGCGTACCGGATTGTTGGGCGTCTGGACCTGGCGGAGGCGCAGCAGGGAGAGTACGCCTTCTTGCCTGTAGTCAGCCGTGCGAGGGCGGGGATTTTGAAGCCGGGTACGGTGATTGCGTCGCAGCCGGAGATCCCGATTCCGATCCTGACGCAGTTTCCATTTCCTGCTTGGGCAACAAGGCCGTCGGAAGTGGCGAAGGCGGCGGGTGAAGATGCGTTCCAGGCACTGAGGAAGCCCAAGAAATGAGATTTCTGCATACGGGCGATTGGCATGTGGGCAAGCAGTTGCGCGGACGGTCGCGGATCGCGGAGCAGGTGGCGGTGTTGGACGAAATCCTGGACATCGCGGTGCGGGAAAAGGTCGATTATGTGCTGGTGGCTGGCGATGTCTTCGATTCGCCTACACCGCCCGCCGATGCTGAGCACGCGGTCCTGTCGTTCTTTGCGGGGTTGATCCGGCATGAGATCGGTGCGGTGGTGATTGGTGGCAATCACGATCATCCACGACGTTTGAGCGCGCTGCGGCAGTTGCTGGATCCGCTGCGGATCTTTATCCGGCCGGAGCCTTGCGCCCCAGATGACGGGGCTTTGATTGCGTTGGAAAAGGGCAAAGAAAAGGCAGTGATCGCGGCGCTGCCTTGGATTCCGGACCGGCTGTTGGTGGATTCGGCGAAGATGATGCTGCCCGAGGATCGCTGGTATGCGGAGTATGCGGAAGTTGCTGGTGGCTTCTGTAGCGGGTTCGCTTCGTGCTTTGAGAAGAACTCGATCAACGTCCTGATGTCGCACATGTTTATCCAAGGTGCGGAGACGACGGCCAGTGAGCGGGCCATACATACGTCAGCGCCGTTTGCCGTGTCTGGCGCGTACTTGCCTGCGTCCGCGAACTATGTCGCGCTTGGGCATCTGCACCGGCCGCAGTTGGTGCCGGCGCCGGCACCTGCGTACTTCTGTGGGTCCACACTGCAGTTGGACTTCGGCGAGGTGGAGCAAGTGAAGCGCGTGGTGCTGATTGAGGCACGGGCAGGGAAGCCGTCGCATGTGGAGAGCATTCCGCTGATGCAGGGTAGGCGATTGCGCGATGTACGTGGGACGCTGGCGGAGTTGGAAGGTCGTGCGCTGGAGTTTGGCGATGACTATCTGCGCGTGACGGTGGAGACAGAGCGCGCGGAGGCGGGGATCTCGACACAGGTTCGCGAGCTGTTGCCGAATGCGATTGATATTCGCGTGGAGGCTCGGGTGGTTGAGGAGACCGGGGTCGCTGAGGCGATGGAGAAGTTGGCGTCGCTGCAGCCGGCGGATTTGTTCGCAGAGTACTACCGCCAGAGCCAGAAGTCCGAAATCCCGCAGGAGTTGCTGGATTTGTTCCGCAAATTGCACGGAGACACGAGGCATGAGACCCGTACGTCTGGAGCTTGAGGGGTTCACCAGCTTTCGCCAGCCGTGCCTGATCGACTTTGCGGGGCTGGATCTGTTTGCGATCACCGGTGCGACGGGGGCGGGTAAGACATCGCTGATCGATAGCATCTTATTTGCGCTGTACGGCCGGACGCCGCGCATCGGGCAAGGCCTGGCAGATTTGATTTCACACGGCGCCGCGGAGATGAAGGTCCTGCTGGAGTTTCAGGTGGGAGTGGAGCGGTATCGCGCGTTCCGGCAGGTGAAGCGGAAAGGCGCGGGCAAGCAGCGGCTGGATCATCTGGAAAGCGGCGAGGATTGGGTAACGATCGCGGACAAGAGTTCGCGAATGGATGCGGAGACGCAGCGGATTCTGGGGTTGGACTTTGACGGCTTCACCAAAACGGTGGTGCTGCCGCAGGGTGAGTTCGATCGGTTCCTACGAGGAGAAGCGAAGAAGCGCCGGGCGATCCTGATTGAGCTGCTGGGCATGGATGTGTACGCGCAGATGATGCGCAAGGCGAATGAGGCAGCGGCAATTGAGGCGGGTCGCGCAAAGTTGCTTGAGGATCAGGTGGCGAAGCAGGCGCAAGATCTGTCGCCGGAGAAGATGGCTGGGTGGGAGGCTGAGGTCGCGACGGCACGGCAACAGGCGGAGGAAGTCCGCGAGTTGTTGGAGCAAATGGACGCCGCGATTCCGTTGCAGGCGCGGCTGCAGGAGGTCCTGCAGTTGCGGCGGGATCGCGACCGGTTGCTGCTGGAGATCGCACCGCTTGCGTCGCGGTTGGACGAGCTTGGTGCGGCGCTGCAGTTGCTGGAAGAGCAGTCCGCGGCGGCTCGCGAAGAGTGCGATGAGTTAGATTCGGCAGGCTCGCCAGACCTGCTGCGGCGGCAAGCTGAGGATATTCGCAAGGCGGTTCGGCGAAGGGCCGATATCGCGAAGTATCAGAAGATTCTGGATGGGCTGAAGGCGGATGCGGAGCCGTTGGCAGAGGCGATGAAGCGCGCCGAAGCGGAGTTAGAAGCAGCGAAGTCCGACGTCTTTGCGGCTGTAAAGGCGACGGCTGCGGATCAACTGCGCGAGCATTTGCATGCCGGCGAGGAATGTCCGGTGTGCGAGCAGATGGTGGTGTTAGTGCCGCCGAGCAAACAGAACGCGACCGTTGCCGAGGCGCAGGCTGCTGAGAAGGCTGCTGCTAAGGCGTATGAAGTGGCGCGGCAAAAGCACACGACGGCGATGGGAAATCTGAAGCTGACGCATCAACAGATCAAGTCCTGGGAGCAGGATTTGCATGATGTGGACGGTGATCCCGACGTGTTGGAGGCCAGGGCGGCGAAGTCGGAAGCGGCGCGGGTGCGGCTACGCGGGCTGGAGAGTCAGTTGGCGTCCAGCAGGCGCGAGTTGGAGCAGGCAAAGCAGCAGGCATCGACGATGGAAGTGAAGCTGGCTGCGGTGGCGGATCGGTTGAGTGGAGCGCCGGAACCTGCGGAGATCGAAAAGCAGTTGGGTGCGTTTGCGGGTCGTGATCTTGCGGCGGAGCGGAGAAGGATGGCATCGGCGCTGCAGGAGATTGAGCGCCTGATGGTACGCCGCGAGGCGGAGATCGCGATGGCGGCGAAGGCAATGGAGGATGCGAACCAAAAGCGTGCAGAGGCGCGGGAGTTGCAGCGTACGGCGGAGGTGGCGCGCAAGCTGGGCGTCTTGCTGCAGGAGAACCGTTTTCAGACGTTCGTGCTTGGGCAGACCCTCCACCGATTGGCTGTTGAAGGTACGCGACAGTTGCTGCATTTGAGTTCCAACCGGTATGGGTTCTCGACCGATGGCGATGAGTTTCTGGTGGTCGATCATTGGAACGCGGACGAGAAGCGGAGCGTGAATACCTTGAGTGGCGGTGAATCCTTTCTGGCCTCGCTGGCCTTGGCGTTGGCGCTGTCGAAGAGCTTGCCGGACTTTGCTGTGAACCGTGATGGGGTGGCGCTCGATTCGTTGTTTCTGGATGAAGGCTTTTCGACCCTTGATAGCGAGACGATGCAGGTGGTGCTGGATGCGATTGAGCTTCTGCGCGCCGATGGACGGATGATTGGCGTGATCTCGCACGTGAGTGAGTTGGCGGAGCGGCTACCGGCAAAGATCGAGGTGCAGAAGTCTCCGGGTGGGAGCAGCGTTAAGGTTCGAGCTTAGCGAGGATAGTGCGCAGTTTTGCGCCGCGCTCCGGATGGATGTACTCGACCCAGGCCACGCGTCCTTCGAGGTGCTGCCGGAAATTGGGGTGTTTGTCGCGATTCTGCGAATCAAGGCCGTAACGCGCGCAGTTGGTGAGCGTTGCCTTGAGCCGGTCATACTCGTCGCGCGGGGTCGATGGCTTTGCGTTCACCACTAGCCCTGCGAGGTGTTGCCGGACGCCTTCACTCATCAGACGAGTTTTGTGATGGTTGACGGTGAAACCTTCTTCGGCAAGGATGGCGGAGGCCTGCGCTGCGAGGTCGTTGTTGACGAAGCCGGAAAAGGCGATGTCGTCGGCATAGCGGGTGTAGAGCGAACCATCGGCCTTGGCAAGAGCAGCGAGGCGGCAATCCGCGCGGTAGGCGCATAGGTTTGCGAGCAAAGGCGAGGTTGGCGCGCCTTGCGGCAGATGACGGTTGAAGTACAGGAAGCGTTCCGGGTGGTCTGCAAGGACTGTCTTGGGGACAGAGTTGGTGCAGAGTTCAGACAGCAGCTTTGCGACCGGCGGCGGGTAGCCGAGAGTTCGGAAGAGGCCTGTTATTCGGGCGCTGCGTACGCTGGCGAAGAAGTTTTCCAGGTCGATTCTCAAGACACCGGGCTGGCCAACGTGTCCTATCGCGAAGGATTTGACCGATCGGCCTTTGACGAAGCCATGGACTGCTGGGTGCGGCGGTAGGAGATCGAGGATGCCTGTTTGGATGCGTTTTTGCAGGCATTTCAGGCGGAACTTGGGTGCTTCGAGCAGGCGGACTCCGCCGCTGGGTTTGGTGAGGAGATGGTATCGGTAGTGGGATCTCGCCGCGGATGTGGCAAGGTTGCGGCGATTGGCAAACCAATCGAGTTCCGAGGGCGAAAGGCACAGCCAATCGGCTAACGCGACTTCCGTCGGAAGAGGCGGCAGCGGGTGCGATAGTGCAAAGCGGGCATGCAACGTGTCTCACCTTAGGCGAAGGGTTCGTGCGCTTGCGCACGCCTGCATCTTCGCGCGACGAAATGTGGCAAATCAACAGCATGCCCCGGGGTAACCCCGGAGAGGCGCATGTTTGGATAAACACACACCAGCTTGCATGCCCGCTTCGTGCTGACTTGCAGAGTACCTAAACTAAAAGGGTGACGACTGCCCTGCAGCCTTACGCCGATCGTTATCGGGCGCACCTCTTAGACAACATACTGCCGTTCTGGATGACCCATTCGTTGGACCGTGAGCACGGAGGATTTTTTACCGGACTGGATCGCGAAGGGAAGTTGTACGATTCGCGAAAGTACGTTTGGATGAACGGGCGTGCGGTTTGGACGTTTGCGCGGCTGTTCCGTACGCTGGCACCGCGTGAGGAGTATCGCGAGTTTTCGCTGTCCTGTCTGGAGTTCCTGCGGAAGAATGCATACGCGCCCGATGGGACGATTTACTTTAGCCTGACCCGTGAAGGTTCGCCAGCGTTTCAGCAGCGCAAGCCGTACTCTGCGGTGTTTGTCGCGCTGGGTCTGATTGAAGCGGCGCGGGCGTTTGGCAATGAGCAGTACTTGCAGGAAGGCATTGCGCTGTTCTGGAAGGTCCGCCGGTGGGTGGACCATCTGGAAGAGTTGGGACGCCCTGCAAGTACGATGAGCCAGTTGGCGGACATCATGGTGATCGCGCTGCTGGCGCTGGAGTTGTCCGAGGTGAGTGATGATCCACGGTATCCGGAGGAACTTGCCTGGTGCTTGCGGCAGGTGTGGCTGCATCTGGATTCGGAGCGCGGGATCTTGCGGGAGAATGCACTGGTGGATCGCGATACGCCAGAGGGGCGGTTCTTTTGTGCGGGGAGTGCGGCGGAGGTCGGATGGTTTCTACTGCATGTGCTCGAGAAGTTTCCGGACGCGAAAACAGAGGCGATGTTGCTGGACGCGATCGATCAATCGCTGCACTTTGGCTGGGATAACGAGTACGGCGGTTTGTACTATTTTCAGGACGTCGAGGATCGGCCAATGTTGCAGCTGGAATCGAATATGAAGCTGTGGTGGCCTCATACCGAGGCGATTTACGCAGCGATTCTGGCGTACACCAAGACGCAGGATGCAAAGTGGCTGCGGTGGCTGGAAAAGCTGGACAAATACACGTTTGAGACGTTTCCCGATCCGCAGGGTAAGGAATGGTTCGGGTACTGCGACAGGCGGAATGTGCCGACGTCGATGCTGAAAGGCAATAACTACAAGGGCGTGTTTCACGTCCCGCGGTTCCTGCTGTTCAGTATGCAGCGGATTGGCGGCGCGACGGTTACCATTTAGTGACGCGACGTGCTTTCTTCTTCATCCCCTGATGCTGCTCAGAGAGCCGCACAGCTTCGCGAGGAGCTACAGCGGCACGAGCATCTCTACTACGTACTCGATCAACCGGAAATCACAGACGCCGAATATGACGCGCTGATGCGTGAGCTGCAGGCGTTGGAGGGTGCTCATCCTGAGTTGGTGACGCCTGATTCGCCGACGCAGCGCGTGGGTGGCAAGCCTCGCGAAGGGTTTGTGAAGGTCGCGCATTCGTCGCCTATGTTGAGCCTAGACAACGCACTGAACGAGGGCGAGTTGATTGAGTTCGACCGGCGAGTTCGCGAATTGCTGAAGGATCAGCCGTACCGGTACACCATTGAGCTGAAGATGGACGGCTTGTCGATGGCGGCGCATTATCGCGATGGATTGTTTGAGCAGGCGATTACGCGCGGCGATGGGCAAGTTGGCGAGGATGTGACGCAGAATGCGCGAACGATACGGTCTTTGCCGTTGCGTACTGCTGCGCAGATGCCGCGGTATGAGGTTCGTGGCGAGGTGATTATGACCCGTCGCGCATTTGAGCATCTCAATGCAGAGCAGGAAGCGCGCGACTTGCCACGGTTTGCCAATCCAAGGAATGCTGCGGCTGGTGGACTTCGGGCGTTGGACATGGCGATTGCGGCGGCGCGGAAGCTGGATTACTACGCGTATTTCCTGTTTGTGGATGGGGCTCCGGCGTTTGATAGCCACTGGGAATCGCTCGATACGTTGGCGAGGCTGGGGTTCAAGGTGAACTCGCATCGTGCCATTTGCAATGGTGTGGAAGAGTTGCTTGACCAGTATCGCAAGTGGGAAGCCGGGCGTGACGGGTTGCCGTACGAAATTGACGGTCTTGTGGCGAAGGTGGATTCGGTCGCACAGCAGCAGGCACTCGGTTGGACGGCGAAGGCTCCGCGATGGGCGATCGCGCTAAAGTTTCCGGCACGGCAGGAGCAGACGGTGGTGGAGAATGTTGGCGTCCAAGTGGGGCGTACGGGCGCGTTGACGCCGGTAGCGTTTCTAAAGCCTGTGTTGGTGGGCGGCGTCACTGTGTCGCGCGCGACCTTGCATAACGAGGACGAGATCGCGCGGTTGGGATTGCAGATTGGCGATACGGTGCTGATTGAGCGGTCCGGCGACGTGATCCCTAAGGTTGTTCGGGTGGTGGCGGAAGGCGCGGAGCGGCGACCCTTTCAGATGCCCGCGGAGTGTCCGGTGTGCAAGGGGCATATCATCCGACATCCGGGCGAGGCCAAGTACCATTGCGTGAACACGAGTTGTCCTGCGAGGTTGAAGGAATCGATTCTGCATTTTTCGGCGCGTCCGGTGATGAATATCGACGGCATGGGCGATGTGCTGGCGGATCAACTGGTGGATCGTGGGCTGGTGTCGAGCATCGCGGATTTGTACTCGCTGACGCTGGAGCAGTTGACGTCGCTGGAGCGGATGGGCCAGAAGTCCGCCGAGAAGGTGCTGGCGAACATCGCGAATTCGAAGGCAAATCCTCTGCCCAGGCTGATTGCGGGGTTGGGGATCGCGTTTGTTGGGGAACGTACGGCACAGATTCTGGCGGACTCGTTTCCGAGTATGGATGCGCTGATGTCGGCGAGCGAAGATGCGTTGCAGCGCGCGGACGAAGTGGGGCCGAAGGTGTCGAAGAGCATTCGGGCGTTCTTTGATGAAGAACGCAATCAAGAACTGATCCGACGGCTGCGCGAGGCGGGGTTGCAGTTTACGTATGAGCCGAAGCGCAAGGATGGCGGCGCGCTGGCGGGGAAGACATTTGTGATTACGGGTACGCTGCCGACGCTGTCGCGCGAAGAGGCGAAGGCAAAGATTGAGGATGCTGGCGGTAAGGCGACAGATTCGGTGAGCAAGAAGACCGATTATCTGGTGGCGGGAGAGAAGGCGGGTTCGAAGTTGGATAAAGCGCAGAAACTGGGCATCGCCGTGCTGAGTGAGGCGCAGTTGCTGGAGTTGCTTGGCGGATGAAAGAGTTTGTTGCACGCTTAGTGGCGTGGGGGCCCCAGGGTCTTTTCTTATTGGCGTTGCTGGATGGCATTGGAGTACCTTTGCCGGGCGGCGTGGACTTTTTGTTGGTTGTGCTGGCGGCGTCTGATCCAGCTAAGGCGTATCAGTTTGCCGCCATTACGACGGTGGCGAGTATCGGCGGCGGCGTGATTCTGTACTATCTGGCGCAGAAGGGTGGCGAGGCGCTGCTGCGAAAGCATACGTCGACGGGGAATGGGCGGAAGTTCAAGCGGTGGTTTCAACGCTATGGACTGGTGACGCTGTTCATTCCGGCGTTTGTGATTGTGCCGTTACCTCTGAAGGTGTTTGTCATCTGTGCTGGTGCGCTGGGGATCCGCTTTCGCGCCTACCTTCTGACGCTGCTGGTGGCGCGCATCCCACGTTTCTTCGCGCTGGCGTGGCTGGGCGCGACGTACGGCAAGGATGCGTGGCCATGGATCAAATCGCACGGGTGGCACATGGCGGGCATCGCATTGCTGCTGTTTGTGCTGATCACCGTGGGGATCCGTTATACGTCCGTTGAGGACGATTCGCTGGAAGAGGCGTCCAGCTAGTACGACTGGCGTGTATTGCCGAAGCCGACGTACTGCACTTCTTCTTCAAGGTCGAAGCCGAAGCGTTCGCGTACGCGCCGCTTGAGTTCGTCGACCATTTGACAGACCTCCGCAGCGGTGCCCGTTCCTGTGTTGTAGATGAGGTTGGCGTGATAGTCCGCATTGCGGATGCCGCCGATGGTGAAGCCTTTGGCTCCGACTGCTTCGAGAAAATGCGCGGAGGGTACTTTGCCTTCGCGGACCTTGGAGGCTGGTACCTGCGCCTGGACGTCGGCCGGTAGCCGGTGGAAGAGCAGGTTCTTGAAGATACTGCCGGCGCACTTCATTGTGGGCGGGTACTTTTCATCGCGGATGGCGCGGATCTCTTCCGCCTTCTGTGCGAGGTCGTGTTGTGGGGCTGGCTGCAAGGTGAAGCGGGCGGAGAGGATCGTCCAATCCTTGTGGCGCTTGAAGACGCTTTCCCGGTAGCGGAACTCGCACTCGGGGTTGGTGAAGGTACGGATGGTGGCGCCATCGAAGAAACGTACCTCGGTGACGGATTCCTGTATCGAGTGACCGTACGCGCCGGCGTTGCCGTACACAGCCGCACCAACAAGGCCGGGGATCCGGGTCATGGTGTGGAGACCGGCGAGTCCGGCGTGGATGGAGGCGTCCACCAGCGCTTGGAGTGTCGCACCGGAGCCTGCGTGAATCGTGTTGCCTTCCGCGGTGATGGTGGTGGCAATGTACCGGAGGACGACGCCGGGGAATCCACTATCGGCCACGATGAGGTTTGAGCCTTCTCCAATCACCTCCAAGGGCGCGCCTGACGTTGCAATGATCTGGCGGGCAGCCGCGAAGGCGACCTCGTCCGAGGTCTCGGCAAGCAAGGCAGCAGGGCCTCCCAACCCGAAGCGGGTGTAGGCGGCGAGCGGTACGTTTTCGAGTACGGTCAGATTGGGGATGGACCGGAGACGGTCGGAGAGCGGCACTAGTCTTTATTGTAGGAGGGTGTTGCAAATCTCACAGCTGACACGTCGTGTCATCGGTGACACATGCCCGGTATGTAGATTGTGTGTTTTTAGCTGCGTTTGTGTTGGCAATCCACTTGCATAACCGTTGCACATGTTGGTTGCTATTCTGTTGTTTGGTCTGGGCGCTATCGTGGCTACGGCGATTGCAGGAGGGATGTTGAACCTGCTGTTTTTGACCGTCTTCCGTCCCCGCGCCTAACTGCCGCGCCCTGATGGAATCCCGGCTCATCTTCGCCTTTTTTGCGCTGTCGGCGCTGGCTGTGGCCAACGAGGCGGAAGAGGCAGTCCGGCGGTTTCTAGCTAAGGTGCCGAAGGGGCCTTACGCCGTGGTCTGGCGCAACCTTTCGACGATGCCCGCTGCAGAAGCGGAGCGAATCCACCGGATGGTGGAACCTGCCTCTATCGGCGAAGCTGGTCCTGAGTTTCGCGTCACCCTATCTGAGAATCCAAAATCCTATTTGATCGTCGGCCAGAGTGTCGATGGCAAGGTCTGGATGGAGACCTGGGCGAAGCCCGTGGCGCGGGTGGAGAAGCCTCCGTACCGGCTGTCGCGGAATGTGGTTTGGGAGCAGCCTACGCCGATTCTGGATGCGTTGGTGATGTCCGGCGGGCGCGTGCTGGTGTTAGAGCCGATGCGAGTGTCCGGCAAGGACGTGAAGACCGTGGGGCTGAGTTTGCCGCGGCCCATGCCGCGCGACCCGAGGGGCAGAATTTTTGACGCGGGCAGTGAGGGCATACGGATACTTTTACCGGGTGTACGGTGCGCAGGGCCGTTGCAAAAGCTGAGTTGTACGACCGCACGCGAACCCTGGATTGTGGCGGCGCGGAATTACTTTGAAGGTCCGCGAGGACGTTATTACACAATGGCTGAGTTGGACGGCGTGGTGGTGCAGGCGGAGACCGATGGGCGTACGCGAGTGTATGCGCAGGGCGCTGGCGGTGACACGGTGCTGCGTGTGATCGAGGGCTGGGGCAGCGAGATGACTTCGATCGAGAGCGGGTGCGGTACGCATGTCCTCGCAAGCCTGGAGGCAGATCAATTACAAGCTTTCCGCTACGCCGGCGGGCAGATGTACCCGAGTACGGCAGCGTTGGTGTTGGAAGGTCCTGTGACGGCGATTTGGCCGTCGAGTGAGAAGGGTCAGGCGACTGTGATTGTCCAAAATCGCAGTACGGGGAACTATGAAGCGTCGCGCGTTTCTATCGATTGCTCTGGCAACTAGTGTCGCTTCGTCCCGGCCGCGGTACGGAGGGATGTTGCGGTTGCATCCGGCGTTGCCCGCGGCGTTGGATCGCGAACCTTTGAGCCGCGTTGCCGCGGGCATTATTCCCGACGCGGACCGGCGGACGTGGCGAATCGCGCTGCGGCCGTACATTGTGCAGCACGACGGGTCCGCACTGAATGCGAGTGTCGCGGCGGAAGCGATTAAGGCGCTGCAGCCAGCTTGGAGCGTAACGCAAGGGAATGCGTGGAGCCTGACCGTCGTCGCGGATCGTGCGTTAGGAAGTTTGAGCGAGGCTGCCGACCCTCTGTTTGCGTGTGGTGCGTTTGAGCGTGTCGAGGGAGCAGCAAAGCCGACATTGCGGGCGTTTGACTTGTACTGGGACCGGCGGCCGTTTATTGACGGGATCGAACTGGCGGCCACAGCACAGGATGCCGATGTCGCAGAGTTGGCGCTGGCGGGTGCTCGGCGGCCTAGGAGCGATACGCACCGACTGTGGACAACGAGCGCGATGGAGACGGTGGTGGTGCACCTGGGTACTGCGGCTCCGGTCGCGCTGCGTGAGGCGTTGTCGCTGGCGCTGGACCGGCAGTCCATTGTGAAGGTGTTGTTTGGCGGACGAGGGGAAGCCGCCGGTGGATTGGTGCCACAAGCCGAGAGCGGGTACGCATTTTTGTTCCCCGTTCAGCAGGACATCGTGAAGGCGAGATCGCTGCTGGCGGGGGTACGGCCCGCGGGTCCTGTGACGCTAGGGTATCCGGCCAATGACGCCTTGCTGCGGCAGTTGGCGGATCGCATCGCGGTGAACGCGCGGGATGCGGGATTGTTGTTGCAGGTGAAGCCGGGAATGGGTCAACAACAGTGGAATATGCAGCGGCAATCGAACGAGCCGTTTGTATCCTTCGAGGCCGAGCGTACGGCGATGGAGGAGGGACGGCTGGTGCCCGTGGTACACGTGCCGCGCTTGTTTGCGATCCATTCGCGGGTGAGAGGTTGGGAACAGGCGCATGATGGTCGCACGCTTGGGATACATCCGGAAAGCATTTGGTTGGATTCGTGAGCTTCCGCTGGAAAGTACTGTTCGCGATTACGCTCACCGTAGCGGCGAGCGTGTGGCTGGTCGCATGGCTGGTGACGGCGACGATCACGCGTACGTTCGAGGAGCGCGATAAGCGTCGCGCGGCGACTGTGGTGGCGCAGTTCCGCAAGGATTTTGAGCGTCGTGGTGAGGAATTGACGCAGCGCGTGAAGGCGATTGCCGCGTCGCCAACGGTTACGGCGATGGTGGGGCAGACGGATTATGCGCCGTTTGTGAACGAAGCCGAGCAGTTGGCGGCCGAGCAGCGGCTGAACTTTCTGGAGATCCTGGCACCGGATACGGCGATCATCACGTCGGCGCATTGGGCGGCACGGTTCGGGTACAAACAGGCGTGGATCGAGCAGCGGGCTTGGCAACAGGCTGGGCCGTTCTTGCGCTTGGAGGAGTTGGCGGACGGCGCGGCGTTGGGACTGTTTGCGGTTCGTAAGGCCGTGGCAGGAGATCCGCCGTCGTTCGTTTGGGTGGTTGGCGGGTTCCGGCTGAATGACGCGTTCTTGAACTCGATTGCGGAGGACGGGATTCAGGTGTCCTGGAATCGCAAGCAAATTCCCGAGGATGCGATTGTGACGGGGATTCCGCTGCGCGATGTGGATGGGCGTACGCTGGCGACGATCTACGTCGGGCAGTCCCAAAAAGAACTGCAGGAGATTCGGGCGACGATCCGGCAGACGGCTTGGTCGGTGGGCATTGCTGGCGTGTTGTTAGGCGCGCTGTTGAGCTTGTGGGTGTCGGCGAGAGTGACAAAGCCGCTGGAGAATCTGGCGGCGAGTGTTCGCGGTATCGCGCAGGGTAACTGGGATACGAGAGCGGAAGTGAGGTCGCAGGATGAGGTGGGGCGTCTGGCGCGCGACTTCAACTCGATGGCCGAGCAATTGGTGGATCAGAAGCAGCGGATGTTGCAAGCCGAACGTGTCGCGGCGTGGCGCGAGTTGGCGCGACGGTTGGCGCATGAGTTGAAGAATCCACTGTTTCCGCTGCAGATCACAATTGAGAATCTGCGGCGCGTACGCGAGACGAAGCCGGAGCAGTTTGAAGAAGTGTTTGAAGAGTGTACAGTGACGCTGCTGGCCGAACTGGACCAGTTGAAGCAGATCGTCGGGCGGTTCTCTGACTTTGCGAAGATGCCGGCGCCGCATTTTGAAGCGACCGACGTCAATCAGGTGGTTCGCGATTTGACGCGGTTGAAGATGAGCGATTCGGTTCGTGTGGAACTGGAACTATCGGATGCGTTGCCGTTGGTGAATGCGGACCCTGAACAGTTGAAACGAGCTTTGCGGAACCTGACGCTGAATGCGATGGACGCGCTGCCGGAGGGCGGTGTGGTTACGATTCGCACGATGGAGGCGCAGGGACGGGTGCGCATTGAGGTGTCCGATACGGGCAAGGGGTTGACGGAAGAAGAGTGCGAGCGGTTGTTTACGCCTTACTACACGACCAAGCATCATGGCACGGGGTTGGGGTTGGCGATTGTACAGTCCGTGGTGAGCGATCACAAGGGAACGATTACGGTAGCGAGTACGCCGGGACAGGGAGCCACGTTCCGAATGGAGTTGAACAAGTATGAGCAAGCTGCTGCTGGTGGATGACGACCCGAATACGCTGGCGTCGCTGGCGCGGGCGTTTCGATTGGCGGGTCATGATGCGACGGTGTGCGACTACGCAGATCGTGCGCTGGAGCTTGCGAGGTCGCAGCGGTTTGACCTGATTCTGTCGGACGTGGTGATGCCGGGCAAGAACGGCATCCAGTTGCTGGAAGAGTTGCGCGGGGCGGGTGTCACGACGCCTGTGGTGATGATTTCCGGACAGGCCACCGTGGAGATGGCTGTAAAGGCCACACGGCTGGGAGCTGCGGATTTTTTGGAGAAGCCGCTGTCGAGCGATAAGCTGCTGCTGACGATTGACAACATCATCCGGCTGTCGCGCCTGGAGAGCGAGAATAAACAGCTCAAGCGTAAGGTCGGCAAGCACGAGATGGTTTGGAAGTCGCCGCAGATGCAGGCGGTGATGGCCAAGGTGGAGCGCGTGGCGGCGTCGGAAACGCGTGTCTGTATTCTTGGCGAGACAGGCACTGGTAAGGAATTGGTCGCGCGTACGGTGCATGAGAAGAGCGGACGTCGAGATGGTCCGTTTGTGACGTTGAATTGCGCGGCGGTGCCTGCGGAGTTGATCGAATCCGAATTATTTGGACACGAAAAGGGTTCATTTACGGGCGCGGCGTCCAGACATCTTGGCAAGTTTGAACAGGCGCATGGCGGGACGCTGTTTCTGGACGAGATTGGCGATATGCCTGCTGTGATGCAGGCGAAGTTGCTACGTGTCCTGGAACAGAAAGAGATCGAGCGGATCGGCGGTGACCGTACGATTGAGGTGGACGTACGCGTTGTTGTGGCGACGCATCGGAACCTGGATGAACTGGTGCGCAAGGGGGCGTTTCGCGAGGATCTGTACCACCGCATTTATGTGTTCCCGATCGTACTGCCGGCGCTGCGTGAGCGTCGTGACGATATCCGGATTTTGTCCGATCACTTTGCGAACTCCATCGCGCAGCAGAATGAATGGAAGCCACTGCCGTTTGCCGCGGACGCGTATGTCGAGTTGGAGCGGTATCCCTGGCCGGGGAATGTACGCGAGTTGCGCAATGTGATTGAGCGGCTGTTGTTGTTGGCGGATGGACAGGTGGATGCGAGTACGGTTCGGATGGCGCTGCCTGCGCAGGCGGCCAGCGTGGCGATGCCGGAGATTGCGGGCACCCTGGCCGAGCGGGTGGAGACCTACGAACGGTCTGTGGTGTTGGCGGAATTGGAGCGCCATAGCTACCGGATGACCGAGACCGCGAAGATCCTCGGGCTGGAGCGTAGCCACTTGTACAAGAAATGCCAGCAGTTGGGGATCGATTACAAGAGCGCTTAGCTCGGGAACAGTTCTTCGTGAAAGGCGCCTTTGCGTCCGAAGTAGACGACCTTGCGTCCCGTAAGGAAGGCCCAATAGCCGATGACGCCTGCGGCGGTCGCCTGGTGGACGAATTCGGGGTAACGAATGGCGTCGCGCTGCGCAGCGCGGATAGCGGCGACGATGCCATCTTTTGAGAACTCCGGCGCGATATCGAGGTCGCCGGGGAGGTTGGACGGCAGGGTCTCCGCGATGACGACCGTGTAGAGGGTCTTTTGGCGGCTGGCGAAGTCCACAAAGTAGGACTCGACACCGTTCTCCAACAGCGTTCTGACCACTTCCGGGAATACGGCTTCTCCCGCCTCTGACCGGGTCAGAACGGCGTGTACGGTTGGGCTGTTCATTTCTTCCTTTTGTTAATCGATTGGGATCTGCCGGAAGCCGTGGTTGCTCGCGAGTTTGCGTAGCAGGCGCATGAGTTCGGCTTGTTCGGCGCTGGTGAGCACCGAGAAGAACTGCTCGTCGTTGCGGTCTGCTATTGCCGCGAGTTTTGGGACGAGCTTTGAAGCCTCTGGCGTGAGACGGATGTTCTGTACTCGGCGGTCTTCGTCATGTTCCTGCCGCTGAACGTAACCTTTTGCGATGAGACGATCCAGGAGTTTGGAGATCGCGCTCTTGGTGAGTCCCGTACTGGTGACGAGAGCGCTGGCGGTGAGCCACGCGTCTTCACGGCCGTACATCTCACGCAGGATCACCCACTCGGCGACGGTTACGCCGGTAGCGGTGAGCTTTGCCGCGAAGAATTGCGAGACGTGGTTCGACACGAAGCGCAGCCAGTAGCCTGTGTGCGTCTCAAGATCGCTCACGGGCTTGCGGCTCATAGTTTGATCTTAGAGTTAGGTGGTTTCCTTGTCAACTAATTCTTGCAGATGATGGGCGACGGTGCGGTTTGTCTGCGGATGACGCAGGTTTGGCGCGATCGCGGCAAGAGGTTCGAGCACGAACTGGCGCTCGAGCATGCGGGGATGTGGAACGGTGAGGTTCGGCAGGTGAATCTGGGCGTCGCCGAACAACAGGATGTCGAGATCGATGGTGCGGGGGCCGTTGCGGATGGTGCGGACGCGGCCTAACGAGCGTTCGATATCGAGCAGGATGGTGAGGAGGGCCGGTGCTTCGAGCGAGGTTTCGACGGCGATGACCTGGTTGAGGAAGGCGGGTTGGTCGAGGTAGCCGACTGGGGCTGTCTCATAGACGGGCGATCCGCGGAGGATGCGAACACCCTTGCTCTCCAGGGCTGCAATCGCAGCCCGGAGAGTGGCCTGGCGGTCCCCAATGTTGGACCCCAGGCCAAGGTAAGCGGTGACGCTGTTTAGAATGGCGGACCACCGGCAGCGCCTGCGGGACGAGGCTTGGGCAGCGGCTTGCGAGGCAGCAGTTCGTCGCGGTTCGCTGTGTTGACCAGGAACGTTGCGATGACGGCGGAGGCCTGCATGAGGTCGCCTTTCTGGACGTGATCGTAAACGTCCATGTTGGAGTGGTGCGTGCGGGTGGAGTACTCGATGGGGTCCTGAATGAATTGGAAACCAGGGAGTCCAACGGCGTCGAACGACTGGTGATCGGTGCCGCCGGTGTTGCGATTGGTGACAGCAGAGACGCCCAGATCTTCGAGCGGCTTGATCCAATCCTGGAAAACAGGACGCATCATGTCGTTGCCTTGCGCGTAGACGCCGCGGATTTTGCCGGTGCCGTTGTCGAGGTTGAAGTAGCCGGAGAACTTGCCGTGCTGTTCGGTGACCTTCATCGTCTCGCGGTCTGCGAAGTGTTCCTTCACATAGGCGCGGGAGCCGAGCAGGCCTTGCTCTTCACCGCCCCAGAGCGCGATGCGGATGGTACGCCGAGGCTTGACGCCAGACGCCATGAGCAGACGTACAGCCTCGAGCGCGGAGGCGCAGCCTGCAGCATTGTCCGTAGCGCCAGTGGCTCCGTGCCAGGAGTCCAGGTGCGCGCCGACCATCACCACTTCTTCAGACTTGTCGGTGCCGGGGATTTCGGCGATGACGTTGAAGCCGTCCACCGCGTCAACAAATTCCGACTTGATGTTGACTTCCATCTTGACCGGGATCTTTTTCTCGATCAGGCGGGCGATGCGGTTGTAGTGTTCCGGGGTGACCGTGAACATGGGCGGCGGTACCGGGTCTTTCTCGTTGCGCGAGCCGCCGGCAGTGGCAAATACCGTGCCGCCGTCGCCCTTGGTGCCGTAGTTCATGACGGCGACGACGCCTTCGTCAGCGAAGAACTTGTTGACCTTCTGGCGGAGTGCCCGCATGGTGGCAAAGCTGCCCATCGCGGCCATGTCGCGGCCCCCGGCGCGGTTCGGATCCGGCGCGAGGCTTTCGTTGTTGAGGTCGACGTCGGTGTAGCGGCGGGCAAGCGGAGCGGTGGCCATCTGCAGGTCCTTGATGGGCATGTCGAGTACGATGTGGCCTTTCAGTTTGCCCTTGTACTTTTCCATGTCCGCTTCGGCGCGGATGTTGACCATGATCGGTTCAGCCGTCACAGGACCGTTGGTGCCTGGGGTCCACGCTTGGGGGAAGCCGATGATGGGCATGTAGCTGGGCTCGATCATGTGGGCGGCAAAGTGGGTGTTGTTCCAGCTTTTGCCGAAGGGTCCCCATTTTTCGAGGCGAGCGTTCTTGAGGCCCATTTCCTGCAGACGCTTGACGGCCCATTCCGCTGCCGCCTTGTGATTGGCGGAGTTGGTGAGGCGCGGGCCGTAAACGTCGGTGAGGAAGAAGAGATGATCCATGACCTTTGAGTTCTCAAAGGCCTCGCTCTTGATTTTGTAGACCGCGTTGAGGTCGACGGTTTCGGCTGCGAAGCTCGAAACAGGAAGTGCAAAGGAGAGTAAAGCCGCGATAGCGGGGCGGTACATCATAGGTATACTCATTGGGCGCTCGGGAGGTCCTCTTCGGTTACAGGGTCTGGCGCGGGCTTGCGGGGCATCATGTCCTTGCGGGTGGCCGAGTGGTAAACGAAGGCCGACATGATGGCGGAGGCCTGCATGAGGTCGCCCTTTTGGACGCGATCATAGACGTCCATGTTGGAGTGGTGCGTGCGAGTGGAGTACTCGATGGGGTCCTGCAGGAAGCCGAAGCCGGGGAGGCCGACCCAGGTGAAGGTCGTGTGGTCGGTTCCGCCGGGGCGCTTGGTGGATTGGGACGTGACGCCGGAAACGGTGGTGAAACCCATGTCCTTGAACGGTTCCATCCAGGCTTCAAAGATGGGCTTAGCCATGATGTTGCCGCCAGCGCCGATGCCGCGGTACTTACCTGTGCCGGTGTCGGTGTTGTAGTAAACCGAGAGCTTGTCGAACTCGGCTTTCTTCTTCATCGTCTTGCGTTCGGCGAAGTGCTCTTCGACGTAGCCGATGGAGCCGAGCAAGCCTTGTTCTTCACCGCCCCAGAGCGCGATGCGCACGGTGCGATCCATGGGGAGCTTGAGCTTGGTGAGGATGCGCACGGCTTCAATCGCGATGGCTGAGCCGGTGCCGTTATCGGTAGCGCCGGTGCCGCCGTGCCAGGAGTCGAGGTGGCCGCCGAGCATGACGATTTCGTCGGGCTTCTTGGTGCCTTTGATCTCGCCGATGACGTTGAAGGAGTCTGTGGTTTCGTTGAGGATCTGAGCCTTGACTTCGAAGCTCAACTCCACCTTCTGCTTCTTGTCGAGCAGGCGGTAGATGCGGTTGTAGTGTTCCGCAGTGAGCACAATGGTGCAGGGCGGGACGGCTTCTTTCGCGTCGCGCGAGCCCTGGGCGGTAGCGAATACAGTGCCGCCATCCCCGTTGTAGCCTTGGCGTACGGCGACGAGCACACCTTCGTCCTTCAGGAACTTGTTGAGGTCCGCGCGCTTGAGGTCCGTGAGGAAGGACGTACGGCCGGAGCGGACGGGGTAACCCATGCGGGATGGGTCCTGTACGGAGGCGCGTTCGGCGAGTTCCTTCTCGGTGAGTCGGCGGCCCATGGGCGCGTCGTTCAAAGAGAGGTCCTTCAGCGGGTCGATGAGGACGATCTTGTCCTTGAGTTTGCCCTTGAATTTCTCAAGGTCCTTATTGGTGGCGAGGACGGCGATCATCGCTTCGCCTTTGGCGACGCCGTTGGTGCCCTCACTCCAGGCCATCGGGTAGCCGATGAGGGGCTGGTAGCTGGGGGCGAGCATGTGACCTTCGTAGCGGGTGTAGTTCCAACTGCGCCCGAAGGCTTTGAAAGGTTCGAGATGGACGTTGGTGAGGCCGTAGCTCTTGAGTTCCTTCATCACCCATTCGGCGGCGGTGCGATGGCCGGGAGAGTTGGTGAGACGTGGGCCGTTGACGTCGGTGAGTTGGAAGACAGTGTCCATGACCTTTGAGTTCTCAAAGGCTTCTGTCTTCATTTCGTGAATCGCGCGAAGATTGACGGGTTCTTGCGCGGTGGAGAGCAAAGCAGCGGTGGCGAGGCACGCCAAGGGCTTTTTCAGCATATTCCGTTTTCCCTCAATCTGTTTATTATAGGAGGCGCTTCAAGTCGTAAGGCTAAAATCAAGGTGGATCGCATGCTTCGCCCTACCTTTGTTTCCCTCCTTTTTGGCGCTCTCTCGCTGTTTGCTGAGCCGGGGCCACTCCGGTTCCGGATCACGCTGGACCCCTCTGTCGCGACGGGGACGCAGACCGGGCGAATGCTGGTGTTTATGACGGACCGCCCACAGAAGGTAGAGAACATTCAGGCGGGGTTCAGTCCGACGGGGAACTGGCTGGCGGCGATGGAGATCACGGCGATGAAGCCGGGACAGACGGTGGAGTTTAACCCCGATCTGCAGGCGTACCCCGTGGCGCTATCGAAAGCTCCGAAGGGCAAGCTGCAGTTCATGGCGCTGCTGGATCCGGACCACAGCTATGCGGGGAAACGACAGGACGAGGGTGATTTCTATAGCGACGTCCTGCAGTTGGACATCGACCCGGCGAGTACTGAGCCAGTGGCACTGCTGTTGAGCAAGCGGCAGGGTCCGCGGGGACCAAAGCTCGAAGATACGGAAAACATCAAGCTCGAAGAGTTTGAGAGCAAGCTGCTGACTGCGTTTTGGGGACGCCCGATTCACATCCGTGCAGGGGTCGTTGTGCCGCCGGGGTATGGCGCGGCCGGGAACAAGAAGCTGTATCCGACGTCGTACAACATTCACGGGTTTGGCGGGACGCATGCCGGGGCGTGGCGGGCGGGTACGCAGATTGTAAAGGATATCGAAGCCAAGAAGCGTGCGGAGATCGTGCACGTGTATCTTGACGCTTCCTTTTCCACCGGGCATCACGTCTTTGCCGATTCGGTGAATAACGGACCTTGGGGCAAAGCGCTGACCGAGGAGTTCATTCCGTATCTCGAAAAGAAGTACCGCCTGGTGGCTAAGCCGTACGCACGTTTCGTGACTGGGCACTCGTCGGGCGGTTGGACCAGTTTCTGGCTGCAAGTTGCGTATCCTTCGTTCTTTGGAGGGACATGGTCCACGGCGCCGGACTCCGTGGATTTCCGCAGCTTTACGGGTATCAACGCGACGGCGGGGTCGACCGATAACGCGTACCGGCGGGCGGATGGGACGCCGAAGAACCTGGTTCGCAATAAGGGTAAGGAACTGGCAAGTATCGAGGAGTTTGTGAAGCAGGAAGAGGTACAGGGTCCGGTGGGTGGACAGATGGCTTCGTTCGATTGGGTGTTCAGTCCCAAGGGTCCCGATGGGCGCCCGATGCAGTTGTTCAACCGGGAGACTGGTGAACAGAATTCGTTTGTGCAGAAGTACTGGGAGCGGTACGATATCCGGCTGATCATGGAGCGGAACTGGGCGACTTTGGGTCCGCTGCTGGCGGGCAAGCTGCATCTGTTCTGCGGGTCCGAAGATACGTTCCATTTGGAAGAGGCGTTTATCATGTCGTGCGACTTTTTGAAGTCCAAAGGTCGTGAAGATGCCTGCTTGTTAGTGCCGGGTCGCGACCACGGGGATTTGTATCGTCCGCATCCGGAACTGTACCCGGACGGATTGGCGATGCGGATCGATAAAGAGATGTGGGCAGCGTATCAGAAGGGTAATGCCGCCACTCCTCCAGCGGGCAAGAAAAAGAAATGAACATCGTGGAACTGCGGGCGCAGATTGCCGCCTGGACAGATGCAACGGACGGCGAGGCGATGAAGAGCCGGGATTTGATCCTGTCCCTGCTCGACGGTACGCCGGAGCCTTTCGCGCGACATCAGTTTGCGCCCGGACACATTACGGCGACTGGGATGGTGTTGCATCCGGACCAGGATGCCGTGCTGACGGTGCATCACAAGCGGCTGGACCGGTGGCTGTTGCCGGGTGGCCATGTGGAGGCGGGCGATACGGACATCTTTGCGGCGGCCGCGCGTGAAGTGCTGGAAGAGACTGCTGCGCCATTGGTGGATGCGGTGGCGCCGTACATCGCTGGGCTGGATGTCCACAGTATTCCGGGCAATGCCAAGGAGCCGTACCACCTGCATCACGACGTGGTGATTGGGTTTGTAGCGGCGTCGGAGGTCCTGCAGGTGTCTGAGGAGAGCTGTGCGGTGGCGTGGCGAAGGCCCGACGAGTTTGATGCATTTGGGATTCCCGGCAACGTGCGTCGCGCATTTGCGAAACGGAGGGTACGGCTTTGACGATTGCCACACTTCGGGAACAGTTTGCGGCGATCCGTGAGGATGCTGCCGGGATGATTTGCGACCACAGTAAGGAACAGCTGACGTGGCGTCCTGCCCCGGAAGCCTGGTCGATGGCGGAACAGATCGCGCATTTGAATTCGCTGAACGGGCAGGATCTGCCGGTGTTGTTTCAAGCGATCGCTCAAGCGAAGCGGGACGGGAAGAAGGCTGCGGGTGGCCAGAGCGACTTCACTTGGCCCTGGCTCGACCGGATGTTCATTAGGATGATGGAACCGCCGTATCGGATGCGGTTGAAGACGCCGAAGCAGTACACCCCAAAGGCGTCCGATACGGATCCGCATGAGGCGTACGTCGAATTCGAGCGAATCCACAACGATCTCGATTTTCTGATGCAGGATGCAGCGGGGTTGGATCTGCTCGGGGTCCGCATTGTGTCTCCAGCGTCCAAGTGGGTAAAGATGTCTCTGGGTGGGCGGCTTGCGCTGCTGGCCGCGCATGACCGGCGTCATCTGTGGGCGATGCACAAGATCGCGCGGCTGCCGAGTTTTCCAAAAAAAGATTGAATCGGCCCGTCGATTTTGGAAGGCGCACTTCGTCAGTGGGGTGAAGGAGACAGGATCACAATGCCTCAATACTTACTTTTGCTACATGAAGAGCCCCAGGTGTTCGCCGATAAATCGCCGGCGGAGTTGCAGGCTATCTTCGAACGCTACATCGCCTGGGCCGGAAAGTTGGCACAGGAAGGGAAGCTTGTGGGGGCCAATAAGCTCGAAGATCGTTCGGGGAAGAGCCTCCGCCAAGTGAACGGAAAGCTCACGGTTACGGATGGTCCGTATACAGAAGGACGCGAGGTGATCGGCGGGTACTTCCTGATCGAAGCTTCGAGTTACGAGGACGCGGTGTCGATTGGTTCGGAGTGCCCACATGCCGACTTTGGAGTGATCGAGATCCGGCAAGTGGAGCCGACGGGAGGCGACAAGTAGTCCGCCCTTATGTCTGAGTTGCTCGAGGGCCTTTTTCGGGAATCTGCGGGGAGCCTCGTTTCGATTCTGACCCGTACGCTCGGTGCGCGGCATTTGGACCTGGCGGAAGAGTGCGTGCAGGACGCGCTGATCAAGGCTATGGAAAAGTGGCCGTTCCACGGGATTCCCGAAAACCCTCGAGGTTGGCTGTTGCAGGCGGCTCGCAACCGGGCGATCGACGTTCTGCGGCGCGAACGCCGGATGGTTGCGGCACCGGAGATCGTGGCTGGGCTAGAGGCGATGACGGTTGCGGGTTCAGGCCAAGTTGACGATGAACTCGGGATGGTATTCCTTTGCTGCCATCCGGCCTTGGGACGCGAGGCGCAGGTGGCGCTGATCCTAAAGACGGTAGGCGGACTTGGGGTAAGCGAGATCGCCAGAGCCTATCTGGTGGCGGATGCGACAATCGCGCAGCGGCTGGTTCGAGCCAAGGCCAAACTGCGGGAGGTTCAAGCAGAGTTCGACCTGCCGCAGGCAATGGCCGACGTTGCGTCGAGGATCGAAAGCGTGATGGAGGCTCTGTACCTTCTGTATAACGAGGGGTACAGCATCTGTGCGCCGGAGTTTTCTGAAGAGGCGATACGGTTGGCTCGCCTGTTGGTGCGGAATCCAGCGACGGCGTTGCCGCAAGCGCACGCTTTGTTATCGCTGATGCTGTTGCAGTCGGCGCGGGATGGTGCGCGGATGTCCGATGCGGGTGGGTTGGTGGTGCTTCGGAAGCAGGATCGGTCGCTGTGGAATCGTGAACGGGTGACAGAGGGAGTCCATCACCTGGACTTGGCAGGACATGGCGGCGCGCTCACCCGATATCACCTGGAGGCGGTGATCGCTTCTGTGCACGCGTCGGCCAAACGCTGGGAGGACACCGACTGGGGGAAGATTTGCACGTTTTACGAAGCACTTGAGGCCGTGCACCCGACGCCAGTGGTAAGGTTGAACCGCGCTGTTGCCGTGGCCCAACATCTTGGTCCTATAGCGGGGCTGGACCTTCTGGATCAACAGGTTGCCGAGGAGCTGCGCGGCTACTCACCTTACTATGCCGTGATGGGGCATCTTTTGGAGCAGGCTGGGCAGACGGATGAGGCGGCAAATTACTTTCTGCGTGCTTCCGAGGTGGCAAGGACAGGCGTCGAGCGGTCGTTTTTTGAGCAGCGTGCCCGTGGAAACGTAGGGGACTTTCTTAGAACGGTTACGGTGATTCACTAGTTCTCAGCTAAACGGCGTCCAGTGATTCTGGAACAGTGAGAAAAGCATCACAGAACTCATCCGGCGCAACCGCCGGGGCCGTGGCAACGGAATTGATGGAAGCCGAACAGGTGGAGGCACCTGACGAAAAGCGCAAGCATCCCCGGTTTGGCGTCCATACCGAGGCGAGGGTGAGCGTGCTAGGCAGCCTGGATACGGCTGTAGCGCAGATTCTGGACCTTTCGCAGGCCGGCCTAAAGCTGCTGAGCCCTGTGTCGTTTCCGACAGGCGAAATTATTCGCGCCGAGATCGACGACGAGGTGTTTGTTGTGGTGGTTTGTTATTGCAAAGGGTCGGAAGAGGGCTTTGTGCTCGGCACCGAGATGATGCATTCCATCAAGCGCCTGCACCTGGATCAATTGGTTAGCGAGTGGGGAGTAAAGTAGCTTTTGTTTGTGGGGTACACCCCGCAAGGCTACTGGATTCCCGCAGGCATGATGGCCAGATGATTGGCGGCGCCGGAAAGGTCCACCGCCATCATCCGGAACACCGGAATGCTGTCCTCGGCAATCGTCTGCCGGCGGAGCATACGTAGGGCTCGCTGGGTGAACCGGATCGATTCGTCGTCCGTTTCCATGCGCAGCATCCGCTCAATAGCGGGAATCGCCTGCTGGTAGTCCATTGACCCGAGCGCCTCTGCCGCATACTGGCGCATCTCCGCGTCCTGCGATTCGAGCAAGGGTACCAGGATCGGGCCGAAGTAATCTGCATTCGAACGGCCGAGGTCTCCAATGGCCTGCACCGCAAGGTACCGCAGGTCCTTCAACGGGGACGTAATGAGCGGCGCCACGGCCGTCAACAGGTCGGTACGGGCGAGATCACAGATCGACAACACTGCGTGATATTGATCGCGCGGATCAAACGATTCGAGTTGAGCCAGGATCTCGGCGCCAGCGAAATCGGTTGCAATAGGCTTCATGCCATTAAAGTGGCGAAACCCGAGCGAAAATCTCACACAATTTTGCCAGATTTTGATTTGGGATTCCTACTCCAGCACTACTACGCGATGGGACATAAGCATTCGCACTAGGCTGCCGAACTGTTCGGGCGGTACCGCGAAGGGCAAGGACTGGCGGAGTTCTCCGCAGGTCCGTGTGCCGTCCATTTGGGGTAGGAGATTGGCGGTTACGGGATCGATCTGGAGCAGTACCTTGAACGGCGATTCCCGAACGAGTTCGAGTTTTTCGGTTTCCCACTTACCGTCGCCTGGTTTGTGAACCACACGCATGGTGCTGCCCGGTAGAGCACGAATCTTGCGGTTCTCAATCGAGGCACCAAAGTCCCAGGCCGTAGCGCGGGTTTCGGCATCGAGCAGGGCCATCAAGTCCTCTACGGTGGCAGAGGGGCCTTCGCGGCGAGCTGTGAACGTACTCCGCAGCGGAGAGGCGGACTTTTGGAGCACCACCGTGCCGTACACCATGTCCTTCACTCCATTGGTGGTGAGCGCTTCCATCCAGGACTGCCACGCGGCGTGCGGCTTGCGTTCCTGTAGGGTTTCGATCGCAGTGTAACGGCCGATGTCGTGGTGCTTGTAGACGACGAAGGCAACGTCCACTTCGGCATTGTCGGCATCGCTCAGCCAGTTCCGGATACGTAGTTCCGCAGGGTGATCCCGGTCGGTCAACTGGCAAAGGCAGTAGAGACGGCCGCCCGGCTTCAGATACTTGGGAGCCTCGGTGATGATGCGGCGGGTAATGTGTTCGCCGTCGGCCCCACCCGAATTGAAGGTGGCGATGTGTTCGAGCACGGGCTGGTACGGCGGATGCACAATGATCGTGTCAAACTGTCGGCCGGCGACCGGCGCATACAGATCGCCAATGGCTGTCTCAAAGTTGTCAAAGCCATTGAGTTTGGCGTTGAACTCCATGAAGATGCCACAACGCTTTGTAAGGTCCGCGCCCACGATATGTTTGGATTGGCCGGCGATGAGCATGGCGCCGACGCCGGTGCCCGCGCAGAGGTCCAGCACGTCGCCAGTTGCTTGGCGCGGCAGAGTCTCAATGAACTTGCGGGTGGTGATGAAGAGGCACGGGTAGACAAAGTCGTCCCAGATTTCGAAGGGCGAGCCGTCGGCGTTGTTGTACCGGTCGCTGACGATGAAGAGGTGCTCGATGGGGTACAGCGAAACGGTGGCCGCGAGGCTATCGTCGCCGCGTGGCTCGAGCAGAGTGAAGTCCTGCAGATGCTGGATGGATTCCGCAGCGAGCACCGCTTCCAGATCGTTGCGCTTGACTGGCCAGCCTTCCACAAACAGTCTGGTCAATGCGTCGCTGGCGTTGCGCAGAGGTCCTGAGTCCTTCGCGCGGACCACGGCAGCCTCCACCTCGGCCAGTTGCGACAGTGAGAGGCGTTCGCAAATGGCCGCCTCGGTGAACCCGGCGGAGTCAAAGATACGGCGCACGGCAGCAAACGCCGTCGCGTCGGGAGCCGTGTTGGGCACCGGCGGTACGTGGATAGGCATGTTTGTCTAAAGACGCGTTATTTCTTCAATACAAGGATCAGGATCGCGACAACCAGCAAGAAGATGATGACACCGGCCGTAATGAAGACCCACGTGGGCGTACCCTTCTTGGCAACCGGCTTGGGGCCTACCCCGGGATTTGAGCCGAGCAACGAGGGGGCCGGGGCCTTGGGAGCCTGCATCATCTGCGTGTAGCTGCCTGCGCCGACCGCAGCCGCTGGAGCTACACCAGGCGGCGGAGAACCCGCAGATGGTGCTGCTCCGGCAGGAGGCGCTCCTATGCCGGGCGGAGGTCCTACAACGCCGGGTCCACCCATGACGCCGGGGGGCGGTGCGCTCGGCGTGTTGAACTGAGCGGTGGCGGTAAGGCCCCCGCCTCCACCACCGAGACCTGGATTGGGATTGGGCTGTACGGGAGCCGGTCGCGGGGTAGCGTTCACCCCACCGAATAGCTCTTCAAATTCATCGGTGGCTCGCTTCGGTGGCGGTGCGACGGGGGCAGACGCCGACGGGGGCATCGGGAACGACGCGCCACCGGTACTGCCGCTGCCGCCGGCGAGCGGGTTGTTGAAGAACTGGGTGAACTCGCCACCGCTGGGTCCCGGAGGTTGCGGGGCTCCCCCGGCAGGCGGAGCAGGGGCTGCGCCGCCCGACTGGAACATACGCGTAAACTCGCCCACCGGCTGCTGCGGCTGTTGTTGCTGCTGCGGGGCCGGAGGCGGTGGCGGTGGTGCTGCCGGACGCGGTGGCGCCGCTGTCATTGGCGGTGGCGGAGGCGGCATGGGCGGCGCTGCCGGACCGCGGCTTGGCGTCTGGAACATGCGCGTGGTGCCGCCTTCCTGCGCGCTGACGTAAGGACGTGGCGCTCCGGGGTTGGCAGGCGCATTGGGGCGCGCAAACATTTGGGTAAACTCGCCACCTTGCGGCGCTCCAGAGGGCGGAGCGGGAGGCGCACCGGGTCCACTGCCGGCTTGGAACATACGCGTGAACTCCCCGGGCGCTTGTGCGGCCGCAGGCGGAGGGGGCGGTGTTGGCGGCTTGGGGACCGGCGGTTTGTTGCCTGCCGGACCGTCGTCAAACAGCTTGTTAAATTCCACCGTCAAGGAACCGGTGCGCGCGTTCGAAGGCGGCGGCAGATTCGGCGGCGGAGGCGCCGGCGTCTTGGGATCGTCGAACAGCTTGTTGAACTCCAAGGTCAGCGAGCCCGTCTTGGGCGGAGCGACGGCCTTGGGAGGCTCGGCGAATAGCTGCGAAAAGTCCTTCTGCGGGGCCGCGGGTGGAGGCGGCGGCGTCGGAGGCTTGATCGACGGTGGCGGTCCAATCAAAGTCTTGATGGTGCCCATCTCCGCTGGTTGCACTGGCGGCTGGATGGGCGCGGTTGCTGCAGCCTGGGCCGGAGGCGGCGGAGGAGGTACGGGCGGGGGCGCCGGAGGTGCCGGAGGGGCAGCCGGGGCCTGAAACATCATGGTGAACTCGCTCGGCTGATTGCCCGCTGCTGGTGCTGCTGCCGGCGGTGGCGGTGCGACGGCCGGTGGCGGAGCCGCAGGGGCGGTCAACGGGCCCGTGGCGGTTGCCGCCGGTGCCTGGAACATCATCGTGAACTCGCTCGGCTGACGCTTGGCTGGTTCAGGTTCCGGCATGGGAGCTGGGGGTGGCGGCGGAGGAGGAGGTGGCGGTGGTGCGGCTGCTACCGGGGGCGGTGCCGGTGCCTGTGCCGGAGCAGGCGGGGGCGCTGAAGAAGGCGCCTGGAACATCATCGTAAATTCCCCGGGACCAGACTTTGGCGGTTCCACGGGTGCAGCCGGAGCCGCTGCGGGAGTTGCGGGCGGCTTGGGGGACTGTTCCTCAAACAGCCGGTTGAATTCCAGTGTCATCGAGCCCGGGCCTGCGGGTGGCGCGGCCGGTGGCGGAGGCGGCGCAGGAGCGGCGACGGGCTTTGCCTGCGGGGGCGCTGGAGGCACTGGCGGAGGAGGCGCGATTGTGGAGCGGAAGCTTTCGGGCAAGGCGACGGTGGCTTGTTCCGACGCAGGGACTGGAGGCGGCGGGGCGGATCCGGCGGGAGCAGGTTCGTTTTTGGAGGCGAACATGGCCGCGAACTGGCTGGTCGCATCGCTGACCGGCTGCGTGGTGAGCGTACCTGGGGCGCCGGGCGCAATTCCACCCGAGCCCTTGGTGCTGAACATGTCGTTGAACTGCACCGTCATTTCCTCGAGCTTTGCTGCCGGAGGAGGCGGCGGAGGTGGCGGCGGTGCGGATGCTTGTGGGGTAACGGTTCCGAAGAGCTGGTTGAATTCGGCGGTCATCGAACCGACCTGCGAGGCCTGGGCTGTCGGAGGCGGGGGAGGCGGCATCGAGGGTCCTTCACCCTTTGATTCCGCAACGATCCATTCGCGTACCCCACGATAGCCGTCGAGCGGGCGGGTAACCACGTACGGTTTGCCGTCCGATTCGCCGAACTCAATGAGCCGGCTGGACTTGGGCAGAGTGACTACCTTTTTGAGAAGGGCTTTGGTTTCCAGCGAATGGGAAGTACCAAAAATGTGGATTTCGATGTTTTCGCCCGTGGCACGGTCACGCCCGGAATAGCTTTGGACGCTGTCTTCGTCGCGCCGCAGGTTCAACATCTCGTACTTTTGTTGCAAGCTCATCCAAAAAGTCCCTTCGCTATCATCACAATCCCGTCCCTAGCCTTTTGGATCGGCAGACTGGCGGGACATCTGAACCCCTACCACTTATATACGATAAGCGGGAACGCGATCCCATTTCGCTCATACCTGAGCAGCTAAGAGGAGCAGCGCGGTGCTGGCGGCGGAGAGCCAACCCACCGATTTTAGCCCAACGATGAGGATAACAGCGGCCAGACGTCCGCTGGCGAGGCGGCGTTCGACCCACCAGGCCAATGTCAGACAGACGGCGGACAGTATACCGAGGGTCCACACGCTTTTTTCGAGAACGGTCAAGGGCGGTCTTCGCTTATTTCTTGGACTGATCCAAGGCCGGATCTTACCCTAATGATGGCATTATCATGAGACCAGTGCCCAAATTTGCAGCGATCGATATCGGCAGTAACTCAGTACGCATGCTGGCCGCCGAGGTGACGGGCGACGGTCCGCTGGTAACGCTGGCGTCGGATCGTCAGGTGACCCGCTTGGGAGAGAGCGTATTCCGCCAGGGCCGGTTTAGCGAAGAGGCGATGGACATCGTTTGCACGTCGCTGCGGCGGATGGCTGCGGGGTACCGCAAGTTCGATGTCGCTGGAGTTCGCGCGGTGGCGACGGCGGCAACACGCGATGCCAGCAATCAGGCCGAGTTCCTGGCGCGGGCGGCTGAGGCGTTGGGTCGCGAAGTGGAAGTGATCTCCGGCCAGGAAGAGGCGCGCCTGATCCACCTGGGAGTGCTGTCCCGATGGCAAGGTCGCGGCGGCAAGACGTTGCTGGTGGATGTGGGCGGTGGCAGTTGCGAGGTGATGTTGAGTGCCGACGGGAGGCTGCAGTCGGCATGGTCAAAGCCGTTGGGCGCGGTTCGGCTCACTGAGGTGTTTTTGAAGCAGGGTGACCCGCCGGGCAAACAGGACCTGAAGAACCTGGAGCAGTTTATCGACGGACATCTGGAAGAGCCGCTGGAAGGGATCGGACGCGGCGCGTTCGATCATATGGTGGCGACCTCGGCCACGGCTGCGGCGATTGTTTGCGGCGTCAACCGGGTGCCTCGCGCCCGGCGCGAAGAGGCCGATCAGATGCGGGCAAGCAGGACGCAGGTACGGCGTTTCTATCACAACGTCGCCGCGAAGAAACTGACGGAACGGAAGAAGGTGACGGGGATTGGGCCGCGGCGCGCGGAGATCATCGTGGCCGGATCTGCGGTGTTCTCGCGAGTGCTCGACCTGTTTGAGCATCATTCGATGCACTACCTGGCGGTGGGCGTACGCGAAGGGATCATTCAGGATCTGGCGTCGCGCGGTGTTGGCAGGGAGAATTACGAACTCAGCCGGGAACAGCGTACGGTTGTGGAAAAGCTCGCCAAGCGCTTTGGGGTAAACCTGAAGCGGGCGCGATTTGTCGCGGCGCTGGGGCAACAGCTGTTCGACTGTCTGTCGGCCGCACACGGGTTGGCGCCTGCATGGTCGCGATTGATTGAAGCTTCGGCGTACCTGATGGATGCCGGACATTACATAAGCGATACCGGGCACCACAAGCACGCGTCGTACGTGGTTCAGAACGCCGATCTGGCGGGGTTCACAGAGATCGAACGCCGAATGGTGGCGATGCTGTGCCGGTTCCATCGAAAGTCAATGCCGGCGCCCAGGCATACAGACTTTCAGGCGTTAGATGCGGAGATGAAACGGTCGTTGCTGCGTGTGATTCCAATTCTGCGGCTCGCGGATGCGTTGGATCACAACCGCGAGCAGAATGTAGAGTCGCTAGAGTGTTCGCTTGAGGGCGGGGTACTGTCGCTGACGATTCGCTCGGCGGCGGATACAGGCCTGGAGCAGTGGGCTGCGCAACGGGTCGGCGAAGTGTTCACGCAACAGTACGGCATTGAGCTTGTGGTGCGGAAGAAGTCGCGTTAGGGGTTGAGCGTACGGAAGACTTCGTCGAAAGTGCCATTGGCGACGGCGAAGCGCAGGCGCTTGCAGCGTTCCACCACTACTTCTTCCACATCCGGATTGCTCTGGATGATCGACATCGTTTCCGCGATGTAGTCGGCTAGGGGCATCGCGTGCGGGTCCGACGCTTGTTGCGGTCCCATCAACTCCGTCTGGACGTAAGGCGGGATGATTTCCATCACCTTGACGCTTGTACCTTTCAACTGATGCCGGAGGCTTACGGCATAGGCATGCATCGCAGACTTGCTGGCGGAGTACGTAGGTGTCGCTGACATGGGCACGAAGGCCAGGCCGGAGGTGACGAACGCAACGGTGGAGTCCGGTTGCTGCAGCAGGTGCGGGAGTAAGGCCGAGGTCAAGCGGATGGGGCCCAAAATGTTTGTGGCGACCGTTGCTTCGGAAGCCTTGAGGTTCCCCGGTGCGGCCTTGATGTCTTCGATTTGCATGATGCCGGCGTTGTTGATGACAACGTTCAAGGTTGGGAAATCCTGAACGATTTTCTGCGCGAAGGCATCGATCGAAGCGGAGTCGGTTACGTCCAGTGCGCGAGCATGGATGCCTGGATTGGCAGCGATCACGCTCTGTAGCTTAGCCGTATCGCGACCCGTAATGATGACTTGATTGCCGGCGCTGGCGAAGGCTTCTGCCAGAGCGCGACCAATACCGGAACCACCCCCTGTCATCAGAATCGTGTTGTTTGTCTTCTGCATACCCCGATGTTATGGTCGTTACGTACCGAAGTAAAGTAGGCACCCAAAAGATCTATACTTACCGCGAGGAGAGTAATGGCGCAGAGCAAGGAAATTGATGTTCTTGTGGAAGAGATTATTGCACGCGTTGCTGACCGGTGGACCATGGTCGTGCTTGAAGCACTGGAGGAACGTGGGACGATGCGGTTCACGGAGTTGTCGCATGAGATCCCGGAGATCAGCCAGAAGATGCTGACCAAGACGGTACGGCAGATGGAGCGCGACGGCTTGGTGAAGCGGAAGGTGTACGCCGTGATTCCACCGAAGGTGGAGTACACGCTGACGGACTTGGGAAGAGGCTTGAGTGAGGCGTTTTGCGGCGTGTGGATCTGGGCGGAGAAGAATCACGCCCGGATCCACGAGGCTCGCAAGAAGTTTGACGCTAAAGGCGAACGCTGAGTCCGTCGCTCAACGTGTTGCGATAGGCCTTCCACGCCGGTACGAAACCGATGAGGATGCCGGCGATCATCACGCCGCCGAGGTACATCAGGCTGGTTGGGGTGGGCGCCTGGATTGGCAGGTACAGACCAAACTGGCGTTCGACCACCGGCTGCAGGGCGAACGAAAGACCGTATACGATGCCGAGGCCGAGGACACAGCCGAGGAAGCTGAGGATCGCGGATTCGAATACCAAAAGGCTGATGATCTTGGCCGGTCCTGCACCGAGCGCGCGGAAGATCGCCATTTCGCGGCGGCGCTCGTTGAGCGAGGTGTACAGCGAGACGAGCATGCCGAGCAGGCCGACAATGAGTACGAAGAACGTGACGACGCGGAGGGCGTCTTCGGCGTAGCCGATGGTGGCCCATAGCTCCGCGAGTACGACGCCAGGGATCACCGCAGAGAGCGGCTCATCGGCGTACTCATTGATGTTGCGTTGAAGCTGCAGAACGGCGAGGCGGGTCTTGAAGCGGACCAGGAACGCGGTGATGTTCTCGACCTTCAGCTGTTCTTTGGTGATCTTGTCCGCGGCGATCTCTTCGCCGGGCATGGGCGGTGCGCCGTCCTGCCAATCGACGTGTACGGCGGAGATGCCTTCGAGCGGAATGTAGACGGAGCGGTCCACGGGCGTGGCCGTACGGTCGATGATACCGACGATGGTGAACGGCTTGGTGTTGTGTTCGATCATGCCGCCCAAGCCGTGCGTGATCGTGACCTTTTGGCCTACCTGATAACCGAGCTTTTGCGCGACGTCGCTGCCAATTGCCGCGTCAAACACGCTCTCGGGCGCGCGTCCGGCCGAGAACCGAATCGACTTGTCCCGGCGATAGCGGTAGTGCTCGTAAAAGTTCTTGTCCGTGCCGACGACGCGGAAGCCGCGGTGGCTATCGCCTAACGAGTACGGGATGGTCCAACGGACAGCCGGGTGGTTCTTCCAGTGCTCGTAGCTCGAGTAGGACAGGTTGTTGGTGGCCGACCCGATGTGGAACACAGCGTAGAGCAGCAGCTGCAAAGAGCCGCCACGGGCGCCAACGATGAGATCCGTCTGGCTGATGGTGTTGGAGAAGCTTTCGCGAGCGCCGACGCGGACGTTTTCCACTCCGATCAATAGCGCCACGCTCAGCGCGATGGAGAGAACCGTCAGTACGGTGGTGAGCAGACGGTTCTTCAGCGAATGGTAGGCGAGGGACAGGAGAAGCATGTTATGCGGCCACCGAGGTGTTGCTGACGCGGTTGACGTCGGGAAGGGAAAGCTGGCGGCTGAACATGGGCATCAGCGAACGGTCATGGCTGACAAAGAGAAGCGTCGCGTTGGCTTGTTTGACGCAATCAAAGAGCAGTTCGATGAAGCGCTCACGATGGTCAAAATCGAGCGACGATGTTGGTTCGTCGGCGACGATCACTTCCGGCGCACCGATGAGCGATCGCGCTGCGGCAACGCGTTGCTGCTGGCCGACGCTCAGGTTCACTACGTTCTCATGCAGAAGGTGATCAATGCCCAGTCGTGCAGCGATGGACTTGGCTTCCTCGTGCATGCCCGACTTGAGACGCTTACGACGCTCGGAATGCAGGCGGAGCGGAAGCGTGATGTTCTCTTCCACCGTGAGGTACGGAATGAGGTTGAAGAGCTGGAAGATATAGCCCAGATGCGAACCGCGGAAGGCGTCGCGCTGCGATCCGGACATCTTTGCGAGGTCGCGACCGAGGACTTGTACGCTGCCTTGTTGGGCGTTCAGAACACCGGTGAGAAGTCCGAGCAGCGTGGTCTTGCCACTGCCGCTCGGTCCAAAAAGAAACACCCGCTCTCCAGCGTCGATGGTGAGGTTCGGGATGTCTAAAATCTTCTTGCCAGCACGGTAGGAAAACTGAACGTCCTTCAGCTCGATTGCGGGGGCTGCCATTTAACTAATTTTGACAGAACCAGCGTCCTTCTTGATGGTGGCGCCGGTTTGTCCTGCATCGGATACCGCCTGGACCTTCACGCTTTCAATCTCCGGATATAGCTTTGAGAGCCCGAAGGTGATGGTCGCACCCTTGAGCGGCTTGGCGCATTTGATGGCGAACTCCGCATGTACTTCGGCGTGGCTACCTTCCACTTCAAAGTGCACTTCTTTGGGGGTGAATGCACAGCCGTAGGAAGCCGGGATCACTACTGCCTGGGCGACGCGTGCCTTGAGATTGGCGAGTGCCGCGTCTACCTTCTTCTGTTCTGCAGCGTTCTTGGGCTTGTGTTCGAAGCCGATGATGGGATCGGCTGCCGCTTCGATTTCGACGGTGCCGCCGTTGCCTTCAATGCCGATATTGATTTTCGCTTCGCCGTGGCTGTGCGCGTGTTGCGCCGGCGCCTTTTTGGCCTGCGCGGACAAGGTTGCCGCGACGGCGACGGTTGCGACGAGGGTCTTGATCATCATCATTGCTGTTTGTTCTCCCTGTAGGGTTCGACGGATAGTGCGCGCATCTGGTATGCAACATCGCCATAAGGACTCTTGGCTGTGGCGATCTTGAGTTCACCAATGACCCAAATGGGGTCTGTGGTGTTGACCGATACGGGCTTTTGGTCCGCAGTACGAATGTGGACGATCTGATTGGCTGGCGGCGGTGGCGTATGGATACAGGCCCCGACGTAGGGAACCAACAGGAATTCCGAGACCTGGTTCTTATTGTCTTCAAGCGGAACGACAAAGCCGGGCATGCGAACCTTTTGGCCGTCGTAGACCTTGAGGTTGGCCGGTGCTTTTCCGGTCTTGAGGTCGAGTTCTCGAAGCAGATTCCAGTCGAGCGATGACGCTTCGCTCGCCGTCGCGGAATTCGAAGCGGAAGAGGACGTTCGGAAATCCGGCAAGGTCACCTGCTTCCAGGTTTGATAGGCCGCCGCGCCCGTCATGACGATGAGTCCAGCAAGGACTACGCCTTGCAATAGACGCGCACCAAGACCGAGCTGTCGAACCCTGTTTTCCGCCATTTCCGCCATAATCAGACTGCCACGCCGAGTCTAACATCTGGCATGCGGGAGTCCACGGGAGTATCTATCAATGACCCTAGCACAGCCGTGAGCGGGCTTGTTTTTCCGATGATCGGGTGAATTGGAGCGATTTTGCGGCGGAGTGGATAATGGAGTGATGCCGGGTTTGGGTCACGAATGAAGCCTCAGATGGAAGTTTCGCTTGCCGGGATCACCCTGCAAAACCCGGTGATCGCTGCGTCCGGTACCTTCGCCTACGGCGTGGAGTTCGCCTCCGTTCTGGAGATGGATTCCTTGGGCGGCTTCGTCGTGAAGGGACTCTCCGCCAAGCCGATGGACGGCAACAAGCCTCCGCGCATCTGGGAGGCGCACGGCGGCATGATCAACTCCATCGGACTGCAGAACATTGGAGTCCGTGAGTTTGTCCGTACGAAGTTGCCTGGTCTGCAATGGCTGAAGAAGGCCAAAGTCTTTGCCAACGTCTTTGGGTTCGCGATGGAAGATTACGAAGAAGTCATCGCGGTGCTGGAGGACGCGGAAGGCATTGCGGCCTACGAACTGAATGTCTCCTGTCCGAACACCAAGCATGGAGGCATCGCGTTTTCGAGTGACCCGAAGATGCTGTCCGAGGTTGTGGAGCTTTGCCGGAAGCGCGCGAAGCGGCGCCCCATTATCGTCAAGCTGTCCCCCAATGTTGCCAGGATCGAGCCTTTGGCGAAGGCGGCGGAAGAGGCGGGAGCGGATGCGTTGTCGCTGGTGAATACGTTTGTTTCGCTGGCCGTGGACGCGCGTACGAGGAAGCCTCGCATCGGGGCTGGTTTTGGAGGGCTGTCGGGTCCCGCGATTAAGCCAATCGCGTTGCGGTTGGTGTACGAGGCATGGAAAGCCGTCAAAATCCCCGTGATCGGACTGGGGGGCATCGCCAATGGGGAAGATGCAGCCGAGTTCCTGGTGGCCGGCGCCACGGCGGTGGAGGTCGGTACTGCATCCTTTTGGGACCCACAGGCGACCTCTCGGATCGCCAGTGAGTTAGCGGCATTCTGCCGTGCTGAGAAGATCGGGGCTGTGCGCGAACTGACGGGTACGCTACGCTGGCCTTCATAATGGCAGCAACGAAACAGGTGATTGCGACGGATCGGGCACCCAAGGCGATCGGTCCGTACGCGCAGGCGGTGGTTCACAACGGCATTGCGTACTTGAGCGGACAGATTCCGCTGGATCCGGCGACGATGCAGATTGTCGAAGGCGGAATCGCGGAACAGACGACGCGCGTCCTGGAGAATCTCAAGGCCGTGCTTGAGGCGTCGGGTAGCTCGCTCGAACAGGTGCTGAAGACCACCGTGTTCCTCAAGGACATGGGCGAGTTCACTCTGATGAACGAGGTCTACGCGAAGTACTTTGAAGGCAACACACCGGCGCGCGCGACGGTGGAAGTAGCCAGACTGCCCCGCGACGTGAAGGTGGAAATCGAATGTATTGCCGTGGTTGGCTAGCTCTTGCCATTCTTGCTTCGCTTGCTGCCTTCGCGCAGCCGAGAGGCCCGAAAGCGCGGGAGCGCGCGCGCCAACGCATGGAAGAACTGCGTGAGCGCAAGACCCTGCAAGTGAACGGTGTGGAGCGGGTGTACACAATTGTGCAACCCGTAACGCGCGAGGCGGCGATCCCGATGATCGTTGTGTTTCACGCAGCAAGCGCCAATCCGGACGCGATGCTGCGCATGTCGGCATTGGGGCAGAAGCCAGGCGAACGTAAGGAACTGGTGGTGTACCCGGAGAATACTAATCCAGGGGGCGCATGGTCGGACGGCGATACGGCGTTTGTGTCAATGCTGATCGACGACTTGCTCAAGCAGGATAAGGCTCTGGATCGGACGCGTGTGTACCTAGTAGGGGCCGGTGCTGGAGGCGCATTTACGCAACAGTTAGGATGCCTGCTGAATGCCAAGGTCGCTGCGATTGCGTCGATTGGCGCGCAGATGCCGGTGGGCCTTGAGGCGCTTTGCAAGACGGCCAAGGAGTCGATGCCGGCAATGCTGATAGGGGGCAATGCATTCGATTTCTGGCGCCGCCAGAATGGCTGCCAGGGTGAGCCCGTGGCGGAGAACCGCGAGGGGTTCCGCCAAGTCGACCAACGCACTATGAAGAACTGCAAAGACGGTGCGGAAGTGGTGCAGGTAGATGTAAAGGGACAGCGGCAGCCAAATGCCCCGTTGTGGCCACCCAGTGCGACTGGCGAGGTTATGGCATTTCTCAGCCGCTTCCGGCGTACCCCGCAGTTCTAGACCGTACGTCCTTGTAAGCGAGCGGTGGCTCCCTGATACACTGAAGACGCTTTTTATATGGACACTCGCCGCAATTTTCTGGGTAAAGTGACTGGCATCGCCAGTGCCGTATCCGCCGCTGCGCCCGCTGTGGGCGCCAACGATAAGATCCGCATGGGCATTATCGGCATCGGCGATCGCGGTACGGAACTGGTGCATCAGGCGATGTCCATTCCCGGCGTGGAGATGGTCGGATTTGCCGACGTCTACACACGCCGTTTGGAAGCGGCCAAGCGGATTGCCCCGAACGCGCAGACCTACCTGGACCACCGACGGTTGCTCGACGACAAGTCCGTCGACGCCGTGATCATCGCTACCCCGCAGCATCTGCATTGCGAACACTTTGTGAATACGCTCGGCGCGGGCAAGCATGTGTACCAGGAAAAGACCATGGCCTTTACCGTGGACCATGCCAAGCGCATGCGCAAGGCGTTCCAGTCCGACGGCGGCAAGCACGTGGTACAGATCGGGCACCAGAGCTGTTCGAGCGGTCAGGTGGCCGATGCAGTGGAGTTTTTGAAGGAAGGTAAAGTCGGCAAGATCACCGCGATTGCCGCGAACATGTTCCGCAATACGCCGCACGGCAAGCCCCAGTGGAGCCGCCCGGTGTACCCGGATATGAATCCGGAGAACGTACTCTGGCAGAGCTTTCAAGGTGAGGCGCCGAAGCATGAATTCGACGCCAACCGGTTTATCAACTGGCGCTTCTTCTTCGACTACTCTGGCGGCAACGTCTACGAGAACATGTGCCACCAGTTGTCGTTCTGGTACAAGGTGCTGGATCTGAAGGTCCCAACGGCAGTGACGATGACCGGCGGCGTGTACTTGTGGAAGGACGGGCGCGAGGTCCCGGACACGATGAACGTCGCGATGCAGCATTCCGAAGAGATGCTGTTCAGTTGGGTGTCCGGGTTCGGGAACAATCAGCTTGGAGTTACCGAGCATGTGCTGGGTACGGACGGCACGATCGCGAAGGGTCCGCAGATCCGGTATCAGCCGCAGAAGGTGAATCGCCCGGACGGAGTGGAACTCACCGGCAAGAATACGGCACCGGCGATCGCGCACATGCAGAACTTTATCGACGCGATGCGCAGTTCAAGCGTAAAGCCCAACTGTCCGTTTGATGTCGGCTACCGCGTTTCGATCGCTTGCCGAATGGCCGTCGATAGCTATCGCCAGGGGCGCACGTTGCGCTGGGATCCGGAAAAAGAAGAGGTTTCATAAGTCGCCATGGAGTTCGAGCACACAGCGGAACAACTGCAGTTACGGCGGGCCGTACGCGAGTTCGCTGAGGCGGAGATCAAGCCGCATGTGCGCGAATGGGACGAGAATAGCGTCTTTCCGCTCGAGACCGTCAAGAAGTTGGGGCAACTCGGGTACCTGGGCGCGATCTTTCCTGAAAAGTACAACGGGTCAGATTTTGGCTACATCGAGTACGCCATCCTGATTGAAGAATTGGCGCGTGTCGATCCTTCTGTGGGTCTCATTGTCGCGGCGCACAATTCCCTATGCTGCAACCACATTTATCTGGCGGGAACCGAAGAGCAGAAGCAAAAGTACTTGACCAAGCTTGCCACGGGCGAGTGGATCGGCTGTTGGTCATTGACTGAGCCCGAGGCTGGGTCCGACGCCGGTGGTACAAGGTCGCAAGCAGTTGCGGCGCCGGATGGTGGCTGGATTCTGAACGGAGCCAAGACCTTCACGACGAACGTCCACTATGCGGATGTAGGCGTAGCGATGGCGGTTACGGATCGCGCGGCGCAGTCTCACGGCGTGTCAGCGTTCATCCTGGAAAAAGGTATGTCTGGCGTGCGTTCCGGCAAGAAAGAAGACAAGCTTGGTATGCGTGCGTCCGATACGGGCGAGATGATTTTTGAGAATTGTCATGTCGGCCCCGATCAGATGTTAGGTAAGCCTGGCGAAGGTTTCGTGGATGCCCTTCGTATTCTCGATGGCGGTCGCATATCGATTGCGGCGCTATCGGTGGGGATCGCACAGGGTGCGTACGAGGCGGCTTTGAAGTACGCCAAGCAGCGCAAACAGTTTGGGCGGCCCATTTCAGAGTTTCAGGCGATTCAGCATAAGCTCGCGGACATGGCGACGGGCATCGAAGCATCGCGCCTGCTGACGTATCGCGCCGGGTATCTGAAAGACCAAGGGAAGCGGATCACGAAAGAATCGTCGATGGCGAAGTTGTTCGCTAGTGAAGTTGCGGTGGATGTTTGCAATGAGGCGGTGCAGATCCACGGTGGCTACGGCTTTACCAAAGACTACCCGGTGGAGAAGTTCTATCGCGACGTAAAGCTGTGCACCATTGGAGAAGGTACTAGCGAGATTCAACGGATGGTGATCGCGCGGCAACTGCTCAAGGATTGAGACAATAGTTGCTGCATGCAATCGGCAAACATCGGGATCATAGGTGGTAGCGGGCTCTATTCGATGCCCGGCTTTGAGGCGCAGGAAGAGGTATCGCTTGAGACGCCCTGGGGCAAACCCTCTGATCCATACATCGTTGGAACACTGAGCGGCAAGAAGGTCGCGTTTTTGGCCCGTCACGGCAAGGGCCACCGGTACTCTCCATCTGAGCTGAACTATCGCGCGAACATCTTCGGCATGAAGATGCTCGGTGTGAAGCATATCCTGTCACTGAGCGCGGTTGGCTCGCTGAAGGCGGAGCACGAGCCTCTACAGTTTGTGATCCCGGATCAATTTGTGGATCGTACGATGGGCCGCGCCTCGACGTTCTTTGGTGACGGCATCGTGGCGCACATTGGCTTCTCCGATCCTGTCTGTGATCCACTCGCGGACCTGGTGCATGAGACCGCCAAGGCCCTGGACGGCATCGTGACCAAGAAGGGTGGTACGTACCTTTGCATGGAAGGTCCGGCGTTCTCGACCAAGGCGGAATCGGAACTGTACCGGACCTGGGGCATGGACGTGATCGGCATGACCAACCTGCAAGAGGCCAAACTGGCTCGTGAGGCGGAGATCTGCTACACGACCGTCGCGATGGTGACGGATTACGATTGCTGGCATCCGGATCATGATGCGGTGACGGTGACGGACATCATCGCCAACCTGGTGAAGAACGCGGAGAACGCCCAGAAACTGGTGAAGGCCGTTGTCGCCAAGATTGACGACGGGATCGTCTGCAAGTGCCATTCTGCGTTGAAAAATGCGGTGATCACGTCCAAGGATGCGATGCCCGAAGCGACCAAGAAGAAGCTGGAACTACTGATTGGAAAGTACGTATAGGGCGCTGCTGGCGCACTGTCTGGACGGTTCGCAATGGCCCGCGGCGCTGCTCGATGAAGCTCGCCGCGGGCTTGCCACGCTGGAAGGCAGCCGGCAGTTTTTCGGTATCGTCATCGAGCGATTGGGGGACCTGTTTGAGCCCCGGCTTTGCGATGTCTATGCGCGGTTGATGGCTGACGTACTAGGCGATGGGTCGCTTGCGGATCGCTATCTTCGTGTTCGTGAGGTACGGCCGGTCGGCGACGTTGAACCGTCGCAGGTAATTGTGCTGTCGCGTGTCACGCTAGGCGCCGACGTGGCCGTCACGAGTGTAGTCCTAGATGCGGCAAAGCGGCGATTTCCTCGCGCTCGGGTGTTCCTCGCCGGACCTCGCAAGAACTGGGAGTTGTTCGCCGCGGACCCGCGGATCGAGCACTGGGATGCGCCGTACGGACGCTCTGCCTTGTTTGCCGATCGTATCGCTGCGCGTCCATGGTTTGGCGATGCGCTCGTGCTGGATCCGGACTCGCGGTTGTCGCAGTTGGGTATGTTGCCGGTCACCAATGGTGAGTACCGTTTGTTCGAAAGCCGCGGGTTCGTTGGGGACGGTGCGTTGCCCGAGTTGGCGTCGCGGTGGTGTGAACTGACGCTGGGCGTGGGCGGCAAGCCCTATGTCGCACCTCTTCCTGCCGCTGGCGTGGATCCTGCGTCAGCGACCGCGAACCTTGGGGTTGGTGAGAATCCGGACAAGCGCATCGCAGATCCGTTTGAAGCGGAGTTGCTAGCCGAGTTGCCCGACGATACGTTGATCGATCTCGGCGGGTCAGAGGCTGAGGCACAGCGCGTACGCAAAGCTGCCGGACCGATAAAGCGCCTGTTTCAAGGCAGTTTTGCCGATTTTGCCTGGTTGATTCAACAGTCCAGGCTCTATGTTGGCTATGATTCGGCGGGGATGCACGTAGCTGCCGCTTGCGGCGTACCCTTGCTGTGCGTGTTCGCCGGTGCCTTGAACGAACAGTTCTTTGAACGCTGGAAACCCACGGGCGATGGACCTATTGAGATCGTTCGCCCGGGACCAGATGTCCTTACGCAATCACGCCGTGCAGTACAGAGCCTTCTACATCGGTGAGACGGAAGTCGCGACCGCTGTAGCGATAGGTAAGGCGCGTGTGATCGAGCCCCATCAGATGCAGTACCGTCGCCTGAATATCATGCGGATGGACGGGCTTCTCTTCCGCTTTAAAGCCGAAATCATCCGTCGCGCCGTACACTGTGCCACCCTTGATGCCGCCGCCGGCCATGATCATCGAGAAGCCATGGTTGTTGTGGTCACGCCCGAATTGCACAGGAACGAGGCCTGAAGTTTCCACCGTCGGTGTACGGCCGAACTCGCCGCCGACGATCACGATCGTGTCCTTGAGGAGACCTGAGGACTTGAGGTCCGCGATGAGTGCCGCGATGGCGGGATCTGCGCCAGCGGCGAGCTTTTTGTGGGTCATGATGTCTTCATGGTTGTCCCACGGCTGCCCGTTGCCATAGTAGATCTGCACCATTCGGACGCCCTTCTCCACCAGGCGGCGCGCCATGATGCAGCCGCGGCCGAAGTCTGTGTCGCCGTAGCGCTCAATCTCCTGCGGCGTCACCTTGCTCTTGATGTCCAGCACCTCTGGCGCTTCGGTCTGCATGCGATAGGCGGTTTCCATCGCCTTGATGCCCTGGTCGTCCTTGTTAAGCTTGCCTAGCAGATCGAGTTGACGGCGCTGCTCTTCGAGCGAACGCTTGCCACGTACGAAAGGCACGAGCTTTTCGATCTCGCGTTCGTTACTTGCGAGATGGACGCCTTGGTACTCGGAAGGCAGAAACGTCGAACTCCAAAGCTGGGGTCCAATAATCGGCACGCCGGGACACATCACCACAAAGCCCGGAAGGTTGCGATTCTCGGTCCCAAGGCCATACGTAAGCCACGACCCCATCGACGGGCGACCCGGCAACACGTGGCCACAGTTGAGCATGAACAACGACGGCTCATGGTTCGGGCGCTCGGTGTGCATCGAACGAATCACTGCAAACTCGTCGATATGCTCGGCCGTTTTGGCAAAGATCTCGCTGACCTCGATGCCGCTTTGGCCGTACTTTTTGAACTGGAACGGCGAGCCAAAGGCGTTGCCAGTGCGGCGCTCGGTCTTGAGGTTGCTCACGGGCAGTGGCTTGCCGTTGTACTTGGTGAGCATCGGCTTGGGGTCGAAGCTATCCACTTGCGACAGGCCGCCGTTCAAGAACAGATAGATGACGTGCTTTGCCTTGGGTGTGTGGTGTGGACCTGCAGCACCCGGCGTAGCAGCCATGGCGCGCGATGCCAAGGCTCCGAAGCCGCAGCCAAACGTAGCGAGCATTTCCCGGCGGTTGATGATCTTCATAACTCGTCAGTCTCAGTTCAAGTACAGGAATTCGTCGGAGCTGTAGAGCACCTGCAGGTACTCAGGCAAAGTCCCTTTTGCAGAGGTCAAAAAGGTGTTGGCCAACTGCTTTTCTTTCGAGGTCGGTTCGCGCTGGAAGAGTATTCTGTACGCTGCCGTCACGCGGTCTTTCTCATTTTCGATACGCTTGGCAAGGTCATCGCAGGCTTGCATCACGATGGGGCTGTTCAGCAGAAACAGGCGTTGCAACGGTACATCCGTGGTGATGCGCTGTTCGCTTGTCTGATTCGGATTTGGGAAGTCGAACAAGGCGAGCATGGGGTCCAGACGGCGGCGGCTCACACTGCCGTACAGTGTGCGGCGGCGGTTCTTTTCCGTGATCGGTTCGGCATCGCCGCCGATCTTGGTGTCGAGCGAGCCGGACGTGAACAGCAACGAGTCGCGCATCGCCTCAGCGTCAAGGCGGCGACGCTCGGAGCGAGCGGTCTGGTAGGCCTGCGACAACAGGATTTCACGGTGCAGCTTTTTGACAGACCAGCCGTTGTCCATGAAGCGGAATGCCAGAAAGTCCAACAGTTCGGGGTTCGTCGGTCTCTCACCGAGGTTGCCGAAATTGGACGGTGTTTTGACGATGCCTTCGCCAAAGTGCTCCAGCCAAATGCGGTTCACCATGACGCGGGCGGTAAGCGGGTTGTCGCGGCTGGCGACCTTTTCCGCGAGTTCCAGGCGGCCGCTACCGGTGGTGAGCGCGCCTCCCCCAAGCGCTGTGAGGAACACGGGCGGTGCCTCCTCGCCAAGATTCTGCGGGTTGCCACGGATGTGGATCTTCATCACCTTGCGATCCTTTTCAGGCTTGTCCGCGATGCCATGCAGGAACGGGTACTGCTTGGGCAGGGCCTTTTTCGCCTCTTCTACACGCTTGGCGAGGTATTCGTGGTGCGCCTTAAACTCACCTGTCAGATACGGCGGCAACTTGGCTGCAGTGACCGTGTAGACGCCGTTGTTGTGGTAGAAATCGCGCCACAGGAAGAACTTTTCGCGAGCCAGCGAGAGTAGATTCGCCTGCGACAGATCCTCTCGGTTCGGGGCGCTGCCCAGGGTGATATGGTTCTTGTCGTCGACGTCCTTCTTCTCGGCGTCGGTTTCCAGTAACAGTTTTTGGAAGTCTTCCGGCTTGGTGCTGGCATCCAGGTACTTGTGTTCGCGATTGGTTCGGGCGAGGTACTTCTTCCATCGCTCCAGTACGTCTTTGTCGAGGCCGTCTGCCGGGCCGGTGCCTCGCGCAGCCTCGAGAAAGCGCGCGGTCTGGTGCGTAAAGATGTTGGCGAGCGCTCCGGCTTGGACGTTTTCAAAGTCCTTCAAATCCTTCTCGCGAGCCTCAAGGTCCTTCTTCTTGCGGTCGTACTCGTCTACGATCGCCTTTTCCGCCAGCGGATACTCGTGCAGTTCGGTGTTATTGAAGACGCCTTGCAGCGCGTAAAAGTCCTTGGTCGGAATAGGGTCGAACTTATGATCGTGGCACTGGGCGCAGGCGACCGTAAATGCCATAAAACCACGGGTGGTCACGTCAACGCGGTCATCCTGGAACTCGGGACTCAAGCCGTAGAAGCCGAGCGCGGGCAGCAGGTCGGGCCGATTCTTCATCGCATCAGCCGCGATGTGCGCTTTGACGAACGTATCGTACGGCAGGTCATCGTTGAAGGCTTTGGTGACCCAGTCGCGATAGTACTTGGCGTTGGGGCGAGGAGCGTCGCGTTCGGAGTCGAGTTTATCGTCGGAATAGCGCGCTACATCCAGCCAGTGGCGACCCCAGCGCTCTCCATAATGCGGCGATGCCAACAGGCGATCCACCACTTTGGCGTACGCATCGGGCGCTTTATCCGCGAGGAAGGCGTCCATCTCAGCGGGGGTCGGGGGCAGGCCGGTGAGGTCGTAGGTAACGCGACGCAGAAGAGTTCGCTTATCGGTTTTGGGTTGGCTGGCGGCGGCCTTTAGGATGTCGTCGATGGACTTGGATTTTGGCGGAGCTACCGGTTGCAGTGACCAAAGTTTCTCTGCAGTCGCGGGCGCTTTTGCATCAGTCCACTTGGCCCCGTCTTTGATCCAGGTTTCGAAGTCCGCGATGACGTTGTCCGGCAGCTTGCCACCGGAAGGCGGCATCTTCAGGTGCGGGTCTTCCTGGCGGATGGCTTTCACCAGCAGGCTTTCGGAAGGAGTCCCCGGCTTGATGGCTGGGCCGGACTTGCCGCCGGCGAGTAGCGCGGCGCGGCTGGAAAGGTCGAGTCCGCCCATCTTGGACTTGGTGTGGCAGGCAAAGCAATTCTTTGCCAACACCGGGCGGATCTTCATTTCGAAGAAGTCCGAAGCGGCGACAATAGAGGGAAGCGCCGCACACAATAGCAGCCCTCTTTTCATGCACAGCTAGTCTATCCGATCGCCACATGTTGGAAGTCACGGTTTTGTCACTGTTCATCTTTGCGGCGTTCGCCGGGTCGTTGTTGGTGAACGTGCTGCGTGTGCGACGGGACGAACGGCAGGAAAAGGCGCTAGCGGACCTTTTGGCAGGATGTTCAGGGCAGCCTGCCGTTGCGCTGGTGCGTTTGCTCGGCGACCCCTATGAAATCGAGAAGGCCGCGCCTGGGCGGGAACTCTACATCTGGAAGTTTCCCCCGGCCGTTTTGTTGCCTCGCGGCCGGGGATTGTTGATTCTGCTGGCGACGATCGACGAGGGTTGCCTTACGTCGGCCAAGTGGAAGCGGCAGCTATAGCGAGCTCATCTTCTTGGCGATGAGCATCGCGATTTCAAGCGCCTGCTCGTAGTTCAGGCGGGGGTCCACCTCGCTCTTGTATGCGCGCTTGAGGTCCTGTTCGGTGAGGTTCCTGGCGCCGCCCACGCATTCCGTGACGTTCTCGCCCGTGAGTTCGATGTGTACGCCACCGAGGTGCGTGCCGCAAGCCTTGTGGATCTCAAACGACAGCTCCAGCTCGCCAAAGATATCCCGGAAATCGCGGGTCTTGATACCTTCGGACGTCGGATGCGTATTGCCGTGCATGGGGTCGCAAATCCACAACACCTGCTTGCCGCTTTGGCGAACCGCTTTGATGATGCCCGGTAGTGCGGACTCAATCTTGGCGCGCCCGACTCGATGGATGATGGTTAACCGACCAGGTTCGTTGTCCGGATGCAGAGTGTCCAGCAGACGCTTTAGGTGGTCCTCGCTCAGCGACGGACCGACCTTGATTCCAATGGGATTGGCGATGCCGCGGAAGTACTCGATATGGGCGCCGTCCGGATTGAGCGTACGAGCACCGATCCATGGAAAGTGCGTGGACAGGTTGTACCACTTGTTCTGCAAGCCCATGAAGTGCGTCTGTGCTTCTTCGTACGGCAGCAGCAAACCCTCGTGAGCGGTGAAGAAGTCCACCCAGTTCATTTCGCCGGTGTGGACGCCGAGTACGCTTTCCATGAAGCGAAGCGAATCGGCGATGCTGCGAACCATGTCGCGATACTCGGCGGCGAGCGGAGAATGATCGACAAAGTCGAGGTCCCAGTACTCGGGGTGATGCAGGTCGGCAAAGCCACCGCGTACCATGGCGCGGAGGAAGTTGAGGGTCAGAGCCGCGCGCTCGTAGCCCAAAACCATTCGGGATGGGTCGGGGATGCGGGCTTCTGCCGTAAACTCGGGCCGATTCACCACATCGCCGCGATAGCTGGGGAGCGCGACGCCGTTTCGGGTTTCCAGATCCTCCGAGCGGGGCTTGGCGTACTGTCCGGCGAAGCGGCCCACGCGAGTCACTGGCTTCTTGCCGCCGTTGATGAGCACCAGGCTCATCTGCAGCAGGATCTTCAGCTTGTTGGTGATGGAAACGGTAGTGCAGTCGTCAAAACGCTCGGCGCAGTCGCCGCCCTGCAGGACAAAGCGATTGCCCGCGGCAGCTTCCGCCAACTGCTTTTGCAAAGAGCCGATCTCCCAGGCGGTGACGAGCGGAGGCAGGGCCGACAACTTGCGGATGGCAGCGCTGAGTGCGTCAGGATCGGGGTAATTGGGTTGTTGAGTGGCCGGCTTCAATCGCCAGGAATTGCGGGCCCAGTCTTTGGTCACGAATTTTCATCGTGCCATACTGTGAGTGAACCCGGCATGAAACATTTCGCCGTACACCTGCTCTGCGCCGCTTTGGCGCTGGGGCAGGCGCCGCAAAAACGCGTATTCTGGTCGTTTCGCAGTCCGGTGAAGGTCGATCCGCCCGCCGCCGGTGGCGCAACGAATCCAATTGACGCGTTCGGCCGCGCGAAGCTGGCCGAAAAAGGTCTGGACCTTGCGCCCAAAGCCGATTCGCGAACGCTGTTGCGGCGGCTGTACTTTGACCTCGCCGGTTTGCCACCGAAGCCTGACGAGCTAGGGCAAAAGTACGAAGACGCGATGGAGTCCTTGCTGCATTCGCGCGCTTACGGCGAGCGTTGGGGAAGGTACTGGCTGGATGTCGTGCGGTTTGGCGAAACTGACGGGGGCGAGCACAACTACGAACGCTTCCACGCCTGGCCCTACCGCGATTATGTGATCGACGCATTCCAATCCGGGAAGCCGTACAACCAGTTCATTCGCGAACAGATTGCTGGAGACCTGATCGACCCCAAATTGACTGCCGCCACCGGATTTCTGGTTGCGGGACCGTGGGATCAGGTGAGCGCTGAACTCAATAAAGATAAGACTCTGCAACTGCAGGCGCGTATGGACGAGTTGGATGACATGGTCACCACTACGTTCCACACGTTCCAGGGGCTGACCGTCAATTGCGCACGCTGCCACGATCATAAGTTCGATCCCATTCCATCGAAGGATTATTACCGCCTGACCGACGTCTTTCAGACGGTTGGATTTGGCACCCGTACAGTTGCCACGCAGGATGAGGTCGACGCTTGGAAGCAGAAGACGGCCCCGATTCGCGAGCGTCTGCAGCGCTACGAAGCGGTCTTGGCGGACATTGAGCAGCCGGTTCGCGCCAAGCTGCTCTACACCAAGTACCGTGATTTCGACCAGGGTCGTGATTCGGCGGCGCAACGGCTGCCCTTGAATCCGATTTGGAATCGCAACTTCTTCGCGCCCGCCGGTGCCAAGCGGTTTCGCTTTGTGATCACCGGGCACAAGGGCGACGCGCCAAAGCTCGAGCGATTTATGGTGCGCGGGGCGACCCCTGTCGAATGGGGCGAGTGGACCGGCAAGCGCAAAGCGAGCACTGAAAATCCATATGTGATCGAACTGCCGTTTTCCGGGCGTTTTTGGGAGATCACTTGGTCCAGCGACCGGACTCGTGGCAGCTCAAACGGCATGATCACGGTGTACCGGTTTGAGGCGTCCGACGATGGCTTTACCTGGCGTACCGTCGCATCATCGCTCGACCACGTCGGAGCTAATGAGCTCGATTTGCCGATGGTGTCGACGGACGAGATCCTGTCGCAGCTCAGTACAGAACAAAAGGCACAGCGCCTGCGGGTGCTGGATGAGATCGCCAAAATCAAGGCCGAACTCGCGGAATTCCCCGAGCCTCGCAAGTTGTACTCCGCCGTTGCAAAGCCGGGCGCACCGAGCTATTTGCTGGAGCGGGGAAGCGTCGCAAAGCCCAAAGAGCAGGTGCATGCCGGTACGCTGACAGCCATCGCACAGTTGCCCAATGAGTTGCCGGAAGGAAAGCCTGCGCGGCTAGCATTGGCGGACTGGATCGCGAGTCCTGAGAATCCACTTACGGCTCGCGTGATTGTGAATCGCGTTTGGTACTACCATTTCGGCCGCGGTTTGGTGAACACGCCAAGCGACTTCGGCTTAAGTGGTGACCGTCCGTCGCACCCCGAACTGCTCGATTGGCTGGCCGTGTCGTTTGTGGAGAAGGGCTGGGACCTGAAGTGGCTGCATCGCCTTATCCTGACCTCCGACACCTATCAGCAGTCTTCGGCGTACAACGAGAAGGCTGCGCAGGTGGACGCTGACAATCGATTGTTGTGGCACATGCCATTGCGTCGCATGGATGCGGAGACACTTCGCGATTCGATGCTGGCGGTGACCGGCAATTTGCAGCCGCGCGACGGCGGCCCGGGGTACATGCTGCAGAAGAAGGGCGACGCGGGGTCGTACATTTACAAGGCGCTGGACAACGATGGACCCGAAGTGTGGGGCCGCAGCGTGTACCGCTTTGTGGTGCGTGGCGGCGAACGGATCATGCTCGATAGCTTCGACTGTCCGGACCCTTCAGTTGCGACACCGCAGCGGAGCTTGTCGAACACGCCGGTACAGGCTCTGACCTTGCTGAATAATCCATTTGTGCTGCGGCAAGCGTCGCTGTTGGCCGCCCGGGTGGCAAAGGAAGAGGACAAAGTCGGCGCAGCGTACCGCTTGTTGTTTCAGCGAGCGCCCAGTGATCGCGAACGCGAACTGGCAGCTGCGTTTCTGAAAGACCAAAGCCTCGACCTGTACTGTCGCGTGTTATTCAATTCCAACGAGTTTCTGTATGTCCCCTAACCGGCGCAGATTTTTATGGGAGGCGGGCGGCGGCCTCGCGGGCATCGCACTGTCGCAAATGATGGCTAGCGCCGCGACGTCGTCAGAGCGCAAGCCGGGGCCGCACTTTGCGCCCAAGGCCAAGAACATCATCATGATCTTCTTGCCCGGTGGCATCAGCGCGATTGACACGTTCGACTACAAGCCGGAGCTCGAAAAACACCACGGCAAGGCGACCACAGGCGCGAACACAATCACGCCGTTCTTTGGTAAGCCCGGTACATTGATGAAGTCACCCTGGACCTTCCGGCCGCGCGGAAAGTCCGGCAAGTACGTATCCGAGTTGGTGCCGAATCTTGCGGAGCTGACGGATGACCTGACGTTTCTGCATTCGATGGTGGCGCGCTCGAATGCCCATGGTCCGGCGTTGTTCCAGATGTCGACGGGGTTTATCTTCCAGGGCTTCCCGTCGATCGGGTCGTGGATTTCGTACGGACTCGGCAGCGAGAATCAGAACCTGCCGTCCTTTGTAGTGCTGCCCGACCGTCGAGGGCTGCCGCCGTGCGGGGTCGCAAACTGGGGCAATGGATTTCTGCCTGCCGCGCACCAGGGCGTGATCTTTGGCGATCAGAAAGAGCCCATTGCGGACATCAAGCCTCCTGCCAGTGTGACAGCGCAAGCGCAGACCGCTTCGTACGATCTGCTGACCCAACTCAATGAAGATCACCTGAAGCTGAATCCGGGCGAAGACGCATTAGTAGCGCGCATCAAGTCGTACGAGATGGCGGCGCGCATGCAGATCTCTGCGCCTGAAGTGACGGACATCCGCGGTGAGTCCGAAGCGACCCGCGAGATGTACGGCTTGAACGATCCGATCACGCGCGACTACGGGTACAACTGCCTGCTCGCGCGCCGGCTAGTGGAAAAGGGCGTTCGCTGCATCCAGATGTACAACGGCGGGCACTTTGGTGCGCCGCGCGTGAACTGGGACGGCCATGAGGATTTGCGGGCGAACCACAGCAAGATGGCTGCGGTACTGGACAAGCCAACCGCCGCGCTCATTCGCGACCTCAAGCAGCGCGGGATGTTGAAGGACACCCTTGTGGTGTTCACCACCGAGTTTGGCCGCCTGCCCATCAGCGAAGGCCTAGGCGAAGGCGGGCGCGATCACAATCCCGAAGGCTACACCTCGTTCTTTGTGGGTGCTGGTGTCAAGCCGGGCATCTCGTACGGCGCTACGGATGAGCTTGGATATAAGGCGGCGGAGAACCCGGTGACCGTGTACGACTTCCACGCCACGATCCTGCATCTATTGGGGCTCGACCACAAGGATCTGAACTGGTATCACAACGGCATCCGCCGCCGCCTGACCGACGTCCACGGGCATGTCATTCAGCCGGTTCTAGCTTGATGTCCACCTGGTAGCCTGCTGCCTCGGGCTCCATGAATCGCACAAGACCTTCGGCCTCGTGCGCGAGTTGCTTTTGTACTTTCTTGGCCAACTTTGCAAAAGGAGTAGCGGTGAGCACCGCCTGCTTCTTCACGATGGCGGTCTGCCAGGTGCCCGCGACAAAGCCATCCACCAGGAAAGTGGGAAGCACCTGCAGATTCTTGGTGACCACGCGCGGTCGGTACTCGTCGGCGATGATACGAGACCGATCCACGTGGCTCAGGATGAGGTTGTCAAAAGCAGCCACGAAGCGCGGCGCGACCTCGATGTCTGGATCCAGCATCGGCGCGGCGCCGGGCACATCGAACAGTTCGCGTTTTTTTTCATCCCGGTAGCGAGTGAGGTCCGGGTGGGCGGCGAACAGTACCTTGCCACTCTTCAGGCCGGACCAGCTTTGAAAGTCCGCAATCGTGGCGGGTCCGAAGGCTCGCAGGTACGCCAGAACGATGTCGGTCTCCACTTTGGGCTTGCCGGCCCGCGGTGCAAGCTCGAAGGGTGAGTCCCCGGTGAACGCCCAAAGATTGCCGGCATCAGGCACCGTGACCAAGGGCAGGTGCATGCGTACGGCAAACCCCAGGGCACGCTCGTCGCTGAGATCCGGGAAGGCGGCGGTCAATTGTGGGCGAAGTTCAGCGAAGGTACAGGGCTTGCGGGCGATGATGCGCGACGCCTCACTGGTGAGGCGGGCGAGATCAAAGGTGGCGGCGCGATCTTTCAGAATGGACTGCATCCCGCTCGATAGGGCCGGCTGCAGGGCTCCACGAAATGCGGGGTACTGGCGCATCGTGAGCAGGTGCAGTGTGCCTCGCATCGCTGTCGCGCGAACCACTGTCCTAGCGGCGAGCAGATCGTGCAGGTCCTCCCTGCGAAAGTTGGCGATTCGGGTCCAGAGCCCAACAAACGGAGGGCGGGCTTGCTGGGCCTGCAGACCCGCGAGCGCGTCGACGACGTCGGGGATCGCGGCCGGTTGCGGAGGCTGCAAAAGGAACTGGCGGGCCAGGAGGGTACGGTTGATTTGGCGGGCGGTGAGCACGGGATGCCCCATGTTACGATGCGACTAGATCGTTTTGGATGGCTGGAACTGCGATTTCGGCCACCGTTTCGTTGGTGCCACTATGTATAACGCCTACTTTGGATTCGAGGAAAGCCCCTTTAACCTGAGTCCGGATCCGGCCTTTTTTTACCGGTCCTCTCAGCATGAAGAAGCGCTCGCGAATTTGATTTATGGCGTGCAGAGCCGCAAAGGATTCATTGTCCTAACCGGCGAAGTGGGTACCGGCAAAACAACGATGCTCGAATGCCTCCGCGATTATTTGGATGCGCAGCGGATGGAGTTCGCCTTTGTTTTTAACAGCCGCATCACAAGCGAACAGTTCTTCCAGATGATCGCGTACGATCTGGATTTGCGGTGCAACCACACCTCAAAAACAGAAGTCCTGTTTGCGCTCAACCACTTGCTGATCACCAGGGCGAATGAAGGTCGCACCAGCGTTCTGATCATCGACGAAGCGCATAACCTGGATTGGGAAGTGCTTGAAGAGATCCGGCTGCTGGGCAACCTCGAGAATCGCCGCGGCAAGCTGTTGCAGATCATCCTCGCCGGGCAACCGGAACTGGATCGCAAGCTCGACGCGCCGAACTTGCGCCAGTTGAAACAGCGCATCGTGCTGCGGTGTTCGCTGAACCCGTTCTCGTACGACGACACGGCAGAGTACATCAATACGCGCATGTCGCTCGCTGGGATGCCCAATCAGACCGTGTTTTCGCCGGACCTGATCCAGGAAATCCACTCTCGCACCGGCGGTATTCCCCGCCTCATCAACGCGATTTGCGACAACCTGCTGCTCACCTGCTTTGCCATGGAAACCAAAGAAGCAACCGTGGCGATGCTCGACGAGGTCTGCCGTGACATGCGTTTGGAATGGGCAGGGTCGCGAGTGCGCGGACAACGGTCACGCTTCTCCGACGATGCCGGCTCGCCGTTTGAACAGACGCCGTACTACACGCGCGGCGATTAATCCCTAGCGTCTTTTCTTTTTCCTCAGATGGGCCTACGTTTACTGCTGTTGGTGGTGATCCTCACCCTCAATGCGTTCTTTGCAGCAGCGGAAACAGCCTTGGTGTCGGTGCGCAAATCGCGCCTGAAGTCGCGCGCGGACCAAGGTGAGGCCGGCGCCCAAATCGCGCTGGGCCTCCTGGAACATCCCGAACGTTTGCTGTCGGTGTCCCAGGTGGGCATGACGATCACCGCCCTCGGCCTCGGTTGGGCTGGCGAAGAGACGGTCTACGAGCTATTTGTCGGCGCGCTGCATCCGGTGATTACCGAAGAGACCAAGCGCTTTCTACACGCGTTGAGCTTTGTCCTGGCGTTCCTGGTAATCAGCTTTGTCCACATCATCGTCGGCGAGGTGATTCCCAAGAATCTTGCGTTCTCAAAGCCGGACCGCTTGGCCGTATTGCTGGCGCCGCCACTGCTGGTGTTCCAGCGCATCTCGGCCCCGTTCGTTTGGGTGGTCGAGCGATGTTCAGCGTGGATTACGCGACAACTCGGCCTGTCCGGTGGAGGTCACGGCGCTTCCGGAGGCGGGCACTCGCCGGAAGAGATCAAGTTCATTGTGTCCGCCAGCAGAGAAGAAGGCTACATCGAAGAGTTCGAGTCCAAGGCGATCTCCCGCCTGCTGGACCTGCAAAATGTGTACGTCCGCGAAGTGATGGTGCCGCGCAACGAAGTTGTGGCGGTGGGCGTGGACGCGAGCCTGGACGAGGTGCTGGCCTGCATGCTGGAACACAAGTATTCCCGTGTGCCGGTGTACGAAGGGACAATCGACCAAATCATTGGCGTCCTGCACTACAAGGACCTCATGCGCATCTGGCAGGACCGCCGGAATGTCCTGCAGCAGAAGCGCCCGGAGCGGCCATTCCGCATCCGCAGGTACATCCGCAAGATCCTGATTGTGCCGGAGACGAAGATGTTGCATCACCTCGTCGATGAGTTCCGCGAAAGCCACACACACTTGGCGGCGGTGGTGGATGAGCACGGTACGGTGGCGGGAATCGTCACGCTGGAAGATGCCTTTGAACAGATTTTTGGCGAAATCGTCGACGAGCACGATGTCCGCATCCAAAAGATGGACAGTGAGGCCGCGGCGGTAGACGTGGAAGGCACGATCCTGATTCGCGATCTGGCGGCTATGCATCGCATCGAACTGCCTGGAGATTCTGGGTTTGAGACTCTGGCCGGCTTCCTCCTGTTTAAGCTGGGACGCATCCCAGAGAAGGCTGGCGAGGAAGTGGAATACGGTGGGCGCCGCTATACGATCGCCGAGATGGAACGGAACCGTATTGCCCGAGTGCGCATAGAGAAGATTGAGCCGATGGCAGTGAGTGAGGCGTCGTAAGTGGATCAGAAAACGATTCGTAGTCTATCGGTTAGCTTCCGGCGGTTGCGTACGTTCCGCAGTGAGAAGGAATGGAGCGCGGCTTTGCTCGATGCTTGCGCACCGTTTTGTTCGCGGTCGGCACTGCTGGTGCTGAACGGTACGAAACTCGAATGGAAGGCGGCCAAAGGGTTCGAACTCGTCACGCCGCAGGCACCTGTGTTCGCGATTTCGGATGCGGCAGCGTTCGCAGCGGCCATCGAGACACGCGAAATCACTGTTGCCCTGTGTACGCGCGCGGAGGTGTCAGCAGCCATGACCCATGCCTTGGGCGACGATCCCGGCCGCAGAGCAACCTTGGCGCCCGTATCCACCCCCGATCGCGTCGCAGCGGTGATCTACGCCGAAGATGCTGACGCCGCTGGATTGGAAGTGGTCGCCATCGCGGCTGGGCTAGCACTCGATAGTCATTCCCTGCGCAGCCGTACCTCTGTGGGAAAAGGCATTCTGCAGCAGATCGCACCAGCGGTACCGGCGGGAGTTGCAGCCGAGGACGAGGAAGCCCATCTGCGTGCACAGAGGTTTGCCCGCAAGCAAGCGGCGGAGATCCGTTTGTACGAATCCGAACGCGTGGAGGCCGCTCGTACCAACCTGAATCTTTATGAAGGCGCCGTGCGTGAACGCATCGACACCGCGCGCAACGCGTACGACACGCAGTTTGCCGGTGTGAACGTCGATTACCTGCATCGCGAACTGGTGCGCGTACTCGCGGACGACAATGAGGAAGCGATGGGTGTCGACTATCCTGGTCCCTTGCGGTAACGCGATATCATGGAAGTTCCCACACACAGTCTGAGGAATTTCTTCTTTGCCGTCCCCTGTCCCTACTAACACGCCCCACACTACGATTGAAGTGCTGCGCCAGCAGCGGATCGACAAGGCTACCGCGCTACGCGGTATGGGCCTTGATCCTTATCCGTCGAAAAGCTCCCGCACCACCTACGTTGGGCCGATCCTTGTCGACTTTGAGGCCAACGACGGCAAAGACGTGACGATTGCTGGGCGCCTCATCTCCTGGCGCAAGCAGGGCGGTATGGCGTTCGGTCACATTCAGGATCAGACGGGCGAAATTCAACTGATGCTGCGCCGTCAGACTCTGGCTCCCACGGATGCATCGACCAACGTCCTCGGCTACGAGGATCTCAAACTGCTCGACATCGGCGACATTGTGGAAGCCAAGGGCAAGGTGGGCAAGTCGCAACGCGGCGAGATCTCGATCTTTGTCGATAGCCTGCGATTCCTGACTAAGAGTCTGCGCCCGCTGCCCGACAAGTGGGCTGGTATTGCGGATCGCGAAATTTCCATCCGCAAGCGCTACCTGGACATGGTGTCCGAGCCTGAGAAAAAGCGCCGCTTTGAGGCCATCGGCCGGATGCTGTTCGAGATCCGCCGGTTCCTGAAGGAGCGCGGCTTCCTGGAATTCCACACGCCGGTGATCCAGCCGCAGTACGGTGGTGGTACCGCAAAGCCGTTCCGCACCACTGTGAATGCGCTGTCCACGGAGATGTACCTGTCGATCTCGCATGAACTCTACCTGAAGCGTTTGATCGCCGCAGGGTTCGACAGGGTGTTCACCATCGGCCGGTACTTCCGTAACGAAGGCATCGACCGTAGCCATCACCCCGAGTTCTCGATGATTGAGACGATGACGGCGTATGAGAACTACGAGTACAACATGGAACTCGTCGAGTCCCTTTTCCGCCACATCGCCGTACATGCTTTTGGCAAGACCGTATTCCAGGTCGGCGAGCACCAGGTGGACTTTGAGCAGCCCTGGGCGCGCCTCAATATGGCGGACATCGTGAAGGAACGCACGGGCATCGACTTCCGCACCGTCGAAGCCACCGAGCAAGCCAATGAGTATCTCAAGCAGTTGGGCATCGAAGCGGAGGCGCAGACTGTTGGTCATGCTTTGGTGCATGCCTTCGAAGAGAAGGTCGCGCCGACTCTGATTCAGCCGACCCTGGTGTACGGCCACCCGATCGAGATCTCGCCTCTGGCAAAGCCCATGCGCGACGATCCACGGTTTGTGGAGCGCTTTGAGATCTTCATCGGCGGCATTGAGTGCGGAGACAACTGGAGTGAGCAGAACGACCCGGTGACGCTACTCGAGCGCTGGCGGCAGATGTACAAGCATGACCATCGCGAAGGCGAATACCAGCCGCTCGATTACGACTTTTTGGAGATGCTCGAACACGGCATGCCGCCCACCACAGGTATCGGGCCGGGCATTGAGCGCATGGCGATGATCTTCACCGAACAGTCTGACATCTACGACGTCATCTTCTTCCCGTTGATGAAGCCCGTGTTGTCGCAGACAAATAGGGCAATCTATAAAATTGAAGGCGTAGCCGTTTCCGAAGAGGATTAGACGGCGAATCGCCTCCACCAGCCCGGATGGCGAAATTGGTAGACGCAGCGGACTTAAAATCCGCTTTGCCGCAAGGCGAGTGCCGGTTCGATTCCGGCTCCGGGCACCAGACATACAAGCGAAAGGGGACCTACAACGAGGTCCCCTTTTGCTTTGCTACTTGGCGAGCATTTGCGCTTTCTCGAGATGCGCACGAAGCGTCGGCAGCTTTCCAGCCGCCCAGGACTTTATGTCCGGGTCGGTGGCGGATTGAGCGGCCTTTTCAAACTCCGCGATGTCGGCTTTGTGATCGTCCACCATGGCTTGCGCAAAGGCGCGATCAAATTCGTTGCCGGTGCGGGCGGACATCCCTTCGTCCGGTACAACCATCTGCTTGTCTGGCGGAACGGTAATGCCCTTCTTCTTGGCCAGAGCCTTTAGTTCACGATTGGCCGTGGAATGGTCCTCGATAATCGTTTTTGCCAGAGCTTTCACTTCGGGGTTGGTGGCACGCTTCTGCCCCAATTGCCCCATTTGTACTTCCTTCATGCCGCCCTTGAGTGCCTTCATGACAAACTCTTTGTCGTTGTCATTGAGCGCGTGGCCATCGGTGTGCGCCGCCGGCGCCTGCGCCCCAAAGGCAACCAAGCTGCTGGAAAAAAGCACGGCAATCCCGAAGGATGCGATCCGTCTATTGCAATACATGGTGTTAAGCCTCCCTTTTCTGCTTTGAAAATCAGTGCATCTTGCCGCCGCGTTGGGTCGACGGCCACTGGCGCGACGAGTCCTGCTGCGACTGCTGATTTGGTTGTTGAACGGTGCTGCTAAGAAGCTGAGAAGGCACAACGCGCAATTGGTTGTTTACTTCTTTGATGCCGGACACATCTTCGGCCAAGTCCTCTGCGGTGCGTTTGCACTGCTTGGTCCGAACCGTGCCTGTGAGCGTCGCGACGCCCTCTTTCACGCTGACTTCAATATCCGTTGCGTCCAACTCGGAATGGCGCGTCAACTGTTCGTTGATGTCCTCTTCCATGCGCAGATCGGCTCGCGTGTAGCCCTTGGGACCCTTTCCGGCAAACTCGCCGCGGTTGTAGCCGCTGCCGTATCCACTCACCGGCTGTTCACCGAAACTGCTAGTCCCAAAGTTGCGCTCGTTCTGGTGGTCAGCAATGCCGCGATGCTGTTGCTGTTGTCCGAGGCTATCGCTGTCCCATGACGTTTCCTGCCGAAGGCCGTACATCTCGCCTTGGCCGGATGAGTTCCGCCGATACTCTGGTGCGCCGCCGCGCGTCATCCAATCCGGCGACCACTGATCCTGGTACCGCCGTGCGGCATTGGTGGTGGCGCTACCGGTGTATCGGAAGCGGCGTTCCTGCGGCTGTTGCTGCTGTGGCGGTTGATACTGCGTACCGCTGTTGTCGCGTTGGCTGTTGTCACGCTGATAGTACGGTTGCCGCAGATCGTCGTCGAATTGGTCTTGATGCTGCCATTCGTCGTAATCGCGGTGGTCATTCCGTCCTGGACGGTGTTGTTCCCTGGGATCATGACGTTGATACATACTAGGCTCCTTTTTGAGTGCAAACCTCGCACACCCAAATGAGAGCTGGCAGTCCAAGTCCGTTACAGGATCGCCCGGCTTATCGGGTTTTTTCATCCTCAGCGCGGATGATGCTGATGTGTCCGTCGGGTTCCAGAAATGCCAACTTGACCTCCTTTACGCTCGTGCAGCCCTCTTCGCGAAGCTTCGTCATGATTTCGTCCGTGGAAATCAATTCCCGCCGAAGGTTGGCGCGCTGCAATTGGCCGCCTTGTATGAGTGGTAAAGGACGCGGTTGCGCGAACCGGCGAAACCACGGGAAGTGGAAACTAGCCCAGTCGATGAGGAGATTCCAGATCGCGATGGTTCCCACAAGAACCATCGCTTCAGGAATCGTTTTGTAGTCGCCGGCCATCCCGTTCTGCGAGGCGTCGGCGATGATGACCACCAGCAGTACGTCAGCGAGCCCAACAGACCCGGCGTCGCGCCGCAAGCCAAATCGAAACAGAAGAAACAGGAACCAGTAGATGAGCGTTCCCCGGACGATCAGTTCCCAAGGGGAGACTTCAAACCCGAACATAGCCTCTATTTGCGGGGCTTCTTCAGGCTCTGTTGCTTCACAAGCGCTTCTTCGCCCGTATCTGCGTTCGCCTCTCCAGACCACGAATGCGGCTCAAAAGTATCGCCTTCTCCACCGGTGGACTCACCAAGACTATCCGGTGCGTCGCCTTCCGTTGTGTCGGGCGAATGCAACTCCTCGTCGCCTTGCGCAGACTGGCCCGCGCGTCCGCCGTGCAGCGCGCCGTAGTACGGATCCATTGGTCCCGTATTCTCCGGATCGCGATCCTGATTCTCGTAATCGTAGGACTCGAGCCCCGTGGAAGGATCATTCCGCAAGCCTTGGTCCTCACGGCGTTCCGGCTCCAAACTGCCAACACCTGTGCTTCCAGCAAGGCGCTCTACGGATACGCGATCCAGATCCTCGTCGATTCCAACGGCAACTTCTTTCACTCGTCTAGCCATGTTGCCTCCTTTCACAAACAGCAGATCCTCGCACGTCACAATCCGTTTCCACCTTGTATGGAGGCCGAAACAATGCCGGACTGGTGCTGTCTAGTGGTTGACGAAACCTCGTCGGGGAGCAGCAACTGTGCAGATTGTGTGGAATCAATCCGGAGCGCCAAATGTCCATCCGGCAGAACGCTGGCTGTCGTTACTGGGCGGCGGTGCGTTGGCCATTTATGGGATATCCAAAGGACGGCATGGCGTCGGACGTACCATCGCCGGCCTGGTCATCATGAAGCGTGGCGTCACCGGCCACTGCGAAGCGTACCAGGCGCTGGGAATTCGTACAGCGCCCTCCAACGCGACGATCCCGTACGAACTAGGCGTGCGCGCGCGTGCCGCCATCACGGTCTCGGAAAGCCGCGAAAAGATCTATCAGTTCTGGCGTGAACTACAGAACTTGCCCCGCTTCATGCAGCATCTGCAATCGGTGGAGCCGCGCGAAGGTGGCAAGTACTCTACCTGGGTGGCGCAAGGACCTGCAGGCAAAGAGGTGCGTTGGGAAGCAGAGATGATCAACGACATCCCAAATGAACTGATCGCCTGGAAATCGCTGCCGGGCAGCGACGTGGATAGCGCAGGGTCGGTATCGTTCAAGGATGCTCCGGGTGGACGTGGAACGGAAATCCGAGTGGAACTGCAGTACAACCCGCCGGGCGGCGTAGTCGGTGCTTACATCGCCAAACTGTTCGGCCGTGAGCCGGAGCAGGAAATCCGCGGCGATCTGACGCGCCTCAAACAGTATCTGGAAGCCGGCGAGATCGCGACCACGGAAGGCCAACCTGCGGGCGAACTACCGAAGCAAGGCCGAACGGCAGGGCAGATCGTACGGGAGGCAATTGCATGAGAGCCGTCTGCTGGTACGGGTCGGGCGATATCCGCGTTGAAACAGTCAAAGATCCAGGGATCCTGAATCCCAACGACGCAATCGTAAAGGTGACCTTGACCGCGATCTGCGGCTCCGACCTGCATTTGTACAACGGGTTCATCCCCGGCATGGAGCGTGGGGACATCCTGGGCCATGAGTTTATGGGTGAGGTCGTTGAAGTTGGTGAGAAGGTCCAGAAGTTGAAGCGCGGCGACCGGGTGGTGGTGCCGTTCACTATCTGCTGCGGCCGCTGCCTTTACTGTCACAACAATCTCTGGTCGCTTTGCGACAACACCAATCCGAGCGCTCCGCTGCTCGATACGATGTACGGCGGTTCGGGTGCCGCGTTGTACGGCTACTCGCATCTGTACGGCGGTTATGCTGGAGGACAGGCAGAGTACGTGCGTGTGCCTTTTGCCGACGTCGCACCCATTAAGATCGAAAGCGACTTGACCGACGAGCAGGTGCTGTTTCTTTCGGACATCTTCCCGACTGGTTACATGGCCGCGGAAAACTGCAACATCAAGCCGGGGGACACCGTTGCGGTTTGGGGCTGCGGCCCGGTGGGCCAGTTCGCTATCCGCAGTGCGTACCTGCTAGGTGCCGAACGCGTCATCGCAATCGACTCCGTGCCCGAACGCCTCCGCATGGCCAAGCTGGTTTCCAAGGCCGACGTCGTGGACTACTCTTCGCGCGACGTTCTCGAAGAGCTCAAGGACATGACTGGCGGACGAGGTCCCGATGCATGTATCGACGCGGTCGGTATGGAGGCGCATGGTCACGGCCTTGAGTACGCCTATGACCGTACGAAGCAGGCGCTGATGCTCGAAACCGATCGGCCACAGGTCCTGCGTCGCGCGATCATGGCCTGCCGCAAGGGCGGCACTGTATCCATACCGGGGGTCTATGGCGGCTTCATCGACAAAGTACCGATGGGCGCGGCGTTTGCCAAGGGACTCACCTTCCGCATGGGCCAAACCCACGTGCCGAGTTATTTAGGACCGCTCCTGCAACGCATCGAAAATCGAGAAATCGACCCCTCGTTTGTGATCTCGCATCGCACCAACCTAGAAGGTGCACCCCATGCCTACCAGATGTTCAATGAACGCAACGGTACGGGATGCACCAAGGTGGTGATGCGGCCCAACTAACCTACGCAGGTTCCTGATTGAGGCGGCTGCCAGCTTTGCGGCCGTCTGCGGTCAGCGCCCGCACGAGACCTCGTTCAAAGGGCAGGACCTCCTTGCCTTGCTCACTTTGGGCGCGGTCTCCTGTGGGCGAAGGAAGCAGCAAATTGTTCGTCAAGCGCAGTACAAGATCGGTGGCCCCAGGCAGCAGTGTACGAATGCGCGTGGCGAAGGCACCCACGGACAGGATCAACTCTCCACGGCCTGCTACCGTTGCCTTCACGATCTGCCGGGCAGCGATCTCGGCCGACTGCGCGACCAAAGGCGACGCGGCCAGCAGGCTGAACCATCGAGCCTCGCTTTGCGTGTTGCCCTTGAAGATCGCGTTCGCTTCGCCACCAGTACGCGTGAGCCATGGCGCAACGGTTGTGACCTGGATGCCTTCCTTTGCCAACTCCAGACGCAAACCATCGGATAAGGCGACCAAGGCGAACTTCGCACAACAGTACGGCAGCATGTGAGGAACCGCGATCTTGCCACCGATCGAGGAGACATTGACGATTCGCCCGCCCGCACCACGTTCCCGCATGCCGGGCAGAACCGCCTGGATCAAGCGGTACGGTCCCCAGAACATCGTGTTCATGGCGTGTTCAAAGTCGCGCTCTGTCATGTCCTGCGCGGGACCGGTGATGATCACGCCAGCGTTGTTCACCAAAATGTCGATGCCCCCGAAGCGAGTTTCCACCGATTGAACGAGCTCCTGTACCTGCGAAGCATCCGTGATGTCGCACACGTATGCCGCGACTTCCCCAAAGCCTTCGCCTTCCAAGATTTCGCGAGCCCGCTCCACTTGGTGTGCCGTTCGCGCGGCGATGGCGATCCGGCAGCCATAGCGGCCAAACTCGCGAGCCAGCGCCAGACCCAAGCCGCGGGAGCCTCCGGTGATCAGAACCGTTTGTCCAGCAATGCCGGGAGCGTGTTTCTTGGCGGCCAGCACGGCAGCCCCAACAGCGGCTCCGGTCAGCGCTCCCGCAGCGAGGTATTTCCAAGAGAATTTCATAGATGGTGATGAGAGCAATTTACTCTCCGTTATGCGCTCCACTTTGCCAGCGCCCGGCCGATAGTTACCATAAGCAGTTGCGCCCGCTTTTTGAGGCAATTAAGGACGAGGAGAGAACGTGAAGGGAATCATACTGGCCGGAGGCAGCGGTACAAGACTACACCCCATTACCGAAGCGGTGAGCAAACAACTGCTGCCGGTGTACGACAAGCCGATGATCTACTACCCGCTTTCGACACTGATGCTGGCAGGCATTCGCGAGGTGTTGATTATTTCGACGCCCGTCGATCTCCCTGTCTACCAGCGCCTGTTGGGCGATGGTAGCCGGTTCGGCATCACGCTGCAGTATGCAGAGCAGCCGCGGCCGGAGGGGCTCGCGCAGGCGTTTCTCATCGGCAAGGAGTTCATCAACGGAGGTCCTGCGGCGCTCGTGCTGGGCGACAACCTGTTCTACGGCCACGGCATGTCGGCGCAATTGCAGCGCGTCGCCAAGCAGCAGGACGGCGCCACCATCTTTGGATACTGGGTGCGCGATCCCGAGCGTTACGGCGTGGTGGAACTCGATAGCCAGAAGCGAGCGTTGTCGATTGTTGAAAAGCCGAAGGAGCCAAAGTCCAACTACGCGGTAGTGGGACTGTACTTCTTCGACAGCCAGATCACCGAGATCGCGGAAGCCGTAAAGCCCTCACCCCGCGGGGAACTGGAGATTACCGACGTCAACAACGCCTACCTGAAACAGGGCAAGTTGAACGTCGAATTGCTGGGCCGCGGTATGGCGTGGCTCGACACTGGTACCCATGAATCGCTTCTGCAGGCCGGGAATTTTGTACAGACGATCGAACAGCGGCAAGGTTTAAAAATCGGATGTCCGGAAGAGGTGGCATTCAACATGGGCTGGTTGACCGCCGAGGATCTGGCGAAACTGGCAGCGCGGTACAAGAATTCGGGCTACGGCGAATATCTGCTCGAACTGACGCGGCATAAGCACTAATTTGCCCTGCTGAAAGTGGCGGGAACTGCCGAAAGAGATGGTATGAAGCACTCTCTTCTGGCTGCCGGTCTGAGCCTGATGGCGATTCCCGCCGTTTCGGCCGCCGCCGGACCCGCCACGCTCACCAACACCGACATCATTCAGATGGTCCGCAGTGGCGTTCCAGCCGCCGAGATCCAGGCGCAGATCTGCAAGTCCAACCCGTCGTTTGTGCTGCAGAATCAGAACCTGCTGTACACCATGGGTGTTTCGGACGCAGTCTTTTCCACGATGGAACTCAAGCAGTCCACCGGTAGCTGCGAACCTCGCCCCGTTGCTGCCTACACGCCTCCCGCTACGGAAGTGAAGAAAGAAAAGGCCCAGCAAGCTGAAAAGCTCTCACCGCCCAGTTCCAAGAAAAAGCGCATTCTCACCCCCTGGGCCTGGCGCAAGTAACGTACTATCCTTTGGTCAGCGCGCATTTCGGACATGACGCCTGACGATTTTCGACGCATCGCCTTAAACCTCGCCGGCGCGGAAGAAGGATCCCACATGGGATCTGCGGACTTTCGCGTCGGCGGTCGCATTTTTGCCACACTTGCCTCGCAAGACCAAGGCTACGGCAACCTCGTTCTCACTCCAGAAATCCAAGCCAGCTTTGTCGAAGACGCCCCCGATCTTTTTGTCCCGATCCACGGCGGTTGGGGTCGTATGGGCATGACGCACATCGTCCTCGCCAGGGCTACGCGTGAAGCACTCGAAGGTGCTCTTCGCACGGCTTGGACATTACGGATCGAAAAGAATAAGAAGAAAAGCCGAAAGCACTAGCACTACAATCAATTCGGTAGGGCTGGAAAAATTCCTGCCTGACTGCAATTTTCTTTGCCGAGCCGTATCGGTATACTAAAGTTGGGACGGTCAGTTATCGCCATGAACAATAAGCTCAAGTTCGGATTGTTGTCGGCAATCATCGTGGGTACGCTCGGCTGGATCGCCGCCAGCGGCGCGATGGAGAACGGTTCCTATTACAAGACGGTGGCAGAGCTCACCGCAATGGGCGACTCGGCAAAAGAAAAGAGCATCCGCGTCGGCGGCGACGTCGTGCCGGGTTCGATTGTGCGCGAAGGCAAGGATGTACGCTTCCGCATCAGCCAGGACAAGGCCACGTTGAACGTCGTGTACAGCGGCAAAGATCCGCTGCCCGACACCTTCAAGGACGGCTCGCAAGCGCTCGCCCAGGGCCGCCTTGGTAGCGACGGCGTCTTCCACGCCACCAACATCCAGGCCAAATGCGCGTCGAAATACGAAGCCAAAGCTCCTAAGGGAGCAAACGAAGCGGCTCCCGCGACGCACCAGGTCACCAAGCCTGTTGCCACCATCTAGTAGATACGTCCAGAAGAGGACCCAAATCTTATGGAGAACATAGGCGCCCTAGCCCTGCTGCTGGCCTTTTGTCTTGCGATCTACTCGGTTGCCGGGTCGCTCATCGGCAAATTCCGCAACAATTTGTTTCTCATCGTCAGCGCCGAACGCGCCGTGTACGCCACAACGGCCCTCGTCACTGCGGCATCGGTAGTGCTGATCTACTCCATCATGCAGGGCGATTACCGCATGGTGTATGTCCACAGCGTGAGCAACCAAACCATGCCGTGGTACTACAAGATCGCCGCCTGGTGGGGTGGGCAAGAAGGTTCGCTACTGTTCTGGGCGTGGTTGCTGGGCTGCTATTCGTCGGTGGTGATGTTCACCAATCGCCGCAAGTTCCGCGAAGGCATGCCGTACGTGACATCAATCCTGATGACCACGATGGCGTTCTTCCTCATGTTGATCACCTTCGTGCTCAGCCCGTTTGACCTTTGGGCTGCCGGCAAGGCTGTCTTCACCCCGCAGGACGGCCGAGGTTTGAATCCGCTCCTGCAGTACTGGACGATGGTGATCCATCCGCCCACGCTGTACCTCGGCTATGTCGGCTTCGTCGTCCCGTTCGCCTTCGCCATTGCGGCGCTCATCAACAAGCAGCCTGGCGATCAGTGGATTCACACCACTCGCCGCTGGACCCTCGTTACCTGGGCCTTCCAGACCACGGGCATTCTGCTCGGTGCAGGCTGGGCGTACGCGGTGCTCGGTTGGGGCGGCTACTGGGCTTGGGATCCGGTCGAGAATGCATCGCTGTTGCCGTGGATCACGTCCACCGCGTTTCTGCACTCGGTGATGATGCAGGAAAAGCGCGGCATGATGAAGGTCTGGAACATGGTGCTCGTATCGGCCACGTTCTTCCTCTGCATCTTCGGTACGTTCCTGACGCGCAGCGGGTTGGTGTCCTCGGTACACGCCTTCGCGCAATCGCCGATCGGCAACTACTTCGCCTGGTACCTGGGCTTGGGTGTCGCCGCTACTGCCGCCCTCATCATCGCGCGACTCGAATTCCTGAAGCCGGAAACGCAGCTTGAAAGCGTGTTATCGCGTGAATCGAGCTTCCTGTTCAACAACCTGATCCTGCTCGCCAGCTGCTTTGCCGTACTCTGGGGCACTCTGTTCCCGGTGATCTCCGAAGCTGTTACCGGTGAAAAGATCAGCGTCGACAAGCCGTTTTTCGATCGCGTCAACATTCCCATCGGTCTCGGCCTCTTGCTGCTCACCGGCATTGGTCCGCTGATCGCTTGGCGCCGCAGTTCGGTCGAGTCGTTGAAGAAGGCCTTCTTGTGGCCCTCTATTGGAGCCCTCGGTACCGTCGCTGTACTTGCGGCCCTGGGCGTACGCCACCTTTATGCACTGATCTCGTTCGGCCTCTGCGTGTTCGTCGCGTGGACCGTGGTCGCTGAGTTCATCAAGGGTGCCTCCGCACTCCGCGCCAAGAACGAATTCGGCTGGTTCGGTGCGATGGTGGAACTCACGCATCGCAACACGCGCCGTTACGGTGGCTACATCGTACACATGGGCGTCGTGGTCATGTTCATCGGCTTCACCGGTGCAGCGTTCAATCAGGACACCACTGTTGAGGTGAACACCGGCTCGGTTATCGCCATCGGTCCCTACCAGTTGAAGATCGGTGAGATGACCAGCGGCAAGAACGACAACTACCAGTGGGGCAAGCTCCCGGTAGAAGTCTCCTCGGGCGGCAAAGTGATCGGTATGCTCCATCCGGAACGCCGCTTCTACATGGCCAGCGAACAGCCGACCTCCGAAGTCTCCATTCGCCGCCGCCTGAACGAAGACCTTTACCTGAACTTCGCCGGTACGTCGTCCACCGATCAGAGCAAGCTGGTCCTGCAAGCCTACGTATTTCCGCTCGTGAGCTGGATCTGGGTTGGCTACTGGGTCACCTTGTTCGGTACTCTGATTTGTCTGGTTCCCGCCAAGTCGCAGCAGCAGTTCCTGCGGACTCAGGTGGTTGGTGTTACACCCGCACATGCAACTCCAGTGGAAAAATAGATTTCTCGCCGCCGCTTTCGTCGGCTTGTGCATGACGCAAGCGGCGGACGTGATTCCGCCGGACGTACGTCGCGTCGGTGCCAAGCTGGCTTGCCTCTGCAAGACCTGCCGCAACACCGTGGGCGATTGCACCATGCTCGAATGCCATTACTCGAAGCCGGCTCGCGCCAAGATCGCCAGTATGGTCGCCGGTGGCAACTCCGACGAACAGATCGTAGCCAGCTTCGTGAAGGATCAGGGCGTACAGGCGCTCTCAGTGCCTCCTGCCGAAGGCTTCAACGTCCTTCTGGGCTGGATGCCCTGGATCGCCGGCATGATTGGTCTGGCAGCGATCGCGCTGTTCATCCGCCGCAACAACGAACGCGCCGCTGACGCCAAGGCGATGCCCGAAGTGGACGCCGAAACCATGGAAAAATATCGAAAATCGATTGAAAAGGACCTGGCCGGCGTCGACTAATGCTTCTGCTTCTTTCGGTGGTCCTGATCTTGGGCGCCGTGGCGTTTACGTTTCTGATCCGCCCGGCTGATCTGCCGGAACCAGACCCGGTGTTGCCGTGGCAGCACTTGGAAGATCGAAAAGCCCGCATTTACGAAAACCTTCGCGACCTGCAGTTTGAATTCCGAGTCGGCAAGCTTTCTGAGGCAGACTACCAGCGCACCAAGCAGGGCCTGCAGACGGAACTCGCGGGTACGCTTGCCGAAATCGATGCATTGAAGGGCGCGTTACCCGCACCGGCAGCAGCAAAAGCCGCGAAGAAAACGGCCAAGAAGGCGGAAGGCTACGTTTGCCCGCACTGCGGCGCGAAGTTTGCACAATACATGAAATTCTGCGGCGAATGCGGAAAGGCCATGGGCGCCGAATGAAGCGACAGATCACCGCGTTCCTCCTATTGCTGGCGCCGCTTTCCGCCGCTATCACCGGCGTCGCCACCAACGCCACCACCGGCAAGGTGCAAGCCGAACTCCCGCTCATCCTGGTACAGCCCGGCGAACAGGGCATGCGCCCCATCGGCACGGCCCGTACCAACGCCCAAGGCGAGTTCAGCTTCGATAATGAGGCTCCCGCCAACGGACCTCTGCTTGTCCAGGCGCTGTACAAGGGCGTCACCTACACCAAGGCGATCGCGCCCGGTCAGCCTCGTACGGGCGTTGCCGTCGAGGTGTTTGAAGTCTCCACCAAGCCCGAAGGCATTGCCGTGGATCGTCACGGCATCCTGATCGAACCGACGGATAACGCACTAGCGATCCGCGAGTTCGTGTTCGTCAACAATACCTCCAAGGCCACCTATGCGGATCCCTCCGCCGGTACCTACCGCTTCTGGGCGCCCGACAATGCCAAGATCGACGTGACGGTCACCACCCAGGGCGGGATGCCTGTGAAGCGGGAAGCGACCAAGGCAGGTGCTGCCAACACCTGGAAGATCGACTATCCGATGCGCCCCGGCCAGACGCAGTTGGAGATCGGCTACGAAGCGCCCAAAGGTGAAAAGTTCAGCGGCAACATTTTGCACAAAGACGGCGAAACCCGGCTGATCGTGCCGCGCGGGCTCACCCTCAAGGGCGAAGGTCTCACGGAGTTCGCGCCCGAACCCCGCACGCAGGCCGCCATTTACGGGGTCCCCAACGGCCCCTTCACGGTCGAGATCATCGGCAAAGCCCAACCGCCACCCTCGCAGCGCGAAGCGGACGAAGAAGGGTCCGGGTCGCCGGAAGTGCTGCCCACGCGACCTCGCATCTATTCCAAGCTCTATTGGGTAGTCGGCCTCACGGCGGGCATCCTGCTGCTTGGGCTATACTCGCTGGCATCGAAAACCAAGGCAGAATGAGCGCTGCTCCCTTCGCAGTCGAGGCCAAAGACGTCTGGAAGTTCTACGGCGACTTTCCCGCCCTGCGCGAGATCTCATTTACCGTCGAAAAAGGACAGTGCGTCGCCCTGCTCGGCCGCAACGGCGCAGGTAAAACCACCCTTCTGCGCGTCGCTGCAGGACTCTCCCACGCCGCACGAGGCGAGGTCAAGATCGACGGCGGCATCGGCTGGCTGGGCCATGGCATCGGCGTTTACGATGAGCTCTCGGCGCTCGAAAATCTCACCATCTTCGGCAAGCTGCATCGGGTTCCAGAACCCGGCAAGCGCGCCATGGAATGGCTGGAGCGTACCAACCTCGCCGTTGTGAAGGACGCCAGAGTTCGTGAATTCTCACGCGGCATGCGCCAGCGTCTTGCCGTAGCCCGTGCCTTCATCCATGACCCCGGCGTGATGCTCTTCGACGAGCCGTTCACGTCGCTCGACGATCGCGCCATCGCACTTCTGCAAGGCCTGATTGCCGACGCGTTACAGCGCGGCCGTACCGTCGTAATGTCCACCCATCAGCTGCGCGAGGCGATGGAACTCGCCACCCACGTGGTCTTGCTGCAGCGCGGTCAACTGGTGTTTCAAGGCCCCCGGCCTGTTGAGATGCTCACCGACCCCGGCTGGCTCTACCGGACGTACGGAGAAAGCCAATAGTCATGGCCTTCTTCAGCTACGTCTGGACCATCGCGATGAAGGATCTTCGCAGCGAACTCCGCACCAAGGAGACGCTCAACGCTGCCGTATCCTTCAGCGTCGCCATTCTCCTGCTGTTCAGCTTCGCGTTTGACCCCACGGCGGAATCCACCCGGGAGTTCGCCGGCGGGCTCGTGTGGATGGTCTTTCTGTTCGCCTCCACCCTGGTGTTGAACCGCAGCTTTGCCCGCGAACTCCCCAACGATTGCTTGGATGTCCTGCTGGCGTCACCTGCTTCCGCGTCAGCCATCTTTCTCGGCAAGGCCATCGCCAGCTTCGCCATCATCCTGGTGGTAGAACTGCTTTGCTTCCCGGTCTTCGGGCTTTTCTATAACATTCGTGTCTTCGATCAGCCTTTGCTCCTGCTCGCCGTCGCGACCCTCGCCACGTGGGCCATCACGGTGATTGGCGCTACCTTCAGCGCACTCACCGTCAACCTCCGCTTGCGCGAACTCATGCTGCCGGTAATGATCTATCCAATGCTCATCCCGCCGATGATGGCCGCCTTCCAGCTCACCACATCGATGCTGTCCGGCGAACCGCTACGTCCGGAAGACTGGCTCTGGTTCCGCATGTTGGTCGGGTTCGACATCATCTTCACTTCGCTCGCCGTGGCGTTGATGGACGCCGTACTCGTCAACTGATGCTCATTTGTACGGTTCGCGATTGCCGCCGCGACCTCGTCCGATCCGGCCAAAGCTGGAAGTGCAGCGCGGGCCACACCTTCGACGTCGCGCGCAGCGGCTACGTCAACCTTCTGCAGCCGCAGGACCGCAAGTCCAAGAACCCCGGCGACACGGTCGAAGCTGTCCAAGGCCGTCGCAGATTGCACGATTCCGGTGCCACGCAACCACTGCTAGCCGCCATCCGCGACCTCTTGCAGCCCTCCACGCATGACGCGATCCTGGACGCTGGTTGCGGCGAAGGCTTCTACTTGGGATCGCTCGGCATACCCAATAGCCACGGTGTCGACATCTCGATCCCGGCAATCGATGCGGCCGCCAGGCGCTATCCGAGCGTCCAGTGGGTGGTGGCCAACGCGGACCGCATGCTTCCATACCGCGATTCCAGCTTCGATGTCGCTCTCTCCATCACCGCGCGCATGAACGCCGGCGGGTTCCTGCGCGTCCTCAGGCCCGGTGGAATGCTCCTGGTCGCAATCGCCGCGCCAGATGACCTGATCGAACTCCGGGGAGAAGGTCGAGAAGACCGGCTGACTCGAACGCAAAACGACTTTTCGGCCTTCGACTTCATCAAACAGCATCGCGTCACCTGCCACGCAGAATTGGACCCCGCCACCCTCCAAGGCCTTTTGCACGCGATCTATCGGCCGCTCACCGCCGCGCCCACCGCCGCCACACGCGTTACCTTCAGTCTCGACCTCCTGCTCTACCGCCGCCCGCTATAATTCTGCAAGATTCTTAAACCGATTTGGCGTTCGCTTACGCTATGTCTTCAAGGACCACCAATGCAGCCGCAGCCACCGACCATCGGCCAGTACCAGATCATCCGCGAACTCGGCCGTGGCGGTATGGGTGTCGTGTACCTTGCCTACGACCCCGGCATCGCCCGCCAGGTCGCCATCAAGACGATCCTGCTGCCCCAGTCCGCACACAGTAGCAACCCGGAGTCGTCGGAGAAGCTGAAGTCGGCTCTTCTGCGCGAAGCGCGTGCCGCAGGAGGCTTGGCCCACCCCAACATCGTCACCGTACATCAGATGGGGGAGCAGGACGGCATGCTGTACCTCGTGATGGAATACCTCACCGGTGGCTCCCTCGAAGACCGCCTCACGGAGGGCCGCCCCATCCATCCCGATTGGGCCGTCTACGCGCTGGAGCAAGTGGCATCCGCGCTCGACTACGCGCACGCCGCAGGCTTTGTCCATCGCGACATCAAGCCAGGCAACATCCTGCTTGCCACCGAACAAGCGGACCGCGTCAAGATTGCGGACTTCGGCCTCGCGCGCGTGGTGAACAGCAGTCAGAGTCTCGATCGCATCGTCGGCACGCCCGCGTACATGAGCCCGGAGCAGGTGAACGGCGAAAAGCTGAACGGTGCGTCTGATCAGTTCGCTCTTGCCCAGTTGGCGTACCGTCTGTTGACCGGCCGTACAGCGTTTGTCGCGGAGGACTACCGGTCCCTGCTCACCCAGATCGTGGCGAGCAAGGAAATCCCCGCGCACGAACTCAATCCCAATCTGCACCCACAGGTCAGCGCCGTGCTGTCGCGCGGCTTGGCCAAGATGGCGCACGAGCGTTACTTCAACTGTCGCGATCTGATCTCAAACCTGCGGTTAGCCCTCGTCGGACGCGCGCCAATCGTACAGCAGCCTGTCCCTCAGGAGGTGCTGGTGTTCACGCCCGCCCCGCAACCAGGCATCACGCCGGGGGCACCAAACCAGGGCAGTGGGGGAGGCCCTACCCCAGTCTGGGTCGCAGTGGTGGCTGCTGCCGTTGGTCTTTGCTTTATCCTCGGCGTTGCATTCCTGATGATCTCCCTGGCGCGAAAGGACAGCAAAGAGGTGCTCGTCGCCAAGCGTACGGAACCGACCCCAACGCCCGGCAGGCCCGTGATAGAAAAAGCGACTCCTCCTCCCAGTGCGACAGACCCGCCACCACCGTCCCCGTCTACGCGCGACGTGGAAGTGCCGCCGCCGTCCGTGGTGACTCCAAAACCTCCGCCACCGACGACAGAAACAAAGGAAAAGGACCCGCCTGCCGACCGCGAACTCACAGCGCGCTTATCGGAACTGCTGCGCAATCGCAACGCTCCCATCGGCGCGGTACAGGACTTGCTTTCGCGGGGAGCGGGAGCCAACGGCCTCGGTGAGCGCCGTCCCATCGTCGACGCCGCACGATCCTGCAATGAAGACGCAGTAAAGCTGCTCTTGTCCAAAGGTGCCAACCCCAATCAACTCGGCGATTCCGATCGCAGCGCGCTAGAAGCCCTATTGACCTACGTCAACACCGAGAAAACTTGTCCCAACGCGCTCGCCGTCGCTAAGCTCTTGCTGGATGCCGGCGCCAAGCCCAACGGCACGCAGTACCAAGGCCGCGACGTACTCTCGCCGCCCTGGCAGGCCGCAATGCGAGGCACCGAGTGGCGGCCCATTCTGGATCTCCTGCTCGCCAAAGGCGCAGACCCAACGCTCGCACTGTCAGCTGCCACCGATCCTCGCGTCGGTCGCAAAGAAGGTGCCTGCAATACCCCTGTGGTCGAGATGTTGCTCGCCAAGGGCGCCAAAGTCGAAGGTTGGAACAAACTCGGCGAACCTTTGCGCAATGCGGCCAAATCGGGATGCCCGGAAAACGTCCGCCTGCTAATGGCGCGCGGCGCGAACCCAGCGTCCACTTCGCCCGACGCCGAAGGCAAGAACGCGCTACAGATCGCAGTACGCGAGCGAAGCCCACAAACTGTCGACATTGTGCGCGCGCTGCTCGAAGGTGGAGCCGATCCGTTCGCCGTGGACACACCCTTTCAAGGTCGCGAGACGCCCAGAAACACGTTTGAAGAAGCCTATGAGTACTGCCGTGTTCCGCAGGTATTCACGCTTCTCTTCGACAGCGTGCGCGACCTCAAAAAGACCGATCGAAACGGGCGTACACTGCTGCATATCGTTGCGCGCGACGGGACAGCCGAAGAGGCTCAAAGACTCATCCAACGTGGTGCGCCGCTCAATGTCCGCGACAAAGACGGTATGACGCCGCTCGGTCGGGCCAACCGTTCTACCGCCAAGGTCCTGGAGGCTGCCGGAGCAGCCAAGTAAACAGAATTGTTACCTTTAAACGTTATGTCTACCCTCAGTCTGCGTGACGTTTCGGCCCCGCTCACGATCAATACCCACCTCATCCGGTGGGTAGAAAAGATGGCCGCGCTTACCAAGCCGGATGCCATCCACTGGATTGATGGATCGCAGGAAGAGTACGACTTGCTTTGTGCCCAGATGGTCGAAAAGGGCACCCTGATTAAACTCAATCAGGACCTGTGGCCCGGTTGCTTTTATGCTCGCTCCGATGCAAGCGATGTCGCCCGCGTCGAGGATCGTACGTTCATCTGTTCGCTATCGAAAGACGCCGCCGGACCCACCAACAACTGGGTCAATCCCTATGAAATGCGTCGTACCCTCAAAGGTTTGTTCAACGGCTGCATGCGCGGACGTACGATGTACGTTTTGCCGTTTAGCATGGGTCCCGTCGGCGGACCGATGTCGCAGATCGGCGTACAACTCACAGACTCGCCGTATGCCGTAATCAACATGCGCATCATGGCGCGCGTCGGTATGCCGGTGATCAAAGAGATCGACAAGGACATCAAGCGCGTCGTACCTTGCATGCACTCGGTGGGCAAGCCACTCGCAAAGGGCGAAACCGATGTACCGTGGCCCTGCAATAAGGACAAGTACATCGTGCACTTCCCCGAAACGCGCGAAATCTGGTCCTACGGCTCCGGCTACGGCGGCAACGCGCTGCTGGGCAAAAAGTGCTTTGCTCTCCGCATCGCGTCGAACATCGCGCGCGACGAAGGCTGGCTCGCTGAACACATGCTGATCCTGGGCATCGAGAATCCGCAGGGCGAAAAGACCTACATCGCCGCGGCCTTTCCCAGCGCCTGCGGCAAGACCAACCTCGCCATGCTCATTCCGCCAGAGGGTCTGGACGGATGGAAGGTCTGGACCGTCGGTGACGACATCGCCTGGATCAAGCCCGACAAAGAAGGCAAGCTTCGCGCGATCAATCCGGAGACTGGCTTCTTCGGCGTCGCACCGGGTACCTCTGGCAAGACCAACCCCAACGCGATGAAGACCCTAGCTCGCAACACGATCTTCACCAACACGGCTCTCACGCCGGACGGTGGCGTGTGGTGGGAAGGCATGACCGAAGAGCCACCAACCGAATGTCTCGACTGGCAGGGCAACAAGTGGACCCCCGCCTCAGGCACCAAGGCCGCGCATCCCAACGCACGCTTCACGGCGCCAGCCTCGCAGTGCCCGGTGATCGACCCCGCGTGGGAAGATCCGGAAGGCGTGCCCATCAGCGCCTTCGTATTCGGTGGGCGTCGCGCCAACACCATGCCACTCGTCTTCCAGGCGTTTAACTGGACCACCGGCGTGTACGCAGGCGCCACAATGGGCTCAGAAACCACTGCCGCCGCCGCAGGCAAGGTCGGTCTTGTACGTCGTGACCCTATGGCGATGCTGCCCTTCTGCGGCTATCACATGGGCGACTACTTCCGGCACTGGATCAAGATGCAGCGCCGCTTGAAAGAAACCCCGCGTATCTTCCACGTCAACTGGTTCCGTCGCGACGCCGAAGGCAACTTCATCTGGCCGGGCTTTGGCCAGAACATGCGCGTCCTGCGTTGGATTGCCGAACGTGCGCGAGGCCGTGCCGTAGGCGTCGAGTCGCCAATTGGGTGGATGCCGCCGTACGACGCCATCGACTGGACGGGTCTCGACTTCCCTCGCGAGAAGTTCGACGAGGCGCAAGCCTTCGATCATCAGGAGTGGCGCAACGAACTCATCCAGCACGAAGAGCTGTTCATTGACCTGCACGACCACCTGCCCAAGGAACTCGTGTACGAACGCGAACTGCTCATCTGCCGTCTCTGATGAAGCTTGGACTCTACATACAGGTGCTGATCGCAATCGCGGTCGGCGTCGCGCTAGGCGTGGCGGCTCCGGAAGCGGGGGCCGCCATGAAGCCTTTGGGCGATGGGTTCATCAAGCTCATCAAGATGATCATCGCGCCGATCATCTTCACCACTGTCGTTCTCGGAATCGCCGGATCACAGGACATGAAGAAGGTCGGCAAGACTGGCGGTCTCGCCCTGCTGTACTTTGAGGTCGTCAGTACGCTCGCGCTGGTCGTCGGGCTCACTGTTGTCAATCTCGTGGGCCCAGGTAAAGGCATGAATGTCGATGTCAGCAAACTCGACGTCGCATCTATCGCCTCCTACGCCGCTCCCGGCAAGATGAAATCCACCAAGGACTTCATCCTCGACGTCATCCCCTCTACCTTCGTCGACGCCTTCGCCAAAGGCGAGATCCTGCAGGTATTGCTGCTCGCCTTGCTGTTCGGCTTCGCTCTCCAAAAGCTCGGCGAACGCAGCAGGCTGCTCTATGAAGGTCTGGAACGGCTCTCAGAAGTATTCTTCGGCATCGTACGCATCATCATGTACGCCGCACCCATCGGTGCCTTCGGCGCAATGGCATTTACCGTCGGAACCTACGGCGTGGACAGCCTGCTATCGCTCGCCAAGCTCATGGCCACCTTCTATCTCACCTGTGTCGTCTTCATCTTCGGTGTGCTCGGTACCATCGCGTACTTCCACGGCTTCAGCCTGCTCAAGTTCCTGCGTTATGTCAAAGAGGAACTGCTCATCGTCCTTGGCGCGTCATCGTCAGAAGCCGCTTTACCCGGCATGATGACCAAGCTCGAACGCCTCGGGGCAGGGAAGGCAACAGTTGGCCTGGTGATTCCTACTGGCTACTCGTTCAACCTCGACGGTACGTCGATCTACCTCACCATGGCCGCGGTCTTCATCGCGCAAGCCACCAACACGCCGATGACTCTGGGCCAGCAACTCACCTTGCTCGCCGTCCTGCTGCTGACGTCGAAAGGCGCAGCAGGAGTCACCGGAAGCGGCTTTATCGTGCTTGCCGCCACGTTATCAGCAGTCGGCCACGTCCCGGTCGGCGGACTCGCCCTGATCCTCGGTATCGATCGCTTTATGTCCGAAGCACGCGCCATCACCAACGTCATCGGCAATGGCGTAGCCACGGTCGTTGTCGCCAAATGGACCGGCGATCTCGATACCGATCAGATGCGCCGCGAACTCAACTAGCTCTGCTGGAACTTGTATCCAACGCCATGCACCGTGAGAAAGTGCTTGGGATTCGCTGGATCGGGCTCCAGCTTCGCACGCAAGCTGGCAATGTGATTGTCCACCGTGCGAGTGCTTGGGTACGCGTCATACCCCCAGACTTCGTTTAGCAACTCATCGCGGCTCACCACCACACCGGGGCGCGATGCGAGGAACCGCACGATGCCGAACTCCTTGCGAGTCAAGTCCACCGGCTTGCCGTCTTTCGTGGCTTCATACTTCTGAAAGTCGAGAATCGCGCCGCTAAAGCGCAACGTCATCATCGGCTCGGCAGCGGCCGGTTGCGCACGACGCAGCAGCGCTCGGACCCGCGCCAACAACTCGCGAATCGAAAATGGCTTGGTGACGTAATCATCCGCGCCAAGATCCAACCCCAATACGCGATCCGTCTCTTCGCCCCGCGCCGTCAGAATCAAAATCGGCGTGTTTACGCCATCACCACGAAGCTTGCGGCAGATCTCATACCCGCTCATCTTTGGCAGCATGAGATCGAGAATGATCAGGTCCGGCTTTGCCTCCAATGCCATGCGATATCCGGACTCTCCATCGGACGCTGTCAGTACATCAAACGACTCCATCCGCAGGTTGTCCTGCAGACCTCGCAAAATTGCCGGCTCGTCTTCCACCACTAAAATCCGATTGCTCATCCCCAAATGCAATCTTACGCTAGAAGCTTCGGCACTACCTTGCCGTGTACGTCCGTCAGTCGGAAGTCGCGACCCATATAGTGATACGTCAGCCGTTCATGGTCGAACCCGAGACAATGCAGCAATGTCGCCTGTAAATCGTGTACGTGAACCTTATCCTCTACGATGTTGAACCCCAACTCATCCGTCTTGCCCACCACTTGACCACCCTTGATCCCGCCTCCCGCCAAAAACATTGAATAGGCAAGCGGATGATGGTCGCGGCCCATGTTCTCGGGGTCCGATGTGTTGCGCTGCTCCACCATCGGCGTACGTCCAAACTCGCCGCCCCAAACGACAAGCGTCGAATCGAGCAAGCCGCGCTGCTTGAGGTCTTTGATCAACGCTGCAGTAGGCTGGTCCGTAATCTCACAATTCTTCTTCAAATCACGATTCAAGTATGTATGTTGATCCCAGCTCGCATGCATCAACATCACAAACCGTACGTCGCGTTCCACCATCCGGCGCGCAAGCAGGCAGTTCGTACCAAATGCCTTGCTCTTCTCATTGTTGATGCCGTACATCTCGATGGTCTCTTTCGATTCCTTCGAAAAGTCCAACAACTCCGGCGCGGACATCTGCATCCGAAACGCTAACTCATACGAGTTAATGCGGGACGCAATCTCCTGGTCTCCCGTTGCCGCCAGACGATCCTGATTGAGGTCGCGAATGGCATCCAAGGTGGTCCGCTGCAGATCCTGATTCACGCCGTTCGGGTTCGAGAGATACAAGATTGGTTCGCCCGAGTTACGGAACATCGTGCCTTGATACACGCTCGGCAAAAAGCCGCTACCAAAGTTGCTGGCGCCACCGCTCGTACCAGCGCCCGAACTCAGCACCACAAATCCCGGCAGATTCTGCGATTCGCTGCCCAGCCCGTACGTCACCCAAGACCCGAACGACGGCCGCCCGGCGTTCATAAACCCCGTCATTAACAGCAGCTGCCCCGGATGATGATTGAACGCATCGGTGTACATCGAACGCACCATGCAGATGTCATCCGCGCAGGAAGCGATGTTCGGGATGTAGTCTGACAGTTCCATGCCGCACTGCCCGTACGGCTTGAACACCCGCGCACTCGGCAGCACCGTAGCGTCCTTCTTGATGAACGCGAGTTTGGTCTGGCTGATCAACGATTCGGGCAGCGGCTTGCCCTGCCACTTCGCCAACGCCGGCTTTGGATCGAACAGATCCATCTGGCTGGGTGCGCCTTCCATGAACAGGAAGATGACGTTCTTCGCCTTGCCGGCAAAGTGCGGCTTCTTCGCGGCTAGTGGATTCAGATCAGCCGCACGTCCATCGCGCGCCAGTAGCGACCCCAAAGCCATGGTCTCCAGCCCAAGTCCTGCAGTGCGGAAGAAGGAACGTCGTGTGTGGATTCGATGATTGTTGTCCATTGCTTATTCCTTCGTGATGAACTCGTCCAGATTCAGCAACACTCGCCCGATGCCAGTCCACGCCGCTGCTTCACGAGTGGTCACGCCTTCCGGCGGCGCCGGCATCCATTCCACTGCCGTTTTGTCGTCCAGCTTGGCCGTCAACTGCGTGTATAACTGAGTGATGCGTTCACTCTCGCGCGACGTCGCTGGCCGTGACAAACAAAGCTGGTACGCATGCTGGATCCTTGCCGCCAACGTCTGCCCTTGCGTTTCTCGCAGTATCCGCGCCGCCAAAGCCTGCGACGCTTCAAAAAACACCGGATCGTTCAACAGATTCAATGCCTGCAAAGCGGTATTCGACACCCGCCGCCGCGAACAGGCAATCGACGAATCCGGTGCATCAAACGTCGCAAGCAAGGGATACGGAGTGGTGCGTTGATAGTGTACGTACAACCCACGCCGGTACCGTTCCGCGCCCTGCGTCTCATCCCATTTGCGGCCGCCGTACCCCAACTCCGCGACGCCCTTCGGTTGCGGCGGCTTCACAGAACGCCCGCCAATCGCATCGTTCAGCAATCCCGACCCCGACAACGCCGCATCGCGAATCAACTCGGCACTCATCCTTGTACGATTCTGCCGCGCGAACAGTGTATTCTCAGGATCTTTGGTCGCAAGGTCGGGCCGCGCGTTTGAAGACCTGCGGTACGCATCCGACAGGACCACAGTACGCACCATCCGCTTCCAACTCCATCCCTGATCCATAAACTCCACCGCCAGCCAATCCAGTAACTCCGGATGCGTCGGCTTATCGCCCACTACGCCAAAGTCTTCGGAGGTCTTTACCAGGCCGCGACCCATCAATTCCTGCCACAGCCGATTCATCGCCACCCGAGCCGTCAGCGGGTTCTCACGCGACACCAACCATTCCGCAAGGCCCAATCTGTTACGAGGCAAGTCCGCAGTCATAGGAGGCAGGATCGATAGCGTCGCTGGTGGAATCGCCTCTGCCTTCGCCTTGTAGTCGCCGCCCTTACGAAGATGTGTGGGACCGTAACTCGCGTCCGCCTCAATCACCATCGCTTGTCCAAACGGCGGCAGCGTTTTGTCCAGATCGTTCAGCTTGCCGCGAGCTTCCTTCATCTCATCGCTCAGCGTCTTCTCTTTGCGCGTATCCGGACTGCTGCCGACGTTCACCACAAAGTACCGGCGGAAGCTCTCCAGGTCGCGCGCCGTATGCTTGGCCTCGGTCAGGTACTTATCGCAGCGGTCAAACAGCGCTTTGAACGCAGTCAGCGCAAAATCCCATTCCAGATCCTTGCCCGGATTCTGGTTCGCCTCGCGCAGCTTATCCTCAAACCGCTGCGCCCGCTCGGCCACCTTGTACTGCTGATAGATCGCATCGCGCTTCTCGCGATACGCCGGCAACGCTGCCAGATAAGGACCTGCTTCGCCACCCACCGGCGCATCGATCTCGGCGTCTTCTCCGTTCTCAAAGAACGCCATCATGCCGTAATAATCCTTGTGCGAGATCGGGTCGTACTTGTGGTTGTGGCACTGTGCGCAACCCACCGTCAGCCCCAGCCACACCGTCGACACCGTCGCCGTACGGTTCACCAACTGCTCAAAGCGAGCCTCTGCACGATCTACGCCACCTTCCCGATTCGTCAACACAGCACGCAAGAAGCCCGTCGCGACCTTCTGCTCCACTGTGGCATTCGGAATCAGATCTCCCGCCAACTGTTCCCGCGTGAACTGGTCAAACGGCATGTCGCGATTCATCGCGTCGATCACCCAATGCCGGTACCGCCAGGCATTAGGACGCGGCAAATCCTTTTCATAGCCATCGGAGTCGGCATAATGGGCGAGATCCAGCCAATACCGTGCCCACCGCTCGCCATAATGCGGCGATGCCAGCAAGCGATCCACAGCGCGCTCGTACGCATCCGCCCGCTTGTCATTCACAAAAGCCTCGACATCCGCAGCGGCAGGAATCAAGCCAGTCAGATCTAAAGACAACCTTCGGTACAGCGTACGCCTATCCGCCTGCAGTGACGGCTCGACATTCTCTGCCTTGAGCCGAACGTTGATGAAATGATCGACCCCGTTTCCCTGCGCAGGCTTCACCGGCTTCTGAAACGCCCAATGCGACGGCTTTGCACTCGACGCGACAACGCCCGAAGGCCAGTTCGCCCCTGCCTCGATCCACTTGCGAAGCGAAGCGACCTCTACGGCCTCCAGCGGCGCGCCCACGGGCGGCATTCGAAAACCCTTCTTATCGCTCGTGATCCGCTCCACGATCTTCGCCGCCGAGCGTGCAATCGACGGATCGGACTTGTCGAACCGCAGACCCGCCATCTGCTGCTGCGACCCATGGCAAGCCTGACATCGCTTGGCCAGCACGGGCAGTACATCCTTCTGAAAGTCCTGCGCCAACGCCGCGGCGGAAATCGTCAAAAACAACCCCAGGGAACCGGTCATGTTTTGGCCGCCTTCATTTTACCGATACGCCATGTGTGGATATCCTGTGGAACATTTTGCAGTAACATTGTTGTGGAGGGTTAGACCAATGCGCTGGGCTGCGATTCTTTTCGCCACCGCTGTTTCCGCTGCGGCTCAATGTAATTACCAGTTTTCGCCGCCAGAGATTTCGGTTGGTCCAGCTGCGTTTTCTCACACCATTACAGTGTTTGCCAGCCCCGGCTGCGGCTGGGCCGTACAAAGCCAGAACCCCGATTGGATCCAGGTGATCCTGGGCGGCACCGGCGTCGGCAACGGGCAGTTTGTGGTGCGCTTGACCGAAAACATCTCCCCCGACATCCGCGTCGGCCGCATCACCATGCCCGGCGCGACCCTGCTGATCTCTCAGACCGGCGCCAGTTGCAACTACCAACTCACCCCATCCACAATGCGCGTGAGCAAGAACAAAGGCGTATCCACGTTCTTCATCACGTCGCGATGCAGTTGGACCGCGCAGACCACCACTCCATGGATCAAGATCTCAGGGCTCAGTTCCACAGGCATTACAACCGGCATCGGCAACGGCGCCATCGTTTTTGAGTACGACGAAAACACCGGTCCGGAACCTCGCGGTGGCTCCATCACCATCAGCAACGGCGTCACGTTCCGCCTCACGCAGGACGGCACCAATTGCGACGTCACGCTGCCCTCGCCGTTCCTGAACATCCAGCCGCAAGGCGGAACCTTCAGCGTGGACGTCACCTCTAGTTGCATCTGGAACGCCGTACCCAACGTCAGTTGGATTCGCTTCACCAACGGCAACAGCCCCATCTTCTTCGCAGGCACCGGAAATCAGCGCATCACCTTCACGGTCACCGCAAACCCGGATTCCAGCCAGCGTACCGGCACCATCACCATCGGCCAAAAGGTATTCAGCATCGTGCAAGGTGGCGGCGTATGTACCTTCCGTGTCGCACCTGAGTTTGGCCGTCTGCCGGCCGACGGTGGTCTCACTACCTTCACCGTGAACACACCCGAGGGCTGCAACTGGACCGCGATCCCCAACTTCCCCTGGATCTCCGTTCTACCCGGTTCGGGCGTAGGTCCTGGCACCGTCGGCGTCACGATCCTGCCCAACGATACGGGCATGGAACGATCCGGCGTGGTCACCGTCGCCGGCTCAACGTACGGCGTGGTGCAGTCTGCGGATCCGTTACCTGTGATCACGCAGGTGGTAAACAGCGCCAGCCTCGATCCCGTGCCTGTCTCACCGGGACAGATTGTGTGGATTCGTGGTGTCCGCCTCGGCTTGCTCAACGACAAGCAGGGCGGCGCGGATGATGGCTCATCGTTCTATCGCACCGAACTCGATGGCGTCCGCCTGCTGTTCGACGGCGTAGCCGCACCCATCCTCACTGCGGGCCCCAGCCTGATCCGCGCTGTAGCTCCCTATAGCCTCGCAGGCAAGGTTCGCACGGACGTCCGTGTGGAGTACCTCGGACAGCCCAGCAACACCATTACGCTCCCCGTAGCTGCAGTTTCGCCGGGTATCCTCACACTCAACGAAACAGGCTTTGGCCCTGCCTTGGCTCGCACGCCAGACTACAACTTCAGCGACGTGAACAACCCGCTCGTGCAAGGCTCAGAAGCGATCCTCTACATCACGGGCGAAGGCCAGACCGCTCCCGAAGGCGAGGACGGCAAGGTCATTGGCAGCGACCTGAAGAAGCCGCTTCTACCCGTTCGCGTCTTCCTGAATGACCAGCCGTTGGAAGTCACCTACGCGGGCAGCGCCCCCGGCCAGATCTCCGGCTTGATGCAGATCAACGTTAAGATCCCGTTCGACGCAGCCATCGGCGACGCCGTGCCGCTCAAGATCTTCGTTGGCGAAACTTCCGCGCAGTCGAACGTCACGGTAAGCGTTCGCCGCCCGTAGCTCAACGGAAGAAGCGGTTGAACAGCCACAAGCCAAGCGACAGCAGTACGCTCAGCACCAGGCTTGTGGCTAGTGGAAAGTAGAACACCGAGTTCCGCTCGCGGATCTCGATATCCCCAGGTAGTTTGCCCACGCGAAACGGTAAACGCTCCGCAAAAATCAAAAGGACTCCCGCTGCCACCAGCAGGAGTCCAATCGTGATCAGTGCACGACCCATAGCCTTAGGCTATCGAGTATGTGCGGCCTTTGTGTGCGCCCACCAGAATCTGGAACAAGCGATGCGCAGTCAACTCGTGCAGCGTGAGTAGTTCGGCATTCGCCTTGACGATGCCGTCGACGTCGTGAATATCCGTAACGCCGCCGCCCGCCTTGAGCGCCTCAATCGCTTCCTTCATCACGGCGTCTTCCATCACCTCGCCCGCCATCTCCCACAGCGTGATGAACCGGTCCACCGCCGTCGGGAAGCTGACTGCGAACACACCATGATTCGACGTGGTACGTGGCGGCTTGTAGTCCAGATTGAACGGACCGTTAAAGCCGTAGCTACGCAGCAGTACCAGCACGTTCAGCCAGTCCAGCGGATTCACCAAGCCCACCGCGATGTCCACGTCGTGCTTCAGGCGGTACCCGTCGTTGATGTCGAAGTGGAACAGTTTCTTGCACAGCAGCGCACGGCCTAGCGCCGCGCGAACCGAAGCGCCCCACATCAACTCATGCAGGTACTCGGGATTCAAGCCCACCATGTCCGGATGATCCAGCAAGCCGGAAAAGATAAAGGCCAGCATCGCATCCGACGTCGGCAGCAGGATCTCGGCCTGCGGCTCAAAAGGCTTCGCTTCCATGCAATGCTTCAACGTCGGCCGGTTGTACTTCTTGGCAAACTCGATATCGGCGTTGCAGGCTGCGTTGAGTCCATCGGCGTACCATTTCAACGCCTGCGGTTCATCGACCGTACCCGCTGTGTAGTAGCCGAACGAACCGGGCCAGTACACCGCGTACGATGCGCCTAACTCATGTCCAATATGCACCGTATTCTTCAGGCGCTCTGCCGCGTACGCACGTACTTCCGGCGCCTCTGCTGCAGGACCTCCGGCGAAAACAGCGTGATGGAACGTTTCCGTCGTCACCATCGAACACTGCACGCCGTTCTTCTGAAGCGACGCCTTAATCCGTCCGACGATTTCCCACTGCTCGTCCTTCATTACGGACGTCGAAGGAATCACGTCTGTATCGTGCGTACACCAATGACCGATGCCGATCTTGGCGTACTCTTCAATCACGCGCTCAAAATCCACCGACGTACGCGTCGGCGCATGGAAAAGTGCATTGCCTTCATAAGCGGCCGCCCATTGGGGACCGGTGATGAAGTATTTGCGCCGAACGTCCGGAGAATAAGCGCCGCCGCACGCGCTCATGAGCCGTTCTACAAGGGGCTGTTGCTGACTAGGAGGAATGGGGGCCATGAAATGGCTATCATAACGTAGTACGGAACATGGCGAAACTTGAAATCGCGCAGCGCGAAGCTGGCCCGGGAGTTGTAGTGATCGCACTATCGGGGCGCCTCATGCTGGGGCCGGAAAGTGCGGACCTCGAAACCCTGGTGGGAACCTTGCTGGACGAAGGCGTTCGCAAGATCATCATCGATATGGAAGGTGTCACCCACATCGACTCCACGGGCATTGGCCGTTGCATCGCGTCCTTGAACAAGTGCATGCAGAAGGGCGCAAAGCTCCACATGTCTGGCGCCGGCGGCCAGGTACGGGAAGCCTTCCGCGTCACGCGCCTCGACCGTATGTTCAAGTTCTTCGACCAGATCCCCGACGCGCAAGCCGCGTTTGTCTGATGCGGTTTGAAACCTTTGTCGCCAACCGCTACCTGCGCGCCAAGCGCCGGCAGAAGGCGATTTCGTTGGTCACCGTCATTTCTATCCTCGGCGTCGCGGCTGGCGTAATGGCGCTCGTTGTCGCACTCGCCATCAACAACGGCTTCCGCAGAACCCTGCAGGACACCTTGCTTTCGGCCACCGCCCACGTCTCGATTCTCGAAAAACAACCGGGCTACGGCATCAAGGAATGGCCGAACCTGCTACCGAAACTCCAGGCAATCCCAGGCGTCAAATCCGCCGCACCCGGCCTCTACGGTCCCATCTTCCTGTCAGGCCCGCAGCAATCCCAAGGCGCGATCCTCAAGGGCATCCTGCCCGGCCCGGACTCCGGCCTGAGCGACAGCATGCTCAAGCTCAAGGAAGGTTCCATTCAAGGGCTGAACAAAACCGACGGCCTCCCCGGCATCGTACTCGGCTCCCGTCTCGCGCAATCGACGGGCATGCTGCTCAACAGCATCGTCACCGTCATCAGTCCGCAAGGTGAACTCACGCCGTTCGGCCCACGTCCAAGTTTCACCAAGCTACGTGTGGTCGGCATCTTTGAAACCGGGTTTTCGGATATCGACTCGCAGTGGGCACTAGCCTCGCTCGGTACGGCCCAGCAACTGCTCTCGTTGGAAGACGTGGTCAATACCATCGAGATCAAGCTCGACGACCCCGAGCGCGCCGCTGAAGTAGCCAAAGCCGCTACACCCATCGTCGGCGACGATCTTGTACCAACCACCTGGATGGAACAAAATCGTCAACTCCGCAATGCGCTGAAGCTGGAACGTCTGGTAACCGTCATCACCATCGGCCTGATTCAACTCGTAGCAGGACTGAACATCTTCATCACCCTCACCATGATGGTGATGGAGAAAACGCGTGACATCGCGGTGCTCATGTCGATGGGCGCGCGTCGCGAACAGATCCGCCGCATCTTCCTGATGGAAGGCGTACTCATCGGCAGCATCGGCGCCGTACTCGGTCTCGCCCTCGGCTACGCCATCTGCTTCATCTGCGGACATTACAAGTTGATCCGCCTCGATGAAGACGTCTACGCGCTCAACTTCGTACCCTTCGAACCGCTCTGGTACGACGGTATCTGGATCGCAGCGGCCGCGCTTGCGGTTAGCGTAGCCGCCACCCTGTACCCCGCGACCGCGGCAACCAAGATCGCTCCGGCGGAAACTTTGCGCTACGAATAAGCCGGCTCGTGTCCGCGCGCCGTCACCTTCTCCGTACCAACAACCTTGTTGTTCTGGATGATCAACGCATCATCAAAGTTGTTCACGGTCGGGCAAACATGCCGCGGCACCAGGTACACATAGCTGCCAATCTCCGGCACCGTGCCCTTGGAGTCGATTGGCAAATGCTCTTCGCTCGGCTTCAAAGGCGTGAACTCTCCGTTCGCACCCACCACTTGGCAGGTCGGAACGCCGGCATCGGCAGAAACCGACTTATGTCCGGCATCCACCGTGAATCGTCCGGCAATCGGATGGCTCACCACCGACGCCACCACCAACGCCGCTGGCTTGTACCCTGCCGGTAACTCACCCATGCTCGTCGTATCGCAAAACGTCACCGTACCCGGCGACACGCGATGCACAAACGGCGCATTCTGGAACGGCGCAAACGTCGCCCCAGGCTGCAATGCCGGCGTACCCGACGTGATCACCTCTTCCGGAGCCTTACCCGCTTCCGCCAGCGCCTCGGTCAACCGCATCAACTGCGCATAACCCTTGTGCGCTTCCTTCTCCCGCTCCACGGGATCCGCAATATGCATGTGGCCGTCGTAATAATGCAGCCCCCGGAAATTCGGTATGCTCTTCGCCAATTCCACCAGATCCGCGACGTGATCCTGCTCAATGCCAGTACGGTTCATACCCGGGTTCACATCAATGAACACGCCAATCGCTGAGCCCTTCCAAATCTCGGCCTGCTTCGCCGTCTCCACCAGCACCGACACCTTGGCACTCGGATACTCGGCCGCGATCTCCTTCACGCGCTCCGCATTAGCGCCCACCACCGGATACGCCAACAGCGCATCGGTCACGCCCGCTGCCAGCGACGTCGATAACTCCAGCGTGGTCGCACACTTCACCTGCCGGATCCCGTGCTCCTCCACCATGCGGCGGATGATGTACGCCATCTTCACAGTCTTCACATGTGGACGCCAGCGATCTGGGTTGCCGCCGACAATCGCAAGCGTGGTCCGGATGTTGCTGTCCACGATGTCCGGGTAAATCAGCAGGGCAGGAGTCCGAAGGCGCTCCACGCCTTCTACGCGGTATGAGTCAAGCTCAGACATTTCTCACATTGTTACAGTAAAGAACTTGTGAGCACACACGACACCGAATTCAAACGCGGCCTTGGGCTCTACGATTCGACCATGATGGTGGCCGGATCGATGATAGGCTCGGGCATCTTTATCGTTTCCGCCGATATGGCCCGCCTTCTGGGAAGTCCCGGCTGGCTACTGCTCGCATGGCTGTTAACAGGCCTTCTGACGATGTTCGGCGCCTTGTCGTACGGCGAACTCGCCAGCATGATGCCGCGAGCCGGCGGACAGTATGTCTACCTTCGCGAGGCCTTGTCTCCGCTCTTCGGCTTCCTCTACGGCTGGACCCTCTTCCTTGTGATCCAGACCGGAACCATCGCCGCAGTCGGTGTCGCCTTCGGACGCTTCCTCGGCCTGATGTGGCCCGCCATCAGCGAAACCAACTACATCATCCCGCCACTCCACATCTCCGAGGGCTACGCACTCTCGCTGTCCACCGCCCAACTCACCGCCATCATTTGTATCGTCTTTCTCACCTGGACCAATTCACGCGGCGTCGAGTACGGCAAGATCGTACAGAACGTATTTACGACATCCAAACTCGGCACCCTCTTCGGCATCATCTTGATCGGCATCTTCCTCGGCTGGAACAAAGATGCCGTCGCGCAGAACTTCGGCGACCTTTGGACGCCCCGCGGCTACGACCAGATCGTCCCTGGCCTAACGGCGATCACATCGTTCGGCCTTTTCGTCGGCCTGTGCGTCTCACAAACCGGATCTCTGTTCTCCTCAGACGCCTGGAACAACATCACCTTCACCGCAGGCGAAGTCAAAGAGCCACACCGCAACATCCCACTCTCCCTCGCATTTGGGACAGGAATCGTCACCGCGCTGTACCTGCTGTGCAACGTCGCGTACCTCGTAGCTTTGCCTTTGAATGAAATCCAGCAGGCTCCCGCCGACCGCGTGGCAACCGCGATGCTTCAAAAAATCTTCCCCGGCCTCGGCGTCATGATCATGGCGGTCGCCATCATGGTCTCTACCTTCGGTTGCATGAACGGCCTCATCCTTTCGGGTGCCCGCGCCTACTACGCAATGGCCAAGGACAAGCTCTTCTTCGACCGTGCAGGTGAGTTGAACAAAGCCTCCGTACCCGGATGGGCACTTCTCATCCAAGGCATCTGGGCCGCATTCCTCGTTCTGCCTCGAACGTTCAATCCGGCAACGTCGAGCTACGGTAATCTGTACTCGAACCTTCTCGACTGGGTTGTCTCCGCGGCCCTCATCTTCTACATCCTCACCATTGGCGCCATCATCCGCCTCCGCCAAACGCAGCCCAACGCCGAACGCCCCTACAAAGCCTTTGGCTATCCCTTCATCCCGCTGCTGTACATTGTCGGCGCCACTGCGATCCTGGTCGTTCTCTTGATCTACCGCACGTCCACTACGGCGCCTGGCCTCATCATTGTCCTGCTCGGCCTGCCGGTGTACGCACTACTGGCAAAGCGCATCAGAGGCTAATCATGCCGATCCTGCTGAAAGAATCGGAAGTCCACCACCTGCTGCCGATGCAGGAACTCATCGGTGTCATGGAGGACGCTCTTGCCGCCTTCGCCGCTGGCGTGGTCGACCAACCCGTGCGATCGGTCGTCCAGATTGGGGAAGAGAAAAACTACTTCGGAACCATGCCCGCGGGCCTTCCCAATGCCGTCGGCGCCAAGTTGGTGACGGTCTTCCACAGCAACGTCGCCAAGGGACTCACGTCCCACCTTGCCACCATCCTTCTCCTCGACCCGGAAACCGGTGCGCTACAGGCTTTGCTCGACGGCCGCTACATCACCGAAGCCAGGACCGCTGCCGTATCCGCCGTCTCCACTAAGTACCTCGCCCGTGAAGACGCCAAGACCTTGGCCATCCTCGGCTCCGGCGTCCAAGCCCGTAGCCATGTGGAAGCCCTACGCCTCGTGCGGGACTTCCAAACGATCAAAGCCTACAGCCCCAATCGCGGCAACCTGGAACGTTTCTGCGAAGAAACCGGCGTCACCCCATGCAACAGCGCGGAAGAAGCCGTACGAGGGGCTGACGTCGTAGCCGCCGTTAGCGCCGCGCGCGAGCCAATCGTACAGAGCGAGTGGGTCTCGGACGGCACGCACCTCATCGGCGTTGGAGCCTGCCGCCCCACACACCGCGAGTTCACAGCCGATCTCATGGCCCGGAGTTCAATCTACGTGGATTCCATACCCGGCGCGATGAAAGAGGCCGGTGACATTCTCATGGCCATCGCCGACTGCGCGATCACAGCCGAACACATCCGCGGCGAACTCGGTGCCAAGCCCCGCCGGACCTCACAGCAAGAAGTCACCTTCTTCAAATCACTCGGTATGGCAGTGGAAGACGTGGCCGCGGCAAATCTTGTCTATCAGCGCGCCATCCAAGCGGGTGTCGGAACCCCGTTCGAGCTAGCATGAAATCATACGCATGACTGGTCTGATCGTTTTTGCTCATGGCTCCAGCGTGGAGTCTGCCAACGATGCCGTACGCAACATCACCGCATCGCTCGCAGCCAAAGGCGGATACTCCGCGATTGAAACGGCGTTCCTCGAAGGCGGCAAGCCTGACCTCAGTGAAGCCACTGCCAAACTCCTCGAAAAGGGCGTGGATAAGGTAGTCGTTCTGCCGTACTTCCTCACCGTCGGATTGCATCTCAAGCGCGACCTGCCAAACCTGATGGCGGCTGTCCGTGAGTCGCATCCAACGTTGCACATTGAGTCAGCTCCCCCTCTGGACGGACACCCCGCGCTGATCGAGATCCTCCATACCCGGGCCCAGGAGGCAACCGCCGGATGAGAGCCGTCCTCGTGGAATCCCACGAGATCGCGCCCGAAATCCGCCACTTTACGTTCGAAGTCCCGGACACGGAGCGCTTCTCGTTCAAAGCCGGTCAATTTGTATCCTTGTCAGCGCCCATCGGCGGCCGTACCATCACCCGTGCGTACTCGCTCGCCTCGCGCGAGCACGGCAACCGTTTCGAGCTTTGCCTGAATCGCGTGGAAGATGGCCTTTTCTCGCCCTTCCTGTTCGCCATGCAGCCTGGTGATGCCGTCGACCTCTCCGGCCCCCTCGGCTACTTCCACTGGCGCGAACCCGCGCGGGACTCGATCCTTGTCGCCACGGGCACCGGCATCGCTCCTTTCCGCGGCATGCTGCAGGAACCGCTGCCCGGCAATGCCAAAGTGACTCTCGTTTTCGGCGTGCGCTACGAACCGAACCTCATGTACCGTCAGGAGTTCGAATCCCTCGCCGCCAGCCAGCCGAACTTCCGCTTCCTGCCCGTACTCAGCCGCGCCGATGACTCTTGGTCCGGACGCCGCGGCCACGTACAATCGCATGTGCTCGACACCCTCGGCGGCAATCGCGATGTCAACGTCTACATGTGTGGTATGAAAGCAATGGTGGACGACCTTCGCCAGCAACTCAAAGCGCTCGGCTTCGATCGCAGGCAGATCATCTACGAGAAATACGACTAATGAACTTCTCCCAACGGAAGTTGATTTTGCTCACCGTAGCCGGCCTTGTGACGTTCGCTTTCGTTGCAGCCTTGATGCTGCAATTCCTCCCCGGGCCGCGCAAAGATAGCGATTACCTGGTCGCCGGAGCCGTCGCCACAGCCGCCGCCCTCGGTGTCGTATTTGCGGCCATTCTCTCGGACCCTCAAGCGCGAGAAATTTTCTTCCGCGGCAAGGGTAAACAGTAATCCAAATTAAACCGATATTGTTTTAAAGGTTGGTACCATAGACGACGAAGTATCTATGCCCACCAAAAAAGCTGTAGTAGTAAAATCGGATGCTGACGCCACCGCGATGGCCTCTGCCCCAACCGTAGCCCGCGCCAAGCGGACCTCGGCCAAGGCAAAGCCCGCAGCGGGTGCGGCGGCAGAAGGGGCGGCGCCTGCCTCTGGGGAAGCAAAGGCGCGTTCGAGCAAAGCAGTCAAGACCACGAAAGCAGCAGTGACGCACCGCCACAAAAAGCAGACGCAGCAGGAACCCGCCGCGATTTCCGCCGCGGTCGCTACCCCCGTCGTAACAGGGACGAAGGTGGCGCCCGTGGTACCGGTGATGGCTTACGAGCCGCCCGGTGAAGAAGTCGCCAAGTTGGCGTACTCCTACTACGTGGCTCGTGGCTACCAGCCCGGCGATCAAGCCGCCGACTGGTTCCGCGCCATCAACGAACTCAAGGCCCGCCATGCCGCGGCCTCGTATTTGCTCGAAGACTAACAGACCATCAATCACACGGAATCGAAGACGGGATGCCTAGGTTGGCATCCCGTTTCGTATTTTTCTTATGCCCCTTGGATTCGAATGGGATTCGCGCAAAGCCACTGCCAACTCGCGTAAGCACGGCGTCTCGTTTGAAGAGGCGATCACCGTGTTCAATGACCCGTTAGCAAAGATCCACGATGACGTGATTCATTCCGCTGATGAACCTCGCGAGATCATCGTCGGCCGGTCGCGGAGCAACCGTCTTTTGCTGGTATGCTTCAAGCAGGTAGCCGAAACCCGGATTCGAATTATCAGTTCACGTGAGCCAACTCCGAAAGAACGTCATGAGTACCAGGAAGAAATCTAAGCCGGCCAAGCAAGAGCCTGACATGCTGAGCGAGTATTCGTTCGACTACAGCAAGGCCAAGCCCAATCGCTTCGCGGGACAAGCAACTGTGTCGGTTCAACTCGATCCGGATGTCGCAGCCGTATTTCAGGACGCCAGTTCGGTAAACAACGTTTTGCGGGCTCTTGTAGCCACTATGCCCCAAATTCGCCGCCAATCGTGACAACCCACGCCAAGCTCTTCTACACCCCGGAAACACCGCAACTCCGCTACCTGCCGGAGGGCCCCCGCCTTCTCCGCAACAGCAGCACCCCGGACCGAAAACTCCTTGGCTGGGTCGCGATTCAATACGGCGAAGACATCTTCCGCGGTAGCTTCAACATTCTTGACCTGGAGCATCGCACCAACCAGACCTTCGACATCCCCGGCCGTCCCGGTTTCTTTGCGGAAACGACTAAGCCGGGTACCGTGGTCCTCGGTGTAGACCGCCGCCTGATCCTGCTCGACACCACCACTGGCGCGATCCTCGAGACTGGCCTCCACCTGCCCAACGCCACTGACGACGTCATCATCAACGACGGCGGCTCCGTCCCGGAAGGTCTGATCTTCGGCACCAAGCATCTCCAGTTCAATCAGGCGATTGCCAAGCTCTATCTGTTCGATGCCGCTACGCGCGAGATCCGCGTCCTCGCCGACGGACAGACTTGTTCCAACGGCAAGTTCTATCAGTCGGACCCGGCAACAGGCGACATCACGTTGATCGACGTCGACTCCTCACCCAAGAGGATCACCCGCTACCGCTTCACTAAAGGCTTCGACAAGCTCATTTCCAGCGAACTGGTGGTCGATCCCGCAAGTCTTCCCGCGTTCCCCGACGGCATCCGCCCCTCTGGCGACGGCAAGTCGATCGTGGTGGCGCTCTTTAATACCGCCACAGGCGCACAAGGCTCCGCCATCACCATCGATTTGGCCACTGGACAAACTACATCCACCTGGACCATCGATGAATCCGCCCGGGTCACCTGTCCTGAGATTTTCGAATGGGAAGGGAAGCCGGTCGCAATATTCACTACCGCAACCGAAGGTATGCAGCCGGACGACTTCGTCCACTCACCGCAGGCAGGCAGCTTCTACATAGGCGATGTCCCATTCGAGGCGGCGCCGCCAGCACCGCCCCTCGTGGACATCAACTCGCTACTTCCGCCTACTGCGTGATCCCGACCTGCTTAAGCATCCACGCGTACTCAAACGCCGTGTCGCGAAGCCGGTCATAACGGCCGGACGCACCGCCGTGGCCGGCAGGCTGCATGCGCGTCTTCAGCAGCAACTCGTTCTTGTCCGTCTTCAGCGTACGCAGCCGCGCGACATACTTCGCCGGCTCCCAGTACGACACTTGGCTATCGTGGAAGCTCGTCGTCACCAGAATCGCCGGGTACGCGCGCTTCTCCAGGTTGTCGTACGGGCTGTAGCTCTTCATGTAGTCGTACGCGGGCTTCTCGTTGGGGTTGCCCCATTCCAGATACTCGCCCACCGTCAGCGGCAACGTCGCATCCATCATCGTATTCATGACGTCGACAAACGGCACCGCGGAATGCACGGCGCGGAACAGATCCGGACGGTAGTTCACCACGGCGCCCATCAGCAAACCGCCAGCACTACCACCTTCGATCATCAACCCGCCTTTGTTGGTCCACTTCTCTTTGATGAGCCACTCGGCACTGTCAATAAAGTCATAGAACGTATTCTTCTTCTTCATCAACATGCCGTCTTCATGCCACTTCTCGCCCATCTCGTTGCCGCCGCGGATATGGGCGATCACATACGGGATGCCACGATCCAGCAGACTCAACCGCTGGCTGCTGAAACTCGCCTGCATCCCAATGCCGTACGATCCGTACGCATACAGGAACAGCGGAGCCTTGCCGTCCTTCTTAAAGCCCTTCTTGTACACGATCGATAGAGGCACCTTCACGCCATCGCGAGCCGTTGCCCAGAGGCGTTCGGAAACATAGTTCGAGGGGTCATATCCACCCAGCACTTCCTGCCGCTTCAGCACCACACTCGTGCCGGCCTTGGTGTCGTAGTCAAACACAGTCGGCGGCGTCACCATGCTCTGGTAGCTGTACCGGTAAGTCGTCGAATAGTAGTCAACCGTCCCTCCGGGATTGGCAGAATACACAGGCTCGCTAAAGCTGATGGACTTCCACTCATTCGTGCCAAAGTTCACGATGTCCAGCTTCGTCAAGCCTTCCGATTGCGAAACCGCAACGCCAAATCCGGCGAACAGATCCATTCCTCGCATCAACGCATCTTCCTTATGCGGAATGAACACCTTCCAATTCCCCGGCGTGTAATCCGACACCGGAGCCGTCAGCATCTGAAAGTTCTTGGCGTTCTTATTACTCCGGATGTAAAACTGCCCTTCACGATGGTCGATGTCGTACCGGTGCCCCTTCTGCCGCGTCAGAAACATCGTAAAGTGCAGGTGCGGCTGGTCGGCACGCAAAAACTGCGACTCGCTCGTATCCGTGCTGTTGCAGTGCAGAATGATGTAGTTCTTATCCAGAGTCTTGCCGACCCGAATATCAAACAACTCATCCTTCTCAAAGTGCAACTCGTCTTTCTCCGTGTTGCCCAATGACATCCGCCACAACCGGTCGCTACGCTTGGTCGTCGCGTCCTCCGTCACATAAAAAATCGTCCGGTTATCGCCAGCCCACTGGAAGGACGTCACCCGCTCAGCCGTATCCGGCAGTTCCTTGCCGGTCCGCAGATCTTTAACGTGCAGCGTGTACTGCCGGAACCCCACATAATCGGTGGAATAAGCCAACAGGTTCTGATCGTCGCTTACCTGAAAGCCACCCAGGCTGATGAACTTCTTGCCCGCGCCCATGACGTTCAGGTCCAGCAGTACTTCTTCCTCACCCGTCTCCATGCTGCCCTTCTTGCGGCATTGAATCGGATACTGCTTGCCCTCTTCCGTACGCGAGTAGTAAAAGTAATTGCCCCGCTTGGTCGGTACGCTCAGGTCCGTCTGCTTGATGCGCCCCAGCATCTCCTGGTACAGCTTCTCCTGAAATGGCTTCAGGTCCTTGGTCATCTCCTCCGTGTAGGCGTTCTCAGCCTCCAGGTAAGCAGTAACCTCAGGACTCGTCTTTTGACGCAGCCAGAAGTAGTTGTCCGTAATCGTCGCGCCATGCCGCTGTTCGGTATGTGGAACCTTCTTTGCGACAGGAGGCGTGGGTGGGGCTGCGGTCAAAGTCATCGTCGTCAGTAATGTGGCGGAAACGAAAAAGCGTAGTTGCATGTTAGTGGCGGAAATGGCGGACACCCGTAAAGATCATGGCCAGACCAAGCCGGTTCGCCGCCTCGATCACTTCCGTGTCTTTGACGGAACCCCCTGGCTGAACAATAGCAGTAATACCGTGTTGTGCGGCGGCCTCCACTCCGTCGGGGAAGGGGAAGAATGCATCCGATGCCAGTACAGTACCCTTCAGCGGCAGTACAGCCTTCGCTGCGCCAAAGTTGACCGAGTCCACGCGGCTCATCTGCCCCGCGCCTGCGCTTACAGACTGTCCGGCATTCGAGTACACAATCGCGTTGGACTTCACGTGCTTCACAACCTTCCACGCAAACTCCAGCGCCGCCCACTCCTCCGCCGTCGGTTGACGTTCGGTGACCACCCGCGCCGTACCTCGGTCCAGCTTGGCGCGATCCGCCGTCTGTACCAGGAATCCGCCGCTGATGGACTTCACCACGTTCTCCAGCAAGTCATCGCCGGGAGGCGCCACGCGTAACAACCGCAGATTCTTCTTCGCCTGCAGGATCTCCAACGCCTCAGCCGTGTACCCCGGCGCAGCAATCGCTTCAATAAACGTCTTTGCCACCTCGGCGGCCGTCTCGCCGTCCACCTCGCGGTTGAACGCCAACACACCGCCAAACGCCGATTTTGGATCCGCCTCAAAAGCTTTGCGATAGCTCTCCGCCAAAGTCGTAGCTTCGGCGCAACCGCACGGATTGGTGTGCTTGACAATCGCCGACGCCGGCGCGTCGAACTCCAGAATCAATTGCCACGCCGCGTCCAGATCCACCAGGTTGTTGTACGACAGTTCCTTGCCGTGCAACTGCTCGGCTCCGGCGATCCCGCAACTCCCGCTCGCGTACAGGGCAGCGCTCTGGTGCGGATTCTCACCGTACCGCAAGCTCAGCGACCGTGGCGCCCGGATGTCCAAGGTGGCCGGGGGATTCTCCACCTGCATCTCCACCGTGCCCTGATCGATCAGGATCGTCTCGAGCTTAGCGGAGATGGCGCGATCGTACGATGCCGTGGTCGCAAACGCCTTCTTGGCGAGTCTCCAATGCGTATCGAGCGACAGTTCGCCCTTCGCCGCCTTCAACTCCTCAAGCAGCGCCGCATAATCATCAGGCGACGTCACCACCGCGACGTCCTGATAATTCTTGGCCGCCGCACGAATCATCGTCGGCCCACCGATGTCGATGTTCTCGATCAGATGCGGCAGCGTCGCATCCGGCTTGGCGGCGATCTTCTCAAACTGATAGAGATTCACCACCACCATATCGATCTTCGGGATCTCATGATCGGCGATCGCCTTCATATGCTCGCCGTTCGCGCGAATCGCCAGAATCCCGCCGGCCACGCGAGGATGGATGGTCTTCAAGCGGCCATCCATCATCTCGGGGAATCCGGTGACTTCGCTCACTTCGCGAACCTTCAGCCCAAGTCCCGCCAGCAGCCGGTGCGTACCGCCAGTCGAGATCAGTTCGACACCCAGTTCGGCAAGCCCGCGCGCAAATTCGGCTACGCCGGTCTTATCCGTTACGCTCAGCAGAGCGCGTTCGATTTTTGCCATGGAAACCTCTATTTTCTCATGGCCGCGCCGCAACTACTTCTTCTTGCGATCTTCCTCGAACAATCCGGCGCGATCGATACGCTCGCCCTTCAACAACACAGACGACACCTGCTCCGTCGCCGCGATGTCCTTGAGCGGGTTCCCGTCCACCAGCACCATCGTGGCTTCGTACCCCTTCTCCAGGCGTCCGGTCCGATTGGCGACACCTAACAGCTTTGCGGCATTCACCGTTGCCGCCGCGATCGCTTGTGCTGGCGGTATCCCTGCCTCCACCATCAACTGCAACTCCCGCTGTACCGTCGGTCCATGGATCACGCCAGGGTTACCTGCATCGCTACCCGTGGTCATCGTCACACCCACCTGGAAAGCCCGCAGGACATTCTTTCGAGCGTTTTCAAACCCTATCTTGAGATACGGTGCCGCCGACGTCATATCGCCCATCTTGCCGCTCTGCAAAAACTGCTTGCTGGACTGCAACAACGCCGCCGGACCCACCTGCTGCACCAGGGACCGGTCGAACATCGACGAGTTTCCCGTCGACGCCAACATCAACGATTCGTACACCGACAGCGTCGGCGTGTACACCACGCCCTTCGCCTTCATCTGCTCAAACAACGCCACCGGAATCTCCTCCATCATGGCGCCATGCTCAATCGACGTTGTACCCGCGTCCACCGCATCCTGTATATCGCGCAAGTTGCCGGTATGCGTTGCCAGCGCCAACCCGTGCTCTTTCGCCGCCGCGGCGACAGCTTTATAAATCGCCGTGTCCATGCGATTGAACGGCCGCCCCGGGAATCCGGACTCCAGAATCGCCTTGACCGCATGTACGCCCTGCTTCTTTAACTCCGCTACCTGCGCCGCCACCTCTGCCGGACTCTTCGGCAACCGCACGAACTGCGCCTCTGCCTGCTTGCGTATGTTTTCCGGCATCCCGCGGAAGTACTCCGTGCCGTGCCCGCCCTCAGTCGTAAACATCGGACCGGTATAGAACAGCTCAGCACCCGCGCGTTCCCCGCTGTCCAGCTTCTTGCGTGCGCCTTCCATCGCATCCAGCAAATCCCCAACGCTGCGCACAGCCGTCACGCCGCTATACAGATACGCCGCCAACTCACGATGAATCGTCTTGCTCGGCTCCATCTGCGCAGCCATATCGACCTTCGAATAATCCATAAAGCCGCCCGGCGCCCCCAGGTGGATATGCGTATCGATCAACCCAGGCAACAACGTCTTACCCGCGGCTTCGACGGCGTCGGCCTTCACCGCATCCGCATCCGGCGAGTCACCCGTGTAAATCTCGGCGATCTTGCCACTGCGCACCAACAGTCCGCCGCGCTCAATCACCGTACCGTCGCCCTTCACGATCCGGACATCGCGGAAGATGCGCGACCGTTCTCGCCGGCTCTGCCGCTCCATCACCTTCGCCTGTGCCAGATGCTCTTTGCTGTACGTCTGCCAGATCCCGATGCCCAGGAATGGCAGCAGAATCGCCACAACCCAGGCTTTGGACGAGGCAGGCAGCGTCTCTTCCTTCTCCCAGCGGAACAGCTTCATCGCCAGCACCGTACCCACCAGCGTCGTCAGCAGCAGCGATCCCAGCGGTGCCAGAACTTCCATCAGGCCTTGTTTCCGCACCAGGATCATCTGCACGCCGCTAAACAGGTGTGTGGACGGTACAAACTGCGCCACCGTCTGCACCCACTCCGGCATAATCTGCAGCGGAATCGTCGCGCCACTCAAGAACAACATCGGGAAGTACAAGATCTGGATGATGATCTGGCTCTCGGCCATCGAATTCGACACTGCTGCAATAATCCCGCCCATCGCGCGAAACGCCAGCACGGCAACGGAAATAAACACCAGCAGTGACATCCAGCGTTCCGGAAACGGCATGCCGTACAGCACCTTCGCCAGCAACAGAACCAAAAACGTCACCGGAATAAAGTGCGCAAGCCCTGAGATCAAACCCGCCGCCAGAATCGGCCCCGGCGTAATCGGCGCTACCTTGAACCGCCGCAGGATGTTCTGTTCACGATCCTGCACCGCGCGGATGCCCGCTCCAAAGAAGCCGCCGCCCAACACGCCAATGGTCAGCACCATGGTCACCACTTCGGGCGCTGTGCCACCGCGTTCCGCATGCGTCAGTTGACCAAAAAGAAAGAAGAAGATCAGGGGAAACAGGTAATTGAAGAACAACACCTGCCGGTCCCGAAAAGTCAGCAGCAGATTCTGCTTGATGTATGCGATGTAGGCTTTCATGTTGTCCCCCCGGTTACTCCCGCAGCTTCTTTCCCGTCAGTTCAATGAATACGTCTTCGAGCGTCGGATGCTTCAGTCGCACATCTTCGATCTCGATGCCCTGGCTATCCACCCACTTCACCGCTTCTACCAACGTCTTTGCCGGCTTTCGCGTGTGGATCGTAATGGTCCGGCCCTCCACCGCACTGCGCGATTGCTCGGCAAACACCGGAACTTCCAGGGGAAGATCCGCGGTGCTCTTCAACTCCACAATCGAATCGCCCAGCACCCGCTGCTGGATCTCCCGCGGCGTACCGATCTCGATGATCTTGCCTGCGTCCACAATGGCCACCCGGTCGCAAAGCCGCTCCGCTTCCTCGATGTAGTGCGTTGTGATCACGATTGAGGACTTCGCGTTCCGCAACTCCTGGATCAGCCCGTGGATCTCCAGCCGTACCTGCGGATCCAGCCCCGTCGTAGGCTCGTCCAGAAACACCAGTTGTGGCTCGTTCACCATCGCCAGAGCGAGTGCCACGCGCTGCTTCTGGCCGCCGCTCAGCGTCGTGTAAAACGCGTTGCGCTTCTCCCAAAGCTGCAGCCGTTCCAGCAGCTTCTTCGGGTCCGTGGCGCGCGTGTAGAACGCACTGAACAGATGTACGGCTTCGAGCACCGTCATCTTCTCCGGCAGGTTCGTCGCCTGCAGGCATACGCCGATGCGATCCTTCAACTGCCGTACACTCACCGCCGGGTCGTGTCCCAGCACCTTCACGTCGCCGGACGTACGCTCCCTCAGTCCTTCCAGAATTTCCACTGTGGTGGTTTTACCGGCGCCGTTCGGCCCCAACAGACCGAACACCTCGCCCTGCTTGACCTCGAAATCGATACCGCGAACCGCTTCCAGCTCGCCGTAGCTCTTTCGAAGGCCGCGCACTTCAATTGCGGGAATCATGATGAATCCCAGTGTGCAAACAATTGCGGAAGAAGACTATCGCCGGACGGCGAATTGCGACGATTTACCGGCGAACGCCGTCTTGTTCTAGGCGAGCAATCAGGCTAAACATCCGCGGCACCGCCTCGCGATTGCCGCCGTACCGCAGTTGCAGGTACGCATCGGTAAAGTCCGCCACCAATCCGGCAGTCCCAGGCTCCGGGATGATCCGCGCAAACTCCACCGGCGTCAGCCACACCGGCTTCTCGATGCCCCGCTTGTGCAAAAGCTCCAGCATCTGCTCGTACAGCACCGTGGCGTCGTTCGCCGCGCCGCTCGAAGAGTTCCGGATGCGCCCCAGCCGGTACCGTCGCTTGCCCCCCCGCCACACCGGCGGACCATAGATATACAGCAATACCGCCAGGATCACCCCACCCACCAGCGGCATGCCCTTGGTCTTCGCCTGTTTGGGGAACTCCTCCTGGAACCAAGTCGTCGCGGCGGCCAGCCTATCCAACCATTGCGACCCCGCACCGCGGCTCGAACGTTGCATCCGCGCCGCCAGTGAAATCTGGCGGTCCAAGTCGTACCCGACCACCCAGTCCGTCCAGAACAGCTCCAGGCTGTCCCACACCCGGCTGATGCGAGTCAGCAGCCCCAACTGCCCCGCTGCCGGATCTGCAGGCGTCGGGTCAAACACCACCCAGCCCTGATCCTGCAAATACCCTTCCACCCAGCTATGCGCGTCCGCCGCCCGTACAATCCGCCACCCGTTCACCGGATCCTCGCCGTTATCCTGAAACCCGGTCACGACGCGCGACGGGATGCCACGCAGCCGCAGCAGCACCGCCATGGCGGACGCAAAGTACTCGCAGTGGCCCTTACGCCGCTCAAACAGGAAGTGCGCCAGCGGATCGGCGGGCTCCGTCTCCGGCAACTGCAGCGTGTACCCGTACATCCGCTGCAGCCGGAACTCCATCGACCGCGCCTCTTCAAACTTGTTCTTCGACCCCGCCGTCAACTGCATCGCCAGCCCCGTCATCCGCGGATCCAGCTTCGGCGGCAGCGCGAGATACGCCGCGCGATCGGACTCCGTCAACTGCTCCGCCAGATTCCGGTCGAACACAATCGTGTCCATGTAGCTGTACCCGATATACCGGAACCCCGTCGGCGGACGCAGCGGCGCGCGATACCCGCCCGTACTGGTCTTCAGAATCTCCCGCTGGTCAATAGCCAGAAACTCCGGCTTGCCCGCAAAGAACAGCACGTCCGACGCAATGTCCTTCACCCGCACTTCGTAATAGAACCGCCGCGCATTCACCGGTCGTTTGGACACCAGCCCCACCATCTGGCCGTCGATCTTGATCACCTGGTCTTGCTTGAAGCGCGCATTGAACCACCGCTTGCCGTCAAACGACTGCAGCGCCGACCCCCGCCAGTGGATGTCGCGAGGCTGGTAATCGCCCAGCATCTTGATGTACATCACTGGCTCGTTGCTCTGTTTCACCTCGCCGATTTCGCCCAGTGTTACCTCGTTTGAAAACCCGGGAAGGTGATATCGCGCGGGCGTCATCTGGCGAAACGCCGCATGTGCGGTACGTGGCAGCAGAAAGAACAACCCGGCGGCCAGCGTGAATATCATCACGCAGCTCACCGAGAGAAAACCGATCAGCCGCAGCGACAGCCGTCGAGGCGCCACCACAGCCGTCTGCGGATCAAGGCTTGCCCGTCGCAGTTCACCGGCCGCAAGGCTCAGCAGTCCAAACAGGATAAAGATCACCAGGAACACCAGAAAGTTCAATTGCGCGGACAGAATGCACGCGCCCAGAATCTCTAGCAACGCCAGCAGTTGGACGTACAGATAATCGCGTTCCGTTTGCGCCGTCAGAATGCGCAGTACGGACAGAAAGAACACCAGGTGGATCGTCGCCGGGATGAAGTCTTGCGACAGGACAAAGTAGTCGAGAGGATAAAAGCCGATGTAGGCTAGCGTCGCGATCAGCGTGAGTTTGGGCGGTGCCTGAAACTGAACCAACCCGGCAGCCATCAAGCCGCGCAGAATCAACGCAAGCCCAGTCAGCACGGCGGTCGGCAGGTCTAGCAGACCCGATGACACAACCGCGAGATAGCCGCTGGTCAGCAGCCCAAGCAGGGAGAACTGATAAAGCCGCTCCACTACCTACTAGTCTACGCGTTCTGAGATCATGCCTCGCAGTGCAAAGTACAGCAGTGCGCAGGCCAGCAACATCGGAATCGCCGCCACCAGCTCCAGCATGGGGCGACCCTCAGGAATGAATCCAAACAACAGCCGCGACACAAAAGGCAGCTCATGTACCAGCAGCAGCAAGCCCCCAAGCATCCCGACCCCGAGCATCTGGCTATGCTGCTTGATCCGCTGCGTGCCAATCCAGAACAGCAGCACCGCGCCGATCACGGCGCACACCTCTGCCCACCACCAGGGGCTTTCCCATCCCAGCATTTGAAAGTAAACGATTCGGGCCGTGGTGAGGATCGAGGCGGCAAGCGCCAGCATCCGGTACATTCACCTTCAATGTACTCTGTGCGGGTCGATCACAATGGGCAGACCCGGCAAGCTACGCCGCCGGCAATGCCGCAACACGGCCTGCACGGTCTGTACCAAAACAAGCGGAAAACCAACAAATAAAGCGGCAAGGGTAGCGCCATTCAGCAGATCCTCAACAGAGGAACCGCCCAATGCCCATCCAAATCCGGCGCCAACCAGACATACGAGGGCGAACGTATAGCCGATTCTGTTCGCCGTTTGTCGAAATTGCATGACACCTACTAATTCGAAAACGACGCCCGAATCCGCTCAGTTCGTATTTATTTTTTCTTCTTGGTCGCTTTGGCCGACTTCTTGCCCCGCTTCGGCGCCGGCTTATGCAGGTTGATCGTACCCCGGCATCCCGCCGCCCCACACTTGCACGTGTACTTCTCGACGTCCCAGCCAAACCGGTAATCGATCGTCAGCTCTTCGCCCTTCGCGATATCGCGCAGCGTGAAGTACAGGATGTGGTTGTGGATGATCCGCGCTTCCAGATTCGGCTCGCAGCAATGATTGATAAACTGCGCGCCGCTTCCGTTTACCGAACCGTCGATGGTCCAGTACGAGTCGAGCGTAAACAGATAGTTGAACTCGGCGGTTTCGGCCCGCCGCTTGGTCTCTTTGCGGTTGATCTTCTCGCCGGTGTATTCGATCACGCGGCGATTCTTGGGGATCGGCTCGTCCGCGTAAATGCCCCAGCGGTGAATCTTGGACGGCTTGATCTTCAGCTTGAAAGACGCGACCTTCTGGTCGACGGTGGGCGCGATGAGCGTGGATGTGGTCGGCACGGTGGTGTTTGTGACGCCGGAACAGCGTCCCGGCGTCACAGGGTATCAGCAGTTTTTACGCAATGCCAGCTTTGTCTTTGAGGACGTCGATGAGTTCCTTCACCGCGCCGGCGCTCTTGGCAAGAGCCGCCTTCTCGGCTTCGGTCATCTCCACCTCGTAGATCTTCTCGATGCCCTTGGCGCCCAGCTTCACCGGCACGCCGACATACAGCCCGTTCAGGCCGTACTCGCCTTCCAGGTACGCGGCGCAAGGCAGCACCTTCTTCTTGTCCTTCAGGATCGACTCGGCCATCTCCACCGCAGCCGCGGCCGGAGCGTAGTACGCGCTCGTACCCATCAGCTTCACCAACTCGGCGCCACCGTCACGCGTACGCTGCACGATCGCGTCAATCGTCGGCTGGTCCAGCAACTGGGTGATCGGAATGCCGCCAACACTGGTCAGGCTCACCAGCGGCACCATCGTGTCGCCATGTCCGCCCAGCACCAGGGCCTGGATGCTCTCCACGGAAACCTGCAGCGCTTCGCCCAGGAAGGTGCGGTAGCGCGCCGTATCGAGTACGCCGGCCATACCAATCACGCGCTCCTTCGGGAAGCCAGTGCACTTGAACGCCGCCCAGCACATCGCGTCCAGCGGATTGGTCACCAGAATGATGATCGCGTTCGGCGAGTACTTCGCGCTGTTCTCCGCGGCAGTCTTCACCACCTCGAAGTTCTTCATCAGCAAATCGTCCCGGCTCATGCCCGGCTTACGCGGGAATCCAGCCGTGATGATGACGATGTCGGAGTCCTTGGTGGCTTCATAGTCCACCGTGCCCACCAGTTTGACGTCGTACCCTTCCACGGGACCCATCTGCGCGATGTCCAGGCCCTTGCCCGACGGCACGCCCTCATTGATGTCCACCAGAACGACGTCTGCCAGTTCCTTATAGGCGATGTTGATGGCAGCGCTTGCGCCGACGTTACCGGCGCCGACTACCGTGATTTTCTTTCTCATAAAGTCAGGAAAATACTCAGTATAGCGTTTAGGCCAATTTCCAGGGCTTGCGGTAGCTCCGCGTCACCATCTTCTGCGCGTCCTTATCCCCGATAATCTTCTCCGCCGCATCATCCCACTGCAGGCGGCGACCCGTGCGGTACGCCAGATTCCCCAGCAATCCGCCCTTATTCAGCCGGTGTGCATACCCGACATCGCAAGTACACCGCTGGCGGCTCTTCACGCTATTCAAAAACTCTCGAATATGCCCGGGCGAGTTCTCAATCGACTGGTCAGGGCGCTTAAAGTCCGTCACCTCTTTGCCCTTCACAAACACCTTGTGCTCGCCGTAGTTGGTCAGAATCGTACCTTCGCTACCCTGAAACGCGGCGCCGATGCCCCAATTCTCAAATCCCGGAGGCCCAATCGGGTTGATGCTCCACACCAACTCCAACCCACCCGGATACTCGTACTGCAATTCCATATAATTCGGCGTCTCGGCGTTGTCATTCTCCAAAGCCCGGCGACCCGACGCCGACACAAACTTCGGTGCCTGCAGGTCCAGCGCCCAGTACACGACATCGGTGATGTGGCACCAGAAGTCGATGAACATGCCGCCCGAGTAATCCCAGAAGTACCGGAAGTTGAAGTGTGACCGATTCGGATTGTACGCCCGCTTCGGCGCTGGCCCCAACCAGAAGTCGTAATCAAGCGTCGCAGGCGGGGTCGTATCCGCAGGCGTACCCAGCCCCTTCGTCTCCGATGTCTTCCACACCGACACACGGTTGATCTTGCCGATCACGCCGGACCGCACCAACTCCACAACCCGGCGATAGTTCGGCAGATCGTTGTGGATGTGGTTGCCCATCTGCGTGATGCGATTCGCTCCATGCGCCGCAGTCAACATCGCGCGACCCTCGCCGATCGAATAGCTCAGCGGCTTCTCGACAAACACATCCTTGCCCGCCTTGCACGCCTGGATCGTAGGCAGCGCATGCCAGTGGTCCGGCGTCGCAATACACACGGCGTCGATGCTCTTATCCGTCAGCAGGTCGCGATAATCCTTGTATGTCCTCGGCTTCATGTTGCGCTGCTGCTCGACGTACGCGACGGCCTTATCCACGCGCGTTGAATCCAAATCGCACACCGCGACAGGATTGACGTCGGCATGCTTCAAAAAGCCCTGCAGGCGGCTTGTACCCATGCCACCCACACCAATAAATCCAACGTTGATACGCTCCGACGGCTGCGCATAAGCTGAGTTCAGAAATGCCGGAGCCGTGCTGGCCAGTGCGAGGATCTCTCTACGGGTCATGTTTTGCTTTCCCTCTAGTATCCTCAATCGCCAAGCCCCGTCGATGGCAGTACGATAGTATCTTCCAAGATGAGAACCGCCCTGATTCTGTTCTTCGCCGCAGCGTGTCTGGCCGCCGCCAAAGGCTACGACGCCGGTGTCGCCAAGCTCGAAATCACGCCCAAACAGAACATGTGGATGTCCGGCTACGGCGCCCGTACCAAGCCCTCGACAGGTGTCCTGCAGCCGCTTTGGGTCAAGTCTCTCGCCATCCGCGACGAGCGCCGCAACACCTTCGTCATCGTCACCACGGACCTCGTCGGACTTCCCAAAGAAATCACGGATGCCATCTCTGCGCGCGTGCAAAAGGAATACAACATCAGCCGCGCGAACCTGCTTTTTAACGCCTCGCACACCCACACCGGGCCGTTCGTAAAAGCCAATCTATCGACGTTGTTTTCCTTCACCCCGGAGGCCCAGCGCCAGGTCGACGAGTACGCCCAAGAGCTTTCGGACACCATGTTCAACGCTATCGGAGCCTCGCTCGCCCGTATGGAGGCCGTCGATCTCACCTTCGGCACCGGTACTGCAGGCTTCGCCGTCAACCGCCGCCAGAAGATGGCGGACGGCACCTTCAAGATCGGCGTCAACCCCACAGGACCCATCGATCACTCAGTACCCGTCCTCAAGGTCGTCTCCAAGCGGTCCACCAAAACCCTCGCGATCCTCACCGGCTACGCCTGCCACAACACCACGCTCACCGGTGAGTTCTACGAGTTCAGCGGAGACTATGCCGGCTTCGCGCAAAGCGAGATCGAAGCCACCAACCCTGGTGCGGTAGCGCTCTTCCTGATCCTTTGCGGGGCGGACCAAAATCCGAACCCGCGTAGTTCTGTAGCACTGGCCAAAAAACATGGCAAAGAACTCGCCGATGCCGTACAAGCCGTCCTCGACGGCAATCCGATGAAGCCCATTGAAGGACCCATCACTGCTGCCCTCGAAATGGCCAAGCTCACCTTCGCCATCCACACGCGCGAGACCTTCGAAAAAGAACTCACCAGCACCATCCCCTCGCAAGTACGCCGCGCCAAAATGATGCTCGCCAAATACGACGAGCGAGCGCCAATACGCTCGATCTTGTACCCCGTCCAAGCCGTCTCGTTCGGAAAGTCGCTAACCTTCCTGACCCTGGGGGGCGAAGTGGTGATTGATTACTCGATCCGCGCCAAGCGCGAATTTCCAAAGGTAAACCTGGTGGTGGTTGGCTACAGCAACGACATGCCGGGTTACATTCCGTCCAAGCGCGTGCTGCTCGAAGGCGGTTACGAAGCCGTCGACAGCCAGATCTATTACGGACAACCCGGACCGTATTCCGAAGATGTGGAAGAGCTTATTTTTGCGGCGGTTCGACGGGTGATGAAGCGCGTTTCTTCGAATTGACGAACGAATAGTCGACAAGCGTAGGTCCGGATGCCGCCTGCTGCTGGCTGAACTGCGCCAGCACTTTCTGCAGCACCTGAATTTCCGCCTCGCTCAGCCGTTCCTCGACCTCGACGGTCGGTCCCGGCGGACTGTATGCGGCAACAGCGGCCACAGCCACCCCACCACCTCCAGCACCGGCCCCGGCGGCAGCCGCGCGTGCAACGGCGGTCTGTTGTAAGGCGTTGGCCGACAGCGCGACCGTGTCGCCTTCCGTGCTGCGGACTTGGTACTGTACCTGCGTTTTGTTTTTCACCGGCCGGACCAACTCCCGCGGATGCTGCGACGGTGAGTCGTCTCCGGAGTGCCGTGCTGCCGGTCCTGTTTCCCGAAGCGGCCGTGTATGCAACGGCTCAAACCCGGTGGTGATGGTGTCCCCATAGTCGATACTGCGCATGGTCCAAAACCTTTCTAAGGGTCTTATCGTCGCGCCGTGTCAGGTTTATAGGACTTTTGCATATGCCGTACTACGGCCACACCAAAAAAAATCACCACCATGGCGATCGTCTCTCGCCACCCAAACGGCTCGTGTAACAGGAGATATCCCAGTCCGCACGCGACCAGCGGGTTCACGTACGTATGTGTCGCCACAAGTGCTACGGGAAGTTTGTCCAAGGCATATAGGTACGCGCTGTACCCGACAATCGACCCAAACGTCACCAGATACGCAATCGCTAGTCCGCTACGCCAGGTGACGTGAATCTGGTCTCGATAAAACACCAGCGCCGGGATCCAAAACAACAATCCCGTGGTGAGCTGCTGGATGGCGCCGCTCACAATGGGATGGGCCCGGCTAGGCTGCCGCCGCTGATAAATCGACCCCAGCGACCACCCAAAATTCCCCAACTGGAGGATAAGAAAGCCCCCAATCGGCACAGGCTCGACATGCTCGCCACCGGTCGGCATCAGCAGTAACCCCGCGCCGAACAGCCCGATCAGCATCCCCCAGATCACCCTGGGACGGAACCGCTCGCCACCCGGCACCAGCGCGTCGATCGCAATCATCCAGAACGGATTCGTCGTAATCAGCAGCGAGGTCATCCCCGCCGACACCGTCTGCTCCGCCGCCGCTAGACACGTATTCGCCACCGCCAGCGTACCCAGTCCGTACAGCGACGTCCGCCAGAATTCGCCGCCGCGTGGGGACGGGATGTAGTCTTTACGAAACGCCGCCACCGCCAGAAGAATGAGACCGGACAAGGTAAACCGGATCGCCACCAGAACGACAGGCGGCATCGTCTCCATGACGATCCGGATCCCCAAATACGTCGTGCCCCAGAAGAAATACACGCAAAGCAGCGCGATCCACGCCGCCATGGTCGGTGGGGACGTTTGAGACAAACCTAGATCAGAGCCTTCAGATACAGGACCTCGGTCCGCATATCGGTAATGCGCTCAGTCGGATCAAACGCCTCGCGTTCGATAAAGATCTGGCCCTGGTATCCAACTTCCTTGAGCGTCTTGATGAACTGCGGGATGTTCACCGAGCCCTCACCCAACTTCCGCTCGTTCCCCAAGGACTTCTTATCGTCCTTCGGAGGCCAGTCGCCGTCCTTCGCATGTACCGACGCCAGATGCGGAGCCAGCAACCGCAGCGCGGGCAACGGCTCATCGCTGCCGTACAGAATCAGGTTCGCCGGATCAAAGTTGATCTTCAGATTCGAGCGATCGACGTCCTTGAAGAACTCCAGCAGCGTACCCGCCGGCTCTTGCCCGGTCTCAAGCGCGAACGTCTGCCCATGCGTCGCCGCGTAATCGCACACGCGCCGCACCATATCGAGCACCGCGATGTAATCCGGATGATTCTTATCGTGCGGTACAAACCCGATGTGGCAGGCGATGCTGCCCACGCCTAAAGCCGCCGCAAAATCGCTCAACTCCAGCGTACGCGCCAGACGTTCCGCACGAGTCGCCGGCGGGATAAATCCAACCGTACGCTCTACCGTCGGGATGTCGGCGTAATCCTCACCGTTGTACACGCAGAACACCGTAACTACGGTAAAGTTCGCCGCTGCCAGATCGGCCTTCCACTTCGCCGTAAACTCGGGCGTGATCTCGACGTCGCCGGGGATTGCCAGTTGCCCGCAGCGCACGTCCATCGTCTTGATCTCATCAAACGTATCGCGTACCGCCCAGAACATCATCCCCACTTCCAGGGGGTTCAAATTCGACATTCGATCTTCTCTCCGTTCTTGAGTCGCGCTTCGTTGCAGAGCAGAGCCAGTTTCGTAGCCTGCGCCGAAGACGCCGGATCGCACCGCTCCGGTGCAGAACCACTTGTCACACACTGCGCAAAGTACCGAATCTCCTCCGCGTACCCGTCATGCGAATCCTGCGGAAGCAGCGCCTCGCTACCGTCCGCACCATACAGCGCAGGACTCCGGCCCAGCGAACTATACTCCACAGATCCGCCATCGCAAACCACCGTATACTCCATCGAAAACGGATACGACTTCGGATGGTGCCAGCCACCGCTCACCGTCACCGTCAGCCCGTTCTCGTAGTACAACTGCGCGTGGATAATGTCGATCCCCTCCGCCAGCGACTCATACCCCGTCGCCGACACCTGCGTGGGCGTGCCAAACAACCACAGCGCGACATCGTAATCATGGATCAGCAAATCAAACACGCCGCCGCCGCTCTTCTCGCGCTGCTTCAGCCATTCGCCCCAGGTGGGAGCCGCACACCGCCGCCGGAAAGCCGCAGCCCGAGCCTGACCCAAGGTCGGCACAGTCTTCTTAAGCGTCTCGTACATCGGGAAGAACCGCAGCACATGCGCGATCATCAGGATCTTGCCCGCGGCCTTCGCCTCAGCCAGCAGCGCGTCGCACTCGTCTCCGGTTAACCCCATCGGCTTTTCCAGCAGTACATGTTTGCCGGCCTTCAACGCAGCCGACGCGACAGGATAGTGCAGCGCCGTAGGCAGGCAGATATCGACAGCATCGATGGACGCATCCGCCAGCATCTCTTCCGTCGTGGCGTACTTCGAAACTCCACTAAAGTCGAACTTCTCGCCCTCTCCGCCCAGGTTCCCCTTGATGCTACTCAAATCGCCCGCCAGCACGGCCGGGTTGTTGCTACAAATGGCTCCCAGTGTGACCTCCGGCAGATCGCGCATCGCCTTGATGTGCGTACTGCCCATGAAGCCCACTCCAATGACTCCGATGCGCATAAGTATTCAGTCTACCGGGTCGCCGCCGCTTCACGCTTCAACGCCGTCCCCGCCAGCGTACCCGCGTACTTGCCATCCTCAATCGCCGCTTTCCCATTCACGAATACCCAGCGCATCCCCGCCGACAACTTCTCCGGCTCCTCATACGTCGACTCATCCGCAATCGTCTTCGGATCAAACACGATCACATCCGCAAACTTCCCCACCGCCACACGACCCCGATCCCGAATCCCAAACGTATCCGCCGTCAGCGAACTCGACCGTTGAATCGCAGCCTCCAGCGGCAGCACCTTCCGCTCGTACACATACCGCCGGATCTTCCGCGGAAACGTGCCGTACTTCCGAGGATGTCCGAAGGACCCATCGGAACAAGTCATCACCCAGTCTTCCTTCATGAACGTCTCAATATCGTCCTCCGACATATTGAACGACGCTACGCCGGACCCGCCATTCTCAATAATCCGCAACGCGGCCTCAACCGCCGAGACGTTCCAAATCTTCGCGACATCGCCCAGCCGCTTGTTCTTGATCGAAGCATCCCGCGGCGACAGCAGCAGGAACGAATTCTCGCCTCCACGCCGCTTCATGTTCTTCTCCACTTCCTTCACGATCTCCGCCCGTTGCGCCGCATCATGCAACCGCTCGACAAGCCGAGCCTGCCCGCCCTCCTGCGCCAGCGGAGGCAGCAGCGACGCATGCAGCGAACTCCCCGATGCCGAGTACGGATACTGATCCGCCGTGATCCGTACCCCCTCCGCACGCGCGCGCCGTACCAGTGCAATCGCGTCCTTGCTCTGCCCCCACACATCCGTACCCAATGCCTTGATGTGCGATATGTGCACGTGTATGTTGGCCTCTTTGCCGATCCGAATCGTCTCCCGGATCGCGCCCATCAACCCAATCGAATACGAACTCTCATCGCGCATGTGCGAGTCGTAAATCCCACCTTGCTTCGCCGCCACCTTTGCCAACTCAATCACCTCTTCGGTGGTCCCGTAGTTCTGCGGCGTGTAAAACAAACCCGTTGAGAATCCGAACGCCCCCTCGTCCATCGCCCGCTTCACCAGCGCCCGCATGCGATCCAGTTGCTCCGCCGTTGGAGCCTTGGCCGACATCCCCATCACTTCTCGCCGCACGGACCCGTACCCCACCAGCAGCACCGCATTGGTCCCGATCCCCGACGTCTTCCACTTCTCAATCGCCGTACCCACGTTGAAAGGACCCGCACCGTCGTTCCCCGCCACCACCGTGGTCACGCCCTGCCGCAGGTAGTTCTCGTTCGCCTTCCGCCGCGTATCCGACAGATCCTCGAACACATGCGCATGCGGATCGATGAACCCGGGGCTCACCACCAGTCCGGCCGCATTCACGGTCCTCGCCGCACGAACTCCCGCGCTCTTCGCATTGCCGACAAACGTGATGCGGTCGCCCTTGATGCCGACGTCCGCCGCTCGCGCCGCGCCGCCGCTGCCATCAATCAACTGGCCGCCTTGTATGAGGATGTCTACGTCTTGAGTGAGAAAGAGGAGGGAACTAAGCGCCAGCGCCAACTGCATTTTTGCAGTCTACCCCAAAGTAAAAGGCCGGACCCTTGTAAGGTCCGGCCCTTGCCGTTTCGTGTACCTGCGAATCGAGCGTTAGAACTCGAGGCGCAGACCCATCGTGATCAGACGCGCACCAACCTGCGGACCAGTCGGGCGTCCAAAGTTGGCGTTACCAATCACGCCATTCACGCCGCCGAACGAGGTCCGGTTGAACGCATTGAACGCGTCCGCACGGATGTTCAGCACCACCGGGTTCTTGTCGTTCTCCCACAGCGTCGTACGCTTCACCACGCCGAAGTTCTCGCTGAGAACCGGCGGCTGGCGGAACGCATCGGTAAAGAACGCCGAAGTACCCAGCGTGAACGGAGCGGCCGGCGCAAACGCATTGGCGTTGAACCAGCGCACGTTCGGGTTGTTCGGGTCCAGATCCTTACGGCTGACGCCAGTGGAGATCGGGTTGCCCGTCAGGTTTGCCTTGGTCTGGCCTGCGAACAGAACGCCGTTGCCGAGCGGGTTGCCCGGGGTGACGATCTGAATCAGGTTGCCGGAGGTGTAGCGAGCGACGCCGCTGATGGTCCAGCCGCCAACGGCCTTGTCCATCCAACGGTTCTGGTTCATCCACTTCTTACCCTTGCCAAACGGCAGATCGTACGTCGTAACGATGTTCAGGATCTGGGTCTGGTCAAACGGCAGATAGCTCTTCGAATCGCGGAAGTTGTAGTAATCCTGCGGCGAAGCGGTACCGGTCTGGGTAAAGATCTGGCGGAAGTGCATCAGTCCGAGGCTCTTCGACCAGGTGTGGTTCGCCATAATCAGCCAACCGCCGTAACGGCGCTCGACCTTGGTCTGGAGCGAATCATACCAGGACTGGCCGACACCAGCATTGCGGCTGAACACGCTCAGGTACTGAGCGTACGGACGCAGCGACTGTGCCACCGAACGGGTGGTACCAAAACCCGAGAACGGTTCCGGCTGGTTCGCCACCGCAAGGGTCTGGCTCAACTGCGCACCACGCGAAAGCTGCGAGGTGGGCAACTGGTTCAGATCGATCGTCGAAGCGAGGCGCGTACCGCGATTGCCCTGGTAAGCCACGTCAATCAGGAAACGCTTGATTTCCTGCTGCACGTTGAGGCTCCAGTTCTGGATGCGGCCGGCGGTGCCGAAGGTCGGCGAGAAGTAGCTGACGTTGTTGAAGTTCAGCTGGTTCGGGTTGAGGTTCGGCGGCGGCGCATAGCCGGGTGCCGGGGCGATGCCCAGATCCAGGCTGCGAGCCGAGTTGAACCCGTCGCTCTGGTAGGTCGACACACCGTTGGCAAAGCCTTCGCGGCAGCCGCAACCACCGTTGCCGAGCGTCTGGTAATAGATACCATAGCCGCCGCGGATCACGGTCTTCGAGGTCAACTGATAGGCAAAGCCGAGGCGAGGTCCGATGTTGCTGTAATCGGTCGGATAGGGGCGGAGCACACCCGAACGGCCAGGACCCTGGCCCGCAAAGGCCAACGCTCCGGCGCGGCCGCCAGCCAGACTGTTCGGAATCTTCGGGTCAAAGTACGTGTAACCGGCCGGAACGTGCCAGCCGATCGGCACTTCATAGCGCAGGCCAATGTTCAGGGTCAACTTGCGATTCACGCGCCAGTTGTCCTGGAAGTAGCCACCGGTGTAAGCGTAGCGGATCGGGTCGAACAAACCGGGCAGAATCGCGCCATCGGCCTGATCGGTCGCGCCAAGCAGGAAGCTGGCAAACTCGTGGCCTGTGGTCGTCTGGCCCGGCAAGCCGGTCTGCGTGGTGTTAAAGAAGTAGCGGCCATTCGAACCGGCGTTGTCGAACCCGATGGTCCGCAAACGGCGGTGGTCCCAGCCGAACTTGAGTTCGTGCTTGCCCTTCAGCCAGGAGATACCCTGGGTCACCATCCACGTGTCGTTATCCTGGCCACCGTTGCGGACCTTGCCGTCCTGCACGCCATAAGGCGACAGACCGCTGCGGCCGGTCGTCTGGCCAGCGGGAGCAAACAGAATGCGCGGGAACGCATCAGCATCAGGAGTCAGGTTCGGAAGACCAATCTTCGTACCCCAACCGTCCTGTTCCGGGTTGTTCCACAACTGGCGCTGGGCCGAGAAGCCAAACGTCGTGTGTACCAGGAACGTCGGACGCACCGTCCAGTCATGGTTGGCGCGGTAGTTGAACGGCAACTGCGAGTTCACCAAACCATTCGCGATAGGACCGCTGAAGTTCGTGAAGTCCTGTGCGCTCTGGTTTTCCTTGCTCATAAAGAAGGCCAGGCGGTTGTTCACCGTAAAGTTGTGGTCAAACTTCAAGCTCCAGATCGTACGGTCGAACACCTGGTTGTTGATGAAGTCGTAGTTCTGGGCCAACGTCGGACGCGTCGGATCCGGGATCAGCGGCAGGATGTTCCGCGCCACCGTCGAAAAACGCGCCGTCGGAATGATGTTGCCGGCAAACGGCTGGCGGGTGGAACCCACTGTGGTCGCCGGGTCATAGATGATGTTGCTGATGCCGGAGAAGTTGCCGCTCTTCATCGCCGCCGTCGGAACCGTGCTCACCGGAGTGCCAGTGATGGCAATCGGGCGCTGATCCTTCGTGTAGGTAAAGAAGAAGAACGTCTTGTTCCGGTCGCGGTTGTAAACCTTCGGAATCCAGATCGGACCACCGATAGCGCCACCAACTTCGTTGAACCGTTCCTTCACGCGAGGCAGACCCTGCGCATTGCGGGCCCAGGCATTCGCGTTCCAGATGTCGCGGCGCATGTTCAAAAACGCCGTACCGTGATACCAGCTGCCGCCGGACTTGGTGGTGTAGATTTCCACACCGCCGCCGAAACGGCCGTACTCTGCAGAGTAGGTGGACTGCAACAGACGGAACTCACCAAAGATTTCCGCCGAAGGCATGTTGAACACCGTACCGCCCGATTCGGGAATCGTCAGCGAGGCGCCGTCGATCAGCACTTCCTGTGCACGGCCGCCGGAACCCGAAACGCTCTGTTCGCCAGCGCCGCTCGATACGCCCGGCATGTAGCTCAGAAACGTACGCGGATTGCGGATGCCGCCGGTGAACAAGGGCAGGTCGCTCATTAGCTTAGGAGCAAAAGTCGAGCCGCGTTCGCTGGTTGTGGCCTCGAGCAGCGGAACTTCCGCCGTCACGTCCACGCTCACCGAAACGTCGCCAACTTCCAGAGGAATGTCCAATTCGATGCGCTGCGCGACGCGGATTTCCACGCCCGTGCGCGATGCTTTCTTAAATCCCTGCTTTTCTACCGAAATTGTGTAGTTGCCCGCGGGTAGGGCGGGAAACAAATAGATACCTGCGCCGGACGATTCCGTCTCGCTGACGGCGTTCGTGCCGATGTTGGTTGCTGAAACCTTGGCGTTGGGGACCGCAGCTCCGGCTGCGTCCACAATGTTGCCAGTGATGGATCCAGTTGCAACCTGTCCGAAGGACACAGCGCAACTGAGCGCCAGTCCTATCAGTAATGTTCTGGTCAAACCTAACCTCATATGCTTCCTTGTTGGGGTAACTCCCGTAGCAGTCATTCGACCATTCGGGTTGCTGCCATTATACATATTCGCTACCGACGTATTGTCCGTTGGTAACAAACATGTTTCAGCCCCACCGAAATTCTTCTTCCCCAACTCTCTCGCAGTGTCCGAGAGCAGGGCTACACCCTGTTAAATCGGCGAAAAATCAGCGCTTTCCAGGAAAGTTGTCAGTAACTTGACACCCCCCATGGGGCTCTATTCCGCATGGTCCGTAAGTGGCACTACATTTCTTTTTTTCTAGCCTTAACTTTTGCCCAAACTTCAGGCTTTGCCCTATCCGTTTCTCTGATTCCCACAGCCCCTTCCCCTCAATTGGTGGGCAACGTCATCACCTGGAACGCCACTTCGGACGCCCCCGAAGGCGCACGCATCCGCTACAAGTTCACCGCGCGCCTCCCCGGCGGACCCCCGCTCCTCATTCGCGACTTCAATCCGGACGCTTTCTTCTTCTGGACCGCCTCCGCCCGCGAAGGCGACTATCTGATTGAAGCGACAGCCCGAAACCTCGATACCGGCGAAACCGCTACCGTGCTTGATCGCTATACGTTCACCTCCCGCCTCCTCGGCGGCTCCACTCCAGTCATCAACGCGACGACCAACCCGCAGGTGTTCCTCTTCAGTGCTCCCGCCTGCCCGAGTGGCCAACGCATGCGAGTCGATTTCCACGCCGACGGCTTTCCCTCGCAATCCACCAACTATCAGTACTGCACCGGCCGGTACTCGATGAACTTCTACATCGCCGGCCTCCAACCCAGCACCAACTACACCGCTCATTCCGTACTCGACACCGGTAAGACATTTGAAAACGGTCCGGACGTCGCCTTTACCGCGGGTGCCCCGGCCAACTTCGTACCCAGCCTCGAGCTCTACCGGAATGACCCAGGTTCCACCGCCTATCCCGTCGTCCTCGCCAGCAACGGCTATGCAGTGGACCTGCACGGCACTCCACTCTGGAGTTCCACCGCGACCATCTCACTGCTCACCCGCCCAGCCGGCAACGGCCTCTTCTGGGGCGTACTCGAACAGCAGGAACTCCCCATCGAATACCAACTCATCCGCCAGTTTGATCTCGTCGGCATGACCACTCTCGAAACCAACGCCGAGTGGGTCAACGAGCAGCTCAAAGCCATGGGCAAGCGGCCCATCAGTTCCTTCCACCATGAGGTACGCTCACTGCCCGACGGCCGTATCGCCGCGCTCGCAGCAGTCGAAGCCCAAATCGACGGCCGCGACATGCTCGGCGACATGATCGTCGTCTTCGATCAGGAACTCAACGTCGTCTGGGTATGGGACACCTTCGACTGGCTGGACGTCAACCGCAAAGCCGTCCTCGACGAGGATTGCGTACCCTTCGCCGGAGGCTGCCCGCCCTTCTTCAACACTCCTCAAGTCGAAGACTGGACCCACGGCAACTCACTGCAACTCACCCCCGACGGCGCTCTACTCTTCTCCATGCGGCACCAGGACTGGATCGTCAAGATCAACTACGACTGGTCAGAAGGCGACGGCCACGTCATCTGGCGCATGGGACCCGAAGGTGACTTCACCTTCCTCGGCGACGACCCCTACCCCTGGTTCTCCCACCAGCACGACGCCAACTTCGACTGGACCGATCCCGCCCGCCTAATCATCTTCGACAACGGCAACACACGTTGGCAGCTTCAGAACGAGCAAGGCAACAGCCGCGGCCAGGTCTTCCGCGTCGATGAAGCCAACCGCACCGCGACCTACGAACTCAATGTGGACCTCGGCGTTCTCGCCGCCGCCGTAGGCTCCGCCCAAAAACTCAACAGGGAAGGGTATCATTTTGATGCTGGGTACGTGATTCAGCCCGATAACAGCTTGGCGGCGTTCACCATCGGCGTGGACCCGCAAGGCGCAATCAACTATCAGGCAAAAACGAAGGGGTTGATCTACCGCAGCTTTCGGATGAGTGATCTTTACACGCAGTAACAAGGAAGCAGTCGCATGAACCGGAGAGAGTTTCTCCAGCAGGCTGCCGCGACGATGGGGTATGCGGTGGCCGGCGGAGCCTCCGTGTGTTCTAGCGCGGCAACTCCTCTACAACAACCCCGCCGTCTCGACAACATCATCGTCATCTTCTGCGACGATCTGGGCATGGGCGATATCGGACCCTACGGTTCCCGTATCCCCACGCCCAACCTCAATCGCATGGCCGAAGAAGGCGTGATGCTCAAGCAGTTCTACGCCGCACCCGTCTGCTCAGTATCGAGAGCAGCCCTGCTCACCGGACGCTACGGCGTCCGCGGGGGTGTACCCGGCGTCCAACACCCCAACGACACCTACGGCCTCAGCCGAAGTGAAACTACCATCGCCGAAATGCTCAAGCCCCGCGGCTACAAAACCGCCTGCATCGGCAAATGGCATTTGGGAATCATGCCGCAGTTCCTCCCCACCGCGCGAGGCTTCGACGAGTACTTCGGCATCCCCTACAGCAACGACCAGAATCCCGCGGTCCTCATGCGTGGTACCGAAGTCGTCGAAACCAAGGTCGATCAGGACTCGCTCACCAGCCGCTACACCGCGGAAGCCATCCAGTTCATCCAGCGCAACCAGGACACGCCCTTCTTCCTCTACCTGCCATTCTCCGCGCCACACATCCCCCTGGGAGCCTCCGCGGACTTCCGTGGCAAATCCGGCCTTGGCCTCTATGGCGACGCCGTGATGGAAATCGACTGGAGTACCGGCCAGATCCTCGAAACCCTCAAAAACCTCAACATCGACGATCGCACCCTGGTCATCTTCTCCAGCGACAATGGGCCCTGGTTCCAAGGCAGCCCCGGCTCCCTACGCGGGCGCAAAGGCCAGACCTTCGAAGGCGGCATGCGAGTACCATTCCTCGCCCGCCTTCCCGGTGCCTTCCCGCAAGGCGCCAAAGTGGACACCTTCGCCACCACCATGGACATACTACCCACCATCGCCCGTCTTGCCGGCGCGCCCCTCCCGGCCAACCCGCTCGACGGTGTGGATATCTGGCCGATCCTCACCGGCGAAGTCGATCGCGTACCTCGCCCGCCGTACCTCTACATCCACGAATACGACATCCAGTGCGCTCGCCTCGGCCGCTGGAAGCTACATGTCGCCCGCGAAAACGCACCAGCCTACGCTCCAACGCCATCGGAAGGGCGTCTCAACTTGCGTCTGGTCAATCCGGAACTCTATGACATCGATGCCGACCCCGAAGAGTCCTATAGCGCCGCCGCCGACAACCCACGCGTCGTGGAACTGATCCAGGCCCGCATCGCCGAAGTGCTCAAGACGATGCCGCAGCAGGTGCAGGACGCCTGGAAAGCTACCCTCGCCCGTCCGGTCAGTCCGGTCAACGAAGGCGATTGGCCCCAACTGCTCAAAACGCAATAAAAAACCGGCCATCGCGGGAGGTCAGTTAGCGATGGCCGGGATCAGCACTTGCCCGGCCATGGGGAAGCCGGGAGTTTGAGCAAGTTAGGAGGATCGACGTCCGTTGTCCTTGCAAATTCAGAATGCCATCCAACACTGCTTTTGAACCATCCCCTCCAGAGGGGAGAAACCTACCCCCGGAAAAACGAAAACGGGGTACTCGCCCTTCGGCAGTACCCCGTCGTCTTGTGAAATTCGGAAACTGGATTAGACAGTCTTCAGATAAGCCAGCAGGTCAGCCTTCTCAGCGCCTGAAAGCATGTCGGCGTACGGCGGCATGCCGTTGCCACCCGCATCGATAACAGCCTGGACATTTGCGTCGGTAACCGGCTTGCCGTTGTGCAGCTTGCCCTTCTTGTACAGGCCCTTCAGCGACGGACCCATCTTCTTTTCGCCGCTCTCCACGTCGTGGCAAGCGCTGCACTGCTCAAACGCTTCCTTGCCCTTCTTCGCGTCGGCTGCCATGGCGTTATTGCTTGTGATCGCAAGGGCGAGAGCAAAAGCGCCGGCGGCGCTCAGCAAAGACTTCATTTTCATAGTGGCTATCTTCTCCTTGAACTGACCTAAAACCTGCCTACGTTCCAGTTTACCAACCGGTGCTGATGATTCGGACGGGACACCCCGTCATCCGGTTACGCGTCCTGATGATTCTCAAAGAACCGGTCGATGGACGCCTTCCAACGATTCGCCACAGCCTCGCTCATCCGGTCCATCTCTTCGCGCGACATCGGCTTAAAGTTCTTCGCCACAGCCACGTTGTGGTCGATGTACTCAAGCTTCGGCATCCCCAGTACCACCGCCGCCACCGGCAACGACATCGAATACCGGATTAGAGCCTCAATCGGAGCCTTGCCCACCAGCTTTTCCTGGGCAAAAATCTTCATCGCCAGTACGCCCATCTTCTTCTTCAGCGCCACCGGCAGAGCGATCGACTCAAACCCCTGCGGACCCGTCATCCCTTGCCCCGGTACATTCGACGGCGCGTTGTTGCCCATGCGAGCCAGATTCAACGCCATCTGCGTACAGTCAAAGTCGTGACGTTCCAGCGCCGTCTTCAGCACGGCGGGATTCGTGTGGCAGGAAACGCCCGCAAACCGGATCGCCTTCTCATCGCGCAGCTTGTAAATCGCCTTCAGGATGCCGTCCTTGGCTTCCACCTTCGCCAGATCGTCTTCACCGGCCAGCGAATGGATGTGGCACAAGTCCACCTGGTCCACGCCGAGCCGCTTCATCGATCCTTCGAACAACTGCATCGTCTCGTCGTACCCGCGCGTATTCAGCTTGGTCACGACAAACAAGCCCTTCTTGCCGCCACGAGCCTTCAGGAACTTGCCCACGCGCTCTTCGGACACGCCGTCGCCGTACCCAAACGCGCAATCCAGATAATTCACGCCCAGGTCGACAGCCCGCTGCATCGCCTCCAGCGCCTTGTCTTCTTCCTTGTACATCAACCAGCGCGACCCGCAGCCAAAGGCCAGGGCCGACACCTTCACTCCGGTCTTGCCCAGAGTGCGAAGCGGCATGCCTGTGGCGGCGTCCACAGTCGAGCCAATCAGGCCCAGCGCTGCGGCTTCCAAAAATGTACGGCGAGAAACGGGTTGCATATGCGGAGATTGTATCAAGGTGCCCTTCCAATGCCTACCTTGCGTCGATGCCGTACGGCGAAAAATCCCATGACAGCCAACCCCAACATCCAGTACGACGCCGGCTCCGGTATCTCGCCCACGGGCGGCGGAGGCTCTTCTGGATCGTCGGGATCAATCGGCGGAAACAAAGGCCCCGGCTCACCCAGCAATCCCGCCTGCTCAAAGAAATCGACAGGACTCCGCTCCGTCGTCCAAATAATCCACTGCGCGGGGTTGTAAGGCGACAAGTACCCGATGAGCGGCGGTTGATACGCAATCGTGTACTCCGGAAACTGCCGGTTCAAATCCACGATCCCTGGATAGGTCTCCACTCGCGACCCATCCACCTGCGCGTCGTAGTTCGGATGCTGTCCCGGAAAGAACGGGAAAGGTCCACCCACTGTGCTAATGCAGCACCCCAAAAGTACCAGTAGCGACGTTCGCACAATCCGATGCTAAAGTCCCATAGCAGGCTCTAGCATCCACCTTTCGTACTAGACCGGCCCAGAACTGTCGGGCCGTTTCCGCTATGACAGAATGGTCACGTGAAACGTTACGGCATGGTCTTAAAAGTCCGCCCGGAACACGAGGCGGAGTACCGCAGATACCACGACGCTGTCTGGCCTGAAGTACTCGAAATCATTAAAGACGCCAACATTCGCAACTACACCATCTTTCTGCGAAACGGCACGCTCTTCGGCTACTACGAATACGTCGGCACCGATTGGGCCAAGGACATGGAAACCCTCGGCCAGCAGCCCAAGATGCGCGAATGGTGGGACATCATGGAACCCATGCAGGAGCCGCTCGAAGACCGCAAACCCGGCGAATGGTGGTCCTTCATGGAAGAGGTTTTCCACACCCCCTGATGAGAAAGACGATGACGCGGCGCGAACTCCTGGCCCTGGCCCCCGCTGTGCTGGCCACCGCAGCCCCCAACAAGAAACCCAACGTCATCCTCGTCATTAGCGATGACCAGGGTTACGGCGACATCTCTCTGCACGGCAACAAGCTGCTCCAAACTCCCAACATGGATCGCGTCGCACGCGAAGGTGTCCGTTACGACAACTTCCACGTCAACCCGGTCTGTTCGCCCACCCGCGCCAGTTTGATGACGGGCCGTCATTACTACCGCACGGGCGTCGTCGACACCTACCTCGGCCGCTCTATGATGTGGGCCGACGAGGTCACGCTGCCGGAAGTACTTCGCAAAGCCGGCTATCGTACCGGCCACTTCGGCAAATGGCACCTTGGCGACCACTACCCGCTCCGCCCCATGGAACAAGGCTTTGAGGTCTCCGTCTCGCACCACGGCGGAGGCATCGGCCAACCCTCCGACATCCCCGGTGGCGACCATTACTTCGACGCCACTCTCTACCGCAACGGCGTCAAGTTCAAGAGCAAAGGCTATTGCACCGACGTCTTCTTCGACGAAGCCCTGGACTTCATCGGCAAGAACAAAGACAAGCCCTTCTTCGTCTACCTCCCCACCAACGCTCCGCACGACCCCTTAGAAGTCGACCCCAAGTTCGTCGAACCCTTCCAAGGCAAAGTCGACGACCGTTCGGCGAAGGTCTACGGCATGGTGGCGAACCTTGACCAGAACCTCGGCCGCTTGATCGCCAAGCTCGACGAACTCAAAATTGCCGACAACACCATCCTGATTTTCATGACCGATAACGGTCCCCAATGGGCCCGCTACAACGCCGGCATGCGTGGCCTCAAGGGCACCGTCTATGAAGGTGGCATCCGCGTACCGTTCTTCGTCCGCTGGCCCGCCAAGATCAAGCCCGGTCAGGTGGACACTCGCCTCGCCGCCCACATCGACTTCTTCCCCACGATCGTCAATGCCTGTGGCGTACCCTTACCCAAAGGCGTCAAGCTCGACGGTCGCGACATCATGGGCAACGACCGTTCGGACCGTACCATCTGCATCCAATGGCACCGGGGCGACCGTGGACGCGCGTTCCAGAACTGCTGCGCCATCAACTCGCAGTACAAGCTGGTAAACGGCAAGGAACTCTACGACCTCAAGGCCGATCCCGCCGAGGCAACCGACATCGCGGCGCAACATCCGGAAATCGTGGCCAAAATGCGCAAGGAATACGAAGACTGGTTCCGCGACGTCGAAGGCACCCGCAACTTCAAACTGCCCTACATCTGGCTTGGCGATCCGCACGAAAGTACGGTTCTGCTCAGCCGTCAGGATTGGCGAGGACCTCAAGCCGGCTGGGGCCCCAACGACATCGGCTATTGGGATGTCGACGTCCGCAACCCCGGACGGTACGAACTCAATGTCTTGTTCGGACGCGCTGCAGAAGCGGGCGAAACCCTGCAAGCCTCGCTCAACGGCGTCGCGGCAACGGTCAAGCTCGATGCCGGAGCCAAGTCGGCAAAGGTCGTCTTCGATAAGCCGATCCCCAAAGGAGAAGGCCGCCTCGAAGCGTCACTCGCCCCCAAAGGTGGCGTTACGTACGTGGAAGTCTCGCGGAAACGATAGCCCAGATCGCATCCGCAACCGCATCGATCGAAGGGGAACCGTCAACTAGCTTGAAACGCTCCGGTTCCTCTTCGGCGATCCTGTGGTACGCCGCGCGAGCCTTTTTATAAAACTCCACGGCCTCTTCATCCAACCGCGTATCCGTAGCGCCCGTGTCGCGATTCCGGCTATGCGCGCGATGCAGGCCCTCTTCGACGTCGATATCCACGCAAATCGTCAGATCCGGCACCAGACCCCGGCACGCGATGCGATCCGTCTCGAGCACAATCTCGGACCCCAACCCGCGCCCCGCACCCTGATACGCCAACGAAGAATCGGTAAACCGGTCGGACACCACAATGCGCCCAGCACTCAGCGCCGGAAGAATCCACTGGTCCACATTCTGCGCCCGCGCCGCGAACATCAGCAGCAACTCCGCCGTAGGACTCAACTCGCTATTCGCCGGATCCAGCAAAATCCCGCGTACCTTCAGCCCAATCGGACTCCCGCCCGGTTCCTGGCTCTCGAGTACGTCATGACCCTCAGCCCGCAGCCTCTCCACGAGCAACCGCATCTGTGTGGACTTCCCGCTGCCTTCATTGCCTTCAAACGTAATGAAGACGCCGCGACCCTTAGTCATATACAAAGTGCAGGACCTTCTTCAGGTCCTCCCATGCCTCGCGCTTTGCGTTCTGGTTGTACGGCCGCAGCAGGTACGACGGATGATACGTCACCATCACCGGAATATCGCGCCACTTCTGCCAGTTCCCCCGCAGCTTCGTTACGCCTTCCTTGGTCCCCAACACGGCCTTCGCAGCCGTCGATCCCAACGCACAAATCGCTTTGGGCTTGATCACCATCAGTTGCCGGAACAGATACTGCCCGCAGATCTCCATTTCATCCGGCAGCGGCGTACGATTCTCCGGCGGACGGCACTTCACCACGTTGCAGATGTACACATCCGGACGCTTGATCGCGATGCCTTCCTTCGATGCCGTGCCCTCAATCATCTGCGTCAGCAGTTGACCCGCGCGGCCCACAAACGGCAATCCCTGCGCATCTTCATCCGCCCCGGGACCTTCACCCACAAACACCAGCTTGGCGTTCTCATTGCCGGACCCGAACACGATCTTGTTCCGCTGTTCGCACAGCCGGCACCGTTTGCAATCGGGCCCAATGTCCTTGCGGATGGCGTCGAGCGTATCGTTCTCAGGTTCAAGCGGGGGAAGGGTAATGAGGCTTTCCACAATAGGAGGAGGTTGAACAATCGCAGGAGGCGTAACAACAGGAACGGGCGGCGCAGCAACAGCAACAGGCGCGACAGCGGCAACTGCAGGCACAACCGCTGTACGCCGGTACAGCTCTTTAATTCCCAGGTCTTTGTAAAACTCTAAGTACTGCCGTACCGCGTCAGGATGGCTCATTGCACAGCCGCCAACCGCAGCTTCGTGATCTGATCCAGAATCCGGTCCGCAATCTCACGCTTCGGCGCCACCGCCACCTGCTCCACCTCGCCGCTCCGCAAGACCAAAGTCACGGCGTTGTTGTCGGACTCAAACCCGATGCCGCGCTCCGACACAAGGTTGCCCACCACCATGTCGCAGTTCTTCACTTCCATCTTCCGCCGCGCCTCGGCCACCATATTCTGCGTTTCCGCCGCGAACCCGATCAGTATCCGATCGCCCTTAAGACGCCCGCACTCCGCCAGAATATCCGGCGTGGGATCGAGATCAATCGACACCTTCGCCGCCGTCTTCTTCACCTTCTGCTCCGGCACCTTGGCGACATGGTAATCCGCCACCGCCGCACTCTTGATGATGATCGACGCTTCCGGCAACCGCCCGATAATCGCATCGCGCATCTCTAGCGCCGTCCGTACCCGAACCACTTCCACCCCCGCAGGCGCAGTCAGATTCACAGGACCGGACACCAGAATCACCCGCGCACCACGATCCCGCGCCGCCTCCGCCAGCGCGTACCCCATCTTCCCGGAAGAACGGTTGGAAATGTACCGCACCGGATCCAGTGGCTCCTGCGTAGGCCCGGCGCTAATCAGCACAGTCTCGCCCGAAAGATCCTCGCGCTGCTGCAACGCGCGAACCGCAACCTCGGCAATATGCTTCGGCTCCGCCAGGCGTCCTGGACCCGTCATACCGCAAGCCAGATACCCGGCTTCCGGTTCCACAATGATGTGCCCACGCGCGCGCAACGTCGCAAGATTGGCTTGCACCGCGGCGTGATTCCACATGTTCACGTTCATCGCAGGCGCCAGAACAATCTTGCCGGTAAAGGCCAAGTAGGTTGTCGAAAGAAAGTCGTCAGCCAGCCCGTGTGCGAACTTCGCCAGCAGGTCCGCCGTACAAGGCGCTACCAGCAATAGTTCGTTATCGCGAGCCGCGCGAATATGCTCAATCGCGCTCGACAGTGTGTCTTGATCGGAGGAACCGGAGGCAAACAGATCCGTGATGACCTTGTTGCCAGTGAGAGAGGCGAATGTCAGCGGCTGGATGAACTCGCGCGCCGATCGCGTCATGACGGTCTCCACCGTCGCGCCGCGCTCCATCAGCGCACGAGCGAGCTCTGCGGCCTTGTATGCCGCGATCCCTCCGCCAACACCCAGCAGAATCCGCATGGGGAAAGAACTACGGCTTTAGTCTTCGGTATCGTCCACCAGCGCGCGGCGCTGCGGATCGTCGTACTTCACCAACCCACGGCGGGTTTCTTCCATCGCCGCGACGGTCGGCTTCTTCGACGTGGTTGGCAGGAACGAGCGGGCACCACCCTGCAGCTGGCGGGCGCGCTTAGCGGCCACGATGATGTACCGGTAGGAACTCGCTTCCGGATCGTCCGGAATAATGAAGTTCGCGTTGCTGCGCAGATGTTTTTCGGTCATGTTGTGTACTTCTCTAACCTTTCTCGAAACCTGCGAGAATCGGCCGGATCTGATCTTCCACCCGGATGCGCTTTACGCGCTCGGCCCGGACAATCGACACCAGCGTCGATACGGAGTCCGCAATCTCATGATTCACCAGTACATAGTCGTACCGGTTGTAGTTGCGGATTTCATCGGCAGCCTTCAAAAGCCGCCGCCGTACCACTTCCTCGGAATCTTCACCGCGCGAACGCAGCCGCCGTTCCAAAATCTCTCGCGATGGCGCGAGTACGAAAATCGAGACGGCGTCCGGGATTCTCTCTTTCAATTGTGCCGCACCCTGGACATCGATGTCGAGCAGCAGGTCCTTGCCCTCCCGCTCGGCAAACTCGATTTCGCTCTGGTGCGTACCGTAATAGTTCCCAAAAACCTCGGCATGCTCCAGAAACTCACGCGCCGCGATCCGCTCCTCAAACGCCTCGCGAGACACAAAATAATAGTTCTCGCCGTGCTTTTCCTTGCCGCGCAACTGTCGCGTCGTATACGAAATCGAAAAACGCAGCCTCTTGTCGATCTCCATCAAACCGTTGACGAGCGTCGACTTCCCCGACCCCGACGGTGCAGAGATGATAAAAACGCAGGGTTTGCTCATTCCAGATTCAGGGCCTGCTCGCGGATCTTCTCGATCTCGCTCTTGATCGCGATGCCGTGCGCGGTGATGTCCAACCCAATGCCGCCCGCTCCGTTGGTTTTCGAAAGAATCGTATTCGTCTCGCGATTCATTTCCTGCAGCAAAAAGTCGATCTTCTTGCCCATCTCGCCGCCCGCCTTCAAAATGGTGTCCAACTCGCCGCTATGGATGCCCAGCCGCGTCACTTCCTCGCTCACGTCAGACCGATCGGCCAGCATCGCCGCCTCTTGCGCCAACCGCTGCGGTTCCATCACCGCCGCGCCGCGCAGCAACTCGCTCAACCGCTCCTCTAATCGCGCCTTATAAACACCCACGGCCTGCACCCGCAGCTCCGCCACCTTCGACGCCCGCTCGCGGATGTTGCCGTTATGAGCAATCATCGCCGCCACCAGTTCCGCACCTTCGCGCCGCCGGAACGTCGTCAGTACTTCCAACGCCTCTTCCAAGCCAGACAGAATCGCCTGCTCATCCTCGGCGGGCAACTCCCGCTCGGCTCCCGCGGCCGAAATCATCCCCGGCAACCGCAACGCCGCGGCCAGATCCACCTCTGCCGGAACTCCCGCGATCCCCGCGGCCTCCTGCAGCGACGCCAGGTAGGACTCAAACAGCGGCTTATTCAGCGCCGCCGCCTCCCCCTGCGTACCTTTCACGATCCCGATCCGTACCTCGACATGCCCGCGCGTCAACCGCTTTTTGATCGCCGTGCGAACTTCGTTCTCCACAGACAGATCAATCGACGTATGCAGATGGATGTCTAAGCCTCGATGATTGACGCTCTTGACGCTCACCAGCACCTCGCCGCCATTCGAGGCCGGACGGCGTACCCGGGCGTATCCGGTCATGCTTTGCGGGGGGGCTGCGGACATGGGATTGTTCCCGTAATTCTACCGCACACCCGGTTGTTACCATCAGGCATGCGTACGCACTTGGTGGTACTCAGCAGCGTTTTTCTCTGGTCCTGCGGAACCCCGGCGGAAAAGTCCGTCCCCAGCCCCGACAAAGCGGATACCAGCGTCAAGCCACCGGTCATCACGCAGTTCTACTCGGACCCCAGCGTTACCCACGCCGGAGCAGGACCCGTCAACCTCTGCTACGGCACCGAGTCCGCCACCGAAGTCACCCTCGATCCCCCGGTCGAGCGCCTCTGGCCGGCTATGACACGCTGCTTCGGCGTCAAGCCATCCGCCACCACCACCTACACCCTCACCGCACGCAACGCCGCCGGAACCTCGGTCTCGCAAAAGACCATGGTCCAGGTCGGCCCGCCCTCCGCCAAGATCGTCGAAGTCAGCGTGGAGTCTCTCGAAATTCCCAAAGGTTCGCCGTTCAACTTCTGCGTACGCGCCGTCAACGTCGTTAAGTGGGAAATCTCCGGCGGTGGCTGGATCAAAGGCCCTGACTCGCACGGTGGCTGCGCCTCCGACATTCCGCAAGCCACCACCACCTACACCATCAAGGCCATCGGAGGCCTCGGCGAGGTGGACTCCGAACGCGTTACGGTCAAGGTCAAATAGCCGCTACCGCGTCGCGTAACTCGGCGCCAGATGCCGTCCCGTCACAGCCGAAATCACAGACTGTGTCTTCGACAGCTCTTCCTTCACCTGCTCCAACTGCGCCGCGCGAACCTGCTTCAGCCCCTGCTGCACGATGCCGAACACAACGTACCATCCGACCACGCCCAACAGCAGGTGCTTAATCCAAAATCGCGATGGAATGAACTGCGCATTCCAGATCATGTGCAGCACCATCGGAATCATGAAGGCCTTTAGAAACTTGGGGTCAAACAGCATCGCCGGTTGAAATGGTTTATCGCCCTTCACCCGCCACAACGCACCCGCCGCAATCGCCGTCCAGGCAACGTGGCAGAACGGACTCAACAGTCCCCGTAGCACGATGTTGCTCGTCATCTCGCCGCCCGCGTACGCCAATAGATTCGCCCCACGGAACGACGCACGGCCGGACACCACAGCCATCACCGGCTCCAGAAACGAGTTGAACGCATAGCCCGCGCTCTCAAAAATCGCGAACCCTGCGCCCACCGACGCGCCGAACAACAACCCATTCAGCACGTACTTGTACTTCATATTCCGCACCACGATGATCACCGTGAGCAACTTCCCGATCTCCTCGACAATCCCCGCCGCCGGAGGCCCCAGAATCGCCGACAGGCTCGACACCTTAAAGCCCACCAGCGACAGGAACAGCGACACCACGCCGCCCGCGCACAACAGCCCCAGCGTGTAATGGAATGAGATGTTCCGCGGCGTATTCAGCTCAAAGAACAGAATCACCGTCGCCAGCGGAAACACCAGAGACCCCATCATCATCAGCCCCGGCAGCAGGTTCATGTTCGTAAACTGCTGCCAGGCCATCAGGAACCCGAAGTAGATCAGGCCCATAAAGATCAGCACGCGCATAAAGAACCACGGCTTCGGCCATCCCGTAACCGCGTTCTCAATCGGAGGCGTCGTCTTCGAAGTACCGCAGATGAAGTACTCGTCCACTTCCTCTTGCGACCGTTTCTTGAACACTTCCGAAAACATCTCGCCCAGGCTGAACCCTTCCAGTTTCTCGGTGGATGCCAGCGAATTCAGCCGGCTCCCCACGCTATCCAAAAGCCCGCCCAGCGTAAAGGACTGATTGCTAACCTGCCACGTCGACGCTCCCATCGTGAACGTCTGCCCCAGCATCAGCGCACCCTGGCTTGGCGTCATCCCGTTGATCTGGATCGACGCATTCGGACCCGTGCGGAAGTTCAGCATGTTGTTCGTCCACGACAACATCACGTGGTGATCGGCCACCGCGGCATCATTCTGCCCGATCCCCGCCACACGGCCCAGCGTCACTTCCTGCGCGCTGACCACAAAAACCTTGCCGTTGTCAGGACCCGCAATACACCGCAGCTGTACCGCGCCAATCGCCGTCGGCATCGGAGCGGCTTCCACCACCGGCTTCGCCTGCGGTTGGGGCTGCGGCTGCGGCGCACTCACAATCGGACTCGCCAACGGCTGCTGCAGTACGGTTGTGGGAGGATGCTGCGGCGGCGCAACCGGCGCTGGTGCCGGAGCAGCGAGCATATCGGCAAACACCGCTTTCGCAGGTTGCCACTGCTGCCATCCCGCACCCGCCACCATCGTATCTGCCGGAATGCGGCTACTCCGAATCAGGTCCAGCAACTGCTGTTGCGACACAGGACCACGCGACTCGTTCCCATCCAGGTAGTACCATTGGCCGCCAGGATTCATAAGGTCCGCACCCTCCCCGAGCTTTCTACTTTAGCTCTATATACGTTTACTGCGGCCAAAAGCGCAAATATGGTTCATTCTTTGCCAGCCGCTGTACGTACAACGCCGCTTCCCGGGCATGATAATCGCCCCACATCGACGATTCCCCGTTCGGGATCGCTTGCCCCTGCCGCACATGATCCCAACCGTTCGGACGATGGTAAATGCTGTGCAGGATGAGCCCCTGGTGACTCTCATCGGTGCTCAGGTAAGGTTCTTCTAACAATGTCGAAAGCACGGTCAGTCCGGCCTGCCGGTAATGCTTCGCCTTCTCCGTCTCGCCCTTCGATTCCAGCCACGCACCAAACCGCAACAACCCCTGCGATGCGATGCAGGCCGCGCTCGAATCCACCGGCTCGTACGGATTGTAAGGATCGGACACCTTGTCCTGATACTTGCCCAACTGATGGATGTTGCCCGCGCCCGTATCCCACATCGGGATCCCGTCCAGCGACGTCGCCTGCTCGATGAAGAAGTCGCTCACATCTTCCGCCGTTGTACGCAGCATCGCCGTCACCGCCGCGCGACCGCCAAACGGCTCCAACTCCGCATCCGCCACCGTCTCGAAGTACTCCAACTGCTCCGCGTACCCCGTCACTGCCCACGCCAGACCTCGCGTCCACGTCGTAAACGGCGAAAAACCCTGCTGCGAGTTCGGACACCGGAACGCGCCATCATTCACGTTAAAGATCGCCTCATGCGCCGTACGCCCACGTACATCGTACGCATCGCGACCCTTGCCGTGGAAGATCCCGTACCGCGATGTCGCTTCCGCATGCGCCAGCAACCGTCCCAGCAGGCTCACCTTGCGGTCGCCCTCGCCCATCATCTGATGCCCCAGGCGATGTCCCACCGCCAGTGACCGTAGAGACCGGATGGTATCGACAAACAGCGAATGCGGCCCGTTGAAGCTGTAAATGTACCCAGCCTCACCCTTCAGCCACGACGGCACGTTATCCACTCGCGGAATCGCCGTCCAGCGCGACGCCTGCACCGCAGAGCTGATCTTCAGCGCCATGCGGTAAAACTCTTTCTCCCAATCAGAAGCGCCCGTACGGCCTTCCAACGCCAACCGCAGCAGGTTCCCGTAGGTCGAAACGTTGTTGAACCCATGGTCGTGTACGCCGGTGTGCGACACATGCGGCGCCATCAGGTCCAGCGTCCGCTGCCGTCCGCTATTCAAAAACCATTCATCGCCAGTGGCGTCGTATTGCAGGATGGCGGAACCAAACTGGAAGCCTTGCGTCCATTCGGTCCAGCCGCGCGCGGTGTACTTGCCTTCCACCGTAAAGACGGGCGTACCGTTCTCAGGCTTGTAGCTATCTTCGATACTCCGGATCTTAACGGCGGAAAGTTCCCACAGCTTGGCGATCTTGGGCAGAAGCTGGGTAGGTGTCAGGTCGAGCTGAATTCGCATTTTGTCGAATCCACTGTAATAACATGGCGCCGCAGCTAAGCACTACGCTGCAACGGGTTCATTGCCCGCCGCGGTCGTCGCTTTGCGCACGTCGACAAACCACAACAGCGCCATCCCGATCACAAACAACGCCACCAAGGATAGAATCCCGTCGCGGTAACTGTGGGTCTGATTGCGCACGATTGCAAACAACGCGGGCCCCAGCCAACTCGTACCCTTGTCGCTCACCTCGTACAGCGAAAAGTACGCCGCCTCGCGCCCCTTGGGGATCATCAGCGAAAACAGCGAACGGCTCAACGCCTGCGTACCGCCCATCACAATCGCCACCACTGCCGCCGCGATAAAGAAGCCCTTGGTGCTGTCCACCACCGCGTACATTGCAACCACCACGCAGGTCCAAAGCACCAGCGCGGTAAAGATCGCCCATTTCGCCGTAATGCGCTTGGCAAGCCAGCTAAAGATCATCGCGCCAGGAAACGCCACAATCTGCACCATCAGGATGGCCGCCGTCAGATTGGATTGCTCCATCTTCAGTTCCTCGGCCCCAAACTGACCGGCCAGTGTGATCACCGTCTGCACCGCGTCGTTAAAGAACAGGTATGCACAGAGATACAGCAGCGTCTGCTTGTACCCGAACATGTCCTTCACCGTATGCCCTAGCTCTTTGAAGCTCTGCGCGATCACGTTCTCGCCCGGCACACGCTGGACACGAGGCGGATGATTCTTCAGCCCTGTAAGCGGAATCAACGCGAACAGTGCCCACCAAAGCCCCGCAGACGCCAGGCAGATGCGAACCGCATGCCCCGTCTCAAGGCCGATCTTCTCCGCATTGAGGAACAACCCCAGGTTCAGGATCAGCAGCGTAGCCCCACCGATGTACCCCAGGGCGTACCCTTTGGACGACACCGCATCGCGATCCTCCTCGCTTGCCAACTCCGGCAAAAACGAGTTGTACACCACGTTGCCCGCGCCAAAACAAAGATTGGCGATCAGAAACAGCAAGCCACCCAGCAGGTAATGGTCGCCCTTCAGAAAGTACATCGAAATCGTCGCCGACGCGCCCGTGTACGCCAATCCGCCCAGCAACCATTTCTTCCTGGGGCTCGAGTCCGCAATCGTACCCAGCATCGGAAGCACCAACACCTGCGACATCACCGACAGCGACACCAACGTCGCCCAGTACGAACCATGGTCGAGCATCGCGCCAAAGATGTTGATGTTGCCCTGTGCGTCAGCCCCAGCCTTCGCAATCGACGTGATGTACGGCCCAAAGAACAGCGTCACAACCGTAGTCGTAAACGCCGAGTTCGCCCAGTCGTACCAATACCACTTCTTCTGTTCCGCTAACCGCGGATGGGGACTGGCGCCGCTCATGCGTCAACGGCAGCCGTCTGCTGCGCAGCCTTTTCGACAATCTGCTTCACAGCCGGATAATCCTTCTTGCCGCTACCCAGCAACGGCACCTTATCGACGTAAATAATCTGCTTGGGAATCGCCAACTCCGGCGCGCCAAGATCTCGTGCCGCGGCCATCAACGCATCGCGCTTCAGGTTCTTATCCTGCGTTACCAGCACGATCATTTCCCCGCGCTTCGCATCCGGCTTCGTGCTCGACGCATGCGCCAGCTTCGGTGAAGCAAACTCTGCAAGCTTTTCCACCAACTCCAGCGACACCATCTCGCCGGCGACCTTAGCGAACCGCTTCACGCGACCCACAATCTTCAGGAACCCGTCCGAATCGATCTCCACAATGTCGCCCGTCGGGTACCATCCAGGACCAAACGTCGACGAAGGCGGCTCCAGTACACCGGGGTTCGATTCCTTCCAGTACCCCAACATCACGTTCGGCCCCTTCACATGCAGCAGCGCGCCCGTATCGATGCCCGGCACCGTTTCCAGCTTGTACTCCATGCCCGGCAAGATCTGCCCCACCGTGCCCGTCTTATTGGCCAGCGGCGTATTCGCAGACACACCCGGCGAACACTCGGTCGCACCGTACGCTTCCAGAATGCGCACCCCGAACTTATCCGAATACAGCCGCCGTACCTCGTCCGTCAGTTTCTCCGCGCCGGACACGACATACCGAATGCTGCGGAAATCATACGAATTCGCACGCTTCGCATAGTTCGCCAAAAATGTATTGGTCGCAAACAGAATCGTACAGTTGCGATCGTACGCAATCTCCGGAATCACCCGGTAATGCAGCGGCGACGGATACAGGTAAATCCGCGACCCCGTCAGCAGCGGCAGCAAAAAACCACCCATGATGCCGAATGCATGAAACAACGGCATCGACGACAGGAACTTGTCCTTCGGCTGCACATCGATCACCGCATGCAGTTGCATCACGTTCGTGTACAGCGCATCGTGGCTCAACACCACGCCCTTCGGCTTGCCCTCGGACCCTGAAGTAAACAGCACCACTGCCGGATCATCCGGCTTCCCCGGACGCATCACCGCGCGAGGATTTCGCAGCGCTCGCAGAATCAGCCACAGCTTATCGCCAAGTGTCAGCTTCGGCCGCAGATCCTCGAGATACACGATCTGGACGTCCTTCAACTGCGGGATCAGCTTCCCAAACGGAGCTTTATCCAAAAACTTCTGCGACGTCAAAATCGTCTTGATCTTCGACGCGCGAATCGCGCTCTGCATCCCGTCGAGACCAGCCGTATAGTTGATCATCGCCGGCACCCGGTTAAACGCCCACATGCCCAAGCAGGTATACAGCGCAGGACCCGCATTCGGCAGCAGTACGCCCACCACTTCTTTCTCCGCGGAGATCTTCGAAATCAGCCGCCCCAGCGCCAGCGATGCCTTCATCACCGTGCCGTACGTATCGTGCGCGGGTCGGACATCCTCGATCATGTAGCGGTCCGGCCCAAACAGATCGTACGTATCGACGAAATGCTCAAACAGCGACGCCCGCTTGCGATCCTTTACCACCATTTCCTGCATCATCCGCCGCATGCGATCGCCCGCAATGCGCCGCCGCTCCTTGGCGGTAACATCGCTAGGCACTTCGATCTTGTGCGCTGGATGAATCGTCAGCTTGATCTTCGGAAACGGGCTGCCGGGAAACTCATGCTTCTCCATGCGGCTCGCCCAATCCACATGCACAGCCTTCTGGATATGGACGGTCACAACGCTGGCGCCTGTCTTCGCCGCCATAAACGCCGTACCTTCGTAGATCTTCATCAGGTGCGCCGTAACCGTAATGCGCCCTTCCGGAAAGATCCCCACTGGCTTACCGGAATCGATCAGAGCCATCGCCTGCTTAATCGCAAACGGATTCGCCGGATCCAAAGTCATGTGATTGACGAACTTCAAAAGGAACTTGAAGAACGGCTGCGCGGCAATCTCAGTATTCACCAGCCAATACGGGTCCACGGGCAAAAATGCGCCCAGCAGTACGCCGTCCAAAAACGACACATGGTTGGCAATAATCAGCAGCCGGTCATGCTTCTCGATCGTGCCCTCTACCTCGACACGGAAAACCAGGCGCAGCAACAGCCGCATCACGATCTTCAACATATGGTTCAGTGTACTCTTCCAAGCGCAAACCAGAGTACTAACGCGTCACCGCGAGTACCACAAATCGGAGTGGAACGCCCGGTCCAATGCATTAGCACTATCCGGCAGGTTCACCCAAACGCCTTCAGGCTGCAAAATCAAAGCGTCGTGAACCAGAATTTGTTTCAAGTGGCGATCATTGGCTTCGGACGTACCGGTGCCGCCCACGCCCGGGCCTGGAATGCATTAGAAGGCGCTCGCGCCGTAGCCGTGGTGGATGATTCCGCCGCCGCCCGCCAGCGTGCCGAAGAACTCGGCCTCCACGCGTTTGAAGACCTCAACGCTCTCGTACGCTCCAGCGTCCGCATCGACGCGGCCAGCCTTTGTACTCCCACCGCGTTTCACGAAACGCAAGCCGCCTCGCTGCTCTCGGCAGGCATCCCTGTGCTTTGCGAAACCCCGGCAGCCAGCACCGCTCGCGGCGCCCAGTTCATGATGTCTGCCGCCACAGCCAAGGCGCCGCTCCAGACGACATCCAAGTTCCGCCACCTCCCCGAAGTACGCAAAGCGCGCGCGCTCCTCGCCCACGGCGTCATCGGCGACCTCGTACTCTTCCACGGCGACCTCTCCCAGCCCGAAGACATGTCCGAACGCTGGAACAGCGTACCCGAGTTCTCCGGCGGCGGCGTCATGATGGCCCAGGGTTGTGAAGCCGCGGACCTCATCCGCTTCTTGATCTCGCCCGTCGCCAAAGCCCAAAGCGTCCCCGTACAGCCCGTGCAGGACCTTGCTGTCGAAGACTCCGCTATCGTCCTCTTCACCACCGAATGCGGCGTCTCCGGCAACGTCACCCTAAGCTGGAGCCTCTTCAACAACAGCGGCGTCTACTTCTCGATCCACGGCACCAAAGGCTCGCTGGACCTCGGCTATCAGGAAAGCTGGCTCCGTGTCGACGGAGAAGCCCCAGTCCGCATCGCCGGCGAATCGTGTATCGCCAGCGCCTACCGCCGCATGGTTACCAACTTCCGCGAACTCTGCCTCACCGGGGAAGACCAATGGATCGCGCCCAGCGACATCATCGCCAGCGCGGCTGTGATGGAATCGGCCTACAAGTCGCTACAAACCGGACGCTGGTCCCGCGTGACGGTAGCGCAGCCTATGCCGGCTTCTGCCGCTTCGCGAGCATACCCCGCAGCTCAGGCAGCGGCAGCGTGTTCATAACATCCGCTTTCGTCAACCATCCGCGACGCGCCGTCACCACGCCGTACCGCATGTTCCCCAAGTGCTTGGGATGATGAGCGTCCGTCGAGATCACAAACTTCACGCCCTTGGCCTTCGCAGCCCGCAGCAGCGGACCATGGATGTCCAAACGTTCCGGGCTCGCGTTGACCTCTAGCCAGACACCCCTATCCGCACACGCCGCCGCGATCCGTTCAAAGTCGAACGGATACGATTCGCGGTGCATCAGGATGCGCCCTGTCGGATGCCCAATCGCATCGACATTGGGATTCGAAATCGCGCCCAACAACCGGTCCGTCATCTCCGCGGACTCGAGATTCATGTTGTTGTGCACGGACCCGATCACAAAGTCCAACTCCGCTAGCGCACTATCGTCCAAGTCCATCCGGCCATCGCGCATGATGTCGCATTCGATCCCCGAAAAGATGTGGATGCCCAGCCCACCGTCTTCATTCAGCCGCCGTACCCGCTCCGCAAACGCCACCACGCGAACCTCATCCAGCCCATTCGCCATCGCCAGCGCTTTTGAGTGATCCGTAATCGCGATGTACTCGTACCCAGCCTCGCGAGCCAACTCCGCCATCTCTTCAAGCGTTGCGCGACCGTCCGTCTCCCGCGTATGCATGTGCAGATCCCCACGCATATCGCCGATCTCCAGCAGCGCGGGCAAGCTCCCCGCCTCGGCTGCTTCAATCTCGCCGCTATTCTCACGCAACTCCGGCGGGATCCACGCCAGGCCCAACTTGCCGTAAATCTCCTGCTCCGTCTCGCTCGCCACGATCTCGCCGCCGTCCAGCTTCGACAAGCCGTATTCGTTCAGCGTCAACCCCAGCTTCAGCGCCCGCTGCCGCAGCGTGACGTTATGCTCCTTGCTCCCCGTGAAGTACTGCATCGCCGCGCCGTAACTCGACGCTGGCAACGTTCGCAGGTCCACCTGCAAGCCTTCCAGCCCGAACCGGATGCTCGCCTTGTTCCCGCCCCGCGCCAGTACCTCATTCACCCGTGGATGCTTGGTAAAGTGCTCCAGCGTCTGCTCTGCTCCAGGACCAGTCGCCAGCAGATCCAGATCGCCCACCGTCTCCTTGCCGCGACGCAGGCTCCCCGCAAACTGCACGCGCTCCACGCCCGGCAACTCCAGCAGGTATGTGGACAGCGTATCCGCCGTCTGCTGCGCAAAGCTGATCAGGAATCGCCCCGCCGAATTGCGATACGCCGCAATCGACCGCAGCACCTTCTCTTCCAGCTTCGTCCCCATGCGAGGCAACTCCGCCAGTCGATGCTCCTTGCAGGCCCGCTCTAAATCGTCAACAGTTGTGATCCGCAGATGCTCAAACAGCAGCGCGACAGACTTCGGACCCAGCCCCTGAATCTTCAGCAGCTCTAGCGCCGTGGGCGGATACTTCTCGAGCAGCTTGTCGCGTTTCTCGAACGATCCGCGCTTGGCAAGCTCTTCCAGCACCGCCGCGATGCCCTTGCCAATACCGGGCACATCGGTAACCTTTCGGTCCTCCGACCCCAGCATCGCCATCACGCTATCGGGGCAGCTTTCAATCGCCGATGCCGCATTGCGATAGCTTCGGATTCGAAAGCCATCCTCCGCGGCAATTTCCATCAAATCGGCGGTTTCCGATAAGATCCTCGCTACCTCACGATTCTGCATCAACCTCTATTATTGTTGAGTCGCAGTCACCGAATTGATCTGCACCATCAGGCCAGTGGGGGACGTCGAGTTGTTGGTCACCACAAAGTCCAACTGGTTGACCCCAGCCACAAACCCACTCGTGATCCGCAGCGTACCCGGCTGGAAGATCGACGGCTTCTCCAGTACACCAACAAAGTTCCCGTTGATGTACGCAGCAGCGCCATCATCCGCATCCCAGATGCCCTCAATCACAATCGAATTCGGATTGAACCCGGTTGCGTTGAACGTCGTGCGATACCGGTATGTACCAATCGCCCCGCGATCTTCAAACGTCGGCGTCGGCGTGATCCACGTACCCGTACCCCAGAACACGTTCGCTTCCGACAAGTCCGGGCGGTACGCCGGCCGTGCCAATCCCAAGCCGTCAATCAGTTGATAGTTCGGATCGATGCCGCCAATCGTCGTACGTCCTGTCGAGAACACCGCGAGCTGCGGCGCACTCTGCAGGATGTCCACACGCACCGTGGTCTCGCGAATGATATCGCCCCAACGCCCGCGAATCGTAATCGGATACTGCCCGCGTGCGATACTGTTGCTCGCCGTCACCGTCAGCGTCGTCGATACAACAGAGGCCGGCGGATTAAAGCTGAACGTAAACCCTGCTGGCGGATTCACAATCGAGTACACCACGGGGATGTTGTCGAACGTAAAGTTCGGCGTGGCCCGAACATCAAACGTTGTCGTCTGTCCGTAGTTGATCTGCCGTACCCCAGGGTCCGGCGTAATCACAAAGTCAGGACCCGGGTTCGTACCGCGCGACACCGCAAACGCACCCAGAATCTGGACGTGCAGTCCGCTCGGGTTCGCCTCATTCGGCGCGCCATCATTGACCACGATAAAGTCCAGGTTGTTGATGCCATCGCGGAACCCGGACGTAATCGAAACCTGCCGCATCTGCGCAAAACCCGTCGCAAAATCGATGCGATCCTGCTCCACGCCATTCAACTCAATTCGTCCGCGATTGTCCGCGGCCCATTCGAGCGCCAGCATCGCATCTGCCAGATTCCGCCCGCTCATGTCGAACGTCGTGCGATACCGGTACGTTCCCGTACCAACCGGATTCAGCGCATCGCGACGCGGCGCAATCCAACGCGAGTTGATGTTGTTTGGCACCCAGATGCCCAGGCTCGCCGGCGACGTGTTCGACAAAATGATGTACGCATTTGGCGGCAGGTGCAGCGGATCCGGGCTCTCAATCATCCGGTAATTCGGATCGACAGTACCTTCATCGCCCTGGCCCGTGCTGTTCACGATATAGGACAACGAGTTCCGCGCGCCAACCACCACAAAGAAGTCCTGAATCACGTTCGATGGCGTGTACGTCACGCGCACCGGGAACACACCCAGCGGCGCGCCATCCGATGCCGCAACCATCAGGTTCAACCCGTTCGACGTCACCGTCACCCCTGCAGGACCCGTATAGCTAAACGCCGTTCCCTGCGCCGGTACAGGACCCGTAGCCGTCCGTCCGCGCAACACCTGCACCACGCGATTCGGATTCCGAGCCGCCTGCGCCTTGATCACCTCCACGCGCAACCCGGTCGGCGAGGGTCCACCCAAATCGGTGTTCGTAACCTCAAACTCCAGTACGTTCAAGCCAGGCCGGAACCCATCGGTGATCAACGCTTCGTTCAGCCGCCGGAAGTTATCAATCGGCACCAAACCCACTACAGGGATGCCGTTCAAGTACGCTCGCGTATCATTATCCGCAGCCCACCGCAGCGCAATCGCCGCCGTATCCGCAGACCCCAATCCCAAGTCAAACGTCGTCTGATACCGGTAAGTCCCCGCACGATTCAGGTTGTTCGCATCCTGCCGCGGACCCACCCACTTCGAAAATTGATCGTTCAGAATCCAAGGCCCAATCGGCGACGTCGCCTCATCCACAACCTTCACTGCCGGACCCGGGAATGCAGGATCCGCACTCTGCGTCAGCGTATAGTGCAGATCATTCGTACCCGAAGCCGCAGGCGTCGCATACTGGATCACGCCCGTGCTGTACAGCGGCAGATCCACCGGCGTCAGCCGGTTCTGAATAAACGCGACATCCACCGTACGGGTGGTCTGATTGAAGATGCCGAGGATCGCAAAGCGCCAGGTCGTCGGCGCAGTCGTCTCGTTCAAATCACGAGTCACGCTCAGCGTGTTGCCGTTGAATACCGCTGTATACCCAGTCGGCGGAACCATGTTCAGTTCAAACCGCGGCGTACCCGCAAAGCCACCAATCCGGTTCACCCGAATCGTGTAATGCGCCGTCGTACCATTCACAAACTGGAATGGCGGATCGACAGACAGCCAGAAATCCCCAACCGGTGGAGGCTCCGGCGCCACTGACGGCACAGCAGTCGCATGCAGGATCTCCACCCGAAGCCCAGTCGGATTGCGCGTCAACCCAGCCATCGAATCGTTGCGAACAATAAAGTCCAGTTGATTCACACCGGTCCGCAACGCGCTACGAGGAATCGCATAAATCCTCGGCACACGGAACGCCTGCGGCTCGCCGATCTCCTGCGCCTCGCTCGGAACCGCGACACCGTTTACTTCCAAAGTCGCTGCATTATCCGCAAACACCGCCACCGCGATGTTCGCCGTCGCCGGATCAAACGTCCGCAAGTCGATGTCTGTACGATACCGGTACAACCCGGCAAAACAGCCCGTAATCGCGTCAAAACGGCCGGAAATCCACTGCGCCAAGCCGCCTTCTTCCGTCCATGCCGGACCAATCAACTGCGGTACCCGTTGCGCGATGTACGGCGTCTGGCATTCCGGATCAGGCGACGTCACGATGCGGTAGTAGCGATCCGTCTGCCCCTGCGCCAGCCGACCCTCACGCACCAATCCCGTACCCCACATATCGATGTTGGTCGAATTCGGAAACGGCACCACAAATACGGCACTCGCATTGCCGTTCGCCCCACCATCGAGCTTCGCCACAATGCGGTACACACCCGGAGGTTGATTCGCCGGCACAGGAACCTGATACGTCACTGCATCATTCACCGTCATCACCGAGCGATTCAACGTGCCCGGCAACGGCGATTCCACCGTCACATTCCAAGCCCCCGACGGAACCTCAATCTGCGTACCCCGAATCGTAAACACCGCCGTACCGCCCGGATTCACCGTCTGCAGTCTCGGCTCAATGCGGAACGTGATCGGATAGATCGCCGGCAGCCCACCATCCAAAGCCCGGCTTGCGGCACCGCTAAACACCGTCGCCGCCTCAAGCGTTACCGGCAAACTCGCCAGATAATCCGTACCCTGCGCGTACAGCGTGTTGCTCGCATCATCGAACCGCAACTTCACCACATTGCGGACCTGCGCCTCACCTCGCAACACGACATTGCCGCCGCCATCGAGCATCCAAATCGAATCTTCCATCGCGACAAACACTCGCGTACCCGATTCGTCCACGCCAATGGCCGTCGCTCGCCCTTCCAGTCGCGACGTAAACTCAAAGCCCGCCGCCTGCGCGCGCCACTTCGCCACCGTATTCCCCGATGTCAAAAAGTACGCCGCGCCCACGCCATCCAGATCAAAGTCCGCCACGCGATCGCTCAATTGCAGCCTTGTGGATTTTGTTTCCACAGCCCCGGTCAAAGCGGAACGTACCGTCACCTGGTTGTCCGCATCGACGCTCACCTGCCGCTCGCCATCGCGCGTCAAACGCACCAAATCGGAACCCTGCGCCTGCGCGAACATCTGCGCACCAAGCAACAGTACGGGCAATACGGAATAGCGAACCACTGGTGATCCCTCCTCAACCGGAAAACAACCGCAATTCTGGTTTTAGCTTTTCACAGCCTAAACCATTGACGAATCGAAATGTTTTATCCGATTATACGCCGATTAGCGGCAGCCGGGGAGGGTGAAGAATTTAGGACGAAGTACGGGCGGCCCACTCCAGGAACCGCCAAAGGTCCGCGCGCTGGCGCCACGTGAACGACAGGACATCCCCCGCCGTCATCGTCTCCGCGTGCAGACCCCAGTATGTTTCAATGCGCCATTTCAGGTACGGGCTATCCCAAGGGTGCAGCCTGTACCCGCGAGTCGCTTTCCACAGAAAACTCAACATTAGTTATTTGCAGACCGTACCGGCCGCTTCGAAGTAGGCTCGGCCACCGCATAGTAGCCTGACCGTGTACGCACCACCGGGCTGCCCTTGCCGCTCGCCGTAACCTTAATCTGCCGGTAGCTCCCGTCCAGATTCTGATTGCTCGGGACATACGTAATCAGATACTGATTGCGGATCTCGTTGGCAATCTGAATGGCCAGGCTCTCGACCTCGGCCAGTTCCTTCGGAAAGTACGCCATGCCGCCGGACTCTTTCGCCAGCATCGTCAGGTTGCGCTTGGCGGACTTCGCTTTGCGAGCCTCTTCATCCGTCAGAATGCCGATTGCATAGATCAGTACTTCGCTACGCTGGCACTTCGCCACCAGCTTTTCCAATGTCTCCGTCGATGCCGTATCGTCGCCGTCGGTGATCACCAGCACCACGCGCTTATCTTTCTTCGCGTCCTTCTTCTGGTAATCGATGGACATGGAAACCGCATCGCGCATCGCCGTACCGCCGCGCGACTCGATCTTCTCCAGCGCCTGCTCCAGCCGGTTGATGTCGTTCGTGAACGGCTGATCCAGATACGCCTCATCGTTGAAGTTCACCACGCAAACTTCATCGTTCTTGTTGGACGCCTTCACCAACCCCAGTGCCGCCGCCGCCACCTTCGCGCGCTTATCCCGCATCGACCCTGAATCGTCAATCACGATGCAAAGCGACACCGGTACGTCCTCGCGCCGGAACGCACGAATTTGCTGCTCGATATTGTTCTCAAACACCTTGAACTGCTGCTGCTTCAAATCGGTCTGCAGCTTGCCGGACTTATCCAGTACGCTCGCATGCAACACCACAAGGCGCGAATCGGCGCGAAAAGTCGGTACATCGTCCTGCGCAAAGCCAAATACGGAAAGCAGCAGGACGCTACTGAGTAGGCGCATAGTATCCCAGTCTGAAGAACGGCCGGAGCGGTGGCAGCCCTGGCGGCTGCTTGATCGCGACCTTGACGCGCCGGTACTTGCCATCGCGTTCTTGATTCTTCGGTGTATAGCCCAGTACATAGTGGTTTCTCAGCTCGATGCCGATCTTCGCCGCCACATCGGGCAATTCATTCAAATTCTCTACAGGAAAGTGGCGACCACCCGTCTGCTCCGCCAGTTCCTGCAACAATCCAGGACCCGACAGCTCTTCCGGCGTACGGCCACGCCCCGACATCGCCTCGAAAATTCCGATGGCATAAATCTGGACGTCCGCCTCGCGCACCGCGTTGCGAACTTCAGACTCCGTGTACCGGCTCGAGTTATCCCCGCCATCGGACAGAATCAAAATCGCCTTGCGCGGATTCCGCGCCTTCCGCATCTGCTTCATCGCCATATACACGCCGTCCAGCAAAGCCGTACGGCCCTTGGCATTCGTGAACGTCAACTGGCTCTGAATCTCTTCCGTACTCGAAGTCAGCGGCACCACCAACTGCGGCCGGTCGTTGAATTGGATCAAAAAGAACTCATCTTCCGGATTTGCAGTCTTAAAGAACTGTGCCACGGCCTGCCGGGACTTCTGCAGTTTCGCGCCCATCGATCCCGACGCGTCGAACACTACGCCAACCGTAATCGGTGAATCTTCAGACGAAAACTGCGCCACTTCCTGCTCTACCTTGTCTTCAAACACCCGGAAGTGTTCTTTCTCAAGGCCCGTTACAGAACGGTTCATCGGGTCCATCACGGACACCGGAATCAGCACCAGGGTGGAATCAACACGGATGTTCGAACGGCGGTCGCCAGGCTCTTCTTCATTGCCCGTGGCGCCAGGGCGGGGACGTACGCGAGGCTCCAGATTTGGCTTCACGTCGGACGGATCGCTGGTGCCGTATTGGCGCGACTCGGACGGCTTCAAAGCAGGTTCGGGTGGCTTCTTATCCTTCTCTTTTTCAGTACTTTGGCCCGGAACCACCGACTTGGCGGACTCCTCGTTGCCGGCCTTTTCCTGCTGCGCGAGCAGCCCGAAAGCTGCCACACCTGCCGCCACCGCTCGCCAAAGCCAGTGCCGGTATCGAATTGAACTGCCCATCCCTCGCCTCCAATCGGATTGGTCGCGAATTTTGCCTTCAGTATAGCAATGCCCGTCCAAGCACAATCGCGTTACTAAATCTCCAGCATCTTCCCCCACTTCCGCTCACGAACCAGAACGCCGTACGGACCCAGAGACACTGGTGCATTGCCGCCATCCACATGTCCGGCAAAAGGCCTGTTTGAACAGTTGATCGCCACAATGAACTCCTGGTTTCCCCCTTCCCGTACGAAACTCGCAATTCTTCCGGCGTCCGTATTAAAGGTCCAGATCACCTCACCCTGCTGCAGCGCCGAATGCGCCCGCCGCAGACGGATCAATTGCTGATAAAAGCGAAGAAACTCCGGCCGACGCTGGCCGTTCCCCCAATAAATCGGAACCCGGTCAAACAACGCCGGCGGAGCCGACTCTGTCGTATCGCCCACTTCCTGTCCGTTGTAGAGCAGCGGGATCCCGTCCAGCAAAAACATCAGCGCCGATGCCGCCAGAGCCGCCCGCTCCCCCAGCCGTACAATCGCCCTGGTCTCATCGTGGTTATCCGTAAACCGCAGCAGCAGCGTACCCTCAGGCATGCTCTGCCTCTGCTTCTCCCACTTCTCCCGCAGCCGCGTCGCCGGCATCCCATCGGTAAAGATGTGGTTCACCGTGTGGAACAGCTTCCACGAATACCCGGCGTCAAACGCCCCCTCAAACATCGGAGCTGTTTCACTCTCGGCCAGCAGAAACACCTCAGGACCAACCCGCCGCCGCAACTCTCGCCAGAACTCCACCGGAACATAATGCGCGACATCGCACCGCAGCCCATCAAACCCGAACTCCGTCAGCCAGTGCGACATCATCGTCCACATGTACTCGCACACAGCTTCCTGCGAATAGTCAAGGGCCACAACATCGTCCCAACCGGGCTCTGAGGAAACCGGCGCACCGTCGTCCCCCCGCCGCAACCACTCGGGATGCTCCGTCACCAACACCGAATCGAGCGCTGTATGATTCGCAACCACATCCAGAATCACCCGTAAATCGCGCTTGTGCGCCTCATCCACAAGCCGCCGCAGATCCTCCGCCGTACCGTACGCCGGATTCACCGCATAGTAGTCGCGCACCGCATACGGGCTCCCCAGCGGACCCTTACGTCCCGTCTCACCGCTCGGATGCACCGGCATGAGCCACAGCACCGTCACACCCAGTTCCTGCAGTTCGGGCAACCGGTCGATCACACCCTGAAAGTCCCCAGTGGCGGAAAACGCGCGTGTGTTGACCTCGTACAGCACGGCCGACCGGATCCACCAAGGTTGTGACATCTATTGCCCAGGATAACGATAACTATGGCCCGCTCACCGAACCCTTAACTAAGGTTTTACAAGGCAAAGCCGGAACATCCTCCACATTTCGGAGTTTGTACCGTCAGGAGCACTCTTCAAATGACCAGACGAATCATCACGACCCTCGCCGCTTCAGCCCTGGCGATCTTCAGCCTGTCCGCCCAGCCCGCAAGAGGCGGCGGCAGAGGCTTTGGCGCGAGCGGCGGCGGCAACCTGGCTTACCTCACCGGTTACCTCTCGCTCACCGAAGCGCAGGTCGCCCAGGCCAAGACCATCTTTGACGCCGCCAAAACGGCCGCCCAAACCCCAGCCGGTGCCATCAGCGCCGCCCGCGAATCCCTGCGTACCGCCATCAAGTCTAACGCCACCGCCAACATCGACTCTCTGTCCGCCCAAATCGGCACTGCGGAAGGTCAAATCACCGCGATCAACGCCAAAGCGCAAGCCCAGTTCTACGCCCTTCTCACCGCCGAACAGAAAACCAAGTACGACTCTCGCACCTCAGGCGGACCACGCGGCGCTCGAGCCCCGCGCTAAAAGACAACCCGTTACCGAATAGAGGCCGCGTGTGTTTCGCCCCCGTGCGAACCACGCGGCTTTCTCGTTCTCCTTTGGTAAACTTGACTCGAAATGACCAAAGTCGAGTTAGAGTACGATCTGGTTCGCAAGCTTGAGGATTCCGATGCCGACGCCGTCGCTCGCGTTCACGGCTTCTACGGCATCCAGCGCGTAAACATCGCTCCCGCACTAGACAAGATCCACGTCTCCTACGACGCCTCTCGCCTTTCCCCGCGCGACGTCGAAGGCGCACTCGTCCGCTACGGCGTACCCATCCGGAGGGCGTAAATGCGCCTCTCCCGCCTGAACCTGTTGTTCGCCGGTGCGGCCCTGCTCGCCACCGCACAAGTCCAAATCACGCAGGAACCCGGCAAAATCCGCGTGGATATCGACGGCAAGCCGTTCACCGAGTTTTTCACGGGCGCTAATGGCGACGTACCCAAGCCGTTCCTGCACCCGTTGCGCTCCGCCTCCGGCAAGATCGTCACCCGCCGCTGGCCCCAGGAACAGAACACCGGCGAAGAGACCGACCACCCCCACCACCGCGGCGTCTTCGTCGGTCACGATCACGTCAACGGCGTCAACTTCTGGGCCAACGAACCCAAAGGCCGCGCGGAGAACCTCGGCATCTTTTCTTTAAAGGAAGTCGCGCAAGCCAAAGGCGGCAAGCGCTCCGGCGTCATCGTGGCTTCGTTCGATTGGAAAGATCCCAAAGGCAAGATCATCCTCACCGAAAAGCGCACCATGACCTTCTACGCCGGAGGTCCCGAACGCATCGTCGACTTCGACTTCCTTTTCCTCCCCAACGGCAAAGTCACCATCGGCGATTCCAAGGAAGGCTTCTTCGCCGTCCGCGTCCACAAGGGCATCCAGGAACAGAAAAGCATCGGTCACATGGTCTCAAGCACCGGAGCTGTGACGGAAAAGAACATCTGGGGCAAGCCGTTCGACTGGGTCGACTTCAATGGCGAAATCGAAGGCGAAAAGCTCGGCCTCGCCATCTTCGACCATCCAGACAACCTCCGCCATCCCCAGCGCTGGCACGCCCGCGCCTACGGACTGTTCGCGGTCAACCCCTTCGGTCTCTCGGTCTTCACCAACGACAAATCGCAAAGCGCCGAATACGTCATCGAAGCCGACAAAACCCTTCGCCTGCGCTACCGCATCGTCATCCACCCGGGCGACGCCGAATCCGGCAAAGTCGCCGACCTGTATCAGAAGTACGTAAACACACGCAAATGAAGAAATCCGTGTTGATTTTCGCCCTCGCGGCCGTTATGGTCACGGTCCTCGGCAGTTGGCTCAGCGCCCAGCCCGCCTCCACTGGAGACCCCCTGGTCGAAGGCTACCGTCTCGTCGAAGTCTCTTCTGTCGCGGACGCGATGGAACAGCTCTACGCCCAAAAGGCGTACATGAAGCACGACATGCGTCCCAACTTCATGACCAAGTTCGCCGGTCCCGCCGTCACCGTCCAACTCAAGAAGGAAGAGCACAAGGAAGGCGGCAAAGCCTCGGAAGGCATGCTGGACGCCATCGACAAAGCCCCCGCCGGCTCCGTCTACGTGATGGCGATCGAAAACAACGAAGACATCGCAGGCATGGGCGGCATCATGGGCACCGCCATGAAGTACCGTGGCCTCGCCGGCGCCGTCATTGACGGTCCCGTGCGCGACATCCCGCAGCTCCGCAAGCTCCAGTTCCCGGTCTTCTCGCGCGGCGTCTCCCCTGGCACGTCGGTGAACCACTATCGCTTCGGCGGCATGAACATCCCCGTCGAAGTGGCGGGCGTCAAGGTCAACCCCGGCGACATGATCGTTGCTGACGAGGACGGCGTTGTCGTCGTACCTAAAGACAAAGCCGCCGCGGTGCTAAAAAAAGCGCAGGAACTCGACGACACCGAACACAAAATGTACCCCTTCGTCGAAAAGTTCAAAAGCGTAAAGGAAGCCGTTGAAAAGTTCGGCCGAATCTAGACGCCACATCCGTCAAATCCTGGACGCGGCAATCCTCGCGGCGGACCCGGCACGCGCCATCCGCCCGCACCTTCGGCGACTACAAAAGCCCAAAGGCCGCGTCCTCGTCATCGGAGCCGGCAAGGCCACCGCGCAAATGGCCCTTGCCGTTGAGGAACTCATCCCCAACTGCACCGGCCTCATCAACGTCAAGTACGGCCACGCCGCGCCACTCCACAAGATCGAAATCAACGAGTGCGCCCATCCCGTACCCGATGAAGCCGGACTCAAAGGTGCCCAGCGCATCGCGGACATCGCCCGCAGCGCCACCAAAGACGACCTCGTACTCTGCCTGATCTCCGGCGGAGCCTCCGCGCTCCTCCCTCTCCCGATCCCCGGCCTCTCGCTCGCCCAAAAGCAGGACATCACCAGGCAACTCCTGGCACGCGGCGCAGACATCCACGAGATGAACGCCGTCCGCCGCCACCTCTCGCAGATCAAAGGCGGCCAACTGGCCAAACTCGCCTACCCAGCCAAAGTCGTAACCCTGATTCTGTCCGACGTCATCGGCGACGACCTGAACACCATCGGCTCCGGTCCCACCGCCCCCGATCCCTCAACCATCGCCGACGCCCAAGCGGTCCTCGACAAGTACAAGATCACGGTACCGGTGGCTTTGACAGAAACGCCTAAGCCCCGCGACAAAGTCTTCCGCAACGTCCAAAACATCGTCGCCGGAAGCAACCGCTTGGCCATCGACGCCGCCCGCAAAACCGCCCGCAAACTCGGCTACCGCACCCTCGTCCTGTCGTCCCTGATAGAAGGCGAAACCCGCGACATCGCCCGCATGCACGCCGCAATCGCCAAAGAAGCAAAAGCCACCGGACAACCCATCAAGCCCCCCTGTTGCATCATTTCCGGAGGCGAAACCACAGTCACCATCCAAGGCAAAGGCTTAGGAGGCCGCAACCAGGAGTTCGCCCTGGCCGCAGCCCTGGAAATCGCCGGGACCGAAGGCATCACAATAGCCAGCGCCGGAACCGACGGCACCGACGGACCCACCGACGCCGCCGGAGCCCAAGCCGACGGAGCCACAGTCGAAAGAGCCCAAAAGCTAGGCCTCAGCGCCAAAGTCCACCTGGCTAACAACGATTCCTACCACTTCTTCCAACCGTTGAAAGACCTCATCCTCACAGGTCCCACAGGCACCAACGTGATGGACCTCCGCTTGATTCTGATTCGGTAGCATGAAGATATGAAGACGTTCGACCGCATCACGATTGAGCCGGATAAGTGCGGTGGTCAACCCTGCATCCGTGGCATGCGGATCACAGTTCGCCGGGTGCTGGACATTATTGGCACCTACGACACGCGGGCCGAACTCTTTAGCGAATACCCTTACCTCGAAGAAGAGGATCTCAGGCAGGCGTTGGACTACGCGGCAGCAACCCTGAATGATGAGGTGCAGAACCTCCATCAAGTCGCCTAATGGTCAGAATTCTCCTCGACCAAGGTCTTTCTCCAGAGCGGCCCGATTCCTGCGAGATCGCGGTATCGACGCCCAGCACGTATTTGAAGTGGGGCTGGCGAATGCCGCCGACCCCAAGATTCTCGCATTTGCGAAAGAAGACAATCGCACCTGCGTAACTCTCGACCACGACTTTCATGCGCATCTTGCAGCACTGGACGCAACCCGCCCCTCAGTCATTCTGCTGCGACGCGAGAAAATGAAGGGTCCCGAACAAGCAGAACTGATCTTTCGTGTCCTGACTCAGTGCGCAGAATCGCTCCAACAAGGTGCCGCAGTTTCCGCAGATTCGAAGTCGATCCGGATCCGACGCCTGCCCCTCCGCCGCTCCTAAGGCTCCCGTACCGCCCGGAACCCCACCATCCGGTACGCCTGAAACGACGGCCAAGCCCCCGACCTCGCGTACGACCGCAAATCCTGCCCCTCAAAGAAGAACGCCCCACCACGCATCACCCGGTACGCCCCCCGTGCAGGACCCTTCGGATTCTTCTTCGGCGACATCTCGTAATAATCCCGCTGATACCAATCCGAACACCACTCCATTACATTCCCAGCCATATCCATCGCGCCATACGGCGACGCTCCCGCAGGATAAGACCCCACAGGCTTCCCGGTATCAAACTGCTGATCCCCGACATAGTTCGCCCGCGTCCGGTCAATCATGTTCCCCCAAGGAAACCGCCGCTGGTCCGTACCCCGAGCCGCCTTTTCCCACTCGGCCTCCGTCGGCAGCCTGTACTTCTTGCCCGTCTTCTCGCTCAGCCAGTTGCAGTACGCCGTGGCCCCGTCCCAATTCACGCCCAGCACGGGATAGTTGTCGCTATCCGGCGTACCCCCGCCGTGGTTGTTCGCCTGCGTCCAGTACGGAATCTGATCCTTCGGCATCACGCGCCCGTTCGGCCAGAACTTCACATTGTCGTACCCCGGATCGTCGCGGAACTTCCGCCAATCCGCATTGGTGACTTCAAACTTCCCGATGTAGAACGCGTCCAACTCCACCGTATGCACGGGCCGTTCGCGACTCTCGCCGTCCCCGAAGTTATCACCCATCTGGAACGCCCCGGCCGGCACCAGCAAAAAGTCGCCGTACCCGTCGTTCACCACCTTCGCCTGCGAAAAACCCAAAACTCCACACAACGCAAACAACACCAACGGACGCCGCACTACTTCTTCCCTCCAAAGAACCCATTCAGGTTCAAAAAGTGCTTCAGAGAATCCATCCAAGGCCCGTATTCAGGACTCGTGTACGCTGACCCAAACCCATGCCGCCCCCGCTGATACAGGTGCAACTCCGCGACCCCGCCCGCCTTGTTCATGTCCAGAAACAACTGCGCCGACCCATTGGCCGCGCCCTTGTCCCAAGCCGCCGCCAGCAAGTATGTCGGTGGAAAATTCTTCAAGTCCTCACCCGGCGTTGCGCGACCCGCCGAGTACACCATCACCAGCGCGCAAGGCTTCGAATCCAACCGGTCCACCGGATCCTTCGCCGCCGCATCGCCAGGACCCGACGCCGCAGCCGTAATCCTCGCCAGCGCCGACCCCGCCGAAAACCCAGCAAAAGCGATCCGCTTCGGGTCCAGCTTCCACTCCGCCGCGCGGGACTTCACCAGCCGCAGTGCACGATTCCCATCCAGTACCCGAGCCTGGTCGTTGTACTTCGGATTCAGCCGGTACGTCAACACAAACGCCGCCGTACCCCAATCATTGAACCGTTCGGCGATCTCAATTCCTTCCACGCCGTACATCAGCATGATGTTCGATCCGCCCGGCGCGATCACCACCGCGGACCCGTTGCGCTTGTTCTCCGGCGGCAAAAACACCGTCAGAAACGGGGCATCCAGCGGACCATCGCTCGTCGCCATCGGTACGCTACCCGGTTCCCACAGCGGGATGTTGTAATTCTCAACGCCGGCGGCATGCACGGCCACGATCGAAGCGCAGATCAGAACGGCAAGATTTCGCATCGCCACTAGAATATGCCAAATCCGCCGTTCTGGTAAATTTGAGGTGTTGACACCCTTCAAGCGCCTCGTCAGCACTATCGCTCTTGTGGGATCGGCGGTGGCCGCCTCTGGCGCCGACGCGCCCGCTGTCTTCCAGTTCGTGCGCAAGAACTGCGTCGCCTGCCACAACACCGCCAACGCCTCGGGCGACGTCAACCTCCAAAACTACAAAGAACCCAAAGCCTTCGACGAACATCGTGAGGTCTGGGAACGCGTCGCCAGCAAGCTCCGCACTAATGAAATGCCGCCGCCCGGCTTCCCCCGGCCCCCCGCCGCCGAATCCAAAGCCGTGCAGGACTTCCTCGCCGCTGAGTTCCTCCGCCAGGACCGTACCGCCAAGCCCGACCCCGGCCGCGTTACCGCGCGCCGCCTCAACCGCACCGAGTACAACAACACTGTTCGCGACCTCCTGGGCGTCGACATCCGCCCCGCCGACAACTTCCCCAACGACGAAAGCGCCTTCGGCTTCGACAACATCAGCGACGCGCTCAACATCTCTCCCGTACTCACGGAAAAGTATCTGTACGCTGCCGAACGCGCAGTCCGCACCGCCATCTTCGGACCCGAAAAGCTCAAGCCCGCCGTCGTACATTACCCGTTTCCTGTCCGCATGAATGAGCGTCTGGGTACCGTCGGCCAGGTCCCCGCTACCTACGATCTCACCGGCCTCAGCACCCGCCACTCCGCGCACGTCACGCACCGCTTCCCGGTGGACGGCGAGTACAGCTTCAAGATCGTACTCAACGGTCATCGCCCCAACCAATCCGAACCCGCGATCCCCGCGCTCTACATTGATGGCAAGCTAGTCCAACAGTGGGAAGTGGACGCGACCGACCTAGAAGGCCAGTTCGTCGAATGCCGCCTCAAGGTCACCGCTGGCGAACACCTACTCTCGGCGACGTACCTGAAGAACTACCACGGTCTTCCGCCCCAATATAAAGGCCCCGAGCCATCCAAACGTCCGGCGGAAGCGCTCATCACCACCAAGGGTCAACTCACCGAAAAAGACATCGAAACCCTGCGCAAACTCGGCACCAAGATCAAGACCGACCGTGTCGAAACCCGCATCGACAACCGATACGAATCCATCGACATCGGCGGACCCTTCACCCAGCCCACCGGACCTTCGATGGAAAGCACCCGCAAGGTCTTCGTCTGCTCGCAGCAAACCACTGCCTGCGCCGATACCATCATTCGCAACTTCGCCCGCCGCGCCTTCCGCCGCCCCGTCACCCCGTCCGAGACCGCGCGTTACGCCAAGCTCTACACCTTGGCCCGCCAGCAGGGCGACAGCTTCAAAGAGGGCATCGCCACCGCTCTACAGGGCGTCCTCGTATCTCCCAACTTCCTTTTCCGCATCGAGCGCGACCAACCGGGCAAGCCCATCGCCCCCATCAGCGACCTTGAACTCGCCTCACGCCTCTCGTACTTCCTGTGGAGCAGCATGCCGGATGAGGAACTGCTCACTCTCGCCAGCGCCAATCGCCTGCGTCCGGCCCTTCCCGCGCAGATCAAGCGCATGCTCGCTGACCCCAAGTCGCGCGCTCTCGTCGACAATTTTGCAGGCCAATGGCTACAGTTCTCGAACATCGATGTCCTAAAGCCCGACCCCACCAAGTTCCCGGACTTTGAAGACAGCCTCCGCCTCGCCATGCGGCGCGAAACCGAGTACTTCCTCACCGACCTCATCCGTCGCGATGGCAGTATTCTCGAAATCCTCGACGCCAAACACACCTTCGTCAACGAACGTCTGGCCCGCTTTTACGGCATTCCCGGTGTCGAAGGACCCGAGTTCCGCCGCGTCGACATGTCCAACTCCAAGCGTGGCGGCGGCGTACTCGCGCACGGCAGTATCCTCACCATCTCTTCGTACTCCACACGAACCTCGCCCGTCCTCCGTGGCAAGTGGATTCTCGAAAACCTCCTGAACGCGCCGCCGCCGCCTCCTCCTCCCGGCGTACCCACCCTCGATGAGGGCAAGGCCGGCGAATCCGCGTCCCTGCGCCAGCAGATGGAAGTGCACCGGTCCAACGCGGTCTGCGCTAGTTGCCACCAGCGTATGGACCCGCTAGGCTTCGGCCTTGAAAATCTCAACGCCATCGGCCAGTGGCGCGACATGGACGGCAAGTTCCCCATCGATCCATCCGGCCAGCTTCCCGACGGCCGTACCTTCCAAGGTCCGCAGGCCCTCAAAAAGCTGCTCACCGACAACAGCACCCAGTTCTCAGAGGCCGTAACCGACAAGCTGCTCACGTACGCCCTCGGCCGCGGTCTCGAACGATACGACAAACGCATCGTTCGAGAGATCGCCGCAAACCTGCCGAAACGTAACTATGCCTTCTCGGCCCTCGTCGAAAACATTGTGAATAGTCTGCCGTTCCAGCAACGGCGATCGGCTACCATCCAAAAGCCGAACGGAGCGAGTACAGAAGAATGACCTTCGTAACCGGTAAACATCTTTCCCGCAGGATGATGCTGCGCGGCGTAGGCGCGGCCTTTGCCCTGCCGTTCCTCGATGCCATGCGGCCCGCTTTCGCCGCCACCGGCGCGACCCCCAAAGCTGTCCGCCTCGGCGTCGTCTACGTCCCCAACGGCATCATCATGAAGGACTGGACCCCCGCCCAAACCGGCACTTCCTTCGAATTCACCCGTATCCTCAAGCCGCTCGAACAGCACCGCCAGCACATCACCGTCGTCTCCGGCCTTTCCAATCACATGGCCGCCAAAGCGCAAGGCGGCGCACACGCCAAGGCTTCCGGGGGGTTCCTTTCCGCCTCCGCCCCCAAGCACACGGCAGGCGCAGACGTACGCGCGGGCAAGACCTTCGACCAGGTTGTAGCCGACAAGTTCGCCGCCGACGTTCGCGTACCTTCGCTCCAACTCGGCTGCGAAGACTCCCGCATGATCGGCAATTGCGACACCGGCTCCAGTTGCGCCTACACGAACACCATCTCCTGGCGCACCCCGGAAACGCCCATGGCCGTCGAAGTCAACCCCCGGTCGCTCTTTGAGCGCCTCTTTGGCACCGTCGACCCCAGCCTCGATCCCCAGACCAAGGCCCGCCGCGCGCTCTACAAAAAGAGCATCCTGGACATCACGCGCGAGAACGCACAAGCTCTCACCGGCACCCTCGGCGCCACCGACAAGCGCAAGATGGACGAGTACCTCACGGCCATCCGCGAAGTCGAAACCCGTCTCGAAAAGTCCGAAAAGGACCCCGAAATCGCCACAGGCGAAAAGCCCGCCGGCATCCCGTTCGAATACCGTGAGTACGTCCGCCTCATGTTTGACCTGCAGTTGATCGCCTTCCAAAGCGACCTCACCCGCGTCTCCACCATGATGCTCGGCCGCGAAGGCAGCGTCCGTACGTACCCGGAAATCGGCGTGCCCGATCCGCACCACCCGTTGACCCACCACCGGAACCATCCGGACTTCATCGAGAAGGTAACCAAGATCAACGAATTCCACGCCGAACTCTTCTCGTACTACCTCGGCAAACTCGCCTCCACGCAAGACGGCGACGGCTCACTGCTTGACCATTCGGTGATCCTCTACGGCGGTGCGATTAGCGACGGCAACGGCCACGGCAACCACAATCTGCCGCTCCTCGTCGCCGGACACGCCGGTGGCATCAAGGGTGGACGCCACGTTGCCGCGCCGGAACAGACGCCCGCCGCCAACCTGTTCCTCAGCATGATGGAATCGGCTGGCGTACCGCAGCAAACCTTCGGCGACAGTACCGGAAAGCTCGACCTCAACGTCTCATAAGCCAGGACACTCATTACGTGAAAGCACTTCTAGCGCTGGTCGCCGCAGTTGCCACCACAGTAGGTTTGGCGCAACAACCCAAGCCTCCGGCAGCCGGCAAGGTGGAGATCTTTAAAGAAGCCGACCTCAAGCCTGGCATGCAGGCCACCGCCTGGACGGTCTTTCAAGGCACCGAAGCCGAACCGGTCCCCATCGAAATCATCGGCATCATGAAGAACGCCTGGGGACCTAAGCAGAACATCATCCTCGGCAAGATGGGCGGCAAAGCAGCCCGCACCAACGTCGCCGGGGGTATGAGCGGCAGCCCGGTGTACATCGACGGCAAGCTCGTCGGCGCCGTCGCGCTACGCCTCTCCGTCTTCTCGCCGGACGCTATCTGCGGCATCACCCCCATCGAAAGCATGCTGGAAATCAACGAGATTGACCAGTCGCGCCCCGCCGATCCCAAAGTCCCCGGCACCGCCCAGCGCGTCAGCGCCTCCGGCAGTGGCGTACTCGAACAGGCAGCAGGCGCAGGCGCCACCATGGTCCCGATCGATACGCCGGTCACGCTCTCCGGCTTCACCGAAAGTACGCTACGCGAATTCGGCGGTATGTTCCAGCAAATGGGCCTCAAACCCGCGCAAGGCGGCGCCACCGGTGCGTTACTCTCCCCGCGCCCCGTCAGTGGCTGGCAGAACTCCCTAAAGCCCGGCGAAGCCGTCGCCGGTATCCTCGTCTCCGGCGACATGAGCATGACCGGACTCGGCACCGTCAGCTACAACGACGGAAAGCGCGTCCTCGCCTTCGGACACCCCTTCTTCAACCTCGGCCCCATCAACATGCCGATGTCCAAGGGCGAAATCCTGATGGTCCTCTCCAGCGCCTTCCAGCCCAACAAAATCGGCAACGCGACAGAGATCGTCGGCGCCCTCCGGCAGGACCGTCACTCCGGCATCATGGGCCTCCTCGGCGAGACGGCGGAAATGATCCCGGTCAACGTCAAGATGGTCTCCCACGCAGGAGCCAAGCCGACTGAGAAGAAGCTCAACTTCAACGTCTTCGTACACCAGAAGTGGACGCCGTTCCTCATGATGGTCACGCTCTTCAACTCGCTCGAAGGCTTGAATGACCACGGCGACAACCTCACCTATAAGGTTCGCGGCAACGTCCAATTCGCAGACGGCTCAAAGATCTCGGCTCTCACCATGCAGGCGCCCACCGAAGCCCCGATGCCGCCGACCATGGCGCTCGCCACCTGGTGGGGAGACAAGTTCAACAAGCTCTTCTTGAACCAGGTCGACACTCCCAAGCTCGACTCCGTCGACATCACCGTCGACCTCATCCCCGAACGCCGCAGCGCGCAGATCGAGCAAGCCTGGGTCGCTTCCAACGAAGTCGAAGCCGGCGGTGAAGTACCCGTACGCGTCTTCCTCCGCCCCTTCCGCGGACCCCGCATCGAACGCGAACTCAAGGTCCGCATCCCGGCCAACATGCCCAAAGGCGACCATCGCATCGTCGTCAGCGACGCTGACAGCCTCAACCGTATGCAGGCCGCCGCGACTTCCAACAATCGCTTCCTCGACATCGCGCAGACCGTATCGCTCCTCAACCAGGAACGCTCCAACACTCGCGTCTATGTCTCGCTGGTCGAAAACAAACCCACCGTGTACTCGGAAGATAAAATGCTGCCCAGTCTTCCGGCCTCGGTCTTGAACGTCATGCAGTCCGCCCGCACCGGCAACAAGATGCTGGTCAGTATGCCCGAAACCGCCGTCGAACAAGCCTCGGCTGAAGTCGACTACGCCGTATCCGGCAGCTATGCGCTACGTGTAACCGTCAAATAAACATCCATGCCCATCTCCATTTCTGTGGCCGCGTTGCTGCTGGCCTCCACTCTGTCAGCCGTTGAAACCAAGTCCTGGCAGCAGGGCAGTATGTCGGATTACGACAAGGCGAAGTTGACGCGCCTCTCCCTCCGCAGCGACGGCCGCCTCACCGTGGCCCCCATGGTCAAAGAACTGCACGACGCCTCCGCGCCCTACCTCTGGGGCTGCGCGCAGGATTCCAAGGGCAATCTCTACGTCGGCGGAGGCTCCATGAGCGGAGCGTCCGAAAAGCTTCTCAAAATCGACCCCGCCACCGCCAAAGCCACCACCATCGCCGAACTCGATGGCCTCGAAATCCACGCCGTCGCCGTAGACAAATCCGACAACGTCTACGCCGCCACCGCGCCCGACGGCAAGATCTACCGCGTACGTCCCGGCCAAAAAGCAGAAGTCTTCTACGACCCTAAGGCCAAGTACATCTGGGCCCTCGTCTTCGCCCCCAACGGCGACCTCTACGCCGCCACCGGAGACCATGGCGACATCCACCGCATCGCGCCCGACGGCAAAGGCAGCGTCTTCTTTCACACCGGCGAAACCCACATCCGCTCTTTGACCCTGGATGGCAAAGGCAACCTCATCGCCGGCACTGAACCCGGAGGTCTCGTCATCCGCATCGGCGCCGACGGCAAAGGCTTCGTCCTCTATCAGACCCCCAAGCGCGAAGTCACCGCCGTCGCTGTAGGCAAGGACGGTAACGTCTGGGCCGCCGCCATCGGCAACAAAGGTTCCGGTGCACCTTTCGTACCCTCAGCCGCCCCAGCCGCCGCTCCACCGCCAAGCCCTGCCGCCGCTGCCGTACTCGCGCCCATCGTAGCCGCACGCGCCGCCGCAGCAGCCGCCGGAGCCACAGCGCCCACGGCAGCCCCGGCCATCGCCGGAGGCACCGAGCTTTACCGCATCGCGCCCGACGGCTACGCCCAGCGCATCTGGCAGCACGCTACCGACATCGTCTACGACATGGCTTTCGACGCGCAGGACCATCTCCTGCTCGCCAGCGGCAACAAAGGCAACCTCTACCGCATCGATTCCGACCGCCTCCACACCCTCGTCACCAGCCTCGCGCCCACCCAGATCACATCGCTCTTAGTCGCCAAATCCGGCGCCATCTTCGCCGTCACCGGCAACATCGGCAAGGTCTTCCAAATCGGACCCCAGCTCGACCCCGCCGGAGGCACCATGGAAAGCGAACCCTTCGACGCCGGCTGGTTCACCTATTGGGGACGCGTCAGCCTCCACGCCACCGATGGCGTCAAATTCGAATCCCGTAGCGGCAACGTCAGTTCCACCCAGGAAAACTGGAGCCCCTGGCAGCCCGTCACCTTAAAGGACCGTCGCGGACGCATCGAATCCCCCGCCGCCCGCTTCCTCCAGGTCCGCGCGACACTCGCCGGCACCCAGGACCTAACCTGGATGGACCTCGCCTACCAGGCTCGCAACATCGCGCCCACCATCGAACAGGTCGAAATCACCCCGCCGAATTACCGTTTCCCGCAACCTGTGATCCTCCCCTCCAACCCCGGCGCTGCGCCCACGTTGTCTCTGCCCGCACTCGGCTCCCGCTCCGGCCGGACCACCCCCGTCAATCCCGCGGACCTCAGCACCAGTTCCACTCTCAACTCGGCCAAAGGCTACATGGGGGCCCGCTGGCTCGCCCGCGATGAAAACGGCGACACCCTGCTCTTCAAAGTCGAAATCCGCGGCGTCAAGGAAACCGAATGGAAGCTGCTCAAGGACAACGTCCGCGAACGCTACATTAGTTTCGACTCGACGGCCTACGCCGACGGCGAGTACCTCATTCGCGTTACCGCAGAGGACTCGCCCTCCAACACCCCGCAGGACACCCTGCGCGCCACTCTCGAATCCGAAGAGTTCCTGGTCGACAACGGCGCGCCAAAGGTTACCGCGCTCACCGGCCAAATCGCCGCGAACAACAAGCTGAACATCGCCTTCACCGCGCGCGACGAGATGAGCATCATCACCAAGGCCGAGTACTCCATCAACGGCGGACCTTGGATCGTCGCGGAACCCGTTACCCGCCTCAGCGACGCTGCCGAGCTGAACTACAAGTTCACCATCGACAAGCCTGCGCCAGCCGTTTCGGAGTACACTATCGCCGTGCGGGTCACCGACGAGTTCGACAATCAGGCGGTGGAAAAGGTAACTGCCAAGTGACCATGGACCTCGCATGGCTCGATGAACGCCTTTGGTTCCCGGACCCAAGACGCGCGAGCCGTGAAGGGTTCGTCGCCGTCGGCGGCGACATGTCCGTCGAACGCCTCCTGCTGGCCTACAAATCCGGCATCTTCCCCTGGACCGACGACCCCATCACCTGGTGGTCCCCCGAGCCCCGCGCGATCTTCGAACTGGACCAGTTCCACATCTCGCGCAGCTTAAAGCTGTTCCTCAAAAAGGACCTGTACCAGATCACCTACGACACAGCCTTTGAGCAAGTCATGCAGGCCTGCGCGCAAGTCCCACGCCACGAACAAACCACCTGGATCTCGCCGTACTTCATCGAGTCCTACACAGCGATGTACCGCGCGGGCTGGGCGCACAGCGTAGAAACCTGGCATGAAGGCAAGCTGGTGGGAGGCGTCTACGGCGTCGCCATCGGAGGCTTCTTCGCCGGAGAAAGCATGTTCCACACCGCACCCAACGCCTCAAAAGTCGCGTTGGTGGGCTTGGTCAAGCGGCTCCGCGAACGCGGCTTCACCCTCTTCGACACGCAGATGACCACACCGGCCACCATCCAAATGGGAGCCACCGAAATCCCCCGCATCGAGTACCTCAACCGCTTGTCCAAAGCGATCCAACTCCCCTGCCGCTTCGATTAAAGGACTGGCTGATACACCCGCAGACCGGCATCAAAGGCAGCATTCGACAACCTTCGGTCCAGCGTGGCAATCGGCAGTTTCAAACGCAGCGCTACCTCAAGATAGGCAGCGTCGTAAGCGGTGAGTCCGTAGCGTTCACTGATGCCGAACAAATCGGTAACGACGCAGGTGTCATCAAGTACCAACGGCAATTTGGAAAAGGCTTGTAAGAAGGCAGTCGCATGTGTCGAAGTAATGCGCTTCTTCCGCACACCAGTCAGTACAGAGTTGGTGACTTCGAAGACTACCAGCGTCGGCGCGACGACTCGATGTTGCCCGCTCCGCAAGGAACGCAGCGCCCCGTTGGTATAGGCGGTTTGCTCATCGGGAAAGCACCACGATGCCGCCACCGAACAGTCCAGAACAAAGTCGTTCATCGTTGTTGACGATCATTGCGGATGTAGTCCTGAACGGTCTCGCCGTCGGGATCCGGCAACACAGAGCGCTGCAAAGCCAAGATTCGATCGACAACATCTTCATTCGACGTGGAAGTCTGGTTGCCAACAAGCTGTTCCAGCCATTGGTCCAGCGTAAGCCCATGCTCGCCAGCCTTACGTCGTAAGGCCTCCGCTTCTGCAGGTGTGAGGCTGAGACTTCCCATAACCACAGATTACAACGCGCTCAAATCCTCAAAAAGATCTTCCGCCGGTACATCCACAACAGCATCATCCACAGCAGCGTCAACACCGCCGCACCCTGCACCACAGGCGCCAGCGCTGTCCCAAAAAATTCAAACACCGCACGACCCAGGTGGATCTTCAAAGACTCCGCCAGGAACCCATCGATGAGATGCACCAACACGTACATCGCGATTGAATTCATCCCCACCACATGAAACGGAAAGGTCCACTTCCGCCAGCCCTGCACATCCACCATCCAGTACACGCCCGCCAGCACCAAGGTCGTAAAGCCACCTGCAAAGATTGCCCAGCCCGGCGTCCAGATCCGCTTCACCATCGGCGCGATCCCTAACGTGTCCAATCCCCAACCCAACACCAACCCAGCCATCCCATACATCACCAACCTCCGAACTCGATCCGGGACCCCACTGCGCAGCACTCCGCCAGCCAGCAACCCAAAGATCATCGTGGCCAGCGACGGCACAAAGTTCAACGTCAGATACCCGCCGCCATTGAACAAAAACGGCTTCTCCCGCGGGAACAGATTCAAGAACCACACATCAAAGAAATGTGCCGGATTGCTGTTCTTATCCCAGTGCGACGCAAACCCCTGCAAATGATGCGGCCAGTCCGCAGGCACGCCAACCGCCGTCCAAGGATAATCGGCACCCGGGGCAGGGAACACAGCGAACCACGCCCAATACCCCAGCAGAACCGCGCCAGCAGCCATCGCCTGCACCCGCATCGACGCAAACCCCAGCGCGAATAGGAACGGATACCCAAGCCCGATCTGCGTCAGTACATCCTCAAACGTGAAGTACGTCTGCTGCTTCCCCGTCGACCGTAAGAAGATCCCCAGCGCCACCAGCAAGAACGACCGCCACAACGCATGCAGCCACAACTGCATCGGCCTGTCCCCACGCCCCAATCGCGACGCGATCGACCACGGCAGCGCGACCCCCGCCATGAACATGAACGACGGTTGAATCATGTCCCAAACAGACCATCCGCTCCACGCCACATGGCTTGTCTGAAACTCAATGAACCGCCAGAACCCGCTCTCCGCACCCCATTGATGCGCGACACGAGGGATGCGCATAATCTCGGACGCCATAAACAGCATCGTCGCGCCGCGATACACATCCAGTGATTGCAGCCGGGTAGACACAGTGTTGTTTGGCAAGCCCATCAGTCAAGACATTCTATACTGTGAACTAAAGCGGATTTGATGAAAACATATTTGCGTTATTCTGTCGCACTGCTTTGTTTGGTTCTTTCCTGGTCTTGCGGCACCTTTGACAAAGGGATTCGCGTTGGTTCCAAAGGCGCAACCGAACACCAGTTGCTCGGCGAAATCGCAGCGCAACTGCTGGAAAAAGCCAATTTCAAAGTCGTCCGGCGTTTGGGCCTCGGCGATACCGGCCTTCTTCACAGCACGATTAGCAGCCGTGAAGTGGACCTCTACCCCGAAGACAGTCTCTCTGCCGTAACGCTCACCATGCGCGAGGCTGCGTCGATGGACGCCGCTGCGGCCTATGAACGCATCCGCGGTGAGTTCGCCCGCCAGTACGGCATGCGCGTCCTCCCGTACCTCGGTGCCAGCAATCAAACCTCGTTTGTCATTCTCAAGTCCCTGGCACAAAAAGAAGGCATCGCCGACCTTTCCACCGCCGCCGCAAGCAAGATCCAGTGGCAGATGGGCATGTCGCCGGACTTCGCAGGCCGCGGAGATGGACAGTCCGCCCTCGCCGTGTCCTACAAACTCCAGCAGCGCTTCGGCGCGATGACGCTGTCCGGCGCCGAACTCTATCAGGCGCTAAAGGACAACCAGATCAACATCGTCGCCGGAGGCAAGTCCGACGGCATGGCAAACGACCCCGAGTTCCAAAAACTCGAAGACGACAAGCACGTCTTCCCGCCGTCGAATTACTTCCTCATCGCCAGTGAAGCTCTCTTTGCCGAACGTCCCGGCGTCGAAGCCGCCCTATCTCGTATGACCGGCAAAATCTCCACGGAAGAGTTGTCCCGCATGGTGCGTGAAATCGAAGTCGGCAAGCGCGACATCCCTGCCGTAGCCAAGGACTTTCTTGCTCGCGCCGCCATATGACGCGTTATTGCGCGCGCTGATCTGTGCCCTCCTCACCGGATACAGTTGCCGTACCGCACTTGCCTGGGTATCCCGCCCATCTCCGCAAACTGCAGCAATGCAAGCCGGCTTGACGTTTCCACGCGTACTCACCACCTTTGCCGTAACCTTGCTCGCTCTCTCGTACCTCGCCGGCTACCCCGCCGTCGTTCTCATCTCCGCCACCGCGTACTTGCTCCTGCGCCTCTTCTGGTCCTGGCAACTCGGCTACGGCCCCGGAGTGGTCACCCGATTGCAACTCTTTCTCATCGCAAGGGCAGCGGAAGCGGCAGTCCTGGCCACTCTTTGGTTCCTGCCTGGAAAGCCGCTATCATGAGAAAGGTCCGGTTACTTACTGCGTGATCCCTCGTCTTGTCTTCGAAAATCTCAAACACAGGCCCATCCGTACAGCGCTAAGCGCAGTCGCCATCGGCTTGCAGGTCACCATGGTGTTGACCCTTGTCGGCGTCAGCCGCGGCATGCTCGATGAGTCGGCCCGCCGCCAAAAAGGAACCAATGCCGACATCGTCATTCGTGCCGGTGGCTCGGCCATCCTGGGCTTTGGCGTGGAATTCACTGCAAAGCTGGAACCGGCGTTCCGGCAGTACCCGGGCGTCGCCGACACCACCGGCATTCTGGTGCAATCCCTCGGCATGCTTGACGGCATCACCGGCATCGACTATGACTCGTTCAACCGCATGAGTGGCGGCTTCAAGTTCATCGAAGGTGGCCCGTTCACGAACCCCGACGAGATCCTGGTGGATGACATTTACGCCCGTTCGAAGGGCGTAAAAGCCGGCGACTATGTAAAAAACATCCTCGGCGCAGACCGCAAAATCGCCGGTGTCGTCGAATCCGGCAAGCTCTCCCGCATGTTCATGCAGCGCGCCCGCCTGCAGGAACTCACCGGCAAATCGGAAAAGTACACTGCCGTTTATGTCAAAGTCGCCGATCCTTCGAAGACGGAAGAGATCGCGAAGGGCATGAGCGACAAGTTCCCCAACAACTCCATCTTTTCGATGGAAGAGCTGGCCTCGCTGATGTCGGTCAACAATATCCCGATGCTCCGCACCTTCATCCGCGTGGTCATCGGACTCGGCGTCTTCATCGGCTTCCTTGTCGTCTTCCTGTCGATGTACACCGCAGTGCTCGAACGCACCCGCGAAATCGGCATCCTCAAGGCGCTGGGCGCCTCCCCTAGCTATATCCTTTCGATCCTGCTTACAGAAACCGTACTGCTCTCGCTCATCGGCTCCGTACTAGGTGTCATCTTTACCTTTGGCACCCGCTGGATCATGCACGTCTTTGTACCTGAAATGGTCCAGATCACGACGCCGGACTGGTGGCCCATCGCTGGCGGTATCGCCGTCGTAGGTTCGCTCGTCGGAGCCGTCTATCCCGGCCTCAAGGCCGCCAAGCAGGACGCAATCGAGGCTCTGGCATATGATTGAGATCCGCAACCTCCGCAAGATTTACAAACAGGGCGACGTCGACGTCTTCGCCCTCCGTGGTGTGGATCTCGACGTGGCCGAGGGCGAGTTCCTCTCCATCGTCGGCCCCTCCGGTTCTGGCAAATCGACCCTCTTCAACATCCTCGGTGGACTCACCCCGCCCACCGACGGCACCGTGCAAATCGGCGGCCGCGACATCATGCAACTCACCGACGCCCAGCGTACGGACCTCCGTAAGCAGGCCGTGGGCTTCGTGTTCCAGAAGTACAATCTTCTGCCGACCCTGACGGTGAACGACAACATCGAAATCGCCCGTCACATCGCCGGAACCCACGATAAGCCTAGGGAATCCTGGTTCGCGGATGCCCTGAAACTCCTCGGACTGGAGAGCAAACTCGGTCGCAAGCCCCGCCAATTGTCAGGTGGTGAACAGCAGCGCGTAGCCATCGCCCGAGCGATTGTGAACCGCCCGTCGATCCTGCTCGCCGACGAGCCCACCGGCAACCTGGACACCGAAAACTCAGACCTCGTCCTAGGTCTTCTGCGGGATCTCAACGAGAAAATCGGCCAAACGATCCTGATGATCACGCACAACCCGGAAGCCGCCGCCTACGGCCACCGCATCGTCCGCATGCGAGACGGCCGCGTCGTCGCGTAGACTCGCTCGTAATATCGTAGGAGTATGGCCCGTGTGTTGTACACCGCACTCGCGGTGGTGGCATCTCTCCCACTCCACTCCCTCTCGCAGGAACAGCAGCCGAAGCTACGCTTTCCGCAAACCCTCAAGCAGGTCGTACGCGGCACCAACTACGGCGTCTCCTCCATGCACCAGATGTCGTCAATGGCAGCCGACCGTATCCTGCAACGCGGTGGCAACGCCTTTGACGCGGCAGTAGCGGGCCAAGCCGCGCTCGGTGTCGTCGAACCCGGCGCCAACGGCATCGGCGGCGATGCCCAAATCCTCGTTTACGACGCGAAGGCCGGCAAAGTCTGGTCCGTCAACGCCGAAGGTACCGCGCCCAAACTCGCCACCATCGAGTGGTACAAACAGAACGCCGGCGGCAAGATCCCCGTCAACGACACTCTGCTCTCCGGCACCGTACCCGGCATTGTCGACGCCTGGTACACGCTCCTCTCCCGCTGGGGCACCAAGACCTTCGGCGAAGTACTCGCCCCTGCCATTGAACTCGCGGAAAAAGGCTTCCCCGTGCAAGGCCGCCTCGTGTACGAACTGCAGATGCCTATCATCCTGCTCGACCCCGGCATGCGCAAAGTGTACGGCAACCCCAACGGCGGCCTCTATCAGGAAGGCGAAATCTTCCGCAATCCGGACCTCGCCAACACCATGAAGAAGCTCGTCGAAGAAGAAGCCAAGTACGCATCCAAAGGCCGCGCCGTCGCTCTCAAAGCCGCGCGCGACCGCTTCTACAAAGGCGACATCGCCCGCGAAATGGCGGAAGTCTCCCTCAAGAATGGCGGCCTCTTCCGCTACGAGGACTTCGCCAACTACACCGCCAAAGTCGAAGAACCCGTCTCCGTCAACTACCGCGGCTACCAGGTCTTCAAGAATCCCTCCGCCTCCCAAGGACCCGCCGAACTCGTGATGCTCAACATCCTCGAAGGCTACGACCTTCGCCGCATGGGCCTCAACTCCGCCGATTTCCTGCACGTCTCCATCGAGGCCGCCAAACTCGCCATGGCCGACCGCGAAAAATACCTCGGCGACATGGACTTCATCAAGATCCCCTACGCTGGCCTGCTTTCCAAAGAGTACGCCGCAGAACGCCGCAAGCTCATCGACATGCGCCAGGCCTCGCTCGACCTTCGCCCTGGCAACGCCGAGGACTTTGAACCCGGCTTCGCCAACCTGCGCGACCGCCCCATCGACTTCACCACCGGCGGCAACGATCACGATGGCGACACAAGCTACATCGCCGTCGCCGACAAAGATCGCAACGCCGTCAGCTTCACGCCGTCCGTCCATGGTTCCTTCGGAACCAAAGTCGTGATGGGCAACCTCGGCTTCACCTTCAACTGCCGCGGCGACTACTACTCGCTCATCCCCGGCCACGCCAACGCGCTCGAAGGCGGCAAGCGACCCCGCAGCACGCTGCAAGGCTCTCTCGTACTCAAAGACGGCAAGCCCTTCATGCTCACCGGCAGCCCCGGCGGCGACGATCAGCCCATGCGCACCATGCAGACCCTCATCAACATGGTGGACTTCGGCATGAACATCCAGCAGGCCATTGAGGCCCCGCGCTGGACCTCCACCGCCTTTCCCGCGTCCGTGTACCCGCACGTCATGAACCCGGGCGCCGTCACCGTCGAAAGCCGCATCGCCGAAAACGTTCGCATGGAACTCCTGCGCCGCGGCCATCGCCTCTCCATCGCCGGACCCTGGACCTTGAACTCCTCCGGCGGCCTCCACATCGATTGGAAGAACGGCTACGTCGACGCCGCTGCAGACCCGCGCGTCTTCTCCACCGCACTGGCCTGGTAAATGGATTTCATCCGAGCCACGGGCACGCGCCTCAGCAGCCATCTCTCAGGCGCAAATTGCTACTACCTGCCGCACAAAAGCCGCACCATGGCGGACCGCCTCTTGGATTCCGCCGCCACCCTCGGCTGCAACGTCATCCGCACCATCGCGTACTCGGAACAGCAGGATGAAGCCTTCCTGCAGGAACTCGACTACACCATCGCTGCTGCCGCCGCCCGCAACATCAAGCTTCTTCTTCCGCTCACCAACAACTGGAAGGACTTCGGAGGCATGGACGCCTACAACGCCCGCTACGGCCTCACCAATCACGACGATTTCTATCAGGACCCGCGCCCCCGTCAGGCCTACAAAGACTGGTGTACCCAAGTGCTCACCCGCGTCAACCCCTACACGGGCCGCGCCTACAAAGACGAGCCCGCCATTGCTGCCTGGGAACTAGCCAATGAATCCCGCTGCACCGCCGGCGTACCCGTGCTCGCCAACTGGATTGCCGAGATGACCGCGCATCTCAAAACCCTCGACGCAAACCACCTCGTGGGCCTAGGTGACGAGGGCTTCCTCAACAGAACTTTCACGTTGAAGTGGTACTTGAACGGCGAACACGGTTACGACTTCGAAGAGTTCCTCCGCATCGATTCGGTGGACTTCGCGTCCTTCCACCTCTACCCGGAAACCTTCGGCACCACCTACGACTACGGCAACACCTGGATTGAAGATCACGCCGAAATCGGCGCCAAAATCGGCAAGCCGGTGTTCTTTGAAGAGTACGGCATCACCAACCCCGCACCACGTGATGAAGTCTATGGCCAGTGGCTGGAAACCTCACGACGCTGCGGTATGGCCGCCGATCTATTCTGGATGCTCGCCGACCTCGCCGGCGACGGCAAGCCGTACCCCGATTACGACAAGTACACGCTCTACCCGGACACCGTACCCGCCTCGGTACGAGCCCATCTTCAAGCCGTCGCCATCAACCTCTGATACAAGTTCGAGTATTCAGTCGCCGACGCATCCCAAGAGAAATCCTTGCTCATGCCGTTGATCATCATGGTCTTCCACCACTCCGGCTCATTCTCGTAGATGTGCAGTGCATGCGCGATGCAACCGTACAGCTCGTGCGATGTCGCGCCCCAGAACTTGAACCCCGTCTCATGCTGAATCGTATCGTCCAGCCCACCGGTGGCGCGCACAATCGGCACCGTGCCGTACCGCAGCGAATAGATCTGGTTCAGCCCGCAAGGCTCATACCGGCTCGGCATCAAGAACATATCCGATCCCGCTTCCACCAGATGCGACAGCCGGTTGTTGTACTCGCCTCGATACCCAAACTGCTCGGGCTTCGCAGCGGCAATACCGCCAAACGCCCGTTCCAGCGCTGCATCGCCGTTACCCAGCACCACCAATTGGATACCCAAATCCGCGATGCCCTGAATACACTCGGCAACCAGATCAAGCCCCTTTTGATGCGCAAACCGCGACACGATGCCAGCCAGCGGGCGATCCAGATCCGAACTATCCAGGCCGTACTCATCGAGCAGCGCCTTCTTGCAAACCCGCTTGCCGCTCAAGTCCTTTGCCGAATAGTTCGCCGGCAGGTACGGATCATTTTCCGGGCTCCACTCGCCATAATCGACACCATTCAAAATCCCCGCCAGTATGCTCGACTTCGCGCGCAACAACGGATCCAGCCCAAACCCATGCTCCGGCGTCTGAATCTCCAGCGCGTACTTCGGGCTCACCGTCGTGATGAAGTCCGAATACTCAATGCCGCCCTTCAGCAGGTTGACATCGCCAAAGTACTCAAGACCGTTGATGTGAAATACCGATGGGATGTTGATGCCAAGGTCGTTCAGCACCCGAGCGTTGAACTGCCCCTGATACCCCAGGTTGTGGATCGTCAGCACCGTGCGGACGCGCTGCAGCGAAGGGTTGCCGCGATACTCGGTCTTCAGATACACAGGCGCCAGCGACCCCTGCCAGTCATGTACATGCAGAATGTCCGGCAAAAACACGCGTTGTGCAATCTCGATCGCCGCGCGCGACAGTACAGCAAAGCGCACCGGGTTATCGCCAAAGTCGCCCCACATGTCGCCGTACAAGCCATGGCGGCCAAACAGGGGCGGGCAATTCACAAACACATACCGGACACCATTGCGCTCAATCCGGTCCAGCGCGCAGTTGAAATAACCGCCGGTCATCCACACCGGCAGTTCGTTATAAAACCGTTCCGCGCCTTTCAGGTTGGCGTTGCCGTACGCCGGCATCACCACCATCACTTCATGCCCCTGCTGGACCAAGGCCTGAGGCAGCGCCCCCAGCACATCGGCTAACCCGCCGGTCTTAGCGAACGGAGCCGCCTCCGACGTCACCATCAGAATTTTTGCCATGGGTCCCCTATCGCAAAGTCTTGACTTCGATACGCCGCAGCAGCGCTTCGGTTTGTTCTTTGGTGGCAAACTGCATGCCCGGCAGCATGGCCGTCGCAGTTCCGCAGGCCACCGCCCATTTCACGGATTCCAAAAACGTCAGCCCGCTCGCCGACGCCCACACAAACGCCGCCGCCACAGCGTCGCCAGCACCAATGGGACTCACCGCGTCTACAGAAGGCGGCATCGCCTCGAGCATGTCCTCGTCCTTGCGGCACGCAATAATGCCCCGGCTACCCAGAGACAACAACACCGTCTCAGCGCCCAGTTCCTGAATCTGCCGCGCGGCTTCCACGCATCGCGCCCGCGACAGCAGCGCTCGCCCAATCAGCCGCTCCGCCTCATGCTGATTCGGCTTCACCACCGTGGGCTTAGCTTCCAGACCTCGCAGTAGCGGCGCATCGTCTGTATCCAAAAAGGTCTTCACCTTCGCCTTATGCGCGATCTCAATCAGCTTGGCGTAAAAGTTCGACGGCACCTCAGGAGGCAGGCTGCCACACAGCATCAGCCACTCGGCCTGCGGTATGTGGCGCTCCACCGCATCGCGAACCTGCTGCAACTCATCCCCGGTAATGCGCCCGCCCACTTCGTTCAGCTTAATCGTCAGCCCCGCCTTATCCGAGATCGTCATGTTCGTACGAGTGTCCGCCTCGACGCGGATGACCTCAGTCGGAAACCCAATCTCCTGGAGCAGCGTGGACATCCGGTCGCCCGGCTCGCCCCCGGCGGTGAGTACGGCCATGGTCTGCGCGCCAAAGCAATTCAGCACGCGCGACGCATTGATGCCGCGGCCCCCCGGCGAGTCCACAGAAGACCGCATATACGACCGGTCCTCAAACACCAACTTGTCGACGAGTATGGTCCGGTCAATGGCCGGGTTCAATGTGACGGTTAGAATCAACGGACACCATTTTAGCGGTATAGATTGTGCTCTTCGATGTACTTCCAAACAGCGGTCGGAAGACCTTCGGGCTTTTCGCCCTGTTCAATGCTGTTGCGAATCGCAGTGGACGACACATCCAAGGCCAGATGATCCAGCCGCAGAACGCTCGCCCCCTCCGGTACAGCGTACTCGTGCCCGGGTCTGCTGACGACAATGAACACCACTTTTTCGAGCACCTCGCGCCAGCGCTTCCACGTCCCGATTTCCGCAAACGCGTCCGCACCGATAATGAAGTACAGCTCATCGTCGTAAGCCAGAGGAATGCGCTCAATAGTGTCGATCGAATAAGTCGTATGCGACCCCTCTTCGAGCCGCGAAGGCAGTAACTGCGCATGCGGTTCGCAGGCAAGTTCCACCATCCGGTAGCGATGCGGGTAAGGGGTCCGCGCCACGTTGTTCTTATGAGGAGGGTTCCCGGCGGGAATCATCAGCACGCGATCCAACATACAATGCCGGGCCGCTTCTAAAGCCACGGCAAGGTGGGCATTGTGGATCGGGTCAAAGGTGCCACCAAAGATCGCGATCTTCAAAACACCATTTTATCCGCCAACTCCTGTGCTAGTCTGTCGGCGCAGAAAGATCGCGCCGTCGTCCTCTCCCGGTGCGGTGCATCCAAATCTGCCGGAGGCTCGATACTCACGCAAAAAAGACATTCCGCTTCCGGCACTCGTTCAGAAACATGGCTATTTTCCCAATCACTTACAAAAAAGCGTGGTCGTACCCAAAATGGGTATCTGAGTACCCAAAATGGGTACGATCCCCATTTGCTACCTTCAATTCATGGCCGACTCCCCGTGGGGCCCGATTAGCGTTTCCGACGCCCATGTCCATTTCTTCTCCCCCAACTTTTTCCAACTTTTGACAGCGCAGAAGCCCGGCGTCGACCTTGCCACCGCCCTCGGCTGGGAAATCCCAGTCGCTGATGAACTCGGTGGCCGCTGGATCGCCGAACTGGACCATCACGGTGTCGACCGGGCCACCCTCATCGCCAGCCACCCGCAGGACGCCGCTTCTGTATCCGCCGTCGCCCTTGCGCACCCCACGCGCTTCTACGGCTTCACCATGTTCGATCCGATCCACCAGGACGCCGCCGCTGTCCTCAACAGCAACTCTGGCATCCGCGGACTCTGCCTCTTTCCCGCCCTCCATCGCTACTCCCTGCATGACCCCAAGTGTGCCGAAGCCATCCGCCAGTGCGCCGGTCGCGCTGCCGTGTTTGTCCACTGCGGTATCCTCAGTCTCGGTTTTCGCCGCAAGCTCGGCATACCCACCATCATCGATCCCCGCTACTCGAACCCGCTTGAGATCGAATCCCTGGCGCATGCCAACCCGGACGTCCGTTTCATCATTCCGCACTTCGGCGCCGGGATGCTGCGCGAGGCTTTGATGGTGGCTTCGCAGTGCCCCAACATCTATCTCGATACGTCGAGTTCAAACTCGTGGATGAAGATTGAAGGCCTCGACCTGCGCACTGTTTTGCACCGGTCCATGGACACCCTTGGCTACAAGCGACTCCTCTTTGGGACCGATTCGAGCTTCTTCCCGCGGGGGTGGCATCTACCCGTATTTGAGGAGCAGGCTAAGGCTTTGTATGAGCTCGGATTAAGCAAAGAAGAAGCCGAGTTTGTCCTCGGCGGAAATCTTGCGCGAGTGCTCGATTTTTCCTGATACAAAGCGTCGATCGCACGCACTAAAGCTCTGTAATGATCGCCCGCAGAGCCGCGTTTCGCCATCCGGCCGGAGAGCCCGCACCTCGTACCGCTCTACTCCTACCGGGGTTTAAGAGACATGCCAACACCAGGGCATTTGTTCCGGCCGCTTCCAACTACCGCTGGCTCGAAAAGCTGCAGGAGTACCGCCCGGAATCGATCGCCGGTTCCCTGGGCCAACTCCTATTCCTGGCCAGCCTCCGGATGGCCGGAATGCCCAAGCTCGACAGTGTTACGCATTCGCTCGTCGTTACCTTTCACACCGAGCAGCCCTGGCTAACCTTGGAGGATCGGGACGAGCTGTGGTCTGCATTTGGTGTCCCGGTCTACGAGCAGATGTACTGTGCCTCCGGGTTGCTGGCAACCGAGTGCATCGCCCACGACGGTTTGCACGCCGCCAAGGGCGCCCAGTGGACCGTAGACGCCAACGGCGAACTCTGGTTCCGCGAGCCACTCTCCTGGTGGGAAGAACGCGGGGAAGCCTACGCCCCCAGCGGACTTTTTGGTGCCGTGGACCCTGAGCCGTGCGAATGCGGACAGCCCGGAATCCGCCTGCGAATTGCGGGTCCCGTGCAACGCCAAACGCTTCTTAGGACACGGGCTTTGAGCGCTTGGGCACAGGTGGCCTGACGCGCCGCTGGAACACGTCCGTCCCAAAATCGGACACCTGCGCTATCGTAGGTGGTTGGTACGTCTAGACATCACGTTGGTTGCAAAAGTGCACCTGGATGCCTTTACCCGCCGTGCCAATCACTGAGATGAAAACTTCGCACACGCCGCGCATTCTCATTGCGGACGACCAGCCGGACATCCTCGAAGCCCTGCGCCTGCTGCTCAAGGCCGAAGGTTTTCAAACCGAGCTTGCCTCTTCGCCCTCGGCGGTCCTGCAGTTGATCGAGGCCAAAGAGTTTGACCTCCTGATCATGGACCTCAACTACACCCGCGACACCACGTCCGGGCAAGAGGGACTCGATCTGCTCACCCGCATCCAGACCCTCGACACCACCCTGCCGATCGTTGTGATGACAGCGTGGGGCAGCGTCGATCTGGCCGTCGAAGCTATCCGCCGAGGCGCCCGGGACTTTCTGCAAAAGCCCTGGGACAACGCCCGCATGATGACCATCGTCAAGACGCAGATTGAGCTCAGCAATGCGCTGCGCGCCGGCCAGCGGTTGGAAGCCGAAAACAAGCTGCTGCGGAATGACCGCCTGCCGACCATGATCGCGGAGAGTCCGCAGATGCGCCCGGTGCTGGAGTTGATCCAGCGGGTCGGGCCTTCGGATGCCAACGTCCTGATCACCGGCGAGCCGGGCACAGGAAAAGAGGTGGTGGCGCAGACGCTCTACGCGATCTCCGGCCGCGCCAACAAGCCGATGGTCACCGTCAACGCCGGTGGCCTTGCCGAAGGCATTTTTGAAAGTGAGCTGTTCGGCCATGTGAAGGGCGCATTCACCGACGCCAAGATGGATCGCGTCGGGCGCTTTGAACTCGCCGACGGCGGCACATTGTTTTTGGATGAGATCGCCAATGTCCCGCTGAATCTGCAGGCCAAGATGCTGCGTGTCCTCGAGACCGGCGAAATGGAACGTGTCGGATCGTCAAAGACCCGCCGTGTGGACGTACGCATCATCTCCGCCACCAACGCGAACCTGGCTGATGAGGTAGCCAACAACCGCTTCCGGCAGGACCTGCTCTTCCGTCTGAATACGATTGAGATCCACTTGCCACCACTGCGCGAACGCAAGGACGACATCCCGCTGCTGGCCAATCACTACCTGGGCGTGCACGCGCGGCGCTATCGCAAGAGCATCGCTGGTTTCGATAGCGGCGCTATGCAAGCCCTGATCGACAACCCTTGGCAAGGCAACGTTCGCGAGCTCAATCACGTCGTCGAACGCTCCGTGCTGATGGCGCAGGACAAGTGGGTGAAGGCTACAGACCTTGCTCTTCGGATGGGTTCACAAGCCTCCGCCAAGCTCGAAGAGATGAGCCTGGAAGATGTGGAAGCCTTCCTCATCAAGAAGGCCTTGGCGCGGTACGACGGCAACGTCAGCCAGGCCGCCAACACGCTGGGCTTGAGCCGGAGCGCGCTCTATCGCCGCTTGCAACGTTACGGACTGTAGACGATGAACTGGTGGAAGTCCCAGTTCGTACATGAGCGCCGCATCATGTGGCTGGCGCTGCTGTCGGGTCTGCCCGCGGTGGTGGCCTCCGAGGTGATCCTCTTTACTGGCGACTACTCCGCCAAGATCCAATGGACGGCCACGCTGTTCGTGGTGGGCATCTGGTTGATGATCGGGCTCAGCATCCGTGAGCGGGTTGCGTCGCCGTTGCGTACCTTGGCGAATCTTCTGGAAGCCATGCGTGAGGGCGACTATTCGATTCGAGGCCGGCAGGCGCTGGATGAAGACGCGCTGGGCGACGTCCTGCAGCAGATCAACGCCATGGGTACAACGCTGCAGTCCCAACGGCTCGGCGCGCTGGAAGCGACAACCTTGCTGCGCAAGGTAATGGAAGAGATCAACGTGGCGGTGTTTGCCTTTGATGGCGAACGCAAACTGCGCCTGGTGAATCGCGCGGGCGAACGTCTGCTGAACACGCCGGCGGAGCGCATCATGAATGCCGAGGCTGCCAGCATTGGCCTCGAGGAGTATTTGGACGGCGAACCACAGCGCACCGTGCAGCGTGGCTTTGCCGGCAATGCGGGGCGCTGGGGCATCAGCCGCGCGCAGTTTCGCGAAGGAGGGTTGCCGCTGCAACTGCTGGTGATTACCGACCTGACGCGTCCGCTTCGTGAAGAAGAACTGCAAGCCTGGCAAAGGCTGGTGCGCGTGCTGGGACATGAGTTGAATAACTCGTTGACGCCGATCAAGTCCATTGCCGGAAGCCTGGAACAGATGCTGATCCGCACGCCGCGCGCCGAGGATTGGGAAGACGATATGAAGCGCGGGCTGTCGGTGATTGCGACGCGCGCGGAGTCTTTGGCTCGCTTCATGGGTGCGTATGCGAGGCTGGCGAAACTTCCCCGGCCGGAGTTGGCGCCGGTGGAGATTGGTCCGTTGGTGGAACGCGTAGCGAAGCTCGAAAGCCGCGTGCGTGTGGTGATCGAGGGTGGTCCCGCAGTGGTGGTGCCGGCGGATCGGGATCAGTTGGAGCAACTGCTGATCAACCTGGTGAAGAACGGTGCCGAGGCATCGCTAGAGATGCGCGGGACAGAGCCGCAGGTAACGATCGGGTGGCTGAAGGGTCCGATGGGGACGGTGGAGTTGTGGGTACGCGACACGGGTCCGGGGTTGTCGAATACGGCGAATTTGTTTGTGCCGTTCTTTACGACGAAGCCCGGAGGGTCAGGGATTGGGCTGGTGTTAAGCCGCCAGATTATTGAAGGTCATGGCGGGACTTTGGCGTTGAGTAACATCCCGGAGCGAGTGGGGTGTGAGGCGCGGATCACGCTGCCAGCCTAGAGCTGTTCCCACTCTTCTTTGGAAAGATGGGACTCAAGCCGTCGTTTTTCTCGGAAGTGGAGTGGGCTAAGCCGCCCCAACTTCAACCTCAACCGTTTGGATACGAGGTGGACGCGTCGCGCAGGGCGGCTCAAAGTAGAGCTCCAGCGCCTCTTTCAGATTGCTCAGCGCTTCTTCTTCGGTCTCGCCTTGGCTGGCGACGTCCACTTCGAGGCACTGTGCCACAAAACAATCGCCTTCGCGCCAGACGCTCGCGGCAAACGGTCGCTTCATCTTTCTATCCTCGCATACCGATGTTGCCGTTCCGCGCGGATTTCACGGCGGGGAGTTAGGTTTGGTCTCGCTGCCAAGCCAGCACGCGTGCTTCCCGCGCACCGACAATGCCCAGACGCTTGGCAGCGTGAGCGAGACCTTGCTGAGAAAGTACCACGCTTTTCATCCCTTTATGCCTGGCTTAGATAGAAACGTTGCATCGCTGGGGATACGTCGCGCAATTCCTTTGCAATATGTTAAGCGTTTGAATTTGATATTGCTTTTGTTTCTTTTTTTTTTTTTATCATTTTGGCATGCTTAAGAAGTTTAAATCAGTCGTCTTGCTGCTCGTAGCTGCTGAAAGTGTATTTGCGCAGTGCGCCATACTCAACGCCACGGTTGTCCAAGGCCCCGTGTGTACCACTACCTTTTATTGGGCACAATGCCCTGGGGACATGGCTCAGCCCGCTTATACTTGCCTGGTTACTGTTTCGGTTTGTAGCACTGGGTATGTCAGTTATGACGAGATTTGCAACAATCAGTAGAAGAAGGTGCTCTGGGAATATGTCTATCATAGGACGCAACCTCATGCTATCTTTCTTCGCTATCTTCTTGGCGGTGCTTCAGGCTCAACCCGCACGGCAAGTGCACTATCAGACGACTTGGAACCTCGAACGGCGTAGTCTTATATCGCCCGCATCCGAATTGCGTATCAATGTGCCTCAGGGATTTGGGGCGTCTCGCTCGATTTTGTCATGGCATATTGCCGATGCCCAATCCTTTGTTGCAGTAGGTATTGCTACGCCAAATACATCACCGGGCGTTGTGCCGCTGCCGGTGGTTCGGCCGATCGATAGCGGCTTCCTCTATACTTCCTCGAGTGTAATCAGAATCGACGGAACTCTATCGGTGCAGCGCCGGTTGATACTCCACCTGCAAGTGCGAAGGGGTACTATGTTGCGCTTGTATGAGTCCGGCTCGGCCTTGATGTCGTTCGTGGCGGAGACGGACGGGGTGCTGGAAGACGGTGTCATGCAGCCCTTGGAGCAGGCAACCGAAACCCACGCCGTAGCGCTCTTGATGTCTGCAAGACGCCCAGAGAGAGTGGATGCTCCCAAGCAGACGCCGGATGGAACATACCAAGTAAATGCTGCGACCTTGATGCGCCATGCGAATAGCCGTATTCGGCCACGAGCCCTTCCCGGATCGCCGCGTTTTGAGCTGGTGCGGATTGAAGTGGACGAACGAGGTGGCGTTCGGCGTGTCTCCTGCGTGCAGAAGCAGTGTGAGTTTCTGCCATTGTTGGAAGAGGAGATACGCGCGATTACATTTCGGCCTTTTGAAGTGCAGGGCATCGCTGTGTCTGTGCGGGCCGAACTCCCCATCGGCGTTGGACCGGAGGGGACGATGCTCACTCCACTTGCCGCAAACTGAACCAGGCTTACAGCGGGGAGTTGGGTTTGGTCTCGCTGCCGAACCAGTATTGACGCGTTAAGCGCTCGGACGGCGGCATCGAGATGATCCGCGGCTTAATCACTACCAGTGCCGACGACTGGTCGCGATCCTTGCCGTTACGGCTCAATAGTGGCCCGAGAATTGGGACATTGGCGAGTCCGGCGATGCCGCTGAGAGTTCGGGTTTCGTTATCTGTCATCAGGCCGGCAACCACTGCCCATTCCCTGGTCTTGAGGCGCAGTTTCGACTGGAACTTGCGCGCATTGATGACCGGGATGCCGTTGAAGCCGCCGCTACCGAGTACCTTGAAGTCCGCTTCGATTTCGAGGGTTACTTCGTCCATGCCGTGGACGAATGGGGTGACCTTCAAGATGAGTCCCAATTCTTCAAAGTTCACTGTGGGAGGCGGTGCGAAGCTGGTTTGTCCGGTGCCTGTGGTGGCGCCGAGGTACTGGTTGGTGACGATGGGGTATTTGTCGCCGATGTGGATTGTTGCGGCCTGGCCGTCACTCGCTACGACCATGGATTTCACCACCGAACTCGATTCCGCTTTGGTGTAGGTGCCGAGCAGCTCTGCTCCGGCCAAGCCAATGCCGAGGAACGTTGCGCCGCCGCCGAAGGTGAGGAAGTTCGTAAAGGTGGAGGTGCGCTGGAAGCCGATTTGGTCGCTGACCTTGCCGAAGTTGATGAGCTGGGTGGAATTGGGGAGTGTCAGTCCCAGGTTGAGAGAGCTGTTCTTGCCCGCCGATAGCAGTTCCAGTTCGATTTCGACTTGCGGCTTGTAGTTGGCCATGTCCTCGAGCAGCAGGGCGGCGATTTCCACTTTGCGGGCACGGTCGCGAATGAGGATCTGGCGCTTTTGCGGGTCTACGGTGATGCGGCGAACTTCGAGGGTCTGCTGGATGGCTTGGGAGAGTTCCTGGGCCTCCTGGGCGGAGGTCCGCTGGGGGATGGGGAAGACGCGGGTGACGGTGGGTTCGTATTCCTGGCGCTTGGCGGCGGTGTCCTGGATGACGAGCAGGATCTTTTCGGTGATCGGGACGGCGAATGTGTTTGTCGCGCTGGCCAGGGCTTGCAGGGCGGTCTTGTAGTCGGCGTTGTCGACGTCGAAGCGGATGTTGGGCGACGCGGGCGCGGTTTGGAGGTCGCGCTCGAAGATCGCGACGAGGCCGAAGTCGCGGGCGACGTCCTCAAACAGCTTTTTGGTCTCGCCGCGGAGATGGAAGTTGCGCTTGCCAGGCTTGGCGGCAGTGAGCGTTGGTGGTCCGTCGAGGCGCTTGCCGTCGATGAGGTCCTTCAGGCTGAGGATGCCGGTGAGACCTGGGATGAGGACTTCGGGCGGCGGTCCGGGGTCCTGCATGGCGGCGGGTCCGGCGATGGGCGCAAAGTTGCCGCGGAGGGCGCGCATGGCGGCCCATACGGCAGGGTCCGATGGGTTGGCTGCGGCGGCGCGCTGGTAAAGCACGTAGGCGCGGGCTTTGTTGCCGTCGGCTTCGGCTTTGCGGGCGCGTTCGATGAGCTGTGCGGGGTCGTCCGCGGCGGTTGCAACGACGGCGCTGGAGAGCGCCATCAGGAACAAAGCAGGAAACGGACGTAGCATGCCTACAGCGATTGACGCTTTTCCTGCGGGAATCGTGCAGGTAAATCTGTTATTTGCGAATGTCTTCCGGCAGCACGTAGTAATCGGCTGGCGGCGGGAAGAGTTCCTGCAGCAAGAGCAGGCGCTTACGCAGGAATCGGCTGGGCAACTGGCGAGGACCGGTGTCGACGTCGATGTCGCAGCAGATGCCATGCAGATACAGGGTCATGGTGTCGCAGAAGGACGCCTTGAGGTACTCAAGGTAGGGTTTTGAATCCGCCTTGACCTTGCCGTTGCGGCGCTGCAGAAGTTGCTTGGCGCGCCAGCTTTGCTCGTCCACTTCACCGTGAGTACCGGCGTTGATCTCTTCCATCAACAGCGAAGAAAAGCGGGATTTAACGGTTGCCGGGACGAGATCCCACATGAGGATCGAGATGTGCTGGTAGAAGCGGTAGTGGTACTCCGAGACTTCGTGGCCGGTGAAGGTAAAGGCGAGCACCGTTTCCTGTCCGTTACGAAGCTGGGCCGTCCAGGAGAGCTTTTCCTGCGGCGGGGCGACCATCGAAACCAGGGGTTTTTCGGTCTTTTCGCGGCTCAGGTACGGGACGATGAGGATCGAGATTTTGGGGAGAAGCGCGACGATCGATGGCGGGAGAGCGGCGACGGGCTCTTCGAGGTAATCGCGCGAGTCTTCTTCGGTGAACGACAGCGACGAATCGCAAAAGTAGGAGAAATTTCCGGCAAGCGGAATCATGTCCCCGCGGAAGCGTTCCGCGAACTGTCCGACCGTCAAGGGCGCTTTTGAGGCGGCGGCCGGCGGGGTCTTGTCTGCTGGTTGGGACATCTTATGGCGTGTCTTACAGAATAGAGACTCGGAGCGAACGTGTTTGACGACGTGCGCTCCGAGTCCGCCTTCATTCTACCAGAAGGGCGAGTTCGCTCTTGACCGCTTCGACGACCGGGGCCCAGTTTCCGCGCGATTCCTGACGGAACAGACGCATCGACGGGTACCACGGCGAGTCCTCACGGTTCTTCATCCAACGCCAGTCTGCGGCGTGCGGCAGCATCACCCAGGTGGGACAGCCCATCGCCCCGGCCAAGTGCGCGACCGAGGTGTCGACCGTAACCACCAAGTCCAGATTGGCGAGGATTGCCGCCAGGTCCTCCATCGTTTCCCCGTTGTGGGCGGGGTCGAGAAGGCCGGCGCCGTCAATCATCGCGACGCCTTTTTGCAGGCTGACGAACGCGATGTCCGGGTGTCCGGCGGTTAAGTTCCGGACATCCTGCGGCGCAAGCGTACGCTTGGCGTTGGCCGTAAAGCTGGGGTTGCCAGACCATACGACACCGACCCTGCGTTTTTCACCGCACAACGCCCCGAGCTTTTCCGCCCAGGCCGCTGCCAGCGCGCCGTCCGCCGCGAGATACCCGCCGTTTGCAGGCGCAGGAGGCCCGCCCAGCCGCATCGCCGCCGGGACGCTCATCAACGGGACCCAGCAATCGTAGGGGGGCCGTGGCGCTCCGATGGCGCACACGGCATCCACCCCTTCCGCGCGGGCCGCGACTGCCAATAGAGGCTTGTGGCACTCAACGATAACGGACCCTCCGCTGCCCGCCACCGCGTTCTTGACAACCGCCGCGTAGCGCAGAAACTGCAGCGCATCGCCAAGCCCCTGCTCGGCAATCAGCAGGATGCGATGACCTTTACGCACCTGTCCATCCCAACGCGGCATGTCCAGCGGAAACCGGTCCAGGTTCGAACGCGGCTGCCGCAGACGCCACTCGTAGTTGGCCCAACCGGCCTCCCACTCGCCCATCTGCAACTGCAAAAGGCCACGGTTCCAGTTTGCTTCCGGGTGCCGCGGATCGCGCGCCAGCACCGCATCGTAAGCGATACGGGATTCGCGCACCATCCCCAACTCCAGAAATACGTTCGCCAGGTTGTTGCAGCCGTCCGTGTGTTCCGGATGCTGCTCGACCAGGGTCGCGTAGGTTGCCGCCGCGTCTTCAAACTCACCGCATTCCTGGAGCAACATGCCCAGGTTGTACTGCGGCGCTGCAAACGAAGGGCTGAGGTACGACGCTTGCCGGTAATGCGCGATTGCCTCTTCCCACTGTCCTGTCGCCTGCATGGTGATGGCGAGGTTATTGTGCGCCTCGGCGTGCGAAGGCCGAAGCATGACTGTCCGCTCGAATGCCTGCCGCGCGGGGGTTACGTGGCCCTGCGCAAGACGGACGACGCCCAGGTTGTACCAAGCTTCGGCATAGCTCTTGTCGAGCGCCACCGCGCCGGCGTAGCGTTCTTCCGCCTCGGCATGACTGCCTGCGGCATGCAATACATTGCCCATCTCAAACCAGGTTTCCGCCGCATCCGGCTGAAATTCCAAGCTGAGAGACAGGGATTCGCGGGCTTCACTGTAGTTTTTCTGGAGGAAGAGCTGCCGGCCGAGCTGTAGTAGAGACTGGCCGAGCAGGTGTACCTCGCTGCCAATTGCGTGCCCCCCCAGTTCGTGCATATCGCATCCCCTTTGGCCGCGTTCTTTCCGGGTTGTTTCGACGGCTGAGTTTTTCACCGGAGCGACCCCAGTGCTCAGAAAGAATCAGGCATACGGGACCGCGTTGGCGGTTATGCCAGCGGGCCCGCATGCCTTATCTGAGGGTTAGCCGTTAGCCGGAAAGAACCGGCCTCCGAGCTATTGATTAGCCACGAAGCAGGGCGAGAACGGCCTGCGGGGCGGAGTTGGCCTGGGCAAGCGCGGCAACACCGGCCTGCAACAGGATCTGCGCCTTCGACAGGTTGGCGGCTTCGGAAGCCAGATCAGCGTCACGGATGCGCGATTCGGCGGCCGCAACGTTGGAGAGCTGCGACTGCGCGAGGTTCACGGCATAGTTCAGCTGGTTCTGACCACGACCGACGACCGCCTGTGCGCGGCCGAGGGTAGCAACCGCGTCAGCGAGCGAAAGAACGGCGGCGGAGGCGAGATCCGCGGTCGAGATATCGGCCGTGGAACCACCGGTCACCGCTTCGGAGGCGTACACAACGCCCTGCTGGCCGCTGGTGCCGAGGCCCGCTGCCGAGCCCGTACCCGCCGCGCCGATGGAGACGTTGAAGTTCTGCAGCGTGCTCTGGAACCGGATCTTGTAGTTGGTTCCGTCGTAATCCTTGACGGCCACGATCTTGTTCAGAGTGTCGTTGTTGGACTGCTGCAGCTTGCTGTTGATGGTAGCGATGGCTTCGTCGATCGTACGGGCGTTGCGAGCGGTGCCGTTGTTCTGCAACTGCACAGCCAGCGACTGCGTGGCGCCCGCGCTGTCGACGGCCGACAAGGTGACGGTCTGGACATCCTGACCATTCACAATCGGATTGAACACGAACGACGTGCTCACCGCGCTGCCGCCTCCGTTATTGAAGAAGGCAACGTTGGTGCTATCCGCCGCGACCGAGGCGAAGCTTGAGCCCGCCGCTGCACCAGCCGTACCAAAGCCGATCGATTCCGAACCGGCTGCCGTGGTGGCGTTCAGGCGGAATGCCGTGCTGTTGGAGGACTGGATGGTGATGCTCGTACCGTCGTTGCTGGCATAGATGCCCGCCGAGCGCGCCGAGGCGTTCGCCGCCAGAACATCGTTGATCTTCTGGGTGGCGATCGCGATGGTGTCGGTGCCGAGGATGGCGACGCTGAACGTCTGGTTTGTGCCGCCGCCGATCGACAGGTCGAAGGTGTTGGTCTTCGCTGCCGCGGTGAAAGCGGCTGCGGCGGTGATCGAGGTGTACTCGAAGGACGTGCCGCTGGCCGTCGCGTTCAGATAGCTGCCGAGGCCCAGGCGGTTCTGGTTGTCGCCGAGGGCGGACACGCTCAGAGCTTCACCACGAGCCGAGGTGAAGGTGATGGTGCCACCGACTGCGGTGAGACCGCTGGCGGAGATGCCCGCCGCCTGCAACGAAGCGTTGTTCGCAATCAGGCTGGACAGGCTGGTGAGAGCCTGGGCCGTGGTGGCGCCGGAGTTGACCTGGAGGTCGACCGGGGATGCCAGACCGCCGCCCTGAATGCGGACGATGATGTTCTGCGCGGTGGTACCGGTGCCAGCCGTGGTGACTGCACCCGCCGTTACCGTCTGGGTAAGATTTTTACCCGTCGAGCCGGAGGTGAAGTTGCCGAGCAGCGCGTTGGCCGTACGGTCGCCCGCCTGCACCTGGAAGGAGGTGCTCGACGAGGTGAACGCCAACTGCTTCTTGCCGGTGGAATCGGTGTTGATGGTTGCCTGGATGTTGGCGTTGGCCAACGCAGTAGCCGCCTGAGTGCCGGAGGTTCCGGCCGATTCGAGGGCTGCGTTGATTGCCGTGACCAGGGTGCCGGTGTCAGTGACGCCCGACAGGTTGACGGAGACCTTTACCTTATCCGCGCCAGCGAACCCGGGGCCGCTGATGAAGAAGTCGGTATAGCCCTGCTGGACCTGCGAGCCGGAGTTGGTGGTGTTGTTCAGGATCTGCTGCACCGAGGTGGTGGAGGATCCCGCGCCAATGTCGGTACCGCTGATGCCGACAGACTGCACGCCGCGCAAGCCGAGGTTCTTCGCGTCTACCAGCGAACGGGACAAGTCGACCCCGACGCTACCGTTGGCGGTGGAGGTGATGCCGTTGTTGGCGCGGCCACCACCGATAAAGACGCTCAGATTCTTGGCAAACGCACCATTGGCATCGAGGCCGATCGACTGTGCCTGACGGTCGATTTCGGCGATGACGCTCTGGAATTCGCTGTTCAGCACCGACCGGTCGCCGGAGAATGTGCCGGAGGCCGACTGGGTGGCGAGCGAACGCGCACGGTCCAGCAGCTTCGAGATGTTGTTGATACCACCGTCGGCAATCTGCAGCGTGCTGATGCCGTCGTTGGCGTTGCGAACGCCCTGGGTCAGAACAGCGAGATCGGACCGGAACCCGTTGGCGATGGCGAGCCCAGCGGCGTCGTCACCGGAGGAAACGATGCGCAGACCCGACGTTACGCGGTTGATCGTCTTGCCCTGAAATTCGCTGTTGACGCGCAGATATTCCTGCGCCTGCAGCGAGGGGATGTTCGTATTGATTTGAAAGGCCACAATTCTCTCCTTGAATTGAACTGTCTGGTGAGTTGCCGGGATTCCTTTCCCGGCGTAAGCCCTGAGTGTCGGCTTACAGTGGCCATATCGGAGAGCGGGCTAGGGGTTTGAGGTTTTTTGTGTGATTTCTTGCAAATGCTGTACCAGACTGTCGGCAAGCCCGTTGCCAACTGCCTGGGCCGCCGCGAGCTTGTTTTGCTTTCCGGCTAAGAACATTTCCTCTCGAAGCACCGGAACCGAGCGTGGGGCCTTGATGCCGATCTTGACTTGCCCGCCGCCAAAGTCCAGGATCTGCACCTCGACATCGTCGCCGATTCGGAAGGTTTCGCCCAGGCGCCGGCGGATGACTAGCATGACGACCCCGTCAATAAGTGATCGTGCGCGTAACGATTGTCGTAGCGGACGGCCTGAACGCCCAGAGCGGACTTGCCTTCCCGCCATGGCGAGATATTGACAACAAGCGGTGCCAATAAATTGGCAGCGGGACCAGATTCTGTCATGGCCATGATGGCGTAGGCCTGTACATGACGTCCGATCATGGGCTGCTGTCCCTTGAGATCCCCAAGGCCTATTGTGGCTAGGTCCTCATGGGTCATGGAGAGTTGGTAGGTAGGATCCACCACGAGAAGGGGGAGGGTAACGAAACAGAGTTCGGCAGCGTTTAGACTCTGTAGAAACACAATGGGTTTGGTTGCACTTCGCTCGATCAGCACGAACCGGCGCTCGTTTTCGAACGCGGGCAACCCTTCGGGAAATTCGACCGTTTCTGTTTCCCGATATTGAACCGTGCCAAACTGCCTCGATTCGGTTTCGAATGCCATCATCGTCGTTGGTTGCCATGCATGTGTGGGGCCAAAATTTACGACGGGGGTTCGAGCCGCCGCATCCTTTACAAAGTTCACACGTTCCGGCCGTGGTGCCATCTGACGATGATGTTATTTTGGTTGAACAATTCTCCCTCGCATTTCGTCTCTCGGTACTTAGAGTCGCCGGAGGTGGGGATATAACGCACGGAAATAGCACCACGCATGCGACCGATCCCAACGAAACGGCCTGTTCATAATGCCTCGCACGACTAATAGTTTGACCCGAGCGCCATTCCGCGCCCTCCTCGTGATTTGCCTGACTTTCTCTCTTGCGACGGCCCAGACGTCACAATCCGCTGTTCTGCAGGTGGATCCGGCGCCGAGGCTGAGCAACAAGGCTGCTGACACCTTTGATTGGTTTACGCGGCCGTATCGCGCGCGGAAGGTCGCGCCGGTGCGGTTGAACAATACCAGCCGGTTGGACAGCCTGATGCGGGCAGGCAACCTCTATTTGTCGGCGGCCGATGTGGTGGCGTTGACGGTGGAGAACAACATCGACATTGAAATCCAACGGTACGGTCCGCTGCTGGCGCGCGAGATCTTGCGCCGTGCGAAGGCGGGCGGCGTGCTGCGTAGCGCGGGATTGGGAGTGTCGGCGGGTCCGCAGAGCGTGAGTCTGCAGGGCGTGAGTACGGCGGCATCGAATTTGAGTTTGGGCGGTGCGGGCGTGGGTTCGGGCGGCGGTATCGTGACGCAGTTGGGTCCGGTGATCCAATCGTTTGACCCTGTGATTTCCGGCAGCGCGAACTTTGCGCATACGACGGTGCCGCAGTCGAACACGGTGCTGACGGGTACGACAGCGCTGGTGCAGGATACGCGGGCGTTTTCGACTGGCTATTCGCAGAACTTCGACTTTGGCATGAGCGCCAATTTGCAGTTCCAGAGCCAGCGCATCAAGACCAATTCGCAGTTCTTCGCGTTGAATCCGTTTACCAATGGCGCGCTGACGTTGAACGTCACGCAGAACCTGCTGCAAGGGTTTGGGCGTGCGGTCAATACGCGCAATATTAAGGTACAGAACAATAACGTCAAGATCAGCGAGTTGCAGTTCAAGCGGCAGTTGATTACGACGATTACTGCGGTGCTGAATCTGTATTGGGATCTGGTGGCGTTTGCCGAGGACGTGAATGCCCGGCGCGCTGGTGTACAGACGGCGCGGCAGTTGGTGGACGAGACGAAGCGGCGCGTGGATCTGGGATCTGTCGCTGAGATTGAAGTGACGCGCGGCGAAAGCCAGTTGTACGCGAGCCAGCAGGATCTGGTGATTGCCGAGACCAACTATCTGCAGCAGGAAATGGTGCTGAAGAACGCGCTGGTACGCAATGGCGTGACGGCGGCGGGTCTCACCAATGTCCACATTATTCCGCTCGATAAGTTCCAGATGCCGGCGACCGAAGAGGTACGGCCGGTGGAGGATCTGGTGGCCGAAGCGCTGTCGAAGCGCGTGGAAGTGGAGCAGGCGCGGATCAACCTGCAGAGCAACGAGATCAACCTGAAGGGTATTCGTAGCGGCTTGCGGCCCACGTTGCAGGCGTTTGCCGGTGCGACGAACAACGGTTTGTCGGGCGACATCGCGGCGGCCGGGTTGAACAATCCGGGTCTGCTGTACTTGTCCGGCGGGTACGGCAATTTGCTGGCGCAGATCTTCCGGCGCAACTATCCGAACTATTCGGCAGGCTTTTCGGTGAACGTACCGATTCGGAATCGGGCGGCGCAGTCGGACTATGCGACGAGTGTGCTTGAAATGCGGCAGAACGAGCTGGACCTGAAGCGGAACGAGAGCCAGATCCGGTTGGACATCCACAATGCGGTGGTTGGGCTGCGGCAGGCTCGTGCGCGATACGAAGCGGCGACCAAGAGCCGGGTGCTGCAGGAACAGACCCTGGCGGCGGACCGGCGCAAGTACGAGTTGGGTGCGGCGACGCCGTTCCAGATCGTGCAGGATCAGCGCGACCTGGCGAACGCTCGCAGCACCGAGACGCAGGCAATGGCGAACTACACGCATGCGCGGATCGCGTTTGAGCAGGCCCTGGGTGTGACGCTCGATGTGTACAACGTGTCGATCACCGAGGCGTTGGACGGCCGAGTGTCGAAGGCGTCGGAGATTCCGGTGAATCCTCCGGCGGCTCCTCCTGTAACGATTGAGGGAGGCAACCGGTAAGGCCATGCGCGTTCCCTACGCCATACGTTTGGGACTGTGCCCGGTGCTGGCGGTGACGCTTGCCGCGCAGACGCCCACCGGACAGCCGGTGATGAACAGCAATCCGATCGCGCCGTTGCGGCCGACGGGGTCTATCTTTACGCGTCCGTACCGTCCGGTGGAGTTGCCAGCCTTGCGGTTGGGGAATTCGCAGCGGCTGGCCGAGTTGATTCGTGGCGGCACGCTGTATCTCACGGCGCAGGACGCTGTACTGCTGGCGCTCGAAAACAACATCGATATTGAGATCGCGCGGTTGGGTCCGATTACAGCCGACTGGCGGCTGACGCGTGCGGAAGCCGGTGGTGCGCTGCCCGGTGTGCCAAGCGCTGCGCAGCAGGCTGGGTCCGTTGCGGCCGGCCAGGGCGTGACGGGTAGCCAAAACGCCGCTGGTGTCGCGGGTACGGGTAACGGGCAGAACAATAACAACGCTGGTAACGCGACGATTCAGCAGGTGGGTACGGTGACCCAGAACCTGGATCCGGCGTTTCAGGAAACGACGACGTTCAGCCACGTGTCGACGCCGCAGGCGAATACGACACAGTCGGCGACGAGCGTGCTGATTTCGAATACGCGTACTAATAGCGGATCGCTGCAGCAGGGATTCTTAAGCGGTGGTTCGGTGACGGTGCGGTTTTCGCAGAACTACCTCAATGAAAACGCGCCTACGAACTTGTTGAATCCGACGGTGGCGCCGAACCTGCAGTTTACGGCGTCGCACTCGTTGTTGAGCGGATTTGGACGGCGGGTGAACGCGCGTAACATCACCATTGCCAAGGCCAACCGGCGCATCTCCGATCTGACGTTTGAGACTACGGTGTTGAACATCGTGAATCAGACGCTGGATCTGTACTATAACCTCGCGGCTGCGCATGAGGATCTGCGAGCGAAGACGAATGTCGCGGAGACGGCGCGGTTGTTCTTCAACAACGTCAAGCGGCAGGTGGAGATGGGCGCGGCGGCTCCTCCCGAGCTGATTACCGCGGAAACCGACTCGATCAACAGCGATCTGGCGGTGCTGACGGCGCAGACGACGATTGAGCAGCAGGAACTGCGGTTGAAGAATCTGATCAGCCGTACGGGGTTGGCGGATAAGACGCTGCTGGCCGCGCGGATTCAGCCGGTGGATCCGGTGACAATTCCGGATCGCGACGATTTGCCCTCGATGGCCGAGATGGTGAAAGAGGCACAGGCCAAGCGCGTGGAAGTGATCTCTGCGCAACAGACGTTAGTGAATACCGAAGAGTCGTCGCTGGGCACCAAGAGCGCATTGCTGCCGCAATTGCAGGTGTTCGGTAGCGTCAACCAGGCTGGCTTGGCGGGACGTCCGAGAATTTTCTCGCCCACTGCGCCGAATACGCCGGTGGCGGATCCGAAGTTTGTGGGCGGCACGGGTACGGCGCTGTCGCAGGTGTTCGGGTTCGACTTTCAGACGCGACGTATTGGCGCGTTCTTCAACGCTCCGATCAACAACCGACAGGCCCAGTCCGACTATACGGTGGACATCCTGTCTTTGCGGCAGAGTGAGCTGAGCCAGAACAAGCGCTTGAGCCAGTTGGAAGTGGACGTGGCGAGCGCCGTGGCCGGTTTGAAGCAGGCGCGGGTACGGCATGAGTACGCGGTGCAGAACGTGAAGCTGCAGGATGCGCTGGTAAAGGCGGAGCAGCGGAAGTTCGACTTTGGCGCCTCGCGGCCTTACGACGTGATCCAGATGCGTCGCGATCTGGCGAATGCACAGTCGGCTGAGGTGTCCGCCAAGGCTCAGTACATGGCGGCGCGCATCCAACTGAACACGATGCTCGGCCGGACGCTGGCCGCCAATAACATTCAGATCGCTTCGGTTCGCTAGAGCCGTTTACTTCAAGAAGCCGCGAGTGCGCAGCCAGTCTCCCAGGCGGGAGGGCCAGGTTGCGGCCGCGGCGTCCATTTGCGCGAGGCCCAGGCCGTGGCGTCCACGTTCGTAAATGTGGAGTTCCGCGGGTACTCCGGCTTTGCGTAAGGCCATGTAGTACATCACGCTATTCTCGGGCGGGACGGACGTATCCTCATTGGTGTGAAAGAGGAACGTGGGCGGCGTGTCTTTGGTGACCTGCAGTTCGTTGGAGAGGTTTTCGACGAGCTTGGGGTCGGGGTTTTCGCCGAGCAGGTTGCGCTTGGAGCCTTGGTGCACGTGTGGCATGAGCAGCGAGATCACGGGGTAGGACAGGATCGCGAAATCGGGGCGGGTTTCCGGGCCTGAGAAGTGCGTGGAGGCTGTCGATGCCAAGTGGCCTCCGGCTGAGAAGCCCCAGATGCCGACACGATTGGGTTCGATGCCGAACTCTTTGGCGCGGCCGCGTACGATGCGGATGGCCTGCTGTGCGTCGTTCAACATCACCGGGTGGTGGTAACGCGGACCAAGCCGGTACTTCAATACGAAAGCAGCGACACCCATCGAATTGAGGAAGCGGGCGATTTGTACGCCCTCGTGGTCCATGGCGAGGTTCTGGTAGCCGCCGCCGGGGCAGACGATGACGCCGGTGGGTACGGCAAAGGTCTTGTTGGTGGGCAGGTAGATGGTGAGCGACGGCTTGTCGCGATCTTCGTCGCCGAGGGCGCCGGGCGCGCCGTTGGGGTAGAGCAGTTCTGTCTTGGGGGCGTCTGGGGGAGTTTGCGCGGCCGCCAGGGTTAAGGTGGCGGCCAGCGCGAACACGATCTTGGTCATCACCAAGAATATATAACGAGCGGTCTAGCGGCTGGTGTAGTTCAGGTCGTAGAACTTCTGATACTCACCGGACTTGACGCGCTGCACCCAGCCGGGATTCTCGCGGTACCACTGGACGGTGGCGGTGAGGCCGCTGTCGAAGTCCATGCGGGGTTCCCAACCGGTGGCTTTGGTGAGCTTTTCGTTGGTGAGGGCGTAGCGGCGGTCGTGACCCGGACGGTCCTGCACGTACTTGATGAGGCTTTCGTCCTTGCCGGTGGCGGCGAGGATACGCTTGACCACTTCAATGTTGGGCAGGGAGCAGTTGCCGCCGATGTTGTAGACCTCGCCGGTGGTGCCCTTTTCGAGCACCGAGTAGATGCCGCGGCAGTGGTCTTCGACATACAGCCAATCACGAATCTGCATGCCGTCACCGTACACGGGCAGGCTCTTGTTTTCGAGGGCGTTCGAGATCATCAACGGGATGAGCTTTTCCGGGAAGTGGTAGGGGCCGTAGTTGTTGGAGGCGCGCGTCACCAGCACGGGCAGCTTGTACGTTGTGAAGTAGGCGAGGACAAGGAGATCCGAAGAAGCTTTGGCGGCCGAATACGGGCTGCTGGGCTTGAGCGGGTAGTTCTCGTCGGCGTCGTAGGGTTCGTCGATGGAGCCGTAGACCTCGTCAGTGGACACGTGGACGAAGCGGGCGGTTTTGTACTTGCGCGCGGCTTCGAGCATGGTGAAGGTGCCCTTGACGTTGGTGTTGATGGAGTCCTGGGGCGCGAAGATGGAGCGGTCGACGTGGCTTTCGGCGGCGAAGTGGACGACGGCGTCCGGCTGGACATCGGCGAAGACCTGGTCCACTGCTTCGGCATCGGCGATGTCGGCGCGATGGAAGGTGTAGCGAGGGTTGTCTGAGACCGGTTCGAGATTTTCGAGGTTTCCGGCGTAGGTGAGCTTGTCCAGCACGGCAACCGAATGGTCGGTTTCGCGAATGAGCATGCGGACAAAGCAGGAACCGATGAAGCCGGCTCCACCTGTGACGATCAGTTTCATTTGTGTTGTAATTCCCAGTCGTATTGAATGCCCGGATCGTTGTAGGCGATGCGCCCTTCATCTTTCGGGTTGTAAGTCTTGTTGGTGACGTAGACCAGCATGGCTGGCGTGGTGCCGATCACCTTGTAGCCGTGGCCAACGCCCGGCGGGATGATGAGATGCCAGGGGCGGAGAGCCCCGATGTAAAGCGTGTTCTTGAGGCCAAAGGTCGGCGAATCCTTGCGGAGGTCGACGAGCGCCACCTGGAACATACCCTGGGCGGGAACCCAGAAGTCGGTTTGTTCCATGTGGTAGTGGAAGGCCTTGATGGTGTCGGGATAGCTGAGCGCGGCGGACACCTGTGTGGTGGCCGAGTCAAAGCCGGCCGGCAGGCCCTGTCCAAAACGCATGATCTCCAGGAAGTAACCCCGGTCGTCCGGCCATAGCGGGTACGCCTGTACCTGAACGCCAGCAATCAAATCCGGCGAATCGGGCTTTAGGATAACCTTGCCGATCCCCTTCTCGCACTGCGGTATGCCCCAATCCATAGTCAAACTAACAGGATACCGTGACACGCCGCGTGCGAGTAGTTTGGAGAGTACTATTGCCCGAGGATTACCGCCGTGACGAGATCGGGCGAGAAGTTGCCGTTGATGCCCAGGGTGACCGGGATCGGAACGCCGCGCCGGGTGTTGGACGGCGCTTTGACCTTGATTTCCACAATGCCGGCAGGCCATCCGACCAAACCGGTAGCGGAGACGAACTCCGCTTCCTGGCCATCCATCCAGACCTGGATGGGACCGCTCAGGGGTTGCGGCGTATTGGTGTTGGTCGCGATTTTGCCATCCTCGCCCGCAGGGTTGGTGAGTCCTTCGCCGGTGGCGTGGATGGCGATGATGGAGCCGGCTGTCGCCTGGTTGCCGACGCCGTTCTGCGAACCATTCTCATTCAGGATGCGGCCCTGGGAGTCGCCCGGGGTGCCGGTGTAGAAGATCGCAGGGCTGATGAGGACGATGGGGATAAAGGTCGGGTCGGAGCGGATGCCGCGGTACTCGGCGACGATCTCCACGCGGTCCTTGAGGGACGCGCTGTAGGGGATCTGGATCACCGCTTTTTGCGACGAGGCCTGGATGATGGGTGCGGGGATGCCGTCCACCAGGAAGCGGGCGTCCGCGAGGGTGGTGTCCACTTTGCCGTCGGTGACCTTGAAGATGGTGAGGTCCTGGGTGGAGCCGAGGAAGGCACCACGGATGGTGACCCAGCTACCGGGGGCGACTGGTCCGGGCTTGTCGCTGGCGGCGTTGACGATGGAGGTGATGACCGGCCTGTTTTCGGTAATCAGCAGAATGACGCGGATGCTGGATGCTGCGATGCCGCCATCGGAGGAACGGGCGACGATTTCACCGTTGTACTGTCCGGCGCGGAGGCCCGTCGTGTCCACGGTGATGTTCATGCTGAGGGGCGTGACGCCGGCGGATGGAGTGAGCCGCAGCCAGTTTCCACCGCTCGCGGTATTGGCGGCGACGGTGACCGGGATCGACGCGCCGGTGGTGGTGGCGATGGTCAACGTTTGCGGCAACGGTACGGGTTCACTGGAGGAGACCGCGAAGGTAAGGCCGGTGGTGCTCCAGGTGAAGATGGGCGGACTGGTGACCGTCAAGGTGACGGGTACGACGGTGAGGGTGGAGCCTGCGGTGCCCAAGGTGATGCGGCCCGTATAGACGCCGGCGGTGAGGCCCAGGGGATTCACGACGGCTTCGACGCTGGCCGGTACGGTGCCGCTGACGGGGGTAACGCCAAGCCAGTTGACGGCGTTGTCGGTGCTGGCAGAGGCCGTGTAGGTGGCTCCAATGGGTCCGGATACGGCGATGGACTGGCGCTGTGAGGTGGGCGTAATGACGATGCTGGAGTTGAAGGTGAGCTGGAAGGGGCTGGCCGTGAGTGCGGGCGCGGAGTTGATCGTCAAGGTGACAGGGATCAGCGCCGGTGCGATGCCTGCACCGCCGAGGGTAATCGTGCCGCGGTAGGTTCCCGGCAGGAAGCTCGCGTAGTTGGCGACGCCGACCGAGAGTGCGCCGGGCGTGGTGCCGGAGCTACCGGTGCCGAGGACGATCCAGGGCTGGTTGTTTTCGGTGCTGGCTGTCGCGACGTAGTTGATGGGCTGTCCGGCGCTGACGATCGACAACAACTGATCGCCGGGGCGTACTTGCGAACCTGCCGTGACGGTGAAGCTCACTAACTGCGGAATGGAGGAGAGGATGCTGTTCGCGGCCTGCTGTCCACCGATGGTCAGGGTGAGGTTCGAGGATGAGCTACGTCCACAGGGGTCCGTGATGGCGAGAGTGAAGAGGAACGCGCCGGCTTGGGTGGGTGTACCGGCGATGACCCAGCGATCGCCGAGTTGCTGTAGCGTGAGGCCGGGGGGAAGTTGTCCGCTGACGAGGCTGAAGCGGGAAATACTGACGAGGCTGGGGCATCCGCCGGTGAAGCTGAGGGATCCCTGATAGGCGGCACCGACAGAGCCGCTGGGGAGCGAGGTTGTGGTGATGGTAGGCGGAAGGCTCGAGTCGGCGTTGGTGATGGTGACGCTGGTGAGGCGCGTGAAGTTGCCGCCTGCCGCGTCGCTCACCGAGACCGGGAACGAGAAGATGCCGGCTGTCTGCGGTATCCCGGAGAGGAATCCGCCGGGGGACAAGGAGAGACCTTGTGGGAGACCTGCACCGGCGCTCCAGATGTACGGAGGTACGCCGCCGGTGGCCTGCATCACGTAGCTGAAGGGCTGGTTGATGGTGCCGTTAGGGAGCGTGGCGGGCGAGCCGATGGAGAGGACGCCGGTGGCGCCGATGGCTGCCTGGCGTACGGTGAAGGTCTGGCCGCCTGCGATGATTGTGCCGTCACGCGCGGGTCCGGTGTTGTTGAGGACCGTATAGTTGAGGGTCCGCGAGCCGGTGCCGGAGGTGGCGGAGGACATCAGGATCCAACTGGCGTTGGATTGCGCGGTCCAGGTGCAAGTGGGGGACGACGGTGTGAGGTTGAAGGTGCCGGTGCCGCCGAGCGATGGGAACGACTGGGTGTTGGGCGAGAGCGTGAAGGTGCAGGGAGCGCCCTGGTTTACCGTGAGCGAGATCTTGCGAGTGATGACGCTCTCGCCGGCTGAGATGGCGATTTCGTTCGTACCGATGAGGTTGTTGAGGCGCAGGTCGCAAGTGGCGGTGCCTGTGCTGTCGGTGAGTACGATGCCGTTGGGCGTGTTGCATTCGCCGGAGGGGTTGGTGGCGGGGTCCGTATAGTGATAGACGCGCACGCCGACGTTGGGGACGGGGCGACCGGTTTCGGGTCCTGCCTGGACGCCGACGCGGACCTGGATCGCGCCTCCGACGACGCTGCCTGCGGTTCCGACAACGACTGGATTTTCCTGCGTGGGTACGCGAAGTTCGACGAGTGGGGGCGCACCGGCGGCTCCGTTGGGGAGACGGAGGATCGCCGTGGTGACGAAGAAGCTGGCGCTGCCGACGCTGCTGCTGGCCGTAACGGTGGACTGCTGAATGGAGCTGCCGCCCGGTACGGCGCTGCCGAGGAAGAAGGTGCTGGCGATGCCGTTGGCATCGGTGCCGGAGATGGTGTTGACGAGGGTACCTTGGCCGGAGGTGATCGACCAATTGATGCTCAGGCCTGGGATGGGCCGGTTGGAGGCATCGACGGCGCGCACCGTCATGGGCGATACGGACTGGAAGTATTCAAATACGACCTGGCCGTTGCCGGATACGACGTTGAGCGATTGTGCATTGGCCACATATGCGCAGGCAAGCAGCAACGCGGCGGAATGCAGGAAAGTATTTGGGGTGGTGCGACGCACAGAATGATCCACCTTTACCGGACTAGTTTGGACGCGTCGGGGGAGCTAGCGGGACACTACGGATTGTATCACTTTTGTTTTGGACTACTGCCGGCTAGCTGAGCGGCGCGTGTGAGGAGGTAACGCTGCTCGGGGGTGTTTGCTGTCCGTGATGCAGCGAGACGGTACTGTTCGATGGCGTGTTCGAGGTCGCCCGCCATTTCGAGGAGATGCGCACGTACGGCGGCGAGGCGGTGGTTTTTGTCGAGGCCCTGAATCGTCGCAAGGCGCTGGAGCGCTTGTTCCGGACCGTGGACCATGGCTTCGGCGATGGCGTAGTTGAGGTCCTGCAGGGGGCCGGGTTGCATCTTGCGAAGGATGTCGTAGAGGGCTAGGATCTGCGGCCAGTCTGTCTGTTCGGTGGATGGCGCTTCGTCGTGAATGGCGGCGATGGCAGCTTGAATCGTGTAGGGGCCGACGCCTTCGGGGTTGGTCATCGCCGATTGAAGGAGGTGGGTGCCTTCGGTGATGGCGGCGGTGTTCCAGAGGGAGCGGTCCTGCTGGTCCAGCGGGATGAGTTCGCCTGTGGGTGCGGTACGTGCGTGGCGGCGTGCGTCGGTGAGCAGAAGTAGCGCGAGGAGGCCTTGGGTGTTGCCGTGATTTGGTTCGAGGGTGTTGAGGAGGCGAGCGAGGCGGATGGCTTCTGAAGCGAGATCGTGCCGGTGGAGTTGGGTGCCGCTCGAGGCCGTGTAGCCTTCGTTGAAGATCAGGTAGACGATGTGGAGTACGGCAGCGAGGCGGGTGCGGCGTTCGTCGCCGGTGAGTGGTTCAAACGGGATCTGCGAGGCGGCGATGGACTGTTTGGCGCGGCTGATGCGCTGTCCCATGGTCGCTTCGGGGACGAGGAAGGCTTTGGCGATTTCGGCGGTGGTGAGTCCCCCGACCGCGCGCAAGGTCAGGGCGATGGCGGACGGTTGGCTGAGCGACGGGTGGCAGCAGAGAAAGAAGAGGTTGAGGGTGTCGTCGAGATCGTCGTGAGGTGTCGTGGAGGAGGAGAGGTAGCCGAAGTCGGGGACCTGTTCTTCGCGCTTGCGACGGGCGATTTCGTTGCGCTGGAGGTCCGTCATGCGGCGGAGAGCCGTCTGGATCAGCCAGGCTTTGGGGTTTGTGGGAATGCCTTGCTCCGGCCACTTTTGGGCGGCTGCGAGAAGGGCTTCCTGTACGGCATCCTCGGCGGAAGCGAAGTTGTTGCGATGGCGGCGGGCGACCACGCCGAGGACCTGCGGCGCGAGGTCGCGCAGAAGCTGCAGGTCCTGTGGCGTGAGCATGAGTTTTGATATAGGACGACCTGTCAATGGGCTTACGGGATGCTCTCCTGTGAGCCTTGGTTTGCGCCTTCCAACTGATCTCGATCAACGCTGGCTCCAGCCCCTTCTGCCGCTTGGCCAACCATCCTCCCAGCCATGGCCGGTGCTGATACGCAAACACCGCCTCACCCAGCACTCGTCTCAGATGCGCGTTGCCCGATTTGCTGATCGCACCGCGCTGCGTCCTGCTGCCTGAGGAATGCTCACTCGGCACCAAGCCGCAATAGGCCATCAACTGCCGTGGCGACTCGAACCGGCTGAGCTGGCCGATCTCGGCCACCACCGTTGCAGCCACCAGTTTGCCCACGCCGCGCAGTCCTTGCAATGCGGCGATCACTCCCTGCATCTGTTCCGGCATCTTCGCGATCGCTTCGTCGATCTTGCCTTCCAACCGCTCGATCCGCCGTCCCACATGATCGATCTCCTGCATATGATCCTCGAGCGTGGCCGTCAATGCGAAGTGCTCAAACACAAGGCTTTTGATCCATGCCAGATGCTTCTGCGTCCACCGGGTCATGCCCTTCGGCGGCTGATGGCCGTGCCGCAACAGAAACTTGCCAAACCTCTGTCTGGCGCGATGCTGGTCCTTGCGTACAGCTTCGCGTTGCCGGATCAGATCGCGCAGCGCTTCGTGCTCCGCATCCGGCACCCAGACTGGCGTCAGGTCACCGGCACGATAGCATCGCGCGAGCTTGGCCGCATCACGGCGGTCGGTCTTCACGCGATCCCCAGGCTTTGTTGGGACCAGCGTTGGCGCGATCACCTCGCAGGCTACGCCGAGCTTGGTTAACTGCCAGTAGAGGACGTAGCCAGTGGGGCCTGCTTCATAGCAAGCCTTCAACTTGTCCACTGGTCCGAGTTTGAACAACAGTTTTCTTAACCCGCCGGCATCGTTGGGAAAAATGCCGATGTCGCGCACCTCGCCTCCAGGCTCGGCTATTGCCACGGCGATCGTCGCAGCGTGCACATCCAGTCCGACGTAACGGATATTCTTTTTCATGACGGCCAACTCCTTTCCTTTGCGGCTCTGCGCCGCGCTAGTTTCCTGCTCGCAGCGTATCCCGCGTCTCAGGTACTAGGGGTTGGTCGTTCTATAGTGACTAGAGGAATTCCGGCGGTGGGGCGCACATCACCTGGCGAACCTCAATGGGCATGTTGAGGGGAGCCCCTTTGGGTCCTGGAGCGGCGGATACTTTGGCGGCGATGGCGTAGGCTGCTTCCGGGGATTCGACGTCGACCATCCAGTAGCCGGCGAGGAATTCTTTGGATTCGGGGAAGACGCCGTCGGTGATGGGCTGGCCATCGGCACCGGCGCGTACGAGCTTGGCCTGGTCGGGGAAGGCGAGTCCTTCAGCGGCGATCAAGTGTCCGGCTGCAGTGAGTTCCTGATTGGCTTGCATCATGAACTGGATGTGGTTGCGGATGTCGTCAGGGGACCAGCCTTCAAAGACGGGCTTGTCGGCGCGCATCATGTTCATCATCAGTATGTATTTCATGAGGGTTGGTATGTGTCCTTCACTGTTGAGTCGAGGCTGAGGCGCGGGTTTCGACAGGGGAGTGAAGAAAATTTTGTGTCTTATTGTGCGGAGTTTTTGTGGCTAGGGTACAAAGCCGATCTCAATTAAGTTCACGCCGAGTAGGCGCATGTCGCCGGGGGCTTGCAGGGGCTTGTCGGTGTCGATGCCAATGGACGCTCCTTCGGCCGTCGAGCCTGTTACTTCGGCGGTTTGTTCGTAGACGCCGTCGTGGTCGAGGCGGATGGTCATCACTGGTTTGCCGTCTGCGGTGATCGTCACGGTGCGGTTGATGCCGGCTTCGGGGACGTAGAACTTGACCTTGAGTTTGAGAGGGCCGGGGCTTGGGCGTTTGAGGAGGACGGCGGCGGATTGCAGGGTCCACTTGTCGTTGGCGGCGACTCCGGTGATCAAGTGGCGGTTCACTTCTTCCGATTGGCCGAGGACGAGGTTCGATAACGTCGGGTGGAACTCGGCTACGGTTTCTGCGCGTAGGCGGTCCAAGGGGACGGTGGAGACGCCGTAGGGGAAGAAGCCGAAGTCGACGCTGGAGAAGCCGGATTGGGAGCCGAGGCCGATGATGCGGAGCGGGATCGAGGAGTCGATTTGTTGCTCGCGCAGGAGTACGCGGTTGCCCGGCGGGAGCGGGTTGGCGTAGGCGGTGGAGACGATCACGTCGCCGGGGCGGAAGCGCTGGCCGGTTTCAAGTGGGATCGCGCCGCGGGCTTCGAGGTAGAAGCGCAAGCCCCATTCGCCGTGTACGAAGACGCGGCGTACGCCTTCGAGGGGCAGGCTGTTGGCGAAGTCGCGAATGCCGTTCCAGTGTTGGGCGTTGACGATGGCGAGTCCTATGCCGATGGTGGCTTGGAGGACGATGGCGGGGATCGCAAAACGGCTTGTCGAAGCCAGGATGCAGAGCGGCGCGGCGATGGGTAGCAAGTAGCGGGCGGAGCCTGCGAAGAACGCGGCGAGGGCGCCGGCGAAGAAGATACCGATCCAAGCCAGCAGGAACCAGGTGTTGGAGACCGGGGTACGGCGGGCGAGCCAGGCAAGGGGGTTGACCAGTGTACAGATGAGGTGAATGGTGAGCATCGCGCCGTTGCGGATTTTGGCTTCGAGACGCTGCCAGCCGTAGGTTTGCATGTAGCCGGTGAGGACCGCGGCCGGGAGGTCGCCGGAGGTGAAGCGCTCAAAGAGTTGGAAGGCGGCGAAGGTGGCGATGGGGGTGAGGATCGGGGTCCAGCGGCGGCGTTCGACGGGGGCGAGGAAGAGGATGGGGATCAACGCGGCGGCCTGGTATGCCGCGAGCGATGCGAGGGCGGCACCAAGGACGGCGACCCAGGTCCGTCCGGCGAGGTATCCGGCGATGGCGAGCATCCAGAAGGCGAGGAATGGGATGTCGGACTCGAAGGAATTGCCGTTGACGATGAACGGGGGTACGGCGAGGAAGAGGAAGGTCGCGATGAGTGGTTTGTCGGTGAAGCGTCGCGCGATGGAGAGCATACTGAGCGCGGCGATCAGGGAGAAGCCGATGTAGGCGGCGTGGAACGGGACTTCGCGAATGTCGCCGACGATGGCGAGCAAGAGGCCGAGGGTCCAGGCGTCGAGCGGCGGATGGGGGTGTCCGCGCATGTCCACCATCTTGCCGAGGAAGACGTACTTGGCGTGGGTGGGATGCAGAGGGTCAAGCTGGGCGTGCTGGGCTCCGGCGAGGTAGTAGATGTCGTCGCCCTGAACGGCCTGGTTCAAGAAGGGCAAGCGCAGCAACAGGACTGCGGCGATGACGAGGAGGATGTCGCGCAAGGCCGGTTATTTCTTCTTATAGAAGGATGCGGTGAGGCTGAGGATGTCGCGTTCGTGGTTCGCGTTTTTGAGGTTACTGAGAACGCCTTCTTTGTCGGCGTCTGAGCGTTCCTGTCCGAGCTTGAACTTGCCTTCGAGGGTGTCGATGGGGAGCTCGAAGCCGACGATGCCGCCGAGCATCCCGGTGATGTAGGCTTCGGGGAGCTTGGCGAAGTCGTAGGTGGGGTTGGCGACGTAGGACTTCTCAAACTTGGCGACGAGCTTGGCGAGAAGACCGTGGAGTTGCTTGGGTTCGTCGATGGCCTTGAGCTTGCCGGAGGCGTGTACGGCGGCGAAGTTCCAAGTGGGTACGGCGCCCATGGGGTTGGTGTACCAAGCGGGCGAGATGTATGTATGCGGGCCGTGGAAAACGATGGTCGCGGGGGCGCCGGCGAAGAAGGCCTTGGTTTGCGGATTGGCCTTGGCGATGTGGCCGAAGATGGTGCCTTTGCCGTTGCCTGCGGTGCGGTCCAGCAGGACCGGGATGTGCGTGATGTGGAGCGAAGGTGTGGTGGTGATAAGGTCGACGAAGGCGAATTCGTCCATGAAGTTATGCAACTCGCCGAGGTCTTCCACTTTGTGGCGAGCTGGAATGTAGACGGTTTCCTGTTCTTCGAGGGTGGCGGCTTCTACGCTCATCGCTATTGCAGCGGTCTTTAACATGTCGCGCCTTTTCACTGTTCACAAAGGTTAGCATTGTGTGTCTTTCGTATATGATTGAGGGACCATGTCACACTTGCTGTCCCGCCGATCGATGCTTGCCACCTCGTTGAGTGCTGCTGCCGCCGGGGTGTTCGCTTCTGCTGCGCCGTTGAAGGCGCGTTTGCGTCCCGCACTGTGCGCGTACTCGTTCCGCGAGGATCTGCAGAAGGGCACGCTGAAGTATGAGGATCTGATTCGCATTTCCGCGGAGAACGATCTGGACGGCGTGGATCTGACGGTGTACTGGTTCCCGAATACTTCGGACGCGTTTTTGCTGCCTCTGAAGCGCACGGCTTATCGCGCGGGGATCGAGATCTACTCGATTTCTGTACGTACGGAGTTGACGAAGCCTGCGGGTGCGGATCGTGAGAAGGCTGCTGAGGATTTGAAGAAGTGGGTGGACGTCGCGGCGAAGCTGGGCGCGGGTCATATCCGTGTGTTTGGCGGCAAAATTCCAGAAGGGCAGAGCGAGGCAACGGCTGCCGGCTGGGTTGCGGACATGCTTGGGACGGCGTCGGAGTACGCGGGCAAGAATGGCGTGGTGCTGGGGCTTGAGAATCATGGCGGCGTTACGGATCGCGCGGACACGATTGTCGGCATCGTGAAGAAGGTGAACAGCCCGTGGGTGGGCATCAATCTGGATACGGCGAACTTCAAGACGAAGATCTATGAGCAGATTGAGACGATTGCTCCGCATGCGGTGAACGTGCAGGTGAAGGCGATGGTGAAGGATGAGAATGGTCCTGCACCGTCGGATTGGGATCGCGTGGCGAAGATGCTGGTAGCGAATCACTATCGCGGGTACCTGGCGTTGGAGTACGAAGAGAAGGCTCCGGCGCTGGAGGCGACTCCGGCGTTGTTTAAGAAGCTGCGCGAGGTTTGCGCGCGGCACTCGGCTTAGCGAGCGCGACGTTCAGATCACAGCGTTTCGAAGAGCCGCTTGTGGACTTCGCGGTCTTGCTCCAGATCTTCTAGAGTGTAGCCGGGATCCACCTGGTGGTCCTTAAGGAACTGCCACATCGCGAAGCGGTCCAGGCCCAGGAATTCTGCGGCTTGCCCTTCGGACCAAAGGTGCCGGTGCAAAGCCTCTGCGGTGATTTGTTCCTTGGAGAGAGTGGTGACACGCGAGCCTAGCGCGTCCAATAACTCACGTGGGATCTCTAATGTCATGCCTGTATTGTAGCTTCGGCTCGCATGTCGCGGACTTTCCAGATGAAGCCGTCCAGGACGTAATGTGTGGCTTGGGGAAGCGCTAAGAGCGGGACCACGATCGAGAGGATTGCTGGTTCTGTGAGCTTTGGGACCCAGGCGAGCCAGGTGTAGAACATGCCGTGGTCGCGCCAGACTAGAGCGTCCCAAATGCCTTCTTCGAAGTATGCGAAGGCGATGGCGACTCCGGCGAAAACGGGGATCCACATCGGGCGGAACCAGCGTGCCGCGGGTTGCTGCTTCTTCTGATACATCCAGACCAGGGCCATGTACGGGACGCCGTGCGCGACTACGTTTGTAGCTGTGAAGGCGAGGTCGCCATCGTGGCGGACGATGCCGCAATACCAGGAGACTGCGGTGCCCAGCATCACCAGGTTCTTGGGGATGTTGAAGTGCTTTGAACCCTTGGCGAGTTCCTTGGCGAAGTAGGCCGAGAGGAGTCCGCACCAGGCGTAGAAGGCGAGCCGTTCGAGGGCCGGGTAGGCGAGGGACTCGACGAAGTCGCCTCGGATGAACCAGTGGAACTCGCGGCCGTAGACGTGCCAGTAGATGAGCGGATAGATCGTCGAGATATAGATGGCGGCGGCGTCGAGCCAGCGGGACCAGGGGATATTGGGTTCGCGTCGCGAGTAGAGGCGGAGGAAGCCGTACTGCTGGCGGACGAAGTGGAAGACGGCGATGTAGGCGAGTAGGCGCCAGAAGACCATGGGTCCTGCGCTGTAGGCCATGACGCCAGCTACCCAGCAGGCGAGCGGGATGACGATGAGGAGCGTCCGGTAGCGCTCTACGGCTGCTTTGTCGAAGTAGGTGCGCCATAGCGTGGAGTAAACGTGTGCGACGTCGATGAACACCACGAGAAGAAGCCAAGACCAGGCGTCCATCTTCTGGTGTTCGAACCAGGATTTGGGGAGAAGTTCGACGAGCAGAGTTACGGCAAAGGCGGGGGCGAGGATGAACGCCGAGTCCGCAAAGCGCGAGTAGAGCCAGGGCGCGGTCACAGCCGGAACAGGTTGCGCAGACGCTTGGTCTGGACGCGGCTGACGGGGATTTCCGTTTCCTTCTTGTCGGTCATCTTGATCTGGAAGCTGGAGTTGAACCAGGGGATGACTTCTTTGATGCGATCGATGTTGACGATGTAGGAGCGGTGGGCGCGCCAGAAGTGATCGGGGTCGAGGTTGCTTTGGAGTTCCTCGAGAGTGCGGTAGTTCAGCATGCCTTCGATGCTGGTTGTGACTACGGAGATGACGCCGTCCTCGATGGTGGCGTAGATCATGTCCTGGGCGTCGACGATAAGGTTGCGGTTTTGGGCGCGGACGAGAAGCTTGGTCCGCATCGGGGTTGGCGACGAAGGGCGGGGAAGCGCAGCTTCTGTCGCATCGGCCGGTGGGCCTTTTTCCGCGACGACGCGGCGGGCACGGTCGAGGGTTTCTTCGAGGCGCTCTTTTTCGATGGGCTTTAGAACGTAGTCGAGCGCATCGAGGCGGAAGGCTTCGACGGCGTACTGATCGTAGGCGGTGGCGAGTACGAAGTGGGGAAGCGGAATGTCTTTTTCGCGAAGGGTACGGATGACGCCCATGCCGTCGAGACCGGGCATGTTGACGTCGAGGAAGACGAGGTCGGGTTCGAGGTCCTCGATGAGGCGTACGGCTTCTATGCCGTTTTCGGCAGTGGCCAGAATTTCGATGTCCGGATAGTCGCGCAGGAGGAAGTTGAGCTCTTCGCGCGCGAGCTTTTCATCGTCCACGATCAGGGTGCTGATGGCTCTGGTTGCCGTGGTCACGACTTCAGTATAGCTACAGCTCTTCGATGGTCAGGTTGTGGTTGGTGAAGATGCAGATGTCGCCGGCGATGGCCATCGCTTTTTCGACAATGTCGCGGGCGCTCATGTTGGTGTTTTGGAGCAGAGCTACCGCTGCGGCTTTAGCGAAAGATCCGCCGGAGCCGATGGCCGCGATGTCGAGGTCGGGCTCGATGACGTCGCCATTGCCGCCCAGAATGTAGGTGTTTTCGAGGTCGGCGACGACGAGGAGGGCTTCGAGATGGCGCAGCATACGGTCGGTACGCCAATCCTTGGCGAGTTCGACTGCGGAGCGGGAAAGATTGCCGTTGTACTGTTCGAGCTTGGCTTCAAAGCGCTGGAACAAAGCAAAGGCGTCCGCAGTGGACCCGGCAAAACCAGCGACGATTTGGCCGTTGTGCAGACGCCGTAACTTCTTTGCGCCGGACTTCAGGACTTCCTGGCCCATCGTGACCTGACCGTCGCCGGCAATGACAACTTTGCCCTTGCGACGGACGCAGAGGATGGTGGTGGACCGGATTCGTTCCCGTTGGGGCATTAACTGGATTTAGCGGCCGAAGAACTGCGCGTTCTTCTGCGCGAAGTCGCCCCAGTTGGCTGGCAGATCGTCGAGAGCGAAGATCGCCGAAACCGGGCAAACCGGTACGCAGGCGCCGCAGTCGATGCATTCCACAGGGTCGATATAGAGCATATCCGCCTGTTCGAAGTTCGCTTCGTCTTTCTTGGGGTGGATGCAGTCTACCGGGCAGGCATCAACGCAGGCCGTGTCCTTGGTTCCAATGCAGGGTTCCGCAATTACGTACGCCATAGTGGTGGTGGATGAACTACAAGTAATAACACAGATTGGGGCTTACACGCGCTCGAGGATCAGAGAGATGCCTTGGCCGACGCCGACGCACATGGTGACCAGGGCGTAGCGGCCTCCGGTGCGGCGGAGTTGGAAGGCTGCTGTGGCGGCGAGGCGGGCACCGCTGGCACCGAGCGGATGTCCGACGGCGATGGCTCCTCCGTTGGGGTTTACGTGCGGCGCGTCGTCGGGAATGCCGAGGTCGCGGAGGACGGCGAGAGCTTGGGCGGCGAAGGCTTCGTTGAGTTCGATGACGTCCATCTGGGCGATGGTGAGTCCTGCTTTGGCGAGGGCTTTTTGTGTGGCGGGGACGGGTCCGATGCCCATGACGCGCGGGGGTACGGCTGCGACGGCGGAGGTCACGACGCGGGCGATGGGTTGCAGGTTGTAGCGCGCGGCGGTGGGTCCGCTGGCGAGGATAACTGCGGCTGCGCCGTCGTTGATGCCGGAGGCGTTGCCTGCCGTGACTGTCCCGGTGTTCGGATGGATCACCGGCTTGAGCTTGGCAAGTGCTTCCAGAGTGGTGTTGGGACGGGGGTGCTCGTCTTTTTGCAGGCCGGCGATGGGCTCGATCTCTTGCGCGAGGTTCGCGGCGTTGTAGCGCTGCTGGCTGCGGAGTGCGAAGGCGTCCTGGTCCTGGCGCGAGATGTTCCATTCGGCGGCGACGTTCTCTGCGGTTTCGCCCATGGAATGGGTGCCGTAGAGCGTTTGCATCGCGGGGTTGATGAAGCGCCAGCCTAGGGTTGTGTCCTCGATCTTGATGTTGCGGGCGAAGGGAGCGTCCGACTTAGCCATCACGAAGGGCGCTCGCGACATGCTTTCTACGCCGCCGGCGAGGATGAGGTTCGCGTCGCCGTTCTGGATGGTGCGGGCGGCGGTGGCGATGGCGTCGAGGCTGGAGCCGCAGAGGCGGTTGATCGTCGCGGCGGGTACGCTGACGGGGAGGCCTGCGAGCAGGGTGGCCATGCGGGCGATGTTGCGATTGTCCTCGCCTGCTTGATTGGCGCAGCCGTACAGGACATCGTCGACCGCTTCCCAATCCACTTGTGGGTGGCGTTCGCGCAGGACCTTTAACGGGTGCGCGGCGAGGTCATCGGTGCGGACTTGGGCGAGTGCGCCGCCATAGCGGCCGAAGGGCGTGCGTACGGCATCGCAGATGTAGGCGTCGCGGGGCATGGGGTCGCAAGGTTGAGTATACAGTTGAAGGAGAACTTATGCCTTTTGCTTCTGTTGATAGGTCGACGCGGTTGTACTACCGGCTGGAAGGGCGTCCTGAATTGCCGGTGCTAATTCTTTCGCACTCGCTGGGTTGCGACCACGGGATGTGGGATCTGCAAATGCCCGCGCTGCTGGAGCATTTTCGAGTGCTGCGGTACGACACGCGCGGTCATGGTGCGTCGGATGTCACACCCGGTGAGGCGTACAGCGTGGAGCAGCTGGCACGTGATGCGGTGGCTCTGGCGGATGCTTTGGGGATTGCGACCTTCGATTTTTGCGGGCTGTCGCTGGGCGGGATGACGGGGATGCGGATCGCGGCGGGGACTTCGGGACGGTTGCGGCGACTGGTGCTGGCGAATACGTCGGCGAAGTTTCCGGATGTGGGTCCGATGGAGGCGCGTCGGAAGACGGTGCTCGCCGAAGGTATGGCTGCAGTAGCCGATGCCGTGATGGATCGCTTTTTGCGGAAGAGCACACAGGAGAGCGGGAATCCGCATGCGGCAACGTTGCGTACGGTGCTGCTGGCGACCGATCTGGTGGGGTACGCGGCTTGCTGTGGGGCCGTGCGCGATTTGGATAATCGCGAGATCCTGGGGGCGATTCAAAATCCAACGTTGATCATTTCGAGCGAGATCGATCTATCGACGCCTTGGAAGGGGCACGGCGATCTGCTGGCCGAACTGATTCCGCATGCCGAGGTGCTGATGCTCGAAACGGCGCACTTGTCCAATATCGAGGCTCCTCGTGAGTTTGCCGAGGCGGTGATTCGGTTTCTCGTAAAATAGCGGGTGACATGTCAAAGAAAGCGTTGGTTACCGGTGCGGGCAGCGGCATCGGACGGGCGGTAGCGGTGCGTCTGCAAGCGGCGGGGTACGACGTGATGTGTACAGGACGTCGTGTGGCGGAGTTGGAGAAGACCGTGGCTATGGCGGTGGAGGGCGGCGGCCGTTTGGTGTACTGCGCGGGGGACGTGAGCAAGCCTGCCGACGTCGATGCGGTGTTTGCGGCGGTGCTGAAGGAATTTGGACGTCTGGATGTGCTGTTCAATAATGCGGGGATTGGCGCGCCACCGGTGCCGATGGATGAACTGACGTTTGAACAGTGGTCGAATGTGGTGAACGTGAACCTGACGGGATCTTTCCTGTGTGCGCAGCGGGCGATGGCGATGATGAAACGGCAGACGCCTCGTGGGGGGCGGATCATCAACAACGGGTCGATTTCAGCGACCACTCCGCGGCCGAATTCTGCGCCGTACACGTCGACCAAGCATGCGATTACTGGGCTGACGAAGTCGATTGCTTTGGACGGGCGCGAGTTCGATATCGCTTGTGGGCAGATTGATATTGGCAATGCGGCGACGGATATGACGGTGAAGACGCGGGCTGGGGCCCAGCAGGCGAATGGGACCATCCTGCCGGAGCCAGCGATGGAGGCGTCGCAGGTGGCGGACGCGGTGCTGTACATGGCGGATCTGCCGTTGAGTGCGAATGTGCTGACCATGACAGTGATGGCCACCAAGATGCCGTTTGTGGGCCGCGGGTAGGGCAACGGCGGTACGTTTGGCGGCGTGAGCCGTATGTAGAGGGATGACAACGATCCCGCTGCTTTGTGCGGCGATGTTTGCACAAGGCGATGTAGATGCGCTGTTCGCTTCGAAGTATGGCGCGGGGACTCCGGGTGTGGCGGTGGCCGTTGTCCACGACGGTAAGGTGGCCTTCCAAAAAGGGTACGGGACGGCGAGCCTGGAGTTCGGGCAGGCGGTGAGTCCGAGGACGGTCTTTCAGGCCGGGTCTGTATCCAAGCAATTTACGGCGTTTGCGATTTACCTATTGGAGCGGCAGGGCAAGCTGTCGCTTGAGGACGATGCGCGGCAGTATGTGCCGGAGATCGCGGGATTCTCGCAGCCGATTCGCATCAAACATCTGCTGGCGCATACGAGTGGACTGCGGGATCAGGCAGGGCTGCTGACGATGGCCGGGTGGCGAATGGACGATGTGATGACCACGTCGCAAGTGCTGCGTGTGCTGAGCCGCCAGAAGGAGTTGAACTTTGAGCCGGGCAGCGCGTATCTGTACTGCAATTCGGGGTACACGGTGCTGGCGGCGGTTGTACGGCGGGTGACGGGGAAGCCTTTTGCAGCGTTTGCGCGCGAGGCGATATTTGCCCCGCTGGGGATGCATGATACGCAGTTTCAGGACGACCACGAGTTGGTGATCCGGAATCGTGCGGATTCGTACTGGAAGCCTTCAGGCGGTGGATACAAGCGGACCAATTTGAACGATTCGGCGGATGGTCCTTCCAATCTGTACACGACGGTGGAGGATATGGCGAAGTGGGCACTGAACCTGGAACGTCCCGTGGTGGGCGATGCGGAGTTGATCCGGCGATTCAATGAGCCTTCGCTGTTGAACAATGGCGAGCGAGCGGTTTATTACTCGTTGCCGGGCGATGTCGGGTATCACGCCAAGGGGCAGGTGCAGCGTGTGTTTGAGGGGCTGCGGGTGTGGAGCCATGGAGGTCATGCCGGCGGGTTCCGGAGTACATTCTGGCGGTTTCCAGATCAGCGGTTTGCCGTGGTTCTGCTGAGCAACGATGAGCATTTTGCGCAACTCGACCATGCGGAGGCGATTGTCCGGATGTACCTGAAGGATTCGCTGAGGCCTGTGGCTGCGGCGCCTGTTCCAACGCCACAGAGAGCGCCTGCCACAGCTGCTGCGCCGAAGGTCCGGCTGGAAGGTTTGTGTGGGGTGTTTTATAGCGATGAGTTGGAGACGCTGTATACCGCGACCGTCGCGGACGGGAAGTTGGCGCTGTGGCACATCCGGCATGGAGAGATCGCGCTGACGCCTGTGGCGGAGGACCGGTTCCGGGGGCGGATCGAGTTTCCTGTGGATGTGGAGTTTGTGCGGAATGGCGAGGGTGAGGCGGCAGAGATGCGTGTGTCGAACTTTGGGGCGAAGAACGTTCGGTTCCAAAGGCTAAAACGTTAAGATAGATCAAGCAAATATGGCAATGATCTCGTTCGTCCGGAACTTCGACGATTTGTCGACGGATAAGGGTTTCCAGTTCAAGTTTTACTGCGACAAATGCGGCAACGGTTCGATGTCGAGGTTTCAGCCTTCGGCTCTTGGGATTGCCGGGTCTGTACTGAGTGCGGCGGGGTCTTTGTTTGGCTGGGGGCATAGCGCGGGGCATTCGGCGTACGAGATTCAGCGGGCGATTGGCGGCAAGGCTCACGATGAGGCGCTGCAGGTTGCTGTTGAAGAAGGTAAGCAGAAGTTCAAGCAGTGTACGCGGTGCGGGAAGTGGGTTTGCCCTGAGGTTTGCTGGAACGAGAAAGCCAATCAGTGCGAAGAGTGCGCGCCGGACTTTCATGAGCAGTTGGCTTCGGCACAGGCGCAGGCCAAGGCAGATGCGATGCGCAATCAGCTTTACGATAAGGCTCGTACGGTGGATTATGCCGGTGGCGTGAATATGGGGGCCGACCAGTATGTGAAGTCTGAGTCGGCAAGGGGGCCTGGGCCGGTTTGCGTGCAGTGTAGCGCGCAGTTGGGCGAGGCGAAGTTCTGTCCGCAGTGCGGGACTCCGGCCGCCAAGCCTACGCCGAAGTTTTGTCCGCAGTGTGGGCATCAGCCCTCGCCCGGTGTGAAGTTCTGCCCGGAATGCGGCAACAAGTTTTGACACGGCAGCGGGTCGTCATCCTCGTCGGCCTGCTCGCCTTTATCCTGGTGCCGTTTGCGCTGTTCGATGAGCCGATGTCCGCCTGGACATTGGAGCGCATCCGGGGCAATCCACAAGTGTCGTTTGCGTGGATCGCTCTGGCGCTGGCGCTGGATGTGTTCCTGCCGATTCCTTCAAGCATTGTGAGTACTTTGGCGGGTACGCTGCTGGGGTTCCCGGTGGGGATGCTGGCGTCGGCGGTGGGGATGACGGCGGGATCGATTCTGGGGTACTGGTTCGGACGTGCGGTGGTTCCGGAGGAGACCGGGCGGGCGTTCGCACTGCAGCAGAAGTACGGCGTGTGGGCGCTGCTGATTAGCCGGGGCATCCCCGTGCTCGCGGAGGCGAGTGTTATGGTGGCGGGCTTTTCCCGGATGCCGTTTGGACGGTTTTTGGCTGTGACGACGCTGGCGAATGTGGCTGTCAGCGCCGTGTACGCCTGGATCGGGTCTGCTATTCGATGGTGAGGATGAAGCTCGGGTAGCCGTTCTGGCGGAGGCGCTGGCTGGCTACGATCCGGAAGCCGATTTCGTCGAAGAGTTGGAGTACGGCACCTTCGGTCTGGGGGCCCCAGAAGGCCGGGATGGTGCGGGTGGCACGGCGGAAGAGCCAGTTGAAGACGCGGGAGTCCTCTCCGATGAGGACGAGGGTCGCGCGGCCGCCGGGGCGGAGGACGCGACGGAATTCCATAAGGGCGAGACGGCGGGCCGGGGCGTCGAGCAGTTCGAGCATCAGGCAGGAGAAGATACGGTCGAAGCTGTGGTCGGCGAGTGGGAGGCGGCAACCGGAGGCGGTGTAGCAGGCGCTGGCGGAGGTCGGGAAGTGCTTGCGGGCCATGCGCTGGCTGCGGGCGGCCATCTGATGCGACAGGTCGATGCCGACGGTACGGCCGGTGGGGTTCAGCTCCACGAGCTTACGGAAGAGTTCGCCGGAGCCGGTGGCGACTTCGAGGATGTTCATGCCGTCGCGCACTTCCGACTGGCGGAGGGCGGCCCGGTGGGCATCGGCGTGGAACAGATACGAGGAAACCGGATAGACAGGCGCCAACGCGTCATACACCTGCTGCGTCTTGCGGGCCATTCTGGAGTTGGACAATATGCCGCGAACAGCTGTCGTGGAATTCATCGTTTTTTCGTAAAGCATCGCCACCGTAGAGACGTATCTTTCGGGCGGACCTTACTATTCAAGCATAGAAGTTGGGGTACCGGGAAGAGAAAAACGGGGAGGGGAACTCTCGTTCTCCTCCCCGTCTTGGTCTGGGTATCGTTTTGCAGGTGACTAACGTTTGAATTTTGGGTGCGCTTAGCTTGGGCGGCGCTTGAGCGTCGGACGTTCGTCCTCGTCGGTAGCCTTACCGTCCTTGCCGTTCTTATCTTCGGCGTCGACAGGACCGGAGCCCGGAGCCTTGCGGAGGCGAGGACGGTTGGCGTCCTTGTCGTCCACGCGGCGGCGATTGTGCATCGCGTACAGGCGGGCCTTGACGTCGTTGAATTCTGAACGGTTCAGCACGTATTCGGGCTTGGCATCGAGGATTTCCTGAATGTTCTTCTGAGAGTCCTTGATGCGGTCTTCGGTGGGCGGATGCGTCGAGAAAACCTTCGCCATCGTACCGGGCTTACGCTTTTCGAGGGTTTGGAGCTTTTCGAAAAAGTCCACAAACGCCGTCGGGTCGTAGCCGGTCTTGTACATATACTGTAGGCCCAGCAGGTCCGCTTCTTTTTCAAAGCCGCGGGAGAACTGCATAAAGGTCATAGGCAGGAGGATGCTGGTGGCCTGGCGTACGCCATAGCCGGCCCAGCCGCCCCAGAAGATGAGTGGGATCGTGGCCAACTGCGCGATGTTGCCGCGCGTCTGCTGGCGGGTGCCGTGGCGAGCCGCGACGTGGGCGATCTCATGCGCCATGACGCCGGCGAGTTCCGCCTCGTTATCCGCCTTGAGGATCAGGCCGGTGTGGACGTAGAAGAAGCCGCCGGGGAGGGCGAAGGCGTTGACCTCTTCGGAGTCGATCACCTTGATGGTGAACGGAACCTTGGCGTCGGAGTTGCGAACCAGGTTCTGGCCGATGCGGTTGACGTATTCGGCAACGATCGGATCGTCGACGATCTTGGCCTGGCGTTCAATTTCCTGCGCATAGGCTTTGCCCATGCCGATCTCTTTTTCCAAAGAGACCCAGTTGATGCCCTTGCCTACGTCACGGTCGCCGATGGCTTCGACGTCCTTCTTCTTATCCTTCTTTTTCTTGTTTGCTTCTTTGGTGTCGTCATCCGACTTGGCCGAGGCGGTTTCCTTGGAAGAGTCTTTCTTACCCTTCTTGGTGTCCTTGGTGTTGTCGGCGACAGCTTCCTGCTGGGTGTTATCCGCTACCGGCGGCGGGGCTTGGGTTTCCTGGCCGAAAACCACAGAGCCGGCTGCCAGGAGCAGAGTGGCCGGAAATAAGGCAACGAATCTGCGCATGTGCACTCCCTGCTAAAGTATACCCTTCAGTAACTGTAACGTACAGTAGAAAGAATGGGTTTCGAGATTGCGCGGCAATACCGTAAATTGTTCCCGGTAACGGAAAATCTGGTGTATTTGAACCACGCAGCCGTGGCACCGCTTTGCAAGCCTGCGGCGGATGCCATGAGGAATCTGACGGACGACGCCTGCCAGTGGGGATCGTACCACTATGACCAATGGATGGCGTGCTACGACGGGTTTCGAGCGGCGGCGGCGAAGCTGATGAACGCCGAGCCCGGCGAGATCGCGATCACCAAGAATACGTCCGAAGGTATTGCCACCATTCAGATGGGGCTTGATTGGAAGCCCGGCGATAAAGTGGTGGCGTTTCAGGAAGAATTTCCTGCTAACTTCTTTCCTTGGAAGCGGTTGGAAGCCAATGGCGTGCATGTCGAATGGCTGTCCATCTACGATCCGCTGGACAAGATCGACGCGGCGACGAAGGGCGCGCGTCTGCTGGCGATCAGCTTTGTGAACTACCTGTCCGGGCATCGCGTGGACCTGGCGGCCATTGGGGAAATTTGTGAACGGCACAACTGCTTCTACTTTGTAGATGCGATTCAGGGGCTTGGGGTTTTCCCGATCGACGTCCGGGCGATGAAGATCGATGCGTTGGCGGCGGACGGTCATAAGTGGCTGCTCGGTCCGGAGGGGTGCGCGGTGCTGTACGTGCGGCAGGGGGTACAGGATCAGATTGAGCCGGTGGAGTTCGGATGGACGAACATTGCCGGGTACAACGACTATGCCTGCCGCGATATGGCGTTGCGCAACGACGCCGGACGCTATGAACCTGGAACCCTGAATACGGTGGGGTGTTACGGTTTGCAGGCGTCCATGGAGTTGTTGTTGGAAGTGGGTGTGGAAAATGTCCGGCAGGCGGTGCTGGCGAACGCTGGAAGGGTGGCGGAAGAGGTGCAACGCTCGGGGTACGAACTGATGATTCCGCGCGAGGACGAGGCCAGCGCGTCGGGAATCGTGAGCTTTCGTAAGACGGACGTCGATTCACGGTACATCGTGAAGAAGTTGCGGGACGCGAAGATCACAGCGGCGCCGCGGCAGGGCTGGGTGCGGATCTCGCCCCACTTTTATAACGACTTTTCGGATTTGGACCAGCTGTTCGTAGTACTTCGATAACAGGCTTTTTGACGCTCGATTTTGAAAGTACCGAAGTGGGCGCGGGAGTATTGTAAGACGCAAATTGGGTGACTACTCTGCGATTGAACAGAGAAGTCAAAACATGACCCCAACTTTACGAACTGCAATTTTTTGTGCGCTTGCTGTGACCGGCGCGACTGCTGCGTACGCGGATACGACGCTGGCTCTTTATAACACCGGCTGTAGCAATACCTTCAATAACGCTTGCAATGCGATGTCGCACGGTACGGCGGATCCGCACTACGGTGGGCAAACCGCGTATGTGTGGAGCAGCGGTTGGCCGACGCTTGGCCCTTGGATCGGGTCGAACAATACATCGACATGGATTCGTCCGGATACGAATGGTCCGGAGGCGACGGATACACCCCGGCATACGTTTACCTGGACGCAGCAGTTTGTGCTGAATGGCGATGCAAAGTCGTTGGATTTGGCGGGTCGCTGGGCGGCGGATAACAACGCTTCGGTGTACCTGAACGGGCATCTGATCAGTTCGCTGCCGACGAATTACGAGTTTGGCTACACTCAGTGGACGTCGTTTCAGGTAAACAACGCCAGCTATCTGCTGAATGGCGTGAATACGCTGACGTTTGCGGTGTACAACATGGGCGGCCAAGAGTGGAATCCGGCAGGACTTCGGGTGGAGTTTACGAAGGCATCGGCAACTGTGCCGGAACCGTCTGAGATTGTGACCAGCGCTGGTTTGTTGCTTGGTTTGGGTGTCGCGGCTTTGCGGCGGCACCGGCGTTAGTTTCTCTTCTTGTGCACTGATTGCTTCACGGGCGTCCTCTTACCTGAGGACGCCCGATTTGTTTTCCGGCTTGGCGAGGGCAATGAACGCGACTGCGCCACCGATCGAAACGGCAGTGGCGAGGGCGAAGGCGAGCGGGTAGTTCCTGAGGTCGAAGAGGCGGCCAAAGCCGGGGGCGAGGACGGCGAGTACGGCGGACCAACTGCCCGCGCCGATGCCTGCGATGAGGCCTGCGCGACGGGAGGGGAGTTCACGTGTGGCGTACGCCATGGCGTTGATGATGAAGCCTGCGCCTGCGAACATGGCGAGGAACATCAGCGCGAGGCTGGCGGGGTACGACGTGACGTACGGGATGGCGGCGAGGGGCGTCATCAAGGCGGCGAGCGTGATGGCTTGCAGGCGGAGCGAGAGGCCGAAGCGGTCCGTTACCCAGCCCCAGAAGAAGTAGCCGATTTCCCAGCCGAGCGGCGGGATCCACAAGACTTTGCTCATCTCGTTCTGGGTGCGGCCCATGCCTTGTACGAAGTACAGCGACGCGTGGTAGAGGATGAAGGCGAGCGGGAATCCGGCAATGCCGTAGCAACACATGAAGGCCCAGATACGAGAGTCGCGCCAGTTGAGTGTTGCAGGTTCTGCTGCCGCGGTTTGTTGCGGGAGTTGCGCGAGATCCGGTCGGCGGCTGAGCAGGCGCCAGTACAGAATCCAAAGCGTACCGATGATTCCAGTGAAGAGGAATGCCATGCGCCAACCGTAGGCTGCTGCGATGGGGCCGATGATCCACGGAGTAACGACAGCGCCGAGGGAGCCTCCGGAGTACGAGATGGCGATGCCTTTGGAGCGGTCTGACGCGGGCAGGGTTTGTACGGCAGTGCGGAGTCCGCCCGGGAAAGTTGCGCCTTCGCCGAAGCCCAGGAAAAATCGCGCGACGCCGAAGCTGAGGAGGCCGGAGGCAAAAGCGTGAGCGGTGGAAGCGGCGGTCCAAAGGGAGACGGCTGCGGTCATGCCGTTGCGGAGGCCGAAGCGGTCGAGCAGGATGCCCCAGATTGGGTTGCCCGCCATGTAGGCGAAGGAGAAGGCCGAGATGATGTAGCCGTACTGTTGGTTCGAAAGCTCGGTTTCTTTGAGGATGACGGGGGCAAGGAGCGCGAGTGTGTTGCGGTCAATGTAGCTGATCAGGGAGACCAGCATCATAGACAGGATCGGGACCCAACGGTTGTTCAAACGGTCCATAATAGCCCATGTAGGGAGATTCCATGCGCAAAGACAGATTGGACCGGCGGTCGTTTCTGAGCCTCACGGCGTTGGCTGGGGGCGGGTTCGTGCTTGGGTTGATGCAGCCTCGTGTGGCGCGCGCCCAGAATCCTTTTGCAGATTCTCCGCTATCGGCGAAGGATTTTGTGAGCATTGGCGCGGACGGCAAGGTGACGATCGCGGCCCGCAATCCCGACCTGGGGCAGGGCGCGATGAACAGTCTGCCGATGCTGGTGGCGGAAGAACTGGACGTCGATTGGAAGGACGTCACGGTGGTGCGCACGGGTGTGAGCCGCAAGTACGGCGTGCAGTTGACGGGTGGAAGTACGGCGACGCCGCTTAACTGGGAGCCGATGCGGCGCGTGGGCGCTGGGGCTCGTGCATTGCTGGTGGAAGCGGCGGCGCAGACGTGGAATGTACCGAAGGCGGAGATCACGACAGCGTCGGGACGGCTGTACCATCGCGCGTCGAACCGGAGTGTGGGGTACGGCGAGGTGGCGGCGAAGGCTGCGACGTTGCCTACGCCAGATCTGAAGACTCTGACGTTGAAGGATCGCAAAGACTATCGCGTGTTGGGCAAGCCGACGGGCGGCGTTGAGAATAAGGCGATCGTGACGGGCAAGCCGATTTTCGGCATCGACGTGAAGCGCCCTGGCATGCTGTACGCGGTGTTTGAGAAAACGCCGGTGATGGGCGGCAAGGTGGTTCGCGCCAACCTCGATGAGGTAAAGGCGATGCCTGGCGTGAAGCACGCGTTTGTTGTCGAGGGCGGGCCGCTGCCCAATGCGTTTCCGAATTACCTTTTCGAAGATCCGGGCCTGGAAACGGGCGTCGCGATTGTGGCCACCAGTTGGTGGGCGGCGCAGGCGGCACGGCGCAAGCTGGTGGTGGAGTGGGACGCGGGCAAGTGGGGGTCGCAAGACACCGCCGCGATGGCGAAGAAGGCGGCTGAGTTGTCGAAGCAGCCGGCGCATCGCACGTTGCGCAAAGATGGCGATGTCGCGGCGGGGTTTGCTGCGGGAAAGGTTTTGGAAGCGGCGTACGAATTTCCGTTTATCGCGCATGCCACGATGGAGCCGCAGAACTGTACGGCGGAGTATCGCGACGGGAAGGTGGAGATCTGGTCCGGTACGCAGTTTCCGCAACCGGGCAAGACGGCGATCGCAAAGCTACTGGGGATTTCGGAAGACAACGTCACGCTGCATATGGTGCGAGGCGGTGGCGGGTTTGGACGTCGCGCGTACAACGATTCGATGTGCGAGGCGGCTTGGATTTCGAAGGTGGTGAATGCGCCAGTGAAGCTGGTCTGGACGCGCGAGGACGACATCCGGCACGATTACTATCGCTGTGGCGGGTTCCAGTATCTGAAGGCGTCGCTTGATGCGAAGGGCAAGATCGCTGCGTGGCGGGATCACTTTGTCGCGTACGGCGAGGGCGATACGTTTGCGCATACGGGCGGGTTCACGGCGAGCGAGTTTCCGGCGGGGTTGATTGGCAATCTGTTGTACGAATCTTCCGTGATGCCGCTGGGATTGAAGACCGGTGCGTTGCGTGCGCCGCATTCGAATTCCACGGCGTGGGTCATCCAGTCCTTCATCGATGAGTTGGCGCATGCCGCGGGCAAGGATCCGGTGGCGTTCCGCATGGAGATGCTGGCGGCGGAGGGTCGCAAGGGCGCGGGTGGCTTTGATGCCGGGCGAATGCGCGCGGTGCTGGAACTGGTGGCGCAACGGTCAGGCTGGGGTACGCGGAAGTTGCCGAAGGGTACGGCGATGGGTGTCGCGTTCCACTTTAGCCACAGCGGGTACTTTGCGGAGGTCGCGGAGGTGAGTGTCGCGGCGAATAAGAGCGTGAAGGTACACAAGATTTGGGTGGTCGGCGATGTGGGTAGCCAGATCATCAACCCGAGCGGCGCGGAGAATCAGGTGCAGGGTGCGGTGATCGACGGTTTGAGCGAGATGCTGCAGGAGATCACTTTACGCGAAGGTCGTGTGGTGCAGGCGAATTTTGGCGATCATCCGGTGTTGCGGATGTCGCAGGCTCCGGCAGTGGATGTGTACTTCCACCGCACGGAGCATCCGCCGACGGGATTGGGCGAACCGGCGTTGCCACCGGTGCTGCCCGCTGTTTGCAATGCGATATTCACCGTGACCGGTGAGCGCGTACGTACGCTGCCGATGAAGAAGCAGGGTTTTCGGTTCGCGTAGATCTTTTCTCTACGGGCCGGGAGGCGGACCTGTGGGTGGACCGGGTCTGCCTCCACCGCCGCCGCCTCCGGGGAGTTGGTCGGGCGTGCTGCCTGCTGCGACGTCGAGTACGACGGAGGCTTCGCCTTTGAGGCCGCCGTTGGCGCCGGGGCTGACGGTGAGAAAGAGGTATGCGCCTGCGCCGCTGGTGATGGGGCCAAGCGATGCTCCGCCGTTGTAAATGCCGTCGGTGGCGTTGCGAGTGTCGGGCAGGCCGTGGGACGCGTACGCGCCTTGGGTGAGGACCTGGTCGATCACGGCGTCGTCAAAGAAGAACTGGCTGGTGAATTCATAGGTCTCGGCGCCTTGTGAGAAGGTGCGGACCTTGAAGTGGATGTGTACGGCGCGGCCGGAGTACCAACCCGGAAAGATGGTGGTGAATTTGACTTGGCCGTTGCGGTCCGTCATCTGATATCCGCGCAGGTACTTTTTGCCGACGAGGTTGCCGACATCGGAGTAATCGCCGAGCGCTCCGCAATGCCAGATGTCGATGCAGGCGCCGACGAGCGGGGTGGAGGAGCAATTGTCGACACGCGAGAAGTTCAGGGTCATGTCGAGCTGCGTGCCCTGCTGGACAGAGCCGTCAGAAGGGTCTGTACGGATGTCGACGCGATTGAGGATTTCGTCTACAAAGTAGGGTCCTTCGGTGAGGCCGGGCGCGCCGGTGATTGCGCAGGTGGTCTCGTCGGCTTCCGGGATGAGCGGCGCGGCGGCGCCCAGGGAACCGGCCATCCAGGTGAGTGCGGCGGACTTTGCCGCTTGTTTGAGAAGGCCGCGGCGTGTTTGATCTGCAAAAGACATACGCCAACGGAACCCGGTGTAGAGTGATCGCGTTGCCGTGCTTACCTCGATTTTGCAGAGGGTTAACTAGCTGTTTGCAAAGGGTTAGAATGGGGATACCGTGCAGATTGGCAGATACCGGGTTCTAGGAGAGCTGGGACGCGGCGCGATGGGTATTGTGTATCGCGCGCAGGATCCCGCGATCAACCGTGTCATTGCCATCAAATCCATTCGCCTGAACGAAATGACGGACCCCGAAGAGCGGGCCCGTCTTCGCGACCGGTTGTTCCGCGAGGCCCAATCGGCAGGCATTCTGTCACATCCGAACATCGTTACGATCTACGACATTCTTGAGGAAGATGGGCTTGCCTATATCTTCATGGAATGCGTGAATGGTAAGCCTTTGGACGATATTCTGCGGTCCGGCGAGCCTTTGGATGGTCCGCTGCTGATTGATCTTTTGGGGCAGACGGCGGCTGCGCTTGATTACGCGCATCGTAAGGGAATTATCCATCGCGATGTGAAGCCTGCCAATGTGATGGTTCACGAAGACTCCGTCGCGAAGGTGTGCGACTTCGGCATCGCGAAGATTACGTCGTCGCAGATGACTCAAACTGGCGTGATGATGGGGACGCCGTCGTATATGTCGCCGGAATTGATCCGCGGCGAAGGCTTGACAGGCGCGTCCGATCAGTTTGCGCTGGGCGTGATGGCGTACGAGATATTGACGGGGAAGAAGCCGTTCACGGCGGATTATCTGCCGACCTTGCTGTTTAAGATTTCTTCCGATGAGCCGCCGGGGATTCATGAAGTGAATCCGACGTTGGGTCCGCTGGTGGATCGCGCGGTGCGGAAGGCTTTGGCGAAGAAGCCTGAGGACCGGTACTCGACGTGTTCTGAATTTGTGAAGGTACTGCAGCGGGCGATTGAGAATACACCGGACTGGGTGCCGATGGCTCGCGGGGCGATGCCGGTGTCGCCGGAAGAAACGACAGGGTCTGGCGGACGGGTTGTGCCTGCCGTCGTTGGTCCCGCCGATGCTGCTGCCGTACAAGAGCCGACTGCGGATAAGGTTCCGTTGCCGCCGCCTGCGGTCGTGCCTGAGACTCCAGTGGTGAAGACGATTCCGCTTCCGCCGCCTCCTGCCGTTACTCCTGCTGCCCCGGCCGTTGAGACGCCTGCGCTGCCCACCGCACCCTCGATGCGAATTCCGATTCGAGAGACGTACGCGGATAAGGCGGAGTCGACGAGCAAATCCAAGGTCCCGATGATTTTGGCGGTGGCCGCTGCGCTGGCGGTGGCCGGGTACTTTGGGTACTCGAGTTTGACCGGGCCGAGCCAGGCCACGCCTTCTCCGGATGGACAACAACAGCAGCCGCCTGTGACGGATCCTGCAAAGCCGGATCCTACGGCGACGACGCCGTCTCCTGTGGCGACGAATCCGGCAGTGAAGCCGCCGCCTGCGCCGACCACGACGCCGGGTACCGATGCGCCGAAGCCTCCGGTTCCAGGCGAAGCGAAACAAGCGGATAAAGACTTTGAAGTTGGCTTTACGGCGACGCCTGCCGGGGCCAAAGTGGTGGTGGACGCCAAGCAGGAATGTGTGACGCCGTGCAGCTTACGGTTGACGCCGGGCTATCACGGAGTGCAAGTGATGCTGGCCGGGTACGTGACCTTGCACCGGTCCGTACAGGTGCCGGAGACCTTGGACCTGAACGTCAACCTGCCCGAATCCACCGGTATTCTTTCCATCCTGACCACGCCGAAGGGGGCGTCGATTACGATTGACGGCAAGCCCCGGAGCGAGGTCACTCCCGCGCGGATTACGCTGCGCGAGGGTACGCACAAGATTGAGCTTGTGTTGGGCAATCTACGCGATGCCCATGACGTTACTATCAAGCAAGGCGGAATCCAGCAGATTCAGTCGACATGGCAATGAACGAAACCTCTTACTCACGCCGGAACATGATGCGGTTGATTGGCGGCGCGGCTGCGGCCGGCGCGGTGGCGATCCCGAATCTGTATTCCGCCACAACCTGGGCGCCGAATGACGGCAAGAAGAAGATCGGGATGATCGTGCGGTCGACGCGGCCGGAAGATCTGGAAATGCCGATGGAAGGGTTCAAGGACGACATCACGCCTGTGGAGCGGTTGTTTGTCCGGAGCCATCACTATACGCCGAAGGTCAACCTGGCCACCTGGAAGCTGAAGATCGGCGGGGTGGTGGACAAGCCGGTGGAGCTTACCTTTGAGCAAATCCAAAAGCTGCCAAAGGTGGAAGTTGTCGCGGTGATGGAATGCGCTGGTAACGGACGCAGCTTCTATCAGCCGTCGATGGCGGGCTTGCAGTGGGAACACGGCGCGGTGGGCAATGTGCGCTGGGGCGGCGTGCGCCTGTCGGATGTCCTGAAGATGGCCGGCGTCGGTTCGAATGGCGTGGAAGTGCTGTTTGACGGCGCGGATGTGCCGGTGGGACAGCAGTCCGACTTTCAACGGTCGATCCCGTTGACGAAGGCGATGACGCCGGAGCCGCTGCTGGCGTATGAGCTGAATAACGAGCCGTTGCCGACGTCGCACGGATTTCCTTTGCGCGTAGTAGTTCCTGGCTGGGCGAGCGACTGCTGGGTGAAGTGGTTGACCGGCATCACGGTGCTGGACAAACCCTTCGAAGGTTTTTACATGAAGACGGCGTATCGCGCGCCGGCGGGTCCTGTGAAGCCGGGTACGGCAGTGGATCCCGCCGCGATGCAGCCGGTGACGAAGCTGAAGCCGAAGTCGGTGATTACCTTCCCGGAACACAATGCGCAGGTGAAGGTTGGCGAGACGCTGAACCTCCGCGGCGTGGTGTGGTCCGGTGACGGGCATCCCGTGACGATGGGCAAGATCAGCTTGGATGGCGGGGCCACTTGGGAAGACGTCCGGCCGATTACCTACAACGGTCCCTATGCGTGGCGCACGGTGGGGTTCACCTGGCAACCGCCGAAAGAAGGCTACTACCGCATCATGTTACGTGCGGGCGACCATACTGGTGACTCGCAGCCGCATGTACAGGCCTGGAATCCTTCCGGGTACGGCTGGAATGTTGCGCATTCGATTGGGATTGAAGTGGTGAAGGAAGTGGCCGCTCCGGCGCCTGCTCCTGCAGAGACCGCCGCTGCCCCTGCGCCTCCTGCGTCTTTGAAGACGACCTGCGTGACCTGTCACGAAGACAATGTCATCAAGCAGCAGAAGTTGTCGCGTACGCAGTGGGATCGCGAGATTGACAAGATGGTGCGATGGGGCGCGAAGGTCAAGCCTGAAGATCGCGCCACCATCCTGGATTACCTGTCGAAGACGTACCCGCCGCGGTAATTAGTTCGCGTACTTGGAAAGTGTCGAAAGGAAGGTCGCCGCGGCTGTGGGAGGTGCCATGGTCGCGATGACGTCCTTGTTCTTGAGCTTTTTGCCGTAGAGTTCCTTCAGCGCATCCTCATCCTCGCGCAGGGTGGAGCCTTTGAGCGATACACCTGCAAAGACGCCGCGCGAGCGCGACCAGGTGAGGATTTCCGCACGCATGGCAGCATCTGTCGCGGCTGACGTTTCGCGACCCACGGGTCCACCGGCGACGGCTGCGTCCGCGCCTACCGTGAACTTGCTGGACAGCAGGCTGTCTTTGCCGCGCTGGTTCATGACGAGCATCACGACGTCGGTTTCCGAACCACCAATCTGAAATCCGATACTGCCGCCTTCTACCCGTACTGCACCGGGAGCGGACCAGCCACCGCCATCTTTCCGGCAGGTGAAGAATCCACGACCGAACTTGCCGCCGACGATGAAGGCCCCTTTCTTCACGCCGGGTACGACCACTGCGCAGGCTGACTTTTTGAGTAGATCTTCCGGAATCGATTTGTCCTTCACGGCCATGATTTCGTCGAGCGTGGCGGTAGCGGCAGCAAGGCGCTTTTCCACCTCCGACTGCGCGAAGAGAGTGCTGGACGCCAAAGTGGCGACGGCCAGCAGGTGTACGGGGAATTTCATGACTTCTATGATCGCAGAAGCAATTGACGGTAATGTGAAGGAGATGACTCGCCGGACCTTACTGGGCACGACACTGCTTGGCACCACGCCGTTCCTGCTGCGGGCGCAGCGATTGCCACCTGCGACCGCGGTGGCGTCGGGTGATGTCACGCATGACCAGGCGCTGATCTGGGCTCGGGCGGCGGGTGCTGCGTCGCGGATGGTGGTGCGGTGGAAGACGTCCGAGAAGGGGACCGAACGCTCCAGTTCCATCGCGGCTGGCGGCGCGGGGCGGGACTTTACGTCGCGTCTGTTGCTGAGGGGACTCCCGCCGGGGCAAACGGTCTTGTACACCGTACAGTTTGAGGACGGCAAGAACAAGAGCGAGCCTGTGGCTGGGAGGCTACGTACACCGTCTCGCAAGGCGGACCGGAACGTCCGTTTGGCGTGGTCTGGGGACGTGGCGGGGCAAGGGTACGGCATCAATCCCGAGTGGGGCGGAATGAAGGGGTTTGAGGCGGTACGGGCGATTGAGCCGGACTTCTTCATCCACAGTGGCGATACGGTGTACGCCGATGGCGCGATTCCCAAAGAGATTGTGCTGCCGAATGGGCGTGGCGTTTGGAAGAATCTGGTGACGCCTGAGAAGTCGAAGCCGGCCGAAACGCTGGACGAGTTCCGGGGGGCATACCGGTATAACCTGCTGGACGAACATGTCCGGCGGCACCTGGCGGATGTCCCGCAGATCTGGCAGTGGGACGATCACGAGGTCATGAACAACTGGTCGCCCGGGATGGAGGTTCCGGCACGGTATACGGAACGGGACATCCGGGTGATTGCGGCACGGGCACGGCAGGCGTTTGGTGAGTACGCGCCGATTCCGTTTGGGCCGGAGGGCAACATCTTTCGGGTGGTGCCGTACGGTCCGCTGGTGGACGTTTTTGTGCTGGACATGCGGAGCTTTCGGGCGGGCAACACGTACAACCGGCAGGAACAGGCGGGTCCGGATACGGCACTGTTGGGCGATGGGCAGATCGCGTGGTTTTTAAAGGCGCTGAAAGAAAGCAAAGCGGTTTGGAAGGTGATCGCGTGCGATATGCCGATTGGGCTGATCGTCGGCGACGGCAAAGACGCCCAGGGCCGCGCGCGTTATGAGGCGGTTGCGAATGGCAACGGTCCAGTGCTGGGACGGGAGTTTGAGATCGCGCGGATCCTGCGGTTCCTGAAAGAGCAGCGGATTCGGAATACGGTGTGGCTGACGGCGGATGTCCACTATACGGCGGCACACCATTATTCGCCGGAGCGTGCGCATGCCGGGTTCCGGGAGTTCGACCCATTCTGGGAGTTTGTGTCGGGTCCGCTGAACGCGGGTACGTTTGGGCCGGGTGAGTTGGACAATACGTTTGGGCCGGAGGTGGTGTTTGCCAAGCATCCGCCGAAGGGGCAATCGAATTTGCCGCCGTCGGCTGGGTACCAGTTTTTCGGGGATATCACGGTGGACTCGCGGACGAAGGCGCTGCGAGTGGTGCTGCGGGATATTGCGGGTACCGCGTTGTATACGAAGGAGTTGGAGGCGGCGACCGGCGCTTAGCGGAACTCTTTGCGCTTCTCTTCGATGGCGTCAAAGCCTTTGGAGCCGGGGTCGAAGTTCTTGGCGGCGGCTTCCAGGGGTTCGATCGAGACCACGGTTCGCGTTCGCGGCAGGTAGTACAGGTTGTACTCGAGCGATGGGGCGAGAGCCTCGAAGGCGGCGCGCGACACCTGAAAGCGCTTTTCGTTGATGATGTAGTCGTACCGGGAGATCAGGTCTCCCTCGCGGCCTTTGCGGCCTCGGAGGCGATGTTCGGCCCAGCGGTTGGACGCAAGGCCGGTTTCCTTCTTGACCTTACGGCTGACCAGATCGAGAAACAACGGCCAGGGCATCCGGAACGAGTAGTGGATAAAGGCGAGCGGGAAGATACAGAGCACAACCCAAAACAGGACGGGCAGGGGCTCTTCGATACCGTGCTTCAGGCCTCGCGCAATGGTGCCAGGATCACTGAAGGACTGCTGCAGAAAGCGTAGAACGCCGCGGTCCTCGGCGAAATACAGCCACGCGATCCGCAGAAACATGGGCGTGATTAAGGTGATAACCATCGCCAGCAAGGGAAAGTACACATGGGTGCGGCTTAAACGGTCAAACTGTTCGTGCGATAGCGTACCCTTGCGGTTTTCCAGGAGGTCGGAGGCGGAGAAGTCCAAGGCTTTGCCCAGAACGAGAAGCAGGTTCTCGCTACGCGGCTGCACGTGGACGTACTCAAGGTAAGCCAATTCCGCTCTTCTCTCCTCCAAGTCTGTATCGGCACGGAATGCGGCCGACTTTACCTGTTTTCCACCGGCGCCGGTAAACTATAGGAAAGCCAAGTACATGAAATTAATTTCGTCTGAGCACGTTTTTGAAAATTCTCTGATTCGAGTTTCCGTGGACCATGCGTTGGACCCGAGCGGGTTTGAGATCAAGCGTGCGATTGTGCATCATCCGGGGTCGGCGGTGGTGCTGCCGGTGGACGCGAAAAAGCGGATTTTGCTGGTGCATCAGTACCGGCTGCCGGCGCAGAAGATGCTGTGGGAGTTGCCGGCGGGCAAGATCGATCCGGGCGAGACGGCGCTGCAGGCCGCCAAGCGCGAGCTGAAGGAAGAGACGGGTTGTAAGGCGAAGAAATGGTCGAAGCTGGCGGATTTCTATCCGAGTCCCGGATTTTTGGGCGAGAAAATGACCATTTATCTGGCCACCGAGCTGGTGGAAGGCGAGGCGACGCCGATGGACGATGAACGCATCGAGAAGAAGTGGTTCACGGCCAAAGAAGTGGAAGAGATGCTTCGCACCGGCAAGATTCTGGACGCGAAGACGAATATCGGATTCCTCCGTTGGAAGTACTTGAAATGAACGATACCGGCAAATTACTAGCGCAATTGCTGTACCGCGACCTCGGTAAGCTGGTGCAGCAGATGGAAGGCTTTCCTCCGGCGCTGCTGTGGACGGTGGCGCCTGGCGTGGCGAATTCCGCGGGTAACCTGGCGCTGCACCTGGAAGGCAACCTGCGAGAATACATCGGACGGCAGATGGGAAAGCTGGATTACCAGCGGGATCGCGCCCGCGAGTTTTCTGCGAAGGACGTCCCGCGGGAGGAGTTGGTGACCTGCCTGCGTGACTTGCGCATCAAGATTCCCACGGTGGTTGAGGGGATGGATGTCGCGCGGTTGTCGGAGACGTTTCCGGATCAGCCGTTGGGTGTCCCGATGACTAACCTGCAGTTTCTGGTGCATCTGCATGGGCACCTGAATTACCACCTGGGGCAGATCGATTACCTGCGGCGGATTCTGGTTGGGGCCGGCGGCGGGGCAATTGACTACGTCCGGCTGCGCGAAGAGTAGAGCGGTACCGTCGCGCACTCGGCCACACGCAGGATCGCAAGAAACATCAAGAGCAGGGCGGCGGCAGCAGGGCATACTGCCCAAATGAATATTTCTATGATTTCGCTGGGCGTCGCGGATCAGGCGAGGTCTCTGCGGTTTTACCGTGATGTACTCGGGTTTGTTGCGCCACCGGGTGCCGATGGCGGTGAGGTGGTTGTGCTGCGGCTGCCGGGCGAGGGTCCGATGCTGGTGCTGAATGTGCCTGCGGGCCGCGCGCATCCGGGTCCGCTGGCAGGCGCGGTGGAGATCGTGCTGCATGTGCCGCATGTAGAGGAAGCGCATGCCGCGCTGGTGCAGAAAGGCTGCGAGTTTCTGCGTGCGCCCCGCGAGATCTATCCCGGAAATTGGGGCGCGACGTTGTGCGATCCCGATGGTCATATGCTGACGATCGTGGGGGCAAGGTAGCGGCGGCGCGAAATACAATAGAGTCCGTGAAGAAACTATTGCTGGCGATGTTGGCGGGGAGCCTGCTTTTGAGCGCGGAAAACAAAGTGATCGTGGCGAAGGGCGGCGCGCCGCCGGTGGGTCCTTACTCGCCGGGACTCGACGCGGGCAACTACGTCTATGTGTCGGGGCAGGGCGTTCGGGATTCGAAGGGCCAGATGCCGCAGGGCATCGCTGCGCAGACCAAACAGTGCATCGAGAATGTACGAGTGATTCTGGAGGCGGCTGGATTGTCGCTGACGGACACCGTGGCGGTGCAGTTGTATGTCGACGATGCGAAGAACCTGCCCGCGGTGCAGGCGGCGTACATCGAGGCATTCCCGCACAATCCGCCTCGCGTGACCTTGGTGGTGGCCAAGATGCCGACCGATACGACGGTGGAGATCACAGTGGTGGCGGCCAAGAAGGGTGCGGCGAAGGATCGCGTGTACTTGCCGGCGGTGTATGGCGAGACGATGAAGGAAGCCGAGGGCAATCTGAAGAAAGAGCTGAAGAAGGCCGGGTTGTCAGAAAAGAACGTCTTGTTTGCAAACCGGTATAGCGTGGGTTCGGCGGAAGCGGGCATGGTTCCGATGCATGAGTTGCCGGCCGGTGCGAAGAATGCGATTTATGCGGTTGCTGCCAAGAAGAAGCCCGCTGGATTGGGGTTCTGCGAGGTGGCGGCGTCCGATCCCACAGGTACGATTGAGGATCAGACCAAGAGCGTATTTGCGAAGCTGAAGAGCTGTTTGGAGAAGCAGGGCATGTCGCTCAACGATGTGGTGGCGACCAATGTGTACGTTGACGATCTGGCCGATTTTGGCAAGATGAACGCGGTGTACGCGACCTTCTTTCCGGGCACCAAGCCGACCCGTACGACTGTGCAGCCGCTGCCTTCGTCGCACAAAGGGAGCTTGGCGCGGATTTCGGCGGTTGCGTCCAAGTGAACATAGAACAGCGCCTGCAGGCCATTCTGCGCGATGCGGTGGCGACGCACTGCGGCCAGATCGCAGATGCGGAGGAACGGCGTACGCAGGCGCTGGCGATCCTCGGGTTCTTGGCGAACAGCGCGACGAACGAGTCGTATCGTAACTATGTACGCGGGGAGTTAGAGCGCATCGCGGAAGCTGGCGCGGACGCCGTCGATGCTCTGTTTTCTACGGAAGCGACGGATACTGAGGCCGCGGCATGGTCGAGCAATGAGCTGTACCACGAGGTCGCGTACCCGAGCTATGTACACTCGCAGACGCATCCCGATCATCTGGCGATGATGGCGCGAGTGTTCGGGCTGAAGCCTGCGCCGATCAACAAATGCCGGGTTCTGGAGTTGGGGTGCGGCACAGGGTACGGGCTGATTGCCGGCGCGATCGATCTGCCGGAGAGCCAGTTTGTCGGCGTCGACTTTTCGTCGCGGATGATTGAGGAGGCCCGGAAGGCTGCTGCCGCGGTTGGCGCGTCGAATGTGCGCTTCGAGGCGGCGGACATCCTGACGTTTGAGCCGGAGGGCGAGTTCGACTTTATCGTCGCGCACGGCGTGTACAGTTGGGTGCCGGCCGCGGTGCGCGAACGGGTCCTGCAGATCTGCGGGCAAAAGCTATCGGCGAATGGTGTTGCGTACATCAGCTTCAACGCGCGGCCCGGGTACCATCTGCCGGCCGTCTTGCGGGACTTTGCGTTGTCGCAGAAGCCTGCGAGCGTCGACGAAGCGTATACGGCGCTGGAGAAGCTCGATCTGAGCGGATTGCCGGATACGGCGGCGAAGTTGCTGCAGCCGTGTGTGGATCATTTCTGGAGCAAGCCGTCGCGCGTGCAGGTGATGTACGACGAGTTCGCATCGATCAATGAGCCGTTTCTGTTTGGCGAGTTTGGCGAGGCGTTGGTGCGGCACGGGCTGCGGTATGCGACCGAGGCTCGGATCGAGGATTGGACAGCGAATACGATTGAGCCTCGCGCACGGCAGATGTTGAATGATCTGGCTGGCGACCCGGTGCGCCGAATGCAGTATCGCGATTGCCTGCGTTTGACGCGGTTCCATGCGTCGCTGGTGTGTCGCGATACGGTGCAGGCCACCAATGTCCCGATTCCCGACATCGCGTGTACGATGCGGGTGTCGACGCGGGCGGTTGCGCTGTCGTCGGAGCCGGATATCCAAGGTCCGACGAAGGAAGTTTTCGAGTCGCCGGATGGGGTGCAGGTAGCGATTGCCGATCCACTGCTGAAGGCGGCGCTGATGACGTTGATGCAGCAGCGCCCGCGGCGGTTGTTGTTGACCAAGCTGGCGATTGACGCGTGCAAGCTGTTGGGGGTTGAGGATCGCGCGGCGGAACAGAAGCTAAGGCAGTGGCTGATGCCGTTCTGGGAGGGCGGGTTCTTCGAGCTGCATTCGCATATGCCGAACTGTGCGACGGAGTTGAATCGCAAGCCTGTGGCGAGTGCGTTTGCGCGCTATGCGGCGGCCGACGCTGGGGATCGCATGGTGCCGTCGCTGCTCGGGTGCGTAGCGGCGCTCGAGGACGAGACGGATCGCCAGATGCTGTTGATGCTGGACGGTACGGGGTCGCAGACGAAGGTCGCGGAGGAGTTGGGGTTGGAGCCGGAAGAGGTCACGCGGCGGCTGGGGCAGTTGTTGCGGATGGGGCTGCTGGAGCAGGCTTAGGGCTAGTTGCATTGTCCGGCAATTTGCCGTACAACTAAAGCGTGGACTCCGAACGTGCTGCATCCGCCAGGCTGGAAGCCCGCTTGCCTGCCGACGTACATGCGTTGTTGAAGCGAGCGGCCGAGTTGCAAGGTCGGACGCTTACCGATTTTGTGGTCACGGCGGCGAGGAAAGAGGCGTGCCGCATGATCGAGGAAGCGGAGATCGTGCGTCTTTCCATCGCCGACCAACGTGCGATAGCTGAAGCTCTTCTGCACCCCCCAAAGCCAGCGAGTGCTCTCCGCCGGGCGTTTACTCGCAGGAAGAAGTTGTTTGGGCCAGCGTGAACGCTCCCTTTCGATTTGAAACGTTGACCGATCAGCACGATCGAAAGATGTTTTCCTGCGGGCAGGATGCGCTCGATCGCTATTTTCAAACGCAAGTTTCCCAAGACATTCGGCGCCATATCGCCAACTGTTTTCTGGCGATCGAGAATGGCACTGATGCGATTGCTGGTTTTTATACGATTGCCTCGGCCGGGATCCCGATGACGGAACTGCCACCTGAGATCACCAAAAGACTGCCGCGGTACCCGAGCATTCCTGCGGTTCGCATCGGACGGCTTGCGGTGGCGCTGCCATTTCGCGGAAAGGGCCTTGGGTCGGCATTGCTGGCGGATGCCATTCTGCGCGTGTTTTCGGCGCCACCTGCCACGTTTGCGATGTTGGTGGACGCCAAGGACGAACAGGCAGTGGCGTTTTACCGCCACCACGGATTTATGCCGCTCGCCAGTCAGCCGATGACGTTGTTCTTGCCAATGGCCACTGCCGCAAAGCTGGTCGGTTAAGCTACTTTGCGTCCCACTTATCGACCGCGCGGGCGTTGAGGTCCCACAGGACCTTGCCTCCAAAGATCGTCATCTCGCAGCCGAACTTCTGTGTCCCTTGCGCGCCCTTCTGTGCGACGTCCATAAAGCCGAAGTCGCCTTTTTCGAGCTTCAACACTGCGACGTCCGCTACCGCACCTGGGGTAAGGTGGCCGAATTCCTGACGGCGGATCTCCTTCGCCGGGTTCCACGTCGATGCTTGAATGACGTCTGCGAGTGGCATGCGGAGGTTGATCATCTTGGACATCACGTTGGTCATGTCCTTCATGCCTCCCACCATGCTGCTCACGTGGAGGTCGGTGGAGATCGAATCCGGGAAGAAGCCTTGCTGGGTGGCAGGTACCGCGTAGCGATAAATGAAGCTGCCGCCGCCGTGGCCGACGTCGAATATCACACCGCGCTGGCGGGCCTGCTTGAGGTACGGACGCAGATTGCCTTTCTCGTCGAGCATCGGAACGCGTTCGAGGTACATGTGTGTGTAGATGTCGCCGGGACGGAGGTGCTTCAGTACAAGGTCGGCATGCGGACGTTCGAGATGGAAGATGCCGAAGTCCACCATGACGGGCTTGTTGGCTTGTTTGCCGGCTTCCACGGCGTTGTCGACCGGGGTCCATTCGGGACCTGCGTAGTGAGCGGTCTTGATGCCGACGATGGTGTCCGGGTACTTCTTGATGACTTCGACGGTCTTGGCGACGTTCATGTCGCTGAGGTCCTGCTCGATGGGGCCGCCGCGCATGCCTTTGTTGACGATGTTGACGAATGCGAGGACGCGGGTACGGGCACGGTCGATGATGCGGTCTTTGAAGTCGGGGAAGTTGTTGGCGCCAGAGGAGCCGGCGTCCACCATTGTTGTGGTGCAGGAACGGAAGCTGTGATCGTCGGGGTAGACCGAGAGGTCCCCGGCGTAGGAGCCTTTTTCGCCGGTGCCGGCGTAGACATGTACGTGGATGTCGATGAGGCCCGGTGTGACGTAGAGACCGCGCACGTTCACGATGCGCTTGCCTTGCGGCGAGGGGATGTTGGGCGCGACGGCGGCGATCTTGCCGTCCTTAATGGCGACGTCGCGGATGGCGTTGATGTTGTTCCTGGGGTCGATGACCGTCCCGCCCTGCAGGATGAGGTCGTATTGCCCGGTTTGCGCGGCGGCGGTTGCTACAGCCAGTAAGAATGCCAGTGTGAATCTGTGATAGGAATGAAAGATCATGGCCAATCGTCGAAGCTTCCTACAAAGCCTATCATCCTTGCCTGTTGTTGGCGGTGTCTTTGCCGCGCGTGCTGCGAAAGCGGCGACGGCGAACGGAAAGGACTACTTCAAGGAACTCGGCGTCAAGCCGTTCATCAACGCCGCCGGCACGTACACGATGCTGTCGTCGTCGCTGATGCAGCGTGAGGTGGTGCAGGCATACGACTACGCATCAAGGTCGTTTGTGCGGCTTACGGATCTGCACGATGCGGTGGGCGCGCGGCTGGCTACGTTGCTGGGCGCAGAGGCGGTCATGATTACCTCGGGCGCATCGGGGGCGCTGACGTCGGGTACGGCGGCGTGCATCACCGGGAAGGACCAGAAGGCCATCCAGCAGTTGCCGGATTTGACGGGGCTGAAGAGCGAAGTGATCGTGCAGAAGACGCACCGGTATGGGTATGACCATGCGGTTCGCGCTTGCGGCGTCAAGATGATCGAGATCGAGACGGCGGAAGAGTTTGATAAGGCTGTGAATTCGCAGACGGCGATGGCGCTGTTCTTCAACGATGCCAATACTCGCGGCCAGATTCGCGATGAACAGTGGGTAGCGCTCGGCAAGAAGCATAAGGTCCCGACGTTTAACGACTGTTCGGCCGATGTCCCGCCGGTGGGCAATCTCACCAAGTGGACCAAGATGGGGTTTGACCTGGTGACGATTTCGGGCGGCAAGGGAATTTGTGGTCCGCAGAGCGCGGGTATGCTGATTGGCCGCAAGGATCTGGTGGAAGCGGCGCGGCTGAATACGTCGCCGTATTCAGACTCGATCGCTCGCGGTCACAAGGTCAATAAAGAAGAGATGCTGGGCATGATGGTGGCCGTTGAAACGTACATGAAGCGGGATCACGAAGCCGAGTGGAAGGAATGGGAGAAGCGCATCAAGACCATTTCGGATTCGGTGGAGGGGATGCCGTCGATGAAGAGCCGTACGGTGGTACCGCCGATTGCGAACAATGTCCCGCACCTGTACCTGCAGTGGGACCAGTCGAAGATCAAGATCTCGCCGCGCGAAGTGATGAAGCAGATGCGCGAGGGGGATCCTTCGATTGAGCTGAACCCGGGTACGACGAATGAGGAGTTGGTGGTTGGCGTGTGGATGCTGCAGTCGGGCGAGGCGCAGATTGTGGCCAAGCGTCTGCGGGCGGTGCTGAAGGCTGCGGCGGTTTAGGCTGAAGGTATGGAAGTGCTTCTGAGTCCCGAAGTGCAGGATAAGGTCAATCGTGCGGCTGCGGAGAGTGACAGCATCCCCGCGGAGTATGTGTCAAAGCTCGTGGAGACGTATATCGATCATGATGCGTGGTTTCGGGCGGAGGTCCAGCATGGTTTGGATCAACTGGATGCCGGAGAGTTTCTGACACATGAGCAAGTGCAGCAGATGATCGCGGAACGCTTTCGCAAGTGAGCTTTGCGATTCGCTGGTCTCCCCGCGCTGCTCGGGATCTGGCCGGAATCGCTCAGTTTATTGGCGAGGACTCAGCAGATCAGGCGCAACTGGTGGCCGCTTCCATCTACGAGCGGCTAAGTGCGCTTGCGAACTTTCCAAACATCGGACGTAAGGGCCGATTGGCCGGAACCAGAGAACTGGTTCTAGCCCCCTTGCCCTTCATTGTTGTGTATCGCGTCGCAGAAACGACGATTGATGTTGTGCGCATCCTGCATGGGGCGCAGAAGTGGCCCTGATTAGCGCCGCATAGCGTCGCGCATGACGGACCCGTAGCTGGCCAGTTGCGCTGCAATCCCTAAGAAGACAGACATCGAATAGATCATCGCGGTGCCGGCCCAAAGCGCGAACAGCTTGGGCAGGTACCGCGATACTTTTTCCGGCCATACCGTGCGTAACGACAACGCCAGGAACGGCAGTAATACCACGTAAAAGACTTGCATCGGGGCTTTGAGGCCGAAGTGAATCGCGAGCCTCCATACGAAGACCACTACGAAGAAGAGCGCCCAGAAATGCAGCGCGAATACGAGGCTGCGGGCGTAGTAGATCTCTGTGCGTCGGTACAGCAGGTGGACGAAAAAGCCGAACACGACTACGCCGATGCCCATCGCGATGGAAAACATCTTGTGGAAGCCTTCGTTGAATTTTTCCAGTTCTACCTCGTATGGCACCTTCTTGGATTCGGCCAGTCGCTTGACGATGTTGCCCAGTCGCTGATCGTTGGCGGAGCGCTGAAACCCTTCAATGTTGAACTCGGTTTGCGCACCGAAGAAAAAGAATAGCGTCGTGATGGCCAGGTATAGTTTGACCGGTGGAACAAATGGCTGGCGCTGGCCGGAGAGGTACTGCTTTGTGAGTTGGCCCGGATGTAACAGGAGTAGGCGGAGGGTACGGAAAACTTTGGAGTCGAGTTCCGAGAGCTCGTTCCAGTAATCGCCGGCCGCGCGACGGAGCGACCAATCTTGTGGATCGAGCTTCTTTTGACCACAAGAATGGCAAAAATCGCCCTGCAACGGGGTCTGGCAGTTCTCACAATTTCCCGCTATGGCCGATATGTCCATAGGGCTGCAGAGTACCAGCAACCGTTATTGCCAGCAAGTGATACACGTGCATGACAATTTATGACGAGTTAGGCCTTTCATCGGACGCCACGGACGAACAGATCCGGCAGGCGCATCGTCAGCTTGTGAAGGTGCTGCACCCGGACCGTCAGCAGGATCCGGAACTGCAGCGTATGGCGGACCTGCAACTGAAGCGAATCAATCATCTGGTGGAGCAGATTCTACAGAATCCGCGGTCTACGGCGTTGGTTGTGACTCGCCCGGCGCCGGTGACCGAGCCAAAACCGCCGGCGGTAGCGAGGCCCGCTGTTTGGAGCCGGAGTTTGGGAAGCTTTGGTGCTGTTTCGGTGCTGGCGATTCTTGCCCTGCTGCTGCCTGAGCCGGAGTTGCGGTCGCATACGGTGTCGCCGTCGACTGGGTCGGCTGCGGGCACCGTTTCTGGCGCCGAGCGTACCCAAATGTCCGCAAGAGGGCGTGAGGCTGCGGGTGCGGGGCTGCGTCGAAACAATACGCAAAATCGTGCGGCAAATGCGACTTTGTCAGCGGGCGTTACGGTTGAGGCGCCGGTGGCTAGCGGTAGCCGGACGGACGCGGTACCTGAGTCGCAACCGACCGCTTTCGAAACTGTGAGCGCGGCAGTCCCCAGTCCGGCTCCTCAACAGGCGCAGATGATAGCCGAAAAGACGAGTTTGGATGGGGTTTGGCTGTACGCCGGGGATCCGGGTCCAGGTGGATTTGCGAAGCTCTACCCGCCTGAGTACATCGAACTGCGCCTCACGCAGGAGGCGGACGGTACGTTGCGGGGCGAGTATCGAGGCAGGTACTCGGTGGCGGATCTGGCGATTTCGCCGTCTGTTTCCTTCCGATTCCGAGAGAAGAACCCAAATCTGGCTGCAGTGCCCTGGACGGGATCGCGTGGAGCGGCGGGAATGGTGAGCTTACAGATGGTACGGCCAGACGTGATGGAGGTCACCTGGAAGGCGACCTCCACGGCAACGGACGCGGAAGGCGGCGCAGAGTTGAGTTACGGCACCGCCACCCTCATTCGACGACGTTAGATGTAGGCGATGACGTCGATTTCCACCAGCGAATCGCCGGGGATGCCGCCGGCGGCAGCGATGGTGGTGCGTACCGGCGGTTCCATGCCGAAACGGCCCTTAAATACCTCATTCATCGCCGCATAATCCTTTAGGTCGTGCAGATACACATTGCACTTGAGGACCTTTTCCATAGACGAGCCAGCGTTCTCAAGCTCCTTCTGGACCTCGTCCAGCACATGCTTGGTGTGGGCCTTGATGTCGCCCTGGAAGTGCGCGCCTTTGCCCGCAATAAAGAGAAGATTGCCGTACGATACGGCACCGTTGAACAGCGGAGGCGCGGTGGGAGCCTTGGCGCCCGGCTTGCGATGCACTTTCTTGACGGGTGCCGTGGGGGTCTGGGCCTGTGCCTGCGGGGCGGCAGCGGCGGCACCTGCGGCGACTCCGGCGGCGGTGGCGACGGAACCCTTAAGAAATTTGCGTCTGGGAGAGGTCATAGAGCCATCCTAAAATAAAACTATGTTGCACTTTCCGATTCTGCGAAAAGGCGAGCCGTACCGGAGCGTCGATGTCACCGTCACGCCGCACCACCGGACGAAGGAAAACTTTGTCGAGATCAGCCAGTCGAATGCCGGGCTGATCCGCCGTGACCTTCTCGACCAACGGTCGGCGAAACGTGCGCTGGACAAGTACAGCGTCGCGGAGTTGATGGAAATCTGCAAACGGGCTGGCGAAGAGTTTTTGCACGGAACGCTGCCGCTGGGCGACACGCAGCAGGCGCCCGAAGATTACGTGCAGCAGTTGTCCGCCACCACCGGCATGCCGTACGTGATGGTGCGTCGCAACATGCGCAAGGTGTACGGCGTGATGGTGGAGATGGCGGCCGTACTGCGTGGCTTGTCTCGCGGGCTGGATCTGAGCATCCTCGATCGGGGCTTTGGGTCGGTCGACGGGCAGGCTGTGAGTTACTTCCCGCGTACGGATTCGTTGGGGATCGTGCTGCCGAACAACTCGCCGGGCGTACACTCGCTGTGGATCCCGTCGTTCGCGTTGAAGGTGCCGCTGGTGTTGAAGCCGGGCTCGGCCGAGCCCTGGACCCCGTACCGCATCGTGCAGGCGTTGATTAAAGCGGGTGCGCCGAAGGAAGCGTTTAGCTTGTACCCCGCCGATCATGCGGGCGGCAGCGAGATCCTGCGGCGCTGCGGTCGCGGCATGGTGTTCGGCGACGTCGCGTCCACCAAGGTCTGGGCCAACGATCCGCGGGTTGAGGTACACGGGCCGGGCTACAGCAAGCTGGTGTTCGGCGAGGACGAGGCGGATAACTGGGAGAAGTACCTGGACGTGATCGCCGCGTCGATTGTGGAGAACGGCGGAAGGTCCTGCGTGAATGCTTCCGGCGTGTGGACGCCGCGACATGGCAAGAAGATCGCGGAGGCGCTGGCGGCAAAGCTTGCGTCGATCCGGCCGCTGCCTGCCGACGATGAGAACGCGCAGATCTCGCCTTTTGCCGACGGCAATGTGGGACGTCGCATTTCGGCGATGGTAGACAACGACCTGAATGGCGAACCCGGCGCGATTGATGTATCGGCCCAGTTCCGCGGACCGGAGCGCGTTGCGGAACTCGACGGCTGTACGTACCTGCTGCCGACCATCGTGTCCTGCGGGCACGAGCATCCGATGGCAAATCGCGAGTTCCTGTTCCCGTTCGCGTCTGTCGTCGAGGCGCCGGAAGCGGCGATGCCGGAGGTGCTGGGTCCGACGCTGGTGGTAACGGCGATCACCAACAATCCGGAATTCCGCCAGCGGTTGCTCACGTCACCGCACGTGGGACGTCTGAACTTTGGCGCGATCCAGACCAATGTCATCAGTTGGGATCAGCCGCACGAAGGCAACCTGTTCGACCACTTGTACGCGCGGCGGGCCTTCCAGATGGCAGGATAAGAAAGCAGCATGCGAGTTTTGCAAATCACCGCCGGGGCCGCCAGCATGTACTGCGGCAGTTGCATTCGCGACAACAACCTGGCGCGTGAGATGCGTGCGTTGGGGCACGACGTCACGCTTGTGCCGTTGTACACGCCAACGCTCACCGATGAAGAGAATGTCGCCGGAGAACGGGTGTTCTTCGGCGGCATTAGCATTTATCTCCAGCAAAAATCCGGCCTGTTTCGCAAGCTTCCGCGGTTTGTCGACAAGCTGTGGGATTCGCCAACCGTGATCCGCGCGGCCACGAGCCGTTCGATTCAGACCTCCCCAAAAGATCTTGGCGACTTGACGGTTTCGACCCTGGAGGGTCGCGAGGGCGTTCTGCGTAAAGAGTTCAACAAGCTTTTGGAGTGGGTAGAAAGCGAACCGCGGCCCGACCTGATCGTGCTGCCGTACACGCTGCTGATCTCGCTCGCCAAGCCGTTGCGGGACGCGTTGCAGCGCCCGGTAGTGTGTTCGCTGCAAGGCGAGGACCTGTTTTTTGAAGGCCTGCAGGAACCTTGGCGTACGCGGTGTCTGAACCTGGTGCGGTCAAAGATCGGCGATGTCGATCTGTTCCTGCCAGTGAGCGAGTTCTATGAGCGGCTCATGGCGTCGTACCTTGACATCCCAAGGTCCAAGATGGAAGTGCTGCCGTTGGGTATTTCGTTCGACGGGTATGAGCCGGTAGAGAAGCCGCTTGTGAGTCCGCTGCGCATCGGGTACTTTGCGCGGATCGCTCCTGAAAAGGGCCTGCATGTACTGGCGGAGGCATTCCAGTTGGTGCAGCGCGAGTTGCCGGATGCTGTTCTTGAAGTGGCTGGCTATCTCGACAATAAAGCGTACTTGGCGACCTGCCAGAGGATCGCGCCGTTTGTCTATCACGGCACCGTGGATCGTGAGGCCAAGCAGCGATTCCTGGCTCGTATGGACGTACTGTCGGTGCCGAGTCCGTATGCAGATCCTAAGGGTACGTACTTGTTGGAAGCGATGGCTGCGGGTACGCCGTTTGTGCAGCCGAATCACGGCGCGTTTCCAGAGATCGCACGCAAAACCGGTGGCGGCGTACTGGTGTCTGCTGCCGAGCCGGAGCCGATTGCGGAAGAGTTGATTGCGCTGGGACGGAACCGTGGACGCCTGCGCGAGCTAGCAGCAAGGGGATTGGCAGGAGTGCATCGCGAGTACGGTTTGCGGGCTTCCGCGGAGCGCGCTGTGGGCGTGTACGAACGTGTTGCTGGTTTGGCAAAGGTGGCGTCTGCATGAGCCTACTGTTGCTGCTGGCGACGATGGTTGCTGCGGACGAATGGCCGCAGTGGCGCGGTCCCAATCGCGATGGTGTGGTTCCCGCGGCGGCAGCGCCGGCGTCCTGGCCTCGCGACCTCAAGTTGAAGTGGAAGGTGCCGGCGGGGTCCGGCTACGCGTCCCCTGTGGTGTCGCAAGGTGCAGCGTTTGTGTTCGCACGAAATGGCGACAACGAGAGCGTAACGCGAGTGGATCTGGCATCGGGCAAGGCGCAATGGAGCATGTCCTACGCTGCGCCGTTTCAGAAGAATTCGTACGCCAATGACATGAGCAAAGGGCCGTTTGCGACGCCTCTGGTGCGCGACGGGCGTGTGTTCACGTTCGGCGTTACGGCGATCCTTTCGGCGTGGGATGCCGCGACCGGCAAGCTGATTTGGCGCAAGGATCATTCAAAGACTGTCGATACGTCGAAGCTGTTTACGGGCTCGGCGGCGTCACCGGTCTACGAGGCGGGGTCGGTGATTGTCACGACGGGTGATGATCGGGGCAGTGTGATGCGCGCATTCGATCCGGCATCCGGCCGCGAGAAGTGGGCGCTGCCATTGCAGGCGGGTCCTGGGTACGCATCGCCAGTGGTGGTGGATGGAACGCTGGTGACGATGACCTCGCAGTCCCTGATCGCGGTGGCATCCGCAACCGGTAAGTTGCTTTGGACCTTGCCTTGGAAAGATGAGTGGCTTGAAAACATCGTCACTCCGGTACGTGCGGGCGACTTGCTGGTGTTTTCCGGTGTGCGTCGAGGCACGGTGGCTTACAGGCTGAATGGCGGTGTGGCACCGGTGCAGGCTTGGACCAACGCCGACGCTGCGTTTTACATGAGCACGCCGGTGTACGACGGCAAGTATCTGTACGGACTCGGGTCCAAGCGCAAAGGGCAGTACCTGTGTCTCGATGCGCAGACAGGCAAGACGGTGTGGTCCACCACCGGGCGCGAGGCGACGCAAGCCGCTGTACTGCAGGCGGGCGGTTATATTGTGTGGATGACCAATGAGGGCGATCTGGTTGTCTCACGAAAGAATCCAAAAATGTTTGAACAAGTGGCGCGCTACACAGTGGCCGATAGCGGCGTGTGGACGCAGCCTGTGTTGCTAGGGCGTACGGTGCTAGTGAAGAGCGACAACGCGCTGAGCTTGTGGAGCCTTGATTAGTGCTGCAACTGAAGCGTGTCAATAAGGATTATGCGACGCCGCAAGGTCCGCTGCCGATTCTGCGCGACGTCGATCTCGAGTTGGCGCGAGGCTCAGCAGTCGCAGTGACAGGTCCATCCGGAAGCGGTAAGAGTACGCTGCTGTACGTGACCGGCGCGTTGGATCCACCGACAAGCGGCGAGGTCACGTTGGACGGCAAGAATCCCTATTTGTTGGGCGATTCCGAGCTTTCGGCGTACCGTAACCGGTCTGTTGGTTTTGTGTTTCAGGACCACTTGCTGCTGCCGCAGTGTACGGCGCTCGAGAACGTGTTGGTTCCGGCATTGGCGGGCAATCGCACAACGGACGCTGCCACGGAGGCGCGCGCCAAGGCGCTGCTGGATCGTGTTGGATTGGGGTCGCGACTGAATCACAAACCCGGCGCGCTATCCGGCGGCGAACGCCAACGCTGTGCCATCGCGCGGGCATTGCTGCTTGAGCCAGTGCTGCTGTTGTGCGACGAGCCGACCGGCAATTTGGACCATACTTCTGCGGGTAATGTCGCGGACTTGTTGTTTGAGTTGCACGCGGAACAGAAGACAATCCTCATCACGGTGACGCATAGCGAGGAGTTGGCGTCGCGCTTTCCGGTACGCTACCGGCTGAACGAACAGAGACTTTCCGCACTATGACCCGGCGCAGTTTTGCCAGAAGCGGAGCGCTGTACCATCTGCGTACCAACCTCGCCGTACTGGCCGGGGTAGCGGCGGCTGTGGCTGTCCTTACGGGTGCTCTCATCACCGGCGATTCGGTGCGTTCGAGCTTGCGCCGGCTGGTGCTTGATCGGTTGGGCAAGACCGCGCAGGTGCTCACTGGGCCGGTATTCTTTCGCGATGAGCTGTCGCGAGACATGCGGGGTACGCCGCTGATTGCGCTGGAGGGCCTGGCATCGAAGCAGGGCGGGGAACGCGCGGGTGGCGTGTTCATCTACGGGATCGACGAACGGTTCTGGGGCTTTCACTCGAAAGCCGCACCGCAGTTTGCCAATGGCGAAACGATGCTGAGTCCGGGCTTGGCGCGTGAGTTGAATGCGCAGCCGGGTGACACCGTGCTGTTGCGTTTGGAAAAGCCGTCGGCGATTCCGCGCGAGAGCCTGCATGGACGCAAGGAAGATACCGGGCGTAGTGTGCGTTTGCGCGTCGCTGGTGTGCTGCCTCGCGAGGCTATGGGCGAGTTCGCACTGCGCCCTTCGCAAGGTGAGGTGAAAGCAGCGTTTGTCCATCTGCGGCGCCTGCAGCGCGATCTCGATCAAGAGGGCGAGGTCAACACGTTGCTGTTTGGCAACGACGCGAAGCCGGACCTGCAAAAGGTCACTCTGGCGGACATGGGCATCCAGGTGGCCGAGCAAGGCGAACTGGCGCAGATCACCACCGATAGCGCCGTGATCAGCGATTCGCTTGAAGCCGCTGTTGGTGCGGATGTCAAACAGCGCTTTCTCACTTACCTGGTGAATACGATTGCGACGGCCGATGGTCGCGCTGTGCCGTACTCATTGGCCACCGGCGTCTCGCGCGACTTTTTGGATGTACCCGCAGGGAGTGTTGTCATCAACGATTGGACGGCGAAGCAGCTGGGTGCGCAAGCAGGTTCTAAGGTGCGGCTTGAGTACTACGTCTGGGATCCGTCTGGCGCGCTGTTGACGCGTACCGCAGAGTTCGCGGTGTCGCGCGTGATTCCCACCAAGGACGATCGCACACTCGCACCGACATACCCCGGCATCACGGAGGCCACGACATTGGGCGATTGGGATCCGCCGTTTCCGATGGATCTCAAAAAGGTGCGGCCAGTGGATGAAGAGTACTGGAAGCAGTACCGGACCACGCCCAAGCTATTTCTTGCGATAGAGGACGCGCGCAAGCTGTGGGGTTCACGGTTTGGCCATTCGACCTCATTGCGTGTTTCGCAAAGTGCCGTCGCTGGGTTAAGGGCTCGTATTGCGCCGTCGCAAGTCGGGATGTTGCTGGTGGATGTCCGCGACGCGGGCGTGTCGGCTTCGAAGGGCTCCACGGACTTTGGCGAGTACTTTCTGTACTTCAGCTTTTTCCTGGTGGTGTCCGCATTGATGCTGGCGTCGGTCTTCTTCCAACTCAACGTGGACCAGCGGTTGCGCGAGGTCGGATTGCTGCGTGCGTTAGGGTTCTCTTCGGTCACCATCCAGCGGCACTTTCTGCGTGAGGGTTTGCCGCTGGCCGCCTGGGGCTCCCTGCTCGGAGTGGTGCTCGGCGTCGGCTACGCGGCCTTCATTCTGTACGGCCTCCGTACCTGGTGGCGCGGCGCCGTGGGGACTTCGGAACTCACCTTGCACATACATTCTTCCGCGATCACCGGTGGCTTCTTTATGGGGCTGTTCACGAGTGTTGCGACCATCGCGCTGTGCGTACGAGGGCTGCGGAAGTTGTCGCCAAGATCGCTGTTGGCGGGTGTTCGAGAGACGGAATCGAGTTTGCGAGTCCCGGCGCGTTGGCCGATTGCTGTGTTTGCAGTGCTTGGCGTGAGTCTCACGATCGCAGGCTTTTTGCATGTGATCCCAGCCGCTGGTGCATTCTTTGGCGCCGGGCTGTTCACCTTGATTGCCGGTGTACTTTGGGTGCGGTTACGGCTGCGTACGTCGGCTGGCAGCGCGATCCAAAGTCTGTCCACGCTGGGGTTCCGCAACGCGTCCTGGAAGCCTTCGCGTAGCTCGGTTTGCGTGACACTGATTGCGGTGGCCGTGTTTCTGCTCGTGTCGCTCGAAGCGTTCCGGCAACAGCACACGTCTGCGCCATCGCGCTATTCGATGGTGGCCGAGTCGCAACTCCCCATCGTGTACGACCTGAACGTCGCGGCCAATCGTGAGGCCATCGGACTTCGTACCAATGAGGTTCGCTTCTTTCCGTTTCGACTGAAGCCCGGCGATGATGCGAGCTGTCTCAATCTTTACGAGCCCCGCAATCCGCGTGTGATTGGGGCTGGTGCTGCGTTTTTAGCAGAGGAGCCCTGGAAGCTGCTGCAGCAGACTCTGCCGGATGGGGTGGCACCTGCGATCGCCGATGCGAACTCCATGCAGTACGTCCTGCATAAGAAGGTCGGCGACATTCTTACGTTGCCCGATGGCGCAAAGCTGCAGTTTGTGGGGTCTGTGAGTGGGTCTGTCCTGCAAGGTGAGATCGTGATCGCCGAGAGGGACTTTATTCGCCTGTTCCCGCAAGAGCAGGGGTACCGCTTCTTTTTGATGCAGGGTCCGGAATCGAACGTCGCGCCGTTGGAAGAACAGCTTTCGGACTTCGGCTTTGACGCGACCACCGTCGAGCAAAAACTGGCGGCGTATCATCAGGTGGAAAACACGTACCTTTCCACTTTCCAGGCCCTGGGCGCGCTCGGCTTGTTGCTGGGCATCGTCGGCTTATCCGCAGTGCTGATGCGCAATGTCTTTGAGCGCCGCAAGGAGATGGCGCTGCTGCGCGCCGTCGGTATGCAGGGCGGCGACCTGTCGCGCCTGGTGCTCGCGGAGAACGCGGTTCTGGTTGCTATCGGTGTCGCGCTCGGGCTTGCCAGTGCACTGCTCGCGGTGCTGCCTGCGGTGCTGGAACGAGGCGTAGCGGGCCTGCCGGTTTTCGCTATCTTGATTTTGATTGGCGCGGTTGGAGCCGCCAGTTTGCTGGCTTCCACTGCTGCCATCCGTTTTGTGCGGCGCCTGCCACTGTTGCAGGCGTTGAGGTCTGACTCATGACAAAGTACTTCCTGTTTGCGGTCCAAGTGACGCTGATCGCGCAGACCCCTGCGTTTCATAGCAAAGTCGCCGTGTTCGATGTCGCGACGCGACAATCGCGCGTGATCTACCAACAAGACGGCATTGTGGAAGCGCCCAACTGGTCGCGCGACGGAAAGTTTCTGCTCGTCAACAAAGACGGCGGCCTGTTCCGCCTCACCTTGGACGGCAAGACGCAACGGATCGCGCTTGATGAGAAGTACCGGTGCAACAACGATCATGACTTTTCGCCGGATGGCAGGCTGATCGCGTTCTCTGCGTCCACGCCGGACGTCCGGCAGTCCCGCGTGTTTGTGTCGAACGCCGATGGCAGTAACGTACGTCTGTTGACCGCGGAATCGCCGAGCTATTTTCACGGATGGTCGCCGGATGGTAAGTGGCTGGCCTTTGTTGGAAAGCGCAACGACAAGTTCGAACTCTTTCGCGTGAGTGTGAACGGCGGCGCCGAGCAACGGCTGACGGCGGAAGGCGGGTACGACGACGGACCGGAGTACTCGCGCGATGGGAAGTGGATTTACTTCAACTCCAATCGTGGAGGCAAGGGCTGGAACATCTGGCGGATTCCCGCCGAGGGTGGCGCAGGCAAGGCCGAGCAGGTAACCAACGATGCGCTGGAAGACTGGTTCCCGCACTTTTCGCCCGATGGCCGTTCGTTGTTGTTCCTTTCCTTTCCTGCGGGGACGGAAGGGCACAACGGCCGCATGCGGGGGATGAAGTTACGCATGATGCCGGCCGCTGGTGGTCCCATTCGCGAACTCGCGACGTTCCCCGGCGGGCAGGGTACGATCAACGTCAACTCGTGGTCGCCCGATTCGAAGCAGTTTGCCTATGTGATGTACGAGTCGCTGACGGAGGCGCTTTGGGAACATCGGAACCTGGGCAAGGCCTTTTACGAGAATCCGGCGACGCAGGTGCAGGCGATTGGCGAGTTTGAGAAGGCGTTGGCTTTAGCGCCTACGTCGAAGCGCGAGAAGCTGAACTACGGGTTGGCGCTGCTGCGCGGCGGCAAGACCAAAGAAGGCGTTGCGCAGTTGGAAAAGGTGCAAAAAGAGAGTCCTGAACTGCCGCATACGTGGTTCAACCTGGGCATCACGTACAAGAAGGAAGGGGATTTTGCCCGCGCCCAGCAGCAGTTTGAGCAACTGGTAAAGATCGCGCCGCAAGAGCCTGTCGCGCACTACAATCTGGGTGCGTTGTACCGGCAGGAAAACCGGCTACCGGAAGCCAAAGCTGCCTTCCACAAGGCCATCGCGTTGAACGGCAACATCGCGGCGCCGCACTTTCAACTGTTCAACGTACATCGCGCACTGGGTGAGACCGACGACATGAAGCGCGAACTCGCGCTGTTCCAATCCATCAAAAAGGCCAATGAAGGCGCGGCTGTGGGTGAGGATATGGAATGGTGCGACTACGCGGAGATCTGGGATCCGATTGATGCGGCTCCGGAAGCGTTGGCACCTGCGTCGTACTCAAAGTTCCCGCTCACGCAACCCGCGACATTTGCGGTTCGCGCCGGTGGTGACGATGTTGTGGTGTATTCCGAGAAGTCTGCTGCCGTGTACCGTGCGGGTAGGCTGTTGAATCCCCTGGCAGGCGTGTCGGGCATACGGCACGTTGCGGTGGGCGACCCCGACAACAACGGCGTGATGGACTACGCCGTGGTCACGGGCAAAGATGTGATCCTGTATCCGGCGAAGAAACTTCTGATGGCCGGCGATTTCTCTGCTGCGCTGTGGCTGGATTACGACCACGATTACGACCTGGATCTGCTGTTGTTTGGCGCGGAGCCGAAGCTACTGCGCAATCAAGGTACAGCTGGCTTTGTGGATCGTACAGCAGATTTTCCGTTTGTTGGCGGGCACGTGCAGTCTGTATTTCTGGTTCGCATGCAGCCGGATAGCAAGGCGTACGACGTGGTGGCGAGCTATGAAGACGGTCCGGCGATTCTCTATCAGGACAAGCTTGCAGGTAAGTACACCAAGCAGGCGTTGGGCAAGCTGCCCATCATTCTCGAGGTCGCTGATGTCGACCGTGATTCGTACCTCGACCTTGTGACTGAGGACGGCGTTTATCGCAACAAGAATGCGAAGACGTTTGAGAAGATCAGCGCCAAGTTTGCACGCGATGTCTATGTGGACGGACAGACGCTGTTTGTGCGCAAACCTGCGGTGAACTGGATGCGCGTTTCGCTCACGGGTGTCAAGAATCTGAAGTTGTCGCAAGGTGCTGAGGTGGAGGTCAAGGCAGGGCCGCATTACCAGAAGCAGGTCTACAACGGATCGCCGCTGTTGTTCGATCTTGGATCGCACAAACAGGCTGAGGCGGTACGCATCAGTTGGGCCAATGGCCTGATCCAAAACGAAACGAATCAAGCAGCCGGCAAGTCGTATGTGTACCAGGAGGCGCAGCGGCTGTCTGGTTCCTGTCCGATGATCTGGACGTGGAACGGTGAGGAGTTTGAGTACATCACGGATGTGTTGGGTGTGGCGCCATTGGGTGCGGCAAGTGGCGACGGAACGTATTTCCCCGTCGATCACGACGAGTTCATCTGGATTCCTGGAAAGTCACTGAAGGCCAATAAAGACGGGCAGTACGAGATTCGCATTACCGAGGAACTGTCCGAAGTGGCGTATCTGGATCAACTGCGGTTGGAAGCGGTAGATTATCCGGCAACGCAGGAAGTTTACACGAACGAGAAGTGGAAGGCCGCGCCGTTTCCGGAAGACAAGCTGTACGCGACCTCAAAGCGCGTCAACCCGATCTGGAAGAGCAAGCCCGGCTTCAAGCGTACGATCGGCGGCGCTGCGGAGATGCACACGTTTGAGGTCCGCTTTGCAAAGCCGATGCGCGATCCGCTGCTGGTGCTGCATGGTTGGGTGGATTGGGCCGATGGCTCAACGTTCCGCAACGCTGCGCAGCAAAGCACGCAGGGTTTGATTTCGCCGTACCTGCAGGTTCGCGACCTCAAGACGGGCGAATGGAAGACAGTTGTGGAAGACATGGGTATGCCGGATGGCAAGCCCAAGGTCATCGCGTTGCCGGTGCCGGGTGATGTGCGCGAACTGCGGATCATCACCAACTTGTGCGTCTACTGGACCGATGTGTACCTTGCGGAGCAGGAGCCGAACGCACAGGTTCGCCGTACGGTGGTGCCTGCTTCTCTGGCTGATCTGCGGTTCCGTGGTTTCTCGAAAGTGATCGTGCATCCGGAACGCACGGAGCCTGAGCAGTTCTTCTATAACGACCCGATGCCGCGCAGTTCTTGGGATCAAACCCCTGGCATGTACACGCGCTACGGCGATGTTTCTGAACTTATTGGCGATATCGACGACCGCTTTATCGTGATGGGTTCCGGCGATGAGGTCCGTCTGGTGTTCGACGGTTCGAAGTTGCCGCCGATCCCGCAGGGTTGGCAGCGTGACTTTCTGTTGAAGGTGGACGGCTGGGCCAAGGATCGCGATGCGAATACGGCGCACTCGCAGACGGTGGAGCCTCTGCCGTTCCACGGTATGAGTCAATACCCATTTTCTACTAGTGAGAAGTTCCCCGATTCTGTGATACATCAGGACTTCTTGAAGCGGTACCAAACGCGGCCCGCGCTACGGTTGCTGCGTCCGCTCATTAGTAGAGGGCGTTGATGACCATTGCGCTGTTTGCGGCGTTCGTACTCAATCTCGCGATTGTGGTGGGCTTTCCGGCCGCCTCCATCTTTTACATGACCAACGTCGGGTTGCACCTGGCGTTGGGCACGGCAGTGGTTTGGGTGGTGGCGCGAAAGAACGTCGCGGTGGGACTATCGCTGGCTAGCGGCTGGATCATCGCAGCGCTCGCGTGGATGCAGGTGCTGCACGAATACCGCTGGCTGGTGTGGGTACACATCGCGCTGTCGGTGGTTGCGCTGTACTATCTGGCCAAAGCCGTACCTCGCAAGTACGCCGCTGGGTTGGTGACGTTGCTGGCGCTGGCGGGGTTGTTCCGCATGCTCCCGGGCAGGGAATTCCGCATCCGCAACGATGTGGCGTTTGTGCCGACGTCGATGCAGGAAGAGGGCGGAGGTCCAAAGTCGCCGTTCTGGCCGTCGGCCGCCAAGACCAATGTTGGCGGTACGATTCCGGCCGACTTCTTCATGGATTCGAAGCGCTGCGGCGAATGTCACAAGGACATTTACGATCAGTGGAACAGCTCGATGCACCACTTCGCGTCGTTCAATAACCAGTTCTACCGGAAGTCGATTGAGTACATGCAAGAAGTGAGCGGCACCACGCAGAACAGCAAGTGGTGCGCCGGGTGTCACGATCATGCAGTGTTCTTCAACGGCCGTTGGGAGAAGCCGATTAAGGATCAGATCGATACGCCCGAGGCGCAGAATGGCTTGGGGTGTATGTCATGCCATTCGATTGTGCACGTCAACGGGTCGACGGGCAATGGCGGGTTCACCATCGAGTATCCGCCGCTACATGAGTTGGCGTCGAGCAAGAATGTACTGATCCGCAAGGCCGACGACTTTCTGACGTTCCTCAATCCGGCCCCGCATAAGAAGACGTTTTTGAAGCCGTTCATGCGCGAAGACGGACCCGAGTTCTGCGCCGGTTGCCACAAGGTACATCTCGATCAGCCGGTGAACAATTACCGCTGGATGCGCGGCTTCAACGACTACGACAACTGGCAGGCGTCCGGCGTGTCGGGCCAGGGTGCGCGTAGCTTTTACTACCCGCAGGAGACGTCCACTTGCACGCAGTGCCACATGAAGATGGTGCCGTCGCGCGACCCCGGTAATCGTAATGGCATGGTGCACGATCATCGCTTTGCCGCTGCTAACACTGCTGTCGCGACGGCAAACGAGGACGCCAAGCAGTTGAGCGCGGTCGAAGCGTTCTTGAAGTCGGGCTTTATTACGGTGGACATCTTTGCCGCGTCGCCCATTGTCGAAGAGAAGGGGCAGACCTTGATGAAACGCCGTGGCGCGGGCGAGAATACGCCGGCGCTGGCGTCCTCAATGGCTGTGGGTGAAGAGGCAGAGCAGCAAGGTCAGGTGTTGCTGCGTGAGGTGGGCAATGTCGTAGCGCCGCTCGATCGCGCAGGTGTGACGTTCCAACCGGGCACCAGTGTTCGCGTGGATGCCGTGGTGCGTACGCGCAAGATCGGGCACTTCTTCCCCGGTGGAACTGTGGATGCCTTCGACGTCTGGCTGGAACTCCAGGGCAAGGATGCCGATGGCAAGATCGTCTTCTGGAGCGGCTACGTCGAGGAGGAAGGCAAGGGTCCCGTTGAAAAAGGCGCTCATTTCTACCGGTCCTACCAGTTGGACGCGGAAGGCAACCCGATCAACAAGCGCAATGCGTTCCAGATGCGCAGCTTGCTGTATGTCCGCCTGATTCCCCCGGGCGCCGCCGACACCGTCCACTATCGCGTGGACATCCCGAAGGACGCCAAAGGTCCCATCACGCTGACGGCAAAGCTGAACTATCGCAAGTTCACGCACTACTACACGCAGTACGCCTATGCTGGCAAGCCGAAGCCTGGGCAGGATGCTAGCCTCGTCTCGGTGAATCACGACAGTCGCGAGTGGAGCTTTGATCCGGCCAACATTCCACAGAACGTGTCGGGCAAGATCAAGGGCCGCATCCCCGATGTCCCGATCGTCACGCTCGCCATGAAGACCACGCAGTTGCAACTGTCTCCAGAGCCGACCAACTGGACGCCCAAAACGCCCCACATCACCGACCGTGAACGCTGGAATGACTGGGGCATCGGTATGCTGCTCCAGGGCGACCTGAAGGGCGCGGAGTATGCATTCAAGAAGGTGACCGAGGCCGAACCCAACTACGCCGACGGTTGGCTGAACGTCGCGCGAGCGCTGATTCAGGAAGGCGAAACCGATGCTGCCAAACCGTACATCGCCAAGGCGCTGGAGCTCAATCCCAAGCTCGGCCGAATCTACTTCTTCAAGGCCATGATCGAGAAGGCGGACGGAGACTATGACGCCGCGCTAAAGAGCCTGCAGACCTGCTCATCGATGTACCCGCGCGATCGTGTGGTGTTGAACCAGATCGGGCGTGTGCTGTTTCTGCAGCGCAAGTATCCGGAAGCAGTACAGGCCCTGCAACGCGTCCTCGCCGTAGATCCGGAAGACCTGCAGGCTCATTACAACCTGATGCTGGCGTATCGTGGAATGGGCCAGCCGGACAAAGCGGCGCGCGAAGAAAAGCTGTTCCGCCGGTTCAAAGCGGATGAGTCCGCGCAAGCGATTACGGCCAAGCCAAGGTCGCTCAGCTTTGAAGACAACAACGAGCGGCAGACGATTCACGATCACGAAAACGCCTGGAAGAAATGAAACGAATTCTTGTCATCGCCGCCGCACTTTGTGGTGTGGCCGGAGCGCAGTTTAAGGACATCACCGCTGCGGCGGGCATCAAGTTCACGCACAACTCCGGCCGGGCCGGCAAGAAATGGCTGCCCGAAACCATGGGGTCCGGATGCGCGTTTCTCGATGTCGACGGCGATGGTTGGGCCGACATCCTGCTGCTCAACAGCAAAAGCTGGACCCCCAAGCCAGTGCGATCGCTGAGTGCGCTCTACCGCAACAACGGCAACGGCACCTTCACGGACATCACCCGCGGCAGTGGACTCGATATCGAGATGTATGCGCTGGGCGTGGCCGTTGCGGACTACGACAACGACGGCCGCGACGACGTGTACATCACCGCGCTTGAAGGCGACCGCCTCTTTCACAACGACGGCGGCGGCAAGTTCCGCGACGTGACCAAAACGTCCGGCATCGTGAATGCGGCCTTTGCCACCAGTGCCGCGTTCCTGGATTACGACAAAGATGGCCTCGCCGATCTGGTGGTGGCCAACTATGTCCAATGGACCGCCAAGGGCGACCTGTGGTGTTCGATGGACGGCTCCACCAAGTCGTACTGCACGCCGGAATCCTATAAGGGGAACTCGTCGAAGCTTTATCGCAACCTCGGCGGAGGCAAGTTCGCGGACGTCACCAAGGCCGCCGGTCTCGGCGATGCCAACAGCAAGACACTTGGCATCGCGACCTTTGACGCCAACGGCGACGGCTGGGTGGATCTCTTTCTTGCCAACGATACGCAACCCAACAAGCTCTATCGCAACAACAAGAACGGTACGTTTACCGAAGAAGCCGTCGCGTCTGGCGTGGCGTTCGGTGAGGACGGCGTAGCGCGCGGCGCGATGGGCGTCGATGCCGCGGATTATGACCGGTCCGGACGCGCGCACTTATTGGTCGGCAACTTCTCCAATCAGATGTTGGGCTTGTACCGCAACGAAGGTACAGGCCTGTTTGTGGATGAAGCGCCAAGGTCCACAGTGGGTCGCGCGAGCCTGCTCAGTCTCGCATTTGGCGTGTTCTTCTTCGACTACGATCTGGACGGCTTGCTCGACATCTTTGCGGCCAACGGTCACATCGACGAAGAGATCGGCCGCGTTCAGCCCAAGGTGCAGTACAAGCAAGCGCCGTTGTTGTTCCGCAATCAGGGCCAGGGCAAGTTCGCTGACATGTCGAAGCAGATGGGCGCGGAGTTCCAACGCGCGATTGTGGCTCGAGGCGCGGCCTACGCGGACATCGATCACGATGGCGACCTGGACGTACTGATGACCACCAACCATGGCCCCGCGTATCTGTTTCGCAACGATACTGCCGCCAAGAACCACTGGATCACGGTCAAGCTGACCGGCACCAAGTCCAACCGCAGTGCGCTGGGCGCGATTGTCCGCGTACAATCACAGCAGGGCAAACAGTGGCGGATGGTCCATTCGGGCTCGAGCTATTGTTCCCAATCCGATCTTGCTCTCACGTTTGGAATCGGGAAAGATACAACGATCAGTGCCATTGAAGTGGAATGGCCAAGCGGCGCGAAACAACGCCTCACCAACGTCAAGCCGGATCAAACGCTGAACATCACAGAAGGCAAATGACACCTAAGTTCAAAATCGGGGCCATCACAGACGAGTTTTCCCCGGACCTGGATCTCGCGCTCGCCGCGATGGAAAAGATCGGCATGACCGGCGCGGAACTGCGCGTCGTGTGGGGCAAGAACATCATGGACCTCACGGCCGACGAACTCGCCCGCGCCAAGGACGCCATCGCATCCAAGAACATGCAGGTGGTTTCCATCGCGTCGCCGCTGCTCAAGTGCGTGCTGCCCAACGCCCCCGAAGTGGACACCCGCTTCCACCAGGACATCTTCAACAGCAAGCACACGTTTGACGATCAGCCTCGTCTGGCCGAGGAAGCAGTCAAGATCGCCAAGCATTTCGATTGCAAGATCGTGCGTGTGTTTTCCTACTGGCGCACCGTGGACCCTGTGTCCTGTTACGACCGCGTGCTCGAAGCGTTGCAAAAGCTAGGCGACCTGGCCAAGCAGCACGACCTCATCATCGGCCTCGAAAATGAGCACGCCTGCCAGATCGGTACGGCTGCCGAGTCGGCCAAGATCCTGAGCATGATCGACCATCCCAACGTCAAACTCGTGTGGGATCCGGCCAACGCTCTGGTTGCCGGCGAGAATCCGTACCCCTACGGCTACGACCTGCTGCCCAAGGATCGCATCGCGCACATCCACGTCAAGGATTGCCACATGGAAGGCTACACACCCATCTGGGGCCCTGTGGGTACTCGCCATGTCGATTGGCGGGGGCATCTTGCCGCTCTCGCCCGTGATGGCTACACCGGATACCTCAACCTGGAGACTCACTGGACCGGGTCCGGCGGCGCCACCAAGATGGAAGCTAGCACCATCTGCGGTTGGAACCTGCGCGGCCTTGCGGCGATGTAAGTCCCTCGTACAATAGAAGGGTGTCGGGCAACGCCCTGGAGACTTCCCGAGGGGAGTATACGGTTCTATACGCTAACCCACCGAGTGCAGAAGACTCGGTGCCGATTGGCGTTGTCTTACGCGACCCCGCGTCGGACAAGCTCCACACGCGGTTTCGGCAGGATTGGGACCTGCTGATTCGCGACGAAGATACGTGGTATTTCGAACAGTTGCCTCGTGCGGTCGCGGACCTGGAACGTGATCTTGGCGGCAAAGCAGCCATGGACTTGCTGGTGCAAGGCTCAAACGCCGTAACTGCGGACGAGCCTCGTGCCGTGCTGGTGGCGAACTACGCTTCGTCACTGGCGCGGTTGTACGCAACGTCCGTTCCCGCCAAAATACGGCGTTTTGAGACGCATTTGCCGATTTACACCTTGCGCAGTGCGGCCGGCCGGTTCCTGGAAAACAACATCGTACAGCCGGAAGGCTGGATTGAAATTCCTGAGGCACGCGGTTTGAGCCAAGGGCAGTTTATCGTCCGTATCCAAGGTACGTCGATGCAGCCGTTGATCCCGGATGGGGCGCTCGCCGTGTTCGACCGGGACGATGCCAAACGCGGGTCACGTGTCGGACGCCTGGTGCTGGTGGAAGATCGCAGCCGTCGCGGCGGCGGTACGGCGTACACGCTCAAAAAGTATGAAAGTGTAAAGCGGGCGTTTAGCGAAGACACCAGCGAACGCGTCGCCATCCGCCTGATCCCGCTCAATCCGGAGCATGAAGTGATCGAATTGGAGGCCGATGATGAGAGCTACGCGATCATCGGATCCTATGTCCGTACCCTCGATCCTGCTCTCTGCGAAGCCCTAGTCTCAGACCCCACAGATAGTGCGGAATAGTCCGCTCCCTGTGGTACCATCGAACGTGCCTGCCAGAGTTCTGGGCGTGATACCCGCCCGGCATGCCTCCTCCAGATTCCCTGGGAAACCTCTCGCTAAAATCGCCGGCAAATCGATGCTGCAGCACGTTTACGAGAGGACGTGCATGTCCCGGTATCTCACCAACGTCATTATTGCTACCGACGACGAGCGCATTGCCGACGAGGCGCGCGCGTTTAAGGCGCAGGTCCGCATGACCCGCCCCGATCATCCGTCCGGGACGGATCGCGTCGCTGAGGTCGCCTCGGCGGATACTGCCGATTACGTAGTGAACATCCAGGGTGATGAGCCGCTCATCGATCCCAACGCGATTGACGCGACCATCCTGTCGCTGCTGGGCACTCCCGACGTTTTCATGGGGACGCTCAAGAAGAAGATCGAAAGTGAGCGCGAGTTCACCAATCCGAATGTGGTGAAGGTGGTGACCGATCATCTGGGCAACGCGATTTACTTTTCGCGATCGCCGATTCCGTACGTCCGCGACGATGAGGAACGCGCGAAGACCACGCACTTCAAACACATCGGTTTGTACATCTATCAGCGCGAGTTCCTGCTGGGGTATTCCGACCTGCAGGTGGGCATTCTGGAGCGCGCGGAGCGGTTGGAACAGTTGCGCGCACTCGAAAACGGGTACAAGATCCGCGTGGTGGAAACCGAGTACGATTCGCTCGGTGTTGACACGCCGGAAGATCTGGAAAAAGTCAGCAAGTTGTTTTCGTTTGTGGGTCCAAAGGGTTAAAAGAGGGAGATTTCAGAGTCCACCATGCCAAAGTGCATCTTCGTTACGGGTGGAGTGGTTTCGTCATTGGGCAAGGGCATCGCGGCGGCCAGCATTGGCTGCCTGCTCGAAAGCCGTGGCCTACGTGTCAACATGCAGAAGCTCGATCCGTACCTGAACGTTGATCCAGGTACGATGAGCCCGTTCCAGCACGGCGAGGTGTTTGTGACGGACGATGGCGCAGAGACCGACCTGGATCTGGGCCACTACGAGCGCTTTACGCACGCGCCTCTTTCGCAAGCCAACAATCTGACATCGGGCCGCATCTATCAGCACATCATCTCGCGCGAACGCCAGGGCGAATACCTCGGCAAGACCGTGCAGGTGATCCCGCACGTGACGGACGAAATCAAAGCTGCTGTACGCAAGGTTTGGAAGGATGTAGACGTCGCGATCGTCGAAATCGGCGGTACCGTCGGCGACATCGAATCGCTGCCGTTTATCGAAGCGATTCGCCAGTTGCGCAAGGAATTGGGCCGTAGCAATGCGATGTTCGTACACGTCACATTGGTGCCGTGGATCAATGCGGCGAAGGAACTGAAGACCAAGCCTACTCAGCATTCGGTGAAGGAACTGCGCGCTTTGGGCATCCAGCCGGACCTGCTGGTTTGCCGTTCCGATCGGGAAATCCCTGCGGATGTTCGAGGTAAGATCGCGTCCTTCTGCGACGTTGAGCCGGAAGCCGTGATCGAGGCCTGCGACGTACCCTCCGTGTACCAGATCCCGCTTGTGTTCGCCGATCAGGGAGTGGATGACTTTGTCGTCCGTACGTTGAAGCTTGAGACTGCGGGCGAGCGTAAGCTGGATCGTTGGAAAGGCATGCTGGATCGCCTGTACAAGCCGGTTGGCGAGGTCAACATCGGGTTGGTTGGTAAGTACACGGATTACGAAGATTCGTACAAGAGCTTGAAAGAGGCGCTGCTGCACGGCGGCATCCACCATGGCTTCCGCGTGAACATGGATTGGATCGAGTCCGAGAGCATGGAATGGCCTGCCTGCAAGGAAAAGCTCGAGCAGTACGACGGCATCCTGGTTCCCGGCGGCTTTGGCAAGCGCGGCATTGAAGGCATGCTGCACGCGATTCGATTTGCGCGTGAAAACAAAGTGCCGTACTTCGGCATCTGCCTGGGCATGCAGACCATGGTGATTGAGTTCGCACGCAATGTTTGCGGTCTCGAAGGCGCCAACTCCACCGAGTTCGAGAACGCGCCCAAGCATCGCGTGATCTACAAACTGCGCGAACTCCTCGGTGTCGACGAGTTGGGCGGCACCATGCGCCTCGGCGCGTACAAGTGCGATCTGTCCGAAGGCTCGTTCGCGCGGGAAGCCTACGGCGCGGCGGAGATCAGCGAACGGCATCGCCATCGCTTTGAGTTCAATCGCGAGTTTGAGCCGGTGCTCACGGAACACGGCCTGCGCATTACGGGTCAAGCGCCTGACAAGTTGTACGTCGAGATCTGCGAGATCCCAGATCATCCGTGGTTCCTGGGTTGCCAGTTCCATCCCGAGTTCAAGTCGAAGCCCTTGGAGCCGCACCCGCTGTTTACGGCGTTCTTAGGCGCCGCGGCGAAGTATCGTGAGGTCCGGCTGTCGAAGAGCGAGCAACCGTTGTTCGCGCTGGAAGGCAACTCGTAAGATGATCGAGCGCGGTGGTCCGCTGGGGCTGATCGCAGGACCCTGCGTGATCGAAAGCGAAGAACACGCGCTATTTCTGGCGCGCGAGATTCGCAGCATCGCAGGGGATTACATTTTCAAGGCGTCCTTCGACAAGGCCAACCGATCCTCCGTCGATTCCTATCGCGGACCCGGCTTGAAGGAAGGCTTGCGTATTCTGGGCGACGTCCGCAAGCAGGTTGGCGTACCGGTGTTGACCGACATCCACGAGGTGTCGCAAGTGGACGCCGCTGCCGACGTGGTGGACATCCTGCAGATCCCTGCGTTTCTCTGCCGCCAGACGGACCTGCTGATCGCCGCAGGACGCACGGGCAAGACGGTGAACATCAAGAAGGGCCAGTTTGTGTCGCCCACCGATTTCCGTCATGCTGCGGAGAAGGTCGCGTCCACAGGCAATCAGAAGATCATCCTCACAGAGCGCGGGTCAAGCTTCGGGTACAACAACCTGGTGGTCGACATGCGAGGCTTGGCGATCATGCGTGACTTTGGTTACCCCGTAGTGTTCGATGCGACCCACAGCGTACAGCTTCCGGGAGCCGCAGGCGCAGCGTCGGGAGGTCAGCCGCAGTTCATCGAGACACTGGCTCGCGCTGCGGTGGGTGCGGGTGTCGATGGCGTGTTCGTTGAGGTACATGAGGAGCCGGCGAGAGCCAAGTCTGACGGCGCGAACGCGTTGCGTCTTGATCGCTTAGCGGAGTTCCTGCGCCGACTGCGTGCGATCCATGCCGTGGTGAGCGATTTCGTCGCGGGCTAGAATTGGGGTAGCTATGACGATAACTGCAACCGTTGCCGAGAACGGAGACCTCCGTATTCCGGAATCTATCCGTGAACAGTTGCACCTGGAGCCTGGTACGACAGTCACCATTCAAGTGCAGGACCGCAGCGATCTGCGTACTCAGGTCGCGGGCAACGAGTCATGGCGGCGCCTGCGCGGCATGGGGCGTAACGGTCCTAGCCTGACGCTTGCCTTGGAAGAAGAGCGTCGCGCGGAGCGCGAGCGTGACGAGCGCAGCTGAGATTGTTGTTTTGGATTCATGGCCGCTGATGGCCTGGATGCAAGACGAGCCCTCAGCCGATCGAGTTCAAGGGCTTTTCGATGCGGCACAATCCGGCACCGTTCCGCCTCCATTACTCCGCTCAATCAACGCGGGCGAAGTCTATTACATGCTGGCTCGTAAGCGTAGTATTGCCCTAGCGGAAGCCTTCTGGGACGTCTTGCCATCGCTCCCACTTAAGGTGGTCGAGGTGACTTTGGAAGATGTTCGTCTTGCGGCACGTATTAAGTCGCGGAATCGTCTCTCTTACGCCGATAGCTTTGGGGTCGTGCTGGCACAGCGACACAACGCCGTCATCTGGACTGGCGACCCCGAGTTTCTCACGCTCGGCGGACAAATCCGTCTCGAATGGCTCGGCGCGCCGCGATAACATGAGCTTGTGGCTCACCACAAAGTTACTTTGATCCCCGGCGACGGGATTGGACCCGAAGTCGCAGACGCTGCCGCACGTGCCATTGACGCTACTGGCGTCAAGATTGATTGGGAACGCATCGAACTCAACGCCGACCTCATCCAGAAGCGCGGCGAGGTGCTGCCGAATGAAGTGATGGATTCCTTGAACCGGACCTTCACCGGTCTCAAGGGCCCTGTCACGACGCCGATTGCCGGCGGCTTCCAGAGCGTCAACGTCGCGCTACGCAAGCGTCTCGACCTGTTCGCCAACGTCCGCCCGATCCGTTCGCTACCCGGCGTCAAGACCCGCTTTCAGGACCTAAAGCTCGACATGGTGATCTTTCGCGAGAACACCGAGGACCTGTATTCCGGCCTCGAGCATGAAGTGGTGAAGGACGTCGTCACGTCGCTCAAAGTGATCACGCGTACGGCGTCGATCCGCATCGCCAACTACGCGTTCGATTACGCCAAGGCCACCAATCGCCGCAAGGTCAGCGCCGTACACAAGGCCAACATCATGAAGCTGGCCGACGGTCTGTTCCTACGCTGCTGCCGCGAGGTTGCTTCGGGACATCCGGAAGTCCGCTATGAGGAACTGATCGTCGACAATGCGTCGATGCAGCTTGTCATCCGCCCCGAGACCTTCGACATCTTGCTGCTCCCGAATCTCTACGGCGACATCATCTCCGACCTTTGCGCCGGTCTTGTCGGTGGACTCGGCATCGTGCCGGGCGCGAATATGGGCGAAAAACATGCGGTTTTTGAGGCAGTACACGGTTCCGCGCCTGACATCGCAGGCAAGGGCATCGCCAATCCCACGGCGTTGATGCTGAGCGGCGTGATGATGCTCATCCACCTGAAGGAAATGGACGCGGCCAACCGCCTGCAGACCGCCATTGAAACGGTGTACGCCTCGCAAGGAGCGGTTACGCGCGACCTTGGCGGCAACGCCACCACACAGCAGTTTACCGATGCTGTGATCGCGGCAATGAAATGATCCTGCTGCTCGCGGCTTCGCTACTGTTGCAGGTTCAACAGCAGCAGTCCGGCTACCGCATTGCGCCGGTAGACGACACCACGCGCGACAGGACCTACGAGAACTTCGTCAAAAAGCTCAACAAAGTTGCAGTGAAGCGGGACGTGAAAGCGTTCCGCAAACTCTGCGCGGATGACATCGTGACGGGCACCGGCCGCAAGACAGATCCCGAGGAGAAAGGCTGGAAGGCGTTTGAAGAGCGCTGGAAGCCGGCCTCACCGGACACGGAGCTTTGGGAAACCATCACCGATGTTCTGTCGCTTGGAAGCGTACGCATGCATCCGCGTTTGTACGTCGCGCCGTACCTGGTTTGGAAGTTCCCCAACAACCTGTCGCCGCGCCGTTACTGGGTGATGGTTCGCGATCAGGTACCACTTCGCGAAACGCCGGACCGCGATGGCCGCCAGATCGCAGCTCTGAGTTTTGATGTTGTCGAAGTGATTGGTCAAGAAGCCGGAGAGTGGGTGCATATCCGGTCCGGCAGCCGTCGCGGTTACGTTCCAGCGAATACCATCCGAAGTTCCATCACGGCCCGTGCTCAGTTTGCGCAGGAAGATCAGGGCTGGCGTCTTGTGGCGCTGGAAGTGCCACCGCCGGAGTGAATCGACTGTACGATGCGCCCCTCGCCGTCCAGTTCCATCGCGAAGTCCCGCCAGTACACACGGCGTCCCGCGAGTCCCGCGATCCACACGGCAACTGCCAACAGGTCGCGCAAGGGCACCAGCAGCAACATCGCCAAGCCTGTACGTGCCTTCAATACGAACAAGCTGGAAATCACGGCCAACAACATCCGTAAACACAACACGGCCAGCCCAGCATCGATATAGCCAAAAGACATCGCAACCAACGCCCAAAGCGTCGCGAATGTTACCGGCAAGCCCATGTAGCCACCACCGCGGCACGCACGTATCGTGCGCGCCCAGCGTACCTGATGTTGCCATGCGTCGGTTAATGTATCAGCGCCCAAATGCGTGTCCACAGTCGGCTCCGCCAAATGGCACTGCAAGCCCAGCTTGTGGATGCGATGGCCAAGCTGATAGTCATCCGCGATGTAGCTGGAGATGGGCTCCAGTCCACCGATGCGATCAAGGTCGGCGCGGCGCATCGCCAAGGTGGACCCCAGCGCAAACTCATCGACACCCACAAACTGCGCGACCAACGTCGACGGTGCAAAGTCCGTATCGACGCCCAAGCCCTCAAACCATCCAGCAAAGCTCGCGCCCGCGGCACGGTACAGGCATGTCACCAGGCCGACCCGGGGATGCTCCAACGGCGCGACGACCTTGGTCAGGTAATCCGGCGGTACCTTAATGTCGCTGTCGTTGATGATGATGACCGGGTGCGACGCTTCCTTATACAAGTCGATCAGCACGCCGACCTTGCCGTTGGGTCGCACAGTCGATGTACGGATCAGGCGGATGCTGCGATCCGGGTGCGCCGCAATTAGCCGCTCGATATGCGGAATCGCTGTATCATCGGGCTTCTGTACGCCAAACAGAATCTCGAACTCGCCCGCGTACGCGAGCTTGGCGTGTGATTCAATCGCTTCGTAGAAGTACGGATCCGCACCACGAACCGGCTTCAAGAAAGACACGCCCGGCGCAAACCCGGTGAGCTTCTCGCGAAAGAACAGCCGCCGTAGCGACGCCAGAATGGCGAACATTTGATACGCCGCTGGAATCGCCAACAGATAAATCATTTGGAAATCAGAAAGACGCCGGCGGCAATCAGCACCGCGCCAGCCCAGCGCATCGATGTTACGCGTTCCTTCAGCACCAGCGCAGCAAGAATGGTCTCCAGCACCACGGACCCGGCAGTTACAGGAACCGCAAAGCTCAGGTCCGCCACCTTCAACAACTGGATGAAGGCGAAGAACGATACTGCCATAAAGAACACGGAAAGGATCAGCAGTTTCTTCTGCGCTAACGTAGCCGCAAGACGCTTCAAGCCTGTCGCACCGAAGTCCGATACCTCGCCGTGGCGCTTCATCTCAAAGCTCTGCAGCAGGTCGGCCAGCACGGTCGAGCCGACCACAAGCCCAACCCAAAGCCACTTCATTCGGATTTCTCCGCAGTGCGACCTACCAGCGCCACGCCCGCAAAGATCAGCAGCGTACCCAGCCACCGCTGTGGCGACACGGTTTCGTTCAGAAAGAGATAGCCAAGCAGCGCCGTCAGTACGTAGCCGACCGCCGTCACGGGCAGGACAAAGCTCAGGTCCGCCCACGATAGCAAGGTCATGCGCGCCAGCATCCACAAGATCAGCAGCAGGACACCGGCCACGATCCAGATGAACGAACTATGTACGCCGATGTCCAGCAGCAGATTTCCGAATGCGTTGCTCAGCACCACAATGGCGGCGAACAACCAGGTTTTGAGCCGGCGGCTGCTAGCTGACGAAGGATCAGTCACCGAAGGATGTGGAAGCGGAAGTCTGCTGCCGCGCCTTCTGATCTTTCACAAACTGCTTGCGCTTGGAACGCAGGCTCAGATACTCCCGAGCCTCTTTGTACAAGCGCGGAATGTCGTTGTTGATGATCGCCTTCTTCACCACGCGCCACGCAGCCTTGGGACGGAAGTAGTATTCGCCGTAAAAGCGCTCCACCCATTCCACAAGTTCGCCGCGATTCAGGCCCGGATAGATGATGTTCGGCAACTGGTGGCCGTTCTCATCGGTCATCGAATCGATGGTGATGAGGTTGTTCTTCTTCACGTAATCGAAGAACTCCGTGCCCGGGTACGGATGCGCGATCGACACCTGGATCGTTTCGCAATCCAGCTTCTTGGCGAAGTCGATGGTACGGCGCAAGCTGTCGCGGCTTTCGCCCGGCAGACCTACGATGAAGTCGGCGTGGATGGTCAGGCCCAGGGAATGCGCGTCCTTGGTGAAGCGCTCGGCCATCTGGACGGTCGCGCCCTTCTTGATGTTCTTCAGAATCTGCGGGTCGCCCGACTCGTAACCGACGATCATCAGTCGGCAGCCAGCTTCGCGCATGGCCTTCAACGTCTCGTAGTCCGTCGTCACACGCGACGTGCAGGACCACGTGAAGTTCAGCTTCTTGAGCTCTTTGCAAAGCTCGATCGTACGTTCCTTCTTGTAGTTGAAGGTGTCGTCGTCAAAGAAGATTTCCTTCAGCCCAGGGAAGTTTTCGAGCGCCCATTTGCACTCGGCCACGATGTCCGGAATCGACCGCAGTCTCCAGCGGTGGCCGGAATGCGTCTGCGGCCACAGGCAGAAGGTACACATGGCCGGGCAACCGCGCGACGTATAAAAGCTGATGAACGGATGCAGCAGGAACGGTACGTTGTAGCGCGTAAAGTCCAGGTCGCGCTTGTAGATTTTGGACGCCCACGGCAACTCGTCCAGATTTTCAATCACCGGACCTTCGGGGTTGTGCCAGATGGTACCGTCTTCGCGACGGTAGCTGACACCCGGTATGTCGGCCAGCGGCGTACCTTTGGCAAAGGCGACAATCTGATGGTCAAACTCACGGCGAACGACAAAGTCGATGGCCTTCGATTCACGAAATGCCTTATCCGGCTCCACGGTGACCGGTGGTCCGACGAAGGCCACCTTCATCGAAGGGTTGGATTCCTTCATCATTTCCGCCATCTTGACGTCGACGGAAAAGCCGGGCGTGGACGTAAACAGCACCAAAAGATCAAAGTCTTTGGCCATCGCCACGGTTTGCTCAATGGAGATGTGGTGCGCCGGAGCGTCCACCAGCTTGCTGTCGGGCAACATGCCTGCGGGATACGTCAGCCAGACCGGATACCAATATGATTCGATTTCGCGCGAGGCCGGCCAGCGAGAGCTCGCCCCGCCATCAAATCCTTCAAAGGACGGGGGATTCAAAAATAGCGTTCGCATCGGGAACTTTCAGGGTAGCAAGGCCATTGGTATGATGTGTGGATCGTTCTCTCCAGATGAGCGCGCACTCTTTCGGTCCTTACCATCTCAACCCGCGTGAACGTTCTTTGCGCCGGGACGGGAAGGTCATGCAGCTTGCACCCAAAACGTTCGACCTTCTCTGTCTGTTGGTAGAAAGTGCCGGCAAGGCTCTCAGCAAAGAGAAGCTGTTGGGTCAGCTATGGCCAGACACTTTTGTCGAAGAGGCGAACCTGACGCAGCACGTCTCGCTTCTCCGCAAGATGCTCGACGACGGCGTGTACATCGAGACTGTACCCAAGTTCGGCTACCGCTTCGCTGCCCCCGTCCGAACCGCACCCGCCGCTGGAGTGGCCGACGCGACTCTGGACCTGACACCGCCGCAACCGCCCAAGCCGCCGGCCGCCGCTTCAGTTGCAAAACTCGAAAAGCCGCCCGAAACCCGCTATGCACGTAACGGCGGCGTCAACATCGCGTACCAGGTGATTGGCGACGGCCCCATCGACCTTGTCTTCGTGATGGGTTGGGTATCGCACCTCGAGTACTTCTGGGCTGAGCCGTCGTTCGCGCGATTCTTGCGCCGCCTGTCGTCCTTTTCGCGCCTCATCCTGTTCGACAAGCGCGGCACCGGACTTTCCGATCGCGTACCTCTTGACGCGCTCCCCACGCTCGAACAGCGCATGGAAGATCTCCACGCCGTGATGGATGCGGTCAACTGCAATAAAGCGGCGCTGTGCGGTGTCTCGGAAGGCGGTCCGATGTCCGCGCTCTTCGCCGCGACCTACCCCGATCGCACTCTGGCGCTCACGATGATCGGCACGTACGCGCGCCGCCTGCGTGACGACGACTATCCCTGGGGACCCACGCTCGAACAGCGTGCCATGTATCTGGATGAGATCGAGCGGTCCTGGGGTGGACCCGTCGGCATCGAGGACCGCGCGCCTTCCAAAGCCGCAGACCCTGAGTTCCGCAACTGGTGGGCGACCTACCTTCGCATGGGGGCCAGTCCAGGCGCCGCCCGCGCGCTCACCAAGATGAACGCAGAGATCGACGTACGCAGCGTGCTGCCCTCGGTCCGCGTGCCGTCGCTCATTATCCATCGCACCGGTGACCAATGTCTGAAGGTAGAAGAAGGCCGCTATGTCGCGTCGCTCGTGCCCAACGCGCGGTACGTGGAGTTCCCCGGCGACGACCACCTGCCTTTTGTCGGCAATCAGGACGAAATCATCGACGAGATGGAGGAGTTCCTCACTGGCGTACGCCATGGTGAAGAACCGGAGCGTGTCCTGGCCACAATTCTCTTTGTACAGGGACCGGACACGGTTGATGCACGCCTGCGCGTTCAGCTAGACCGCGAGGTCAATTGGTTCCGCGGGCAGCGGCTCAACGCGCCCGGACATCCCGAAGCGCTCGCCAGTTTTGACGGACCGGCGCGCGCGATCCGCTGTGCCTCTGCGATTGTCGAACATGCCCGCCGCGCCGGGACCTCCGTCCGAATCGGTCTCCATACGGGTGAATGCGACAAGCTTCCCGATGGCGGTTTGGGCGGCCTTGCGGTAGAAGCCGGAGCGCTGGTACTGGCAGCGACCCCCGCCAACGAGGTGGCCGTTACAGGCCCCGTGCGCGACCTCGTCGCCGGTTCGGGCATCACGTTTCAGCCAATGGACGGCACCGTGATGGATTGGCGTCTCTTCCGCGTCCTTCGCGCAAAGTGATCACCCGTAGAGCCTGTTGCAGCGGCCAATGCTGCAGGTAGTTGGGCCAATAATAGTGCGCGTACGCTTTGTTCAGCGCGACGATGGTGTACATGCGCAACTCGCCACCCTCGGCGTAGATGCTGTTGGCGGGGAGCACCATCCCGTCCGCCTCGATCCACTCTCCTGCGCCTCGTCGCCGCAACGCCCGTCGCGCCAGCTTTTGGAATAGAACTAAACCTCGACGGAGTTCCGGCCGCCAGATTCCGTCGATGGGAAACCGCCGCGGATGTACCGGCGATTCCGGCAGGTTGGAGAGCGCCTGCAAAAACACCTGTACCAGCGCGACATCGTCCCGCCGGTTGGCCAAGCCATTGCCCACCGGTTCACTCACGTTGACGTAGTGAGCCATCGGCCCGCTGCCGTCGTTTGCACGGAAACTGGTTTCGAGGTACGCCACTGTCTCCAGCCTAAAGATGGCGGAGGCCCGGCGTCCTAAAGATTCTCTAAAGGATCGCTAAATTTACTGATGTACAGAATGCTGCGGCTGCGGGGGATTCAGCTTGATTTGCAGAGACTTATCGTCTTCGTCGATCTCAAACTGCTGTCCGAACGTCTGGTAACCCTTGGCGATCACCTGAATCAGCACAGTGCCCTGAGGCAACTCCGGAACCTTGGTCCAGCCGTCCTGATTGGTGCGGGTCTCCCACGATGTCATCTGCTTCTTGCCAAGCTTGGCAATCGAACGCCCCTTGACGAACCGGACAATCACTGACGCGCGGTCGACAGGCTTGCCGTTCAGATTGGTCACTGTAATCTGCAATCGTGCCGTTTCACCGGCAAACGCCGAAAGCGCACCGGCCATGAAGAGCAGGGCAGCGGCTATGTACTTCTGCATGTCACCTCCATTATCTCAGGTAGCACCGCTCGTGCGTGAGCGGTTGCCCTCATAGGATCTGAAATCCCCGGCCACTCCGGGACGTGGACTCTTCCTTGTCTACCCCGCGCACCTCTGCCCATCTCGGACCCCGGTACAACTCCCCTTCCAGTGCCTCCAACTGCGCTGCCGTACCTTGGGCGAACACTTCCACCCGGCCATCGTCCAGGTTCTTGGCGTACCCCGACACGCCCAGCGCCGTCGCGGCCTTTTGTACAAAGTTGCGGAACCCCACGCCCTGCACACGTCCACGTATGAAGTACGTGCGGGAAATCGAACGCTCGGCCATACTTGAATTATCCCCTTATGGCCTTTCCGATCCATCGCAAACGGCGTCTGCGCGCCTCCGACTCGATGCGCCGCCTGGTGCGTGAAACCTGGCTCGAACCCGCCCAGTTCGTACTGCCGCTGTTTGTCTGCGAAGGCGACGATGTTTACAAGCCCATCAGTTCCATGCCGGGCCAGGCGCAGATGTCCATCGACCGCATCGTCAAAGAGTGCCGCGAGGTGGAATCGCTCGGCATCGGCGGCGTGATCCTCTTCGGTATTCCAGCCCATAAGGACGAAACCGCGAGCGAAGGCTACAACCCCGACGGCATCGTACAGCGTGCCATTCGCGCGATCAAGCAGGAATGCAAGAAGCTGGTGGTCATTACCGACGTGTGCAACTGCGAGTACACAAGCCATGGCCACTGCGGCAAAGTAGTCGGCAACGATGTGGATAACGATGCGTCGCTGGTGTGGCTGGCGGATGCCGCGCTAACGCATGCCCAAGCCGGTGCCGACATCGTCGCGCCGTCGGACATGATGGACGGTCGCGTGGTGGCCATTCGTGCGCGTCTCGATGGTGCAGGCTACACCAACATCCCGATCTTTTCCTACGCCGCCAAGTTCGCATCGTGCTTTTACGGGCCCTTCCGCGAAGCCGCAGAATCGACACCTCAGTTCGGGGATCGTCGCAGTTACCAGATGGATCCCCCCAACGCCCGCGAGGCAATGCACGAGATGCAACTCGACCTCGAAGAAGGCGCCGACATGCTGATGGTCAAGCCCGCCATGGCGTACCTCGACCTGATCCGCGCGGCCCGTGAGCAGTTCCCGGTGCCCATCGGTGCGTATCAGGTGAGCGGCGAATTCAGCATGATGCACGCGGCTGCGGAAAAAGGCTGGATCGATCTGGAACGCGTCATGATCGAGTCGCTGACGTCCATCCGACGCGCTGGTGCGGACATCATCCTCACGTACTTCGCCAAGGACGCGGCCCGCATCCTATAGCGCGAACTTTTGAAACGCCTGCGCGACCTCGGACGGCGTCGCGCCTTTGCCGCCGCCCAGGTCGTGCTTCAGCTTTTCGAACAGTAGCCGCTCCGTTCGCGCCGGGATCAACGCCACCGCTGCTGTCAGTTCCTCTGGTGTACCGAACTCGTCCTTGCCGCCACTCGCAAACAGCGTTGGTACCTGCAGAGAAGGGAAGTGCTCCGTGCGCAACTGCGCGGGCTTGCCCGGCGGATGCAACGGATAGCCGAGCAACAGCAAAGCATCCGCAAGTTCCGGCTGTGACGCCAACAGAATCGACCCCTGTCGTCCGCCGTAGGAATGCCCGCCCAAAAAGACCTTCCCGTTCACTCGCGCCCGCATCGCGCGCAGGTGCTGGGCAAGGCCTTCCCGATCCAGGTGCTGATCCGCAGGCCGTGGCGGACCGCTCCGTCCCGACTCGCGAAACGCCAGATCGACACGCTCCACTACCCAGCCGAGGGCTGTAAACTCGCGATCCATCGCGATCAACAGCGGCGCATTCCGGTTAGACCCCGCGCCATGAGTCAGTACAATGCCGTGCGTCATTTGAATCGTTTGCGGAACTGAAAGTCGATACCAAACAGTCCGTTTTCTTCGCGAATCGCCGTCGCCGACCACTGCCGCGAAATGTCCCATTGGATGCGCACAATCTGTTCCTGCGTCCTTGCCAGATTGGTGATGTAGGTCAGCGTGATGTCCTTGGACACCTGCTGTTCCAAGGTCAGGCGCGCCTGCGGAATGTTTTCGACACCGGTCAACTGCGGGTCGATCTTGATGCGCGATACGCCGAAGAACTTCTGCAATCGCCCGTTCAAAGATGACGCAACCGCCTCGCCCACCAGGCTTCCCACGCCCTGCAACGTCGACTGGTTGTTACTTTGCGACGTCGCCAGACCCGCGCCGATATTGGGATCGCGGCCAATCGCCAGCAGCGCGATGATCTCGCTCGGCTGCAGCGGGGGATCGGAACGGTACGCCGCATTGATCTTCCGTGGCGTGCCGGAAAAACTCACGTTCACCGTGATGCCGCGCGCCCGGGTCTCGGCCTCCAAATCGAACGTCGGCTCAATCCGCGTCGGATTGAAGAATCGGACATCGCCGCGATTCAATGTGTATTTATTGCCGAAAAGCGAAATCTCACCCTCGCTGAAGGACACATTGCCCAGCAGACTTGGCCGAAGCAGATTGCCGCGCAAGCGCAGATCCACCTCTGCCCGAAGGCCGCGCGTCAACGACGTTTGAAACTCCAGATTCGGCGCACTCTCGATCCGCAGGTCAAACTGCATGCCACGAAGGTACTCATTGCTCGCCGCCACGGGCTCCGTCGGTTGATTCGCACCTGCAGTCTCAGCGAGCATACTCGCAAAGTCGGTTCGCGGGTTGAACCCCGCGCGTACCAGCGACACATTTCCGGCGAGCAAACTATCCTCTGACGTGCCCGTCAAGCTCAGGTTCGCGTTCACCGTCGTCGACGCACCCTCGGGATACCGCACGCGTACACCTGTCGCCACCGCCTGCAGACGGTACACCAGCGCAGGACCCCCAAAGCCCACAAAGCCAGTGAGCGAGAACTTGCCGCCGCCGCTTTCGCCAGCCAGCGTCTGCACTGTTGCGCGGCTGCGATCAAACAACACCGATCCGTTCACGTTGTCGATCCCCGTCGGCAGGTCGCCAAAGTACAGCGAGGCGTTCTCCAAGTACAGCTGCCCGTTGATCTGCGGGTTGTCCAAAGGCCCGCGTACCGCAGCGTCCATCCGCGCCGTACCCGCACTCAGCAGATCCTTGTTCACCAACTGCAACTCGGCCATATCGACCGTACCGGCGACCTTCAAATCCCACGCCGACGTCTGATGGAAGGCCGCTTTGCCCGTAACGCTAACCCGCGTCTTCGTGCCCGCAAACTGCGCTGACTGCACCACCGCCTCATTCGCCGTCAACTGCACGCGCACAGGCTGCAGATTGGTGATGACCAGATCCTGCTCGCGCGCTCCACCACGCAAAATCTGCTGCGGATCGGGGTTGATCTGAATACGCCGCAGCACGACGTTCGCCCGGAACGTGTCTTCGGGATCGAGCAGCGCCACCTGGAATCGCACATCGCCTTCGAGCGCACTCTGAAACGGCATCGGCCGCTGCTCCGATGACAACATCGCGATCAGATTCTCAAACGAGCCGCCCGCAATCGATAAGCTACCTTCGCCCGGCGCATTGCCCTGCAGGTTCCATTCGCCATTCAGCCGTACCCGTGCGCCTTGAAACACGCTACGCCCGGTGACGCCCATCACCGACCCCTTGGTCGCCGCGCGCAATTCCACGCTGCCCACGCGGGTCTGCTTGTACCCTAGCGACGGTACGCGCAGTTCACCGTTGAGGAACCGCAAGCGCAGGTCGCCACTCGCCACTTGGCCCTCTCCATCGGTGCTGAATGCCAGCGTGCCGCTGAAGTCCTTCATGCGCGCATGCAGATGGTTGATCGCACCAATATCGATGCCCGACGATTGCGCCTTCCAACGCAGTACACCGCTCTTCCAGTCCGCGCCGGACTTCGCGTAGCGCAGCGAAAACGGCACCGTCGCCTTATGCAGCACCATTTCGCCATTCGCTGCTTCCACCACATCGGGAGTGAACTTGACGTTGGCGGAAATCGAGTCAATCGGCTCCCGGTATGCGACGATGTTCGTCGCTCGCACTGTACCATCGCCTTGCGGCGCCGCCAGCGTACCCCGAAGGTTCGCACTCGCGTTCAACGTCCCGCTGGTCTTGCCGGGATCCGGGATCTGCAGTGTGCGCAGTAGCGTATCGATCTTCGCGCCCTTCAGCGCCAGCGAAGCTTCTAAAGCGCTGGTCTGCTCCACCTGCCAGTCCCGCAGCGCGACAGATCCCGAACCCGTCAACTGCATGGCCTGCTCCTGCACGGACAGGTTCCGCGCCCGTACTTGCGTCTTGCTCGCCGTCAGATCTGCCGACGCCCGCTCCAACAAACGCCCTTGGTATTCGACATTTGCTGCCTGCACGCGTCCGGCGACGCGAGCGTCGTCCACAGTTCCCGCTACCGTACCGTCGAACGACACAAACCCCTGCCGCAAGGTCACGGGTAAGGGCGTGGACAAGAACGGCTGTACATCGGCCAGATTCGCCGTACGCGCGCCAACTCGCAGATTCGAATTGAGCGCACCATGAAAGGTCACTTCCGTATCCGGCGTCGACAGATAGCTGTTGGTGGCCTCAATGCCACCGCCTGCGTACGTCAGGTTCAGCATCCCGCGCAGTGGGCGGCCCGTGGCCATTGGCGATAAGGTCAGATTCGCCGCAGCCGCCGCAATCGTCGCAGGACCCAGCTTGCCCTCCAGCCGTACCTTGCCCGTCGCCATCGCAGCCAGCGGCAGCGGCTTATCCAGCAAGTGCAACTGATTCGTTGCCAGATCCTTCAAGTCGCCTTCCAGCTTGTAGTTTTCAAATTTCGGCGTCTCGAGTGTACCGATGAGGCTCCCGCCCAGTGCATCGATTCGCAGGCCCGTCACCTTCAGCCCGTCGTTGCTCGCCAAAAGGTCGCCACGCAGCTTTCCATTGCGTACCTCAAGCAGCCGCGACGTATACGTCAACCCCGCCCCATCGAGCGACCCCTCGAGCAGATACCGGAACTTCTCCTGCAGCCCCAAGGTCACCTTACCCTTGAAGTTCGCCGTACCCACAGGTCCAACCGGCAGCGCGATCAGCTTTGCCACGTCCGGCATCGCCAAACGCGCCGTCAGGTTGAAGTTCGCCGACGGTCGCATCAGGTCGTACGCAAAACCCACGATATCGGCTTCCGACGCGCCCACTCGCAACTTCGCCGCACTGATGTTGACCTTGCCATGCTCCAGCTCGGTATCGGCATCTAAATCGACCTTCAGCGGATTCAATCGCAGCGCCTTCACGTCCATCCCGGCGGCTCGCAAATGCCCCGTGTACTTCGGACCGCGCCTGTCGTACCGCAGTGCCAGTGCCAGTTGCTCCGTCTTCAGATCCAGCGGTACGCGATCGTCATTGATCGTCAGCGCGCCATCGACGATCTCGAAACGCTGGGCCTTGATGTCCAGTAAGGTGTCGATAAAGTCGCGCTTCTCAGTCCTTTGTGTCTGGGGCGGCTCCGGCAGGTTGGTATTGCCCTGTGCATCGGACACAATGCGGATTCTCGGACCCGTCAGAATCACAGAATGCACATCGGCCATCTGCCGGAACCACGACGTCACATGCAGTTCCACATCGATCTGCCGCGCCGTAAACAGTGGAGCCTCGCCTGCGGGCTCTTTGCCGTGCAACGTGAAGCCGCGCAAGGTCGCCTTCATCCCCGGGAAAGTGAACGCCGCGCTTTGAAGTTCTGCGCGACCACCCGACACCCGCTGCACTTCACTGATGATTGTCTGCCGCAGGCGTTCGCGAAACGCATCGGTTTGCAGGTACCAATACACCGCCGTAGACACGCACAACGTCAGCAGGATCAATCCCACCAGCCCGCGCATCAACCAGCGCTTCATTCGCGGTCTCTCCCGAGTGCGATGCCACGCAACCGGTAAATGATCGACGTCTGCGTCCGTTGCTCTGCAAGCCAGCGCTCCAGCGCTTCATCCACGTGCTTCTGCGTTACCAGCGTTTCCAGATCCGTACGCATCTGCTCAAACGTCTGCGCCGGACGTCCTGCGTCCTTCAACGCCTTCGTCTGCGTCGCGAACTCGTCCTGCAACTCCGCTTCGGTCACTTGTACGCCAGGCTGAAAACGGTACTGTACAAACCGCAGGAACGTCAGTTGCCACAGCAGATGCTGCTTCACTTCGTCCTCCGTCAGTTCGTACTCCTTTAACGCCCCACCGTACCTCGGACCATACAGATTCTTCACCTGCTTCAGTAGCGGTTCCAATTCTTCCGGCTTGGGTGTCGGAAAGCGCGTGATCTCGATTTCCTTGCGAATCAGCGTCTGGTCAATCAATCGCGACGTAGCTTTTTGCCGCATCGCATCCAGATCCACCTTCTGCCCCTCGATGAACGCCGTTACGCGGACCTCGGTGTGAATCTGCGACAGCGTGATCACCTGCCGGCCCACAGCAACAGCCACGCGATCGACGATCTCCGCCGGCGCGGCAGGGGCCAAAAGCAGAAGCAGTGCGATCGCAAACTTCATCGCGCTATCGGTTCATCCTCTTCAATTCACCCAACAGAAAGTCGACGTCGTCAAACGGCTCGCCGCCAAACCGCGCCCAGTGCACGCGGCCCTTCTTATCCACCAGAATCGTCGAATGCAGTTCCAGGTCCTCAAAGTCGTCGTAGGACCTGAACCGTCGCGCATTGTCGTGATCCTTGTTGTCGGACAGCACCCGTACCGGCATCTCTTTCAGCTTCAAGGACGCTGCATTGGCCGCAGGCGTTGCGCTCGACACAGCCAGCACTTCCGTATCCGCCGCCGCGAACTCCGCCCGCCGCTTCGATAACTTATCCAACTGCTCCATGCAGTGCAGGCATTCCTCGCCCAGATAGAACACCAGCAGGACATTCCGCCCTTTGTATTCGTCCAGCGCCACGGCCTTGCCCTTCGAATCCACGGCCGACAGCTTCGGTGCGGGATACGGTTCCCACACGTTGGGACCATAGGGATCGAGCGTGATCTCTTTGTAATTCCGCTGCGGCCGCGGCGAAAGGTCGACAGGCTTCGCATCCGGCACCAGGCTCTTGGCCTTTTCGAACCAGCGCAACCCAGGATCCGCGCCAGACCATATGTACAGGACACGGCTCATCGCCTCGTGAGCCTTCGTCTTGTCCCCCAACGCCGTGTACGCCTGCACCAAACCAGCCAGCGCATACCCATCGTTCGGCACACCCTGCAGAGCCGTCTCAAACGCCTTTACCGCCAGCGCCGGAGCCTTCTCGTCCAGGTACGCCTCGCCCAGCACGTTGTACAGCAGTACGGGATAGAACGGCGGATCATTCTGCGACAGCCGTAGCTTCGCTTCCAATCGCGCCGCCTCTTCCAACTGCGCCAGACCCTGCAACGTCTTGCCCATCTTCATCGCCAGGCGACCCCGCAACTCGGCCAACTGGGTCTGATGTGTCGCCTTGCCGCTACCTTCTTCCTTCAGCTCCTCAAATTGCTGCAACGCGTCGGCCGCTTTATCCAACTCGCCAAGCCCGATGCTGGAAATCGCCGACGCATAAATCTTATTCCGCTTATCTGCGGCATCATCGTCGGACCATTCAAACTGACCGGCATTGGCCAGATCCTTCCAGCGTTCAAACTGAATCAGGGCACGCAGCAGCGCGATCTTGCCCTGCCCGTGGATGTACGAATCCCCGCGCCGGTCCTTGCGTCCGCTCGGGTTGCCGGACACTGCCAGCAGTTGCCGCGCGCCGGATATCGCACATTCGCCCATGCCCAACTGGCATTGGATGTAGCTCAGGTAGTTCGCGTTGTGGGCGTAATTCCAGGTGTTCCAAGGGAACGTCATCTGGTCGCGCATGTACTTCTTTTCCGCTCGCGTCGCCGAATCTGTGGAAATCGCCGCCTCATGCCACATTCCGGCGTTGGAATAAATATGGCCCGGCATGTGCAGTGCATGCCCGATCCCCGGTGCGATCTTGCCGTACGCTGCACTGGAATCCAAAGCCAGATCCGGAATCCGGTCATTCCAGTTGTGGATCCGGTAATGATGGGCCCCCGGATGGTCCGGCTGCTTGGCGATCACCTGCTGCAACATCAGGTCGACAGTTGACCGGCTGCTGCCCCACATCGACGCGATCGCCAGCATTGCCTTGGCCTCGATATCGTCCGGATATTTGCTGACAATGCGCTCCATCGCCGTCAGGAACCGCCGCTCTTTCTCATCGCCAGAAAGCTTCTCTAGCGGATCGTCCAGCATTTGGATGGCCGACGCCTCGATGTACATCCGCTCGCGCTCGCTCACCTTGTCGCGATGCTTCATTGCCTCGCGGATGAACTGCCGCGCCCGCTTCGGCTCTTCCGCCGCGCGAGCCATGCCCCACCACGCAGTGGCGTTATCCGGCTCCAACTTCAGACACCAGCGGAACGCGCGCTCGGCTTCGAAGTACCAAAAGCTGTGCAGCAACGTATGCCCCTGGTCGAACCACTTCTGTACCTCGGGATTCTTGGTGGAGATCGGAAAGTGCGATTTGCCAATCCCTTCGATCACCCAGGGCTTCTGTCGCGGACCATCATCAAAGGCGCTTCCACGATGGGAATGGCCAAAACGCGCGACGCCGTCCTGCTGTGCCAGAAGAGCGATCACCAGCAAAAAGTTCATGACTCAACTAGGATAGCCGCTTGGTATTATGAGGCCAGATGAGCACGCTTTCGCCGAGACTCCAACTAGGCGTCGCGCAGAAGCAGATTCTCACCCCTGGACTCGTCCAGATGGTGACCATCCTGCAAATGACGCGCATGGAATTGAAGGACATGATCGTGCAGGAGATTGCCGAAAATCCCGTGCTCGAAGAGGCGCAGGAAGGCGAAGATCATCTCTCTTCTGATGAGCTGCGGCAATTTCTGGAGGCGGAACGCGTCGCGGAACCGTCCGACCGCTCCATCCTCGAAGCCTCGCAAGAACCGGTAGCCGAGTTCGAACCTTCCGAACAAACCCGCCAGGAAGCCACTGCCCCCGAAGCGCCCACCCAGGAAGCCAAAGACCCCTTCGACGAAATCGACTACGGCTCTTTCTTCGACGACTATCTCGACCCCGGCTACAAGAGCCCCGCGTCTGAGATCAGCGACAAGCCCTCGTTTGAAACCTTCCTGTCCTCGCCCGTCACTTTATCGAGCCACCTGGACCAGCAACTCGCCGTCCTCATCCTGCCCGAAAAAGTCCGAGACGCCTGCGACAGCATCATTGGGAACCTCGACCAGAACGGCTACCTGACCTCGCCTCTCGAAGAGATCGCCGTCCAGGAAAGCCACGAGATGAAGGACCTCGAAGAGGCCCTGCACTGGGTGCAGACTCTCGATCCTGCCGGCGTCGGCTGCCGCGACCTCCGCGAATGCCTGCTCATCCAGTTGAAGAGCCGCAATGCCGAAGACAGCGTGGCCTGGAACATCGTCCACAATCACCTGAAGCTGCTCGAAACCAAGCAGATGAAGGAGATCGCCAAGGTCATGGGCCGCCCTCTGGAACACATCCAGATCGCGGCGAACGTCATCCGCCACCTCGACCCCACCCCCGGCCTCCGCTACTCCGGCGAAGGCGCGCAAAAGGTCGAACCCGACGTCTACATCTTTAAGGATGGTGAGGATTACCTGATCGAGTTGAACGACGACGACATCCCGCAGGTCCGCCTGAACCCGGAATACCGCCGCCTGCTCGACCGCGAACAGGAACCCAACAAAGACACCCGCAACTATATCAAGGACCGCTACCAGTCGGCCCTGCAGTTGATCAAGAACATCGAACAGCGCAAGCAGACCATCGTCAAAGTCTGCCAGGCCGTCATTCGCCGCCAGGGCGAGTTCCTCGATAAGGGGCTCGACTTTTTGCGCCCTATGATGATCAAGGATGTTGCCGATGAGATCGGTGTACATCCATCGACGGTAAGCCGCGCGGTTGCGGCCAAATACGTGCACACCCCGCAAGGCGTGTTCGAACTGCGATTTTTCTTTGGCGAAGCCGTACAAGGCTCCGCCGGCGCATCGATTCCGCTTCTCACCCTCAAGCGAATGGTGAAGAAGATGATTGAAGAGGAGGATCCCTATAAACCTCTAACCGACGAACAGATCACTGAAAAACTGCAGGCCGGGGGCATCGACGTAACCCGGCGAACCGTCGCAAAGTATCGCGAAGACATGAAGATCCCGTCCACGCACCAGCGCCGCAAGCGCGAGTAAGCACTACCAACTTGGGTGCGTCATCTTAGTGCCAGACAACGGCAGCCCTGCGGGAGAAACGAGACGCGAAAGCCATGAAGGTCACCTACACGGGTAAAGAGAAGGACTTTACCCAGGAACAGAAAGACAAGCTCGAAGCCAAATTTGCCCGCCTGGGTAAGCTGGTGGAAAAGAAGGGCGAAAAGAAAGCCCACGTCGTTCTCAAGAAGTCACGCCACATCTGCGAAGCGGAAATCACCATGCAACTGCATGATCATCCGCTGGTGAGCATCTCCCGCAACGGAGACTCCTTCCACGCCCTCACCGAGGCCGCGGACAAGCTCGAAAAGCAGATCCACAAGTTCCTTGAAAAGCAGCGCGAACCTCGCCGCGATGTTGCGGCCAAAAAGGTGAAGGAGATCGGCACACTGGCCGCCGTCGCCGCCGCTGCTACGGAAGACGAGGCGCAGGCCGTTCGCGTCTACCGCGTCAAACCCGCCCGCCAGAAGCCGATGACCATCGAAGAAGCCATCATCGCCATCGGCGACAAGAAAGACTACATCGTCTTTCGCGACCTCGACGCGTCCGAGTGCCCCACCGTACTCATCCGTCGCAAGGATGGCCACTTCGACCTCGTACAAGGATGAAGTCCCAGAAGCGCTCGTCCTCAAAAGAACCAGCCAAAAAGACACCAGCTCCGGCCGCCAACCCGGAGCTGGTGATCATTACTGGCCTCAGCGGCTCCGGCAAAGGAACCGTCCTCAAGGCGCTCGAAGACTTTGGCTACTACTCGGTCGACAACCTCCCGGTGGACCTCATCCCCAAGTTCGCCGAACTCTCCCGCGAATCTCCCAAGGTGCGCTCCGCCGCACTCGTGGTCGATATCCGCGAAGGAGACCAGGCTCTTGCCAAGTTCCCGCGTATCTTCAAGCAGGTCCGCAAGACCATCGCTACCCGGCTTGTGTTCCTCGAAGCCGACGATGACACCATCATCCGCCGCTTCAGCGAAACCCGCCGTCCGCACCCGCTCGGCCGGGACCTTACCGTCGCCAACAGCGTCCAGCAGGAGCGCAAAGAGCTCGCCGAAATTCGCGATCTCGCGGATTTCGTCATCAACACCTCCAAGCTCAACGTCCACCAGTTGCGCGAACTCATCCAGGAAAAGTTCCACGGCCCTCGCGATGAATCGAAGCTGCAGATTTACGTCACCAGCTTCGGCTTCCGCCATGGCGTACCCACCGACAGCGACTTGGTGTTCGACGTCCGCTTTCTGCCCAACCCCAACTACATTCCGGAGTTCAAGCCGCTCACCGGGCTCCAGCCCAAAGTGGCCAAGTACATCCGTGGGTACCCGCAGACCGTCGAATTTCTGAAGCGCATCTCGGACTTGCTGGTCTACCTCATCCCGCACTACATCGCGGAAGGCAAAAGCTACTTGACCATCTCGTTCGGCTGCACCGGCGGCCATCACCGCTCGGTCATGATGGCGCACGAGATCAAGCAGCACCTGGCGCGCCAGGGCTACCGCGTCAAAGAGTCCCACCGGGACATCGAGAAGGCTGTTTGATTTACCCGCCGCCCGACGAACTTCTGGCTCTCGGTCCGATCTTTGTCGGCGGCGACACCTGCTCTTACTTTCGCGACGGCCGCCCGGCCCGCACCGCCTATGCACAGCCCTTCCGCCAGATCTCGGATGCGGCGTACGACAAGGCGCTCAACCTCGGCATGCGGCGCTCCGGCGAACTGCTGTACCGCCCCATCTGCCCTGGTTGCCGCAAATGCCAGCCCTTCCGCGTCGACACCCAACGGTTCCAGCCGTCCAAGTCCCAACGCCGGGTGATCCGCAAGTGCGAAGGCCGCTTTGAGATCCGCATGCACAACCCGCGTGTGGACGCCGAACACATCGAACTCTTCGCCAAGTACCAGCAGATGCAGCATCCGGGGCGGGGCATCGAGCCCAGTGAAACCAGCTACCGCGGCTTCCTCGGTGAATCCGCCATCCCCGGCACCCGCGAACTCTCCTGGCGGGACCCGCAAGGCAAGCTCTGCGCCGTCGGCATCATCGACCTTCTGCCCTCCGGCCTCTCCACCGTCTATTTCTTCTGGGACCCCGACCTTCGCGACCTCTCGCTCGGCACCTATTCGGCGCTCGCCGAAATCGACCTCTGCCGCCAATGGGGCCGCCGCTACTATTACCTGGGTTATCTGGTGCCCGGAGCCGCCACCATGAACTACAAAGCGTCGTTCGATGCCGGAGAAGTGTGGGATGGCACGGACTGGATCCCGCTCCCGGCCCGAGGCCTGGAGGACCCGGAAGTGATCGCGCTCCTCGCCCAGGCGGAAAGAAAGTCCATGCAGGCAGACGCCCGCCGCTTCCCCTCGCCAAAATAGGGAGGAAAAAGGAAAAGGAGACGAACCGAGTTCCGAAGTCAGGCCGAGAGGACCAGTTCGCAGCCTAGTGCCGGTGTTCGTCTCCTTGCTTTGTTATCTGTAATAGCGAGAACGCGCGTCGAAAATCATCACGAAATTGCGAAAAATCTTTTCACCACTCGCCTGCCACGAAGTCGTCCGCTTCCTCGTCGGACATGGCAAACAGGACGGAATCGAGTGGCACGGCCGCTCCAGCGAGAGTCCCAAACCTAGGTGCCGGTCGACTATTGGAATCCTCCGCGGGTCCCTCCGCAAACACCGAGATGGTCTGATCGTCGTCCATTATGCTTAGGCCAAAAGCCCTTTCACGACCTCGCCCGAAACATTCGTCAGCCGCGCATCCAACCCCTGGAACTTCCGCGTGAACCGCAAATGGTCGATCCCCAGCAGATGCAGCATCGTCGCATGGAAATCATGTACGCTCACCGGATTCTCCACCGCCGCGTACCCCAACTCATCCGTCGCGCCGTACACCAGTCCGCGCTTCACGCCGCCACCCGCGAGCAGAAAGCTGAACCCTTTGATGTGATGATCGCGGCCGTTGCCGCCCTGTGACATCGGCGTCCGTCCAAACTCGCCACCCCAGATCACCAGCGTGTCGTCCAGCATCCCGCGCTGCTCCAGATCGTTGATCAGCGCCGCCGTAGGACGATCCACTTCCTCCGCCTTCAACGGCATGTTCTGCGGGATCCCGGCATGGTGATCCCAGTCGCGATGGTACAGCTGAATGAACCGTACCCCGCGCTCCGCCAACCGCCGCGCCAGCAGACAATTCGATGCAAAGCTACCATCGCCAGGCACCGCGCCGTACGCATCGAGCGCACTCTGCGGTTCCTTCGACATATCCACCAGATCCGGGACACTCGCCTGCATCGCAAACGCCAGCTCATACTGCGCGATCCGCGTCTGGATCTCCGGGTCCCGCAAATGCTCGTACTGCGTCTGATTCAGCGCATTCACCGTGTCGATGGTCTTCTTCTGCGCCTCGGTCGTTACGCCCTTAGGATTCTTGATGTACAGCACCGGGTCGCCATTGGAGTTCAGCTTCACACCTTGGAACTTCCCCGGCAGGAACCCCGCGCTCCACTGCCGCGCCGCGATCGGCTGCATCTGCCCGCCGCGACCCGACGACATCAGCACCACAAACCCCGGCAGGTTCGAACTCTCCGCACCCAAACCGTACGTCACCCACGACCCCATGCTCGGCCGCCCCGGGAGGATGTTGCCCGCATTCATGATCGCGTGCGCCGTGTCGTGGTTGATCTGCTCCGTCCACATGGACTTCACCACCGTGACCTTGTCCATGATGCCGCCGATATGCGGGAACAGTTCGCACACCTCAGCCTCGTTCCTGCCAAACCGCTTGAACCCGAACTGTGGTCCAAAACAGATCAGCGGTTTGCCTTGCAACTGCGCGATCTGCTGGCCCTTCGTAAAGGACTCCGGCATCGCCTTCGAATGCATCTCACGCAGCTTCGGCTTGTGGTCAAAGGTCTCGAGGTGCGACGGTCCACCAGCCTGATAGAGAAAAATGACGCGCTTGGCTTTTGGCGCAAAGTGCAGCGGACTCACCACACCCGATGTCCCGGCACGCAACAAGCTCTGCAACGCGGTAAAGCCGAACCCGGCCGCGGCCGTACGGGAAAGAAATGCTCTACGTCCGATGTCCATCGTTAGTTCCTCGTAATGACCTCGTGAAGATTCAACACCGCGCGCGCCACCGACACCGTCGCCGCCACATCCGCGGCATCCTTCGCCACCACCGCATGCGGAGCCTCGCCCACCGACAGCAACGCCTTCGCATCGCTGGGCGACTTCCGGAACCGCGCCAATTCGGACTGGTACAGCCCCGTCAACAGTTCCTTCTCTTTCGCCGTTGCAGGACGCGCCACCGCGCGGGCAAATGCCGCATCGATCCGCTTTCCGATATCGCCGCCCGCAGCCGCCAACCGCTCGCCAAACACACGCGCTGCTTCCACAAACGTCGGATCATTCAGCAACACCAGCGACTGTATCGGCGTATTCGACGTAGACCGGTTCAGCGTACACTCCTCGCGCGACGGCCCGTCAAACGCCGTCATCTCGGGATGCAGGAACGTACGCTGCCAGAACGTGTACACGCCGCGCCGGTACAGGTCCTCGCCATGGCTTTCCGAATAATCGCGCTTCGGAAAGTTCAGCGCCGCCAGGTAACCCTCGGGCTGATACGGCTTCACGCTCGGCCCGCCGAACTTGTTCGCTGCCAGCAACCCGCTCACCTGCAACACCACATCGCGGACCGCTTCGGACTCCACGCGATGCCGTGACTGCCGCGCCAGCAACCGGTTATCCGGATCCTTCTCCATCATCTCCGGTGTCGCCACCGACGACTGCTTATAAACATCGCTGAGCACAATCTGCCGCACCAGCCGCTTCATGTCCCAGTCCTTCATAAAGTCGGCCGCCAGCCAATCCAGCAACTCGGGATGCGTCGGCAACTCCCCTTGCGACCCAAAGTCCTCTAGCGTACGCGTCAAGCCGTTGCCAAAGAACTGCCGCCACACACGATTCACAAACACCCGAGCCGTCAGCGGATTGTCGCGCGACACCAGCCAGTTCGCCAGGTCCAGACGCGTCGCCCGCTTCTGCCCCGCCGGCAACGGGATCTTGCCCAAAAACTCCGGCACTGCAGGGTCCACGATCTCGCCGGACTCATCCATAAAGTTGCCGCGGCCCAGCACCCGCGTCACCATCGGTTCGGCCGCCGCCACGGTGGTCACCACATGCGGGATCTGCGCCCGCAAGTTCGCCCGTTCGGACTCGAGCCGCGACAACCGCAACGCCAGCGGCGCCAGTTCCGGATGCGTCATATCCAGCACCGTCGTACCTTCGATCTTGGCCGGCAGCGCCGGAATCGTCATCAAGCCAGACCGTTCTGAAGCTGGCTGCGCATTTGGTGTCGGCGCCAGCGCCAGCCGGAACCGCCCCGTCACTGCCCGCCGGTACCGCGAATCATGCCGGATCGTCACCACCACTTGCGTACCCGTCGCCGTCACCAGCGGCTTCGCAAAGTCGATTGCTAAGAAATTCGCACGCTGCGTGCGGTACGTGGCCACGCCCCATCCCGTACCCGGCTTCCCGTCGATCACGTTCCACGGCGTCAAGCCCTGGTCCCAGTACGGAATGCTGCTGCGCGCCGCGGCAGGCGCTACCTTCTGCCCATTCACCGCGACCTCGATCTCCGTCACCACCAACCGATCGGACCCGCGTGCCAACCGCACTCCCGGCAACCGGTCGTCAGACGTAACTTCAAAGCCCAGCGAGTGCCACGTACCAGCGCCCGGCTTCAGCGTCACTGTATAGGTCTCGTTATCCGGGTTCGGACCCTCGGCAACGATCAGTCCATTGCCGGGCTTGGTGTCGCTCACCACGCTGCCGCCGGTCTCGTAAACGCTCAACACCGGCTCGGTCGAGTACGCCTTCAGAACCGCGCCATTCTTGGACGCGACAGCCACCGGCACCTGCACTACCCAGTCCTTCACCGCAGCCCGCAAGGACTTTTCCCAGTCCGATGCCGAAACGCTCTTCCGCTTCTCAGCCAGTGCCGCTTCCGCCGCCGCGATCTCGGCGACAAGCTTGTCCCACCGCGCCTTCTGTGCCGGACTCGGCAACGCCAACTGCTCGCCCCACGCCTGCGGACCCTGATCCGGCACCAGCCCGGTCTCTTTGACATCCGCAAAGAACGCCTTCATAGCGTAAAAATCCTTCTGTAGCAGCGGGTCGAACTTGTGATCGTGGCACTCCGCGCAACCGAGCGTCGCGCCCATCCAAATCCCCGCTACCGTACGCACGCGATCCGCGCCGTACTTCGCCAGATACTCCGCAGGCTGCAAGCCACCTTCCGCCGACGTACGCGCCATCCGATTGAACGCCGAAGCCACCCGCGTCTCATCCGTTGCATTGGGCAACAAGTCACCGGCCAATTGTTCCCGCGTGAATTGATCAAAGGGCTTGTTCGCCTTGATGGACTTCAATACATAATCGCGATACGGCCAAGCCGGAAACGCGTTATCGCTGTGGAACCCGCACGTATCCGCATACCGTACGGCATCGAGCCAAGGTACAGCCTGCCGCTCGGCATAACGATCGGACGCGAGCAACCGGTCGACCACCTTCTCATAGTTGCGATCCTTCAAGAACGCATCCACGTCCTCGGGCGTCGGCGCCAGGCCCGTCAAATCCAGATACACGCGACGCAGCAACGTCCGCGCATCCGCCTCGGGCGAAGCCGTCAAACCCTTGGCCGCCAACGTGGAACGTACAAACGCATCAATCGGCGTACGCGCACCCGCCACCTTCGGAACCTCAGGCTCAGCCACACGTTGATACGCCCAGTGTCCTTCGTAATTCGCGCCTTCCGCGATCCACTGCCGGATCTTCTGCTTCTGCTCCGCACTCAACGTCTTATGCGCGCTCACCGGAGGCATCAGCAACCCTGGCTTATCCGCAAAGATGCGCTGAATGATCAGACTCTTATCGGGATCACCGGGGACAATCGGGATCGCCCCACGCCGGTTCGGCTTCGTCGCCTCCTCGCGCAAGTCCAGCCGCAGGTTCGCCATGCGCGAACTCCGGTCGGGACCATGACACCGGAAGCAGGTGTCCGCCATGATGGGCTTGATGTCGCGATTAAAACTGACTGCGGCAAAGCAGGAAAGAGAAGAGACGAGGGTAGCCAGCGCAAGACGATGCATGGTCCTAACCCGGTTTTAACACAGCGCCGGAATCAGGCACCCATCGAACTATAAAAGTGCAGTACGGTTTCCCCAAACACGGCTACCGCCAGACAAGCCGCGCCTAGGAATGTGCCAAACGGCAGTTCGTACGTCGATGCATTCTTGCCGGTGGAGAAGATAAACAACAGCCCGATCAGACTGCCCATCACAGAACTAATGATCAAGGTCAGCAGAGCACCTTGCAATCCCAGAAAAGCCCCGATCATGGCGATCATCTTCACATCGCCGAATCCAAGCCCCTCCCGGTCGCGTACCTTCGAGTACAGGAACCCCACCAGCCACAAGGACCCCGCGCAGATCACGATCCCCAGCACGGCTTCCATCACCGAAAGCATCCGAGGATCAGCCGCCGGATTTCGTACAAAGAAGTGCGAAATCCCTGCAGGCATTGGTACAAACCAGGCCAGGACCAGCCCGATTACCGTACCGCCCTTGGTGAACTCGTCGGGAAGAATGCGCTCTTCCAGATCCGAAAAGATCAGCGTGATGCAGATCGCCGACAGCAGGCAATACTTCAGCGCGATCAATTCGAGCCCGAACGCGCCCACCGACACCCCAAACGCGATCCCGGTCAGCAACTCTACCAGCGGGTACCGCCAAGGAATCGCCGCCGAACAGTTCCTGCACTTGCCGCGCAGCAACACAAAGCTCAACAACGGGATGTTGTCGTACCAACTGATGGTCTTTTCACATTGCGGACACAACGACCGCGGCGCCACGACAGACATATCGCGCGGCAGCCGAAAAATGCAGACGTTCAGAAAGCTGCCAATCAGCAGGCCAAACAGGAAGGCGAATACCGTGAATAGCTGTGTTTCTGTCATTGCGTAATTGCTTCGTAAACCTTCACGGTTCCGTCCACCATGGTACCCACGGAAAACATTCGCTCCACTCGCTCTCGTCCGGCCAACCCCATTGCCGCCGCCCGCTTTGCATCGCCCCGCAAGGCCCGCAACGCCGCCCCGGCGTCCGTACCCTCAATCAGCATTCCAGTGACGCCATCTTCCACAGCTTCCGGCAACCCGCCGACCCGCGTCGCGATCACAGGCACACCGTGCGCCATCGCCAGCAACGCCGCCGACCCCAAGCCTTCCGCATCTGACAGGTACACCAATCCGCGAGCCTCTAGTACTTCATCGGCAAGAAGTACTGGAAACTGCAATCCCAGCGTCGGGTCGGGCGACGGCACGTCCTTCACCACACATAGAAATTTCCCGGCCGGCCGCTCCTCATAAGGAATGACGCGTTCAGGAACCGGAACGCCGTCGTACACCACTGCAATTTTTTCCCGCGGCACTCCCGCCTTCTCCAACTCCGCCGCGACAGCTTTCGAAATCGCGATGTACCTCGCGGCTTGCCCGTACTTCCAGTTCGATAGCCACCCGCGCTTCACCGGAAAGATCACTCTCCGGCTCACCACCAGCCGACCCCGTCCGAATGGCGACGCCCAGCTATGCGACTTCGCATCGTGCGCATGCACCACATCGAACCCTGCCGCGCCTGCCGCCGCTACCGACAACGGCGAGATCTCGCCCGCCGTGAACCCCTCATCCAATGCCCGCTCCAGCAGCGGACCCCGCGCGAGCAACCGCAACGCAAAACCGCCGCGATCCCGCAGGCCCCGCAGCAAATGCAGCACCTGCCACTGCCCCCCGCGCATCTCGCGACCCGCATCCAGATGTAGGATTCGCCGCGTCACTTAATCCCGGCTCATAAAGCGCGCCTTGGCGTACTTCAAAAAGGTATAGAACGCGGCCATGTAGGCGATCACCAATCCCTCCAGCCCATCCTGGAAGCCGCGCTTCAAAAAGTAGGTGGAAATAAACGTCCACGGAGGGTCCACCAGCAACCGCCACAGCGTCACCTTCTCTTTGCGGAACACCAACTGCTCCGCCGCCAAGGTCGTATACCGGTCCAGTGTTCGCAGATGCTCGGACAGCGAATCGCACGTATGATGCAGGATCTGCCCTTCCAGATGACCGGTGCGCCCGTCGGTAAACACGGACTCGTGCACAAAGTCGCCCTTCCAACTCGCCTTGCCGCGATGGTACAGCCGGACCTTGCGATCGGGATACCAGCCGCTATGCAGAATCCAGCGCCCCAGGTATTTCGCCAGCCGCGGCATCGTGTACGCATCAAACTGCGGACCCTGCTTCTTGATCCGCCAGATCTCCGCTTCTAAACCCTCGCTCAGCGCCTCATCCGCATCCAGAGACAGAATCCAATCGTTTTCCGCTCGTTCCGCTGCCAGATTCTTCTGCTTCGCGTACCCCGGCCATGGGCTCTCAATCACCTTCGCACCCAAGTTTGCCGCAAGCTCGCATGTACGATCTGTCGACCCCGAATCCACCACGATAATTTCATCGCAGCAACGCAGACTTTCGATCACACGAACGATGTTCCGTTCCTCGTTGCACGTGATGATGGTGGCGGAAATCTTCATGCTTGTTTGCGCAGCGCCGCGTGCGCGCGGCCCCATTGCGACAGCGCCTTCAGCACGGGCAGCAGCGTCTCGCCGTACGGCGTAAAGGAATACTCGGTATGCAACACTGCGCCCGGAACCGCACGCCGCTCCAGGATCCCCGTCTCAACCAACTGCCGCAACTGCTCCGTCAGCACCTTTTGCGACGGCTCGGGGACCAGCTTACGCAACTGCCCAAAGCGCAGCGTACCCTGGCCCTTCAAGGCATGCAGAATGAGGGGTTTCCATTTCCCTCCAATGGCGTCCAGCGCGGCTTTTACTGGACAGTCTTCGAGGCGCATACGGTTACGTCTTTCCAGTGTAGATGACAAGGTACAAAAAAGTGCCTAATTGCCCAATCGCCTGACCCAATGGCAGACTGCCTTCATATGAGCATGAAGATCGCCATCGCCGGTTCCGGCAACATCGGCAAAACCCTCGCCCGCCACTGGCAGGCCGCCGGCCTCGACGTCCAGTTCACCGGCCGCGACCGTATCCTCGAACTTGCATCCGCCTCCGATGTCCTTGTCCTCAGCGTGCCCTGGGAGGCGGCTGCCGATGTCCTTTCCAAGGCCGGCGACCTCACCGGCAAGATCATTATCGACTGCACCAACCCGGTACTTCCCGCTCTCGAAGGACTCTCGGTCACCGGTCATGACTCGGCCGGCGAACAGATCCAGCGCCTCGCTCCCAATGCCCATGTCGTCAAGTGCTTCAATACCTTGGGATGGGCCATGATCGGACCCGGCGCCGACGGCTTCTACTGTGGCGACGATGCCGAGGCCAAGCAGAAGGTGGCCACCCTTGTCGCCGCCGCTGGCATGCGCCCGATCGATGCCGGACCCATCCGTAACGCGCGCTATCTCGAAGCGATGGCCATGTTGTGGATCGATCTCGCTATCAAGCGCGGCCGTGGCGCGACGTTCACCTTCCGGCTGCAGGACGCTAGCTAGTGGAACCGGATCGGCTGCGCGGAAAAGCTCACCAGGAACATCACCAGCGCGAAAACCGCCAGCAGGATCCGCTTCAGTCCCAAAGGTTGAGAATCGTAAATCGCCGGATGCCACATGCCTAAAAACAGCAGCAGAACGGCCCAAACCAGCCACGTACCCCAGGAATAAAACGCGGCGAGGTACAGTACGCCCAGCCAGCCGATCCGGTAAATCAGCTTGCTGAACTCGCCCGTAAACGCGTAAATGATATGCCCCCCATCGAGCTGGCCGATGGGGATCAGGTTCAACGCCGTAGCCAGCAATCCCACCCAAGCCGCGCGCGCCGCCGGATGCAGATAGATATCGTCCTGCGCGACCCCTGGAAACAGATACGAACACAGCACCCGGATCAACTCCGGATGTCCGAACATCAGGTCGGACTCGTTCGCCAGGTTCGTATGCACCTTGGACATCGAGATCCCCACCAGCAGCACCGGCAGCAGGACCAGAAACCCCGCAATCGGCCCTGCGACGGCAATATCGAATAGCGCCCGCCGCGTAAAGATCGGCGCCCGTATGCGGATGAACGCGCCCATCGTCCCAATCGGCGTGGGAAACGGGATGAAGTACGGGTAGGTGGCGTCCACCTGGTAGTACTCGCAAGCCAGAAAGTGCCCCATCTCATGCGCAAACAGGATGAGCAGCAAGGGGATGGAAAAAATGAGTCCCTGCGCTAGCGCCTTCGGGCTTGCCAGCAGCATCGAATAACGGTCAGGATCGAGCGTGTACGCCAGATCCCGATCGAACAGATACATCATGTCCGCCCCGGCCAGCGTTGTCGAAAACAGGGTTAGCAGGAAAAGTACAACAGGCAGTGCCAGTTGGCGTCTGCTGCTGGAACGCCGAAAAGTCCGCTGCTCACCGGTGGACGGCGATTCTGCCGGTCCTGGCGATAGCGGACTTTCGTCTGAGTTGTTCCCTGTTGAAGGGACTGACATTTATTGCAGGGCTTGCAGTTCTTTGCCCGGCTTAAAGCGTACTGCTTTTCCCGGCGGAATGGCGACTTCTGCGCCAGTACGAGGGTTGCGGCCAATGCCGGTTTTCCGGGGACGTACGTTAAAAATTCCAAACCCCCGAAGTTCAATGCGTTCGCCCTGGGCTAGCGCTTTTTTCATGCTTTCGAAAACGGTCTCCACCGCCATTTCCGCTTTGGTTTTGGTGATGCCCGTCCGGTTTACTACTTCGTTGATGATATCGAGTTTGATCAAAACCGTCCTCCGCGGTGCGCCGGGCGATTACCCCCGCAGTTTCGCTGCGCCCCAAACCCAATGATAAGATTGGAGTTAAAGCCTTGTCAAGAACGCCAATTTCGCGCGACCTGTTCCGCCGGGCCTGTTCCCGCTTTGCCACCGGCGTCGCCGTCGCCACGGTTTTAGACCCCGATGGCCGCCCTCATGGCCTCACCATCAACTCCTTCACCTCTGTATCCGCCGATCCGCCACTTGTTTTAATTTGTTTGGACCGGTCTTGCTCCCTTCTCACGCATTTCTCCAGTAGTGGCTTTTACGCACTTAGTTTTTTGAGCGAGGACCAACAGGATTTATCGAATCGCTTCGCCGCCCTCCCGGAAGGGCGCTTTCAAGGCGTAGCCTGGAAGCCCGGACCCCAAAGCGGCATGCCGATCCTCGACGGATCTATCGGATACATGGAATGCAGCACACACCAGACCATCGTGGCCGGCGACCACACCCTCTTCATCGGGCAGGTAGAGGCCGCCAATGCCGAACCGGAAGCCCGGCCCTTGCTCTATTACGCAAGTTCGTACCAAAAAATCCGATAGTACGCGTATCCTACTTGAGATAGTCTCGTGGTCAACACTGTTCCATTCCGGCTTGGCAAATACACCTGCCAGCAACGCCTCGGCGGCAACTTCGGTGAGGTGTACTACGCCACCCATGCGGAGACCGGCCAAAACGTCCTGGTCAAAATCATGCAGCCGTTTGGCCAGCCGCAGATGTTCCGCCAGCGCTTCCTGATCGAAGCCCGCGTCGCCTGCCAGTGCGTCCACCCCAATCTCATCCAGACTTACGAGGCCGGCGAGATCGACGGCCAGTACGCCCTGGTGATGGAAATTCCGCAGGGCGAAACCCTGCGCGCCGCCATCGACCGTGGCGCCTACACCAACGAGACCGATGCTCTGTCGCTGATTCTGAATCTCACGCACGCCATCGCCTTTTTGCACAACTTCGGCATCGTCCATCGCGACCTCAAGCCCGAAAACATCATCATTGGGCCCGATGGCGTCATGAAGCTCTTCGACTTCGGCGTCGCCCGTCTTGGCGAAACCAAACTCCCCGCCGACGGCGACCTCACCGGTACCCCGATCTACATGTCGCCCGAGCAGGTCCGCGGCGAGGCCGCCTCCAAGCAGAGCGACATCTACTCGTACGGTGTCCTGCTCTTCCACCTGCTCACCCGCGCCTACCCGTACCGTCTGGCCGGACACGAAGATCTCTACAACGCCATCGTCAGCCGCGAACCCAACTTCCAGCCGCTGTACGACCGTCAACTCCGCGCTACCTACCTGGTGGACCTCATCCGCGCCTGTCTCCAAAAGGATCCCGCCCAGCGTCCCCCGTCGTTTGACTGGATCGAACGCCACCTCCGCGAATCCACCGGTGGCATCGCCGGCGCGCCGGAAAACACCGCCGCCATGCTACGAGCCATGGCCTTGCCGCCGCCGGTCCCATCCCATGGACCCAAGGTCTTTTCCAGTTCCCGTACCCCCATCGCCGTACCCAAGCCGCCTCCCGGCAAGACGCTGCCCCCGGTGCGGACCAGCAAGTTCTCCGGCAAGACGCTGCTCTGGGGCGGCATTGCCGTAGCCCTGCTGGCCGTCGTTACCGTGGGCGCGGTTGTCGCGCTCAAGCCCAAGGCGCAGCAGACCCCGCCACCGGCGGCACAACAGCAGCAGACCCAAACATCCGTTCCTCCGCCGTCGCAGCCGCAGACCTCCACTTCCGCAACCGCGCAGATGCTCGCCGTCCCTGCAGGCAAAGCCCTTGTGGGACGCGACATGGAACTCGTACAGGTCGCCGCCTTCGAGATCGACCAGACGGAAGTATCCAACGCCAGCTACCTCGCCTTTTGCAGCGGCACCGGCCGCGAATGCCCCTCCGGCATCAAAGACCTCGACCCCCAACTCCCCGTCGTCAACGTCTCGTTTGAGGACGCCACCGCCTACGCCCAGTGGGCCGGCAAACGCCTTCCCACCGCCATCGAATGGGAAAAGGCCGCACGCGGCGAAAATGGTCAAAAATTCCCCTGGGGCGAGGAACCGGAACTCGAACGCGCCAACGTAGGCTCCACCGGGTACCTCGCTCGCGTCAACGCCCGAGGCAATGGCGCCAGCCCCTACGGCGTGCTGAACCTCATTGGCAACGTATGGGAGTGGGTCAACGAACCTGTCAAGCTCACCAGCGGCGATGTCCAGCGCATGCAGTTCCTGCTCATCCCGCCCGTCCAGCCGGGTGAACCCGCCTACCAGATCCGCGGAGGCTCCTTCATGCACGTGGTTTCCAACTCGAACCTAGCCGACCTCACCTGGGACTTCGCGCCTGCCCCCTCGCGCTTCAAGCGCAACGACATCGGCTTCCGCTGCGCACGTAGCCTGAATTAAAGACAGAAGTTCGCTGCTCGATGGCCGATATGCCTACCAAAAGGCACCGGCATGACCCAAAAGCAGTTCACAGTCCAGTCTTCACTTGTCGAATTGGGTCTTCGCCTCTACGCCGATGCGGTCGGGGACTATTCTTCTGCCACCATCACAGGCCAAGCTCCGCCAGAATCCGCGACGTATGCTCCCCAAGAAGCGGCGCCGGAGCCATCGGCTCCACCTCAGGTAACCCCTTGATCGGATTCGGCGACACCTTTACTGTCCCGGCCTTCGGATGCTCATACGATCCCACCGCCGCGCGAGGCGATGAGTACGCTTCCGCCACCGTATGAATCGGTCCGCACGGCACCTCGTGCCGGTCTAGCAGTTCCAGAATCTCCGCCCGCGTCATCCCGGAGATAGCCGCCTGGATCTCCCCCAGCACAAATTCCTTGTTCACCACCCGAATCTTGTTCGTCGCAAATCGCGCATCCTCGAGCCACCCCTCGCGACCCACAGCCTTCGCAAATCTCTGCCAGATCCGCTCGTTCGGCGCCCCGATCACCACCCGTCCATCCGCACACAAAAACGTGTGATACGGCACAATTGCCGACCCAATCGGAGGCTCCTCGCCGGAACCCAGGTACATCGGTCCCAGCGAACACATCGAAGCCTGCAGGCAGTCCAGTAGCCCGACCTCGATATGCCGCCCCGGCCTATCTTTCTGCAATAACGCCAGCAAAATCGCCTGATTCGCAAACAGACCGGTCACAACATCGGTCACCGGAAACGCCACCCGGTGCGGCGTACCATCCTCGTGCCGGTTCGCGTACATCAGCCCGCTCATCGCCTGCACAATCAGGTCGTACCCCGGCCGGTTCTCTTCCGGACCGTTCAACCCAAACCCCGAAATCGACGCATGGATAATCCGCGGATTCACTGCCGATGTCTGCGCGTACGACAGCCCCAACCGCTCCGCCGCATCCGGACGGAAGTTCTCGATCACCACATCCGCCCGGGCAAGCAGCGCTTCCACCACCGCACGCGATCCCGGAGCCTTCAAGTCCAACCCCAGCGATTCCTTGTTCCGGTTGAGCCCCAGATAGTACGTGCTCTCGCCTTCCAAATACACCGGACCCCACCCGCGCGACTCGTCCCCGCCCTTTGGATCTTCCACTTTGATCACCCGCGCCCCGCGATCGCCCAGCAGCATCGCGCAGAACGGACCAGCCACGGCGCGGCTGAAATCCAGGACAAGTAGTCCTTCAAGGGCTAAGGGTTCTAGCATATGCGTCAACGGAGTCCCAGCTTATCGCTTTTTTCGCGCAAAACCGTGTACTCGATACGGTCAAGAGCCGATGACAGGAGAGGGGATCATGTTCAAGCGCTGCCTGTTCATTGCTGCGTACGCCACAGCTACTTTGGCTCTAGCCCAAAACGCCGTCATCAACGACTCTGACGAGAGAACGTTGAAAGAAGCGGTAGAGCGCGAAAAGGGCGCGCCGGATTCGCCCAAGTTCGCCAAAGCCTATCGTGACCTCGCAGATTTTTACTGTGCACAGAGCAGATACACCGAAGCAGAGCCCGTCGTCGCCAAGCTTCTCGAAGAGCGCGAACACGCCTTTGGCCTCAACGCCGCCGAAATCATCCCGGACCTTCACCTTCTCGCTCAGCTCAACTTCGCGCAGATGAAGTTCGGCGCCGCGGAAACGCAGTGGCGCCGCGCGCTCCAGATCGCCGAGCAAACCCAGGGCAAGCAGCATCGTGACGTCGCCTGGCTCCTCGAAAATCTCTCCCGCGCCTACATGGCGCAGGAAAAGGCGGAAGACGCCTCCAAGGTGCTCCGTCGCGCGCTCCCCATCCGCGAAAAGTACGCGATCGCCCCCACCAACGACCTTTTGCCCCTCGCGACGACGCTCAATCTGCTCGGCCGCGCCAACCAGGCAGAAGGTAAAGACGCGGAAGCGGAAACAGCCTTTGTTCGCGCGCTACGCACGGTCGAGAAAGCCGGCAACAACCCTGTCGAGCTCTCGCAGACCCTCGACAACTTAGGCAGCTACTACATCACCCGTCAGAAGTACGAGCAGGCGGAACCAGCCCTGCGCCGCGCCCTTGCCGTACGCGAAGGCAGCCTCGGCCCCATCGACCCCGGCATCGCCCCGGTGCTGGACCTCCTAGGTGCCGCCTACAGCGCGCAAAAGAAGTATCCGGAAGCCGCCAAAGCCTATGAACGCGCCCTGTTCATCCGCATGAAGTCCTCGAGTACAGACCATCCGTTGACCCGCATGAACGTCGAAAAGGTCGCGGAGGTCTACGCCGCCCAGGGCAAGGATACAGAAGCGGAACCGCTCTACCGCCAACTCCTCTCGGCCCAGGAAACGGAAACAGTCACCAGCCTCGTCGGCCTCGCTCGTCTGCTCGCTTCCAAGGAACGCGTCACCGAGGCGGAAAGCCTCTTCAAGACCTCGATCTCGATCCTCGACAAAGGCGGCTGGACCACCACCAAGAAGCCGGTCATCAACCCGGCCGCCCCGCCCCCGCCGATTCTCATCGAGGTCCTCGACGACTACGCCAGCGTCCTTCGCAAGATGAAGAAAAAGGGCGACGCAGCCAAGATGGAAGCCAAAGCCCGCATCCTGTCCGGTCGCCCTGAGGACTCGAAGAAAGTCCGCTAGAAAAGCGATTTACTCTTCATCGGTCACACATCCCTCGCTGGCGTTCTTCACCAGCCGGATGTACTTCGCCAGCGTACCCCGCGTCGCCTTGTACGGCGGCATCGTCCAAGCCGCACGCCGCGCCGCCATCTCGTCATCGCTGACGTCCACCGTAATCGTATTCTGCTCGGCGTCAATCGTCACGATCTCGCCATTCCGTACCAGCGCGATTGGACCGCCCTCCTGCGCTTCCGGCGTCACGTGACCAACAATGAACCCGTGCGAACCGCCCGAAAACCGACCATCGGTCATCAGCGCGACATCCTTCCCCAACCCGGCGCCCATAATCGCCGACGTCGGCGTCAGCATCTCCGGCATTCCAGGACCACCCTTCGGTCCCTCATACCGGATGATGATCACGTCACCCTTGCCGATCTGCCCGTCTTCCAGACCCTTCAGCATGTCTTCTTCGGAATCGTACACCCGCGCCGGACCCGAGAAGCGCAGGCCCTCTTTACCCGTAATCTTCGCCACCGCGCCCGCGGGAGCCAGATTCCCGCGCAGAATGCGGATGTGTCCGGTTGCCTTAATCGGGTTCGACAGCGGCTGCACAATCTGTTGACCTTCAGACAGCCCCGGCAGATCCTTCAGATTCTCCGCCAGAGTCTTGCCGGTCACCGTCATGCAGGACCCGTCAATCAGCCCCTCAGCCAACAGATACTTCAGCACCGCCGGAATGCCGCCCACCTTCTGCAGGTCTTCCATCACGTACTTGCCGCTCGGCTTAAAGTCGGCCAGCAGCGGGATCCGGTCGCTGACTTTCTGGAAGTCATCAATCGTCAGCGGTACACCCACTGCGCGCGCAATTGCGATCAGATGCAGCACCGCGTTGGTCGACCCGCCGGTCGCACTGATCACTACCATCGCGTTCTCAAACGCCGCCCGCGTCATGATGTCGCGAGGCTTCAGGTCCAACTCCAAAAGCTTCAAAATCGCCTTGCCGGCTTCCACGCATTCCTGATGCTTCAGCGGATCCTCGGCCGGCGTCGACGAGCTATACGGCAGCGACATACCCATCGCCTCAATCGCCGTCGCCATCGTATTCGCCGTGTACATGCCGCCGCACGCACCCTGACCCGGGCACGCATGCCGCACAATCGACTGCCGCTCCGGTTCCGTAATGTTGCCCGTAATGAACTCACCGTAGCTCTGGAACGCGTTCACGATGTCCAGCTTGTTGCTCTTTTCGTTGCAACCCGCGCGAATCGTACCGCCGTACACCATAATCGACGGCCGGTTCAGCCGCCCCATCGCCATCAGGCATCCGGGCATATTCTTATCGCAGCCCGGAATCGTCACCAGCGCGTCGTACCACTGCGCGCCCATGATGGTTTCGATGGAATCGGCAATCAGATCGCGCGACTGCAACGAAAAGCTCATGCCGTCCGTACCCATCGAAATACCGTCGCTCACGCCGATCGTGTTGAACCGCATCGGCACCATGCCCGCGGCCACTACGCCCTCTTTAACGCGCGCGGCAAAGTCCATCAGATGCATGTTGCACGGGTTGCCCTCGTACCAAATGCTCCCGATGCCCACCTGCGGCTTGTTCATATCGGCTTCGGTCAAGCCGGTGGCGTAAAGCATCGCCTGCGATGCGCCTTGCGACTTCGGTTGTGTAATGCGGGAACTTATCTTGTTCAGTTGCGCCATGGGGAAAAGGAAAGAGCCATTATCTCACTGGCCCCCGCCTTCTGCCTTCAGCTTGCTGTAATTGCGCAACACCCGGTCCACGTACGTGATCGTCTCGCGGTACGGAGGCACGCCCTTATACCGGTCCACCGCCCCCGGACCTGCATTGTAAGCAGCCAGCGCCTTCACCGAATCGCCGTCGTACTTGATCAGCAAATCGCGCAGGTACCGTGTCCCGGCCTCGATGTTCTGCTCCGGGTCATTCGGATCCGCCTTCAGCGCCGCCGCCGTACCCGGCATCAGTTGCATCACCCCAATGGCGCCCTTGTTCGACACGGCATTGGTTTGGTACGCGGACTCGGCCTTGGCCACCGAATGCACAATCTCCGGAGGAAGCCCATGCTGGATGGCCGCCCGGGTCACCATCTCCTGCACACTCAGCTTCGGCTTCTGCGCCGAAACCACAGTGGCAACCACACCCGCGGCACTCGGAGGAGGCGCGACATAATCGTCCTTCTCAATCTCCTCCACCTGATCCTCGCGGACCTCGGTGATGCCTCCAACCGTATGCAAAAGCAGTACGCCGTTCTGCCGCTCAATCTTGCTCGCCGTAATCCGAAAGCCCGTCTTCAATACAACATGCTCCGCCGCGCCCAAAGTCGCGACAGAGGCCAAAGCTAAGATTCCGGCAAAACCAACCATGCGTCCGCTACTTGAGTATGACGCGCCCCAACCACGAAACGTGCACAACACATAAAACTGGATATTCAGATCCAGATATGCAATTATGAGGCATGCTGTCCCAGACAGTCGAGTACGCCCTCCGCGCCGTCGTCGCCCTCGCCGAGCCAGACACCGCCTGGACCGCCCACGCCCTCGCCGCCAAAACCCAGGTCCCCGCCAGCTATCTTTCCAAGGTCCTGCAATCCCTCGCCAAAGCCGACCTCGTACTCGCCCAGCGCGGACGCAACGGGGGCTTCATCCTCGCCAAACCGACCTCCGCCATCACCGTACTCGAAGTCGTCAACGCCGTCGAACCCATCGAGCGCATCCAGACCTGCCCCCTCGGGCTCGCCGCCCACGGCGTCCGCCTCTGCTCGCTCCACCGCAAACTCGACGACGCCTACGCCATGGTCGAACGCGCCTTCGCCACCACCACCATCGCCAGCATCCTCGCCGAACCCAACCCCGCGCGACCCCTCTGCGCCCAGCAGGAAAAAGGAGGCTCCCTCAATGTCCTTCACGCGCACTAGCCTCTTCATCCTCACCGTCACCGCGCTCTTTGCCGGACTCAGCGGCTCCTACATCGTGCCCCTGGACCACACCGCCATCGAGTACACCAAGCGCCCCGTCGACGACCCTATCTCCCGCCTCCAAAAGCGCATCAACTCCGGCGACGTCAAGCTCACCTACGACCAGGACTTCGGCTATCTCCCCTCCGTCCTCAAGGCCCTCGGACTTAAGAAGGAATCGCAAATCCTCGTCTTTTCGAAGACCAGCTTCCAGGCCCCCCGCATCGCCCCACGACTCCCTCGCGCGCTCTACTTTGGCGACGACGTCTCCACCGGCTACGTCCGCGGAGGCGACGTCCTCGAGTTCGCCGCCGTCGACCCCAAGCAGGGCGTCATCTTCTACACCCTCGACCAGGAACCCACGGCCAAACCCAAGTTCGACCGTCAGGACACCTGCCTCCAATGCCACGCCACCGGAGGCACCCTCGGCGTACCCGGCCTCGTCGTCCGTTCGGTCTTCCCGGACACCTCGGGCATGCCGCAGTTCCAAGGCGGCAGCTTCATCTCGGACCATCGCAGCCCCCTCAAAGAGCGTTGGGGAGGCTGGTACGTCTCCGGCACCCACGGCACCACGCAAAAGCACATGGGCAACGCGCTCATCCGCGACAAGGAAAAGCCCACCGACCTCGACACCGAGAACACTCAAAATCAGCAGTCCTTGCAAGGTAAGTTCGACACGGGCGCCTACCTGAGCCCCCACAGCGACATCGTCGCCCTCATGACCTTCGAACACCAGACCCGCATGACCAACCTCATCACGCGAGTCGGCTACGAGGCCCGCATGGCCCTCTCGGACAACGCCGCAATGAACCACGCCTTCGGCCGCCCAAAAGGCGAATGGAGTGACTCGACCCGCAGCCGCATCCACTCCCCCGTAGAAGAGCTGCTCGATTATCTGCTGTTCGTAGAAGAAGCCCCGCTCGCGGAACCCATAAAGGGAGTCTCCGGCTTCACCGAGTCATTCAGCAAGGAAGGCCCCCGCGACCCCAAAGGCCGCTCCCTCCGCGACCTCGACCTGCAGACCCGCCTCCTCCGCTACCGCTGCAGTTTCTTGATCTATTCAGAAGCGTTCGACGGCATGCCCCAAGAGGTAAAGGACCGCCTCTACCAACGCCTCTGGCAAGTGCTCACAGGAGAGGATCAAGACAAGCGCTTCGCCGCCATCCCACAATCCGAACGCGATGCCATCCGCGAGATTCTGATTGCGACCAATCACAACCTGCCAAGCTATTGGCGGGTAGCGAGCCACCGCAATCGTTGACGTGTCAGAAGAGACCAGTTGCCTAAGCCCCTGTTGCGTGCAGCATTCATTAGGCTAGGCCTTACAATGACTTAAGTCATGTACCGCTCTGATCTTGAAACGGAACTTCAGGGGCTTTCCGCAGGGATTACGATCCCGGAGTCGCTTCCACCTGAGTTGCCCCTAGCTCATCTCACCTCGGCAAGATGGCTTGCCAGCATCGTTTCGGCGGGACGCTTGATTCCCAGGGCCTGTGGAGTATTCCATCAGGATTTGTTGTACTTTTCTTACGGTGGTGTGTTTTACCGAACCTCAAAGCAGCAAACGGAAGAAGCATCAGCACTGCCGGTCGCAATGGTATTCAAACCGCAGATTGTGGATAAGTGCTCACGACTGTTCCCATTTGACTCCGGTGCAATGAAAAAGGAGCTCTTCGGTGCCGCATGGCATTCGACTATGAACCCCTTCGAAAGACGATTCGTGGTCGACGCTAGTCATAGTAGTCTCAGTGAGGCAGCAAGACTTATCGTTCATTGCTGCTATGAAAAGAATGAAAAATACCTTATGGGAGATCCGACTGCCACCTTGGTGTTCCCGTCACCTGCACTGACGGCGCTTCATAGCTTTTTGTCGGCGGATCTTTCATTGCTCAGAACGCGCCCCAATGGTGTTGATCATCGACAACGCTCAATCGAGCTTATTTCTGCAGCTGCAATTGACCTTGCTGAAAATCTCATCTGGATAGGATTGCCAAATGTACACGTAGATCGAACTATGGCCGATATCAGACGCCTAACGCGAACAGTTCCCCAGTACTATCCGTATAACTTTAGACGGAACTTTCATCCGGATGAGTACGCAACAGAACTCGAGACGGCTGCGCGTTCGGAAGTCATCGAAAGGTATGCCAAGTGAATACAGAGATCGCTCTCGATGAGTTTCGGCTTATTGGGCATGACTGTCCACTTGGCATATATCCTTCCATGGTTGTTCCCGTCGGTGTTATGAAGAATAAAGTCGCCGTTGCCTACGCAGGAAAGGAGGGTGTTGTATTCGAAGCAGTGGCCTCCAATTCGTTTTTCACGCGCTACGATCAGTCGACCATTATGGAGCTTGGTGAGTTTGATGTGCGGACGCACGGACTTTTCGCCATAAGTGAGACTGAGATCTTGATCTACCGGCTTGGGGAGGAGCCTAAGTTCTTTCAACGAATTCTGACGTCCTCAATCGCATTTAGAATGGATCCTTTCTATCGGTTCTCCTTAGCGATTGAAACGAATCGAATTTCGCTTATGCGCCCAATTTACCAAAGTTGTATAAGGCGGTTCGATCGAAACGCGCCCGAATGTCGTGAACAGTGGATCATCGCAATGGCACAAGCTAGCCCAGTCTGCGAAGCTCTCGTGCGCCATGAGTCGAGAGTCGAACGGGAGACAACCCCTCGGGCGAGATCTGTCGCTTTTCTTCAGCGATTCGAGAATGAATTGTTTGTGAATCAGCGCGAGGTTGTGGTCGACGGCAAAAAGATTAATGATGCCGCCAACAACCTTGTGCGCCAGTCTGACGACTCGCTCCTTCCGAAAGAGAATCGTTATTCGAAAGCATTGCAGCTCTCGCTTGGATCTTGGGCGCTGGGTTCGGAGGGGTCTAGCCATGTTCCAAGCCCGGTCGATGTCGCGCGCATTTCTGGATTGTCGCTACCTCACCTGGAAGTGCTAAACATCGTCCTGAGTAAGCGTACGGCCGAGGAATTTCTTGAAATGGCCACCGGTGTCAACGCTGCAGCGATGGTGAAGAAGTACGTCAGGTACACCAACTATCGAGAGCGCTTCCTGCGTCCCGTTGCCAAAGTCAATCGTCGCTTGCTATTCACGTTTGCAGAGATTCTGTCGCTTATCGGGTATTCTGGGCCGGCGACGAGTTAAGTTGTGTCTAAGCGTAGAGAGCACAAAAGCAATAATTGTAAATCCTTACAACTGGTAGGAGCAGCCCGTCAGTTGCGACCTGCAACGCGAGTTCGTGGCGAGTTGAGGCGTTTCGCGCGTGAGGCTGCCGATAACTCCCAAGTGCCGCGTTCCGAAAGCTACTGGAACAGCCCCGCCTCAGCAGGCAATCCCTAGCGCGAACGCTTCATCCCCAGCATCCACGGCATTCACCAACCTCGACGTGGAGGCGAATGCTGCAGCCGTATAGATCGCTAACGCTAGGTAAGTGAAGTCCGTGTCCTCACCCGGCGTAACGCCCACCAACCCAAAACGCTCTACCCGGCATGCAGCCTAGACTCGAAGACCGCCCCGAACAGTTCTACCTGGCAATCCCCGCCACGACCAGCATGGAACAACTCGGCCAAGTCGTAACCACGCACATCCAAGAACTACAAGCTTGGTTCGCGGCCCACAACATCCAGCCCCAAGGACCACCCTTCGTACGCTACCGCGCCATCGACATGCCCGCCAGACTCGACATCGAAGTCGGCATTCCAGTCGCCGTCAATGCCAGCGCACCGCCCCACAACCGCATCAAACAAGACACACTGCCCCAAGGACTGTACGGCGTCCTCCTGCATACAGGACCCCTCGATAAGCTTGTCGAAGCGAACGCAACGCTGCAAAAGTGGGCGGAAACCGAAGGAATGGACTGGCAATTGGACGGCACCACTTGGGCGGCGCGAACCGAAACGATGCTCACCCCGCCGGACGTCAACCCACCACAAGTAGAAATCGCGTACCTCGTGCGTGACACCCGCTAGAACCCAGCACTTGCCGACAAACTGTGCCACCGCGTATCGTATTTTGATACATCAACCAACAATGCTGCCAGCTGATACCGACCCCAACTCCCCCGAAGCCCGCAAAGGCATCTTCCGCACCCTCGTCGACATCTACGCCACCGGCGACCTCGACCGTCTCGACCAGGTCATCCCGCCTAACTACATCGGGCATGCCTCGGCAGGCGACCGCGACCGCGAAGGCTTCATCCAAAGCATCCGCTACTTTCACAAGCTCTTCCTCTACACCAAGGACTCGTTCCGTGTAGAAGACCAAATCGTAGAAGGCGAAAAAGTCGTCACCCGCATGATCGCAAACGTTCAAGTCCGCGAAACCGGCGAACCCATCACCTTAATCGGCATCAACATCGCCCGCATCATCGACGGCATGATCGTCGAAGAGTGGAACACCTGGGAACAACTCAAGCCCGCACAAAGTTAAGAAGCTGTCGTCGTACGAATCCGCTTCGATGACCGAAAGAACACTGCCAACAGCAGCAAAATCACAGTCGACAACGCCGCGGACGACAGCCAGAACGCCTTCCAATTCCGGACCTCGCCCACCGTGAACGAATCAATCGTCCACCCGGAAAATAGCGACCCCAAAAACATCCCCACGCCGTACGTCAGAAACATCACCAGCCCCTGTGCCGTACCTCGCAAATGCGCTGGCGCCTCCTGATCTGTATAGATCTGCCCCGTCATAAAGAAGAAGTCGTAACAGATCCCATGCAGCAGAATCGCGCCATAAAGCAGCCACATCAAATCGCCCGCATTGCCGTACGCCAACATCGCATACCGCAAAGACCAGGACGCCAAGCCCAGTAACAAAATCCACTTGAGTGACAGCGCCCGGAAGATAAACGGCATCGCCAACATCATCAACACTTCGGACACCTGCCCCAATGTCATCTTGCCGGCCGCATTCACGACACCCACTTCATTCAAATATGCATTCGTGAAAGAGAAGTAAAACGCCAGCGGAATACAAGCCAATACGGACGCGATGACAAACACCGCAAACGTACGGTCCTTCATCATCACCAGCGCGTCAAACCCGATGGCCGATCTCCAGTTGAACGCCTCATCTTTGGCCTTGGGTGGCGTATGCGGCAGCGAGAACGAGTACAGTCCCATCACCACCGACGCCCCGGCAGAAATCAAAAAAGCCATCGACGATCGCTCTAACCCGAACCCGCCGATCACCTGATTCACCGCAATATGACCCAACGTCGCAAACAGCCGTATCCGCGGAAAATCTGTAGACGCATTCGCGACATTTCGCAACGTCAGCGTGTTCGTCAGCGCCAGGGTAGGGAAGAAGCACAGGCAGTACGCCAGCATCAGCAGGTACACGCTGGTAAACGTCGTCGCCGTCGACACCAGGTACAGCAGCACCGCCCCGATCAGGTGCAGCGACCCCAACACGCGCTCGGACGCAAAGTATCGGTCCGCAATCAGCCCCACCAGAAAGGGCGAAATCATGCACGCCAGCGCCGAAGTACCAAACACCGCCCCCGCTTCCGTACCCGAAAACTTCAACGTCTGCGTGAGGTACGTATTGATCGTCACGTACCACGCCCCCCACACGACGTAGTTCAGAAACATCATCAAACTGAGGCGGGCACCGACACCACTGGCTGCTTGCTGCGGCATAAGAGTTGAGTGTACCCGGTTCCCAATCCGGAACAAGATGTCATCATGCAGAGATGACTCCCGCCGCCTTCCTCCACCTCGTCGCCTCTGGAACCATCGAGGAAGTGCGTCAAGCCCTCGCCGACTATCCGGACCTCGTCAACGCCAACGCGCCCCATCCGTTCTGGGGTGGACAGCCGCAGCCCTTGCACATCGCGATCGAAAACCGTCGCGACGACATCTTCACCCTGCTCCTGGACCTCGGCGCGGACCCCGCAGGCCGCAACGATGAATACGACCACTGGTCCCCGCGGATGCTCGCTCTCCAACGCAACCGTCCGGACTACGCTGCAGAACTCCAGCGGCGCGGCGCGCCAATGCACCTCGCTGAAGCACTACTTGCCGGTAACGACAACCTCACCTTCGACCCCAACGCTCCCGTCCCCAACAACGGCTCCTGGCTGAACTTCGCGCGCACCACCCAAGCCATCGACCTCCTGCTCGCCGCCGGCGCCCCCGCGGACCTCAAAGACAAGTGGGAACAAACCCCCGCCGACGCCTTCATCGCCCTAGGACCCGCCGGCGTTCCACTCCTCAGCCATCTCAAAGCCAAGGTCCCCGAACTCCAACTCACCCCGGCTCAACACGCCCGCCTCGGCGATCTCGAATTGCTCAAGGCCTTCCCGCAAGCCCAGTTGCAGGACCCGGCTGTCCTCCACGCCGCCACCGAAGGCCGCCACCGCGACCTCATCCGCTGGTTGATCACCGATCAAGACGTCGACCCCAACATCCGCCGTCCCGACAAATCCCAGCAAACGCCCCTGCACGAAGCGGCGTGGCTCGGCGACCTAGAAACCGTGGAACTCCTCCTCTCCCTCGGCGCCGACCCCACTCTCCGTGACCTCGAACATGACGCGACGCCTCTTGAATGGGCGCAGACCGCCATTCAATTTACGGGCAACCAGGCCTGCCACGCCGTGGTCACCCGCCTCAAGAACTAACCAACAAACTCCACGCGGTACTTCGGAGCCAACTCGCGAGACTTGCCCGGCCGCTCCGCTGGCGCGACAGCCATTACTTCCCGAAAGAACTCGTCCTGTCCGGCCGGCGAGCATATGCAAATCAACTTCGCCGTACCACCGGACACATTCTGAAACCGATGCGGCGCGTTCGCCGGGATGTTCACCGTCTCCCCCGCTCGTATCACCGCGGTCGCCCCGCGGAACGTCGCCTCAATCTCGCCCTCCACGATGACAAAGGTCTCTTCAAAGTCGTGCCGATGCATCGGTGGACCCCCGCCTGGCGGCACCACCATCTCTACAATGCAGAACTTCCCGTTCGTCTGCGCCCCGCTCACCGTGATCGTGTATGTACCACCGGCAATCCCCATCGGCTCCACGTCACCGGGTCGAAAGTGCGCCAGCGTGCGATTCAAATCATCATCCGGCAATGTCACAATGCTCATACACAGAGCTTAGGACACTCGGAAAATTCGAAGTGAACCGGACATACAGCTCACTGTCAATCGAAGGATTAAAACGGTTTAACCATCCCGAAACTCTGCAACCTGCCCCTCTTCAGGTGCGTTGCTGACTTCGATTCAGCCGTGGTATCCTACGCTTTCAGGTGCGTTAGCTGGGATTTCTCTGCGCGGGTTCCTCCGCCAACCGGCCCCTACTCCGCAACATCAATGTCCATCGACCAAATTCTTGCCAAAGTTGGCGCGCTCATTTTGGAGTCGCTGCCCACTTTGTTCCTTGTCGTAATTCTGCATTTCTACCTCAAGGCGATGCTCTTCAAGCCGCTGGCCAAAGTTCTGGCCGAGCGCGACACCCTCACCAAGGGCGCTCGCGAAACCGCTGAAGCCAGCATCCGCCGCGCGGAAGAGAAGGCGGCCGAGTTCGAAAAATCCATCCGCGACGCCCGAAACGACCTCTATAAGGAGCAGGAAACCACGCGCAAGCAGTGGCTCTCCGAACAGACCGCTTCCATCGAACAGGCTCGTGCCAGTGCGGAAGCCAACGTGACTGCCGCTCGCGAAGAGATTCAGAAGTCGGTCGCGCAAGCCCGGCAGGACCTCTCGGCCCAAGTGGACCAGCTCGCCAATGTCATCGCCGGACGGATTTTGGGGTAACGCCAACATGACCAAGAACTGGGCCATCGTTTTCCTCATCTCCTCCCTGCTCGCCGCCCTCGGCCTCGCGCAGGAACAGCACACCACTCCCGCTGCCCCCGGTCATGACCAGCCCGCCACACATGCTGGCGCAGAAGGCCACGCCCCCGGTGCCCCTGCGGAAGGTCACGCCGCTGGTGCAGAACATCACGACGCGGGCGACCCCATGATCCTCTGGAAGTGGATCAACTTCGGTATCCTCTTCATCGGCCTCGGCTACCTCGCCGCCAAGAACTTGCCTCCCTTCTTCGCCTCGCGTACCGCAGAAATCCAGCATGGCATCGCCGAAGCAGCCAAGCTCAAGGCTGAGGCAGAAGCCAAAGCTGCCGACATGGATAAGCGTATGGCGCAGCTCGGTGCGGAAATCGAATCCCTCCGCGCCAACGGCCGCAAGGAACTCGCTGCGGAAGGCGACCGTATCCGTAAGGAAACCGCCGACGCCATCGCCAAAGTGCAGTCCCAGGCCGCTGCGGAAATCGAATCGGTCACCAAGGCTGCCCGGCAGGAACTCAAGATCTACTCCGCTCAACTCGCCATGGACCTCGCCGAGCAGCGTATCCGCGGCAAAGTGGCCGGCGGAGAAGCCGCCCTGGTGGACAAATTCATTCGCAATCTGGAAATCAAGGGGGCCAATAACTAAGTCATGGCCTCGCTCATCGCCACCCGTTACGCTGCTGCTCTCGCTGACTCGGTCACCGCTGCCGGCACTCAGGTTGTAGGTCATGCCGCTGCCGAACAGCTTCGCTCCGTCGAAGCTGCCGTACGCGAAAATGGCAGCCTTCGCGCGATCTTCCAGAACCCGGCCGTCTCAAAGCCCCGTAAGCGCGCCGTGATCGGACGCCTTTCGGACGGCCTCGGCCTGTCGCGCCAGATCAAGAACTTCCTGTTTGTCACCGCGGACCGCGGCCGCATCGGCCAGCTCAGCGAAATCCGCGAAGCGTTTGAAGAAATCCTGGACGAACGCCTCGGCTTCGTCCGCGCCGACATCTCCTCGGCAACCGCTCTTGATGACGGTCAAAGACAGCGCCTCGAAGCTCAGTTGGCGCGTCTTGCGGCCAAGCAAATCCGCCCGCGGTATTCGGTGGATCCGTCGCTGGTTGGCGGCGTGATCGCGCGGGTCGGCTCAACGGTATATGACGGGTCCGTGCGCGGGCAGCTCGAAGTGCTGCGCCGCCGCCTCACCCGCTAAAAGAAGGTTTTTGAAATCACATGGCTCAGATCCGAGCAGACGAAATTTCGCGGCTTCTTCGTGAAGAAATTGACAACTACGACCACGTCGTAAACGTTGCCGAAACCGGCACCGTGATCTCGGTCGGCGACGGCATCGCGCGCATCTATGGCCTTGAAAAGGTCATGGCCGGCGAACTCATCGAGTTCCCGGGCGGCCTTGCCGGCATCGCGCTCAACCTGGAAGAAGACCAGGTCGGCGCCGTGCTCCTCGGCGAAACCGGCGGCCTCAAAGAAGGCTCCGAAGTCCGCCGCACCGGCCGCATTATGTCCGTGCCCGTCGGCGAAGCCATGATCGGCCGCGTCGTTAACGCGCTCGGCCAGCCCATCGACGGCAAAGGCCCCATCAACACCGACAAGACGCTGCCCATCGAGCGCATCGCCCCCGGTGTTGTAGACCGTAAGTCCGTCAAAGAGCCCCTGCAGACCGGCATCAAGGCCATCGACGCCATGATCCCGATCGGCCGCGGCCAGCGCGAATTGATCATTGGAGACCGTCAGACTGGCAAAACCGCCGTCGCCCTCGACACCATCATCAATCAGAAGGGCGGCGACATGGTGTGTATCTATGTCGCCATCGGTCAGAAGCGCTCCACGGTTGCCCAGGTGGTCAAGACGCTCGAAGACGCCGGCGCCATGGATTACACCATTGTCGTCGCCGCCACCGCGTCCGACCCCGCCCCGATGCAGTACATCGCGCCGTACTCCGGCTGCGCCATCGGCGAATACTTCCGCGACAGCTCGCGCCACGCCCTCTGCATCTACGACGATCTTTCGAAGCACGCCGCCGCCTACCGCGAAATCTCGCTCCTGCTCCGCCGTCCTCCAGGCCGCGAAGCCTTCCCCGGCGACGTGTTCTATCTCCACAGCCGCCTTCTGGAACGCGCTGCCAAGCTGAGCGACGCTAAGGGTGGCGGTTCGCTCACCGCTCTGCCGTTCATCGAAACCCAGGCCGGCGACGTATCGGCGTACATCCCGACCAACGTGATCTCCATCACCGACGGTCAGATCTACCTCGAAAGCGACCTCTTCAACTCCAACGTCCGCCCCGCTGTAAATGTCGGTCTCTCCGTGAGCCGAGTCGGTGGTAGCGCCCAGATCAAGGCCATGCGCCAGGTCGCCGGTACCCTCCGCCTCGACCTCGCCCAGTTCCGCAACCTCGAAGCCTTCGCGCAGTTCGGTTCGGACCTCGACGCCGCCTCCCAGCGCCAGATCACCCGCGGCCGCCGCCTCGTCGAAATCCTGAAGCAGCCCCAGTATCAGCCGCTTTCGGTCGAAAAGCAGATCCTCATCATCTACGCTGGCACCAATGGCGTGCTCGATGATCTGCCAATCGAAGCGGTCCGTAAGTTCGAAACCGAACTCTACGCCTTCGTGGAAAACGCCCACCCGGCCATCCTCAAGGACATCCGCGAAAAGAAGACCATCGACGACGACATCAAGGGCCGCCTCACCAAAGCCCTGGCCGAATTCAAGGACCGCTTCACCGCGAACCTCAAGAAGTAACCGACCAAGATGCCGAGCTTAATTGACTTCCGCCGGCGCATCCGGTCGGTCAAGAACACGCAGCAGATCACCAAGGCCATGAAGATGGTCTCGGCTGCCAAGCTGCGCCGTGCGCAAGACCGTGTCATCGCCGCCCGTCCGTATTCGAAGATGCTGCGCGACATGCTCGCCAACGTCGCTGCGGCGGCCGGCGAAGGCGCCACGCATCCGCTCCTGGAAGTCCGCGAAGAAAAGAAAGCGCTGCTCGTTCTGGTCACGGCCGACCGTGGTCTTTGCGGCGGCTTCAACGGCAACCTCATCAAGCGCGCCGTCGCCTTCATTCGTGAGAACCCGGGCATCGAATTCGCCTACGAACTCGTCGGACGCAAAGGCCGCGACTTCTTCCGCAAACGGTATTCCAACGTTGTCGGCGAGAATGTCGGTCTGTTCCTCAAGGCCCCGACCTACAGCGACGCTATCGAAATCTCGAAGCTCGTCATGGATAAGTACGCGAGCGGCGAAGTCGACGCCGTGTACCTTGCCGTGAACGAGTTCAAGAGCGTCATGGCGCCCAACATCTCGGTCACCAAGATCCTGCCGCTCGAAGTTCCAGCGGACGCAAGCACCACGGACTACATCTACGAAGAGAAGCCCGAAGTTCTGCTCGGCACCCTGCTGCCGCGCTACGTCGAAGTGCAGATGTACAAAGCCCTGCTCGAATCGGCCGCCGCAGAACACGCGGCCCGCATGACGGCAATGGATTCGGCCTCTTCCAACGCCGGCGACGTGATCGAAAAGCTGACGCTGTACATGAACCGTGTACGCCAGGCTGCCATCACCAAGGAAATCATCGAAATCGTGTCGGGAGCCCAGGCTCTCGGCTAACACCGGCAACACTCAGTCACCTGCAGTACAACAAAGGACGGAGATGCCCTCTCCGTCCTTTTCTGCTTTTTAGGACATCGAAAAAATATGCAAAAGCCCCAGCAAAAGCCGAAAAATCCCTGCTTCTCTTCCGGACCCTGCGCCAAGCGTCCCGGCTGGAGTTTCGCGGCTCTCGAAGACGCTGCCCTGGGGCGCTCGCACCGTGCCAAAGTCGGCAAAGCCAAGCTCAAAGAGGTCATCGACCGCAGCAAGGCGATCCTCGGCATGCCCGCCGATTATGTCCTCGGCATCGTACCCGCCTCCGACACCGGCGCCATTGAACTGGCCCTGTGGAACCTGCTCGGCCCATCCCGCGGAGTCGATGTCTTCACGTGGGAAAGCTTCGGTTCCCTCTGGGCCGCAGACTGCAAGAAGCAACTCCAACTCCCGGACCTCCGCGTCTTCAGCGCCGACTACGGCCAACTGCCGGACCTCACGCAAGCCGACTGGGATCGCGACACCGTCTTCACCTTCAACGGCACAACCTCAGGCGTCCGCGTCCCCAACCTGGATTGGGTCGCCGCAGACCGCCGCGGCCTCTCCATCTGCGACGCGACCTCCGCCGTCTTCGCCATGGATGTCGAATGGTCCAAGGTGGACGTCGTCACCTGGTCCTGGCAAAAGGTCCTGGGAGGCGAAGGCGCCCACGGCATGATCGCATTGAGTCCCAAAGCGCTCGCCCGCCTCGAAGAACAGAAGCCCCGCGCGCTCCCTCGAATCTTCCAGCTCAACAAGGGAGTCTACGAAGGCGACACCATCAACACGCCCTCGATGCTCTGCGTGGAGGACGCCCTGGACGGCCTGAAGTGGGCGGAATCGATCGGCGGGCTCCCAGGTCTGATTGCCCGCTCCCAAGCGAACCTCAAAGCTATTGAATCCTGGGTCGCGACCTCCACCTGGGCGTCATTTCTGGCCAAGGACCCCGCCACCCGCTCCAGCACGTCCATCTGCCTCAGCACCAATGCAGACGCCAAAGCGATCGCCGCCAAGCTGGAATCGGAAGGTGTAGCCTACGACATCGGCTCCTATCGCGACGCCCCGGCCGGCCTCCGCATCTGGGGCGGAGCAACCGTCGAAACCAGCGACATAGAAGCGCTCCTCCCCTGGCTCGACTGGGCGAGTCAATAAGCTTCACTGAATTGCCAGCATCAAGTACAAGATGACGATCGCGATTGATCCAAAAGTCGGAGCTCGGCTGAATGAGAAGGCCATCGCCGAAGGACTCACTGTGGCGGCATATATCGAACGCCTTGTCCGCATCGAGGACGCTGCCGAAGCCGAACTCGAGTCGTTAGCGCTCGCGGGCATCGCATCTGGGAATTCACTCCCTGCCGAAGAAGCCTTCTGGCAAGAGCGCTACAATCGCGTCGCCAACCATTAGTCGCAGCGGGATTGTGTGCATATCCAGACCCTTTTGGCGCGATCGATTTTGGCGATCCCGTCCTAAAATAAACTCATGACCAGCAAACTGGCCGGAAAACACGCCCTCGTCACGGGCGCCAGCAAGGGCGTAGGCAAAGGCATCGCACTCGAACTCGCAAAGGCAGGCGCCGAACACCTCTACATCAACTACAACTCCGACCAGGCCGGCGCCGAACAAACCAAGACCGAAATCGAAGCCCTCGGCTCCCAAGCCACGATCCTCCAGGCCAACGTCGGCAACTCCCAGGACGTCGACCGCATGTTTGCCGCCGTCCCCCGCATCGACATCCTCGTCAACAACGCCGGCGTCCAAACCTGGAAGCCCCTCCTCGACCTCACAGAAGCTGAGTGGGACCGCGTCATCGACACCAATCTCAAAGGCGCCTTCCTCTGCACCCAGCGCGCCGCCCGCAAGATGAAGGACGCCGCTACCGGAGGCCGTATCATCAACATCGGCTCCGGCTGCAACAAGGTCGCTTTCCCCAGCCTCGTCGACTACACCGCCAGCAAAGGCGGAATTGAGATGTTCACCAAGGTTTCTGCCTGCGAACTCGGCAAGTACCGGATCGCCGTCAACTGCGTCGCCCCCGGAGCGATCGAGATCGAACGCACCAAGCATGAAGCGGGAGACTACGCCGGCACCTGGTCTAAAGTCGCCCCCCTAGGCCGCGTCGGGACCCCCGAAGACATTGGCAAAGCCGTCGTCTTCTTCGCCGGCAGCGACTCCGACTTTGTCACCGGCCAAACCCTTTGGGTGGACGGTGGCGTCTTCAGCAAGCCCTACTGGCCTTACGAATAGAACTTTTTCTTCGAGCGGTTTGATCATCCTCGAGCCGGGAACTCGCCTATTACGATAGCCAATGAACACGTTTTCCCATTACATCCTCACAGCCCTCATCCTCTCGGCTGGCACCGCTTTAGCCGACCCGATCATCGGCGTAACCGCAACCTCCGCGACTACAGTGTGCTGCAGCACGTCCTACAGCGACATCGTCAACGGCCGCGGGCTAACTTCCTACACAACCGCGGGCATTCACGACTCTAGAACTGATGCGATCCTCAACTCCAGGACAGGCAATATCGACTTCGACCTCCATGGCACATACTGGGTCGGTTCTATAGCCGTGTGGAACGGTTCTTTCGGCGTGAAGGAGTTCTCCCTTCTGTACTCAACCGATGGTGCAACGTTTACACCGGTTTCCACAGGTCCTCACCTGTTGTCCCTTATCTCCCTCCCAACCAACACGACGGCCGAAGTATTCAACTTTGCCCCGGTTCAGGCCACGCATATGCGGATGGCTATCTTGAGCGGATACTCAATCACCAACAATACAACCCTCAAAGAGGTGATGTTCGTCAGCACCGCCGCCCCGCCTCCGTCTACACTGCCTGAGGGTGGTGGCTCGGTGGCACTTCTCAGCACCGCCGTCCTGCTCGCTTGGCGCCGTGTAAAGCGATAAGCGTCCAACCGACACCAATCCCAAAGGCGGCCATCCTCTGCACCCAGAGCGCCGCCCGCAAGATGAAGGACGCCGCCACCGGAGGCCAAGAATAAAACTTCGAGTGGTTTGATCATCCTTGAGCCAGGAACTCGCCTATTACGATAGCCAATGAACACGTTTTCCCATTACATCCTCACAGCCCTCATCCTCTCGGCCGGCACCGCTTTAGCCGACCCGATCATCGGCGTAACCGCAACCTCCGCGACTACAGTGTGCTGCGGTACGTCCCTCAGCGACATCGTCAACGGCCGCGGGCTCACTTCCTACACAACCGCCGGCATTCACGACGATAGAGCGGATGCGATCCTCACCTCCAGGACAGGCAATATCGACTTCGACCTCCATGGCACATACTGGGTCAATTCTATAGCCGCGTGGAACGCTGCTTTCGGCGTGAAGGAGTTCTCCCTTCTGTATTCAACCGATGGCGCAACGTTCACGCCGGTTTCCACAGGTCCTTACCTGTTGTCCCTTATCTCCCTCCCAACCAACTCGACGGCCGAAGTATTCAACTTTGCCCCGGTTCAGGCCACGCATATGCGGATGGCTATGTTGAGTGGATACTCAAGCGGTGACAGTACATCCCTCAAAGAGGTGATGTTCGTCAGCACCGCCGCCCCGCCTCCGTCCACACTGCCTGAGGGTGGTGGCTCGGTGGCACTTCTCAGCACCGCTGTCCTGCTCGCTTGGCGCCGCGTACAGCGATAAGCGTCCAATTTCGGAAACAAAGGCCTCCTCCCGTCGCTCCTAGTGAACGAGGAGGCCTTTTTCTATGCAAAGCAGGCAGGAGTTCGCCAACGAAGAGTCCAACCGTAAGGACCCGAAGGATCCATCGCAGCAAACCGTTCCACTCCCGGTCGACGAAGGAGAACCCAACGAAGGTCCAGAGGACAAGATCCACAAGAAGGACAGGACCAGGACCGTATTCGCGAACAGCAACGCAAGTAACAAAGCCGCCGGCGGCGTATCCTAAATGGATACACGATGCGCCTGCTGGTCCTGTCTCTCTTCCTTCTCTCATCCGTACTCACCGCCAAACCCCTCGAGGTCAAAGTCGTGGTCGTTGCCCTTTTTGAACAAGGCAACGACACCGGCGACAACCCCGGCGAGTTTCAGTATTGGGTGGAGCGCGAAAAGCTCGACCAGATCATTCCGTTCCCCGCCGGCAATCGCGACCTCCGCTTCAACCCCAAAACCGGCGTACTCGGCATCTGCGCTGGCGTCGGCACCGCGCGCGCGGCAGCCTCCATCATGGCCCTCGGCCTCGACCCTCGCTTCGATCTCCGCAAGGCCTACTGGCTCGTCGCGGGCATCGCAGGTGGCGACCCCGCCGACATCACCATCGGCTCGGTAGCCTGGGCCGACTGGGTAGTCGACGGCGACCTCGGACACGAAATCGACGCTCGCGAAATCCCCGCCGATTGGCCCACCGGCTACATCCCGCTCCGCCGCCACAAGCCCTACGAGGCTCCCCGTCGCGAAAAGACCGAAGGTGAGATCTACCGCCTCAACGCAAAGCTCGTCGATTGGGCCTTCAACCTCACCAAGGACCTCAAACTCGCCGACGCCGACCGCCTCAACGACCGTCGCGCCCGCTTCACCGAAACCCCTGCCGCCCGCACCGGAACCAAGGTCATGCGAGGCGACACTCTATCGGCCTCCACCTACTGGCATGGCAAGCTGATGAACCGCTGGGCCAACGACTGGGTGCATTATTACAGCGAGGGCAAAGGCAACTACATGACCACGGCCATGGAGGACACGGGCGTGATGCAGTCTCTCACTTGGCTCGAAAAGGCAGGAAAGGCGCAGACCAACCGTACGCTGGTGCTGCGCGGTGTGAGCAACTTCGATTCGCAGCCCCCAGGCGTCACCGCGCCCGAAAGCCTTGCCGGAGAAAAACTCGGCGCTTACGCCGCGTACATCGAATCGCTCGAAAATGTACACCGGGCCGGAAGCGCCGTAGTTCGTCGGATTGTCGCGGACTGGAAGACTTTTAGTTCTTCAACTCCGCAGTGAGCTTCGCGCCACCCATAGAAGGCAACGTCGAAGTCATCTTCACAGGCTTGTTGGACTTCTTGTCGATGTAAATCAGTGTCTCGCCGCCGTCCTCCGGCTTGGCCGACACCTTCCACGCATCGAACGTACCCGCAGGCACTGTCACCGATTCGCTGCCTTCTACCTTCAGGGCAATCACCTTCGGCTTGCCCTTCTGCAGGTCGAAGTTGTTGTACACCGTTTCGTAGCCCTCAGCCAGCGGCAAGGTCGCGATCATCAAGTGGCTGGCCGACTCCGCAAACAGCGGACCCGCCAACTCCGCCGCCATGGGACGTTCGTTGCCGTTCATCGCCATCTTGCCGGAAAGCTTCTTGCCGTCCACCGTGTAATCAATCGTCACCGGACCCTGCTTCACGCTACGCGTCTTCACATACAGCGTGTCGGCTTCCACGGTCGTGACATCCGTCGCCGCGCCCATCGGCGTGCTCATGGACTCCGTCACCGTATACCCGCCATCGGCCTTCTTCACCGAGGACGTGATGCCGATCTCCACCTTCTGCGGACCCGCTTCGATCGTCGCCTTGTACTCGAACGATCCTTCCGCCAGCGGACGCGCCGGCTTCAGCGATGCGCTCTTCGACGTATCGGCCTTCTTCGCCAACTGTACCTTCTTCGGGTCAACCGTCAGCTCATCCAGCTTCTTGGCGATCTCTTCCGGAACCTCAGCCTGGCTGCGTCCCTTCAGATGCTGTTCCAGGAACCGCTCGGTCGCCACCAGCATCGCGATGTTGTTCACCGGCTTCGCAAACCCGTGACCTTCATCCGGCGCCACCAGGTACTTTACCGGGTAATTGCGATCGCGCAGTGCAATCACAATCTGATCCGATTCCGCCTTGTTCACACGAGGATCATTCGCGCCCTGCACCACCATCAACGGCGACTTGATCTTGTCCGCCGCATACAGTGGCGACATCCGCTTCAACTCTGCCTTGCCGGCAGGCGTCGACGGATCGGCCATGCGCGTGTACATACTCTTGCGTCCAGCTTCCCAGTACGCAGGAATCGATTCCAGCAGCGTTTCCAGATTCGACGGCGCCACAATCGCGACACCCGCCGCATACACATCCGGCGTAAACGCGACACCCGCCAGCGTGGCATAGCCGCCGTACGAGCCGCCCATGATGCCCACGCGCTTCGGATCCACAATGCCTTCCGCCACCAGGTACTTCACGCCCCAGGTGAGATCGTCCTGCATCTTGCGGCCCCACTCGCCGTTGCCCGCATTCAGGAACTTCTTTCCGTACCCGGTAGAAGCGCGGAAGTTCGGCGACAACACCGCGTACCCGCGATTCGCCAGGAACTGATGATACGGGTTGTACCCCCACATGTCGCGAGCCCAAGGACCACCATGCGGAAACACCACCAGCGGCAGATTCTTCGCATCCAAACCCTTCGGCAGCGTGAGGTACGCCGGAATCGTCAACCCGTCCGAAGACTTATAGGTAATCGGCTTCATTGGCGACAGGCTGTTGCGATCCACCTTCTCGCGCACCTTGTACTGCAACTCCGTCTTCTTCGTCTTCCGGTCGAACAGGTATACTTCGCCGGGCTCTACATCGGAGTTCACCGCGATCAGCCACAGGCTCTCGTCCCGCGTACGCGACGCAATGCCGATCTCACGGCCGGGAAAGCGGCTCTTCAGCAGGTTGTAATCCGCTTCGAGCGTTTTTTCCTTAAACGACATCCGGATTTTCTCATCGTTGTACAACACAGCCTGCAACTCGCCGGCATCGTTGAATACCGCAGTCTGGACATCCACGCGGCGCATCGGGTCGGACTCGACGCGCTCGGTCTGCCCCGTCATCGGATCGATCAAGTACAGCCCGATCAGATCGACGTCCGCGCCCGCGTTCGAGATGTAGTACAGCCGCTTGCCGTCCTTGTGGAACTGCAACGTGCCGCAGCTCTCAAACACCGTGCAGGACGCAAACTTGACGAGCTTATCGCCCTCTACGCGGTACATCTCGGTGTCGCCCGCATCGTTCACCTTCGCGGCGATGCGCAGTTGATCCTTCTCATCAAAGTCCCAACCCGCAATCTTCTCGGTGTTCTTCCGAATCAGCGTCCGCTCGCCCGTCGAGATCTTGATCTTGTACACGTCGTGCCAAGCCGGATCGCGATCGTTCAACCCCACATAGAGAACATCGGGGTCAATCTTCGAAACATGCAAAATCTGCGCGGTAATCTTCTTGGCTTCTGTGATGTTGCGCGCCGGCGGAGCCTTCTCCCCAGCCTTCGGCGAATCCGCCGGATTCACAGCCCAAACGTTGAAGTTTTCATCGCCACCGTCGTCCTGCACAAACAGGATGAACTTGCCATCGCGGCTCCACGAATAGCCGCCAATCGGCCGCTTGGTCACCGCAGTCACCGGTTTTGCGGACGCAAATGGCTCGGTCGCCTTCTTGACCCAAACATTGCGAGTCTTGTCGAGAGGCCGGATAAAGGCCAGATACTTGCCGTCCGGCGACAGTTGCGCGCCCGCGATCTCCGGGTCGCCAAACAACACATCGCGGTCGATAATCGGCGGTAACGCAGCAAATGCTACAGCGCTCGAAGCCGCCAGCATCATCGCAGCGGTTCCGACAGAAAAGAATGACATACTGCCTCCAAACGGATAGGTACGTACCCCGTACCCAAAAGGTTCACACAACATTAGCGGGATTCAACTTACTTTGGACCCAAACTTACGAAACAGCATCGTAAAGTATCCCGTCGTCAGCACGATTCCCGGTATCCACCACCACAGCGCAATGCTCTGGCTATACGCGCCAGACGCCGTGTTGTAAATCGTCAGGTGCAGCGCAGGGTCTGTGGACGACGGTAACACCACCGGAAACAGGCTGAACGCCGCCGATAGCATCATCCCCACCAGGTACGTCGCCGACCCCGCAAACGGCCGCTTCCCGGCCATCACCGTCCCTAAGCCAGCGACTGCCGCCACCGGAAACACCAGCCCCCACGGCGCATCAGCAAAACGTTGCCACATCTCCGGCCGTACTACGAACGTCGCAGCCGTAACCACTACCGTCAACACCGCGACACCCAACGCCACCCGGCGCGCCATTGCGGACGCCCGTTCGCTCAATGTACCGCTGGTCTTTCGTTCCACCCACAACAACCCATGCATCCACAGCGCGCAAAACGCCGTCGCACCCACGGTCACCGTATACCAGTCCAGGATCCCCGGCTCGCGCCCCGGCTGAAAGTCGGTCCATAGCGGCAAAAAGAACTCCTGCTGCGCATCCAGCGGAACCCCACGTACGACATTGCCCAGCGCGGCTCCCAGAAACACAGCAAGCAACGCGCTGGACCCCGCAAAGCAAACATCCCACAATGGCAGCCACATGGGCGACGGTGCATGATTCCGCAATTCAATCGACAAGCCGCGGAACATCAGCAGCCACAACACGATGATTAAGGGCAGATAGAACCCCATGAAGCTCGCCGCATACAAGGTCGGAAACGCCAGAAATAGCGTACCTCCAGCCGCAATCAGCCAGACCTCATTGCCATCCCAGAACGGACCAATCGACTCGAGCACAGCCTTCCGCTCGTCCTCGGTCTTCGCAATCAGCAAGTGCGCGATGCCCGCACCCAGGTCGAACCCATCGAGCACAACGTAGGTCGTCAGCATCAGCGCCAGCAACCAGAACCACAGTGCTTCCATCGCTAGTGCGCCGCCTCTTCACTCGAAGGACCATGCTCCAACTCACGCTGCATCAGGAACAGGTACAGGATGCTCAGCAATCCGTACATGCCCAAAAATCCCAGCGTAGTGAACAGCGTGTTGCCGGCCGACACACGAACCGAGTACCCCTCGCTCGTCTTCATCAGCCCGTAAATCAACCATGGCTGCCGCCCCAGCTCAGCGGCAAACCACCCAGCTGTATTCGCAATGAACGGGAAGGGAACGGCCAGCATTAGAACCCATAGCAGCCAGCGCGATCTAAACAATGTACCGCGCCACAGGTAGAAGCTGGTGAGCACGGTTAGCCCGATAAAGATCGTACCTAATCCCACCATGATGTGGAAGCTGTAGTAAAGCAGCTCAATCTGATCGGGCCACTGGTCTTTCGGAAAGTGATTCAACCCTTTCACTTCCGCATCCCACCGCTGATACGTAATCATGCTCAGCATCCGCGGAATCAACAAAGGATTGTCCAGCTTGCCGCGATTCGCATCCGGCTGACCCAGCACTGCAATCGGCGCCCCTGCTTCGGTATCGAACAGCCCCTCCGCCGCAGCGAGCGTAATCGGCTGGTACTTCGCCAGATTCTTGCCCTGTCCATCGCCCGTGGGAAACAACATCGCGATCGCAGCCACCGTCGCCACCGGAACTGCGATGCGCAAAAACAGCTTGCCCTGTTCGACGTGCTTGCCGGCAATCAGATAGTACGCGCCGGACGCCATCATCGCGAACGCCCCCGTCACCACAGACCCCGTCATGTTGTGCAGGTACATCCAAAACGTCCACGGATTCAGCAACAGCGCGGAAAGACTCTCCAGTTGGATCCGCCCATCGGGCAACGTCGTGTACCCCACCGGATGCTGCATCCACGCGTCCGTCGCGATGATAAAGAACCCCGACAGCCAGGAGCCTAGAAACACCAGGAACGCCGTCACCCAGTGTCCAATCCGCCCGAGCTGTTTCTCGCCAAACAGAAACAGGCCCAAAAACGTCGACTCCAGGAAGAACGAGTACATCCCCTCGAGCGCCAGCGTCTGTCCGATCACCCCACCGGCAGCCTTCGAAAAGCGCGACCAGTTGGTGCCGAACTGAAACTCCATGGGAATCCCCGTCACCACGCCAAATGCAAAGTTGATGCCGAAAATCTTGGCCCAGAACCGGGCAGCCTGCGCATAGCGAACATCATCGGTTCGCAAGTGCAGGGTCTTCAGTACAACGATGAGCAACGCTAGCCCCATCGTCAACTGCGGAAACAAGTAGTGATACGTGATTGTGAATGCGAACTGAAAGCGATGTAGCGCTAAGGCATAGTCCACATCTTTAGGCTACCGCCGCAGCCACCAGATCGCCCATCGACTGCGTGTTCAACGAACCGCCCATGTCGCGAGTGCGATTGGCAGGATCCGCAAACACCTTCGCCACCGCAGCCTCAATTCGCCGCGCCGATGCCGAATCGCCCAGCCAGTCGAGCATCATCGCCGCCGACAAGATGGTCGCCACCGGATTCGCGATCCCTTTGCCCGCAATATCCGGCGCCGACCCATGCGACGGCTGAAACACCGCGTATTTCGGCCCAATATCGCCGCTCGGCGCCATCCCCATGCCGCCAATCAAGCCCGCTGCAAGATCGGAGATGATGTCGCCAAACATGTTCTCCGTCACCACCACGTCAAACGTCTGCGGCCTCTGCACCAGGAACAACGACATCGCATCGACGTACACGCGCTCAGTCTCGACATCCGGGTACTCCTGCGCGATCTCGTCAAAAATCCCCCGGAAATACGCCATCGACGGCAGCACGTTGGCCTTGTCCACCAACGTCACCTTCTTCCGCCGCTTCCGTGCAAGATCGAATGAGGACCGGAACAACCGTTCGCTCCCGGCGCGCGAAATCCGCATCGTATCCAGAGCCTCAGGCAAGTCCGTCGTGTACTGATGCCCGCGCTTCCAGAACAATCCTTCGGTGCTCTCCCGCACGATGACGAAATCAATCGCCCCAGGATTCTTGAGCGGCCCATCGGAAGGATGCTGCAATTTGATGGGCCGCAGCCCGCAGTACAAATCGAGCTTCTCGCGGATGTCGATCTGCGGCGTCATCTCCTTGCCGCTCGGCCATCGCACCGAAGGCATGCCCATCGCCCCCAGCAAGATTGCCTGATGCTTCTGAATCCCCAGCATCGTCGGCTCGGGCAAAGGATCGCCGCTACGCAAAAACTCCGCAGCCCCCGCAGGATACTCGGTGAACGCAAAGGACACTCCAGGCAGCGCCCGCAGTACCTTCACCGTCTCCGCAACAACGTCCACTCCAATGCCGTCACCCGGCAACAACGCGATATCGAACACCTCATCATTTTACGCGTCGATACAGGACGGTGAATTTGGTACGTGCAAACTCCTCATAGCCGTCCTGCCGGAACGCCAACGCCGGATTCAACAACCCCAACCCATCCGCGACATAATCGGCCGCAATTACCGACCGACGCCCCTCTGTCGACGGCTTGCTCGACACCAGATGCCGGTCCGCCAGCACACCATTTACGGGCTGCGAATCCAGATACGGCGCGCCCAGCTTCATCCGCGTCAGTATCAATAAGTCCGGCCTGTACCCCCACACAAACAAGGTCGCCTGGCGATCTGTCAGTTTCGCCGCCGCGGCCACGCTGTCTTCATACAACGCCAACTGATTCGCAGGCGGCGACACCCGTCCAAACCGCACCACTGGAATCAACAGCAGCGCGACGATCACGTACCGCACCCAACTCTTTGACAGCGACACGCCGCGCGCTGCCACCACAGCCACCAGCGGCAACAGTTGAAAGTAGTATCGGGGAAAGAAGCGCAACCCAAGCACGACCGCGACAGCGTTGATCGCAATCGGCACCAACCAGCGAGGCTCGCGCGCCACAATCGCCCCCACCACCAACGCCGCATGAAACCAGACCCACGCCGCCGTCTGCTTCCAGCCGTTGATGCCCTCCGGCGGATCTGCCGAGTACATGCGTCCCCACACGATCACCTGCTCATAAAACCCCTGTGACCAGTACGGCGCCACCATTGCCAAAGCCGCTACCGCTGCCGACACAGCCAGCACCCAGGACCTTGACCACACCACCAACGCCAACGCCGCAAACACAGCTTTGGGATTGATCCAGAACGCCACCCCACACGCGACGCCAGCCCACACATAGCGTCGCGACGCCGCCAGATACAGGGCCAGTAACTGCACCGGAACCATCAACAAGTCCGGCGCAATCGCCATCACCGCCGCAGGATGATCGAAGGCAAGAAACAGCGCGACAAACGCCGCTGCCCAAAGCGCCGCGACTTCGTCGTCCCAAATCCGCCGCGCCGCCAAAAAGGCCAGCAATGCGGATAGGCAGACAAACAACGCCCCCATCAACCGCAGAGGGACCCCGGTTTGCGCCCCAAACAGCCTGTAAAAGTACACCGCACCCGGCGGTTTATCGAACCAGAAGTCCTGGTAAATCGCCAGCCCGTAGTCGGACATCTGGATTGCGGCGGCAGCAGGATACGCCTCCTCAATCCACACCACATCCTTATGGCTCAGCCGCGAGGCCAACGCCAGAATCAGGATCGCGGCCGCGACAGCGAGCCTCAGCGACAGCATCTATTTCAGCATCTGCTTCAACCGCTCGCGGAACTCCGCGCCGTATTGCGGGTCCGCCAACGCGAACTCCACAAACGTCTCGAAGTAGCTCGGAAAATTGCCGATGTCGTACCGCTTCTCGCCCGCTGGAATCTTCACCGCCAGTACGCGCTTGCCCTCTTCGCAAAGCCGCTGAATGGCGTCCGTCAACTGGATCTCGCCCTTCTTATCCGGCTTCACGCCCTTGATCATGTCGAAGATAATCGGCGAAAACACATACCGCGCCGCGATCGCATAATTGCTCGGCGCCTCTTCTGGCTTCGGCTTCTCCACCATCCGGACCACCCGCATGATGTCGCCGTCCATATCGGTCGGGTCGATCACGCCGTAATGCATCGTCTCTTCGCGAGGCACCTCTTCGACGGCCACCACAGCGCTCGCGCCGCGCTCTTCAAACAGCGCCACCATCTTTGCCAGCGTCTTCGAGTTCGCGTTCAAGCCCAGGATGGAATCGCCCAACGCGACCGCAAACGGCTGCTCTCCGGCAAAGTTCTCACCGCACAGAATGGCATCGCCAAGACCCTTCTGTTCGCGCTGGCGCGTGTAGTAATACTGTGCGCCCATCTGCTCAAAGTCCAACTCCGCCAGCAGATCTTCCTTGCGCGTACGCTCCAGCATCCGGTTCAACTCCGGATCCAGATCGAAATGATTCTCAATCGAGTTCTTGCCGCGACCCGTCACAAACAGGATTTGGCTCAAGCCATTGGCGCTCAACTCCTCGGCCACATACTGGACGATCGGTTTACGCGCTACCGGCAACATCTCTTTGGGTTGACTCTTCGTAGCGGGAAGAAGCCTCGTGCCGAAGCCGGCCACGGGTACGATTGCAGAACGAATCACAGGTTCTAGGATAACCGTCCGTCAATAGGCAACCGCAACAACGCGCGAACCCCGCCAGTACTACTGCTCCGCAACTCGACGCTCCCGCCGTACACCTCGGCCAAGTCCCGTACGATCGCCAAACCCAGCCCGGACCCCGGTGCCGTCTCATCCGCCCGTACGCCACGCGCGAGCACCGCTTCCCGCATCGCATCCGCGATCCCCGGCCCATCATCGTCCACCACAACCGCCCCATCCACAAAGCCAACCGTCACCTCTGCGCGACCCCACTTGCACGCGTTCTCCATCAGGTTGCCTAGCATCTCTTCCAGGTCTTCCCGCTGCACCCGTACCTGCAGGTCCTCCGGCACGTCCACGGTCACTCGTACCGCCCGCTCGGCATACAGCTTGGTCAAGGTACGAGCCAACCCCTGCGCACACTCGGCGACCGGGCATCGAGCATTGCCCGACGCCCCCGATGCCGAAGCCCGCGCCCGCGCCAGATGATAGTCAATCTGCCGCGTCATCCGATCCACCTGCTGCTGGATGCTCGCCGCGATCTCCATCTGCCCCGCGGCCTCCGCGCGCTCCGCTTCCTGACGCAACAACGCCAGCGGCGTCTTCAGCCCATGCGCCAAGTCCCCCGCCGTAGCGATCGCCCGCTGTACAGCCTTTTCGCGATCCCGCAGCAGCGTATTCAAATCATCGATCAGCGGCTGCACCTCATCCGGATACCGCCCGTCCACTTGATGCACTTCGCCATCGCGAACCGCCGACAACAGCGCACGCAGCTTACGAAACGGCTGCAGGCTCAACCAGGCCACCGCCACCCCGGCCAGCATCACAAGCCCTGCGATCAACCAGACGCCCGCCGTCTCACCGCGCCGGAACCGGGGCATGACATGCATTAGCATCATCACGCCAAGATGCATGGCCAGCAGCATCCCGCCGGTCCACAGCACCGACGCGACAATCAGTCGCGACCTCAACGATCGCAACACAGCCTATACCCCAACCCGCGCAACGTCTCAATCACCGGTACACCCAGCTTGCGCCGCAGCCTTCCGATAAACACCTCCACCGTATTTGAATCGCGATCCGCGTCCTGCGCATAGATATGTTCGGAAAGCTCAGTGCGCGACACCACCTTGCCCTGCCGGTGCATCAGGTACAGCAGCACGCGGAACTCATGGCTCGTCAGCCGTACCGGTTCGCCCCGCACCAGTACACGCGCCGTTGCCGGATCCATCACCACCTCACCGCAACGCAGTTCCGGCTGCGCGAACCCGCTCGCCCTCCGCAGCAGCGCCCGTACCCGCGCCAGCAGTTCCTCCATGCGGAACGGCTTCGCGACATAGTCATCGGCCCCACCGTCGATGCCTTGCACTTTTTCGTGCCAACTGCCGCGCGCCGTCAGAATCAGCACCGGAACCGCAATCCCGGACCCTCGCCAGTTGCGCAACAAGGTCAGCCCGTCGACCTTCGGCAACCCCAAATCCAACACAATCAGGTCGTACCGCTCCGTGTGGACCAAAAAGTCCGCCTGCTCGCCGTCCGCCGCACAATCCACCGCGTACCCGCCGTCTTCCAGGGCCTTGGCCAACTGGGCCGCTAACCGAGCCTCATCCTCCGCAACCAGTATTCGCAATGCCACATTGTATAGCTCACCTGCCTGAACCCCACATGAACAACCCGTTCAGCCTCCGTTCAGGCCCACCGTGTCAAACTGCCATCCGATGCAAAGCTCCATCGACTACGGCTACCCCTGGTGGCTCTCTTACGGACACCTTGTCGTCTTCTTTCCGGCCCTCGGCGCCGCCGCGCTGACCTACGGCAAACGACGCTGGCTCTTCATCCTTGCCCTCACCTTTACGATCTGGTCCGCCGCCGCCTTCTGCGTGATGCGCTTCGTCATCAACGTCAATGGCGAACCCGAACTCCCGACACAGGCCTTCCTCCGCAGCGGCACCGGTCGCGTACTCGACCTTGGAGCAGGCACCGGTCGCTCCGCCATCATGGTGCTCAAGGCCCGACCCCAAGCCACCCTCGTTGCCTCAGACCAGTTCGGCGATTCCTTTGATCACCACTTTGGACACACGGACACGCCTCAGTTGCCCATCGCAAACAACCTCAAGGCCGCCGGCGTCGACACCCGAGCCACCATCGCCACCGCCGACATGCGTAAGCTACCCTTCGAACCCGCTTCGTTCGACGCCGTCGTCAGTGCGTATGCCATCGACCATCTCAATCGCCAAGGCAGCATCCAAGCCCTCGCGGAGGCCCATCGTGTACTCAAGCCCAACGGCGACCTCCTCCTCATGCTGGTGGAAAATGACGGCTGGGCCCGCTTCGCCTTTGGACCCGCGCTCTCACACGGCGGCACCCGAGGCGCGACCTGGTGGCGGGACCGCATCCGCGACTCCGGCTTCAACCTAGTCGAAGAAGGCTACAAGCCGCTCACTCTTTACCTGCTCGCCCATAAGAAATGAGGACTTTTGAAACTGCTATGATGACGCATTCATGAGCAGCAGCGAACAGAAACCCTCCTCATACAAGCCGTTCGTACCCGAATCGATGCAGATGACGGAGTTCACGATGCGGGCCGTCGTCCTAGGACTCGTCCTCACCGTCGTGCTCGGCGCCGCCAATGCGTACCTGGGTCTTCGCGCCGGCATCACCATTGCCGCCACCTACCCGGCAGCCGTCATCGGCATGGCCGTACTTCGCATCTGGCGCGGGTCCATCCTCGAAGAAAACATCTGCCGTACCGCCGGTTCCATTGGCGAATCCGTCGCCGCAGGCGCGATCTTCACGCTTCCAGCCTTCGTCCTTACCAAGGCGTGGCCATCCTTCGGGTTCGGCGACGCCTACCTCAAAGCCACCTCGCTCATGATGGTCGGCTCCATCGTCGGTGTACTCTTCGTCTCGCTCATTCGCCGCGGCATGGTCGAGGACCCCGAACTGCCATTCCCCGAATCCGTTGCCGCATCGGAAGTCCACAAGGCCGGCGCCCGCGGTGCACAGGCCGTAAAATTCCTCTTCTACAACATCATCATCGGCGGCGTCGTCTACCTTCTGGGCAAGTTCCGCCTCTTCGCCCTCGAACACACCTTTGTCGACATCCCCATCGGCGCTGCAGACAGCAAGGTTCGCCTCAGCGGTAGCGACCCCAACGTCGCCGCCAGCGTCGGAGGCTTCACCGCGATCCCCGCGCCCGACGTCAGCCCCGCCTACATGGGCGTCGGCTATATCATCGGACCCCGCCTCGCCGCCCTCCAGTTCTCTGGCGGCGTCCTCGCCTGGTGCGTCCTCGTACCTTTGTTCGTTTACTTCCTCGGCAAGGACATCAGCCGCTTCTTCCCCGCCGGCACCAACACCACGGACTGGACCTCGCTCGCCTCCGCCGTCTGGCGCTACATCATCCGCCCGGTCGCAGTAGGCGGCATGCTCGTCGGCGCCGCCACGACCCTTTTCCGCATGCGCAAGAGCCTCGTCGCCGGACTCAAGCGCGCCATCGACGAAGTCCGCAGCCAAGGCCCCGATCCCGCCACCTTGGGACGTACCGAAAAGTACATGAGCTCCAAGACCGTACTCGCGCTGATCGGTGTGATGTTCCTCGCCATGATCGCGCTGTATGTCTATCTGTCCGGCAACCTGGTAGCGGGCGTCGTCGCCGCCCTGGTGATGCTCATCGTGGGCTTTATCTTCGCCGCGATCTCCGGCAGCCTGGTCGGCTTCATTGGCTCTTCCAACAACCCCATCTCCGGTCTCACGATCTCAACCCTAATCATCGCCGGACTCCTCATGGTCGCTCTCGGCGCCACCGGACCCTCCGGCGTCGCTGTCGTACTCGGCGTCGCTGCTGTCGTCTGCGTCTCCTCGGCCGTCGCCGGCGAACTCCTGCAGGACTTCAAAGTCGGCTACATCCTCGGCGGCACGCCGCGCACCATTCAAATCGTGGAATTGATCGCTGTCGTCCTCGCCAGCCTCGTCATGTACTTCCCGCTGTTGCTCCTGCATGAAGGCAACATCCGCGCCGGCGGCATCGGCTTTGGCGACCGGGAACTCTCCGCTCCCCAGGCCGGCCTCATGGCGATGCTCGCCCAAGGCATCGTCGGTGGCGAGATGGCGTGGCCGCTAGTGATCTGCGGGATGTTCTTCGGCCTCACTCTGGTGATGGCCAACGTCAAGAGCCCGATGCTCGTTTCGGTCGGCATGTACCTGCCATTCGCCACCACCGCAGCGATCATGATCGGCGGCATCATCCGCTGGTTCGCCGATGGCGTGGCGGAACGAAAGGGCTTCAACGATGCCCAAAAGGCTCGTGTCGAAAACGCCGGGGTGCTTACAGCGTCCGGACTGATCGCTGGCGAGGCCATGGTAGGGTTGGTTTGGGCAGGACTGCAATTTGCCCCCAAATCCTGGATTCCTGATTTCGGGATGGAAAGCTACGTTGTCGGTTCGCTGTTCATCGGAGCGCTGGCTTTGGTGATGATCATCATGCCGCTTTCCAATGCAGGAAGTCCCGACGAACCTGCTCCACCAGCCGCGATGATGTGATATTCTGAAATCGTCCGGCAAACACTGCTGGGAGATCGTCTAACGGTAAGACTGCGGTCTCTGGATCCGCCTATCGGGGTTCGAATCCCTGTCTCCCAGCCATCTAAGTTCCTTTCTTTCCAACAAAACCTGAAAATTAGGCCTCGTACCCTCAGAGGGTATTTACGTACCCATTTTGGGTACGATCCGGCTTTACAAACTTTTACACGCCATCCGTGAACGGCGGCTCGGCATTCTCGCACCGAGTGTTGGAGGTTTTTCCAACCATGCGCAAAGCCGCACTTCGGAACACACTATTTGTAGTCTGTTCCACCTCATTGTTTGCCCAGTATCCGCCTGCTCAAGGACCATCGGCTCCCCTCGCCACGGATAACGTTCGAACCCAGCCGATCCAGTTCATGGTCATAAAGCAGCTTGAGAGCGACATTCAGGCCAAACTAGTCGAAGCCAACAAGCGAACCAACCCGACAACGGCCGAAGATTTACGCATCGCCTGCCAGATGCAACTTCCTTCGTGTTCCGGAACTCGGGCGCAAACGTTCCTTACTGGAATTGTGCCCCTAAATCCCACAATGACTCAAACCGAGTACAAAGACAGGCCGAACAGCAAATACCTAAAAATGTCCCATCGTGTCGGGCTCGAAATCCGCGTTCCCAACTCGCCGAACGTGGCTGCGGCCATGGATATCGACATCAACATATTCTGCGACGGCTGGGAAACCGGCAATGGCAACATTGAAGCCACCGGTCGCGGGGGCCGCCCGTACATCACGGATCTTAGCCCGGGCAATCCGCTTCGCAGCTTCTTCTTCGATTTCGTGATGCCAACCGTAGAAGGCAGCCTCGTTCCGGGCGTACAGGGCTTTGCCATCCCGCCGGAGCAGGTTGCCGGTGGATGCACCCACATGGATTACCTTGCCGTAACGCCCGCCACCTTGCTCGAAGGCAAGCTGCGCTTTATTCGCAAGGCGTCCACCAGTCTTGCGACAGTTCCCAACGCCACCGTACGGCTGGTGCAGATCAAGCGCCTGCGGATTCTTTCGCCTACTCCGGTGTACTATCCGACCGAATCTCCCGTGCTCGACTTCTATGCTGGTTTCACACCACGCCAGCATCAGTTGCCGCCTCTGGCAGAGGGTCAAACCACCTCGCTCGCCTCCGTACCAGCTGTATCGTTCCCGCTCACCGGACAGTCCTTGATCCTGATCGCCACCCTGTCGCATAACCTCGGCAATCCCACCGACAGCATGTACGCGGTGTACTCGGCGTCCACCAACTACGGCTCTGGACGGCGCACTATCATTGTGAACAAGGTCTACCGAGACCCCTACAACACCACAACCACCCCGAGGTACGTCACCGCGCCCGCCTACGAGATCACCGTGGACATCACCTTGCCGTCCACTCCGATCTCGCGGTAACGGCTCCGCCACAAACGGGCGGCAGTAGCCGGATGCCGCCCGTCCGCTACAATAATTGATAATATGTTGCGAGTTCCTCGCCGGTAACGTATTCGATGGACCTCGATCAGCTACATACCTTTCTGGAAATCGTCCGCCTAAAGAGCTTCTCCAAGGCGGCGCAAACCTGCTTCCGGACGCAGCCGGCCATTAGCGCCCAGGTGCGCCAGTTGGAGCAGGAGCTCAACGCGCCCTTGTTCGACCGTTTGGGCACCAAAATTTCGCTCACCGTCGCGGGCAAAATCTTTGCCGAGTACGCCGCACAAATCCTCGACCTGCGCCGTCAGGCCCAGGACTCCATCAACGAACTGGAACGTACGCCGCGCGGCGAATTGATCATTGCCGCCAACGAAGCAACCTGTATCTACGTGTTGCCAAAGGTATTTCCTGAATTCAAGAAGCAATACCCAAACGTACAGTTGCTAGTAGATAGGTCGTATGGCGCGGGCATTGTACAGGCTGTCTCCAACAATCTTGCGGACTTCGGCATCACCCAATTGCCGGTGGCCGAAAAGAAGTTGCAGGTGGTCAAAATTCACTCCGACGAAATCATGCTTTTGGCTCCTCCCGAGCATCCATTAGCACAGAAGAAATCGGTCACTCCTGCCGATCTGGTAAATAGTCCGTTATTGCTGCCAAAATCTGGGACCACCCGCCAGCGCCTCAACGCCTGGCTGGAGCCGGTGGAGGACAATTATCAGGTTTCGATGGAACTGGATTCCACCGAAATGATCAAACGTTTTGTAATGGCGGGCTTGGGTTTGAGTTTTCTGGCAGAATCGCACTGCGAAGAGGAAGTGGCGGCCAACAAACTGGTGGCCATTTCGCTGGCGCCGGAACCGATGATCCGGCGGATCGGTCTAATCTACCGGAAGGACAAAGCGCTGTCCAAAGCGGCGCTGGGTTTCATCCAGGTAACGCTGGACCATTCCGCCCGTTCGGCGATCCGGCAGGCGAGTTCGGTGTAGTAGAGGCGGTTTCGGATAGGGTAAGCATGGCGACGGAGCGCATCACAGTTAAGAGTTCGACGGTCTTCGTATCGGTGGGCCATGAAACGCGAGTTTTCCGTTCGGTGGACGAAGTGCCGCCGGAATGGCGCAAGCGTTTTGAACGCCCCCGCGGCGGTCTGAAGCCCCAGACCATTCTCATTGCAGATCGCAATGGGCGGGAAGAAATCCGCCGGTCCATGCAAGGTCAGCCGTCCGCCGTACAAACCCGTTGGAACTCCGCCAGCGGTTCTCCGGGTGTCATCACCGGCAGCGTACCTACCGCTGCCTCGCTTGCCGCAGGCGCATCAGGCGCTCACCGCCTGCTGGGTCCTGGCCACGCAGACTCTCCCTCCGAACTGCAATGGAACGCCGGTCGCATTGCCTTCGAGAGCGTGCTGGTGTTAACCGGCGCAGCCGCCATCGTATACGCCTTTTTCCTCTAAGGTAAGAAAATTCTCTTACAGTCGCCCGCAGAACCGAAAAGCCTTGCATGGCTGGTTCTGCCGCTCCCGAACGCCGCAAGTATCCCCGGTTCGCTTGCAACGAACCTGTCCGACTTTCCCTGCTGTCAGACCAGTTCAAAGGCAAAACCCTGGATGCCACCATCGTCGGCATGTCCCAGGGCGGCCTGCGCATCGAAACCAGCCTGAACGTCCCAGTGGGCACCCTCATCAAAATGGAAGGCAAAGATACGCTTTTCCTGGGCGAGGTCGTGTACTGCCAAGGCGACGAACCTGTGCTGCACTTGGGAATTATCCTCACCCGCGCGCTCTACGGCCTCACCGAACTCCGCCGCATCCACAAACCACTGCAGGAAGCGCTACGCCCCACCGCAGAAACTGCGGACGACCTCGTGGAAGCGGGCCGTTCGTAAACCTCCTCTTGTTATCCTTGTGATTTCATACCTATGAAATCCAAAAAGGCGTTGCTGTTCGGCGCAGGCGGACAGCTTGGCGCAGATCTCAAACGCGAATTCACCAGCCGCGGCTATGAAGTGACGGGGCTCGAGCGTTCGAAGCTCGACATCACCGATGCTGCCCAGGTCGAACAGTGCATCACCAGCCTCGACCCGGAAGTCGTGCTCAATTCCGCGGCGTACAACAAAGTCGATTTGGCGGAAAACGAACCGCTCGAAGCCTTCAAGGCCAATGCACTCGCCGTGTCGAACATCGCGCGGGCCTGCCGCCAGATGGATGCCAAGCTCGTGCATTTTTCCACCGATTACGTGTTCGACGGCATGGCTGGACGGCCCTACGTCGAAACCGATACGCCGCACCCGCTCGGTGCGTACGCAGTTTCGAAGTACGGTGGCGAACTGTACGCCAATGCGTACCTGGATAATCCGTTGCTCGTGCGTGTTTGCGGCGTGTTTGGCCCCGGCGGCGTCCGTACGGCACACGGCAACTTCATCGAGACGATGCTGCGCCTCGCGAAGACCGGCAACCCGATTCGAGTAGTGGAAGACTTTGTCGCCTCGCCGACCTTCACCGTCGCCATCGCGTCGAAGGTTGCGGACCTGGTGGAAAAGAAAGCGTCCGGCGTGTACCACGTGGGTGGTGGCCGTGCGATCTCCTGGTACGCGTTTGCAGACATGATCTTCACGGCTGCCGGCCTGAAGCCCGAACTGATCGCGACCAATGAGCGCTCGTATCGCACGCCGGCGCGCCGTCCTAAGTTTTCGGCGCTAGCCAATGCGCGACTGGAAGCGGAAGGCTACGAGCCAATGCCCGCGCTCGAAAAGGCCGTCGAAGAGTACTTGCGTCTGGCGGCGCCGCTGCGTCCGTAAAGAAGCCCGTTGTTACCATAAGCCAAACATGAGCAAGAGCAGTGTGAATGCCGCAGTCATTGGACTCGGCAACGTGGGGTCCGGCACGCTGGACATCCTGGCCAAGAATCGTGCGGAAATTGAACGCAAGCTGGGGTTCCCGCTGCGTGTTACCGCGGTGGCGAGCCGTGCAATCGCGTCGAAGCCTTTGCCCGAAGGGCTCGGCAGCGATGTCTTCACTACCGCTGATTGGCGCGAGGCTGTGGCGCGTCCCGATGTCGACATTGTGGTCGAGTTGATCGGTGGTACCACCGTCGCTCGTGAAGTGATCGAGACGGCGATTGCCGCAGGCAAGAGCGTGATCACGGCGAACAAGGAACTGATGGCCGCCGCCGGTGTGGACCTGTGGAAAGCCGCTTCCGACAAAGGCGTGGCCGTCGCTATGGAAGCGTCCGTGGCCGGTGGCATTCCGGTACACGACGTACTGCGGGAAGGCATCGCCAGTGACCGTATTCAGACGCTCTACGGCATCCTCAACGGCACCAGCAACTACATCCTCACCGAGATTGAAAAGAACGGTTCGGAGTTCGGCGCTGTACTGGCGGAAGCGCAACGTCTTGGGTACGCGGAAGCGGATCCCACTGCCGACGTCGATGGCTTCGACGCGAGGTCCAAGCTGGCGTTGCTGAGTGCCCTGGCGTTCGGCGAACGAGTTCCCGTCGACCACATCTTCACCGAAGGCATCCGCCGAATCACGCCGCTCGACTTTGACTACGCGCATCGCCTGGACAACACGATCCGCCTGATCTGTTCGGCGCGCCGTAGCGAACATGGCTTGTTGCTGAGCGTACGGCCGTCGCTGATTCCTCGCTCGACGATCCTGGCCAGTGTGCAGGGCGCGTACAATGCCGTGTGGATTCGCGGCGAGTTCGGGCAGGACACGTTTTATTACGGTCGCGGCGCGGGTCCGCACCCGACGGGCGTTGCCGTGGTGAGTGATCTGATGCGTGTGGCGCGCGATCTGCGCGGCGGCAATACGGGTCGCGTATCGCCGTTTTCATTCCGTGAGCTCACCGACCATGTGAAGACGCCGATTGAGATCCACAAGGCGCCGTACTATCTGCGGTTCAAGGTGCAGGATCAGCCGGGCATCATCGCCAAGCTGGCCGCGGCTTTGGCGGAACAGAAGATCAGCATCGAGGCGGTGTTGCAGTTGCCGAGCGACACGCCGCACAACCTGCCGTTCGTCATCACGGTGGAACCCACCACCGAACAATCGATTCGCCAGGCCATCGCCAGCATGAGCGATGTGCCGTTCTTTACCGAAGCCCCGCTGGCTTTGCCCATGGAGAAAGGACTCTAAGTATGCGTCCGTTTTTACTCTTTGCTGCCGTGCTGCTTCCATTGACCGCGCAAGTGGCCGTGGATGCGAACAAACGTTATCAGACCAAGGAAGGGCGTGAGGACATCGCCAAGACCTTGGCGGATCCGCATCGCGACGGGCGCCAGAAGCCCAAAGAACTGGTGGACGCGCTGGAGATCAAGCCGGGGCAGACCGTAGCCGATGTCGGCACGGGTGTTGGCTACCTGCTGCCGTGGCTATCCGAAGCGGTAGGCGCAAAGGGCACGGTGTACGGCGAGGACATCCAGTTCGACTTCATGGAGAAGGCTCGCGCGCTGGTGGCCGAAAAGAAGCTGTCGAATGTGAAGTTCCAGGTGGGGTCCGAACGCGATGCGAAGCTGCCGGCCAAGGCCTTTGACATGATTCTGACCTTGGACGTTTATCATCACTTCGACTATCCGGACATGATGCTGGCGAGCATCAAGAGTGCGTTGAAGCCAGGCGGAAGATTCGCGATCATCGACTTTTACAAGCGCCCCGAAGCGATGCCGAACGGCAATGCCGTACAGCACATTCGCCTCGATCAGGCCGATGTCATCAAAGAAGTGGAAGCCAATGGCTTTCAGCTGGTGAAGACGCAGGAGCATCTGCCGAAGAGCCAGTACATCGCGATCTTCCGCGTGAAGTAAATCTGCCGGCTTACGACGGTGTCCAGCAGGGCACGGGTAGCGTGAGCGTGACACCGCGTGGGGTGGAGATTCTGCCGCTCCAGCGCCTGCCAGCCACGCGATTGGCGGGGGCCCAGCCCTCGCCTTCGAGGTCGCACGGGTACTGCGAGATGCAGGTCCAGCGGGCACCGTTGCGTTCGAGGATTACCAGCGCCATGGTCTGCCAAATGGCTTCCACGCCGAGATAGTCGAGCAAGTCTGCCAGGCTGTCGAAATCGGGGAACTTGGTGTCGCCCTTGCCGCCGATCTTGATGTCGCCTTTGTCGCCCTTGCTGGAGTTGAGATCCACCGGCTTTACCGGAGCTTTGCCGTGGTTCTTGCTGCTCTCTTGCAGGTTTTCGATGAGTTGCAGGACCTCTTTGCGAGTGCGCGGGACGAATGCCGCTGTCTTGCGGAACGTCACACCGAATCCTTCGTTCGAACCGGAACGGACTGCCACCATGTAGCGCTGAAAATCCTTCCAGGGGTCGCGCAGGCCGGGGTACTCGGCTTTGGTGTACATCTGGTAGGTGGTGGCGACGCCGAGGGCTCGCTTGTAGGCGAGGGTTTGTTTTTCTTCCGAAACAAAGCCGTCGTGCATGGGGCCTTTTTTGCCGCCATTGCCGCCGAGGTCGGGACCTTTGCCTTGGTCCTTTTGTGAGTTGCCGTTGGTGTCGTACTGGTCGACGACTTTGCCGTAATCTCCGGCTTCGTTGTCGCCCCACTTGTCTTTTCGATCGCGAATCACAGCTTCGGCTGTTTTTCCGGGGCCTTTGGCCTCTTTGCCCGTGACCACGTCGAGAAGTTCCGCAACCCAGCCCTGTTTCTCGATGTCGAGTTTGGAAAGCGCCTTCTGATCTTTGGTCAGCTCTTTTTCGAAGTCAACGTTTTTCTGCGATTTGACTTTGTTTGTAATGTTGTTGAGTACGCCGCCGTACTTGTTGTGGTCGATGGGTTTCATGGTGGCTCCTGCCTTTCTACACGGGTACGCGACAGAGTTGGCTCGATACAATCAGGGTTTGCGCGAAAAATGAAAATAAAAATCAAACGTCTGCACGCGGATGCTCAGATCCCGCAGTATGCACACGGTCCACTCGAAGACGCCGGCATGGACCTGCATGCGGTGGAGGATGTCACGTTGGAGCCACAGGTGGCAAAGCTGGTGCCCACGGGCTTGTCGATCGAGGTCCCGCCGGGGTATGAGGCGCAGTTGCGTCCCCGCAGTGGACTGGCGTTGAAGCATGCGATCACGTTGCCGAACTCGCCCGCGACCATCGACCCCGGTTATCGCGGCGAAGTGAAGGTGATTCTGCTGAACCTGGGCAAGCAGCCGTATCAGGTGACCAAGGGCGACCGCATCGCGCAGATGGTGATCGCCAAGTATGAGGCTGTGGAGTTTGAAGAGACAGACCTGAGCGATTCGAATCGCGGCGAAGGGGGCTTTGGGTCATCGGGCCGGTAGTGGCATTGACGGGCGCGGGGATCTCCGCCGAAAGCGGCATCCCCACGTTTCGCGGTGCGGGCGGCTTGTGGCGCAACTTTCGTGCGGAGGATCTGGCCACGCCGCAGGCCTTTGCGCGCGATCCCAAGCTGGTATGGGAATGGTATGACTGGCGGCGCGTGAAGATTGCGGAGGCCGTCCCAAATGCCGCGCATCGCGCACTGGCGGCGCACGAAGGGCTGACGTTAATCACGCAGAATGTGGATGGGCTGCATGATCTGGCGGGGTCGCGCGATGTGCTGAAGATACATGGGGACATCTGGACGCGGCGTTGTACCCAGTGCGGGCATGAGACGCACGACCGTGTCGCGCCGCTGCCTGCGTATCCGCCGTTGTGTCCGAAGTGCGGCGGCATCCAGCGTCCCGGCGTGGTGTGGTTCGGCGAAGGACTGCCCGGCGATGTTTGGGACGCTGCGGAAGATGCGGCGCGCCGTGCGCGGGTGTTGCTGGTGATCGGTACGTCGGCGCAGGTGTACCCGGCGGCGGGGCTGATCCCACTGGCCAAGCGCGCGGGTGCGAAGATTGTGGAGGTGAACATCGAGCGTTCTGCCGCATCGGAAATGGCCGATGAGTTCCACCAGGGGCCGGCGAGCGAGATCGTGCCGGGGTTATTGGCGTCTTTATGATTCGCATTTGCCATATCGAGCCGTTTGGCGGCGTGACTGTAGATACGCTCACCGCTGCGTTGCGCGACGCGGGCGTGGACTTGGCAGAGGCTGGTACCGTGACCTGCGGGTCCGTCAACATCGGGAATACGCCGACGGCGCGGACGTTGGAGTTGCTACAGGGCAAGCGCGTACATGCGACAGGGGACGGGCATACGAGCGAGGCTGGCGTTGAGAGGTTGGTGTCGCTGGTGACAGCCTATCGCGAGATGCCGCCGATGCGATTGCTGGCCGCGGGGTTTGCGCCGGGCATTCGCGTTATTGTCGGCGAGGCGGTGCAGGCGGCCGAATCGACCGTGGTTACCGTCATCGAGACGAACATCGACGACACGACGCCGGAGGTGCTGGGGTATGCGATGGAGCGCCTGATGGCGGCGGGGGCACTCGATGTATCGTTCACGCCGATGCAGATGAAGAAGCATCGCCCGGCGGTGCTTCTGCGCGTGATCGCCAAGCCTGAGGATCAGGAACGGCTGGCGGAGATCGTGTTTGCGGAGACTTCCACAGCGGGCTTGCGTCTGTATCAGGCGGAGCGCCGCGTGCAGCCACGCCAGATTGTGGAAGTGGACACGGGGTACGGCAAGGTTCGCGTGAAGGTACTGCCGACGGGCGCCGCGCCGGAGTTTGAGGATTGCCGCAAGCTGGCGATTGAAACGGGAAAGCCCGTACGCACGGTGTTTGCCGATGCGCTACGGGCTTATCAGAACTCTTAAGACTTCTTCTGTTCCGGTTTGGGAGGTTCGGCCGCGGCGGGCGGTGGCGGACGGCGGGTGCGGACCACGGGCTTGACGCTGGCAAGCGCGGCCATGTCCGCCTGCAGTGCTTCTTTTTTAGCAGGGTCGACAATCATGTGCCGATGGCGTCCACCGGCCTTGGCGGTGAACGTCGCGACGCCATTGTCGGAGACCGTGACTACGCCGGGTTCCGACAGCTTGAAGTACTGTTCTTTGGGACGCACGGCTTGCAGGATGGCGGCGACGTCCCAGGTAGGGGCGTCGTACGGCATTTTGCCCGCGGCGCTGTACGCCTCGATGAGGGGATGCGTCTTTGTCCAGGCGAAGTCTTTTTCCAGGTTCGCCGCAGGGAAGGGCGCGACGTTGGCCAGTTCGGCACCGGCAAAGATGATGTCGGTGGGCCAGTTTTCAAGGACATTGCGGGCCGAGGCGATGTCGGCGGCGAGCTTGGGGCAGGGCTTGCCGGAGTTGACGAAGTCCCCCGCGGCCACCACCAGGTAACGCGCTTTCTTTTCCACCCACGGCTTAGCCTGGTAGAGGTTCAAGGTCGCGGAGAGGTTGGTGAACGGGCCCGTACAGACCACGGCGGAGTTCTGGTCATGATGCGCGGTGAGCGCATTGCGGATGACCGGAGCGGGTTCCGCCGTGTCGTTGAGCGACGCGATGGCGTGGATGTACTTGGGCTTGCCTTCCACCTGCGTGTCGAGCAGCGCCTTGATGATGGGCGTGTCGGCCTCGTCCTTGCTGCGATCGTTGAGGCCGATGGCGAGTACGCGCCCCGTAGGGCCGTTGAGGTTCTGCTGGGAAAGCGCGTAAAAGCGCCCGACTACTTCCGCCGCTGCTGCTGCGCGCAGGTTCGATTTGTTGACCGTGATGGCGTACACGCGGCAGTCGTTCTTTTGATCGAGGCCGTAGAGCACGCACAAAGCGAGCACAGTGTCGATCCGATTGCCGAAGTCGCAATCGAAGATCACACCCATCGGGGGCTTGAAGCCCGGTCCGAATTGCATGATGTCCCGTCCCTAGGCCAGATCGAGTCCGCTGACGCGGCCGGAGGAGTCGCCGAAGTTTTCGACGTGTACGCCCATGCGGTCCATCATGGTGAGGAACAAGTTGGACATCGGGGTTTCGCGGCGGTAGACGCGGCGATAGCCCGGACGGATCAAGCCGCCGCCCTTGCCCGCGATCAATGTCGGCAGATCTTCATGGTTGTGGCGGTTGCCGTCGGTGAGGCCGGCGCCGTAGACGATCATGCAGTTGTCGAGCAGTGTACCGTCGCCTTCCTTGATGGACTTCAGCTTTTCCACCCAGCCGGCAAATTGGCGCACGTGATAGGTGTTGATTTGCGACACCTTTTCCATCAGCGCGGGGTCGTTGCGGTGGTGGGTCAACGGGTGGTGGCCGTCCGGGATGCCGAGTTCGCGGTAGGCGCGCGAGGTGCCTTCACCCGTGCACAGGAACGTGAACACACGGCTCATGTCGCTTTGCAGAGCGACGGTGAGCATGTCGGTCATCAGCTTGAAGTGCTCGGCAAAGTCCGCCGGGACGCCGTACGGTTGCGGCATGCCGGGATCGATCTGCGCGTTGTCCTTTTCGGCGTGCTCGATCATGCGTTCGATTTCGCGGATCGAGGACAGGTACTCATCGAGCTTGCGGCGATCGGTGGGGCCGAGGTCCTTCTGCAGCTTGCGGGTGTCGTCGGAGACGAAGTCCAGGATGGACTTGCGGAACTTGTTGCGGCGGGCGCGCTCTTCAGGGCTCAAGCCAGCGTCGGCACCGAACAGACGGTCAAACAGTGCGCGGGGGTTGAGAACGGGCGGAAGCGGTGTCTTTTCGCCGCGCCAGGCGAGATTGTTGGTGTAGGCGCAGGAGTAACCCGAGTCGCAGTCGCCGGCCTGACGGGAATCGTCCATGCCGAGTTCGAGCGACGGAAAGCGGGTTTCTTTGCCGATGGCATTGGCGACGATCTGATCGCAGCTGATGCCGACGTGGATGTCGGTCATCGTCTTTTTGGGCTGGATGCCGGTGAGGTACGAACCGCAGCAACGGCCATGGTCACCCGGGCCGTCGAGCAGCGCGCGGCCGTTGTTGTGAGTGAGATTGCCGAGAAGCGTGATGTCTTCCTTGTGCGGTTCGAGAGGCTTCAGAATACGCGACAGGGAGCCGAGCTTGCCTTCGTAATCGATGTTCCAGTTGCGGATGTCCATGCCGTTGGGCACGTAGACAAAACCCATGCGAACGGGGGGCTTGGCGGCGGCGGGACCCGCGAAGGCTGGGGTCATCGAGTCGAGCGCGGGCAGCGCGACGGCGGCGCCCAATCCGCGCAGGAACATTCTTCTCGGAAGTGCTTTGCGGCTGCTGATCATCATATGTTTCTAGTTATTCTGCCTTTGCTGCGCCGGGCGATTTCGACTTCTCGTTATTTTGACTCACTTCGCGACGGCGGGCCTGGAAGGGCAGGCTGCGCGCGATTTCGAAGACCATCGTCTGGAACGGATAGTTTTCCGCCGCCAGCTTCTTATTGATGCCTTCCACAGTTTTCTTATCGTACTTCTCAAGCCCGCGTCCGAGAGCGTACGTCAACATTTTCTCGGTGAGGCAGCGGGCGAAGTCCGGCAGATCGTCGCGCAGGAGGCTGCGCATCTGGGCAGGCGTATCGAAACTCTTGCCGTTGGGGAAGGTGCCAGCGACATCGATGGGGAACTTGCCGTCCAAGGTGCGCCAGCGGCCGATGGCATCGTAATTTTCCAGTCCGAAACCGAGCGCGTCCATGCGGTTGTGGCAGGTGGAGCAGGCGGGGTTCGAACGGTGCTGTTCCATCTGCTTGCGCAAGGACAGCGTGGTGCCGACGGCTTCTTCATTCAACGTCGGAACGTCTGGCGGCGGCGCGGGTGGCGGTGCGCCGAGGACGTTCTGCAGGATGTACTTGCCGCGGATGACCGGCGAGGTGCGAGTCGGATAGCTGGAAACCGTGAGCACGCTGGCGTGGCTCAGGATGCCGCCGCGCTGCGGGTTGTTCGAGAGGTCGACACGGCGGAAGTCCCCGCCGGTGACACCTTCGATGCCGTAGTGCTTGGCGAGCCGTTCGTTGAGGAACGTGTAAGGCGCGTCGATGAACTCGGCGAGCGGACGGTTTTCGCGCAGCAGGTGCTCGAAGAAGAGGTTGGTTTCCATCTTCATGGCGTCGCGCAGTTCGGGTCCCCAATCGGGGAACTTGCCGGGGTCCGGCTTGACGCTATCGAGGTTGCGGGTTTCGAGCCACTGTCCGGCAAAGTTGGCGGCGAAGGCGGCGGCGCGCTTGTCGAGCAGCATGCGCTTGATCTGCGCATCGAGATTGGCGCGAAGCTTGCCGGACTCGGCGAGGCCGAGCAACTCATCGTCTGGCATCGAGGTCCAGAGGAAGTAGCTGAGGCGCGAAGCGAGTTCGACCTCGGTAACGGGGTGTATGTCGGTGCCGGGTGCGTCGCGTTCGATGCGGAAGAGGAAGTGCGGGGAAACCAGGATCGCCTGGATGGCGAGTTGCAGACCCTGTTCGGTGGATTGACCGTCAGCCTTGGCCATGTCCACAAATGTCATGAGGCCGGCCACTTCTTTCTTGGTCACCGGACGGCGGAAGGCGCGATGCGCAACGTTGCCGATGATCTTTTCGAGGCAGGCATTGCCGCCGGTGTTGGGGTCGCAAATGAGGATGCGCTTTCGGCTGGCCTTTTCCACCTTCGCCGGGAAGGGCCCGACGAACTTGATCATGTTCAGATACTTGTTCTTGCGCGAATTGTAGGCGTCTTTGTCGTTGGTGAAGGTCTTAATGACTTCGTCGTCGATGAAGGCAGCGCGGAAGACGTGGTCACCTTCGGGGAGCACAATGCGGAACTCTTCTTCGGAGTACGGATTGAAGTATTCCAGGCCGCTAGGCTTGGTCTCCACCATCTTGGTGAAGATCATCTTGCCATCCATGAAGAAGCCGAACTTGACCGGAGCAGCATCCTTGGCGCGTTCACCCGGCAGACCAATGCGGACAATGTATTCCGCGTCCCACTCGATGCGGTGCGAGGCTTCGACCGTGCTGCGATCGATGCGGCGCAGGTTCATGTCCTTGGTGTGATACTGCGCTTCCACCGGCTTTTCGGGGAGCGGATCGGCACCGATGGCGCGGGCGGCGATGCGTTCGGCAGCGCGGAGGTACTTGTCCATCAGCATCGGCGAGATGGTGAGTACGTCGGCGATGTTGTCAAAGCCGTGGCCCGAGTCGTCCGTGGGGAAGTCGCGTTCGGCGCGGAAGTCTACGGACAGAAGGTCCCGAATGGTGTTGGTGTATTCGTTGCGGTTGAGGCGGCGGGCGGTGACTCGGCCGGAATCCGGCTTGACCTTAGCATCCGCTTTTTCAAACTCACGATTGACAAAGCTGAGGATTTCTTCGATGGCGGCGAGGGACGGCTTGGGCATGCCCTTGGGGGGCATTTCGCCGGACCGGATCTTTCTCAGAATGTGTTCCCAGGTTTCGCGACCTTCGGTGAGCGACGAGTAGTTCGCGTACGGTACAAGGTTCAGGCTGCCGGACGCCATACGGTCGTTGTGACAGGCGTTGCAGCTTTTGGCAAAGAGGGGTTTGATCAGGCGATCAAATTCGGCTTGCGGGGCGGAGTTCTGCGCGAGCGCCGCTACGGGCGCACTAAGGGCGAGGGCGACGAGGACGGAGCGGCGTGGGAGCATCCTGCTTACTTTCTCTGACGCGTACTATTTCTTAGATGTTACGCTACTTTCATCTTTCACGCCGGGTGTCCCTTTCGGGGCGGCGAGCCACTCCGAAAACCGATCGAGCCAGCCTCTGACAGGGCCTTTGAGTGTCGGCCGCAATCCAAATCCATGGCCGACGCCGGCGTACACGTGCAACTCCGCTGACACTTCGGCTTTTCGCATGGAAACATAGAGTTCGGCTAAGCCTTGGGCGATGCTGGGGCGGTCCTGTTCGCCGCAGATCAGGAAGGCTGGCGGCGTGTCCCTGGTGAGGCTGAGTTGCTTGGGAATCGCGGGGTAGACCAGCGCCTGGAAGGACGGGCGCTGTTCCGGTTTGGTGTAGCGCATGGAGGCGAGGGCCGCGAGTTCGCCACCGGCCGAAAATCCCATAACACCGATGTTGGCCGGATCGATCTTCCATTCGGCGGCTTTGGCGCGCACGAGTTCGATGGCCTTGAAGGTGTCGGTGAGGCTTTCGCCTTCCACGGTGTACTTCGAATCCTTCTGGCGGGCGAGGCGGTAATAGAGGACGAAGGAGGCGATGCCGCGATCGCTGAGCCATTTGGCGATGGCGTGTCCTTCATGGGTGGTCCAGAGGTCCTGGTGGCCGCCGCCGGGGATGAGGATGACTGCGGGTCCTGTGGGCTTGGCCGGAAGGTACGGGATGAGACGCGGGTTGTGGACGTTGGAGACGATCTGGTCGCCGGCGGGAGTGGTGCGCAGGGTTTCTGCCGTGACGTCGGTACGGGCGGGCGCCAGCGGGATGGGCGTGCCGGGTTCGACGGCGAGTGTCGTGGCGGCAAGCAACAAGGGAAGCAGCGGCAGCATATAAAATACGAATCAATCATATGACACGCCGGTCGCTTTGCCGTACTGCTGCGGTGTTTACCTTCGATCAGTTGATCCGGGGGCAGAACCTGGGCGTGCGCTTTACGGATGTCGCACGGGAGTCCGGGCTGAAGGCCAAGACGGTGTACGGCAGCGAGAATCGCAACAAGTACCTGATTGAGACCACCGGTTGCGGCGCGGCGTTCTTTGATTACGACAACGACGGCTGGCTGGACATCTTTCTGGTGAACGGTACGCGCTTTGAGGCCAAATGGACGGCTGGCGCTGCGCCGGTGAGCCGGATGTACAAGAACAATCGCGACGGTACGTTCACCGATGTTACGGCAGCGAGCGGGATGGCTCGTACGGGGTGGGGTAGCGGGTGCTGCGTTGGGGATTTCGATAACGACGGGCTGGATGACCTGTTCGTGTCGTACTGGGGCGATTGCTCGCTTTGGAAGAATCTGGGCAACGGCAAGTTTGTGGATGTCGCGGCGAAGGCCGGGGTGACCACGCGGACCAAGTCCGGCTTGCAGCGGCACAACACAGGCTGCGCGTTTGTCGACTACAACAAAGACGGGCATCTGGATCTGTTTGTCGCGAACTACATCGACTTTGATCCGAAGACCGCGCCACTGCCGGAGTCCGGGCCCTGCAAGTACAAAGGCATTCTTGTCGCGTGCGGACCTCCTGGGTTGCAGGGCGGCAAGAACATCCTGTTTCGGAACAACGGCGACGGTACGTTCACCGATGTTTCCGAAGCGGCGGGGATTCTGAAGACGCAGGGTACGTACGGGCTTGGGGTGATCGTGTCGGACTTTGATAACGACGGCTGGCCCGACATCTATGTCGCGAATGATTCGACGTCGTCCGCGCTGTACCGCAACAAGCACGACGGGACGTTTGAGGAGATCGCGATTGAGAGCGGTGTGGCGTTTTCTGCCGATGGGAAGCCGCAAGCGGGCATGGGCGTGAGTGTCGCGGACTATGACCTCGACGGGTACTTCGACATCGTCAAGACGAACTTTGCCGGGGATACGTCGAGCTTGTACAAAGGCGCTGCGGGCGGGCTGTTTGAAGATCAGACGTTTCAGGCGGGGCTGGGCAAGATCACGCGGTTTTTAGGCTGGGGCGCTTCGTTTGTAGATCTGGATAACGACGGCTGGCCGGACATCCTGCTGTGCAACGGGCATGTGTATCCGGAGGTGGGCGAGAGCGATGTCGAGTCCGGATACAGGCAGCGGAAGGTGGTGTACCGGAACTTGCAGAATGGCCATTTTGCTGAGGTTTCGGAGCAACTGGGGCCGGGGATTGCGGCAAAGGTCTCGGGTCGCGGGATGGCGGTGGGCGACTTTGACAACAACGGGACGATCGATGTCCTGGTGAACACGGTGAACGATGTCCCGCAGTTGTTGCGGTGCGAATCGACCAACGGCAATCGCTGGATCAAGGTGAAGCTGAAGGGCGTGAAGTCCAACCGCACCGGGATCGGCGCGCGGGTGGTTTGCGTGGCTGGCGGACGGCGGCAGATGGACGAGGTACGTAGCGGCGGGAGCTATCTTTCGCAGAGTGACCTGCGCTTGCACTTCGGTTTGGGTACGGCGGAGACGGCGGACATCGAGGTACGGTGGCCGAGCGGCGTGGTTGACGTCGTGAAGGGTGCGAAGGCGGGGCAGATCCTTACCGTTTCGGAAGGGCAGACGCCGGCATCATAGTGCCGAGGCGTTGGGCCTGCGACTCGTCCAGCTTCTTTTTGACTTCCGCCGCTTTGGCGAACAACTGTTTGGCCGCTTCGCGATTGCCTTGGCGCTGGCGGATCTGCGCGAGCATGTTGTACGGCCCGGGAGTGTCCGGCTTGTACTGGATGGCGGATTCCAAGGCCTTTGCGGCACCGTCGAGGTCATTGAGTTGCTTGAGCGCGGTGCCCAGCATGTAGTGCGCGTCCGCATAGTCCGGACGTAGCGCGATGGCGGATCGCATCGCTGCGGCGGTTTGTTCCGCTTCGTTGTTCTGCCAGAAGGTGATGCCGAGCGTGTAGTGTGTTTCGGGGACTTTGGGGTTGAGCTCGATCGACTTCTGGAAGGCTGCTTTGGCGGCTTCCAACTGATCCTTCTGCTTGAGGGCGAGGCCAAGGTCGTAGTGGATGACGGCGTCATCCGGATAGGCGGCCACGAGCTTGCGGAAGGCTTGTAGTGCGGCGTCGTAGTTCTCCGTCTGCAAATGCGCGTAGCCGGAATTGACCTGCGCGGCTTTGTTCTGCGGGTCTGCTTTCAAGACGGCACCAAACTGCGCGAGGCCCTCTTTGGCTTGTCCAAGATCCACGAGTGTGAGCCCGTAGCTGTTGCGGTAGTCCTTGTTGGCGGGGTCGAGTTGGACTGCTTCCTGGTAAAGCTTTTTGGCGTCCTCGATCTTGGGTTGCACGAGGCCGGAATCATGCAGCATGGCCGCGAGGCGGACGCGGTAGTCCTGCTGCTTGGGCGCGACGGCAACGGCTTTGCGAAGGTCGGCGATGGCGCGATCGAGGTCGCCGGCGATGCGGAGGGCTACGCCGCGGTGGAAGAGCGCGGGCGCGTAGTTGGGATTGAGTTGGAGGGCACGGTCAAAGTACGGGAGGGCATCTGCGCGGCGGCCGAGGACCATCAGCAGGAAGCCGATTTCGTCCTGCAGGTCTGCGGCTTTGGGTTCGGCTTGGGCGGCGCGTTCAAAGGCTTGTAGCGCAGCTTGTGCGTCGCCCTTGGCTTTGAGGGCTTGGGCTTCGATGCGGGCTGGCTGTGCGGTGGCCGCGAGGGTTGAGGTCGCGGCCACAAGCACAAGACGTCTCATTTAAAAAGCATACTTAAGAGCCATCTGCCATTGCCGTGGTACATAGCTGGCGAAGGCTCCGAAGATGCGTCCCGCCTGTCCCGGACAGTCTACGCAACCGTTGGGATTGGCGAGATTGGTGTGGTTGGTGAAGTTGAACGATTCGGCCCGGAACTGCAGGCTGTGGCGTTCGTTGATGGCGAAGGTCTTGAAGAACGACATGTCGAGCTGGCCGAAGTTGGGGCCGACGATGGCGTTGCGTCCGATGGTGCCGAACTGGGCGCGGTTGGGACGCTGCCAGGGGCCGTCGGTCTGACCGTTGGTGACGAGAGGCGTGCTGGCCGTCTTGAACCAGCCGAACTGGCTGGGGTTGTCAACGGTGAAGTCTCCGATGAGGTTGGGGCGGCACCAGCCAGTGTCGCGATCGGCGTTGCAATCGCGATAGCTGGGCGTGAACGGTTGGCCTGCCATGTAGCTCCAGCTACCGTTCATCTGCCAGCCGCCAAGGATAAGGTCCATGGCGCGCGAGGGGCTCGACATGAAGCGGCGGCCCTTGCCGAAGGGGATTTCGTACAGCGAGGCCAGGAAGAACACATGACGGCGGTTGTTGTTCGATACCGCGCGTCCCAGACGGGCATCACGCGGATAGTAGGTTCCGTCATAGTCGATGTTCTTGGACCAGGTGTAGTGCGACATGACGTTCATACCGCTCGAAAAACGTTTGTCGAACTTGAGCTGTAGCGAGTGGTAATTGTTGCTGGCGTCGCTGCCGTAGTAGCGCAGGTTCTGGGTCCAACCGAATTGGTTGAAGAAAGGCTTGCGCTGGTTGAGGGTGAGGGTACCAAAGCCGTTGATGTCGGCCTGGTTGGGGTCGTAATCGCCGCCGGTGCCCGCGAAGACGTGGGTGCCTTTGGTGCCAACGTATGCTGCTTCAAACGACGATGTCGCATTCAACTGGCGTTGGATGGTGAAGTTCCAGGCATCGACAGTGGGGAAGCGGATGGGGTTGGTGATGACGAACGCGGTGACACCATTGGGCAACATGTTCTTGCCGTTGGGACCTTTGCGCTGGGCGGCGAGGATTGACGCAGGGTCGAGGGCCGTGGGTCCCTGATTGAGGGTGAAGACCGTTTCGTAGTTGTTGGCCGGCTGCAGGGACTGGATGCCCAGTACAGGCAGGTTCTGCGTGACGTTGTGGCCGAAGATGGAGCCGAAGACGCCAAGGTTAAAGCCGCGGCCGTAACCGGTTCGGATGACGGTCTTCTGGTCCAGTTGGTAGGCGATGCCGATGCGCGGTGCGAAGAGCTTGTTGTTGGTTCTGACGTTGAGGTCAAGTCCAACGCCGTCCTGTCCCGCGACGTAGACTTCGCCGGTTTCGAGGCTGACGAAGCCGCCGTTGCCGGCGCCGTTGACTTTCTGCGGGCGGTAGTTTTCCCAGCGGAGGCCGTAGTTGATGGTGAGCTTGCGGGTGACGCGCCACTGGTCCTGCGCGAAGAAGAAGAGGCGGTTCTGGGATTCGCGTGCGTTGAGCGAGTTGGAAACGTAGCGCTCAAAGCGGGAGACGTCGCCCATCAGGAACGAGGCAAGGCCGGAGCCACCGCCGCCGGGACCCTGCGTACGAGCTGCGTCGAAGTTGAGTTCGCCGGAGCGGTGACGGTCGCTGGGGACGCGGAGGTTGTGGGCGCGGCGAATGTCGGCGCCGAACTTGAAGGTGTGGTTGCCCTGGATCTTGGTCCAGTTGTTGACGAACTGGTACTGGTTTTCGTCCTGGATGAGCGGGCAGTTGCAACCGTTGACGCCGAGCGCGTAGCCGAAGCGGAAGAGGTTGTTGCCGTAGCCGTTGATGAAGAAGGCCGGCATACCGGAGTTGAAGTTGTCGTCTACGTTGAGGCCGGGGATGCCTGCTTCCTTGGCGGGCGCGGTGCCGATGCCGTTGGGCTGTCCGAAGACGTTGTAACGGACGTAGCCGAAGCGGAAGTCCGTGAGCAGGTTGGGACGTACGTTGTAGTCGATGCCTGCCGCGATGGAGTGATTGCGAGAATCCGATGCGCCGGCGTAGGCATTGGTGGAGCCCGAAGCGTCGAGGCCGGGTCCACCGGCGACGAGACCGAACGAGCCGGGCGCGACCATGCCGAAGTCCTGCATGGAGTAGCGGCCGAAGGTGTGGATCTTGTCGTTGACGTAGTAATCGCCACGCACGTTGAAAGCGTCGTCATTGAAGCGGACGCCACCGGAGGAGGCGAAGTTCGGCTGGTCGAGGACGGCCGTCGTGTTGGCGTCGGGAATCAGCTTCAGCAGATTCAGGGCCTGCGAGGAGAGGCGCGAGACCGGGATACGGTTGCCGGCGAACTGAGTACGCGTGGCGGGAGGTCCGGTGAGGGGGTCGAAGATGTTGATCCCGGTAGCGCTGAAGTCGCCCTGGCGTTCCGCGGCGCTGGGTACGCGGAGAAGCGCGCCACCACCGGTGTTGCGGCGAGTGCCCTGGTAGTCGCCGAAGTAGAAAAGCTTGTTTTTGAGGATCGGGCCGCCGATAGAGGCGCCGAACTGGTTCCACTGGGTGAGCGGGATGAGGCGTCCGTTGGAATTGGGGATGGGGCGCGACTGGGTGAACGGGTTGCGCGCGATCATCTTGTCGTTGCGGAGGAACTCGAAGACCGATCCGTGAATCGCGTTGGTGCCGGACTTGGTTTGAGCGCTGACGACGCCTGCGCTGGCCACGCCGAACTCTGCGTCGTAATTGGCGGTGGTGATCTTGGCTTCCGTGACGGATTCGAGGGTCGGGTTGATGACGATCCAGCCGAGGACGGCGTCGTGATTGTCGGTACCGTCCAGCAGGTGGGAGGTGCCGGCAAAGCTCTGGCCGTTGACCAGCATGCGGTAGGAACCCTGGGGATTCTCGGCAGAGGCTGCGGTCATCGAGGTTGGGAAGGCGACGACGCCGGGGGTCATCAACTGGAAGTTGGTGAAGCGGCGATTGAGGACGGGAAGCTCGGTGACGGTCTTTTCGGTGTAGGTAGAGGCAACGTCGCTGCGTTCGGTTTTGAGGATACCGGCCTCTGAGGTGACTTCTACGGTTTGGTTGACGTCGCCGACTTCGAGCCTCGCGTCGACGCGGATTTCGGTGTCGACGGAGACGGGGACGTTGTCCTGTACGAAGGCTTTGAAACCTCCGGCTTCGACTCGGACGCGATAGCGGCCGACGATCAAGAATCGCTGGGTGAAGTTGCCCGAGTCGTTGGTGGTGGTGTTTTGGGAGACATCGCGACCGATGTCGGTGATGGTTACTTTGGCCCCGGCTACGGCGGCGCCGGAAGAGTCGGTAACGTTACCGACGATGGTGCCGTAGACGGCTTGGCTCCAGGAGGGAGTGGCAAGCAGGAAAGCAGCGGCGAACAATCCTGCTGCGGCGAACGGTGCACGCATTGAGATCACCTCAAACCTGAATAGGCCCCGAAAAAACAAGTTACGGGATGAGGTGTATTATTTGACGCCGGATTTCTGATGTCAACCGGGGGGTAATTACTTTCGATTAGCCGAGGCCCATGCGCTCTAATTTTCGATAGAGCGTTTTGCGTTCGATGCCGAGTACTTTGGCCGCGCGGGACTTGTTGTTGTTGCAGGCGGCGAGTACGCGGCGGATCTGTTCGGACTCGGTGTCGGCCAGCGTCTCACTGGCTTCCTGACGGGAATCCATGGTTTCGATGGCTTCTTTGACGGCCTCGGAATCGATGCGCTGTTGGGGCGCGAGGATCGCGAGGCGCTCCATCATGTGCTGCAACTGGCGGACGTTGCCGGGCCAGCTATACACCTGCATTGCTTTCACGCCGCTTTCGAGCAGTTTGGTTTTTTGGTTGTAGCGGGCGTTGTACTTCTTGACGAAGTAGTCGGCGAGTAGCGGGATGTCCTGCGAGCGTTCGCAGAGTGGCGGCACCTGGATGCGGACGACGTTGAGGCGAAACCAGAGGTCCTCACGGAACTTGCCTTCTTCAACGAGCTTGGGTACGTCTTTGTTGGTGGCAGCGACGACGCGGACATCGACTTTGCGGGACCGCGCAGAGCCGAGCGGGCGGATTTCGCGTTCCTGCAAAAAGCGCAGGAGTTTCAACTGAAAGCCGTGTTCAATGTCGCCGATTTCGTCCAAAAATACGGTGCCTTTGTCGGCGGATTCGAAGACGCCCGCGCGGTCGCGGTCGGCTCCGGTGTAGGCACCTTTCAAAGTACCGAAGAGTTCGCTTTCGAGCAGCGATGGCGCGATGGCGCCGCAATCGACGGGGACAAAGGCTTGGGTCGCGCGGCCGCTCATGCGGTGGACCATGCGTGCGATCAACTCTTTGCCCGTGCCGGTTTCGCCTTCAATGAGGATGGTGGCGTCGGTGGGGGCGGCGAGCGAGATCTGCTTATAGATCGCGATCATTTTGGGGGAAACGCCGATCATTTCCGTTTCCGGAACGTCGTCGATGTCCACCTCAGAGTCATTGGTCTCGCTGCTCTTGGCGGCGGCTGCGCGTTTGACGACGTTGATGAGATCGTCGATGGTTTCAAACGGTTTTGCGAGGTAATCGAAGGCACCGCCACGGGTGGCGGCCATCACGGTTTCCATGGAGCCTCGGCCGGACATGAGGATGACGGCGCTATCGGGGCTGGCGGCTTTGACGTCGCGCAGGACATCGAGGCCGGTGCGTTCGTCGAGGTAAATGTCGGAGACGACGATGGGGTACGAGCGCTGCGACAGCTTTTCGCGCGCGGCGGATGTGGATGCCGCGGTGTCCACCTGGAAGCCTTCGAGGGCCAGGATTTCCGCGATCATCGCGCGCAAGGAATCGTCGTCTTCGACTACTAGAATATGCATTCGAATTGTTGCGTCAGACGCGTTGCGCCGCAATTGGCGGCTTGGCCGAACCTACTGCCGCGACCGGTGTCACGATGGTGAACACAGATCCTTTGCCTGGCGTGCTGACAACTTCTATCTTCCCACCATGGTGCGTAACAATTTGTTCGACGATGGACAGGCCGATGCCTGTGCCCGCTTCGCCGGACTTCTGCGCCTTCTCCGTACGGTAGAACTTGCGGAAGATGTTTTTGACTTCGTTCTTGTCCATACCGATGCCCTGGTCGGCGACGGCGATGCGGAGGTTGGCACCTCGGACCTCAGCAGTGACGAAGACGTGGGTTTCGGCAGGCGAGTACTTCACGGCGTTGGTGAGCAGATTGTACACCGCGTATTCCATGAGTTCACGGTCGCCCAGGAGCTCGCAGGCGGGGAATTCGCCGGGGTGTAGCGTGATGTTCTTGCGCTCGGCCAGAGGCATGACGCGTTCGACGCAGAGGCATACGACATCGGGCGCGGAGAAGCGTTCGCGCTTCATTTCCATTTGCCCTTCGCTCAGACGTTCGACATCGAGGAAGGTTTGGATCATGCGGGCCATGCGCTTTGATTCTGCATTGATCATGCTGGCCATCTGCTTGCGGCGCTCTTCGCTCAAGGCGTAGCGGCCCATCATTTCCGATGAACCTTGGATGGCTGTGAGCGGGGATCGCATCTCATGCGCGACCCACTGGATGGCTTTTTGGTAGCGCTCTTTTTCGTCCTCTGTGGTCTGCATGCGCTTGCGGATGACGAAGTACTGGTAGCAGGCGGATGTCGCGGCGGCGAGGAGGGCGGAGCCGAAGACGGCAGAGAACGGAAAAACGATGTCCTGGCGGAAGAAGAGCACAGGTACGAAGTGCGAGCCGAGAATCAGGACGCCGGCGGCGGTGAGCGCGAGAGAGCCTCGCAGCATCAGGAAGGCGACGCCCATCAACGCGACGCCGAGCAGGCATACGGCGATGACAGTGAGGTTTGATGCGCCCGTGAGGAATCGCTTCTGTACGACGGTTTCAAAGGCCTGTGCGTGGATGACGACGCCGGAGACGTAATCGCCGGTGACCGGCGAGAGGACTTGATCTCGACGTCCAGCGAGAGCGGTGACACCGATGAAGACGGTCTTGTTGCGGAAGACTTCCAGCTTTGCCGGGTCCTTGCGGAGTTCGGCAAGCGAGACTGTGGGAATGCCGCCGGGACGATGGCGGATCCACATGAGGCGGCCTTGGCCATCGCGCGGGGCGGGGATCACGGTGTCGCTGCCGATGCGGACGTCCTCCATCGATTCGATGATAGGCGCCGCGCTGCCCTGCGCCAGGCGGTAGGCTTCGAGCATCAGGGCCCAGTGGCGCTGGCGTGCTGCCGAGAACTCGAGCGGGATGCGGCGGCCGACACCGTCGATGTGGTTCTCTTCCGGGTGTACGTGGCCGACGGCTTTGGCTTTGGCGGCAAACAACGGCAGCGGTTCTTCCCAAATGTTGTTGGTGAGCTGAGCGGAGAGTGCGACATTGCCTGCGTGCTCGATGGATGCGGCGAGGCGCTTGTCGAGCGCGGGGTCGGCGTCGTCGGGCAGAAGTACGTCGATGCCGATCGCTTTGGTTTGCGCGGGGGCCAGCGCATCGATCGAATCGGCAACGATGCCTCGCAGGTTGCGTACGCCGCCGCTGGCGGTGAAGGTGGCCTCATCGATGGCGAGGATCGCCGAGGAGGGTTCCCAGTTCTGCGGTGGAAAGGTCCGGTAAATCAGGTCGTATGCGTAGTAGTCGATGGGCGCGGCAAAGGGCGTCCAACTGGCGAGCACCGCGAGTATGAGACAGGCGGCGAGGAGCCCAGCGTAGGTCCAGCGATACTTAGCGGGCCAACGCCTTTTCAAGTTCGGGGGTCTCCTTGGGGAGTTTGTCGCTTAGGCTGATGTTGCCGTCTTTGGTGACGAGGTAGACGTCTTCGATGCGCACGCCGATCTTCTCGTCGGGGATGTAGATGCCGGGTTCGATGGTGACGACCGCGCCTTCTTCCAGAGGTCCGGCAGTGGACAGGTCATGTACATCGAGGCCGATGTGGTGACCCACGCCGTGGATGAAGTACTTGCCGTAGCCGCCGTGTTCTTCCATGTACTTTTTGGCGATGCCCGTGAGTTGGGCGAGGGTCACGCCGGGCTTCAACGCAGCTACCGCTGCCTTTTGTGCGCCGAGCACGATGTCGTAGATCTCTTTTTGGCGCGCGGTGAACTTGCCGTTGATGGGCAGGGATCGAGTGATGTCGCTGGCGTAGCCACCGCAGGACGCCGCTGCGTCAATGACGATGATGTCGCCCGTGTCCATACGGCGGCGGTTTGAGTTGTAGTGCAGGATGGTGGAGTTCGGGCCCGAGCCGAAGATTGGCGCGTAGGCAGGCTTTTCGCAGCCGAGGTCGGTGTAGGTCTGCACGAAGGAGGAGGCCGCCTGGTATTCGTAGTTGCCGGCCTTGAGACGCTTCCACGATTCGAGATGCGCCTGGATGGAGGCGTCTGTCGCGTAGCGGATGGTTTCGAGTTCGGCGGCGGACTTCTTCATACGCAGTTTGGCGAGCAGAGGGGTGAGGTCCTTGATGTCGCGCAGGGGGGCGAGGGCCTTGAGGCGCGGCGTGACCGTGTCGTTGGGGAAGGCGTAGATGGGCGCTGCTTCTTCCAGGGCTTTAGACAGGCGAGCTTCGAATTTTTCGACACCGAGCACTTCGGTGAAGCCGGTTTTCTGCTGGGCGTCAGCATCGCCTGCGGCTACGCGCTTGCCGTTGTAGCGTTCGCGGCGTTCATTGCGCGGGGAGACAAACAGGACCTGTGACTTGGGCGAGACGATGAGGATCGCGCCGGGTTCCTCAAAGCCGGTGAGGTACTGAAACGAGGACTGCTGGAACTTGCGGTACACCTCGTCCGACTCTTCGACCCAGCCGAAGAGGACGACTACGCCATCAAGGTCTTTTTGCAGGGCGGCGCGGCGCTGGGCGTACTCGGCGAGGGGTGGAACGGGTACTTGAGCGAGGCAAATGGACGAATACGCCACCAGGGCGAGGAGCGCGGACCGCATATGCTCAGAGTATAACGACGGGCGTAACCAAACCCTGTTAGTCTTAGAGACACCTGCTTATGGACCCGGATAAGAAACCGGTTCGAGTCACGATATTTCACCAGCAGTACACACTGCTTGCGGATAACCCCGCGCAGGCGGAAGCGCTTGCGCAAAAGGTGGACGGACTGATGACCGAGATCGCGGCCAAGGGCGGATACAGCATCGATACAACGCGCGCCGCGGTACTGGCTTGTCTGCATCTGGCGGATGAGTTGGCGGCGGCCGAACGGCAGTTGAGCGATTATCGCCATCGCGTGGAAAGCAAGACCAAGATGTACCGGGTGTTGCTGGACGGTGCGATCGGCTAAGCGTATCGGTAAAATACAATCCATGCGAAACGGGACTGCTGTCGCTGCCGCGTTCCTGATTCCGTTGACGGTACTTGCGGCTACTTTAGCGGAGCGCGATGCGGCGTTTATCGGCAAGCGGCGTACGTTCTGGTCGTACGTCAAGCCGGTGGCGGCGCCTGTGCCTGCTGGTGCGAAGAATCCTGTCGATGCATTTTTGCTGGAAGCGCTGGCCGCCAAGAAGCTGACGTTTTCCCCTGTTGCCGATAAACACACGCTGGTTCGACGCGTCACGCTGGACCTGACCGGGTTGCCGCCGAAGCCCGAAGAGGTGGATGCGTTTGTCAACGATAAGTCCCCCAATGCGTATGAGAAGCTGGTCGACCGTCTGATGGCGTCCAAGCACTATGGCGAGCGTTGGGGACTGCGCTGGCTGGATGTGGTGCGTTACGCCGATACCAATGGGTTTGAACTGGATGCCGAACGTACGCACGCGTGGCGGTATCGGGATTACGTAATCGATTCGTTCAACGCGAATAAGAAGTACGACCGGTTCCTGCAGGAGCAGATTGCCGGCGATGAGTTGTGGCCGGGAAATAACGAGGCGCTGATCGCGACGGGTTTTTTGCGCGCGGGTCCTGAACATGTGGTGGGCGGCAATGTGGACGAGGAGCAGAACCGGCAGGAAGTGCTGACGGAGATGACCACGATCACCGGGTCGGCACTGTTGGGGATGACGTTGCAGTGCGCGCGGTGCCATAACCATAAGTTCGATCCGATTCCGCAGTCTGACCATTACCGGTTGCAGGCGGTGTTTGCGTCCACCGAGGGCAAAGAGATCGCGTATGTGTCCGAGGCCGATCGCAAGGCGTACGAAGAAGCCAAAAAGGCTTATGACGCCAAGATCAAAGTGTTTGACGATGCGGTGAAGAAGATCGACGCGCCGTACAAGAAGCAGATCATGGACGAGCGGCGGAAGAAACTCGATCCGGAACATCTGGCGGCGCTCGAAATCCCCAAGGACAAGCGCACCAAAGAGCAGCAGGTGTTGGCCAAGGAAGCCGAGGATCAGATCACGCCGCTGTGGGATGAAGTGGTGGCGCTGCTGCCTGCGGATGAAAAGGCCAAGCGGTATGCGATTCGCAAGGAGCGGCACGCGGTGGAGTACACCGAGCCGATGCATCCCGGCATGGCGTACGCAGTGGCCAATATGGAGAAGACTCCGGACACGCACATCCTGAAGATTGGCGACCACAAGATGAAGCTGGACGTGGTTCCGGCCGGGTTGCCGCAGGTATTGGTGGATCCGGCAGCGAACTTTCCGCAGACCGCTGTGGGGCGGCGGACGAGCCTCGCGCAGTGGTTGACGTCCAAAGAGAATCCGTTGACGGCTCGCGTGATGGTGAACCGGATTTGGCAGTTCCGGTTCGGCACCGGGCTGGTGGGTACGCCGAACGATTTTGGTGCGTTGGGGGCGCGTCCGACGAATCAGAAGCTGCTCGATTGGCTGGCGGTGGAGTTCATGGACAAGGGCTGGGACATCCGGCATATTGACCGGATGCTGGTGCTGTCCAACGCGTACCGTCAAGCGACGTCGCGCGATGCAGCGAAGGCCGCAATCGATCCGGACAACAAGCTGTACTGGCGGATGAACAAGCGGCGGCTGGAAGGCGAAGCGATTCGCGATTCTGTACTGGCGGCGTCGGGTGCGTTGAATACCAAGATGTACGGGCCCGGGGTACGCGTGCCGATTGAGAAGGAAGTGTACGACCTCATCTTTACCGAGCATGAGACCGACAATTTATGGCCGCTGCCTTTGGACAAGACGGAGATGTCGCGACGGAGCGTGTACCTGCTGAACAAGCGTACGGTACGGCTGCCGATGCTGGCGAATTTTGACCAGCCGGATACGATGTCGAGTTGTGCGATGCGGTCTACGAGTACGCATGCGTTGCAGGCGCTGAACCTGATGAATAGCGGGTTTATGCAGGAGCAATCGAAGCGGATGGCGGAGCGCCTGGAGCGCGATTGCAAGGGTAAGCGCGGGTGCGAGATCGAGCAGGCATACCGGTTGTCGCTGGGGCGTAAGCCGTCCACCGAAGAGACCCGAATGGCCTTGCAGTTTTTGTCCGGCGATAACGTACTTTCCGATTTCACGTTGGCGCTGTTCAACAGAAATGAGTTCGTGTATGTCCCTTAACCGGCGGAATGTACTGCGTGCGGCGGCCAATGGGTTTGGCGCTGTGGCGCTTGAGGCGATGCTGCAAAAGGCCAACGCGGCTCCTCCTGCGGCTGCGGCGCGTGTGAATCCCATGGCGGCCAAGCCGCAGCATTTTCCAGCCAAGGCGAAGTCCGTCATCTTTTTGTTTATGGTGGGCGCGCCGGGGCAGATGGATACGTTTGACCCGAAGCCCGAGTTGGTGAAGCACGCGGGCAAGCCGCTGCCTGCGAGCTATGGCAAGATCGTGAGTCAGTTCACCCAGGGCGATACGCCGATTCTGCCGTCGCCATGGGAGTTCAAGCAGTACGGACAGTCCGGGCTGCCGGTGTCGTCGTTGTACCCGAACCTCGCTCGGCATGTGGACGATATCTGCTTTGTCCGCAACTTCTATACGGAGAGCACGATTCATGCGCCGGCGATGTACCAGGTGCAGAGCGGGCGCATCCTGATGGGGTACCCGAGTTTGGGGTCCTGGGTGACGTACGGGTTGGGAAGCGAGAGCGAGAATCTGCCGGCGTATGTGGTGATGCCGCAACCGGAAGGTACGCCAGAGGGCGGTACGCCGATGTGGGGATCGGGGTTCCTGCCGGCCGTGCATCAAGGTACGACGTTGCGGAGTGGGCCGAGTCCGGTATTGAATCTGGATTTGCCGCCGGGGATGACGCCGGCGCGGCAACGGCGTACGCTGGACCTGCTGCAGAAGATGAACGAGCTGGATACGGAAGCGTCCGATTTAGAGATGGCCGCGCGGATCAGTTCGTACGAACTGGCGTTCCGGATGCAGACGCATGCACCCGAGGCTGTGGACCTGATGAAAGAGTCCGAGGCGACGCGTAAGATGTACGGGCTGGACCAGAAGCATACGGCGGAGTTCGGGTCGCGGTGTTTGCTGGCGCGGCGGCTCGTCGAGCGCGGGACGAGGTTCGTGCAGATTTTTTCGGGCGGTGGTCCGGTAAGCATCCAGTGGGACGCGCACAAAGACCTAAAGGGGAATCACGAAAAGATGTGCGGCATGACGGATCAGCCGATTGCCGCGCTGTTGCAGGACTTGAAGTCGCGCGGGCTGTTGGATTCGACCTTGGTGATTTGGGGTAGCGAGTTCGGGCGGTTGCCGATGTCGCAATCGGGCAACGGCCGCGACCACAATCCGCATGGGTTCACGATGTGGTTTGCGGGAGGCGGCGTGAAGGGTGGCCAAGCCATTGGCGCCACCGATGACTTTGGCCTGTATTGCGCGGGCGGCAAGTACCACATGCGCGACTTTCACGCCACCATCCTGCATGCGTTGGGCCTTGATCAGCACAAGCTTTGGTACCTGCATAACGGGCGGCACGAAAAGCTGACCGACTTTGGCGGCAACGTGATCCGCGAAGTCTTCGCCTAAGCTTGCTTGACGCGGATGCTGCCGTTGACGGTGTGCAACTTGAGTGCGGGTCCGCCATTGCCGAGCTTGGCGTTTACCTTCTTGCGGCTGATTTCGCCTTGGACTTGCATCGGAAAGTCCGAGGAAATGTTGCCGTTGACGGTGTGCGCTTCCATCTGTGCGCCTGCGCCTGCGGGCATGGAGACCTCAATCGTGCCGTTTACGGTGTGAAAGCTGAGGGCTCGCGTGGGCGCCGTTCCCATGATGACCTTTACATTGCCGTTCACCGTGTGACCTTCGACCACACCTGAGGCGGAGGCTTCAATGCTGCCGTTGACCGTGTGTACGTTCGCGTCGCTCTTGAGATTGCGCGCTTCGATGTCGCCATTGACGTTGTTGCCGATGAACTTGACGCCTGCGGGTACTTTGACGGTGAAGTCCACCTTGACGTCGTTGTCGCGATTGTTGCCCCAGTTATTGCCGTTGTTGTTATTGCGGCGCTGTTCGCCCACGCCGGTGCAACTGTTGGTGCTCGCGCCGGAGTAGAGAGCGCAGATGGTGATGCCGTTGTCGGTGGGTACGATTTCGATGCGTACGTCGGCGGGGTTGCCTTTGACGGCTGTCTTTTTGGCGGAGACTTCGACAAGATTGCCGGAGGCGGCTTCGGCGTGGATGAAGCCGTTGATGCCTTTGATTTCGATGGCCTTGCCTTGAGGGATGGTGCCGTTCCAGGTGAAGTCCTGGGCGAAGCAGGTGAGGGAGGTGGCGGCGGCAAGGAGCAGGAGCAATGGCTTTGTCATGACTGGGAATACTGGTGAGGGCGCGGGAGGTTACTGATGAGTTTGCGACGGTACGTACAATAGTAGAGAGGTTTGCGTATGGCATTGCAACTCACGGCAGAACAAGAACAGAGAATCGCGGCCGTTGTTGATAGCGGCGCGTACGGGAGTGCGGAAGATGCACTCAACGCTGCGTTGGCTGCCGTGGAGACTGCTGCGTTGCCCTCTTTTGATGGACCCGAGCACGAGTTGGAGGCGCTTTTGCTTCAGGGGCTCGATTCGAAAGAGCTGTCGGAAGACGAGTTTTGGTCTTCGGTGCGCCGCGAGGCAGATAAGATTGTCGCCTCGGCTCCGCGTAGGTGAAGCTCAGCGTGCGGTCGCGATGTCCTGCAAGACGATTCAGCATCACCCGGAAATCGGTGTTCGGTATTCGATGCGAAACCCGGTACTGCGGGGACTACGCTCCTGGCCGGTAACCGGCTTCTATAACCTTCGGATTTACTACGTTGTTCAGGGCAGCCAAATCCAGATTGTGCGAATCCTGCATGGAAAGCGCAGCGTACGCCGGTTGCTGGAACAACAACAGCCGCTGCCTTAGTCTTGCCTCGCCACCGGATTCGGGACTTCCGGACTCGGGCCTGCGCCTCTGGATACGGTGCGACTGAGGTTGCTCAACTGCTCCGCTTCGGTCGCCACGCGCGTCGGGACCATGCGGAGGCCGGAGGCTCCGGACGTAGCTTCCGACGGGACTTCTCCCGCTTCGTGATACTCTGCGTCCTGGTTGACCTGCCAGACGTCGTAACGGTTGTAGCCTGCCAGGATGTTGCGGACCGTCAGCATCGACGTCATCATCGCGTGATCCTGGTTGTTGTACTTGTGCATGCCGTTGCGGCCCACCAAGTGTAGGCCAGGGAACTTGGCCGCGATTTCGTCGCGCACCTGATCGACGTGCTGCGCGTACGCGTCGTCGTAAACCGGGTACGCCTTCGGCTGGCGAATGACGTAGCCGTCCACCACGTCCTTTTGCTCGGCGAGGCCGATCTGTTCGAGTTCGCGGCCGGCCAGGCGGATGAGATCGGCGTCGGCCATGGCCCAGGTGCCGTCCCCTTCAAAACAGAAATACTCGAGGCCGTAGCAGGCCATTTCGGGGTCCGGAACCAGTTCCGGCGACCAGGACTTGAAGTTCTGTACGCGGCCCACTTTGACGTTGGGGTCGTGAATGTAGATCCAGTTGTCCGGCAGATGCTGGGTGTCGCGAACAATGAGGGCGACCGTCAGAAAGTCCCGGTAACGCAGGGATCGGGCGGCTTCTCCGGCGCGGGTGGAGATGTGCGGGGTCAACATACGGGCCAGCGCACGGATGTCGGTGGACGAGATCACGTGCGAGGCGTGTACGGTGGTTTCCTGCCCGCTCAGAGAACGGGCGGTGACCGACCAGGAGCCGTCCCGGTGCGGTTCCAGGCGCGCGACGCGGTGTCCCATCAGAATCTGCCCGCCCATGTCGCGGATAAGTTCGCCGCAGCGTTCCCACATCATGCCGGGGCCGAGGCGGGGATAGCGGAAGGTGTCGATGAGGGTCTTGATGACCTTGCTGCGATCTGCGCCCGAAGTCGGCTTGGGCGGAAAGAGCGCGTTCTTGATGGCGGACCACAAGGAGAGACCCTTGATGCGCTGGGCGGCCCAGTCGGCGGAGATCTCTTTGCAACTCATACCCCAGACTTTTTCGGTATAAGTCTTGAAAAAGATGCCGAAGAGGCGCTCGCCGAACTGGTTGGTGACCCAATCCTGGAACGATTTCGGATCTTTCACCGGCGAGAGGCGGGCCTTGAGGTACGACAGGACGCACAGCACCGATTCCCAAATGCCCAGCTTGGTGAGCGCCTCAAGCGCTTTGAGGGGATATTGGAAGAATTGTCCGCGGTAGTAAATGCGCGACAGACGGGGGCGATCCACCATGTCGTCGCCGAGGATTTCCGACCAGAAGGCTTCTACTTCCGCCGATTTGGAGAAGAACCGATGGCCGCCGATGTCGAAGCGGAAGCCCTTATATTCCACGGTCTTAGAGATGCCGCCGAGGTAGCGAGGATCGGTCTCAAACACGGTGACATGGAGCCCTTCCTTAGCCAGAAGGTACGCCGCTGTGAGGCCGGCCGGGCCCCCGCCAATGATGGCTACGCTACGTTTTGGGTCTTGGTGCGAGATGGCGCAACTCTCCTCAAGTAGATGTATCGGCGTTTTCGTTGTGATTCAATACACCTTATGACGCGACTTGCGACATCCATGACATTCGCCGGCCTGCTGGCCGCCGCTTGGCATCTGACCTCGACCTCTTCGGGCGGGCCCGGGGCTTTGACTGCCCAGACAGGAGGCGGTGCCGTGAGCGGAGAAGGGAAGTACAAGTTCCGGGTCCTGTATACGTCCACGCACCTGCCCGCTGAGGCGCAGAAAGTGCTGAAGGCGGCGCATGGCGGCTTTGCGATCGACAGCCGTAAGGGCAAAGGCGAGGTGTACTTTGCGCTGCCCGGGGCGGGGATCATTCAGATCAGCAGCGATTTGAAGTCCACCAAGATGATCAATACGCCGGAGGAGATGAAGGGCACGAACATGCACAACGCTCTCTTCTGGCAGACCAAGGACGGCAAGCCGTACCTGACGTTTCCCGGCAACAGCGTAAACCGCGTGTTCACTACCGACATGGACGGCAAACTGGTAAACGTCCTGACGCCGCCCACTGAGACCACGGACATGGGCATGGCCTTGGCGAACGACTATTTCAAGGCGAAGGGTCCGTTTATCCCGACCGACGTGGCGATGCTGAACGGGTTGTTTTATATCACCACGGGGTATTCGAAGCTCGATGCCGTGCTGACGGCGAAGATCACGCCGACTGCCGGCGGGATCGACACGGCCTGGAATCCGATGGCGTTTGGCGGACGTGGCACGGGTCCGGGACAACTGGGCACCGGTCACGGCGTAACCATCGCGCCCGGTAACAAGCGCGTGGACGTGGCCGATCGCGCCAATGCGGAGATCGACCGGTACGACGTGAACGGCAAGTATCTGTCGACGGTGACGACGCCGAAAGGATCGCTGCCTTGCGATATCCAATATCTGGATAAGAAGCGGGCGATCATCGGCGCGCTGGATGGGCCGGACCGTACCAAGGGCGCCCCGATCTACATCCTGGAGAATGATCAGATCGTATCCACCGTCATGCCCAAGACCGACCTGGGTTTGGCAAACTTTACGCACATCCACAACGCGATCGTGCGAGAGATCAAGGGCAAGCTGTACATCATCGCGCAGGCTTGGAATCCGGGGGACTTCGCGATCTTCGAACAGATCTAACCATTCCAAAAGTCGTTTGTAGCGGTTCGATATAATCGGGGCACTTGAAACTTCAGGAGGCCCCGATGCGCTTTTTGACATCGCTCCTGGGTGCGTTCTTATTGGCCACCTGTTTGGCCAGCGCCCAGGAATCCCGCGGCACTATCTTAGGCCGCGTTTTAGACCCCACCGGCGTCGGTATTCCGAACGCGCAGGTGAAGGTCACCAATCCCGCCACTGGCATCACCAATACGGCATCTTCGAATTCCGAAGGCAATTATTTTGTCCCGTATCTTGTCCCCGGCAAGTACACCGTGTCGGTGGAAATGACCGGGTTCAAACGCTTTGTCGCAAATGAGGTGGATGTTCGCGTGGCCGAACAGACCGCGCTCGACGTAAACCTTTCGATCGGCAATGTGCAGGAGTCTGTAGAAGTCACCGCGCAGACGCCGCTGCTCGCTACTGCTGAGGCCAACCTCGGCCAGGTGGTGGACGAGCGCCGCGCCGTGGAGTTGCCGCTGTTTGCCGGTAACGCCATGGACCTCGTACATCTCGCTCCCGGCACCGTGAACGGCACCAACCTGCGGTTGCGCAAAGCTCCGTTCAATGCGGCTCCGTCGCAGTTTTCGACGGACGGCGGCGGCAACAACAACAACGAATTCTCGATTGACGGTGTTGTGAATACCTATTCCGACGGTACGGCGCCGCGCGTGGCGTTCTCGCCCCCGCAGACCGCATTGGCGGAGTTCAAGATTCAGACCACGCCGTACGATGCTTCGGTGGGACACACCGTGGGATCGATTGTGAACGTCAACACCAAGGGCGGCACCAACATCCTGCATGGTGAACTGCACTGGTGGCTGCGCAATAAGGCGTTCGACGCGCCGACGGTGTTCCAGAACCGTTCGGGACAGCCGCTGGCGCAGTACACGGACAACCGGTACGGCTTTGCAGTGGGTGGTCCTGTGGTGCTGCCGAAGCTGTACGACGGCAGGAACAAGACGTTCTGGTTCTTTACCTGGGAAGCGAACAAGTTTGCCGACCCGGCCAATCAGCAGACCTCGACTGTGCCGATCGCGGCGATTCGCAATGGCGATCTGTCGTCCCTGCTGGCACTCGGCGCCAACTATCAGGTGTACGATCCGGCAACGGGTGTACAAGGTGCCGATGGCGTCATACGCCGGTCGCCGTTTGCGGGCAACATCATTCCGTCCAACCGGATCAGCCCGGTGGCGCGTGCGATTCTGAATGCCTACCCGCTGCCCAACCAGCCGACACTCAACGCCGAACAGCGCAACAACTTCTTCCTGTCGTCCAAGGCGCTCGAAGATTACTGGACGTCGCTCGGACGTGTCGACCATACCTGGACCGAGAAGCATCGCATGTTTGTGCGGTGGCATCGGGATTTCTGGGAAGAAGACAAGAACCGGTTCTTTAGCGCCACCGACAACATCAGCGGCATCATCCTCAACCGCATCAACCGCGGCTTTGCGATCGACGATGTGTACATCTTCAACCCCACCACGCTGTTGAACGTACGCTACGGCATCGCGGCGCAGGAGTTTCCGGAGCGTCGTGTGAGCCAGGGCTTTAACCTCTCGTCGCTGGGTTTTAGCCAGAACCTGCTGAGCCTGATCGATCCGGCGACGGCGACCTTTCCCCGTACGACCGTTGCGCCGTACAGCCAGCTGAGCAACTGGGAATCGGGCGACGGTACGACATCGTCCCTGATCCATCACTTCAGCGGGATCGTTACCAAGTCTGCCGGCAAGCATACGATGCGCATTGGCGTGGACGCACGCGCCAATCGTGAGTTCCGCAATCGCTTTCCCACGCAGACCTCGCCGGACCTGAACTTCGATTCGACGTTCACCCGCGCGGCGTCCAACTCGGCGAACCCGCAGTTGGGCGGCGAGATCGCGGCGTTTTTGTTGGGCCTTCCGTCCACCTCGTCGTCAATGGCGCGTACGGCGAGCTATGCGGAACAGGACACGTACTATGGCCTGTTCTTCCACGACGACTACAAGCTGACCCGCAAGCTGACCTTGAACCTGGGCGTGCGCTGGGATCTGGAAAGCGGCATCACGGAGCGGTTCAACCGTTCGGTGTACCGCTTTGACGAAACCGCGACCAGCCCGATTTCGGCGGCGGTGATCGCGAACTACACCCGCAATCCTTCGGTGCCGGACTTCGCGGTGTCGGCGCTGCGGGTGAACGGCGGCCTGACGTACACCGGCGTGGGTGGAAACCCGCGGAGCTACTGGGATGCGCGGAAGACCAACTTCCAGCCCCGCATCGGCCTGGCGTACCAGTTGACGCCCAAGACGGTGATGCGCGCCGGGTACGGCATCTTTACGGGTCCGATGGGTGTGTACTACATCAACACGATTCAGACGGGCTTCAGTCAGTCGACGCCGGTGCAGTCGTCGTTGGACGGCGGGTTGACGTTTGTGGCCAACTCGGCGAATCCGTTCCCGAACGGGTTGATCGCACCTCCCGGATCGTCGCTCGGTCTGGCTACGAATCTTGGCCAGACGCTCGATGCCTACGATTCGAATCGCAAGAACCCCTATGCGCAGCGTTGGAGCTTTGGCTTCCAGCGGGAACTGCCGGGGCAGATTGTGATTGAGTCCAGCTATGTGGGCAACCGTGCGTCGCGCCTGGCGGTGACGCGCAACGTCAACGCACTGCCGAATCAGTATCTGAGCACGTCGCCCACCCGCGACCCCGCCCGGATCACTTACCTGACGCAGAACTTTGCGAGCCCGTTTGCGGGAACCAACTCGATTTACGGTTCCAACATTACGCGCGCGCAGTTGTTCCGCCCGTTCCCGCAATTTGGCGACATCAACATCGTCCAGCCTGCCGGGTATTCCTGGTACCACTCGTTGCAGACCAAGATCGAGCGGCGCTTCTCGGCCGGCTTTACGATCCAGTACAGCCACACGTGGTCGAAGGCGATGGAAGCGACGCAGTTCCTGAACCCCGCCGATCCGATGCCGTATGAAGTGGTTTCGGCTTTGGATCGTACGTTTGCACAGCGCGGCAGCGCCATCTGGGAACTTCCCTTTGGCCGCGGCCGCAAGTGGGGCGGAAACATGAACAAGGCTCTGGACTTTGTGGCCGGCGGATGGCAGTTGAACGGCCTGATGCAGAAGCAGAGCGGACAGCCAATGGAGTTTGGCAACCGCATCTTCAACGGCGACCTCGATCAGGTGCTGCTGCCGAAGAGCGAACGCTCTGTCGATCGTTGGTACCGCATGGTGCCCAACACCGATGCGGCTACGGCGGCTTCTCGTCCGCTGGTGCCGTACGGCTTTGAGTGGCGCGCGGCAAATCAGTTGGCGAACAATGTCCGTACGTTCCCGCTGCGGTTCAACGGCATTCGTGGACCAGGACAGTCCCGCTGGGACTTCTCGGCGATCAAGAACTTCAAGATCATGGAACGGGCTACGATGCAGTTCCGCGCCGAGACGTACAACGCGATGAACTTTCCGAATCTTGGCAATCCGAACAACGACCCCACCAGCGCGGCGTTCGGCGCCATTACCGGACAGGACAGCCCGCGTAGCTGGCAGTTCGCCCTGCGGCTGACTTTCTAGGCAGTAGCAAAAGTAATGCAGAGAGACGCCGGATTCGTCCGGCGTCTTTTTCTTTTTCAGGCCTTGGGTAGGACGAAGTAGAAGGTCGCGCCCTGGCCGGGTTGACCTTCCGCCCAGATGCGGCCGCCATAACGATCGAGGATGCGCTGGCAGATGGACAGACCGATGCCGGTACCCGGGTACTCGGTGCTATGCAGGCGCTTGAAGAGACCGAAGATGCGTTCTGCGTACTCGGGCTCAAAGCCGATGCCGTTGTCGGCGATCGAGATCTGCCATTCCTCATTGGTTTGCTCGCGAGCCTGAATGTACACCGTTAGCGGGGCGTCCGTCCGACGGTACTTGAGCGAGTTGGCGAGCAGGTTTTGAAAGACATGGCCGAGTTGGCGGACGTCGCCCTGAACGACCGGCAGAGGATCCGCTGTGATCGTCGCGCCGACTTCGTCGATGCGATTTTGCAGTACCGTCAGAGACTCCTGCAGGGCGAGGTTGAGGTCCGCGGGGCCGGCCTCTTCTTCCTGATCGCTTTGGATGATACGCGAGTACGCCAGCAGGTCCCGGATGAGGTTTTCCATGCGTACCACGCCGTTGCGGACGAAGGTTGCGTACTGCTTGGCCGTCGGGTCGTCGCCAGCGTAGCGGCCCACCAGAAGCTGCGTGTAGATGTTGACCATGCGGAGGGGTTCCTGCAGGTCGTGGCTGGCCACGTAGGCGAACTCTTCGAGTTCACGGTTGACGCGGACGAGTTCGTTGCGCGCCTTTACCTCTTCGGTGACTTCGGTGACAACGGCGACAAAGCTGGAGATCGTGCCGTCCGCTTCGCGCAAGGGGCTGTAGACGAGGTTGAACCAGTGGTCCTCTTTGACGCCGTCGCGATCGAAATCGTAAGGTACAAGCCAGTTGCGTGCGACAAAGGTCTCACCGTCGTGGAGGACGCGATGGAAGACCTGCCAGACCTCTTCACTGAGTTCCGGCATGACGTCGGCAAAGCGGCGGCCCACGAGTTCGCGGCCTTCGAGAATCTGCTGGTACAGCGGGTTGGCGAGTTCGACGACGTACTCCGGTCCGCGCAGCACGACGATCGCAACGGGCGCCTGTTCGAAGACCTGATGAAGTCTGCGTCGCTCTTCCTGAATCTGCAGGTGAAGCCGTTCGCGATCGGCCTCGGCCTGTTTGCGTGCGCTGACATCGTTGAAGACGAGCGCGAAGCGGCCATCGCCCACCGGCTGCGCGAACACGTCGAACCAGCGTCCCATGACCTCGGACCGGCTCTCGAAGCGGTCGGGTACGCCGGTGAGTACGACAGCGCCGTAGCGTTCCACCCAAAAATCTTCAAGCCCCGGTACGATCTGACGAGCGGTACCGCTGAAGGCAACTTCGCGGCTCAGGCCGGTGGCTTCCACAAACTTCGGATTGAGTTCGAGAAAGCGGTAGTCTGCCGGACGGCCGTTTTCGTCCCAGATCATTTCGCAAAGGCAGTAGCCTTGGTCGGTGGCGTTGAACAGCGCGTGGTAGCGACGCTCACGCTCGGCAAGTTCTAGCTCGCGGCGCTTGGCGTCGGTGATGTCGAGCAGCAAGCCGTGAAGGCGCGATTCCGTGCTCCGGCTACGAAGGCAGCGAATCTGCCACCAGGCGTCCGGATGGGCTTGTGTACGGTAGTCGCAATGGAGCGCCTGGCCGTCGGCAGCCGCAGACTGCATGGCGACTTCGAGCCGGGGACGGTCACCAGGGTGGACAGTGTCGAGAAACGCCGGAAGCGGGATGCCATCGGCCTGCTCATCAAAGTGGAGCAGGCTGGAGGAAAGGTCCCAATGCCAGGTACCGATGCCGTCGAGTTCCGCCTGAAGCGGGAGCGCAGAGTGCTGGGTGCTCAATCTGGAAGTTGCAGATAGGCCTTGGCGTTACCGTAGCAAATATTCTCGATCATCGGGCCAAGCCAGTCCTCACGTTCCGGGAGCAATCCGGCTTCCACATCTTTCCCGATCAGGTTGCAGAGGGTACGGCGGAAGTACTCGTGGCGCGGGAAGGAAAGGAACGAGCGCGAATCGGTGAGCATACCGACGAACCGGGATAGCAGACCGGTGTTCGATAGCGCGTTCATCTGCCATTCCATGCCTTCTTTCTGGTCGAGGAACCACCAGCCGGAACCGAATTGGATTTTTCCAGGGATCGTTCCGTCCTGGAAGTTGCCGGCCATGGTGGAGAGCGCGTAGTTCTGTACGGGGTTGACGTTGTACAGGATGACGCGAGGCAGCACGCTTTCGCTTTCGAGCTGGTTGAGGTACGCGCCAAGGGTCTCGATCTGGTTCCAGTCGCCCATCGAGTCAAAGCCAGTGTCGGGACCGAGTTCCGAGAGCTTTCGGGAATTGGCGCTCCGGTACGCGCCCAGGTGTAGCTGTTTGCACCAGCCTCGCTTGGCGTCGAGGCGGCCGAAGTGGAGCATCAGGTACGTGGCGAACTTGTGGTACTCATCGACGCCGGCGGCCTGGCCCGCGCGGGCTTTGTCGAAGATCGCGGCGGCTTCGGCATCGCTGCAGAAGGTAGCGAAGGCGTGGTTGAGGCCGTGGTCGCTTAAGCGGCAGCCAAGGTCGTGGAAGAACTCATGCCGCTTGTCCAGAGCATCGAGCAGCGCGGGCAGGGTCCGGATGTCGGTGTTCGCGACGGCGGCGAGTCGATCAATCCATTCGTTCCAGGCGGTGGGGGTGTCGACGCGGAGGCTACGGTCCGGGCGGAAGGCCGGGAATACGCGAGTTTTGAGGCCGGAATCGCGCAGTTGGCTGTGGTAGCGCAGGTCGTCCGTCGGGTCGTCGGTGGTGCAGAGGGCTTTGACGTTGAACTTGCCGAGAATGCCCCAGACCTTGAGTTCGTCGGTGGCGAGCAGGGCGTTGGCCTTGTCCCAGATGTACTCGGCGGTCTTGGGTTCCAGATAGTCGGTAATGCCGAAGTAGCGGACGAGTTCGAGATGGGTCCAGTGGAACAGGGGGTTGCGCAGGGTGTGGGGTACGGTCTTGGCCCAGGCGAGGAACTTGTCTTTGGGGGAGGCCGCGCCGGTGCAGAACTCTTCCGCGACGCCGTTGGCACGCATGGCACGCCACTTGTAATGGTCGCCTTCGAGCCAGATCTCAAAGAGGTTGGCGAAGGTGCGATTGCCGGCCAAGTCCTGTGGCGGCAAGTGGTTGTGGTAGTCGAGGATCGGCTGGGGTGCGGCGTACTTGTGGTAGAGGTGCCGGGCAGCGCCGTTGCTGAGCAGAAAGTCGTCGTGAATCAGTGACATGCCAGTTTGCGTGATTTTTCATTATCGCGCATGGGCAACGTTGGCGACTGAGCTTAGCGAATGATAATCTAGATAGTGTAGGGCGAGTCGGTAGCTCAGCTGGTAGAGCATCGCACTTTTAATGCGGTGGTCGTGGGTTCGAATCCCACCCGACTCACCATTCGCCGCCACCCATCCCTCCCCCAAAAACTGTACGTTTGGTTGAAGCTTTACCGTAAGTAAGCTCAATATCGGACCGAATCGGTCGATGTGTTTACATCTGCGTATGAGCGAACACGAACACCACACCTGGATTGGCGAACAGGTTGTCGCTTACCGGAACCTGATGGCTGAGCGCAAGGCGCTAGCGACTCAACTTGGGACCTCGGTGGAATGGGTGCGCGGCATCCTTGGCGTGATGGAGTCCAAACAGAGAGTGATCAATCAGGCAAACCTAGCGTACGGCTTACGCAAGGCGGAAATTGAAAAGATTCCGGCGCTGCTGGAGCGTATTGATCAGATTGACGACAACATCAAGGCTGTCGACGAATCGCTGAAGGCGGTCGGCTTACCTTTGCTATGAGCGCTTGGTTCGAGTCCAGCGAAACAAGAGAGAAGTAGATCGTTAGTGGACGGGACGTGCGGCGGGCGAAACGGGGCGCTTGGTATGGCGCTCCATGCGCTCCCGCAACATCGGACGGGCGCGAGCCAGTCGACTCTTCACGGCAGATTCCGTAATATCGAGTGCAGCAGCAATCTCTTCGATGCTGCGCTCTTCCAAATCACGCATTACCAATACATCACGTAACAGGGGCGGGAGCTTTTGCGTTTCTGCGCGCAGATGCTTCACGATTTCCGTATCGGCCAGAGACTGCTCGGCGGTGGCCTCATCGGTTGCGTACTCACGTGGACGATCGGACGAATCGGCTCCGGTGTCGTCGATGGAACGCATACCTACGCGCTTCACCACGCGAAGGCGCATCAGGCTTTGGTTGAGAACAATGGTGCGGAACCAGGTGGAGAAACGGGATTCGAACTGGAAGGTACCAAGGCGCCGCCAGGCCTTGAAAAACGAGTTTTGTACCTCGTCCTCGGCTTCCTGGCGGTCCTTCAAAACAGATAGTGCGAGGCGGAAGGAGGTCGAGGCATTGCGCCGCATCAGTTCGGCAAAAGCAGTTTCGTCGCCGCATTGGGCGCGCTGTACTAGCTCAGTCTCTGGGACGTCCGCTAGTGGGAACTGAGGATCGGCGCCACCGCTCATGAATTTCCTTTATGCTTCGTACCGCTGTGTTTTATCTTACCGCTTTCTTTCAGGTTGAAGGTCTGGGCGGGATCCGCGCAGAGATCTTCGTAACATGGCCGGTCTGCCGCCGTTTTGTGCCGGTAGCTTTTCAAGACGAGACCCTTATCGATGTAGAAGACGCCAGGCATCTGGGTGTAGTCAGCGGCCGGCCAGTCAAAGCCATGCCCGCGGAACATACCTGCGATCAGGCCGCGAAGCCAAACTTTCGGACCGTAGACTCGCGCCCAGGTTCCGCGTTTCAGGCCGAAGGCGCCGTAGAGTTTGTGTTCGGGATCACAGATGCGTTCAAGGTCGGAGAGGCCGTAACGGGCCACGACCTTCTTCATTTCCGCGCGGTCGCCCAGGTGGACCAGCACGATCTTGACGCCGTCGCCTTCAATCCGGTCGCGCGATATGGAGATATCGCTGAGCGCTTCCCGGCAGAATGTACATCCGGCGTGACGTAGGAAAACTAACAGTACAGGAGACTCTTCTACGAGTTCGACAAGGGGGATTCCGTTCTCGGTAAGCGCCTCTTCCAAAGTTCGAGCTACGGTGTTGACGTCGTAGTTGATCTTGGAGGAAACCAGCCGCCCGGCCGATTCTACGGAACTAGATTGCATGAATCGCCCTTTCCATGTTTCATGGATTATTGAATACCGGTAATGGATTTATTTTCTACCGGATCAAGGCCTTGGCCTTTCTGAAAGAGATAGTGGGAGACACCCCACTCACGGCCCTCGTCGTAGCCGAACAATTCGGCGCAGGCCATGAAGAACACCCGCCAGCGTACGAACCAGCGGTGGGCATTTTCCTGCCCGTACACGTTGGCAAACAGGTCCAGGATCTCAGACCGGTTCCGGTCCATCTCCCGCAGCCACGCTTCCGACGTCTTCTGGTAGTGTACGCCGGAAAGGTCCCATTGTTGCTGAATTTTCCAGTGTTCCTGAAAGTTTAATAACAGTGAAGCACTCGGCATGAGTCCACCGGTGAAGAAATGGCGGGCCATCCAGTCCGATGCGCCGCGATCTTCGAACGGGTAACAGTACTCCCGGTGGCTGAACACGTGGATGAACATCTTGGCGTCCGCCTTGCCGAAGGTGGCGATACGGCGGAGCAGTTCCGTGTAGTTCCGCATGTGCTCGAACATTTCCACAGAGACGACGCGGTCAAACCGGCGGTCCGTGGTGAAGACGTTCATGTCGGCGGTGACGATTTCCAGGTTGTGGAGACCGCGGCGGACGCGTTCGCCGTCGATAAACTTCTTCTGCGACGCGGAATTGGAGACGCCAAGGATCCGGCTGTTCGGGTAATGCTCGGCCATCCAGAGCGACAGCGACCCCCAGCCGCAGCCGAGTTCCAGAATGTCCTGGCCGTCCTGAAGGTCGGCGCGCTGGCAAGTGAGTGCGAGCATGGCGGCTTCGGCCTGTTCGAGCGTTTCCGTACCCGGCTCCCAGATCGCGCTGCTGTACTTGCGGTGGGGACCAAGGGCCTTGACGAAGAATTCGGCCGGTACTTCATAATGCTGGCGGTTGGCGGCGTCGGTTTCGAGCGCCACCACAGGCGTCTCATGCAGGGAGGCGATAAATGCTTCCTGCGCTTTGGGTCCGCCGGCGCGGAGTTCTTCCAGGCGAGCCTTGCAGAGGCGTCGAATGCCCAGGCGGATCAAGCCGTCGGGAAGGAGACCACGCTCCATCCAGGAAATGAGAATCGATTCACCTTGCATGGGCCGCGCCTTCTGCTCCTTTGCCGGGGTTGTTCCGGGGAAACCAGGGCACAAAGGCGCTGGTGGTTTGTTGGTATTGGCGATAGTCGTCGCCCTTGGTACGTAAGGCTTGCGCTTCCGTCGCGGGGATGCCGGTGACGCGGAACAGGAAGTACAGCATCAGAGCCGGGCACATCCAGGACAAGTAGCCGTACTCGGAGGGGGTCGCAAACAGCGCGAAGGCCACCCAGACGAGCCATTCAAAAAAGTAGTTGGGGTGGCGCGAGTACTTCCAGAGTCCGGCGCGGCAGGTTCTACCTTTATTGGCGGGGTTCTGCTTGAACTGGTGCAGCTGGGAGTCGGCAAGAAGTTCGCCGCCAAAAGAGATCACCCATACAATGACGCCGAGCCATTCCAAGACGCCGATGTCAGGCGACGGATTGCGCATCGAGGTCAGAAATGGAATAGACAGGAAAACGCAGAGCAACGCTTGAAATTCGAAGAAGGCCAGAAACTTGAGCGGGATGTTGGTTTTCCAGTTGCGGCGGATTTCCACATAGCGCCCCTCCTCCGGGTGGCCGATGACGCGTGTCAGCAGCAGGTACATCGAAAGCCGCACGCCCCACACGATGGCCATCCCCGCCATCAGCCAGACTCGCGCTGGATGTCCGCTCGCAGTGACGGCGTAAATAGCGGCAATCAGCGCCAGCCCACCAGCCCACCCCGGATCGACAATGGAGGCGTTACCGGTACGCAGGTGGATCAACCACAGCACCAGCATCATCGCCATAACGGCTCCGGTAGCCAGTGCGAGTTGTTCCGAAATTGGCATCGTCTCCCCTGGATTTCAGGATGCGCAAGGTTGCTACGGTGAGTTATTTTAAATAACCCGAACATGAGATAGGAGGCATCCCAACCTACGATGGCTCAGCAACGCTACCGGTTTGGCCTGGTTGCTTTATTCGTTCTTTTACATATCAGCGCTTTTGCGGCGTTTTTCACGCCGTTTGCATGGTGGATGGTGGGTCTTGCCGCCTTCACCTACTCGATCCGTATGTGGGCCGTAACAGCCGGTTACCATCGCTACTTCAGCCACCGTAGTTATAAGTTGGGTCGCGTACCGCAGTTTCTATTGGCTTTCCTCGCGCAGACCTCCGCGCAGAAAGGCGTGCTCTGGTGGGTGGCGCAGCATCGTCATCACCACCGGCATTCCGATCATGAAGAGGACAACCACTCGCCGCATCAGCGCGGGTTCTGGTGGTCCCACGTCGGGTGGATTCTGTCAAACGAGTTCGACGAGTACGATCCGAAGTCAGTCGCAGACCTCACGCGGTATCCGGAACTGGTGTTTCTGGACAAGCACCATTGGATTCCGCCGGTGGTGTTCGCCCTCGCATTGACCCTTGTGTTTGGTGTGCCGGGCCTGGTGTGGGGCTTTCTGGTGTCGACGGTGGTGTTGTACCACTGTACGTTCGCCATCAACTCCATCGCGCATCTGGCCGGTACGCGGCGCTTCGATACGCCCGACGGCAGCCGCAACAACTGGTGGCTGGCGCTCGTGACCTTTGGCGAGGGCTGGCACAACAACCATCACTACTACATGAGCAGTTGCCGCTGCGGGTACCGCTGGTGGGAACTGGACCTCACGTATGTCGGCATCTGGGTGCTTTCACTGTTCGGGATTGCCTCCGGGCTGCGGCCGTTTCGCGTCCGCCATCCGGAAAGGGTTCGACAATAAACGATGCGCATTGCGGTAATCGGCAGTGGGATTTCCGGGCTTGGTGCGGCGTACTACCTGAGCCGCAAACATACCGTCTGGCTCTTTGAGAAAGACAACCGCCTCGGCGGACACACGCATACTGTCACGGTGGATACGCCCAAGGGTCCGTTAGCCGTCGACACCGGATTCATTGTCCACAACGACCGCACGTACCCGAACCTTATCCGCCTGTTTGCGGAACTCGGCGTCGCGACGCAGGCGAGCGACATGTCGTTCGCGGTGAACGACCTTGACACGGGCTTTGAGTATTCAAGCCGAGGTCTGCGAGGTTTTTTCGCGCAGCCGTCGAGTTGGGTGGACCCGGCGCAGTACCGTCTGCTGACCGAGATCCTGCGCTTCAATCGCCAGGCTCCGCGCTTGCTGGACGATCCCACTCTGGCTTCTATCACACTTGGCGACGTGATCGACCAGGGTCGCTATTCGGACGTCTTTACCGAGCGCTATCTGTATCCGATGGCGTCCGCCGTTTGGTCGATGTCGACCGATGGCATCCGCCACTTTCCCGCCTTTACCCTGCTGCGCTTCTTTCAAAACCACGGCATGCTGGGCATCAACACGCATCCCAAGTGGAAGGTGGTGAAGGGCGGCAGCAATGAGTACTTGGCGCCGTTGAGCAAGCCTTTTGCCGAGCGCATCCACAAGGGGTGCGACATCGCGTTGGTGGAGCGCGCGGAGGACTCTGTTACCATCCGGTTCCGCGATGCAGCGATGCCCCCGATGACTTTTGATCAAGTGGTGTTCGCCTGCCATGGCAATCAGGTGCTGCCGCTGTTGGCCGACGCGACGTATGCGGAGCGCGACGTCCTGCAGCATTTTGTGACATCTCGCAACGATGTAGTGCTGCACACGGACGAGAATTTGCTGGCCAAGCGGGACAACGCACGGGCATCTTGGAACTACAACCTGTGCGGCAAAGATCTGGCAGCAGCCACGGTGACCTACCACATGAACCGCCTGCAATCCTTGCAGACGGATCAGCAATACTGCGTGACATTGAACGGCACGGAGCGTATTCGCGAGGAGAAGATCCTGCGGCGCTTTGTGTATCATCATCCGGTGTACGATCGGGCCGCTGTGGCCGCGCAACAGCGCTGGAGCGAAATTAGCGGGGCAGGCAAGCGTACGCATTTCTGCGGCGCCTACTGGTTTTACGGCTTCCACGAAGACGGTCTAAATTCGGCATTGCGCGTGGCAAAGAGTCTGGGAGTGGATGTCTAGTGATCGAGTCTGCCTTGTACTTTGGGACATTGCGCCACCGGCGATTCCGGCCGGTTCCTCACGCCTTCACGTACAAGCTGTTCATGGCCTTCTTGGACATCGACGAGATTCCCCAAGTGATGTCGCGGTCGCGCTGGTCGAGCTACAACAGCTTCAATTGGGCATCGTTTGATGAGCGTGATCATCTGGGCGACCCGTCCGTCGCCTTGCGGACTCGCGTGGAGCGGAATGCCAAAGAGCAAGGCGTCGAGTTGCCTTCGGGCGGCAAGATCTTTTTGCTAACGCACCTCCGGTACCTCGGGTACAACTTCAACCCCATCTCTTTGTTCTACTGCCTGGATGCTGCAGGAAATGTACATTCGATTCTGGCCGAGGTGAACAATACCTTTGGTGAGAATCGCAACTACTGGCTGACGGCGGCCAATCGTACAGCAGCGGCCAACTCGATGCGGCATCGCTGCGCGAAGGATATGCACGTATCGCCATTTATGGCGATGGATCTGTTTTACGACTTCACTCTCACCAACCCCAGCGAAAAGCTGGTAGCGCACATGGAAACAGTGGACGCCGCAGTTGGTGAAGACGGCAAGCTGTTTGATGCAACGTTGACCTTGGAACGCCGCCCATGGACGGCATCGAATCTGCGTGTGGGTCTGGTTTGTCATCCGTGGATGACGGCCAAAGTGATCGCCGCAATTCATTGGGAAGCCTTACGACTTTATTGGAAGGGAGCGCCGGTGTACACACATCCGGCAAAATTGCATGCAGCTGAGCGAAAAGCTATTTCGTAAGACCCTGTCACATCTGAAGCACGGCCGCGTGGAGTTGATTCCTCCGTCCGGCGGCCAATCGCAGGTGTTTGGCGACCCGGCGTCGCCCCTGCGCGCCACGCTTGTGGTGGAAAACCCTCGCTTCTTTTCCCGCGCTCTGCTGGGCGGCGACGATGGCGCGGGCGACGCCTACATCGACGGCGATTGGTGGAGCGACGATCTGGTGTCGCTCATTCGCATCGCGGTGAAGAACATGGGCGCGCTCAACTCGGGTCTGCGCTGGACCAGCGGCATCAGCCGTTTGCTGTACCGCCTGCGGCACACCATGCGCGACAACACGATTGACGGTAGCCGCCGCAACATCGCGGAGCATTACGATCTGTCGAATGACTTCTTCCGGCTCTTTCTCGATAACAAAGCCATGATGTATTCCTGCGCCATATTTGAGGACGAGAATGAATCGCTCGAGCAGGCGCAGCTAAACAAGCTGGACCACATCTGCCAGAAACTGGACCTGGGTCCCAATGATCATGTGCTGGAGATCGGCACGGGCTGGGGCGGCTTTGCAGAACGTGCGGTGACCAAGTTCGGGTGCCGGGTTACGACCACAACCATCAGCCGGCAGCAGCACGACGCAGCCCAGGCTCGCTTTGAGCGCGCAGGCATTCAGGATCGCGTGACGCTGCTGCTGGAGGACTATCGCAAGCTCACCGGCAAGTACGACAAGATCGTCAGCATCGAGATGTTTGAGGCTGTCGGGCTCGATCATTATGACGAGTTCTTTGGCGCTTGTGACCGTTTGTTAAAGCCAGATGGTTCGATGTTGTTTCAGACCATCACCATGAATGAGCAGCGGTTCCCGCAGTATCATCGCGAGTCCGACTGGATTCAGCGCCGCATCTTTCCTGGGGCCGAGCTGGCATCGATTAGTGAAGTGTTAAAGTCCGTGGGTCGCGTGTCTAGTCTCACCTTGATGCATGCCGAAGATATCGGCGTACATTATGCGTTGACGCTGGCGGAATGGCGCCGCCGTTTTCATGAAACTCGCGAAGAGGTGTTGCGCCTCAACTTCGACGAGCGCTTTCTAAGAATGTGGGACTACTATCTGGCATTTTGCGAAGGAGCGTTCCGCGAACGCTATATCGGCGATGCGCAGATCCTTCTCACCCGGATCCACAATCCGCAAACAATTCTTGGCGATCCCGGAAAAATTCTGACACTCCGTTCTCGCGGTGCTCATCTCTCTAGTTGAACGAATACTGAAGACCCGGCGGCCAGAAATGACAAAGACGCCGGCTTCAAGTTCTCTAGGAGATTTTCGATAATGATGAAGCGCACTCTACCAATGCTGGCTTTGCTTTCCGCCTTCGCTGTTTCCGCTCCGGCGGCAGACATCGTCGACACCGCGGTTGCCGCTGGCAGCTTTAAGACGCTGGTGGCCGCTGTGAAGGCAGCCGGCCTTGTTGACACGCTGAAGAGCCCCGGGCCATTCACCGTGTTCGCGCCCACCGATGAAGCCTTTGCCAAGCTGCCTGCTGGCACCGTGGATGCCCTGTTGAAGGATCCCGAGAAGCTCAAGGGCATCCTCACCTACCACGTCGTGAGTGGCAAGGTGATGGCCGCCGATGTTGTAAAGCTCAAGTCCGCCAAGACCGTTCAGGGCGCGAATGTGAAGATTTCGGCCAAGGGTGGCACCGTGATGTTGAACAACGCGAAGGTTGTAAAGACCGACATCGCCACCGACAACGGCGTGATTCACGTGATCGACACCGTGATCATGCCCCCGGCCAAGTAAGTTAATCCTTCGTCTTTCCTCCATCCGTCACGTGTTCGGGCGGCTGTATATCTCCACCCCGGAGATCGCAGCCGCCCGGTTTTTCTTTTGGGGACGATGTTTTTCGCTTGATGATACTCTGATCGATGCATGCAGCCAGGGCCTCCGCGTTTTGGTGATAACGACGACGATACTCTCATCCCCATACGAGAGATCTGGCCTGCGGGTACCGTCATTCGGGGCGATTACGTCATCGACCGCAGACTGGGCTCCGGCGGGTTCGGCGTCGCATACCTCGCGCATCACCGCTTTCTCGGCACCACTCACGTCATCAAGCGCCTGCACGATCAGTATGCGAGCGATGCGGACTACGTGCGCAAGTTCCGCGATGAAGCTCGCACCGTTCGGCGCCTGAAAGGTACACCGAACATCGTCGAGGTCGAGCATATGACGCAGACCGACGACGGACATCTCATCCTGGTGATGGAGTACGCGGCGGGTGGCGAACTCGGCGCGCTGTTGAAACTTCGGCGGCTATCACTGGCCGAGGTAATCGATTTTTCCATGCAGATCGCCGCGGGCTTGCACGCCGCACATCAGACCGGGCTGATCCATCGCGACATCAAGCCGCAGAACATCCTGATCGCGCAGGACTCAACGGGTCGCCCGGTGTTGAAGCTCATCGACTTTGGCCTGGCCGCCGATCATTCCTCCTCGCAAACCACCAGCGTGTTGCGCGGCGGTACGGTTGGTTACGCGGCGCCGGAGCAGTGGGTGTACCCGGGCAAGCAGTTGGATGGCCGTGCGGACCTGTACTCGCTGGGTGTCACGATGTACCAGATGCTGTGCGGCCACACGCCGTACGGCGCTACCGAGCAAGGGGCGTGGATCGAGCAGATCAAGGCAGGTCCGCCATTGCCGCCCACGAGTTTTCGTCCGGATACGCCGCCTGCACTGTCGTCACTGGTGATGGAGTTGTTGACGGTATGGCCCGACGGACGGCCTCGCGATGCTGGGGTGGTGTTCGCAAGGCTGGACGCGATCCGGCAGAGTCTCCCGGCAGCGGATGGTACGCCACGTCGTACGACATTGCGCGACGAGCCTTTGCCGCTGCCCTTGCCGTCGCCATTGCCTCCGCCTCCGGCGCCCCCGTATGTTCCCGCACCGAACCGAGGTCTGATTGTCTCTGGACTCCTGTTCGTCGTGATGACGGTAGCGGGTCTGCTCGCGTTCGTACTGCGTGAGCCTCCGCCATTTGCTGGCGATGTACGCGTCAACTCGCGCGACGAGCAGAAGTACGTGTACATCCCGGCGGGCACCTTTCGGATGGGCTGTACCAGCACTGTCGCGGATCCGATGTGCCAACCCGATGAGCGTCCCAATCGTGAGGTCACGATTGCCAAAGGTTTTTGGATGGGCCAAACGGAGGTGACTGTCGGAGCCTTCCGCAAGTTTGCGACCAATGCTGTCGTAACCAGCGCTGATCCGTCGTTGCCGATCTCGAATGTCAATTGGGAAGCCGCCAAGCAGTTCTGCGAACAGCAAGCGGGCGGACGTCTGCCGGCGGAGGCCGAATGGGAGTACGCGGCGCGCGGTGGGATGCCGGGTGTGCGCTATTCGGTGGATCTGCTGGACATCGCGTGGTACGGCGATAACGCCGGGCTGTTTCAGATCGACTCAGCGATGCTATGGCGTAATGGGGATACGGAGGCGTACTGGAGGTTCATTCAGGGGACCAATCAGAATCGTCCGCATCCGGTGGGTCAGAAGCGGGCGAACGCGTACGGTCTGTTCGATATGTTGGGCAATGTTTGGGAGTGGTGCGCGGACGAGGTACCGGGCGGGCGTGTACAGCGTGGCGGAAGCTGGGGTAGCCCGCCGAATTCGCTCCGGAGTTCCGCCCGAGGTTGGCGTCAGCCCGGCGTGCCCGATGCGTTCACCGGGTTCCGCTGTGTTGTGGACTCGCTTCGCTAACGGCGTGCCGCAGGATGGTTCTCGCAAGCGGGCCGTCGCCGTTTGGTGGACGTATGGTGATCACAAAAGAATCTTCCCCGTCCTGCAGAACGCCGGCTCCGTAGATCAAAGCGCCAGCCACCGGAAGGCCGTTTAGATTACCCAGGCCCTTGCGATTTGCAGGTGTTTGGAACTCGACGATTCGAGGAGTACGCCGCACGACCGTATCGTACGGAAATGGCCGGAACACATACGATACACCGAAGTCCGTGAAATGCGACTTCAGTCGCGAGCGGTACTCCGGAAATGCCCGCGCGATGAGTTCACCGGTTTGAAAGCGCCCGGATCCCGCGTTCCATCTTGCGATTACTGCGGGTCCGACTGGTGCCTCCCAATCGGCTTTGACCTCTACACGTGGACTTACGATCAGGCTGGTGCCGCTCGACCCTAGCCACGCCATGCACTGCCAGCCCCTCGGTGCCAGAACGCCTCCGCCGATGTAGGCACCCTGATGCTGATACGCGTAGTACGCGAGTTTCGAGGCAGTCTCCCACGAGATACCGTCCACTCGATGGGGGCCGGACTGCGGGATTGGGAACGAGGCGTGCCCTGTCGAGGGGCAGCCGACGAACGGCACCGTCTCCGCGCGCAACAAGATCGCTGCCGCCGCGAAAACGATGCCGCCCCAGTGCATTAGTCTTCGTCTTGCTGCGCCGCCGCGAGCGACGTGATGACGTTCATGTCTTCAAGCGTCGTTACGTCTCCCGCCACGGTGTGCGACGTCACGATCTCACGCAGTAATCGCCGCATGATCTTGCCCGAGCGTGTCTTCGGCATCGCTTCCGTAAACCGGATCTCTTCGGGACGCGCGAACGCTCCGATCTCGTGCGCCACCCACTGCCGTAGCTCTTTGCCAAGAGCATCCACATCGTGGTCGCCCTTCTTCAACGTCACAAAGCAGCACACTGCCTGACCCGTGATCTCGTGCGGCTTGCCGACCACTGCCGCTTCCGCAACTGCCGGATGCCGTACCAGCGCGGACTCGATCTCCATCGTCGACAACCGGTGACCCGACACGTTCATGACGTCGTCCACGCGACCCAGAACCCAGAAGTATCCATCCTCGTCCTGGCGCGCGGCGTCGCCCGTGAAATAGATGCCCGGGAACTTGCTCCAGTAGGCTTCCTTGAAGCGCTCGGGGTCGCCCCACAACGTACGCAGCATGCTCGGCCACGGCTTGCGGATGATGAGATAGCCTTCCTTGCCGCGCTCCACCGGGTGCCCCTTCAAGTCCACCACTTCGGCTTGCACACCGGGCAGCGGCAACGTGCCGGACCCCGGTTTTGCAGGTACTGCGCCAGGCAACGGCGAGATCATAATGGTGCCCGTTTCGGTCTGCCACCATGTGTCGACAATCGGGCACTTCGATTTGCCGATGGTCTTGTAGTACCACTCCCAAGCCGCTGGGTTGATCGGCTCGCCGACGCTTCCGAGCAGGCGCAGTGACGACAGGTCGTGCGCGTTGGGGAACTGGTCGCCCTGGCGGATGAGCGCGCGGATCGCCGTCGGCGAAGTGTAAAAGATCGTGACCTTGTACTTCTCGATCACCTGCCACCAGCGCGCAAACGTCGGCGTATCGGGCGTACCTTCGTACATCAGCACGGTTGCGCCGGAGGCCAGCGGACCGTACACGACGTAGCTATGGCCGGTGACCCAGCCGATGTCGGCCGAGCACCAGTAGATGTCGCTCTCTTTGAGGTCGAACACCCACTTCATGCTGGCCATCGCTTGGGTGAGGTAGCCGCCGGAAGTATGCAGGATGCCTTTGGGCTTGCCGGTGGTGCCGGACGTGTAGAGCACGTAGAGCGGGGTTTCGGAATCGAAGGGTTCGGCGGGGCAATCGTCGCTGACGCCGGCTTCGAGTTCGTGCCACCAATGGTCGCGGCCTTCGGTCATCGCGGCGCCGCTGTTGGTGCGCTGATAAACGATGACGTTCTGGATGGTCGGGCAATCCAGTACGGCTTCGTCGACGGCGGGCTTCAGCTTCACTTCCTTCGCGCGGCGCCAACCACCGTCGGCGGTGATGACGAGTTGCGCACCCAGATCCTGGATACGGGTCTTCAATGCCTCAGCAGAGAAGCCGCCGAACACGACGCTATGGATGATGCCCAGGCGCGCGCAGGCGAGCATCGCCACGGCGGCTTCCGGAATCATCGGCATGTAGATGATGGCGCGATCGCCCTGCTTGAGGCCGCGGCCCTTCAGGACATTGGCGAAGCGCGACACCAGCTTGTGCAGTTCGGCGTAGGTAATGGCGCGGGAATCGCCGGGTTCGCCTTCAAACAGAATGGCGATCTTGTCCTTGCGCGAGGTCGAAAGATGACGGTCCAGGCAATTGTGGGCGACGTTGAGCTTAGCGCCCACGAACCACTTGGCAAAGGGAGGGTTGCTCCAGTCCAGCACCTGCGTCCATGGTTCGGCCCAATCGACGCTCGAGGCGGCGAACTCAGACCAGAACTTTTCCGGATCGGCGTCGGCAGCCGCGTAGAGCTCGCGGTAGCCCTCCATGCCCTTTACATTGGCCTGCGCGATGAACTCGGCGCTGGGCGCGTAAACAACTGCGTGGTCACTCATGTATGTATCGCTAGGATACAACGAGCGAGCTTATTTTTTGACTGCTTCGTCGCGTTCGACCTTGCCGTCGCGGATGTGGATGATGCGGTGGGCATGCAAGGCGATGTCGTGTTCGTGGGTAACGAGCACGATGGTGTTGCCCTGTTGGTGCAGGCGTTCGAACAGCGCCATGATTTCGATGCCGGTTGCCGTGTCCAAAGCGCCGGTGGGTTCGTCGGCAAGCAGGATCGACGGGTTGTTCACCAGGGCTCGCGCAATAGCAACGCGCTGACGCTGACCGCCCGACAGTTCGTTCGGCTTGTGGAACATGCGCTTTTCAAGATCCACACTGCGCAGCGCGGCGCGGGCCAACTCATCGCGCTTGCCGGCGGCGATACCGGAATAGATCAGCGGCAGTTCGACGTTGTGGAGCGCGGTGGCGCGGGACAGCAGGTTGAACGTCTGGAAGACGAAGCCGATTTCCTTGTTACGGATCTGCGCCAGTTCGTCGTCGTTCATCTGGCTGACGGCGCGCCCGGCAAGGTAGTACTCACCCTTGCTCGGCGTGTCGAGGCAGCCGATGAGGTTCATCAGGGTCGACTTACCGGAACCCGACGGGCCCATGATGGCGACATATTCGCCTTTGCGGATTTCGATGTCGCAGCCGGAGACGGCATTGATGGTCTGGTCGCCCATGACGTAGGTCTTCCACAGATCGTACGTGCGGATGACCACACCATCGCGCTTGAGTTGTTCGCCCTTGGCGGCGATTGAATCCATGACGGCGGACATGTGTTTGGTAGTTTGAGTCCCTTAGCTAAGTATGGCGTATGGAAGCTGGCCGAGGTTTCCGGCCTAGGCCTTCGAATCGGTGCCTGGACGCGTGTTATCCACCTTCACCTTGGTTTCATTACGCAAGGTACGGATGGTTTTGTAGCTTCCGGTGACGATCTCTTCGCCTTCCTTCAAGCCCTTGGTGACTTCGATGTCAGTGGCGCCGGTGATGCCGGTTTCCAACTGCCGGAACTCTGCCTTGCCGTTGACCACCACGAACACGCCCTGCAGTTCTTCCTTACGGGCCTTCTCTTCGGGCGAGCCGGGGGCGGGCAGATCCTTCTTCTTGCCGCCTTCGGGCTCCGGTTCCAGATCGCCGCGCTGGCGGACCGTCAGGGCCTGAATCGGGATCGTAACGGCCTTGCTACGCGTGGCCGTGATGATCTTGGCCGTGCAGGACAGGCCGGGGCGGATTTCGTCTGGAGGAGTGTCGATGGCGACGACTACCTTAAAGTCCTTGGCTTCCTGGCTGGAGACGCTGCTCTGCGATGCCGCGACACCGGTGGAGCGCAGGATGGCGGTGTTGCCGATCTCGATCACGCGGCCTTTGAAGGTCTTGTTGGGCATCGCGTCGATAGTGATATCGGCTACTTGGTCGAGCTTGACGTTGACGATGTCGGTTTCATCCACCTTCACTTCGGCGGTGATCAGCGACATGTCGGCGATGGTCATGATGGTGCTGGCGGCGGAGTTCTGCACGCCTGGCACTACGGTTTCACCCACGCGGACCGGCAGGTTGGTGACGACGCCATCGAGAGGGGCGGTGGCGTTGTGCTTGGCCAACATGTCCGCCACACGGGCCAGATTGGCCTGGGTCTGCGAGATACGGCGCTGGGTGGCGTTCAACTGGGCGGCGGTCTGCGCGCGCTGGCTCTTAAACTGGGTGACGCGGGCTTCCGCTTCGCGAACCGCTGCGACCTGCGCGTCGAAGGCGGACTTTTTCGCGTCGTAATCCTGGCGGGCCACCAGCTTGTCCTTATAGAGACCGGCGACACGGTCGAACTCGACCTTGGTACGGTCCAGTTCCGCCTTGGCGCGATCGAGGGCAGCGACTTGGGCGGCGATCGAGTCGTCCATCGACTTCAAGCCGGCTTCGGACGCTGAGGCATCGGCGACGGCCGAGGCGACAGCAGCGCGCTGCGCCGAAACTTCCGCCTCCGCCTGTACGGCTTCGATGCGGGCGACGACCTGGTTCTTCCGGACGCGGTCGCCTTCCTTCACAAGGAGGTCCACAATGCGGCCCTGGGCGTTAGCACCAATATTGATATAAGTACGCGGCTTGATTTCGCCCGAAGCAGTGACGACGGCAGAAAGATCCTGGCGCGAGGCTTTACCCGTCTGTACCGCGACAATTCCCCGCTGATTCATCTTGGCGGAGGCGAAGATCGCACCCGCGATGACAACGACCAAGATAATTCCTAACCAGATCTTCCACTTCTTCTTCACTTTGTTTGCTAACTCCCTCTCAGCATTGGACGATGATTTTGCGGCAGAAGTTCAGAAATCCTTGCGGCCACTTAAATTTAGCATGCGGGATGGACCTTCTCTGGTCAAAGACGGCTGTAACCAGGCAATATTACAGGGGTTTGGATTTTTGTAGGTGTAACTACGGAGTCATGAATCCTTGCTACCCTGTCGAGACATATGGCACGTTCTTTACAAATATTGCCAGTAGTCTTGCTAACAATCGCAGCCGCGCACGCGCAATCGACGTTCGGCGTCGTGCTCGGCACTGTCAAAGACCCGTCCGGGGCCTCCGTATCCGGCGCGACCGTCAAACTCACCAACACCGCTGAGAACACCAGCCGCGAAATGGCCGCCGATGCCAGTGGCGCGTTCGAGTTCCAGAACGTCAAGGCCGGTCCTTATACTGTTGCGGTCACCGCGAACGGTTTCCGCACGTTCACCGCCACCCAGTTACAACTGGTCGCCCGCCAGACTCTGCGCGTCGACGCGACGCTGCAGGTCGGCTCTGTCACCGAAGTGGTGGAAGTCTCCACCTCGGCCGGCGTGATCGCGACGGACTCTCCGGCGATCTCCTCCAACCTGACCCCGGAAAAAGTACTGAACCTGCCGTCCAATGTTCGCGGCTCCGGTTCCACCAGCCCCTATGCTCTGTTGCAGGCTCTCCCCGGCGTACAGGCGGACAACGGCCAGGGCTTGTCGATCCAGGGTGGCTTGCCCGCCCAGAGCGAAAGCAGCGTGGACGGTATCTCGATCACGCAATTGACCGGCAACAGCCCGGCCCGCAACCAGTTCCTCTCCGTCGAATCGATCTCCGAAATCAAGGTGCAGGGCGTGGGCAATACGGCCGAATTCGGCCAGCCCGGCGACATCACCGTGACGTCCAAGAGCGGCACCAATAAGGTACATGGCGCGCTGTTCTGGTACCACCAGAACAAGGCCTTGGATGCCCGCAGCTTCGGTCAGGCCACTCTGCCTGCCAAGATCGGCAACACCTTCGGTGCCACCGTCGGCGGACCTGTGGTTCTGCCCAAGATCTACAACGGCAAAGACAAGACATTCTTCTATTTCACCTGGGAATCGATGCGCTATCCGCGCCAGAGCACGGTGCAGAACACGGTACCGACCTCCTTTGTGAAGAACGGCGACTTTAGCCGCGAAGGTGCGAACCTGACGCTCATCGACCCGTACACCCGGCTTCCGTTTGCTGGCAACGTGATCCCCACCAGTCAGATCAGCCCGATCGCCCGCTCGGTGATGGCGCTGTACCCGGAGATCAACTTCGGCTCCACCACCGCCCGTACGGACGCGAACTTCCGCAACAACGTCGCCACCAACATCGAGTCCGACCAGTATGAAGCGCGTGTCGACCACACCTTCAACTCGTCGCATACCGTGTTTGGCCGCTACAACCGCAAGAACAATCCTTCGCTCGGCGCGAACAACCTTCTGCTGCCCAGCGACACGAACTCCGAAAAGTACTGGCAGGCGACCTTCTCCTATACCTGGACGATCCGCCCGACCTTATTGAATGAGTTCCGCTATGGCCGTGTCCAGTCGGAAGCGCGCCAGATCTTCAATTTCGACGGCCGCTCGTTCACCAACGGCCTGAACCTGAACGACATCCAGAAGGACATCTTCTTTAACGGCCTGCCGAACTTCGGCATTCGCAACTACACCGGTGTCAGCAAGGGTCGCCCCGGCTTCAGCAACTCCATCAACAACCAGTTCATCGACAACCTGACCTGGGTGAAGGGCAAGCACACCATCAAGACCGGTATCGATATCCGCCGTCTGGTGGGCCAGTCCGCGCTCGGCTTTACCACCGGCAACAACTACGGTGACTTCAACTTCACCGGTATCTTCTCCGGCGACTCGTTTGCAGACTTCCTGCTGGGCGTCCCTGCATCGAGCGCCATCGCGATCCTGTCCAGCGACAACGACGGCCGCGCTTACCACTACAAGACGTACGTGCAGGACACCATCACCGTGTCCAAGAAGCTCACCGTGGACGTTGGCGTACGTTACGAACTGCATCCCGGCTACGCTGACGCAGGCCTGAACATCGCCAATTTTGACCGTAGCGTGCCGCGTACCGGCCGTGTCGTCATCATGAACGACCCCAAGGCCCGCACGCTCGTCGCCCCCGGCGCCATCACGTCGTTCAACGGCTGCCCCGGCAACCCCATCAACGGCGTTGGCTGCACGCCGATCGTGACGGCCTCAGAAGTGGGCCTGCCGGACGCTTTGCGCACCACCTACAAGACGCAGTTTCTGCCGCGCCTCGGCATGGCGTACCGCCTGAACGACAAGACCACGATTCGTTCGAGCTTCGGTACGTACAACATGATTCTGCTCGGCTCCATCTTCTTCTCGCTCACCGGTACGGTCCAGAGCGACGTTCGCAACTTCAACAACATCAGCGCCGGAGGCACGCCGATCTTCCGCCTGCCCGACACTCGTACGCCGGGTAGCGGCATTTCGTCCAACGCCGTCGGTACGTTCGAGTTCCGCACCGCCAACCAGATCGACTTCAAGCCGCCGCAGATGCACCAGTGGAGCTTGTCGGTCGATCGCCAGGTGAACCGTTCCACCGGTGTCCGCCTCAGCTACATCGGCAACAAGAGCACGCACCTGCCGTGGGCGCCGGACGTCAATCAGATGGCCCCGTCCACCACGTACTTCTCGCAGCGTCCCAACACCGATCGTCCGTTCCCGAACTGGGGTCTCATCTTCAGCCGCGACGCGGGCGCCAACGCGGTTTACAACTCGTTCCAGGCGGAATTGAACCGCCGCTTCAGCAAGGGTCTGTCGTTCACCACGGCGTACACCCTGGCCAAGAACCTCGCGGATAATGCGGGTCCTGCACCCAGCGGCTTTGCCGGTGAAACCGGTGGTGGCCGTGTGACCAACTCGCTAGACCGCCGTGCCGACCGCGGCGATGTGTACGCCACGCGCCGTCATCGCTTTGTCAGCACCATGGTGTACGAACTGCCGTTCGGCAAGGGTCGCGCCTTTATGGGCGGCGCCAATCGCGCGGTGGACGCCATCTTCGGTGGCTGGCAGGTGTCGAGCATCCTGACCCTGCAGAGCGGTCCGTACCTCACGCCCGTGTTCAGCGGCGGTGATCCTTCGGGTACCAACGCGCCCAGCCGTGGTGCGCAGCGCCCCGATCGCCTCGGCAATGGCAGCGTCGCCAACCCGACTCGTGACCAGTGGCTGGACCGCAGTGCGTTCCTCTGCCCCGGCCGCGCGATCGGCAGCGCGACGCCGTTCAACTGCGCCATCGGAACCACTCCGGGTACCACGCCCGCTCCCATCGGACGCTTTGGCAACTCTGGCGTCGGCATCGTGACGGGACCTGGTACGTTCGGCCTGAACGCCGCTCTGAGCAAGACCTTCCGTATCACGGAAGTGGTTCGGATGCGCGCGGAAGGCAGCTTCACCAACGTACCCAACTGGACGAACCTGGGCGATCCGCAGATGGACATCACCAACAACAACTTCGGACGCATCACGGGTTCCCGTGGCGTGGACTTCGGCGGCGGCCGCACCGGTCAGGTGTCGCTGCGGTTGGAGTTCTAACTAGTACTAGTAAACAAACTCGCAGAAGTACTGATGGGAGTGCTGGAACCGTATGGTCCCGCACTCCCATGTTTCATTCATCCCCTGGCGGCATTCTCGTACCCAGGTGATTCGATGAAACTTCTTCCCACACTGCTGCTTGCGGCGTGCGTGCCTTCGGCGTTCGCAACGAGCTTCACGGTAACCGACCCTTTCAATGCACCCTGTGCCAACTCGAGCAGCCCCAGCTGCGACGTGGTGGGCGACCCGCTCGGGTTCGACATTCAGAAAGGTGTTTTCAACTTTGGCGCCACTTCGGCCACCATCGACCTTTACTTCAACTTCGGCATCAACACAGCCTCCAGCTTGTCCCCGTTTTCTGTGAACTCGGTGATTCTAAGCCTCGGCGACCTGTTCCTGTCGGGTAACGGCTTCAACTACGGCATCGCGCTGCAAACCCACAACACTGCCGTCTCCGGCAACGTGGTTGGCGGCGTTCTGTACCAGATCAACAACTCGAACGGCGTGCTGACTGCCGCTCAGGCGCTCAATAACCCCACCAGCATCGCCTACCGCCCCAACGAAATCGTTTGGCTGCGCAACGACGGCGCTGGCTCGCTCACCAATCTGGTCAACGGCGCGGTAACGATCCTCACCAACCAGGGCAACGGTACCACCGCTCCTGAGTTCAAGGCCACCATCACTCTCAACTACGCCGCGGGTTCCCAGGTTGCCAACAACCTGCAGAGCCTCACCGGTGCGGGCATCCACTTCTCCTCGGCCACCTGCGGCAACGACGTGCTGAACGGCGTTCCGGAGCCGGCCAGCCTCGGTCTTATTGGCGGTGGCTTGCTGGCCTTTGCCGGCATCCGCATCCACAAGAACCGCAAGAAGTAAAGAATCCGCCGCATGCTAGCATGAGGGTTCGGGAACAGTACGTCTCCGAGCCCTCATCACCCTTTAACAACCTCATCATGCGGAACGTCATTATTGTTGGTTCGGGCTGCGCCGGCAACACCGCCGCCATCTATGCAGCCCGCGCCAATCTGAAGCCCCTTGTCCTGATTGGCCACGAACCCGGCGGCCAGCTTTCCATCACCACCGAAGTCGAAAACTTCCCCGGTTTCCCCGAGGGCGTCCAAGGCCCGGACCTCGTCGAGAACATGAAGAAGCAGGCCCAGAAGTTCGGCGCCGAGTACCTTCATGCCAAGGTGACCGCCGCGGACCTGTCGCAGCGCCCCTTCCGCATCCAGATCGATGGCGAGTGGACCGAAACCAAGACCCTCATCATCGCCTCCGGCGCCTCGGCCCGCTGGCTGAATCTGCCCAACGAACAAAAGCTAATCGGCCACGGCGTATCGTCCTGCGCCACCTGCGACGGCTTCTTTTACCGCGGCAAGAAGATCATGGTCATCGGCGGTGGCGACACCGCGATGGAAGAGGCCAACTTCTTAACGCGCTTTGGTAGCGAAGTCACCATCGTGCACCGTCGCGAAGAGTTCCGCGCGTCCAAGATCATGCTCGACCGCGCACGATCGAACCCGAAGATCAAGTTCCTCACCAACACCGTGGTGGACGACGTCTATGACGTGACGCAGAACATCGTTACCGGCGTTCGCCTGCGCAACATCGTCACCAACGAGGCTTGGGATCAGGAAGTGGACGGCTTCTTCGTCGCCATCGGCCACATCCCCAACACGCAGCCGTTTGTCGGCCAGATCGATCTGGACGAAGACGGTTACATTGTGGGCAAGGGCGGCGCGCGTACCAACATCGAAGGTGTGTTCCACGCCGGCGACGTCGAAGATCGCGTGTACCGGCAGGCCATCACCGCTGCTGGTGCGGGCTGCAAAGCCGCCATCGAGTGCGAGCGTTATCTTGAAACGCTCGGCCACTAACTAGCGCTTCCGGAGTTTATCTACCATACCGCCTGCGAAGACCCGGCCTTTTTGGAAGGCGTCTTCGTAGGCGTTGTTGCGTTCGTCCTGCGAATAGCCGTACCCCGTGCGGTACAGCCGCTCCATCGACAGTCCAACCACGCGTGTACCGGCGTAGGCGATCGCCGCTTTGGGGATGAGTCCGCCGCCCAGCGGGATCTTGGACACGAGCTGTCGCGCAATGGCACGGAAGCCAAACGCGCCGGCTAGAATCGAGGCGAGTTCCGCTTTCTGTTCCGCGTAGCCCACGGGGTGGTCGCTCGCCGCAGCGATCAGAAACGCCAGCCGTACCTGGTTCATCGTCAGAAACGCCGTGTCGGTAGCGAACTCGCCAATGGCCCAGGGCAGGGAAATGAGCGGCACCACATCGGGCAGCGCTGTCGCAACGGAGAACAGCGCGTTCTCTTTTGCGACAGTGGCAATCAGTTGGTTCACCACCGGTTCGCGAAATGGCATCAGATGCCGCGCCAGCACGATGCGCAGGTCGTCGCGCTTCTTGAGGATCGCGCGGATGCAAACTTCCGGCTTGTCGCGATCAAACGCGAAGGCGTGCTTGGGAATGTCCGGCATGCCAGCTTCAAAGATGACAAGGTCGGGATTGCGGTCGGAATGCAGGATCTCCAGCACCTGGTCGCGCTTCGACCGCGACAGCGACGGCGGACAGAAATAGCTTTCCATCGCCCACATCGCCTGCGGGCTGGACGCGTTGAGGCTGACAGCCAGCGGGTAGTCGGCATCGCGCCGAACCTCTTCCGGGTTCAGGTACGTGACGGCTTTTTGTACAGTGCGGATCAATCCCAACGACATGGTTTCGACTAGTTTCTTCCGCGCCGGAACAGGACGCGGAGCTCCTTTCGCCATTCTACGCCGACGCCAATCTGCTCGACGTCTACTTCCGGCGCAAAGTACCGGATGACAATCTCGTTGGCAGGATGTACGTTCAGCGCTGGACTTACCAACAGCAGTTTAGGGGCCACTGTACGCGCAACCGTAATCCCTGGAAAATAGCCGTCCAGGTCTCCGCGTTCCAAGTGCCACTTCACGCGGATCCAATAGTCGAGGCCCTGCATCGGCAGGTGAATGTCCTCGCTGGTCTTCAACTCAATCACCGACAAACGCCCGGAGCGGCCGACCGCGAGCAAATCAATCAAGTCGCGATCGGCCCTGTAACTGGCGCCCTTCTCCGTTCCATCCCGGTCAAAAGAAGAACGGGGGCGCGCTCCGGCCATCGCAGGCACCTGCCCGTAAATCGGGTCCGGACAGAGGCTGGCATCCAGTATGTCCGGACGCGCCCTCACCTGCGATTCGAACCAGCACTCCGGGTTCCGGCGGAACAACGCGTGTCCCTGGTGACTCATTTCCGGATCCCGATGCTGGCTCACATAATTGAGCAGTTCAACAATCTCCGAAACATGGGATGCAGTGGCTTCCCGCTTGGTTTCGATGCCGAATGTAATTTGCCCATTAGGTCCGGCAGCACGCCGCGCCACCTCGAGTCCGCGAACTCGAAAGCTGATGCTACGGTCGTTGGTCTCAATCGCTTCCACACCGGGAACATTGCGAATGGCTTGCTCAATCGCGCTTCTGCCGTGCAAATCCGCAGGCTCCGGCGGAAGCAGTCGCGTGTCGAGATTAAAGGGCAGCGAAGGATCGACACGATCCTCGTACCCGTCGGGCGAGCATTGAAATAACTCCGTCGAAACCTGCGACGGATCGAGATACCGCAGGCGCAACGCCGTGTCCACCTCAGCGCCGGCGGGTACGAATACGGCCAGTGTATGCGTGATCGTACGAGGGTCGCGACGGCGCAGATAATCGAGCCAGATCAAGCCAAACGTCAGTGCGCCATTGGCGGACGCGGCATCGGGAGCGGCAATCGCCGCGATGCCCTGCGTCCCTTTGCGCAACCACGCGCGAGGATAGGTGGGCGACAAGCTGTGCGCCAAGTCAGGCTCCGTCGTCAGCTCCGCAATGCGCCAACCCGGGTATTGGCGGGCAAGCGACGCACGCACCAGTTCGCGCTTGATGGTACGTCTGCCACGCTGCGGCAGGCTGGCGTTTGCTGCCGCGCCCAGGTCCGCAAGAATGACGGTACCCTTGGTCCCACCAAAGTGCTCGACATGCAGGACAAGCCTTGCGCGATGAAACTCTTCACAGTCAAAAATCTTGCGGCTCAGGGTACGCGTGCCGTCCCAAACGGTGAGGCGCAGCATCGTGTCGCGAATCGGTTCCAGGTGAAATTGTTCCGGAACAATCGACATAGGGATCTCGCCCGGTTCGAAAAGTGCCGGTTGCTGGCTGGCGGCGAGAAAGCGCTCGATTGCCAGTCGGATCTCATCCGGAGAACAGCGGAGAGTCTTGCTTTTGCTGCTGCGTACAGGCGGCGTCGGCAAAGCTGTAGTCTTTAGGATACAAGCAGGCGCGCGGCCTTCAACGGACTGATGTGGCCTTGCTCCACCTGCTGCCGTAGGTCCCCGGCATGGTCCGCGGCCTTCTGCTCAATCAGCAGGCGTACGGCTTCGTCCATCCATTGCACACTCTGCTGCTGCCGTTTGCGATCAAATACCCCAGTTTTGCGGGCATTTTCGAAGAACTCGGCAAGTTGACCTTCTACGCCGACCAAGTTGTGGCCCGTCAGCGCTGAACAAGTCAGCACCGGGACACTGCGACCCAGGTAATGCAGCGCGGACTCGTACTGCTTGCGTGCGACCTCCGCCGCCTGCGCGTTGTCGCCGTCCGCTTTGTTGATCGCGATGAGGTCGCAAAGCTCCATGATGCCGCGCTTGATGCCCTGCAGTTCATCGCCGGCATTGGCCAGCAAAAGCAGCAGAAAACAGTCCGTCATCGACGCCACCGCCACTTCGGACTGTCCTACGCCCACCGTCTCCACAAGGATCGTGTCAAAACCCGCCGTCTCGCAAAGCACGATGGTTTCGCGGGTCCGGCGCTGTACGCCACCCAAGCCGCCGCTCGATGGCGATGGACGGATGAACGCGCGAGGATGCGCCGAAAGCGCTGCCATGCGAGTCTTATCGCCAAGGATGCTACCGCCAGTCAAAGGACTCGACGGGTCTACCGCAAGCACCGCGACAGCTGCATCGGGATGCTGCAGAAACCGCTGTCCCAACGCTTCGATAAAGGTACTTTTGCCCACCCCGGGTACACCAGAGATGCCAATGCGAATCGACGATCCGGCATGCGGCAGACACAGCTCAATCAAGTCTTCCGCCTGCCTGCGATCCTGTTCGCGTGTGCTTTCGACCAGAGTGATCGCACGCGCCAGGACCGACCGATCATGCGCCAGCAGACCCTGTACGATCCGCGAATTGTCGAGCCAGGGTTTCATGCTTGCAGGCGCCGGATGATCTGCGCGGCCGCCTTCGGGATGTTCGTCCCTGGACCGAAAACATCAGACACGCCAGCCGCGTGCAAAAACGCATAATCCTGTTCGGGGATCACGCCGCCCGCCACCACCAAAATGTCCCCGCGGCCTTGTGCGCGAAGTTCCTGCACCAACTGCGGCATCAGCGTCTTGTGCCCGCCCGCGAGGGTCGAAATGCCGACTACGTGAACGTCGTTCTCCACCGCATGCCGCGCCACTTCCGCCGGTGTTTGGAACAGCGGACCGATGTCCACATCAAAGCCCAAATCGGCAAACGCCGTCGCAATGACCTTGGCGCCGCGGTCGTGCCCGTCCTGCCCCATCTTCGCCACCAGAATGCGCGGACGCCGGCCTTCCTGTGTCGCAAATGCAGCGGCCAGTTCGCGAGTGGCTGCAAAGTCCTGATTCATGCTCGCTTCCGTTCTGTACACGCCGCTGATGGACCGGATGGGTGCCTCGTAACGGCCCCAGGCACGCTCGATGGCGTCCGAGATTTCGCCCAGTGTGGCACGCGCTCGCGCTGCTTCCACCGACAACGCCAACAGATTGCCGTCGCCAGTACGTGCCGCCGCTTCCAAAGCATCGAGCGCCGCAGTGACACGACCCGCATCGCGCGATGCCTTCACCTGCGCCAGTCGCGACAGTTGGTTTTTTAGCACCGCCGCGTTGTCTACTTCCAACACCGGAATCTGCGACGTCTCGCTTGACTGGTACTTGTTCACGCCAACAATCGTCTCAGCGCCAGAATCGATGCGCGCCTGCTTGCGCGCCGCCGCTTCCTCGATGCGCAACTTGGGCAAGCCGGCCTCAATCGCCTTCACCATGCCGCCCATCGCTTCCACTTCTTCGATCAACGCCCACGCATTCCGCACCAACTCGTCCGTCAAGGCTTCCACATGCTGCGACCCGCCCCAAGGGTCCACCACTTCGGTGATGCCGATGTCTTTTTGCAAGTAAAGCTGCGTATCCCGGGCGATCTTCGCCGAAAAATCCGTAGGCAGCGCGATCGCTTCATCAAGCGCATTGGTATGCAAAGACTGCGTGCCGCCAAACACCGCCGCCATCGCTTCAATGCACGTGCGTACGACGTTGTTGAAGGGATCCTGCGCCGTCAGTGACCATCCCGACGTCTGGCAGTGCGTACGTAACGCCAACGACTTTGGATTCTTCGCCCCAAACTGCGCCACGATTCGCGACCACAACAGCCGCGCCGCGCGAAGCTTGGCGATCTCGCGGAAATGATCCATGCCGATGCAGAAGAAGAACGAAATGCGAGGCGCAAAGTCGTCGATGTCGAGCCCTGCGGCCACACCGGTACGCAGGTACTCAAGCCCGTCCGCCAACGTGTAGGCAAGCTCCAACTCGCAAGTCGCACCGGCCTCCTGCATGTGGTATCCGCTCACGCTGATCGAGTTGAACAGCGGCATGTTCTGCGATGTGTACGCAAAGAAGTCCGCAATGATGCGCATCGATTCTCGAGGAGGATAGATGTACGTATTGCGCACCATGAACTCTTTCAGAATGTCGTTCTGAATCGTCCCGGACAGCTTCTCTGGGGGTACGCCCTGCTCTTCCGCAGCGACGATGTAGAACGCCATCACGGGCAGCACGGCCCCATTCATGGTCATCGACACAGAGATCTGATCGAGCGGGATCTGACCAAAGAGAACCTTCATGTCCTCCACGGTGTCGATCGCCACGCCCGCTTTGCCGACATCACCGACGACGCGCGGATTGTCGGAATCGTACCCGCGATGCGTGGCCAAATCGAACGCCACAGAGATGCCCTGCTGGCCCGCCGCAAGATTACGCCGGTAGAACGCGTTGGACTCCTCCGCGGTCGAAAACCCCGCATACTGCCGGATCGTCCAAGGCCGCACCGTGTACATCGTCGGGTAAGGACCTCGCAGATACGGCGGCTTGCCGGCTTCCGGAGTACCTTCCAGATGTGGGAATCCAGTACTCAAGGCCGAAGGTCCACCACTCAAAGACTCCAAATACCAGCAGGCCGCAGCAGCATCGCGTAGCCCCGCAAGATGGGCCTCTTCCCGCAGAATGTGATGGATGTTCTCGGTCAGTCGTGCTGCAAGACCTGGAATCGGCTCGATGTACAGCGCGTCGCAGCCACCGATAATCGCCGCCATCGCACGCGTCGTCGCGCTCAGCAATGCGCGATATGGATTGCTGGCGTCGCAACGCACAATCGCCGTGACAACGCCGTTCGGATTCTCGCGGCGCATCCTACGCAACCGGGCGATCTCGTCAAAGTACCGCGGCCCGATCTCGGCGCCCTCCGCAGGTGCCTCGGTCAACGTCTTCCAATCGGACACCGGCCACGGCTGCGCGACCATTGCCGCTCCGGCAAGATCCTCCGGCCCCCACGCGATCTTATTTGCCATCGGACGGGTCCTCTACGATTTCGATCAAATACCCCAATGATTTCGGGTGAATAAAGAACACTGTGGTGCCGCGCGACCCCGGCCTCGGTGCAGGATCGATGATCTGCAAGCCCACCGCCTTACAGTGCACAAACGCCGCCGCCGCATTCCGTACACGCAACGCCAGATGCGCAAACCCGCCACGGCCGCCATTCTTATCGATCAGCTTTTGCACCGGCGAAGTCTCATTCAGTGGCTCCAACAACTGGATGAGGTTGGGCCCACTGCCGATCTCCAGCAGTACCTCGCGAACCTGATCGCCGCCCAACACATCTTCGCGATGCAGGACACGGAATCCCAACGCCTCATACGAGCGCACCTGCGCGTCCAAACCACCCGGCGGCACTGCGATGGCGACGTGGTCGACAAACAGGAACCCCGGAATCCCGTACGTTTCCATTCCACAACATTGTCCTATGAACGGCTATCCTGTGAGTAGTTTCAATGCGCAGCCTCCGCTGGCTGATTCTGCTGGCAATTGGACTTCTTGCTGGTTTCGTCGGCTACACATATCATCTTCGGACCAACGATCAGGCACACGCCAAAGTCGCGCCCGCCGCTGTTGTACCAGACAACGTCAACATTCAATCGGAAGAGTGGGCCTTTACGCAGACCCAGGACGGCGTCGAAAAAGCGCGCATCCGCGCCAAGCACATGCGCCAGTTGAAGGACCAGTCTAAGGTAGAACTGCAAGGCGTCACCTTGGAGATCCCGCAAAAAGGCAGCACCAACAAGAAGTACGACCGCATTAAAACCGAGCGCGCCGAATTTGACCAGAAGAACGAAACGCTCTATGCCGACGGCGAGGTGGAGATCTTCATGGACGTACCCGAAGGCGAAGAGCCCAGCGGACGTCTGCTGCGCATCCTCACCTCCGGCCTGACTTTTGAAAAGGCTGGTAAGGCCTTCACCAACCGCGAAGTGAGCTTTGAGTTCGACCGTGGCCGCGGCAAGAGCGTCGGCGCGCTGTACGACACCAGCCTGCGCGAACTCCACCTCAATCAGAACGTCGAACTCATCTGGACCGGCACCTCGCCAAAGACCATCCCGATGAAGATCCAATGCGGCAATGCGGTGTACAAAGAGGCCGAATCCATCGTGTACCTGCTGCCGTGGGCCAAGTTCGATCGTGGCCCCCTGCATATGGAAGCGGGCGGTTCTGTGGTCAAGCTGGTGAAGGGCCGCATCGACATTGTGGAAACGCAAAAGGCCACCGGCGTACGCGAGGCAAACGGCCGCAAGATCGAGTACGGCGCGGAAGCGATGGTGATGTTTTTCGCGGAAACAGGCCAAGTTTCGAAGATCACCGGCGATACCAACGCGCGTCTGACGTCGACCACGGGCACTTCGCGCACCGATGTCAACGCCGACAAGTTGGTGATGGAGTTTGAAGCGGGCGAAGAGGAATCGGCTTTATCCAAAGCGTATGCAGGCGGCAAGGCAGTGCTGGTGTCAAAGCCTGTAGCACCGGCCGCAACCGACACGCGCATCGTCAAGAGCGACACGGTGGAACTCTTCATGCGCCCGGGTGGAGAAGAGATCGAGCGTGCGGAAACGGCCGCACCTTCGACGTTGGAACTCATCCCCAACCGTCCCCGCCAGACCCACCGCTGGCTGAACGGTGAGCGCTTCTTTGTCGCTTACGGCAAAGACAATCAGATCGAAAAGTTCACCACCACCGGTGCCACCACCCGTAGCGAACCTCCGCCGCGCGCAGACCGCAAGCCGAACCCGCCGCAACTCACCTGGAGCAAGGAACTCGAAGCTCATTTCGACGGCAAAACCGGGCAGATGTCGCGCATGATGCAGAAGACGGACTTCCGTTACGAAGCCGGCGACCGTCATGCCAAGGCCAATCAAGCGGACCTCGACCAGACCTCCGAAGTCATTCTGCTCGCCGGTGCCGCTCGCGTGTGGGACTCCACCGGGTCAACCTCCGGCGACACGATCCACATCAATCAGAAGAACAACGACTTCATCGCAGAAGGCAACGTGACCTCCACGCGCCTGCCGGAAAAGAAGCCCGTCGCAGCTACCGCGTCCAAGAATGCGCCCAGTTCTCCGATGATGAATCGCGAAGAGACCACGCAAGCGCTGGCCCGCAAGATGACCGCGCGCAACGGCAATCGCTACATCCTGTACGAGGGCAACGCCGTCGCCTGGCAGGGTTCCAATCGCATCGCGGCGGATCGTATCGAAATCGATCGCGACAACGAGATGCTCAAGGCCACCGGCAACGTAGTCAGCCAGTTTGCAGACCGTCCGCAGGACAACAAGAACGCCGCCAAGCAGCAGCAACCGGTCAAGAACGCCGCGCCCACCTTCACCGTCGTCAAAGCGCCGGAAATGATCTACACCGAAAGCGATCGTGTGGCGCTCTATCGCGGCGGCATCGCGAACCTCACCCGTACAGGCCTCGTCGTCAAAGGCAAGCAGATCCGCGCGTACCTCAACGAGTCTTCCGAAGAATCCACCCTCAGTCGCGCGGTGGTCGACGGCGATGTCGAAATCGTTCAGACGGGCACAGGCGCCAACGCCAAGCGGACCCGCACCGGTACGGCAGAGCACGCCGACTATTATCCGGCGGAAGAAAAGACGATTCTTAGCGGCGGACGTCCTCGCATGGTGGACTCCATGAAGGGCACTACGGAGGGCCGCGAACTCACCTACTTCGCCAACAGCGAAAAGCTCATCGTCGACGGTGCCGAACAAAAGCGCACCGAAAGCGTCATCAAACGCAGGTGAAATTTCGGTGAACTCCGCGAGGGTCGCTGTCGTATCATTGGCAGGATGTCGAAAACCCTGCTGCTGCTTCCCGTTGCGTCATTTGCTTTTTTGGGTCTCACCGGCTGTGGACCTCTCGAAGAGGCCGGCCCGATGCAGCATGAGACCAAGGACATCGAACTCGACAAGAGTGAGATCCTCAAGCTCGACGTACGCCTTGGCGTGGGCGAGCTCAAGGTCTCGGGCGGTGCCAAGAAACTGGTGGAGGCGGCCTTCGATTACAACGTCCCGTCCTGGAAGCCCGATGTCAGTTATAGCTCCACCGGCTTCCGTGGCAACCTGCGCATCGAACAGCGTAGCGACCGCGGCACGTCCATGGGCGGCAATCAGAAATGCACCTGGGACATCCGCGTGAACGACGCCGTAGCCACGGATTTTGACTTCAAGTTCGGCGTTGGTGAAGCTACCTTGAACCTCGCCACAGCCAACATTCGCAGCCTCACGCTGAACATGGGCGTCGGTGAAGCCAAGATCGACCTGCGAGGCAAGCCCACCAAGGATTACAACGTCGAAGTACGCGGCGGCGTTGGCGAAGCCACGATTCAGCTACCCAAGGACGTCGCCATCGTTGCCGAGGCCAAAGGCGGCATCGGCGGCATCGAAACTCGCGGTCTGATGAAGGACGGCGATCGCTACGTCAACGATGCGTACCGCAAGCGTACCTCGCCGGTCACGATCCGTCTGGACGTCAAAGGTGGCGTCGGCTCCATCAACCTGATTGCTGAGTAAGCCCCGTGTCGTGTCACTCTGTATATAGGCAGAATGTCGCGATACTTTACGCACGAAGAAGCGCAGCGTCTGATTCCCGAAGTCACAAACTTGCTGGACAAGATCATCACCAACAAGGCCAGTTTTGACGAGGCGGAAGACGCGCTGAAGAAGCTGAACAATCGCATCATGATGATGGGCGGTAGCCTCATCCATCCTGGCGACATCCTGCAGTGGCGCAGCCAAAAGGAAGGCTCCGCGCTTGCGATGAAGAAAGCCGTCGAAGACCTGCAATCCGTGGGCTGCCTGCTCAAGGACCTCGACATGGGCCTGGTCGACTTCCCAACTCTGTACCGCGGCGAAGAAGTGTACCTCTGCTGGAAGCGCGGCGAAACCGCCATCGAATACTGGCACGGCGTCACCGAAGGCTACCGCGGCCGCAAGCCAATCGACGCGGAGTTCCTGGCCAACCACCGCGGCGGCGTCCAATAGCGTTATCCTGAAATTTGCCTCGCAACCTCACGTCTGAGCTTGTTTAAGTCACACAGGGCTTTTCATCGCTAGCCTTGTCGCGGCCTTACTCTGTCCAAAATCAGACGAAAAGGTTTTCTCCCAGTGCATCATGCTGTCGAAACCGCGCGCGTCGTGTCGGCTGCGCGCGAACGATTTCTTCTTTCCATTCCAACTGCCGGTGAGTTCTACGCTGCATTAAGCGGCCACCTCCGGCATACTGCAACCCTCTGGCCCGCCACCGGAGACTGGGTCACCGTGCGCGACCGCGCGACCATCGAGGACGTTCATCCGCGACGTACAGCCATCGTCCGCAAGCGCGCTGGCACCTCGTTTGGCGAACAAGTCCTGGCCGCCAACGTGGACACCGTCCTGATCGTCACAGGCCTCGATCATGACTACAACCCGCGGCGCTTGGAGCGTTACCTCGTGCTCGCCGCAGAATCCGGCGCGCAACCCGTGGTCGTGCTCAACAAGGTGGACCTGCATGCGTCGGTCGCCGCTTTTGTCGACGAGACCTCGCGACTCTGTCCCGATGTCGTACCTATCAGCGCGCGTACCGGCGAAGGCGTCGACGGTCTCGAATCGCGCCTTACGCCCGGCCAAACGTCAGCGCTGATCGGCTCATCCGGCGCCGGCAAGTCCACCCTGCTCAACCGCCTGCTGGGCCGATCTCACATGCGTACCGGTGAGGTTCGTGAGTCCGACCACCGCGGACGCCACACCACTACGCACCGTGAACTGTTGACCTTGCCCAACGGCGCCTTCGTCATCGACATGCCCGGCCTGCGCGAACTGCAACTCTGGGCGGACCCCGAAAGCGTCGGTGAAGCCTTTGCGGAAATCGAAGAGTTGGCCCAGCAGTGCCGCTACCGCGACTGCCAGCATCAAGGCGAACCGGGATGCGCGGTAGAAGGCCATGTGGACAGCGCGCGCCTCGCCAGTTACCGCAAGCTGCAGCGCGAGGTCGCCCACCTCGAACGCCAGCAGGACCTCAACGCGTCGTTGCTCGAAAAGCGCAAGTGGAAAGCCATCCACAAAGCGCATCGCAACATCGACAAACGCTCGTAAATCCGCCTACAGCGAAGGGACCTCGATACCCGTCCGGGTCCCTTCGCCGGGCTTCGAATCGATCCACATGCGGTACGTATCGCCGTACAGCACCTTCAGTCGCTCGTTCACGTTGCTGACGCCAATGCCCAACTCAAAGATTGAGTTCAAGCGGTCTTCCGGGATGCCCACGCCGTCGTCCTCAATGATCAGGTGCAACTTGCGATCCTCCATCCGCGAAAGTACGCGAATGGAACCGCCCTCCACCTTGCTTCCAATGCCGTGTTTAATGCTGTTTTCAATAATCGGCTGCAGCAGCATGGACGGCACTGGGCGATCCAATGTCGCCGGGTCAATCTCTTTCACCACCCTCAGCTTGTCGCCAAAGCGCACCATCTCAATCGCTAGATAATCGTCAATGAACGACAACTCATCGCGCAGCGGCGTCATGCTTTCTGTATTCTTCAGCAGCCGCCGCAAGATATGCGACAGCTTGTACACCACACGCCGCGCCTCTTCGGGATTGGTCCGGATCAGGGACGCGACAGAGTTCAGCGTGTTGAACAGAAAGTGCGGATTGATCTGCCGCGTCAAGGCCTCCAGCCGCGCCTGATTCAGCGAAAACCCCTGTATTTCCAGCTTCCGCTCATTTCGGATGTTGTTCCAGATGCGCAACGGCAGAATCGTGGCAAACACCGTCGCCGCGTACAGCGCCACCACTTCCAGCGTGGTCGGCTCCTTCCACAGCGCCAACATTGAGTACGACATTTCGGGCGGAAAGAACCCTGCAACCCCCGTGCGCAACAACTCCGCTACCAGCACCGTCGCGACGCACAACAAGCTGAATCCGGCCTGCCTCCAATCCGGCCGCATTCGTACCAGCCGGTACAGTGTGTAGTCGAAAAACGGTGTGATGTTCCAGATCGCTTCTTCGCTCGGTGCCACGTCGCGCAGCAGCCCACCCAGTACGCCGACAGCACTCAGCAGCGGCATCGATAGCAGTTCGCCGTTGAGCATCGCGGGGATCGAAATGAGTACGCCGCTCAGCAACCCCGTGACGTACCCGCCCATCATGCCGAACAATAGGCTGCCTTCGAGGCTCAGGTCCACGGCCTGGTACGCATTCCGCGTCATCACACGCGCAGCAACCCCCGACGCGTAGATCAGCGCGCCGCCCAACGCCATCTTGATGCGCTGGTCCAGCGTACGGTCTTCGCCCATGAGCATGCGCTGAAAGCGGCCCGAGCGCAATAAAAAACTGGCCAGACCGGCCGAAACGGCCATCTTAACCAGTAGGACCACCATGTGTTGTTCGACCACTGACTCTTTATGTTCTCACGCGGAAAACGCGCCGTGCCCTAGCGCTTCTATACTAAAAGTAGAACCCTCCTTCATGGTGAGTCCCCCAGTGTTAAAGCAGCCTGCCCTGGAACATGCGGCGGAAGCCGATTTTCCAACCGAGTTTGGCCATTTCCGTATCCACGGCTTTGTCGCCGGTGGCGAAGAACTGGTTGCCGCGGTGATGGGCGACATCGTGCACGACAAGTCGCCGTTGCTGCTGCGCATCCATTCCCAATGCCTGACCGGAGACGTCTTCCACAGCCTGCGTTGCGATTGCCGTGAGCAATTTGAACTCGCGATGCAGGCCATCGCCAAAGCCGGTCGCGGAATGTTGATCTACGAGCCCAAAGAAGGCCGCGGCATCGGCTTAATCAATAAGCTTCGCGCGTACGAACTGCAGGACCAGGGCCACGACACCGTGGAAGCCAACGAAGCGCTAGGCTTCGACGCCGACCTGCGCGACTACGAATGGGCCGCGCGGATCCTGCATTACTTCGGCATCGAAGCCGTACGCCTGATGTCCAACAATCCCAAAAAGATTGAGGCAGTCGAAAAAGAAGGCATCCGCGTAGCCGAACGCGTACCCATCGTCGCCGAAGTGCGCGATTCCCGAGAAGCCTATTTACGCACGAAAAAAGACAAGATGGGGCACTTGATCTAGTGCTTCTGCATCGCGTAATGCTGGCGTAGCAGATCCTTGCCGTAGTCGTTGCCATTCGGCGTACGAATTACGACATGGACGTGATCTGGTTGCGGCTCTCTGGGATTCTTCACAAGATTGCGCATGCCCGCAGGCAGTTGGTGATCGAACTCGATCAACACTACGGGGCTGTGAATCCGGTAGTAGTACACCGAATCCTTCTCGGTCTTCCCGATCCAGCCAAAGTACGTCTCGTCCAGATGCTGCGCCACTTCCTGCATCTTGACCTTCGCGTGCCCGTCGTCCATGTTGCCGATGTACTGCGCAATCAGCGCGGTCAACTGCGCCTTCTGCTTGGCCGTCAATTCAGAACCGCGAACGCCCTTGTAATCCATCACGACGTTGTCGTGAAACGCTTCCGTCAGGTTGTCGTTCTTGGTCTTTTCGGCGGAAAACAAGGCCTTGGCGCGCTGCGCTTCCGTGAGGCTATTCATAAAGTCGAGCCCCATCGCCTGCTCCTGCTGCAGGATGCTCGTGCCTTTGTACTTGCCCGACGTCGCAATCACCGGCTCCGATCCAAAGAACGCCGGCGTCATCACCACCTGGTCGCCCAGCACGAAGTAGTTGACGATCAGATGATGCCCGTCGATCTGCCAACCCCAAGGCTCTGTCGCCGACGGCGTACCCATGATCGTGATGTTGTACAACCACTCGCCGTAATCTTCAAAGTTGTTGTTGTTCAACTCGCCCAGCGTATGGTTGAGCTTCATGATGTCGCGCGACAACTGCAATCCACGCGCACTCAACGACGCGCGCAACAAACCAAAAGCCGCATCGCGCTGCGTGGGCGACATCTCATGAAACGCCACGCCAGCGCGGATGTAAAAATGCTGGTTCATCCACTTGCGCCACTCGTTATCGTCCACAGGAAACAGCGTACGTTTTCGTTGTCCGTCGTCGAGCAACGCCAGATACGCCTGCGCTGCATTGCGAACCGCAGCCGTCGAAACCCCAGTGGACTTGACCTTGAAGAGCCCGGTCTGTATGCCTGCAGTGGTCTTGATCCCCTCATAGGGCTCGGCCAACCCGCGCTTTTCAAAGTCGGCCGACCGTTCGCGAAACTGCTGTAGCTTCTGCCCGGTGGGTTGCCCGGTCAACAGAAACGCAGACACTCCGAGAAGGCCAAATCCGGCCATCAGGACAACACGGCTCTGATGCAGCATACGTGAACATCAAAATATCAGATCCGAACCCCGCTGTCCCACAAGCGAACAGCGCTCCCCATGCACGTATTCGCAGAATCAAGCATTTGAGACGGTGCACCAGTTGCTGCTGCAACGGCAACCATGGAACTCAGGTTTGCGCTTCGGTCGCTGCTCAAGAACCCCGGCTTCACGATCCTCGCCGTCCTCGTGCTGGCACTCGGAATGGGCGCCAACACCGCCATCTTCAGCGTCGTCAACGCCGTCCTGCTTCGCCCCTTGCCGTACCCGGAACCGGACCGTATCGCCATGGTTTACACCAAGTGGGCAAAGTCAGGACGCCACGGCCAGACCTCCGCTCCGGACTTTCACGATTGGCGCCAGCGCGCCACCTCGTTCGACGCGCTCTCGTACTTCCAGGTGCAGGAAACGAACGTGCTGCACAAAGGCGTAGCCGATTATGCCAACGTTGCCATGGTTGCCCCCGGCTTCTTCGACATTTTTCGGATCCGTCCCACCGCGGGCCGCCTGTTTTCCCCTAGTGAGGAAAAACGCGGTGCGCAGGCCGTTGCGCTCGTCAGTGAGGCGTACGCCGCTCGACATCTGGGGTCCGGCCCTTCCGCCCTTGGCCAATCCATTCAGATCGATGGCAAGCCGTATCAGGTGGTCGGTGTTCTTCCTTTCTCATTTCCGAAAAAGGCCGAGATTTGGTACTCCTCCGGCCAGCACGATGAGATCCTGAATCGCACGGCGCACAACTACTGGCCCGTCGCGCGGCTCAAAGCCGCCGTACCTGTCGAGCAGGCCAATGCCGAGATCCGCGACATTGCTGCCGCGCTCGAACAGCAGTTCCCCAAGGAAAACCGCCAGAAAAGCGCCGCGGCTGTCCTGCTGCAGGATGACCTGGTGGGCGACATGCGCCGCACTCTCGGTCTTCTCTTCGCCGCCGTTGCCCTTGTCGTACTCATCGCGTGCGCCAATGTCGCCAACCTCCTGCTTGCCAAAGCCACCGCGCGAACCCGTGAGATTGCCGTACGCTCAGCCCTCGGCGCCGGACGTTGGGACGTCGTGCGTCTGATGCTCACCGAATGTCTTTTACTTGCGCTGGCGGCATCCGCCGTTGGCTTTGCTGCCGCATTCTGGGGCGTGGACCTCCTTGTCGCCGCCGCACCCAAAGACCTGCCGCGCCTTGACGAGATCGCCGTGGACTGGCGCGTCTTCACCTTCTCGCTCGGCACCTCGCTGGCATCCACGCTATTGTTCGGCCTCGCGCCGGCCCTCTCGGCCTCCAAGTTGGACCTCAACGAAGCGCTAAAGCAGACCTCCCGTACCACCTCAGGCGGTGCGTCCCGCCTTCGCTCGATGCTCGTGGTTGCTGAGATTGCGATGTCCGTCGTACTCGCCATCGGCGCAGGCTTGCTCGTCAAAAGCATGATCCGCCTCGGCGCGGTCGAAATGGGTTTTAAGACGGAAAAGCTGCTGCTGGGCGAGGCTGCGGTCACCGCCGCGAATCGCGACATCGCCGCGCGCGAGATCCGCTACTACAAGGACGGCATCGAAAAGATCACCGCGATTCCCGGCGTCATTGCGGCCGGCGCTGTTACGGCCGCTCCTGGCACGCCATCGCGCTCCAACGGTGCCGTACAGGTAGAGGGTGTGCCGTTTGACGGAGACTGGAGCAAACTTCCCAACGCCATCTTTACCGTCGCCACTCCCGGCTATCTCGATTCCATCGGCATCCCGCTTCTGCGCGGCCGCGACTTCAACGATCGCGACACCGCGCAGGCTCCTTACACCGTCATCATCAACGACGCATTCGCCAAACTCGCCTTCCCCGGCCAGGACCCCATCGGCCGCCGCATTCGATGCGGATACGATTCGCCCGAGTGGATGACCATCGTCGGCGTTTCGGCCAACATTCGTCAACAAGGCCCGGCGGAAAAGAACCAACCCGAACTATTGATGCCCTACCAACAGCATCCGTACCCCGCCACCTACATGACCTTCACCGTCCGTACCGCGTCCGATCCGCAAGCGCTGCAGGAAACCATCCGCACAACCCTGCGGAAGCTGAACGCGCAGGTCCCGGTACGCTTTGCAACGATGGAACTCACCCTGCAGGACGCGACGGCGAACCCGCGCTTCCGCACGTTCCTACTCACGATCCTCGCGACCCTGGCCGTAGTTCTGGCGCTGATCGGAGTCTATGGCGTGATGGCGTACTCGGTCTCGCAACGCCTCGGTGAGATTGGTCTGCGTATGGCGCTCGGTGCCAACAGCAACGCTGTATTGCGGCTGGTTCTGCGTGAGGGGCTTAGTCTGGCGGCGGTGGGTCTGGCCATCGGATTGGCGGCCGCATTGGGAGTGGGACGGCTGATCGAAACGCTGCTGTTCGACGTCAAACCGTTGGACGCGTCCGTCTTCGCAACCGTCGGCGCCGGCGTGATCTTTGCGGTACTGCTCGCTGCCTGGATGCCCGCCTGGCGAGCTTCAAAGCTCGACCCGGCAAGCATCCTTCGGCAGGAATAACAGCAGCGGAAAACTACAGGTTGGGCTGATCCATAAACGCGTACCCGATCATGTGGCACGCGATGAGGTGCGCATCTTCAATGCGGCCCATATGCGGATCCTTGGCGTGGATGTTCACTTCCGCCAGCGGACCCAGTTTGCCCCCATCGCGACCCGTCATCGCAATCGTACGGCAGCCAATCTCGTTCGCGTACTCCACCGCGCGCAGCACGTTCGGCGAGTTGCCGGACCCGCTGATCGCCAGCACGACGTCGCCCGGCTTGGCGAAGTTCTTCAACTGCTCGACAAACACGCACTCATAGCTGACATCGTTGGAATACGCGGTCAGCGCCGCCAGATTGTCGGTGAGCGCCATGATGCGAAAGCGCTTTTCACGCTGGAAACTCGCGCCTTTCACGATGTCGCACGCAAAGTGCGACGCCGTCGACGCGCTACCGCCGTTGCCGCAGGTGAACACCGTACGGCCGTTGTCGCGAGCGTCGCGCAGGATGTCGATGGCCTGGTCGACCTTGGTCAGATCCAGGTTCTTGAGTGTGCCGACCAGCTTGTCGACGTAGCTTTCCGTAAAGGTCATACTTGTATTTCTTTCTGCGCCAGCGCCAGCGCGCCGTAAAGTACGCTATCGTCGCCGAGCGTCGCGGGAACAACGTCAATCCGCGCGCGCGACCATTTGGTGATCTGCCGGTTCAATTCCCGGCGCAGCGGCACAAACAGCAAATCGCCTGCCTTGCTGATGCCACCGCCAATTACGATTCTCGCCGGATTCAGAATCATGATGCAGGCCTTCAGGCCGCGCGCCAGATCCACCACATAGCGGTCCACAAACGCATCGTCCTGCATCAGTTCCTTGGCCGTCTTGCCGTTATCTTTTTCCAGCCACAGGCCGCAGCACATACGCTCAAAGCAGCCATTGGATCCGCACAAACATCCGGGACCATCGGGCCGTATGTTCACATGGCCCAACTCGCCAGCGTACGAATCCGCGCCGCGATAAATGCCATTCTCGAGCAGAATCCCGCCGCCGATTCCCGTCGACAGCGTCATATAGAACAGCGGCCTGTACCCTGTGCCCGCGCCGTACTCGCCTTCGCCCAGCGCTCCAACGTTCGCGTCGTTATCCATCACCGCGGGCTTGCCAAACGTATCGCGACAATACTGCGTGAACGGAAAATTACTCCACCCGCCGACATGCGTCGACAGTGCAACGTTCTGCTTGTCGTACTCCACGGGACCGCCAAAGCCAATGCCAATGCGGTCAAACTTCCAGGGCTTGGCCAGCGTCTCGATCTGCGCCAGCATCCAGTCCTTGCCGCCTTCACGATCCGTAGCGCGGCTTTCGCGCTCCACCATGCGGCCCTCCGCGTCAAACAGCGCGATGGTGAACTTGGTACCGCCCACGTCGATTGCAAGTGTTCTCATTTATTCAGGAATGGCCAGCAATTCTTCCGGCGATGCCGTACCGGTGCCCGGCTTCATGATGGTGATCGACGCCACCTTGTTGCCAAACCGCACGGCCTCCAGAGCGGAACCCGTTACGCGCAGTGCACAAGCGGCGCCCGCGGAAAAGCTATCGCCCGCACCGCAGATATCCACCGGATTCGCGACGCGCCTGCCTTCCACCGCATAATCGCCAACGCGATCGTACACCACCGCGCCGTCGCCACCCATGGTGACAATCAGCAGTGGTGCGTTCAAATGCGCACGGAATGCAGTAAAGTCCACACGGCCCAGCGCCCTCGTGCAGGACGCAATCGCTTCATCGCGATTCGGCTTCACCACGACATTCCGGAAGAGTTCCGAACGCACCCGCGAGTCCACCCAAACCAGCTTCGAATCGCCCGCTTTTCCGGCCAATTCGCAGATCCGCTCGCGTACCTTCGCCGTCACGATCCCGCCGCGTTCGGTCTCTGCCTGATCCGAGATGAGAATCACATCAAACAGATCCCAAGCCGTATCCACGCGGTCCAGAATCGCTTTCTCCGTCTCGATGGAAATGTCCGACGCCTGGATAAAATCCACTCGCGGCAGATCCTCAACGCCTGTATTTCGGTTGATCAGCTTCGTATACGTGAAGGTGTTGATGTCGGACGCGCGATAAATGAAGTCCACGCCGATCTGCCGCGCGCGCAGCGATTGTTCGAGCTCAAAGCCAAACCCGTCGATGCCAATTCCCGTAACGATCGATGTCGAAACGCCAAGCGCGCGAAGATTGTTGGCGATCGTACCGGCGGCGCCGGGCGTCACCTCGGTGGACACAACGGCCACCCGGGGCAGTCCCGTTTCCCGGGACGGTTCGGACAGTGCGGGATCGTAATGGCACCAGCGATCAAGGCAAAGGTCGCCGACGATGAGCACCCGCAACCCGCGGATTTTTTCCAGAATTTCAGCGGTCTTCATCTACATCCAGAATCCCCACTTGCCGGTGGCGATCACGTAGGCGCAAAGGGCCCCGTTCGTCACGGCGTGGGTCAGAATCAAATCTCCAAGGCTGCGCGTTTGGCCCATCCACCAGTTGTACACAACACCACAGATCAGGCCCACTTCCCAGAACGGACCATGCTCGGCAGCAAACAACGCAGCGCAAATCCAGAAGGACGTCGCGTTGTAGTACCCCAGCGGATGGCGCTCAAAATCCGAATCGGCCACCCATCTTAGCGCCCACGCACGCCAGAACAGCTCTTCAATAATCGGCACCAGAATAACGGCGCGAATCGTACGGAACAGCAGCGCCACGATATCCTGCCGGGCCGCATCCCCGATGCTCTCCGTTACCTGTCCCGTAATCGAGTTGCTGAACAACCAATGCTGGCGGTACCCCGGAAACAGCGCATCAGGACCCACCCAGATCACGAACACAGCGAGGCCAATCGCGATCGACGCCAGCGGACGCACGGTACGAAACGTGATGACATGCCGCGAAAAGTACCAAAGTACGGCGGTCAGAATAGCGCAGCGCAGAATGTATTCCGCGGCCTGTGGCAACGGAATGTGGTTCTGCAATGCGAGCAGAACCATGAAGACGCCAAACGGTACAACGTACGGCGCGGAGGGACCCTTCAGCAGGTCGTTCATCGCTGCTAAATTTTCTGCAGCAAGCCGCGGATCTGTTGTTCGACGGTGCGAGTTGGGTTGTACTTCAGCGCGTTATTCAGTTCCTGACGCGCGCCCGGACGGTCGCCTTTCTGGAACATCGCCTGCGCCATATGCATGCGGAACACCGGATTATCCGGCCGCTTCTTTACCAGATCCTGATAGATGCGCAACGCCTCATCGGGCAGGTTCTTCTTGATGTAGATCCAGCCCAGCGTATCCGAAATCTCCAGGCTTCCCGGCTGCTGCTGCTTGGCTCGCTGCGCCATCGTGAGCGCACCGTCCAGATCGCTACCCTCTTCCGCCTTGATAAAGGCCAGATTGTTCAGCGCGATCGTATTGCCCGGTTCCAGGCGCAACACCGTTTCGTACAGCGAACGCGCTTCCTGCGACAATTCCAGATCTTCCAGCACCATGCCGAGCTTGATTAGCAATCCCGGATTCTCCGGCGTGATCTTCACGGCCTTGCGGAAGTAATCCGCCGCGATCTTCAACTCGCCCATGCCCGCTGCCTTGTTGCTTTCCCAGATGCGCTGGTGCAACTCGCCGAGCATCGCATGCAGGTCGCCCGAGTTGGGGTTCTTCTGCAACAACGTCTGATAGATCTCGTTCGCCTTGCCAAACTGCTTGTCGCTGATCAACACCGAAGCCAGGCTGATCTGGAAGCTGTCGTTGGTGGGGTACTTCGCCACCTGACCCTGCAGCAGCGTTACCGCGTCTCTGTTGCGATTCAGCGCCAGGTACGTCTGCACCAGGCCCGTCAGCCAGCGGCCGTCGCCTTCATTGAGGCGGCGCATCTCGTCAAACGTGGCTTCCGCTTCCTTGTACTTCTTCTGTTCAAAGAACGTGTACCCCAGGTGGAACCGCGCATCGGCCAGCGACGGATTCGCCTTCAGCAGACCCTGGAACGTCGCCTGCGCCTTTTCGTACTCGTGCAGGCCGCGCCATGCGACACCGCGCATCAACAGGGCTTGCACATTACCCGGCTGCTTCGAAAGAATCTCTTCCGCCGCCTGTACACCCTTCGAAAAATCGCCACGGTTGATGTACACCTGGCTCAACAGCAGACGCGCCAGCGCAAAGTCGGACCGTAGGCGCATCGCTTCTTCGAGCTCCACCCGCGCGCGATCAATCAAGTCCGTACGCGTATTCTCCTTCGCCGCTTGCGACATCAAAGCGCGCGCCAGTTCGTACCGGAAGATCGGATTGTCCGAATTCTGCCGCACCATCGCCGACAGATCGTTCACCGCCTTGGTGATCTTCGCCAGGTCGCCGGATCCCACTTCCAAAGCCGACTTCATCGCCTTGGCTTCTTCGTCCTTGGGATCTTCCGCCAGCAGCTTATCCACCATCTGCGTGGCCGTATCCAGCTTGCGCTCGGACACATCCAATTGGATGATGCGCTTGATGTACGTGTTCTTGGCGGACTTCTCGGTGGCCTTGCTCAAGCCTGCTTCAAATTCCTGCCGGGCCTTGGCGTTCTCACGCAGAGTGGCGTAAAACTCACCGGCGCGCAGATGCGTCTCGGTGATGTCCTTGCGATCCGTCATCTGCTTGATCGTCGCTTCCATCTCCGGGCGCCGCTGCGTACCGTAATAGTGCGCTGCCATCTGCAGGTAGGCTTCGGGGCTGCCCACGTTCGCAACCTTCTGCTTCAGGATCTCTTCGGCTGGCTGCGGCTTGGACTGCGTCATGTACAACCCGTACAGCAGGTCGTAAAACGGCGCGGCCTTTTTGTTCCGCCCAATCTGTTCCTTGCCCAGCGATTCCGCGGCCTCAAACTGCTTATCGTTCAACAGCGCCTGCGCCAGCGGTACAGTCACTTCCTGTTGATCCGGCTTCGCCGCATTCGCCTTCTGGTACTTCTCAATTGCTTCTTTCGCCCGACCCTCGGCCAAGTCCAAAAACGCTGCCAGACGCAGACCGTCAAACGACTTCGGATCCCGCTTCAGCAGCCGGTCCGACACGTCGCGAATTTCCTGCGCAAACTGCTTGGCGCGCTTCGGATCCTGCGCCGTCGCGATCATGTAAATTTCCGCCAGCTTCGCGCCCGCGTCCGAATTATTGGGGTTCAGCGTAAACGCACGTTGCAACGCGCCGATCGCGTCAGACCAGTTGTTCAGCTTGATGCTGGTGAGCCCAAGTTTGTAATAGGCGTCGGCAAACGTGGCATCTTCGCGCAGCGCGCGGCGGTAGTACAGCGCGGCCTGTTTAAACTCGTTTTTCGCGTACAGCTTGTCGCCGTTGTCGAGAAATTTCTTGCTGCGGACCTTCGGGTCAGAACTGCAGCCCGTGGCTGCAAACAACAGGATAAAGGCGAGCAAAACTCCGCCTAGTCCTGACTTGACAAAGCGCTTCATGGCAGTTTTCAATTCACTCTTAGTTCAGCACAAACGTTCTAAACGCCGCAATGGAGCATGGGTACAGGACCGCGGCCCTATAAATTGATAAGCTGAACCTCATGAAACGCTGCGTCCTGTTGCTGCTGGGGGGATGGCTCCTCGGGATTGCGAGCTTCGCCGAAAACTGGCCCCAATGGCGGGGTACCGGACTCGACGGAGTCAGCAAAGAGCGCAATCTGCCGGTGAAGTGGTCATCCACCGAAAACATCACCTGGAAACTGCCCATGCCCTCGTGGACGGGCGCGACCCCCATCATCTGGGGCGAACGGATCTTCTTGAGCGTCGCCGACGGCGACAATCTTCAACTCTGGTGTGTCGACCGCAACGACGGCAAGCCGCTGTGGAAAAAGCACATTAGCGGCGGCAACGTCAAAATGCGCAAGCAGAACATGTCCTCGCCCTCCCCCGTCACCGACGGCAAGTGGGTCTGGGTCATGACCGGCACCGGCTTCCTCAAAGCCTTTGACTTTCAAGGCAACGAGCAATGGGTGCGCGACATCCAGAAGGACTACGGCAAGTTCGGCCTCAACTGGGGCTACGGCTCTTCGCCGCTCTTGCACGAGGACTGGCTCTTCGTCCAAGTGCTACACGGCATGACCACGGACGACCCGTCGTACGTCCTCAAGCTCGATAAGAAGACCGGCAAGACCCTCTGGCGCGTGGAACGCCCCACCAAGGCCATTCAAGAGTCGCCAGACTCCTACACCACGCCTGTCCTCGCCACCACCGCCGCCAAAACCAAGGAACTCATCATCAGCGGCGGCGACGCCGTCACCGGGCATGACCTCGCCACCGGCAAGGAACTTTGGCGTGCCGAAGGCTTCAACCTGCAGAACAACGGAGCCTACCGCGTCATCGCCAGCCCGCTCACCTACGGCGACCTCGTCTTTACTCCCACCCGTATCCGGCCTCTGCAGGTGTACCGCGCCGGCGGCAAGGGCGACGTGACGGAATCCCGCCGCGTCTGGAAGTTTGAGAACGGACCCGACGTCCCCACGCCTGTCACCGACGGCAACCTGTTCTACTCCATCAACGACCGTGGCATCGTCTGGGCCCTCAAGATGCAAACCGGCGAAGAGGTCTACGGCGGCAAACGCATCAAGCCCGGCACCTACAGCGCTTCCCCCGTCCTCGCCGACGGCAAGATCTACATCACCAGTGAAGACGGCGTCACTACCGTACTCAAGGCCGGACCCGACTTTGAGATCCTGGCAGAAAACAACATCGATGAGTACGTCCTCAGCTCCGTCGCCGTATCCGACGGCCAGATCTTTCTGCGTGGCGACAAGCACCTCTACTGCATCGGCAAGCGAGTCAAACAATAATGAGCAACCCAGTCCGTACGGACTACGACGTTGTTGAGTATCCGCATCGCCCATTTGCCCAGACCCAACCGGACCGCTTGGCCGTCATCGGCACGTTGTTCGGCATGCAGCCCGCGTTGCCGGACCGCTGCCGCGTGCTCGAATTGGGCGGTGGCTCCGGCGGCAACCTGATCCCGCTTGCGGACCTCTTCCCCAACTCCACCTTCTTCGGTGTCGACCTCGCGCAAACCGCCATCAACCAGGGCCAAAAGCGCATCGACGCCCTGGGACTCAAGAACATCCGGCTCCAGCGGATGGACGTGATGGAGTTCCCCGCCGATGCCGGCGAGTTCGACTACATCATCGCCCACGGCCTCTTCAGTTGGGTGCCCGATTTTGTACGCGACAAGGTCCTGCAGATCTGTCAGGATCACCTCGCCCCCCAGGGCATCGCCTACATCAGCTACAACGCGTACCCCGGCTGTCACATCCGCCAAATGTGGCGCGACATGATGGTATTCCATACGCGTCAATTTACGGAGCCAAACGATAAGGTCCAGCAGGCCAAAGGCATGATGAACCTTGTCGCCAATGGCTGCACCCGGCAGGACCCTGCCCACATGCTCGCCAAGGACGAGGTGGAAAAGCGTTCCAAGCTCGACGATTCGGCCATTTTCCACGACGATCTCTCGCCGGTCTGGCAGCCCTTTTACGTTACCGAGTTCCTCTCGCTGGCTGGCGCCAAGGGCCTCCGCTTCCTCGGCGAAGCGACCTACAGCGACCTGCAGCCCACAACCCTCACCCCCGAAGCGCTCGCTCAATTCGGCCCCATGCGCGACGCAGACCCCGTCATTTTCGAGCAGTACATGGACTTCTTCAAGATGCGCAAGTTCCGCCAGACTCTGCTCTGCCGCGCGTCCGTCCCGGTCCAGCCTGCCGACCCCAACACGCTGCGCTCGTTCCACTTCACAGCGCCTATTCAGCAGGTCCCCGTGCAGGACCCCAACGCCCCGCCCGGCACCGCCGCCTTCCGCCACGGCATCAACGAGGTTACGGTCACCACCAACAACCCCGTCACCCTGCCGGCGCTACGGATGCTGGCCGACCGCTGGCCCTCGTCCTCTTCCTTTACCGAACTGGCCGCCGCATCCGGCGATGGGGACGCACTCTGCCCCATCCTGCACTCGTTCTACGCGTCCTCGTTCCTCAACCTCCACTCCATCCCGCGCAAACTCGGCGGCCGCGGCAGCGACAAGCCCGAGGTTTGGCGCGTCGCGCGCTTTGAAGCCACGCTCGACCGAGGCATCCCGCACCTCCACCACGGCGCGATTGAACTCGAAGACGACGCCACTCGTCAACTCGTATCTCTCATGGACGGCACCCGTACCCGCGCCGAACTCGCTCTCTACGGCGGCGGACCCGCACAACTGGACGCCACCATCGCCAAGATGGTGCGCGCCGGAATTCTGATCCGGTAGGAAGCCTCAAAAATCACGCAAATGTCCACCGAATACGATCAGATCGCATACATCAGCCGGCCCTTCCGGCAGACCCATCCGGACCGTCTGGCGACCCTCGCAATCGTGCATGGGCTCACCCCGCCAAACCCCGCCACCGCGCGAGTTCTGGACATCGGCTGTGGCAACGGTGGCAACATTCTTCCGATGGCCGCCTGCCTGCCGGATGCACACTTCTTCGGTTTCGACCTGGCCGCCACCGTGATCGCGGACGCTGAGGTTCGCCGCCAGCGCTTGGGCCTCAACAACGTCCGCCTCGAGGCGCTCGACGTGATGGAGTTCCCGGAAGACGCCGGCCAGTTCGACTACATCATCGCCCACGGCTTCTATTCCTGGGTGCCGGACCCTGCACGCCTCGCCATGTGGAAGCTGATAGAAAAGCACCTCAGCCCCCACGGTGTCGCCTATGTCAGCTTCAATGCGTACCCCGGCGCGATGCTCCGCCACGCCTGGCGCGATGCGGCTGCCTTTCACACCCGTGGCATCACCGACATCAACGAACGCAAAGCCAAGTCCGTAGAGATGCTACGCATGATGGCCAGCGCCACCAAACGCGCCGGACCTTGGGAAGCCGTCGTACAGGAAATGGTCAAGGCAGTGGATACCAAGGGCGAGAACTGGGTCATCCACGACGATTTCGGGCCCTTCTTTCAGCCCTATTACTTCCACCAGATCGCGGACAGTGCGGGCCAGCATGGCCTCCGCTACCTGTCCGACGCCAGCTACTACGACATGCAGCCGCACGAAATCGTGCCGGACGCAAAGCCCATCCTCGACCAACTCGCTGCGCAGAGCATCGAGCTTCGCGAGCAGTACTACGACTTTTTGGAACTGCGCGCTTTCCGCCAGTTGCTGCTCTGCCGTCAGGATCAGCCCATCGCCCGTCCCGTCGATCCTGCGCGCCTCCAATCGCTGGAGTTCAGCACCGCCGCCAACACAGCCGGATCTACCGCCAACGGCGTGTTTGCCGTACACAACCCGTTAACCGGCATCCAGGCGGAGATCCCCGCGCCGTACAAGCGCATTCTCGATCAGATCCGCGCCGCTTGGCCCAACAGCGTGCCGTTCTCCGCAATCTTCCCGTCGGAGACCAACCGTGCGGCCATCGCCCAGATCGTCGACAACCTTTGGGGCGGGGCATTGATTGAAGCCCACGCCGTACCGCAGCGTGCCGGTGACGGCAAGGCGGACCGGCCCGTGGTCTGGCACATCGCCCGCGACGAAGCGGCGCAAGGCTTGCCCGTCACCACTCGTCTGCACACGCAAACGCAGTTGGACGACGTCAGCGCCAAGCTGGTGGCTCGTCTCGACGGTACGGCCTCGCGCAGCGACCTCGCGGCCGAGTTTGAAGAGTTGGATGAACGCCTGCTCTGGCTAGGCGCCATGGGCCTGCTCGACCCCACTCCGTCTCACTCGTAACGTAGCGCGTGCATCGGATCGATGCGGGTGGCCCTGAGCGCAGGCACATAGCCCGCCAGCAGGGCCACCAGAGCCATCGCAATCGTCGCGGACCCCACCACCAGCGGGTCCGACACTTCCATCTTGTACAACTCGCTGGCAAACAGCCGTGCCAGTCCCAGCGCCGCCGGGATTCCAACAACGGTTCCAATCACCACCATCCGCGTGACCTCTCGCAGCACCATATTGCGGACGGACGCCGCATCGGCGCCCAACGCCAGCCGAATGCCAAACTCACGCGTACGCCGCGCCACCGAGTAGGCCAGCACGCCGTACAGCCCCACTGCGGCCAGCAACGTCGCAAGCAGCGCAAACGCCGAGGCCTGCGTGGTAATCATGCGATCTACAAACACGTTCTCTTTGATCTGCGTCTCCATCGTCTTCAAATTCTCGATGGGCAGTTGGCTGTCTTCATTGGCCACCGCGCGGCGCACCAGCGGAATAATCTGCTCCGGCGGCAAGGCCGTACGCACGTACAGCGACACCGACCCAAAGTCCTTCCGTTGCCGGAAAGGCGTATAGAACAACGGTGGAACCGCGTCCTTCACGCTGCTGTACGTCGCGTTCTTCGCCACACCGACAATCGTGATGTCGTTCGGCTCCTTCGCGCTCGCCCCGCGCCGCATACGCTTGCCGATCGGCGCAGTGCCGCTACCCAGATTGAACTTCCGCGCAAACGCCTCGTTGATCACCGCCACCTTAGGACCCGCCGCATTGTCGGCCGCCGTAAACTCGCGTCCCGCCAGCAGTGTCATGCCCACCGTACTGAAGAAGTTGGGGCCTACTTCGTTAATCATCGAGTCCATATCGGTGTCCGGACCAGCCACAAAGCCATCCACGGTCACATTCGTGCCATGGTTATCGCCGGCCACCAACGGCACTGTCGCGCCGGTCACCCCGCTCACACCGGGAATCGCAGCCAGCGAGCCTTCCAACTTCTCCACCAACGCCAACGCCCGTTGCGGCGTGTACCCGCTCAGATCGGGCGAGATCCCAAACGTAATCAGGTTGCTGGTCCGGATACCCAACTCCACCCGAGCGATGTTCACCAGGCTCTTCAAAAACAGCCCGGCGGAAATCAACAACACCAGCGACAATCCAATCTGCGCCGTCACCAACGTCGACCGGAACCGCGCCGCCGCCCCCGATGCCGACACCTGCCCGGCCTGATCCTTCAATGTATTCGACAAGTCCGGACTCGTACTGTGCAGGGCAGGGAAGATCCCAAACATCAACCCGGTCAGCAGCGAGATGCCCAGCGTAAACAACAGTACGCGCCAGTCCGTAGTCTCGGCAAAGAACGCCTGCCCTTCGGCCGGCATCATCGACACCATGCCGTACAACGTCCAGCGCGACACCAGAATGCCGCCCAAGCCGCCCAGCATCGCCAACACCATCGACTCGGTCAACAACTGCCGGATCAACTGCCAGCGGCTCGCGCCAACCGACAGGCGAATCGAAATCTCACGGCTCCGGTTCGCCGCCCGAGCCAGCAACAAGTTCGCGATGTTCGCGCAGGCAATCAGCAGCACAAACCCGGTAATCGCCAGCAAAAAGCCCAACACCGGCCGGCTGTCCCGCCGTAGACTCCCAAACCCTAAGCGCCCGCTTTCGAGCACCAACTGCTTGGCCTTGAAGCGATCCATATAGGTCTTGCTACCGCTCTTCTGCAGTGGCAAATCGACCTCTTTGATAATCCCCGTGTACACGACATTGATCGCGGTCTGCGCCTGCTCCATCGACATACCGGGCTTGAGCCGCCCGAACAGGTACACCCAATAGCTCATCCGCTCCGCCAGCCCCGTCCAACCCGGCGTCAAAGCCTCACGCATCGCCAGCGGCGCATACAGATCCGGTTCCAGCCCGATGCTCGTGCTCGTAAACTCCTGCGGACCCACGCCGACAATGGTCATCGCCTTGCCGTTCACGGTCATGGTCTGCCCCAGTACATCGGTGCGCGACCCCAACTTGTTTTCCCAATACTTGTGGCTCAGCACCACCACCGGATGCCCGCCCGGCTTCTCATCATCGCCGGGACCCAGCAGGCGTCCAGCCGTCGCCTGCAACCCCAGAAGCCCAAAGTACTGCCCGGACACAAACAGTCCAAGGCTCGAACTGGTCTGCCCGCGAAACGCTACATTGGCGCCAAAGTTCCGGAACCCCGCCACCCCTTCAAAGACATTGCTTTTTTCCAGGTCCCGCAGCATCGGGGCGCTGAACACATAGCTCGGCCCGCCGCTATCGTTGGCCGAACTGCTCCCCATCTTCGGACCTTCATCGCGCAGGTTCACTAACCCTTCTGGGGCGTGAACAGCAAGCGGCTTCATCAGGATCTGGTCGAAAAGCGAAAACATGGCGCTATTGGCGCCAATCCCAAGCGCAAGCGAAAGTACAGCCACCGCCGAAATGACGGGCGTCTTGGCAAGAGTTCGTACAGCAAACCGGAGGTCCGACATCGCCAAGCGCAAAGTGCAACTGGCTCGCCAGACTTTTCCTTTTTGTTTTCAACGATCCCACATGGGGCGGTGTCCGTTTCCGAACAAGGTATGAATGATTTTGCAAAAGGCGGCCAATGCGGCACAATGTGGACATGGAGCCGGCCATCACGCGAAATCCGAACGTCATGCACGGGCAACCCGTGTTCCGTGGTACTCGCGTCCTTCTCCAAACCCTGTTCGACTATTTGGAGCACGGCAAAGGCTTGGACGACTTTTTGCGTGGCTACCCCACCGTAAGCCGCGATCTCGCCATCCAGGTGCTCGAAGAGTGCAAGCAACTGCGTCTCGCACAAGTGGAAGATGCGGCTCCTGTTGGATGAGTGCGTCGACGAGGACCTTCGTCACAGCCTAACGGACCACGACTGCCAAACCGCCCGCTATGCGCAACTTGCCGGTCTCGATGACAACCAACTCCTGACCGCAGCCGAAGCAAAAGGCTTTGAGGTGCTGATCACCGTGGACCAGCACCTGCCCTTCCAACAGAACCTCGAAGCGGGCAACCTTGCGATCGTCGTACTCTGCGGAAGATTCGCGCGCCTTTCCGATCTCGAACGTCTCGTCCCCTCCCTTCAGTCGGCGCTGGCGGAGATCCGACCCGGGCGCGTGGTTCGCGTTACCCAATAAGCGACGGTGGACGTTGCATCTCCCGGCGCGACGCGAACTTCTCATTCCAGTTGATCTTCGCCGTCAACTGCATCACCACAAACAGCGTCAGAATCGATCCGATCGTCACCGCCAACCCTGTCACGCCCTTAAAGAAGAATGCGTAGGAAAACAGCACTAGATAGATCAACTGCGCACCCCCTGCCTCCACCGCCGCGAACCGGATTCCCACTACAGCCCGCAAATAGCTCACCACCAAAAACACCGAAACTGCCGCGCTAATCCAAAACGCCAGGTGAATCGAAATCAGGTCGCACAAGTACGCCAGCAGCAGGTGGAACGCAAAGAAGGCAGCCGCCAAAAAGAAGTAGTTCATCGGATGCAGATCCACATCCCGCAAGGTCGTGATCACCAGCAGGATGAAGAAGAAAAAGAACAGCGACACCGGCGCAAAAAAGCTGATCGCCCCCACCAGCGGACCCGGTTGCAACTTCTCCGGCATCACCATCGCCACCTGGTACCCCGACACCAGCGTGTCGTACTTCCAACTGAGTTCCCATCCGTCGCCGGTCTCCCGCTTCGTCACAGGCGACAGCGTATTCTCGGCAAAATCAATCTCCTTGAAGTTGGTCTTCATGTCCAACTGAAAATCCTTCGCCTGCGCGACCTCAGTTTGCCCAAAGTGATACCGCCATTGGTCCAGCCCTTGCGACTTGTACGCCGTTCGCAAACTCACCACCGCGCCCGGCGCAACCGTAGCCTTCGCCCGCGCCTTCCCCTCGCGATTCTGGATCTCCATCGCTCGCCCATCTAGCATCAGCGCCAGGTCGCTATACATTGCCTGCGAACTCGGAAACGGCAACTCGAACACGATATCTTTCGCTACGCCCGTGTCGTTGCGGAACCGGTACACACCATCGAACCCAACCGTGTAGGTGCTGTACCAGCGCAACCCCTTCTGCCGGTGCGCGAGGTTCAAATCCACCTGAATGCGCGACCCCTCCAGCGGCAACGGATGCGCGATCTCCACCATCCGCGTCTTCTGCACGTTCTGATTGTTCTCGATGGTCGTAACAATCTGACTCTCCTCCGTGTACCAAAGTGCCTGCGGCGGATGCTGCTCCTGGGCCGTTCCCCAGATCGTCGCTACCTTACCTCGCAAGCTGCCATCGGCGGTGTTGGTGCGATGATCGAGCGTGATACCCAGAAAGAACCACGCCAGTGTCGTGCAAATGAAGATGAAGAAGATGGCGGCAAGCCGCGCGATGATGTTCATGAAGTGCTTTGTCCTGTGAAGTAATGCTGCACTTCGCCAGCCGCAGATAAGTCCCCTGAAATCAACGACCTTCGTCCAAGAATTGCGGCCATCCCCACACATGTGTCTACTTTGTGACGCAAAGCGGACCCGCAAAGAAAAGGGGAGGCCACAAGAGCCTCCCCCAATCAAAGACAGAGTCGTTACTGCTCGGTCGAGTACCCTTCGCCGATCAGCGTCATGCCGTTCGAACTTGAGGTAATCTGCAGCACCGGCCGTGCCTGACCCGCGCCCGGAGCCTGGCCCGAAGCATTCACTTCGGCCACCGGACGGCGCAGCACGAACGAGAACGTCATCGCCTGGGTCGTCGTACCGTTGGCGGTGTTGTTATTCCCGTTGTTGTTGTTATTGCCGTTGCCATTTCCGTTCCCGTTTCCGTTGTTGTCGTTGTTCATCGGAGCCATGCCGGTCAGGGTCATGGTGCCGGTGCAATCCGCGTTCACGGTGTACGTACCCGAGTAGCGCAAGTAGCTAAGCGGCGAGTTCGGCAGCTGCGAGGCCGGCGTTACGCGACCCGGGCCGTCAAACGTGACGGTGGCAATGATGAAGTACGGAGTCTGCATCGACGCGTTGTTCTCGTTGTTGTCCCCGTCGCCGTTGGAGTTATCGCCGTTATTGTTGTTATTCCCGTTGTTGTTGTTGTTGCCGTTGTTATTGCCGTCGCCGTTTCCATTGCCGTTGTCGTTATCGTCGTCGCTGTCGCGGTGCGAACCGAAGCCCTGGATCACCAGGCCGTACGTACCCGAAAGGCTCGACGCACTGCAAGTACCCGGCAGCGTACGCGTCAGACGGACAATCGCGCTCGACTGATATCGGTCAGCCTGTTGCTGATCGTCATCGTCAGCGTCGTCATCGTCGTTACCATTGTTTCCGGAGTTACCGTTCTGATTGTTCATGTTCGGAGCATTCGGAAACCAACCCAGCACGATCTCTCCACCGTTACGAAGCACCACGCCGTGTAAAGTCGTCCCGGTAGAAGTGTTCAGCGGCTGCCCGGGAATCAACACGTTCGGCCGGCCAAACGTATCCACAAGGGTCATCATGACGGTGCAATCGGAGTTCACCGTATAGGTGCCCACCTGCACGTTGGTCATGTTCATCGACGCGGCATCCGCCGTGATGATGCCGTTTTCCAGAGTGAGCGTGCCAGTACCCGTAAAGGCACCGGTATTCCCAATCCCCTTTAGCAAACGGCCCACCTCCGTATCGCTGTACGTCGGCTGTTGGGAGTTATTGTTGTTGTTATTGTTATTGTTGTTATTCCCAGTCCCGTTGCCGTTGCCATTCCCGTTATTGTTGTTGTTGTTGTTATTTTCGTCAGAAGCGGTAAGGCCGTTCCCAAGCGAAGAAAAAGAATAGCTGCCGCCCACAGAGGCACGACAGGTTTGGGCGTATGCCGGGGCCACACTCAAAAGCGCGGACGCCGTCCCGAATACGACGAGCTGAGAAAACGTTCTCATTGACATCATCAATCTCGACTTTCCTTTGGTAGAGGTTCGTTGGGGCGCTACAGAAGTACATCCTCGTGCGCCCACATGGACCTCACACGTGCAATTCACGTGCCCATTGGTCGATATGCTGTGTCAGTGAAGTGGCTGGAACGATTGGTCTTATTACTATCCAGCGCCCAGCATCCGGGTCGGATCCACCGCTACTGTAGGCTTCGCAAACGGCAGCATCCGCCGTGCAACCCGCCACCACAACGGAAGACTCGGCCGCTGACTTTCGCTGGACGGCGCCTCGATCCCGCACAGCCGCCGGCTCAAGTCCGCAAACTGCCGCCCCAGTGGCGTATCCGAATCCACAGGACGTCCATTCAACAACGCCCTCTGCAGTCCCGCATAGTCATTATCGAGAACAGCAAACAAATCGGTACGCAGAATCCCTTCCAGATCCTTGGGCGTCAATGCCGCCCGTCCATGATGCCGGTTCAGAATCACCTTCACCCGCGGCGCCAATCCGCGACCTCGCAACTGCTCCATCCGCCGCTTCGCCAGGTGTACGGCATGTAGTTCCGGCGTCGTTACCAGAAAGATCGTGTCCGAATTTTCCAGCACCGCCTGCGCGCAATCCGTCAGCGACCCCTGCAGGTCCACACAAACATAGTCATAGCTGCTACGCGCAAATCCCAGCACATGCTCGATGTCCCGCGGCGTAGGATTCTTCGACTCGCCCGACCCCGCACGCATCACATCCAGCGTCGCGTACCGCTTTACCACCTTCGCCCAGATCGTCTCATCCAACTGCGACCCGAACTCCGAGATATTGCTCAACCCCTGCTCAAACGGCAGCTTCAACATAAAGTCGATCGCCCCCGCCTCAAAGTCCATGTCCATCAAATTCACCTTGGACTTCTCGAGCATCGTCGACATCGCAAACGCCGTCTGCAGCGCCACCGTAGACGCGCCAGACCCGATCTTGCTCGGCAAAAAGCTTACAATCTGGTGCTGTGCAATCGGCAACCGCTGGTGGATCTGCCATTCCGCCGTAGCCCGCTCCAGGCTCGAATAGATCATCGACGGCTGCAGCGGCGTCACCAGTACATCGCGCAGCTTGCAGCGTATCGCCATCAGCAGCGCGTCCTGGCCCACGTTACGCGCGACACCAATCACCTGCGTCGAACGGCTCAACCGGTACAGGATCGTGCAAACGCGCTCGGCCGCCTCCACCTCGGTCACATCCAGGAACACGATGGACGGCATGTACAGCCGCACCGTCGCCTCCAATTGCGCCTCATCCCGCAGCGAACCGACCACTCGGAGTTGAACGCGCGAACCCGCCTCTCCCGCCACCTTCTGCAACTCTTCTGAAAGACCGGCGTCCGCACTCACGATCAACCCGCGTAAACAACTCACCGAAACACCCCTCCGAAAACCGAGATTCTCTGGCGGCACACATCGCTGCCTGACCCATAGTGCCCCAGCGCCCGGTTCGCAAGGAATCGGGAATCGGTACCATTCGGCAAACGCATTCGGACTATCGCTGCAAAAGTGCCGTACCGGTACAGAGCAACACTTCGGTTGGCCCGTTCTGGACCTCTGCTTTTTAGGGGAAAAACGAAAGTTGCAACGCTACTCCGTACGGCATAGCCCGTACTCTTACTCTGCGTCTATCAGACCTTCGCGGATCAGGTCGCGACGCAGGGCCCAACCCGCATTGCGCGGATAGCCGAAGTCCCAGAAAGGTGCGCGTTCATTGCTTTCCCAAACGCGTACCTCACGATGCGCCAGCATCTCATCCAGGCGTGAGTCCTCGGCCGCGACCTCATCGTCCAGCGAGAACAGTTGGATCAGACCCCGGATGTCGAGATCGTTCCGGTAGTTATGCAGATTGTGTGGATATCCGGCTTCCACCTCGCCGACAAACTGCTTCCAGCGCTGGATCAGCCCGGCCTTCCCGCCATTCACAATGTGCGGCGGGTACCCGTTGTCGTCGAGATAGCCAACGATCTCTTCATCGGTCATAGCAGAGCTACCGAAGCGCGACGGTGTTGGTCGAATAGTCGATCAACGCCTCGAGACCCTGGTTCAGCAGCGACAACCGTCCGGCTTCCACAACCAGTTCGTTGTACCGTGAGTTCCCCGGCGTCGCGACCACACCTGCACTCTCAATCTGCTGCAGGCGCGACATCCCCTCTTGCTCCACCGCCTGACACGCCGACACCAGCACATCAATCGACCGGAACCCATACCCCACTGGCGACAGCCCATTGCCTGTACCCAGATCGATGTACTGGAAATAGTCCGGACTCGGCTCTTCATACCGGTCGTGATAGCAGTACTCAAGCCCGCGATACTGATCCGAATGCCGGATCATTGCACCCTCGCCCTTGCCCGAACAGTACAGGATAATGCCCTGCGCGTTCGATCCCGGTCCGTTCTCCGGGTACCCCAGCGCGTTCTGCACATTCAGGCACGCGCCATTCTCCCAGATCACCCGGGCATCGGCCCAGAGATAGCCCACATTGCCATTCGGAAACGTATCCTTCAGGCCGTACACGCTCACGCTCGCCGGCTTCAGCCCCGTGATGTAGTGCACAAGGTCCACATAGTGGCAGCCAATGTACGTGAATGCATCGGAGTTCTCGCACGTGAACCAGTTCTGAAAGTTCGAACTGCGGTAATTCCACTTCTCATGCAGCCACGCATTACCCAGCCGGAACTCGCCAAAAAGACCTTCGCGATACCGCTGGCGCGCCATAAAGCTGCGGTCGTCCAACCGCTTGTGATACTCCACCGCCACCAGCAGACCGCGTTCCTTCGCCGTCTTCTCGATCTCAATCGAGTCCGCCGCCGAAAGCACCAGCGGCTTCACGCAGATCACGTGCTGGTCCGCCTGCAGGCAATCCATCACCGCGGCATGATGCAGTTGATCCGGCAGCGCGATGATGACAATGCTCCGCGCCGGCAACTCCGCGATCAGGTTCTTCCAATCGCCCGGGCGATCTTCAAATTTGTGACCAGGAAACGCCGCGGCAATCTTCGCATTCCCTCGCAGCGCATCCAAAGTCGATTGATTGCGCGCGCAAATCCGAATCGATCCAATCCGTCCGCGCCGCTGCAGTTCATACAACGAGGGCAGAATCTGATCGTGCAGAATCATTCCGGCGCCGATCACGCCGATCTCAGTCGCAGCCATTAGGCCAGGACTTCCTGAGGCTGCGCGTGCGCGGCAGCGGCCGCTTCCACCATCGCTTCTTCAAGTACAGCCAATCCTTCGCGCAACGCCTCTTCGGTGATCACCAGCGGCGGGCAGATCTTCACCGCAGCTCCGCCAAAGCCCACCGGAGTGAACATCAGCAGACCCTTCTCGATCGACCGTCGCACGATCTCCCAAGCCATCTCAGAATCCGGATCCTTCGTACCCGGCTTCACGATGTTCACCGCCGCTACCAGGCCAACGCCGTCCACCGCGCCGATGTAGTCAAACCGCGGCTTCAACGCCCGCAGACCCTCAATCAGGATCTTGCCCAGCCGCGCCGCGTTCTCCACCAGCTTCTCTTCGACAATCACATCGATCGATGCCATGGTCGCCGCACAGCAAACCGGGTTGCCCGTATGCGTCGAGCTCATGCTGCCCGGCGGATGCAGATCCATGATGTGCGCCGGTCCCGCCAACGCGGACAGCGGCAGCGATCCCGAAATGCCCTTGCCAAATCCAACCAGATCCGGCACCACGCCGTAATGCTCGAAGCCCCACATTTTGCCCGTACGCCCGAATCCGGCCTGCACCTCATCGGCGACATACAGGATCTTGTGGCTCGTGCACCACTGCCGAAGCTTCTGTACAAAATCCACCGGAGCAAGCCCCGCGGTCGCACCCGGGAAGGTCTCCATCACCACACCAGCGATGTTCGACGCATCCACGCCGGCCTCGCTCAAACAGCGCATAAAGTGGTCGAACGTCACATCCGGCGTGCGATACCCGTCAGGGAAGGGAACTTGAATAAAGCCCTTGTCCAGATTGACGATCCACTCCTTCAGCGCCGGCGTACCGCCAGCCTGTTGCGACCCCATAGTCCGCCCGTGGAAGGACTTCTCAAACGACACGATCAGGTGCTTCGCGCGTCCGCCGACCTTCACGCCATGCGTCCGGCACAGCTTGATCGCGCACTCAATCGTTTCCGATCCAGTGGTGAGCAAAAACACTTTCTTCAACGGATCGGGCAGCAATCCGGCCAGCTTTTCGACAAGCTCTGCACGCCGCTCCTGCGGAAAGCAGTAGTTATGCAGAATGCCCGTGGTCGCCTGCTTGACGATCGCTTCCACAACCTTCGGATGGCTGTGCCCGGCGTTGGTCACCACCACGCCGCTCGACCAGTCAATCCACTGGTTGCCGGACTTGTCGTAAACCTGAAAACCCTGGGCGCGATCCCACACCACCGGCGGTTGACCCGCCATGGCGCGAGGTTCGTACTTCGCCAGTTTCTGAATGATCTCCACCGATTCCGGAGGCGGGAACTCACCGGTAATTCTGCGGTATTTCGTCTCAACGGCGGGGACTGTGCGGGATTCGAGGCTGAATTCTTTTGCCATAACGGGGGGAACCTTTATTCTAAAACGGTATGATCCTGCAAGATGTGGTGTCGCTGGCGGAGTTCCAGCCGGAAAAGATGGGCAAGGTGTCCCTGGTCGGCGGGCAGTACCTGTTCGCAGGCCTCAACTGCTTCGAACCAGGCCAGGAACATGCAGCCCACGTGCACGACGGCCAGGACAAGCTCTACACCGTGCTCCAAGGCCAAGGCGAAGCGCGCGTTGGCGAACTGGTCCGTTCGGTCAAGCCGGGCGACATCGTCTTCGCCCCCTCTGGCGTCGTCCATTCGATGAAGAACGCCTCCGCGTCCGAACGCCTGGTGGTGATGACGGTCTTCGGCCCGCCTCCCCACAAAAAGTAGCTACACTAAAGGAGTAGTTCGCCGACCCCTCTATTTTCCTGATGTATTCTCTGCTCATCGCGCTGGTTCTGGTCCAGCAAGACCCCAAACCTGTCTCTACGAATCCTGAGATCCAGCGCTTGGAAGAGCTAGTCGCCGCAGGTGCCATCGCGCCCCTCCGCCTTGTAGAAGCGCGCCAGAACCTCGCGGATTCGGAAGACGCCGCGATCCTCTCCCGCACCATGTACGCCCGCATCACGCCGGAAGAGTTCACCGCAGAGCAGGCCGCAGCGATGACAGCAGCCGCCAAGCGCCGTCTCGATCGCCAGCAGGAAAAGATCGACCGGATGCAAAAGCTCGTCGATTCCGGCGTCTCCGCCAAGTCGGACCTTGAGCCGCTCCAGGCAGAACTCGAAGCACGTCTCTCCGTCTTCCGCCTCGCCGAATCTCGCGCCGCGCTTCTCGCGGAACTTGCGGAAATGGCGCAAGCCGAACAGGCCGCCGCCGCCACCATCGTCATGACGCCTTCCACCGTGGACGGCACCGGACCCATGGTCGAACACTTCGCCGGCGTCGGCAAGTTCAATGATGCGGACCTCAAGCGCGTCGTCCTCGCGTTTGAAAAGGAGTTCGCCCGGCCGCTACCCGTCAGCGCCAAAGGCGAAACTGCTGTACATCGTTCGCTAGGCTTTGACCACCGCGGCCGCATCGACGTCGGCGTCAACCCCGACAGTGGCGAAGGCCAGTGGATCCGCAAGTTTCTGGCGTTGAACAAAATCCCCTACATCGCCTTCCGTCGCGCCATTCAAGGCCAGGCCACCGCGCCGCACATCCACATCGGACCGCCCAGCCCTCGTCTCGCACCTACGACAACGACCGACTAACGGACGGCAGCGTGAAGTAAAACGTCGAACCCTGCCCCGGCACGGACTCCGCCCAGATCTGTCCGCCGTGCTTCTCCACTATCTGCTTGGCCAAAGCCAACCCCACACCCGTACCCGGCCTGTCCCCGCTGTGCAACCGCTTGAACAGCCCAAAAATCCGCTCGCCGTACTCTTTCTCAAACCCGATCCCGTTGTCGCTCACCGCAATCTGCCAGTAGCTTCCATCGGGCTTCCGCGTCGCAGCAATCCGTATCTCCGGCGCGACATCCCTGCGGTACTTCAAGCTATTCGAAATCAGATTCTGAAACACCTGGCTCACACGCTCTGGATCCGCATGCACCACCGGCAACTCACCGTCGATCTCAACCCGTGCGCCGCTTTCGGCTAACGCCGGCTGAAACAGCGGCAACACCAGATCCCGCAGGACATCCGCCAGCGCGACGTCCTTCATCGTCTCGGCATCCATGTGGCTCACCCGCGAATACGACAACAGGTCATGCACCAGATTGTCCATCCGCGTGGCCCCCGTTTCGATAAAGCTCACATACTGGCGACCCTCGTCATCCAGATTCTCGTGGTACCGCCGGGCCAGCAACTGCGAATAGACCTTGATCATTCGCACCGGCTCCTGCAAATCGTGCGACGCCGCATACGCAAACTGCTCCAGCCGCTGATTCACTCGCGCCAGTTCCTCGGACCTCGCCTTCTCCTTCTCGAGCAGCAGCGCACGCTCCTGTTCCGCATCGCGACGCGCACGCTTTTCCGCCGCCTCCGCCATCGCGCGACGCACCGCCGCCGACAACCGTTGCGGACGCTGCTTCAGCACGAAATCGGTCGCCCCGCGCTGTAGCGAATCAATCGCTACTTCCTCGCCAATCACGCCGCTCACAAACAAAAACGGCGTTTCAGGACACAGCCTCTGTGCGATCTCCAGCGCCGCCAGTCCGTCAAACTGCGGCAGCGAATAATCAGCAAGAATCAGGTCAAAGCAGCCTTCACGCAGATGGCGCTCGTAGTCGCCTTCGGTTTCCACATGCGTCACCGAGTGCTCGATGCCGCCCTTAGTCAGCAGGGACAGGGAAAACTCCAAATCGATCGGGCTGTCTTCGAGATACAGAATCGAGATTGGGTCCAAGCTATTCCGGCCTCCGGAAGCGGACGCTGCCTGGTGGTGGCTCATTCAAAAGAGCCCAAAATCCGCCCAGATCCTGCACCGCTTTCACAAAATCCTGAAAGTGCACCGGCTTTACGACATACGCATTCGCACCACTCTGATAGCTCGCTGCCAGATCCGGCTCCTCGCGCGAACTCGTCAACATCACCACCGGAATGCTCTTGAGCGACGGCTGGCTCTTGATAAATGCCAGCACTTCAAGACCATCCACCTTCGGCAGTTTGATATCCAGCAGGATCAGTGCCGGGTTCCCCCTGTCGCGATTTACGTAGCGGCCCTGGAACGACAAATAATCCATCGCCTCTTCGCCGTCGCGCAGCACGATCACTTCATTCGCCAGCCTCGCTTTGGTAAGCGCCGCCAGCGTCAACTCCACATCCTGTCCGCTGTCTTCAACCAGCAGTATGGGCTTTAACATCCAGAAAAAACCAATCCTATTTCGTACTCTGTATCGCCGGAGTCACCACCGGCAGGGTGAACCAAAAAACGGCCCCCTCGTCTAACTTGCCTTCTGCCCATGTCCTGCCGCCGTGCTTGCCAACCGCTCGACGGACATTGGCCAATCCAATGCCAGTACCTTCAAACTCCTCCTGGCTATGCAACCGCTGAAAGACCCCAAACAGCTTGCCCGCGTACTTCTGCTTGAACCCCGCACCGTTATCCGCGACAGAAAACGTATGCCAGTCGCCGCTTGTCTCACACCGCACCTTCACCAGCGCCTTGCTCCGCTTCCGCGAATACTTCACCGCATTCGAGAGCAGATTCATCCACACCATCCGCATCAACACCGGGTCGCACTCCACCACCGGCAGCGGACCCACATCCCACTCGACATCCCGATCCTCCGGCTCCAGTTCCATCAACTCCTGCCGGATCTCCTCCACCATCGTCTCCATCGGCACAGGAATCGGATGCAGCGCCGCACGACCCACGCGTGAAAAATTCAGCAGATTATCGACCAGCGTCCCCGCCGAATGCGCCGCGCCCGCAATCGTATTCAGAAAGCGAATCGCAGTCTCATCGGCCTTATCGCCAAGGTGATCCTCGAGCAGATGCGCGTACCCGACAATGTGCCGGAACGGCGCCCGCAGGTCATGCGACACCGAGTACGAAAACGCCTCCAGCTCTTTGTTCGACCTTTGCAACTCCGCCGACAGCGCCGCCAACTCCTCGGCCTTCCGCAACACCACGCCAACCAGCGCATTCCGCAACTCGGACGCCGCTTCCACTTCGCTCTGCCGCCACGGAAAGCTACGCCCGCGCACCGTCTCTTTCCATGCCTCAAAAGACTTGCGAGGATGAATCCGCATGTTCCCGGGCTCCACCGGCTTATTCGGATCTCCACCCCAAGTCACCGTACGAACCACTTCCGGCCGGAACCACATCACGTACGAGTTGTAGAGCTTCGAAATGCTGATGGCCAATACGCCGCTCGCCGTCTCACGCAGCGCTTCGCCGCCCGGCATGCTCGACGGCAACCCGTCTGTCGCAAAGATCTCGTCCGTCGCATGCTCGCGATTCAGCCACTCCGCCACCTCGCGAATCATCGGCTCTGCCGGAGCCTTACCCACGCGGATGCACTTGCCTTCCACCAATACCGCCGCGCCGGCTGCATCCGTCAAGGTCAGCAGTTCATCCGGATGATTCACCAGACCGTCGATAAACCGGTCTTCCTCCGCCATGTACCCCAGCAACTTCGCGGTAATCGACTTCAAGTACAGCCGGTGTTCGTACTCAGCCTGCCCCTCTTTCGCTGCCAGATGCGTCGACAGCGCCTGCCCCAAAAAGTCGCACGCCACGCGAACTTCAAACGGCACCGTCTTCGGACTCCGGTTGTGCAGCGAAATCAAACCCCAAAGCTTCCCATCACGGATCACCGAAATCGACATCGACGCCCGCAGACCCATGTTGTTCAGGTACTCGATGTGCACCGGCGACACGCTGCGCAGCGTCGAAAAAGAAAGATCCAGCGGCGCATTCGTCTCCGGATCCAATGGCGGCACCAAAGGCACCGGCTGGTAGTTCGTATCCGCAATCAGTCGCAGACGGTTGATCCGGTACAACTCGCGAGCCTGCGCCGGAATATCGGACGCCGGAAACCAAAGGTCCAAGTAAGGCTGAAACTCCGGCCCGCAGGACTCCGCGATCACGTTGCCGTTCCAATCGGGATCAAAGCGATACACCAGCGACCGTTCGAACCCCGTAATCGACCGCACCTCATCCGCCGCCATCTGCGCAAGCTCCGGAATCGTAGCCACGCCTTGCAGCCGGTCCATAAAGGTCCGCACCAACGGGTACAGATTTTGAAAGGAAATCGACGACGTGCCAGTGCTCGCTTCTTCCAACTCCACGATCACGCGTTGACGGTGCAGATGCGCCACCGCGCGGTACAACCGGTCATTCCCCCCGCCTGCCCGAACGCCAATCGAGGCCAGGTACACCGGCGTACTCTCGAGTACGGCCCGCTCAATCGCCTCCAGCATCTCGCCCGCATCACGCGACAGCAAGACTTCAGACAGCGTACGCCCGATCAGTTCCTCCGCCGGTACGCCAAACAAGTCGATTGCATTCGCACTCGCTTGCAGTACGCGGAACGACGCATGATCTAAGGACAATAGGATGCCGTGCGGTTGAATGCTGCCCGGAATGTGGATCGGCTCACGGTCGCACGTCGTAAGATCCGAGGGGGCGCTTCTACCTGTGGATGCTGCGGCTGCGGTGGAATCTTTCACTGCGGGGGTCTCTTCTATTCGCTCTCACGGCCTGAGCCAAGCCGCTAGCGCTTCAAAAGTAGACCTCGCCGCAACTACGAAAGTTTCCCGGTCACCCAAACTTTCCGCCTCAGAAAGCGCTTTTTGGAAGGACTTCCAACGGTAACCGGTCTCACGCCCGTACACCGTGTAAAAATGCAGCGCCTCTGCTGGGATTTGAAGGGTTTTTCTGAAGTGATTGCTCAAAAATTGCCCACCCAAAGTGGACCCTTCGAGCACATACGCGGACCCCAACGCACGTGGCAAATCGCTTACGTCCGGCAACTGCTCACACAAAGGCAAACTCGACGCGTCGATGCCCAAAAAGTGCAGGTCCGCCGCCAGTGCAGGCACCTTCTCGCGGCCTACGAACAACTCCGCGTTCCAGTCCATCAACAAAGGCAAAGCCGCGCGTTCCCACGGCGCATAAAAGCCATAGAAACGCGCGAGCAATTGCGAATAATCAGTAAGGGAGAATCCGTCGCGCAAAAGATCCAGGCGATCTTCGACGGATTTGTGAATCGCAGCGGTCTGCTGCTTCAGGCGTTCCGGAAGAGTGAGTTCCTGCAAACACCCGCATGGTAGCGCGTCAAATCGCAGCGCCGCCCGAAACGAAGATCGTCTCACCAGTAATCCATCGCGAATCATCGGAAGCAAGAAACGCCACCGGATCCGCAATATCATCCGGCTGCCCCGCGCGGCCCAGCGGCGTACCCGCCACCGCCTGCTTCTCAAAGTCGGAATCGGCAATGCCCGCCGCGTGTGCTCCCTCGGTAATCACAATGCCCGGATTAACCGCATTCACGCGGATCTTGCGCGCACCCAACTCCTTCGCCAGTACCTTGGTGATCGTATCCACTGCAGCCTTTGTCGAAGAATAAACCGCCGTCGCCGGAGGCGCCAGCGAAGACACAACAGAACTGATGTTGATGATGCTGCCACCTTCCGCCGGGAACAACGGCAAAGCGGTCTTGGTGGTCAACAACACACCCAGTACGTTGATGTCGTACTGCCGGCGATAATCGTCGGCGTTAAAGTAATCGATCGGCGCAAAGCTGTACACACCGGCGTTATTCACCAGAATGTCCACCTTGCCAAACGCCGCCTTAGTCTCTTCAAAAATCTTCGTGACGTCGGCTTCCTGGCTCACGCTGCCACCAACGGCAATCGCCTTGCCGCCCGCGCTCACAATCTCGTTCACCACGCGATCGGCGCCTTCCTTGCTCGACGCGTAATTCACCACAACGCTCGCGCCTTCTGCCGCAAGCTTCTTCGCAACGGCAGCGCCAATCCCCTTGGACGCGCCCGTCACAACCGCTACCTTACCGGTAAGTTTGCTCATGTTCCATTCCCTCGATTTCAGATCGCTTCGATCTACATCGAAATGGATGAAGAGCTCACCGGGAAGGATTCGAGCCGGATTTAGATTTCAGAAAGTTTTTTGAGGTACTCGTCCCAGATGTCGCGCCGTAACGAAACGTGAACATACTTGCCGCAACGCTCGGCGGCAATCAAACCAGCAGCCTCGAGTTCCTGCAAGTGATGAGTCACCGTAGCAGGGGAAAGCCCCGTCCATTCCTTGATGCAGGAACAGGTCGGGGCTTCCTTGGACTTTGCGATGCGACGGAGCATCTCAAAACGTTTGCCATCGGCCAAAGCTTTGCCAATGGCAAGAACCTGCGAATCATCCATTACAGCGGTTGGATTTCCTCGCGTTGCGGATCAAAATTCAAACGCCGCTTCTGCAGATACGCGATGTTACCCAGGTGCGACGCCTGTGCCGAACGATGCCCAATCAGCACATCGCCATTCGGACGATTGCGCGTCTTGATGCACTCCACAAAATTCTTCACGTGGTCGAGCGTCATGTCCTGCGGCTCTGCCTTCACTTCCACGGGAGTCGCGCCACGCGTCGCTTCTACAAATTCAAACCGGCTCCGGTCAATGTACAGCCTGCCCTTCGTACCGCAGAACTCGATGCCCGCGCCACGCACACCAGGAGACAGCGTCGCTTCAAACGTCGCCGTGTAGTCGCCCGGGTATTCCAGCAGCACGTTGATCGTGTCCGGCGCCGTACGGCCGTCTTTATACGTGTACACACCGCCGCTCGCCACCGCTGACGTCGGGACGTCCTGGCCCATGTACATGTGAACCACATCGATCCAGTGCGTGAACAGATCCGTCACCTGTCCGCCGCCAAAATCCAAATAAGCGCGCCAATTCCAGTACTGCTGCGGATCCCAATCGCGCCACTTCAGCGGACCCAGGAACCGGCCCCAATCCAGGTTCGACGGCCGCGTCGCCAACGTCGCCGGAGCCTTCCGCAGGTGGTACCCATTGCCATGCCACCACGTACGCACCAGGCTGATCTTCCCAAGCTTGCCCGTGTCGATGTACTCTTTTTTCGCGCGAATATAGTGAACGCCCGAACGCTGCTGCATGCCCACCTGGCATACGCGTTCGTTCATGCGCGCCACTTTCACAATCTCAGGACCTTCCTCAATCTTCAAGGTCAGCGGCTTTTCGACGTATACGTCCTTGCCCGCGCGCATCGCGTCGCAAGCAGTCGTAAAATGCCAATGGTCTGGCGTCGCAATCAGGACAGCGTCGAGTTCCTTCACCTCCAGAAGCTTCCGGTGATCCGAGAAGTTCCGGGCGTTGGTCGCCTTCTGTCGCGCCTTGTCAATGTTCTCGCTGTAGATGTCGCACACAGCGCCGACATTGACCTGATTGGTGGCCTGGAACTGGCTCATCACGAAGCGGCCGCGTTCGCCGGATCCGATGAGACCAAGTTGGACGGTATCGTTCGCACCCATGACACGCGAATAGGACGCCGCAGTCATGGCGGTAGCAGCGCTGGTAACGCGCTTGAGGAGTTCCCTACGTAACATCAGGGGAAAGTATATCAGCGTTCAACAAGCACCGGATCGCCAACCGACACCCGGCCCGGCAGCATCGCGCCGCCGTACATCCCAAAGCGTGCGTTGCGCTGTTTGGCAATCGTCCGCAACACCGCAGGATTCGCGTCCGCCGGAGCATCGGGATTCACATTCACCATCATGCACCGTTGATCCCGTGCATTCAGCCGGATCCGCGCCTCGCCAATGCGCAACGTACAGCTTTCCCAACCTTCTTCGGGAAATGGCGATGTCGCATCGCTGCTATCAATTACCAGATTGGGCCGGAAGCGCAACGGCGTTAGTGCCGGATTACCTTCAATCAGCGAAGCCAATCCATCCACGCTTTGTACGCTCAGCAACGACAAAGGGAACGTATCAAAGATCCCGCTGTACTGCTTCATCACCCGTACCCCATCGCCCAACTCGCTGGCCAACTCCGGATCCGTCACCTCAAACTCCCGGCCATCCGGCGTACGCACCAGCATCTTCGAACCTTCCACATCCGCAGGATCGGCAAACACCGCGCGGTACTGCCACATGTCCGGTTTCTCGCGGATGGTCATCCAAGGGAAGCCGCTTCCTTCAGAGTTCGGACGCAAAAATGCCCACCGCCGGTCTCCGGCCAAGCCATGCCAACCCACGTACACAGACTCAAGAGGCTCAGCAGCCATCGACTTCACGGGGTAACGGTACAGCGCGCGGACGGTCCCAACGACGGCAACGGTTTCCATGGTTTCTATAGAACCACTTCACAAACCTGCACATCCGGCTGGACATCGGTAAAGTTGGGGATATCGCCCAGGATCTGCCCGCCACCATTCGAAATACACTTGCCAAGCGCTTCCTGTGACTCAAAGGTCAGCATCCCGGCAACCACGTAAGTGGCCTGCGTACCGGGCATCAGGCCGGAAATACCCCGGCTGACGGACACCCCAATCAGCCCGTGCGGCTTCCAGAGTTCTTCCACCATCGGGATGTGCTTCGACAGATAGTAGTCCATGTCAAAGCGCGTAGCAGATGAGGAGTAGAGGACAAGTGCGCGGATCATAGTGTCCTACGCAGTATACAGCGGGCGTTTAGGACGGATCGGGCAGAACAGGAGCGGAAGCTACGGCGGATGTAGAAAGAGTCCGGCGCGCTTCCCAGTCTTTCATCAATTTCCAAACCAAAATGGTCTCGCCGGGCTTTGCTCCGACGCTGGTAACCAACCACTGCAAATTGCCCTGAGTGGGCGGAATGTAAAAGTTATGGAGTTCAAAATGGCGACTCTCCATTTTGGCAACGGCCTGCTCAATGGCGGCCTCCCGGACCGATTTCACGGGAGGCTGCTTCTGCTGGACGTTCTCTCCTCCGAGCAACCAATTCGAAGCGGACAACAAAACAAAGATGGCGATAAGTTTGGCGAACATCTGCGACATGCTCTTCTGAACATTCATGCGCCGACGCTCGGAAAACTGGTTCACGACGATCAGCCGTGGCCGCCCGCCCATCTCCTCGGCAATAGCTAAGTTGTTGTAGCGATTCATAAGACACCTTCTCGCGCAGTTGATCACCGCACGGGTGCCAATGTTTCTCAACCCGATTTCGGGTACTTTGAAAGCATGGCGATCCAACTTGCCCCTGAACTTGAGCGCCGTATCGAATCGCTGATGGCGGACCGCGGCTACGCAACCCCCGAACTGGTCGCAGAAGCAGCGCTGCACGCACTGGAAGACTCGCCAGATGAGCTCAGTGATGGCGAAATGGAAGCGCTATTGGAAGAGGGTCTGAATTCGCCCCTAATCGTCGCGGATGATGCGTACTGGGCTTCCTTCAATGAACGCCTCGGCAAAATGCGGGACGAGCACCTGGCCTCGAAAGCTCGTGCATGAGCGTTGTCGTTCGAGAGATGGCCGAAGGCGGCATCGACCTATTCCGGCTGTTGCATGGCAAACGCATTTGCGGCGACTGACTTAACCAAAAAGAAAAAGGCTAGGTCCAAGCGAACCTAGCCTTTTGCAAGAGCGCTACCTTTACCTTAGGCCACGTTCTCCAGAGTCAGCGAATGCTGTAGCGCCGGAATCGCCGCCTCCAGCACTTCCTCAATCCGCTCGGCAAAGATAAACGTCATCTCCGCCCGTACGTTCTCCGGAATCTCACGCACATCCTTGCGATTGGCCGCAGGCAGGATCACCCGCGTCAACCCCGCGCGACGTGCCGCGAGCACCTTCTCCTTCACGCCGCCAATCGGCAGCACCAACCCAGTCAGCGTAACTTCGCCAGTCATGGCAGTATCGTTCCGCATCGGCAACCCCGTATGCAGCGACGTCATCGCCACAACCATCGTCACGCCCGCCGACGGACCATCCTTCGGAATCGCCCCCGCCGGTACGTGCACGTGTACGCCGTCTTCCTTAAAGGCCTCCGGCGCAATGCCCAACGCCCCAGCGCGCGACCACACAAAGCTCCGCGCCGTCTGTGCGGACTCCTTCATGACATCGCCCAGTTGCCCGGTCAACGTCAGACCCTTGCCCGCCGGCAAACGCGTCGCCTCGATGTACAGTACATCGCCGCCCGCCTCGGTCCACGCCAGCCCCGCCGCGACACCCGGAGGCATCTGGCGGCGCATCGTCTCCTGTTGGAACGGCTCCGGACCCAGCATCTCGGACACCATCTCCGGTGTCACTTCCGCCAGCTCCGTCCTACCCTCAGCAAACAACAGCGCGACCTTACGAAGCAGCCTTCCGACAGCCTGTTCCAAGCGACGCAACCCGGCCTCACGCGTGTACCCCTTGATCACCGCCGACAACGCAGCATCGGAGATCACAACTTGCTCGGCCGTCAGCCCGACATCCGCCATCTTCTTCGGCACAATGTACCGCTTGGCGATGTCCAGCTTCTCCTCTTCGGCGTAGCCCGACAACCGCAGGATCTCCATACGGTCCAGCAGCGGCCGCGGGATCGTATCCAGCGTATTCGCCGTCGTGATGAACAACGCCTGCGACAGATCAAAGGGCAGGTCGAGATAGTTATCGCGGAACGTCTTGTTCTGCTCCGGATCCAGTACCTCGAGCAGTGCCGCCGCCGGATCTCCCCGGAAGTCGCGACCCAGCTTATCGATCTCGTCCAGCAGCAACACCGGATTCTTCGACCCCGCTCTGCGCATCGCCGTAATCAAACGGCCCGGCATCGCGCCAATGTACGTCCGCCGGTGTCCGCGCAACTCGCTCTCATCATGCATGCCGCCCAGACTCATGCGTTCGAACTTGCGTCCCAACGCCCGCGCAATGGACTGCCCCAGCGACGTCTTACCCACGCCCGGAGGCCCGACAAAGCACAGAATCGGGGCCTTCGCCGAAGGATTCATCTTCAGAACAGCCAGCTGTTCCAGGATGCGCTCCTTCACTTCCTTCAACCCGAAGTGATCCTCATCCAGAATCGCCCGCGCATTCGAGATGCTCAGGTTATCCTCGGTCGTCGCCTTCCACGGCAACTCCAGTACGTACTCCAGGTACGTCCGGATCACCTGGTACTCAGGCTGTGCCGAAGGCAACCGCTCCAGCCGCGACAGCTCTCGCTTCGCTTCCTTGGCGACATCCTCGGGCAAATCCGCTTTTTCCAACTTCTCGCGAATCTGCTGGATCTCGTCCTGGTCGTTGCCCTTTTCGCCTAACTCCTGCTGGATCGCGCGCATCTGCTGCCGCAGCATGTACTCGCGCTGATCCTTATTCATCTCCGTCCGCGCCTCGGTGTTGATCTTGGCGCGAATCTCCAGCACCTGCACCTCATGCGACAGATACTTGTGCATCAGCCGCAACGCATCGACCGTCGTCTCGCTCTCGAGCAGTTCCTGCTCCTTCGGTACATCGATGCTGAACATCGACGCCAGCAGATAAGCCAATCGCACCGGCTCATCGGAACTGCCATGCAGCATCTGGCTGACCTCGGCCGGCGTCTGTGCGGACTGCGCCAACGCAATGGCCTTCATCGCCAGTTCGAACAGCGCACCCTGCAGCGCTTCCACTTCCGTACCGCGATCCTGCGGAGCAGGCAGCGGCCGGACCTTCGCCCGCAGCAGACCTTCTTCACGTGTGACGCGGGTGATCACGACACGCTCCGTGCCCATCACCAGCAGTTCAATCAATTCCGAATTGGGGCGAGAGATCTTGCGGATCGTGGCCTTCGTGCCAATCGTGTACAGCTCGTCCTGGCCCGGTTCATCGGTCTCGGGGCTACGCTGCGCCACAACCAGGATCTCTTTCTCTTCCGTTTTGAGTGCCGCTTCCACCGCTTTGATGGATGCGTCCCGGCCCACGGAAAGGGGCATCAGCAGGCCGGGGAACAACACCGCGCTCTTCAGCGGCAGAATCGGCAGTATCTGGACCTTATCGGTTCCCATTATGTTGCTTGTTGCACCTATCCCTTTCGATCAGTCTTACGCGGCCACTGGGGCCTGGGTTTCAAACCGCAGAGCCCCGTTGCCATCCGTGTCTATATAGATGCGCTTCCCATCCGATACGTCGCCGGAAAGAATCTTTCGAGCCAGGGGAGTTTCAATCTCCTTCTGGATCGCCCGCTTCAACGGCCGCGCACCGTATGTCGGGTCATACCCCACGCGCACCAGATGCTGCCGCGCCTCTTCCGACAGCTCCAGCTCAATGCGACGCTCCGCCAGCCGCGCTCGCAAGCCGCTCAACTGCACTTCCACAATCTGCGACAGGTTCGCTTCCGTCAGCGCATGGAACACAATCAACTCATCCACACGATTCAGGAACTCCGGCCGGAAGTGCTTCCGCAACTCATCCAGTACCTGCCCGCGCATCCGTTCATACGGACCACCATCCAGAATCCGCTGCGACCCCACGTTCGACGTCATGATCACAATCGTGTTCTTAAAGTCCACCGTACGTCCCTGCCCATCGGTCAAGCGCCCATCGTCCAGCACCTGCAGCAGGACATTGAAGACGTCCACATGCGCTTTCTCAATCTCATCGAACAGAATCACGGAATAGGGACGCCGCCGTACCGCCTCCGTCAACTGCCCGCCCTCATCGAAGCCGACATATCCGGGAGGCGCGCCAATCAGCCTTGCGACGGTATGCTTCTCCTGGTACTCGCTCATATCGATGCGAATCATGTTGTGCTCGTCATCGAACAGGAACTCCGCCAGTGCCCGCGCCAACTCCGTCTTGCCGACACCCGTCGGACCTAAGAAGATGAACGAACCGATCGGCCGCCGCGGATCCTTCAATCCACTGCGCGCACGAATCACCGCTTCTGACACCGCGGTCACCGCCTCTTCCTGCCCGATCACCCGCTTGTGCAATTCGACATCTAGCGACAGCAGCTTCTGCATCTCGCCTTCCAGCAGCTTGGTCACCGGCACACCGGTCCAACGGCTCACCACTTCCGCGATGGCCTGCTCGTCCACTTCATCCTTCATCAACTTCGGACGTTCCGATTGCTCCGTCAGTCGCGCCAGTTCTTTCTCAAGCTCCGGCAGTTTGCCGTACATCAGCCGCGACGCCGTCTCGATCTCCGCCTTACGCTGCGCCTGTTCGATCTCCAGCCGCGTCTGCTCAATTTGCGACTTCACCGCACGCAGCTTCTCGACGCCAGCCTTTTCCGACTGCCACTGCGCCTGCAACGCTTGCGACTCGGTCTTCAACTCCGCCAGTTCTTTTTCAAGCTTCTGCAGCCGATCCTTCGACGCTTGATCGGACTCTTTCTTCAACGCCTCGCGCTCGATCTCCAACTGCATCGTCCGCCGCAGGATCTCGTCCAGCTCTGCGGGCATCGAATCGATCTCGGTACGTAGCTTGGCAGCAGCTTCGTCCATCAAGTCGATCGCTTTATCCGGCAGGAAGCGATCCGTGATGTACCGGTTCGACATCACCGCCGACGCAACAATCGCCGAGTCCTTGATCCGTACCCCGTGATGCTCCTCATACCGCTCACGCAGCCCGCGAAGGATCGAAATCGTATCCTCCACCGTCGGCTGATCCACCAGCACGGTCTGGAAGCGGCGCTCGAGCGCAGCGTCTTTTTCAATATGCTTGCGATACTCATCGAGCGTGGTCGCGCCAATGCAGTGCAACTCGCCGCGCGCCAGCATCGGCTTCAGCAGGTTGCCCGCGTCCATTGCGCCCTCGGCCTTACCCGCGCCCACCACCGTATGCAGTTCATCGATGAACAGAATGATCTCGCCCTCTGAGCTCTGCACTTCTTTCAGTACGGCCTTCAGGCGTTCCTCAAACTCGCCGCGGAACTTGGCGCCCGCAATCAGCGCGCCCATGTCCAGCGACACGACCTTCTTATCCTTCAAGCCTTCCGGTACGTCGCCACGCACGATGCGCAGCGCCAGACCTTCGACAATCGCGGTCTTACCCACGCCCGGCTCACCAATCAGCACCGGATTGTTCTTCGTCCGGCGCGACAGCACCTGGATTACGCGACGAATCTCCTCATCGCGCCCGATCACCGGGTCCAGCTTGCCCTGGCTCGCGTACTTCGTCAGGTCACGTCCGTACTTCTCGAGCGACTCATACGTCGCCTCCGGATTCTGGGTCGTCACCCGCTGATTCCCCCGGACCTCCTGCAAAGCCTTCGCCAGCTTGGCCTCGGTCAGTCCGGCTTCCTTCAAAATCTTGTGGTCGTGAACGGCCGCGAGCAGGACATGCTCAACGGAGATGTACTCATCCTTGAGCCTGGTCGCCTCAGCCTGTGCCTTCACCAGTAACTGCTGCAGTTTTTGCGTGACGTACACCTGGTCCATGCCTGGTCCGGAGCCCGATACCTTCGGCATACGGTCCAGTTCCTGCTTCAGGCGGCGATGTACGTTTTCGAGGTTGATGTCTGCTTTCAACAAGATAGACGGCGCTAGGCCGCCTTCCTGTTCGAGCAGGGCGAGCAGAAGGTGGTCGATGTCAACTTGTTGATGGGAGTGGCTGACGGCAATGGATTGAGCGGCGCGTACGGCGTCCTGCAGTTTCTCGGTAAAACGGTTGAAATCCATGGTTATTTGGCACCTCGCTCTGGTCTTATACGATCACTATAGCATAATGTGAGTGCAATGCAATCAAATATTGCGCTGCGCAGTTTCCCACCCCTTCTGCGCCTGTCTTTACGTGATCTACCTCGTCGCCCTCCTCTCTGCTCTCTTCGGCGGCGCCGCCCTAGGGTTCGGCGTCGGCTACGGTGCTGCCGAGTTGTTCACTCGGTTGGGAGGCTCCCGCGAAGGCGCTAACGCCATGGGCGGCTTCTTCTTTATTGGCCCGTTCGGTCTCATCGCTGGCGCCCTGGCTACTTTCGGAGCCGTGGTACGCTACGGCGGCGGCAGCCCGGCCATCGCCAAGTGGTCGCTCATCGGGGGCGGGGTAGTGGCGGCGCTCGGGTCTTTCCTCGTGCTGTTTCTGGTGGCGAGCCACACCTCAAGCGGTTCCGGTGGCGCAGATTTCGTCCTCGAGTACGAGTGGGAATTCCCGCCGAATATTGACCCGATGCGGCCCCCAGTAACGTACGGCTACCACGGGCACGGCGACGAAGCCTTCCCCACCTGGACCTTCTATAGCGTCCGCAAGTCTGACAGCGGAGCCAACATCGCGGGTAGCAGCATGTCGATGCTCGACTATCCGCCCAAGCGCACCGCTCTGCTCTCGCTCGATGGCAAGAACCTGTTACGGTTCGACATCCCAGTCCCCGGCCGTGTGGACCAAGCAGTAGATTGGACGGATTGGCAAGAAGGCGAAGGCGGCGTCCGCTTCCGTTGGCGAATGCGAAAGGCGAATTAAAAATGATCTATTTTGTAGCGTGTATCGCGGCCCTGATTGGTGCCGCGCTCGGCGGGTATGCCGGCGGCGCTTTCGTTGCCGAAGTCTTTGTACGCATCGCCCGCGGACCCGGCGACGGTGGCGGCAACGCCATGTCCGGTTTCATTATTGGTGCCCCATTTGGTGCAGTCACAGGATTTTTGGCCTTTTTTGGAGGTTGCGTCCTCTGGGGCGGAGGCAGCGATAGTGCCGCGCAAACGGCCTTTGCCTTGGCGGGAATCGGCGCGGCAGCCGGAGTGATAGTCCTCGTTTTCTCCGTGGTGGATTACAAACTGCGCCGCAAAGTACTGTAACAATCCTGCTATGGTGGCGGTACAAATCCCGTCGCTACCATACACACGTTGATCGTTTATTCCAAGCAGTCCGTTCGCATCGCAGAGGTGTTTTCCCTGGCCGACGCACAGTCCCCGGCCCAGGTCGACATTCTGCGCTTTCGCGACTGTTCGGCCCCCGTTTCCGGAACCATCAGCTACTCGCACTTCACCTGGCAGGTCGCGCTCGACCAGGATCCAGACGCAATCCTCGCCGGTATGCGCAAACGCGCCCGCCGCAAGATCCGCGCCGGTGAACAAGCCGGACTCGCCTACGAGTGGCGCGCCGGACGCGACTGTGCCCCCTGGCTCACGCATTTCTTTGAATTCTTCGATCGGTTCGCTGAACTCCGCGGTCTGCCCTCGGCCAACCGCGAGCGTCTGGAAACCCTGGCAGCCTCAGGGATCCTGCAACTCACGCGGGCCAGCAGCAAAACCCACGGGGTCATGGTTTACCACGCGTACACGGTAGCGGCGGGTACGGCGCACCTTCTGCACTCGGCCTCGCTCTTCCGCGAGCGTCAGGAGGATGCGCGTTATATAGAGGACGTGTCCAACGCCAATGGCTGGCTCCACTGGCAGGACATGGTGCGGTTCCGTAATGAAGGATGCAAGGCTTACGACTTCGGGTCGTGGCACACCGGCAACAACCCGGATCATCTCAAGTTGAACACCTTCAAGCACAGCTTTGGAGGTGCCGCCGTACCCCTTTACTTTGCCGATCGCGGGCTCACCTTCAAAGGGAAACTCGCGATTTATGCGCGCAAGATACAGGGTGTCGTTCGAAAAGGCCGCTAAGAAATCAACAACTTAACATCGCGCCAGCATCGTACCCAAAATGGGTACGTGGATACCCAAATTGGGTATTTGGCCTATTCGGCCTCGCCGTCGCGATGCGAAGGAAGCCCGTGGCCGTAAGCCGCTTCTTCCTTCTTCTTATAGCTCTCGATCTTCGACCCAAACGGACCCTTCTTCGTACGGTCCAGCAGGCTCGTGATCTCGGCTTTCGACATCTTCTTGAAGCTCTTCAGCACGCCGATGTTGTGTTCCAACTGCTCGACGGTCTCCGCGCCCGACACAAGCGTGTCCACATCCTGGCTCCAGGTGTAGCGCAGGCACTCGTCGATGGTGGCAATGTTGTTCTTGGTCAGCGCGCCGATCGCGTTGCTCTTCATTGCCAGCAGGCCTAAGCCCTTCTTGCGGATGTTCGGCAGCACCGTATTCACAAAGCTCAGGTAGTGCGGATCGATGCAGTTCACCGGATGCTGCACCGTTTCCCAACCGTCGTACCCGTCGAGCAACCGCTGATGTACCGCCGGATCGGCATGGCCGGTGAACCCGATATGCCGGACCTTGCCTTCCTTCTTCGCCTTCACAAACGCCTCAAGCGAACCGCTAGGTCCAAAGATTTTGTCCACTTCGGCATGAGTGACGACTTCGTGGCAGCACCACAGGTCGAGGTAGTCCGTCTTCATGCGGCGCAGCGTATTTTCCAGCTGCAGCATCGCTTCATCGCGAGTACGCTTTTCCGCCTTGGACATCAGCAGCACCTTGCCGCGCAGTGACGACTTGCCGCCCAACGCTACACCGTACGCCTCGTCCGAAGCCCCATCGTGGTACTTGGCCGCGCTGTCGAACATGTTCACGCCCAGGTCGATGGCGCGATGAATGATCTTCACCGCCTCTGCCTCGCCCTTCACCCGCATGTGGTATCCGCCCACCGTGTAGCGGGAAACCTTCATCCCGCTCTTGCCCAGGGTGGACATCGGCATTGGGGTGTCGGCGATTGCTTTAGCGGCCGTAACACCTACGGCGGAGGAGACTTGCAGGAATTGGCGTCTGTCCATTTGCTTCCTAATTTACAACACCTGTGCCGCGCGCGGCACACCCCACAATCTGCTAAGCTGCTGAAATTCCGGCATGAACGGCTGAGCCTATCCAATTGCTATACTGAGATAGGTTTTTCCCCGCTCCGCACACTCTCTGAATCGAAACGAATGAAGTACTGCGCCCCTGTCCTTATTTCGCTTGCATGTCTGACGCAACTGCTTCCTGCCCAGGATTTTCTTCAGGGTCAGGCCGCTCGTGTCGTTCTTGGCCAGCCTACATTTACCTCGCAGGATCCCGGAGCTTCCGAGCGGCTGCTTGGCGCTGCCGGCGGCGTGGCCTACGCCAACGGCATGCTGTTTGTCGCAGATGCTAACCGCATCGCTGCTGCCCCTGTCAATCATCGCGTCCTTGTTTATAGGGACATCAAGCGCGCCTTCCCGGCTGCCACCGATGAAATTGCCCTCGACGAAACCAACCGTTGCCCGGTTTGCACCGGCCGCACCAATCTGCCGTACGGCGCCGCCGATCTCGTTCTCGGCCAGTCCACCTTCACCGGCACCGACCTCGGCCGTTCGCGCAGCGCTCTTCGCCTGCCGACCCACGTCGCCTCCAACGGACAGATCCTCGTCGTAGCCGACACGGAAAACAACCGCGTCCTGATCTGGCGCACGATTCCGACCTCGAACAACGCGCCTGCCGATGTCGTCCTTGGCGCTGCCGACTTCACCACCATCCGCGCCGGCGTTCTCGACAACAAGAGCTTCCGCGGTCCGCAGGGCGTTTGGATCCAGGGCAACCGCCTCTTTGTCGCTGACACCTTGAACCATCGCGTGATGGTTTGGAACAACATCCCCACCGCGAACGATACGCCCGCCGACTTTGTACTGGGCCAGAAGGATTTTGTCACCACCTCGGAACGCGACCTTCTACAGTCGCCCGTCGCTCCGGTAGCGAACCGTCTGAAGAATCCGGTATCCGTCACTAGCGACGGTACCCGCCTCTTTGTCGCCGACCTCGGCTACAACCGCGTGTTGATGTGGAACTCGATTCCGACACGCACCGAACAGCCCGCCGACCTCGTGCTGGGCCAGCCGGACATGACGTCCGAGCTTTCGAACAACGTCCGCAATCTCTGCACATCCACCGGCAAGGACGCCGACGGGAACGATCTTTACCCGGTACGCTGCGGCCGTACCATGGACTTCCCCCGCTTTGCGCTCAGCGATGGCAAGCGGCTGTTTGTGGCCGATAGCGGCAATGACCGTATCCTGGTTTGGAACTCCATTCCCACGGTGAACGCTCAGCAGCCCGACCTCGTGATTGGCCAGCCCGACTTCACCAGCAACATCGTGACGGACCGCGAAGACTTCTTTACGCCCAACCTGCTGCGCGGCGCGCCCAACACGACGCGTACTCCGACGGCATTGGCCTGGGACGGCGAGAACCTCTATGTGGCCACTCCCTATGACCGCCGCGTGATGGTGTTCACCGCTGCCCGGCCCAACGTGCCGCAGAACGGTGTCCGCAACGCGTTTTCCCGGAATGTCTACGCCATCGGCGTAATGGAATTCAGCGGTACGATTACCGTCGATAACGAACTCACCATCAAGATCGGCGGCGACTCCGGCAAGGAATACAAATACAAGGTGGTCACCGACGACACCATCGCCAAGATCGTCACCAAGGTGGCCGCGCTTATCAACGACGGCGAAGGCGACCCGCTGGTGATCGCACAGGGTGTGCCTCAGGTGAACGCGATTATTCTGACGGCGCGCCAACCCGGCGAAACCGGCAACGCGATCACCGTTACGCAGACGCTCTCTACCGATGCCACGCTGATCGTGTCTGGTGGAACGCCCACCGGCGGCGGCGACGCCACCCGCGTAGCGCCCGGCGGCCTGGTTGTGATCCAGGGCGAGAACCTCGCCGAAGGCACCGCTGCTGCTCCGGAAGGCGCGCAGGTTCTGCCTCGCGAACTGGCCGGTGTCCAGGTCTACATCGATGGCATTCGCGTGCCGCTGCTCACTGTTTCGCCCAACGAAATTCAGGCGCAGGTGCCGTGGTCAGTGTTCGATGCGAACAGCTCCAGCCTTTACGTCCGCACCAAGCGCGGCGACGGTTCGATCACGACGACGACTGCTGTAAACCTGCCCGTCGCACTGCAGAACCCCGGCATCCTGGCTGCGTCCGGCGACGACCCCCGCCCCGGCCTCATCTACCACTCGTCGAGTGTTGCCACCGGTACGGTGCTCATCGACGGTACGCCCGTTGCTGGCGACGTGGTGAGAGTGATCATCGAAGATCGCGAATACAGCTACACCGCCGTTGCCAACGACACGGTGGCCATTATTCGCGACGCTCTGATCGGCCAGATCAACGGCAACCCCGACGAAAAGGTGTTTGCGGAACCGGTGCCGCAGTTCTCGCGCATTCGCTTGAAGGCGAAGATTGAAGGTCCGGAAGGCAACCGCATCGCGATTGCGGCCTCCAACAGCGAAAACGCAGGCACGATCATGAACGTCACCCGCGGTACGCTGTGCTGCGCCAACATCGAAGGCGCTCCGGTGACGGTCGATAATCCTGCGCAGCCCGGCGAACAGATCATTCTGTACGCCACCGGCCTGGGAATTGTCAGCCCCGACGCGGCTCGTGAAAACGCCGTGACGGGCGTGGCGTACGACAACACGGAATTCAACACTCCCGTGGAGTTCGTATCGTCGCTCGCCGGTGGCCGTACCGCCAACGTCATCAAGGCGGCTTTGAAGCCCGGTCTGGTGGGTGTGTACGAAGTGATCCTGGAATTGAACAGCGACCTGCAGACCAACCCCCGCACGCAGCTGACAATTTCGCAGTATCTATACACCAGCAACATTGTTACGTTCCCCGTTGTACGCCAGAATTAAGGTGTGAGCGAGCTTCGCTGGCATCCGTTTTTGAGGCAGTGGGTCGCCGTTGCGGCCCACCGCCAGGACCGCCCGCAGATGCCTCGCGACTGGTGCCCGTTCTGCCCGGGTTCCGGCAAAGTCCCCGAGTCCTACAGCACTCATCTTTACCGCAACGACTTTGCGGCGTTCTCTCCAGACGACGAGCCGTTCTTCGATTCTCGCGGCCTGTACGCCACCACCGGTGCACGCGGTGTTTGCGATGTGGTGCTCTACAGTCCGGACCATCACAAAACCCCTGCGCAACTCACAGTCGACCAATGGCGCGAAGTGATCGGCCTTTGGACCACGCGCGGCGAAGAGCTTTACGCGACCCTTGGCATTGCCTACGTCGCCATCTTTGAGAACCAGGGCGAAGCGATCGGCGTCACCATGCCGCATCCACACGGGCAGATCTACGCGTTGCCGGTGGTGCCGTCGCTCGTGGCGACGGAGATCGAAAGCGCGCGGCAAAACTTTGATTGTTACGGCGAGTGCCTGCATTGCCGGGTGATTGTGGAAGAGATCGAGGCCGGCGTGCGCATCGTGGCCAGCAATGACCACTTTATTGCGTTTGTCCCGCATTACTGCCGCTTTCCCAGCGAAGTACATCTCTATGCGCGGCGCCATGTGGGGCGGCTAGCCGAACTCGATCCCGGTGCCGAGACACAGGCTCTGGCGTCGATCCTGAGCGAAGTGCGACGCCGTTACGACGGGCTGTACGGCTTCCCCTTGCCGCTGATGATGGCGGTGCGGCAGCGCAGCAGCAACGACGACGAACGCAAGTACGCGCACCTGCACATTCAATTCACTCCGTTGCAGAGGTCCGCGACCAAGCTCAAATACCTGGCCGCCGCAGAGACCGCGCATGGTCTGTTTTTGAACGATACACGAGCCGAAGATCAGGCCCGGGCATTGCGCCAGGTACCCCTCTAAAGGACCTCAAAAAAGCGATTCCGAAGTGCATTGCAACGGCGTGCCCGTTACATCTGCAAATTGTTGCAGCGATTCGGCGTATGCCATGTTTGGGCCTGTTGCGCGGCTTGCCGGCCAAGTGTTTCCTGAGATAACGTTAACCCTATGTAAATTCTAGGCCTCCAATGTCCTCTCGACTGTTGTACACTTTTAGCTAGCTTGTTTTCGAGGGAGAAGTACGTACTGGTCCCTCGAATTCTGACTATCAAACTGCTTCGAAGTAGAAGTTAAGGGGTTTCATGAAACACTTCTCCACGGGCGGGCGGATTCTGGCGGCAGTGACGCTTCTTGCAAGCCTTGCACTGTCTCCAACCGCTCAAGCCCAAGTCTTGTACGGGAGTGTGGTCGGTACGCTGGAAGATGCATCCGGCGCCGCCATTCCCAATGTCAATCTCGTTCTGACCAACACGGCGACTGGCAAAATCTACGAAGACAAAACCGACGGAACCGGCCGCTACGCGATCGGCAACGTTATTCCCGGCACCTACGATCTGAAGGCATCGGCCACTGGCTTTAAAGCGTTGTCCCGCACCGGCCTGAACGTGACGGCGAACACCGTTACGCGTCAGGATCTCACCATGCAGGTCGGCTCGCTGACCGAAGAAGTGACGGTCTCCGCGGACGCCACGCAACTGCAGACGGACAAGTCCGATACCCACACCGAACTGAGCGCCAAGCAGGTAGCAAGCCTGCCGCTTCCCGGCTACCGCAACTACCAGAGCCTGATCAATCTGGTTCCTGGTGCGACCCCGGCTGCGTTCCAGAACTCGGCCACGGACTCCCCGGGCCGTTCGCTCCGTACCAATATCAACGGCACGAACGCCAACAACAACACTACGCGTATCGACGGCGCCGCCAGCGTCAACCTCTGGCTGCCGCACCACGCTGGTTATGTGATGCCGGCCGAAATGGTGGACGTTGTGAACGTCACCACGACGGCTCCCGACGCGGAACAGGGAATGGCGGGCGGCGCGGCCGTTACCGTTCTCACCAAGTCCGGCACCAACGAATTCAAGGGCAGCGCGTTCTGGTTCCATGACAACCAGCACCTCAAGGCCCGCAACTTCTTCCAGCCGGTTGGCGTGGAGCAGCCCCTGAGCATCTACAACAACTACGGCGGAACGATTGGCGGCCCGATCGTGAAGAACAAGCTGTTCTTCTTCTATAGCTTTGACGGCACCAAACAGCGCACCGGCGCGACGGCGTTCTACTCCGTCCCGACGGCTGATATTCGCACGGGCAACTTCAGCGCCTATCCGACCGCGATTTTCGATCCGGCGACCGGCGATCAGACGACCGGCCAGGGCCGTACGCAGTTTGCGGGCAACATCATTCCGGCGAGCCGCATTTCGGCGCAGGGTGCTCGCCTGATGAGCTACTTCCCGCTGCCGACTCGCGAAGGCGCGCAGAACAACTTCTTTGCTGCGGCCACGCCGAAGTTTGACCGCGACTACAACGATCTGAAGATCAACTACAACCGTACGACCAACCACTCGATGTACTTCCGCTGGGGCCGTATGGACGCACTTGTCGGTGGCGTTGGCGCCTTCGGCGACGCGATCGGCGGCGCTCCCGGTTCGGACCCCGGTCTGGGCGACACCAAGGTCAAGAACATGTCCTTGGGCCACACCTGGACGCTTTCGCCGAGCATCATCCTGGACGGCGTGATCGGTTATCAGCGTCAGGACCAGGTGGTTCGCGGCAACGACTTCGGTAAGGACTTCAGCACCGTCCTGGGCATCCCGGGTATCGGTGGTTCCGACCCCCGCGAGCAGGGCTTCCCGAACATCTCCGTTTCGGGCTACACCGGCTTTGGTGTTCCCGGCTGGATGCCACTTGAGCGCATTGAGCAGAACTACACGATGAGCCACAACCTCAGCGTGATCAAGGGCGCTCACGAAATGCGTTTCGGCTTTGACGGTACGAACTATCGCATGAACCACTGGCAGCCGGAACTGGGTGCTGGTCCTCGCGGCGCCATCAACTTCACCGGTGGCACCACGTCGGCGGGCGTCTTCAACCTGTACAACGCTGCGGGTGCGTTGCTGCTCGGTCTGCCGAATCAGATGCAGAAGAGCATCCAGTACATTCTGATGACGCCGCGTGAATATCAGTTCGGTATCTACGCGCGTGATCGCTGGCAGGTGAACAAGAAGCTGACCGTGAACCTTGGTCTGCGCTGGGAATACTATCCGTTGATGACCCGCGCCGGCGGCAAGGGCATCGAGCGGTTGGATGCCGAAACCAACCAGGTGTTCCTGGGCGGCCGCGGCAACATCCCGGTGGACAACGGCATCACGGTGAGCAAGCGTCTGTTTGCTCCTCGCGTTGGCATCGCCTACCGCATGAACGACAAGACGGTTCTGCGCACCGGTTACGGCATCAGCTACGATCCGCTTCCGTTCTCGCGTCCGCTCCGCGGCTTCTATCCGCTGACGGTGAACTTCAACTTTGTTGCTCCGAACGAACTGCTGCCGGTTCGTACGCTGGCGCAGGGCATCCCCGCCGTGTCCGGTCCGGACATCAGCTCGGGTGTCGTGAATCTGCCGAACGTGGCCGATATGCGTACGCCGTACAAGGGCCAGATCAATCGCGGTTACACGCAGAGCTGGAACTTCACCCTGGAACGCAACCTGCCGCAGAACATTGTCGGTACGCTAGCGTATGTGGGCACCCAGTCCACCAACCTGCTGGCTGACCTGGACATCAACGCCGCCACCTCCATCGGGTCCGGCGCTGCTGGCCGTCCGTACTTCTCGCGCTTCAACCGTTCCATCGCCACCAACCTGTGGGATGGTTACCTGAGCAGCAACTATCACTCGCTCCAGAGCAGCCTGCGCAAGTCCTTTTCGAAGGGCCTGATGTTGCAGGGCGCCTACACCTACTCGAAGGCCATCAACATGACCGACGAAGACGGTTGGGCTTCTGTGACCTGGAACTATCTTCCCGCTTTCGGCCGCAACCGCGCCGCTGCCGGTTATGACCGCCGCCACGTCTTCCAGATGGGCTGGCTGTATGACCTGCCGATGGGCAAGGGCCACGCGTTTGCATCGAGCGGAGTTCTGTCGCACATCCTGGGCGGCTGGTCGGTTTCCGGTATTGCATCTGCCTACACCGGTACGCCGTTCACGCCGTCGGCTCCCGCAGGCACGCTGAACACCCCTGGTATCGCCACGCAGACTCCGGATCAGATCAACCCGAACGTAACCCGTATCGGCGATGTGGGTCCGGGCACCCGCTTCTACGACATCACCGCCTTCCAGGCTCCGGTCGTAGCTCCGGGAACCTTCCGCATGGGCAGCATGGGCCGCAACTCGTTGCGCAACCCCGGCCGCGTCACGACGGATCTCTCGCTGGCGCGTACGTTCAAGATGGGCGAACGCTTCACGACGATGTTCCGCGCGGAAGCGTACAACTTCACGAACACCGGGCAGTTCACCGGGTTTGCCAGCGCCAACGTTGCGGACCCGAACTTCTTGCGCGTGCTGAGCGCCACTGGCGAACGCCAGGTACGCTTTGGCCTGCGTCTCGGGTTCTAATAGAAGTTGATGCAGCAAGTGCAGTACAAGAAAGGGCGGCCCTCGAAAGGGGTCGCCCTTTTGCTATTGAGCGCGGGTTTGTTGTGTTGTTTTGGGCAAACCGAGCAACAGTCGCGCCAGGCGATGCAGGCTAAGCAGTGGATGTCCGAGGGGCGGTTTGAGGACGCCGCGAAGGCGTACAAGGCGTTGTCGGACGCGATGCCTGCGAATACGGGATTGCGGTTGAACACAGGACTGGCACTGCATATGGCAGGGCGTGCTGCGGAGTCCGTACCGTACTTTGAAGCGGTGCTGAAGGCAGATCCTGCCGCGTTGCCGGCGTTGTTGTCGCTGGGAATGGCGCGGTTGCAGTTGAACCAACCTGCCGCCGCAGTGGCGCCGCTATCCAAGGCTGTCACGATGGTCCCGAATCAGGTGGATGCTCGCGGGATGTTGGCGAATGCGTTGTTGTCGCTGGATCGTCCCGACGAGGCGGCGCCGCACTTTCGCAAGCTGACCACGCTGACGCCGCAGGATGTACGCGCGTGGAGCGGACTTGGGAAATGTTATGAGTCGCTGGCCGCGAAGTCTTTTGAACAGATCCCGCGCGGATCCGCCGAGTGGTTGGCGTTGATCGCGGATACGAGGTTTGTACAGCGGCAGTTTCGAGCGGCTTTCTATTTTTACAAGCAGGCTTTGGAGAAAGATCCGAAGATGCGCGGGGTGCATGCAGCGGTGGCCCGGGTGTACGAGCAGACGGGCAATGCGGAATGGGCCGCGCAGGAGCAGGTGAAAGAGAAGGCCTTGCCGAAAGCCGTCTGTACGGTGGATAAGCAGGAGTGCGATTACGAGGCCGGGCGGTATCTGGAAGCTTCGGCGGGAAAGTCTGCGTACTGGCGTACGAGAGCGTTTAATGAGCTTGCGACGCGTGCCTTTGCCCAGTTGGGCAAGCTGCCGCCGTCGCCGGACTTGTACTTGCTGAAGGCGGAGTTGGCGTCGCAGCGGGGTCAGCATGCGGAGGCTGCTAAGGAATTAGCAGAGGCGCTGAGGTTGGTGCCCGGGGATCGGCGGCTGGAGTACAACTACGCGGCTTCGGTGTTCTTGTCGGGAGACTACGAGAAGGCGATTCCGCTGCTGGAGCGGGAGATGAATCGCGATGCCAAGAACGCGGAGATCTACTTCTTTCTGGGGAGTGCGTACAGCCGGTTGAGCCGCGCTGAGGATGCGTTGACATACCTTCGGGCAGCAGTGGCGTATGATCCGAAGTTCCTGGACGCGCGGGCGGCGCTGGGTCGTGCATTGGCGCAGAGCGGGAAGGCTGCGGAGGCGATTCCGCACCTCGAAGCGGCGTTGCCGCAGGATGAGGATGGGAGCCTGCTGTATGAGCTATCGCGCGCGTACCAGGCGGCTGGGGATCGCGAGAAGGCTCGTGCCGCGGTGGCGAAGTATCAGGAGATACGCGGAAAGCTCGAGGATGAGAAGCGGAGCTTGGAAGAGGAAGTCAAGATCACTCCGCCGTGACTTCGATGATGGGGCATCCGGCAGCGCGGGCGGCTTGGGAGAGTCGTTTGTCGGCGGTGACCATGTGTGCTGCCCGTTCGGCTTGTATCAATCGAAGAGCGATTGCCAATTGAAGTGCATCCAGGGTGCGCAAGCCGGTGGTGGTGCCGAACCGACCCAACAATGCGCGAGCGGAGATACAGTCCTGCCTTTCAATTTGCGCACCCAACTGAACCCGGCGTGACGCGAGGTCCACCCGAAGTCTTCTGCGCCAAATGTCCTCTGCTTGTCCAACAAGGGTACGCATACGCTTTTTTGTAGCTAGCGCGGATTCTAGCTCAACGAGGGTCAACTCTGAAATGACAACGGAATGTTCGGAGCGAAATGCCAATTCCCGAACGAGGGGAGTTCCCGGCTCCTTATGATAGAGCTTCGTGAAAGCACTTGAGTCGAAGTAGTTAGGGAGCAAGTCTACTCGTCTCGCAACTCGCGGATAGTGTCCGATAGACTGCCCGGAATCGTAGACAGCGCGGCATGCACCTCTTCGAGCGTGATGTCGTCGGTGAGGGCCGCTTCGTACTCTTCCTGGGTCATGTACCAAGCAAGATCTGCCGGGATTTGCGGCTTGTCGGCGACCGTTAGCGTGATGCGGACCTTTTCGTGATCCTTGAGAGCGAGCGGTTCCAGCGGTCGCAGAACGCCACCCTCGTAGACAGCTTCAATCGTGGTCTGCATACGACTTCAGTCTATCGCGTAATCGCTTTCCACTCGTTCTCGTAGTAGCGGACCAGGACCTGATCGTTCAGGCGGTTGACCTCTGCTTCTACGGGCTTCATGTCGGCGGGGAACTGGAAGAGCTGGGCGACATTGTCCGCCGTTAGATAGCGCAGCCCTTGCGGTACGGCGACCGGCGGTTCGTAGCCTTGGAAGCTGGCGAGCACGTAGCCCCATTCGCCGAAGGATGGGACGTAGGTGTGGTACGGGTGCGTCTTAAAGCCTGCGGCCTGCATGGTTTGTACGATGCACCAGTAGCTTTGGCGGGCGAAGAGGGGCGAGGTACTTTGGACCACGACCAGTCCTGCGGCGCTCACGTGCTTCTTCAGCAGGCGGTAGAAGGCTGTCGTGTACAGCTTGCCCAGCGAATAGTTGGTGGGGTCCGGAAAGTCGATGACCACGAAGTCGTACATGTCGCCAGCGTTCTGTTCGAGCCATACGAAGGCGTCTGCGTTGGTGACCTTTACCCTCGGGTTCTTTAGCGAGCCGCCGTTCAACTGCGACATCACGGGGTGCGTGGTGAAAAGCTGCGTCATCTCCGGGTCAAGGTCCACGAGGTGGATGGATTCGACGGTCGGGTACTTCAGAATCTCGCGGACGGCGAGTCCGTCGCCGCCGCCTAACACCAGGACGCGTTTCGCTCCCGGAAGCGCTGCGAGTCCAGGGTGGACCAATGCTTCGTGGTAGCGGTACTCGTCGCGCGAGCTGAACTGCAGGTGCGAGCTGAGGAAGAGACGAAAGTCGTCCTTCCACTTGGTGAGCACGATGCGCTGGTAGCGAGTGTTGCGGGAAAAGATGACGTCGTCGGCGTAGAGGTTGTCGTCGGCGAGCGAAGAGATGTGGTCTGAGAAGGCGAAGCCTCCGCAGAGTGCGATCAGCACCAGGACACAAGGTACGACCAAGTTCCGCTGGCGGCCGATTTGGTCTTTGAACAGGATCGTAGACCATAACGCGACGCCTGCGTTGACGATGCCGAACAGGATCGCGGATCGCACCAGGCCTAGCTTGGGAACAAGGAAGAGCGGGAAGAGCAGGGATGCGCCGAGGGCGCCCAGATAGTCAAACGTGAGGACGTTGGCGACAAGGTCGTGGAACTGGAAGCGCTCCTTGAGGATGCGCATGAGCAGCGGGATTTCGAGTCCCACGAGGGTGCCGACCACGAAAACGATGAGATACAGCAGGAAGCGGAAGCTCTGGGTGTAGGCGAAGGCCAGGAAGAGCAGCGACGAGGAAAAGCCGCCGATCAAGCCCACCATCAGCTCGATTTGGATGAAGCGGGCGACGAGGCCGCGTCCGATGAAGCGTGAGAGGTAGCTTCCGACGCCCATGGCGAACAGGTAGCTGCCGATGATGGTGGAAAACTGCAGTACGCTGTCGCCAAGTAGGTAGCTGGCAAGGGTCCCGGCGATCAGCTCATAGATCAGCCCGCAGGCCGCAATGAGGAAGACCGAGACGAATAATACTGGCGCCACTGTGGATCGCTAATGGATCGCGGAGGCGATGATGATGGACATGCCGATGGACATGGCCCCCACCATGATCGCCAGGGCGATGTTCTTGTGTTCGACGATCTCTTCCCACAGCTTGTAGGGGGTGAGCCAATCGGTGATGGCGAACGCGATGCAGAAGATCAGGATGCCGAGCGCGGCAAAGACGGCTGCGTTCACAAGGGTGATGAAGTGGAATTCCGTCATAAGAATCTCTTTATTTGCCTCCCATGTAGCGGGGAATGTAGCTGTAATGCGAGCGGTAGGCGCCCGGGTTGTCGCGAATGGAGCGGGGTACGTTCTTCAGGCGGGTGACGCTCGCGAACCCGCCGCCACGGTACTCCGTCCAGGCCAGGTAGCCGGTGAGCAGACTTCCAAAAATCAGGTAGATCGGATGGCGCATGGTTGTCTCTTCCGCTATTCGTCGTCGTCGCTGCCGCCGCCCGACGCGGGAGCGTAGTCGCTTTCCGCCCAGCGCGATTGTTCAAATCCCCAGCGGCGAACGCCTCTCCAAAGCGGTGGGATCGCCAAAGGGATCAGCAGCAAAAAGTATATGGCGATGGCCGGTTTGTCGTGTCGAACAATAATCTCATAGTTCACCATGCGGGCAAACTGTGTGTCGCTTTCGCCGGGTTCTTTGTCGCGATCGGGCTCTACGCGCAGGTAGTAACGGCCGGGCGGGACTTCCGGTACGGTCACGGTGAAGCCGCGTGAGCCTTCCGTCCAGGATTCGCCACCGTCGACGCCCGAGTAGTAGCTGACGTCCTTGCCGAAGTCGAAGGCTTCACCCGTCTGGTCGTTGATGAGGGCGATGGCGAAGGCTGCCCAGTTGTTGGAAACGTCGGTGGAGACTTCAATCTCAGTAGCGGCGCGACGCCAGCCGGGGAGTTCGAAGGTCTGGGTGACGAACGAGGGTTCGCTGTTCGACGCTGGGTTGAACTGGTAGCTCTGATGGAACACCTGCTTGTTCGGCTTGGCGATGCAGGAGTACATGGTGATGAAGGTCATCAGCATGAAGAACATCAGAAAGATGCGGCCGATGCCGGGTTCACCGTGCGGGTTGGGCTGGTTGGCAAACACGCCGACCGGCGCAGGCGGATTCACCTTCATCTGGAAGGCGTCGTAGATTTCTTTGGGCGGCGTGTAAACGCCAGCAGACCACGTGACTTCTTCGTTGTTTCGCTCGGACGAGAGCAGATACGGCGGTGCGACGTAGTCGTCGACGGTTGCCGATTCCCCTACGCGGATCTGCCAGGGAAACTCCCCGACCACATAGGAGGTACGCGCGACCGCATTTTGAAAGTGCTTATACTTCTGGCCGTTTACGAAGGGCTCATTGCCGCCGACAAACTTGGGTACGGCGGCGATGGGACGGATGTAGTTCCAGTGGTTGTTGTACTCGCTGAGGTAGCGGAAGCCCTTGTAGGGATGGAACAGCAGGTACTCGTCCCAACTGTAGGTGACGCCTTCCACCTGAATGCCGCGGCGCTGAAAGCCGATGGCTTCAAACTCCACGCCTTCAAACTTGCCACGGCTGCCCATGGGGATTTTCGGGTCAATTCGCTGGGCTTTTTGAGCCTTTTGCAGGACGGTGACCCGGTTGTCGCTATTCGCGTCGAGCACGGAACGGCACTTGTCGCAGACGACGTTGAGGGTGTGGGCAAAGCCGCGAATCTGGACTGACCCGCCACAGTTGGGGCAGGTGATGGCGCGTGCCGGAACCTTGGGGACGCTGATGGACATGGCCTAAAACCACCCCTCAAACTGCCGCAGGTTCGTGAGTCGGAGCTGTTCGAAGTCTACAAACTGGCCCAGAAAGATAAGGGCAGGCGACTCGCTGAAGTCGATGGTGGCAAAGCGGGCGTCCTGGGTGCGGAGGTCGACAAAGCCCACCGAAGTCTTGTCCCAATACTGAAAGGGAAGTTCGCCTTCGACGCCGCGGTAACGCGCGTTGGTGCGCGAGGTGACCTCGTATTCGACGTTGTTCCAGGTGAACTTGCTGCCGATGGTGATGCGATGGGCCTGATCTGCGGTGATCGACTGGTTGTGCGGAAAGGTGATGGCCCATTCCAGTTGCGCGTCCGACAGCCAGCCGCTGGTACCGTCCTGGAATACCAGGTGCCATTCGTTCCAAGTCCCGAGGCTGTACTCGTAAATGATGCGGCCGGCGACATAGAAGGCCTTGTTCATCCAAATGCCTTCGGTGCCGAGTTGAATGGGCGATGCGTTGGCTGGAAGGTCCGCCACGACGCCGACTTTTTCAAGATCGATGTCGCCGCGGATGAGGATCGACTGGCAGAAGTCACACGTGGTTTGGAGTGCGCCAGACCACTTGAACTCGATTTTTGCGCCGCATTGCGGGCAGGTTCCAGCCGGACGTGACATCGCCTATGCGTACGGCCTTTCGATCCGGCGTACCTTCACCGAATGGGCGTCAAACAGGCCTTGGAGAATGGATTCAAAGTCCCAATCGGGGCGCGGCTTGCAGCAGAAAACGTTCAGGCAAAGCGACCCGTATTCGGGAAAGGTATGGCAGGCGAGGTGCGACTCTTTGAGCAGGCGTAGACCGGTGATACCGCCGGGACCAGGGAACTGATGCCAGTTGCCGGAGTCCACAGGGTGGAGGTTCATGCCGTCGATGATGTTTTGGAACAGCAGTTGGAGGCGGGGCAGATCCCGTAAGGAATCCGCCCCGCAGCCATGAGCTTCAATGATCCATTCGCTGCCGGACATTGCGTTGTGTGGCGAGAGGACTACGCTTGCGGCTGGCCGCATTCGGCGCAGAACTTGGCGGCGCGCGGGATCTTGGTGCCGCAGTTCATGCAGAACTTGGTTTCGCCCGCGGGGCTGCTGATGGGGCCAGTGGGGGGTGCTACGGGCGGGGGTGCCTGCGGCGGTTGCGGCGGCTGCTGCTGGGGCACGTTGAGGGCGCCCATCATCGCGTTGGCCATGGCGACACCAGCTCCGAGGCCTGCACCAATACCGGCCGCGCCACCGCCTTCATTGGCGGCTGCGATGGGCAGCGAGTTAGCGACCTGGAACTGCGTGTACTGCTGCATGTTGCCGATCATGTTCATGCCAATGCGGGTGTCGAGCATCTTCTGCAGCTCTTCCGGCAGCGACAGGTTTTCGACGACGAACGTGTCCAGCGTCAGACCCATCTCCGCAAAGTGCGGGCGCATGAAGTCGGCGACCTTCTTGCCGAGTTCCACCTGGTTGGCGGCCATGTCGAGGAACGGCACGCCGCTCTCTGCGAAGGTGTCCGTCATCCAGCCGATGATGGAATTACGGAGCTGACCTTCCAGTTCCGCGACGCGGTAGATTTCCTGCGTACCGCTGATCTTGGTGTGGAACGCGCGAGGGTCGCTCAGGTGGTACGAATAGATGCCGAAGGCGCGCAGGCGGACCATGCCGAAGTCTTTGTCGCGGATGGTGATGGGCTGCGCGGTGCCCCACTTCTGGTTGGTCTGCTGGCGCGTGGAAAAGAAGTAAACGTCGCTCTTGAACGGGCTTTGGAACAGCTTGTCCCAGTTCATGATGTTGGTCAAGAGCGGCAGTGTACGCGTGTTCAGCGTGTAGAGGCCGGGGCCAAATACGTCGGCCATGCGGCCTTCGTTCACGAAAGCGGCCATCTGCGACTCGCGTACCGTCAATTGCGCGCCATTCTGGATTTCCATGTCCTGCATGGGGTAACGGGCGGCAAGGATGCCGTTCTCCGTTTCCGTCCAGTTGATGACGTCAATAAATTGCTTCTTGATGAAGTCCATGAAGGCCATTGGTGTTCCGAGCCGCTCCTCCGGCTCTAGAGACTATAACGCATTTTCTTTATTACTGGTTCTCAATAAAGTATGAGGTATGCTAGCCCCTATGGTTCGTTTGATTTGCGTGATTGCCGGATGCCTTTTGGCGATGTCCTGCGGGGGCGAACAGACGGCGGAAAAGAAGGGTCCGACAAAGGTGCAGGTGGCGGCTCCGATGGACGAAACCCGGCGCTTTGAAATGGCCGGCCGCGAGAAGGTGGAAGTGGTTCCCGATCAACTGTTTGGCAAAAGTTTTCTGCCTGGCGGAAATGTCGCGTCGTACGAGAAAGGCGGCAAGCGCTGGCAGCAGTTTGTGATCAAAGCAAAGTCGCCTGCGGATACGGCGATTTTGCTGGGCCAATTCAAGGACGCGATGCAACAGCCGAAGTTCGTGGCGCACATGGGCGGATATTACGGCACCGATGGAGCGCGGTCGTACTTCGTTTTTCCGAAGGGAAATTGGCTGGCTGGAGTGGCTGGATTGCCGCTCGAAGAGTCCGATACGATCGGGCGGCAGATGGCGCTGCTGCTGAACTAACTGAGAATGCAGACGTCGGGCAGGTTGCGGTAGTCCTCGGCGTAGTCGAGACCGTAACCGACCACAAACTCATCGGGGATCGAGAAGCCGACATAATCGACGTGGACCGGGCGCATGCGGCGGTCCGGCTTGTCTAGCAAGGCCGCGATCTTGAGGCTGCGAGGTTTGCGCTGTTCGAGTAGCTGCTTCAAATAGCTAAGGGTGACGCCGGAGTCCACAATGTCCTCGACGATGATGACGTCGTGGCCTTCGATGGAGACATCGAGGTCCTTGGTGACCTGCACCTGGCCGGACGTCGTCTTGCCGCGGCCGTAGCTGGAGATGCCCATGAACTCGATGCGCGCGGGAGTCTTCATCGCGCGGGCGAGGTCCGCCAGGAACATACAAGCGCCTTTGAGGATGACGAGCAGGTACACCGGGCCTTGACCCGAGTAGTCAGCGTCGATCTGCTGGCCGAGTTCCTGAATGCGTTTGTCGATCTGCTCTGCCGAGAGGTAAACCGTTAAGTTGGCGGCGGACATGAGATTCTATTGTGCCGGAATCTCGACGGACTTGGCATGGCGCCACAGGCGTTCGAGTTCGTAGAACTCACGGGACTTGGGCGAGAAGACGTGCACCACCATGTCGCCATAGTCGGCGAGCACCCATTCGGCGTTTTTGAAGCCTTCTAGCGAGGTCGCCTTTTCGCCAGCCTTGGCGAGTTGGATGTCGATCTCTTCGGCGATCGCCTGGACCTGGCGCGGGTTGGAGCCCGTGCAGATCACAAAGAAGTCGGTAAACGAGGTGACCTCGCGAAGGTCGAGTACCTGGATGTCGATGGCCTTCTTGGATTCGGCGGCGCGTACGGCGATGAGCCAGTTGGCGGCGGACTCCTTGGCAGGCGCAGGCGCCGCTGCGGCTGGTTTGGTTTTTGCCGGAGCCGGTGATGCGGCCGCTTTGCGTGCGGCCTTTACTGCAGTCGAAACTTTCTTAGCCGCAGTCTTTTTGACTGCTCGCTTTTTCGTTGTCGCGATCTTCTTGGTTGCCAAACTTACAGGGTACTATTGTGAGATTCACCATGTCAGAACGACAGCGAAGGGTGCTGACCGTGGCCCCGATGCCCGCGGAGAAATGCGCCTACGCGTTAGCACGCTATAGCCGGTCGCCGGATTCGATTGCGAAGTCCTTGGAATGGGTTCGCACACACGACGAATCCAAGTTTTTGGACAGTTTCTACTTCCAGTACGGGCATGCCTCGATTGCTGATCTTGGGCATGTCGTGCTGTGTTTTGAAGGCGTGTCGGAACTGGCTGCGACCGAACTCGAAGACGAACAGCTTTGGGATGGGCAGGCGAGATCGTCGCGGTATCAGGATTTTGGGTCGTCGGGCTTCATCACGCCGCCTGAGCTGGAGGGCAATGCGCTTTATGCCGAAACGGGTACCGCGCTGTTGGCGGCGTATCGCGAGATGCATGCTCGCGCGGTGGAGCATCTGACGGAACGGCTGCCTCGGCCTGAGGCGATGAAGCCTGACGCTTATCAGCGCAACATCGCGGCTCGGGCGTTTGACATCGCGCGGTACTGCTTGTTTTGGGGGATCCCGACGGGCGTGGGTCAAGTGACGAGCATTCGTACCCTGGAGCGGCAGATCCGGCGGTTGAAGACGTCGGAGTACGCCGAGGTGCGGGATCTTGGGGCAGAGGCCGCTACGGCTTGCCAGGAACCTGCTGCCGTGACGTTGGACGGTACGCCTGCGACTGTGCCGTTTGCGCCTACTTTGGCGAAGTATGTCGACGCTGACGAGCATGTGCTGCAATCGCGAGCGGATGTCGCGCTGTGGGCGGCGCACAACATCCCAACGTCTTTAAACGCGAGTGTCCCGGATGTGGATCTGCTGGAGCCACGGTGTCCGGAGTCCGACATCGCGGCGACGCTTGTGTATCCTTCGGCAACGATTCCGTATCGCGCGCTGCTGACGTTCTTTGAAGATCATGCCGGGCTGCGGCGCGACGTAATCGATACGGCGTTACGGTCTCGCAAGCGTCGCGACGATTTGCTGCGGGAGTTTCGTGGCGGGCCGTTTGTGTACGACATTGTGATGGACATCGGCGCGTATCGCGATTTGCACCGGCACAGGCGTTGCCAGCAGTACCGGCAGGCGTACGGTACGCACTTGGGGTACGCCAAGCCGGATGCCATTGCACAGGCTGGCCTGCTAGAGTTGTACAGCGGAATTATGGAACGCACGTTTAGCGCGATCGAGCAGTTGCCCGCGCCGGGCTCGCACTACCTGCTTCCGTTTGCCGCCAACGCCAGGTTTCTGTTCAAGATGGACTTTGCCGAGGCCGAATACATCAGCCGCTTGCGAAGCGGCGTTAAGGGACATTTCAGCTACCGCCGCATAGCATGGGAAATGAAACGCAAGATGGAGTCTTTGCGCCCGGAACTGGGGCGTCTGATCGAGGCGACTCCACCCGAAGAAGAAGATCCTCTTCAGAGATAATCAACGTCATGATGCTGGGCGGCGTCCGGAATCCTTTCCAACTGCAGTCCATCGCGGACCCATGGTCGCGCGTGGACTCTGACGTATCCGCGCTCTATCAGGCCCTGCTGGACCAGGCGGCCGATTTGATTGTCGCGGTGCAGTTGCGGTCGCAGACGTCGTGTTTGTTGATCGAAGGTGAGTCCGGGGTCGGCAAGACGCATTTTTCTGCACGATTTCGGGCGCATGTGCTCGATCGCGAAGAGCCATCGTACTTCTTCAGCGTGCCGTGCGAGGTAGCGCCGTCGCGCATCTGGCGGCATTTGCGGCAGTGCATGGTGGATTGCCTGTTGCGGCAGGGTCCGCGAGGTACGACACTGCTCTCGCGGTTGATTGGGCAACGCGATCTGGCTGCGGCGAGCGCGACGATCAGCTACAACCTGGCGACCGTGTTGGGGCATTATCGCGCCGACCATTACCGGGCGTGGTGTACGGCTTGGTTGCGTGGTGAGCCGTTGCCGGACAAAGCCACGGCGAAGTTGGAAGTGTCCGAGACGCGCGGCAACGATCGCGAGTTGGAAGAACAATCGCGGCAGGTGGTGCTGGAGTTGGCGCGATTGGCATCGCCGGGTGTGGCCGTGTTTTGTTTTGACCGGATAGAGGCGCTTGAGTACTATCCGGGGAGCACGGAAGGTCTGGCAGCGTTTGAAACGATGTTTCTGGACCTGGCGCAGTCCCTTGCCAATGGTTTGATTCTGAGTTGCCTACAGCCTGGGTTTGTGGCAAAGTTGCCTCCTGCATTGAAAGAGGCGATGGCGGAGAACCGGGCTTTGCTGAAGAAGGTCGGGCCAGAGCAAGCAGAGTATTTGCTGCGTACGGCAATGGATTGGGAACCGCAGATTGGGGTGGCGCGTACGCGAGAGTCCGGGCATACCCTGTGGCCGTTGCCAGCGGAGTTCCTGACGGAGTTGGGTACGCCAGCACCTTGGACGCCGCGCTACCTGCTGGCGAAGGCAGAGCAGGCGTTTGAGACGTGGCGAAGTCCTGCGGCGGTGGCGGGTACGGCGGATGTACGGGCGTTTTTGGAGTCCGAGTACGTGCAGCGGCTGGAAGCTGGGTTAGCGAATCCGGCGCTGGATTCCGATGCTGTATTTTTAGCAGCGATGCCGGTGCTGCTGGCTCCCCAGGGGCGCAGGGGTACCTTTACGCGGGAGCATCCGTCGATCGACTTTACAGTCGAGACGCCGGGCGCGCCGATTGCAGTTTGCATGGTGAACCAGGTGCATGAGCCGGACGTCGCACAGCGGCTGCGCGAGATTTCGGACACCTGGAATGCGCGCGAGTTTGCGCGCCTCCGGCTGGTGCGCGATGCGCGGTTGCCGTTTCATGGCGGTGGGAAGCCGGCGCAAGAGGCGCTGAAGGGTTTGCGTACGCGAGGGGCGAAGCTGGTACGTCCGTCGACGGAGGCGATTGCGGCTTTGGAGGCCGCGCGGAGTTTGTATGCGGATGCGCAGACGGGCCATCTGTACGAAAAGAGCGGCGAGGCAGTGGCGCCGCAGGCCGTACTAGACTGGTTGTCCAAGCATGCGCCGTTGATCTTGCAGGAACTCGCGTCCGAGGTGTTGGAAACCGGAAGTGAAGATACGCAGTTTGCAGGTGGCTTGCTCGAATACCTGCAAAAGAAGTCGATTGTGAAATTAGAAGATGCCGCCGATGCTGTTGGGGCTTCGGCGGAGGAAGTCGCAGCCTATGCGCGTAGTCATCCCTCTCGAATTGGATACCTTGCCGGACCGCCACAGGTCCTCTTTCATCCGGTTGCTGCAAGGGCTCGGCCTGAAGTTACAGCGGACTGACCCGGTCTCGCTGCCAGCCTCGCGCGTTCGCGCGGAAATCTCGGGAGTCGCGGAAGGCGCATGGCGCGCCGGCGGGTCCAACGCGCTGCTCAATCAGGTATTTCGGGATTCGTTTGCAGATCTGTTTACCGCGACGCACGAGGCGCGCTGGCAACGGGTACTGACACCGGCGGATCTGGAAGATCCGTCGATACTCGCGCATCATGTGTACCAGGAGTTGGCCGGTCCCAGGTTGATTCGTCAGCAGGCCGCGCTACAGGAGTTTTCGCAGGAACTGCTCAACTTTTGGGAAGCCGTACAGAGCCTGTGCGCGTGGTTCTGCGGCGTGCTGCGCGCAGCGCTGGCGAACAAGCACATCCGGTACGACGAGTTCACCTGTTACTGGATCAATGTGGACAGCCTGGTGCGTCCGGAGCGTGATTTGTACTGGACGGTGAACGACCCATCGTGGTCCGCGCCGGTACGGATTGAGGGCCGTCCGGGTACGGCATTGCGGATGCCGGGGTCCGAAGACTGGTTTGTACTGGAGACGCAGTTGAGCGGCGCTTCTGCCGAGGCGGATCAGGCCAAGGCTTGCCTGCATTATGGTTTGTTGACGGCGGCTGCCGCGGGTACGGGCAGCGTGTCGATGCTGACGTTTCATCCCGAGGTGCGGGAGAAGCGGTTTGCGGCGGAAGAGGCGGAGCCTGCGCTGAAGGTACTGAAGCCGATCATCGGGCGCCTGGCTGGTGTGTCGTTATCGCCGAGTGCGAATGTCACGGCCCCTCGCGTTGCGGTGGTAGAGGAACCTGCGTCGGCGACGTCCACATCAGGCGAAGAGAATCCAATCCATCAGGCGATGTACAAGGTGCTGGCTTCGTGCCGTTTGATGGGCGCGAATGTACATGTGGTGGGGCAGCCGATTGCGGGGTGTGCGTTTCTGCGGTTTGTGCTAGAGCCTGCTCGCGAGATCCCTGCGAAGAAGGTGGAGAGCCTGCTGCTGGACATGCGCGTACGAATGGAGTTGAGCGCGTTGCCGGTGTTGATGCGTCGCGGCGAGCAGGTTTGGCTGGATGTACAGCGCAAGGACCGTCAGCCGGTATTGTTCAGCGAGATTCGCGACAAGATCCTGCCGGGCGATGCGTCGTCGCGGGTGCCGATTGGCGTGGATACCAACGGGGTGCTGCGGTCCCTCGATTTGTCGAACCCGCTGCATGCGCATGTGCTGGTGGCGGGTTGCGACGGGTCCGGCAAGACCGAGTGGCTGCGCGCCGCAATTGCCGGACTGCTGGTAGCGAATACACCGGAAACGTTGCGTCTGGCGCTGGTGGATCCCACGGGTACATCGTTTGCGGACTTGAAGGATTCGCCGTTTTTGTATCGTGCGCCGGGTGGTTCGGATTCTGTGATCGACACGCTCGATTCGCTGATCGCCGAGATGGAGAACCGGCAACGCATGCATCAGAAGGCGCATGTTGACGACTTGCGGCAGTACATGGATAAGACGGGCGAGAAGCGGCATCGTATTGTGTGCGTGATGGACGAGTACGCTGTGCTGGCAAGTACGGGCGGCGGCAGGAAGTCCCGCAGAGAGATTGATGCGCGGATCGCAAGGCTCGGGGCAAGAGGTCGTGCGGCGGGGATACACATGATGGTTGCGACGGGGCAGATCAATCGCGACGTGATTGGCGGCGCGCTGCAAGCGAACATGACCTGTCGCGTGGTGATGCGCACGAACAATGCGATTGAATCGCGGCTGCTGTTGGGTGTGAGCCGTGCCGAAGGGCTGCTGAATAACGGCGATCTGCTGTTTCAGGACATCCAGGATCCGGTGCGGTTGCAGGCGCCGTTTTTGACGGAGCGCGAGCGGCAGACGATCTTCGCCGGAAGCTAGAAGAACATTTCGAGCAGGACTTCATCGTCCGGAGCGCCGTCGATGATGACTTGTCCTTTCATCCGGCCGCATTCCTGAAAGCCGAGGCTTTTGTAATAGCCCTGTGCGGCGATGTTGGAGCCGCGGACCTGGATGGCGGCCTTGGTGTAGCCGTTGACGACGGCGTACGCTTTGGTGGCGCGCCACAACTGCTTGCCCAAGCCACTGCCGCGAAACTGCGGGCGTACGAAGGTGCCGATGGCGGCGACGTGCGACATCGATGGAAGGATCGCGGAGTAGAGGTCGAGGAACTGGCAGCCAATGACCTGTCCGTCGTCGCCGATGGCGACAAACACGGCCTCGCGCGCGGTCTGTCCGAGAATGAACTCACGCTGCTTTTTGGTGGGCCAGCCATCGGTGATGGCCGAATGGATACGTTCGCGGGCCACTTCACTGACCACGTCTGTGATGCCTTGGGCATCTTCGGGTATGGCTTTGCGGATGCGGAAAGACACTGTTGCTTTCAGTTTAGGATGAATAAATGCACCGGCGATCGTTTCTCGGATTCGGAATGGCTACGATGTTTGCGCAACAGCAGGCAGCACCTGGGATCGTGAAGCCCAAAACGCTGAAGCCTGGCGATAGCGTGGCGTTGATTACGCCGTCGACTTTCATCACCGACCCGGACCTGCTGGTGAAGATCACGCAGACCATCGAGTACTTTGGCTTGAAGCCGGTTTTGGGCAAAAATGTCAAGAAAAAGTGGGGTTATGCGGGCGGCACGATTGCCGAGCGAGTAGCGGACCTGCATTGGGCGTTCAGCGATCCGGCGATCAAGGGCGTGTTCTGTATGCGCGGCGGGTACGCGGCGGGGCACCTGTTGGCGGACATCGATTACGACATCATCCGGCGGAATCCCAAGGTGTTTATCGGGTACAGCGACATCACGGCGCTGCATCTGGCTATCCACCGGAACACGGGGTTGGTGACATTTCATGGTCCGGTGCCGACATCGGCATTTACGCCGTACACGCAGGATTGCTATAAAAAGGCCCTGTTTAGCGGGCAGGCGTTGGGTGCGCTGACGAATCCGAAAGAGGCGAACACCTTGCGCCCGCAGCATCGTTTGCGTACGGTCCGTGGCGGCAAGGCTCGCGGGCGGTTGATTGGCGGCAACCTGTCCTTGATTCTGGCGACGATGGGTACGCCGTACGAAATCGATACGCGGGACAAGATTCTCTTTATCGAAGATGTGGATGAGCAGCCGTATCAGATTGATCGCATGTTGACCAATTTGCGGTTGGCTGGAAAGCTGCAGGCTGCGGCGGGGATCGTGTGGGGCGAGTGTGAAGATTGCCGTCCCAAAGACTACAAGCCGTCCTTTGTGGAAGGCAATTTTGCGTTGGGCGAAGTGGTGGACAACATCTTTGGCGGACTCAAGACGCCGGTGCTGTCGGGCCTGACGATTGGGCATACCAGCGACCAGTTGACCTTGCCGATTGGCGCTGTGGCAACCCTCGATGCCGACGCGGGTACGCTGACGGTGGAAGAGTCCGCGACTGTTTAGGCAATGCGGTTTTCGCAAAGGCTGAACTGGCATGCGCCGGTAAATGAGATCGCGCGGCGAGTGGCGGAGAGGCCTCCGTTGTACGATCTGACGGAGTCGAATCCGACGCGCGCGGGTTTTGCGTATCCTTCGTCCGTACTGGAGGCTTTTGCGAATCCTCGCGCATTGCAGTATGTGCCTGATGCGCGTGGGCTGGCTGAGGTTCGCGCGTTGGTGGGTGCTGATTTTTTAACAGCCAGTTCCAGCGAGTCTTATTCCTACATCCTGAAACTGCTGTGCGACCCCGGCGATGAGATTCTGGTGCCGCGTCCGTCGTACCCGCTGTTCGATTATCTGGCGCATCTGGATTCCGTCCGAACGGTGCAGTACCCGCTGTTTTACGACCACGGTTGGCATGTCGACATCGGCGCGCTGCGGGCCGCGGTGACTGAGCGTACGCGGGCGATCGTGATCGTGAATCCGAATAATCCGACGGGGTCGTACTTGAAGCCTCGCGAGTTGGAGGACTTGGAAGCGCTGGGTTTGCCGCTGATTTCAGACGAGGTGTTTGCGTGTTATCCGCTGACGGACGAACCTCGTGTGACATGTGTCGCGGCGGTGTCCAAGGTGCTGAGTTTTTCGCTGGGCGGGCTGTCGAAAGAGGCCGGGATGCCGCAGATGAAGCTCGGATGGATTCGTGTGGGCGGCGAGGGTCGCGAGGCGGCTGTCGAGCGGTTGGAGTTGATCGCGGATACGTATCTGTCGGCGGGTACGCCAGTGCAACTGGCGGCTCATGCGCTCTTGAACTGCGGCGTGCGGGAGCAGATCCACGAGCGGGTTCGTGCGAATCTGGCCTTGGTGCCGGAGGCACTGCATGCGGAAGGCGGATGGTACGCGATTTTACGGCTGCCTCCGGTGCGCACGGAAGACGAATGGGTGCTGCATCTGCTCGATGCGCACGGCGTGTACGCGCAGCCGGGGTACTACTTCGACTTTGATTCCTCAGCGCCGCACGCTGTGGTGTCGCTACTGACCCTTCCTGAAGTGTTTGCTGCGGGGATGGCGAAGATCAGATCCGCTCTAGGTACTGTTTGGTAACGTCCGCCACGACGTCGCCGGTGTGCTTGATGACGGCCGGTTCAAATAGCAGGACCTCGACTTCGTGTTCCGCGTACGGACGGTGTTCGACGCCGCGGGGTACGACGATGAATTCGCCCTGGTTGACGGTGACCGAATGGTCGCGAAAGTCCATGCGGAAGCTTCCTTTGTACACCAGAAACATCTCGTCTTCGTCCTTATGGTCATGCCAGACGAACTCGCCCTGGAACTTGACGAGCTTGACCTGCTGGCAGTTGAGGTCGGCGGCGATGCGGGGATTCCAATGGTCGTGGATGAGGGCGAATTTTTCGGCGAGATTGACCTTGTCCATTGCTGTGATGCTAGCAACACAGCCTGTTATGCTGGTGAGTTAAAGAACCTGAAGGAGCTTTTGAGCACCCACCATGAGTGATTCCGTTACCCGGCGCACCCTTATCAAGTCCGCCAGCCTTGCGGCCGCGCCCGCCGCTATGCAGAAGGCGTTGGCAGCAAACGACCGCCTGCAGATTGGCGTTATCGGCACGGGCGGCCGCGGTTACTACCTCACAACCCGTTTTTACGAAGGTTCGGCCGAGATGGGCAACGTCGCAGCGGTTTGCGACGCGTTTGACGACCGTCTGGCACGCGCCAAAGACCTGGTGCAGACGAAGGAGAACAAGACTCCCAAGACCACCAAGGATTACAAGGAGATCCTGGCCGATCCATCGATTGACGCGGTGATCATCGCGACGCCAGAGCATCTGCACTACCAGATGTTCATGGATGCGATCAAAGCGGGCAAGCATATTTACGTCGAAAAGCCGCTGGCGCACACGATCGAAGAAGGCTGGGAGATGCTGAAGGCCCACGAGAAGTCGGGCAAGATCGTGCAGGTGGGTACGCAGAACCGCAGCAATTCGCTGTACATCAAGGCGAAGGAAATGGTGGCGGCCGGTATGATCGGCGAGTGCCACTATGTGCGCGCGTTCTGGTACCGCAATTCGCTGGACGACAATCCAGCCTGGCGCTATGCGATTCCGCCGAATGCGACGCCGCAGAATACGGACTGGGACCGGTTCCTGGGTTCGGCGAAGAAGCGTCCGTTCAACAAAGAGCGCTTCTATCAGTGGCGTTTGTACTGGGATTATTCGGGCGGTATTTCGACGGACTTGCTGGTGCACCAGACGGACATCACCAACTTCGTGGTCGGGCAGGCCGTACCGAATTCGTGCGTGGCGTCGGGCGGTGTGTACCGCTGGACGGGCGACGATCGCGAAGTGCCGGATACGTTCAGCGCGCTGTATGAGTACCCGCGCAACTTCCACATCAACTACAGCTGCTACTTTGGCAACGACCATTACGGTTACGGCGAGCAGTTTATGGGGAACGAGGGTACGATCGAGGTCAACAGCCGGCAGTATCTGAACTTCTATCCGGAGAGCTTCCAGGGCAAGGCTCCGGACAAGATCAAGGCTCGCAAGGTGGAGCAGATCCATCTGCCGGGCAACGATAACAAGGCGGTTGAGGCGCATATCCGCAACTGGCTGGAGTCGGTGCAGGGTAAGGCGAAGCCGATTGCGCCGCCGTCTGTGGGTCAGGAAGCTGCGATTTGCGGTCACCTGGCGACGCTGTCGTTCCGGAATCAGAAGAAGGTCCTGTGGGATCACGCGGCGAAGAAGTATAAGTTCGTGTAGTTCTCAGGTTCTGCCGGCTGCGAGCGTTGCCTTGTGACGATGAAAGTCTACATGGATGTGTGCTGCGTCAGCCGGCTCACCGATGATCAATCGCAAGCCAGGATCCGCGAAGAGGCTGAGGCCGTGGAGCTGGTTCTGGCGGGCGTTCGACATCGCACCGTCCAACTGATTTCCAGTGAAGCTTTGGAAGACGAGGTCTGGCGTAACCCGTCAATCGAGCGACGGGTTGAGGCGTTATGGATTTTGTCTCTGGCGGCGGTGAAGGTACAGATCGACGAGGTGATCGTTTTGCGTGCTCGTCGGCTTGTTGAGGCGGGTTACGGTCCGTTTGACGCCCTTCACATCGCGTGTGTGGAGTCAGCTCAGGCTAATGTTCTGCTCACAACAGATGATCGGCTCTTGCGGCAGGCCTCGCGCGGACTGGGGCGTCCTCAAGTTTCTGTGCAAAATCCAGTATTGTGGATCAGGGAGCGGAGTTTATGATCGCCATCGACCAAATGACCGATGAAGAGTTTGAGCGTCGGGCGCTCGATCTTCTGCACCGCGAGCTTGGGCCGGATGGCGTTGCTCGCTTCCTTCGGCTAAATCGTTCGGGTACGGACGACTACACACGGGATCGTGAAAATCTTCAGCAAGACCTGACGCTCGATCAGATTCTTCTCTCTGTAGAAGAGCGCCGCGCACGAGGCGGCGATTTGCGGTCATCTGGCGACGCTGTCGTTCCGGGACCAGAAGAAGGTTCTGTGGGATCACGCGGCGAAGAAGTATAAGTTCGTGTAGAGCGAACGCAGGCAAATTCGAAACGAGCCCTCCTCGAGAGGGCTCTTCGTATTTGAGGGCACTGTGTTCGCAATATGAGCAAGCTGGAGTGGATACTACGTCAACTAAGCGGGAAGCTGTGGATTCGCTCCGCCCTGTTTTGTGTGTTGGGCGCCGCCACCGCTTTGGTGGCGTTTCTGGTCAAAGATCTCATCCCCCAGGATGTTCCTCGCAAGATCGGTGCTGACGCGGTCGACAGCATTCTGCACATCATCGCCAACAGTATGCTGGCGGTTACGACATTTTCTTTGAGCACCATGGTTTCCGCCTACGGTGCCGCGACCTCGAACGTTACGCCCCGCGCTACACAGCTTTTGCTGCGCGACCGGACATCGCAAAACGCACTTTCTGTATTTGTCGGGGCGTTTCTGTTTAGCCTGGTGGGGATTGTCGCGCTCAGCATCGGCTTGTACGGCGAAAGTGGCCGCGTGGTGCTGTTTGTCGTTACCGTTGGCGTGATTCTGCTGATCGTCGCGGTGATGTTGCAATGGATCAACTATCTTTCGCGGTTCGGCAGGGTGAGCGAGACCATCGACCTGGTTGAGAAGGTCACCGCGCAGGCAATCGGCGAGCGCATCAAGGAACCGTACCTGGGTGGTAAGAAGCTGCACACGGACGCGTCGGCGGCAGGGAGCTATCCGGTGCGTTACGGCAAAATCGGATACGTCCAGCACCTCGATATGTCGGCGCTGTCGAAACTCTGCGGGAAGATCCATGCCGAATTCTTTCTCTGCATGACGCCGGGCGCCTTTAACGATGGAGCCAAGCCCTTGTTCTATAGCTCCGTGGCGATGGACGACGAGGCGATACAGGTAGCCTGTCGCGCCTACACCATTGGGGATGACCGCTCATTTGAGCAGGATCCACGCTTTGGCGTGATCGTACTTTGCGAGGTGGCGTCGCGCGCACTGTCCCCGGCGGTGAACGACCCCGGCACGGCGATCGACATCATCAACACGTCGGTGCGGGTGCTTGCGCCCTGGGTGTCCCGCCATGACACGCCCGACCCTGACCCGATCTACCCAGCCATTCACGTCCGACCGCTGGCGACTGCCGATTTGTTCGACGACATTTACGGACCCATCGTGCGCGATGGCAGCGGTATGGTGCAGGTGGCGGTGAAGGTCCAGAAGGCGATGGCGTCGCTGGCGAGGATGGGAGACGCGGAAACCAAAACCGTAGCGGTAAGGGTTTCGGAGTACGCGTTTGCCCACGCCAAGGAAGCGTTGCGATTGCCGGACGATAAGGAGACGATACGGTCGCTGGCGGAAGCCGTAAGAGAGGTTTGACCAAATGAAAAAGCCTCCCGTATGGGGAGGCTTCTTCAGGATGCGACTGGTTTATGCGAGGGTGTTCAGCGAGCCCACGCGCTTGGCCTCGAACGCCTCAATCGCAGGACCCTGCTGCAGGATGTACCCCAGCTCGTCGACGCCTTCCAGCAAGCAGTGCTTCATGAAGGGGTCGACCGGGAACGTGACGCTGCGGCCGTCGGCGATCGTCAGGGTCTGGCTCGCCAGATCGATCTTGACCGTGCTGTCCGGGTTGGCGAAAAGCCAGTCCTGAATGTCCTTGGGGACCACGATCGGGAGCAGGCCGTTCTTCAAACTGTTGCCCTTGAAGATGTCCGCGAACGACGTGCTGATGACCGCGCGGAAGCCGTACTGCGTCAGCGCCCAGGGAGCGTGCTCGCGGCTCGATCCACAACCGAAGTTGTCTCCCGCCAGCAGGACGGCCTTTGACTTCGACGCTTCCTGATTCAGGATGAAGTCCGCTTTGGGGGAGCCGTCGGCTTCGTAGCGCCAATCGTAGAACAACTGGTCTCCGAGGCCGGCTTTGGAGATCGTCTTCAGAAAGCGGGCCGGGATGATCTGGTCCGTGTCGATGTTGTCGATGCCCATCGATACGAACTTGCTTTCTAGGGTCGTAAACTTGGCCATGGCTTAGCTGAGGCTCCTGACGTCGGTGACTTTGCCGGTGACGGCCGATGCTGCCGCCGTGAGCGGGCTGGCGAGGAAGGTACGGCCGCCCTTGCCTTGGCGTCCTTCAAAGTTGCGGTTGGACGTGGACACGCTGTATTCGCCGGGGCTCAACTGGTCGCCGTTCATGGCGATGCACATCGAGCAGCCAGCTTCGCGCCAATCTGCGCCTGCTTCCTTGAACACCTTGTCCAGACCTTCTGCTTCGGCCTGACGCTTGATGATCTGTGAGCCTGGGACCACCATCATGCGAACTCCGGGAGCGACCTTGCGGCCTTTCAACACCGAGGCCGCGGCGCGGAGGTCCGACATGCGGCTGTTGGTGCAGCTGCCGACGAACACGACGTTGACGGGCTGTCCGGTGAGGGGCTTGCCGGCTTCGAGGTTCATGTACTGGAGGGCCTTGATGAGCGAATCGCGTTCGAGCGGGTCGCTGTAGGAGGCCGGGTCCGGGATGTGGCCGCTGATGGGCATGCCCATGCCGGGGTTGGTGCCGAAGGTGATCATTGGCTCCAACGCGTCGGCGTCGATGGTGACGGACTTGTCGTAGGTGGCGCCGGGGTCGGTGGGGAGTTGCTTCCAGCGCTCGACGGCGGCGTCCCAATCGGCGCCCTTGGGGGCGTAGGTACGGCCCTTGAGGAATTCGAAGGTCGTTTCGTCCGGGGCGATGAGGCCGGCGCGGGCGCCTGCTTCGATGGCCATGTTGCAGACCGTCATGCGCTCTTCCATGCTCAGCGAACGGATGGCCGAACCGGTGAACTCGAAGACGCAGCCCGTGCCGCCGCCGATGCCGATCTTGGCGATCAGCGCGAGGATGATGTCCTTGGCCGAGACGCCGGGCTTGAGTGTACCGTCGACGCGGACTTCGTAGGTCTGCGACTTTTGCTGCAGCAGGCACTGCGTCGCAAGGACGTGTTCGACCTGCGAGGTACCGATGCCGAAGGCCAGCGCACCGAACGCGCCGTGGGTGGCCGTATGAGAGTCACCACAGACGACCGTCATGCCCGGTTGGGTGAGGCCGTGCTCGGGTCCGATGACGTGGACGATGCCCTGCTTTTCGTGCTTGTAGCCGAAGTGGGGGATGCCGAATTCGGTGCAGTTCTTTTCAAACTGATTGATCTGCGTTTCCGCCACCGTGTCGAGGATGGGCAGCGAGAAGGAGTGAGTCGGGCTCGAATGGTCGACAGTTCCGAACGTCAGGTCCGGACGGCGAACCTTTAAGCCGCGCTCGCGCAAGCCGCTGAAGGCCTGCGGGGAAGTGACTTCGTGCACCAGGTGGAGATCGATGTAGATCAACGCCGGGGCGCCGGGATTTTCGGCGACCAGGTGCTGGTCCCAGATCTTTTCAATGATTGTGCGTGGCTTCGACATTAGATGGCCTCACAAACTGCATTGCCGACTTCTTCCGTCGTCGCAGGGGTGCCCTTGGGACGGAGGTCGGCGGTGACCTTGCCGCTATCGAGAACCTTCTCGACCGCAGCGTAGACGGCCTGGGCTTCGGCCTTGAGATTGAAGCTGTATTCGAGCATCGCGGCGATGGAGCCGATGGCCGCCATGGGGTTCGCCTTGTTTTGTCCGGCGATGTCGGGGGCGGAGCCGTGAACGGGTTCGTACAGGCCCTTTTCGTCACCGAGCGAGGCCGAGGGCAGCATGCCGATGGAGCCGGCAAGCACTGCGCCTTCGTCACTGAGGATGTCGCCGAACATGTTTTCGAGCAGTACGATGTCAAAGCGCTTGGGAGCGAGGATCAACTGCATGGCGCAGTTGTCGACAAGAATGTGTTCGAGTTCGCAATCCGGGAACTCCGGCGCGACCTCGTTGACGACCTTGCGCCAAAGCTGCGACGTTTCGAGTACGTTGGACTTGTCGACGCTTGCGACCTTCTTGCGGCGCTGGCCGGCCAGCTTGAACGCCATGCGAGTGACACGGGCGATTTCCTTGCGCGTGTACGTCATGGTGTTGGTGCCACGCTCGTCGTCACCGCTGCCTTCAATACCGCGGGGCGTGCCGTAGTAGATGCCGCCGGTGAGTTCGCGCAGGATGATCATGTCCACGCCGTCGATCAGGTGGTTCTTGAGCGGCGAGGATTCAAGCAGGGACTTGTACGACCGCACGGGGCGCAGGTTGCCGTACACGCCGAGCAGCTTGCGCAGGGCCAGCAGACCGCGCTCGGGGCGCTTTTCCGGCGGCCAGTTGTCGAACTCGGGCAGACCAAACGCACCCATTAAGGTGGCGTCGGCTTTGAGGGCGAGGTCGGCGGTTTCCTGGGGCAGGGGAGTGCCGGTCTTGTGGATGGCGATGCCACCCATGAGGCCTTCGGTGAGGGTCAACGTGTGACCGAACTTCTTGGTTACCGTTTCAAGTACGCGGACGGCTTCGCGCGTGACTTCTACCCCGATTCCGTCACCGGGGAGAATGCAGATGTTCAGATTCATTGGTTAGTCGGCCTTAGCGGCAGCGGCGGCAGAGGAAGCTTCCTTGACGGCCGCAATCATCTCCAGAATTTCGTCGTTCATGACACCCTTCTTGGTGTCGGCGAGCGCGGTGAACTTGGTGTACACCTGGTGGAGTTCTTCCTTGGTGAGAACAAAACCCAGGTCCTCGCAGCGCTTGCTAAGGGCGTGGCGTCCGCTGTGCTTGCCGAGGACAAGCTTGCCTTCGGGTACGCCGACGCTCTTGGGATCTACGATTTCGTAGGTGGACTTGTTTTTGAGGTAGCCATCCTGGTGGATGCCGGCCTCATGGGCAAACGCGTTCTTGCCAACAATCGCCTTGTTGGGTTGCGGGCCGAAGCTGATGATGGAGCTCAGCAACTGGCTGGCGGAATAGATGTTTTCGGTGACGATCTGCGTCTGGTAGGGGAACTGGTCGTTGCGGACCTTCATCACCATCACCACTTCTTCGAGCGCGCAGTTGCCGGCCCGTTCGCCGATGCCGTTGATGGTGCATTCAATCTGGCGTGCGCCTGCTTCGACGGCGGCGAGCGAGTTGGCTACGGCAAGGCCCAAGTCGTCATGGCAGTGTACGCTGACGATGGCGGTGTCGCCCAGCGCCTTGTGGATGCGGCTCACCATCCGCGCGTACTCGACGGGTACGCTAAAGCCGGTGGTGTCGGGAAGGTTTACCGTGCGTGCGCCGGCGGCGACCACGGCTTTGGAAATCTCTTCCAAATAGTCCAGGTCGGTACGGGAGGCGTCTTCCGCGGAAAACTCGACGTCGTCGACGTACTGGCGGGCGAGGGTGACGGCGTTCACCGCGTCCTCGAGCACCTGCTGGCGCGACTTCTTGAGCTTGTATTCCAGGTGGATATCGCTGGTGGCGATGAAGGTGTGGATGCGCGGGCGCTTGGCGTGCTTGAGCGAACTGGCGGCGCGTTCCACGTCCAACTTATTGGAGCGGGCAAGAGCTGCAACCTGCATCCAGGGGTACTGACGGCTGACTGCGTCTACTGCTTCGTAGTCGCCCTCGGAGGCAATGGGGAAGCCGGCCTCCATAATGTCCACTCCCAGGTCGGCTAACTTAGCCGCCATTTTGAGCTTTTCGGCCACGGTCATGCTGCAACCGGGACTCTGCTCACCGTCTCTCAGCGTCGTATCAAAGATGTAAACGCGATTGCTCATGGTGATTACCTTTCGCTTTGCTGCTATGCCAATGGGAGAGGCCGGTAAGCATCCCATATTGAGTTATTATCAGGCGGCCGGTTTGGATTTGGCAAATTTATAATCTTAATGTTTCGATGCAAATGGTAGAATTCGCACGTGATACGACTCTGGGGTGCCTTGCTGGTGGTGGTTTGCTGCGCTTGGGCGCAGGAACAGACGGATGCACGGTGGGATGCGAAGATCACGCTGGAGGATAAGGTAAAAGTACCGTTTTCCTTGCAGTTTCAGGCAGGTAAGGACGGTACGGCATCGGCGGCCTGGGGCGACTTGCGGTCGTCCAGCGGTACGGCGAAGGACGGCAAGCTAGTGCTGGAGTTTGCGAGCATCGGCGGGCGGATTGAGGCAGCTTACGACGGCAAGACGTTTGAGGGTGATTACACCGTTGGCGGCCAGCGGTATAGGATCGAGGCGGCTCCGTTTTGTACCTGCGGCTTCCAGGGCGAGGCCGGGCCGGATATCGCCGGAGTGTGGGCGCTGTCGGGCAGCGGCGCGGGTACGCTGACGGTTCGCCGGGTGGGCGACGATACGTTTGCCGAGTTGGCGCTGCAGGATCAGGCCGTGGTGAAGCATCTCTTCGGGCGGTTCGACGGATTGTCCTTCGCGCTGGCGGCGTTTGACGGCAAGCGCGGGGTGCTGGTGGATGCCGAGCCTGCAGCAACCGGCGACATTTTGAAGATTACTGTGCAGTTTCCCGGCAGGAAACCGCTTGCGTTCACAGGGACGAAACGGAAGTAAACGAACATGGCCAAGATCGCGATCACAGACAAGCTGGGTGTGGACCTGATTGCCGCGGACACGCTGCCGGGGTCGGGCATTGCGAAGTACTTTCGCGCCGACGTGGCGAGGTTTTATGCCGGGGCGGAACTGGCCGCCGCGATGGCTACACCGCTTTCCGGCTTGAAGAAAACGCCGCTCGGATTGGCGATGACCTTTGCGGATGCCGGGGTGTTTGGGACGTCCGGCGTGGATTGGAAGTTCAGCGCGGGGTCGCGGGTGAGCGTGATCCCCAATGGGGCGACCTTGGCGGTGGCGTTTGCGCCGTCGCTGAGCGCCAGTAGCAGCGTGAGTCCAGCGAGTGGTCTGAAGTTCGGGTTTTCGGCCGGGGGATCGGTGGAGTTCCGGGCCTCGCGCGAGTTTGCGAAGCCTGACAAGACGCTGTTGAAGGACGCGCTAGGGGCGTTGCTGGCGTCGGGCGTGGTACCGGCCAATGTGCTGGATGTCCAGCAGATGCCAGTGGGCGATGCGGCATCGGTGGCCGGTTCCGGCAACCTGCGCGTGTCGGCCAAGTTCGACATCGCACGGGCGGTGAATCCGATGGCGATTCCCGGCATGGCGCTGGGCGAGTTCGCCAAGTTGGAACTGAACGCCGGGGCGAGCGTCAGCGTTGGCGCTTCGGTGTCGGTGCGCGGCAGCTATGAAGTACTGGTGAAGAAGACCGATGCGGCGACCGTGACCGTCACGTACCGCAAGACGGCGGCGTCGCAGTTCCAGTTTGATGTGAACGCTTCTGTAGGTGTGTCGCTTGATGTGCTGGGCACGGATGTACTGCCCAAGTTGCTGGGGTTCTTCTCCAAAGATCCGCAGGTAGAGGGACTGCAAAATCTGCCGCAGGCGCAGCAGGTGGAGATCGCGGCGGCGGTGGCGGCGAGCGTCAACCGTACCTTGGAACTGTCGCTTTCGGCGAGCATCGCGGCGGTGCGTGAGAATAGCGACCTGTTTGCCTATGCATTTGATTTGAACCTGCTGGATGCGGCAGGTGTCGCGGCATTGAACGCCGCGCTGCAGGCTGACCTGACGGCCTTGACGGGTACGATGTCGACGAGTTTGCCGCAGGGCGTAACGATGCTGCGGTCGGCCTTTGAAGAGACGCTCAAGCGTAGCGTGCAGTGGAAGCTGAACTTGCTCGGGATCGTGAATGTTACGCGGCTGAGCGAGTTGGTGCGTAGCGGCAAGGTGCTGTTCGACGCGCAGAGCGGGGAACTGCTGATTACGGATTCCGCGACTGCGAAAAAACTAGCAGTGACGGCGATGCCGTTGATGGCCGATAGCGAAAAGGTCCGGCACTTGCTGTTGCAGTCCATGGTGGTGACGGCGGCGTACCGCGCGTCAGGTGCAGTCCCGATAGCAAGTGAGTTGTCCGGCAGCATCCGGTACTTTGAGCAAACCGCGAACGCGAATGCCACGACTTTGGCGGATTACCTCGACAATCTGATGGGTTGCGGGTTGATCGATGCTGGGGCCAAGGACAAGTTTCTGACGTCCGGCTTTGTTGCGGGGCGGGCCAGCGTGATGCTTGAAGCATCGTTTGTCGACTCACACTTTCGCGCCATGTTTTTGGATGCGAAGGGCAAGGCGCGCAAGCAGGACGAGTACGAAACGATTGGCCGCAATGCGGTGGCGGCGATCATTCAGCCGGATGAGCCGGACGCATTTCGACGCCTGCCGATGATGACCGGTGAAGCGAAGTCCAACACGCTGTGGCGCAAGATGACGGAGAAGGGACAACCGGGGATCGCGGGGTTGCTGCCCAAGCAGTACAACAGCGGCGTGTACCTGCAGTTGGTGATCGGCGATTATTCGGTGATCCGTTGGTGGGCGCGGGCGATGCGCGAGGCGGCGGAGCAGGTGGAGGCGATGGACCAGTTCCTGCAAACGCTTGCTGACCGCACGCCAGAATCACTGTCCACTGATAAGGCATTTGCCGAACAGCGCCGGCGAATGAGCAAGGCGCTGGCGGATGTCGCCAATGAATCCCTGCCCAGCTTGCTCGATGCCTGGGGCGTAGTGGCGCTGTACGCTGCGGCAAAGGGCGCAGAAAGCGTACGGGGCGTAGTGATGACGGCGGGCGGAGGCATCCTGGTACGGCAGGTGCCCGCTTAGCGCTCCTGTCGGGCGCGGCGTTCCTGCCGGGTGAGCGGGATGGCGTGCCGATCCCGCAGGATAGCTTTGGCGCGCTGTTCATGGTCGGGCGACGGGGTGTCGCTCATGAGCCAACTCCAGTACTCTTCGGGGTCGACGGTGACATCGCGGTACCTGCCGATGCGTACTTTGAGCGGGCCAAGTTCCAGCCCCTTGGACTGGCAGTGCAGGATCGCATGGCCTACGGATTCCATGAGCGACCCGGCCTGGAGGTTGCGCAGGGTCGTGTCCCCACCAGCCAGGGTGACGGTGCAGATACCGCACTGCATGAGTTCCCAATCGCACACACTATGGAGCGAGTGGAAATAGCAAGGTAGCTTGCCGTTGTGCAAGGCCGCGCCGTTCTCATACGACGCCTTGCCGCCCGGGATCACACGAATCCGGCGTCGCGGATCCGGCGGCTGTTCGCAAAGATTGCGTGCGACGGACGCGGCGTGCATCGAGCTACGCGCACGTACGGAAAATTCCAGCATCCCGCCTGCTAGGACGGGGAAAAGCACCAGGCAACCGCGCTCCGGCATGAGTCGATCATAGCGCGAAAAGCGAACAAAAGGCGAATATCGGTTACTGTGCCGGTGTCAGACGTTTGGGCATCCCTGGCAGTTGGGACAGGGGCGACCATTCGGGTGCCGGGTGGAAGACCAGGCGGGTGAACTCGTCCTGCCCTTTGCCAAAAACGCCTTTTTTCTCGAAGGCGGAGGCACCAGGGGCGAGGTAGTACACTTCGCCGTACAGCTTTTGCATGGCCCATACGCCGCCTTCGTTGTCGATGGCCAAAGCGACGACACCCTCGGGGGTGGGATATTCGCGGGCGTTGACAGTCCCTCCCTTGCGAATCGCATCAGCCGGTACGTGGATCACCATGTTGTTCTCGTCGGCGACCCAAAAGCCACCGTTCTTATCGATCGCGGCCTGCCAGAGAGCACCACTATCGAACTTGGTGAGCGCAGTAGCGTCGGCGCGCGTGAGCTTGCCCGAGGTCTTGAGTTTTGCTGCGGGGATCACAGCAAGCAGTTGACGCCGGTACAGCAGGAGGTCGCCACCGGGGAGGAATAGCATGCCCGTCCCAAGGCCTTCTTCTTCGTCCTCGGTAACTTCGATCTTGGCTTTGAGGCTGCCGTCTTTGAGGTTGTAACGTACGAGCGTCCGGCCATCCACCTGCCAGACCGTAACGCCGTCCGGATCGAGGCAGAAGCCGTTGGGAATGGTGCCGGTGACCTTGCTGGGTGTTCCTTGTCCGGACGGAGAAAGGCGCATCAGGGCGTTGGTATTCCAGCCGTCGCCGAAATAATAATTGCCCTGCGCGTCGACGGCTCCGCCAAGCAAGCGAGGACCCGTGGTGATGATCTTGTCGCCGTTGGTGAAGCCTCCTGCAGCGAGTTTGGCTTCGGAGATCGCGCGGAGCTGACCTTTGGAGAAGTCGTCGGCGTCAGGGTCGATGCGGGCAGTGGCGATCCAAAGCATGCCGCTAGTGGGGCGCGCGGCGTAGCTGAGGCGCAGCGTCACTTTTTCACCAGCTTTGACGGTACGTTCCACCGGCGCGGCTTCCATGATGGTGTCGACGATCTTGCCGGGTTGCCGGAAGGCCACGCCTGACAAACGGTACTTACCGGGCAGGTTGGCGACATAGGTCGCCGGGTCCGGGTTGGCTACCTTTTGGCCGTTGGGCAGTACCAATTCCAGGGCAGGGCGAGGTCCTTCTTTGGGAACTCCGGCAAGGTCAATCTGTATGACAGGCGACGGGGGAGCGGCTTGCGTGAGGAAGGCGGCCGCCGCGATCAAATGAAACATCCTTCATGAGTATAGCGGCCTCAAGTTCAAGTCTTCCATTCGCGCGAGTAAGTTCTACCGCCGCATTCTTCGCATTTTCTTACTTTCCGTTCCATTGCTGCACCGCAACTCACACACTTTCGCTGTTTGCGGGGTGCTGCCAAGGCGGCAAGGAGTCCCACAGGGCCTAGCGCAAAGCTACACAATTCCCAGCGTTTGAAGAAAGCGTAGCGGGATCGCGCCACGCAGTAGGCGACGGTGCCGGACAGGAGCCAGATACAGAGAATCAGAACGGTCATCACGTACAACTTGATACGTCGCACGTGAATTGCCAATAGGCGCTAGAGGGGAGAAATGGTAGTCCCGACAGGACTCGAACCTGTGACCCTTTGCTTAGAAGGCAAATGCTCTATCCAGCTGAGCTACGGGACCGCCTCACTTTTCATTCTAGAATATGTCGTAAATGCCCATCCTGACCTCCACGCTGATTTTCGCCGCGGCTACCGCTTTTGCGGCGCAGGACTCTACGTCCGCCGGGTTCCTGGAATGGATGGACCGGATCGCGCAGAAACAACTGGATCAACGCGAGGCGAAGATCGCCTCTGTTCGCGATGCCAATCAGGCCCGGGCACGGCAGGCGGAGGCTCGGGCGAAGATCCTGCAGTTGATTGGTGGGCTGCCGGATTATGCGGGTCCTTTGAAGGCGCAGACGCACGGGGCGCCGCTTGATGGTGGCGATTACACGATCGAGCGCGTCACGTTTGAGAGCCTGCCCGATTTTCTGGTGACGGGCAATCTGTTTATCCCCAAAAAGCCCGGCAAGCATCCGGCGATCCTATTTCCGTTGGGCCATTGGGACCAGGGCAAGCCGGCTGCGCAGCATATGGCCGGGAACCTGGCGGCCAAGGGATTTGTGGTCCTGGCGTACGACCCCATTGGGCAGGGCGAACGGCAACAGGCTTTTGATGCGCGGGCCAACCGGTCCTTGATCGGCGGGAGTACGGAACAGCACTTTATGGCCGGCGCGAATGCGATTCTGATCGGCCAGAGTTTTGCGCGATACCGGATCTGGGACGCCAAGCGCGGCATCGACTATCTGGTGAGCCGTCCGGAAGTGGATGCCGAACGGATCGGGGTAACCGGATGTAGCGGCGGGGGTACGGTGACGACGTATATTTCCGCGCTCGATCCCCGGGTGAAGGTGTCGGCGCCGGCCTGTTACATGAACTCGTTCCGGCTGGTGTTTACCGGTCCTGTAGGCGATTCCGAACAGAGTCCCCTGGACTTCATCTCTTCGGGGCTCGATGAGACGGACTACGTCGAACTCTTTGCGCCGAAGCCCTGGCTGATTTCGAGTACAGAACTGGACTTCTTTACGCCCGCCGGAGCGAAGATCGTGTACGAGGAAGCCAAGCGCTGGTACAACCTGTTTGGCGCGGAGGACAAGATCAAGTGGGTGGTGGGTCCTGGCGGGCACGGTACCCCGGAGAAGGTCCGCGAAGAGATTTACGGCTGGATGATGAAGTGGCTGAACGTGCCGGGCTCGAACAAGGATGCCAAGGTGCGCATGTATCCGGATCATCAGCTGTGGGTGATGCCGAAGGGGCAGGTGGCCGGCAAGTCCCGCGAGATTTACGAAGTGATTCGCGACGAGATGAATGCCAAAAAGGTCGCGAATGCGGACCTGCAGGGCTATCTCAAGAAGTGGATCTATCAGCCGGAGGAGACCAGCCCGACCCTGCATTATCAGTATGAAGGTCCGGCAGGCAACATCACCAAAGCGACCCTGATTGTCCAGACGATGCGTGAGCCTTCGCCGCAGTTCAAGCAACTGGCGGCGGAGGGTCCGACGGCGCTGGTGACGCCGCGCGGGTTGCCGGTGCCGGGTACGCCGAATCTGAGCGGGGATTGGATCGCGAACACGAGGTCCTGGCTGATTGGGCGGAATCTTCCGGCGATGCGCGCTAAGGATATTTTGCGGGCTGTCGATGAACTGGAAAAGAAGGGCGCGAAGCAGATTACTGTGGTCGCCTCGGATGTTCCGGGGATTTGGGCTTTGCTAGCGGCGGCGGTAGATCCGCGCATTACGGAACTGCAGATTGAGCGGACGCCATACAGCGTGCGGGCGTCGTTCGATAGCCCGATGCACCGCAACCTGCATGATGTCGTCATGCCTGGCTTTGCGCTGCTGGGCGATTATCGCGATCTTGTTGCGATGATTCAGCCGTCGCGCAAGGTAGTGTGGAAGGATCCGACGGACTGGATGCGGAACGTAGTGCCGCTCACAGATCCGCTGTATACCTACTCAACCTACTCCCACTGAAGACCTGAGATCGCCCTACGGTTTTCTACCTATAAACAGTACTCTTCGGGCCGACGATTGAATTCGTAGGAAAAACTTTCCCTTCGTACCAGTGGCTTTGGCTACCGGTGTGGAGGGGGCGCCGAGAGTACAAATGACGAAGCGAATTGTAGCGATAGGTTTTTTGCTGGCCGGAGCATTGTTCGCGCAGCAGCAGGGAGTGGTTGGCACCAGTGTCCGGGTGTACACCGAAGGCGCGAGCGGAGCCCGGTTTATGGTGGATGGCCTCACCTATTTCGGGTCGCAGACGTTTACCTGGCCGCATGGCAGCAAGCACGTTATCGAGTTTCCGCTGAAGGTGCGGGTCGACGGGTCGTTTGAAAACTATCAGGAAAGTCTGGATAAGCAGTCGCAGTTTTCGTTTTCCGGCTGGCAGGATTCCACGGGCAATACCTACGGCGGGTTCAGCCAGATTACGTTTGTTGCCGATGGCATTGCAACGTTCGTAAAGGGTGGCACCAGCCCGGCGCATCGGGTATCGCTGCGGTTTTCCACGTTTCCCAGCAATCCGACCTGTACGCCATTTGGGCCGATCCCGCAGGACTCCGTTCGCACCGGTTTTGTGCTGATGGGCGGTAGCTGCTTTGGCGCCGATGCGGATACGTTTCTGCCCGCAGGCCCTACGACGTTGACTGCGATCCCGTTTCCCGGTTCCGTGTTCCTGAACTGGTCGATCAACGGTAGCGTTTCGACGGGTGCTTCGAGGACCTTCAATCTCGCAGGTCCGGTGACCATTGCGGCGCAGTTTACAACCTCGAAGCGCGTACAGTTTTTGACCGAGCCTCGCGGCCTGAATGTGCTGGTGGATCGTTCGCCGACGCCGACGTCGGGCACGTTTACGCTAGCTGACGATGCGTTGACGCGTGGCAATCCCACCTGCCAGTCCAATCTGAATTTGCCCCCGAATCCGCCGGTGACCATTCCCGTGCTCTGCTACGGCGAGTTCGACTTTGTACCGGGATCGCGGCACACCATTGGTGCTCCGTCGCCGCAGTACACGCCGGAAGGCCAGATGGTGGTGTTCGACAAATTCGACAACGGCCTCGGTGACAATGCGGTGTTCATTGCATCCACCGACCTTTCGAAGCGCGACATCCTGACGGCGAAGTTCGTGCAGGGCTACAACGCGTCGTTCCTCACGAATCCGCCCAATTTGAAGCTGAGCATCGACGACCGGGATACGTTGTTTCTGAACTACAACTTTGCCTGGGGCGTCGGGCATACGCACTGGGTGTCCGCCCCGCTTGAGCAGCGGGATTCCAACGGTCGCTTGTGGCGCTTCAAGCGCTGGTCCAACGACGGTCCTGCACGTCAGATGTTGACGGTGAACGGTCCGATCCGGTTGACGGCCGAGTACGAAGCGCAGCCGCAGTTGGTGATCACGTCGAATCCTCCGGGCCTGTCGCTCCGTGTAGACGGGGCTAACTGCGCGACGCCATGCACTTTGGACCGCGCACCGGGCGCGCAAGTTCGGGTGATGGCTCCCCAGACGATTTCGATTACACCGCAGTCCCGCTACGAGTTGATTGGCTGGAATGACGGTGAGGCCTCCGAGCGTATGGTGACGTTTGACACCGATCGTCAGGTTTACCAGGCGATCTACCGGATCACGCATCAGTTGTCGGCGGTGTCTGACCCCGCCAATGGCGTCACGTTCACCTTTGATCCTCCGGGTACCGAAGGGTTCTATTCGAGCGACGCTGCGGTTACGGTTCGCGCTGAGGTCAAGAACGGCTATAAGTTCCGCCGCTGGGAAGGCGACCTTGCCGGTACGTTCCAGCAGGGCACGCTGGTCATGAATGCGCCTCGTTCGGTACTGGCGAGGCTCGACAAGGTTCCCTTTATTCCTCCGGCAGGCATCCGCAATGCGGCCGGTGAGACGCCCGATGGTGTCGTCGCGCCGGGGTCGCTGATCTCGATCCTCGGTGAGAGCCTCGCGGCAGGCTATCAGGCGGGACGTCCGGTGCCGCTGCAGCAGGCAATTGGCGACGTGACGGTTCGGATTGGTGAAAGCCTCCTGCCGCTCGTTTCCGTATCGCCCACTGAGGTTCGCGCACAGTTGCTTTCGACCATTGGCGAAGGCGACCGGGAACTTCGCGTCAAGTGGGGTTCGAACCCCGAAGTGGTTGGCAAGTTCACGGTGGCGCGGAATGCCCCCGGTCTGTTCACGCGCGACGATCAGCCGATTGCGCTGGCAACGCATGAGGACGGATCGGCGATCACGCAGCAGTCTCCCGCGCGCCGCGGCGAAGTGGTGACGTTGTTCGGCACGGGCTTTGGTCCTTATCAGTCCCTTGTGCTGGACGGCTTCCCGCATGTCACGGGTGGTGCAAATCTCGTCGTAGATCCGGTGGATCTGTTGAGCGGCGAACGGCTGTTTGTGCCGGAGTTCACGGGCGCATCCCCGAGCTTGGTGGGCATCACGATTGCCCGCTTCCGCGTGCCGCAGGACGTCGAAGGCAACGTGTTGCCGCTGGTCGCCCGGGTCAACGGGCGGTTGAGCAACACCGTCGAACTTCCGGTCGAGTAAGGTCAGTGCAGTCGCGCGGGGCGTAGGCCTTGCCGCTGCGCGGCGAATGTATTATTATTCAGTCCAGAGAATAAATTTTCACTGCGCACGTACTCGCGACGTGCGCAGTTCCGTCTTTTGTATGGACTTTGCTTGAAGGAGGTGGCCGCAAAATGGCCAGTGCGCCAGTCGCCCAGATGCCGATGAATCCTATTTCGCTCGGATGTTCCGATTTCACGCGTGACACGGATGTCACGACGCAGGAACTGTTGCATCTGCTCGATCTCGCTTCGGAGATGAAGCGGAATCCGCGACGCTTTGCCACCTCGCTTTCCGGCCGCTACGCTGCGCTCCTGTTCGAAAAGCCATCGCTGCGCACTCGCCTCACCTTTGAGTTGGCGATGAAGCAGTTGGGCGGGGATTCGGTGACCAGCGCCGGGTTGATCGGCGAACGCGAACCCTTGAAGGACATCGCCCGCAATCTGGATCGCTGGGTGCACGGCATTGTCGCGCGCGTCTTCACGCATCGCACGATTACGGAGCTTGCGCAGTGGTCCAAGGTTCCGGTGGTGAACGCGCTTTGCGACAAGTTCCATCCCTGCCAGGCGCTGGCGGATGTGCTGACGGTACGCGAGCATTTCGGCTACACCGATGGGCTGACCCTGGCGTTTATCGGCGACGGCAACAACGTCGCACATTCGCTGCTGCATACGTGCGTACGGCTGGGGATGAACTTCCGCCTCGCGTGTCCCAAGAACTATGAGCCGGACGCTGAGTTGGTGGCGGAGGCTCGCGCGATGGCTCCCAAGGCGGAAATCGTGATCACGAATGACCCGTATGAGGCCGTCGACGGTGCGCATGCCGTGTACACCGACGTTTGGGCCAGCATGGGGCAAGAGGCGGAAGCGATCGAGCGCCGCGCGATCTTCCATGCCTACCAGGTGAATTCGGAACTGATGGCTGCGGCGGCAAAGAATGCAGTGTTTATGCATTGTCTGCCGGCCAAGCGCCAGCAGGAAACAACGGACGACGTGATGGAAAGCCCGCAGTCTGTGGTGTTCGATCAGGCGGAGAATCGCCTGCATACCCAGAAAGCGCTGTTGCTCACGTTGTTGCAGTAAGCGCTACAAGCAATCGCAAAAGGCCGGGACCCTGATGAGGGCTCCCGGCCTTTCTGCATTTTGCAGCGCGTTTAGCGTAGCGAACTGGCTGCAGGGCTGATCGCACGTACCTCGGAGATCGCCGCTAACTTCTCCAAGTCGCTTGCCTGCACCGTGCCGGTCAGCATCTGTCCTGAACCTGTGGCGAAGGTGAAGCCTGCGGCCTTCAGTCTGGCAAGAACCGCCGGAGACGTCTGCGTACTCAACCAGATGGTGACTCGCACCGTTTGTGTAGCGGGCAGGTTCATCAGGCTGGGGTGGATTTTCGCAGCGATTGCGAGAACGGGCGCTTCCTTCTCCTCCGCACGTACCGGGCGAACGGTTTGCCGAACGCGACCGGCGTCCATCGCCGGCATAGGCGCAGAAAGTTCCACACCGCCTTTGGGCGCAAAGCTGGACGGGGCGTACGACGCTTGCATGGCGAGCTTGCGCATTTCGCCTCCGACACGGTCGTAGCTCACGCCTTCGGGCATCTCTACCGGCACCTGTACGGTGTGCTGGCGGCCACCTTCATTGACGACCTTGTCTTCCACCGCGACAAACGACGTGAACTGGGTCATCAGGCGGAACTTCAGGCCCAGGTCGGTGATTTGCTGCTTCACCTCGGCGTTCGGATTGCCATAGTTGATGTTGCGATAGTCACTCGCGGTAAGCTCTTCCACCTTGCGGCGAGCCCACATCGTAGCCAGTACATTGTGCTTCTCGTTGGCGGCAGCAAAGTCGATCTCAATGTCCTTCTGATACGGCTTGCCGGCCACCTTGCCATGGATGCGAATGGTCCGCTTGCCGGTGAACTTGCCGTCAAACCGTCCGTTCAGCACCAGCGGTTTCGCGGCAAACATATCGTTGATGCGCTGCGGGTACACGTCGGCGATGGGGAGTCCGTTCCAGTCAATCTGAATGTCGGTGAGGAGCGGCGAATGCACGCGCTGGTGGAAGGTTTTGGCAGCCGCGGAACCATCTTCGGTGAGAGTAACGAACTGCGTTTCCCCGCGACCCTGGCGTCCCATGCCGTCGAGCAGAAAGCGGTTGACGGAGTTGCCGATCCCAAAGGCGAAGACGCGCGCATTGCTGTTGCGCCGGATCTCGGCGAGGATCTCCATGTCATTGCCGACTTCGCCGTCGGTCATAAAGCAGACGATGCGGACCTTTTCGGGATGGTCTTCCATGCCGGCGAACGCGGCGCGGATGGCCTTCATCATTTCCGTACCGCCCCGGCCGTCACGAGTCTTCATAAACTCCCAAGCCGTGTTGATGTTTTCACGCGTGGCGGGTACGGGCTTGGGGAACAGAATGTGTTCGTCGCCTGAAAAGGTAATGAGGTTGAAGGTATCGCGCGGGTGGAGTCCGTCAAAAGCGTAGCGGATGGTTTCCTTGATCTTGTCCATCGGGTAGCCGTGCATCGAGCCCGAGGTGTCGATCACGAATACGATCTCTTTGGGCGTAATCTCGGACTCGGCAACGCGGTCTGGCGGCTGCATAATCAGCGTAAAGAAGCCGTCGTGATTGGTGGGGTTGCGATGCAGCAGGACGGCGTCCTTGATCTTGGCTCCCGCAGCGGCGTAGCGCAGGATGAAGTCTTTGTTGGGGATCGACTGCGCGTTCTTGAGAGCGACCATCATCACGCCTTTGCCGCCGCCTTGCAGGACGTCGATGTTGTGGGACGGCGAGCTGACAGGACCGATCTCCATACCCGCATTGACGGAGACCTTGACGTTGATGTCGTGCCCGGCGCGGGTGCCTTGCGGGGTACGGTTGACACGCACGGCTTCAGGGTTGGCCATCTCGGCTGGCGTATAGCGAGGTCCGACGACCATGGGGAAGACGAACTCGTAATCGCCGTCCTCATACTTGAGCGTTTCGACGTACTGGATGTGAATCTTGACGGTGTCGCCGGGCATGATGTTGGCGACGTGCTGTGTGAAGAGGTTGGGTCGCTCCTGGTCAAGCAGGGAAGCGCGCTGGCCGTTGTTGCGAGCGTCGTTATAGATCTTGCGGGCGTCTTCTTTCTTTTTGATTTGCGCTTTGATGACGCGCTTGCCGATCCACATCTCCATAGAGTCGACGGCGGCGTCGTGGGGGAGCGGAAATTTGTAGACGGCTTCGATGGGAGTTTTAGAGTCGTTGGTGAACTCCTGGACGACGCTGACGCGCGCGAGGTAGCCGGAGATTTCGGCGTTGACGTCGGTGTGCTTCAAGGGGCAGAGCGCGGTGGGCTTCTGGGAGTCCTTGTCGATGACATAGAGCGCGCCTTCTGTCGCTTCGCCAGTTTTGGCCGCGCCGGGTTTAGCGGCTTGTAAAGAGAATACGGCGGCAGCGGCAATGCCCAGCGCCGACATGTATTTGATCTTGTTGTCCATTGTGTTGTTGAGGCAACCTCCGACTGGGAAATGCCGCGAGTGGAGAGAGCCTTTCGAAGTTCTGGAAGATTTGTTGCAGGTAGAATCGGACCAGTGGCTATCGCTGTTTGGTTTGCAGTGCTCTCCCTGGCGCAGACCGACGAGAGTCTCGTCGCCGCTGCCAAGTCTCCGGCTACCCTGGCGGACTTTCTGAAGAGTGGCGCCGATTTCGACTGGCAAACCGTTTGGAAAGTTTTGGGCGTCCGTGATCCGGTGCTTCGTTCGGCCCCTTGCCCGGCCGATTGGAAACCGTGTCCGGTAGAACTTGTACAAACGGGGTCGCCCGATCAGGTGATCCTAATCGCTCAGGCGGCGTTCGGGCATTCGCAGGACGTCTATCTGCGCTTCGACCGGCAAAAGACTGGTGAGTGGAAGTGCGAAGGCGCCTGGCCTGCGGAATCGAACGAAGATTTTCACGCGTACAAAATCATGAGAGCCGGACAGAAGCGATTTCTGCGGATTTCCAGCAATCGATCACAGGTCGGTTTTCTGATCAGTCACATCTTCGAGGAGTGGTTTGACTTAACACAACCGGGTTTCCAGCCTGTGTTTTCGATCACGACGGAGGGCGGGCACTCAGCCTTTGGCTTTGGCGTCAGTCGCGATGTAAAGACAGATGTGCGTTCTCGCCCGTTGTCGGGTGTCGATCAGCTTGAGGTCGACCTGAACGTCGTGTTCAACGGTCTAGGCCTGCAACAGCAGAATGTTTTTCGGGGAGTCTATCAGCGCCAGAGGGGTGAGCGTAACTTCCGTCTTGTCGGGGCTTTTTCGGGCAAGAAGGCCATTCCTACTTCGGACTTTTTGGCTCTGGCGGACCCGTTTGATGGGCTTTCCAATCAACTGGTGCGATATGCCTTGCCTGCACTTCGAAAGGTCGCCTCGGGTTCTGACATGCAAGCGAAGGAATGGCTGAGATCGTTTCTGCGGGATGCTGCCGATACGGCGGCGAAGCGAGAGCTATTGATCCTGCTAAAGCGTTAGGGAAGGTCCTGAGGCGCGTGCCTACACATGTGGTTAAAGCACGGTGTCAGACCGGTCTGACACCAAGATTGAGGAACTTTAGGAGGCTGGCGGGATTATACTGACGTCATGACGCAGACCATCGAACATGCCATGGTGCGGGCGATGTCGCGTACGCATCAGCGGTTCCAGGACCTCATCGTCAGTCTGGCGACCATGACCACCCTTGCTCCATTTGCCGGGCTGTTCTGCACGCTGCTCCTCATTGTTGGCTCATTTCGCGCTCCAAGTGGCGAAAAAGGACAGGCGCTCGCGAACCTCACCAATGACCTTGGCCTTGCGTTGGTACCGACTGCGTTTGGGATCGGCCTAGGTCTGATGTGTTCATGCGCCTACCGGTACTTCCACCGGCGGCTTGCCATCCTTGACCGCGAGATGACGGTGACCGCCGAGGTGTGGACAGATTGGTTTCTCGTCGTCGGTGCCGGCAATGCTGCTTCGACGCGAGATCATGACCTGCACCTGGAAGTCCTCGACCCAGGCGACGCTTGGCACCACTCCATCAAAACCGTTTCCGCGATCCTCGCCTTTGGATGGGTCGCGCAAACCGTCGCACTCTTCTGGCTGGACTTCATTCCAATGGCCGACGCGCCCGGTGCCGCCTTACGATCGCTGGTGCTGCCTGTCCTGTGCGCCTTCCTCGCTACGCGCGCGATCTGGGTCGACCTGCTGCGTCGCTAACCTTCCACTGCCCTGGTCATCGCGGCCGTCGCCGCTCTGGCGTGGACCATCTTCCTGCGGACCGGAATGTTTTATTAGTCAATGTGATGATAAGCCGATTTAATCAGACTTCCATCTTGCATTTAACTCGCTTGTCGGCTATTCTCAAAAACAGAGAGACGCATGATGCTTACGCCCAACCAACCGGTTCTCAGCACCATCCTGCCGCTTTCTCTGGTAGCCGTTCCGCGAATTATCGTAGGGGTCGTACCAGACTACCCCGCCTGAACGGTTGACGGAATTTCCAACACGAAGAAGGCCACCGGCGGGGTAAACAGCTCCCACGGTGGTCTTTTTCGTTTCTTTCCAACGCTTTAGTAGGAGAATTTAAACTCGCATGGCTCAGACCATATCGGGACAACAGGCAACGCAGGGACCGCTCTTGAGCGGCGCTCAGATTCTGCTGGAATGCCTGGCGCGGGAAGGCGTCGATTGCATGTTCGGTTATCCGGGCGGCGTCACCATTCCCTTATACGACGCGATGTACAGCAATCCGCTCAAACACATTCTCGTACGCCACGAGCAGAATGCTGCGTTTGCTGCGCAGGGCTATGCCCGCGCCACCGGCAAAGTAGGCGTTTGCTGCGCGACGTCGGGACCCGGCGCCACCAACCTTGTCACCGGCCTTGTCGATGCCATGATGGATTCCATTCCAATCGTCGCTTTGACCGGTCAGGTGTCCACCTCCCTCATCGGTAGCGACGCGTTCCAGGAAGCCGATACCTTCGGCATCACCCGCTCGGCCACCAAGCACAACTTCATGGTCCAGAACGTCAAGGACCTCGCCCAGGTGATCCACGAAGCGTTCTACCTGGCTGCTTCCGGCCGCCCGGGTCCTGTGCTGGTCGACATCCCCAAGGACGTCTTCCAGGGCCACACGCACTATAAGCCCGTCGACGAAATCCACCTGCCCGGCTACAAGGTCTTCTCCGAAGGCCACACCGGCCAGATCCGCCGGGCTGCCCAGATGATTTGGGATGCCAAGCGTCCGTATGTTGTCGGTGGCGGCGGTATCGTCCTCGCCAATGCGGCCAAGGAATTCACCGAACTGGTGGAAACCATCGACGCGCCGACCGTAACCACGCTGCTCGGCCTCGGCGGTATCTCCACCGGGCACCCGAACTTCATCTCCATGCCCGGCATGCACGGGTCCTATGCGGCGAACATGGGCTTGCACGGTTGCGACCTCATCATCGCCCTGGGCATCCGGTTTGACGATCGCGTCACCGGTAAGCTGGCCGCTTTTGCGCCGCACGCCAAGGTCATCCACATCGATATCGACCCTGCGGAAATTTCGAAGAACCGGCTGGCGGACCTGCCCATAGTCGGTGATTTGAAGCGCGTTCTTCCCAAGCTGATCCGCGAGGTGAAGGACCTGAAGGCCACCGAACACGGCAAGAACTACCAGGCTCGCGTGGATTGGTGGAAGCAGATCCGTTCGTGGAAGGAAGAGCACCCGCTCGAACCCAAGACCTCGACGACCGAGATCAAGCCGCAGCAGTTGATGGTGGAAATCGATAAAATCAGCGGTGGCGAGGCGATTGTTGCGGTGGACGTGGGCCAGCATCAGATGTGGGCTGCACAGTTCATCAACTTCCATCACCCGCGCCTGTGGTTGTGCTCGGGTGGCTTGGGCTCGATGGGCTTTGGCCTGCCTTCGGCAATGGGCGCGCAGATGGCGCTGCCGGACAAGCTGGTGTTTGCGATTTGCGGTGACGGCGGCTTCCAGATGTCGCTGCCAGAGCTGGCAACGCTCGTCAACAATGGCCTGAATGTGAAGATCATTGTGATGAATAACGGCTACCTGGGTATGGTTCGCCAGTGGCAGGAGCTGTTCTACAACAACCGGCTGTCGTCGGTGGAGTTGTGCTCGTTCCCCGATCCCGCGATGTTGGCCGGCGCGTACGGCTTTAAGGGCCGGACGGTGGAAAGCCCGCTCGATCTGCCGGCGGCCTTGAAGGAAGCGGTGGAGTACAACGGCCCGTACCTGCTGAACGTGAAGGTGACGCCGAATGAGAACGTCTTCCCGATGGTTCCGGCCGGCGGCGCGCACAATGAGATGGTGCTTGGTCCACCCAAGCCGGTGAGCGTGGCGTAGTAGGAAGGACTTTCAGCTAATGATCCAGATCATTTCTCTTTTAGTGGAAAATAAGCCGGGCGCGTTGATGCGCATCACCGGTCTGCTGACGGCCCGCAACTACAACATCGAAAGCCTGACGGTGGCGCGGACCCTCGATCCCGATCTGTCGCGGATGTCGATCGCGGTGGATGTGGACCCGAAGCTGCGGCAGCAGGTGGTCAAGCAGATGAATAAGCTCGTGAACGTACTGCAGGCGTCGGATCTCACCGACGGTCCGGCAGTGGCTCGCGAACTGGTGTTGCTGCGCGTTCGCACGGCGATCGAAAATCGCACGGCGGTGCTCAAAGAAGCAGAGATCTTTGGGGCGCGCGTGGTGGATTCGTCCACCGAAGGCTTTGTGCTCGAAGCGACGGGCGATGCCGAGAAATTGGACACGTTTGTCGATCTGATGCGAGCGTATGGCGAGATCGAAGTAACGCGTTCGGGCGTAGTCGCAGTAACGCTGGAGAACAAAAAATTACGATTGTCCCCGCCGGTGCCGGCCCCGTCCTCCGGAGTTGTATACGAAGGAGAAGAAGAGGCAGCAGCAGCGGCAGTGGATGGAGTTTTACGGTAAACAACTATAGCGGCCCAACGCGAGAAGAAGCGGCGGGCCGCTTCACTATTTCTAGGAACACGATGCCAAGAAGATTTTACGAGAACGATGGAAGTCTCGACCTGCTTCGGGACAAGACGATTGCGATTATCGGCTACGGCAGCCAGGGACATGCGCACGCGCTGAATTTGCGCGATAGCGGCCTGAATGTCGTGGTCGGCCTGTACCCGGGCTCCAAGTCCGCGGCCAAGGCCGAAGCCGCCGGCTTGAAGGTGATGTCCACCGCCGATGCCGCCAAGGCTGCCGACGTGATCATGATCCTGGTGAGCGATCACATCCAGGCAGACCTGTACGAGAACGACATCAAGCCGGGTCTCGCGCCGGGCAAGACGTTGATGTTTGCCCACGGGTTCAACATCCACTTTGGATTCATCAGCGCGCCGGAAGGCGTGGACGTGAGCATGGTGGCTCCCAAGGCCCCCGGACATCGCGTACGCGAACTGTATGTGGACGGCGTTGGCGTTCCTGGATTGGTGGCGGTGCATCAGAATGCATCGGGTAAGGCGCTGGAGCAGGGTTTGGCGTACGCCAAGGGCATCGGCTGCTTGCGCGCTGGCGTAATCGAAACCAACTTCAAGGAAGAGACCGAAAGCGATCTGTTCGGCGAACAGGCTGTGCTTTGCGGCGGCGCTGCGGAACTCATCCGCGCGGGCTTTGAGACTCTCGTCGAAGCTGGCTATGCCCCGGAAATCGCGTACTTCGAGTGCTTGCACGAGTTGAAGCTGATTGTCGATCTCATCTATGAGGGCGGCTTGAGCTACATGCGTTACTCGGTGTCCGACACGGCGGAATACGGCGATTACACGCGTGGTCCTCGCGTTGTGACCGATGAGACTCGCAAGGAGATGAAGAAGATCCTTGCCGAGATCCAGTCGGGCCAGTTCGCTAAGGAATGGATCGGCGAGAACAAGGCCGGCCGTGCGAAGTTCCTGGGCATGCGCGCGGGTCAGGAAAAGCAGTTGATCGAAACCGTCGGCGCGGATCTGCGCTCGATGATGACGTTCCTCAAGAAGAAGAAAGAAGCGGGCGTACCTGTAAACGCTCAATAACAACCTGGGGCGGAGGGAAAGCAGGTTTCCTTCCGCCTCAAACCAATCCCAACGGGAAGACCAGACCATGAAGATCTTTACCTTCGATACAACCCTCCGTGATGGCACGCAAGGCGAGGCCGTTTCCTTTTCTGTGGATGACAAGCTGATTATTGCGCAGAAACTGGATGAGCTGGGGATTGACTATATTGAGGGCGGCTGGCCGGGTTCGAACCCGAAAGACAAAGACTTTTTCCTTCGCGCGCAGACCGAACTGAAGCTGAAACATGCCCGTCTGGTGGCCTTCGGCGCCACGCGGTTCGCGAAGAATCCTGTGGATCAGGACCCCAGCGTACGCATGCTGGTGGAGGCGGGTACGCCGACGATTTCGATCTTCGGCAAGAGCTGGGATTTTCACGTCACCCGCGCGCTGGGCATTCCGCTCGAAGAGAATCTGAAGCTGATCAGCGAAACAGTGTCGTACCTGAAGTCCCACGGCAAGGAAGTGGTGTACGACGCGGAGCACTTCTTTGACGGCTACAACGCGAACCCCGAATACGCGCTGTCGACCTTGCAAGCCGCCAAGGATGCAGGCGCCGATGTGCTTTGCCTGTGCGACACCAATGGCGGCAATCTGCCGGATCGCGTGGCCGAGGTTTGCGCCATCGTACGCAAGCGGTTTGATGGGGTGCTGGGCATCCATCCGCACAACGATACGGATTGCGCGGTGGCGAATGCATTGGCCGCCGTGGACCAGGGCTTTACGCACGTGCAGGGTACGTTCAACGGGTACGGCGAGCGTTGCGGCAATGCCAACATCTGTTCGCTGATCGCGAATCTGGAATTGAAGCTGGGGCATACGACGATTGGCCGGGACAAGCTGGCGAATCTGACGCCGGTGGCTCGGTATATCGCCGATCTGGCGAACCTGAAGGTGCCGAACGGGCAGGCGTACGTCGGACAGTCGGCCTTTGCGCACAAGGGCGGCATCCACGTCAGCGCGATCATGAAGGACTCGGCGACATACGAGCACACCAAGCCCGAGTACGTCGGCAACCGCCAGCGCGTGTTGCTGAGCGACATGTCGGGCCGGTCCAACGTGTCGTACAAGCTGGAGCAGCATGGCCTTGCGGGAGTCAGCGACGCGGGCCGCCGGGAGTTGCTGGACCGCATCAAGCAGATGGAGTTCCAGGGCTACGATCTGGAAGCGGCGGAAGGTACGTTTGAGCTGCTGGTACGGCAGGCGCTGCGTCCGGGCGTGCAGTTTTTTGAGACGATCGGGTTCGACGTGACGACGCGCATGATCGGGTCGTACAACACGATCACGACGGCGACGACGACCTTGAAGCTGGACGACAACGTGCATACGGCGACGGCGCAGGGGCATGGTCCTGTGAACGCGCTGGACATCTGCCTGCGGCAGTGCCTGGCGACGCGGTATCCGGCGATCAGCGAAGTGGAACTGACGGACTACAAGGTACGAGTGCTGGATTCGCGCAAGGGTACGGCGGCGAAGGTACGCGTGCTGATTGAGTGGACGGACCATAAGAAGAGCTGGTCGACAGTTGGTGTGTCGGAGAACGTGATTGAGGCTAGCTGGCTCGCCTTGGTGGATGGCATCAAGCTGGAGTTGATGCGGTTGACGGACAAGGATGAGTCGGTGTCGAAAGCGGTGGAAGACTACTGCTGGGGCGTTTAGGGACTCGGCACAAAAACTACTTCGCCATGGCGAAGACCTTCAAGGGCCTTCGCTATGGCGTCGACCAAAGGGATTAAGTCTTCGAGTTGATTGGAAGACGGTCGAACCACAACGATCGCGATGCGGCGGCTGAGGATGTTTTGCTGCTTTTGGATGCTGCGGTCCACTGTCACCATCGCGTCATATCCTGCTGACTCAGCCTCGCTTAGCAGGTGCCCATTCTTGAGGCCCTTGAACCCCGCAAACTCCACTGTGTGAACCTCGCGTTCGTCGCCGGACAAGTAGTTTCGAAAGTCCAGCGGCAAACACTCATCGAGCAAGATCTTCATGCGATCTTGGCGAGTAGTGACTCTTTCGCTTCCTCGATCGCCTGAACCGCTAGTTCACGACTTACCGTCGGGAACTGACGGAGAAACTCGCCAAGGGGATGCCCGCCTTCGAGATAGTCGATGAGGTTCTGGAACGGGACGCGAGTGCCGCGGAAGCACGGCGTGCCGCCCATGATCTCAGGGTCAGATATGATTGCACGGGGCGTCATGACTCCATTGTATGGGCTTTACCATACGTGTAGATCGAATACCCATAAAGGGTACTCAAATACCCTTATTGGGTACGTCGCTCGGACGTGTAAAGTCTTTCGAATCAACAAAGATGCGGAAAAGTCGCTAGGCTTTGCTGGTGGATGCTGCTTCGGCCTTTGCTCGGAGGCGCTGCTCGCGGCGGGCCAGGCGTGCCGCTCGGCGATTCTGACGCTCGAGCTCCAAAAGCTCCTGGCGGCCGCGGAGTTTGATCTGGTCGTCTACCTTGCGCCAGAACTTGCTGAAGTAATCTACTGCCGATACGATCGCGAATACCACTACCGCCCACATTGACCAGCGGGCGTACGGTTCCAGGTCCGGGAAGCTGGTGCTGAGGAGGACCAGGCTGATTGCGACCACTTGCATGAACGTTTTCGTCTTGCCCAGTTCGCTGGCCTTGATTGTGTAGCCTTCTGCCGCTGCAATGCTGCGGAGGCCGGAGACGGCGAATTCGCGGGCTACGATTAGGATCGCGATCCAGCCGGGGAGGCGGTTTACTTGCACCAGCGAGATCAGGGCGGCCGAGATGAGCAGTTTGTCGGCGATGGGGTCGAGCAGCGTACCGACCGTGGTGACCTGCTTCCAGCGACGGGCGAGGTAGCCGTCCAGGATGTCCGTGAAGGCGGCGAACAGGAAGATCGACAGCGCCAACAGGTTGTGATCGTGAAACGGCCAGGGCAGCCATGCGCCTTGCTGTACCAGTGCTGCAACGAGCAGCGGGACAACAAAGATTCGCAAGAGCGTTAAAACGTTGGGCAGATTCATTTACAAACCTGTCAACGCCATAATAGCGAGTTCACGCCTCTTCGCAAACCAAAAACTGTAACAAGCGCCTCTGAACGGACTGCGGGGCGTCGGCGATGACTTCGCAAACGTCCTCGTTGTAGACCACCGAGCGTACTCGCGTGCCTTCGTGCAAGGCGTTCAATGTCGCGCCGTCGCCTACGGGGAGGCGGAAGCGGACGGTGCGGACGGGGTCGAGGTCGAGGCGCGCGTCGATGAGTTCGAGCAGGCTGTTGATGCCTTCGCCGCTGCGGGCGGAGATGATGACGGCGGGTACGTTGGCGTCGCCGATCATGCGGGCGGCCAGCGACTTGGCGCTCAGGGTCGCTTCTTCGCCTTGGAGTTGGTCCGCCTTGTTCATCACCAGGATCTGTGGCGTGCCGTCGGCTTCGATTTCGCGCAGAACCTCAATGACATGGGCGTGGTGTTCGGCTACCGTTTCGGAACTGGCGTCCACGACGTGAAGCAGGAGTTGGGCCTCGCGCACCTCTTCGAGGGTCGCGCGGAAGGCTTTGACCAAGGTCGTCGGCAAATTGCGGATGAAGCCTACGGTGTCGCTCAGCAGGACCTTGCGGTTGGTGGGCAGCATGAGGTGCCGGACCGTGGGGTCGAGCGTGGCGAACATCTTGGCATCGGCCAGGACTTCGGCCTTGGTGAGGCGGTTGAAGAGCGTGGATTTGCCGGCGTTGGTGTAGCCGACCAGAGCAATGGTCGCGAGAGGTACGGACTGGCGCTGGCGGCGCTGGATGCTGCGGCCGGCGCGTACGTTTTCGAGGTCGCGCTCGATGTTCTTGAGCTTCTTCTGGATCTTACGGCGGTCGGTTTCGAGCTGTGTTTCCCCAGGACCTCGCGTACCGATGCCGCCGCCGAGGCGCGACATTTCCACCCCTCGTCCGGCGAGGCGGGGAAGCAGGTAGCTCAACTGCGCGAGTTCTACTTGCAACTGGCCTTCTCGGGTACGGGCGCGGCGGGCGAAGATGTCCAGGATGAGCTGGGTACGGTCGATCACCTTGACCTTGAGCGCACGTTCGAGATTGCGCTGCTGGGTCGGGGTGAGTTCGTTGTCGAAGATGATGGTTTCGGCTTCGAAGGCTTTGGCCAATGCGCCGAGCTCTTCCACTTTGCCGGAACCGATGAGCGTAGCTGCGTCGGGACGGATGCGGTTCTGGATGACCTGTTCTACAACAGTGCCTCCGGCGCTGGTGGCGAGCGTCGCTAACTCGTCGAGCGATTCGACCGCATCGAAGACGGGGGGAAGGTCGAGGGTTGATGCCGAAGGGCCGGACTCTTCCGAGGCAGCCGCTGCCGAAGCAGCAGATGCGGCCGCCAACGCCGCCCGTCTTTGCTGACGGACGGCATTGGAGATTTCGACACCAACCAGGATGACTTTTTCGGTAGTAACCGGAAGTGTATTCAAAGCGGACTACGAATGTTCTGGTTGCGGGGTACCAGGCATACCATGCTGACCACCGCCGCCACCGCCAGGAGCATGGCCACTGCCGCCGCCTACAGGCCCGGGCGCGCCAGCGTGGCCGCCACCGCCGGAACCAGAGTGGAACGGCTTAGAAAGTACTACGGTAGAGATCGCATGCTTAAAGATCAACTGCTCTTGGTTGTTCGTCTCCAAAATGACCGAGTACTTGTCGAAACTCTTGATCTTTCCGCTCAGCTTGACTCCGCTCATGAGGTAGATCGTGAGGAAAGTCTTATCTTTACGGGCGTTGTTCAGGAACGCCTCTTGAATGTTTTGCGACAGCTTCTCCATTGCTTGCATTTGTCCTTTGACTGTCGTTCTTATGTCCCCTGCCCCTATGGAAAGGCAGAATGTTCCTTCATAATAACGTATATATGCCTACGCAATACCAGGGTCCGCCCTCGATGACGATCGACCCGAACAAGAACTACACGGCTACGTTCGAGACGTCCAAAGGTACTATCGTTTGCGAGCTGTACCCCAAGAACGCCCCGAAGGCCGTGAATAACTTCGTCTTTCTTGCGAACGACAAGTTCTATGATGGTACGGTTTTCCACCGCGTCATCAACAATTTCATGATCCAGGGCGGTGACCCGACGGCTACGGGCCGTGGCGGTCCGGGCTACCGGTTTGAAGATGAGTTCCAGGGCAACGACTGGAAGCGCCACCAGGTGGGCAGCTTGTCGATGGCGAATGCCGGCCCGAACACGAACGGCAGCCAGTTCTTCATCACGCACATTCAGACCGATTGGCTGGACGGCAAGCATACGGTGTTCGGCCAGGTGCTGTCGGGTCAGGATGTCGTCAACGCGATCGCGCAGGGCGATGAACTGAAGTCCGTTACGATTCAGGAAAGCTAAGGCTGGATGAGATTCCACGCGGGGGCGCTTCTGTTGCTGTGGCTGCAGAGCGCCCTCGTTGTGTTTGCGCAATCGGGAGTCACGATTCGTAAGGTACGAGTGGTGGATGTCGAGCGCGGTGTGGTGACGTCGCCGCGTACGGTGTACGTTGCCGGGGATCGTGTGAGTGCGTCCGTTGTTGCCGGCAATGGTGATGTTCGCGTGGTGGATGGTACCGGCAAGTTCTTAGTACCAGGCCTTTGGAATATGCATGGCGCGGTGACTGCTGCGAATGCCACTGCGATGGTGCTGCGCGGGATCACCGGGGTTCGCGATATGAGTGCGGAGCCTTTGTCCGCGATGCTGGAGCTTTATCGCAAGATCGAGATCGGGGCGTTGCGCGGGCCGCGCATTTTGACCGGTGGTCCGGCGATGACGTTTGGGTCTGCGTCGGAAGCGCGAACCTGGTTCGACGGGATGTACCGCACGGAAGCCGATTTTGTGCGGTTTGGCGAAGGGATCGACCCGGAGGCGTACATCGCGCTGGCCGAGCAATCGCGCAAGTGGCGATTGCCGTTGGTGGGTCCGCTGCCGCCGACGGTACGGCTGATGGATGCGGTGGCGTTGCGGCAGTCCTCGATTGAAGGTACGCGGGGGTTGGATCGCGTGGCTTGCGAAGGGTTTTTCTATGCGGGTCGCGACGGGGTCTGGTTTACGCCGATGACGCGTGAGGCCGACCGCGAGCTGATGCGCTGGATGCGCGGTTGCGGCGCACGCATGCTGGCTGGAGCGCCGGACGGGGATCTGCACGCGGAGCTTGAGGCGATGGTGGCGGAAGGCGGGTTTACGCCAATGGCCGCGCTGCGTGCCGCGACGTATGAGGTAGGGCAGTTTCTGGGGAGCGACGTCGGCGGCGTTGCGGTGGGAAAGCTGGCGGATCTGGTGTTGCTCGATGCCGACCCGACCTTGGACATCCGAAATCTGCGGCGGGTACGCGGCGTCGTTTTGCGCGGCAAATGGATCGATGTCCCTACAATGGGAACATCAGCCACCAGCGATTCCAGGTCCGGCACGCGGCCGCCCGCGGCATCCTCAGCGAAACCTCCGGCTTCATCCGCGAGGCCGGGTTCACCCATTCGCTGACGCCGGCGCGCAATTGCACGTACGGCTGTACGTACTGCTATGTGCCGACGATGGGGCTGTACGGCGGGCTGCAGCCTGAGGACTGGCGACGTTGGGGCCAATTCACGACATACAAGCAGAATGCGCCGGAATTGCTGCGGAAACAGTTGCGGCCGGGGCAGGTGATTTACTGTTCGCCGCTGGTCGATCCGTATCAACCCGCGGAAGCAACCGAGTTCGCGATGCCTGCGATTCTGCGCGAGTTGATTGCCAAGCCGCCCGCGCGATTCGTGCTGCAGACGAGGTCGCCGCTGTGTGTACGCGATGTTGACCTTTTCGCGGAGCTATCCGCGCTTACAGAAGTACGGGTGAGCTTTTCGTTAACCACTGATTTGGAAAGTGTACGCAAGTTGTACGAGCCGCATTGCGAAAGCTTGCAGGAGCGCTTGGACGCGATTGCACGGTTGCGCGGCGCAGGGCTGAAAGTGCATGCGACACTGGCTCCGATGTTGCCGTCGAATCCGGAAGTACTGGCGCGGCTGGCTTGTGAGGCGACGGAGCGCGATTTGATTGGGGATCCGTTTCATGTTCGCGCGACGAAGAGGCACGGAGCGACCACGCGGGAAGCGGCGTTTCGTATTGCCGAGCATCATGCCGGGCATGCGGAGTGGTTTGAGCCGGAGTTCCAGCAGCGGGCCATGGAGCGGATGTCGGCGGTGGCGACGAAAGAGTTTGGCCGAAGATTTTTGGCCGGGCCTGAGGGCTTCCGGCTGTTGACTGTGAGTTGAACAAAACGATTATGGTGCAAGCGAGCAAGATCCTCGAAAAGCTGGGCGTCAGCGAAGTTTCCAGCGGCGTGTATTCCACCGAGTGGATGCAGGGCGGCGGCGGTGTACTGACGTCGACGAGCCCGATTGACGGGTCCGTTGTGGGCAAGGTGCGAATGGGCGATTCGCAGGACTACGACGACCTCATCTTTGAGGCGCAGCGCGCGTTTGCCAAATGGCGGATGGTTCCGGCGCCGAAGCGCGGGCTGATTGTCCGCGAGATTGGCAATGAACTGCGGAAGTACAAGGATGATCTTGCAGCGCTGGTGACTTTGGAGATGGGCAAGCTGCTTGCCGAGGCCAAAGGTGAAGTGCAGGAGATGATCGACATCGCGGATTATGCGGTGGGATTGTCGCGGCAGTTGTACGGCAACACGATGCATTCGGAGCGCCCTGGGCATCGGATGTACGAGCAGTGGCATCCGCTGGGGCTTGTCGGCGTGATCACCGCGTTCAACTTTCCTGTCGCGGTGTGGAGTTGGAATGCGCTGATCGCGATGGTCTGCGGCGATGTGGTGATCTGGAAGCCTTCGCCGAAGACTCCGATTACGGCAGTAGCGGTGCAGACGATTTGTGCGCGTGTGCTCGAAAAGCACGGTCATGCTGGCGTGCTGAACCTGATTGTGGGTACCGATGATGAGATCGGCAAGCGGATGTCGAAGGACAAGCGGTTGCCGCTGATCAGCGCGACGGGTTCGTCGCATATGGGGTCGATTGTGGGCGAGGAGGTCGCGGCGCGGTTGGGACGTTCGCTGCTGGAGTTGGGCGGCAACAACGCGATCATCGCGATGGACGATTGCGATGTAGACATGCTGGTTCGCGCGGTGGTGTTTGGTGCCATCGGTACGGCAGGGCAGCGGTGTACGACGACCCGGCGATTGTTCCTGCAGAGTGGGATCGCGGCGCAGGTGACTGAGCGGCTGATCAAGATCTATGAGGGTCTGACGATTGGGGATCCGTTTGATGCGAAGACGGTGATGGGTCCGCTGATTGACGAGCATGCGATCACGTTGATGCAGACGGGCCTTGAGATGATCCGCGACCAGAACGGCGAGGTCCTGTATGGTGGCGAGCCTCTGCAGGGGTGTTATGTGAAGCCCTGCATCGTGCGGGCGCACAAGCATATGAAGGTGGTGAAGAACGAGATTTTTGCCCCGATTTTGTATGTGTTTGAGTTCGAGGATCTGGACGAGGCGATTGAGATCCACAACTCGGTGCCGCAGGGATTGTCGTCGGCGATGTTCACGAAGAATGTACAGGCGGCGGAGATCTTCTTGAGCCATCGCGGGAGCGACTGCGGGATTGCGAACATCAACATCGGTACGAGCGGCGCGGAGATCGGCGGCGCGTTCGGTGGCGAGAAGGATACGGGCGGAGGTCGCGAGTCGGGGTCTGATTCGTGGAAGGCGTACATGCGGCGGCAGACCTGTACCATCAACTGGTCGAACGACCTGCCGCTGGCGCAGGGGATCAAGTTCGACGTTTAGTTGGATGCCGTAGCAGCTTTGGCGATGGCTGCGATCATCGCGGCGCGTTCGTCGGGGGACGCGGTTGAGTCCCCGACGAAGACGGCGATGGAGATCTTGCGGCCGTCGGGCGCGGTGAGGATGCCGACGTCATTGGTGGCGACGGTGAGACCTCGGCGCGTGCCGCTGCTTCCGGTTTTGTGTGCGAGTTTCCAGGTGGATGGAGTGCCTGCCTTGAGACGGTCTGCGCCGGTGGTGCAGTCTGCCATCGCTTGCAGGATGAAGGCTGTGCGGTCGGGAGGCAGAAGGTCGCCATTCACGAGGCGCGTCAGGAAGGTCGTCATGGCCTTCGGAGTGGATGTGTCGCGCGGGTCAGCCTGGTAGCGCTTGTAGGCGGCGTAGCGCTTTCCTTCGGGAATCTTGGCAATTGCCGCTTCGAGAACCTTGGGGTCGATGAACTCGTCGCGCCAGGTGAGGCCGTCTGTCTCCGTCTGCAAATGGCGTTCGTCACGATCCACACGCATGCCCGTGATGCCTTTGCGGATGAGGAAGGCGTGGACGGCTTTGGGTCCACCGAGGCGAGCAATGAGGATGTCGCAGGCGGCGGAATCGCTGGTCATGATCGTACTGCGGATGAGTTCGCCGATGGTGGTCTTGTAGCCGTTGGGGGTGACGTACTGGGCGATGGGCTGTACGGAGACGCTGAGGTCCTTGGGGTAGACCGTGATGGGCTGGTTGACGCGGAAGCGGTCGTCATCGAGTACGGCAACGCTGACGATGAGCTTGACCACGCTTTGGAGAGAGAAGCGCTCGTCGCCGCGGGTACAGTTGAGCTTGGTGCCGTCCTGAATGCAGGCGCCTACGCGGCCGGGGAAGTTTTTGGTGATGGTGTCGAGGTCTGCGGCCGGAGTGGCGAGGGTTGCCAGGAGCACTAGGCTGGAGATCATGCTTTTCCAATTATCAGTCGGGAAGTGGGAGTTGGGTGAGGTAGGTCAAGGGTACGGAATGGGTTTGGACCTGCATACGTTCCGTGGCCAAGGTAAGCAGGCGGCGACCTGTGCGTAGCCAGATCTGCGGGTTCGCATAGTAGCGCCACGGGGTGCGGCGGAGTTCTGCGGTACGCCATTTCTGGACTTGCTCCTGAGTGATGACGGGGAGCGCGATCGATTCCGCTTCTGTGGCTCGACGGAAGATTCCCCACAAGATCCCGCCGTCGCTGGAGGTTCGGAGTTCGAGCGGCTGGAAGCCGGCCATCGCGGCAGCCAGGTGGAGATTGTCCAAATGAAAGTGGACCAGGTGCGCGGGGTGGAAACGATGGCTGGGGTGTACGAGATGGAAGGCGGCGTTAGGGACTTCGATGGCGAGCAGGCCGGCAGGGCGTAATAGGGTCGCCATGCGACGGAGGGCCGCGACGGGGTCCGGATGATGCTCCAGCATGTGGAAGGCGGAGATACCGTCGAACTCACCGGCGCGATGGTTGAGGTCCTCAAGGAAGCCGACCTGAACGCTCAATTTGAGCGAAGACTGCATGTATTCGGCGTAGCCGCGATTGGGTTCGAGAGCGGTGACGGAGAAACCCTTGCGCTGCATCAGGTAAGCAAACTCGCCACTGCCGGCACCGACATCGAGCCAGTTCTGGCCGTTGCGCGTCGCATGAGGGGTGAGCCACGAAAGACGGTCGCGAGCGGCGGCGGCGGCTCGGATGACGTGATGCGGCTTGGGGCGTAGGACACCTTTGTACTCGGCACGGTAGCGTTCCTCATAGAACTGGCGCAGGGTCGCGTCGTCGGGGAGGGGGTCCACGCGGAACAGGCCACAATTGAGGCAAAAGAGACTACGGAGAGGGCGGCCATGCCGGTCCTTGTCGTGGACGAGGAGCGCTTGAGAAGAGCGGCATAGAGGACAGTTGCTGGCTGGGGTGGGGTCCGGCATTTTAGCGACGCGCTTCTTACAGCGTCACGTTATTGTTTCATAGCAGTGGAGTGCGATGTTTTGGGGGACGAGTAAGGCAGGCAGTAGACTGGGGATCATGCTTCCTACAGTTTTCGAAGTTCCGGGATTGCCGCCGGGGAATGACACGTACTCGCAGGTGTCGATGCTGGGCGATTTGGTGTACGTGTCGGGTCAGTTGGGTGTGGATCCGGCGACGGGGCGGCTTGCGGAGGGCGGGGTACAGGCGCAGACGCGGCAGGCGATCCTGAATGTCGCGCGTTGTTTGGAGGCGGCGGGGAGTTCGCTGGAGAGGGTCGCGAAGGTGAACTTGTACTTAGTGGACTTTGCTTCGAGTATTGGGTCGGCGAATGTAGTGTATGCGGAGTACTTCAGGCATCGGCCGGCGAAGACGGGAGTGGGGGTCGCGTCGCTGTGGGGTGGTGCGTTGGTGGAGATTGAGGTGGTGGCGGGTAGGAGTGTTTCCTAGCATCAGGGGCCGGGTGAGGCAAAGACTGACTTGACTGTTTGGTAGGCCCACTGCAAGTGATGACGTTCCCCGATGAGGTGTCCAATGATGCCCAACGCCTCAACCAATATGAACAGTATGGCGGGTGGAGGCTTGATTGTCTTCGGCGGCGGTAGCGGCTTCCAATCGGGATCCACGCACTTGAGGCAGATGGCGACAGCCGCTTTGCAAGTGGGGCATTGATTCAAGCAGGGTGGCCTCCTGTGAGCAAGATAGTCCTGATGCTAACAGGTTTTACTTGGTTCAAAGGCCGGTTCCACGCCATGCCTTTCGAGGGAACCGGTTGAAGATCTTCAAGTAGTGGCCCGGCCTGAAGTCGCTTGGAAATTCTGATTTAGATTGGCCAGGCGATCGTAGATCGCACTGCACCAAATGCGAAGGCCGACCTAGCTGGCCGGCCTTGAACTTTCGAATTTGATGGTACGCCCGATAGGATTCGAACCTATGGCCTTTTGCTCCGGAGGCAAACGCTCTATCCGGGCTGAGCTACGGGCGCACGTGACTTCAGTATAGCTGGTCTACTTCTTCTTGGCTACCGAAGATGTCGCGGGCTTGGCGGCTGACGACGTCGCGGCGGGGGCGGCGCCTTCCTTTAACAGCGCCTCAATCTGCGTGCGGAGGTAGGCTTCGTCCTGGAGTTTGGGGTCGCCGAGGGGCGGGGACTGGACTCGGATCTGGCCCTTCTTGTCGATCAACACAATCTGAGGGACCACGAAGCGTTCCATGGCGGAAAGCGACAGGTACGTCATGACCTGTTCGCGGCCGGCGGCTGCTACGGGGAACTTGGCGCCGTAGTCGCGGATGAAGTCCGGCACCAGCATCTGGGCCATGTCGTTGAAGGCTACACCGAGAGCCTGGAAACCCTTGCTGCCGTAGTCGTTCTGGAGCTTCGAAAAGATGCCCGCCGTGTGCTGGCAGTGGGGGCAGGTGGTAAAGAGAAACTCCACCAGGACCACTTTGCCACGGTGCTTGGACAGCAGGTCCTGCTTGCCGCCGGGGTAGTTGAGGACGAACTCGGGACTCTGTCTGGGCACCTCTGCCGCGAATACGGACAGTGCCAAACCAAGCGATAGCGCGAATGCCTTCATCATCGATTTCTAGTTTATCAGGCGAGTCCCGAGGTGATACGGTTTCACTAAATCTGCATGGATGAGATCTCTACGCGCGAACGGTTGCCTTCCACGACGACCACGCCGCCCTGGGTGACGTGGAAGCCTTCGCGCTTGCCGCAGTTGGGGTCATAGAGAAGGCCGATTTCGTCGCCGGGCGCCACCTCTACGTTCTTGTCGAGGATGGCTTTGTGGATCTTGGCTCCGGCGCCGATGATGCAGTTGTCGAAGACGATGGAGTCCTCGATGACTGCGCCGTCGAGCACGCGGACGCCGCGGCCCAGCACGGAGTTCTTGACCATGCCCCCGGCGAGGATACTGCCTCCGGCGACGATGGAGTCGATGGCTTGGCCGCGCTTGCCCTCCTCGTCGAACGTGAACTTGGCGGGCGCGTCGGAGTAGCTTGCGGTGCGGAGCGGCCACTGGCGGTTGTAGAGGTTCAGGGCCGGGTGGACGCTGCGGAGGTCCATGGAGGCCTCGTAATAAGCGTCGGTGGTGCCGACGTCGCGCCAGTAGGCGGCTTGACCCTTGGGGTCGCCGGGGATCTGGTTGGTCTGAAAGTCGTAGGCGTACATGGGCTCGCGGCCCACGAGGCTGGGCAGGATGTCGCGGCCGAAGTCGTGCGTGGAGTTCTTGTTCTTGCCGTCCTTCTCCAACTCGTTGACCAGGAGGTCTGTGGAGAAGACGTAGTTGCCCATCGATGCCAGGCAGTAGCCGGGGCGGTTGGGCATTTCGGGGGGATTTTTCGATTTTTCGACGAAGCCGATGATGCGGTTTTCAGCGTCCACCTGCAGGACACCGAATTCCGTGGCTTCTTCTTTGGGAACTGGAATGGCGGCGACGGTGACTTTGGCGCGATGTTCAGCGTGGTATTCCACCATCTCGCGGATGTTCATGCGATAGATGTGGTCCGCGCCGAAGATGACGACCAGGTGCGGGTGCGCCTGCTCAATCAGGTTGATGTTCTGGTAGATCGCGTCCGCTGTGCCGCGATACCAATCCTCGCCATCGGAGCGCATCTGGGCGGGTACGGGGATGATGAAGTTGTCTTTCATCATGCCGCCGAAGTCCCAGCCGTCGCTGAGGTGTTGGAGCAGCGACTGGCTCTTGAACTGGACGAGAACATAGATCGAATAGAGTCCTGAGTTGACGAGGTTGCTCAGAACGAAATCGATGATGCGGTAGCGCCCTCCGAAGGGAACTGCGGGCTTGGCTCGTTCCTTCGTCAGCGGGTAGAGACGGGTTCCTTTCCCGCCGGCCAGAACGAAGCTGAGTACGCGGACTTGCATGTTTCTAGGTGTCCTCTTGGCCCTTCAAGAGCCGTATAGTAAACAGCAATACAACAGCTAAAGCATACCCATCATGCCACAGGGCAATCACAAGCGGAGGAGGGTGGCGGGTTCCAGGTAAGAGCCCTGCCAGAGCAGGGAGAAGTGGAGGTGCGGACCAGTGACTCTGCCGGTAGCGCCGCTCTTGGCGATTGGTTCGCCTTTGCCAATGTTTTGCCCTTCTTTCACCAGGAATTCGGAGAGGTGCATGTAGAGGGTAAAGATCGATTCACCGTGGTCGATGACGACGAGTCCGCCTTCAAAGTACATGGGCTGGGCGATGCGTACGATGCCGGTGTTGGCGGCGCGTATGACGGTGCCGGTTGCGGCGGCGAAATCGAGGCCCTGGTGCGTGCTGCGCGTCTTGCCGTTGTAGGTACGGCGGGCGCCGAAGGGTGAGGTCTGGCGAGTATCGCTGGGGGCGGCAAAGCGTCCTCGCCAGAGTCGCTCTTTGGGCGAGTTGGCGAAGACCTGCTTCTTGATTTCGCGTTCCCTGTTGATGCGATCTTCGAGTTCTTTTGGTGGATCCAGGAAACGAGGGTCGACGCGGATCCGCGATACGGGGTAGAGGCGAGACTGTACGAGGACCGGGATGGTGAGGTCGCCAATGATGAGCGGATGGCGACCGGGCTTGGTGGCGAGGTCGACGCCGGCGAGGGCTGTGAAGAGCTTGCCTTCGGGGTCGGCGGGACGGAACTCGATCTTGCGTCCGAGCCAAGTGGCGGAGCCGGAGAGCGTGGTGGAGCGAAATAAAACGGGCGCCCCGTTGAAGAGTGGACGGGGCGCCCATTGTACCGGCAGGGCCGGCGGAGGTTGTTGCTTCTTTTTGGCCTTTGGTGCAGCGACCGCAGCGAGCTGCAAAAACTCTCTGCGGTCGGGCAGCAGCATGGTTTAGACGTCCAGGTTGCGAACGTCGAGCGCGTTCTCTTCGATGAACTTGCGGCGGTTTTCGACGTCCTCGCCCATGAGGGTGTTGAAGATGACGTCGGACTGCACGATGTCTTCGAGGTTCACCTTGAGAAGCGTACGCTTTTCCGGATCCATGGTGGTTTCCCACAACTGTTCGGCGTTCATTTCACCGAGACCCTTGTAGCGCTGGACGTTGATTTCGCGCGTACCTTCGGTCTTCAAGTACTCAAGCAGGGCGCGCCAGTTGTCCACCGAGTCCTTGACCACGCCTTCGCGGACGACTTTGAAGGGCGGGTTGTTGAACTTGGCGATCTGACGGGCGAAGTTGCGAAGGCGGCGGTATTCGGGCTGCGACGCGAGTTCGACGTCGATGGAACGTTCCGCGTTGGTGGGATCTTTGTAGATCACGCGCCAGGACGAGTGTTCTTCTTCGTGGACAAGCTTGGCGTCGAGGCCGACGGCTGTCATCGCGACGTGCAGCTTTTCGACGGAGGCCTTTTCGGCGAAGTCTTCCTTCTTGTCGAGCGCTTCGGCGTTGACGAGAGCTTCCACCACGCGAGGGTCGCGCAGGCGGCGTTCCATGCGGCGGAAGACCTGCTGGAACTCGTCGAGCTGGATGAGGAAGTTGCGGAGTTCCGTACCTTCCATCACCGTTGCGTCGGGCAGTTCGATCTTGACGTTTTCGGTGGCGCGGCGAAGGATTTCTTTGGTGAACTCCTTGTCGTCCTTAATGTACTTTTCGCTCTTGCCCTTCTTGATGCGGTAGAGGGGCGGTTGGGCGACGAAGACGTGACCGCGCAGGATGAGTTCCTGCATCTGGCGGAAGAAGAACGTGAGCAGCAGCGTACGGATGTGCGAGCCGTCAACGTCGGCGTCCGTCATGATGATGATCTTGTGGTAGCGGAGACGGGCGGGGTCGAAGTCCGACTGGATGCCCGTACCGATGGCCGTGATCATGGCGCGGATTTCTTCGTGGCCGAGCATGCGGTCCACACGCGCTTTTTCGACGTTGAGGATCTTGCCTTTGAGGGGCAGGATGGCCTGGAAGCGACGGTCGCGGCCGCTTTTTGCGGTGCCGCCTGCGCTTTCACCTTCGACGAGGTATATCTCGCAACGCTCGGGGTCTTTTTCCTGGCAGTCTGCGAGCTTGCCGGGGAGGCCTCCGGAATCGAGTGCGCCTTTGCGACGGGTGAGGTCGCGGGCTTTGCGTGCGGCTTCGCGGGCGCGATAGGCGTCGATCGCCTTGGAGACGATGCGCTTCATCACCTGCGGATTCTTGTCGAAGAACTCGCCGAGCTTTTCGTTGACGAAGGTGGCGATGGCGCCCTGTACGTCGGTGGTGAGCTTGCCTTTGGTCTGCGATTCGAACTGCGCACCGGGGAGCTTGATGCTGAGTACGGCAGTGAGACCTTCGCGTACGTCGTCGCCCGAGAGCTGTTCCTTTTCCTTGAACAGGCCGGCCTGGGTGCCGTAGTAGTTGATGGTACGGGTGAGGGCGCTGCGGAAGCCGGAGAGGTGCGGGCCACCGTCGATGGTGTTGATGTTGTTGACGAAGGAGAAGACCTGGTCACCGTACGTGTCGTTGTACTGGATCGCGAGTTCGATCATGAACGTACCGGTGGGGCCTTCGCGCTGTCCTTCAAAGTGCATGGGCTTGTCGTGCAGGGTGGACTTGCCCTTGTTGAGAAGCTTGATGAACTCGGATACGCCGCCCGCGTAGAAGAACTCGGCGGTTTTGAAAGCTGCGCCGCCTTCACCTTCCTGGCGTTCGTCGGTGAGGGTGATGGTGAGGCCCTTGTTCAGGAACGCGAGCTGGCGGAAGCGAGTGGATAGCGTGTCGAAGTTGAACTCGGTGACGGTGAGGATGGAGCCGTCGGGCTTGAAAGTGATCTTGGTGCCGCGCTTGCTGCCGGACTTGCCGGTGGCCTTGAGAGGGGCCTTGGGGACGCCGATTTCATAGTCCTGTTCCCAGGTCTGCTTGTCGCGCCAGATTTCCAGGTGGAGCCACTCGGAGAGCGCGTTGACGCAGCTTACGCCTACGCCGTGGAGACCGGCCGAGACTTTGTAGGAGTTGGCGTCGAACTTGCCGCCGGCGTGCAGCTTGGTGAGTACGATTTCCGCGGCGGAGACACCGAATTCGGGCTTGATGTCGACGGGGATGCCGCGGCCGTTGTCCTGTACGGTGAGGGAGTTGTCTTCGTGGATGGTGACTTCGATACGGTCACAATGACCACCGAGGTGCTCGTCGACGGAGTTGTCGATAACCTCCCACACAAGGTGGTGCAGACCCTGTTCGTTGGTCTGCCCGATGTACATGCCGGGGCGTAACCGGACGGCCTCAAGGCCCTCCAGTACGCGAATATTACTGGAATCGTAGGATTCGGTAGCCAATCTGTTGTTCCTTGCTTCGGGGGAGGTTGTTTAAAACACAACCTATTGAAATTGTAGCAGGTTAGGCAGATTTTCGCCATGCTGCGGCATACTGGTAGAGATGGAGACCATTACCCTTGGCGGCGGCTGTTTCTGGTGTCTCGAAGCGGTTTACGATGACATGCGCGGCGTGGTTTCGGTGGAGTCCGGATACATGGGCGGGCATGTGCCGGACCCGACATATCGCGCGGTGTGCACTGGGAGTACAGGGCATGCCGAAGTGGTTCGCGTGACGTTTGATGAGACCGTTGTGACGTTGCGCGATGTGCTCGAGGTGTTCTTTACGATTCACGATCCGACGACGTTGAATCGTCAGGGCAACGATGTGGGTACGCAGTATCGTTCGGCGATCTTTTATGAGACGGAAGCGCAGCGTACGGTGGCCGAAGAAGTGATGCGCGAGATGGCGCAGGCGTTTGACGATCCGATTGTGACGGAGTTGACGCCTGCTGTAGAGTTTTTCATCGCTGAGGATTACCACCAAGAGTATTTTGCGAACAATCCATATCAGCCGTACTGCATGTTTGTGGTGAGTCCGAAACTGTCGAAGTTCCGGAAGAAGCATGCGGAGATGAGCAAGGCTAGCGGAATGAAGTAACGACCTTGCCTACCAGTTGATCGAGTTCTGTCTTGCGGGACGCGGGGTAGGTGAGCAGCAGGGTCTTGAAGGTGTTGTCGACCAGGAAGGTCTTGCGGTAGAAGATCTGTCCTTTGGCGGTGGTGCCGCTGGCGACGAACCATGGAGGTCGCAGGAGCTTGTAGGTGACCTTGGCGCCTTCCTTCTCGAAGGCCGCAACGGTGGATTCGTAGGCGGCGGGGAGCTTTTCATCCAGCGCATTCAGCGAGCCCCAAACGGTGAGGACGATGGATTTGTCTTTGGAGATGAACTTCTGCCCGTCTGCCGCGTCGGGTTCGCCTTGGGGTTCGAGCAAGGTGGCTGGGTAGCTCACGCAGTAGGCATACTTGGCGTTGCAGTACTTTTCGAGGTTCTGCGCGGAGGCTGTTAGCGCGAGGGCGGCGATGAGCGGGAGTAGCTTCATGGTTCGAGGCTCCTTTGCATGAACGCGGTGTCGAGCCAGCGGTCGAACTTGTAGCCTACCGCATTGAGGTTGCCGGCGTGTTCGAAGCCGCACTTGGCGTGTAGCGCGACGGAGCCTGCGTTTTCCATGCCTCCGCCGATGACGGCGATCATCTGCTTGTAGCCTTTGGACGAGCAGTCTGCAATCAGCGCTTGTAGGAGCGCGTTGCCGATGCCTTGGCCTGCGAAGTCCGGGTGGATGTACACCGAGTCCTCAACCGTGAAGCGATAGGCTTGGCGAGGACGGTACGGCGTGCAGTAGGCGTAGCCGGCAATTTGCAGTTCCGGCGTTTCGGCTACGAGGTATGGCAGTTTGTGGGACTGTACGGACTGCATACGCGAGAGCATTTCGGCCTCGCTTGGCGGGTCCGTCTCGAAGCTACCGATGCCTGTGGTGACCCAGTGCCCGTAGATCTTTTGGATTTGCGGAACGTCTTCCGCCGTGGCGTGGCGCAGACCCATCCAGCCGTAACATTCGCGTACGGGGATGTGTGGGTATTTGGTGAAACGGTCCGGCTGGCGGAGGGCCATGCCACAAAGGTAGAAGACGGAGCCCCGGTCAGAACGGATCAGGCGGCAGTGGATGCAGGTTCCGCACAAGCCCGGGGCCACGGTGGTTAACTCTCGAAGTAACTGCGGATGACGTTTACAGTTGTTGCGATGTCCTCGTCGGTGTGAGCGGCCGAGATGAAGGCAGCCTCAAACTGCGACGGCGGGAAGTAGACGCCGCGTTCCAAGAGATAGTGGAAGAAGTCGCCAAAGCTCTTGGTGTCCGCCGTCTTGGCCGATTCCCAATCCGTGACCGGGGTGGGCTTGAAGAAGAACGTAATCATCGAGCCGAAGCGGTTGACGGTGATGCTGGACGGTACGGCTGCGGCGAGGGCTGCGGTGCTCTTGTCGATACGGTCGTAGACTTCGGGGTGGGACTTCAGGTACCGCACCATGGCGAGGCCCGCGGATACGGCTACGGGGTTGCCGGAAAGCGTCCCAGCCTGATAAACAGGGCCTGCGGGGGCGACCTTCTTCATGATGTCCTCGCGGCCACCGTAGGCGGCGAGGGGGAGTCCACCGCCGATGATCTTGCCGAGGGTGGTGAGGTCCGGCTTGATGTTGAAGACCTGCTGTGCGCCGCCTAAGGCGAGACGGAAGCCGGTCATCACTTCGTCAAAGATCAGAAGTGCGCCGTGCTTTTCGGTGAGCTGGCGCATGGCCTGCAAAAAGTCCTGGGTGGGGATGACGCAGCCCATGTTGCCGACCACGGGTTCCACGATGACAGCAGCGATCTTGTCGCCGTAGTTGGCGAAGGCGGCTTCCAGCGCGGGTACGTCGTTGTACGGCAGCGCGATGGTGGTGTCGGCGAAGGCTTTGGGTACGCCCTGGGTATCCGCGATGCCGAGGGTGGCCATTCCGGAGCCGGCTTTGACCAGGAGTGAGTCGACGTGGCCGTGGTAGCAGCCTTCGAACTTGATGGTGAGGTCGCGCTTGGTGTAGCCGCGGGCGACGCGGAGGGCCGACATGGTGGCTTCCGTACCGGAGTTGACCAAGCGGACCATTTCGATGGAAGGTACGGCGCCGATGATTTCGGTGGCGAGTTCGACTTCGCGGCCGGTGGGGGCGCCGAAGCTGGTGCCGAGTTCCAGGACTTCGCGCAGGGCTTCGATGACTGGTTCGGGGCGATGGCCGAGGATGTGTGGTCCCCAGGAGCCGATGTAGTCCAGGTACGAATTGCCGTCCGCGTCCCACATGCGGGGGCCTTGGCCGCGCTGCATGAAGCGGGGTGTGCCGCCGACGCCGCGGAAGGCGCGTACGGGGGAGTTTACGCCGCCGGGAGTCACATGCTGGGCGCGCGCAAAGAGGTTTTCGGAATTGGACGTATTCATACTTTTGACGGGAAGAAGGTGCGCAGCATCATGTCCGGGAACAGGCCGCTGGCGGTTTCGAGCAACCGCTTTTTGAGGGTCAGATAGTTTTGGCTGCCAGCGAAGAGGTCTTCGACGACCTGGGTGAGTAGCGGACTGCGGCGCATGAGTTGGATCATGCGGCTGGTCATGCTGGCGCCGAAGATGGATTCGCAGAAGAGACGCTTGGAAAGATGCGCGCCGTAGGTGAGGTCGTCGATGAATTCGCGCTTCAACTGGTCGCGATACGCGGCTTCGGATTCGATGGTGCCGTGTTCGAGCAGGGAAGTGGCGGCGACATCGCCGGAGCGTACGGCGTAGTAGATGCCTTCGCCGGTGACGGGGTCGACGAGGCCGGCGGAGTCGCCTACGGCAAGCCAACCGTCGCCTGCGACGCGATGGCTGCGCCAGCTGGACTGTTCGAGTGAGGGCAGCATGTGGCCGTAGAAGCGAGCGTCCTTGTACGGGATGCCTTCTTCGTCCATGTAGCGCTCGAGGCGGGCGCGCATGGCCTGTGCCGATTCGCCTTTGCCGCAGATGCCGACGGAAAGATGACCGAGGCGCGGGAAGACCCAGATGTAGCCTTCAAAGCCTTGGAGAAAGCGGATGTCGACATGGTCGCGATCGGAGTCCACGAAGTAGCCGAGTGCGGTCATGGTGTCGCCATCGCGCCATTCGGCTCCCATGTTGCGGAGAGGATTGCGTGCGCCGAGGGCTACGATGCAGGAGTCCGCGTGGATGTTGCCTTGCTTGGTGGTGATGTTCCAGCCGCCATCGGAGGCGCGTTCGGCAGCGGTGACCCGGGATTTGACGATGTCCGCACCCTGCTTGGCCGCGCGTTCGAGCAGCATGCCGTTGAGGTCCTTGCGGGCGTAAATCAGAAGGGGCTGTGACATTTCGAGGGTCGCGGAGCCGGCGGAGGGTTCCGACAGGCAGGAGTTGCGGACGAGCTTTTTGGGCGTGTCGTTTTCGATGAGGAAGGGGTACTCTTTGTACGCCTTGCAGGTAACACCGCCGCCACAGGGTTTTTCCCAGGCGAGCTTTTCGTCAATCAGGATGGCTTTTACGCCACCCTGTGCAAGTCGGGCGGCGGCGACAGAGCCCGCCGGCCCTCCACCCAGCACCGCGACTGTCTTCATTGCTGCGATCCGTGAGGGGAGCCTCCGGCAGCAGGGGGAGGAGCGGGGAGCGCGCCACCGTGATTGCTCATGCCGGAATCCTGCTTGCCCTTCACTTCCCACTTGTCGCCCTTGCGAACCAGCGCGTAGCTCATCTGCATGCCATCTTTCATGCCCTTTGGAGTGACGCTGATGGTGGCTTTGGCCTGGTCCTTTTCGAAGGATACCGATGCCACCTGCACATCCATACCGTCCATGTTGAGATCGCCTCTTTTCGACAGATGCTCAACCACGGCCTGACGGACTTCTTCTTTGTTGTTGATGTCTTTGCCGCCGCAACCGGCCAGGAACAACGCTGGCAAGCCCGCAAACGCGGCCAGGGCCGAGAGCGCGATGGATCTTCTGTTCACCCTACGATTATGCGACATTCAGGCCGATGTTCGCCCTGCGATCGTCAGTAATCGTCGTCGTCGCGGTGGGATTTGACGAAGGCGAGGATGTCGAAACGCTGGATCTCGCGTTCCGGAAAAAAGCTGTTGAAGGCGTCGTCTTCGTCCGTATAGACGTCGAAGACGGTGGTGAGTTTGGTGAGGACCAGGAGCTCGAGATCCCGCTTTTGGAGGCCGACCAATTTGAGGCCACCGCCGGCCTTTTTTGCTTTGGTGAAGCAGAGGACCAGGGCGCCGAGGCCCGTACTGTCGACATACTCGATGCGGCTGAGGTTGAGGATGATGCGAGATTCGCCGCGTGCGATCGACTGTTCCACAGCGTCGCGGAACTGAGTGGCTGCGGGTCCGACGACCAGTCTGCCAATCAGGTCAAAGATCGCGACCCCCTCGCGGTCCCTCCGCACGAGCTGCAAAGACATGAACTCCAATGGTAACTGAGATAGGAAAAGGGACGCGCCAGGTGTTTGCATGGCCGGGTCGCGTCCCTTTTGGATTTTGGTTTTGGTTCCGTTATCGGCGAGCGATGCGGACGGGCTTGCGGGCGAAGACGCGTTCGAGGAGCGATTCCGGGATGGCGATGGAGATCTTCATGACGTTGGCGTCGGTGGAGAGCTGCATCTTGGAGAGCAGTTCCGCCATGTCCTGTGCGCCGCCTGCGCGGTTGCCACCCTGGGACTGTACGATCTGCGCCAGGAAGCGGAAGACATCGGCGAGGGCGGTAGCGTCCTTATCCGAGCGGGTGATGGCTTCGCCGGTGACGCGGGCGTTGCTGTCGGTGAACTTGATGCCGCCGGCTGCGCCCGTAACCGCCTGCAGGAGGCCTTCCTTCATGGCACCGCCGAGGTTGGGGTCCGCAATGCGGGCTCCCAGGAAGTCCGCAGGCGATGCTGCGCTGTAGAACCAGGCGTCGTTGGCGGCGCTGAGTTCCGCGATCTTGCGAGTGACCGATTCCGGCAGGCGCTTGCTCGAGTTGGCGCGCTGGTCAAGAGCGGCGCGTACAGCCGAGGTGTTGCCCATGACTGCGATGGAGGCATCCACAAAGGCGATGGCGCCTTCTTTGTGACTGGCGAGATCGACACCGCGGTAGTTGGTGATGGCAGCGCCGTGCTGACGGGCGAGGTCCATGATGCGGGTGGGTGTGAATACGCCACGGCCAACGATCACGGGTTCCATTTTTTCGCCGGAGCTAACGGTGGCGACGACGAGTTCCGTCAGGTCGCGACGGGGGTCAAAGCCCGTTTCTGTGATGAACTTGCGAAAGCCTGCGTCGTCCGATTCCATTTGCGAAAGAACGAAGCGTCCAAAAGCGCTGTTCTTGGCCTGGGCGACGTGGACGCCGGAGACCATGGTGGCGTCGGCCGGGATCAACGCGGAGAGCGCGGGATCGACGGCAGCCGAGGCGGACAGTGCCGCGCCGGTGAGGGCGACGGTGAGGCCGATGAAGAAGCGGCGACGGGTTTCTAATGCTCGAACCATTGTGTTTTGTGCACCTCGTGATTGAGTTTACGCCTGGAAGACGCCGTGCGTTCCCCGTTATTACAACGATTATTCGGAAAAAACCGGGGTCGTCCCTTTTATTTGGATGCCGAAGCCTTCCAAACCGACAGCGCGGCGAGGCCGGTTGGTGAGTAGGCGAATGGTGGTAAGTCCAAGATCGGCAAGGATTTGGGCTCCGATTCCGATTTCGTGTTGGGCGGTGGAATCAGCGCCTTTGCGGTCAAGTTGGCTGATGGCATTGTAGCCATGGGGGAGGCCGATGCCGGTTTGGTGAAGGTACACGATGACGCCGCCGTCGCGCGCGATGCGAGCCATGGAGGCGCGGAGGGTCTTTTCGCAGTCGCAATCGGTGGAGCCGAAGATGTGTCCCAAAGTGCAGTGCGTATGCATGCGGACGAGAACATCCTCTTTGCCCGCGACATCCCCGTTGACGAGCGCGACGTGACGTTCTCCGGTGATGGGGCTGGAGTAATGTACTGCCTGGAAGGTACCGAGGTCGGTGTGGACGGGGCCTTCCGCTACGCGTTCGGTGAAGCGTTCGGTCTGCAGGCGGTAGCGAATGAGCTGTGCCACCGAGATGAGCTTGATGCCGTGGTGCGCGCAGAACTCGATGAGTTCGGGTACGCGGGCCATGGAGCCGTCCTCATTCATGATTTCGCAGATCACGCCGCCGGGGCCGAGGCCGGCGAGACGGGCAAGGTCGACGGCGGCTTCGGTTTGGCCGGCACGCACGAGAACGCCGCCTTCACGGGCGCGGAGCGGGAACATATGGCCGGGGCGCGCGAGGTCGGTGGGTTTTGTTGCCGGATCCATGGCGACGCGAATGGTCAAGGCGCGGTCTGCGGCGGAGATGCCAGTGGAGACGCCTTCGCGCGCATCGATGGATTCACAAAAGGCCGTTCCAAAACGCGAGGTATTGGCGGGGGAGATGAGGTGGAGGTCCAGTGCTTCGCAACGGTCGGGACTCATCGCAAGACAGATGAGACCTCGTCCGTACTTGGCCATGAAGTTGATGATTTCCGGAGTGATGTGCTCGGCAGCGACGGTGAGATCGCCTTCATTTTCGCGATCTTCGTCGTCGACGACGACCAGCATCCTGCCAGCGCGAAATTCCTCGATCGCCTCCGGAATGGACGCGAAAGACATATATAACCAGGATACTTGGTATTCTGGAGTTGCCAGCATCCCGCTCCGTTGGTCAGCAGTTCTCCCCTTACCCGTAGTGTCCCTTTAGGTTGTGCCTAGGAAAGGAAGTCGCAGGAGTGTTTTGTTCAGGTCTGAAACAATTCAGCAGGTTTATGTTCTTGGTGAGCCTTGCCACCTGTTCGTTGATGGCTGCGCCGAAGTTGCGCCTCAGCAGTGCGGCGGCGGGTCCGTTCTCTATTGCACAGGGCCAAAACGGCAGAACGCAGACGGTGGATGCGTTCAATGCTGGCGACGGTGAACTGGGCCTGTCTGTCAGTTCGTCGGAAAGCTGGCTGGTGGCGTCCGTCGGCGGGTCGCAAAGCTGCGGTCAGCCGGGCGGTGTTTGTTTTCCGGTACGGATGGAATTGCAGACTTCGCAGTTGAGCAAGGGCATTTATACCGGCTTTGTCACGGTGTCCGACCCGAATGCGATTGACGCGCCGCAGACGATTTCTGTGACGGTGCAGGTGGGCGGCGGCGTGCCGTCGAACGTACAGATGTACGTGCCGCCGACTGGGGCGGAGGTACGGCGGACGTTTACGACGAGCACGTCGTTCCAGGCGAGCGCTTCTTTGTCCGGGGGCCCGAGGTTGCGCGTGCTGGGATCGGGCGGCGGTAGCTTCCGGACGGTGTATTCGTACGATCTGGTGGCGACAGCCGATGAGGGGACGCCCGAGGGCGAGTACAACGGCAGTATGACGATCAGCGGGTCGTCATTGAGCGATGACAATCGCACGGTGCCGGTACGGGTACTGGTGACGCAGAAGGCGATTGCTGTGGCGTCTGTGGAGCGGATTCAGTTCCGGATCGCGCAGGGTGCGCTGCCGGTGACCAAGATCTTTTATCTGGCGAATGCGGGGATGGGTGGGCTTACGGTGTCCGGGGTGGATGCATCGACCGAAGAAGGCGGCGGTTGGCTGTCCGGCAGCTTTGACGGTACGGCGATTTCAGCGGTTGTGAATGCGGATGGGTTGGCGCCGGGGCGGTATCGCGGCAAGGTGACCGTCAAGAGCGACGCTGCCAACGATGCGTTGGAAGTTCCGGTAGTGATTGAGGTGGTGCCCTTGGGCGCTCCGCTGATTTCGTTTCACGGTGTAGTGACAACTGTCGGGAATGAGCCGGATTTGCTGGCACTCGGAGATCTTGTCACCGTGCAGGGCGAGATGTTTGTGGGTGCCGGCGCGGGCGGCGAGAAGGTGGCCGACGGGCAGGCTTGGCCGCAATCTCTGACGGGTGTGTCGGTGTTGTTGAATGGCGCGCCGTTGCCGGTGTCGCGAACGTCGTACGGCGAGATCGACGTACAGATTCCATACGACGCTCCGGAGGGCGAAGGCGTGGTGTATGTCGAGCGCGACGGGCAGATGTCGAATGGTGCGTCGGTGCAGATTGTGCGCGTGCGTCCGCGGATCTTTTGGGTGACGGACGAGGGCGGCAACTTTGTGGCGACGGCGGGCGGAGGTCCGATTACGCCGGTAGCTGCTGGGTCGACCATCCACTTTATTGGGGCTGGCTTCGGTCCGCCGACATTCCCGGTGCAGGCTGGTACGGTGTCGCCGTCGGATCCTCCGGCAACGATTGATCCGTTCCCGGCGGTGCGGTTTGGCGGGTCGCTATTCAACCCGGCGCCGGAGATCGCGCCTTCATATGCGGGGTTGATGCCCGGTACGGTGGGGATCTATCAGATCACAGTGACGATCCCGCAAGATGTGAATCGCGGGGAACGGGTGCCGGTAGCGGTGAGCGGGGCGCGAGATCCGATCTTCTTAAACGTTCAGTAAGGTGGAAGGCGGGGCAAAAGCTGCCCCGCCTTTTTCGTTTACGGCGCCAGTGTGTAGGTGACTTCAATGCTGGTCTCGACGGATACGGGGTTGCCGTTGAGGAGCACCGGTCGGTATTCCCACTGCTGTACGGCTTTCATGGCGGATTCGACGAGGAGCGGGTGTCCGCTGATGACGTGTAGCTTGGCCACTTTACCCTTGTCGTCCAACGTGGTTTCAAATACGACTTTGCCTTGGATGCCTAGCTGCTTGGCTTCGGCTGGATAGACCGGTGGGACTTTCTTGATGATTTTGAGGTCCTCTACCTTGACCTTGATGGGCTTGGTGGTGCTGCTGCTTTGCGGGAAGCCTTGCAGTGGGGCTGCGGAGGCTGAGAGGAAGATGAGGCCGATGGCAGCCACGGTGAGTGCGGCGAAGGCTGCGGCCTTATGGTGTTTGGTCATGACATTCTCCTTGAGTTGATGGATGGATTGCAGCCGTTCGGCAAGGGAACAGCCGCGGAACATGGAAGTGGCTGCAAGGGTGGAATGGTTGCGGCGAGCGGTGTGCCAAGTGGCGACGAGGAGCAGCGATTCGGTGTAGCGGTCCTGGCCTACGCGATTGGCGACGGCTGCGTCCACGGCTTGTTCACGGTCGGTACGCAGGTTGCGGAGCACCCACCAGATGGCCGGGTGAAACCACAGTAGAGCAGCACAGAGTTCTTCGGCGACGGTCTGCGGCCAGTCTTGGCGGCGGATGTGTTCGCGCTCGTGTTCGACCATCGGGAGACGCTGGGCTTCTGGGATGGTAAGGGCTTGTGGTGGCAGCAGGATCACGGGATCGAGCCAGCCAAAGGCGACCGGAGAGTGGACTTGGTTTGAGATGCCGATGTTCTGTTGATGTGGCTTGGCTGTGCGGCGGAGACGGCGAAGTCCATAGAGGCCGACAGCTAGGCGGGCGAACATCGCGGAAGCGCCGATGAGCCAGATGGTTTGCGCGCTGGGCAAGACGAGGCTGACGTCCTGCGAGGCGGCCTCCATCACGGCGGTGACGCGCTGTACGGGCGCCGATACTGTGACTTTCGACGAGGGTTGTAGCCAGGGAAGGGCGAGGGCAAGCAGTAGGGTGGCTTGCCAGACACGGACTCGCATGGCGGCGTCGCGCACGCGGCAAATGCGGAGGATTGCTGCTGCGCCGGCGACCAGCACCAGCACCTGCAGGCTGTAACGGAGGAGGATCGCCCAGGTGATCATTTCTTGTCCTTTAGCGCTTTGCGGAGACGTTCGATGTCGGCGGCGGTGAGCTTGTTGTCCTCAATGAGGTGCAGCAGCAAGGGCTCTGCGGAGCCGTTGAAGACGCGGTTGACGAAGTCCTGCACCATGCCTCCGATGACGCGCTGTTTGGCTTCTGACGGGCGGTAGACATGGGCTTTCTCGCCTTGTGTTTTTTTGAGGCGGCCTTTGCGTTCGAGCACCTGCATCATGGTCATGACAGTGGTGTAGGCGATTTCGCGTTCTTCGAGGAGACGCTCGTAGACTTGGCGGACTGTGGCCTCGCCGAGGTCCCACACGATTTTCATGATTGCGAGTTCCTGTTCAGTGAGGGTTGTTGCTTTGGGGCGCATGTCTACTAATTATTTAGTACGAATTCGTTCGAATTGCAATAGGAAAGTTGGCGGCAAATGGGACAATGGACATACAGTGCGACAGCTTGCGGAACTTTCCGGAATCGGCAAGGCAGCGTTGCGCGACTTTGAGTTGCTGGGTGTTCACTCGGTTCCGAAGCTTGCGCAGTGCGATGCCGATGAGCTTTACCACCGCCTTTGCGAGTTAACCGGGCAGCGGCAGGACCCTTGTGTCTACGATGTGTTGCGGTGCGCCATTGAGCAGGCGCGCGATCCGGAACTGGAGCCTGAGAAGCGCAAGTGGTGGTACTGGAGCAAGGTTCGAAAAGCGCAGGGTCCGGTGCTGTAGATAACGAATGCCAACGAGTTTTCTTCGCTGTTTCAACACCGCCTGTGCGGCCGTGTATCCGGTGACCGAGGTCATCTACAATTGCCCGAAATGTGGGGGCCTGCTGGAGGCGGCTTACGAGAAGCCGACTTGGACCGCCACGGAGATGAAGCGGACTTTTCGAGAGCGCCGCATGGACAATGCGCCGATCAATCAGAGCGGCATCTGGCGGTATCGCGAGCTGTATCCGTTCTTGGATTCGGACGAGCACATCGTTACGTTGCGGGAAGGGAACACGCCGCTGCTCGATGCGCCTCGCGCGGCGAAGTACGGCGGGCTGGATCAGATCACGTTCAAGCATCAGGGGTTTAATCCCACGGGGTCTTTCAAAGACAACGGCATGACCTGCGGTGCGTCACAGGCGCGGCGTTTGGGCATGCAGCGCGTGGCTTGTGTGTCGACGGGCAATACGTCTGCGTCGATGGCGGCGTACGCGAGTGCGGGCGGTTTGCAGCCGATTATCTTTATTCCGCACGGGAACATTTCGTACGGCAAGCTGGCGCAAGCGTTGGAGTACGGCGCGCAGACGTTGCAGGTGGAAGCGAACTTTGACCAGATTCTGGCCCTGGTTCGTGTACTGGCCGAGCGGCTGGGCATTTATCTGCTGAATTCGATCAATCCGTTCCGCATCGAAGGGCAGAAGAGCATCGCCATCGAGATGATGGATCAGCTGGATTGGAATCCGCCAGACTGGATCGTGCTGCCGGGTGGGAATCTGGGCAATGTGTCCGCAGTGGGTAAGGGTCTGCGGGAGTTGAAAGAGCATGGGTTCATCACCAAGCTGCCGAAGCTTGCGGTGATTCAGGCTGCTGGTTCCGCGCCTTTTTACGACTACATGGCGGAAGCAGGACGTACGTTCCATTCCGTGACGCATCCGGAAACGTTGGCGACGGCGATCAAGATCGGCGATCCGGTGAGCTGGCCGAAGGCGGAGCTTGAGATTCGTACGGCAGGCGGCGTGGTGGAGAGTGCGTCCGAGCAAGAGATTGCGGACGCTAAGGCCGTGATTGGCGCGGCGGGGATCGGGTGTGAGCCTGCGTCTGCGGCTACGCTGGCGGGCATCAAGAAGCTGACGGCGGCTGGTGTGATCCGCGCGGATGAGCACGTGGTGGCCATCCTAACCGGGCATGTGCTCAAGGATCCCGATTACATTTATCGCTATCACACGGGGCAGTTGAAAGATCCTGCCGGTTCGGCGATTGCGGCTACCTTTGGCAATGCGCCTACGGTTGTGCCGAACGACGCGGACGCGATTGCTAAGTTACTCGGGTAAGGGCCAGACGAGGCGCTCGCCGAGTTCGAGTACACGATGAGGCTGCCGGATGCTGGTGGCTTCGCGTACGAAATCCTGCGGGTCCGCGGTGTTGAATTCGAACATGTCGTAGTGGCAGGGGATGACGAGCTTGGCGCCGATGTACTTGCCGAGGTACGCGGCTTCTAACGCGGACATGTTGCCGACTTTGCCGTTGATGGGCAGGAGGGCGATGTCGATACCTTGCGGCTTTAGCGTTTGCACCATGCCCTGGTAGAGCAGGGTGTCGCCCGAATGATAGACGGTGAAGTTGCCGAAGCGTACGACATAGCCCAGGTATTCGGGCGTTTTCTCTTCATGCTTGGCGGGTACGGCGAGGAACTCGAAAGGTCCCACAGAGGTGGTTTCGCCGGGCGCGAGGCCGAGGGGCCATTGGGGATCGCAGCCTAAGCGGTTGACCACGAAATCGCGATTTACTTCCGGAATCACGAGTTGCTTGGGCTGCATGGCGCCTAAGGTTTCCGCATCCAAATGATCGGTGTGATTGTGGGTGGACGTGGCCACGTCGACGAAGCGGAGAGTGGCGGGGTCGGCGACGATGGGCTTCATGCGGACGTGCGGCTTGTTGGTGTTGGCGTACTTGCGGGTGAGCGAGTCCGACAGGTAGGGGTCGAAGCAGAGCCAGGCGTCCTCAAAGTTGATGAGGAAGCCGCTTTGGCCTAGCCACCAGAGGGCGAAGGTGCCGTGTGGTGCTGGTGTAAGGTCCAGGCTCATAGTTCTGCGCGTACGATCTTGACGCCGTCCACCAGGGATCTCAGCTTGCGCTTGGCGGCCCAGCGGGCGGTTTGCGAGAGTCCACAATCGGTGGAGAACGATAGCTTGTCGGGGGCGACGTAGTGCAGACAGCGCCGTACGCGGGCGGCGATGTCGAGCGGCGTTTCAATGTAGTAGCTCTTGACGTCGACAATGCCGACCGCGACTTCGGTGTACTTGGCGATCTCGCCGATCAGTTCCAATTCCGAGAATTCGCGGGATGCCATTTCGACGTGGATCTCGTCGGCGTGCATTTGAAAGAACGCCGGGAACATCGGCGCGTACTGGCGGGGGCCGACGGCGCGGGCTTTGTAGTTGCCGAAGCAGAGATGGGTGCAGATACGAGTCTTGCCGCGGACGCTTTCGACGGTGCGATTGAAGATGTCGACGAAGCGGAGAGGGTCCTCACGGTAGGCGTAGCAGGACATGGAGGGCTCGTCGACGCAGATCTCCTGGCAACCGGCCTCGACGAGCGATTCGAGTTCCTTGCGGACGATTGGCAGCAGCGCTTCGGTGACGGCCCAACGGTCGGTGTACATCGAGCCTGGGGTGAGGCGGCCGCTCAAGGTATACGGGCCGGGCACGCTCATTTTGAGCACGGGTCCAGTGGCTGGGGCGAGGCGCTTGAGGCGGAGGTACTCGTCCAGCGACCCGAGGCCCATGGGCGCTTTGAGTTCGCTGGTGATGGTGTGTTTGCCGCGCTGGTCGTGCGCGGGGGGGCCGAAGGCGCGCGGGGAGCGCGATTCCATCTCGATGCCTTCGAGGAAGCCGTAGAAGGAGAGGTTGAAGTCCAGGCGGGTTTGTTCGCCGTCGGAGATGACGTCGAGGCCTGCGGCCATCTGGTCATGAATCGCAGCGACGACAGCGTCGTCCTGCATTTCCGCGATGTCGTCCTGCGCGAAGTCGTCCAGGTGTTGCGCGGCGTGTTCGAGCCAGCAGGGGAACGGGTAGCTGCCGATGACTGTGGTGCGTAGCGGGATGTTCGTAAGGCTCACGAAAGGCTCCAGCCTCCGTCGACGGACAACACTTGGCCGGTGATGTGCTTCGACTCTTTACCCAACAGGAATAGCGCAGCGGAGGCGATGTCGTCTGCGTCCAGGATGCCGTTGCTTAAGGGCTGCTTGCGCGCCATGAAGTCCATAATGACGGGGTCGGTTTGTGCGCGGGCGGTCATGGGGGTGCGGACGAGGCCGGGCGCGATGATGTTCATGCGGATGCCTTTGGGCGCGTAGTAGGAGGCAGCGGCGCGGGTCATGGCGATGACGCCGCCTTTGGCTGCGCCGTAAGCATGCGTCGCGAAGTGCGCCGGTTCCGGGTACTCGATAAGGACGCTGCCCAGATTGACGATGGCGCCCTTCTCGGATCGTGCCAGCCAGTGGCGAATGATGGCGCGGTTGATGAGAAAGACCGTGACGGCGTTGGCCTCAATGGTGGCGCGGAAGGCATCAAGGGTGCATTCATCGAGGGGGCCATCGCCGAAGCGGCGGCCGCTCATGCCGGCAACGTTGAAGAGACCGTCGATGCGGCCATCCATCGCTGTTGCAGCGGCGGCGACGGCTGCTTCGGTTTGGGCTTCATCGCGAAGGTCCGCCTGGAAGTCCGCGGTGTCTTCGAGGCCGATGGTGAAGACGCGGTCTCCACGGCTGCGTGCCATGTCGGCTGCTGCTTGGGCGATTCCCGTGGTGCCGGTGATCAGAAAGTTCATGTTTTAGTAGGTGACGCGGGTCCACTTTTTTTGGCGCATGGAGCGGTAGCCGGCGTCGAGGATGCAGTTGACGATGTAGCCGTCTTCGTAGGTTTCGCGTGGCGCTTTGCCGTCGCGTACGCATTCGACGAAGTGGCGCATTTCGGCCTGGTAGCCGTAGGCGAAGGCTTCTTCGGGTAAGGGGCGAGTCCAGCCGGAGTCGCTGTCGGCTTTTTCAATGACGTAGCCGGCGCTGCGGGTGGTGAAGGATTGCAAGGGCGTGCCGCGGGTAACGTCGGTGAACAGAGAGCCTTCGGTGCCGTGGATTTCGTTACGAAGGTCGAGGCCGCCTTTGGTGGTCCAGGAAAGTTCGCAGTGGGCGATGCCGCCGGAGTGGAACTTGAGGAGCAGCAGTGCGTTGTCTTCGCCTTTGGTCTTGTCTTTGTGTACGAGGTTGGCGCCCCAGGCCATGACTTCGGTGATGGAGTCCTCTTTGCCGAAGAAGTAGCGGGCGGCTTCTACGGTGTGGCATGCGAGGTCGTTCATGGCGCCGCCGCCGGTCTTGTCGATGTCCCAGAAGTGAGGGCTGTGAGGTCCGGAATGGGACTCGCGGGAGCGGACCCAGAGTACGCGGCCGATGCCACCGGCCTCGATGGTTTCGCGAGCTTTGACGACGCAGGGGGAGAAGACTTCTGTCTCGGCATAGCCGTGCATCGCGCCCGACTTCTTTGCTGCATCCATCATCTGCTTGGCTTCTTTGCGGTCGCGGCCGAGCGGCTTGGTGCAGACCTGATTGCGGCGTGCTTTGGATAGCGCGAGGGACAGCGGCAGGTGCGATTCGTTGGGGGTCGCGATGATGTAGAGATGGATGTCGTCGCGGGCGATGAGCGAGTCCACGTCGGTGGTGCTGGTGGGGATGTTCCAGCGGTCGCCGAAGGTTTTGGCGCGCTTTTTGTTGCGCGAGTAGTTGGCGACCACGCGATGGCCGTTGACGTTGGCGAGACCCTGCATGTAGAACTCGGCGACGAAGCCGGAACCGAGGATCGCGATGTTCACCATGTTGGCTTACTCCTCATAGAGGTGCCGCAGAGAAACGCGGTATGCCTCATAGAAACGATCGAGTTGTTCGGCGGCACTGGTGTTGCCGACAAATTGATGAGAGGGTAGCAAGACGGGCTTGTAGCCTTTGGCCAGCAGGCGTTCGGCAGTCTCGCAGCGTAGCATGTTGATGATCATGCCGCCGGTGACGGTGGAGGTCGGGCCGGTGCGCCATTCGAGGCCTGGAAGTTCGACGACACAGTCCCCGGGCGGGCACTGGTTGTCGATCACGATGTCGGCGTAATCGATGAGCTTTTTGCCGGAGGAGTGTCCGGAAGGGGCGTTCTCGCAGTGTTTGCGGGCAACAATGGCGATGACCGGTAGACCTCGCCGCTGTGCGCCTGCGGCCATTTCGACGATCACGGGCCGGATGCCGGAGGTGGAGATGACGATAAACGCGTCGTTGGGGCCGAACTTGAAGCCCTTCAGGATTTCTTCTGAATAGCCTTCGTACTTTTCGAGATGGAGCGGCGCGCGGAGGCCGTTCATCCCGATGATGTTGGCGTGATTCGAGAGGGCGAGTTCCGCCATCGCGACCCAACCGGCGTAGCAGCCTTGGCGCGGGGTCATCTCCTCGCACATCATGCGGGAGTGGCCGTTGCCGAATAGGAAGATCAGGCCACCTTTGGAGATACGGTCGGCGCAGAGTTCGGCGGCCTTGACGATGTTGTCGCGCTCGTTGCGGTACAGCGATTCAACGAGTGCGGTAGTGCGTTCAAAGTAAGTATCGAGGGCGCTCATATGCGTTGGATCTGCGCTCCCAGCTTGCGGTAGGGCGCGAGTTTGCGTTCGCTGGCGCCTGTGTCGGTGAGGATCAAGTCGACATCCTTGAGGCCGCAGATGAAGTTGTTGGCGACGATCGAAAACTTGGTGTGATCGGCGACCACGATCTTGCGGCGGGATTGCTTCAGTAGAACTCTGTTGATGGCGGCTTCCTCGGGGTGCGAGTCCGTGAGGCCCCGTTCGGGGTGGATGCCGGTGACGGACATGAACACCTGGTCAAAATACATTTCGCGGATGGCGGCGAGAGTGTTGGGTCCGGCGAGGGAGAACCAGCCACCGTGCAGGAAGCCGCCGGTGACGAAGATCTTGATGTCGTCGCGACGGGCGAGTTCGAGCGCGATGTTCAGGGTGTTGGTGACGACCGTGACCTTCTCAAGCGGAGGCAGAGATCGCGCAATGTGGGTGGTTGTGGTGCCGGCGGCGAGAGCGATGGTCTGGCCGGGCTTGATGAGGCGGGCGGCGGCGATGCCGATGCGCTTTTTCTCATCCACCATGCGGCGGATCTGTTCCTGAAAGGAGGAATCCTGCCGGAAGGATTCGTGTACGACGGGTTCGACGGCTACGGCTGAGCCGTGTTCGCGTTTGAGCAAGCCTCGGCGTTCGAGTTCGCTGAGGTCGCGCCGGATGGTGGCGGCAGAGGTCTGCAGTTTGGTGGCGAGCTTATCCACCGAGACACGGCCAGTGCGGTGGACAGTTTCGAGAATTAACGTAACTCGGGATTCCGGAGTCATCGGGTTTGGGGGTCCAGTGTAAGCAACGTTGTACCAACGATACAGGAAGATTCGTGCTCATTTCAACGCGAAATGAACACGGCCTGTGCTTAGATGACGATTCGGTTACCCTGTGCAGGTACATGCCAGTCCTAGGAATTGACATTGGCGGGACCCAGATCAAGGCGGGTCTTGTTTCGGATGAAGGTACGGTGCTGCGGGCGGAAAAGGTTCCGACACCGGGTACGCTGGAGGCGTTCGGCGCAGCGCTGCGCGCGGTTGTGGAACGACTGCTCGAGGGTGTCGGCAGCGTTGCGGGCGTGGGGATCGGATGTAAGGGCGTGATCCATCCAACTGATACGACGGTGATCACGTCGCCGGGGCCGATCCGGTATCTGGATGGGACGAAGCTGTCTTCGTTCTTTCCCGACGGTACGCGAGTGGTGGCCGACAACGATGCGCGTGTCGCTTTGGCGGGCGAGATCGTGTGGGGCGCGGCGAAGGGATGTACGGATGCGCTGATGCTGACCTTGGGTACTGGCGTTGGCGGGGGGATTCTGTCCGATGGCAAGATCCTGCGCGGGGCGACGGGGATCGCGGGGCACTTGGGACATTACACGGTGGAGCGCGACGGGCAGCTTTGTATCTGCGGGAATCGTGGCTGTGTGGAGACGATTTTTTCTGCGCGGTCCATTGAGAGCGAGGCTGCGGCGGTGCTGCATCGCGCGGCGAAGACGTCGATGCCTGCGGGCGCGACGTGCCGTGAGGTGTTTGAACATGCAAAGGCCGGCGATGCGGCCGCACAGATGATTATCGATGGCGGGGTGTCGAAACTGGCCGGGGCGATTGCGGGGATGTTTCTGATGTTTGACCCGCAGGTGATGATTATCGGCGGGCAGGTGGCACAGGCTGGGGATCAGATCTTTGTGCCGCTGCGGGAGCAGGTACACGCCAGGACGCGGGAGTTCCTGGCGCGTGAGATTCCGATTGTGCCCTCGCAGGTGGCGGATTCCACCGGCGTGCTAGGCGCGGCAGCGGTGTTACTTTACCAGTTCTAGAATTCCGAACTTCGAGGGCGTGTGGTACGACGGGCTATCGACCTGGCGCCAGGCGAAGAACTTGCGGTTTGGCGGGGCGTCCTCAATACGGTAGAAGTTGGTGCGGAACTTGGTGCCTGCGGCAACCTTGTCCGTGGTGATAGATGAGATGGGGATGCGGAAGAGGCCGTACCAGATCTTGTTCTGCTTGTCGATCTTGGCGTTGGTCTTGTAGCCGGAGTTCCACTCGATCAGCGTTTTCTTTTCGTCGCGGCGGATGTCAAGGTCGACCCATTCGTTTTGCGGCGAGACCTGGAACTCGCGGTAGCGCTCGATGTTCTGGAAGTCGGCGCCGATGAACATTTCACAGACGTCCCAATCCCAAAGCTTGTTGGTGTCGGCGGTGGTCTGCGGGTCCGGCTTCAGGTACATGTTTTCGTACGGCGCGACGTATAAGACCCAGAGATTGTCTTTGGTCCAGCGGACGCGGACTTCTGTGGGCTTGTGCGGGTGCTGTTCGCCGCGGGGACCTTTATTGAAGCTTGCGACTTCGGTTTGGGCCCAAAACTTGGACTTAGGGTTGAGGTCGTCGAGCTTGCCTTCGGACTTGGCGAAGGAGGCGGTGAGCACGCCGTCTGCGGAAAGCAGGGTGGCGGCGGCCAGTAGGAGTACGGGTGTCATGATTTGAGTCGTTCCAGCGTGTAACGGCCAGTGCTCCCATCATAATCAGTCACGATGTAGCCGGCGGCCATCCGCGATTGGAATTCGGCGCGGGTATGTTCTCGCCAGGTCCATTGTTCGTCGCGGGGGAGCGAGTCGATGTCGCGGGGGATTTCGATGTACGCCGGGTCTGTGCCTTGCGGTTTGGGTTGGTTGAGGAGCCAGGTGACCCAGAGGCGGTCCGTACCGGTGCCGTGGAGAAAGCTGGAGGTGGATTCGCCGTAGAAGTTGATGCGGTACTCGTCGCAGATGACGCCGAGTTTGCGGAAGTTGAAGTGGGCGTTACGGGAGCGGAGGGGGTCGAAGGTCCATGTAATACGGTCGACACCCATGGCGAGTACGCGGTCACGCTGGGCGAGTTTGAGCTGGTGGCCGACGCCTTTGTCGCGGTAACTGTCTTTGATTGCCAGCATGTCGGAGTGGACCTCGCGATGGCCTTGGCGGAAGCCGGCAAAGCCGCTGGAGAAGCCGACCAAGGTGCCGCCGTCAAACGCGCCTAGGAGGACACCGCCGATTTCGAGGGCGACGCGGAATACGCCGCCGTTGACGATGTCGAGGTCCGAAAAGCCCCAGACCTCGCGCTGCATGTCCTCGACGGCGGTGAAGTCCTCTGTGGTGTGCAAGTCGCGGATCTGCATGGCGGGCAGGACTCAGGGTACCAATCCGCGGATATCGTCTGGATACAATGAAGACAGCGGAATGAAGAAGTTCTACATCGAAACGTTTGGCTGCCAGATGAACGTTCACGACTCCGAAAAGGTGATCGGGACGCTGGTGACGGACGGTTACAAACAGGTCGAGACGTTCGAAGAGGCGGATCTTGTCCTGTACAACACCTGTTCGATTCGCGATAAGGCGGAGCAGAAGGTGTTCAACCGTCTGCAGAACTTCAAGAAGGCCGGCAAGGGCAAGACGTTTGCCGTGATCGGGTGTGTGGCGCAGCAGGAAGGCGAGAAAATCTTCGAAAAAGCGCCGCATGTGAGCCTGGTGGCAGGGTCGGCAAGTTACGGCAAGCTGTCACAACTGCTGGTGCAGATCGAGAAGGGTGACAAGCGCGTTACGGGTTTGACCTTTGACGCCAATGAGGCGTTTGAGACGCCGATGACGCGTCGCGACAATCCGCATCGGGCGTATATCACGATCATTGAAGGTTGCGATAAGAACTGTGCGTACTGCGTGGTGCCGTTTACGCGCGGACCGGAGCGCAGTCGTACCAGCGAGAGCATCATTCGCGAGGCGCATGAGATTGTGGCGATGGGCTACACGGAGGTCCAGTTGCTGGGCCAGAATGTGAACAGCTATCGCGATCCTTCGCCCGCGGGGTACAACTTTGCGCAGATCCTGCGAGCTGTGGCGGAGGTGCCGGGCATGCGCCGGGTGCGCTTTACGACGTCGCATCCGCGGGACTTTGGGAAAGACATCGTAGATGTGATCGCTGACAATCCCGTGATCTGCAACCACGTACATTTGCCGGTACAATCCGGGTCCAGCCGGGTTTTGGAAGGTATGCTGCGGTCGTACACGCGGGATGAGTACATGCGGCGGATCGACTGGATGAAGAACTGTGGACAGGACATCGCGCTGACCACCGACATCATTGTCGGGTTCCCCGGGGAGACCGAAGCCGACTTTGAGCAGACCCTTTCGCTGCTCGATGAGGTGGAGTATGATTCGGTCTTCAGTTTCAAGTACTCGAAGCGGCCGAATACGCCGGCGTTGAGCTTGGACGATCACATGGACGAGGACGAGAAGAGCCGCCGCTTGTCGATTTTGCAGGAGCATCAGCGGCAGATCCAGATTCGGCGTAACGCCGGATATGTGGGCAGAGTCGAAGAAGTACTTGTGGAGGGCTTTAACAAGGCTACGGGCCAGTGGATCGGCCGCACGGGACAGAACAAAACACTGAACTTTCTGCATCATTCCGGCGATGAGAACCTTACGGGGACTTATCTGCATGCGCGCGTGACGCGATCTGGTCCCAACTCGTTGACGGGCGAGAGCGTCGTTCAGTAGTAGGGGTAGTGGTGGTAGCGGAGGAGCAAAAATGGAAGTCGAAATGAAGATCCGGGGGCTGATGATGGACCCCGTTACGAATATGCCGATCGTGGTACTGAAGGACCTCAGCGGCAATAGCATCCTCCCGATCTGGGTCGGCATCTACGAGGCCAATGCGATTGCGTTGGAGATTGAAAAGGTGAGTACACCTAGGCCGATGACCCATGACCTGATCAAACTTTTGTTGATGGGTTTGGAAACGGGTGTCCGCAAGGTGGTGGTGAACGACCTGAAGGACGACACCTTCTTTGCGGTGATCTGGCTGGAGAAGGAAGGGCAACTCATCAGCATCGATTCGCGGCCGAGCGACGCTCTGGCGATCGCGCTGCGGCTGGATTGCCCGATTTACGTGGAAGAGACGGTACTCAAGACCTCGAAGGCGGCCAACGCGGTGTCGGACAAGGTGAACAGCGACGAGATGCGCAAGTGGCTGGAAAACCTGCCCGATGAGGACATGGGCCGCTACAAGATGTAGGCATGCTGGACAAGTTGCAGCGGTTAGTGGATGCCGGGATCGAACTGGTTCCGGCGGTTGAGATCACCACACACTTTATCTTTCAGCGGGACGGGTTTGCGGCTCTGGTGGAGCGGCGCGGCGACGGCTTTGGCGGCATCGGGTCATCCGGATTGCTGACGACCGAGGCTGGACTGGCGATGCTGGTGTGGCGCGGCGAGCAGGCGCACTTTGTGGGGCGCGGGTACGACCGTCCGGCTACGGATGAGGAAGTACAGAAACTGCGCGCGTTCTCGGCGGACTTGACGGCTGCGCTTACTTCTTGAATTTCTTCGGCTTCTTAAACTTCGGTACACCCTGGCGCTTCATCTTGGCGGGCTTGAGTTCGCGCGGCTTGCCGTCGTAGTGCGAGACCTGTCGCGACTGCGGCTTTTGCTGCGTTTTGGCGCCTTGCGGCATCTCGACAATCTCAAAACCCTGTTCCTGCAATTGCTTGCTGGGCTGATCTTGAAAGGTCAACAGGAGTGCGATTGCGTACATCATTACCCTTGATAATCGGCTGTAACTGGCGGTGACATAATGGCCGAGGCCATGATTTTGCACCGCCGTTCGCTGCTGCTTACCCCGTTTTTGCTCGCTGGACAGACGTCTGTTCCGGTTCGAGCGATTACGAAGGGTCCGAAGTTCCACTGGTTTGGGTACTACGACAAGCTGCAGATCGATCCTGGCAATCGTCTGGTGTTGGGGAACCAGGTGGATTTTGAACACCGGTCGCCGGGGGCTGAGGACGTGATCCAGGTCGGGTTCGTGGACACGGCGGGCGGCAAGGATACCTGGCACGAGATCGGGACGACGAGGGCTTGGAACTGGCAGCAGGGGTGTATGCTGCAGTGGATTCCCGGGTCGCGCGAGGAGGTGCTTTGGAATGATCGTGTGGACGGGCAGTTTGTCGCGCACATCCACAATGTACGGACGGGGAAGCGGCGGACGATCGGGTCGCCGGTGTACACGCTGAGTCCTGATGGCAAGTGGGGGCTGGTGTGCGATTTTCCGAGGCTGAATCACACTCGGCCTGGGTACGGATACGCGGGGCTTGCCGATCCGAATCGCGAGGTAGCGGCGCCGGAGAATAGCGGGATCTGGAAGGTGGATCTTGCCACGGGTAAGCGGCAGCTTCTGTTTTCGATCGCCGACATCGCGAAGATTCCGAATCGGGAGCCGTATTCGAAGGGCGCGGTCCACTGGTTCAACCATCTGCTGGCATCGCCGGACGGGAAGCGGTTTATCTTTCTCCATCGCTGGCGCGGGGAGAAGGAGGGTAAGAGCTTTTCGACCCGAATGTTCACGGCCGATTCGAGTGACGGCGGCAAGTTGTACGTGGCCGATCCGTATGGGAAGACGTCGCACTTTATCTGGCGCGATCCGCAGCATATTGCCGCTTGGGCTTGGCACCCGTCGCATGGGGATAAGTTTTATCTGTATCGCGACCGGACCGAGCAGGTGGACGTGATTGGCAAGGATACGATGACCGTGAACGGGCATCTGAGTTATCTGCCGGGCAGGAGATCGCACTGGATTTTGAACGATACCTATCCCGATAAAGAGCGGATGCAGAATCCGTTTCTGTTCGATACGCGGGATGGGCGGAAGATCGCGCTGGGACGGTTCTTGGCGCCGCCGGAGTACACGGGGGAGTGGCGCTGCGACACGCATCCGCGGATCAGTCCGGATGGGAATACGGTGATCATCGATTCGGCGCATGGCGGCAATGGCCGCCAAATGTACGCGATCGATATCGCAGCCTTAACCAGGTAGGCCAAGCACCTCGGTGAGTGGTGTGCCTGGGGTTGTGACGAGTCGCCCTGCGTGTACACGAGCCGTTGTCAGCCTCGTGAGCTCCCCTTGATATGGCTCGGATGCCCACGGGTTCAAATAGAGCGTAGCTGTGGCGTTGAACCCACGCGAGGTTGTTGCATTGGTGAAGGCGAGGACGCCGCTAATGCGCCGATATCGGGGCCCGGAGCCGTCGTGCCAGAGTCCGTTTGGAAGCCTTGTCTCTCTGAAGGAGTGGCCGGTCTCTGTCGTCGTCATCTCAAAACACTCATCACCGAAGAGTGCGTCGCTAAAGTGTTGATCGCTGGTAAACGGATCGAGAGAGTTTACCGCGATGATTTGAGGACACCCTTGATGCCCATATCGTGCGGCTTTCTTTTCCAAGGCTCGCCGTACAATTCCGCTCGTTTTCAGTTCAATGACGCCGGTTTGCTCGAACCCGATCGCCCGAGAATATTCGTCCTCATCTGAAGAGTCAGACTTGGGAAGCGCCGTTAGTAAGATTTCCCAGCCTTCCTCTTGGTAGGTTGCTGTAGGAAGCCCGTCCAGCCCCACCTGCTCGAAGCGAGAGCGTATCTCGTCGCGGTGAAGCTTTCCGAATTGTTCGATGACGAACCGCTTAAGTCGCTTGCCAGAGCCGCTGGTTGCCGACTGCCTTAGAACATGCACACCGATGAAGAAGTTGTCTGTTTCAAGTTCGTCGAGTGCGTCCAACAGCATTCCTTCTCGGGCATTCTGTCCCACTTCGATGGCGGAGACCCCACGGGCAAGGACTGCCTCCACTATCGCCTTTCCGTGCTGCGGACTCTCGACAAGGAAATCGCATCGCTTTGAAGTCCCAATCAGTACGGGATGCACTGAAGTTCGGCACCCCAAGGCGAGTGCAAGGCTATTCAGTAGCAACTCAAATACGGCTGAATCGAAGCCTATATGCCCACCGTGTGTGAGTCGTGCGCGGAGGTCGGATTGGCCTTCAGTTGGAAAAACCGCGTACCAGTTTTCCAGAATGCCGCGGATCGCTGAGGCTTGGGAACTTGATGATCGGCTGTAGTAGGCAAACAGAGATTCTGTGCGGCTCTTAGGCCGCTCATCCAACCGGTTCGATTCTGGAAAAAGCTGTGCCATCGTAGGGGCCGCTCCCTTTTGCTCTGGTGTTACAGCGGCCGTGCGAAGTAGCCGGTTTTGTGGCGTACCCGCAGCTTCGGATCTTTGGGTTTGATGCGGATTTTTCGGAAGGTGGAGTCGCGTTCCGATTGGCTGCTTGCGTAGGCGAGGTCGTAGGAGTTGCGCAGGAGTTCCGAGATCTGGCGGAAGGCTGCTTTCAGGTCGTCTTCGCGGGCGGCGTCGAACTCGAGGCCACCGGTTTCTGCGGACAGCCGCTGCATGACGGAACGGCCGTACTTGTTGCGGGCGCTCCATACGCCGCCTTTTTTCAGGTCCGTATAACGCAGGCTGAATACGGTGACGGAATGCTCTTGCGAGGCTTCGATCGCGTCCAAGAGGTTTCGCGCGCTGGAGTTGTCTTCCCCGTCGCTGAAGAGAAGGACGGCACGGCGTCCGGTTGCCTCGCGCAGGGCTTTGGCGGCTTCCACCACGCCGTCATAGAAGCTGGACGTGTTGTCACGAATTTCCTGGGGGCTTAATCTTCGGTATCTTTCCGAGACATTCTTGGCTTTCTGAAATTCGGCGAGGGCATCGTCGAGTTGGTCGGGACGGGTGTCCGGGCGGGAGACCTCCCAGACGTTGGCGCCAAAGGCGATGAGGGTGGCCATGTCGCGCGGCTTGAGTGCCGTTTTGAGAAAGTCTCGCAGGTGCTTTCGGTGTTCCTTGAGGTATTCCTTCTGTGAGCCGGAGATGTCTGCGACGACCGCGATGGTGAGCGGCGATTCGGTGGCGCGTGAGAAGAAGCGGATCTTTTGCGGTTGGCCGTCCTCAAAGACATCGAAGTCCGAGGCTGACAGATCGGGGATCAGGCGGCCGTTGGCGTCGTACACGGCGAAGGGTACGTTGACGAGGTTGACGTCGACGCGAATGGGCGCCTCGTCCTGTGCGGCTTGTACGGGGGCGGCAAAGGGCATCGCCGCGAGCGCGGGAATCAAGGTACGACGGGTGAGGGAAGCCGCCATAGAAACCATCAAAAGTACCACGCGGCGGTTAGCGAAGGAGCAGTTTTCGGAGGCGTTCCTGCAGGTTGCCGTACGGGGGGCGGATGAGGCGGCCGAGTGAGGGTCCGCGACGCTCGAATACGGGCTTGAGATGGCTGCAGGCGTCGAATCCGGCCTGGCCGTGGTACGCACCGAAACCGCTGGCGCCGATGCCGCCGAAGGGGAGGCTTTCTGCGGCGACGTGGACGATGGTGTCATTCAGGCAGAAGCCGCCCGAGACCGTTTCACGACGGATCCGTTCGGCGATGCGCTGCGAGGTGGTGAAGGCGTACAGTGCCAGAGGCCGAGGGCGGGCGTTGACGAAGTCCAGCGCCTGATTGAGTTCAGCGTAGGTGACGATGGGGAGTACGGGTCCAAAGATCTCATCAGTCATCAGCGGAGTGTCGAGGGGCGGGGAAGTGACGAAGCACGGCGCTAGGCGCTTTCGGGTACGGTCGGAATCCCCCTGCGCGATGATCTTGGCGCCCTTTGACTCTGCGGCGGCAAGCCAGGCGGTAAGGCGATCGTAGTCGGCTTGGCGAAGCAGCGAGGTGTAGTCGGGGTTCTGGACGGCGTTGGGGTAGAGGCGGTCCAGCGCGGATTTGAGCAGGGGTAGTATGCGGTTGACGAGTGAGTCCGGAAGCAGAAGGTAGTCGGGCGCGACGCAGGTCTGGCCGGCGTTGAGGAACTTGCCATAGATGATGGCGTCCGCGGCGCGTTCGAGTTGCGCGTCCTCGCAAACGATTGCGGGGCATTTGCCGCCGAGTTCGAGAGTGAGCGGCGTGAGATTCGCGGAGGCGGCGCGCATCACCTCGCGGCCGGTGCGAGCGGAGCCGGTGAAGATGAGGTGGTCCCACTTGGAGGCAGCGAACTCGCGGGCGATTTCGACGTCGCCTTGGATGACCGTCACGTGGTCTGGCGCGAAGGTCGAGGCGATGATCTTTTCGAGCACCTGCGCCGTGTGGGGCGTACTTTCGGACGGCTTCAATACGACCCGATTGCCAGCGGCCAGAGCGCCGGCCATGGGCGACAGCGATACGAAGACGGGGTAGTTCCAGGAGGCCATAATGCCGACTACGCCAACGGGTTGCGGCAGGACGTAGGCACGCGCGGGTTGTAGCGCCCAGCCGAGGGATGCCGGACGTTCGCGCATCCAATCATCCAAGTGTTGTTCGGCATGCTGTAGCGACCCGGCTGCGACGAGGACTTCTGCAAAGGCGGTTTCGTACTGCGAACGGCCACCAAAATCCTGGTGCACCGCCTGCGCCAGATCGTGTTGTGCGGCGAGGAGCCCGCGGCGGAGACGTTTGAGGTGGGTTCGGCGTTCGTGAGCTGTGGAAAACGGCGATTTAGCAAACGCTTGGCGCTGTTGATCGACCACAGAGTACAGAATCTTAGAATCCATGATGGGATCTATAAAAAATTGCTTTCAGGAAAGCTCTGGAGCAGTACGAAACATTGGTCCATCCAGCTATGATGACAGAGAGGCGGTAGCCGCCTCTAAGCATAAGGAGTTTGATGTCGAACGATCTGCGAAACTTTCTATCGCTCTCCTATGAAGAGCTAGAAGAAAAGAATCTGCAAGCGAAGAAGCAGCGCAAGGAACGCGTTGACCCAGGCGTGATTCAGGAAGAGCGCATCAAGTACCTGACGGATGAGAAGCGCATTAAAGCGGTGACCGTCCTGTTCAGCGATCTTGAAGGCCGCCTCCACATGCTGGACTACGACAAGAAGTTCCTGGTCGGCAGCTACGACAACCTTACCTTTGACGGGTCGTCCATTCGCGGCTTCACCGCGCAGCGCGAGAGTGATCTTCGCCTCGGTCTGGACTGGAGCGCGTTTTACTGGGCGCCTGCCGACTACTTTGGTGAAGGCAAGGTTCTGGTGTTTGGCGAGGTCATCGACAAGGACGGCTCCCCGTATGTCGGCGACATCCGCGGCGTGCTGAAGCAGTACGCCAACAACCAGTTCAAGGAGAAGGGCTACACGCTGAACGCCGCGAACGAGATCGAAGGATTTTTGTTCAAGGGCGTAGATGCGGAGCGCCGCTTCCATGAGACGGGCACGTTTGAGTATGTGAACACCGGCGGCTATTACCACTCGCTGCCTGGCGATCCGCTCCGCGCCTTCATCGATGCCAGCGCCGAAGTGCAGCGCGCGATGGGCTTTGAGAACGAGAAGGATCACCCCGAAGTCGCGCCGTCGCAGTTTGAAATCAACTACAGCTACAGCGACGTTGTGGCCGCGTCGGATCAGATTCAGATCTACAAGCTGATCTGCCGTCAGGTGGCGACGAGCATGGGCCTCACTGCGAGCTTCCTGCCGAAGCCTGTGGTGGGCGTAAACGGTAGCGGCATGCACACCAACGTGTCGGTGACCAAGGGCGGCAAGAATCTGATGTGGGATCCGAAGGGTGAAGAGCGCCTGAGCAAGTTTGGCTGGAGCTTTATCGACCGTATCCTGACTCACGGCAATGACATCTGCCTGTTGCTGAACGCTTCGGTGAACGCGTATCGCCGTCTGGATCCGCACTTTGAAGCGCCGAATCAGATCAAGGCTTCGGCCGTCGATCGTGGTTCGATGGTTCGTATCCCGATCGGCAACGAGAAGAGTTCGCGCGTGGAAGTTCGCTCAGTGGGTCCGGACGCGAACCCGTACATGGTGCTGTACTCGATCTTCAAGACTGGCCTTGACGGCGAGATCGCGAAGACCAAGAACCTCCGCCAGGCGGAACGTTTCCTGCCCGACAACATCTACGACGCAATCCAGAACTTCCGCTCCGCGGAGTGGACGACTTCGCTGCTGGGTCCCGACGTGAAGGCTCGCTATGCGGACCTGAAGCAGGGTTCGGCTGACCGTTGCGCCCGGCTGCTGGGTACGGTCGTGAAGGCGCCGGAAGTTCAGTTCCATCACGAAGTGTACAACCAGTACCTCTGGAATCAGTTCTAAACCTACCTAATTGGCTGTACGCCGCAGTTGATCCGCTGGTGCCACAACGCCAGCGGATCTTCTTTTTTGCCAAGGACTTCCGTGGACGGCTCAGAGCGTTCGCCGTCGCACCTTGCGAAAGAGTGTTGAATTTCGCTCGGTCTGCCGATACAGTGCGAGAGGGAGTGTTTGCTCCGCTCAAGTGTCGAGTAGTTTCGAAAGGGAGTTTGGGATGAGCTCACAGATTTTGGCTATGGATCGCGAGTTGGCGCTGGATCGGGTTGGTGGCGATGAAGATCTGCTTCGCGAAATCGCTGGTCTGTTTCTGGAAGATTACCCCAAATTGGTTGAAAACATTAAGGATGCACTAGCCGCCAAGGATGCATCGGGGGTGGAGCGTGCAAGCCACAGTCTGAAGGGTGCGGTAGCCAATTTTGGTGCAGAACCTGCGTATCAGGCAGCGCTGGCACTAGAAAAAATCGGTCGCTCCGGCAGCCTGCAGGGGGCGGAAGAGGCTTACAACGCGTTGCGTGGAAGCCTCGATCAGCTCGAACCCGAGCTTTTAGCCCTTGCTGGCGGCGGAACGACCGCTTAATCGATTTTGGTGATGGTGCCTTACGCTTTCGAAGGCACCATGCTGCTCTGGGGTAGTACGGGCGAGACCCCGGCGTCCTGCGAGGTTGCGAGTTCCAGGTTTCCGAGGCTGCGCGAGAAAGCAGCCATCACTTCTCCGTCCAACTGATTGTTCGCGTGCACTCCTCCGTACGTCTTGAGGTAGGTCAAGTTGCTGTACAGAGGCGCCTTGTAGTCCGAGATATGCCCCTGTTCAAACGCTAGGCGAAGCTCGCGGATACCGTCCTCGATAGTACGGGAGCAGGAGAACCCCACTCGGTCGTGGATCTTTTGGAACGACACACGATAGTTACGCCGATCCGAGTTCTCGACATGTTCAATCCGAGTGCCCGGGAATTCCGCGTGGATGAGCGAGGCGATTTGCGACAGCGTGTAGTTCAGACGGTCGTCGCCGACATTCAGAATCTCTCCGCTAACGCGCTCAATGGGACAGGCCAAGGTCTGGCAGACGGCTTCCGCGATATCGTCGACATGAATGAAGGGACGCCACTGATCACCGTTGAAGATCGTGATGATGCCTTCCTGGAATGCTTTGGCCGTGAGTAGGTTGACGACCAGGTCAAACCGCGGGCGCGGTGCCAATCCGAAAACGGTAGCAAAGCGAAGTACGACCGGGTGGAAGGTGTCTGACTTCGCTTCGAGCAATACGCGCTCGGAATTCAGCTTCGTTTCGGCATACAGCGAGATCGGCACGGTGTTCGACTGTTCGTCCATCACAGAGTCGGACGCGCCATACACGCTGCAACTCGATGCGAACAGAAAACGTTCGATGCCATTGCCTTTCGCAATTTCGAGCATCATTCGCGTCGCAGCATAGTTGATTTCGAGCGCATTTTTGTCATCCGCAGCGCAGGCCGGGTCGCCAACGATCGCTGCAAGGTGGATCACATCGCGCACTCCGGACATGGCACGTACGACGTCCTGGATGTTGCGGCAGTCGCCCACGATGAAGTCGAGGTTGGGATGTCCAAACAGGTCCGAGATGGCGGAATCGCCATAGGTAAGCTTGTCCAGGAGACGAACGCGACGGCCGCGATCGAGCAGCTTTCGAACAACGATGGAACCGATGTAGCCGGCACCGCCGACTACTAACACCGGAGCGCTTGCGTCCTGTGGTTCTGTGCGCAACGCGGGCTCAGCAGCGGCCCGTGTGGTTTCGAGCCAGAAGTTGAGCCAGCGTGCGCCAACAACGCCTGCGGACGTTAGCAGCGGCAGGAGAATCAGCGTGCTCCGGGGAAGGAGGCCTTCGCGATCAATGAGAAGACTGACCGAAAGGTAGAGCAAAGACGCGAGGCCGCACGCGCGGAATAGTACGGGCCATTTGTAACGAACGCTGTAGCCACGTGTGCGGGTGTAGACGCCGGTGGCCGCAAAAACCAACAAAAACACGGTGGCCAGCGTGGGTAGCTGTTGCAGATAACGCGCCTGCAGTTCTTGCAGGATGAACTGCTTGCTCAACAGGTCGCCACCGTGGCCGTAGATGTAGTAGAGGAAGGTCGCGCAGAGGGACAGAATTGCCGCCAACTGAACGATGACGGCATCTGCCAGCATACGGGGCAGAGCTTCTTTTGCCTTGAAGTTTCGCAATGAGACCATCATTGTTAGTACTTTTCGGCTACCCCAGCTTAAGTTTGAGGAGGAAATGCAGGTGTTTTAGCGTACTGCTTTTTGGAGGACGCTACGTACTACTTCTCCTGCATGCGCGACGGACTCGTGCGACAGCGTTGGGTGTACCAGCAGCATCAGCGAGGTCTGTCCCAACTCGGCAGCGACGGGAAGCGTCTCCACCATCATGCCGTACTTGGCAAACGCCTTCTCGCGGTAGATTTCGCTGCAGCTACCCGCCAGGCAGGTGACGCCTTGCGCGCTCACTTCGGCCACAATCCGGTCCCGCGTCCAACCAGAGCGTAGTGCCTCAGGACGTACAAAAGCATAGTATTTGTAGTAGGAATGCTCGATGTGAGAGGGCGGAAGCGTGAGTCGTACCGCGGGCTGATCGCTCAAGATTGCGTTTAGGGTAGCGGCATTGCGACGGCGCAGGCTGACCCAGTTATCGAGCTGCCGGAGGCAGTTGCGGCCCAACGCGCCTTGCAGTTCCAGCATTCTCCAGTTCGTTCCGAAGTCCTCATGCAGCCAGCGGAAACCTGCTCCGTGCTGTTGGTTGTAAACGGCGTCGTAGCTCTTGCCGTGATCCTTGAATGACCAGGCTTTGCTCCAAAGCTCTTTGTCGTTTGTGGTTACCAGGCCGCCTTCGCCGCCGGTGGTCATAATTTTGTCCTGGCAGAACGAGAACGCGTTGATTTGGCCCATGCTGCCCGCAGACCGCCCTTTGTAGTACGAGCCATGCGCCTGTGCGCAGTCTTCGATGACGACAATGTTGCGGCTCTTTGCAAGCGCAAGGATCTCGTCCATTTCGCAAGGCCATCCGGCCAAGTGCACGGCGATGATGGCCCGTGTACGGGGCGTGAGCTTTGCTTCAATTGTTCTCGCCGTCAGATTCTGGCTTTCCGGATCGACATCAGCGAACACGGGCGTTGCACCGCGCATGACCGCGCAACTGACCGACGCGATGAATGAGCGCGGCGTGACGATCACCTCATCGCCCGGGCCGATGCCGGCTGCATACAGCGCGAGCTCGAGTGCGACCGTCCCATTGGTCAATGCGATTGCGTGCTGTACGCCAAGCTTCTGTGCGTACTCTTTTTCGAACTCGCGGCACTCATTGCCCGTCCAGTAGTTCACCTTTCCGGACATCAGCACCCGGCCAACCGTATCCACGTCTTCTTGAGAAAAAAAGGGCCAAGGGGCGGCGGTTGTTGCTGCCTGAGGCGGCATGGGGGGCACAAACGGGGAGGTAGGAAATGCGGCAACAGTAGACATCGAACAATCCTTTTCTGCAGTAGTTTTGATAAGAATGAGGAACCAGTCAGGAAGCAGTTTTCGTCGGACCGAGAAACTCGGGCATGGTCGCTGAACTGGCATGGCTCACGCCTTCACGTCGGAACAGAACCGCAAAGGTCCGCCAGAGAATTTGTAGATCGAGAAGAAAGCTCCGGTGTTCGACATACCAAACATCTAGCGCGAACTTCTCAGGCCAACTGAGCGAGTTCCGACCGTTGATCTGAGCCCATCCTGTGATGCCGGGCCGGACATCATGCCGGCGGCGCTGCGTTGCGTCATAACGCGCGAGGTAATCGGCAAGCAGGGGCCGAGGGCCTACCAGCGACATATCGCCCCGAATGACGTTCCATAACTGCGGCAACTCGTCGAGACTGGTGCGGCGTAGCCAGACACCGAGAGGAGTCAGCCTCACGCTGTCGGGTAGCAGTTTTCCGTCCGCGTCGCGCTCGTCGGTCATGGTGCGGAGCTTGTAGAAGTCGAAGGCCGTGTTGCCGAGTCCCCCTCGTTTCTGACGGAAGATCACAGGGCTTCCCATCCGAAAGCGAATGACCATCCAAAGCGCGGCGAGGGCAGGTAGCAGTAACAGGAACAGCGGGACTGCAATGGTTAGATCGAGCGAGCGCTTAAGTCGCATTGCAACTCCTTTGTCGCAAGATGGCGGCTGGTACCCCGACTACGGTGAGACCCGCCTCCCACGACTTGGTGACGCAAGCTCCCGCGCCCACAACGGTGCCGGGTCCGATAACCAACGGTCGGTCTGGGGTTCCATTCTTCACGACCACTCCAGCGCCGATGTAGGCACCGCGCCCGACATGTACGTTGCCGCAGAGGTGAACGCCCGGCGCAAGCGTGGCGTAATCGCCAAGGACACAATCATGACTGACTGAACAGTTGATGTTGATTTGTACGCCTTTGCCAACTTCGATGTCGGTGGTTAACGTCGAGCCTGCGCAGACCACCACTCCGGCTCCGAATCGGACGTGCCGGGAGCGAATCACCGTCGGGTGAATCAGGCTATGTTCGACCAGCCCAAACTGCTTCGCCTTCTCGGTGAGCTTGGCCCGTAACGCGGGGTTGCCTACCGCCGTTGTAAAGCTGGCGTTTGGAAAACGTTTTGCCGCTTCCTCCAGGTTGAGGAGTGGCATGCCTCGGATCGCGCCTCCGTCGGCTCCAACAGCATCGTCGATGAATGCAACCGGTGCATGGTCGGAGCCCCCTTCCCAACAGTCTTCCGCGAGCCAGGCCGTTTCTCGACCTGATCCTCCAGCGCCGTAAATGAGCAATGGCAGTTTGGTGCGCATTCTTTCCCCAAAGGCTTTAGCGAGTGGTTGCAAACGAATCGACTGTCGCCGACGGGAATGCTGGTTTGCCTGCAAGATCGGAGAGAATATCGAGGTACCGCTCCGCAAGAACTGAGCGGTCTGCATTTTGCCGTACCCAGCGAAGGCCGCTTTGGCCTAGCCGTTCGCAAAGCTCTTTGTTGTCCGCCAGGGTCAGGATTGCCTTTGCCAGCGACGCAGCATCTTCGGGCGTGGCAAACAGTCCGGCTTCCGCCTGCGCACAGACGAGATCGCGCGCAACCCCATCGATCCCCAGGACCGTAGGCTTTGCACAGGCCATGTAGTCAAATACTTTATTCGGGTAGACGGTGCGGAAAGTCGGATTGTTCTGCAGGACGGCGACTCCCGCCACCGCTGCGTTGATGAGTGCCGGCATCCTGGTTTTGGGCTGAGGGCCGTAAAAGGCAATGTTGCTCAGACCCTCACGACTTGCCGTTTCCTCGAGCGTTGCCCGTTCGGGTCCATCACCGACGCATGCGAGCAACACATCGGGACGACTTTTCAATAGATGCGCGGTGGCGAGCAGCTGGGAAAGTGCGTTCGCCCGGCCATGGGCTCCGGCATAGAGGAACACTTTCTTTTCGTTCCAGCCCATCTCTTCAGCGACGGTCTCGCTCGGCGGCGCGGGTTGAAAACGATCCAGGTCTGCCGCGTTCGGCACGAAGACGATCTTGTCTGGAGTCGCCAGACCGCGTGTCACGAGATCATCCCGGAACGCCGGTGTCAGAACATTGATGCGGTCGGCGCACTTGGCCGCGAATGCTTCCATGCGGTACAGAATGCGAGTCATCAGGGAACCTTGTGAGAGGATTCCAGTAGTGATTGCGCTTTCCGGCCAAAGGTCGCGAACCTCGAAGATCCAGGGGATTCGCCGCCAGCGAAGTTTGGATGCAATCCAAGCTGGGACGACGGCTACAAGGGGCGGGGACGTTGCGATGATGACGTCGGGCCGTTCGATGAACAGGGAAGCGAGGGTAGCGGAAAGGGTATACCCGAGAAACGCCAAAGCGCGTTGCAGATAACTGCGCGAGTAGGTGTCCGGGACCCAGCAGCGCAGGACTTCAACGCCCCCATCGCCGATTTCACGCCGAAAGAGATCACGTGCCCGAACAGGGTCACCCGTCCGTCCGGCGTAGTTGACACTTCCGGCAACCACTACGACATCGTGTCCCTTTTGCTTCCATACGCGTGCCATCGAGTTGAATCGGGAGCCGCCGCCCTGCTCTTGGCCCAGGTAGTGCTGATGAAAGACTGCGATTCTCATTAGCCTCGTATAAGCTCCTTTTCCGTCGTGAGGTTCGGCAGGGTAAGCGGTGCTGGGGAGGCGAAACCCTCTGTGGGCGCGCCATGGGGGAACGTAATGCGCCGGCCGTCCGCGAATACGGCCACGAAATGCTCACCGGTGCAGTGGGTTGACTCTACTTGGGTGGGCGATAGAACGCTGACAAACCGTGCTGGTGCGTTTACCCGCCGCTTTGCAGCCAAGAGCGGGATCGGGACTTTTGTAGCGTAGTGGCGCGACAGCCAGCCAGCGGGCGGGTTGTCCTCTCCGCATAAGATCCTGCCCTCAAGCGGGTTGCCCCCGCCATCAAAAATGGAAATGTGAAAGGGTCCGTCGGGAGTTTGCAGCGATGCCGTGTTGGGCTGCTGGCTTTCGAAGGGGAAATCACCCCCATGCCAAAAGATCTCCGCTTCGGGCTCACCTGATCCTAGAAGGTCGTCGACGATCACCCAGCTTTCCAATCCATCGTAAAGTACGGTGCGGCGATGCGTGATCCGGAACGGGCGCTGGTATGCATAGTGCTCGCCCACAAGCGAGATCAACTGCGTCCCTTGTGGGTCTGAAGCCGCGATACGGTTACCTGAAACCAGTACAGCCTCGGTAGGATACAGGCACTTGAATTTTCGGATATGTGGCATCTGGTTGAGGCCGTTGATCCGAACCGTGTTGTGTCCCCCGGTTCCATAGAAGTAGGTATGCCATTCACTCGGGCCGTTGTAGAGAAAGCTGCCTGTATCTACCAGGACGTTATGCCCTCGCCAAAAGACATCCAAATGGAGCATGTCAATCTGCGAGAAGCGGTCCTTCAGACTTCCACATCGGAACGTTGCGAATGTCTCGGGAGACGAGCCTCGCACCACGTGATAACCGGTATCTGCAAAGCTGACCGAGGTCGAGTCGCGCTTTCGTCGCGGCAGGTCACGAACGGTGGCTCCTTCCAACCAAAGAGCCATTTCATCCCACGGACCAGCCGTGTACAGCAACTCATTTCGAGTGACGGCTGACACGGCCTGTAGCGTCGGACGAAAATCGGAATACTCACAACTGGACAGAATCAGCGGCATTGCGCCATCGTTGCCGCCATAGTTTGGCAAGCGCCCGTCGGTCGGATTTTGATGAGCAAGTAGAAAGGTGAGTGACCGGTCCAGCGCCTTCAGCCAAGATTGGGGAACTTCCTGTCCCTGATTCCGAACGAGGCGAATCGCTGCGAGATACACTTGCAGCACGGATCGATGGTAGTTGTGCGACTGGCTGATGTACGCGCCATCCGGGTAGAACTGCTTGTCGGCTTCCTCATCCAGGATTCGAATTCCTTCGCTGATCCAATGCCGTGAACGGTCGTGGTCCAGAACCAAAGCGCCACCGAGCAACATACCAAAGGCTTCTGAGATCAGGTGGTTGTTGTAAACCGACCGCTGCGCATACTCCAGGTGCTCCTCGATGTAGTGTGTAGACTCGACGATGCACTTATTGATTGTGGATGTTTCGGTCGTAAGTAGTGAGGGAAATGTGTCGATCGCGAAGGTCCATGCAAGGAGCCGTAGGGCCACCTCTTGGCCATTGCACCACTGAACGCCCTTGTTGAGAGGATTCTTGGCGACGAAGTCCAGAATCTGATCTCGCACCGCCGTCTCAAGTTGTGGGGTTAGCGAGGAATCGGCAACAGAGGCGCGCCCAAGAACAAAGCACTGCGGAAATCGCCCGGCTTCCCAAGCGAGTTTGATATCGCCGGCGTAGGCCTGCTGGCCATACATTCGCGACCAATGTGTTGTTCTGGCGAACCCCCGGCCGTTCACTGGGTTCCTGTGCCAAGCCAGCGGATAGCCAAGGTCTGCCTTCCATCCGCCGAAGGCGGTCAACCGACCGTATGCCGCATCCCTCGCAATGTCAACCAATGAGCGACACTGCTCTGGGCCTAGCAGTTTCGCGATTTCTGCTGCCACGGTACTCTGCTCTGCGAATATGACGCCCTGCTGAATCCGGTGTTCGTCGGATTGGGCCGGAATTCGTCCGGTGAGGGCAGCTCGCGTTTTCAGCTCCCAGCCGATGCGCGAGGCGGTCCGGCCCAGTCCTAGCTCTCGAACCTCCCGAATCAGGTTCGGGAGTTTCGCTCCTTCGGGCTTGTGCGCTGTTTCTGGCTGTGCTGCCTCAAGGGCCGCGGTCCGAACAGTGTAGGATTCCTGTTGCGGAAGGGACTCTGCAACGCTGGTGTCCAGAAATAGTCTTGCCCACAGCTCAATGTTCAGAGCCTTCCATGTGAGGTCGTTCCAGAAAAGCGAGTGGGGCCGCCGTAGCAGCAGATCCATTCCTGTGGCCGACCAGATCCCCCTGCTTCTGGCCTGCTGTGAGAGCAAGATGTCGCGGACAAAACTTGCGTGCTGTTTGCTCATCCAGGCGTCGACCGGGGTGTCGAATCCGATCTTGACGCGGTTCAGAACCGAAGGAGGGACCAGGTCAGAGATTGCTTCGCGCAAGATCCATTTGGTCGCGCCTCGACGTAGTTTCAAGTCAACAGGGATATGAAATGCGTGCTTCACCAGGCGAGGATCCGCAAGAGGAACTCTCGATTCCAGGCCGACGGACATGCTCATTCGGTCATCCTGCTGAAAAAGGCCGGTGAGGTAGGTTCGAAGATCCCACTCCTGGAGCTTGTCAGTGGGGTCTGTTGCCTTCGAAAGATTCGTTTCATCCTGAAAGACTTGTCGGCAATGATCCCTGTCGCAGAGCTCATGTGCTGCGAAGAGGCCTTTCCAGAGAGACAGTGGAACCTTTGCAAAACTCTCGAAGTAGTGTGTTTGCCAGTCGCCTAGGCTGCTGACGTTACGCGCGAGCCGTCTCAAGTTGCGGAGTTGCGTGAGCTGTTTCGAAAGGTTCCCGCCGACATTCCGCTGCTTGTTTCCTGTCGAGGCGAACCAGTTGCCAATGACTTTGAATGGGCGCCCCAGCGCGTAACGTGCATACCCGCCAAAAACCTCGTCAGAGGCTTGACCGCCAAGGCAGACCTTATAGTTCGTCGCGGCTAGCTCACTTACCGCTCTCATCGGCAACATGGCAGGTCCGATAACCGGTTGATCTTGGTAAAACAGTAGCTTTTCCAAATCAGACGGAAACGACCGACCATCGAGGGTTGTAAGGTGAAGGCGAAGACCCAGCGCCCTTGCGGCTTCCTCTTGGTAGGGGCGCTCGTCCACTACACCTTGGTTGGCAAAGTGCACCCCAAAGACGTCCTGTAGGTTTCCCGATCGTGAGGCAAATGCTGCCACCGCTGTTGAGTCGATCCCACCACTGAAAAAGGCAGTAACGGGGACATCAGCCATCAGCTGATCCTGAACCACGAGATTCAACTGTTCTTTTAGGTGCTCCACCTGCTCGGCGGGAGTCGCCTTCGACTTGTGGAAGTCGTCCACGCGCCAATACTGTCGGGATCGAACACTATGCGTGCCGAAGCGGATCCACTCCCCTGCGCGTACCTGCCGTATGCCGCGGAAGAAGGTTCGTTCGAACAAGGGGGTATGGAAATGGAGATACTCCGAAACCGCCAGAGGGTCCATCTCGCGGCGGATCGAAGGGTCACAAAGTAGCGCTTTGATCTCACTAGCGAAAATGACTCGCTTGCCGTCATCGTGAAAGTAGACCTGCTTTACCCCAAGGGGGTCCCGAACCAAAGTGAGTGCGTGTTGGCGAACATCCCAGTATGCAAATCCGAAGATGCCGGACGCTTGTTCTAGAGAGTCAGGCCCCAGTTCCCGCATTGTGTGGAGCAGTGTTTCCGTGTCCGAAGAACCTCGAAAGCTGACTCCTCTTGCGGTCAAGCGATCTCGATACGCCTGGTGGTTATAGAACTCTCCGTTGTAGGCAATGCAAGCGTTCCCGTCCGGCGTGAGCATGGGCTGTGCGCCGCTCGGTGAGAGATCTACGATGGACAGGCGACGGTGCCCAAGCCCGATCGGGCCATGGACAAAGAATCCATCCGCATCGGGACCACGGTGGGACAATTGAGCCGTCATCGCTCGTAGCAACTCTTCGTTCACCCTGCGATTGGGTTCTGCATAGTGAAAAATCCCGGCAAATCCGCACATATCGAGTTACTGTCCTTTTGTTTCCTTAGGCTGCGCGATGGTGGGTGCCTTGACGCAGTTGCGCGAGAACGAAGATCGGCCCGCGGGCGAAAGGCCGCACAGCGAGGCCACGATCTCGCTTGAGCACTTCGAGCAAGGCTAGTAAGACTCCAAGGATCACATTGAACTGAATGAGTCTCGCCATCGCGAACCCTGCACTGAAGATCATGAGTCCAGCGAGTGCGAGGATGAGCCCGATCGCGTGGTGTCGGTAATCACCGAGGCTCGATGGTGTCAGCTTGTAAAGCGCAACGAATGGCATAGCAATGTAAAGGAGCCCGAACAAGCCGAAGTCCATGAGCAGATATAGGTAGCTGTTGTGAACGTAGCCTACGCGTGTCTTCTGGTAATAAAGGCCCGAGGTGTCGAATCGGAAGCCCAGACCGTTGCCGATTAACGGTGAGCGCTGAATAAGTTGTAAGGCTACTTCATTCTCTTGCATTCTGGTGTCAATGCTGCCTGCCTGCGTGTAGCCGATTCGTGCACCCTTGAACAACGTCTCCTTGGGAAGAACGAATGCGATTAAACCCAGTACCGCAACTGCTGAGCAATACCGAACGAGCTGACGAAAGGAGAGGCCAAGGAAGAAGGGCACAAAGAGAAGAGGAAGAAGGGAGGCCAGGATTAAGCTGCGGGTTCCAGTCAGTAATGAGGACAGAAGCATATATGCAGCGCAGAGCATCAGCCCTAAACGTTGGATTGTTGAAGTATGTTTGCGGAGCGCTAGTCCAACACAGAGATGAAAGCCGACCACTGGGAGTGGGATGCTATGGTTTGGGTTTACAAAGGTGCTTCGCCATACCTCTCCCGAGATCACTTTCGGCAGCAGGATTACGTTCTGCGTTGCGAATGCCATGCCCACTGCGATGATTGCTGAGTAGAGCAGCGTGACACGACGAAGCGTCACCAGTCGCGTGGTTACGAAAAAGAAAGCAAGGAAGGCGAAGGGGATTACGCCCCGGATGTATTCTTCTGTTGTGACGCTGCCCGCGAAGATCCACCCGATGTGGAGTGTGCAAACCACCAAGAAGGCACCAATGCACCGTCCCGTTTTTGACGGGCGCTGTTTAATCTTGCTGAATAGAGCGAAAGCTGCGGCCAGGGAGCCCAGAACGACAAAGGGAACGCTCGCCACCTCAAACTTGGTGAGCGGGAGGATAAGTAGTGAAAATAGGGTCAGGATTAGCGCCAGCATCTTTATCCTTCGATATGTCTGGTGTTGGCAGGCGTCCAATCCCAGCACCGCATCGATCCTAGAACAAAAAGCCCGTAAACAAGTACTGCCACTGTTGCAGATGCTTCCGGGGTAGTGGTTACATTGCCGGCTGCGATTGCCGGAAACGCAGGAACTATCGCTATGCGCACCCTCGCCCAGAGGTTGCCGAGCCATTCTCGATTCGCAACCGACCACATTGCTACTCCGGCAGCTGTGAAAAGACCGATTGTGGTTGCGATCGCAGCGGCGCGTAGTCCAAGGTCGCCTGGTAGAGAGGTCCGGACTGCCCAGGCAACCAAAAGGCTGAAAAAGCCTCCTGCAAGTGCGTGTGCTGGCTTTCTTTGCGAGATCAGAGCTGCCGCTAGAGTGTCCTTTAATGCGAAGCCGATACTTGCGAGTGCGAAGCTTCCGAGGAGCGCTGCGATTTCATCGCGCTTGCTCTGGACGAAGGCGCTCGAACCTAACAAGATGGAGCTGATAGGAGAGGCCGCAAAGTGCAGGCAAAGAGCGAGTGGCACAACAGCCAGCAAGAGCAACCCCAAGGCTCGACCGAGTGAATCGGCAAACTCGCCGCGGTTGCCAGTCAACTTCGCCCAGTGGGGCATGCTCACACTAACCACTGTGTTGACTAGAATCTGGGTTGGCATCGTCACGATGGAGTAGATGTAGCTGATGGCAGCCACCTGACCAACTCCAAGGGAAGCTGCAAATGATCGATCCGACACCAGGTATAAAGTCGAGATCGCGTTGCATCCCAAGCCTGGCAGTACGAGCTTGAAGAGTTGACGTCCATTCCCGAAGATTGGCTTGGCCCATTGTGCCCCTGCGAAATGAAGTGCCAGGCAGAGCGACACACCTTGGAGTACCGATCCGCTTACTAGCCCAAGAGCAAGGGGATACGGGCTGCGATCATGCGTAAAAGCCAGTCCGATGACCCCAAAGAGGTAAGGCAGGCTCATCGACAATGGCGACGCGGCAATGTTTCCGTTGGACTGAAGAGCGCCAGCGGCCAAACCAGCGATTGGTTGGAAGAACAGGATAGGTAGCAGTGGGAGTTGGAACTGAGCTGCTCGCTGCCATAGCGTATTGGTGCCGCCACCTGCCGATCCAGTGTAGAAGAGCAACGAGCCAAGGAATACCAACAAAACCACCAGCAGCATGCAAGCGGCGACCTGCAGCAGAAGGCCCGAAAGAAGCGACGCTCGATTCACGGATGAGGGAAGGCCAGCCAGCACGACGACTACGTTTGCCGACAGGGCGTTGTACAGTAAGCCGCTCAGTAGCACTGGTAGAACTTGCGCCAGGAAGAAAGCATCGGCCATCTCAGTTGCACCGAGCGTCCTTGCGAGCATGAGTTGTTGTGCCGCCGCAAGCCCCTTGCAAAGCAGTGTGGCTGCACCAACCCCCGTGGCTACCTTCAAAAATCTGCGAGAGACCAGCATTATCCCTTCTCTGGTTCAGGAGCCGCCATGTAGTAGTTCCGGTGATAACCGTAGTAGTAATAGTGTTCGCTCATTCCTGGCTTGACCTGGTTGAGGACGACGCCTACGACGTTCGCGCGAAGACGCGTCAGAGTGGCTAGAACGCTTCCAACGGCTTTCCGACTTGTCTTGCCCGCACAGGCTACGACGAGAACTCCGTCTACGCCTGTCGCCATTTGGAGCGGTTCGGCGAAACCGAGAAGCGGTGGAGCGTCTACGATCACCAGGTCGTACTCTTTGCTGGCTTCGTCGATCAGGTCGACCATGCGGGCGCCGATGAGGTCCGAGGCTTTTCGGGATGGCGGACCTGCGGCGATTACATCCAGGTCTGGATAATCTTCGTCCTTCACGATGACCCCACGCCAGTCGATGTTCTCGGTGAGGTAGTTCGACAGGCCAACCGTACTCGGTACGCGCATCTTTTTATGAACGGAAGGTCTGCGGAGGTCGGCGTCGATTAGCAGAGTTCTTTTGCGCTGTTGCGAGTGCGAAATCGCGAGGTGTACACCGGTGGTAGTCTTGCCTTCTGCTGGGGCTGCGCTTGTGATCAAGAGTGAACGGATGCGCCGGTCAAAGTCGCCGAGGAGTACGGAGTTGCGCAAGGTGCGAATTGCTTCTTCGTACGACGAGATCTTATCTGGGGAGGCGTCTCCGAACTTAACCAGTGATCCTGCTGCTGCGGACGACGTTTGCTGCGAATCCAGCAACTTGATCGCCGGGAGCCCACCGACGATGTCGGTGTTCAGTACGCGAGCGGCCTGCTCGGGATCCGTGATCGTGTTGTCGAGGAGGTCCGCCAGGATTGCGCCGGCGACTCCGATCACCAATGCGACCAGCAGCGACAAAAAGAGGTTCAGACGGATGTTGGGGAATACCGGCTTAGCGCCTGGCTTTGCGAGATCTGCAATGCGGATGTTGTTGTTCTGAATCCCTGAGTTGATCTCCGCTTCCTTGATCTTTCGGAGCAACTCATCGTAGATTCGCTTGTCGTTCTCTGCTTCGCGTTTGGCTTGCTGATACTGAAACGAACGACCGTTCAGACTATCGAACTCGGCTTTGGTGCCGGCGACTGCCTGCTTGAGCATGTGTTCGCGACTCAGAGCGGTTCGATATTCGACCTCAATCCGCTTGCCGATGCTATGGCGCGTTTCATCGAACTGACGCTGCAACTCCGAGACATCGCTTGCTGACTTTCTGAACTCAGGGCTGTTGGGACCCCAGGTGGTGCGAGTCATCGAATGCCGCTGCTTGGCCTCATTGAGGCGCTCGCTGAGGCGCTGCAGTGCTTCGCCCTGGCTTGAGACCTGCGCTGCTTCGAGAGAGCCATTCTTCATCGATTCGAAGGCCGACTCTTTGCGTACACGGTCTGCCTGCGCATTGGTGTACTCCGTGTTGAGCTGCAGAAGGCGAGCTGAGAGGATGCTCGTTTTTTCTTCCGGACTGATCACGTTCAGCTCCCGTTCGAAGGCGGCGAGGCGCTGGCCGGACTGTTCCATCTTGGCTTTCAGCTCATCCAGTTGTTGGGACATGAAGCTCGAAAGCGTCGATGACGAGGTGAGTCTGATTCTGTAGGTGTGTTCCAGGTAAGACTTTGCGACTGCGTTTGCCACGTTGGCTGCAAGATCTGCGTCCGAGGAACGGTATGCGACTTCGAGAAGGTAAGTTGCAGGCGGGCGCGTGACTGTCAGTTTCTTCAACGTCACCGGGGCCGCGACCAGTGCCTTTACCTTGTCTTCGGAGAGGCCCTTGGTTTGCTCTTCATGCTCGAGTAGCTTGTACTTCGCGGCGATGGGCCGTAGCACCGCGTCTGATTGCAGTAGCTTGACCTGGGTGGCCAAGAATTGGTCCGCATCGTTCGGGCTTGCGGCGCGAGCGGAGTCCTGGCCTACGATGGCGCTGGGAGCCTGGCGATCAATGTCGATGGTCGCTACCGATTCGTAGATCGGAGCGAGGCGCACGGATACCAGGAACGTCCCAAGCATGCACAGCACTACCCAAACGGCGATCTTCCACGCGTGCCGTTTGATCGTCCACAGGTAGTGACTCAGCGGTACCGTCTGCTCCGCGATTTCCGGATCTCCGGTGGGGCCGTTGCCGGGCATCACCTGTTGCAGGTAGATGGGGGACAACGCTCCGTTGCCGTTGGGATTGCCTGAAAGAGCAATGAGGCCTTGCTGCTTTCCGTCTTGATTCGAATTCTGCATGGTCTGAATAATCCTGGTGTTATCGAATCGCCCAGATGAGAGCGGAGGTGGCGGCCGCGCCAAGCGGCAGAGACTTCTCGAGGGTGGTCATTACAGTCTTGCGGCCGGTCCGGTCAGGAATGTAAAGGACATCGTTGGCGACCAGGGACACGTCCGGCGATTTACGCTGGATGATCTTTTCGAGGTCGATAGGAATCTCGTTCTTTCCGCCGGATGCTTCTTTGCGGTAGATGTAGGCAGTTTTGGAGCTGTAGGCGAGCAGGCCCTCGGACAGCGCGAGCAAACGCATCACGCTGGTCTCCGAAGCATCCTTGATCGGGAAGGCTCCGGGTTTCTTTACGTTCCCTACGACGTAGATTCGACCGGCGTCCGGAACGCGGATCTCTTCGCCGCCCTCCAGAGCCAGGTTCGACTCCGGATCTGCGGCGTCGATTAACACCTTGACCGGAATCCGCTGGACCAAGGTGCGCGACTTGCCGTCTTCGCCTGTCTGCGTCTTGCTCACCAGGATCTCGGGGCCGGCATCATCGGAAAGACCTTCCGCTTTCGAGATCGCGTCCAACAAAGTGGTTTCGCCGAACGCCTGAAACGTAACCGGGTGCTTTACAGCGCCCACGACTTTGATGGGACGGCTGCGGTATTCCGCGACGTTTACGGTGACGACTGGCTCGACCATCACGCCTTCTTTTCGCAGGGCATTGCCAATGGCACTTTCAACCTCTGCGGGCCACATGCCCGCGACTTTGATGCGTTGGCGCAACAAAGGCAGGCGGATGGTGCCGTCGTTCGAAACACGGATGTTTCGAGTGAGCTCGGGCGAATCGTAAACGGTTAAGCCGATTAGGTCATCCGCGCCGATTTTTTGAACGGGAAGGGAAGATGTGTCGGTGAGCCCGGACGAGGACGCAGGGCGTTGGGCCAAAATGGCTGTACAGGCAAGCAAAAGAACGAAACAGAGGCGTGGCATAGTCACTAGCTGGAGTCCTTTCGCCGTGGTCTTCTTCGTAGAAGTCTTCACCATCGGCGAATGAAGATGACTGAGCGTAACATCGCGTTTTTGGCCGAACAATTGACCCAAACTACTCCTCAGGGGCATTTCTCCGGCGTTATCGACACCCGGTACCCGCATGCGGATGAGGTACTTGGATGCCCGCGTTCGAGGGTAGCTTCGTGGGACTTTAGACCTCAATCGCCGGAGAAACGACCGAGGTTCTCATTTTCTTGAAATCGCTGCGTAAATGACGGATTTACGTAGATTTACCTTTTCTTCTCCAGTGGGCGAAAACGTGGGCTAGCGAACGCAGTTGTGTTTGGCCGGACACCGCTCACTCGTTTGCCGCTTGGTAAATGCTAGATAATACGGGGTGGACTACCATTTGCAACGGTTGGCGACGCACGCATGAAGAACACCAATTTCGTCCTATTTGGCCTGACGCATTGGGCAATCCTGATTTCGATACCTCTGCTTGCATGGCTTTTCGCCCAACTGGCTCACCGTTTGAGTATTCCTGCACGGACGGGGATCCGTGTCGCCCTTGGCGGTCTGCTCATGATTAATGAACTGATCTGGTATGTGTTCAAAGCGCGTCACAACTCATGGCAGTTTCCAGGTACGTTGCCGCTGCAGCTCTGCGACGTGATCCTTTGGATGACCGTGATCGCGATGCTGTTGAAGGTGCAGTGGGCTTTTGAGTTTGCGTTCCTGGCCGGCCTGGTGGGTACTTCGATGGCGATCATCACGCCTGATCTCTGGGAGCCGTTCCCCACGTATCCGACGGTCTACTTCTTCCTCGCCCACGGTGGCATTGTGATGTGCGTGTTGTACCTGTGGTGGAGCCGTGAGATGCGGTTGCTGCCCGGGTGTGTCTGGCGAGTACTGCTATCGCTGAACGTGTATGCCGCTGCCCTTGGCGTGTTTAATTGGATCTTCCAGACCAACTATATGTACCTTTGCCGGAAGCCGGAAAGCGCATCGGTATTGGATTACCTCGGACCTTGGCCGGTATATATCCTTGGCGGCGAATTGATTGGGCTGCTCTTCTTTACGCTGCTGTGGCTGCCGTTCCGGCGTCAGTCGGTGGAGGCCGGAACCCGTTGAGGGCTTGAGGACGAGGTGCTGGAAAACCAGCCCTTCCAATCGCTCGCGCGTAGGCGCTTCAACCGCGTTTGCAGTACCGACAGTCCAATCATCAAAAGAATGAGTAGGACGGAGAATACGACCACTTGCCACGTATCCAGGCGATCTTTGAAGTAGCCGAACCAACGTCCGTACACCAGTTCGATGTGGACCCAGTAGACGAGTAATGAAGTGGTGCCTAACTGCCGTACCCAGCTCCAACTGCCGGCCCAAGGGCGCATCCCCCAGAGGTAGGCAAAGGCGGCGAGGATAAAGACTGCTCCTAGCTTCATGAACACCAACCCGGGGCTATCCAGCCAGAAATCGGATTTGGCGTAGAGGGAGTAGGGAAGATTCGAAAGGTACTGCGCGGTGTACAGAAGGACGAAGCCGAAGATCGCGCTCCATTGCATCATGCGATCCAGGTTTTCCGGCTTGCAGCGCTTGAGGAGGCAGCCGGAGGCGACGCCGAACGCCACGAAGGACGCCCAGGGAAAGATGGGGAACATCGCGAAGTTGGGTACGATGTAGGCGGCCAGGAACGGATGCATCCAGGTCCAGTCGGCTTGCGTGATCAGCGGTGATGCCACCGCGATCGCGAGTCCCATAAATGTCGACAGGCGGACGCGATCGATCAACGGGACGACTGCCAGCGGCGACAGCAGAAACAGGGTCAGGCCCATCATGTTCAGCACGTCGACCTTGAATAAGTCGGTCCAGGAATTCCAGGGCCAGGCGAAAGCCCACAATTGAATACGGAACAGGATCGCCAAGACAAAGAGGTAGCGCGCACGCTTTAGGGCCGCTACCCAGCGTTCCCAGGCCGTGAGGCCGCGACGTTCGTTGCTGTCCAGGATGAAGGCGAAGGTTACGCCGGTGAGGTAGAGAAAGATGACCGGCGGGAGTCCGCCGACAAACTGCGATAGTACGTAGGCGGATTCCGTACGAAGTTCCGGCTTGGTGAAGGAATGGAATGTATGGCCCTGCAACATGATTGTTGCTGCCAGTCCCCGCATCCAGTCGAGAAATGGGAGATGAGGCTGTTTGGGCTTTTGCACGGAAAGGAACTTGCGGCGGGACCGCTACTTCCCAATATATTCTTTCTTGGCGTTGCGGGGCGCACCCAAGTCGAAGCTCGCATCGGTGAGCGGCGGATTAATCTTAACGTCGGTATAGCTGATTAGCTTGTAATCGCCACCCTTGAGGAACACCTTTTGCTGTACGGCGTGGTTGCCGCCTTCCGGTATCCAGAGATCGAGGCGCTGGAACAACTCCAGGGTCTTCGAGTCCTTGGGTACGAGTTCGATTCGGGTTGTTTTGACCCCATTCAACGTCTCTGCGCCACCGAGCTTGACGGTGTAGTTCTTCTGCAGATCTTTGCCGCTCGTGCCAAAGCCGAGGACCATGAACTGGTCGATCTGGTCGCGCTTGCCGCCTACTTTGTAGACTTGAATCGTATTGGCCTTGGGTAAGTAGAACTGAAATTCGCTACCGGCAAATGCCATGGTGCGAGGCTCCGGGAACGTACTTGTGACAAGGCCCTGCACGCCCTTGGACGTCTTGCGCAGAGCTACGGCGCCGCGCTCCTCTGAGGTGTCATTGATGACAGCCGTATGGTCCAGGCGCTTCATCTGCGCTGTCATGCCCTTGAACGCAGCGGCTGCCTTGTCCATGCGAGACATGACGTCGGGCAGTGCCTCCGCCGCACGGGCAGAAGCCATACTGAGCAACGCAAGCAGGGTAAGTACGGCATAGCTGGCAACTGCCAGCAAATGCTTATTGGGTGAGCGCTCGATAACCAACGATTTCGTGTTCCGCATCGACTACAGGCTCAACTCTCGTGACCGGTGGACGCTTTCCATATTTGGCCTTCAATAGTTCGGATGCGGCGGCGACGCGGTTTGTTTCAGGTACCTCACGCAGCAGGCGCGGGTCCAGCAGGTAGACGCCCGGATTCGACGATAGCATTTCAATCTGGTTTTCGCGCGGTTGATCCTTGAACCAGGATCTTGGGGTGAGGAATACGAAGGCCAGAATGGCGCCGACGATGAGATCGTACTGCCAACTGCCGCGCTTGTATTCCCAGAAGATAAACCGCTTGAGGCCGTCCACTACGACCCTCAGTTTAGCAAACGCCTTACAATGAAGGTTGGTGAACCTCGAAGAACAACTCTTGAAGATGCGGCGCGATTGGGACGAACGCGCCAAAGAGAATGCGCGCTACTACGTGGCGACCGGAAACGAAAATTGGTCGGACGAAGAGTTCTTCGCCTCGGGCCAATTGACGTTTGAAGAGGAGATCCTCACCGATCTTGAAAACATCTGCCAGGGCAAGGATCCCAAACAGATGCGCGTTCTCGAAATCGGCTGTGGCGCTGGACGGGTCACTCGCGCTCTGGCGCAGTACTTCGGCGAGGTCTACGCCGTGGACGTCAGTGGCGAGATGGTGGCCCAGGCCAATCGCGCACTCGAAACCTTTCCGCATGCCAAGGCGTTTCAAGGCAATGGTATGGACCTGAGCGTACTGCCGGACGACAAGCCGTACGACTTTGCGTTCTCGGGCATCGTGTTTCAACACATCCCCAGCCGTGAAGTGATCGAAAACTACGTGCGCGAAGTCAGCCGGTTATTGCGTCCTGGTGCGTTGTTCAAGTTCCAGGTGCAGGGCGACCCCAGTGTCACCACCAGCCCGGGCGATACCTGGATCGGGGTGCCGTTTACCGATCAGCAGGCGGTGGAGATGGCGGAGCGGTGTGGATTTGACCCGCGCTATCGCCACGGCGCCGGCGACCAATACTTCTGGCTCTGGTACTTCAAGAAATAAACTGTACGTGCGGTTCTGTCTGGTCCTTCGTGATCTCCACCGCGCGCACGCCCTTTGCACCTGCCGGCGTACGCACCAGGAACGCGGTATAGCTGCGCTCCTGCGTTTCGCCTGCATCAATGTAGGCGAATAACGGACGGTCTAGCATACGTCCGCCCCTTCGCACCATTTCCGGAAAGGGTTGGTGCAGGCCTGTGGTGCCAAACTCCAGTCCGCGAGCGACGGGCTTTCCGTCTGTCACATGCCGCCAGATGTTCAACCACGGATAATCGCGGGTGGACCACACATAGCCGATCGCCAGATTGTGGGTCGGGGCAAGCGCGGTGACCCATCCTGTGGGGCCGTCGATCACGAACGAAGCGACGTTGGGATTCGGATTGTTGGTGAGCGTCCGAAATGCGGGGAAACCAGGATTGAGCAGTACATCGGGCGCGGATTGGGCAAAGCCTTTGCCGCAGTTCGCGTCGACGACGGTGGACTCATCCAGGAAAGGCGGCGCGATCGTCGGATGCTGTACGACGTTGTACATGCGGCCTAGCTTTCCCAGATTCGTGATGCGCTCGCGTACGGTGAGGGTGGCGCCGTCGAGCTTGGCAGTCCTTTCAATTCGAAGCTGAGCGATGGGCAGGTCTGCCTGCATCTGGCACTCGCTTGCGGAATTGCTCGAAAGCTTCCAGGCTACGGCTGCCGCTTCGCCGTGGAACGGCATTCCATTCTTCTTTTCGGCTTCAGAGGGTTGGCCCCAGCGGTCCATACAGAGGAAGTGGCCGCGAGATCGGGGTGAGGAGGGATCGGCCTTGGCGTTGGAGTCCCAGGAGAGGGGATTGATGCTGCCGGCTAGCTGGAAATCGATTAAGCTGCCGCCGAGTAAATCGAAGTTCGCGGAAGCACGCGTGGACTGCAGTCTCACGGTGGGGCGATCGGGTTTCTGGCCGAAGGCCGTGGCGGTGAGGGTTATGACAGTACAGGCATGCCGGCGGGTCATGCTCTACATTCTATGACCTCGCGGTTATCCCAAGTGGGAACCGTCTGACCGCCTATCTGCTGGGGGCAAAAGAAGGTGGGCAGAAGGTCCCCGCAAGGATGGCACTGCTTCCGCGAACGCCGTGTTCTGACGCTGCTGTCGCAGAGTCTCCAGACGGCATTTATGGCCTTACGGCCTGCCGCTGGCCCGGCGGACCCAACCACAGCACAGGGCTGTTGCTTTGACATCCACCGCGGAATCGGGAGGGCTTGGTATTCGACGAAGCCCGTCTAGAAGCTAACATCTGTCTCTCAAACCTCCTTCCGCTAAAAAAGATTGCAAGAGGCTTGCCAAACTAGGCGGGTTTCTTGCCGCCAAAACGGAAGATACTCTCGGTTCCGGCGCGCAGTCGCTGTATGTTGCTCTTATGCCGGTAGATAACGAACGCGCCGGCGATCGCGGAGGACACGACCACGGGCCATTCGGGGTGTTCGATCAGCCAGATGCCGAATGGAAAAAGTCCACACGCGACAATCGAGCCGAGAGAAATGTACCGGGTAACGTACACCACGGCGACAAAGACGATCAGCACCGCGAGCAGCGGCCATGGAGCCAGCCGTAAAAACGCTCCGATAAAGGACGCAACGGCCTTTCCACCCTGGAATTTCAAGAAGATCGGGAATGCGTGTCCAGCCATCACGGTAAGTGCCGCAAGGCTCATCCACAGCGGACTTTCCGTCGTATACCGGCCCATCAGCCATACCGCGACGTAGCCCTTTGCGATGTCCAACAGCAGCGTCGCCACCCCTAAGGCGCGTCCAGAGGTACGCAACACGTTGGTGGCGCCGATATTGCCGCTACCGCCGCTGCGCACGTCGAATCCAGTGCGCCATTTCACCAACAGGTAGCCAAATGGCACACCCCCAAGCAGGTACGCGAAGACAAGAAGCAAGAGAGGCGTGATCATAGATTGGTCGCGAAAGGAAATCGTGAGAGCTTCGAATATACAGTACCCGGCTTGCCTTGCGGGGCGGGATCACTACGGTACAGCGCAAACTCCGGTGCTTCGAACGACAAGTGCTCGGTGCGGATGGCACCCACAGCCGGAAAATCCCGGCGCGCACGGCCCAGCGTGATGTGCGGCCTGTAGCTGCGCGTCTCGTCCGGGATCTGCAGATCGCGCTGGAGTGCCATCGAAGTGGCGGCTGCGAGGGTCTGCAGTTGCCCACTGGGACACTCGACACGCGCGTACAGGATGTGTCCCTGGTGTGCGTTCGACATGCTGCCGAGTCCGGGAATTTCGATCCTCACCGATGAACGCGGGCGCGGCACATTGCCCGCCAGTACGCCGATCAGCTCTTCCAGTCGATTCTCCGGCCACTCGCCAATGAACTTTGTTGTGATGTGGAAGTTCGCTGCCGGACTCCAGCGGACGTCGCTCTCCGTATCCTCGTTCTTGAGCGCAGCCTGCCAGCCAGCCAAAGTGGCGGCGATGTCTGCAGGCAGGTCTAGACCGGTAAAAAGCCGCATCGAATCGGGTTGCGTTGCTACGCTCCTATTATCCGACGGATTCTGCCCAGATCGTTTTATGCGCGCGATACGGTGACGGTCGCCAAAGACCTGCTGGGCTGCCGCCTGCAAACGGCGGATTGTACGGCGCGCATCGTAGAGGTGGAGGCCTATCTGGGCGAGGGCGACCTTGCCGCACATTCCGCCCGTGGCATTACCCCGCGCACCCGTGTGATCTTCGGTCCACCCGGACACGCGTATGTGTACTTCATCTACGGGATGTACGAGTGCCTCAACCTGGTTGCCGAGCCCGAACATCAAGCCGGATGTGTGCTCATCCGAGCGGTTGAGCCTCAAGCCGGGCTGGAACACATGGAGCGCCGCCGCGGAAAGGCAGCGGGACTCACCAACGGTCCTGGAAAGTTGACACTTGCGATGGGCATCACCCGCTCCCTTCACAACGGAGTAGACGTCACGGCTAAGGGCTCGCCCCTGGTTGTGCTGGAGCCAGACTGTCCTGTACACGAGACGATCCACACCACAACACGAATTGGAATACGGCATAGCGCCGAACTCCCCCTTCGCTTTTATCTAAGAGGCAATGCGTACGTCTCAAGAACCTAGTACGTTGCCTGCGTTAGATCTAAAAGGCAGGCTTTTCCGGACGAAAAGAGCGGTATATGAAAAAACCTGCCGCGATTGCCAGTGTGCTTCTACTCGGCCTGGCTTGCTTTTGGCTCTACAAACCGGCGGCAAGTCATGGCTCGACGCCTCCTGCGCTGTCGTCCCTCAACGTCAAGCCGGACGCTATCTTTTATCCGTCCAAAGACGGCTCATTCATTGCGACAGACTTTTCGCGCTCCGCCCGCTATACCGCCACTGGCATTACGTACAGTTCGGGCTTGCAGGTGTCTTTTGTTGGGACTTTGCAGAACACTTCCCTTCACGGGATTGACCAGCAGATCACGCGCGTCAACCTGATTGACGGCCAAAGCCGGACGTCGCACCCGGCGTACGGCGCGATTGAGTACCGCAACCTGTACGACGGCGTGGCCATGCGTTGCCGCCTCACCAACCAAAGCTGGAAGAGTGACTTTTTGCTGGATCCCGGCACCGATCCTGCGACCATCCGGATGCAGTACAAAGCAATCGGCCCACCCAAGGTGGAACCGGACGGCAGCCTCAGAGTGCTAACGGCCAGCGGTGAAATGCGCGAACGCATCCCAGAGGTCTATCAGTTGGACAAGGGCAGGAAGATCGCCCGCAGCGCCCGCTATGTCCTGCGTGCCAATGCGGAAGTGGGCCTGGCTGTGGACCGTTTGGATGCCTCCATGCCAACGGTGATCGACCCCGACCTCACGTACGCGACATTCTGGAGTGGCAATCGCAATCAGGCGATCACGTCGACGGCGTTTGGCAGTGATGATTCCATTTACCTCGCCGGTTGGACGGAGTCGTCTTCGCCGGTGGGCAGCAGCCCGTTCCAGGGCACCAATCGCGGTGGTACAGACGGGTTTGTCGCGCGCCTCAGCCCGAATGGCAGCACGCTGCTGTGGGCTACGTTTCTCGGTGGCTCTGGAGTGGATCGCATCAATGCAATGGCGCTCGATTCGGTTGGCCGGCCGGTGGTGGCGGGCTCCACTTCCTCGTTTGACTTCCCGCGCCAGGGCCCGATGCAGACCTCGCTGCGTGGCGCGATGGACGGCTTTGTTGCTCGTCTCACCGCCAATGGTTCCGTCCTCGATTTCTCGACCTACTACGGCGGCAGCGGGGTGGACATCATCAACGCGATCGCCGTTGACGCCGGTGGCATATACGGCGCCGGTCAGACCACGTCCAACGATTTTCCTCTCACCGCGGCGCTATACGGGTCACCGCGCGGCGGGCAGGATGGTTTTGCATTCAAGCTCGATACCGCTGCCAGCACGGCGCTGTACAGCACCTACATTGGAGGCGCGGGCGACGATGCTGTACTTTCCATGGATGTCTGGCAGCAGCGTATGTTCCTCACCGGGGTCACGACTTCTTCCAATCTCCCAGTGGTTGCTGGTCTGGGCCCACGCGGCGGCATGGACGGCTTCTTCATCACACTCAACTCCAGCGCCACGGCGCCAGTCGTCAGCACGTATCTGGGAGGCAGCGCTGGTTCCTCCACACAGCCGGAAATGGGCAATGCGATCCGTGTGACCTCGAGTGGCGAGGCCGTCATTGGTGGCATCACGCCGTCGGCTGATTTTCCGGTCACTACAGGAGCGTCCCAGACGCAGTTCGGCCGCGGTGGCGCCGACGGCTTCCTCGTCAAGTACAGCCAGGCGGGTACGTCGGTGCAATGGGCCACCTTTCTGGGAGGCAACAGTTACGACGCGGTAAATGCGCTTGCCATTCGCAATTCCGGACAAATCGTAGTTACTGGCGCGACCGGCTCCCCATCCTTTCCGGTGAACCAGTCGGTGCAAGCCTCGTACCGCGGGTTTTACGACGCCTTTGTCACATTGTTTTCCCCGCAGGGAGCCGTGATCTTCTCCTCCTTGTGGGGCGGGGATGGTGTCGATTCCGGCGCGGCCATCGCAACTGGAAAGACGAATGCTAATCTCATTCTCTTTGCCGGCTCAACCAGCTCGGTCAACATCACGATGGCCGCGTCGGCGACCCCGTACCAGACCGCAGGCAACAATGGCGGCATCAGCGGCTTTGCGGCCATCATCCGCCAGGCCGGTGGTGCGGTAAAGCCTAAGGACAAGATCGGTGTCTTCCACACGCATAACCAAGGTTGGGCGCTTGACCGGAACGGCGACTTCAGTTGGACCATTGGCGATGTGGCTTTTCCTTTAGGCGCCCCTGGCGACCTGCCGGTGGTCGGTGATTGGGATGGTACAGGCGTCTTCCGCGTAGGTATGTTCCGCTCCGGCGTCTGGTACTTCGACATGAACGGCGACAACGCCTGGACTTGGGGAACCGACGCTTTTGCCTACTTCGGTACGTCGGGCGACATCCCTGTTGTCGGAGATTGGACCGGGTCCGGACGATCGATGATTGGCCTGTACCGTAACGGCACCTGGGTGCTCGATTGGGACGGAAGCAACTCATGGACCGGCTCGTCGGATCGAATTTTTTCCTGGGGTGATTCCACCTACATCCCGGTCGTGGGTGATTGGACCGGCAGTGGTATTTGGCGGGCAGGCTTGTTCAGAAACGGCGTTTGGCTGATCGATAACAACGGCGATTTCCAATACAACACAGCCAATGGCGACTATACGCTGACGCGCGGGGTTGCGGGGGACCGTCCCATTCCCTCCGACCTGTTCGGCTTTGGACGCCATGCCCCCAACGTGTACCGTCCCTCTTCGGGCGCCTGGATCACGGAATTCGGCACCGTTGGGGTTTTCGGTGGGTCAACCAGTTTGCCCATCGCGGCGCCGTGGCAGTAGTTCAAGGCTTGAGATCGCTTACCGAGGGGCCATTCAGTACTTGGCCCTTCGGTGTGAAACGCGACCCGTGGCACGGACAATCCCAAGTCTGTTCTGCGGGATTCCACGAGACAACGCACCCCAAGTGCGGGCACACCGCCGACAGGTGATGTACCTCGCCCTGTTCGTCGCAATACACGGCGTGCTTTGACGTACCCTCACGCAGAATCGCGCCTGCGCCGCGCGGTACTTCATGGATCGCGTCCACCTCACCTGGAGTCACCCAGTCCGTATACTGCGCCGCTACATCCAGGTTTTCCTTCAGGAACGTAGTGGTCGCGCGCAGGTTCACTCGGTTCGGCGCGTACACCTCTTCCCAAGGATTCCGACGGCCCTGAATCAAGTCCGTGATCAGCCGCCCGGCTAAGGTACCGTACGTGAGTCCATTGCCCGACGTACCGGTCACCATATACAGGTTCGACTGCTCATCGTCTCCTGCACGGCCGATGTAGGCCAACCCGTCGACAGGCTCCAGAATCTGCCCGGACCACGTGTATTCCGGCTCGCCGGTGACATCGAAGTGGTCGCGCGTCCACTCGTCGATGCGATGAAACGGATTGCCATTCCGTGTTTGATGGCCGGTCTTGTGATCTTCTCCGCCGACGATCAGGTAGTTCGCGCCGCTACTGCTATCGCGGTATGTCCGCACGTAATGGAACGGGTCCGCCGTATCCCAAATCAAAAACGGCTCCGTCACGTGATCCGGCAATCGATAGGCAGCCACATAAGTCCGGTACGCCGCTTGTTTGGTATGCATCTTCACCAGGTGTGCGAACGGAGCACCAGAGGCCTGTACGACGTGCTGTGCCCGTACCGTCGCTCCACCTTCCAGCCGTAACGTTGCCGTGTCCCCAGGTTCGAACTGTTGCACGTTGGCCCCGCTCACCACCGTTACGCCAAGGCGCTGCAGTGCCGTCGCAAGGCCGCGTACGTATCGCACAGGATGAAATACGGCCTGATTGTCGACGCGCAACGCCAGTCCGTTATTCGCCAGCAGCAGCGGTACTCGATCCGCGGAGGCTACTGGAAGGCCAACACCGCCGGCATCGCGTAACTCGGCCTGGATGGCGTCCTGCGTGTCCTCGCCGGACTGCACCAGATAGCCGGCCACTCGGGCGAACTCGCAGGCGATCTCCTCCTGCTGCACGATCGTCTCAATCATATCGATGCCCATCGCGTGGCTTTCCGCCACCAGGCGCAGCGCCTCAGGAGAGTGCCACTGCAGGAGTTCGGAATACCGGTAGTCCAGCAGAGTCGCCAAATGCGCGGACGTACGGGCAGTTTCGCCATTGGCGGGTGCGCCGCGATCCAGCAGCGTCACCTCACGGCCCTCGCGCGCCAACAGGTATGCGGTAGTGAGTCCGGCGATACCACCGCCGACCACGCAAACGTCTGTGGTTGCCGGTACATTGCCGCTTCGCACCTCAACGGTGTTGTTGATCCCTGTCGCATCGTCGCCAAGCCAGAAAGGGTAAGTTGCCATCGCGCGTTCCTCGCATGATGGATCGTGTGCCGTCCCAGTCGTTTCGCAGCGCGCCGCCGCATCGAAACAATTGCAGGAAGCCGTCTCTCTAGCGGGTGCCTGACTCGCACCATTTGGAGAAGCCATGTATCACCACATCAAGCAACTTATGTACACAGTCCACATCGGGCGCCCCGATCCGAGATTTGGCAATATGCTGCTCGAACAGTTCGGCGGAGCCAATGGCGAACTGGCCGCCGCCATGCAGTATTCCATTCAAGGTCTGAATTGCGACGACCCCGACAGGAAAGATCTTTTGATGGACATCGGCACCGAAGAGCTGAACCATCTGGAAGTGGTCGGCACTTTGGCGCGAATGCACCTGAAGCCCACCAAAGACAATCGCGACGCCGCTGCAGAAGATCCGCTGATCTCGATTGCCGGTGGCGGAGGCGTCAACTTGTACAATTCCATGGGCAACGCCTGGACGGCGGACTACCTCAAAATCACCGGCGAACTCGATGTCGATCTTCGCAGCAACATCGCTGCGGAAGCTCGCGCCAAGATCGTGTACGAACGTCTCATCAACTTCACCGACGACCCCGGCACCATTGATGCGCTGCGCTTTCTCATGACCCGTGAGATCACGCACATGAAGGCATTCACCGCGGCGCTCGAAAGCATGGGCAAGCCGATGTTTTCGATTGGCCGCATACCGCCTACGCCAGGTCTCACCGACCAGTACTTCAACACGTCCACCGGCGTCGGCGATCGTGGCGAACCCGACGCGCGAGGCCCTTGGAATCAAGGCGGGGACTGGCAGATGGTGGACGCGCCAGCCTTTCAGGAACTGGAATCGCCGCGTGCAGGCACCAGGCAAACGGGCCCCGTAGAACCTCTCGTTTAACCAATTAAGGAGAACACAGCAAAATGGCACAAGTTCGAGATATGTTGGCCGAAAAGCTCTCCGGCCTGTATGAAACAGAGACACAATTGCTATCGGCATTGCCGGAAATGGCAACGGCTGCAAACCACCCGAAGCTTCGGGAAGTGATGGAAAAACACGTGGTCCAAACCGAGAACCAGGTGGATCGGCTTCGGCTCATTTTTGAGATGATGGGCCGCTCTCCAGAAGCAAAAACCTGCCCGGCAATCAACGGCCTGATCGAAGAGGGCCGGCAGATTGTCGAAGAGTCCAAGAGCAAAGATCCAGTCGCCGCCGATCTCGCGTTGATCGCCGCCGCACAAGGCGTCGAACATTACGAGATCTCCTGCTACGGCACGGCCCGTGCTCTCGCCCGACAACTCGGCGAGATGCCGATCGCCAACCTGTTGTCGATGTCGCTCGGCGAAGAAGAGAGTGCGGACTTCCTGTTGACGTCCGTCGCCGATCCGCTTCTGCAGCGTGCGATGTTTGACGAACTGGGCGGCACGGTCAATCTGGATGAGATCCCTCGTATCATTCCAAGCGTCGTTGCCGCCTCACAAACAGGCGGTGATGGTCGCAAACGATCGGTTAACCGCACCTAGCGGATCGCAACTCGGAGGGCGAGGTGGTCCCACGCTTCGCCCTCTGCTGTTGAATCTGATGTGTGTGCGAGATTGTACTCTGCAGTTGATCCACCACCTCGCGTCGCGATGCCAGCAAGTACTGCAGACGACGCAGGCTGGCCCGCAGAATGTCCCCTTGCGACCAGGACTCCGCCAGGCGCTGTTCCCAAAGATCGCCAAGTTCCTCCAAGGTCCCGCAAGGCGCAGCCTTTTCCATGGGTCCTGGATGAACGCGTGAAGGGCAGAGCGTTTTTTCCTTTCACCGCCCAATGTTAAAAAAGGCCCTCCGTAAGGAGGGCCGCTTTCTGTTTCGTACCATCAGGACGCTGCTGCCTGCCGGAGTGGCTGTTCCCGAATGATTTCACGCCTCGTCGTACCCTGCAGCGACGCGCAGAGCGTGAGCGCCTGTCCAACCACTTGGTCCATGTTGTAGTACTTGTACGTCGCCAGACGACCCACAAAGTGGACATTCGGCGTAGCCGCGCCAAGCTCCTCGTACTTTTTGTACAACTGCGAATTGTCAGGGCGGGGAACCGGATAGTAGGGGTCGCCTTCTGCACACGGGTACTCATACACAACGCTTGTCTTGGCATGTGCCTGCCCCGTGAGATGTTTGAACTCGGTCACGCGCGTGTACGCATGGTCGTTCGGATAGTTCAGCACGGCCACTGGTTGCAGTTGCTCCAGGTTGAGCGTCTCATGGCGGAACTGCAAGGACCTGTACGGCAACTTTCCATATCGAAACTGGAAGTACTCATCGATTGGCCCGGTGTACACCATCTCGCGGAAACGAACCTTGTTGGCGACCTCGCGATAGTCCGTATTCAATAGCAGCGTGATGTTTGGATGATCCAGCATGTTTTCGAACATCCGTGTAAAGCCGGCCGCCGGCATCGCCTGAAACTGGTCCGTAAAGTAGCGGTCGTCGCGATTCAAACGAACCGGAATGCGCGCGCAAACCGAGGCGTCCAGTTCCGACGGATCCAAGCCCCATTGCTTGCGCGTGTATCCACGAAACAACTTCTGATACAGATCGCGGCCGACGCGGCTCACCATGACATCTTCGGACGTTTGAATCACCGGCGGCTTCTCTGCCACCTGCTCGAAGTAGTGTTCCAACTCCTTTTCATCGAGGCGCAGATTGTAAATCGAATTCACCGTATCCAAATTCACCGGCACGGGCACCAATTTGCCGTCCACAGCCGCCAGTACGCGATGCTCATATTGACGCCAACTGGTGAACTGCGACAAATACTCAAAAATGTCCTTTGAGTTGGTATGAAAAATATGCGGCCCGTACTTGTGTACGAGAATGCCTGAAGCATCCGCATGATCGTAGGCATTGCCCGCGATGTGGTCGCGGCGGTCCACCAGCAGGACCTTCTTTCCAAAGGTGCGGGCCATTTGCGACGCTACAACTGCCCCCGCAAAACCCGCTCCCACTACCAGGTAATCAAACATGAGCGACCTCTCTCCGTTCTTTTGCGATCAGGCACTTTGTGATGTGACCGGCCATGCGGTTCCAAACCGAATCCCAGGATTGCCGCTGCAAGTGCGCGTCGATCCGCGTTCTCATCTCATTGGTCAATGTCTCTTTGAGAGCTTCTTCGACGTGCTCAACAAAGTCAGCAATCGAGTCTGCGATCCGAACAATGCCGGCCTCACCGTACGGACGGACCACGTCGCGAATGGCCGTTGAGACCACCGGCAAGCCGGCCGCGAGATACTCGGGCGTTTTGGTTGGACTGATGTACTGCGTTGCCTCGTTGAGTGCAAACGGCATCATGGCCACATCCCACTCCGCGAAGTACTTTGGCAAGTCCGCATACGGCTTCATACCCAGCCATTGAATGTTGTGGCGTCGCGGCAACTGATCTTCAGAGATCTTGACTACAGGGCCAATCAGGACGATCTGCCAGTTCGGATCTGCTGCGGCCAGTGCATCAATCAACTCCAGGTCGATTCGCTCGTCGATCACGCCGGCGTACCCGATGCGCGGTCGCGGAATCTCCTGCATTTCGTCCAACTGGGAACCCGTCATGTCTCGAGCCGCTTTGAAATGATGAACGTCAACGCCGCTCGGCATTGCGTGTACGTTCCAGTGCCGGTTCTGCTTGGCCTCGTACAAACTCACGCCGCCAGTGAACACGACATCCGCTCTACGTAGCAGAGCCTCTTCCATCTGCAGCATCTTCGGCGGGGCGCCCCGAAACTGCGAAAGCTCATCCATGCAGTCGTAAACCACCGCGCAGGGTTCAATGGAGTTGGGAAGGAACTCTAGCGCCATCGGTGTGTAAAGCCAGGCGACCGGATTTTCTATACGCTCACGTCGCGCGATGTCTTCCAGAAGTCCTGATAGTTCGTGATTCACGTCGTCGCAATCTTTTGCAAGGTGCGGCACAATGACGCGGACGCCGGTTTTTTCGCAAGTGTGAATCGTCGCAAAGCCTTCGCCGGACTCTACGTCGAAAACTGGTTCTTCAAAAAAATACACCCGCTGGTTGCGTGCAAAGCGGCTCATCAAGTGCTGAGGCCGTTGAAACACGAAGTTCCAACGAAGGTGCGAAAGGCAGATAAGATCTGGTTGTTTGGAGAGCAGGGAGTTCATATTGATCCTTTAATAAGTCCCGATTGCGGATGATCTCGTCCGCCAAGGGTTGATAAATTGCCCGGTCGTCATCGGGTCCGGCATAATCCCAGAGCCCGTTCGGACAATGACGGTCGTCATCCCAGCCGGGATGATTCAAAATCGGGTACAGGCAAATACCTTCGACAGGTACGCCCGCCGCGATCGCATGCCGGACCTGGCCAGCGATGTAGGCTAGCCATGGCGCGCGTTCGTCGCCTTCGGTGCCGGTTTCGGAGATCACGATTGGCCGCGAATAGCGCGCGTGGATCTCCTGCAAAATGTCAGAAAAGGGCCTGTACTGCGGCTCGTGATAGCGAATCGTTTCGCCTTTGTGCCACCACTGATTCCGGTCGTAGTAGTTCACGCCCAGGATGTCGAGCAGCTCTGGGGCGCCGCCAAGTTCCGGCGCCAGGCGACCTGCCAGCATGTCCCACGCCTCATACATCGCCACCCGCGCTTGCTCGGCGGCAACGGCGTCTTGCGATAGAAATGACAGCGGCCGTATGTGAATCACCGGCTCTGGAGCAAGCAGTCTTGCATTGGGCAAGATAGCCCGCACCGCCTTGGATGCGCGGATCGCGGCAGTGGCCAAGCGGCGTTTTAACTCCGAGCCGCGATTCAAGGCGAACGGGTTCATGTACCCGGTCTCGCCTGCGGCCCACGCCGTGAAGGAAATCTCGTTCACCGGCGCGATGATGCAGTCTTGTATGCCGCGGGCTTCCAGGAAACTGGCAAAGTGATGTGCCAGTTCCTCCAGTGCGTAAGGGAATCGTGTCTCGAAGACGTCGATATGATCGGGCCAACCAAAGTGCATCAGATCCCAGACGATCTGAATGCCGTAGCGCTCGGCCGCCTCTAGAAAAGGGACAACCGTCGAAAAGTCGAACTCGTGTGGCGTTGCTTCAATCCGGTGCCAGCGCAGCCCTTCACGAACGGTACGGATACCCAAGGGCCTTAGGCGGGCGTAATCCAAATCGACAAGCTCATCATGGCGGGTAGAGTGCACCAGATCCAGCCGCTTGCCAGAACGTAGCTTGTGTGTCGAACATTCAAAGCCAGCCTGCCAGAAGCTGAAAAACAATTCGGATGCTTGCAATGTAGGCTTCCCCTGGCAGGCCACAACCTGGACCGCTCATACTGCATACTGGCCGGATGTGCCGTAATCTCTTCCGGACAGTAGAGTGCAAACGGCGAAAATTGTTACGTGCGAGCGAATTCCACTCTCAGGTAGCTACCGCAACCTGCCGTCAAATAGGCTGCGAATGGTCTGTTCCAGCATCGCCGGGGAGAACGGCTTTCGCAGTATCTGAGCGTGGTTCAGTTTCGACAGCTCTTCTGCAGAAGTTCCCTCGAGTCCCCCGGTGATGATCAAGGCCTGCATCTGCGGAAAGGCACGCTGCAGTGTCTTGACCAGGGTCAGCCCGCTGACGGGCTCCATGTTGAGCTCTGTCACCACAGCATGCACCGGCTCGTCCTCAGATGCGATCCACGCCAACGCATCCGTCGAACTCCGAAACTGCTGGACCCGATAGCCGCGATCGGAAAGCACGCGGGCCGTCAAATCGAGAACCTGTGAATCCGGGTCGACCACCAGGATGGATTCCACACCTTCCAGCGTCCCGTTGTACTCTGCTGCCGCTTCCTTCAACGCCTGCGGCAAATAGATGCCCACGTGCGACCCGCGCCCAGTCTCGCTGTACGACCAGACGTGCCCGCCCAACTCCCTGGCATGCTTCTCCAGATTGTCGAGTGCTGTGGCAGCCGCCAGCCGCAACGGAGCAAGATTCAGTGCGGGATTTCCAAGCGCGCGATCCGTTACCCCAAGCACGGCGTACCTGCCGGGTGGAATCGCCGGATGTTCCCAAGAAAATGCATCGGTCACCGTCTCGTTGTGGGTTTCGATTCGCAACAAGCCACCGCCAGGCATCAGGTCGCGGGACGCTGCGACGATACTCACAATGATCGGCTCAATCCGGGACATGTCAGCCTTCACCAACACGGGCTCTTCCGATAGGTGAAGATCCAAGGTGATCGTGCCCGCCAGCAGCACCCGGATCACCTGTTCCATGTCGCGCAGCATACTGGTCAAATCCACGACCTCGAGCCCAGACGCCTCGTACTGCGAGAACGCCTCCAACTGCCGTGTCATCGCCGTACCGTTTTCAGTGGCCTCGCGAATGGCACGCAACTCTTCCAACTGCTGCGGATCCAATTGGGACAACCGCTCCAGCCGGTCGGCATGTCCAAGAATGGTTGTCAGCACATTGTTGAACAGGGTCGCCACCGGGGTTGCCAAACGCAGTGCGACGCCCATGTTCTGAGAGTCGCGCCTGGATGAATCTGTCGGCTGGCACTCGCGGATACGAATCTGCAGCAACGCGCGGCTGCCCTGACGATAGTGTTGTGCGATTGCTTCTGTCTCCGGCCATCCAGCCCGCCGTGCTGTCTGCAGAGGCAGTACCTTCCACTGGTCGGACGATGCTGTGGTCGCAGTCCGAAGCAACTCCAGTTCCGGAGGAGCAAATAGCCCGGTGTCCAGCAGGCTCTTCCCCAAGAATGCCGGGCTCTGTAGTCCGAACATCGATGTCACAGCCGGATTGACGTCGATTACTTGCATGCTCGCCGCATCCGCCACAATCACCGTGTCCGCAGAGGATTCAAACAGCCAGCGGTAACGCGAGTCGGCACGCAGTTTATGATCGGTGAGGTCGAACAGGGCGAGCACTGCGCCATCGATCTTGTGATCGGTTCTGCGGTACGGCCGAATCCACATTGAATAGTGGCGCCCGGCGTTATCCTGTACCTCTCGTTCACGCGCCGAAAGATCGTGAATCACATCCTGGAAGAGCTGTTCCAGATCTGGCACGTCGAGCTTGGGGCGCAAGTCTCCAATCGGGCGTCCCACGTCGGTCGGCAGCAAGTTGAGTACTTTCTCGGCCTGTGGCGTAAAACGCCGGATCCGCAGTTCGTTGTCCAACATGACAATCGGGATATTGATGCTGCTGAGCAGATTCGTTATGTCATTGTTGATCTCGGTCAACTCAGCGTTGCGCCCATACATCTCTTCGTTGACGGTGCTGAGTTCCTCGTTGGTGGACTGAAGCTCCTCCTTCGCGGTCAGCAACTCTTCATTGCTGGACTGGATTTCCTCATTCGCTGACCTCAACTCTTCGGTTGTGGCCTCCTGCTCGCGAATTACGGTCTGTAGGTAGACCTTGGTGGCATTCAGCTCATGTTCCAGTTCGCGCAGGCGCTGCGTATGCAGAGGCCCGGGGCTGACATCGGCAATGGGTTTGGGACGGCTTCGCTCCAGCTTTTTGGCTTCTTCGAACAGAACCATAAACTGCGACGCCGGTTCACCCTTCTGACCTTCTTCTACAGGCAGCGCCAGCAGCCGTACAACCTTTGCCGCCGTACCCTTGCCAAGCTGCATGGGTTCGCTTCGCGCAGGTGCGTTCCGCGCCTTCACTCGTTGCAGCAGCCGCCGTACTTCCATCCCCAACGCCCCATCGGACATCCGCAACAGGTTCAACCCGGCCTCGCCAGGGGCACGATCCAGAAACGGTGCCGTCCTTCCGCGAAACTCCAGAATGTTCAATTCCCCGTCGATCACCACTCCCGGCGGTGCGTAGCGGCTCAGAAGCAACTGGTCGATGGCCTTCCTGCCCTCGTCCACACTCGCCTTTTCGACAGCGGGCGTTTGCGGTGGCGGTTCGGATAGCCTTGCATCGCCGCTGCCTCTATCCAGGGTGATCAAGGGCGCGGTGCCTTTGCGTACGTACACCTTGTGCCGGCGGTCCACGGGGTGAAATAACTCCGGATTTGCCGCGGTTTCTGACAATCCGACAGCCAGGAAGCCGGTGGGCTTCAGCGCAAAGTGGAACGTCCGCATCAATCGTTGCTGCAATGCCGGACCCAGATAAATCAGGACATTCCGGCAGGTGATGAGGTCCAGCCGGGAAAACGGCGGATCCTTGGTTAGATTCTGGCGCGCGAAGATACACAAATCGCGGATCGATCGTGCGATCTGGTAGTGCCCGTTGACCTTGGTGAAGTACTTCTGCAGCCGCTCGTCCGGTACTTCGTGCTCGATGCTTGCGGGGTAGACGCCGGCGCGCGCCTTTTCCAGCACCGCCTCACTCAGGTCAGTTCCGAAGATCTGAACGGCGGCTTCTATCTGGTGATCTCGAAGGTACTCAATCAACGAGATCGCAAGCGAGTACACCTCTTCGCCCGTCGAACAGGCTGGCACCCAGATGCGGATCGGATCCTGTCTGCCTTGTTGGCAGATCGCTGGAAAGATGTGGCTGGCAAGATAACGGAAGAGCGCCGGTTCCCGAAAAAACTCGGTCACGGTAATGAGCAGATCGTCGAACAGCACCTGCAACTCGCCCTGACGTTGGTGCAGATACTCGCCGTACCGTTCCAGGGTGTCGATCCTTTGCAGCGCCATACGACGCAGGATCCGCCGGTGTACCGTTGGCTGCTTGTACTGCGCGAAGTCTACACCCACATGCTGCCGAAGCATCTGCAGGATCGTGTTGACGCCATCCTGGTTCAAAGCATCGCCATCGCGCCCATTAGCACTGTCTGCGACGTACGGATGCCGGCACAGGCGAACCAGTTCCTCTGCAATCGCAGTAGGCTGCAAAACAAAGTCGACGCAGCCTGTGGAGAGGGCTCCGCGTGGCATGCTGTCGTGCCGTGCAGATGCGGGATCTTGCACGATTGTCACTCCGCCCTCAGCCTTGATCGCCTTCAGCCCCAACATCCCGTCAGACCCGCTGCCTTCTAGTACCACTCCTATGCAACTGCTACGAAGCGATGTTGCCGCTGATCGGAAGACGGCATCCACACGTTGCAGAGGTCTCTGCGCGCCATCCAGATTGGTTGCGGCGACGCGAAATTGCGTTCCGGCCACACGAACAGTCCCTTCGGCGGGACAAAGGTAAATTCGTCCTGTTGCGAGTTCGGTGCCATCCACTACAGAGATGATCGGAAGGCGAGTACGCTGCTGCAATGCAGCGCGAGTTTCAGTTGGTGTTTGAGGATCGCCAGCTTGCACCAGCAGGATGCTGAAGCCAGGGTCGGGCGGCAGATCTTGGACAATCTCAGCGAAGACTTCGAGGCGGTCAGCGGACCCCACTAACAGAGCGAGAGTACATTGTTGTTTGCTCTGCAATAGGGGGTGCTAGCGAGTGTTACCTTGCTTATCCTTCAACGTTGGTTTTCGCTTTTAGTACGCATTTCTACAATTGACTTAAGTCTTTTTAACACGAATACTAGGCTTATGCTGCAAGGAATTCATGTGCCACTTGCAGAAAATAGTCCGGACGTAGTCGAAGAGCTCGCCATGTTGCGGAGCAGGCTCGACGCCCTCCTTGCGCAGAGCGCGCAGGAACTGCAGATCATGCGTTCCCGGTGCGATCATCTGCGCCGAACCATGGACGGCATCGGCGTTTCCAACAGTCATTTCCGCGCTCGTGCGGCGGCGTGCGAGAAGCTCTCCTCTCTGAGTGCGCGCGAGTTAGAAGTCCTAAAGGCAATTGCGGAAGGCCTTTCTACCAAAGAAGTGGCACACCGGCTCAGTATCACTTTTAAGACTGCTGTTTCGCATCGAACCCGGCTTATGGCCAAGCTTGACATACACGAGACGGCCGGGCTCGTACGGCTCGCGATTGCCGCTGGCCTTGTTCCCCTGGAAGCTTAAGCGCTGAGAGCGTCTAACTGCTTTCGATACGTGGGGATTGCCCACCCCATCCGACAGCAGACCGCCCGAGCGGTTTCTGCATCGTACTTCATGCTGTCGCCGAGGTGTTCCATCACGGCGAACTGCGCGAGTTCCACTGTGTGTTCGCGATTCAAAGTCCATGGAATGAGATTCGGATGATGTTCGACAAGTAAACCATCGAGCGTTTCTCCGCTGAGGTAGACACCGATCCCGCAGAACCTCATCCTGACGTAGATCTTGACGATGCCCAATCTATGACCTTTTCTCTCAAAGGGCATTATGAGCGTGCAACGGCTTTTATGTCGTTCGGGTCTTCACCTGAACAAAAGATGCCGGACACGTACTGCAATGTGTCACGAGGTATGAGCGTGATGTCGGGTATTTGCCCGCTTACAAAAACCCGTGTCGATTTCTCCCATCGGAAATACTTTACTCGGGCATAAGTATGCAAAAGTCCAATTGCAAAGGTGTTGGTTCACATTGTAGACGCGAGACAAGCTACTAAGTGGTTTGGTGCTCGATCTGCAGGCTTATCAGCCATGATCAATGACGTTTCCACGGGGGACACAAGGGCGAATTGGTTGGAGGCGGCGTTTCCCAGGGGAATTCAGCAAACAGCCCGGTTTTTACAATCTCTCGGTGCCTCGGTCGAAGTAGCGGAAGAGTCTGCCCAAGCAGCCTGGGTGCGCGCCTGGGAATGCCGCGGACAGCTCAGAAAAGATGGCTCGGTGCATGCGTGGGTGAACAGCATCGCCAAAAACATTATGAAGGAAGCCATCCGTATTTCCTGTAAATCCGCTCCGCTAAACGACCATCACATCTCCTCGCCTCGTGCGCTCACTTCTGCCAAGCTTGATGTTCTTCTCGATCTCCGCAGTGCAATGATGGGCGAGCGGCATTGCGACTCCGCGGTTCTTCGTTTGTTCTACGACCATGGTTATGCCACACATGAAATTGCACAACGGTTGCGTATGACTCCAACCGCTGTTCGAATACGCCTCTTTCGAGGCCGCCAGCGAATCAAAGAACGCATGGCCTTAACCAAGTAACGTAAACCAGAACTGCCCGGGCAACCGGGCAGTTTTCTTTTGTGCCTTTGGAAAAAATACGGCGTGGACAGCCCGATACTTGGTGGAGGCTGTCCACGCCGCGCCTCGGCGAACCCTGGTGATGGTACGATCTGCCAGGACCTAGGCGTTCAGTGGGGGATGACTGCTAGCTACGCTTCTTTTGCAGCTTCGTAGCGGATCCCACACACAGAAGAGCGATGCCGGCCAATATGCTGATCGCCACCGTATCGTCCGCCGTGGTTGGCAGGCGATCCTCTGCCGGGGCAGTAGTCGCCGGGGCCACCGGTTGCTCCGGAGCGGTCACCTGGGCTGGAGGTTCGGGTTGCGGGGTCGGGGCCGGAGTAGGTTCCGGACGTGGCTGCTCCTCAACGCGTGCAGGCGCCGGCGTGGTTTGCTGCGCTACCTGTGCGGGAGGCTCTGCCCAGCGTGACGATCCTTCCATCCGCAGCGAGTTGTCGCTCGTGGTGGTGGTCGTCCGTGTCGCGGTGGTCATCGTGGAATCGCTCGGCGCAGGCAGTTCGTATCCGTAGCTCTTTCCTTCCACCCAAAGGTGGCTGATGTACGGTATCGAGCCGGCATTGGATCGTTCAAACTGCAAAACGGTTTTGTCGGCGCCATTGTTCTTCAAAGCAGGAATGGCCGATATCGTGGTTCGAATCGAATTGCCCTGCTTGTCGACAAACTCCAGCATTCGTGGGCTACTGGCAGTGGGCAACTGCCGTATCCGATACTCGCCGGGTGACAATGTCGTATCGCCAACCCGAGCTTCTTGAGAAAGGGTTACCCGAAATTCATCGGTAATCCGATCCTGGCCAAAGGCCGCCGTTATGGCGGCCACCAGGCATACAACAAATCGTGTACGGTTCATGGAAGGCTCCTTTTAAAACAGAATCCGGGCGGCTACCTGAAAGCGGCGGCCCGCAAGATTATTGAACAGGCTGTTGCTCGTTCCAAAGCCGGGTGACAGCGCGGAACTCACAGGAGAAGCGTAGTTGGCGTTATTTGTAACGTTGTACACCTCGCCGCGCAGTTCCAGCTTCACGCTCTCACGCACTGCGAAGTTCTTGAACAGCGCCGCGTCATAGCTGAACAGCTCCGGTCCGCGGAAGGTGTTGCGTCCGCCACCGCCCAACTGTCCTGCCGTTACGCTAAAGCTGCTTGGATCGAAGGACGTGCTGCCGTCGAATGAGCCCGAGGTCGAGGTTTGCGTCGCAAACAGCCCGCCAGACAGCCCGGGGCAGTTGCAAGCCAAAGGATCGAGTGACACAGCATAAGGCGTACCGGTTGCCCAACGCAGCATGCCGTTGAACTCCCAATCCCCTAGAATGCTGCCCAGTACACCGCCCGTAAAGTAGCGGTTGCTGGTGCCGAAGGGTAACCGCCAAACGTGGCTCAACGACAGCATATGCCGGCGATCCCAATCTGCCGGACCATAGTTCAAGTTCCGGTTATTACTTGAGATCAAGACGGACTGGCCGTAGTCAAGCGCCTTGCCAAATGTGTACGCGCCGGTAAACGAAAGGCCCTTGGCAAAGCGCTTCGTCAGGTTCACTTGCAGGCTGTTGTAGTTGCTGTTGAGTCCACTCGTCAGCCCGGTGGTGGCGGCCGTACGGTTGAACTGGGCAAACGGCAATCCCGCAAGACCCGCGCCTGGCAGTGCGGCGTTCAGTTGCGACAACAGCGGCAACTGGCGTCCGCGATTGCCCACATATCCAACATCCAGCAGGAAGCCCTGGCCCAGGTCGCCCTGCACCATAAAGCTGTAGGTCTGGATGTACGGCGTCTCCCGCGTGCGATCCGTCACCGTGTACGGTACGTTGGGTGCCGCGTTATTGCCGGGGGTTCCGCTTGTGTCTGGAACGTTCGGCAAACCAAAGGTGGGGTTGCTGCCAAACCCGCCAGAGATGCCGGACTGCGCACCGGTTACCGCCTGGTTCAGGCCAGCATACGCCAGCGGGAACGGGAAGAAGTGGATGCCATATCCACCGCGGACTGCGAGACGATCGAACAGACGCAGCGCCATACCAACGCGCGGCGCAACGTTGTTCAAGTCGTACACCGAGTTCACAGTGGCGTTCGACACTGTACCGGTGCTCGGGTCAAAGATCTGATTGGACCCGGTTCGCTGTGTGCGGTACGGGCTGTACACCTCGTACCGGACACCCAGTTCCAACGACAGTCGCGACCACAGCTGAATCGTATCCGTAAGGTGCGCTGAATACTGCTCCTGTTGCAGCGTCGGTGTCGTCAGATAGGACGATACGCCCGACACACTGCTACGCCCCAGCAGGAAGGACGCAAACGAGTTCGCCGCAACGTCATTCCCGTTAAAGGTGCTCGTACCGCCAGCTTGCAAGGTGCTCCCGGGGCCGAATACAAGGGAACCCCGAGGGCCAAAGATGCCGGCATCGAAGCCGCTCGAACGCATTACACGGCCGCTCGCACCGAACTTCAAGTTATGCATCCCGGTATGGAATACCCAGTTCGTTGCGCCATCCCAGATGTTGGTGATGGGCTTGGAAAAATAGGCGCTGGAAAGACCGATCGTACTGAAACCGCCGATGCTAATCTGTGGCAGTCCGCCGGGAAAGGTATTGCCACCAAAGTTCGTGTTGAGGAGGCTGGACAGTTCCGGAGTCGCCGCTACAGGACTGATCTGATTCCGGTAACGGAAGAAACTGCCTCGCAGTTCACCCATCAGGTTTGGTGTAAAGCTGTAGGAAATGCTAGCCACACCGGCGTGATTGCGTAGCGACGCATCGGCGGCGTTACCAAGCGAGCCAAGCACGGAACCGCGTGAAACTTCCGCCTGCGTATATCCGTAGCGGAAGAATCCATACGCATTCTGCGAGAGGCGATGGTCGATCTTCATGTCGCCGCGATGGGTGTCGTCGCGCAATCCGGCTACACCGATCAGGTTGTTGAAGCTGCCGCTCCGATTGGCAGTAGGCAGCAAGCCAAGCAATCCGGACGCAAACGGATTCACCCGGTTCAGGGGAATCTGATTCCCAAAGAACGGGGTCCGGCCAGTGCCGTTCGCGGCGCCACTCAGCGGGTCGTAGACCACCGCGTTGCCACCTGTAAAGATGCCATTCCGGAAGTCCGCCGTAGGCACAGTTTGGATGTCCAGCGTCGACCCACGGCGCAAGAAGCCTTCATAAGAGGCGAAGGCAAATACGGAATTGCGCCACACAGGCCCGCCCAAGCTGCCGCCGAACTGGTTCTGATTGAACCGCGGCGTCACCGGGGTCTGGCCGTTGTCCAACGGGTTGCGGGTGTTGAAGAAGCTATTGGTGTGGAAGCCAAATACGCTGCCGTGAACTGCGTTCTGTCCCGGTCTTGTCACGGTATTGGTCCACGCGCCGGCAGAAAAGCCGTACTCGGCGTTGTAGTTGCTCGTGCGTACGTCAAGGGATTGCAACGCCTCGTTGGGCGCGATGCGAACCGCATTGCCATTGGCAGGGTCCGTCATGTACCCGCCGTCCAAATGGAAGTTGTTCGCGAATGATGGAAGCCCATTCACCTGAAACTCACGACGCCGTTGCGGGTCGAGAATACGGTCAGACGATGTTACGGGCGGTGTGACACCGGGCATCAGTCCTACCAGTTCCTGAGCCTGGCGATCTTCCACCGGCAGCTGGCGGATCAGCGACGTGTTGTAAGCCCGCGACACTTCTGCAGATTCTGTCTGCAGAGTGGGCGCTGCCGCATCGATTTCCAGCTCAAAGGTATCCGGGACGGAACTGCTGGTCTGCGCTTGTGTACCACCGCTGTCACGGAAGCTGAGCGCAATGGAGCTGGATGCGCCGCGCTCAAATCGGAAGGAATCACTACTCAAACGCCTTCCGTCGCGGGATACCAAGTCCACTTGGTACTGTCCAGATGGTAGATCCGTCACCGAAAAGGTGCCGGAACTATCCGTAGTGGCTTGTCGCGAAGCGTTATTGTCTGTTCCCCGAAAAACAACGGAGACGCCTTCAACGCCCTGTCCACTAGAATTTGTAATCTTGCCATTGATTTCACCGTTCGCAGTAGAAGTAGCGGACGGCGTTTGGCCAAATAGTGGTGAAAACACCATGGCCGAAGTAATAAGACAGGCGGCTAACCTGAGAAGCAACATAGTGAGAATCCCCTTCAGTAGCCCCTTGGAATACCAGTGGGCTCGCGTCGTAGAGGACATGAGATTCGAAATGTTTCATTTCCCACGAATCTGAAATGATGCACCTGCGGCATGCCTCTAGACAGCGAAAGGAAGGAGGTCTGTACTCACTGTGTATGATCTGCTGCTCGGTATGTTCATCGTTGTTCTGGTCGTGTTGCTTCTTCTACTTCCCACATTTAATCGAAAGAAGGCGCCAGGCCCGGAAGATACGCAGGGAAAGCAGTGATGTATCAGATCGCTTCACAAAATCGAAAAGGAGTGAACACCAATGACACCTACAGAAACGAGTAACGGCGGCAAAACCCAGCACAGAGAAGGGCCGGTTGCCAAGGCTATTGAAAAGCACACGGCAGCCATCCCATCGGATGTGTTCCTTTGGACTGCGGTGGGAGCGATGGGCGTATCCCTTGCGCTTGAACTTGCGGGAAAACGCCAACAGGGGAACTTCGTCGGCCAATGGGCTCCGACGTTACTGATTCTTGGTCTTTACAACAAGCTGGTCAAACTACAGGGTTCGGACAGCGAGGATCACGCTTAAGCGTTCCTGGGGCCGGGCGCTTTGGCAGTGGTCCGGCCCACCATCCAGATACGGAGTTCAAGAATGACGAATACAGGCAGCAGCAATATGAGACCTCTGGCGGTTGTAACAGGCGCGTCCAGCGGCATCGGCTACGAGCTAGCCCTCCAGTTTCGCGATCATGGCTACGACGTCATCATGACGTCGAACAGTGACCGTCTACTCCATGCCGCCGCGAAGCTTCAGGGCAACGGCTCTGAGATCCATCAGATCCAGGCGGACCTTACCACCAAGTCCGGCGTCACCAGCCTTTACTCGCAGATCCGGCAGTTCGGCCGCCCCATCGATGCGATCGCGCTCAACGCCGGCATCGGCGTACATGGTGCGTTTATTGATAACTCCATCGACGATGAACTGCAACTGATCAACCTGAACGTTTGCTCCACAGTGCATCTGGCCAAGCTCGTCATTCGCGACATGGTGGCAGAAGGGCGCGGCAAGGTGCTTTTCACTTCATCGATTGCGGCCACGATGCCCGGCACCTTCACCGCTGTGTACAACGCGTCAAAAGCGTTCATTCAGTCGTTTGCGCAAGCTGTTCGCAACGAACTCAAAGACACTGGTGTCACCATCACCGCCTTGATGCCAGGGCCTACAGAGACGGACTTCTTCCGCTGGGCGGGCGAACTGAATACAAAGGTGGGAACCAGCGAAAAGGACGACCCCGCAGAGGTCGCGCGAGAAGGCTTTGATGCGCTGATGGACGGCAGAGATCACGTCGTAGCGGGGTCGCTTACGAACAGTCTGCAAGCCGGAATGGCGCACGTCCTGCCGGACACGTTAATGGCGGAAATGCATCGCAAGCAGACAGAACCCCTACATCCTGAGCGGAAGTCGTAACGGGGCGGTGCTTTACGCAGTTTCGTTCACCTCTGCTGTAACAAAAAGCGTCTTTGCTGCCTCTGTTGGCGGAGGCACGCGCGCACATGCAGAATTCCGTTCCACCCTCGAAGAACAGCGTCACGATGACGTTGGATATCATCACCTGTCTACAGGAACCGCAGGTTCCCACTCTGCCCAGGGGCACCGTTGTTGGCGATCAGTACGGTGGCCGTACCTTCACCGACAACGTGGCCGCTGCCCTGGAACGCCGTAGCCATTGCGGCTGGCGCGAATACCAGGATGGCGAAACCCGGTGGACCCTGATTGTGATTGAACGATAGCGTTGAGAAGGAGGCCGGGCTACTATGGCCGGGCCTCCGGCCTCGTTGAATGCTCTTCACTTGGGCTTGCATAGGCATGCATCAGCATCGCCATTAGTCTTTCGCGATACTGCGAATCCTCCCGCCAGTTCCGCGCCGTCCGCGGACCCCGCGTCGCCAATGCCACTCGTTCCAACGGAAACTTAGGACGCCGGTCTGCATACAGCAGTCCGTTCGCCTCCTGGTACGTATCCGCAAACTGCGTGTAGCAGAACCCGGCAAAGATCGCGCAACCGCGCACTGCTTCCAGAAGCTCTTGGAAGTGAGCCGCCAGATCGTCGGCCGTATCCGACCTCGTGTAGCCCCAACTCCGCGCCAAGTCGTCGGAAAAGGCAATTCCGCCGAACTCGGTGAGCATAATGGGCTGTCCGCCATGGGACTGGCCGATCAGCAACAATCGGCCTCCGGGACGTTCCCGCTCAAACAGACGGGGCCCGCCCGAGGCATAGCGCGCCGCCAACCGATTTGGATTGTCATCGTAATCGTGTATGCCGATAATGTCGGTGGCCACGCTCTCCCACCCGTCATTCCCGATCACAGGCCGTGTGGGATCAAGCGTCCGCGTCAGATGGTACAGCGCCTGTACAAAGTGCCGCTGGCTCGGGCTATCCGGCAAATCCGGCACACCCCAACTCTCGTTAAAAGGGACCCACGCCACGATACAAGGGTGGCTGCGATCCCGTTCGATTACCGCTTCCCACTGCTGCGTGAGCCGCCGAATGGAATCGCGCGTAAAGCGGTACGCACTGGGCATCTCTTCCCAAACCATCAAACCCAGTACATCGGCCCAGTAAAGATATCTCGGATCTTCCACCTTCTGATGCTTGCGCACGCCGTTGAAGCCCATCGCCTTTGCCAGCTCAACATCACGACGTAGCGCGTGTACATTCGGTGCCGTCATGCCGGACTCGGGCCAGTATCCTTGATCCAACACCATCACCAACTGTGTGGGACGTCCGTTCAACACAAAGCGATCGGCCTGAATCGCAATCGATCGCAAGGCCGTATAGCTCTGCACGCGGTCCAGGACCTCGCCGTTGGACGCTACTAACTCGATGTCCGCCTGAATCAGCGTTGGCGTGGACGGGGACCAAAGCAGCTCATTGCGGTAATCGTCAATCCCAGGGTCCGACAGCGCGATTCGCCGGTGTACCTCGCGCGACGCGACGTTGTACTCATCCCGTACAATCTCAACCCCTCGCGCACTCAACCGCAGCCGGATCGAAAGGCCTGCCAACTCAGGGCCCTCAACACGTGCCTCAAACCCGATCTCCCAGCGCTCCACATTCGGCGTCCATTGCAAGGTTGCAATCGCGGTTTGGTGGATCACCTCGTACCAGACCGGCTGCCAGATCCCGGTTGTACGGGGATACCAGATGGAATGCGGTTCCAACTGCCACTCCTGCTTGCCGCGAGGCTTTGCCAGATCCTTCGGATCATCCTCGGCGCGCACCACAACCTCAGCGATCTCACCGGGTGTGACCAGGCGCGTAATGTCGGCGCGCACCGGCGTGTACCCGCCTTCATGAGTCGCCGCCAGATTGCCGTTTACCCAAACGGTCGCGCGGTAGTCAATTGCACCAAAGTGCACAATCATGCGCTGGTTACTGGCAAACTGTGGCACTTCGACGTTTCGCCGGTACCAGCAAGCCTGAAAGAATCCGGTATTTCCAACGCCACTCGCCTGGCACTCGGGCGCAAACGGAACCTCGATTGTGCTATTCCACTGCACATCGTCCGGCGCCTGCCAGGCGGCCACTTCATCCAGAGCGAAGTCCCAGGTCCCATCCAATGACTCCCACATGGGTCGCTGCAGCAGCGGCCGAGGGTGAATCTCCTTGCGTGGCTCTACATTCATCCTGTGCGTACAATCCGTCAGCGCGTAGAGAGTGTCCCCTCCGCTTCTGTTTCAAACTCCTCGCTACTTCGAGTTCCGCCTGCCCGCTCGTGCCGATTCACGCGCCGCTCGCCGCTCAACTCTGTTCACTTGTGCAGATCCACTAGGGATCGTTGCCTTCCGCTCGTATTCTCGCCTTCAAGGGACCGCATTGCATATTTCTGAAGGCTTTCTCCCCGCGGCGCACGCCATCGGATGGTGGCTGCTGGCCGCCCCGCCGTTGGTGTACAGCGTCCGGCGCGTAAAGTCGATCTTGGAATCCAACCCCAAGTCCAAGCTCGAACTCGCTGCAGTCGGCGGCTTTGCCTTTGCGCTATCTGCACTCAAGCTGCCTTCCGTGTCCGGCAGTTGTTCGCATCCCGTAGGCTCCGGTCTTGGTGCGATTCTGCTGGGCCCTGCCTGCATGCCCGCCATCGGGTTTGCGGTGCTCCTGTTCCAGGCCCTCCTTCTCGCACACGGTGGATTGACAACGCTTGGGGCCAACCTGTTCAGCCTCGCCATTGCCGGACCCTGGATCGCCTACGCGGTCTTCCGTCTCGGTGTCACGCTACGCCTGCCGCGTGAAGGCGCGATCTTTGCCGGCGCGGCTCTTGGTGGACTCGCCACTTACACCGTCACCGCCTTCCAGCTTGCCCTCGCATACCCTGCCAGCAGTGGCGGCCTTCTCACCAGCTTTTGGAAGTTCCTGTCTATCTTCGCCGTCACCCAGGTACCGCTCGCATTGAGTGAAGGCCTTTTGACTGTGCTGGTCCTGCGTGCGCTCGAAAAGGCCCAAATCAGCGCCTCGATTGGTAAGGAGGTGCGAGTATGAAGGTCCCGGGTTGGGTCCTCTTGCTGCTCGCCGTGAGTCTGGCCTTGAGCGGTTTGGTCTGGAACAGCGCTGGCCCGTCGGGTGCCGAGTTTGCAGGCGCGGACAATCTCGCTGCCCAGGCAGCAGGCAAACCCGCGACGTCGTTCGCCGCCTTGTGGCGGCCGCCCAGCCCGGAAGTGGAATCGGGCTTGTTCGCTCTACAAGCAGCAGTTGGTGGACTCCTGCTTGGCTACGTTCTTGGAAGGCGCTCGCGGCATGCATCTTGACGCTCAGATCAGCAGCCTTCCCTTTCGCAATAGATGGAAGCAGGTACACCCGGCAGAAAAGACGCTTCTCTTCGGCGGTTGCGTGCTGCTCGCCCTCACCTCGCCAGTCGGTGGACTCACTGCCTTGTCGCTTGCCACTGCTGCAGCCATCGCCGGCGCTGGCATTCCCGTGAGTGCCTGGTGGCGTTTTCTGCGCGCGCCGCTCGGCTTTACCGTGCTCAGCCTGGCTACCCTTTCGATGGACTGGCGCAACGGCGCATTTGCATTCACTCCAGACGCCACGCTTTGGACACAGGTGCTCTGCCGCGCCTTGGGCACCGCTGCTGCTGCGGGATTTCTAGCACTCACCACACCGCTCGATCAGGTGTTCCACGTCCTGGCCAAGCTCGGCGTACCCGCAGTCTTTGTCAGTCTCCTGGCGGCGATCTACCGCTTCACATTCACCACGATTCTGAGCCTCGGCCGTATGCTCGCTTCCTTCAATCGCCGGAACCCGCAGCCGGGCTGGCGCCCCACCATCGCGGCTGCTGGACTCTTGATGAGCAGCCTCCTCATGCGTTCGCTACGTCAGGCCGCACGCAAAGAAGAGGCCATCGAATGGCGTACCTCAGTGGCGCTCTGCGACCCGGTGCTCCTCCCGCAAACGTGGCAATCCGCGCGCCCGGCCGTGCTCTTGAGCCTCGCTTCATTTTTCCTGGTGGTCTGGACGTGGCTGGTGGTCCGATGACGCAAACAGCCATTGAGCTTTCCAACCTCCACTTCGGCTATCAGGCGGAGCGTTGGACCATTGAAGCCCTGGATCTGGAAGTCCGCCGCGGGGCCAAAGTGGCAATCGCCGGCGCGAATGGTGCCGGCAAATCCACGCTCCTTCTGTTGCTAAACGGTACGCTGCACCCCTGTCGTGGTGAGATGCGCGTTCTGGGCAAAGTCCCAAAGTACGATCGTCAGGGTTTGCGCTGGCTTCGCAGCCACACGGGGCTCCTCGTGCAGGATCCGGACGATCAGATCATTGGCAGCACCGTTGAGCAGGAAGTTGCGTTCGGTCCCGTCAACCAGGGCATCGCTGCTGCACATTGCCACGACCTTGTACGCGCGGCCCTTTCGTCCATGGAAGCGCTGGACCTGCTGCATGAGCCCATCCATGAGTTGAGCTTCGGCCAAAAGAAGCGCGTGGCCATCGCCGCGATGCTCGCGGTGAACCCTGCCATCCTGCTGCTGGACGAGCCCACCGCAGGCCTTGACCATCCGGCCTCGCAGAGCCTGCTTGCAGCGCTTGACCGTCTTGCGGCACAAGGCGTAACGATCCTGCTTGCGACGCACGACACCGAGGTCGCCTATGAATGGGCGGATCAGGTGTTGGTGTTGAACCCGGGCGCCCCTGCCGTATCGGGTACGCCTGCGGAAGTCTTCTCGGATTCGCGCCGCATGCAGCAGTATCGTCTACGGCAGCCATCTGTGCTTGAAATCTGGCAGAAAACACTACGCGACGAGGTGCTCACACCGCCGCCGCGAACCAAAGAGGAACTGGTGCAACAAATTCATATGGTGACCCGATGGGCACATCGATGATCGACGGCAGACCACTGCGCAACACAACGAAGCGGCAATCCCACGGCCAGATTGTGGTGTGTCTGGGCTGCTGTTGCGGACGTACGGACAAAGGCCATCCGCCAGTGCCGGTGGATTGGCTCAAGGCGGAATGGAAGCAGCGCAAGCTGCTGAAGGACGTCCAACTCACCATCTCGGGCTGTATCGGCCCGTGTGATGCCAGCAACGCCGTACTCGTGTTTCACGGGCCGGACCCTGTCTGGCTGGGTGGCCTGTATGCGCAAGAGCACTACCAGGCGCTGCTGGATTGGGCTGTGTCCTGCAAAGAGACCGGCATCCTGCAACCGCTGCCGGACATTCTCATTCCTCACCAGATCGAGCGCCGCTTCCGCCAGTCGGAACTCGAAGCAGCGGCTGTCGCCTAACCATTCGTGCAAAGAGAGAGACTGCAATGAACGCAACTGTAGAAGCAAAGCAAAGAGTCCCCGTTACGGTTCTTACCGGATTCCTCGGCTCCGGCAAGACCACCCTGCTCAATCGCATTCTCACCGAGCAGCATGGCAAGCGCATCGCCGTCATCGAGAACGAATTCGGTGAAGTCGGTGTCGACAACGAGCTGGTGCTGAGTGCCGACGAAGAGATCTTTGAAATGAACAACGGGTGCATCTGCTGCACCGTTCGTGGAGACCTCATTCGGATCCTTGGCAATCTCATGAAGCGGCAGGACCGGTTCGACTACATCATGATCGAAACCACCGGGCTTGCCGACCCTGCTCCGGTGGCGCAGACCTTCTTCGTCGACGATGAAATGAAGGAAGCCATGGCGCTTGACGGCATCGTTACCGTCGTCGATGCCAAACACATCTGGGAACACATCGACGACTCCGACGAGGCCAAGGAGCAGATTGCGTTTGCTGACGTGATCCTGCTGAACAAGATCGATCTCGTGGCTCCCGGCGACATCGACAAACTGGAAGCGCGCATCCGTCAGATGAACCCTGCCGCGCGCATCCACCGCACGCGTGACGCCGCGATTCCCATGGATAACGTGCTAAACGTCGGCGGCTTCAACCTGGAACGGGCGCTCGAAGTGGACCCCATGTTCCTCGAACCCGAGTACCCATTTGAATGGGGTGGCACGTACAACCTGCCCGCAGGCACGCATGAACTGGTGCTGCAGGAAGGTCCGGATCCGGAAATCGGTGTCTGCCTGTTGCCTGCTTCCACCACGGAGTTCCCTGGTCTGGAAGAGAACCAGTTGCCCGCCGTATTGGAGTTCTCCAGTCCGGCAAACGATGTCGAGCCTGGGGCTGGGTTTGAGCCTGGCAGCCGCCGGCATCTTCTGCATCTGGCCGAAAAAGGCGAGACACGCTACACGATCACGGTGGATACGGCAGGTACGTTTGCGCTGTTCACGCAACATCACCCCACCGAGTTCGACATGAAACTGAGGGTGAATGGCGAGCCGGCAGAAGCGATCGTCTCCAAGGATTACAAGCCCGACCATGAGCACGACGAAGAAGTGACCTCCGTTGGCATCACCACGCCTGGCGACCTCGACATCAAGAAGCTCAACCGTTGGCTCAGCGACCTTCTGATGAACAAGGGCCAGGACATCTTTCGCATGAAGGGTGTCCTCAGTATCAAGGGTGAAACCAATCGGTTCGTCTTCCAAGGCGTGCATATGCTGTTCGATGGCCGCCCTGAGCGGCAGTGGGGCGAAGAACCTCGTCACAACTCGATGATCTTCATTGGCCGCAATCTGAATCGTGCGGAACTCAACGAGGCGTTCTCAGAATGCCTCGCGTAGCGGAACCTCCGCCTTTGCCGGAAGTGGGCGCCCAATGGCAGGCGTCGATCGGTGACTATGCGATGGACGTCGCGTGGTCCCCAGATGGACGGCTTCTTGCCGTTGCTGCAGTCTCGGGTCCGGTGCACGTGTTTGATCCTGCCAGCGGTACACTGGCGGCGACATTGCGGGGGCACGCCCAAGGTACGCAACAACTGGCCTGGAATCGCAAAGGCAATCTGCTGGCATCGGCAGGACAGGATGGAATGGCCCGCATCTGGGACGTTGCCAGTGCGCACTGCCATGCCACGCTCGACTGCGGGGCACCGTGGGTGGAGCGCTTGGCCTGGTCGCCGCTAGAAGACCGTCTGCTCACAGCGGCTGGCCGTAAACTTCGCCTTTGGGATGGGGGCGGCGAACGCCTCCGCGAGTACCCGGACTTTGCCAGCACGATTTACGACCTGCAGTGGCAACCCGGATCCTCGCACTTTGCCGTGGCAGGCTACGGCGGCATCGTAATGTACCGCGATGGCGACAGTACGCCAACTAAGCGATTTGACTGGAAGGGGTCCATTCTGCGGATGGCCTACAGTCCAGACGGCAACTTCATCGCAACCGGTAATCAGGATGCGAGCGTGCATTTTTGGTATCGCAAGTCCGGCAAGGACCTGCAGATGACCGGGTACATGAAGAAGGTTCGCGAACTGTCCTGGGACGCCGGAAGCCGCTTTCTGGCTACAGGCGGGAGTCCGCCGGTGATCATTTGGGACTGCTCGGGCAAAGGTCCGGCAGGCTCTACGCCGATTCAGTTGGAGGCGCACGGCCGTCCTGTATCTGCGCTTGCCTACCAGCATCAGGGGGGCTTGCTGGCGTCGGGATGCCCCGGCGGTCTGGTTTGTATTTGGAACCCTCGCAAGTCCACGCGTCCGTTGCGGCAGTTCCGCACGACCTCGGCGATCACCGTAGTTGTTTGGTCTCCAGACGATAAGAAGCTGGCCATCGGCTCGGAGTCGTCAGGAATTTTTTTGCTTGACACCACTCTGCAATAGTTGCACAATGCAACTAATGACGGCCCCGGAACCGTTAAAAGTAGACGACAAGCTCAAACGTCAGGCCAAGGCACTGCAAATGTTCCTGGCAAGGCTGATGGAGCCGCCGATGGAGGCGGTCTCACATTCGCCTTTGGATGTCGAGCTTTCGCCGCGCGAAGCCAGAGTGATGTTTATGCTCGGCGAGAAGCGCGAAATGATCATGACGGACTTGGCCGCCAAGTTGCCGGCCCCGCTGAGCACTGTCACGCGGATACTGGATCGTTTAGAGAAGAAGCAGTTAGTAGAAAGGCTTAGGCCGGATGCTGACCGCCGCGTGGTGGTAGCTCGCCTGAGCCAAGGCGGCAAGAATCTGCACGACAGCTTTCTCGCCATGGAACTGCAGATCGCCTCGCGTATGCTTGCGCCGCTGAGCAATGGTGAACGCGAAATGCTGCTCGAACTTCTAGAAAAGCTGACCCAGAGCTTACGGGCCAGCGGGGTCTAGCAGGCCCTTCCTCATCCATTCCGAACGAGGGAGAGATGTGTCTAATAGTTGCACAATGCAATGGTTGCAATGTGCAAATTGGGGGTGTGATGAAACGAATTGCATTGCGCATGTTGATGGGCGACACCGGCAAGTACTTCGGCATCGTCGCCGGCGTAATGTTCGCGTCGCTGCTTTTGGTGCAACAACTGGCCATGTTTGCCGGCATCATGGGCCAGATGTACGCGGGCATCAGCGCCGTCAGCGCGGACATCTGGGTGATGGATCCCAAGGTCCGCTATATCGACGATTCGCAGCCGATGACAGACGGCCAACTGGCGAGGGTCCGCAGTGTTGAAGGCGTTGCTTGGGCGGTCAAGTTGTACAAGGGCACCGTCCAAGCCAAGCTCGGGGACGGCAGTAACATCGGCGTCGCGCTATATGGCCTGGACGACGCGACCTTTATCGGCGGCCCGGCTGTCATGGTGGAAGGCAAACTCGAACACCTGCGCCGCAGCGATGCCGTAATCGTCGACGTACAGAGCGCACAGGACAAGCTGGGGCGTACATTGGCCGACGGCACCAAAGCGCCGCTGCGCGTGGGCGACACGTTGGAACTGAACGACCGTCGCGTCATCGTCGCCGGACTTTGTGAAGTGGCGCGAGGATTCCAATCGATGCCCGTGGTGTACACCACGTACAACCGCGCGCTGTCGATTGTTCCGCCCCAACGAAAGAATCTGTCCTTCATCCTGGCGACACCGAAGTCCGGCGAGACGGCGGACGCGGTGTCGGCGCGGGTGAAGCGGGTCACAGGACTTGCCGCTTATACATCGCAGCAGTTCATCGTCAAGACCGTTACGTACTTTGTGGAGGAAACGGGTGTCGTCATCAGTTTCGCCTTATCCGTTTTCATTGCGTTTCTGATCGGTACGCTGATCGCCGGGCAAACCTTCTACAACTTCACGATGGATAACCTACGGCACTTCGGGGCGCTCAAAGCGATGGGCGCTACCAACCGGACATTGCTATCGATGATCGTGCTGCAGGCCAGTTTCGTGGGCGTATTGGGGTTCGGCACCGGGACTGGCTTTGCTTGCCTGATGGGGCTCGGGATGCGCAGTGGCGTGGTTACGTTCACGCTCCCCTGGTACGTTCTTGCGGTGACCGGTGTGGTGGTGATCGCTATCGTCACCATCGCGGCGGCGTTCAGTTTACGAAAGGTGGTCCGGCTGGAACCGGGCATTGTGTTCAGAGGCTAGCGATGCAAGTACAGCAGCAGAGCGCCGTAGTGTGCCGCGGCTTGACGAAGGTGTTTGGCACAGGAACGTCCGAAGTGCAGGCGCTGCGGGGCATCGACATCGAGGTCCGGCAAGGCGAAGTGATGATGCTGGTGGGTCCGTCGGGCTGCGGCAAGACGACATTGATTTCCACGTTGGCTGGTGTGCTCAATCCAAGTGAAGGCGAGTGTCTGGTGTTTGGAACCAACCTGAACCGGTTGAGCGACCGCGAACGTACACGATATCGAGGGTCCAATATCGGTTTCGTCTTCCAGCAGTTCAATTTGATCGGGTCGCTTTCGTTGCGGGAGAACGTGGGGGTGCCGCTGTTGCTGCAGGGCGTCCCGTACAGCGAAGCGATGCGCAAGGCGGATGAAGCGCTGGCGAAGGTAGGGCTTGGACATCGCACGGAAGATCGAACCACCAGTTTGTCCGGCGGACAGCAGCAGCGCGTGGCTATTGCGCGAGCCATCGTCCACGGGCCCAAGCTGATTGTCTGCGATGAGCCAACGAGCGCGCTGGATCACGTCACCGGGCAGCATGTGGTGGAACTGCTGCGGTCGGTTGCCACCGGCGAGGGCAGGGCACTCATTATCGTCACGCACGACAGCCGCATTTATCGCTTTGCCGACCGCATCGCTCAGATGGACGACGGGAAAGTGCAACGAATCTACGAATCGCATCAGGACTTTTTGGCCGCGGAGAGACTTTCATGATCAAACGTTATGCACTGCCAGTGTTGGCAATCGCCGGGTTCGGACTGGGCTTGTTTATGGTGCAGGCCACCACGCAACCGGCAAAGAAGGCGGAGCCTGTTGCCGAACCGTCACGAGCACCATTCGCCGCCTATGTTTCCGGCGCGGGCCTCATTGAAGCCGCGTCCGAGAACGTCAAAGTCGGTAGCCCGAGCGGTGGGCTGGTGACCCATGTGTTTGTGAAAGTCGGCGATCGCGTTCGTAAGGGGCAGCCACTTTGGCAGCTCGATGACGGGCCTAAGCGCGCCGAGATCGCACGGCATCAGGCAGCTGTGGAGGCAGCCGCAGCCAGTTTGGAGAAACTGCGCGCAGGTACACGTGCTGAGGACGTCGCGAAGCAGGAGTATCTGATCGAGGAGAACAAAGCGCAGTTGGAAGATGCCCGAGCGCAGTTGCAACTACGGGAGGCTGCGTACCGCGAAGACAGCCGCGCGATCAGTGTGGATGAGGTGAATCAGGCGCGTCATGCAGTGAAGTTGCGCGAGGCTGCGGTGGCCTATCAAACGGCGGAACTCGAGCGCCTGCGCAAGGGCGCGTGGCAACCGGACCTCCGTGTACAGGAGGCGAGCGTAGAACAGGCTCGTACGCAAGTGGCGCAGGCGAAAGAGGAGTTGGAGCGCCTCACCGTACGGTCGCCTTTGGATGGTGAAGTGATGCAGGTGAAGATCCACGCTGGTGAATACGCCCCGGCGGGCCAGACCGAGGACGCCCTAATGCTGCTGGGTAATAACGAGCAGTTTCACGTCCGCGTCGATGTTGATGAGCAGGACGCGTGGCGAGTGGAGCGGGGACAAGCCGCCGTAGCGTTTCCGCGGGGGCGAGCGGATCTTAAGGTGCCGCTGGAATTTGTGCGGGTGGAGCCTTATGTGTTGCCCAAACGATCTCTCACAGGTGGGGCGACAGAGCGTGTGGATACTCGCGTGTTGCAGGTCCTTTACTCGTTCCGGCCACCAGCATCGATCCGCCTGTACGCCGGCCAGCAGATGGATGTGTACATCCAGGCGAAACCGTTGCCTGAACCCGGAGGCGCCAAGTGATCCGGCCAATGGCTTTGTTGATGATGATCACGCTGGCCGGGTGTGCGGTGCGATCCAAGTACCGCGTGGCGGAAGTGAAGGTCCCAGCGGCGTATACGCAGGCCCGGGGGCAACAGACACAGACGGCTGGCGAACTCGCCGAATGGTGGAAATCGTTTGGGGATCGTACGCTGTCATCGCTTATCGAGCGAACCATTCAGAACAATCTGGATGTGCAGGTTGCGAAGGCACGACTGCTCGAAGCGCGCGCAACCTTCAAAAGTACGGATGTGGGGAAGAGGCTGCCGTCGGGGAACTGGAACTTCAACTACGCGCAGGCGCGAACCAGTACGGACAATCCGCAGATCCCACGGTTCGGTGGCGGTACGTTGATTCCGACTACGTACAACTCGTACCAGTCCTATCTGGACGCCAGTTATGAGTTAGACCTGTTCGGCGGGGTAAGGCACCAGGTTGCGGCTGCACGGGCGGATGCGCAGTCTTATGAAGAAAGCTTGCGGAACACGCTGGTGAGCGTAGTGGCGGAGGTGGCGCGTGACTATATGCAACTGCGACAGTATCAGGAGCAGTTGGAGGTTGCGCGGCGCACCGAGGCGTCCCGTACCGAGACGCTGCGGATCACCGAGGTGCGGCACCGGGCGGGGCTGGTGACCGAGGTGGATGTCGCCAATGCCGCCGCGAGCGTCGCACAGGCGCAGGCGTCGATTCCGGGGCTCAAAGCAAGCGCTTTACAGATGATGCATGCGATTGGCGTGCTCGTTGGGGAACAGCCTTCCACCTTGACTCACGAACTGCAGGAGCTTGCCCCGATTCGTCTTGCTCCCGCCGGGATCCCTGTGGGGCTGCCGTCGGAACTGCTGCTGCGGCGGCCGGACATACGGCAGGCGGAACGAAGCCTGGCGGCGGCGATTGCGCGGGTGGATGTACAGCGCGCGAACCTGTTTCCGTCGTTCAGCCTGACTTCGCAGTACGGCGGGCAGACGGGGCAGGCGCTGAATCTGGTGAATGCGGCCGCGCGGTTCTATACGCTAGGTCCGCAGATCAAGTGGGGTCTGCTGAACTACCCGGCGGCGAAGGCGGGCATCAAGACGTATGAAGCGAGACGGGAGCAGCAGTATCTGACTTATCAGAAGACGGTGCTGACGGCGTTTCAGGATGTCGAGAATGCACTGGCATCGCATCGAGCGAACCGTGAGCGGTTGACTGCGCTGGAACAGCAGGCATTGCAGCTTCGTAACGCGTCGGACCTGGCGATGCACCGCTATACGCATGGGCTCACCAACTTTCTGGAGGTGTTGGATGCACAACGAGCTTTGAACAATGCCGAAGATCTGAGTGCGCAATGCCGGGGCGCGGTGAATGTCGATGTGGTGTCGCTTTACAAGGCGCTGGGAGGGGGTTGGGAACGGAATGACCCGGTGCCGCAATCGCGAGTTTTGGATTGATCCGAAATTGCGATTATTTGGAAATAATGCCTTGACAGGGGGACGCGCTAGGGGCAAAATAAGGTTCCTGGGGGCGTTCCCCGCACTCCAGTTTGTGAAGCTAACGCACTGATCGGAAGCCTCTCAGTGGCGGCAGCCTGCCCTACCTCTCCGAAAAAACAATACAGACAAGAGTAGTTAAAGCCCGGCCGTTTGGGTTGAATCCCACTGTCGCCGCATCGACACCTGGGTGTTTACCGGCACTATAGTAGTAAGTAACCGGGGAGAGGGCATTTTCTAGTGACGGGCGGGTGAATCATGGCAGTGCAGTGGAAGCAGGATCCCTTTTTGCGTTGGGGATTTCGGGTGGCGCAACAACCTGCAAGGCTTGCGTTGAATCGTATTGCAATCGATGTACGCGTGGCTGCGAGAATGAGCCGCCTACATAAGCTGGAACAAGCTGCTCCGTTTGTTTGGGATTCGATTCCAAATAAGAGCAAGCCCTATTCCGCTTTTGGTCTTGGAATCGGCTACGTTGAGAATCATTCCGCATCCGAAGTACCAGCTGAGATGATTCCGGAAAAGCTCGCGATTTTTTTTGATTTCGGTCGCGGGTTTTCTATGTCCGGGGGGAGCCAGCGGGTTGTATCGCTTCCCGGGTTCCGGCGAAATGCGATTTGGACCGGGATTGGCATGGGACGCGCGTACCGGAGTTGGCCCACTTATATTGAGAACCAGGAAGGCGAAGCGAATCCACACCCTGGTGTAGATCGTGGGATGGGCGCGATGATCTGGTTAGGGTCGGGACTTGATCCCGTAACCGCCGCTGCCTATGTCCATTCTTTTCCGCAGTCCCGCCATGAGCAGATATGGCGCGGTGTTGGTTTTTCTGCTGCGTTTACCACGGAACTTGAGCGGCATCAGGTGGACCTGCTGATGCGGTCGAGTGGGCCTGCCGCCGTCCACTTCACACGTGGCGCCGCATTTGGAATGGAGCAGCGTCGCATTCTTGGCATTGTTACCAGCGAAACTGAGCGGAGTTGTAATCTCATCAGCGGCGTTGGACTCGACGGCTTTACACATCGCTTCGCTAGTGACTTTGGAGATTGGCTGTAACGGCTGATAACTCCGCTTCTATTTCATAATCCTCAATCGAATCGACGGGAACTATGCAGGTTCTAGAGAAGGGCGTTGAAAGACGCTCAATAACCCGTGCTGTCTCTATTCGCGCTGGCGTCGCGCATGTTTGGCATTGCCTGACCACAACGCAGGCTATTGAACAGTGGTTCGCCGATGTCAAAGGGAGTTACGAGGTCGGGGCGACTTGCGAGATGCACTTTGGTGATGGCGACTTCTTTGAGGTAACCACGCTTGCCGCGGTGCCTATGATTAGTCTCCGTTGGAGCTGGCGCTTCTGGGGTGTTGGTGGTTTGAGCGACATCGAGTTTCTGCTTGCCGCGGAGGATGACTCTTGCCGGGTCACAGTGGTTGATGCCGGCGAGTATTCCGAGCGCGGTGTGAGCGAGTTGGAAGAGGGCTGGGACGACTTTCTTGGGCGCCTGCGAAGCTATGCGGAAACCGGCAAGAATGCCAGATATCGCTGGAGTGAGAGCATCGGGGCGGCGATGGTGTCGCACCGGTCGCCTTTGGAGCTTTGGGAGATCGTAGGTGAGCCGCAGTGGTGGGAGCGCGGGTTTCCGACCTACTCCGTCGAGCTCACTGCAAACGAAGACGACCTCGTCGCGCGATTCTGTTCTGGGGCATGGGGCGGCGCGAGTACAACAGCTGTGATGTCTGTGGTTCGACGGCTAGACGGCGTCGCACTGTCGGTACAGCACGGCGGATGGCTGTCGTTGCCATCGACGGTTCAATTTGAGGAACGCCGTACCGTGGCGCTGCTGTGGGCGAAGGCGCTGCGTGAGTTGGAACAAGCCAGGTGAGCGATGTTCGCGATTCTGAGGGAACAACCCCACTACCGACGGCTGTGGCTGGCGTCACTGCTTTCGCAGACCGGATCGCACATCAGCCGTATCGCGATGATCCTTTGGTTAGCGGAACAGTATGGCGTTGCTCCTGTCGGCTGGTTGATTCTGTGTGAGACGATCCCCGGTTCCCTGGCGGCGTTGTGCTCCGGGGCTGTGGTGGATCGCTTTGACAAGCGGAAGATCATGATCGCGTCGGACCTGATTCGTCTCGCGGCGCTGTTGGTTCCTGCCTATTGGGCGACGCCCTGGGTGCTGTATCTTGCAACATGCATCTGTTCGACTGCCGCAGCGTTCTTTGAGCCGGCAAGGTCCGCGAGTGCGCCTTTGATTGTCCCCACTGATGCACTGCCGCGTGCGGCGGCGTTGGATCGAGCCGCTTCCACTGCCGTACTGATCACAGGACCTTATGCCGGAGCGCTCATCGTACACTGGCTCGGATTGCGGGTAGCGCTGTTGATTGATGCGGGATCGTACCTGTTGAGCGCGGTTGTTCTCTGGCCCTTGGCCGTCCCGCAGGTTGTGCGAGGTACGGTGCAGCCACTTATGCGAGATATTCGTGAGGGCTGGCAGTACCTGTGGAATCACGGCGTGGCTTTTGAAGCTTCTGTTCTGGTAGAACTGAGCGTCATCTGCGTCGGCATCTGGACTCCGCTCGCACCGGCCTTTGTCACGCAGTTTCTGCGCGCCGATGATCGTTTGATCGGGCTTCAGATGGGTCTTTTCGGGCTCGGTGGCTTGCTTGGAGCGCCGCTGGCGCCTGCTGCAATCGAGCGCTGGGGCAACTGGACGGTGCTGACTGCGATGCTGCTGGCCGAGTCCTGCATGATGCTTGTGTACACCTTGGTTCCTTCACCTGTGCTGAGCTCGCTGCTGATTGTGGTCTGGGGTGTGATTGTCGCGGTGCTTCTGGTGACGTACTCCAGCTTGCTGCAGCGAACCGTGGATGAGGCCTTTCTGGGCCGGGTGTTTGCGGTGACCCGTCAGTTGGAAAGCCTGGGTACGGTGGCAGCGATCGGTTTGGCGCTGTTGATGCATGACGTGCTTCCTCCGCAGCGCATCCTGTTGCTGGCTGCAATTGCGTATGTTGCGGTGACGGTGTTGTACCGGCTGTCCCGGCGGAGCGTACGGTTGATGCACGCTGCCGCCGCCTAGTGATCGCATTCTCCTTCTTTTTGAAACGCTTTATGCACTCCCAAATTGCCGGAAGAGTTGCGCTGTGTCTTGCCGCGCTGTCGCTTACCGACTGCACTGTCGGCAAAGTGCATACGTCCTCAGCGCCCAATGGATACCGCTTGCGTATGGTTGCCGAGGATGCTCGCGGGGGCGGCGATAGCGCGATCTCCCCCGATGGCAGGAAGTTTCTGACGTCGTTGCGGCGGAGCGGCAATTGGGATATCTGGATGTTCGATATCGCAGCGGGAAGCTGGAGCCAGATTACACGGGACAACGCGGATGAGTTTGAAGCACGCTGGTCACCAGACGCGAAGTCGATTGTCTATACATCAACGAAGAATGGAAACAAAGACATCTTCACGCAGGTGTTAGCGAGTGGCGCGACACGGCAACTCACGGACGATCCGGAAGACGATGAGTATCCGGTGTACGCGCCCGATGGGAAGGCGGTGAGTTTTACTGGCGGGCGTTGGAAGGACGGGCGCCAGTTCTTTACCGTTGGGTTGGATGGTACCGGGCGACGCGCTATTTCCGGGGCTCCGTCGAAGGCTGGTGCATGTTCTTTTCATCCGTCGGGCGAGTCGCTGGCTTGCCATACCTATGACACCGGGACCGGCAACGTGTACTTGTACCCGAGGTATGGCAACGGAGCGCGGGTACAGCTGACGAACGGTTCGTTTTGGGATTACAAGCCGACGATTGCTCCTGGAGGCGAGTGGATGGCGTTCTCGCGCAGTGAAGAAGGCCCATCGGCGATTTGGCTTGCGCGCTTTCCGGTGGGCGAAGCGTTCCCGCTGACGACGAGCGATTCAGACGACCGCTGGCCGACCTGGAGCGATAGCGGGCACGAGCTGTTCTTTCACCGGTTGGTGGATCGCGGCAAGGCAGTGATTCTGTTTGACCCCGCGACGGGATCGCGTACGGAAGTGGTGGGGCCGGAGGACGCGCCTGGTGCTGCGACGATGAGTCCTGCCGGTGATCGAGTAGCGTACGGTACGCGGGTGACGGGCAAGGAGCGACTTCGTGTTCGCGATTTGTCTTCAGGGCGCGTTCAGGAGTTGAAGCTCGACTTGCCGGAGGATGCGGAAGCGTCGTTCCCACGTTGGTCTCCCACGGGCGGACAGATTGCGTTCGCCGTGAAGACGGGCATGCGATGGGATGTCGCGGTGACCAGTGCCGTTGGTGGTCCGGTCCGCGTGCTGACTTCCTCGATTGCCAATGCGCGGGGCATTCGAGGTCCTATCGATTGGTCGCCGGACGGCAAACGTCTCGTGTTTCATGTGTCCACGCGGCCTTTTGAAGCCAACCTCTATCTTGCGGACGTTGCGAGTGGCGCCCTTCAGAACCTTACGAACGACAACTGGTTCAGCGAGGCACCGTCCTTTACGGCGGATGGCAAGGCGATCACTTTCATGTCGACGCGGGCAGGGAACTGGACTTGGGGCTTCTTTGAAATGGAGCTGGCGACGGGCAAGGTGAAGTTGCTGCTGGGGCCTGATTACGTGGAGAAGAACTACCCAAGGTCGAACGGCGGTGGGGCGTTGTTGTGGTCTGAGTTCGAGCCGGGGGGGCATGAGGTGCTGGCGCTTCGGAATCGCGCGGGAGTGATCGCAAAGTTCGCGTCGCCCACCGGATGGGCCCGCTGGCCTGCGTTTGCACCCGATGGGAAGCGAGTGCTGTACACGGCGATTGATCATCGCGTGGAGTACTGGCTTGCCGAGAACTTGCACAGTCCGGATTCGCCAATTGTTGCGGCACGAAACCGGAATCCGGAGATCAGTGAAACGGAACCTAAGGGATCCGGGCCGAACCGTTCGGCGAAGCGGGCCAGCCCCGTACAGATGCATCACCGCTGACTGATGTAGGCGCAGCGGACCGGTGCGGTCGGCAGAAGCAGGAGCAAGCCAATATGAGAATCTCACTGGCGCGGCGAGCCTTTGGCATCGCCGATCGCGAAGTTACGTTTGCGGCTCGAGGTTTTGAGTCGGCAAGCATCACGAATCAAGAGCGATTGGAGCGTGTTGGCCGGACGTTTGTGATTGGCTATCACGCATCGCTTGAGATCCCGATGCGCAGGCTTGCCGCGTCGCTCGATGAAGTGCCGGACAGCATGCGCGGCTTCGCATACGAAGGGGCAGCGATGGGTTTGGCGATTCTGGATAGCGTGATGCCACTGCGCCGCCGGCTGAGCGGCTGGCTACGTGGACCCGGTGCACCGCACAACTACATGACCTTCGTCGGCGCCGGCTGGGCTTGTGCCCGTATTCCTTGGCAAAGACGTCGTGTGGAACGGTCGGCGCGACGGTTTCATTCGTTTCTCTGGCCACTAGTGATGGATGGGTACGGCTTCCATGAGGGTTACTTTCGGGCGAGCCATCTGGATCATCCGTCGAGCCGCGAGGGTGTTGAGAGTGAACACGGAATGCGTTCGTACTACCAGGGACTGGGACGCAGCCTTTGGTTTGTGTGCGGCGCGGACCCCTGGAAGATTGCCGATCGGGTACAGCACTTGCCGCCACACCGTACGACGCAACTGTGGAGCGGTGTGGGACTGGCTTGCGGGTACGCGGGCGGGATGACCTCGGAAGAGCTTCGCATCCTGATGCGCCTCGCAGATGTACATAAGGGCGCGTTACGGCAGGGTGTGTGTTTTGCGGTGAAGGCGCGCCAACAGGCCGGCAATCCCACCGGACATACGGATGCTGCCTGCGCCACGTTGTGCGGCATCAGCCCAGGGCAGGCGGTGGAGATCGTAGACCAAGCCTTGGTGCAGACGAGGACGCTGGGTGGCAATTACTGCGATTGGGTTCGGATCGTGCAGGAACGACTGTCCAGCCCCGCTTCACCCATGGTTTCCACTTTGCAAGGAAAGTTGAGGACACGGTAATGCAGACACTTCGAGAATGGTTGCGCCGGAATGCGGCGGTTGCCTTTGCCGTACCGCTGTTGACGATGTTGTTTCTGGCGGCGCAGGCACCACGCTTGATGTCGCGGACCATCCGTCCCGAGTTGGATGCGCAGTTCCGCTTTGCACGTAAGCCGCTGCCGCTGGCACAAGACATTCCGCTAAGAGGCGTTCGGGAAGTACACCCGAGTCTGAAGCGAATTTCGGCCTGGATCTCATCGGTGGGTGCCGCTGTCGCCTTGGGCGATATCGACGGCGACGGACTGTCGAATGATGTGTGTCACGTCGAGCCGCGCAACGATACGGTTACCGTGTCGCGCGTGCACGGCAGTGCATACGCTCCGTTCCGTTTGGTTGCGGGGGCGGAACTGCTGGACCCCCAGAAGATGGCGCCGATGGGGTGCCTGATTTCGGATATCAACGAGGACGGCCTCGCGGACCTGGTCGTGTACTACTGGGGACGCACGCCGATTGCCTTTATCCGGAAGGGTTCGGCGATCGAGTCTGCATCCTTTAGGCCGTATGAGTTGGTGAAAGGCGGCGAACGCTGGTACACCAACGCGGGTATGTTTGCGGATGTCGACGGGGATGGTCACTTGGACCTCATCATCGGCAACTACTTTCAGGATGGCGGGCGCATTCTGGACGCGAAGGCGTCCGGACGCGAGGAACTACACAGCACCAAAAGCCGCTCCTACAACGGAGGTAGCAAGCGCTTTCTCTTGTGGCGTGCGGGCGCTGGTCCTGACGGGTTGCCGGGGTTCGAGGACGCTACAACGAACCTGAGCCAGGAGGCCCGGCACGGCTGGAATCTTGCGGTGGGCGCGGCCGATCTGGATGGCGACCTTTTACCCGACTTCTACTTTGCTCACGACTTTGGGCCGGACAAATTGCTGCATAACCGGTCGCGTACCGGGAAGTTGGAGTTTGCGGTGATTGAAGGCACGCGCGAGATGGTGACACCGTCCTCGGCGGTGCTGGGCAAGGACTCCTTCAAGGGTATGGGTGTGGACTTTGCCGATATGAATCGCGACGGCATTCCCGATATCTACGTCAGCAACATTGCGGATGAGTATGCGTTGCAGGAAAGCCATATGGTTTGGGAGAGCAACGGAGATCGCGGCGCATTTGCCAGGGGCGAGTCCCCGTACCGCCAGAACAGCGAACGGCTGGGGCTGTCGCGCAGTGGTTGGGGTTGGGATGCCAGGTTCGCAGACTTCAACAACGATGGCCGGTTTGAGGCGCTGCAAGCAACAGGCTTTCTGAAAGGCAGCATCAATCGCTGGCCCGAGTTGCAAGCGCTTGGTACGGGCAATGACAGCCTGATGCACGATGCAAAGTTCTGGCCGCGATTCCGTCCTGGTGACGATGTAAGCGGTAACAACCGGACCGCGTTCTTCGCCCTGGGTCCGGATGGGCGGTACCACAACATGCCGTACATCGTGACAGATGAGCCTACGGTGTCGCGCGGCGTGGCGATTGGGGACGTGGATGGCGATGGCCGTTTGGACTTTGTGATGGCCAACCAATGGGAGGACTCGTTTGCGTACCTGAACGAGGGTCCGCAGGCGGGGTCGTTTGTGGGGCTGCATTTGCAGCATGGGGATGACTTCCGCATGGAGGCTGGGCACCATTCCTGGGGTTCGCCGGCCATTGGGGCCACGGCAACGGTGCACTTGAAAGACGGAACGATCCTGCATGCGCAGTCGGACGGGGGAAGCGGACACTCCGGTAAGCGAAGCCCAGACATTCACTTTGGACTCGGCGCTGTAGCGCCGGATTCCGTACTGTCGGTTGACTTGGCCTGGAGATCCCGCCAGGGCAAGGTACAGAAGCGCGTCGTCCACGTGAAGCCGGGGCAGTGGTACACAGTGCGGCTTGGAGCGTAGATCCGCACAGCGAGACATAAGACGAAAGGAAGAAAGACATGCTAGCCACATTGAACTTGTATCCGAATCGAAATCCAAAGCTGCGCCTGTTCGCGCTCTGGTACTTCTGTACGCTGCTTGTGCTGTGGAACATCGCGGGCCAGACGGTGTTGGGATTCGAGCAATCGAACCTGCAGCCGATTGCGAGCGTTTCCATGGCAATTGCCGTCGGAATGGCGATTGAATCGCTGGACGCATGGTCCAATCAGCGGCGTGCTCGTTGGAGTGGCGGCTGGGTGCCGTTCCTGAACTTCCTTCCGGCGTGCATTATTCCGGGCCTCGCATGTTCGATGCTCACGTATTCGAATGAGCGGCTTGCTCCTGTGCTGTTCGCCGCGTCTCTATCGATGGCTTCGAAGGTTCTCTTCAAGGCTCCGCTGGCCAACGGCCAGATGCAGCATATCTTCAATCCTTCGAACTTCGGTATCACCATGACGCTGTTGCTGCTGCCGGATGTCGGACTGGCACCCCCTTATCAGTTCACCGAGAATCTGACCGGTGCCTGGCACTGGGTGTTGCCGGGAATCGTCATGGTAACGGGAGTGTTTGTCCATGCGAAGTTCACCGGACGCTTGCCGCTGGTACTGTCCTGGCTGGCTGCGTTCGCTTTCCAGGGCCTGGTTCGCGCCTGGATCTTCGATCTTCCGGTGATTGTGCCGTTTGTTCCGATGACGAGCGTTGGATTCATTCTGTTCTCGCTGTACATGATTCCGGATCCTGCGACGACTCCGTTGAGTTTGCGCGGGCAGATCGGATTCGGGGTCAGCGTGGCGACGATCTATGCATTTCTGTTCGTGTTTCACGTGGTGTTCGGGCTGTTCATCGCGGTGGCGTTGACCAGCGCGGGGCGCGGCGTACTGCTGTATGCGGCCCACGCTGCTTCACTTCGGCGAAATAAGACATTTGCGCCTCAGGTGGCAGTGGCAAGTCCGGTAGCGATTCGGGCAGCGGTAGCTGGGGACTAGAGCGCTAATATGCAGACCATCGCAATTGTCGGGATGGCGTGCCGCTATCCGGAGGCATCGAGTCCAGCGGCACTGTGGGAGAACGTGCTGGCGCAGCGTGCGGCGTTCCGGCGCATTCCCGCAGTGCGGCTGCGACCTGAGGACTATCCGGGTCCAGCAGACGCCATCCGCTGCGATATGGCCGCAGTGCTCAAGGACTACGAGTTTGATCGCGCGAAATACCGGATCTCCGGGGCATCGCATCGTGCTGTGGATGCGAGCCACTGGCTGGCTTTGGAGGTAGCGGGCGAAGCGCTAGAGGCCGTGGGACATCGAGTGCCGAAGGAAACCACGGCGGTTTATGTCGGCAATTCGCTGACGGGCGACGCCTCACGGTCGAACCTCATGCGGTTGCGGTGGCCTTACGTCGAGCGGGTGATTCGTTCGGCGTGCGCGGAACTGACCGATGTCCCGCGTTTGGACGCTGTTGTTTCGCGGATCGAGCAGTTGTACAAGGAACCGTTTCCGGCCACTGGCGAAGAGTCCCTGGCCGGCGGTTTATCGAACACCATCGCGGGGCGGATCTGCAATTACTTTGATCTGAACGGCGGCGGTTACACGATTGACGGGGCTTGCGCGTCGTCACTGCTGGCGACGGCGCACGCGTGCATCGCACTGCAGAATGGACTGGCTGATCTGGCGGTGGCAGGTGGTGTGGATCTGAGTCTGGATCCCTTCGAGCTTGCTGGATTCTCTGCGCTGGGAGCGCTGGCAAGGGAACGGATGCGTGTATACGACCACTATCCGACGGGCTTTTGGCCAGGCGAGGGATGTGGTTTTGCGGTGTTGATGCGCGAGGAGGATGCGATCGCGCAGGGTGTTCCGGTGCTGGCGCGAATTCGTGGGTGGGGGATTTCGTCCGATGGCCATGGCGGCATTACGCGTCCCGAGGTTCGCGGACAGCTATTGGCTTTGCGCCGTGCGTACGCAAGCGTCGAAGGTGGGGTCGCGGCGCCTGCGTACTTTGAGGGACACGGTACGGGAACCATGGTCGGCGATGCGACGGAACTGCAGACTCTCAGCAGGGCCAGGCGCGAGGCGCACGCGAGCACGCCAGCGGTTGTTGGTTCTGTAAAGACGTTGATTGGGCACACCAAGGCGGCCGCGGGTATTGCAGGGCTGATGAAGGCCTGCTTTGCGGTGAGTACGCAGATCCTGCCACCGACGAGCGGCTGCCGGGATCCGCATCCGGAGTTGGGTGGCGACGCACCGGCACTTCGTGTCGCGAGCCGTGCGGAGATCTGGCCGCAAAGTCAGCCTCTGCTGGCCGGTGTTAGCGCAATGGGGTTTGGTGGGATCAATGCCCATGTTGCGGTGGAAGGCGTCACATCTGCGCGGCGAACACGCATATCCGTTCCGGAACAGGCATTGGTTCGCACACCGCAGGACGCGGAAACGTTTGTGTTCGCCGCACATGACGCCGTTGCGCTGTTGGCGCAAGTGCGGGAAGTGAATGCCTCGACGATCTCGTATGCCGAGATGGCGGACTGTGCGGGCGCTCTGGCAAAGTTAGCGGATGCCGCATGCAAGTGCCGGGGGGCGGTGGTGGCGTCGAGCCCGACCGAGTTGGTCGCGCGGCTGGCGGACCTCGCGGATTCGATCGAACGATCCCCTGACAAAGAACTGATCGACCCGGCAGCCGGAGTGTTTTTCTCTGGATCCAGGAAGCAGCCTGCTCCTATCGGGCTTCTGTTTTCCGGACAAGCCTCACCTGTGTACCGCAGCGGCGGCGCGTGGGCGGGACGCTTTGCCGCGGTTGATGAGTTTTATGCGGGGTTAGAAGTACCGGAGGGAGCCGACCAGTCGACAGATGTCGCGCAGTACACGATTGCTGCTGCATCGGCCGTGGCGGTGGAGGTCCTGCAGCGGCTAGGCATTGAGGCTCGGGTGGCCTTGGGGCATAGCCTCGGCGAGTTGTCCGCATTGCATTGGGCGGGCGCGTACGATCGCCGCACCTTGCTGGAACTGGCCCGGCACCGAGGTGAGGTGATGGCCAAAGCCGGGCGAGCCTCCGATGGCGCGATGCTCGCGATTGCGGTGAATCGCTCGGATGCAGAGGCCCTGGTTGAAGGTTCGGGTCTGGTGGTGGCGAGCGAGAACAGCCGTTTGCAGACGGTGGTCTCCGGACGCCGGGCTGCGATCGAGGCACTGCGCGAGAAATGCCGGAAGCGCGGGATCGAGGCGATACCACTGCCGGTGAGTTGCGCGTTTCATAGTCCGCTGATGAACGATGCGGCGGAGGCGTTTGCGCTGTATGTCGCGGGCGTGAAATCCAAGTTTGGCAATGTGCGCGGGCACGTGGTGTCCTCGATGAGCGGGGCGGCGATTGCATCGGGTGTCGATTTGCAGCGGTGGTTCCGAGATCAGATTCTGGCGCCGGTGGGGTTTGCCGGTGCTCTTGATGAGGCTGCGGAACATGCCTCGATCTTCTTTGAGGTCGGACCGGGGCATGTACTAACGGGGCTTGCGAGAGGTGCGGGACGGACTGCGATCGCGCTGGACGCGGGTAGCCGGACCCTGGCGGGGTTGTGCCAGGCGATCGCTGCGGCGTTTGCGCTTGGACATACGGTGCGGTGGGAGCATTGGTTCGGTGACCGCAAGCTACGTCCGTTCGACATCCGGCATGTGCCGACGTTCTTGTCGAACCCATGCGAAAGCGTACCGGTGTGCCAGTTTGAGGTCCATGCGGCTGCAACGGACGCCTCAGAGGCGGTGGTGTTGCCTGCGGTAAACGGGAACCAATCGTGCAAGGCGCTGCTGATGGAGTACATCGCGCGGCGTACGGAACTGCCTGTCGAAAGTCTGCATGACGGACTCCGGTTCCTGTCCGACCTCCACCTGAATTCGATTACGGTGACCCAGATTGTGGCGCAGATTTCGGGGCAGTTGGGGATCCGTACGCCAATGTTGCCGGTGAACTTTGCGGACGTCACGTTGCGCGAGGCCGCGGAGGCGCTGGATGAGCTTGTCCGCAGCGAAGAGGGTTCTGCCTTGTCATCGAGCGCTTCGGATGGCGCAACAACCGTAGCTGGGGTCGCCTCCTGGGCGCGTCCCTTTGACGTCTCGTGGGTGGAGCGGCCGTTGCAGGAAAGCGCTGTGCGCAGGCAAGCGGGCAAATGGCAGGTGATCGCACCGGAAGGCGTGGATTGCTCGGCGTTGCGATTGGAGTTGGAACAGAACTGCGGCGATGGCCTGCTCGTCTATCTGCCGTCGGGGCGCACGCCGGACATCATCCCGCTGCTGCTGGATGTAGCTGCCACCACCGCTCGAATGCGGCCCAGATTGCTGGTAGTGCAGGAAGAGGTTGGAGCAGAGCCCTTCTTCCGCTCCCTGTACTTAGAGCAAGCGCTGGAAGAAGTGGTGTTGGTAGAAGGCAGTGCCGAGTGCAACAGTTCCATCGTTAGAGAAGGAATGTGCCGGATGGCGGGGTTCCGCGAGTGCCGGTACGAACAGGCAACTGGGACACGGCTTGAACGCCGCATGGAAGCCTGCAGAGAGATTGGCAAAGGCGAATTCCCACTTCCTGCCGGCAGTTGGCTTCTTGTCACCGGCGGCGGCAAGGGCATTGGTGCGGAATGCGGGATCTCGCTGGCAGCGAAGTACTCTCTTGGGCTTGTGATCCCGGGCCGGTCGAACAGAGCCACCGACGAACAGCTAGCTGCGAACCTGGCGAGGATCGAGGCGCTGGGCATCCAGTGTGTCTACATTGAGGCAGACGTAACGGATGAAGCCGCGGTCCGGGAGAAGTTGAGTGGCTTGGAGGTGGCGGGGGTATTGCATGCGGCGGGGGTCAACATTCCGAAGCCATCGAGCCAGATGGATGTACTGGAGGTTCTGGATGCGGTCCGGCCAAAGGTCGATGGGCTGCGCCATGTACTCGGTGCGTTGAGTGTCGCGCCGAAGCTGGTGGTAACGTTCGGATCGGTGATTGCGCAGTCCGGCCTTGAGGGGGAGGCGCACTATGCGCTGGCAAACGGATGGATGGCGGACGAGTTGCGCGACTGGAGCAGCGCTCATCCGGAGGCATGCGCGCTGCAACTGGACTGGTCTGTCTGGGGCGGTACAGGCATGGGCGAACGCCTTGGTAGTCTTGACGCGCTGGAGCGCAGGGGGATCTCTGCGATCTCCATTGAAGCGGGTGTAGCGGAGTTGGATGCTGCCATCCTGCGTTGCAAAGCTGGATTCCAGTTGCAGATTGTGAGCGGACGGCTTGGCAGCTTGCCCACTTTGCGGATGGACGAGCCGGAGTTGCCTCTGCTGCGCTTCCTGGAGCGGCCGGTGTTGCACGTGCCGGGCGTGGAACTGATCTGCGAGGCAACGCTTTCCGATGAGCATGACCCATATCTTGCGGATCATGTGTTTGGTGGCGAAACGCTTCTTCCTGCCGTCGTCGGAATGGAAGCGATGGCGCAGGTGGCTACAACGTTGATGGGCGGCCGGCGGTTGCGCGGGATGTCCGGCATCGAATTGAACCGTCCGATTCTTCTGAATGAGAGCGGAACACAACGGATTCGCGTGGCGGCGCTGTGTACCGGTGAAAGCGGTTCTGTGGACGTCGTGATCCGGTGCGAAGATACAGGTTTTCACGCGAACCACTTCTGCGCACGCCTGGACTTTGATGCCGAGGCAGGTGCGATGGACGTGATCCCTGCGACCGAGCGGCAGGGGGGCGGCGACGTCGGGATCGACCCGGTGCGCGACCTGTACGGAACGATTCTGTTTCATGGTGGCCGTTTTCAGCGGCTGCGGTCTTATTCTGAGTTGCGTGCGAAGCGTTGCGAAAGCCACTTGATGGAAGGTCAGCCGCTTTCCTGGTTTGGGGCGGAGATGCCTGCGTCACTGCTGCTGGGTGACCCGGGAGTGAGGGATGCGGCGCTTCATTCCATTCAGGCATGCATTCCACAAGCCACGCTGCTGCCGGTGCGTATTGAGCAAGTGGTTGCATGCGGTAGTTTTGCAACGGCGCGGATGGCGCGTGCCGTGGAACGCGAGCGCAAAGGCGACTTGTTTGTTTATGACATGGACATCCTGGATGCCGCCGGCGAGCCGGTAGAGCAGTGGCGCGGGCTTGTGTTGAAGGCCTTCCCGAACAAAGCGGCAACGGAGTGCCGCTGGCATCCCGCATTGCTTGTGCCGTACCTGGAGCGAGTGCTCGAAGACTCCACGGATCTGTCGGTTTCCGTCGCTATTCGTAGCGCACAGCGCGAAGGAAGGGCTGAGCGTCGTGCACACGTGGCGGCAGCGCTATTGGGGTCGAATGGAGCCATTTATCATCGCCCCGACGGGCGGCCCGAGGTGGCTGAGGGCTCGATTTCCTTTAGTCATCTGGAGCCGATCACGATTGGGATTCAAGCGCCGCGCACCGTGAGCTGTGACATGGTCGAGGTACATTCCAACGAGCCCGGCGTGTGGCGGCAGATTCTGGGTGAGCCCATGTACACGCTGGCGGAATGTGCGAGTTCTGAGACCGGCAAACCAATGGAAGAGTGCTCTGCTTTGGTGTGGGCCGCTTTTGAATGCTTACGGAAAAGCGGCGCGAATCCAGGCCAGACACTGTCGCTGAACGTCGGGCGGTCCAACGGGTGGCTCTGTTTCGACGCGGGTCCGACGAGGATCGTATCCGGACTGCGAAGAATGACTGGCGTAAGCGGTCCGGTGGCCATGGGTGTGCTTTTCGCGGCTGATCGTGGCGCGGCGGGGCGCTGAAAGGGACCATTCGAGTGCGGACTTTTGACTACGTCCACGTGGTGGGGTTTGAAGAGACCAACCTGGTGGGCAATGTGTACTTTGCGAATCACATTCGCTGGCAGGGCCGGGTTCGCGAGATGTTTCTACGGCAGCATGCGCCTTCGGTGCTCGAAGAGCTGAGCGGCGACCTGGCGCTGGTGACGGTTCGATGCGGGTGCGATTACCTCAGCGAGATCTATGCCTTTGATCAGGTACGAATCCGCCTGCGGTTGGGCGGCATGAGCCAGAATCGCGTGACGATGCTGTTTGAGTACTGGCGCTGCGGCAAGAGCGGCGAAGAGCTGGCCGCAAAGGGTGAACAGCAGATTGCCTGTATGAAGCGAACGGACATGGGGTTGGTAGCTACACCGATTCCGTCCGAACTCCGCAATGCCCTGCAGCTGTACGCGGCTGCGTGAACGAAATCCAACATCCGGGAGCGACCAAAATGCAGAACCTGAATAGCGCCACCACTGCTGTGACGGCACCAGACGCCGATTGCAGTATGTGCAAGGAGTCCACGGCCGCGTGTTATTTGCGGTCTGTTGTGCGAGTTATTGACGCGATGAAGGAGCGGTTGGATTCCACGTTCACGCTGGAGTCCATGGCTCGTATTGCGTACTTCAGCCCGTTCCACTTCAACCGTACCTTTCGGCAGGTCACTGGTGTACCGCCATGCCAGTACTTGTGGGCGCTGCGGTTGGAAGCCGCTACGCATTTGCTCACCGAAACTGAGGAGACGGTGCTGAACGTTTGCTACGACGTCGGGTACGCGAGTTTGGGAACCTTTACGCGGCGATTCACCGAGATCTTTGGTGTGCCTCCGACGCGGTTCCGGTCTCTGTCGCGAAGCGGAGCACGCGAGGAGTTGATGCGGGAGATTCGCGCGCAAGAGGCCATGCAGGCGCTTCGCGATACCGATTCGGAGCCAACGATGACGGGTTGGATTGAAACGCCGGAGGACTTTGAAGGGGCGACGTTGGTCGGGCTTTTTGAGGATTCCATTCCACAGAGCAAGCCAGTGTCATGTTGCGTCGCGGCGCAGGCGGGGCAGTACAGGATGTACGACGTGGCCGATGGTGAGTACTTTCTGTTCGCGCTCGGATTGCCAGCGTCAGGCCCGATGTTCGACACGCGTTCTATGCTGCGTGGAGGCGGGTCGGCGGTGAAGATTCGCGGCGGCAAGGTCACGGGCAGCACGCAGATCCGTTTGCGTCCTGCAGCGCCCACCGATCCGCCCATCCTGCTTGCACCGCCCGTACTGCTGGGACGGCATCTGGAAGCGATGGCGACTCCTTTTGCGGCTGCCGCTTATGGCGATTGATCTAGCGGATGGACGGCCGCTGCTGCCGAGCACCGTTGCGCCGGGACCAGCTGGCAGGAAGTTGCTTGGCAGTTTGCTGGAGGTTCGGCGGGACCGTATCCAGTTCGTGGAGAATGCGACACGGGAGTACGGTGACTTTGTGGCATTCCGCATGGGGCCGAAGAACCTATTCCTGCTGCGGCATCCTGAGCACTTTCGTCACGTCCTGGCAGATCACAGCGCGAAGTACGTCAAAGGGCTTGGGCTCGCCGAAGCTCGTGCGTTCCTGGGCGAAGGTCTGCTGACGGCTGATGGGGTGGTGTGGCAGCAGTATCGAAAACTGCTTGAGGCGTCGTTTCAGGGTGGACGGCTGGACAGTTATTCGAGCCAGATCCACGGGGTAGCCAAGAGTTGGCTTGCGCGGGTTGAAAGGATGGCACACAGCGGAGACGTGGTTGTAGACGTCGCGCATGAGATGAATCTGGTGACTCTTCGCATTGTTGGGCTGACGCAGTTTGGTTGGGATTTTGGTGACGAGTGTGCCGCAACCATTGCCGAGGATCTGCATACGTTGAACGATTGGGCGATGCGGCGGATGATGTCGCTTGTGCCGTTGCCGTTGTGGATGAATCCTGCAGCGTTTCAGGCGCTGGGACGGTTGCGGACGATCGCGCTCGAGATCCTGGCGCGAGTGCAGAAGTCGGATTGCAATGGGATCGGATCCGCGCTGGCATCGGAGCCTGGCGGTCCGGAGGCGGCGCGCGATCAGGTACTGACGTTTCTGCTTGCCGGGCACGAGACGACGGCCAGGGCCTTGGCCTGGGCAGTCGGGTTGCTGGGTGGGGAAGATGCGGGTCCGGTGGAGCGGTTGCGCGCGGAGGCGGGGCGCTTGGGGCACGTGCCGGCATTGGCGGAGTTACAGCAACTGGAGTACACGCGCATGGTTTTTGAGGAGACGTTGCGGCTGTATCCATCGGTGTGGCTGTTGCCTCGCAAGGCGATTGCCGCGGACTGCATCGACGGCTTTGAGATCCCCAAGGGGGCGGATGTGCTGCTGAGCGTGTATTCGTTGCACCGGCACCCGAAGTATTGGGTGGATCCCGACTCGTTTCTGCCGGAGCGGTTTGCAAAGGATCGCGCGGCGAACCGGCCGGCGGGATGTTACCTGCCCTTTGGCTTGGGCAAGCGAGCGTGTATCGGAAGCCGGTTCGGAATGCTTGAGGGAATGATGCTGCTGGCGATGTTTGCGCAGCGCTTGCGTTGGCGCCGCGTGGACGCGGGTGCGATGCCGGCGGAAGGTACGCTGTCGCTTCAGCCAAGGGGTGGGCTGCGCATCCGGATCGCACCGGTCGGGGCGCCAATGGGCGCTTAGGCGAACCAAGCAACCGGGGAGAAGGCCGCAAGGTGGTTCGGGCCGTAACATTTGCCCATGGCGAATCTTTTCAGCCAAATCGAAACACCCGATAAGGAGGCCTAGCAAATGGCATTCGGTCTGTGGAACAAAAGGACCGCGGTCCTAACAGCGGCCTTGGCCGTGGCAGGAGCCACGACGTTTCTCGTGGCGGGCTCTAAATCCACTTCGCAACCCAAGGATGTGAAGTGGGACGAAAAAGAGTCGGCGGAGGTCGCCAGATCTCTTCACGAAATGCATGAGAACTGGAACAAGGGCGATATGGAAGCCGTCCGCAAAGTGATCGCAGGTGACGACGTACTGGTGACCTTCGAACTCGGTCCGGACAACAAGACTCCGGTTCCTCTTCGTTCGCGCGACGAGATCCTGGCGTTTATGAGCAAGGTGGAACTCGACACCGCGAACGTCGGTACGAGCTTTGAGATGGAGATGCCGAAGATGAACTGCCGCGCGACGTCCAGCTTCGGGATCTGCACGGAAGAATGCACGGTGCATCTGAAGAAGAACGGATCGACAACGCGCATCGATAAGTTGTTTGGTACATCGATCGCGGTGAAGTACGCCGACGGCTGGAAGTGGATTCAGTGGCACATGTCGGTTGGTCTGCCGGCCGCTCCGGTTACGACCACACAGAATCTGTCGCCCACCAAGCACCATACCCATTAGAAACCGAGAGACAAGAAGAGGAAAACCAATGACATTTCGACCGTTTTTCCGTTCCAGCTGTCTGACTCTGGGCCTCTCGGCTCTTGCGGTGACGGCTTACTTCATCGGCCAGACTCCGGTAGCGCAGGCCGCTCCGGGCGATCGTACGCTTCCCGCTCAGGTGAAGCTACTTGACGAATATCGTACGCCCGGCATCGAATCCGAGCTGTCCGGTATCTATCCGCATCCGACGGATGAGAACCTGTACTACGTGCTTGCCAACCGCAAGCCGCCGTACCGGTATGGTCAGAAGGCGATGCTGCCGGAAGAGTATCGCGGCAAACTTCTGACTGTGAATCGCGCCGGCAAGGTGGTGAAGGCCGTCAAGATTGCCGATGACGACTTCGGCGGGCTCACCTTTGTGGATGGCTTCGCGTATGTTGCCACCACCAACTCGGCCGAGATCCTGAAGGCCAACCCGGCGACGGGCGAAGTGTTGAGCCGTTTCTCCCTGCCTTCCCCGGCAGGTGGACTCGACTACGACAAGGATCGCGGTGCACTCATCGCCCAGCTTTATGTCGGACATCCGCATCTGGCGGTTGTCGATGTTAAGACCGGCCGCATCATCCAAAGCCTGTGGTCGGACGAAAGCGCCATGGGCCTGGTGAAGGTGGCTGGCGATTGGCTTTGCACCTGGGCCAGCGGATGGGATCCGGGCTCGTTCAGCGAGCTGCGCGTGATCGATCAGAAGACCGGCCACGTGCTGTCGCGTATGAAGTTGGACAAAATCCATTCCTCCATGGCGCCTGCGCTGGACGCCAAGGGCCGCCCGGCGTTCCTGAGCCTGGTGACTGTGGATAGCGCTACTGGCGAAACCGTCATCCGCCGCTACGGATACGGCAAGGCACGCAGCTAGAGGCCTGCCTGGACGTTGTATTCGCCATTCCGCAGGTTGGCGCCGCATCCGTAACCGGGGGCTGCGTCAACCTGCTTTCGAATTCCTTCCTGTTTCTGTGAGGTGTCCCGTGAAGACGATAACGACGGTTGCAAGAGTGTTGCTGGGTGCCCTTTTCCTGGTGATGGGGCTCGACTATTTTCTGCACATGATGCCCGAACTTCCGATCTCAGATCGTGGCGGTGCTTTCCTCACGGCGCTGCTCGATACCGGTTACCTATTCCCCATGATCAAGGTGATTGAGATCATCGCCGGTGCCATGATCCTGTCCGGTCGTATGGTTGCCGCGGCGTTGGCGCTGCTGGCCCCTATAACGATGAACATCGTGCTGTACCACGCGTTTCTCGATTCCAATAGCGCCTGGATCGGATTCGGCGCTGGAGCGCTGCATCTTCTGCTTCTGCTCCGTTATCGGGGCGCCTTCCTGCCTTTGTTCCAGCTCGTGCCCAACGAGGATGACTCGGCGATTGCTGTCCGTCCTTCCGAAGCCATACCGACACACGTGCACTGAGTTCGTTTAGGAGTGCTTCCATGTCCTTCTTCCGTCGACCGATGCTCCCCTTGCTGGTGATGTGCCTTGCGGCGTTGCTGATGCGTAGCCCTGCTGCGCCGGCCGAGTCCTCTGGCGCACGTGTATTGGTGGGATTGATCTCGCATCAGCCCACGCCAGGCGGATCGCAGGCAAACCTGCGGGCGCTGGAAGTAGCGGTTCGGGCGTCCGTAAAGAGCGGTGCCCAGTTTGTTGTGCTGCCGGAACTGTCCACCACGGGTAGCCTGAGTGCACAGATACCTGCGGATCAGCTGGCGGCTGAGGGCGTAAAGGATGGCCCGAGCGTGCGCCATTGGAAGGCGCTGTGCCAGGAACTCGGTGTCTGGTTGGTCGTGCCGATCCTCGAGCGTACGCAGGCTGGCAGGGTGGAAGTTGCGCTGGTGCTCTTGAACGCACGCGGCGAGATCGCGATGGTGCAACATAAGACGTTGGCTCGTACGGGGCGCGAGGATGGCGCTGTGAGCCGTGCCAGCTTCCGTGAGATGCAGGATTCGGTAGTGGCGAATGGCGTCCGCGTCGGTATCGTGTCAGGCGACGATCTACGGGTGGGTGTCGCGCGGCTGGCGAATCGTGGAGCGGAGCTTGTTCTTGCGCCGTCGGGCTGGATGAAGTCCGATGCAGACCCCTGGCGTGACCTGGCTCTGGATCTGGCGCGTGAGAATCGGGTGACCATTGCGGCGGTTAGCCGCGAAGAGAACGCCCCTTTCAACGGAGTGTTCTCGTCGAAGGGCAGTGCGGCGCCCATTGCATCCGGCGACAATTGGACTGTCGTGCCAGCCGCACTCGCCACCCGCAAGTGGGCCGTTCCGTCCGCGATGGGGCTTCCCGCGATCGTACCGGTTCCGGCGGTCGACACAGGGTCAGATGAGATTGCTGCGTTGGGCGAACGGTTGTTCTATGACACGAACCTTTCAGCCAACGGAAAGGTCGCTTGTGCCACGTGCCACGATCCGGAGAAGGGTTTTTCCAATGGCCTGTCGAAGGGCACTGGCGTGTACGGCCGTACGACGAAACGAAATGTCCCAACTCTGTTGAATGTCGCATTCCGGCCACTTTTGCAGTGGGATGGTTACGCGTCGTCGCTCGAGAACTTTGCGAAGTACCCGTTTAGTGGCGTGGCTGAGATGAACTTTCACTATGTCGACAAGGTTCCAACGTACCTTCGCAGGCAGGCGTCTTATGTCGCACAGTTTGCCTCTTCGATGGGGGTAAAGGAAATCGAGTTCGAGCATGTGGCCAGTGCGCTCGCTGCTTACCAAAGAACCCTGATCTCAGCTGAATCGCCTTTTGACCGGTACTTTTACGGGGGCGAACCTGCGGCTTTAGACGAGCCTGCAAAGCGCGGATTGGCGCTGTTTCAAGGTAAGGCCAACTGTACGCAGTGTCACCGGATTGAGAAGGAAGCGGCGTTGTTCATGGATTTCCAGTTCCATGTGACGGGCCACGGCTACAACCGGGATACGGGCTTGTTCAACGATATTGGACTTGGCAGCATTAGTACGGCCGATCAGACCGGCATGTTTCAGACGCCAACGCTTCGGAATGTCGCTCTGACGGCGCCGTACATGCACGACGGCGGGTTGGCCACGCTGGAGGAGGTTGTCGCGTTCTACAACCGGGGCGGCAATGCCAATCCACGGCTGGATCCAATGATGCGGCCGTTGGGGCTCACGGTGAGTGAGCAGGCTGATCTTGTTGCGTTCTTGAAGTCCCTCACGGGGTCGCGCCAATACCGCGCGCCCTCGGTACGTAAGGCAGTGCCGAAGCATTCTGTTGTTGCTGGCCGTTAGTCTCTGCCGGCACCTTACCCAAAACCCAACAATTCCTGGAAGGAGATCGAACGCCATGGTTCGTTTCTATCTGCCCGTTTTCCTGGCGGCGGCGCTGTGTGCGCTGTCAGGCTGCGACACTGCGCGCGGCAAAGATACGCCGAGTTCGGAAACTGCGGTTCGCGCGGTGATGGACCAGTTCTTCACGCTGTCGAAGGTGCAGGACTGGGACGGTGTTGGGGCGCTCATGTCCAAGGACTTTGAGATCTACACGGACAATGCCGAAAGCTACGGCAAAGACGCTTACGTCAAGCTGCTCAAGGCCGACAATCTCAGCTTGACTGCGATGTCGCTGCGTGATGAGCGGGTTGCTGTTTCGGGCGATGGGTCGATGGCGTGGATGACTTACAAGGGGCATTTTGAAACCACTGTGCGTGGTAAGCCGAGTGTCGCTGAGACGGCGGAAACGATTGTGTTTCGCAAAGAGGGCGGGCAATGGTATCTGTGCCGCGCGCACGCGTCTGTACGTGAGGTCCACTAATGCAAGCCACTGCAGAAGCGATGGATGAAGTTGTCCGGAAGAATCGCGAGATCTACGACAATACTTCCGGTGCGGATTGGTACCTGACGGTTTATGAGGGCGCACATCAGGGGTGGGAGTTTATCAACCTGGGTGGGCTGACCGTTGCGAACCGGATTGCTCAGCTACTGGAGATCGATGGGGAGGCGCACATCATCGATGTCTGCGCGGGCCAAGGTGGAGTGAGCCGGTATCTCGCTGCGCAGCGGAAGTGCCGCGTTACCGCCGTCGAATGGAACCCAGGCCAGGTGCGGACGATTCGAAATCATTTGTCGAAGGCCGGGCCGGGTATTGCATCGCGCATTGACGTGGTGGAAGCAGATGCGACGACATGGCGCGCCGACGAGTTGGCAGACGGCGCTTTCAGTATGGATGCGCTGATGCTTACACCGCAGACTGGAGCGCTCATTGCCAATACCGCTAAGAGCCTGGAGCCGGGTGCGACGTTTGCCATTTCTGTCATTTGTGCCGGCGAACACATCACAGACGCAATGCGTAGATTTGCGTGGGATATCGACGGAATGATTCATCTGCCGGGGCCCGGCTGGTACGCGCAGGCACTGGAGCAGGCAGGATTCGAGGACGTCGTTCTAGAGGACTGTACTGACGTGGCCATAGCGACGTCAGAAACCATGGAACGGGCGCTGCGGGCCAATGAGGCGCGCATCGTGGCAGAGGCTGGTCCAGCAGTGTTTCGAGGCTGGAAAGACGTGGGCGCGGTGTACCTCAACGCGTTCCGTCAATACCAATTGATGTACCTATTCGCGCATGGAAAGCTAGCGCGTTAGGTGAGCAAGTTCAGATAAAGCTGAAGGTCAGGCTTTGGCTAACACTAAAGTCCGAAGGCAGCGAATTCCAACACACGAAGGAGAATGCAAATGATCACTACCGCCGCTATTTCCGGCGAGCAGTTGGTCTTCAAGGGGCGGGATAACCTTCTCCATGGAGATCCCACAACCCGCTTTGAGGACATGATCGCACGCGTATCGGTCAATCTTGAGAAGCGTAGCGACGAGCAGTTGGTCCGGGACGGACGAACCCTTTCGGACCCCGCTGCGCGAGAGAATGCCCTGTACCAGTACCTGGCGCGGAATGGCGCCGAGGCTCTGCCGGAGATCACGAAGGCGATCTACGGCGACTCGGATAGCGATCTGCGAGTGAACCTGCTGTGGGCTCTGGAGTGGTTGGAAGCCGAGCAATGCCGCGACATCTGCATGGCCGTCATCAACGATCACGACCACCGGGTTCGCGAATGGGCTCGCGTGTTTGCCTGGGAAATGGGCTGGATGGATCAGGACTTCCGCAAGCCGCGTGAGTTCCGGCACATCGAAGGCCGTACCTTTGATCAGACGATTTACCTGCACATTACGTGCAACATCTACATCAAGCTTGGGCCGACGAACGACATGTGGGGCCACCTACTGATCAGCCCGCAGATGTTGAAGCGCGTCTTCGGCCAGGCGCTGGCTTGCAACAATCTGTCCACCCGTGACGATGAGGTTGTTGTGGCCAAGACGCTCGATGGTCTGCATGCCGATGGCAGCAAGCACCACGAAGCGTTTCTGTTCCGCGGCTTTACGGAACTCACCAATCCGACCCAGGGGAACTTTTACTTCGAGACGCAGACCAAGCGTCCGATCTTCCTGTCGGGCAAGGCGAACGACACGTCGCAGGGTGTGGTGGAAGATGTGACGGTGCCGTTTGCACGCCAAGGCCAGTGGTTCTTGAACGAGAACATCAAGGTAAACGACCGGATGGCGATCGAGTACGTTCGCGGCTTGTTCCAGGGCTGGTCGTACGTCAATCTGGATCGCATCGAAGCCAGCGGCGGCGACTTCTACTTCCCGGGCAACTCGATTCTTTCGACGTTGCACCATCCGGAAGTTGGTCCGAAGACGAATGGCTTTGTGAACGGCCGCTTTAAGGGCAAGGTGGTGGATTGGGATGGCGATGACATCGTCGATCTGAACTACTTGCCGGCCCACGCCACCGTAAAGGGTGAAGTGGACAGCAACTGCGACGGTGTGCCGGATGAGCCGGGCCGTCACGTTAGCGACTGGCGCCGGTAGTACGACGTCAATCGACACAAGAGATGGACCGATACCAGGTCCGCAATGAACATCAGGATGCCGGAAGCCTTGTGCTCCCGGCATCTTGTCTTTCTATTTGACGTGGGTGGGATAGATGGAACGAATCGCGGAACTCATAACCACACCTGAGGTGTCCTACGCGTTCTGGCGCGTGCCTTACCGCGCGGTACAGGTGACGGCATACACGGGTGTTGCCTGCGTCACGTTCGCGCTTCGCTTTGCCTTGCGAAGATCGGTGCGCCTGCGGTGGCGCGAGGAAAGCGGCTTGGCGATGGCTGCGCTCTGCGAACGCCTGGGACCTGCGTTTATCAAGGCCGCGCAGGTGGTTAGCGCGAGGCCCGATCTGTTGACACCGGAGTTCGCGCGAGGATTGGCGCGCCTGCAGGATCGAGTGGAGCCGATGTCGCAAGCGGAACTGTCCGCTGTCTTGCGCGAGGCTTACCGGGCCGAACCGAACGAGGTGTTCCGGGAGTTCGATCCTGTGCCGATCGCCGCGGCCAGCATATCGCAAGTGCACCGGGCGATTGGTCGCTATGGCGAGACGTTGGCAATTAAGGTCAAACGGCCGGGCGTCGGCGAGTGTATGGCTCTGGATGTTGCGGCCATTCGATGGCTTGCGAAGGTGGCCAGCCGTACGCCAGGAATGTCCTCGCTGCCGGTGGAAGAACTGGCGGAAGAGATTCTTGCTCCGGTGCTGCAGCAACTCGACTTCTTTCGCGAACGAGCGAACAACCGGCGCTTCCGGGCGAACTTGAGGAATGCAGGGCAGATTCGCATACCGAAGATCGCGGACGAGTACTCGACTGAAAGTACGATTGCGATGGAGTTTGTGGATGGCTTCATCAAGGCGCCCGCCGTTGAGTTGTCGGCGGTGGAGCGTCGCGATGCTGCGCTCGCTGGGTTGCGGGCGCTGTACCACATGATCTTCGTCGATGGGTTTGTTCATGCGGATTTGCATCCTGGCAACCTTGGCTTCTGTAGGAACGGAATCCTGGTACTGCTGGACACCGGCCTGGTGGCCGAGTTGGAAGCGCAAGACCGGCTCGAGTTTGTGGAGTTCTTCTTTGGGATGGTCAACAACGACGGGAAGCTCTGTGCTCGCATTCTCAGGAAGCAGGCAAGCGCAGTAAGCAGCTCATTTCAGGAAGACCGATTTGAGGCCGATATGTGTTCGCTTATCGCAAAGCATTCCGCGTTAAAGAGTGCGGAATTCCAAATTGCCGTATTTGTTGCGGAGATGCTGTCCGTCCAGAGGCGGCATGGCATGCGTGGTTCGCCGAAGTTCATTATGACGGTGCTATCCATGGCAATCTACGACGGTATCTGCAAGCAACTGTACCCGCAGTGCGACTTCCAAAAAGAGGCGCGACCCTACCTTGTGCTGGGCTGGTACGGCGGCGCACCGCGTGCGAAAGTGCGTATTTAATGAGAAGGCGAGTTTCGATATTTATGCGAATTCCAAGAATGTGGTATTTCAAATAATCACATGCGTACCCTGCTACAGGCTTGTGCCGTATCTCTTCGCCGCCTTGCCAGCCGCAAGCGGACGTCAGTGCCCGCGGTGGTCGCCTTCTCGCTCGGGATCGGCGCCGCTACCGCAATGTTTGGGGTTTACTACAACATCCTGATTAGCCCCTTCCCATACAAGGGCTCGTCGCGGATGGCGACACCGATTGTCAACGACCTGGGAAACGGTAAGAAGCGCTCTCACTTCGCGGTTCCTGAGGTGCTGGAGTTCGAGCGTGCTGCGCAGTCTTCTGATGCGCTGCTGGCATTTCTTCAAAACAACGCCATCGTGGAGTACGGCAATACGAAGGACGCTGTGATGGGCAATGAGGTCTCGGCGAATACGTTTGCAGTCCTGGGTGTCGCTCCGGTGATGGGGCGCGCTCCTGTGGTGGAGGACACGCAGCCGGGTGCGGAGCCGGTTTTTGTGGTCAGCTACAAGACTTGGCAGAAGGTCATGGCCGCGGATCCCGCTGCGTTGGGCCGTAAGTATCTGGTAGCTGGGAAACCTCGGGTGCTGATTGGGGTTATGCCTCCGCGCTTTGCGTGGGGTGCCGCGGACATATGGCAGCCGATCGATTTGCATAGCCCAGAGCGGCTGAAAGATAGGGGGCTCTATACGATTGTCGCCGTGCGCAAGCCGGGAGCCTCTGAATCGCAGGTGCTGGCCGACTTTGCGAATGGAGCCAAGCAGGCCGCTGCCAGAGTACCCAAAGCGTATCCAGAACGCTACCAGGTAGAGATGACGGCGCTTGTGGATCAAGAGGTAGGCGAGTTCCGCAAGACCGTTTATCTACTGATTGCGGGTGCAGGGCTGTTGTTGCTGATCGCCTGTTCAAACGTCGCGAACCTGCTGCTGGCACAGGCGATTGAGGACCGGCGGGACTTCTCGTTGCGGGCGGCCATGGGCGCCAGTCGCTTTAGTTTGGTGATGCAGTTTGTGCTGGATGGAGTATTGCTGGCCTTGCTTGGTTGCCTCGGAGGGTTAGCAGTGAGTTGGGTGTTGTTGAAGATTCTGGTGTCGCGCCTGCCGGAGATGACGTTTCCTGCTGAAATGGACATCGGTATCGGCGGACCCGTGTTTCCGATTGCGTGTGGCATCGCGCTTACGGTGTCGGTACTTGCGAGTCTGCTGCCGGCGGTGCACATCACAGGTGGCAATCTGGCGGGCGACCTTGCGGGTGGCGGAAGAAGCACTCGGGGTCCAGGAGTCGGGCGCTTATTCGATGTTCTCGTGCTGAACCAGGTGATCCTGTCGCTGCTGCTGCTGGCTGGGTCTGGCCTGATGTTGCGTAGCTTTTTGATCGAAACCGGTGTTCCGCTGGGAGCGCGGCTCGACCGTATTCTGTGGACATGGACGGTGCTGCCGCCGGAGCGCTACACCAATGGGGCGCAGCGCGGCGACTTCGTGCATCGGGTAGTTCAGAAGTTACGTACCTCGCCAGGCGTGGTGGGAGCGGGAGCTGGACAGGGTGGGCCGCCAATGGGTGGCATCCCGGTGGAGTATTCGATTTCGGGTAGCGAGGCTCGCCCGTTTGCAGGTGATCTTCAACTGAACGGAGCATCCTATTTCGAGGTTTTGGGCATTCCATTAGTCGCCGGCCGTTACTACACGGAAGAGGATGTGGTCAGGCAGCGGCAGTATGCGGTGATTAATCAGACTATGGCCCGCGTACATTTCCGGGGCGAAAATCCGCTGGGACGACGGATCCGGTTAGCCGGTCCTCGTACGTCGTTGAACCTGCCGGGTCAGGATCCCTGGTTTGAGGTCATCGGAGTCGCGGCGGACGTCAAGAATGCGGGTGTACGGGAGGATGTTGTCCCGGGCGCCTATTTGCCGCCTTCGTTTTCTCTATTGAATGGCTTCGGCGTATTCATTCGTACGACGGGAGAGCCTCTTGCAGCCATTGACCGCTTAAGGCGCGACATACGTGAGGTGGATTCGGGCGTCATGACGCAGTTTACCGACTCCATGGAGCACTGGGTGGACGCGTTCTACTTCGCGCGGCCAAGATTTAGTTTACTGTTGCTATCGGCTTTTACAGGAATTGGCCTGTTAATTACCAGCGTAGGTGTGTATAGCGTGGTTGCATTTGGTGTGGCTAGCAGGCTTCGAGAAGTAGCGATTCGAAAGGCGCTCGGCGCATCGTCCAGACATCTGGTACTGGCACTTGCAGGGCGTACGTTCCTACTTGTCGGTGCCGGCGTAGGCGCGGGCTACATTCTGACGGTGGTGCTTGGCCGCTTCGTGGAAAGCCAGTTCTGGGGTGTCTCTCCGTACGAGCCGAAAGTGCTGCTTTCTGCGGCTCTAGCGACGTTTCTGATTGGTGCTGCGGCCGCCCTGGCGCCTTCTTGGCGGGCTAGCCGTGCCGAACCTGCTGACGTGCTTCGAGGGGAGAGTTCATAGCTCGACGTCAGTCTGCGAGTACAACTCTAGCTGGTATGCAAATAATGCTTGGAGCCGCGAAAAATATACCGGAAAAAGGGCGTTATTTACCGGTCTGAAACAAGGTGGAAAAAGACAGAAAAAGAGCGCCGAGTTTACTCTTGACATCATCGGGGACCTACCAGATAATCGAGATCTCCGTAGTCAAGCCATGGCCCAAGTTCAGCAAGTGTGGCAGCCGCGGACCAAGTAGCAAGCCCCAAGCCTAACCGTTGCAAATGAGTACAACGGACAGCCCTTTGACATAGATGTACTGTTTTGGCCGCTGGACCAGATCGGTGGTAGGTGCAGCGCAGCCTATACACGTGTTTGCCGGTTGTCTGTCGCGGGATTGCCGGTATTGACGGCCGAGACGCTTAGTGCGGCTCGCAGACCTGGTGACCATTATGAGTGAGACATTAGTGGGTCGTTGGATCGCGGTGCAGGTTCGTCCGAAAGCCGAGAAGATGGTTTCGGAGTTGCTCTTGCATAAGGGCTACGAGACTTTACTGCCGTTGCACAATCGAAGCCTTCACAACCGGCGTCATGCCGTTTCTGAAGCTGTGTTTCCCGGATATGTCTTTTGCCACGTTGGAGAGCACTCCAGCGGGCTGATCGTCACTACGCCCGGTGTACTCCGCCTGGTCGGAGTTGCTGGTAAGCCGGAACCGATTCCCGCCGCCGAGATGCAGAATATTGCCCGAATTGTCGAGACGGGGCTGCCGCTGCATCCCTGGCTTGAGTTTGAGGCTGGGGACCCGGTTGAGGTTACCGATGGGCCACTACGCGGCTGCCGCGGCGTCATCCGTACCGTGCGCAACGAGCAATGCCTCGTTGTGAGCGTCAATCTGTTGCAGCGCTCTGTTGCGGTGGAAGTTAGCCGCGGCTGGGTTGTCTCTGCTGCCACCGCGTCTGGTCGTTAATCTTTGCTGCAAGCTCCCTCTTTCCTGTTGTAGGCTGTTCGCCGCCGTCAAACATAGCGCGCAACGCCGGAGAAGATGCGAAGAAACCTTCGGTCTATTCTGAGCAAGTGACGCGAACCCAAGGTGGTGGTCGCTGCAACAACTCCAATTCAGAGGTGAGCAAAATGAAAGACTACACGACCGCAATAGGGACTGTAATGCTTTGCAGTTTTACGCTGATTAGCGTCGGCTGTGCCGGCTATGCGCGCGGTCCGGTGCCGCGTAACTCATTTGCGGCGACGCTACCAGAAGCCCCAGTGTCCGCTGTGATCAGCACGGACTTGAAGGGCTGTGAGTCCAAGACCCCGGTGGTTTCCCGGTCGGAGCAACGTTCCTATCCGGAAGCCCGCATCCAGCGCACGCTGAACGGCGTGTGGCGGGGCAAGGTGACGGGCGAGTACCCGAAGGACTTCCTGGCGCGGGATGGCAACCTCGATGTCGACTATTACATGATTGTCGACGCGAAGCGCGGCGAGGCGTTGGTGTTTGAGCAGTTCAGCTCAAAGCGCGCCGCTCCGAAAGCGAAGGCGAATGCGCCGAAGTGGTCCTATTTGATGTGCGGACACGAACGCTATCTGCCGGCACACCCGCCGCAGGTACACGAGTTCCAGAAGGTGTCCGACAACATCGAGGACGCGCGTGAACTGCTTGCCGCTTCGACGGGGTTGACCTTCAAGGCGAATAGCGACCTGGTTCTGTCTTCCGCGTGGAAGCAACTGGTTGATTCGAAGTACTTCGATTCCGACAAGTCTCTGGCGTATGCGGGTGGACTCTTCAAGCCCTTCCGAATCGCCAACGTACCCGACGAGGAGCGCGGCAGCCTGCTTGAAATGAAGATTCAGGCGGAGTATCGCGGTAGCGGCATGACTGCAGCGAAGTTCGAGAAGGGCGTCGCCATGCGCGGTACGGAAGAAGGCAAGTTTGTCGGTATCCGTACGGGCGGAAGCGACTATCTTGTAGCGGCTGCCGGCAGTGGTTCGCAGCTGTTGAAGCAAGTCTCGCAGTTCGGTTCGATCAACATGGCCTTCGACAAGGTTGTGATCGGGCCACTCGCCAACTAAACGACAAAGGGTGGAACTCGGGGCGTCCTGTGCCGTGGTGTGGGGCGCCCTGTCTCAACGTTTTTAAAGCGCAAGAGAGTGTCGATGATGGGACATCAAGCGAAGCGCATTGCAATTGTCGGATCGAGCATATCAGGTGGGCTTGCGGCCTGTTACCTGAAGATACGCTTTCCCGATTGTGATGTCGTGGCGATTCAGAAGCGTGGGGCAAAGTTCCCGGTTGTTGGCGAGTCCCTCACTGAGTTCAGCACTCTGTTGCTGCACGAAGTGGGGCTTGGGGCGTATCTGGAGGAGAAGCACTTTCACAAGTACGGACTTACGTTCTACTTCAAGGAAAAGATCGAAGATCCGTCGAGCTACCGGTACGCGGCGCATGAGGCGATGCGCATACCGCCCATGCCTTCCAATCAGGTCAACCGGTTTACGCTGGCCAAGCGCTTGCAGGAGCGCGCTGTCGAACTGGGAATCCGGGTTGTAGAAGGTACGGTAAGCGATGTCGCGATGGGCGACGGAGCGCCACACCGCCTGACGTACGTTGCCGAAAGCGGCGAATCGCAGACGGTTGATGCGGATTGGATTGTAGACGCCAGTGGACGAAACCGGTTCCTGGCGAAGAAGCTTGGTTTGGCGCAAGCACCGCCGTTCCAGCGCTCGGCGTTCTGGTTCCGCTTGGAGAACTTCAACCGGAGCATTCTGGACGAGATGGAGCAGGTAAAGACGCCGCATCATTGTTTTGATTCCTATTTTGTGACGCATCATTTTTTGGGAAAACACAATTGGTTATGGGCGATTCCGATGCGTCCGGAACACGACGACCGCAATTTGATCAGCATCGGTATCGTCTATCGCCCGGACTTGTACCCCGAGCAGATTCATTCGGTGGAGGCGTTTCTGCGGTGCGTGGGTGCCGAGCATCCTGTGGTTGCGAAGCTCGTACGGAGCGGAACGATCGTGGACACCAATGTATTTCGCAACTATTTCTACGAGACCAGGCAAAGCTACAGCAAGCAGGGCTGGTTCCTGATCGGCGACGCGGGCGACACGGTGGACCCGCTGTATAGCACCGGGATGGCGATGACTTCGATTCAGATCAAGCAGGTGGCGGCGATCATCGAGGCAGATCGCAACGGTACGCTAACCGATGAGCTGGTGAACGACCTGCAAGCGCTGTACAAAAAGATCCGCAACTCCATGCAGTACGAAATCAGCACCATGTACGAGGTGATGGCCGATCCGTTTCAGTCTCACCTGCGGATGCATTGTGCGTCCGCTTTCTACTTCTTTTTCCTGCTGCCTTCGTGGCTATGCGGCTACATTACCGATCGCGCGGGGGCCCGCTTAATGATGAAGTTCCTGGATGACGGCATCGGTCCGTTTCAATCGTTGAAGGAACTGCTCACGCATGCTTCGGCGCGCTTGGGGCCTAGACCTGCAGATGAGATCCGCAACCTTTACGGATCGACGGTGAACTGGCGGCTCACGGGGCCAAATGAACAGATGCTGCCGAACGATTACGCAACGTGCAGTTGGTTTTTCGCGCGAATCCGCCTCTATGCGTTACGCAGGGCAGGGTGGCATCAGTGGCACAAGCACCTGCCGCTGTGTGCGATAGATGCGGCGAAAGGCATGCTGATCCGGCTGCTCGGGCGAGGCGGATCTTTGCGGGAAGCCGGGCTCGTACGGCGGTACGTGGGTATCTAGCAGCATCGTGAAAATGGTGGCAAATCCGGAGAAATAAATCCTCGAATCGTCGCCTATAATGAAAAACACTATGAAAATGACACTCGGTGCTTTTTCCGTCAGTCTGGCTGTTAAGGATATCGCCGCGTCCCGTGCTTTCTACGAAAAGCTCGGGTTCGAGCAGGTCATGGGGGACCAGTCGCAGAACTGGTTGATTCTTCGCAACGGTGACACCACGATCGGATTGTTCCAGGGCATGTTCGAAAAGAACACGCTGACGTTCAATCCCGGCTGGTCTGGCAGCGCCGAAGCGTTGAGTGCGTTTAGCGATGTGCGCGAACTGCAGCAGAAGGTGAAGGAACAAGGGATCACGCCAGTGGCTGAAGCCGATGAGACCACGACAGGTCCGGCGTCCATGGTTCTGATCGATCCGGACGGCAATCCGATCCTCATCGATCAACACGTGGATAGCCCCGCGGAGTTGAAGGTGAAGTCCGCCGCCACCTAAACCAGGCGCGGACATCCATACATCTTTCGAGAGGCCAGAATGAAGACGACCGCCGGCAGACTGTCGCGCTTCGCGACTCTGGCCTTACCGAATCCACGCACGCTCGCTGGCGTGCGCGTCGATACCGCCTTGTCTCGCGCCGATTGCGAACAAGCACTGGCGTTACGGGGAGAGGTGTATCAGCGCAAGGGGTTGCTGTCTGGCGACCTGCGTACCTGCATTCTTCCCCCCGCAGCTAATACCCCTGGTTCGGCGATCTTTGTTGCGCGGGACGGTGAGAGCGTTGTGGGGACGATTGCGTTCTACATGGACTCCCCGGCGGGATTGCCAATCGACGAAGTGCACCCGGAAGAGGTCGCCCGCATCCGGGCCAAGTACCCGCGTACAGCCGAAGTTGGCGGTTTGGCTGTGACCGAAGCTCATCGCTGCGTCGGCATCACGATGATGCTGTATCGCGCTGTGTTTCATTGGGCAATTGCCCGCAAGACCGATTGCATGGTCGCTTGCATTAATCCACTGTCGCGTCGCGTATACAGCCGCTTGCTTTCCTTCCAGATTCTCGGCGAGTGTAAGGCGCACCCGCGGTACGAGGGCGCTCCTTCCATTCCTATCGGTCTGGATTTGTCGATACACCGCTCTCTTTGCCAGGCCGACGCAGGAGAGCTCCCTCTACTGCAGCGGTTCTTTCGAGGCATGTAAAGGAGCCTTCTTCCTTGCCGCTTGCCACGACAATTCTCCGCGAACTGTTCACCCGCCGCGGCTTTGATCGAGTTCCTGAACCGGATCTGGTGATGGACTCGGCCGACGCGGTAGCAGCGTTCCGGCGTGCCGCAGGGCCAGGCGGAATTCTGTCCGGTGTGTACGCCTTCTACCTCGAACAAGCGTCGCGAATGCTGCGCCCAGGGGATCGCGTTCTGGATCTTGGCTGCGGTCCGGCAGTACTGCTGTCGTCCCTGGCGAGATTGCATCCAGGTGTGCAGTTCGTTGGCGTCGATCTTTCTGACGGAATGCTTCAGGCTTCACAGGGCACGACACCCGCGAACGTGTCTGTCCTTCTGGACGACATGTGCACCCTTTCCACTGTGGACACCGGGAGCGTGGACGTTGTGCTGTCGTCGATGGCGTTACACCATCTGCCTGATGCCGGACACCTGCGGCAGTGTTTCGCTGCCATTCACCGGGTACTGCGCAAGGACGGCCGCGTGTTCGTGTCCGACTTCGGGCGGCTTCGGAATCGCAAGTCCATTGGCTACTTCGTGCGACGTGCCATCCCACCAGGAGAGGATGTCCTGGCGCGTGACTATGCAGCATCGCTCACGGCGGCGTTCTCTTTGGACGACTTTCGAGCGGCACTGCGCGACAGCCAGCTAGGTTCGCGGGTGTCTCTATATTCGACCGTGGTTAGTCCCCTCATGGTGACAATGTTGACGCCATATCCCGAGAATGCCGACCGCATACAGCTTAAACGTACATTGCCGCGCGCTCGTTGGGCAGACTATTCACAGTTGCGCTGGAGCTTGAAGTTGGGAGGGATGCCATTCTAATGCTTGCAGGCAAAGCGGAAGCGACATATGAAGTACTGCTGGACGCCGCACATGATGCTTGGTGTGATGCGCTAGGGCAGGCGAATGTCCTAGGCGGTGCGGGTCGCTTCGGGGCGGACACCAGCAGCTTTTCCGGCGAGATTCCATTTGTCTTGCGCCCGCAGTGTGTGGAACACGTGCAGGCAGCCATGCGGATCGCGCAGCAGTTCCGCGTGGCCGTGTACCCCGTGAGTACGGGCCGCAACTGGGGATATGGGACAGCGGTTCCCGTACGGTCGCCCGCCGTCGTCATGGACTTGTCGGGCATGAACCGGATAATCGACTTCGACACGGAACTAGGCGTGGTGACCGTTCAGCCGGGCGTCACTCAAGGGCAACTCAGCGAGTACCTGGAAAACAACTCATTGCCATTTCTTGTTCCAGTCACCGGCGCCGGACCAACATGTAGTCTGCTTGCGAATGCCTTGGAACGCGGCTTCGGGGTAACTCCGATGACGGACCATTTCGGTGCTGTCGTCTCGATGCAGGTGGCGCTGCCCGACGGCAGTCTCTATGAGTCGTACACACGGTCTTTCTCTGGCTCCGGCCTGGCGCAAGCGTACCGGTGGGGTACTGGCCCATATCTGGATGGGCTGTTCTCACAATCGAACCTCGGCATCGTAGTGGACGTGAGCATCACACTGCAGCGCCGCAGCGAACAAGAGGCTGCGTTGCTATTTGTCCTTGATTCGAATCAACAAGTGGAACCAGCGACGTCCGAGATTCGCGCTCTGCTTGGGGAATGCGGTACGAGCATCGGAGGCATCAACCTGATGAGCCGGGCGCGCGTGTCGAGCATGCTACTGGGTGCGGCCAATCTTAAAGGCATTGATTCACCGCCCGCGATCCCCAAAGGCGCGTGGTTCGGCTTTGGCTCCGTGTACGGCACCCGCGACCACTATCGGGCCACCTGCCGGCGGATCCAGAAACGGTTGCGTCCCATTGCCGGAGGGATTCGCTTCTACACTTCGCAGGACGCTCGGCGATTGCTATGGATTGCTGACGCAGCCGAAAGGCTCGGCATTACGGCACTCACGGGTATGGCGGAACGCTTGGCCGCAGCCACAGGCGTGGTTGCCGGTGTTCCGTCGATGTTCGCGTTGCCTCTGGCCTACGCAAAGTCCGGAAGACCCCTTGCGTTGCGTGAGTCCATGAACCCTGCTTTGGATGGCTGTGGATTGCTTTGGTATTCGCCGTTGATTCCCATGCGTTCGGGGTACGTAGTCCGTTTTCTTGAGTTTGCAGAGGGTACATGTGCAAAGCATGGGCTTGACGCCCCCATCACGCTGACGTCACTTTCGGCACGTTGTTACGCCAGCACGATTCCCATCCTGTTCGATCGCTCTAGTAGTGAGTCGGAAGGCCGCGCCAAGGCGTGTTTTGAAGAACTCGTGAGAGAGGGAATGAAGCTGGGGTTTGTTCCATACCGAATGGGCGCAGAGTACATGCACCTGCTTCAATCCGGCACACCATCGTGCGGCAGGCTCGCTCAGACCTTGAGGCAGAGTCTGGACAGAGACGGAGTTCTTGCACCGGGCCGCTACTCGTTCGACTGAGCAGCGACCCGGCTGTGCGAGCCTCTAGATGGACTTCAGATACTCCAGCAAGCTGATACGTTGCGCTCTCGTCAGGACGTCGGCAAAGCGGTGTCCGGTATTGCTCATGGTGGGGCGCGAGGAATCGTAGTAGCGTCGCTTCTCCGAAAGGCTGTTCACGTTTGGCATCTGGCCGTACTCCGCGATCGACAGGCCTGCGCGAGTGTGGTCGTACGCGTTGTAGCTAGTCACCTTCCAGACCTGCGGGCGTTCGTCGGGAAACAGTACGTGGTAGAGCGTCGGGACGGAGCCATTGTGGAAGTATGGTGCGGTGGCCCAGACCCCGTCCAGCGGGGGCGCGACGTAGCCTTCGGCACGCGGCGCAATCTTCGCTTCTCCAAAGCTACCCATCCAGGATTGATTGAAGTGTTGCTTGAACTCAGGGCTCAGGCCGTCCAAGCGCGCGCGGTCGGTCTTCACCACATCGATCGGAACCACGATGTTGCGGTAGTCGCCGCCGCGCCCTGCTGCGCCATGACAGCCTTGGCAGGTCTGTGTGTACACCTTTTCGCCCTGTGCGGCCAGTGTCCGGTTCAGCTCACCTTCATAGTGTGGGCTTTCCAAGGTATTCACCCAGTCGTAGATCTGCTGGTAGTCGGCCTCCCAAGATCGGAACAATGCGCCGTTGAATGACGGGTCGAGTGAGAACTGCATCAAGGGGCGAACGCTCTTGCGAACAAAGCCGTCATAGTAGAGTGCGGTTTTCTTAGCAGTATTCCAGAGAGGTGGGGCGTCCAGATAATGATTGAGGGGTTTCAGATCCTGTGGTTTGGGTGCGAGGCTCAATTCGCGGTCGCGCATGGCCATAAAGTAAACGCTGAAGGTGAACGAGTTGTAGTTGCCGCGTGAGCCACTGAGAAGGCCTTCCGGAAACTCGACTTTAGGAGGCGCTTTGCCGCCGTGCAAAAACAGTAAGCCTTCGGGAAACGGGGGGTTGCCTGGTTTGCCCTGGTGAAGAATTGAGTAAGTCGCCGCCATGTCCTCAAAAAGGCCAGAGAAGTCCATGGCCTTCGATGGCAAACCCAGGATCGTTTTGCCACCGACCGAGCCGGCATGGCAAACCAGACAGTTGAGCGCGTAGTGGCCGTCCTTCGTCACTGTAAGGCCGAGCGGGACACCACCGTTGTCATAGGGTGCTTCCAGGAAGCCATAGCGATCGAAGATCATTTGACGCCGTGTCCGCGCATCCGCCTTTTCTGCCGCAGATCGCGACTCGGCATCCCAGGATCGCCAGAGGTTATTGAAAACCTGCGCGTCCATCACTGGGGGTGAGTAAGCTTTGGTAGCGATGTTCCGCAAACCAGGATGCTGGCTTGTCGCTGCGATGAGACACCCTGCGGCAACAAGGATCAGGAGCTTGTACTGTGTGGGACGTGTCATGTTCTTCTACCGGTATGTACATGGTGGGCGAAGAACTTTGCCCGGCAGTTCTCCGGGCTTGCTATTTGATGCTGTCAAGAACGTCTGATGGGGGCGTCGGCGATGTGTACCCCAGCAGTTCCAGCAGACGGCCGAACTGCAATAGATCGGGCTCCGTATGGGGAGCGGAGGCGATTTGCAATCCGATCGGCAGTCCTTCGGAATTGAGCCCAGCGGGTACGACCAGAACCGGATTCCCACAGACGTTGTAGGGCACCACAAAGGGCATCGCGAAGTCGAAGTACGGGATCGGCGAACCATCTACTCGCACGGGGTTGTGTCGTGGATTGTGGGGGAACGCTGGACCAGCGGCTACCGGGCTGATGATGAAGTCGTAATCGGAGAAGCGCTGGGCGAGTTCCGACGCAAGTTCGTGGCGGCAGCTTAGTGCGCGGCTGAAGTGTCTGAAATCCAGCGAGAGGCCGCGCCGCCAGGCGCTCGCAATGGAGTGCGCACTTCCGCGCGCGCTGTACGTGAGTGGAACCTTGAGAGCCTGGCGCATCCACCAGGGACAGTGCTGTCCCACCATCGCACCGAGAAGGGAAGCCCAAGTTTGGCATGCGCTCCGCTCCCATTGGACATCGAAGGGGCGATGTTCCGTGACGACACCGTTGGCCTGTAAGGTCGCGATCAAGCCGAGCAGTGCTGACTTGGTCGCATGATCGCAGCAGGCAGCACTGGTATCCGCAAACCAAGCGACCCGGTAGCGGCTGATGTCTGTGTGGACGCGCACGGGACGTTGTGGCGGTGGCTTCAACGCATTCCAACCCAGTTCGATGTCGGCCATGGTTCTTGCCAAAGGACCGATGGATGCCATTGCTACAAAGCCGCGCCCGTCGCGCGTAGGAGGAGGTACATGCCCATCCCCGTGAGCCAGCGCATTCTCAGTTGGCTTGAGCCCGAACAGGCCACAGAAATGCGCTGGTACGCGAATGGAGCCTCCGAGGTCGCTTCCTATCTCAAGAAGAGTGAGGCCCGCAGCAAGAGCTGCTGCACCACCGCCAGTGCTGCCGCCTGGCGTACGTGCCAGGTCGTAAGGGTTTTTGGCTGTCGTGTAGAGCGGGCCGCAGGTCTGGTAGTCCGCGAGCAGAGTGGGGACGTTGGTCTTGCCAAGGACCACCGCACCTGCGTCTTTCAGACAGCGAACTGCGTAGGCATCCGCTTCCGCAATGTTGTTGCGAAAGGGGGAGAAGTTGGCAGTGGTCTTCCAGCCCCTGACATCAAACGCCTCTTTGACAGTGACGGGTACGCCATGCAGCGGCCTGTATGCGGGTTCGGCATCTCGCTCCTTCGCCGTCTGCAGGCTAAGGTCCGGGTCGTGAATGACGATGGCGTTCAGCTTCGGGTTGAGCCTTGCAATACGGTCACAATGCAGCGACACCAAGTGTTCGCTGGTTGTGACGCCCTGGCGTATCGCCAATGCGGCATCGCTCGCGCTCGCGAATGGAGCGGCAATCGCCGAACTTGTGTCTACGGATGGCACAGTCAAGCCAGGAGTGTCTTGAGCACTTTGCCAGCTACATCCGTGAGGCGAAAGTTGCGTCCGTTGTGAAGATAAGTCAAGCGCCGATGGTCGAGGCCGGCCAGGTGCAGGATGGTCGCATGAATGTCATGAATGTCGACGGGGTCCACCACCGCTTTATGCCCCAGTTCGTCCGTTTCCCCAATACTAGTGCCGCCTTGAACGCCGCCTCCAGCGAACCAGAAGCAGCCTGCGTGAGGATTATGGTCGCGACCGGTGGGTAGCCCGTTGGATAGCTGAGAAACGGGCAGGCGGCCGAACTCACCACCCCAGATCACCAGACACTGCTCTAGCAGGCCACGTTGTTCCAGATCCGCCAGGAGTCCTGCGATGGGGCGATCCGTCTCGCCTGCAAACTCTGTATGGTTCTTGCGGATGTCCGCGTGCCCGTCCCAACTTTGATCGTTGGCCGTACCGCCCGAATAGATTTGGATGAAGCGCACGCCTCGCTCCACCATGCGGCGTGCGAGCAGACACTGCCGTCCGAAGTGGCTGCAGCGTTCGTCATCCAGTCCATAGATCTGGCGGATCTTCTCCGGCTCCTTGGCGATGTCGAAGCAGTCCAAGGCCTCCGATTGCATCCGGTAGGCAAGTTCGAAGCTCGCGATACGCGCCTCGAGTTCCGGCTGGCCGGGGTGCTCTGCAAGATGCGCATTGTTGAGTTCGGCGAGAAGGTCCAGCCGGCGTCGTTGCGCTTCAGGCGTGAGGTTTGCGGGCCTTTTGAGATTAGCGATCGGGGTACCGCTTTGGGAACGAACCCAATTGCCCTGGTACGCGCCAGGCAGAAATCCGTTACTCCAGTTTGTCGCATGCCCCTTTGGCATGCCACGACCCTGGGCGTCGGTCATCACGACGAAGCCAGGCAGATTCTGGTTCTCCGTGCCGAGGCCATATGTAAGCCAACTGCCAGCGCAAGGACGGCCCATACGCGTGTCGCCAGTGTTTGCCATGAACAAAGCTGGACTGTGATTGTTGGACTTCGTTCGAAATGATTTGACGAAGGCCATTTTGTCGACATGCTGCGACAGGTAAGGAAACAGCGACGAAACCCAGGCACCACTTTGGCCGTGCTGCTGGAACGCAAACGGCGACTGTAACAGCGGTCCCACGGCGGTATCGAAGAAGCCGGTAGTGGTATCGAATCCTTCAAACGTCTTACCGTTCGCTTTGGTGAGGGCGGGTTTGTAGTCCCAGGTATCGATGTGGCTGGGTCCGCCATTCATGAACAGCCAGATAATCGACTTTGCTTTGGCGGCGAAATGTGGCTGGCGAACTGCCAATGGATTGGCACTGTTCTGGCCGCAGAGCAATGAGTGCAACGCGAGCACCCCGCATCCACCGCCGGCGCGAATCAACCAATCGCGGCGCCGCAGGGTTGGCAAAGCCTCGATGCTGGAAGCGTCACTCATTCGATGTAGATGAACTCGTTGCTACTCAATAGCGCGGCGCAGAGCGACTCGTAGGCTGTCACCATGTCGCGCTCCCCATGCAGGTACATTCGTACGCGCGTCCGTTCCTGCTGCGTGGGCTGGCGAGCGAAGGCTAGCTGGTAGGCAGATCCAATCGGATCCGGGCTGCTTTGTATCCGACTTGCAAAGGCAACTGCCATCCGTTGGAACTGCGAGTCATTCAAAAACGCAAGTGCTTGTGAGGCAGTGGTTGTCACTGGGCGTTCGCCTTGACTGCTGAGCGTGTCGGGCCAGTCAAGCAACTGCATCATCGGAATCAGCTTGCTTCGCTTCACACCGAAGTAGATGCTGCGGCGCACCATCGATTCCTCTAGTGTGCCGGGTCCGTACTGTGTGCGGTCCAAGAGCCCGCTGACGGCCAACGCATTGTCGCGGATGATCTCTGCTTCCAACCGTCGAACGGGACGCCGCCACAAGTACTGATTGGCGGGATCGAGTTGCTGATTATGGGTCCAGTCCTGTTGGTTTGCAGGTCCGTCTGCCATTCGATAAGCCTCGCTCAGCAGGATGAGTTTGTGCAGCGGCTTCAGCCGCCATCCGCCTTCGATGAGCTTGGTGGCGAGCCAGTCAAGAAGTTCCGGATGAGAGGGGCGTTCGCCTAGTGCGCCAAAGTCGTTCACCGTGGCAACCAGGCCTCTGCCAAAGTAGTGCTGCCAAGTACGGTTGACGATTACGCGTGCCAGCAAATGCCCAGCGCCTGCCTCGACATCGGTAATCCAATAGCTCAACGCTGCCCGGCGACCGGAAGTGTGCGGGTTGTTGGACTTACCCATCCATCGAGAGATGTCGTCCGTGCGGGTGAGCGCACGCAGAAATCCAAACTCTGCAGGCGCGGCCTTCTGTGCTGGATCCCCACGCCGCAGAACAAATGTTTGCGCGTAAAGATCCGGAATGGCCTCGCTACTCTTATGTAGCTTCAAGGGCTTGACGTGTGGTCCCTCACTACACATGAGCAATGTGCGAGGCTCGGCGGAAGGTTCGCTGTCGACAGCGCCAGGGTTCCGATCGACGTCGACGCGGACTGTTGCCGTGAACGCACTGAGCATCCGGTAATAGTCGCTGGTAGGAATGGGATCGTAACGATGGTCATGACAACGCGCACAGCCAATCGTGGTGGCGAGCATCGCGCTCCCCATCGTGGAGAGCATGTCGTCCATCGTGTCGTAGCGGACCCGCTCCGCGTCGGCAATAGTGATCTGCGTCGGGTGTACGCCGGCCGCCAGGAAGCCTGTCGCGATCTGCGCATCCACCTTGTTCGGCGCTAGCTCGTCACCCGCCAACTGCCACCGTACGAACTGATCGTACGGCATGTCGGCGTTCAGAGCCCGAATCACAAAGTCCCGGTATTGGTAAGCAGCGGGCCGATCCGAATCGTGCTCGAAGCCATGGCTTTCGGCATAGCGTGCGACGTCCAGCCAGTGCCGTGCCCATCGCTCACCGAAGTGCGGACTTGCAAGGAGTTGATCGACGACCGATTCGAGGTCTGCGGTCAGAAGAGACGGCAGGGCTTCGGGAGTTGGAGGAAGTCCGGTGACGTCAAAATACAGACGCCGTATCAACGCTCTTCTGGAGGTTTGTGCTGCAGTGTGCCGGATGCCCTTTGCAGTTCCAGCAGACCGGAGAAAGCGATCAATCGTTGCGTCTGCGGGATAACCTCCGGCGAGCGGAGCAAATGCCCACGATTGCTTCTTTTGTTCTTGCGCGGACGTCTGCTGCCCCACCGCGAGGAGGCTAACGACAAGCGCAATCGCTGCATTCTTTGTACGCATGTTGTCCGCAGGCTGAGACGCGAGCCTTAGCGCAAATATACGGTGTAACGGCTGCAATCTGTTTCTCTCAGCTTGCGAACAATTTCAGAAAGAAAATGCTGGAAAGCAGCCGTTTGATGTGGCAGTATCTCCCCATGAATGTGGCCCGATTGCTCCTGCAGATTGCAGTGATCCTTGCTGCCTGCCGAGTTCTGCACAGCGTTCTTCGGCGGATGGGGCAACCGCCGGTGATTGGTGAGATTGTTGCGGGATTGCTTTTGGGTCCATCGTTGCTTGGATGGCTGGCGCCGTCCTGGTATGCATCGCTGTTCGCTCCGGACAGCCTGCCACTGCTGAACAGTTTGAGTCAGGTTGGCCTTGTTCTCTTTATGTTTGTGGTGGGCCTTCGGCTGGATCTGCAGGAGGTTCGGGAATCACGGCACGTCGCCGGGCTTGCCGGGTTGCTCAGTATCATTGTTCCGTTCGTCGCCGGGTTGGGCCTGGCAAGGCCCTTGCATGCGCTAGTGCCGGAGGCTCCAGCGCTATTGTTTTCACTATTCCTGGCGGTTTCGATGAGCATCACCGCCTTTCCTGTGCTGGCGCGGATCTTGACCGATCAAGGCCTAACGGGTACGCGATTGGGTCAAGTGGCCATCACATGCGCAGCCCTCAATGATTTGGTGGCCTGGACGCTTCTTGCTTGGATCAGTGCGCTAGCGCAGTCCGGTGGCGAGGCTGCCTCAGTGATCAGCACTGTCGGTCTCTTAGTCGGCTATGGCGTGTTGATGATCTACGGCGTGCGCCCCGCATTTGCATGGCTGACACACCGCTTCCAGGCAGCCGGCGAACTTCCGGTGATTTTGGTGATGGCGTTTCTGTCCAGTTGGGCGACAGAGAAGATCGGCATCCACGCACTGTTTGGAGCGTTCTTTGCCGGCGCGATACTGCCGCGCGGGAAAGATGACGCCAGCCGCAGGCGAGTTGACGAGGCTGCCGCAAAACTTGAGCCCATCACGATGGTCGTGCTGATCCCGTTGTTCTTCGCTTACACAGGGCTACGTACGAACCTATCGCTGATCGGAGGTTCGGAGGCGTGGGTCTACACCTTGGCGATCATCGCAGTTGCCGTTGTTGGCAAAGTTGGCGGAGCCTTACTGGGCGGGACGATCCTTCGATTTGGCGTTCGGGACTCGCTGGCGTTGGGCGTCCTGCTGAACACCCGCGGTCTTGTCGAATTGATCGTACTCAACGTTGGGCTGGACCTGGGAATTCTCTCTCCATCGCTGTTCTCGATGATGGTGCTGATGGCAGTAACAACCACACTGATGGCGGTGCCTGGATTGAAGATTGTTCTACGCATGCCCAGCCACACCGGACGCCCTGTGTTCGGAGTAGCTGGGCAGATCTTTGGCCGACGGGAGTCCGCCGGCCAAAGCTCGAGTGGCTTCTAAGCGGTCAGAAGATGAAGCGCAAGCCGAACTGCACCTGACGCGAAGTTCCGGACCCGATCGTACGCCCGTAGGTGTTAAAGATGCGTCCGAAGTTCGGCGTCCCAACCACTGTGTTCGGCGCCGCGAAGTTCGGACGATTCAGGATGTTGAAGATCTCCGCGCGGAACTGAATGCTGGTCCGCTCGGTGATTCGCGTGTCCTTGATTGCCGACGCATCGATCTGGAAGAACTCAGGACCTGTGATCGGATTGCGGCCAGAGGTACCATACCGGCCGCGCGGGGCAACCGTGAACGCTGCCGGATTCAGCCAACCCTCGGGCGATGGATTCGCCGCATAGGGCGACACGCCAACGACACGGTCAGGACGCTGGTTGGTGAGATTGTCACTCCCCGCCGAGTTGATGCCCTGGGTGACGTTCAGTGCGATGCCGGAACGCGCGATGCCGATGCCAGCAAGCTTCCAACCACCAAGCAAACGTGAGTTCTTCTTCCAGGGCAGGTCCCACAAGCCACTAAACGTTAGGTTGTGCCGGATGTCCGTAGCGCCAAGGCCGCGTTCGCAGGACAGACAGTTGAAGTCTTGAGGCTCCGCGGAGCCCATAGCCACATCGGGTACGTTGTCGATCGCCTTGGCGTACGTATAGTTGACGTTGGTGCTGAGGCTCGTGCCAAAGCGTCTGCGCAGGGCCAATTGCAGGCCGTGATAGACAGACTGCCCGTTGGCATAGTCGATGGTCACGCGCGAGTACTGCGGTAGAGGACGGCTACCCGTGGCGGGGTTGATCCAGTTGATGTTGTAGCCACGTCGCAGGTTGAGTCCACGATTGCCGACATATGCGGTTTCCAGGCCAAACCCACCGGGCAGTTCGGAAAGGATCGTGAAGTTCCACTGCTGTGCGTAGATGTCGGGCTTGTCCCAATTGAAACCATTGGCCACTGGTGCCGGTGTTGTCCCCTGTGCGAGGAACGGCGTCAGCGGCCACGATAGTGTGGGCAACAACTGGCGGGACAACACCGCGTTGCCGGCTAGCGTATTCTGGGCCACCGCATTGCCGCCGCCCGGAGGATACTGCTGGTAGAAGATCCCATAGCCGGTACGGACGGAGATCCGGCGAAGAGGGCTCCACGCGATACCGATGCGGGGACCAAAGTTGTTGCGGTCCATGCGGTACCACTGGGCACCGGGCGCGCCAAGGGCCATTGTGCGTACATCAAAGGCCTGCAGGCGGTCCTGTGCGTCGTGATTTGGCGTGGTGATGTCGTATCGCAGGCCAAGGTCGACGGTGAGCTTTGGCGCAAGCTGCCAGGTGTCCTGGATGAAGAATCCACCGTGCGTTTGGCGAATGCCGTTGCCAAAGGTTCCGGCAGTTAGGGTCGCTTGCGCCATGCGGTTGTTGATGAAGTCGGCAAGCGACGTGTAGTTGATTGCCACGACGGACGTAGTCCAGGAGTTCACACGCGCACGCCAGACGGTAGCGCCGGCCTTGATGGTGTGGCCGCCGCGGACATGGGTGACGGTGCCCCCGTACTGGAACACAGTCGAGTTCGAAAGGTTGAAACGGCGCGACCCGGGGACCACGGTGAGTCCGGTGATGGTCACCTGCGGATAGGGAGTCTCGGACGAGCCTTCGGTCATGGTCCGCTGCATACCGGCCGTGAATTCCGCAAGCGTACGTTCGGAGATCGTGCGCTGATAGTTCAGCACCGCGTTGCGGCTCTTGGACGGCACGAACTGAAAATCGGTGGCTCCGAGCGCGGTGGGGAGGATCGAGAAGAGGGGCCCGTCCACGAGCGCGTTGTTCATGTTCAAGCGGCCGAAGAAGCGATTCCTGTCGTTGAAGTTGTGATCGAGACGTGCGCTGGCCGTATCTTCATCGATGATGAGACTTTGGAATCGCGAGTAGTTGTCCACCAGGGCGTTTGCTGTCGGCGATTGGCCGGCAGGGAAGTTTTCCAGCAAAAACGCAAGATCTGGTGCGTTGCGGATGGCTTGTTCGCGCATCGACGCCGAAGGTACAGTACCCGTGCCGCGTACCCCCTGGCGTTGACGCGACAACTCGCCGTTGACGAAGAAGAAGGTCTTGTTCTTCCAGATCGGACCGCCGATGTTACCGCCGAAGTTGTTGTAGCGGAATGCGTCCTTTGGCTGGTTCACCGTGTTGAAGAAGTTGCGGGCATCGAGAGCGGAATTACGGAAAAACTCAAACGCACTGCCGTGGAATTCATTCGTGCCGGATCGCGTGGCGACGGTGATCACCGAGCCTGCCGCGCGCCCATACTCCGCACGATAGTTAGAGGTCTGAACGCGAAATTCGGCCATCGTATCGAGTGAACCGGTCAGCAAGCGAGCACCGCGGCTGAAGCCGTCCGCGACGGTTGGTTGATCGCCACGGGATGCGTCGACGCCGTCCAAAGTGAAGTTGTTGTGTTGCGGGTGGAGGCCGTTGAACGAGAGGTCGGAGAGGGTCGAAGATCGCGACACCGCACCGGGGGCGAGAAGCGTGAACCGGGCGTAGTCGCGTCCATTGATGGGGAGTTCTGTGAGTGTCTTGCCGCCGACCAGAACACCGGCCGACTGCTGTGGCGTGACGGCCTGTAACTCACCGCGTACCTCCACTCGCTCGGTAACGCCTGCTACCTGCAACTGCACGTCGAGCGAGACGGCGCCGGCCACGGTGAGAGTAATGCCGTCCACTTGCGTACGCGCAAAGCCGGGCGCGCTAGCGGTGAGCGTGTACGTGCCGATGGGAAGGTCCGGCACGGAATAGCGGCCGGCGGAGTCTGCCTTTGCGGTTCGCTTCAGGCCTGTTGCGGTGTTCTCCAGGGTGACATCCGCACCGGGGGTGGCGGCACGATTGGGGTCCAGGACGAGGCCTGCAATTCGGCCACTGCTCTGCGCGAACACGAACGAGGCTGCAAGGAGAAAAGTTGCTGTTATTGTGCGCATCGGAATCCTGTAAAGTCGTTGCTTGCGTCGATGCTGAGCTTGAGCCGGGTGGATACGCGAAGGGACGACGGCGGGAAGTTCCACGCACCGCCCCGTGCCACGCGCTTTTCGCCATCTGCCGCGCCTTTGGGGTCGACGACATCGGTTGCGATGTAGAGATCGTGCCAGTCAGAGGTCCATTCGGCGACGTTGCCGATCATGTCGAACAAGCCGAAGGCATTTGCTTTCTTCGAAGCGACGCTTCGAGGACGATTGCCATTTTTGGCCAGAGTTGGCATGAACGCGCCGCGCTGCTCACGCGCCAGTTTGGTGGTGTCGAGAGCATCGGTACCGCTGTTGTCGCCGTACCAGCCGATGTCGGCGAGAGGGCTGTAGCGGCTGGCGGAAGATCCTGCACGGGCTGCGTACTCCCACTCCGCTTCGGTTGGCAGGCGGCCCCCAGACCAGCGGCAGTATGCCTGTGCATCGCTGCGGCTGACGCGAACCATCGGTTGCGACTCGTCGATCCACCCGGGGTTCAGCTTGGTGGTGAAAAGCGCGGGCTCTTCGGGTAACTTGCGGTTGGTGGCGGCTGCGAACTTTTTGAATGCGCCCACCGTCACTTCTGTCTGAGACAGCCAAAAGCCGCGGCTCAGCGTTACTTTGTGCGAGGGCTTCTCATCTTTTTCACATTCCGCATCGTCGGCGGAACAACCCATTTGGAAGTTGCCGGCGGGGATCCACACCACCTTCAACCCATCTGCGGTATTGACGCGAGTCTCGCCTGCCTTGGTTCCTGGGGCTGGTGGCGGTAACGGCGGTGGCTCCGCTCCCGCAGAAGCGACAGGTGACGCAGGCGCGCGATTCTTGGAAAGCTCTGGTGTTGGATCCTTCTGTCCAAGGTCCTTTACCTTCCAGAGCGACGTACCAGTGCGGATAAGAAGGCCATCGGCGAGCGGTGCAGCGGCGTACACTGTCGCGTCTGCGTCGAGATGGTTTTCTGCGATCTTCTCCATCGTGTCGGCGTCCTTGAAGATGTAGGTGGAGCCATCGCCGGTGAAGAAGTACACACGGCCGTTGGAATGCAGCGCGGACGCCCAAGTGGTGGATGCAAGACGTGTGGACCACAGGTCCTTGCCCGTAGCCAGGTCGACGGCGAACAGCGCGCCGACTGCGTTTACGAAGTATGCTCGCTTGGCGGTGAGCAGCGGCGAGCTATAGGCATTGGTCGCGGCTTTGGCGGTCCACAGTGATTGTTTGGGATTGTCGAGATGGAAGGCCCACGAACCGCCCTTAGAGTTGGACGGGACAACCACGGTCTCACCATACGCAGACAGAGAAGGGATGGCGCTTTCGCGGCCGAACTCGCGCAGATCCTCCCAGAGCAGCTTGCCATTTTCGGGATCGTAGCCGGCGACGCCGCCCTTGCGCTGCAGCAGTAACACCGGTTTTGCAGACGACTTCTGCGTCACCACCAGCGGTGTGTTCCAGCCACCTTCGGCCGGAAAATCGGCCTTCCACTTGGTTGCGCCGTCCTTCTTTGCGATCGACACGAGGTAGGACGGGCCGACGTGATTGACGAACGCAAAAAGCGTATTGCCGCTTTGGCGTAAGGAACTCCCAAAGTCATGCCCGTTCTGGATTACGCCGTACTCTTCGTTGAAGTTCTTTTTCCAAAGCACTCCGCCATCATGATCGAGCGCGATGAGGTCGCCACTGTCGAACATCGCGTACAGGCCGCGTTCATCGAGTGCAGGCGTTGGTGCGGCTCGCGCCACGCGGTCGCCTACTTCCTGTGGACGCGATGACGGAAAGGACTTCTTCCAGATCTCTTTACCTGTGCTGGCGTCGAGCGACACGATGAGCAGCGTTTCTTTCTTCTTGCCGTCGATGGCGGTGAAGAAGATACGTCCACCGGCTGAGACCGGCGTCGATTGCCCAAAACCTGGGGTTTTGATCTTCCAAGCGATGTTGTGACGGTCCGACCAGGACAGTGGTAGGTCAATCTGCGTGTGGGAGTCGCCAGTTCCGCGGAAGCCTCCCCACATATGATTGGGCTCTGCGGCTGCGGCAACGAGGGCGGCTGAAAATGCGATGCAGAGGGAGAACGGCATATCCACTAGCCGACCATGGGATCGGCCAAGTGACTATGAAATGAGCGCCATCGGACAGCTTTTTCAGATGAGCGGGATATGAGGGCCGGCGAGCGGACTTATATCAGACGAATCGTGCAAGAACACTGCTTATGACTCTTGCTATATGCGGGATTGATAAAGCCGAAGTGAGGTTATGGATACACCGTGATAATCACCCGTTGATAGCGGGTAAGACGCGGTGTGCCGTGGTCCGTAACACCCAGAATGATGTGCATTGTTTCCGGCTTCTTCACGGCCGGCGCCACGAACCACGCGTCGCGCTGATCGGCACCTTCAATCGTTAAGGGTGCTCCGGTTCGCGCAGTGGCCAAGGCAAGCGTGCCGGGCTCCCCATAGTAAAACCAGGAGTACGACAGCGCGTTGCCATCCGGGTCACGGCTGCCTTCTGCACTGAGTTGGACACGCGCGCCAGACTTTGCGTCCAATCGCGAAGCATGCTTGAGCGCGGCTACCGGAGGATGATTGGCTTTGTCTTTCGGCTGTACAGTCCAATCCATGCGCGCCGCGAAGTCGTTTTGGTACGCCGAACGCCAACGCCAGATCGTGACTTTGTTGCCGGTATGCCATGCACGGTCGGCACCCAGTGCTTCATCGTCGGCATCCGCCCAGAACGGGCGCGTCTCTGGTTCCTGTAGCCACTTCTGCATGCGTGGCGTGTAGAACTCGTAGCGGCCGCCCCAACTGCCCCAGTCCGGATGTTCGGGCTCGCCTAAGCCATTGCGGATCAGGTAGAGAAAGCTGGGCGTATCGCCTTCCATCAGGAACTTGGTGACAGGGTACAGCGCGCCCAGCGGACCTTTGGCACGAACATGCGCATCGAGCCAGGGGTTGTCGACGATTGCGAAGTCACCACCGGCGAAACGGCCGTGAAAGTGGTCTCCGCTGATGCCACTCCATGTTGCACGATGGTACGCGCCACCAGCGTGAATGCCCGGGCTCGCAATGTAGAACAGGGCAGGGAAGGTCTTCCGAATCCAGGGTCCGCTATCGTCTTGATCGGAGATGGTGTAGACACGGAGACGCGATACAAAGCGATCCAGGGCTTCGGGGGAACGTGTTGCCCGCACCTTGTATAGGGCTTGCGCCAGGCAGTTGGGGCCGCCCCAAACGAGTACCCAGACTGGTCGCGGATCGTCGCGATCCACCGCTTGAATGATGGCTTCCGAGCCCGGCGAATCCATGTTGTCGCCAACGGCAGACATGCCGAAATCGGCCCGACCTTCGCGGATACGATCCAGTAGAAACCGTGCAGTGGGGTAACCCGGTTCATGCAGCGACAGGTTTGCGTGAACCTTGCCGTAGGCTTCCACCACCTCGCGAATCTTTTCCGCGGCTACGCGCTTCTTCTGGTGAACCGAGGTGGTGGCAACCAGCGCTTCGATGTCCCACTGATTCGCGTACGTCAGAAAGCGGATCATCGACTGCGTGTCGTCCGGCTCATTCTCGATGTCGGTGAGCACGATCACGCGCAGCTTTTGCATGGGTTCTGCCGCGAAGGTCATCGCGCCGAACAAGCAGAGTGCGACGAGTAACGATTTCATGATTTGGCTCCAGGAGGCAGGCAGCGGTCCATGCGCCGTGCAAAGTCCGTGAGAAAGTCGACACGCCATCGGCTCACGGTTCGGGCTCCGGCGTGGATGCCCTCGGCATGCTCCGGGCTCTGATCGTCCGTCCACCAGTTCGGGTGAGTCTCTGCGATTTGGCCGACTCGATCCGACGGAGGCGGCACTGCTGTGAACTTGCCCGATGCGCCCTGCAGTTCGGCACAGTCGCTTTCGATCCGATATGTCCAGAGTTTCGCATCGCGCGGAGAGAAGCGGAAGCGAAGAAGCTTGCCGTCGAAGGCTACGCCCGAGGGTACGCGATTGTCGAGCCACGCACGCGCAGTGTTGCTGGGAGTGAAGCTAGGCGGTGCCGGTATGGCGATCTCAACCACACCGAATTGTTCAACTGTGTCGGCCTCGGTGGTATGGCGGGTGAAGGTCGCTTTGCGGCCACTCCAGACACGCACGAACTTACCTCCCCAACCGGGCTGAGAAGGATCTTCCGGCGAGCCATACAGCAAGTGCGCAACAGACGGCGTATCACCCATTTTGATAACGCCTCGCAGGTGTGTGGCGAAGTACTTTCCCAGGTTGCCGTGTCCCGCAATGTGCTCTTTGACGAAGGACTCATTGCCCCATCCGCTGTCCTGCCGACCGCCGACGAACCAGCCACGGTAGGTGGAGTTCGCTTCTATCATCCAAAGCTTCGGGTGGTTGCGCTCGATGTATTCGAAGGCGTCGATGCTCCACATCTTGTTGGGGCCACCAATAAAGTACACGCGCAGCTTGGGCAGTATGTTCGGCGCGTCATGCAGCGCCTGCGCGAGGTCCTCAATTCCGCCCCACACCAGCACGTGTAACGGGCGCGGGTCCTGCCTTCTGGCGCATTGCACGATCCAGCGCGAGCCGTCTGTCGCTGTGCCGGCACCCGCAGCGCCAGGGCTATCCAGCGCGCCCTGCTTCGTGATGGCTCGAAGCTGATCAGGCTGCGGATAGAGCGGGGAATGACTGCGCAACAAAGGGAAGTCCCGCTCGTACTCGGCGATCACCTCCAGGATGTGGTGTGCGCGGCCAGGACCGAAGGGCGAGGAAACAAGCCCTTCTAACTCCAGCGCATCCGCACAGAGCAGTAGGTGAACCATGGACTGAAAATCGTCCGGGTCCGTACCGCCAATGTCGGTGGAGACGAGTACCCGGGGATGTTGCCGTGATGCCGGGACCTGCGCACCAAGGAGCAGTGGGACGGCATGAATCAGGGTCCGGCGGGAAACGATGGACAAGGGTAAATCATATCGCTTCCTCGGACGGATCGACCAGTTGCGCTCACACCGGTCTCAAGGTAGCCGATAAGCCCCAGGTGTGGTGTTGTCTATGAGACTACTTGCCGTCCTGCTTGTGATTTGTCGTACAGTTGAGGCCCAGCAGCAGGCCGTCCCTGCCGAAAAGTCCTCGGCAGACCCCTTCTCGCTGGACCTTGAGTCGCTGGCCAATCTGAGGGTAACCACCGCGTCGAAGTTCGACGAAAAGCTCTCCAGCGCCGCCGGCGTCATGTCCGTTGTGACAAAAGACGAGATGCGCCGCTTCGGTGGTCTCACTTTGGCGCAGATCCTGGAGCGGGTCGCTGGCTTGAACCTCTCCACGTCGTACTTTCCCGATCGCACCATCGTCTCTCTACGAGGAAATCAGACGCGCGGCGACAGTGGCCACATCTTGTTCCTGATCAACGGGCGTCCAGTTCGTGAGGTCCAACAGGGGGGCGTCATGAGCGATCTGCTCGAGTCCTTCCCGCTCAACGTGCTGGAAAAGATCGAAGTGATCAAAGGCCCAGGGTCGGTGTTGTACGGTTCCAATGCGTACTCTGGCGTCGTCAACCTGATCACCCAGAAATCAGATGCGCAGCGCTTTCACGCCAAGGCCGCCGCGGGTCCAGGAGGTACGGTTACCGGATCTCAGGAGTTTGCACTCGATCGCGGAGCCTTCAACATGGTGGCTGCCGCACAGTACCGGCAGTTCCCACAGCGCAGTCTGCTCTACCGCGGGTCACCCGGCACCACCGCTCCACCTCAGGAAAGGGCCTCGCTCGCCAATGACGGGGCTGGCGGATTTCTCAATCTGAACTACAAGGGACTGCGTTTCCTTTCCTCGTACACGATGGCGGATGTGCCCACCTTCGCACCCATTTCTGGAACCACACGCATCAGCCGCGGGTTTGCGGATCTGGGCTACACAAGGCGGGTCAACTCGAAGTGGGAGATGAGCGTCAACGCCACCTACACCCGGACCTTAGTCAGCGCACCATACACCCCGTACGTTCGAGGCTGGTCAACAGACGCCGTCTTCGAGTGGACGAATCTGGTGACTCTTTCCCCAAACGATCACATCACCATCGGCACCCTCTACGGCTATACCACGGCGACGCAGAACTATATCGCCGCCCCGTCGCGTCCCCTGATTCTCGACGCAACTCGCTCGATTGGCGCATTCTATGCGCAGTATGAACACACCCTTCCTGGAGACGTAAAGCTGATTGCGGGAGTGCAGGCCAATAAGATTGGCCCCATCGCGCTGGATGCCGTTCCTCGCGGCGGCGTCGTGTGGAACCCAACAAGTACGGTTACCTTGAAGGCGCTCTACGGTGAGGCGTTTCGCGCCCCCAGCCTGCTGGAGATCGGCCTGAATCATCCATTCAGTCAAGGGAACCCCAATCTGCGCCCGGAGAAAGTCCGTACCTTCGATGTCCAGGCGAGCTATGGCGGAAAACGCACCCAGGCTGCCCTTGGCTACTTTCACAGCACAGCGTCCCGCTCCATTGTGCAGGACTTCAGCCGCGGCTACCCGCTTCGCTATGCCAACCTCCCTGCTGGTGCCACGGTCCAGGGGGTGGAGGCCGAGGCAAAGCGCTATGTCAGCAGGAACTGGTTCCTCATGGGTTCGTTGCTCGCGCAAACCAATCGCAATGGTTTCGGCAAGGACGACATCATGCCCCTCCCAAAGTTCGGCGCTAAGGCGGGCATCAGCTATCTGTCCGAATCCGGAATCGGGATGAGCTTCTTTGACTCCTACCAAGGCAGGTCCGACGCGGCAACCAGGACGCTTAATCCCTCCGCCGCCCCGTTCCACATGTTGAGTTCGCATTTCCGTTTCGATATCACCAAGCGACTTCCAAAAAGCCTGGAGTTCGCGCAAAGAGGAAACGGACTGGCGTTCTTTATCTACGGGGATAACTTGACCGGACGCTCCATCTGGCTGCCGGACTCTTCGGTGGGTAGTTCAAGCGCCGTCAATATTCCGCGCGACACTCTGCCGTTTCGTGTTGGCCGGATGATCGCCTTTGGTCTGGAGTTCTGGCGGCGCCCCGAATAGGTTTGCATGACCTTCATGCGCATCTTATGCCTGCTCCTCGCAATCCATCGCCCAGCCCTTACTGGCCCGGAGATGGTTGCGGAGGAATATCAGGTGAAAGGTGCGTTTCTACTCAACTTCGCAAAGTTCGTCGCATGGCCGGCCAACGCCTTTAAGACACCCGACGATCCGATCGTCATCTGCATCCTCGGCCAAAACCCATTTGGCCCGGCTCTGGAACGCGCCGCGCAAAGCGCCATCGCGGGCAAGCGATCCATACAAATCCACACCATTCAGACCTTCCAGCAAGCCGGATCCTGTCAAATTGTGTTTGCCAGTTCGGCGGAACGGAAGCGGGTTCGCGGGCTATTCGACGCGCTGCATGGCGAGGCCGTGTTGAGTGTCGGAGAATCGGAGGGCTTCCTAGCCGCCGGCGGCATGATCGCCTTCAAACTCGAAGGCGAAAAGGTTCGCATTGAGATCAACCAGCAGGCAGCCGAGCGCGCAGGGCTTCGCATTAGCGCAAAACTCCTCAGCCTTGCGCAGGCAGGTCGACGATGACTTACCGCGATCTCCCGGTTCGCCACAAACTCCGCCTGGTGATCATGGTCGCGGTCACCGCGGCCCTGCTTTGTGCCTGTGCCGCTGTCATCCTATACGACACCACCTCCGCGAAAAGAGCCCTGCGTGGCAATGTCGAAGTCATCGCCGATATGCTCGGCGCAAACAGCACTGCGGCTCTTACCTTCAATGACGACACTGCCGCCAACGAGATTCTGTCCACGCTCGTAACCAACCGTCACATCGCGGCGGCTCGGATTCTGACTGCGCAACATCAACCCATTGCGACCTACGAGCGCAACCGCCAACGAGACCGTGCCTGGATCAACGCCGAGGGCAGCTACTTTGAACGTGATCGCTTCGTCTTGGTCAAGAACATTGTTCTGGACGGAAAGACAATCGGGGCCGTCTACCTCGAATCGGACCTGGTCGAGCTTGATGCCCGGATCCGCAACATCACCACGGCAATGGGGCTGATTCTGGTCTGCGCCTGGATCCTAGCGCTTTTCGTGGCGTCCCGTCTGCAGGGCATTATCCTGGCGCCTATCGCCAATCTTGGACACGCAGCCAAAGTCGTCTCCTCCGAGCAGAACTACGCGACGCGTGCCGTCAAGCTGTCCAACGACGATCTTGGCCAGCTTACCGATGTCTTCAACAGTATGCTTGCCGAGATCGAACGCCGCGACTTGGAGTTGCTGGGCAACCGTGACCGGCTCGAACTCGAAGTCGCCACGCGAACCGCCGAATTGCTCGCGGAACGGGACCGGGCAGAGGCCGCAAGCCGTGCCAAGAGCGAGTTTCTGGCCAATATGAGCCATGAGATCCGCACGCCCATGAATGGTGTCATCGGCATGACCGATCTGGTTCTCGACACCCGTCTCGACCCCTTGCAGCGAGACTACCTCGAGATGGTCAAACTCTCCGCCGACCTGATGCTCACCGTCATCAACGACATCCTCGATTTCTCGAAGATTGAAGCCGGGCGTATGGAACTCGACCCCGTCCGCTTCCATCTGCGCGACCTGCTGGAACAGAGCGTGCGCGGGTTGGCGGTACGCGCGCACGAAAAACATCTGGAACTGCTCGCCTCGATGCCTCCCGGGATGCCCGAGTTTTACATCGGGGATGTCACGCGAATCCGGCAGGTTCTGGTCAATCTCGTGGGCAATGCAATCAAGTTCACCGCGTCGGGCGAAGTCTCGGTGGAGGTGAGTTGCGCTCCTGGTCCGGAAGCGGGGCGCGCAGAACTCCACTTTGTCGTACGGGACACGGGAATCGGTATCGCCCAGGATAAGTTGCGGCTGATTTTCGATGCCTTCTCGCAGGCAGACACCTCGACCACGCGAAAGTATGGGGGCACCGGCCTCGGGCTCGCGATCTCAGAGCGTTTGGTAAAGGCCATGGGCGGCAGAATCTGGGTGGAGAGCGAGTTGGGGGCAGGCAGCCGCTTCCATTTCACGGTCGCGGTTGAAACGGCCCTGCCCGGACCCTCCGACTTCGCGTCTCCCAGTCCTGTGCCTCTCGACGGCGTCTCTGCGCTGATCGTTGACGACAATCCCACGAACCGCCGAATTCTCGAAGAACTTCTAAGGACCTGGGGCATGGAAGCGGCCTCTGCCGAGAGTGCGGATCAGGCCATGGACCTCATACGAACGCGATTGGCAAATGGAAAGCCTTTCCAAATTCTGATGACCGATCTCCACATGCCCGACACAGACGGCTTCGGGCTCGTCGAACAGCTTCGCGGCAACATCGATTTCGCAGGACTCGATGTCGTGCTGATGGTGACCTCCGGCGAACACCCGGGAGATCTGGCGCGCTCCCGTGACCTTGGCATCGCCGCCTATCTCACCAAACCGGTCCGGCAAGCGGATCTTCGCGCCGCCATCTGTGCCTCGCTCACCGGTGGCCGTCGTGCGCACCCTCTCGCCGACCACGAACCCGCAGCGTTCAAAATCGACAAGCCAGGGGCCGGGCGCTGTTTGCGAGTCCTGCTGGCGGAAGACAACATGGTCAACGAGCGTGTGGCCACGGGCCTGCTGCAGAAGGCGGGTCATACCGTAACGGTAGTCCCGAATGGAGTCGAAGCGGTGCGGATGTATGAGACCAACCACTTCGACGTCATCCTAATGGATGTACAGATGCCGGTGATGGACGGAATCGAGGCTACGGCCAGGATCCGCCAACTCGAAAAGCTCACCGGATGTCACACCCCAATCATCGCGATGACCGCACATGCGATGAACGGATACGAACAACGCTGCCTCGATGCCGGTATGGATGGCTATATCTCGAAGCCGATCCGTCAGGACGCACTTTTCAAGACGCTCGCCTCGCTGCCGGTGGCGCTGACAAAGGTCTAGGGGAACGTGTTCCCGATTAGAAGAAGTAGTCAACGCCCGCGACCACATGCCTCGGAGCCTGCGGTGAAATGCCAAAGCCGCTCCCGTCGTACCAGCGGGTATTCCCCGCGTTCTTGAGATTCGCTCGCGGCCGCCAACGGTTTCGCTGATAGGACGCGAAGAGTTCGCCTTGCGTGTACCCATCGAGCAGAATCGGACTGAGTACAGAGATTCCGCGCCGGGTCGCGCCATACACACCGGCCCCCACGGTCAATCCGCTGAGCACGCCACGGTCAATCTGGTAAGTCGTTAGCACCCCTGGCGCATGGCGGGGCACGCGCGGCAAACGCGAACCCACCAGAATGCTGTTGTCTCTGCTGACAAACGCCTGTGTGAACGCGTAATTGGCCGCAATCGACCAGTTGCGCTGAACGCGTCCGGTAACTTCAAGCTCGATTCCCTTGCTCACCTGTTCACCGGATGCGATCGAGAAGGGCGGGTTATTGAGATCCGGGGTGAGGACGTTCTGCTTCCAGATGTGATAGGCCGCTGCTGTGAAGAAAAGCCGGTCCTCATACAGATTCTGCTTGTACCCAAGTTCCACCTGCTGGCCGCGCTCCGGGGCAAACGACCTTCGATCGGCGCTGGCACCGTACTGGGGAAAGAACGATGACGTGTAGCTGAAGTAGATCGACGAACTGCTGCGGGGCTGAAATAGCAACGCCGCGCGAGGCGCCAGATTGAAGGCGGTGGTGCTGTCCAGCCGTATGCGCAGCCACGGCTCATTGGACCGCTGGTCGGCAAAGTCCCCTCGGGCACCCAGCATCAGCCGCCACTTGCGGGCAAACTGAATCTGGTCCTGCAAGTAGATCCCGGCAAAGTTTGTCCACGCTTTCTCGGCAAACAAAGGAATCCGGAAAGGTAGAGGAGCGCCATACACCGGATTCAAGAGATTGATGTTGGGTCCGCTCCCCTGATTCCAAAAGTAGGTGAACTGCCACCGGGCAAGTTCGAACCCGGCCACGAGGTTGTGCGATACAGCGCCAGTACGGAACTGGCCGTACGCTTCGTTCTGCCAGTTGTAGTTCTCGGTGAATTCATCCGTGCGGACGGTGTTCCGATTCACCTTGACGCGATCGGCCTGCAATCCGCGGTACGTCATGAAGCTGAGATCCGAGTGTGAGACAAGTCCGTTGATGGCGCTGCGCAGCCGCCAGCCGTTCTGAAAGGCATGCTCGACATCCACCATCACGCGCGCCTGACGGTTGAGGCCGTCGCTGTAGCGAGGCTCGCCTAGAAATGTACGGATCGGCACTCGCAGCGATTCCGGAGCGGCGGGTAGCCCTCCCTCATGCGTGTAGTCGTAACGCTGCAGTTCACTCAGGAACCGCAGTGTGGTTCTGGGCCGGATTCGCCAGGTAACCGCGGGTGCAAGATATTGGCTTTGGTTCTGGACGAACTGCTTAAAGCTATCCCGATCTTCGTACGCGTAGTTCAACCGGTAAAACAGCGTCCTGCCTCGATTCAGCGGACCCGTAAGGTCCACCGTTGGACGAACGCGAGACCAACTGCCTCCTTGAAAACCGATGGCGATATGGTGCTCTCCCAAGGGGCGCTTTGAGACTGTATTCACCATACCTCCCACTTCCGCCAGTCCGTACAGGATAGAGGCAGGCCCTTTCAGCACCTCAACGCGATCCACACCCTGGACATCGCGCGGCGACAGGAACCCATAGTCGCGAAATCCGTCGCGCATACCGTTGCCGCCATAAAAGGGAGGATTGAAACCGCGGATGTTGTACTCGGCCGTGGCGGAGTTGCCATAGCCCGTGGCGGCCCGTACGCCAGCCGTGTTATCCGCAATCTCGCTGAGTGCGAGGATCTGCCGGTCCTGAATGACCTTTTGGGTTACGACGCTCACCGCTTGCGGAGTAACCAGTAGCGGAAGGGTCAACTTCGTCGCCGTGTTGGACGACTCGGCCCGGTAGTCCAGCACTGTTCCTTCCACCGTGACGGATTCGCTCAGGGGGCTGATCCCCAGGGTGAGCGTGATCTCGGTAGCCAGCGCTGGGCGTACCTGTACCGTCTCCGTGACCGTTGATAGCGGCGGCGCTTCGGCGGAACGCGGTAGCTGCCGGGCGCAATGGCTTCAAATCGGAAAGTTCCCGCCGAGTTCGACACCCCGGTACGGCTCGGGCCAGATCCCTCAAGACGTATCTTTGCGTTTGAAATGGCCGCTCCGGTAGAGTCGCGGACTCGCCCTGCAAGAGAGCCATCCTGAGCTCGCACTACCCAAGTCAAGCAGAGGAAAACAAAGGTACAGCGAAGGAGGAAAAGCAAATGTCGGAGCATCGATTCAGCGTAGTGGTCGCCGCCATCCATTCCACAGGTAATCCTCGTGAGCGGCGCGCGGACGACGGTGATCGGGCCACCAGCGAGGCGCTAGTGACTCCAGTCCTGCCAAAAGATATTTCGTCCCAATCAGAAAGATAATGTCGAGCAGATGTTGAGACGACTTTCGTCGAGACCTACGCTATTGGCGAGATGCGCTGGCAGCGGTGTCACGGTGAACTTCTCGGGCTCGGAAGGCCAGTTGACGATGCAGAATCTCACGGTCAATGCTGCACTCGGTTCCGCAATGGACCGAGCCGTTTCCCTTTTCTTGGAGCTTGCTATGCGGACACGATGCGGGTGCGGCTCATCCGCATCCAGGACAGCAGGACGATTACCGCCGACGGGATAAAGATGCCGAGCCAGGATAAGGCAACGCGAGCGACCACCGCACCTGGATCCTCGTCGGCGTAAACAAACCTCGGCAGGCGTTCCACGTCGGCCGGCGTCAACATCCGCGCAGCCAGGACCAAGCGTGCGAAGTGCGCTCGCCACCGGCCAAGAAAACCGACGGTCTGCGTGCGGAAGTGCTCGAAACGTTCAGGACCCGATCCGGCGAGGCTGTTCATCGCGCCCTGTGCGAGCACCGCAGGCGAAAGGTACTGCAGGCGCTGCAGGATGGCGCGTTGACCTTCGAGTTGCCGGTCGAACCGGCCAAGCACCGGGGCCATAAGGCGCTCGGTTTCCTCCTGTACGGCAAGGGACCGCGAGGCGGCATCGGCGGCGTTTACCGTGCTCGATCCTCCCGGCGTGAGTTCGGGATGGTCCTCGAGATAGCGGGCCATCAGCGTGGAGCCTTTGGCGGTGGCCTCACGCGATGCCTCGCGCATGGCCTGGATCATCTCGACACGGCTGGGTACGGGGTACAGCGATCCGGCCAGCATGTGGAGTGCGGAGGGAACCACCATCGTCAAGGACACCCAGACGGCGGACAACAACACCGCATTCACCGCGGAGCCTTTTCCCAGAAGATTCACGAACACCGCGAGCGCGAACCAGAATGCGGCGTACACGAGCAGGACTGCAAGCCATAGCGCGAAGGGAACGGAAAGCACCGGTGCTCCCGTTGCGGCAGCCGCCGCGGCCGATGCGCCAATGGCGAGAGCCAGCAGTACGGCGGCGCGCGAAGCGATCTTCCCGAGCATTAGTCGCCCAAGGCTCACCGGCTGCGACAACGTCAGAGCCAAAGTACCTTGTTCCTTCTCGGCGCTCAGGATGTTGTAGCTGAGCGCGAGGATCAGCAGCGGAAAAAGATAGACGAGAACGAACGAGAGATCGAAACGGCCAATCAGCAGATTGTCGGGGTTCTCGATTTCATCGGCGCTCAGGATGTTCGATGCGCTCTGTGTGGAGGCGCGGAGGTAGAACGGGTACAGGTCGCTCTGGCCGACGGATAGGCCGGACAGTGGTTGCGGCGGCAGGATCAGGTACGGTGTCGCCTCGCGGCCCCCAGCGACGCTGGGCATACGGGGATCGAGGAACGCGGGCAGGCCTTGAGAAGGAGCCTGCGCGATACGCCCGGGTAGCGCCGCGAGCCGTTGCTGCTGTTCTTTGCGAACCGACTCGATGGTGGTCCGCCGGTGTTCGTTCCAGCGGATGCCGTTCCACAGTCCATAGGCGAGAAGCAGTGCGAACAAGGCTGCCACCGCCTGGATGGAGCGCTCAGCCAGAAGGTTCTTAAGGTCGTACCGGATGATGTTGCGCAGCATGTTCTGTTACTCGATTCGCAGTCGCGATGCCGTCCGGTAACAAAGGATTCCCGCGGCGACGGCCGAGGTGAGAAGAAGCAGAAAAGGAACCGCGTGGTTCCGCACTGCCCAACTGGCATCGGGCGCGATGTAGTGGAAGTCTGGCACCTGGCTCCAGAAGTCGTCCCCGACCAAGTGGCCGAAATCCTTTCCCTTGCCGTGGTCGCGTAGCTCATCGTTCATGCGGCGATTGAGGTCGCGGCGGTATGTTTCAGCGGCGGTAGCAAAGTCGCGATGGTGGGCCGTGTCGGTGCCCGACATGCCCATGGACACGGGCCGTATTGCGAGTAACGGCGCTGCGATGGCGATCCAGTTCCGCATTTGATTCTGGCTATCGAAGGCGTCCCACAGTTCGCCGTAGCGGCGATCAAACACCGCATTGCCATGCTCCTCGCCGTCCTGCAGCGAGATGCCCGCGAAGCTCACCGGCAGATCTTCCAGCTTCGACACGCCATACTGCTTGAGGACACGAGCCTCCAGTTGCTTGGCACGCGCAGCGGGCGTGGCGTGACCGTCTCCCCCGGCGAGATCAGCGGCGATATTCTGGGCAAAGTCGAAAGCCGTTGGAGTCGGACGTACAGCCTTCACCAAGTCGACGGCGGCGCGCGGCGCGACCAGACAGTTCACGATCCAGAAGCCGATGAGCGCGATGAGTGAGAGGCGCGGCGTGCGTGCCCAGGCCGATACCGAGAGTCCAATGGCGGCGAACGTGAAGAAGTACAGAAGATACGCCAACGCCAGCCATATGGCCCGCGGAGCACTTGCGGCAGACTCCACGGTTCCGCTGGCAAAGAGGATCGCGCCGGCACCCAGCAGCACGGCGGGAACAAGATACACACCAAGGCCTGCCAGCAATCCCAAGGCCTTTCCCAGCGCCAGACGCCGGGCCGGTACGCCAAGGCTGAGGAGCTGGCGAAGTGTCCCTTGTTCGCGTTCGCCGGCAAAAGCGCCGAACGTCATAATGATGATCAACAGCGGGATGAGCAACTGCATTACCGCCGCCGCCGTGAGCTCTCCGAAGCGCGCCAGGATCGTAGCATCCTGTGCGGGGCGGTACTTGAACTCGTTCTGCTTGTGCGCTTCGAGCCAGACGGCGACGCCGGTGTAAGGTTCCGTACCTGTGTCCAACACGGCAAGCGGGAGCTTTGGTTTGAACGCGTAGATGCCATAGTGCGCAGCCGAATGCGGGTTCTTTTTGCCTTGTGTGAGCCAATGTTTGCGGGTGGCTTCCTGCGCGGCGCTGTGTTGGCGGGTGAGTTCGTGGTGGCGTGTCCAGCCCGTAAGAAAGGCAACCGCAAGCAGTACGAGGACGATGCCGCCAGTCCAGCGGACGCGGCCGTCGCGCAGCATTTCAATGAATTCTTTACGGGCGATGACCTGAGTCATTTTTATATTCCTCAATTAGTCGTGCATGTGTTGGAGGTAGAGCCGTTCGAGGTCCGCGTGCCCGATCTCGCTCGTCGATAGCGATGCCACCATACGACCCTGCTTCATGATCCCGACGCGCGTGCCACATTCCTTGGCCCGGAACAGATCGTGGGTGGCCATCAGAATGGCTACGCCGTCGCCGCTCATACGTTTCAGCAGTTCCGAGAATTCATTGGATGCCTTGGGATCGAGGCCTGAGGTCGGTTCGTCCAGCAGCAACGCACCCGCTTTCTTCGCCATCGCGATCGCAATGCCCACCTTTTGCCGCATCCCTTTCGAGTAGACTCCGACCCGCTTATCTTCAGCCTGCTGAGGCAATCCCGCGTCCCGCAGGAAGCCGCGCAGTTGGGCTTCCGAATACTTCTCAACGCCCGCCAGCGCTGTGAAGTACTCCAAGTTCTCAAGACCGGTGAGATTGCGGTACAGCATCACGGTCTCTGGGATGTAGGCCACATGCTTCTTGCTCTCGATGCTTTGCTTGGTGACGTCCAAGCCAGCGATCTTTGCCTGTCCCGCTGTCGGCTCCACGAAGTTCAGGAAGAGATTGATCGTCGTGGTCTTGCCGGCCCCATTGGCTCCGAGCAGGCAGTACACTTCACCGGGTTCGATCTTCAGATCGAGCGGATGCAAAGCGGTATGCGCGCCGTAGGTTTTGGAAAGTGCAATAGCTTCGAGCATGAGAAGTAGGGATCTCTGAGAGTACGGCGACTCTCCCCCAGGGAACCAGCCTTCCCATGCCGGTGGGTGTTGACGAACGGCGAACGGCCGAAATTTCTCCGCGAGCGGCAATCTGCTGTTTCCAGCGAAATCGCAGTGGATAGTCCCCATGGAAAAGGCCATCTGCGCAAGCGCAGGTCCGTCTGCAACCGGATGCAGGCCGCCCACCTGTTTGTCCTACGGAGCTGGCGGACCTGGCTGATAACTTCGACCAGTGTGCCTACGAATCCACCTCGGGACGCTGATGTTTGTGGCCGTGGCCGGAATGAACCTTGGCTTGGCTGAGGACCTGGATATCGGCGGAAAACGCGTCGCCAGGGGTTCCCGTGCGGACTTCGACCTGCCCGTAGCTGCGAGTTCAGACCCGGCCACCTCGATACCCGTGACGGTCTTTCACGGCGCGGAACCTGGACCCCGAATCCTGATCTCCGCCGGTATTCACGGAGCGGAGTATGTCCCTGTGCTTGCGGTTCAGCGGTTGCTCTCGCAGATCGACGCAGCGCGGCTCAAAGGTACGGTCATCATTGCGCGGGTGGCTCACCTATCCTCGTTCCTTCGTGCGACCGTCTACTACAACCCACACGACCACAAGAATCTCGCCCGCGTGTTTCCGGGCTCTGCGTCCGGCACCCAATCGGAACGTATCGCCTACGTCTTCACCAACGAACTGCTCAAGAATGCGGACGCACTGATTGATCTCCATGGTGGCGACGCAACCGAGTCTCTTCATCCGTTCGTTGGCGTCTACGGAGGCGAACTGGCGGCAAAGCAATACCCATTGGCGAAGCGTATCGGACTCGCCCTCGGCATACCGACTCTCGTCCGCTATCGCATGGATACCAAAGCCCAGGTGGATGGAAATGGACGGTCGCCCAACCGGCAGGCCGTCGCCGATGGCAAGGCCACGGTCCTGGTTGAGGTCGGCGATCGCGGACGGCGAGATCCCAAAGACGTCGAGATGCTCACCAGTGGGTTGGTGAACGTTCTTCGCGTGCTGCACATGCTGCCGGAAGCCGGCAAGCCGGAACCGGTTCCGGATGTTCGTTGGATCGCCGAAACGGCGTCTGTCGCATCCACCAAGACTGGAATCTTCTATCCGCTCAAAGAGGCTGGCATGGACGTTCGCAAGGGTGAACTGGCTGGCTACGTCACCGATCTGCTTGGAAAGACCATCGAGGAACTCCGCGCGCCGGCGGACGGCGTGATTCTGTACATGCCGTACGCTCCGCCGCTGAACGAAGGCCCATCCTCGCCGCTCGTTGTGGGCATCCCCAGTAAGCCGGAGTAACAAAGAATGAACGCAACTATACGAACGCTGATTCTGGTCGCGTCCGCATCTGCCGCACTCGCGCAGGTAACCGTGAATGGGACTGTGGCGGGTACCGTCCTCGATCCCTCCGGACAGACGGTGCCCGAGGCGCAGGTCACCATCGTGCAGTTCACCACCAACTTCCGTACCCAAGCGACATCCGATGCCGCCGGACGATTCCAGTTCCCGGGTCTGCGGCCCGGCCTCTACACTCTGGAAACCGCCAAAGCGGGCTTCCGGCGCCTCGTTCGCGAAGGCATCACCGTGGAAGTCAACCAAACCACGAACCTCACCGCTACGCTTTCGCTGGGCGACACGGCGACCACCATCACCGTGCGCGAGGATGCCCCGGCTGTGCAGTCGCAGTCCTCCGACGTCTCGATGCTTGTGGATCAATCACGTATTCGCGATCTCCCGCTCAATGGCAAGGACTTTCAAAAGCTCGTCTACCTCGCGCCCGGCATGGGCAACTTTCGCGCCAACAATGGCAATTCCAACGCCTCCACATCTGGTGCCCGCGAGAGTGCGAACAACTATGTGATTGACGGCATCACCGCCAACGACGAACGCGAAACTGCGGGCCTCGCTCTCGGCGCTTCTTTCCGCCAGCAACCCAACGTGATCTCAACAGAGGCTGTCGCGGAGTTTCGCGTCATTACGTCGAACGCCGACGCGACGTTTGGCCGCGGTTCCGGCGCGCAGGTGAACGTCATCACAAAGTCCGGTACCAACCAGTTGCATGGTTCCGCGTACGAGTACCTGCGCAACAGTGCGCTCGACGCTCGCGACTTCTTCAACCGTGGACCGTTCTTTACCTCCGACGGCAGGGCCAAGACGCCGCCGTTCCGGCAGAATCTTTTCGGTGCCACGGCCGGTGGACCCATCGTTCGCGACAGGCATTTCTTCTTCGGCAGCTATGAAGGCTTCCGGCAACGGCTGGAACAGACGGCCGCCCCGATCCTGCCTTCCGCAGATCTTGTGAGGCTGATGCCAGGGCAGGTTGGGTCGCTTGCTCGTGCGTACTACTTTGAGCAGGGCATTGTGCCGCCCCAAGGTTACTCGCCGGGCACGATTCGCGCCTTCTCCGCGGCAGATCGTACAGCAGCCGTGGCGGCGGGATTTCCTGCACCGTTGTTTGACGGAAATTTCGATAATGGCGAAGCGGCCACCATTGTGACCAGCCGTTCGTCGACTCGGGACTTCGACCAGGACTCGTTCCTGATCCGCTCCGACCACATTCTGGGCGAGGCATGGAGGGTCGGCATTCGTTACGCACAGGCTCGCAGTGAGTCCATCAGCAACACCTCAGGTTTACCGGGCAGCGGTGTCCTGATCCCGTCGCGCTTCTATTCACCGACGGTACAGGCAACCTGGACCATCTCTCCGTCGCGTCTTCTGGAAATTCGCACGGGCGTGATGCGGCGCAGCCAGAACTACCGCTTGAGTACGGATCTGCCGTCATCGATTCTGCCGGCGGTCTGCAATGCAATCTTCGCCGCAACGGGAGAGCGGATCCGCACTTTGCCCATCACCAAACAAGGCTTCAACTTCGCCTGAAGTCTCGGGATTGAGGATGGTTCAGCACGGCATGCTGCGAGAGCGCCGAACACAGCATCGAAGTCGTCCTGCGCCGACCCCTTTGTGGCTACCAGGTCGAAGGTGTTGCGCGAGGCGTGATCCGACACGAGACTCCGTACGAGAACGTGGGCGACCTGAAAACGGGCGACCACGGCGTCGCTCGAATTCCCAGCCTGGCATGTGTCACCTTGCAGGATACGAGACGGTGCATATCCGGACCGTTGTAATCGAACCACCCATGAGGTGAACCCTTCTGTTGAGACACTTAGTTACATTACGCGGGTCGTTGGTGACCCGCCCACTTTTGAGACAGGGGGAAGGTTCAGACTCCGACGTGGACTCCCACTTCACGAGCTTCAGATCCAGCACGAAGAACGCATACACGACCGGCATGTACAGGAGCTTAGCCGATCCCAGTAGTCTTACCGGCTTTGCAAAGATCGGCTCTTGGACTTCGCAAAGGCGATTGTCCGCCACCATGCCAAACATCGGTACTTCATCGAAGACTACCATCGGCACGCGGGCACTTGGCCTCGATGTTTCGCCTTGAGCTGTCACGGAAACAAAGTCACAATCACACGTCTGTATCGAGTTAGCGCCGGAGTTCCCTGATCGGTGACGGCGAGTACGATATGCATGGTTTCGGGTTTGGAAACCTTAGGAGCGATAAACCAGGCTTCTGCCGAACGGTCTTGCTCGATCTTCAACGGGGCTCCCGTGCGGGCCGAAGCCAGAACGAAGGTCCCGGGCTCACCGTAATGAAACCAGTGGTAGCTGAGCGAATCCTGATCGGGATCTGTACTGGCGGTCGCGTTCAGGTCCACACGCGATCCGCTCTTTGCTTCCAGGCGGTCCGCATGCTTCAAGGCAGGCACGGGTGGATGGTTGGCTAGATGGCGAGGCTGGACGGTCCAATCCATGCGCGCGGCAAAATCGTTCTGATAGGCAGTTCGCCAGCGCCAGATGGTTACTTTGTTGCCGGAATGCCAGAGTCCGTCACTGCCCAGTGCTTCGTCCTCCGCATCGGTCCAGAAACTGCGAGTCTCCGGTTCCTGGAGAGACTTCTGCCAACGGGGTGTGTAGTACTCATAGCGCCCGCCCCAGCTTCCCCAGTCGGGATGCTCCGGCTCACCGAGTCCATTTGGAATCAGATACAAGAAACTTGGGGTGTCGCCCTCCATGAGGAACTTCGTAACTGGATAGAGTGCGCCGAGAGGACCTTTGGACCGGATATGCTTATCCAGCCAAGGATTGTCGACGATGGAAAAATCGCCGCCGGCAAAGCGACCATGGAATCGATCGCCGCTGATACCGCTCCAGGTGGCCTTATGGTAAGCGCCGCCCGAGTGTATGCCTGGGCTCGCGATGTAAAAGAGGGTCGGAAAGGTCTTGCGGATCCAGGGGCCGCTGTCATCCTGATCGGAAATTGTGTAGACCCGAAGGCGGGAGACAAACCGGTCGACCGCCTCAGGAGAACGCGTGGCGCGCACCTTCCACAAAGCTTGCGCGAGGCAATTCGGGCCGCCCCAAACTAGCACCCAAACCGGGCGTACATCATTGCGATCGACAGCTTGAATGATCGCGTCCGAGCCTGGGGAATCCATACGCTCGCCGATCGCAGACATACCAAAGTCCGGCCGCCCTTCCCGAATGCGCGAGAGCAAATCCTGTGTCTCGGGAAAGCCGGGCTCATGCAGCAGCAGGTTGGCGCGAACCTTGCCATAGGCTTCGACGATTTCGCGAATCTTGTGGGCAGCCGTTTTCTGCTTTTGATGGATCGAGGTTGTGGCAACCAGGGCCTCAATGTCCCACTGATTGGAATAGGTCAGGAACCGGACCATCGACTGCGTATCGTCTGGTTCATTCTCGATATCGGTCAGTACGATCACACGCAGTTTGGCCGCGGGTTCGGCCGCCAGAGCCGCCGCGAGAACAAGGCTGAACAGCGCCAAGAGCTTTTTCATGGTTTCCTCCCCCGGGGAACGCACCGCGCTGCTCGGCGCGCGAAGTCCTCCAAAAACTCAGTTCGCCACTGGTTGACGCTTTTTGCGCCGGGGTGGATCCCCTCCGCTCTGGCGGGATCTTGATCGTCACACCACCAATTGGGATGGATCGTGGAGGCCACCCGATAGCGTTCCGGTGGTGGCGGCACCGCGGTGAACTGTCCAGAGACACCGTTGAGCGGTGCGAAGTCGCTTTCGATGCGGTAGCTCCAAGGCTTGGCATCGCGTGGGGCGAACCGGAAGCGTATCACTTGGCCGTCGAACTGCACCGCCGTTGGAACGCGGTTATCGAGCATCACACGGAGGCGGTGATTGGCCGTGAGGCCCGCTGGAGCGGGCAGAGCGATCTCCACCACGCCGAACACCTCCACGCAATCGGCGATGGTGGTGAGCCGGTTGAAACTGGACTTGCGGCCATCCCAAATTCGCTCGAACCTTCCGCCCCATCCCGGCTGTGCTGGATTCTCCGGATGGCCGTGGAGGAGCCATCCCACAGACGGGCTATCTCCCATCTTGATGACTCCCTTTAGATGGGTGGCGAAATAGGTGCCCAGTGCGCCACGTCCCGCCAGTCGCTGCTCGACGAACGACTGGTTCCCCCAGGTGCCTTGTTGCTCGCCACCCACGAACCAACCCCGATACGTGGAGTTCGCTTCAATCATCCAAAGGCGCGGATGGTTTTGCTCCACATAGTTATAGGCATCTACGCTCCACAGCTTGTTGGGGCCACCGATGAAGTAGACCCTTAGTTTCGGGAGAATTTCAGGAGCGTCGTGCAGGGCCTGCGCCAGGTCCTCGATTCCGCCCCAGACCAGCACGTGCAGTGGACGCGGATCGTTCCGTTTGGCACATTGCACAATCCAGCGGGAACCTTCCGTAGCAGGACCCACGCCCGCCGGTCCGGGGCTCTCCAGCGCTCCCTCCTTGGTGATGGATCGCAGGAGATTGGGCGCCGGGTAGCGGCGCGAGTGGGAACGCAGGGCGGGATAGTCTTTCTCGTAGTGGCCGATGACTTCCAGAATGTGTGCCGCACGGCCCGGGCCGAAAGGAGAAGAAATGAGTCCTTCCAACTGGAGCGAATCGGCACACAGGAGCAAGTGCACCATTGACTGAAAATCATCGGGATCAGTTCCGCCAATGTCGGTGGAGACAAGCACCCGCGGCCGCAGCCCCAAGCGCTGTGCAACCAGCCATTGGGAAGCAACCAAGCCACTCAGCAGACCGCGCCTGGAGAAGCAGTTCAATTCTAGAACTCCACTCGGAGAGCGTAACGCAATTGGCGCCCCGCGTTCCCGGCCACCAGCGAGTTGGTACGTCCGAAGTCCGAGGCGGCAATGTTCAGCGTGGGATTTGCCCAGTTGATCGCGTTGAAAGCGTTATAAGCCTCGAGGCGAAACTCCGGCCGGAAGCGTTCGAAGACGGCAAAACGCTTGCTGAGTACCGCATCCACATTGCGGAAACTCGGACCGCGGAGGTTGTCATAGTAAAGCGGATTGGCGCGGCGAGTAAAGGCCGGGAGGCGGCCGAAGCCAGTAACGTCGAACCAGTACTGACTGCTACCCGTGTTGTTGAGTTGAGTCACCGACGAGGGAGCGACCATCGCACCGAAGTTCAGCAGGCTGCCGTTGCGATAGGTGTAAATGCCGGACAACTGCCAGCCACCCAAGGCCATATCAACCACTTTGGGAGCCGAGGCTCCGAAACGGTGTCCTTTGCCGAACGGGATACCCCACGCGCCGACGCCCACAAAACGCTGGGTGGCGTTGGGGTCGCGCACCGTGGACAGCTTCATGTCGTACTGATCCTGCTCGTCGTAAAACTGCTGGGCATTCGCCGTTACGTACGCGTAGCTGAACATGTACGAGTAACCCTTATCGAAAGAACGCTGTAGGCGAACCTGGAAGGACTGATTGCGGAAACGTCCCAGGTCGACGAAGTTCTGGGTAATGTTGCCGTACTGCGGGAAAGGTCTGAGCAGCGTGGCGATTGAGACCGTGGCTTGGCGCCGTAGCGCACCTGGGAACTGATCCACAGTGCCGTAGTTGAAGAAGGGGTTCGCTACGGTGCGGCTCAAATCGGCACCGTATTTGTAGGAAAGGCGCGGGTCCATCTGGTTGAGATTGATCGACAGCAGATCGCGGCTGACGAAGTTCTTGAAGTAGGTGACATCCAGAACGGTCTTGGCGAAAATCTCATGCTGCACCGAGAAATTGATACGGTCGCTGATGGGCGGGCGACGTTCGTACTCTGACAACGTGATGTTGTCGCCGAGATTGGTATTGCGGCCATACTGCTTGCCGTACGCAGGTGTCAGGCCCTGTGGAAAGGGATCGGAAAGAAAAGCCTGCGGAACGCCAACAAGCGAAGGTAGGGCCTCGGTGACGGGGCTGAACGCGGCCAGATTCAGAGAACCGAGCGGTTCGTTACCACTATCCGTAAGCGTGGTTGGCGTGTAGAATCGGCCGTAGCCGACGCGCACGGCGGTTTTGTCACCCAAGCGATAGGCAAGACCGATGCGGGGCATGAACTGAAACTTATCGCTGCTCGTCTGGCGGCGGCTGCCATCTTCCGTGAAATAGAATGCACCGGTGTAGCTGTAGGTCTTGGCCCCTGCAGATTCAGCCATCCTGGCCTTCACATCGGCGGGAATCCGCGGGTCAATTGCAGCTTGCAGCCCGGGGATCGGGTCACTCAGATCCAGGCGCTGGGGCAGGCGATTCTCCGGGTCCCAGATGCCGCCTTCGTACTCGTAACGCAGGCCCAGATTCAGCGTCAGATTACGGCTCACTTTGAAATCATCCTGCACATAGAAGGCGTACATTTCGGTGTTGGATTTCTGGATGGGAACGGTCTGGGCGTTTGACGCGGCCGGATCCATCGCGCCAAGCAAAAAGCTAGCCCAGGGAGCGCCAGTGTTGACGGCGGCGCCGGCATTGGTGTCGGCGGTGTTTCCAGCATTGAAGGTCAAGTTGGCGATGGAGTTGAAACGTGCCGCCCAGCCGCGCTTGTAGCGCAGATCGGCACCGAATTTCAGGGCGTGTTTGGAATAGTATTTGTTCAGCAATCCGCTGAAGTTGTATCCGAGCGGCTGCTGCCACCAAAAGTTGCGGACGCCAAACGTGTCGCCACTGGGCACCTGCATGTTGGGAAAATACAGGATGGGCCGCTCACCGACATATTGCTGCCACCACTTGCTCGGCCAAAGGCTGGTGTATCCTTCCTGCCCGATATCCATGGCTGGGTAAGCTCGACGATCCTCTGTTTTGTAGTAAGAACCGCGGAAGGTGAAAGCAGTCGTTGGTGTGATGGTATAGACCAAGTCGCCAGCGATGTTCATCCCGTTGCGGATGCTGCCCTCGGTGCGTCGCAACTTCAGAACATCCGCGCCATTGGTATAGTCGGTGGCATCCTGGTTCGTCCGGAAGAAGCTCACACGTCCAAAGGTCTTCAGCTTGTCGTTCACTTGCCAGTCGACCCGATTCGACAGGTTGTAGTACCGATACGGCCGGGTCTCATCGTACTTGAAGTTATTTAAGCCTGTCGCGTCGTCACCGGCGTTGTTAGGTGCCCAGAGGTTCTTGAGAACCATCGTAGACACGCGGTCGAAGCGCTGTTGGGGAATCAGGTTACCTGCAAACGGGTCCCGGATGACGCGATTGTTCACAATACGCGAGGTAAGGGGATCGTAAATGGTACGCTGGCGCCGGTCGGTGAATAGCGACTGTGAAAAATCGCCCTGACGTTCCAGCGTTGTCGGTAGCGTATAGGTGCCGGTCAAATAGGATGAGTCTATTTGCCTTTCGTATGAGGTGAACAGGAAAAGCTTGTTCCTGATGATAGGCAAGCCAACCGTGGCGCCACCATTCCAGGAGGTGCTTTGCGAGTGTTGGCGGGTGATACGGTTGGTGATCGCATTCCAGTTGCGGTTGCCGCCAAAGTAATAGGCACTACCATGAATCTCGTTAGTACCGGACTTCATCGACATCGTGATGACTCCTCCGGCATTGTGTCCGAACTCGGCGTCGATGGCGTTCTGCCGGACGGCGTACTCACTGACTGCCTCAACCGGCGGATTGTAGCCGAGTTTTGCCGAGTTCGCCAATGGGGAACCATCGATCAGCACTTCGTTGCGGCCTTGTGTGCGCCCGCCAAGATCGTAGGCATTGGCGGCGTAGTGGTCAAAGTTGGCATTGCGGGTCCAGTCGCCATTCACCGATGGATCCAGCGCGGCCAGCGTGGCCGGGTTCCGGCTGACTAACGGTAGTTCCTTGAACAGGCTGCCCTGTACCGTCATCGTCCGGTCGGCAGTGTTGAACTGTACCGCGACCGGACTGGCATCGACGGTGACTGTTTGCGTCAAATCGGCGACTTTCATCGCGACGTCCACCGTAACGTCGCCGCGCTGAGGTACTTCGACATTCTTTTGCACCATGGTGGCGAAGCTGGCCTGTTTGACGGTCAATGTATATATGCCGGGGTCCACTTGGTCGAACAGATAGAGTCCATTGCCGCTGCTCTGCCGCACCACCGCAATGCCCGTGGCATCGTTCTGTAGCGTAATGCTGGCACCAGGTACCACGCCGCCGGACGCGTCTGTAATGGCTCCTTGAACCCGTCCGCGCGCGCTTTGCGCGAGCAGCGGAACGGTTGTCAGGAGAAGAGTGACTAGCAGTGCGAATGGAGAAAGTGTCTTCATGGTTCACCTTGTCGAACGCGAGAGTTGCATATTTATGCGATAATGCGCGAGTATGCCACTAGTACTGTTATCACGCCGCGGCCCGGCCGTCAAGGACTTTGTGGGCCTTTTTCACGGTTGACGCCTCGGCGCAGCCATGCTAGCATCCAGAAGCAGTAGCGCATAAAAATGCAATCAATCGACCTACTCTCTCCTGCGCTGCCGGCGTCGATCGGAAACATTCAGGCGGCTGCCACACGGATTCGCCGGCACAGCCTGCAGATGACCCACGCGGCGGGCCTCGGCCACCCAGGTGGTGACTTCTCTGCGGCCGACATTCTGGCCACCCTATATCTGTCGATTCTCCGCATTGATCCAGCAGCACCCAACTGGCCCGACCGCGATCGCTTCATCTTGAGCAAGGGGCACTGCTCGGGTGCGCTATATGCCACCTTCGCCGAAGTGGGACTGTTGCCGCCAGAAGCGCTAGCGACCTACATGAAGCCTTTGTCGATGCTAAACGGCCACCCCGATCGCAACAAGGTTCCGGGAGTAGAAGCCAACACCGGGCCACTCGGTCATGGTCTGCCGATTGGCGTAGGTTGCGCCAAGGCAGCCAAGATCCTGGGACGGGATTGGCGGACATTCGTGCTCACTGGTGACGGCGAGTTGCAGGAAGGCAGCAACTGGGAAGCAGCCATGGCGGGCGCTCAGTTCGGATTGGATAACCTGACCGTCATAGTGGACCGGAATGGCTTGCAGCAAGGTGCACGCACAGAGGCGACCGTCGCACTGGAGCCGCTGGCTGACCGATGGAAGGCCTTCGGTTGGAATGTTCGCGAGGTGAACGGTCACGACATCGGCGCGCTATTGGATGTTTTTCAGAGCATACCCTTTGCAAAGGGTATGCCGAATTGCGTCATCGCAAACACGATCAAGGGCCGTGGGGTCTCGTTCATGGAGAACCGCGCCGAGTGGCATCACCACGTGCCGACCGACGCTGAGCTGCAAGCCGCCCTTGCGGAATTGACCGAGGCCGCGCAATGAGCCTACATGACTGCCGAAAGGCTTTTTCCGAAGCGCTGATCGCGCTGGCTGTAGCCGACGAGAGGATTGTAGCGGTGGCGAACGACTCCATCGGCTCTTCCAACCTCAAAGAGTTTCAGAAGCGGTTCCCGGACCGGGTTGTGAACGTAGGGATCGCCGAACAGAACATGGTGGGTGTGGCCACAGGGCTCGCGAACGGCGGCCTGATCCCGTACGTCTGCGGAGCCTCGTGTTTCCTCACCGGACGCGCCCTCGAACAGGTAAAGGTGGATTTGGGCTACAGCCGTTCGAACGTGAAGCTGTGCGGGATGTCGAGCGGCGTGGCTTACGGCGAACTCGGACCCACCCATCACTCGATCGAGGATCTGGCCTGGACGCGAGCGATTGGAAACATGACGGTGTTTGTGCCAGCCGACCCGGCGGAGACGGCGGCAGCGGTGCGGGCGGCGGCGGCCTATGACGGCCCAGTGTTCCTCCGCATCAGCCGGTTGCCCGTTCCCGACCTGTTTCCACCAGACCATCGGGTCCACTTCGGCCGCGCCGACGTGATGCGTGAGGGCAAGGATGTAACGTTGATGGCCAACGGGACCATGGTGTGCCGAGCGCTGGAGGCGGCGGCTCTCCTGGCAGCCGATGGAATTGACGCCGCAGTTATCAACCTGTCCAGCGTTCGTCCGCTGGATCGCGCCGCGATTGCCAGGGCGGCGCAGGCCGGGCCAATTGTGACGATAGAAGAGCACACCATAACGGGGGGACTGGGCGGCGCGGTGGCGGAGGCCGTGGTCACTTCGCATCCGGTACAGATGAAGCTGCTGGGGATTCCAGGGGAATTCGCGCCGACCGGTTCGCCAACTTTTCTTTTCGAGCATTTCGGTTTGACTCCTGCCGCCATACGAGCGGCGGCTCTGGATCTGGTGGGTTCTGCCCGGTAAGGTTTCACGGCGATGCAGGCGATTCTCGCAATCGATCAGGGGACAACGAACACCAAGGCACTGTTGTTCGACCGTACGGGCGCTGTGGTGAGCCGGGCCAGCCAGCCCGTCGGCGTAACTTATCCGCAGCCGGGCTGGGTGGAGCAGGACGCCGACGTGATCTGGCGGTCTGTGACTGCCGCGATCGACGCCTGTCTGCTGGCCAACCCTGGCGTGGAGGTGACGGCACTCGGCCTCGCGAATCAGCGCGAAACGGCGGTGGTTTGGGATCGCGCAACCGGCCGTCCCATCGCTCCAGCCGTGATCTGGCAGTGCCGGCGGACGGCGGCCGTTTGCGATCGGTTGCAAGAGAGTGGGCAGGAACCAGAGATTCGCCGCCGGTCTGGCCTGGCAGTTGATCCGCTGTTTTCGGCAACGAAGATTCGCTGGATTCTTGAACATGTGCCGGACGCGCTGGCTCGCGCCAAGAATGGGGAACTCTGCGCGGGCAACATCGACAGTTGGCTGTTGTGGAAGCTGACCGGTGGGCAGGTGCATGCAACGGATTTCAGCAACGCCTCGCGCACACAAATACTGAACATCTCGACTGCGCAATGGGATCGGGAGTTACTGGAGGTCTTTGGGGTGCCGGTGGCGTGCCTCCCCACCCTGCGCGATTCCAGCGGGATCTATGGCGTAACTGAGGGAACCGGGACGCTGCCGCCGGGCATCCCGATTGCCGGTGTGGCGGGAGATTCCCACGCGGCGCTGTTCGGCCACGCGGCGTTCGCGCCCGGATTGGTGAAGGCTACCTACGGGACTGGCTCGTCGCTGATGAGCCGCGTGAGTGGCCCGCTTGAGTCGGCGAACGGTCTTTCAACAACGGTGGCGTGGTCAATAGATCACCAGGTGCAACACGCCCTTGAAGGCAACATCACGAATACCGGCGGCGCGGTGGAATGGTTCAGCGGCTTCCTGGGTTTGCCGGGCGGCGCGCAGGAGGCAGCGGCGCTGGCGGCCTCGGTGGACGATTCCGCGGGAGTGTACATGGTTCCGGCGTTTGCCGGACTCGGCGCGCCTCATTGGGATGCGCATGCCCGTGGACTTTTTTCCGGTTTGACACGTGGCACAACCGCCGCGCATGCGGCGCGCGCCACGCTCGACGCGATCGCCTATCAGGTGGCCGATGTGTTTCGCGCATTCCGCCAAGACAGCGGGATAGATTGCGCGGCGATGCTGGCCGACGGTGGCGCGAGTGGCAACGATCAACTGATGCAGTTTCAAGCCGACATCATCGACTGTCCGGTGATTCGCAACGAATCGGGCGACGTTGCCGCGTGCGGTGCCGCGTGGTTGGCCGGATTGGCCACCGGATTCTGGCAGTCCCTTGAAGAACTGGAGACACTGCCTCGATCGGTCAGACGCTTCGAACCCACCATGCCAGCCGGCCGCCGCGCCGCATTGCTCTCGGGCTGGGCCGATGCACTTCATCGCTGCCGAACGGCCAGCCGTTAGCATGGACTCACATGGCACGCATCGATGAACTGAGACTCATGGCGAAGGTCGCCCGCATGTACCACACGCATGGCATGCGGCAGACCGAGATTTGCAACCGGCTGAGTATCCACCAGTCCACGGTCTCGCGCCTCCTGGCTCGTGCCGAAGCGGAGGGAATCATCCGCACGATGGTCACACTACCCTCCGGCACTCACACCGAAATCGAGGACGCGCTGCAAGCCCGCTTCGGCCTCGCAGATGCCATCGTAGTGGACTGCCTGAACAACAACGACGAGCAGATCGCCCGCGACCTGGGAGCCGCCGCGGCATTCTACCTGGAAAACACGCTAAAGCCGAGTGACGTGGTGGGTATCTCGGCCTGGAGTTCGGCTTTGCTGGCGATGGTGAACGCCATGCATCCAAGTAAGAAGTTTAAGAACACGGGTGTGGTCCAGATCCTGGGCGGCGTGGGCAATCCGAACGCCGAGGTGCATGCCGCGCAGGTGACCCGGCGCCTGGCCGACCTGATTGGGGCCCAAGCCTGTCTGCTGCCGGCCCCTGGAGTCGTAGGTTCGAAGAGCGCGCGCGATGTTCTGCTGAAAGACCGCTTTGTGCATGAGGCGATTGAGCAGTTTGCCGCGGTGACGCTGGCGTTGGTGGGCATCGGAACCGTCGAGCCATCGCGTGGGCTGGCCTCAAGCGGCAACGTGTTTTCGCCCGCGGAAGTGCAGACGTTGGTGAGCAAAGGCGCGGTGGGCGACATCTGCCTGCGCTTTTTCAATCAGCAAGGGCAGCAGGTCACGAGCGAACTCAACGATCGGGTGATCAGCATGGAGTACGATCAACTGCGCCGTGTTCGCCGCGTGGTGGGGGTGGCTGGAGGGAAACGCAAGTGGGCGGCCATACGCGGCGCTGTTGCCGGCGGTCTGGTGAAGGTTCTGATCACCGATCTGGCAACTGCCGAGAACCTGTTGGCCGTTGCCGGGAACGAACCATCCGGTCCGGCCAAGCGCATCGTCAAAGGGGTGCGATCCCAATGAGGATTGGAGCGCACCTTTCATTGCTTTCCTTCGCACTGTTGCTGTGTGCGTGCGTGCCTTGGACCGTACGTCCGATCGATGGCGGCGCGGACCGTCCTGTGGAACTGAGTCCAGCAGCCTATGTGGAATCGATCTGGGAGAGCAAGCTGCTGCCGGCCATGCGTGCGCAGGCGTTGGACGTGAATGCTCTGTTGCGTCCCGCCACCGGTTTGCCAGCCACGGCCTCGGGCAAAGCGCTGGCCGTGAAGGGAACAGGCTCCATCATCAAGATTGACACGATCTCGAAAGTGGGTCTTGCTCATGTGGATCTGCTGCCGCTGGATGGCCGCGCCGATGTCACGTTGCAGATCGGCCCGCTGCTGCGGGGCGTGGCGCTGCGCGATGCCACGGGTCTGATTCCGTTTTCCGCCTTCACCAACCAAGTCCAATTTGCCGATGTTGCCAATGAGCTGAATGGGCGGGCGCGGCGCTCGACGCAAGCTTTACTGAATGACAAGACGCCGGCCGGCACGCGTATACGCTTTCTCGGCGCGGCGGAACGGGACGGCGACGCTGTGCGGCTGCCACTGCGCTGGGTGGCGCCTGTGGAGATCGAGGTGCTGCCATGAACGACTGTGTGCTGGAGGCGCGCGGAGTCTCGGTCCAGTATCCGGGCACGCTTGCGCTCAGTAACGTAACGTATAGCCTGCGGCGTGGCCAAATCGGGGCTCTGATAGGCGAGAACGGGGCTGGGAAGTCTACCCTGGTGCGCGTGCTGGCCGGCATCACCCAGCCGACCTCGGGCCAACTCGTTTGCGATGGATCACCGCTGCCGCAAAGCGGCGTTGAGATGGCTGCCCGCCTGGGCATTGCCATCATTCACCAGGAACTGAATCTTTGTCCGAATCTTACGATAGAGGAAAACATTTTCTTAGGCCGGGAGCGAACCCGGTGGGGCTTGATCGATCATCGCGAGCAGAGACGTGTAACCTCCCAACTGCTGGGACGGTTGAATCTGGCCGTGGATCCGTCGCTGCGAGTGGGCGACTTACCGCTCGGTCAGCAGCAACTAGTGGAGATCGCCAAGGCCCTGGCGGGCAACGTCCGCGTGTTGATGATGGACGAGCCCACGTCGGCACTGAGCGCTCACGAAATTGTCACCCTTTTCCGCATTGTTCGCGAACTGGCGGCGTCGGGCGTTGCGATCGTCTATATTTCGCACCGGCTCGAGGAGTTGCTGGAGATTGCCGACACGGTGACGGTGCTCCGCGACGGGCGACTCGTGGCTGAAGCACCGGCCAGCGAGGTGGACGTGCCCTGGATCGTGGAGCAGATGACTGGACGCTCCGCTGCCAGTTCGCAAGCTGCCGGGGAAGTGGCAGTTACTGAACCGATCCTGACCGTAGATGGTCTGACGCTGTTTCATCCGCACGGTCGCGCGTTGTTGCGCGATGTTTCCTTGCAGGTACGGTCTGGTGAAATCGTTGGTCTCTACGGCTTGATGGGCGCTGGCCGGACTGAGTTACTCGAGAGCATCATGGGTCTGCGCGCCGCCGCGCAAGGATCCATCGCCTTGGGGGGCAAGGCGCTCGACAAGCTGGACACGAGCGAAAGAATCGCGGCAGGCCTGGCCATGGTGCCCGAAGACCGCAAGACGGCGGCGCTGTTTCCCGGTCATTCCGTGCTCTCGAACCTGACGATTTCTCAAGTGGGCGCACTGGCGCGGCGCGGCTGGCTGTCGCCAACAGCCGAACAAGTTCCGGGCCAGCAGATGTGCGAACGGCTGACCGTGAAGACGCCTGGGCTCAACGCGCCGATCGATTCGCTCAGCGGCGGGAATCAACAGAAGGTAGTTCTTGGCCGCTGTCTCATGACTGCGCCGCGAGCGTTACTGCTCGACGAGCCCACGCGCGGCGTCGACGTGGGGGCCAAGGAAGAATTGCATGAGAAGATCCGCCAACTGGCAAAAGAAGGCGCCGGCGTGCTGGTGGCTTCGTCCGAGTTAGACGAGATTCGTGCCTTGGCGCATCGGGTCGTGGTGCTATCGCGAGGCCAGGTGAGCGGCGAGTTTGCGCACCACGCTGCCTCGGACGAGGCGCTTGCCTGTGCCGCCTCCGCCAACGGGGCGATCCAAGAGGTCCGTACTTGACACTCAAGCTACTTCAACTTCGTGCGCTACTGGTGCTGCTAGCTCTGCTCGCCGTGTTTGCGGCCCTTTCTCCCGCATTCCTCACCACGGGCAACATGACGATTCTCATCAAGCATGTCGCCATCAACGCGATTCTTGCCATTGGGATGACGTTCGTCATTCTCAGCGGCGGCATTGATCTTTCCGTTGGCTCGGTGGCGGGGCTCGCCGGCATTGTCGCGGGAGCCTTACTGAACAAGGGTTTGGTGTTGACGAAGTGGGGAGTGGTTGTCTACTTCCACACCTGGCTAGTTATCTTGATCGCACTGGCCGTGGGTGCGCTCGTGGGTGCGATGAACGGGTGGTTGGTGTCACGCATCCGGGTGGCTCCGTTTATCGCCACGCTGGGCACTTTGTATGTTGCCAGGGGCGCGGCGCTACTGCTTTCTGGCGGCGCGACGTATCCGGATCTGGCGGGCCGTCAGGAGCTAGGCAACACGGGCTTTCTGCAATTAGGAAGCGGCACGGTGGTGGGCGTGCCGGTTCCGATTGTGTTCATGGTGATCCTGGCCGGGTTGGGCCTGGCCATCGCGCTGCGCACACCCTTCGGGCGACGGGTCTATGCAGTCGGCGGCAACGAACGGGCTGCTGACCTGTCCGGCGTACGCGTCAAGTCGGTCAAGCTTTGGGTGTATGTCATCTCTGGATTCCTCGCGGCCCTGGTGGGCTTGATGATTGCCGCGCAACTGGCCTCGGCGCATCCGGCCACTGGCGAGACGTTCGAGTTGAACGCAATCGCCGCCGTGGTGCTTGGCGGCACGTCGCTATCGGGCGGACGCGGCGGCATTGGCGGCACGATCATCGGCGCGTTCGTCATCGGCGTGCTGGCGGACGGTCTCATTCTGCTAGGAGTGTCCGAGTTCTGGCAAATCGTGATCAAGGGGCTGGTGATTGTCTCGGCGGTCGTTCTCGACCAGTTGCAGGATCGCCAGGCGCAGCGCGCCGTGGCGCTGCTAAGGAGTAATTCATGAACTATCGCTGGCTGGGAGCCCTGTGTTTGTTGACGTTGTTGGCTAGTTGCGGCGGAGGCGGCAAGAAGTCGATCGCCATCATTACGCCCTCTCACGACAACCCTTTCTTCAAGACCGAGGCCGAAATGGCGGGCGCGCGAGCGCGTGAGCTGGGCTATGAGGTCACGCTGAATTCACACAACGACGATGCCCACCAGCAAGACCAGTTGATTGACGTGGCCATTGCCAATCGCGCGGCGGCCATTGTGCTGGACAACGCCGGGGCCGATGCTTCGGTCGCCTCGATCCGCAAAGCCAAGGCGGCCGGTGTGCCGGTGATTCTCATTGATCGCGAGATCAACGTCAATGGCGTGGCGGCGGCCCAAATCGTCGCCAACAACTATCAGGGCGCGTCCCTGGCGGCCCAGGAGTTTGTGCGGTTGCTGGGTGAAAAAGGGAACTACATCGAGTTAGTGGGACGGGAGTCGGATACAAACGCAGCCATTCGCACCCGCGGCTTTCACGACGTGCTCGACAAGTACGACACCTTGAAGCCAGTTGGCCGCCAGAGCGCGAACTGGAGCCAGACGGAGGCCTTCCAAAAGATTGAGACCATGCTGCAAGCCAACCGAAACATCCAGGGCGTGATTGCAGGCAACGACACCATGGCGCTTGGCGCGGTAGCCGCATTGAAGAATGCCGGGTTGTCGAACGTCGTGGTGGTAGGGTTTGACGGCAGCCCCGACGCCATCGCTTCCATTCGGGCCGGTGCGCTTCGCGCCACGGTGTTGCAGCCGGCTGCCACTATTGCCCGGATGGCTGTGGATCAAGCGCATAAACTGCTCACTACCGGATCAACGGGCGCGCCCGAGAAGCAGGCGATCGACTGTGAACTGGTCGTGGCCGGAAACGCGGACCAGTTCGGTGTGTTTGCACGAAAGGAATCGAAGTAACCATGTCTGCCAACCGCAAACTGACCCTTGGGGTGATTATCGGGAATCGCGACTTTTTCCCGGACGTTCTTGTAAGCGAAGCCCGGCGTGACTTGCTGCAGTTGTTTCGCGAACTGGACATCGAGGCGGTGCTGCTCGACGAGGAAACAACCAAACTCGGGGCCGTGGAAACCTGGGCGCACGCCAAGCGCTGTGGCGAGTTGTTTCGCGCCCACCGGGATCGTATCGACGGTGTGTTGGTCTGCCTGCCGAATTTCGGCGACGAGAAGGGTGTGGCCGATACCATCAAGCTGTCCGGCTTGCGCGTGCCGGTTCTCGTACAGGCCTGTCCGGACGACCTGGAGAAGCTGCAGGTGGAACGACGCCGGGACGCGTTTTGCGGCAAAATCTCGGTCTGCAATAATCTCCGCCAATACGGCATCCCGTACAGCCTGACGCGCTCGCACACGGTGGCGCTGCTTTCAGAGGAGTTCCGGGCAGACCTGCGGGCGTTTCTTGCCCAATGCCGCGTGGTGGGCGGTATGCGCCGCGCCCGCATCGGAGCCGTGGGCGCGCGTCCCAACGCGTTTAACACCACGCGCTACAGCGAAAAGATTCTGCAGGCGGCGGGCATCACGGTGAGTACGCTAGACCTGTCGGATGTGTTCGGACGCGCCGCGCGCGTCAAAGACGATGATCCCCGCGTTCGGCAGAGGCTCGACGAGATTGGCGGTTATGCCGCCGCGCCGCAGGTGCCCGGATCGGCGTTGTCCAAAATGGCAAAGTTGGCTGTGGTGCTGCTCGACTGGATGGAGCAAAACGATCTGGACGCTTCCGCCATTCAATGCTGGAGTTCGATGCAGGAAAACTTCGGCGTCAACGCCTGCACCGTCATGAGCATGATGAGCGAGCGCTTGATGCCCAGCGCCTGCGAGGTGGACATTGCCGGGGTGGTGGCGATGTACGCCTTGCAACTGGCTTCCGGCCGCCCGAGCGCTTTGGTGGATTGGAACAACAACTACGGCGGAGATCCGGATAAATGTGTCTTCTTCCACTGCGGGAACTGGGCGAAGACGTACTTGCCGGATATCCAGATCGGCACCGCGCCAATACTGGGCACGACCCTCGGCGAGCACAACACCTACGGCGCGGTAGCGGGCCGTACGCCTGCCGGTCCCGTGACGTTCGCCCGCGTCAGCACCGATGACCGGACAGGCACCATCCGGACGTATGTTGGCGAAGGCCGCTTCACCGACGATCCTTTGGCGACGTTCGGTAGTCGTGCGGTCGTAGAGGTGCCCCAGTTGCAGAAGCTCTTGCGGTACATCTGCCGCCATGGTTTCGAGCATCATGCAGCAATGAATGCCGCGCCTGTTGCAGCGATTCTCGCCGATGCCTTTGAGACTTACCTCGAATGGCCCACCTATGCCCACGGGTTGAATCGCGACTGAGCGTTATGCCGAAAACACTATGGATAGCCGCGCTGTTTCTGGCTGGCGCAACCGCTTGGTGCCAGGTCGAAGCGCAAAGCCAACGTCCCCGCGTTTTGGTCCTCACCGATATTGAGAACGAGCCGGACGACACACAGTCTCTCGTGCGATTTCTCGTCCATGCCAATCAGTTTGACGTGGAAGGCCTGGTGGCGACCACGTCGATCCATCAGCAGAAGAGGACCGCGGCCGCGAAGATTCGCCAGCTTGTGGAAGCCTACGGTAAGGTCCGCCAGAACTTGGCTATACATGAACCGGGGTTCCCAGAGGAGGCTCACCTTTTGTCAGTCATCCGCGAGGGGCGTGCCGACTACGGGATGGCAGCGGTAGGCAACGGAAAGGATTCATCGGGCTCGCAACTCCTGATTGAGGCAGCCGATCGCAACGATCCCCGTCCGCTCTGGGTCACTGTCTGGGGCGGTCCGAACGTATTGGCGCAGGCGCTCTGGAAGGTGCGCGCCACTCGGACCGAGCCAGAGTTGGCGAAGTTCGTCGCCAAGCTGCGGGTTTACACGATCTCCGATCAGGACGACTCCGGGCCGTGGATCCGCAAGAACTTTCCGAAGCTCTTCTACATCGTGAGCCCCGGTATTTCGGCCGGTGGCGCCTATCACTTTGCCACCTGGAGCGGCATCAGCGGCGACCATGTGCAGGCGCGCTTCACCGGCGCGGATTTTTCGATCGTCGACAATCCGTGGCTCGATGAGAACATCCGCAAGAAAGGGCCGCTCGGTGCCGAGTATCCGCGCACCGCCTATCTGATGGAAGGCGATACGCCGAGCTTTCTTGGCCTGATCGCCAATGGGCTCAATGCGCCTGAGCGTCCTGACTGGGGCGGCTGGGGCGGACGCTATGAACTCTACATGCCGCGCATGATGCGCTACTTTCTGGAACCCGAGACGCGTCCCATCTGGACCGACTGCGTGGATGAAGTGCGCGGAACCGATGGAAACTGGCACACCACCAACCATGCCACCATCTGGCGTTGGCGCGCGGCCTATCAGAATGAGTTTGCCGCCCGCATGGAATGGTCCATCCGGAGTGCGTACAAGGACGGCAATCACCCGCCGCTAGTGAAAATCAATCATGCCGAAAGGCTCAGAGCCAAAGCCGGTCAGACTGTATCTCTGAGCGCCGAGGGGACCGCCGATCCCGACGGAGACGCGCTGTCCTACGAATGGTTCTACTACGGCGAGGCCGGGACGTTCACGGTCTCCGCACGCGACTCGGGCAAACTGCTGGACATCCGGAATTTCGATCAGCCCACGGCCTCTTTCGTGGTGCCTACCCGGCGAGTGATGCCGCCCGCCACTGGCACCATGCATTTCATCGTGGCCGTGACCGATCACGGCACGCCGCGACTGACGCGTTACCGCAGAGTGATTGTTGAAGTGGAACCATGAGGAGCCTATCTGCGATGCCGCGAATTTTGTTGCCGGTGCTGGCCGCGTACTGCTCGATGCTCGCGCCGATCGCATCTGCGCAACCAGCGCACAAGCCAGAGCGATTATTGGTGTTGACCGATATCGAGGCCGACCCCGACGACACCCAGAGCTTGGTTCGGCTACTGCTGTACGCCAACGAGATCGACATCGAGGGTCTGGTCGCCACAACCTCCACCCACATGCGCACCCGCGTGGTTCCACAGTCGATTCACGCGGTGATTCAGGCCTATGCCAAGGTGCATACGTCGCTGCTGCGCCATGACCGCAAGTACCCGCCCCCGGCGGTTCTCCAATCACTCGTGAAACAGGGGCGCCCCGAATACGGTATGGGCGGCGTGGGAGCCGGCAAAGATTCCGAAGGCTCGAATTGGGTGATTCGAGCACTCGAAAGAAATGACGACCGACCACTTTGGATTTCCGTCTGGGGCGGCGCCAACACGCTCGCGCAGGCGCTGCACACGCTGCGCACCACCAGAACGCAGACTGAGTTGGATCGGCTGCTGCGTAAACTCCGCGTCTATACCATCTCCGATCAGGACGATTCCGGCCCTTGGATCCGCAAGAATTTCCCCAAGCTGTTCTACATCGTCTCGCCCGGAGGCGACTACTCCGCCTCCACTTGGCAGGGCATTAATGTCGTTGTGCCCGGAATCGATAACTCCACAATCAGCAACGCTTGGATCGCGAAGCACATCCAGCAAGGCCAAGGGCCACTCGGAGCCGCGTATCCGGATGTCGCCTGGGGCGTGGAGGGTGATACGCCGTCGTGGCTTGCCTTGATCCCCAATGGCCTCAATGCGCCGGAGCATCCTGAATGGGGCGGCTGGGGTGGACGCTACGAACTCTACCGCCCTGACATTTCCGTAACCAATCCACGCACATTCATCGGGGGCGTGCCCATCGAAGCGGAAACCCGGCCAATTTGGACCAACGCCGTCGATCAGTACGTACCTCCCGTTCGCAGCGAGTATGGCCGCGCCACTCGTCCCGGGCAGGAATCGTTTCGGGACTTCAAATGCACACTTTGGCGCTGGCGGGATGATTTTCAGAATGACTTTGCCGCGCGGATGCAGTGGACCGTAAAGCCCTATGCCGAAGCCAATCACCCGCCCGTGCCGCGACTGGATCATCCGGCGTCACTGACGGTTCAGTCGGGCGGGCCGATTCATCTCTCCGCCACGCGCACCAGCGATCCCGATGGTGACAGCTTGAGTTTCTTCTGGTTTCCGTACCCGGAAGCCGGTTCCCATAAGGGATTGGTGACGATCAATGGCGCTGAGAATGCCACTACCGCCACCGCCACGGCGCCGAAGGTAAGCCAGCCTGAGACTCTACAATTCATCCTCAAAGTCACAGACAAGGGGCAGCCCGCGTTGACGCGATACCAGCGGATTGTGGTGACGGTGCTGCCTTAGCGCGCGAGACACGGCTGGCAGTCGAAGCTGCGAGGACTTTGTCGAATTCACGAGAAGTAAAACTTGGCTTGACCTTGGCATTCGAATCTATCGCGGCGGGTAAGTTATTCAGAAACAGAGAGGGGATCTAAAAGCTCTTCACCACAGAAGATTCCCCAATGACGCCAGGATCAGAGAACCGTCAGGCGATTTGGAGCTTGGCCAAGTATTCGTAGCGGAAGGGATCGCGCGAATCTGAAAGCCCGACGCACCTTATGGCCTTATGGCAATGCTGCAAGAATGTATGTTTTGATGCCTGCGAGGAGCCCGGACGGGCTAGATTGAAGTCTAGGTCGGGGCACCGTAGGCTTTGCAGCTAACGCAAGCAATAGCAATTAGATAGCGGATCCAAATGAAGAAACTTCCCACCCTGGTGGGACTGGAGTGGGACAAATTTTCGAAACTTTCCCACACAGAGTCCCACAAAACCAAAAAAGACCTCCGATGGAGGGCTTCTGACTCTCCCTAACTTATTGATTTTATTGGTGCGGATGAGAGGACTTGAACCTCCACTCCCTTGCGAGAACTAGAACCTGAATCAGAAGGAGCTAGTTTTCCTGAGTTTGGCGGCGATTCCTCGAGGCGTTTAAGTTGTTGATGTGGCGTGGGATGTCCGCGTGTTCACTCCTTCTGCGATCCGCTCAGTTTCGGGCAGTTTGGCGCGTTTGTCACACTTTTGTCCCACCAAAGTGGGGTGAACCCCGTCATTGAGACAAACCGAATTAGGCACACTTGCCGTCTAACGGTTTTTCCTACTCAAACAGCCGCTTCTCCGCCACAATGATCCTCGGCTGGCGAAGCGGAAGCGGGCTCTGGTGGAGACCAACCCGCCGAGGAATAGCCAGCCGGAGACTCATCGAGACGATGGTCGGGGGAGCCGGTTTCGGTCGGTTCCCCTTCAGTCTTTGATCCTACATCAGATCGAAAGATCTCCTCATGCCTGAAAAAACTCAAAGTTGCGCCCTGCGACGTCGGCCCGGGCGTGACGGACTGCTCGAACTCCTCGGGCGGCTTGTAGCCGAGGGCCGAGTGCAGCCGCACCCGGTTGTAGTGCCTGTCGATGAACGCCGCAGGGTTTCCCCCGCAGGTGATTCACGTCGCAGGATCACCGCCAAGTAAACCCTCTCTTGGTTCAGCCGGATGTAAAGTGATGTTGGCCACCCAGAGTTAGTTCACGCCGGTCAGTTTCATCCGGCTCTCCAGATTGAGGTATACCTCCAGTTCGTGATCCGAGTCGGTGGTCACCACGAACGCTTTGGGCTGGACGGCCAGCAGGTTGTCCCCGCGCATCAACCGGGCCACGCGTTTGTGGTTCAGAACGTGGCCGCGCCGCCGAAGTTCGGCGCTGACCCTTCGGTAGCAGGCACGCTTGAAAAAATCTACCTCCAGCGTCTTGTCAGCCAGCAGGCGCTTGGCCGTCGCCAGTTGGATGCGAAGGTCTCGTTCCTTGATATCTTCGGGTGGTCCGTCGCCGTCGTCTTTTGCCTCCAGTTGGTCTTACCAACGGTACAGCATCCGCCGATGCACGCCAAACTCTTCGGCCAACGCGACGACGTTGTCGCAGCTCTTCAGCCGCTCTACCGCCTTCTTCTTGAATTCCAACGGATATCGCCCCACGGATCGCTTCTTTGCCACTCGCAGTGCCTTTCGCTGCCAAGTGTGACATTCGATTGTCTCAGTTTTTGGGTTCAGTCCATTGCCAGCTGCACCTTGTAACGATGGGAAATTACTCTCCCGTTTGTAGTTCCACACTTTTTGCATCGCGCGGCAAGAAACGAAAGCGAAGAGCTTGGCAGTCGAAGGCAACACCGGAGGGTATGCGATTGTCGAGAGGCGCTCGGACCTTGTTGGTTGAGTTGAACCCCGGGGCACCGGGATTGAGATCTCGATGATGCCAAAGAGTTCGACAATGTCTGCTTCTGTGGGGTGGTGATGGAAGGCTATATCGCGGCCATCCCAGAGGCGTAAGAACTTGCCACCCCACCCGGGTGGTGCCGGATCCTCTGGCGAGCCTTTGAGAAGCCGGCCCACGGATGGTGTATATCGCCCATTTTGATGACACCTCGAAGGTGCGTCGCAAAGTAGCGGCCAAGGTGCCCGTGATTGGCGATGTGCTCGGCAACGAAGGTCTGATTGCCCCAGGTGCCGTCCTGCTGTCCGCCGACGAACCAGCCCCGGTAGGTGGATTCGCTTCGATGATCGATAGCTTTGGGTGATTCTGCTCAATGTAGTGGAGGGCATCCACACTCCACATCTTGTTTGGGCCACCGACGAAGTATGCGCGGAGCTTTGGAAGGATCTCCGGCGCGTCGTGAAACGCCTGCGCGAGGTCCTCGATTCCACCCCAAACCAGCACATCCAGAGGCCGAGGGTCACGCTTTCTGGCCCATTGGATGAGCCATCGGGAGCGTTCTGTCGCAGAGCCTAACCCCGCTGGACCGGGGCTGTCGAACGCTACTTGCCTGATGATCATGCGAAGTTCGTCCGGCTTTGGGTAGAGGTGCGAGCGGGTACAAAGTGCTGGAAAGTCTTGTTCGTAGTGTGCGATGACCTCAAGAATATGTGTGGCGCGTCCCGGACCGAAGGGAGGGGAGATCAGCCCAACGGCTCCGCCGATATCAGAAGAGACGACGACGCGCGGCCGCTTGCCCACAGCGACATCCTGCCCACCGAGATGCAGGCGCGGCGCCGATTGCCGGAACAAGAGCCCTTCTGGAAAGTTGCCGCAAGAGTTCAGAACTCCACTCGCAAAGCGTACCGCAAACTCTTGCCTAAAGGGACGCCCCAACTTCGCACGAAATTGACCTACTGCGGCCACATGACCATATGTGGTCATGCGAAGTCAGGATGATTTGTTACGGATCGCCCAGCGGAAAGCCAGCTTGAACGCTCGATCCGAATCATCTTCGAGGGCCGGTGAACCCGTATGCGCGAGGATGTTGAACTGGTCCGCACCCTCTAGATTCGTGAGAGGCCGATAGTGCGGCGTGAGCATGCAGATTCTCCATGCCCGATAGCCCAAAGATTGGAGTGCTCCCCAAAGTTCCGCCGTGCTGATTCCAGCATCGCGTAGGGCACCTCGGTTCACTTCCATGAAGATGGCCGGCTTGAACTTGCGGAGAGTCGCAGCGGCACCCAGAAGGACGTTGCCCTCTGCGCCTTCGACATCTATCTTGATGATGTCTAACCGTTCGAAGTCCTTCGTATAGAGATCGAGCGTGGTCGCCTGGACCGCGGTGTTGCCGGTGGGTTGGACGGCATAGCTGCCAGAGTTCCTAACGAACCCCTCAGGCATGCCGAAGGTCAGTTCTGCAGGCTCGCGCCACAACGCAGTCTGGTTCGCGAACACGTTGCGGAGGCCATTGTTCGCAAGATTTGCGGTGAGCCTTTGGAAGTTGCGAGGCATGGGCTCAAAGCTGTGCACACGACCCTGCGGCCCGACCTTGGTGGCGGCGAGCATCGAGTATTGTCCGATGTTTGCGCCTGCATCGACGACACACATCCCCGGGCGAAGCATTGAATAGAACAACCAGGACTCCAACAGTTCGTATACATTACGAAAGTAGATCTGGCGTTCGACGTGCTCAGAAAGATCACATTCGACCTTGCAGCCGTTCGGGAGGCGCCCCCAGGCGAGGTACTGCGTGTCGGGAGCCAGAGCTTCCATGGCGCGGTATTGGTAGCCAAGCGCGAAGCCCGACCTCCACCAGGCGCGCAGCGGGAATCGCAGGGAGTGCATTAGGACGTTGTTCAAGATGGGAGTCTCTTCCTCTGCGTGGTCTATGGCACGTGTCATGCCATGTCGCATCGCGGACAGTGTTTGATATGCAGTGTTCTCTTTATCTAGTGCTGGCTCTATCCTCTATCTCCGTTGCCCAAGCGCAGCAGCAGACTTCTCCAACTGCCCTGGACGGCCGCCTCAAGGTGTTGGTACTTGAAGGCGTGGATGCGGCGAATGTGATTGAGGGGACTCGCGGCGTCATGACGGTGGTAGAGGTGCGCGACGCGAACGATCACCCCGTTCCGCAAGCACAGGTGACGTTTCGCTTGCCGGTGGCCGGACCAAGCGGCACCTTTACAGATGGACGCCTAATTCTTACGGTTCGAACCAATACCCAGGGACAGGCGGCGGCGATTGGATTTCGCCCCAACACGTCCCGAGGATCGTTCCAGATGTCGATTACGGCGCAGTCCGACAATCGCGTGGGAGTTACGGAAGTTCGCCAGTTCAACGTCGCGGATGAAAGCACTGCGTACAAGGCTGGCCAACCGTCGAAACGTTGGAAGGTTTATCTCGTGATCGGAGCCGCAGCCGCTGGCGCTGCCACCGGGGTTCTTTTGACAAGGAACGGCAACTCGTCGGCCGTTGGAGGAACTCCTGTGTTGGTTAGCCCGGGAACGATTGGAGTGACCTCGCCCAGATGAAGCACATCGTAGGCTGTAGCTTAAGTCTCCTGGCCCAGTGGGTCCTGCACTCGCAAACCGCGGTGAAGAATCCGGAATCCGGCTGGATATTCGATAAGGAAAGCTCGAGTATTCGGGCGATTCGCGGCACGCCAGGTGCGGCGACACTCGGCTTGCCAGTGTCCAACGATGTTGAGTTGGCCTACCCTTCACGTGATGGCAACCGAGGGATCGTGGTTCGTAAGCGCGCCGTAGGGTGGACGCATCTGCAGGAGGAAAGCTTTACGGCGTTACCCGTTGGTACGGCGGACCTCGGTTTGGTCAGTTGGAGCCGGCACGAGGCTACGGCTGCCGTCCATAACCTGCAGAGTCACATGGTATTGCTCGTTTCCGATGTCTCCGACGGTCTGAAGGTTCGAACACTTGCGCTGCCGGAGGGAACCGTTGTCGCCATTGGAGGTCCGGTCGGTGATGGCGTGTTTGTCGCAATCCGCGGAGGCTCTCTGCCGGGGCTCTATCGTCTGAATGACGGCGCTACACCGCAGTTGCTCATCGCGCATGACAATCTGGCGGCGATTGCCGTAACGGCAGAGGACGATGCAGTGTTCGCCTTGTCGCAGGATGGCCGCAGGCTGTGGATTGTCGAGGAGTTGGCGGGGACGTCGGCGGTTCAGTCGCTAACTGTGGATGTGCCTCCCGCAGTGGTGGGGTTGGGAGTATCTGCGAATCGCGGTTCGCTATACGTAGCCCATGCCGATTCCCGCTCTTTGAGCGTAGTGTCGCCTGCCGATGGCTCATTGATCGGGACACTACCGCTGGATGTGCCGGTTTCCGGGATGGTTCCACTTGGCCACGATTCCAACTACATTCTGACGACGCCTGGTGGCGATGCTGCTCCGCACTGGTTGTTGCAAACATCCAGTTCGTCCATCTTCTTTGTCCCGGCAGCACGATGACGATTTTGAAAGGTAACTAGGCATGCGCCCCTGTACGCTGCGGTTGTTGTGGACTCTAAGTGCAATTTCTCTCTCCGCCGTAGCGCCCGCGCAGACCTCTCCATTTACGATCTCCGTGCAGCAAACGGGAAGTCCATTAGTTATCGGCAACGGCGAGACCGTCAACATTACGGCTGCTGATATCGGCGCCAGCGCTGCAGTGGTATTCACCATCACCTATCAAGGTGAAACGGCGGTGGTCGTACAGGATCCGGCACTCTTTGGTTCCACGCAGTTTGCCATCAGCCAGAGTCCCGGTGCCACGCGTCTGAATCCGGGTCAGTCGCTGACCGTCACCGTCGTGTACCGGCCAGTTTCCAGCGCACTATCATCGGCACGCTTGACGCTGGGCTACGTGGAGCAGACGCAGAATCAGGCGGCTCCTGTCAGTGCGGCATTGTCCTTCATTCTCACCGGAGTCACGCCGGAGGTGACTCTGAGCTATGTGGCAGCGGGTACTGGAAACAACATCGCTGTACTGGACCGTGGCGCGATCACCTTGCCGGACACTCTTGTCAATGGCACGTCCAACACGACGGTGTCGTTGACCAATCGCGGTAGTGCGCCTGCCTCTGTGAGTGGAGTCTCACTCACCGGGTCCTCAGGCATCATTCTTACGGGCCTCCCCCTGTTTCCCCTTACGCTTGCCGCTGGACAACAACTGTCTTTCGGACTTCGATACTCACCCATGGAGCCGGGACCAACGTCGAGCGTCCTGTCGGTGCAACTTGGACCGCAGCGGACTCTTCTAGCCAATGTCAGCGGCGTGGGTGTGGTTAGCGCCTTCACCTATCGGATCTCGGAGGGAGCAACGCCAAGCTTGGTCAAACCCGGGGAGCCGATTGTTATAGCCGAAACGAACGTTGGAGGCCAAAGTACTTTTGTTGTCACTGCCATCAACGGCAGTAGTGTAGAAGGCACAATCTCCAGCCTTGCGATCTCCGGGAGTGGATTTCAATTATTGGATGTCCCGCAGCTTCCGCAAGGGGTTCGTCCGAATGGGAACGTGACGTTTACCGTCGCATTTGCGCCCACTGTAGCGGGCGACATTCGAGGCACCTTGCGAGTGGGTAACGATACGTTCCCGCTGCTTGGCCGTGCACTCGGATCTCGGCTCACTTTCTCGTACACTCTGGCGAACAATACCTTCGCACTTCAACCGGCGGGGGCAATTCTCTTTCCGCCCGTTGCGGTAGGCCAGCGATCGAGCGCTGTTGTGCGCGTACAAAATGCCGGCACCGCCCGTGCGCTGCTGTCGAGCATTACTCTTGCCGACCCACGCGCACGCTTCTCGCTGTCTGGCCTGCCGCCGTTGATTGCAGCTTTGGAGCCGGGGGAGCAAATCGCGTTTACGGTAACCTACGAACCGGTCACGGTAGGCAATGCGTCGACCAACCTCCTGGTTGACACAGCCTCATTTACGGTAAGTGGGTCTTCTACCGAGCCACCGGCTTTGCCCGTTTACACGATTCGTATGTTGGACGAGTCAGCATCTGCGCCACTACAACAGCGCGCTTTGACTGTCACTCTTGCCGAGCCGTACCCACTGGCGCTCACCGGGATTTTAACGATGACCGCCTCGACGGTTGATTCGTTTCCCGCCGATCCCGCAGCTGTCTTTTCCAATGGGACTCGCACTGCGGTCTTCAGCATTCCAGCCGGACAACGTGAGGCGGTGTTTGCCGGAGCGGCCCCGGTGATGCGTTTTCAAACTGGAACGATCGCTAGCGGACTATCGTTTGCTGCGACCTTCGCAACAGCAGCAGGAGGAGTGGACATCACACCCGGAGCCGTTGTTCTTTTTGTAGTGACTGTTCCTTCGGTAAGTCCAAGGATCGTTGGGTTACAAGTGACAGGCGTGACTGCAAGCGGATTGACGATCTCAGTGACAGGTTATGCCACAACGAGGACATTGACGACTATGTCCGTGAGGTTTGAAGCCTTACCTGATATCCAGGTGTCAAGCTCCCAGTTTGACATTCCGGTAAGCGCCGTGATGTCTACCTACTTCGCTTCCGCCAGCGGCCAAGCCGCTGGAGGTCAATTCCTGTTATCGCTGCCTTTTCTCTTCCGTACCGCGAGCGGTACTCCTCTGCCATCTCAGCTGTTCTCGGCAGTGGAAGTGACCTTGACCAACCCAACCGGAACCTCCACGGCCGTTCGGGCCGCGATTCTTCCCGGAACGTAGAGCTACCCTTCGCACCGCCAACAACGGAATTGGCCTCAGCACCGTCGTAAGGCTGCGCTTAAGCGGAGCTATGCCCGGCTCACGCAGTAACATCTACCTGTAAAAGATTCCGGCCCGGAAAGATTGCCCGGGCCGTAATTATTGGTAAGCGGAATCGATTCAACCACATCCTGAATGGGGCTGGGCGTGCAACCAAGCGCACTTCGCAAAACGCAAGCCTTCTACCGCCGTGCTGGTGTTGGATCTGTCGGAACTCGTTTCGTTTAACGAACCCCCACAACACTGCTAAAAGTCACGCACGGCCTTAGTGTGCGAACCGCTGACCGCACAACAAAGTCAGCTACATCCGCTCGGCGGCTAAGGGACTGCCTCGTTCCGCAGCCCGACGCCTACCTTTACGCTGAGCCAGGAGTCCTACTTCATGAAGCCGTTCGAATCCTTCAGGAGGGCCGCAGTGCGGCTCGTCCTGGTTGGTATGGCCACCACAGTTGCATGCCTCGCGCAGAACTCACCACCCACCCTGCGTATCTTAACTACCGGCCTTAGCGATGGCCGGCTTGGAAGTACATACGCCACAAGCCCAGAAGCAACGGGAGGACTTCCGCCTTACCGTTGGGTTGTGTCCGCTGGCGCGCTGCCCCCCGGAATCATCCTGTCGACACCCAGCGGTGCGTTGACTGGCGTTCCGACCACGGAAGGCATTTCCTACTTCACTATGAAGGTCACAGACAGTGCGGGAACGGCCGTCAACAAGCCGCTGTCGATCTTTGTTGGACCGCCGTCGGTTGCCATCTCCACAAGTCTGTTGAGCGATGGGCGCGCCGGTTCAAGCTATTCCGCTGTGCTCGCGGCGACGGGAGGGGCGCCGCCCTACCGTTGGGGCCTGAGTGCAGGCTCTCTGCCATCGGGGATCGTCTTGAATGCAGCCACTGGCTCCCTGACTGGAACCCCAACTGCGATTGGGAGCGTTCCCTTCACAATTCGTGTCACGGACGCCGCAAGTAACACAGCCACAAAGCCACTCAGTATTTTCGTAGCGGCAGGATCGTTCGCAATCTCGTCTACTTCATTCCCGGCGGCAACAGTCGGTGTGCGCTACACCCGGTCAACGGTGTCGAGCGATGGAACATCGCCTGTAACTTGGTCACTCGCCTCCGGTGCGCTGCCAGTGGGCTTGAGTTTGGCGTCTACTGGGACAATCTCCGGGACACCAACAGCAGCCGGCTTGGCTACCTTTACCCTTCGAGCAACGGACGCGACAGCTAGGTCAGTGACAAAGGCATTCACCATTAGCGTGGTTACTCCTTCTGTCAGTGTGTCGGCGATCACCCTTGGAACTGCGACTGCGGGAATCCCCTTTTCCAAAACGCTGACCGCGACCGGAGGCACAGGCCCCTACAGTTGGCGGTTGTCGGCCGGGGCGTTGCCAGCCGGACTTATGCTGAACGCAGCCACCGGCATCCTTGCCGGGACACCTTCCGCGCAAGGAACCTTTTCGTTCACCGTACAGGCGACAGATAGCCGTGGGGCAAGCGCCGCGCGAGCCCTATCGCTGACCGTAAACGCCAGTGAATCGTCGGCGAACCCAAGTACGACCATCTCCGTCACATCACCCGGTGCGGGCTCGTCCGTTGCTGGGAATCTCTCGCTTACCGTCGCGGTGCAGGGTCCTGTTGCGTACGTGGACTACCTGTTAAATGGAAAGTCACTCAGTGGACCCGTCGGAGTGGCCCCCTACGCCTATCCTTGGCACACAGCCTTGGCATGGGATGGTGCCGCATCGCTCGTTGCTGTAGCGCGGGATTCCGCCGGTAACGAACTGGCGAGAAGCAGTCGGATCGACTTCCTCATCGATAACGCGGGTACGACCACCGTCTCGCAAGCTTTGAGTGGCGCAAGTGGAATCGTCAACTGGTCTTCTTCGGCTTCCACGCCGGGCGGCGTTGAAGGTATCAGTTTCGTGCTGGATGGACAGTTCTCTGTCGTCTGGGGAACGGCAAAGGCGCTCGACTCCAAGACCCTCGCGAATGGAGATCATGACTTCTTCAATGGGATCTATACGAGGCTGGGCTCACACGCTCCCGTTGGCATGGCGCGACAGGTGGTGAGAATCGACAACGGCCACTCGGTGCGAATGCTTCAGCCCCGATGGTGTACGCTGTTTCTGAAACCGGCGGGCTCGGCTGTGCTGTCTGCCAACATTCTGTACACCGACAACCAGACATCTCCGATCACCTCAGGCATCACCTACAGCTCATCCAATCCGGCGGTGGCGACCGTGGATTCCTCAGGTACAGTTCGCGGTGTGGCGCCGGGTGCAGCAACGATCACAATGACGTGGGGTGCATTCCAGGCCCAAACCACGGCTCAAGTGAGTACATCGCTTCTGGTTCCCCATTTCTCTCGAGATGGGCAGATTATGACCAGCTACGATCCCGCCCGGTCTATTTTTGTACGCTCTCTGTTCGGATTGGGCAGCGATGAGGTGAATCGCGTTCCCGGCCTTGGCACCAAGGCGCAGGAAGCTGGTGTGAACGCATTAACGGAAGGCTTCTACCAGAATCCTGCGGACAACCCCTATCCGTCTCTTGCCGACTGGAAGGCGGGGTGGCAGCCATGGTGGAATCTCAAAGCGTCCACTGCAGCCTCTTTGAATATGAGCCTGTACCTCACCGGCGATGACATGGCCCGAACTGTGAATGAGCTGAGCTATAGCGTCACAAACCCGTGGGCTGGCGCGGCGATCACGCACGCCTTCTCCACACTACGCGACAGCAAGCGCGTCATCGCTGTCGACATGGTGGATGAGGTGAACTTTATGTGGGGGAACACGCCCAAGCCGGCCGACAACCGGTGGGCTTCTTTCTCACCGCCGGTGCCAAACAATGCATTCACCAAACTGATGGGGTTCGTGAATGCGGCGGCCGGACGTCCGCCGGTCAGTTGGCCGGTGGCAGGTCTTTCGGGATCGACAGACGTGCGGAACTGGTTGGGCGATCCCACGATGTCTGACTACACGAGCCAATTCTGGACTTTCCTGGACTGGCGCACCGCGTATCCGGACTCCGCTTCGTTGCCCCAATATCGCTCGAACATGGAGACGGCCATTCTAGGCCGGCTGCCGGTGCTGCAACCCGGAGTGCCTTCCATGGTTTTGACCACGGCTGCGGGACCGTTCTATACGAAGAATACGGCGGCGCCCGAGTATCAGCCGGGGCCCGACTTTCTGCAGGCGCCGGGCGCGTCACCTTCCGCGGTTGCCGCATCGATTCTGTTTGCCGCCGCGAGCGGACAGGCCGGTGTCCGTGTCTATCATCTCGACACCAACCTATGGAAGACCGAACGGCTGGCCGCTCCACTCGGAAATCGTGACAACCAGACTGGCGCTGACCCCTTCCAGGTGGGGACTGACCGCTGGCAGGCGATCGCGACCGCATTCAATCTGGTGAAGCGCCTGGAACCGCACTTGATGCAAGACCAACTCCACTCGCCGGAACTCGGGTCGACCATAGTCAGTTGTGCCCGGCAGGGGGCAGGCAGTCGTCTGGTGATGGCGGTGAACATGTCTGAAGCAAGCCAACCCATTGCAGCGGATTTATCGCCGTACCTGTATGCTGGTGCGCCATCGATCCTGCGCTTCCGCTCGCAAGAGGCAGCGCTCTGGGTGGACCGGATCGCCGGATCTTTGACAAAGGACGACCTGGTTCTAGGTCCGGGGGAGGCGGTAGCGTGGCTCTTCACACCTTCTGCGGAGGGTGCCGCCGCGATCCGCATCGCACAGCCCCTCAATGCGGCTACGGTGTCGGGCGTTGTGAAGCTTGCCGCTACCAGCAGTGATGCGCCGACGAAGGTGGTCTTCCTTGTCGACGGCACTGTTGTTGGTACTGCCACATCGGCGCCTTACACCGTGAGTTGGAACTCCGCCAACGTGACTCGTGGGACCTCGCATTCTGTTGTAGCGCGAGCCTATAACGCCGCAGGAGCGTATGAAGAATCGAGGATCCGCATCGTGACTCGTTAGGCATGGGAGTCTCGCGACCACAGATCGCCGACTGACCAAACTTGGTCATACAAGCAGGTGACGCGGGACTTGCCCTTTGGGGCTAGGGATTTCACTTATGCCCATCTAAACCAACAGGATTGCGGTTCGGCAGCGTTGTGCGGCCGTACTGGCTCTGCGAGTGCTTCGTCATTCGTACGAGACAGGGCGTATGACCAACTGTCTCAGGGCGCATGGCCGGAGGGCTTGCGTCCGAAATCGCAATCCTGAGGGAAGATCTTGATCACGTCGCTATGCTTGTTCTTCGGAGCACTGGCCGTTGTGCTGTGCTTGACCCCTTTCTTAAGCCATCAGTTTCTGCCGCTCGGTTTGCTGGATTATCCGGACGGCAATCGCAAGACGCACAGCCTGCCAGTCCCAAGAATCGGCGGCATCCTCATCATGCTGGCCGTACTGCTGAGCTTGTCGGCGGGGCGGATGTTCGCCGAACCGGGCACTCTAGCGGCTTCTGCTCTTGCGCGCATCCCGTGGCTCTTGCCGGGGGTTGCAGCTGTGTTTCTGGGCGGTCTCCTAGACGACCTGTACGACCTGCGTCCATTACATAAGCTTGGTTTTCAGGTGCTGGGTGCCTGCCTACTCTATGCCGCTGACGTTCGGATCCACTCGCTTGCCGGTGTAGTGCTGCCGGAGTGGGTCAGCTTTGCGGCAACGATGGTCTGGCAGTTGGGCATGATTAACGCCCTCAACGTTGTGGATGGTCTGGACGGGTTGGCTGGCGGCCTGACGCTGATCGCTATCGCGACCATTTGTGTTGCCGCCTGGTCGAGCGGCCGCTACGAGCTAGCCGCGCTGTCCTTCCCGATTGCAGGAGCCTTGATTGGGTTTCTGATCTTCAACTCTCATCCCGCAACTATCTTCTTGGGTGACTGCGGTAGCCAGCTGCTGGGTCTGATTCTGGGGTGTCTGGGGATACTGTGGGTGGATCGCGCGCCGACATTGCTCGCTGCGTCTATTCCCTTACTCGCGTTCTATCTGCCGCTGTTTGACCTCGCCATCGCCACCTCACGCCGCTTTATTCGCGGAAAGTCGATCTTCTCAGGGGACCGCAGGCACATTCACCATCGGATTCGGGACTTGGGCTTTAGTCCGAGGCGCACCGTCTACGCGATGTACCTGCTGAGCGCCGCAGGTTCCGTTGCCGCGCTGGTTGAGCTTCTGACTCCGGCAAGGGGCTTGGCAATCGTCGTCTTTCTTCTTGGATTGAGCCTGCTCGTTCATCTGCTGGGGTACGCCGAGTTTGGCCTTGCGGCCCGAGTATGGTTTGGCGCGGTCGGTCGTCGGGTCGTCGATTGGGGTACCCACTTTTCGATGCTTGACCAAGCGCTCGACAAAACGCGCAACACCGACGAGATTTGGGAGGTTCTGCAGCGCGACGCCCCGGCTCTTGGCCTGACGCCAACGCGCATGTGCCTCGACGGAAAAAGCTACGAGCGGCCTGCTTCTGCACCGTCGCATTCCTTTGAAATGCACGTTCATCTTTGTGCTGACCAGTACGTCACCTTTGCGCAACGCAGCTCCGACCCATTCGCGCCCGTTTGCGTGTCTTCCTTTGTTTATTCGTTGAGGCGGCAGGTGGTCCGGCTGAACCCCCTGTCGCCCGTTGCCAGCGCAATCATCAACGATCAAAGCGCAGTTGCTCCACGAACGCTCAAAAAAACACGACCTTCTGAAGCGTTGGACGTTCCCAGCGCAGCATCGCGTACCTAAGCTGCCCAGGAGAGCAGCGCGACGACCTATGACCCTAGCGAGCTTATTCTATCGGCACGCCACCACTGCGGTATTCCTGCTCTTCGCAGCCATAGCTGCGGGGCAGGTGCAGCCAGCAGCGACGCCCGCCCCGCGCGGGCAATTGGACACTTCGTACCGGCTGAAGCCGGGGGACCAGATCACTTTAAAAGCTGCCGAAATGGAAGAGCTGAGTGAAAAGGTACTCCGCGTTGCCGCGGACGGAACGCTGGTGCTGCCAGTTCTGGGTGTCGTCACAGCGGCGGGCCTTACCGTCGAGCAACTGGAGGCACTCGTTACTACACAGTTGCGCCGTTATGTGCGAGCGCCACAGGTCAACGTCTCGCTCGTGCAGGCCCGCAGTTCGCCCGTGTTTGTGTCAGGCGCTTTCAAGTCCCCGGGTAGCTACACCTTGACGGGTGACCAAACGCTCAGTGGCATGATTGCCGCAGCGGGTGGCCTGCAACCTTATGCCAGCCGGACGATTCGGCTCACTCGCCTGCAGGACATGGGTCCGATTCCGCTGGCTGGCGCTATTGTCGACGCTCCCGGCAAGCGAAGCTTCGTCGACATCCGCCTTGCTGGTCCGGCAGATCGCGCTGCCGCGGCCGAAGACGACATTCTGCTAACGCCTTACGACGTCATCAGCGCGGAGCGCGCCGAGATGATTTATGTGACGGGGCACGTCGCGAAGGCTGGTGCGATTGAACTGGGCGAGCGCGAGTTCCTTTCCATCACCAAGGTCATCAGCTTGTCGGGGGGCCTCTCGGCAGGCGCGCAGGCAAGCCGGATCAAGATACTACGGCCAGTGCTCGATACATCGAGACGTGCCGAGATCGTGGTCAACACAAATGACATCGCAACCGGCAAGGCGTCGGACTATCCGGTGTACGCAAACGACGTGGTGTTCGTACCGGAGAATGCGAAACGTAGCGCTCTAACCAAGGCCGGCATGATCTCAGTGGGTCTCGTTCCGGCAATCATCCTATTGGGCGTGAGATGAGACGTTACCAAAGTGACGACATAACCGGACGCGCGATTGCAACCGTCAACACGGACTCTGTTCGGCTGCTGGGGGCCGCGAAGAGTCCAGGCGGATCCAGTCAACCGCATGAGCTGATTCAGCATGCGCACCTCTTGCTGCGCAACGCACCTTGGATCGTGCTGCTAACGCTTGGCGGCGGTCTCACTGGGTTCTTCTACATGCTGACCCAGACGCCCGGATATCGCGCCAGTACGGTGATCGAGATTCAAGGGGTGAACGAGGCGTTCATGAACCTTGACCGTGCCGCTCCGCAAGGGGGCGTCGGTGACTACGGTCCGAATCTGATCAACATCCAGACCCAACTGAAACTCATCGAAAGTCCATCGTTGATTGCCCGGACAGTTGCGAATGTGCGATCTAATCGCTCCGCAGATTCAGGCCCGCGCGAGGACCGTTACAGTGACCTGCGGAGCTTGCTCGGAATTAAGCTCGCCACTACGGCGGAGGAATCGCTGGAGATGGCCGCGAAGACCATTGCGGCGCGACCCATCGCTGGCACTCGCCTTGTTGAGATCTCCGCCGATTCGTCCGATCCCGTCACTGCGGCCACCTTCGTAAATTCCCTTTCGGAGGAATTCATTACAGGCACGCTACGCGCCCGCACAAGTGGCGTTCTAACGACGTCGAAGTGGGTGGATCAGCAAGTGGTCGTTCTTCGGAATGAGCTCGCGTTGGCTGAAGCAAAGCTGCAGAGCTTTGTCCGCGGTAATGACGGGGTTTTCGCCTCGCCGCAGGACACGCTCGCGGAAGCTCGCCTGCATCAGTTGAAAGAACAGCAGGTCGCCATTCAGGCGGAGCGTATGGCCAAACAAGCGAAGTTCGAAGCGAACTCAGCGGGTGGCGTCGGTTCCATTGCGGAACTGCAAAACGACATCGTGCTGCAGTCGCTCGAAAGTGAGAAAGCCAAGATTAAGCTCCGCTGGAATGAGCTGGGGACAAAGCTAACGCCGCAGCACCAACGGATGGTAACCCTGCAGGCGCAACTCGACGACATCCAGACGCAGATCGACACTCGCCGTGCGGGGATTGCAGCAAAGTTACGCACGGAGTTTGAAGCCGTACAGCGTAATGAGGCCCTGCTTGGCGAAGCCTACCGGAAGCAAACAAACCGGGCTATCGGGGAGACCGCCAAAACAGCAACCTACAACAGCCTCAAGCGGGAGGCCGAGCAGGCGCGTGAAGCTCTGAGTGCCATGCTGCAACAGCAACGGCAAACGGGCATCCTGGCGGTGCTGCCGACGAACAACATTCGGATTGTCGATGCGGCGTCGGCTCCTCTAATTGCCTTCAAACCTAGGGCGTCGGTCCTGGTTGGTTGGGGTTTAGTGAGCGGATTCATGATTGCCGTGATTTTTGCGTTCGCACGAGACAAGGTCCGGCAACGTGTTCATGCGCCAGGCTTCGTTGGCGACATTCTGGATCTGCCCGAGATTGCAATTATCCCTTCGCAGAGTCCTGTTCCTTGGAGCCGAAGAATCGCGGCGCGGGCGAACCCTCTGTTGCTGGACGACGCGGCGACGAGTGTCGAGTTGGCTTCGCACTATCAAAGGTCCACTCACCTGGCGGAATCGTTTCGTGGCGCCCTTGGGTCGTTGCTGTTTGGGGAAGGGGGACGAAAAGCTCCCAAGGTCATCGTGGTCACGAGTCCACGCAAGGGGGAGGGAAAGACCACCGTAACGAGCAATCTCGCCATTACCCTCGCTCAAACTGGGCGGCGCGTGGTGCTGATCGACGCGGACTTGCGGGCGCCGCGCATGCACTCGATCTTTGGCGCGGAGAACAACAGAGGTCTGGCAGAGTTTGTCGCAGCAGCTGAAGGCGAGATCCGAACGGCCGACGTGATTCATCCGACGGCCTACGAGATGCTCTCCCTCGTGCCTGCTGGATTCGTTCCGGCCAACATCAGCGCGACGGTATGCTCCCCGCGCCTAGCCGGGTTGATACGAGACCTCTCTAGAATCTTCGACACGGTCATCATCGATACCCCCCCGGTTCTTGGCTTGGTGGATACGCGAATCTTCTCGCGGCTCGCAGATGGCGTCATTCTGGTCGTGCGCTCGGGTATGACGGAAGCGAACGACATACTCGCTGCGCGCGACCTCTTCCGCCAGGACGGGGCACCTCTCATCGGTACGATCCTTAATGACTGGAAGCCCTCGTCACTCGATGGCGGTCGATACGGGGCAAGCTACTACTCACAGCAGGGGCCGTCCAAATGAACATCGTGTTTGCCAGCGCAAGCGGTGCCCTGGGCGGTGCAGAAACTAGCCTTCTGGCGGTGATGAAGAGCGTTCGCGATGAGAATCCAACTTGGAAGTTGACCCTGCTGACGGGGGAATCCGGTTCTCTGGTATCCGAAGCGTCGAGGCTAGGTATTGGGACTGTGACGCTCCAGTTCCCGCAGCAATTGGGGCAGATTGGAGACTCCAGCCTCAAGGGATCTCGCAAGGGTCTCGGAAGGCTCCGGTACGTTGGGCGACTCGTCCGCGCGGGAGCATCCGCTATCGCTTATAGCGCAAAGTTGCGGGCGGCACTCTCTGCCGATCCGCCGGATCTCATCCATGCCAATGGGTTCAAGATGCAGTTGCTGTGCGCGGTCGCAAAGCCTGGCTCGGTCCGGCTGATCTGGCACATCCACGACTACGTTACCACTCGCCCGGTGGTGCGATGGCTGCTGGCACTCGCTTCGTTCCGGTGTGACGACATCATTGCGAACTCCGACAGCGTGGCTTCGAATGTGCGCCAAGTGGTCCGCTCAGGAGTGGACGTGACGCGAGTCTATAACGCCGTCGACTGTACAGATCTGTCTCCTGCAGGTCCGGCCGCTGATCTGGATCGTCTCGCCGGAGCCCCCCCGACGGCGCCTGGAGTCATCCGTGTCGGGATGGTTGCGACTTTTGCGACCTGGAAGGGACACGATGTGTTCCTGCGGGCGATTGCCCTCCTGGACAGCCGTCTCCCGTTTCGCGCCTACATCATCGGCGGACCGCTGTATCAAACCCAAGGCAGTCAACACACACTCGAAGATCTCCAAGCTGTGCGCTCGCGCCTGGGGTTGGAAAAGAGAGTGGGCTTTACTGGGTTCCTGAAGAACCGTGCGGAGGCGTTTCGATCGCTGGATGTGGTGGTGCATGCGAGCACAGAGCCTGAGCCGTTCGGCATGGTCATCATCGAGGCGATGAGCTGTGGCCGCGCGCTTGTGGCCGCTAGCGGGGGTGGTGCGAGTGAACTTACCGTTCACGACGTCGATTCCCTGGTGCACCGTCGCGGAGACGCCAAGGATCTCGCCGTTCAGATCGAAAGGCTAATCCGGGACCAAGAATTGCGGACTCGCATTTCTACCCAAGGTCGTGCCAAGGCCTTGAGTCGCTTCTCGATGACCGGGCTTGCCGGTCAGTTGCGTCCCATCTATCTGAGGACCTCGTCATGACGCAGAACGGGTCGATAGAACGTAGCGCTGCTACCGCGGTGCAAGCGCCGACGCCAGAAGGTCCGCCGGTTCGTTTGCTGCATATCTGCGCAGGCAATCTATATGGCGGCGTCGAGGCCATGTTGATGACCTTTGTGTCAGCGGAGGGCGCCGAGCCACTTCTATCGCATGAGTTCTGTGTCTGTTTTGAGGGCCGCTTCTCGGAGAATCTGACCAAAGCCGGTCTACGGCCTCATCACCTTGGCGAGACACGGTTAAGCCGTCCTTGGACCGTGCTACGTGCGAGGCGTCGTCTTCGTCGCTTCCTGTTGGTCTCTGGACCTTATGACTTCGTCGTTTGCCACTCGGCTTGGACCATGGCGGTGTTCGGTAGATCGTTGCACGCGACCAATGCCGGAGAACTCATCTTCTGGCTGCATGGGGCTCCAGATGGAAAGCAGTGGTTGGAACGCCTGGCGCGAAAAGTTCGTCCAGCACTCGCGATCTGCAATAGCCGCTTCACCGGCGAGTTACTGCCACATCTATATCCGAACCTAAGGCCCGCAATCGTCTACTGCCCCGTGGCACCGCCCGAGAGCGTGGTATCGCGGCGGGACTGTCGCGCCGCTATCGGGACGGAACCTGCAGTTCCAGTGATCCTTCTTCTGGCACGCATGGAGGATCGCAAAGGGCACCGCTATCTGGTCGAGGCGCTATCTCGGGTTCAGCATCTGGAATGGGAATGCTGGATCGTCGGTGGTCCGCAACGGCCGTCGGAGTTCGCTTATTTGCGTGCGCTTCGCACGCGCGTGGATGGACTGGGATTGAACGGACGCGTCCGATTTCTAGGTGAACGCACTGACGTGGGCGATCTGCTCCATGCGTCCGACATTCTTTGCCATCCGCACATTACTCCGGAACCCTTTGGGATCGCCATTGTGGAGGCGATGTCGAGCGGCCTAATAGTGGTCGCGAGCAACATCGGTGGACCTCGGGAAGTGCTCACCAAAGAGTCGGGGCTTCTGGTTTGCCCGGCAGACGCCGCAGGCCTTGCCTCCGCGATCGAGAATGTCTTGGACCTCCCGGAAGAGCAAAGGAGTCGCATGGCCAAGGCGGCTCGTGAGCGGGCGTCGGAGTTGTGTGCACCTACGACTGCGGTCACCCAACTGAACGACGTGCTGCGCCTCCGGCGATCGTTGACCGCCGTTCCACATCAAAAGGTGCAGCCGTTCTGGGCTTGCCTTGCGAAGGACCTGCTTGCGCATATCCCGGTTCAACGTCGCCGAGACGGGCGGCGTTCGCGAACAGTCCAATACCTTCGCACGGTGGCTCTTTCCGCTGGTTTCCACCTCACGCTGCTGTATCGGGCCGCTCATGCACTACGAGACCATTTCGGCGCCTTCGGGCGCGCGTTGGCTTTCCTGCTGTATTGGGTCACTCGCCATTGGTACGGATGCACCATCAGTCCGAAGGCGCGTCTTGGTGGTGGCCTGATCCTTCCCCATCCCCAGGGCATCGTAATTGGGCCAGACGTTACGGTGGGCGACCGCGCCTGGATCTATCAGAATGTGACTCTCGGCGGGGGCAATCACTCGGGTATGCCTACGATTGGCGACGACGCCCGCATCTATACGGGAGCTGTCGTGGCAGGGGGCGTACGCCTTGGCGACCGCGTGTCGATTGGGGCAAACAGTGTCGTGACTTTCGATGTGCCGGATGGCGCTCGGGTTCGGCAACCCGAGCCCGTGATGAGGTTGGATCGCACACATGAATGATCGCAACCCTCATCCCGGCTACATCCCAACTCTGAATGGGTGGCGTGCCATTGCCATTCTGATGGTCCTGGTTGCGCATGGTGCCCCTGTCGCCGCACGTTCGCTTGGCTTGGCTGAGAGTGACGTCAGTGGCTGGTCGACACGTGCCGCGCTGGGAGTGGATGTCTTCTTCGGGATCAGCGGATTCTTGATTTGCTCTCGTCTTATACAAGAAAGGCAGCACACCAACAGCATCGATCTCCGCGGATTCTACATCCGGAGATTCTTCCGCATCCTGCCGCCTTTCGTAGTGGTCCTGGTCGTTCTTTGGCTGTTGACCGAGGGCGGTCTGATTCGCGTACGTCCTGCCGAGTGGCTGGGCTCGCTCCTCTTTTATCGAAACTACGTCGCTTCGCTGCCAGGCGGTTGGTACACAGGACACTTCTGGTCGCTGGCCATCGAGGAGCATTTCTACTTTCTCTGGCCCCTCATCCTTTACTTTAGGCGGCCGCGCATCGCACTGAGCATTGCGTTTGTTGGCATCGTAGCGATCGCTGTCTGGCGCACCTTCGCCTATCGGGTTCCTGCGTTGAGGGAACCATTTGGGGACGTCAGCTTCTTTGCTCGAACCGACATTCGAATGGACGCATTGCTATTCGGCTGTGCCGCCGCCTTGCTGGTTGCACGCTATCGCACTCTACTCGAGCGCCACGCTTCGGCGGTGTGGACCATTGGAATCATTACCCTTTACGTCTGGTGTGTAGCCAAGGCGCCGCCGTTCTCGCTGAGTTGGCAGGGGTTACTCATCGCCGCAGCCATCGGTTCAACCTCCATCCATCCTTTGGGGTTTGTTGGAGCCGCCTTGGAATGGATGCCGCTCCAGCAGATCGGCAAGTACTCCTACAGCTTGTATCTCTGGCAGCAGCTCTTTCTGCCGCCGCAGTCTGACATAGCCTTCCCATGGCTACAGACAATGCCGCTTGCGCTGGTGGCGCTGACAATCTGTGCAGTCCTCAGCTACCACTGGGTCGAACAGCCGTTCATTCGCTTGGGCCAGCGACTCGCGAAGGCGCCACGCAACCTGGGTCCGGCATCTCCGGCCACGGAGCCTTGCCTTGTGGAGGCATCACGATGACCGGCCTATTGCTGTGCCTTTGCGCCTTCGTCATGTCGTATCTGGCGGGAAGACACTCCCTGGTGCGAGGGCTCGCCGCGGTGTGCGGCGTCGGATACGTCTATGGAATCGCGCGCGCTTGGGTTTACTCCACGCCTGCTTACTTCCTCTTCGATGCCGCGTTGATCGGGCTCTATCTGGCCCAGCTGTTTCCACGGAGTCCAGTTCCGGGAACAGCTACGATGCGTCAACTCAAGATCTGGATTGGACTGCTGGTCCTCTGGCCGCTGTTGCTCTTGTTTGTTCCTGTGCAACCGTACCTGGTGCAGTTGGTTGGACTTCGCTGTGCCGTCTTCTTTCTGATGTGCGTCCTGTTGGGTGCGCGTTTGGCGGGTGAGGACCTGTACGAGTTCGCCCTGTGGCTGGCTGGCCTGAATCTGATTGCGTTGGTGGCTGGAGCCGCCGAGTTCACGATGGGAATCGAGAGATTCATTCCGGTCAACGACGTGACCGCCATCATGTACGCCAGCAAGGACGTCGGCGAGGGGATGGCGCATCGCATACCGTCGATCTTTTCCAGTGCGCATGCCTACGGCGGAACCATGGTCGCGACCGTTCCGTTCCTTGTTGGCGCTTGGCTGCAACCCAGGCGTCCACTCTTACAGCGCGCACTTATCGTCGCTGGACTATTGGCAGCGATCCTGGGCGTGCTCATCTCAGCTGCCCGCATGCACTTTGTGATCCTTGCCGCGCTGCTGCTCGTCTTGAACATTTCACTCAAGATGCGAGCCGTTCACCGCTTCACCTTGCTCGCCGCGATGGCCCTGCTCGGATTCCTCGTGTCGCAGCAGGAACGCATGCAGCGCTTCACTTCGCTGTCAAAAGTGGAAGAGGTTTCCGACCGCGTTCGATTCAGCCTGAGTAGTGACTTCTGGACCCTGGCCCAGGAACTTCCCATGGGTAACGGCCTCGGTGGCGGTGGCACCAACATGCCGTACTTTCTTGCCGGGCAGATTCGGAACCGGCTCATCATCGAGAACGAGTACGCCCGGATCCTATTGGAAGAAGGATGGGTGGGCCTGTTGCTATGGCTCGCATTCATTGTTTGGATCTTCACGCGGCGCAGCCGGGGGTGTGATCCCAATTGGATCGCTGGCAGGAGAATGGCATGGGTGCTGGCGTTTCTTTCGAACGCCACGGCCTTTATTGGAAACGGACTGCTCGTCTCCATTCCCCAAAGCGTGATTATGCTCGTGACCCTGGGCTGGATCGTCTCGGGCGGACCGTATTCAATCAGCGGTCGCAAAGGACAGGTGTCCCATGCGTGCTAGGGCGAATCAGGACCGAGAACCATGGGTGCTGGTGGCAGGTAGTTTCCATCGCCGAGGCGGCATGGACAAGCTGAACGCAGCGCTGGCAAGCTATCTGCTCGATGACGGCCACGTCGTTCACCTTGTGGCTCATGAAGTGGAGCCTCTCCTTCAAACTCACCCGCGAGCAGTGGTCTGGAGTGTTCCGAGGCCAGCGTCGTCGTATCTTCTGGGCGAGTTTCTATTGGCCAAGCGCGGGCGAGAGATCGCGGGCGAAGTGCGTAAACGCTGGAACAAGGCTCGGGTAGTGGTGAATGGTGGCAATTGCGCATTCGGCGACGTCAACTGGGTTCACACTGTCCATCACCAGTGGCCATGCCGCGATGCTGAAGCGCCGCTGTCTTTTCGCATTCGGAACCGTCTTGCGAAGATGTGGGCGAAGCGTCAGGAACGCCGGTGCATCAACTTGGCGCGCATTGTGGTCGCGAACTCCGAACGCACGCGCCAACATCTTCTGCAACAGTTCTCCGGACTCGATCCGAACCGTGTTTGTACAGTCCCTTTGGGGGCCGACCAGGAGTTCGTGCCCGTTACGCCCGGGGAGCGTCAACAGGCCCGTGAAGCGTTCGGCCTGGCACGCGACGAACGGCTGGTTGTGTTTGTCGGTGCCTTAGGTCACGACACCAACAAGGGTTTGGATACAGTGCTGGACGCGTGGGAGCGTCTGGTTGCTGTACCGGGTTGGAACACAAAGCTTGCGATCGCCGGCAGCGGTAGCGGCGTAAATCGATATCGGGCTCGCATCGCACAAAAAGGTCTTCAAGGCGGTGTCAGCTTCTTAGGCCAGACGGACCAAGTTCCGCAGTTGTTGGCGGGCGCTGACCTGCTGGTGAGTCCGGTCCGTTACGAAGCCTATGGCATGAACGCCCACGAGGCGATCTGCAGGGGCGTGCCGGTAATGATCTCCGCAAACGCAGGATTTGCAGAGCGAATGGGCGCTGCCATGGCGCCGATGCTGCTGCAAGACCCTACGGATGCAAGAGAACTGCAGACTAAGCTCGTTTGCTGGCGCCAGACGCCCGATGTGTGGTGCAGCCACGCAAAGCAGCTAGCGGATGAGTTGAGAAATCATTCTTCGCGCAGGATGGCGGAGCAGATCGTGCGGCTCGTGCAAGGCTCATCATGACGAAAACACTTCGCATCGTGATGGTCCTTCCTGAGCCGCCCGTTCCATTCGGTGGGGCGGCCGCTCGATGGTTCTACGTCCTGCTTTGTGGCATGGTCGCGCGCGGGCATCGTGTCACCACCTTCTGCCCAGCACCGGACACTGACGGAGGACTAGAAACCCTCCGCGGGACGCTGCCGGCGTCGGTATATGACATTCGTGCATTCCCGTCCATTCAAAAGTCTGGTTGGAAAAGCAAGCTAGCAAGCCTGGCGCGACCGTACTCGTACATGTTCTCGAGCGAGTTTCAACAGCATTTGGATCAGGAGCTAGGAAAAGGATTCGACGTGCTGCATCTAGAACAGCTGTGGTCCGGTTGGACTGGGTTAGATCACTGTGCCAAGGCCTCACTTCACGTCCACTACAACCTCTTTCGTGACCTGGGCGGGGAGAAGGCCAATTCCTGGCGCGAATGGGTTCTACGCAAACGGCTCGCGCAGTCAGAACGATTCCTCCTGCGGCGTTACTCAACGATTTCATGCCTGAGCGAACCCCTTCGAGACCACATTCAAAAGATTTCACCCCAGGCAGATGTGCATGTCGTTCCGCTTGGAATCGACTCAGCCTTGTATCCCTATGCCGGCAAGACCAGGGCTTCAGACAGCGTCACCATCGGGTTGGTTGGTTCCTTTAACTGGCTCCCCAGCTTACAGGCGGGCCGTCGTTTGCTGGCATCTCTGTGGCCCGCGATCCGCGAGCGGATCCCAAACGCGAGACTACTCATTGCCGGACGCCAAGCGCGAACTGCCTTCGCAGGGCACACCGATCAGCCGGCGATCGACATCTTCGAAAACGTGGCGGACATCCTGCCATTCTTTCGTCAGCTCGACGTTATGCTGTACGCGCCACACGACGCAAGTGGGACCAAGGTGAAGGTGCAGGAGGCATTTGCACTCGGAGTTCCCGTTGTGACGACGCCCTCTGGTGTGGAAGGCCTGGAGGCCCGCGACGGCATCCATGTGTGTGTAGCGGAGTCAGATGGCGACCTGGTGGAGAAAACGATCGTACTGCTGCAAGACCCGGAACGTCGACATCGCCAGGCCCAAGCAGCTAGAGAGTTGATCTGCGCCACCTGTAGTCCGGAAGTCACCACCAAGAAGATGGAAGCCGTGTTTCACAGTATTGCCTCCAAACAGCCTGGGGGGAACCAATGAAGGTAGGGATCAATGCCAGGCTCTTGAGTTCCCCGGACACCCGCGGCTGGAACCGATACGCAATCAACTTGATGCTGGAGCTGCAGAAGCTGAACTGCGAGCTTGTGCTGTACACCGAATTCCCAATTCACAACGCGCATTTTGACAGGCTCGACCAGCGCCTGCTCGCTGTTCGTGAATCCGGACCGATGCTGTACCTGAAATGGGAGCAGATGTGGCTGCCCATGACAATGCGACGGGATGGGTTGGACGTCTTCCACAGTCCGTTTCACTTTGGTTTGCCCTTCTGGACTTCTTGCCCGCGTGTTCTCACGCTTCACGACGCGATTGGCCATAGAAACGGCGCAAAGGGGCCATTTCGGTTTGCCGCGTTCCTCACGAACATATACGAGTGGATTGCACGAAGCTGCGCCGATCAGATTGTCACAGTCAGCGAGCATGCCAAGTTGGACCTTGTCGAGCAACTGTCGATGGTTCCGGAGAAATTCACAGTGGTCCATAACGCGGCGGACCCTGCGCTGGCTGCCTCGGACCCGGGAGCTCTCGAAGTGCTGCGAAAGAGCCATCAGATTGGTGACAGGTTCCTCTTCTACGTCGGAGGGTGGGAGGTTCGAAAGAATGTCGACTTTCTGGTGAAGGCGTTCGCCCGGGCCACCGCAGACGACCTGTGCCTGGTTCTCGCGGGTGCAAAACCGGAGGAGATTGCTCGAGTTCGGAAACTCATCGTCGAGCTGGGGGTGTCGACCCATGTCACTTTGCTAGGCCGGATCAGCGATGTCGAGCTTGCCGCGCTTTACGCCGGGTGCCACTGCTTCGTTTATCCCAGCTTGGCTGAGGGCTTCGGCCTACAACTGTGCGAGGCCATGCTCGCCGGTGCGCCAATCCTTTCTTCAGATGCAACAAGCCTGCCGGAAGTGCTCGGGGGTGGGGGTGCCCTATTCAATGCAACCGATGTGGAGGAGCTAGCGACTCTAATTCGCAGAGTTGCCAGTGATGAGGCATTTCGCCAAGACCTGGTTCGCCGTTCGAAGCAGCGGTCGCTGCATTTCGGATGGGATCGGACAGCTGCTGCAACGTTGCAGGTGTACGAGATGGTGGCAACGGCTGCGCAGAGTAGGGCGGTGGCGACATGAAGCCCCAACTTCGGACCCATGGTGGCGTGGCAAGCGTCCTGAATTTCTCGTCAGGTACTGCTGCATCCATCCTCCTTCTGGCCGTGAGCGTGGTTGCAACCCCTTGGATCCTGCGCCTGCTTGGGAGCGAGACCTTTGGGGCCGCTCGAGCACTCGCCGATGTGATGGCGTACGCCGGACTGCTCGAATTGGGTCTCGCCCCTGCAATGCGAGGCGAGATTGCAATGGCCATTGGGAAAGGCGACGAACGCCGCGTGGCCACGATTCTGGCTACAGGCCTTCGGATCTATGTGCTGCCGATTTCGATGATGGTAGCGGCGGGCCTCCTGCTCACGCTGCTACTCCCTAAGCTAATCCAAACGGCGCAGATCTCGCACCGCGACCTCTACTGGGCCGGACTTATCTCGATCATTCCATCACTCTTGGTTTTCAATCTGCCCTTCCGGATGCTCGCAGAGGCGCAGAACCGAGCGTATTTGTCCACCACGTTGATCGCTATGCAGTTGCTTCTCGCGACCTTGCTAGCCGTGGTTTTCGCGTGGCTTGGATGGGGCTTAGTCGGTCAGGCGGCCGCACAATGCCTTGCGCAGATTCCGGTGTCGGTTGCTTTCATCGCAATCACGACCCGGCAGTTGCCGGGGTTCTGGAAGGCACTACCGGATGAAGCCGTCCGGAAGTCACTCTGGAGGCTGAACTGGCACAACTTCTTCTTCGCAGCGAGTGGACGACTGGCTCTTCTGAGCGACAACCTGATCGTGTCATGGATGCTTGGGGCCGCGTTGGTCACGCCGTTCTACTTGACGCAAAGGCTTCTGGCGATTGTCGCCGGGCAATTGCAGCAGATCAGCAGTTCGACTTGGGCGCCACTCGCGCAGCTGTACGCTTCCGGGCAGAGCTCAACCTTCCGACGCCGCTTTCTTCAACTGTCCGCCGCTACCAGCGGATTGGGCATCGCGAGCTTAAGCGTCCTTGCTGGTTACAACCAGCACTTCCTCGCCCGCTGGGTCGGCGCACAATCCTACGGCGGCGATTCGATTACGGTTCTGGCCGCCGCGAATGCTTGGTTCCTTGCCGTCTATAGCCTTTGGGCGTGGCCCTTCGCTGGTTGCAGCAAGATGGACAAGCTTGCACCTTATGCCGCTTTGGCGATGGGCGTAAACGTCGCGGGCAGCTTCTCCGCAACCCGTTGGCTGGGGTCACCCGGCCCGTTGGTGGGAACCTTAATCGCAAACCTGTTAGTTGGCTCCTGGTCCTACACGCTTCTTCTGCAAAGGCATTTCGGAATCGCACCCAGCGACCTATGGAGATCCGTTCTAGGCAACTTCGGATGGGGCGTACCATTTGGCTCGCTGACCTGGATCGCTGCCCATTCTCACGTTCCGCGCAACTGGATCTCACTTGCGGGAGAGATGTCATTTGCAGCGCTTTGCGGTCTGGGCCTGTGGTGGACCTTCGGCATGAGCCGGGACGACCGGACCTTTTGGAAAGATCGCGCTGGCACCATGTCGAATCGCTTCCTGCGGCAGCGGCGTCAGCCAGAGCTGGTGGAGAACTGAACTGTGACGGAGATTGACATGATCACATGCGAGTATCCACCCGATACGGGAGGCCTGTCGGGCTACTCCTGGTCCCTGGTCGACGGCCTAAATGCTATGGGAGTTCGCGTGTCCGTCTGGACGCGCGGAGAAGGGTCCATGAAGGACTTCTCTCCAGCCGACCTTTGGCGCACTGGACGGGCGTTTCGAGAGCGGGACGGTCGCAACATTCTCGTCCAGTGGGTTCCGCACGGATACGGCTTCCATGCTGTTAACTTTCCCTTCTGCTGCTGGCTGTTGTGGCGCAGAGTGCGGCACGGTGACCGCGTCGTGCTGATGGTTCATGAGACGTTCCTGGATTGGACCACAGGTGGCCTCCGTCAGTTCGTTGCTGCCTTCGTGCAACGTGCCATGACGGCCGTACTCCTGCAATCTTCGCGACATGTGTTCGTTTCCATACCGGAATGGATACGCCGCCTGAAGCCGTTGGCCTTCGGCCTCAAGGTTCCCTTTGAATGGCTGCCGGTGCCAAGTAACGTTCCACTTGAGGGACGTGAGGAGGACATCCAAGTGGCTCGAGCTGCCTATGGCGATACTGACTCGATCTTGATCGGCCACTTTGGCACGTACAACAAAGAGCTACGACAGCTCCTTTGCGACATCCTTCCATCGCTTCTCAACCGTTGTCCTGACGCAAGGGTCGTTCTTCTGGGAAAAAACAGCGTTGAGTTCGCGCAAGAGCTACGATCCCTGGCTCCCGAGCACGGCGACCGGATTCGTGCCTCCGGTCTCCTGGATTCCAGGCGTCTTTCAGCGGCCTTGAGCGCTTGCGATGTGATGATTCAGCCCTACTCCGACGGCATATCGACGCGACGTGGCAGCGCAATGGCCGCACTCAGCCACGGCCTGCCCACAGTGTCTACCCACGGCTTTTTGAGCGAGCCGTTCTGGACCGGTTGCGGTGCAGTGAGCCTCGTTCCGAGTGGTGACGCGGAAGCGTTTGTGAGATCCACCGCGGATCTGATTACAGATCCCGAGCGTAGGCAGAGGCTCGGCATGGCAGGCAGAAAACTGTACGCCGAACGCTTCGATGTCGAGCACACCGTCCGGGCAGTGGCAGCAACAGTCCGGCGATTGGAGCACATGAATGACAACTAGAGCTCCCGCACCACAGCAACGTGTTTCGGACTACACGCAGCAGAAACTGCGTGGCGCGGTCATTTGCGACTTTCACGAGGAACGCTGGCCCAGTATGGATCTCACTGCGGACAGGCTAGTGCAGCATGCACAGCCCGAAGAGACTCACATAACGCTTGACCAAATCCGCCCGGCCATGCGATCGAGGCTCCAAAGGTTGCCCGGGTTACGCAGCAACCGGATGGCCCTCAATGCCGACCGCCTGGCCAATCGCTTCCTAGATTACCCGCGGTACCTGCGTGCCATTCGCGGCAAGTACGACTTCTTTCACATCGCCGACCATTCCTACGCCCACCTGGTGCACAGTTTGCCGCACGAGCGCACCGGAGTGTACTGCCATGATCTCGATATCTTCCGTTGTCTGGTCGATCCACCGGCGGATCCGCGGCCGGCTTGGTTTCGTAGCATGGCGGGCCGAGTTCTATCGGGCTTGCAGAAGGCGAGCATCGTGTTCCACTCCACGGACGCCGTGAGGGGGGAGTTGATGAAGCATGAATTGGTAGACCCGGCACGTCTCGTTAGAGCCCCGTTCGGTGTCTCCACAGCTTTTCATTTCAGTTCCCAAAAGAACGTCGCGCATGAGTCTTACCTGCTCCATGTGGGCTCCTGTATCCCGAGAAAGCGAATGGATGTCCTGTTGGAGTCCTTTGCATCCGCTCGCGGAACACACCCTGAACTTCGCCTGATCAAGGTAGGGGGGCAGTGGACATCCGGGCATCAGGCTTTCATTGAGTCCAAAGGCTTGTCCAGCCATATCACTCACCTTCGCGATCACATCAGTGACGATGAGCTCGCCACGCTGTATCGGGGTGCGCGAATCGTGTTGATGCCCAGTTCGGCGGAAGGCTTTGGACTTCCGGTGATTGAGGCGTTGGCATGTGGGGCGACCATCATTGCATCGGATCTTCCGGTGTTTCGCGAGATCGCAGGCAGCAAGATCAAGTACTGTCCGGTTGGCTCCGTGCGGGAATGGACAGATCGAATTCTCGAGCTACTGAGTCGGCCACCCGAGAGATCAACTGAGCAAGCATCCGCGCAGCCTTCATGGGAGACCTACGCTGGCATCATCACCGATGCCTACCGTGCGAATGATGAAGCCAAACGGGGGCCCAAACGCCTTCGCGTATTGCATGTAGGGAAGTTCTACCCTCCTCATCGCGGCGGGATGGAAACCCATCTGGAGGGGCTAAGCGCACGGTTGAAGGATTCCGTCGACCTGGATGTCGTTGTATCTAACACGTCAGCAGATACGGCTACTGCGTATCCCGGCGGCGTGCGCGTTACCCGCCTGCGCAGCCTGATGGAGGTCGCGGGAATGTCAGTTTGCCCCGGTATGGTTGGCACAATTGCAAAGTCACGATCTGACATAGTGCATATCCACTGGCCGAACCCCGCCGCAGTTCTTGCTTTCCTTCTTGCACAAAGCAAGGCCAAGCTGGTCATCACCTACCACAGTGACGTGCTCCGGCAAAGGTTCCTGAATGTTCTATTCCAGCCATTCCTGGCGCTGGGGCTTCGCCGCTGTCAGGCCATTATCGTTACGTCGCCTAACTACGTTGCTCACTCGCCGTTGCTTTCCAAGTGGCAAGGCATCTGCCACACAGTTCCCCTTGGAATCGACCCTTCGACCCTGGATATGCCCGCTGATCACCGGGCCATTCAGCAAATACGCGACCGATTTGGTGATCGACTCATCCTGGCCGTTGGCCGGATGGTTGCCTACAAGGGGCTGAGCATCCTCATGCATGCGATGGTTGCGATCGACGGTACTCTTCTGCTGGCCGGCGATGGACCGTTGCGCGATGATCTTGAAGCTGAGGCAGTTCGCTTAGGGGTTTCAGATCGCGTCATGTTCCTAGGGGCCGTACCGAACGTCGTGCCTTACTATCACGCCTGTGATCTGTTCGTTCTCCCTTCCATCGAAAGAACTGAGGCCTTCGGTCTTGTCCAGCTGGAGGCGATGGCTTGTGGCAAACCCGTCGTGAACACCTCCCTCCGGTCCGGGGTTCCTTTCGTTTCGCCTCACGGCGTTACAGGGCTGACGGTAACGCCGGGGAATGCATCGGAACTCGCAGAGGCAATCAACACGCTGCTGGCGGACCGTAGCCTCCGCGACCGGTTCGGCGAGGCCGGGCGACACCGCGTCAATCGCGACTTCACGCTGGAACGCATGGTGAGCGACACACTGCATGTCTACGAGTCGCTGGCGTAGAAAGAGCCATATGCAACTCTCACTCCTATCCATGTGGGTTCTTTCGCTAGCGGCACAAGACGCGGCTCTACGACTGATCGTTCCGGCTGATGGAGGCACGGTAAAAGGCACAGTCTTGATCTCTGTCGCACCCAGCCAGCCCAACGGTGTCGACAATGTGGAGTATTGGGTCAATGACCAGCCGATTAGCGGTCCCGTTGTTACTCCTCCATTCAGCTTTCTGTGGAACACCGCTTGGCTCTGGGACGGTCATGCTGCCATCCACGCCCTGGGAAGAAGCACCTCTGGTGCCGTTATCGCCTCCAGTCTGCCGATGTCTGTTCGCATCGCGAACGGAGAAGGGCGCATATCGTTAGAAGCTCCAGCCGCAGGGCGTACGCTTTCAGGACTTGTCCCCTGGAAAGTTCTGGCGACGCATTCAACTGGGATTGAGGCGATCTCACACGTCGTCGACGGCGACTTTCAGGTCTATTTTCAGAACACAATTCCGTTTGACACAAGGGCGCTACGTAATGGCCCTCACCAAGTGTTCAACGCCGTCTACGCCAAGGGGCCACCCATTCTGCCGGTCGCCCAGATGCGAACAAGAGTGATGGTCGACAACGGCCATACATCGATGGGAATCCTTCCCAATTGGCGAACTGTGTTCCTGAGGCCGAGCGAAAGCGTCACGCTTGCGGCGCGCGAACTTTACACCGACGGGCTCGACGGCGCGCTCAAGGAGGGACTCACCTTCAGCAGTTCCGACGATTCCGTCGCGACTGTAGACGAGCATGGCGCCGTACTCGGTGTCGCAACCGGTGTTGCATTCATCCGAATTGCAGCCAATGGCAAAAAGGTGCAGACCAGAGTGGAAGTGAGCGCCGAGCAAGTCTATCCGCACTTCTCAAGAAACGGCGACTTCCTGACCGTCTATGACCCGGACCGCTCCCTGTTTGTACGCACCGTCTTCGGCCTGAACGCCGACGAGATTCAGGCGACACCGGGACTTGGCGAGCAGGCCCAGCGCGCTGGCATCAACGTCCTGACAGAAGGCCTTTATGCCAACCCCGGGGATTCGCACGTTGCGACCCTCGAGGCGTGGCGTCAAGATTGGGATGAGACCTGGCAGGCCAAACTGCGAACGGCAGCGCGATATGGTTTCAGCCTGTATCTCACCGGCGACGACATCGCGCGCACGCCGAACGAGCTGAACAATAGCATCGCCAACCCATGGTCTGCCGAAGCGATCCGTCATGCGATCTCAAGCGCAAGCGATAGCGGACGGGTGGTGGCAATCGACATGATCGACGAAGTCAACTTCCTTTGGGGTGACGATCCAACGCCCCAAGACGGTCGCTGGACAAAGCATAGTCCCCAGATCCCGGATGATGCATTCGAAAAGCTGATGGCCATCGTCAACGCATTGCCTATAAGGCCAGCCATTAGCTGGCCGGTAGCGGGAATTGCAAGCCTCGATAGTGTTCGCAATTGGCAGGGTGATCCTTTGTTCTCGGACTTCGCCAGCCATTTCTGGACCTTTGTGGATTGGCGCCCCGCGTATCCTCATGGCCCATCGCTCAATCAGTACAAGCGAAACATGGACTTGGTTGCCCTCGACCGCCGCGCCAGTGTCCGTCTGTCCCGTCCGCAACTACTGCAGAACTCGATGACGGGCCCCTTCTATACCAAACGCAGCTCCGGTAGCGAGTTCAACCCCGCACAAGACTTCCTACAGAATCCTGGGATTCCACCAGTGAACGTAGCTGCGCAGGTGATGTACGCGGCAGCTATGGGGCAAGCAGGCATCCGGATGTACCACTACGACACCCGAAGTTGGAAAACCGATCGCAGAAAAGCGTCTACCGGACTCGGCGATCTTCAGACGGGTGCCGAACCCTTCACGATTGGTGCGGACCGTTGGGATGCGATGGCCGCAGCTTTCCGCTTGGTGGAACGGCTTGAGCCGTATTTGTTACAGCCGCCATTGCATTCGCCTGAACTCGGCGCGAGCTTCGTAGCCAGTGTGAGGCAAGGGCCCTCCAGTCGGCTGTTGCTGATGATCAACCTTTCGGAAGCCGACCAGACGGCACAACTTGATCCAACGCCCTATCGGTATGCCGAGGCGAAGAGCGCCACCGTGTTTCGATTGCTTGGCTCATCTCTTACAACCGAGACGATCGACAGTGCCGCAGATCGGCCGGTTTCATTTCGACCCGGTGAGACGGTGGTTGTCCTCTTCACGGCACAGGATCCCGAGGCTGGGCAAGAAATCATCAGGAAACGGAGATAACGCGAATGTACCCGCACCAGGACCTGTGGACTGCGTTTCTGGCAACCGCCCGAGATCGTGAGTTGTGCCCCGCACTTGACTTTACCGCGGCCGGCCGTAGTTCCGGTGCCGAGACACTCACCTTCGGCGAACTGAAGACTGCGGCTCTCCGGGCGGCGGCGCTCCTTGTGCATTTGGGTGTCACACAAGGTGACGTCGTTGCGATTCAACTCCGAAAAACAAAAGAAACCTACGCGTTGATTCTGGGGTGCCTCCGCATTGGCGCGATCTACGTATGCCTGGACCCCAATAGTCCACCCGAACGACTGAAACGGATGCTGAACCGTTTGCAGCCGAAGATGCTCTTCGCCGAAACTGCAGCGGAGTCTTTAAGGTCCGGCCGGATCACGACGATCGATCGTCATCATTCCTATTTGCAGCTCGCTTCATGGCCAAGCCCTCTGTGCGAAGACGAGGCAAACCGCGATCGCTCTTTGTCACGGCCGGCGTACATCATGTTCACTTCCGGATCCACTGGTGAGCCGAAGGGTGCGGTGATTCCGCATACAGGCGTCCTGCAGCTCATGGAATGGGGACGGCACGTTACCGATGGTCTAGCCGGCAACCATCGGTTTCTTGCGATCAGTCCCCTTCACTTTGATAACTCGGTATTTGACCTTTATTGCGGACTCTTCAATGGATCCGCCCTCCTACCGGTCGAGACTGCTGAGTCGCCGAATCCGGCCGAATGGGCGCAGGCAATAGAACGCGGGCGGGCTTCGCTAATGTTTGCTGTCCCAACGCTATTCCTTCTACTCGACAAGGCCGGACTCCTGACCCCGGAGCGACTCGCGCCAATCCGCCATTTTCTATTCGGTGGGGAAGGATTCCCGATTCACACTCTTCGGACGTTTTACGAAAGATTCCATGGACGGGCGACCCTCACGAACGTATATGGCCCCACGGAGACGAGCTGCATCTGCGCGAGCCTTGCCGTCGACGCCTCTGCGGTCTCTCTTGCCGGTGATGGGTTCCTGTCGCTAGGGAGCATGCATCCTGCATATGAGTACTCGATACTCGACGTCGACACCAATCAGCCTGTGGCGAAAGGCGTGACAGGTGAGTTGTGGATCGGCGGACCCAGCGTTGGCTTGGGTTACTACGCGGATCCGACGGAAACCTCGCGCCGCTTCTTACAGGACCCACGTCAGGGCCGCTATCGGTCCATCTGGTATCGGACTGGCGATCTTGTTCGACAAGACACAAGCGGAAAACTCTGGTTTGGCGGGCGAACGGACAATCAGGTCAAGCTGGCCGGCCACCGAATCGAACTCGAGGAGATCGACGCCATTGTGGAGTCACATCCGGCCGTCGATCGCTGCGCGGCAGTCGTCGCGACACTTGCAGGCGGCGACCGTACGATCGCTGTGGTGTTTGAGGGGAGTTTTCCCATCGCGCCCGGACAGTTGGCAGAGTGGTGTCGGACGCGGCTTCCGGCGTTTATGTTGCCGCGAAGGTATCTGTCTCTGCCGGCATTGCCTCGGAACGCGAATGGAAAACTTGACAGGCGGCAAGCGCAGGACATCGTACAAGCGCATATCCAGGAGGAGGCCGAGGGAACCTTTGGGACACCGCCAACTACTAAGGCGGTCCTGATCGGCATTTGGGAAGAAGTCCTAGGTCACTCGGACATCGACCCCAACATCAACTTCTTTGATCTTGGCGGAACATCTCTGCTGCTGCTGCGCGCACGCAATCTTGTTAACGATCGTCTGGGTATCGCCTTAACGTTGACGGACCTTTTTGCGAACTCTACGATTACCGCACTGTTAGCGCTTTGCGACGAGAAGGACGAGATACCCAAGCGGCAGCCATCGCTTCTGGACGCAGCTAAGAGCCGGGCCGAAAGAGCCTCGCGCGGTATGCGTCAGCAAGTCTAAGAGTCGGAAGTAGGAGGGAGGACCCAAGTGCACCAAACTGTTACCCCGGCGGTTCCGGGTATCGCAATCATCGGACTGGCGGGCCGGTTTCCCGGCGCAGCGACAGCGCGAGAGTTCTGGGCAAATGTAGCGGCCGGTGTGGAATCGATCCGCACGTTCGAGACTTCAGACCTAGGGGACATTGACCTAGAGCAAGCGTCCGAACCCAACTATGTCCGGGCAAGAGGGGTGTTGGACAACGTGGCAGGCTTCGACCCCGCGTTCTTCGGAATTCTGCCGGGCGAGGCCGCGCGAATCGATCCCCAGCATCGAGTCTTCCTCGAAAACTGTTGGGAATGCCTGGAAGATGCTGGTTATGACATCCGCCGCGTGGATGTGCCGGTTGGTATCTACGCAGGCTGCAGCTATCCCAGCTACCTGCTCAACCATGTCCTGCGAAACGGCGTAGGAATGCGCGAGTATCTCGCAACATATCAGGTAGGTGGCTATTCCACGATGCTCGGTTCGATGACCGACTCACTGGCCACACGTGTCGCCTACAAACTGAATCTCCGCGGCCCTGCTTGCACGCTGCTCACTGCCTGCTCCACTTCGCTGGTCGCCGTCGCGCAGGCATGCAGTAGCTTAGCGACACACCAGTGCGACATGGCACTTGCCGGTGGTGTTTCCATTACGTTTCCGCAAGAACGAGGCTATTTGTACCAGGAAGGAGGCATGGTTTCGCCCGATGGCCATTGCCGCACTTTTGATGCAAAGGCCCAGGGCACCGTCTTCGGTTCCGGTTCAGGAGTTGTGTTGCTAAAGCGGCTCGATGACGCACGCTTCGACCGCGATCACATCTATGCCGTCATCCAGGGCTGGGCTATCAACAACGATGGTTCGGCCAAAGCGGGGTTCACCGCGCCAAGCGTCCATGGGCAGTCAGAAGTGATCGCCGCGGCGCACGCGCTGGCGGGCGTTACCGCCAGACAGATCAGCTATGTCGAAGCTCACGGCACCGGCACTCCGCTTGGCGACCCGATTGAGATCGCCGCGCTACAGCGTGTCTTCGGGGAGACTACGGATGACCGAGGCTTCTGTGCCCTCGGCACAGCAAAGCCCAATGTTGGACATCTCGATGTCGCGTCTGGGGTCGCCGGCCTGATTAAGACCGCTCTGTCGCTCGAGCGTAAGGTGATCCCGCCACTCTTGCATTTTGAGACGGCCAATTCAGACCTGAACCTTGAAAACAGCGCGTTCTCCATTAGTGCAACCCCGCGACCCTGGGAGCCGGGCGTTGACGGTGTTCGATATGCGGGGGTGAGTGCCTTTGGTGTCGGTGGAACCAATGCCCACGTAGTTGTGCGCGAGGCTCCGGAGCAAACCCAAGCGACACAGGAGAATGGGCAGGCTCGCAGTCACTTGCTGGTCTTATCCGCGAGAACCGAGGCTGCACTTGGGGCACAAGCGTCAAATCTCGCGGACCACTTGAAGTCCAACCCGGACGCGAATCTAACCGACGTCGCCTATACGCTCGCCGTTGGGCGAGGTGTGTTTCCCTGCCGGCGATTTGTTGTTGGTTCCAACCGGACTATCTTGCAGCAAGCTCTTCAGGCGCCTGCGGTAGCTCACAACAGAAGTGCGACAAAATCCGCTCCCGGTGGATTGCATTTTCTGTTCTCCGGGCAGGGCAGCCAGTACCCAGGCATGATGTCGAGCCTGTACGAGTCCGAAGCCGTTGTGCGCCGGTTCGTCGACCAAGGTGATGAAATTCTAAGGCCGCGGCTAGGCCGAAGTCTTCGTGACCTGATGTTCGAGACGGAAGACACCGGAGACCTGGACCAGACAATCTACGCGCAGCCAGCGATCTTCCTGACGCAAGTCGCCCTATCACAACTCTGGAAGAGCTGGGGCGTGAAGCCTATGGGCTTCGCTGGACATAGTATTGGCGAGTTTGCCGCTGCATGTCTTGCCGAGGTATTCACCTTCGAGGATGCCCTAAACTTTGTGGCGGCACGCGGCGCCCTGATGCAAGAACTCCCACGTGGTGCGATGCTGTCGGTGCGATTGCCGGTCTTCGACCTGCTGCCGTACTTGGCGAATCTCCGCCTATCGATTGCTGCGATCAATGCGCCGAACCTTACGGTAGTCGCCGGCCCAGTAGACGAGATCGAAGATCTTGCGTTGCTGCTAAAGAACGGCAAGATCGCTTGCCGAGCCTTAAAGACATCGCACGCCTTTCATTCCCCAATGATGGATCCCGTCGTGTCGAAACTTACCGAGTTGGCCGCCGCGATTCGCCTACGGCCGCCAAACAAAACTCTGTATTCGTCGGTCACCGGCAAGTTGTTAGAGGCGGACCAAGCCATCAACCCCGCTTACTGGGGAACTCACTGCCGCGAAACGGTCCGATTCTCTGCGATCCTTGCGCAGCTTCGCGCCGAGTCTGGACCTCTTCTGGACATCGGCCCGGGCCGCACAGGGGCAACGCTAGCCCGCCAGCATCCGGGGAGTTCGGAGCAGATCATTGTGAGTGCTCTTCCGGGAGTTGCGCGAAACGGACTCGACGAATATGAAGCCGTCCTACACGCTGCTGGTTCTCTTTGGTGTTCGGGACTCGATCTAGACTGGCCCGGATTCTTCCGCAACCGAGCAGGTCAGCGTACTCCACTTCCCACCTATCCCTTCGAACGAGTTCGATGTTGGATAGATCATCCCGAATCGCAGTCGGCACAAGGGCCGGAGATCCCTCCCATGACACAAAGATCCGCAGTACACCAAGCTTCCACTGAAAGCGCGACCGGCAGCCGCTTCATCGCAGAGCTCACAAGCTGTCTTGCCGACCTTAGTGGTCTAAAACCCGCAGAAATCGCGGCAGATGCGGAGTTCTTGGAGCTTGGATTCGATTCCCTGTTTCTGACCCAGGCATCGCAGGCCATCGCTGAGAGATTTCATGTCCCAGTTACCTTCCGTCAATTGATGGAGGAACTCTCCACCGTCGCGCTGCTGTCGAAGCATCTGGATAGCTTGCTCCCCAAGGGGATAACGCCTAACGTGCCGCACGTGGAAGCGCCAATCCGGAACGACGATGGGAGTACCGTAGAAAGTCTGGCGCGCGAACAGTTGCGCGTCATGTCGGACCTCATGGCTCGACAACTAGAAGCTATGCGGGGTGTCGCGCCAGCCGCCGTACCTACTAGTGCGACCTCTGAGGTCCACCAGCAAGGGCCATTCAAGCCGCCCCAAAGCAACAAAGTCGCCGTGAGCCCAGAACAGGCCGACTACTTAAAGAGCTTTGCGATCCGCTACTCAAAGAAGACGCGAGGTTCCAAGGCCTTGGCGCAGGAGTATCGACAAGTTCTGGCGGATCCTCGACTAGTATCTGGCTTTCATCCGCTTTGGAAGGAGATCACCTATCCCATCGCGGTGGAACGGTCGGCCGGCTCGCGCCTTTGGGATGTTGACGGGAACGAGTATGTCGACCTGCTCAACGGATTCGGGCCCATTGCCTTCGGGCATCGTCCGGACTTCATACAATCAGCGATCACCCAGCAACTCCAGCGCGGGATGGAGATTGGCCCGATGACGCCGCTCGCCGGCAAAGTCGCCAAGCTTCTTTGCGACATGGTCTCGATGGATCGCGCGACCTTCTGCAATACCGGTTCAGAAGCTGTGATGGCTGCAGTGCGTCTTGCAAGAACCGTAACCGGACGCAAGAAGGTGGTGCTGTTCTCTGGCTCCTACCACGGCAACTTCGACGAAGTGTTGCTAAAGGCGAGTGGCAGCGGCGACCAGTCGAAGTCGAGGCCAGCCGCTCCGGGAATCCCCGCGGAGTCCATCGCGAATATGGTCGCGCTGAAATACGGAGCGCCAGAATCCCTCGAAACCATTCGCCGCTTGGGGCACGAACTTGCGGCGATCCTGGTCGAACCCGTTCAAAGCCGTCACCCGGATCTACAACCGAAAGCATTTCTCCACGAGTTGCGCGGTATCGCAGACACCTGCGGTTGCGCGTTGATCTTTGACGAAGTCGTTACCGGCTTCCGCATACACCCGGGCGGCGCGCAGGCGCATTTCGGTGTTCGCGCCGATATCGCGACTTATGGAAAGGTGCTCGGCGGAGGGATGCCGATTGGTGCAATCGCGGGATCTGCACGGTTCATGGATGCGCTTGATGGTGGCGCTTGGCGCTTTGGTGACGATTCACGCCCGGAATGTGGCGTCACGTTCTTTGCCGGTACCTTCGTCCGGCACCCCCTCGCCCTCGCTGCGGCGGCTGCGGTACTGGAACACCTCAAGGCCTGCGGACCTGCTCTACAGGAGGGGCTCACGAAGACCACGGCGGCCCTGGTAGCGCGCCTGAATCGAATCCTGGAAGCCAACGGAGTCCCGACGCATATTGAGAGTTTCGGCAGCCTGTTCTACTTTCCCGTACCAACCAGCCTTCCGTTTGGTGGCCTAATCTTTCACCATCTTCGTTATCATGGCTTCCACCTTCAGGAAGGCTTTCCCTGCTTCCTCACAACGGCACACCAATCGAGTGATCTCGATCGGTTTGTGGACGCATTCGAGAGTTCCCTGCAGGACATGCGCGCCGGGGGGCTGCTACCAAGTACTGTTTCCCAACCTGAGCAACCCCCAAAGAGCGTCCCAATCACTGAGTCCCAACTGGAAATCCTTCTATCCGCCCGCATCAGTGACGAGGCGAACTGCGCGTTCAACGAGTCGGTCACGGTCACGTTGAACGGGCCACTAGACCAGGGCGTTCTCCGTAGTGCCCTCCAACAGGTGCTCGACCGCCATCGGACCCTCCACTCCCGGTTTGACTTCCAAACCAACCAAGTCCACTTTGCCGTGCCGCCACCCGTTGACCTCGCGGTAGTGGAAGCGACCGAAGAAGGCCTCTCGCAGTTTGTTCAAGCGGATGCCGCCGCACCGTTCGACCTCGTAAACGGCCCGCTCTTCCGATTGCAGCTCTTGCGGGTGGGGGAGGCAAGCCACAGGCTGATCTTCTCGGCGCATCACATCGTTTGTGATGGATGGTCGCTGAACCTCCTGCTAGAAGAACTGGCGGAGATCTACTCCGCCTACATACAGAAACGATCCGCTCGGCTGCTGCCAGTAGTTACCTACCGCCCAGGACATGTATCTGCAGACGCGGAAGCGTATTGGAGCAGGGAGTTCGCCACGCTCCCTACGGTGCTCCAACTTCCGACGGATCGCCCGCACGGCGCCCTGAAGTCCTCAAAGGGGGCGACGGTCTGCCGCGCGATCCCGGACGAGTTGGTGGCTCGGATGCAACGCACTGGCTCTCACTCCGGTGCAACCTTACACAACTTCATGCTCGCTGGATTTGACGCGCTTCTGTTCCGGCTGACCGGGCAGAATGACCTCGTGGTTGGTGTCCCCTTTGCGGGCCAAGCCCAGTTCAGTGGCCAGGCTGTTTGTGGACATGCGGTCAACTTCCTGCCGATACGTGCGTTGCAAGAAGAGAGCACGACGTTCGATCAATTGCTAAGGCAGTGCCGGACGCGTCTGCTCAACGCCAGTGAGCATCAAGCGTTGTCCTATGGGACACTCCTGCGCAAACTCGAGGTTCCCAGAGATCCCAGCCGCCTACCGCTGGTTGAGGTTCAGTTCAACATCGAGCGGCTCGGACAAGCGCTTTCCTTCGCCGGCCTGGAGTCAGTCGTTCACTCCAATCCCAAGGCCTTCGTCAACTTCGACCTCTTTGTCAACGTCGTTCAGTCCAGTACTGGCTGGCGAATCGAGTGCGACTATAATACGAGTCTTTTGGATCAAGGGACGGTTCAGAGGTGGCTGCAGCACTATGAAACCTTGCTAGCAGCCGCCGCGGCAGCGCCCCTCACGCCGATCGCACGCCTTCCCCTGCTTACGGAAGAAGAGCGCGGTGTGCTGGCGCATCGAGGAACTCGTACACCCGCAGAGTATCCGCAGCATCGGTTGGTCCATCAACTATTTGAGCAGCAGGCGTCGCGCACACCGAATGCTCCCGCCGTGCGTTTTGGTGAGGCGCACTGGACCTATGCTGAACTCGACCAGCGCGTAAATCGGATCGCTCAACACCTTGCAGACCTCGGGATCGGACCCGGAGCCCGCGTTGGCCTTTGCGTTGACCGGTCGCGCCAGATGCTCGCGGCAATCCTGGGAGTGCTGAAAGCCGGCGCCTGCTACGTACCACTCGACGCAAGTCTTCCACCGCAGCGCTTACAGCATATCCTCAGCATTGCAGATGTGTCGGCACTGTTGACTGAAAAGGCGATGTCGCGCATCGGCGCTCTGGGCAGCGTCCGAAAGGTATTGCTGGACGACATTGCGGGCGTTGACGTTCCGGCGGGTACCGGAACACCGGAGCAGAATGATGTACAGTCCCCGGCGTACATCATCTTCACTTCGGGATCCACCGGTGTGCCCAAAGGAGTGCAGATTCCGCATCGAGCCGCGGTCAACTTCCTCACATCCATGGTTCGCGAGCCTGGAATTACAGCGAAAGACCGGCTATTGGCCATTACGACTCCGTCCTTCGACATCTCGGTCCTCGAACTCTTTCTTCCGCTCGTCGTGGGCGCGGAAGTAGTGATTGCAAGTCGGGAAGAGACATTGGATGGCGGCCTTCTGGCGTCCAGAATTGAGCGGGATGGCATCACCATTCTGCAAGCCACTCCAGCTACATGGCGCCTTCTGTTAGAAGCTGGCTGGCAAGCACCACAGCATCTGCGACTGCTCTGCGGCGGCGAGGCGATGAGCCGCGCAATGGCAAACTCGTTGACCGCCCACGGTGCTGAGCTGTGGAATATGTACGGTCCAACGGAGACAACCGTGTGGGCGTCCGTCGCCCGAGTCACCTATGGCGACCAACCGATCTCCATCGGTGAGCCGATCGACAACACGCACTTCCATGTCATGGATAAGGAGGGCGAACTGTGCCCGCTCGGTGTGGTCGGCGAACTGTGTATCGGTGGGGATGGTCTGGCCATTGGCTATTTTGGAGACCCAGCGACCACAGCCAAGAAGTTCGTCACCAGCACGCTTGGTGGCGGTCGTGTGTACCGCACCGGAGACTTGGCGAGGCGGCTACCCAATGGTGACATCGACCTGATCGGCAGACTCGACCATCAGGTGAAGATCCGTGGATTCCGAATTGAACTCGGCGAGATCGAAGCCACCCTGGGTGCGCACCAGGGCATCGCGGAAGCTGTTGTCCTTGCGAAGGAAGTTTCAACTGGCGATCGACAGCTCTTTGCTTGTTACTTGTCGGCGGGAGCGAGCACCCACTGTTCCTCTTCTGAATTACGCGAATGGCTGGCGCAGAAACTACCCAGCTACATGATCCCGGCCAGTTTCCTGGAGCTAGCGGAATTTCCGCGGACTCCGAACGGCAAGGTGGACCGGACCGCGCTTGCCTCGCTAGTCGGGGTCGGGAAGCCGAAGGAGAAGGTCTTCAGGGCGCCTCTTAGTGAGAGCGAAAAGCATTTAGCAAGTTGCTGCGAAAAGGTGCTCGGCGTCTCTCAGATCCATGTGGACGTGTCGCTCTTTGACTATGGAATGGATTCACTCCGTATGTTTCAGATCGTGACCAGAGCCTCCAACGGTGGGTTTCCGGTGACTGCGGCCGATATGCTCCGTTACCAGAACATCAGCGCCATCTGCGCGCACGTTGACCGGGATAGCAACACCTCGCTGAGTCCGACGACGCAGCCACGGCTAAGAAAAGTCGATCGTATGTCCCGCCTGTTTGTAGATGGGCAAAAGGAGGCAGCACAATGACCTCTGTCGCAGCTTTTGTGTCTCAGTCCGCTGCCGCGCAACAGGCTTGCCTGTTCCCTTGCACCGCGGGGCAACGCGCCTTCTGGCTAATGGACCAGTTCAAGCAAGGGAGAGGATCCGGCAACATCCCGCTGCGATTCCAGCTCAATGGCCCGCTCGATAGCGGCGCGTTGGAACAGGCCTTTCGTTTGCTCATCGAACGGCACGAGGCGCTACGCACCGCGATTCACGAAATGGACGACGAACCCCATCAACTGATCGCGGCGAGCGCACCGTTCGCCCTACGGATAGAGGATCTGCAGGGCGCGGAAGCCTCAACGCTGGAGAGAAGGGCGAAGGAAGAAGGGGCGCATCCCTTCGATCTTTCCGTCGCACCATTGATGCGCGGAGTGCTTCTACGATGTGGCCCGCAACGCCACATCCTTTTGCTGACTCTGCACCACATCATTTCGGATGGTTGGTCCGCGGGTGTTTTGTGGAAGGAACTAGTGAAGGCGTACGGCGCCGTGACGGATGGTGCAGACCCAGGCTTTGCCCCAATGCAGTTGCAGTTCGGAGACTATGCCGTTTGGGAACAGGAGATGGAACGTTCCGGTGCCTTTGACGAAGACATCCAATACTGGAAGGGCCAATTGGCCGACCCGCCACAGGTGGAGCTTCCGGTGGAAACAAATGTCGACCTCGCGCCCGGGCTCCGCGCGGAGATTGTTTCACGCGTAATCTCCCGGGACACTTCGGACGCCCTGCTAGCGTGGAGTCATAGCGAAGGCCATACGCTGTTTGTCACCTTTCTTTCTTGCTTCCAATTGGTCCTCCGTCAGTGGCTGAATCAGGACGAATTGGTGATCTCGACCTTGGTTGCGAATCGTCGAAATACCGACGTGGAACCGGTGGTCGGCCTTTTTGTAAACACACTCCTATTGCGCACACGGCTTGGGGTGGACCTCACACTATCGGAGGCGGTCCGGCGGACGGGTGAAACAGTCATTGATGCCATTGCCCATCAGGCTGTTCCGTTCGACATCCTGGTTCAGCGCCTCAATATTCGTCGGACCAAACACTTGCAGCCCTACACACCAGTCAACTTCATTTATCAGACTGCATTCTTAAAAACGTTTGAGCAGCAGAGCACAAAGTTCGTCCCGATCCCTTCGGTGAGCGGTGGTCCAATTTACGCCTTGAACTGCTTTTGCGTCGAACGTGCATCTGAGGGCTGGCGCATCTCCATTGAGTACGACGCTGGCCTTTTCATGCGAGGCACAGTAGAAAGCCTGCTTTCTAAACTTCTCGCCAGCCTGGAAGAGCTGCGGCGCAATCCGGTTGCTTTGTTGCCTCGCCTGACGTCGCAGACGGAGGCTCCGCAAACATTAACCGCAGTGCACCCGGAACACTTCGTCGAGCCAGCTTCCAACATCGAACGCCAACTTGCGTCGATCTGGGAAGATGTCCTCGACCAACGCCCAATAAGCGCTCGCGTGTCTTTCTTCGATCTTGGCGGGCATTCGCTCCAAGCCGCCCGTATCGTCGCCAGGACCAACAAGACCTTTGGTGTTGACCTTCGCCTCGCCAAGCTGTTTCAGGCTCCGACCATCGCTGAAATGGCAACGCTACTCGAAGAAGTGCAGCAACCTCCGCAAACAGAACTTGCCAGGATGGGTACGGTCGTGCCGATTCGCCCAGGTGGCTCCAAGCCCTGTCTCTTTGTCATTCATGGCGCTGGCGGACATGTCCTCGGCTTTGAGCCATTGGTGCGACGAATCACTGCGGGGATTCCCGTGTTCGGCGTCGAATCCGCAGGCATCGATCTCACAGTCGACCCTTACCAAACCGTCGAGGCGATGGTGGATCAGCATCTGGCGGACATCCTTGCAGTGCGCCCCCACGGGCCGTACCGGCTGCTTGGTTACTCCTTCGGCGGAGTGATCGCCTATGAGATTGCCCAACGCCTGCGTGCGATGGGCAAGCGGGTATCCATGTTGGGGATGGTCGATACCTTCCAGCCCACCTTTCATCCACACGCGTACGACACCGTGATTCATCCCGGCCGCTTGCCGCAACACGTCAAGCGGCTATTTCGAGTTCCGGACCCTGTCGGATACGCAAAAGTTGCAGTCGAATCGTTTCTGGGACGGCTAGAACCGTGGATGTTTCGCCTGCGCAGAAAACTAGGACTGGGACTGCCAAGAACGTTGGATGCCCTAGTGTGGCAGAACGTAGAAGCGGGGTCGCGGTATGTGCCAAAGCCATATGGTGGTCGCATCACGCTCTTCCGCGCGTCGCGTCGAATCGGGGGCGACGGCCTTGACGACTCACTCGGCTGGGGCGCACTCCCCCAAGGTGGGATGTCCGTCATCCACCTGCCGGGCACCCACTTCGACATGTTGTCCGAACCAAATGTGGAGGAATTCGCTCGTCTGCTCAGCGAGTGTCTAGCGAAGGATGCCGATTGAGTCGGCCGGGGCCAATCCGCGTACTCGCGTTCGCTACTCAAGGAAGCGGCGGCGATGACGAACATCGTCTCCGCCGGCTCACCAGTAACCTGAACCCCACCTTCTTTGGCTTCGCACACGCGTCAAAGTGGAAGAGCTTCACCCAACTCCTCCGTTTGATGAGGGAACGCACCAATGACGTGGCCATCATGGAAGGTACAGGCCTCGCTGGCGGAGCCGCCCTTCTACTGGGCAAGCTGATGTTTGGGCTGCCTTACGTGCTCAGCAGCGGCGACGCGATCGCGCCGTTTCTAGCGGCGAAGTATCCGCTGGGTGCACCATTCTTCCGTCTTTACGAAAAGCTCTTGTGCCATTACTGCGCTGGCTTCGTCGGCTGGACACCGTATCTGGTCGGCCGCGCCCTTACCTTGGGAGCCCCCCGAGGGATGACCGCCCCGGGATGGGCGCCCTTCAAGCAAAATCCAGAAACTCGGCGTCGATCGCGTGTGCAACTTCGGGCCAAACTTGGTATCCCTACGGACGCCTTGGTCTTCGGGATTGCTGGATCACTCACGTGGTCGCGACGTTACAAGTATTGCTACGGTCTCGAACTTGTTCAAGCTGCACTCAAAAGTGAGCGCGCGGATCTCCGCGTCCTGATCGTCGGGGACGGCGAAGGCCTTCCGTATCTCAAGCAGATGGCCGGGTTAGAGCTCGGCGAAAGAATCATCTTCACAGGTCGTGTCGCAAGAGAGCAAGTACCCGGATACCTTGCGGCTATGGATGTTGGGAGCCTGCCGCAGAGTGTCGATGGGGTTGGCAACTTCCGCTACACCACCAAGGTGAGCGAGTACATCGCTGCTGGATTGCCGTTCGTCACGGGACAGATCCCAGCCGCATATGACCTCGGCTTGGACTGCCTTTGGCGACTCCGAGGCTCCGCTCCTTGGGACCCTCAATTTCTTAGTGATCTCACGCGTCTCATGGACTCAGTCACTCTTGACAACATCCACGCCAAAAGCGACCTGCTGCCTGGTTTGGCACACCGCTTTGATGAGTGTGCACAGGTTGCCAGTTTCACAGCCTTCGTGCGGGACGTTTTGGAGGAGCGGCGCCAGCCATGAACTCCCCCGGTGCAGCTCTGCTTGGAATAACGGCGCTCGCGGTTCTAGGCGGCGGTTGGCTACGAACACTCAATCGCCCATCTGGACCCCTGCCATTCGCAGTTCAGACGCGTGTGTTTATTGACAGGAGCCGGAACGAGTTCGGGGTAATCGCAGACAAGCCCGGCAGTCCGCGCGAACTCGTTGTTGACTTCTGGCATCCGTTACCCGCCTCAACTAAGCCGCCACCGATCGTGTTGTATTCACCAGGCTGGGCCGGCTCGCGTAAAGAGTCTGTGTATCTCCTTGAAGAGCTGGCCAGCCAAGGGTTCATTGTTGCTGCCGTGGACCACCCCTATGGATCGGGCACCACTGTCTTCCCCGATGGGCGACGTTTGCGGGCGCCCTCGCACGGGTATCTGTCCTTCACTTCAGCTGAGGAACTCCGCGCCACCCACGCCTACGTCGATCAGCAACTGGAAATCCGGATTGCCGACATTCGGTTTCTAGTAGAGACTCTAAGCAAGCACGACGAGGCAAATCCCTTCGCTCGCACCGGTAACGCATTCGGTATCGTCGGATACTCGTTTGGCGGCACAGCGGCTGCCGCCCTCTGCAGTCGGGGCACTCGTATCCAGGCGTGTGTCAATATCGACGGGTTATTGTTCGACAACCTAGGCAGCCCCAATGAAGTACCTTGGCCGTTTCTGCATGTGATTTCAAAAGCCGAACCGCTCGCGCCAGGCAGCAGGAACCAGTTACCGGAGCTCGAAGCGATGGCACAAGCCAACACGGAAGCCCTCATGACGCACGCTGTCGACTACAGCGGCAGCTATGTCGTCTCGGTGTCGGGCGCCCGGCACGATGACTTCCTCGACCGTCCATTCTTCTCCTTACCCGTCCCAAATCGTGCGATGCAGGCACTCACTATGTACGCCAGCGACTACTTGCGAACTCGCCTCCTGAACCAACCAGCGCCGCTGCTGGCAAAGGGTGCCAAGCCAACGCATCCATCGGTCTTCGTACAGAGAAGGGAAGCTCCAGTCCCATGAGCACCCTCGCGGTTTGGCTAGCCAATCAGCGACCGGTTCGCGCTGCTCTCTGGTTGGCGAGCCTTTCATCGGCCGCCACAAACGCGATCAGCAGCATCACCGGCGTACACGGGGTCTTCCCGTCGTTCGATGCTGGTTGGGCTGCTGCTCGTCGCTTTCGGACGACCGGGCATGAGCATCCCGACCAGGCCTCTCGTATCCTGCACAAGCAAATGCGCACTAGCGACTATCCGGTGCTGTTTCTCCTCGCGGTATTGCAGCCACGGCAAGTTCTGGACTTTGGAGGCTCAATCGGCAACCTCTTCTACCTCTACCGGACTCTCCTGCCAAATCTCGACACCGTACCCTGGACCGTGGTCGACTTGCCGGAAGTCGTAGACCAGGGCCGTGCTCTTGCCTTGGAACGTAACGCCTCAAACCTGACGTTCACCGATCATCTCTCCAACGCTCCCACCGACACGGACTTCCTCCTCGCGGCAGGCTGCTTTCATTACTGGGAACGGTCAGTATCGGAGTTCTTTCAAGCGCTTTCTTCGCTGCCATCGCATGTGTTGATCAATCGCGTACCGGTGACGTCCCGACGGGAGGACTACGTTATCGTGCAGAGCGACCACATTCTCGCGGTACCCTGCATCGTCCGAAATCGGGCGCGATTCATTGCGGATGTGTGCGGCCTGGGGTATGAGTTGGTGGACTCGTGGGAGGAGCCGCGGGCATCTCACCGGATGCTGTTCCTGCCGGCGTACACGGTCCGTTCCTTCTCCGGCTTCTATTTCCGAAGAACGCCATCCCGGTCCATCTGATCCCAGCGAAATGACCAAATGCGGTCACATGTCAGGTCGCGCGACGCTCGGGGACCGGATGGAGTCCATCCGGCGTGCCGAACGCCTCAAAAAGTGGCTGGCAAAAGCCCAAGGTTCGATAGGATTCGCCCCAACAATAGAGCGATTTATGACATGATTTGTTTCCGGGCCACCGAACTCCACGACTTCACCGAAGCTGTTAACGAACGGGTTCAGGCTTGCATATAGACATCGTGTGCAAAACTACATGCCGCGTATCGGACTCATCGTTGCGCAGCTAAACGAGGCTCTATGCCTTGAACTCGTCTCGGTCGTGCGCTATACCCTGCACTCGCATATGTGTGACTTATGGGGATACCCACAGCTGGGCACTACTCTGAAACTGCATGCAAGAAACGAAGCCAAGCACGCCGAAGAGCTGATGGATCGGATCCTTTTGCTGAAAGGGGAAGTATGTTTGCAGGGCATGTGTCCACCGGCGGTCAGTGGAACGCTTAGGGACCAGCTGAAAGACGACGTCGCTTTTGAGGCTGCACTTCACTCACGGTATGAAAGCGCGTGTCAGGTATGTGCGATTGCTGGGGACGAGAAGTCCCAAGCTCTATTTGCGCGCCTTGCTCGTGACCAAGTCAAACACCAGCTGTTTCTGGAGGCATACCTTGCCACGATGAATGAACGCTGTTCAGAGGACTGTGTGAAGCGGCAACTGCACTGGTTCCCAAAGCGCGTAAGCGTATTGCAGTAAATGCTGTCTAGATATCTCGCCGGGTAATCCCAAGCTTTCGCATCATGGCGTTCAGCGTCGTTCGGTGCAGCCCCAATCGCGTCGCCGCCGTCGTGATCACGCCATTGCTCTCACGCAGGATCTTCAGGATGTGGGCTCGTTCCACCTGCTCCAGCGTGCTGCTGCCGCCCATCGTCTGTGCCTGGCCGGATATCTCGGACAAGGGTGCCCGAAGGGTGGCGGCGGGCGACAGGATCACGGAACGCTCGATGAAGTTCTCCAGTTCCCGAATGTTACCGGGCCATTGCCAGGCGACGAGCGCCTTCATCGTTTCATCTGGGATCTTCTCCACATGGCGGCCCATCCTGGCGGAATACTGTCGGGTAAAGTGCCGCGCCAGAGCCGGAATGTCCTCCGGGCGATCCCGCAGCGGCGGCGTCGAGATCGGAAACACTTGCAGCCGGTAGTACAGATCGCTACGAAATAGCTTTTCGCTCATCATTTGCGACAGATTCCGGTTCGTTGCAGCCACCAAACGTACATTAATGGGAATCGTTTTCGTTCCCCCAAGCCTTTCAAAGCTTTTTTCCTGCAAAGCGCGCAGCAGCTTGGGTTGCAGATCAAGTGGGATGTCGCCGATCTCATCCAGGAACAAGGTTCCCCCGTGAGCCATTTCAAACCGGCCAATCTTCTGTGAAAGTGCTCCCGTAAAGGCACCGCGCTCATAGCCAAAGAGCTCACTTTCCAGCAAGCCCGTGGGAATTGCCGCGCAGTTCAGCGTCACAAACGGAAAACGTTTACGAGGGCTCAGCCGGTGCAATGCACGTGCGATCAGCTCTTTTCCGGTGCCGGTTTCGCCCAGTATCAGCACCGTGGCGTCGGTGGGGGCCACCACGTCGATCAATTGCAGAACATGGTTCCATGCGGCACTACTCCCCACCATTTCTTCGAAGTGTGCGGCGGTCTGTACGCCTTTAGCCCCCGCCCCCTCGTGGATCGAATCCACTTCTTGCTGCTGTACAAAGGCGACCCAGCGAAACGGCCGGATGCCGACAGACGCTCGAGTGATTCGAACCAGTATCTTGCTCCCATCCTTCCGGATGAGGTGCTTCTCAATGGGAGTGCAGGCGCCGAAGCGAAGACACTGCTCGTACGACCATTCATCAAGCATCGCGAACTCGGGATCGGAAAGGTCGAACCAATTCAGCGACCCCTCAAGCATCTCTTCCCGTGCGTAGCCAAGCATACCCAGAAATGCCGGATTTGCTTCCGAAATATTGTCGAACTCGCCATGCACCACGCCCACCGCCTCCGGCTCCGAGCCGAAGTCGAACGACTTTTTCACCTCTGGTAGGGGTGGACGATCATTGAGGTTTCGAACGATTACGGCATACCCGTGCAGCGTGTTCTGCTCGTCGCGTAGGCTGGCCACTACGACATTTGCGCGAAACGTGCTCTTGTCCTTGTGCCCGTGCCATGTGTCCGCAACCGCGTGGCCTTCGCCAAAGGCCCGGGCCAATTGTGAGGCCAGCTTCCCAACCTCTGAGGGGCGCGTCTCGCTGCTGTACAAATCGGACAGCGTATGGCCGACGATGTTCTCGCTGCGATAACCGTAGAGCCTCCGCGCACCACCGTACCAATCGGCGATGCAGCCCTCTGGGTTCATTGTCAGGAAACCGTACCCCAGCGAATCGGATGGGATCCATCTCTCTCCGTCGCCGCCTTCGCTTTGCTCCTCGCTATCAACATCCAGCAAAGCAATGAGATGAAGGTTCGGAAGAACGTGCGGCCGGACGGTATAGGCCAGAACTTTAGTGACACCATTCTGGAACTGCAGCTTGCCCTGACGGTCTTCGGAGCCCTCAGGGCGACCAGGGTCACCCAACCACTGAAGCAACTCACTCAATTCGAGGTGACAAGCCGGGGCTAAAAAATTCGCAATCGGTTGGCCTCGCGTTCGGCCAAGGTGGACTCCCAAGCATCGCGCAGCGGCACCGCTTAGTTCCCGAATGATTCCATCGCTGTCTAAAACAATCAATCGCGACGCCAGCGCAAAGATGAGGGAACGAAACAGGATTTCCAATTCTGCCGGACCATGATCTGTAAGCCATCTGGAATTGTAGGTAGACTGCAGCGCGGGCGACATACTACGTCCCGCCTTTCGTCACCGCGTTGATTTGTGCTGACGCACGGATTCTTTCAATTAAAAAACAACAGCACAGCCCGGCTGCCCAATACTACCACCGATCTGTCCAAAAGACGACCAAATATGGTCATGGCCCTCAAAAGAGTTGAATGGGCATGATCTGTCCTCCTGCGGTCACCCGACCATCCCCGGTCGTCGGTCATTTTGAGTGGAGTTTCGATCCGAAGCAAACAAGCGTTATTTAGGGTGTCGCCTTTGGAGCGTCAACTGCACCCTTCGATATTATGAAGTCCTTCTTTATTGCAACGCTAGCCACCTTCGCTTTTGTGTTGCTGGCTGTATCACCGGTGGCGCGCGGTGACGATTGGAACCGAAAGACCACGGTTCATTTCAGCTCTCCAGTCGAAATTCCGGGCGTCCATCTAAAAGGTTGGGGTGTGCTTCCCGCTGGCACTTACGTGTTCAAGATAATGGACTCCCAGGCCAACCGCCACATCGTCCAGATCTTTAGTGAGGACGAGAAAACCATCTACGCAACGATCCTTGCCGTACCCAATTACCGTCTCAAGGCCACCGACAAGACGTCCATCACGTTTCACGAACGCCCGGCGGGCGAGCCGGAAGCCCTGCGAGCCTGGTTCTACCCGGGACGGAACTGGGGCGAAGAGTTCGTTTATCCGAGGGAGAATGCGATCGCTCTAGCAAAGTCGAACAAGCTTCCCGTACTGTTCACGCCTGCTGATGTGCCCGTCGAGGTCGCCGAACCGCTGGAATCGTCGATGGATGCGCTGCTAGAGAAGCTGAGACGCGCACCCGTCCTGGCAATCCAACCCACCGGTGCGGAGGTCCAACTCGCTCAGGTTGTGACCACGCCGCCCGCCGACGAGCTACAAGCAGCTACCGCACCGGCCGAGCCAGCAGCTTCCATGCCGGCCGAGTTGCCTGCAACCGCTAGCGAAGTGCCGATCCTGCTGCTTACAGGTTTCGCACTCGTCGCGTTTGCCGTCTGGTCGCGTTTCTTCCGCAATAGGTCAACGGATATCCGTGTCCACTAAGGCGACGGTGCAAAGTGCGGATAACCTGGGCCGCCTCGACGCTCTCATTGCGACATATAGTGTCCCAATCAGTTCCACCGGCAGTAACACCCGTGGACCGTGTGACTTGCTTGTGGAACGCCTACAAGCCGCTCGCCGTTGCTTACTTGGAAATATGACGTTCGAATATGAAATGAATCTCAAGCAAGCAGTCGGCTCACTGGACTGTATTTCCGAGAAAACCCAGTTAACTCATGTGCGGAGAGAACTGGAACATCTCCGGAAACAGACAGGTCTCAAATGAACACCCAGTCAGCTGCCCCGCCAAACCGACCCAGAAGAAACAAACAGGGTGTTTATGAAGCGATCGCTCGTGGAATGGATGTCCTCAATTCACCGGTCTTAAACAAAGGGGCAGCGTTTCCGCTGGCGGAGCGTAAAGCACTTGGACTGTCCGGACTGTTACCACCCGAAATCTCCTCGCTGGAAACACAGGTAAGCCGTGCGTACCTCCAATACCAGCAGCTTCCCGATGCCGTCAGCAAGAACGTTTATCTCACGGCCTTGCACGACCGGAACGAAGTGCTTTTCCATCGCCTCTTCGCAGAACACCTCCAGGAAATGATCCCCATCGTAAACGATCTGACGGTGGGGCTGGCCATGGAGCAGTATCAGCATGAGTCCCGCCGTCCCCGTGGCGTTTACCTTTCGATCGACGACATCGACGGAATCGAAGAAGCCTTCACAAACTTTGGAGCTTCGGCGGGCGACATCGATCTTGTGCTGGCAACCGACGCGGAACAGATCCTCGGGCTCGGCGACTGGGGAGTTGGCGGAATCGAGGTCTCGATCGGTAAACTGGCCATCTGCTCGTCGGCCGGCGGCATCGATCCAAACCGGGTGATCCCCGTGATGCTGGACGTCGGCACCAATCGCGAAGCTTTACTCCAGGATCCAACGTACATCGGGAACCGCCACCCCAGGATCCGCGGCGAACAATACGACCGCTTCATTGAGACTTATGTGGAAGCGGTACGAAGGCGTTTTCCCCTCGCACTCTTGCAGTGGGAAGACCTCGCCCCACCAAACGGCAGGCGAATCCTCGACAAGTATCGAGCCCAGATGTGTACGTTCAACGACGACATGCAGGGCACGGGTGCAATCTGTCTGGCCGCGGCTATATCTGCGGCCAGAGTCCGTGGGACGCGCCTCCACACGGAGCGTATTGTCGTCTTCGGAGCCGGTGCAGCAGGCATCGGCGTCGCCGATCAGATGGCAAGCGCTATGGTTGCCGAAGGTCTTCCCGAGCAGGAGGCTCGAAAGCGCTTCTGGCTGGTGGACCAGCAAGGTCTCCTGACAACGGAGACAACGGATCTAAAGGACCATCAGGTTCCTTACGCGCGTCCTGCTAGGGAAAGCAGCCGTTGGAAGCGAACTGCCTCTGGCGTAGGCCTGGCCGAGGTTGTCCGAAACGTACAGCCCACGGTGCTTGTAGGGGCTTCCAATGTGTCGCAAGCGTTCACCTCTGCAATCGTGGACGATATGGCCTCACATACCGAGCGCCCCGTCTTTCTAATACTGTCGCGACCCCAGTTGCACGCCGAAGCAAGCCCTGCCGACCTGATCTCCTGGACCGGTGGAAACGCACTGATCGCCACCGGTAACCTCTATAGCCCCTTCACGTACAACGGTCTGACGTACGTCATCGCACAACTGAGCAACGCTCTGATCTCGCCCGGTCTGGCCCTCGGGGCCGTCGTCTGTCGGGCCACCCGCATCAGCGACGGTATGCTGGCAGCCGCCGCAAGTGCCGTATCAAGTCTGGTCACAGTCCGGCATCAGGGGGCCTCTCTACTTCCCCATCTCGACGACCTGCGCCTTGGTTCTAAAGTGGTCGCCGCCGCCGTAATCGAGGCCGCGCGTGCAGAGGGCATCGCGGGCGTCAAAATCGGAAGCATCGAAAGACAGATCGATAGTCTGATGTGGCAACCAGCTTACTCCCCTATCGCCGCCATCTGACGGGATCCGAACTCGCGTTGTTGGATGCTGACGATAGCGGTACCCCGCAGCGCGTCCGTTTCCGCCACAAAAAGAACCGCTTTGCGGCGACCCGTGCACCGCCCGTGACTTTGTACACTACACCCATCGGACCCCTTGTTACGGTCACGGCTCCTGTTCGGCTAAGACCTCGGGTGCAATCCTGGTGGGCTCTTGATGAGCACCTGCATTGCGACGCTTATCGGGGTTTGCTCCCGCTTGGTGCATGTAGACAGGCGGAGATCGCCTCAAGGCCCCCTCTGCGATCCGTAGACCTCGACGGTGCGCCGACTTCCAATCTGACAGCCCAAGGATCCCGCTGCGCTCGCCGATGCCTTCGCTGCGTTACTCGAGAATCTTGTGGCGCGCGAAAGACTCGGCGAAGCGGATGAGCAGCGTCACCGTTGACGGCTCACGGAACAGGACCATCAGGTCATCCGCCGTTCCATCGCAGCCGCTGGTGTGCAGGACATTGCCCCGCTGCCCTTGGATGAACTCAGCGATGGCGAATGGCAGAAGCCTCGATCGCCAATGCGCGGCTGTTTTAGTTGGCTTCGACCGGGCCGCGGAAGGGAAGGCGGACAACGGCCTTCGGCTCCAGATAGCCTTCTTGGCTTGGCTTACCGCTGCAAAGCGGACAGCGCCTTCCTTCACCAGCGGATGGAGACCTTCCCAATTTGTTGGGCAAGGCGATGTGGCGTTCCGGCGCGGTCTCCAAGTGCGCGAGAGCCTGGAGTGACGGTGACATGGGCGGTTCCGGCTCGCGTTCGTAGCTTGAACTCACCACTCTCGGAACCGTCTCCATCTTCGGAAACGGAGCCCTCAGCACTTTGATTCCCAACTCCTTGCGTCTCCAGTATCCCGCGTGGGCTTGGGAATGTTTAACTGGCGGCATACCTTGCCAAGGCCGACATCGGAGATGCCGTACTCTTTCGCTACCTGAGTTGCTGGCTTTTCCCAAATCTCGTCATAAAGCTTGTTCCGGTCCCAACGGATTTCCTTGACTGCCATGGTGCTATTGTGTGCTCAGAACATTGTGAAGCAGCCACGCATGCGCACGAGCCGTCGCTAACCGGCGGCTTTTGCATACGAACTGGCGCCGGTGGGCCGAAGGACTCCGATCTGTCCTGGCACAAGACCGTTCAGCAACAGTGCCTGTTCACGGTTCGTGTACAATCACAAAAGATGAACATGAAGAGCGCGAAAGACACCGTCATCCAGGCCGTTGACGCCGCACGCCGGAGCACGGGCCTGGCGCTCGTTGTTCAGGATGACAAAACTGGCGGGTTGCACACGATCGAGGTTCCTGCCCCCGGCAGGAAACAGCAATTTCAGGTCGTAACCAAGAACGTGGACCGGTTTGCGGTCCCTGCGCTAATCAAAGCCCGCGAGCGTGCTGGCGGAAGACGTTTGGTGTTGGTGGCGCCCTACGTCACTGGGGACATGGCTCAGCGCTGTCGTGAACTGAAGTTGCCCTTCATCGACACGGCGGGCAACGCTTACTTCGATGGAACCGGTCTTTTCATCTATGTCGTCGGGCTACCCAAGCCCGAGGAAATGACCTCGAAGCCGTACCGAGCGATCACCACCGCAGGGTTGCAGGTCGCATTTGCCTTGCTCAGCGAGCCACGGCTCCTTCAGGCAAGCCAAAGGGAGATCGCACGATGTGCCGGCGTAGCGCTCGGCAGCGTCGGACCCGTGATGAAAGACCTTCAACAACGCCACTACCTCGGGGGTCGAAAACCGAAACTCATCAATGCTGACCGCCTGCTCGACGAATTCGTAACGCACTACCCGATGAGGCTTCGGCCCAAACTGCTAATCCGCCGTTTCAGTGCTGAGCCGGCCGGACTGCGTCAACTGAATATTGCCCAATATGGCGCACTTTGGGGTGGCGAGGTGGCGGCCGACCGGTTGACGCACTACCTGAAGCCACAACAGTTCACGATCTACACCCGGGAGCCAATTACAAAATTGGTGGCGGCGGCGAGAATGAAAGTTGATCCTGACGGCAACCTGGAAGTCCTCCGTCGCTTCTGGCAGTTCGAGGCCGAACCCAGCCGTGCAGATGTCGTTCCGGCGATACTGGTGTACGCGGATCTGCTTGCTACGAACGAACCGCGAAACCTTGAAACTGCGAAGCTAGTCCATGAGCAGCACATCGCCCCCGCCCTACTTCAAACTGCGCAGCCCGCCTGATCCACTCACCATTCGGCTGCTCCGTAGGATTGACCGATTGGCGAGGGAGGCAGATTGCCCATATTTCGTGGCCGGCGCCACGGCTCGTGATTTGGTTTTGGTTCATGTGCATGGGTTGCGCCCCGGTCGCGCGACCAGAGATGTCGACTTTGGCGTGGCTGTGCAGAACTGGGAGCAATTCGCCACCTTGAAGCAGCGTGCCGAGGCCAGGGGGGGCGTTTCGGGGGCATCCACACGCGATGCAGCGGCTGTTTTTCATCGACGCCGAAACTGGTGCCGGATTGCCAGTGGATCTGATTCCATTTCGTGGTGTCGCTTCTTCCGACTGTATGATTGAATGGCCGCCGAACAGAGACGTCGTCATGAACGTTGCTGGCTTTGAGGAGGCACTGGAGTCATCCGTTTCTCTTCTGGTGGAGGACGGCTTGTCTGTTCGGGTGGCGTCGATTCCAGGCTTAGCCGTCTTGAAGTTGGTCGCCTGGACGGATCGCCGGAACATCACGAACAAGGACGCCGCCGATATTTACCGTCTCGTCGCAACCTATGGAGATCCGGGCATCGCGGACCGGCTGTCCGACCAAGAAATGGCGCTGCTCGAAGCATACGAGTTCGACACACAATTGGCTGGTGCGGATTTATTGGGGCAGGACGCCGCCCAGCTTTGCCGCCACTCGACGCGAGAATTGGTTACGAGGCTACTTACCGAGGAGGCCGTCTACGTTTCACTTGTGGACCAAGTTCTGCAAACTTCTTCCATGCCGGAAACACTCGAATCAACTCAACACTTGATGGACGCATTTCGACGAGGACTCACCGGTCGAGAACGGTAGCTCGATGCGCGCACCGCCGCGCTCTTCCTTGCAATGCCGATTTTCTGGAAGGGCACGCTCCAGCAATACGTCGGGCGCTTTCACCGTCTTCACGAAGGCAAGAAGGTCATTGAGGTGTACGAATACGTTGACGCCGACGCCTTGATGCTCGCTCGCATGTGTGGCCGCCGCCCGAAAGCTACGCGGACGTGGGGAACAAGGTCCTATCGGATTCGCAGCGTCAGTTCGATCTGTACATCACGACTGAGAAGTAGTCGGCAACTTTCGCCCGCAGCGCCATACGCCACCAGCGCGACGACTGCGAAGTTGCCCAAATCACGCGGGCTTTCGCACCCAAACGCTAAGAACGCAACCCACGACAACACCATCTACCTGCCGCGCGCTTGACCGTTTATCTAATGCATCAGCGACAATGTCAGTTCAATCCCCTTCGCCATCTTGTTGAATCCTAGGAGCATCTGGACTGGGAAGCTCGGGTCAGCGGGTGGACATGGAGACTTGGTGGGACTGAAGTGTGACAAATTTCAAAAACTGTCCCACCCATAGTCCCACAAAACTAAAGAAGCCCTTCGGCGGAGGGCTTCAAAATCTCCGCAACTTATTGATTTTATTGGTGCGGATGAGAGGACTTGAACCTCCACTCCCTTGCGAGAACTAGAACCTGAATCTAGCGCGTCTGCCAATTCCGCCACATCCGCATGTGTTGGTGGGTGCGAACCTTTATTGTCTTTCACGCCCCTTACCGATGTCAACTTTTTGGCTAGCAATACCCGTCGTCTTCGACCCTTGCCGTAACAACTTCCCGATAGTGAACGCCTGAAGGTGCCCCGCTGCGTACCCGCTCGGACAAGGACGCCAGATCTCGATTTGCCTGCACCGATGCCGCCAGCCAATTCGGGACCCTCTCACCGGGAATAGGTCGGCTCACAATGTACCCCTGAAACTGCGTAACCCCAAGCGCCTGCAATTCTTTCCACTGATTCTCGGACTCGACGCCCTCCGCAATGACTTCGAAGCTTAACGCGCGACCAACCATCACAATCGCCTGCACGATAGCGTGCGAGTCCCGATTCATGCGGTTGATGAACGTACGATCGATCTTGATAGTGTCCACCGGCAAATCCTGCAAGTACGACAACGACGAGAACCCCGTCCCAAAATCGTCAATCGAAATGCGGATGCCCCGCCGCCGCAGACCTTCGATCGCAGGGCTGATCCTCTGGTGATCACCGGCAAACAGGCTTTCGGTCAACTCCAAATGCAGTCTCGATGGCGGCAGTTTGGACTCCCGCAGCGCGAACTCGACATCGTCAAACAGAGTACCCGACAGGACCTGTACCGCCGAGATGTTCACGGCCACGGCTGGAGGCGACGGCACCCCGCTCCACTGCGCGGCAGCCCGACATGCCTCGACCAGTGCCCAACGTCCGATGCCGACAATATCGCCGGACCGTTCCGCCATCGGGATAAAGTCCAGTGGCGCAATCAATCCCAAATCGGGGTGGTGCCAGCGCAGCAAGGCTTCCATCGTCTCGCAACGCCCGGTAAGCGTCGAAACGATCGGCTGAAAGTGCAAGGAAAGCTGCCCCGACGACACCGCATCGCGTAGCGCCTGCGCGACGATGTGGCGACTCGCCAGGTCGTCCGCCAAAGACTGCTCGAACATCCGTACCCGGTTGCGACCCTCCTGCTTGGCCGAATACATCGCGACGTCAGCCGCCCGGATCAGGTCGTCATCGCTTCGCCCATGCTTGGGGAACATCGCGATGCCGACCGTACCGTCGATGCTGACTTCCTCAGCAGCGAGCGGAATCGGCAGCCAAAGGGCCGAACGCAGCCGGTTTGCAATTTCAATCGCCTCCGTCTCATCCTTTACCCGCGGCGCCATGACGACAAACTCGTCACCGCCCCAGCGCGCCAACTCCGCGTGCTCCGGCAGGTTCGACGCGAGCCTCCGCGCTACCTCGCGCAGTACCAGATCCCCCGCATCATGACCTCGAACATCGTTTACTTCCTTAAACCGGTCCAGATCGATGAACAGCACGGCCAGACGTTCGCCCGCCGCGCCAGCGCTCTTCGCACACGCCGTCAGGCGTGACGAAAACGTCGCCCGATTGCTCAACCCGGTCAGCGAATCCGTCGACGCCAAACGCGTCAACTCTTGCGCGTACCTCGACCGTTCGGCCACTTCCTTAACCAAGTCGCTCGTACGCTCGCGTATCCGCTGCTCCAGGTTCTGATTCGCGTTCTGCAGGTCCACTTGAGCCGCTGCAAGGTCCTGATAGGCCTGCTGCATCTGCGCAAGCAGCGTCTGCCGGGACTCCTGCGCGTGGATCGACCGCAGCACCGCCTCATGATTCACCCGAGCCGAATGCAGGATCATCAGCAGGTAACTCAATGTCAGAAACACCACGGCGGACCCGTTCTGCGTACGATCCGCCAACATATAAAGGATTGCCGGAGGCAGGGTCATCTGCGTCGCGTACCCCGCGGCCAGCCAGAAGGAACTCGCAAGTGTTGTGATCGCGCCGCTTGCGAGCGCGCACATCACCATCAGCACCAGCGCGCGTTGCTCTTCCGGAAACACGGGAAACAGCACCAGCGCCATCAACTCCCACGCCAGACCCTGCAGCAGTATCCCCGCGCCGAACCAGCGTATCCCCAGCACCCCGTTCGGATTGCCGCTACGCTCCCAGCGGCGGATGGCGGTGAGTCGCGCCAGGCAGATCGCCATCATGACGCACCACCAGGCCCACATCTGGCCACCGTACTGTTGCGACGTGCCAACCAACAGCACCACGCAGGTACACACCACGGCCGTGAAGGCTACGCCAAGGCTGGCGTGCTCGTACAAGAGCCGGGCGCGTTCCTGATTCACGCGCTTGCCGTCGACGGATTCCTTTACAGGCCTCGTGGGTGTATTCGAAACCACTTAACGCCATATCGGCCATCCACGCACGCTCTTTACATATTCATTCGAATGGTTTGGCTATACTTCTCTTCTACTTAGCGTCCTACTTGCCAAACTCAGGGACATCTAACAGTCGAACCCCTGTCTGACCCACAATTCGGTACGCTTCGAGCAACGCCCCCGCTGCCGGAAGGTACGCCGGTGCATCCGCCTCGATCAGCCGTTCAAACTCCGTCCGCACCGTTTCGATCTGAAACACCCCGCCTACTGTCCGCACCGGCACTGTCGATTCCGCCCCAAACACCACGTCCCGAACCGCCCGTCCGTAACCCGCCAAGTGGCCCGCTGCCGCCTTCAGGATCTCCATTGCTACCAGATCTCCCTCGCGCGCCGCCTCGTCCACCTGCCGCGACAACCCCGCGATCTGCTGCCGCGGAAATTCCGGGGTATAGAAACGATGCAACAGGTCATTGACATCGCTCGCCCCGGTCGCCGCCAGCAACTTGCTCCGCAGCGACGTCGCCGGACCCCAACCTTCTTCCATCCGCAGCGCCGCTCGCAATGCCTGACGAGCCAGATCAAACCCGCCACCCTCGTCGCCAAACACGTACCCCCAACCACCGGCGCGAATCGTCTTACCACTCGCATCCCGGCCAAACGCGATCGACCCCGTACCGCCGATCACCATCACGCCCGGCTCGCCACCCGTAGCCCCTACCAGCGCGATCTCCGCGTCATGTGTGACGTACTTCTCATCCGCCGTAAAGATCTCATCCAGCAAGTACGCCTTATCCTTCGCGCCGCCGCTAAATCCGGAACAGGCCCCCGCAAAATGCGGTACATCTTCTACAATCCCCGCCTGCGCCGCCGCCTGACGTACGCATCCGCCAATCGCATTCAGGAACTTCGTCCTCGCCTCAGGACCCGTCACGTGGTTGCAAGGTCCACCCCGCCCGTACCCGACAACCCGACCAGCGGCATCGCCGATCAACGCCGTCGTGCTCGACTGTCCGCCGTCGATGCCCAGATAAAATTGCTTGCTCATCGTTGCAGAACCCTTTTGTACGGCTCGATCTCAAACAGCCACACGCCGCTCTCCTCGCCAATCAGCCGGATGCCCCATTCCTTTTGGTTCTCGTACAAGTCTTTCCCGCCAAACTCATCGGCGCCGAACATCAGGTACTGCACGCCGCGATCCAACAACTCGCGTGTCACCTCGCGCCGCATCCACACATTCGGCGGCTCCTGCGTCAGTTCCGGTTCGATGCCCGTATCCACCAACTTGCCATCCCCCGAATCGACGTACAGCTTCACCCGGCAGTGTGGACTATCCCAACTCGACTCCACACGGATCCTCGACAGCGCCTGCGGCCGTGCCAGATCCACATCCATGTACATCCCCGGCCGCGCTGTCTCCCAACTCCGCCATCGCGTCACCGGACTGTTGTCAAAGGCCATCTGTACATCCCAGGGATTTGGCTTCGCCATCAGACGCCACGCCGGATCGCGCGGAACTTCCCGGTCGCCCTGATACAGCCGTACCTCGGTGACGTTCCACTGCTCTTCCACCACCTGCACCGCAAACGTCTGCTCCAGCCGGAACCGCTTCACCAGGCGATCCTGCGGAAACCGGAAGTTCCAATGCAGCTTCGGCCAGCGCGAATCGTCCGCGCCGATGTACAGGATGTCCTGCAGCTTCTCATTATTGGCGGATTGATACCCCACCAAAATCTCGCGGTCCGTGTAGGACTCGGCAAACCCGTTCACCCGCAACACCCGTGTACCCGGACGCATCTTCGCATCCGCCAGCATCGCCCGACGGTACCCATCGGACCGGCGCGTCAAATAGTCTTTCTCAGGCTCAATCCGCAGCGCCGCCTTCCACGGCACCCGCAGCAACCGCCAGCTTTGCTCCAAACTCGTCTTTGTGATCAGCCCCGGCGGCCAATTCGGCCAGGCCAACAGCGCATGGGCGACCATCAAACCCGCCAGTATCAGCCGTACCTCCAGCGCCAACGCCATCGCCAGCGCAACAAACGGCAGCGCGGGAATCAAAAATCGCGTACCCACATTCATCGGGAAGGGAAGTGCCGCGAACAGCGCCGCGCCCAGCAGCCAACGTCCGGCCTGCCACCGCAATGCCAGTAACGCCACCGGAGCCAGCAGGAACAGGTATCCCAGCGCCCCACCGGTCTTCACGCCGCGAATCGTTACCTCCAACGGCAGTTCCCACCAATGCGGTACGTCATAATGCCGCAGCCATTCCGAATACAGCTTTTCAAACAGAATGTGGACATGCGGATTCGGAAAGTACTTGTTAAAGAACGGCGCCAGCGGATTGCCCAGCAGCACCGCATTGCGGATCATCCACGGCGCGCTCAGCACCAGCGTCATCCCCGCAAACACCGCTGCCGGACGCCAATGCCGCCCCCGCAACAAGACCACCACAAATCCCCAAACCGCCAGCACCGCCGCCGTATACTTCGCCGCATATGTGAACCCGCCCAGCAGCCCAGCAGCGACAAGCAACCCCGTCGCACGTTCGCTGTTCCAGATGTACAGCAGATAGAAGAGGCCAAACCCGATCGCCGCCGTAGCCAGGTCAATGTATGCCGACGTCCCGTCGATCCCCACCACCGGTGACGCGTACACAAAAAACGCCGCCGCCAGACCCTGTGCAGGCTTGCCGATCCGCCGCCCGAAGCACACCATCAACCAGATCAAATCGAGAAAGAACGCCCAGTGCACCATCGCCGCTGCGGAATGCTTCCCCCACAGGTACGCACCCAGGTACAGCAACTCCACGCCTTGCGACAACATGCCGTACATGCTCGCTTCCGGCGACACGAACCCCCGCGCGTTCGCGTACTTTCGGATCCATCCCAAGTGGTACGACGACCCGTCGGGGCTCCACTCTGGTGCCATCGCATTGGCCCAATACAGCACGGAGAAGGGCAGAAACAGCCCGAAAAACACGTACAGCGCAGATTTCGGGATTGCGTCAAAGCCAACGGCGACCGTCCATCTGTACTTCCAGGCGGCCCAGATCGCCACACCCAGCAACGCCAGCAGTACACCTCGCCGCATCATGTGTACGCTCGCCAGCGCAAAGAACACACCACTTACGACGGCCGACCCCAGCAGGAACGACATCGGCCAGCGCTCTTCGCGATACAGCGGCAACCGTGCCACCAACGGCATACCCGCCGCCGTACACAGCGCCACGACAAACAGAAAGCCAAACAGAATAGAAGCGGCTTGCATGTTACTGCACAAAGCCGATGGCGGTCAGAATAAACCCAAGCTCCGCGCCGTCCGTGGGGGACTTCCACGGTTTGTCCACCTCAACGGCAATATCGTTATCGCCCGCCTTCAGCAAGCCGACAGAAACATTCTTGGAAAAGCTATAGGCCCCCGGCTTCGCCTGCCGCTCCTCGCCAATCTTCTGCCCGTTCAGAAAGAACTGAAACGCCACAGGGCCCGTGTCCTTGAACGTAGCCTCCGCCACCGAATACTCCACCAACACCACCGTATTCGGATCGCTCGCCACCGTATTCGTCAGAAAGATGCGTACCGTCGGCCGCTTGCCCGCCCATCGCCACGGGCCATTCGCGCCCTTCGGAATATCCTGCACGATGTAAGCATCCGTCTCGGCCTCGGACATCCGCAGCAATCGCTTCGCCGCCTTCGGAGCTTCGCCCGCCAACGCAGGCTGACGTTGCACCGGCGGCGCGTATGCGTCAGGCATGGGTGTACAGCCACAAAGCGCCAGCAAAGCCGGCACCGCAACGAACCACCTCATAGCGCCAGCCCCACCAATTCCTGTACGTGCGCCTTTACCCCTGCCGCCAATCCATTCAGGCTGTACCCGCCCTCTAGCAACGATACCAGCCTGCCACCGGCGTACTTCTCCGCAATCGTCAACATCACATGCGTCAGATCGCGAAAGTCGTCATCGGTCAGCCGAAAGCGCCCCAGCGGATCCCCGGCGCGAGAATCAAAACCCGCCGAAATCAGCACCAAATCGGGCTTGAACTCGCTCGCTGCTTTCTGCAGATCCTCATGAAACGCCCCAAAAACCTCTTGGCGACCCGCATCCGCCGCAAACGGACGATTGATGATCTTGCCTTCGGCCTTGCCGTCCCCGCGCTCCGAACTGTCACCCGTTCCTGGATACCAGGGTGCCTGATGCGTACTAAAGAACAGCACGGACCCATCGCGGTAAAACGCATCCTGCGTACCGTTGCCGTGGTGGACATCCCAATCGGCAATCAACACCCGCTCCGCGCCGTGCTTCTTCTGCGCGTACTTCGCGGCCACCGCCACGTTGTTGAAGATGCAAAAGCCCATGCCCCGGTTGGGCGATGCATGATGCCCCGGCGGACGCACCGCGCAAAACGCATTGTGGCAATCGCCATTGCGTTCGAAAACCCGATCCACCGCGTTCAGGACGCCGCCAACAGCCCGCAGTGCTACGTCCAGGCTGTTCTTGCACACTGTCGTATCGCCGGTCGAAAGCTCTTCCGCGCCCTCTAAAATTTCCTTGCGGGCCAGTTCGATGTACGCCCGCCCGTGTACCAGCGCCAGTTCGTCATCCGTCGCCACCCGAGGCTGGATGCGCGGCATCCGATCCAGCAGTCCGGAATGAGAAAGAGCGAGCGTCACCGCGTCATAGCGGTCCGCTCGCTCAGGATGGCCGTGGCCTGTGTCGTGTTTTTTGTACAGCGGGTCGAGCAGAAGCGCCGTCTGCATGAACCCTCAGTTTACCGCCCTTACTCCTGCGGAGGCTTCGGCGCTCGCATCTTGAACTCGAACCGCGCCGGACCTTCCTGGATCTTGTAATCGCCAGGCACCTCAAACAGCGTAATCGGCTGCTCGCCCCGCTGGATGTTCGTCAAACGATACGTCGTCTCGCCCATTCGAGGATCCGAATGCTTCGAATACACCAGCGCTTCGATCTCCTTCGAAAACCAGGTTTCGTCCACGATCTCAATTGGCCGTTCGTTCCCAATCGAACCCGCCTCGATCGTGATGACATTCCGGGTACCCTCGGCTTCCACACCCTCGATCACCTTCTTGCCCAGGCTCTCCGTGCGGAAGTTATGCTTACCGTTGTCGCTGATGACCACGTTCGGTCCACCGGCCATCACCCGCGCAATTCCCGCACGGGCAAACCCGACATTCGGCCCCTCCGTCGCAGTACGTTCCACCACGACGTCATGCGTCACCATCGGCGACCCCACTCGGTCGATCGTCGTCGCACCAGCCACCCGGCCCCGCGTCATGATCACCGTCCGCGAATTGGCGGACTCAATCATCCGCACCTCGCCGCCCTCAATCGAAGGCATCTCATGCTTGAACGCTGTTTTATCCGGGTTCAGCGTGATGCTCACCTTCGCCACCGGGTCGTAAATCGACACCACTCGCGAATCGCTTCCGGCCACCGCGCCGACTCCCGCAAACGAATGCTCATTCCGCGTCCGGCCCTGCGAATCGCGATAGATATACGAACTCGTCTTCCGCGTAATCCTGTTGCCATCCGCCAGTGTCTGCGTACTTTCGTTCACGCCTTCCGCCGCATACGGCATGTTCTTTACAGAACGGGCCGGAAACGCAGGCTGAGCAGCCACAAACTCCGCCAGCATGGGAGGCGCAGGCGGAGCAGGAGGTGCAGGAGGCGCCGGCGGCGTCGGCTGACCCAGCGCCGCCATCACTGCAAACGGTGCAACAAGCAAACTCTTTCGCGTAATCATAAGTACTCGTTATTCCTTTCGAAATTCCTGCGGCACAAACCGAATCGCCCGCGCGATCCCGTCCTCGGTATAAATCACATCTGCCTCTACCTGGCCGCCGCTCGACCGGTAAGCGCTCATCGGCAATCCAAACTGCATCAGCGCCGAACTCGGAATCCGCACCCGCACGATCTGCGCATTGGCCAACAACTCCGGCGACGCATACGAAATCGAATAAAAACTCCGCGACCCCTGTTCCGCACCTTCCGTCGCAGCCTTCGCCGCGCTCTTCCGCCGGACCATTGGTTTAGGCGCTGAACTGGCAGCCATCAGCTTCTCTACATTCACTGCAGGAGCGGATTCTTCCGTACCCGCCACCACCACAGGCGCAGCAACCACGTTCGCTACAGACGGCGCCGCAGGCACAGCCGTTTGCGCCGCCGGACGCATCCACACCACGATCGCCGCAGCCGCAGCCGCTGCCATCGCCGCGCCAGCCCAGAAGGACCTCCACCGGAACCACCCACTTGCGGGAGCAACCGCCGCCTGCTTCGCCCGCACCCGTTCCCGCAGCGCGATCTCCACCCGCCGCGGAGCTTCCGCCAACCGGTCCTCTTCCGCCAGCATCGCCAGAAACTTCGGACGTTGTTCGTTCATACGCGTACCGCACCCTTCAACTTCATCGCCAACATCTTGCGGCCTCGAAACAACCGCGACCGTACTGTCCCGATCGCGCAGTCCAGAATGGCCGCCGCTTCTTCATAACTGGCTTCCTGCAAGTCGCACAGCGCGACAGCCTCGCGGTACACCGGCGGCAGCGACACCACGGCGGCACGAACCGCATCCAGAGCAAAGGCATCGAAAAGCTCGTCCTCGTCAGAGGTCGAAGCGAGCGCATAGTCGCCGTCCGGCAAAGGCTCAACTGCCCAGTCCATCCGCATCCGCTTCCGCAGCAAATTCCGTGCGATGCCAAACAGATACGACGCCAGCCCCCCGCGCGACCCGTCAAACCCCTGCGGCCGCTCAATCAGCGCGACAAATGCCTCTTGTGTAATCTCTTCCGCAATCCCCTGGTCGCCGCTCATATGCAGCGAAAACCGGAAGATGCCCCGCTGGTGGTCGTGATAAATGGCCTCAAAAGCAGCCTCATCGCCGCCCGCCATCCGTTCTACCAGCTGTTGTTCCGTCACCACGCTCTCACGCTCTACATCTTTCCATTGCGGATTTAGGAAGGTAAAGTTCCCGAAAAATGCTACCGTACCCGGTAGATGAGTTTGAACCCGACGATCTTCCGCGAAAACGACATTCGCGGTATCGCCGACATCGACCTTCCGAGCGACGGCATCGCCCTCCTCGGCCAGGCTCTCGGCACGTACATCCAAAGACAAACAGGCGGCGGCAAAAAGGTCAACGTAGGCCGCGACGTCCGCCTCTCCTCCAACCGCCTTCGCGACGCGCTCGTCGCCGGTTTGGTCAAAAGCGGTTGCCAGGTGCACGACGTGGGCTGCGTCCCCACCCCGGTCCTTTACTATTCTTGCGTCAAGCTCCCGGCTGACGGCGGCGTCATGATCACCGGCTCCCACAACCCGTCGGAGTACAACGGCTTCAAAACCGTGTGCGGTGCCGGTACCATCCACGGCCACGAAATCCAGGTCCTCCGCAAAATGATTGAGACGGGTGACCTCCTCGAAAGTCCTGGCGGCTCCGTTGCAGACTTCGACGCCGTCACTCCGTACGTCGACGAAATCGCCTCGTACTTCCAGTTTCAGCGCCGCGTCAAAGTCGTCCTCGACGCCGGCAATGGCACTGCCGGACCCGTCCTCCACCGTCTCTTCCAAAAGCTCAACTGCGAGGTCACCGAGCTCTTCTTCGACATGGACGGGCGCTTCCCCAACCATCATCCGGACCCGACCCTGCCCGAAAACCTCGAACACCTCATCGCAGCCGTCAAAGCCAACGGCGCGGACCTCGGCATGGCCTTCGATGGTGACGCCGACCGCATCGGGACCGTCGACGAAAAAGGCCAGGTGATCTTCGGCGACATGCTGATGCTCATCTACGGCCGCGAAATCCTCACCCGCAAGCCAGGCGCGACTTTCATCAGCGAGGTCAAGTGCTCGCAGGTGATGTACGACCAACTCAACGCCCTCGGCGGCCGCGCCATCATGTACAAAACCGGCCACTCCCTCATCAAGTCCAAGATGATTGAAGAGAAGGCCGAACTGGCAGGCGAAATGTCGGGCCACATCTTCTTTGCAGACCGCTACTACGGCTTCGACGATGCTCTCTACGCCGCCTGCCGCCTGATCGAAATCGTCGACAAGAGCGGCAAGCCGCTCTCCGCCCAACTCGACGGCGTACCCACCACCGTCACCACCCCGGAACTCCGCGCGGACTGCCCCGACGACCAGAAGTTCGGCATCGTCACCCGCGTCAAGCAGCACTTCCAGGGCAAGCGCGAAGTCAACGACATCGACGGCGTACGTGTCTTGTTCGAACACGGCTGGGGGCTGCTCCGAGCGTCCAATACGCAGCCCGTTTTGGTCATGCGCTTTGAGGCCCAAACACCGGAACAATTAGCCGCCTATCGCAAAGAAGTAGAAGACGCGCTGGAAACGGCTAAGTCAGCATAGAATCTACTAATAGCCAATGTGGCCGGATCTCACCCAGGTAGTTAAGATCAATTCCCTCGCGGCAGCGCTCAATGCGCTCACCGCGATGATTACTCCTGCCCTGTTGATTTCGGCCACCGGTACTTACATCCTCGCCTGCACCAATCGCCTCGGCCGCGTCGTCGACCGCATGCGCCTGATCTCGGACCGTGTGGAAACGCTCTTCGTCAACGAATCCGCCGAACTCCGTGAAGAACGCATCGCCGACTACGGCGCTCAGATGCGACGTCTCCACAAGCGCCTGGTCCGCCTGCAAACCGCGCTGATCATGCTTTACGGCGCCGCGCTCGTCTTCATTCTGTCCAGCGTCGCCATCGGCCTCACCGCCGCCGGACTGACCATCTATTGGATCCCCGTCGTACTCGGCATCGGAGGCGCATTCATGCTCCTCGCCGCGTCCGTGCAGTTGATCATCGAGGCTCGCCTTGCCGTCAACGACCTCGAACTCGAGAGCGCGTTCCTGCGCAAAGTGGTCACCCACCACACGAATCATTAATCAGATTTGGCAAAACTTATTTCCGAAAAGTGAGTTTGCACCTTCGAGGAGCACGCAAAACTGCGTAGCTGTAACTGAGGAGGGAACTCACAATGAAAACAACACTGAAGATTGCCGCCGTTCTGAGTCTGGCCGCTGGACTCGTATCCGCGGAGCCGGCGCGCCGCGTCGCCATGGCGCGAGGTGCGGGCCAGAACGCCGAGGGAGGCGTCACCGCCGGACGCGCGAAAGCAGTAAGCGGGGAACGCGGCAGGGCGGCCCGCAGCAAAGTCACCCGGACCGATGGAGAAGGGAACGCCACGACGGTCCGTCGCGGCGGGTTTGAAGGAGAGCACGGCGGCACCGGACGCCGCAAATCGACCACTACCGTAAACGCCGACGGTTCAGCCACCCATGAAGGGTCGGCCAACGCCACCGGCCCACGCGGCTCGACGGTCAGCAGCCAGACCCAGGGTGTACGCGATGCCGAAGGCAACGCCACCGCCACTCGTACCACCAACGCCACTGGTTACCGCGGTTCCACTGCCAACGTCCAGACGCAAGTCACCAAGGACGGCCAAGGCAACATGACCGGCACCCGCACAACCACTGCCACCGGAGTCCGCGGAGCCACTGCCACCGTCCAGGGCCAGAAGACCAAGGACGCCGCGGGCAACGTGATCGGTACCCGTACAACGTCCGCCACGTCCGCCAACGGTGGCACGCTCGAAGGCACCACAACGTACGACAGCACCAACGGCAAGACCCGTACAGTGACTTGTAAGGATTCGGCTGGAAACGTTGTCCCCTGTCCCAAGCGCTAGGGAACTTTGTGCGCGTCGCCTCTGTCTACAACAGAGATGATGCGCTTCAAAGTCTGCGTCCTCATACTGGTCGCCGTCGGCACCGTACCTTCGGGAGCCGTCGAAAAGGATTGGTGCGCGCATGAGGCAGAACTTACGGTGGTGGGACGTTATCGGCCCGCCATCTCATTTCCCTGGATCGACGGCTGGCACACGCGGGCGGAGATTGAAATTGAGGAGGTCTTGTATGGCGACTCTGGAGGCCGCAAACGTATCGTATGGGAGGCGGTCACTCCATGGGAATACGTCGACCTGATCGCTACCCTTCGCGACTACCCTCCGCCACAACTCCTGGAGAGGCACATCTGGGCGCTGCGTCAGTCTTCGCAGCTGAATAAGTGGAATTCTTGCTTTGGACCCCGCTGGTGGGCCCGTACGCAATCACCGACCTGGACTACCTCCGCGACTACTACCGCAGAGGAATCAACAAGACCTACTAAGCCCCAACGGCCTGCGGAGCCTCAGCCGACGTCTTGTCAAAGCTGTACCCAAACCCGCGTACCGACCGGATAAACGAAGGATTCGTAGCATCCTGCTCGATCTTCTGACGCAGCCGCAGGATGTACACATCCACCGTGCGATCCGTCACCGCGCGATCATGGCCCCAAACGGCATCCAGCAACTGCTCCCGGCTAAACACCACTCCAGGACGGCTCATCAAAAACTCCAGCAGCCGGAACTCTGTCGCCGTCAGCGATAGCTCCTCGCCCCGCAGCTTCACCCGGCAGCTCGACTTATCCAACTCCAAGCCCGCCGCACGCAAAGTCTTCGAAGGACCCGCCTGCCCCCGGAACTGGATCTTGATCCGCGCAATCAGTTCGCGGATAAAGAACGGCTTCACGATGTAATCGTTCGCGCCCAACTCCAGCCCGACAATACGGTCGGTCTCAGAAGCGCGAGCCGTCAAAAAGATCACCGGCACATGCGCCAACTCCGAATGATTGCGGATGCCCTTGCAGATGTCCAGTCCATCCGAATCCGGCAGCATGATGTCCAACAAAACCAGATCCGGACGCTCCCGGCGGCACAGGTCAATCGCACCCTTCCCGGTCTGCGAACCGACCAGCGCAAAGCCTTCTTTTTCCAGGTTGTACTTCAGCAGCGCGAACAAATCCGCGTCATCTTCGATCAAAACAATCTTTTTCATCTTGTAACAGACCCAATGTAACTTAGGGATTGTTACACCATCATTACGGCGTGATGAATTGGGATTGAACAGGCTCCGATTCCGGCTTCCCGATGTCGTGATCGGGCAGCGTGAACCAGAACGTCGATCCTTTATTCACAACACTTTCCACGCCAACTTCGCCACCCTGCGCCTTGGTCAAATGCTTGACGATCGCCAGCCCAAGTCCCGTACCACCCAGCTCCCGCGATCTCGCCTTGTCCACCCGGTAAAACCGCTCGAACAGCCTCGGAAGCTCCGCCGGGGGAATCCCGGTACCCGAATCCTCGACATAGAATCGCACCGGCTCGCCCACCCGCGTTGCCTTCGCCCCCACCTTGATCCAGCCGCCCTCCGGCGTGTATTTGACCGCGTTATCGATGAGGTTGCTCAGAATCTGATGCACGGCCTCGGAATCGCAATACACCTCGATCTCCGGGTCCGTATATTCGACAAGCAGATCAATCTTCTTCTTGTCCGAAATCGGCCGCATCGAGTCCGTATTCTCTTCGATCAGTTGGTTCGCGTTGTAGGACCCGAACTGGAACTTCTGCCGCCCCAACTCAATTCGCGACAGCGCCAGCAAGTCCGCCGTCAGCCGCGCCAGCCGCTCCGCATTCTGCCGGATGATCCCCAAAAACTTGACGTTATGCGCCGGATCATCAATCGCACCATCGAGCAGCGTCTCTGTGTACCCCTGAATCGAAGCCAGCGGCGTACGCAACTCATGCGACACGTTGATCACAAAGTCTTTGCGGATACGCTCCAGCTTCTCAAGCTCCGAATGCTCGCGCTCCAACTCCTGCACCATCTGCTCGAGCTTCGACCCCGTCTCGTTCAGCTTGTTGCTGAGTACCCCCAACTCGTCATGCCGCGTATCCCGCAATCGCGCCGCAAAATCCCCTTGCGACAGCTTCCCCGCGTACTCAATGATGCTCGCCAGCCGGTGCGACACGTGCCGTGAAAACAGTGCCGCTAGCAGGATCGAAGGAATAAATCCCAACAGCGTCGCCCACAGCACCTTGCCGCGCACATCGTCCACCCGTTGCGCGATCTTCGACACCGGTACCGCCAGCCGCAGCGCGCCGCCGCTCTGCCCGTACGGCACCGCGACGTACAAAAAGTCCACCCCAATCGTTGGACTGTGCCGCGTCGCAAACCCCGCCTCGCCCATCAGCGCCCGCGCGATCTCCGGCCGTTGCAGGTGGTTTTCCATGCGTGCTGGATTCGCTTCCGAATCCGCCAGCACAGTACCCTTCGCATCGACAATCGTCAATCGCGCCGCGCCCTGCTTGGCCACTTCCGGCACACGATCCTGCGTCAAAGCCGCACCGCTCGACGCCAGCATGTAGCATTTTTCCAGCAGCTCTTCCCGCAGCCCGTCCCGATAGTTGCGATCCGTCACCCGGGACACAAGAAAGTCCACGGCAGTGAGCGCCACAACCAGCACGCCCAGCACGCTTAGAATCAGCTTGACGAAAATTCTTGCGTTCAACCCGCCATTGTAACGGCCTATTGTCACGACTGCGTGACAATGAAAGCTGGCATGATCAACTACGATCCGCACCAGTGGCGGAACCATTTCTTCGACATCAAGGGCTCGATGGTCCGCGAAATCACCGGCCGCGTCCTTGTTTGCGTCATATGGTCCGCTGCCGTCGTATGGGCGTATCGCAACGGTTGGCACATTGCCGTACCTTCCACGCTCCACAGCCTCGTCGGCGTTGCGCTAGGCCTGCTCCTCGTCTTCCGTACCAACGCCTCCTACGACCGTTTCTGGGAAGGCCGCAAGCTCTGGGGCGGCATGGTCAACGAGACCCGCAACCTCATCCGTCTCGCCAAAGCCCACATCAGCGACGATCCAGTGCTCCTCGCCCGCCTCACTCGCTGGACCGCCGCTTTCCCCTACGCCGCCATGAACGTCCTCCGTGGTACCTCAGGCCTCGGCCTCGCAGAACGCTACCTCCCGCTCGAACGCGTCGAAGCCGCCCGCCAGGTCCAGCACCCCGGCCTATTCGTCGCCCAGGAAATGACCGCTTGCCTCCGCCAGGCGTACAAAAACGGCCAAATCTCGGACATCGTGCTCCAGATGCTCGACCAGAACATCCAACTGCTCATCGACTACCTCGGCGGCTGCGAACGTATCCGCAAAACCCCGCTCCCCTTCGCCTACGTCATCCACCTGCGCCGCGCCCTCATCGTTTACTGCTTTACCTTGCCCTTCGCCCTCGTCGAAACCTACGGCTGGACCACCTTACTCGATGTCTTCCTCGTCACCTACATCTTCTTCGGCATCGAAGAAATCGGCGTCGAAATCGAAGGACCCTTCGGCTTCGACGACAACGACCTGCCTCTCGAACAGATCTGCGGCACCATCCAGCAGAACGTCGCCGCCATCGCCGAACTCGACCTCGACCCCGTCAGCATCGAAACCATCGAATCAGGGGCGCTCTAACCTCGCCTCCAGCGCCGCCCAATCCCACGCCGGCCCGATGTCGAACTTATCCGCCCGCAGGTTCTGGTGCGACGCGATGCCCTGAAACTGCTGAAAGAATCCCGGATCAAACGCCGTCCGCTGCTTCTCTGCAGGCAGTACCTTCGGAATCGCAAACCGGTCCGCCAAGCCCGCCACAAGCTCGCGTACCGCCGCCTGCTGTACCTCAGGAAACGCCGCGTAATAATCAAACCCGCGATACTTCGCCGCCACGTACTTCGCCGTCTCTTCCTTGCCGCACCACTTCACCCCAAAGTTCTTGGGATACCAGTTCAACTGCTCCCCCACAGCCTTCAGCGGACCCGGATTCACAATCTCAATCCCAATCGACCGCTTATCCTGAACCCATCCCGGATTCCCGGTCTTCATCCCCAGGTGGTACGCCCAAGCCTCTGGCGGAAAGAACTCGTACACCGTACCGTCCAGGTCCACCACGTACGCCGTCGCCACCCTCTGCTGTCTGCCGTTCACTGGCGTAACCCACGTCGCATGCGCCCCGGACGCGGTTGTCCCAGCCGTGAAATGCAGCACAATCAGGTCCTTTTTGTGTTCCGCTGGAAAGTACTGTTCCGTCGTCAGTCGGAACCGCGTCCGGTCGATCTTCATGCCCGCAGCAAAGCGCAGGCATCCCCGCCCCGCGAGTACGCAGGTACAAAAAAGCGCTACCGCATCAACCTGTTAGGCTTTTACTTTTTTCGACAACATCCATTCGTAGATGTCATCGTCGTTGTACTGTCCCGTGATGTCGTGCCCCTTGCCCTTCAGGATCGTGAACTTCGGCTTATTCCCGATCTTCTTCAGAGCCTGCACCATATCGCGCGACCGTCGCAGCGGTACAACCTTATCCTTCTCGCCGTGGAAGCACCAAATCGGCATGTGACGTAAACCCGCGGCCCACTGCTGCGGCTGTGTCGGACCACACATCGGCACCACAGCCCCAAACCGGTGCGGATACTGCGACCCCAAGTACCACGCGCCACCGCCACCCATGCTCAACCCCGTCAAGTACACCCGCCGCGGATCCACCCCGTACTCCACAATCGCCTCATCCACGAGATTCATCAGCGACACCGAGTCCGCCGTCCACAACTGTCCCACCGGACACTGCGGCGACAGCACGACAAACGGAAAGTCGCCGCGCTTCTCGGCCACAAACGGCGGACCATACTTCCGCAGCATCTGGACATCGTCCCCCCGCAGCGACGCCCCATGCAGCCACACCAATAGCGGACTCTTCTTCTTCTCAGGATTGTGCTCCGGCGGCAGATACACCAGAGACTCTGGCTGCAAGCACGCACTCGTCAGCGACGAGCGGTGCACAATATGCTCCCCACCGTCCGAAAGCTGAGTACGTCCTAGCAGATAGCCTGTGGAAAAGGCTCCGAATACGAACGTCCGGCGCAGCATCCCTCTATTATGCACACTTTTCTTTTCGAGAATCTGCGTTGACTTTGCATCTTTATGTCCCTATTCTCTATCTAGATATTAGTAATGTCCAAGACGCTGTTTCTTCCTCTCCTGGCGGCCGGCTTACTTTCGGCCGCCGAACCTTCCTCCGGACTGTGGGACGCCACCATCACCTACAACGATGTCGCTATCCCCTTCCGCATGGAAATCGCCGTGAACGGCGCAAAAGCGTCTGGATCTTTCTTAAACGGGGAGGAGCGCCTGCAATCCACCAGCGGCGCCTACGCGAACTCCGCCCTCAGCCTCCGATTTGACTATCTGAACGGCAAGCTCGATGCCGCCTGGGACGGCACCACCTTCAAAGGCGCGTACCTCCGCAACGGCCGTACCTACCCCTTCGAAGCCCGCCGCTTCGCCCCGCTGACGTCGGAAAACGTCCAGATCCCCAACATTGCCGGAACCTGGGTCGTCCAAGTCCCCAACGGCAAGCTCGAAAAGGCCTGGTGGCTCTACGTCCGCCAGTCCGGAGCCGAAGCCACAGCCTCCATCCTCCGCGTCGACGGAGACACCGGAACCCTCTCAGGCTCCTTCCGGGACGGCAAGTTCGTTCTCAGCCATTTCTCCGGTTCACGTCCCGCCAAGTTCGCCGTCTCCGCCAACCCCGACGGTACGCTCGCTGTCATTCAGAACGACAAGCTCGAACTCACCGCCGTACGCAGTGACGAAGCCCGCCGCAAGGGCCTGCCCGAACCTGCCGACCCCTCCCGTCACACCAGCGTCAAGGACCCCACCGAACGCTTCCGCTTCTCCGGCAAGGATTGGAAGACCGGCCAACTCGTCAACGAAACCGACCCCCGCTGGCAGGGCAACGTCCTGCTCGTGAGCATCGGCGGTACCTGGTGCCCCAACTGCCACGACGAAGCGCCCTTCCTCGTCGAACTCAACCGTCAGTACGCCGCCAAGGGTCTCCGCATCGTATCCCTTTCCTTCGAAGAAGAGGACCAGTTGAAGGACCCGCGCCGTCTCCGTGCCTTCGTCGAAAAGTACGGCATCCAGCACACGATGCTCTTGAGCGGTACCCAGGAACAGATCTCTGAGGTCATCCCGCAGGCGGTCAACCTCACCACCTGGCCCGCGACGTTCTTCATCGGTCGCGACGGTCGCGTCAAAGGTGTCCACGCGGGCTTCGCCAGCGAAGCTACCGGAGAAGAGCACATCCGCCTCAAGGCCGAGGTCCGTCACACCATTGAAAAGCTATTGGCTGAGACCAATTCCGTTTCTACTACGTCTGTACGATAAGACGTGTCATGACGATTCACCGGCGTTCGTTTCTCCTCTCGGCAAGCGCGCTCCCGCTCCTCGCACAAAGCGGCCGCGTGGAAGGTGTCTTCGGCACCCGAGTCCGCGTGGAAGTTTTTAGTGACTTCCAGTGCCCGGGCTGCAAGCAGCTACACGAAGGCACCCTGCGTGAACTCCGCAATGAATACGTCGCCTCAGGCCGCGTCCAACTCGTACATCGCGAGTTCCCGCTGCCCATGCACCCGTTTGCCCGCCAAGCCGCGCTCTACGCCTGCGCCGCGGACAAAATCGGCCAGTACAAAACAGTCTCCGACGCCCTGTTTCGCGATCAGCAAATCTGGTCGCAGAACGGCCAGCTCGAAGCCACCCTCGCCAAAGTACTCAAGCCCGCCGACCTCGCCAAGCTAAAGACCCTCTCGCAGGACCCCAAGGTCGCCGCGGAGGTCAACGCCGATATCGCACTAGGTATGAAGGCGCCGGTCAACCAGACCCCCACCATGCTCATCACCGCCAAGGGCAAGACGCAGCCCATCGCGGGCGCCATCAGCTACGCCATCTTCCGGCGCTACATCGAAACTCTACTTGCTTAAGATGCTCAAGCTGGTGCTACGCCTGCTCCTGGCCGGCGTCTTCCTCTTCGCCGCCTACAGCAAGCTCAAGCAGTCGTACCTTGTCTTCGCCATGAGCATCGACTCGTACCAGCTCCTGCCGGAATGGGCCGTGCTGACGGTCGCGCGAACGCTACCGCCCCTCGAACTCATCATCGGTGTGGGATTGTTGATCGGCTGGAAGCTGCGCTACTTCGCCATCGCCGCCTTTGCGATGCTGCTCGTCTTCTTCAGCATCCTGCTCTTCAGCTACGGCAAGGGGATGACCATCGATTGTGGCTGCTTCGGCGTAGGCGAAGCCTTAAGCCCCATGACCTTGGCCCGCGACGGCACTCTGCTCGCCGCCGCAGGCCTGCTCGCAAAACTTAGCGTGTCCGCCAGCGATCGTTCAACGCACTCAACTTCGACTCAATAGACTGTTGCGGCTTCTGCGGAGGCCGCGGTCCATTACCGCCACCACCACGCTGCCCACCCACCGGAGCCTGCAGCGCCTTGATCGACAGCGCAATGCGCTTCTGCTTCGGATCCGCGCTCAGCACTTGTACCTTCACAATCTGCCCGACCTTCACCGCCTCCGCCGGATCCTTAATGTACTTCGCCGAAAGCTCGCTGATGTGTACCAAGCCATCCTGATGCACCCCAATATCGACAAACGCGCCGAACTTCGTCACGTTCGTCACCGCGCCTTCCAACACCATCCCCGGCTTCAAATCGGTGATCTCTTTCACGTCATCGCGGAAGCTCGGCGCGACAAACTTTTCGCGCGGGTCGCGGCCCGGCTTCTTCAACTCTTCCAGGATGTCGTGCAGCGTGAACGTACCCGCTTCCAGGCCCTTCTTGTCCACCTTGTCCACCAGCGCCGGCTCACGTACCAAGGTCTCCAGACTCACGCCCAGGCTACCCGCCATCTTCTCGACCACGGCATACGACTCCGGGTGCACCGCCGTACAATCCAGCGGATTCACACCCCCACGAATGCGCAAGAACCCCGCGGCTTGCTCAAACGTCTTCGGACCCACACCCGGCACTTCCAGCAACTGCTGCCGCGACGCAAACTTCCCGTTCTGGTTGCGGAAGTCCACAATCTTGATCGCCGTCCGCTCATTGATCCCGGCCACGTACCGTAGCAACGCCCAGGACGCCGTATTCAAATCCACACCCACGCGATTCACGCAGCTCTCAATCACCGTCTCCAGTGACTGATGCAGCTGCGTCTGATCCACGTCATGTTGATACTGCCCCACGCCAATCGACTTGGGGTCGATCTTCACCAACTCCGCCAGCGGATCTTGCAACCGCCGCGCAATCGAAATCGCACCGCGCACGGTCAAATCCAGATCCGGAAACTCCTGCCGCGCAATGTCCGACGCCGAGTACACCGAAGCCCCGGATTCATTGACCGAAACGCTAAATACCGTATCCAGCTTCTCGTCTTTCAAGAACTGCCGTACCAGTGCTTCCGTCTCGCGCCCCGCCGTGCCGTTACCAATCGCAATCGCCCGAACTTTGTACTTCGATACAAGAGTCTTCAGAGTCCGCGCAGACCCGATGAGATCCATCTTCGGCTCATGCGGATAGATCACGGCATGTTCCAAAAACTTGCCCGTCTCATCCACCACCGCGATCTTGCATCCCGTCCGGATCCCCGGGTCAATCGCCAGCACAGCCAGTTGCCCCGCAGGAGGCGCCAGCAGCAGATTCTCCAGATTCTCGCGGAAAACATTGATCGCCTCCAACTCAGACCGCTGCTTCAACTCCATCCGGATCTCGGTCTGAATCGACGAACTCAGTAAGCGCTTATACGCATCCTCGATCGCCAACCGCAGTTGCGGCGTCCAATCGCCTTCCGCCTTCAACACCTGCTGCTCAAGGATGTACAGCGCGCGCTCCGGCAACAGTTCGATCTGGAAGTACAGCACGCCTTCGTTCTCACCGCGCCGAATCGCCAGCATCCGGTGCGACGGAATCTTGCTGACAGCCTCGCGATAGTCGTAGTACATCTTGAACTTCTCTTGCGGGTCCTTCGGCGGCTGCCCTTCCGTATCCGCAATCTGCCGGCTCACCACAGAGCCTTCGTCAAACATCGCCTGGCGCAGCGGTTTGCGGCAATCGGCGTTTTCGCTGATCATTTCCGCCACGATATGCCGTGCACCTTCAAGCGCAGCGTTGACATCAGGCACCTCTTCGCCCTTCACAAACGTCTGCGCGAACTCCGCGAGCGGAGTCCCCGTCTCTTCCTGATTCCACAGGTACAGCGCCAGCGGCTCCAGGCCTTTCTCGCGCGCAATCGTAGCCTTCGTACGCCGCTTCGGACGATACGGCAGGTACAGATCTTCAAGCTCGCTCTTCTCGAGCGTGCTCTCAATACGGCCGCGCAACTCATCGGTCAACTTACCTTGTTCGGCAATCGAGCTGAGGATCGTTTCCTTGCGATCCGCGAGTTCGCGGAAGTACGACAGGCGCTCTTCAATCGCGCGGATCTGCACTTCGTCGAGGTTGTTGGTAGCCTCCTTCCGGTATCGCGCAATGAACGGAACGGTACCGCCTTCGTCAAGCAGTTCGATGGTTGCCGTCAGGCTTTTCATCGAAACGTTCAGTTCTTTGCAGATGTGGAGAAGGACTTCCGGAGCGAGGGACTTAAATTCGGGCATGCAAAAGGGACACCCTTATCCTAGCCTGATCCAGCCCGTGGCGTGCGATCCGCCACCAGCGTCACCTGGATGTCCCGCGCCGCTCGAATCAGCCGCATCGCAAACAGCTGTTTTGCGGCAAAAAACGGGATCTTTTGCCGTTCCGGCTTCACCAGAAAGATCTGCGTAATCGCATTGGTATGCGCAAACGCCGCCAGTGCCTCAGCCGGGTCTGCGGCGTTCAAAATCCGTGTATCAATGTGCAGCATCCGGGCAAAGTTCAGATGCCGCTCCACCGCCTGCCGGATCTCCGGCGCAAGCTCCTGCAATCCCGCCCCCGGTAGCACGCAAACCGCAAAGCAATCGGCTCGCAAATAGTCCGCCACCCGCCGCCCGCGCCGAATCAACGCCAATGTGGACGTAGCCTCCGTCACATGAATCAGAATTCGTTCGGCAGCAGCTACATCCTGTTCCGCCTGCCGCAAATCCACCTCATGCGCCGTCTGCCGCAACGCAAGCTCCCGCAGTGCCGCCAGCGTGGGCTCGCGGAAAAAGTTCTCCCTCGCTCGCTTCGCCTTCTCCGGAGCGTACACAACGCCGCGATCCAGCCGGTTCAACAACGCCCCCGGCGTCAGGTCCACAAACACGATCTCCGCCGCCTGCTTCAGTACCCAATCCGGAATCGTCTCGCGAACCTCAATGCCGGACACCTGCCGTACCCGGTCATTCAAACTCTCCAGATGTTGGATGTTCATCGTCGTAATGACATCGATGCCTGCATTCAGCAGCACCATAACGTCTTCCCAACGCTTCGCCCGCGCCGACCCCGGCACGTTGGTATGCGGAAACTCATCCACCAGGCAGATCTCCGGATGCCGCGCCAGAATCGCATCCGTATCCATCTCTTCAAACTGCCGCCCACGGTATTCAATCACCCGCCGCGGCACAAACTCTAGCCCCTCGGTCAGTGCGATCGTATCCTTCCGCGCGTGCGGCTCAAAGTACCCGATCACCACATCGCGACCCGCCGCCTTCAGGTCTTGCCCCTCCTGCAGCATGCGGTACGTCTTGCCGACCCCCGCCGCATAACCCAGAATGATCCGCAGCTCAGCCATCCGTCTGGGCCCGTGTTTGTTGAGGAAAAATGCGAATATCCATCCCGCCGGACTCCAGAATCAGCCGCTCCACCGGGTTGGCCCCAAACCTCTGCCAGAACCCCGTCCGCTGGCTGTGCCCGACAAAAATCTGCGTGATGTTCTCCTTCTCCGCAAAACGCAAGATGGTCTGTACAAAATCGCTGCCCCGCAGTAGCGCGATGTGCGCATTCGCCCGCCGTGCCGTCTCCAGATTCTGATCGAGCATCTGCCGGTCCGCATCTGACAGATTGTCCTGCTCTACACAAGCCACAAACAGATCGCCGTGAAAGCGCTCGGCCTGCAAATGCGCGCGCTCAATCATCAGTGCCGCATTCGACCTCGGCGTGATACACACCAGAATCCGCTCATGCACCCCGTACGACTGCGCAATCCCATCCCGCTTCAGATACTCCGAAAGCTGGCTATCCACAACCTCCGCAGCCAACACCAGCGCGATCTCGCGCAACTCCGCCAGCGTCGCATCGAGCGCGGGCGCATCTACCACCTCGATGTCATCCGCCGTCCGTAAAAAGCTCTCCGGTACGGACTCCCGTACATGCCGTCCCCGAATCGCCTCCACCCGTTCCTGCCGCTCCGCGACGTATTGCAAGTTAATCGTCGCAATCACGCCGATCCCCGCCGCCAGCAGTTCCTCGATGTCCTGCCACCGTTGCGGATGCTTGCTCCCCGGCGGATTCGTCCACGCCAGCCCATCAATCAAACACATCCCCGGACGCCGCCGGTGTACCGCATCCAGATCAATCGCCCCGCCCGGCAGTGGTGGAATCACCTCAAACGTCGCCAGCAGACCCGCCGCTTCCTCCTGCGTCGCCTGCGTACACGCCACCACTACATCCTGCCCGCGAGCCTTCCGCCGCCGCCCTTCATCCAGCATCCGGAAGGACTTCCCGACCCCCGGCGCGTACCCCAGCAGGATCTTCAACCTTCCACGGCTCTGATGCCGTTCCTCCGCCTCCAAACGTCGAAGAAGTTCTTCCGGATCGGGCCGTGCCATGCGATGCCTACCAGCTTCCAGTCTTCCCGCCAAACCACCACAGCAGCCCCAGCGTAAACGTATCCTGATGCTTCGAGAACAACCCCGCCTGCCGCCGCGCAAAGTAAGCCGTATCCGAAAAGTCCCGCCGGTACTCCACCCGAGCCTCAAACCCCTCGCTAGGCCGGAACCCCACCGTCGACGTCACATCGTTCAGCTTCTGTACCGTACCGCTAAACATGCCGCCCAAATCGTTCAGCCGCGTATACCGCTGCCCGTAGTAAAGCCGAGGCGTCAGTTGATACCGCAAGTACGCAGCTCCGCCAGTGACGCGCTGCGGTGACCCCGTGCGTACTACCCGATTCACAACAAAATCGAACTCGCCGCCCAACGTCAGCTTACCCGTCGGGCTCCAAAACGCGTAGGTATCCAGAACATGCATCCGCCCATCGCCCTCGCGCTGCTCGCGCCCCGCGTAATAATTCACCGTCCACGTCAAAGCCTTACCCGGTTTCACCACCACCTGCGCCAATTGGGACTTGAACCCGTTAAAGTCCTCTGTTTGATTCGCACCATTCACCAACCAATACGCAGCGCTAACCCGATCATTCAACGCATACGTCGTACGAAAGCCCATGTGATAAAAGGGCAGGTAATTGAAGAAATAGCTACGCGAGTAGTTGATCTGATCCTTCGTATAGTTCCCCTCAGGACCCAACGCACTCGCCCACTTCCCAAAGTCCACCGTCAACCCTTTGCCTACCGGAACCACATACGTCCCATACGCTTGAAACACATTCCGGTAAATCTGCGGACGATTCTCATTCGCCAGTGACCCCTGCAGCGTATCCGTCGCCTGCCCAAACATCAGATCCAATCGATACCCATACGGCCGCTTTGCCGCTACATCCGGCGCCAGTTCTACCACCGCCCCCGCTTGGTTCAGCGAAAAACTCCGATCCGACACATCGTACGCCCGCAGCAGATTCACCCAATCCTTCGGACGAATCGCATTCCACGAAAAGTACCCGTCAAAGAACACGTTGATCGACGGCTTCGCATCGTCAGCGGCAATCAAGCACGATCCCGCCAGCAGCAGAGCAATCATTGCCGTACCTCATCTAGCGCCAGATTCAACAGCAGTACATTCACCCGCGCCTCACCCAAAAACCCAAGGTCACGATCCTCCGTGTACTGCCGCACCAACGCAGCCACCGCCTGAAACGACATCCCACGCGCCTTCGCCACACGCGCAATCTGCAACTCCGCAGACTCAGGACTGATATGCGGATCCAACCCCGACCCACTCGCCGTCAACAGATCCGCAGGCACCGGACCCTCAATCCCCTCCGCGACCTTTGCCTGCTTCACCCGTTCCATCAGCTTCCTGCTCGTCGGCCCAAGGTTGGACCCGCCGGACGCCGCCGCATCGTACCCGTCCGCCCCAGCAGCAGACGGCCGCGGATGAAAGTATCCCTCGCCCGCAAAGTTCTGCCCAATCAACGCAGACCCGATCACCTTGCCATTCCGAACAATCAAACTCCCGTTCGCCTGCGCAGGGAATAACGCCTGACACAGCGCCGTCACCGCACCGGGATAGATCAACCCGGTCAATACCGTCAACAGCAGCGTCATCCGCAACGCTGGCATCATTTGTGTCCACATAAAAAGACCTCCTACACCAACCCCATCGCGTACACCAACCGGTCGAGCAGCCAGATCCCAGGGAATGGCACAATCAACCCGCCCAGTCCGTACACCAGCAGATTCCGCCGCAACAGCGCCTCCGCACCATCCGGCCTGTACTTCACACCGCGCAACGCCAACGGCACCAGCACGATGATGATCAGCGCATTAAAGATCACCGCCGACAGCACCGCGCTCTTCGGGTTATGTAGCCCCATCACATTCAACTGGCCCATCGCCGGATAAATCGCCATAAACATGGCCGGAAGAATCGCGAAGTACTTCGCGACATCGTTCGCAATCGAAAACGTCGTCAGCGCCCCACGCGTAATCAGCAACTGCTTCCCAATCGCCACCACCTCAATCAGCTTGGTGGGATTCGAGTCCAGATCCACCATGTTGCCGGCCTCTTTCGCCGCCATCGTACCCGTGTTCATCGCAAGCCCCACATCGGCCTGCGCCAACGCCGGAGCATCATTCGTACCATCGCCCGTCATCGCCACAAGTCTGCCCTCAGCCTGCTCACGCTTGATGTAGTTCAGCTTGTCCGCCGGCGATGCCTGTGCCAGAAAGTTATCGACCCCCGCCTCCGCAGCAATCGCCGCGGCCGTCAAAGGATTGTCGCCGGTAATCATCACCGTCGAAATCCCCATGCGCCGTAACTCTGCCAGGCGCTCCTTCATCCCACCCTTGACGACGTCCTTCAGATGGATCACGCCCAGCGCACGCTTCCCATTCGCCACCGCCAACGGCGTACCGCCCTGCCGTGAAATACCCTCGGCAAGCTCTCGCAGTTGATCCGGCGCACTCCCGCCTTCCTCTTTCACAAATTGCTCAATCGAAGCCGTCGCGCCTTTCCGCAAACGCCCGCCATTCCAGTCCACGCCGCTCATTCGCGTGTATGCAGAGAAGGGAACAAACGTTGCCTCATGCTGTGCCAACTCGCGACCCCGCAGTCCGTACTTCTCCTTCGCCAGCACCACAACAGACCGCCCCTCGGGCGTCTCATCGGCAAGACTCGAAAGCTGCGCCGCCTCAGCCAGCTCAACATCGGTCACACCAGCTAAAGGCAGAAACTCCACCGCCTGGCGATTCCCGATGGTGATCGTCCCGGTCTTATCCAGCAACAGCGTATTGATGTCGCCCGCGGCTTCAACGGCCTTACCACTCATGGCCAGCACGTTATGCTGCATCACGCGATCCATACCCGCAATCCCAATCGCCGATAGCAGCCCGCCAATCGTCGTCGGTATCAGGCACACCAGCAGCGACACCAGCACCGCGACACTCGGTGCCGTACCCGTCCCCGCCGCATTCACGCTGTACTGCGCAAACGGCTGCAACGTCACCACGGCCAACAGAAAGATCAGCGTCAAGCCCGCAATCAGAATGTTCAACGCGATCTCGTTCGGCGTCTTCTGCCGCTCCGCGCCTTCCACCAGCGCGATCATCCGATCCAGGAATGTCTCGCCAGGGTTCGACGTGATGCGAATCCGAATCTGATCCGACAGCACTCGCGTACCACCAGTCACTGCCGACCGGTCCCCGCCGGACTCTCGAATCACCGGCGCGCTCTCGCCCGTAATTACGGACTCATCCACCGTCGCGATCCCGTCAATCACCTCGCCATCGCCCGGAATCGTATCGCCCGCCTCGCAGATCACAACGTCGCCGGCGCGCAGTTGCGACGCAGCCACATCTTCCACTGCGCCCTTCGCCGTTACCCGATGCGCCAGCGAGTCGGACTTTGTCTTACGCAACGTATCCGCCTGCGCCTTTCCACGGGCCTCCGCCATGGCCTCGGCAAAGTTCGCAAACAACACCGTGAACCACAGCCACAGCGTGATCTGCAGGTTGAACCAAACATCCGCCGTACCCATCGCCGCATCGCGAATCAGCAGCACGGACGACAGCGCCGCACCAGCCTCCACCACAAAAATCACTGGATTCTTCAGCAATTGCGCCGGGTTCAGCTTCACAAACGAATCCCGGACAGCCCGCCCCAGGATCTCCGGATCAAACAACGGCCGCTTCTGCGAAAGTGTCGAGGTTGCCATTAGAAGAGCCTCCCTTCCAGCAACAGAAAGTGCTCCGCAATGGGACTCAGCGACAGTGCGGGGAAGAACGTCAACGCCCCGACAATCACAATCGTCCCCACGAGCAACGTCACAAACAGCGGACCATGCGTCGGCAGCGTACCCGTTGTCACCGGCAGTTTCTTTTTCGCCGCCAGGCTCCCGGCCACCGCCAGCATCGGAATGATGATGAAGAACCGCCCCACCAGCATCGCGATCCCCAACGTCACGTTGTACCAGGGCGTATTCACGCCAATCCCCGCAAAAGCACTGCCGTTATTGGCCGCAGCGCTCGTGTACGCATACAGAATCTCGGCAAACCCATGTGGACCCGCGTTATTCAAAGTCCCCGTCCCTACCACGCTCCCGGCGGCCGTAAACAGCAGAATCGCCGCGGCCGTAGCAATCATCGCCAGCATCGCCATCTTCACTTCTTTGCCCTCGATCTTCTTGCCCAGATACTCCGGTGTGCGACCCACCATCAGGCCCGCGATAAACACCGCCAGTACGGCAAACAGCAGGACCCCGTACAACCCCGCGCCCACGCCACCAAAGATCACCTCGCCCGTCTGCATGTTGAACAGCGGCACCAGTCCGCCAAGCGGCGTCAAGCTATCGTGCATCCCATTCACCGCGCCGCAACTGGCAGCCGTCGTGATCGTGGCAAACAGCGCCGTCGCCGCAATCCCGAACCGTACCTCTTTGCCCTCCATATTGCCGCCCACAACACCCAGGCGCGCCAATTCAGGATTCCCGGCCTGCTCCATCCCGTACACCACAAACACACCTGCCAGAAACAGCACAGCCATCGCCGAGAAGATCGCCCAGCCCTGCCGTTGATCACCGGTCATCCGCCCAAACGTGTACGTCAGTCCAGCCGGAATCACAAAGATCATCAGCATCTGCACCAGGTTCGTCAGCGGCGTAGGATTCTCAAACGGATGCGACGAGTTCGCATTGAAGAACCCGCCGCCATTGGTCCCCAGCATCTTGATCGCTTCCTGCGAGGCCACAGGACCCTGCGCAATCACTTGTGTCCTACCCTCCACCGTCGTCACCTGCGTGTAGGCGGATAAGTTCTGGATCACGCCCTGGGAACAAAAGAACAGCGCCCCCACCACCGACAGCGGCAGGAGCACATACAGCACCCCGCGCGTCAGATCCACCCAAAAGTTCCCGATGGAGCTTGCCTGCTGCCGCGCGAACCCCCGCGTCAGTGCAATCGCCACCGCCAAACCCGCAGCCGCCGATGCAAAGTTCTGCACCGTCAACGCGGCCATCTGCACCAGATAGCTCATCGTGGATTCGCCACCGTACGCCTGCCAGTTCGTATTCGTCACAAAGCTCACCGCGGTGTTAAACGCCAACTCAGGCGTCATCACTTCCGTACCAAACCCCGCGGGATTCAACGGCAAAACACCCTGCAACCGTTGCAGCAGGTACGTAAACAGGAAGCTGACAAAGCTGAACGACAGAAGGCTCCCGGCATACTGCGTCCAATGTTGCTCCTGGTTCGCATCAACACCCACCACCCGGTAAAAAAACCGCTCCATCGCACGCAGGAACGCAAACTCGCCGCTGAACACACGTGCCATATACACGCCAAAGGGCCGAGCCGCCAGCACAATCAGCAGAAAGAACACCACGACCTGCAGAACACCGTTGGAAGTCATAACTAGAACTCCTCCGGCTTCAACAGCGCGTAAAGTAGATACAAAAACAGTAGGAAGGCGCAGCCGGCGCCAATCAGATAGTCCATGGGATTAGAGCCTTTCGCAGGCTTTGGTGAGAGCCCAGGACAGTACAAAGAACGCCAGCGCCACGGCGATATAGAGGAAGTCGAACATGAGGGAGCAAGCCTTTCTTCTCGTCTCCACTGACGAGAGTAGGGCTTAACTCATAAAGAAGTCATAAAGAGGCGCTAAGGACTTCGTTAAGGCTCAAACCGGTACCCGACCCAAGGCTCCGTCAGCAGGTGCCGCGGATGCGCCGGATCGGGCTCAATCTTCTTGCGAAGCTGATTCACAAACACTCGCAGGTACTCCACCTGATCCCCGTAATCAGGACCCCAAACCGCCTGCAACAACTTCGTATGTGGAATCGGCACAGAAGAGTTCGCCACAAAATACTGCAGCAAGTCGAACTCCTTCGGCGTCAGCCGTACCTCTTTGCCTCCACGCCGTACCCGCCGCGCCGCCAGGTCGATCTCCACCCCATCCAGTTGCAGCACCTCGCTCTGCCCGCTCACCACCGGAAGTCGCCGCAGCGCCGCACGTATCCGTGCCAAAAGCTCCGGAACTCCAAACGGCTTCGTGATGTAATCATCCGCGCCCGAATCAAGCGCGATCACCTTATCCGATTCCGAATCGCGTACCGTCAGCATGATGATCGCCGCTTCAGACCCGCTGCGTAGCTCACGGCAAGCCGCCAGTCCGCCCATCCCCGGCATGTTCATGTCCAGCAGCACCAGGTCGAATCGTTGATCCCGAATCGCCAGCAATGCCTCTTCGCCGGTCTTTGCGTCAAACACCTCGTATCCTTGCGCCGCCAGCGTTGTACGCAACACCCGTCGTATCTGCGGCTCATCATCGACAACAAGAATGCGACCCGTACTCATTTGCCCCGATCCTTTGGCATTCGAAAACAGAATGTCGCCCCCGGGGTCTCAAGCTCCAAAAAGAGATCACCGCCGTGTATCCGCGAAATCTCGCGAGCGATGTGTAACCCCAATCCCGTACCCGGAACCTGATCCCGAGTGCTCGCCCGCCGGTAAAACTTATCGAAGATCCGCTCCTGATCGCGTTCCGGAATCCCCGGACCTTGATCCGCAATCCGTATCGTCAAGAAGCCGCCCTCTAAACCTGCCGTACACGTCACCGCAGCATCCGCGTTCGAATACTTCAACGCGTTATCCAAAACCTGCCGCAGTGCCAGTGTCATCAACTCCCGGTCCACCACCAATCGCGTATGCCAACCCTCTCCAAGAGTCAGGATCCGCTCCGCCCCACGGCCTTCAAAGATGCTCGCCGCAGCATCCAGCAGCGCCTTCGCCGTCGTCTCATCCCGCCGCAGACGTACCTTCCCCGCATCCACCTCGGCCATCTTGACCGCTTCCGTCACCAGTTGGCTCAGCCGGTCGGCCTCTTCTTCAATCACCTTCGTCAACTCGCCCTGTGCCTCAGGCTCCACCATCCGCAACCCGGTCGCGGCAGCCTTAATCGATGTCAAAGGCGTCTTGAACTCATGGGCGATCGCATCCAGCAACGTCGACTTAAACTCCTCGCTCTGCCGTGCTGCCTCCGCACGATTTGCAGCCTCTTCCGTACGCACCCGTTCCAGCGCAATCGCCACCAGATTCAACATCGATTGAATCGCCCCGTCCGACGCCTTGCTACCCACCGCCGCCAGCGCCCCCATCGGACTCCCACCCAGCGAAATGGGCCAAATATTCAAATCTCGCGCCGCATCTCGATAATGCGTACCCATGCGAATGGTCTCGTCCAACCGGCTGTCCAGAGGCTCGGCAAACTCTACCGGACCACCGCGAAACACCTGCTGGGACTTCGCATCAAACACCACCACACTCGGCCAATCAAAGATCTGCGCGATCGACTGTGCCGCCTGCGTACCAATCGACCGCGTTGGATCCGTCAACAAAATCGCCCGGCTCAGCGAGTACAACTGCTCCGTCTCCTGCTGCCGCATCCGGGCTTCCGCCGCCTCACGCTGCGCTTTATCAGACAACCGGCTTGCCACCAGCGCCGTAATCAAAAACGCCGACAAAGCAGCCCAATTCTCGGGATCCGCAATCGTCAGCCGCCCGACCGGAGGCAGAAAGAAGAAGTTGAAGCAGACCGTCGCAGCCACTGCCACCGTCGCCGCTACTCGAAATCCGCCAAACGTCGCGACCCCCAACACCACCATCAAAAAGCAAAAGCCAACAGTCGAGCTGTTGGCCACAATCAAACCGGAAAATAGAAAGGTGACAGCCGCTACGCCCGCCAATCCGGCGAGTAACAGCCCAAGCACCGACAAAGTTCTACGAGGCACGTAACCTCTTCATCGAACCACAAAAAAGGCAAACGGCGGCGAGGGAGGAAGGTTGCCGCCGTTTGCACGCAAGGAAGGAACTTTTACTGCAGGTCGAAGCGATCCAGGTTCATCACCTTCGCCCAAGCCTTGGCAAAGTCCTGCACGAACTTCTCCTTGGAATCGGACGACGCATAGAACTCAGCCACCGTACGCAGCTCAGAGTTCGAACCGAACACCAGATCCACAGGCGTCGCAGTCCACTTCGCCGCACCGGTCTTGCGATCCGTACCCTGATACACGCCCTCTGCATTCCCGGCCGGAGCCCACTTGGTGGACATATCCAGCAGGTTCACAAAGAAGTCGTTCGTCAGTACCCCAGGCTTGCTCGTGAACACACCATGCGCAGCCCCGCCAGTATTCGCGTTGAGCGCCCGCAGACCACCAACCAGCACCGTCATCTCCGGCACCGTCAAGGTCAACAGATTCGCGCGCTCCACCAGCATCTCGGCAGGACCCAGCTTGGACTCGCCAGCCTTGTAGTAGTTGCGGAATCCATCGGCCGCAGGCTCCAGGAAGGAGAACGAATGTACGTCAGTCTGTGCCGCCGTCGCATCTACACGACCCGCCGTGAACGGCACCTGTACCGTCACGCCAGCGTCCTTCGCAGCCTTCTCCACCGCGGCCGTACCCGCAAGCACGATCAGGTCAGCCATCGACACCTTCTTGCTGCCCTTGTTGAACTCCTGCTGGATGGCTTCCAGCTTCGGCAGTACCTTCGCCAGCTCAGCCGGATTGTTCGCTTCCCAATCCTTCTGGGGAGCCAACCGCAACCGCGCGCCATTCGCGCCGCCGCGCATGTCCGTACCCCGGAAGCTAGCCGCCGATGCCCAAGCCGTACGCACCAACTCCGGAACCGACAAGCCCGATGCTAAGATCTTAGCCTTCAGCGAAGCGACATCCTTCGCGTCGATCGCCTTACCCTCAGCCTTAGGCAGCGGATCCTGCCACACCAGATCCTCACGCGGCACTTCCGCACCGATGTACCGTGCCCGCGGACCGAGGTCGCGATGCGTCAGCTTGAACCACGCCTTCGCAAACGCCAACCGGAACTCCTCAGGGTTATCGCGGAACCGCAGCGCGATCTTGCGGTACTCCGGATCTTCCTTTAGCGCCAGATCCGTCGTGAACATGATCGGAGCATGCCGCTTCGAGGGATCATGCGCATCCGGAACCGAATTCGCACCTTTGTTATCCGCCGGCACCCATTGCGTCGCACCCGCCGGGCTCTTCGTCTTCACCCATTCAAACGCGAACAGATTGGTCAGATACTGCGACGACCACTTGGTCGGAGTCGACGTCCATGCACCTTCCAGACCACTGGTGACGGTATTCACACCGTTACCGCTGCCGCACTTGTTGTTCCATCCAAAACCCTGCTGCTCTACCGGAGCTGCAGCCGGTTCCGGACCCACGCAACCCTCGGGCTTCCGCGCACCGTGCGCCTTACCAAACGTGTGCCCACCAGCGATCAACGCCAGCGTCTCTTCATCGTTCATGGCCATGCGCCCGAACGTATCGCGGATGTCCTTCGCCGCAGCCAGCGGATCCGGGTTCCCGTTGGGACCTTCCGGATTCACATAGATCAGACCCATCTGGACGGCAGCCAGCGGCTTCGCCAACTTGCGACCTTCGCTATACCGCTGATCGTCCAACCACTTCTTCTCAGGACCCCAGTACACAAGATCCGGTTCCCAATCGTCCGCGCGGCCACCGGCAAAACCAAAGGTCTTGAAGCCCATCTGCTCCAGCGACACGTTACCGGCCAACACCATCAGATCGCCCCAGGAGAGCTTCCGTCCGTACTTCGCCTTCACCGGCCACAACAGGCGGCGAGCCTTATCCAGGTTCGCGTTGTCGGGCCAGCTATTCAGCGGGTCAAAGCGCTGCTGGCCGCCATCGGCCCCACCGCGACCATCAAACGTGCGGTACGTACCTGCACTGTGCCATGCCATGCGGATAAAGAAGGGGCCGTAGTTGCCATAATCGGCAGGCCACCAATCTTGCGACGTGGTCAGGGCCTTTGCAATATCCTGCTTCACAGCCTTGAGGTCGAGTGTCGCGAACTCTTTGGCGTAGTTGAAGTCCTTCCCAAGCGGGTTGGAATCTGCCGAACGCTGCCGCAGTGGCGACAGGTCCAGCTTCTCGGGCCACCAAAACTGGTTCGGTTGGGCCGTCTGCGCGCTGGCAATCGTCGGTACCAGAAAGGTCGCAGCGGCGACGGCAAACGTGGTCAGCAGCGGCCTTTGGGTTCTGTACATAACCTTCTCCTTCATAGCGTTGAAACTTCAGTCTGCTGCAGCTTTTCAAGAAGAAACAGAGCCCAAGGCTTATAGCTCGAATAAGTATTTCTGTACACCCGTTCCAGAAGCAAACAAATAGATCTTCGAACCCCAGTCAGCATCCATAGAGAAAGTCGCGGCATGACGGTTCGCAATCTTCTCGTAATCCTTGGTGATCAGCTGGACCCTGCATCACCTTTACTAAAAGACGGCGATCCAACCCGTGACCTTATTCTGATGGCGGAAGTCCGTGAGGAATCCACTCACGTGTGGAGCCATAAGGCGCGCATCGCAGTGTTCCTGTCTGCGATGCGCCATTTTTGCCAGCAGCGTCGCGACGAGGGCTGGCAGGTCGAATACCACCACATCGAAGACGCCAACGGTCCTGCCACACTGGCAGACGCCCTTCGCTTCGCCATCGCCAAGCATAAGCCCGAACTCGTCCGCGTCGTAGAACCCGGGGACTATCGCGTCGCCAAGGCCCTACGTCAGGTCGCTCCGCACCTCGACTTCGTCCCGGACATCCACTTCCTCTGCCCCGTCAAGGATTTTCGAGACTACGCAAAAGAGCGCAAACAGCTCCGCATGGAGTACTTCTATCGCGACATGCGCCGCAAATACAGCGTTCTCATGACGTCCGACGGCAAGCCCGAAGGCGGCGACTGGAACTATGACTCGGACAACCGCGGGTCCTTCGGCAAACAAGGTCCCAAAGCAGTACCAGCGCCCCGCGCCTTCAAACCCTCCAAGATCACGCGCAGCGTTCTCGATACCGTAGATCGCGTCTTCCCGCAGCATCCCGGCACCTGCCGCAACTTCGATTGGCCAGTCACGCCCCAGCAAGCCGCGGAAGTCCTAGACGACTTTTTGGACCACCGCCTCGAACACTTTGGCACCTATCAGGACGCCATGTGGACCGGCGAGCCGTACCTCTACCACTCGCGTATCTCCGTCGCGCTCAACCTCAAACTGATACACCCGCTCACTGTCGTCCAAGCCGCAGAAGAACGCTATCGCAAGGGCCTCGCGCCGCTCGCAGCCGTAGAAGGCTTCATCCGGCAGATCCTCGGCTGGCGTGAGTACGTACGCGGCGTCTACTGGACCTTCATGCCCCAAGGCTACGCCAGCCGCAACGCCCTCGCCGCCTCAAATCCTCTACCAAAGTTCTACTGGACCGGCGAAACCGACATGCAGTGCCTTCGCCAAGCCATCGGCCAAACGCTTGAATACGGGTACGCCCACCACATCCAGCGCCTCATGGTCACGGGCTTATTCGCGTTGCTCTTCGGCGTCGAACCCAAGCAGGTACACGAGTGGTACCTCGCCGTATACGTCGACGCGGTCGAATGGGTCGAACTCCCCAACACCATCGGCATGTCGCAATTCGCGGACGGCGGCATCATGGCCTCCAAGCCCTACGCGGCCTCCGGCAAGTACATCCAGCGCATGAGCAACTACTGTACGGGCTGCAAGTACGATCCCGCACAGTCCACGGGCCCCAACGCCTGTCCCTTCACCACGCTCTATTGGGACTTCCTCCTTCGCCATGAGCCTGCCCTGCAGGCCAACCAGCGCATGAAGATGCAGGTCCGCAACTTGGATCGTCTCTCGCCCGATCAGAAAGCCAACATCATTCGCCAGGCGGACATCCTCCGCGCCTCTTTGTCATGACACCCGCTCCGCTCTACGCACTCCTCTTCATCAACCTCACCGCCAACCTCTTCATGCTGGGCCTCATCTGGTTCGTCCAGATCGTGCATTACCCGTTATTCGCAGCCACCGGACGGGACCAGTTCACCCGTTACGAATCCCAGCACGCGAGCCTCACCACCCTCGTCGTCGGACCCCCGATGCTCGCCGAACTCGCTGCCTCTCTCGCTCTCGCCGCCTTCGCCACCGGAGGCCGCCTGCCCGCCTGGGCACTCTGGAGCAGCGTCGCCCTTGTCGGCATTATTTGGCTCTCCACCGCGTTCTTACAGGTCCCCTGCCACGATGCTCTCCAGCGCGGCTTCGACGTCGGCACCCACCAATTCCTCGTCAACTCCAACTGGATCCGTACCATCGCCTGGAGTCTCAAAGCGGCCATCTCCGTCTACCTCTGCTGGAAGGTGATCGTTCCCTGACCCCCGCGTTACCATAGCCGTTTCGTGACCGGGCGCTTCCTCCACCCAGCACTTCTATCTCTCGTCATTCTCGCTGCCACGCCCGTACTGGCGGACTCCACGGCCTGCGCACCCTGCCACGCCAACATCGCCAAGACCTACGCCAACACCGGCATGGCCAAGGCCTTCTACAAGCCCCGGCCCGACAGCTTTCCCAACCCCCAGCCGTACTTCCACCCCGCCACACGAACCTGGTTCGATGTCACCCGGCGCGATGATGGAAACTGGTACCAAAGCTGGTGGCAGATCGACCACAAGCAGCAGCCAACCAACGCCGGAGAATCACGCATCGACTTCATCATGGGCTCCGGCAACCATGTCCGTACCTACCTTCACCGCAGCGCTCGCGGAACCCTCATCGAACTCCCGCTCGCCTGGTACTCCGAGTCCGGCGGCAAGTGGGCACTCAACCCCGGCTTCGACCGCAGTGACCCTCCGCTCGGACGCAAAATCGGGTACGACTGCATGTTCTGCCACAACGCGTACCCCGCGATTCCGCCCGGTCACGACCACACCGGCGCAGAACCCGTCTTCACTGGTGACCTCCCGCAAGGCATCGACTGTGAGCGTTGCCACGGCCCCGGCACGCGCCACATCGAAGCCGCCAAGCAGCCCCAACCGCTGCTGGACCAGATCCGCGCCACCATCGTCAACCCCGCAAAGCTTGACTCCGTACGTGCCATGGACGTTTGCATGCAGTGCCACCTCGAAACCACCAGCCGTCCACTGCCCAACTCCATCCGCCGCTACGACAAACACCCATTCGGCTACCAGCCCGGACAACCCTTTAGCGCCTTCCAGTTATCGTTCGACCACGCCCCAGGCACCGGCCACGACGACAAGTTCGAAATCGTCAACTCCGTCTACCGTCTGCAAAAATCCAAGTGCTACATCGCCAGTGCCGGCAAACTCGGCTGCACCACCTGCCACAACCCGCACGACATCCAGCACGGCAAGCCCGCGGAAGATGCCTACAACAAGACCTGCGCCGGATGCCACGCCCCAGCTACCATCAAGGCCCAATCGCACCCGCAAGCCGGCAACTGCATCGGCTGCCATATGCCCAAGCGCCGCAGTGAAGACGTCGTACACGCGGTCATGACGGACCATCTCATCCAGCGCCAAGCGCCGCCAAATGCGCTCGCACCCATTGCGGAAAAGCACGGCCCCGCGTACGATTACCGCGGCGAGGTCGTACCCTACGGCCCCAAGGACGATCTGTACACCGCCGTCGCCCAGGTCACCCACGGCAGCAATCTGCAAAAAGGCATTCCCCAACTCCAGGCCGAAATCGCCCGCCGCAAGCCGGAACAGCCCGAGTTCTACATGGAACTTGGCGACGCCCTTCAGCGTGCCGGACGCTCCACAGAAGCGATCGCCGCCTACCGCACCGCCATCGCCAAAAAGCCTCGTTCGGCCATCCTGTACGCCCGTCTCGCCATGCCCCAGCGCGCGCTCGGACGCACGCAAGAGCCTCTTGCCTCCATGCAGCAAGCCGTCACCCTCGCCCCGCAGGACCCCGAGATCCGCTACAACCTCGGCCTCCTCCAATCGGACCTCGGCAACAAGCAGGCCGCCATCGCCACCTTTCGCAAAGCCATCGAACTGGACCCTCTGTTCTCGGACGCCCATGCCAGCCTCGGCGCCACCCTCGCTCAACTCGGCCAACCGAGCGACGCTCTTGCCGCGCTCCAAACCGCGCTACGCCTCAAGCCCACCTCACTCCTCGCCCACGGCCAAATGGCGTACCTCCGTGCCGCCCAGAACGACCTGGAAACCGCCGCCTGGCACTTCGAACGCGCCGCCCAAACCGCCGTCAACCACTTCGCCCACGCCATCACCTTGCTTCGTCTGGACCGTATCCCCGCCGCCCAAACTCTCCTCGAACAGTCGCTCAAGCTCGACCCCAAGCAACCCGTCGCGCACGAACTCCTCGGTCGTCTCCTCGCTGCCGCCGGCGACCAAACCGGTGCGATCTCGCACTACAAAGACGCCCTCCGCCTCAACCCCAACTTCGGCCAGGCGCACCTCAGCCTGGGCACTCTCCTCCTGCAGCAAGGCAACAGAATTGCCGCAGCCGCGGAACTCCGTCTCGCCCAGAACGACCCCGACCCCAACGTCCGCCAACTCGCCGCTCAAGCCCTCCAAACCATCCGCTAGCCGTCGCCATGCGATACTGAAGTTACCTGTCCGCAGCAGCCCGACTAGTATTCGGACCGTCCAACAACCGATCCCCATATTCTTCTGGCGACCCCACTTCGAAAAGGAGAAGTATGGCTCAACGATCCGCCACCACATTCAAAAAACGTCAAAAGGAACAGGAGCGCAAAGAGCGCCAGCAGGAAAAGTTCGCCAAGCGCATGGATCGCAAGCGCGGCATCGGCGTAGAAACCCCCGGCGCCTCCGATCAGGAAACCTCGCACGAGGACGGCGAACTGAGCCCCTCTCCGGTTGTGCTACCGTAAGAGGGTAGTATACAGTTCGCTGACTTCTGGCATCTCTTTTCGTCCGGTCCTTCCAGGCCCCCTCGTCAATCCTGCCCTAAATCACTGGCCTGCAACTTCAAGGAAGGACGCAGATGAAAAATATCTTCGTTGGAAATCTAAGTTACGACGCGACCGAACACGCCGTTCGTTCGCTGTTTGAGGAATACGGCACCGTCGACCGCGTGAGCATCATCACCGATCGCGATACCGGGCAAGCCAAGGGCTTCGGCTTCGTCGAAATGAGTGTCAACTCGGAAGCGGAACGCGCAATCGCCGAATTGAACAACCATGAACTCGCCGGCCGCGCCATGAACGTGAACGAGGCTCGTCCTCGTGAAGAACGCAGCTTCGGTGGCAGCGGCGGTGGCAATCGCCGCAGCGGTGGTGGCAACAACAGCGGCGGTGGCAACCGTCGCGGTCGCTACTAAGCGCAATCTCCACACATCTCATAACCGTCACAATGGCACGGGGCGGCCCACAACGGCCGCCTTTTGCTTTTCTCCCACCCTCTCAACTCTCTCCGCTCAACCAATCAAGAAGAGGAGAAATCAATGCTGGTGAAACCCGCCAACCATCGCTTCGTTTTGAAGGGATTCGTACAGGAACGCGGCGGCCGTACCTTCCTGTTTGAAGGCATCGACGCCGACAACGCCCGTACCGAAGTATCCGTACACGCCGACATGTCGCTGCTCCGCACCCACGGGATCCCGATCCAGGAACTACCCCTGCTCTGCCTGAGCCTGCTCGAACGCCGCTCCAGCGACCCCACCTCTGCCTCCGTCCACGAATTCGGCGAACAGGAAATGTCGCAAGTCAGTGCAGACCGCTCGGCCGCCAAGCTCGCCGCCGCCCAGAAGCGCAAGCCCTTCCGCCGTCCGACAACCACGGAAAACACCGGCGTCGGCTGGCGCACAACCTCTCCGCTCGCCATCCGTACCCAGCCGCAGGAATAAGCTCCTCCTTTGGCGTCCCTCTACAGCAAACAACCGAATCTGGCTCTGACAAGCGGCGTGGTGCTGGTCGCCCCGGGAACGGCACTGCCACCCACTTGGCGCACCGGCACCCGCCTGCCCTCCAGCCGTTGGTCCGTTGTGATCGGCGGCGTCGTCAATGCCAGCGGTGCTGCCGCTGGTTGGCAATTGCGGCAAGCCGTCGAACGCCGCAGCGCTACCGGAGTCGGCTTCTCCGACAGCCGCTGTATCGAACGTGCCTGCTCACGCCTCTGCGACGATGTCCACAACCAGGGCTTCAACTGCCTCAAGATCGACAACGTCTCCATCCGCAACATCTTCGGGCTGCGCTACGCCGTAATCGCCGCAGTTCCCCAAACGATCCAACAAATCAAGGAATAAATGAAGAGTATTGTCCACACGGTGCGTATGTCGCCCGATCCTGCACCCTCGGCCCCCGCCGTCTCCGAACCCCACACCATCGCCGGCGTACCCGTTCAAAAGCGGCCGCGCGAACAGGGTGACGCCCAGCTACGCCCCGCGCACCGCTGGAGCAACGCCCCCCTCACTGCATCGTAATCGTAATCGCGTTCGTCGCAGTCAACGAAAACTTCGCATCCTTAAACGACGGCGGACCCATGCGAGCCTTCGCATCATTGGAAACGCCCGTCGGCTCCTTCGGAATCCCGATAAAGTTGGTATCCATCTTTCCGTTGCCATTCGCATCGTGATACGCGGCCACCGCGTACGTGCCGGGCTTCAGGTCGGACAGCACCACCGTTGCTGTACCCCCTGCGATGTTCGCCATCTCTTTCCGCATCGCCTTATCGGCCTTCGGGAATGCCGCTTCAGAGTCAAACAGCGCCACCCGCACCGTACCCTTATCGGACTTGAACCCCTTCAACTGAATCGTCAAGGTCACAGGCTCCGCGGCAAACATGGCGGTAGCAGTCAGCCATAACAGGATCTTCAGCATCATACCCTCCTATTTCCGCCGGAACAGCTTCTTCAAGTCCGGCCCAAACTCCTGAATGATGTTGAACGCCGTACCCACGCCAACCTGCACCGTCGCCGTCTGCATCCCCTCGCCGCTCCACCGGTACCGTGCCGGATACCACGCCTCACTCGCGATCACCGCGCCACCCACGATCCCGCCTAAGAACGCAGCATTCGGCACGGTCGCGCCAGACGAATTCTTGGTCACAAACGACCGGCTCAACGCGTACCCCAATCGCTTCGCCCCGCCCGAACAAGCACACCGCTGATACCCCGTCGACGTTCCCATCGCTGCAGCGCCGGCGTGATAAATCGCCGTCTGCAATTGATACTGCGCCGCGCGACGCCCCACCCGGTTTCCAAACGCATCCCAACCCTGCCCGTACTCCACCGGTTCATTCCGGTTTTGCTGCCCCAAAGCGGGCATCACACTGGCAAAAAACGGCGCCGGCGACAAAAACGCATCCTTGGCGTATTTGTTCCAGCGATCCTTCGCCGTCTGCGTCTGGAAACTGCCGGGCGCAGCAGCCGCGGTCGAACCGGTACCTTTGCTGTCATCCTCCTGGCCAAACGCGGCACCCAGACAAACCACAAATGTAAAGAAGAAGCGATGTTTCATGCAATTCCTGATTTCGTAGTCGTAGACGCTGCCCACATCCCCCCGGAGTCAGGAAGAAACGTAAAATGAACAGCGTTCAGCGTCCACTTGCGCGGCCATCCATCCAGCGCTACCCTTATGAACCTCATGCGTGTTCTGCTCCTCTTGCTCGGCCTCGCCACTTTCGCCACCGCCCAGGCGCCCGTCCATCCATTGGACGCGCTCACCAGCAACGAATACTGGAATGTCTACGACACCCTCGCAACCGCAGGACACGCCACTCCGGACACCATCTTTTCCAGCGTCCTCTTACATCCGCCGTCCAAGTCCCTCGTCCTTACCTGGAGGCCCGGCCAGCCCATCCCACGCCAGGCCGATGTCATCCTCCTGCGTGGGGCCAAGTCTTACACCGCTCTCGTGGACGTCGCCGCCCGCCGAGTCGTCCGCTTCGACGAACTGAAAGGACCCCAAGCCCCATTCGTCACCAGCGAACTCATCGGCATGGAAGAGGTCATCAAGAGCGACCCCCGCGTCATCGAAGCGATGAAAAAGCGCGGCATCACCGACATGCGCCACGTCCAGTGCTTCGCGCTACCCGTGGCCTACCGTGCGATCCCCGAGCAAGCCACCCAACGCATCGGCTTTGCCAGTTGCTCCATGACCCATCGCGTCTACCGCGGTTGGGGCCGCTCCATCGAAGGTCTCAGCATCCCCATCGACATCACGGCCCGAAAAGTCCTCCGCGTGGACGACACCGGCGGCACTCCCATCCCCACCGGCGGAAACACCAACTACGAGGACATCCCCGAAGTCGCGCGCCCCAACACGACCTCCATCGCCACCGTACAGCCGCAAGGCACCGCCTACCGCATCGACAAAGGCGAGATCTCCTGGCAGGACTGGCGCTTCCGCATGCGCATCGACCCTCGCGTCGGAACCGTCCTCAACCTCGTCCGCTTCGTCGACAAAGGCAAACCGCGCTCGGTGATGTATGAAGGCAGCGTCAGCGAACTCTTCGTCCCCTACATGGACCCCGCCACCGGCTGGAACAATCGCGCCTTCATCGACGCAGGCCAGTTCTACGGCACCGGCGGACACCTCAAGCCCCTTCGTCCGGACCTCGACTGTCCCGCACGTGCCACTTGGTTTGACGCCTTTACGGTAGGGGAAAACGGTGCACCCAAGCGCACCGCCAACATGGCCTGCCTCTTCGAGCGCAACCTTGAAAACCCCGCCTGGCGTCACGCCGAGAACGGAGAGATCCAAGGCCGCCCAGCGCGCCAACTCGTTCTACGCTCGGCAGCCGTCATCGGCAACTACGACTACATCATGGACTGGCGCTTTGAACAGGACGGCACCATCGAAGTCGCCGTCGGCGCCACCGGCATCATCGAAACCAAGCCCGTCAAAGAGAAAACGGCCTCGTCCACGCACGACCACACCACCACACACGAGACCGGACAGTTCGTCGCCCCCAACACCCTGGGCGTCAACCACGACCATTACTTCTCCTACCGCCTCGACCTCGACGTCGACGGACCCGCCAACAGCTTCATGCTCCACCGCCTCGTACCCAAGCGCATCGAAAACGACCCCATGCGCAAGTCCATTTGGGTACTCCAACCGTCCACCGCCCAGCGCGAAAAAGACGCCATCCTCGACATCCGCGCAGACTCCCCAGCCATGTGGATGTTCATGAACCCTTCCACCAAGGGTCCCCTCAACTACGAGACCGGCTATGAGGTCATGCCCGGCGCGACTGCCAAATCGCTCATGTCGGCCGATGATCCGGTACAAAAGATCGGCGCCTTCTCGGCTCACGCCTTCTGGGTCACGCCCTACAAAGAGGACGAGCGCTACGCCTCCGGCACCTACCCCACCAGTTCAGACGCCAACGAAGGGCTAGCCGTTTGGACCCAAGCCAATCGCCCCATCGTGAACACGGACATCGTCGGCTGGTACACCCTCGGCTTCCATCACGTGCCGCGCGCGGAGGATTGGCCGGTGATGCCGGTCATGTGGCATCACTTCCACATCCGCCCGTTCCACTTCTTCCAATCGAACCCGGTGCTGGACCTGCCCAAGACCCTGCAGTAATTCTAAGGAGCCAGCAACCCCGCTACCTTCTTCCAGTCCAAAGCCGACCACATTGCGACATGCCGGGCGCAACCCTGCGGTGGCACGATCGATTTCACCGGCAATGGATAAGGCGTAAGTTGGCCGTTCACAACCTGAAAGCATCGGCCAAACGCCTTTGCCGTAAGGATTTGCGGCACGTGGCGAGGCAGTTTCGGATCAAAGTAGGCGTAGTTTTCAATCACAATCGGGTGGCAACCGGCGGACACCCCGGCAACAATCTGGCCCTTTATCTTGTACCGGCCCTGCTCCTTCGGGGCCGCAACAAAACAAGCCGGAGCCGCGGCTTCCGCCGGACTCATGCTTGCCAACCTACGCTGCGCATCGGCGTATGCGTCCATCGGATGCCAGTACCAGTTCCCGGCCTCGTCCCGCTGGGGATTGGCGTCCTGTTTTGCCTTATCGCGGTTGTAGCGTAACTCCCGCTCCATGCCAGCCAAGCGGCCCTCGTACTTCTTTGGGTCGCTGGTCCGGAACGCCCCTGAGTACTTCTCCAGGTGATCTCGCATCGCCTGTTCATAGGCCGGCGCCAGTGTTTCCGCTTCTTTGGCCTTCAACCCGGCCAGACGTTGCTCCGCCGTTTTGCGATCGCTCTCAAACTCAGCCATGGCCGCCCGCAACACCCTTCCGTACGGCGCAGGCGCAAACGGATCCCGTCCCGGTCGCGCGATCACCAGCTCCTGCCCATCCAGGACCGGGAACCCGGCATACGTTGTGCTCGCGTCCGGACGCAGAAAGAACCGGACCGGTCCGCGATCCGCAACCTGCTCCTGCGCGATCACCGGCTGCTTACCTGGCTCAGGCAGCCGGTTGAACGTGAAGTAAATGCCCTCGGTCTCGCCGCCGGTGACTTCTTTATAAGCGCCCTTTATCAGGGTGTCCGCCAGATAGAAAGGATAAAAACCGGCCTCAAAAATGATCGGCACGGACGCCGGCGTCAATCCGGGAGGTAAGTCGTAAGGGTTCTCCAGAAAGTAGCTCCGCGGCTCCTTCATAAACCAACCGGTAATCTGCGAACCCTCGGGTGTGGCGCGCAACATTGCGGAGAGCGAATCGAGCACCGCCAGCATACTCTGGCGAGCCGCGGGAGTAACACCCGCCGTACCACCGCGTGCAGAAAACGCACTCGGGGTCCAAGTACCCTTCCGCTTCCAAACGTAGCGGCCGGTTTTGTTCGGATACTCGACGAACCCCTCAGGGTCGTTCGGATCAAAAGGAGGTGGATTAGGGAGGGGAACAGTCTGTGCCGCGGCAAGCGTACCAACCACGGCGAGAAGGGCAAAGCGGGTGGTCATCAGCAGATTATCTCCAGTCAAATACCCAAAATGGGTACTCAGATACCCAAAATGGGTACGATGCAAAACGGCAGGCATGAGTTGAAAAACAAGGACTTATCTGTCCCAACCCGCCATCCGAGGTCGCCTGAGAAAAAAGAAACAACCTCCTCCGATCTTACGCCATCATTCCGAACGCGCTGTTACCTATCGCACAAAGATGACCATCGGATCGACGCTGGACCCCGGGCAACGTTCGGCATGGCGAGCCTGGCTGGCCGCGAATCACGCCACAGAATCGGAAATCTGGCTCCTCCTAAGACCCAAGCTCGAAGGCCACATCACGTACCTCGACGCGGTCGAAGAGGCCATCTGCTTTGGCTGGATCGACGGCATCACCAAGACCTACCAAGGTGCGTCTGCCGTTCGCTTCACGCCCCGCCGCCCCCGCAGCAATTGGACGGAATTGAACAAGGAGCGAGCCCGCCGCCTGATCGCTGAGAATAAAATGACGGAAGCAGGCGCCAGAAACTTGCCCGACCTCAGCGAAACCACCGTACGAGTCCCCGCCGACATCGAACAAAAGCTTCGGGAAGCAGGCGCCTGGCAGAACTTCCTCGCGTTTCCGCCCCTGTACGCCAGAGTCCGCATCGGCTACATCGAAGAGTTCCGGAATCGTAAGCCGAGCGGCGAATGGGAAAAGCGCTTGCAAAACTTCATACGCCAAACCGCCCAAAACAAGATGTTCGGAAACTGGGACGACTCCGGCCTGCCAAGAACAGAATCGTGACGCGAACCAACGTCCAGCTTGTTCTCATCGGCTCGGCCGCTCCGGCCCTCGCCCTCAGCCTCTGGCTTCCTCTCGCGGTACATTCGGAGGCCACCCTTCGCGGTGGCTCAGCTTCGGAGGCTTCCGCCTCTACCTCGCGCCTGTGGTTCTGCCAGCGACGCTGTTCTTGCTGGGTGCCGTAACCAGCCTCTCACCCCTCGTCTACTTCGCGATCGCAGCCACAACTGCACTCGTACTCACCCTGCAACCGGATGCCGCCCAACTCACCGCGTATGCGTTGGCGACGCTGACGGCGTTCCTCGCCTCAGGTGTACGCCGCCGCTTGCAAGCGCTGTCTCTATTGATTCTCCTGGCGGCGTGCCTCACGTCGCGTGGCGAATACCAGATCCCCTCGCTCCCGTACCGTTCGTCGAAGGCGTCTTCAAAATCGCCGCGGCGGCTTCCCCGGTAGCTTTCCTCGCCGCACTCGCGTCTGCGGCCCTGCCGGTGGCCGGACTCGTTTGGGTCGCCCGGACAAGTGGTTGCAGCAGCGCGCTCGCTGTTGCGGTGTACTACGCGACACTTTTTGCACTGGCCCCTCTGGAGATCACTCCGGTGCCATTGCTCGGCTTTGGCTCGGGCCCGATATTGGGGTACTTCCTGGTTACCAGTTTGCGGCGCACGATGCTACCCTTCGGTGATTCATGAGATTGGGTAGGCTCTTCTGCATGTGCTGTCTGGCGACCGTGGTCTTTGCGGCCGCGCCGGATTTTTCGGGGTCCTGGGTTGGGGAGTTGAAGAACTATCCGCCAAGGCCGGGTGCGCCCTCAGTGACAGTGAAGAGGGAGATTGGACCTTTTCCGGAAGCCGACAACACCTGCTCAACATTCAAGACGACCTATTTCGAGAATGGCGTCCAGCGCGGGGTGAAGGACTACAAGCTCTGTCGGGGTAAGGGACCGAATGACCTCTACTTCGACGAAGGCGGCGGAGTCCGTCTAGACGCGCAGTGGCTCGGCGACGTGCTGGTCGCGCCATTCAAGTACGACAAGCTGCTGCTGATTTCGCTGCTGCGTTTGCGTGGGGATGTCCTGGAAGAAGAGATCTACACGGTTCCGGATTCGGACTCCAACAAAGGTATTTTGCCGCTAGCCGCGAAGTCTCTGCAGCGTTTGGAATTGCGGAGAGCTGCGACGAAGCAGTAGCTCTACGAGGTCCACTCGATTCCCCAACGCTGGCGTAACACCTGCGGGATTTGAAATGACGGCCGGTTGCCTTGGCGCATCACGTGAATCAAGCCGACGATGAGGAGTCTGCTAAAGGTTTCGGAAAGCGGACCGTAGTAACCGACGCCTTGCAGGGTTTTGGAGCCGCCACGGATCAGCAACCTTGCGGGGTGTTGCAGCAGGCCAGACAGCGCGTTGGGATGGACGCCAATGAGCGCGGCATCTTCTTCTCCCATGAGGTAGCGGATCAAGGCTGCGGGTGCGAAATCGAATGCGTCGCCGGGGACGATGTGGGTCATCATGCCGACGAGAGCGGCCGTCATCTCTTCGCCCTCTTTGCAATTGGCGTACAGCCTGCTCTTGATGGACGATGCCAACTCGCCGGCCTCTTTGGCGGACTGGGGAAGCAGTTCCTCGCGAATTCCCAGGATGTAGCCGACTACGTTCCAGCAGTGCTGGTAGTCCTCTGCCTCTGCGCCAGTAACTTCGATGCCCAGCTTTTGCAGGCCGTCGAGGACTACCCAGCTGAAAGACAACAGCGTGCCCACCAGATCCTCTTGGTTGATCGGCTGGTCCCAATCGGGGTTCCATCGACCGGATTGGAGGGTCAGGCGGCGAACGGCGGCGTGCATCAATCGAACCTTCTGCGCGGTGAGAATGCCTTTACCGGAGCCGGGGTCCATGCCTCCTGGCGACAGGACGTCGACAACCATTTGCGCGGTTTCGATGATGCGGCGAGTGGGATTTGAGGAAAGGCGTCCGGTGAGAGCCAACACCTGGACTCCTTTTTCTGCCGCGTAACAGAAGGGCAAGGAGTAGCAATGCAGAATGGCAATGATTTTGGGGCCATACCGCCAAAAGAGCTGTTGTCCGTTTTCGATCCGGGCGGGGTCGGCCCAGGTTGGCCATTTACTGGTGTCCTGCAGAAACTTTGCGACTTGCGGAGGAAACTCGGCGGAATCGATACCGTCGTTTGCGACTAGTGTCCGCATGACGAGGTTGACGTTTTCAATGGTTCCTTCCCGAAACAGTTCGTCGACCACCGAGTCCGCAAGCGGATCTTTTTCCTGTCGCATGCGATCGAAGTACTCGTTGCCGCGCTGGGGGACCGGTACGGTGTTTTGGCTCATTGGGAGAGTATACTTCAGGGTCTCCTGGGCCTAGCTGTCAGTTCTGGCGGCGCAGAACTTTGATGGTTAAAAATAACCAGCCATGTCAGGCCGTGCAGTGCTGCCGATCGTCAACGCAATAAAGGAAGCGGGATCATTCAAAAGCTGGGGTCTGGCGCGAGCGGCGCCGGCTTCAAGTTCGTGCAAGAAACTCATACTGTTCACTCGTAATCCTTATCGGCGGATGGGCTAGGTTCGCAAAAGTGATCTGCAGCCCGTCTCCTTCAAAGTGTCATGTCGGATTAAGATAAACCGATGGACAATAAACAATTGCCGCCGCCCGGCTGGTATATCGATGCTGTCGATGAGCAGAAAGCGTTCGCAGAGTTCGTGGGACGTTTCGGACAGTTACAGGACAGGTTCTTCTCGGAACTCGCCGCAGAATTGTCGACCTTCGCCGCTAGCAGTTAGCATACTACCGAGCAGGATGGCAACCAGTTCACTCTTAGTACTTCCAAGGCTCGGAACAGTAATCGTTATCGCCTGCTTCAGATTAGGTTCAAGCCATCGAGCAAGATTCCGGAACAGCGGAAGCTCGATTACACAATTGGGTATTTGGTGCAATCGCGCATGACGTACGACCACACTCACATCCCGGATGGGCGCGACATCGAGTACGAAGTCACGGTGAGCGAAAATGGCGATTACAAGTTATGCGACACAACCGGGACTGTCGCGTTCCGACGAGATTTTGTGAAAGTTCTGTTGAAAGACTTCCTATTCCCAGCGCTTAAGAACAGCCGCCGTTGAACGCTGCAAATCGGCTCTCCACCTGCGACACCCGCCGCCCCTTTATCGGTATGACCGCAATACCCGCGTTATTCTGTTGATTGATGGATGAGTCTAAGGCGACCGATTTGAAAATTCGCGTTTACGAGGACGTTGCATCACCAGCCGCAAAAGAGATCGGACTTACGTTAGCCCAATCTGTGCGGGGTTTACTCAGACCGGTCAGTGGCCTGTTTTGGACCTTCAATGCCGCTGCCGACTGGGTTGGGGCTGCAGTCGAACGAAGGCTTGCTTTCTTGCACGCTCCTCCAGAAAAACTGACGGAGCCTCCGTTTGAAACCCAGCGAAGGGTGCTTCTCGCTCTGCAATCTGCTGGCCCGTCGTCAGATCCACTTCCGCGGAACCTGTTTGCTGCGCTGCTGGCAAGCTCTATGTCCGAGGCTTCAGAGCATAACCATCCCTCGTTCCCGGAGATACTCCAGCAGATCACGGCGGATGAATGCCGCATCTTAGCGGCCGTCTGTTGGAGGCGTCGACAGACCGAGATCAGCTTGAAACTCAATTGGTACTGGTCTAGTTTGACACCGTCACCAACTGTCACGCCGAGAGCGGTTTACCATCGATGGTCTCCCATCGAAGATGCCTGTGGGCTGAGTAACCCAAAATTGCTGCACGTTTATGTAACCAACCTAGAGCGCCTCGGGTTGATAACGAACCAGGACGACGACCCAACTCCGCGCTTTGATGACGAGCCCGAGCTGATCCGCGCCATGACGACAGATGAGAATCTGATTGCCTGGACGCAACAAGAGCATCCCAACTTCCGGCCAGTCCTTGCGGGAACCCACCGTCACAATGTGGACGTCGAGGCGTCTGTTGATCGAGTGGAGATTACGCCTTGGGGCCGCATTTTCTGTGACGCCTGTGCGGTCCACGAGTTCTTCGACGTGCGACTCGACAAGATCGTAATGCCCGACTGGGCAGCGTAAACACAAGTGGAGCGGGGAACGCCCCCTTATGCTTCGCTGCCCTCTCCTATTGACCGCCGAGCGCTCCGGTTGCTTCGCCAGCCTTGTTCAGTACTGGGCCAACGATGGGCCCGGCATGTCGCCGTATCCATCGTTTGATTGCCTTGTCCTTGGCGGACCCGCTGGCTTTTTCGTCAACCAGGATTCCGAGCAAATTGCCAGTGTCGCCCAACGTCGGGAGCGACGGCCCGGCCAGGAACTCCAGCCAGCGCTTGTTACCAGTGGTTTGCAGGATATCGCCTAGCACACCCAGCACAGACGCCGCCGCCAGCGCATCCCCGTACCACGCAAAAGCACTGTCGTACTGCTTTTCCTCTCCCTTGATCGCCTGACGTAGAGCCAGCACCGCGGCGCCCTGCAGAGGGAACAGCGTGGCCAACAGGAAGAACGACCGGAGGCCGCGTGTCCCCCAGGAAGTCCCCAAAAATGGCCGTTTGATGGTTTCCTCAGCCTAGATATAAGTGCTTTGTTTAGTTGGCTCCTCGGGTAGGATTCGAACCTACAACCCTCCGGTTAACAGGTGGTGTCTTACACTCTCAAAACAAAGGACTTATCTTTAAAATGAGCAGCTTATCGCTAAAGTGACCTACGATCCTGTACGCTCATTTTCGCCCCGTTTTCCGCTGGCATCGCTAAGGTTTTCGCTAAAGTGTGAGTGGTTCACCGACCTAGGCCCACGTCTCCGCAATAAGGACTATTTTTTTCTCCCATGGGTCATAGTTGAGTTCTATCCGCGAAATTGGCAGACAGCGGATCTTTGGCGCATCTACGTCTAGGTTTTCAAGGGTGACGTACCACTGGTTGCAATCAACTAGTCTCATCCGCTTATGTCTAGGACCCATGCGAGGCCCGATATCCAATCTCACAGATTCCCCGAGGTGCTGGCGAAGTTCGCGCACTAGGCCACTGCGCTCGGCGAGCAAGGCTTGATAATCGTCGGCGGATGCCTCTCGAATCCCATCCTCCCGGCGAACGTACGCTTTGCCGGCGAAATGCGGGCGTTCAGGACTACCAGGAATGATGACTGCCACACAGCAACCTTCCGGCGTCGTCAGTGGCACAACGTGCCGATAAATTGCAGGGTAGGCCTGGTCAAGCACGCCGGTCACGGTACGGACCAAGGTCTCCAGGTGTTCCGGCTTCTCCTGAGGTACTCCGTCGTCACTGGCGCCGGCGAAAAGAATGCAAGGCCAGCCGATCGGTGCTGAGTTGGCGAAGGCGACCGCTACCTGCAACCATTCACCTTTTTGGCTTTTTGGCTTGCGCTCGACGAAATCATGTTCCGTGCTCTTCAGGCGCAGGAGGAGCGCCTGTTCGGACAAAGACTCGGCAAGCTCTTTGCTCGGGTAAGAACTGCTCACTTACTTACCATCCCTCGCAACCTTGCTTGCCACTGATTTTGCCTTTGAACGCCCCTTCTTCACGGCCGACTTGGGGTCCGCGGCCTCTTCCGCCTTCGCCCAGCGCGCCGCCGGTGCCTTCTGTTTTGTCTTGTTAGCCGGAAGCTTAGGGCTCTTGACGCCCGTCGCCTTCTCGGCCGCTCGCTTCGCTTCTCGCGCAGCAACCGCTTTCCGGGCGATCTCTGAGCGTTGCTCAGGCGTGAGATTGGCCGCTCGGGCTAATCCACCCTTCCTCCCTCCCTTCAATCCCTGCTCACGAAAGTACTCGATGACATCGGGAGGAAGTTTTTTCGTTGCCATTTCAACATCTTACCCCCGGTATGTTAAGTTTCGCAAACAAACCTCTTGCATCTTACCCCCCGTAGGATCTAAGATCAGCAACAGAAAGGGACGGAAACAACGCAAATGACGCCAAAGAAACCCAACGGTCGAGAACACTCCCTGCGGGTTCCGCGTCTGCCTCTTGTTTCGGTACGCCGCGTGATCTGGGAGGCTGCGCTGGAGTTGCAGCGCGACGGTCGGTCGATCTCCGCCACGCTGGCGAAGCGCTTCGATCTGCCCGCCCAAACGATCGAGGCGGTATTGCTGTTAGAAGGCGCCCGTCATGAAAGGACCGCCGCGGCCTTGCGAACGGGAATCGCCAACACATTGGAGCTAGCCAGGGAGGCCGGTGGCGCGGAAGAGTTTGCCGCCTAGTTCCAGAAGAGATCGTTTGTTTCGAAAGAGATAGAGGACTCGCGTTTTACGCGCGTGGCCGCTTTGGCGCATACTGTGCGTCTCATGGCGAGTGCTCAACTGAACCTGAACCTCAATCCGGATCCTGACAGCGAGGAGTTGCGCAGCATAAAGCGCGACGTCCGATTTGTTGCCGAGACCGTAACCGCAATTTTAGAGAACCTGCCGGTACAGCGGAGGCCATTGTCCGACGCATCAAAGGCGCTGCATGTGCGCGCCGTCGCCCTTCGTCGCAATGGGTACTGTCCGTGCTGTCAACGCACGCCCGTATGTGGAATCGAGGGGCGCTTACCGGCTGCAGAGTTCGACCATTGGTTCGGCCGCCACCGAAATGGAGTGACCGAGACTTGGTTGGTGTGCTCCGACTGCAACCGCCGTCTAGAGAACCCGGAGTTCAAGACGGAAAAGCGAAGCTGCTTCGATGCCTATCAGGCAGCGTTGCGACCGTTCCTGGTCGACGGCCAGTCGAGCATGTTTCATTGACACAACGAAAGGCCCCATATGCCCCAACAAACCATCACATCCACGCCGGTCTTCGCACCGGAACCCTACCGGCCGCGCCCGGTCGTCACCCGCGTAACGCAGTCAGAACTTTTCCTGTACTGGGCAAGTCGCCGCGCGGTTGAGTACTTCGAGTCCAAGCTACGCGGCGCCCAGGCTTTGCGAGTTGAGCCCGGCGAGCTTACCGTTCCCGCGCTCCGAGCTACCCACTAACCCAACAACAGAGACACACAGGAGAACCAAACCATGTCGAACAACATTGCCCCCGCAGACCGCGAGTTCATCGCAGAGATTGCAAAGGTCGTTTGCGCCCGTCCGCGCGAGGAATGGGAACAACTGGCAGCAAGCGCCGCCGCGCCGGATCCAGCGCCGCCCGAATCCACCAATGGCGAAGTGCCCCGGGCCTTCGAAGAGACGCCGGAACTAAAGCCGTTTGACACCGAACTCTCTTCCGAATCGTGCCATGGGTTCTACCTCGAAGCGTGGGACAACCACGACAAGGCCCAAAGCATCGTCCTCAGCCGGGAGGAGTACATCGCGGCAAAGCGCTTCATCGGCTTGCGCCGCGGCGTGGTCACCCTTAACGGCAGCGGGGGCGGCGAACATCCCCGCACCATGTCCGATATCGAAGCGCTAGAAGTGATCGACAGCGCCAGCGGTTCGGAAGCCGAACTCATGGCAAAAGCGCTGATTGCAGTTCGCGAGGATTGCGGGATGCATACGCCGGTTGAAAACTTCATCGCCTGCATACTACGTCAACATGCGTTTTTCGGGGATACTCTCACGCCGGAAGACGCTGCCAAAACCGTGAGCGACTTCCGGGAGAACGTAGAATGGGCCGTTGCCTTGGTGCGAGACCTTCCGCGGAAGCATCCGCAACTGTTCGAGGACCCAGGGGACGCGACAGAAGCCGTCTAAGCCTTCCTTACATTCACCAAATACCGAAGGGCCGCGCTATGCGGCCCTTTTCTTGCGTTCTAACGGCGCTGATATGATACTCGGATGCGTTTTCTATTACCGCTGTTGTTTGTTTTGAGCGTTCGTGCTGAATCAGTCGCTCTTTGGACTGGCTACCACCCTTCTATTTACAACGGGAAGGTATGGGGGATGACTAGTTTCGGAGATGTATCCGATACAGGTGACGGTGGGATCTATTACGAGTCTTACGTCTCGATTGACTCACCACCTCACGGCAAAAGAAGAGGCTTTATGATCTTCAAGAGGCCTTCAAGCCCTCCACTTGGTACAAGTGCTTCATTCGGCATGTACTGTCTTGGTTGTAGCTTCTCATCCGCCCCTTTCCCCGAGAGACCCAAGGAGCGCATTCTACTGTGGAGTGTTGAAACGCCCTTGAGCGAAATAACCGATTACCCCATGAATCCCACTGTTGGTATGAAGCTCTACGAGGATCTTGGGCACGGGAGATTCTACGGCTCCGCGACTGGTTACGTCCATCGTGACGTTGAGTATGGAGACTCGATGTACCTATTCGCGTATCATCTTACTCCCGCCGCTGTCACTGCGCTGAACTCATCAGGCGAGTATTTCGCCATGGGATTCTCCCTTGATCGGGTGCCGGAGCCGTCGCAGTTTGGGTTCCTCGCGATCTCCGGCATAGCAGCACTCTGCGTCCGACGGATTCGGAGATTTTAGATGTCATCCTTTCGCCCGCCGGCCTCCGGCTGTGCGCATGGGAACTTCTCCATCCTCCGATGGAAGTGTGCCCGGTCGCCGGTGAGAACCTCGGCAAGCTCGTCGATAGCGTCCATGAGTGCCGACGTCGCGCGGTAGACCGCCCCGCCTATCGGTGCCTTCGTGCAAGCCGCGACACAGGCCGTCCGACACACGCCAACCGCCGCCAGGAGTACTCGCCCGTCGCCGTCGTCAAAAACCCGCCCATTCACCCGCCGCCGCATGGAAACGAGGCTACCACAGGAAGGCGAACGAACGGCGAACAAACACGGGAAAATCTGGTGCCAGGGTAACCCCGCCGGGGAATGGAATGGAAGGCGAATGCGCCCGATACTTGGACCATGAAGCCCGCAATACTGGCCATCGCGCTACTGCTCGCGAGTGTCTGCCGTGCCGAGACCGCCACCGTCGCCCGAATTGTGGACGGTGACACACTGCGGGCCGTTGTGGACGGCCAGGAACTTCGGGTAAGGCTTTGGGGTATCGACGCCCCCGAACGTGGCAGGGAAGGCGCCAGCGACGCGACAGAGGCCCTCGCACGGCTCGCGCCGGTAGGTTCCAGCGTCCAACTCGAGCGCGTCGACGTTGACCGCTACGGGCGAACCGTTGCTCGCGTGATTGTGAATGGAGAGGACGTGGGGGAAAGGCTAGTCTGCGCCGGCTATGCCCGGTGGTACCGCCGGTACGCGCGCGGCGCCGCGAATCTCGCAGCGTGTGAAGCGACAGCCCGCGCCGACGCCCGCGGCGTATGGAGCGAGACGGCCGCCCGCCCATAGACGCCTAACCTTTATCGATCTGAGCCAGCGCAGATCGCAGAGTTCCAGGCAATAGGCGATTGACTATTCACCCAATCACCAGGAGTACAGGTACGCCCCCTGCTCAATACGGTCTGCGCTGAGAGAATCCGGATCACCAGTTGCTCACACTCAGCCATCGAACCTGTGCTGGTAACAACGCTACCCGCGCTTGTATCCTGAGCTTATGCCCTTCCCAGGCGGGTCGTCAGATAAACTCGGAAATCGCTACGAGTCGTGGTGGACGGTCCTTGTGTTGCAGAAGATGCTCCTCGGAGAAGGCCACTCTCTTCGAATTGAGAAGCCCAGTCTGGACGATGCGGAGTTCGTCGTTCAGTGTAACGGCTATCAAGAGCTTCACCAAACCAAGAGAAGCCATCCGACAGGCCAGTGGACAATCAGTTCTCTTGCGGCAAAGGATCAGGAAGTCCTACAGGCGATGTTCGAACAACTTGACGGAAACGATGACCGCTTTGTGTTTGTCTCGTCGAGCCATGCGGCAGAACTAAACGAGCTGGTTTTCCGGGCCAATAGTGCGGAGACCGCAAGCGAGTTCGAAAAGGTAGGACTTGAAGCGAAGGCGGTAAAGGATACTTTCGAACGACTTCGGAAGGCCTGGAAGCAATGCACGGTCGAAAAGGCCTGGGGAGTTCTGCGCAGAATTGAGATCCGCTCCATCGATGAGTATACCCTCCGAGATCAGGCACGGGACCGGGCCAGAGCGCTCTTTCTTTCAGATCCCCAAGCTGTGTGCTCTGCGCTACGAACAATCGTTCTTGATTCGGTGCACCAAACGATCACGAGAGATGATCTTATCGAACGAATGAGGGAGAGTGGATTCGCTTTGCGTCGGCTTACCAATGGCTTGCACGCGAGCGCGGTCGTCAAGGAGGCCACGAATCAATACCTCGCAGACGCAAAGCGGCGATTGATACGAAACACCCTAATGCGTCGAAGCGCAGTCGACAAGCTTCTTTCGATGCTAGGGACCACGGCGCGTGATGTGGTCGTAACCGGGAGGGCTGGCACTGGAAAGACTGCCTGCATGGTGGCTTTCGTCGAAGAACTAGTGGCTCTTGACGTGCCAGTGCTTGCGATTCGCCTCGACCGGATCGAACCTATATCAACCACATCCGAATTGGGAACGAAACTTGCGTTCGAGGATTCGCCGGCGTTGATTCTTGCGGCAGCAGCGCAAGGTCGGGAAGCCGTTCTTGTCATTGATCAACTCGACGCGGTGAGCACAACCTCAGGTCGAGCTATTGGTTTTCTAGAGGCGGTTGAAGGGTTATTGATAGAGGCGCGCGGATTGCGGGTACGTCACCGCCTCCATATGATCGTGGTTTGCCGTGACTTCGATTGGAATAACGACCATAGATTGCGGACGATACTTCTCAACGAGCACGCCAAAGTGGAGATCGGAGAATTTGCGCCTGATGAAGTGTCTAGGATACTCGTTGCTGAGGGTTTTAGTCCAAATCAATTTCAGCCAGGACAATTGAGGATACTGTCTTTGCCGCAAAACCTCTCGATGTTTCTTGGATGCGATTTCGATCCCACTCGGCCACCCGCGTTCAACACTGCTATTGATCTTTTCGATAGGTACTGGAAGGAGAAACGGAGGGCGGTAAACCTGCGTGCAATTCCGACGAGTGACTGCTGGGTGCAGGTAATTGACGCACTGGTGGACGAGATGGCCGCAACTCAGCAGCTCTCTGTTCCGCAGGAGAGATTAGATGCTTTCCCCGAAGACTACATCGAACAGATGGCCTCCGAAGGAGTCGTATCACTGAGTGCCCGACGATATGCTTTCAGTCACGAAAGCTTCTTCGACTACTGCTTTGCGCGGTCGTTTATGCGCGCTAATCAGTCCCTTGTGTCGTTCCTCACATCTTCTGAACAGCATCTGTTTCGTCGTACTCAGGTTAGACAGGTTCTTACCTATCTCCGGGGTGCTGATCGTAACAGATACTTGCGAGAGATGCAGGATCTATTGTCGGCTTCAAAGATTCGGCCCCACCTGAAGGCCTTAACGATCTCGTTGCTTTCGGACGTTCCAGATCCGAGCGACGAAGAGTGGACCATCTGGGAGCACGTCCTTTCACCTTTTCTCCAACACGTCGTAGAGGGGCGCGCGCCAACAGACAAGTTCTCGGCGATGTCATGGTACCGATTCAGCCGCTCGCGCTCTTGGTTTCGGTACGCGGTGGATAAAGTCATCATCGAGAACTGGTTGTCTTCCGCGGACCCAATGGCGGATACGGTCATACCGTACATCTGCTGGCATCAGCGACAATCACCCGATTTGGTCGTTGCGTTGTTAGAGCGGTACGTCGGACTGGGTGGGGGTTGGTCGGCCCGACTCCGCTACGTTGTGCAATGGTCTAACCCCTTCGCAAGTCGGCGGTTTTTCGAGTTGTTTCTTGGACTGATTGAAGACGGTACCCTTGATGATCTTCGTTCAAATGCTGCTGCAAACGGCACCTTTTGGAGCATGATGTCCGCGGCTGGAAAAGGGCGCCCTGAATGGGTTCCCGAGCTTTTGGCGCGATGGATGCGCCGGCGAATGACGCTCGCGAATGTCGCGGGGATGAGGCTGCAGCAAGATCCATCGTTTGGAAAGGATTATTTCGCCGATCGGCCTATCTTGGAAAGTGCCCGCAGTGCGCCGGCACCTTTCGTCCAATACGTACTTCCCATAATCTTGCAGATCTCCGACGATGCAAGGAATGCGCTGCAGGAATCTCCGAAGCAAGACGCAGTATGGCCGTATTGGTTTGAGTATACCGATCGCTCAGGCCCAAGCGCAGCGACGTTGGAGGGACTGAAAACATCGCTAAGGTTACTCGCGAAAGATTTGGCGGTTGATCTCTCCCCTGTCATTTCGGAACTCCGTAGCAGAGAAACAAACACCGCGAACTCCTTATTGCTTACGCTCTATGCCGCAAATGGTGCTCGCTTCGGTAACGAGGCCATTGCTCTGCTTGGTGAGGATCCTTGGCGATTTAGGTGCTTTTGCATTGAGAACGAGTACTGGCTCGCGATGGAGGCCATAGGTGCGGCCGTCCCGCATTGCTCCGCCGAGAACCGTGCTCGTCTTGAGGAGGTTGTCTTAGACTATGTTGCACCGTCCGAGCGCCTGCCAGACGGGTACAGGTCCATGGGAAAAGCATGCTTTAACTTGCTCTCTGCTATTCCTGAAGGGCTGCGAAGCACGGTTGCCAACGCGCGATTTCGAGAACTTGAGCGGAAATTCCGTCAACCGTATCAGGCGCCGCGGGCTATTAGTGGGGGCTGGGTAGAGTCACCGATTGATGCCAATGCCGTTACCAAGATGACGGATGAGCAATGGCTTCGTGCACTCAGGAAGTATAACACTGATTGCAGTCTGGTTACGCAGTCAGATAACTTTCTGAGGGGCGGTGCCGTAGAACTAGCTCGCCAGTTGGAGACGTGCGTCGTTCGGGAACCGGAACGTTTTGCAAGGCTAGCGCTTCAATTTCCCAGCGACACGAACTTCCAGTACTACGTACACACCCTTCGCGGTATCCAAAGTGCGGAAATCTCCGGCGACTTGAAGCTTCAGGTATGTCACAAAGCCTATGCGGATTGTAGAGAAGATTGCGGTGAGGCCATCGCGGACTTGCTCGGCGAGATCGATGATCCACTGCCGGTCGATTCGATCGCAATGCTCGATTGGCTTGGCACTGACCATCCCGATCCTGAAAGCCAGGCGAGTGACGATGACGCCAGCGATGACTTAGACGCCTATACCAAAGGCCTAAACACTACTCGTGGCAGAGCTGCCTTGGCGGTTGCCGTGCTGATCTACAAGGACGCCGCTTACATTGAACGATTCAACGCCACTCTTATGCGGATGATTCGGGATTCGAGTTCGGCTGTTCTCTCCTGTGTGGCTGACGCGATTCGGGCAGTCATGCAGCACGATGTTCAAGATGGGTTGTCGCTCCTAGCGCAGATGGACATCACAGATGACAGTCTTCTTGCGACGCCGTCTGTCTATGAATTGGTCAAACGCGCACTTCAAAGCAACTTCCAAGAGGTGAGGTCTCTCGTAGAGAGAATGTTACGTTCAGAGCGCTCCAGGGCTGCCGTGAACGGGGCAATGTTAGCGGCTTTGGCTTGCTTCTTTCATCCGGAGGCAGAGGAGCTAGCCGCTGAAGCGCTCGCGGGAAATGCCCATCAGCGACTGGGTCTCGCTAAAGTCTCCGCAGCAAATATCTCGTGGGAGCGTTCGCGATCGTGGTGTCAACAGCGATTGGTGGTCCTATTTGATGATGCTGACGAAGCAGTACGAAGGGAGGCCGCACTTGCTTTCCGCAGTTTGGAGGGTGCGGATCCTGAAGAGTACGCCGATCTCGTTCAGTCCTTTTCTAACAGCAAAGCCTTCTGCGATGATCCGTCTCCCATTCTAGACGTTCTGCGGGAATCTATCCGTAGACTGCCGGGTACGACATGCCACATTTGCGAGAAGTTCCTGGAACGCTTCAGGAATGGGGCAAGTAGCGGTTGCACTTCCCACGTAGGCGACGCTCACACAGTAGTTGAGCTGCTCTTTAGGACGTACCAACAGCATCAGGAAGGCGAATGGGCCAAAAGATCGCTTGATCTCATTGATCGCCTATGCTTAGAGAACTTCGATGTTGTGGACGAGACATTCCAGGCATTTGAGCGCTAGGCTGTTCAAATCACCAACAGACGGCAGGGTGCCGGCTAGTTCGGCTTTGCGCCGTTCGGTACCGCGATCTCTGGGGTTCCGAAGTAGTGGTAGAACAGCCCCAGGATCTCGTTGATCACTTCTTCCGATGGCGGATCTGGAAGCGCCCGCAATACTTCATCCGGCCGCGGTGGAAGTCCCGCCGGATGCAAGGTGATCTTTCCGTATGTCCTCTGATGCGCCGCCATCGCCGTCGCCAGCTTGTAGGCGAGCACGGGTACCAGCGTCCAGGGAATCGTGAGCATGCTGTGATGCACCACGCTTACCGCTCCGTTGGACTGCGAGAGGTTCCCAAAGATGAGGGACAGGTCATAGTAGGTCGTTTCGATGGCCACCTGGTTAGCGCGTCGATCGACACAGTCCGCCGAAAGCAATTGCTGTTGGTTCTTCTCTGACATAGTCGTTCCTTCCACTTACGGTGCTGAAAGCCCCATGATTTCCTGGTTAAGTGGGTGCGCTTCTTGGAGGGATTGCCGCACCGCGTCAGAGATCATGGAGCGGTTGTCGATGAAGCTCTTCGCGTCCATCGTGTTGATATTCACCACCACGTACCGCCCGCCCTGGTCGTAATAGTTCTGCCGCCCGTAGATGTCTTCCTCGTACGAGCCGGAGCCGGGGCCGCTGTACATCGCCGCCGAGATGTAGCGGTCCTGTGCGCGCGACCGCGCCGCCTTCGGGTCTGGCAGTAGCGTCTTTGCAAATTCGATGCCGAGCGCCGCGCCCGCCGCAATGGCTGCGCCAACCGGGCCGCCACCGATCGCGCCAACCGCCATCAGCGTGGAGATTGTTCCCGCGCCAGCACTGGCAGCGGTGAAGCCGCCACGCAAGCCGCCTTGCCGCACGCCGGAGAGGATGCCGAAGCCGCCAGCCAGCCCCGCGCCCGCGATGCCGACACCTTTGGCCAGGCCGGAAGCGCCGGCTGGGGCGTAGCCGTCAATTTCGCCGAGTTCGTTGAAGATCGGCGTCCCCTGGTTGGTGCTGCTGGACCTGCGAGCCGCGCTGAAGATCGGGGAAGATCCCAGCGAGCCGCCGAAAACCGAAGTCGGCAACATGATGCCGCCTGGTAACGTGATCACTCCACCGCCGCCGGCCGGATCGCCGCCGTAGCTGATGGTCGAGATAACCTTTGTCAGTTCCTGCGTCGCCCGGGTGTTTGCATCGACAGCGGTAGTATTCTCCGTAACCGGACCGCTCTGCGCCGGATCCAGGAACGTACCCGACAGCAACCCACCCAAGCCGGTAGCCTTCCCGATGTCCCCGAACGTCCCACCGATGCGCCGATAAGCTGCCCCGAAGGCGTTGCGGCCAATGGTCAGCGCGGTGTTTCGCGCGAAGTCGCCCGTCGAAGTTTGACCAATCGCGACACTGAAAAGCTGATCTGCAGAGTTATTGAGCGCCGCCTTCTGCAGGGAGAGGATCTGCATGGTCCGATCCATCTTCGCCTGGTCGCGCTGACGGTCAATATCGGCGTTCCTGCCGATGAGTTCCTCTTCCTTGTCGAGCGCCTCAAGCCGCAGAGCCGTGATCCGGTTGATCGCCTCAACTTCGCCGCCCGGCCCGGTCATCAGTTCGACCATGCGCGCCTGGAAGTCCAGCCGCTGCCGGCCCGCGGCTAGCGACTCTTCCACCACCTGCTTGTACTGTTCGGCGCCAAAACTGCCGACGTTGGTAGGCAGTAGGCTGCGCCGCCCGCTGGGCAGGAGGTTAACGTCGTTCGTGGACAGCGCCGCGAAAAGCTCCGTTCCGGCGATATCGGCGTCTGATAGCCGCTTCTGCCCGAACCGCCCAATCTGCCCGTCCGGTCCGCGGTAAACCGTCGGCAGGTTCGGATAGACGCGGTTCAGCACTCCGGTAAGGCTGCCGCCGTCCATGAACCGCTTCACCGCCTGCTGGTCGACAAGTTGTTGTTTGAGCCCCGTCAGTAGTGCGAGCGTCTCGCGAACCTGGTTCTCGTTGTTCGCAGCGATCGCATCGGCGAGTTCCTTCTCGGCCCGTTGAATCCGTCCCTCGGTGCCGTCCCGCGAGGCAATAAGTCCCGTGATCCGATTGCGCGTGGAAAGCTGAAGAGTTGCCTCAAGGTCCGCCGTCGATGGCCCGGCGAATCCCCCGACTCGTAGCGCGTCGGAGTTTGCCCGTAGGGCTTGCTGGATGAGCAACGCCGCCGGCGTGTTGGCGGCCGTATACTTCGGTGAACCATCTGCGTTCATCGTGTCCGGCCGGGCAATCGGAAGGTCCGCCCAGTTGGGTCTTTGGTTCGTCGGCTGCTTTAGTCCCAAGGCGCCCAGGTCGAGCTTTCCGTTTGCCGCCGCGGCGAAGAACGCGAGAAGCTGAAGGGCGCCGTCAAACTTCGAGGAGCCCAGTTCGCCTAGATTCTTCTTCAGCACCGAAATGTTCGTATTGAGGCGATCGAGCGCGGTGTCGAACTTCAAGGCTTGCGCGGCCGCCTTGTCTTCAAGTCCAACACCCAGCGTGTCCAGTTCTTTCAGCGTGCCGGCGAGGTTCGATGTGAGGAGGGGTAGGAGCTTGAGGCCCGGTTCTCCAAGAATCTCGATAGCGCGTTGCGCACGCTTGGCAGGATCCTGGACAGCTTCGAGACCTCCTGCGATCTTCAAAATCATGCGGTAGGTGGATTCAGGGCCGCCGTATGGAGTGTTCGGATTGACGCCGATCGCTGCCAGCGCCTCGCGTGCCTTCTTGCTCTCGTCGCCCGCGGTGGCCAATGCTCTCGATAGGCCTTTGTAGGATTCGAGTAAGCCCTCAGCGCCCACGTTTGCATTTTCGGACGCGCTCTTGAGTAGCGTGATTTCCTTTATGCTTAGGCCGGTCTGCGCTGAGAGATTGGCCGCCGCCTCGGCAGACGCCGCCAGGTTCTTGGCGTAGCCGAAAAGCGCCGTACCGCCAGCGACTACCGCCGCGGTTCCGGCCCCAATCACAACCCCAAACGTGCCAGCCGATTTGACGATGTCGTCAAACTTGTTTTGAGCAACAGAGAGAGGATTTGCGGCGAACTCCCGCAGCGTTTCGCCAAAGCCTTGCGTGGCCTCGCTTGCCGATGCTGCACTATCGCGTACACGTTGGATCTGGGCGCCCGCTTTGTCCGTCTTGTCGGCTGCAGATAGGACGCTGTTGATCTGCTTCTCAAGCGCAGCAAGCGCCTGCTCGCCCGTAGTTCGAGCTTCCAAGAGCAACGATAAGCGTTCGCTGGCGGTGCTGCCCATAAAGTCGGTCCCTCACTCTTTGGCCGCCGCTAGCATATTGTTCGCGCGGCGGCCCTGTTCTGTTGATTTTCGAAACTACGTCCCTAGGCGGCGTTGCCGAAGATCGACCAGCCGCGGCGCCGCATCCGCTCATCCAGCGGGACGGATTCGACTTCGGTTTGCGCTTCTGCGGGTGCAACGGCCTTCGGCTCGTTCCGATACTTCAACCGCCACCGCAAGTCTGTGAGAGGCTCCAACCCCTTGCCCAAAGCTTGGGCAGCCGGGAGGCTTTGCCAGTCCAGCGACGTCCACCGTTTACTTTCTTCGTCGTACACCTGCTGGCGCATCTCGACTCGCTCGTCCGCATTGGCAGGGCTGCGAAACTCCGCTTCCGCGGCGTCCACCAACCTTCCAAACCCAAGCGCCGAATTGAGCGCCGCAATGCGAACAACGCAGGCGCCCAAGCGCTCCGCGGCTTCTCGCCATTCAGCCTGAAGCTTGGCGACTTCCTCACGCCAGAAAGACTCCGCCCGTTCGTTGACGGTGGACTCCATCGCCGCCAAGTTGTCGTCACACATGCGAAGACGGGTCTGAAGGCCCTGGAGCCGAACCGACAAGGTGCGCCCAAGCTCGTCGAAAAGTGCGAGAGACGCTGGCTCCGCGGTCGTCTCGCCCAGCGCCCGCATTGCCTCCACCTCGGCGATCTGTGTAATCGCCGTTTCGCGATCTTCGGAGAGTTTCGCGATCTCGCGTTGTACGTCGGCGATTGCCGTCTCGATTTTGGCTCGCAAGGTGAGCTCGGCTTCGCCGGCGGCAATCAGCTTGCGTAAATCCTGAGGGAGTTTCATTTACTTCGAACCTTTCTGCAGTTGTGCGCGGACGTATTCCGCAAAACTAAAGGGCGCCGCGCCTGCTTCGCCGGCGGTCTGGACTTCGGTCGCCACTGTTGCGCCAGGCGTGTAGGTTTTCCGGACGCCGGTACTGGTGCTGTATTCGTGACGGGTGAAGTATGGTGTGTTTTGCTGCTGTTGGGACATTCTGGCCTCTATCCTTCCCTGGTGGTTGTCGTCCCCTTTTGCGGGGGTTTTCAAAAAAAATGCGTTTCAGTTCGGGCGCCCGAAGCCAAAAGCTGCATCGGCCTCTACGGTGTGGACCCTGAGGGACGCGCGCAATACCCGGTGCTCGGAGAGTTCTTGAATCGCCGCCACGATCGACAACCCGCGGGCGATCATGTCGTCTGCCAGTTGCGGCAGTTCCGCCAGGCTGCAGGCGCCGCGGATGCTTGTTGCTGTCGCCTCCATCACGCCGCAAGCCTCCCGGCAGCAAGCGCGACACGGCCGATCTCGCGGTCCAGTGCTCGCCGAATCACCTTCGGCATGGTCGACGTTGGTGTTTTGCAGCGTTCGATAATCCGGGTTGCATCCCTGCCGCGAACGTCCACCAACCGCAGTAGTCGGCGCGCTTCCGTCGGCGAAATGAGTTCTAACGGTTTCTGTACACGCATGGTGTTGAGAACATGTTAAGCCGGGTTTGTTTGATCTGTTACCGGAGGATAAAGGGAAGAAATTTGCGCCAATCTTCCAGCCACATGCTCGCGCTGTGACTTGTCGATCTGCCCCGTTCGGAGAATCCGGCGAAGCGTTTTTTCAGTGATGTTGGCAAGCCGGCAAACTTCCGTCTGCGGTAGTTGTGTGGAGAGGCGGTCCAGGCGCGCCGCGATCTGAGCATCAGCCACCAGGCGGGATCTTCGCTGCGTCACTGCTCACCCTCCTTTTCCATGTTTTCGGCTTCGATATCGCCGGTCGATGCCAGTTCGTCCAGTACTTCGTAGACCGCATCTTTGAGAGTTGCTTCGGTGGTTGTCCGCGCGTTCTCGATGGCCACGGCGGCGAGATCGCTCACGCCGGCCGCCACAATCGCGCGCTGTGCGATCTCCGCACCATAGCGGGCCGGTAACGCGAGCATCTTCGACCGGACCCGCGCCACCAGTTCGTGCTTGTCTTCCATGGACTCGTCGATGGTGATTACCTCGCCGGATGCCTTCGCCGTCTCCAACTCCGCAAGTTGCATCTTGGCGAGGCGGGTTCGCCGGTCGATCTCGTCCTCTCGAATGTCGGTGCCCTTCATCGCATCGGCCGCGGCACGCTCGCGAATCCACGCGAACACCTCACGCGATCGGAACTCCAGCGACTTGCCCCGCCTGGTATGCGGCAATCCTGCGCGGAGCCAAGCGTCGATGGTGGTAGGCGCCACGCCGGCGAAGTCAGCGAGTTTCGAGCGGTTCAGTCTTGGTCCTGCAGGTTGATCGTTCGTCATGCTTCAGTCCGTAAGTTGTTGTTGTCGTGGCACAAAAAGAGGTTTACTCTAGCGAAGTTGTGCAATAGGTTTACCGGCGGGCAACAGGCTCAAAAGAGGACCCGTGATGGGGGGGAGGGGGTACCCCTGTCTCATCCGTGAGACATCCCACACCAACCCCGTCGAAAGGTACTCGGCAACGAGAGCGTGCGCGGGTGGTCCGATCGCACAGGGTCCCCAGCGCTACCGCATGGAAACTGAGGGGGAAAGGCATCTAGGCGGCCTCCTTGTGGGCCATGGGTGTCTCGGGGTCTTCCGCGGGCGCGAGCACCGTCAGCAGCGCTCGGAGGCGCGCCGCGCGGGCCTCGGCACAAACCGGACAATGCGCCTCGCAATAAATCGTCCAGATGCGCCCGCTTGTGGAGTCTGGCACCAGGTGCGCGTGATCGTCTCGGCGGCATACTGAGCATGGCTGGACGCCGCCGCGATTGATCGTGTGAACGAGTGCGCTGCTGGTGGCGGGCTTGATGCGCTGGCAGTCGATTGAGGTCATATGGTTTCCTTTCCGCCTGGTAGTGAGAGGCGCGCCGGCCGCGCCTTGAGCGCGAAAGTCAGGATGTTTGCGAGGTTGCCGACGCGTGAGCGTTGGGCCTCGGGAAGATCGGGAAGCATACGCCGTAGACCTTCGCGAACGTGAACCGCGGCGCGTGCAAGCTCGACATGCTCAGGCGCCCATTGCCGCCGCGTGGCTTCCATAGGTGCGCTCATACTGCGGTTGTCTCCCCCTCGTCCTCGCGTGGCAGGACTCGAGGCCGAAGCAGTTCGGTCAGTTGCGATTCGTATTGGGCGATAAGCTGGCGGGAGGCCTCGCAGGACTTCGGCCATTTGGCGAAAAGTTCCAGATTCCGTTCCTGGAACTGGATCTCGAAAACGAGCTCTCTCACAGTACGGGGAGCCCTCATGCGGCTGCTCCTGCCGCTTTCAGCACGCCGCGCTCAATCTGGTGTGCTACATACTCCGGGCTCGCACAGGCGCAGGCGATCATGTTGCCTTCGGCCATCATGAGACCTTCGCCACGTTTTCGACTTCCGCAGAGCGCGCATCGATAGCCAGCTTCTTCTGCGGCAATGCGCTTTGCCTCAGCTTCGGCCGCTGTCATCGGCGCCACCGTTCGGGTGAGCTTCCGAAAGCCCTTCGAGCGGCTGCGAATGAAAGCCGGCGGGTTCAGCCAATTGCCCTTGAGGTGCTTCCGAATCTCCGCGACGAAGTCAGCCATCTCGACACCGTTGCTCACCAGGTCGGCGCGGATCTGATCGAGTAGGAAGATCGGGATCTGCTCTCCCGCCTTGTGACGGAAGATCGCCTTCAGCTCTTCGTCTGCGCTCGCCCAGGGACCGCGAAGCGAATCATCATCATCAGAAAAATCAGAATTGGAAACTCGGGGCTCGGTCTCGGGGAAAGCTCTCGCCGGCGAAGCCGATAGAGAACATCTCTCCTGATTTGAGGTTTCATTCGTTGAGGTTTGATGATGAGGTTTAATAGTTGCTTCTTCTTGTCTGGACACCCTTGTCCTGTACCTCTGGACAGGTTTGTCCAGTACGGTCTGGACCGCTGCGTCCTGAGGGTAGGGGACAAATTTGTCCAGTGCCACATCAGATATCTCGAAGCACGGATGCCAAAGAAATATGACTCGATTGGTTGTCCGCTGCCCGTTCTCTCGTGTTCGCATTTCTAACCTCACGAGCTTCGCGTCGACGAGTTCTTTAGCTGCCCTCTGAACGGCTTTGTGACGGGCAGCTTTGTTGCCGGTAAGGCCGATTCCATTGGCTGCGTCCTGGATGGAAGGGAAGCAGTTGCCTGTGGGGCCGCCTCTGTGTCGCCAATGGCCATAAAGTCCTTTTGCGGTCCAAGACACGCCAGGGAAGGCTGCAAGTCCATACGGGATGCGCGTACCGTCCATACCGGGATAGTCATCACGGGGATTGAACTCTTCGCCGACCTTCGGATGTTTGAGGCGAGCGGCCATCGGCTCATTGGTCCGCCTTTACTAGCCGCAGCAGAATGATCATGTTTCCTACGCCGCCTCCGTCGTGTTGACGCGGCCCGCGCGGATGATGTCTTGCACTTCGTTGAGGTCGTAAATCACCTTCCCGCCGAACTTATAGAACGGGAACCCGGTTCGGAAGAGACGATGCTTCTGGAGGGTGGCTACTTTGATGCCGGTGAGTTTCTCGACATCGCGCTCACTGCCATAATTGGGAGCGCCTTGTTTCGGTTGGGATAGTGTGCGCTGCATTGGGGTAACCCCAGATTGGTGCAGCTACTGCAACTCGGTCCAGACCGAGTTAGGCCGAGTTGAGCCGAGTCATTAAATTCAGAGAGTTACGCGTCGAACCGAGTGCGCAAATCCTGGGGTATGTGCATTTTGAGTCTTATGGCCTCTGCACATATTGCCGCCTCGATGGCGCGAGCTTTGGGCTCGCTTACTCTTCCGGCGATCCGTCCCGCTATGTAATCGCCCAGCGCGGTCTTCGTCACGCCATCATAGGAATCGAACGTCGACTTGTTGACCTTAACAATAATCCGTTTGTAGAGATCAACGAATAGCGCATGCTGGTGACGCTCGGGATGAGGCGGCTCTGTCCCGCCGGTTTTACAGGGGGTCTCGGTGGGAGGATCTGCCGGGCTCGGCGACGATGAATTGCTCGTTTGGTCGTCTATTGAGAGACCGGACCGGGCGGCTTCTCGTGCCTCTTCCTCGGCCTCCCGGCAGGAAGCTAGCATGGCCTCCCACCTAGCAGCTTGTTCGGCTCGTATAGCCTCTTGTTCCTCCTCGTCCCAAATCGCAGATGTGGGGCACCCTCCGAGTTCCCAGTCGAGACGTCGACGCTCGACTTCGCGAAGCATCTCTCTTCTACACAGGTCGACCAGCCACGCTTTATCCGAGGATAAGGCGCGAATGACTGAAGGATGACCGCAGGACTCCGCGGCTTGCCGGCAGACCACGGAAACATAATCGGAAAAATCAAACGCCAGTGGATCGGGGATGTGAGATCCCTGTAACAGAAGAGTTAAGTGGGATCTGGTGACCTGGCTGAAATAGACGTCGATTGCCTCTGTTGTTCGAGAGCGTGAAAAGTATTCTCGAAGCGACCACCAGCGACCCTGATTCGCGGGCGGTAGTTGCTCACGGAGCTTGCTGAGTTGCTCGGTCTTCCGCAACTCGAAGGCATAATGCAGACGGGACGGCAGTTCAAACGGCATCGCTTCCTTGGCGATCTCCTTTTGGATAGGTTGCCGCCAACAGGTAGGATTCCTGCGTTCGCCTGGCCGGGCTAGGCGGCTCTCTCAAGGTAACATCAGTGTCCAAAAATGTTCCCGGCTACTTCGCAGGAAGCTCAAATGGGATCTCGTAAATTAGGCCTCGTAGCGGAACTCTTAAGACCACCTCTTTGGGGGCTGGCTTGCCAGCTTTGAAGTGCAGCTTCCCCACCGTGTTCTGTCGTTGAAAGAGGGTGTGCTCTCGAAGGGCGCTCGAGTTCACGTCCGCGGCCCTTTGCCTCTTCTCCGCAGCGCGTTCGTTAAGCGTCCGGGTAGCATTGGCTCTCGCTTCGACGTCGGGCACTTCGAAAGAATCACCTTTTGCGGTGTGGACCGTTGTGTTTGCGCCAGAGGCAGAAATCCCGAGGAAAAACTCTTCCCATGTACCTTTGAGAGCCTTGGCGGCAACCTTCTCAGGAGGGACGATTTCTAGAGTACGCGAATTGGCGCCGAGATCATGCAAGGTTATTTCGCTGGGCATGACGTCTAACTGCTTTTCATGCAGGTTGGCAACTACGATGGTTGCGCTCACCATATCCTTCTGTCGTTCCATTGACGCGGCAAGGATGACCCCGTGGTCATCATTCAGGATGATCGCCCGGAATCGGCTGCCGCTCACCCAAATCTCTTTCGAAACGACGTCCTTATCGAGACCCCATACCCACCAGGAAACCTTGCCGTCTCGTGCGGCGAGAATCTTCGCCGCTGTTATATCGTCAGATATTCGCAGCGGATCTGCCGCTCTCAAGGTGCGGATTTGAGCGATTACCGGAAGCGCTATCGTTTGTGGTGAACGGAGAAGGGCGACAAGGGCAGCGTTCTTTGCTTCTAGTGACGTCGACTGATCTTGGCCGATGCATACGAACGACCCGCAAAAGGCCGCGAACAACAAATGCTTCATGAACGTGTTTCCCGAAATGCTACCACGAGAGTCGAAACGCACTTCACTATAAATGTTCGATGCGTAGTACCTTGGGAAACGATATATGGCCGTATATCGACCCTCCTATAAAGACCCTAAAACGGGCGACACAAAGCAGTCCGCGGTGTGGTGGTACAACTTCACCTACGCCGGCAAGCGGATCCAGGAATCCAGCAAAAGCACCCGAAAAACCGTCGCCGTTGAGGCCGAGAAGAAGCGCCGCCGCGAGCTCGAGCAAGGCTTCAATGCGATTAAGGACACGCGGAAGGAACGGATCAAGTCGATCGCGGAACTCGCTGACGACTACCTCGATGACTACCGCCTTCGGAATCCGCGGTCGATCGCATTTGCCGAATGGGCGGCCGGCCACGTGAAGCGCGTGCTCGGGAAAACCATGGTGGTCGACGTCACCGAAGAGACGATCGCGACGTACCAGCGCACCCGGCTAAAAGAGGGCGCCGCGGCGAAGAGCGTGAACATGGAAGTCACAACGCTTCTGCGGTTGCTCGGCGACGCGGGCGATCTTCTACGCCTACGGATGAAGAGAAAGAAAACTCTCAAGCTCGCCGCCAACAATCGCGTTGCGAAGGCGTACAGCGAGGAAGAGAAAGCGGCCATGCTCGTAGAGGCGAAGCGCCGCCGGTCCCCTGCTATCTACCCGGCCCTGATGCTCGCGCTCAATGCGGGCATGCGCGCGAGTGAGATCAAGGGCCTTCAGTGGGAACGCCTCGACCTTGCCGGCGAAATGGTGACCGTCGGCAAATCAAAAACGGATGCAGGCGAAGGGCGAACCATTCCGCTCAATAGAGAAGCGCTGGAGGCCATGCGTGAGCATGAGGCCTGGTACCTGGAGAAGTTTGGCGAGACGCGGCCGGAGTGGTACGTGTTCCCATTCGGCAAGCCACAGCCTACCGATCCGACGAAGCCCATGGTGACGCTCAAAACTGTGTGGGGACTTGTTCGGGAGAAGGCAGGCGTAACGGGCCGCTGGCACGATAGCCGCCACACTTTCATCACTGAATTGGCCGAAAGCGGTGAGGCCTCGGACGAGACGATTCGAGACATCGCCGGCCACGTGAGCCCGCAAATGCTGAAGCACTACTCACACATTCGAATGGAAGCGAAGCGCCGCGCCGTGGCCGCTCTGAGTGGAAAACCGAAGAAGGAAAAAATCGAAGGAAAGAAGTAGAGCCCAATCGGTGCTACTAAAGAAGTCGCTAAAGTGACTTTAGTGATCTGCTGAGCGAAACGGATAAGTGGTTTGTTTTGTTGGCTCCTCGGGTAGGATTCGAACCTACAACCCTCCGGTTAACAGCCGGATGCTCTACCGTTGAGCTACCGAGGAATCTTGGTGGTGGGTGGTTACTGCGACTGCTTGACTACCTCCACATTACACCAAACCCCGCCGCGGCCTGTCAACAAAGTGCAGCCGAAAACTCATGGTGATAGAATGCCGCCCATGGCGCTTCTCACTAGACGGTCCCTGTTGGCTGCCAGTGCCTATTCCTATGGCAGGATTCTTGGCGCAAATGACAGGATCCAGGTTGGATTCATCGGCTACGGCCTCATCGGCGCACAGCACGTGCACGACTTCAAAAATCAGCGGGATTGCGATCTTGCTGCCATGAGCGACGCGTATCAGCCTCGCATGGAGGAAGGCATCCAGGCTTGTGGCGGCAAGGCTCGCGGATATCGCGACTTCCGCAAGCTTTTGGACGACAAAGATCTGCAGGCTGTGGTCGTGTCTACTCCGGATCACTGGCACGCCATGATGTCGATTATGGCTTGTGCGGCGGGCAAGGACGTCTATGTCGAGAAGCCGATGACGCTCTTCGTCCGTGAAGGCGAGTGGATGACCAAGGCGGCGCGAAAGTACAAGCGCGTGGTGCAGTGCGGCACGCAGCAGCGCAGCGGACGCCACTATCAAAAAGCCAAACAGCTGATCCAGCAGGGCTACATCGGCAAGGTTCATTCGATCCGCATGTCGTCGTTCCGGAACGTGATGCCCGGGTTCGGGTCGCCACCGGACGGCGCGGCGCCGGCGGACTTCGACTACGACATGTGGCTTGGTCCTGCGCCGAAGCGGCCGTTCAACCCGCATCGCGGAATCTACCATTTCCGCTGGTACTGGGATTATTCCGGCGGACAGATGACCAATCTGGGGGCGCACTCGATCGACATCGCGCAATGGTACATGGGCGTGAAGGGCCCGAAGGGTGTGTCGTCGTTCGGCGGACGCCTGGTGATCGATGAATCGGGCGAGACGCCGGATACGCAGGACGCGATTTACGACTACGGCAACTTCACCACCACTTGGTCGCATCGCGAAGCCAATCAGGGGCGGCGCGCGCCCGGGACGTTCGGTCTGGAGTTCCACGGAACAAAGGGCACGTTGGGTGTGAGCCGTGGCGGGTACGAGGTGTATTCGGACATGAAGTCTGACCCGGCTAACCTGATCCCGCGGTTCCAAGGGCAGACAGCAGGTGGACCCCGGCGTTCGGAGTTCAAGCCCACGCCTTGGGTGGAAAACATCAAGGAACCGGGGGACTCGAACGAGCAATTTGATCTGCATGTCCGCAACTTTTTGGACTGCATCCGGTCCCGGCAGCGGACCGTCGCCGATGTGGAAGACGGGCATCAGACGGCTGTCGCCTGCCACTTGGCAAACATCTCATTACGGCTCGGCGGGCGCAAGCTGACCTGGGATCCGGAAAAGAACACGATCGTTGGAGATAAAGAAGCGGCTGCGTATCTTGAACGGCCATACCGCAAGCCTTGGGATCAGGTGTTGAGGAGCTTCAACCTGTGATGAACCGGCGGAGCTTTGTCGCTGCTGCGGCGGGAGCATCGATGGCGTACGCGGCTGCGGGTCCTAAGACCAAGATGGGGGTGGCGGCTACCTGCTATCTGACCGTCGCACGGCCGCGGGATACGCTGGCGTTTCTGGAGCAGCAGGCGGCAAACGGCGCAGGCGGCATCCAGATGCAGTTGTCGTCGCTCGAGCCCGAGTACTTGAAGAAGCTGCGGAGCCGGGCCGAGCAGCTTGGCATGTACCTGGAAGTGATGGGTCCTTTGCCGGGGGCGGATGATACGCAGTTTCGCAAGATCATCGCGGCCGCCAAAGAAGTGGGGGCGCAGTGTATTCGGTGCGGATGTCTGAGCGGGCGCCGGTACGAGACATTCGATACCGCCGAGAAGTGGAAGGCGTTTGTCGACAACTCGCGGAGTTCGCTGGTGCGGGCGGCGTCCATTGTGGAGAAAGAGAAGTTCCCGCTGGGCCTTGAGAATCACAAGGACTGGACCAACGATGAGATGGTGGCGCTGATGAAGCAGTTTTCGAGCGAGTACTTTGGCGTGTGCCTGGACACGGGCAACAACATCTCTCTGCTCGATGACGCGAACGACACCATCGACGCGCTGCTGCCGTACGTGATGACCACCCATATTAAGGACATGGGTGTGAAGGAGTACGAAGACGGGTTCCTGATGAGCGAAGTGCTGTTTGGCGACGGGTTTTTGGACATCCCGAAGGTGGTGGCCAAGATCCGGCAGGCTCGGCCGAAGGCGAACATCATTTTGGAGGTGATCACGCGGGACCCGCTGAAGGTTCCATGTCTCACCCCGAAGTACTGGACTACCTTCCATAACCGTAGCGGTGAAGTACTGGCACGGAGCCTGCGGTCCACCCGCCAGATGGGCAAGAAGGACCTGCCGTACATCAGTCAGCTCAGCAAAGAGGAGCAGTTGCAGGTGGAAAACCGCAATGTACAGCTGTGCCTGGACTATGCGGCGGCCAAGATCGCGATCTAAGTAATCAAAGATTCACTCAGACCGCAAAACTTTCTTCACAGAATGTGTTTGGAATGGGAGAATAGCTTGTACGTAAAGTTTGCAAAAGGCTATCTCCCAAACCTTTATGTTCCGCCCAAGAATCTGCACCACCTTCCTAGCCCTGGCGCTTGCCGCCTACGGGCAAACCGAGGAACAAATCCACAAGATGGCTCGCGCTACGACGGGGGCCACGAACGCCGAAGACGCCGATTGTGCGTTCTTTACGTCCGGCCGCCGGAAGCCCACCGCAAAGGACGACTTTGGGAAGGGTCGCCTGGCTGCCGAGATCGGCAAGCAGTTGGCGCAGCCGGATTTTGCGCCGGCCGCCGCCCGCAGCCTGTCCTCCGCGACGCTTGCCGATGGGGCGAATGGCCTGATCGACAAGTGGATCTTTGCCAAGCTGCAGGCGGAGAACGTCAAGCCTGCGGAGAAGATCAATGATTATGAGTTCATCCGGCGCGCGTCGCTCGATCTGACCGGACGCATCCCGGTGCGGGAGCGCGTGGAAAGCTTTGTCGCTGACAAGAGCGCGGACAAACGGCAGAAGCTGGTGGATGAGTTGCTGGCGAGTCCGCTGTGGGTGGACAAGTGGACGTACTACTTTGGCGACCGCCTGAAGAACACCCGGCAGATGAATTCCACGGGTACGCTGCGTGCGACGTACGGCCGCGATGCGTTCAACCAGTGGATTCGCGAGAGCCTGCAATCCGACAAGGGCTGGGACGCGATGACTCGCGAGTTGATTGCGGGCCGCGGCGATAACAGCTGGGAGCAGGGCAACATCAACTGGCTGGTGGGCGGGCGCGTCACCGGTGGGCCGAACAACGACATTTGGGATCAGCAGGCGGCGAACATCGCGGAAACCTTCCTGGGCATCACGTACGCCAACTGCATCCTGTGCCATAACGGCGCGTATCACCTGGATACGTTGAGCCTGTGGGGAGGCCGTGCGACACGCACACAGATGTGGGGCATGGCGGCGTTCCTGTCGCGTACAACGATGGCCCGGAGCCCTGATGTGAATGGGGTCCAGAACCTTTATTACTGGCGCCTGGTGGACAACCCCAACGCGGCGAGCTATCCCCTAGGGTCGACGACCGGCAACCGTCCGGCGCGCACGATTGTCAACAACGTGCGGAATGTCGCGCCGGTGTATCCGTTTAGCGGGCGTGGTCCGAATCCGGGCGAGCCGTACCGCGATGCTTTGGCTCGCGAGGTAACGTCTGACCCGCAGTTTGCGCGGGCGGCGGTGAACTACATCTGGAAAGAGTTCTTTGGCCGCGGGATTGTCGATCCGGTAAACCAGTTCGATATCGCGCGTCTGGATCCGGAGAATCCTCCGACCGATTGCCCGCCGGAGTCGCCCTGCACGTTGCAGCCGTCGCATCCGGAGTTGCTGCGCGATCTGGCGCGGGACTTTGCGGCGAATGGGTATCAACTGAAAGACCTGATGCGGAAGATCGTGAATTCGGAAGCGTATCAGTTGTCGTCCCGGTATAGCGGCACGTGGGAGCCGAGGTACGAGGCGCTATTCGCGCGGCACCTGCCGCGGCGGTTGTGGGGTGAGGAACTGGCCGATTCGATGGTGCTGGCCAGCAACATCCCCAATCAGTATGCGTACCAGTTGGACGCGGAGACTCGCGTAACCAAGGATTGGGCGATGCAAATGCCGGAACCCAACACGAGCGGCGCGTTTGTGGCGGCGTTCCTGCCGGGCAATCGTGACGATGAAGAGCGGCGTGACGATGGGGCCGTGCAGCAGGGGTTGAACCTGATGAACAGCGGGTTTGCCATCAACCGGCTGCGGGCTACGGGTACGGGGTCCACGGCATCGCTGATTCAGCAGTTGATCCTGCAGGAGTCCACCGATGACGGGCTGGTGAACCGGATGTACATGAGCGTGTTGAGCCGTCCGCCAAGCAGTGAGGAACGGGCTGCTTCTTTGCGGTACATGCAGACGGGTACGGGCAATCGTTCGGCGAGAGCGAGTTCGCTGCTGTGGGCGCTGTTCAACAAGGTCGATTTCATCTACAACTACTAGGAGGAACCTGCCATCATGACTGAGAAACAAAGACTGGAACAGGCTCTCCTCAAAGGGGCCGCGGCACCTCGCAAGGCGTTCTTCAGCCGTCCGCACTGGACGCGGCGGCAGTTTTTTGGGTTGGGCGCAGCGGGCGTGACCGGTGCGGTGCTGGCCGGACGTCCGGCCGCAGGGGCCCAGGTGACGTCGCTTGGCGCCAAGACCAAAGGTACGGCCAAGAACGTCATCTTCATCCTGCTGGCCGGTGCGCCGAGCCACACCGATACGTTCGACTTCAAGATGATCGAAGGTACGACGCCGGCGGCCGCGAAGCCTGAGACGATCAAGGGTTTGCTGTGGCCGACGGGTATCCTGCCGAAGCTGGGGTCGCAGTTAGATGACTTCGCGATTGTACGGTCTGTACGGGCTCGCGCACTGGTTCACTCGTTGGGCCAGACGTGGGTGCAGATTGGGCGGAGTCCGGCAGCGGTGCTGGGCGATGTGGCGCCGAACATCGGGTCGATCGTCGCGCTGGAAAAGACTCCGGATCGTACGCCGCAGAATGTATTTCCGACGTTTTTGGCGCTGAACTCCGCGAGCGCCATCGGGCCGGGGTATTTTGATTCGAAGTTCGCGCCGTTCAAGACCACGCCGACGGCCAGCGGGCTTGCGAATACGACGCATTCGGGCGGTGAGGCGCTGTTCAACGAACGCTGGAGCCTGCTGCATCAGGTGGATGACCCGCTGCGGACATCGTCGCCGCTGGGCAAGGATGTGGAAGATATGGACGGCTTTTATGCCGCTGCGCGCGGGCTGATGTACAACCCGCTAGTGGATAAGGCCTTCCGGTACTCGAACGAAGACAGCGTACGGTACGGCGGCAATGGGTTTGGCAATGCTTGTCTCACGGCGAAGCAGGTGCTGGAAGCCAACGGCGGTACGCGGTTTGTGCAGATCACGCTCGGCGGTTGGGACATGCACAACAACATTTACGGCACCAATGGCAATGTGAACAGCACCGGCATCTTTCCGCTGGGCAACATTCTCGATGCCGGCATGTCCGCGCTGCTGGCCGATCTGAAGGCGACCGGGTTGCTGGAAGAGACGTTGGTGGTAGCAGTGGGCGAGTTTGGCCGTACGGTTGGACGCATCACGGCGGCGGGCGGCCGCGACCACTTCCCGCAGCAGTTTGCGGTGTTTGCGGGCGCTGGTGTGAAGGGCGGCCGGGCGCTGGGCCAGACCGATCCCACAGGGTCGTTTAGCGTGGCGACCGGTTGGCATCGCGATCGCGACATTGAGCCGGCCGACATTGAAGCGACGATTCTTTCGGCGATGGGCATCGACTGGACGACGACGCGGCACGACGATCCCTTGGGCCGCGGGTTCGAGTACGTGCCTGGCGCGAAGGACGATTTGTACGGTCCGATCGACGCGCTCTGGGCGTAGTGTGTAAGGCGCCGGGCCCATGTTGGCCTATGATATGGAGATGCGACTCGGCGCCGTTACCTACAACGTCTGTAAGGATTGGGATCTCGAAACTCTCATCACCAAACTGGAAGAAGCTCGCTTTGAAGCGGTAGAGCTTCGGACCACGCATAAGCACGGCGTTGAGATCACGCTGAATGCGGACGAGCGCCGGAAGGTTGCGGAGCGCTTTGCACGGTCGAAGGTACGGCTGCTGTCGTACGGTACGACGTGCGAGTTCCACTCGCCGGATCCGGCTGTGCGTAAGAAGAATGTGGACGAGGCGAAGCAGTGGATCGACCTCGCGCACGACACGGGAGCCTGGGGTATCAAGGTACGGCCGAACGGGTACCCCAAGGAACTGTCGAAAGAAGAAACCAACAAGAACATCGCGGCGTGCCTGCGCGAGCTTGGCGACTTTGGGGTCGGCAAGGGCGTGGAGATCTGGGTGGAAGTGCATGGCGCAGTGACCCAGGAGCCGCCAAACATGGCCGCGATTATGCGTGCCACCAATCACAAGAATGTTGGCTTGTGTTGGAATTCGAATCCTACCGATGTTATCAAAGGCAGCGTGGCGCAGAACTTCAATCTGCTGAAGCCGTGGATCAAGCACTGCCACATCAATGAGTTGAGTTCGGCGTACCCGTGGCGAGAGTTGTTTACGCTGCTGCGGAAGGCCAATTATGAGCGGTACACCCTGTGCGAATGTGCCGAAAGCAAGGAACCGGAACGCTTCCTGCGCTTTTATCGAGCGCTTTGGACGGAGTTGAATCGCGCGTGAAACTGATTTCTGTTTTGTTGTTGTCGGCGGCGCTTGCTGCGACGGCCGCTGTGCCTACGCCGGAGAGCCACTTTGGCCACAAAATGGCCGAGGACCGGAAGCTGCTCGAATGGTCGAAGATCGTCAGCTACTTTCAGTCGCTTGAGAAGAGTTCGGACAAGATCCGGTATCGCGAGTACGGTAAGTCGACCGAAGGCCGGCCGATGTTTGTCGGCATCATTTCGAGCGCGGATACGTTGAAGAAGCTGGACCGGTATCGCGAGATCCAGGCGCGGTTGGCGGATCCTCGGAAGACGTTGCAGGCCGAGGCCGATGCGCTGACCAAAGAAGGCAAGACGGTTGTCCTGATCACCTGTTCGATTCACTCGACCGAGGTGGTGTCGACACTGACGGCGGTGGACTTTGCGTACCGCATGTTGACGTCCGAATCGCCGAAGATCAAGACGATTTTGGACAACACAATACTGCTGTTGGCCCCTTCGATCAATCCCGATGGGAATGACATTGTCACCAACTGGTATCGGAAGACTTTGAATACGCCGCATGAAGGTACGGCGCCGCCGGAGTTGTATCAGAAGTATGTCGGGCACGATAACAATCGCGACTGGTACATCTTTTCGCAGGCTGAGACTCGTGCGGTGATTTCGCAGTTGCACAACGTGTGGCATCCGCACATTGTCTACGACGTCCATCAGCAGGGGGCGACATCGTCGCGCATGTTTGTTCCGCCATGGATGGACCCGGTGGATCCGAACATCGACCCGGTGATCACTCAGCTTTGCAATGCCGTGGGTATGAATATGGCGGCGGATTTGACGTCGGCGGGGTTGAAGGGAATTGCCGTGAATGCGATGTACGACTTTTGGCATCCGGGGCGGCACTATCAGGCCTATCACGGCGGTTTGCGGATTCTGAGCGAGTCGGCGAGTGCGCGGCTGGCGACGCCGGTGGAGATCAAGCCGGAGCAGATTCAGGGTGGCGCGCAGGGGTATTCGCCGCGCGAGGCGTCCTGGAATTTTCTGGAGCCGTGGATGGGCGGGCGCTGGGCAATGAGTGACATTCACCAGTACCAGATGATTGCGTTTGAATCGGTGCTGTATCAGGCGGCGATGCGGCGTGAGGACTTTTTGAAGGCGTCGTACCTGACGTTGAAGCGGTCTGTTGAGCGCGCGGGTCCTGCAGCGTTTGTGATCCCGAAGGAGCAGGCGAATCCGGGCGGTGCGAAGAAGATGCTGGAGACCCTGGCGTTTGGCGGGATTGAGATCGATGTCGCGCGGGATAACTTTCAGGCGGAAGGCGTGATGTATCCGGCGGGGTCTTATATTGTCCGGATGGATCAGCCGTATAGCGGTTGGGCGAAGACCTTGCTGGAGCATCAGAAGTACCCGGATTTGCGGTTGTATCCGGGTGGTCCGCCGAAGCGGCCGTACGATGTGACGGCGCATACTTTGCCCTTGCTGATGGGCGTGAATGTGAAGACGGTCGCGGCGAAGTTCGACGCGAAGACGCAGCGGATGAGCGGTGCTCCGGCGTTCCCGGCGGTGTCGGCGAATTGGGCGGCGTCCGATGTGGATTCCTGGCGGAAGGCGAATGCGGCTTGGAAGGCGGGTACGGCGGTGTATCGCAGCAAGACTACGGGCGAGTTCGCGACGGCGGCGGTGTCGGCGGATTATGTGAAGGTCGCACGGCCGAAGGTGGCGCTGTACAAGTCCCACATGCCGTCGATGGATGAAGGCTGGACGCGGTGGATGCTGGAAGAGTTCGGGTTTGCGTACACGTCGCTGGGTAACGCCGAAGTGATTGGCGGCGGGCTGAAGGCGAAGTACGATGTCATCCTGTTTGCCGATCAGCAGTCCGCAGCGATCGCGGAGGGGTATCGCAAGGGAGCGATGCCGGACGAGTATACGGGCGGGCTTGGGGCGCAGGGTGCGGCGGCGTTGAAGGATTTTGCCAATGCCGGGGGTACGTTGCTGTTTCTGAATCATTCGACCGACTACGCGGTGAATGAGCTTGGGGTGAAGGCTCGCAATGTGCTGAAGGGCGTGTCGAACCGGGAGTTTTATTGCCCCGGGTCGCTGTTACGCGTGTCGCTGGATCCGAAGCATCCGCTGTCGTTCGGGCTGCCGAAGGATTTGACGATCTGGAACGAGGCGAGCCCGGCATGGGATGGGTTTGAAGGCGCTACGGCGGTGGCAAGCTACCTGGCGTCGAATGTGATGGCGTCCGGATGGCTGCTGGGTGAGAAGTATGTCGCGCAGAAGGCCGCGCTGGTGGATGTCGCGATGGGGCGTGGCCGGGCGATTTTGTTTGGTTTCCGGCCGCAGTATCGTGCGCAGAGCTACGAGACGTTCAAGATCCTGTTCAACGCGTTTCTGCTTTAGCGGGTACTTCGAGGGTGCCCATGGGCTGTTCGTTGATCACGACGGTGTAGGCGCCCTTCTTGAGCCCTTGTACTGGGACTTTGACGGAGAACGGCTGAAGCATCTGGGCGCATGTGGCCTTGGGGTCTGCGACGGAGTACGCCTTGATGACGATCCGGCGTTTGGCGTCCGGTTTGCCGGTGTAGGCGAGGCGTAGCTGATGGCAGGAGGTCGGCAGGGAGCCGTCAATTTGTAACTGGGCTTGCTTTGGTTCGATGGTCCACTTGGCGCTATCGACGAAGGCGGGCCCGTTTTTCATTTTGGCGTCCTTGGCCGTTGGTTTATACGGCGGTTCCGCCGATATGCACAGCAGAAGTGGGAGAAGAGTGGCCAGCATCAGGGTCCGATTCGTCCATGGAATACGCTTTCTAAAATATACGCCCATTATGCGCCCATCTCATTTGATCCTGCTGTTACCGCTTTTTGCTTTGGCCCAAACGGGTGTTGCGGTGGTTGTCGATCCAGCGGTGCGGGCGGAGGCGGCGCGGGAGCCGATGGTGCCGGTACTGATTTTGCTTCGGGATCAGCCACAAGCAGGCATTCTGCGGCGGATTGACGCTGGGGGACGGGATGTGACCGACCGGGAGACGTCGCGGATACGGGCGGCGGCGTTCCGGGAGTTTCGAGAGGCGGTGGAGCCTTCGCAGCGGGCGGTGCGGAACCGGCTGGTGTCGCGAAGCGCGACGGCTATCGGTGCGCTGACCGGCGTGAATCTGATGACGGCGTGGGTTCCCTCGGCGGCGATTGCGGAGCTAGAGCAGGACCCGAACATCGCGGAGATTGCGCTGTCGCGACTGTACAAGACGCAGTTGGACACGAGTGTGCCGGCCATGGGTACGTCTTCGCTGTGGAGCGCTGGATTTACGGGCGGGAGCCAGACGGTGGGCGTGATCGATACCGGTGTACGGCCGGATCATCCGGCGTTTCGTGGCGTGAACGTGACGGCGTTGGCGTTTTTACAGACGGCGTCCCAGGATCCTTGCTTTGGCGATCTGGCGAGTTCGGGCGTGGACCAGCAACTGCATGGCACGCACGTGAGCGGGATCGTGGTGGGGCAGGGCGTCAGCGGCGCTCCGAACAGCGTTGGGGTCGCGCCGGGAGTGGGGCGGCTGTATTCGTTGAAGGCGGGGTTCCGCACCAAGCCGGTAGCAGGACGGTGCCAGGCGGGCGAGGGTCGGTTTGCGACAGCCGACTGGCTGCAGGCGATGGATTTTCTGATTCAGAACACGCCGACGCGGGTGATCAACATGAGCTTCGGCGGTGGCGTAGAGGCGGACGATACGCTGCCGGCGCGCATCGTCGATTTCTATGCGGATCTGTTCGGTGTGACGTTTACGATTGCGGCGGGCAATGAGGGTCCTGGGGCGTATACGGTGGGGAGCCCGGGGATTGCGTACAACGCGATTACCGTTGCCAACATGAATACGCGCGGTACGGTGACGACGGCGGATGACGCGATTGCGCAGAGTTCGAGCCGAGGGCCGACGATCGGGTTCCGGAGTAAGCCGGACATCGCAGCGCCGGGGAGCAACATCCGGGCCGCGGACTTGAATTCGAACGGCTTGGTCGCGCTGACGGGTACGTCGATGGCGGCTCCTCATGTGGCGGGGGCGGCGGTGTTGCTGCGGGATAGCGGGATACGGGATGCGTTGAGTATCAAGGCGCTGCTGATTGCCAGCGCGACCGTGCAGGTGGAAGGCTGGCAGGCGACGACGGGTTGGGGCTTTATCAATCTGGGTGCGGCGCATGCGGCGCGGGCGAACATTATTCGCAGTGAAATCGCGGCGGGGTCTACGCGGTACTACAAGGGATCGGCGTCCGGACTGCGTGCGGCGTTGGTGTGGAACCGAAGGTTTGCGACGAATCCGGCGGATACGACGCGGTCTTCGTTCCCGCTGAACAATCTGGATCTAGTGCTGTACAACGGCCGGGACAATACGGCGGTGTCGAGGTCGGCGACGCGGCAGAACAATGTGGAGGCGGTGAGCGCGTCGGGTCCTGGCGATTATGTGTTGAAGGTGAGCGCTCCGGATGCGGCGTTTGGCGGGGGGCAGGGTGACGAGCCATTTGCGCTGGCTTTGACGGCGCGTGGGTTTACTGAAGTCGCCGGGCCGCAGCCTTCGATGGAGTGCGCGGCGCCTACGACGGTAGCGGCGGGGGCGATCTTCAGCTTGCGGTGTACGGCGACGAATAGCGGGGGACTGGAGTTGTTCCGGCTGGCGGTGACGCCGCGGGTGCCTTCGGGCTTTACCGGTGCGTCCACACAGACCTTTGCGACTTTGGCGCCGGGGCAGGCGCAGACGTTGACCTGGACCTTGCGTGCGCCGGAAGCGTCTGGCGTGAGCGGGTCGATTACGGTTTCGGGTAGTGCGAATGCGTTTGACGAGAGCTATGCCGTAGCGGCGGCTCCGATTGAGTTGGCGACGTCGGGTACAGGGTCGGGTAGCGGGAACGTGACCTTGACGTTGTCGGGGTCGGCGCTGAGCTTTGCGCAGACGCGCGGCGGAGCGCTGGCCGCCTCGCAGACGATCAACATCGCGGCGAGCAACGGGGCGGCGGTTCCGCTGTCGGGCACGATCAATAGTATTTCCGGCGGTAGCTGGTTTGCGGCTTCGCTGTCGCAGACCTCGACGCCGAGCGTTTTGACGGTACGGCTGCAGGCGGCTGCGGCGAACTTGGCGGCGGGGACGTACACGGGGACGATCAACCTGACGTCGACGGGGGCGAGCAACAGTCCGCTGTCGATTGGGCTGCGATTGGAGGTGAACGCTCCGGCATCGAGCACGATTTCGATTGAACGGCCGAGGATCGCGAAGACGGTGTCGATTGTCGATGGGTGTCCGGTGCCGGATGAGGTGACGCAGTTGGCGGCGACCGATGCGCGGGCGTACCTGTGGTTTATTGCGCGAGGGGCGCGGACGGGCGATTCGCCGGTGGTGGAGTGGTACGGCGCGGATGGGTCGGTGTATGAACGGCAGAGCTTGTGGTCGCCCACAGCGGACGGTGCGTACTGCTACGCGCCGTCGCTGGCGATTGACCGGATTCCGGCGAGTGAGCGGAGCGGGACTTGGCGGGCACGGTTGCTGTGGAATGGCCAGCAGGTAGCGGAACAGACGTTTGCGTTGCTGGCGACACCTGCGATCTCGTCGGCGGTGATTAGCGGTACGAAGGAAGATCCGGGCAATTGCGATCAGCCGGCCCGGGCGATGTTCCGGACGACGGATGAAGTGGTGAAGGCGTGCTTTGTGATCGCGCAGGTCCGCGCCGGGGACCGCTTTGCGATCCGGTTCCTGCGACCGGATGGGACGCGTCACGGGCAGTACGAGACAGAGCCGATTGCCGCAGATACGGCGGATTACATGATCTGGCAGTGGTACGCGATTCAGGGCTTTCCGGTGGCCGGGTTCACGGGCGAGTGGAAGGTGGAACTGGCGTGGAACGGGTCTGTGATTCGGACCTTGAACTTCCGGCTGAACCCGGCGGTGACGGTGGAGCTATCGCGGGTTACGAATGCGGACCCTGAGCGGCTATCGTGCGCCGATCCGGGGAGCACGCGGTACTTTTTGCCTCGCGATTTGACGGCGACCGTTTGGTTCACGGTGGCGGATGCGCAGGTGGGAGATCTGGTGAAGGCCGAGTTTGTGGCGCCGGACGGGAGTGTTTGGGACACGGTGGAATGGGACCCGATCGATGAGGATGGACAATGGTGCCTGTGGACGTGGATTGATGTCGCGGACGGGGTGGCGAAGGGGTTTGGGACCTGGAAGGCTCGCGTGTCGTGGAATGACGCGGCTGTGATGACGCAGGAGTTTCAGATCCTGCCGGTGGACGTGACGGGCTTCCGGGTGACGCGGCAGACGGTGCCGAACTCGGTGTGTTCAACGCCGGAGGAGAATACGACATTTGTGACGACGGATGTACAGGCGCGGCTGTGGTTCACCGTGGATTTGGCGAAGGCGGGCGATGTCGCGAGTGTGGAATGGTTGAGTCCTGCAGGGGCGGTGGTGAGCCGTACGACGTTTAATCCTTTGTCGAGCGGTGGCGCTTGGTGTTTAGCGGCGACGTTGCCGATTGCGGGGCAGAATCGCCCGGTTGGGGAATGGACGGTGACGGCGCTTTGGAACGGCGATGAAGTGGGACGTACGAAGCTGCGGATCGACCGGCCGGCGCTGGAGCCTGTGGTGGTGTCGAGTGTCGCGTCGGTAGAGCGCAGCAAGTTGGAGGAGATCCGCGAGGAGGCTACTCTGCGGTCGGCCGCCGATGGAGCCGAGTCTGTGGAGGCTGAGCGGACTGGACGGGGGGCGCGGCGGATGTCCGCGCAAGGCCGTAGAGAGACGACGGCAACCGGATCGCGACGGCGGGTTCAACCTGTGGGCAAGGCATTTGAAGCAGGTTCTGGAATGTCCGTTCGTCGTTCTAAATAGTCCGTTCACCGGTGGAATGCAGTCCACTCGTGACCGGTTTCTCGGAATCGCGCCTGGGGTCCGGTACCGTCGAGGTGGAAATGAAACTGCCTCTGCTGGTTGTTCCGACGCTCGTGTTTGCCATTGGACTCTTTGCTGCACCGCCGCCACCGCCGGTGGGGAACGGCGCGATCCGCGGCAAGATTACGCTTGCGGCCAATGGCGATCCGGTGCATGGTGCGACGGTGACGGTGTCGCGCACGGGCCGTACGGCGGTTTCCAACGACGACGGTGTGTATGAGGTGACGGGGCTGGCGCCTGGATCGTACCAGGTGGTGGTGCATTTGCAGTCGCTGACCGATCAGTCGAAGATCGTGGATGTTGCGTCGGATGGTACGCCTGCGACGGCTGATTTTTCCTTACAGCTTGCAGCGGTGAAAGAGACGTTGACGGTTACGGCCAACGGGAATGAGCAGACGACGTTTGAGTCCTTCCAGACGGTGACGTCGCTCGATGGGGTGGACTTGGCTTTGAACTCGAAGCCGTCGTTGGGCGAGGTGCTGGAGTTTCAGCCTGGAGTGGCGAAGCGGAGTTTTGGTCCTGGGACGTCGCGCCCGGTGATTCGCGGGTTTGATGGGGACCGGGTGCTGGTGATGCAGGATGGGCTGCCGACGGGTACGTTGTCGTCGCAGTCCGGCGACCACGGCGAGTCGATCGAAGCGGTGACCCTGGAGCGGTTGGAAGTGGTGAAGGGTCCGGCGACCCTGCTGTACGGCAGCAACGCCATTGGCGGGGTTGTAAACGCCGTTACGGGGCATCACCTGCGCCAGGATAAGCCGCAGGATGGGCTGCAAGGGTTCCTTGCGACGTCGGCGGGTACGACGAATGCGCAGGCGAGCGGCGCGGGCGGTTTCAACCTCGGGATCGGCAACTGGAACATTTGGGGATCGGGCAGCGGGCAGCGGACGGGCGATTACAACACGCCTGAGGGCAAGATCCTGAATTCGTCGACGCGGGGTACGAATACCACGGGTGGCTTTGGCTGGTTCGGTGCGAAAACTTTCTTCGACATGGGTTACCGGTACGAGGAAGGATCGTACGGGGTGCCGTTTGCGGGCGAGTTTGAGGCGCACGGGCACGAGGGCGAGGATCATGCCGATGAGGAGGAAGCGCCTGCCAACATCCGTTTGGCGTTCCGGCGGCACAATGTACGCGGGACTCTGGGGTGGAAGAACGCCGACAATTTTCTAGAAGGCTTCCGGCTGTCGCTGAACTATTCCGATTGGCGTCATGGCGAGCTCGAGAATGGTGAAGAGGCGACGGTGTTCCGCAATCGCCAGGGTACGTACCGCGGCGTGTTCAACCAGCGGCGGGTGGGCCGGGTGACGGGCAGCTTTGGTTTTCAGGGTGCGCATCGCGACTACAAGACCATTGGCGCCGAGGCTCTGGCACCGCCCGTACGGCAGGACAACATCGCGGTGTTTGGGCTGGAGGAAGTGCAGTTTGAACGGGTGCGGTTCCAGTTTGGGGGCCGGGTGGAGAATACGCGGTACAAGCCGATGGGGCTGCCGAACCGTTCGTTCACCGGGTTTTCGGGCGGTGCGGGTATCAATGTGCCGATTACGGTGAATACGGCGTTTGTGGCGAATTACACGCACTCGTTCCGCGCTCCGGCGCTCGAGGAGTTGTACAACAACGGTCCGCACGTTGGGAATGTGACGTACGAGATTGGCAATCCGAATCTGGTGAGCGAGCGTAGCAACGGCGTCGATCTGGCGTTCCGGCGGCAGACCAGCCGGATGCGGGCAGAGGCGAACTTCTTCCATTACCGGCTGCAGAACTTTGTGTACCTGGCTCCGACCGGCGAAGAGGAGGATGGATTGCCGAAGGCGCAATATTCGCAGGCGGGGAGCCGCTTTACGGGTACGGAATTGAGCCTGGATCTGGCGCTGGTCCGGTCGCTGTGGTTGAACCTGGGTTCGGATTACGTCCATGCGGAGTTGGTGAGTGGTCCGCCGGTGCCGCGCATTCCGCCGTTCCGGGGTCGTGTGGGGTTTGACTATCGCAAGGGCGGGTTGAGCATCAAGCCGTTTGTGCGGCTAGCGAATCAGCAGGACCGGCTGTTTCCCACCGAGACTCGCACGGCCGGGTACGCGGTGTTCAACATCATGGGGTCGTACACGATTACGCGGAAGCACATGGTGCACATCTTTGGCGTGGATGCTTTTAACCTGAATGACCGGCTGTACCGCAACCACCTGTCGTTCATCAAGGATCGCGCGCCGGAGATTGGGCGCGGCATCCGGTTCAGCTACACGATGCGGTTCTTCTAGGGCTCTGCGTACCATAGTGCCTATGGGTTCGCACCATTTGGCACAGATCAACATCGGGCGATTGCTAGCGCCGGTGGATCACCCCTCGATCGCGGAATTCACGAATAATCTGGACGAGATCAACGCCCTTGCGGAAGGTAGCAAGGGCTTTGTGTGGCGGCTGAAGTCCGATGCCGGTAATGCCACGGACATCGCGTACAACGACGATCCGCTGACCATTGTGAACATGTCGGTGTGGGAGTCCATTGAGGATCTGCACGCGTACGTGTATCAGACACGGCATATCGAGTTCTTTAAGAAGCGCGCCAACTGGTTTGAGAAGTCCGCCGAGGCAACGTACGCGCTGTGGTGGGTGCCGGCGGGGCATGTGCCGACTGTGACGGAAGGTCGCGAACGGTTGGAGCATTACCGGCAGCATGGGGCGACGGAGCATGCGTTCTGGTTTTCACAACGGTTCCCAATGCCGAGCCTGGCTGGTGTGCGATGAGAGCCTGCGGGATGTGCCAGCAGCCGATTCCTCCGATGTCGAAGATGGCGAAGAAGCTGACCGGCAACACGATGGAAGACGTGGTCCGGCAGATGCCGGTGTACGCGCCTGAGGCCCGGGTGCCGGTGAAGCAGGATGAGGCGACGGGTGGGTACTTCATTGAGCTTTGCATGTCCTGCTGGATTCATACGGGTGAAGGAAACCGCCGGTAGCAAGCCACGATATAGAATGGTCTCGCCGACATCGATGAGACGCTCTTTTGTATTGGCTGTTGTTTGCTCTTTCACCCTTGCGCACGCGGCGGTTGTGCTGCCGGAAGGTCCTGGCAAGGCGGAGACCGTGAAGGTTTGTACGAAGTGCCATCCGGCGGATCAGGCCGTAGCGCTGAAGCAGGGCCAAGCGGGTTGGAGCGAGACGATCGCCAAGATGGTGAACCTGGGCGCACAGGGTAGCGACCAGGAGTTTCAAGTCATCCTGCAGTATCTCGTCAAAAATTACGGTGCTGCGACTCCTGCGGCGGCTGAGGTGGCGATCAAGCCGGGGACGCCTACGGTGTCTGCGCCGGTTGCTCCTACGGGAGCGGGTGTTGCCAATAAGACAGCGACGCTGCCACTGACCGGTGCGCCTACCGATCCTGCAAAGGAATGGCAGACGTACGGGCACGATTCGAACGCACATCGGTTTTCTCCGTTGAAGCAGATTACGCCAGGCAATGTTGGCAAGCTCAAGGTGGCTTGGACGTACCATATGCGGCCTGCCGGGTTTGTTGCTGAGGCGCCGCGCCGTGCTGCTGCTGCTGGAGGTCCTGTGGGGGATGAGCCTGCTGCGGCACCGGGGTCCGTGCCGGGGCGTAGCGGTGGACAGTTTGGGTCCGGGTTCCGGCCGAGTTCGGTGACGCCGCTGGTAATCAAGGGCGTGATGTACATCACGACGCCGTATTCGCGGGTGGCTGCGCTCGACCCGGTGACCGGGGGCGAGATCTGGTCGTTCAAGCTGCCGTCGGGTACGCCGGCGACGCGCGGAGTTGAGTACTGGGGTGGTGACGGCAGTACGCCGGCGCAGGTGATTGTCGGGTCCAGCGATGGGAAGTTGTATTCGCTCGATGCCAAGACAGGCAAGCCGAATCCCGGGTTTGGCGATAACGGCGTGATCAACCTGAATACCGAGGCGATTATGCGCGGGCTGCCGGGACGTAACGCGCTGACGACCCCGCCTACGGTGTACAAGAACCTGGTGATTACCGGAGGTACGACGCAGGAGAATCCGCCGCTGGGTCCTGCAGGGGATGTGCGCGCGTGGGATATGCGCACGGGCAAGCTGGTGTGGACGTTTCAGTCGATTCCGGGGCCGGGGCAGAAGTACAACGATACGTGGGCTGGGGAGAGTTGGAAGAACCGGTCCGGCGTGAATGTTTGGGGCTTTCTGACGGTGGATGAGAAGCGCGGGATTGTGTACATGCCGTTTGGCGCGCCGTCGGTGGATCAGTATGGCGGGGATCGCGCGGGGGACAACCTGTTTGGGTCGAGCTTGGTGGCGGCGGATGCGAATACGGGCAAGTATTTGTGGCATTTTCAGGTGGTCCGGCATGATATTTGGGATGCGGATATGACGGGCGCGCCGTTGCTGTTGGACGTCAAGCAGAATGGCAAGACGATTCCGGCGGTGGCGGCGATCAACAAGGTGGGGCTGGTATTTCTGTTGGATCGCGTGACGGGCAAGCCGATTTATGGCGTGGAGGATCGCGCGGTGCCGGCGAGTGAGGTCCCGCTGGAGCGGGCGGCGAAGACGCAGCCGTTTCCGGTGAAGCCGCCGCCACTGTCGCGCATGAGCTTTCAGATGTCCGATGTCGCGACGGTGACGCCGGAGTTGGAGGCCGCGTGCCGCAAGCTCTTGGAAGGCGTGCAAGTGGGCGGACCGTACCTGCCGGCGGCGTACAACCGGTTGCGTGTACAGTTTCCGGGCAATCACGGTGGCGTGAATTGGGGCGGTACATCGTTTGATCCGACGCTGGGGTATCTGTTCGCGAATGTGAACGAATTAGGCCAGATGAATGGCTTGCAGGATCACGATCCGAAAAAGGGCTTGGCAATGGGGCAAGGGCAGGGAAATCGCGTGGATCCGAATGGGCCTTATGAGGGCTTTCCGGGTGGCGGGCGATTTAGCGTCAAGGGTCCGACGGCGCAGCAGTTGCCTTGCCAGCAGCCGCCGTGGGGTCAACTGGTGGCGGTGAACGTGAATACGGGGGACATCGCGTGGCGGGTGCCGCTGGGTGTTACCGATAGCCTGCCGCCGGGCAAGCAGAACACGGGACGTCCTGGAAACGGGGGTACGATTGCGACCGCGTCCGGCCTGATCTTTGTGGCCGCGACGGACGACGCGAGGTTCCGCGCGTTTGATTCGAAGACGGGCAAAGAGCTGTGGACGGTGCAACTGCCTGGTGCGGCGCAGGCGACGCCGATGACGTATGAGGGTCGCGACGGGAAGCAGTACCTGGTGATTGCGGCGACGGGCGGCGGGTTCTTCAATAATCCTGTGACGAGCGATAGCATCATCGCGTACGCGCTGGATAATGAAAAGTAGATGATTGCTGGGCTTTTGCTGGTGCTGCTGGCGGCGCCTGTCGGCGCGGCGAGTGAAGATCCGCCCGTAAAGGCGGAGAGTGCTGATGCCGGCCTCTTTCGAGTACAGCGCGCGGGCAAATGGGGCTTTGTGGATCGCGAGGGTCGCGTGGTGATCTCGCCCCGGTTCGCCTATGCTCGGGACTTCTTTGGCGGGAAGGCCGCCGTTCAGGATCTTGGCGGATTGTGGGGTTATATCGGGCGCGACGATGCTTTTGCGATTACGCCTAGGTTTACCGATGCGGGTGACTTTGGCGACGGTCGCGCAGTGGTGAATGGGAAGACGACGGTGATCCGCGAGGATGGGTCTGTTGTTGGCAGGTACGAAGAGGTGCTGCCGTATTCAGACGGGCTGGCCGCGTATCGCGAGGGGAATCGCTGGGGTTTTCTGGATCGTGAAGGGAAGGCCGCGATACGTGCGCGGTTCGACGCGGTGCTGCCGTTTTCGTCCGGCTTTGCGCGGGTGTGGAGCGAGAGCCAGAAGCGCTGGGGTGTGATCGGGCGGCTTGGGCACCTGACGGCGGATTATGTGTTCTCGGCGATTGGTCCTTTCGATGGAGGACTGGCGGGGGCGAAGGTCGCGGAGTCCGGGCTGTGCGGGTTTACCGATGGTGGATCGAAGCTGAAGATTTCGGCGGTGGATTGGTGCTTTGAGGATGAGGTGCCTGAGGGATACGGCGTGTTCCGCGATGGATTTGCCGCTGTCGTGCAGGATCATCATCTGGCGGTGTTCATCGACAAATCAGGGCGGAAGCAGATCCCTTGGTTGTCGCTCTGGACGCGAGGGTTTTCTGAAGGTCTGGCAGCGATTCAGTTGGACGACGGGTATTGGACGTACATGAATACGTCGGGTAAGCCAGCGATGGAGTTGCGGTTTTCTGAGGCGTTTCCGTTTCGTGATGGCTTGGCGCTGGTGAAGGCTCATGACGGTTGGCACTATCTGCGCAAGGATGGTACGTACGCCGTCAGAAATGTGTTTGAGGCAAAGTGATGATTACGATTCGAACTGCCAGTGTCGCTGATGTGCCGCAGATATTGGCCTTTATCCGTGCGCTGGCGGAGTATGAGAAGTTGGAGGATGCCTGCGTGGCGACGGAGGACGCGCTGCGGGCGACGCTGTTTGGTGAGCGTCCGTTTGCTGAGGTGTTGATTGCGGACTATGAAGGTACGCCGGCGGGGTTCGCGCTGTTCTTCCACAACTACTCAACGTTTTTGGCGAAGCCCGGGATTTACCTGGAGGACCTGTTTGTGAAGCCGGAACTGCGCGGGAAGGGCGTGGGTAAGGCGTTGCTGACTCGACTGGCGAAGGTCGCGGTGGAGCGCGGGTGTGGGCGCCTCGAGTGGTCTGTTCTGGATTGGAATACGCCGTCGATTGGGTTCTATCAGAGCCTGGGCGCCGTACCGATGGACGAATGGACGATCTTTCGTCTGACGGGCGACGCCCTGGGGAATCTTGCGTCTCAGGATGGGAGCTTGTAAGGCTTGCGGTACTCGTAGCCGAGGTACTGGTTTGCCTTGTCGTTGTTGGTGAAGCGTTCGGCCTTGGCGTCCCAATCGAGCTGTGCGCGGACCTTTAAGGCGATGTTGCCGAGTTGGGTGGCGCTGGTGGAGAGATAGCCGGTCTCAACGTCGCAATTGCACTTGGCACGGGACTTGACGCAATCGATAAAGTTGCGTGCGTGGAAAGCGGTGTCGGCCGAACCCTTGCTGCCGGCGGGTTCGATGCGGGTCTTCTTCGAGGGGTTGTACGCCTTTTCTGCGGTGCGATCGAGCGGGGTACGGGCAGGGAAGATATTGTCGGTGACCTTTTCGGGCACCACTTCCCAGCGATTGCCGTGCAGGTACATGGTGCCGAGGGTGCCGCGAATTTCCATTTCCGAGCCTTGGAGATTGGAAGGCGCTGCGTTGGCGTTGTACTGGCAGAAAATAATTAAGGCGTCGCCGTAATCCCAAATCACTTCTAATGTGTCCGGAATTTCGCGGTTATCCTGGACGGCATATTTGCCGCCAATGGCTGCGACGGACTTGGGAGAGTCCTTGCCAAGCGCCCAGCGGAGCATGTCGATGTAGTGGACGCCGAAGTTGGTGAGCTGGCCGCCCGAATAGTTGTAGAACCAGCGGAAGTCGTAATACGTTCTGTTTTTGTTGTACGGAACCATGGGCGCGGGTCCTAGCCAGGCGTCCCATTCTTTGGCGTTGGCGGGGGCGGTGTCCGGCGCGTTGCCGATGCCGTTGGGCCACTCGTTTTGGATGTGGAAGCCGCGGGCGACCGTGACCTTGCCGAGCTTGCCGGAGCGGACGTACTCGGCGGCCTCCTGCAGGAACTTGGCAGAGCGGCGATGGATGCCGACCTGCACCACGCGCTTTGTTTTTTCCGCCATGTTGACCATGTAGCGGCCTTCCTTCTGGGTGAGGCTGAGCGGCTTTTCGCAGTAGACGTCCTTGCCGGCCAGACAGGCCTCGCCGAACATGATGGCGTGCCAGTGGTCGGGGGTAGCGATGGCTACGGCATCGATTTCCTTGTCCTCAATGAGCTTGCGGTAGTCCGTGTACTTTCTGGGGGTAGCGCCGCGGGACTTTTTGATGGCGAAGTCCATGTACTCATCGCGGAGGTCGCAGACGGCGGCGGTGACGGCGTCGCCATGCTCGAGGAAGCCGTCGTGTACCTGGTCGCCGCGATTGCCTACGCCGATGTAGCCCATGCGGAGTTTCTCGTTGGCTCCCATGACACGGGAGTACGACAGGGCGGTCATGGCGGTGGCGGCAAAACTACGTCGGGAAATCTTGGGCGTGGTCATAACGTGGAAACCTTCCTACTATATCCTTGAGGGCGAGGCGTATGCTGATCTCAATCTTAGTTCTATCCACAACTGCAGAGATTCTGGTACACGGGCACCGGGGGGCGCGGGCTACGATGCCCGAAAATACGATTCCGGCGTTTGAGTACGCGATCCAGGCCGGTGCGGATGTCCTGGAGTTGGACTTGGCGGTGACCAAGGATGACGTGCTGGTGGTGTCGCACGATAGCTTTTTGCATGCGCCGACGTGCAAGGGGCCTGTAGAGAAGGCTGCGATTCGGGAACTGACTCTGGCGGAGGTACGGAAGTGGGATTGTGGGGTAGTGCCGAATCCGCAGTTTCCGGGGCAGAAGAGAATTCCGGGTACGCGTATGCCTACGCTGGACGAGGTGTTCGGGTTGGCGAAGAAGGGGAAGTTCGAGTTCAACGTCGAGACGAAGATCAGTCCGGCTCGCCCCGAGTTGAGCGCGACGCCGGAACGGTTCGCTGAGCTTCTGGCGCAAGCGATTGTGAAGCATAAGTTGGTGTCCCGGGTGATCGTGCAGTCTTTCGACTATCGGACGTTGGTGGCGATGCGGAAGATCAATCCGGAGATCCGGCTGTCGGCGCTGTTCACCAATTCGACGGAATCGTACGCGGCGATCTCGAGGAAGGCAGGGAATGCGGAGTTCGTGTCTCCGATCTACACCGGAGTTACCGCGGCGCAGGTCAAAGCGGCGCAGGCTGAGGGCTTGAATGTCGTGCCGTGGACGCCTAACACCACTGCCGAGTGGGATCGGTTGATCGAAATGGGCGTAGACGCGATTATCACTGACGATCCGGCGGCGTTGATCGTGCACTTGCAGAAGCGGGGCTTGAGAAAGCGCTAGCGCGTGCTAACGTAGGGTTTTTGGACCACGCATTCGTACTCCGTACGCTCATCCTGAAAGATTTCAAGATCCGCTATCGCAACATGTCGCTCGGCATGCTGTGGAGCGTCCTGAATCCTCTGATCATGATGAGTGTCCTGACGTTCGTGTTCACGGTACTGAATCCGCCGAACGTTAAGAACATTTCGGACTATCCTTTATTTTTTCTATGTGGTCTGATCCCGTACAGCTTCCTTTCGGTGACCTGGGGTACGGGTACGAACTGTATTGTCGATAACGCACAGCTACTCAAGCGCACAAAGATGCCGCGCGAGGCGGTTCCGATCGCGAGTGTCCTGGCGGCGGGGCTGCACCTACTGATTCAGCTTGGCTTGCTGCTGGGGATCACGTTGGTGAACGGTCACGGAATCAATGTGTACTGGCTTTGGCTCCCGTTGCTTTGGGCAGTCGCCGTGGTGTTTGTGGTCGGGCTAGTGCTGTTGTGTTCGGCGCTCGATGTGTTTATCCGGGACATGCGGTATCTGGTCGAGTCCTCGGTATCGCTATTGTTTTGGTTTATGCCAATATTCTATTCGGCGAATATCATTAAGCCGAGCCACAAGGTGATTTGGGAACTGAATCCTTTGACGGTTCTGATCCTGGCACAGCGGGCGGTGCTGCTTGAGGGGCAGGCACCTGAGATGCGGCTGTTCTGGAAGATGTGCATTGTTTCCGGGATTACGCTTGCGCTTGGGTGGATCGTGTTCCGAAAGCTCGAGCAGAAGTTTTACGATTACCTGTAAACCATGGGTTTAATTCGCTTTCAGAACGTGTCGAAGACCTTTGCGCGTACGGCGCGACGGCAGGTTCTGGGTAGCCATTTGCGAAATATCGTTTCGCGGACGAAGTCGGCAGAGGAGCCGTTCTTTGCGGTTCGCGATATGACTTTTTCTGTTGAGCCCGGGCGGAGCCTGGGGTTGGTGGGGTCGAATGGCGCCGGCAAGAGTACGACTTTGGCGCTGGCCGCTGGGATCTGCCAGCCGAGTGCGGGTACGATTGAGGTGACGGGCCGGGCGGTCGGGTTGCTGGAACTGGGTTCGGGGTTCCATCCGGAACTTACCGGGGTCGAAAACCTCTATTTGAACGCCGCACTGCTGGGGATGACGGAGAAGGAAGCCAAGGCGGCCGAGCCTCGGATCGCGGAGTTCGCGGATATCGGAGATTACATTTACGAACCTCTCCGAACTTATTCATCGGGAATGATGTTACGGCTCGCGTTTGCGGTGGCCGTGCACTCGCATCCGGATGTGCTGATCGTAGACGAGGTGATCGGCGTGGGCGACTCGGCCTTCCAACAGAAATGCAACGAACGGCTGCGGCAGTTGCGTCAGAACCGGGTGACTATTCTGTGTACTTCGCATTCCGGGGACGTACTGCGGGATATGTGCGATGAACTGCTGTGGATCGACCATGGGCAGGTCAAGCGCCGGGGTACCCCTGACGAAGTGCTTGCCGCCTACCTACATCAGCACTAACCTGGAAGTAGAGTGCCAAAACCTGAAGTGATGAGTCCGGCTGGCCATTGGCCGCAACTGCGGGCCGCCATTGAGGCGGGTGCGGATGCGGTCTATTTTGGCTTGCAGCACTTCAGCGCGCGGGCTAAGGTCGGGTTTACATTGGCTGAGCTTCCGGAGGTAATGCGGACGCTGCATCGGCGTGGAGTGAAGGGTTATGTTACGTTTAACACCCTTGTCTTCGAGCATGAGTTGAAAGAGGCTGCTCGAACTCTCACAGCCATATCGGATTCCGGTGCCGATGCCATCATTGTGCAGGACATCGGGGTGGCCAAGGTCGCGCATGAGATCGTGCCGGATTTGCCGCTGCATGGGTCCACCCAGATGACGATTACGAGCGCGGAGGGTGTCAGTTTTGCGCAGGATTTGGGGATCACTCGAGTGGTTCTGGCTCGTGAACTATCGGTTGAACAAATACAGGCTATTCGTAACAAAAAAAATATCGAACTAGAAGTATTTGTGCATGGCGCGCTGTGCGTGTCTTACTCGGGGCAGTGTTTCTCCTCGGAAGCGTGGGGTGGGCGGAGCGCCAATCGCGGCCAATGTGCCCAGGCTTGCCGGCTTTCCTATGATTTGATTGTCGACGGGCGGGAGCATGCGCTCGGCGATGCGCGATACCTTTTGTCTCCTGGGGATTTGTTTGCGATTGAGCAGGTACCCGCTTTGGCGGCTGCCGGGGTTCATTCCCTCAAGATCGAGGGTCGGTACAAGGATGAGGCTTACGTCGCGCTGGCGACCGCGGCTTATCGGAAGGCTGTGGATTCGGTCCCTGTTTCAGAAGTTGAGAAGCGGAATCTGCAGCAGGCCTACTCGCGGGGGATGGGTCCGTATTTCCTCTCTGGGACGGATCATCAGCAGGTGGTTCAAGGACGTGCGCCACGACATCGCGGGCTTTACATGGGGAAAGTTCTGCAAGTAGATTATAAATCGATACTTGCGGAAAAGTCCGAGCTGAAGCCGGGCGATGGCGTGGTGTTCGATGCTGCGGACTGGCGGAGTCCGGACGAGCGGGAAGAAGGTGCTCGTGTCTATGGAGTGGAGTCCGTCGGGAAAGGGCAAGTTCGCCTGACCTTTGCAAACGGGGCTCTGGATCCGGGACGGATCCGGCCGGGCGATTGGATCTGGCGTACGGATGATCCGCAATTGGTGAATGCCGTGAAGCCGCTGATTGCGGAGAACCGCCGAAAGCAGCCGGTGCATGTCGTTGTCACCGCTGTGGCTGGACAGCCACTAAAGAGTGTCTGGAACGGACAGCTAGTGGAGAGTGACGCTGCATTAGAAGTCTCGAAGAATCAAGGTTTAACGGCAGAACAATTCAAGCAACAGTTTGAGCGGCTCGGCGGGACTCCTTATGAGCTTGGTCACCTGGAAGCGACGATCGAAGGATCTCCTTTTGTGCCGGTCTCGTTGATGAATCAGATTCGGCGGCGGGCGGTTGAGATCCTGCAAGAGAATCAGGCGGCTCTTCCCGAGCGGCGACGTGCGATGTTTGTGGCGCCGACGCCACCCGCTGCGATAACTGAACCGGAGAGTGCGCAGTTGCATGTCCTGGTGCGGACGACGGCCCAGTTGGAGGCTGCTTTGGCGCTTCGGCCGACCAGCATTACTCTCGATTATCTTGAACTCTATGGTTTAAAGCCTTCGGTGGAACGCATTCAGGAGGCAGGAGTTGTAGCTCGAGTGGCGAGCCCTCGAGTGCTGAAGCCGGCGGAGCAGAATGTCGTCCACTTCCTTCGCAAGTTGGGCTGTTCAATTGTCGTGCGGTCTGCTGGGTTGTTGCAGGATCTCGCTGGGGCTGAAGTTCCTCTGATAGGTGACTTCAGCTTGAATGTAACGAATTCGATTTCTGCGTCTATCCTTTTCGAAAAAGGGATTTTGCGAATCACGCCATCGTACGATCTGAACGCGGATCAGGTGCGGAAGTTGTCTATTGAGACGCATTCATCGCGGATTGAGGCGGTGATGTATCAGCACTTGCCGGTTTTTCATACCGAGCACTGTGTGTTCTGCCGGTTCCTTTCGACGGGGACCGATTACCGGAACTGCGGGCATCCTTGCGAGAAGCACCAGGTGGCGGTTCGGGATCAGAAGGGGCGAGCGCATCCTGTGATGGCCGATGTGGGATGTCGGAATACGGTGTTCGGTGCTCAGGCGCAGGAGGCCAGTCGGCATTTCGATAGCTGGCATGGCGCGGGCATCCGACACTTCCGGTTGGAGTTTGTGCATGAGACGCCGGACGAGGTCCGGAGCATTACGCGCGACTTTCAACAGTTGCTCAGCGGGAAGATCACTTCCGCGGAGTTGGCACGCCGCTGGCAGAAGGCGTCACCGCAGGGAATCACGGAGGGCAGCCTGTTCGTACCGGCGAATTACGATTTGTTGCCGATCTTACAATGACCAATATCGTCGGCATGGATCTTCCCGAAATGCAGGCGGCGCTTGGCGCCGGCCTTCCGGCATACCGGTCCCGGCAGTTGTATGAGGCTGTGTACAAGCGGCGGGTGGATTCGCTCGAGAACATATCGAATTTTCCGAAGGATCTGCGCGCGCAGTTGGCCGAGGGGTACCGGCTGGGATTGCCTGAAGTTCAGACCCGGTTTGACTCGGTGGACGGTACTCAGCGGTGTCTGTTGAAGCTCGATGACGGCAAGACGGTGGAGACGGTTTTGATGCCGGAGGGCGAACGGTATACGTTCTGCATCTCGTCCCAGGTGGGGTGTCCGGTGAACTGCCAGTTCTGCCTGACGGCGCTGATGGGGCTGGAACGGAACCTGACGGCTGGGGAAATTGTCGGTCAGATCCTGAAGGTGGCGGCGCTGAACGGGCTCGAAACGTCGATCGACCGGTTGAACATCGTGATGATGGGGCAGGGGGAGCCGCTGCTGAATCTGCCGAACGTGATTCGGGCGACGCGGATTCTGCTGGACGAGGACGGCGTCGGGTTCTCGCCGAAGCGGGTTACGGTTTCGACCTCCGGGATCTTACCGAAGATGCTGGAGTTGGCGAAGGAGCCGGTGCGTCCGAAACTGGCGATCTCACTGAATGCTTCGACCGAGGAGCAGCGGCAGGAGATCATGCCGATTACGCGGAAGTATCACCTGAAGGATCTGATGGAGGTCTGCCGGAGCTACCCGTTGCGGTCCTGGGAAAAGTTGACGTTTGAGTACGTGCTGCTGAAGGGTGTGAACGACACCGACGCGGATGCGCGGCGGGTGGTGAAGCTGGTGAGCAACATCAACTGCAAGGTGAATCTGATAGCCCTCAACCCGGGGCCGGGGATCGATTTTGAGACCCCGACGCCGGAACGGGTGGAGAGTTTTCAGACGATTGTGCAGCGCGCCGTGCCTTGCTTTGTGCGAAAGCCGCGCGGGTTAGATGTCTATGCGGCTTGCGGTCAACTCAAGCGCATGGAGTTGACGCAGATTAGCGGCGGCTCCGGAACATCCGCATAAGTTCGCCGCTCATCAGACCTTCCACTACATCTTCATTCACGTTGGCAGCGATCTTTACGGTGGACTGCTCGATGCGGATGTCTACGCCATCGATAGCTTTGAGTACGTCCTGCTGATCGGACGGGGTGCTGAGGCGGGCGAAGCCGAGTAGGCCTCGGGCAGCGCCTTGGAGACCCTGGGCCATGTCGGGCGACTTGCAGTTGGCGACGATGGAGGCGTTGATGCCGCGGCTAAGGTTGAGGCCGACCCAACCACTTTCCACGGAGCGGGCGACGCGGGCGAGGTTCGACCAGTTGGGATCCTTGACGTCGGGGATTTCGAGGGGGAGTCCGTTGAAGACGGCGAACATCTGGGTGCCGGCGGGGACGGAGGCGATGAGGCCTTCGAGCGATGGAGGGATGGACGGATTGTTGTTGCGGTCAACGATCTGCTTCAGTAACTCAGTGGAGCCGACGAGGGCGGTGGAGACGTTGATGAAGGCCCCGGCGTTCTCTTCGTCACCGAAAAAGTTGTAGCTCTTGTAGCGGAAGCGGCGGGCGCCTTCGCGTTCGAGGCGGGGTTCGAGGTCGGCGACGGCGAACTTGCCACGGCCCATCATGACGCCGCGCTTGCCGTCGGAGCAGATGAGGATTTCCCAAAGGTCTTTGCGCGGGTCGAGGCCGGTGTTGCGGGCGAACTCGTCGAAGCGTGAGGAAAGTTGGTCCTTGACGTAGCGGTCGTACACCGCGGAGTCTTTGAGCTTGTCGAGCTTGATGTCGGCGAGGTACTTGGTGTCATTCGGGATGAGCGCGGCCAAGGCGGGGTCTATGCGTACCGAAATCGCTTTGGGCTTGCTGCATGACATCAGCTGTAAGACGAGCCCGGCCACCACGGCGAAACGGGCGAAACTTTCGATCCTCAAGTGATCCTACTTTCCAGGTGTTCCTTATCGATTAGACGGAACGTGTCCCTTCTCTATTACAGCGAATCCCAAGGTTTGGTGTTTCGGCGGATTTGCGCCAGGGATTTCACTTGGTATACCTTTCGTAATGTGCGGATATTAGTGGTTACGAACGGCAGCGATTCGGCTACGCTTATTCGCGATTCGCTGAGTACGCAGGGATTTCGGGTTGAGATTGGCCCCGAATTTACCGCAGCGAATGCACGAGTTTTGCAGGACCCTTTTGCGCTGGTTTTACTGGACGCGTCGTCTGTTATGCAGCATGGCGCTGGAAAACTGCGCGAAATTCGCAAGCATTCTGCGATTCCCGTGATTGTCGTGATTGCCACAAATACCGCGGATGTACGCAGTGCGTGGCTTGAGGCCGGCGCGGACGATTGCATCGCTGTACCGGTACATATTCGCGAAGTTGTGGCGCGAATTCGAGCCGTGTTGCGCCGCGATGCGAAGGGCCAGTTGGGCGTTGTGGAAGTAAATGGCGTGCGCCTGAATGTCGCAACTCGCGATGTGGAGGCGGCGGGCTCTACGTTGGCGCTCACGACGGTTGAGTTTGATGTCCTTGCTGTATTGATGCGTTCCGCCGGCCATCCGGTGTCACGAGATCATCTGATGGAAGCGTTGCATCAGCGTAAAGCTACGGCGTACGACCGGTCGATCGATATGCATGTCAGCAATCTGCGGAAGAAACTGGCAAGCGCGGGCGCCGGGCCGAATGTCATCAAGACGGTGCGCGGCGCGGGGTATCAGTTTTGTCCCTCGGGCGAGGCTGCTGAGACTTCGAGCGCTGCGGCGGCTGCCGGAGCTGGGGCTTCGTCTACGGGGCCTTTAAAACCTTGACGTCGGCCGGCAGCAGAAATAAATTGTCGTTCAGGTTCTGATTAATGGTGACTTTTTCGGAAAAAATCTCGAAGATTTTTTCGCCGTCACGCTCGCGCCGGATGGCGTAGGGCCACTTTACGCCGCCACCTACGTCCCGGTACTTGGAAAACAGGGTGACCTCTTCAAAGCGGTCTTTTGTCTTGGGGTCGCGACGGTAGAAGAGTTGGCGGATGGGGAGCTTGGTCGAGTAGTGGAAATAGACTTTCACGACACGGTTTTCCGCATCGGTGAACTCGACGATGTTGACGGGTTCGTTGATGAGGACCTCGGTGCCGACGAACTCGATGATCATGCCGGGTTCTTTGAGGCGCTGGCGGAAGAGGTAGAGAATATTGCGCGGCGTGGAATCGGCGTAGCGCTGCAATTGTTCGGCGGAGAGCGGGCGTGCGCCGCGGAAGGTGATTTCCCAGCCATTTCCGTTTTCGTCGAATAAAACCGACTGGTCTTCGTCCTTGCCGAAGGTCTGTTTTTCGCGTACGGCGAGGCCTTTATCGGAGGTGGTGCCGAGATAACGGGTGTAAATGCGTGCGCGGGAGGCGCCGGTGAGGCGTTCCTGGTAGAAGGAGTAGAGACGGCCTTCTTCCACGCGATCCTCCATGTTGAGAAAGGCGTCGCCACCGAGCGCGGCCAGCGCCTCTTCCACGACTTTCTTGCCTTTTTCGGCGGCAGATTCCGCGCCGCTTGCAGCGACTGCAGCGGCGGCGGAGAAGATGAGGGATCGGCGTGTCAGCAACATGATTTATTTCGACTTTTGTGCGAGATCTTCCACCTTTAGGCCGGAATTCAGCTGATAGGAAACAACCTGAATCGACGCGAATTTCTTGCCGCCTTGTTCGATTACGATGTCGAAGGGCAGCTTGACTCCTGCGCTGGTAGCCCGCCAGTCGGAATAGATTTCTGTAGTTTGTGATGCGCCGCCGGCCATTGCGGTTGACAGGTATTCCACTTTTTTTGGAAGTCCGTCAGAGGAAAGAGTGACGGTTGTGGGGCCGCCGGGTCCGGTAATGCGGAACGAATCCTCCGAGAGCGCCTCGAACTGCTTGCCTTCGGCGGGCAGGAAGAGCGTGACGGGAAGGCGGGCGAGTTCGCCACGGGCCTGCTGCAGGACTGGGGCCTGCATGGGCATGTTGCCCTGCGGACCCGTCATCCAGCCACCCTTGAGGTCTGTGTAGACTTCCAGCTTGCCGAAGGGGAGGGTCTGTTCCTGGCGGAGATGGTTGGGCAGGATGACCTTGGTTTTCTGATTGACCTTGAGCGCGGTGCCGCCGGTTTGCAGTTCCATGTTGCGCTCCATCTGGAGGTCGCGGATCGCTGCGAGAGCCGCGGAGCCTCCGAGAGCCTGGGCTGCTTTGGCGGCTAACGCTTTACCCTTTTCGGCGGCTTGCGGGATGGCGGCGGCAGGTGCCGGAGTGGCCGCTTTGGGTTCCGGAATCGTAAGGTCGAGCTTGGTGACGGGGATCTTGAGGTCCGTGAGAGGCTTGCCGAATTCGGCGGGGTTGCCGACGGCGACGATGGTGAAGTCACTGGACTTCCAGTGTTCTTTGGCTACGCGGAGGACGTCGGCTTTGGTGACCGCTGCGATGGCCTTCTGGTACTGGAACATGAAATCCTTGGGGTAGCCGAAGTATTCGTAGAGGACCACGCGGTTGAGGGTCTTGCTGGGACGGTCGAAGTTGAAGACGAAGCTGTTGAGTACGCCGTCCTTCGCGGCTTGCAGTTCGACATCAGTGACTGGGGCGGTGCGGAGCTTTTCGATTTCCTCACGAGTGACGCGGATGGTGTCCACAGTGGAGTTCGACTTGGTGCTTCCGGCGATCTGGAAGAGGCCCGGGCTGTTGAAGCCAGCGCCCCAGCCTCCGCCGATGTTGTAGGCGTAGCCGAGCTTGGTTCGCACGGTGGCCATCAAGCGGCTGCTGAAGCCGGAGGCGAGGATGTTGGCGGCAACTTCGAGAGCCGGATAGTCCTTGTCGTTGAGCTTGCCTCCGATGTGGCCGAGGTAGAAGAAGGTTTGCGTGGTGTCGTCCTTTTCAGCGAGGAAGACGCCGGGTTGGGGCTTACCGGTCCAGTCCGGGAAGGCGGGTACGGGGGCCTGGTTGACGGTCCAGTCTGCAAAGAGCTTTTCGAGCTTGGCTCGCATCTCTGTGGCGTTGAAATCGCCGTAGAGGGTGAGGCGGGCGTTCTTGGGAAAGAAGTAGCGCTTGTAGAAGGCTTGCAGGTCTTCACGCTTGATGCGGTCGACGTGCTCGTAGTCGATGGTCCAGCCGTAGGGGCTGGTGCGGCCGTAGACAATGCTGGAGAACTCGCGCTGTGCGATGTCGCCGGGATCGTCGTTGCGGCGGCTGATGGCGCTCTTTTCCTGCTGGACGGCGAGGTCGAACTTGTCCTGGCGGAATTCGGGATTGGTGAGTACGTCCTTGAAGATCGCCATGACCTGGTCGGCGTTTTCTTTGAGGCAGCTGAAGGATACAGAGCCGCTCGATTCGCCGATTTGGCTTTCTACGGAAGCAGCGATGTTTTCGAGCTCGATGTCGATGTCGTCGCCGGTTTTGGACTTGGTACCGCCGCTGCGGAGGACCTGGCCGGTGAAGTCCGCGAGGCCGCGCTTGTCTGGCGGGTCGAAGAGGTTGCCGGTACGGACGAGGGCGGAGCCGCTGACGACGGGCAGTTCATGATTCTCGAGCAGGTAGACCTTCATGCCGTTGGGCAGGGTGAAGGTGACGGGCTCGGGAATTTGCACCTGCTTGAGCGGCGGGTACTTCAGTTGCTTGTAGCTGGGGATGACCGGGGCGGCCGGCTGAGCGGCGGCGAGGATCGCAGAGGCGATGAAGAGTGACAGATGACGGCGCATGGTTATTTGGCGCCTCCCTTGGGCTGGTAGGTCCAAACTACGGTGCGGTTCTTGGCCACGAGGTACTCTTTGGCGACGCGCATGACGTCGTCGGCCGTAATCTTGTTGATTTCGTCGATTTCGCGGAACATGTTGCGCCAGTCGCCGGTGGTGGCGTGGTAGCTGGCGAGTTCCCCGGCGAGGCCGGAGTTGCTGTCGAGCTTGCGGATGACGCCGGCGCGAACTTTGGTTTTGGTGCGTGCAAGAGCGGCTTCGTCGACTTTGGTGGTCTTGAGTTTTTCAACGATGTCGTAGCAGGTTTTTTCGTTCTCTTCGATGGTGCGGCCCATGTTGGGGACTAGGAAGAAGATGAACAGGTTGTCGTACTTGTCGCCGGGGAAGCTGGGCTGCGCGATGGCTGCGAGCGACATCTTCTTGTCGCGCACCATTTCGGTGTACAGCATGCTGGTGCGGCCGCCGGCGAGGATGTCGGCGATGACGTCGAGGATCTTGGCGTCCTTGTGGTTGCGATCCGGGCGCTTGTAGCCGATTAGCATCAGCGGCTGGTCTTTGTGTTCAAAGCCGCTGCGCTTTTCGCCGAGTTGGGCCGGTTCGACGGTACGGACCGGTGGAGGTAGAGGCTTGGCGGCGAGGCGTCCGAAGTATTTTTCGGCGAGGAGTTTGGCCTGCTTGGGGTCGACGTCGCCGGCGATGGCGATGGTCATGTTGGCGGGGACGTAGTGGGTCTTGAAGAAGTCCCAGGCCTCGGGCATACGGTAGTTTTCGATGTCGCTGGCCCAGCCTCCGGGCATGCCTTTATAGGGGTGTGCGGCGAAGGCCATGGAGAGCAGAGTCTCCATCAGCAGGCCCTGGGAGTTCGATTCCACACGCATGCGGCGTTCTTCTCGTACGACGTCGCGCTCTTTGTAGAACTCGCGGAAGACGGGGCGGACGAAGCGTTCGGATTCGAGCAGAAACCAGAGTTCGAGGCGGTTGGCGGGGAAGCTCAGGTAGTAGCTGGTGCTGTCCATGCCGGTGCCGGCGTTGAGTCCGACGCCGCCCTGGGATTCGATCAGGCGGTCGTACTCGTTGGGTTCGACGAAGGAGTCGGCCTTTTCGATGGCGCCCTTGAGGTCCGCTTCAAGGGAGGCGAGCTTTTTGGGGTCCGCTTTGCTGCCTTTGTACTTTTCCTGCTGGTAGAGGTCGTAGACTTTTTCGATGTTGGTGAGCGCCGCCTTTTCGAGCGGGTAGTTTTTTGTGCCGATGGTTTCGGTGCCCTTGAAGGCCATGTGCTCCATCATGTGGGCGATGCCGCTTTGACCCTTAGGGTCGTCGACAGAGCCGGCGTTGACGAAGGTCTGGAACGATACGACAGGGGCGCCGTGGCGTTCCACGATGATGAAGTGTAAGCCGTTGGCGAGGGTGAACTCGGTGACTTTTTTTTCGAAGTCCGCCAGGGACTGCGCGAGCAAAGCGGTGGCCGTAACGGCGGCTACCGCAACAAAGCGGCGACTCATGCATACAGGCTAGCAGCAGAAAGGTGTTTGTTTGGAGGGGGTTTAGGTCGGGTTTTGAAAATTGGTGGAGGTGTTGCGGAATTTGGCGAAAATTGGTATGTTTATTGCGGGATGTTCCGGCGTCGCTCTATCTTCAAGAAACCACTGCCTGATCGATCCTATTTTTTGTTCGGGCCGCGGCAGACGGGGAAAACCACGTACTTGCGCGAGGAGTTTCCGGAGGCGAGGTTCGTTGACCTCCTAGACTCGTCGGTGTACCGGGACTATAGTGCGCGGCCGGAGTTGTTGCGGGAACGTCATGAGAGCGGCCGGAAACTAATTGTGATCGATGAGATACAGCGGTTGCCGGAACTGCTGCATGAGGTCCACCTGATGATCCAGCGGGACCGCGAATTGCGGTTTATCCTCACCGGGAGTAGCGCGCGGGCACTTCGGACGGGCGGCGTGAATCTGCTTGGGGGACGGGCAAGAGTTGCGAATCTGTACCCGCTGACGTTTGCAGAAACGGGGCCGGAGTACTTTTTCCGGCGTTTGGAGGTGGGGTCGTTGCCGTCGATCCTGACGTCTGATTCGCCATGGCAGGACATGAACGCGTACGCGGGGCTGTATCTGCAGGAAGAGATTCGTGCCGAGGGTGCGGTGCGGTCCATTGAGGCATACTCGCGGTTTTTGGATATGGCGGGGGCGTCGAACGGGCAGTTGCTGAACTTTACGCAGATCGGGTCCGATGCGCAGGTGCCGTCGCGGACGGTTCGCGAGTATTACCAATTGCTGGAAGACACGCTGCTGGGGTTCCCGTTGAAGCCGTACGGGCGTACGGAGAAACGCAAGCCGGTGGCGACCGCGAAGTTTTACATGTTCGATGTGGGGATTGCAAATTATCTGATGAAGCGGCGGAGCATCCTGCCGGGGTCCAAAGAGTTTGGCGATGCGCTGGAGCATCAGATTGTTTTGGAGTGCCGGGCATGGCTGGGGTACAGCAAGCGGGAAGATGGACCGCTGACGTTTTGGAGGACGCATTCCAAGCACGAGGTGGATTTGCTGCTGGGAGACGATGTTGCGATCGAGGTGAAGGGGTCTGAAATTGTCAGCGATTACAAGCTGGACGGGATGCGTGCGCTGGCCGAAGAGATCCCGCTGCGACGCAAGATTGTGGTGAGTATGGAACGGGTTGCGCGGCGGACGGCCGATGGGATCGAAATCGTACCTGCTGTGGAATTCGTAGAGAAACTTTGGAATGGTGAATTTGACGTTTGACATTGGCGGTCCGGTCCGGTAACACTATCGGATTGAGGCCCGTCGCTAAACGCTCAGGGAACAGTGTGTTCCGGCGGCGAAGGGGACGGAGCCGGCAAGTTCTCTGGAGGATTCATGTCCGTTTCTGAAAAGGTGAAACAGATTATCGTCGAGCAGTTGGGCGTGGACGAGGGCCAGGTGGATTCCACTGCCTCGTTCGTCGACGATCTGGGCGCCGACTCTTTGGATATCGTGGAGCTGGTGATGGCGTTCGAAGAAGCCTTCGACCTCGATATTCCGGACGAAGAGGCGGAGAAGATCCGCACCGTCAAAGACGCAATCGACTACATCGAAGCGAAAAAGAAGTAGTTTCCCTTCACAACCCGGCTTTGCCGTACGGGATCGCACGTGATTCCCGCATACGCAGGCCGGGTTTGCTATATGGTTACTTAGGAGATATTGTTTGGCTTCTCGTAGAGTAGTCGTGACTGGCGTTGGCCTTGTGAGCTGCGTCGGGAAGGATACTGCGTCCACCTGGCAGGCGCTGAAGGAAAGCCGGACCGGCATCGCACGGATTACGGCCTTCGATCCCACCGGGTACAACTGCCAGTTCGCGGGCGAGGTGAAAGAGTTCAACCCCGCCGACTTCGTCGATAAAAAAGACATCAAAAAGATGGGCCGCTTTATCCAGTTCGGCATCGCCGGCGCGGATGAGGCAGTCAAGATGTCGGGCATCAAGATCGATGAAAGCAACAACGAGCGCGTTGGTGTGTACATCGGCAGCGGCATTGGCGGATTCGAAGTGATCGAGCGCGAGTACCGTGCGCTGCTCGAAAAAGGTCCGAGCCGCGTTTCTCCGTTCTTTATTCCGGCCACCATTGTGAACCTGGCGTCCGGCTGGGTGTCGATTCGTACGGGGGCGAAGGGTCCAAACTCGGCGACTGCCACGGCTTGTACGACCAGTGCGCATGCCATCGGCGATTCGTTCAAGATCATTCAGCGCGGCGATGCCGATGCGATGATTTGCGGCGGCGCGGAAGCGTCGATTACGCCGCTGGGCGTTGGCGGATTTGCGGCGATGCGTGCGTTGTCGCAGCGCAATGACGATCCGTCGCATGCCTCGCGGCCGTGGGATAAGGATCGTGACGGGTTTGTGGTGGGCGAAGGCGCCGGCATCCTGGTGATCGAGGAGCTGGAGTTTGCCAAAGCTCGCGGCGCGAACATCATGGCCGAGCTTGTCGGGTACGGCATGTCAGGCGATGCGTTCCACATCTCCTCGCCGTCTGAGGACGGGGACGGGCCGTTCCGCGTGATGCGCAATGCGCTGAAGGACGCGGGGCTGGAACCGGACAAAATCGACTATTTGAACGCCCACGCGACATCTACAGAATTGGGCGATCGCATCGAGACGCTGGCCATCAAGCGGGCGTTCGGCGATCATGCGTACAAGCTGGCGGTGAGCGCTACCAAGTCCATGACCGGGCACCTTTTGGGCGGCGCCGGCGGACTGGAAGCGGGCATTACCGTGAAGGCGATTCAGGACCAGATTGCGCCTCCGACCATCAATCACGAAACAGCCGGGCCGGGCTGCGATCTAGACTATGTACCGAACGTTGCGCGTCCCATGAAGATCGAGTACGCCTTGTCGAATTCCTTCGGCTTTGGCGGTACGAACGGCTGTTTGATTTTTAAGAGATACACCGAGTAAATGAAGATCATCGTTGCCATCAAGCAGGTGCCTACGCGCGACTCGCAGTTGAATGTCGCCGACGGGGGCAAATGGATTGAGGAAGACGATCTCACGTTCGAGATCAATGAACCGGACGCCTACGCGCTGGAAGAAGCTTTGCAGCTGAAAGAGCGCGATGGCGAGGGCGAAGTGATCGCTCTGTGTCTGGGTCCGTCGCGGGCCACGCAGACCATTCGCGAAGCCCTGGCCAAGGGCGCGGATCGTGCCATTCACATCGAAGAAGAGCAGTTGGAAGGTCTGGACACGCTGGGCATTGCCAAGCTGCTTGCGGCGGCTGTGAAGGCCGAGAATCCGGACCTGATCCTGACCGGCTTGCAGTCCGACGATTTTGGGTACGGGCAGACCGGTGTGGTGATGGCTGAGCTGTTGGGCATCCCGCATGCCACGATCATCATGCAGGTGGAGAAGCAGGGCAACGCGATCAAGGTGAAGCGCGAACTCGAAGACGGCTGGTTCCAGAACATGACCATTCCGCTTCCGGCGCTGCTGACGATTCAGTCCGGCATCAACAAGCTGCGGTACGCCACGCTGATGGGCATCAAGAAGGCGAAAACCAAGGAAATCAAGACGGTGACCGCATCCGACCTGGGTGTGCCGCAAGGCGCTTCGGCGACGCTCGACAAGGTGTACATGCCGCAGCGTACGAAGCAGGCCGTGATCTTCCAGGGTGGAGACGACCCGGCCAAGGCGGCGGCGCAGTTGGTAGAGAAGCTGAAGTTTGAGGTGCGGGTGATATGAGCAGCGTTCTGGTTGTACTCGAACAACAGGGCGGCAAGTGGCACCGCATGTCTTGGGAAGCGCTGGCGGCCGGTGCGGAACTCGCCGGTAAGTTGGGCTTGAGTGTCGATGCCGCGGTGGTCGGCAAGGGCGTTGGCACGCTGGCTGGCGAGGCCGCGCAGAAGAGCATCGGCAAGGTGTACGCGGTGGATCATGATCTGCTTGCGAGCTACACGGCGGACGGATATACGGCGGCGTTGGAGCAGCTGATCCAGCAGACCAAGCCTGCCTTTGTGCTGTTTCCGCATACCTATCAGGTTCGTGATTTTGCTCCCAAGCTCGCGACGCGCTTTGACCGTGTGCTGGTGTCGGACGTGATTTCGATTGAGGCGGCCGGCAGCGGTGTGACGTTTGTCCGGCAGCTGTTTCAGGGTAAGTTGAACGCGAACTTTGCGGCGTCGACCGGTGCGTTTGCGTCGATCCAGGCGGGTGCGTTCCGGGCGGAATCGCTGGCTGCGGGTACGGCGGAAGTGGTGAACTTTGCGCCGTCGGTCGATGCGTCGGTGATCCGGATCCAGGCCGAAGCGCCGTTCCGGGAATCGTCGCGCGCGGTGGATTTGACGGCTGCCGAAATCATCGTGTCGGTGGGCCGCGGGATAAAAGAACAGGACAATATCCCAGTGGTCGAGGAACTGGCTGCGGCGCTGGGCGCTGAACTGGCTGCTTCCCGCCCGATTTGCGACGCCGGCTGGCTCCCGATGGAGCGGCAGGTGGGCAGTTCGGGACAGACCGTGAGTCCGAAGGTGTACATCGCTGTGGGAATTTCCGGCGCCATCCAGCATCTGGTGGGCATGAAGGGTTCCAAGGCGATTGTGGCAATCAACAAGGACGAGAACGCCCCCATTTTTGAGGTGGCGGACTACGGCATTGTCGGTGATCTTTTTGAGGTCGTGCCTGCTTTGGTGGCCGAGGTCAAAAAGGCGAAAGCTTAGTGATCCGATTCGCTGGAAAAAAACGCTTTAAGGTTTAAAAGATGGCGTCTACCTCAACCGACTCACTGGAACTCGAAAGCTGGGCTCTACGTGCGGTTGCGGGGTCTATCAGCCGGGAACTGCCGGACTACAAGGGGAAAGCCGGGGTCATCCGGGTAGCTCCTGTCGTCCAGGCGTACTTCCGTCTTTTCCGTATCTTCGAGGTGTCAGCACCATCGGTGCGGCCGGTGTTTATCGCGTACCGGGCGGATAACACCACCATGATCGTCTTGTCCGGACGGCAGCATGCGTTGCGGCTGGTGGCGTCGATCGACCCCATTCCCTTCCGTAGCGCCGAGGACGTATTGGAGTTTTCCGCGTTTGCGGACCGGATTACTGCGGATGACCCTGTAGCGGCGATTCCGCTGGATTCGGCTTCCGACATCGAGAAAGTCGTGCAGCCGGCCAACGGAGATCGCGAAGTGGTGGAGGCTCTGCAGAATGAGCTGCGCGATGTCATCCGTCCGGTGGAAAAGTTCGTGCTGCCGTATGGGCTGCAGGAACGGTTCTTTGTGATTCTGCAGAACAATCTGATTGCGCGTACGCGGACGATCGCGTCCGGCGGCATCTTCTGGCGGCAGGATGAAGTGGTGTTTGGCCAACTGCCGACTGCGCCGTCGCAAAAATCTTAACTCTCCGTAATTAAACACCCGCCGAATCCGCTCTAGTTCAGTAGATGAAACTGACCTACGCGTTTTGGGCGCTGCTGGCGCCTTTATACGCACAAGAATACTTTCCCATTCAGCCCGGCAATGAATGGGTGTTTCGCGGTTCGCGTTTTGAACAAACGCGAGTGATTTCTGTGGGCGAATCGGCCACTTTCGACGGACAAACGTACTACGCTGTCACCGGCGTTACTCCCGAGCGCCATTGGCTTCGGAATCCGGGTGATGGTTCGGTGGTGGAATACGACACCAACACCATGACGGCGCGGCCGTTTCTTTCTCTGCAGTATGGAGAAGGACAGTCGTTTCCGGTGCAGTTGCCTCCTTGCAATCAGCAGGCGGTGATCGCGACGAAGGGCCGTGGATTGGTGACGCCGGCTGGCGATTTTGCCAATACGGTGGAAGTCCGGTATCCGAATCCCAGCTGTGCGGATGCGGGCATTGAGCAGGAGTTTTTTGCTGCCAATGTGGGTCCGGTAAAGCGCGTCGAGACCTCCTTTGCGGGGCCTGTCACGTATGAGTTGGCGTATGCGAAAGTGGGCGGCGTCCTTACGCTGACCTCGAAGAGCGAAAGCAGTTTTGGGATTGGCGTGGTGCCCCCAGCGGCTACGGGTGACGGTGCTTTGTTTGTTCGTCTGACGTTGAAGAATGCGGGTCCTGAGCCGGTGATTTTGAATTACCGTTCGGGGCAGGAGTATGACTTCCGGGTACGCAACGCGGCTGGCGAGGTGATTTACGTCTGGTCGAGCACGCGGCTGTTTCCGGCGGTGATTCAGACGATCCGGGTGGAGAAAGAGAAGACCTGGGCGACCTCGTTTACCGTTCCGGGCGGATTGCGTCCCGGTAAGTACTCGATTGAGGGTTACCTGACGACGGTGGAGCCGCAGAACTTTGTGGCTCGCACGGAGTTCCAGGTGCCTGAAGTGAGTACGGCGGCGGAGAAGGAGTAGTCGCTTAGTTTAGACCAAGACGCTGATTGAGATCCTTCGTGATCCGGGCCAAGGTGTCCGGATTGCGAAGGATGCTTTGTATTCCTACCGAGGCTGCGGGACCTGCCATCAGCTCATCTGCCGCAGCAAGGGCTAAAGCGTACGCGATGCGGGCGTGGCGCGTGCTGAGGCCCGACCAATCCCGACCCATATTTTCGAGCCGCGGGAGTTCTTTGCGCGAGGCCATGTCGCGCAGGGAGTCCCGCATCGCTGGCGCCATGGATTGCCCGGAGAGCTTTTGGGCGAGGCCTTCGTGTAGCCAGGAGGGGTACGAGCCGAGGTTGAAGAGACAGGCGTGGGTGACTTCGTGCGTGAGGGTCTGGCGAAGGTGCGCGTCCACGGTGCTGCCGGGGGCAAAGGGGATGCGGATACGTCCGTCGAACTGTCCTCCGCTCCACTCGGCGGCGTTGGCGCCTTGTCGGTAGGCTTCCGGAGACTGAACGATGGCGGTGAGCCTTTCCGGGAAGGTACAGCCGAGGAGAGTGCCGAGGCGGACCATGTCGCTGTCGATGGCTTCGACGATGGTGCGGGCGGTGCCGTAGGGAATCGACTGACCTTCGTAGCGCAGGACGGCGCGGAGGCCGGTGGTTTTGTCGCCGGAACGGTCATGCTGGAGTTCCCGTTCGACGCGTGAGATGAGCAGCGCGACTTCGACATTGGGTCGCATGGTGTTGGATTTGCGCCAGTGTTCCAGGGCGAGCTTCGGTTGGTCCGCCTTCCACGCGGCGACTCCAGCCAGTACTAAGACATCGGGATTTTGCGGATTGCCTGCGGCTTCGATGGTGAGAAGTTCGAGCGCGCGGGCGGCTTCGTTGCGTTCGATCAGGGCGGAGGCCTGCTGGTAGCGACTGCCGCTGGGCATACGCGCGGCGAAGGCTTTGCGTAGGCCGTCCACCTGGGCGGTGGTGAGCTGTACCGAATCGCCGGAGGACGCCATTTGACGGGCCTGGTCGAAGGTTTCGAGGCCGTCGATGGCTTGGGAGGGGAGGTTTCCGATGACCTGCTGGCCGTTGACGGTGGCGGTGACTCGGTAGCAGACGCCGGTCGATTCGGCGATGCTGGAGCGGACTTCCAGCGGGGTTCCCGCGGCGAGGGTGGCTTGGCGGGGCGCGTCGATGTCGCAGCCTCCGGAGCGGAGGATGGTGCCGTCCTGCTTGACGGTAGCGGCGGCGAGGGTAAGGGCGGCGAACAGCAGTAGAGCCACGGTGCTCTATCGGCGGAAGATTGGTTTTGCCGCATGGTACGGTGGTGCTGTGTCAGGCTTTGTGAAAGGGGCGCTCTTTCCTTCTGAGCACTCCACGTACGCTTGCCCCGCGACTGGGGCGACCATCCATCAATTGACCAATGCCGGGGCGATCAGCCATCCGTCGTACTTCCTGCAGAGGTCGTTTACGGGGGATAACTCGCGGCTGGTGTTTACGTCGTACAGGGCGGATGGGAAGGCGCAGTTGTTCGATTTGGCGTTTCCGGATGGGGAGATCCGGCAGTTGACCGATGGAGGGGCGATTCATCCGTTTTCGCCGGCGCTTCTGGGTTCCAAGGTGCTGTTCGTGCGTATTGGTTCCATTTGGGAGATCGACCTGGAGACGCTGGCCGAGCGCCACATTGTGACGTTCGACAACGCGCAGTTGGGTGAGTGTTCGTTCTCAAGCGACGGCGAGTGGATTACGGCGGCGGTGAAGCAGGGTTCGCAATCGGGGATTGTGACCGGGCGTCGCGATGGTACACAGTGGCGGTTGATTCCGTATCCGCGGACGGTGATCCATCCGCAGTTTCATCCGGTGGATTCAGAGTGGATTATCTTTGCCGGGGATCCGGCACCGCGGATGCATCGGGTGCGTCGTGATGGCACGGGCATGGAGTGCCTGTACGAGCATACGAATGATGAGTTCGTGGTGCACGAAACGTTCTTGGGTGAGACGGGGGACATTCTGTACACGGTTTGGCCATTTCATCTGCGGCGGATGGATTGGGAGACGCGGGAGATTGCGAACATCGCGGACTTCAACGCCTGGCATATTGCCCCGAATCGCGCGGGTACGAAGGTGTTGTGCGATACCAATCATCCAGATTTGGGGATTCATCTGGTGGATGTCGCGAGTGGGGAGCGGCAGTTGATTTGTCTTTCTGCGGCGTCAAATGGCGGGTCCCAATGGAAGACCAGCCGGTATGCTTTGGCCGAGGATTTTGCGGCGGCTCGCAGTAATGCGAAGCAGAATTTGAGCTGGATGGAAGCGTCGACTGATACGGTGTACGGGCCGCAGTGGACCCACCCGCATCCTTCGTTTTCTCCGGATGAGCGGTGGATAACGTTTGCGAGCGACCGGAGTGGGGTGACGCAGGTGTACGCGGTGGAGGTTCCAAGGTGAGGTGGCTTTTGGGTTTGGTCTGTCTGGCGGCGTTTGGGCAGGTGCAGAGGCTTGAGATCGAGTTTACCGGGGTGAACTGCGCGCCCTGCTTAGAGTCTTTACCTGGACGTGCAAAGCGGATTCGCGGGGTGGCGGAAGCTAGCGTGGATGCGAGCAAAGGGCTGCTGAAACTGACGATGGAGCCCGTGAACCGGGTCCGGGTGGAACAGTTCCGCGACATCATCGAGCAGGACGGTACGAAGGCCGTGCGCGCGACGGTGCTGGAGATTCGCGGGGTGATGGATAGCGACGGTAAGCTGACGGTGCCGAATCATCCTGTGCCGTATGCGGTGGAGAGCGCCAAGCCGATTGGGGCGGGAACCGTGTTGCTGAAGGGTACGATTGAGGATCTGAAGGCGATGCGGATCAAGGTCAGCGAAGTTTCCGTTTTGCGATGATGGTGGAGCATGAAACGCATCGTCGCGCTCCTCGCGCTGCCGGCGGCCTTGGCATTCGGCCAAAGTCCTATCGGCTTCAAGTTTGAGAATCCTTTCTACATTGCCGACCTGACCGCGCGTGAACGCGACGGCAAGGTTATTGAGGACAATGGGACCCTGCGCGGGTTGACCTTTAAGGCCACGAACACTCTGATCAAGCGCGGATCGAACCGCATGCACTGGGCGCCGAGCTTTCAGCGTTCAGGCGCGAAGAGTTATCTGGGTATCGGCACGTGGAACCAGGTGCAGAAGCATTCGAAGACCGAGAATAAGGATCGCGTACGGTTCACGCGTTCCGGTTATGTGCAGGAGTACCCGGAGGTACATCTGTTTGCCGAGTACGACTTTTTGAAGAATGAGCCGTACTTCCTGTTCCGGTCGACGATGACCATCGAGAAGCCGATTGAGATGTTCTGGCTGCGGAATCAGGAAATGACGATGGACCACATCTTTACGCATGTGGCGTTTCCGAATCCCGATGGCAGCGGGAAGCCGATGGTCGTGGATTTTGAAGAGCGGAAGCCGATTCTGGCGGCGAAGCCTTTGCCGGTGGACGTGCCTTGGGTGGCGTTCGTCAATCTGGAAAAGGGCTTTGGGTACGGCGCGGTGATCCTGAAGCACAAGGCGGGTACGATGACGAATCCGATTACGAGCATCAACGATGGCGTGAATCCTCCGGCGCGGTATTGGGACCGGCGGTTGGTGAACCAGAAGGACACGCAGTTGAAGGTGGGCGATAAGTACGAGGAAGAGACGGCGTACGTGCTGTTTAAGGTCCCTGCGTCGAAGGAGAAGGCGCTCGATGAGTTCTTTGCGCTCCGCGACAAGATTATGAAGAAACACGGCAAGAAGAAATAGCCGTTCACAACGGATCGACGCCGGGTAAGCATTGGCGCTGCCGGAGTTTGCGGCGCTGGCTCACCCGGCGTTTTGCTTTGGGGCCTGCTTTATGGGGCCATGACAGTTTTATTGTTCGCGTTGGCCCTCGGTGTCCAAAGCAGCGAAGCGGTAGCGTTGAACAATACCGCGGTGGCGCTGGCTGAGAAGGGCGAGGATGTACGGGCGTTGCCTGTGTTGCGGCGGGCGCTTTATCTGGCTCCGGAGGCGATTGAGATTGCCGGGAATCTGGCAAGTGTACAGATACGAGTGGGTGACGCCGGGGATGCTGCGCCACTGGTGGAGTGGATCTTTTCGAGGATCCAGCAGCGGCCGGATTACCGGCCTTGGGCGTATGCGGTGCGGGCGGAGTTACGGCTGTTTCGTAAGGATGTCGCGGGGGCATTAGCGGATGCCCGGTTGGCCGTGGAGTTTGCGGCGGGGCTGGATCCGTTTGCGCAGGCGGCGATGCGGAATCTACGGGGTCGCGCGGAGCAGGATGCGATGTTGTGGCAGGACGCAGCAGAGGACTTTAAGACTGCGGTGGCGTTGCAGGGCGGGGAAGAGTCGGCGCGACTGGCCGGGTATCTGGAGAATTGGGCGGTGGCGCTGCGGCATATCAAAGGCAAAGGGCGCGAAGCTTCTCGACTGAAGCGTCGCGCCCGTGCGATGTACCGCAGGTTCGTCGGCAGTTAGGCTTGGCGACGGAGGGCGTACTTGCGGGCGAGAGGCAGCAGGATGAGCGAGGTGCCGATGAGGACGGCGCTGGAAACTTCGGGTACTTCGCCGGGGGGCGGTTCGTTGCCGCCGCCACCACCGAGGTTGGCGAAGTCGGCAAGCACGACGTTGTCGATGACCGTACGGAAGCCGGCTTGAGTGGAGACAAGCTCAATCGAAGTGATGGCGACATCGGAACGGACGCCCCAGAAGGTGGCTGCGCCGGAAACCGGGGGAGCTACCGTGGTGATGGTTCCCGCGGATTGACCGTTGACCACGATGGTTATGCCGGAGGCCGGGGTACCGATCAAGAAGCCAACGCCATAGATGTTTGAGGGCAGCGAGATGTTCAGTACGCCGGAAGGTCCTGTGAGCGACTGGGTGCCATTAAGATTGGCCGGGCTGAATGCTGCGGAGTAGATACGAAGGAAGGCACCGCCACCGGTGAAGGAAACGCCGTTGGAAGTAATGGTTTGGGAGTTGTCCTGCGCGGCGATCGAGTCAAAGCCGATGGTGGCGCCAAGTGCGCCTGGGGCGGCCCAGCCGGAATAATCGGAATATGTGATCTGCGCGCCGAAGGAAAGGGAAGCTGCGAGGAGCAGGCCCGAAAAAAGTAGTTTCATTGCGTGGGTCTCTGGAGCTATAGTGCTCGAAACCTCGTGCAAATCTACGAAAACTTTAGGCCAGATTTCCCTGTATTACTTACACTTACGGGATACCTTCCCAGCTTCTCCTATACTTAGGCGAATAGTCCTTCCACCGGCTTTCCCTTACCATCCTTGGTCACATAGAAGGGCCGCTTTTCGATCTCCAAGCCAGCGTCTGGGGCGATGCCCATCTTGCTGTAAATCGTTGCGTGCAGGTCTTCTATGGTCACCGGGTCCTTGACGATGCTGCACGGCCGCTCGTCGGCGGTGAGGCCGTAAAGCTTGCCTTTTGGCGTACCACCCCCGAACATCAGGACAGAGCAAGCCTCGGTGAAATGCCTATGCATTCCATAGTGCTTGATATCCGTCATCACGGAGGGCTGCTTTACCTGTTCCTTTACCGTGAGGCCCGGTTTTCCTTCCACCATCATGTCGCGGCCGAATTCCGTGGCTACGACGACCAGGGTGCGATCGAGTAAACCGCGCTCTTCGAGGTCGCGGATGAGTTGGGCGATGGGACGGTCGATGGTCCTCTTCAGCTCGGCGAGGCGGTTGTGGCCGTTCTCGTGGGTGTCCCAAAAGCGGAAGGGGATGTACTCAGTGGTGACTTCGATGAAGCGGGCACCGGCTTCTGCGAGACGGCGGGCGAGCAGGCAGCCCTGGCCGAAGCGGCCGGTGTTGTAGGCGTCGTAGACTTCCTTCTTTTCCTGTCCGAGGTCGAAGGCTTTGGCAGCGGGCGAAGATAGCAGACGATGCGCGTTGTCGAGCGAGCGCATCAGGCTTTCCTTTTGGAACTCACCACCGTACTTGCCGGCAGCGCTGGCTTCTACGAGTTGCTTGTACTTCTTGTAGCGATTCTCAAAGCGGGAGGCTCCGATCATTTCCGACGGGCGCGTGCTGGCAATGGCGTCCGCGGGGTCCGAGATCAGGAACGGGGAGTGTTCGCTGCCGACGAAGCCGGCGGTGTGGAAGGCTTTCAAGGAGTCCGACTCGCCGCCGATTTCGAGGTTCTGGCCGACGTCGATGAAGGCCGGGATGTCCGGATTGCGGGGGCCGAGCATACGCGAGATCCAGGAGCCCATGTGGGGGCAGGCAACGGACTGGGGCGGGGCGTAGCCGGTGTGCCAGTGGTACTGATGGCGCGAGTGGAGAATGAAGCCGAGGTCGCCGACGCGGTGGCTGCGGATAAGGGTGCCTCGGTCCATGACCTTGGCGATCTCTTCGAGGCCTTCTGAGATACGAATGCCGTCGACGGCGGTGGGGATCGACGGGAACGTGGAGAGTACGCGGTCCGAGGGGAGGCCGGGTTCGTAGGGCGTGTAGCGCTTGGGGTCGAAGGTTTCGGTTTGCGCCATGCCGCCGGCCATCCAGAGGAGGATGAGGCAGTCGGCTTTGGCGTCGGTCTTTTTGACACCAGGACCAGCGAGGGCGCGAGGCGCTGAACCGGTGAGGGCCGCCATGGTTGCGGCGGCGGAGGCTTGCATGAAGTGTCGGCGGTTCATCGATATCTCCTAGGGCAGGTACTGGAATTCGGGGTGCATGAGCAGGCTCCACAGCAGGTCTTCGACGGCGGGCGCGTCGAAGCGCTGGGCATTGCCTACGGCGATTTTCTGTTCGGCTTCGCTGGGGTTGCGGCTGAGAACGGCGCGGAAGAGGTAACGCGTGACTTCTGCGGCGGACTTGCCTTCAAACGATTGGGGTCGTGCAAGGGGGGCGTTGCCGGCTACGCGGATGAGTTGGTCCATGTCCGGCTTTTCACCGAATAAGAAGAAGCGCGGGGTGGCGATGATGTCGCTGGGGGTGGAGTCATCATCGATGACGAAGCGGCCACGGATGCGGTCAACGCCTGGGGGTACGGTGATCTCGACGGTTTTGTTGAAGTAGAGACGCATGGCGCCGTCAGCCAGCGGCGCGCCACCGGAGAGCATGGGCTCCGGCTTGGTTGGGCTGTTGTAGGGCTTGACGGTACCGTCCTTGGTGACGAACTCGACATCGGCCCAACCGAACCTGGACTTGGCGGGGTCGTAGGTGCCGGCGTCCTCAATCACCAGCCAGAGCTTTTGGGCGCCGTTCAGCTTGGTGTCGAAGGGGAGGTAGCCGCGGCGGAGAGGTCGTGAATCGTAGAGATTCTCGGGCGGCGGAGCGAGTTGGCCGAGCAGGCGGCGGGCACCGCGATGGATGAGCTTGGTGAGGGTCTGGCCGTTGGCGAGTTCGAGGGCCTGGAAGGTGGTTGGTGCGTCGTCGCGGGTGGTGTACACCTGGTCGCGAATGGGGCGGCCCAGGGCGCGGGTGAGCGGCGACGACTTGAGCTTCCAATCGCGGACGTACGCGGCGCGATCGCCACTGGCAGCGGTACGCCATTCGCCGGTGACGGCTGAGGCGGTGTCGATGAACTCTTCGGCGGAGACGCGGCGCGGTGTCGGACCTTCGAAGATCTTGTTGCCGGGCGCGACGGTGGGCATCTGGTAGGCGCGTGAGGTCATGATGCGCTCGATCAGATGCTTGATGTCCTGGTTGTGTTCGTCGAAGTCGACGGCGAGCCAATCGAGGAGGTCGGCATTCCAGGGTTCGTTGTCCATTTCGTCGACGGGTTCGACGATGCCTTTGCCGACGAGCTTTTGCCAGTACCGATTGACGAGGGTGCGGGAGACACGGCCGTTTTGCGGGTGCGTGAAGAGCGCGGCAGCAGCTTTGCGGCGGCTTTCGGTGGTGGTGCCGATGTCGATGCCTTTGGCGAGTTCGGGGTACAGGAACTCGGGCTTCTGGATCTTGCCCGTCTTCATGTCGCAGCGGACGAGTTCGAGTTCGTTGGCTTCACTGAAGAATGCGGCGAGACCGTAGGCCTGGGCAAGTCGGTACTTGTTGATGAAGCTGTCGTGGCAGGAGGCGCACTTCAGGTTGATGCCCAGAAAGACTTGCGCGGTGTTCTGCGAAGCCTGCATGAAGGGGGTCTGGCTGGCGTTGATGTCGCCGCGCCAGTTGACGCCGATTAGGAAGCCGTCGGGACCTTCTTTGCCGGGGTCGAGGAGTTCGCGCACCATTTGCCGGTAGGGCTTGTTGGTGTCGAGTGCGTTTTCGAGCCAACTGGTGATCGACTTGCGCTCGCCGTGATAGGCCACGCCGATGTCGTTGCGGAGCATGTCGTTCCAGAAGCTGATCCAGTGGTCGGCGTAGCGGGTGTTGTTGGCGAGCAGGGTACGGATGAGCTTGGCGCGCTTGTCGGGGTCCTGCGACTGGACGAATGCATCGAGGTCCTGCGGGCTGGGCGGGATGCCCCACACGTCGAAGTACGCACGGCGGGCGAATTGGGCATCGGCGATGGGCGCCGCGGGGGTGACGTTGTTGCGCTTCCAGTACTGGTCGAGCAGGAGGTCGACGGGGTGTCCGCTGCCCGCGGGCAGGGCGACCTTGCGAGGAGCGATGGGTGCTTCCCAGGTGGAGGCGGGGGACTTGGCGGACATCTCCGGCCACACCGCGCCTTCGGTGATCCACTGGCGGATCTTGGCGACTTCCGCCGGCTTGAGCGGCGAGCCTGTGGGCGGCATGACGGGCTTGCCACCTTCGCCGAGGATACGGGTGAGCAGGAGGCTGGCTTCGGGCTTACCGGGTACGATGGCTTTCTTTGCGCCGTCGCCGTTGGTGAGCAGGAGGCCGGCTTGCGGAGTCTTGCCGCTGTGGCAGGGCATGCAGTGCGCGGCGAGGATGGGGTGAACTTCCGTCGCAAAGTCCACGCTGGCGGCGTACGCGAACAGGGGCGTGGCGGCCAGCAGTGCGAGAGACGACCAATACCTGGGCATTTCATCCATACTGTATCTGATCGCCAAGGCCCGTAACGTCGCGCGCGGGGCTGGCGTCGTTATGGCAATGGCGGGTACGGCAGTGGGGTTACGTCTTACCGACGCAGAACGCAAGAAGCAGGCGTATGCGGCCTATGTGACGCTGCGCCAGGGGATCCTGAATCAACGCTACGGGCCCGGGGAGCGATTGTCGCTGGAAGAGCTGGCGAACGATACCGGGATGGGCGTGGCGCAGATCCGGCAGGCGATTCAGCAACTGGTGTCCGATGGGCTGGTGGAAGTACGGCCGAGGTCGGGTACGTATGTCGCGGGGATCACCGTGGCGGAAGTGGAAGAAGTGTGCGACGTACGGCGTGCGCTGGAGTGTTTGGCGGCGGAAACGGCGGTACTGCGGATTCGCGGCGAGCAGATGTCGCGCTTGCGGACCCTGCTGCACGAGATGAATTCCCTGGTGATGGAGACCGATGCCCAGCGCGATCTGCATGAGCGGCTGAACACGGAGTTTCATCACCTGCTGGTTGAGGCATCCGGCAATGCGCGGCTGCAGGAAGTGTACGAGAATCTGCGGTTCCCGATGCAGTTCGCAAGGCTGCATGCGCTGGGGCGGTTGGACTGGAAGCGCAACCTTCCGGAAGAGCGCCAGGAGCACTCGATGATCCTGCATGCGCTGCAGATTCGCGACTCCGACCGGTTGAAAGTTGTCCTACGGCAGCACATCGAGCGCGCGAAAGCCGCAATGGTGCAGGCGCTGGGTGTGGGACACTGACCCTTAGGAATGAATACTCGTAAAACCGGCAAGAAGAAGCCGTTTGAAGTTCGCGGCATTGAAGTCGCAAAGCTTCCAAATGGCGTTCGCGTGGTGTCGGAACGCATGTCGCATGTCCGGTCGGTGTCGATTGGCATCTGGATCGGGACAGGGTCGCGGTGTGAATCTGAGCCGGAAAACGGGATTTCCCACTTTCTTGAGCACATGGTGTTCAAGGGCACCAAGAACCGTTCGGCGGAAGAGATCGCAAAGTCGATTGACGCGATTGGCGGCGGTCTGGACGCGTTTACCGGCAAAGAACTGGTCAGCTACAACACGAAGGTCCTGGATGAGCATCTGCCGGTTGCGTTTGATGTTTTGTCCGATCTGGTGATGAATCCTTTGTTTCGCGATGAAGATATTGCGAAGGAAAAGAACGTCATCCTGGAAGAAATCAAAATGGAGCTCGATTCGCCGGAATATACGGTGCACGAGATTCTTTGCAGCAATTTCTTCAAAGGGCACCCGCTGGGGCGTTCGATTATCGGTACGCGGAAACATGTGAAGTCCTTCACGCGGAAGATGCTGATGGACTATTACAAGCGCGTGTACGAACCGTCGAACATTGTGATCACTGCCGCAGGCAATATCGACCACAAAGAGATTTATCAACTGGCTGAGAAGTACTTTGGCGGGTTGAAGCCGGTGCGTAAGCCGAAGGCGGATCCGCCACCTGCGCCTCGTGCATCGATTGTGCTGCGGGATAAAAAGTCCCTGGAACAGGTGCAGGTGTATGTCGCGGCACCCTCCATTCCGATTGCGCATAAAGATCGCTTCACTTGCTATTTGCTGAATACGATTTTGGGCGCGGGTGTGAGCTCGCGGCTGTTTCAGAACATCCGCGAGAAGCAGGGTTTGGCGTACGCGGTATCGAGCGAGTTGATCAGCTATCGCGATGCGGGAATCATGGCGGTGTATGCGGCGACGTCGCCGTCGACAGCCGTAACGCTGGTGAAGTCTGTCGCGAAGGAGCTTGGCAATCTGCGCGATGAGCTTGTGCCAGCGGAAGAGTTGCGGCGCGCGAAGGATCACTTGAAGGGTTCCTTGATGTTGAGCCTCGAGTCCACGTCGAGCCGGATGCACAATCTGGCGCGGCAGGAGCTGTTCTTTGGCCGTTACGCGACGATGGACGAGATGCTGCAGTTGATCGAAGATGTTACGGCGGAGCAGATTCAGGCTTTGGCGCAGCAGTTCTTTCAGCCGAAGGCGATGGCCGTTGCGATGCTGGGTCCAATGAAGGGCATCAAGATCACACGCGCTGATTTGCAATAGGTTCTGTGATGAGACTCGCGGGCCGGTTCCTGCTTTGGAGTGCCGTTTGCCTCGCGCAACCGGAACCCGTGCAGCCTACCGGCGTTCTTACCGACAGCGCGCGGTTAGTGGATGCTGAGAGCCGCGAGGCGATTGAGCAATACATTGCGTCTTTGCGCCAGAATACGGGCGTTGAAGTGGCCGTGCTGACGATTCCAACGCTGAATCTCCAGCCGATTGAGGATTTCGCAAACGGCACGTTCCGGGCGTGGGGAATCGGCCAGAAGGCCTCGAACGAGGGCGTTCTGCTGGTGATCGCCATGGCAGAGCGGAAGACGCGCATTGAGGTCGGGTACGGGCTAGAGCCGATTCTGACCGATGGCTTTGTCGGGTCCGTGCAAAGGTCGGCTCGTGAGGACCTGCGGAAGGGCCGTTACGGACCTGCGATTCGCACCATGCTGGAGGCGATGGGCAGCAAGATCCTGCAATCCAAGGGGCTTTTGATCAGCAACACGGCAGTGGCGGGATCTGCAGGGTTCGCCTTTGGGAGCATCCCTTGGTGGGTTTACATCTGCGGTGGAATCTTCCTTGTCGTAGGTCTTTTGTGGCCACTGTTCCGAGAGGTTTGTAGTATCTGGCGTGCGAGGCGCGCGGAATCGGGGGCTCAGGCGTGGTACCGGCATGCCGGCGGTGCCGCTGCTTCCACCTGGGATGGCGGTGGGTTCTCTTCCTATTCGTTCTCTGATTCCAGTAGCAGCACTAGTAGTAGCGACTCGAGTTGGTCCAGCAGTAGCGATAGTTCCAGCAGCTTCAGCGGTGGGGATTCGGGCGGTGGAGGAGCGTCCTCGGATTGGTAGCACTCCTTGTCCTGGCGGCTGCGCTTACTGCGCAACAGGTTCCGGCGCAATATGAGAAGCCAACCGGGTACCTGAGCGACTTTGCACATGTTGTCGACGCAGCGGATGCGGATGCGATCGAGCAGTATGCATCGTCGCTGCGGACATCCACCGGGGCTGAGGTCGCGCTGGTTACGGTGCGGAGCCTCAACGGCGAGCCGGTTGAGGACTTTGCGAACAACCTGTATCGCAAGTGGGGGATCGGGCAGAAGGGGGCCAATGAGGGCCTGCTGATTCTGCTGGCGATCGATGACCGGAAGAGCCGGGTCGAGGTCGGGTACGGGCTGGAGCCCATTCTGACGGATGGGTACGTCGGGTCAGTGCAGAGGCAGATCCGGCCGGAGTTGCGGGAAGGGAAGTACGGCGCGGCGCTGCGGAAGGCGCTGGAAGCGTTTGGCGCCAAGATCCAGCAGGCGAAGGGTACGCTGAGCAGCGAGGTTCCGGCAGAGGGACGCGCGGGTCCGCCACGGGTGCAGATTCCGGGCCGCTTTCTGATGTTGCTGCTGATTGTGGTGGTGCTGTTCCTGTTCTTTTCCGGCGGTGGTGGCGGGCGGCGCGGCGGCGGTGGGGTATTCTGGCCTGGACCCTTTCTTGGCGGTGGCGGTGGCTTTGGCGGATCGTCCGGCGGAGGCTGGGGGAGCGGCGGCGGTGGTGGCGGTAGCTTCGGAGGCTTTGGCGGCGGGGATTCGGGCGGCGGAGGGTCGTCTTCGGACTGGTAACGATGGAACAATTGCTGAAGGAACTGACAAGCCGGTTGCGGTCACAGTACGGGCAGAGGCTCGTGTCTGTGGTCCTCTATGGGTCGGCGGCGGACGGGTCGGGCGAGAAGGAGTTCAGCGATCTGAACATCCTGTGTGTGCTCGATCATGTGGATGCTAAGGCGTTGGCGGCGTCTGAGCCGGTGTTCCGGTGGTGGCGTGAGAACAAACAGCCGGCGCCGTTGCTGATGAGCGTTGAGGAAGTTCGGGCATCGACGGATTGCTTTCCGATTGAGTTTCAGGACATGCGGGACCGGCGGCGGGTGCTGGAAGGCCGCGACATCGTGTCCGAGTTGATTATCGATTTTTCGTTCCACCGCGCGCAGGTGGAACACGAGTTGCGGACCAACGTACTGAAGCTACGGCAGCAGGCGACGCCGTTGCTGAGCAAGCCGGCGGACTTGTTGCGGTTGTGCGCGGCGGCGTTATCGACATTTTGCGTGCTGGGGCGGCATGCGTTGCTGCTGAGTGGGGTTCGCGTGAATCCCCGGAAGCGTGAAATCATCGAAAGTCTAAGGGGTAAACTGGGCCGCGACTTTTCGGCGTTTGAAACGCTGCTGGCGGTCCGGGAAGGGAAGCCGACGGGGCAGGATCGCGACGCCTTGGCGCTGTTTGACGCGTACGTGTCGGAAATTCAGAGCATTGCGGTGTTTGTGGACAAGCTCGAAATGGGAGATTCCTTATGAAAACTGTATTGATTGTGCTGGGCGTACTGGTTTTGCTCGGCCTGCTGATCTTTATGCCGCTGATGGGGTCGCGCAATGATTTGGTGCGGTCGCGCGAGGCGGTGACGGGTGCCTGGTCGAACGTGGAGACGTCGCTGCAGCGGCGCGCGGACCTGATCCCAAATTTGGTTGAGACCGTGAAGGGTTTTGCCAAGCAGGAGCAGGCGGTGATCGATTCGGTGACTAGCGCGAGGGCGCAACTGGGCGGCGCGCGTACACCATCTGAAAAGATCGCGGCCAATGATCAATTGAGCGGGGCGCTGAGCCGTTTGCTGGTGGTGATGGAGAACTACCCGCAGATCAAGAGCAACGAGAATTACCAGCAACTGATGAACGAACTGGCGGGCACGGAGAACCGGATTGCGGTGGAGCGGAGGAAGTACAATGAAATTCTTCAGAAGTACAACACCGACATCGAACTGTTCCCCAAGAATATTGCAGCCTCTTTGTTCGGATTCCAGAGAAACGACGCCTACTTCAAGGCAGACCCGGGAGCCAAGGAAGCTCCAAAGGTAAAGTTCTAGAAATCAGATCATGTCCATCCCAACTTACGGAAACTACATCAACGGTGAGTGGATCACCAGCGGGTCCACGTTTGAGAATCGCAATCCGGCGAATACGGACGAAGTCGTTGGCCTGTTTGTGAAGGGCTCGGCGGCCGATGTTGTGCGGGCTGACGAAGCGGCACAGGCTGCGTTTGCGTCCTGGTCGGCGCTACCCGGTCCGGCACGCGGCAATTATCTGTACAAGGTCGCCGACATTCTGGACGCGAAGTTCGAGGCGATTTCCGCGGACATGACGCGCGAAGAAGGCAAGACCTTGCCGGAAGCCAAGGGCGAGGTACGGCGCGCAATCAACATCTTCCGGTACTTCGGCGGCGAGGGGTCGCGGCTGGGCGGCATGATTGTGCCGTCGGAGCGCGATCGCGTTCACATGTTCGCCTTCCGCAAGGCGATTGGCGTTGTGGGTCTGATCACGCCATGGAACTTCCCCATTGCGATTCCGGCATGGAAGATCGCGCCGGCGCTGATTTGCGGCAATACGGTGATTGTGAAGCCTGCTTCGGTGTCGCCGCTGAGTTCGTGGCACATCGTGAATGCTTGCCATGAGGCGGGGATTCCAAAGGGCGTGATCAACTTCATCTGCGGGTCCGGCGGCGAGATCGGCGAGGCGCTGGTGAATGCGAAGAACGTGAAGGCGATTTCGTTCACCGGTAGCTGCGAGATCGGCGAATGGGTGCACCGCGAAGCGTCGAAGCGGAAGCTGCGCATCCAGCTGGAAATGGGCGGCAAGAATCCGACGATCGTACTGGCGGATGCGGACTTCAATAGCGCAGTGGAGAACTGCGTGAATGCCGCGATGTTTTCGACTGGGCAGAAGTGCACGGCAACCAGCCGCGTGATTGTTGAAGAAGCGATCTACGATAAGTTCGTTGCGGCGGTGGTGGAGCGCACGAAGAAGCTTAAGGTCGGCGACGGCATGAAGCCGGGCATCGACATCGGTCCTGCAGTGGATAAGGGACAGATGGAGACGGACCTGAAGTACATCGGCATCGCCAAGGAGCAGGGCTTGCAGCCGTTGTGCGGCGGCGAGCGGCTGACGGGTACGGGTCCGAATGGCGAAGACCTGTCGAAGGGTTACTTTGTCGCGCCGACGGTGTTCGCGGATGTGACCGAAGCGATGACCTTGGCGCAGGAAGAAGTGTTCGGGCCTGTGCTGGCGATCATGAAGGCGAAGGACTTTGAAGACGCGCTGCGGATCGCCAATAACGTGCCGTTTGGGCTGTCGGCATCGGTGCAGACGTCGAACCTGTCGCGCGTGTTTGAGTTCATCTACAAGATGGAGGCGGGACTGCTTACAGTAAACCTACCCTCAGCTGGCGTAGAATACCAGTTGCCCTTCGGTGGCACAAAGGATTCCAGCTTCGGGCCCAAGGAACAGGGTCCGGCGGCGATGGAATTCTATTCGGACTATAAGACGGTTTACCTCAAGTACTAACTACTACATGAAAATCGGACAAATCTTCTGGAATAAGAACGTCACGGCGGCAGTGTTCGACGCCGAAGGACACGCCCGGCCGATTCCCGGGCACACGGTCTATGACTTGATTGTGCGAAGCGAAAAAGAGGGAGTCGCAATCCAGGACTTGGCCGCTTCCATGGCAGCGGGTCATGCCGTCGAGGCGGTAAAGCCGCTGATTCCCATCAAGCCTCGTGAAGTTTGGGCTTGTGGCTGCACCTACGAGATGAGCGCATCGTTCCGCGATGCCGAACATGGGACGCGCGAAGGCTTCTACGCCGCCGTGTACCGTGGGGATCGTCCCGAGGTGTTCTTCAAGGGTACGTCGCGCGTTTGCGTGGGTCCGGATGAGCCGATCGGCATTCGCGTGGACTCGAAGTTCACGGCGCCGGAGCCGGAGCTTGCGGTGATTCTGGGTACGGGTGGCAAGGTTGTGGGCTACACGGTGGCGAACGACGTCTCTGCGTGGGACATCGAGCGCGAGAATCCGCTGTACCTGCCGCAGTCGAAGACGTACACGGCTTGCTGCTCGCTAGGTCCGGTGATTGTGACGGCGGACGAGATCACGGATCCTCGTACGCTGGACATGAGCTGCGTGATCAAGCGTGGCGATACCGAAACGTTCAGCGGATCGACGTCGACGTCAAAGCTGGGTCGTACGGTGGACAAGCTGATCGAGTACCTGATGCGTGCGAATGAAGTACCCTGCGGCAGCGTGCTGCTGACGGGTACGGGCATCATTGTGACGCAGGAGTCCGCACTGGCGCCCGGGGATGTGTGTACGATTAGCGTGCCGCAGATCGGGACGCTGTCGAATCCGGCGGTAGTGGTCGGGTAGGTTCTTTTGATACTGAGAGGCGGCAGGGCGAAGGTCCTGCCGCCTTTTTCGTTTTCGGCTGCAGGTAAAATGCAAAGGATGGTTCTCACCGAAAAGGAAGAAGAACTGATATCGGTCATCCGCAAGCTAGCCCCGCAGGAAGCAGGGAAAGTGTTGGGGTGGGCGCACCAACTGGAGGAGCTGGCACAGGGCCGACCGGTTGAGTGGTCCGATGAGTGGACCGATGAAGATTTGCGTGACGCATCCCAAGCCGCGGTGCAGAATCTGGAATCGTGAGGCCTGGCGACGTTGTCATCTGCGCGTTTCCGGGCGCTCATCTCACCAAAACGCGGCCGGCGGTTGTACTCTCTTCGGAGTCATATCACGACAGCCGTGGGGACGTGATTCTTAGTGTTGTGACCTCCAAGATCCCTGCCGTGCCTACTGCTTCCGACTATCTTTTGTCCGACTGGGCAGACGCCGGGCTTCGTACCCCGTCGGTCTTCCGGTTGTTTCTGGTGACCCTTCCCGTGTCCGAAGCAAGGGGGATCGGGCGGCTTTCTTCTTCGGACTGGGCGGGCGTCCGCGCGTGTTGTAAGTCGGGACTGTCCGAGGCCGTCGCCGGCTAACCGTACACGATCTTTGCTTTTTGTTTGCGGGTTTGCTACTCTACCCAAAGCGTTCACTCCTGAACGCGAAACCCCAGTGGGAGATTTTGGCGGAGCACTCCAAAAGAGGAGCCGAGTCAGTCGTCTGCACCACGGAGGATGAATGGCCAGGAAACCAGGTAAGAAATACCAGGCGGCCGCGAAGCAGGTCGAGTCGCGTCCGTATAGCCTCGAAGAGGCGATCCCTCTCGTTCAGAAAATCAAGTACACCAAGTTTGACGAAACGGTGGAAGTCCACATGCGTCTTGGCGTCGACCCCAAGCACGCGGACCAGATGGTCCGTGGAACCGTCGTTCTGCCAAACGGCCTCGGCAAAAGCGTAAAAGTTCTCGTGATCGCGCAGGGCGATAAGCAGCGCGAAGCAACGGAAGCTGGTGCGGACATTGTCGGCGGCGAGGAATTGGTCAACAAGATCATGGCCGAAAGCTGGACGGATTACGATGCCGTAATCGCCACTCCGGACATGATGCGCTCGGTCGGTAAGCTCGGTAAGGTTCTCGGACCTCGCGGGCTCATGCCGAACCCAAAAACCGGCACGGTCACTACCGATGTCGCGACTGCCGTACGTGAGAGCAAGGCCGGTAAGGTCGAGTTCCGCGTAGACAAGACGGGCGTGATTCACGCTCCGCTCGGTAAAGTCAGCTTCAATACGGACAAGCTGCTCGAAAATGCGAATACTCTGCTGAGTGCTGTCGTGCGCGCAAAGCCCGCGGCGGCCAAAGGCAAGTACGTGCAGAGCGTCACGGTGTGCTCTACGATGGGCCCCGGCATCGCTCTCGATCCGGCTCCGTACAACGCGAAGCAGGCGTAGCCAGAAAGGAAGGACATAGCAATGAAGACGCGTAGTCAAAAGCAAACCGATCTGGATGCCTTGAAACAGGAATTCCAGACCGCGAAGAATGTCTTTCTGACGGGTTACGAGAAGCTGACCGTCAGCCAGGACTTCGAGCTGCGTAAAACCATTCGCGGCGCGGGCGGCAAGTACAAAGTCATCAAGAACACGCTGGCCGAAAAGGCTGCGGAAGGCACTGCAGCAGGGGATGTTGTAAAGAACCTTGCGGGCATGACTTCTATGGCGTGGACCGACGGCGATCCGGTAGCGCTTGCCAAAGCGCTGACCAAGTACGCCAAGGACAATCCCAGCTTCACTTTCAAGGCTGGCCTTGTGGAAGGCCGTGCGATCGACATCAAGGCGATCAACGACCTGGCCTCGATGCCCAGCAAGGAAGAGATCTTTGCGAAGCTGCTGTGGCTTATCAATGCCCCGGCGCAGCGCCTCGTTACCGCGATCAACGGTGTCGGCCGCAATCTGGCCGTCGTTGTGGATCAGGGTGTCAAAGAGAACAAGTTTAAGAGCTAAGGGCGTCAGCGCTTAGTGTGTAATCCATCGATTTACTGAATCAGGAGTAAGAAGAAAATGTCGGATATCAACGCAATTGCGGATTCCATCCAAGGGCTGACGCTGCTCGAGGCTTCTCAGCTGGTTAAGATGCTTGAAGAGAAGCTGGGCGTGTCGGCTGCCGCTGCCTCCGTGGCCGTGGCTGCCCCGGCTGCTGGCGGCGCTGCCGCTCCGGCCGCTGAAGAGAAGACCGAATTCACGGTTATTCTCACCGGCGCCGGCGCCAACAAGATCAACGTCATCAAGGTGGTTCGCGAAGTGACCAGCCTCGGCCTCAAGGAAGCCAAGGACCTGGTGGACGGCGCTCCCAAGCCCATCAAGGAAGGCGTCACCAAGGACGAAGCTGCTGCGATCCAGAAGAAGTTCGTGGACGCCGGCGCAACCGTCGAAGTGAAGTAGTTTTGCCATCGCTCGAAGGGCGGGCGGCCGAAACGCTGCCCGCCTTTCTTGCATGGAAGAAGGTAGAATACAGATATGGCAAAGGTTTGTCAGGTAACCGGTAAGAAGCCGATTTCGGGCAATCGCGTGTCTCACGCGAATAACAAGACCCGTCGCCGGTTCGAACCGAATCTCCACGAACAGCGTTTCTGGGTTCCCAGCGAAGGTAAGTTCGTCAAGCTCAAGGTTTCGGCCAAGGGCATGAAGACGATCGACAAAGTTGGGATCGAAAAAGTGATCGCCGGCATGCGCAAGCGCGGCGAAAAGGTGTAAGCTGGAGGTAGGCGATGCCAAGAATTTTGATCAAGCTCGTTTCCACCGCCGGGACCGGCCACTTCTACACGACGACCAAGAATCCGAAGTCGAAGGCAGAGAAGTTGCTGATTAAGAAATACGACCCGAAGGTCCGCAAACACGTGGACTACAAGGAAACAAAGATCTAACGAACTCGGACCCGGGATATCCACAAGGTATTCCGGGTCTCCTTTCATAGTTGCACCTCCTTTCGATACGGCCGCCTTCCTGAGTGAAGGCGGCCATTTTCTTTCTCCGGCCATCTTCAAAAAAGTTGCACGTTTCCGGCGGAGGCTACGCTTGTATGTCTGGTACAGCACACGTGGCCGATAACTACAGAGCAAAGCTTGACGAGTTCTTTTCGCTCGTTCCGAAGACGGCAATGACCCAGCGGAACATGATCACCGGAACCGAGTACTACGGTGAGGTTGGATCCGGGAGTCCGGCGATTCCGCGACCTTCGAAGAAAGACGGCGAGGAAAAGCTCAAGACATGGAAAGAGAACATTTCCAAGGGCATTGTGGACAATGAAAAGTTCACGACGCTCACGGGTTTGACCCACACAAAGCTTGTAGAAAACTGGAAGGGCGGCGGCATCATGACCAGCTGCAACGCCTTTGTGATGAAGGTTGGTCAACACCTGGGCGTCAAAGGCTTGGGCGGCTTCAACGTCGAGAAGACGATGATCGACATGGGCAAGCGGCATTGCTGGGTGACGCCGGCCTCAGGGGATAAGCCGCAGTACGGCGATGTGTTCGAGACTCGTTCGGTTACGCCGGGCGCGGGCTATGAGAACCTTCACGTCGGCATTAGCCTGTATATCGAGGGCGAGGACTGGTGGACCATTGAAGGCGGACAGGGCGGGGCTGGAACCGGCTACGACCGCGTGGCGCGTGTCAAAAAGAAGTACAACACCAAGCACTTGCTGGGCTGGATTGACATGCGTCTGTTGGCCTCGGGGATGCCTGCGATGCCCGATTGGCTACAAGGTACGTGGATGATCTATGCGGGATCGAAGAACTATATCTACCACTTCAATCGCTACGGCGAAGTAACGCAAAAGGCATACCAGCCAGGCGGTTCTGGGGCGGAAGTGGTGCCAAATCTCGATACCGGTGTGATCCAAAGCATGGTGGGAGATACGTTCAAGATTCGTTGGAACGGCGAGGGCGGCATTGAGACCTTCACCTATGACCGGTGGAACAGCTTTCCCAGCTTGATGGAGCGCATGAACGGTAGCGCCGCCGACGGAACGGCGCTTAAGGGTGTACGCCTGTAGCAGCGTTCGTAGAGTACGCAATCCGTCACAACGTCCTGCGATGAGGCCGTCTTCCTAGTGAAGGCGGCCATTTTCTTTTGCACCACATTTCGGTAGCAGTTTGGTCACGCACTTCCGCTTATATGGGGGAAAGAAGACCAAAAGTAAAATGCCTGACGAACTCCAAACGAAACTTGATGCGCTTATCTCCGTTGTCCCGAAGACCGGGATGACGCAACGCAACAACAAAACGGGAGCGGAATACTACGGCGAGGTACCGTCCGCGACCAAGAATACCTTCAGCCGGCCGCCTGCGTCGGATCAGAAGGGCCGAGACAAATGGCTCGAGGATGTGAAGAAGCCCTTCACCGAAAATCCGAAGTTTCATGATCTCACCGGCCTGACGCACACGGAGTTGCTCAAGAACTGGGTAGACGGCGGTATCAAGACCAGTTGCAATGGCTTTGTTGGCACCATCGCCGGAAAGCTTGGGCTCCCCGGGATGGGGTCTTTCGGACTCCAGAAGTTGCTGGAGGCCAAGGGAAAGGGGCATTGCTGGGTGACGCCGGCCTCCGGCGAAAAGCCGCAGTACGGCGATCTGTTTGAGACAAACTCGCGCACCCCCGGCAATGATTTTGACAACCTTCACGTCGGCATCAGTCTGTACGTAGATGGCGAAGATTGGTGGACGATTGAGGGGGGCCAAGGTGGACCTTTCCTGGGCTATGATCGCGTCGCCAGGGTGAAGAAAAAGTACAACACTGAGCACCTGTTGGGCTGGGTTGATATGCGGATGCTCCTTGCAGGCACTCCGGCGATACCAAGCTGGGTGCCTGGCACCTGGACGGTTCACGGCCCGAAGCAACAATACATCTACTACTTCAATCGCACCGGGGGTGTGGCGCAAAAGGCCTATCGCCCGCAGCACGGAAAGGAAGCCGCGACGCCGAGCCTCGATACGGGGTCGATTATCAGCACACTGGGCGATACGGTCAAGGTGCGCTGGAACTGCGAGGGAGGGATTGAAACCTTCACGTATGACCGCTCGGGAACGATGCCCTTCGTCTTTGCACGGATGTCGGGCAAGGCAGCCGATGGCACCGATTTGAGCGCCGTTCAGGGGTGGCTGGATTAGTAGAGAATGGAGGATCATGCTCGGAGTGATCTTCCTCAGTGCCGCCATGCAGGCTGCGGGTCTTCAGGTAGGCGCGGGCGCCGTCGACATCACGCCACCTTCCGGTGTCCCGATGGCCGGCTACTATTCCATCCGCTATAACCAGGGCACGCATGATCCGCTTATGGCCAAGGCTTTGGTCTTTGAGAAAGACGGCGCCAAGGCTGCGGTAGTGGCGCTGGACTTGATCCACATTCCAGCACCGATGGTGGAGAAGGCGCGGGTGATGATCGACGGCTTGACGTCAGTTCCTGCGGCGCATGTGATGATCAGCGCGACCCACAGCCATACGGGTCCTGAGATGGGGTCGCGGCTGCGCAACGTGGATCCGGCGGCGATGAAGAAGCTGGAGACATGGGCTGCTCAGTTGCCGAACCGGATTGCGCAGGCCGTACGGCAGGCGGAAACCAATCTTGCACCGATGGAGCCCAACGCCGCGATCGCGATGGAGGATTCCGTCAGCTTTATCCGGCGTTTTCGGATGACGGATGGGAGCGTTGCCTGGAATCCGGGCAAGATGAATCCGAAGATCGCGGCGCCGATTGGTACTATCGATCCCCGGGTGACGTCGCTCTTCTTTGGGCAGGCGGCGACGTACGTGAACTTTGCGAATCACCTGGACACGGTAAGCGGGCTGGCGTACTCGGCGGACTACGCGGGTGCGCTGTCTCGCGTGGTGGATTCGGCTCGCGAGGCCGGGCACATTACGCTGTTCACCTTGGGATGCGCGGGCAACATCAATCACATTGACGTGAAGCGGGCGGAACCGCAGCGGGGTCCGGCAGAGGCTGGGCGGATTGGTGCGATTCTGGCTGGAGCTGTGTTGAAGTCCCAACGGGAGGCGAAGGCGATGCCTGTCAGCGGGCCGTTGCGGACGCGGCGCGAAACGGTGGCGCTGGAACTGGCTCCGCTGGCGGCGACCGATGTCGCTGAGGCGCGAGACATTGTCGCGCGGTACGGTACAGCGCAGGCGAGTCCTTTCTATGACCAAGTGAAGGCGTTCCGCGTGCTCGATCTTGAGGCTCGGAATGGCAAGCCCTTGGACGCTGAGGTACAGGTGATCACCTTGGGGCGGGAGATCGCGTTTGTCGGGTTACCTGGGGAAATTTTTGTGGACTTGGGCAAGCAGATCAAGGCGAAGTCACCGTACCCGATGACGATTGTCGTGTCGCTGGCGAATGGGGCTTTGGGGTACATTCCGGATCGGCCTGCGTATGCGGAAGGTGCGTACGAAGTGGTGAGCAGCCGGGTGCGTGAGGGGAGCGGCGAAAAGCTGGTGGACGCGGCATTGCGGCTGTTGGCGAATTAGCGCCGCTGCTGGGCGCGAACCTCGACGGTCTTGACGTCGCGGGCTTCCAGGCGGAGTTCGACGCCTTCGGCAAGCGCGCGTGCCGCTACGCTGTCGTCGCGGCGCTGCGAGTCCGGCAGGCCCAGCAGGGCCACGATCCGGTAGCGGCCCTCCCTCAACCCTGTTTCGAAGGTGTATGTGCCATCCTGGTCGGACTGCGCTGACAAATGTGGCGATCCGTCGCGTCCCAGAAAGACCGTCGCGTCTGGTTGCGGCGTACCTTTCTCGTCGACGACCCGCCCTGAGACAGTCGCTCCGGCGGTGCTGAGTTCGATGCGTAACTCGGATTGTCCGGCCTGCAGCGCGCGGCCGGCGACGTCGCGGCCATCCTGCGTCGCCTGCTCTACGAGGTGGCCGGGAGGAAGCCCTTCGAGTTTCCAGCCGTAGGAACCAACATAGACTCCCGGAAGGTCGAACGTCCCATCCGGCGCGACTTTGGCGTACAGCGCTTCGCCAGGCAGGGCCGGGCGGTTTTCGCGAGTCAGGCGGATGGACATCCCGTCCGGCCACTTGCGGTCTTGCGAACTGCCGCGCTCCCTGGGTACAACCGTACCTCGCAGGGTAGCTTTGGGACTGAGCGTCACCACGTTCAAGGTTACGTCACGCTTCGGGATCGCCACCGCCTGGCCGGAGTAGCCGCGGCCTTCGATTGGGTCCTTCTGGAATCCGATGAGATGCAGGCGATAGTCTCCCGCTGCCAGGCCGCAGATGCGATTCGGCGTGGCGGGGGAGAGCGCCGAGTTGACGACGGTGGGTCCATCGACGCCGATCCATTCGTTGAGCATCGCGCGGAGTTCGAACGCACGGCTGCCGGAAGCCGCCGGGCCAGTTTCCGGGGTGAACTGGACGCAGTAGGTGGCCTCGCGCTGAATGGCGAGGTCGACACCCGCGTGAACCTGCCCGGACGTGACGGCGACGCGGCGCGCGGCGGCGATGTCGCGGGTGCCCGGTGCGAAAGTGACGGGTGGATAGGCGTCCGGTTTGGCGGGTGGTTTGCCTCCATCGGGGGGAGAGACGGGAAGCGGGGTGGCCACGAAAGGCGTCATGGCGACCAGATAGGTGCCTTCGGAGAGATTCGGGATGTGGTATTTGCCATCCTCGGAGGTGCGGGCGCCTCCGCGCGGGACAACCCGGACCTCGCCGTCCTGCATGGCTTGCGAATAGGCGACCACGGTAAGGCCGCGCACCTGCCGCCCATCACGGTCGATCACGCGACCCTCGATCGATCCGCCGGCCCGCAAGCGGAAGTCGATCTTCTCCAGCTTCTGCCCGTTCAGGAGCCGGACGGTCTTCGAACCCGGTTCGGCGATGTCGTCTGTCTTGGCGACGGAGATGGAGTACTGTCCGGGAAGGTCGCCACGGAAGCGGTAGCAACCTCGCCCGTCTGTTTTGGTGGCCGGAAGGTTTGCGGGACCGGAGATGGTGACGTACAGATTCTTGAGCGGTCCGGAATCGCCCACAACGCAGCCTTGTAGTTCCCATGCGGGGGCGGGTTGCAAGGCGAGGAGTAACGAATACAAAAGAATGCTCATTGGTTCTCCGTTGGACCGATGGTGACGCGTTTTTCGGAGCGCCGGTTGGCATGGTCGAACTCGACCATGCGATAGTTGCCGTTGGCGAGGTTCCGGAAGCGATAGGTTGCTCCTGGTGCGAGTTCGGTTGCCTCGGATAGGTCAAGGTCTGCGGTTCCTTCGCGGATCAAGACGGCTCGTATGGCCTCATCGCCGGCTTGTACCACCACTTCGCCTGTGCCCGGTCGCAACTCCAACGCGAGCGTCGCTTCCGTCTCCACGGTGGAAGGGCGCGCCGCGAGGTGGCAGTGGAGATCCTCTGCGATCGGGTGGACCCGGTAGCGCCCGGTGGGAAGATGCTCGATTCTGGACTGGTCCGGTCGAACCGGAGGGAACCACTGCTCCGGCCACGGATGCTGTTCCGGCTGCAGCCTGATGGTTGCGGGAACTCCCGCGCAGGCTTTCACGAGGCTTACCTCAAGTGACGCGGGCGCATGCAGTGGGATCACGGCTCGCAGATCGGACATCTCGCGATGGTCCACACGCTGTGCGCCGTACCAGGTGCGAGGCGAGTTCGGAAAGCGGGACATGTCGCTTTCGGGTATTGGACCCCAGGCCAGCAACATGTAGCCGCCGGTTGGCAGGTCTGGCAGTTCGAACCCTCCGCCGTCGTTGGCGAAGACCGAGAGGACCGGTTCGGACGCTCCGTCCGGGATGGCCATCACTGCCGCCCCTCGCCCGTTCCATTCACCGGGGTAACCGGTGAGCGCGACCTCGCCTTTTAGCGTGTAGCGGGTTCTGGAACTTGCTAGCGTCAGGTCGATGCCGTCCAGGGCGGACCCAGGCTCCAGGCGGATCGAGCGAGGACGGTCCGCGGCGCGAGGGTACAAAAGTGCCGTCCCATGGCCTTCCGGGTGGGTCTCCTGCGACTGTCCTTCCACCACGTAAGCGCCTGGTTTGAGGCCATCGATCTGGTAGGCGCCGGAAGCTCCGGTGACCGCAAAGTCCGTCGGGAGGCCGTATTCGTCCCGCAGGCGGACCCGAATGCCCGAGAGCGGCTGTCCATTCCCGCTGCGCGCAACGCCGCGTACCGAGGACGACCGTTGGAGGTAGACCTGCTTCTGAGTGGACCGCACCCTGGTGGCGACGTAGGCAGCGGCTTCTAGTGATATGTAACCGTCCGGAGGGATTCGACTGGACGGGAGTTCGACGATTCCCGAGGGTTTGCATTCCGCTTGGAGGTCGCCGACGGTGGCGGTGCAACTGGAAAGCGGTACGCCGGATTGGAGGTCATAGACGCGCAGCACGAACGGGTCCTGCAGGAGATAGATTGCCGGAAGGAGCAGGAGCGCTGGGAGCATCGGTTACACAGACCCGGATGTCCAGAAGTATATAGGAGTTCATCTACGGTGCTTGCCTTCGTAAGGTGGCTTGCGTAGCTCCGTTCTAAAGTATTCCCCCGTGTACCAGGGAGGGAATGGACCGATTGTGCCTTTCCCCAAAAGCCTGCAAGCTGTATGCAGTGAACTCCTCTGCGCTTGATAACCTGGCCAGTTCCTTGCTGGCCGCGACGGCTAAGGGCCCTGAGTCCAAGGCTACGCCACCTGTTCCGGAATCGATTGCCGACACCGGTGTGTCGAGCGCGCTGATCGAACAGATCGTCCTGAAGATCCTATACTTCCGCGGGGAAATGGTGGGAAAGGATCTTGCGGAGGCTCTGGGCGTCAAGTACAGCGTGATCGAGGCGCTGATGGACGGCTTGAAGTGGCAGCATCTGGTGGCGGTGAAGAAGTCGCTGGGCATGGGGTCGGCGTCGGCGATCTTTATGCTGTCGGAGTCCGGGCGTAACGCGGCGCGGGAATATCTCAATACCAATCAGTATGCCGGCGTGATTCCGGTGCCCCTGCGGCAATACACCGAGATGGTGAAGAAGCAGAAGCAGGCGCCGAACTGGATCACGATGGAAAAGCTGCGCCGCGCCTATCAGCACATGGTGGTGACGCAGGATGTGCTGGGCAAAATTGGTCCGGCGGTGAACTCGGGCAAATCGTTCCTGCTGTACGGGGAGCCTGGCAACGGTAAGACGGCGCTGGCGGAAGCGCTGGGCACGATGAACAAAGAGACCGTGTACATTCCGTACGCGATTGAGTGCCAGGGCAACATCATCCAGATGTACGACCCGATTTACCACCATCCAGAGAAAAAGAAAGACGTTGAGTCGATCTTTGTGTCGCAGGATGCGCAGTACGATCAGCGGTGGTTCAGCGCGCCGCGGCCGTTCATCACGTCGGGCGGTGAATTGACGCTCGAAATGCTCGATCTTAGCTACAACGAGAGCTCGAAGATTTATGAAGCTCCGTTTCAGCTGAAGGCCAACAACGGCATCTACCTGATCGACGACTTTGGCCGTCAACGCGCGACCCCTGCCGAGGTATTGAACCGGTGGATCGTCCCGATGGAACGGCAAGTAGACTTTTTGAGCTTCCGCACGGGCGGCAAGATGCTGATTCCGTTTGAGGCGTTCCTGATCTTTTCCACCAACCTGCGGCCGGAAAAGCTTGGCGACGAAGCGTTCCTTCGCCGTATTCAGTACAAGATGCTGGTGAAGAGTCCGGATACGGACGAGTTCCGGGATATCTTTGTGCGGTTCTGCCAGTCCAAGCGGTTGGCGTTTGATAGCTCGGTGGTGGATCACCTCATCGACGAGCATTACCGGCCTGCGGGCAAGCCGTTCCGCCGGTGCCAGCCTCGCGATATCGTTTCGCACGCGATCGACCTCATCAACTTTGAGAATCGCGAATGGAAGCTGACCCGGGAGATTCTGGATGAATCCTTCCATTCGTGCTTTGTCAAAGAAGCCGAGTTCGATCAAATGTAATACTGGGAGCAGAATATGCTCCGGCGTTCGGCGCTCCTGGCTGCTGCTGCCGCTCCTGCCTTTTGGGCGCAGGAGGCGGCCGCTCCGCCGCCTCCTCCTGTCGAGTTCGTGTGTCCCATGGACCCGGATGTGCGGGCAAAGGGTCCGCAAAAGTGTCCTCGATGCGGCATGACGCTAGTGCCTGGGCTTCCGGATTTTCGGGAGTTCCGGGTGAAGCTCGATGCTTCGCCGCGGCCTCTGCAGCCGGGCAAGGGTGCGCAACTCACGTTTGAGGTGATCGACCCGCAGACCGGCAAGCGCGTCACCAAATTCGAGTGGATGCACGAGAAGCTGTTCCATCTCTTTCTGGTGAGCCGCGATCTCCGCTACTTCGCGCACGAACACCCGACCCTGGAGCCGGATGGGCGGTTCCGCTTTGAGACTGAGTTCCCAAAGCCGGGGATGTACCGCGTGCTGAGCGACTTCTACCCCGCGGGCGCCACGCCGCAGTTGATTGCGAACACGCTGTTTGTCGCGGGGGCTGAGGCTCAGGCGAAGCCTTTGGCTGCGGATCGTGGGACCCAAAAGGGCGAGAATCTGGACGTGTCGCTGGAGACCGAGCCGGCAAAGCCGCTCGCGGGGTTCAAGACGCTGCTGTTCTTTGATTTGTCGAACGTCGAAGGGCTGGAGATGTACCTGGGCGCTTGGGGTCACCTGATGGCGGCGTCTGAGGATTTGGTGGACATGATCCATACGCATCCGTTTCTGGCCGATGGGGGCAAGCGGATTCAGTTCAACATCATCTTTCCGCGGCCTGGGATGTATCGGGTTTGGGTGCAGTTTCAACGGCAGAGCGTGGTGAATACGGTGGCGTTCAACATCCCGGTGGAGGAACTGAAATAGCCTCGGCGATCGAGCAGTTGTTGCGTCGCGACCCGTACTGGGCGATTTACGCGCTGGGGGATCTGGATCCCCGGCGTGCGGCGTTCTGCGAGTGGATCACGGAAGGCGAATCCATTTTGCTGGTGTATCGCGAGTTCGATATGCCGATTGTGTTTGCGGCTGGGGAGCCGTCGATTCTGGAGCGTGTGGCGGGGATCGCTGGGCCGTGCTTCTTCCAACTTCCGGAACAGTTTTTAGGGGCAGTGGAACAGCAAAGAGAGCTCACTTGGAAACGGGCCATGGTGCGGTTTCGTCTGGAGGCTGTGGACTTCCGCGCCTCCACCGCTGGCATCGCTGTTGCCGCTTTGAGCACCGCTGATCATGATGCTCTGCTTGCGCTGTACTCGGACGGGGACGCGACGGGCGAAGCTCCTGACTTTTACATGCGCAACCAACTGGAAGATGGCGCGTTCTTCGGGGTTTGGGACGACCGGGGATCGCTGATGGCTGCCGGCGGGACGCACCTATTGTCCGAATCGCAGAGCGTGGGGGCAATCGGCAATGTGTACACCGCAAGGGCGGCGCGCGGCAGGGGGTACGCAAAGGCTGTAACATCCGCAATCGCCGGGCACCTGCTGGGGCGCGGCATCCGTACCGTTGCGCTGAATGTGAAGCGCCAAAATGATACGGCAATCCGCATCTATGAACAGCTGGGGTTCAAGCGCCACTGTGACTACTGGGAAGCCTTTGCCGGAAAATAAACAAAAGTTAACAGACGACCCGTCGTCAAACGAGGCTGAGGATCGGTCTTCAAAGGCGTACATGCACACCATCGAAGACAGCCTGCCCATGCAAAATGTGCTTACCGTTACCGGTAAGTCATTGAGTTTGCAGGAGCAGGTAGCGGTTGTTTACCAGGAATACCGCGAGGATGTGTACCGTTATCTGTTGCTGTTGGGCCTTCCGCCGGGCCAGGCACAGGAAACTGCGCAGGAAGCGTTCCTGCGTATGTATGTCACGTTACGGAACGGAACGCAGATTCGGCATTCGCGAGCCTGGGTGTTCACGGTAGCGCATAACCTGGCGTTAAACCTGAAGCAGGCAGAGTCGAGTACGTATGCGCTCGATCCTTTGGCGGAGATCCAGTTGCCGTCGGGAGAAATGGACCCCGAACGGCAGATGATGGAGAATCAGCGGCTGTCGAAGCTGCATGGTGCGCTGGGGTCGTTGTCCGAACAGCAACGTGTGTGTTTACTGCTCCGCGCCGAAGGGTTCCGGTACCGCGAAATCGCGGATATTATTGGAGTTGGAACCTCCACCGTAGGGGAGTTCCTGCGCCGGGCCATCACCCGTTTGAAGAAGGCAGTCCATGAGTAAGTTTTACCTGCAGCATCCGGAAGTGGACCAGTTGCTTGCCTATTCCGATGGCGAGTTGAAAGGGTTGGCTGCGACGCGCATCCGGCGGCATTTGAAAGACTGCTGGGCGTGCCGGACGCAGTTAGAAGACTTGCAGGCGACCGTGACCGGCTTCATGCGCTATAAGGAGCGTGTGCTCGAAGCGCAGTTGCCGGAACCTCCGTCGGGCTGGCGGAACTTGAAATTGGAGTTTGAGCGGATTGACCGTACGGTTCCTCCGCCATCGTTTGGTACACGAATGGTGGCGCGGTATGGAACGCCGGCGATTCGGGTGGCTTCCGTCGCTGCGGTGCTCGCGGTGAGCGGACTCGGCTATGTGGGCTACCGGGCGGTAAGCAATGCGGCAGCCATCCCGGCTGTCCACCATGCCGAGAGTTCAGCGGCTGTTGCGACGGTGCCGGAAACGGCACTGCGGACGCCGGGAGTGGTTGTGCCCAAGCCGGCGGAAGTTCGCGACGGGCATAGTGTGGTCGCTGCGAACCATGGCAACGCCGAAGTGGAGGCGGTCGTCGCACTGCATAAGCTGGGCGCCGACCTCGGGGAACCGATCGAGATTGTTCGTAAGGGCGACGGCAAGGTTACGGTGACGGCGACGGCGCTCGATCCTTCGCGGCGGTCGCAGTTGCGGCAGGCGCTTGAGGCGATTCCCGGTGTGGATTTGAAGTTTGATGAAGGTCGCGGGGCGTTGCGGAATCCGGCACGTGCGGCAGCACTTGTCGAAGGCGGCCGGTTGCCTTGGCAGAGCGAGTTGGAATCGATCCTGGGCAATCGTCAGGCTGTGGAAAACTTTGGCAACACCGTGCTGGATCTGAGCGATTCCATTGTCGCCCGGGCATACGCGCTGAAGAATTTGGATGAGCGGTTTGCGGCTGCGGCGTTGGAGCCCGAAGAGCGCGCGCAGATCGACAACATCGTGGCTGGGCATCGCGCGGAGTTGGGTAAGCAGGCGTCCGAGCTACGCAAGCGGCTGAGTCCGGTTCTTGCGAAAATGGGAGCAGAGATCCCGGCGGTTGCGGGTCAGACCCGTTGGCCGCTGTTGACTGCCGCGCAGCAGACGGATCGTTGGTTGAATGTCATTTTTGCGGGCGCGGCTTCGACGTCGACGCTCGAACAGGCTTCTTCGGAATTAGGCCGTTCTTTGAGTAGTTTGCAGAACTAGAAGGGGCAACTAGCAGGTAGCGATTGAAGCTAGCCGCATGGACGATGTTGGCGCTCCCGTGTGCCTTAATGGCGCAGACGGCCGGAGTGTCGGGAATCGTGCGGGATGCCTCCGGCGGGTCCATTCAGGACGCGTCCATCACTCTCTTACATATTGAATCCGGCATCCGGCGGCAGGGCGTTTCTGATAGCGCTGGCGTGTACACGCTGGGCGGGATCAAGCCGGGGACGTACCGCTTGTCGGTGCGCAAACCTGGTTTCCAGACCGCTGCCCGACAGGGCATGCATGTCGAACCAGGGCAGCATGCGCGCGTCGACTTCACCCTCGCGATTGAAGCGGCTACGGCCCAGAGTGTTGAGGTACACGACGATGTTGATCCGTCGCGCAGCATCGCCGAGGAAGGCGCGATTTCGCAGACTACGGTGAAGCGGCGGCTTGTAGAGAACATGCCGCTGAACGGGCGTAGCCTGCTGCCGCTGCTCGAAGCCGCGCCGGGTACGGTGATCACGCCGTCGGGCAATGGCGAGGTCGGACAGTTTAGCTCGAACGGGCAGAGGTCGAACGCCAATTACATGACTGTCGACGGCGTCGCGGTGAACTATGCCGTGAATGATGGTTTGCCGGGGCAGGCGCCTTCGGGTGCGACGCCGGTGCTGACCGCGCTCGGTAGCATGCACAGCATCATTCCCGTGGATGCGGTGGAAGAGGTCAAGATTCGCACGTCGGGCCAGACCGCGGAGTTTGGGCGTTTGACGGGTGCGCAGGTGGCGCTGTCGACACGGCAGGGGTCGAACAACTGGCATGGTGGCGTGTCGACGTTTATCCGCAATGAGGCGCTGGATGCGAACAATTGGTTTTCGAATTCGCGCGCGCTGGAGCGGTCGCCACTGCGGTCTTCCGACTGGAGCTTTTCGTTGGGTGGTCCGGTGATCAAGAACCGGACGTACTTCTTTGCGACGCATGAGCGCATGCGGTTGGAACAGCCGTTTACGTTGCGTACTGCCGTGCCATCCGAGGAGTTCCGCAAGCAGGCGTCGCCGCTGTTGCGCGATTTTCTGGCTGCTTATCCGTTGCCGAACGGGCAGGATCTGGGCGGTGGGCAGGCGGAAGTGACGGCACGAGTGGCGCGGGATTCGAACTTTGACGCCACCAGCGTTCGACTGGATCATTCGCTGGGGAATCGTGCACTGCTGTTTGTGCGGGCGTTTCGTACGCCTTCGGCATCGACGGGCGCGGGTCAGTCGCTGTTTACGTCGACGGACTTGCAGGTGGGGTCGAAGGGCATCAGCGCGGGCTTTACCGCTTCGGTATCACCGTCGATGATTCATGACATTCGCATGGGTTGGGCGACCGCGACGGCGAACTACGGCCTGTCTCCAGCGGGCTTCGAGAATGGCGGCCAGCGCGGCGATGTGTCGAAGATCCTGCCGCAGTTGACCGATGCCAGGGATACGAACTACTCGGTGTTTGTATACGGCCTGGAGACGGTTTATCAGAACGCCGGCAACCGGCATAAGCAGGAACAGTTCAACCTGACCGATACGTCGACCTGGATTCGCGGGCGGCATGAGTTGAAGTTCGGCGGTGACCTGCGGTTTGTGCTGCCGTCGATTACCGCAAAGCCCTGGAATACGCTGGCGGTGTTTCCGTTCCTCGATGCCGTGTCGGTAGGACAGCTTTCGGTATTGACGGTGAGCCGGCAGCAGCCTGTGGCTGTGATGGCGCGGAATACGTCGCTATTTGCTCAGGACAGTTGGAAGCTGCATCCTCGGCTGACGGTGACGTACGGGATGCGCTGGGAATTCAACCCGGCGATTACGCCTCGCAACGGTACGTCGCTCGCGTCGGTGATTGGTCTTGAGAATCCTTCCACGGCGTATCTGGCAGCGGGCCGCTTGCCGCTTTGGAATAGCGGGGCAGGGAACTTTGCGCCGCGCCTGGGTGTGGCTTGGAAGCCTTTTGAAGGACACTCGTTTGTCGTTCGCGCCGGGGGCGGGCTTTACTACGACCTTGGGTACGGCGTGTTGATGAGCAGCATTTCGAGTTCGCCGCCGAACTATACGTCGCGTACCGTGAACGATGTTTCGATCTTTGATCCGCTGGAGAACTTCAAGCTGCCGAAGCCGGGGCTCGAGCCGCCGTACGCTCGCGCGTTTGCCTATGAACCGGGGTTCCGTTCGCCGATGGTGGCGCAGTGGAATATCGGCGTGGAGCAAACGCTGGGGCGTTCTGCCGCGATTTCGGCGACTTTGCTCGATACCACCGGACATCGCTTGTTGCGCCGCGAATGGATCAGCCGCTTGAACGAGAACTTTACGGGCGTGGAAGTGAATACCAACGGCGCGTACTCGAACTATCGCGCGCTGCAGGTGCAGTTGCGCAGCCGTACGAGTTCGTCGCTGCAGTACTTGCTGTCGTATTCGCTGTCGCGGTCTTTGGACAATTCGTCGAAGGATTCGGAGTTGCTGCAGTACGGCGATATGGCGGCGCGTCGCGCCGATTACGGGTATTCGAGTTTTGACGTGCGGCACGCGTGGTATGGCGCGGTGACCTACGAACCGAAGTTCTTGAAGGGCTGGGGTGTCGATACGGTGGTTCGCAGCCGTACGGCGTTTCCGCTGAATGTCGTGACAGGCGTAGATCCGATGCAGTTGGGCGTTACGAGCTACGTGCTGCGTCCGAATCTGTTGTCTGGGGTTCCGGTGTGGATTGCCGATCCAAATGCGCCTGGCGGGCGCGTGTTGAATCGTGAGGCGTTTGCGGTGCCCACGTCGAGTTCACAGCAGGGTGATTTATCGCGTAACGCGATTCGTGGTTTTGGCTTCTCGCAGGTGGATCTGGCCCTGCGGCGGCAGTTCCGCGTTACCGAGAAAGCCTCCATGCAGTTGCGGGTGGAAGCGTTCAACGCTTTGAACCGCGCCAACCTGGGCGATCCGCAAGCGGTGCTAAGTTCTCCGCAGTTCGGCCAGTCTCTGAGCATGCTGAATAGCGCGCTCGGCTCCGGCGGCCCTGCCAACGGTCTGATGCCATCTTTCCAAATTGGTGGTCCAAGATCGCTGCAGGTGTCGTTGAGGTTCCGTTTTTAAGGTCTATAGAGTAAGTGTCAGTTATTTGCAGAGTAGCCGTTGCCTTTCCGGGCTTTTTGCTGGCCGCTATGGCCGCCAGCTTGAACCCGGTATGGATCGAGCCCGTTTCGTCGCCGGGGTCGTTGCAGGGCGTCGAATGGGTGGCGCGGTCCGGTAAGTGGCAATCGGCGCTGGACGGTACGCGATTCCGTTTTGCATCGGAGACTGAGCAGGTCGCGGTGCGATTTGCGGGCGCTCGCGCGTTGCGTGCGGCAGAGCCTGAGGGATTGCTACCGGGCACCAGCAGCTACTTTACGGGAGCGGATCCGTCGCAATGGCGTACCAAGGTCCCACACTATGCGCGATTGCGATATCGCGATGTGTACCCGGGCATTGATGTCGTGTACTACGCCAGTTCGAACGGGCAGTTGGAGTATGACTTTGAAGTGTCGCCTACGGCAGATCCGTCGCGCATACGGCTGGAGTTTGACGGTGTCGCGCGGGTGACGGCGAACGCCACGGGCGACCTGGTTCTGACGACTACGTCGGGCCAGACGCTGACGCATCGGCGGCCTGTGGTGTTTGAAGAGTCGCGCGTTGGAGTTCGCAGGGCCTTGGCGGCCAGCTATCGCGTGGATCGCGGCGCCGTGACTTTTGCGGTCGCTGCACGGCGCGATCCGGGGTCGCGATTGATTATCGATCCGGTGGTGGAGTACTCGACGTTTCTTGGCGGCAGTGCGCTCGATTCGGCGCGTGCGATTGCTTGTGAAGCGACAGAGTTCTGCTATCTGGCGGGCGAGGGTAGATCGCTCACAGGGCTTGTGGGTGCGCTCCAATCGTCCGGCAGCGGTGGCCAGGAAGTGATCGTCATCAAGATCAATCACCAGACCAATGCGGTGGTGTACTACGCGGTGATTGGGGGTGATCTGGACGACGTCGCAAATGCGATTCGTGTGGATTCCACCGGTGCGGCTTACGTTGCGGGTACGACCAAGAGCCAGAATTTCCCAACGCGCAATGCGGCACAGCCTGCGAGCGGCGGGTCTTTGCTGAACGATGCGTTTGTGTTGAAGTTGGAACCGGCCGGCAACGCGCTTGTGTATTCGACCTACATTGGCGGCACTGGCGCGGATGAGGGTCGAGCGTTGGCGGTGGATCGATCGGGGGCAGCGTATGTCGTCGGGTCCACGGGTTCGCGGGATAACTTTCCGGTGACGCCTGGCGTGTTCCAGACCTCATTCCGCGGCACGATCCTGCAGCAGAGCACCACGGGGTTTGTGGTGAAGGTGAATCGTACGGGCAGCCAGTTTGCGTACTCGACGTTCTTTGGCGGCAGCCGCCAGGACGATGTACGAGCGGTGGCCGTGGACGACGCCGGGAATGCGATTCTGGCGGGTACGACAACGTCGCTGGATTTTCCGATGCGCAATCCGACGTTCGGATTGTTGGCGAGTGCAATTTCAGGTTTTGTCGCCAAGCTGAATGCGGAAGGTACGCAGCCTTTGTTTTCGACATACTTTGGCGGGCCTGCCAACAACTCGATTGACGCATTGGCAATGAACGCTGCTGGTGACCTGTTTGTCGGTGGTTGGACGAATGCCGCGGGGTTCCCGGTGAAGAATGCGGCGCAGCCCGATTATGCGGGCGGCACCAACGACGGGTTTGTTGCTAAATTTTCCGCAGGGGCCTATGAGTTGGCTTGGGCCACGTACTTGGGCGGGTCTTCATCGGATCGTGTCGCGGCGTTGGCGCTGCATGGCGATGGTTCTGTGACGGCTGTTGGGCAGACGGGATCGCGGAACTTTCCGCAGTACAATTCGCCGTTCTTTCCGAGCCCGAAGACGGATGCTTTTGCGACGCGCATCGCCTCTGCGGGTAATCGTTTTGTGTCGTCGGTGCTGATTGGCGGCGCGGAAGATGAGGCTGCGTCGGGTGCGGCTGTGGATGCCGGCGATGCGGTGCTCGTTACTGGCGCGACGGCATCGCGCGACTTTCCGCTTCGTGGTGCGGGGCAAGGTGCTGCCTTTGGTGGCGGCACGGCAGACATGTTTCTGCTGCGGTTGACGGCGGATCAGGTGAATACGTCGCTGACGCCGAATCCATTGTCGGCGAGCGCGTCTTCGGTGTCCTTTGTGGCCACCACGGGCGATGTCAAACCTCCGCCCCCGGCTTCCATCCAGATCACGGCGGCGAGCGGCGGCAACGTTGGCTTCACGGTGGAATGGAGCCTTTCGGGCAGTAACGGCGGCAATTGGCTGAGCGCTGGTCCATCGCGCGCGGAGACGCCTGCGACGTTGAATGTATTTGCGAATCCCGCGTCGATGCCGCCGGGTACGTACAACGGCACGGTGCGGTTGATTCCAGTGGCAGGCGGCGATACGACGTCCATCAACGTGACGTTCCAGGTGCTGAATCCTCGCGCGGTGATCACTGGCGTTTTCCCGTCGTGGATTGCGCCGGGCGCGCCAGATACGGAAGTAGAGATTCAAGGTCGAGGCTTTGCGCAGGGCGCGACGATTCGGATGACGTCCGAGGACGCCAACGGCGCGCAGGTGTTGACGCCACTGCGCATCACCGGGAACTCAATGGTGTTTTCCGCGGCCAAGGCGTTTCTGTTCCGCGACACGTCGTTTGAACTGCGTGTGTTGAATCCAGAGGCTGAGTCGTCCAACGCGATTTCGCTGATGGTGGGCGGTGTGTCGAACATTGTGGCGCCGACGTCTATTGTGAGCGCGGCGAACGGGATTGCTACCGGCATCGCTCCTGGGCAGATGCTGGTGATCAATGGGCGCGGGCTTGGGCCAGGCGAACTCACCAAGCCGGACCTGAGTTCCGGTGTGGTGCCCAATCGGCTGGCTGGTGTACGCGTGCTGTTCAATGGCATCGCGGCACCGTTGCTGTTTGTGTGGGACCGCCAGATTTGCGTGATGGCGCCGTTTGCGCTGGCGGGCTACCCGTCGGCGGACATTGTGGTGGAGTCACAGAACAACCGGTCGCAGATCCTGAATACGCGCATCGTGCCGGTGCAACCGGGTATCTTGACGCCGGATTCCTGGGTGTACGGCTACGGGGCACTGTGGAATGAGAGCGGCGCCGAAATCACCAAGGCTACGCCAGCGCGCAAGGGTACCGTGGTGACGTTCTTTGTGACGGGCGCCGGGCTGTTGCAAGCCCCGAAGCAGGATGGCTGGTTAAATGCGCCTCCCTATGTGGAGCCGCTGGCGGGCGTCGGGGTGGAGATCGACGGGCAGCCCACTGAGGTGGTTCGCGTGGAAGACGCTCCGGGGCAAGTGGCGGGGTTGGTTCAAGTTCGTGCGCGTATCCCGGCCACTGTCGCGAGCGGCGAGGTGTCGCTGGCGGTACGCGTGGGCGACGTACTGAGTTCGCCCGTCAAGCTCAACGTGGAATAGAGTCCCAGAACGCAGCCATGTCGGCGGCTTCGGGTGCGGTGAACGTCAGGTCCTCGCCCGTCTCCAGATGAAAGATCAATTCAACGGCGTGTAGCGCCTGCCTTTGCATCGGCAGGCGTTGCGCCATCGCGTCGGTCCAGCCAGTGGCGATGAACTCGATGTACAGATTCTCGTCTGGACCATACACCTTGTCGCCCGCCACAGCACATCCAAGCCAGGCGGCGTGCACGCGGATCTGATGCAGCCTGCCGGTGTGCGGACGTACTTCGGCGAGTGTGTACTGGCCTCGCCAGCCGATAGGCTTGAACTCCGTCTGCGCAGGTGCACCGTCTGTGGTGTTGACCCACTGCTTGGTCCAGACCTTGGTGTCACGGGTGTCGCGCCCGATGGGCTGATCGACGGTGATTGGATCCTGCAGGGTGCCGTCGAGGATCGCAAGATAGCGCTTGCGTACGTTGCGCAGTTGGATCGCCTTTTGTAGCTTGGAGCCCCATTCCGCTTGCTTTGCAAGCACAACCACTCCGCTGGTTTCCCGATCGAGGCGTGAGGGCATGTGCAGACGCTCGACGCCAAGGTACTCACGGCAGGCGCCGATCAGGCTCGACCAAGGGCCGTGCTTCGACGGGTGGCATACGACGAGGCCCGGCTTGTTGACCACAAGGAAGCGGTCGTCATTTTGGACGATCCAGGATTCGAGTTCTTCCGGCGCGATTTGCCAGCCCCAATCGGTGGCGGGCATCGTGGCTAGAAGCCTTTGGGATAGCAGCCGAGGATGCGGATCATGTCCGCAAGCTCGGTGAGGTGGCCCAGTGCGTTCTGTACGCGCTCTTCTTCGACGTGGGCGTGCAGGTCGAGGTAAAACAGGTATTCCCAGGGCTTGCCGCGATGCGGGCGCGATTCGATCTTCGCGAGGCTGATGTCACGCAGGGCGAATACGGCAAGGCTGCGGAAGAGCGAACCGGGGCTATTGCGCGTGGTGAAGACGATCGACGTTTTCCAATCCTTGCCGTCGTCAGCGAAGCGGCGCTTGGGCACTTGGGGGCGCAGCAGGAAGAAGCGGGTGAAGTTCTGATGGTCGTCCTCAATGCCTTTCTTGAGGATGCGCCCGCCGTAGATCTCGGCAGCCAGGGACGACGCGATGGCGGCAGCGTCGGGCAGCTTGTTTTCGAGCACCATCTTTACGCTGCCGGCGGTGTCGTAGTACGTGGTGCGGGAGACTTGCGGATTATTGCGGAAGAAGTCCAGACACTGATTCAGCGCGACGGGATGCGAGTAGACGGTCTTGATCTTCGAAAAAGGTACGCCAGGGCATGCGATGAGGTTGTGTACGATGCGTACGCTGGTTTCCGCCTCAATCTGCATGTTGAAGTTGAGGATGTGGTCGTAGTTTTCGTGTACGGAACCGTGCAGGGTGTTCTCAAACGGAATCACCGCGCAGGTGACGTCGCCCTTCTGTAAGGCGCGAAAAGCTTCTTCAAAGCGCTCGTACGGGGCGAGTTCGGCATCCGGACCGAGCAGGTTCAGGATCGCCTGTTGGCTGAATGCGCCGCGCTCGCCTTGAAATGCAGCACGCTCTTTTTTCTTCTTTTTCGTTTTGGTCAAGAACTCTTGCCTCCGTCCCACCGCTTTACGCCATCGCCGTGCAGTCCGATCAGGTCGAGGACGCGATCTACGCTGTGGTCTACGAGGTCTAACACGGTCTGCGGGTTGTTGTAAAAGCCCGGGACAGGCGGCGCGACGATTGCTCCCATTTCCGCGAGCGATGCCATGGTGCGCAGATGTCCGAGATGGAACGGCGATTCGCGAACCATCAGCACCAGCTTACGGCGTTCTTTGAGCATCACGTCAGCGGCGCGCACGATTAGGTTGGACGTAATGCCATGCGCGATGGCCGACATGGTGTGGATCGAGCAGGGGGCGATCACCATGGCCGACGTCTGGTACGAGCCGGAGGCGATGGTACTGCCGATGTCCTCAAACGGGTGTGTCTGATGGGCTAGCGCCTTGAAGTCCGCGGCGAGCTTTCCCATTTCGAGGTGTGCGGTGCGTTCGCCGGAACGCGACAGGATCAGGTGGGTTTCCACTTCCGGATGTTCGCCGCGCAGCTTTTCGAGCAGCCTCCAGCCGTAAATCGAACCGCTTGCTCCGCTGATCCCAACAATGACTCTTTGCTTCATCTGTACTGATAGATGCTCTAGCGGAACTGGCTGTCTATTTCATGTAGCCAATCCGGCTTCTTCAGTACTTCGCGGGGGCGGGAACCATCCGGCGGACCGATGATGCCGTCCTTCTGCATGAAGTCCAGGATACGGGCGGCGCGGCCATAGCCAAGGCGCAGGCGGCGCTGCAGGATGGATGTGGACGCCTTGCCCATCTCACAAACAACGCGTACCGCATCCTGGTAGGCCGGATCTTCTACGCCGTTGTCGCCGTCTTCGCCATCAATATCGGTAGAGCCGTCTTCAGAAGGCGGCGCCATGAGGTAGCTCTTGTCGTACTCGGGCTCGGCCTGCTGCTTCCAGTACTCAACGACGGTGTTGGTTTCGGCTTCGGATACATACGCGCCGTGGACGCGTACCAGACGCGAGGTGCCGGGGGCGAGGTACAGCATGTCGCCTTTGCCGAGCAGGTGTTCTGCGCCCATGACGTCGAGCACGGTGCGGGAGTCTACGCGGGTGGCGACGCGGAAGCTGATGCGCGACGGGAAGTTGGCTTTGATCAGGCCGGTGATGACGTCCACCGACGGACGCTGCGTGGCGAGCACCAGGTGCATACCGACGGCGCGGGCCATCTGTGCCAAGCGCGTGACGGACTCTTCCACACCCTGACGCTCAATCATCATGAGGTCAGCCAACTCGTCGATGATGATGAGGATGTACGGCAGCGGCTTCAGCTCTTCTGTACTCTTGCCGTTTGCGCCCGCTTCTTCTTCCTCAAACAGGCTACGCGGCTGGTTCATCAGAGCGCGCATCTTTTTGTTGAACTGATCGATATTGCGGACGCCGTGCGAGGCCAGCAGCTTCAGGCGGCTTTCCATCTCAAGTACGGCATTGCGCAGCGCGTTGGTGGCTTTCTTAGCGTCCGTGATGACCGGCGTCAGCAAATGCGGGATGCCTTCGTAGAGGCCGAGTTCCAGGCGCTTGGGGTCCACCATTATCATGCGGACATCGTCGGGCGTGGCTTTATAGAGCACCGACATGATGAACGCATTGAGCATCACCGATTTGCCCGAGCCAGTGGAACCTGCGATGAGCAGGTGCGGCATGGTTTCCATCGGGGCGGTCTTGATACGGCCGTTGATGTCCTTACCCAAGGCGATGGTCATCTTGGACGGCGCACCCTGGAATTCCGGCGATTCCAGGATCTCGCGCAGGCTGATGACTTCGCGGCGCGAGTTGGGGACTTCGATACCGACGGTTGGCTTGCCCGGGATACGTTCGATGAGCAGCGATTCGGCTTGCAGGCCGAGGCAGAGATCGTCGCGCAGGCCGGTGATGCGGCTGTACTTGACGCCGGCTTCAGGCTTGAACTCGAAGGTGGTTACGACCGGGCCGGGGTTGATCTGTACGACATTGCCGCGTACGTTGAACTCTTCGAACTTGGCCTTGATGCGGCTGGCGACGTCGTGCAGTTCTTCTTTGTCGAACCCGGCGCTGGCTTCGGCCTCCGTCAGGAGGTTGGTGGGAGGCAGGGTGAAGTACTTGCGGTGCGGGCGCGCGTTGGGACGGATGGCCGTCTCTGTCGGCGGCGGCGCGTGTACTTCGGCGGGCTCTTCCTGCTCGTCCACTTCGAGCATGTGGATCGGGATGTCGTCGAAGTCGTCGGATGCTGCACTATGCTGTTGGGGTTCCACCGTGCGCAGGGGGCCGAGCGGCACGATTGGCGGCATGTCGTCGATGTCGAACGGCGGGAGGTCGTCGTCGAACTGTTCCTGGGACGCGGACGATGTGGTTGTGGGTACGAAGGGCTCTGCGGGTAGCGGAGCGGCGGTCGCGCGTCGAGCGGCGCGGGCGGCCTGCTGTTCGGCACGCTGTTCCGCCTTGCGCTCTGCGGCGCGCTCTTTGGCCTTCTTGGCGGACGCGGCACGCCAGGCGCGGAAGCGGGCGACCATGCCGGACACCCAAGCTGCGGGCACTTCCCAAAGGTCGCGCAGAACGTCGATGGTGAAGCTGGAGATCAGGTAAAGCGAAAGCAGTCCAGTGACAAGGACGATCAACACCGCGCCGGCGTCGTTGACGCGAGCGACAATCGTGTCCGCGAGCAGCATGCCGGCCAGACCGCTGGCGGGAAGTACATGACCAATGGGGCGCCAGGATGGAATGAGGCCAAAGGCCGCGGAAACGGAAGCGGTGAGCAAGGTCCAACCGGCGATTTTGGCCCAAGGCGCTCCCATGTCGGCGGAGCGAATGCGCTTCCAGCCGATCAAGAGGATCAGAACTGGAATCAGATAGGCGGCAAAGCCAAAACTCTGCAGCAGGAAGTCAGAAAGATTGGCGCCCCAAGGTCCACCAAGGTTGGACGGGCGCGCATCGAGCGGACCTGCGGAATTCCAAGAATTATCAAGGGGATAATAGGAAACCAACGAAAGGGAAAGCCACAAGCCTGCGGCCAGACACACAACGGCGCTGGCTTCTTGAAGCCTTTTGTTTTGTGAATTTGTTCGAATACTACCCATCTTCGCCAAAGCCGGTGACGAAGAATTGCCGAAAGCCTCCCCTATGGTACTGCAAGATGCCCGGCCATTGCTAAAGTAAAACGTGCAGTTACCTCCAGAGTTACGGTCGCGGATCGCGGATGCCTGCGACCAGGTTGCGCGGCGCGATTTGGCGTCGGCGGCCAAGGGGTTGAGCGACGCGTACCGCGATCGAGAACGGCCGTCACAGCGCCGTCTCACCAAGGTCGATACGCTGGCCTACGCGGCTACCCGAATGCCCGCGACGTACGCTGTGTTGCGACGGGTGTTTTCTGAGATTGCTGGTCCTGTAGCTTCGTTGTTTGACATCGGAGCGGGCACAGGGGCAGGCGCGTGGGCGATTCGCGAAAGCTTGGGTACGGACGTGCGCATCACCTGCGAGGAACGGGATCCGGCGATGCTCGAGCTTGGCCGTACGTTGACGCCGTTTGCGCAGTGGACCTCTGAAGCCGTTCAAGAAGCCGATGTCGTGGTGCTTTCCTACGTTTTAGGCGAGTTGACGTCGGCGGCGGATGTTGCGGCGTTGGTGGGTCGAGCCTGGCAGTCTGCTCGACGCTATCTGGTGGTGGTGGAACCTGGTACGCCGCGCGGCTTTGCCCGCATCGCTGCGCTACGAGGACATGAGGGCACGATTGTTGCGCCATGTCCTCACAAGCTGGCCTGTCCGATGGAGGCTGCCAAGGATTGGTGCCACTTTGCCGCGCGCGTCGAACGTACGGCTTTGCACCGGCAGTTGAAGGGCGGGGAACTGTCGCATGAGGACGAGAAGTTTTCCTACCTGATCCTGGCGCGCGGTGAGGCTGAGGCTGCACGATCGCCCAGGATCGTCCGGCATCCGCAGATCGAGGCGGGACATATTCAACTGCAGCTTTGCCAGCCGGACGGGAGACTCGCGACGTATGACGCGCGGAAACGCTCGAATCCTGTTGCGTTCAAGCAGGCGCGCAAAGCAGAATGGGGCGATACCTATGAGACGCCGTGAACTGTTGTCTGCCGCGGGAGCGATATTGGCCAGCTGTTCCGGGCCGGACGGGCAGCAGTCGCGCCTGCCGGATGTCGAAGAGGCGACCATCGCCGATTTGTCCAAAAATACGGCCCGGGCCAACGGCGCGGCGTATCTCGCGCGGTACTCTGCCGTCGACAAGAATCGCGTCAATTCCATCATTGAGATCAATCCGGATTGGGAACGGATCGCGAATCAGTTGGATTCTTCGAGCGGGAAGAAGGGTCCGCTGCACGGCATCCCAATTCTGCTGAAGGACAACATCGACACCGCGGACGCCATGCGTACCACGGCCGGTTCGCTGGCTCTGGTGGATGCGCCGAAGCCGAAAGCCGACGCGGCGATCGTGGCCCGGTTGCGAGAGGCCGGTGCGCTGATTTTAGGTAAGACGAACCTGAGCGAGTGGGCGAACATCCGGTCTAACCGGTCGACCAGTGGATGGAGTGCGCGGGGCGGGCAGACTCGCAATCCGTACGCACTTGATCGCTCTACGTCGGGGTCGTCTTCAGGATCTGGCGCCGCTGCGGCTGCTTCCTTGTGTGCTGTGGCGATTGGTACCGAGACCGATGGGTCGATCGTGTCGCCCTCGTCGTTATGCGGACTGGTGGGCATCAAGCCGACTGTGGGACTGTTGAGCGGCCAGGGAATTATCCCCATTTCGCATACGCAGGACACGGCGGGTCCCATGGCGCGTACGGTTCGCGATGCGGCGCTGGTGCTTGGCGCGATGGCCGGCAAGGATTACTCCAGCGCCTTCCAAGTGGAAGCGCTGCGGGGTGCGCGCATCGGCGTCTGCCGGCAGATGTTTTTGCGGAATCCGATGGTGACGTCGCTTGCGGAAGCGGCGATCGACGTTCTGCGTAAGGCTGGCGCTGAAGTGATCGACCCCGTCGAGATTGCGACCTTGGAGCGCATTGATCGCGCTGAGTTTCAGGTTCTGATGTACGAGCTGAAGGCAGACATGGGCGCGTACCTGGAATCGCGCGGCGGGCCGATGCGCAGCCTTGCGGACCTGATCCGCTTCAACGAACAGAATGCCCGTCGCGAGATGCCGTACTTCGGGCAGGAGACCTTTCTACGCGCCCAGGAGAAGGGCGACCTGAACTCCACCGAGTACAAAGAGGCGCTGGCTGCCTGCCGCCGTCTGAGCCGTGACGAAGGGATTGATGCGGTGATGAATCAGCATCAGCTGGATGCGTTGTTTGCTCCGACCGACAGCCCGGCATTTCCCATCGATTGGCTCAATGGGGATCACTTCACCGGCGGCTCATCGACCTTGGCAGCCGTGGCCGGCTATCCGCACATCACGGTGCCGGGAGGCCTCGTACATGGGCTTCCGGTGGGCGTGTCCTTCATGGGTCGTGCGAACTCTGAGGAGCGGCTCATCGGACTGGCGTACGCCTACGAGCAGCGGACCAAGCATCGCCGCAAGCCGCGCTATCTTTCCACGGTGGAGTTCCAGCAGGGACAATAAAGGTATCGATGATTGGAATCTTGCTGAGCGTCACCCTGCTTGCGCCGGTGGCTGCTGACTTCCGCTTCGCCATCGTTGGAGACAACACCGGTCGCGCCAAGCCAGGAGTGTACGAAAAGGTCTGGAAGCAGGTGGATGCGTATAAGCCCGCGTTCACGGTAGCCATTGGCGATGTCATCGAAGGCAAGAACGACGCGACGTTGGACGCCGAGTGGGCCGCGATGAAGCCCGTGTTTGCGGGTCTGGGCAAGTATCCCCGGCTGTTTGTGGCTGGCAATCACGATATTTGGTCCAAGGCATCGCGCGCTGCGTTTGAGAAGTTCACCGGGCGTCCGGCGTGGTTCTCGTTCGACTATGAGAACGTCCACATCACGGTGCTCGACAATAGCGAGACGGAATCGCTGAGCGATGCGCAGTTGCTGTTTCTCGAAAAAGATCTGGCGGCGAATCAGAACAAGGATCTGCGCTTTGTCTTCTTTCACAAGCCGTTTTGGCTGATCCCGCTGAAGCTGCAGAACCTGAGCGCGCCGTTCCATCAAATGATGAAGAAGTACAAGGTGCATTCGGTGTTCAGCGGCCACGTGCACCAAACGCATCGCATCGTGCGGGACGGCATTGTGTACTGGTGCGTGCCGAGTTCCGGCGGCGACTTGCGCGGTAACGACGCGTTTGAGACCGGCTGGTTTTACGGCTACGTCACCGCCGAGGTGAAGGGCAAAACGCCAAGTTTCCGCATCCACCGGCTGGACCTTGGGACATCCATCCCGGCGGAGGCTTGGGGCGAGAACGGCCCCGTCAAATGAGCCGCAAAGTTCTGGATGTCGGATGCGGCATCAAAAAGTACCCGGGGTCGGTTGGCCTGGATGTGAACCCGCGTAGCAACGCCGATGTGCTGGCGGATCTCGACCGGTTCCCGTACCCGTTTGCAGACCAGTCCTTCGATGAGGTCCGGGCGATTCATGTGATCGAGCATGTGGCCGACGTCATGCAGACGATGGAGGAGTTCCACCGGCTGACGCGGAAGGGCGGCACGGTGTTTATCGTTACGCCGCATTACACCGACTTCAGTTCGTTCTGCGACCCGACGCACCGCTGGCATTTGAACAGCTTCAGCTTCCGGTACTTTGGCGAGGACAACGCGGGGTACGGCTATTACTCTCACGTCAGATTTCGTGAGAATTCTGTCCACGTAAAGCTACTCAATCTATGGAAGGTGCTGGGGTTTGAGTTTTTGGTGAACCGGTCCCGCACGTTTCGCAAATTCTGGGAACATTACCTCTGCTTCATCGTGAGGGGCAAGGTAATTGAATGGACGCTCGAAGTTGTTTAGATGGCTGTACGGGATCGCGGACGGAGTTCGGCATTGGTTTCGGCGCCGCCGTTGGGATAAGGATCTGGCGCTTGGCCGCCGTGCGGAAGACCTGGCGCATCGCTTTTTGCAGCGCCGTGGCATGACCGTGGTCGCTCGCAACTACAAGACGCCCGCCGGGAGCGGCGAACTCGACCTTGTGGCTTACGAAGGGCCCGTGTTGGTGGTGGTGGAAGTGAAGTCCCGAACGAGCTTGCAGTACGGTCCGCCGGAGCAGAATGTGGATTTCGAGAAGGAAACTCGCCTGCTACGGGGCGCAGAGGACTACGCCCGGCGTGCGGGAGTTCCTTTGACGAACGTCCGTTTCGATATCGTTTCGGTAGTATTCACCGGTGCTAAGGCAGATATACGCCATATCGAAGACGCTTTCCATCCCGATGAAAACACGCCTTTCCCCCGGTTGGTGTAACCTAGGGATTTGATCGTGCGCCCTTTCCTCTGTACAGGTTCGGCATTCTTTGTAGAATGCGGTGGCCGTCGTGGAATGACAGCGGGGAGCACCATCTATGCCTCTTCTGCCGCCCTCGGCGGTAGTCCATGCTGATCGATCCTGAGGTCGTGGGAAGAGCCCGAACGGGGGATTCCCAGGCGTTCAACCAGATCGTTCAGGCTTGCCGAAAGCCGATACTCGGAACCATCCGGCGGCTCATTGGCAACCCGGACGACGTGGAAGACGTCGCTCAGGAGGTGTTCGTCCGGGTGTACTACTCGCTCGATCAGTTGCGGAGTGACGAAGGGTTCGAACCGTGGTTGTACCGGCTGACGGTGAATGCTGCGTATGATTATCTGCGCAGGAAGCGCCGGCGGCACGAGTCCAGGATGTCCGACCTGGGCGAGGACCAGGTGACACTGGCGGAGGCAGCCGAAGGTACGAAGAAGAGCGCGGATGCGGTCCGGAAGACGAAGGCGCGAGAGTTGGTAGAATCTTTGCTGGCGAACGTCTCGGATCAGGACCGGATGCTGCTTCTGTTGAAAGAAGTAGAAGGTTTGTCGTTGAAAGAGCTGGAAAAGGTGTACCGGGTGAAGGAAAACGCGTTGAAGGTGCGGTTGTTTCGGGCCCGCCAGCGCGTGCTAAAGGCTTTTGAGGCCGGCGGCGGTACGACGGCAGCAGCGGAAGACAAACTGGCCGATGAGAAGAAAGAAGGAGACCAATGAACGAGTTTCCGCAGGATTTACAGCAGGTATTCCGGCAGTACCGGGAGGCATTGCCTGACCCGGAGCCAAGCGTGAACTTCACTCCCATGTTGTGGGAAAAGATCGAAGCCCGGCGGTCGTCGCTGACGATGATGCGCCGTCTCACTCACGCCTTTGTCAGTCTGGCGACGGCGGCCGCGTTGGTGTTGGGTGTTTTCGTAATTCCACAGGTGCAGGAGCGCCGCGTGCTGTCCACGTCCTATGCGGAAGTGGTGGCGGAAGAGGGCAATGATGCGCAGGAAGTAGCCACTGCGTTCGCCGCTCCGCTTGCGCCGGTAACCGGAGTGCCCGCGCAATGACACTGTCGCGCCGCGCTACGGTGCTGTATTCGCTGTTGGTGTTTGCCAGCGGAAGCCTGCTCGGCGCTCTGACGCACCGTTTGTACATGGTGAGCACCGTTAGCGCCACGGTACGGCCGGGTACGCCCGACGAATGGCGGCAGAAGTACATGGCGGAGATGCAGTCCCGCCTGAAGTTGAATGAGCAGCAGATCCTGAAGCTGAACATTTATCTGGACGAAACGCGCAGCCGAGTGCGCGAGGTACAGGCAAAAGCGAAGCCTGAGATCGAGCAGATCAAAAAAGAGCAGCGGGAAAAGATCAAGACCATGCTCGATGGCGGCCAGAAGGCGGAATACGAGAAGTTGCTCGAGGAACGCGCCAAGCGCGAAGAGCAGGCTCGCGCGGCCGGCAACGGTGGCGGCGGGTTCTAAAGCGCCCCCCCGCAAGCAGTTACGCAATCCTAAATGGCAAAGGCCGCTCCCCTTGGGGAACGGCCTTTTTGCTTTACTGTGTTGCCTGGGGGCGTTAGTTGACCGAGGGGGCCTTCGCGTTGCTGGCGCGCTTGGCAGCCAGTTCTTTGCCCTTTGCCAATTTCTTCTGGAAACGGTCGACTCGCCCTTCGGTATCTACCAGCTTTTGACGGCCGGTGAAAAACGGATGGCAAGACGAGCATATTTCCAACCGAATGTCGCCTTTGTGAGTGGAGCGCGTTTGGAAGGTGCTTCCGCAGGCGCAGATCACGTTGACGACATCGTAAGCCGGATGGATCCCTGCTTTCATGTGTCTTGTCTCACTTATCTTTCTTGAGGTGTTTCTTCGGCGCAGGCGAGATCGCAAGATGCCGCTGTCCGAATCTTTAGTATACCAACAGCAGAAAGCCCCGGGTGACCTTAGTTAGGCCCCGGGGCATCTGTAAATTACACGCGAAAGTAGCGCTCAGAGTCGCGCGAGGTGGCCGGTCCACAAGAGGATCGGCTCGCCCACTGCAAGCGTAGCCTGAACGTTAGAGCAACAACTTCAGCAGTCAGCCACCTCACGCGTGGACATCTTGCATTTATCGCTACCAGTACTCATATATTGACTGGACCACCTCCTTTCTCAGTGATACCTCGATCATAAGGCGAAAACCGGAGGCCGTCAAGTGAGCCTATGTTAAAACCGCATCTGGAGCGAAAGCTGGAAAAAGCGAGGCAGATTGGTCTGGTCGCCGGTGCCCACAATGCGGCCGAAATTGCCGTTGTTGACGTCCGTATTGACGCGATTGAACCACTGCGGAGTGTTGGTTGCGTTCATTGCCTCGGCGCGGAAGATGAAGTCCACGCGTTCGGCTACACGAGTGCGCTTGATCATCGCCAGATCGAGGTTGTAAATGCCCGGCTGGCGTACTTCGGTAAAGCGGCTCGACCAGGTTTGCAAAGTCGCGGCGGGGCGTACGGTCCAGGCAGCGACCTCGCTGTCCGACGCGCACCGAGACCGGGTGCCATTCGCCAGGATCGTGCAGTTGTTGAACCAGCGGTCCAGGCTTTGGTTGGAGGCCACCATGCTTGCGCCGGTGGGAACCGTGTTCGGGTTGCCCGGCAGCGCAATCGGCATACCCGATTGGATGCGGGCGATGCCCGAGAATTCCCATCCGCTCACAATGTGCTTGACCACAGCGGGAGAGCTGTTCAGGAACTGGCGGCCTGTGCCGAAGGGGAGTTCGTACACCGCGTTCAACTGTACGTTGTGCGGAATGTCCCAGCCGGCGATGACGCGCTCTGGCGTGGTGTCCTGCGGGTTGCGGTAGGCTACTGCCTCGATGTTCTTCGAGAACGTGTAGGACGCGCTCATGCTGACGCCCTTGGCCATACGCTTCAGGATCATCGCCTGGAAGCCGTTGTAGAAGGACTTGCCGACGGGACGGAACTGTTCCTGAATCGCCAGGAACTGCGGGAACGGGCGCAACAGCTGCGACCTGGCAATGTTGGCGGCATTCAACGCAGTACCGGGGACGCGGCCAGCAAACGGATTGGCCACGGTGGTGTTGAGGAACGTTGCGCCTTGGGCGAGATTCGCAGCCGACACCTCGTTCACCTGCTGCGATACCTGCAGGCCGTTGACGCGGTTGCCCACGTAGCCTGCCGTAAACAGGAAGCGGCCGGGAAGTTCGCGCTGGATCTCGACGGAGTATTGATGCGTGTACGGAAGCTTGTTGCCAATCACGCCGTACGAGAAGCTCTGTCCAAGGTTGGCGGCGAGGCCTAGCGAGTTGCCCACCGGACGCAGGATGCCGCCCGGAAAGGGGTTTTCGATGAAGTTTTCCGGGCGTCCCGTAACCACCGACGTCACCATGCTGGTGCGCTGGTTGAAGCCGGGCGCGATGGCCGGTTCGTCGAACTGCTGGGCGTAGATCAGGCCGTAGCCACCGCGGAGCGACGTCTTTTCGCTCAGCTTGTACGCGACGCCAATGCGCGGGGCGAAGTTGTTCGAGTCCGTGTCATAGGCGTTGCGCGGGTTGCTGCCCGCACCCACATAGGTGAGCCCACCCTTGAGATTGAGGCCGGGCACTTGCAGAGGGCTGGTGGAGGTCGTGTCGAAGCCACGGAGCAAGGCGTTGAAGCGCTCGGTGATTCCGCCACGGTAATCCCAGCGGACGCCGAGGGTGAGCTTCAAGCGTTCGGTGACGCGGAAGTCGTCGTTCACGTAGTAAGCGAAGGCGGGCATCTGGCGGGCAGGCTGCGTGTTGACGTCGATCCAGCCTTCCTGCACGGTGCCCAGCAGGAAACTGGCGATGGAGTTTCCGCTGGACGAAGCAACGGCCAACGGGTTGGCACCGGTAAACAATTGGGTGAAGCGGAAGTTCCCCGCGGCGTCGCCGGGTTGCTGGGAGTTGTTGCGGATGAGGCGCCATTCGCCACCGGTCTTGATGGTGTGGCGGCCGAGGGTCTTGAAGATGGCGGCTTGGCCGGACACGGTCTGCGAGATCGGATCGACGTTTGTGACCGAAGCGCCGGCGCCTTCATAACCGTCGAATGTGAAGCGGGGGAAGTTGTTTAACGCCTGGCTCTTGTACAGCGACGAGAAGCCCAGGGTTGCGAGATCGAAATTCGCGCCGGGCGAGAACCCGCTCTTGGATTGGAATCGGGCAAAGCCGGCACGCAGGTCGAGTACGGTGGTGGCGTTGAACGTATGGGTGAACTGGACGGTGGCGTGGTGGTTGTCGCGAGTGAACGGGCTGTTGCCGCTGGTATCCGCGACGTTGATGGTCTCGATGGTGGAGTATCGGTAGCCGCGGGTCTCCTGCAGGGCGTTACGCGAGTACCGGATGAAGAAGCGGCTCTTGTCGGAAATCACCCAATCGCCGCGGCCTTGATGCTGCGGGAAGATGTCGACAAACTTGCGCGTACTGCTGTTGTTGGCGAGGTTGTTGAGGCCCGTGACGGCGTTGCCGGCGACATTCCCTTGAGGGATCAGACGAAGTACGGCGGCCGCAACCGGGTTGATGCGGGAGGTTGGGATGATATTGCCGGCAAAGGCTTGCCGCTGGAATCCACCCGTAACGGCTTCGGTAGTGAGGGGGTCATAAATTACCTGCTGACGCCCCACGTCAAAGAAGGTCTGCGAGAAGTTGCCGCTGCGCTGCAGCGCTGTGGGTACGGAGGTGTTGAACGGATCGGGAATCACTTGCCGGATCTGTTCGTGGCCATAGAAGAAGAACAGCTTGTTCTTGATGACCGCGCCGCCGACCGTGCCGCCGAAAGTGTTGATGTTGGACGACTGCCGGGCGACGCCGTTGCGGTTGTTGTTGAACGTGTTGGCGTTGAGCACGGTGTTTTGCAAGTACTCAAACAAAGATCCATGCCATTGGTTGGAGCCGCTCTTGGTGGTGATGTTGATGACGCCACCGGTGGTGCCGCCGTACTGCGCGTCGTAGGTGGTGGTTTGCACGCGCATTTCGTCGGTTGACTCCGACTGCGGAACAAACGTCACGGAATTGGCGCGTCCCAAAGCGGTGACGCCGTCGACCAGCAGTTCGTTCATGGACGGGCGTCCGCCATTGATGGAGATGCTGCTGCTGCCCCCGATGTCGAACGGGCGCAGACGGGTGACGGCCGCGGTGACGGTAACGCCGGGCGAGGTCCAGGCGAGAGCGATGACGTTGCGGCCTTGGAGCGGAGTGGCTTCCACGCGGCGTGTGTCGACGGTCAAGCTGCGGTCGGCGCTTTCGGTTTCGATTACCGTAGCGCTCGCTTCGACGTTGATGGTCTGCGTGACGTCGCCGACCGCCAGTTGGACGTCGAGGGTCGCGCGTTCGGCGACCTGTAGGTTGAGGCCGGATTGCACCTTTTTCTGAAAGCCCTGCTGTTCCACGGTGACCGTATATTCGCCCGGCTGGAGGAACAGGATCTGGTAGAAGCCTTCTGAGTTGGTGGTGGTTTGGGACTGTGCCTTGGTGGCATTGGACACAGCGGTTACAGTGGCGCCGGAGACGGCAGCACTACTGGGATCGGTGACGCGGCCCGCTAGCGAGGCGCGAAATTCCTGCGCGGTGACTGCGGACGAAAAGCCTGAAAAGAGAAGTACGGTTGTGAGCAGAGCCAACCTGGCTCTCGATATCTGCATGGTTCGAAATCCTCGAGGTTTACTACCTTGTAAAGCCTGCGGCGGAATACTGCGGTTTCCCAGACGGCACTGTTGGTATGTTGTTGGTCAATTTGTGCCGTTCCGATGGCGGGTCTTGGGCACTATCTTACATAAACGACGAAACGGCTGAGGGGCGGATCGCCCTCAGCCGTTCGCTGTGTGCGGGGACGTGATCGAAAATTTAGAACTGATAGTACAAAAAGACGCTCTTGCCGTTGTTGATGAAGAGGTAGCAGACAAAGAGAGCAAAGCCACTGGCAAAGGCCCAGCGGCGGGCCGGTGGTACGCGGATTTCGTGAGTCTCCGGTACGGTAGCAGCGAGGAGTAGGGCGGCGGCCACCCATGCCGTGAGCGCCATTGGCACGTCGCGTGTGGCTGGCATTGCCGCGGGGACGAACATACGGTGCAACCATCCCAGAGCCGCATCGAGCGATTCCGCCCGGAACGGGACCCAGCCGATGACGACCAGGAGATAGGTGGCGACCTGGCGTACGAACACTGGAACGCGGGAGATCGGCGCTTGGAAGAACTTTTCTAGCGACAGGAGTAGCCCGTGGTAGGCACCCCAGACGATGAAGGTCCAGTTGGCGCCGTGCCAGAGTCCGCCGAGCAGCATGGTGAGCATGAGGTTGCGGTACGTCTTCCATTCGCCGTGACGGTTACCACCCAAGCCAATGTACAGATAGTCGCGCAGCCAGGACGAAAGGCTGATGTGCCAACGCCGCCAGAAGTCCGCGATCCCGGTTGCCCGGTACGGGGCAGCAAAGTTGATGGGAATGTTCAGTCCGAAAAGTGCGCCAAGGCCGACCGCCATGTCCGAATAGCCGCTGAAGTCAAAGTACAGCTGCAGACTGTAGCCGAAGGCTGCCGTCCACGCCCCAGCGGTCGACAGCATACCGGCGTCCTGCAGGACCGGGTTGAGGTACTGCGCGATCTGATCGGCGATGATCACCTTCTTGATCATGCCGATCGTGAAGTACGACACACCCTTCACCAGCATGTCCGGCTTCAGCGGACCGTCGATATGCGCCAGGTCGTCTTCAATCTGCCGGAACCGCACAATGGGCCCAGCTACCAGCTGTGAGAACAGGTTCACATAGGTGATGTACTCAAAGATATTGGTCGCGGCGCGGACGCGTTTGGCGTAGACGTCCAAGACATAGGAGATGGTGTGGAACGTGTAAAAACTGATGCCGATGGGCAGCGTGATCTCAAGCAGGGGCAGCGGAAACCCGGGCAGCACGTCCTTGGCGCTGCGGACGAAAAATGAGTAGTACTTGAAGACGCCCAGAATCGCCAGATCTACAGAGACAGAGAAGTACGCGAGTCGTTTCGCTTGAACGGGAAAGCGCTCGATCGCGAGGCCCGCCGCATAGCTGAATAGGGCGGAGAAGAGAAGCAAGCCGCAGAATCGCCAATCCCACCAACCGTAGAAGACAAAGCCGCTCAGAGCAAGCAGGACGTAGCGCTGGGTCTTATCGCGCGCGAGCCAGAACAGCGCGAAGGTGATCGGCAGAAAGACAAACAGAAAGATGTTGGAGTTAAAGACCATGTTGCTGCCGTCTCCTAGTGTTTCCGCCAGCTTTGTGTCACGATCTGCTCGACGCGTACGGCATTGCGATTGTCAAAGTGATTGCAGTCGTACCATCCGTCAGGGTCGCCACTGTACGCGCTGGGGTCGTGCAGATCGTAGGTGTGGGCGCCGAGATTCCCCACCTCGTGCAGAACCTGCTGCGCTTCCGCGCGCAGGCGCTTGTACGCTGTATCGACCGCCATAAACTGCGCCGTCTGCGGGTGCGGGCCGGTCAGCCAGACCACAACCTCTGCTCCGTTGTTTCTGGCCTCCGTCACAGCCGTTCTCAGGTAGTTCACTTGTGCCGGAGACAGATGCTCCACCGATTCGATCTTGCGTCTGCAGGTCGCCATGCAGCCGGCCATGTCGGAAGTAAAGGAGAAGGTCCCTTCCTGACGGCGCCGGTCGTGCAGACGGTACTGCAGCGTTCCGTCCGGCGCGAAGCCGACCAAAGGCTCTCGAGGGCGCACGGCGAGGTACATCGAAAACAGAACACTCTGGGCGTACGACCATTCGGCCAGGCGCGGGACCAAGGTGCGTACTGTCTGGAATGTGGACAGCGTACCGGTTGCAAGCTCGCGCAAGGGATGGATGGAATCGCCAAAGGCGCGCTCTGAGGCGAGCGATGCGACGTCGACGCCAATGATGACCATCTTCGGCTTTTGGCCCTTTCGCGTCATCGACCAGCGCAAGGCGGATAGAAAATCCTCTCCCCGGGCGCTGGCCAAGCCGAAGTTAAAGAAGCGTAAACCGGTGCTGCTCTTCAGCCGGTCTCCATTCAGCAGCATGCTACGGCTGGACCCTAGCACCAGCCCAGTTACCGGCTGATCGGGAGCGGCTTCAATAAAAGATTCAAGCAGTGTGATCTTCTCGTTGCGGTAATCGCTGCGCACTGCGGGGAAGGGATGCCCGGCGGGAGATTCAAAGTCACGCACGGGGTTCACATAGTAGGCCACGGCAAAGTAAAGCAATGCCGGAACGAAGCATCCTGCAAGAAACAGCCAACCAAGATTCCAGGTTTGGCTGCGAGCGCCAGCGTGTGTGGCGATGGATCTGGGATTGACGACGGCTGCGTGCATCTTACCGGGAGGCTACTGTCCTCTAGTACTCTTCGGTTGCAGAGTCCCATCTTTAAGGAAAAGTGAAGAAGATTGAGCTACCTAATTCCAATGGCTCTGAAGTGTTATGCGAGCGGGTATAGATTTGTGAACCAGCGCCCGATGAGACCTCGGAGAGGGAGCCAAAACGGCACTGGTTTCCCTAAGACTCCAGAGTTTTCTGGTTAGGGTTCTAGGGTATTTCCGGCGACTTCCCTAAGTTGGTGCGAGATTGTGCCAAGTACTAGAACCGCCCATAATCAAACCATCCAGGTTACTCGGAGGAGTTTGCCAGACGGGAACGCATCCCCTTTGCGGGGCGTGCGATTTCGCAGGGTTGGTAGTACGAACAGGCCTGGAATGTTTGAGTGGAAGGGATCCCTATGATGGAAAATGCTTTCGCGACACTGGAACAGGAAGCGGGAGAATCCGGAGAACGGAAGAAATCGAATATCCGCGTAGTGATCGCGGACGATCATCCGATCGTTCGGGACGGTTTGAAGAAACTCCTGACGATTGAGTCGGATATCGAAGTGGTGGGCGAAGCGGGCGACGGGCGCGAGGTTCTGGAAGTGATCCAGAATGTCGATCCGGACGTGCTGCTGCTCGACCTTCGTATGCCGAATCTGGATGGTTTGAGCGCACTACAGGCGTTGCAGCAGGCGAACAAGAGGACGCGTGTCATTGTTCTTACTGCGTCTGAAGACAAGAATGAGTTCGTCCAGGCGATGAAGCTGGGCTGCTCGGGCATTGTGCTGAAGCAGACCGCGCCGGACCTGATCGTGAAGTCGATCCGCAAGGTGCATTCGGGCGAAATCTGGCTGGATTCGCATACGACCGCCGCTGTGATGCGGCAGTTCTCGACCGGTCCGGAACACAGCGCGGCGGGACCTGGCGCCAAGGGTCGCGAGCGGTCGCCTCTGTCGCAGCGTGAGCGCGAAATCGTGGCGCTGGTGGCGCAGGGCTACAAGAACAAGGAAATGGCCGAAAAGATGTTCATTTCCGAGCAGACCGTGAAGAACCATCTGCACAACATCTTCGACAAGCTCGGCGTGTCGGACCGTTTGGAACTGGCGTTGTACGCCATTCACAAGGGTCTGCACCTGAACGGCGAGCGCTAAACGCGCGTCAGCCGCCGTCGCAAGAACAGTCGAAAAAACTCTAGGATCCGGGCGTGGTGAGATTCCATTCCCGGATCACTCGCGTTTTGCGCTCATATCCGAGTACGCTCACCGTTGCTGTGTCGAGCGCCAAAAGCCTGCCCGCTCCGGGCGGCAATCCCACCCATACCGCAGCTAGTACCCGTAGAATGTGCCCGTGCGCGAATAGCGCCACATCCTGATTGGGTGCCGCATTTGCCACAAGATCCACAACCTGGCGTGCGCGCTCACCCACCTGCTCTAAGGTCTCGCCATTGGTGATCGGCGAGAGCCAGACGGACCAGGACGGGTCGGTGGCGCGGATGTCCATTGTCGTGCGGCCTTCGTACACACCGTAGTCCCACTCGAGCAGGTTCGGGTCGGCCTGAGCGACATCGCCGAAGCCAGCCAGTTCGCAGGTCTCGCGAGCTCTCGACAAAGGGCTGGTGAGGACCATCTGAAACGTGTAGCGGCTGAGGTACGACCCTAAGAGCCGCGCCCGCCGGCGGCCTTCCTCGGTGAGCGGAATGTCGGTCCGCCCGGTATGCTGGCCGGACTTCGACCATTCGGTCTCGCCGTGCCGCACCAGCACGATACGTTGGCGGGGATGATCCGGGGATGAATGGCTCATGTTTTGGTTCCGCTGTCGCCGGCGATCTCCAGTACGATCTGCCAAAGCAGTTCCACGCCGTCGTGGAGACGCCGTATGGCAAGCTTTTCGTCTGGACCAGTGTCGCCGATCTCGCCGAATAAGGGTAGCCCGTAGACGCCCACACCGCGCGAGCGCAGGTACGCATTGCCAGTTGGCCGCGCGGAGATGTACGGCGCGATGATGTCCTCGGGATGCATTCTGGCCAGCAGGGATTGCATACTGCGGAAGGGGCGGCTCGATACGGAGCTTGCCTCGGCACCAGGCACCTGTTGGCCGGGAGCAATCGCGACTTCGACGCCGGCGTCGCCAATCGCGGCGCGCAGACGGGACATCATCTCTTCGCGGGTGAGTCCGGGCAGGCGCCGTACTTCTACAACAGCCTCTGCGCCGGCATTCGCCCCGCGGCTCGATCCGCGGATGGACAGCGGCTGTATCGTGTCGTGCACGAGTTCGGAGAACGCCGCGTTACGGGCCTTCATCTCGCGCATTGCCGCCACCGCGGTTGCGGGATTTTCCATTCGGGCCAGCAGTGGCGTCAGCCATTCATTGCCGCTGACCTTGGCCAGTTCGCGAAAGTACTGCCGGGTGACCGGGCTCAGGCGCACCGATGGTTCCGCCTCATTCAAGCGAATGATGGCACGGGACAGCCGGGAGATCGGACCTTCCTGTCGCGGGCCGGCGTTGCCACCTTTGGTGGTGAGCACGATGCGGATGGGCAGCTTCTCCGCGGTTTGTACCAGATGGACCTTTCGGCCGTCCGCCTCGAACGAATAACCGCCTTCACCCAATGCGAACTCCGCGTCGATCTTCGACCAGTGGTTCTGCATCAACCATTGCATGCCAGTGGACCCTGCTCCGTCGGCTTCGACGCACAGGATGAGATCGCGGCCCAGTTGGATGTTGCGCCGCTTGATCTCGCTGAATACGGCGAGCTCCGCAGCCAGTAGCGCTTTGCCACTGCGCGATCCGGCCCCATAGACGAAACCGTCCTTTACCTTGCCGGAAAATGGATCGATTGTTCCCCATTGGGTACGGTCGACGGGTGCGGTGTCGGCTTGCGAGAACAGCAGGAGCGGTCGTCCGCCTTTGCCGTTTCCCTTGATTCGCGCGATGAAGTTGAACCTGCGGGGATCGCTGCCGAGCGATTCCGATACCACTCCATACTTCGTTAAAGTGTTGCGAAGATAGTCCGCAACGCGGGTTTCATTGCCTGGAGGGTTGGCCGTATCGAGCCGTACCAACTCGCTCAGGTAGAGCGTGGCGCGATCGTCCAGCATGAGTTCGTCCGTTGCCGACAGGCAGACGGTCGCCAGAAGACCCACCGAAGCTCCCCAGTAACGCCAGGACATCCTGAATAAAGTTTAACAGTAAGTCGGGCTTTTTTTAGACGGTGAACTTTTCGCGGCAAGCGAGCGAGCAGAAGTGCAGCATTTCACCGGATGAATTCTTGGCCGCGATGCTGGTGGTGGCATGATAGGCGCCGCAGGACGGGCACTTGCGCAACTCGCCGCCCGCGCCGCCTTTGGGGGGCGAAGGCTGTTGCTGCTTGCCCTGACCACCGCCAGCAGACGAGCTTGCTTTGTTGCCATCGCCGCCGATCTCGCGCGAAATGGCGCCCATGATCATTCGCAGAAGCGAGATCATGAACAAGCTGACGATGATGCCAAGGATGACTCGAAACATGGGTGTTCAGATATAGAAAAAGGGCGGCCCGTCCTGATAGACGCATGCCGCCCTGATTGCGATTCCCGAGTTACTTCTTTTTCGGGGTCACTGCCTTCTTTTGGTTCTTCTTAGCGTCGGGGTTCTGATACTGGGTGTCGACCGTCGAGCCGAGCGCCGTGATCATACCCTTCGCACCTTCCGCGTTCGGACCGTTGGGGCTCAGATCCAGGTACTTCTGGAAGCTCTCCGCCGTTCCGGGAGGCGCCTGCATCTTGCCGTCGGCCGTAGTGGTGGCCTTGGCAACCAGACACATGCCGTACTGGTAGTGGGCTTCGGCATAGTTCGGGTCGGCTTCGATGGCCTGCTTGAACACGCTCTCGGCCTCGCCGTAGTTACCGGCGTTGACGAGCAGCGCACCCAGGTTGAAGAAGTACTTACCCGCGTTTGGCGGATCGAGCGTTGCGGCCTTGGTCAGCTGTTCCTTCGCTTCGGGGAACTTCTTGCCCTTGGCGAGCAGCAGCGCGTAGTTGTTGATGTAGCCAGCGTCGGCCGGGTTCAACTCAATCGCCTTATTGTAGGCATCGTAGCCCTTCTGGAAGAAGGACGGGTCGGCACCCGGCTTGGTGGCCATGCCAGCGTATGCTTCGGCGAGGTTGCCGTAGATCACGTGCTGCTTGGGGTCCAGCTCGATTGCCTTGTTGAACTGTTCGACGGCACCTTCAAAATTCTTTTCGGTGAGCGCCTGGCGGCCAGCGTTAAAGGCATCGTTCAACGCCTTGTTCTTGGCCAGGGCAGCGGAACGTTCCTTCATCTGCTTTTCCAACGCTTCTTTCTGTTCCTTGGTCATGCCGCGTTCCACTTCTTTGGTGATTTCGCCGGTTTGCGCAGCCTTTTCCATGGCTTCGCGTTGCTTCTTCTGCGTAGACAGGTCGAAGTTGATCGGCACGGGGTCGCCCAGGCGAGTACGTACGCCCTTCATGGAGTCGACGTCCTTGCCTTCCATTACGACAGTCACGTCGTAGGTGCCGAGAGGCAGGCCAGCATGGAAGTAATGGCCCTTCTTGTCGGTCTTTGTCTTATAGGTACCCTTGATGTCGGTACGGTTGATCCGCACCTCGACGCCCTTGGGGGCGGGGGCGCCGTTCTCATCTTTGACGTCGCCTTCAATGGCGCCGGTCTGGGCCATGGCCGCAGCGGCAAACAGTACCGCGGTGCCCGCCAACGTGATGAGCCTCTTCGCAAACATGGTGGTGAAGCCTCCAGTCATTCTCTCTAATCGAGAATACAACAATCATTCCGGGAACCGCACGGGCGCTAGGCGCTGTTTCCCACTGCAGATTAGGACGAGAACTCAGTCCAGAAAGGTACATGTATCCCAAATGGATTGTGAAACATCTATTGGAACGAACGGGTAATGGAAGTTTTCCACATCCGTTATGATGAAGGGAAGAGGCTTTGGGATCCGGAGTGATGTTCTTTCGAGTAGTGCCTAGGTTCGCCCTTGCCGCGGCTACGTTGCTGGCCGCCGGCCTGAACGATCAGGCCACCGCACTCTATCAAAAAACGGACTACAAGGGAGTCATCAGGCTGCTCGACAGCGCACCCAATAAAGATGCTGCCACCTGGGCGATCCTCGGCAAAGCCTATTACGGATCTGCAGAATACAAAAAAGCGGCTGAGGCTTTTGAGAAGGCGTCCGGGATGGTTCCCAATAGTTCCGAGTACGCCCACTGGCTCGGCCGCGCGTACGGACGGCAAGCGGAAACCGCCAACCCCCTGATGGCACCGGGCCGCGCTGTAAAGGCTCGCCAACAGTTTGAAAAAGCTATTGTTCTCGACGGCAAGAACAAAGAAGCATTGAACGATCTGTTCGACTACTACCTGAACGCACCCGGATTCCTAGGCGGTGGGACGGACAAGGCAGTGGAATTGGTAAAGAAGATCTCGGCGCTCGACGCTGCGGAGGGCTTCTACGCCAGCGCCCAGATTGCCGACAAAAAGAAAGACTTCTTAACCGCCGAACAGCAGCTTCGCCGGGCGTACGAACTGGCGCCCAAGCAGGTGGGCCGCGTGATCGACCTCGCCAAGTACCTGGCTAAGCTCGGCCGCAACAACGAGTCCGACCAGATCTTTGAGCAGGCCGCCAAGCTCGCCCCGGGCAGTCCGAACGTACTCTTCAACCGTGCCGAAATTCTCGTACAGCAGAAGCGGAACCTCGCCGAGGCGAAAGCGCTGCTGCAGAAGTACCTGAATGCCCAGCTCACTCCGGAAGATCCGCCCAAGGAACGCGCTCTCGAACTGCTAAAGCAGACCAACGGGGCCTGACACCCACGTGCGTCTTGCCGACCTCCTCCAGTTCAGTCTCCACGCGCTGAGCGCCAATCGCTTCCGTACGTTTTTGACGGCGCTCGGCCTCGTCATTGGCAACGCCAGCGTGATCCTGGTGGTCACCATTTCGCTCACCTCAGAAGAGCTGATCCTGAGCCAGATCCAGGCCATAGGGTCCAACATGGTGTACGCCCAGTACGAGGCCGGCACCAACACGTCGGCGCCCGTCGATTCTGATTTCGTGAAATTCGACGATGTCGAAGCGGTCCGCAAACAGTTTGCCGGGCGCATTGTCGCCGCTACGGGCGTCATGGTGAACTACGACCGAATCCGCTTTGAGGGCAAAGATCAGGACATCGCCGTCATAGGGTCGGATGACCAGTACGTGAAGGTCCGCAACCTTTTGCTGCTTGCCGGGCGGTTCATGGACGCGGGCGAGGTCCACTACCGGCAAAAAGTGGCGATGATCACCGAAAAGCTCGCCGTACGCATGTTCGGCAGCCAGATGAACTCCATCGGCCAGATCATCAAAATCCGGGACTTCCAGTTCACCGTCATCGGCACCTTCAAAGAGCGTACGGAAAGCATGGGGCTGTCGGAACTCGCGGCGGAAACCGTGCTGATTCCCATCACCGTCATGCGCTACTACGTCAAGACCGAGCGAATTGACCCCATGTACGTGCAGGCCATCAACGCCAGCGAGGTGGAACCGCTCACGCGCGACATCAAGACTTTGCTCGAAAGCCGCCATCGCGCGGGTGCCAGGTACAAGGTGGAAAACCTCGGTTCCATTCTGGCCGCTGCACAGAACATCTCGATCATTCTCCGCATCGTACTGGTGTTTATCTCGGCCATCGCCTTGCTGATTTCCGGCATCGGCATCATGAACATCATGTTGGTGACGGTCACTGAGCGTACGCGCGAGATCGGCATTCGCATGTCGATTGGCGCCAGCCGCCGTGCCGTGATGCAGCAGTTCCTGATCGAGGCCGTCCTCATCAGCGTTGGGGGTGGCTTAATCGGCATCGTCATCGGACTCGCCATTCCCATTACGGCTCAGTACTTTGCGGAGGGAATCACCATCCCGATCGCACCGGCTTCCGTGATTGTCGCCTTCTGCGTCTCCGTCGGCGTTGGACTTGGCTTTGGACTCCTGCCCGCCAGCCGCGCGTCTCGCCTGAACCCCACAGAAGCCCTGCGCTACGAGTAGCCTCCGGATTTCCCCTAGCTTCACCCCGCATTCGCGTCTGAGACGAATCCTGAAAATCGCCACTATCCCTATGTGGGAGGATACGCGGACAGCATAGTCCTGGCGGTAGCTGCTCCCATTGCCATTTACATCCTCATCAGCGGGCTCGACGAACTCATCATCGATGTCTGCTGGTTAGCTCTGTGGTGGACGCGGAAGCCGCCCAAACCGGTGCCGGTTGGCGAACCTGAGAGGCGCATCGCCATCATCGTCCCCGCTTGGAAAGAGGACGCGGTCATCCAGCAGATGATCGAGCACAACGCAGCCACCCTGCACTACGAGCGGTACGACTTTTTCGTCGGCATCTACCCCAACGACCCCAAAACCCTGGCTGCCGTCGAGGCGGCCTCCCGGCGCGTGTCCAACGTCTACTGGGCGATGGTGCCGCACGACGGTCCAACGTCCAAGGGCGACTGCCTCAACTGGATCTACCAGAACATCCTGCTGCATGAGCAGACCTACGGCATCCAGTACGACGCGCTGTTGATGCACGATGCCGAGGACATCATTCACCCGGAAGCGCTACGCTACGTCAGCCACTACCTTGGCACCTACGGCTTTGTACAGGTGCCCGTCCTGGCCCTGCAGACGCCGATCGCCAACGTCACTCATGGCATTTATTGCGACGAGTTCGCCGAAACCCAAACGCGGGACCTTCCGGTACGCCAATGGCTCAACGCCTTTGTACCTTCGGCCGGCGTAGGTACAGGCATTTCAAGGGACGCGCTGGAACTGCTTGCCAGAAACTACCAGAACCGGGTCTTCGAACCGGATTCGCTCACCGAAGACTACGACATGGGTCTGCGCCTGCACGAATGCGGCTGCCGGCAAATGTTCCTGCCCCTGCAGCGCTATGACGCGGGCTTTGTCGCCACACGCGAGTACTTCCCGACGGAACCTCGCACCGCGATCCGCCAGCGTACCCGCTGGGTTACCGGCATCGCCCTGCAAACCTGGCAGCGTTACGGCTGGAAGGGCAACTGGATGCGGAAGTACTGGTTCTGGCGGGACCGCAAGGGCCTGGTTGGCGGACCTGTTGGAATCCTGGCGAACCTGGTGTTTCTGTATGTCCTCGCCGCCGGACTCTGGCAGCATGACCATAGTCTGGCCATGCAACTGGCGCCGTACAATCTGATGCTGTTGGGCATTCGTATTGCCAGCCGCATGTACTGTACGGCGCGAGTGTACGGCCTGCCGATGGCTTACCTCGTTCCAGTGCGGATCCTGGCGGGAAGTTGGATCAACGGCATGGCGGCCGTACGCGCCGTGTACCGGTTCACCAAGGCGCATTCGCGCGGCGAGCGTCTTTCCTGGTTGAAGACCGAGCACAAGTACCCATCGCGGGAAACGCTGGTCGATCAACGACGGCGTCTGGGCGATCTGCTGGTTCGCAACCAGGCGATCACTCGCGACGAACTCGAACTGGTCGCCATCAACAAGCCGGCAGGGCTCAAAATTGGCGAGTACCTGGTGAGGCTCGGGCGCATTACGGAAGACGAACTGTACGAGGCGTTATGCTTTCAGCAGCAAATGCCGCTGGCGGAAGTCACGGAAGTCCCGCTGCGCGTCGCGCGATCGCTGCCAGCCTGGGTCATGCAGGAATGCAACGTGGTACCGTTCCGCGTCGAAGCGCACGCCCTGGCGGTGTGCTCGCCGAATCCGCCGGACGCGGCGACACGCCAACGGCTCGAACAATGCACCAAGCTTGAGGTTCGTTACTACCTCATCACGCCGTCCCGGTTCGAAAAGCTGCTGTTGGCCGCCGCGGGCGTCGGCGCCTAATCTTCAATCGTGATGGTGGTCTTCTTTGTCGCGCGGACCTCGTCGGACCGCTCCATCACCTTCTTCGCGATCGCTTCGAACGGCTCGCCCTTGCCTTGCGAGGTCACCGGACGGCCACTGTCGCCGCCGATGCGGATGAGCGGGTCGAGCGGCAGTTCGCCCAGGAAGGTGACGCCCATTGCTTCAGCAGTCTTGCGGCCGCCGCCACGCCCAAACAGGTCAAGTGGCTGCTTCAGGTCAGGATGTTCAAAGTACGACATGTTTTCCACCATCCCCAGGATCGGCACGCGAACCTGCTGGAACATGTCGATGGCTTTGCGTGCGTCTTCGAGCGACACTTCAGACGGTGTAGTGACCACGACCGCGCCAGTCATCGCAGCGGTCTGGATGAGCGACAACTGTACGTCGCCCGTACCCGGCGGCAGGTCGATCAGCAAATAATCCAGTTCACCCCATTCGACGCCGAACAGGAACTGATTCATGACGCCATGCAGGCGAGGTCCACGCCAGATGAGAGCCTTGTCGCCGGGGTTCAAAAAGCCCATCGACATCAGCTTCACGCCGTAGCTTTCGTTCGGAATGATGCGTTCACCCGCCGCGCGAGGCGCCTGGCTCGTACCCATCATCAGAGGTACGTTCGGACCGTACACGTCGGCATCCAAAAGCCCGACCTTGAAGCCTTCGCGCGCCAACGCGATGGCGAGATTCACGGATACGGTGGTTTTGCCGACGCCGCCTTTGCCCGAACCAATCGCGATCAGGTTCTTGACGCCGGGAATTGGCTGCCGTTGCGGCATTTGCTGTTGCTGCTGGGGACCCATCTTTGTACTTTCAGAGTAACGGTATCCTTGGGATGTGCGCAGCAGTGGTCCCGGTCGTACTTTGTTGTTGGCAGTCGTTCTCACAGCAGCAGCAGTGGCAGCGGAAACGGACGCATTACGTTTGGATGCCACCATCCGGCAACGTCACATGCCCCATGCCGGTATCCTGGACCCCGTCTTCGTCTCCCCCGATAGCGACGAAATCGTCAGCTATTCCCGTTGCGGCGATTCCGCGATCTGGACCGGCCACTATCTCGCCGCCCAAGCCTATCGCTACAAGGTCACCAAGTCGCCCGAGGCCTTGGACAACATCAAAGGTGCTCTGCACGGCATCCGCATTCTGTTCGACGTCACCGGCAACGATACTCTCGCTCGCTGCGCGTTTCCCGAAGATGCCTGGTACGCGGCAGACGTACTGAGTGAAGAGTCCGAACACGGCTTTCACCACGGTGTGGTCGACGGCGCAAAGTGGCTGTACGTGGGCCATGTGTCGCGTGACCAGTGGGTGGGCATCTACTTTGGTCTCACCGCCGCGTGGAATCTTGTGGAGGACGCCGCAGTTCGCGCCGCTGTACGCTGGCTCGCGGTTCGCGGCGCCAATTCGCTACTCAAGCGCAACTGGATCCTGCTGGACCCGGACGGTCGCTTTTCCACCACCTTTTGGGGCCGCGCCGACCAGCAGTTGATGATCCTCAAGCTGGTCCGCCGTCTCGATGAAGATCATTTCTCCTGGGATTACCGCTGGATGAGCACGACGATGGCCGCGGAAGGTATCATCCCGATCAGCGCGGAAGTCACCTCACCGTACTCGTCGTACTTCAAGTTCAACCTCGACCATGTGACGTTCTACGGCCTGCTCACCAGTGGCGACAACTCGTATGTCAGCGGCAGTTATCGTAAGGCATGGAACATCCTACGCAACACCACGGACGACCATCAGAACGCCTTCTTCGATGTCATCGCGCACGCCATCGACGGTCCCGATGCGGGTCGTGATCAGGGCATTCGCGACATGTTGCAAGCCTGGCTCAAGCGCCCGTCGCGCAACACCTGGGTGGACTTGCGGTCCGAGGTCCCGCTCTGCGATCACGATCGCGCCTGTGCACCAATCGCTGTACAGCAACGAGTCACGACAGACTTCTTGTGGCAGCGCTCGCCGTTTCAAGTGCTGGGCGGAGGTTACGGCACCATCGAGACGGCCGGCATTGACTACATCCTGCCGTACTGGATGGCCCGCTACCACGGCATCCTCAACGACTGATTACCGCAGCACCTTCTCCGCCGCCGCGCGAATCTCCGCCAACCTCTCTGGTGACTTCGCCTCGATTGCCAAACGCAACAACGGCTCTGTATTTGACGACCGTACGTGCACCCAGGCGTCGTCTAGCAGCAGCTTCAACCCGTCCGAACGATCCAGCGTCGCATTTGGATACAGCGCTTCGAGAGCCTGCATCATCGGACCCAGCTTGCCGTGCTCGAACGCCACCTTATCCATGAACCGGTAGTACCGCGGCAGTCGCGCGGCGAGTTCCGACACGGGCAGTCCGGTCGCGGCCATGCGATCCAGCAGCAGCGCCATCGCGGTGTACGAGTCGCGGCAGTGGTGTACCGCAGGCAGAATCAGCCCTCCATTGGACCCCTCGCCTCCCACCACCGCATTCGCCGCCTGCATGAACTCCACAACATTGGCCTCGCCCACAGGACTGCGGTACACACGGCAACCATGCTGTGCCGCGATGTCGTCCACCACAGCCGATGTCATCAAGTTGACCACCACATTCCCCGGCGTCCGGAGCAACACGGCGTCCAGACACAGCCCGAACACATCGTCGTTGTCCAAGATGTTGCCGTTCTCGTCGCATACGGCCAGGCGATCTCCATCCGGATCCTGCGCGAACCCGATTGCACTGCCGGACCTGCGTACTAATTCTGCCAAGTCGCCCAATGTTTCAGGCTTCGGTTCCGCCTCGCGCGGGAAGGGCTTGGTCGGGTCAATCGCAATCGCATCCAGCTTGCAACCCAGGTTCTCTGTGAGGAACCCCGGCGTCATCACACTACCCGCACCGTTCACTGCATCGAGCGCGACCTTGAAGCCGCGAGTGCGAATCCGGTCGACATCCACAAGCTTCAAGACGCGGCTGATGTGCATGCGCGCGGGAGCGTCGTAGTCGCAGCGTAGCGGCCGCATCTCGTCAAAGCTGGCCTGCCGGAAGCTGCTTTCGTGAAAGATATCCAGCAATTCGTTCCGTTCGTAGTGATTGAAGAACAGTCCGCGATTGTTGAACAGCTTCAGCGCGTTGTACTCCGGCGGATTGTGCGACGCCGTCAATGCGATGCCGCCGCGAGCTTTGGTTGCGCCGGCAAACATCTGGATCGTTGGCGTCGGCAGGACGCCCACATCGATCACTTCGCAACCCGACGCCAGCAATCCGCAATGTACGGCGTGCTGCAACATTGGACCCGTCGCGCGAGTGTCACGACCCACCACCACGCGGCCCGCACCGACGTATGTCCCGAAGGCTTGCGCGAATTCCCGGGTCAGGAGCGGCGTCAAAAACTCGCCCACTACGCCGCGAATGCCGGAAACGCCAATTTTCAGCTGATGTTCACGCCGCGGCATAGGTCTCCACCGTTTCCAGAATCGAATCAAACAGCGCGCGCGGCGCCTCACCCTTTTGCTCGCAAATCACACGTACGATCGGCTCTGTCTGGCTGACGCGAATGTGCGCCCAAGCTCCGTTGGCGAACTCCACTCGCAGCCCGTCTACAGAGCTGAAACGTTCATTGCGGAACCGCTCCTGCAGCTCCATAAACAAAGCCGGTACACGCTGCGACACCAGCGGTACTTGCCCCTTCAGGATGCTGTACTTCGGATAGCCTCCTGCCAGTTCGCTCAGCTTCTGCTTCCGTTCGTGCATCATCGTGAGAATCGCCAGCATGGACGCGATGCCGTCGTACACAAAGCGGAACTGCGGCATCATCACCGCTCCCGTACCTTCACCTGCAATCGCAATTTGTCCGGACTTGTAGACCGCCAGCGCGTCCATCGCCGCCTGCCGGCCTACGGGAACGCGAATCACCTTGCCGCCGTGTTTGGCCGCGATCTCTTCGAGCAGCGCCGTTGTCGATAGATTGGTGATGATCAGCTTGCCGGATGCTCGCGACAACTGATGGTCGGCGAGTAACGGCAGCACCATCTCTTCGGACACCGCCTCGCCTGTTTCCGTCGCAAATGCCACGCGATCCGAATCCGCATCAAAGAGAAATCCCGCATCTGCACCCAAAGGTCCAACTAGTGGCGCCAGTTGTAGTTCCACCATGCGCTGGTTGATGGCTGGCTCATGCGCAAACGTCGCGCTATCGGTGTTGAGCGAGGTCATCCGGTCGAATCCGTGCCGCTCAATCAGCCGCTTCAAGATCAGGGACGATGTCCCGTTGCAGCAATCTACAACCACGCGAAAGCCGCGTAGAGCAGGGAAGTCGAACACGGCGGCCAGTTCGTTCAGATAGTCGTCGATCGCCGATGCGCGATGCGTCAGTCCGCCTACTCGTGTCCAGTCCACAAAGTGAAACTTGCGCAGATGATAAATGTCCAGCAGTTCGCCCGCTTCGGCGGTGGATAGGTAGCTGCCGCTCGCGCCAAAGAATTTCAGCGCGTTCCACTCTGCCCCGTTATGGCTGGCGCTGATCGAAATGCCGCCCGCCGCATCGCTACCGCCGATGGCATGCTGCAGGACTGGTGTCGACACCACGCCAAGATCCACGACAGGACGTCCCGTAGCTTGCAGCGCGGCGATGATCCCTTCCCGAAACATCACGCCGCTCGATCTCGTATCGCGGCTGAGAAACACCGGACCCTCATCCGGCAGAAACTCCCCGAAGGCGGCGGCAAAGTCCATGGCGTGCGCCGCGGTCATGCCTCCCGCTCCGACAATACCCCGCAATCCCACGTTGGAGATGCGCAGGGTGGCTCTTGTGGTCATTTCTTTTCAGCATAACCGTGTAATGTTTCGCGACGGTTTGCCATACCCAGCTATGACCACGTTTCTCGCAGCCACCTACCTGTTCCTGCGGGCACTCGCGGAAGCGAACCCCAGCAGCGACACCACCGTGCGCTACGCCTACGACGACAGCGGCCGGCTCACCGAAGTCCGCTACGGCAACGGTATTACCGTGCGTTACGCCTACGACGCCCAAGGCCGCCGTACGCTGCGGGAGACCTCCAAATGACATCGCTGCTCTTGCTGCCTTTACTTTTGACCCAGGCCCAGCAACAGCGGTTTGAGGATCGCACGTTGCCCACTGCCCAGTGGACAGCCACCAAGCTCATCGAGGTCAACACCGGTGAAACAGAACCCAAGTTCACGGTGGAACAGCGCGATGGCGAGTACCGCGCCGTCAAGTTTAACTTCCGGCTGGAAGGTGGCGACTATCGCCTGCTCCTCGGCCATTTGCGACGTGCGAGCGTCACCGCGGCCAACACCCCCATCCAGACCGTCAGCTTCCAGTTCGACATTCGTACCCCTACCGCTTCGGCCGGCCTCACCTTTTTGCCTTTAATTGAACAGCAAGGCACCTTCTACATCGCCAATCCAGGTACGCAGGCATTGCTAACGGACTGGCAGACCGTACAGTTCAACAACCTCCGCGCCACAGCCTTTACCAAGGCCTCGGGACCTGGCGCCGAGCGTCCGGACTTCAACTCCGCTACTGGCTTCACGCTCGGCTTCGCCACTGACCTTGCCGGCCGCGCGACCTGCCAAGGCTACTACGGCGAATGCTACACGCAGCCCACTGTACTCCGTGAAAGCCACATCCGCGCCTGGTCCGTCACCGTGGACTCAGGTCCCGCCACACCGCCCACCTCCGCCGAATCGGATGACCCCATCGCAGCCGGCGACCCCATCACCACCTTCAACGGCGAATTCAATCTGGAAGAAGCCGACATCGACCTCGGCGGACCCATGCCCTTGCGCTTCACCCGCTACTACGCAGCATTCCTGCGCGGCGCTGGCGTATCGTCAGCAGTCGGCCTCAACTGGATGCATAACTTCGACATCACCGTGTCGAACCTGTATCGCGGCAAGAAGATCAGCGCCTTGGCCGGTTCGCGCTACACGGACACGGCGGCTGGCCGAATCTATGTCTTCGATACCTCTGGCCGCTTGGCATCCATCGAAGATCGCAACGGCAACGTCCACCGCATCACGCGCGACCCACAGGGCCTCATCACACAGGTCAGCGACGACCTCGGGCGGCAATTGCTGTTCACCCACACAAACGGCCGCCTCACCAGCGTTCGCGACCACACGGGCAGGACCGTACAGTTCGCGCACAATACCGAAGGCGCGCTAATTTCGGTTGCCAATCGAGCAGGCGAAGTCACGCGATACTCGTACACACCTGGCACCGCCTGGATGCAGGACAAGACCCTGCCCAGCGGCACCGTACTCTTCCGCAATACCTTCGACGCGCAGGGTCGCGTTACGCGACAGACGGACGCCGACGGCAACACGGCAGACCTTGTATTTCGCGGGACGACGGCCGAATGGCGCGATGCGTTGGGATCGGTCACCGCGTACGAACACGCTGGCAACAACTGGACCCGCATCATCGATGCCAATGGCGCTGAGATCAGGCGCGGGCAGCAGGGCCGTTTTGTACGTCAGTACCAGGGCACGTTTCGTGATCTTGCTTCGATTACGGAGAACGGCACGCCTGTCGTGACTTATACAAGAAATGCTGCGGGCCTTCCGACTCGTATCGTGGACACGACGCATGGCGTCCTGACGTTTGAGTACAACGCGCGCGGACAAGTAACTGTGGAGACACGCGAAGGCCGCGGTACTCGCCGCTACGCGTACAACGCCGACGGTACGCTTGCCACCCTAACCTTGGAATCCGGAGGCGTTCGCCGGTACAACTACGACGCGCAGAAACGCCCCACTAGCATCACCGATCCGGACGGCCATGTTCGTACCTACACCTACGACCCGGAAGATCGCTTGCTGCCCGCGCCGATGTCAACCGACCTTCTGCGCCTCGTCAAACGCGATGCTGCGGGGCGCCTCGCCACTGCGGATATCCCGGGCGGTGCACCGTCTCTGCAGTACGACGCCGGCGGCCGCCTCACATCCATTTCCGATTGCCGCGGCGACTCGCTCGGCTTCCGCTACAACGCCGCAGGATTCTTGAGCGCCTTCACCGACGGCGCCGGACATACCTGGACTCTCGACCTCAATGCACGCGGCCACGCCACTGCGGTGACGTCGCCACTGGGCCGCCGCATTGACCTCTTGCCCGTCCCGGACTCGGCTTGGAGCGACCGTCTGGATGCCACGGGCCGCCTGCTGTCGCGTACCGACGCCGACGGTGTGACGCGCTCCTGGACCTACGATGCCAAGGGCTTTCCGTCGTCAATTGCCGGCATGCCCCTGCAGTATCGCGACGGCTTGCTGCAAACACTCGGCGACCTCAGCACCTTCGAGTACGACACCGCAGGCCGCGCGACGCAAGCTCGCAACTTTCGCGCCGCCTACGCACCACTCTGGATGACTGCCACCAACGGCATTGGCGTCAAACGTGACGCAGCAGGACACATCACCGAATTCGACTACGGCGATGGACGCATCGTCCGATATCGTTACGACTGCCGCGGCTTAGTGAGCTCAGTCGAGGACTGGACCGGTGCTGTAACCAGCCTCGCGTACGACGGCAACCGTCAAGTAGCCTCCATCGAATTTCCCAATGGTTTCCGTACCGAGTACAAACGCAACCCGGACGGCCACATCGAATCCATCGTTCACCAGCGCGGCGATGAGACGTACTTCATCAACGTGGAGCGCGACCTACAAGGTCGCCCGGTTACTGTACAAAAGCGCCTGCCGCAGCCCGCTCCGAGCATCCCTACAGGCATTGCGGAATGGACCAACACCGCCGCGGGCCGCCTACAAGGCTTGAGCTACGACGCGTCAGGCCGCCTCACCAACGACGCTGCACATACCTACCGCTGGAATAATGCGGACTGGCTCACCCAGATCGACTCTGTCAACGTCGACTACGACGGCTTCGCCCGCCCTGTCCAAATCGGCGACAGGACCTTTCTTTGGAACTACGCCACACGCCGTCCCACCATCGCACGTGAGAACGGCAATCGCCACCACGTCACACTGCCGGACGGTGAGCCGTTGTATTCGATCGAGCCCGATGGCGCGCACCGGTTCCTGCATTTTGACGACACAGGTTCGCTCGCCTTCCGTACCTCAATGTCCGGGTCTGTAGCCGACTCGTTCGCCTTTGGCCCAGACGGCGAGCCCGGCTCGAACGACGCCGTCCCTCTTTTCGGGTGGAAGGCGCGCGACGGCGTACTCAGCATGGGTACGGCCGGCCTCTACTGGCAGGACCGGCGCTGGTACGATCCCGCGGCAGGACGCTATCTCACCACCACCTTCACCGGTCCAGGCCCATCGTACGAGATAACGCCAACGCCCCTCGCGATCCCGCAAATACAACTTGCAACCCGCCTCGCTGGCCTCTCTAAGCCGACAGCTCTGAACCTGCTACGCGAAGTCTATCTCGTACTCGAAGGACCCAATGTGCAATGAAACACCCTAAGCTCGCTCGTTGGATCGCTCTAACCATCCTGGCCTTGCACATCCCTTTGCTTTCCGGCTGCATTCTTGCGGACTGGATTCGGTTATTTATCGCGGGTCTCGGCGATGGCTGCATTCTGTCTTCTGACCCCGTGTGCCCTCAACAAGAACTGGTGAATTGCGTGAGATTTGGCGGGTCTTGGAATCCCGAAACCCAAGTGTGCCATCCACCCCGCCGCGAAAGTCCAAGGCGCCCCATCGCGTACCCCGGCAAGACCCCACCAGCGGACGAACTGCCGGACCTCCCCGGCGTGCAATGGGGGCCGTTACCCACACCGTTCGACCCTCTGCGGATCGAGCTTCAGCAAGGGCCACAGCAGCGTACAAGCAACATTCAAACCTTGCGCCGCGCCGATCCTCTACTCGAAGGAACCAAAGCGCAATGAAACACCCAAAACTCGGCCGCTGGATCGCCTTAACCATCCTTGCCTTGCATGTCCCTTTGCTCTCCGGCTGTATTGTCGTGCATTGGATCCTGCTCTTCTTTACGAGCATCAATAACGGCTGCATTCTGACTTCGACCCCCCTTTGTCCTGCCCAGGACCCGATGGATGTTTGCGTGAGACACGGAGGGGCTTGGAACAGCGAAACCCAAATGTGCCAGCCACCCCGCCGCGAAAGCCCGCGCCGTCCCATCGCGTACCCCGGCAAGACCACACCTTCTGACGAACTGCCAGACCTTCCCGGCGTGCAGTGGGGACCTTCACCGACACCGTTCGACCCCCTCCGGATCGAGCTTCAGCAAGGCCCAAGGCAGCGTACAAGCGACGTTCAGTTGTTCCCGCCGCCGTCGCAGCCTTAGAATCGAAATGTGCTGCTGCAGTCGCTCTTCTTGCTGGTACTGGCCGGCGCCGGCGACGATCCCAAGGTCGCTTCCGATGCGAAGGCACGCGCGGAGGCGATGCACGAGCAGGGCTTCCAACTCTTCAACAAAGGCGAGGGTAAAGCTGCCGCCCAGGCAGTCTTCGCCTCTCTCGCCATGCATCGCAAACTCGGCCTGCGTGAGGAGCAGGCCATCAACCTGCGCCTGCTGGCCGTCATTCACGACGGGATGGGAGAACGCCAAAAGTCCATAGGCTTTTATAACGAGGCGCTACGCCTGGCCAGAGCCGTCGGCAATCAGCGACTGGAAGCCAACACGTTGCGCGACCTCGGCGTGCTCTACTACAACATTGACGACAACGAGCGCGCGTTTCGCTACCTCGAGTCTGCTCTGGTCCTGCAACGGAAGATCGCCCAACCCAAAGGCCTCGGGCAGACACTATTCGGCCTTGGCGAGATGCGCCGTACGTGGAACCAGAAGGATAAGGCGCGCGCCAATTACGAAGAGGCTTTACCTTTAGCCACCGAGTCCGGCGACCTGCATACGCAAGCCGATGTCCTGGGTGCGTTAGCCGCGCTCGATCCCGCCGCTGGACGCGCCTACATCGACCGCGCCTTGGCGATCCGCCAACAGATCGGCGAGCCTCGCGGCGAGGCTTCCACTCGACTCAAACTCGCCGCACACTATCAGGCGATCGGCAACAAAGCGGATGCCCTCAACGAGTATCGGACCGCCGTACAGCTTTTTGAAAAGGCCAAGTACCGGGGCGGGGAAGCGTTCGCTCGTCAATCTTTGGCCTTCGCCCTGCGCGACACCGGAGATCTGGACGGCGCCATCGAAGAGATGTTCCGCGCCGTCGATCTTGCCGAAGGTTTACGGCAGAAGCTTTCCGATCGTGACCTGCGTGCCACCTACATCGGCTATGTCCAGAACCGCTATGAATTCCTGATCGACGCATTGGTGGACCGCAAAGAGTATGGCCGTGCGCTGGAAGTCAGCGAACGCGCCCGTGCTCGTGCCCTGGTCGAATCTCTGCGCGATGCCGGCGTCACTACCAACGCGGCGGCGTCACTTCGCGCCAAAGACATCCAGCAGAATGTACTCGATGCGCAGACAACTTTGATCGAGTTCGCGCTGGGTGCCAAACGCAGCCACATGTTCATCCTCCGCCGCGACGGAATTGCGTACCGTGAGTTACCCGCCCGCCCGATCATCGAAGCAGAAGCTCGCAAGATCTACGAAGCCTACCGGACCCCCGCGGCCACCTTATCAAGGAAGAAGCCCGACTTTCTGCCGGAACTCCCCAACACAGGCAACCTCCTGATCGTCGCGGATGGGGCGCTGCATTATCTGCCGTTCGCGCATCTCACCGCTGCGCCCATCACCATCGCCCCTTCTGCATCCGCCATTGCTGCCACCCGCAGCAACCAGCCCACAAAGCCCGCATCGATCACCGTCATTGCCGACCCCGACGTACCCCAACTGCCCCGGCTTCCCTTCGCCCGCATGGAAGCCGACGCGATTCTCAGCGCCGTGCCCAAGGACATGCAGACCTTCCGAGCCGTCGGCCGCGACGCGACCCTCGATGCCGTGCGCAAGCATCCCGCATCGATCCTGCACATCGCCGCGCACGGCCTGCTCGACACCAGCCAACCCGAGCGTTCGGAACTCGCCCTCTCCGGCGGTGGACTCAAGCTGCGCGACCTATACGGTGTGCGCCAGTCGTCGAGCCTCGTCGTCCTTAGTGCTTGCCAAACAGCGCTTGGCAAGGAGATGAAGCGCGAAGGCTTGATCGGCCTCGCCTGGGGCTTTCAACAAGCCGGAGCGGACCGCGTCCTCGCCAGCCTCTGGAAGGTGGATGATCGCGCCACAGCGGAATTGATGAAGCATTTCTACGTCGCTCTATTGCAGAATGGCAAGCCCGCCCCCGTCGCACTGCGCGATGCCCAGGCGCAGTTGGCTGCGTCCCGGCGTTGGAGCGATCCGTTCTATTGGGCCGGGTTCGTACTGCAGGGCGACTGGCGTTGACCTCTCTCGATCAGCTTCTGTCCGCGCTGCACCCGGAAGGTGACCGCAATGCTGCCGCCGAGCGCTACGAGGCACTACGCAGGAGGCTAATCGTGTTCTTCAGCGTCCGTCATCTGGGTGCCGCGGACCAACTGGCGGACGAGGTTCTGGATCGCATGGCCAGGCGCATCGCAGAAGGATCCTCGATTGAGACCACCCCGGAAAACTTCGCTCTCGGCATCGCGCGCAATGTCGCCCGCGAAGATTGGAAGCGGCCACAGCCGCGTCCGCAGGAGATCGACTGGAACCGCCTCGCTGCCCCTGCCCCAAACCAGGATGAGGAAGCGGCGCTCCGCTGCCTGGATCACTGCCTCGATCAACTGTCGCCCGACAACCGCTCGTCGATCCTCCGCTTCTACGCTGTTTCGAACGGTCGTGAAAAAATCAGCAACCGTGCGATGCTCGCCCGTGAATTGGGAATCGACGCCAACGCCCTACGTGTCCGGATGCACCGTCTCCGCTCGGCGCTGGAGCGCTGCATGCGCGATTGTCCGCAGAACGGTAACGAATTGAATCGGGAGGCCATCTCTAAACGTGGACGAAATTAGCTCCTCCAAGTTGCGGGCCTACCTGCTCGGGCAACTTTCCGGCGACGATCGGGACATGCTGGAAGAAAAGCTCTTTGCCGATCCCGGTATGCAATCGCTCGTAGAAAGCGTCGAACACGATCTCTACGATGATTTCGCCAGCGGCGCATTGAGCCCTTCCGATCGTGGGGCGTGGCGCCAGTACATGGCCAGCCACCCTGACTCAGCGGTCCGTCTCCGCACTGCCCGAGCCCTGCAGCAGCGCGCCGCCAAGTCCGGCCGGACGCCGCCCGTTTCCTGGATCGTCGCTGCTGCGGCGATCGCAGCCGCACTGCTCGTCGCCTTTTTCTACTTCACTCCCAAGCCGAAGCCCGTGTACTACGCCTCCGCATCGCTCGAACCCGGCACGCTACGCTCAGGCGACAGCAACGCTACCCGCATCCAGTGGCTGGACCTGCCCGCCGAAGCCACGGGTGCGCAAATCGAACTGCGCAACGTACCCAACGACGCAACCCAGGCGTTCCTCCGGCAGGTGGACTCTGGCCAAGTGGTTTGGCGCGGACCCATTAGTCTTTCGGTGGTGCTCGTGCCGGCTACCGCATTTCAGCCAGGCGACTACGTCCTCACCATCACCGACGCTGGCGGCGCTGAGATTGCGGATTACTCGTTTCGGGTTCGCAAGCCCGGCGCATGATACATTGCACGACAGCGAATTTTCGTGGTCCATCCGCCACGCGATCTCGCTAATCGTTGCAGGTAAGTCCATTTCGTGAAACCGGAACTGCGCGCTCTCTTCGAAATCGTCGCCGACCTTGCGCCGGCAGAGCGCATAGCCCACTACGACTCCCACTCGACCCCGCAGGACCTGCGCGATGAGCTCGAATCGCTCCTCACGTACGACCACACAACGTACGGCGCGTCCCTTCTGAACGACGTCGTAGCCGGGGCCGCCGCGAACTGGGCACAAGCCACCTCAGTCGCCGACCCCGTCCTGCGCAGTTGTGGCCCGTACACGCTCGTACGCCTACTGGGCCGTGGCGGCATGGGCGAGGTCTGGCTCGCCGAACGCAGCGACGGCGAACTTACCCTGCAAGCGGCCATCAAGTTTGTGAATCCCGCCGTTGTACGATCCGGGTCGTTCGAACAGCGATTCCTGCGCGAACGTCAGATTCTGGCATCACTTTCGCACCCTGGCATCGCGCGCATCCTCGATGCCGGACGCAACGCCGACGATGGTCTGCCGTACCTCGTCATGGAGTATGTCGACGGTCTGGCCATCCATGAGTACTGCGAGGGCCTCAGTCTTGAGTCCACCTTGCGCGTCTTTCTGGACGTCTGCGATGTCGTCGCGCATCTACATCGCAACCTGGTTGTCCATCGCGACCTCAAGCCGTCGAACATCATGGTGGACCACACCAGCCGCGTCAAACTCCTGGACTTTGGGATTGCCAAAGTGCTCGATGAGGTCGCCGCGGATGCCGCCGTCACCCGTGAGGTGCTGCTCACGCCCGACTACGCGAGCCCTGAGCAATCGCAGGGTCAAGCCACCACCACGGCCAGCGACATTTACTCGCTAGGTGCGGTACTCCGCACGCTCGTCGGCCTCAGTTCCACCGGCTCTGCCTCGCTACGAGAGGATGCCTCGGTGATCGCCGCCAAGTGCCTGCGAGAGGAACCCACGGAACGCTACGGCAGTGTCGACGAGCTGTCGCTGGACATACAAGCGGCGCTGGAATCCCGTCCTGTACGGGCACGCGAAGGCAACCGCTGGTATCTCTTCCGTCGGTTCTTCCGGCGAAACTGGGTGATCACAACAGCGGTCGCCGGCGTCATCCTGATGCTGGCCGGATCGGTGTACATCGTAAACCGGGAACGTCTACTCGCAGAGCAGCGCTTCGGCCAGCTACGCCAGCTCGCCAACACGGTCTTCACCTTGGACACCGCACTCCGTGACCTCCCGGGCGCTACCAAGACCCGCGAAGAGGTGGTCACCGCGTCGCTTGCTTACCTGGATGGCCTCGCAACGGAATCCCTCCGCGACGACCCCGCGCTCGCCCAGGAAGTTGCCAACGGCTACAGCCGCATCGGCAAGGTCCAAGGCTCGCCGCGCAACGCCAATCTTGGTAAGTTCGAACAAGCCTACGCGACCATCGAGAAGTCCATCCGGATTCGCGACCTCTACCTCGCGGCACGTCCCAACGATGTCGAAGCCATTGTCGCCGCCTTGGATTCCGCCGCCGACCTCGCCGCCATCAGCGATTTTCGCGACCGTCCCGACCTCCTGGAATCGAGTGCCAGGCTTGTCGCTCTGTACGGGCAACGCGCACAATCGTTGCCAGGTGTCACTGGCCGTCAAAAGGAGGCGATCGCCGCAGCCCTCACCAACGTCGGCCTCGCCCACTCCAACCTTTCGAGGCGCGAAGAGGCGGCAAAGTACCTGGAAGCAGCCCTTCCCATCGCACGCGAGGCGCAGGCCTGGCGCGTCCTCTTGCACGCCAACTCCACTCTGGCTGCCGTCCGCCGGCGCCTTGGCGACTTCGATGCAGCCCTCGCCCGCCTAGCCGAGGCCGAGGATCTTCTCGGACGAGTGAAGTTCCCCAACGAGCGCGCCCGCTTTCAGACCGAGTATGCGCACCTCACGTTCCGCAGCAACCTGCTGGGTGAGGACGAATCCATTAGCCTTGGCCGATACGAAGAGGCGATCCCGCTCCAACGTCAGGCGATCGCACTCACCGAAAGCTGGATCGCGAAAGACACCAACGATGCCGCAGCCCGCGACATGCTAGGCAAGACTTCGCGAACCCTGGGCGACATGTTGCGCCACGTCAATATGGCCGAAGCGCTCCGCATCTATGAAAAGGGTGAATCCACTCTTGCGTCGCTCAATACGGCGTCCGCGCAACGCGACCGTGCCCGTCTGCTGGCCAAAATGGCGCTGCCGCTACGCCGCCTGGGTCGCACCAAAGAAGCGGCCCAGCGTCTCGCACAGTCCGAAGCGATCCTGAAGAAGATGGGCTTCCTTCCGCCGCCTAAAGATGGGTTGGAGGCCGAGGTCAGCGGCTACATGCTATGCCTGGGGCAACATGAACTGGAAACCGGACGCCCCGCAGATGCAAAAGCCACCTACGAGCAACTGGTGGCGTGGATGCAGGAACGAAAGCTATTGGATTCGCCCCGGCTCGACGAGGCCACCTCTCTCTCGCGCATCTATTTGCAAATGTTCCAGGCGTATCTCGCCTTGAAGGACCAGGCATCAGCAGATAGAGTGGCAGCCAAAGCCCGCGCGATCTGGGACCAATGGTCCCGCAAGCTGCCAGGTAATGTGTACGTGGAACGGCGTCGCAGGGAAATGGAAACAGTTTTGTCTCAAGCCGCAAAGAGCTAGTGGCTATCGGCCAACCGCCGCCGCAGCCACGCATGTGCGAACCGCAAATCGTGCCGCACCGCGCTCAGCGATCGATTCATCGCGGATGCCGTCTCTTCCGCCGTCAATCCGCCAAAGTGATGCAACTCCACAGCCCGCGCAAGATTCGGACTCTCCGCCGCCAGCTCGTCCAGTGCATCGTTGAGCTCCAGCAGATCCACGGGCTTCCACTCAGGACCCTGCATCACAATGGCTGCTTTCTCTGAATCCAGGCGCTGCATTGCTCCGCCTCGCTTCCCGGTAGCTTTGGCCCGCGCATGATCCACCAACAGCCGTCGCATAATCTGCGACGCCACTGCTAGAAAATGAGCACGATCCGTAAACGCGGGTGTTTGACCATGAAACACCCGCACGTACATTTCATTCACCAAAGCAGTTGGTTGCAGCGTGTGTCCGGCATTCTCACGTTGCATCCGCCCCGACGCGATCCGGTGCAGTTCGGCGTAAACCAACGGCATCAGTTCTTCGGCGGCGGAAGCATCGCCCTCACGAATGCGCGCAAGCAGTTGTGTGACTTGCGATTCCAAACCTAGAGCCTACCACGCAGGCCTAAAACACAAACTTCGCGCCCAACTGCACGACGCGAACAGTCGTACCGCGTACGCCACCGCCAATCATGCCGAAGGTCTGCGAACGTACGTTCAGGTCCACCGACGCGACATCGGGATTGTAGTGGTTGAACAGATTGAAGATCTCGGTGCGGAATTCAAAATACGTCTTTTCCTTGACCGCAAACCGCTTGTTGGCCGAGAAGTCCGTGTTGATCAACCCCGGCAGGCGAACGGCGTTGGTACGCGGCGACGTTCCAAACCGCCCGAAGAACGGGCTCGTTCTCGCGGCATCGGTATAGATGGTGAATGCATCGGTATTGAACCACCGCGTCCACTTGCGTGCGGAGGGGTCAAGATTCCCGTTCTGCCCCGCCACTACGTCGGGCCGCGATCCAACACCAGTGCCCGTCGTGTCGACGCCGTAGCCGATCGGAGCGCCAAAGCCCGTCTGCGCCGTGATGATCGTCGAAACCTGCCAGCCCTTTGCCAGGTAGGCCAACACTCCCTTCGAACCCTTGAAGAATGGCAGTTCGTACAACACCGTATTCACCGAGCGTAGCTTTTGGTCAAACCCGGCAACCGCGCGTTCGCCCTGCAGATTGTACAGGTCCTGCACGGATCCGATGTAGTTGCCGCCGCCGACCTGCCCGCCGATGTCCGTCGGACCCGTAAATGCCTTGGCCCAAGTGAACGCCGACAGCACGGTCAACCCGGTCGACATACGGCGTTCCACTTTCGCCTGCAGCGAATGATAGATGGAATTGCCGATCGCTTTGTCACCGGTCACCGGGCGCTGGAACAGTTGATTGGGACGGCGTGAATTGAGCGACGGCGTACCCGCCACGCGTGGATCCACCACCAGGATGGGACGGTTAATGTCGCCAAGCGTCGCCACCAGTCGCGTACCCTTGCTGCCCACATAGCCGACATCCACCACCAGATTGCCAAAGGTCTTCTTCTGGATGTTGAAGTTCCACTGCTGGATATAGGAATCGCGCATGTTCTGGTCGTTCGACACAGCGAAGTTGTACTGTCCGGACGTCGCAGCACCCGCAAAAGGATTCGTAAAGAACAGATTCGGTGTACCGACGATGTTGCCCACTACCTGCGCACCTGCGGTTGCCTGGAATCCCTCTGCCATTGCGAAAATCGCGTTGGAAATCTGCGGCGTATAGTACATGCCATAGCCGGCTCGAATCACCGCATCCTTCACAAAGCCAGGCTGATACGCAAACCCAAGGCGAGGACCCCAGTTGTTGCGGTCCGACTGCAGCAAGCTGCGGCCGTACCTCGACGTCGACGGCGTAGCGAATCCGGCCGGAATCAGACCATTCTGCTCGATGTTCACAAACTGGTCATCGGACTGGATCATCTTGCCAAAGTAGTCGTACCGGATGCCGTAGTTCAGGGTGAAGCGGGGCGTGATCTTCCAATCGTCATTGAAGTAGTACGCCTGCCAGTAGTTCACCAGATCCGTATTCGTCACCGCCGGGTTGATGCTTGCCCTGCGTACAAACCCGAGCATGAAGTCGGCCATCGCGCTACCGGAATACGTACCGTCAAAGGTAAAGTTGCCACGCGGGTCGCGTGCCTGATTGAATGTCACCAGACGGCGAGCGATATCGGCGCCGAACTTCAGGAAGTGCGTGCCACGTTGCCAGGACAGATTGTCCACAAATTGAAAGATGCCATTCGAGCGTTCACGCGGCCCAATCGTACGCTGTAGCCCAAACGTCGAGAAACTACCGTCGTCTCCGCCAATGCTGACAATCGGCGGCCCAAAAAACTTCGGATCCTTCGAAACAAGCGGCAGGCCCATCTTGTTCGCGACATCGAACTCGGCCTTGCCGGTGGTGCCAAAAATCTCGTTCTCGTAGAAGTTGTGATAGCCGCCGCGCAGGTCGTTCACAATCGCCGAAGAGATCGTACGCGTGTAGCCCAGCGACAGATTCTTGGTACGGCCCAGGTTGTCGCGCTGGTCGTTACCCCAGTACGGCACGCCCGCTTCGAACGTATCGTTGAACACGAAGCGTCCAAAGATCGAGTCCTTCGACGAGAACTGATGGTCGATGCGCGCGTTGTAGTTGTCTTGCTTCGACACCGCTGACGTCGGACTGTTGATGAAGTTGTTCGCAACGATGCTGCCCGTTGAACTGCCCGTATTCGGCAGAGGCGTAAATGCGATGAATGCCAGTGCCTGTGGGCTTAGCTGGCTGGTTGGGATGAGATTGCCGGGAATCGGTGTACCCGACGCGTCCTTCAACACGATCGGAGCACCCGTACGCGCATTCACCAATTGACTGAAGTCGCCCCGCCGGAACGCAGCCGTGGGAACCGTACGGAAGCTGGCCACCGCACCTTGCGCAATGCGTCCGGACTCCCAGTTAAAGAAGAAGAACGTCTTATCCTTGCCGTTGTACAGCTTCGGCAGGCGCACCGGACCGCCCAGGTTCGCACCATACTGATTGCGATTCAATCGCGGACTCGTCACCGACGTACCTGCAATCGCATCGTAGGTCTGCGTCAAAGCGTCATTGCGGTTGAACTCCCACAGCGTGCCATGAAAGATGTTGCCCCCGCGCTTGGTCAACATGTTGACGTGTCCACCCGGCGCGCCGCCGGACTCCGCGGAGTAGCTCGACGTTTCCACTTTGAACTCGGCCAGCGAGTCCACCGACGGCGAGAACGAATACGTCATCGCGTCGTAGTCCATCACTTCAATGCCGTCCAGAAAGAATCGATTCGCCGTATCGCGCGACCCGTTGGCAGAAAATCCAGTGCTGCCAAACGAGCTATCGGCCTGCCCGATCGACCCGCGTCCGCGCCGTACCGTGATCGATCCTGGCGTACCGGCCTGCGCACCGGGAATCAACTGCGCCAACTGAATAAAGTTGCGTCCGTTCAACGGCAGATCCACAATCTTCTGCGCATCGATCACGGAGCCCACCGTTGCGTTTTCCGTCTGCAGCACCGCCGCCGCCGCCTCAACATTGATCGACTCGGTGACGTTGCCAACCTTAATTTGGATGTCCACGCGAGCCGTCACGCCCACCTGCAACTCAAGGCCGTTTACGCGGCCAGACTGGAAGCCGCTCTTGGTGGTCTCTAGCGTATACTCGCCCGCCGCAAGAAACGGCAAGGTGTAGCTGCCAACATCATTGGTGCTCGTCTCGCGAGCAGCGTTGGTCAGCTTGCTCACCGCCTTCACCTTCACGTCGGCGACCGGCGCGCCGCTCGAATCCGTGACGATCCCCGTCACCGTGGCTGTAGTCTGTTGCGCGGATAGGCAAGGGCCAAAAGCCATTGCAAACACGAGGCAATGCGCGAACCTGATTTTCAATCGATAAACCCCTTTAGCTGTGGGCAATTATAAGGCCCGGCTTCTACTGGAATGACTGCTTCATGAAAACTTAATGAACCTCGCGGCCCATTGACAGCGTCCCAAACTTGTCGGTAACATATCGTCGTATCCGGATTTGTAGATGTATCCGGGTTGATCTAGATCACATACCAAGCATGCCCACTTCCTATATCTTTTCTTCCGAGTCGGTCGGCGAAGGCCATCCCGACAAGGTCGCCGATACGATTTCCGACGCGATTCTTGACGCCTGCCTGGCGCAGGACAAGACCTCCCGAGTTGCTTGCGAAACCTTCGTAAAGAGCAACCATGTTGTGGTCGGCGGTGAAATCACCACCAAGGCCAAGTTCGACTACAACGAAATCATCCGCGCTGCGATCCGCGGCATCGGCTACGTCAACGACGACGACGTCTTCCACGCCGACCGCGTCTTCATCACCAACCTGCTCACCAAGCAGAGCCCCGACATTTCGCAGGGCGTTGACGCCAAGGCTGCGGAAGGAAAGAAGACGGCGGAACAGGGCGCCGGCGACCAGGGTTTGATGTTCGGCTATGCCTGCAACGAAACCCCGGAACTGATGCCCGCCCCGATCATGTTCGCCCACCGCCTGGGCCGCGAACTCACCGCCATCCGCAAGGCCGGCAAGCTCGCCAAGTGGCTCCGTCCGGACGCCAAGAGCCAGGTTTCAGTCAAGTACGTCGACGGCAAGCCCACCGAAATCGTCAACGTTGTCATCTCCACCCAGCACTCGGCCGACGTCAAGCACGCCCTCATTGAAGACTTCTGCATCAAGCAGGTCATCAAGAAGGTGCTGCCGGCCAACATGTTGACCAAGAACACCGAGTACCTCATCAACCCCACTGGCCGCTTCGTCACCGGCGGACCCGAAGGCGATTCCGGCCTCACCGGCCGCAAGATCATCGTCGACAGCTACGGTGGCACCGGCCGTCACGGTGGTGGCGCCTTCTCCGGTAAGGACCCGTCCAAGGTCGACCGTTCCGCCGCCTACATGGGCCGCTACGTCGCCAAGAACGTCGTCGCCGCCGGCCTCGCCGACAAGTGCGAAGTGCAGTTCGCCTACGCCATCGGCTACCCCGACCCCGTCAGCGTACACGTCGACACCTTCGGCACCAACAAGGTTGCTGAAGAACTCATCATCAAGGCTGTTCAGGCAGTGTTTAGCTTCAAGCCGGCTGCTATCGTAAAGCAGCTGAACCTGCTCCGTCCGATCTACTCGAAGACCACCAACTACGGCCACTTCGGCAAGATCGACGACCTGAACTCCATCACCTGGGAAAAGACCGATAAGGCCGCTGCTCTGAAGAAAGCGGCTAAGTAACAACAGGAGCATCCATGAGCACTACCGCTATAGCTACCGACTTTAAGGTCGCGGATCTCTCGCTCGCCGAATGGGGACGCAAAGAAATCTCCATCGCTGAGCACGAGATGCCCGGCCTCATGGCGATCCGTGAAAAGTACGCGAAGGAAAAGCCTCTCAAGGGCGTTCGCGTCACCGGTTCGCTCCACATGACCATCCAGACCGCGGTTTTGATCGAAACCCTGGTCGACCTGGGCGCCAGCGTACGCTGGGCGAGCTGCAACATTTTCTCCACCCAGGATCACGCCGCTGCAGCCATCGCCGAAGCCGGAGTTCCGGTGTTCGCATGGAAGGGTGAAACGCTCGAAGAATACTGGTGGTGCACGCTCCAGGCCGTCAATCACCCCGACGGTCAGGGTCCGGAACTCGTGGTGGACGACGGCGGCGACGTCACGCTCCTCATCCACAAGGGCTACGAACTCGAAAATGGGTCCGATTGGGTCAACACCCCGTCGGGCAGCCATGAAGAGTCGGTGATCAAGGACCTGCTCAAGAAGGTCTATGCCGAGAACCCCAAGCACTGGCACAACATCGTCAAGAGCTGGAAGGGTGTTTCCGAAGAAACCACCACCGGCGTGCATCGCTTGTACAAGATGCAGCAGGAAGGCAAGCTGCTCGTTCCGTCCATCAACGTGAACGACTCGGTGACCAAGTCGAAGTTCGACAATCTGTACGGTTGCCGCGAATCGCTGGCTGACGGCATCAAGCGCGCCACCGACGTCATGGTGGCTGGCAAGGTGTGCGTCGTTTGCGGTTACGGCGACGTAGGCAAGGGCTCGGCGCGCTCGCTCCGCGGCCTCGGCGCCCGCGTCATCGTCACCGAAATTGACCCCATCAACGCCCTGCAGGCCGCGATGGAAGGCTACGAAGTGACGACGGTTGAGGACACCCTCGGCCGCGGCGACATCTACGTCACCACCACCGGCAACGTAGACGTCATCACCCTGGAACACATGGCACACATGAAGGACCAGGCGATCGTCTGCAACATCGGCCACTTCGACAACGAGATCCAGGTGGACAAGCTGAACGCCGACAAGAGCGTCAAGCGCACCACGATCAAGCCGCAGGTGGACATGTACACCTTCCCCAACGGCAACAGCATCTTCATGCTGGCGGAAGGCCGCCTGGTCAACCTCGGTTGCGCCACCGGTCACCCCAGCTTCGTGATGTCGAACAGCTTCGCCAACCAGACCTTGGCGCAGTTGGATCTGTGGAAGAACAAGGACACCTACAAGCCGGGCGTATACACCCTGCCGAAGGAACTGGACGAAGAAGTAGCTCGTCTGCACCTTGCCAAGATCGGCGTCAAGCTGACCACCCTGACCCCCGCCCAGGCCGACTACATCGGCGTGAAGGTGGAAGGTCCCTACAAGCCGGATCACTACCGCTACTAAGCACAGCGGACAAAAACTAGAAAGCCGGGTCGCCAAGAGGCGCCCGGCTTTTCGTTTTTACCTAGGGTTCTCCGGCAACCGATGCCGTACCGTCGACTGCCACTTCTCAATCGGCGGCGCCCCTAGCTTCCCAAAAAACCGCGTTAACTCCCCCTCAAACGCCCTCCGCTGCCTCGCGTACGACGGATCATCCACGACATTCCGCTCCTCACCAGGATCCGCCTCCAGATCGTACATCCCCGACGCATACCCCTCTGCCCGCTGCACGAACTTCAGATTCCGCGTCCGCACCGCCCGTACATACGAATACTCAAAGTACAGCCGGTCCCGCCCCCAACTCTCGGACCCTCGCACAATATCCGCATAACTCCGCCCCACCTGCGTCTTCCGCAGCTTGTACGGCACCTGCAGATAATCGAGCAACGTCGGGAAGAAGTCATAGGACGACACCATCGCCGCAGGCGTCGACGCCTTCCTTATCCCCGCCGGATGATTCCAAATCATCGGTACCCGAATGGACTCCTCAAACATGTTGTACGGCTTGGTCCCGTTACCCTTGCCCCAAATCCCGTGATGCCCGGAATTCCACCCCTGGTCCGCCGTAAAGATCACAAGCGTATTCTCACGAACCCCCATCTGCTCCAACTTGCGCAACACACGACCCACATTCGCATCCGCCGCCGTGATCAGCGACGAGTACCCCAACTTCGCCGCCTTTGACCCGATGAACTGCGGCAAGCTCAGCTTCAAGTCCTTGCGCGCGGGCAGATCCGGATAGTCGGGAAACGTCGAGTCCTTGTACGGCGCAGAGTACTCTGCGGGCGTCGCATCAAACGGCGTATGCGGCGCGTAAAACGGCACAAACAAGCAGAACGGCCTATCCTTATCCCGCTGCTTCTCCAGGAACTCCAGTGCGAAGTCCCCCACCGTGTCCGTCTTGAACCGCTCGGGCTTGGTCTTGACCCCGTTATGCACAAACTCAGGACCCAAATACGTGCCGCCACCGCCAGGCACCGTCGACCAGTCGGAAAACCCAAGCTGTGGCGTCGCGTCGTTCCCCATGTGCCACTTGCCCGAGAACCCCATCGTGTACCCGGCACGATGCAGATGCTCGGCCCAGGTCGGATGCCCCTCTAACCAGGCCTTTGACTCATCCCCGTACGACACCCGCGGCAACAGCCAATCCTGTATCCCGTGCGTCGACGGCAACTCGCCCGTCATGTACGTCATCCGGCTCGGCGAACACACCGGCGTCGCGGCAAACGCATTCAAGAACCGCACCCCACCACGAGCCAGCGCATCGATGTTCGGTGTGTGGATGTCCTTCGCCCCATACGCGCCAGTAGCCCACGCGCCATGATCATCGGTCATGAAAATGACAACGTTGGGACGCCCCGCCACCTTTGCAGGCAAACACGTTGTAGCGGCAAGAGCAAACAGTGACCGGCGCGAAATCATCGCCTCACAGTTTACCCTGGAACCAGTGCCCATCCCGCTGTGGTTCAAAGTCGCGTACACCGCCTTTTGCGCGATCCTCATCCCCAACTACCTGCGCGACTACGGCCCCACCAACTTCCTCTACTTCTGCGACGTCGCCTTGCTCATGGCCCTTGCCGGTATCTGGCTCGACAGCCCCTTGCTCATCTCCGCGCCCGCCGTCGGCATTCTCATCCCGCAAGCCGTCTGGGTCATAGACTATCTCGCCGCACTCGCCGGCTTCGAACTCACCGGCATGACGGCCTACATGTTCGATGCGAAGTTCCCCTTCTTCACCCGCTTCCTCTCCTTCTTCCACTTCTGGCTCCCGTTCGCCCTGCTGTACCTCGTGACGCGCACCGGGTATGACCCGCGAGGCTTCCTCCTCTGGACCGTACTTTCCACCATCCTGGTGATCGTTTGTTACGTGTGGATGCCGCCGCCGCCCGCGCCTGCGGACAACCCCAAGCTGCCGGTGAACATCAACTACGTCTACGGAATGGGCGAAAAGGCGGCCCAAACCTGGATGCCGCCTCTCGCGTGGGTATCGATGCTGTTGGTAGGTTTACCCGCCGTCGTCTACTATCCGACGCACTGGGTACTCTCGAAGTACTTCGCGCGCTAAACGCCGCCCGCGATCTTCACACGCGATCCGGTATCCAGCTTAGTCAGGCCGGTCACCGCAATGCGATCGCCTTCCTTCACGCCTTCCAGGATCTCCAGTTGATTCTCAAACCGGTCGCCGACCTTCACGTCGCGAGCCTCAACCTTGTCGCCGTTGATCACGTACACCTTGTTCGCGCCAAACACATAGGCCACCGCATTCGCCGGAACCACAGTCACGCGCTCCACCTTCTCGGTAGGAACCCGCGCCCGCGCATATGACCCCGGCTTCAGCATGTTGCTCGCATTGTCGATCAGCGCTTCCGTCACAAACGTACGCTTGGCCTGATCCACAGTCGGCGAAATGCGCCAGACCTTGGCCTGGAACGTCTTGCCTTCAAACGCTTCCACCACGCACTCCACAGTCTGCCCCACCCGTACCCAGGGAGCCATGCGCTCCGGGATCTCCAGCTTCAAGCGAACCGGGTTGGTCTTCACCAGGGTAAACAGCGGCGTATTCGTGCGTACAAACTGGCCGGGATTCACAGACCGTTCCTTAACCGCCCCGGCAAATGGCGCGCGCACTGTCGTATCCCGCAGCTTTTTCCGCTGCAATTCCAACTGTGCGCGATACCGCTCGACTTCCTGGGCCAGATTGCGAGTCTGGAAAAGCGTCGCGTCGTAGTTGGCTTGCGCCGCCCGCAAACGAGCCGCGGCCTGATCCAGATCCGACTGCGGACCGATCCCTTGTGCCGTCAACTGCGTCAACCGCTTATGCCGCTGTTCGGCTTCCGACAACTCAGCGGCGGCGCGACGGGGTTCTGGCGCATCCTTCGCGTCCTTGAGCTTATCGCCCTCGTTGCGCAACCCCAGACGTTCCATCGACTGCCGCAACTGCGCCTCATTTTGCGCCATGATGTAACGCTGCTCTTCGTCGCTAATGCGAACCAGAATCTGTCCGGCTTGCACGACGTCGCCCAGGTCTACCTCAACCTTTTCCACCTTGCCGTCGATTTCCGCGCTCACCACCGTTTCGTCGTACGGGAACATGGTCCCCACCGATTCCACCACGCGGCGAATGTCCTTTGCTCCCACCGTTTGTACCTTCACCTCCACCGCCTCGCCTTGCTTTTTTGCGGCGGGTTGCGGGCCTTTGTTGGCACAGGAGGATGCCGATAGCAGGAGGCTTACAGCGGCCAGGCTTCCGGCGGCAAGCCAGTTCCGAATGATCTGCATGTGAAGTTTTTCAGTGTATCAGGCGTCGGCAGCGCCAAGCATGTTACGTCTGTGAAGATGATCCGTGGGGAAACTGCTCTTGTCACCGGTGGTTCCAGGGGAATTGGCCGCGCCGTCGCCCTCGCTCTGGCCGCAAAAGGCTGCGATGTCACCGTGCATTACCATTCCCGTCGCGACCTCGCCCTTGAGGTCTCCCCTCGTGTCCTGCAAGCCGACCTCGCCTCCACGGCCTCCATAGACCGCATGGTGGCCGAGATCCCGGACCAAAGCATCGACATTCTGGTAAACAATGCCGGCATCTGGAAGCCCTCTCCTCTTGGCAGCACATCGGAAGACCGGCTGGACGAGATCCTCAACACCAACTGCAAGGGTGTTTTCTGGTTGACCCAGGCCATGCTGCCCAAGCTTCGCGACGGCGCCCGCATCGTCAACATCTCGTCTACCGCGGCCCGCGTCGGCATCGCCGGCGGACGCAGCCTCTACGGCGCCACCAAAGCCGCTCTCGATTCTTTCACCAAAAGCTGGGCGCTGGAACTCGCCCCACGAGGCATCCGCGTCAACGCTGTCGCGCCCGGCTACGTCGAAACCGACATGACCGCCGAACATCTGGGTGACCCCGATCGCCGCCAAAATGCACTGGCCCGCCACCCCCTCGGCCGTTTCGGCACTCCTGAGGACGTAGCGGGCACAGTACTGTTTCTCTGCAGTGAGGAAGGCGCCTTCGTTACAGGCCAATCTTGGAACGTAAGCGGTGGATTTGTGATCTGAAGGCTGCAACGCCGGCAGCCATCGCCAGTGCCGCAAACTCCGTAGGCTCCGGCACCGGTTGCGCGTTCGTGCCGCCACCGCCAGTATTGCCGCCACCCGTACCGCCGCCACCGGTATTCGTACCACCGCCACCGGTGTTCGTACCGCCGCCACCGCCATTCGACCCACCATCACCACCCGTACCGCCTCCGGTGCCGGTACCCCCATTACCACCGCCACCACCGCCGTTATTGGTCCCCGGATCGGTGACGACTGGATCAGTAACAACCGGATCCGGATCCTCCGTCGAAGGCGGAACCGGAGGCGCAAACAACTGAAGCCCCTGCAGGAGGTTAATGGACGTCGTATCCGGACTCAGCCAGATGTACAAAGCCCCTTCCGGCTGGCCGACAAAGTACCCAATCGGTCTCGCTGGCAGCGTGAAGACGATCGAGTTATACGGTAAGCCCAACTGCTTGGTAATGATCGAGGGCGGCACCTCATCGGTTCCCATGCTCAGCAGAAAAGTGATGTCTGCTGGACTCGTGAGAGTGCTCGACAACGGCGCCCCATAGACAGTAATTTGGATGCTGTCAGCCCTGCTCAAGGCCGGAAGCACTAACGCGGAAAACAGCAGTAACTTCAATCGCACGATCGGGTCCTCGCTCTACGGCTAGGGAGATATGTCCTTCAAAACTGATCGGACTATCCACTCCCCCACTTTAGGGGTATTCAAAAAATACCAAACGCGGGTACCCTACTTCCACTCCTCAAACAGCCGGTTCACCAGGTCGTCCAGCGCCCGTTCCGGATCCTGCGCCATCAGCGTTTCGCGATTGAATGCAGAGAACAGCGGCAGCGCAAACGGCGACGGTCGCGGGTGGTCAAAAACCTCAAAAGGACTCGCAAAAATCCGCTTCGCTTCCTCATGCGCGCGACGCCCATCGCATTCATCCTCGAGCACCACCCGTACGCACTCCCGCACCAGCGGATGGCCCGGTTCGTGCTCTAAAAACGTCTTGTACAGCAGCGATGCATTCCACGTGGATGACTTGGTCGCCACCTTCCCCCGAATCGTCACCCGAGGCAGCAACTGCCCGATCTCGGCAATGCTCCGAAAGCTTCGCCCCAGCGCCTCTGTGGACGTCACCGCATTCTGCAGATCCTCGATCCAATTCGCAGGATCGAACGCCGCCCGCAGCGCCGCCTCGCTGGTATCCACCTTGCGTGCATCCATCGACAACAGCAGGCTGTGATCGTCAAAGTTCGCATCGACGCTACCGCCGGGCGACAGCCTCGCCGCTGCCACCCAGGCGAGCGACCGGTTCACGGCGCGACCCGCAATGACGTGCACCAGCAGCATCATCGTACGCCCGGAATGCACGCGCTCAATCTGAACCGGGCTATCCACCGGCACCGGCGCCGCCTTGTTCTGCCGGCTCACCAACTGGATCACCCGTTCCGCGACCTCAGGCGTCACATTCCATCGCTTCAACGCGCGCTTGCAGGCGCTCGCCTTACCCTGTTGCCAGGCATCGCGCAGGGTCTGCCGTAACTCCAATTCCTCACGCGCCAACTGCATCGACAGTGGCATCTTCTGCCCCATCCATCGCGGTACCGTCACTCGCTCGCCGGTCGCAGGCTCCACAATCGCCATATCCTGATGCAGTCGCGTCAGTTTGACGGACTTGCCACCCAGCGTAAACGCCTCATCCTTCCGCAGGTTGGCGATGAACCCCTCTTCCACTTCGCCAATCTTGCGATTCCCCCGCATCAGTACCTTGACGTGTATGTCATCCGAGATCACGCCAATGTTCATGTAGTACTCGCGAGCCACCCGTTTGGTCGCGACGCGAAACGTGTTCCCGTTCTCGATGACGATCTTGCCGTACAGCGGCCCGTACCCGCTCAGCACCTTCCCCTCGCCGGCGAGATACCGCAGGACAGTCTCAAAATCCTCGCGCGACAGACCCCGGTACGGCCCCGCCCGCCGTACCAGCGCGTATGCCTCATCAAACGTCCAGGTCCGTTCGATGCTCATCCCCAGCACCACTTGCGCCAGTACATCGAGCGGCGCCTGTGGTACACGCAGCGAATCCAGCCGGCCTGTCCGCGCACCCTCGCGAATCGCGATGCACTCCAGTACGTCCGGCAAACTCAGCGGCACCAGCGCCCCTGCAGCAATTCCGTCCACTCGCCGTCCGCTGCGCCCCAACCTCTGTAGCGCCTTGCTCACCCCACGCGGCGCGCCAATCAACAACACCTGATCCACGGCCGCAAAGTCGACCCCCAGTTCCAGGCTGCTCGACGCCACCACCGCCTTCATCGTCCCCTGCGCCAATGCGTCTTCAATCGCCAGCCGCGTCTCCCGCTCAATCGACGCGTGATGCACCGCAATCCGCTCTTCGTACTCTTCGAGGATCACGCCCAAAGCCAGCCCCAGCCGTTCCGCCGCCGATCGTGTCGTCGTAAACACCAGGCTGCACTGCGCGGCCTTCACCAAATCGGCCACGGTAAACGCCACCCGCGTCGGCCCGTACCCCGCCGCAGGCAAAAAGTGTTCCGCTGGCGGTACCGCGATGTCCAACCGGTGCGCCCGCCGCATATCGATCTGCGCAACCTTGCACGGCCGGTCCCCGCACAGCAGCCCCGTCATCGCCTCAATCGGCCAAGCCGTTGCGGACAGTCCGATCCGCTGCATTTGCGACTTGGAAATCGCCTCCAGCCGCTCCAGCCCAAGCGCCAACAGCGACCCTCGCTTGTTCTCGGCAAACGCATGGATCTCGTCCACCACTGCGGTCTGCACCAGCAGTCCCCCGCTACGCCAAGCCGTTTGCGACAGCAAGGAAGACAGGCTCTCCGGTGTTGTCAGCAGTAAATGTGGGCGATGCCGCTGCTGCCGGTCCCGGTCCGCCGCCTGCGTATCCCCAGTGCGGACCTCCATGCGGATCTGCCGGTTCGCCGGCAACGTTGCATTGATCGCGTCCAGCGGCATCGACAAGTTGCGCAGCATGTCGCGACCCAGCGACTTCAACGGCGACACATACACCGCACGCACGGCGTTCGGCAGGCCTTTCTTGGACTCCGCCTCTTTCGCCAGCGACGACAGCACAGACAGAAACGCCGCCAGCGTCTTGCCATTGCCAGTCGGAGCCAGAATCAGCGTATGCCGACCGGCAAGCGTATGCGGCAGCGCCCGCTTCTGGATCTCCGTCAGAGCAGGGAAGCGGTTGGACATCCACTGGTCCAGCACCGGATGCAGGTTACGCATCATCCCCCACCCGGTTGGGTGTTAGATTCAAACTCGATTGGTACAGCTCTTGTACCCGCTCAATCGTGTCGCAATCCTCAGCCCGCTTATCCGTGCGCCAGCGCAGAATCCGTGGGAACCGCAGTGCATAGCCGCTCTTATGCCGAGGACTCTTCTGAATCCCGTCGAACCCCACTTCCAGCACCTGCTGCGGCTTGACGAGCAACACCCGGCTGTACCGCCCGATCGCGATGTCCCGCAGCACCTTGGTCATCTCGCGGATCTCGGCGTCGGTCAGCCCCGAATACGCCTTGCCGATGTTCAAGTACTGGTCGCCGCTCCGTACCGCGAACGTGTAGTCCGAAAGCACCGTCGCACGCTTGCCATGGCCTTGTTCCGCCGCGGTAATCACCACGTCCAAGGTCGCAAACGCGCGCTTCACTTTCAGCCACGCGCCACCTCGCTTACCCGGTTCGTACAAACTCCCCGCACGCTTCAGCAACAGACCCTCATTGCCGTTCTCGCGCGCCGCCTCATACCGCGCCGGGATCTCCGCCACATCCGCCAACTTCGCCTGCGGCGACAGCAGAACGCGATCCGATGCCGCGTCATTCACCGCAGCCTCCAGCATCGCGCGGCGCTCTTCCAACGTCTGGTCCAGTGTCAGACCGCCGTCGCGATACAGCACGTCGTACCCCATAAACACCACGGGAATCGACACCTGCATCGCCTCGGTCAACTTCTTACGCGCAAGCCTCTGCTGCAGCATCGTAAACGACAGCGCCCGTCCATCCCGCCACGCCAGGATCTCCCCGTCGAGAATCGCCGACCCCGGCACTCGGCCCAATGCGCTTACCAACTCCGGATAGGACTTCGAAACATCCTCCATCCCGCGCGAAAAGATCGCCACCGCACCGTGATCGCAATGCGCCTGCGCCCGAACCCCGTCGTACTTTTCCTCGACGTACCACTCGACACCCTCAGGTGGCGCCGCGCCATCTTCCAGCGGCTTCGCCAGCATAAAGTCCATCGGATGGAACAACCGCGCCTCGATGCTGTCCAATTGATCGTGTCGCGCCGCAATCGCCACCGCCGCCAGATCGCCCAACCGGTTGTTCGCCGCCCGTACAGCCGCCGCGGACTTACCCGTCGCCGCCGCTACCGCTTCCTCCACCATCTTTTCCTGCAGGCCGATCCGGAACGAGTTCCCAATGGCTTTGATGAAGTACTTCAACGTCAGCGGCCGGTACGTCCGAAAGATCTCCGTCATCATCCGGACCCGCGCATCAGCTCGCCGCATCGCATGCAACTGCAAATACAACTGCTCGGCCCGCTCCAGCGACATGGGCTCCCCCGCCGTGAACGGCGCCATGATCAGCCCGACAGTTTCACCCCCATCGCCGACCTCGCGATGACACACACGTAGCGTCTCGTCATCCCAGCCCGAAGCCGCACGCAGCGCATCGCGGATCACCGCGTACCCCAGCGCCAACTTCGGAGCCTCTACCGTCTCAAATAAGTTCGATACCGCCGGAGCCATCGCTGCCGGACGCCCCAGCAAAAACTGCACCGCTCGCCGCAGGTCTTCATCCGACTCTAGCGTCCGAAAATACTCCGCCAGCGCCGCGACCTTCGCCAATCGTCCCGCATGGCTCGCAACCCGTTCGCAAGCCTCCGCCAGTGCGTCCACTCGGTTAGTCGTCCTCCACGTGTACGCCCACCATCGCCGCTCTTGCGTCGATGTTCCGCCGCTCGCGAAGAATCCGCGCAAAGGTCTCCGTATACCCATGCACGACGTCCACCCGCCGCGCACCGGACCCATCCACGATGTCCAGCAACTCCTGGAACCCCGCGTGATCCGAATAGGGAATCAGTTCCTCAGCACCACTCCGAGCCCGCGCATTGTCCACCGCGGCCCACCCTGATACATACGCGATCCGCACCGGTTTGCCCGACGCCTCCAGCGTATTCCGGAACCCCGGCGTCACCACATGGGCCTTGCCGGGCATGTTCGCCGCATCGTATGGTTCCCAGCCGCAAAACTGATAGCCCGACTCTTCATGCGCCGGAATCAGCCGCGCAATCGCCCCATGCACTGCCGTAGGAATCCCCGCACGGCAAAGCGTGTACACGATCTCCTGCCCGCGACCCAGCGGGTACCCCAGAAACACAGGGATCGATCCCTCGCTCAAGCACTCCCTCGCAAATCGCACGATCCGCTCGGCCGCCTGTTCGCAGGTCAGAAAACGGTACACCGGCAATCCGAACGTCGATTCAATAATGAGGTGATCGCAGGGCACGATCTCTGTTTCCGCGCCCAGCAAAGGTTTTTGCAGCTTGATATCGCCTGTGTAAAGCAACCGCTCGCCGCCAAACTCCACCAGCAGTTGCCGCGCCCCAGTAATATGGGCGGCCGGCTTCGCCGTGATCACCGCCCCGCTAGGCAGACTCACCGGCGCATCGCACTCCATGGGCTCAATCACCGACCCCGCCAGGATCTGCTCATCTTCTCGAAGTCTTAGAAAGCGAATGGTTTCGGGCGACGCCAAAATGCGACCGTGCCCGCCCCGCGAATGGTCGCTATGCGCATGCGAGATCCAGTTCGCAGCCACCGGGACAATGCTGTCCAGCCACAGCCCCACGTCTGGAAGGTGAATACCCGTAGGATGAAATTCGACCCGCAACTCTACTTTTTCGCCTGATCTCCATCTTAGTAGACGGCCCCAGTCTCGCCCTGGAAACAGGAAAGTTTCCGCCTCCGGAACTCTCCTATTTTCTTGCACATGCCAAGGATAGTGAACCATCCCACTGTAGGTGGTATCTTCCAGCGCTTAGGGCAACCAAAGGTTTACGGCTAAGGATGTAAGGTGCAACGCTGATCGGATTGCCGGAGGGAGTCGTCTATATTCGAGTTAACCAAGAATGACGGGACCAACCATACCCGCCGACCAGAACCGGCGGATTTCCGGCACGATGTTTTCTTTCCAAGTGTTTGGGATTCCGATACGCCTGCATGTCACCTTCTTACTGGTGGCAGCCGTTCTACTGTTATCTGGCCTCGGTGAAGAACGCTCCAGCGTAGTCTACGTTCTGTATGTCGCGGGCCTGTTTGCGTCCCTGCTCCTGCACGAAATGGGTCACGTCCTGGTGACCCGAAATTTTGGCGTGCGCACCCTCGAAATCGTCATGTTCCCCATCGGCGGAGTCGCGCGGCTTGATCGCCGCTTGCAGCCTGCCGAAGAGATCGCCGTCGCCACCGCCGGACCTCTGGTCAATATGTTCCTGGCCGGCGCCTGCTGGGTCCTGGCTACCGTGAACAACCACATCGTCAGCCTCGCCGGTATCTCCAACTCCACCAACGACAATCTGGGTGCGCAGCTATTCTTTGCCAACCTCGGTATGGCAGCCTTCAACCTGCTCCCGGCGTTCCCTATGGACGGCGGCCGCATTCTGCGCTCGATCCTGTCCCGTTTCCGCCACGCCGACGACGCCACCCGAATCGCCACCTGGGTCGGCCGCATGACCGCGATCAGCATGGCGCTGTACGGTCTCTTCTCCGGCCACTACCTGTTGGTGATTGCGTCCTTCTTCCTGTACCTCGGCGCCGCGCAGGAAGCTGCCGCCGCTCTCGGCCGCGTGTTGACGTCTGGCATACCGGTCCGCGCCGCTATGGTCACCGAGTTCCACACGCTTTCGCACAACCACACCGTCCGCGAGGCGATTCAGATGTCGCTCTCGTCCTCCCAGCAGGACTTTCCGGTGATGCACGGCGGTGAGATCAGCGGTCTCCTCAGCCGCGGCTCCCTGATGCGCGCCCTCGCCGCCGAAGGTCCCGACGCCTACGTGGTCGGAGTGATGGATCGCGACTTCATCTCCCTCACCGTCGACCACGACCTCTCCACTGTACTTCCCGTCATGGCCCGCGCCTCCCACTGCGCGCTTGTGCTTCAGGATCACAAGCTGGTCGGTCTGCTCACGGCGGACAACCTGTCCCACTTCCTGGCCCTCCGCCGCTTCGGCCTGGACCCGGAAGAACATCTCCCTGCCTAAGCGGGATGCTTAAAAGAAAGAGGGATGCTTAAAAGAACCGCCCAAACAGGAAGCTGAACTTCCCCTTAAACCGCCCGTCCGTGCGACCCAAGCTCCACCCCGCATAGATGGGACCAAACGGCGTCTCCGCCACAAACGCCGTCGTAGCCGACTGCTTAAAGAACCCCGCAGGGCCGTCCTGGTACATCCCGCCTTCCACCCAGCCTCCCAGGTACAAGTCGCCACCAAAAATCGGCGGCAACTGCCCGATCCGCTTCAAGTACCCCGTCGTCAAGTACCCCATGCGGTCACTGCGGAACTGCCCGATCCCAAACGCCCCCAGCCGTAGCGGACCACCCAGCGTAAACTGCAGCGGGATCGGCAACCGGTTCCCAAAGCTCGACCCGCCGCCAAACGTCGCAAACACTCGATCCCGCCGCATCACAGGATGAAAGTACGACGCATCGAGGCTCGCCAACGGAACCGCATGCTCCATCAAAGGAGCCTTGAGGTAATACGACAGATTCGCCGCTCCTCGCAGACCCCGGCTCGGCACCTGCGCGCTATCCTGCCCGTCGTACCCCACCCGTATGGACGCACTCCGGTACTGCCCATTGTTCTCCGACGGAACCTGGAATCCGACACGAGGTGTCGCGCTCATTCGCCCATAGTCGTACCCGGCACGCACCTCCAGAAACCGCGCCGTCGTGTACCCGACATCCAGCCCGATGCCGCCTTTGGTGATGTCCAACTCTCCGGAACGAAATCCCTGGTCGTAGTAGTTCGTCGAGGTACGCGAATAGCTCGTCCGCGGCGCCACAAACAGCCCGCGGTATCCGATGCGCCTGTAGTATTCCGCCCCCAGCAGCGTCCGCGACCCGACGCTCAAATCCACGCGCAGTTCCGTACCCGGATGCGTAAAGTCCATCACCACCGCACGGCTATTCAACGTCAAGGTCGTACGCCCGGCATCCTCGCCGCGGATCTCCGGCGAAAAGAACAGGAATGGAGGTGCAAAACGCTTCTCCGTCAGATGCACCTGCAGTTGATCCTTCCCGTCCTGTTGCGCGAGGTTGTAGGCGATCCAGTTGTACCGCATGTTGCCGAACTCCCTCGCCAGCGCCAGTTCGATGCGCGCCGGCGTCGCAGGACCCTTCTGCAACTCCCGCGTCAGTTCCTGATCCAGCCGTTTTCGCGCCGCCTCAGACCCGCCGCTGATCTCAATCGCCTGGAACGACGGCGCCTTCATGTAGCGTGCCTCTTTGCGCTTCTTCACAAACGCCGCCCACTCGGCATCGCTCAATGCGTACTGCAGCAACTCCTCGCGCTTCGCGTCCGCACTCGCGTACCCGGCCAGCATCAGTTCTTCATGCTTGTCGTAGTCCGTCGTCGAGTACTCGCTGATCGCCGGCTGTATCAGATGCGTCGCCTTCGCCATCGAGTACTTCTCGTTCTGCAGGATCGAAATACTCACCGCGCGACCCGCCACCCCGCCTAGCCCGATCACCTGATCCGCCTTCAGCCGTGCCAGCGGCAGTACACTCGCAATCACCACATCGGCGCCCATGTTCTTGACGGAATCCACCGGCAGGTTATCCACCATGCCGCCGTCCACCAACACCTGCCGGTCGCGCACAACAGGCACAAAGTACCCCGGCACCGCCGAGGACGCTCGCAGCGCTTCCGCCAGCGACCCATCGCTAAACTCCACACGATTCCCGCTCACCAGGTCTGTCGCAACGCACCGGAAAGGAGTGGGCAGATGATCAAAGTCGTTGCTCGCCGGAACGTTCAAAAACAGCTGATTCAGCAGCAGCACCAAACCACGGCCCGAAGAGATCCCACTCGGCGTACTCACACCCCGCCGCAGCCCGAACTCCAGAGGATTCGGAAACGCCCGCCGATCCTCTTTACGCCGGTACTGCAGGTTCCTGTACTCCGGAGCCCCGCGCAGAATCTTGTTCCACTCCACACGCCGTACCAGCGCCTTCAACTCTGCCGCGTCATATCCCGTCGCGTACACGCCGCCCACAAGCGCACCCATGCTCGCGCCCGAGATCGCATCAATCGGAATATGATGCTCTTCAAACCACTCAATGACACCCACATGCGCCAGCCCCAATGCGCCGCCGCCGCCCAAAGTGAGCCCAATTTTCTTCCTCGTCTTCGGTTTCTCGCTCAAAACGTCTTGTGCCGCAACAAAATTGGAGAAAAGAGCAACAATTACAAGCGCCTGGGTCAAATTCATCTACCTTTCATGCTAACTTCCGAACGTATGGACATCGACAAAATCGCGGATCAACTCAACCGCGATGGGTACGCTCTGTTGCCGGGCCTGATGCCGCCGTCGTACCTCGAAGCTGTAAGATCGCGTATCGCAGCAATCGTTTCAGAAGAAGGCGACGCCGCCGGTTCGGAGTTCAAACAGGAACCCGGCGCTGTCCGCCTCGCCAACCTGGTCGACAAGGGCGAAGAGTTCGAGCAACTCGTCTCCAACCCCACCGTACTTGGTTATGTCGCGCAGGTCCTGGGGCCGGACTTCAAGCTGGGAAGCCTCAACTACCGTTCCGCACACCCCAACGAAGGTGGCTTGCAGCCTCTCCACGTCGACATGGGCCTGCTTGCCGACGACAGCGGCTTTCGTACCTGCAACACCATCTGGCTCCTCGACGACTTTACGCCCGAAAACGGTGCCACCCGTGTCGTACCCGGCACCCACACCTCCCGCCAGCGTCCGCAGGACACCATGCCGGACGCCAACGCCCCGCACCCGGACGAGGTACTGGTGACGGGCAAAGCCGGCGACGTTGTCGTGATGAATGCCCACACCTGGCACGGGGGCACCACCAATCACACCACCCGCGAACGCCGCGCCTTGCACGGCTTCTACGTTCGCCGCGACGTCCCCCAGCAGCAGTACCAGAAGAAGCTTCTGCGCCAGGAAACCCAGCAGCGCTTGTCGCCTGACCTGCGCCGTATCCTGGCCCTGGACGACCCTTTGAATGATGAACTGTGCGCCTCCGGCACCCAGTTGAGCGGATTCCTCAAGTGACCGAAGAAGAAGTGATCACCGCCGTCGGAGAAGACGGCTTCCATCGTCTGGTGGCCGCGTTTTACCGCCAGATCCCGAATGACGACATCCTGGGGCCTATGTACCCCAAGCACGACCTCGCCGGCGCCGAAGAACGCCTGCGCGAGTTTCTGATCTTCCGCTTCGGAGGCTCCGGGCGCTACATCGAAAAGCGCGGCCATCCGCGTCTCCGCATGCGCCACATGCCATTCGTCGTCGACCAGGCCGCGCGCGACCGCTGGGTCCAACTCATGGACAACGCCTTTCGCGAAGCGGCTCTACCCAGGGAAGCGGAAAATCTCCTCCGCGAATTCTTCGCACACGTCGCAACCTTTCTCATCAATCGCCAATCGCCTCAACATGACCAGTAATCCCCAAAACCTCCGGCAGAACACCGCCCGCATCCGGGTCCGCTTTGCGGAAACCGATCAGATGGGCATCGTGTACCACTCCAATTACCTGATCTGGATGGAGGTCGGCCGCGTGGAGCTCTGCCGTTCGTTGGGGATTCGTTATCGCGACATGGAGCGTGACGACGGTGTCCTGCTCGCCGTAGCGGAAGCCAGTTGCCGCTATCTCTCGCCCGCCCGCTACGACGAAGAGGTCGACATCCGTACCTGGATCGAATCGGCCCACCGCCGCATGATCGTGTTTGGTTATGAGATGGTGGACGCCGCCACCGGTGCCGTACTTGCCAAAGGCGAGACCAAGCATGTCTTCACCGGCCGCGACATGAAGCCCGCGCGCCTGCCCGAAAAGTACATGGAACGCTTCGGCATCGCCAAAGCCGTCTAGTTCGCCGCGCGTGCGCCAAACCGCACTCGTATGCCCATCGATACGGTGTGCGCGCGGAACTCGTCAACTGCCCGATACCGGTACCACCGCCACTCCATCACGCCGCTCACGCGCGAATTGGACGCGACAACCAGTTGGCTCTGCGGTGTGTAGAACCGCGTCGGTCGCGACCCCTCGCTATGCGACAGCGCGCCGCCTGCCTGCCATTGCACCCCGCGCCGCAGCCGTACATCGGCGTACCCGTTGAAGTGATTCAGCCGGTCGTCGAACAACGCAGGCTGGATCTGCAGATTCGTGGGATTGGCAAACGTCGCCCTCGAAATCATGTACTCGCGCGCATACCCGCCCACCAGCGTCACTCGCTGACCGGCCGCCCCCGGCGTCCACTCCGCGTTCACCGTGGTGATGTGGTTGCTCGCCGTATCGCCCATGTTGTCGTTCTGTAGTTCCCGTTGCGATGCGGTAATCCGCAGCCGGTCGGACACCCGCAACCGCGTCAGTACATGCGCCTTGCGATAGTTCAGCAGCCCCATCCGGAAGTACGTCCGCCCGCCCGGCGACCATTCGTACGACCCATGCGTCTGCCACCGCCCTTTCCACAACGTCAACGTCGCCCCGCCCAATCCCGCATGACGCCGGATCTGTGCGCGATTCGTAGACTCCGGAAACGTCAGATTCGCCGGCGGCAACTCTGCATTGCTATGGATGTACCGGTGCCCGCCACGCACCGTCAGATGCTTGCCGAACTCCCCGGTCATCTCAGCCTCGCTCTGGTGATACTGCAACTCGAGGATGCCCCGCGCCGGATCCACCTGCTGCGTCAACACCGCTGTTGTTGGCGACGCCGACGAGATCCGGTACATATCGGACACCCACGTATGCCGCGCCCGCCAGCGCTTCCAAGGCCGGTACTCTGTCGTCCAGGCGCCCGATGTCCGCGGCTGGCTCGCATTCGCAAAGCTGGACTCCAGCAAACTCGTGTACGGCCGCAGCGTATTCGGATCTCGAAACACACCCTGCGCGTCGAGCGAATAACTCGTCTCCATCTTCGGACGGCTATAAATCAGATGGCCGGTAAACGACAGCCGCTCGAACGGATGCCCCTGCACCACGCTCCGCGTAAACCATCCCGTACCTTCGGCGTGGTACCGTTCGCGGATCCGGTCCAGCACCAGGTTATCGATCCGGTTCCCCTGCAACCGCGACGTATTGTCCAAATCCTGCTGATCGGTGTAGTTCGTCCACCCCTGCTCGACATTGCCGAACCACTTCTGTGACCGCAACTCGACACCGCCGCGCACTGTCGTCAGGGAGTCCTGCAACCGGGCTGGCACCGGGAATTCATCGCCCGATCCCACAAACGGTGTGATCCCGTTCCCACCGCCGGCCGTACGCAGTACATTCACAAACGGAATCACCCGCGAATCCGGCCGCAACCGCAAGTCAAAGTCGTACTGCCGCCGCGACAGATCCAGGAACCTTTGGCTCGTACTCACACCCTGCGCCAGCAGCGGATTTCCATAGGACGGCAGATTGTTGAAGTACGCGATCGTCCGGTAGCTGAACGTAGCCTCGTACACCTCGCTCCGCCGCGCATCGATCCGCACCATGCTATTCGGATCGCCAAGGCTATTGCCGGTCAGCGAGATCTTGTCTTTATCGCCCTCATACCGGCTCTGGATCCCAAACAACCTCGGACCCCGGTTCAAGTTCACAATGCTCCGAAACACCGGGTACTCATTGCGAAACACCAACCGGTTCCGCAAATCCACCTCGCCCGAGAAAGGCTCCTGCGCCAAACCCAGCATCGGCGCCAACGCCATGAACCACCTTGCCGGTCTCATCGCAGAAAGTCCCGATGCGCGTACGATCCGTGGATCTTCACATGACAAACCGTGCACTGCCGGTACCGCTCAATGCGCAGATCATGAAACGCCGGCGGCGACCCTCCGGCCACACCTGGACTGAACGAATGGCACTCCAGACACAGTTGGCTCACGTTATGTCGCGCCAGCATACGCGGGTTCGCGGACCCATGCAGGTCATGGCACGTGGAACACAACTGCGTCCGCATCGGAGCATGCTCAAACGGGAAAGGACCTCGCTTATCCGTATGGCATTTGAAGCAGGGCAGATCATGTCCGCCGCCGGAGATGCGGAGCGGGGAATTCGGCTGGCTCCCATGCGGCTCATGACAATCCGTGCAGTGGATCGCCCCTTGCGCCAACTTATGACCAAAAGGACGCTCAAACGTCGCCCGTATGTCGCGATGGCAGCTCGCACACAGCGCATCGTTCGTCCGCCGTACATCCGGCGAATGCACCCGGTGACAGCTATTGCACGCCACTCCGTTGCGGGAGTGCGCGGACTCAAACCTCCGCTCCTGCCGGTGATCCTGGACATGACAGGTCAGGCACGAATCGTTCACCTGATTCGGCTGCGACCCATGGAACAACTTCAATTGATCGGGATTCAACGCCTCCACGTGCGCCAATCCGGGCCCGTGGCAGCTCTCGCAATCCGCCTTCTTATGCGGATTCTTTGGAAACGTCTCCGCCTGCTTGACGTGACACACAGCGCACCGTTCGGACCCGACGCGCCCCTTCTGCGCCCAGCCGACTGCCCCCAGGCCGAACAGCCAGACACCAACCGCGGCGATCAGGCATCTATTGGGCACTCGACAATTCCAGCCCCTGATGGCATTTGCGGCAGTTGTTCAACGTAGCGAACGCGGACTTGCCCTGCGCATGACACGCGCCGCACTGCTGCCCCTTCGCCTCTGCCAGCCGGTGATAATCCGCTGCGTACCCCGGCAGCCCCTTGCGTGCCATCGCGAACACCTGGCTATGGCAAGGCCCGCAATCGCCGTGCGTCTCCTTCACGTGTACAGCGTGATCAAACGCCACCGCCCCGAGTCGTGCCGTGTACACAATCGGATTCTGCAGCGCCGCAATCGGACCCCGGCTCTTCAACTCGGTATGGCAGTTCAGGCAGTTATCTTTAGAAGCAAACGCCCCACCGCCATCGCGATGACAAGCCCCGCACGACGTATGATTCTGCTCCGCCGTACGATGCAGATTATCCGCGTATCCCATCATCCCCTTCGATAGCGGGAAGATCGCGTTGTGACAGCTCTGGCAGTTATTCTTCGCAAGCGTCACATGCTTGGCATGATCAAACTTCGCCGGACCCAGCTTCGTCTCAATCGTCCGCGCATCGGGCAACCCGCTTACCCCGGTACGAGGTGTCGCTTTTGGCGTACCAAGGCCGCTATGGCAGCGTGCGCAATTATTCTGCGCCGCAAAAGCCGACCCACCCGGAGCATGGCACCCGGCGCAGGACGTCTTAGCCGCTTCGGCCACCTTGTGCAGCCCGGCCTTGTAATTCAGCTCCTGCTTCGCCATCGGAAACAGCTTGTTATGGCACGACGTACAATCGCCCTTCGCCAAATCTACATGCTGCTTATGGTCAAAAGCCGCTTTCCCCAGCGTCGTGTCAAAGTACATCGCACCCGGCAACACAGGCGTCGTATTCACCGCAGCCACCAGCGACGGCTTCACCGGCTCGCTCAATCCCGTATGGCACTGCCCGCAGTGTCCAGCCGATGCAAAAGCCTTGCCACCCTGTACATGGCACCCCGCGCACGACGTCTTCGCAGCCTCCGCCGTACGATGCACATTTGCCTTGTACCGCAAGTCAGACCGGTCCATCGCGAAGTACTTGTCATGACACGCCGCGCATTCGCCCTTCTCGCGGGACAAGTGCTTGGCATGATCAAACGGCACCTGCCCGGCGGAACTAAAGAATGCCAACGTCTGCGGCATTCCCGAATCGCTTGCAACTCCCGTCGTCTGCAGCCGTACCGGCTCCGCGACAGGCTCGTCCTTCTTCTCAATCCGGTGGCAAGCCGTACAATCCTGAGTGATCGTACGTCGCGAAGCGTCCTGGCTCACCAAGTCGGAGTTATGACAGCGGAAACATCCGTTATGCCCCAAAAAGTTCGGATGCGTACCCCAGTCGACAGCAAACTCCGGGAACACATTGCGATCTCGAATCGTCTCGATCTCGAGCGCCGCATTCACAATCGCCGGACCCCGTGCCGCCGCAATCTCCGGATGCTTGCTCTGATAATGCGCACGCAACGCCTCGGACACATTACCGCCCTCGCGAAGCTGCTTCAGCCCCAGCGCCTTAATCCCCGGCAGCGTATGGTCCACACGTCCAGCCGCCATCGAACGGTCCAAAGCGCGGCTCGGATCCTCAAAGCTATGCGCTGCGCGATTATGGCAGTCCGTACAATCCATCGTGCGCAGGTGATGCTTATCGTTGCCCTTCGCATCACGCGAAGCTCCCGCGCGGGCAAAGATCGTCTCCTTGCCCGCCGGGTCCACGTATCTCACCCACTCAATCTCTTTGCGATCTGGCGACGACCGGTACTCAATCTTCGCCCCCTTGGCCATATGCGCACCATGCGCGCCTTTCGGATTCTGCCCGCCACCAATTGCCAACGAAAGCACCGTACGTGTCGCCGAATTGGCCTGGTCCTCGGCAAAACTCACCGCTTCCCAGCGCTTCGCCCCAAAGTCGCGATCTGAGTGGCACTTCGCACAAGTCAGATGCCCCTGCGCGAGGTTATGCACCGGAGTCGGCACCGGCACCTTGTATGTATGCGTCAGCACCTCAAGCAACTGCTTCGCACCGTTCAGCTTGGCCTCCACATACGACCTCGATCCTTCGCCGATGTGGCACTCCACGCAAGGCACCTGCGAGTGCGCCGCCACCTTGTACGCCGAATACTCCGGGTTCATGATATGGCAACTCGCCCCGCAGAACTTGGTCGAGTCCATGTACTCCACCGCTGTGTACGTAAAGTGGCCTGTAAAGATGACGTTCAGCACCGTCGCGATGCCGACAAACAGCAGCAATCGTAGGAAATCAGGATTGTTCCAGCGGAACTCGGGGAACTCTTTCAATCCGCCTTCTCGCTTTGCCTTCAGCTTGATCCCAAGCGGAATCAACGCGAGCCCAAGCAGGAAGATGGCCGGCAGGACGAAGACCGTCAACAGGCCAATATACGGGTGTTCGCTGCCCGCCAGATTGGCAGGCAGCGCGAACAGCCAGGAAACACCAGCCGCCGTTACCAGTACGATGCCAATCCGGCTGATCCAGTTGGCCGACAGGTAGACGAGTGGCGTGAATACGTTAGCGAGCGTGGACCTTATCGACCGCAAATTGCGCTCCCGATCCGTGACAAGCGGCACAGCTTTCGCCCAATCGCGGCGAAATGTTGCTGTCGGCATGCGCCGCAGACCACGTGGCGCTATGGCAACTCAAACAGGCGCCCGTAGCCGGTGGCGCGGGATTCAACAACCCTCGCGGATCATTGGTCGACATCAACTTCTCCGGCAACGGCAACTGCTCGGACCCATTCACGTGGCAGGCACCGCACTCACTGCGCGACCTCGGATACCGGACCTCGTTGAAGCCGATCGCCGTACCGCCAAAGCCGTAAATCGAAATCTCACGGCTATTCTCTTCGCCACTGTGAATCCGGTGGATCATCTCCTTGAAGTTCACAGATTCCGGAGCGCCCGCCGTAGCAGGCCGCCGCGCGACGTCCGTAGCTGTCGGGTTATGGCATAACACGCATTGTTCAATCTGATTGCGGCTACCGCCATGCAAGCTCAGCGACGAATGGCAGACGTTGCATTTATCAATGCTCACCACCTGCCGCCGCGGCGTAACCGTCTCGCCGTCCACTGCGAAGTAGGACACCACGTTCTTACCCGCATCGCGCACTGTACGCGACACCACCGTACCCGGCAACAGCGTCTGATTACGATAGCCTTCAATACCCACCGCCCACGTATGCATCGCTTTCGCGGGGATGGCAGCGGTAAATGTATAGGTGTACGTTCCGTCGCTTCCCGGAGCATTGCGCGCATCTTCGGTAATCGCCGTGTCGTTATCCACATGATCCGCCGTCGGACCCGCCATGACCAGTGCCAGCCGTCCGATGCCCGCGATCGTTACCGGAGCCCCAGTCTTATCGGTCACCTTAAAGGTCACCACCGGACGCTGACCCGGTGCCGTATTGCGCACATCCAGGATCTGGAACTTCATACCAGGCAGTGAGGAAGAGTGTTCCGGAATCACATGCGATCCGCTGACAGAAGCATCAAAGTCGATCTCGCCCGTCGGCACGTGGCAGCGGCTGCACTGCGCATCGGACACCTGCGGCAACCCGTTCGCATGACCCTGCCCGGAAGCAAAGTTCACATCGTCATGGCAGCTACCGCAAGCCCGACGGCTCGGATTCGTCAGATGCTGATTGCCCGCCGTACCTTCCAGGTGACAGCTGGTGCAATTCCGTACATCCGCTGGAAACACCACACTCGAAAAGTCATGTACGGACTGCTGATTCCCAATAATCACGTACGGATTGCCCGCCACCACACTCGGCAGGCTCGACCCGCGGTGGATCTTATGCACCATCTCGGTCATATCAACGGACCGCCCGGTGTCGGGATCGGTCGTCTGCGGCGTATGGCACACCACGCACAGCTCCACCGTCGTACGGCTGCCGTGCGCCACCACTTGTCCGTGGCAGGAATTGCACTTTTCGTTCGAGGTGATGTGGCGCGTCTCAGTCACCGTGCCGCCAGCAGGAACCCAGTTGTACGTCTTCGCAGCGTAGTTCGTACTCAGTGAGAACTCGCTCAAGTTCCGGCTCGACCACGCCGCAATCGTATGCGTCGCCGTCTTGTCGTAATCCGCCGGCAACTTCGTGCCAAAGCGATACTCGTACACGCCGTCGGAGATCTTCGTGTACGCGCCGCCCGTATCGGCGGATGCTTGAATCGCACGCTGTCCATTGATCGGGCTTACCTGCGTACGCGTCGTATACGACGTATAGATGCCGGTGCCCTTCGGAATATAAGCAAGCACCTGGCTCACAGAAACCGGACCCGGCGTGGCATTGCCTTCACGCTCCAGCGGCACCCCCCGCGGATCGGTAATGCGGAAGCGATAGCGAACCGTATTATCGGCGTCGATCGTGACACTCAGAATGTCAAACACTAAACCCGGACGAATAAAGTCCACTTCAGCGGGGCTCAGAAACGCCGCCTTTATCTTCTGTGCGGAGCTTCTGGGGAGTGTTTGCGTAACAGCAACGCCGGAGGCAAGTACGGTGATCCCAAGTAGGGCTAATTTGGCCTTAGTTCGCGCTTCCATATGTCAAAAACCCGAAGTTCATGTTACTCCAAAATCGGTCGTTCGCTACACAAAAAATAGCGGAAAATACGGGCATTTTTGAATAAAATCGACTTCTGTGTGAAACCGCGCACAACGCTGCGCCAAATCGCGTAATGCACCCGTCAAAGCTGCGCCAAATCCCCCGCAACTTCCCTTGCACCATGTATTTATCCTCGGTTAATGTTCCAGAGTGTAGGGTAAGGATGTGAGAGACGGCCGTACTTCGACAGCTCCCTTCAATACAAGACATCGCTTTCGTCTCGCCACTGCCGCCGTAGTGGTGTTAACGGCAAGCTCTCTGGCAATCGCGCAAACCAAGTTGACCCCCGCCGACGCCGTCCGGCTCGCGCTCGACAAAAACCAGTTCCTAACCGCTGCAGCCAACCGGATCGATTCGGCTCGCGGCCAAGCACTCCAAGCTGGACTCAAGCCCAATACAAGATTGTTCCTGCAAGTCGAAAACGCGCGACCTCCCGTCTCCTCGCCGTTCCGTTATGAAAGCGACACAGACAACTTCGCGTACCTCTCGCGTGTCTTTGAAGCCGGAGGCAAGCGCCAGCGCCGCGCCGAACTCGGACAGGAGAATGTCAAAGGCGCCGAACGCAGTCTGGACCTCCAGCGTGCCCAAGTCGCTGTGCAGGTCCTCAATGCTTATTGGAATGCCGCCGGTGCCCGCCGCCTCGCCCAAGTCCTGGGTGATAGTCTTGCCGTCCTCGGCCGCACCGTCGAGTACCATCGCATTCGTGTCAATGAAGGAGCGCTCCCCGAAGCGGACCTCCTTCGCGTCCAACTCGAGTACCAGCAAGTGGCCATCGCACACCGCAATGCCGAGCAGGACGCCAAGCGTCTTCTTCAACTGCTATTCCGCGAGATTGGCGCCGAACCGGACACCGCCATCGAACTCTCGGGCGACCTCCTGACCATTGATCCCCCCATCGACCCCGGCGACCTCGACACCGCCATCGATCGCCGTCCCGACGTCAAACTCGTCCGCCAGTCCACGGAACAGGCCCAAGCCAATCTACGCTTACAGAAAGCCAACGCCGTGCCGGACCCTGAAGCTCTCTTCGGCTACAAGCGCACCATGGGCCTCAACACCACCGTCGCTGGACTCCAAATCAACCTACCCTTCAACAACCGCAATCAAGGCGCGATCGCCGCCGCCGCCGCTGACGTCACAGCCGCCGGATCCACACTCCGGGCCGCTCGCATCGCTGCACGAACCGAAATCGACGCCGCCCTCGGTGAGTACCGACAAAAGCGCGACCTCGTGGAGCAGATGCTGCCGACGCTATCCAATCAAGCCAATGAAACCCGCCGCATCGCCGACGCCGTGTATCGCGAAGGTGCCTCGGATCTTCTCCGTCTCCTCGATGCCGAACGCGTCCGTATCCAGGCGGAAACCCAGCAGGTCCGCTCCCTCATCGATCTCCGTCTTGCTTCCGTCTCCTTACAGTCTGCATTGGGGTTGCTTCCATGACCTATTCCTCTTTCCTCGCCTTCGCCGCCCTCGTACTCCTGGCCGCCTGCACGGGTTCCAAGCCGGAAGCCGCCGCCGCGCCTGCCGCCGCAGAGCCTGCAAAGCCGGTCACCGTCGATGCCAAGACCCGCCAGCAACTCGGCATCGAAGTAGCCCCAGCAGAAGAGACCTCCCTCGCCGCGCCCGTCTCTGCCACCGGACAGCTTCAACTCAATGAGGACCGTACCTGGAAAGTGGGTGCCGTCATCGAAGGCCGCATCGTCGCCATGCCCATCAAGCTTGGCGAGCGTGTGGCCGGAGGCCAAGTCCTCGCTCAGATGCACAGCCACATGGTGCACGACGCTCGCGCCACCCTGCAGCAAGCTCGCGCCGAACTCGACCGCAATCGCGTACTCGCCGAACAGGCCCGCCGCGTGCGCGACCGTACCCAGCGCCTGCTGGACCTCAAGGCCGCCTCTCGCGAACAGATGGAAGCCGCGGAAACACAGCTCCGCAGCGCGGAGATGAGCGTCCAGAATGCCGAAGCCGAATTAAAGAAGTCGGAGATTCACATCACGGAATTTCTGGACGTCCCGCTCAAAGTCGGTCCCCACACCGGCGACCCCGCCACCGATCCCGACAACGTCCCGATCCGCGCTCCCGCCCCCGGCGTCGTTATGGAACGCCTCGCCAACGTCGGAAGTGTCGTATCCGCCGCCGCTCCCGTAGTCGTCATCTCGGACCTCTCCTCGCTCTGGCTCATCGCCGCCGTGAATGAGGCCGACCTCCGCCAGATCCGCCAGGGCCAAAGCGTCGCCATCACCGTCCGCGCCTATCCTGACCGCACATTCCCCGGCCGCGTCTTCCAACTCGGCGAACACATGGACCCGCAGACCCGTACCCTCCAAGTACGCGTCCTCGTCTCCAACACCGGTGGACTCCTCAAGCCGGACATGTTCGCCAACATCGAGTTCTCGACCCAAGGCTCCCGCCCGGTCATCCAGGTACCCGAGGCCGCCATTCAGGACATGGAAGGAAAGTCCGTCGTCTTCATCCAGCATCCCGACGGTACCTTCACTCCAGTCCCCGTCAGCGTCGGCACCCGCTCGGCAGGTCGCGTCGAAATCACCGGAGGACTCAAAGCCGGGACACCTGTCGTCGTCAAAGGTGCCGTACTCCTCAAGAGCCAGCTACTCAAAGGTGAGGAGGACTAGCCGGTGCTCAATCGCATCATCTCCTTCTCGCTCGACAACCGCTGGACCACGCTCGGCCTCCTCGCCTTCCTGCTCGCCATCGCCGGCTACGTCGCCAGCAACATCCCGATAGACGCGTTCCCGGACCTCACCAACAATCAGGTTGTCGTCATCACAGAAGCGCCCGGTCTGCCGCCCACAGAGGTCGAACAACTCGTCACGTACCCTATCGAGACCGCCGTGATGGGCTTGCCCAAAACCGAGAGCGTACGCTCCATCTCCAAGCTCGGCCTCTCCGTCGTCACCATCATCTTTGACGACAGCGTACAAACCTACTTCGCCCGCCAACTCGTCAACGAACGCCTGCAGGAGGTCCGCTCGCGTCTCCCCGATGGACTCCAACCCGCGCTAGGCCCCGTCGCGACAGCTTTCGGCGAGGTCTATCAATACACGCTGGAAGGCCAATCCGTCACCCTCACCGATCGCAAGACCGTGCAGGACTGGCAGGTCCGCAACTCCCTCCGCACCGTCCCCGGCGTCAACGAGATCAACAGTTGGGGCGGCTACAGTAAGCAGTACACCGTAGAGGTGGACCCGCCCGCTCTCCAGCGCTACAACCTCACCCTGCGCGACGTCCTCGAACGCATCCGCGAAAACAACCAGAACTTCGGCGGCGGCTTCATCGAACACGCCGAACAGCAGTACACCATTCGTGGCCTCGGCCGCGCTGCCGGACCCGAAGAACTTGAACAGATCGTCCTGCTCTCCAAAGGCGGCGTACCCGTCCTTCTGCGCGACGTCGCCACCATCCGCATCGGCCACATCCCGCGCCAGGGCGCTGTCCTCCGCGATGGCAAAGGCGAAACCGTCTCCGGCATGGTCATCATGCTCAAAGGGGAAAACGGCCTCCGGGTCATCGACCGTGCCAAAGAACGGATCCGCAAAATCAAGCTTCCCGAAGGCATTCAACTCGTCCCGTTCTATGACCAATCGGACGTCATCAACGGCACCATCCAAACGGTAAGCCGCAACCTGCTCGAAGCCGGCGTACTCGTCGTCCTCGTCCTCGTACTCTTCCTCGGCAACTTCCGCGCAGCCCTCATCGTCGCCGCCGTAATCCCGTTTTCGATGATGTTCGGCTTCGTCGGTATGTCCATCGTCGGCATCTCCGCCAACCTCATGAGCCTCGGCGCCATCGACTTCGGTCTCGCCGTCGACGGTGCCGTCGTCATGATGGAAAACTCCATCCGCCGCCTCTCCCACGGCGGAGGCTCACACGGCGTCAACACCAAAGAGATCGTACGCGGCGCCGCGCAGGAAGTAGCCCGCCCCATCGTCTTCGCCGTCGGCATTATCATCGCCGTCTACCTGCCCATCCTCACGCTACAAGGGCTCGAAGGCCGCATGTTCCGCCCTATGGCGATCACCGTCGTCTCGCTGCTGATCGGCTCCTTGATCCTTGCCCTCACTGTCGTCCCCGTACTCGCCTCCATGGTGCTCAAGGGCCGTGTGGAAGAGAAAGAACAGCGCTGGTTCCTCCGCCTGCAAGACGGCTACCGCCACTCGCTCGAAGCAGCCTTCCGCTTCCGCGGCACAGTCGTCATACTCGCGATCCTCCTCGTCGCCGCCGCCGTCAGTTCCATGCTCTGGATCGGCACCGAGTTCATGCCCAAACTCGACGAAGGCTCGCTCCTCATCACCACCCGCAAGCTACCCGGCATCTCCCTCTCGGACTCGATCCGCGTCAGCCAGGTTGTCGAACAAGCGGTACGCGAATTTCCAGAAGTCACCGGCGTCGTCTCCAAACTCGGCCGCCCCGACCTCGCCACAGAAGCCATGGGCATCTACGAGGCCGACGTCTATGTCCTCCTCAAGCCCCGCGACCAGTGGACCACCGCCTCCAACAAAGAAGGCCTCGTGGACAAGATGGCCGAACGCCTCAACCGTATTCCCGGCGTCTCGTATAACTTCACGCAGCCCATGGCGATGCGTCTCGATGAGGTCGTCAGCGGCATCAAGGCGGACGTCGCCGTCAAGATCTTCGGCGAAGACACCGCCGTACTCGAACGCCTCGGCGACCAGGCCCATCGCATCCTGCAGGCCGTACCCGGAGCCGCCGACGTACAGACGGAAATCCTCTCCGGCGTCACCGAACTCAAAATCACCACCAATCGCGATGCCCTGGCTCGCCACGGCATGAACGTCACCGACGTACAGGAAACCGTGGAAGCGGCCACCGGCGGCCAGACCGTATCCGAAATCATCGACGGCCAGCGCCGCTTCCCCGTGGCCGTCCGCCTCCCCGACCTCTACCGTCGCGACATCGACGCCATGGGCAACCTCATCCTGCAATCCCCCGCGGGCGAGCGTGTCCGCCTCAACCAGGTCGCGACCCTCAAAGTCGAATCCGGCCCCGAACTTGTCTCGCGCGAAAGCGGCCAGCGCCGCATCGTCGTACAAGCCAACGTCCGTGGCCGCGACCTCGGCAACTTTGTACAGGACGCGCAGACCGCCATCGAGCGCTCCCTGCGCCTCCCCGCCGGCTATGAGATCCAGTGGGGCGGCCAGTTCGAAAATCAGGAACGCGCCATGCGCCGTCTCCTCATCGTGCTGCCGGTCTCGATCCTGCTCATACTTGGCTTGCTCGTCGCGACCTTCCATTCCTTCCGCCAGGCCGCCCTGATTCTCCTCAACGTACCCTTCGGCTTAGTCGGCGGCATCGGCGCCCTCTGGCTCCGCGACCTCAACATGAACGTATCCGCCTCCATCGGCTTCATCGCCCTGTTCGGCATCGCCGTACTCAACGGCATCGTCATGGTCGCCTACATCAATCGCCTGCGTGACGACGGTCTGCCCGTGTACCAAGCCGTCGTCGACGGCGCATCTATGCGACTCCGTCCTGTGTTGATGACGGCACTCGTTGCCAGCCTCGGCTTCATCCCCATGGCGGTCTCGCAAGCCACCGGTGCGGAAGTCCAGCGCCCACTCGCGACAGTCGTCATCGGCGGACTCTTTACCTCCACCTTGCTCACGCTCTACGTCCTCCCGCTGCTCTATCCCTGGTTCACTGGTAAGGCTCAGCCCACTCAGCCCGAGCCCAAGCCGGAGACTGTTCTAGCCTAAAAAAGGAAGCCACCGTGCGTATCCTCATCGTCGAAGACGAGCCCGACGCCGCAAAGTTCCTCGCCAAAGGTCTCCGCCAGGAATCCTTCGCCGTCGACACCGCGGAAGACTGCCGTACCGGACTCGAAAAGGCCGCTGTCAATACCTACGACCTCGTCATTCTCGACGTCATGCTCCCCGATGGCGAAGGCTTCGATGTTGCCCGTGAACTCCGCGCCGCCGGCAACCATATGCCCATCCTAATGCTCACCGCGCGCGATGCCGTGGCCGACCGCATCACCGGGCTCAACAGCGGTGCCGACGACTATTTGACCAAGCCCTTCGACTTCGCTGAACTCGTCGCTCGCGTACGCGCGCTCCTCCGCCGTCCGCATCAGGTCGCCGATCCCGTCATCAAGATCGCCGATCTCATCGTCGACACGCACCACCGCCGTGTCACCCGCGCTGGCAAGCTGATTTCGCTCACCACCCGCGAGTACGCTTTAATCGAGTACCTTGCTTCGCGCCGCGGCGCCGTTGCCGGACGCGCTGAAATCTCCGAACACGTCTGGGACGAAACCTACGACCCCGCGTCCAACCTCATCGACGTCTACGTCCAACGCCTCCGCCAAAAGCTAGACTATGGCTTTGGCGAACGGCTCCTTCACACGCGCCGTGGAGAAGGCTACCAACTCGCTCTCGAAAGTACGATCCTGTCCTCGTAAACATGCTGCGCGTCAAACTCACGCTCTGGTACGTCGGCCTGCTCGCAGCCATCCTCGCCGCGTTTAGCATCGGCTTCTACTCGCTGCTCGGCAAGAGCCTCAGCCAGCGCCTCGATGCCGGTCTTCGCTCCGCCGCCCAGGTCACCGCGCTCACCCTCAATCACGAAACGGAAGAGCACTCCGGCAAGCGCGACGGCGAAGAAAGCGTCCGCATGGTCCTCAACTCCATGCACCAAACCTCGTTCCCACGCGCCAACCTCTCCATCTGGGAAGGGGACCGTCTGGTCGCCGAAAAGCCCGGCATCGCAGGCCTCGATGCCAAACGCGCCCGCGGCATGGTCACCCCCGGCAAAGCGTACGACTTTTCCACGGTCTACACCGATCGCGAGCACTACCGTGTGGTGCAGCTACCCACCTACGTGCCCGCCAGCAAAACCCAATACCTTGTCGTCGCCAGTGAATCCGCCGAGGCCATCGAAGCCGAACTCCGCACGGTCGCCGAAATCCTCGCCATCATCGTACCCGTCTGCCTCATCGCCGCCGCTGCCGGAGGTTACCTCCTCGCTCGCAAGAGCCTAGCGCCCGTCAAAGAGATGGCCGAAGCTGCAGAACAAATCAGCTCTCGCAACCTCACCCAGCGCCTTCCCCTCGGCAACCCCAAAGACGAACTCGGCCTCCTCGCGCAGACCTTCAATCGCTTATTCGGCCGCCTGCACGACAGCTTTGAACAGCAGCGCCGCTTCATGGCCGACGCCTCGCACGAACTTCGTACGCCCATCTCCGTCGCGCTCACCGCGACCCAAGTGAGTCTCAGCAACCGCGCCACCCCGCCGGAAGCACTCTTTGAGACATTGGAAGTCGTCCAATCCCAGATGCTGCGTCTCCGTCGCGTCGTCGAGGACATGTTCATCCTCGCCCAGGCAGACTCAGGCTCGTACGCCCCAAGCTTCTCGCCCTTTTATCTGGATGAAGTACTCGTCGAAAGCGCCCGCGCCGGTCGCGTACTAGGTGAAGCCAAAGGCGTAGACGTCAACCTCGCCGCTCCCAAGCAAGGGCTCGAAGCCAACGGCGATGAAGGACTCGTCCGCCAACTCTTGTTGATCCTCATCGACAACGCCATCAAGTACACCCCGGCAGGCGGCCGTGTCGATGTCGAACTAGAAGCCGCCACCTCTGGCTATCGCATCCGAGTACGCGACACTGGTTGCGGCATCCCCGCTAGCGAACAGCCTCATATCTTCGATCGTTTCTACCGCGTCGACAAATCCCGCTCCCGCCGCAATCCCGGCGCGGGCAGCGGTGCAGGACTCGGCCTCTCCATCGCACGCTGGATCGCCGGCATCCATCGCGGAACCGTCGCGCTTGAGGACTCCACCCCGCAGGGCAGCGTATTTACGGTTGTTTTGCCGGTCTGATCGCGCGCACCGTCTGGTCCAGAGTCTGCTTGAGCGATTCCACCGGCAGGCTCGTCACAAACGGCCGGATCACAAAGCCCGCTCCAAACGGGATGTCCCGGCTCAGCGACACCGTACGGCACTCGACATACACATCGGACCCGCGAGGCTCAATCAGCCAGTACGCATTCAGCCGCCACAAGAACCCATGACCCTCGCCCGGCGCCAGCTCTTTCCCCTGGTTCCCCACCTCTACCATCCGTGTGGACCGAGAGATCACGCGCCAACCCGCAGCGCCGCGATCCTGATACTCCACGTCGTACTCGCTATGCAGCACCGCAGTCAGGATCTTCGACTTCACCAGCTTCAAGAACACCCGGAACCGGTTGCCATCCTTCCGCTCAATCAATCGCGAATCCGCCACCTCGGGCCCGTACACGTTCTTGTACGCCGCATAATCCTGCAGCACCGCGATCACTTGCGCCGCCGAAGTATTCGGAACCACCGTAGCCGCCACCCAATCGTGGACCATCCCACCGGCGACATCAATCGACCCTTGACTTCCCGCAGGCTCCACCTTGGTCTCGCCCGCCCGCAACTGCGCAAACCGCGCCTTCCCGGTTAACGAGGCTTCCACCTGATTGCGGTACTGTTCAAACGCCGCAGTCGTCTTTGGCTTCAAGGTGGTGTGAAACTGCCCATACACCACCACCGGCGCCAACACTAGCGCGCTGACACCTGTCAGCCATCGGCTCATACTTCAATTTTATTGCCCCGGTCAGCTGAGTTGCTTGCCCGCTGGCCGTTCAACCGTACCCGTTCACCGCAAACCACTCGGTTCCTCACCATCCCTGCTCGATCCTGAAAAACATGGACGCTCGTCTTCCCGTCACAGTTCTCTCCGGCTTTCTCGGCGCAGGCAAAACCACGCTCTTGAACCACGTCCTCAACAACCGTGAAGGACGTCGCGTCGCCGTTATCGTCAACGACATGAGCGAGGTCAACATCGACGCCAAGCTCGTCGCCGGAGGACTCAGCCGCGTCGACGAAAAGCTGGTCGAGATGAGCAACGGCTGCATCTGCTGCACCCTGCGTGACGACCTGTTGAAAGAAGTCGCCCGCCTCGCCGAAGAAAAGCGCTTCGACTATCTGTTAATCGAATCCACCGGCATTTCCGAACCGATGCCCGTCGCCGCTACCTTCAGCTTTGAGGACGAAACCGGCTTATCCCTGGGCTCCGTCGCCAAGCTCGACACCATGGTCACCGTCGTCGATGGCGAAAAGTTCCTGGAAGAAGTGGACTCGCACGACGACCTGCCCTCGCGCGGTCTCGCCGCCAGCGAAGACGACGAACGCAACCTCAGCGACCTCTTGCTCGATCAGGTCGAGTTCGCCAACGTACTCGTCATCAACAAAACGGACCGTATGCAGCCCGAAGACCTCGCCCGCCTCCGCGCCGTCCTGCTGCACCTGAATCCGGAAGCCCGCATCGTCGAGTCCACCTTCGGCAAAGTCTCCCTCAGCGACGTGCTGAACACCGGCCTCTACGACGAAGCAAAGGCCGCCATCGTACCCGGCTGGCTTAAAGAGATCCAAGGCCAGCACACCCCGGAAACAGAAGAGTACGGCATATCGAGCTTCGTCTTCCGTTCCCGCCGCCCCTTCCACCCGCAGCGCTTCTGGGACCTCGTCAACGACGGTTGGGAAGGTGTCGTACGCGGCAAAGGCTTTTGCTGGATTGCCTCCAAGCACGACATCATGGCCGCCTACTCGCAAGCCGGCAACTGCCTGAGCATCGAACCGCAAGCCAACTGGTACGCTGCGCTACCCGAAGAGCAATGGCCCACCGACGACCCCGAAATGCTCGACGCCATACGCCAAGGCTGGGTCGAACCTTACGGCGACCGCATGCAGGAACTGGTTTTTATTGGGATTGAGATGGACCGCAAGTCCATCGAAGACAGCTTGGAACAGTGCCTTCTTTCAGACGCCGAAATGGCTGCGGGACCCGAGGTCTGGGCGACCTACGAAGATCCCTTCGGCAAGTGGATGGTAGAGACGGAAGCGCTAGCCGCTCCCGTCTCGTAAAACGGAAGACTACGCGAGCGCGACAGCGCCGTGATGGTCGCAATGGCCCGCATGCGGATGATGCAGGTGGCCGTCCACCAGATAATCGACATGGTCTCCATGCGGCACCGCTTCATGTCCGCAACCCGGGCCATGGACGTGGTCGGCGGCATGCGCGCCACAGGCATGATCCGGAGTGCAGGCGGCCGGATTCTCAGCGCTCACACTCAACACATGCTCATCAATATGGCCATCGTGCGGCGAATGCAGATGCCCATCGTGGAGATAGTCCACATGCCCGTCATGCAGGATTGCGGTATGCCCGCAGCCCGCGCCATGGGCGTGATCGTGATTTTCGTGGATAACGTGACTCATTTGGTAAACGTACCTTTCACCCGTGCAGGGGACTCGCTGGCATGCGCCAGCGCGTTAAACACCAGATCGACAATGTGTTGATCGGCCAGTGCGTAATTGATGTGTTTGCCGCTGCGTCGCCGTACCACCAGGTTCTCGCTCCGCAGGACTCGTAACCGCTGCGAGATCGCCGACATATCGTCGCCTTCCGACAACGCCAGTTCCGTCACGCACGATTCGCCCTGCGCCAATAGCGCCAGCAACCGCAAGCGAGACGGCTCGCCCAACGCCCGAAACAGTCGCGATGCCGTTTCAATCGCCTCATCGCTCACCGGCGGAACGCGCCGTGCTGACTTGTGGTCGGCGTCTGCGCATTCAGGGGCGGATGTCTTCTTTGCAGCGTATTTCATTTGAACAACTGTTCAAGTGAAGAATCCCACGATTTCCCGGTCACTGTCAAGACAATTTCGCTTGTCTCGTTTTGTAGTCCGTTCACCGTTTCAAGACGCCCGTTCACGGTGCGCATCTAGGCGATTTCCTGCCCGTTTGCTATCGTTTCGGGGAATGCTCGGAGAATTCCGCGTCCACGGACTGCACTGTGCCGAAGAGGTCGCTGTCCTGCGGCGCGAACTCCAACCGGTGCAGGGAATTCACCAACTCCGCTTCGACGTCGCCATCGGCAAGCTGTCCATCGACTACGACGAATCGCGTACCGGCTTTGACCAGTTCCGTACCATCGTCAGCCGCACCGGCATGTCGCTCGAACCCTGGTCAGCCCCCAAGGCCGCGCCAAAGACATCGCTCAAGACCTGGCTCCCCTCGGCCATCTGCGGCCTTGCGATCCTCGCCGGCATGATCTGGCAGGCGGACACTCTCGAAGAATTCTTCACCGCCTTCCTCGCCCACTCCCACGGCGACCATGGCGATCATGACCACGAGCACGCCGCCGAACACTCGGGCCCCATCTTCTGCTTCGCCTTCGCGATCCTAATCGGTGCCTGGCAAGTCGCCCCCAAAGCGCTCACAGCCCTACGTATGCGCCGCGCGGACATGAACCTCCTCGTTCTGCTTTCGATGTTTGGCGCTGCCTTCCTCGGCGAATGGTCCGAAGGCGCGATGCTCGCCTTCCTCTTCTCCCTCGCCGGACTCCTCGAAGGCTGGAGCATCGCCAAAGCCCAAGCCGCACTCGGCGACCTGGGACGTCTCCAGGCCTGCAGCGTTTGCGTCGTACACAGCCACGGCGACCACGACCACGAACACCACCTCCCGGTCTCCGAAGTCCACGAAGGCGCCCGCATCCGCATCCGCCCCGGCGAACGCATCGCCTGCGATGGCGAAGTGCTCGCAGGTCACTCCAATGTCGACGAGTCCATCATCACCGGCGAGTCCCTACCCGTGGAAAAAACCGTCGGCGCACGTGTCATCTCAGGCTCCATCAACGGCGGCGGCGTACTTGAAGTCCGCGTCGTCGGCCAGCCACAGGACCACATGATCACCCGCATGGAACGCCTCGTCGCCGACGCCTCCGCCCACCGCAAGGCCAAAAGCGAGCAGTTCGTCGAGCGCATGTCGGTCTACTACACGCCGGCCGTACTCGCCATCGCCGCCCTCGTCCTCCTCGCCGGTATCTGGTCCAACTCCGGCCCGTTGCACGACAGCGCCCACCGCGCGATGCTCGTCCTCCTCGTCGCCTGCCCCTGCGCCTTGGTGATCTCGACTCCCGTCACCATCACCGCGGCACTCGCCTCGGCAGCCTCTGCCGGCGTCATCATCAAAGGTGGCGCGGCGCTCGAAGAAGCGGCCCGACTTAAGGCCGTCGTCTTCGACAAGACCGGCGTTCTCACCCAGGGCCAGCCCGAAGTACGCGAGTTCCGCCCCATCAACGGCCACCCTGTCGAACGTACCCTCGAGCGTCTCATTCATCTCGAAGCCGCGACGGACCATCCCATCGCGCAAGCCGTCGTGCGTTACGGCCGCAACGTCGCCACCACCTCGCAGGAAGCGCCCACCCGGGTACAAGCCGTGGCCGGACGTGGCGTCGAATCCGTCAACGTATTCTGGGCCGGTAACCGCGGTCTCCTCCAGGAAAAGGGCCTCGCCGAACCCGCCGTCGCCGCCGAACTCCGCCAGATGGAGTCCGCCCAGTACACCGCCTTCGTCTGTGGCGACGCTCGCGCCGTATGGGCCGTAGTCGGCCTGCAGGACCCGCTCCGTCCAGAAGCGCAGGACACCATCCGTCAACTCCGCTCCCTGCGTCCGCTCCACTTGGCGATGCTCACCGGCGACAACAAAGGCGCCGCCGCAAAAGTCCAACAGCAGTTGAACCTCGATGAAGTACACGCCGAACTCCTGCCGGAACAAAAGAGCGACCTCGTCACCGCGATCTCCCAATCGCGAGGCTCCGTCGCCATGGTCGGCGACGGCTGGAACGACGCGCCGGCAATCGCCTCCGCCAACCTCGGCATCGCCCTGGGCAGCGGCGCAACCGGGGCGGCGCTCGAAGCCGCCGACGTCGTCATCGCTCACGGCGGACTCACCCGTCTTCCCCTTCTCCTCCAGCACGCCACCCGCGCCACTCGCATCATCCATCAGAACGTCGGCATCGCTCTAGGACTCAAAGCTCTCTTCCTTCTCGCGGCCTTCAACGGCTCCGCGACCCTCTGGATGGCCATCGCCGCCGACGTCGGCGCAACCGTACTCGTCATCTTCAACGGCCTCCGCATGATCCGTCCCACCCGCTAGCATACGGCCGCAAAAAGAGCGACGATCTTTAGATCGAGCTTGCCAATATGCACTGCTGCAGTACCGTCGCTACTATACTTCTCGTTGCGCTTGCCACATCGTTGACAGCGCAGCCAACCGCCGTCACCACAGTCCCCTCGCGCGATGGCACACCCATTGGCGTCGAATGCACCGTCGGCACAGGACCCGCTACTCTTCTATTCGTCCACGGCGGCGTGGGCGACCGCTCCCGTTGGGTGCCCATGTTCCCACTCCTCGCCGGACCCTTGAAAGCCTCCATCTGTTCGATGGATCGTCGTGGTCGCGGCGCTAGTGGCGACAACAAAGACTACGCTTTCAGCAAGGAATCCGAAGACATCGCCGCTGTCGTCGACTCTCGTCCCAAGGGCCAGCCCGTTTACGTCTTTGGGCACTCCTTCGGCGGTGTCGCCTCGCTCGAAGCGGCCTTTCTCACTCGCCGCATCACCAGGCTCATGCTCTACGAGCCTCCCCTTCGCGACCCCGTCGACCAAAGCCTCGCCGTCGCCGCGCGCGTGGAAGCCCTGGTCAACAAGGGTGACCTCGAACAAGCCTTCATCGCCTTTCAAACGGAGGTCGTCAGACAATCCCCGCAGGAAATGGCACGCATGCGTTCCAGCCCCAACTGGTCGAAACTAGTCGCGACCATCGCCGTACACCCCCGCCAGATGTACGCCATTGCCGCCTATCGCTTCGATCCCAAACGGGTCCGCACTTTAACCCTGCCCGTACTCTTGTTGGAAGGTGAAATCACGCCGTCGCCATACGCCAAAGCATCGGTCGAACTGCTCCGCCAGACATTGCCCAACCCCACCGTCACCGTACTCAAAGCGCAGGAACACAACGCCATGGATGGCGGCCGCGAGGTTCTCGCCCAAGCCATCATCAACTTCATCCGAAAGTGAGGACCGCCCTTCTGAAGCACACGCTATTCCTCCTCATAACCGCCTGCGCCGCCCTGTCCCAATCCCGCATTCCCAAAGTCTGGGACGAAGCCGCCCTCGCCACTTGGGCAACCCCCATCGCCAACCTCAACGTACGTCCCTCGCACATTTCACCCGCCGAGTACGACGCGCTCCCCGTTCAGAACCTGCGCACCTATCCGGTCTACCTTCCCAGCCGTGAACCCGCCGGCTACTGGCAGATGCTCCAAACCACCGGACCCAAGCCTCTCATCGAATCCGCCGCTTTGCGGACCGAAAAGGACTGGCTCGAAGCAGGCCGCCGAGTCTTCGAGGAACTCGACCATCTCCCTCTCCGTACCTTGGACCCCAAGTTCATCGCCGCCGCCCGCAACATGGAAACGTTTGTCCCCGCGCGTACCACCGTTCTCCCGGACGGCACCATCTTCGGCATGCGCTGGGTCCCCACTCCAGCAGGCGTCGCCCTTTCCTACACCAACTGCGCCAATTGCCACGTCGGCTACCTCAAAGACGGCACCCGCGTCGTCGGTGGCCCCACATTTATGAGTCGTGAGACCGGCGTCGCACCCCTGCTCTTCGCCGTACATCAGGCCAATCGCCTGGTCCCCGCCGCGATCCCCATCCGCATGGGCGACGAACCCTTCGGTATGCGCATGTACCGCGCCTATGGCGTACCCTGGGCCCCCAACGACATCCACACGCGGATGAAGACCATGACCCAGGACGACTTCTTCGCCTGGAGCGGCGCTGGCGACCGCGGTGGCGCTATCCCACGTTGGAACGGCAGCCTCTTCTTCCCCACCAAAGTTCCTGACCTGATCGGCATCAAGGACCGTAAGTATCTCGACGCCACCGCCACCCATCTCCACCGCAACATCGGCGACCTCATGCGCTATGCCGCACTCGTCAGCTCCGCCGAATCCACTGTCTTTGGCGATCACAACGTCCTACCGGCCGAAGCGTCGCGCGTACAAGCCCGCCTCCCCGATGAAGCGCTTTACGCCCTCGCCTTGTACATCTATTCGCTGCAACCACCTCCAAATCCCAATAAATTGGATGCTCAAGCACGTGCAGGCCGGCAGATCTTCCGCCGGCAAGGTTGCCCCGCGTGCCACACGCCGCCGCTCTACACCAGCAACAAAGTCACCCTCGCCCAGGGCTTCACGCCCCCTAAGCCCACGTCGCCCGGTCTCGATGTTCTCCCCATCACCGTCGGTACGGACCCCGGCCTCGCCCTCGCCACTCGCAAAGGCACCGGATACTACAAAGTCCCCTCACTCAAGGGCCTGTGGTACCGCGGCCACTACCTGCACGACGGCTCCGTCGCCAGCCTCGAAGAGATGTTCGACCCCCAGCGCCTCGAAGAAACCCACACGCCCGGAGGCTTCAGTCCCCCCGGCGTCAAGGCTCGTGCCATCCGCGGCCACGAATTCGGCTTGCGCCTCAACACAAAGCAGCGAGCCCAACTCATCGCCTTCCTCAAAACACTGTAGGGACACCATGGAACTCCAAGCTCACATCCTCGACCTCGACAACCAGGAACGCCTCGCCGCTCTCCAGCGCGACGCGGCGGCACTCCACGCACTCTGGTCCGATGACTTCACCGTCAACGCGCCAAACAGCGCCGTCGTCCAAGGCAAAGCCGCCGTACTCGAAACCTTCGTCAGCAGCGGCGTCATCGACTTCGCGTCATTCGACCGCGCCTACGAGTACGTCCGCCTCGACGGCTCCTTCGCCTTCCTCATGGGACTCGAAACGCTAATGCCCAACGTCGATGCACCGTCTGCAGGACTCAAAGCTGGCCAACTTGTCCGCCGCCGCTTCACCAATATCTGGAAGCAGGAAGCAGACGGCCAATGGCGCCTCTACGCCCGCCACGCCAACGTGATCCCATCCAAATAAACACTTGACTTGCCCGCGCCCCGTAAGCTAAGAATTCTTGGTATGGGGCGCAAGCCACAAAAAAACGATTCCCTGCCAGGTTCGCTCGATATGCTGATCCTGCGCACTCTCTCCCTGCGCGAACTCCACGGCTACGGCATCGTGCAGTACCTCCAGCAGTCCTCTGACAACGAACTCCTGGTCGAAGAAGGCTCGCTGTACCCCGCACTCCAGCGTCTCGAACTCAACGGCTGGATTGAAGGCGCCTGGGGCGTCACCTCCAGCAATCGCCGCGCCCGCATTTACAAGATCACCCCCGCAGGACGCAAGCAACTCGCCGTCGAAACCCGCAAGTACGCCCGTCTCACCCTTGCCATCGCGCGAGTGATGGGAGAAGCGTAACCGCCATGCTCCGCCGTCTCCAGTACTGGCTGCAACGCCGCGACCGCGAGCAATCCCTCCGCGAGGAAATGGAACTCCACCTCGCCGAAAAAGCCGCCGAACTCCAGTCGGACGGCATGTCGCCCGCAGAAGCGACCCTCGAAGCCCGCCGCCAGTTCGGCAACGTCGGCATCAAGCACGAAGAAGCAAGGGAGATTTGGATGACGCGCTTTCTTTCGGAACTCGTACAGGACATCCGCTACGGCCTCCGCACCATGCTCGCCAATAAGGCCTTCAGCGCTCTGGCCGTGCTGTCGCTAGCCTTGGGCATCGGTGCCAACACCACCATCTACAGCCTGATGGAGTCCGTCCTTCTTCGCTCGCTGCCTGTGCAGGAACCCGAATCCCTCGCCGTCCTCAATTGGCACAGCGAACCCCCGCAAACGGCCGACAAGCAATGGGTCCACGTCGTACACGGCATCCAGGGCCGCTTCTGGCCCGGCGACAAAGGTACGCTCATGAGCGGCATCTTCCCGTACCCCACGCTCGACGCCATGCGCGACCCCGCCATCTTCACGTCCCTCTTCGGCTACTTCGACGGCCACAATCGCAACTTCGGCGTTCGCGGTTACGCCACCAGCGTCCCCTCGGAATTCGTCACCGGCGAGTACTTCCACGGCCTCGGCGTCACCCCGGCAGCAGGACGTTTCATTACCCCGGAAGACGACCGCCCTAACGCGACACCGGTCGCCGTCATCAGCTACGCCACCAGCCAGAACCGCTTCGGCGGACCCGCCAACGCCATCGGCCAACCAGTCCTCATCGACAACACGCCGTTTACCGTCGTCGGCGTCGCTCCGCCCGAGTTCTTCGGAGTCGAACCCGCCCGTACCCCGGACCTGTACCTTCCGCTCCGAACGATCCTCCTGCTCGACGGCCCCATCGCCGCCAAATCCTTCCACGACGAAAACTTCTACTGGCTCGAAATGATGGGCCGTCTCCGCCCCGGCGTCACCATCGCCCAAGCGCAAGCCGCCATGGGACCTCGCTTCCACCAATGGGTCTCAACCACCGCCAAAAGTGAAGGTGAACGCGCCAAACTCCCCCAACTCAAGCTCAACCCCGGCGTGACAGGACTCGGCGGACTCCGCCGCTACTACGCCAAACCCCTGTACGTCCTCCTCGCCATGGTGGGACTCATCCTCGCCATCGCCTGCGCCAACATCGCCAACCTCCTGCTTGCCCGCGCCGCGGCACGACGTCGTGAAATCGCTGTACGCCTCAGCCTCGGTGCCGGACGCCTGCGCGTCATTCGTCAACTGCTCACCGAAAGCGTCCTGCTCGCTTCCCTCGGCGGCATCCTCGGTGCCTTATTCGCCATCTGGGGCATACAAGCCCTCACCGTCTTGTTCGGTGCCGGAGAGGAAAACTTCACCCTGCGCGCCGAACTCAACTGGAACGTACTCGCCATCACCGCAGGCCTCTCCATCCTCTGCGGACTCTTCTTCGGCCTCGCCCCCGCGCTACAGGCAACTCGTGCGGAAGTACTCCCAGGCCTGCAAGCCGCCCGCTCCAGCGGCGGACGGCACAACATCCAGTCGCTACTCGTAGTCGCTCAAATCGCGATGTCTTTTGTGATCCTTGTCGCCGCCGGCCTGTTCGTACGCACCCTCAACAACCTCCACTCCGTCCAACTCGGCTACAGCCGCGAAAACATCCTGCTCTTCACGTTAAACGCCCGCCAGGCAGGACATCGCGAATCGGAACTCGCCACCTTCTATGCGGACCTCAATCGCCGTTTCGCCAGCATCCCCGGCGTCAACAGCGCATCGCTCGCCCAATCGTCCATCGTGAGTGCCGGCTTCCACGGCAACGCCGTACACAGCGCGATGAAGATCGGCTCCACTACCTTGGCGGACGTCAAATCCATAGCCGCCGGACCCAACTATCTCGCCACCATGCAGATCCCCCTGCTCGCCGGTCGCGACCTCGCCGAGCGCGACCATGCTGCAGCGCCGCCCGTAGCCATCATCACCGAGCGCCTCGCGCGCACGTACTTCGGCAGCGAAAACCCCATCGGCCGCCGTATTCATCTGCCCGACGTCAAAAAGGACCTTGAGATCGTAGGCGTGTCCGCCAATCTCCGCTACGGCGGCATCAAGACGCAGGAAGGCTCCCTGGTCGTCTTCGTACCTGCCGCCCAGTTCACGCCAGACCGCGTCACCTACGCCCTCCGCACCCTCGGCGACCCCCTCCGCTTCGCCAACACCGTACAGGAAATCGTACGCAATGCGGACTCGCGCCTGCCCGTCACCAACGTCCTCACCCAGGCCGCGGAAATTGACCGTACCATCAGCCGCGAACTCACCTTCGCCAAGCTCTGTACCGGATTTGCGTTGTTGGCTCTGCTCACTGCATGCGTGGGAGTCTACGGCACCATGTCGTACACCGTAGCCAGACAAGCCAGCGAAATCGGCATCCGCATGGCTCTCGGCGCACAGCGGCAAGCCGTCGTCTGGATGATCCTCCGCCGCGTTCTGATCCTCGCTGCTGTAGCCTTGGCCATCAGTATTCCCACTGCCGTCGCAGGCTTCCGTGTGATTCGTTCACTGCTATTCCAAACCCAACCCGGTGACCCCGCAACGCTCGCCCTTGCCGGCGTAGTCTTGTTGATGGCAGCCGCCCTCGCGGCCTACGCACCCGCGCGCCGCGCCTCGCGTATTGACCCTCTGGTCGCCTTGCGCCAGGACTGAAATGCGATCGAAAGCAGTCCGCAATCTGTCTCCGCTACCTTTGTAGGTGCTTCGTGCGCAACAATTCCCCCACGTCCGGGATCGTACCAGGACACGCACAAGCCAGTAGTCCTGGCACAGCCACACGGAAAGGGTAGATTCATATGAGCTTCGTTACGACAAAAGACAACGTCGAGATTTTCTACAAGGACTGGGGCACAGGCCAGCCAATCGTGTTCCATCACGGATGGCCGCTCAGTTCCGACGATTGGGATGCACAGATGTTGTTCTTTCTCCAGCATGGCTTCCGCGTCGTCGCCATCGACCGCCGCGGACATGGCCGTTCCAGCCAGGTCTCAGAAGGCCATGACATGGACCATTACGCTGCCGACGCAGCCGCCGTCGTCCAGCATTTAGATCTGCGCGATGCCATCCACATCGGACATTCCACCGGCGGAGGCGAAGCCGCACGTTACGTCGCCCAGCATGGCCAGGGCCGCGTGGCAAAGCTTGTCCTGGTAGCGGCCGTACCGCCGTTGATGGTCAAGACCCCCAATAACCCCGGCGGTCTCGACCTCTCGGTGTTCGACGGATTTCGCGGGGCTTTGGCCGCAGACCGTGCCCAGTTCTTCCGCGACGTCCCCTCGGGACCCTTCTACGGCTTCAACCGTCCCGGCAACCAGCCGATTCAAGGTGTGATCGACAACTGGTGGCGCCAAGGCATGATGGGCAGCGCCAAGGCGCACTACGAAGGTATCAAGGCCTTTTCGGAAACCGACCAGACCCAGGACCTTCAATCCATCGATGTGCCCACCCTGGTACTCTCGGGTGACGACGACCAGATCGTGCCCTACAAGAACGGCGCGGAACTCCAGGCCAAGCTGCTGAAGAACGCGACCCTCAAGATTTACCCCGGCTTCGGCCACGGCATGCTCACGATCAATGCCGGCGTCCTGAACGCCGACATCCTGGAATTCATCCGCAGCTAAAGGAAAAAGGGCTCCCGGCCCAAAGCGGGGAGCCCCTAAAGACCTACCTGTACGCGCTCGTTCCGCCACCACAACAAAGCGCTACCCAATACCAGCGGAATCACCACCACGCCGCCATGCCAAACCAGCAAATGGGTAGCCTGCAACTCGTTACAGGCAATCTGCAAAGCCGCAGCGCCGACTAGCCCAGCCATCGCGCCCAAGCTACCGCCAAACGTCGCCGTCGCCAGTGACCGTCCACGCCGCACCATCCCCCAGAACAAAACAGAAGACACGCTGGCCATAATCAGGCCGGCAGTCAAACAAGGCCATCCGTGATCCACAAAGTCCGGCCGCCGTCCCCAAGGAAAGCACACCGCCGCGATTGCCAGAAAACCAGCCACCAGAATCACCAACGCCAGCAACGGTGAAATCTGATGCAAACTCCCCGGCGACATCTGCCACGCGATTGAGAACGACACCAGCGCTGCCCCGCCAACCAGAATCGCCACCATCGCCGCGATCTGCAGGGCCGTCATCTGCCGTACCCCCGCCGTACCTGCCAGTCCGGAAAAAGGCGCGGAAAACACCGCAAAAGCCAACAAATACTGCATGGCAAGTACATTCGGCGATGCCTGCGGCGTCACCGGCTGCAGCGACGTTTTCAGCTTCGCCTGCACGGACGCGACAACCGCTGGATTCGCCGCGACGCCGTCCACCCGGCGCGCGAACTCACGATCCAGTTGTGCGTCCACCCCGTCTTGCCTCTTCTTTAGCTCATCCATTCGGCATTCCCTTCGAGCGACCTTTGCCCAGCACGAGCCGCAACTTTTCGTACGCCCGATGCACTTTCTGCTTCACAGCGCCTACCGTAGAAGATGTCGCCCGAGCCACTTCCTCCACACTCATTTCGGTGACTTTTAACATCACAATCACCTCCCGCTGGCTCTCTGGCAGGCTCTCGAGCATCCGGTCGAACTCTGCAAGATCCGGCTGCTCGCCCCCGTCACTCCCGCTGCTCCCGCGATCCGGAAGACTCGGCACCAGCACCTCATGTGCAGACCTCCGCCGCCTTCGCCGGTAGCTATCCACCCGCGCATGCCGCGCAATCGCAAAAATCCATGGTAGGACGGGTTGTGGTGCTCGATACGTGTGCCGCGCCTTATGCACGCGGATCCAGCACTCCTGCAGCAAATCCTCAGTATCTGCCCGCGGCAAGGCAAAGGCGCTCAAAAAACGCATCAGCGGACCCGACAGTTGCGACACCAACTCGTCCACCGCCGCAGGATCGCCCTGCTGATAGCGCACCATCAACGCCGGCAAAGCCTCTTCCCACGCGCCGCGCCCAGCAGGCACACCGCTCCCCAACTCCCCGCCCGGTACTGTACGCGGTGCCACCACCAGTAGCTTACTTCGAACGCCGCCGCGTTCCGGTTACGGTTGTTCGGAAGTTTTTTTGCGTGACGCGATCCATCGATCCAAAGAAAGCGATCCCGCGCCAAACACCAGCGACATCAGCGATGTCCAAAGAAACGGAAACGGCGCTGCCTGCACAAACTTGTCCGGCTCCCGCAGTGCCGACGACACAGCCTCCCAATCAGCGGTGATGTACGCGACGATCATGTTCACCGACAGCATCAACCCAATCGGCCGCGCCGCCAGTCCCAGAATCAGCAGGATGCCGCCCACCAGTTCCAGCCCGGCGACAAAGTGCGCATTCAACCCCGGGAAGGGAATTCCCAACGTCGTAAAGAACCCCGTCACCTTTTCGATGTTGTTCACCTTGCCCCATCCGGTCTCCACAAACTGCCAGCCCCAGTACAGCCGCACCAGCTGCAGAAATGGCGACTGCAACCGGTCCGCCACCGCATTCAGAATCGTCAACGCCTTCTCAATCAAGCTCTTCATCGGCCAGTCCTTTTCGTGTTCGTACGCCCCGTCAACCATCCCAGTCGCGACCAGTTCGCAAACCACTGCTCGATCAACCCCGCTATCTCCCCGGCATCCCGCCGGGACCCGGCAAACCCTTCATCGATTGCCGCAGCGATACTCCGCCCCTGCCGCAACCCCTCCAGGATCCGGAACTCTTCTCGCTCCAGCCGCCGGTAGTACACACTGCCGTCCACGCGATGCACAGCGACATACAATTCCTGCCGCCGCACACGTCCAACCTTGCGATCTGCCCCGCCGTCATCCACGCGTACCCGCAACGCATCCACCGCATAGTGCAACGCCAGCAGCGTCACGTAAGGCTGCAGCCCGGCGCGCAAATCCTGTAAGCGCTCAGGGTCCAGCAAAGGCTCCGCGGCTCCATCGAACGCCTCGATGTGTGCCCATTCCAGGCGCGCCATATCCAGCGCCAACTCCGCTCGAGGACCCAGCAATTCCGGCTTCGCCTCCAGCCAGCACACCAGTTGGGACCCCAAGTCGCGCAACGTAAACGACCTCGACGGGCACTCGCGCAAGTACGCATCGGTCAACCGCACGAACCTTCGTTTCCCCACCACCGCGCGCAACCCGGGAAAGTCCTCAGCCAACGCATCGCGCAGCCGGAACCAATAACTTCGTTGGTAAATCTCCAACCGCTCTGCCGCCGTCAGCCGTGCGCTAGGCCGAATCAGCTTCGCCGCCCCGCTCTCCCCGCTCATCAGCGACGCCGCAATCACCCGCTGAAACTCCAGCAGCCTCACCGGCAAGCCACCGCAGGCAGGTACTGTGCGGCCTTCATCGCCTCATGCTGTAGCTCATCAAAGGAAGGAATCTGATCGTCCCACTCAAGCAGCGTAGGCGTCGCGCCACACCGCTCAATCGCCCTCTCGTACAGCGCCCACACCGGCTCTACGACGGGATGATCGTGCGTATCCAGAATGTACTTCTCAAACTTCGAATGCCCGGCCAGATGGATCTGCATCACGCGCTCTGCCGGAACCGCGTCCAGATACTCCACCGCATCGAACCCATGGTTCTGCGACGACACGTAGATGTTGTTCACATCGAGCAACACGCCACAGTCAGCACGCTCCACAACCTCGTTCAGAAACTCCCACTCCGTCATCTCCGACACGTGGAACTCCGCATAGCTCGAAACGTTCTCCACCGCCACAGGAACCTCCAGGTAATCCTGCGCTTGGCGAACCTTTTGAGCCGTCCACTTCGCCGCTTCAAACGTATAGGGCATCGGCAACAGATCGTGCGTATATCGCCCGTCCACGCTACCCCAACACAAGTGATCCGTAACCCACGGCGTACCCGTACGCCGAACCAGACTCTTCAGCCGCTTCAGATGATCCCGGTTCAGCTTCTCCGCAGACCCCAGGTACATTGAAACGCCATGCTGCACCACCTGGTACTGCTCCAGGATCTGGTCCAGTACCTGCAATGGACGCCCGCCGTCCACCATGTAGTTTTCGGAAATGATCTCGAACCAACTCACCACCGGCCGCTCGGCAAGGATGTGCCCGATATGCGGCAATCGCAGTCCGACACCAATACCGTACTCCTGGTTCTTTGCGGATCTCATAAGCGGGGCAAGTCCAAATGGGCGGGGAGCAGGATGGATGGAGAGACATTGCTCCCCGCCGCAAGAAGGCAGTCGCTACGTTACTTCGACTTCGGCTTCGAGCCGTCGGTCGCGCAGGCACCCTTCCCCTTGCACTCGTTCTTACCGAACTCTTTCTTCGACCCGCCGCCTTGCCCCTTGCAGGAGTTCAGACCCTTGCAAGCATGCTTTTCGATCTCTTTCTTCGTGTCTTCGGCCGCAGCCATTCCCAACGAGAGAACCTGGCTCGACGGACTTCCAGCCGTTTGAGCCGCCCGCGCTGCGGTACCGCCCACCAACCCTGCAATCGCGGCCGTCACCGCAAGCGAATGCTTCGAAAACTTCATGTCTGTCTATCTCCTTAACGAAGTGTGTGGATTCGCGCTGCAAAGGCCTCGACATCGGCAGCGTCCATACGCAACCTTCTTCGCCGCCCGACTCGCCGCGAGTTACGGTGCGCACCAAAAATTCTTTGGTCCGTGTTCTCCCCAGAACGCGCTATTCACCGGTATGGACTCCCTGCGCCGCCATCTCTCTGTCTCTCTGCTCCTCGCCACCGTCGCCGCGGCCGCCCAGCAGCTAGACCTGGACTCGATCCGCCCGGATTCCACCGTCGAAGTCGTCAGCCGCTCCGTCCGCCTCACCGGACAGACCTCGCCAGGCGCCCGCCGTATGCGCTGGCAGTCATCCCCCGCAGGCCGAGGTGGCACCATCGACCTTCAGCAGCACTCCTCCCGCTGGTCCACGGACCCCATCTCCCTCGCCCCCGGCGCGAACGAAATCGCCATCACCACCTGGGACGCCAAGGGCCGTTCCACCCAGCAGGGAATCCACCTCTTCCGGACCTCCGCTGATCCGCTCCCCGATAGCTCCGGCCTCGCCGACATCGGTGGCCGCGCCGCCGTCCCCTATCAGATCTACGGCAACATCGGCGTACTCGACGGCTGCATTGAGACCTCCGTCAGCCACCTGCGCGACGCCGCAAACAAGCGGCCGCTGCCCGAAGCCTTCGTCAATCCCCTCACCGGCCAGCGCTGGACCAACAACACCATCCCGTACACCCTCGACGCCAGCCTCACGCAAGCGATGCGCGACCTCTTCGCCCGCGCCATCGCCCATTGGGAAAGCAAGACCTCCATCCGCTTCGTCGTCCGCGGCGCACAAGCCAACTTCCTCCGCGTCATCCGTACGGAAAATCCCATCAACACCGCCGGCGGCATCGGCATGATCGGCGGCGAACAAACCATGCGCCTCCGTGAGGACGCCTCCCTCGCCATCCACATCCACGAAATCGGCCACACCGTCGGCCTCTATCACGAACAGAACCGCGCCGATCGCGACCGCTACGTCGCCCTCGACTACTCCAAGGTCCGCAAGGACGAGTTCCGCCAGATCGACGCGTTTGCCTCGCCCACCCCCATCGGCACCTACGACCTCCAGTCCGTCATGCACTATGAGAAGACCTTCGTAACCCGCTACGGCGACCGCATCATGGACTCCATCCCTCCGGGCCTCGAACTCTTCAGCGACGACGGACTCTCCCCCAACGACATCGATGCCGTCGCCCGCATCTACAATCAGCCCGTCACCAAAACCACCGTGGGAACTAATCCCCCGGGCCTCACCCTCATCGTCGACGGTGAGACCGTCACCACTCCCGTCAGCTATGACTGGGCGGCCGGTACCCAACACACCATCGAAGCGCCGGAAACGCAGGGCAGCGGCGCAACCATCCATCGCTTCGCCCGCTGGAGCAACGACGGTCCTCGCGTGCAAACCATCACCATCGCCCCCGCGACCAGTGCCGCCCGGCTCACCAGCTATGTCGCCAATCTCGTACCGCACTGCCGCATCATGCTACGTCCAGCTGCGGACCCCTCGCTCGGCTACTTCACTATCACGCCCTTCGCCGCCGACAGCTACTACCCCTGCGACAGCGAGGTCACTCTGCAAGCCTTCCCCGCAGAAGGCGTCAAGTTCCTGGACTGGACCGCTGCCGTCGGACAAACCAACCCTCGTACCTTCCGCGTTGTCCAAGCGCGCAACATCCAGCCCAACTTCACTCGCGGCCAGACCATCACCTTCCGCACCAATCCCCCCGGCCTGCTCGTCCGCGTCAACAACGCCAACTTCTTCACACCCCGCTCCTTCGCCGCCCAACCCGGCAGTACCTTCAACGTCGATGCCCCAACCCAGCAGCAAGGCACCCTGCAGTACCGCTTCGCCAGCTGGAGCCAAGGTGGCACACAAGCCCAAACCATCCGCATCACCGGTACCGATTCCCTGGACCACACCCTCACGTACTCTCGCCGCTACTACGTCAGTTCCCGCGTGATCCCCACCGGCGGAGGCACCGTCGCCCAAGCGCCTGCCTCTACCGACGGCTTCTACGATGCCGGAACTAGCGTCGAGTTCCGCGCCACCGCCGCCACCGGCAGGACCTTCCGCGGCTGGAGTGAGGACCTTCGCGGTAACGCCAACCCCGTCGCTACAGTACGTGCCGACGAGCAGCGCTACACAGAAGCCAACTTCCGAACCCTCGAATCTCCAACCATCACAGGCTTCAACCCGGAACGCGTCACCGCAGGTAGCCTGCCGCCCATCCTCTTCATCGCAGGCACTGGTTTCAATGAGGTGCTCACCCAGGTCTTCGTCAACGGCCAGCGTCGCGACATCACCGTCGCGGACTTCAACAACCTCTATCTCACCCTGCGCCCCGAAGACCTCAGAACGCCGGGCAACCTTGCCATCCGCGTCACGACAACAGGCACCACAGAAGTCGCTGCCGGAACTCGCAGCCTGCCCATCGTCGCCGCCCCCGCCGGCTGTACGTACACTCTGGCCGCCACCCAGTTGGAAGCCGCGACCTCCGCCTTCCAAACCCTCGAAACCAGCTTGACCACCGCTGCCGGATGCCCCTGGTACCCGGTCAGCCAATCCTCCTGGATCACCACCGCCGGCAACACCAGCGGCACAGGCGACGGCACCGTCCTCGTCTGGCTCCAGCCCAACCCCACATCAGAACCTCGTACCGGACAGGTCACGGTCGCAGGCCAAACCATCGACATCACCCAACCCGGCGCTCCGTGCGACTTCAGCTTCACCCTGTCACCAGCCGTACTTCCGCTCGACGGCGGACCCGCCACCCTCCGCATCCGTACCACCAACGGCGGCGGTTGCGCCTGGAACCTCGCCGGCCTCCTCCCGGACTGGCTGCAAGTGGAAGGCGAAGCGGCAGGCACCGGCAATGGTGACGCCCGCCTCATCGCGACCCCCAACACAGCCGTACCCCGCGAAGCCGTACTCACCCTTGGCCGCTCCGCGTTCAGCATCCGCCAGGCCGGTACCCCGGGCTCTATCCTCAACGAAGCCAGCGGCCTTTCCGTACTCGCCCCCGGCGCGAGGTTCACCCTCGACCTCGATACACTCAACGGCTCCGCTGCCAAAGCCGAATCCGGTACCACCTGGCCCTCCACCCTTGGCGGTCTTCGAGTGCTCTTCGGTGACATTCCCGCCCGCTTGTTCTCGGTCACCTCCACGCAGATCATCGGCCAGGTCCCCTACGCGACCCCCACCGGCGACGTCGCCGTCACCATCGTTCGCGATGCCTCGGGCGAAACCGTACTCACTCGCACCGTCACCATTCGCGACACCGCACCCGCCGTCTACACCGCCACCGCGAGCGGGGACCTGCTCACCGTCACCATCACCGGCGCAGGCATCGCCGCCCCAACAATCAACGATGGCGAACCCGCCCCCGCGGACCCCGTAGCCTCACCCGCCGCCACCTTCACCGCAACCATCAACGGAATCCCCGCGACACTAGAGTCCGCCACCATGCTCCCCGGCGAGGTCGGCCTCGCCGAACTCAAGATCCGCATCCCCGCCAACGCCGGCACCGGAGACAGGACCTTGATCCTCAAAGCACCTTCCGGTCCTGACGCAAGCCCGGTGCCGGTAACCACTCGCTAAATACAAATCTGCAAAAAATTCTTCTTCTCCTTGTCGGAACCGCGACCAAACTGTCGCACTACAGGAGCAACCCACTCCCCAAGGAGAAGCAGAAAAATGAAAACCTCACGCTTCCTAATTGCTTTCACCACTCTCTGTGCCAACATAGCCCTGGCCCAGGACATCCCCAACCCCGGCGAACTCGTCGGCATTGTCACAAACCCGCCCAAGTGGCACAGCTTCCGCCGCGTCATTTGGGACGCCTGCGGCGGCGAAGGCGAACGCGCCTGCCTCCCCTCCGACCCTTCCTTCAACCTATTGCCGGACCGCGTTGCCGGCGTCCGTTGCGACCGTACCCTTGTTCCCACCATCCCCACGCGACCTGTCCCGGGCGCATCTTTTGTTTGTTCCGACCTTGGTGACCGCAGCAAGCCCGCCGTCCGCGCCCGCCTCGACCCCAAACTCAAGGTCCGTCAGGACGACCAGTACGGCCGCATCTCCGCCGACCTCCCCATCAACCTTCTCCCCATCCTCGGAACCCACAATTCGTACTCCAACGCAGCCGACGGGAGCGAAAGCGGTCTCAGCAAGAACCAGGAACATTCCATCACCGACCAGCTTTGGCTTGGTGCCCGCCACGTCCGTCTCGACCCCATGGGCGACGGCTTCCGCCACCTGCTCTGCCACATGTCGCCCGACACCTACAACGCCGATTTCCTCAACTTTCTGCGGAAAGTCGACAAAGACGTGCCGGGCACAGACCTCGGTCTCTGCTACCTTTCCGTCGGCCCTCTCGCTCCTGGCGATATACAAGGCAAGATCTCCTACGCCCGCCCCTTCTACCTGGCCCTGCGCGAAATCCGCAAGTGGCTCGAACGCAATCCCGGCGAGGTCATCAGCATCAACGTCCACAATTTCTGGGACTCCAGCAATCTCGCCTACATCCCTCCCGCCGAACTCGAAGCAGTCATCGAGCACGAACTCCGCGACATCGCCTACACGCGCCCCAGCACACTCCCCAGAATCTGGCCCACCATCCGTCAGATCCGCTCCGCCGGCAAGCAGGTCCTCATCACTGCCACGTACACGGCCAACAGCTCGTTTGTCTGGCCCAACACTCTTGGCGATAAGCTGGCCTCCATCGTCACCACGGATCCGAACTTCTACACCTGCCAGAACAGCAATCGCCCCGGCATCGTCGAAGCGGAACGGCATGGGCTACCCGCAGACCCCCACCTCGATCCCAAGCACATCGGTGAGGGCCGGGCAGTTGCCGCAGTCTTTGATTCCGCCTCCAGCCGCGGCTACGGCCACATCGGAATCACCGAGATGGATACCGCCGTCTTCTGCGGCTACAACCGCATCGGCCTGGACTTCTTCTACTCCCTCAACAAAGCTCCGTACATCTTCGGCCTACTCGGCAGCCTGGACTTCCGCGATGGCCACAGAGACGACTGCACCACCTGCGACGATCGCCCCAAGCGCATGATCTGGAGTTGGCAGCACGATAGTCAGCCTCGCCCCGGCGTCCCGGCCACCATCCGCGCGCTGATGCCCATCGTCAACAACCAGCAGTCCGTCAACATCGGAGAAGCCCAGTTCTACCGCTGGACCCAGGAATCCGAATCCTCCAACTTCCCCTACGCCTGCGCCCACCTCGCAGATCCATCGGTCCCATTCCCAGACCTCAGCAACCCCTGGGCCTACCGCTGGACCATCACCCGTACCCGCGGCACCTGGAAGGATGGCGAGAAGGCCTGCCAGGAACTCGGCCCCAACTACCACTTCTGGCGCCCCATGAGCTCCCCGGAAAACCGCCGCTTGATCGATGCCATGAAGGATTCCATGATGCCCCAGGTATGGCTGAACCACATGCCGGGAAGGATGGCCGCCCTCGCCGGCAAGCCCGACGCCATCGTACCTGCCACCGCAAACTTCAGTGAACCGGTAATCATCACCAGCGGCAGTGGAGGCAAGATCACCACCCGCTACGTCGGCGACCCCGCGCTCGCGCAACTGTTCACGGTCACTCCGGACCGAGCGGGGTCGAACATGTTCACCATCCGCAAGACGGGCTCCCCCGTGAACCTCCGCCCCGGTCGCTACAGCGCCAACATCCGCTTCACAGAAACCCGCCCCGACGGCTCCGGCCAGGACAACGACGAAGTCCGGATAACCATCGAAGTCCCCGCGCCTCCCAAGTAAACAGCAAACGGCTACCGTACAAACAAATGGGCGATCCGAGAGGTTCTCGAATCGCCCATCGCCCCTTTATGGAAGAGCTTGCTACTACTACCGGCGCCGGAGGCGGAAAAACGCAGCCAGCCCCACCGCGCCTGCGAACGTCGAAACCGCAGCAGGCTCCGGAACCGAGGTCGGGACCGAGTACTCCAGCTGAGTAACCATGAAAGCTTGAAAAGCTTGTCCGGAGGCAGCCCTGAAACTGGTGGCAATGTAAGCGATGTAGCCATTCGCAGCCGAAGCGTCGACGGCATCCAGAAAAGTAATAGTCGATGAGTCACCGCCGGTGTGGGTGACGAGCAACACCAAGTCTCCGCCGGCATAGGTGTAGCTAGATTGGAATTGGACAAGCGGACCCCACGGAGTAGGACCTATCCCTCCCCCAGGAAACGAATTTGCACCGAACGAAAGAGCTCCGTCACGCACCATGACGGGATTGAGCATGTTGCTGGCGAACGTGGTGCTCGTAGAAGGAATGGGATTCGCTGCTTGGGCGAGGGTGATCTCGTAGTCCGCAAATGTGATAGTACTTGCCGGCCAGGTGGCGAGACCGCCGTGCACCCGCCATCGGAGGCCGCTGATAACCGATCCCACTGGCATTGAGGCTAACTGCGAAGCGGCGATTTGGACCTGGTACGTCCTGGGCTCGTGGCGGACTAAAGTGTTGGCTCCACCGGAACCTCCGGTTGCTGCAGCTGCGCCAGGGATCACAATTTGATCTGCCCACAGAGTCCCGAGTGATGACAGAACCAGACACGCTGACAAGAGTGTAGTCTTCATTCGCACTCACGAAGTGTATAGGTACACAACTTTGCCTGTCAATGAGGAGAGTTGCCGACCCGGTACTACAAAGCAAAATGGGCGATCCGAGAGCCTCTCGAATCGCCCATCAACCAGGTATAGAAAGCTTGCTACCGGCGCCGGAGGCGGAGAAACGCAGCCAACCCCAACGCACCTGCGAACGTCGAAACTGCCGCGGACTCCGGAACCGAAGACGGGACCGAGTACTCCAGCTGAGTAATTGGGAAAGCAGAAATGCCTCCGCTTGGAAGCCCGAAACTGGTGGAAGCAACGGCATTGTAGCCATTCACCGCTGAACGCTGAATGGCGTCCAAAAAGGATGTATTCGTTAAGTCACTGCCGGTGTGTCTGAAGAGCAACACCAAGTCTCCGCCGGCGTAGGTGTAGCTGGATTGGAATTGGACGAGCGGACCCCAAGGGTTTGGAGTCATCCCTCCCCCAAACGAATTTGCAGCAAACGACAGCGCTCCGTCCCGCACCATGACGGGATTCAGCATATTGTCGGCGAAGGTAAAGCTCATCAATTCAATAGGATTCGCTGCCTGGGCGAGGGTGATCTCGTAGTCCGCCCAGGTGGCAGTACTGGCTGGCCAGCTTGCGTTTCCGCCTCCCAGCCGCCACCGGACGCCACTGATAACCGATCCCACTGGCATGGAGGCTAACTGTGAAGCGGCGATTTGCATCTGGAGGGTCCTAGGGCTCCCGGCATCGCGGATCAGGGTGTTTTGTCCAACAGGAGCTTCGGTTGTCGCAAAGGCGCCAGGGATGACAATTTGATCTGCCCACAGAGTCCCGAGTGAGGAAAGGACCAGACACGCTGACAAGAGGGGAGTCTTTGTTCGCACCCCTGAAGTGTATAGATGCACGAAAGTGCTGTCAACAGGACGAACGGTCGAACTGGTACTACAGGCTCTCCTGGGTTCGATTTCCGCGTCATACAAACGAATAACTCGACTTTCCGTTACCCGCGTGACTGTTTTGCACCCCGTTCTGCGCCTGTTGGAGTGCACCGGAGCAAAGAAAGAGTCCCGCGATGAACCTTGGTGACCTGCCGTTAACAAAGATTTTCTGGAGCATCTTCACCGTCGAGGCAATCCTCGTGGCGGCCATGCTTGTCTTCCTGCTATTCAGCCTTCAGAGTGGCCCCAGCGGAGGCGCGGTCGGGGCATGGCTGATCGTGATCCCAATCGCGGTGCTCGCAATAATAGCCGGCATATTTCTCAGCACCAACGCCCGCTGGGTACGAATCACCTGCATCTCAGTGCTGGTTTGGCCGGCCATTTATACGGTCGTTGGGACCCCGATTGGCATGATCGTGAGGTTCATCGGAGGCACGGTACGGAGTTATGGCGCGGAGCGCGAACGGCGCGGAGAACATCTCTTCAAGGAGGCGGGCCAGCGTAAGTTAGCCGCCGCGATTGCCGATCATGACATCGAAAGGGTGAAGGCGGCTCTGCATGGCGCGGGCGACCTGAATCGAATCGTCGACAAGAACTTGCCGTACTACGTGCCTCTCGGGGACAAAGAGACCCTGCTCTCCTTCGCCTGCGACAACAGTAGCGACGACTCGGACGCTTCGGTGGAAGTAGTTCGTCTATTACTAGCCGCCGGGGCCAACCCGAACCTTCCCCCCGCCTATCCCCTCAATGTCGCTTTGGCGCGAAGCGGACGGGTTTTGGCGATTCTGCTGGAAGCCGGCGCTGACCCCAACGCGGACCACGGCGAGAGCCGGAAGCCGGTCTGGTGGTCTGTCCTGGTGCGAGGCAAAGATCCCGATGGAAAGAAGTTGCAGCTGCTACTAGCCCACGGCGCCGACATAACCCGGCGCGAAAGCGACGGAGCAGGAGTCCTCGATAGAGCATTGGAAGAAGACCAGTGGCTAGCCGTTTGGCATCTCGCCCAGCGTATGCCCGCCGGCAAAGACACCGTTGTAGGGTCCGAAGGCAAGACAGTCCACGACCACCTCGCCGCCAAGGTAAAGGCCTTCAAGGAAAGCGGTAGCCCAGTTCCAGATGACCTTGCCACCGCGTTGGCAGGTTTCGACGCCGAGAAAAACTGAGCGCAATCGGGCGTGATGCTCCCGCCGCGGTGGATCCCGCGACGGACGCGCTGGGGCTCGTCTTGAAGTGGCATGTTGTCGGCACATCCCCTGGGCAGGGGAGGAAATGCAAGCCGATAGGGGATCCCCCGCCTCTTCGAACCGGCGGAATCTCCCAGACCAGGGCGAGGGTTTTTTCCCGCGTCGGGCAGCATACTGAATTCGTGAAGCCGAGAATGTTCGCTGCCATGTTCGCCGTATCAGTCATGGCGGCTGCCCAGACAAGTCCGCCGGCGCCCGCTGCTCTGACCTTAGACCAGGCGGTCCAAGAAGCGATTGCCAATAACCTCGACCTGGCCGCTGAAAAGCTCAACGTCAGCGTCGCCGAGGCGCGCGGAATCACCGCGAGGCTGCGGCCGAATCCAGTGTTGACAGTTTCGGGCCAGAGCCTCAACATTCTGGGCGCCACGTACTCCCCCGCGACGCCACTAGGCCCCAATCAGATGAACATTCATACCGACTTCCCTTTGGAGCGCGGACACAAACGTGAGCAACGCATCGCCGTGGCCAATGAGGAAAAGTCTCTGGCGGAATTGGGCGTGCGGGAGGTGATGCGGCAGGTAATCGCGAGCGTGCAGAGCGCATTCGTCGACGTGCAGCAGGCAAAGGAAAATCTGAGCCTGGCTCAGGAGAATCTCAGAAGTCTCGAAAGCGTCGTGGCCATCAATGAATCCCGGTTGAAGGCGGGCGATCTCGCGCAGGTGGAACTCGACCGGTCGCGCGTGGCCGCTCTGCAATACCGGACCGCGGTTCAACAGGCGCAATTGCAGCTTGATCAATCGAAGATCCAGTTGCAGCAAGTGATGGGCCGCAAGGCGAAGACAACCGACATGGAAGTTGCGGGCACGCTGCGGAGGGACGTGATTGCGGATTCACAAGAGGAACTGAACAGACTGGCGCTCACGCGCCGCCCAGACTACCTGAGCGATCAACAGTCCCAGGCCAGATCGCGCGCCGACCTTCGGCTACAACTAGCCAACGGCAAGGTGGACTACACCATCGGCACAGAATTCACGCGGCAATCCGCCTGGGGTATTTCGGGAAACTCAGTCGGCCTCTACTTCAGCATGCCGCTTCGGGTGTTCAACAAGAACCAGGGCGAGATTGCGCGCGCACAGCGGGAAATCATTTTGGCGGGAGCAAGGGCGAATGCGCTGGAGTCCTCGATTCAGACCGAGGTTGACAAGGCCTACCGGCAGTATGTTGTTTCTCGCCAGCTCCTGACCAACGTCGAGACCGAGATGCTCGCCAAAGCACGCAGCGTTCGCGACACCACCGAATACTCCTACAAGCGCGGCGAAGCGAGTCTGGTCGAGTATCTCGACGCACAGCGCGCCTTCAACGATGCCATGCAGACAGCCAACGACGCGCGTGCCAACTATGCGCGCAGCCTATATCTCATCGATACCGTTTCCGGCGCCACCGTCAGCGGCTCATAAAGAAAGAAAAACAGATGAACACCATTCAACTGAAAGCCGCCATTACGGCCGGATTGATGACTCTCGCTTTTGCGGGCTGCAGCGAGCAGAAACCCATACAGCAGGCCAAGGCCGCACCTGAAGCGAAACCGGGTCAGGCCGTGATTGACGCGAACTCGCCGCAACTGCAGCAGATTCGAACCGAGTCACTTGAGTCATCGCTCGTACCGGTCGGCAACATCGCCGCCCCCGGGAAGGTTGAAGCGAACGTGAACCGCCAGTCGCACGTCGTACTGCCGGTGGCTGGGCGTGTGAGCACCGTGCTCGTGAAGATCGGCGATTTCGTGCGTCAGGGACAGCCGGTGCTGACCTTGGAAAGTGCGGACATCGACGTTGCGGTTTCGAGCTTCCAGCAGGCGCAAGCCACGGTGACTCAGGCAAAGTCCGCGCTGGCAAAAGCGCAAATGGATTTGGATCGCGAGAAAGACCTTTTTGAGCATGGCGCCGTGCCGCAGAAGGAAGTCCTGAACGCGCAGGCGGTGACCGTGCAGGCCCAGGCAGCCGTCGAACAGATGCAGGCTTCTGTCGAACAGGCGCGCAGGCGGTTGCAGATTCTGGGCGTCGGAACCGGTACGTTCGGACAGCGTGTAGCCATTCATGCGCCGATCTCCGGAAAGGTTCTGGAGATGTCGGTTGTGAATGGCGAATTCCGGAATGACCTCAGCGCTCCATTGATGACCATCGCGGACCTCAGCTCTGTATGGGTGACTTCCGACGTTCCCGAGACGGCTATCCGCTTCGTCAAACTCGGCGAGCCCGTGAAAATTGACCTCGCTGCCTATCCGGGGGAAACCTTCCGGGGCCGCGTGACGTTGATCGGGGACACGGTGGATCCGCAGACGCGTACGGTGAAGGTCCGCGCCGAGCTGCCCAACGCAGACGGACGCCTGAAGCCGGAGATGTTCGGCAATATGCAACTCGCCGAGCAGACCGAACAACGCCCAACGGTGCCAGCCTCGGCCGTCGTCGCGACAGACGGAAAAACACTTGTTTGGCGTGAAGCGAGCAAGGGTGTGTTTGAAAAGGTCGCCATCGCAACGGGCGCCCAGATTGGAGACCGCGTCGCAGTACTGGACGGACTCAAAGTAACCGACCGCATCGTTGTAGACGGAGTGATGTTGCTGACCGCACGATAGACGCCCCACGGTAAAGCGACCACAGCATGATTGCCCAACTCCTTCGCTTCGCACTGCGGCAGCGCTTCATTACGGTCCTGATCGGCCTCACGCTCATTGGCTCGGGCCTTTGGGCATTCGCGCAATTGAAGATCGAGGCTTATCCCGACATTTCCGACACTCAGGTTGTGGTGATCTCACAGTACCCGGGCCGCGCCGCAGAAGAGGTGGAGCAGCAGGTAACGGTGCCAATCGAACGCGCCCTTAATAGCGCGCCGAATGTGATCGCACGCCGTTCGCGAACGATCTTCGGCCTCTCCGTGGTGGAACTGACCTTTGACTACGGTACGAACGACTACTTCGCCCGGCAGGTGGTGCTCGAAAAGCTCCGCGATGCGGATCTGCCCGATGGCGTGACGCCCGCGCTGGGCCCGCTTTCGACGCCGATTGGCGAGCTATACCGCTACACGCTATCCGGCGGCGGTCTCGACGCTATGAAGTTGCGCGAGCTCGAAGACTGGGTGGTGGAACCGCGCTTTCTGCAAGTACCCGGCGTTGCCGATGTCACACCGTTTGGCGGATTGATCAAGCAGTACCAAATCCAGATCGATCCGCTCGCACTTTCGAAGTATGGCCTGTCCATCGCGCAGGTCGCCGATGCGGTTCGTGCGAACAACAGCAACGCGGGCGGTGCCATGCTCGACAACACACAACAATCGATGGTGATCCGAGGCGTCGGGTTGATCCAAAATGCGGCGGATATTGAAAGCGTCGTCGTCACCGAATCCAAGGGTGTGCCGGTGTTCGTTCGCGACGTGGGCCGCGTCGGGATCACGGCCGCGCCACAAACCGGAATTTTCGGCCTCGGCATCCATGACGGAGGCGTCGAGGGAATCGTCCTTATGCGGCGTGGAGAGAACCCGTCTGAGGTCCTCAAGTCGATCAAGGCTGCTGTCGACGACCTGAACGAAAACCGGCTACCCAAGGGCGTCACCATTTCGCCGATCTACGATCGGACAGATCTGGTGAACAACACTCTGCACACCGTTTCGCACACTCTACTCGAAGGGCTGCTGATCGTTGTCATCGTACTGTTCCTATTCCTGGGCAGCGCGCGCGCGGCACTGCTGACGGCCGTCACGATACCTCTATCGCTGCTATTCGCCTTCATCTGCATGCACTTTTCCGGCATCCCGGCAAACCTGCTCAGTCTCGGCGCGCTCGACTTCGGCATCATCGTCGACGCGACGTTGGTGATGGTGGAACACGTGCTCCACACGATGCATGAACGGCAGCACGATGGCCCGCTCGACCAAGGTGGCGTACTGGCCGCAATCCGCGACGCGGCGCTTGAAGTCGAACGCCCGATCTTCTTTTCATTGCTCATCATCATCTCGGCCTACATTCCGCTCTTTACGCTCGAGCGCGTGGAGCGGAAGCTCTTTACGCCAATGGCATTCACGGTTTCCTATGCGTTGCTAGGCTCCATGCTGTTGGCGCTGACGCTCATTCCGGTGCTGGCCACCTACCTTTTTCGCAACGGCGCCAAAAGTTGGGAGAATCCGATTCTGCCGTGGCTCGCGCGCCGCTATGAGGGCGTCCTCAATCGCGCCTTGCACCGTCCTCTGGTGGTTTTTGGCGTCTCGGGTGGCATTGTCGTGGCGGCGTTCGCTCTGGCTGGCGCGCTGGGTATTGAGTTTCTGCCGAACCTGGACGAGGGCGTGATCTGGGTTCGCGCCGTGTTGCCGCCGGGAATTTCGCTCGACAAGTCCGCGCAGGTTGCCGGACAGATCCGCAACATGATCAAGCAGTATCCGGAAGTGCAACTGGTTTCCTCCCAAACCGGCCGCAACGATTCGGGTACAGACCCTTACGGGCCGAATCGTAACGAGTTCTTTCTTTCACTAAAGCCCTATGACACGTGGCCTGATGGGATGGACAAGGCGAAGCTCATCGACGAGTTGAGCCACAAACTGAACCAACAGATCCCTGGTGCGGCTTTCAGCTTCACGCAGCCGATTGTCGACAACGTCACCGAGTCGGTAACCGGCTCTGCGGCGGACCTGGCTGTAATCGTGCGCGGCCCCGATCTGAAGTTGTTGCGCGGCGAGGCGGAGAAGATCCTTGATCTGATCCGAAAGGTGCCCGGTGCTGCCGATTCGGCGATTGAGCAGGAGGCCGATCAGTCGCAACTACGTATCCGCATCGACCGTCAGGCCGTGGCCCGTTACGGTATCAACGTGCGCGATGTGCAGGACGTGATCGAAATGGCCATTGGCGGAAGAGCGGCCGGCACCATGTTTGAAGGCGAGCGCCGTTTCGATATTACAGTGCGCTACGTTCCCGAGGCCAGGACGAGCATCACGGCGATTGGCAACGTTCTGGTGCCCACCCGGGAAGGCGGACGCGTACCTCTGTCGCAACTCGCGGAAATCAAAGTGGTGGATGGCGCCAGCATCATCGCCCGCCGCGAGAATCAGCGGCAGATCACCGTGCGCACGAACATCCGCGGACGGGACCAAGGCAGCTTCGTCACCGATGCGCAAAAGCGCTTCGACAAGGCGATTCGCCTGCCAGCGGGGTATGAGGTTACCTGGGGCGGCCAGTTTGAAAACCTGCAACGGGCGAAGAAGCGCCTGACTGTGATTCTGCCCATCACCATTGCCATCATCTTCGTCCTTCTCTTCTTTATGTTCAGTTCGCCGAAGTACGCCGGCTTAGTGATGATGAACGTGCCTTTCTCGCTCGTCGGAGGGATTCTGTTCCTGTATCTTCGCCATATCAATCTGAGCGTCTCGGCAGCGGTAGGCTTTATCAGTCTGTTCGGCGTGGCTGTGATGAGCGGCGTACTCGTGATCGCAGAGATCAATCGCGTCCGGCGAGCGGAACCGGATCTGCCGGTGCGCGAAGCCATCATCCGAGGCTCGCTCGGGCAGCTTCGGCCAGTATTGCTGATGGTGGTGGTGGCGCTGCTCGGCATGGTGCCTGCGGCGCGCGCCAGCGGTATCGGATCGGACGTGCAGCGCCCTCTCGCCACCGTAGTGGTGGGAGGATTGCTCTCCACGCTTTTCCTAACCTTGCTTGCACTACCCAGCATGTATGCTCTGGCAGTGCGGGATACGCCCCGGCGAGAGGAGATCGCCCAGTGAAGAAACTACAACTCACCATTTACCTGAACGAATCTGACCGGATCGGCGACATTCCCCTTCACGAAGATGTCGTTCGGCGTCTGCTTAACTTCGACATCGCTGGCGCTACCGTGACACCCGGGTCGATGGGCTACGGCAAGCATGGCAGGGTCCATCGCAAGCGGTTGTTTGGGGTTTCTGACGACCGGCCCGTGGTCATCACCGCGATAGACGAAGAATCGCGGATCCGGCCGATTCTCACCGAGTTGAAGGCGGTGATTTTGGAGGGGCTCATCACGCTCCATGAAGTAGAGATTGTATGAGAGCTCTTTTCACTTTGGGTCTACTGGATGCCGGGTTGGCCAACGCGCACTCTTCGAGGCCGACCTGGGCTGATTGCCGGGAAGGGAACGGTGGCGGCCCGCATTCGTCGATCATCTCTTTCTCTCATCCAAACCAGACATCGATTTCACTGGCGCGCCGTCAATATTCTGTAGAACAAATGGAGCCCTCATGTACCGCAAAACTCATCACGATGATCCTGACCGCCGGCGCCATTATTGCGGCGGCGCCGCCCTCCTATCGCGACACGCCGGCAGCACCGCACCGGTGCGCTCATCGCGGACTTGAGCCCGATAGTCCGGCCGCCGAGGCCGGCGTACAGCGCGGCGGCGTGATCGTTGGAATCAACGGCAAGACCATCACGGATCTCGGGCAGTTAAAGCTGTTCATCGGCTCGGTGCATCCGGGCTCGGAACTCCACTTGAAAGTGGCCCGTGGCGCTGAGGACCTGTCGTTGGAGGTGAAGCTCACTGAGCCAAAGGACAGCGGCGCTCAAGGAATCGAACTCAAAGAGGATGACAGCCTGATTGATAGTGCCGAACTTCCCCAACTGACCGCCGCCATTCGCCACGAACTGAAACTCGACGAAAGTGTGAAAGGCGTAGTCGTGATGACCCTGGACCCGACGAGCGACGCTGCAGAGGCCGGCTTGCGTCCCGGTGGGAAAGCGTGCAGGCACCAAAGAAGTGTTTCCCGGAGAAGCGGAGGCAATGCAAGCAATTCGACCACCAGAACGCTTCACGTACCATCGCAACGCAGCGCATCTGGGCACAAGTGGTTTGGGGTAGACACAAAGATGGGCACCAGTCACCTGTGCCCATCTTCGATAATCTCTGTAACTTGTGATTTTCTGGAGCCACCCGCCGGGATCGAACCGGCGACCTGCTGATTACGAATCAGCCGCTCTACCAACTGAGCTAGGGTGGCTTCTCTATGCGGTTGTCGAATTGGTCGGGCCGGCGAGATTTGAACTCGCGACCTCTTGCACCCCAAGCAAGCGCGCTAGCCAGGCTGCGCCACGGCCCGAACAAACAACTCCCCTATTGTAGCGGGTCACTTGCCGAACGTCAAAACTAAACGTCCTGCAGGACCTTTATAGACCAACGTCAGGTCCTTCGGCTTGTGCTTGCCTTCCAGTGGAAAGTACAGCAACCCAGTCGTCGGCTCAGCCACCTCGCCCGACGGAAAACCTTTTTCCTTCAGCATCGCCACCAGCGGATCCGTCTCTTTGCTAGCCTTACCCGTCTTCTCAACGCCCGTCGCGATCTCCGCTCCGCCCGCATTCGCCGACCCGATCATGCCCGTATTGCCCGGCATCTGCTGCCCCGGCCGCGATCCGCCCATGCCGCCCCAGGTGGGACCCGTATTCCGCGTCGCCACACCCGTGCCGTAACTCGTCGACTCCGTCTTGATCTTCATCGCCGGACCGCCCGCCAACTGCGTCGGCGCAAACGGACCCGACCTCTGCCCGTCCTTATGCGAAATCAGCTGAAAATCATCAATATCCACGCGGATCGGACCCGCATTCACCGCTGGCTTCACCTTCACGCGCACCGCGATCACATTCGGCGGCAGCGCGATACCTTCCATCGCCTGCGCCAGAGCTTCTTTTTCCAGGATCAACGTCGCCGTGATGTCGATCCGGTCATTACCAGTGGTCGGATCACTGATCACCAGCTTGTCGTTCTTATCGCCTGCAATCAGCAGCGTGGTCATCAAAAGAATAGCTGTCGTCATACTGCAGCAACCTCCTGCTCTTTCTTCTTACCCGCGCCCAGCGCCATCGTGAACAGCACCGCAGTCAATGCCAGCGCCGCCGCGACGCTCCAGGGCTTATCCGCCAACGTCAACAAAAACGGCAACGGCGTCGATGCCAGCGTCGCCACGATCTTCAGCCGCTTGTCCGCGTTCACAAACAGCATCAACCAAAACGGTAGCAACAATAAACTCGCGTCGTACCCGTACGTATGCGGCACAATCAGCAACCCCGCCAGCGCCGTAGCGGACCACCAGCGCCACAACGGCGCCTTCCAGATCGCCACCAGCCACATCACCAACGTCAACACGGTCCAAGCCGCCTGTACTATCGTGCTGCCTTCCGCCAGATTCGCCGCAATCGACTGCGCGTTGATCATAAACTCCGGCGTAGGCGACAACCGTTCCAAATCCTTGTTCGTCAGCAGCCCGACGTACGCCTTCGCACCTTGCATGCCGCCCAGCGCCAGCGAGGCCAAAGCCATTCCAGCCCCACCGGTACAGAACCCGGCGAGCATCCGCCAGTTGCGCGACACCAGCATCGCCACCGGCCAGAGCAGGAACAAGTGGAACTTGATCAGCCCCAGTGCTAGGACGCAGCCCGCCGCAAACACGTTGCCCCGCTGCAGCATCGAATACGCCGCGATGCTGATCACCAACATCAGTACGCCGTCCTGCCCGTGCGCGATCCCCAACGCCGTTGGCAGGTACAGCGCGCTGATCACCACCGAATCCGCTGGAAACTGCCGGAATCCCCAATACCAGCAGCCGAACAGCAAAACAGTATGAAAGCCCAACCACGCCCAGAACGCCGTACCGAAGGGCAACAACGCCAAGGGCGACAAGAACGCCGCGTACACATGCGGCCGTACAAAGGGCACCAGCCGGTCGTTGGTTGGCACCAGCTTTTGCTCCTCGGCAAACTGCACCGCCGGGTCGTGCAACTCCGCGAACCGCCCCTCTAAAGCCAGCTTTCCGCCCGTATAGATGTTGAGAAAATCATGTACCCGCGACGACGGCGTCACCAACAATCCCAAAAACATCCACATGGCAATCGCCACAAAGATGATGGCCCAGTTGGTGAACGATACTCGCTTGACTCGGGCGTCTTGTGGTTTAGGCAAGCGCTTTTTTGATGACCTGGCCTTCGAGTTCCGTCAGCCGCTCGCGCCGGCCCTGATGCAAGAAGCTCAACTGGTGCTGATTCAGCCCCATTTGATGCAGAATCGTCGTGTGGATGTCGCGCAGATGATGCGGCTCTTCCACCGCCCGCAGCCCGATGTCGTCCGTCGCGCCGATGATCGTGCCGCCCTTGATGCCGCCGCCCGCCATCCACATCGTAAAGCCCAGATTGTGATGGTCGCGACCCTTGCCGCCCTCGGCCTCGGGCGACCTTCCGAACTCGCCGCCCCAAACCACAAGCGTCGAATCCAGCATCCCGCGCCGCTTCAAATCCTGAATCAGCGCCGCCACTGGTTGGTCGCTCTGCGCGGCCATGCGCGGATGGTTCTCTTCGATGTCCGCATGCGCGTCCCACTGCTGATCGCCAGGACCTCCGCCATGCACGACACACACAAACCGAACGCCTTTTTCGACCAGCTTACGTGCCAGCAAACAGCGCCGCGCCATATCGTCGGTCGTCGCTTTACCAACGCCGTACAGGTCCAACGTCTCTTGTGATTCGGTCGAGATATCGAACACTTTGGGCGCTTCGGTCTGCATCTTGAACGCCGTATCGTAGCTCTGAATGCGCGCCGCGTACTCCGGATCGCTGAAGCCCTGGTTCGCTTCGTTCAGCTCACGAATCAGCTTCAACGTCTTGCGACGGTCTTCCAGATCCACACCCGACGGCAGGTTCAAATTCAACACAGGCGTCTTACCCGGCCGCAACACCGTCGGCTGATAAATCGCCGGCAGAAACCCGTTGCCGTACATCGGCTGTCCCGCCTCTAACGCGCCGCGAGGATCGGGCAGCACGCAGTAAGCGGGCAGGGAATCGCTCTCGGACCCCAGGCCGTATACCGCCCACGAACCCATCGACGGAAAGCCTGGAATAATGCGCCCGGTCATTAACTGATACTGTGCCGCCGAGTGCACCACCATATCCGCCTGTACGCTACGGATGATCGCCAGATCATCCACGATCTTGGCCTGATGCGGAAACAGATCGGACACATCAATACCGCTTTGCCCGTACTTCTTGAACGTCCGCTTCGTGCCCATCAACCGCGCGTCTTTGGACACAAACTGATACTTGGCTTCGCCAAAGTGCGCCGGGCGCTTCTGCCCGCTCAACTCGTTCAACAGCGGCTTGGGATCAAACGTCTCAATATGGCTCGGACCACCAGCCATAAACAGCAGGATCACTGCCTTGGCTTTGGCCGGTTCATGCGGAGCCTTGGGAGCCAGTGGATTCGCCGCCTGCAGCATCGACGAAAACGCCAGCGCGCCAAAGCCGTTGAAGGCATCGGTCAAAAACTCGCGGCGATTTCGTGTAGGTCTTGAGTGTTCCATCCGCTCCTACTCCACGTACAAAAATGCGTTCAGGTTGAACATCGCCAAAGCGTACTCGCGCAGTGGTTGCGATGCCAAAAACTCCATAGACAGTTTGCGCTCTTCCGCTGTAGGCGCGCGACCGGCAACCCATCGCCAGGCGAAGTCCACTTGCTTCGCATGATCCTTGGCCGAAAACTCCGTCAGCCGCGCGGCCAAAGCATCGGCCATTTCATTCGCGATCCGCCCATTCAGCAGCTCCAACGCTTGCGGCGCATGCGTACTCGCCTCGCGCCGCGGACAGCTGATGAGCATATCCGACGAATCGAAAACTTCCATAAACGGCAGCCGCAGATTGCGCTTGGCAATGAGGTACACACTGCGCCGGTCATGTTCTTTCTGATCTGCCGCCACAACCCACTGCTCGGGCTTGTACATCAGTTGGATCAATTCCTGCTGCACCGGGATCATCACGCCGGGTCCGCCGGTCTTCAGATTCAAGCGTCCTGTGGCAGACAGCATTGCATCGCGAATCTCTTCCGCTTCCAGTCGCCGCTTCGGATAGCGCCACAGCAGCTTGTTATCCGGATCCTTTTCCTTCGCCGCCGCGACTTCCAACAGCGACGATTGCCGGTACGTATCGCTCAGCAGAATCATGCGGTGCAGCGGCTTCCACTTCCAGCCGCCTTCCACAAACTGATTGGCCAGGTAATCCAGCAATTCGGGGTGCGACGGGCGCTGGCCCATGCGTCCAAAGTCGTTGGGCGTTGCCACCAGGCCGCGTCCAAAATGATGCAGCCAGATGCGATTCACAGCGACGCGAGCCGTCAGCGGATTGTCGTCAGTCGTAATCCACTTTGCCAACTCCGTACGCGGATTCTTCACCTCAGGACCCAACTCCGGCGCACCATCGGGCAGCAGCACTCCCAGGCTCCGCGGATGCACTTCCTCACCCGGCTTGGTGTACTCGCCGCGATGCAACACATGCACCGGCTTGAAGTTTTCGCCGTAATCATTGCGGACGCTGAACAGCGCGGGCAGCGGCGCGGGCGCCTTCGCTTCGACGCTCTTCACCTTGGCCTGCATGCGCGACAGATCTTCGCCCTGCAAGCCCTTCATCTGCTTTTTGAGCTCTTTCACTTCCGCATCCACGGCGTCCTTCTGCGCCTTCCATGCGGAACGTTCAGCTTCGCTCGTCAGAGGTACTTCGCGTTCCTGCACGGCGGCAAAGTGCGCCTGCATGCGGTAATAATCCTTCTGCCGGATGGGGTCAAACTTATGGTCGTGGCAGCGCGCGCAGCCTACCGTGACGCCCAACATCGCCGATCCGACGATGTTTGTCATCTCGGTCAACACTTCGTTACGGCTGCTCGCCACTTCCTGATTGCCGGCGTTCTTGCGCAGCGCACCCAGGCGATTGAAGCCCGACGCCACGGCCAGTTCATGATTGGCCGGATCGATCTCATCGCCCGCCAACTGCTCGGTCAAAAACTGCGTGTACGGCTTATCTTCATTGAAGGACTTAATGACGTAATCGCGATACCGCCAAGCATCCGGGCGATGCGTGTCGTATTCAAAACCATCGGTCTCGGCAAAGCGAACCAGATCGAGCCAATGCTGCGCCCAGCGCTCGCCGTACCGTGGACTCGCCAGCAACCGGTCCACCAGCTTTTCATAGGCGTTCGGCGCCTTATCGTTGACAAACGCATCCACCTCTTGCGGTGTCGGCGGCAGACCCGTCAGGTCAAACGTCACGCGGCGAATCAGGCGAACTTTGTCCGCAGGCGCGGCCAGTTGCAGACCCTCTTTCGCTAAGCGGGCCCGGATAAAGGCGTCGATAGGATTGGCGGCGGCCGGCTCTACTGCGGGGATGGCAGGAACGGAGCGTTTTTGGAAGGCCCAATGGCGGCGCTCGCCCGCCGTATAATCCGCCGCCAGAGCGACGATTGCACAAACAGCCAGAGTGAGCGAAAGCTTCATGTTTGCCCGTTACTTAGCTCGCATGATATCACTGTGCCATGTACGTTTCCGCCGGTCTTGCCGGTCTTCTCGCCGCCGTTTCCCTGTTTGCCTGGCAACAGGACAACGATCCTTTCGGCGACGTCAAGATCCAGAAACTGGCCGAAGGCTACCGCTATCTCGATAGTCCACTTTGGACCCCGGAACGCCGTCTGCTGTTTACCGAACCCGCCACCAACACCATCCACATTTGGAACCCGGGCCACAAGCCAGAGCCGCAGGTCACCAACTCCAACGGCGCGCGAGGCATCACGTTCGACGCGCAGGATCGTTTCTACATCTGCGAAAGCCGCGCCCGCCGCGTCGTCCGTCTCGACAAGAAAGGTAAGCGCGACGTCCTCGCCGAACGTTGGGAAGGCAAGCGCCTCAACGGCCCCAACGACATCGTGGTCCGCAAAGACGGCAATGTGTATTTCACCGACGCCGCCTTTGGCTCCGCTGCGGTGGGCGCCCGCGAACTCGATTTCCACGGCATCTACGGCATCACCCCCAAGGGCGAACTGCAGTTGATCGCCAAGTGGAAGACCGGCCGGCCCAACGGTATCGCACTGTCACCGCAAGGCCGTCATCTGTACGTCAGCAACTCCGACGAACGCAAGATCGTCGCGTTTGACCTGGACAAGAACGGCGCCGCCACCAACGAGCGGACACTCATCTCCGGCATCAAAGGTGGCGTTCCCGGCGGCATCCGCTGCGACGAAAAAGGCAACCTCTACGTCGCCTCCAAAGGCCTCACCATTTACGACGCCCAGGGCAAGCATCTGCGGGACTTTCCGTTGCCCGAAGCCGCCACCAATATGGGCTTTGGCGAAGGCGATCTGATGTCGTTGTTTGTCTCGACGCAGACCTCGATTTACCGGGTTCGCCTGCCGTACCAAGGGTATGTGCCGTACCTCAATCCGCCACAAGCGGCCCAGTAACAGAAGGTACTGTAACCCGTTGGTACCGCAGTAGTACTTCCGTTCGGCCTAAGTTATTGACCTTAGTTCCGAATGCCTATATCTTCGGATTGGTGACAGACCAACGTAAATCCCAACGCTTTGACATGAAGCTGACCATGCAGGTGTTGCGCTGCGGCGCGCAACCGGTGGAAGAGTTCGCACAGACGGCGAACATCAGCTCAACTGGAGTACTGTTTTACTCAGACATGAAGCCGGAAGTGGGCCAACCCGTGGAGTACGTGCTGACCCTGGCTCCGGAGATCGGAAAGCGCCCGCCTGTGAAGCTCCATTGCATGGGCAAAGTGGTGCGGCATGAGGAAGACTTTACCCTCACTGCAGCCACGCTCGAGCGCTACGAGTTCATGCGCAACTAGGCTTGCTTACTTGTTCAGGCGTTCCGTCAAGGTCACGTAATCGGCCAGGCGGAACGTCAGACGGGTTTCCACCGGGATCTCAGCGGCCTTGCCTCGCGTGAGGAGCACGCCGCCGGCGCCTGCTGCGCCACCCGCGCCTGCACCAACCGCAGCGCCCTTGCCGCCGCCGGCAATCGCACCGATGGCAGCACCAATCGCCGCGCCGATGCCTACTTTCGCCGCGTCGCCCTTCTTGGAAGACTCGCCTTTGCGCTCAAAGTTCTCGGTACGGATCTCGACGCGCTGGCCGTCGGACGTATTGAGTTTATTCAGTTCCAGCACCATGCGGGCCACGCCCTTCACCTTGCCGGCCCGGTCCACTTCATTGATGCGTCCTTCGACGCGAGCACCTTTCTCGGCAATCACAAACCCATCCACAATCAGCGGGGCGTCGAGCACGGCCTGGAAGTTATCGCCGGTCTGGTTGCGTTCCGAATTCAGTGTTTCCTGAACACGCACAGTCAACGTCGTACCGGCGGGGATCGTCACAGTGTTGGGCTTGGGCGGCTCCACCACCTTTGCCGGAGTCGACGGCGGAGGAGGCGGAGGTACCTCGGCGCGGAACACCGACGGAGAAGGTTCAGGGGGCGTTGTGGGTGGTGGCGTTACCACGGCCGTCTGCTGCTGCTGCGGTACGGGAGCAGAGGGGGTGGGCGCCGGAGTAGCGGGCGTACGGCTCGCCGCTACAGGCGAAGCGCGACGGAACGCTTGCGGGCGAGGCGCTGGTTCCGGTTCCGGTTCGCGAGTGTTGTCGGCGACCTGCGGTGGCGGCGGTACAGGTGCGGGTTCGGGCTCGATCACCTTCGCTTCGGCAACCGGTGCTGGTGCGGGAGCCGGGGCCGACGGCGACTTGGCCGCGAAGTACGCGACACCGCTCGCAAAAAGGACGCCACCTGCAAATGCCGCAAAAATCTTGGGATTCATTGCTCCTCCAAATTGCTTAGATGTGTTCCACCGTGGTCACGTTGCGGGTTATCCAGCTTTACTTTGTTAACTCTAGCGCCTGGCTGCCCGGTACAATAGGGGTAACGATGGTGACGTTTCCCACCGGTTTTTCGATTGGCCCCGTGCCCATATCCCCGGCGACGGTTCTGGCGCCTATGGCGGGCGTGACCGATACGGTGTTCCGGCGCTTGATCCGTTCGCAGGGTGGCTGCGGCTTGCTGATGACGGAGTTCACGTCGTCGCACGGCGTGGTGCACATGTTTAAGGCTAAAAAACCGATGGCCACCAAACAGTTTCGGTATCTTCTGTTCCAGCCCGAAGAACATCCACTCACCGCCCAGCTTTTTGGTTCTGACCCCGTGATTATGGCCGAAGCGGCCAAAGTTTGCCAGGACCAGGGCTTTGATGCCATCGACATCAACTTTGGCTGTCCGGTGAATAAGGTCGTGAAGTGCAATGGCGGTTCCGGCCTGCTGCGGGATTTGCCGCTTGTGGCGGAGATTTTGACCACCGTCAAGAAGTCCATCAGCATCCCGCTGACGATGAAGTTCCGCGCGGGATGGAACGATCAGGAACTGGTGTTCACCGAGATGGGCAAGCTGGCAGAAGACTGCGGTTTGTCGGCTATCGCGCTGCATCCTCGCACGCGCGAACAAGGCTACAGCGGCAAAGCCGACTGGACCCGGATCGCTGCTCTGAAAGACGCCGTGAAGACGATTCCGGTGATCGGCAATGGCGACATTGTGACGCCGGAGGACGCGGTTCGCATGCATGCGGAAACCCGTTGCGACGCGGTGATGATCGGGCGTACGGCGGCTTCGAATCCGTGGATTTTCCGGCAGATTGCCGAGTACCTTGCGACGGGCTCGTATTTCAAGCCGACCGAGCGCGAGCGTTATGAAATGATGCGCACCTACTATTCCATGCTTCACGAGGAAGAGGATCGTGAAGTGGTTGGCAAGATGAAACAGTTCGCTACTTACTTTACGCACGGCGTCCGCAATGGCGCCAAGCTCCGCACCGAGATCTATAAGACCAACGACGCGCGCGTCATTCTCGATCTGGTCGATCAGTTCTTTTCCGTCGAGTTGGCCGCGGCATGAAATCGGTACAACTGATCACGGACGGGAGCTGCCTTGGCAATCCCGGCAAGGGCGGCTGGGCGTGCATTCTGCGCTTCAAGCAATACAAAAAAGAGATGTTCGGCTGCGAGTCCCACACGACGAACAACCGGATGGAACTGCAGGCGGCGGTAGAGGGTCTGCGGGCATTGAAGGAAGTGTGCGAGGTGGAGATCATCACCGACTCCAACTACATGAAGAACGGGATCACCACCTGGATTCAGGGTTGGAAGCGCAACGGCTGGAAGACCAAAGATAAGAAGCCGGTGGCCAATCAGGATCTTTGGGAAGAGCTGGATGAATTGAACGCCAAGCACAAAACGGTGTGGGCCTGGACCAAGGGGCACGCGTCGCATTCGGACAACAATCGCTGTGACGAACTCGCCCAGCGTGCGGCGCGGGAACAGGTGTCGAGCACGTCGCCGGACTGGCAGCGCGAAGGCGAGTAAGCGGCAAATACCCATTTTGGGTACTCAGATACCCTTTAAGGGTACGTGGCGTTTTGTTGTAAACAAAGGCGAGTTCTGAAATATCCCTGGTTTTTCGGGGGTCTTTTTCTTTGTGTGTGCATGGTCTGCGCGTATTGTTCGGAGTTTGCGGGCGATGAAATTGCATTGGGCGGTGCATGCGAAAAGAGCCGTTCGCTGTATCACTGCTGTTTCATGCGCTCGCTATCGGGACGGTCGCTTTCCTGGCGTCGATCCCGGGGCAATTCATTCCGCCGCAACTCATTGAGACCCGCCCGCTTGTGCAACGAGCTACTAAACTCATCGCGCCTCGTCCTCCACTGAAAACTCGCATCGACACGGCGAACAGCGGGGGAGGCAACCGCTCGCCTCAGCCTGTAGCCAAAGGCGTTATTCCCAAGGGGAGTGCGCGAACGTTTATTCCTCCCAGTGCGAATCCTCGGCCTGCCTTGTTGCATGCGCCGCAGATCGGGTTTGAAGACGCTCCGCAGATCGCCTCGGATCCTGTCGGGATGCCGAATGGTACCGGTCCTCTGGGCGCCTTGGGACCTGGGATTCACGGGATGGGTGGACCGGGCAATGAGGGTCCGGGGAATGGTCCTGGTGGGGTGGGGATGCCCCGTCCGAATAAGTGGCCGCAGTTGCTGGCGAAGACGGAGCCTGAGTATTCGGACACTGCTCGTAAGGCGCGGCATCAGGGTACGGTCTTGCTGGCGGTGATTGTGGATGCCAAGGGGAATCCGCAGAACATACGGGTGATTCGTGGTCTTGGGTTGGGCTTGGATGAACGGGCGATGGAGGCCGTCTCGACGTGGCGATTCCGGCCTGCGTTGCTGAACGGCAGGCCTGTTGCGGCGCCCATCACGATTGAAGTGAACTTCCGGCTGCTTTAGTTGACAGCGATGCGGATATCGGTGGCGACGAGGCCCGAGGTGAGTCCTGGGGCGACGACGTACATGGCGTTGCCCCGCACCTCGGTGAGTTGGTTGGCCACCTGGCGCGGCGGCGCGGCTAGGGTGGCTGCCGGGTTCGGCGAGAGGATCATGGTGATGCGAAGGCTGCCACGCTCCAAACGGATTGGCGCGCTGCGGGCTTGATTGCCTTGTTGCGAGGCAAAGGGCAGCGTCTCCCAGCGGTTGGTGGCGACTTCGCGGAGGAGGGTGACGCGTCCGCTGGAGTTGTCCTCGATCAGGAACTGGATTTCGTCGCCGTCTTCAAAGCGCGTGTCGAGGCGGGTTTCGACGAAGTCGCCTTGCGAGTTCTTACGGAAAATGCGGTAGCGAATGCCGGCGTTGGGTACGAGGGCTTGGGCGTCTGCTGCGACGGCCTCGGCCTTCTTTGCCCGATCGGTGGTGGTGACCGCCATCCGGCTTCGGCTAAAAACGGATTCGCCTGCGCCTGCTGCCGTGGGTGTGGCTGCTGTTGCGCCGGGTACGCCGAAGGCTTGCGGTTGCAGGAACAGGATGCTGGCGGAGGGTCCGCTGTTGTTGTTGTTGTTGTTGCCGCTGCTAGCCAGGGTTACCGGTTGATGCGCTGATGCCGGCGCAGGTGCTGGGGGTGGTGGAGGCGGCGGTGGTTTAGGGGCTGCAGCAGTGAGCTGGGGCGCTTCTTTTTCCGGTTTGGCTTCCTCCATCGCCTCTGCCACTGGTGGTGCGACTTTGCGCTGCGTCGTCGCCCTGGCTGGGGGCGGGGGGGCTGAGAGTTCCTGGCCTCCCTTGGGTGGAAATGCGGCGGGAGACTGCGTTGGGGCTGGCGCGGTCGTGTTCTGCGCGACTTCCGTTGCGGGCTGCTGCGCGGTCTTTTGTTGAATGCCGACCATCAGGAATACAGCGAGGCCCACTGCTACGGCGGAGATGCCGGCGGCGGGCCACCACCAGGATGCTTTGCGCTTGGGCTCGGGTTCCGACTCGGCGAGGGCTTTGCGAAGGTAGCCGCGCGAGTCCGGATCGTCGAGGATTTCCTTGAGCGCCTGTTCATTGGCCAAGGCGTCGAAGAGCTGCTGGTCTTCCATGGCGGCTTCAAAGAGACGCTGCTGCTCTTCGGGCGTGAGGGTGCCGGAGGCGTAGCCGCCCAACAGATGTTGGATGTTGTCGTCCGGTTTTCTCATCGTTCCCAACTGCCTCCCATGCGATCGAGCAGTTCCTTGCGGCACCTGTGGTCCCAGGTGTATATGGTGTTGATCGACTCGACTCCCAGCAGTTTCTGGATTTCGGGAAAGGACTTACCCGCAAGCTTCCAGCCGATGATTTTGCGGCAGCGTTCACCCAAGGACTGCATGGCTTTGGCTAGTGCTTCCAGGCGCTGTTTGCGCTCGGCCTGTTCGGCGGGGGAAGGGCCGAGGTCGGCGAGGGGAAGGTCGTCCACCGAGGATTGGGTGTACTCGCCGTGGCGGTACGATTTGCGCTGTTGGGCCACCATTTTGAAACGCATGATCTGCAGGGACAGGGGCAGGAGATCTTCGATGCGGTCGAGGTGTCCGTATTTTTCATGGATCACCACAAGCACCTCCTGCGCCAAATCCTCTGCGGATTCCTTCGATATACGGGATGCCGCGAAGGCGGCTATCCTTTCACGAAGTCGTGTCAATACGGCTTCGGCTACCATGTAGGCTGAAATGCGTTCTTCCTTATTTTGCACCACATTGTGGGCAGCAGGGGCGGTTTTTGCGATGGCTGCCGATTCCGATTTTAATGGCCGGTGGGACATCAAGGTCCGGAATGAGCCGCGGTCGCGGGTCTGGTGGCTCGGTGTGCAAGGGGCCGGAACCCCGAACATCAAGGGTACGTTTGTGGGCGCGCCGGGCGGGGATTGCGATGTGATCCCGAAGATTTCCGTGAGGAATGGCCAGTTGGAGTGGCGCTTCCAGAAGGCGTACCGGCGGGGCGGCGCGACGGCCGAGGGTGTGTACAAGGCCAAGATCATTGACGGGAAGCTGGTGGGGTCGCTGGAGGTGGACGGTGTGCCCGATGCGTCGCGCACGTTTGAAGGAGTTCGCGCGCCTGCGGTGCCGGATAAGGACGATGGGTCCTGGAAGAAGGGCAAGCCGGTGGAGCTATTCAACGGCAAAGATCTGGCGAACTGGAAGGCCATGATCAAGAACGTGCCGCTGGGTTGGACGGTGGAGGACGGCATTACGTCGAACAAGGCCGGGGCTAACAATCTGGTGAGCGATGAGAAATTTTGGAATTTTGAGCTGCATGCGGAGATCCGGCTGGGCAAGGACAGCAACGCGGGCATCGGGTTGCGCGGACGGTACGAAGTGCAGGTGCTGGACGATTACGGCAAGCCCGCGGATACGCATGGGAACGGCGCGCTGTACAGCCGCATTTTGCCGACGTCGAACGCGTCGAAGGCTCCCGGTGAATGGCAGACGTACGATATCCGGCTTATTGGGCGTACAGTGACGGTGGTGTTGAACGGTGTCAAGGTGATTGACCGGAAAGAAATCGAAGGTCTGACGGCGATGGCGCATGACGCCGACGAGGCGCTGCCGGGTCCGATTAGCATCCAGGGCGATCATGGTGCGGTGGAGTTCCGGAAGTTGACGGTGACGCCTTTGGAGAAAGCTGCGGGTAAGAAGTGACGAGCCTGGTTCTTGGTCTTGTCGCGCTGAGTTTTGTCGCTCAGCCGGCGGTGGCGCCGGACAAGGCGGCACGGATCGACGCGGCGATTTCGGCCAAGATGATTGAGCTTGGCGTACCGGGGATCACGGCGGCGATTGCTGCCGGTGGTGAAGTTCGCTGGACGAATGCGTACGGGCTGGCCGATGTTGAGAACAACGTCCCGATGAAGACGTCGTCGGTGTTGCGGTTGGGGTCGATCGCAAAGCCGATTACGGCGGTGGCGGTGATGCAGCAGGTGGAGGCAGGCAAGATTGCGCTGGATGGTGACATCCGCACGTATGTGCCGTCGTTTACCGAGAAGCAGTGGCCGGTGAAGGTACGGCATTTGCTGTCGCACCAGGGCGGGGTACGGCATTATGCCGGAGAGGAATTGCAGATCACGCGGCATTACAAGAGTGTCGGTGAGGGTCTGGCGATTTTTGAGCGGGATGCGTTGTTGTTTGAGCCGGGGTCGAAGTATTCGTATACGACGTATGGCTTCAACCTGCTTGGGGCGGCGGTGGAGGCGGCGACGGGCAAGGCCTTCCTGGATTATGTGCGGGAGCGGATTGCGGGTCCTGCGGGGGCGGTGACGTTAGAGGCGGATGACCAGGCCAAGATCATTCTGGGGCGGTCCCGCGGGTACCGGTTGACTGAGAACAAAGTGCTGTACAACTGCGGGCTGGCGGATACGAGTTACAAGATTCCGGGTGGCGGGATGATTTCGCGCGCCGAGGATCTGGTGAAGTTCGGGATCGCGATGATGGGTACGAGGTTGCTGCGGCGGGACACTGTGGAGCAGATGTTCCAGCCACAGGCGTTCAACGACGGCAAGATGAGCGACTACGGGTTGGGTTGGCGCGTGGATGCGTTTGCCGGGCACCGCCGCATCTGGCATAGCGGCGGGCAGCAAGGCATTACAACGAATCTGGTGCTTTTCCCCAACGACGGCGTGGCGATTGCTGTGATGGCGAACCTGGAGGGTACGAAGATTGCCGAGTTCACCGACGCCGTGGCGAAGATTGTATTTGAGAAGTAGAGCGGGGTCCTAAGATTCAACTTCGAGCGCCGGGTCCTCTTCCGCCATGGTTGTTGTTTTGGGTTTGGGGAGAGGCCGCTCGACGATCCTGAAATAACAATACAGAAAACCCTGTATTGAGTTGTCTGAAAACTGTCAGGATTCCTGCTGCAGATTTACCGGTGGCAACGGGAACCGTGGACGGTTGTTGAATATCTCATCAAAGACCTGCAACATTTCTGTGTGTAGGTGTCCGTTGTTGGCAAACAGTGTCGCACCACGGACGCTGAAGGGTTCGCCCTTCATGCCGCTGGTTTTGCCTCCAGCTTCGCGGACGAGCAGGGATCCGGCGGCCATGTCCCAAGGGTTGAGGCCGAATTCCCAAAAACCGTCGAGGCGGCCGCAGGAGACGTACGCGAGGTCGATGGCGGCGGCTCCGGAGCGGCGTACGCCGTGGGAGAGCATCGCGAGTTGGTAGTAGAAGTGGATGTTGATGTTCAGGTGCCGGCGGCGGCTGGGGAAGCCGGTGGACACGAGGCAATCTTCTACTCGCTTGACGGCGGAGACGTGGATACGGCGGTTGTTCAGGTACGCGCCGCCACCGAGTTCGGCGGCGAACATCTCGTTGCGGGTGGCATCGTAGACGACACCGGCGATCACCTCACCGGCCTTTTCAAGAGCTAGCGTGACGTTGAAGACGGGGTAGCTGTGGGCGAAGTTGGTGGTGCCGTCGAGGGGGTCGACATACCAGCGGTATTCGGACTTGGCTTTTTCGGTGCCAAAGCCTTCTTCGGCTTCAATGCTGTGGGAGGGGAAGTGCGATGACAGCCGGTCGACGATCAACTGTTCCGAGGCTTTGTCGCATTCGGTGACGAGGTCGAAGTCGCCCTTGAGGGAGAAGCCGACGCGGCGTTCGAGGTACTGGAGGTGGAGCGCGCCGGCCTCGCGCGCAATTTCCATGGCCGTTTCAAGATAAGAAGCCACGCGGGGTTATTCTTCTTCTTCCCACAGATACTTGATGTCGTGTTTGTAGAGGAACAGGTTGGGTTCGCCTTCGCGAGTGAGGCGAATCAGGTTCTGGTCGTAGAACTCGATGATGCCCGTTACTTCGCTGTCGCCATCCAGGCGGATTCGCACGCGCGCCCGACGGTCGGTGAGGCCGCGCAGATACTTGACCTCTTCAAAGGTTTGTTCCGGCGCTTTGGTCTTGGCTGTCATGGCGAATCGGTCGGGCCTTTCCTACTGAGAAGCGTCCCCATAATAACCGCTGCGTGTTGAGATCCGCAAACCGGTGCGATTAGGGAGTTCCACTTTGACGCGGTGGAACTTGTCTTTACTGTACGGGATGTTTTTGGGGTAGTAGCCGATCAGGTACTGCGAGCGAAGGTCGCGCAGGATGTCGTCAAAGGCGCGGTCGAGTTGTGGTCCTACGGCGGCGGAGAAGACCTTGCCTCCGGTCTCGGAAGCGAAGGTTTGGAGGGCGTGTTCGCCTCCGGTGTTGCGTCCGGCGCCGTTGGTGATGGGCACGATGACGATGGGGTATATGACGGCGTTGGCGCGCTGGGCGGCTTCGAGCGCGTCCTGGAATTTGACGGAACTTACGGTGTCGCCGCCGTCGGTGACGACGACCATGACATGGCGGCCATCGCGATCTTCGAGGTTGTGGGCGGCGAGTTGTAGGGCGTCGTAGAGCGAGGTTCCGCCGTGCGAGGTGAGCTTGCGGAGCGCGGATTCGAGCCGGGCCAGATTGCGGGTGAAGCCCATCTCGAGTACGACCTGCCAGTTGAAGCTGTAGAGCGCGGCGCGGTCGGCGGGGTTGCCGCCCTGGAAGAGGGCACGGAGGAAACGGTCTACGGAGTCCATCTCGTTCTTGAGATGGGTGGCGGTCGAGGCTGAGGTGTCGACGAGGACGGACACGGAGAGAGGCTGCGCCGTGGTGCGCTCAAAGACGGCAACATCCTGCGGGACGCCGTTGTCGGTGAGTTTGAAGTCTTCTTTTGAGAGGTCGCCGACGAGGTTGCCGGAGGGGTCCTTGACGGTGGCGAGGAGACGGACCAGGCGTACGTCGGAGCGAATGACGTAGTCGGGTTGTTGCTGTTGTTGTTGCTGCTTTTCTGGCGCGGCCTTATCCGCTCTTTTGAACTGCGCGTTGGCGAGTAGAGCGGCGAGCGTTAGCCACGCGGCAAGGATTCGTCCCATTCGCCCTCCACCCAGACTTCGCCGTCGACAAAGTACTCTTTTTTCCAGATCGGCACCGTTTTCTTGAGACGGTTGATGCCCTCGAGAGCGGCATCGAAGGCGGCGCGCCGGTGCGGGGACGCGACGATGACGGCTACGCTGGCCTCGCCGATTTCCATGCGCCCGAGACGGTGGACGAGGGCGACGCGGCCGACTTCGTACTTGGAGGCGATGTCGCGGCCGATTTCGGCAAGAACCTTCAGGGCCAGGGGCTGGTAGCACTCATAGTCGAGGTAGCGGGTGGCGCGGCCTTTGGAATTGTTGCGAACGACGCCCTGGAACTCGACGTAGGCGCCGTCTTCGCCGCGCACGAGGCGCTGGACGATGGGCTTAGAGTCGATGGGGTGTTCGGTGAGGGCGAAAAAATGTCCCTCGGGGTCCTCAATTGACGCCAGATAGGGTGAGCCTTGGGTTGTGCCGGTGCCGCCGCTGACGGGAGGAAGGAAAGCGATTTCGTCACCGTCGGCGATTGGGGTGTCGCGCGGGGCGAAGGATTGGTTGTGTGCGAACACGAGACTTTTTTCGAGGTCTTTCAATTTCGGGAACTCCGCGGCATACTGCGCGAAGACGGACGCGAGGGTAGCGGATGGCGGGAGGTCGTCACGCGTATCTTCGGACTTTCCAACAACATCGCGCAGCAAACCAAAGAAGAGAACTCGGACGCGCACGCCTGTCATCTTAGCGCAGTTGTACGAGGGACGGCTGCTGTTTACCACGGTTTCATCGTTGTAGCGAAATTCTACACTTCACGGAAAATTTGGATACAAAAAACGGAAGGACACGAGACCCGTTTTGGTTTGTAAGTAGATGAAATTTCGTGTATTCTCGATGTAATGATGTCGCGGGCATGGATGGCCCGCCGATTGCTTCGTAGTTGCCCGGTGTAGTGTTTCCGGTTAGGGGTCGGTTGGGTGAGTGACCTAAAACGACAGTTCGTTTCGGCGCTGTTCGCCATCCTCACGTTGGCGGCGGTGATCGTTGCCGGAATCAACCTGCAACAACAGTGGCTGTATCATCTGCCTGACGACGGCGTCACCTGGATCGAAACCTCCGACGGCGTCATAGCCTCCCACATCGTTTCTGGAAGTCCTGCCGAGAATGCCGGCATCCGCAAGGGCGACCGTCTCACCGGTATTGAAACCCTGACTGTCCAGCGCGCCATTGACGTTCCACAGATTTTGATGCGGATCGGGTCGTGGAAGGCTGCGAAATATCACTTTGAACGTGGCGGACGTCCTGCCGATGCGCAGTTGATTGTCGGCGAGCGGCATAGCGGCCGGGCGGTTTACTACCAATACCTGATTGGCGTGTTGTATCTGGCCATCGGGTTGTTTGTGTACCTGCGCCGGGCAAACGCTCCGAAGTCCGCGCACTTTTATGGTTTGTGTCTGACGGCGTTCGGGCTGTTTTGCCTGCATTACACGGGCAAGCTGAATGCGTTTGACAAGGTCGTGTACTGGGGCAACGTCCTGTCGGGGATTTTGACGCCGGCGATCTTTTTGCACTTTGCCCTGTCCTTTGCGCCGGATTTTCCGCCCGTCGGTTGGCGCCACCGGTTGCGCCTTTGGGCGATCTATCTGCCACCGCTTGCGCTCTTGGCTGCGTACGCCGGTTTTGCCTTGGGCTGGCTGCGCGTGGCGAATCCGTTGCTGGAGATGCTGTGGGCGCTCGACCGTATGTGGCTGGGCGTGATGTGCGTCTATGGGTTGATTGGCGCGGTGATCCTGTGGCGCCTGGAGCGGACCTCGCACGAGCCGATCGTCCGAGCGCAGATGACCTGGTTGCGGCGCGGCGTGGTGTACGGCATGGCGCCGTTTGCGATTCTGTATGCGATTCCGTATATCAGCGGGTTTATACCGTCGAATTGGATGCAGATGTCGCTGTTCTTTCTGCCTCTGGTGCCGCTGTGCTGGGCCTACGCGATTCTGCGTTACCGCCTGATGGATGCGGAGATCATCTTCCAGCAAGGGTACATTTACACGCTCGCGACCCTGGCAGTGCTGGGCTGCATGTACGGCGTGGTGTACTCGGTGACGTCCCCCAAGGATCTGACGGCGACCGCGGTGGTGGCGCTGGTGCTGATTGCGACCTTTGTGTTCCAGCCGATTCGCAATTGGCTGGAAGAGCAGTTGAATCGCTATGTCTTTTACAAAGACAGCTACGATTACCGGCGTACGCTGGTGGAGTTCGGGCGTGAGCTGAGCGCGCAAACAGATTTGGACGTGATGCTGCAGTCTGTCGCGGATCGCTTGCAGGCGACGTTGCTCATCGAGAACGTGGCGTTCTTCCTGGCGGATGAAGAGGGCGAGTTCCATCTGAAGACGGCAACGGATCGCGGCGGGCGGCCTTGGGGCATGCTGCCGTACGATCTGAGCTTTTTGGATGCGCAGCCTTCAAAGCCTTACCTGTTCTTTGAGCAGACCAAGTTTGCCATCGACGTACAGACCGATGAAATGCCGCAGTCTGTGCGCGCGACGATCGCGGACCTGGATCTGACTTACTACATGCCCTGTTCGGTGCGCGGCAAGACCATTGCGTACCTGGGGGTGAGCCGTACTCGTGAAGGTACGTTCCTGTCGAGCGATGACGTAGAACTGGTGCTGACCTTGTCGGGCTATGTCGGGATTGCGATCGACAACGCGCTGCTCTACCGGTCGCTGGCGCGGAAGGTGGAAGAGTACGAGCGGTTGAAGGAGTTTTCGGAAAACATCGTCGAATCCATCAACGTGGGTATTCTGGCCGCCGATTTGGATGATCGCGTGGAGAGCTGGAATACGCAGATCGAGCGGTTGACGGGCATCCCGCGTCGCAAGGCTGTGGGCCAGAGGCTGCAGGATCTGTTCCCGCGCGACCTGGTGTTCCGATTGGGCGAGTTGCGGTCCGAAAGTGGCATCCACAATATCTACAAGTTCACGCTTCGTCAGAATCAGCGTGAAGCGATTCTGAATCTGGCTGTTGCGCCGCTGGTGTCTAAAGATGGGAAGCAGATTGGCCGCCTGATCATCTTTGACGACGTTACGGATCGCGCGACGCTGGAGCAGCGCCTGATGCAGGCCGATAAGCTGTCGTCGATCGGGTTGCTGGCGGCCGGTGTCGCACATGAAGTGAATACGCCGCTGGCGGTGATTTCGACCTACGCGCAGATGCTGGCCAAGCAGATTTCGGGCGAGGATCCGAAGTCGAAGCTGCTGGACAAGATCGCCAAGCAGACGTTCCGGGCGAGCGAGATCGTGAATTCGCTGTTGAGCTTTTCCCGCACATCCGGCACGGACTTTGTGCAGGTGGACATCAACAAACTGGTGCGCGAGACGTTCTCACTGGTTGAACATCAGCTGCAGAAGTCCCAGGTGAAGGTCGCGTTTGAGGTGGACAGCGGACTCGGTCTGGTGAAGGGAAATACGGGCAAGCTGCAACAGGTGTTTTTGAACCTGTTCTTGAATGCACGCGATGCCATGCCCAACGGCGGCAATCTGACGATTCGCACGTGGACGGAAGACGAACACGCGCGGGTGGAAGTGGCGGATACGGGCGATGGGATTCCGGCCGAGTATCTGGCGCGGATTTACGATCCGTTCTTTACGACCAAGGGTCCAAAGAAGGGTACCGGGTTGGGCTTGTCGGTGACGTACGGCATTGTGCGCGAGCACGGCGGCAATATCGAAGTAAATAGCAAGCTGGGCGAGGGTACGACGTTTCTGATCACGTTCCCGCTGGCCGGGCGTAAGCCTGCGCCTGCACCTGTTTTGGATGCTATTGTGCAAAAAGGCGAGATTTCCGGCGAGCATCAGGCAGTTGGCGCGGGTGCCGGGAACGCCGCTACTTCTAACGTCCTGTGAGTAACAACAACGCAAAAGGGCACATCCTCGTCATCGACGATGAGGCGGACATCCGCGAGAGTCTGTTTGACCTGCTGTCTTTGTACGACTATCAGGTGACGATGGCCACGACGGCGGCCGAAGGCATCGAGAAGGCGTCGGAAACGGGTCCTTATGATCTGATCCTGCTGGACCTGTCGCTGCCGGATGGCACGGGCATGGATGTACTGGGTGTCCTGCAGCAGCGCGGGGTTGAGACGCCGGTGTTTTTGATCACGGCGTACGGTTCGATTGAGATTGCTGTTGAGGCGCTGAAGCGCGGCGCGGCGGATTATTTTTCGAAGCCTTGGGATAACGAGAAGCTGCTGATCGAAATCGAGCGGATGATTTCGAAGCGGCGCCTGGAGTCTGAGAATCAGGCGTTGAAGCGGGCGCTGAAGCAGCGGTACAGCTTTCCGAACATTGTCGGCAAGAGCGATTCGATGCTGCGCGTGCTGGACCTGGTGACGCAGGTGGCATCGAGCCGGGCGACGATTCTGGTGACGGGCGAGACGGGTACGGGCAAGGAACTGATCGCGAAGGCGATTCACGCGAACTCGCCGAGAGCAGATGAGCCGTTTATTGCGGTGAACAGCGGGTCGGTGCCGCCGGAGTTGCTGGAGTCGTCCTTGTTCGGGCACATGAAGGGCAGCTTTACGGGGGCTGTCGCGTCCAAGAAGGGGTTCTTTGAGGCCGCGAGCAAGGGCACGATCTTTTTTGACGAGATCGGCACGATCAGCCTGGAAACGCAGGCCAAGCTGTTGCGCGTGATGCAGGAACGGGAGTTTCTGCCGATGGGGTCGAGCGAGATGGTGCGCGTGGATGTACGCGTTCTGGCGGCGACCAATGCGGATCTGCGGAGGCTTGTCGAAGAAGGGAAGTTCCGCGAGGATCTGTACTACCGGCTGAATGTGATCAACATCGTGCTGCCGCCGCTGCGGGATCGCAAGGCCGATATCCCGCTGCTGGTGTCGCACTTCTTTGCGAAGTACTGCAAGGAGAATGAAAAGGCGTACCAGGTACAGTTTGATGCCGAAGCGATGCAGTTGCTGATGGAGTACAACTGGCCGGGCAATGTACGCGAGTTGGAGAATGTGGTCGAGCGCGCGGTGGTGCTGGCGGCTGGACCTACGGTGTCGGCCGAAGTCTTTCCCGAGCAGTTGCTGCATGCGGGCGGGATGCGGATCCGGCGCGATGAGACGGGGCATCTGCCGGCCGATGCGTCGCTGTTTGAAATCGTGGCGGATTTTGAGCGCCGCAAAATCGTTGAGGCTTTGGAGAAGTGCAACTATAGCCAGACCGAGGCGGCGGAGTTGCTGCGGATCCCGCTGTCGACGGTGAATCAGAAGATCAAGCGGCTGAGTATTGAGATCAAAAAAGGCGGTAGAGGGTAAGGCAGAAATCCATTGCATCGCGCAAAAACGCGTGATATTCTGCGATTGAAACGTGGAGTGATTTAGGGTGGTGGCCGTGATGCGGCACCAAACCCGAGCTACTTGCAACCACGTAAAAAAGTGCTAAAGGCGGACGGTCCACACAAGTTTCAAACCCTTGTGGCCTTGCGCCAACAAGGGTTTTTCCTTTTTTGGGAATGCTCTGTGGTTGGTCCCCTCCGCTTCTGATGCAGAAGGACATGAAGGGTATGACCATTCTCGAAAGTAAGCCGATTTCTGAAGCGCCGCTGCTGCAGGGGGCCGAGGGCGAACTCGTGCTGTTGCGGATTACTGCCGGTGCGCGGCAACTCGAAGAAGTGCTGGAGACGATTGCGGCTCTGCCGTTTCCGATCAATCCGGAAATCGTGCACGGCGATGCGGGTACGAGTTTTGTGGAGTTTCCGGCGTACTCGTCGCGCGTGGCCGAGGTACGGAATGCGCTTACGGGTCGCGGGTTTCCAGCATCGATGCTTCGCGTGGTGGCAGACCGGTTTTAAAGCTCGAAACGGTCGCGCAGGTTCCTGGGCATCAGCGGGCAGGCGGCTTCCGGCTTGGCGAACAGGCGATGCCGGATGGCTGCGATACGGGCGTACATCCAGTTACGTAGCGGCCTGGGGATGAGACGGCCGAGGGCCGCGAAGATCGCCCAGATACCGCCTAAGCGGCGGAGCATGTGGAGGACGGCATCCGACTGCGTGAGAGCGCGACGGTCCGGGGTCCAGATGACGACGCTGTCGGGGAGTTGGGCGCGGGTCGCGGCGGGGATGTTACGGGTGAACGATTCCGATTGCAGGGGTGCGAAACGGAAGCGGGAACCGTCGGGGTCGTGCTTGAGAACGAACTGTACGGAGCGATGGCAGAGGCCGCAATGCCCGTCGTAGTACAGGATGTCGCGAGTGCCGTTTTCCATCACATTTCAGTATGGATCGGTTATACTTGAGACTGAAGCGGGCGGGAGTAACTCAATGGTAGAGTCACAGCCTTCCAAGCTGTTGGTTGCGGGTTCGATCCCCGTCTCCCGCTCCAAATTCCTCTCACAATTCCTTAGAGTCTGAAAAGCGCTGCCGCGGTGCAACAAATGGCCGTTATGGGCTGTCTGTTGGGTGCATGTCGCGACGCTCTTTATCTGCAGTACAACTCACGGTTCGTCAAAAACTAGGATTTTCGAAATTGCGCCCGGGGCAGGAAGAAACTGTCCGTACGGTGATTGCGGGGCGGGATACGCTTGCCGTGCAGCCTACGGGGTCGGGTAAGTCCGCGATCTATCAGGCCGCGGGTCTACTGATGCCGGGGATCACGGTGGTGGTGTCGCCGCTGATCGCGCTGCAGAAGGATCAGATGGAGGCGATCAACGAGCAGCCTCACGATGCTCGGGCGGTCACCATCAATTCCACATTGCGCGCCGCGGAGATGCGGAAGACGCTGGCCGCGATTGAAAGCGGCGAGGTGGAGTTCGTGCTGCTGGCTCCAGAGCAGTTGCGGAACCAGGAATTGGTGGAAGCGCTGCGAAGGGCGGCGCCTTCATTGCTAGTGGTGGACGAGGCGCACTGCATCAGCGAGTGGGGCCATGACTTTCGGCGTGATTACACGCTGCTGGGGTCCGTTTGCGAGGCGCTGGGGCGGCCTGTGGTGCTGGCGCTGACGGCTACAGCGTCGCCGGTGGTGCGTCGCGATATTTGCGAGCAGTTAGGGCTGCGGGATCCTGCGGTGTTTGTACGCGGGTTTGACCGGCCGAACATTTCGTTGCGCGTCGATACATTCCATTCGGCGGATGACAAGTTGACGTCGCTGATGAGCCGGGTACGGTTCGCGGAGAAGCCGGGGATCGTGTACGTGGCGACGCGGAAGAATGCGGAAAAGGTGATGTCCGCGCTGCGGGAGAGCGGCGTGGAATCGCTGTTCTACCACGGCGGGTTGAAGGCGGCGGAGCGTGCGGAGATTCAGAATCGCTTTATGAAGGGCGAGGATGAGCAGGTGCTGGTTGCCACCAACGCCTTTGGCATGGGCATCGATAAAGCCGACATCCGGTTTGTGTATCACTTCGATATCTGCGATTCGCTCGACAGCTATTACCAGGAGGTGGGGCGTGCCGGTCGCGATGGGGAGCCTGCAGATGCGGTGCTGTTCTATCGTGCGGAGGACTTGGGGCTGCGGCGGTTTCAGGGCGGCGAGAGCAAGAAGGATCGGGTGGATCTGATGCAGCGGTACGCGGAGTTGACCACGTGCCGGCGGGCGTTTCTGCTGGAGTATTTTGGGGAGCCGTTTGCGGGTCCTTGCGGGTGTTGCGATAACGATGCGACGGTTGGTGCGGACGGGGTGCGCCGCGTGGTGACGGTGGAGTAGCGTTGCGTGACGTTGCCTGTTGTACCGCCTGTGCTGCCGATGCTGGCTAAGCGTGTGGCGGAGATTCCGGATCAGGATGAAGGCCGTTGGGTGTTTGAGCCCAAGTGGGATGGATTCCGCGTGATTGTGTTTCGCGATGGCGATGAGCTGTTGCTGCAGAGCCGGGATACGAATCCGCTGAACCGGTACTTTCCCGATGTCGTGGAGGTGTTGCTGGCGCAGTTGCCGGAGCGTTGCGTGCTGGATGGCGAGATCGTGATCGTGAATGGAGATGCGCTGGACTTTGATGCGCTGCAGCTGCGGCTGCATCCGGCAGAGTCTCGCGTGAAGATGCTGGCTTCGCAAATGCCGGCGTCGGTGGTGTTCTTTGATCTTCTGGCGATTGGAGATCGCAATCTGATGACGGAGCCGTTTGCGGTACGGCGTCGAGAGCTGGAAAAGCTGTTTCGTACGGTACGGGCTCCGCTGCATTTGACTCCTGCGACCGGGGATCGCGCTGTGGCTGCGGATTGGTTCCAGAGGTTTGAGGGCGCGGGTCTGGATGGGGTGATCGCCAAGCTGCGGGACGGCTTGTACGAGCCCGACACGCGGACGATGCTAAAAATTAAGCACGAGCGCGAATGCGATTGCGTGGTGGCGGGTTTCCGGTGGCATAAACACGGTATTGGTGTTGTGGGATCGCTGCTGCTAGGGCTTTACGACGGTGCGGGAAGCTTGCAGCATGTGGGCGTCTGTTCGAGCTTTACGGCGGCCAAGAGGATCGAATTGGCTGGGCTTTTGGAACCGTATCGTGAGGGCGCGGCGGCCGGGCATCCTTGGTTGAGCGTGACGGCATCGCAACAGCGGATTCCTGGTGGACAGAGCCGATGGAGCCAGGGCAAGGATTCATCATGGGAGCCGTTGCGGCCCGAGCTCGTGGTGGAAGTTGCGTACGAGCACATGCAGAACGGGCGGTTCCGGCATATGTCGCAGTTCCGGCGCTGGCGTGCGGACAAGGTGCCGCGGGAGTGTACGTTTGTGCAGTTGGAAGTAGTGCCGCCGCATGAACTACGCGAGATCTTCAAGACTTCTTCTTTGCACGCGAAGGGCTGACGCGTGGGGATTCGCCGGCCGCTTTGCGGAAGTGTGGTGGCCAGGGCGCGTCGCCGAGACCTTCTGCTTCGTCGCGTGCTGCGAGTTCGAGTAACAGGTCGAGCTTGCCGGGATTTTCATACATGTTGGCGTGCGGTTCATCCATGGTGGCGTAGCGTTGCGGCACCGTGAAGACGGTGAACGCTGCGGGGTCGCAAGTGGGCACCTCTGCCCAGGAGAGTGGCGTGGATACGCGGGCGTCGGGGACGGGACGGACGGAGTACGCGGAGCAGGTGGTACGGTCTTTGGCGTTCTGGTTGTAGTCGAGGAAGACACCGTGCCGCTCCTCTTTCCACCACTTGGATGTCGCGAGTTTGGGGAGTTTGCGCTCGATGGCTCGCGAGAGAGCGAGGGCGGCGCGGCGGACTTCTGTAAATGTCCAGCGGGGTTCGATGGGGACGTTGATGTGCATGCCTCGGGAGCCGCTGGTTTTGGGCCAGCCTGTCAGGTGCAGGGTTTCGAGAAAGGCCTGGACTTCTAAGGCGACCGTGCGGATGTTGTCCCACGGGATTCCGGGCGTGGGGTCAAGGTCGATGCGGAGTTCGGCGGGATGGTCGAGGTCCGAACTGCGGACCGGGTGCGGGTGGAGTTCGATGCAGCCGAGATTTACGATCCAGGCGAGGCCTGCTTCGTCGTCCACAATGAGTTCTTCGGCAGTGCGGCCCGATGGGAAGGAGAGCGTGACGGTGCGCAGCCATTCGGGCCGGGGAGAAGGCGCTCGCTTTTGAAAGAAGGCCTCGTGCTCGGCGCCATCGACGAAGCGCTTGAGGACGATAGGACGATCCCGGATGTTGTTGAGCGCGCCGGGAGCAACCGAGAGGAAGTACTGCACGAGGTCGAGTTTGGTGAGTTGGACCTGCGCTGTGAAGAAGGGCTTGTCCGGGTTGGTGACGCGAACCTCGCGCCCGTTGATGTGGAGGACTTCCGCCGGTGGTTCCTTGGCCATCGCCTCTGGTTGATCCGCTGGTTGGGCCGGATGTTACATAAAGGCCTTACCGGCCGCTTGCTTGACTTGGGGCCGTAATAGGCGCACACTTGGTTTGGCTGGGCGATTCCGCCAAGCCACCGGTCGCGTGGGCTAAGCATTCCATCGGTCTCTGGTTCTCTTAGGTACTTTCTGCAGCGCCTAGGAGGCCTATCATGTTCGATACACACCTGAAGTCCACGGGTACGGATTACACCGCGCGAGCTACCTTGCTCATTGCCGCGTTCGTGATCATCCCCTTTTTAATGTTGATGTCCGGTCCGCTCACCAATGTGGTGCTTGCCACTGGGATCGCAGCCAGCGTAGCCTGCATCGGGCTTGCCTGGTTGAACATCCGGCGGTATTCGAAGGTAGCGATTCCAACGCTTGAGAATGCGCGCACCGTTGTCAAATAACTCGTTTTCCTGTTCCTCCGCAGTACCAATACGAAAGGTTTTGAATATGTCGCATCTGGACGTCGCTGCCAGCCCTGCCCGGGCGGTAGATGAGGCGTTGTGGACGAAGTGGCTCCAACGGGGTAAGCGAGACGAGGAGCGCCGGGATAAAGATATCTGGCGCATTGTCGCGATGGTGTCGATTGTGGCTTTGGCCGTGATTGTCGGCACGTGGAACGTACGGCCGGCATACGGAGCGATGGCCGCTTGGGTACCGTTTTTGGGCGCTTTTGCCTGGTTTCTGAAGACGGTGGCCAATAAGCGGTTCTTCATCGCGGCGCAGTTTGCCGGCGTGGCCGTGCTGCACAACCCGATGTATCCACTGATCACATTTGAGGCTGACAGTGCGCAGCGCATGGTGGTGGTGATGTGCGCCATCCCGTTTGTGTTCGCATTGCAGGCGTCGCGACGGGCGGGTCCGGTGTTTCAGAGCAGCCGGTTTCTGATGGCGGCGGTTGCATTCAGCCTGGTGCTGGGAGGTTCGGCGAGTGCGGCGGACTTGTCGTCGTACCGCGAGTACATGCTGGGCAGCAGTCCGGCGGTGATTGCGCAGCAGACCAAGAGCGAACTGGCGACGTTGAAGGTGCTGCATACGCGTCCGGCGCTGATCCAAAGCCTGGCGTGGCGTCCTCCGTATGTTGGGTGGACCGAGAAGGCTGAGACGGTACAGCAGATCTCGTTCGTGTTCTATCAATCGGAGCTTTACCACATTGCCGTGACGTACGACCGGTATCAAACCGAAGGGATGACGGTGTCCGATATGACGCAGGCGCTTTCTGCCGTGTACGGGAAACCGGCGAGTACGGCTAGGGTGCAGGCGTCGTCGCGCGATTCGTATAGCGAGCCGGAAGAGGTGGTGGCGACCTGGGAAGATGCGCGGTACCGCTTTGAGCTGCTGCTGGCGCCGACGGGGCCGAGTTACCGGTTGACCGGCGTGATGAAGAAGTGGGAGAAGGCGGCTGCCGCAGCGATTGTCGAAGGTGAGCGGTTGGATGTACTGGAAGCGCCGAAGCGCGATGCGGCTCGCGCCCTGGAGATGGAGGCGACACGCAAGGATAAGTCCGACAAGGCTCGCACGGTGAATAAGCCGCGGTTTAAGCCATAGCTTCTCTGCTAGAGCAGTAAGGTAGAGCTTCCTGGTGCGGGCCTTGGGGCGGTGTCGATGATGTCGACCAGTGTAAGGTCGCAGGTGCGGGGCTGGGGACCTTCGAAGGTGACGGTGGCGACGAGTCCCTTCTTGGTGGCCGGTGGGTTCTGATCGAAGACGAGGTTGCCGAGCGAGTACAGAATGAGGCCGCCTTTGTAAAGTTCCGGCGGCTGGATGACGTGCGGGTGATGTCCCACGACGAGCTTGGCGCCTGCATCGATGGCGGCTCGGGCAAAGGCCGTTTGCGAGGGGTGCGGCTTGGTGGCGTACTCGACACCGGCGTGCATGGAGACGATGACGGCGTCCGCCTTCATGCTTTGGACCGACTGCTGCATGCGGGGGATGTCGAGATTGCAGATGCGCGGGTCCTGCGTGGTGTGATTGCCGTTCGACTGGTCGTACGTGTACGCGAGAAAGCCGTACTTGATGCCGTTGCGTTCGAGGATACGGCCCTGGTGGGCAGCGGCTTCTGTCGCGGCTGTGCCTACGGCGGCGATGCCGTTCTTTTCCAAAATTTCCAAAGTAAATTCGATGCCGCGGGCGCCACAGTCCCGTACGTGGTTGTTGGCGGTCGAGACGATGTCGATGCCGGCGTCTGTGAGTACGTTGATTGCTGCGGGGTCGGCGCGGAAGATCATTTCCGCGGCGCGTAGCTGCGGCTGATCGGAGAACGGACTTTCGAGATTGACGAAGGCGATATCAGCGGCGCGGAAGAGGTCGCGCAGGTGGCGCAGCGGCGACTGCTTGCTGCGCTGCATGGTTTGGGCCACACCACGGGCCAGGATCACATCGCCACCAAAGATCATGCGGGTTCTGGGGGCGGCGGTTCCTGTGGCTGCGGAGGCGGCGGCTGCTAGTACGGCGCGGCGGCTCGGTCGAGATACCAAGCGACGTCACGTCCTTCCTTGGCGATTAGCTGCACGGGGCGAGCCAGCGGATCGTAGGTGCTTTCGTCGAAGACAGCGCGCAGGGTGTCCGCTTTGTCAGATCCGGTGGCGAGCATCAGTGTGTGGCGCGCGGAGAGCAGGACCTTGGGAAGCAGGGTGACGCGCCAGTTGGGGAGCTTGGGAGCGTAGACTGCGGCAGCGAGGCCTTCGGTGTCGTGAATGAGCGCGCTACCGGGGAAGAGGCTGGCCGTGTGCGCGTCGGGTCCCATACCGCAGTGGAGGACGTCGATGACGGGAGGATGGTCTCCGAAGAAGGTTGCTAAATCCTTCGCATACAGAGCGGCGGCTTCTTCCGGCGGGAGTTCGCCGTGTACGCGATGGATGTTCGATTCTGGAATGCCCGCCGGGTCGATCAGGTAATCCTTGGCGAGCTTGTAGTTGCTGTCCGGATCGGAGGGCGGGACGGCTCGCTCATCGACCCAGAACAGGTGCACACGGTTCCAATCGAGGGTGTCCTTGGAGAGTTCCGCGAGCGCCTGGAACATGAGCTTGGGCGTGGATCCGCCGGACACGGCGAAGCTGGCGTGCCCGGAGAGCGTGAGCGATTGCAGGAGTTCGAGTACGCGTTCGGCGCAAGCCTGGGCGGCGAGCTGTGGCGTGTCGCGAATGATGACGCGGTGGGACACGCTACAGCTTCTCCGCGGCGGCGAGGGCCGCTTCAAACACACGGTCCTTGCGGAGAATCGAGAGTTCCTCACGCATGATGCTGACCTCGGTGGGTACAGGCAGCATGGTGCGGTATTCGAGTCCGTTGATGCGGAAGTTGGCGGTTGTGCCGAGTTCGATGCGGATGTCGAGACCTTCGCCGGTGAGCTGTACGGTATCGAATTCGCCTTGCTTCTGACGCACCTCAATCTGTACGGACGGAGATACGGCGCCGCTGAGCCAACCGGCGAGATAGTTGGCGGCGATGGGATGGTCTGTATACTCGACGATCATCTTGTCGATGGCGCCGAGTTTGCTGACGATGCTCGCGTCCTGGAAGGTGTGCGCGATGATTTCGCGAAGGCTCGTCAGGCGCGTCCAGGCGAGGTCGCCGAGGAGTTTTACTTTGGGCTGCAGGCGGCGGATGAGTGCGAAGGGTTCTTCGTTGCCGCACTTGGACGAATCCATGACGACTTTCTGCGCGAGCGGGAAGAGCCGGGCGAAACCTTCTGACTGTAGCCAGTGGCCGCCGCGTACCCAGAGGACCATGGGAAGGTCCGGCGCCATGATGCCGAGGATGGTGGTTTCCGCTTCGGCAATGCGTTCCATGGACGCGGTGATTTCGATTTGTTCGCAGCAGATCTGCTGGCGCTTGCCGAAGGGCATCCAGCATTGGGCGAAGACGCGGGCACCGAGGTCCTCGGGGTTCGTGCTGGGACGCAGGACGATGGCGCGCGAAGGGTGTTCGTGCATCAGTTCGCCCAGGGCTTCGCCGGCTGACATGGCGTCCTCTTCGCTCTCTGCAGCGACGATCAAGGTCATGGCGCAGGCGCGGAGTACGCCGCTGTTGACGCCTTGTCCCGCGTTGCCCTCGCTCTTGGACATCGAGCCCCAAAGTCCGGCGAGTTCCTTGAGGATCTTTTCCGGCTGCATCGACGGTGTGGCTGCCATTATGGGATTCTCCAGACGTGGCCGTTGCGGGCGAGCATGGCATCGGAGTCGCGCGGGCCCCAGGAGCCGGCGTCGTAGTTGGGGAAGTCGAAAGGCGCGGTTTCCCAGTGGTCGAGGATGGGCTGTACGGCGCGCCAACTGGCTTCCACCATGTCCTGGCGAGTGTACAGTGTCGCGTCGCCGATCATGGCGTCGACAAGCAGCGTCTCGTAGGCGGTGGGGGTACGCATGCCGAAGCTGGAGCCGTAGTTGAAGTCCATGGAGACGGGGCGTAGCTGCATGCCGGGTCCTGGCTGCTTTGACAGGAAGCGTAGCGAGATGCCTTCTTCGGGCTGGATGCGCACGATCAGCATGTTGGGGCGTAGGGACTGATCCCCGAAGAGATTGAGCGGCGGCTGCTTGAAGAAGACCGCGATGTCGCTGACGCGCTTGGGGAGCCGCTTGCCGGAGCGGATGTAGAAGGGTACGCCGGCCCAACGCCAGTTGTCCACCCAGAAGGTGACGGCAGCGTAGGTGTCCGTACGGGACTGCGGATCGACGCCTTGTTCCTGGCGGAAGCCGGGCAGGTCTTCGCCGCCGACTTTGGCAGGGCCGTACTGTCCGGCGACGGCGACCAGCGGAGCTTCATGCGGCTTGGGTACGCGAATGGAGCGGAGGAGCTTGGCGCGCTCGTCGCGTACGGCGTTTGACTCGTACGTTGCGGGCGGCTCCATTGCGATGGTGGACATGACCTGTAGCAGGTGGTTCTGGATCATGTCGCGCAGTGCGCCGGATTCTTGGTAGTAGCCGCCGCGGCCTTCAACACCGATGGATTCGGCAGCCGTGATCTGGATGTGGTCGATGAAGCGGCGGTTCCAGACGGGTTCGAAGATACCGTTGCCGAAGCGGAAGGCGAGGATGTTCTGGACGGTTTCTTTGCCGAGGTAGTGGTCGATGCGGTAGACGCTCGATTCGGGGAATACTTTTTGGATGTTGTCGTTGAGGGTCTTGGCGGTGGAAAGGCTATGGCCAAAGGGTTTTTCGACAACGAGGCGGGTCCAGCCGGCGCCTTTGTTGAGTCCTGCTTTGCCGAGGCCTTCGACGATGGGTTCGTAGTGGCTGGGCTGGGTGGACAGATAAAAGAGCGTGTTGCCCTGGGTTTGAAAGGTCCCGCTGACTTCCTGTAGCTTGGCGCCTAATTGCTGATAGAGGTCGTCTTTGCTGATGTCGCCGGCGAGGTAAAAAAGCTTTTTGGAAAAGTCTTCCCAGAGGGCTTCTTCAAACGGCGAATCCTCCAGGAATTTTTCCACGCTTTCGCGCATTTTGGAGCGGAAATCCTCGTCGCTCATGGCAGTGCGGGAGTTTCCGATCACCGCAAAGCTCGGTGAGAGGCGGCGCTCGTAAGCGAGGCGGTACAGGGCGGGAATCAGCTTGCGTTTGGTGAGATCTCCGTTGGCTCCGAAGATCACGACCGCACAGGGAGGAACTCGCCGCTCAAACCGCAACGGGTCCTGAAGGAGGTTGGCTTCAGCCATGACCTTCAAGTTAGCAGACGGCGGTGTGTTGGATCATTGCGGAATTGTGTCGCGTCGCGCTCGCCCATGGCGATCCATTGCTCGACGCGCTGACGGTTCCACTGCAGGGCACGGCTGGGGCGAAGGCTGATGCGCTTGGCGGGGCGTAACTGTGCGGCGTTGGGGATGTTGCCGAAGCCGCCCCAACTGAGACAGTTGATGCCGATGATTTGTGTAGCGCCCATGTCGCGCGCGGCGAACAGGGGCAGGGGATCGAGCAGTCCGCCGTCGGCGTAGCGGATGCCGTCGATCAACGGGAGGTCGAAGACGGCGGGGATGGCGCAGGAGGCCGCGAGGTGCTTCCACGTAACGTTGTCGTCTTGGATTACGGTGCGATGGAGGAGGTTGGGGAAGCGGCGGAGCACGATGCCGACGCGGAGTTTGCGCTGGCCTTCGGTACACATGCGGCGCATGGTGTGGTGGGCGTACGTGGGGTCGAGGATGCCTTGGTGCCAGCGGCGCGGGAACTGGAAGACGGGGCGTTCCATGCCGCTTTCGGCGAGCCAGTGTTGTTCCAGGGCTTCTGGCGTGGCACCGCAGGCGACCATCCAGGCGTTGAGCGACCCGATGGAGGCGCCGATGACCATGTCCGGCTGGAAGTGTTGCGAGAGTACCTTCCAGGCGCCCACCTGATAGGCCCCAAACATACCGCCGCCGGAGAATACGAGCGCTTTCACCTTCTACAATGAGTATAGATTCCGCACATGTATTCGCCAGCGATTCAGGAGCTTTTGGGTTCGGGCGACCGGTTGATACCGCTGGTTGCTTCCGGCGGTGCTTCGGTTCGTATTGACCCGGCGATCTTTGCGGATTGCCGATATCCGGCGGGCGCGCTGGCTGGGGCGTACACGTACTTTTCGGACTTTGAGAATGCGCATAAGATCGCACAGGACGATCACTCTTTGGAGGGTTCGTACTGGCATGGGATTCTGCACCGACAGGAGCCCGATGCGTTCAACGCGGGGTACTGGTTCCGGCGTGTGCCTCGGCATCCGATCTTTGCGGATCTCGCTGCGGCTGCGGCGGAGATCGTAACGAAGTACCCGTCGTGTGGGTTTCGTGCATCAGAGAAGTGGGATCCGCAGGCGTTTATCGAGTTCTGTGAGACGGCGCGGCGGAAGCCGGGGTCCGATGCAGAGCAGGCGGCTCTGGAGATCCAGTTGGCGGAATGGCAGTTGTTGTTCGGCTATTGTGCCGGCCCTAAGGGACAAAACATTTGAAACGAATTCTGGGTGTTGTCGTACTGCTGCTTTTGGCGGCGGGCGTCTGGTGGTTGCTGGAGTGGCGGAACGCTCCGCCAGTGCTGGAGTTTTCGAAAACCACACGCGAGACGATCGTCGATCAATTGTCGACCAACGGCAAGATTGAGCCTGTGCAGTGGGAAGCGGCGCGCAATGAGAGTGCGGGCGTCGTGCAAAAGGTGCACGTCCGCAAGGGGCAACGCGTGAATGCCGGGGATCCGCTGATTGAGATCGAGATGCGTGAGGCTCGGGCTGCTGTCGAGGCCGCGAATGCGCGGATTGCGCAGATACGGGCGGAACTGGACACGATCAGCCGTGGAGGTCGTGCGGCGGAGTTGTCGACGATTGATAGCTCATTGGCGACGGCACGGCAGGAGCTTTCGACGGCGCAGCGCGAGAGTGCGGAGTTGGAACGTCTGGTGGCGAAGCAGGCGGCTACTCCGTATGAGTTGACCTTGGCGAAGCAGCGCGTGGATGCGTTGCGGACGCAGATACAAGGTTTGGACGCGCGGCGGGTGTCGCTGGTGGGTGCCGCGGATCGCACGTCGGCAGAGGCGCGGTTGCGGGAGGCGGAATCGTCAAAGAAGTTGGCCGAGCAGCAGGTGGCCTTGGGTACGGTACGAGCGCCGATGGCGGGTGTCGTGTACCAGATTGATGTTCGCGCGGGTGACTATATCGCGCCGGGTACGCTTGTGGCTTCTGTTGGGCGAGTGGAGCAGGTTCGCGCGTTGATCTACGTTGATGAGCCGGAGTTGGGGCGGATCGGCGAGGGTAAGCCGGTGACGGTGACGTGGGATGCGCTGCCGGGTCGGGAATGGAAGGGTACGGTGCAGAAGGTTCCGACGGTGATCACGGCGCTGGGGTCGAGGCAGGTGGGCGAGGTGGAATGCGTGATTGAGAACCCGTCGCTGGACTTGCTGCCGGGGTCGAACATCAACGCGTTTATTCAAGCGGCCGTGGTTCCGAATGCGGTGGCTGTGTCGAAGGCGGCGCTGCGTCGTGAGAATAACGAGACCGGTGTGTACGCTTTGCGTGCGGATGGCAAGACGGTAGAGTGGCGTCCGGTAAAGCTGGGGGTGTCGAGCCTGGTTCGTGCGCAGGTGATTTCGGGTTTGAAGGATGGGGAAGCGGTGGCGATGCCGACGGATCGTCCGCTCAAGACGGGGATGGAAGTGGCGGTGGAGTACCGCTAAACGTCGAGGTGGACTTCGTCGATGACGCCTAAAATCGCGGCGTCGATGGGGGAGTTGGGGCGGCCGACTGAGGTCATGGCCGAAAAGCCTTCAATCACTAGCAGGACTTTATCGCCTACGCCAGCGTCCGCGGAATCGAGCGCGATGACGGCGTCGCCGCGGTTGGTTCCGTCGAGGTTCAACGGTTGTACGAGCATCGCTTTGCGGCCCACGTGCGAGGGATGCTTGTGGGTCGCGACAGTCTCGCCAATGACCTTGCCGATGAGCATTGTTATTCGACCCTGACCGAGTCCACTACAGCTACGATCGTCGTGTCTGTGGGTACTTCGACGGGCAGGAATGGGAAGCTCGATTCCTTGCCGCGGCAGTAGTAGATCGTCTCGCCGATGCCTACGCCTACGGCGTCCGTACAGACGATTTGACGGCCGTTTGGCTCGAGCGCGGTGTTTAACGGTTGGACGATCAGCAGCTTGTGCGCCGACAGATTCGCGTCCTTCGCGGTGGACCACACGCAGCCTGTGACTCGGCCGAGGTACATGGTGACGGGTTACTTCTTCTTTTCGAGGTGGACGGAGTCGACGATGCCTACGATTGCGGCATCGACGGGCTTATCCTTGCAGCCTTCGGCCATGCGGGCGGAGGAACCGCTGACGACCAGCACCAGTTCTTTGGAGCCTGCGCCGACGACGTCTACGGCGATGAGGTAGTTGGCTTCGTCCTTGCCGTCCGGCGAAACCGGACGGACGATGAGAAGCTTCTGGCCCTCGAGCCTTGGGTCCTTGCGGGTGGCGACGACGTTGCCGGCTACGCGGGCGAGGATCATTTCTTCCGCTTACTTCGAGGACGATGCCTTGCCGATGGGCAGGACTTCTTCGAGGCTGGGGTGCGGGCGCGGGATCACGTGTACGCTGATGAGTTCGCCCACACGGCGTGCTGCGGCAGCACCGGCATCGGTGGCAGCGCGTACGGCAGCGACATCGCCACGGACGAGGGCCGTCACGTATCCAGAACCGATCTTTTCCCAACCGACGATAGTGACGTTGGCAGCCTTGACCATTGCATCCGAGGCTTCGATCATCGCGACCAGGCCGCGAGTTTCAATCATTCCGAGCGCTTCGCCCATTTGTTACGAATTCCTTCCCAAATCCCGTGTTGCTGCCGCTACCGCCTTGTTGATCAGGTCGACCAGTTCGGCGCGCGTGAATTCAAACTTCTCTTGTTCCGGTGACGTCGTCGTTGTCGTGCTGCATGTGACGCCAGCGGCCAGGTCTTCTGCCGCAGAGGGACAACCCGGTTGCGGCGTGTTCTTGATGTCGATGCCGTAGCGCGACCTGGAATCAAACAGTTTAGCGACTTCTTCGCGCGGAAGCACCTTTGCGCCGCCCAATTGTTCAGCGACAAGCGCGATGCGGGCCGTGTGCTCGACGGTTTCCATGCGGAAGTAGGCTTTCCAAAGGTCGGAGGCGTAGCAGACGGCGCCGTGGTTGCCCATGAGGATCGCGTCGTAGGACGGGATGTAGGGCTTCAAGGACTCGCTCAACGCCGGGGTGCCGGGCAGGCCGTAGGGCGCGAGGGGCACACAGCCGAGGTTGACGATGACTTCCGGGAGAATCGCTTCTGTGAGTCCGCGGCCGGCGAGTGCGAAGCCGGTGGAAAGCGGCGGATGAAAGTGTACGACGGCGTTGATTTCCGGGCGCATTTCATACACGGTGAGATGCATCATGATCTCGCTGGTACGTTCGCGCTTGCCTTCCACCTTCTTGCCGGACTTGTCGACGATGATGAGATCGTCGGGGGTCATCATGCCTTTGCTGATGCCGGTGGGGGTACACAAGAATGTACCGGTGTCGCCGAGGCGAACCGAGATGTTTCCGTCGTTCGCGGCGACCCAGCCCTTTTGCCACGCATACTTGCCGATCTCAACGATGTCCGCGCGGAGTTGCTGTTCGTTTGCCAAATCGAATTCCGATTTTATCAGAGGCGATACAATGAAGGCAGTGGATCGCCGCCGCATGTGCCCGCACTGCCGGGCATTTATTTCGTCCGATGACAAAATCTGTCCGTATTGCGAGGAACCGATCGGCGCCAGCGCCGGCACGCGGATCACGCTGACGGGCGGTTCTTCCGACAGTGGCGGCGTTGCATCGTCGCTGGTGCCGGATCATTCGGCGATGACGTTGTTGTTCCTGCTGGTGAATGTCGCGCTGTTTCTGGCGTCGGTTTGGGTGAGCGCCAATAGCGGGAATAACGGCGCGATTATGGGCCTGGACAATCGCACGCTGATCCTGCTGGGCGCAAAGTGGCGACCGGAGATCATTTATGCGGGCCAGTGGTGGCGGTTGATTACTGCCGGGTTCCTGCATGGCGGCATCATGCACATCTTCATGAACGGACTGAGTCTGTTCCATGTCGGGCGGCATTTTGAAGACTATTTGGGGTCCACGCGATTCATCATCGTGTACGTGGTGGCGACGATCACCGGGTTCTTCTTTAGCTTGATTGCAAGTCCTGGATCGACGTCGGTGGGGGCGTCCGCGGCACTGGCGGGTATGGTCGGCGCGCTGCTGGCGTCGAGTTCCGCACCGGGGTCGCCGACTGCGCCGATCCGGCGGTTGTATGTGCAGTGGACTTGGGGTCTGCTGGTGATCGGGTTTATTGGGAACCTTACCGGGATGATGCGGATCGACAATGCGGCTCACATCGGGGGGCTGGCAGGGGGATGGCTGTTCATCAAGATTGCCGGGTTTCCTGGGGCACAGCGGTCGGCAGCTGAGGTCGTGTGGAGGGTGTTGAGTGTGGTGCTGGTGTTGCTGACCTTGGTGTCGTTCTTCAAGATGTACGTGTTCTTTTCGGCGTTGTCGGCGTCGCCGGCGTACCGGATGCGGTTTTAGGTAATACTGAAGCGAGGAGCGATACTATGGCTACTGTCAATGTCGCTGAGGAGCGCACACAGCGCGTTCGTGAAGTAGAAAATGCGCTCGCTAATCTGCGTCTCGAGGGGCTCGAACCTTCCGCTGAAGCACTCCATATCGGCGAGCGGTATCGCGACGGGGTGATCTCCTTCGAACGAATGCAGCAAGAGTTTGCTGCATTTCTTGGCTTGGCTGATGGACCCGTACCTATATCCGAACAGCTCGGTACTGAAGAATCGCCGCGGACTTCGTAATCCAGACGAATTGAACCGGTTCGAAACCGATGCGTCATTCTTTCGGTCACTCGAACTTGAACATCGGCCATTGCGAGGCCGCTTCGACGCTGCGCATCTGAGCTCGATTCACCGGCATTTGTTCGGCGACGTGTACGATTGGGCGGGCTGCTTTCGCACAGTTGATATCAGCAAGGCGGACAGCCTCTTCGCTCTTCACCAATTCATACCGCAGGCTCTGGACGCGACGTTTGCGTCGCTGCATGCGGAGAGGCTGCTTGCGGGACTGGAGGCTGCCTTGTTTGTGCGGCGTCTTGCCCACTACTTCGGTGAGGTGAACGCCATTCATCCGTTCCGCGAAGGTAACGGGCGGACGCAGCGGGAGTTCTTCGGTGAACTCGCGCTGGTCCAGGGCTATCGCTTGGATTGGACGCTGATCTCACAAGCAGAGATGGTCGCAGCCTCTCGCGAAAGCATGGTTCGCGGAAACGCTGCGCTGGAAGAGTTGCTTCGCCGGATTGCGACGCGCAGTCCTGTTTACTGATAGAAATTCTTGCCCCACGCATGGCGACGTAGGACTTCCATCGTTGCTGCCTTCAATGGCGGTCGCTCGGAGACTCCTAGGCTGGAGTCGACTGTTTTGATGCGGCGCATCCCGGGGATTACAGTCGTCACTGCCGGGTGCGCGAGGCAGAAGCTTAGCGCTACTTCCGCTAGCGGTCGTTCGTCGACGCCTTGGAGGTCCTTCTGCAGTGCGGTGACGTGCTGGACCACTTGTGACTTGCGGTCGTCACGGAAGTACCAGGCTCGGAAGTCGCCTTCTTCGAACTTTGTGTCCTCCGTGATGGTGCCGGTGAGCGAACCTTCGTCGAGCGGCACACGGGCGAGGACTCCGATCTGCTTTTCCTGGCAGAGCGGGAAGAGATTCTTTTCCGGGCTCTGGTCAAAGACGTTGTAGATGACCTGCACGCTGTCGATCAGTCCCGTTTCGATGATGCCGAGTGCGGAGTCCGGCTGATGGTCGTTTATCGAGATGCCCATGGCTCGTACTTTGCCGGCCTTTTTGAGGTCCTCGATGGCGCGCTTCCAATCGTCGTTGTCGAGCCATTCGGGGTTCCAGACGTGGAACTGCTGGAGGTCGATGGTTTCGGCTTTGAGGTTGCGCAGCGACTCTTCTGTACTGGCGATGGCGTAATCGTACGGGTACACGTCTTCGATGCCGATGCCGGGTTGGGCGGGCCAGATGCGGTTCTTCGGCGGGATCTTGGTGGCGACGTACACGCGGTGAGGGGCGTCGGCGATTACCTGCGACACGAGGCGCTCGGAGTGGCCGTCTCCGTAGGCCAGCGCGGTGTCGATGAAGTTCAGGCCCAGGTCGAAGGCGTGGCGGAGTGCGTTGAGCGATTCGTCGTCCGTACCTCCGAGCCACTGCTTCTGTCCAATGCCCCAGGCTCCATAGCCGACTTCACTGATCTCAATTCCGGTCTTGCCGAGTGTACGGAAACGCATAACGTTATGGTGGCATCATATCTTTGAATGCCGCTGAAATTCTCTAACTGGCTTTCGCGTCGTAGCCTGTTTCTTCTGTTGTCGGCCTCGCCGATGGTGCTGACGGCTGCCCCAACCATTCGTCTGTATTTGAAAGACGGCGAGTTTCATGTCGTGCGCGAGTACCAGGTGCTGGGCGATCGCGTGAAGTTCTATTCCGTCGAACGGGGCGATTGGGAAGAGATCCCGCTTGACCTGGTGGACCTGAAGAAGACCAAGTCCACGATTGAACAGAACGAGGCGGAGACGAAGAAGCTGGTAGACGCCGAGCGGGAAGAGGTCGCTGCGGAACGTGAGGCGCAGCGGGAGGTAGCGAGCGTGCCTGCTGAGCCAGGCGTGTACTGGATCAACGGCAAGACGCTAGAGGCGCTGACGGTGGCTGAGGTCAACTACGCCGTGGATAAGAAGCGGCGTGTACTGAAGGCGCTGTCGCCGATTCCGATGGTGGCGGGCAAGGCGGTGCTGGAGATCGACGGCGAGACGTCGGCGAGGATCATCCCGGAGGAACGGCCTGAGTTTTACTTCCGGCTGGCGCGCGAGGAGCGACTGGCGATTATCCGGTTGAATCCAGGGCAGGGCAAGGACAAGAAGAAGACGCGCATCGTCGAGAAGATCCAGATTGTGCCAGTGGTGAACGAGCTTGTCGAAGAATTGGACGAAGTGGAGAGTTTTCGGCGTCAGGTTGGAGATTTGCTGTTCAAAATCTGGCCAACCAAGCCGCTGGTTCCTGGAGAGTATGCGTTGATTGAGTACTCACCAGCTGTGGATGGAAAGTACAGCTTGCAGGTGTGGGACTTCAGCGTGAGGAAGTAAAGCGGGAATTCATCGGGTCAGCCGGCAATCCCAAGAGCCGTCGAGCAGGGGAGACATCGCATTCCCGGGACCACCGGCTGACCTTTTGTTCCCCGGGCGACTCGGGTCCTGCCAAGTCGCCCGTGAACGCTCCATTAGAGTGCATCTGCTGTACCAAAGTGGTAGTACGCATTATCAACGGGTTACAGGCATATGCCCGTCGTAGGGTGTCTTAAGGCTAGGATTTTGTCTGTTTTTGAGACAGGAAGCGCGCGACGCCTGCGCGGCACTCTTCGCTGGAGCGCGCGATGGCGTTTGTGTCGACTCCTGCCGCGATGGCGGCGTCAAAGCTGAGGCCGTCCGTGCGGTACAAGAGACTTTTGCAGAGCGCTGCCGCTTCCCGGGGCTTGCCGGCGAGCCCGATCGCGTACGCTTCGGACGCGGCTACAAATTCCGCGTCTGTATACATACGCGTGATTAGTCCGAAATTCTGAGCATCGCTTGCAGACAAAATTGTGCCGTTGACGACGAGGTCGAAGGCGCGCTTTTCGGAGACCTGACGGCGGAGAAGCGCCATGACGATGGCGGGTACGAAACCGATTTGGATTTCCGGATAGCCGAACTGCGCGGATTCGGCGGCGAGCACCACGTCGCAGGCAGTGGCTAATCCGCAGCCTCCGGCCAGTGCGCGACCTTGTACGGCGGCGATGATGGGGCGCGGATGGGCTCGCATGGCGAGGAACAGGTCCGCGAGTTGCTGGGCATCGGCGCGATTTTCGAGGATCGTAGCGGTCTGGATTCTCTGGAGCGCCGCGAGATCGGCGCCGGAGCAGAAGTCCTTGCCCGCTGCGGTGATGAGCACGGCGCCTGCGTCGTGGCTATTGTCGAGGGCTTGGTGGAGTTCGTGGATGGTCTGCGAGTCGAGCGCGTTGCGCTTTTCGGGGCGATTCAAGGTGATGCGAAGGATGCCATTGTCCGATCGTTCGGTCTTAATACGTTCGCCGCTCATGTCCTTCTGCCAGTATCGGACGTGGATTTCCTTTGCGTTGCGCAAAGGAGTGTGGCATTCTCTTCCTATGCGCTACGCAAAGGAGGGCGCGAACCGATGTCCAACCGACTGGAAGTCCTTCCCGGGACCCTGGAACTGCTCGTTCTCAGTACCGTTGCCACAATGGGGCCGCTACACGGTTACGGCATCGCGAGGCGCATCGAACAACTTGGCGGCGAAGGTCTGCTGCTAAATGAGGGAACCGTTTACGCGGCGCTGATCCGCCTGCAGCAGGAGGGCGCGATCTCGGCGGACTGGGGCGTGTCGGAGAACGGCCGCAAAGCGCGCTTCTACTCGATCACCAAGCAGGGAAACAAGCGTCTGACAACCGCCACGCGCGATTGGGACCGCACCGTGTCGATGGTGGCGCGCATTCTGAACGCGGAGGCTAAGTAGGCGATGCGCCGGCTCTTACAGCGTCTGTTGGCGAGCCTGTCCAGACGCCGGCACGACGACGCCTTCCGCGACGAGTTGGACGCGCATATCGAGATGATCGTCGACGAACGGATGGCCCAGGGCGCAACCCGCGAGGCCGCTCTGCGTGAGGCCAGGATTCGTCTGGGCGGCGTGGCGCAACTGGAGGACGCACATCGCGAGTGGCGCGGACTAGCCTCGATCGAACGTCTCCTGTTCGACGTTCGCTACGCGCTACGTACGTTGCGCCTGAACCCCGGTTTCGCGGCTGGCGCGATCCTGACGACGGCTGTTGCGGTGGGCGCGGCAACGGCTGTCTTCAGCCTCGCCGACCGTTCGCTGTTCCGGCCGCTTCCTTACGGAGGCAATGGGGACCGGCTTGCGCACGTGGGGATCCACGCACCGCTGATTTCCGCACAGGAGTGGCTGTTCGCTGGGACTTTTCAACAGTGGCTACGAATGTTGCCTCCCGCGGTGGAGGCCTTCTCCGCATGGCGTACCGCGTCCGCGTGCGACTGGAATCCAGGGACGCCGGAGCGTACGCTCTGTGCCCACGCAGACCACAGATTCCTGCCGGCGTTGCAGGTGACGCCAGTGTTGGGGCGTAACTTCACGGAGGAAGAAGATCGGTTTGGCGCGGCGCCGGTAGCTCTTGCTTCGTTCGACGTTTGGCAGTCGCGGTTTGGCGGTGATCATCACTTGCTTGGCCGTAGTGTGACGGTGGATGGTGTGGCCGCCAGAATCGTGGGCGTTCTTCCGCGCGAGTTCCGCACGCCGGGTGAGGGCGGCGTGGAACGTCCGGCCTTTCTGATGCCTCTGCGCTTGCGCGAGGGCGCGGAACGCCAACGCGTCATTCAAGCGATTGCACTTCTGCGTCCTGGCGTCTCGATCGCGATGGCGCGTGAACAGTTTGAAGCCCTATACCGCCCAATGATGCGCGACGTCCCAGCAGACTTTCGAAAAGCGATCGCGGGGTCGCTACGCGTAATCGGCATTCGCGACCAGATGACCGCGTCGTACCGTCATGGACTCATGCTGCTGATCGCCGCCGTCGCCTGCTTTTTGTTGCTGTCCTGCTCAAACGTCGCAAGCCTGTTGCTGGCACGTGCCGAGGCGCGCCGTCACGAGTACGAGGTTCGCGCGGCGTTGGGCGCAACGCGCGGCCGCCTCGCCCAGCAGGCATTGACAGAGAGCTTGCTGATCGGCCTTGCCGCCTCGTGCGTCGGAGCGGGTCTCGCCTGGGCGCTATTGCGCGGGTTTCGCGCTTGGACCCCCACAGTGGGCATGCGCCTAGAGGACGCCACGGTGGACCTGCGGGTATTGTTGTTCGCCATCGGATTGTCCCTTGCCGCGGGCGTTCTCTTCGGGCTGGGACCAGCTTTTTTCCGCAAGTCGACGGTCGCGCGTCAACCGATGCGGACGGCGCTGACGGCAATTCAGATCGCCGTATCGTGCGTGCTGCTGACGGCATCTGGACTGATGGCCAGGAGCCTGTGGAACCTCGAACGCTCGAAGCCCGGATTCAGGGCGGAGTATGTCGTGACTGGTTCTTTCGTGCTGCCCGCTGCACGCTACGCTGCACCAGAGAGACAGATCGCTTTCTTCCGCGATCTTGAGGACCGCCTGCGTGCGATTCCAGGTGTAACCGCGGCGGCGATCTCTGATTCCGTTCCGCCCGGCGGCGATCCCCGCAGCGTGCCGTACGTGGCCCTTGTGGGGGGCGGCGACGCAAGCGCCGAAGGGCTCCGTGGCTTGGTGAAGTGGCGTTACGTGACCCCGGGTTACTTTCGCGCGATGGGCATTCCGATTCTCCATGGACGCGCATTCGAGGACGCGGATCGCGCCGCTGCGGATCCCGTGGTGATCGTCAGCGAAGGGTTGGCCAGACGGCGCTTTGGTGGCGTACAACGCGCCGGGCCGGAACTCCGTAAGGGCGAGCGTGTGATCGGCGTGGCCGCAGATGTACGCAATGCCGGACTTGCCTCGCCGCCTGATCCCGAGTACTACATCCTGCGGTCGAACGTCGTGAGTGGAACGGCGCACAATCAGCGTCCTCCACACGGATGGCGTAGCGCGGTGGCAATTGTGCGTTCGTCGGCCGCGCCGGAGGTTGCTGTGCGGTTGCTACGGGAGGCTGTTCATGCCGCGGAGCCGTCGATGCCCGTGGTAGCTGAGGCGCTACCAAGTCAACTCGGACCGTACCTGGCGCGCCCGCGATTTCACGCTGCATTGCTATCGGCGTTTGCGTTGATCGCCTTGTTGCTAGCCACTGCAGGACTGTACGGTTTGACGTCTTACCTTGCGGCGATGCGGCGACGCGAACTCGGCGTGCGCATTGCGGTTGGCGCGACCCGGATGGACCTAATCGTACTGTTGGCACGATCCGGCGTACGCATCGCAGCCTTCGGACTGCTGGCGGGGTTCGCCGTCTCGCTCTCCGTAACGAGGCTCCTACAGTCGTTCCTGTTTGAGGTGCAACCGTTGGATACCGGCGTCCTCGCGGTCAGCTTTAGCTTGCTCGCCGTGTCCGCACTCGCCGGATCGGTACTGCCGGCGTTACGCAGTTCGAGGACCCCGGTGCTGGAGTCGCTACGTCATCAATAGGGGCTACAGCAGGTCATCCGGGACTTGCACTTCCATGCGGAGCAACGCGGTTGAGTACGTCTTGCCTTGCGGGTCTGACCGGAGGGACATGGTGCCGCCGCCGTCGAGGCTTTCGTTCAACAGGAAGTTGAGTGCTTCGAGATTCGGGATCTCGTAACGCTCGACGGTGCCGTGGCAGAGTTCTTCGAAGTGCGCTTTCACTCGTTCGGCGGTGACTTCGCGGACGAGGATCGGGTAGAACTTGGACTCGCGTGCGATGAGGCCGATGTTCGACGTGTCGCCTTTGTCGCCCGATCGGGCGTGGGCGATGTGGATGAGTTGTACGAGTGCCATGGCTAGGAGGCCTCCACGGATACAGTTGCTTCGACGGCTGTCTTGGGAATGAGCGCGGGCCAGTAGGCGACGATCTCTTCGACTTTGGGACGTCCTGCGCCGAGGCCTGAGGCTGTGGGAGGTCCGTTCAAGGCAAGTGGGGCGATCTCTTTGGTGAAGCGTTCCACTGCGTGTTTGTTCTGCGAGCGTACGCCGACGCGCAGGACCACTTCCGGGATGTCGCCGAGGGGCTTGCCGGCAAGCTTGAGTCCGTGGGCTGCGCCTGCGCCGAGGTATTCGGTGTGGATCTTGTCGAACTGCAGTCCGAGGCGGTCCAGACGCTGGCGGAGGATACGGTCTGCGGCTTGGGCTTTCTCAAATGCGTTGGGCCAAGCGTACAGCATGGAGCCGATGGCCTTGTAGCCGTTGGAGTAACTGATAGAGACCTTGTAGAACGGGGTCGCGGGGCGGCCTTGGATGCCGCTGAAGCGTACGCGGTTGTCGCCTGCGTCTGCGAGGTGGATGGTGGTGAAGTCCGCGATGCAGTCCGGTGTGATGTACTCGCGCGGGTTGCCCATCTCGTACACGAGTTGTTCTTTGACGCCAGCGACGGTGACGCGGCCTCCGGTGCCTTCATGCTTGGTGAAAACGAACGAGCCGTCGGTTTCGACTTCCACGATCGGGTAGCCGACGTCGGCGAGGTCGGGTACGTCGGGCCAGTGGATGAAGCTGTTGCCTCCGGTGGACTGGGCGCCGCATTCAATGGAGTGTCCGGCGATGATGCCCGCGGCGAGGCGATCCCAATCGTCCATCTTCCAATCAAACTCGTGCACCATGGGCGCGAGCGCGATGCCAGTGTCCGTACAGCGGCCTGTGATGGTGATGTGCGAGCCCATGCCGAGTGCTCGCGCGACGGGTTCCGCACCGAGGTACACGTTGGCGCTCATGACACGGGAACGTACGGTGGCGAGTTCTTCGCCGGTTTCCATGTGACGGAGTTCGATGCCGCGTTCGATCAGGCTGTCGAGCGAGTCCATGAGGTTGTCGCCTGCGACCACGCCGACCTTGACGCCGTGCTTGCCTGCTTTGCGAAGTACATTGAGGACGGCCTGGCGGCAACCTTCGGGATTGACGCCGCCTGCGTTGGCGATGACTTTGACGTTGTTGCCGACGATGACGTCGAGGCCACGCGCGATCATCTGGACAAAATCGTGCGCGTAGCCCATGGCGGGGTCGCGCAGCTTTTGCTTCTGCAGGATCGACATGGTGATCTCTGCCAGATAGTCGAGCGTGAGATAGTCGAGTGGCCCACGGCGTAACTGTTCGATGGGGGCTTCTAAGGAATCTCCCCAAAATCCTTGGCCATTCGCGATTCGGATCATCGAATAAGTTTTTCCTGACCGTAGTGTACGTTTTTTCGATGAAGTGCGCTCTCCCAATGTAGAAGGAGAACTCATCACATGGAAACAACCCAGGGAAGAGTGACTTCCATCGCGATCAACGAACACAGAATGTCGTTCGCGTTGGACCGGAAGAATAACGAGCGCTACGTCCTATACGACGAGGCGCCGAACACGCAGGCGATTCCGCAGTTTGAAGTCGCGACGCGGAGTTGGATGCTGGCGCTACTGCAAACCGCATTCACATCGAAGAAAGAGCTTGTTGTGAAGTTCGATCCCGATGCGAACCGGCTGGTGTCGCGATTGGAATTGTGGGACCCGCTGGTGATCAACGAGGACTTGCTTGGAAAGGGTCCTGCGGTGCCGGTTGGCGGTGGTGTCGGCGGGCAACCGATCCAGAAGGGCAAATAAAACGCCATGTCATGCGCAGCACGCGACCCACTGGACAGTTTGGTCCAGGTGGTGAAGGATTACACGCTCACACATCCTTACTCGCCGCGCGGTGTGTTTCAACCTAGAACCCTGCGTGAGTTGGTGAAGTGTGTGCAGCAAGCGGAAGCGGAGAAGCGCGGCGTCAAGGCACAAGGGTCCGGCTATTCGTTGTCGAACGCAGCGGTGGCCGACGATTATCTGATTTGTACGGACAAGCTGAATAAGTGGTTGAGCAGGCCGTTTCCTGCTTCGCCCAAAAGTGTCGATTCCGACCGGTTCCGTGATGGTTGCAACCAGGATTGGTTGCAGTTTCTGACAAGGCCCGGCGCCAAGCCTCTGCCTGATGATTCGTTCCTGATCCATGTGGAAGCGGGGATCAAGATCAAGCATCTGCTGGCAGATCTGGATGCGGCGGGATTGGCGTTGCCGACCATGGGTGCAGGCGGCGGACAGAGCCTTGCTGGGGCGATGTCCACGGGTACCCATGGCAGTGACTTTCTGTTGCCGCCGTTGTTCGACAACATACGCGCGGTGCACTTGGTGGGTCCTGGCGGACAGGAGTGGTGGATCGAGCCGGGTGTGGGTCCGATCGGGGGAGCAGGGCTGAATTCGCTGCCGTACTGGTGCCCGGATACGAAGGTGGTGCGTAGCGATGAGTGGCTGCATGCGCCGGTGGTGTGTGCGGGCCGCTGCGGGGTGATTTACTCCGTGGTTCTACAAGTGACGAGGCAGTTCCGGTTGCGCGATCGTTCGGAGAAGAACCTGGACTGGAAGGAAGTCCGCAAGAAACTGAAGGCATCCGAGGTGAAGGTGATGCGCGACGGTACGGTGGAGGCCGGCGGCTTATTTCGCCAGAACTCGCCGGAAGGTGACGGCCAACCGCAGCGGTTCTTTCAGGTGACGGTGGATTTGGCGGAGGGTGAGAAGTGCTGGATCACACGGCGATGGCTGACGAACAAGTCGGGGTCTGAGAATACGTCGAAGGCTACGCCAGGATCGTTTGACGCAATTCTGTGCCAGAGTCCAAAGCCGTTTGCCGCTGCGATTGCCGCACTGCAGTTGGCTCCGGAGTTGGTAGCGGCGAAGGTGGGGCTGTCGTTGACACCGTTTGTGGGTCCGGTTTGGGTGACGGCCATTGACGCACTCTTTGTGGAATTGGCAGTGTACGCTCTGGACAGTCCCACGACGGGGGATTTTCTGGCGCGGGTGATTGAGCGGTGTTCTCGATTGACCGATGCGCAGGTTGGCGCTGCGGGGTTGTTGAGGGATCTGGTGATGGGCTTGTCGTCCACGATCATCGATCAGGAGCATGATGCAGATCGCTGGGGCAAGAGCCACGAGATTGTGGACGGACATCCGGATAAACGGAGGGGCTGCATCAGCGTCCACTCTGCGGAGTTCTTCTTTGACGCTTCGGCGGATGACTATCTGCAGTTTCTCGATAAAGTGCTGGAGTCTTCGAAGGAGAATCACGTACCGGGGTATGCGTCGCTGCGGTACATGGGGCGGTCGCGGCATCTGATGGCGATGCAGCGGCATCCGTTGACGGTGTCGATTGAGATCGCGTTTCCGCGGCGCGCGAACTCCGATGAGGACTTCTTCCAACCGTTTGTCGATCGCATTCATCTGCTGGCCAAGCAGTGGGGTGGGATTCCGCACTGGGGCCAGCGGCATGTGCTGAGTTCGGGGTACGTCGAGTCGCTGTACCAGATGGATATGGTGGCCTGGCGGTACGTACTGGCGGAGTTGGAGCAGGGGTACGCGAGACAGGCGGAGCCCCGGAAGACGTTCAGTACCGTGTTCAGCCGTAAGGTTGGCTTGGAGCCGTTGGAAGGGAATCCTGTCGCGACCGGACGGCGCCAACGTGATCTCGGCGCTTTTGGGGCGAGCCTCACGCCGCTGCTCTAAGAGTGCATGGCAAGCGAACGCCCTGTTGTTCGTGATGAAATAGGGCGTTCGTAAACCAGCATGTGGCAGCATAACTACACGCCTCTTGGCGGAAGCATTCCACTGTCGGCGCTTGCCGCCGCGTTTCCTATCTTTGTCCTTCTGGCGATGCTTGCTGTGTTTCGCAAGCCATCGTGGATGGCGGCGCTAAGCGGTCTTGGAGCCGCGATGGTGGTGGCGCTGGGGTTGTACGGCATGCCCGCCGGGATGATGCTGAGCGCTACGGCGTACGGCGCGGCGTTTGGCTTGTTCCCCATCGGCTGGATCGTGTTCTGGGCGATTGTGCTGTACCGGATCACGGTGGATACGGGCAAGTTCGAAATCATCAAAGATTCTATTGGCGGACTCACGAGTGACCCTCGCCTGCAAGCGCTGCTGATTGCGTTCGCTTTTGCGGCGTTCATCGAAGGTGCTGCCGGGTTCGGTACGCCAGTGGCGGTAGCGGCGGCGATGCTGACTGGCTTGGGATTTACGCCATTTCAGGCGGCGGCCATCTGCTTGGTTGCGAATACGGCGCCGGTGGCGTTTGGATCGATTGGTACGCCGCTGGTGACCTTGCAAGGCATCACCAAGTTGCCGATGGAGGAGTTGTCCGGCAACGTGGGCCGCATCTGCGCACCGCTGTCGCTGTTCACGCCAGCGTACCTGATGCTGATTATGGGCGGACCTCGCGCATTGGCCGGCGTGTGGCCTGCCGCGGCGCTGTGCGGCATCGCGTTTGCGGGCGCGCAGTTTTATGTGTCGAATTACCTGGGTCCGTACCTGACCGACATCATCGGCGCGATTGCTTCGATCGCGGTACTGGTGGCATTGCTGAAGGTATGGAAGCCGGCGGATAAATTTGAAGGCTCGCATACGGTGGCGGCGGTGAAGCATCACCCGGCGAGCGAAGTGTTCTTGGCCTGGTCGCCGTACGGACTGCTGGTGATTATGGTGCTGCTGTGGGGCCATAGCGACATCAAGGCGATCCTGAACCAGTCCACGATGTCCATCCCGTGGCCGGGGCTGCACAACCTGATTCAGCGAATGCCACCGACGGTGGATACGCCCGCGCCCTATGACGCGAAGTACACGTTCAATCTGCTGTCGGCATCGGGTACGTCGTGCATGATTGCGGCGATCCTGTCGGCGATGGTGCTGCGAGTGTCGCCGGGGCGGTTCTTTGGGATTGTCGGCGCGGCTGCGATGCAATTGCGGTTGTCGATGTTGACGATCGCGTCCGTGTTGGGTCTGGCGTTTTTGATGAATTACTGCGGCGCGACGGCTACGCTTGGTATGGCGTTTGCCGCCACGGGCGCAGCGTTCCCGTTCTTCAGCGCGTTCCTGGGTTGGCTGGGCGTGTTCTTGACGGGTAGTGATACGTCGGCCAATGCGCTGTTTGGCAACTTGCAGGTGGTGACGGCGAAGAGCCTGGGTTTGAGTCCTGTATTGATGGCGTCGTCGAACTCAGCAGCAGGCGTGATGGGAAAAATGATCAGCCTTCAATCCATCGCCGTCGCTTGTGCGGCCACTGGAATGAAGGCTGAGGATGAATCGAAGCTGTTCCGCTTTACGCTGCGGCACAGTATCTTTCTAGCGTCGGTGCTGGGACTGCTGGTGGTCGCGTATGCCTACCTGATTCCCGGCGCGGTGTACCAGTAACGAGCCTATTTGTCGACGTGGCAGCCTACACAGCGCTGCTGCGCGGGTGTGAGCGACTTGGTGGTGAGCCAGATGTCGGCGCGCTTGGCGTAGTTGGTGTTGGGCATCTTGTCGGTGATCATCTTGAACCACTCGTTGGCTTTGGCTTCGTCGCCCAGACGGCGATAGGAGTTGGCGATGCCGAACAGGAGTTCGCCGCGCGGGTGTTCGCCGACTTTGTCGAAAAAGGCCTTCTGCACGTCGTAAGTGGTCATGTAATCGTCGAGCGCTTTCTCGAGGACGGGCTTGGCCATTTCCGGCGGCATACCGAAGCTGGCTTGCATGAGCACGGAGCCGCGGGGTACGCGAACGCCGACAGCTTTAGGGGCGAGCGCGACGGCTTTGTCCATCATCGCCATGCCCTTCATGTACTGCTCAATGCCTTTTTGTTGCTCACCCTTTTGAAAAAGGTCGCCCGATTGGAAGACCAGACCGGCGCCGTGCCACACCAGCGCTTCCGCATGGTTGGGGTCTTTCTCGATGACAGCCTGGGTCTTTTCCATGCCGCGGGAGAGCGCTTCACGGTTGCCGGAAAAGCCGGCGAAGAAATCATTGCGCACGACGTGATCGAAGCGGACTTCCTGCGCGGCCAAAACGCCGATCGCCGCGCCGAAAGCCATCCAAGAAGAGGTTCTCATAGGCTTGATGGTAGGGCAGGGATACGGCTGCGGTCATCGGAGATGCGGCGAACTGTCGGCAGAAAACGGCGAATGACGGATCTATGCCGGTAAGCTGAGCTTGTAGAATCGAGCGGCGTTCTCACCGAGCATCTTGGCGCGGGTATGCTGGTCGAGCGGACCCAGCGCCTGCGTGAACGCGGCGAGCACCTCTTTCCACGTCCCGGCCAGCAGGCATACGGGCCAGTCGCTGCCGAATAGGATGCGGTCGGCACCGAACTTCCAGTACACATGCTGGACATAGGGGCGTAGGCTCTCCGCGCTCCAACTGGTGTGGTCCGCTTCCGTGATCATGCCGGACATCTTGACGTGGACGTGCGGGATCTTGGCGATGGCTTCCATTTGCTGGGCCCAGCCATCAAAAATCCGATCCTTGATATAGGGCTTAGCGATGTGATCGATGACGACCTGAAGATCGGGTACGCGGTCGACGAGTGGTTCGACAACATGGAGCTGCGGCGGCTTGACCAGGATGTCATACGGAATCCCCCGGCGTGCCAGTTCCTTTAACCCGTCTAGGACATCGTGGCGGAGGAGCCAGTCGACGTCCGGTTCATCCTGTACGAGGTGGCGAATGCCTTTGAACTTAGGATGCTTCTGCAGGTTGTCGAGCACGGCGGGGAGGTTGGCGCCATCGCGAAGGTCGGCCCAGGCGACCACGCCGAGGATGGAGGGATGCTTGTCCGCGAGGTCGAGCATCCAGGCGGCCTCTTTGGGATCATGCGCCGCTTGTACCAGCACCGAACCGGCGAACTGATTGCGTTCGAGGATGGGTTCGAGATCGGCGGGACCGTAGGCCCGGGTAAGCACCGGATGATTTTCCGGCATCCAGAAGTAGTGGACAGCCTGCGGGTCCCAATAATGCTGGTGCGCGTCGATTCGCATGAGCAAAGTTTCGCACAGGCAGCGGTACCGGTGCGCGTCGGGCCTTTCCCTTATGTACGAAGCAGTTGCGGAGGAGGCTTCTAAGGAAAAAGGGTGCAGGAAAAGACACTTAGTACCTATCTGCGCGGAAAGGGGAATCCGATCACCTCAATGTGGGGGAAAGCTGTACGGTTCCTAGCCACAACCACCCGCAAAAATGAGTATTTCCGTCTTCGCTTACGAATCGCAACCGATCGCCCTGCGTGGCCTCGAAGCCCTGGCTTCCGACTATCCGGAACTGGAGTTCCGTGGAGCCGCAACCACCTCTGCCGACGCGTTGGATCGCCTGCGCGAAGCCGCCGCCGATGTCGTTCTGGTGGACCACCATACGGGATTGCGTACCGCGTTGCAGTTCGTTTCGGACTTGCGGCAACTGTCGCCGGCTTCGAACGCCGTGCTGTGGGTGCAGGAACAGACCGATATCGATTCGCTGCGCGCGATCCAAATGGGCGTACGCGCGGTGCTTCGTAAGACGTTGCCGCTGTCGCAGATGCTCGAATGTTTTCGGACGGTTGCGGCGGGGAACATTTGGGTCGAACAGTCCCTGGAGTTGAATCGCCAGCATAACTGGCGTCCAACGCCGAAGCTGACACCTCGTGAACGGGAGATCGCGGTTTGTGTGTGCCGCGGGATGCGAAATCGCGAGATCGGTGAGCGGCTGGCGATTACTCCAGGGACGGTGAAGGTCCACCTCATGCACATCTTTGAAAAGACGGGCGTAAAGGATCGCTTCGAGTTGGCGATTCACGGCCGGAAGTTGCTGGGCGTGGATCCGGGGACCGGGGCTGAGACGGGCGACGCAACGTCTTTCCGTGTGGCCTAAAGAAAACAGTCGATTCGCTCGAAGAACGTTGTAGCACTTTTGTACCAACTGCGAAGGGCACACGACCGAGTGAACGACTTACCACCATCTTCTTCTGCAGGCACCGAAACACCGAGTACATCCGGAAACGCCGCTGAGGACTTACGCCTACTGGCAGGTGCCGGTGTACGGCCGGCGGCTGAAGTCTTACCGGCTTCAAGCGGGTCGAGCACGTGGCGCTCCTGGTTGCAGTTGAGCTTTGCCGACGTGTTCATCGTCGCCCTGGTGGCATGGACGTTCGCGTCGGGTCCGCATGGATGGTCGAGTTTGCTTACCGATGGCGACGCCGGCTGGCATATCCGCGTAGGCGAGATGATTCTCGATACGGGCGCGGTGCCGCATACCGATCCGTTCTCATTCTCAAAGCCGGGCGAGGCCTGGTATGCGTGGGAGTGGCTCTCTGACGTCGGGATGGGGCTACTGCATCGTGCGGGTGGTCTTAAGGCGATTGTGTGGTTCGCCGGCGGCCTGATCGCCCTGTTTGCGGGCATCCTGCTGCGGTACATGATGTGGAAGGGCGTGAACGCCCTGGTCGCGCTGGGGCTGACCTTGATCGCCGTCGGCGCGTGTTCGATTCACTTTTTGGCGCGTCCGCACCTGGTGACTCTGGTGCTGATTCCGGCTCTCGCCTGGCTGATTGACGCAGACCGGAAAAATCCTTCCTGGAAGCTGTGGCTGGTGGTTCCGGCGATGGCGTTGTGGACCAATCTGCATGGCGGATTCCTGGCCGGGATCGTGCTGGTGGGCGGCGCAACTGCGGGTACGTTGCTCGAACGCCGCTGGGACGAGGCGCGGCGGTACGGCCTGTTGACGGCGCTGTGCGGGGTCGCGACCTTGGCCAATCCGTACGGATTTCACCTACACCAACATGTTTTCGCGTATTTGGGTTCGGACTTCATCCGCAACGCGGTGCAAGAGTTCCAGTCGCCGACGTTTCGTGGCGAGAGTGCGATGCAGTTCGAGTTGCTGTTGTTCCTGGGCCTGATTACGGCAGGTGGTCTCATCGCGCGCGGACGCTTTGTCGAGACCGTATGGATCGCGGGCTTGGCGCATATGGCATTGGGGTCGCAACGCCACATCACGATCTTTGCCTCGGTGGCGACGCCGCTTGCCGCCGTACAACTCACCGAGTGGTGGAACGGGTTCGCGGCGGGGCAATCGCGTAAGAGTATTCCGGGGATCCTGCAGCAGATGTCGAAGGATCTGGCGCCGAACTTCCGCCGGAATTCGGTATGGGCCGCTGTGTTCTTTGCAGCGCTTTTGGCCTTTGACGCACCGTTGATGCGCTGGCCGTCGGACTTTACTTCGGTGATGTTCCCGGTCGAGATCCTCGAGAAATACCGTACCCGCATGTTGACCTCGCGGGTGCTCACCACGGACCAATGGGGGGACTACCTGCTCTATCACGGCTACCCCAAGCAGCGTGTGTTCGTAGACGGCCGGAGCGACTTTTACGGTCCGCAAACGGGGGGAGACTACGTACACCTCCTGAACGGTCTGCACAACTGGCAAGGGCTGATGGAGAAGTACAAATTCGACTTTGTGGTCGCGCCGGTGGAGTGGCCGCTGAATTCGCTTTTGAAGGCGAGTTCACGCTGGAAGTTATTGGAAGATAACGGCAAAACGCTGGTGTATGAGAAGGTCGAGCAGAAAGTGCGGGAACCAAAGTTCTAGGGTCATGACGGGATTCGCAAACAAAGCCTAATGAAATCACCGGACAGTGCCGAAATTTTAGGAAGGAATACCCGAATGGAGACGGACAAGATCGACGCACGCAGTCCGGGGTCCGGCAAGATCCCAGGCAAGAATCGCGTCCGATCGGGCTCCGGCGAGTTTGGCTCCAACGGGTTTGCTTCGAAAAAGTTCGGTTTGGCGCCCATGCCGTTGGAGTGGATGGATGACTCGTCCTGGCGCCTGCCATCGGGGAAAGCGCTCGCTGAGTTCGCCCTGCAAGCCGGGTTTTTGGCTCCGTTGATGTTACGGATGCCCCGGCTGATGGGCGCTGCCGGGCAGCAAAAGCCCACGGCCGGTAAGAAGGGCCGCTAGAGAGAAAGAGTTCTTAAGAGAGTTATGGTCTGGAATCCACAGGTCGCGCTTGCCATTTTCGTCGGAATCACGGCGACGGTCGAGGATTTGGCACGCCGCGAGATCCCGAACTGGATTCCGGTGGCCGCCGTCACCGGTGGTCTTGCCGCTGCCGCCTGGACTGGCGGTTGGAGCGGTTTTGGGTCCTCGTTACTGGGGACCGTACTTGGTTTTCTGGTGTTTTTAGTGTTCTACCTCCTCGGCGGCATGGGGGGAGGGGACGTGAAGTTAATGGCCGGTATCGGCGCGATATTGGGCGCCGGCCGGATGCTCGAAGCCTCGCTGTGGACGGCGGGCCTCGGGGGTATTTTCGCGGTGTTGGCGCTCGGTTGGAGTGCGCTGTTGCGGCGAGGGCCGAAAACAACGCCCGCTCACATACCGTATGCGCCCGCCATCACGCTTGGGGCGTGGTTGTCGCTTGTGCCGAAAGGATGAGGACTGGAGTAAGAAATGGACCGCAGATTTTTAACCGTCTTGGGCATTAGCCTTGTGTTCGCGCTCGTCGTTTCGAGCATCTTCTATCAGATCAATGCTCGGGCCGGCAACGGCGCGCCAAAAGCGCAGGCGCCCACCGAGACACGTGACGTCGTGGTCGCGACGCGGCCGCTAAACGTCGGTGTGACGGTCAAGCCAGGCGACGTAAAGCTGGTGAAAATCGCCGCCGAAGCCTTTCCCAAAGGCGCATTTTCGAAAGACACGGACGTGCTGGATCGTCCGGTGGCGAGCAACATCCTCGCTGACGAGCCGGTGCTCGAGGGCCGCCTCGCGCCTCGCGGAGCGGGGGTCGGTCTTGCGCCAATCATCCCGCAGGGGATGCGTGCGGTGACGGTTCGCGTCAATGACGTGACGGGTGTTGCCGGTTTCGTGCTCCCGAACATGCGTGTCGACGTCCTGGTGACAGGTCGTCCGACGGGTTCGGAAGGTAGCGTGACGCAGACGGTTCTGCAGAACATTATTGTGCTGTCGGCGGGTCAGAATCTGCAAGCCGATGCACGAGGACAGGCAATCAGCGCACCGACGGTAACGCTGCTGGCGGATCCCAAACAGGCGGAAATCCTAACCTTGGCCAATCAGGAAGGTCACATTCAGTTGATTCTCCGCAATGGTAGCGATCAGGAGATCACGAAGACCTCCGGCCGCAAGGTGAATGACTTGTTCCGCGTCGGCGGCCACTCGCGCGCCGGTGGTGATTCTGCGAAGAACGACGTGGTGGAAGATCCGGAAGCGCCGCGCCCCCGTCCCCGTCCCCGCCCGGTCGTGCAGGCTGCAGTGGCGCCCGCGGCCCCATCTGTCGCTCCGCCGCCCCCGCCCGCTCCGCCAGACCAGGTGATTGTGATCCGCGGCACCACGAAGAGCGTCGAGGCCGTGCGGCCGAGCGCCCGCCAGTAAAACGAGACAGGTAACGAGAGAGCACCGAAGTGAAAAGTACGGGAGTAACTATGAGAAGCAGATTTTCGGGATTCGCCGCTGTCGCCGCCGCGCTCGCTCCGTGGATGCTTTTGGCGCCCGCGGCGCTGGCCCAGCCCGGAGAGGACTTGCGCCTCACCATTGGCAAGAGCGTCGTCATCGATTTTGCGTCCGACATCCGGCAGATCTCCACGAGCAATCCGGATGTGGTCGATGCCAGCCCGATCACCACGCGTGAAATTCTTCTGCACGGCAAGGGATTCGGCAACGCCACCATGGTGGTGTGGAACAAGGCCGGTCAGCGGACGTTCTACAACATCTCGGTGGAGTTGAACCTCGAAGCCATCCGCCGGATGGTGAAGGATACGTTCCCCAACGAGGAGATCCACATCGTGTCCTCGCGCGACTCCCTGTCGCTGAACGGCACGGTGAGCACACCGCAAATCGCCGAGCGAGCGGTGGCGATGGCGGCAGGCTTTGCCAAGACGGTGATCAATAACCTGACGATCAACGTCCCGGTTGAAAAGCAGATCGTGTTGCGCGTGAAGTTCGCGGAACTGGATCGTAACGCCGGCCAGCAGTATGGCGTGAACTTGCTTTCTACGGGCGCTTTGGGCGGCACCATTGGCCGTACTAGCACCGGGCAGTTCGGCGCTCCCAGCGTCACCAATGTCGCTCCCAACGCGCCTGGAACTGTCGTCAATCCCGCAGCGAACTTCACGATTAGCGACGCCTTAACCATCTTCGCGTTTCGCCCGGATCTGAACTTCGGTGCCTTCATCAAGGCGTTGCAGACCAAGGGTGTACTGCAGATCCTCGCCGAGCCGAACCTGGTGACGTCCAACGGAAAAGAAGCCGCGTTTCTGGTTGGTGGCGAGTTCCCCGTTCCAGTGTTGCAGGGTGGCGCGAATGCCGCTGCGGTGACCATTCAGTTTAAGGAGTTTGGTATCCGCCTTCGGTTTACCCCCACGGTGACTCCGAACAAGACCATCAAGGTCGATTTGGTACAGGAAGTGTCTACCATCGATCTCGCCCAGGGCGTAAGCTTTAACGGATTCACGATCCCCGCATTGTCGACCCGCCGTACGCAAACAGGCATCGAACTGGGCGACGGTCAGACGTTCATCGTCTCGGGCTTGATCGACAATCGCGACACCGAGCGTTTGTCTCGTGTTCCGGGCCTTGGCTCGGTACCGATACTGGGTGCCTTGTTCAAGAGCAAAGACGTACAGAAGTCGCTGTCGGAACTGGTTGTGATGGTGACGCCTGAGATCACCTTGCCGCTGAATCCGTCCGATCCGAAGCCGATGCTGGACTTCCCGAACGAGTTCCTCATCCCGGTGAAGAGCACTCCGGCCCCCAAGCCGCAGAGCTCAGCTTCACCCACCAGCGGGAAGACGCAGAACGCGAAGAACAATGCAAGCGATGCAAAGTCCGCGAAGAACAAGCAGAAGGGCAACAACTAAGGTTTCCTGACCCTGGAACTGATATGAACTGGAACGGTAGAGCGGGTGGAGGCGGTTCGGAACTCACGGCGCTGTTGATCGCATGCGATCCACGGCTGAGCCAGCAGTTTCAGGATTCGCTTCCGGCGGCCAAGACATTTCAGCTGTTGGGGGAGCTCAACTCGTACCCTAACCCACAAACGCTCGAAATGCGGCTGAACCAATACAATCCGCAAGCCGTTCTGGTGGATCTATCCTCAGACCTCGAAACCGCCGCTGGGGTAATTCAGTACCTGGCGGGGTGTGGCCGTGACCTACATATTGTCGGTCTGCACTCAACTAATGATTCTCCGGCGATTCTGCGCTCGCTTCGCGCTGGTGCGTCCGAGTTTTTGCACGCTCCGTTTGACCCTCAAATTCAGCGCGAAGCGGTCACCCGGTTGGTCCGCATGCGTCAAGGGGATGCGGAAGCGGCGCAGCGACGTGAGTTCGCAGGGAATCTCATCGCAGTTTCGAGCACCAAGCCGGGATCCGGCTCATCGACGATCGCTGTTCAGACGGCGTTCGCGCTGGGGCGGCTGACGGGTAGCCGTGTCTTGTTGGCTGATTTCGACCTGATGGGTGGCGCTTTGGGCTTCTACCTCAAGCTCGAGAGCCGCTACTCGCTGATCGATGCGATGATCCATGCCGAGTCGCTGGACCCGGAAAACTGGGGATCGCTAGCGGAGCCGCACGGCGGCATCGATATACTCCCGGCTCCGATCCAGCCGGAGAACGTTGAGATCGATAACGCACGGTTGTCCTATGTGCTCGACTCGATGCGCCACTCCTACGATTGGATCGTCGTCGATCTTCCGATGATTTTCCAGCGGATCAGCATGATTGCCGCCTCGCAAGCAGATCGTATTTTCCTGGTCACGACGTCGGAATTGCCAAGTCTGCATCTGGCGCGCAAGTCCGTAGCGCTGCTCGAGCAGATCGGGTTGCCGAAGGAGCGTGTACAGATGCTGGTGAACCGAATTAGCCGTTGGGATGGTATCGGCACCGCGGACCTCGAAAAGCTCTTCAACTGCCCCGTGTATGCCAGTCTGCCGAACGACTATTTTCCGCTGCACCGGGCGATTTCTCTCGGCCAGCCGCTCGGCTCGGATGGCGATCTCGGCAAAGCCATTGATGCATTTGCAGCCAAACTCGCCAATTTGAACAGCCCGGGCGGGAAGCGTCCGGCGGTCGATACAGGGTCGCACCGCAGTGGCGTGATGTCGGCTGCCCATTAGCAAAAGAAAGAACGAAAGAAATAAGGCGCTAAATTCACATGTTCTCTCCGCTTGATCCGAATAAAGGCAATCAAATCAGCTGGGAACAGCGGCTGATGAAGAACTCGGGCCGCGTCAAGTCGAGCTTGAAGCCGGAGTATCAGGAGCTGAAGTTCACGCTCCACCGCAAGCTTGTCGACAAAATCAACCTCGAAGCGCTCGCCACGATTGATAACCAGCGGGTTCGTGGTGAGGTCCGGCAGGCGTTGATTCAGCTCATCGATAGTGAGCCGACATTGCTCAGCTCGATCGAGAAGCAACAAATCAGCGACGAAGTTCTTGACGAGGTTTTCGGTCTTGGGCCGCTCGAGCCGTTGCTGCAGGATGCCACCATCTCGGACATTCTGGTCAACGGACACAAGCAGGTTTATGTGGAACGCAAGGGCTTGTTGGAATTGACCAACGTCTCGTTCCGTGATGATCAGCACCTGCTGCGCATCATCGACAAGATCGTATCTCAGGTCGGCCGCCGCGTCGACGAATCGACACCCATGGTCGACGCACGTTTGCTCGATGGTTCGCGCGTCAACGCGATCATCCCTCCGCTCGCGGTTGATGGTCCGCTACTCTCCATCCGCCGCTTCAGCCAGGATAAGTTGCTGCCACACGATCTGGTCGAGAAGCGAGCCATGACGTCCGGCATGATGGAGTTGCTCGAGGCCGCGGTAAAGGCTCGCATGAACATCATCATCGCGGGCGGCACCGGCGCCGGCAAAACGACTCTTCTGAACGCCATGTCGTTCTTTATCTCGCCGAAAGAACGTATCGTGACCATCGAAGACGCCGCCGAATTGCAGTTGAAGCAGCCGCACGTGGCACGTCTTGAAACCCGCCCGCCAAACCTCGAAGGGAACGGCGCGATCCGGCAGCGCGAGTTGCTTGTCAACAGCTTGCGTATGCGCCCCGACCGCATCGTGGTCGGCGAAGTCCGTGGCGAGGAAGCGCTCGACATGTTGCAAGCAATGAATACGGGTCACGACGGCTCGCTGACCACGGTCCACGCCAACTCCCCGCGCGACGCTGTCTCGCGTCTGGAAGTGATGGTGTCTCTGGCGAATTCGAACATGCAGTTGACCTCGATTCGGCAGCAGATCTCCAGCGCCGTCAACCTTCTGGTACAGGCCTCTCGTTTGTCTGACGGTAGCCGCCGCGTCATCAGCATCACGGAAGTGACAGGCATGGAAGGCGAGGTGGTCACCCTGCAGGACCTGTTCGTGTTCGAAAAGCGTGGTTTGAATCCTGACGGCCGGGTGGTCGGACGATTCGCGGCCACCGGCATTCGACCGAAGTTCTACGAGAAGCTGCTGGCCGCCGGTATTCGCCTGCGTCCCGATCTGTTCGACGAAGTGGTAGAGGTCTGAGGCGCGGTTAGGAGAATCCTATGTTTCTGTTTCTCGGCATCTTGCTTGTTGTCTGGATCTCCGCCATGGCCGTTTGGTGGGTCCTGTCGGGTCTTTTGAAGTCTGCTGACTTCACAAAGATCAAGGATCGGCTTACGGGTAGGGAGAAGAAGGGAAGCGCGGCAAAGGCAAAGGCGAAGGCGGCTGCAAAACCAAAGCACCTGCTGGAGCGCGAGTTGGCCGGTGGCCGCCTTGTGGACGTACTCAAAAAGTACGAACTGCTGCCAAAACTACAGGTTCTTCTAGACCAGGCGGGACTGAAATGGAATCCGCTCAAAACAATCCAAGGTTGCTGCGGCCTATTTATTGTTGGCTTTCTGGTGACGTGGATGATACTGCCGTCCGCGTTTCAGGCCTTCGCGTACTTGGTGGGCGCGGGGTTCGCCTGTCTCCCGATTCTCTACGTGATCCGGGCGCGCGGTAAACGTCTGGCGCGGTTTGAGGAACTGTTCCCGGAAAGTCTCGAGTTTGTTGCGCGTTCGATGCGCGCCGGCCATGCATTTAGCGTTTCGCTCGAAATGATCCACCGTGAGTTCCAGGAACCGATCGCCGGTGAGTTTCGCCGTTCGTTTGAAGAACACAACCTCGGCTTGCCGTTGGACGTCGCTCTCCAAAAGATGGCAAAGCGAGTTCCGTCGCTGGACGTGCATTTCTTCGTGTCGGCAGTGCTATTGCAGAAGCGGACTGGCGGTAACCTCGCGGAGATTCTCGACAAGCTGGCCTACGTCATCCGCGAACGGTTCAAGCTAAGGGGTCGCATTAAGGCGATCAGTGCGCACGGCAAGATGACTGGTACTGCGCTGACCTGTATTCCGATCGGTGTCGCCCTGTTGATGTTTTGGGTGAATCCGGACTACATCAGGTTCTTCTTTCTCGACGAGATTGGCAACTACATGATGGGGGCCGCCATTCTGCTGCAGATCATCGGCTACGGCATCATGCGCAAGATTGTGGCGATCGACGTCACCTAGGGAACTGCCGGAAGTGGAGATGAAGCCGTGTTCTTAATGACTTTAGTTGTATTTATCGTAGTGGCGGTGGCCTTTACCCTCGTTGGCGTCAAGTTTTGGGTGCGGCCAAAGGAAGCGATTGAGCGCGTTACAGGCGTAACGGCAATCGAACAGGAGATTACGCCCACTCATCCTAGCCTGATCTTCCGCGACGTGCTGCAGAAGCTGGGAAGCCTGATTCCCGCCTCGCCCAAAGACGTTACGGTCATGCAGCGCCGTATGATTCGAGCGGGTATTCGTAACCCGAATGCGCTCAAGTATTTGTACGGTGCCAAGCTAGCCTTGGCGGTGGCTCTTCCGATTGTCATGACCATGCTGGTGGCGGGCTCCGACTCCGATCCGGCAAACAAGTTCGTGGCGATTGCCGCGGCCGGTGCGATGGGGTTCTTTGGTCCCAACGAGTATGTCAATTTGCGGGCGAAGAAGCGTCAGCGCGAAATCTCGCGCGGGTTGCCCAATTCTCTTGACCTGATGGTCGTTTGCGTGGAGTCGGGGCTTGGACTTGACCAGGCGATTCTGCAGGTTTCGAAAGAGTTGGAACATGCGCATCCGGACATCAGCGAGGAGTTTGCGCTGGTGAACCTCGAATTGAAGGCGGGCAAAAGGCGCGTTGAAGCGCTTCGCAATCTATCGGAACGCACCGCCTCTGACGATCTAAAGAAATTAGTGGCGGTCTTGATCCAGGCTGACCGGTTTGGAACGGGCGTCGCTCAAAGTCTTCGCGCGCACTCGGACTTCATGCGAGTCCAGGCGCGTCAGGTTTGCGAAGAGAAGGCTGCCAAGCTTGGCGTCAAGCTGGTGTTCCCGATCTTCTTTTGCATTCTTCCGTCGCTATTCGTAGTGACGGTGGGCCCGGTAGCAGTAAAGATCGTTCGGGAGTTGATCCCGATGATGAACGGAATCTGATCAGTGGTGGCCGCCCGCATGTTGCAGGAATTAAAGGAATGGCGGGCGAGAAAGGAGAGGACGAATGGATAGCGGAATGGTTCGTATTGTTTGCGCGGTGCTGGCGATCCTGTTTCTCGGCATTATCGTGTTGCGCCGTAAGAAAAGCGCCGACGAGTAACGGCCTTTATCAACTTCGGTTCCTGGGCTTCCCAATGGGATAGAAGCGCTGCGGCGGTTGTCGAACAGCCGGTGAAGCGCTGCGTTTCCGGGGAGCCTGGGATGCCTCTAGGGCGTTTCGCCGGGATGTGCCGGGTGGGACGTTGGGAAAAGTAGACCGGAACACAGAAGAAGACAAGAAAAGAAGAAGTGGAGTGAGTATGAATTCGAAGCCTTTCTTGCGAGTGCTCGTGGCTTTTGCCGCGATCGCCGGCAGTGCCGGCGCCGCGGGTACGTTGGGCCGCGTGGTTCCCATTGGAGGCCAAGGCGCGGATCTGGCCCTCGACGAGGCCCGTGGTGTTCTCTATGTGGCGAACTACACGGCGAACCGGATCGAAGTGATGTCACTTGCCAATGAGACGGTGCAGACTTCGATGAACGTCGCCTCGCAGCCAAGCTCGCTGGCATTGTCTCCGGACGGCCGCTATCTGGTCGTTGCCCACTATGGAAATTTCTCGGCACCCGCAAGTGCCGGCAATGCGTTGACGGTAATTGAGCTCGAAAGTGGCTCCCGCCAAACGTTTGCATTAGGCACCCCACCTCTGGGTGTTGCCTTCGGCCTGGATGGCCGCGCGCTGGTTGTGACCAGCCAAGAGTTTATTGTGTTTGACCCCGTATCGGGAACCACGCAGGTGATCGCGACGCTGACCGATTTGGCGGCGAAGTCGCTCCCTCAGCCGGCCGCGAGCTTTCCGACCAATATTGTCGCCGCGAGCGTTGCTGCCTCCGGTGATGGTTTGTGGATTTGGGGCTTTGGCGACAGACTGATGTTTCGCTACGACGTGGTGAATCGCGCCTTGTCAGCGGGTTTGTACACCGCCTCGCCACCTCTCGGGCCTCGTGCGGTTAGCGTAAGCCGCGATGGCCGTATGGCGGCGATGGGTTGGGCTTTGCAGGACGTGAACTTCTTTGACATCGCCGAGTACCCCAACCCCACCGGTACGCTCAACGTTGGTAGCTTGCTGATCGACTCCGCGCGGGGCCTGGTGTACGGCCAAGTAGCGACCCGCGATGCGAATGGCGTGAACGGAACGGCAGTATCTACGGATCCGATTCTGCACGTCGGCGATTGGGATAATCTGACCACCCGAGAGCAGATCCGCTTATCAGAAAACCTTGCTGGCAAGAGCGTTCTCTCTGCCGATGGGTCGATGATGTACTCGATCTCGGACAGCGGCATCATGGTTCTGCCGATCGGGATCCTCGAGCGTTTTCCTCGCGTTACGGCACTGGAAGAGGATATGGTATTCCGAGGCAATTACTGCGTTCGCACCCTGCCTTCTCAGCAGCTTACGATCGTCGATCCAGGCGGTGGGAACACCCCGTTCACGTTGTCGGTCGAGGGTTCCGGCCTGCGCCTGAGCCAGACCAGCGGTGTGACGCCAGCTACGATCCAGGTCAGCGTCGACGGATCGGCTCTGCAGAACACCACTGGCACAACGGTTGCCAAGATCATCATCAACTCTGACGCCGCAGTGAACATTCCAAACCCCGTTCGAGTTCTCATCAACAACAAGGAGCCCGACCAGCGCGGGACCTTTGTGAACGTGCCGGGTACTTTGAAGGACCTTGTGGCGGATCCTTCACGGGATCGCTTCTACGTGTTGCGCCAGGATCGTAACCAGGTTCTCGTTTATGACGGTGCGAATAGCACGCGTCTTGCGACCCTCCGCACCTGCACTCAGCCCATGAGCATGGCCGTGACCTTTGATCGTCAACACCTGCTGGTTGGCTGCGATCGGTCGCACTATGTCAGCGTGTTTGATCTGGAGACTCTTGAGCCTTCGCAGCCCATTCGCATGGCCAAGGGCGACTATGTGCAGTCGATCGCTACTTCCAACCGTGGCATTCTCGCCAGCACTCGCAGTTCGTCGGGTGGCAGCAATCAGGTGCACCGCATTGATATGGTGACCCGGACCAGCACAATTCTGCCCAGCCTTGGCATCTTTGAGAACAAGGTAGATGTCAAGACGGCTCTCTCGGCCACCCCGAATGGCTCGGCGATTCTGTTCGCTTCTTCCGACGGCAACGTGATGCTCTACGACGCCAACGTCGATACGTTCACTGTTTCGCGCAAAGACTTCACCAGCCTCTCGGGAGCCTATGCCGCGTCGAGCTTTAACCAGTACGTCGTCGGGAACTTCCTGCTGAATCGCTCGCTGGTTCGTGTGTCGCAGTTTGACGCGACCTCCGGCACCTCTTCCGGGTTCGCCTTTGTCGACAATGAAGGATTCCGGACGGTTGCCGCAAGCGCCTCGTCCCCTGGCATCATTCAACGCATGACGGCTTCGGGTTCCGGTATCCGTGCGACTCGCATGGCGGAAGCACCATTGCTGTCGTCGGCGTCGACCGGCACCTTTACCCGTACCATCGCCCCGCTCTATTCGCGGAGCGCCATCGTGAATCTGACGACCTCGGGCTTCACCGTCCTCCCCTGGCAGTACGACGCAGCGGTTGCGCCCCCGCAGATTCGCCGCGTGGTGAATGCCGCGGACCAGACCGGTAGTGTTGCCCCTGGCGGTCTGGTGACAATCGGCGGAACCAACCTAAGCCCGGTCAACCTGGCTAGCGTTGAGAAGCCGTTGCCCACGGCGCTTGGCGAGAGCTGCCTGACGGTAAACGGGCTGCCGCTCCCGGTCATCTTCGTTTCGCCGAACGTGATCAACGCGCAGCTGCCCTTCCAGGCGACTGGCAACGTGGCGCTGATTCTCCGCACTCCCGGTGGCGTCAGCGATACGTATAACCTCACCATTCAGCCTCAGGCACCTTCGGTCTTCCGGACGGCCGTGCAGGATGTCGGTGAAGTTCCGACGGTAATCCGCGCCGCCAACCGAATTGTGGTGACGGATTCGAACCCCGTCCACCGCAACGATACACTCACGGTCTTCCTCACGGGGCTCGGACAGACGAACCCTCCGGTCGAGTCCGGCATGCCGGCCCCGTCCGATCCTGTGGCGGTGCCGCTGGTTGCTCCCACGGTTTCGCTTGGTGGGGTTGCTCTACCGGTACAGTCCGCAGCCATGGTTCCTGGCGAAATTGGCCAGTACCAGATCACGGTCACCGTACCTCGTAATGTTCCGACGGGTCTTTCAGTTCCGCTGCAGATCCGCCAAGGCAATGGTTCCACTACCCTCAACCTGCGGGTGGTGGAATAGCTCAACACAAATAGAGAGACATGGATTGGGCCGCTCTCCGATATCCGGGACGGCCCTCATCCTAAGCTCCGCAAAAGTCGAATACGACTTGCAGACAATAAGCAGGCTAAACGACAAGGAAACACACACATGATGAAGCGAGTAGTATGCATGCTGATGGCCTCGCCTCTGTTCCTGGGCTCCTATGCCTTTGGACAGAAGTGGGAGTTTGGCGGAGGAGCTGGTGCGGGGTTCTACACTTCGCAGACGATTGCCAATTCGGCGGCTGGCTCGGCCAAAGCCAATATCGGGACGGGGTTGAGTACCTCGGCTTGGTTAACCAACAACTCTTCGGATCGCTGGAGCGGGGAAATGCGGTACAACTATGCCCGCGGTCCTCTGCAACTGGATGGCAATGGGGCAAAGGCCTCGTTCGGCGCCCAGGCGCACACGATCCATTACGACGTCCATCTCCACTTTGCTCCTCGCGAAGCTACGATTCGCCCGTTTGTCGCCTTCGGTGGCGGCGTGCGTCTCTTCCAGGGCACCGGCCAGGAACAGGCAGCGCAGCCGCTAAGCCGCATCGCCCTCCTCACCAAGACCAACGATCTTCGTCCGGTCATCAGCGTCGGTGCCGGCTTCTCCGCTCGCCTCAATGAGCGTTGGGCTCTTCGCGCCGGTGTTTGGGATTACCTGACGCCGTTCCCCAAGAAGGTGATCGTGCCGAACGCCGGGTCAAGCGTCAGCGGATGGCTCCAGGGCATCACCCCAATGGTTGGCCTCAGCTACCTGTTCTAAAGACTTAAGATCTTCTAATCTCAGAAAAAGTAAAAAATGCGCGCTAGAGAATTGCAACCTGCAACGCTCAGCGCGCATTATTGTTAATCATGCGCTTTGGGGTCTGTTGGGTCGTTCTGTACCTACTCTCACTGGCGAGTGCCGGCGCCGCCGACAATCGTGCACCAAACAAAGAACTATATGCAGGCTCATTAGCTTGCCGGACCTGTCATCCCGACATTTACTCCACTTTCTATCGGAATCCGCATCAGAAAACACTTGTCGACGCGTCCGTTCCGTTTGAGCAGCAAGGCTGCGAAGGGTGCCACGGACCAGGCAAAGCGCACGTTGAGGCCAAAGGCGACAAATCGAAGATCTTTGCGTTCTCTCAGAAAGAACCGCGTCAGATCCTTGACCGCTGCCTGACCTGCCACTCAAATACATTAAATCGCGCTAACATTCGGCGGTCTGACCATACCCGTGCGGATGTGGTTTGCTCGACTTGCCACTCGATTCACAAGTCGCCCACCCCCAAAGCGTTGTTGGCCAAGAACCAGGTGGAGCTCTGCTATACCTGCCACTCGAATGTACGCGCCCAGTTCTCGATGCCGTTTAAGCATCGCGTGAACGAAGGGTTCATGCAGTGTTCCGATTGTCATAATCCGCATGGCACGAATACCCCAACATGGCGCGGCGGCGGACGGCCTCGAATGGTGGACCAAGCTCTGGCCAACGAGGAACCTTGCCTCAAATGCCATGTCGACAAGCGTGGACCTTTTGCTTTTGAGCACCTTGCGACCCGCGTCGACGGGTGTGAAAGCTGCCATATCCCGCATGGCTCGGCCAATGCCCGGCTGCTGAAACGACCTACGGCGTTTCCGCTTTGCCTGGAGTGCCACAATGGCGCGCCTGGCTTCGGAGCGAACCCCGCCTTGGGTGTCCCACGCCAGTCTGCCAGCCACAACATGGCGGACCCGCGATATCAGAACTGCACTTCCTGCCACGTTCGAATCCACGGTTCGAACACCGATAGCCGTTTCCTCAGATAGAGAAAGGAGAGCCACAAACCCATGAAACGAAGCATCTTTGTCGCGCCTTTCCTGATCCTGACGGTAGCGTCGGCGCAGCCTACCGTGGCTCCTACCAACGAGCTGGTGGGGACCAACCGGGGGACGAATGTTAGCGAGTACAACATTCGGAACTCGTTTGAAGTCGGGTATCGATTCCGCTCGGTGGGCGGCGACCTCGGCAAGTTCCGGTCCGATGTGAACTTCGGCAACGGCCTCCGTGTCCTGGGCAGCTCTTTGTATGTAAACAGCCGGGACGGCAAGGGGCACTTGTTTGATGAGCTCGTGATCAGCACGCAGGGGCTTGGGAACGATCCGTATCAGTCGGCGATGCTGCGCCTGCAGAAGAACAAGACCTACCGCTACGACATGATGTGGCGGTCGAATGATTATTTCAATCCCGCTGCGGCAATTGCGCGGGGTCAGCACCTGATGAACACCACGCGGCAGTTGCAGGATCATGACCTCACCCTCTTCCCGCAGGCTAAGTATCAGCTGTACATGGGGTTCTCGCGCAACACCCAGAATGGGCCGGCCTGGACTACCACCAATCTGTTGGAACACATCGGAGATGAGTTCACGCTCCTGGCGGGGATCCGGCGGCAGCAAGCCCAATACCGGTTTGGTGGACGAGCCTCACTCGGGGCAGGGTTGAAGCTGGATGTCCTGCGCGGCTGGGAAAACTTCAAGGAAGATACGCCCTACGACTTCTATGCGGTAGGTGCAAATGGCGCGAATCTTGCCGATGAGACAACTTTGCAGCGTTATGCAAAGCGCGAACCGTACCACGGCAACAGTCCCTTCTGGCGGATTGCCCTTTTCCGTGAAAACAGCAACTGGTGGGCTGTGAACGGACGATTCACGTACACGGATGGCCGGCGGAACTTTGTGTCGGATGAATCGTTGCTCGGCGGGACGGCGTTTGGTCCGCTCACGCGGCAGATCATCACCCTGGGTGACGCCCGACGTCCGGTGGCTACGGGAAATCTGACGGTTAGTCTGTTTCCGACGGAGCAGATTACTGTCACGAACCATACCGCGGTCTCCAACGTGAGGATGGATGGGCAGTCGAACTACCTCGAGTTCAACTCGGGCTCGCTGGACCTGCAGCGGTTCAGCTTCCAGTACTTCGGAATCCTATCGACTTCGAATGCTACAGACGTTTCGGTGACCGCCACCAAGTGGCTCACAGCGGTGGCCGGGTACCAGTACACCAACCGGCGGATTCGGACAGTGGAATCGGATTCGTTTTTTGGTGGGGCTGCTGACCGTACGGCTGTGGAGCAGACAAACAATATCCATTCCGGACGGTTTGGGCTCCGGTTGCGCCCCGCAAAACCAATCTCAATCACCTTAGACTCTGAAGTTGGAAGGGCAGATCAGCCGATCTATCCTACAAGCGACCGGAACTACCACTTGCTGAACGGTCGCGTGCAGTATAAGACGAAATCGGTTCTGCTCGCGATGTACGCCAAGACGAACTACAACTTCAACTCCACCAGCATCACGAGCTTTAGCTCGCGGGCGCGGAGCTATGGCGTCGACGCAAGCTGGAACGCGCGTCCGTCGTTCTCGATCCAGGGCGGATACTCGAAGCTGCATACCGACACCCTCTCCGGCATCGCGTATTTTGTGGACTTCAACCTCCAGCGTGGCACCTATGCCTATCTGAGCAATATCCACACGGGTTATCTTACGCTGCATACCACCGTGGCAAAGCGTGTCGATCTGTTGACGGGCTTTTCGCGTGTGGAAGATACAGCCGACGGCACCAACCGGAACGGCGGCAGCCTGTACCAGGCCACCACGCGTCCGTTCTACTTTTCGGCGGAGACTTTCCCGATGGCGTTTACTTCGCCCATGGGACGGATCTCGATCCGCCTGCATGAGCGCCTGCGGTGGAACGCGGCGTACCAATACTATGGCTACCGGCAATCGTTTGCGTCGCTCATCATCCCCAACCAGGGCTATCGCGCGCACACCGGCTTTACCAGCCTGAGCTGGGCGTTCTAATCACAGACGAGAACTATGCTTTACTTTGACCCAACGCCGATCAATTTCAGCCTCCTGCTGGTGCTGATGCTGGGCGGTTGGGCCATTCACAGCGCTTCCAGACAGCGGCCGGATGCGAACCTGCCGCTGATCTTCTACGCCGTCATCCTGATCTTCAACCGCCTCTTTGACTTGCAACTGGACATCACACTCATTCTGGGCGGCGTGGCGTTGGCCGCGCTCATCCGGTTTGAGTTCCTCAGCAAGACGTTTATCCGCTGGATCACTTACCTCGAAATCGCCGTGCTGGTGATGATCCTCTGGAACGGCCTCGGCGTGATCTTCGGTCCGGGCCTCGCCCTAAGGATTTGACGAGGTCGGCAGCCCTGCCGCCACCCAAGCTTTCCAGCCGCCATCCAGCGAAATCGGGTCCGTGTACCCCATTTTCTGCAGGTTGTCGGCCACCAGCGCCGAACGGAATCCGCCGCCGCAGTACAGCACGATCTTGGTGTTCTTGTCCGGGATCTTGGTCTCAACATCCCGCTCGATGATGCCCTTGCCCAGGTGTACAGCGCCTTCGGCATGGCCCGCCGCCCATTCATTGTCCTCGCGAACGTCCACCAGCACGTGCTCCACACCGTCTGCCAGCATCTTCTGGTACCCCGGTATGTCGGTTTCCTTCACACGGGACTTCGCGTCGTTGACGATGTCCAAGAATCCTTTGTTGTGCGCCATATTCCTACAGCTTATTCCACCTGTGTGAGGGTGACCTCGATGTCCAGCCGTCGCGTTGTGGCCGGATCGTCAATCGACGCGACCACGGTCGGCTTCTTCACCGGCACCACAGCCTGCACGGTGGTTCGAATATTGGCGATGGTGGGGTTTGCCGCACCCTGGCGTTCGCCCTGCTGCAATGCGGTAAGCTCCACATCGAGGCGGAGCGATATCTTGCCGCCCGCCGCGCTGCGAAGGCGCAGGTCCAGGTTGATGCCCGTATCCATGTAGTTAAACTGGCTGGGCACCCCACTCGGCGATAAGGCCGAAGCCACGGGAACCTTGGTCCCGATACGAAGTGAGTTTTGGCCGCCTGCCTCCGCCAGCATCGAAAAGCGGCGAGGTTTACCGGTGTCATCACGAAGCTGAAAGTCCACCCGGTAGACTTCGGCCGGCGACGGCGAGGTCCTCTCCTGTGCGACGGCGGCGGTAATGGTGATCGCCGCGGCGGCTACCGTAAACCATGGGGATAAGAGTCGGCTCATGGGTTCTTGTTGCTCCTCTGCAGGACAAGACGCTGACTGCCGACGTTCCGTGCAAAACCTTTACTAAGCGACGCGCGTGATCGAGGCTCCCAGCCCAGCTAGCTTCTGTTCGAGATTCTCGTACCCGCGGTCGACGTGGTACACGCGATCCACCAAGGATTCGCCTTCGGCCACCAGCGCTGCCAGGATGAGCGATGCGCTCGCTCGCAGATCCGAACACGTCACCGGCGCGCCGCTCAGCTTGGACGCTCCTGCGACAATCGCCCGGCGGCCCTCGATGCGGATCTTGGCGCCCATGCGACCCAACTCCGGCACGTGCATAAAGCGGTTCTCAAAGATCGTCTCTTCGATCAGCGAAATCCCCTCGGCCTGGGTCATCAACGCTAGAAACTGCGCCTGCAAGTCCGTCGCAAAGCCGGGGTACTCAACAGTGGTCATGTCTACCGAACGCAGCTGCCCGTTCTTGCGGACGTGCATCCAGTCCTCGCCGGTCTCGATGAGGCTGCCGGCTTGACGCATCAGGTCGATGGTGGCCATCAGATGCTCGGGGTTGCAGCCATTGATCCGGACGTCGCCGCCGGTGATCGCACCCGCGATCAGAAACGTACCCGCCTCGATGCGGTCCGGGATGATGGTGTGGTCCGCACCTTTGAGGCTCGACACACCTTGCACGGTGATCGTCGACGTACCCGCGCCTTCGATCTTGGCGCCCATCTGGGTCAGCAGGTTCGCGACATCCACCACTTCCGGTTCGCGTGCCGCGTTGTCGATGACGGTCTCGCCTTCCGCCAGCACGGCTGCCATCAGCAGGTCTTCCGTACCCGTCACCGTGATGCGGTCAAACTTGATCTTGCCGCCCTTCAATCCGTTGTCTGCGCGAGCCTCCACGTACCCGTGCTCCTGGTGGATGCGGGCTCCAAGGCTCTCCAGCGCGTTTACGTGCAGATTGATCGGGCGAGCGCCAATCGCGCAACCACCCGGCATCGACACTCGTGCGCGACCCGTGCGAGCCACCAGCGGACCCAGCACCAAGCTCGACGCACGCATCGTCTTGACGATTTCATACGGCGCTTCCGGGTTAGCGATTGTGGCAGCATGTACACGAACCGTGCCGGAATCGTCCACATCCACGGTTGCGCCGTTGTAGCGCAGCAGCTTCTGCATGGTGCCGATGTCGCGCACCTGCGGGATGCGGCGCAACGTCACCGGTTCGCTCGAAAGCAAAGAGGCGGCCAGTACAGGAAGCGCGGAGTTCTTCGCGCCCGACGTTTGTACTTCACCAGCCAGCGGCGCACCGCCGCGAATCAAAAACTTATCCATTCAACCCTTCTTGCGCCAGCACCGCGCGAATGCGGCCGTGCGATGCGCGGAGGCTCTGTTCCGCCTCATCTTTGCCAATGCGCAACTTACCCATAACGATGGCGGTCTTGACGACCATACCGGCGGCGTCCAGCAATTGGGCGGCTTCTTCGTAAGGCACACCGGCGGCCTGCGAAACGATACGCCGTGCACGATCCACCAGCTTTTCGTTGCTGGGCTTCAAATTCACCATCAGGTTGCCGTACACATGTCCAAGGCGAACCATCACCCCGGTACTCAGCATGTTCAGCACCATCTTCGTCGCCGTACCGGCACGCAGCCTCGTGGACCCCGCCACGACCTCCGCTCCCGGCGCCGCTTCAATGCCGATGTCGACACTGCGCGATAGCTGCGAATGCGGCGTACAGCTTACGCCAACCGTCAACGCGCCAAGTTCCTTCGCGTATGCGATCGCGCCCAGCACGTATGGCGTACGTCCACTGGCGGCGATCCCTACCGCGACGTCGCCTTTGGTAAAACCTTTGGCCTCGAGATCCGTGCGACCCAGTTCGACGCTGTCCTCCGATGCTTCGGTAGCCGAATAGAGCGCGGTCATGCCGCCAGCCATTACGCCCTGAATCATCTCGTACGGCACGCTGAACGTCGGCGGACATTCCGAAGCATCGAGTACGCCCAGGCGTCCGCTGGTCCCGGCGCCGACGTAAAACATCCGTCCGCCCGCTTCCAAACGGTCCGCAATCGCGTCCACGGCCTTGGCAATTTCAGGAATCGCGCGACCCACCGCGTCGGCCACCTTGTGGTCTTCGTGGTTCATCACGCGCATCATTTCAAAGGTAGAGAGCGCGTCCAGGTTCTCAGACGCCGGATTGCGCTGCTCGGTCAGGAGGGAGTCCAAACTCATCGGTCACGTTCTAGGTTAGCCTGATTGTTTAGACTATGCGTAGCGAATGGACCTCCAAGCGTAGCAACGACGCGATCCGCACCCAGATGCATTATGCCCGCAAGGGCATCATCACGGAGGAGATGCAATACGTCGCCCGGCGAGAACGGCTGACTCCCGAACTGGTTCGGGACGAAGTGGCCCGCGGGCGAATGATTATCCCCGCCAACATCAACCACACCAATCTGGAGCCGATGGCCATCGGTGTGGCGTCCAAGTGCAAGATCAATTCGAACATTGGCAACTCGGCGACGACGTCCAATATCGAAGAAGAGCTGGAAAAACTCCGCTACTCCATCAAGTACGGCGCGGACACCGTGATGGATCTCTCCACCGGCGGCGACATCCCGGAGATCCGCAAGGCGATCATTGCCAACTCGCCGGTGCCAATCGGTACCGTGCCGATTTATGAGGCCCTCGCTCGCGTACGCCGCGTCCAGGACCTCAACATTGAAGTTCTGCTCGAAGTTATCGAAGAGCAGGCCGAGCAGGGCGTTGATTACATGACGATCCATGCCGGCGTGCTTGTGCAGTACATCCCGCTCACGGCCAAGCGCATTACGGGCATCGTGTCCCGCGGCGGTGCGATTCTCGCCGAATGGATGGTCCGCAACCACAAGCAGAACCTGCTGTACGAGAACTTCGACCGTATCTGCAAGATCTTCCAAAAGCACGACGTCAGCTTCTCTCTCGGCGACGGCTTGCGTCCCGGTAGCCTCGCCGACGCGAGCGACGAAGCGCAGTTCGCCGAACTGAAGACCCTGGGCGAGCTCACCAAGATCGCCTGGGAATACGATGTCCAGACCATGATCGAAGGGCCTGGCCACATCCCGCTGGACCAGATCGCGTTGCAAGTCGAGAAGGAAAAGGAACTGTGCTTTGAAGCGCCGTTCTACACCCTGGGTCCGCTGGTGACGGACATCGCCCCCGGCTACGACCACATCACCTCGGCCATCGGCGCCGCGATGATCGGTTGGCACGGCGCGTCCATGCTTTGCTACGTCACCCCCAAAGAACACCTGGGTCTGCCGAACAAAGAAGATGTAAAGCAGGGCATCATCGCCTACAAGATCGCGGCCCATGCGGCAGACATCGCACGGCATCGCCCGGGTGCGCGGGATCGTGACGACGAACTGTCGCGCGCGCGCTTCTCGTTCGATTGGAACCGTCAATTTGAACTCTCGCTCGACCCCGAAACGGCCCGCGCGTACCACGATGAGACGTTGCCTGAAGAGGGCTTCAAGGAAGCGGCGTTCTGTTCGATGTGCGGTCCTAAGTTCTGCTCGATGAACCACTCGGCCAAGACCCAGGAGTTCACGATGGAGCAGGCGCAGGCGATCGCCAACGGTAACCTCGTGTCGATTGAACCTGCTGCTGCCGCAGCCGCTGGCGACTAATCACGATTACAACAACGCACATGTCGATGGAAAAGTATGAAGCGGTGATGGGCCTTGAGGTCCATTGCCAGCTTGCCACTCGCACCAAGATCTTTTGCGGTTGCGCCACCGGCTTTGGCGCGGACCCGAACACCAACGTCTGCCCGGTGTGCCTTGGCCTGCCGGGCGCCTTGCCCGTCCTCAGCCGCCAGGCCGTCGAGTACGCGATCAAGGCCGCGCTGGCGCTGAAGTGTACGGTGAACGAAGCGTCCATCTTCGCCCGCAAGAACTACTTCTACCCGGACCTTCCCAAGGGCTACCAGATCTCGCAGTTCGACAAGCCGCTGGCCGAGCACGGTCACGTGGATTTTGAACTAAACGGAGAAACCAAGCGGGTCCGCATCACGCGCATCCACATGGAAGATGACGCGGGCAAGTCCATCCATGACGGCTTCAAGGACTCGGAAAAGTACACCTACGTGGACTTGAACCGCAGCGGTACGCCGCTCATCGAGATCGTGACGGAGCCGGACATCCGTAGCTCCGATGAGGCGTACGCGTTCGTCACCGCTTTGAAGCAAATCCTCGAGTACATCGAGATTTCCGACTGCGACATGGAGAAGGGCAACCTCCGTTGTGATGCGAATGTGTCGGTCCGTCTGCGCGGGGAAGAGAAGCTCGGCACCAAGGCGGAAGTGAAGAACGTCAACTCGTTCCGCTTCCTCAAAATGGCTTTGGATTATGAGATTCCGCGTCAGATCAACCTGATTGAAAGCGGCGGCAAAGTCGTGCAGGAAACGCGGCTGTTCAACGCCAATACAGGTGAAACGGCGTCGATGCGCAGCAAGGAGCAGGCGCACGATTACCGGTACTTCCCGGAGCCGGACTTGTTGCCGCTACGCATCCCCAAAAACTGGATGGAAACCATCCGCGCGACGATGCCGGAACTCCCGGCAGACAAGCGTGCGCGGTTCATCAGCGAGTACGGCCTGCGCGAGTACGATGCGCAGGTGTTGACGGCGGACCAATATTTGGGAACCTACTTCGAACAGGTCGCAAAGGCCACCGGCGACGGGCGTACGGCATCGAACTGGGTGCAGGGCGACCTGTCGGCGTTGTTGAAGGAGTCCGGCAAGTCGATCGCGGAATCCCCGGTGACGGCGGCGGGCCTGGCGGAGTTGCTGCAGTTGCTGGCCAAGCAGGAAATCAACGGCAAGCAGGCTAAAGAGGTCTTTGCCAAGATGTTCGAGACGGGCGACAGCGCCAAGGCGATCGTCGAACGCGAGGGCATGAAGCAGATCTCGGACACGGGCGCGATCGAAAAGATCATCGACGAGGTCCTGGCGGCGAATCCCAAGCAGGTGGAGCAGTACAAGGGCGGCAAGACCACGGTGATCGGCTTCCTGGTCGGGCAAGTGATGAAGGCGTCGAAGGGACAGGCGAATCCGGCGACGGTAAACGATCTGCTGAAAGCGAAGCTGGGCTAAAGCTACCGAAACCGCGCCAGCCAGAGGTCGCCGTCCCTTTTGACCTCGCTATAAAAGATGCTGCCGCCACCGGGCGGCGACGCGATGCATTGAACGGCATTCGGCGCTACCGATAACAGCGGAGTTTCCTGCTTCTGTACGCGATCGTAAAGCAGGATCTCGCTTTCCTGAACGATGATCATGTACCGCTGATCTGCGTTGCTTTGCTCGCGGGGCCAAACCGCAAGGCGGCCCGCCACGTCCAGTTCGGTCAGGTTCCCGGGCTCATACAGCACGACCTTTTGCGGACGCGCGTACGTCGTGCCCGCGGCGTAGCGCCACCGCCAGTCATGCAGCCAGACCAATGGACTTTTCTCGAGCCCCGGTGCAAGCGGCGGATTGGTCTGCAGTTTCGGCGACCTCGGATCCACCAGGATGCTTGGCTCCGAGTTCCGCATGTAAATCAGCTGTGTGCCGTCTGCGGACCAGACCGGGCGCTGAATGCCGACCTTGCCAAGAGCCGTCAGACGCCGGAGACCGCTACCGTCACTATGGATGGTCCAGCCGTCGTAGATCCCGGCACGGTCCGAGAAGAATGCAATCTCATCGCCGTTTGGGGACCACATCGGAACCCGATCTTTCGACTTGCCGCTGGTCAGGCGCCTTTGCCCGGAACCATCTGTGTTCATCACCCAAAGATTCTCCAGGCTGTCGGAGATCGTGTCGTACGCGATCTTGGTGCCGTCAGGGGAGAAGGTGAAGTTGGCGATCACGTCCGTGTTGGACGCGATCGGGTGCGGTGACCCCGTCACGGCTTTGCGGCTCAGATCAAACGGGACGCTATTCAGCGTGATCTGCCGAACCGCTCGCGAATACACCAGCGAGTTGCTGGCCGCGCTGAAGTGCATGCCGCCGACATAATGCGCCGGTACCGTCACCGGTTGCGGCTCGCCACGCGTCTTGCCGGTACTCTCATCGATGGGTACGCGCCAAATGTTCATCGACCCGCTGCGGTCACTCAAAAAGTACAGATACCGCCCCGACGGTGACCAGATGGGGTTCCAGTCAATAGCGCTGTCGTTGGTGACGTGGATCGGTTCCGCCTTTCCCGACGCCGCAATGGTGACAATGTCGCGCTGGCCCCCAGCAGAGAGTGCCCAAAACGCGATGCGAGTCCCCGAGGGCGACCATGCTGGTTGGATCGCATCGCCGCTCGCCAGTTCCCGCTCCGTACCGTCGCTTGTGTCCACAATGTGCATCCGCTTGACGGGACCAAAGCGAGCCGACGGCGTGGTGAACGTCAGTTCGGAATACGCGACATGGCGATTGTCCGGCGACCATGCGGGCCAATACCCCCGGCGCGTCAAACGTCGCGGATTCTCGCCCGTCGCCTCCATCAGAAAAAGCCCGCCGCCATCCTGTTCCGAGCGGAACACAATGCGCGACCCGTCGGGCGACATGGCGGGCTGCATCGCGTCATCCGGAAAGCGCTCTGTCAGGTTGATGGCCGCGTTGCCGCCGATCCGCTGCAAATAGATGTCCCACTGGCCGGCCGCACGGCTCGCGTACAGCACCTGCTTGCCGTCGGGCGAAATGCTGATGCCCACTTCCTCACCGGTGAGATTGGTGATGCGCTCGTACGAGATAGGCTGCAGTAACTCGGGATCGTCGCCCATCGCCCGACCTCGCATCCACAGCATCGATGCGACGGCACCCAGCGCAAGCAGACCCGCGCCCGTAGCGATGGTGCGCAAGCTGGGGAGACGGCGCCGCCAGCCAAATGGCAGCACGACCGTACCGGCACCGGAACTGCTGCTCGACGATTCACGACCCAACCGCTTGCAACTGCTCCGAAGATCCGCGGCAGTCTGGAAGCGCAGGTCGACGTCCTTTTCGAGCGCCTGCATGATCAGCGTGTCCAGCATTGGACCCAAGCTCGGCTTCACTTGCGACGGCGGAGGCGGCGTGTGATTCAAGATCGCGTCAAAGATCACACCCTCGGTGGGACCATCAAACGGCCGCTGCTTGGTAGCCAGTTCGTACGCCACCACGCCAAGGCTGAACAAGTCGGACCGGCCATCGACGCGCTTGCCCGCCACCTGCTCCGGCGAAAGATAGCGGATCGTACCCGCAAGACGCCCGACCTGGCTACGAAACACCGATACCGCGGCATCCTGCGTTGCTGAGGGTTCGCGTAGTTTGGCCAGGCCAAAGTCCAAGACCTTGACGAAGCCATCCTTGCGGACCATGATGTTTTCGGGCTTGATGTCGCGGTGGACGATCCCCGCCTCATGCGCGGCACCCAGCGCGGACGCCGTTTGCGACACCCAATCCAGAATCGTCTTCGGATCGATATCGCCGGACCGGGTCTGCAGATAATCGCGTACCGTCTGCCCCTCGACGTACTCCATCGCGATGTACTGGTGATCCCGCCACTGGCCGGCGTCGAACAGCGCGACAATGTGCGGATGGTTCAACAACGCGACCGCACGAACTTCCTGCTGGAAGCGCTGTTCGCGTTCCTCGTTGCCGCCGGGGTAGAGCCGGTGCAGAATCTTCAAAGCGACGCGACGGTTGAGGCGCGTGTCCTCGGCTAGATACACGGCGCCCATGCCGCCCTCGCCAAGATTGCGCTCGATGCGGTAACTACCCACCAGGTCGCCAGGACTCAGGGGACCACTTACCTGCTGCGCGAGCATCGCGGCAGCCTCTTCGATGGCGCCGTTCTTGAGAAACTGATCGCCGCTGGCGTGACGATCCGCCTCGAGCAATCGGCGCACAGTTTCGCGCAACTCCGAGTCGTCACCTGCGACGGTGGCCAGAGCGCTTTGTGCTTGTTGGTCGGGTAGGTCTTTCAGCCGCTCAAAAAGGTCGCAGGCGCGCCTATATTGATCCGAGTCCATCTGCCTTGCTTATCGGAAGCTTACGAGGCCTCCATGGGGTCCAAATGCCGAGTATAACGCGCATGAAGAATCGTATAAAATTCAGACAGTGCTTACGCTGTTGTCCGCTATCTTGTTGCTGGCGCAGGACACACCGGTGTCGGGCCGCGCCGTCTCGATCATTGAGGCCAAGTGCCAGCAGTGCCATTCCGCGAACGTTCGAATGGGCGGCATACAGTTCACTTCGTCCAGCGACGTACAGGCCGTAGCCGGCAAGCTGAAGACGGCCATCGCCTACACCGGCAAGATCAAGATGCCGCCTGGCGGTGCTTTGGCCGCGGATGAGAAACAGGCCATCGAGCAATGGATCGCATCCGGCGCGGTTTGGACAGCTCCACCAAAGGGCACTGTGACCTCGTCCCACTGGGCCTTCCGCAAGGTCACCAAACCCAAAACCCACACCACCATCGACCAGTTCATCAGCGAAAAGCTTGCAGAAAAATCCTGGAAGATGGCGCCAGAGGCCGACAAGCGTACCCTCATCCGCCGCGCGACCTTTGACCTGCACGGCCTGCCTCCCACGCAAGCGGAGATCGACGCCTTCCTCGCCGACACCGCGCCCGATGCCTATCAGAAGCTGATCGACCGTCTGCTGGCCTCACCACGCTACGGCGAAAAGTGGGGACTCCACTGGCTCGACCTCGCCCGCTACGGCGACACCTCGGGCTTTGAGCAGGACCCCTATCTTCTGTACTCCTGGCGCTATCGCGACTACGTCATCAAGGCGTTTAACGACGACAAGCCGTACGACCGGTTCATTCTGGAAACCATCGCCGGCGACGAGATCTTTCCGGAAGATCCCGAATCGCAGCAGGGCACAGGCTTCTACACCGTCGGCGCCAACCGCGACATGCTCTACAAGGTGGAGGACATCAACCGCGAAGAGTCCCTCACGGACTTCACCGACACGACCTCGTCTGTCTTTCTCGGCCTCACTGCAGGCTGCGCCCGCTGCCACGACCATAAGTTCGACCCCGTCCCCCAGCGTGACTACTTCCGCATGCAGGCCGTCTTCGCGCCTTTCTTGAAGACCCGTGTCTTCCTGCACTACAACAACGCCCGCGGCTACGACCTGAGCGAGAACACCCGCACCTTCCGCCTGTACGAGGTCGGCGCGCAACTCAGCGCGATCCTGGACCCCCATCGTACCCGCCTGCGCGAGGCCCGTCTGGCCAAGCTTCCCAAAGAAGTTGTCGATGCTTACCGCACACCGGAAGATAAGAAGACGCCGGAACAGAAGGCGATCAACGACGCCAACATCAAGAACATCGAGCCGCCGGATGACGAAGTCTACGCGCAGTTGAATCCCGAAGAGAATGAGCGCCTCCGCAAGATCGAGCGTCGCCTGGTCGGCATGTACCGCAACTACGCACCGGGTCCGTTCTCCCCGGGGTTGACGGACGTGGGTCGCGAATCGCCGCGTACGTTCGTGCCCGCCAAGGCGGGATCGGCACCGCAGGAAGTCCGCGCGGGGTTCCTCACGGTACTCGGCGGCGGCGACATCGCGGATCCGCCGATGGATTCGCCCACCACTCTACGTCGTAAGGCTTTGGCCGAATGGATCGCGTCGCCGGAGAACCCGCTCACCGCTCGCGTGATGGCCAATCGCATCTGGCAGTATCACTTTGGACGCGGCCTCAATCCCACGCCGAGCGACTTCGGTACGCGTGCTGGCTCCCCATCGCACCCCGAGCTTCTGGACTGGCTCGCGTCCGACTTTGTCGAACGCAAGTGGTCCATCAAGGCGATGCACCGGCTCATCATGAACTCCGCGGCGTACAAGCAGAGCGCGCGTCCTGCAGACCCGAGGTCGCTTGAGATGGACCCGGAAAACGTCCTGCTATCCCGCTTCACCCGCCGCCGTCTGCAGTCGGAAGAGGTTCGCGATGCGGTGTTGCAAGCTGCCGGGACACTGAACTTGAAGATGGGCGGACGTCCTGTCGTGCCTCCGCTCGCGGCCGAAGAGCTGTACGGCATGAGCCAGCCGGTGAATAGTGCGTGGATCGTGACCGAAGATCCCAAAGAACATACGCGACGGTCGATTTACCTGATCTCTCGCCGCAACTTCCGCGTACCTCTGCTCGAGGCGTTTGACCGTCCGGAAGGCGTACTCAGTTGCTCCCGCCGCGAATCATCGACAACCGCACCGCAATCGCTGAGCTTGCTGAACGGCCAGTTCACCATGCAGCAGGCAACCGTACTCGCGTCGAAGATGGAAGCCGCGCCGGACCCCATCGCCTACGCCTGGAGCGCGGTGTTTGGCCGCAAGCCCACCGCGCAGGAAGCCGAACGTACTGCGAAGTTTTTAGCAGCGCAGACCAAAAACCTCGGTACGCGCCAGGCGGCGCTCACCGAACTCGCCCGCGGCCTTTTCAACGTCAACGAATTTTTGTACGTGGAGTAAACGATGCTCAATCGCCGTCAGATGTTTATCCGTTCCGCCAAGGGCTTCGGCGGACTCGCGCTTGCCTCGATGCTGGCGGAAGAGACCGGTCATGCCGCGGTGGACGCGAGCAAGGCCAAGGCCAAAAGCATCATCTACATCTTCAACCACGGCGGCGTGAGCCACGTCGACACCTTCGACCCCAAGCCCACGCTCACGCGCCTTTCCGGCGAAACCGTACCCGCCAGCTTTGCCCAGGGCCTCAAGACCTCGCGCATCGACTTCCGCAAAGCCATCATGCGAGGCTCGCCCTGGCAGTTCCCCAAGCACGGCCATGGTGGGCTCGAAATCTCCACGCTCTTCCCGCATCTGTCGCAGCACGCCGATAAACTCGCCGTCATTCGCTCGTGCTACAGCGAAGCGTTCGACCACGCCCCGGCGATGTTCCATAGCTGCACGGGCTCGCAGTTTCCCGGGCGTCCGTCCTTGGGCGCCTGGCTCAGCTACGGCCTCGGCAGCGAGAACAAGAACCTGCCCTCGTACGTGGTGATGTCCGATGGCGCGATGAAGTCCGGCGCAGGTGCGTACGGCTCAGGCTTCCTTCCAGCGACCTACCAGGGCACCATCTTCCGCAGCGGCAAGAGCCCGGTGCTGAACCTCGCCAGTCCCGACAAGGTCACCACGCAAGCCCAGCGCGAGACCCTGGACTTCATCAACGACCTCAACCGCGGCCACTATGCCTCGCGCGAAGAGGACACCGCGCTCGACGCACGCATCCGGTCCTACGAACTCGCCTTCCGCATGCAGGCCGAAGCTCCCGGCGTGGTGGACATCAGCACCGAATCCGAAGCGACGCAAAAGCTCTACGGCATTGACCAACCGATGACCGCCGACTTCGGCCGCAAGTGCCTGCTCGCCCGCCGTCTCGTCGAACGAGGCGTCCGCAGCGTCCAACTCTTCTTCGGCACCAACCTCGGCGACGATTGGGACGACGCGCATAACGACCTGCTCGGGTCGCACAACAAGATGGCCAAGAAGTCGGACCAGCCGATTGCCGCACTGCTCACGGACCTCGCGGCCCGCGGACTCCTGGATCAAACCCTCGTCGTCTGGAACAGTGAGTTCGGCCGCACGCCGCTCGCCGAAGGCAAGAACGGCCGCGACCATCATCCGTACGGCTACGCAATGTGGATGGCCGGCGCGGGGATTCAAGGCGGCCGTGCGTTAGGAGCCACCGACGAGTTTGGCCTCCGCGCCACGGAGGATCGCAAGTCGATCCACGACGTCCATGCCACGATCCTCCGCATCCTCGGCATCGACCATTTGCAATTGACCTGGCGCTACCAAAGCCGCGACATGCGCCTCACCGATGTACATGGTGAGGGCGAGTTCACGAATTGGCTGTATCAGCAGAAGGCATAGCAAGATGTGGCGATACTTGTTTGCGGTCTTGCTCGCAGGCGCTCCGGCGTTCGCCTGCAGTTGTAGCTTTAGCGATGCCACGGTCCGCGAAGTATGGAAAGCTCGTCCGTATGTCTTCCTCGGTACTGTCGTTGCTGCGGTACCCGACACGGATCAGTCGTACATCCCGCACGTCGCGCATATTCGCGTCGACGAAGCATTCAAAGGCGTCCAAAAGGGCGAGATGCTGGACCTCGAGCAGGGCGGCACCAGTTGCGACGCACACTTTCGCAGCGGGCAGCGTTACGTTTTCTATTTGGCCGGAACACGCGGACGCTATCAATTGCCCTGGTGTAGCATTGCCCTGGGAAGTCCGGACCCGGAAGGGGAAGATCTGTTGTTCCTCAACGGTCTTCCCGCAACGGCAAAGGGCACCCGTCTGTCGGCGGTCGTCTACAGCAAGTGGGGCAGTGTACCAGGCGCTCCCGTTACCATAACGGGTTCGCCTTCGATGCGACCGCTGGTAAAGAAAACCAACTCAGCCGGTGTCGTCGAGTTTTATGGTCTTCCGCCGGGCGAGTATAAAGTTCGGGTAGCTGCACCCACGGGCTATCGCGTTGAGGATGGTCGCCCGGAAGTGGAATCTTCCGTTGTTCTCAAGAACGACAGCGCCAGTGGCCATACCTACGCTCGGTTGGATTACGATACGTCCATTTCCGGTACGGTTCTGACGGGTGGCGCTGCCAGGGTGGAACTGATTCCTGTCTCGCCAGTCCCCGGCCGCAACCGCGCGTGGCTCGATTCCGGTAGGCCTTCGGAAGACGGCACCTTCGCCATCAAGAACATCGAGCCCGGGTCGTATTGGCTTCGCGTGACTCTGGAGGATCGCAAGAACCCGCGTTTCACCTCCACTTTGTACTACCCGAACGTGCGCACCCGCGCGAATGCGAAGGTGATCACGATCGAGTCCGCCCGCAAGTTGCAGGACATGAAGGTCGCGCTACCCGCGGATGAGCCCATGCATACCATCCACGGACGCTTTACCTATTCGGACGGGAAAGCAGTTGCAGAGGCGCGGGTTGTGTTCCGGACTGCAGCAGAGCTTGATCATCTTTCCGCAGCCAGCACCGATGATGACGGTGCCTTTCGCCTGAGGGTCCCCGCAGGCTTGAAAGGAACTGTGCATGGTGCCCTGGGCGTATTCGATTTGGAAAACCGAGAGTGTCCTCAGTTCGAGCACGCCGAGTCCGAGAGGCAAGGTATATTTCGTAGTCTTCAAACGCCAAACATCCCCTTGGATGAAAGTGAAGCCGATAAGGAAGTGAATCTGCAATTCCCGTTTCCTTCCTGCCCGGCTCACGACAGGCTCCGTAACAAAAAGTAGCCAAATCGCTCCAAAATCCGTGGCAGTGCGATTGCATAGTTCCCAACCGGGGACACTATGAACATCGCCGCTACCCTTTGCCTTGCCACCTGCCTCTCCGCCGCTGCCGCCAATCCAACTGCACCCATCTCTGTACTTTGGAAAAACCCGCAATCGCGCGAGCTTTACTACGGCTCGGGCGGCAGCGCCCATCAGCCCCGCGCGCCGTACACATTTGTCAAAGAGATGGACGGTGCATCATCACCCAAATTCATCGTCAAGGACGCTGCCGGCAAAGAATGGCGCGTCAAACTCGGTCCCGAGGCCAAGGCGGAAACTGCCGCGACCCGCTTGATCTGGGCCGCCGGCTACTACACCGACGATGATTACATGGTGAAAAACTTCCGCATAAAGGGTCTGCCCAAAGAACTGACGCGAGGCCAGAACTTCGTGCATAACGGCACCGTGGAGTACGGCCGCTTTGAGCGATCCTACGCCAACGGCAAGTACCTCGGCTCCTGGGACTGGAAGCAGAACCCCTTCACCGGCACCCGCGAACTCAACGGTCTCAAGATCATGATGGCCCTGGTGAACAACTGGGACCTGAAGAATGCCAACACCACCATCTACGAACTGCGCGACCCTGCGGCAGGCGTGAAGCGCCACGTGTACCTGATCGGCGATCTCGGCGCGACGTTCGGCCGCCCCAGCTATGCGATCCCCAACGCCAAGTCCGATCCCAAGGCCTACCGCAAGTCCGAAATGGTCGCGAAGGTAGAAGGCAAGACCGTAGACTTCAACACGCCGTCACGCCCACCGCTGGTGCATCCCATGGCTGTACCCCACATGTTCTTCACCATGTTCCGCCATGGCGAAAAAGAACTGACCCGCGACATCCCCACGCGCGATGCACGCTGGATGGGCGGTATCCTCGCCCGGCTTTCCGAGACACAGATTCGTTCCGCCTTCCGCGCTGCCGGCTACAACGCGGAAGAGGTCAGCATTCTCACACGCGAAGTACGCGAACGCATCGCCGTACTTCGCAACCTCCGCTAAAGCAACTTACATCAACTTATCGAGGGTGATCGGCAAACTGGTCACCCTCTTGCCCGTGGCATGGTACACCGCATTCGCCACCGCCGCCGCGACACCCGTGATGCCAATCTCACCGATGCCATGCGCGCCCAGCGGCGTATGCGGATCCGGCTCATTCGTGTACACGACCTCTATATCCGGGATGTCCGCCTGCACCGGCACGTGATACTCAGCGAGCGACGGATTCATGATGCGGCCCGTACGATCGTCGAACATCGTCTCCTCCGTCAGCGCCATGCCGATACCCATGATGATGCCGCCGCGGAACTGCGACACCGCCATCTTTGGATTCAGAATGCGTCCGGTATCGAACGAACCCACCCAACGCTGTACACGCACTTCGCCCGACAGCGCATGCACACGAACCTCGCAGAACTGCGCCGCATACGAATGCATGGAGTACTTCAGCAACTCCATCGGAGCGCCGGTCTTGTGATCCGCCTCGACAAAGTCCTTGCCCGCACGCGACAGGATCGCCGCATAGCTTTCGCCGCCACCCGACACGCGCCAAAAGATGCCTTCGTCTTTTGCCACCACATCCTCAAAGTTCGCCTCGCGTAACGGACTGCGCTCGTCCTTCTGCGCCAACGCCAGCAGTTCTTTCAGAACCTTCGCCCCAGCCTCTTGCACCGCCAGCGCGACGCTCACCGTTTGCGACGATCCACCAGCGACGCCCGCATACGGCAAGGTGCTATCGCCATATTCAAACCGTACCTTCGACATCGGCAATCCCAATCGCTCCGCCAGATGCTGCGTCTGCACGGTCTCCGTACCCATGCCCATCTCCTGGCACGAGGTCTGCGCCACTGCCGTACCATCGGCGGAGATGCGGACACGCGCTGCTGTCACCATGCGGTACACCGGATAGGTTCCCGTGGCGACGCCTTGTCCGATCCACCAGTCGCCATCGCGCTGGCTACGAGGCTCCGCCGGACGCGACTTCCAGCCAAATCGCTCCACCCCCATCTCGTACGCCTTGCGCATATGGCGGCTCGAGAATGGCGACCCGCTCACCGGGTCCGCGTCGGGCTCATTGCGCATGCGCAACGCCACCGGACACATCTTCAATTCGTACGCCAACGCGTCGATCCCGCTCTCCACCGCAAACGTTCCAATCGATTCGCCCGGCGCCCGCATAAACGTATTCGCTACACGGCTCAGGTCCGTCACCTTCTGCCCGATGCGGTACGCCTCCATCGAATACAGGTGCCGCGGCGGAAAGCTGAACTGTTCCGGAAAATGATTGTGGGTCGACTGCGCCGTCACACCCTCATGTACAAACCCCAGGAACTTGCCCGCATCATCAGCGCTGATCGCGACACGCTGTTGCGACGGCGTCCTGCCGCCAACAATGCGAAACACACCTTCACGCGTCATCGCCAAACGTACCGGACGTCCCGTCTCGCGCGCCGCCAATGCGCACAGCTGAATGTACGGCCAGGCACCGCCCTTTCCGCCAAATCCACCGCCGACATACGGCGCGACCACGCGTACATGATCCGCCTTCAGTCCAAACACCTGCGCGATGGTCGTGGCAACGCCTGCCGTGAACTGGCTGGTGTCGTACAGCGTCAGATCGTCCTTGCCGTCCCACTGCGCGATGCAGGCGTGCGGTTCAATCGCGTTGTGATTGTGAGGCGGCGTGGTGAACGTCAGGTCGATCCGCGCCGCGCTTTGCGACAACGCTTGTTCAACGTCGCCTCGCGTAACCTCCGGATCTTCGCCCATAATCGCTTTGGGCTGCTTGGCATCGCCAATGGCGGCTTCAAAGCTCGTGACGCAATCTTCCTTCTCATACGTCGCATGGATGCGTGCTGCAGCCGCCTCGGCCTGCTCCGGCGTCTCGGCCACAACCAGCGCGATCGGCTGGCCATTCCACGACACATGATCCGTATTCAGGATCTTTGCCTGTGTCGTACCCGCGTCGTTCGAACTGCCGTCGCCGAACTCCTTGGGGACCTTCATCTCAGGCGCATTCTCATGCGTCAGCACCAGGATCACGCCCGGCAAGGCCTCTGCGGCCTTCGTGTCGATGCTTGTGATCCGGCCCTTGGCAATCGTGCTGTACGCCAGCGCCGCATGCGCAAGGTTCGCCACCGGATAGTCCGCGGTAAAGGTCGCCTTGCCGGTCACCTTATCGGGACCGTTGAGGCGGTTGATCGACCGGCCCAGGTAACGGTTGGACGCGATCAGTTCATCGGGCGCCTGGTCAGGCATCACCTGCACCACCGACCGAATCACCTTGTTCAGTATGCTCACGCCTTCACCTCCGCCAACTCCTGCAGCACCGACGCGATCATGCGCTGTGCCAACTCCACTTTGAATGCGTTGTCGTGACCCGGTGTCGCGGGCGTAAGTTCGGCTTCCGCTGCTTGCCGGAAGTTCGCCTCCGTCGGCTCTGCGCCATGCAGCATCTGCTCGGCAATCGATGCCCGCCAAGGCTTGTGCGCGACACCGCCCAGCGCGATCCGGACATCGGCGATGCGGCCGTCCTCGACGCGAAGCGCCGCGCCCACCGACACCAGCGCAAACGCGTAACTGGCGCGATCCCGCACCTTGCGGTAAATCGACGGCAGGTTCGCGCTGCTCGCCGGCAGGTCCACCGCCGTAATCAACTCGCCCGCGCGCAACTCGGTCTCGACATGCGGCGTATTGCCGGGCAAACGATGAAAGTCCCCAAACGCGATGCTACGTTCGCCGTCGGGACCCGTCACCTGCACGGTCGCATCCAGCGCCGTCAGAGCAACGCACATGTCAGATGGATGCGTCGCGATGCAGTGCGGCGATGTACCCAGAATCGCGTGGATGCGGTGAAACCCCTGCGCGGCATCGCAACCGCTACCCGGGGTCCGCTTATTGCATCGCGACGCCGTGTCGTAGAAGTAGTAACAACGCGTGCGCTGCATCAGGTTGCCGCCAGTGGTCGCCATGTTCCGCAATTGCGCCGACGCTCCATGCAAAATCGCCGACGACAGCAGCGGATAACGGTCGCGTACCAGTGGGTGAGCCGCGCAGTGGCTATTCTTCACCGTCGCCCCGATGCGCAAGCCACCCTCACGTTCTTCAATCTGCGCCAGCGGCAGCCGCGAAATGTCCACCAGCGCGGCCGGCGTCTCGATCTCTTCGCGCATGAGGTCGATCAGGTTGGTGCCACCAGCCAGGTACCGGCCCTGGTTCTCATTCAGGAGCGCCACCGCCAAGTCCGGGCTTTCCGATGCCCTTGCGTAGGAAAAGGAGTTCATTGCGCGGCCGCCTCCAGAATCGCTTCCCGAATGCCAACGTACGCGCCGCAGCGGCACAGATTGCCACTCATCCGTTCCTGCAGTTCCGCGCCGGCCAACTCGCCGACCTCGCCATCGGTCACCGCGCTCGGTGCGCCCGCCTTGTACTCGGCAAGCATGCCGACTGCGGAACAGATCTGGCCCGGGGTACAGAACCCGCACTGAAAGCCATCATGCTCGACAAAGGCCTTTTGCAGCGGATGCAGGCTGCCATCGGCCTCGGCAAGCCCTTCGATGGTTCGGATGTCGCGCCCTTCGTACTGCAGCGCCAAAGTCAGGCAGGAGTTGATTCGCTCGCCGTCCACAAGCACGGTGCAGGCACCGCAGGCCCCCTGGTTGCAGCCCTTCTTGGCGCCGGTGAGGCCGCAGTGGTCGCGGATGGCATCGAGTAAAGAGACACGCGGATCCAGATTGCTCAGGGTCCGGGTGTCTCCATTGATCTGGAGTTGGAATGTGTGCAAGGGCATGGTGTAAGCGCTTGCACACTAGAGTCAGCGACTCGGGGAGTCGTTTCGATGCCTGCTAGACAGTGATCGTCCCGCGCAGGTACTCGACGCTATGCCCGGCAATCCGCACCCGTTCGCCCTGCAGTTCGCAAGAAAGTTCGCCGACGCGTTTGGAAATCTGCCGTGCCGATAGTTTCTGCTTGCCCAACCGGTCGGCCCAATACGGGATCAGCGTGCAGTGCGCGGACCCTGTCACCGGATCTTCATCGATACCGGCTTTGGGAGCGAAGAAGCGCGACACAAAGTCCACCTCCTTGCCCGGCGCCGTCACGATCACCGCGAAGCGATCCACCTGGCGAAGTTCGCGCTGGTCCGGTTCGAGCGCGGCGATCTCGTCCTCGCTCTCGTACACCACCATGTAGTCGCGTTGTGAAGCCAGCACCTGCAGCGGCTTGCCACCGAGCGCTGCCTTCAACCGGCTATCCACGGCGCAAGGCTCGGGCGGACGGGCAGGGAAGTCCAATGCGAGCATTCCGGTCTCGGCATCGCGCGTGACGATGAGTTCGCCGGAACGTGTCTCAAAGGTGAGTTTAGTGGCCGCTTGGTCAAGGTGCTGGAGGATGACGTGCGCTGCTGCCAGAGTCGCGTGGCCGCACAGGTCGACCTCAAGGCCGGGGGTGAACCAGCGAAGCTTCCAGCGTTGATCGCCGTTGGGCAGGATAAAGGATGTCTCGGCGAGGTTGTTTTCCGCAGCGATGTTCTGCATCACTGCATCCGGCAGCCAGTCCCCTTCGAGCGGTACGACAGCGGCCGGATTGCCGCCGAACAGGCGCGACGTGAAGGCGTCCACCTGGTAGATGGCGAGTTCCATACCCAACTATAGCAATGGGAAAACTTAGTGGGCGGCGGCGCGGGAACGGTTGCGTTCCAGGTCCACTAGCTCGTCGAAGATGGCGAGCACTTGCTTGCGGTACTGATACACCTTTTGAAAATTCTCGCGGCTCGCAGAATACCCTCGATGGGTCAGCCACTTGTTGATGAGGTGTGGCGCGATGTCGATATCGGAGCGCAGTGCGTCCGCCGAATGCCCCCTCATGAACAGGCCGTAAAAGAGGGCGGCTTCGCGCTGCGGCGCAAGCGGATCGAAATCATCCATAGGAATCATTCAGGTTCGACCTCCGACTTCCGAAGTATACCGAGGCATGGAAAAACTGGCAAGCTGTATGCCCATTCACACCCGCAAGGGCGCGCCAAGCATACGGCTTTCAACCACTTAGGAGGCTCCTGCACCCCGGAATCTCCCGTGCCGCGCCCACACCCTGTCGGACGTAAGGAGGCACATGCCTATGTACAACCAACTCGCAACGAGCGAAGAGGCACAGCAAATCGCAACGGCGCTCGGGTCAATCGGCGGCGGCGTGGTCGAAACCTATATCCCGGAGTACGGCGGACCCTACGTGGTTCCCGAAAACGGGCCGTCAAAGTTCTACCACTTCCGCTTCGCCAACGGCGCGGAGGGTTTCAATGTCGGTTTGATCCGTGCGTTCATGCAGTACAGCCCCATGCGGTGGCCGATGATGATCGCGACCGAAGTGGAAGCCGCTCGTAAGGTAGAGTACTAACCCCCGGAGCCGGACGGTCCTTCTCGCAAAGGGAAGGCCGTCCTGGCAGGGTTCGCATTGGAACCTAGCGAAAGCGGAACAGGTCACCCAGCCGCTTCGTCGAAAAGATACTCACCTGTATGCTGTGGTTCACCTCATGAATCCGCGCATTGCGTTGCACCAGATACTGGTTCAGGTACCCCACCTCCACCCGGGCAGTGTCGCTCAGATTCACACCAAGCGCTCCGTAGGCGCGATTCTGGTCGAAAATGCGAGGCGCCATATTCGGCGGCACATGTACCAGCAGTTCGTTGGCAACGGTCCAGTAGTACTTGTCGTTGATAGGGATCGTGGCGCGGGTCTGCCACCGGAACCGCTGCTGGAACCGCCATCGCTCGTGAGGCAGCGGACCAACGGGTACTTCCCTCTGAATGTCCAACCAGCGCTGCTCGTGCCGTGCCCGGTGCGCGAACCTCACTTTACCGATCTTGTGTTTGAAAACCGCCTGCTGGTGCGTACGATGTTCGTCAAACGCCTGCCGTACCGGAAAGCTCCCATAGGGATAGGTCTTTGCGAATGCGTAACCGCCGGAAAGCTGCAGCCAGGAGTTGACATCGTAGTTGATCGCCGGCCGGTAGAACGACTGTTGCCACCGGTTAAACCCCTCATCGCGCCGCCATTGCGCTTCTAAGTGTAAGCCCCACTTGGTTTTACCAATCGGATGGTCGCCAAAGTACATGACCCACCCCAGCAGATTCGGGTCCTGCACGACGTCCTGTGCGGACATTAACAAAAGTAAAGAAACGGCGGTCACTGCACGCATTGTAGCGGGCAGACCCCCGTGGCTGTCACCTGTTTGACATCATTTTGTTACCGAAAAGTCATTCTGCAATTCGTTCCAGAATGGTCGCCAGCGCCTGTTCTTCCTGCTCGATCTCCAGATCGATCTCCAGCCAGCACAGCCGCAGACCCCGGAACTCCGCCAGCGCGAGGTCCGACAGGTTCATGTAGTCCTTCTCTGTTGTGACCACGCAATCCACCTTGGCGTTTCGAGCCTGCCACGCGATCCGCGCCGTTTCCTTCGGCGTGTACACGTGATGGTCCCCAAACTCCCACTTGGGACGGGCAAAGATGCCGAGCCCCTCCAGCGTCCGCCAGAACGTCCGCGGATTCGCCAGCCCGCAGAACGCCGCCACACGACCCACCGGCTGACCATCCCCGCGCCACTGCCGGAACCGTACCCGCGACCGCAGCACCGGAGCATGCTCGTTGTACTTCCGCAGTTCCCGCTCAATCCCGTCCGTATGCTGGTTCGGCTCCACCCGCGTCAGCACAAAGAGATCGGCCCGCCGCAACTGTTCCAAAGGCTCGCGCAGCTTGCCCAGCGGAAACACCTTGCCGCCGCCAAACGGGTCCAGACTGTCAATCAGCACCACATCCACCGTACGCGCTAGTTTCCGATGCTGAAACCCATCGTCCAGAATCGCCACATCTGCCGGATAACGTCGCAACAGCCTCTGCGCCGTGACATACCGGTCCGCGCCGATCCCCAGGTGCGACACTCCACGTCGTACAAAGATCTGCGCCTCATCCCCCGTCAACCCCGTATCCACCTTGGCGCCCTTGGGTACAATCACCGTCGTATGCGGAGTCCGCCGCCTGTACCCGCGAGTCAGGATCGCCGGCTGCCACCCCCGATCCCGCAGCTTCTCGCTCAGCCAGATCACCATCGGCGTCTTGCCCGCGCCGCCCATCGTGATGCCGCCAATCGAGATCACCGGGATGTCCAACTTGCGAGCCCCGTCGCTGGACCTCGAAAACGCCGCCCAAATCCGCGCAAAAGGCCACAACAGTACAGTTGCCAAAAGGCTCCGCGGCGACACCGGTAAAGCCGCATGACACGCTGCCAGCAGACGATCCGCCGCCTTTGCCGTAACCCCGCGCTTGGACTCCGCAATCGCCCGGCCTCGCTCGCCGATCTCCCGCCGTCGTCCTGGATCGGCCAGCAGACCATTCACCGCCGCCGCCAACTCAGCCGGCAGAGAAATCTGCTCCAGCGCCCCGGCCGCCGAAAACTCGGCATGGATCTCCGCAAAGTTATGGTTATGCGGACCCACAATCACCGGCTTGGCAAAGAACGCCGGTTCCAGCAGATTATGCCCGCCGCGACGCGCAATCGTGCCGCCCATAAACACCACCGTCGCGATCGCAAACAGACTGCCCAACTCGCCCATCGAGTCCAGCAGCAGGACATCCTCGTCTCCCATCGCCTCCTCGATCTTCGTCCGCCGCACAAACCGCAGCCCTGCCGCCGCCAGCTTCTGTGCCGCTAGATCAAAGCGCTCCGGCCTCCGCGGCACCAGCAGCAACAACGTACCCGGATGCTCGCGCCGGACATCCCCAAACGCCGCGATCACGACATCGTCTTCGTCCACATCCGCGCCATCCACCGGAGGCATCGTACTCGCCGCAATCCAAACCCGCTCGCGCCCCCGCAGGAACTCCAAAACCTCCGGCGCGATGCCCTTGGACGATGGATTGAAATCAAACTTCAGATTGCCCAGCGTTTCCAGCCGCGCAGGCTCGACCCCCACCGCCAGATACCGGTCATAATCCTGCGCACTCTGTACACAGATGAGATCCGCTTGATTCAGCACCGGCGCAAAGAACCAGCTCCAACGGCGATACGTCGGGAACGTACGATCACTGATGCGCCCATTCACAATCACCAACGAACACCCGTGGCGCTTGGCCTCACGGTACAGGTTGGGCCAGATCTCGGTTTCGAGCACGCACACCAAGCTCGGCCGCAGCATACGGAACACGCGTCGTACAAACCACCGGTAATCGATCGGCGCGTAGAAGATCCCCGCCGCCATCCCGTCCAGCTTTTCCAGGCAAATCGCACGGCCCGCCAGCGTCGACGTGGATACATACACCGGCGCATTCGGGTACCTCGACCGCAACTCCCGCACCAGCGGCACCGCCGAGATCGCCTCGCCCACGGATACCGCATGCAACCAGATCGCTCCGTGCGCCGTCCGTTGCCAAGAGGCCTTCAGGCTTCCAAAGCGTTCGCCGAGATGCCGCAAATAGGCGCGATTCCGCAAAATCCGGCGCAGCAAATACAATAGAACGAGTGGAAACGCCAGCCACTGCAAAAGGACGTAAAGGGGATATATGAAAACAGTCTTGAGTCGCAGCGTTTTGACCGCCCTGTTGGTTATTATCCCGGCTTTCGGGCTGGATAAGGAACCGTTCAAGGCCGGTCGCGCCGAAACGTACACGGCCAAGTCTGTACAAGGCAAGGTGACAGTAGCCGTCGCCCCCTACGGCCGCCCGGACCAGATCCGCCAGGCCTTCGGTAAGGCGGACCTCGACAAGTACGGCGTTTTGCCGGTGCTGGTAGTGATCGACAACAACGGTTCCACGACCATCAAGCTGGACCTCATCGCCGAGTACATCACTGCCGACGGCAAGCACGTCGAAGCGATCCCGGCGGACGAAGTGATGTACCTGAACACGCCCAAGCGCCCCAAGATGGTGGACACCCCCCGTTTCCCTCTCCCCTCCCGCAAATCGAAGAACAAGCTGGAGGCATGGGAAGTCACGGGTCGCGCCTTCACAGCCAAGATGGTGCCCCCGGGCGAGTCGGTATCAGGTTTTGTATACTTCCAGGTGCCGCAGGAATCGGGCTCGCGCATCTATCTCAACGGCTTTAGCGACGCCAACACGCGCAAGGACCTGTTCTACTTCGAAATTCCGTTACCCAGCGAATAGCTAGGAACCCTGCATGTCGCCTACTGTCGCAGGGTCGGGCAACATCCTGGTGCAAGTCTGCGGCGATGCCAACAGCGTCACCGTATGCCAGCGGCCAGGCGTTCATTTATGGCGTCCGCCGAGGGGACGAAAGCCGTCGCACGAGCGCGAAGTCCTGCTCAGTCACTTCGAGGCCATCCCGTTCGCCGCCCGGGAAACTGACCTAAAGCTTATCGGCGAATGGCTGAGCAGCGACCGTCAAACCTCCGCCCTCTGTATTGTAGGAGCCGGCGGCACGGGCAAGACGCGCCTGGCTCTTGAGCTGTTTCACCGCTACGAAGCGGACTGGTCCTGCGGCTTTATCACCGGCTTCCGCGACCCCAGCGCCCTCGCCGCGAGTACGCCGGCCATGGATCGAAACAGGCCTTTGCTCGCAGTGGTGGATTACGCCGCCTCGCACGCAGAAGACCTTCGAAAGTTTCTCGAAGATCTGGCGCAGTACGGAACGCGCATCCCAAAGGTTCGAATCCTACTTCTGGAACGCTTCGCCGACCCACAATCCGGGTGGTACCAGCGCCTATTCAACTACTCGCAAACCGCGCCGACGGCGGATCTCTTTTTCCAGCCAGAGCCGCATTTGCTCACGCCGCTCACCAGCGATCTGGACCGCCGGTCGATCTTTAACCATACTCTCGATGCAAGCGCCGTCTTTCATCCGAATTCTACCCGACCGCAGGATGCTTTCGATTTAGGCCTTCTGGATAAGCCCCATCTTGCCGATCCGCTCGTGCTCATGATGGCTGCTCTGGCGGCTTGGGAAACTGGCGTCTACGGTGTCCTTTCGTTATCGCGTCCCGACCTCGCCGTGCGAATGGCCCGCCGCGAGCGGACCCGGCTAGCCAAACGTTCCAACTCCATACTGCTCCCACATCTGGCGGCGCACAGCACGCTTTCCGGCGGATTCAACAAGGCAGCCCTTCGGACCGCCGCGCGCGAAGAGTGCGAATCGTTGGAAACCACTTACCCGGACGGTCCTGGCGCACTTGCCCGCGATCTTGCCGACATGCTGCCCGGTCCAACGCCCGAGTCGAGTGGAGTGATCTTGCCGGACATCATTGGCGAAGCATTTGTGCTGGACGTAAAACCGGAAGGCATAGATCGCGCCGCCCACCGGGATGCTGACGCTGTCATTCGCACGCTGACACGCACTCTGCAGGACTTTTATGATCCCCACGAAGTTCGCGGAAAGAATCAGTCCGGCGTGGATGGGTCAACATCTGTCCAGTGGCTGCGCCAACTTGCCAGTCAAGCGCATGCCGGAGACGTCGAACTGCTCTTCGGAATCGCAAACAATTTACCCGAGTCCTCAGTGGAACTGGCACCGCTCGCCGCTGAGGTACATTCGCGTTTGTTGGATATCTTATCTTCCGTTCCTGGATTGGCGGAGTCACGTCGCGCACAGCAAGCGGCGCTGCTAAACAACTATGGCAACCGGCTTGGTGCCCTTGGGGATCGGAAAGCGGCGAAGGAGGCGACAGGCGAATCGGTAGCGATTCGGAGAAAGCTGGCAATCGCGCGACCAGACCTCTACCTTGCGGATTTGGCGGGTTCGCTGACCAACTACGGAAATAGGCTTCGCGACCTCGGGGAAAGGGAGGCGGCTAAGGAAGCGGCGGGCGAGGCGGTAGTGATCTATCGCAAGCTGGCAGAAGCGCGACCGGACGCCTTCCTGCCCAACTTGGCGAAGGTGCTGAACAACTACGGGAACATGCTCAGCGACCTCGGGGAGCAGGAAGTGGCGAAGGAAGCGGCGGGCGAGGCGCTAGTGATTCGACGGAAGCTGGCGGAAGCGCGACCGGAGGCCTTTCTCCCGGACTTGGCGAGATCGCTGAACAACTATGGAAATAGGCTCAGCGATCTCGGGCAACGCGAAGCGGCGAAGGAAGCGGCGAGCGAGGCGGTCGTGATTCGGCGTAAGCTAGCCGCAGCGCGACCCGACGCCTTCCTGCCCAACTTGGCGACGTCCCTGAACAACTATGGAGGGATGCTCGCCGCCTGCGGGGAACGGGAAGCGGCGAAGGAAGCGGCAGGCGAGGCGGTAGCGATTTATCGCAAGCTGGCGGCAGCACGACCGGACGCTTTCGTGCACGGCTTGGCGGCGTCGCTGGCTGCATTTGCGATGGTGACAGACGACCCCCGCGAATCGGGGGCGTTGTTTCATGAGGCACTTCGAACATTGGTGCCAATATTTCTGCGGTTGCCAAAAGCGCATGCGCACCTCATTGGTCGGATCGTGGCCGACTACATCGAAGTGTGCGAGGACCTCGGCTCACCGCTAGACGTGGACCTGCTGATGCTGATTCTTCCAGTCTTGGCGCAGTTACAAAACAACAATTCGCAAGGAAATACAGAAGGATGACTACCGACTACATGCTGCTGGCCAGCACCCTGTTTAACTTCCTGCTCCCCCACCTCAACTACGTCCGAGGCAAGGTCGCAGACAGCGCGCTATCCGAATCAGGCAAGGCACTCGTCGGCCTCCTGAAAGACAAATGGCTCGGCAAAAGCGAAGCCGCCAAAGCGGTCGTCGCAGCAGCCGACCCCGCCGACTCCAACGACCGCGATGCCATACTCGCCCAACTGAAAAAGGCGCTCAAGGCCGACCCCGAGTTTGCCAAGGAAGCCGAAAAGCTCGCCACCAACGCCGGCTTGCAGCTATCCATCACAGGGGATAACAACAAAACCGCCGTGGTGCAGGGCACTGGCAACACCGTCAGCATCAGTTAGTAAAACAGATACTTCCGCCACTGGTCGTCGCTACGCGCCTGCAGCCGCATCAGATGCCGCGACGTATGCAAGCTGAACGGACGCGGCGTCCGCGCCAACCGCATCCCCGCTTCATCCGGCGTGCGATTCCCCTTGCGGTTATTGCACGTCACACAGCAAGCCACCAGATTCTCCCAGGAGCTATCGCCAGACCGCGACCTCGGCACCACATGATCGAGCGTCAACTCCCCACTGGGCAGGATCTTGTGGCAGTACTGGCAAGTAAACCGGTCGCGCAGCAAAATGTTCTTGCGCGATAAGGCGCGTGTCTGAATCGGAATGCGACGGTAATCGAGAAGCCGGATCACGCTCGGAATGTGGAGCGTAGACCGGCTGGAGTGGACGTGTGCCTGCCCTTGTTCTTCCACCGAAGCTACACCCTTCAACAACAGGACGAGCGCACGGCGGGCGGCGCAAACATTGATGGGTTCGTAGCTGGCGTTAAGCACCAAGACCGGCCTTTGCAGTCGTTCCTGTGCATGCATCATCATTCGAACTTCTCCCTCCCGAATCGGTAGTAGTCGTATCTGGCGGTCAGCGCATCAAAAAAGAAAAATCGTAAGTCGTTCTATCCTTCAAGCCCCGGCAGCGCGGGCGGCACGCTTCTTCGTGTAAATGGGTTCCGGACCCACCTTCCACGCAAAGCGCCGATCGGCGCGGGCTAACGTCAATATCGAAACCCGGCTGGCCCCGCCCGTACGCCGCAGCAGTCGCGCGGCAGAAGCGGCAGTGGCGCCGGTGGTCAAAACATCGTCAATCAACAGGACGTGCTTTCCCGGGACGCTGTTGCGTCGCACGCGGAACACACCCTTCACGTTCGATTGGCGAGCGGCAAAGCTAAGTCCAGCCTGCGCGGGCGATGCCTTCACGCGCCGCAGCAGACGCCCCTCGTACGGGATGCCGGTCCAATCCGCGACCTCGCGAGCCAGCAGGTCCGCCTGATTAAAGCCGCGGTCCCACTGCTTACGCCAGTGCAAAGGCATCGGCGCGATCAGGTCGAACTGTTCGTCGCGGGGCAGGGCATCGATCAACAGACGCGCCAGCGGACCCGCCAGCGTATCCACCCGCTCGTACTTGTACACGTGAATCAGACGGCGCAGCGTACCGTCGTAGCTGCCGTAGCTCCAGGCGTAATCCAGCCCTTCGGGTTCGGCATGGCACGCCGGACAGATGCCGTCGTCGTTGAGTGTTTCGGGATTGAGAAAAGGAGCGCGGCAGCGCGCGCATTGGTACTCCGCCTCAATCGGGCAGGCGGCAAGATCCAGGCATTCCTGACAGACCGGGATGCGGGTAAGCTTCTGGAGGGGTTTGGCGCAGCAGCGGCAGTTGTCGGGGAAAATCAGCCTGGAAAATAGGCCGTGAAAGGCCGTCCGGGCTGGGCGAAGAGCCACACCCGCCATACTCTGAACAGAGGTTACAAACGCCCGGGCACTAGGGAAAGCCCACCTCCAGCAGAATTTCTTCCAGCGTACAACATTTTCGGGTTGGAATGTGAAAGGACCCCAACGCTTTGGGGTCCCTTCGATTTTCGATTACGATCTAGCGGCGCCAGCCTCGGCCTCCTCCCCAGCCTCTACCGCCACCCCAGCCACGACCGGCGAACACCGTGATGCTAGGACCCCAGCCGAACCCGTATCCAGGACCCCAGCCCCAGCCAGGACCCCAACCGCCCCAACCGGGTCCCCACAATCCGGGTCCGCCCCACCATCCGCCGCCCATCGCGAGCGAAGGCTGCCGGACCTGTATCCGAGGCTGTGCCGCGCGATTCTCATAGTCGTTCTGCTGTACCGTGCGAAACGCCTGTTGCGACCGGGAAGTATCCACCGTCACAGGTTCCACCAGACGGAACCGCATCAGCGCTTCCGGTGGGACCTCAGTATGACGTCCGCGACCGAACAGTACGCCAATCGTCGACGCGCCGGCGCCAGCAATCGCACCCATACCCGCGCCGAATCCACCGGCAGCAGCAGCGCCAATCGCGGCACCCGCGCCAGTGGTCGTACCGATAATCGCCGCATCATTACCCTTGCTCGTACCACCGTTGAACTCCATCAACTGGGTACGCACCGGAACCTGCTGGCCGTCGACAAGACTCAGTTCGGTGATTTCAATTCCGAGGCGCGACGTACCCTTCACCCGGCCTGCCTTCACCACATCGGTAATGCGACCGGTAATCGTCTGGCCCCGCCGCGCGACAACCACGCCGTCCGCGACAATCGGTGCCTGCAACGTCGCGCTAAAGCTGTCGCCAATGCGATTGAACTGCGTGGAAAGCGGCTGGTCTACCCGAAGACTCACCCAGGCCCCGGCCGGAATCACAATCTGATTCGGGATCATCGCCGGACCTGCAGGCATCGCTTGTTGCTGTTGTTGAGGTTCATCGGCAGCAGGCACAGCAGGAGCCGTCGCTGCCGGAGGTTCGTCCGCTCGTGGCCAGCCATTTTGAGGAGTGCCGGTGGCCGCCGTTTGTGCGAAAGTGGCCGCTGACACCCCGGCTGCCAGTATCAGGGAGCGTAATCGAGGATGTCTCATGCCATGTAAAAGAGCAATTTCTGTGCCATGCCTAAGTGTATGAAAACAGGTGTAAGCCGTTGATTTTACAATGGTGGCGTATCACCGCCGGTGGTGGTTTTCAACCAGACTACAGTTTCACCTTAGTACGTGCCGATATGTAGGTCTGTGAAAGTCTTTGTGTTGTGCGGCGGCATGGGCACGCGCCTAAGGGAAGAAACCGAGTACCGTCCAAAGCCAATGGTCGAGGTCGGCGGCCGCCCGATCCTCTGGCACATCATGAAGTACTACTCGCACTTCGGCTTCCGGGACTTCGTCCTTTGCCTCGGCTACCGCGGCCGCGTCATTAAGGAATACTTCCTGAACTATGAGGCGATGAATAATGACTTCACCATCTGCCTCGGCCGCACCAACCAGATCCAGTTCCACAACGAGCATCGCGAACAGGGTTTTCATGTCACCCTGGCCGAAACCGGCCTCGAAACCATGACCGGTGGCCGCATCAAGCGCGCCGCCAAGTACCTCGGCGATGACGACGACACGTTCCTCATGACCTACGGCGACGGCCTCTCGAACGTCGACCTCCACGCCCTCGTGGACTTCCACAAGTCCCACGGCAAGATCGCCACCGTCACCAGCGTCAATCCCCCGGTCCGCTACGGCATCCTCGGCATGGACCAGGGCGGCCACGTCACAGACTTCTTTGAAAAGCCGATCTCGCGCGACAACATCAGCGCCGGCTTCTTTGTCTTCAACCGCAAGGTGCTGGACTACATCGACGACGATCAGACGGTCTTTGAAAACGGCCCTCTCGAACGCCTCACCGCAGAAGGCCAGCTCATGGCGTACCGTCACAAAGGCTTCTTCTACGCGATGGACACCTATCGCGAGTACGTCCAACTCAACGACATGTGGCAGTCCGGCGACGCCCCATGGAAGGTCTGGGCCGCGTAATGAGCACCAACTTCTGGAAAGGCCGCCCCGTCCTCGTCACCGGCGCCACAGGACTCGTCGGCAGTTGGGTCGTCAAATCGCTCCTCGCCGAACAGGCCGACGTCGTATGCCTCGTGCGGGACTGGGTGCCCCAATCGGAACTCCACCGCTCGGGTGACGCTCTCCGCGTCCGCACCGTCCAGGGCGACATCGTCCATCAGGCGCTGCTCGAACGCGCGCTTGGCGAATACGAAATCGACACCGTCATCCATCTGGCCGCGCAGACCATCGTCGGCGTAGCCAACCGCAACCCGGTGTCGACATTTGAATCGAATATACAAGGGACATGGGCTTTGCTCGAGGCTTGCAGACGCTCGCCGGCCGTACGCCAGGTCGTCGTCGCTTCCTCGGACAAGGCCTATGGGGATCAAGAAAAACTCCCCTATGAGGAGTCCGCCCCGCTCGAAGGGCGGCATCCGTACGACGTCAGCAAAAGCTGCGCAGACCTGATCGCGCAAGCCTACGCCCACAGCTACAACTTGCCCGTCGTCGTCACCCGCTGCGGCAACTTCTACGGCGGTGGCGACCTCAACTGGAACCGCATCATTCCGGGCACCATCCGGTCGCTACTGCAGGGCCAAGCGCCGGTGATCCGGTCGGACGGCCAATTCATTCGGGACTATTTCTATGTCGAGGACGGCGCCGCCGCCTACCTGATGCTTGCCGAAAAGCTCGCCGCAGATCGCACACTCGCCGGCCACGCCTTCAACTTCTCGAACGAGAGCCAGGTCACCGTACTCGAACTCGTCGAGCGCCTCACCTGCGAAATGGGCCTCGACATCGCGCCCGACGTACGCAACCAGGCCTCGAATGAAATCCGCAACCAGCACCTGAGCGCCGAAAAAGCCCGCACCATGCTCGGCTGGAAGCCGCTCTTCGACCTCGACGAAGGCCTCCGCCGCACCGTCGCCTGGTACCGCCAGTTCTTCGACGCGCAAACAGAAGCCCTGCGCGGCCAGTCCGTACAGCGCCTGCAAGAGGCGGTGTCGCGTTGAGTCTCGTCGCCCTCGCCTCGCTCACCGGCGAACGCACCGCCGACAAGGTTCGCGACGAAATCCGCGAACTCGTCGCCGAGTACCATCGCCTGGCATTCCCCGCCAAAGGCTTTGAACCCGGCGTCACCCAGGCCCCCTTTGGCGGCCGCGTATTCGACGCTGACGAAGTACAGCACTTGGTCGACGCCTCGCTCGACTTCTGGCTCACCACCGGACGCTTCGCCCGCCAGTTCGAGCGCGATTTCGCCCGCTGGTTCGGCCTGCGCAACTCTTTACTGGTTAACAGCGGATCCTCGGCCAACCTCGTCGCGCTCACGGCTCTCACCTCGCCCAAGCTCAGCGACCGCGCCTTACAGCCCGGCGATGAAGTCATCACCGTCGCCGCAGGCTTCCCGACCACCGTCAACCCCATCTTCCAAAACGGCCTGCGCCCAGTCTTTGTGGATGTCGACGTCCCCACCTACAACGTGGATATCTCCCTCCTCGAAGCCGCACGCTCCGAACGTACTCGCGCTGTCATGATCGCCCACACCCTGGGCAATCCTTTCGATGCCGAAGCAGTCTCGGCCTTCTGCAAAAAGCACAACCTCTGGCTCGTCGAGGACTGTTGCGATGCCCTCGGCTCAAAGCTCCACGGCAAGCTCGCCGGTACCTATGGCGACCTCTCGACCGTCAGCTTTTATCCCGCCCACCACATCACCATGGGCGAAGGCGGCGCCGTACTCACCAACAAGCCGCTCTTAAAGACTCTCGCCGAATCCTTTCGCGACTGGGGTCGCGACTGCTGGTGCGAACCCGGCACCGACAACACCTGCGGCAAACGGTTTGACTGGCAACTCGGCGAACTCCCCTGCGGTTACGACCACAAGTACACCTACTCGCACATCGGCTACAACCTCAAGGTCACGGACATGCAAGCGGCCGTCGGCGTCGCGCAGCTCAAAAAGCTGGACCAGTTCATCACCGCCCGCCGCCGCAACTTCGCCAAGCTCTACACGGCTCTGCAGGACCTTCGCGATGTCCTCATCCTGCCCGAACCCACGCCCGGCTCGGAACCAAGCTGGTTCGGCTTCCCCATCGGTATCCGCCCGGAATCGGGCATCGAACGCAACACTGTCGTGCGCTTCCTCGAAGCACGCAAGATCCAAACCCGTCTGCTATTCGCCGGCAACCTCACGCGCCAACCGGCCTACGCAGGCCGCGACTTCCGCATCGCCAGCAGCCTTGATCGCACAGATTTCGTCATGAACCAAGTCTTCTGGATCGGCGTCTACCCCGGCCTTTCCGACGCCGCGCTGGACTTCATGCAGGCATCCATTCGCGAGGCGGTCCGTCAATGAGCAAGAAGCGCATCAGCGTCGTCACGCCCTGCTACAACGAGGAAGGCAACGTCCGCGAACTCTGCGCCCGAGTCCGCCGCGTCATGGAAGCGCTGGAGCACCGGTACGACTGGGAACATCTCTTCGTCGACAACGCCTCCAAAGACGCGACAGTCCCCATCCTTCGCGAAATCGCTGCCCAGGACCGTAACGTCAAAGTCATCGTCAATACGCGCAACTTTGGCCCGCTGCGCTCGCCAGTGAATGGCCTGCTGCAGGCCTCGGGCGACGCCATCATCCTCCTCTTCGCCGACCTGCAGGACCCGCCAGAACTCCTCACCGAAATGATCGAGGAATGGGCCCGCGGCACCCCTGTCGTACTGCCCATCAAGTCCACCAGCGAAGAAAGTAAGCTCATGTACTGGGTGCGCAGCCAGTTCTACAAGCTCATGCACCGCTTGAGCGACATGGAGACCTACCAGCACTTCACCGGCTTCGGCCTCTATGACCGCAAAGTGATCGACCTCGTCCGCGCCTTCGACGATCCTTACCCGTACTTCCGCGGCATCATCGCCGAAATCGGCTATCCGTACAAAAAGATCACCTACAACCAAAAGGCGCGCAAAAGCGGTTTCAGCAAGAACCGTTTTTATGTCTTGTACGACGTGGCGATGCTCGGCATCACCAACGTCTCCAAGGTCCCGCTGCGTCTGTTTACGTTCTTCGGCTTCGCCTGCGCGCTCCTCAGCATCCTGGCGTCAGCGGTGTACCTGGTGTACAAGCTCGTCTATTGGGATTGGTTCAGCGTCGGCGTCGCGCCCGTGGTCATCGGCTTCTTCTTCCTGACGTCGGTGCAACTGGTCTTCGTCGGCCTGTTGTCGGAATACATCGCGGCCATCCACACGCAGGTGATGAAGCGCCCACTCACGGTGGAAGCCGAGCGCATCAACTTTGATGATGGAACCGCCACGAACTCGCTAGCGGCTCTACAGAAGCAAACAGGCGAGTCGGTCGTCCCGTCCCAGCACCAGCAACAACCCACGAGCAAGTAATGGCCACCGCGGCACGGAACTTCGACATGGCGTCAGCCCGTCCTTCCTGGGCGGGCCGCCTGCACGATCTCTGCGCAGCTATCGACGCAAGACCGCATCTGGTCCTGCCCTTCGCCATCGCGCTCTATCTCGCTGTCTTCGTCCCGGTCGCCCAGCGCCCACTTTGGTACGACGAAATCAGCACCTTTCACGTCGCCAAGTCGCCGACCCTCGGACACTTCATCGCCTGCTTGACGTCGGTGGAACTCTCGCCGCCATTGCAGTTCGTCTTCGTCCGCCTCAGCATGGCGCTGTTCGGCGAATCGCCACTCGCCGTCCGCCTTCCGTCCCTGCTCGCGTTCCTTGCCGGAAGCCTCATCCTCTTCCGCATCGCCTGGCAGCGCTTCGGCGGAGGCGTCGCCCTTGCGACTCTCGGCCTCTTCTGGGCGATGGCTCCCGGTGCCATGGCCGTCGAAGCCCGGCCCTACGGCCTCCTCATGGGCTTCTTCGCCGCGGCGCTCTATTGCTGGCTCGCCGCGCAGAACGAAATCCGCTGGTCACACTGGCATGCCGGACTCCTGCTCTCCATCACGGCGATGTTTTTGACGCACTGCTTCTCGCCGTTTTACGCCATGGCCATCGGCATCGGCGAACTGGTACGCATCTGGCAGCGCAAGCGCCTCGATTGGCCCGTCTGGCTGGCGATCCTCGCGCCGCTCACCGTACTCCCGTCGTACCTGCCCCTGCTCCGGACGGCCAAATCGGTCGTTTTCCCGGACGCCCTACAGGTCACCGCGCTCACCCCCGTAATGTTCTACATCGGGATGCTCACACCTGTCGCCTTGGCCGCCATCCTGATCTTGATTTTCGGCATCCGAGGCGCCGGCAAAACGCTTCCCGCGCCCCTCTGGACCTTCGCCATCGCCGCACTCACAGGACCGTTCCTCATCATGGCTTACTCGGCCGTCAGCCGCGTGCCCTTCTGGAATCGGTACGGCTCTCCCGCCGGAGTCGCCATGGCACTGGTGCTGGCGGCGCTACTGGCCAAGTGGGCGAACGGACGCCCCGCCATTTCTGTATCCGTCAGCGCGGTCGTATTCACCCTGTTCGCCGTAACCCAAGCCGGCACCCCAGCGTTGATGGCGCCATTTGAAGGCACGAACACCGGCTACCGCCAAATCGAGCCGTCGCTCCCCTTAGTCACCGCCAGCGGACTCTCCTTCCTCGAAATGGACCTCCGCGAGCCTGAAACGGTCGCCCGGCGGGTCGTCTATTTGACCGATCGCGAAGCCGCCATTCGGTACCGCCAGTTCACCATCTTCGAAGGCCTCGCCGACGTCCAAAAAGTCTTCCCCCTGCGCGCCAAGGTCGCCGCCTATCGCGACTTCACCCGCGACACCCGCCGCTTCCTGGTCCTCACGCGCCCCGAAAGCATGGATGACTGGCTCCTCGACCAAGCACGCGCCGACGGAGCCAAACCGCAACTTCTCTGGGACAAAAAGACCCCCTATCGCGATCACCAACTCTACGAGGTGCACCTGCCGTGATGCTCCGCAGCGCCGCTCTGCTCGTACTCTGGTGCGCCGTCTACGCCACCGTCCTCTGGCCCGCCTGGGCGCGCCCCCTCTGGTACGACGAAGTGCTGACCTTCCACATGGCCACCTCGCCGCTCGGCATCAGCTACTTCGGCGGCGGCGCAGGACCGATCGAAAGCAACCCTCCACTCCTCTATTGGCTCGTCAAAGCCAGCATCGCGCTCTTCGGCACCGCCCCCGCTGCCGTACGCCTGCCCTCGGTACTGGCGTTCCTCGGCGCGAGCCTCATCCTCTGCCGCCTCATCGTCGAGCGACTCGGCCATCTCGGCTACGGCCTCGCTGCCATGGGCATCTTCTGGTCACTCGCCCCCGTGCAACTCGCGGTGGAAGCCCGCCCGTATGCACTACTGCTTTTCTGCTTCTGCGCGGCGCTCTACTGTTGGCTCCACGAGTTGCGCACAGGCCTTGCGATCTCACTCGCGGGACTCTTCCTCAGCCACGGCTTCGCCCCGGTCTTCGGAGCCGCCATCGCCGCCGGAGAACTCCGCAAAATCTACGACCATCGCCGTATCGACTGGCGCATGTGGCTCGCGATGGGTCTCCCGGCTTGTCTGGTCGTGACGTACCTGCCGATGATCCGCAATACCAAAGCGATCCTCTACCCGGCAGCCTTCGGCGTCACCCCCTGGACCCTGCCATCCTTCTACAGCGGCCTCGTCCTCTTCCTACTCCCTGCCGTCGCCCTATTCGGCATCGCCTGGCTCGTCTCCGGAAAGTGCCGCATCGCCACACCTCAGTTCGCGCCACATGAAACCGCCTTCGTATGGTTCGCCTTGCTCGCCCCCTGTATCGTCATCGCGTACTCGGCCGTCAGCGGCGTCGTCTTCTGGAACCGCTACGGCGCAGGTGCCGCAGTTGCCGTAACCCTGCTGCTCACGTACCTCCTGGCGCGACACACCCAATCCGCGACCCTCTGGGCCGGCATTCTGCTCGCACTCTTCTGCGTCCACCGCGGCGGTACCTCAGCCTTAGCCGACAAGTACAGCAACACCAGCCAAACCTACCGCAGCATCCGGCCGGACCTCCCCTTCGTCGCCGCCAGCGGACTCGCGTTCCTCGAAATGGACCACCGCGAACCCAACGACTTCACCAAGCGCCTCTACTACCTCACGGACCGCGACGCCGCCATCCGCCTCCGCCACGCGACCATGTTTGAAGGCCTCACCGAAGCCCGCCGCTGGTTCCCCCTGCGCGGCAACGTCACCCCCTATAGCGACTTCGTCCAAAAGCATGACCAGTTCCTGGTCCTCGCCACCCCGGACTTCCCGGAGGACTGGCTCTTTGCCCGCCTAAAAGAAGACGGCGCCCGCATCCGCCTCGTGGCCGATGAGAAGACGCCGTATCGCGATCGCCAGTTGTATCTTGTCGAGCTAAAGCCCTTCGCTCTTGGGATGCACTCCCACTAACTCCATCTCTTCCCGGAACGGCTCCCGAGGCAGCAGCGGACTCAAATCTTCGAGCGGCGGCGACACGAACTTGCCTTCCGCCGTCACGGCCAAAGCCAACTTCGGCACCAGCAACTGCGTCGGATTCATCGGCACCTCGCACAACACAGGACCCGGCGTCTCCAGCGCCTGCCGTATCCCGGCCGTTACTCCTGCCGAATCCGCAATCCGCATCGTCGCGAACCCAAACGCCGCCGCGACCTTTTGAAAATCCGGACAGCTCACGCCAGAACTGGGGTCCGCCCCCGAATACCGCCCAAACATCGCCTTCTGCGTATGCTTGATCGACAGGTACGCGCCGTTGGTAAACAAAAACAGCTTCACCGGCAGTTTGTGATGCACCACCGTCTGCAGTTCCTGCAGGTTCATCATGATGGACCCATCGCCCGAAATCAGAATCACCCGCTCATTGCCGCCCTTGGCAAACGCCGCCCCAATCGCACCGGGCAGCCCAAACCCCATCTCGCCAAGTCCCGTCGAGTACACCACTCGCTGACCCTCGCGCAGCCGCAGCGCCTGAAAGCTGCACGTACACGCCGTACCCGCATCCAGCACAATCGTCTCACTGTCCGAAAAATGGTTCGACAGCTCATCGATGAATCGGTACGAGTTCACATACCCCGGCTCCAGGGGATGCGCGCCGTCTTCAATCAATGGATACCGGGACCGCCACGCCGAACACTTCGCGATCCAGTCCTCATGGTTGACGGCCTGTGCCAACTCGGCCAAGTCATTGCTCGCGTCCGAAGGTGGCGCCAGCAACTCGCGTAGAAACTCTCCAGCATCGGCCTCAATCCCCAGATCGAGCACACCAGCCAACTTGGCGATCTCCGTCGGGTCAATATCCACCATCACGCGCTTGGCCGCACGCGCGAACTCTGAATGCTCGTACCCCACCTGCGGAATCGCCAACCGCGTCCCAATCGCAATCAACAAATCGCAGTTCTGCAGGACAAAGTTCGCGCACCGTTGCCCGTACACTCCGGCATGCCCAAAGTGCAGCGGATGCTCGGTGGCCAGCAGATCGCAACCGTTCCAAGCGGTCAAATACGCCGCCGGAAACTTCGCGATCAACTCCTGTACAAGCCCTTCCGCACCGGCCAGACGAATCCCGTTCCCCAGCCAGATCACCGGACGCTGCGCCTTGGCGTACAACTCCCGAACCTGCCGTACCGCACTCTGCAAATGCAGATCGGAAACCGCCACCGGGGGCACAAACCCTTCCAGTTCCGACGGATCAATCTGAACCGCCTGAACATCCACCGGAATGTCGATCCACACAGGACCCGGACGCCCTTCCGACGCCAGATACAGCGCCTTTTCCAGGTGATAACGCACCGTCTCCGGACGATCCACCAGCGCGGCGTACTTGGTAAATCCCTTCACCGTATCGACGATGTTGAATCCCTGCACGCCCCACATCCGCAGCGGGTTCGACGGCCGCGCGTGCACGGACTTCTCCTGCCCCGAAAGGATCACGCAGGGAATTGAATCTGCCCAGGCATTGAGTACACCAATAATCGCGTTCGCTGCTCCAGGACCCGCCGTTGTAATCATCACCCCGGGACGTCCAGACACCCTCGTGTACGCAATCGAAGCCATTACACCGGCCTGTTCATGGTGCGGACACACAACCGTCAACTCCGGATGGTACGCAACGGAATCCAGCAAGTGCGCACATCCCGCGCCAGAGATGGCAAAGATGTGGCGAGCGTTGTGGGCGGCCAGGACTTGCGCGACATAATCACTAACTTTCATTGCTTACCTTCCTGTTCTTCGGCCCACTGAATCGTCCGCCGAAAGCCCTCTTCCACGCTCGTCCCCGGCTCCCACCCGAGCGCCCGCAACCGCGCGATATCCGGGCAACTCCGCGAGATCGTACTCGGCAGATATGTCGATGCCCGTTCCCGCTGCGCAAACTCCACCGACAATCCGCGCTCCGGATGCAGCCCGCAAAGGATCCCTGCAAGATTCCGAATCGAAGTCTCGTAAGGACTCCCCACGTTGTACGCCTGCCCGTTCTCGCCTTCCAGCAGCACCTTAAAGAACGCCACCGTGGCATCGGCCAAATAGCAGAACGCTCGCGTTGCCAGCCCATCGCTCTTCAGCGTCAGGTTCCGCCGCGCCACCACATCGGCGACGAGATCCGCAAAGATCCGCCCGTCGTCCAGCGCCATTCCAGGACCATACGTATGAAACGGCCGCACGATCTTCACCGGTACGCCATACTGCTTCCACCAGCAAATCGACAAGGACTCGCCCGCGCGCTTGGCCTCGCCATAGCTACACCGCACATTCAATGGATCGAGCTCGCCATACGTATGCTCACCCGTCGGAATTCGCGACGGATCGATCGACCCGTACACTTCGCCGCTGCTGAAGTACAGCAAGCTCTGCACCTTTGCATCGCGAGCCAACTCCAGCATGTGGCGCGTGCCAAAGACGTTGGCCTCGAACGTCCCCACCGGGTCACTACCCAGATACTTCGGGCTCGCCTGGCTCGCCGCGTGGACAATAAAGTCCACGTCGCGCGGACCCGCATAAGGCTCGCGCACATCCTGCACCACGTACCGCAACCCACCACCTTCAGGTCCCAACCGCCGTTCCGCCTTCGCGCGATCCCGCACCAAAGCAAGAATCTGAATCCCCGCGTTGTGATGAGCATTCAGATGCAGCGCAGTCTCCACCATATAGGACGGCAAGAATCCGTTCGCTCCGGTAATCAGCAAACGGCTATCGCGCAGGAAGTGCCACGGCACGCTCGCCGCGGCAATCGTTCGAAAATCCTCTTCGCGGATGCTCATTGCGGGTTTGCTGGCTGTTCCTGATGGATAAAGAAGAAGTTCGTTTCGACGGTGTCGTCCGTCATCCGCGGCATCGGCTGCAGCGCCTCGCCATCGATCCGGTAACAGATATACCCAAGCTCGGCAAAGTACGCGATCAGATCGTTGGGATGGTAGTGGAATCGCGCCGCCCACTTGCGCAGCATCTCGGTAAACACCACCGGCTTGTACTTGGCCAATGTCTCCCGCGCGCCCAAAAACGTCTTCAACTCGCCGCCTTCCACGTCGCACTTGATCAGGTCCGGTTGCAAGCCACGGGACGCCACAAAGCTGTCCAACGTCGCTACCGGACAAGTCACCGTCGTCGTCTCAAAACCCTCGCCCAGCGGCGCGCTCGAACTCGCGCCCGACACCGTCGCGTCAAAGTAAAAGGTCAGCTCACCCGCCGTATCCGACAATCCCAAATGGTGCGCCTGCACACGGGCCGCCTCATTCAATGCCAGATTCCGGCGTAACTGTTCGTGCGTCGCAGGCACCGGCTCAAACGCGTGAATCGCAAGGTCCGGAAACGCCTTGGCCATGCCAATCGAATAGAAGCCCGCATTCGCGCCAATATCCAGAAAGCACTTGCGACCCCTGGCGTACCGCTGCAACAGCCGCAACTCAGCGGACTCATACTCGCGAAAATCCAGGCAAGTCAAGGTCGTATGCCGCTGCTCCCCCTCCGGACACCACATCCGGATCGCAGGCTCGCGAAAGCCGATAATCACGCCCTCGCGACGCAACTCCACAGACTCGACGTTCGTACCTTCCAGATAGCGCGGGTATTCAAAAAGGTGGCGGTGCGTCTGATACGCGCCCTGGATAAAGTCGCGTTTCGCGAGGGCGCCGGACTCATATTGCGAGCGAAGCGCGGAAGGTCCGATGGGTGAAGTCATAGTCCGCCTTGAGAGGCAGATCGGCACCTTAGGCGGGCAACTTTAGTTCTAGTACAACGCCCTACTTAGAATTTGTGATCCTTTACGCTGTGAACACAGCAGAAAAGATCTTAGTACGCGCACTATTGCTAGTCCTGCTGGTCGCCTCCGGCCTTTGGGGACAGATTGTTCCGGGCCGCTTCGTCGTGGAACTTAACGGCGCACCTGCCGCTGGGCGTGGCACCGAGCGTACCGCTGTCCGCCAGCGCCAAGCAGATGTCCGCCGCCGTATGGAGGCGCTTGGTGCACGCGTCACCGGCAGCATCGATCTGGTGGGTAACGCCCTGTTTGTCGAAGCCGACGATGCCGCGGCGCTCCGCAATGTCGCCGGCGTACAGCGTGTGGTACCCATGCGCGTCTTCCGCCCCGTGCTCGACCGCGCCGTGATGGTCCATCAGGTCGACCGCGTGTGGAACCAGGTTGGCCTCGACAAAGCCGGGCAGGGCATCAAGATCGGCATCATTGATAGTGGCGTCGACAACCAGCATCCGGGCCTGCAGGACGCCTCGATGCCAATGCCTGAAGGCTTCCCCCGCTACAACGCCGCCGCGCACAAAGCGTTCACCAACAGCAAGGTCATCGTCGCCCGCAGCTACGTCAACCTGCTCGCCCAGCGCGACCCCGACCTCACTCCTCGCGACCATATGGGCCACGGTACCGCTGTCGCCATGATCGCCGCCGGTGCCACCAATCGCGGACCCCGTGGTTCGATGACCGGCGTTGCACCCAAAGCCTACATCGGCAGCTACAAGGTCTTCGGCACACCCACTTATAATGACTCCGCCACCGATCAGGCGATTCTGCAAGCCATCGAGGACGCCGTCGCCGATGGCATGGACATTCTGAATATGAGCTTCGGGTCCACGTTGACGCCGCGCCTCGAGGATGACCTGGAAGTCAAAGCCATCGAGCGCGCCGCAGCCTTGGGAGTCCTCACCATCGTCGCGGCAGGCAATGACGGTCCCTGGCTCGGTACGCTGCCGTCCCCTGCAACCGCGCCATCGGCGATCACCGTCGGAGCCTCGCGCAACGAGCGAGTCTTCGGGCCTTCGGCAACTGTTACCGGCGTCGGCACCATGCTCGCAGCGAATAGCAGCAGGCCGGGCGCTCTGCCTGTCACCGGGCCGCTCGTGGACGCCGTCACCTTGGACTCGACAGGGCTCCTCTGCGCGGGCCTTGGCTCCGCCGACGCGTTACGAGGCCGGATCGTGTTGGCCCTCCGCGGTTCCTGCACGTTTGAGACAAAGATGAACAACGCCTCAGCGGCAGGAGCGGTGGGCTTGCTCCTGTACTCCGAAGCCTTCCGACCGGACCCGGTCAGTATGTCAGCGGGTGCAGCAAGTCTGCCCGCGCAGATGCTGAGTCACGACGACGGCATGGCAATCAAGCGCGCGCTTGCCTCCGGCGAAACTCTCCGCGCCACTTTGGACTTCACCGTTCGTCCCGTCTCCGTCGACCCCAGACGGATGGCCAGTTTCTCCTCCGCCGGTCCGTCTGCAGTGGACATCAGCGTAAAGCCGGAAGTGGTCGCGGTCGGCACGAACTTTTACACCGCGACTCAAACGTTTGACGCCCAGAGCGACATGTACGACGTCACGGGCTACACGGTAGTCGACGGCACCAGCTTTTCCACCCCACTGGTAGCGGGAATCGCCGCGCTTCTAAAGGCCACTCGTCCCGGCTTGTCCGTGGACGACTATCGCTCCCTGGTCATCAACACCGCGGCCGCCATGCCCGAACAGAGGTCGCAGATTTCAGGCGCTGGAATGGTGGACGCCTCGGCGGCCATCCGCGCCACCGTAACCGCATCTCCCGCGGCGGTGGCGTTCGCCAGCCCCGGCGCTCGCCGCCAGATCACCTTGCGAAACCTCACCAACACCAGCGACACGTACACGGCCGTCGTACAGCCCGGTTCCGGAAGCCGTGCGACGCCGGTGGTCGTCAGCGGACCCGTCACCGTAGCGGCCGGAGGTACGGCGGTGGTGGAACTCGAATGGCCGTCGTCGGCCTCCCAGCCGGGAGGCTACGAAGGCGCGATCTTGCTCGAAGGCTCGTCGTCGGGAAACCGCTTGCGTGTCCCCTACTGGTTCGCGGCACCCACCACCCCTGGCGACGTGGTGCCTCTCTGGGTGAACCGTTCACCGGTCGCCTATTCGCTCGACAACGAATCGATTTTGATCCGCGTGGTAGATAAGAATGGGGTGACACTTCCGGACGTCCGCCCCTCCGCGCGAGTGACCCTAGGCACGGCTTCGATCGCCGCCGTGAGGTCGCTGGATGCGCGTTACCCCGGTGTCTGGGCCATCGACATTCGCTACCAATCGGTGATGGATCCGTCAGAAATTGAGCTCTCCGCCGGCGAAGCTGCAATCTATGTCGTTGTTCCGTAGGGAGTTATCAAAACGAGGCGTCGTACCCACAATGGGTATCTGAGTACCCATTGTGGGTATTTCGGATTGTTGTACCGTAGTATTGGGATCGAGGTAACCGGCGAATGACATCTCCGAGTTTGTTGGATTGGAGCCAATGCGCAGCCGTCGAGAGCGTACCCGGGCGCTTGGGTGGTGCCTGGGTGCTGCGAGATACTCGAATGCCGATTTCGGCCATCTTCGAAAATCTCGAGCATGGTTCCAATATCGAAGAGATCATGGACAACTTCGATCTGACGCGCGAACAGGTCCAAGCAGTTCTAGAGTTCGTCGCCCGAAGCGCACAAGCGCCCGAAGTGCCCGCGGAAGCAGTCGCAGATGCGCGTTCTGTTCGATAAGAACGTACCCTTCGGTTTAGCCCGGCATTTACAGCGGCATTCGGTATTGAAGGCGGCTCAACTCGGCTGGGGCGCTCTGTCGAACGGGAGGCTTCTCGCAGCGGCGGAGCAGGCCGGCTTTGAAGTCCTTGTTACCGCCGACAAGAGTATTCGGTACCAGCAGAATATCGAGTCTCGCCGAATCGCCCTAGTGGTGCTCGGCAGCCCCTCTTGGCCGTTGCTGCAACAGCATATTCCAGAAATTCAAGGCGCTATCGACGCAGCGGTTGCGGGTAGTTACTTCGAAGTCGAGATCATTCCGCCGCCAAAGGCCCCGAATCTACAGCAATAGCTGCGACCCTTGCCGTCCAGCCAGCATCTAAACTAGAAATAGACATGCAATATCCAGAGCAATTTATCGGCATCATGCGCCAGGACCTGACGCAGTATGGCGTGGAAGAAACCCGGACCCCCGCGGAAGTGGATCAGGCGCTGGCGGAACCCGGCACTGTACTGGTGGTGGTCAACTCGGTTTGCGGCTGCGCAGCCGGCAAGGCTCGTCCTGCCGTAGGCATGGCGCTGCAGGGCGATGTAAAGCCCTCCAAGGCAGTTACGGTATTCGCCGGCGGCGACATTGAAGCCACCAAGCATCTGCGCGACGTGCATCTGGCCGGTGTGCCTCCATCCTCGCCGTCGATGGCGCTGTTCAAAGACGGTAAGCCAGTGTTTTACTTGCACCGTCTGGAAATCGAGCGTCGTCAGGCACCGGAGATCGCACAGGTTCTGCAGGCCGCGTTCGCGCAGCACTGCAACTCCTAACCCACTCGCCACGATCCTGTATAGACGTTGAAGCGGTCGCCGCGCAAGAACCCGATCAGGGTCAGATTGCGGCGCTCGGCCAATTCGATGGCTGCCGTAGAAGGCGCGCCGGCCGCTGCAACGATTGGGATGCCCGCCATAATCGCTTTCTGCAAGATGTCGTAACTGGCCCGGCTCGTCATAAACAGGATCGAGTCGGCCAGCGGCAGAGAGCCGTCTTTCAACAGTGACCCGATCAGCTTGTCGAGAGCGTTGTGACGTCCCACGTCTTCACGAAAACGCTTTAGGTTTCCTTCTGCATCGAACCACGCTGCGGCGTGCGAACCTCCCGTTTCCGTAAAGCTTGCTTGCACGGCTTCAAGCTCCGCTTCGAGCGACGCGAAGGTCTTGGGCTTGATGCGTGCGGTCGATGCCTCGATGGCATCGGACATCTTGGGCAGTTCCTTCTTGCCGCACACTCCACAACTCGACGTTAGCAGCGGCAGGCTGCGATCAAACGCCGTCCAATCTACGTCCGCCCAGGGTGCGAGGTCGACGATCAAGGCTCCGTCGCCGGCGCGATGAATGAGCGTGATCTCGTCGTGCGATTTGATGATGCCTTCGGAAAACAGCAGCCCTGTGGCGAGGTCCTCGTCATGCCCGGGCGTACGCATGGTGATGGCCAAGGTCTTTAGGAAACGCTGGGCTTTGAAGCTCGCGGAAACGCGGATTTCGAGGGGCGCTTCTTCGAGCACTACGTCCCATTCGGCACTCTCTCTTCCGGACTTCCAGCGCCGTACGGCGACCTTTTCCATAACCCACTATTGTGCCGTATTGATAGACTCCAGGAGTTGATGAATCGCCGACAATTTCTGCTCACTTCCGCCCCTGTGTTTGCGGGCACAATTACGACCATTTCGCAGGAGCCTCGCAAGTACCACGGCTGGCCTACGGTAACCCGTCGCGCCAATGACGAACTGCTTCTTGTGGTGTCTGGAGGCCGTGAGCGGCATGTTTGTCCGTATGGGCAAGTCGTGCTGATGCGCTCGCACGATGAGGGCTCCACCTGGACTTATCCCGAAGTGTTGATGGACACCGCTATCGACGATCGCGACGCGGGCATTTGCGAGACTGCCAAAGGCTCGCTACTGGTGACTACCTTTACTTCGCTGGCCTACGAGAAAGAGCTGGAAAAACATCCTGAGTGGAAGCCGCTGCATAACCGGGTGGATGCGGCATCGCGAAAGAAATTGCTCGACTGCTGGATGCTGCGTTCGACGGACGGATTGACGTGGTCGCAACCGTACAAAGTGCCGGTGAACAGTCCACATGGGCCGACGCAGTTGAAGAACGGATCGCTGCTGTACGTCGGCAAGAAACTCTGGGGTGATGAGACGGTGGCGGCTTGTATTTCGAAGGATGACGGACTCACCTGGAAAGTGGCGTCCGCGATTCCCACGCGCCCGGGTGACGACTTCAAGAACTATCACGAACTGCATGCCATCGAAGCCGCTGACGGGCGCATCGTCGCGCAGATCCGCAACCACAATGAAGCGAACAAGGGTGAGACCTTGCAGTGCGAATCGCGCGATGGCGGCAAGACGTGGTCTGTCCCTCGCGCGATTGGCGTGTGGGGACTGCCGTCGCACCTGGTACGCTTGCGCGACGGCAGGCTGGTGATGAGTTATGGCTACCGCCGCAAGCCGTTTGGCAATCTGGCGCGGATCAGCAAGGATCACGGCGCCACATGGTCTGAACCGATCACGCTATCGGACGATGGCGTGCGCGGCGACCTCGGCTATCCGTCGACAGTGGAACTGGCCAACGGCAAACTGCTGACGGTCTGGTACGAGCAGATGGACAACAATCCGCTCGCCGTGTTGCGCCAGACCGTCTGGAGCCCGGGCTAAATCCTACGCTGTTAATTTCTTAGCAATCTGCGCGACGTGGCGGCCCTGGTAACGCGCGATGCGGAGTTCCACTTCGTGCGGCTGGCGGCTGCCGTCGGCGCCCGCGAGCGTACCCGCGCCGTAGGGGGAACCGCCGATGGTGTCGGCCATGTGGGTCAGATCCTGGCAAGCGTAGGGTACGCCGACGATGATCATGCCGTGGTGCAGAAGCGTCGTATGGAAGGACGTGATGGTAGTTTCCTGGCCGCCGTGCTGGGTGCCGGTCGAGACGAACACGCTGCCCACCTTGCCGACCAGCGCGCCCTTGGCCCAAAGACCGCCGGTTTGATCCAGAAAGTTGCGCATCTGCGCGGCCATATTGCCAAAGCGGGTGGGTGTGCCGAAGATGATGGCGTCGTAATCGCCAAGCTCTTTGGGGTCGGCAATCGGGGCAGCCTGGTCAACCTTGGCTCCCACCGCTTTTGCCTTATCTTCGGGGATCAGGTCGGCCACGCGCTTCAGCGTTACCTCAACGCCTTCTACCTCACGGGCGCCTTCTGCAATTGCACCGGCCATGGTTTCCACATGCCCGTACATCGAGTAATACACAACAAGGATCTTTGCCATCCTTTCATGATAGTGTCAGGTAGCGGCCCGAATGCCCCCATCCACTTACGTCCCTGCGCTGCATACAGCCAGCCGTTTACATCAGCAACTCTCCAACTATGAAATTCCAGAAGGCATGCAGGTCGGCACAGTCCCGCCTGAGCCGGACATTTTCCGTCTGATCGATGCCGCCTTTTGGGCGAGTCTGCGGCGCGAAGAGATTTACACGCCGCGCATCTCCATGGCGTATGTGAAGCCCGAGCAAACCAGGTACGCGATTCGCTTCGCAAGCCCGATTTCATTGACTCCAAAGGACCTCACCAAGATCGCCGCCGCCGTGGAACGCTCTGGCATCCACCTCTGTGTATGGCCGCAAGGCGTGAACGGCGAACTCCAGGTTTGGGGCATCTCCCGACAGTTGCCGCCGTTGTGTCTGCTGGTGGAAATCATTCTGCCCGGGTTGCTGGCGGTGAAGGTGAGTCCGCTGCAGGAAAGCGGCAAGTTTTTGAACGTTGCGGTGCTGCAAGGCGACGACGTCAAGATCATCGACCCGATGGCCTCTGCCGCACCGCACAGCACGGCGCTGTTGAGTTCGCTGCTACGGCTGGAATCGCAGTTTGCCACAGGCTCCGTCGTCAACGTGCTACTGCAACTTGCCGTATCGATGCGTGCCCACGGGCGCGGTGGAATGCTGCTTGTTGTGCCATCGGGCAACGACGATTGGAAGCAATCGATGCTGCAACCCATGACGTATCTTGTAACGCCGCCCTTTTCCGGCCTCGGCGACCTGATGCGCAAGGATACGGGTACGCCCAGCCGCAGTTGGGAAAACGCCATGGCACGCGCTGTGGATGGGCTTGCGGGGCTCACCGCCGTTGACGGCGCCACCGCCATCACGGCCGATTATGATCTGCTCGCGTTTGGCGCCAAGGTGGTGCGGCGTCCTGGATCGCAAACCGTGAATACCGTGATCGTCACCGAGCCGGTAGAAGGCGGCCAGCCGCTCCACATGGAGCCTGCGGAACTTGGCGGGACGCGGCACTTGGCGGCCGCGCAGTTTGTGCACGATCAGAAAGACTCCATCGCGCTTGTTGCGTCACAGGAAGGCCGCTTTACGGTGTTCGGATGGTCGCCTGCGGAGGGCATGGTGCATTGCCATCGCATCGACGTGCTGCTGATGTAATCAGTCGGTAGGCTTTTGCTGGAAGCGATAGCCAACGCCGCGGATGGTGGTCAAAAAACGCGGATGCGCCGGGTCGGGTTCGATGTAGCGCCGCAAACGCACGATGAAATTGTCGATGGCGCGCGTATCCGTGTCTTCGCGAACGCCCCATACGCCTTCGAGCAACTGGCTGCGCGACACCGTTTGTCCGTCACGTTCGGCGAGAAAGCGCAGAAGGTTCGTTTCCATCAAGGTCAGTTGATGGCGCTGTCCGTCGGGCTCGGAAAGCTCCATGCGGTCAAAGTCGATGACGCGGTCGCCAAGCTCCAAACGGTTCAAGACCTGGTTCTTGGGTGCGTTGACCGTTGCTGCCCATGCGGTGCGGCGCAGTAAGCCGCGGACTCGCGCGAAGACAATTTCGAGTTCGAATGGCTTGGGCAAGTAGTCGTCGGCGCCACTTTCAAAGCCTTTGATAATGTCCTCGCTGCGGCCTCGGGCGGTGAGCATCAAGACCGGAACGTAGACGCCCAGTTCGCGCATGCGACGCACAACGGAGAAGCCGTCGATGCCGGGTAGCATGACGTCCAACAACACAAGGGCGACCGGCTCTGCCTCGGTGTTGGTGATGCGTTGCAGGGCCTCTTCGCCGGTCTCCGTCATCTCTACCGTGTAGCCTTCCACTTCGAGGTTGAAGCGGAGGCCGTCGGCCAAGTGCTTTTCATCTTCGACCACCAGAATGCGTTCGTTCACGCGTTCACCACCGCCAGCGGAAGCTGCAGACGGAACGTACTGCCTTTGCCTGCGCCGTTACTTTCTGCCGTCACTTTGCCGCCATGTTTTTCAATTACGCTGCGTACGATGAAGAGCCCGAGTCCGGAGCCCTTGACACGGCCGGTTACCGAGCCGGGCACGCGATAAAAGCGTTTGAAGATACGCTTGAGTTCATTTTCTGGAATGCCGATGCCATCATCCTGGATGTCGATGATCGCGAACTTCCGCGAGGGCGCAAGCGAGAGCCGGACCTGAATGTTCACTTGCTTGCCGGAGTATTTGACGGCGTTGTCGAGAAGGTTCATGATGGCGCCTTTGAGTTCGTCGGCGTCGCCGAGAACGACGGCTGTTTCGGGCATTGGCGCAACTGCGATCGATTCGGCCGAAAGATGGTTGCGAGTGCGCGCAAGATCGGCACATTCAACGACCAATTGCGTGAGGTCGACGGGCGCACGATGCAGGGCACGGCGGGAGGAGCGGCTAATGCTGCCGGCGCGCAGGACCTGATCAATGGTGCGCAGAAGACGATCGGAATCCTCGAGCATGATCTGGTAAAACTGCTGGCGCTTATCCGGCGGTAGTTCGCGCTTCTGCAATGTCTCCAGATACAGGCGGATGCTGGCGACCGGCGTTTTGAGTTCGTGCGTCATGGCGTCGAGGAACGCGTTGTGTTGCTCATTCTTGCGGATCTCGCGGATGAGGAAGATGGTGTTGAGTGCGAGGCCAACAATCAGGGCGAGGAATGACAGGAGGCCCAGCACATACATGACGCCGGTACGCCAGTTGGCGATCCACCCGACGTTGAGCATGACGGCGAGGGCCAGCATGACGATGCCAAGAATGGAGAAGAAGATAACCGATCTGCGGCGTCCGGAAACGCTGACCATACTCAGCTTTTAGGATGGCAGAACGCGTGCGACGATAGAACGATGCCAGAACAGAATTACCAAAATCATACACAGCGTGTGCCTGCGTTTATCGGCCTGGGGCTTATCATTGCGCTCGCGCTGGGCGGGTCGTTCGTGAACCTGTTTCAATCGGTGGGCGATCATCAGCGGTTGTACAGCGCGGCACTGCTGGTGGTGCTGACGTTCTGCGTGTTGGGCGCTGCGACGTTTGCGCGGATCTTTGCCTTAAGGGCGCAGGACCGCGCGATTCGTGCGGAAGAGAACCTGCGGCACTATGTCCTGACGGGCAAACTGCTGGATTCACGGCTGCAACCCTTGCAGATCGTGGCGCTGCGCTTTGCTTCTGACGCCGAGTTGCCGGAGTTGGCGCGCAAGGCTGCGGAGGAGGGGATGGCGCCGGACGCGATCAAGCAGTCGGTAAAGTCCTGGCGCGCGGATACCTATAGAGTGTAGGTATATGTGCCGGAACATTCGGAATCTGTTCAACTTTGAGCCTCCTACGACGGAGGATGAGGTTCGCGCGGCGGCGCTGCAGTTTGTGCGCAAGATCAGCGGGTTTACGCGGCCGTCGAAGGTGAATGAAGAGGCGTTTGAGGCAGCGGTGTTGGAGATTGCGCGGGTTTCGGGCGAGTATTTGCGGACCTTGGAGACGAACGCTCCGCCGAAGAATCGAGAAGAGGAAGCGGCGAAGGCGCGGGAACGGGCAAAGGACCGGTACGCCACTGCGCGCGCTTAATGCTGCGGCGATCCTGTTGATCGGGGTCGCCGTATTTCATTTGGCGCTGGCTTTGGGAGCGCCGTGGGGCGAGGCGTCCTGGGGCGGGTCGCATGCGGGCGTACTGCCGGTAAATCTACGGGTGGCGATTGGGGTGTCGGTGTTCGTGGACTTGCTGCTGGCGGCGGTCTGCGCAGGGTATGTCGCGCGTGGCGGTGGACGCCGGGTGGTGCTGTGGATGGTGGCTGGGTACTTTGCGCTGGGAGCTGTGCTCAATGCGCTGTCTCCGTCTGTTATCGAGAGGGTCATCTGGACGCCGGTTGCCGTTTTGCTGATGTTGCTGGTGGCGAGCGGAGCGAGAAGAGTCTAGTGGTCTAGCTTGGTGCTGCGGGCTTTGCGGTCTTTCTTCGCTTTGCCTTCCTGCATGCGGTGCTTGCCGCATTTGGGACAGCGGAACTTTCGCTTGCCGTGTGCGATGTGCGCCAGTTGTTCCATGCGGGCTTTGCACTTGCGGCAGGTCATGCGACGTTGTTCATGAGGTCGCGATAGAGCATCCGGTGGACGCCGGGCTTGCCTTGCTTTGCGGCTTCGAGCATCGCGGCGGCGACGTCGTGCGCGGTGATCGCGCGGTAGCGGGAGAGCGGACCGATCAGCAGAGGTCCGATAGCTTTTGCTACCACGATGCCGAGTTGCTCCATCGTACGTGCCTGGTCGCGCTGGCCTAGCAGGAAGCTGGGCTGTGCGATGTGGACACTGTCGTAGCCGAGGTGGCTGACGGCGTCTTCCATCTTGGCTTTGACCTTGAGATAAAACAGCGGGCAACTGTGCGAGGCGTCCACACTGGATACGACGGCGAACTGTCTTGCGCCGTTGGTACGAGCGGCTTTGGCGAAGTCGATGACCAGGTCGTGATCGACGGCTAAGAACGCTTCTTTGGAACCTGCTTTGGCGATGGTGATGCCGAGGCAGCAGTAGGCATCGTCGGTGGGTCCCCAAGAGTTGTGGAGGTCGGTGAAGGGGAGTTCGCGCAGGTTGGGGACGGAAAACGAAAGTGGCCGCCTGGTGAAGGCAGCCACTTGATCGTAATGTTCGCAGAGCAGGGGTAGCAGGTGCGAGCCGACAAGGCCGGTAGCGCCTGCGATGACTGCTGTTTTAGCCATTGAAGCGGGCTTCAGCAGCGGCCCAATTCACGACGTTCCACCACTCCTTGATGTAGTCCGGACGCTTGTTCTGATACTTCAGGTAGTAGGCGTGTTCCCAGACGTCAAGGCCGATGATGGCGTTCTTGCCTTCCATCAGCGGGTTGTCCTGGTTGGGGGTGGAGGTGATTTCGACGCCACCGTCGGAGGTCTTGACGAGCCAGGCCCAGCCCGACCCGAAGCGGCCTACGCCGGCTGCAGCAAACTTTTCCTTGAAGGCATCGAAGCTGCCGAAGGCCTTGTCGATGGCTGCGGCGAGGTTGCCCGTGGGAGCGCCACCGGCGTTGGGGCCCATGATGTTCCAGAACAGGCTGTGGTTCCAGTGGCCGCCACCGTTGTTGCGGACAGCACCGCGGATGCCTTCGGGCACGATCGCGAGGTTGTTGGCCAGCAGTTCTTCGAGGCTCTTGCCGGCGAGTTCGGGGGCCGATTCCAGGGCCTTGTTCAAATTGGTGACATACGCCTGGTGGTGCTTGCCATGGTGAATTTCCATGGTGGCTTTGTCGATGTAGGGTTCCAGCGCGTCGTGCGCGTAAGGCAGAGCAGGGAGTTCAAATGCCATTCGGGTAGTTTCCTCTTGTCTTAGATTCTCAGAAGTACGATCAGGATGCAGCGGATTCTGTTTCGTACGCTTGGGCCAGTTGGAACATTTTGGCCTCTTCAAAGTGATTGCACAGTAGCTGCGCACCCACCGGCAGACCTTCGGATGCGGTTTTGCCGCAGGGCACCGACATACAAGGTACGCCCGCGAGGTCGCCGGCGATGGAATAGATGTCGGCGAGATACATGGCCAAGGGGTCCGCCATCTTTTCGCCCAGCTTGAAGGCGGGGAACGGCGAGACGGGAGCGATCAACGCGTCGACAGTTTCAAAGGCTTGGGCAAAGTCCTGCGTGATGAGGTTGCGGACCTTTTGAGCCTTTAGATAGTACGCATCGTAATAACCGTGGCTGAGGACATACGTGCCGAGCATGATGCGGCGTTTGCATTCGGCGCCGAAGAAGTCGCCACGGGTGTCGCGATACATGGACGTCAGGCTGTTGGCGTCCGTATTGCGGGCGGTGTAGCGCACGCCGTCGTAACGCGCGAGGTTGGAACTCGCCTCGGCGGTACAGATGATGTAGTAGGTGGCCAGCGCGTATTCGGTGTGCGGTAGGCTGACGTCGACGATTTCGCAGCCGAGCTTCTTGTAGACGTCGACGGCCTTCATGATGAGGTCGCCGGTTTCGCTCGAAAGATCCTTGAAGTACTCGGCAGGGAGGCCGATCTTCATGCCCTTTACCGGTGCGTTCAGAGTCGCGGCGTAGTCAGCGACAGGGGCGTGCGCTGAGGTGGAGTCCATCGGGTCATGCCCGGCGATGGCCTTGAGCACGGTGGCGCAGTCGGCGACGTTCTTGCCGAAGGGTCCGATGTGGTCGAGGCTGCTGGCAAAGGCGACAAGGCCGTAGCGGGACACGCGGCCGTAGGTCGGTGTCACGCCGACGACGCCGCAGAACGATGCTGGTTGGCGAATGGAACCGCCAGTGTCTGAACCCAGAGATACGACAGCGGTGCCTTGCGCGACTACCGCAGCAGAGCCACCCGAAGAGCCACCGGGTACGCGATCGAGGGCGACCGGATTGCGTACAGGGCCGAAAGCGGAATTCTCGTTCGAGCCGCCCATGGCGAACTCGTCACAATTGGCTTTGCCGAGGATCACGCCGCCTGCGGCTTCGAGACGTTCAATTGCTGTCGCGTCGTAGGGCGGAATGTAGTTTTCGAGCAGTCGCGACGCGCAGGTGGTGCGCAGATTCTTGGTGACGATGACGTCTTTTACCGCGACGGGTACACCAGCCAATGGACCTGGATCGTCTCCTGCCGCGAGTTTGGCATCCACTTTTGCGGCGGCGACTAGCGCGCGTTCATTGGCGATGGTGAGGTACGCGTTGGTCTTGGGGTTCTCCGCTTCGGCAAAGCGCAAGGCTTCGGTAGCGAGTTCGACGGCGCTGAATGTCTTGTTACGAAGCCCGGACTGTACGTCTGCAATGGTGAGTGCGGCGACGTTCATCGTTCGATCACCCGGGGAATCTTGAAGTAACCGGCGCCCGAGACTGCGGCGTTGCGGAGCGCTTCTTTGTTGGGGATCGACGGACGTTCGACATCGGGCCGGAGGGAGCCGGTTTCGTCCTCTGACGCATAGAGCACCTGGGCCATCGGCTCCACACCAGAGGTGTCCAACTGGTTGAGCTTTTCCATGTACGTTACGACCGCGCCCAGTTCCTGGGCGAGCTTCTGGATTTCGGTGTCCGAAAGCCGCAGATTTGCGAGATCGGCGACGTAGCGGACATCCTTCTCAGTAAAAGTCACGCGCTTGCCTTCCGCTGTTGTTCTTCAAATGCGAGGGATTCCTGCGACGACGAGGATGCGACGGCACGACGCCGGGACTGCTTGTAGAGCAGACGGAACACGGGGTCCTGGATCTGGTCGGCTTCGTCTGTCGAAATCGGTTCGGGCTTGACGCCGAGTTCGAACGGACGCACGGTGGCAGCGCTTTGCATACCGCGGCGCGGCGTCATCGGGCGAAGGTCGAGTTCGGTGACCACGCCCGCACCTAGTAGATTTTCGAGATTCCGAAGAATTTGACCGCTGAGGGTATTCAACTGGCGCTGCCAAACGGCGTCCGCGCACTCGATGACCAAGGTGTTGCGAACCAGCTTTACCGCGCGCGTCTTCACGGCGATCTTCTTGCCGACAGCCGCTGGCCACGCAGAGCGTGCCATGTCGCCGGGATCCACCAGGTCTTTCGGGAATTTGAGCTTGCCGATGATACGGCCAGCGCGTTCCATCATCGTCGTGGGCAGGTCTTCTGATTCTAACCTAATCGGCTTTTGAGAGCCCGCAGCGCCTTGATTCCTTCAGCGGCCACAGCCGTGTCCGGATCGTTCGAAAGACGCTCGACCACGGGGAGCGAATCCTTGTCGCCGCTGACCGCCAAAACCTGCGCGATGCCGATCTTTTCTTTGCGATTGGCCGTGGGTACGACGTTGTAGATGGACTGGCGAATCGCCTGATCGCGGGTGATTTCGATCAGGAACGGACGGGCGGTGTCGCCGTAGAAGCGCGAGTCCAGTTGGTCAATCAAATAGCTGAGCGGGGTACCCGAACCGAGTTCGCGGCGGCCGAGCAGGACGGCGGCAAAGGCGAGCGACATTTTGGGGGCGGTTTTCTTTTCGATAGCGAAGGCTTTGTTGACGCGGTCCAGATCGGCGGGTTGACGCATGCGGCCAAAACCTTCTGCAGAGGCAGCGCGGAGGTTCTCGTCCTTGTCGTTGAAATAGAGTTCGAAGACGGGGCGCGAGGCGGGGTCGGCGATCATGCCCAATGAGGTAGCGGCCATCCGGCGGACTTTGATGTTGCGACTGTTTTCCAGCGCCTTGCGGATGTCCGCAGTGGCGCCCTTGTCGTTGAGGACGCCTGCTGTTTCCAAGGCTGCCATCTGCACGCGCTCGTCGGCATCGTTCAGGAAGGGGCGCACCATCGGGGCGGAGGAGATGTCGCGAATCTTCTGTATGGCGATCAACGCCTCATACTGCGTGACCTTGTCGCCGGACTTGAGAGCGTCGCTCAACTGCGGGAGCGCGGCTTTTGCACGGAGGACGCCCAACGCGCGAGCGGCATTGGCGCGAGCGAGATAGCTGGCGCCACCGCTGGCAACTTGTCCGATCGCCTGCACGACATCCGGGCGGATTTCCACCCAAGCGTCCACGATCTGCGTATTGGTGTCGGTGAACTTGCCCTTGACCGAAGTGCCGGCTTTGGAGATGGCACCGCTGAGTCCTGTCTTGAGATAGCCCGGGACGTAGTGGTCGACGAGCGCGTCCGTGGCCTTGATCTGCGATTCCGGGTCGTTCTGTTTGGCGGTGCGGATCCACTCGTCGACTGTCTGCGCGTAGAGAACGGAGGAGAGGAGAAACAGGGCTCTCAGCATCATGCTTTTACGGTAGCAATACGCTACCCAAAGAGCCGTTGAAATAGCGGCTGAGCACGGAGGCGATGGCACCTTTCAAGGGAGTCTGCATGGAGGGGAAGACCTCAAGGCCGGTGAGCCAGTAGGCGGGGACACGGTCGCGAAGGACGCGCCAGAGGACGGGTTCGATGATGGGCCAGGCGGTGACGGCGAAGTCGTCGAGCGCTATGGCGGCGGGGTTGAGCGCCATGAGTACATTGACGAGGCCGAGGCCGAGGGATTCGGCAACGGATTCAATGGCGGCGCGGGCGCGTGGGTCGCCTTCGAGCGCGAGCCTGGCGATGCCTTGCGAGTCGATGGTGCGGTCACTGCTGCCGTATTCGCGGAGGAGGGCGCGGTCGCTTGAGTATTCTTCCCAGCAGCCGCGATTGCCGCACTGGCAGCGGTAGCCTTCGGGGTAGAGAACCGAATGTCCGAACTCGCCGCCGTGGGCGCGCGCGCCGCGGGCCAGAGCGCCGTTGACGATCAGGCCTGTACCCAAGCCGACCTTGAGAGTGACGAAGACAAAATCATCGAGCGGGGCGAGGTTCGCCGGGCGGAACCAGCGTTCGGCCAGGGCGCTGAGGTTGGAGTTATTTTCCCAAAAAACAGGCTGTTTGATGCCGGGACGGATGAGGTCGATGGCGTCGACATCGCGCCAGTGGAGATTGGTGGAGGCGATGACGCGGCCGGTTTCCGGGTCCATGTTGCCGGGCACGGATACGCCGATGCCAAGTACGGGCGCGGGCGCGGTGGAGGTCAACGAAAGGACGCACTGGTGGATGGCGGTGAGGAAGCGATGGGGGTCCTCATCGAAGGCGATCTCGGCTTGTACGGTGATGTGGCCGTCTAAGCCGGCGAGCGCGGCAGTGGCACCGGCAGTGGTGATTTCGACGCCGGCAGCAAGGCGCGATTGGGGGTTGAGGTAGAGCGCGGTGGGGCGGCGGCCGAGCTTGCCTTGCGATTCGGTGCGCTCTTCATGCACGAGTCCAGCGTCCATGAGGCGGCCCACGATGCCGGTGATGGCGGCGGGAGAGAGTTCGCTGCGGCGTGCGATTTCGTTGCGGGAAATGCCAGGTTCCGAACGTACGAGGTTGAGAACCACGCGTTCATTCGCGGCTTTGAGATCGGATTTGTCGAGACCGTGCATTTGTCAGATGATGAGCATGCAATCGCCGTAGGAAAAGAACCGGTAGCGGCTCTGTACAGCGTGGCGGTATGCGTCGAGAATGAGTTCTTTGCCGGCGAGCGCCGCGACGAGCAGCATCAGGGATGTGCCGGGCAAGTGGAAGTTGGTGAGCAGCGCGCCGGTGCTTTGGAATTCGAAGCCAGGGTAGATGAAAAGGTTGGTAGAGCCCGAGCAGGGCTGCCCTTTGCCACAGCGTACAGCGGCGGTTTCGACCGTACGGGTCGCGGTGGTGCCGACGCAGACCACGCGCCTGGCATCGGCGATGCGTTGCGCGTTGGCTTGGTCGATGGCGAAGGTTTCGTGGTGGAGTTCTACTTCCGATACCACGTCGCTGGCGAGCGGTTGAAAGGTACCTAAGCCGACGTGTAAGGTGACCTGCGCGATGTCCGCACCGCGAGCGCGGATCGCGTCCAGAACCTCGTTGGTGAAGTGCAAGCCTGCTGTCGGCGCTGCGACAGAGCCGCGATGTTGGGCGAAGACGGTCTGGTAGCGGTCCTTGTCGGCATCTGCATCCGGACGCTTGACGTACGGCGGGAGCGGTACATGACCGATGCGATCGATGATGGCGTCGAATGGCTCGTCGCCGTGGGTGGTGAAGCGAATCACGCGCATCCCACGTTCCAAACGCTCAATGACGGTGCCGGTTAGCTGAGGGTCGTACTCGATTTCGTAATCGACGTGGGCGCGGCGTCCGGGCTTTACGAGCACCTTCCAGGTGAGACGATCGGCGGTGACGGGTTCGAGCAGGAAGGTTTCGACACGGTGACCTTCGCGCTGGCCGTACAGGCGCGCTGGCAGGACCTTGGAGTTGTTCAACACCACGCAATCGCCGGGTTGGATGTACTCGGGGAGGTCGCGAAAGATGCGGTCTGTCAGGGTGCCGGTGGCACGATCCACGACGAGCATGCGCGAGGCCGAGCGGTCGGGCAAGGGTTCTTGCGCGATCAATTCGGGCGGCAAGTCATAGTGGAAGTCCGAGAGCAGCATCCGGGGTGTTTTCGGGTATCTTTTTCAGTTAACCATGAACGCCCAGTTACACTGGACTTTTGAAAGTCATTTTGGGTATTGAGTCGTCCTGCGATGAGACCGCGGCGGCGGTGGTTGCAGATGGACGGCGCATCCTTTCCTCAGTGGTCGCGTCGCAATTCGACACGCACGGCAAGTACGGCGGCGTTGTGCCAGAGTTGGCGTCGCGCGAGCATTTGCGTGCGATTGTGCCGGTGGTTCGCGAGTGCATGGAGAAGTCCGGAATCGGTTATGGCGATCTGGACGCGGTCGCCGTTACACAGGGTCCTGGATTGATCGGTTCTTTGCTGGTGGGGATCACGCATGCGAAGGCGATTGCTATGACGCATGAGCTACCGCTGATTGCCGTGAATCACATCGAAGGCCATATTCATGCGGTGTTGATGGATGTCGAAGGCGAGGTTCGCCTGCCGGCGGTGGCATTGATTGCCAGTGGCGGACATACGCATTTGTTTGCGATCGATGAAGGCTGGAAGTACCGGTTGATTGGCAAAACTCGCGACGATGCGGCGGGCGAGGCTTATGACAAGATCGCGAAGTTGCTGGGGTTTGTGTACCCGGGCGGGCCGATTTTGGACAAGCTCGCGCCGTACGGGGTTGCCAAGAGGTCCCGCTTTACGGCTCCGCGCATGAAGGGCAACGAGATGGACTTCAGCTTTAGCGGCATGAAGACCGCAGCGTTGCGCTGGGTGGAGTCGCGCGACATGCAGGCGGAGATTGCGGGTCGCAAGGCGATGTGGAAGTCGATTGCGGGTACGCCCACGATTGAGGATTGGCTGCGGGTGACGCCGCAGGAGACTCTGGATCTGATCGCGTCGTTTCAGGCGGCGGTGATTGAAGAACTGCTGCATCGGGCGTCGGATGCGGCGCGGGACATTGGTGCGTCCTGCGTGATTGTGTCGGGCGGGGTGGCTTGTAACGCTGGGTTGCGGAAGGCGGCGGGCAAGCTACGGGTTCCGGTGTTGTTTCCGAAACCCGTGCTGAGTACCGATAATGCGGTGATGATCGCGGCGGCGGCGTTTCGCAAGGCGGAAGCGGGCGAGTACGCGGACCTTACGCTGGCGGCGAAGTCTTCATTGCCTCTGTATTGATGCGGGCGAGTTCGGCGAGGTCGAGGCGGCCGGTGTAGATGGCCATGCCTAGCGCGGCGTGGATGTTCATGCCGAGGAGCGCGCGCACGTCGTCCAACGTGGTGATGCCTCCGGCGGCGGTGATGTCGCGATCGGTGGCCTCGCGGAGACGGCGGAACCAGTCGAGATCGGTGCCCTGCATCATGCCTTCTTTGTCGACATAGGTGCAGAGGAAGCCTCCGGCGTACGGACTGAGCTTGGCGATGACTTCTTCAGCTGTGAGGTCGATGGACTCGCGCCAGCCTTTGATGACGATTTTGCCGTGCTTGGAGTCCAGCGCGATGAGGATCTTTTCGCGGCCAATGGCTGCGGCCACCTGTTCGAGGAAAGGTACGTTGATGCCGTTGCCGTCGAACGCCGCGGTGCCGATGATCACCTGCTTGGCGCCTTGTTGGACGAGCTTTTGCGCACGTTCGACACTGCGGACACCGCCTCCGATGCGAGCGTCGCAACGGGCGGCGAGGAACTCCACCAACTCGTCGTTGAAGCCGTTGCCGATGGCGGCGTCGAGGTCGATGACCTGGATTTCGGGGAAGGCCTTGAACCGGTCGAGCATCTCGGACGGAGTGCCGCCTTCTAGCGCTTTGTCGCGGCCTTGAACCAGTTGGACGACCTTGCCGTCCATCAAATCGATGCAGGGAATGATCATTATGTTCGGGTAGGGATGCCGGCGTCGATCAATACTTTCTTGAGATCGCCGACGGTGTAGGTACCAAAGTGAAAGATAGAGGCTGCGAGTGCTGCGTCGGCATTGCCGTCGTCAAAGACTTTGACGAAATCGGCGGGTCCGCCGGCGCCTCCGGAGGCGATGACGGGGATGCGGGTGGCTTCCGATACGGCTTTGGTGAGCGCGCAATCGAAGCCGGTCTGTACTCCGTCGGTGTCCATCGACGTGAGCAGGATCTCGCCGGCGCCGAGCGCTTCGCCTTGCTGGGCCCATTCGATGGCGTTGATGCCTTCATCGTCGCGGCCGCCGCGGGTGAAGACGTTCCAGCCTCCGCTGTTGTTGCGGCGGGCGTCGATGGCGAGTACACAGGCTTGGGCGCCGAATTCCTGGCTGATTTCGCGGATGAGTTCGGGGCGGCGTACGGCGGCGGTGTTGACGCTGACCTTGTCTGCGCCGGCGAGAATGATGCCTCGCGCATCGGCGACCGAGCGGATGCCGCCGCCAACGGTGAGCGGGATGAAGACGCGGCGTGCCGTACGGGCCACGACGTCGACCATGGTTTCGCGATAGTCGGAAGAGGCGGTGATGTCGAGGAAGACGAGTTCGTCCGCACCTTGTTCGTTGTAGCGCTCGGCGAGTTCAACGGGGTCTCCAGCGTCGCGCAGGTTGACGAAGTTCACGCCTTTGACCACGCGACCCTTTGTCACGTCCAGGCAGGGAATGATTCGGCGGGCTAGCATAACTCGACAAAGTTCCTCATCACTTGGAGTCCAACGGGGCCTGATTTTTCGGGGTGAAACTGTACGGCGTGTACATTGCCGCGTTGCAGTACGGCCGTGAAGGGGACTTCGTAAAAGCAAAGCGCGGCCGTGGCGTCGTTGAGCGGGGCGTAGTAGCTGTTGGCGAAGTAGACGTACGGGTCCGCGCCGAGACCTTGCAGCAGGGCCGAGTCTTTGACATACGTTAGGCTGTTCCAGCCCATCTGCGGGACGCGCGCGGTATTCGGGAATCGCGCGACGACACCGGGGAACAGGGCCAGGCCTTTGTCTTCCGGGGCTTCTTCGCTGCTCTCAAACAGGCACTGCAGGCCGACGCAGATGCCCAGGAACGGCTTTCCGGTGGCGATGTAGTTTTCAATGGCTGTACGAAAGCCGAGCTTATCCATGGCGCGGGTCATCTGGCCGAAGTGGCCGACGCCCGGCAGGATCACCTTGTCGAAGGTATCGAGAGCCTCGGCCGTGGTGCGTACCTCATACGCTGCGCCGATCTCATCGAGTGTGTTGGCCACGGAGCGGAGGTTGCCGGCGCCGTAATCGAGAATGGCGATCATCTACAGATGGTCCTCCAGTTCGTTGACGTTTTCGAGTATGGCGACCGCCTGTTCCTGCTCGAATAGCTGGATTAGCTCGCTGCGGCGCAGGTGGTCCTTCTTGGCGACGCCGTAAAACGGTACGCCTGCCAGACGGGCGGATCGAGCGTCGTCGATGGTGTCGCCGAGGAAGACGAGCTGTTCGTTTGGATGTAGCTGCTGGATTTTTAGCAGACCATCGGGCGCCGGCTTGCCGTTCTCGACGTGCTCGGCGCAGATGCGCGGCGCGAAGTTCACCGACGGGGCAAAGCGCGACAGCGTGTTGTTGGCATCGGCTTCGAGGCGGCCCGTAAAGATGCCGAGCAGATGATCTTTGGCAGTCAGACGGTCAAAAAAGCCGTCCGCCACCAGCCAATCCTCCTGCATGCCGTAGCCGTCGGGACCATCGAACAGGAACTGGAAAGCCGTTTGGATGTCCTTATAGCGGACGTCTCGAATGCCCTGGTCGCGCAGGATCTGGTGGGTGAGTGCCCAGTCGTTATTCCAGCCGCCCTGATTCTTGTAGTCTTCGATTTGTTCGAGCGTGATGGAACCGCCGAAGCCGGCTACCGTTTTGACCACAGTCATGCGGTAGGACTTGGTGGGGTCCACCAGGACGCCGTCCATGTCGAAGACGATCAGCTTACGCGCCATAGACAGCTTTAGGATCGTAGGCGCGCTCTTCGGTGACGGTCCAGGAGCCGTTGTCGTACTTGCGGTAGAAACAGCTTTGGTAGCCGTCGTGGCAGACGCCGGGGCCGAGTTCCTGGCACTTCAGGACGAGTGCGTCGACGTCGCAATCGGTGTAGATTTCCTTGACGGCGAGCTTGTGGCCGGATGACTCGCCCTTGAGCCAAAGCTTCTTGCGGGTGCGCGACCAGAAGGTGGCATAGCCAGTTTCGAGGGTCTTCTTCCAGGCTTCCTCATTCATGAAGCCGACCATCAAGACACGGCCGCTGGAGGCGTCCTGAATGACGGCGGTGACGAGGCCGTCGAGTTTCGAAAAATCTAAGTTCAGTTCCTGTCCCATAAAGAGAAAGCCCGCTGCTTGGGTGACAATCACCGGCAGCGGGCGTATCGAAATCTTTCAATTACCGAAGGCGAGATCGATGGCCGCTGTCAGGCACCGTGATGGTGGCGATGATGGTGGCAGATCGAATGCATCGGGAACTTCAAGCATAGCATGTGCGAACATGATTGCTTCGCACCTCGATGCTCATTTACGCTCTTACGATCTTTATCAGCGCGTTTCTTTTGTTCCAGGTTCAGCCGATGATCGCGAAGATCATTCTGCCGTGGTTCGGCGGCGGAGCGGCTGTGTGGAGCGCGTGTCTGATGTTCTTTCAGATGGCGCTGCTGTTGGGGTATCTGTACTCGCATGCCGTTACCAAGTGGCTTGCCCCGCGCGCGCAGACGATTTTGCATACGGTGCTGCTGCTAGCAGCGTTGGCGATGCCGGTGATGCCCGGCGCGCAGTGGAAGCCGGCTGATGAGAAAGAGCCGCTGCTTCGGATCGTACTGCTGTTGAGTGCGACCGTGGGTTTGCCGTACCTGATGCTTTCGACGACGGGACCGTTGCTGCAGGCTTGGTACACACGAGCGAGCGGCGGCAAGGTGCCGTACCGCTTGTTCGCACTGTCGAACTTTGGATCGTTCCTGGCGCTGTTGAGTTTTCCGTTTGTGTTTGAGCCGCGGTTGACGTCCACGGAGCAGACGACGGTTTGGCATGTGGCGTTTGGCGTGTTTGCGGTGTTGGCGATCTATACGGGTTGGAACATGGTTCGCGCGATCCCGGCCGGGGATCAGACTGCGGTGGCAGAGTCGACGGAGGCGGTGCAGCCGATCCGGTTTGGGCGGCTGATGTTGTGGATCGCGCTCGCGGCCTGCGCGTCTGTACTGCTGCTGGCGATTAGCAGCCATTTGACGCAGAATGTCGCGCCGATGCCGTTTTTGTGGGTGTTGCCGCTGAGCATCTATTTGCTGACGTTCATCCTGGCGTTTGAGAGTGAGACGATTTACACGCGCGGTACGTTTTTGCCCCTGCTGGCTGCGTCTTTGGGGATCGCGGCGTACCTCTTAAGCGAGGACAATCGCGACGGGTTCGGGCCGATCTACATGTGGTCGGTGATTCTGTTTGTCTGCTGCATGGTGTGCCACGGAGAGCTGGCGCTGCAGAAGCCGCATCCTAAGCAGTTGACGCTGTTTTTCCTGATGGTTTCGGTGGGCGGCGCTTTGGGCGGATTGTTTGTCGCAATGATCGCGCCGGTGGTGTTTGTCGGCTACTTCGAACTCGCGGTGGGCCTGGGGATGTGCGGTCTGCTGGCCGCGTATCTGGTGTGGACCGAGATGCCGGACACGTGGCGGCATTCGCAAGGGTGGGCCGTTACGGGGCTTACCGTGGTGGTGTTTACGCAGCTTTGGTACCACTGGAAGACCTACACGGATACGTTCAGTTCGTACGCGATGTTTGCGATCGCGATGACGTTCACTTTTGCGGTGGCCGCCAGCGCGACCTGGATCGAAGTGGTGAAGAAGCCGGAAGCAGGATCGTCCTGGATGCTGCGCATGGTTTGGGCCGCGCCGTTGCTGGCCAATCTGATTCGTCTTGCTATCCCGCCGGCGCCGGAAGAAGGGCTGATACAGTTCTGCCTGCTCACCGCTGCGTGCTCTGCGACCGGGTTGTTGCTTTGCTGGAACCGCGGCGAAGAGGGGCGATTGACGATTGGCAGCCTGCGTACGGCGAGCGCGTTCTTAGGCGTGATCCTGGTGGCGCATCTGGCGTACTACCAGCATTGGAACCTGACCGGCTATCGCTATCTGGTGCGCAATTTTTATGGTGGACTGAAGGTCCGCGATGAGGTGGGTACGGAAGGTACGACGGACAATCGAGCGCTGGTACACGGGACGATCAATCACGGATCGCAATTGCTGGATGCGAACCGACGTCGCGAGGCGACGAGCTACTACTCGCCGAAGTCCGGCTTTGGCCGTGCGATGCGGACGTTTCAGGAACGATCGGGCAACGTGCGTGTCGGCATCACAGGGCTGGGTGCGGGCGTTACGGCAAGCTTCTGCCGCGCTGGCGATTACTTTCGCTTTTACGAGTTGAATCCGGTGGTACGCGACATTGCGACGACGTGGTTCACGTTTTACAACGATTGCCCGGGCGATAAGGACATCTATCTGGGCGACGGTCGCCTGGCGCTGGAACGCCAGCAGAGCCAGCAGTTTGATCTTCTGGCGATGGATGCGTTCTCCAGCGATTCGGTGCCCGTGCATTTGCTGACCAAAGAGGCATTTGCTCTGTACGAGAAGCATTTGAAGCCGGGCGGGGTGCTGGCGATCAACATCTCCAATCGCTATCTGAATCTGGAGCCCGTGGTGACGCGAAACGCGCGTGATTTCGGCATGACTGCGGCGCTTGTGGAAGATGATGCCAAGGGCGCGGACTACTATTCGTCCACGTCGTGGATGCTGTGTACGAAGGACAAAGCGTTCTTTAGCAGTGCGCTCTTCAAGGACGATAAGAACGTTACGTTCCCGGCCGATGATGCGAAGGTCCGGCAGTGGACCGATGGGTACAGCAACCTGTTTCAGATTATGAAGTAGCTCGCAGGGCGGTTAGCGTTGCTCGGATACGGAGCGGTCCGCCCATTCGCCGATCAGGGGCAGCTTGAATAGTTCGCGATTCCAGGTCTTGATGAGCATGAAGATCCAGACGCCGAACAGCGCGAGTTGCGCGAGCTTTACGGGATTGAAGCCGATGGCCCAATAGGTCTGCCGTCCGATGGGGCCGAATACCCATTGGATGACGAGCCACGCGACAAACAAGTAGAGGCCTTGAAAGGCGTGGAAGCGCGTGAGCGTATCGGTGCGGAAGCGGCTTGAGGCGAGTACAAAAAGTGACGCGAGCCAGCCGAAAATCGGCACGTAGCAAAGCGTAGCGGCCATGCGCGGGTCCATGTCCGATACGTCGAGCGGACCTCGCGTACGCGGCGGTACGGGACCGGAGGCGGGTACTGCCTGGGGGGCGCCGCAGTTCGCGCAGAAGCGCGCGTCTGCCAGCACCTGATTTCCGCAATTTACACAGTAAGGCATACCAGTGGTCCGCTTTCACCCTAGTATACGTGGGCCGTTTCAAATTCGTTCCTTGTGCGCTGATATCATGCGTTGGTGCAGCGACTGACAGTTGTCTTTTTTCTGTGTTCGTCTTTGATTTTGCTGGCGCAGAAGCGTACGGCACCTGCGGATTACCGGGGTTGGCCCGCTGCGGGCGGAGGCCAGGATTCGATCCGCTATTCGAGCTTGAAGCAAATCCACACGGGGAACGTGTCGAAGTTGCGTGTGGCTTGGGAGTACGACACGGGGGATTCGGAAAAAGGCAGCGAAATGCAATGCAATCCGATCCTGCGCGATGGGGTGCTGTACGTCACGAGTCCCAAATTGCGGGTGATTGCGCTCGATGCGGCGACCGGCAAAGAGCTCTGGAGCGTGGTTCCGCATGAGAGTGGCAAGGCGGAGCGCGGGCGCAATCGCGGCTTGACGTACTGGCAGAGCGGCGCGGAGAAGCGCTTGTTCCTGATTGCCAAGAACTGGCTGGTGTCGATTGATGCCACGACGGGCAAGGTCGCGTGGCGCGTGGATCTGCGCGAGGGCCTGGGGCGCGATCCGAAGACGGTGAGCATCACGGGTACGTCGCCAGGGGTGGTGTACAAAGACCTGCTGATTATGGGTAGCCTCGTTCCGGAAAGCCTGCCGTCGGCGCCGGGCGATATTCGTGCGTTCGATGTGCGGACGGGCAAGGTCCGGTGGACGTTCCACACGCTGCCGCGGCCGGGCGAGTTCGGGTACGACACCTGGCCGAAGGATGCCTGGACGTACTCGGGCGGTACGAATTCCTGGCCGGGAATGGCGCTCGATGAGAAGCGCGGCATCGTGTTTGCGCCTACGGGTTCGGCGTCGTTCGACTTTTATGGTGCGAACCGGCACGGGGATAACTTGTTTGCCAATTCGATGCTGGCGCTGCGTGCGGATACGGGCGAGCGGATCTGGCATTTCCAGTTCATCAAGCATGATGTTTGGGATCGTGACTTTCCGGCGCCACCGAGTCTGGTGACGGTGCGTCGCGACGGCAAGTTGGTGGATGCGGTGGCGCAGGCGACGAAGTCCGGCCATGTACTGGTATTTGAGCGGGAGACGGGAAATCCGCTGTTTCCGATGGAGGAGAAGGCGGTTCCGGCGAGCGACGTCGACGGGGAGTTGCTGGCGAAGACGCAGGTGCTGCCGGTGAAGCCTGCGCCGTTTTCGCGGCAGGAACTGACAGTCGACATGCTGAGCAATCGTACGCCGGAGGTGAACAAGATCCTGCGGGAGCGGTTTGCGGCGATCCGTAGTGGTCCGCAGTTTACGCCGCCGAGCCGAGAGGGTACGGTGGTGTTTCCGGGGTTCGATGGTGGTGCGGAATGGGGTGGGCAGGCGTTTGATCCGGAGACTGGGCTGTACTACGTGAATGCCAATGAAATGGCGTGGATCCTGCGGTTAGTGCCGCGTCCGGCGCAGACTGGCAAGCTGAGTGGAAAGACGCTGTACACGGCCAATTGCGCGGCTTGCCATCGCGAGGACATGGGTGGTTCACCGCCGCAGTTTCCGTCGCTGCGGGATCTGGCCAAGCATATGTCGCGTGCGGAGGCGACTGAGATCACCAAGAACGGACGTAGCCGTATGCCGGGGTTCGCGCATTTGCCCGCGGATCGGCTGGAGGCGATTTTGGATTTCGTCATGCTGGGTGAGGTGAAAGAAGCGTCTGGCAGCGGCGATGCGCCGGACGGGCTGAAGTACGCGACGGATGGGTACAACAAGTTCCAGGATCCGGATGGGTATCCGGCGGTGGCGCCGCCTTGGGGTACGTTGAACGCGATCAATCTGGACACGGGCGAGTACGCGTGGAAGATTCCGTTTGGGGAGTTCCCGAGTCTGGCGGACAAGACGACGGGTAGCGAGAACTATGGTGGTCCTGTGGTGACGGCGGGAGGACTGCTGTTTATTGGGGCGACGAATTACGATCGCAAGTTCCGGGCGTACGACAAGAAGACGGGTAAGCTGCTGTGGCAGACGGAGCTTCCGGCTGGGGGGAATGCGACGCCTGCTGTGTATGAGGTGAAGGGTAAGCAGTACGTGGTGATCGCGGCTGGGGGCGGGAAGAGCGGTCAGCCGTCGGGCGGGAAGTACGTGGCGTTCGCGCTGCCGTAGCCCTGTCCTGAGGTCGGCGCCCGCATTTGCGGGTGGAAGGAAGTGTCAGACCGGTCTGACACGAATGGGGTAGGTTAGGCCATTACGGCGAGGACCTTAGACATCGGGATGGCGAGGGCGGGGTCGCCGGTGATTTGGACGCCTTCCGGGCCGCAACCTTTGGTCAAGTGGCGCCAGGCGGCGTTGGGCGTACTTTGGAATTCGGCGTCGGGTTCGCACGCTTCTTCTGTGAAGGACCACTTGCCGTTGTGGCACTGCAGATGCCAAGCGAGGTTTCCTATCGCGACGCGCACGGCTTTGCCTTCGATGACCGGCAGGGTTCGGAATGCGTGGACGAAAGTTTGCAGCACCGGCATGTACCAACGTGAGTGGGTGAGTGGTTCGGCTCCCACGGCGTCGCGGATTTGCTGCTGGTGGTGCCAGTACTCGGTGTAGTTGCGCGCGACGTCAAACCAGTTTGCTGACGTCTCCTCTCCCGCCCAGGCCACTCCGAATAAGGCTGGCGCTTGCGGATCCAGGGACTCGACGTGGTTGGCGAGTTCGGGTCCGGTGACTGCCAAGAGAGACGTCAGGACTGAGGGGCTCATGCGGGTGCGGGCGATGTCGATCCAATCCGCGTTTAGCTTGTTCAGGAACTCCACCAAAGGGCGGTCCGGCGGGGCCGACGGGAGCATGCCGTCCCGACCCATGGACAGGATGCGGAGTTGCGTGTCGAGAATGTGCGCCGCGATGTCACGTACGGCCCAGCCTTTGCAGACCGTCGGTTTTGCCCAGTCCTCGGGCGTAAGGCTGCGCAGAAGTTGCATGAGTTCGGCGTGCAGAGGCGCGTAGAGATGGGCGGTTTCGATCATTCGGGCAGTCCTTCAATGGAGCGTACGGTGGCGCCGTCGCGCCAGATGCGTTTTTGGGTTTGGCCCTTCTTGTCGACAATCGCTTTGTATTCGATGAGGAACCATTCGGCGCTTTCCGGCGTGTCCCAGGTGGAGGCATAGGTGAGGACGGGATCGCCTTTTTTGCTGTGGTACAGGCGATAGGTTCCGCCGCGCCAGTGCGGGGCGACGCGATCGGCGGCGACATCGTCGATGTACTGGCGGATGAGTACGTGATGGTCAAACTCGCCCATGCTGCCTTCCGCCTTGAGCTTGTAGCCTTTGGGTGCGTCCGGGGCTTTGACTTCGACAGGCTTTTCGCCTTTTTGCCATGTTTCGGGATGCAGGATCTGGCGGGTGGAGTCCGGCGGGTTGGTGAAGACCGCTGTGAAGCCTTTGACGCCTTGCGCCTTGTGTACCTCGTTCTGGAACAGCAGTCCACGTGTGTAGGGGAAGATGAGAGACTCGCGCAGGTACATGGGTACTTCGGCCAATACAGGAAAGCCTGCGCCGCCGGATGCAGCGTTCATGTTGGCGTTGGCCAGCAACTCGATGGGGACTGATGGTTCGCGACCACCGCGGACGGCCATGTACGCCCACATCAGCCACGTCGCCTGACCTTCGACAACGGCTTGGCGCGCCACGGCCTGGTCGTCCCCTTCCATGCCGCCTTTGATGAACTTGCGGAGGGAAAAGCGCTGGTCCGCTAGGGCGTGGGCGAGTTCGTGGGCCAGGGTGACGCGGCGTTCCAGCGTACTTTCGTCGGTTTCGAGGACGTAGAGACGGCGGCGGTTGTAGTCGTAAAACGCGGCGGCTTGCTCGGTGATGAGGTCGACGGTGCTTTTGCGCAGGTCGAAGCTTTTGGGGATGAGGCCGAGCATTTGCAGGATCTGCTGCTCGATTTTGACGTCCTCGTCCTTCACCTCCTCTTTGAGGCGCTTGGTGACGAAGTCACGCAGTTTGTCGCGGGTGATGTATGCCGCCGGGACCTTGCGTTTGACGGGCCAGCCGGTGATTTTGCTCAGTTCGGCGAGGATCGAGTCGATTTCGCCAAACAGTTCGTCCTGAACTTTCGGCTTGTCTTTCGCCGGAAGCGCGAGGGACGCGAGGAGGAAGAGCAATACAAGGGCACGCTTCATCGGCTACAATTAAGTTTCCGTTTATTCTCAGGAGTTAATCAAGTTGGCTACCACCCCGACCAAGACCGAAAAGACCAATCCGAACCTGTACCAGGCCGAATATCTCGGCAGCGGCACGTTTATCATCAGCAAGCCGAAGCGTAAGGCGGCCAAGCGCCGTCAGTCGGCTCTGAAGGGCACGACGCGCGGCGCCCGCAAGGTCTAACGTACACAGACTGAGTTCGAAACATTTCAGGGCGGTGATCTTTCGAGGTCATCGCCCTATCGCTGTTTGTACTAGTTCGACCAAGTGATGGTTTCGGACATCACGACGCGGTCTTTGGGGTAAATTTCCAGCCGGAAGGTGCCCTTGGGGCTGGAGAAACGGTAGATGACGCTGCCGGTTTGTAGCTGCCCGCTATCGAGGTCGACGCGCTTGGAGTATGGGCCGTCCTGGATTTCCAGCACGCCTTTGGACGAGGTGCGGACAGCGCCATTGGTACGGTCCCAACGCACGATGAGGTCGGATTGGCGGCGTTCTACGCCGAGCGCGAGCGAGTAGGGATCTTGCGACGTTGCCTTGCCGCCGTTCACCAGCATCGCTGCCTGGAAGCCGAGCAGAAGACCGAGCAATAGGAAGATAAAAGACAGCGGGAACCACACCCAGTTGCGCTTGGTCTGCGGGATGGTGCCTCCGCCTGCGGTCATGGCGGGTGCCGGGTAGTTCAGATGCGGGGCCGGCGGTAGCGGCGAGAAATGCGGCTGCTGGGATAGCTGTCCCAATGGCCCCTGGAACTGCGCGGCCTCATGTATGCTGGCCAGACCTTCGCGGCCGTGTGCTCTTGCTGCCGGTGCTGGCAATGCTCCTGCTGCTGCCGCGGCGGAGGCGGACGGCTGTGACGAAGGTAACGGGGAAGCCTGCGGCTGCGGGCGGCGTTCGCCTAAGGGACGGCGCTGCGGTGAGGCTCCGGATTCGAGTTCGCTGCGACGGAAGGGGAACTCCATCGGCGTCGGGTCCACCAGCGCGCCTTCGTCGTAATAGTGGAAGCCGGCGCGGCTAGCCTGCATCGCGGAAGGACGGATGAGCAGCACCACATGATCGGGACCGGGGAAAAAGCTCTGGCAGTATTCGAGGTCTTCGGGCCCGAGCGTCATGCGTTCGCGAGTGTTGCTGCGGTAGTAGCCGATGCAGGTGCCCTGTGCCGATTGCACGGTCTGCATCATGCCGTCCAGATCCTCATTGGAAAGAACGTAGGAGGGGCCGAAGCGGTGGGTGCAGGGTACGGGCAAAAAGTCGTTGATGGTGACTTCGAGCTTGCCGTTGGGCCGGGCAGCGGACCCGATGAGAATGCCGCCGACTTCCGCGCCGCGCTTGGGCACGGAACCAAAACCGTCGAGCACATGGTGCATCATTCGATCGACAGTGTCGAGGTCGATGTGGATGCGGATGGCCTTCCCGGGCGGTTCCCAGGTCCAAAAACCAGCGGAGGCCTTTTCGTGCAGCGTTGCCAACGTTTTATCCTAACAACTTCAAGATGCTATTCGTAGTTGCTACTCCCATCGGCAATTTGGAGGACATTACGTACAGGGCCGTGCGTATTTTGCGCGAAGCCAACGTAATTGCCTGCGAAGACACCCGGCAGACGCGGAAATTGCTGGATCATTACGGCATCACGACGCCGGCGGTGAGCTACCACGAACACAACGAGGAGCATCGTACGGCGGAGTTGTTGCGGCGTTTGACGGCTGGGGAAACGGTGGCGCTGGTGAGCGACGCCGGTACGCCGCTGATTTCGGACCCCGGCTTCCATCTGGTGCGCGAGGCCCGTGCGGCGGGGATCGCGGTGGTCCCGCTGCCTGGGGCTTCCGCGTCGATTAGTGCGTTGAGCGCCAGCGGATTGCCGACGGATTCGTTCCGGTTCGGCGGATTTTTGCCGCAGAAGAAGTCGCAACGGGTGGAGGCGCTGCGGGAGTTGGCGGGCGATCCTTCGACGCTGATCTTCTATGAGGCGCCGCACCGGATTTTGGATACGCTTGAGGACGTTGAGGCAGCGATGCCGGGGCGTCCGGTGGTGGTGGCGCGCGAGGTGACCAAGCTGCACGAGGAGTTTCTTACTGGGACTGCCGCAGAGATTCGGGCGGCCTTGGCCGGGCGCGATGCGGTTCGCGGCGAGATCACGCTGCTGATCGGCAAGGGCGAGGATCGCGTAGAGGTGGACGAGCGTCCGATTGCCGAAGCGGTGGCGGAGTTGGAACGCGCCGGGGTGCCAAGGATGGACGCGATCAAGCAGGTGGCACGCGATCGAGGGTTGGGCAAGCGTGATGTGTACCGCGAACTCAGCCGATAATAAAGAAGTACATGCCATTTTGTTCGAATTGCGGCAACGACGTCCGGGATAAGTTCTGTGCGCGGTGCGGGGCTGCGAATCCTTTGTATTCCGGGGCTGGAGCCGCACCGCCTCCGCCGCCGCCACCTATGGGTACTGCCGCGGCTGGGGAACTGCCGGAAAATCTGGCATGCGCGCTGGCGTACGCATTTGGGCCGCTGTCGGCCGTACTGCTGCTGGTGCTGGAGCCGTACAGTGTGAACATGCGGATACGGTTCCATGCGATGCAGAGCCTGTTTGTGAGCGGCGCGATCTTTGTCGCGTGGTTCGCTTTGCTGCTGATTTCGGCCATTTTGCTGATTATTCCGCTTGCTGGGGCGATTTTGGGCAGCCTCGTGCTGGCCATCTTTGGGCTTGCTGTACTGGCGCTGTGGGTGAAGCTGATGTTTAGCGCCTATCAGGGCAAGATGTGGAAGGTACCGTTTCTGGGTGAGCTTGCGGAAAAGCAGGCGTACTCGAAGTAGCTTCGGCACGCGTCCAAAGGTTTTTCGCCTTGTCTCTCAAAAGCTATTCCTCTCAATTCGCCGGTTTGCTCATGGTCGCGGGCACGTGCTTTGGCCAAGCGGCGCAGATCATTCCGCAACGCCCGCAGGCCGGGGTCATCGAGTTTTACGGCGTCAAGAAGACTCCGATCGATAAACTGCGCAAAGCATTGGGGTTCGCCGAAGGCGGCTACATCCCGTCGAGCCGCGGCGAGACCGAGATGCGCCTGCGTACCGTACCCGGCGTGGTGAATGCGCAGGTACAGGCGATTTGTTGCGACGAAGGCAAAGCCATCGTGTACGTGGGCATCGAAGAGCGCGGCGCGGGGCGGTTTGACTATCGCACCGAACCGGAAGGCGATGTGAATGTACCGGAGCCGGTGGAGCAGGCGTACATGGCGTTTATTGGCGCTGTGAACGATGCGGCTCGCGAAGGTGTGACGGCTGAGGATCTCACCAACGGGCATTCGCTCATGGCGTACGTGCCGGCTCGCGAAAAGCAGCTACAGTTTGTCGACTTGGCCGAGGAACACAACCTGCAACTGCGCAAGGTGATCCACGAATCGGGCGACCCTTCGCAGCGGGCCATGGCTGTGTATGTGTTGGGCTATGCCAAGGTCAAGGCGCGCGTTGTGGACGAGATGTTCTACGCGCTCAAGGACGTGGACGATACGGTGCGCAGCAATGCTATTCGCGCGCTGGGCGCGATCAGCGTGCTGGCCAAGTTGGACCCCGAGTCCGACATCAAGGTTCCGGCGACGTGGTTTATTGAGATGCTGAACTCACTGGCGTGGAGTGACCGTACGCAGGCGGCGCGGTTCCTGGTGAACCTGAGCGAATCACGCGATAAGCGCATACTCGACCAGATGCGCGACCGTGCATACGATGCGCTGGTGGAGATGGCCAAATGGAAGCAGGCCGAGCATTCGCTGCCGGCCTATATTCTGATTGGAAGGATTGCGGGGATTCCCGAAGAGGACCTGCAACAGGCTTGGTCGACGGGCGATCGCGACCTGATGATTCAGCGCGCGATCGCCCCGTTCAAGAAAAAATAAACCGCTAGTCTTCGGCCTCACGCTCTTCGGCTTCTTTGTCTTCGCCGGGCGTGTAGTACGTGTGATAGTAGGTGTACTTCGAGTACAGCTCACCGCGGCGTGCGCCGTTCACCACAATGCCGACCACGTTGTCATGCGATAGCGATTGCATGGCGCGGGTGATCGAGTCGATGGTGGTGTGGCCGATGCGGACCACGAGCAGCGTACCGTCGCTGATGGTGGACAGCAGGTTTGCGTCGGCCGCAAACAGCAGGGGCGGGGAATCGAGGACAACCCAATTGAACAAGGTGGGCAGATCCTGCAGCAACTGTGCGACCTCGCGGAGGTTCAGCAGTTCGAGCGGGTTCACCACGGATTCGCCAGCGGGCATCACGACCAGGTTCGTACCCTGCACCTTGCGCATCGCCTCATGCAGCGGAACCTTGCCCAACAGATAGTCCGTTAGGCCGGGGCTGCGTTCAACATTGAACATGTTGTGGACGATGGGACGGCGGAAATCGAAGTCGGCAAGCAGGGTCATGCTGCCGGCTAACTGGGACTGTGCGATGGCGAAGTTCGCTGCGGCGAAGCTCTTGCCCTCGGCAGGCGACGGGCTGGTGACCACCAGGGTGTGAAGGCCCTGCTGGTTCTGCATGTGATTGAGGCGCGTACGCAGGGTACGGAACTCTTCGGACGGCGCGTCGTGCGTGCGGGACGGGTCGATCAACAGCGAATCGGCCAGCGGGTGAAAAGGGATTTCGACGACCTTTTCCAGCAGTCCCTTGAGCGCGGGACGCTGTTCCACCATGGTGGTGGTGCCAGTGGGAATCGCGGTGCCAGCACTGCGCATCGCCGCGGAGTTACCGCCAGCGGGCGGCCCTGTGGGTGGCATGTACCCCGTGCCGGGGGCGCCTGACGTTTGTCCGGCGCGGCGAAGCGCGTCATGAACTCGGCTCATTTGTGTATTCCTGGGCTCTTTTCTTCTTTATGCGCGTTTGGCGTAATAGTAGATCACAGACGCAGCCATCATGGCCACACCGATGATGACGGCGACGGTCCAGCCGAGCCAGGCGATACGGCGGCGGCGGCGGACGACAAGGTCGTTCTCAAGCAGCGGGATGCTGCCCAGGATCGGCATCTTGGTGTAGGCGCGAACGTCCTTGAGGTTCTTGAGGGACGTGTCCTTCATCTCGCGCGCACCGGCCACCACGAGGCCCACAAACAGGCCCAGAGCAGCGCCAAAGCCAATGATGACGGGGCGCTTGGGTTCCGACGGGGTCTGCGGGAGCAGCGCGGCGTCGAGCTGTTCGAGCGTTTCGCCGAGCTTGCGGGTTTCGATGTCCTCACCGTTGCGCATGCGGTCATAACGGAGGTTCGCTTCCTGGAAGCGCTCCTTGGCGATGTCGCGTTCGCGGATCAGTTCGGCGTACTCGCGTTCGCTGAGCGGGATGCCCTGAACGCGGCTGGTGAGCATGGCGATCTGCTGGTCGAGTTCCTTGGCTTCGCGTGAGAAGTTGTCGGCCTCAATCTGCTTGGCGGCGATCTGGGACTGCAGGCGCTTGATGTTGCCGTCGTGTTCCTGGGCCATGCGCTGGGCCACGGGATCGATGACTTTGCGTACGGTGCCGGATTGGGCGCTCTTGGCGGTCTCTTCCTTGAAGAGAGCCTCGCGCTCCTTCTTGACGGTGGCAAGGCGCTGGCGTACGGCCACCATGTCCGGGTGCTTTTCGGTCACCTGCTCGCGGAGGGCGCTGATGCCGTCTTCGAGCTTGCGGATCTCACGGTCGTACTCGGCGATGCGCTCGTTTTTCTGGCGCTCCGGTTCGGCCACCTCTTTGTATTCGTTGATGGCGCGGCGGCGTTCCTGCTCGACGCTCAGGTTGGTTTCGAGCATCATCTTGTCCTGCGCGGAACGGGACATGGAGTTGTTGATGAGGCTCAAACGGGTCTGCAGGCTGCTCATCTGCTGCATCACCGAGTTTTCCTGATCGGGCAGGCGTCCCTGGTGTGCGGCGCGGAACTGCGCGAGTTTGGTTTCGGCGAGTTCGAGTTCCTTTTGCGCCTGCTCCTTGCGATCTTCGAACATCCGAAGACCCTGCATGACGCTGCCGGTCTTTTCCTTGGTGTTCTCGTTCATGAAACGGGACACCAGGTCGGCCACGACCTTTTGCGCCTTGAAGCGATCCTCATACGAGAACCGGATGGTAAAGGCGGACACGGTGGAACGGCCCTGATTCGTCATCGTTTGCGCCGGCGTGATGACGATCTTCTTCTTCATGTTCTCGATGATGTCTTCAATCGGGATGCGGCCCATGTCCTTGGGATAGAGGCCGTGCGTTTGAATGATCGTCGTCAACGTGACGCGGCTCAGAATGGTGGACGCCATCGAATTGATGCGGTCACTCAACTGAGACGTGATGGGGGATACGGCAAGCGAAGGATCAAGGGTGGGCGAAACGATGCGCAAAGAGGCCTGCGATTCGTAGGTGTCGGGCCACAAATAGGAGCCCACAACGGTGAGCACAAGCATCCCAAACAGGGGGCCAATGATCCAGCCTTTGTGGCGGCGCAACAGGTCGACGTAATCTTCCAAATCGAGCGGGCGGCGCGCAACGCCGTATGATTCCTGTGCTTGCATGTTTTGTTTTACAACTCCTTAGGGGACGATGATGTGGTCGCCGTTTTCGACAAAGATGTTCTGTTCCATGTTCTTGCCCTTCACCACTTCGTCCCAGTTGAACTTGAAGGTCTGGTTGCCGCGTAGAATACGGATCTTCTTCTTGTTAGCGAAGTCGCGGAAACCGCCGGCTTTGCTGAGCGCTTCGAGAACACGAACACGTGCGATGAGCGGATATTCGCCGCCCTTGAGCACTTCGCCATCGATGAAGTACTTCTTGCTGCGGACTTCGAGCACTTGTACGAAGACTTCAGGATTCCGCACATAATCGCCGATCGCCTCGGCATATTTCTTGCTGAATGCGTCGGGGGTGAGCCCGCCGATCTGCATTTCGCCCACGAGCGGCACAGAGATCTTGCCGTCGGGACGTACCGCCATGTTGAAGCTGAACTCCGGATGACGCCACGTCTGAATGGAGATGACATCTTCGCCACCAATGAGATACGCGGTGGGGTCGACGGCGAGGCCGACGCCGGAGGTCGCGGGTTTGGCGGGGTTGGCGTTGTCGCCTTCCGGACGGGCCGGTTTGGACTCTTCCGTCTTGACGGGCGGCGGCAACTTTTGGGCAAAAGCGGCTTGGGATGCGCAGAACAGGGGCGCAACCATCAGGGCGGCACAAAGCCAGCGTCGCAAATTATGCAGTTTCATTTTCGGTCGGACTCCGGCCTCTCGGATGAACCTAATTTTAGCAAAGTCACTGTTCGTTAAAATCCACAAGGCTGTCGGATCGACGCGTGCTACTATCTCGATCAAAACGCCTTAAGACGATCATGTAAACCAACCGCCAGTACCAAGCTTTGCATTCTAAAGTACTGGCATGGAGGAAAGGACGCATCCAAACCATGAAGTGGTTTCTTGCGAAGTCAGAACCGGACGTGTATTCGATCGACCGGCTGGAAAAAGAAGGACAAACGCTGTGGGACGGCGTGACCAACGCGCAGGCCGTACGGGCGATTCTGTCGATGGCGAAGGGCGATCGTATCTTCTTTTATCATTCGGGCGGCGTTTCGGCGATTGTCGGCGTGGCGGAAGTGGTGACGGACGGGCGTCCGGACCCGAAGAATGCGAAGTCCGCAGTGGCGGACGTGAAGTTTGTGTCCAAGATCGACCCGCCGGTGACGTTGAAGGAAATCAAAGAGTCCCACCTGTTTGACGACTGGGCGCTGGTACGCCAGAGCCGTCTATCCACGATGGAAGCGCCCGAGGCGTTTGTGAAGTGGGTCAAGAAGCATCGCAGTATGTAGGCCGGTTCGCGCCGTCGCCCACGGGTCCTTTGCATTTTGGGTCGTTGGTGGCTGCGGTGGCCAGTTACGAGGACGCGCGAGAGCACGGCGGTCGCTGGTTGGTGCGGATTGAGGATGTTGACGAAGGCCGCACGGTGCCGGGTGCTGCAGACGCAATTCTGAAGTGTCTGGCGGCGTACGGTATGACGTCCGATGCGCCGGTGGTATACCAAACGCAACGCAAACATCTGTATCAGGCAGCGCTGGAGGCTCTGGGTACACATGCGTTCGGATGCGCCTGTACGCGAAGTTCGCCGGGGCCGTGCCGCTGTGGCATCGATGGACTGCCGGAAGGTACGGTGGCGAGGTCCTGGAAGGTACGCGCGGACGGGGTGCGGATCTCGTTTACCGATCGCATCCACGGTGAGATCGAAGAGACCCTGAGTGACTTTGTCGTACGGCGTGCCGATGGGTACTTTGCCTATCAATTGGCTGTGGTGGTGGACGATGCGGATCAAGGCGTGACAGATGTCGTGCGCGGCGAGGATCTGCTGGATTCCACGGGCCGCCAGATTTATCTGCAGCAACTGCTGGGTTACCGGACGCCACGGTACATGCACATCCCGGTGGTACGGAATGAGAGTGGCGACAAGCTGAGCAAGCAGACGCACGCGCCGGCCGTCGACCCCAATGGCGACCCGGCTACCTTGGCTGCGGTGCACGATTTTCTCCGGCGGCATGGCCGGTTATCCTGAAGCGGAAATGTCCTTTCTCAAAGGCAAGCTTCTGTGGCTGCTGGGCGGCGTTGTATTGCTGGGCGTTGGGGGCATGTTTGCCTTGCCGTACCTAGTGGACGTCAACCGGTACCGCCCGCTGATTCAGGATCAGATCAAAACCAAGCTGGGGCGCGATGTGGTGCTGGGTCCGATGGACCTGCAGGTGTTTCCGCTCACCGTCCGCGTGCGCGACTTTTCAATCGCTGAAGATGCGAAGTTTGCGACGGGCAAGCCGTTCGCTTCCGCCAAAGAGCTGCGGGTACATCTGGGCTTGTTCGCGTTGCTGTCGGGCAACGTGGAGGTCTCGTCGCTGCTGCTGGAATCGCCGAAGGTGGAGTTGGTGCGCAACAAGGCCGGCGTATGGAACTTTGCGAGCCTGGGCAGCGGGTCGTCGGGTGGCGACTCTGCGGGACCCACCATCGCGCGCCTGGCGATTGCCGATGGCACGGTGGGGTACTTGGATGAGATGGAGCCCAAGCCCGTGCGCACGCAGTACGACCATCTGGACATTACGTTGACGGATTATGCGCCGGGCAAGAAGTACGGCCTGGAGGCGACGGTACATTTGCCGGGTAAGGACGATCCTGTGATCCAGTGGTCCGGCAGCGGGCAGGACAAGTCGTTGAGCGGCAAGCTGAGCTTTGAGCGGGTGACTCTTGCGTCGCTTCGGCAGTTTACGGCGGCTTCCGCTTTGGACGACATGGACGGCGCGCTCACGGGGGCGCTGAATATTGCGTACGGCAACGCTGCTTCGGCCAAGGGCACGGTGGAGGTCGCGAATCTGCGGGTACGCAAGAGCCAGTTGGACTTTCCGTTGAAGCTGGAAGTGGACGCGGCGCATGACACCGCTCGCAAGCGTACCGAGGTCCAGAAGCTGGACATCCACATTGGCGGCACCAAGCTTGCCGTAACCGGGACGATCGAGAACGAGATCGCCAAATTGAAGGTGGCGACGCGGCAGAGTCCGATAGCCGAACTACTGAAGCTTGCTGCGACCTTTGGGGGCGGTCTCGATCCGGGCATGCAAGCGAAGGGGTCGCTCAGTGCGGACGTTACGGTGGAGGGTCCGGTATCGAAGCCTGCGTACAACGGCGCGGTAGATATTTCGGACTTGGAGATCCGCAATAAGGGATGGGCGGAACCGGTTCGCGCGGCGGCCGTAAAGCTGACGTTGTCGCCTGCTGAGATCCGGTCCACGCCGTTTCAGATTGAGGCGGCGGGCGCGAAGCTGCAGGGCAACTTTACGCTCACTGCGTACACGGGCGAGAATCCCCAAATCGCGGCGGCCATTCGTGCAGCGGATGCGCGCGTGGAGGGGTTGCTGCATGTCGCACAGGCGTTTGGTGCGGCTGCGCCTGATGTTACGGGTACGGGCTTGATCGATCTGGATGTGTCGCTGACGGGTCCGGCCAAGCAGCCTCGTTATGCGGGCAAGGCACGGATGGAGAAGGCGAGCATCAACCTGCCGGGTATCACCAAACCTGTGGCGGTGCCGCAACTCGATGCGCGATTTGCCGAACAGGGCGTTTGGATCGACCATCTGTCGGCGAACCTCGCAGGTACGAGCCTTGCGGGCAAGATGAGCATCCAGAACTTTGACGCGCCGAATGTACAGTTCACGCTGTCGATGGACAAGGTGGATACGACGGAGATGCAGAAGCTGTTCGCGCCTTCGTCGTCGAACGCGCAGGCCAGCAAGCCGGGGGCGTTTGCCAAGGCGAACGGCAACGGTACCTTGGCGATCGGGTCGCTGTTGCTGAATGGCATTGCGTTGACGCAGGTGGCGTCCAAGTGCACCATCGACAACGGCATGCTGGTGCTGGATCCGGTGACCGCAGGACTGTACGGCGGCGCGATTCAGGGTCGTATTACGGCGGACCTGCGTACGGCTGTGCCTCAGGTGACGTTGCAGGCCAAGCTCGCGAGCGTGGACGCGAATTCACTCGTGTCTGCAGTGACTCCGCTGAAGCAGACGGTGTTCGGCAAGTTCAATGCCGATACGTCCCTGCGGTTGAATGCCGATGGTGCGGATACGGCAAAGTCGCTGAACGGCACCATGGGGCTGCAATTGAGCGACGGCAAGATTGCGGGGGTCAACTACCTGAATGAAGTGGCCAAGTTTGCCAAGTTCTTCGGGTACAACGGCACGCAGGGCAAGATGACGGACTTCGTGAAATTGGGCGGGACGTTGAAGTTCCAAAACGGCGTGGCGCAGACCGATGACCTGGATATGCAGATCAACGGCGCGCGCATTACGGGTGCGGGTACGGTGAACCTGGTGTCCCAAATGCTGGACCTGCGGTTGGGTACGACTTTGGACAAGGCGCTGAGTGATTCGGTGGGCGGGTCCAAGATCGGCGGGTTTATGACCACCGCGTTGACGAACGAAAAAGGACAGTTGTTGATTCCTGCTTTATTGAAGGGTCCTTTTGCGAATCCGAGTGTACAGCCGGATGCGGAGCAGTTCGCCAAGTTGAAGCTGAAGGGTTTTGCCAATCCGGCGAATCTTGGGAATACCAAAGAGACCGTGCAGGGCGTTATCGATCTGTTCCGGAAGAAAAAGCCCGAGAAGCAATAGTCCACCAGATGGCGGGTATCAGCGCGGCGGCACCTGCGATGGCCGACACGGTGCGTACGGGTACGCCCGCGTCCACTGCCGTGCCGGTGGCGAAGGCGACCACGGCGAGGATCAGCATTGACATGGCGTATTCGGACGAGAATACGCGCCCGCGGAACTTGTCCTCTGTGATGCGCTGCAGCAATGTCGTGGACGAGGACCATCCGGCCGAACCTCCGGCATGGGCGAGCATCACGCATAGCGCCGCGACGTAGAAGTTGGGCGCTTTGGATAACGTCATGTAGCCGATGGCTCCGGCTAGGAATCCCAAAGCGATGTTGCGCTTGAGGCGCGCGGGGATGATGCCTGCGTACGCAGAGCCCGCCAGTGCGCCGATGATCGCGCCGACGCCTCGCGACGACAGTAAGAAGCTCATGCCCAACGTACCTTCGTCGGCGGGGGCGACTCCCGGCAGCTTGATGGGGAACTCGCGTTCGCCGAGCAAGGGAAGGGCAATCCAGTTGACTCCGAGCAGGCCGAAGCCGGCTTTGACGAACATGGTGCGGAAGCGTTCCGGGCTCTGTCGCGCATAGCGGAAGCCGTCGAGAATGGGCGTGAACGAGAAGAGGTCACGCAGGCGGAACGGGGGCAGACCTTGCAGATGGGGTTCGACAAAGCGCGTGGCCGAGATCAACAAGGCCGAAGCCGCGAACGATGCCGCATTGATGATGAAGACGGAATCGCGGCCGAGGTAGGCTTGCACCAGTCCACCGAGGCCGGATCCCAAGGCGAATGCGACAGCCCAGGTGGCGCTCGATAGCGCGTTGGCAATCGCGGTCTCCTCGCCTTGCGTGATGTTGGGGATCGCGGCTGTACGCGCGGGTTCAAACAGCGCCCACATCACGGTTTCCAGAAACAGCAGGATGTACAGCAAAGGCAACGCACCCGCGTGTACGACCAGCAGCATCGTGGCGACGATCGCGCAGCGGCACCAGTCCGTACCGATCATGATGCTGCGGCGGCTCAAACGGTCGTTGATCACACCTGCCAGCGGCGAACAGAGCACCTGCGGCAGCACCTGCATTACGAACACTAGTGCCATGGATGTCGCAGACCCGGTCTCGTGGATGACGTAGCTCATCACGGCGACGGTGTAGAACCAGTCGCCGATTTCGCTGATGAGTTGCGAGGTCCAGACGAGGCGGAAGTTGCGGTTCCGCTTGAGCAGTCCGGCGTAGGCGTCGACGGTCACGCCGTGTAAAGGCCCATGGCCCGCTTGGTTTTGTACACCGTGTCGTTGGCAAAGACGCTGACGCGCTCGGCAGACGCTTTCAACACGCCTTCGAGGTAGCCAGGGTCGGCGGTGATCTCGCGGTAGCGAACCTGGATCGGTTCGAGCGCGGCGACCACAGCGGCTGCCACCTTCTTCTTCATGTCGCCGTAGCGCAGGCCGTCGAACTCGGCTTTGACGTGATCGTCGCTGGTTTCGGTAAACGCCTGATAGATGGCCAGCAGGTTCTTGACGCCGGCCCCCATGGTTTCAAAGTCCACGGCGGGGTTTGAGTCCGTTGTGGCGCGCATGATCTTTTTGGTGATCACCTTGGGATCGTCCAGCAGGCTGATGGCGTGGTTCGGACCCGTGCTGGACTTGCTCATTTTCTTATCCGGCTCGTCCAGACCCATGACGCGCGCGCCTACGCTGGGAAGGCTGGTAGCGGGCATCACAAACGTTTCGCCGTACATGGAATTGAAGCGCTGGGCGATGTCACGGGCGAGTTCCAGGTGCTGGCTCTGATCGTCACCCACGGGTACGATGGCGGCCTGATACAGCAGAATGTCGGCGGCCATCAGCACGGGGTACTGCAGCAGGCCGTCGCCTACTGTTTCCTGCGCCTGCGCCTTGCTCTTGTACTGCGTCATGCGTTCCAACCAGCCGATGGGGGTGGCGCAGGTGAGCATCCAGGCCAGCTCGGTGTGGGCCGGGATCATCGACTGTACGACGATGCTGGTATGTGCGGGGTCGAGTCCGATGGCGATCAACATCCCGGCCAGTTCCACGATCTTCTGCCGAAGCTCTTCGGGCTTCTGGTAAATCGTGATGGCGTGCAGATCGACAATGCCCCAAATGCACTCATATTCGTGCTGGATCTTGACCCAGTTCTTGAGCGCGCCCAGATAATTGCCGATGTGCGGACTGCCGGTGGGTTGAATACCGGAGAAGACTCTTGCTTTCATTGTGTGTGGGGGTGAATCTTTATCGTAAACGAAGTCCGGATTGAGAAATGGGTTTATGGCGGGTCTGGCATCGGCTGGACAGAGGGCCAAACGCATTTCGCGAGCTTTGTGCTGCCGGGGGAACTGGTGCGCCTCAAAAGCTCGAAGGACCGCAAGGGAGTTCTGTGGAGCACCCCATCGGAGATCATGGAGCCGTCGCCCGATCGCGTCACGCCGCGATGCCCGCACTTTGGCACGTGCGGCGGCTGCCAGTATCAGCATGCGCGCTATGAGACGCAGCTGGACCTGAAGGCCGGGATTCTGGTCGAGCAGTTGCAGCGCATGGGCAAGATCGACTACGAAGGCGAGGTCGAAATCATCGCGGGGCCGGAGTACGGCTACCGCAACCGCTGCCAGTTCCAGATCGAGAACGGCAAGCTCGGGTACTTTGAGCAGGGCGGCACGGAACTGGTGCCGATTTCCGAATGTCCGATCGCATCGCCCATGATCATGCTGGCGATTGAGAAGATCCGGCCGCTGTTGCCCAAGTTCGTGTCGCGCTTTGAGCTGTTCACCAACGAGCGCGAGGTACAGCTGAACATCCTGCGTACCGAACGTCCGCTGGCCAAGCGCTTTTTTGAGGATTGCGCCAAATTGGTGCCGGGTACGGACCAGCCCAGCATCGAGTACACGGCGGCTGGCGATACGTTCCGCGTGAATCACAAGGCGTTTTTTCAGGTGAACCGATTTTTGGTGGACGAGTTATCCGCCGAGGTGCTGAAGGACGAATCGGGCGATAGCGCAGTGGACCTGTATGCCGGAGTCGGCCTGTTTAGCGTACCGCTTGCGCGCAAGTTCAAGCAGGTGACGTCTGTGGAGACGGGCGCTGCCGCGGTAGCTGATTTGAAGTTCAATTGGAAGCGCGCGGGGCTCGAAGGTCATGCCCACTGCGTGCGTGCGGAGGATTGGCTTACAAAGGCCACCAAGACCCCGGACCTTGTGATTGCCGATCCGCCGCGTACGGGATTGGGCAAGGTTGCGGTACAGCATCTGTTGCGGCTGAAGCCGCGCGGCATCACGCTGATTTCCTGCAATCCGTCTACGCTTGCCCGCGATCTGGCGGAGTTGAAGTCCGCCTATGAGATCGCGGGGTTGACGTTGATCGACCTGTTCCCGCAGACGCATCATTTGGAAACAGTGGCAAAGCTGCAGTTGCGTTAGGCGTTGACGTCGACGACGGCGCGTCCGCGCACCTGGCCGGCCAGGATCTGTGAGCCCATGTTGACGATGTCGCTCAACGGATGCACCGTTGTGATGGCATCCAACTGTTCGAGTGGCAGATCGGCCGCCAAGCGGGACCATACTTCGGCGCGTTCCGGTTGCGGGGCGCGCACGGAGTCGATGCCCAGCAGGCTGATGCCGCGCAGGATGAACGGCAGTACGGTGGTGGGCAGGTTCGAACCTCCGGCAAGGCCGCAGCAAGCCACTGCGCCCCGGTACGAGATCGAGCGCAGTACGCCGGCAAGGGTGGTGCCGCCGACGGTGTCCACCGCGCCGGCGAAGCGTTCGGTATCCAAGGGGCGCTTCGCCTCCGCCGTAAAGATGCCGCGATCGATTACCTCTGCCGCACCCAGGGAGCGCAAGTAATCCGCCGTATCCGCGCGACCTGTAGAGGCCACCACGCGATAGCCGAGCTTGGACAGAATCGTAACGGCGACCGAGCCTACGCCACCGGCAGAACCCGTGACGACCACTTCTTTGGATCCAGGTACGACGCCGTGCTTTTCGAGCGCCAGTACGCACTGCATGGCCGTAAAGCCCGCTGTACCGATGGCCATCGCCTGCTTGGCGGAAAGCCCTGCCGGCAGGTTCACCAGATAATCCTTCTTGACGCGCGCGAACTTCGAATAGCCGCCCCAGTGCGTCTCTGCCAGGCCGCCGCCGGTGAGCACCACGGAATCGCCGGGCACAAACTCGTCGGTGGACGACTCGACTACCTTGCCCGCCAAGTCAATGCCCGGCACCATCGGGAACGACCGCATCACGCCGGGCTTGCCCGTCACGCACAGGCCGTCCTTATAGTTGAGGCTCGAATAGGCGACCTCGATCAGTACATCGCCGGGAGGCAACTGCGCAGTTGTCAGATTCTGAAAGTCCAGTTGGGTCTTGCCATCAACCTGGGTGGCAACCAAAGCGCGGAATGAAGAGGACATACGCGTATCAGGTTATCGCACGGCCGCCGTCGCCTGAGGCTCGTGCCATGCCTTCATGTAGCGGCCCATCCAGTACGGCAGCAGGTAAAAGCCGCCGTCGTCTTCCGCGTTGCCTTGGCGATCGCTATCGACAACGAACGGATTGCCGTTCCACTTCATCACCGGGCGCTCGAAGGCGGGCAGCAAGGTCAACGCCTCGCGCTTGCCGAAGCGATCCTTCACGTCGGACCACACAATGTCGGCACGATGCGAGTTCTTTACCGGCCAGAAGATGAGGTCCATGGGGATGTCGGCAAGGGTTTGTACGGCAGGACGGAAGTCCAGGTTCACGGCTGGATTGCAGTACTTGTAAATCAGCATCCACAGCGGATTGTTTTCCCGCTGGATGTTCTTCCACCACTGGTTGAGCCCTTCGCGGTAGACAGGCAGAAGTTTTGGATCTTTCTCGTACCGGAACAGGATCTGGTACGACAGCAGGGCGAGTTCTTCGTCCGAGTAGTTCAGCTCTTCCTGCCATTCGAGGTACTTGGCGGCCATCGCGGCGTACCCGAGGTCGTAGGCTGCCTTGCGGTACTCTTCGTCGTACTTTGTGTCGCCGGTAAAGTGTTTGGTGGCGCGCAGAAAAGCCAGAAGTTCCACGGCGTTGAGCGGCGCGTCGGACTTGCCTTCGCCCGCGAAGTACGCCGGGGACCATTTGCCCCAGCGCGTCGGCTTGCCGGTGACGTCGATGAGGTAGTAGCCGTTGTCGAGGATGTGGTCCATGATGCGCTTGGCGGTGGCGGCGATCCGCTTCTTGAGGGCGGGGTCCGGCAGCAGGTCGTAGGCGATGGAGAAGAGGTAGAAGTGGCCGACGATCTCATCTGAGCTTGTGTCCGCCTTCCACTCGATGTCGCCATTCGCCGTTTTGTACCAGAAGCCGTCCTTGGGCTTGGGCTCGCCTTTCTTAATGTAGGAGCGGGCGGGGAAGCCGGGGCGTCCGGTGACCTCTTCGAGGTACAGCAGGGCCTCAACGGACCGCTTGGCCAGGGCGAGCGCTTCCGGGGACTTGGTGACCGCGTAGCGATAGCACTCCGCGGCGCCGTACATCGCGGTCCAGAGTCCGTCGTTGTCGTTGGAGAACAGTTGGTTGGACGTAAGGTCGCCGGGGACGGTCAAGTGGGAATCGGCGACCATGCCGTGGCGGTTATGGCGCTTGGCCACGCGATCTTCAAACCGGGTCGCTTTTTCGCCGAGCGTCAGGTTTTCCGTCTTCAGATGGACGCCGGAGCCGTCGGCAGTGAAGGCGTAGACGCCGGTACGGGATGGGTCTAGGGAAAGTGCAGTGATCGGATTGTCGGGCAAATAGCGCTTACCAGAGTAATAGCGATACTTCCCCTCGGCGTATCGGAGGATACCGAGGGGAGTCGCTAGCCATACAGAAGTGTCCGCCGCTTGGACGAGCAGGGGTAACGTGTCCAACGGCGGACGCGCTGTTTTTGGGGGCTTTGCGTCCGCCGGAAGCGGGAGCCGTACCACGTGCGGGTACTTGGATAAGGGGATAGACTGAGACGAGGCTCCGAGTGAGCAGGCGACAAGCACCACAAGAGCGTGGCCAAAGACGTTTTGCATGGCAGATGTTTCTTTATCTTAAGGAAATCCAGACCACGGTGAGTGGATCTAGCTAAGGTTCGACCGGGGCAGAGACGATATGAGGGGAAGGGACGAAGATCCCAGCTGGCCAGAAATTGAGTTTAGGGTGCCGGACAAAGCAAATACTCCACCAGTTCGAGTGCTCATTGCGGACGACAGCATAGTGTCGCGACGTCTGCTGGAAGCCGCATTGAACAAATGGGGTTACCAAGTGCAGCAGGTCTCCGACGGGGTCGCTGCCTGGAACGAATTACAGAAAGAAGACGCCCCGACGTTGGCGATCCTCGACTGGGTGATGCCCGGGCTGACAGGCCCGGAAGTCTGCCGGTTGGTCCGCCAGTTGCCGCAGGCCAAGTACACATACCTGCTCTTGCTGACATCCAAGAGCCTCAAGGAAGACTTGATTGAAGGTATGGACTCTGGCGCTGATGACTACATCACCAAACCGTTTGACCAGAACGAGTTACAGGTTCGTCTGCGCGCCGGGCTGCGCATCATCCGCCTGCAGCAGGAACTGATCTCGGCTCGTGAGGCTTTGCGTGACCAGGCCAGCCGCGACGGGCTCACCGGTTTGCTCAATCGCTCCAACATCTTTGAGGAGCTTGGGCGTCAACTGGCCCGAATGGAGCGCGAAGAGACGCCAGTCGGCGTGGTGATGATGGATATCGATCACTTCAAATCCATCAACGACACGTATGGCCATCTGGTAGGGGATGAAGTGCTCCGTGAAGCGGCCCGCCGTCTCCGCGCCACCTGCCGTACCTACGATTCCATTGGCCGTTATGGCGGCGAAGAGTTCCTGATGGTGCTGCCGGGCTGTCACAACCAGTTTCTGGTGTCGCACGGCGAGCGCCTCCGACAGGCGATCTCCAACAAACCGATCAAAATCGGCGAACTGGAGATTCACGTCTCGGCAAGCTTTGGGGCCACTCACGCTATGCCGGGTAGCGAAGCGTTTGCGGAAGGTCTCATTGGGATTGCCGACGCTGCCCTCTATCAGGCCAAGCGGGAAGGCCGCGATTGCGTCCGCGTTGCTGTCGGCGGCGATATGCGACGGTCCGACATCACGCACTTAGTCGGCAAGCACTAGTTCCGGGCTGTTCCCACAATGTGCGGAGCAGCCGGACCCAATTCCGCCACTTCAAAAGCCTCCACCTGGACGTCCAGGAAGCCTGCCCGCAGTAACTCCATCGCAGGTTCTCGGCAGAGGTCGCACCCGTTGCCGAACCAGCGCCATACCCCTCGTACTCGGCGCTGCGTGCGCCGTCGACCAGATCCCTCGGGGGCTGCCACATGTTCCAGAAAGTAGAACACCCCGCCGGGCTTCAGCACTCGACGGACCTCAGCGAGTATTGCCGCCACGTCGTGCACCGAGCAAAGCACCAGCGTACAAACGACGACGTCGGCAATCCCGCTGGGAACGGTGGCAATTCCGGTGTGGATTTCAGAATGTCCCGCTTTGCGTAAGCCGTGTTCGAGGTGGGGGTTTGGCTCTACACCGATCCAGCGGACACCGGCCGGGAAGTAGGTGAAGTTCGGTCCTGTGCCGGGACCCAGTTCCACCACTGTGTCACTAGGCCGGAGGCCCGCGAACAACTTACGCTTCTGCGCCGCGACCAGCAGTTCATGTCTTGCGCTCGCTCCAGGCAGGAGACATTTCGCAAAGAACCAACGCCGGAAGCGGCCCAGCATAAGCATTTAGATCTCTTTGATAATCTTACGCAACTTTCGTACGCGGCCCTTGAGCTCTTCACTGGCGTCCATTAGGTCGCTGTTGTCAAAGATGACTCGCGGCGTCATGAAGACAATCAACTCAGTGCGATCCTTCGAGTACGATCGGTTGCCGAACGCCGACCCGAGGATTGGGATGCGGTGCAGGCCCGGGATACCCGAACTCGCCGAGGAACTGCTCTCATTGATGATGCCGCCGATGGCGATCGTATCGCCGTCCTGCATGGTGATCTGCGTCTGCACCGTGCGCTTTGAGAACGACGGCGACGGGATACCGCCGGCTTGCGGAGGCTGCGGTGCGCTCACTTCCTGATTGATGATCAGCGTCACGATGCCGCTGGGGTTGACGCGCGCCATGACGTTCAAGGTCACGCCCGTGTTGCGGCTGCTGATGTTTTGCGCAAACTGCGTATTGCCGCCTGTGGTGATGCCCGATGCCGTCGTCGAGGTCAAGGTCGGAACTTCATTGCCGACGTTGATGGAGGCGGGAATACTATCGGTGGCAATCAGGCTCGGAGCCGAGATCACTTTGGATCTCGTGGCGTTTTCCTGTAGATTCAGAAACGCCAACAACTCGCGGCTCGCGCCGATCAATGCGCCGGCTTGCAACTGTACGGCCGCGCCGGTCAGGGCGCCGGCAAAGTCGCGACTGCCGTTGATGCGTCCCGACGTTCCGGGAGTCCGGCTCTGCAGGTACGCCGACACGCCGCTGGCAAAGGCGCCGGTCAAGCTGACTTCGTAGATCTTGGCTTCGAGCAGGATCTGGCGCGGCGGGATGTCGAGTTCCCGGAGCAGCTTCAACACGCCCTGGTATTCCTGTGGAGTGCCTTGAATGAGCAGCGAATTGTCGAGCGGATTCGGGATGATGCGCGGACCCTTCAGCGCCATCATGCCGCCCATGGCCGGGTTCATGTAGCCGCCGGTTTGATCGATCGCGACCGGCGCACCATTGGCGCCGATAGCCGCCGCGGGCGCAGGACCATTGCCAGCCATGCCGGACACGCCCATCATGCCGGGCGCACCGTAACCACCCATGCCGCCCATCATGCCGTAGCCGCCGTAGCCGCCCATCATGCCCATGCCGCCACCCATCATGCCCATACCGCCCATCATTCCCATGCCGCCGCCCATACCGCCCATGCCCGCGCATCCGCCATTGCCGAACGCCGCGCCCAGACCGGTGTTGCCCTGGACGTTGGTGCCGAAGCCGCCGCCACCGCCTCCACCTCCGCCCATCATGCCCATCCCACCCATCATCCCCATGCCGCCCATCATGCCCATCCCACCCATGTAGGCGAGCTGCGGGTTGTACAGCATCATCAATGCGGGGGCGATACATTCGGCACGCTGATAACGCACGCGATAAACATAGTTGTCGACGGCGCCAGCGGTGCTCTTCACCGCGACGTCCAGCTTTTTGAGCCAGTCTTGCACCGTCGTGAATACGCCAGGGTTCGGCGCGACGCCGATGAGCAGATTGATGCGATCCACCGGCAGGAACTTCACAGGTGAGTTCTTGTCGTTGAGCGAGATCGACTTCATGATGCCTTCCAGCTCTTTGGCCAAGTCAGACGGCTTGCCGTGCTGGACCTCGAACAACTGTACGCGCTGGTTGGCGAAGCTTTCGCTGTCGAACAGCTGGATCAGTTCCATGGTCCGCTTCATGTTGCGGCGGTTGTCCAGGATGAACAGCATGTTGGCCGGCGCGTAGGAGATCATCTTGGCGTACTCGCCGGTAAACTCGTTCAGGACCTTGGCCAGCTCGTCGACGGTAGTGAACTTCAGAAACACCAGGTTCAGCATCAGCTGATCGTCGGCCGGAAAATCTTTTTGGTTGAGCTGAATGTCGATGGGCTGGTGCAACGCGTCGGTCATCGGCACGATGCGATAGATGTCGCCGGTTTTGACCATCGCAAAGCCGTTGATGCGCAGCACGGTTTCGAGCAGCGACTTGGTGTCGATGTTCTTGGCCTCGCCGTACGTATTGAGGATGACCGAACCTTTGACCCGCGGATCGAGAATGTAGTTGATCTTGAGGTCGCGCGCCAGCAGGTCGATGACCTCGGTGAGGCTGGCGTTCTGCAAGGTGAGTCCGCTGTACTGGCCGCCACCCGCGGTGCTTCCTGGCGCGCCCTGCGCAGGCGCCGTGGTGGTGGGGACCTGGCCGGTTAACGGCACGTATGGCGGTTTATCCGACTGCGGTTCGGCCACCTGGCCCGGCTGCTGCTGTCCCGGCGAACTCCGGAACTTCGGAGGCGGCGGTTCCTGCTGTTGCTGCTGGCCGGGGATCGGCGGTTGCGCCGGAAGGAGTGCGGTCACTAGAAGGGCCGCTACGGTAGAACGAAAGATCGGATCGCGAAAAGAGCGAACTCCCGGCATTGTTAGTTCTTCTTCTCCACTGCGGTTTCCACCTTCGCGCCGTCGATGTACTTCTGTTCGTCCGCCGTCAGGTCCTTCTTGGCCTTTTTCCAAACCTGGATGCCAAAGGGATGCGCGCGCTCGAACTTGTACTCGCTGCCGAGGTCGGTCACCTTTACCTTTGCCTCACGAGCCGGCTGGATCAGCGGCGCTTCGTTCTGCTTGGTGAACTGCTCTTCCGGCAGGCGGGACACGCCAAACGGAGTCTTGCGGTACACCCAGGTCTTGCCGTCCTTTTCCTTCAGCTTGTACGTGTTCTCGTCAATCTTGACGGCCCCCGCGGGAAGGGCGCCGGCCGGCGGAACAGTGGCGGGCTTCTTATCCTGAGCGGTCAACAGTAGCAGTGGCAGTACGAAAGCAGCGACGATCATGGGGTGTATTTCTAAAATCCTTTTTCCTGGCAAAACGAAGAAAGCGGCCTACTTGGCGGGTTCCCAGTAACAGCTGGGACCGAACATTCCCTGCACCATTACTTTCTTCATACCGTTCAAGACGGTTCCGGGCGGCGAATTGTCGCCGGGCGCGCAACTTTTTGTTCCGCTCAGCCCGGTATCGCTGCCGATTTTGGTGTTTGTTTCGCCGGGACCGCCAATCGATGTGAGTGCTGAGGGCGATTGTGCGGGCGCAACAGCACCTCCTGCGGGAGGTCCGCCATAGCCGCCGGGTGGGGGGCCTGCCTGTTGCTGCGGCGACCCGCCGCCCATCGGATTGTTGTCGACAAGGTCTTCAATGCGCTTTTCGACGGTCTTGTCTTCCCAGGCGAAGGTGATGGTCTTGTTGTCGAACGACACGATCTCCCAAGGTCCGACCTTTTCGCCCGCGGTGTAGCTCTTCTGGTTGCCGAGTCCGGTACCCAGAATGATGCGCGGCTTCGCGCCGATGAGCATCAGTCCGTACGCTTTGGGAAGCGGCGGCGCTTTCTTTTCCGGAGGCGGAGGCGGCAGCTCAATAATGATGTTCGGGTTACGATCCCGCGAAAACAGCATCTGCGCGGAAATCAGCGAGTACTCGATGGCGCTCACGGGTCGCGCGGGCGGAATGGGCGCGGTAGGGTTCCAACGCAGCGCAGCAAGACGCCCCAAACGCATCATCTCTTCGCGCTGGCGAGCTTCGGTCCAGCGTCCGTACAGCGCCGCTGCGGCCAGTATGATCCCCAAAAGCAGGGCGGCGTTCAGATAAAACAGCTTCCGGCTCATATCGACCCGCCTTTCTTTTCGGGCACCAGCGCCTTGGGTACCAAGCCCGCGATGGTCACCTGAAAGTTCAGATTCTTGGTCTTGGGGTCGCCATTGGCGGTGATCCGCAGGTCTTCCGTCGCCACGAGCTCCGGCAGTTTGGTGAGTTCGGCCAGGAAGTTCACCACTTGCTCGACCTTGCACTCGGCGGCGGCCGTCAGCACGATCTCGCCGTACTCGCCACCGTGTATGCGCGGCGTACCCATGGATACGGCGCGAAAGTCGATGCCTTGCGCGCGTCCGGTTTGCCGAACAAGCTGGGCCATCTGGGCCTGTGCCTGAGCGAGCGTATCCGCCCGAATCAGACCTTTTTCGCGGAGAGCCAACTGCGCGTCCAGGTCCTTGGCGATGCTCGCCTTCACCGGCAGTTCGGCCTGCTTGCGGCGCAAGCGATGCAGTTGCGTTTCGAGCGCAGCCGGGGAGTTGCTACCCGCGGCGGGTACGGTAGCAGTAGCGGCGGTACTGTCGTCGCTGGTGGGCCAAAATAGCAATGCCAGCGCGGGTACAGCCGCGTACGCCAGCATTTTCAACGCTCGTTTGTCGCGATCAGAGATCGGCATGGCGGTTACTTCCCAGGCTCCCGGTCCGTACGAATGCGGAAGACTTCGCCGCCCGTACTACGTCCCAACGGCATGGTGAAATCGGAGTTCTTGAACAAAGCCGACTGATCCAACGCTTTCAAAAGTGTCGCTGCCTGATCCGCCTCGCCCGCGACGAAGACGTTGGTACGGTTGAGGTCCATCGAATTCACCCACACAGGCGGTGCGAGCAACCGAGTCAACTCATTCAGGACATCCAAATCCTGCGGGGCGCGCCGACGGAACTTGTCGATCAGGTCGATGCGAGAGCGGGCGCTTGAGGCGGCCTTGTCGTACGTGTCGGCCTTTACCGCATCTGGACGGACCTGCGCGATCTGTTCCTGAATCTGCATCGCGTACCGCTTCTCCTCAATGTCGTCGTAGAAGATCAGCGCCAGGCACAGCGCAGCCAGGATCGTCCCAAGGACGGCGGTGGGAATGTAGATGAGCTTCGAATCCTTGCGGCGCTTCTCGGGCGGCAGCAGGTTGATGTCGAGCCCGTTGCGGATCACCGCGGAATGCAAGGCCGCAGCGTACGCCGTACCAAAATCCTTCAGGCTAATCTCTGCGTCGATCTCGATCGCTGGCGGCAACGCGCGTTCAAAGGAGATCGGCTCGGTGTCCGGCGGCAGGCGAAGTTCGGCCAGCGCCATCTGCAAGGTACGCTGCAGGACGGGGTCGCTCGGCGCGTCGAAAAGGTTCGAAAAGGCGGGGTTCGCGGTACTTTCGCCGTACGCTTCCACTTCCTTTTCGCTGCGAGGCTGCAGCGCCAGAAACTCGAGCGGCGCGCGGTCTTCAAACACACGCAGAGCCGTGTAGAACGCAGGTCCGGTAGAGGTGAACGACTTCACCTGGATGCCCGCTTCGGCAAACAGGTTCGAGTACTTCTCGATGAGTTCGCGCCGGGCGATGCCCACCACGATGTTCGAGCTTTTGCCGGCTCGCGCGTAGTCGGAAATCACTTCGTCTTCCGGATACGGATGCAACGAGTCGATCTGGTAGCCGATGGCGGAGGCCAGGTCCTGATCGGCGACACCGGGCAAGGACAGCTGACGCAGAATCACCTGATGCCGGGGCAGAATCACGGTAGCGGCCAGATGCGACGAGCCGAGCTTTTTCAGGAACGCGGCGTACTCAGCGCCCCAATCGACTGCTTGGCGTTCTTCAACGCGCTCAATGAGCAGCGTCTTCAAAATCGAGATACCGGCCGGGCGAACCTTGGCGGCCAGCACGCGCAAATCGCCATTGGCGGCGATTTCGATGCCGACGCCTGTGCCATAGGTGAGCCACTTGGGAAAGGACATGGAGAGTGTTTAGAAGGGGAGTGGGACGGTCGGTGTCCAGGGTTCGTCGCGCCAGCGCATGATGCGGTAGGGCGGATCTTCCTGGTTGTACGCCGGATGGAAGGTGACGGTCGCGGCGACGGTTCGCGCGATGTCCGAAAGCTGGCCGTTCGGAAGCTTCAGGCGGGCAGTGGCGCGTACGGTCCAGATCACGCCGCCGCCAATCTTCATACGGCCTGCGGCCGGGTGTCCTCCGACGATCGCATTGACTTCATCCATGCTTCGAAAGGGGGCAACCAGCCGCCGGGCCACCAGTTGGCTGACCTTGTCCGTGGGTAATCCCAGGGCAACCAACATTTCAGGAGAAGCGGTGTTGGCGTCCACCGCAGTACCGGGTCCGTAGACAGTTAGGCATTCCCGGAGTCCGCCGCGGGGAATAAGGCGGCCTTCCGGGTTGCGTTCGAAATGTCCATAGAACAGCTCGGGCGTCATGCCTTTCACAAGGAGTAATTCTTCCGTCTCCTGGAATGACGCGTTGCGCGGCTGAAAAGTCGGATTGCGGCTCAAGAATTGCTGGGGGGACGGCGCATTGCCGCCATTGCCGGACCTCCAGGCAATAATGTTTTGAGTAATTTGCAGTGCCGCACCTTCGTTGGCGCCCACGGCCATCAGGGTCCGCGCGATGTCCTCAGGCCGGGCGGTGTTCACGTTGATGCGCGACGATTCGGGGATCACTTCCACCACCACGCGTCCGGTCGCATAGTCGTACTGGATGTACGGCATGGGCGGTCGGTAGTAACGTGGGGCGCCGTTGGGGTACGTGTAGTTGCCGTTCATGCCCCACAGGATCCACAACAGGGCGCGGTCGACGGAGCCTTGCGCGAGGTAATGCGCCCGCAGTCCTTCCGCATGGCCGGAGGTACGCTGGGTTTCCGAGCGTACGGTGGTAGCCACGGCAAACGCGATGGCCGATAGCGCAGCGGACAGCCAGAGTACGGCCAACAGCGCCCCACCTTTCCTGCCATACCCCCTAGCCTCCCCCTTTTGTGTCAGACCGATCTGACACAAAAGGCCGATGGCCCTGCGGAGGAGCATAGCGTAGGGCGATCTCTGTCTAGTAGTCGACATACGTCTCCAGCGGATCGCGCGTCACTCGTACCGGCGCCGTAATCGTTACCAACGGCAAGCGTTGCTTGGCCTGCGGCATGGGCTGCATCTCAATGCGGATCGCCGCCGGCAGGTACGGCTTGTTCCACAGCGGGACCCAGCGCTGGTACGGCGGCTCTTTCAACGATTCCAAAAACACCATCCGGCAGAACTGCAGCTTGTCCGCCAGCACAAACGATTGCCGCCCGGTCTGAATCGGCAGCCACTGCACCACCGGACCCTGCACCATCGGGTTGGTCCCCATGCCGGTGCAGAACGCGCCCGTCGAGTACGGACCGTTGTAGTAATGCTCGTTCACCACCAGCCGTACGCCTTGATTCATCTCGCCCGGCACCACCTGGAACTCGAGGATGCGCGGGTAGCCGCGATGCGCCTCATCGAGCGAGTACGCCGACACAAACCGCATCGACTGCGCCTCGCCCTGGAAGAACGACACCTTACCGCTTGGCGCGCCGGACCCGATACACTCCGCGCTCACCGCCATGATCGCGTTGATCTGCGAGTCGATAATGTTGTTCACCGCCACATAGCGGCGGTTGGCGTACAGATGCTCGTTGGTCTTTGACTGTGTGTTGAACGCAATGCGGATGGCCATCACCATCCCCACCGAAATCAGGCTCACCAGGGTGACGGCGATGAGCAGTTCAATGAGCGTCATGCCCTTTTGCTGCTGGCGTCGCTTCATTGCCCCTGTCCTTGCTGCAACCGTACGGCATCGGCTTCGGTGAGGTACCCGCGCCGGAACCCTTCGATGCGGAACTTGCGGCCCGGCCATTCGATTTCGAGTTCAATCCGGTCGAGCACCGCAGACTTGGGCGTGGGATTCGGAGGAAAGTCGTACGGCGTGACAATCGCGCGCCACTTCACCGGGATACTGCCGGTGGCGTTGGCGTCCCAAAAGCCTTCCATCTGGGTCCAGCGAGGCAAGTAGCGGTTCAACTGCAGGTCGTCCATCTGGCGCTTGGCCAGGATCGCCGCGCGATCATACGCCGCAAGCTTTGACGCATTGCGTAGCGATCCGCTCATGTTCGACACCAATCCCGTGATGGCGACGGCCATGATAAAGGTCGCCACCAGTACCTCAAGGAGCGACAATCCGGATTGTGCTGATGGTTTTCTACGGGACAACGGGTGCTGCTTCCACAATCGGCGTCCCGGTAATCGGATCGATGCGCACCAGCCGGCGTTTGCCCTGCGCCGTAGCCAGCAGCAACCCGACCCGAGGCATCGTACCGCCCGGGTAAATCATAAAGACGCGCGGCGCGAACGAATCGGCGGGAGACGGCGGCAAAATTCTTTCCATCGCAATGCCCTGCGGCAGGTCGTACCGGTGCATGTACCGGGGTTCCAGCGACCGTACGATGATGGCGTTCTCATTGCGCAGGCAGGTGACCTCCACCGGCGTATTGCGGCGGTTGGCGTGTTCCATGGCACTGTTCAGAAACGCGGCGACTTCATTCGAAGACGACCCCAGCTTGATGCCGTCCAGCCCGCTGGTGATGGACGGGTACATGAGGCCGGCCATCAGCGCGACGATGGCGACGACCACCATCATTTCGAGGATCGTGATGCCGCGTTGATGGTTCATATGCCGTACTTGCAGCTCACAATGTCGGCGGCTTTCCCTTCGCCACCTGGCTTGCCGTCCTCTCCGTAACTGACCACATCGGGTAGATCATCGTGCTCGCCCGGATACCGATAAATGTAAGCGTGTCCCCAGGGATCGGTTGGTAATGGATACTTCAAATATGGACCACTCCACGCATCGAGATTGTCCGGCTTTCGAACTAGCGACAACAATCCACGATCCGTGGTCGGATACTGATTCGTGTCCAGCCTGTACTGGGCAAGTGCCGCCATGAAGTTATCGATCTGCACCCTGGCGGCCACCCGTTTCGCATCGCCGTGATGCGACATCATCCGGCAGGCACAAGCTCCGGCGGTCAGGCAGAAGAGCGTCGTTAGGATACGAAAGGCCATCGCCGCCGTGTTGCCGCTAGTTGCTCTTCCAACTCACGACGTCCGCCGCTTCACCCTCGCCACCTGGTTGACCATCCGCCCCCAGGCTGATGAGGTCCGGCTCATCGCCATGCTCGCCCGGATACCGGTACAAATACGGCCGGCCCCAGGGATCGAGCGGAACCTCCTGCGGCAGGTACGGTCCATTCCACGACGGCATATTCTCCGGCCGCTCTCGCAGCGGCTTCAGACCTTGCTCCGTCGTCGGGTAGAGACCTGTGTCGAGCTTGAACTGTCCCAGTGAGCCTAAGAAATTGTTGATCTGCACCTTCGCAGCCACGCGCTTCGCCTTGCCCGCTTGGTTCCAAAAGCGAGTTCCCACGATGCCCGCAAACAGAGCGATGATCGTCACCACCACCAGCATTTCGATGATCGTGACACCGCGTTGCGACCTGCTACGTCTTCTTTTGTCCATTGTCATCTCCTACTCTTACATCGCCACTTCGTTGAGGCTCGAAATTGCCATCAGCATACTCAAAATCAGGGTACCCAGAAGGACACCCATGATCAGAATGATGGCCGGTTCAAAGAACGCTGTAAATCGTTTGATGGCTTCGCGCGTCTCGGTTTCGTAAATGTCGGCCATGCGATGGAACATCACGTCTAGCTTGCCGGTCTCCTCACCTACAGTAAGCAGATGCGCGGCAAGCGGCGGAAACTCGCCGGTTTTGCGTAGAGGCCCCGCTAGACCCTCGCCCCGTTTCACGCCCTGCGATACCGCTTGCAAGGTGCCGGACATCCTCTTGTTGTTCAGAATCTTTTCGGCAATCCCCAATGACTGTACCAACGGCACTGTATTGGCCACCAGCGTACCCATGGCGCGAGCAAACCGTGCTGTTTCCGCTTTGCGCAGCGCCACGCCCAGCAGTGGAATCTTCAGCCGGATGGTGTCCCACCAAAGTTTGCCGTCGAGCGTGCGAATGTAGGCGCGAAAGCCAAAGAACGCTGCCACCAACGCCGCGATCACCAGCAAACCATAGCTGCGAATGACGTAACTCGTCTCCACGAGAATGCGCGTTGGCGTAGGCATTGGCATGCGCGAATCCTCAAAAATCTGAGCGAACTTTGGCACAACAAAGTACATCAGAATGAAGATCGAGCCCGCACCGACAAATGACAACAAAGCAGGGTAAACCATGGCGGACGTGATGTAGCCTCGTAGCTCATCGCGAGTCTTTTCGAACTCAGCCAGACGTTCAAACACCACCGTGAGCGACCCTGACGCTTCACCTGCGCGCACCATGTTGATGTACAGCTCAGAGAAGTATTCCGGGTGAGACGCCAGTGAGTCGGCAAAGCTCTTGCCGCCCTTCAGCGTGCGCAGGACTTCACCCAATAGGTCGCGGAACTGCTTCTTCTCAGTGAGCTCAATCGTGATGCCCAACGCGCGATCGAGCGGAATTCCTGAATTCAAGAGCGTCGCGATCTCTTGCGTGAAGAACAGAATGTCCTTCTTCTTGCCGCCGCCAAACTTCGGCAACTCAAACGACAACCCGCCGGACTTCTGCTCGACCCCGACATAGATCGGCGTCAGGCCCTGCCGCGCCAATTCGCGAGCCACGGACTTTTCGTTCTCGCCCGTCAGCGTACCCGCCCTGGGCTTGCCGTCCGCCGCTACCGCTTTGAAGTGAAACGTCGTCACAGCGCGTTAAAACTCCTGGGTCACACGCATCACTTCATCTGCCGTCGTGACGCCTTCGCGAACCTTCTTCCAGCCATCCTCACGCAGCGTGTTCATGCCGTTTCGCTTGGCCGCCGCCGTCAGAATCGACGCGTCCTCATTCTTCATGATGAGTGACCGGATCTCGTCGTTCAGCTCCATCTGCTCAAAGATCCCGATACGGCCGGTGTAGCCGGACCCAAAGCAGTTCTCGCAACCTTGGCCCTGAAATACATGCACAACCTCGCCCGTCGGCGACACGCGCGTGCCCGCCGGAGCCTTGCAGTGCGGGCAAATACGCCGGACCAGACGCTGCGCTAAAACAGACACTAGGGACGACGTAATCAGGTAGTTCTCCACACCCATGTCGGTCAAGCGCGTGATGGCGCTAGGCGCGTCGTTGGTGTGCAGCGTCGAGTACACAAAGTGTCCGGTGAGCGCGGACCGAATCGCGATGTCCGCCGTTTCGCGATCACGAATTTCGCCGATCATGATGACGTCCGGGTCCTGGCGGACAATGTGCCGAAGTCCCGCGGCAAACGTCAGTCCGATGGTGGGATTGACGTGGATCTGGTTGATCCCGTCCATCTGATATTCGACCGGGTCCTCAATCGTGATGATCTTTTTGTCGCTTTGATTGATCAGCTTCAACGCGCTGTACAGGGTCGTCGACTTGCCGCTACCCGTAGGACCGGTCACCAGAAAAATGCCATGCGGGAGCTTCGTATAGTGCTCCATGCGATCGAGCATGCCGCCCGTGAAGCCGAGCTTCCGAAGGTCGTAAAAATCGCCCGCGGAACGATCCAGAATACGCATTACGACGCTTTCGCCGTACAGCGTCGGCAGCGTCGACACACGCAAGTCGATCTCGCGGCCCACGCTCTTGATCTTGATGCGTCCGTCCTGCGGCAAGCGGCGTTCGGCGATGTTTAACTTCGCCATCAGCTTGATGCGCGAAATGATCGCGGCCTTCAATTCCTTCGGTGGGGAATCCTGGTTGTACAGCACACCGTCGATGCGATAACGGATGCGGAAGTCTTTTTCAAACGGCTCGACGTGGATATCGCTCGCGCGCTTTTCGACAGCTGAGGCGATCATCGCATTCACCAGCCGGATCACCGGAGCTTCGCTTGCCATATCGCGAAGCTGTTCCAGATCTTCGTTGCCTTCCATCGTGCCGCCCTGGAAGTCCAGGGCGTCCGATGTCTTGCCCGGCGCGTGTACGTAATGCTTTTCGATCGCGTCCAGCAGTTCGGCTTCTGTAGCCAGCACCGGCTCTACCCGCAGACCCGTGCAGTTCCGTACCGCCGCGATGGTTTCAAAGTCCAGCGGGTCGGCCATTGCGAGCCGTACCGTCTGGTCTTGAATGGCAATCGGAAGTACGCGGAATTGCCGCAAAAACCGTGGCGACAGCGTCTCTAACTCTGGCGATGTCGCCGGCGGCTGACCGTCGATGGTGACCAGTTGGATGCCCAGTTGATCGCTCAACGCGGCCATCACGTCGCGCATGGCGACAAAGCCGAGGTCCACCAGGATCTTGCCGATCTTGTCGCCGCCGCGATCTTTTTGCAGTTCCAGTGCCCGGTCAATATCTTCGGGCGTGGCGAGTTTGCGCGAAATGAGGATTTCGCCCAGGCGCATGGTGCTAATTTTCCTGCAGCTTGACGGCTGCGTCTTTCTTCCGCTGCGTCGTCGCGATCAACTGCGATGGCAACCCTGCGGGATCTTCCCACGAATACTTCAACAACGTCACGCCAACCACAAGGTTGTCGTTATCGGCTACTTCCGGAAACCACGTACGAGCCGTTGCCGCGCCGGTCTTCACCAGTTCTTTCAACTTCGGCAGCCGCTGCAACTTGGTGTCGCGATGCCGCGCAATCGATTCCTTCGAGATATTCGGATTGAACGGACTCACGGTCGGCCCGGTGACCAGGTTGACCTCAGCCGTCATCACCACGCCGTACCCTTCGATGTAGATCGCACGGCTCGTGCCCAGCAGGATGTTTGGATCTTCCGGCCACTGCTTCTGAATGAGATTGTCAAAGCGCAACTCCGCCTCGCGCAGGACGGCGCGTGTCGGCTTGCCGCCATTGTCGACGGTAAAAGCCGCGGGGGTGAACAGCAAAAAGGCAAGAAGCAGAGGGGTCCGCATAAATTACTGGAGTCCGGCGCTCATCTTCTGGAAACTATTCACGCGATTCAGCAGGATCTTGTTCTGCTCTTCAAACGCGATCAGCAAGCCTTGGCGATCCATCTCGGACCGTTTCTCCGCCGCCTGCAGCAACTCTGCCGTACGCTTCACCTGCCGCTCTTCGACAACGGCCACAGCCTTTGCCACAGCCTGATCAATCCGCTGCTGAATCTGCTCTTCACCCACAGTAGCCGCAGGCGTAGCCGAAGCCGCCACTTGTTGTACGGCAGGCGCGACAGGCCGCGTCGCCACCGCGTGGAACACCAATGCCGCCGCCAGCATCCCTGCCGACGCAAAGCCCAACTGTGGACCCGAACTCCACATGCGCTGCCACCACGTCGGTTCAAACACTTTGTCCGAAACAAACGCAATGCGCTTCGGGACTTCTTCCTCGCGCAAAGCGCCCAGCGATGCGAACGTCAACTCCAATCGCGACAATTCCTCGCGGCACGTCATGCACGACTTCACGTGCGACTCTACGCTCTTGCGTTCCGCCGCCGTCGCTTCTCCGAGCGAAAATGCCTTTAAATCCAGTCCGCAGTCCATTTCGTTCTCTTACCTCTGTGCCTGCATCGGAGCGAGCACGTCTTTTAACAGGTCTAGCGCCGTGTACAACCGCGACTTTACGGTCGATACCGGGATACCCAGAACCTCTGCCATCTCTTCAAACTTGAAGCCTTGGAACACCTTCAAGAGCACCGCTTCCCGCTGTTCCGGCGTCAACCGGCCGAGCGCACTTTCGACGGTGAGCGACAACTCCATCGGGTACATCCGCCCGCCGGTCAAGTTCGCGGTCGAAGGATCGTAGGTGATCTCGGCATCGTCCAACCGGTTCTTCCGCAGCAGCGAGTACGCCTCGTTATGCGCGATCCGGAACAGCCACCCCGAAAATCGCGCCGGATCTTCCAGCTTGGGCAGCGCCTGGTACGCCTTTAAGAAGACGTCCTGCGTCAAGTCCATCGCATCTTCGCGATCCCCAACCAGCCGGTACAGATAATTGAAGACGCGCTTCTCCCAACGCGACACCAGAAGGTTGTAGGGTTCAACCTGCCCCTTCCTGGCTTTCGCGATCAGATCGCGGTCTTCCACCTCGCGGAATATCAGACGTTCGGCTCCGTATGTATCAAGACGCATCTGCCCGCCAAAAAGACGGAGCAGTGTTATGTCTCGATTTTAGAACGGCTTGCGGTGAAGGCACTGATCGCGAGTCCGGCCAGGATCACGGCAAAGGCGCCGATGACGTTGTACCAGAGAAACGCGATGCTCGTGTAGAACTTGCAGAAAAAGATGGCCGCCTCGCCGATCAGGACGCCCCCAAAGGCACCCGCCGGCGTACAGCTTTTGAAGAAGAACGCCAGTACAAACACGCCCAGCATCCCGCCATAAAACAGCGACCCGATCATGTTCACGGCCTCGATCAGCGCGCCAAAGTTGCCGCCAAAACTCGCGAACCCCATCGCGTACAAACCCCAGAACGCGGTGAACACGCGCGATGCCCAAAGGTACTGGCTGTCGGTCGCCCGAGGGCGTATGTACCTCTTATAGACGTCGATCACAGTAACCGTCGCCAGCGAATTGATCTCGCCGGAAATCGCCGACATCGCCGCCGAAAAGATCACGCCGATGATCAGGCCGACAAACCCGATCGGCAGGTACTTGGTGACGAACCCCAAAAAGATGTAGTTGGTGTCGTTGAAACCCGGCCGTACCGACGCCTGTGCCTCTTTGCGAATGGCATCGAATCGCTTCTGCGCCTCGCGAAATGCCGGACCATCGCCTGCCCTCGCCGCTGCCGCACGCTCTTCAAAGGCCTTGTCGTACGTCGCCTGGTTGATGGTCGCCTTCTCTACGGGATGAAAGATCACCGGCGGCTTCTCGAACACGAAGAACACAAACACCATCGCGCCAATGAACAGGATTAGAAACTGCATCGGGATCTTGGCGACGGCGTTAAACAGTAGGCTGATCCGGCTCTCGGTAATCGACTTGCCCGTCAGATACCGCTGCACCTGCGATTGGTCCGTCCCAAAGTACGCCAGCGCCAGGAACATGCCGCCAATCAACCCGCTCCAGATGTTGTACCGGTCGTTCGGGTCAAAGTTCGTGGTCACCGGATTGAGGCGTCCGGCCATACCCGCGACGTCCAATGCCTTCGAAAAGGTAATGTCCGCCGGCAGCAGGTGAATCGCGGTGAACAGCGCGAAGAGCAGCGACAGCATGATCACGGCCATCTGCTGGACATCCGCCCAGGTCACCGCCTTGATGCCGCCCATCGTCGTGTACAGCACTACCAGGCTTCCCATCAGCACCACGGTCGCGCGATCGTCCCAGCCCAGAATCACCGACAGCACCACGCACGGCGCATACAGCGAGATCCCCGCACCCAGGCCGCGCTGCACCAGAAAGATCACCGTCACCAGCGCGCGAGTACGGGCATCAAAGCGTTTTTCCAGATACTCGTACGCCGTATAAACGCCAGAGTTGTGAAAGATGGGCACCGCAATCGCCGAAATCACAATCATCGCCAGCGGCAGTCCAAAATAGAACTGCACAAAGCGCATGCCGTCGACATAGGCCTGCGCAGTGGTCGAAATAAAGGTGATCGCGCTCGCCTGCGTGGCCATGATGGACAGTCCCATCGCGTACCACGGCATCGACTTCCCAGCCAGCAGGTACTGATCAACCGTCCCGGACTTCCGTCCCCGCCACATCCCGTAGCTGACCAGAAACACCAGCCAGCTGAACATCACCACCCAATCGAGTGGTCTCATGCCGGACGGTAAGCCTTTGTGAACAGATAGAACAGCGTGATGATCGCCGCCAGATACAGCACGATCCCGATATAAATCCGCTTCCAGTTAATTGCGTCTGGCGCTGTTGGCACGATAAGCCTCCGCGGCGTTCAGCAGATTGGTGAAGATCCGGATCCCTCCGGGTACGCCCGCGGGCAACTGCCGGAACCACGAGTATCCCGTAAACACATACGCACCCTTGCCGTACCGCGTGACAAGCGTACCACCGGGCAGCGGCTTCTCGCCCGGGTCGTGGGATTCAAACGGCGTCTGATAGCGCGGGTCCCATTCGGTGGCAAAGTACAAACCGCGTTCCTGCACCCAGCCATCCCAATCCTTTGCCGTAATCACGTTGGGCCGCTTCAACAGCGGATGATTGGGGTCCGGGTAGGTCACGGGGGCGTCTTCCACCGTCACGCGGTCGCGGCTCAACGTAATCGGGTAAGGACCCATCTTTTCGAGCAGCTTGGGATTGCCGCCCATAAAGCCGCCTTCCTGCACGTTGTACTGCACCACGAGCGTCCCGCCTTTATCCATAAAGTCCAGCAGGCGGCTCTGGTTCGCTCGCAGATCGGCGCGCTGGTTGTACGCACGCACACCCGTGACAATCGTGTCGTACCGCGAAAGGTCGCCACGAGCAATGTCCTCGCTCGACAGCATCGTCACATCCATGCCCAACTGCTTCAACACTGCCGGAACCTCATCGCCCGCGCCCATGATGTAGCCGATGCGCTTCACTGTGGTCTTGATGTCTGCCCGAACCACCTTGGCGACAGCCTCGGGAAACAAGGTCTGCGGCGGGATGTGCGGGTAATTGATCGTCAACACGCCGTTCGAAATCTCAGTGCCGTTCACCGTCGCAATTGCGCGCAACTCGCCCACGGATTCGGCAGCCGGAGGCGTCACCAGAAACTTCGCGCTACGCTCTTCACCGGCATCACCCAGGCTGAAGTTCTGCGTCTGTGGCTCCACCTTCCAGCCCGCCGGAACTGTCAACTTCACGCTGCCGGACTGTTGCGGCGCGTTCGCCTTCAACGACACCTCCACCGTACGGGGAAGGGAATCCGCAGCGATAAACGAGGGCTCAGGCAGCGCCACCGCCACCGCCGGAACCACAATCACAGGCCGCGACAACTCGCCGTACATGCGGTCCACATAACGATGGAACACCGGCCGTACCAACTCAACCTGCTGTCCGTTGATCTTCGCGGTAATGCGCGCACGGAACAGCGCCGGGTTATCCGCAAGCCCGATCAGATTCTGATCGCGAACCCCGTACAGCGTACCCTGCTTGGCATTGGCAAGCCAGTACCGCGACGTGTACGGCTGCGTCTTGGGAATCGCCACGGGGAACTCGCGCTGCACCGCGACATTGAAAGGTAGTTCTTGCGCCGTGCTGTTCGCCAGCCCCTCACCGCCGCCTTCAATCACAGCCTTCTCAAAGGATGCGACGGTATGGTTGGACCGGTTGATCACCGACAACGTCAGCCGCAGTGACCCGCCGGGGATCGCCTGAAAGCGCTCAGCGGTGAGTTCCGCATACAGGCCCGAGCACATCGCGATCGCCTCGTCGATCTCCTGCAACTTCACCGCAGCCCATTCATTCTTCATCTCCGCCACGCGCTTGCGAGCTTGAATCAACATCGGAATCGTCGCCGACGGATCTTCAATGTTCAAGCCCTTCGACGCGTTGCGCAGAATCGCGCCGACGTCTTCCGCACCCACGCGATTCCAGCTGAAGTCGATGCCTTCAAAAATGTCCTTCTCGGCAGGCTCACCGGCGACAACAAAGAACCAATCCCGTTGCGTACCCCGGCGTTCCGGCGCGCCCATCGCCTGGCTCCGATGCTGCGAGCGGCTCGCTCCCGCGATCTCGCCGTAGGACCGGCCAAGCACCGGATCAAACGTCCCGGTATCGACGCCGATTCGTCCCGGCTGCTTCGCCGCTTCCGCTTCCATTTGTGGTGTGAAAGAGAACGAGTTGAACACCGCGCGCTTTGCCTTCCACGGTTGTACCCCCAGCTTCAACTGCTCGGGAAATTGCGCGGGATCCGCCGCCGCTTCAAACGCGATTTTGCCCAAGATTGCGGACGATTGGTGATGCCCATGCCCGTCGCGAGGAGTGCCGGAAAAGCGGAATACAATCACATCGGGCCGGAACTTGCGGATCACCCAAACAATGTCGGACAGCACATTCTGCCTGCCCCATTTGCCGATGGTTTCATCCGCGGTCTTCGAAAATCCAAAGTCGATCGCGCGCGAAAAGAACTGCTCGGCACCGTCGATGCGTCGCGCCGCCAGCAACTCCTGCGTACGGATCACACCCAGCAAATCGCCTTGTTCGGAACCAATCAGGTTCTGCCCGCCTTCGCCACGCGTGAGCGACAGATACCCGGTCTGCAGCTTCTTACCCCGCGCAAAGTACGCCAAAGCGGCCGTATTTTCATCATCCGGGTGCGCGGCAATCATCAAGACGCGGCCAAGCACCTGGGTTTTCTCCAGAGCGATCTTCAGCTCAGCGGCGCCCGAAAGTTCGCGCTGGGCATATAGGAAAGAGCATGTGAGGGACAGCAGGAGGAGCAGTTTGATCTTCACGGCTGGTATTACCTCATCGTACTAGGTAACCAACCGCTCACTTGCCGCCGTCTGCAACATGCACATGGAACGCAAGAAAGCCAGCGATTACCCACAGGAACTGCTCGACCTGTTTGACCTCTACGTCCACGGCGACCTCAACCGTCGCGGATTCCTCGAAAAGGCGCAAAAGTTCGCCACCGGCAGCGTCACTGCTTTGGCGCTATTCGAAAGCCTGCGCCCCAACTACGCCTGGGCCCAGCAGGTCCCCAAGGACGACAAGCGCATCGCCACCGAGTACATCACCGTACCTTCGCCCGAAGGCAATGGCAGTATCCGCGGCTACTTCGTAGGTCCCGCCGGCGTCACCGGCAAGCTTCCCGGCGTCATCGTCATCCATGAGAATCGCGGCCTCAACCCGTACATCGAGGATGTCGCCCGCCGCCTCGGTACCGAGAAGTTCATGGCCTTCGCGCCGGACGGATTGACCAGCGTCGGCGGCTACCCCGGCGACGACGAGAAGGGTGGCGCTGCCTTCCGCCAGGTCGACCGCAACAAGATGCAGAACGACTTTCACGCCGCCGCAAAGTGGCTCAAGGCTCGTCCGGACTGTACGGGCAAGATCGGCGCCGTCGGCTTCTGCTTCGGCGGAGGCATCGCCAACAACCTCGCCGTACGCATGGGCGCGGACCTCGCCGCTGCCGTACCCTTCTATGGCGGCGCACCACCCGCGGAAGAAGTCTCGAAGATCAAGGCGACGATACTCGTCCATCACGGCGCGCTCGACACCCGGTTAGTCGGAGCCTGGCCGGCCTATGAAGCAGCCCTCAAGGCCAACGGCGTGAACTACAGCGGCTACGTGTACGAAGGTGCGCAGCACGGCTTCCACAACGACACCACGCCGCGTTACGACGAGACAGCCGCCAAACTTGCCTGGAAGCGCACTCTCGAAGTGTTTGAGAAAACCTTGCGAGGCTAGCCCGCTCGGGGTCGTGACAGAATAGAAGATCACGACCCCTCATCTATGAAAATCGGCATCCTCGGCACCGGCGCCATCGCGCACAAGCACGTCCAAGCCTACAAGAACATCGGTTGGGAGGTGGTCGCTTGCAGCAACGGCTATGAACCCCACGGCGTCGCCTTCGCCGAACAGTACGGCATCGAGTTCGTGCCCACCATGGAAGCGCTCTGCTCCCATCCCGCGGTTGAGATCGTCGACGTCTGCACTTTCCCGGATATCCGCCTGCAGCCCATCGAACTCTGCGCCAAGACAGGCAAACACGTGCAGGTGCAAAAGCCGATCTCCACCAACGTCGCCACCGCGCGCAAGATGATCGACACCGCCCGCGCCGCCGGCATTACGCTGAACGTCGTTAGCCAGCATCGCTTTGATGACTCCAGCATGTTCGTGCGCAAGGCTATTGCAGACGGCCGCCTCGGCAAGATCCTGCAAGCCGATGCCTACATCAAATGGCACCGTACCGCCGCCTATTACGGCCGTCCGGAAAAAGGCAGTTGGTCTGTCGAAGGCGGTGGCGCGCTGATCAACCAGGGCATCCATCAGGTGGACATTCTGCAATGGCTCGTCGGCAGCGTGCAGGAAGTGTTCGGCTACTGGCAGTTGGGCGCCAAACACAAGATCGAGTCTGAGGACGTCGTATCCGCCATCATGCGGTACGCCAACGGAGCGCAGGGCGTGATTCAAGCCGCTACCGCCTTCTGGCCCGGCTACGGCGAGCGCGTGGAAATCCACGGCACCAAGGGCACCTGCGTCATCACCGGAGACCGTCTCACCACTTGGGACGTTGAGGATGACTCCGGCGAACCCGCGCCCCTCGCCAGCAACGTCGCATCCGGTGCATCGGACCCCATGGCGATCTCGCTCACGCCGTTCGAACGCCAGTTCACCGACTTCGCCGACGCCATCCAAAGCAAGCGTGACCCGCTCGTTTCCGGCGCCGAAGGACTCAAAGCTCTGCAACTGGTCGAAGCCATTTATCAGTCCTGCCGCACGGGCGAGAAGGTTCGTATCGATGCTTAGTGTTCGTGTTCCGGCCTCCAGTGCGAACTTGGGGCCGGGCTTCGATGCCTTGGGACTAGCGCTCGGCATCTATCTGGAATGCCGGTTTCAAAGGTCCGAAACGATGCGTATCCGTGCCACGGGACGCGACGCACATCAGATCTCGACGGACCCTGCGGAGAACCTCATCTGGCAGACTGCGCTCGCCGTAGCGCGCGACACTGGCGACAACACGCTTCCGCCCGTGGACCTGGAAATCATCAACGACATCCCGCTGGGCAAGGGGTTGGGCTCCAGTGCGGCCGCGCTTACTGCTGGAGTCGTGATCGCAGATCATCTATTGGGTCTGAATTGGAAGCCGCTCCGCATATTAGATGAAGCGGCGCGTATTGAAGGCCATCCTGATAACGTCGCTGCTTGTGTATTAGGGTCAATTGTAGCGAGCGCTATTGATTCCGGTGGTGTTGCAAGAGCGGTAAGACTCGAATTATCACCTCGCTTTGGTATTGCAGTGGTAGTTCCAGATTTTATGCTGCCCACGTCACAGGCCCGCGCTGTATTGCCGAGTCAATACAGCAAGCAGGATACGGTATTCAATGTCCAGCGGAGCGCCTTGCTGATTGCGGCTCTGGCAGCAGGACAAAGCTCCGCGTTCCCCGCCGCGCTTGAGGACCGCATGCACCAGCCGTATCGTGCAGCGCTTGTTCCCGGGCTCGATGACATGATCAAGCTTCGCGCGCCCGGCCTGCTTGGCTGTGCGCTAAGTGGAGCAGGCCCTTCAATACTCGTATTCTTCGAGCAAGGCCATGACGAAGTCTGCGACCTCGTACGCCAGATCTTTCTTCGCCACGGGCATCAATCTGAGATCTTCAAAGCCCCAATCGCCGCCGACGGTTATCAAGTGGCCGCCGTTCAGCGAAATATCGGGTGAAAATGACAGGGACAAAAAGTAACCGTCCCTGTCATACTTCTTCGGCGCAATATCAAACTGTTCCTCTTTTCACTCCTTTTCCATTGGCCCTTGGCCTGCTTAAAACTCGACCTGTAGACGGAACTGAGTTCCGTAATACGAGGGCCGGACAATGAGCAGCACCTACGGACCCCAACCACAAAAGGAAATGAAATGATGCAACAACATCAGGCGGAAGCGTCTCTACCAAAAAAGTTAGACACATCCCCATCCATGGCAACCAGTGCGGTGGTGGCCGCAGGTGCCGCGATGCTCGCCTCATCGCTACACGCACAAAACACCGTCACCGACGTCAGCTTATTGAACTACGCCCTGCTTCTGGAACAACTGGAAGCAAATTTCTACACCCAGGGCCTTCGTCGGTTTAGCTCGGCGGACTTTAACACCGGCAACTTCAGCCAGAACCTCGGCAACGCCGGAGACTTCTATGGTGATTCCATCACCGGCGACGTCTACGGCAATTTGTTGCTCATTCGCAACCACGAGCAGACCCACGTGCGTGCGCTCGAACGCACCATCCGTACCCTCGGTGGCACGCCGCGCACCAACTGCAACGGCTTCAGCTTTACCTACAACACGGTGGATGAGTTCCTCGCCGTAGGCAAGTTGCTGGAGGACACCGGCGTGAGCGCTTACGCAGGCGCGATCAACATGATTCGTGACCCGCAGTTGGTTACCACCGCCGCAACCATCGCGACGGTAGAAGCCCGCCACGCTGCGTACCTTCGCCTCATCACGGGTGACTCGCCGTTCCCTTCGGCGTTCGACCCCACCAAGACCATGCAGGAAATTCTCACCGCCGCAGCCCCGTTCCTGGGCTCATGCACGGTGTAACCGCGAAAGCAGAAGGAAAAGGAAACAAGACACATGAAACATCCAAACACTTCCAGCAATTCGCGCCGTTCGTTCTTTGCCAAGTCCGCGGCCCTCTTCGGCGCTGCGGCGCTGGCGGATAAGGTGCTGCTCGCACAAACCACGCCGGGCACCGGAACGTCCACCGATATCGACGTCCTCAACTACGCGCTCGCCCTTGAACATCTTGAGGCGGCGTTCTACGTCCAGGGCGTTGGTCGCTACTCGGCGGCGGACCTCAACAGCTCGATCTATGCGCCGGTCTTCGGCAGCAAGATCACCAGCAACTTTGTCCCGTACCTCACCGCGATCCGCGATCACGAAGTCGCGCACGTGGCCACCTTGCAGCAGGTCATCCGCAGCCTCGGCGGCACCCCCGTCGAAGCCTGCACGTACAATTTCCGCATCAACAACGCCAGCGAATTTCTTTCGACGGCGATGATGCTGGAAAACCTCGGCGTGCAAGCGTACGCCGGCGCCATCAACATGATTCAGAGTGCCGACATCAAGCGTGCGGCGGCCACCATTGCGATGGTCGAAGCGCGCCACGCGTCGTACCTGAACTTCGTCAATGGCCAGCTTCCCGCGCCCGCGGCCTTCGACATGGCAAAGTCCCGCTCAGAGGTTCTGGCCATGGCTTCGGCGTTCATCACGTCGTGCCCGTCCGGCGGCGGTCCCACTACGAACCCTGCGGGACCCACGATCAGTGGACTTTCCACCACGGTCAACACGCTCGATCGCGAAGTGCAGTTCAACTTCGCGGGTTCGGCGGCGCCCGACGGTTCGGCAGTTAGCTTTATGTTCCAGCAGGTGTCCGGGCCGACCACTTCAGTGATTGGGGAACGCACCTCAACACCACGAGTGATCCTCACCGGTGGCCGCGGCACCTATGTGTTCGAGTTGGTTGTGATGGACGGTCGCGGCAATCGCCAGACCGGGCGTACAACCGTTGTTTATAGCTAGGTCCGAAGGACACGCTGCGGCGTCACAAGCCAGGCGCTAGATCAGGAATCGCCGCCACAGCGAATGTAGCTATGAAGGCCGGACAGTGCGATCGAGTCGGAGGAATCGCACTGTCCGCATTATTTTTGCCCGTTCAATTCCACTGCGCGGACCACTTGGCCAGATTCGCAATTTGCTCGCGTAACACCGCGGCTTCGGGCACTCCCGGCGCGAGCCGCAAGTACTCTTCCAGATCCGCTTTCCCCGCCGAATACCGCTTCAGGTGCAGATTCGCCGCACCTCGTACCCGCAACTCCGCCGCAGACCGTGGGTCCGCCTCCAACAACAGGTCGCAAATCCGCAGTACCTTCGCCCATTGTTGGGACCCCGCGTAAATCCCCTTCAGGTTCTGCAGCATTCGTCCAACAATCGCCTGCTTGGTGGCCTTACGGAACGACAGCGAACCGGGTTCGACAACCGCGCCCGTACGCTTGGACACCAGCCGTTCGCACTCCGCAGGGGTCAAGCGCTCGCCCTTGTGAAACGGATCCAGAAACGCGGAGTACGCGCCGCTGTCGTACTCGACGACAAAATGCCCCGGCAGCCCGATGCCAAACACCGGTTGCCCAAGCCGCCGCGCCACTTCCATGTAAATTACCGACAGCGTGATGGGAATGCCCGTCCGCCGCGCGATTACTTCATTCAGACAGCTATTGCGTGCGTCGTAATATTCCGTATCGTTGCCGTGAAAGCCCCAGCGCTCGAACAGCACGGTATTCAGCGCATCGACGGTGGCATGCCCATCCCCTCGATCAAACGCCGGTACGTCCGCTGCAATCGCGTCTAGCTGATCGACAACCTCAGCATCCGCAAGGTCTGGATACTCCAGCCTCGCGATCTCCGTTGCCGCCAGGTCCAGGCGCCCTTGTTCGGCCTCACCCTTTAACATCCGCTGCAGTTCTGTCATGGATTCTCTTTCCGCGCCCAATAGCCGGTTCTGGTGCGAACTTTGTTTCCTCTTCCTGCTACAGAAACTTTCAACGTATGGAACGACCCATCCCGCGGGCCCTCTGCGTTAAACCCCAGGACATACTGCGTGCGCAGTTCGTCCTGAATCCGCGAAAAGATCTCGCCCGGCTTGTCGTACCGTACGTTGAACGAAAACCCACCGGTCTGCTCGGCCAGATTCTCCAGCGGCCTTTTCCACGCATCGCGCAGCTTGCGCCGCTCCACCGCCTTGATGGTGTACACGATCGTCTCCGCCCCTTGCGCCATGCGGATCGCTTCATCGAGCGAGTGTGGACTTCCCGAGTCCTCCGCGTCCGTCATCAGGATCAGCGCCTTGCGTCCATCCACAGCGCGCAGCTTTTGGGTGGCGTAATAGACGCCGTCCCAAATCACACTACCGCCGCAGAGCGACGTCTGGTACACGCGATCATTCAGGATCATCTCTCGCGTCGCACAGGGCGTACCCATGCGATCGCCGCGCGTCGCATCCACGCGATCCACAGCCGCGGTCAGTACCTCAGCCGAATCCGAAAAATCCTGAATCAGCCGTACATTCCCCGCCACCGCCGCGATAAACGCGCGATCGCCTTTGCGTAGCACCTGCTCAAAGAACTGCCGTAACGCCTCCCGGTGCTGCCGGATGTACCGCCGCTGGCTTCCGCTGACATCCACAAGCAGGCCCACGGTCAACGGCAGGTCCGTCTCACGGCCAAAGTACTGCACGGGCCGCTTGACGCCGTTATCGAGGATGCTGAAGTCGCGCGCCTCCAGATTCTTGACGGTCTCGCCTTTACGGTTGGTGACGGTGCACGGCACGCGAACCAGTTCCACGTCCACCCGAATCGGTTCTTGGGCAAAAGTGGTAAACAACGCGAGAACGCCGCACGCCTGTCTGAGGATCATTGGGACGCTTCTCGAATATACCGCTCGATCCATTCGACGCCGAAGCGAACCAGCTCCGGTCCATCGAACAGATAGGCCTCATCCGTACCTGCCACCGTCCCGCGCACCTTCGGCGCAAAATCCTGCGCGATCAGCTCAAAGGTGTTCACAGGCAGATCGTCATGCACGGGGTCCGCTGTGTCGAACTCCTCAAACCATGTCCAACCGTCCGGCATCAGGCGCTTGTACCGGATCACGCGCTTGCCTGGGATGTCCGCCAGATGCTCGGCATGATGCAGCAGCGTAATCGTGTCGAGCGGCGCACCCAACATCAGCACCTTGCCGTGCAGTTCCAAAAGCTTCGCAAATGGCGAGCCCTGCCCGTACCCGTATTGAAACGGATGTTCCGCCGTCAGCCACTCGGCCTTCGCCCCAATGGCCACAACCCCAGCATCCGGATGATCGCTGCGCACCGCGCCGGGCCAGTTGCGAAGCGTCTCATGCAGGACCCCATGATCCCGCGCCGCATGCGCAATCCGCTTATCGAACACCGGCATCAGGTCTACGTCTTCGTCCTCCACAAACGGCTCGAAATCGACATACGCCATCAGCGTACCCGCAGGTCCCAAAGCATCGAGCAGCGCGCGTATCACCGTGTTCACGCCGCCCACCACGGGCCCCACTTTGCGCATGCTGCCGTGCACCATCACGACATCGCCGGCAGCGACGCCAAGACGGCGCAAATCGCTCAAAATGCTATCGTAGGTATTCACTCGATCTCTCATGAATCCACTGGTCGGCGTGATCATGGGTTCGTCGTCCGACTGGAGCACGATGAGCCATGCTTGCGCCATTCTCGAACAATTCCAGGTCCCCTATGAAAAGAGGATCGTCTCGGCGCACCGTACGCCGGACCTGCTTGCCAGCTATGCCAAATCGGCCGCAAGCAGAGGCCTTGAAGTGATCATAGCGGGCGCGGGCGGCGCGGCGCACCTACCCGGAATGGTAGCTGCCCACACGATCGTACCCGTCCTGGGCGTCCCCGTTGAGAGCCGCGCACTCAAGGGTATGGATTCGCTGCTCTCCATCGTACAAATGCCCGGCGGCATCCCCGTCGGTACCCTCGCCATCGGTGAAGCCGGTGCCAAAAACGCAGGCCTGCTCGCCGTCGCGATTGTCGCCAACTCCCGCCCCGACGTTCGCAAAGCGCTCGAAGACTTCCGCCAAAAGCAGACCGACACCGTACTGGGGACCGAACTCCCGTGATCCGTCCCATCCTTCCCGGCGCCACCATCGGCGTACTCGGCTCCGGCCAGCTCGGCCGTATGTTCGCCATCGCCGCGCGCCGCATGGGCTACCGTGTCGCCACCTTCTCGCCGGACGAGGACACACCCACGGGCCAAGTGGCCGACCTCGAGATCGCCGCCGACTATCACGACCTCGATCAGGTCCGCCAGTTTGCCCAAGGCGTCTCGGCCGTGACCTTCGAATTCGAAAACGTACCCGCCGCGACGACCGCAGCCTGTGCCGAATTCGCGCCCGTACGTCCAGCCGGTGAGGTCCTGCACACCACGCAGCACCGCATCCGCGAAAAGACCTTTCTGCAAGCTGCTGGATTGCCGGTGGCCAACTTCCGTATCGTACGTACAGAGGCCGATCTCGAAGGCTTCACCGGCATTTTGAAGACCGCGGGCTTCGGGTACGACGGCAAGGGCCAAGTTCGCGTCAAGAACCAGCAGGACGCCCTCGCCGCATGGGATTCCATCGGTCGCGTGGAAGCCGTATTTGAAGAGTTCGTCGACTTCGAATGCGAACTCTCCGTCGTCGCCGCGCGATCCCTTCAGGGTGACTTCGTCCACTACGGCGTGGTCGAGAACCGGCATGCGAACCACATCCTGGACCTCACCATCGCTCCCGCTGCCGTACCGCAGCAGGTAGCGGATGAAGCCGTCGAAATCGCTTGCGCTGTGCTCGATGCACTCGACGTCGTCGGTGTACTCTGCGTCGAATTCTTCTACACCAAAGGCGGCAAGCTTCTCATCAACGAACTTGCCCCGCGCCCGCACAATTCCGGACACTTCACCTTCGACGCCAACACGACGAGCCAGTTCGAACAGCAGTTACGCGCCGTGTGCGGCTTGCCGTTAGGATCCACGCAGCAACTCGCTCCCGCCGCGATGGTCAACCTGCTCGGCGATGTCTGGGCCAACGGTGAACCCGATTGGATAGCCGCCCTCGCGGACCCCCAGGTCAAGCTGCATCTCTACGGCAAGCCCGAAGCTCGCAAGGGGCGCAAAATGGGCCACATCACCGTACTTGGCGAGACCGCGCAGGATGCCGCCGTGAAGGCTCTGGCAGCCCGCGCGCGTCTGCTTAAGGCCGTACCACAGTAGTTGCCAGCCAGTCCTTCAGTTCCTTCTTCAGCCGCTGCATCATGGCCGGATTCTCGCCTTGCAGCGGCCGCCTCTCCTGCTGATCTTCCTTCACGTTGTACAGAAAGCTCTGCCCGCCAATCTCCAGCAGCTTGAAGTCCCCGCGGATCGCCGCATTCATGTCCATGTTCTCGACGTGAAACTCCCAGAACAGCGTACGCTCGGGCGGCGCGCTCGCCTTGCCCGTCCACATGTCCAGCATGTTGATGCCGTCCACCTTCCATGCGGGATCCGGCGCGCCTCCGCCAGCAGCAGCCAAAAACGTCGGCAGGATGTCGATTGTCGACGTCACCGCCGTGGACCTCTTGCCCGCCGCTACACGACCGGGCCATCGTACACACCCCGGCACGCGGATGCCGCCCTCTTCCAGGCTCCGCTTCTGTCCACGATGCGGTGCATTCGAATCATGGAACCGCGCCGTACCCTTGTTGCCCGCCTCAAAGGTCGCGCCGTTGTCGCTGGTAAACACCACCAACGTATTCGACGCTAAGCCCTGATCGTCCAGCGCCTTCAAAATGCGCCCGATGCTCTTGTCCAACCTTTGGACCATCGCCGCGTATCTCGCGTTGTAAGGCTGCGTCGCATCATGCTCGGTGAACTTCCCAGCGTAATCCTTGACGTCCTCATCCGGAGCCTCAATCAGAAAATGCGGCTCAATAAACGGCACGTACAAGAAGAACGGCTTCTTTGCCGACTGCATGAACCGGATCGCCTCATCGGCCAGGATGTCGGAACTGTAGCCCGATACCGGAACCTCCTGCTTGCCGCGCCAAAACGTCTTCGGAAAGTGCTCCCACGCATGCCGCGCATCCAGGTACCCCAAGGTCATATCGAAGCCCTGATCCAGCGGATGTGTAAATCCACCATCGGGCAGCACGCCCTTGTGCCACTTGCCGATCAACGCCGTCGCGTACCCTTGCGCTCGTAACGCCTCGGCGATCGTCACCTCTGTCGTAGGCAGGTCCGTCTGGTTGCCCCGTACGGTATTGTGAATCCCGTACTTGCCGGTCATCAACGCCGCGCGCGACGGTGCACACAGCGGACACGCGGTGTACCAGCGGTCAAACACCGTACCTTGCGACGCCAACCGGTCCAGGTTCGGCGTCTTCCACTCCTTGCGGCCGTTGAAGCCAACATCGCTCCAGCCCATGTCGTCGGCAAAGAGGAACAGCAGGTTCGGCTTCGGGGAAGTCTGCGCGGCGACGGCGCCAGCGGCAAAAGTGAAAAGTGCGTCTCTACGAGTCAGCATGCGATCTATACCGTTACGATAGTAGATATGGCGACCAAAATGACGGCGGACCAAGCCGACGCCGAACTTCAAAAGCTCACCGGCTGGCAGCGCGATGGCGACAAGCTCGTCAAAAAGTACCAATTCTCAGACTTCGTACACGCCTTCGGCTTCATGGCCACCGCGGCAATTGCCATCGAAAAGATGGACCATCACCCCGAGTGGACCAACGTCTACAACAAAGTCTCCGTCGAACTCAGCACCCACGACGCCGGCGGCATCACCGCGCGCGACTTCAAGCTCGCTGCCTTGCTCGACTCCATCGCCACCAAACTTCTCGCATAAATGAGATCTGCACTTCTTGCCTCCCTGCTGGTTCTTGCGAACCTCACCTGCCTCGCCCAGGAATTCACCAGCGGCCCGTACATCGACGCGCAAATGCAGGACGCCGTCGCTACCGGACTCATCCCCGGCGGTGTCGTACTCGTCGGCCAAGGTGACCGCATCCTGTTCCAAAAAGCCTATGGCAAAAAGTGGGTCACGCCGCCGTCAGAAGATCCCATGACAGTGGACACCATCTTCGACGCCGCGTCACTCACTAAGGTCGTCGCCACCACTACGGCGATAGCGCGCCTCTTTGAGCAGGGCAAGATTCGCTTGAGCGACCCCGTCACCAACTACCTTCCGGAGTTCCAGGGCGGCAAGAGTAGCATCACCGTACGCGACCTTCTCGTCCACTTCTCAGGCCTTCGTCCCGACGTGGACCTCGTGCCCAAATGGTCCGGCTACGACACCGGCATCAACCTCGCGCTGATCGACAAGCCCACCAATCCCCCGGGCACCCGCTTTGTCTACAGCGACATCAACTTCCTCCTGCTTGGGGAAATGGTCCGTCGCATCAGCGGCAAGCCGCTCGACGTGTACTGCCGCGAAGAGATCTTCCTCCCGCTCGGCATGTTCGACTCCACCTTCAACCCGCCCGGCACCGTGCTCGATCGCATCGCGCCAACGGAGATCGAAGAAAACGACCGCGCCTGGCAGGGCGTCGTACACGATCCCACCGCTCGCTACATGGGTGGCGTTGCCGGTCACGCCGGTCTCTTCACAACAGCCACCGACCTCTCCAAGTTCGCCCGCATGATGCTCGCCGGCGGAGGTACGATTCTGCAGCCGCTCACCGTGCGTCGCTTCACCTCGCCCAACACCCCTGCCGGACAGCCCATTCTGCGCGGCCTCGGTTGGGACATGGAAAGCCCGTTCTCCGGCAACCGCGGCGAACTCTTTCCCGTCGGCTCCTTCGGCCACACCGGCTTCACCGGTACCTCGATCTGGATGGACCCCGCCACCAAGGCGTACGTGATCGTTCTCACCAACTACGTACACCCCAAGCGCGGCAAGAGCCTTACCAGTCTTCGCGGCCGCATCGCGACGATCTCCGCCGCGGCGCTCGGTGTGGACACCCCGGGCCTGATCGTTCCGGGCTATAACGAGACCTCGTCGAACAGCCGCCGCGTCATCGCTCGCAATGGCCAGGTGCAGACCGGACTCGACGTCATGGCAGCGGGTGGCTTTGCCGAACTCCGTGGCAAGAAAGTCGGCGTCATCACCAATCACACCGGTATTGATCGGAACGGGAAACGCAATGTCGACTTGATGAAACAGGCCGGCGTACAGTTGGCTGCCATTTATTCCCCGGAGCACGGTTTGTACGGCCGGCTGGACGAAGAGCACATCGAAGACACCCGCGATGAGGGCACTGGCGTCAAGGTCTATAGTCTTTATCAGGGTGAAAAGCGGAAATTGCCGGAAAATTACGCTCGTCAAGTCGACGCTATTGTTTTTGATATTCAGGATATCGGCGCGCGTTTTTATACCTACTCCTGCACGATGCTCCTCGCCATGGAAACCGCCGCCAAATTGAAGCTTCCGTTCTATGTGCTCGATCGCCCAAATCCGATCACCGGCGTGATGGTCGACGGCCCGATGATGGACCGTAATCTTGAGAGCTTTGTCGGCTGCTATTCACTCCCCGTACGGCACGGTCTTACATTCGGTGAGTTGGCCACCATGGCAAATGCCGAACGCAAAATGGGCGTCGATCTGAAGGTAATTCAGATGAAAGGCTGGCAACGCGGTGACTGGTTTGACTCGACGGGCCTCCCCTGGGTCAACCCCTCGCCCAACATGAAGACCCTCAACGCCGCCACCTTGTACACGGGCATCGCGCTGCTCGAATACCAGAAGACCTACTCGGTGGGGCGGGGCACGGACTCGCCCTTTGAACAGATCGGCGCGGACTGGATCTCCGGCCCGCAGCTATCGGCCTACCTGAACAGCCGCATGATTCCTGGCGTACGTACGTATCCCGTGGAATTCCAACCAAATGCGTCCAACTTCAGTGGCAAAAAGATCTCTGGTGTCCGCTTCCTCATCACCGATCGCGAAGCCTTTCTCGCCGGCCGCTTGGGCCTTGAAGTCGCGGCCGCGCTCATCAAGCTCTACCCCGGCAAAGTGGACGTAAAGACAAACGCAAAGTTAATTGGGAATCAGGAAGTGATGGCGGCGCTCGAGCGCGGCGACGATCCCCGCGTCATCTACGACCGCATCGAGGACCAAAAGCACAAATACCTGGCGGATCGCGCCAGGTACTTGCTGTATCGTTAGAAAGAAACTCTCAGGGAGGGGGGAATTAAGCCGAGGCGGTAACCTGTTTATTCTTGCTTCCCGGAGGTCGACCGCGGCGTTTTGGTTCTCCGGCGGGTGCGACTGAAGCCGAGGCTGTTGTACCTTGGCTCATCCATGCTGGCGGTCTGCCACGACGCTTGCCGCGGCTTCGAGCCAACCTTTCTAGTGTCAAAATAGCTTCTTCGAGCTGCTGTCGTTCTTGGCGCAATTCCGCCAGAACTTTCATTACGTCCATTCTGAACTCCGTCTGCAACGAGAGAGGAGCCAGCTAAGGGCCCCACACTGCTGAGGATATCCCCCCGGGGCGCACTGCCGAAATTAAAAACATTCCGACATACTGAGCGCCGGAAGAGTCTTTACCGTTGTACACGATTCGGACGCCAAATACAAGGCCCCTTACATACCGGAATTTCCCTGTCTTGCCTTTCCAAACGGAAATGCGTTTTTGTACTGGGGGAATTCAAATGGCGCGCTTCGATTTTTGCCAGCGCAGGTAGAAAGGCACCCCAATTACGATCGTGAAAAGCCCCATCAAAGACTCTCGCGGCGAGTTGTACAACGTGGCCCCAAGCAGCACCAACGCTGTGCAAACAAAGAGCCCTGGCAACCATGGATAGCCGATCGAACGATGCTGCGCCACCGATCCTCCGTCGCGTCGGCGAAACACAAAGACACTCGCTGCCGCCATCGCGTACAGGATCCAGCTCGAGAAAATAACCGACGTAAATAATTCCTCATATCTGCCGCTTAACACTAGCAAACTCGAGGTGGCCGTAAGCAGCCAGATGGCCGCAACCGGAGTACCCCTATTCGGGTCTACTCGCCCCGCAGATGCGAAAAATAGACCGTCGCGCGACATCGCAAATGGAATTCGCGACCCGCCGAGCAGAGTCCCGTTGAGCGCCGCCGCCATCGAAATCATCGCCGCAAAACTCACCAGGTTCGCACCCCACTCGCCCACCGCCTTGCGCATCATCGCCGCCGCGATCCGGTCGCTACCGGCCACTTCCGCCGGCGTCAGGATATAAAAGTAAATGATATTGGCGATCAGATAAATCGATACGATTCCAGCGATCCCACCCACCAGAGCACGGGGCAGATTCCTTTGCGGATCTTTGACTTCGCTCGAAACCATGGCGACGGTATTCCATCCGTCGTACGCCCAAAGTGCCGCGACAAGTGCCAAAAAGAAGCGTGAGAACGCCGACACATCCGGCGCTACAGCCACGGAACCCGTGAAGTTGCTCGCCGACCCCGCACCGCTCAGAAATCCCGCCACGATGAGCGCGACAATCAACCCAACCTTCAGCAGGGTCAGCCCCACCTGTACACCGCCACCAAACTTGACGCCCAAAGTATTCAGCACGCCTAAAATGCAAATCACTGCAATCGCGATTATTTGCCCGTACCGGACCTCCAGCGGAGCCCATCCCGGACCAATCGGCAGCGGCAACACATATAGGATTCTGTCTAGCTGCGGAAAAAAATGGGTCAAATAATAAAAAAATCCCGTCGCTAACGTCGCGCAAGCCCCGCTACGCGCCACCCAAGTCTGCAGCCAGCCGTACGTAAACCCCCAGAACGGACCGTACGCTTCCCGCAGGTACGCATACTCGCCGCCCGCTTCCGGGAACCTGGACGACAGCTCCGAGTACGTCAGCGCGCCGAACAACGACAGCAACCCCCCGGCGATCCAAACCGTAAACACCAGCCCCGGCGTACCCACCGCCTGCAGCATCTTTGACGGCACCAGAAAGATCGCGCTGCCAATCGTCGTACCCACCACGATCGCCGCCGCAGTCCAAGGTCCCAACTCGCGCCGCAGTTCAGACATTCGGTTCCAGTTCCTTCTCCGCCAGCACAAACGACATCAGGTACGCAGTGGCAAACGTCGCGCTCGTACCAATCAGCACGTACCAGGTCCAGGCAATCGGCGTAAAGAACTTGATGTACAGCATCAGCACGAACCCCACCGTCATGCCCACCATCGCGGCGTTCTCACGCGTACGCTTGGTCAACAGTCCCAGCAGGAACACCCCAAGCAGCGACCCGTACAGGATGGACGCAATCGACAACCCCGCCTGGAGTACAGACCCCCAGTTCCGAGCCACCAGCGCGATGCCAAACAGCGCCGCGCCCCAGCCCAAGGTTGCGAACTTTGCGATGCGCAGATAAAACTCTTCAGGCTTACGGCCGCCGGTCATCGGCTTATAAAAATCCATCACCGTGGTCGACGCCAGCGAGTTCAACGCCGCGCTCAGGTTCGACATCGCCGCCGCCAGAATCGCCGCGATCACAAGACCCGCAATGCCATGCGGCAGATAATTCCAAATGAACTCGGGATAGATGCGATCCGCGGGCGTAGGCGCAGCCAAGCCACGCTGCTTGTAGAACACAAACAGGCAGACGCCAATCACCAGGAACATGGAGAACTGCACAAAGATCACCACCCAACTCGCGAGCAGCGCCTTGCGGCTTTCCGTCTCATCCCGCGCCGACAACAATCGCTGTACCATCAACTGCTCCGTGCCATGGCTCGCCGTCGTCAGGAAGCAACCACCAATCACGCCGGCCCAGAACGAATAGGTTTTGGTAAAGAACTCCGGAGTCAGCTCAAAGCCGAAGTCGAACACCCGGAACTTGTTCAACTCCGTCCCGATGCGCGACACCTCAGCCCAACCGCCGTCAATCTGCCCGAGGATCACAATCAGGCTGATCACCGCGCCAATCACGTACAAAAACATCTGCACGACATCGGTCCAGATCACTGCCGTCATGCCGCCCTCAAACGTATAAAACAACGTCAGCGCGACAATCAGCACAATCGACGACATCTCGCCCGTACCCAGAATGATCGAGATCACGATCGAGATCGCAAACACGCGAACGCCTTCGGCCAGCGCGCGCAGCACCAGAAACAACCCCGCCGTCAGCTTGCGTATCCGGACGCCGAACCGCCGTTGCATCACTTCGTACGCCGTGTACATCTCGCCGCGGAAGTACGTCGGCAGAAACACCACGGAGATCAGAATGCGCGCTAGCAAATATCCAAACACCACTTGCAAAAATCCGAAGTCGCCGGCGTACGCCAAAGCAGGCGTTCCAATCACAGTGAGCGTGCTGGTCTCCGCGGAAACAATCGAAAAGGCAATGGCCCACCACGGAGCTTCGCGGCCACCCAGAAAGTACTCTTTCAAAGTAGACTGGCCTTTACCGAACCTCGCACCAAATACCGTAATGCCAATCAGGTATGCCAGTATGACGCCAAGGTCAAAAATCCGCATTCGACTTAGGATACACAAGACGCTAAGGAAACACGACTTTTCTGTGTTGTTGGGAACCTTCCGCGCCTTTGCGGTATCTACAAGAGCAGACGCGAGCTCCCGCCGGGCAGGTTGGAAAAAGCGTGTGGCGTCGCCGGGTTGCAGCCAAGTTCGCCGATCCGGTATACTCCGCTTTTACCCAAGCGAGTGTCGGCTAGCAGGAAAGTTGACCAATTGAGGGAGGCCAATTTGAGGCAAAAGTTTTTGCGTACCGTGGCGATGGCCGCGGTGCTATTCATGGGATCGGTGGCTCTGTTTGCCCAGCAAGGTGGTCCTCAGTGGAAGGACCGGGCTGAGTATGACCTGTACGTCGCCATCACACAGGACCAGAACGCCCAGACCCGCCTGGAAAAGCTGAACAAGTGGAAAACGGATTATCCGGAAACGCAGTTCATCGCGAACCGCCGTCTGGTGTACCTCGCCACGTATCAGCAACTGAACAATCCGGCAGAAGTGTTCAAGTCGGCGCAGGAAATCCTCGCCGCGGAACCCAACAATCTCCAAGCGCTCACCGCCATGAGCGTCTTTATCTTCCGCTTCCAGCCCGCTCCGTCGGAAGCTGACCTGGCCGCCGCCGAAAAGGCTGCCGGACAGCTTGTCGCCGGCATCGACACCTTTTTTGCGGTCGACAAGAAGCCGCAGGGCGCAACCGACGCGCAGTGGGCCGCCAGCAAGAAGGAAGTTCTGATGTACGCGCAGAACGCCCTCGGCTGGATCCCGATGGTCCGCAAGGATTACCCCAAGGCCGAAACGGAACTCACCAAGGCTCTGCAGGTGGAACCGAACAACGCGCAGGTCACCTACTGGCTCGCCGGTGTGATCGTGTCCCAGAAGAAGGTGGAAAAGCTTCCCACCGCTCTCTGGCACTTCGCTCGCGCCGCTTACTATGACGGCCCCGGCGCCCTCGCTCCGGATGGCCGCAAGCAGATCGTGCCGTACTTCGAAAAGCAGTACGTCAACTATCACGGCAGCAAGGAAGGCATCGAAGGCTTCGTCGCTGCCGCAAAGGCCTCGGCCCTGCCTCCAGCAGATGGCGTCAAGCTCAAAAGTATTGTCGAAATCGAGAAGGAAGCCGAAGCCAACGAAAGCGAGTTCGCCAGCAAGTACCCCGACAAGGCTGTCTGGAAGGACTTGAAGACGGCTCTGCTCGCGGAAAACGGCCAGTCCTACTTTGAAACCGGCATGAAGGGCGCGGCTCTTCCCGGCGGTATCGAAAAGGGCGGCCAGAAGGTCACCAAGTTCAAGGGCAAGCTGATCTCGGCCACGCCGGAAACCAACCCCAAGGAACTTGTGCTCAGCATCGGTGGCGATCAGGCTGGCGACGTCACGCTCAAGCTCGACGCGCCGCTCCGCGGCAAGATGGAGACCGGTGGCGAAATCCAGTTCAACGGTGTGCCCAGCTCGTTCACGAAGGAACCCTTCATGGTGGTCTTCGACGTCGAGAAGGGTGACATCGGTGGCTGGGAAGGTGTCGGCGGCGCTCCGGTGCCGGCCGCTCCCAAGAAGGCCGCTCCGGCCAAGCGCGCCCCCGCTCCTGTCAAGAAGAAGTAACCATCTCAATCGATCCAGAAAAAGCCCGGTCGCCATATGGTGGCCGGGCTTTTGGTATTTTGAAACATGCCGCGCGTCGCGTACGGGCTGATTCCGCTTCTCTTTTTGCCGCTGCTCCCTCTCGCCCTCACCGGCGAGGGAACCAAACAACTCAGCCTCAAAATCGTCGACCCCAGCCGTCCCGTCCACGTCCACGCTTGGCTCAAAGATCCCGCAAAGCCCATCACTGCACGGCTGGAAGTAAAGGGCACCAACGCCCGCAAGACCCTTCATGCCTTCGATTGGGATTGGTCGCAAACCATCAGCGCACCGAACGCCGGCACCACCATCACCTTGGACCTCCCGGAAGGCGTCGATGCCGAACTCCGCTACAGCACTGGCATCGCACCAGGCGTCTCGATGGCCACCGCCGCGCCCGTCAAGGTCAACGAGCCCATTGAAGCCGAAGCCGACGAGCGACCCTTCATTCCTGAACAAGCCAACGATGCGGCAGCGCTCGCGCAAGGCGTCCACTGGTACAAGTTCACCGCGCCCCCGCAGGACACCATGCTCGCCCTTTCGGTGGACACGCCACTTCGCGAACTGCCGATGGACATCGACCTCTTCGACGCCCAGGGCACGCCGTATCGCGAAGGCGACCATCTCTACCGGCCGGAGGCGACGCAAAACCTGCCCGGACTCGCCGCCTTCCGTACCCGCCGCATCCGCGCCAACCAGCAGTACTTCGTACGGGTCGCCGCCAACCACCCCAGCTATACGCTGCACCTCAATACCTTCGAAGCGCCGCCCTACCTGCGCGATCCGCAGAAGGCCGTCCGCACAGGACTCGATTACCTCGTAGCCCTGGGCGACTCCTGGCTCGCCAACATCCCGCGTCGAGGCTCGGTCGCCACTCGCGATACCATCCCGCACGCCGACACGCAGAACTGCGTCGCCTGCCATCCCACCCAGTTCACCGCACGCGCCGCGCTCACCGCCAAGGCCAACGGCTACATGCCGCCCGCCGCGCTGCAGCGCATTCTCGATCAACTCGAAAACAATCCGCGTCCGCTGCCCGGGCACCACGGCGCCACCTGGTCGCGCATGATCTTCTCAGCCCGCACCATCAGCAGCCGCCTGCCCCTGTTGCTCGTCGCCGGTGGACGCCAGCGCCCCGACATCACGCAGGGTGCGGTGCGCTTTCTCGAACTCCACTACAAAGATCGTGACACCCTGGCCGGTGAAGAAGCCGACGGCGCAAGCCCCGCCGTATCGCCCATAGAGATCGCGCTGCAATCCTGGCAGACCTACGGCCTCGCCGACCCCAATCATCCCCGCCGCGTGCAACTCGCCAAGTTCATCGAGACCTTCGACCCCAAAAACGTCGTCGATCTCAACTGGAAGCTCATCGCCTTCGCCGAACTCGGCCGCCCCACAGACGCACTCGCCAAGACGCTGCTCCAACACCAGCGCCCCAACGGCACCTTCGCCTACGACTTTGGAACCTCCGCACCCTCAGCAGACTTCGTCAGCTACCACGCGCTCTATGCTCTCGCCAAAGCGGGCGTGCGTTCGCAGAAGCTGATCGACTACACCCTCAGCCGCCAGCAAGCCTGGGGAGGCTGGCAAGGCGAACCCGTAGTCAAAGCTTTCCATACGCCCTTCCGCGAGACCCAGTTCGCCATCATGGCGCTGTCGACGCTGTTTCCGGAAAAGCACTCGAACGTGCAGGTCACAAGTGCAGGTCGCAAAGCCAACCCCGCCTCGACCCGCAAGACAGAACGCATCGAAGCTGCCTTGCAACTTCGCCACCGCGCCAACGCAGGTGAACCCGCGCCGCTCCTTGCAACCCTTCAGTCCAGCGACCCCCGCGTCCGCTGGACCGGACTCTACGCCTTCACCGCACACTTCCGCGCCGCCACCCAATCCGCTGCCCTTCGCGACGCGCTCACCCACCTCGTGGCCAACGACCCTGCGCCCGCCAACCGCATGCTCGCCGCGCAAGCCCTCACCCGCTGGAACACCTGGGACCCCGCGCCCGCCATCCTCGACGCTCTCGCTGCGCGCGTCAAAGTCGAGCCCGACCACCGCGTCCGCCGCAGCCTCCAGGAAGGCATCTACAACATCCTCGACGACAACATCGGCTACGCCGAAAGTTGGATGCGCGCCATGTCCCGCGAAGAGGACCGCCAAAAGACCGTCGCCGCCATGCACGCCCGCAGCGGCCAACAAAGCCGCATTCTCGCCAAACATTTGACCGGTGACGGAGCGCTTCACATTCTCAACGCCATGTGGGACTTGCCTTTACGCCACATGGCCATCCCCCAAGCCAACAAGGATCGTGCAGAAGTGGTCCTGCCGGCCTACTACGCGGAGTTCCGTGAAGGCGTCGCCGATTTCGACCAATACCCGCCGTACTCGGAAGCGGTGGGCTTCGAATACGCGACGTCCAACGGCTTCCACAAAACCAGAGTCGGCAACGATAGTGACCTGATCGATCTCACCGGCGCAGGACCCGAGTTGGAAAATGCTCTCATCGCGTTCATCGAAGGCAGCAACCCGGACCTCGCCATCGCGGCCGTCAAAGCCGGATCTTCGCTCGGCGGCGCCATGACCCCGCGCTTCACCGCCGCCGTCCTCCGCCGCGCCTCGATGCAGCAGGACGAAGTCGCAAAGTCCATTGCGTACGTCTACGCAAGCGACGCCCGAGGCACCCTGCCCGCAGGCGAAAGCGAAGAGCTTCGCAAAGCCTTGATCGCCGCCGTGCCCAGGGCCCCGCAACTGGCTCTTGGGGTAGCCGCCAAGCTCCCCTTCGGCACCACCCTCCTGCGCGACCCCGAACTCGTCTCCGCCATCGAAAAACAGCTCTTCGCGCCGCAACCTCCAGCCAGCGCCATTCAGGCCGCCGCCGTATTCCCGCGCGTCGCCGATGGTCCGCTCATCCGAACTGTGATCCTCGACGCGCTCACCAGCGGCGACCGGAGCAGGGAAGCCGCAGCCGTCGAACTCGTCGTCCGCAACTACTTCGCCAACCCGACGGTACAAGCGCTCGCCGCCCAGTTCGGCCGCGCCGCCAAAGGTCGCGTACGCCGCCTCATGGTGGACTCCCTCGACCCCGAACGCTTCGCCCTCAACGTCTCGGCCCTGAGTCTCTACAACAACCCTGGTGGAGCCAAGTTCCTCGAGCAGGACGCCAATCTGTTTTCCAACGAAGTCGTGCAGGACTTCGTCCGCGACAGCCTCCGCGACCCGTACCCGCAAGTCCGCCGCGCCACTGAGGACCTCATCCGCCAGCAATCCTCGCTCCGCCGCGTACTCGGCATGCAGACCGCGCCGCCAAAGGCGGACGTCAAGCCGCTCGACTATGAGTACTTCGTAGCCAAAGTCCAACCGCTGCTCGCCAAACCGGGCGAGGACGGCAAGGCGTGCGTCCAATGCCACGCCAGCCATGGCAAGTTCCCCTTGCGCCTTCCCTCGCACAAAACCGGCTTCACCGAAGCCCAATCCCGCCAGAACTACGACTTCATCCAGCGCGTTATCAACCGCGACGAACCCCGCAAGAGCCTGGTCCTGATCAAGCCCACGCGACCCAACGATTCCGCCGGCGACCCCAACCTCTTCCTGGCAACTCACGCCGGAGGCCAGCGCTGGCAAGGCAACGACACCAGCGAGCAATACGAAACGATCCTCAACTGGATCCGCGGTGCCAGAAACCCGTAATCAAGTTCCATATTTGTATTACATTTCTTGTCAGCCCCTGCATTGCAGTAGTACAAGTCTGTGACCTCTCTCGCTCAAGAGGTGCACTACTTTACGCAAGGGGAGTTTGGCAATGAATGCTCGAATGCTGATGGCCGCAGCGGGCGCATCCGTCAGCCGGTTCGCTTGTGACGTAGCTCTGCTACCGGGCTTCGGACCTACTGACGCGACCACCCCTCTGCGCCTCTGTTGGCACACGGGCAACGGTAACCTCACCGCTGGGTGGAGACTCGGCTCACTGCATAACGTTTTTGGCTCCAACTACACGCGGTACATCTTTACGTCGAACAACCCGACGTATGCTCCCGTCGGACCTCAAACCGATTTTGTCCCGCCCGCCGCAGTTCCCGAGCCGGTGAGCAGCGCCGCCTTCTCCCTGGGTCTGGCCGGACTGATGACGGTTCTCCGGCGTACCCGAAGGGCTGCCTAAGCCGCCAGTTACAGGAGCCCGCCCCACCCGGCGGGCTTTTCCGTTTCTGCAGTAAATACCCATAATGGGTACGTGAAAACCCATAATGGGTACGACACCCGCGTTGCCTATGTCGTTGGTTTGACAGCCATGTTGACGAACCAACGGGTCGTATGGGATCTTATCCGCTTACGATGCGCACGTTCCAGATTCCACCCGACCTCGTGTTGGGATGCGCCGCTGTCGCCCTTGGATTGTGCGCCTGCACTGCCCAGCGTGAGCCCTTGCCGTCCCCTCCAGTGGCAGACCTTACGCCCCTTACCCGCGGCCCGAAGCAGCAACTGAAGGCCCTGAATGATCGGTTTCAATCCTCTCCAAACGACCCCGAGTTAAATTTCGAACTGGCCGAGACGCTTGCCACTTATGGTGTCTACGCAGCCGCTGAAACCTATGCGAAGCGGGCACTGATTCTGAAACCGCAGAACTTCAAGGCGCACTATCTTCTTGGTTGGATCTACTCGCAGACCCCCGAAAAAGCCCTCGATGCCGCCGCCCAGTTCGACATGGCGCTTCGCTACGAAAGCAAAAGTCTTTTGGCGCTTTTGCGGAAGGCGGATGCGCTGCGCGCCGCGTCCCGATTCGAAGAGGCGGAAGCGGTGTATCAGAAGCTGCTGGATCTCGAGCCAACGTTTCCGCAGGCGCTACTCGGCTCGGCCAAGGCACGGATTGCGCTCAAAAAGCACAGCGATGCGATTCCGTATCTCACACGGCTAGTGGACAACTACCCGAGGTATGGCGCAGCCCACTACTCCCTGGCCGAAGCATACCGCAACACCGGGCAAGCGCAGCGCGCGGTGAGCCACTTGGCTGCGTTTGAGATGGCTCCCAACAGCGAGCCGGAATTTGAGGATCCCATCGTGGATTCGGTGAAGAATCGGAGCCGCAGTCACAAATCGCTCAGTGATCGGGCCCGCAAGGTAGCCAATAGTGGCGACTTTACAGAAGCCGCAAAGCTACTCGAAGAGGCGGTACTTGAGGACCCGAACTACATCTCGGCCTACGCCGATCTCATTACTTGTTACGGAATGATGCGGGACCGGGAAGCGGCCATCAAGGCCTATGAGCGCGGCACTGCAGTTCGTCCGTTGGCTGTTCTGGAAAACTCAGTTGGACTTTTGTTCAAGAACACCAACGACCCGGTCAAGGCCAAAGCGCACTTTCTGAAGGCGATCCAACTCGATCCGAATCACTACACTTCTTATGAGAATCTGGGCCATATGGCGTTTGCCAACGCCAGCCTGAACGAAGCCATGGCGCACTATCAGAAAGCAGCGTCGATCTCGCCGTATTCTTATGTGTCCTGGGTCATGATTGGGACCATTCATCTTCGTCAGGGACGTAAGCAGCCTGCGCAAACTGCGTTTCTGAACGCCATCCGGCGTGGGCCAGAGGTGGACGCCGCGTTCACGGAGGTGCGGCAGGCGTACCGCGAAGCGCGCGATGAGCGCGCCTGGGTGGAATTCGCCCAAGCCGCGTTGCCTCAGGTAACGAAGGATGGCCTCGCCTCCATCGCCGAGGATCTCCAAGGGGTTATCAAGAATTGATGGCTGATCGCGTACTTCGAATCATCCCGGCAGTAGCGCTGGTTCTTCTTGCCGCTTGTTCCCGCCAACCGTCTGCCCCAGCCAAGCCGGAGCAGCCGTCCGCCACTCAACTACACACTCTGTTTGAGGACGTTGCCGAACAGACTGGCTTACGCTTCCATCACTTCAATGGCGGCACCGGTGAGTACTTCATGCCGGAAATCATGGGGTCTGGCGTGGCGCTGCTCGATTTTGACAACGACGGCGACTTGGATGTCTTCCTGCCCCAGGGCGATTTTCAGCAACCCGGCAAAACCCGCAAAGACATGCAGTACCCCATGCCCGCGGACTGGAAACCCGGCTCCAGGCTGTTCCGGAACGAGATGGTTCCGCAGGGCCAACTCCGCTTTACGGATGTGACGGATTCGTCCGGTATCGTGACAAAGTTCTCGGCCATGGGCGTTGCGGTTGGCGATTTCGACAATGACGGTTATCTGGACCTGCTAGCCACTGGCCTGAACCAATGCGCGCTGTTCCGAAATCTCGGCAACGGTAAGTTCGAAGACGTCACCAAACGTGTGGGCATCGAGGATACGCTGCTCAGCACGAGTGCCGTATTCTTCGATTACGATCGTGACGGCTGGCTCGACCTGTTCATCACCAACTATGTCAGGGGCACGACCCTGGAGGCCAAGAAATGCCGCAACCCGGCGGCCGAGCTCGACTATTGTGGTCCCAAGGCCTTCGAGCCCTCTATTTCGCAGCTCTTTCACAACGAAGGCGGCAAACGGTTTCGCGATGTCACTTCGTCTTCGGGCATCGGATCTGCCGCTGGTCCCGGGTTGGGGGTACTGGCGGCAGATTTCAACAGCGACGGCTGGACGGATCTTTATGTCGCCAACGATGGAGCGGCCAGCTACCTGTGGCTCAACCAAAAGAACGGCACCTTCCGCGAGGCCGGCCTGGAAATGGGCGTCTCCTATAGCGCCGACGGCAAGGCGCAGGCTGGGATGGGTGTTGCTGTAGGCGACATCGACAATGATGGCGTGGAAGAGCTCTTCAAAACCAATCTTGCCACCGAGGGCGCGAACATCTATAAAAAAGACGCGGCGGGCGGTTATGTGGATGCGGCGGCGAAGATGAACGCCTTCAAGGCCACCGTACCCTTCACCGGCTTTGGCGTTGGCCTGTCGGACTTCGACAACGATGGATGGCTGGACGGGTTTGTTGCCAACGGTGCGGTGATGGTCATGGAATCGCAAAGGGGCAAGCCGTACCCGTTCCGGCAGAAGAACCTCATGCTTCCCAATCGAAACGGCGTCTTTCAGGCACCTGAAACCGAGACTGGCCCGTTCGCGGAATGGATGGTGAGCCGGGGGGCCGCGTTCGGCGACATCGACAATGACGGAGACGTCGACCTGGTGGTGTCGAACAACAATGGGCCGGTGAAGCTCTATCGTAACCGGTTGATTCTGCCTGGGCGCCAGAACCCGCACTGGCTGCAGGTAAGGCTCCAAACACCGGATGCGGGTCTTCGGGGATATCAATCGATCGTAACTGTGGAAACGCCGTCGGGAAGAAAGCAAATTCGCCGGGTTGACCCTGCGGGAAGCTATCTGAGTTCATCGGAAGCGATCGCCCATTTTGGCATCGGGGTTGAACAAAGCGTAGCGAAGCTAACAGTATCGTGGCCGGACGGCACTCAAACTTCCTTTGTTCCTCAGATTGATCAATCCGTAACGATTAAAAAGTAACATTGAGCTCAGTTTTGGAGCAGTGGTTATTGTCCTACAAATGACGCAATAGTAGAATTCCACTACAGCTCCCCCAATGTTGGGGTAGTGCATCTTCTCGGAGGAAACAGAATGCGTCTTCGACACCTACTGGCGCTCGGATGCTTTATCTTGTCAGCTTCGTCGGCAATGGCCGATATTGCCATCTCTCAAATCACGAGTGGTGGCTGGACCCAATGTTTTTCAGAACCCTACGGTAACAATACAACCTCAATCGCGACGGCGGTTTCGGGTTGTACCGGATCTCACATGATGCTCGCAGGTGGGCTTACGGGCTCGTCGAACGTGATGCTTCTCGCGCAGGCGCTCAAGACGGACGTCATGTTCGATACGGGCACGGGAAACACGCCGCATGTGGCAAACGGTAGCAACTGGTACTACAACGCGAGTAGGTCCTGGGGCTTCGCACCCGAAGGCGCTGCCATCAGCCGCAATAGTTGTGATACGAACAGTGCGCCCGGGTTTGGCCCGCTGGATGCCACAACCCCATTGCGCCTGTGCTGGCATACTTTGGGCGGCAATTTGAGCGGCGGTTGGCGCATCGGAGGGCTAACGTTCCTCAACAGTGGGAATACCTACACGCGCTACATCTTCACGTCGAACAACCCCACCTATGCACCGGTGGGTCCGCAGACGACGTATGTCGCGACGTCTGTTCCGGAACCGGTGACCAGCGCCGCGCTGATCTTCGGTGTTGCGGGTGCGATGACCCTGCTCCGCCGCTCGCGCCGCAGCTAAGCATTTGCTCACAAATAGGCACCATACAAAGCCCGCCGCGCAAGTGGCGGGCTTTCTCCGTTCTGAAATGAGAAGGGACGGAGCAAGGCACCGATGAGTGGTGGAATCTGCTCGCCTTTTCCGCTTTAGGGGAGTGGAGCACTCGTGACCATACTCAAGATTCTCTTCAACGCTCTCGCTACTGGGGCGTTCGCGGCCGTGGTGGCAGGCGTTCTATCCTTTGTCTACACCTTTGCATCCAAGCCGAACGAGGGCGCTGTGGGTACGGGCATTGGGGAGGCGTTCGTCGCCGCCGTTCTTGCGGGAATAGCGGGTGCGATTCTGGGCGCCGTAGGGACGTGGTTGTTCCCCGCCAGCTACTTCAAATATCTGGTGATTGCGCTGTTGCTTGTTGGGGGCCTAGCACTGGTAGGCTGGCGGACTCTGATACGGGGGAACTAGCTGCGCCGGGGCTGGCCTCTTGCGATCGCCGGTCCCGGGTCGAGGGGAGGTTTGCCTAGCGGCGGCGAAGATGAACGCCTTTCAAGGCCACCGTGCCGTTCACTAGCATCCATCGGAAGCGATCGCCTATTTTGGCTTGGGCAGCCAAGAAAATGTAGTATAGATAACAAATGAATGCTCGGATGGGACCCCAAACTCGGCCTAGCTCTCGGATTGATAAATCTGTAACCATTAAAAAATAACATTCTTAGTGGTTTTGGAGCAGCGGTTATTGTCTGACAAATGACGCAGTAGTAGAATTCCACTACAGCTCCCCCTATGTGGGGGTAGTGCATCTTCTCGGAGGAAACAGAATGCGTCTTCGACACCTACTGGCGCTCGGATGCTTTATCTTGTCAGCTTCGTCGGCAATGGCCGATATTGCCATCTCTCAAATCACGAGTGGTGGCTGGACCCAATGTTTTTCAGAACCCTACGGTAACGATACAACCTTAGTCGCAACGGCGGTTTCGGGTTGTACCGGATCTCACATGATGCTCGCAGGTGGGCTTACGGGCTCGTCGAACGTAATGCTACTCGCCCAGGCGCTTAAGACGGACGTCATGTTCGATACGGGCACGGGAAACACGCCACACGTGGCGAATGGTAGCAACTGGTACTACAATTCGAGCTTTTCCTGGGGCTTCGCGCCCGAAGGCGCTCCCATCAGCCGCAATAGTTGTGATACGAACCGTGCACCTGGATTCGGTGCGCTGGACGCCTCGACCCCACTGCGCCTGTGCTGGCATACTTTCGGCGGCAGGTTGACCGGCGGTTGGCGCATCGGAGGGCTAACGTTCCTCAACAGTGGGAATACCTACACGCGCTACATCTTCACGTCGAACAACCCAACCTATGCACCGGTGGGTCCGCAGACGACGTATGTCGCGACGTCTGTTCCGGAACCTGTGACCAGCGCCGCGCTGATCTTCGGTGTTGCGGGTGCGATGACCCTGGTCCGCCGCTCGCGCCGCCGCTAGGCATCTGCTCACAACAGGCTGCAAGCAAAGCCCGCCGCGAGAACGGCGGGCTTTCTTCTTTGCGAAATAGGTTACTGGTCGATCAAAAGACCTGCCGCCTCTTTCATCAATACTTTCGCCTGCTCCGGTGTCAGGCCCAACAGTTTTGCCACACTCCCGGCCGGGGTCGAGATCAAGGCGTTCACGTCCCCTATTCCACTCCGCCGAAGTTGGGCCGCTCTCACCTCACCGAGACCACGAATCTTTTCCAGACCGATGGACGGACGCGTAGGAATTCCGGATAGATCCAGGTTGAGAAGCGATACCCGTCGCATCCCCGCGCGCAACTCTACGGTCTGTTCCATTAATGAGTTTCCGGAGACATTCTTGATGGCCACGCGGACAGTTGTGGCGGCTCCCAGTTTTCGGTCGAGCGCCTCACGGGGAGTGCGAATCGCATAGGTGCCGGCTGGGTCAACACTCCCCTCGGCTAACAACTCGCCGGATTCCGAGAGGAGCAGTACCCGAAGCCCGCGCGGCGATAGAGCCCCCAAATCAATCCTGCCGGCCACAATCGTATCTTGGCCCTTCCACTGTGTCGCAGATTCCAGAACTGCGATCTCGCCGGCCACGCGCGCGGAATGCTCTACAAAAGCTTGAAGGTCCGTAGCGCGTGACAAGGTTGCTTCCGCCTCGGCACCATTCTCCGCCCGCAGTCGCGCCAACTCGCGAGCCTGTCCTGTACCAAGCGCGCGAAAATACTGGCGAACGCGTGCCAAGCCTGCGCGCCGCGCTTGATCCGCTGCCGGGATCAACATCTTCAGAACTTCATCGTCAAACTGCTGTTGCGTAATCGCCATGTTGGTTCCCTCTATCCTCGGTCAGGAAAAACCTGCTGCCGCAGCTTCTCCTGTAGTGCCAGAGCCTCGCGGCAAGCGATGCCGTCGCTCCCCAACGGTTGATCAATGAGTACGGTGTTCTCATGCTGCGACGGCGGAACTCTCGGCGCCACTCGAACAAAGCAGTGAGTACCCTGATTGTCCGTAGTGGTGTTCAGATAGGCCAAGGTGCCTGCCGAATAAAACGCCGTACGAACGCCTTCTTTCAGGCGGTTGCCAGTCACGCGCACCGACAGGCCCATCACCATGAGGTCCATGCCCGCTATATCGTCCACCAGCTTGCATTCGCTGAGATTGCCGGACGCCGACACATCGTCGAGCGTCAGCAACGTGACGGCGCTCAGCACTGTCGCGCTCAGGCGATCCACACCATCGAGAAGTGTTTGATTGTCCTGATATTGGATGTTGCCCCCAATGAACGGAGTTCGGCCAGGCAACGCGGTAGAGGCTCCATTTTGAGCACCAGCAAGAGACAAGCTGCTGTAGTCAGGTACGGTGGCTCGCAGTTCGAAGGATTCGCCAAGGTTGTGTATCAACACCACCGCTCCAGCGAGAGCGTCCAGAAACGCCGATGGTGGCGAACCGGGCGGAACACCGAGGCCCAGCGGAGAAGTGCCGGGCCTCTTACGTCCACCGCCCGCCTGCGCCGTGAACTGATTTCCCTGTACACTCACAGACCCTAGCGCCAGTACATCTAGGGCACGGCCAGCCGGCGCTACAACGATGTTGTCGTGTATGCGGAGGGCGGGCGTCCCGTCCGGCTTCAGTACCGCCTTTGCGCCAGAGGCGTTCACTGTCACCAACGGGGTGGTAGCGAGCGAAATCACAATGCCGCCACGCAGTTCGAGCTCCACCTCCTGCTTCGGGTCGCTCGCTGCCCCGTTATGACGGATTCGGTTGCGGTGAATGTCTACACCACGGGCATGCCCGAGGAAGATACCGCAAACTCCGTTCGTGATCGATTTGCCATTGTTCTCAATGTCGTTATCACGAATGAGCCCGTCCTGCACATCGGCTAGAGCGATCCCGCCCAGCGCCGAGTCGTCGGCCAGACCCTGCGGGACCTTTGCATGCTGCTGCCGGAGACAGCCGGTGATGCGGTTGCCGGTGATGCTGAGCCGCGTGACGGTGATGAGGTCCGCGTCGGTGCTTTCGACGTCCAGGAATTGGGCTACCGCAATACCACTCGATCCCATACCTGTGATCTCGTTGTCCGCAATGAGTATCTCTGAAAGGTCGCCGTCGGAAACGAAACGAATACCAGGAAGCGGCCGGGGCAGGAGCACAGCGCCGTCCGCTCGTTCGAAGTCCATCCGTAATGGGGATGGCCGCACAGCGCCAAAGTGATCGGCACCTACCTTCAGACTCGCGCTGGCGGCGAGCACCTTGGGGTCGGCAACTGGGGTCGAAACTAACGAATCGAAGACGCTACCGAAGTTCGGCCGGAGCGTAACTGGCGACAGACTACCGAGCGTGATTCCAATGCCCGATCCGTTTTCAACCGTGTTGCGGCAGATCTCGACGTTCCTCGAACCACCACCGACCTGTATGCCGCCCGCCGCTGGTAAGCCGCGCCTGACGCGCCCCGGACCAATCTTGTTGCCTTCAATCCGAATGTCCACGCCTGCCGTGAACACCGCGGCAAAGCGGGGTGAATCTTCGGCCTCGCCTGCCTCCACCAGGATTTCCGAATCGAGGAGGTGCAAGCCATCCAGCCGGGTAGCGTGTATCGCTGAATGGTCTCTGGCGACGACGGTCAGGTTGCGAAGCACAACGTCGCGGGACCTTTGAATATCAATGGCCACGCCCTCACGGGCCATCACCTTGAGTGAGCGGATCACAATGCGGTCACAGCCCGTCAGGCTGATCGCGGGATTGGCATCCGGCGCAACGATCTGCACCCTTCCGCCGCAACCATGAATGACGATGTCCTGACGATTGGCCAGTACAATGCGTTCACGATACACGCCGGGCAGCAGGCAAATTTCACCACCCTCATCCGGAAGCCGTGCCAGCCCGAGGGCAATTGTTGGTACCTCGCCTCCTGGTCCAACAGTGACCGTGCAGCAACTGGTGTTCCGCTTCAGGCCGCAAAGGGACGGAAACACGCTACGGCAATCTTCCTCGACGCTTGGTAGCGCACCTGGGTTGATATCGATCAGCGCGAGACGTGCGAAGAAGCGTTCCACGCCGTCTGGCGGCTTGGACAGGGGCGCGTTCGTAATCGGGTCCCGAGGCCAGAGGATGTCGCCGATAGTGGCACCGGAAAAGGTCCGTGCCGCAAACATCCAATAGTCTCCCTCACGATAGAACCCGGCGCCAAAAGTGACTTCAATTCCGCCTTCGAGTGGCACGGCGGCGCCGCCGCTTGGAATATCGATCCCCGAGGCAATTTCGGAATCATGGTCCCAGCGCCGGACCTTGGGATGCTTGAGCGTGGATGGATCGGGCACAGACTGCCCATGGGCATCGATCTGCAGACGGTAATGTCCGTCCGCGTCCGTACTCCGCCCAATCACTTCTACGAGCACTCCAGAGACGCCGTCAATGTCCGCATCCTCACCGCTGAGTTCCACCCAACGGCAATCCTGGAAGCCCAACACATCGTCACGGCCTGCGTCTGGAATCACCACCTCGACCCCGTCGAGTTTGAGCCATTCGGCCGTGATGCAACTGTTGTCGCGTGACCATATGAAGGTCGGCCCCGGGGTGGCCCCAACCGTTCCTGAGCGATGTACTTCTACCCGGTACAGTTGATTTTCGAGCCGGGCGTAGCCGGCAGCGGCAGGCACTACGCACGGAGTGGCCGCCGGTTGCTGTCCAGTAGACGCCGTAAGCCGCCCCGTGGTCTGGCCAGGCAGGGCTGCGCCTTGCAGCGAGAGGCACGTGGCGTTCTGCGGGACGGGTACGACGCGAAGATGGAGTTCAATCTTGGTACGAACCGCCGTGTCCGGGCCGCCGAGGGCAACTTCGCGAATTTCCGGATCTTCGATGGCAGTAATAAGACGTTCGAAGGCCTCCAGGTAAACCGCATAACGGCCCGGGGCAGTAGGCAGTTGCGTTCGAAGCTGCGTGTCGCTTTGGCACAGGTGGCCGCGGACCCACATCCTTCCTGCTGCCGCACGCACGAACCCTCCGCCAAGCGACACTTTGAAGCTGTCGGGAAGGGACGCCGGAGCGCAGGCGCCTCCGATCAGGTCTATGAGTGCAGCGCGCCTAAGGCCCGCTTCGATATCGACCTGCTCGTTCCAGTCGGCGTCCAAGGGAACGCGACCTTGTTGCAACCGAACCGAGGTGTACCCGCGCTCGGGCCGGTATGTATTGCGAGAGTAGTCAGCTGGCATGATTCCTCGTTTGTTGATGCGTGGTTAGGTTGCCCAAAAGATGCCTGCTTCCAGTTGGACAGGCAGAAATTCCGCGAGCCGCGCCTGCAATGCATCCTCTTTTTGTGGTTGGCGAAGGCTGGAATATGCGCCCATTTCGGATTCCGTGCTGGCGCCCCGGTAGATGGCTACGGGTCCTCGCCAGTCGAGCTGTGCGTACCCCGGCCTGCCATAGAGCAGCGAGGTAAAGCGCGGCTTGAGACCCCGTTCGATGCGCCGCGCCTCTGCTGGTGTAGCAGAAGCCGGGATCTCCGGCACGCAGTGAAACCGGCGCGGCACACGGCCGCCAGGATTGAGCCAGCTATAGCGAACGCACCCCTTCTGTTTGCGTTCCACGGTCACCGTACCCAAGAAAATTGAGTCTTCACCCAAGGTCAATTCCGTCGTGCGAACCGATCCGATGATGGTGCAGCGGATGATGGTTAAGGCTGCGCCGAACGCTCCCGTTGGTCCTTCAACCGCCATGGCCGATTCGGATGTGGCGTCCAGGATCGAATCCGAGATAGAAACGGTGGCGTCAGGATCCGCAATGAGGGTGCCCAGTATCGAGGTTGCGATGGTGGCCTCGAGTGAAGAGGACGTCAGATGCAGCGAGAGCCCGGCTGCCCGCGGAACCAGCGTGCAATGCGCTATGGATAACGAGTTGGTGGCTCCGGAGACAATCACCGGATGGTTTGCCACCAACAATCCGTCGAGTGTGATCGCGCTGCCGGGGCCACCTTCGATCTCCCACGGGGATGCCAGAAGAATCGCCGGTCGATGATGGTTGGAGGCCCTAATCATCAAGGTGCCGTTCTTTGGCGTGAGCACCTTTGCGATGTCCTCGACGTAGGTCTTACTGTCCACGATCTCGATGATCCGGGTTTCACCCTCCGGCCACGAGGACTGTGAAGCCGCAAGCGCTGCGTCGAGTGATGCGAAGAGCGGAATCTGCGGGTTTGCCTGATGCAGGGCGGCGACCTGAGGATCGGCGAGGTCCCCCACAAAAGCGGTAGGCTCACCTTGCATCGAATCTTGCCGCTCATACTGGCCGGAGCCGATTTCCGCTGGAAAGCCCGTGTGATAGCTAAGCCGGAAATTGGCCGGCTCGGGCTTGGGTCCAGTGAACTTAAGACGGCCGAGCACTGGGTCAATGGCTACCGAGTCAGCGGGTGTGGGACGAGAAAAGTCAGTGAGGTCTGCTGCGACGAGCGAGAAGCCTTGCAGCGGACGCCACTGTCCGGCAACCGGGTCAGGTACGAATACAGCAACTCCGAGTGTTTCCGGGCTTGCCTGTAGCGCCCGGCGGCGTATCGGCACGGGCAGATTCGCCTCTTCTGCCAAATGACCGATGCTGTCCTCAGCGGTTGGCTTCTGAAATAGCGGCGCATCATGGCCGAGTACGCTAAACCTGTAACAACCAGGAAAACCCGCTGCGGCCGAGGCCTCTACCAGATGTAACGGAAGCGAAAGCAGTCGAAACAGGTGCAGGCCAACGTTCGACATGTTGTATTTCCCCCTGCGAGAGGCTACGCGGCGTACCTCGGCAAGGTGTCCGAAGACATCCAAGGGGCGGTTGACGTGATTCAGTGCGTTGGCGTCGCGAAGGCTTGCGGTGTACGGCCGGTGCAGCCGGATGTGATTCATGTGCTGCATCGTTGGCAGAAGGTCGAAGTACTCGACCACGCGCGCGGGCCAACCCGTGACGTTGACGGCGAGTTGTTCGAGCGCCGCAGCGGTTCCTTTGCGGCGGCGCAGGCCGATGGTGCCGGCGATTTCTGCCCGGCCATTTGCACCTGGCGGCGGAAGAAGCCGAGCCCCGATCAGATCGCCGAGGTAGGGTACGGCCCATTCGTCACAGGTCTCGATGAATTGGTTTTCGTAGAGCTGATCGATTTCACGATCGACCACCTCCGCTTGACCGGCAAGCACTTCGATAAGGTCGCGAAGGAGATAACCACGCTCGCTGTCGCGGTTGCGGTAGACGGCGGGTAGCAGGTCGTAGAGCGCCTGGGCGTTGTAGCGGCTCATACGTTGTCCAGCATTCTGCCGAGTAAGGCCGGGGATGGAGATAGCAGAAGCAATTGTGCGGGTTGGATCTTTCCAGAGGACTGCAGGTAGCGTGCGCCGCGCACCGGCAGGCCAAAGGCATCAGGCGCATTGCCGCCGCCGCCCGCCTCATAGGCTAAAGTGTCAAGGTCAACCGCCAGCACGCCTGTTTGCCGCTGCAGTACAGCCAGAACATCACTGGCAGCGACACGACCGGCAAAAGGCCGCGCATCGAACCCGAAGGCCTCACGCAGAGCGCTTTGCGCTGTGGCCAGCACTTCTTTTTCCCGGTAGTCAGGATGAATCTTGAGCTTGGCGGAGAGTGTAAAGAACACTCGATCAAAAGGCGCTACGGTTACGGGAACATGCTGGACCCTGCTACGAGACATTGCGGTGACGAGGTTTGCCAGCACCTCGCTTGAGAACTCTGCACCGCCAGGGGCCGCCACGGTGAGGTGAATGACTCGCCGATTTCCAGCCCAAATCCATTCTGCCCGAGCCTTCGCCACACCGCTAAAGGCGCTGGCGAAATCTTCAAAGTCGGCAAGTGAGACAAGGCGGTCGAGAGTTCGTACGGTGAGTGGCGCGCGTTGACGTGCTTGATCACGCGTCTCCGGGTCCTGCGCGCCGCTTGTCGGCATCGGGTTGGTGACGGAGTCGACTCCCAGGGGTTTACGAGGCAATAACTCGATGCGGCCGCTATCGACGAGACCGGGCGAGCCGATACCGCTCCGATACAGGGCTGTGACGTTGTTCGCGCCAGACGGCAGACGGCGACCGTTGATGCCGTCCCCGAATCCGACGCGCGTTTCGCCGTTGTCCGTAAGGCGCACGGTATACACTCGATCGTCGGGGCCCGCATCCAATAGCGACGTACGCTCGTGCCAAAGCACACCATCGACGCGCACTTGCAGGGTACTTTCTCCTCCGGTGGGGGAATCGGAGGAAGAGACGTAGGTGAGTGGAGTTGAGCGTGGCGACATGGTTTGAAAGATGGCCGAACCATCGCCGCTGCCAATAGGTTCTTCGTGAGTCTCACCGTGGGTGGCTTCGGCGACGTTGGCAAACAAGCGCACCGTGTTGCGGATGTAGCCGAACTGGAGAGGCCGTTTGAAGCGCAGGATCGTGTACTCGCCCTGTCCCACCGAGAGTAGTTCGAGGGCCTCGGCACCGGGTACGCCAGCCATCGCACCAGTTCGCAGTCCGGTGAGGATGATCTTGCGGCCGGGCGCAAGGTCCGGAACGATGTCTTCTACCTCCAGAAGTTCGGTCTGCGCGGGCAACGTGTCGATGGGCATGGCGGCCAGTGGCAGGAGTTCGCTGACCAAGTGAACGGTGGTGTGGCGTATGGTGTATCCAGCAAGGCCGCTACTCGGCTTCAGCTTGAGCCGGGTCGCTTTGCCGGAAATGCCGTACTTGGCCAACGATTCGGTACCGACAGATGTCACCTGGAAGATCGATGTACCAACGGCCTCGCTCTCGAGCACGACCCAACCGCCTTCCAGAATGCCCTTCACCTCCTGCTCGAGGTAGATCGACGAGTTGTTGACAATGCTTCCGTCGGCTTCTGTATTGCACTTGAGCGTCTGGCCGTCGGGCACTTTCTCAGGTGCGTTGTGACCGAAGATGCCAACGGATTGGCGTAGTGCGTATAAGCCAGACTGGCCTGTTGGCGGCGCAGGCTGTTTGCGCTGGAAGTCGAGGGCGGATACCCATTGATTGGTGCTGAATCCAGCCATCAGTAGTGCCGAGTGGGCCTGTGTCGCGTTAACCGGTTGCTCGGCTGGAATTTCCGCGAATGCGGAGACGTTCGTGGCGGGGCCTGCACTTGCGAACAGCGCCTTTGGGGCGCGATAAGCCAGCCCGGGTGGCGTTTGCGGAGTTGTAGCGAAGTCCAACTGGGTGCGATCCAGCGCGGCGTCTGTCCGGACTGCCTTCACGCGCAGAAACTTTTGATGGTTGCCCTGCTCGGTCACGAGTAGAACAGGGTCGCCCGGGCGCAAGTTTGTTTGTAAGCCTGCCGCAAAAAGACGATGTGCGTTCTTGTCCAAGAGCTGTGGCGATGTCAGCCGGGGACGAATGGAGTTCCATCGAGGGCGGGCCATAAGATCGGCCGAAGTTTCGAACGTCTGCGGGAGTTCGTCCTTCACCGGTATGCTCTGCGCCGGGGTTCCTGCGGGGATGTTCACTTCCGGCGGAGACCCAGGGTTCCCGTCGAGTAGAAATGCGAGTAGCGTGCTGGCAGCGAGACCCGGGCGGAGCTCGTAGCCCACCAGTCGCGAAAGTTCGAGCAGGGAGCGGCGTTCGACGGCAGTGCGAAGATAGGCCTCCTGCAGGATGCGCTCGTCGTAGAAGGAGAGCACGTCGAGTACGATGGCCCAGGCATCCATGAGAGCGATGCTGAAGTCGTCGTTGGTGCGCCAGCCCAATTGACGCAGGGTTGTCATTTGCGAGATGCGGGCCAGCATCGAAGCTCTGAACTCACCGTGCCGCCCTGCGCTGTAGCGCAGCCTGGTCAACCCGGCGCGATTCAACGGCTCTGTCCTAGACCACTGACCGGTGAGGTTGCGGAGACCGCTGCAACACTCACAGGACGATTCATGGCTAAGCACGCTCATAAGCCTCCTTCCATCACAATCTCAAGCAGTCCATTCTCACGGCGGCTGGGGTCGTTGTCGAGACGTAGGATCTCCTGCGCCGCGGCTGTGAGTACACCGTCGTCGAGCTCTGTACCTTGCGGCCGGCCCCAACGGCGGAACTCCGTTACTTGCAAAGCAGCTATACCGGCCACGCTGGAAGCAGCCCGATACAACTGGCTCAGATAAAGGCTTTGACCAAAAGTCCAACGATCCGGATGGAAGAACTCGCTGGGGCCGAGTACACGAAGGAGCGCCTGTTTAACCGCCGACCGCTGAAAGCCGGAGGCGACGCACGCGCGCAGGCGAATCTGCAATGAGACGAAGCGTGGCGGACGGATCTCCAGATCGAAGCCGGCCATTCGGAACTGGTTGAGGTGGGATCGCAGTTCCTGGATGAACGGCTTGTCGACAGGCAGCCCCCCACGGCGATCCAGAGAAACGAATACGGTGTACCAACTACCTGTCCAACGAAAAGCTGCGGCAGCTTTTTGAACCTCTGGATGACGTTCCGCGGCCCGGGCATAATCGCTTTCGGTGATGGCGCGCTGTTGTACGCGGAATGCTTGCGGGGCAAAGCGGCGAGCCTGGTCAAGCGACTCTGCACGTTGGAATCCGAACGATTCGAGAGGATTTCGCACCGAAAGTATGCCCGAGGGCCCATCAAGAACGTGTGAGATGGCTCCAAGTCCGGCCGCGCCATCGGCCGGCGCGCCGAAACGGTAACGAGCGATGAATTGATCGGCCGGGGAGGGCGTCCGTCCGTTCACTCCATCGCCAAAGCGGAGAATCGCGCTGCCACTGTTGTCTACTTCCGGAACGAAGTGCAGGTCAAAGCGGCCACTCGACAGAAGGTCAGCGCGAGGAGTCCAGGTAAGACCTTGGGAGATCAGTTGCGCAACTGGCTTGGCTTCTGCGGCAGTGTAATCGCGGAAGGCTGCGGCCGGTGATGACGCTGGGGGCAGGTCCGCTGCGCGTGTGAGCGGGCCTTTTCGCAAACGCGGCCGGTACGCCGTACCGCCGATAACAGGAAGGGGAAGTGGCTCATTCACGACGCTCAGTCCATGGTCGACAGCGAGCACGTTTCCGCGTGCAACAGTCACCGGGAGATCGGGCGTACCTTCGGCGGAGATACAAAGAGGGAAGGGCAAAGCATCTGCCTTGGCCCATTCCAGTTCGGTGACCGGAATTTGCGCGACCGGATCGCTACCTACTGCCACGGCCGTGAGCCGAACCACGTGCCGATGAGCGGGATCTGCATCCGAAGGGTCGCCCGTAACGGGCCCGCGGATTTCCTCGAAAACGAGGAAGTCTCCAGCGATCAGCTCGGGGAAGGAGCCACTTACGGTGGCCCGCGTGGCGCCTTTCGGGAGGCAACAGGCGCGGTCACTCCAGGTGTAAAGCGGAAGCGTGTTGTGCTGAGACCGCAAATTAACCGAAGTGAGCGCCTCAAATACCTGACTTCCCATCTCCAGAGCCTTGGCCAGATCCTTCGCTTCACTCAATATGGGATGTGATGCTTTTCCCGGTACGCGGGTGAGGAAGCGCGTGGGTGGGCCAATCGTCAAACCGTCGGCAGTGGAGTTGGGGTCGACCTCGCAGAACACCCAGGCCCGCGCGTTGACGCCCTCCCCTAAGAAGTAGTCAACCAGGCGCGCGTGGCGGCGGACGGAAATGCGTTGCCTGGCTGTGCCAAGATATGCCTCGGTCGCAACGGCATCCTGCTTGTAGCTGAGCTGATCACCGACGTAGGCCAGCATCTCCACCAGAACCGTGCCTAAATCAGCTGCATTGCGTTCCTGCCATGCGGGCAGGATCTGCGAGAAGCGATCGAGCATCAGGCGGCGAAAGCTGTTGTAGTCCTTGGCCAGATAGTTGATATCCGGCTGCGGGAGCGTGCTTGGCGGACATGTCGCGTCGGCCTTACAGTCAAAGTCGGACGGGCACTCAACCTTGAATGAAAAGTCCAGCTGCGCAAGGCGCGGATCAAAGCCGGTAGGCGGGATGAGTGTGGCGGGCTGCACCAAGGATAGTCTGTAGGCGGAGAAGTCCCCCGGGCGATCCACGCCAATTGCAAGAAGTCTCTGTCGTGGCAGTTCGCCGATTCGGTAGTTGGAAAGAAAGTTGCGGACGAGTTGAGGTACACCAATTGGACCAGCCGGTCCGATGGAGTCGAGTACAGCGACCCAGCGCACCTGTACCGGCGTGATTCGTACACCGCCATCAATGCGGATGTGACTGGGAGTTAGGGCCTGGAGCTGCGCCTGCGAAAAGAACTGGACCAACAGAATGGTTTGGCGGCTGCCCTCGGCGGAGGTGCCGATCAGTTCGCTATCGATCACCTCGAGAAAGTCGATGCCGTTAACACCCACACCGTTATCGATTGCGGTGCGGATCGCCGCACGGCGCTCTTCATCCTGGCAGAGGTAGCGTGTGCCGCTTCCGGGCGTTATCATGGGCGATCCTCCTCGAAGGTAGCGATGTGGCGCGCGTCAGTACGGCTGATGCGATAGGAGACCGCGATGCGCAACTTCGACTCGTCATGTACAACTTGCACCGCCTCAATTTCAATCCGATCGCGAAGCCACTGCTGCAGGTTGCCCTGAATCGTGAACTGCAGGGTTGCCGCCAGGGCATCGCTATTGGGTTCAAAAACAAGGCGTGCGACGCCGGCGCCGAAGTCCGGCCGATTGACACGTTCGCCAGGGGCGGTGAACAGAATCTGTTCGATCAGTTCGCGGATGTGTGACGCGTATGGGACGGCCTCGGTGCGGGCGCGACCGTCGATAGCGTAGGGATAGCTGAGGTCGAAGCGATTGTCCATAACGCGCTAGATAGCCTTTACACGCACTTGTGTACTGGTGACGACAGGAGAGCCCTGAGGCGCCTGGTCCGCAGCGGCACATAGGCCTGAGCTTGTGTTCAGAACTGCGGGTTTGCCGCTAAGTTTTACCCGAGCGGCGGGTTGTAACCAGTTCACCTTGACGCACGGGTGTGGGGCGCCATTGATGTTGAATACGCAGCCTGCGATGGGATAGCTGTCGGACGCGGTGGTGGCGGGCTGACCGCCCAGCATGACACGGCTGGCGGCCGGAACTGCGCTGATCTGTCCGGCGTGCGGGCACATAGCGGTAGCACCGGCGTGGTATAGATAACCGGGCATTTAAATCACCTCCAAGGCGCCGTCATTGATAGAGACGCTAGCCGCCGTGAGTTTGATCTTGGCCGCACCATTGGCCAGTTCAATGCCTTCGGAGCTGAACTTGAGCGTTAGGGGTGTCGATACAGCCGGTGGCTTGACCTCGATGGTGAAGCCACCTTTTCCAGGGGTGTCATCCAGCTTGAGCAGGATGCTATCGGTCTGCCAGATCTTGGTGGCTGCGAGGGCCGGCTTGGCGGGCGCCTGGTTCTGTCCCCAAAAACAGCCGGCGAGGATCGGATAGTCGATATCGCCGCCTTCGAACTCCACCCAGACGTTCGCGCCTACCGGTGGAACTGCGAAGAAACCGACATCTTTACCCGCATAGGGTACACAAGGCATGGCCCAACTCATACGTCCTGCACCGAGGACTGCCGGACAGGAGATCTGCACGCGACCCTGACCATTGGGATCGATGTTGGCCGTTACTGTGCCTCGATATTTGCCGTAATACGGAGTCATCATATGCGCACCACCGGCACTGTCGAACCTGTACCCTCACGAGCGAGCGAGAATTTTTGAGTAAACGAGTGACGCGCAATGTTGGAAGTGACGCTGCTGACGTAGTACAGGCCGTCGTAACGGAACCCGACGCCGCGCAAACCCACCAGGGCGCGAGCTTTCAGAAAACCGCCGTAGCGCGCGACATCCAGTTCGCCATCCGCTTTCACGACATCCATTGACGCCTCCGTATCCGCCTGTGCCTGTTCCTGCGCCTGGGGCTGTGTTTGTCCACCCTTGGGTGTGTTCAGTTTTCGACCGGCGAGCGTCGGGTTGGACAGGCCGGGGTACAACGCCAGTGGAGGCCGCAATGAAACAAAAGTGCGCACTGGCATACTGCGGTTTGTCTTGCGATCCTGCACAAGCGCTTCAACCCGAGCCGCGGCGGCCTCATCGTGTTGAAAGCCGATACTTTTTACATTGCTCTCGGAGCCCATATCCACGGTGAGCGCCGGCTGCGGGATGGAAAGGCGAGGGGGTGGCCCCCAATAGCCCTTGTTCACTCCGGGAACCCGCCCGGGCTCCACGAAGAACACGTAGGCATGGCGCTTGGCCATCTCCTGCAAGTGGCTGAGATCTGTCCCTCGCTGTTGCGGAATCCGGTCTGTGGGTACTGGCGCGTCGAGCGACTTTGGGGGTACCACGATGGGCATGACGCCGTATGGCGCGTATGCGCTGAGGATCGTAAGAGCAGCGACGTTGTCCGGCTGCGCGGTGAACTCCCGATTGACTTCTTTACGGTCCATCAACACGGAAAGGTCAAGACCGGTGACGGCCACCGTCGCATCGTCCCCACCGCTTCCGGGCTTGAACTCAATCAAAGTGATGATTCCGTCAAACAAGACTTGCGGAACGATGCCAGCGGTGACCATCACGATCATGCGGTTGCCGGCACGGAGCATGGGGTCCGCGACGACGGGAAGGTCGATCACGTTCGCGATGCTGCGGGGCGCGCGAAAGACGGCCTGTACTCCGGAACTTTGCGAGTCACTTTGTGTCACTTCCACGGACACCAGCGCATCGAGCAGGCGCGGGTGTGCCGGGGGCGGCAGCGGCAGGGGTGGGCCAATCAGCATGGTGAGGTGGACGCCGAGGAGACTCATGGCTGGGGCACCGGTATTCTCACGTTCTCCCCAGGTTCATCGCAGATCTCGGCTGGGTCCATCGCGTCGTTCGCGTCGGCCACCATCCAGAATGCGAGAGGGTCGCCGAGACCGCGATAGGCAACCAGGTCTGGCCGATCGCCGGCTTGGGTTGTGATTTCGCCCAGTGACGGGAGGGAATTGCTTTCCGGTAGAAATCGCCGCGACACATAAGTGATGACACGGCCATCTTCCGTCGTGTGGACGAGGACCGGTAGGTTGGCGTATCTGCTATTGCTGTCGAACATGGTTTTCTCTAAACTCCCAGTGAGGCTCCGCCCGTCACCGAGGATAAAGTGGTTCCAGGAGCCAAGCGGGCCATTGCTTCTTTGGTGGCCTGGTGCGCAAGAAAGATCGAGTAACCGGGATGAGTACGCGACAGGTCGTTGTAGCTGAGGACGCGAAGACCAAGTGAGACCTTGGCTCTTATCGGATTGAGCCGTGTGTCAAACATCTCTTCGGTGACGCTGAATTCTGAGATACGGACGGGGACGACGCGCTTGGGTCCCCAGACAAGAAGTACGAACGGCGATTGCGCCGGGATCACCTCGATGGTGCCGAGCGAGAGGAGAACGCTGTTGGTGACAACGTGCGCGACAGTCGGGTAGAGGAGTAGTTCCAGCGCGGCAAGTTGGGGGTGAATGCCCATTTCCGCAGCGATGTCGGAACCAGCATCTAATTGGTCTACGGCATCGATCTCGGCATCGAGCTTGATGGTTTCCACGGGAGCGCCAGTGAGGCGAAAGACGTCACCCAAGCCGCCGTCGCCAGAGGCTTGCGACTGGACTTCCAGTGTTCTGGAGAGCGTCTGCGGGTTGTATTGGAACGAGATCACCTGCGGGTTGGGATTGGGGAGCCGGAAGGCAACAAGCGCGCCTTTGAGTGCCACGGGTTCGTTGCTGAGATTTGCCATAGATATGCCTTTTAGGCCACGAAGTCTTTCGTTACTTCCTTAGCTTTGTCGATCGCCGTCTCCAACTCTGATTGGGCTTTGGATGCTCGTGACTGAATCTCCTTCATGGAAAGAGGCGCTTTGCCGGAGTCGTAGTACTTATCGAAGGCGGGCGAGTGGGTCTGTCCATGCCAAAGATCGGAATCCGCGAAGGTCGCCAGGTTCTCGACGATCTGGTCGCGGCCAGCTTTAGAGGTCCCCTTCGCGGCATTTTTGAAGATTGCCCTAAGCTTGTCATGCCATTCTTTCTGGCCATGAGTCTGCTGAACGATTTCGTTGTCGGCACGCCATTTCCCCTCGTGAATGGGTGCATAGAGAGCTCCTGCATGACCTTGAATCAAGAGTTGGGTGGCTTCTTCTGAAGCAGGCGAGACTGGGGCCTTGAGCCAGTATGCGCGAGAAAACATGATGTTCTTTGTGTCTGTTCGAAGCGTGTCTTGAAAGTCAATCCATGAAGCGGCGTTGATTGGCGCATTCGGATTGTTCTGCTGCGCTCTAGCGTAGTTCATAACCTCCCCGATGTAGTTGGTGGGAATCCACTCGTGTTTGCCTCCACTGCCGCGAAAGCGCTCGGCGATCCACTTCTGATTGGCTGAGCCATCCTTCCACCAAACTTCACGCCACTTCTTGTCTATCTGCGGATCGTTCTCCGTGGCCACGTACTTGAGAAAGGGAATCACGCCCTTTTTCTCTGCTACCTTTGCTTTGAGTTCGGGGTCGGCCCCGGCACCCTGTTCCTGAAAAGCACGTGCGGACTCGTGCACGGCATCTTTCAGGGATTTGATTGGCGCGCTTTTGATACCTCCAGGAATCTCCCCGAAGGCGACCTTGCGGAGTTCGGAGCGAGCGGCAGCCGCTTTATCGGTATGGCCATCGTTGATGAGTCGGACGATCCAGCTGGATAGGACACGCTGCTCCTCCTCGGGTTCGTCCTTGACTAGCGCTGTCACGTCGCTGGGGATGTGGTCCTTGGCTTTCTCCTGTGCGATCTCACCAAATTGCCAGCCCTTTAGCATTGGCTTCTTCAACTCGTCGCGGTTCTTTACCAGGTGCGCGCGAACCTGGTCCCATTGCATCGTCTGGTATTTCGGAAAGCCTGCCGCCAGAGCGGTCTTTACTGTGCCGATGGCGGCCGGGTCGCAGTGTTCTAACTGCTGAGCGAAAAGCGAAGAAATGGCCGCTTTTTCGCCGGTTGCGGGAGTGGATTCCGAAGCGTCTGGGGCTTGCAGAATGTCTGCGAAGAAACTGAATAAGTGGACGATGGCGTCCTTCAACTCCAGTTCCGCGGCGGAGAGCTTCTTCTCCGCTTTGGTCCTCTCCGTTGAGCCTTCAGCGGCATGGCGAACTTCATCGGCGAGATCTGCGGTGCGTTTGTCCAGGCGCTTGGCCGTCTTCAGTGCCGACTTGACGGCAGTTTGAGTATTGGGGTGGCTGAACATCCCAGGATTCTGCTTAAACTTGGTCTCGATGTCGCTGAGCCATGCCGATACGGCACGGCCATTGGAATGTATTGTGGGTACCTCGCTTTGCCCGACCACATCGATGGAAAGGGAGTGAGCGCCGCCGAGTGTCACCGGGAGTACGTCGCCGACATGGTCATCCGGTACACCGGGACCAGTATCCTTTGCGTCGCCTTCCTTCTTGGCCTCCTTCCCCTTCTTCTTGCCTGAAAAGGTGTCGGCGAACTTTCGCAAAAGTTTATCGATCGCAAGTTCGACACGCTTGCGAATGCCGCCAATGACTTCGCGAACCTTGTCCCCAACACCATTCAAGCCAAGTAGCTTGGCAACAAGGTCGATGGCGACGGGCACCATGTTGCCCAAGACCTCCTCAATCTTGGCGGCGGCCGGCCCGACGACTCCCTCAGAGATGCTGACGATGCTGTCGACAATGGCGACGGCGATGGCTTTGATGCGGTCGAGTTGCTCGCGTACGAACGTGATGAGGTTCCAGATCGTCATCACCAGCTTGATCAGTGCGCCGACCGGGTTAAAGAGACTGATGATCCACTTGATGCCAGCGGTGATGATACTGGTGACGAGATACTCTTTGATCGACGACAGCACGCTATCGACGAGGCCCTCTAATTCACCGCTGATACGTTCGAAGAGGCCAGTGAAGCCTTCATTGACGAGCGTATCGACGTAGCCGTAAACGAACTCCAGCCGTTCCACGTTCTTCTCGCCAATCAGTTGTCCGGCTTTCTTCTTGACCCAGTCCCAGGTGAGGCCCATCACTTGGCGGGCAATGTCGAGTACCCCAATGAGGCTGAATTCAGATGGCATGGTGATGTCGCCCAAAGCACCGGTGAGCCAGGCAATCACGCCGCGCTTGAGATGTGTCAGGAAGTTTTCGCCAAAGAGGTTGAAGCCCTGACGGATGGCATCCACCAGGTTGCTGAGAAAGGCTCCAGGATCATCGACGATCTTGCCGATGACCTCCATGGCGCGACCAACAAAGGCGTAGAAGTCTGCCGGCTCGATGCCAAGAACTTTTAAGACCGATTCGAGAATTCGCTTTCCGGCCGCGGACCAATCCCCCGTGACCACACCCTCTACGAGAGAGACGCCGATGATGAGCGCGGCTTCAAAGACGTCAAGCGCAATGTTGATCGCTTTGTTTAGGACGTCAATCACCGCATCGATGCCTGCCTTAAGTGCGTCGGCTGCTGCGTCGATGCCCTTTTGCGCCGTTTCCACGGCCGAGTCAATCTTGTCATTGAGCTTTTGGGCAACTTCTGGAAATACAAGGCCAATCGTGTTGTCGATGAGTCCTTTGAGGAGGGCACCAAAGGCTCCGATGAGCTTCTTTAGAAATCCCGCGAAGAGATCGATAAGACCTTTGGCAAAGTCGCGGACCTTGTCGAGTACAAACTTCACGGCGTCGCGAACTTTATTGAAGACCCACTTGATGGCGTCCACTAGGGCGTTAAACGCGCTTTTGACGAAGTCCCATGCTTGCTCCCACCAGCGTTTGTCGGCGGCTTCTCTTTCCGCCTTGATTTTCTCCTCCTCCGCCTTCTTCTCGCCTTTCTCTACCTCGGCTTGGGCTGCCTTTTCGCCCTCTTCATACTTGGTTTCGATCTGCCGGCGGTCTTCTGAAACACGGTCGTCGATCTCTTTCTTCTGATCGTTCCGCGCCGTCTTAGTTTGCGAGTCGAGGTCCTTTAGGGCGGCGGACTGATCATCCAACGCTTGTTGCCGCTCGTTCTGAATCTCCTGTCGCGATTGGTTTACGGCTGTACCCTGTTGTTCGGCTGCTTTACGGGTTAAGCCGTCCTCTTGCGTCTTTGCAGTCTGAACGGCGTTCGATCGGTCCTCGTCCCGCTTGCGTTCTGCATCTGCGGCGGTTTTGTGGGCCTTGGCAAGATGCTCCTGCATCTCAGGTCCGGCATCCTTGTCGAACTGAAACAGGACTTCTTCGGGCAAGCCACGGGCGGCGAACTTTTCGGCCTCGGGCGATGCGGCGATGCCGGGAACTGTGACTGATTCGGGGTCCGGCACCTGGTGGACCTCGTTCATCTCTCGAGGTTGGACGGCTTCGGGACCTCGGCCGTCGATCACCGCCTGCGCCGCTTCTTTCTGCTTTGCGAGAGAAGCCTTCATCGCCTCCGCAGATTGGTCGTCCAACTGCTTTGGATCGTTCTCGCCGTCCATTGGAAAAGGCGGAACATCGCCTGGCGAAGTCTGTATATCGGGGTCGGTGGTGGCCACGTCTGCAAGCGACTCGCCAAGTGCCTTTTCCGATTTGCCGAATCCTAAGCTCTTGAAAAGTTGCTGCACTACCTCGTTGTTTTTTTCGTAGGGACCAGGAGATGGAAGCTTCGGGATATCGGGTATCGTAGCGGGTTGCAGGTCCTCGGCTGGTGCGAGAACCTGATCCATCGAAGGGGCGGTGACGGCGGCGGGAGCAGTATCAGTTTGCGGGCTGCCTCCCATCTGAGCGTGCATGTCCGGAAGGTCGGCGGCGAACTTCTCGGAGTCCTGCTGCACGACGTCTTTTACGCGCTTGCCGAGAGTGGATTGTGCGGAGGCCATCAGTGATGGTGGCGCGCCTGCGTAGGCTCCGATCACGCCCTCGGCGCTCGTCGCAGCGTCCATCTGCGCCTGGGCTTTGTCCATTGCTGCCTGACGTTCCGCTTGCTGTTCCGGCGACAGAGAGGTGTCTGGCATTTCGGGCGGAGTGAAGGTGGGTGAAGGCTTCTCTTCCAGTGCCTTTCCTGGGTCATTTAGCTCAAGACCCGGTTCCTCCTTTGGCTCAGTTTCCGTCTCGCCGGCTTTTGCTTTTTGACGTTCCGCTTCTTGCTCTGCCTCCTTTGCCTGTGTTGCGCGGCGGTTGGCTTCCTGAAAGTCCTCTTGCTGTTGCTGCTTCTCTGTACTCGAGACGCCAGGCTGGGTGCGGCGCAATGCCACCGTTCCTGGGGTGAGCCGGTGTTGCGGGACTTGAGGCAGTGCGGCCGCCTCCTGCTCTGCGGCGGCCCGTTCATCGAGTAGCTGAGGGTTGGACGCCTGGAGTGCGAAGCCGCTGGACTGCAGGGCGTGGACGACCTCATGACGAACAAGGTCGATCGCTGGAGCGGATTCTCTCAGCAGAATCGTAGTGCCGATGGCTGCGGCCTCCGCACCCAACGACTCCAAATAGGCGACTACGGCAGGCCCGGTCCACGCCGTGATGTGTGCGAGAGGCCGCCCAAGAGCGTCCTCTAAAGCGACTCGATGGGGCAGCGGGATCTCGCGTACTCCATTTGCAGGCGCTGGTTCCGCATCCACAGTGCGTAGTGTGTAACGTGCCGAGGCCGGTCGTACTTGGGGAGCTATCTTTGACCGCTGTACCGCCGGCTTAGGCCTTGTGGCCGGTGCTCCGGATTCGCGGGTGAGTACGTTGGCGCGGAGAGAAGCCATGACTCAGCGCGCGCCTTTCGAGGGAGTAAGCGAAGCGTACAACGCTGTTGCAAGTCGACGACCGGTGGCCGCCGCCGTCTCCGGGCGGGCGTCGATTGGGGGAAGGCTCAACGGACGCGAGGGATCGAATCCGGCCGGCAATCCGGAAGCGTGGACGAGGGCAGCGAACTGCTGGCCAAACGCATGCGCGACGGCCTCCGCGTGGGCACGCCACTGGTACGCATGCTGCATGGTCGGCGGAGCTTGGATCGACAGTACCTCGATGGTGAGTGAAATAGGGGAGTTGGTTAGATCCATCCCCGCACCTCCGCTTCGGCCAGCGGCTTTTCGATCTTGGCGCACTCGGCGCGAGCAGCATCGAGCAGGTGACGCATGCTGATAGCGCCACCTTTGGCTGCGGCACGATAGGCCGCGTCGAGCGCGATGTTGGCGATGTTGCCACCAGCGACGGCGAGCTGCGATAGGCGTTCAAAATCGACACTCGGATCGAGTGGGGCGGCTGGAGGAAAGGCGCATCGCCAAATGCGAGCGCGCTCGGCGGCCGGGGGGAAGGGAAATGCCACTACGTACTGAATGCGGCGCAGGAATGCGTTGTCTATCGCTGTGCGTAGATTGGTGGTCAAAATGGCGAGCCCACGGTAGGATTCGAGCCGTTGCAGGAGGTAACTGACTTCGATGTTGGCGTACCGGTCATGACTGCTTTGGACCTCAGATCGTTTTCCAAACAGGGCGTCTGCCTCATCGAACAGGAGAACGGCGCCACTGCTTTCTGCGCTATCGAAGATTCGGCGGAGGTTCTTTTCCGTCTCGCCAACGAACTTGCTGACAGCGGCGCTAAGGTCGATGCGATAGAGGTCGAGTTGGAGTTCGTTTGCAATCACTGCAGACGCCAGGGTCTTGCCGGAACCGCTGGGACCGTAGAATAAGGCCGTTGTCCCGGCGCCTCTCGATGAGGATCGCTCAAAGCCCCATTCATCGCGAACGCGGTGCCGATGGCGCACGCTGAAGAGCAGGCTTTGCAGTATCTCGGTTTGGGGTTGCGGCAAAACGAGGCTGCTCCAGGTAGCGTGGCTTTCCACGCGATGGGCGATATCGTCGAGCCCACCGCGGCTACGTCTTCTGCAGGCGTCCCAGACGTGGTTTGCGAGCTTGTCTTCCTCGCCGTCGGCTGATGCCAGCGCTTCGGAGGCGGCCGCGTCAAGCATAGACGGGCTTAGACGAAACTGTTCGATCACGGCGGCAAGTTGTCCGTTTAATTGGGCCACAGCTGCCGGACCCAATGCGTCACGCCAGGCGGTCTCCAGTTCCTGACGCGAGGGCCGGGGAACGGCGATCTGGACGACTCCAACGTCGCCAGAACCCGTGAAGCAATCACCTACGAAAGCGGCGAGAGTCCTGACGCGGCTGGCCAACCATTGCGCGGTCAGGCGCTTTTCTGGCGCGTCACATCCGTTGGTGTCGAACAGGATTGCCGTGTCAAACAGGAGGCAGTCCCGTTCGAGCAGTTCGACAAGGTCGAGCAGATGCGCACGATCCGATGGAAGCGCAGCAACGTCTACGGCAACCATGTAGCGATCCAGCGCGGCAGAGGCGCCGGCTGCGAGCGAATGGAGAGTGATCGCGTCCGCGCCTAGCAGGTGGGGTTTGCGACGGCGGCCATCCGGAGATTGTTCGGCCCAAGCGCGAACAAAGGCTTCGGCGGCGGGTTGCAGGGTCGCGGGTGTTGGAGCGGGGCGCAGTGGACGCACGTAGGGGCGAAGACGCACGTCGAAGCCGGCGGGGTCTGTCGCAACGCCGTTCAAGTAGTGCAGAACCGCCTCTTCCAAGTGCAGAAGGGAATCGGCCAGACCAGACGTTTCCCCGCTAAGGCGGATCAGACGGCCCTGGCGGAGCACGCCACACGTTGCAAAGGCAGACCAGTGTGGTTGAGTGAAACAGGAGAGGGCGAGCCCCACGGTGAGAGTTGCCCTTGGTGTGTTGTGGACCGATGCTACAAGCTTGGCAAAGCTCGTATCCAGTTCAAGGCCGGCGGCTGCAACCAGCACGTCCGTTTCAAACGGCGTGAGTCCAAAGCGCTGTATCAGTTGGCCGAGGGCGGAGTTCGAGCGTGTTCCCGCCAAAGTAGGTTGCTGATTGGTGAGGCATGAGCGGAGATATTCCAGACGCTCTTCAATCGCGCTTCTGCTTTGCTCGATCCACTCAGCCTGTACCGTCATTGGATGCTCACCGCCGGTCCGCTGAAGGTGCCGCCCGTCATTTCCAAGGTGCTCTCTGCTCCATCTACACGGATTCGAACGAGATAGGACCCACTCTTGACGTTCTGGAACTCAAAGTCACGCGAGTTCGCCTCGGAAGGTAAGGGATCTCCCGCCAGCGGCGTTGCCGTGAACGTGTAAGCGAGGGCTGGACGATCATCTGGTGGATTCCGCTCGTTCAGTAAGACTTCTGTACGCTGGCGGCCACCCACGTTGTGGGTCAGCGACACGGTCAGCGTGCCGGCGGCGAGGCTGTTGAGGAAGGTCACGTTGCTGGCCGTTACGTTGCTAATGCGCGGGCGCAGCAGAAAGGGAAGTACGTTGGAGGTTTCCCACGGCATCTCTTCAGTGGAAGGAGGGTTCTTGGCGATGCGGTGACGCACACCAACACCTTGCACACCGGGATGCAGAGCAAGGGGAAGAGTAAAGGTGATCTGGCCGCCTTCTACTTCCATCGGCGCGACCTCAAACTCCCCTACGGCGGCGATTGTGACGTCACCACGCAGTGCATGTCCCTCCAGACGCAGGATGTCTCCGTGAATGATGGGGCGCAGCGGTTCAAAGGAACCGGGTCCATCGCTTTTTGAAAGGATGCGTGTGAGTGACGGGCCTTGCAATGGTCGCAGGAATAGAGATCGTTGTGTGACTGGAAGGGCGGCGCGGCGCGAAAGACGGCTATCAATCAGGACGGTGGTGACCTGATAGAGCGCAGACATCCGCATCGGGGTGTTCATGGCCGTCCAGATCTTAGTTATCTCTTCCAGATCTGTGTAGTAAGGCGTGATCTTGATTTGTTCAAACTGGTCCGCGAGGCTGGAGGGGGCTAGTTGTTGGAAGGCGTCGGGCAGGATGCCTCCTAGTCCGAGTGCAGTGCGAATGGAGTCACGACCCAAAACTGGTTTCTCGTGCAGGACCTGCATACCGTAGCCGAGTAGGATTTCGGCATGGAGGTCGACGGTGGACATCGAAGAAAGAACGTAGTGAAGATCCAACGCGAGGAACTGGCTGTCGATACGTTCCCCGCTGGGGGACCTGGAAGGAAGTTGCGCGTTGGTCCAGCCGAGGTTCGGAGTGACACGGTAAAGGAACAGGTTCAGTCGATTGAAGTCTTCGGCAACGGCAATGCGATCGGGGGGCTGCGCGGTGACCTGAAAGCTGAAGAGCGAATCGACACGGTGGTTGATAAGCCCCTCATGCAGGGCGTCCCGGAGAATGGCGGTAACGGATGCGATTGCCAGTGCATTCGACATAACTAGCCGCCGTTCCTTCTGGCCAGATAGTCCTGAAGGGAGATCGATGGGCGAGGCGCGACGCGGGATACGGCAGACTGGGTGACGGCGGGTCGCGGCGATGGCGTTGCTGGGGCCTTGACCTCAATTTTTCCAATACGAATCGTCACGGAAGGCGCACTTTGGGTGTTCGCTGGTTGGGTGGGCTGCTGGCGCGGTGCATACTGGCCGCGCCTCGCTATGGCGGGTCGTGCCTCAGCTATTGAGGCCGCCGGTGAGACAGATCTGGCGACTCGGTCGCTGCTGATCGTTGGTGCGCTGTCTGGACGGATGACCAGCGGCGACACAACATGCGGCGCGACTTCTACCGCCTTCTCGAGGATGGTGCGGAGTTCGACTGTGTGCCGTTCCGATGGCGGCGCCTTCGCCGGGTCTGACGTTGGGGTGAAACGGTACTGACTGGTAGACGGCGCCTCGGGCACCGGCATGTGGGCAGGTACGCGCCCAGCTGTAGCTGATGCGGCTACCGTGGGCTGCGTGTTAACGGCAAATCGTACGCTCGGCTTGGCAGCGTCAACCGTTGAACGAGCCACGGGCAACTCGACTTCCTCAATGGAAAACCCAACGCTGGGCGGCGCAAGGACGGGACGCGCGGATAGAAGCGGCTGCGCCGATGTTGCGAAGCTACCCGTGGCGCGCTCGACCAGATTACTGAACAGATCTGATCCATTCATGGCGCACTGGCCCCGTCGGTAATGAATTGGAGGTAGCGTCTTCGGCGTGCCTCGGGCAACTGCAGGATCTCTGCCTCCGTCCAGCCATAAGCTAAGGCCAATTGGTGAATTTGTGCGGCGACACGATGGGCTGCGTCTGTGATTTCGCTCAGTACGAACGAAACGAGATCAAGTTGTGTCACCGTGCCCTTCCCACACTGTTGACACACAAGTTCCAGTTCGAGCGCGGAGAACGGATCAGCCGACTCGAGCGCAGCAGCAGCAGCGCTTCGGAGTTGGTCGTCCAGTTCGACTGAGGCGTCGGCCAGACATCGGCGTAAGAGTCCCCAGTGGGCTTGCTCGGATGGCAACCCGGCCACGGAATCGAGGTCACGACTGGTGGGCATGCGCAGCGAGAGTTCTTTGTTCTCAATGTGCACAGTGGTTGCCTCCGGCGGGTCCTCAAGATGCGACGCGAGCATAGCTGCGCCGTCCAGTTCCGCCTCCAACTGCTCGCCGCACCCGCCACAGCGGGCTTGCAGCGACAGTTGGGGACCGAAGGTGGCAATGCGTAGGCCCAGAATCAGACGATCGCGAATCGCTAAGGGGAGATCCTCGCAGGCGCGGGAAAGTGCGCCTGCGGAAGCGTACCTGGCGAGAAGCAGACCCCGGTCCACCCAATTCAGGCGTATCGATTGGTCGGCCACATCCAGCAACTCTTGGGCCCCTAACGGTTTCATCGGATGTTATGTTGTGGGCTCTGTGAAAGAGGGCTCGGTGGGTTCGGTGACGGCCAGATCTCGCTCCCAGCCTTCGTTTTCGAGTTTGATGGACTGTATTGCGGTGGCATTGCCGTTGGCATCCAGTTCGGGGAGCGCTTGAAACTCCGATACCCAGCAGCGGTAGACCTTGTACGCAATGGCCACCTGGCCGGCCTCGTTCAGCAGTTCGATGATGATGTCCTTGCGAAAGTCCTTCAGGCTGCGTTCGGCACCAAGACCAGCTCCTAGCAACCAGACCTTGTTCGCCCACCTTTCGAACTCGGTATCGTGTGTGACACCACGCTCCAGGGTGATGGCTTCCCAGGTGGTTTTGCCGGGTGAGTTATGTGGCGATGAAGGTTCCGCGCCATCGCGAAACTCGATCTTCTCTGTAACCCGTTTGAGTGCGCTTACCTTGCTGACACCAGCCACGTAGCGGCCATCACACTTGACGCGGAACTTGAACGCCTTGTAAGGATCCAGGCGCGTGGCGTTGACAGTAAATCTTGCCATTGTTATGTCACCTCTCTTTTGCTGCCTTGTTGCCCTATTGTGTTTGGCCGGCCAGTTGTTGTATCCGCACCACAACGAACTCCGTGGGCACAAGGGGGGCAAAGCCGACCAGCACGTTGACCACGCCGCGGTTGATGTCGGCTTGCGTGGTAGTTTCGCTGTCGCACTTGACCACGTAGGCCTGGCGGGGTGTGGTTCCCTGGAAGGCGCCTTGAACAAACAGTCCTTGCATGAAGGCACCGACGTTGAGCCGGATTTGGGACCACAGCGGCTCATCATTCGGTTCGAACACAGCAAACTGTGTTCCGCGGTAAAGCGACTCTTCGAGGAAAAGTGCAAGACGGCGGACCGGAATGTGCTTCCATTCTGAGGCGAGCCCGTCAGCGCCGCGCAGTGTACGCGACCCCCAACTCACATTGCCAGCCAGACGAAAGGTACGAAGACAGTTGAGTCCCAATGGATTGAGTACACCGTTCTCAGCGTCGGTCATCGTGAGTTCAAAATCCTGCACGCCAAGTAGCGTAGCCTCGAGCCCTGCGGGCGCTTTCCAAACGCCGCGGGCTCCATCGGTGCGAGCGTAGAGGCCCGCTAGGATGCCACTGGAGGGAACGGTACGGAGGCGAAACTCATCCAGTGGGTCCGCAATGCGGGGGCGGGGAAAGTAGGCGGCGGTGTTCGGGTGCCGTGGATTCGCGCCGGAAGCCAGCCAAGTTTCGGCTTCGGCGATGGTGTCACGCTGGACGTCTCCATTTGGAATGTCGATGATATAGAACGCGCGGCGACTTTGAGCGTACGCTGTCGCAGCGGCAATAACAGTTGTTGCGGACTGATCGCCCAGCCGGTCTGTGTCAGGGATGCAGAGAATGTTGACGAGGTCTACGCGGTCGAAGGCGCTGAGAGCCGCGGTGAGTGCCGCAGCGTCAGGTAAGGTGCCATCGCTGCCGTCGGTTAGCGTAACGGCAAGTGTTGAGGGGGCCGGTAATGTGGAGTTCCCCTTGGGAACTGCCCTGACCAGGCGTGACTCATTCGCGAGAACCTTTACGACACTCCGCTTGTTTGCCGAGTCCAAGCTAAGGTTCAGGAAGCGTTCGATGGCGACGTTTTGGTCACCCACTACTTCGCGCACCGTGAGATGGAAGGTGGTGCTTCCGGCCAATACCTCGACGTCAGCCTTTAGGTTGTTACCCCAGACACCCTCAGAGACGGCGGTGAGGTCAAATGAGTCGGCAGTTACTTCAGCCGAGGCAGCAACGGGTGTACCCGCTGCGGTGCGTACCACCCACGCCTGTGAGCCTCCGTTCAGAAAGAAGTGTTGAATCGCATAGGATGCAAGGCTATCCTGCCGCAAGCCGCCAAACTCACGATCAAAGTCCATGGCGGAAAGGAGGCGAACGGGTTGGCCTATGGGACCACGGCTAAAGTTGCCAATAAATGCGGCTATCGATGTAGCAACGGAGGTAATGGAACGTACGCCGCTGGGAACTTCTTCGATGTACACACCGGGGTAGCTGAGAAGAGTTGGCACGATTGGAAAGTCTCCTTCCGCGAAAGTTTACTGACTGCGGGATCTGCGGCCAAATCAGTGAGGGATTGACGATACAGGATTAACTGAGCCGTGTCAACCGTGCTTGTGTTGTTCCACCCAAAGAAGTTAGTTGGATGGTGTTGCGGTAGTGTCGTGAGTATCATTCAATACCGAGGGTCGAAAGTCTCGCGCGCGGTGTTATACTTCCCGACGCGTGGCGTGCCAAATACCCATAATGGGTACGTGAATACCCAATTTGGGTACGTCAGACGGAAGCGCCAAGTGAGGGAAAGGAAGGGCTTAAGCGTTTCAGGCTTGCCTGGGAGCAAAGCTCACGCGATTCATTAACAGGAGGTGGTGGAATCCGCTCGCCTTTTCCGCTTTAGGTGAGTGGATCACTCGTGACACTCTTAAAGATTCTGTTTAACGCGCTTGCCACTGCTGCGTTCGCGGCCGTGGTCGCAGGCATCCTGTCTTTTGTCTACAGCTTTGCGTCCAAGCCGAATGAGGGGGCCGTGGGTACCGGCGTGGGTGAGGCGTTCATCGCTGCCGTTTTGGCGGGAATCGCCGGTGCGATTCTGGGCGTCGTAGGAACGTGGTTGTTCCCCGCCAGCTACTTCAAATATCTGGTGATTGCGATGCTACTTGTTGGGGGCCTGGCGTTACTCGGCTGGCGGGTCTTGATACGGGGGAACTAGCTGTGCCGGGGCAGGCCTCTTGCGAGCGCCAGCCCCGGGGTGTCGAGGGGAGGTTTACCTAGCGGCGGCGGCGGGAGACAGTCAGCAGACCGCCGGCTCCCAATACCAGAATCGCCATCGAACTCGGCTCGGGAACACCAGTCGCCGTCGGAGTGATCGTGAAGTCGATGTTGTCCATGCCGACGTTGTACGCCGAGTTCTGCCATTCGATGATGAGTCCGTTCGTCGAAGAGATGTTCGAGAACGAGAATGGCGTCGCGTTCGGGGGAGTGCCTACATTCCCGGAGAACGTATACAGCGGAGAGCCGCCGCCCAGACCATAGATCCGAAGGTTGGTACCCAGAGTGGTGTTCGGGAACGCTCCCATGTCCAGCGAGTTGAGAGTGATGGTGCCCGGAATCAGCAACTCCAGCGTGATGCGTCCAAACGACCCGGGGTCGCCGCCAGCCGCCCAAACGATACCCGTGAGGTCGTTATACCCGCCGCCCCAGTACCCGAGTGAGACGCCGAAGTTCGCATCCGCATAGGTGACGTTGACCTGAGCCGTATCGCCATACGTTTGGTTGATTGCGCTGAGATCGAAACAGGGCGTCGCAGCACCAATGCCGCTGGAGTCGGCGGCACAGTTGTTGCCATCAAAGGTGAGTGTGTCAGCGGAAACGCACGCGGCGCCCGCAATCAGCAGAGTGAGAAGAGTTTTCATAGTAGTTGCGCTCGCAAACTGTCTGACATCACGACAGAATCGAAAGATTGTAGCAAGCAGCTGATACGATGCTCAACGAGCGTTGGCCGATTTCGCTTCGATTGGGACCTTTTCTGAAGATGGTGAGCGCGGAAGGAATCGAACCTTCAACCTACTGATTAAGAGTCAGTTGCTCTGCCAATTGAGCTACGCGCCCGTACGGGTGGTGGTGAAACTTGGCGGTAATTCGCAGTATAACATGGTGGGCGTGCAGGGACTCGAACCCCGGGCCTCTTCCGTGTGAAGGAAGCGCTCTAACCAACTGAGCTACACGCCCTCAAACCGCTTACTGCTGACTACTGCTTCAGTCTACCAAATTCAACGATGCAAAAGCAGCAAAACCTGTTATGATCCCTTCAGGAGCGTTCCTGTAACGCTGGTCTGGCCTCTTAAAAATTGATCCTATGCAATTCGTCATGGAATCCGGCTCGTTTCGAAAGCGCCGGTGTGCAAGCTCCCGCCCGTAACTGGGTGATAGGAGAAGCCTGAAGGCGTGCGGAGGATTCCCCCCATGTTTTTTCAGGGGTCAATGACGGAGGTTGGACCTCGAAGCGGTGCGCTCCTGTAATTTTCTTTTTCCCCCTTCCCCCGCTTTTCTGAATGAAGATCCTCTTTATCGGCGACATCTTTGCGTCGCACGGGCGCAAAATTGTTGCCGAAAATCTGAAGTCCATCGTCTCTGAGCAGCAGATCGACCTGGTCATCGCCAACGTCGAAAACTCCGCCGGCGGCTTTGGCGTCACACCGCTGATTGCCGAAGATTTTCTGTCGCTCGGCGTCGATTGTATGACGTCCGGCAACCACATTTGGGACAAGCGCGAGATCTACGACTACCTCAACCGCCAACCCAAGCTTCTGCGTCCGGCGAATTACCCCAGTGCTCCCGGTTCCGGCCTGTACATTGGGCAGACCAAGAACGGCATTCCGTATGCCGCGATGAACCTGCAGGGGCGTACGTATATGGCGCCTACCGAATGCCCGTTTGCCACCGCCGATCGCCTGATCGCTAGCATCCCCGACGACGTCAAAATCCGCTTTGTGGACTTTCATGCGGAGGTAACGTCCGAGAAGGTCGCGATGGGTTGGCATTTGAACGGCCGTGTGACGGCGATGGTGGGTACGCACACGCACATTCCTACGGCGGATTCGCGTATTCTACCTGGCGGTACGGCGTATCAGACGGACTCGGGTATGACGGGTCCGTATGACGGTGTCATCGGCGTGCAGCGCGACCTGGTGCTGTACAAGTTCAAGACCGGGATGCCGGTCAAAATGGACGCGGCAGAAGGCTGCGTGGAACTGCACGCGGTGGTTGTCGAAGCCGATGCTTCTACGGGCAAGGCCACTGGCATTGCACGGCTAACGCGCTCGCGCTAGGTATCCTTCAGCGCATCGGCGATCTCGCGTTCGGGGATCGCACCTTCTTTGATCAACCGCCAGTACGGCTCGGTGATGTCCACCGTGGTACTGCCTGCGCCTGCGCACAGTCCACCGTCCAGGACGAGGTCCAGGCGGCCGTCCATGGTGCCAAACACTTCAATGCCGCTCGCGCAGGTTGGCTGGCCGGAGACGTTGGCGCTGGTGCCGATGAGGGGCTGATCCATGGCTTCGAGCAGCTTGTCGATGACGGCGGATTGCGCCTGGCGCATGGCCAGGCGTCCGGTGTTGCCCGTGACCTTCAAGGGGACTCGCGCCGAGGCGGGGACGATGATGGTTAACGGTCCGGGCCAAAAGCGCCGGGTGAGAATCGCAAAGCGCGATGACAGCTCTTTGCCCAGGTCTTCTGCCATCAGAGGTCCGCTGACGTACAAGGGCAGGGAACGCACGGTTTCACGTCCCTTGGCCTGGAAGACTTTGGCTACGGCGTGGAGCTGAAACGGGTCCGCCACGAGTGAGTACAGGCCGTCGGTGGGTACGGCGACGATGCCGCCGCTTTTGATGATCTTGACCGCGCGGTTGATGGCCTTGGCGGACGGTGCTTTTGCGTCAATTTCAATGAGGTCTGTGCTCACCGGGGACCGATCGCCTCCGCCACTTCAATGGCCATTTGATAACGTCCGAAGGGCGCGCTCAACTGTACGCCTGCGACGAGCGGACGGCAGCGCTGCACCATTTCCTGCGCGATTTTGACGCCTTCGGCGCGAGCCTTGTCGGCGTTGTCGCACTGCCGCATGCGTTCCATAAAGTGCTCGGGCACCGGTACGCGAAGTTCGTTCACCATGAACTCGGCGTTGCGGTAGCTGGTGAGCGGCCAGATACCTGCGATGAAGGGGATTTTGAAGTGCTCCACCTTCTTCATGAAGGCTTCGAGTAGATCGAGGTCGAACACGGGTTGGGTGACCACATACTCGGCACCTGCCTTTACCTTCCACTCAAAGCGGCGTAGTTCTTCATCGAGGTTGATGGCGCCGGGGTTCGCGCCGACGCCCAACACCAGCGCCGTCTGCGAGCCCATCGGGTTGCCGCCGATGTCGAGACCGCGGTTGAGGTTGGTGACGATGTTGGAGAGTCCGATGGCGTCGACGTCGAAGACGGCGGTGGCGTCCGGGTACGTGCCCATGCGGGGCGGGTCGCCGGTGATGCAGATGAGATTGCGTACGCCGACGCTGTGCGCGCCGAGGAGTTCCGACTGGATGCCTAAGATGTTGCGGTCGCGGCAGGCGAAGTGGAGGACGGTTTCAATGCCGGCTTCGGCCTGCATCTTCTGGCATGTGACCTGAGCGCTCAAACGGGCGCTGGCACGGGGTCCGTCGGGGACGTTGATACAGTCGATGCCCGCCTGCTTACACATGCGGGCGCCTTCAATTTCCTTGCTGGCGTCCACGCCGCGCGGCGGCAGGATTTCCACGAACGATACGAACTGGCCCGATGCCAGCTTGGCGCCAAGTTGGGACTTTTCGGCCATCGGTACAGCGGGGAGCGCCTTGAGCTTGGCTTCCGGCTCTTCGACAGTGATGTTGAGCTTTTTCTGGCCGGGTTGCAGCGAGCGAACTTCCGAACGGATCTCTTTGATATGTTCCGGCGTGGTGCCGCAGCAGCCGCCCACGATCTTGACGCCGGCCCAGAGGAAGCGCCGCGTGTACTGCGAGAAATACTCGGGCGTGGCCATGTAGATCTGCCGGCCTTCGACGCGCACGGGCAGTCCCGCATTGGGCATCGCGCTGACCGGTTTGGTGGTATGCCGCATCATGCGCTCGATGGTTTCGAGCGTGGTTTTGGGGCCGACCGAGCAGTTGATGCCGACCACGTCGCAGGGGATGTCGTTCAATGCCTGCGTGTAGGTTTCGACATCCATGCCGCGCATCTTGCCGTCGTCATCGATGGTGATGGAGGCGACAACGACAATCTCGTCGCCGGCTACGTCGCGGATAGCGCGTACGGCTTGCTCGACCTCGTGGATGTCGTAAAAAGTCTCGCAGACAAAGAGGTCGACGCCAGAGTCGTACAGGGCTTGCGCCTGTTCGCGGAAGGCGGCGCGGGCTTCTTCGTGGGACGTTGGTCCGATGGGGGAGAGGCGGATGCCTAGGGGTCCGATGGCGCCTGCGACAAAGGCTTGTTCTTTGGCGGCTTCGCGGGCGATCCGGACACCGGCGGTGTTGATGTCGCGCAGCTTTTCGATGAGACCGAACGGAGACAGGCGCGGACGAGTTGCCCCAAAGGTGTTGGTCTCGAGGATCTCCGCACCGGCTTTGACGTAGGCTTCGTGGATTTCCCGCACCATTTGCGGCGACGACAGGTTCAATTCGTCGAAGCAGCGGTTGATAAAGACGCCTTTGGCGTACAGCATGGTGCCCATGGCGCCGTCGGCCACCAGGATGCGGTTGGCTAGCTGTTCGCGAAATTCTTTGGCTCGGGAAACTGTGGGAGTTGCGGTCATGTACTGCCTAAACCGTCATTCTAGCGTAAGTGGAACAATTCGTTAGAGAAATGTACGGACGTGATAGCATGTAGTTTCCCGTTTTCATCGCCATGACCGCGCCCGAGCAGCAAGTGCAGCAGGTTCCCGACATCCTGGCCAAGATTGTCGCCCACAAGCATGTTCAGTTGGAACAAGCCCGCGGGTACCGGCCGGTTGTGGAACAGATGGCCCACATGGCGAAGAATGACCATCGCGACTTCAAAGCCGCTCTGATGGTGAATCCGCCGTCGGTGATCGCGGAGGTGAAGAAGGGGTCGCCAAGCAAGGGCATTTTTACTCACGATTTTGATCCGGTCGCGATTGGGCTTTCCTATGAAGCTGGCGGCGCGGCGGCGCTTTCCGTACTCACCGACAGCGAGTTTTTTTATGGTTCGCTGCAGGATTTGGAGCGCGCTCGTACGGCGGTGAACATCCCTGTATTGCGCAAGGATTTTACGATCGATGAGCATCAGGTGTATGAGGCGGCGTCGGTCGGCGCGGATGCGATTCTGTTGATCGCCGCGATCCTCACGGTGGAGCAGATGCGCAAGTTCCGCGAGTTGGCGGAGTCACTGGGGTTGTCGGCGCTGGTTGAGGTCCACAACGATGAGGAGTTGCGCGCGACGATCGATTCCGGCGCGACGATTATCGGGGTGAACAATCGGGACCTGCATACGTTCAAAGTGAGTCTGGATACGTCGCTGCGGCTGGCGGAGAAGATGCCTTCGAACGCCGTGCTGGTGAGCGAAAGCGGCATTCATTCGAACGCCGATGTGAAGCGCCTGATGGACGCGGGGTACAAGGCGTTTTTGGTGGGCGAACACCTGATGACATCCGGCGATGCGACGGCTGCGTTACGCGCGTTGAGGACGTTGCCTGCGTGATTGTCAAAGTTTGCGGCATCACCACGGTGGAAGATGCCCTGATGAGCGTCGAAGCCGGTGCGGATGCTTTGGGGTTTAACTTCTATCCGAAGAGTCCGCGGTATGTGACGCCCGAAGTCGCGCGGCAGATCGCAGATGAAGTGCCGCCGGGGATTCTGCGCGTCGGCGTGTTTGTGAACGAGTCGCCGGAGTTTGTGCTGGATGTCGCGCGGCTGGCGGATCTGGACGTCGTACAGTTGCATGGCGGGGCCTGTCCCTCAGGTACGCGAGTGTGGCGCGCGAAGAACGCGGGTCCGGACTTTGATCCGGCCGAGGTGGAGGGCGACGCTGTTCCCGAGGCTTTTGTACTGGATTCGCCGGCGCCGGGTACGTATGGCGGAACCGGCGTTCCGTTTGACTGGACTCGTATTCCGGCGCTGACGCGCAACATTGTGCTGGCCGGTGGACTCGATGGGTCGAACGTTGCGGATGCGATCCGCGTCGCACGGCCCTGGGGCGTGGACGCGTGTTCGCGGCTCGAGCGCGCGCCTGGACGTAAAGATCCGGCCAAAGTCGCGGCGTTTGTCGCAGCGGCGAGGAGTGTGGAAACGACATGATGAACCTACCTGATGCTCGCGGGCATTTTGGACCGTATGGCGGCCGTTTTGTACCGGAAGTGCTGATGGCCCCGCTCGAACAATTGGAAGCGGCGTATGCGGAAGCGCGCGTCGATCCGGCATTTCAAGCCGAACTTGCGGATTTGCTGGAGAATTACGCGGGGCGTCCGACGCCGCTGTACTATGCCAAGCGGCTTTCGGAATCGCTGGGTGGCGCCAAGATTTATCTGAAGCGCGAAGACTTGCTGCATACCGGTGCGCACAAGATCAACAACTGCATCGGGCAGGCGTTGCTGGCGATTCGCATGGGCAAGAAGCGCATCATTGCGGAGACGGGCGCGGGACAGCACGGTGTGGCGACGGCGAGCGTCTGCGCGCTGTTTGGCATGGATTGCACGGTGTACATGGGCGAGGAAGACATGCGGCGGCAGAAGTTGAATGTCTTCCGTATGCGGATGCTGGGCGCGAAGGTCGTGGGTGTCACGAATGGCAGCCGTACGTTGAAGGACGCAATCAGCGAAGCAATGCGCGATTGGGTGACGAACGTTTCTACCACGCATTATCTGCTGGGGTCCGCGCTGGGTGCGCATCCGTACCCGATGATGGTTCGCGACTTTCACCACTGCATTGGCAAAGAAGCCCGGGAACAGATCCTGGCCAAGGAAGGCCGCCTGCCTGATGCGTTGATCGCTTGTGTCGGTGGTGGGTCGAACGCGATTGGATTGTTCCATGCGTTTTTGAACGATCCTGGTGTACGTATGATTGGCGCGGAAGCGGGTGGACGTAGCACCAAGTTGGGCGAGCATGCGTCGAGGTTTGATGGCGGCGTGCCGGGTGTCCTGCAAGGGACGTATAGTTATCTGTTGCAGGATGGCGATGGTCAGATTGCGCTGACGCATTCGGTGTCGGCTGGTTTGGACTATGCGTCGGTGGGTCCTGAACATGCGTACCTGCATGATCAGAAGCGCGCCGAGTATACGGCTGTGACGGATGCCGTGGCGCTGGAAGCGGCGGTCTGCTTGTCACGCACCGAGGGCATCATTCCGGCGCTTGAATCGTCGCACGGGGTGGCGGAAGCGATCAAGCGCGCGCCTGCTGCCAAGGGTGAGATCTTTATCGTGAACCTTTCGGGTCGCGGCGATAAGGACACCGATATCTATCGTGAAAATCTGAAGGAACTCGACGCTCAGTGAGTAGAATTGCTCAAATGTTTGAACGCCGCAAGGCGGAAGGCAAGCCCGCGCTGGTCGCGTATTTGACGGCGGGCGATCCGACGCCTTCCGCCACCGCGGGTCTGGTGGCTGCGCTGGAGCGTGGCGGCGCGGACCTCATCGAATTGGGCGTACCGTTTTCTGATCCGATTGCCGATGGTCCTGTGATTCAGCGCGGTGCGGATCGTGCGTTGAAGGCCGGCATGACTTTGGCCGGAGTCCTGCAGGTGGCGGCTGAGGTACGCAAGACGTCGCAGATTCCCATCGTGCTGTTCAGCTATCTGAATCCGATGTTGCGGTACGGCTTTTCAAAGCTTGCCAAGGACGCGAAGGCGGCGGGCATCGATGGTGTGTTGATGACCGATGCGAGCGTCGAAGAGGCGGAAGCGTACGTGGATGCGATGCGTGCGGAGGGCCTGGATACGGTGTTTTTGGCGGCTCCCACGAGTACCGAGCGGCGGCTAGAGTTGGTGGCCAAGTATTCAAGCGGGTTCGTGTACCTGGTGTCGCGCACGGGTGTGACGGGCGAGCAGGAATCGCTGTCGGATTCAATTGGGCCGTTGGTCGAGTCGATGCGGAAGTACACGAAGCTGCCGCTTGCGGTGGGCTTCGGTATTTCAAAGCACGAGCAGTTTCAGAAGGTCGGCTCGGTGGCTGATGGCGTGGTTGTGGGTAGCGCTCTGGTGCGTGTGGTCGAGCAGCACGGGGCGAGTCCTGATCTGGAGAAAGAACTGGAAAGCTTCACCCGGAGGCTGGTGCATGGCGGCTCCTGAGGACTTGCTGAAACCGTACCGGGACGAGATTGACCGGATTGACCTGGGCATCCTGGCGCTGCTGAATGAACGTACGACAGTGGTGCAGGAAATTGGCCGGGTCAAGCAGGAAAACAACATGGCGATTTACGAGCCGAAGCGCGAGGACAAGGTGTATGAGAATGTCACGCGCAACAACGCCGGACCTTTGCCGGACGATGCCGTAAAGCGCGTTTTTGAACGCATCATGGACGAGATGCGCAGCGTGCAGCGCAACCGCATGCAGCAGCAAAACAATAAGGAATCCAAGTAAATGTTAGTGGTAATGCAGGCCGGAGCGAGCGAGCAGCAGGTGCAGGGCGTGATTGACCGGTTGGTGAACATGGGCTTTACGGTTCACCGGTCGACGGGTGTGACGCATACGGTGCTGGGCGGTGTGGGTCCGGTAGAGGACTTTGAGCCGGCCGATTTTGAGGTTTTAGACGGCGTGAAAGAGTGTCATCGCATCATTTCGCCCTATAAGCTGGCGAGCCGGAGCTTTAAGCCGGGCGGTACCGTCGTCAAAATCAAGGACGTGGAGATCGGCGGCAACTCGGTCGTCGTGATGGCCGGGCCCTGCAGTGTCGAGAACGTCGACCAAATCGAGATGTCCGCGGAGATCGTGGCCAAGGCCGGCGCGAAGGTGATTCGCGGTGGTGCGTTCAAGCCGCGGTCTTCGCCGTATAGCTTTCAGGGCATGGGCGAAGAAGGCCTCAAGATCATGCGGGCGGCCGCAGATCGCAATGGGCTGCTGGTGATTAGCGAGGTGATGGACCAATCGCAATTGCCGCTGCTGTGCGAGTACGCCGACATTCTGCAGGTGGGCGCGCGCAACATGCAGAACTTCAATTTGCTGCGGGCGATTGGCAACGTGCGTACGCCGGTGCTGCTGAAGCGCGGGATTTCTGCGACGGTTGAGGAGTTGTTGTTGTCAGCCGAGTACATTCTGTCGGGTGGCAATTACGATGTGATGCTGTGCGAGCGCGGTATTCGCACGTATGAAACGATGACGCGGAATACGATGGACATCTCGGCGATTCCGGTGGTGAAGAAGCTGTCGCACCTGCCGATTTTGGGCGATCCGTCGCATGGTACGGGCAAGCGCGAGTTTGTCGTGCCGATGGCGCGGGCAGCGGTGGCTGCGGGTGCCGATGGTCTGCTGGTGGAAGTGCATCCGGATCCGGATCGTGCGGTGAGCGACGGCGCGCAGACCCTGAAGCCGGGGCAATTTGAAGAGATGATGCAGCAGATTCGACTGATCGCACAAGCGGTTGGCCGTAGCGCATAGGTCGTACAAGCAAGTGGTATCGACTGTCGCCATCGCCGGAGTTGGATTGATTGGCGGGTCCTTCGCTTTGGCGCTGCGGAAGGCTGGATTTGCGGGCCGTATTTTGGGGGTCAGCTCCGAACGTACGACGCGTGAAGCGATCGAACTGGGCGTGATCCACGAGGCGGTGACCTTGGAAGAGGCAACATCGCGCGCAGAACTGCTATTTCTTTCGCAGCCCATTCTGCATTTGATCGATGACTTGAAGCGGCTCACGGGCTTGCTGAAGCCCGGCGCGATTGTCACCGATGCCGGCAGCACCAAGGCGCGGATTTGCGCGGCTGGAGCGGAGGCGTTGGGTCCGCAATTTTTGGGCGGACATCCGATGGCGGGCAAAGAGGCGCGCGGTGTGAAGCATGCCGATGCCAACCTGTTTCAAGGCTGCAATTGGGTGTTGACGCCTGCCGATCCTGCGCAGTTGGAAGCTCCGGTGACGCAGTGGCTGCAGGCGCGGATACGGGATTTTGGGGCGAAGCTTGTGGTGCTCGATCCCGAAACGCATGACCGTACGGTGGCGCATACGTCGCACCTGGTGCAGTTGCTGTCGACGACATTGGGTGTGACCTTAGCTGCGCATGCGGATGCTCCGCGTGTGGCGGGTCCTGCAGCGATTGAGATGACACGGGTCGCCATGAGCGACTTTGGCATGTGGAGCGACATCTTTGCGACGAATCCCGAAAACGTTGGGGCGGCGATTGATGCGTTTCTTGCGAACCTGACTGAGATACGAAATCATCTGACGGACCCGGAACTCCGTGCGACGTTCGAAAAGGCCGCCGAATCGGCCCGAAAGTTACGTTCGCCGCATGTGATAGAGTTCCAAAAATGATGAAGCCGCTGCTGCTCGCCCTTGCTGCCGTTGTAGCCTGTTCCTCCTCCCTCCTTCCTGCTCAAGTGGTCGTCTTTTCGAAAGAAGAGCTGATCAAGTTCACCAAGGACAATCCGTATGAACGTAGTGCCGATGGGCGTCCGCGTGTGCCGGATGCGCTGCTGGAGAAGGTGAAGGGGCTATCGATTGAAGAGGCCTGGGGCCACCTGCGCAATAAGGGGTTTGTGAACCAGTTCGAGACGGGCTGGCAGATTCTGCATCCGGAGCGGAAGCTTGTGGGTCGCGCCGTGACGGTGCAGTTTATGCCGACGCGGCCGGATTTGCAGGGCATTGCGGATTCCGAAGCGATTGCCAAAGGTTTGGGCAAGAACGGACATCAACGCGTGATCGACACGTTGCAAGAGGGCGATGTGCTGGTGGCGGATCTGTTCGGCAAGGTCGAATGCGGCACGATTGTCGGGGATAACCTGGCGATGGCGGTGTTTGGACGCAGCAAGACCGGGCTTGTGGTGGATGGCGGCATCCGCGACCTGGAAGGCATCTTTCCGATCCCCATGGCGGCGTACTATCGGGGCGTGCATCCTTCGGCTATCTGCAATGTGATGGTGACCGGCGTGAATGTGCCGATCCGCATCGGGCAGGCGACGGTGATGCCTGGCGATGTCGTGCTTGGCGATCGCGGCGGCGTTGGCTTTATCCCTCCGCAGTTTGTGCAGGAGATTGTGGATAAAGCCGAGGAAACGCATGTCCACGATGAGTGGACCAAAGAGAAGCTGCAGACCGGCAAGTATCGTTCGAGCGATATCTATCCGACGCCTGCAGACCCCAAGCTGAAGGCTGAGTACGAAGAGTACAAGAAGAAAAAGCTCGGCAAATAGCCCCTATTCGGTGCGTAGCGCGGTGGCCGGTGCGATACGCGCGGCTCTCCACGCTGGCCACAGGGCGGCGAACGCGATGGCTGTTGCAATGGCGAGGCCGGCGTAGATCAGCATGCGCGGTTCGAGTTGGCCGCTGTACAACCCGAGCGGAATCGCGATCACCAGCGAGATAGCGGCGAGCTTCAGCGCCTGCTTGAGGATCAAGCCGAAGATGTTGGTGGGGGTCGCGCCGATGGCGAGACGAATGCCCATTTCACGGGTACGGCGCAGGCTTTCTCCGGCCATCACACCGTAGACTCCGGCGATCACCAGGCAGAGGGCAACGAAACCGAAGAGCGCCAGCATGTCGCGTCCGCGGCGGGGTTCGAGGTCGACCTTGTCGAGGCGCTGCTGGAGCGGCGTCACGTCGTCGAGTAGCGCGGAGGCGTGCAGTTGCGTAACGAGGCGGCGTAGCGAGGGCGCGAGCGCTGAGGCCGGCTGCGAGGTGCTGAGGATGAACTCGAGCTTGGGCCAGGCCCAGTCGCGGTACGACAGCCAGACTTCGGGCATCGCCTCTTTGTTTTTGGATTCCGTGCGGACACCGCCGACCACACCGGCGATGCGGAAGAATTTCTTACCGTCGTTCGAGATGTAGCGGCCGATGGGGTTGCCGTCGAAGTAACGGCGGGAGAGTACGTCGTTGACGACGACGGTGTCTTTCTCGCCGAGTCCGTTGCCGGCGAGGATCGGGATCGTCATCGTCGCGAAGTACGTTGGCGTAGCCATTCGGAAGCCGACTTCTTCTGTCACAGGTTCCTGTCGGCCGCGGATGACGGGCTTGGCGGATTGGGTGCCACCGCCGAGCGGGAGACGGTCCACTACGGCGACGCTCATCACGCCGGGGAGTGCGCCGAATTGCTCCAGGCCACGATCGATGACCTGCTCGATGTCTGAGTTGTCGACGCTCCACGGCATGTCCACGCGGGCGACCAGAAGGTTCTGCGGGGCGAAGCCGAGGGGGCGGGACTGACGGTCCGCGAATTCTTTAGCGATGCCGAAGGCGGCTGCGACCAGAAGAAGGCCGAGGGAGGCTTCGATCACCACAAGTGCTGAGGCGCGCATGCCGAGCGAGCGGCGCGAGGCCATGATGGCGGTGCAGAGCAAGGTCGCGACGAGGCCGAGGGCGAGTACGAAGGTGAAGACTCGCGCATCGATGGTGACGATGGAGATGGCGGCGAATTGATTCGCGAACGCATTCTGCAGGTACTTGAGGCCGAGGACGGCGACACCAGCGGCGGCGAAGCAACCGAGGAGGCTGACCAAGCCCGCTTCCACCATATGCAGGCGGACGATGGACCATTTGGTGGCGCCAAGAAAACTGCGGATGCGGGTTTCACGTTCGCGATCTTTGGTGCGGGCGGCGAGTAGGGCAGCAAGGTTCGCGATGGTGATGATGAGCAGCAGCATCGACGCGCCTTGCAGCATCCAGGCGGACTTGCGGATGTCCGAGGTCCAGGCGGCTTGGGCGTCGACGAGTTTGACGGTCATGCCGCGGTCGGTTTCCGGATGGTCCTTGCCCATGGATTGTGCGGCCGCTTCTGCTTGTGCGGTGGCGGCGGCGAGGGTCGCGTTGGGGCGCAGGCGGGCGGCAACGGTGAGGAAGCCAGCCCTGCGGGAAGCGTTCATTACCGAGCGGGGAGCGGGGGTCAGGATGCCGACTTCTTCACCCAAGGCGACCTCGTCGGGCAGGATACCGACGACTTCAAAGATCTCTTCGCCGAGGCGTAGCTTGGAGCCGATTTTGCCAAAGCGAGCGGCGCCGGAACGTGTGAGTAGCGCGACGTTGTCTTCTGTTGGGCTGATGCTGCGGCCTTCGACGGGGGAGAGGCCGAGTACGGCGGGCCAATCGCCGACCATGCGCATGACCTGTACGCCGCGGCGGGAACCGTTGTCGTCGAGGCCGATGGTTTCGCCGTACGTACTGGCGGTGCGCTCGAAGGATTCCACGCGGGCGGCCCAATCGGCGAGGCGCGCGGGGTTGCTGTTGCGGATCTTGCCTTCGACGTACTCTTCGACCACGTAGAGACGGTCCGGGTTGGGCAGAGGTAGCGGACGGAGCAGGAGATGGTCGACCACGCTGAAGATCGCGGTGTTGACGCCGATGCCAAATGCCAGCAAAAACACGCTGGTAGCGAGGAAGACGGGGCTGCGGCGAAGGCGGCGCCAGGCGACGCGGGCATCGTTGGCGAAGCCTTCGAGGGACAGGAAGAGGTCGCGATTGCCGGTTTCTTCCTGCATCATGGCGACGTTGCCGAAGTCGCGGCGGGCGCGGAGTTGGGCCTCGCGCGGGGACATGCCTTGGGCGATGTAGTCGTCGGCCTTCATGTCGACGTGGAAGGCTGCTTCTTCTTCCGCTCGGGTACGTACAGAGTCTGGAAAGATCGATGCATACAGCCGGCGGAAGATAGACATGGGTGGTTAGGCCTCCCCGAGGACGAGCGAGATGCCGCGCTGGATGCGGCGGTAAGAATCGAGTTCCTGATCGAGGCGCTTTTGTCCGGCGCTGGTGATCTGGTAGAAGCGGGCTTTGCGGTTGGTTTCGGTCAAGCCCCATTCGCTTTGGATGAGGCCTTCCTGTTCGAGGCGGTGGAGGGCAGGGTAGAGGCTGCCTTCTTCGACGCGGAGGAGATCGTCGCTGATGCGCTGGATTTGGCTGGCGATGGCGTAGCCGTGGAGCGCGCGGTGGGCCACGGTTTTCAGGATGAGGAGACTGAGAGCGCCTTGCAGACCGTCGTTCTTGCTGGTTGCTGCCATACCTAGGAGTCTACACCTAGCGCGCTAGGTCTGCAAGGGAAATCTTACGGGGCGAGTGGCTCCGTTTGACTGCGCACCGTTATCGGATCAGCAGACCACTCAGGCTTAGCGATCGATGTTCCAATCTAACCTCTGTGTCGCGCGTAACCCGCTCGGAAGCAGGAAAGCTCTAGGCTTGGCGACTTATCGTTCTCGGTCGTTTGGGTCCCTGCTCCTGGCCACCCCGGATCGCCGACGGTCCGACCCGCGCCTGGAGACAGTTTGGGTCGTGGCGGGCTAAAGAGGCCAAACGATCGCGGCGAGGTGTATCCGGACTGTCGTTTGTTGAACCAATTCGCGGCCCTGTAACGTTCTCGGCCACTGCCCTCAGCTATTGTTGTTTGTTTCTCTCATACTCACAGCTATAACAGGGACAAGAGGCTCTATTGCTGGAACGTAAGTGCGCCAGATGGGCTACGTACCAGGGCTCCTCATACGCTGGACACGCTGGATCAGACCGCAAAGTCTGAGCCACTTCCCCTATTGTTGCTATTGTTTCAGGCGTGCTAAACACTCGCTGCTCGCGGAGCTTTCGAACGGCCACGCCGATGCCACATGTTAGCGACGCAAGATTCGGATCGTCGAAAGAGGCAGACTTTGCGGTATCGTACGCGAGATCAAGCATCGGTGAATGATGATTGCGGTAGGCGCGAACGCTCAAGTGAGTTTGGCAGTCCAAGAACCAACTCATGACGTTGTACTTTTTCGCAAAGGTGCACTCTTCCACACAATACGCATGCACCCTCAAATTTTGATCTTCTGGCCCGGTCGGTCTAGGTGCGAACCCAACTTCTCCGCAAAATGGGCACTGCTCGATCCATACGGGTGCAACATGCTTGCCGACAACCGCGGACAACTCTGCGCCCCGCCAGCACAATCCCTCCTCAAGAACTGGGCCATAAAACAAATACACCTCGCGGCCCGAACGGTCTCTTAGATCTACTGCTTTCTCGAGCATGCATTCTGACGGATACTCGCTTGAAACCATAAGAAATACGCCCCGATGACGGTCCGCCTCGGGATCGAAGTCCATATCAGGCAGGAAAAAGTCTGGCACAGCCCCATTGGGCTGTAATCCGAAATCAGGCTGGTAGTAGTAAGGCAAGCCAAGACAGTCAAGGAACACAGCCCACTGGGCTGCTAATCGACTACGAAAGTTGTAGTGCTTGTAGTAGACGATCGGCGAGGCATCGCGCTGCGCGGCATTGTTAGCCTTGCGTTTCCTGGCGACCGAATCCAACCAGTCGTTCCGGTAAAGAACAACCTGTTGGGCGTCCAGCTTTCGGTGGAAGCCGCCCTTGATTTGAGTTTCGGTATGGCAATCCATGCAGAGGACTGCGAGATTGTCGATACTGTGATTCTCGTGATTGCCGTCCACGTGATGAATCTGCACTGGCCGGCCGCCGTTTCTACAGACACAGCAGCATCTATCAGACTTGAACAGAACTGTAGCCGCAATGTCTTGCGGGATGGAGGTCGGGCCCGATCTCCTAGGTGAACGAACACTTTCTTGGCTGTTGGTGGACATTTCTGCAATACTCCAACATTTCAAAGGATATCGCGCTAGGATGGTCGTCGAAGTTGCGCGCGCAACTTCACCGAAGAGTTGGTTGCAGGTAGGGCCTCGCAGGAATAGACCGACATAAACGGCATATTGTGCAGGGATTGCTCCCGAATTGTTGGCGATCTGGAAGATGGGAACGAGGTGCATTACTCACGCGCCTGATCCGGAGCGAAAAAACCCAGGCTAGAGCGTTGCCTGCACTAGACTGACCAATTACCCTTACGAAGTATGATGGTGCCTGTCATGTTTGCGACGCGGGAAGTTGCGGGTACTGGATTGGAAGTCACTGAGCTGGGGATGGGCTGCGCCATGATCGGCGACCTTTGGGAAGCGACGCACGACGTACAGGCGTTTGCGACCATCGAAGCCGCGTACTCGACTGGGGTGCGGTTCTTTGATACGGCACCTTGGTACGGGATGGGGAAGAGCGAACTGCGTCTGGGGTTTGGGCTGCGGGGCAGGCCCGATGTGGTGGTGGCGACCAAGGTGGGGCGCGTGCTGCATCGCGGCGGGACGCTCGACTGGGCGTCGCGCTGGAAGGGCGGATTGCCGTTCGATCTGCGGTTTGACTATACGTACAGCGGGATCATGCGGTCGTATGAGGACAGTCTCCAACGGCTAGGGATGCCGGAGGTACAGGCGCTGGCGATTCATGATCTGGACCTGCTGTATCACAAGACCCAGGAAGGCGTGGATGCGCGGTTCGCGGAACTGGAGAGCGGCATCCAGGCTTTGGATGAGCTGAAGTCCACCACGGGTGTTCGGGCGATTGGCGCGGGGATCAATCGGACAGGTTTGATTCCGAGGTTCCTGGAGCGGTTCGCGCTGGACTACTTTCTGGTGGCCATGCCGTACACGCTGCTGAATCAGGATGGGCTCGCCGAGTTGGACTTGTGCCATTCGCGCGGGGTCTCGGTGGTTATTGGCGCGCCGTATGCTTCGGGGTTACTGGCATCGGGTACGACACGGCCGGCGACGTATGATTATGGCGCTGCTCCGGCCGAGATGATTGAGAAGACCAAGCGGTTGGAAGCTTTGGCGGAGCGCCATGGCATCCCGCTGGCGGCTGCCGCGTTACAGTTTGTGTTGCGGCATCCGGCGGTTGTATCTGTGGTTCCGGGTCCCAATACGCCGCAACAAGCGTTGCAGAATGCGCAGTACTTTCAGACTCCTATTCCTGAGGCCTTTTGGCATGAACTGTAGATTATGGATGTTGTCTTTGGTGGTTCCGGTGATGGCGTGTGCGCAAGAGGCATCGGACTGGATCCAGCTGTTTAACGGCAAGAATCTGGACGGCTGGACGCCGAAGATCACCAAGCATGCGTACGGCGATAACTACGCCAATACCTTCCGGGTGAAGGACGGCATGCTGACGGTGAACTACGACGGCTACCAGAGTTTTGACGAGCAGTTCGGCCATATCTTTTACAAGGAGCCGTTTTCGCACTACATCATCGCGGTGGAGTACCGGTTTGTAGGCGAGCAGGCGCCGAAGGGTCCGGGATGGGCGATCCGCAATAGCGGCATCATGGTGCATTGCCAGGATCCGAAGACGATGGGGAAGGATCAGGACTTTCCAATCTCGATCGAGGTGCAGTTGCTGGGCGGCGCGGCAACGGGCGAGCGTACGACTGCGAATCTGTGTACGCCAGGGACGAATGTCGTGTACCAGGGCAAGTTCTTTACGCCGCATTGTTTGAACTCGACCTCAGAGACGTTGCGCGGTGACCAGTGGGTGCGCGTTGAGGCCGAGGTACACGGGGACGGCGTGGTGACGCACCGCGTGAACGGCAAGACGGTGCTGACGTACGAGATGCCGCAGATTGGCGGCGGTAACGTCATTCACTTTGATCCTGCCGTGAAGAAGGACGGAACCTTGCTGCAAGGCGGCTATATTTCGCTACAGAGCGAGAGCCATCCGGTGGAGTTCCGCAAGGTGGAACTGCTGAACCTGGTGGGCTGCACGGATTCCAAAGCGAAGAATTACAAGAAGCACTACATCAAGCCGGATTTGAAGAGCTGCCAGTACTGACGAGTTTCTCTGCAAAGCTGCTGATGGCGGCTTCGATGGCGGGCGCTTGCGCAACGGCGTCCCCGTAGAGGGTGCATTGCAGGGTGACCATGGCTTTGTCGCCGCCTTCGACGAACACCGATAGGGGTGAGTGATCGAGCGAGTCGACACTGAGGCAGAGGTACCCTTCGCGAGGTGCGCGGAGGACGGTGCCCGACAGTTCGTAGGCGCCGAGCCTAGCGGTGTACGGCGCGCCTTCCGTGGTGTTGTCGATGTTCAGGTGCTGCTGGCAGCGCTGCCAAACCGTAGGCTTGGGTTCTTCGGCCATACGGAAAGCCGAGACCATGCGGGCCGGCTTGTTGGCGAAGCGTTCCAGACCGTGCTTGAGGGTGGCGAAGAAGGTATGCCAGCCGCCGTGGTTCGATTCGTACTCCGAGTCAAACTCCGGTTCCGGCCGGAAGCCGGTGTGGACCAAACGGAGCGTGGTACGGTTGGCGTCTTTGGGTTCCAACTGAAACTCGACGACCTTTTCAGACTCGGTGCCAGGCCCTTCGACCCAGGACAGAGCTTTGCCCGGGGACCAGGTGCGGATCGCGGCTTTGCCGGACATTTCCGGAGACCAACCTAGCTCGATAGAGACGCCGGGTTCGACCTTGGCGATTGGCGCGAACCACTGCTGGATCTTGTCGCCGGTGCTGATGGCTTCCCAAACCTGGTCGGCGGGAGCCGCAATGTCGATTTCGATGTCGTGTTGCCGCGTGCTCATGGTGGACACCTCGTGGGTACAGCGTACGACTGAACTGCAGGAATGTCGAGGAAAAAGTGGTGGGGAACTGAAGGATGCCGGGGTCGGTTCCGGCACCCTTGCGAGGTGGCTGTTTACAGGCCGCCGATGTAGGCTTCGTAGTCGGCCTTGGACATCAGGCCGTCGAGCTGAGAGGCGTTGGAAAGCTTGATCTTGACGAGCCAGGCGGCGCCGTGGGGGTCTTCGTTCAGCTTTTCGGGCGCCGTGGTGAGCGCTTCGTTTACTTCGGCGATTTCACCGTCGACGGGGGAGTAAATGTCCGATACTGCTTTGACCGACTCGACGCTGCCGAAGCTCTTGCCGGTTTCGACCGCCGCGCCCGGTTTCGGCAGGTCGACGTACACAATGTCTCCCAGCTCTTTCTGTGCGTGATCGGTGATGCCGACCGTGCCATCCGGCGCGACCCACTCGTGCTCTTTGGTGTACTTGTATTGATCCGGGTACATGATGCCTCGAACGATTGTAGTCTACTTGCTTCGCTTATAGAAAGGCGTTGCGACGGTGATGGCGTCGACCGGTTGATTGCGCACCATCACCTGGATTGCCACGCCTGGAACTGCTTGCTCCACAGGGAGATAGCAGAGGCCGATGTTCTTGCCGACGGTGGGCGCGGGTCCGCCGCTGGTGACCCATCCCGCGTTGACGCCGTTGAGCTGCACTTCGTAGCCGTCGCGACCGATGCCGCGGCCTACCATCTCAAACCCGACGAGCTTGCGCTTGATTCCATTCTTCTGGACTTCTTCGAGCGCTTTGCGGCCTACGAAGTCGCCGGGCTTGTCGAGCTTGACGATCCAGCCGAGGTCGGCCTCGTAGGGGTTGATGGAGGCGTCGATTTCGTGGCCGTAGAGGGCCATCTTGGCTTCGAGACGCAGGGTGTTGCGGGCACCGAGTCCGGCGGGCTTGATGCCGAATTCCTGCCCGGCGTCGAGTAACTCATTCCAGATGCGTGGCGATTCTTCGGGCGCGATGTAGATCTCAAAGCCGTCCTCACCGGTGTAGCCGGTGCGCGCGATGCGAGCGGGGGTTCCGGAAACGGCGCCGTCAGTGAAGTGGTAGTACTTGATGGAGGCGAGATCGGTGGTGGTGAGCTTTTGCAGGGTGGCAAGGCCCTTGGGACCCTGGACAGCGAGTTGGGCGTAGCGCGGGCCAGCGTTCTCTACTGTTGCATCAAAGTTGCCGGCGTGGGCGGCGATGTGGTCGTAGTCTTTGTCCTGGTTGGAGGCGTTGACGCAGATGAAGTAGTGGTCATCGGCGACCTTGTGCACCAGGATGTCGTCCACGAAGCCGCCGTGTTCGTAGAGGAGGCCGGAATAATGCGCCTGGCCGAGCTTCAATTTGGCGGCGTTGTTGGTGGAGACGTAGTTGACGAGGTCCAGCGCTTGTGGACCTTTGACTTCGATTTCGCCCATGTGGGAGACGTCAAACAGTCCCACGGCGGTGCGTACCGCCTGATGCTCGTCGATGATGCCCGAATACTGGACGGGCATGTCCCAGCCGCCGAAGTCCACCATCTTGGCCTTGAGGGCGCGATGGACGTCGTTTAGCGGTGTCTTCTTCAGTGGACCTTCGCTCATTTGTGATGCCGAAATTCAGGCTAGCATCATAAGGACAATGTCCCTTAGCTTCCCCGTCCCCAAGGTGGCGCTCGGTACCGCGCCAATCGGTTCGATGGCTGCGCAATTTGGATTTGCGGTCAGCGACGAAGACACCCGCAATACGATTCTGCATTCGTTCCAGAACGGCATTCCGTTCATCGACACTGCGCCGCTGTACGGCAACGGTTTGTCGGAGATCCGGATCGGCAACGTGATCGGCGAGTTGCCTCGCAAAGAGCTGATCATCGCCACCAAGTGCGGCTGGCTGCCGAATACGGTGGGAGGTCCGGTGACCGATGGTACGCGGATCTACACCAAGGACGCGGTGAAGAAGAGCGTTGAGGATAGCCTGAAGCGGCTCAAGACGGATTATCTGGATATCGTGCATGTGCATGATCCCGACCTGGGGGATTTTCGGCGTCAGGTTTTGGACGAGGCGTTTCCGACGTTGAACGATCTGAAGTCGCAGGGTGTGATCCGGGCGGTGGGGTCCGGCATGAATGAGTGGCAGATGCTGGCGGATTGGGCGCGGAATGCGGACGTCGATTGCTTCCTGCTCGCCGGGCGGTACTCGCTGCTCGAGCAGGAGCCGTTGCGGGAGTTCTTTCCGCTCGTAGAGTCGAAGAACATTTCGATCTTTCTGGGCGGCGTGTTCAATAGCGGCATTCTGGCGACTGGTGCGATTCCCGGTGCGCGGTACAACTACGCAGTGGCGCCGGAAAGCATCATGGCCAAGACCAAAGCGATTGAGGCGGTTTGTGCGCGGTACGACGTACCGTTGCGTGCGGCGGCGTTGCAGTTCGCGGCTGCGCCTACGGCTGTGACAACGTTGGCGCTGGGCATGGTGACACCGGCGCAGGTGGATGATAACCTCGCAATGCTCGCGCATCCGATACCGGCGGATCTGTGGAAGGAACTGCTGGCGGAGAAGTTGATCGACTCGGAGTCCCCATTGCCATGAAGTATTCTTTGTCGCTGATCGCCTTTGTTGTTGCTGTTGTGTTGTGGGGCCAGGTGGCGCCGCAGACAGAGCACGATTACAAGCTGATGCTGGAAAAGCTGGGCATCCAGCAGATCCGGCAGGGTGCGAATGGACGAGATCCAAATGCGCCCAACGCGGCGATCTACGACGAGGCGAAGGTCAAGCCGATTGCCAAGCTGCCGGATCCGCTGGTGCTGAAGAATGGCAAGCGGGTGACGTCGGCGAATGACTGGTGGAAGAAGCGGCGGCCGGAGATCGTCGAAGATTTCGATCGCGAAGTGTACGGCCGCATGCCCAAGAATACGCCGAAGGTGAACTGGGAAGTTACCGAGACCAAGGAAGAGCGCGGGTACCGGACGCAGCGCCTGGTGGGGCACGTGGATAACTCGAGTTATCCGGACGTGACAGTGGACATCCTGGCGACGTTGGCGATTCCGATTGGGGCTCGTGAGGCTGTGCCGGTGATTGTCGAGTACGGCTTTAACTTTCCGGTACGGCCGGGCGCGACGACATCCACGGGGCCGACATGGCAGGAACAGGTGATGTCGCGCCGGTGGGCGTACGCGACGATCACGCCGGTGAGCATACAGGCGGACAACGGCGCGGGTCTGACGGCGGGAATCATTGGGTTGGTGAATAAGGGTCAGCCACGGAAGCCGGATGACTGGGGTGCGCTGCGGGCTTGGGGGTGGGGTGCGAGCCGGTTCCTGGATTATCTGGAGACCGAAAAGCTGGTGGATGCTAAGCGCGTGGCGCTCGAAGGGCATTCGCGGTACGGCAAGTCTGTACTGGTAACGATGGCCGACGATCCTCGCTTTGCGGTGGCGTTTGTGAGTTCGTCGGGCGCGGGTGGGGCGAAGCTGCACCGGCGCACGTACGGCGAGTTGCTCGAAAATGTCGCGGCGGCGAATGAGTACCACTGGATGGCGGGGAATTACTTGAAGTATGCGGGTCCGATGACGGTGGAGGATCTGCCGGTGGATTCGCATGAGCTGATCGCGCTGGTTGCGCCGCGCCCTGTGTTTATCAGCGCGGGGACCCTGGAAAAGGGTGATGGCTGGGTGGACCCGAAGGGTAGTTTTTTAGCAGCGGTGGCGGCGGGGCCGGTGTACAAGCTGCTGGGCAAGAAGGATTTGGGTACGACGGAGTTTCCGCCGGTGGAGACGGGGCTGATGGCTGGAGATATCGCGTTCCGGCAGCATAGCGGCGGGCATGTGACGGGTCCGAACTGGCCGGTGTTTTTGGAATTTGCTGCTCGGTATTTTTACAAATGATCGCACTTGCTTTGATGCTGACCATGTCAGCGGATTTTGAGTACATTCGCGCGGGCAATGCGCAGGATGTGGTGACCAAGACGCAGCCGGGGTACGCGCTGCTCGGTGGCGGAGGGGATGTCACGCCGGCGTTTGAGTACCTGATTCGCAAATCCGGCGGCGGTGATTTTCTGGTGCTGCGGGCGACCGGCAGCGATGCGTACAACCCGTATGTGCAGAAGATCGGCGGGGCGAATTCTGCGGCGACGTTGATCTTGAAGACGCGCGAGGCTTCGAGTGATCCGGCGGTGCTCGATAAGGTTCGCAAGGCGGAGGCGATCTTCTTTGCGGGCGGTGACCAGTGGAACTATGTCAGCCGGTGGAAAGATACGCCGCTGCATAAGGCGATTCAGGAGCGCATCGACGCTGGGGTTCCGGTGGGCGGGACAAGCGCGGGTCTGGCGATTTTGGGCGAGTATCTGTTTAGCGCGGAGTTCGACACGGTGCAGACGCCGGAGGCCTTGGCGGATCCGTTCTTTAAGAAAGTGACTGTGGCGACGGGGTTTTTGAAGATTCCGAATTTGCGGGGCCTGATTACCGATTCGCACTTTATGGCACGCAAGCGCATGGGGCGTTTGCTGGTGTTTTTGGCGCGCATGCCGGTGAAGAATCCGCGGGGTCTGGGCATCGATGAGGCGACGGCCGTATTGCTGGAACCGGATGGCAAAGCATCGGTGGTGGGCAAAGGTTCGGCGTGGTTCTTTCGCGCGACGCGCAAGCCGCAAGTGGTGGAGGCGGGCAAGCCGCTCGAGATGTCCGGGGTGGATGTGTACCAGATTGACGCCAAGGGTGCGTTTGATTTGAAGTCCTGGAAGGGCACGGGCGGCGTCGCACAGAAGGCTGCGGCGGCCAACGGCGAATTACAACTGCGGTAACATTCGATAATTTCCATTCGTCCCGTTCGTTCAGGAGTTTTTTCGAATGCATCGTCGCGTGTTGTTGCTGGCGCTGGCTTCGGCCGGCCTGACCATCCTTTGTGCGCAGACCCGGCTGCTGCGCCAACCTACCTATCATCAGGGTCGCGTGGTGGTGAGCTACCAGGGGGATCTTTGGTCGGCTGCTGAGAACGGCTCGGACATCAAGCGGCTCACCAGCCACAAGAGTCGCGAGATGATGCCGCGCTTTTCACCCGATGGCAAGTGGATCGCGTTCTCGTCCAACCGGTTTGGCAGCTACGATGTGTTCGTGATGCCTGCGGAAGGCGGCGAGCCACGTCAACTGACGTTTCATTCGGCGACGGACAATGTTGTCGGATGGTCGCGCGATGGCAAGAAGGTGATCTTCTCGTCCACCCGCGGGGACGGCGTGTTTCCCACCATCATGAGCGTGTACGAGGTGCCTGCGGAAGGCGGCATGGAGCAGATGGTGCCGTCCGACTGGGGGACGTACGCGAGCTATTCTCCTGACGGCAAGCGCATGGCGATCACCCGGCATAACCCGACATGGTGGCGCAAGCATTATCGCGGCAGCGCATCCGGCGACCTGTGGCTGATGGATGTGGCGACGGGGAAGTTTACGTCGCTGAACGACCCGGAATACAAGGGCAACATGCTGTGGCCGATGTACGGCGCGAAGGGTGAGATCTACTTTGTCGCGGATCGGTTGAGCAACGAGAAGAACATCCAGTTTGGCGGGCCTGAGGTGCTGAAGAGCACCAATAACATCTGGAAGATTTCGGATAAGGGCGGCAAGGCCGAGCAGGTGACCAAGCATACCAGCGGGAGCTTGTTCTATCCGTCGATTTCTGCGGACGGCAAGACGGTGGTGTACGAGGAAAACTTTGGCCTTTGGAAGCTGGATACGGCGACGGGCAAGTCGACCGAGATCAAGCTCAACATCGTGAGCGACACCAAGGACAATGAACTCGAATGGAAGACGCTGACGTCGAGCGCCGATAGCTTCCACCTGTCGCCATCGACGCGGCGGGCCGTTGTTTCCGGGCATGGCGAGATCTTTACGATCGCTACGGATCGCGGAGAGGTGCAACGCGTGACGCGGAGCTTCCGGCGCGATATGAATCCGCGGTGGTCACCGAATGGGAAGTGGATCGCGTATGTGTCCGATGAGAGTGGGCGTGATGAAGTTTGGGTGGCCGATGAGTTCGGCAAGACGCGCAAGAAGCTGACGGACTCGGATACGGAAAAGCGCGCGATGTCGTGGGCGCCGGATTCGAAGAGCCTGCTGGTGTCGTCCTCCGATAACAAGCTGCATCAGGTGGATGTCGAAGGTGGTGCGGCGAAGTTGATTGCGTCGAGTGACGTGTCGGGCATCAATAGCGCGGAGCTTTCGCCCGATGGCAAGTGGGTGGCGTATGTGAAGTTCGATCGCGACTCGCGGCCTCATGTACACATTGCTGCGCTGGACGGTAGCGTCAAGGAACGGCGCATTGGCGAGGATGAACTGTTTGCTGCGAACCAGGTACGTTGGACGCCGGATGGACGCAAGTTGATCCTCACCGCCGGCGTGATGCAGCAGGGCATGGCGAGCCAGGGACGTCCGATGTCGATGCAGTTGTACAGCGTGTCGTTGCTGAAGGAAGATCGCAACCCGTTTGATCGTGGCATCGATAGCGAAGAAGAAGCGATGGCGGCTCGTGGCGGCCAACAGCAGCAAGGCCAGGTCAAGCCTGACGTGAAGATCGATTGGGACGGACTGTCAAAGCGCATCCGGCAGATTACGCGGTTGGGCGATAACGTCGCGGCGATGACACCTTCGCCGGATAGCCGGCAGATTGCGTTTACGACGGTGGGCGGCGGGAGTTCATTGTGGATTGTTGGGGAGAACGGCGAAGGTCTGCAGCGGTTGTCGCAACCGGCTGCGCCGGGTGCGGGCGATAGTGCTGCGCCAACGCCGCCGGGTCGTGGTGGTGGTGGGTTTGGTGGCGGGATCTCCGCGCCGCAGTTTTCACGCGATGGACGCACGCTCTACTTCTTGGAGCGCGATGCAATTTATGCCGTGAACGTGCCGGCACCGCAGAATGATGGCCCGGGTACGAATGTGGCGGCTCGCGCGACGGCAGCGGCTGCCGGGAGTACGGCCGGTGGTCCGGCACGGCGTCGCGTGAACTTTGAGTTGAAGGTAGAGGTGGATCAACGGGCGCAGCGCCAGCAGGTGTTTGAAGAGGGCTGGCGCATCATGAAGCATCGCTTCTATGACCCGCAGATGCATGGCGTGAACTGGAACGGCATGAAGGACACGTATGCGTCGCTGCTGAAGTACGTGGGCGATAACGAGGAACTGCATACCTTGATGGTGCAGATGATCGGCGAGTTGAACGCCTCGCATACGGGTGTGTCGGGCGGCGAGACCAATGCTGCGGATCGCGCCGTGGCGCCACCTCGTACGCGGTACCCCGGCTTTACGGTGGAGGCCGATGCGGCCAGCGGCTATTACAAGATCAAGAAGGTGTTTGCCAAGGGTCCTGCGGATAAGGATTTTACGAAGCTGGGCGTTGGCGATTACATCCTGGCGCTCAATGGCGAGCCGATCAAGACCAATGAGAGCATCTGGAAGCACTTTACGTTGAATACGGCGCGGCGCTGGGACTTTGCGATCAGCGATAAGCCTTCGGCCGAAGGGTCGCGGATCGTGGAGATTGAGCCCATCAACGAGCAGGCGCAATCGAACCTCGCTTATGACAACTGGGTCATGAATCGAAAGCAGATGGTGGATAAGCTGACCAACGGCGAGATCGGCTATTTGCATATTCGCGCGATGGACGCGCCGTCGCTGCGGAAGTTTGAGTTGGATCTGGCGGACAACCGGTTTAAGCAGGCGCTCATTATCGACCAGCGCTTCAACGGTGGCGGCGGTATCGATCAGGAGCTGTTGCGGATCCTGCAGCAGAAGCAGTATCAAACGATCCGGCGTCGCGACTCGATCGAGCAGGCGCGGCCGCAGCAAGCCTACTTTGGTCCGATGGTGGTGATGCAGAACGAGCGTTCGGCATCGGATGCGGAGATGTTTCCGGACGGGTTCCGGGCGCTGGGGTTGGGCAAGGTGATCGGCGTGCCGACCTACGGCGGCGTGATCGGGACGGGGTCGTATACGTTGATGGATGGGGCGGCGATTCGGACGCCGGGGTCCGGTGTGTACACGGCGAAGGGCATCAATATGGAGAATTACGGCGTGCCGCCGGACGTGTACGTGGATAATCCTCCGCAGGAGACCTATCAGGGTCGCGATCTGCAGATCGAGAAGGCGATTGAGGTACTTCGGGCGGATCTGAAGGCGAAAAAGTAGCCATCTTTTCCTGATAGTACTCGGCCATGCTGGGGTACTCGGCTTTGCGAAGGGCGATTTCCGCCGCTTCGATCTGGCGTACTCTGGGGCGGTTTCGACGGTACTGTTTGACCTCGCGTACGAGTTCGCGGTCGCGGCAGCGGTGGAACAGCCACCAGCAGCCGCCCGGTTCCTCGCAGGCGAGGACATCGGGGCCAAGCAGGACTGCCCGTGCGAAGTAGAAGGTGCCGGTTTGGCCGTGATAGTACGCCTGATCGCAGCCAGGGCCCATTGTGAACAGGCCGAAGGGGCGGTCGAAGTCCAGGTCGTCGTTGAGTGGGACGAAGACTGAAAAGCAGCTGGAATCGCTGAGGCCGCAGCCGGAGCGCTGAAAACTGCGGAGCACCTGGGCGAGCGTTTTGGGTTTAGGCATTGGATGCCTCCAGAGCTTTGACCTTGGCCAGGCGACGGGCGTGGCGCTCTTCGTTGGTGAAGGTCGCGCCGAGGAACGCTCGCACCAGTTCTTCCGCAAGGGCGCTGGCGATGATGCGGGCGCCGAGGACCAGGACGTTCATGTCATCGTGTTCGACGCCTTGGTGGGCGGAGTACGTGTCGTGGCAGAGGGCGGCGCGGACGCCTTTCATCTTGTTGGCGGCGACGCTGACGCCTACGCCACTGCCGCAGATGAGGATCGCGCGGTCGGCTTGGCCCTGCTGTAGGGCGCGGCCGACGAGTTCGGCGAAATCGGGGTAGTCGTCGGTGGCGCAGTACTCGTGAGCGCCGAGGTCGTGGACGTCGTGCCCGAGGGTACGGGCGAAGGCTGCCATTTCGTTCTTGAGGTCGAGCCCGGCGTGGTCTCCGGCGATGGCGATGCGCATGACCTACTCATGCTAACTGGTTTGGTGGATGAATCCTGATCGGGGTGTCGCGAGTCTTATAATCAGGATTAGGAGTCGAAATTTGTCTCAACTCAAGACCTTCACCCGGTTGGCCATTCAAACGCAGATGCTTCCCATTCTCGAAAGTGGGGAAGAAACGCTCGTCGGCGGCCAGGCGGTGATGGAAGGCGTTATGATGCGCGCGCCGCATAGTTACTGCGTTGCTGTGCGCAAGCCGAATGGCGAACTGGTGACCGAAGAGGCCCCTGTGGCGCGGGTTTCCGAAAAGTACCCGATCTTCAAGCTGCCCATTCTGCGCGGCCTCGGGACCTTGGGCCAGGCGATGTCGCTTGGTATGAAGGCGTTGCAGTTTTCCACCAACGCCGCGCTCGATGCCGAGGCCGAGGCGAAGGGCGAAAAGCCGGTGCAGCTGAGCAACTGGATGATGGCCGCCAACATTGGCCTGTCGCTGCTGTTCTTTATCTTCATGTACAAGTTTGTGCCGCTGCTGATTGCCAACAAGATTGGCGAATGGAACCCGGCGCTGAGCGGTACGATCGCGTCGAACTTTATCGACGGCATTATCCGCATCGGGCTGTTTTTGACGTTTCTCATCGGTATCTCCCAGCTGAAGGACATCCGGCGGATGTTTGAGTACCATGGCGCGGAACATAAGGTGGTGTTCAACTATGAGTCCGGCCGTGAGGTGAACATCCCGAATGCGCAGAGTTTTGTCACCTTCCACCCGCGCTGCGGCACCAGCTTTTTGCTGGTGGTGATGGTGATTTCGATGATGGTGTACATGCTGCTGCCGTTTGAGACCTTTGCCGCCAAGTTTGCGTCGCGCATCCTGCTGCTGCCGCTGATTTCGGGCTTGAGCTATGAGCTGATCCGCTTTGCGGCCAAGCGCCAGGGTAAGCTGCTGGGTCTGCTGACGGCGCCCGGATTGTGGCTGCAGCGCGTCACCACGCAGGAACCTACTGATGAACAAACCGCCGTTGCCATTCATGCGCTTGAAGGCGCGATGAAGCTCGAAGAGAAGCAGGGCGGAGAACTGGTCATTGCATAAATGCAATATCGCGAGAAACTAGACGAACTCGAAGCAAAATTTCAGCAGTTGACCGAGCAGATGGCCGACCCCGCCGTCATCTCTGATGGCGAAGCCTACCGCAAAGTGGCCAAGAACCGTAGCGATATTGAAGAAGTGGTCGCGAAGTACGGGGAGTGGAAGAAGGCGGAAGCGGATTTCCAGCAGGCCAAGGGAATGCTCGCGGAGTCCGATGCGGATCTTCGCGAAATGGCGAACGAAGAGATCGCGCGGCTGCAGCCGGAGCTCGAGCGTCTGGAACAGGAGATCCGCATCCTGCTGCTGCCCAAGGATCCGAACGACGACAAAAACATCGTCCTCGAAATCCGCGCCGGCACGGGCGGCGACGAAGCCACGCTGTTTGCGGACGAAGTCTTCCGCATGTATTCCCGGTTTGCCGAAGTGAAGCGCTGGAAGGTGGACGTGACGCACGTTAGCCATTCAGCGGTGGGCGGCATCAAGGAAGTGATTGCACTGATCAGCGGCGACAAGGTGTACAGCCAGTTGAAGTACGAAGGCGGTACGCATCGCGTGCAGCGGGTGCCGCAGACGGAAACGCAGGGTCGCGTACATACTTCGGCAATTACGGTGGCGGTGCTGCCGGAAGCCGATGATGTAGAAGTAAACATCCAGGCCAAGGACATTCGCGTGGACACGTTCTGTTCGTCGGGTCCTGGCGGACAGTCTGTGAACACGACGTATTCGGCGATCCGTATCACGCACTTGCCGACGGGCACGGTGGTGTCGTGCCAGGACGAAAAGTCGCAGATCAAGAATCGCGAAAAGGCGATGCGTGTGTTGCGTTCGCGGCTGTATGAATTGGAGCTCGAAAAGCAGCAGGCGGCGATGTCGGCTGAGCGTCGCACGATGGTGGGTTCTGGTGATCGTAGCGAAAAGATTCGCACGTACAACTTTCCGCAGAATCGCGTGACTGACCATCGCATCGGGTTGACGCTGCATCAGTTGAATCTGGTGATGGAAGGGCGGATCGACGAAATCATCAATCCGCTCATCACGTACTATCAGTCGGAAAATCTGGGCGGGGCAAACGCGAACTAAATCGCGAGTTTGCCGTTCCAGACCATATCTTTCAGCGCGAACTTTGTCTTGAGCTCCATGGGGCCCATTTTCGTTTCGAACTGGACGTCTTTGTCCTCGACGGAAATGGGTTCGGAGCGCGGGAAATAAAAGCGCAAGGTCGTACCTTCGACAGAAGGCGTACCTTCCACTTTGGCGCAGTTGATCGGATCTTTGCCTTTGCGCGTGAGCTGCGTCTGATCCTTCATGCGTTCGCGTGCGCGGTTCAACTGCTCTACCGTCGCTGAGTTGCCACCGCGTCCTAAGCCGAGCTTCAGGCCCGAAACGGTGATGACGTAGAAGCCTTCTACATCGGAGGCGCTGGCGCCTTCCGCGTGCATCTTCTTCATTGCTTCCTGGTACGGCGCGGCGCTTTCCCAACGTACGGTGGCCTTGGGCATCGCCGCTGCGCCCGGACCTCCCACCCCACCACCGCCACCCATACCACCCATTCCTCCGCCTCCGCCGCCACCCATACCGCCGCGACCCCCACCCATGCCGCCGCCACCTCCGCCACCGCCCGGAGGTTCGAGGCCTCCGCCGATTTGCTGGTTTGGTCCGGGTGCTCCGGTGCTGGGGTCGACTTCCATACGGCCCATGCCCGGTTGGCGCATGGGACCTGCGCCTCCGCTGAGGGTGGATTCCTTGGCCCACGCGGATTTGGACATGAGTTTGAGACAGTCCTTGTCGGACCATTCGGCGGGAGGCTTCTGTTGCCAGATCTCTGCCGCTACGACGCCTGTGAGTAGCAAGATTGTGGAGAGCTGCACGTCCACAGTTTACTCTGATAGCTGCGGTGACTCTACCATTCCTGTTTCTCGCCCAGATTGCCGTGATCGCGCACCGGGGCGAACATCTTGCACATGCAGAGAATACGCTGGCGGCGTATCGGGCGGCGTTCGATGTGGGCGCGGACTACTTCGAAGTCGACGTGCGTACGACGGCGGATGGGCATCTGGTACTGCTGCATGACGCGACGGTGGATCGCACGACGAATGGTAAGGGTGCGGTTCGCGAGATGACGTTTGCGCAAGTACGAGCGTTGGATGCCGGCGGAGGTGCGAGCGTGCCGACCTTTGAAGAGGCGCTACGGTTGGCGTCGCAAGGCAAGGCTGGCGTGTATGTCGATTGCAAAGACGTCGCAGCTACCGCTTTGGTGGCGGCTCTTGAAAGGACCGGGATGTCGCGCCGGGTGGTGATCTACGGCAAGCCTGCGTTCCTCAAAGAAGTGCAGGCGCTGCGGCGGGAACTGCGCGTGATGCCGGAGGCGACGAGTGTCGCGGTGTTGCAAACGCTGATCCAAGAGCTATCGCCGCGGGTGATCGCGTTCGACCATCGCGACTTTCAGGATGAGATCATCCGCCTTGCCAAACAAGCCAAGGCGGATGTGTATGTCGACCGTTTGGGTCCCGCAGACACGGAGGGATATTGGCAGGACGCGATGGATCGCGGCGCTACCGGGATACAGACGGATCGTCCGGCGGAACTGGTGCGGTATCTACGGTCGAAGGGACTTAGACGGCAGTAGCGGTCTGCATTGCCTCTTGCAGGCGAGCGGTGAGTGCGCTGGGGCGTCCGGCGGCGCGGGCGGCGTCGGTAAAGTGCGTGGCGTGCAACATCTGATGCATGGCGATGGTGAGAAACGCCTTGCCCTGGGTTTCAAAGTGCGATTCGAGTCCTGGGGGCTGAAAGCGGGTCGGGCCGTCCAGTGCCGCCTCGTCGAGCGAGTTCAAGTACGCCAGCGTTTTAGCGCGAAGGTCGCGGAAGGTGGCGCGGATCTCCGCGATAGGTGGGTACGCGGAAGCGTCGGCAACCGGGTTAGTGCCGCCGACAAACAACGGCGCCCAATGCGGGACAGGGTTGGGACCAATGCCCAGCATCTCGTGCGAGGCACCTTCGATGAAGGTCAGGTGGCCGATGGTCCATAGCGGATGGCAGCCGCCGTTGGGGGTGGGAAAGGTGAGTGGGGCGTCTTCAATGGCGTCGAGCGATTGCGCGACGGCGTGATCGGCCACACCGAGGGCGTAAAGGATTGCGTCCTTGGTTTGCACAGCGTTCTCCTGTTGTTGGGTTGAGGGTTTATTCGAAGTCGTTTTTGATTCGCAGTAACCGGTCCGACCAGAATTCCATGTACTGGCTGACCCAGCGTTCATAGATCTGGCGGATGGGTACCGCATTGAGCGAATTGATGCGCTGACGGCCTTCTTCGCGGGTTTGCACGAGGTCCGCGTCGCGAAGGACATCGAGGTGCTTCATCACGCCAAAGCGTGTGAGATGCGGAAAGGCTTCAACGATCTCGGTGGTGGTTTTGGGCCCGGTGCGCAGAAGGTCCAGGATGGACCGGCGTGTGGGGTCCGACAGTGCTTTCCAGACCGGGTCGAGATCGTTGTTTGGCATTACTGGAAGTCGTTTTGGATGAGGCCGAGTTGATGGCTCCATCCCCGATGGAAGCTTTGCCGATGCTGCGGGTCGATCATGCCGACACAGCGGTGGCGCACGGAAAGCCTGGTGCCGCCGGAGATCTGTTCGAGTTTGACTTCCACGTGATTGATCGCAGGATACGACATAAACATGGGACCCGCGAGTTCGAGTAGCGTTGGGGGCTTGATGGTTTGCACATGTCCCCAGAGATGACCGATGCCGTTGCCGCGGTCGCGGAACCAACGGCCGCCGGGCCACGGTTCAAGGATCATGTTGAGGGTCTCGCCATCGGGGCGGACGTTGCCTTCGCCAAAGCGGTAGAGCATGCGGCGGAAGACGTCGCCGATGTCGGCTTTGATTTCGAGGTGCTGTTCGATGTCGAGCGTGAGGTCTGCGATGTCCATACGTGATTCGATACTAACGTGACTATTTGGTCACGTCAAGAGGAATCACAAAGAAAAAGCGGACGGTGTTTGGCCGTCCGCAGGTGTGGTTAGAGGGAGAATACGAGGAACGCTTATGGACGCTTGGAGGTCGGTTGGTGGCGGCGGCGCAGAGTGACTAACGCGACCAGCGCTGAACCCAGAACTGCGGTGGGGAGAGGTTCGGGTACGCCAGTGGGCGGTGGCGGAGGATCCGCCTGCAGAAGTTCGATTCTGACGTAGCCGTTGCCGGTGTTTCCGACCGTGAGCGACGGGTTCACGGCGCTGGGGTGTAGGAAGGACCCACCGCCACCACCGGGGCCAGCAAAACCTACGGCGCCACCTCCGCCCCCGCCGCTATAGCCACCTCCCCCACCGCCGGAGCTCTGAAATCCGCCGCCACCACCACCGCCGAAGCCTCCCGCAGCCCCATCCGGGCAACCGCCGCCACCGAGAAGTGACGGAAATGCAGCGCCACCCGTGGCACAGTCGAACGAATCGCCAGCTGTGAGAAAGCCACCGCCTCCGGGCGCTGCGACGGCGCCTCCGCCAGCACCATTACTGCCTCCAAGAGCGCCGATCTCGCCCCTATGATTGGTGCCGTTGCCACCAGAGGTGCCTGTATTGGCGTGGTTGCCGGTAACGAACCGGGATGCGCCACCTCCTCCTCCAGCAACGATGAGAGGTGAGCCAGCGTTCCAGGTGAGGAACGTGCCACCACCCCCACCGCCCCCATAGAGGGTACCGGCTGTACCGGACTGTCCAATGTACAAGGTGAGCAACTCACCCGCGTTAAAGTGGTAGTCGCCACCGATGACTGCGCCAAGGCCGCCAGTTCTGAACGCACTGTTGCCGCCTTGGGCGCCCGCTGCTACGACGCGATAGAGACCGCTGGTTGTGATTGTGTACAGTTGGGGGCCATTGACCCCGGTGTAGGAGATAGTATCGGCCCAGGCGGCTGCCGAAACGAGCAACGCCAGCATTGTGCTCAATAGAGTGTGCTTCATGAGATGAAATACCGTGTGATAGTAAGCGTGACTTCTTTGCGCAGATCGTCAAAAAAGTTTTCAGCAGACCTTTTGTGGCGGCCGCTGCAGTGACCAGTAGGGTAGGCGGTGACTGGCCGCCCTCCCGACGGGAGGCAGCACCTTTCGACTGATGCTCGAAAAATGATGCGCTACTGGCGGGTGTTCAGGACCTTGGGACGTACCAGGTAGCCGGCGATCTGATCCTTGCCTACGGAGTTCACCACGATCTCGTAGGGCCGGCGAGCCTTTGAGGTAGGGAACTGGATGGGTTCGTTGATTGACGAGACTAAATGGTCACGTCAAAAGAAATCACAAAGAAACAGCGGACGGTGTTTGGCCGTCCGCAGGTGTAGTTGATGTGCTTTACAGCGCGAGGCGGCCGCCAAAGGTCATGTTCTTGAGTGGGAACTTGGCTTTCACGTCAAGGGTGGTGAGCTCTGCTTCAAACTGAACTTCGTTGTCGCCGGCCTTGATTTCGGAATCCTGTTCTTTGGGGAAGAAAAACATTAGGCCGGGGCCGCCAATGAGGGTGCCGGTGACCTTGGCGCAGGCAATGGGTGCTTTGTTTTTGCGAGTCAGTTTGGATTGCGATTTCAAACGGTCTTTTGTACGCGCCATTTCGCTGGCGATGGCGGATTCATTGGCGCCCGGCACCTGCAGGTTGCTCACGTGAATCACGTAGAACTTCGCGAGGTCGGATTCCGGCAACGTGGAGTTGTTGAGACGCTTTGCGGCCGCGTGGATCGGCTCTGCGCTTTCCCAGCGAACGGTGACGGTTCGCATAGATGTCCCTCCACTGCCCGATGAACCGCTCGGGTTGAAGCCAACGCTTCCCGTGCTTTCGCTGGAGGGCGCGTTGCCCGTAACTGGTGCGTCCATTGCCCATGGGGACTTGGAAAGTAGCTTTTTGCAGTCCTGCGGCGACCATTGGTCCGGAGGTTTCTGTTGCCAAAAGTCGGCGGAGAGAAGAATGGCCGACGTAGTGAGAATGAGAAATGTTGATCTCATGCCAGAAGCATAACGCAGGAAAGTGCCGGTGTTTTGGGCCTCGACAAAAGCAAAAAGCGCCACCTCCCGACGGGAGGCAGCGCCTTTCGATCGATGCTAGAAAAATGATGCGTTACTGGCGGGTGTTCAGGACCTTGGGACGAGCCAGGTAACCGGCAATCTGATCCTTGCCCACCGAATTCACCACAATCTCGTACGGCTGACGCGCCTTGGAGGTGAGGAACTGGATCGGTTCGTTGATGGTACGGTCACGCTTTTCGACGTTCTTGTCGTCGGCGATCACTTCCACCGTGAAGCGGTTCTTCTTGACGTCCACCTTCTTCAGCACCATCTGGATGTCGCCGACCTTGAGCGGGGTCTTCGACTTGGCCATCTTGAACTCGAAGTAGTCACGTTCGCCGAGTTGACGGAGCGCAGACAGTTCCTTGGAGTTGGTCGCGATCAGGCTGCCCTGGTCGCCGACGTCGCCCTGGACGCGCTTTAGGTTCTGGATGGTCTTGTCGAGTTCCGACTTGGTGGAACTGACTTCCGTCTTGACGGCGCCCACTTCCGTCTTCACCGCGCCCACTTCCGTGCTTACCGCTTCGGTAGCGGTTTTGACTTCGGTGATCTTGCCGGTGAGGGCCGCTTCCTGGCGCTGCTGTGCGGCAGTGAGTTTGGCGGCGACTTCGTCGGCACGGCGCTGGGCCTCTGCCTTGGCTTCGCCGACGGCACTGGCGGCACGGCGCTGGGCGGCGGCCAGTTCGTCCTTCAAGGTGTCTACGTTGCGCTTGGCGGTTTGCACGGAGATCGCGGAGGTTTCCTTGACGCCGGCAATCTCATCCTGCAGCGACTTCTGTACCTTGGCGACTTCTTCCTGCAGCTTGCTGGTTTGGGTGTACTGATAAATGTTGGCGCCGGCCAGTAGCGCAATGCCTACGGCGAGGGCGGGGAACTTCCAGCCACCGGTGGCGGGGTCCTGCGGGGGCGCGTAGGATTGCTGCGGGTAGGGCGCGTAGGGTTGCTGCTGCTGGGGCGGCGGGTACCCTTGAGGCGGATAACCTTGCGGCGGCATTTGACCGTACGGCTGTTGACCGTAGGGCGGTTGCTGCTGCGGCTGTTGTGGCGGCTGATTCGGTTGATCGTCCGCTGGCTTCAATGAGTACATGGTTGCAGTTCTCCTCGTAATCTTCTTGGAAAGTTTACCAGTTTATGTCGCTTCTGGTACTGTGGCGGCCGGTTGGGCGAACGGGAAGTACTCCTGCTTCGAGATCCCCGGTTCAAAACACCTGCGGCATCGGGCCTCGTACATTCCGGCGGCTCCGACCACAATTAAATCCTCTGATTCCACCAGACGTTGCGTGTGCTTGGCTGGGTTTCCACAACGCATGCAAATTGCCAAAATCTTTGTAATGGATTCGGCCAGAGCTAAGAGTTCGGGCATGGGGTGGAAGGCGCGACCCATGTAATCGGTGTCGAGTCCGGCGATGATGACCTGCTTGCCGGTGTCGGCGAGTTGCTGTGCGACGTCCACAAGATCGGGGCCGAAGAAGTTGCTTTCGTCGATGCCCACCACCTGGGTACGCCAGTCCAGCTTGGTCAGGATCTCTTTGGCGCCGGTGACGTTGACGCTGCCGATTCGCTGGGCGCTATGGGATACGATGTCCGAATCCGAATAGCGGTTGTCGATGGCGGGCTTGAACACCTGTACACGCTTGCGCGCGATCTTGGCACGGCGGAGACGGCGGATGAGTTCTTCACTTTTGCCCGAAAACATGGGACCGCAGATCACTTCGATCCAGCCGACGTTCCCGTTGACAATGTCCATAATTGCAGAACCGTAATTGTAACCCGCGCTAGACTAGAAGCTTCTCAAAATGGCGCGCTGTGTTTCCTGTTCTTCGGAAGTAAGTGGCAGTCCCGCGAAGTGTCCGGACTGCGGGGCGCCATTCGCGCTGCCGCAAGGCAACGGGCGTGAGGCGACGGCCACCGCCGCCACATCCGCCGAACCCATCGCATTTCCATCGGGCATGCCGCCGACGAAAACCTCAGGCAAAGTGCCGGTGACGTCGCGCGTCAGTTCGATCTCGACGTTTGAGGATGAAGGACAATACGCGCCGGGCAGCATGGTGGCGGGGCGCTACCGGATTCTGGGTATGCTCGGCAAGGGCGGCATGGGCGAGGTGTACCGCGCTACCGACCTGACCTTGGGACAGTCCGTCGCGTTGAAGTTTTTGATCCGCGGGGCGGCGAACAACGAGAAGTGGCTGGAGCGGTTCCATGGCGAAGTCCGCATCGCGCGGCAGATTTCGCATCCCAACGTCTGCCGTGTGTACGACATTGGCGAGGATGACGACGTTCCGTTCCTGTCCATGGAGTACGTGGACGGCGACGATCTGGCGACCTTGCTGGTGGGCATCGGACGGCTGCCGGCGGAAAAGGCGACTGAGATCGCGCGCAAGATCTGCGCGGGACTCGCGGCCGCGCATGACAAGGGCGTAATCCATCGCGACCTCAAGCCGCACAACATCATGATGACCAAGCGCGGCGAGATCCTGATCACGGATTTCGGCCTCGCGGCGGTGGCGGATACGTTGGCGGGTCCTGAGGCGCGCAACGGTACGCCGGCGTACATGGCGCCAGAGCAGTTGCGCGGGTCCGAGGTTACGAAGAAGAGCGATATTTACGCGCTGGGACTGCTGCTGTACGAGTTGTATACGGGACGGCGTCCGTATACGGCAAAGAGCGTACCGGAGTTGCTGGGACTGCAGGAATCGCAGCAGATGACCAGCATGACGTCGATTGCATCGGACATCGACCCGGCAGTGGAAGGCATCATCAAACGGTGCCTGAACCCGGATCCGGCAATGCGTCCGGCATCGGCGCTGGCGGTAGCGGCGGCGCTGCCTGGCGGCGATCCCTTGGCTGCGGCATTGGCTGCGGGCGAAACACCGTCACCGGAATTGCTGGCGGCATCCGGCAAGCACGATCCTGTACCGCTGAATCGTACGTTGCCGGTGTTGGCGTTGATCCTTGCGGGACTGGTGGCGAGTCCGTTTCTGGTGCACCGGGAATACCTGCCGTCTTTTTCGGCTTTCAACATGTCGCCCGAGGTGTTGGAGCAGAAGGCACGCGACAATGCGGCGATTCTGTCGTATACCGAACGCGGCGTGGATTCCTTTTCCGCTCTTCGCTACTCGGGCGGCTTTTTGGGATGGGCGAGAAAGAACTGGAACCAGGCCAAGGGCTGGAGCAACTTGTTCCACTCCGAACCGCCGATGTATTTGTTCTTCCGGCAGAGCCCGAGGTTGCTGATCGCCCGGCCGGATGGCCGTGTAACGGACAACCGGCCACCGCAAATTGTAAGCGGGCAATGGCAGATGGAAGTGGATACGCTGGGGCGCTTGCGGCGCTTTGAAGCGGTTCCGCCGCAGTTTGAAAAGGATGTTCTTGCGGCCACTACCGGTGCGGTGGATCCGCTCCCGGTGTTTCGCGCGGCGGGCTTGGACTTCAGCAAGTTTGCCGAGGTGGCGCCGCAATGGACGCCCCGCGCGGCTTTTGATCTGCGGAAGGCATGGCGAGGTGTACATCCCCAGATAGCCGAACTGCCTGTGACGGTGGAAGTGGCATGGTGGCGCGGCAAGGTCATGCATGTGCAACTGGTGTGGCCGTGGACCAAGCCGACGCTGATGACCGAGGAACCGATGACGACGCGGCAGATTGCGGGCGGCGTCATCGGGATCGTGCTGGGTTCCTCCGGCTTGTTCTTCGCGATATGGCTCGCGCGCCGGAATCTCAAGCTAGGGCGTGGCGACCGGCAGGGCGCGTGGCGCATCGCTGCGGTGGTTTTCTTCCTGCGTGCGCTGGCGTTGCCGGCTGAAATGCATTTTGTACCGAGTGGCGAATCCGCCGATTTGCTGATGAACAATTTGGCGTTATTGGCGTTCAACTGCGGCCTGCTCTGGCTGCTGTACATTGCGCTGGAGCCAGTGATTCGCGCCCGCTGGCCACAGTCGATCGTGACCTGGAGCCGCGTGCTTTCGAAGCAGTTTTACGACCCTGTCGTGGGTGCGCACCTGCTGTACGGGGTTGGCGTCGGTGTCCTCATGTACCTTTTATTCGTCGGCGCCGGCGCGACCGAATCCGAGTCGACTCCCCTCCCGATGAGCATGGAAGCGGCGATGAGCGCACGGGACTGGATTGCCTCGCTGACCAATAATGCGACGAGCGCAGCGACCACCGGCATGATCCTGATGTTCCTGATCTTTGGGCTTCGGTACATTGCTCGCAAGGAATGGCTGGCGGCGGGCGTTGCGGGAGTGCTGCTGGCGGTACGGAACGTCGCGCAGTCGGACGGGGACCTGACCTTCCTCCTCCCTGTCATGTTGGCCATTTACTGGGGGCTGATGTTTGTGCTGATTCGCGTTGGCATGCTGGCCACCAGCGTGGCGGTGCTGACCGTGAACATCCTGCTGAACAATCCGGCAACGCTGGATCCGCAGGCCTGGTATACGTTGCCGAGCTACCTGCGTCTTGCGGTTCTGGCGGGCATCGCGGTCTACGGCTTCTATGCGTCGCGCGGCGATGGGAATCAGGCTGAGACGGCTGTTTGATGTTTGCGGCCGGCGGTGAGCAGCAAGGCTTGCTGCTCCAGCACCACCGGCCAGTCGAACTTGGTTTTGGCCAGATCCAGACCATTGGCGATTAAGCGAGCCGTTAGCGATTTGTCGTCGGCAACGCGCAACATCACGGCGGCCAGCGCGGCCGGGTCGCCAGGTTCGGTGAGGAGCCCGTTGTAGCCATGTTGGACGATGCTCGGGATGCCGCCCGTGCGCGAGGCGATCACCGGTACACCCGCAGCGTTCGCTTCACACAACACACGGCCCATGGTTTCCACATCGCGCAGGCCTGTCCTGCGATGGACATGGTCGCGGCTGGGCAGGATAAAGCAACTGGCCGACCAGTAGTGCCGCTTCATCTCGTCGTGCGGGACGCGTCCCACAAACTCGGCGATGCCGTCGGAGGCACGCTCCAGCGCACGGCGTTCCGGTCCGTCGCCCACCACCACAAACCTCGCGTTAGGCTTGTGGACGCGGACAATGCGGGCGGCGTCCAAAAACGTATCGATGCCTTTCTTGGCCACCAGACGGCAGGCCGTGAGGTAGACCAAACCCTCTGGCTTGCCCACCGGCGGACAGAACTCGCTGGCATCCACGCCACCCGGGATCACAGTGTAGGTGGTGTAGTTGAGGTCCTGCAGGATGCCTGCGGTGTAGTGGCTGTTGGCAAAGACATGCGTGTTGCCGGCGAGCGCTTGGCGCATCAGGCGAAAGCGTGCATCACGAAACCAGGCGTGCACGAAGTCCGGGCGCCTCCATTTGACGAAGCGGTTGTACAGCGTACCGTCGATCCAGGGTTGCGCGACGAGACTGCTGAAGCGTTGGAACGGATAGGCGATCCAGGGGCGCATCAGGTCGTTGCCGGCCGAGCGGCAGTACACCGGGATTCGGTCGCCAAGCAGTCCGTAGTAGACCGTAGACGCGTAGATCGCATCAAAGCCTTTGAAACCGGCCACCAGACGCAGATTGTGATGATGGCTGAGGCGGCTAAGAATGCGATGTACCGGGAAGGGAAGCGTACGATCGAACGCGGCGGCTTCGACCGGATGGCGGGCCCGATACGTCACGACCTCGATCGCATGACCGAGGCCGTGCAGGTAATGCGCGATGTGGATGGCATGCGTTTGCATGCCCCCAATGCTGGGCGGAAACTCAGTGAGAACGAGGAGCAGTCTCACCGCTGTAAAGCGCCGGCGCGACCCATAATCGGCCACACATCCACGACGTTCTGCCCTTCGCAGACGTAGTAACGGTCGTAGCAGTTGGTGGTCATGTCGAGGTTGGTGGTGATGAGTTCCACCTTCTCACCCAACTTGAAGCCGTTGCCGTCGTTCCACTTGAGGATGCCGTACTCGGCACCCTGATTTTCGACGATTACCTCGGGGCGATTCTTCACACGATCGGTGGGGCGAAGCAGCGCCTTATTGCCCGCGTCGATGGTGACCTGGCCTGTGTGGTTCGCGCTGATGACTGTCGTCAGCACGTTCATCGAGACGTCGAAATCGGAGTAGCGTTCGGTGCCTTCGCGCGAGCCGATGTTCATGTACGCGGTGTCCATGAAGATGTACGACCCGGCTTGCAGTTCCGTCAGGCCTAGCGCTTTGTCGATGTTGTAGGTGCCGGTGGAGCCGCCCGTGATGATGGGTACGTTCAGGCCGGACTTCTTCAAGAGCTTCGCGGTTTCCACCATCGGCACGACGTCTTTGGTGGACTTCTCCCTGCGCGCTTCCCAGCCCTTGGTGTGAGATGCGCCGCCCGAGTACCCCATAATGCCGCCGAGCTTGAGGTTCTTGGACGAGTCGATCTTCTGCGCGAGCTTCAAGCCCGGGTCGCCGGGGGCGTGGCCGTGGCGCGTGAGACCGGCGTAGATGTCCGGCAGTACGGTCATCTTGATCTTCAACGCTTCGGCCGCCTGATCGAGCAGGTCCACAGTGATGGGATCGTCGGCAACGAACATCGTGGTAGGTTCGCGCTGCGCGAGTACGGCGGCGCGCCAGACCTTGTTCTTGCCCGCGGGCTGACAGGTATGCAGGACGTTTTTGAAGCCGGCGTTGACCATCAGTTCCGCTTCAGCGATGGTGGCGCAGCAAACGCCGAGGGACCCGAGAGCGATTTGCTTTCGGGTCACGTCGGTGGACTTGTGGATCTTGCAGTGGGCGCGAAGGTTGATGCCGGTGGACTTGCAGTAGTCCGACATCGCCTTCAGGTTCTTTTCAAACAACGCCCGCTCGACCGTGAGGCAAGGCGTTGGCAGATCGTCTTTGGTGATGCCGCGAAAATCCTTTTTGGCGATCTTCGCTTCGACTTCGGCATAGCGGAAGACCTTGGCGGAGTTGGCCAAGGCTAAGGCAGGGGCAGCGGAGAACAGCAGGGCACGCCGGGATACGGTCATCCCGGTAGTGTATCCCTATTTTGACTTCGCCTTTGCCTTGGCCTGATACTGCGCCGTCACCTTGGTGGTGATGCCGCCGCGAGCCGTAAAGTCGCCGATGACGGTAGCGCTGTGCGGCTTGCAGGCCTTGACGATATCTTCCAAAAAACGATTGGTGATGTTTTCCTGAAAGATGCCGATGTTGCGGTACGCCAGCATGTACATCTTGAGCGACTTCAACTCCACGCACCATTTATCGGGCACATAGCGCAGGATGATGGTGCCGTGGTCCGGTAGACCGGTCTTGGGGCACACCGACGTGAACTCCGGCATGGCGATCTCAATCTCGTATCCAGATTTTGGATACTGATTCGGCCAGCACTCGAGTTCCGGCAGTTCGGCTTTAACGCCACTCGCGGCGTGTTCGTCTGTGTATTGCTTGTTAGCCATTCGAAGAGAGTGTCCTTGCCAGAAGGTCGAGGAAGAGGCCCACGTCCGTGACTACGCCCACGGCCTGTCCCGTACCGCGGTCGCTGACTTTGGTAGCAACGGCAGGATTGATGTCGACGCACACCACCTTCACCCAAGCCGGCAGCATGTTGCCGACGGCGATGGAATGCAGCATCGAACCGAGCGACAGTACAAGACCCGCGCCACGCAACTGTTCGGCGTACAGATCCTGTGCGCGGTTCATATCGGTGATGGTGTCGGGCAGGGGACCATCGTCGCGCAGGCTGCCTGCGAGTACGAACGGGACGCCGGATTTGACGCACTCGTACATGATGCCGCTCTTGAGCTTGCCGGACTCGACGGCCGCCGCGATGCCGCCCGCGTGGTAGATCGCATTGATGGCGCGCATGTGGTTGCGGTGCCCATGCTCTTCGAGGCGCCCGTCGGACTGGCGTACGCCGAGCGAAGTGCCGAGCAGCGCGTTTTCGATATCGTGTACGCCGAGCGCGTTGCCGGCGAGCACTGCGTCCACCCAGCCATCGCGAATGAGCTTTGAAAACGGCGCGACTCCGCCGGTGTGCACAACAACGGGTCCCGATACGACCACGATCTTCTGCCCTTGCTCGCGCGCCTGGCGCATGAGAGCGACGGTCTGCCGGATCGCCGTTTCCACCTGGCGTTCGGACGAGATGCCGTTGCTCATAAAGGCGAAGGCCAGACGGTCGCGCTCTTTGGATTCCGGAATGACGCGGATGCCGCGCATGCCGATCACGACATGGTCACCGGCCTTGAGGTCGCGCAGTTTGCGGCAGATGGCTTGGCCGTCGCGTACGACGATCATGCCGTCCATGCGGTGATTCTGCGTTTCCACCCATTTTCCGGAACATTTTACAAGTGTTCTGTAGTTTGTAGTGGAATAGAAATCCTCTGGCGCGCAGCGATCCTTCTCGACGGGCCGGAGTTCCGCGTCTCCGCTATCGACGGGCGAACAGCCGAGACCAAGCAACTGGGCTAGTACCAGGTCCATCTGTTCGGGCGTCTCGGTCTCTACCTTGAGGCGGAGATAGGACGGGTCCGAGTTGGTACGTCCGATGCGGAACTGTTCCACTTCGTACCGGCCGCTGTACTCGATCACGGTGTCGAAAATACGTTCCATGATGTGCGAGTCGATGAGGTGGCCTTCGGCCTCCACGACCTCATGGATTCTTAATAGGGACATTGGGATAGAACCAGGATAGCGGATGGTGGAAGAACGCTATACTGAGGGTATGTCAAAGGCAGGTTCGCCCGCGGCGGCAAAGGGAGTCATTCTCCTGAAACCGCGCGGCTTTTGTGCAGGAGTCGTGCGCGCGATCGACGTTGTAAAGATCGTGCTCAGCATGTACGGCTCGCCAATCTATGTGCGTAAGGAAATTGTTCACAACAAGCATGTGGTGGACGAGTTGCGCGCAGCCGGGGCGATCTTCGTCGACGAGTTGCATGAGGTGCCTCAGGGCGAACGGGTGATCTTCAGCGCGCACGGGGTTTCGCCGGCGGTTCGTGAAGAGGCCAAGGCCCGGAACTTAAAGGTGATCGACGCCACCTGCCCGCTGGTCACAAAGGTCCATATCGAGGCGGTGAAGTTCGCGCGCAAGGGCTATACCATCGTCCTCATCGGCCACAAGGATCATGACGAAGTGGTGGGTACCTTGGGCGAGGCTCCAGCTTCGACCGTTTTGGTCGAAAACGAAGCCGATGTCGACGCTTTGACGGTGCCCGATCCGTCCAAGGTGGCCTACATCACGCAGACCACGCTGAGCCTGGACGAAACGATCGGTATCATTCAGCGGCTGAGAGAGCGCTTTCCGCAGATTGAAGGTCCGCACGCGCAGGACATCTGTTACGCGACCGAGAATCGCCAGGTGGCGGTGAAGGCCGTGGTTCCGATGTGCGACCTGCTGCTGGTGGTGGGCTCGCAGAACAGTTCGAATTCGCGCCGTCTGGTGGAGGTTTGCGTCCAGGGCGGCGTACCCGCGCACCTGGTGGACGACCATCGCGAAATCAAGCCGGAATGGCTGGAAAATGTCGGCACCGTAGCGGTGACGGCTGGCGCGTCGGCACCGGAAAACCTCGTACAGGATCTGATCGCACACTTGCAGAGCCAAGGCTTTGGCTCGGTTCAGGAAATGGAAATCAAGGAAGAGGATGTGCGTTTTTCGCTTCCCAACGGCCTTGATCCATCTTCGCTTGTAAAATTGACGCCCTTGACCGCGTCCGTTAGTTGAGGTCCCGCATCGAAACAATAATGAGTTCGGGCTTTCAGGTGACAGAGAGTGTGCTGGCGCGTTTGGGAACCGCCGAACGCAAAGCCGCCGACGCTCTGTTGCGCATGCAGACCCCGGAAGGATACTGGTGGGCGGAACTCACCGCGGATTCGACGCTCGAAAGCGACTGGATCCTGTTGCAGTTATGGATGCAGCCTCCGGATGCCGACGGCGTGTGGCGTCCTCGCAACCGGGCGCAGATCGAGCGTGCGATCGGGTCCATTCTGCGGCGGCAGAACGCAGACGGCGGCTTCAGCATCTATCACGGCGGACCTTCGGAGATTTCGGCTTCCGTCAAGGCGTACTTCGCCCTTAAACTCTGGGGGCAAAACCCGTCCGAGTTGGCGAAGTTGCGGGAATGTATCTATTCCCTGGGTGGATTGCAGGCCGCGAACTCGTACACCAAGATCAACCTGGGGCTCTTCGGCCTCTACCCGCGCGAACATACCCCGACGGTGCCGCCCGAACTGATCCTGGCGGGCAAGCTGATTTACGACATGTCGTCGTGGTCTCGCGCGATTGTCGTACCGCTGGCGATTGTACAGTCCGCCAATCCGAATCGCCCGGTGCCCAAGGGCTTTACTCTCGAAGAACTGCTGATCCCCGGTAAGGCAATGGGGCAGGCGATTGACGCTGGCTGGCTGTCCTGGCGCGGATTCTTTGAGCGCCTCGATGGCTACCTCAAGCTTTGGGAACGCCGGGGCCTCAAGGGGATTCGGCAAAAAGCGATTCAACGCTGCGAAGCGTGGATGCTTGCGCATACCCGCAAGTCCGACGGCGTCGCGGCGATTTACCCGCCCATGATGTACACGATCATGGCGTTGGACGTCCTTGGGTATGCGCCCGATCATCCGCATCAGGTGGAGGCTCGTACGCAGTTTGACCGTCTGATGGTGGATCGCCCGGACACCGGCGAGTTCTACTTTCAGCCTTGTTTTTCGGTGGTGTGGGACACGGCGATTGCGGCGTTCGCGGTTGGCGAATCCGGCGCCGGACCTGCGTCCAGCATGCAGCGCTGTGGCGACTGGTTACTTACCAAGGAAGTCCGCGAAAAGGGCGACTGGTCGGTAAAGCGGCCGAACCTGGAGCCTTCTGGCTGGTACTTCGAGTTCGCCAATGAGTTTTACCCGGACATCGACGATACGGCGATGGTGCTGCTCGCTCTGGAACACGCCAAAGCCCGCGACGAAGTGGCCTGGAACGCCACTCGCAAGCGCGCCGTCAACTGGTTGTTGGGCATGCAGTCCAGGGACGGTGGTTGGGCGGCGTTCGACGTCGACAACAATCGCAACGCACTCACTCATGTGCCGTTTGCCGATCACAACGCGATGCTCGACCCGACGTGCCCGGACATCACCGGCCGCGTGCTCGAAGCGTTGGCGCGCTTCCGTGGCCATGACGACCCGGCGATCCGCCGCGGCATTGACTATCTGATCAATACCCAGACGTCCGAAGGCAGTTGGTACGGCCGGTGGGGCGTCGGCTATGTGTACGGCACCTGCTTTGCCTTGCGAGGTCTGCAGGCCGCCGGTGAAAGCGACCGTGAGGCGCATGTCCTGCGGGGTGGCGAATGGCTGCGGTCGATTCAGAACGCCGACGGCGGCTGGGGCGAAAGCTGCGCTTCTTATGACAAGAACGGGTTTGTCGCGGGGCCGAGTACGGCATCGCAGACCGCCTGGGCGGTGATGGGGCTTGTCGCTGGTGGCGACACGACCTCAGGTAGCGTGCGCAAGGGCATCGAGTACCTTTGCGACACGCAGAAGGCCGACGGCACCTGGGACGAGCCGTACGCAACGGGCACCGGCTTTCCACGCGTCTTTTATTTGAACTATCACTTGTACCGGAATTCATTTCCGCTGCTGGCGCTCGCGGCCTACCGCAAAGCGCAGAACGGGGAGTCTTAATACATATGCGAATGCCTTTGTCGATGGTGGCCACCATGGCCGGATACATTGCAAAGAATAAGCTGCGCCCGCGCGCGGAATGGCAGAAAACCGTAGTGGTCGACGAGGATTCGTCGAATCCGTTTCGCATCATCCACACCTTGCGTACGGATGGCGAACGCGATCCGCATCCGATGATCAACAAGCGGTTCCCCATCGTGTTGATGCTCGAGCCGCTCCATGCCTGCAACCTCACTTGTACAGGCTGCGGCCGTATTCGCGAGTACGAATCGACCATCCGCGAGCGCCTCACGGCGGCAGAATGCATTGCGGCGTCCGACGAGTGCGGCGCGCCCATCGTGTCCATCTGCGGCGGCGAACCCTTCCTGCATCCGGAAATCCACACGATGACGGCGGGCATTATCGAAAAGGGCCGCCACGTCATCCTTTGCACCAACGGCATGTTCCTGCGCAAAAAAGCCAAGGACTTCAAGCCGTCCACCAACCTGTTCTTCAACGTCCACCTGGACGGCTTGCAGAAGAATCACGACATTGCCGTGGAACGCGAAGGCGTGTACGCGGAAGCGATCGAAGGCATCAAGCATGCCAAGAGCCTGGGCTTCCAGGTGATGACCAACACCACGGTCTACAAAGAGACCGACATGAACGAGATCTGGCAGCTCTTCGAGTACCTGGAAACCTTGGGTGTCGATGGGCATGCGATTTCGCCGGCCTACGGCTATTCGGCGGTGAACGATCGCGAGATCTTTATGACCCGCGACGACATCGTCGAAAAGTTCAAGGACATCGAGAAGTTCGACAAGCGCTTCCCGCTGACCCACAACCCGGTGTTCCTGGAATTCCTGTCGGGCAAGCGCGAACTGCCGTGTACGGCGTGGGGCAACCCGACCTACAACGTCAAAGGCTGGAAAGGCCCGTGCTACCTGATCACGGACAACCACTACAAGACCTTTGAAGATCTCATGACCAAGACGCGCTGGAACGATTACGGCGCGGGCAACGATCCTCGCTGCGAACATTGCATGGTCCACTGCGGCTACGAACCGTCGGCCGCGCTGGGCATCAATGGCAAGTTCATGGACACGTTCAAGCAGATTTCCTGGTTGTTGAGCAAGTAAATCAACCCCGCTTGAAACCCGTCCTCGTCACTGGCGCTAGCGGTTTTCTGGGCTGGCATGTTGCAAAGATGCTGGCTGCTAAAGGGATGCGTGTCAAAGCACTCGTCCGCCAAGGCAGCCGGCTACGCGACCTGCCGGACGTAGAAGCCGTTACTGGAGATCTGCGCGATGCCGCCTCGGTGGAGCGCGCGATGTCCGGCTGCGGACTGGTGTTCCATGTCGCCGCCGATTACCGCCTGTGGTCCCCCAATCCGGACGATCTGTACCAGTCGAACGTGAACGGGACACGAAATGTACTGGCCGCCGCCGTACACAATGCGGTGGATCGCGTGGTGTACACCAGCACGGTCGGCTGCATCGGCATGCCCGGCGACGGTACGCAGGGCGATGAGACCACGCCCGTCTCGCTGGATGAGATGACCGGGCACTACAAACGGTCCAAGTTCCTGGCCGAACAGGAAGCGCTGGAGTTCGCCGCCAAAGGACTTCCCGTCGTAATTGTGAATCCAACGGCCCCCGTCGGCGATCACGACTTTAAGCCCACCCCGACGGGCAAGATCATCGTGGACTTCCTCACCGGCAAGATGCCAGCGTATGTCGACACCGGCCTGAACATCGTGGATGCGGGCGAAACGGCGCATGGCCATTGGCTTGCTTGCGAACTTGGCAAGCCCGGTGAGCGTTATATCTTGGGTGGAACCGACCTCAGCCTTCGACAGATTCTCGACACTCTCGCCTCCATCAGCGGTCTTCCCGCTCCTAAGGTGCAGATTCCGTACCCCATCGCGTACGCCGCCGGTTGGTGTAGCACCGCCTGGGCGGACCTCACCGGCCGCGAACCTCGCGCACCGCTCGAAGGCGTCCGCATGGCCAAGAAAAAGATGTGGGTGAGCCACGAAAAAGCCACTCGCGAACTCGGATTTCAGCCCGGGACACCGGATAAGGCCCTGCGCCGCGCGGTGGACTGGTTCCAGGCGAACGGCTATGTCTAATTCCGCGATCCTCATCGTCGCGTCCGAGGCTCGCGAGTTCCGCGGGATCCTGCGGCATTGCAGCGAGGTCCAGAATCTGGACTGGGGCATCGACTTTGCGGCTTCGGCCCAGTCGCGCCAAGGCTCCAAAGTAGTTTGCGTCGCCAATGGGCCTGGTTTTCGCTGTGCGGAAAAAGCCATGCAGGTGGCGACCTCGAAAGGCACCTACCGCGCGGTGTTCAGCACCGGCTTCTGCGGTGGCCTCGACCCGGCACTTGCGGTGGGCGATGTCGTCGAAGCCGCCGCCGTACTCGATGTCGCAGCGGGTGAACGGTACCGCTGCGCCAAAGGTACCGATGCGGTGGTCGCGTCGGTAGATCGTATTGCCGCCACGGCCGAAGAGAAAGCCGCTCTGCACGCTGCTACGGGAGCCTCTGTCGTCGAGATGGAAGCGGCCGTAGTCGCTCGTTATGCCGCCGCCCAGGATGCGGCGTTCTACTGTGTCCGCGCGATTTCCGACACAGCCGACCACACCTTCGAAATCGAAATGAATCAGTTCCGCGACGCTGAGGGCCGCTTTGCCAAGGGCCGCATCGTGCTCGAAGCGCTGAAGCGACCCTTCACGCGCATCCCCGGGCTACTCGCGCTCGACCGGAACTGCAAACTTGCGGAAGACCGATTGGGAGACTTCTTTGCCAACTGCAACTTTGCCTAACCAGGTAGCAGGTTCGAACCAGGCCCCGCCACCGGCGCAGATGAAAGCCGCCGTGTACACCGGCGAGGGTCAGATTGCCGTACAGGACGTGCCGACGCCAGAGCTTGGCGCGGGCGAGATCCTGATCCGCGTGGAAGCGTGCGGCATCTGCCATACCGATCTCAAAAAGATTGAGTACGACCTGCTGCCGGCCCCGCGCATCTACGGACATGAGACTGCCGGTGTGGTCGCGGCCGTAGGCGAAGGCGTCTCGAAGTACAAGATTGGCGATCGCGTCATTGTTTTCCACCACATACCCTGCCGCAACTGCTTTTACTGTTCGCGCAAGCTGTATGCCCAGTGCGCCACGTACAAGAAGGTCGGCGTGACGGCCGGTTTCGCGCCCGCCGGCGGCGGCTTTGCCCAGTACGTCCGGGTGATGGACTGGATTGTAAAGGACGGCGTCGAGATCATCCCCGATGGCGTACCGTTCGATCGCGCGGCGTTTGTCGAGCCGGTGAACACCTGCCTCAAGGCAGTAGTCCAGATCGACCCCAAGCCCCAGGACGTTGTATGCGTACTAGGCCAGGGGCCTATCGGTTTGATTTTTACGATGATGCTGCAGCGCATCGGATGCCGGATTTTGGCCACCGATACCTTCCAGACACGCCGTGAATTGGCCTCCAAATTCGGTGCCTTAGGGGTCTATCATCCGGTCACGGAGGGGGCCAAGCTGGAAGAGATGGTGGCGAATCTCACAGAAGGTCGGGGAGCCGACATGGTGATTGTCGCCGCCTCCGCACCCGGCATCGTGGACCAGGCCATCCGGTGTACCCGTCCAGGCGCTACAATTCTATTGTTTGCACAAACTTCGGACACAGAACGGATCGAGGTCTCGGGCGCGAGCATCTGTAAAGACGAGAGAATGTTAACGGGAGCTTACAGCGCGTCGGTGGACCTGCAGGCGGAGTCCGCACGTCTTGTGTTTTCAGGCGATTTGCCCGTTGAGGAGCTCATTACGCATCGCGTTACGCTGGATGAAATCAGGAAAGGGATCGACCTCGCTTTACACCCAGGTGAAGAATCGCTGAAGATAGTAGTACAACCACAGAGGTGGTCATAGTGAATAAAGAGATGATGGCTGCCGTTCTCTACGGGCGAGAGCACCTGGAGATCGAATCGGTAGCCGTGCCCGAAATAGGGCCAGGCGATGTGTTAGTGCGCGTCCGCACCGCGCTTACGTGTGGTACAGACGTCAAAGTGTTCCGCCGTGGTTACCACGCGCGGATGATTGTCCCGCCCGCTTTGTTCGGCCATGAACTGGCCGGCGATATTGTCGCAGTGGGGGACAGTGTAAAGGGCTTTCGCCCCGGGCAACGCATCGTCGCTGCAAATTCCGCACCTTGCGACCAGTGTTTTTACTGCCGCCGCGGATTGCAAAACCTTTGCGAGGATCTGCTGTTCAACAACGGCGCTTACGCCGAATACATCCGCGTACCTGCGCGGATCGTAGAAAAGAACATGTATGAGATCCCGGAACAGATTACGTACCAGGACGCCGCTTTGGTCGAGCCTCTGGCCTGCGTGTTGCGCGGCCTTGAGGAAACGGGCATCATGCCCGGTGACTCGATCGCGGTAATGGGCCTGGGACCCATCGGAGCGATGTTCGTACGCCTCGCCAAGGTGTACGGCGCGCGTGTCATCGCCATTGGACGCCGCAAGAGCCAGCTCGATCGCGCCGCAGAGATGGGCGCTGCCGAGGGCATCATCGCGGCCGACGGCGTGGACATCGTCCCGCAGGTGAAGGCGCTCACCAACGGGCGAGGCGTCGATGTCGCGATTGAAGCTGTGGGACATCCCGCCGCCTGGCAGACTGCGGTACGCATGCTGCGCCGCGGCGGCACCGTCAATTTCTTTGGCGGCTGCCCCAGCGACACCACGGTGCATCTCGACACCAACATGCTGCATTATTCCGAGATCACCTGCAAGGCGAGCTTCCACCACACGCCCAAGCACATCCAAAAGGCTTTGGAACTGGTGTCGAACGGCGATATCTCGTCGCGCGACTTTGTGAACCGCGTCGAACCGCTGTCGAACCTGCTCGAAGTGATGCGCCACCTCATGAGCCACAACGGCCACATGAAGACGGCCATCATCCCCTAAGGGCCGTGTTTCTAGGACCAAAAGAATTTGTAGAATCGCGGGACGCTCTGTCCCGCGATTGGTCTTTACAGGAGTCTCTCGCCTACACCAAATGGCTCGCCACCAGCCATTACGAGAACTTCCAGGTGGTCAGCTTCCTGCTGCCCAAGCACCTCCACCAGGATTTCTATAACGTCTATGCGTTTTGCCGTTGGGCGGACGACTTGGGCGATGAGATCGGCGATACACAAGAGAGTCTGCGCCTGCTCAGTTGGTGGCGCGCGGAACTCAAGGCGATGTACCGTGGGCGGGTCCAGCATCCGGTGTTTACGGCCCTGTCCGGCACTGCAGAACGGCACCACCTGCCGGAACTCCCGTTCGACGACCTGATCAAGGCCTTTGAGCAGGACCAGATCGTCACCCGCTATCGCGATTATCCGGCGCTCTTCGAGTACTGCCGGTACTCCGCCAACCCCGTGGGACGGCTTGTGCTGTACCTCTGCGGGTACTCGGACCCGGAACGCCAAGCGCTATCGGACGCCACGTGCACGGGCCTGCAGTTGGCCAACTTCTGGCAGGATGTCATCGTGGACTGGCAGAAAGACCGCGTGTACTTGCCCGGCGCCTCAGATGAAGACATTGCCGCCCGCCGGTTCACGCCGGAGTTCCGCGACGCGATGATCGAGGGTGTCCGTGTCGCACGCGATCTGTTTGAAAAAGGCCTGGCGCTACCCGGAATGGTAGACCGCCGCCTCGCCATCGACCTCGAACTGTTCAGCCGCGGCGGCATGCGCGTGCTTGAAAAGATTGAAGCCCAGGGCTATGACGTACTGAAGGCGCGCCCGTACATCGGCAAGGTGGAACGTGTGGGTATCCTCATCCGCGCCCTGTTGCGTCGCGGCTTGGCGGCCTAGGCCAAGGGATACACGGCCCCCCTCATTCGGGATGGCGGGACCTCCCCGCAAAGTTTGCCGAGAACAAAAGCCCCGGATCTGCACTATATATTCGAACAGAGATTGCCACCCGGCCCGCATGCAGACGCCGCTCAGAAGTTGCGAAGCATGTCCCACGGCACCCACTCTCTTCTCCATGTCCCATACTTGCGGCGTCGCGCCCCCTCCTAACGCGACGCCGTTTTTTTATTGCGGATCCTCTACCGGCGACGGCACCGTGCGACGATCGCGGCCGCTCCCATCAATACCCAGGCGGCGGACGGCTCTGGTACACCCGTCACCAAAGCCGCCTGAAACGCCTGTCCTGACCCGATCTGCTGTCCTGTAGAGAACGCGACCAGGTCAAAGTCCACCGCCGGCGACCCCGGAGCAGGCGCCGCGAACCATGGGTACAGCACATTGGGCGGCGCCGTACCCGGAAAGCCGTTCACCCGCAGGTTCTCGAGAAAGCTCTGAAGCGAGTTCAACCCCGGCGCCAGCGTGTCGTACGGGTTGCCCCAGTTCAAGCCGCCGGAGGTCGCCAGTTCCAGGTCGGCGATGAGATCCTCTTCGAGCAGGGTAGGGAAGAGCGGTTGCCAGGGTACGCCGACGAGTCCTGCCGTGATCGCGGGGTTCACCATGAGGACGATATGCTTTTGGCCAAGGGGATCGCCCGGCAGGTCCTGCGTGATGCCGATCAGCATCATGGACGTGACGGGAGTGAAGTGGCTGAACGGCTGGCCCGCCGGCGTGATGCTGTTGGCCGCCGCGTTGCCTGACCCTTCCGCCAGAAAGTTCATGCGGTTGGCGACCGACGCGCCGCTCTGCTCGTACTCGGCGGCGATGATGTTGGTAACCGGTTTGGGGAACCCGGTGAGGTTGAACGAGTAGGACGTGAAGTACAAATCGGCCCGTGCGGTGACCGCGGTTAGCGCCAGCACGGGAATGAGATAGGAAGCGATACGCATAGGGGTGAGGATACTGGCCGCCGACGCGCACGCAACAGGTCCAAGGGGTAGCAAGCGGCCTTGATACCCCAGTTATCCTATTGACACCAAAGGATCGTGCTGGTAGCGTGTGTTGGTGCCACAAGGCCTCGCAGAGCTCGCTGCCTCCGTCGCCAAGAGCGCGACGTTCGCCCGCTCCAAGCGCCACGGCGAGCTGCTGCAGTACCTCGCGGCGCAAGCGGAAGCCGGCCAGGACCTCAAGGAATCCATCATCGGGTCCGCCTTTTTTGGACGCCCCGCCGACTACGACCCCAAAACCGATCCCGTGGTTCGCGTCGAGATTCGCCGCCTGCGGGACCGTCTGGCGGAGTACTACCGGTCCGAGGGCGCTGCCGAAGTGGATCGCCTGGAGATCCCGCGCGGGTCGTACCGTCTCACAATGGTCGCCGCTGAATCTGAAGAAGTGCCTGCGGCTCCCGCACCTCAAACCACCACCCGAGGACCTCGGTGGATCGTAGCAGCGGGTGTCGCCGTAGCCGCCGCCATCCTCGCGTGGGCCGTCGTTACCCTTCGCACGCCGACGCCTGTTGTCACCTCCATCGCCGTCCTGCCGCTGACCCCGTCCGGCGCATCCGGCGACCCCAATGGACTCGGGTCCAGCCTCAGCGGCGCGATTACGGATTCGTTGGCGCGTGCCGGAGGCCTTCGCGTCGTCGGTCCGGAAGCGGCCGCTCGAGCCAAAGCGCGCGGCATCTCGGATCCTGCTGAGATCGCCAACCTTCTCGGCGTCGATGCCGTACTCACCGGCGAGCTGATCTCCGACGGCCAGCGCCTGAGGTCCCAGGTGCGCATCAATCTGGCGAGCAATCGTGAAGTGATCTGGTCCGGTTCGCTACAGCGCGACATCGTGGACCTGTTTGTTTTGCAGGACGAGATCGCCACCAGCGTCGCGCGTGCCATCCATCGCGATCTGGTGCGCAGTACCGCCGCCGTGCCGCGACGCCAGGTCGCGCAAAGCACGCTCGTCGCCTATGAGCGAGGACTGAAGCTGATGGACCGCCGCAGCGAACCGGCGATCCGCGAAGCAATCCAGTCCTTCCGCATCGCAATAGCGATCGACCCCAACTTTGCCGCTGGTTGGACCGCGCTCGCCGACGCCCTAGCGACTGCGCCGGACTACTATCCGCCCGAAACCGGCTGGGCCGAAGAAGCGACCTCCGCCGCCAAACGCGCCATCGAACTCGACCCCGAAAACGCCGCTGCCGCGTACTCCGCCCTGGCCTGGACCGAGTTTGAGAGAAGCCTGCACGTCAACTCCGCTCGCCAGTACCTGCAGAAGGCCGTGGAACTCAATCCCAGCCATGTCGCATCGCACCGCCGCTTGGGCTTGCTCTTGTGTATCCGCAAGCAGTTTGATCAAGCCGAACAGCACCTTCGAACGGCCCTGCAATTGGACCCGCTGTCGAACATCGCGCGCGTCAACCTCGCGGAGATGTACTTCTACCGTGGCGATTACCGCCGCGAGGTAGATGAGCTCCAACTGGTGCTGCGCGAGAGCCCGAACTTTGCCGTCGCGCAGATCATGATGGCGCAGGCCAAGCGCAACCTCGGCGATTGTAGCGGCGCGATTGCCGAAGCCAAACGTCTGGCGGGCAATCCGGACTCTGAAGGTTGGAAGGCCTCCATCGCCAGTATCCGCGCCGAATGCGGAGATCGCGCGATGGCCGAGGAGCTTTGGAACTCCGGCGATCCGTCATTGCGCGAAGGCGTCGCACAGGCGTTGGGCCAGACCTCAACCGTGCGCCGCAACTTTGAACGCATGGTGCAGAGCCAGCCGAGCACTGTGTTGATTCACGCGCGCGGACCCGACCGCGAACGCTTGCGTCGCGACCCTGCGATCGCCGCGCTGTTCGACGGTCTCGAAAGCCGCGTACTGCGTCCGTAGCACTTTCTTGCTTCGCATTCGGGACAATTCCCGTTGGCTTTAGTCCAATCCTCTTCCCGGAGGAATACAATAGGTTCGTGCGTATTGAGGACCGTCTCGCCCAGGCAACCCCCAAATTAGATCGAGTTCGCCAGGAAATCTCAAAAGTAATCGTCGGCCAGCAGGAAGTCGTCGACGGCGTTGTCATCTGTCTTCTGGCAGGTGGACACGTCCTTCTCGAAGGCGTCCCTGGACTCGGCAAAACCACACTACTCAGGACCCTGTCGCAAGTCCTCCACCTCAAGTATTCCCGCATTCAGTTCACGCCGGACCTGATGCCCGGCGACATCGTCGGTTCGATGATGATCGACACCAACGATAGCGGCGCCAAGTCCATGCGCTTTCACCCGGGTCCGATCTTTTCGAACCTCGTCCTGGCTGACGAAATCAATCGTGCGACCCCCAAAACGCAGTCGGCGCTGCTTGAAGCGATGCAGGAACGTACCGTCACATCCGGCAACGTCACGCACGAACTTGAGTCGCCGTTCCTCGTAATGGCCACCCAGAATCCAATCGAAATGGAAGGCACCTATCCGTTGCCCGAAGCCCAGCTCGATCGCTTTCTGATGAAGATCCTGGTGACTTATCCGTCGCGGGAAGATCTGAACCGCATTGTGGAACGCACTGTCCAGCGCGGCGAGATTCCGCTCGAACAGGTGCTAACTCGCGCCGAGATCCTGGACCTGCGCCAGGTCGCCAAAGAAGTTCTGGTCGCCCCGCATGTGCGCGACTACGCCATCGATCTCGTCATGGCCACGCAGCCGGGTACGCCGAGCGCGCATGAGCTCACCAACAAGTACATCCGCTATGGCAGTTCGCCCCGCGGTGCGCAGGCGCTTGTCGAATGTGGCCGTGTACTGGCCTTGATGGGTGGCCGCTTAAACCTGAGCATCGAAGACATCCAGACCGTCGCGCCCGCTGTGTTGCGGCATCGCGTGATCCTCAACTTCGACGCCCACGCCGACGGCCAGACCACCGAAACCGTGTTGAGCCGCGTCATTAAGACTGTGGGAGCCGCGGCCGCCAAGTGAGCAAGACGAAGCAGGAGCCATTAGTAGACCGTCTGCTTCTCGAAAAACTGGAACGGCTCACGCTCCGTTGGCAAAAGTCGTTTCCCGGGCTCATCGGCGGGCACAATCCGTCGCGATTCGCAGGCTCCGGCATGGAGTTTCTGGATCACCGGAACTTCCACGCCGGCGATGACCTGCGTGCCGTCAACTGGCGCGCCTTCATGCGCCTGGACAAGCTGTTCCTGAAGATGTTCCAGATTGAGCCGCGTGTGCCGGTTCGTCTGCTGCTGGACGTCTCAAAGTCGATGACCACCGGCACGCCGTCGAAGTTCCTGTACGCGCGCCGCCTCGCCGCGGCGATGTCCTTTGTCGGACTTGTGAAGCACGACACCATCGCCATTCAGCCCTTCAGCGGCGAACTGCATGACTCGTTCACCGCCGGCGGTGGCCGTCATCGCTTTATGCCGACGGCGGACTTCCTCAGCGAACTCGAACCCGCAGATCGCGCCAGCGACTTTATGGCGGTGTCGAAGGCTTTCATCGGCAAGTACGTACAGCGCGGCCTGCTCATTGTCGTGTCGGACTTCCTCGACGACCAGGATTCGCTAAAGCCCTTGCAGTACCTCGCGGATTTTGGTCACGAACTGCAGTTGGTGCAGGTCTACGCGCCCGAGGATCGCACGCCGCCGTGGAAAGGCGAACTCGATCTGGAAGACGCTGAAACAGGACAGCACCTGGAACTGTCTTTCGATGAGGACGCACTGGCGCAGTATACGGCGGCGTTTGACGCCTACACCGAATCCATTCAACGCCTGGCGATGCGCAACAATGGACGTTTCAGCAGCATTCCCACCACCATGCCAGTGGAAGAAGCGATCTTCGGTCCGATCGTAGCCAGCAAAGGGATCGCATAACGGGCGATGTTTTTACTCAACCTCAGCTTTGCAGAGTTCGCCGCGCTGTTTTCGGTGATATCCGCGGGCGTCTTTGCGCTTTACCTGTTCGACCGTTCGCGCCGCCGCCAAACCGTAGCCACCCTGCGGTTCTGGAAGCCGGCCGAGTTCCCGGTGCAGATGAATCAGCGGCGCAAGGTGCAACAGCCGCTATCGCTGATACTGCAAATCCTGGGCATCGCACTATTGCTGCTGGCGATCGCACAACTGAAGTGGGGTTCGCGCGAACGCAACATGCGCGACCATGTGCTGATTCTCGACACCTCCGCCTGGATGGGCGCGCAAGGCAGCCAGGGCGGCATCCTCATGCAGGAAGCCAAAGGTTTGGCGCTGGCCTGGCTCAAGTCCGTGCCGTCTGATGATCGCGTGATGGTGCTGCGTGCGGATGCCGCCGCCACCCCCGCAACGAGGTTCGAGCGCAACAAGCAGACCGTGGAACGCGCGATCCGCGAATCGCAGCCGGCGGCGTCTGCCCTGCAGTTGGGTCAAGCTCTGCGCTTTGCTTCAGAGTTCCAAAAGCTGCATTCCGAATCCTCTGGTGAGATTGTGTACGCCGGCGCGGCGCGCATGGGCGATGTCGATGTCGCTACGGTACCCGCTAACCTTCGCGTGCTTCCTGTCGATGGTCCCAGCGATAACGTCGGTCTGCGTCGCATGGGTTTGCGCCGCTCGTCGACCGATCCCGAAGCCTGGGACATCTTTGTCTCGGTCAAGAACTATAGCTCGTCTCCCCGCGCCGTGCCGATCGGCCTGCAGTTCGCCGGTTCCCCGGCAGGCACCCGTACTTTGCAGTTGAAGCCCGACGCGGAAATGGAAGCGACGTTTACCTATCGCACCCGTGCCAACGGCATCGTCGAGGCCAAGCTGCTCGCGTCTGATCCGTTCCCGCAGGACGATCGCGCGGTGCTGGAAATCCCGCAGCAAAAGCAGTTGCGCATCGCGGTGTACACCAACGAACCCGAACTGCTGCGTCCTGTGTTGAGTGCCAATCCCAATATGGTGGCCACGTTCCAAGCTCCCGCCGCCTATCAGCCAGACCCTGCAGATACGGACCTCATGATTCTCGATCGCTTCGCGCCCCCGCAGGCCCCGAAGCATGACACCTTGTGGATCGAGCCTCCGGCAGCGCAGTCTCCGGTGCCGGTGTCGGGCCAGAAAGCCGCCGCCAAGCTCACTCGCTGGACTGAAGACGAACTGCTTGGCGCGGGCCTGCGTACCAAGGACCTGGAGATCGAACAATCGGTCACCTACCGTCCCGCAGGCACGGACATCGTGATCGCCGAAAGCGACGGCGCGGCATTGATCGTCGCGCGACCTGGTGCGGTCAAGAACGTCGTCATCGGCTTCCACCCCATCAAGACCCGCATGCGGTACGAACTGGCGACGCCGTTGCTGTTTGCCAACACCATCCGCTGGATGGAGCCCGAAAGCTTCCGCCGTTGGCAGTTGAACGGCGGGCACGTCGGCTCCGTTGCGGTGAAGACCGAAGGCAAAGTGGATCCCTCTGCAGTCCGCGTAATGGATGAGCAAGGCGCTCCCGTACCCTTCACCATGGCCGACGGAGAGGTTCGCTTCTTCACCAATCAACCCGGCAACATCCGCGTCATGACCGGCGACCGCGACTACTCCTACTCACTCACCGTACCCGAAGTCGGCGACCGCGTCTGGGAGATCCCGCAGAAGGTACGCCGAGGCATCCCAGCGCGACCCGTGGTGGGCGCAAGCTCGACAGATCTTTGGTATTGGCTGGCACTTGCCGGCCTAGCCGTACTCGCCACGGAATGGTTCCTGTACGGCCGCCATCGCATGCGCGTACGAACGGCCACCGTATCCACGATGCCGCCCATCGCCACCGACGGAGCAAGAAAAGCGTCATGACCTTTGAACGCCCCTGGGTACTTTTTTTTGCACTGCTCCCCTTGCTTTGGATGGCATGGGAATGGCGTAGCGCGCCGCGGCGTTTGGGCCTCGTCTTGAAGGCTCTAGGCTTTGCCGCGATCCTCGCTGCGTTGAGTGAGCCGGTGATGAGCACGGTCGAGACCAAGACCGCCGTTGCCGTCTTGGTGGACACCTCGGCCAGCGTTTCCAAGGCCGACCTCGAGAAAGCATCGAAGTATCTGAACAGCCTCGAAAGTGAGCGCGGGCGCAACTGGATGCGCGTATTGCCGTTTGCTCGTGAGACGCGCGCGGTCAATTCCACCGAGATCGCCAAGGGCTGGACCCTGGCCAACACCGCCAGCGAAAGCGGCCGCGGTACCGATGTCGAAAGTGGCATCCGCGCGGCCTTAGCCGCAGTACCCAGCGGAATGGTTCCGCGCATTGTGTTGCTGTCCGATGGCCGCGAGAACTCGGGTAGCGCCGCGCGTGCCGCATGGCAGGCCCGTCAATTGAACGTCGCCGTGGATGTCGTACCCATGGCCGGACGCGAGAAGCCCGGCATCGCCATCGATTCTGTGAGCATGCCGCCTAGTGCGTTTAGCGGCGAGCGCTTCGCCGTCGAAATGCTGGTCACAGCGCCGCGTGCTGCAACCGGCACTGTCGAGATTCAGGCCGAGGGCAAGACTCTGGGGTCCAGCCCCGTCCAACTCGCCAGCGGGTCCAACCGCCTGCGTGTACAGGCCAACGTCGCAAGCGTCGGAACTGTAGACGTCGGCTTGGTACTCAAGAGCGAAGGCCTCGGCGAGGTCCGCTATGACCAGGCCGTGAATCTACGCCGTCCCAAAGTGCTGTACGTCTCGCAGGATCCCGCAGGCACGGAAAAGAACCTGATGCAGGCATTTTCGGCCGCGCAGTTCGACCTGACGCCGACGGACAATCCGCTCACCGCCAAGCTCAGCGATTACCAGATGGTGGTCTTCAACAACTGGGACATGGAAGCCGTACCCGCGGGCCGCAAAGAGGAGTTTGAAGACTTCGTCCGCAAAGGCGGCGGCATGCTGGTGATCGGCGGCGAAAAGAACGTCTATGTCGAGGGCAAGAAGATCGAAGACGGCTTTGACCGCGTACTGCCAGCCAAGCTCGCGCCGCCTCGCTCGCCCGAAGGTACCTGCGTGGTCCTCATCATGGACAAATCATCGTCCATGGAAGGCCGCAAGATGGAACTCGCGCGCGTGTCCTCCATCGGCGTGATCGAGAACCTGCGCCCCATCGACCTCGTCGGCGTACTCATCTTCGACAACTCCTTCCAATGGGCCGTCCCAATTCGTCGCGCGGAAGATCGCGCCTTGATCAAGCGCCTAGTCGCAGGTGTTACGCCCGACGGCGGCACCCAGATCGCACCCGCGCTCGCCGAGGCGTACCGCAAGATCCGCCCCGTCACCGCGACGTACAAGCACGTCGTGCTGCTCACCGACGGTATCTCGGAAGAAGGCGACTCGCTCGAACTTGCCAAGGACGCACAGCAGAACAAGGTCACCATCTCCACCGTGGGCCTGGGCCAGGACGTCAACAAGGCATACCTCGAAAAGGTCGCCGCGTACTCCGGCGGCAAGTCGTACTTCCTGACCGAGCCTTCCGGCCTCGAACAGATCCTGTTGCGGGACGTGATGGAACACACCGGTTCCACCGCCATCGAAAAACCATTGCAGGCGCAGGTGATGAAGCGCGCTGAGATCCTGGAAGGCACCGGCGTCGAGGCGGCGCCCGCTCTGAAAGGCTATGTGAAGTTCAAAGCCAAGCCCGGGGCGGACCTGCTGCTGCAGATCGACAAGGATCCACTCCTGACCCGCTGGCAGTACGGCCTGGGTCGTGCGGCCGTGTTCGCGTCGGATGCCAAAGCCCGCTGGGCCGCGGACTGGGTCACCTGGGGCGGCTTCGACAAGTTCTGGATGAACATCCTGCGCGACCTGCTGCCTCACGCGCAAGCCACCGAAGCAACCGCCGAATACGACACGGCAAGCGGCGACCTCGTCGTGAACTACAAGGTCGCCAGCGAGCGCGAAGCGGTGAGCACCGTGCCCCCGATCTTCGTCCTAGGTCCGGATGGCTTCCAGAAGCCGATTCGCGTGGAGAAAGTCGCGGAAGGTGCATACCGTGGACGTTTGCCGATCGGCGCGCGCCAGGGTCTGTTCCGCATCCGTCCCGTCGAGGATTCGAAAGTCTTCCCGGAAATCGGTCTGTACCGGCAGGAAGAAGAGCTGACGCAGTACGGTTCGAACGACCAGCTCTTACGTCAGGTGGCGGCGTACACGGGTGGCCGTTACAACCCTTCGCCGTCGCAAGTGTTCGACGCGGGCGGACGCTCGATCGAGTCCGAACTACGCTGGTGGCCAGGATTGTTGGCGATCGCGCTGTTGCTGAATCTGGCGGAACTGGTCCTACGCAAGTGGCCGGGCATCATGCAGGCCCGCCGCGCGGCTTAGCAACCTTGATTGACGGCTATGCGGCTCTTCACGCCGTCCACAGTTAGGGTACATACATAACCAATCCAGCCGCGCCCAACACTTTCGATTACAGGAATGGAGCCGAGTAGGCGTTCGGCGATCGCTGGGTGAATGCGATAGACAATAACGCCAGCGTTACAAAGTCCATTCCGTCGCTGCTGGGCAAGCTGTAGAAAGCCCTTGTCGAACGTCAGCAAGATCAGACCCCGTGTTTCAGCGATCTCCAGTAACTGAGAGTCTGACCATGTGGGGAACTGCTCGCGCGCCCAATCCACCTGATGCCCGGCGTGCCGCAAAGCGACGATGAACGCTTTGGGTAGGTTCTCGTCGCACAGAAACTGCATCAAGCGTGTACTGGCTCGTTGCCGTGTAACTGTACGAGTTGCGCGGCGTACTCAATGCACGCTAGCACATCCTCATGCGTCAATCCCGGATAGTCATCAAGGATCTCGGCTTCTGTTTGGCCCGCGCCCAACAACTCAAGGATGAGTTCAACAGAAATTCGCGTGCCGCGGATAGACGGCCGCCCGAACAATATGTCCGGGTTCTTTACAATGCGATCCGGTAGTTGGATCATGACTTCAGTCTACCGTTATCCTTCGCCCATCGCCCCCGCGATGCTCGATCCGGACCTCAATCGCATCCTTCGGTAACAACTGCCGGAACTTGCTCGCCCACTCGACCAGCACCACACAATCGCGGTCAAAGTACTCCTCAAGCCCCAACGTCCAGTACTCGCGTTCGGACTCCAAACGGTACAGATCCACATGCACCAGCCTTGGTCCGTACTCGTGAATCAACGTAAACGTCGGACTCGACACCTCGGTCTCATCCGCGCCAAGTGCACGCGCAAAGCCCTTGGTGATGGTCGTCTTGCCTGCGCCTAGGTTCCCCTCAAGCAACACGACACATCGCCGAGGCAGCCCCTTTGCGATCTCCACTCCTGCCGCGATCGTCTCGTCTTCGTTCGATGTCTCAAAGGTCCGCATACAGGTATCGAAGCAGGTCCGTTGCGATGACGCCCTTCTCGCCATGATCCTTCGCGGCCAGTTGTCCAGCGCGCCCATGCAAGTACACACCGCAACGCACCGCCAACTGCCACTGGGAAGGGAACTGCGCCACCAGACCTCCTATCACGCCCGTCAGAATATCGCCAGACCCAGCCTTTGCAAGCGCGGGCGTACCAGTAGGATTCACCCAAACCTCATCGCCATGCGCGATCACCGTACGATGCCCCTTCAGTACCACGCAGCAGTTCCAGCGGGATGCTAAGTTCTTCGCATCGGCAAGGCGATCCCCCGTCACCTGCATCAGGCGTGACATCTCGCCGGGATGCGGCGTCAGGATCCTTGGACCACAACCCACCTCAAACGGCTGTTCCATGCCTGCAATCGCGTTCAGGCCATCTGCATCGATTATGATCGGTAGTTTAGAGGCAAACACCGTCTCGCGAACCAAGCGAACCATCTGCGGATCGTTGCCGATCCCCGGTCCAACGGCAATCACCGTGATGCGATCGAGCGGAGGTAACGCAGGGCCAAGCTCTGCAGCCATCAGTTCCGGATGCTCAATGTTCACCGGGTGCGACGAAGCGACCGTCACCCAACCGGCGCCCGCCCGCAAAGCGGAGAGGCCGGACATCGTAGCCGCGCCGGTCTTGCCGGGTGCACCTCCCACAACCAGCACATGCCCATAGCTACCCTTGTGCGAATCCACAGCACGAGGCGCAAGCAGGCCGGCAAAATCCTGCAATTCGGAAAGGAAAACATCGGCCTGCAGGAACCGGTCCGGGATGCCAATATTTGCGACAATCAGTTCGCCCACATCATGCAGCACTGTCTCAATCTTCGGTGCCGCAAACGTCACCGTATGGTGTGCCTTTACAGCCAAGCCTGACGGTACATCCACCGCCACCACAGTCGCCTTTGGGTACGCGGTGTTGATCGTGTCCACCCACGTCTTCGCATCGCCACGCAACTCGCCGGCAAATCCCGTACCCAGCAGCGCATCGATCACCAAGGTCGACGCTGCATCAATCTCGGTCGCAAACGTACCGCCGGACGCCAGGTACATCTCATAGTTGACCAGAGCATCGCCACCAACCGGCTTGCCCAACGCCAGATGCACCGACAGCTTCTCCGGCGCAAACCGTGTCAGCAACTGCCGCGCGATCGCAAAGCCGTCACCGCCGTTATTACCTTTGCCGCAAACCACCGTAATTCGCTGCTTCGGCAACGGTGAAAAGCGCTCCACCAGAAAATCCACCACACGCGATGCGGCGCTCTCCATCAGAATCAGCCCAGGAATGCCGGACTCAATCGCCAGCCGGTCCGCCTCGCGCATCTGTTCCGCGGTGAGTAGCTTCTTCACATCTGCCTCGCGAGCAGCAGCGTCATGTCATCCTGTAACTCCGGCGACCCCGTCCAGTCGAGCACCGTATCCACAATCGCCTGCACGATCGCATCATCGCTCTTGTGCAGATTGCGCTGGATCAACTCAATCAGCCGGTCCTCGCCGAACATCTCGCCGTACGCATTTTCCGGCTCTGTGATCCCGTCCGTATAGCAGACCACCAGGTCGCCGGGCAGCAGCTTTTGCTGGCTCTCGCCGTAGTCCGCAAAGGGAAACGCGCCCACCACCGTACCGTCGATCTTCAGCCGCTCTACCTTATCCCCGCGGAACAATAGCGGCGGCAGATGTCCCGCGTTGGTGTACGACAGCATCGACGTTGCCGGATCATACAAGCCCAAAAAGAACGTCGCGTACTTCTCAGGCGACGTACCTTTGTACAACTGCTGATTCACTTGCGACACAACGCGCGACACCGATAGCGGAGCCCCAGGCGTATCTTCTGTCGCGAAGTTTGCATTCTCTGTCGCGTACGTCCACTGCGATCGCACGGACGACTGTAGCGATGCCATCAGCAGCGCCGCCGAGATACCTTTGCCCGCTACATCACCCAACGCAAAGCCAATGTACTTACGAGGCAAAGTGTCGTAATCAAAATAGTCGCCAGACACCATGCGCGCAGGCTGACAAAGTGCATTCAGACGGAAGCAGTCTGACGACGGCACAGACTTGGGATACAACTGCGCCTGCACCTCACGCGCGATCTCGATCTCGCCCTGCAGCCGCTCTTTTTCCTTCGCGACCTCCAGGAGGTGCTGCACGTTGCCGGTCATGGTGTTGAAGCTTTTGCCAAGCTCGGCAAGCTGGTCCTCTCCATGCACCGGGATGCGATGTTTGAAGTCGCCCGCAGTTACACGCTGCGTACCTTCATATAAGTCGTGCACGGCACCCGTAATGGTGCGAGTCATGCTGATGCCAATCAGGAGCGCGATCATTTGCACAATCAAAAACGCGACGGCCGAGGAAAGCAGGATGATCGGCATGAGCGTCTGGAGCTCATCACTCTTGAGCGTGAACAGAACGTCGTACACCATGGACGGCCGTGTGTCGATCTGCAATAGCGCGTTGGCAGTGGGCGCGGACGAGGGCTTGTCCCACAGATAGACAGGCGTCAGTCGATACCATTGCAAATCAAGGTCGAACCGATTCATCGGAGGGCGTAACGTGAGCGCGGGACGCGCGTTACTACGGTCGTCGCGGAACAGTTGCCGCCCCTTCGATCGCGTCCCCATTTTGGGCGTCTCTGTCGTCTCCTCCACCAGGCGGCTCAGGTCGACGATGCCTAGTTCCGGCAATAGTCCAGCCAGATACTCACGGCTGAGCGGGGCGGTGACCGTTATATCGCTGCCATCGGTGGTGGCACGATGCGCCCAGCCGTACAGCCGTTCGCCAGAGTCGACCACGCCGGACACGTCACCCCAACCAGGAGGCGGCGGTTCCACGGAAAGGTCCTTAGGATACGTCACGACAGCGCCGTCCTTGTCGCGAACAATCACCGCCAGCCCCTGAAAACGCTCTTTGTAGTAGAGGTCGAACATGCGCTCAACAGACGCCTGGCGCTTCGCGGGCTCCATGAAGCGCAGTGTCTCCGCCATCGACGTCAACAACTCTACACGGCGATCGAGTTCCGATGCCGCCAGGTGAATCGCGACCTGGCTCAAAATCGCGTACGCACTCAACGCCACCAGCGTGAGCACGAGCAACAGCGGGACAACAGCGATAAATGTATACGTGACGAGAAGTCGATTGCGCAGGCGCCAGATGGCACCCCGCGCGCCCCACCGCATGAGGCGGATCAACAGCCAAAGCGCCAGGACGGATGCGGCGATCTGAAAGCCTAGCCGCCACAAGCCAGGCGGCGCGAGCTGCGTTGCGGCGAGTGCCACAAAGAACGCGACGCCAACCCGGCCCAGCCAGGAATACAACTTGCGCAACCAGGCTTTGAACTCGTCCACCGGCACTCGATATTAGCGTACCGTCTTGGCCACTTCCGGAGTCGGCGGCGGTGCGTCCTTACGATCGCCCTTCTTCAGGTACATCTCCGTCAGGCCATCGCGCAGGATTTCGAAAGCCGATTGCGGATCATCGGCAAACTGGAACAGGTTCAGATCGGACGGTGAGATCATGCCGTGCTTCACCAGCGCGTCAAAGTTCACCACTTCCTTCCAGAATTCCGTACCGTACAGGATCAGCACCATGGGCTTCAGCAACTTCTGCGTCTGCACCAAGGTGAGGATCTCAAACAACTCGTCGAACGTACCAAAGCCGCCGGGAAACGCGATCAGTGCCTTTGCCGGATACGCGAACCAGAACTTGCGCATGAAGAAGTAATGAAACTCCATCGACAGTTCCGGCGTGATGAACGGATTCGGCTGCTGCTCAAACGGCAGACCGATGTTCAACCCAATCGTCTTGCCACCGGCATCCTGCGCACCGCGATTGGCCGCTTCCATGATGCCGGGTCCGCCACCGGTGCACACCACAAAGCGGCGAGGTCCAGGCAACGTCTCAGACCAATTGGTAACCAATCGCGCCAACTCGCGAGCCTCGCGATAATACCGGCCCATGCCGCCCATTTCCATAATTCGGGCCGAGCCGAAAAACGCAATGGTGTCGCGGATCTTGTGATGCCGGAAGTCCGACAACGGCGAAAGGTACTCGGCCAGAATGCGGACCGGTCTCGCCTCTGATCGGCGTAGAAAATCATCGTCTTTGTATGCCAGTGGCGGGCGTGGTACGAGGCCGGTCAATTCATCCATCGGACTTATTCTTCTCCAATTCCTGAATACGTTTTTCCAATTGTCGCATCGTCTTCAAAAGGTCCGGCAGTTTGGGGAACGCAGTAATCGCACGCAGCCATTCGCGAGCCTCAAACGCCGGCGAACCCGACATCACGGACCCCGCCGGTACATCGCCGCCAATGCCGCTCTGCGCGTAAATGATCGAATTATCGTGGATGGTCAGGTGGCCGGAAATGCCAACCTGCCCAGCTAGAAGTACATTCTTGCCAAGGATTGAACTCCCGGCAAGCCCCGTCTGCGCGCAGATGATGTTGTCCTCGCCGACAACACAGGCATGGCCCACCTGCACCAGGCTATCGATCTTTGCGCCGCGCTTCACACGAGTCTCACCCATCGTGGCGCGATCAATCGACGTCAGACTTTGGATTTCCACATCGTCTTCAATCACCGTCACGCCGGACTGCACGATCTTGAAATGCGTACCCTCGGCTGTCTTCGCAAAGCCAAAGCCGTCGCCGCCAATCACTACGCCATTCTGCAGAATCACGCGATTGCCAACCACGCAGTTCTCACGCACTACCGTATGCGAGTGGCCCGTAAAGTCGTCGCCAATGGTCGCGCCAGAGTACACCACAGCATGCGGATGCAAGGTCGCATTGCGGCCAATCGTTACCCCAGGACCCACATACGCAAACGGACCAATCGACGCATTCTCGCCCACCTTCGCCGTAGGATCCACAAACGCCTGCGGATGGATGCCCCGCGCGGGTACCGGAGGCTGATAGAACAGCGCCAGCGCACGGGCAAAGTCATGATACGGATTCTTCGACACCAGGCTCGGCATCGTCGCATGCGGCTGCGTGATCAGGATCGCGCCCGCCTTGCTGTCCTTCACCTTGTGCGCGTACTTCGGGTTGGCCAGGAACGTCAGTTGCGACGGTCCAGCCTGTTCCATCCCCGATACACCCGTGATCTCCAAAGTCCCGTCGCTATTGTGGAGTTCGCATCCCAGCGACTCGGCCAGTTGCTTCAATTGCATGCGTTGATTTATTCCCACTCGATGGTGCCTGGCGGCTTATTGGTGAGGTCGCAGAAGACGCCGCACAAACCTTCGACCTCGCGAAGTTGCGCCACAATCTGGCTCAGTACATCGGTGGGTATCGGCGTCGCGTCCGCTGTCATGCCGTCGACGGATTGAATGGGCCGCAGCACTACAGAATCCGGTCGATCCTCCGTCCCCAGCGGAATCAGCACCACCGGAAACTGCCAGACCCTGGTCTCAAAGCCCGTCTCGACAGATAACTTGCGCACAATCGCATCGGCACGACGCAACCGCGCCAGCCGAGCCTCATCGAGTATTGCCGGCCGCACCGCCATATCCGCAACCGGCACATGCAACCATGCGAGGCTCACCGCGCGATTCACATCGGTGCGCTTGTTGACGATGGCCGTCGCCACCGCGCGATCTTCTTCCTTGGTCACCAGCACCGAACGGTACGTACGCGAATCGCCCTGCACGCCGACCGATTGAATCGGCAACACCCACCCGTCTTCCGTCTCCACAGGAGACCCCGACGACGTCGTACACAAGCAGCGAATCGCCAGACCCGGGCCAGGGAAAGGATGCCGATCCAGGAATGCATCGGGCAGCCCAAGCTGCCGCCCAATCGCGCGAACCTCGTCCTTATAGAACTGCGTCAGCGGCTCAATGATGCGATTCTCATCAATCAGCTTTTGAATCGCCGGCACACGATTGTGATGCGTCTTGATCAGGTCCGCCTTTGCCGTACCGCCGGACTCGATCGTGTCGGGATAAATCGTGCCCTGACCCAGAATCCAGTTGCCGCTGGTGAACATGCCGCTATTCAGGACACGTTCCTGCACGTTCACAAACTGCTGTCCGATGATGTGCCGCTTCTTCTCGGGCTCCGTTGCCGCGCCCAGCGCGTCTAAAAATTCCTTGCGCGAATCCTCGACATGGAAGTGCGTCGCGCCGAGCTTAGCAAACAGATCGCCGACAAACTCCGTCTCGCCCTCGCGCATGAGCCCCGTGTCGACATACGCGCCGTACACTCGCTCAGGACCAAGCGCCCGTAAACACAGCGTGTACGCGACAGTTGAATCTACGCCGCCACTCACAAAGAAGAACACATTGCGTCCCGCAGCGGTCTGCCGGATCTGCTCTTCCACCTGCTCGATCAGCCCCGTCGGATTCCAATCGGGCTCGCAACCGGCAGCCAGAAACAGGAAGTTTGAAAGGATCTCGCGACCGTGCGCCGTATGCACAACCTCGGGATGGAACTGCACGCCGTACTGCTGCGTGGCGGCATTGGCCATCGCCGCAATCGCGCATGTCTCGGTGCTGGCAATCGTCGAAAACCCCGGAGGCACCTGCGTGACCTTGTCGCGATGGCTCATCCAAACGCGCTGCGTCTTGGGCAGGCCGTCAAGTAGCACGCTGGCATTCTCAATCGTGATCTCCGCCGAGCCGTACTCGCCTTTATCGCCTTTCGAAACCACGCCGCCGGCCAGGTGCGCGATCAACTGCTGCCCGTAGCATATGCCCAGTACAGCAACGCCAGCGAGCTTCAGAATGTCCGGATCAATGGTAGGACTTCCAGCCTCATACACGCTGCTGGGGCCGCCGGAAATGATGATGCCCTTGGCATCGCGAAGTTCGGACGCTGGCGCGTCGCTCGGTCGTACTTCGGCCGACACGCCGAGTTCGCGAACCTTACGAGCGATCAGATGGCAGTACTGTCCGCCTGCGTCCAGAACAAAGATTTGGGGAGCCAAATTCTATTCTAGCGATTACCGGTTGCCGCAAAACCACAAGAGATAGCCGCACGCCATGTAGATGGAATGTGGCGCTTCTTTTCAGTCATGTAGATTGACAAAGAGTACTTCATGGCATAAAGTGGTCTCGATGATGCAAGCTCTTCTCGCCGGAATCGCGATGCTCGCGACCGCCGCCTCCGCCCAGCAGGCGTTCTCAACAGCCAAGCTGGATCAGTTTCTCGATCGGCTGGCGGAGAAGAACAAGGGCATGGGCAGTCTCGTACTTGCCAAGAACGGCCAAGCGGTTTACTGGCGATCCTTCGGCTATGCGCAGATCACCGCAAGCGAGAAAAAGCCGCTCAGCGCGGACACCCGCTACCGCATCTCGTCCATTACCAAGACCTACACGGCGGTGATGGTCTTTCAACTTGCCGAGGAAGGGAAGTTGTCCCTTTCCACCACGCTCGACAGGTTCTTCCCGCAGATTCCGAACGCACCCAGGATCACCATCGCGCACATCCTGGCGCATCGCAGCGGCATCCACGACATCGAGGCCGGAGGTGGTTGGGCCATGCAGGCGCGTACGCCGGACGAAGTGATTGCACGCATCGCGCAGGGTCCATCCGATTTTGAGCCGGACACCCAGCACCGTTACAGCAACGCCGGCTACAACCTCCTCGGCTACATCGTGGAAAAAGCCGGCGGCAAGCCGTATCAGGAGGCCTTGAAGGAGCGGATCTCGTCCCCGATCGGACTGCAGGACACGTACCTTGGCACTGGCAATACAGATCCTGCAAGGCACGAAGCTCTGTCTTACCGCTTTCTCGGCGAGTGGAAAGAAGCGCCGGAACTGCACTTCAGCGTTCCGGGCGGGGCCGGCGCCATTGTCTCCACTCCTGCCGACATGGCCAAGTTCATCCACGCTTTGTTTGAGGGCAAGCTGGTGAAGCCGGAAAGTCTGAAGCAGATGATGACAATGCGCGACGGCGAAGGGATGGGATTTGAGTCCTTCACGTTCGGCGGCAAGACGTTCTATGGGCACACCGGTGGCAGCAATAGTTCGGGGTCGTGGCTCGCGTACCAACCCGAGGACAAACTCGCGCTAGCGTACGTCACCAACGCCAAGATTTACCCTGTACGCGACATCGTCTCGGGAGCCTTGGACATCTACTGGGGGCGCCCGTTCCAGGTGCCGGCCTTTGAAGCTTTCCAGGTTCCGGTTGAGCTGCTCGACAAGTACACGGGCACCTACACCGTTCCAAACGCACCGGCAAAGGCCAGGATCACTCGCCAGGGTTCGACGCTGTACTTCTACCCGCCAGGCCAGAGCGAAGGCGCGGCGCTTGAAGCAACCGCGGAGAACAAGTTCCGAATCGAACCCGCCGTGTCGTTTGAGTTCGATGTCGCCAAAGGCGAGATGACCGTCACCCGCGCAGGCCAACGCCGCGTCTTCCGGAAGGAACCGTAACCGCGCTTTTACTTCTTGTCGCGGATCGAGTACAGATGCTTCTCGGTACGCAACAGCAGCCGGTCGCCCACCATGGCCGGTGTTGCCAGCGCCATCTCGCCAAGATCGTTGGTGTGCAGTAGCTCGAACTTCTCGCCTGCCTGAATCACAAACGTACGCCCCTCTTCGTTGATGCAGAAGATCTTGCCGTCGTACGCCCAGGGTGACGACGTGTAGTCGCCACCTTCGCCCACGCGGGTCTTGTACGTTTGTATGCCGGTTTTGGCGTCAAATCGCGTCAGAATCCCGGTATGTGTCAGAACATAGATACCGCCCTGGTACGCCAACTGCGTCGGCAGGTACGTGCCCGCCTTCGGCTGCAGCCATGCGACGTACTCGTTCAGCTTTGCGCCGTCCTGTGCCGTGATGTCACCCGTCGCGCCCGGCTTTACGGCGGCCACCGCCTTGCCCGTCCCGCCATTCAGATACAGCAGCCCATCGTACGCATAGGGACTCGGAATCGGCATCGCCCCCATACCGCCCAAACGCCACAGTTCCTTGCCTTCCAGGTCATAGCTGATCGCCACCGCCGGACCAATGGTCACGATCTCCGTCCGCAAGCTGTGTTTCCAGATGTACGGCGTGGACCATCCCGTCTGCCGGTCTGAACCCTTCAAATGGATCTGCCTAGCCGTACGCCACACCTGCTTACCCGTATGCTTATCCAGAGCCGCAATGAACTGCTCCTGCTCGTTGTCGTTCACGAACACCAGCAGATCGTTCACCAGCACGGGGGACGACGCCGTACCAAAGTCGTGTACCGTTGGAAAGCTCTGCTGCCGCGAGGTCCACACCGGGTTGCCCTTGAAGTCGAACGCGTAAGCACCCAGGTTGTTGATGTACACGTAGACACGCTTGCCGTCGGTCACCGGCGTCTCAGAACAAAAGCTGTTCTTGCGATGACGTCCGCCGGGAGGCTTCCCGCTATAGAACTCGCGCTTCCAGCGGACACGCCCCGTGTCCAGATCGAGCGCGTACAGGAAGTAATGCAGCGACACTTCGTCGGGAAACTCAAAGTCTCGCGCATTCAGCTTGGCGCGCAGTTCTTTGCCTTCCAGACCCTGCTTGCGCAGCTCCGCCGAATAGTCGTTGGAGTACGTGGTGCCCTTTTGCGGCTGCTTGGCGGCACCGTCCGTGGTTACGGTTGTCAGAAAGACGTACTTGCCGGAAACGATGGGCGAAGACCATCCAAGACCCGGAATCTCGGCGCTCCATTCCACGTTCGACGTCGTCGACCACGACACCGGCAGCTTCGCATTGTCACCCGACGGATTCGCCAGCGGTCCCCGAAATCCAGGCCACTCCGGCGGCCGGTCGGCCGCAAGCAGCGCACCAGCCACCAAAGACATCACCAGACACAAGCGCATGATTGTCTCCTCGCAGTATGCAGTAGCGCCATCCTACGGGGATTCCTTCGCGCCCGGTTGTTATTCTACCGGCTCTTGTTGCGCAGCGAGTACAGGTGCTTTTCCGTACGCAGCAGTAAGCGGTCGCCCACCATCGCCGGCGTCGCCAGCGCCATCTCGCCCAGGTCGTTGGTGTTCAGCAGTTCGAACTTATCGCCCGCCTTCAGCACGAACGTACGGCCCTCTTCGTTGATGCAGAAAACCTTGCCGTTGTAGCCCCAGGGCGAGGACGTATAGTCGCCACCTTCACCAATGCGCGTCTTGTACGTCTGTACGCCGGTTTTGGCATCGAACCGCGTCAGGATGCCGTTGTGCGTCAGCACGTACAGCCCGCCCTCGTAGGCCAACTGCGTCGGCAGGTACGTACCCGCTTTGGGCTGAATCCACGCGACATGCTCGTTCAGCTTGGCCCCATCTGGAGTCGTGATGTCGCCCGTCGCGCCAGGCTTCACAGCCGCCAGCGCCTTACCCGCGCCGCCGTTCAGGTACAGCAGCCCGTCGTACGCATAGGGACTCGGAATCGGCATCGCGCCCATTCCGCCCATGCGCCACAGTTCCTGACCTTCCAGGTCGTAGCTCACCGCCATCGCCGGACCGATCGTCACGATCTCCGTCCGCATCGGATGCTTCCAAACAAACGGCGTGGACCAACCCGTCTGCCGGTCCGAACCCTTCAGATGGATCTCGCGCTTTTTGCGCCACACCTGCTTGCCGGTGTTCTTATCGAGCGCCGCGATGAACTGCTCCTTCTCGTTGTCGTTGACAAACACCAGCAGGTCATTCACCAGCACCGGCGACGATCCCGTGCCGAACTCCAGAATCGTGGGGTACTTCTCTGTCGGCGTACTCCAAACCTGGTTGCCCTTCAAGTCAAACGCATACGCACCCAGGTTGTTGATGTACACATAGACGCGCTTGCCATCGGTCACCGGGGTTTCGGAAGAAAAGCTGTTCTTGCGGTGGCGGCCACCTGGAGGCTTGCCGGCGTAAAACTCGCGCTTCCACTTCACCTTGCCCGAATCGAGATCGAGCGCGTACAGGAAGTAATGCAGCGACACCTCGTCGGGCATTTCAAAGTCGCGCTGATTGAGCTTGTCGATCAGCTCTTTGTCCTTGTACCCCTGCTTCTGCAGTTCCGCGATGTACTCGTTCGAGTAGTTCACGCCCTTCTGCGGCTTCTTCGCCTCGCCGTCAGTGGTGACCGTGGTGAGGAACACCGTCTTTCCGGCCACAATCGGCGACGACCAGCCAAGCCCTGGGATGTTCGCCGACCATTCGACATTCGAAGTGGTCGACCACGTATCCGGCAGCTTGGCATTTTCGGTAGCGGGGTTCGCCAAAGGACCGCGGAACCCTGGCCAACCGGTGTCAGCGCCAAACGCGCCTAGACCCAGGACCAAAGACGTGCAAATTGCAGCTCGCATTTATTCCCCCATGACATGCAGCGCGATCGTCCTGCGATGCGGCGCCGACCGGTGTTCGAACAGATAGATCCCCTGCCAGGTGCCGAGCGCCATTTCGCCCCCGATCACCGGAACAGATAAGGAGGTAGACGTAAGTGCCGACTTTATGTGAGCAGGCATGTCGTCAGGACCTTCTAAAGTATGGCGGTAATGCGGATCGTTTTCCGGTGCAATGCGTTCGAAATAGTCAGTGAGGTCACGAACCACGTCCGGGTCCGCGTTCTCCTGAATCACCAGCGATGCCGACGTATGCTGAACAAACACCGTCAGCAACCCGTTCTGTATGCCGGTGTGTCCCAGCCAGTTCTCCACCTCGCGGGTGAAGTCGGTAAAGCCTTTGCCACGCGTCCGGATCTCGATCCGGTGCACTGCCTGCCGCATTATTCGACAGTAACGCTCTTGGCCAGGTTGCGGGGCTGGTCGACATCGCAACCGCGGCGTACGGCCACGTGATAGGCGATCAACTGCAGCGGCACCACTTCCAGAATCGGCAGCAGCAGTTCACTCGTATCCGGTACGCGAATCACATACTCGGCCACCTTTGCAATATCCTGGTCGCTCTCATTCGCGATCGCCACCACGATGCCTTCGCGCGCCTTCACTTCCTGGATGTTCGACAGCGTCTTCTCATACCGCGTCTGGCTTTCGTGATCGTTCGGATCGCGCGTCGCCACCACAACCACCGGAAGATTGCCGTCAATCAGCGCATTCGGACCATGCTTCATCTCACCCGCCGGATACCCTTCGGCGTGAATGTAGCTGATCTCCTTCAGCTTCAACGCGCCTTCCAAAGCCATCGGGAAGTGGATGCCACGGCCCAGGTACAAGAAGTCCGTCGCCCGGAACAGCTTCTTCGACAATTCGTCGTACCCCGGGTCTTCCTGCAGCATCGCTTCCATCTGCGACGGCAAGTGCAGCAACTGCCGCATCAGGCTCTTCGACTGTTCGTCGCTCAGCTTGCCGCGAACCTGCCCCAGGTACATGGCCAGGATGAACAGCGCGGTCAACTGGCAGGTAAACGCCTTGGTGGACGCCACCCCGATCTCCGGCCCCGCGTGCGTCATCAGCGTACCCGCCGATTCGCGCGTCATCATGGACCCTACGACGTTCACGATCGACAGCGTCTTCGCGCCCTTCTGTTTGGCCTCGCGCAACGCCGCCAGCGTATCTGCAGTCTCGCCCGACTGCGACACAACGACGGTCAACGTCTTCGCTGTCACGATCGGGTCGCGATACCGGAACTCGCTGCCGTAATCGACTTCCACCGGAATCCGCGCCAGCCGCTCGATCATGAACTTGCCCGCCAGCGCCGCATGCCAACTCGTACCGCAGGCAATGATCTTTACCGAATCGAACTCGCGGAAATCCTTCTCGCTGATCTCCATCTCGTCCAGGAACACGCGTCCGGTTTCCTGTCCGATGCGCCCCAGCATCGTGTCGCGGATCGCCCTTGGCTGCTCATAGATTTCCTTGAGCATGAAGTGCTTGTATCCGCCCTTTTCCGCCATGATCGGGTCCCACAAAATGCGGGACACAGGACGATTGATGGTGCGCCCTGTGAAGTCGGTCAACTTCACGCCTTCCGGCGTAATGACAGCCATATCGCCGTCATGCAGAAAGATCACGTCGCGCGTATGCGACAGGATCGCAGGCACGTCGGACGCGACAAAGTACTCGCCCTCACCCAGCCCGATCACCACCGGCGGACCCTGCCGCGCGGCAATAATCTTGTTCGGATCCCGGCGCGAAATCACGCACATCCCAAACACACCCTGCAGGCGTTGGATGGTCTTGCGCGCGGCGTCTTCCAGGTTCCCCTCAAAGTACCGGGAGACCAGATGCGGAATCACTTCGGTATCGGTCTCCGTCGTGAACTCCACGCCCTGATCCTGCAACTCCTGGCGAAGCTGCATGTAGTTTTCGATGATGCCGTTGTGGATCACCGCGAACTCGCCCGACGCATCGCGATGCGGGTGCGCGTTCTCTTCGGTGGGACGGCCGTGCGTCGCCCAGCGCGTATGCCCGATACCGTACGTACCCGACACCGGGGACTGCTGGATGACTTCTTCTAAGTTGCGCAGCTTGCCCGATGCGCGGCGCACCGCTAACTTCGAGGTCCCGTTCGAACCCTCCAGCACAGCAATGCCAGCGGAATCGTAACCGCGATACTCAAGTTTCCGTAGGCCCTCAACGATTACTGGAGTAGCCTTCTTGTTTCCGACGTATCCGACAATTCCGCACATACCCTAGCGTATCGGCGCGCCCGCCTTAGTCCATTAGCTCGACCTTGTAGTCCTCAATCACCGGATTGGACAGAATGTCGTGAGAAATCTTCTCGATTTCCGCCGCTGCCGCCGCTTTATCGGTGGCCGCAAGCTGCAAGTCAAAGAACTTTCCCTGCCGGACATCCTGCACCATGGTGTGGCCGAGCGACTTCAGGGCCGAATGGATCGCTTGCCCCTGCGCATCAAGGACAGAGGGCTTCATAGAAACGTAGACACGGGCAGTCATGCAAGTGTTTCCATTGTAGCCGCGATTCAGGCTATCGTTCGATAGGTTGTAGTAATCGTTGGACTTCCACCGCTCCGGCTTATGTGGATGATTCGTAATTTCAATTGGCAACAGGCCATTTGTTTCCCGTAACATTAGGTTCAAGATCAACCAAGATTCTTAACGTTTTCCCGCCACCCGGTCGAGCCAAACTGCGCTGATACCGTGCGGCCCGCTGTACCCCAGCCCTCCGTCCGCGCTGGCTGCATTACCCAAATCACCCCAAACTGCATTCGAACATTCGCATAGGAAGGTTCCAGGAAACGATGAAGCGTTTACTCTATCCAGCCACGCTCGTACTAGCTTCGGTAACGGGCCTCTACGCCCAATCGGCGTCGTCGGCTGCCCCACCAAACCGCGCCTTCGGTTACGTCGCGCTCAACCAGGACGTGTTCTTTGGGTTTTATCCCACCATGCAGGCGGTCTATAAGTTCAATGACAAAGTCGGCGCCACGGCATACGGCACCCTGTGGACCACGCCCTCTTTCGGCACCGGCGGTGGTGGCGGCCTCTGGACGGAGGTCGGCGCTGGCGTGTACCTCAGCGCGTTCGATGGCAAGTTCAGCATCACTCCCCAAATCGGTACGCTGAACGGCAAGCTTCTGTCGAACGGCAACTTCCCGATGGCCCTCGAAGGCATCGTTCCCAACTTCACAGCCAACGTCAATACCAGCCGTTTTGAAAGCGAAGTGTACGCCGGCTTTTACACTGCCCTGCGCACCGGCAAGATCCGTAATGCATCCGGCACAGCTCTTGTGGACGCTCCCTCGCAAAACAACTTCACGCACTGGTGGGCCAATGGCGGCGTCAAACTCGGGCAGCCGTTTTCGGTAGGCCTGCACTACGAATCGCTCGGCTCACGCCCCAGCGTCGGCGCGTCCTCAGGCGTCTACAAGTGGGTCGGTCCGTATGTCCAGGGCAACTTTACCCAAAACTTCTCGGTCCGCTTCAGCGTAGGCGCAAACGTCCAGGACCGTCCCACCCTCGACGGCAACGACTCTTTCTATAAAGTCACTGCCACTTACCGCTTCCAGTAAAAATTCACCCGTCGTGCCGGAGCGAGATCATGGGATCCACCCGCGAAGCCCGGCGCGCCGGCAAGAAGCACGATAGCAACGTAATCAACACCAACACTGTTGGCGTCACCAGATACGCCGCGGCGTCGAAGCTGTCCAGCGCAAACACCTTCGACGCCGCCACGGCGGACAGCGCCAGACATACCGGCATCCCCACCACGATCCCCAGCAGTACCCACCCAAACGCATCCCGGACAAACCGTCCCACCACTTGTCCCGCCTGCGCCCCCAGCGCCAGATGGATACCAATCTCGCGCGATCTTTGCACCACCATGTAACTCACCACGCCAAACAGCCCAATGCAGGTCAGCAGCAGTCCTATCGCCCCGGCTCCGCTCGCGATCATCGCCGCCGCCTGGAATGGGAATCGCTGTACCCCGGCCACCTCGCGAGCCGTCATCGGCTGGCAGACATTCGGGCTCTCCGCCGTCACGCAGTATTCGCGCAGCCTCCTCTTCACCGTTTGGACGTCACCCGCGGCGCGAACGGCCACATTCTGGTGTCCTTTGATCTCCATGACCGGCACGTAGATCATCGTCGGATCCTTGCCCTGAAACATCCATCCGCTCACGACATCGGGCACCACGCCCGCCACCTGGTACGACTTGCCGTCCTCCACCACCAACGTTTGCCCCAACACGTTCTGGCCCGGCCACAACCGACGCGCCGTCGCCTCGCTCACCACGGCAATCGCCTCTTGCGAACCACGCACAAACCCGCGTCCCTGGGTGATCTTCAAGCCCAACGCTGCAAAGTAACGATCGTCCACCTCGTTGTACCCTGCCAGATGAACCGCACCATTGGTCGTGATCTTGGCGCGAGGGTAGCTGCCCGAAAGCGGAAAACTGTCCTGCACCGAGACCTCGGCAATAAGCGGGTCCGCACGCAGGCGATCCACAAACGCCGGCGTGGCCACCTCCTGCCAGCGCAACTCCATCACCCGGTCCAGATCAAACCCCGCGTCGGCTTGGTACAAACGCTGTGTATTCCGGATCAGCAGTGCGGACAGAATCAGCAACACAAGGCTCGCCGCCGCTTGCCCGCTAATCAGGTACCCTCGCATTCGGAACCCGGTCTGCTTCCGGGCCGACGCCGTAGCCTCGAGCGCAGGCAGCAATCCGAACGCGACGCCCGACACCAGCGCGATCCCCGCCGAAAACACAAACACGCGCCAGTCGAGGCTTGCCGGTACCGCCGCCAATCCCCAGCGCACGGCTTCCGAGAATAGATAATCCTGCAGCCGCAGTACCCCAAACGCTGCAGCCAACAACCCCAACATCGCCGCGAGCACCCCGACCACAGCGCTTTCCGTCAACAACTGCCGTACGATCCGCCAGCGCGACGCCCCGAGCGACAGCCGTACCTCGATCTCCTGCCGTCGCGCCGCCGCCCGCGCCAGTTGCAGATTGGCAAGGTTTGCGCAGGCAATCAGCAACACCAGTAGAAAGATCGCAAACACCATCGCCGCCGCCAACTTCACTTCCGTACCCTGCGGAATAAAGGAATGGCGCGGCGTGAGTTCCATCCCGGTAATGCGCTGCTCCGCGGGACCCTCACCCCGAATGCGAATCCCCACCGGCTCCAGCATCTGCCGCGCACGTTCTGCCGTAACCCCAGGCTTCAGAATCCCCGACACCACAAAGGGCCGCCCAAAGCCCACCACCCGAACTTTGTCCATCGCCGAAAGCGGAATCCAAAAGTCCGGGATCACCGGCTCGGTACCCGTAAACGCCGGATCCAGAATCCCCGCAATCGTAAACCGCGTGGCGCGGATCTGCAGTGTCTTGCCCACCGCTTCCGGATCTTCATGCAACAGCCGCCGCCATCCCGAATGGCTCAACAGCAAATGAGTCCCGTCGCGCTCTTCCTGCGCGCTCAAAAAGCGTCCCGTCAGCAGCCGCGCGCCAGTGAGCCCGAAGTACCCCGGCGACACAAAGCTCACAAACGATTCCGTCTGCACCGGCCGCAGCACCGCCGTCTGCACCAGGTTCTCGCCGTACAATCCTTCAAAAGCTTCTACAGACGCAGCCTCCAATTGCCGGAACTGCTCGTAGCTCCAGTTGGTGCTCCGCCGCCCCTGCGCATCCACGGCCCCGACGTAGTAGTTTCGGTCCGCCCCGCGAATCGGCATCGGCTTCAGGACATAGTTGCTGTACAGCGTAAACAGCGTCGTCACCGCCGCAATCGCCAGACCAAGCACCGACACGGCCGTAGCCGTAAATCCGGGATTATGCCGGATGCCGCGAATCGCATAACGCAGGTCCTGCCGTACCTCATCCAGCCATCGCGGAACATGCATCCACCGCATCTCCTCGGCAATCTGCCCTTGGTTGCCAAACCGCTTACGGGCCTGCTCTCGCGTCGACCTGTCGTGCTCTGCCCGCATCGCCAGATGCGTCTCAATCTCTTCCCGCAGATCATCGTCCAGGTCGCTCATCGTGCATTTACTCCGAAAAACGCAGCATCCGCGCCACGCCGCGATTCACGTTCTTCCAGTTATCGGTCGCTTCCGCCAACCGCTTCTTGCCGTCCCGCGTAATCGAGTACACCCGGGCGCGACGTTGGTTTTCCGTCACCTTCCATTCGCCGGCAATCAACCCGTCCCGCTCCAAGCGATGCAGCGCCGGGTACAGTGACCCTTCCTCCACATTCAGCAATCCTTCTGACACTGTTTCGATATGCAAAGTGATGCCAAACCCATGATTGGGGCGGTATTCGAGCGATTTCAGGATCAACAGATCTAATGAACCCTGCAGGTGGTCAGGCTTGCGTGCCATAGAATGCTCACTAAGATATCTAGGATAGAAAACGATGTCAACAACAGGTTGATAAACTAACCGCTGATGGCTCAGGTATCGACATCCCAACCCGTCTTTGACGCGATCGTTGTAGGCTCCGGCGCCACCGGAGGCTGGGCAGCCAAGTGGCTCACCGAAAACGGCATGAAAGTAGCCCTCCTCGAAGCAGGCCAAAAGATCAGTCCCAAGGACTACAACGAGCACACGCAAGCTTGGCAAATGCCGTACCTCGCCATGTCGCCCAAGGTCTTTAAGGACCGTCCGATCCAGGGCCGCTGCTACGCCTGCAGCGAGTACAACGCCAACTGGTTCGTCTCCGACGTCGACAACCCCTACACCCAGGAAAAGCCCTTCTGGTGGATCCGTCAGCGTGTCCTCGGCGGACGCTCCAACAGCTGGGGCCGCCAAAGCTACCGCATGAGCAACCTGGACTTCAAAGCAGCCTCGCACGACGGCTACGGCGAAGACTGGCCCGTGTCCTATGAGGACCTCGTGCCCTACTACGAGACTGTCGAAAAGTACGTCGGCATCAGCGGCCAGTCCGAAGGTCTGTCGCAACTGCCGGACAGCATCTTCCAGCCCCCCATGGAAATGAGCTGTTCCGAAACGCTCTTCCGCGATCGCCTGAAGGCTCGTATGAATCGCACCGTCACCATCGGCCGCGTCGCGATCCTGACCAAGGCTTTGAACGGACGCCAGGCCTGCCATTATTGCGGCCCCTGCGAACGCGGCTGTACCACGGCTTCGTACTTCAACTCCGTCCACACCACCATTCCGGACGCCATGAAGACCGGCCGCATGACCCTCATCACCGATGCCGTCGCCGCCAAAGTCGTCATGAGCGACGGTGGCAAGGCCCGCGGCGTGATGTACATCGACCGTCTCACCCGCCAGCCTCGCGAAGTACGCGCCAAGGTGGTGCTGCTCTGCGCCTCCACCCTCGAATCCACGCGCCTGCTGCTCAACTCCGGCATTTGCAACTCCAGCGGCGCCCTCGGCCACTACCTGATGGACCACATCTATCAGGGCGGCGCCACAGCCGTATACGATGGCGGCGAAGCCAAGCCCTGGGCGGGCATGCCGCGCCGTCCCAATGGCATCTACGTCCCGCGCTTCCGCAACGTCAAGGAAAAGACCACCAACGGCTTCATCCGCGGCTACGGCTACCAGGGCGGCTCACAGCCCGAGTTCAACATGGGAGCCCCCGGCTTCGGCGCCAAGTATAAGGAAGCCGTCCGCCAAGGCCGTTGGAACATCAACATCGGACTCTGGGGCGAATGCCTCGCCCGCTACGACAACAAAGTCGAAATCGACAAGAACAAGGTGGATGCCTGGGGCATCCCGACCCTGAAGGTCAACTGCACCTGGGGCGACAACGACCTCAAGCTCTGGGCCGACGGCAAAGTACAAGCGGCCGAAATGCTCGAAGCCTGCGGCTTCAAGGACGTCAAGCAGACCGGCAACACGCCTTCCGTACCCGGCTTCTGCATCCACGAAATCGGCACAGCGCGCATGAGCAACGACCCCAAGAAGGGCGTGCTCAACAAGTACTGCCAGGCGCACGACGTAGAAAACATCTTCGTCACCGACGGCGCGGCCTGGGTATCGAGCGGCTGCCAGAACCCAACCCTGACGATGATGGCCCTAACAATCCGAGCCTGCGACTACATCGTCCGCGAGTACTCGAAGAAGATGACCGCCTAACGCCGTGCGCCTGTTTCTGTTCGTGCTGGCGTTTGCGATCTCCAGCCTGGCCCAGCCACAAGCGCACATCCCCGAAGCCAAAGTCTTCCGCACCCACCTGGAGCGTGACCTGCGAGCCTACTTCGCCGACACGCTCCAGCGCGCCGACCTCGCACGAGTGGATTTCGAGGAAATCCGCAGCAGCGGCAATCCCACGCAAACCGGCACAGCACTTCCCAAGTTCTACTACTGGGTCCGAGTCTACGACCTCAAGCGGACCAAGGTAGCAGAGGGAGCCGTACGCGCTGCGGCCATCGAAAGAAAACGTTTCGAGATCACCCACTTCATCGCCCGCCGCCGCGTCCGCAGCGAGCCCGAGCTACTGCAAAAGATCTTCCCGCCGCTCCTGCACGAACCCATCTACCGCCTTGCCGAAGGCAGATAGCCCGGAACCAATAACGCCGGAGCGGTGTCAACAGACCCTATGCGCCTTCTCGCAACACTAGCGTTCCTCTTGTGTCTGCACGGAAGCGCTACGTTCATCCCTTCAGCACCATTTCGCGATCGCCCGGAAACATCGGTCAGGCCCATTGCCGACGCGCCGATCTTGCTTGTGGGCAAGATCGTGCAGCAACGCTACGTCAATCGCTTCCACCAAAGCATGCGCCTCGCCCGCATCACCGTTCAGGTCGAAAACCTCCTGCGAGGCTCGGTAGACGGCCGCACAACCATCGACTTCTACAATTACGCGCCTTACTTCCTCGGCACCACAGGACCCGTCAGCTTCCCGCGTACCGGCCGCCGCTACGTCCTGGCGTTGACGCGAGACAAGAGCGGACTGCTTCGCCCCGTATGGGACTACTGGGATTCCAGCGAACTCGTCGCCAGTGGCCGCCACCGCACTGTGCCTCTAGACTCCTCGCGGACTGTAGAACAACGCATCGCAACGCTGTTGCTAACCCCGACAACCGAAGACTTCGATATCGATCTGTTCGCAGCCGAAATGGACGGCAGTGCAGGTTTTGCACGGTTGATCCTCGGCGTCCCTGCCGTGATCGCGTTCTATCAGCAGCAGATGAACAGTCCCCATCTGGCAATCCGAATCGCCGCATGCGAGAACCTGACCTCCGACTTCGCCGGCCTGTTCGACTGTTGGGACCCGGCAACCGTCGGTGACGGATCGCTGCTGTTGCAACGCTACGGGCGCATCCCACCGCAGGTCAGCCGCCGGGCTCATCGCTACCAACAACGCGAAATAGCGAACCTCGAAGGCATTTGGGCGAGTCGCGCTGCCGCCGGCCGCGTAGATGATTGGGTTGACCAACTTGACGTCTATTCACTAGCGCCAGACGCCGAGCTACGCCGCCGTGCCTGCCGACTCCTTCGCAAGTACCATCCCAATCGCCCCTCGCCACAGTGCCCCTAGCGACCCTCCATCAGCACTTTCCCCTCTACCTGTGGACAGCCGTTTGCATTCAGCACGAGAACATACTCCGCCTTCCCATCCTGCGGCGAACTCCGCACGACACTCGACCGCACCGTGGCACCGGGCCCAAAACCATTGCTGTCCCGATACTGGCAGACGTACTCGGCTGTGAGGCCGTACGGCTCATCGCGATGCAGAATCGCTTTTCCCCGCTCGACCACGCCCTCGGCGGAAGGGTCACCCTCGGACTTCGCCCTCACCATCACAAACCCCTCCAACGGTCGCCCGTCCGCCCACGTCACCCGAACCGTGATCGATCGTGTGGCAAAGGCCTCCACAAGCCGCATGTCGATGCCCTTGACATGTTCACCCAAGCCAACTCGAATGCGCTTCGCCAGGCTCATCTCCATCACGTTCGGGTAGAACGTCCGGCGATAGGGAAACTTGGGATTTCGCGCCTGCTCGGGATTCACAAACACAACATACTCGCCCGGCGGCAGGTGGACAAACCGAAAGTAGTCCTGCCTGGTTTGACTCTCCCACAGCAGCTTTCGGCGATCTTTGGGCATTGTCTGGCCAACCGGAAGAATGTATACAAAAGCCTCCGGAATCACGTTACCTGTGGAGTCCAAGACGCGACCCTCAATCGAACCGCGTGGAAAAACCTCAATGTTTCGTTCGGTGCAACGGCCAGCCACAATCGGCCGTGGTGAAAGCGGTCTGTCGCTCCCGATGAACCACGACAACTGCGTCCCCGGCGGAAGGTCAGGGTCGAACTCTACATTGCCCCCCGGCAGATCGTAGAACTCGTAGATTCCCTCGCCGTCGGACCTCGTCTCGAACGTCCGGCCGTCGACCTTGGCCCGTACGATCGTGTCTCGTAAGGGCGTCGGATTCGGAGCGCTCTCGCGGCCTTGAAAGCTGGGCACCTGCAACTCAATGCGCCCAACCAGCGACGGTATCGCCTTCCCGGCCTGTCGCAACCGCAAAACCTTCAGCGCTGCCGCAGCATACTCGGCCGGTCTCGTGCCGTTGCAAAAGCCCGTGCCAACACTGCCGTCCGCACCAACGCCGCCCGAGATCAAGTACGATTGCCCGCGCTGAAAGGGGATTCCGCAACTGCTTGTCCCCGTCCACACCTCGACCCGTTTCATGTCGTCTGGTATGCCGCTAAAGCTCTCTTCTACCTGAACCGTTGCGAGTCGCCGGGGCTCGTCCCGGTTCGGCAGCGGCGCGGCATCGCGGACCGACAACACCTTCCCCAGAAACATGGCGCTCTTCGCGCTATAGGGAATCAGGCAGCCGTCAGACCAAATACAAGAACAGGCCGACCCGATCACGGGCATCGCCAAAGCCGTGAGCATCACCACCCAGCAACGCCTCATGTCCCGCCCCCTACCGAGCCACCTGCAGGACCTTCAGCTCTTTCTGCCCCCGCACCAGCAGCTTGCCATCCACCAAAGCCAGCGGCGCCCAATTATCACCCGGAGCCAGAATCGTCGCACTCGCCAAAGGCTTAAAGCTCACCGGATTCGGCTCAATCAAATACAACTTCGTATTCCCATCCGTCGCAATCATCAGTCCCTCCGCCAGAATCGACCCGCCACGTACAAACGGCGGCGTCTGGTCGGTCTTCCACTTCACCTTGCCGTCCATCGTCATCGCCACCAGCCCGTCGCTACGCTCGTTGATCGTGTAGTGCGAATAAAAATGTCCCTCATGCAGAATCGGCGGCTGCGTGTGCGACCCGAAATCCAGGTTCCGAAACAACTCCGTCACCGCAAACGATCCATCGCCCCTCTTTGCCACCTGAAGCATGACGCTGCCCGCACCGTACGCCCCGCTAATCAGCAACCGTCCCTGCCCGGCGTCCACTGCGGGAGGTACAGGAATCGGGCATTGCCACCCCTTGTACGTCCAAAGCACCTTGCCCGTGCGCGGATCAATGCCATTCACGCTTCCATCGCGCGCATTTCGCCCTCTTCCAACAGAAGCCATGATCATAATGAACTGATCCTCGCCCCCGATCTTCGCGAGCGACGGCGTCACATACCCTGCCAGACCCGATAGCGCGGCGGACCTCCACTTCAACTCGCCCGTACGCTTGTCGTAGGCAACCACGCCCGCTTGTGAAGTCTGCGGCGCAACAATCAGCAGGTCCCCGTAAATCACAGGGTTCTGCGTAATCGCCCAGCGTGGCAACTCTTCATCGCCCCCAAAATCCTTCCAGATGTTCTTCCGCCACGCCAGTTTGCGGGTATCCGTACGGATCGCATACAAGTCCCCCAGCGGCCCCACCGTGTACACAAAACCGCCGTCCACCGTAGGCGTGGTGCGCGACCCGGCAAACATAAATCTCCCCGGCGCGTTGTACGCAAAGCTCCAAAGTTCCTTGCCGGTAGCCAGATCGAGCACGCGCAATTTATCGCCCACACTCTCGTCGCGATCCAGCAGATAGACACTCCCGCCGCTCACCGCTGGTCCCCCAAAGCCTGCGCCCATCGGCACCGTCCAAAGCACTTTTGGACCTTCGGCAGGCCAACTCCGCAACAGCCCCTTTTGTGGCGACGTGTGGTTATGGTTCGGACCGTAAATCCACGGCCAATCGGTTTCACCCGCCGCGCAGGGAAACGAAAAGTGTGTTGCCAGCAACAATGCCGAGTAAATTGCGTTTTTCATTTGGCCTACCCTTAGGACTAGTTTCCTCCGAATACGTACCGCACTAGGTACCCCGATTCTCTCAAAGTATTGCCTGATCCTCTCGCCTACCCGTTTTGCCGGTGCGCCCAGCGCCCCTCCCATTGCATCCTCAAGACAGAAGAAACAACGATGGAACACAACTCCTGGGCGACCCTCTCCACTCAACTTGCCAACGCCACCGAAAAGGTCGGCGCCTCTGCGGTCGCGGTACTCTCCAGCGACGGTACCTTCCTCTCGAGCGCACTCGCCTGGCGCGACGGCGGCATCTTCGTCACCACTGCGCACTCCCTCAAAAAGGCCAGTAACCTCGCCGTACTTCTCCCGGACGGCCGCCGTGCCTCCGCCACTCTCAAAGGCAAAGTGCGAGGCTTTGACCTCGCCGTACTCCACGTCGACGAATCCCTGCCGCTACCGGCATTCGGCGACCCCGGCCTCGCGCGACCCGGCAATCTCATGCTGGTCACAGGCCGCAGTCTCGACACCGGCGTCAACGCCACCATCGGCGCCATCAGCGCTGTATCCGGACCCTGGCAGACCTGGACCGGCGGCAACATGCCTCGCTTCATCCGCCTCGATGTCGCCCTCTTCGCAGGCGTTGACGGAGGCGCCGTCGTCGACTCTTCCGGTGCCGTCATCGGCATCGCCACCAGCGCGCTATCCCGTATCGCCGGCGTCGTGATCCCGAAAGAAACCGTCGACGCCGCCATCGACTCTGTACTCGCAGGCAAGGGCGGGGAACCAGCCTTCCTCGGCGTCGGACTCCATGAGATCGAGTACGACGGCCGCCCCACTCCCATCGTTCTAAGCGTTGATCCCAAGGGCGCCGCAGCCGCCTCCGCCGCGATCTTCGTCGGCGACCTCATCACATCGCTCGACGGCAAGCCCATTACTGGCATCCGAGGTTTGTGGTCGATCCTGAACGATCCCGCAATCGTCGGCCGCCCGGTAGAAGTCGGTCTCATCCGAGGTGGCGAACCCGCAAAAGCACAGGTCACCCTCAGCGTCAGGAGCCACGAATGAACGCCAGTGAAACCGCAGTAGAACGCCTCCGCCGCGCCACGGTACAGGTGCTCGCGGGCCGTTCCAACGGCTCAGGTGTCATCCTCACGCAGGGTGAGGTGGTCACCAACTCCCATGTGGTCCACGGAGCGACCTCGGTTCAAATCAGCCTCTGGGACGGTCGCGTACTCACCGCCGATGTCGCCGTACGCCACGGCAGCCGCGATCTCGCGATCTTGAAGCTCAAGCAGCAGTCTTCGCAGAACCTGCCGTCCGCCCAGTTCGCCTCCAGCCAGACCCTCAGGGCCGGCCAGTTCGTGATGGCCATCGGTAATCCGCTGGGCTTTGTGGGAGCGCTCAGCACGGGCGTCGTCGCAGGCACCAGCAACGACTGGATCCAGGCCACTGCGCGACTCGCCCCCGGCAACAGCGGAGGTCCGCTCGCCGATTCTGAAGGCCGCGTCATCGGCATCAACACCATGGTCACCAACCGTGGACTCGGCCTCGCCGTACCTTCAGATGTCGTACAGGCCTTTCTCCGCCGTCCGCAGCAGGCGCCCATCGGCATCGCCGTACATCCGTCGGCAGAAGGTTTGGTGATCACCCAAGTCAAGCCCGGCAGCGCCGCCGCACAAGCTTCGTTACTCGTCGGCGACATCCTGCCCGATTTTCTGAGCGTCGAAAGGCTCCGCAGTTACATCGAACATGCCAGAGACGGTTTGCGCCTCAACTTCCGTAGAGGAGGTTCGCCCGTCGTACGGCACGTCACAGTGCAACTGGCATGATTCGCGTTTATCTGAACATTTCGGACCCCGCCGAGTACGCTCGCACCGCTGAGTTGCTGTGGTCTGAGGCCGAACTCGTGCCCGGCGTGCAAGACGCTGACGTCGTTATCGCCACGCCGGACGCGAACGGGGATCTGCCGCCGGCTTTGCTGTCGGAAAACGCACCCCCGACGCTCATCCTCGCAAATCAGCCGCGCCCGGAGTGGACCAACGCGTTGCCGGAAACCGTAACCCCCGCGGAACTCGCCGCGGCATTACGCGCGGTACAGGCGGGCTTGCTGGTATCGCATCCAAGCTTTCAAAAGAGGCAGGAACAACAGGCGGGAGAAGAGATTTTGACGCCGCGCGAACTCGAAGTCCTGAGCCGCCTGGCGGAAGGATTACCCAACAAGATCATCGCGCACGAACTCGGGATTTCTGACCATACGGTCAAGTTCCACGTCGCGCAGATCTTAAGTAAACTACGCGCCGGAAGCCGTACCGAAGCAGTAACGGCGGGCCTCCGGCTCGGTATCGTACACCTTTAGACTTTCGGCTTCGGCGCCGGCAGATCGCGCGCCTGGCATTCGGACTCAAAGCCTTTCACGCCATGCTTGCCATCGCAAAACGGCTTGTTTTCCGAAAAACCGCAGCGGCAAAGCCCGATCGCCGTACGCCCGGCGAGTCCAAATTCCTTTCCTTCATGGTCGACGATCGTGAAATCGCCTTCGATACGAATGGGTCCGTTACGGAACACTGTGACTTTCGTCGGCATAGGCTACAAGAGTAGCAACAGACTCCCAAGCCGCTACAATCGGGCTAGACATGATGTGGTCCGCCGCAGCAGCCCTGTTCTTTCTCGCCCAGTCCAGCCCAACCACCACAACCACACCCACGCCCGTACCAAAAGAACTCCTCGTCCTGGCCCATGCGCGCAACCACATGTCCAACGCGCTACGAGGCATGCCGAATTACACCTGCCTCGAAACCATCGAACGTTCCAAGCGCTCTTCCAAGCGCCGCAAGTATGAACTCATCGATGTCCTCCGCATCGAGGTCGGCTATGTGGACGGCAAGGAACTCTTCGCCTGGCCCGGCTCCGGCAAGTTCGACGATCGCGACATCGGCGACATGGTTCCCTCCGGCGGCGCCATCGGCAATGGCAACTTCGCCTCACACTCCGGCGCGGTCTTCCGCGGCAACGTCGCTAACATGAAGTTCGGCGCCATTGAAGAAGACGGCCTGTTCCGCTACGACTATGAGGTACCGCTCAACCTCAGCGGCTACCGTATCCGTACCGGCAAGGGCGCCGGAACGGTCGTCGCCTATCACGGCTCCTTTTGGGTGGACCCCAACACCAAGCGCGTCCGCCGCATCACCGTACTAGCCGAGAACGTCCCCGCTTTTCTCGATATTTCCGAAACTACCTCCTCCATCGACTACGCCGAAGTCCAGATCGGCGAGAGGCCCTATTGGCTCCCTGTGTCTTCTTCGATGGGCATCACGGACCTCCGCGGCGGTGAGTTCCGCAACGAGATTACCTTCACCGGATGCCGCCAGTTCGGTGGCGAATCCGTACTTCGCTTCGATGATCCGGACCCTTCGATCACCAACCCCGAACCCCCAAAGCCGGTAACCGAAGTCGTCCTGCCCAAGGACAAGATGTTCGCCATCGACCTCGGACAGCGCCTCCGCTGGGGCCAGAATCAAACCGGCGACGAGATCAACGCCACCCTGGTCAGCGACTTCAAATACAAGGACGCCATCCTGCTACCCAAAGGCTCCAAAGTCACCGGCCGTATCCTACGTTTCCAGCAGGATCGCGCCCTTCAGGCCATGGAAGTCGAGTTCACCGCGATCGAGGGCGGAGGTCGCCGTGCCGTGTTCCACGCTTCGATCAATCAGCCTGCCGCCCCCGGAGCCATCGCTCCCAGAGGCGCACCCGGCACTCGCATCGGGCGCAATTCCACCATCGTCGCCGGACCCAAGCCGGGCACCTTTACGGTGCTCGCCTACAGTCAAATGCTCGACCTCCCCAAGGGCTTCCGCATCGCCTGGATCACGCTCGAATAGACGATCTGCGAAAATCAGTACTGAGGTTCGCTTCTCCTTGATCCATCTGCATTCCGACCACGGCCCGCAATTCCGCGAGGCGTTCCGCTTTGCCCAGTCGCAAATCCGGAAATTAGTGGAAAAATACCCCGACTTCTACCCGATGTACACCCAGGACGGCAAGTGGCAGCACGACGGCCCCGCCTGGACGGACTGGTGCGACGGCTTCCTTCCGGGCATGATGTGGATCTTCCACAAGCGTGAGCAGGACCTCGGCGAAGAAGAAACCTTCTGGTTCGACATGGCCGCGCGCTACTCCCGCAACCTCGAAGCGCGTAAGATGGACCGCGAATCGGGCGACCTCGGCTTTATCTTCCTGCCCACCTACGAGCGTTGGTACCGCCTCACGCATGACTCGCACCTTCGCGACGTCCTCATCCAGGCCGGCAAAACCCTCGCCTCGCAGTTCATCGAAAACGGTGCCTTTCTACGGTCTTTCGTGGCCGAAAACTCCCTGTTCATCGACAGTATGATGAACGTCGGCATCATCTTCTATGCCGCGCGCGAAACCGGCGACAAGCGCCTCCACAGCATCGCCATGCGCCACGCGCTGACCACCCGCAAGGTTCTGGTCCGCGGCGACGGCTCCACCGCGCACGAAGGCATCTTCGACCTCGATACCGGGGCATTCCTCCACCAGAGCACCCAGCAGGGCTACCGCGGCGATAGCTGCTGGTCACGTGGTCTCGCCTGGGGCCTGTACGGCTTCACCACCTGCTACGAATACAGCTCGGACCCGCGCTTTCTCGATTCTGCGCAGCACATCGCGGACTACTACATCACCTACGCAGCGGCCGACGGCATCCCCCCATGGGACTTCACCGCGCCTCCGGAAAAGCGCGTCCTCGGGGACACCTCGGCGGCAGCCATCGCAGCCGCAGGTCTGTTCCGCCTCTCGCGCGTCCATCGCGACCCTGTCAAAGCCCACTTCTACTGGGAAACCGGCATCGCGATCGTCAAATCTCTGTGCGACAAGCATCTGGCCATCGGCGACAAGTCCTGGGAAGGCATTCTCAAGGGCGGCGTCTACCACCTGCACAAGGGTCTTGGCGTTGACGAATCCGTGATGTGGGGCGAGTACTTCTTTGTGGAAGCGCTCTCGCGCTGTCTCCGAGGCATTTAGGTTTGCATTTTGAACTACAGGCGCAGTGCCCTGTCACTGGGGCACGCGCCGGACTCCTGCACACGGCGCACGGCATTGTGGAAACACCGGTCTTCATGCCGGTCGGTACCCAAGCCACCATCAAGGGCGTTCTCCCCAAAACGGTAGAGCACGAACTCGACGCCAAGATCATCCTGTCGAACACGTACCATCTCTACCTGCGTCCTGGCCACGAACTCATCCGCCGCCATGGTGGACTTCACAAGTTCATGGCCTGGCCCCGCGCGATCCTCACCGATTCCGGCGGCTTTCAGGTGTTCAGCCTCAACTCGCTTACCAAGATCAGCGACGAAGGCGTGGTCTTCAAGTCCCACTTGAATGGTGATCCGCACCTGTTTACGCCCAAATCCACCATCGACATCCAACTCGCCCTCGGTTCGGACATTTGTATGGTTTTGGACGAATGCCTGCCGTACCCCAGCGACCATGCCGCGACGTCGAAGTCGATGAAGCGCACAATCCGCTGGGCCAAAGAGGCGTACACGCATTTTCTCGAAGCCCACCCGGAACAGACGCAAGCCTGCTTCCCCATCGTGCAAGGCTCCATGTACCCGGACCTTCGGGTCGCCTGTGCCGAAGAGTTGATGGAAATTCCCGCCAAAGGCTTTGCCATCGGCGGGTTAAGCGTTGGCGAACCGCGCGACATCTCACTAGAGATGGCCAAAACCGCGGCCGCCGTTCTGCCCAAGGAAAAGCCCCGCTACGTCATGGGCGTCGGCCTTCCGGAGGAACTGGGCGAGTACGTAGCCCAAGGTGTGGATATGATGGACTGCGTGTTGCCGTCCCGCTCTGCCCGCCATGGTCTGCTGTTCACCAACAAAGGCAAGGTAAAGATCAAGCGGGCGGAGTTCCGCGACGACCCCAGGCCCGTCGACGACACCTGTCCGTGCTACACCTGCCGGACGTTTTCCAGGGCCTATCTGCGCCACCTTTTCCTGGCTGAGGAAATCGTGTTTGCAACGCTTGCGACCATTCACAACCTCCAGCACTACCTTGACATCATGCGATCCATCAGGCACGCTATCTTACTTGGGGTGTTTCCTCTACGTCTGCAGGAATTGCGGAGTAATCTGAGTGGAGAGTTGCCCACACATACGTAACCCGAATGACGTTATTCGCCCTATTGCAATCCGCCCCCGCTCCGTCCGCCCTCATCGGCATCGTCCCGTACGTCGCCATCGCGGCTATCTTCTACTTCCTGTTCTTCCTGCCCATGCAGAAACAGAAGAAGCAACAGCAGCAGATGCTCGCGTCGCTCGAACCCGGCAAGGTTGTGGTCACGCAGGGCGGTATCGTCGGTACCATCATCAGTACCAAAGAGGAAATCATCGTAATCCAGGTCAAGCCGGACAATATCAAGCTCCAGTTGGCCCGTCACGCCGTCACTGGCGTGGTTCCCGAAGAAGAGGTTAAGAAGTTCTAGGGGCGGCCCCATAACCGCCTCCAAAACGCATCATCGGCAGCAGTATGAACAATCTAAGAACCAAGTTTCTGATCATCCTGGGCACAGTGCTCGTCTGTTTGTACGGCATCATCGGTATCCCGTGGCCCCTTTCCAAGATCCAGGAGAACTGGAACAATAACGTAAAGCTGGGCCTCGACCTCAAAGGCGGCTCTCAGCTGGTGATGCAGGTGCAGGTGCAGGACGCCTTCAAGGCGGAAGCTGCTTCCTCCGCAGACCGTCTCCGCGAAGAACTCGCCAAGCGCAACATTGAGTACGCCGGCGTCGACATCAGCGAACCCAAGTCCATTGAAGAAGCCGAAAAGGTAGAAATCCTCTTCCGCGGCGTTCCGCCCACCAAGTCTGGCGACTTCCGCAAGGCCGGTACCGACATCCTGGGCGACACCTGGGACATCGCCAACACGGGCGCGGATTTCCGCTTCACCATGAAGCGCACCAACGCCCTCACCCTCCGCAAGGACACCCTGGCGCAGGTTTCGAACACCATCCACCGCAAGATCGACGGTCTCGGCCTCGCCGAATCCACCGTCCAGCTTCGCGGCAGTGAGCAGGATGCCGAAATCATGGTGCAGCTCCCCGGCGTCGACGACCCGGCCCGCATCAAGGAACTCCTCGGCTCCCGCACCATGCTCGAATGGGCCGAACTCCAGGAACAGACCCCCTTCCAGTCCCGCGAAGAAGCGCTCGCCCGTAGCGGTGGCATGCTGCCGCTCAACACTCGCCTCGTCAAGGGTTCCACCCGCGGCGGCGGTCCCGATGTGTACTGGCTCGTCAAGAAGATCCCGGTCGTCACCGGTCGCGACCTTCGCGACGCTCAGCCCCAGCAGAGCGATCGCGCCGGTTGGGATACGTCTTTCGTTCTCACGCAGGAAGCCGCTCGCCGCTTCGGCTCCTTCACGGGTGCCAACATCGGCAAGCGCGCCGCGATTATCCTCGACGACGTCGTCATCAGTGCTCCGGAAATCCAGAGCCAGATCAACGACAGCGGCCGCATCATGGGCGCCGCCTCCCAGCAGGAAGCCGCCGACCTCGCGCTCAACCTCCGCGCAGGTGCGCTGCCCGCCTCCGTGCTCTTCCTCGAAGAGCGCTCGGTTGGCCCGTCGCTCGGTGCAGACTCAATCCAGAGCGGTCTGCTCGCCGGCATGGTGGGTATTGGCGCGGTCGTCCTCGTGATGCTCGTTTACTACAAGAAGGCCGGCATCAACGCCGTCATCGCGCTCGTATTGAACGCCATCATCCTGCTCGCTCTCCTCGCCTACTTTGGCGCTGTGCTGACCCTGCCGGGAATCGCTGGCTTCATTCTCACCATCGGTATGGCCGTGGACTCCAACGTCCTCATCTTCGAGCGTATCCGCGAAGAGTTGAAGTCCGGCAAGAGCGCCGTCGCCGCCATCCAGGCGGGCTTCGGAAAGGCCTGGTGGACCATCGTCGACACCCACGTGACGACGGTCGTTTCCTGTGCATTTCTCTTCGTTTTCGGCTCCCCGCAAATTAGGGGATTCGCCGTAACGCTCGTCATCGGTCTTCTGGCCAATGTTTTCACCGCCGTTTTCGTCTCCAAAGCGATCTTCGATTGGGAAATGGCAGGCAAGAAAAACGTCGAAAGTCTGAGCATCTAAGCTCTTATAAATCAACGCCTTGGGGCGGGTTTGCAAAAAGTACTGAAAATGTTTTGGTACTTCATGCATGTGGAGTGTTTGAACCCGCCCCGGCTTATGTGATACAGTCTCAAACACTCTCGTAAAGAGTCAGGAACAAATAGGGTGACACCGGTGTCCAAGTCAATCAGGAGCTTCTCTTACCGGAACTCCTGCCAAGTCGAGGTAGCAAGACCCTAGTCCCTACCGGTGTCGTTTGCAGTATGGAAATCTTCAAGAATACTAACTTCGACTTTTTGGGCAAGAAATGGCCCTTCATCATCGCCTCGTTGCTGTTGACGTTGGCGGGCATCGGCAGCTTGATCGCCAAGGGCGGTCCACGCTACGGAATCGATTTCCGCGGCGGCGTGCTGATGTACGTCCGCTTCAACGCCGAGCCGCCAGAGGATAAGATCCGCCAGGCCCTGCAGGCAAAGATTCCGGGTGAGGTGATCATCCAGCGTATTTCGGGAACGAATGAAGTCATCGTTTCCACTGAGCTGTCCCAGGACGAGCGCGCCCAGAGCGAAAACCGCCAGAAGATGCAGGACATCTTCGCGGCCACCTTCGGGCAGGCCAACGGCAAGAAGGACTTCCACAACAGCAGCGCAGAAGATCTGTTGAACATCCTTCGCCCCGCTCCCACCGGGCTCACTGGCCCGCAGCTGCAGGAAGTGGTGCAGACGATTCTGGACTACCGCAACAAGCCGCCACGTTCGGGCCTCATCGGCTCGCTCGATGAGCTGGGCTCGCTGCAGGGTGTCACTCCGGTGATTCTGAACACTCTGAAGGAGCAGACGTATCTGTCGCCCTTCGCGATTCGCAATATTGAAGTAGTCGGTCCGAAGGTCGGCAAGGAATTGCAGACCAAGGCGCTCAACGCCACGCTGCTCGCCCTTGGCGGTATGCTGATCTACATCGCATTCCGCTTCGAATGGATGTACGGCGTCGCTGCGGTGATCGCGGTCCTCCACGACACGATCATTACTATCGGCATCTTCTCGCTGGCCAATAAGGAAATTTCGCTCACGGTAATCGCAGCGCTCCTTACCCTGGTCGGTTATTCGATGAACGACACCATCGTGGTGTTCGATCGAATTCGCGAGAATATGCGCGGTATTCGCTCCAAATCGGATTTCGACACCCTGGTAAATACCAGTATTAATCAGACTTTGAGCCGGACCATCCTAACGTCCGGTCTGACGTTCCTGACCGCCCTCGCTCTCTGGATTTTTGGCGGAGAAGTGCTCAACGGCTTTTCCTTCGCCCTGGTCGTGGGTATCATAGTCGGAACGTTCTCTTCAGTCTTTATCGCAAGCCCGATTCTGATCTTCCTCCGTGACTGGTCGGAAGCCCGGAAAAAGGCGCAGACCCCAGCCGCAGCAGCGGCTGCCAGCCGTGCCCCACAAGTGGAAACGGCAAGTGCGAAGAAGTTGGCGGGTGGCCGGACCAAATAACCGTGAGGCTGCCGGCCCGCCTCAGTTCGTGTGTGTTTCGTGAGTTCAACCATGCCCAACTGTGGGTCATGAAAGGATTCGAATTATGTTCGATCAGACTTTCGTAAATGACGACGGCAAGACTAATAAAAGCTGGACCGTCCTTGTATCGACGTTGATGCAATGCGGCCTGGTCGGTGTTGCCATCCTCATTCCGTTGATTTTTACCGACGCTCTACCCCAGACAAGTCTCACGGCTTCTCTGATGGCGCCTCCGCCGCCGCCTCCTCCGCCCCCGCCGCCTCCTGCCACGCCGCAACCGGTAAAGGTCGTCAAGACCGCGCCCCGGCAGTTTAACAACAACATGCTAGTGGCGCCCAAGAAGATCCCGAAAGAGATCGCGATGATCAAGGAAGATGATCTGCCTCCGCCCGCCGCTGCGTCGGGTGTCGTTGGTGGCGTCCCCGGCGGCGTGCCGGGTGGCACCGCTGGCGGCATCATCGGCGGTGTCATGGGTGGCGTTCCTTCCGCGGCTCCTCCGCCTCCTCCGCCCCCGGTGAAGGTCGAAAAGCCGAAGGCCCCCGAACGTATCCGCGTCGGTGGTAACGTGCAAGCCGCCAACCTGATTAAGCGCGTAACGCCGCAGTACCCCCCGCTCGCCAAGCAGGCGCGCGTGTCCGGTACCGTGCGCTTTACCGCCGTCATCGGCAAGGACGGTACGATTCAGAACCTGCAGATGATTAGCGGTCACCCGCTGCTCGTCCAGGCTGCCACCGAAGCTGTTCGTCAGTGGGTCTACAAGCCCACCCTGCTGAACAACGAACCGGTGGAAGTGATCACGCAGATCGACGTCAATTTCACGCTGAGCAGCTAAGCCGTTCTACGGCCCGCTGTTCGATGTCCGGAGCTCCGTCTGCGTGTCCGAAAACCACCCAGCGGCGTATTCCAACAACTTAGTATCACTGGCAGTAAGCTGTACCGTAGACCAGACAGACTTAATTCAACTCGCAGGAGAATCGAATGTTTCTACAGATGCAAGTATGGGGCTTCCTCTTCCTCCAGGAAGTCAGCTTCGACCCGCTCAGCATGTGGCACCACATGGGCGCAATCGATAAGGGTATCGTGCTGCTCATGTTCTTCATGTCCGCGTGGTCCATCGGCGTGATGATCGATCGCTACATCGCCTTCAACGCCGCCCGCAACCAGTCCCGTCAGTTCGCTCCGGCTGTCGCTGGCGCGCTCAAGAACGGCAACCTCGACGAAGCCATCAAGGTGGCTGACCGCTTCAACAAGAGCCACCTGGCCAAGGTAGTTGTGGCCGGCCTGCAGGAATTCAAGGCTCACCAGGCGAACAACGAAATCTCCGGTGAAACCATCGAAGCCTCCAAGCGCGCTCTCGAACGCGCTGAAGCCATCGTTCACGCCGAATTGAAGCGCGGTATCCCGAGCTTGGCGACCATCGGTTCTTCGGCTCCGTTCGTCGGACTGCTCGGCACCGTCGTCGGCATCATCAACGCGTTCCGCGGCATCGCAACGGAAAAGGCCACTGGTCTTGCCGCTGTCGCCGGCGGTATTTCGGAAGCCCTGGTCACCACGGCCGTGGGTCTCGTCGCCGCTATCCCTGCCGTCTGGGCCTACAACTACTTCTCGAACCGCCTCGAGTCGTTCGACGTGGAAATGGGCAACTCCAGCTCGGAACTGATCGACTACTTCATCAAGCGCAGCCAGAAGCTGGCCGCGAAGTAAATCCGCAGCAGACGTTGTTACCCGTAAGTCTGTCGAGTTGAATGGCGCCACGTACGCGGAGGGTTGACATCTCCTGTCTCCCTCCGCCCATGGCCCCACCCGCAAACCAGACGCCAAGGGACTAGGAGACCTTTCAATGGAAAAGAAGAAAGCCCCAGCAACAATGTCCGACATCAACGTCACGCCGCTGGTGGACGTGATGCTGGTGCTGCTGATCATCTTCATGGTCATCACGCCCATGCTTAGCAAGGGCCAGACCGTGGATCTCGTCAAAACCAAGAACCCCATCGCCATGGCGGCCGCCGACAAGGAAGACGCCATCGTGGTTGCTGTCACTCGTGACGGCAAGGTGTGGTTGAGCCCCGGCAACTCTCAGATGCCGCCGGACCAGCTGCCCAGCAAGGTCAAGGATCTTTTGACGAACCGCATGGACAAAACCTGCTACATCAAGTCCGACAGCCGCGCCCGCTATGAGCGCGTCGTCGACGTGGTGGATCAACTGCGCGCCGCCGGTGTAGACCAGCTGGGATTGCTGGTGGAACAGATCGACGCCCGCGAAGGGCAGTAAGCGTTCGGTCCGCTTCATCAAGTGTCATAACGCGCCCGGGACAAGGAAAATAACAGGAGCTAAGCAATCTTATGGCAATGGCACTCGGCGGTTCGGGAGGACCGAAAGCCGAAATTAACGTAACGCCGCTCATCGACGTCTTGCTCGTGCTCATCATCATCTTCATGGTGATCACGCCCACGACGCCCAAGGGCCTGGAGGCGCTGGCGCCTCAACCCCCACCTCCCAATCAGCCGCCTCCGCCAGACAATCAGGACCGCACGGTGGTCATCATCATCGAAGCCGACAAGAGCATCAAGCTCAACACCGAAGATGTCACCGAAGCCAACCTCGGCAAGCGTCTTGAGGACATCTTCAAGACTCGTGCGGAGCGCGTTGTGTTCGTCAAGGGCGACCCGAACCTCGAATACCAGTACGTGGCCAAGGCGATCGACGTCGCCAAGGGCGTCGGCATCGACAAAGTCGGGTTGATGACGCCGAAGGTCGAAGCGGGCCAATAAGGGAGATATAGGATGACAATGCTCAACCAGTATCGCCGTTTGGTTCCAACGGTGGCTTTCGGAGTTCTCGCCGGCTTCACCACCGGTTGTACTTGGCTCGAATCGCGTGACAACCTCAACAAGGGCGTCAACGCGTACAAGAACGCCAAGTTCGCCGAAGCGGCCGAACTCTTCCGCAAAGCTGCGGAACTCGATCCGAAGAACGAGAACGCCGAGTTGTATCTGGCCTCCGCCTACATGACCCAGTGGATACCGGGTGCGGACTCGCCGGAAAACAACGACCTTGCCAAAAAGGCGCGCGGCGTCTTCATGAAGGTATACGAAAAGAACAACAAGAGCGAACTCGCCATCGAGTCGCTTGCGTCGCTCTCCTTCAACGAAGCCAAAGCCACCCTCGCCTCCGGTGAAGGTGCGGCCCGCCGCAAGGCCAAGTTCGAAGAAGCCAAGGAATGGTACACCAAGCTGATCCAGCTCAACCCCAAGAAGGCGGCGGCTTTCTACAGCCTCGGCGTCATCGCTTGGGAAAACTGGTATCCGGTGCTCATGGAAGCGCGCAGCAAGATGAGCATGAAGCCGGAAGACCCGGGTCCGCTCAAGGATAAGAAGGTTCGTGAAGAGCTCAAGGCGCAGTACGGCCAGCTCGTCGAAGACGGCATCTCCAACCTCCGCAAGGCGCTCGAAGCCGATCCGGAATACGATGATGCCATGGCCTACCTCAACCTGCTGATCCGTGAACGCGCCGACTTGGCCGACACCCCGGAAGGTTACAAGAAGGACGTCGAAGAAGCCGACAACTGGGTCCAGAAGACTCTGGAAACCAAGAAGATGAAGGCGGAAAAGGCGAACAAGACCACCGGTATCGTCGCCGACAAGTAGTCTAAGTCCTTAGGAAAATACAAACGCCGCGAGAGCAAACCAGCTCCTCGCGGCGTTCGTGTTTCTAACGGTAGGCTTCAGCGCCAAGACGAACCCGGGATATTCACGCCAGCGCGTCTTCGCCTGCCCGGAGAATTTGGTCCATCGTGAAGCCGAGGTCAGCCACCACATCGTCAAAGCTCACCGTAGCCTCTCCATTCGCAAGGCGCCGGTCCCCCTCACGAACTGCCGCAATGTCACCCTCTGTGAGTTCGGCAGGTTCGTCCCCTTCGGGGTCATTCACCATGACTCCTAGTAGCTGTACAACGGCCTCTAGCTTGCTTTCAGGTAGCTGCCCGACGAGCGTTCGGGCTTTCTCTGCAAGACTCATAGTGATCATATTTGCACGCTACCGCTACACTAATTGTAGACCCACCTTCACCCCATGGAAGTTCCCAGCGTAGCCGCTTCCGAAATCGCTGCCTCGGCCCCCGCCGCCACACCGGACCTCGAGTTCCAAAAACTCGTCGAGGCCGTCCAGAAGCTACGCCCATCCGAGGACACCGCTCCTCTCATCAAGGCCTACCACTTCGCCAAGCGCCTTCACGAAGGCCAGTTTCGCAAGAGCGGCGAGCCGTACCTCATGCACCCCATCGCCGTCTGCGAGATCCTTGCCGACGCGCAGATGGACATGGTCTGCCTATGCACCGGCATGCTGCACGACGTCGTCGAGGACACTCCAACCCCCATCGACGAGATCGCCAAGGAGTTCGGTCCTGAGGTCGCTCGCTGCGTCGACGGCGTCACCAAGCTCAGCAAAGTGGACTTCTACTCGGTCGAGCAGCGCCAGGCGGAAAGCGTCCGCAAGATGCTCCTCGCCATGGTCACCGACATCCGCGTGATCCTGGTCAAGTTCGCCGACCGTCTCCACAACATGCGAACCTTGTTCGCCCTGTCGCCCGAAAAGCAGAAGCGCATCGCCACAGAAACCATCGAGATCTACGCGCCCCTCGCGCACCGCCTCGGTATGGGTAAGATCCGCGCCGAACTCGAGGATCTCGCCTTCCGCTACGTTGACCCCGACGCAGCGCAAGAACTCGTCCGCGAGATTGAATCGAAGCGCGCCGCCAACGAACAGTACCTTGCCGAGGTCGTCCGCGTGGTCGAGGCTGGCCTCCGCCGCGACCAGATCCCGGCCCGCGTCCAAAGCCGCGTCAAGCGCGCCTATTCGGTCTACCTCAAGCTCAAGCGTCAGAAGATCGGCATCGACCAGGTGTACGATCTCCTAGCTGTCCGCATCATCACGGACAGCGTCAAGCACTGCTACGCCGCCCTTGGCGTCATCCACAACGAATGGCACCCGATCCCCGGTAGAATCAAAGACTTCATCGCAATACCTCGTCCAAATCTTTACCAGTCGCTCCACACCTCGGTCATCGGGCCTGGCGGCCTGAACGTCGAAATCCAGATCCGTACCGAAGAGATGCATCGCATCGCGGAGGAGGGAATCGCCGCCCACTGGAAGTATAAGGAAGGGCGCAGCGGTGCAGGCGGCGCGGAAGAACAGCGCATCGCCTGGCTCCGCTCACTGGTCGAATGGCAACGCGACATGCGCGACTCTTCGGAGTTCATGTCAACGTTGAAGATTGACCTGTATCCAGAAGAAGTCTATACCTTTACGCCGCAAGGAAAGGTCATCGTCCTCCCCCGTGAGGCGACCCCCATCGACTTCGCCTACGAGGTCCACTCCAACGTCGGCAACGAGTGTGTTGGGGCGAAAGTCAACGGCCGCATCGTACCTCTCAAGTATCAGTTGAAGAACGGCGACGTGGTCGAGATCCTCCGCCAGAACGGCCACCTGCCTAGCAAGGACTGGCTCGCCGTCGTCAAGACGTCCAAAGCGCGCAACAAGATCAAGCACGTCATCAATACGACGGAGCGCGCCAAGGCGATCGAGATCGGTGAAAAGTACCTGGAGCGAGAGGCTCGCCGCCTCGGAGCCTCCCTCAGCCGCTTCGGCAAGGCGGACCTCGAAGCCGTCGCCAACGACTACGGCTTCACCAAGATGGAGGACCTCCACGCCGCCCTCGGCTACGGCAAGTACTCCGCCCGCCAAGTCCTGCTCAAGCTCAATCCCGACCTCGAGCGCTCGGAACCTCAGCAGGAAGCCCCGGCCCCCAAGCCACAGCAACCGCTCCCAGCCGGCGCCAACGAGGATTTAACCATCAAAGTCAGCGGCGCAGACGACCTTCTGCTCTACCGCGCCAAGTGCTGCAACCCAATCCGTGGCGACTCCATCGTCGGCTTCGTGACGCGCGGAAAAGGCATTGCAGTTCATAGTGTTAACTGCACAAATGTAACGAACTTGATGTACGAGCCCGAGCGCCGTATCGAGGTCGAATGGGCCCGCGCCGCCCAGGAATCGTTCGCGGTGAAGTTGATGATCTACACCGACGACCGCCCGGGCATGTTGTCGAACGTCACCACCGTACTCTATGACGAAAACGCCAACATCAAGACCCTGGAAGCGCGTCCCGACCCCACCCGGCAGGACGATAGCGCTGTCATCGACACCACAGTAGAAGTGAAAGACAAGAAGCAGCTTGACCGCATTCTCTCCGCCGTCCGTCGTATTTCCGGCGTCCGTGATGTAGAGCGGTCCACCTAGCAAACGATGAACACACATACGGCATCCGACCCGCAACACATCGCCATCTCCAAGTCCCGCGGCATCAAAATCGACTGGGCCGACGGACACCGTTCCGACTATCCGCTTGCCCTCCTGCGCGACAACTGCCCCTGCGCATCCTGTACCGGTTCCGAAGGGGGCGTCCCCCAAAAGACCAACTACATGAACGAGGACAAGAACCCGTTCCAGATGTACAAGCCGCGCCTGAAAATGGAGAATTGTGAAGAGGTTGGCGAGTATGCCTTAAGGATTTACTGGAACGATGGCCACGCCACCGGAATCTACTCGTTCCGCCATCTCCGCAACCTCTGCCCCTGCCCGGCGTGTACCTCAACCAAACAGTAGCGAGCCTTCCATCGCCTTGACACAGTACCCGCCGACCCGGATATTCCGCAGCCCATCGGCGGAAACGTAGATCTGGCTGGGCCGCCCGATCTCGGTGCCCTGTTCGATCAGCACCCGTTCGTTCGGCTTGGCGATGCCATTCCGGACCAGGTACGCCGCTGCCGGACCGGCCGCCGCCCCAGTCGCCGGATCGTCTCCGCCGCGAGTTGGCTTCCGGGCGTGCACCCGAGCCTGTTTGTTCAGTACCTCGCGAGTCAGCAGATAGAACCCTCGCTGCCTGTCCCCATCGGCAAAGTACTGCGCCGCTGCCGGCCAATTCACCGCCGCCTTACCCAGGCTCACTAGCGACTTCAACATCACGATTAAGTTCGGCCGCCCAGTCGACAGATTCTGAATGGGATAGGCAGTGTCAAAGTCGTCCAAAGACAGCCCCAGCAATGGAGCAATCGCCGCGACATCGTGCAACTCTGCGGCTACCGCATCCTGCTGCACCATCTCCCCATACCCGGACTTGTCGAACTCCACCGTAAACTCCCCGGCGTTCAACCGCAGTGTGATCTTGTCCTTCCCGGTATGAGCCCGCAATACCGCCGCCGTACCCAACGTTGGATGCCCAGCAAACGGCAGTTCCTGCTCCCGGGTAAAGATCCGGACCCGGTGCCCGGGTTCCTTGGGGAAGATAAAGGTGGTCTCAGAGAGGTTGGTTTCCCGGGCAATCGCCAGCATTTGGGCGTCCGTGAAGCCGGTCGCGTCCAAGAAGACGGCTAGGGGATTTCCGGTGAGTCGCGTTTGCGTGAACACGTCCCACTGCTCATAGAAGCGCTTGGCAGGCGCGGTAGCCGCAGATGCAGAGGCAGCAGCGGCAAGGGTGGTAGAGATCACGGTACGGCGAGAGGGCGGCATTCCCTACAGGCTACTACTGTAGGCAGGCGGCTGTGGGTGCGGCATCCGCCGCCTGGTGTACGGTGGCGATGCTCGCATCAGCCTCGCTCAGTCGCGCGGTGACGCACGCTTGATCTGCAGACACCTTCGCGATGGTGGTGGGCGATCCGCCCAGAATCACCGCTACCGGCGTATCACCAGAGGTCCGCCATTCGGCTTGCCGAGGAGTGGGCGCTACAGATGTCAGCGGAAAGCGACGTCCCGACGGCGCCACCAACTCGACACTAGATCCCGCCACCGCCAGTTGAAATCCGCCGACGCCGGGGCAGAGAAGGTTCGGGCATTTTTCGGGACTCAGGCTGGTGAACACACTGCCGTTGGCAGCCTTGGGTTTCTCTGCCGTTTGGCAGCCTCCCAACGCGACCAGCAACGATGCCACACCAGCCCGAATCCAAGACATTTTAGAAGTTCACAATCGACGCAAACGAACCGGCTTCGAGGCTCGCGCCGCCCACAAGCGCACCGTCGATCTCCGGTTGCGCCATCAGACCCTTCACGTTATCCGGCTTCACCGAACCGCCGTACAGGATCCGGATCGCCGCGCCGGCGTCCGCGCCGAACTTGGCCGACACGAGTCCGCGCAACACCCGATGCGCGTCCGCCGCCATTTCCGGGGTCGCCGTCTTGCCGGTGCCGATGGCCCAAACCGGCTCATACGCGATCACGATCTTCGCAAACTGCTCCGCCGTCAGCCCGGCGATGCCGCCGTCAAACTGGGTCCGCAGCACGGCTTCCGTCTCGCCAGCCTCGCGCTCGGCCAGCATTTCGCCCACGCACACGATCGGCTTCAGCCCGGCTTCCAGCGCCGCTACCGTACGCTTCAGCACCGTCTCATCGGTCTCGCCAAAGTACTGGCGGCGTTCGCTGTGGCCGATGATTACCCATTCGGCACCGCTGGCCTTCAGCATCGGACCGGAAATTTCGCCGGTAAACGCGCCTTCCTTGGCCCAGTACAGGTTCTGGCCGCCCACTTCTACGCGGCTTCCCTTTGTGGCTTCCACCGCTGCGGCGATGTTCACAAACGGCGGGTTGATCACGATCTCACAGTGCGTGGCGCCGGAGACGAGCGGCAGGAACTTTTCAAAAAAGGCCTTGGTTTCGGCGGGCGTCTTGTACATCTTCCAGTTGCCGGCCATCACAGGTTTGCGGGTCATAGGATTTGAGATAAGAAACTGGTTCCGTTGGGGATTGGGTTAGCGCCAAAGTTGTCGGCTACGGTCTGCCCGATGTCCGACAAACTGGCGCGGATTTCAAGGTCGACGTCGCGGCGCGCGCGTGGTCCATACACCAACAGCGGCACGTACTCGCGCGAGTGGTCGGTGGATTTCGTGGTCGGGTCGCAGCCGTGATCCGCGGTAAGGATCACCAGATCGTCTTCCCGAAGCTTGGCATCGAGCGACGGCAGCCAGCGGTCGGCTTCCTCGAGCGCCTTGGCATAGCCTTCCACGTCGTTGCGATGCCCGAAGAGCGAATCAAAATCGACAAGGTTGGTGAAGACCAGACCGCGATCCAGATGGTCCAGCGCGTCGAGCGTCTTGGCCATGCCATCGGCGTTCGACTTCGTCTTTTCGTACTCGGTGATGCCGCGGCCCAGAAAGATATCGATGATCTTGCCGACGGACGATACCTTCACCTTCGCGGCCTGCAACTGGTCGAGCAGCATGCCCTGTGGCGGCGGGACGGCGTAATCCCTGCGGTTGGTGGTGCGCTGGAACTGCCCCGGCGACCCGATGAAGGGGCGGGCGATCACGCGGCCCACTTCAAATTTGCCACGCAGAATATCGCGCGCGGCCTCGCACATCTTGTACAGCTCCCACAGCGGGATCACTTCCTCATGCGCGGCAATCTGGAACACCGAATCGGCCGACGTATAGACGATGGGCGAACCCGTCCGCATGTGCTCTTCGCCCAGTTCGGCCATGATCTCGGTTCCAGAAGCGGGCTTGTTGCCGAGCGACCCGCGCGAGATGCGCTCGTGGAACGCGTCCATCACTTCCGGCGGAAAACCATCCGGAAACAGCGGAAATGGCTTGTCCAGATGGATGCCCACCATTTCCCAATGGCCGGTGGTGGTGTCTTTACCGGGGGACGCCAGAGCACAGCGTCCATAAGCGCCAGCAGGCTCAGCTACAGGACCAATGCCTTCCAATGGCTTGATGTTGCCAAGGCCTTTCGACGCCAGATTGGGCAGATGCAGCGGACGTAGCCGCGCGATGTTGCCCAGGGTGTCGCTGCCGGGCTCGTCGAAATAGTCAGCAAAATCGGGCATCGCGCCGATGCCGACGCTATCGAGCACCACCCAAATGATGCGGGAAAAAGGACCCTGGTTCATGGCTTCAGTGCGCCTTCAATACGCGCGGACAGCATGTCCACAAAACGCTCCGGGATGTAGCCGTTTAACCGGCTGGCCAGCTGTCCGTTCTTGTCAAACACGATGGTAGTGGGGATGTTCTCGACGCGCAGGGCGCGCGACAAGCCGTCCTCAAAGTACACAGACTTGTTCCACTTCTGCTCTGCCAAAAACGGCTTGACCAAACCCTGGTCTTCGTCCGTGTTGATGGCCAGAAACACCACGTCCTTGCGATCTTTGAACCGATCCTTCACCTGCTCGTACAAGGGATATTGGCCACGGCACGGGCCGCACCAGGTGGCCCAAAAGTCGAGCACCACAACCTTACCGCGCAAGGTTTTCAGGTCCAGCTTGTCGCCGTTCACGCCAGAAAGCGTGTACTCCATGGGGTTCGCCGCATCGCGATTGGGGTCGAGTTGCCGCAGCACCTTGCGCTTCTCGGCAACCAGAGCGGCCATACGGTCATAAGCAGGCAGAAGCAGTTCCGCCATGCCCGCTTCAGAGCCCTTGGACTTCACCCAGTTCTCACCCATCAGCTTACGGTCCAGTTCGCGCTCCGCATCCGTGGCGCGGACATCCGGAACCATCAGCGCTTCGGCAAACGCCTTGGCGGCTTCGGCGGGCTGTCCGGCTTTGGACAACGCCAGCCCCAACTGGTTGGCCGCGATCTCAGACGGACTGTAGTCCATCGCTTTGCGGGCCGCCACGACGGCATCGGGGTGCTTTCCCAGGATGCCGAGCGCCCTCGATTGCAGCACCAGGCTACGGCACAAGCCGCGATCCACTTCGTCACGACGGCGCGCTGCGTCCTTCGGATTTGCCATCGCCTCTTTGTCGATCTGCAGGACGAGCTCTTCAAACTGCTTGGTGTACCGCAGCGCCTTCTGCGCCATCTCCTGCGTGATGTTCTTCGACGAGAGCAGGGCATTGGCGACGCGGTCCAGAATCTGCAGGTCCACCTCGCGTTCGAGCACCCGGTCACCCCAGTAAATGGTGCGCGCGTCATCCTTGAGGTCGATCGCGGACTTGGCCGCCGCTTTTTCGATCTCAGCCTTGCGGGGGGAGTTGGGGAACTTGTTGAGGTGGATCTCAAACGCCCGCAGCATTTCCACCGGTGAACCGTTGGTCTCGCTTAAGACCGATCGCAGATGATCTTCTTCTGCGGTAATCTCCGTGTTCATGGGGGTGGGCTGTTGCTGTGCCACCCACAGGAACGACGCTAGGACAAGAGCGGTCACTCCTATTGCGACCCCTTCGGTTGTGCAGGCGGCGGACCACCGGCGCGGATGAGGTCGCCCAACCCGGCCGCGCGTTCGCGCGCCATGTGCAGGTAGGACTCATTCTTGGCCACCCGGTCGAGCAACGGCAGAAACTGGTCAATCGCCACGATGCGCTTTTTGTCGTACGCGGCGTTGAACAGCAGCAACGCTTGGTTTACGCCCAGCTTGTCGTACTTTACGGCGCGCTCCAGCCGCAGGTAATGCTGCTCGGTCTCGGCCATTTTTTCCAGCCAATCCTGCATGGCCTTGCCGGCTTCGTCCATCGTGTAGTTGAACTTCACTTCCTGTTTGACGGCGCCGTCTTCCCAGCGGAAGGTCTTGGTGCCCATAAAGGCGACTTTCAAGCCGCTTTCGAGCTCACGGTTGAAGTAGCCGCAGCGGGCTGCGGTGTCGAACACTTCTTTGGCTTCCTCGGGGGTCAACTGGAACTTGATCGGCCACTCGCTATCGGCCCCCTCTTTATAAACGCCTTTGCCGGAAGGTTCCACTTCCACCATCAGATGAGGAGGCGTCGAGCCGGGGAACTCGCGAATGAGCGTGAGCTTTTGCTGCGCGAACAACGAGGCACCCAGGAGCATCGCGAAGGTAATCGTGCGAATCATCGAGCCACCACCGCTGTACCCATACGAGTGACGTGGCAGATGGCCACCGCGCAAGCGTCCGAGGCGTCTTCAGAAGCGATGATCTCGCTCAACCCCAGCAATGACTTCACCATGAGTTGCACCTGCTGCTTTTCTGCGCGGCCATAACCGACCACGCTCATTTTTACTTCGAGCGGCGAATATTCGCCCAATTCCAGGCCCGCCTCCGCCACCGCCAGCATCGCCACGCCGCGTACATGAGCGAGTTTTAGCGCGGACTTAGCGTTTTGCGCGAAAAACACATCCTCGACAGCGGCAAATTCCGGCCGGTGTTCGGCAAGGACACTGCGCAAACCCTTGGCGATGTCGCACAGGCGCAATGCCAGGTCCTGCCGGGGATTGGTTTTGATCACCCCAGTCGCAACCAGCTTATGACGGCGGCCATCGCTTTCAATGACGCCGTAGCCGGTGCGCTCGGTTCCGCAATCAATCCCCAGAACGCGCAAAATGTGTTACCCGGCGAGTGCTTCGAGTTCGTCTTCGTCGATGTCGAAGTTGGAGAACACGTTTTGGACATCGTCGTGATCTTCCAGCGCTTCGGTCATCTTCAACATGCCCGCGGCATTCTTGCCTTCGAGCTTCATCAGGTTCTTGGGAACCATGGCGATGAGCGCGGAAACCGTCGGGATATTCGCCTTTTGTACGGCTTCGAGCACGCCGTGGTGCGCTTCCGGAGCGGAGAGGATCTGCCAGTTGCCGCCTTCGTCGGTGAGGTCGTCCGCGCCTGCTTCAAGCACCAGGTTCATCAACTGCTCTTCGGTGGCGTTTTCCTTCTCGATGAGGATTTGGCCCTTACGATCGAACATCCAGCCGACGCTGCCGAGTTCGCCCATGTTGCCGCCGTGCTTCGAAAACAGGTGGCGGATTTCGGCGACTGTGCGATTCTTATTGTCGGTAGCGACCATCACCATCACTGCCGCGCCGCCCGGACCGTAACCTTCGTAGGTGTACTCTTCGATGCTGCCGCCTTCGAGTTCGCCCGTACCGCGCTTGATGGCGCGCTGGATGTTATCGTTGGGCATCGAAACGCCGCGTGCAGCCACGATGGCGGTACGCAGGCGAGGGTTGGCATCCGGATCGCCGCCGCCGGTGCGTGCCGCGATCAGAATTTCCTTGATGATGTTGGTGAAGAGCTTGCCGCGTTTGGCGTCGAGGGCGGCTTTCTTGTGCTTAATTGTCGCCCATTTGGAGTGACCGGACATTGGGTCGTGGAACCTCGAAACGATGGAAAATTGGAGGCGGCACACTGCGCCCGCCAACAATACATCAGGATAGCATTTCAACTCGCAAACACATGCAAACGGCGGCAGGTTCCGATGCAAATCGGTCTGCCGCCGTGGTTTATTCGTCTGAGGTGTCGTACCCTCAGAGGGTATTTACGTACCCAAAATGGGTATTTGCCGCCTAACGGGCCATCTTCTTGAGTTCCGATTCCACCTGCTTGAAGCCGGCCGGAACCTCGAACTTGCTGGCGTCCACGGAAGCGGAGGACATCGAGTTGACGTCCATCAGCATTTCCATCATCACCGCCGGAACCATCGTTCCGCTGTTGGCGGACGCTTCGGCGGGTTTCGGCTCTTCCTGCTTCTTCTTCCGGCCAAAGCCGCCGATACCGGCCGCACCTAGGCCACCCAGGCGGCCGAGGCTGCGCGATGCCGCACTTTGAGCGGCGGAAGTTCCGGCTTCACGGGCGACATCGCCGCCGCTGATCTGCGGTCCGTTCTGCTGGCCTTCGGGCACCATCACGGGCTGGCCGTCGATGGTGGTGGACATCCGGGTGACGCTTTGCACGGTGTAGCCGTCCATTTTCTGGAATTGCGCGGCGGCCTCGTACCAGCCTTTGCCCATCTGCGCCTGCACCATCGGGTTCAGGCCGCTGGCGCGACCGTAGCCAAGCTTTTCCGCCATACGCTTGGCGAACGCGTTCTGCTCCGCGATGCCGGGGACGGATTTGGCCACCCAGCAATCCATGACCATGCGGGTGCCGCTACGCTTGCCGGTCTTGGAGTCGGTAGCTTCGCCGTCCATGGTGAGGACGTACTTGGTGGCGTCGAACCCGTTCACTTCTTTGCGTTCGCTGGTCGGATCCACCTTCACGGTCCACTTCATCTCGCCCTGGGCTTTGTTCTGCTGGGTCATCTGCTGCATTTTTTCCATGGCCTTATCCATGGCTTCGCGCATTTCGGCGAAGGTCATGACCGAGTATTCGCGCTTGGCGGTGTTGACTGTGGTGACGGTTTCTTTGTCGAGGTCGTAGATGGTGGTGGAATCCTTGGAAACCATAGCCATGCGGTTGCCCTTGAGCAGGGTGGTGCTGACCTGCGGTTCCTTGATTTTGCCGCCGACAAACGGAATGTTGGCGATGGATCCGCCAGTGACGCGGGTGGTTTGCTCCACCTGTACATCGGCCAGCAGCAGTCCGCCTGCCGCGGCCATGGTCATCAAAGTCTTTTTGAACATATTGGTCCCTAGTTATGTAAGCGCATTGGCGTGGAAAACCGGCTCACGATAGAATGAGCGCTGATGAATCCCCGTCCCCTTGAAGGTAAGGTAGCAGTCATTACCGGCGCGAGCCGTGGACTTGGCAAAGCGATGGCCGTCGCACTGGCTGAAGGCGGCGCCAAGTTGGCGCTGGTGGCTCGCGATGCAGCGAAGCTCGAAGAGACCAAAGCGGCTGTGGAAGCTGCCGGTTCTGTCGCCAAAGTGTTTTTGGCCGACGTAGCCAAGGAAGCCGATGTCCTGCGGATCGAAAAGGAGATCACCGCCGAGTTCGGCACGGTGAACATTCTGATCAATAACGCCGGCATCAACCTGCGCAAGCAGGTGCACGAGTTCACGCTCGAGGAATGGAACAGCGTGATGGATACCAACGTCACGAGCGTGTTTCTGATGTGCCGGTCTTTCGTGCCGGTGATGAAGGGGCAGGGGTACGGCCGCATCATCAACATGACCTCGATCATGGCGCATGTGTCGCTGGCCGGGCGTACGGCATACTCGACGAGCAAGACCGCGCTGTTGGGCTTTACGCGTGCGCTGGCTTTGGAGTTGGCGCCGGAACAGATCACGGTGGTGGGCATCAGCCCCGGTCCGTTTGGGACGGAAATGAATACGCCGCTGATGAACAATCCGGAAGTGAACGCGATGTTTATGTCGAAGATCGCGCTGGGCCGTTGGGGGCGTGTCGAGGAAATCGGCAAGCTCGCGCTGTTCCTGTGTTCGGAAGACGCCGGATTCATTACGGGTACGGACATCCTGATTGACGGGGGCTGGTGTGCGCAGTAGCTTTATCGGCGCCGTTCTGGCCGGTTCGTTGCTGTTTTTGAGCGGCTGCCAGAAAGACAGCAAGAAGACCATTGCTGTGATTCCCAAAGGGACGTCGCATCAGTTCTGGGTGTCCGTGCAGAACGGCGCGAAGAAGGCTGGCGTGGAATTCAACGTCGAGATCCTGTGGAGCGGGCCTCCGCAGGAGACGGACCACGGGCGGCAGTTGGAGATCTTTGATGCGATGATCAACCGTCATGTCGACGGCATCGCGGTAGCGGCCACCGAGCGCCGCGTGCTGAACCAGGCGCTGGATCGCGCGCAGCAGGCCGGGATTCCGGTGACCGTTTTTGATTCGGGCGTCGAGAGCGAGAAGTACGTCAGCTTTGTCGCCACCAATAACTATGAGGCCGGTAAACTGGGCGCACGTGAACTGGGTAAATTGCTGGGCGGCAAGGGTAAGGTAGCGGTGATCATGAACATCCCGGGTAGCGTGTCGACGGTGGATCGCGAACGTGGTTTCAATGATGCGATTGCCGCTGAGTTTCCGGGCATTAAAGTGGTGGCGACGCAGTTTGGCATGGCGGATCGCGCCAAGGCGATGAATGCTGCCGAGAACATTCTGACGGCGCACGCGGATCTGGCAGGGTTCTTTGCTTCGTCGGAGCCGAGTTCGGTGGGTATCTCGCAGGCTCTGAAGGGACGTCACCTGGTGGGCAAGGTGAAGTTTGTGGCGTTTGATTCGAGCGAATCCATGATCGAAGACATGAAGGCCGGCGTGATCGACGCGATGGTCGTTCAGGATCCCGCTAAGATGGGTTATGAGGCGGTTCGTACGGTGGTGGATGCAATTAGCGGCAAGACACCGCCCAAGCGCATCGACCTGGATGCCAAGGTGATGCGCAAGGGCGACCTGTAGCGCGCTACTTCGCGTTGGGATCGTTCTGCATGGCCCCGTGGATGTTGCCTTCGGGGTCTTTGAAATACGCCAGCCAGCCGACGGAAGGTACGGGCATTTTGGGTACGACCACGGTGCCTCCGTTGGCGGCGACGGCATCGAGGGTCGCGTCCAGATTTTCCACGTCGAGCGTGTTGACCATGGGCTGGGCGGGATCGCGACGGGGCATAATGCCGCCGTTGATGCCGGGCGTGTCGGTGGGTCCTGTGGTGACCATCCAGTACGGCGTCGGGCCGTCCCACTTGTCGAACTTCCAACCGAAGACGGTGGAGAAAAAGTTCATGATCGTTTCCGGGTTGTTGGCCGGAATTTCAAAGTGAACAGGTCTGTTCATTGGGCTGAGCTTGCTCCTTGTGCTGGTGCGCCGCAGCGCTGCGTCAGGAAGCCGATGATGCCGCCCGTGATGAAGCCCGGCAACATGATTTGCAGCCAAAAATGCGTACCGTCGGGTTGCGGCATGGCGGCAACGAGGAACGCGAGGAAGAGTCCTAAGGCCGCGCCCAGCAGAATGCCTTTCTTTTCCGATTGCACCTTACGTGCGTACCAACCGGCTACAAGGCCAACGATCATTCCTTTCATGGCCGACCCCATCATGATTTCGCCTAGCTGGGATCGTACTTGTGGCGTGAACCATGCGGTGGCGCCGTCGATCAGGCCTAAGACAATGCCTGCGATCAGGCCCGCTACTGGTTTGCTCATTTCATCGAATCTCCCTTCCTGGAGTTCTTTTCCACGTTTGTGAGGGTTCCTTTACAGGAATCGTAAAAAATATACAGCGAACTTTACGATCAGGTAGGCGGCCATGAGTAGCAGTAAGGTTCTGTTGCGGCCTGCCCAACGGATGGTACTTTCGAGCGCCGTTTCGCGGTGTGCCGTGACGGGTTCGCGAACGACGTAACGCGAGATGTCGCGGTTGAGGTCGGCGACGGTAGCGTAGCGGTCGCTGGGGTTGGTTGCCATTGCCTTACTGGCGATGGATTGTAAGGGCGCCGCCAGGTTAGTGGGGAACATCCACTTGAGGATGGCGCCTAATGAGTAGATGTCCGCGGCGGGTGTGGCTTGCTGGCCAGCGCCTTGCTCTGGCGCCATGAACATCGGGGTGCCGACCACCATGCCTCGCGGTTCTTGCTGACTTTTGGGCGAAAGGGCAACACCCCAATCCACAATGAATACCTCGCCGAAGTTGCCGATGATGATGTTTTCCGGCTTGAGATCGCGATGGATGACTTGCTGGTTGTGCGCGTAGGCGACGGTGTCGCAGATCTTCTGAAAGATGCGGAGGCGGTCAATTTCTGCGGTGTTTTGCGGGTCAAGACTGGCGCCGTCGACGTAGCGCATGACGTAGAAGTTGCGGCCGTCGGGGAGGATGCCGCCATCATGCACGGGTACGATGCCGGGGTGTTCGAGGCTGGCGGTGACTTGCGCTTCGATGCCGCTGCCGCGATCGACGACCTTGAGAGCCGCCTCCCGTTGGAGTTCGCGATCGAAAACGACGTAGACTGCGCCCATGCCTCCGCGGCCGGCCTCGCGAATGAGTTCGTAGCGGGTGCCGGTGAGGTCCGGAAGGTCCGCGACGGACTTGAGATGGGCGAGTACACGGTCGTTCAAGTAGCTCATGAGAGGAGGTACTCGGCTTCGCGACGGAGTTCGGAATCGCTGGAGGTGATGCCGGAGAGGCGGGCGAGGAGGCAGCGTTTGAGTTCGCGGCGTGCGGCCGAGAGATGGTTGGTGACGGTGGTGACGGGGATGTTGAGTTCGCGGGCGATGTCGTCGTAGGTGGGCCGTTGGTTGACGTCCGGCGCGAGGTCGTAGCGTTCGAAGACGGCGAGGCGCGTCGGGTTGGTGTTCTGCCGGCGGAGGTCCGAGATGGCGAGTGAAAACATGTGGCGCTGCCATTCGCGATGGAAGATGTCTTCGGCGGAGTCCGCCGTGTCGGCGATCTCGTGTTCGGCTTCCGCAAAGTTGAAATTTCCACCGCGCTTGAGGCGTGTCGCGGCTTTGCGATGGTTTTGGATGTAGCCGTCGATGCAGGTTCGCAGGTAGGTGCGGAAGGCGGCTTTTGAGGGGTCGTACTTGCCGATGAGGCCGCGTTCGACGACGGAGGTAAAAAAGCCCTGGGCGAGGTCCTCCGCGTCGTCGATGTTCGCGTTCCACTTGAGGCGGATGTACTTGTAGGCGGGCTTCCAGTAGGCTTCGGCGATGGATTCGGCGGCTTGTTGGCGGAGTTCGAGGATGTCGCTTTGGGCGGCTTCTAGGATGGAGCGCCGGGTGGAGGGGAAGTTCGCCAATGCAGAAATTAGTTTACTCTGTGGAAAGCAATACGATGACCAGCCGGAACGCTCTTCATGAACTTGTCGACTCACTGCCGGAGGCGGAGATCGCCACCGCGGAGCGCTTTTTGACGATCCTGTCAAAAGAGCCAATTGGTCCTGAGTTTGCAGACTCGATCCGGCGCGGTCTTGCGCAAGCGGACGCGGGCGACACAGTCGTGTGTCGAGACTATTCTGAAATGATCGACAAGTTGCTCGGTTGACGCGAAATTGCGATTTCCGTTTACCGCCGAGGCACGAACCCAACTACGGGCGATTGACCGTCCTGTGGCATTGCGCATACTGGAGAACATCGCTCGGTTCGGCGAATCGGGCGTTGGCGACGTGTCACCTCTGCACGGGGAGTGGCAAGGATGCTTTCGCCTACGCTGCGGGGACCATCGCGTCATATTTCGTCGCATCGACGATGGAATCGAGATCATCGCTGTAGGGCACCGCTCCGAGATCTACAAGTAGCGCCGCCGCCCGCGGGGGCAACAGTGATAGGCTCTATCGCATGAATCGTCGAGCTTTCCTCACTGCCGCGACTGCTGCGGGTACTGCTTTGGCTGCTGCTTCCTCTTCCACCAAGGTTCTGAAGAATATGGGGTCCGCGGGGCCAGGCTTGCGGGCTCGGATTCAGGCGGAGGGGAAGGCTTGGGACATTGTTGAGTACTGCCATGGGAAAGGGCTTGGGGCTGCTCATACGTCGTTGCCCGCCGATTTGAATCCTGCGGGAGTGGCGAAGATCCGGCAGCAGATCAACAAGTACGATATGCGGTTGACGGTGGGGCTGCGGACGCCTCGTACGGAGGCGGATATGCCGAAGTATGAAGCTGCGGTGAAGGCTGCGTCCGAGATGGATGGGCGTGTGGTTTGTGTACATGATTCGTTCAGCGGGCGGCGGTATGAGCAGTTCAAGAATGCCGCGGAGTATCACACGTTCTTCAATGCCTGTAAGAAGGGCGTGCAGATGGCGGAGCCGATTCTGCGGAAGTACAAAATGCCGCTGGCGATTGAGAATCACAAGGGGTGGCGGTCCGGTGAGTTGGCCGAGTGGGTGAAGGCCACGGGTAGCGAATACATTGGGGTTTGCCTCGATTTGGTGAACAATGTGTCGCTGATTGAGACGCCGCAGCAGACGATTGATACGCTCGCGCCGTACACGATTTTTGTGAGCTTCAAGGACATCGGCGTGGACTTTTATGACGAAGGGATTTTGCTGTCTGAGGTCCCGTTCGGCGATGGGTATTTGGATCTGGCGGGGATTGTGGCGCGGTTCCAGAAGAAGAATCCGGCGATGCTGTTTCAACTGGAGATGCTGACGCGTGATCCGTTGAAGGTGCCTGTGTTTACCGAGCAGTACTGGAAGGTGTACGACGAGAAAAGCCCTGTCGCATCGCGGGATTTGGCGATGCTGGTGGATTGGGTGAGGAAGAGTCCCCCGAAGCGCCCGCTGCCGCGCACTTCGGGGTTGAGTCCTGAGGGTGTACTGGCGCTAGAGGATGAATGCAATCAGCGTTCGATCGACTATGCGCGGGCGTACCTGCCACTGTAGGTTTTTTAGCAGATGTGCGCGCCCATGGTTTGGACGTGGATCGCGTAGAGGGATTGGCTGGCGGTCATAAAAAGGCGGTTGCGGCGGGGGCCACCGAAGCAGACGTTGGAGCAGTTCTCAGGCAGGCGAATCACGCCGATGCGTTCGCCAGACGGCGCGATGATCTGCACGCCGGGTCTGGCACCGCCCCAGACGTTGCCGTCGACGTCGCAACGGATGCCGTCGAAACCTGAGGGTGCGCCGGTGCCGGGTACGTCCAGCTTGATGAAGAGCTTGCCTGCGGTGAGTTTGTTATCGGCGACTTCCCAGACTTTCGTTTCGCGCGCGCCGGTGTCGGCAACGTAGAGGCGCTTGTAATCCGGCGAGAAACAGAGGCCGTTGGGCGCGACCACTTCGTCGGTGACCTTGGTAATCTGCAGGGTCTTCGGGTCGATGCGGTAGACCGCTTCCTTTACTTCTTTGGGTGCCTGATAGCCCTCGTAATTGCCGTTGATGCCGTACGGGGGATCGGTGAACCAGATGCCACCGTCGGGATGTACGACAACGTCGTTCGGGGAGTTGAGGCGCTTGCCTTCGAACTTGTCGGCAAGGACGGTGATGGTGCCGTTGATCTCGTAACGTACGATGCGGCGGCCGCCGTGTTCACAGGAGATTTGCCGCCCTTCGTAATCGAACGTGTTGCCGTTGCTGTAGCCCGCGGGGTTGCGGAAGGTGGTGACGCGGCTGTCGTCCTCAATCCAACGTAGCTGGGTGTTGGCGGGGATGTCGCTCCAGACGAGGAATTTGCCGGCACCGTTCCAGGCGGGTCCTTCTGCCCATGAGGTTCCGACATAGAGGCGCTTCATAGCCGTGTTGCCGATCATGTAGCGACGGAACTTGGGGTCGAGCGCGATGACGTCGGGGTCAGGGTACTGGACGGGGTTGGTGTTGGTCCAGTCGCGCGGGGTGGGGACTGGGGAGACCGGGGGAGGCGCGCTGGTCTGGGCGGTGGCTGCTACGGCGGCGAGGCCAATGAAGCTGCGGCGGTTCATAGGAGTTATGTATACACTAGTTTGCTATGAATCGCCGTCATTTCCTGGCTGTCTCTTCGTCTGCTGCTGTATTGGGTTATGCTGCGCCTGCTTTGAGCAAGCGCGAGCGGATGATGCGCTGGCTGCATGGCGAGACGTCGCCGAATTACCGGCCTGCGGCGTTCTTTCTGCATTTTGCACCTGAGTATAAGGCAGGGTCTGCGGCGGCGCAGAAGCATCTGGAGTTTTATCGCCATACGGACATGGACTTTGTGAAGGTCCAGTTCGAGCAAACGTACACGCGGCAGGAGTTTTTGCAGAAGCCGTCGGACTGGGCGAAGTTGAAGCTGGCGAAGCTCGATTTTTATGAGCCGCTGCTGCAGACGGTACGCGAGTTGGTGAAGGCGGAGAAGAAGAAGTCACTGATTGTGATGACGCTGTATTCGCCGTTTATGTGTGCGGGGCACGTGGCGAGTACGCCGTTGTTGCTGCAGCATCTGCAGGAAGATCCTGAGGCGGTGAAGAAGGGCATGGACATCCTGACCGAGAGCCAGATGCTGTTTGTCCGGGCCTGTATTCGCGAGGGGATCGATGGGTTTTATATGTCGACGCAGGGATCGGAGGCGAAGCGGTTACCGGATCCTGCTCTGTTTGCGAAGTACGTGAAGCCGTACGATCTGGTGGCGATGAAGGAAGCGGCGACGAAGTGTCCGTTCAACATCCTGCATGTGTGCGACTATCATGCGCCGTACGCGAACTACGACGTCGTCGCGGATTATCCGGGGCAAGTGGTGAACTGCAACACGCAGTTGACGGGCGGTGAGATGGCGGTGCCGGAGATTGCCAAGGTGTTCCGGAAGCCGTTCATGGGCGGACTGGACCGTCACGCGATTCTTGCGAAGGGTACGCCGGCGGAGGTGGAAGCGGAGATCCGGCGTGTGGTTCGCAATGCGCCGCAGCAGATGATTTTGGGGGCGGATTGTACGGTGGATGCGAATACGCCTTGGGATCGCCTGAAGCACGCGATCGCCGTGGCGCACTCGCTATGATCTGAGGATCTTTTCCATCGCCTTGCCCTTGACGAGTTCGTCGATGAGCTTGTCGAGGTAGCGGATTTTCTGCATGAGCGGGTGCTCGATGTCCTCTATGCGGTGGCCGCAGATGACGCCGGTGATCTTGGAGGCGTTGGGGTTGAGGCTCGGGGCTTGGGCAAAGAAGGCTTCGAAACTGACTTTGCCGGCGATCTGCTTGTCGAGGGTCGACTGGTCGTAGCCGGTGAGCCATTGGATGATGGTGTCGACTTCCTGCTTGGTGCGTCCCTTCTTTTCGGCTTTGGCGATGTAGTGCGGGTAGACGCCGGCGAAGGACATCTTGAATACTCGTTCGTTGTTCTTGTCAGTCATTTTCTACGGTAGTTCGCGGACGGTAATGTTGCGGTAGCGGTGGTAGCCACCGGGCTTCCAGCGCGAGTTCGCGGCTTGCGGGTTGCTGCGGTGGGCCTGCAGGGCGATCATGCCCTCGGTGGCGCCTCCGGGGAGATGGTTGGCGGTGTCGGTCCAGTCGACGATTTGGGTGCCGTTCAGCCACACCTGGATGTGCGGCTTGGTGTCGCCTTCAATGCGGGCGCGGATGTGGTTCCAGTCGTCCTTCTTCCACCATGTCATGTACTTTTCCGCTTTGGAGTTGTCGGGCTTGACGTCTTGCAGGCGTTCGCCGTAGATGCCTCCGACGATGCCGCCTTCGAGGTAGTCCAGGAGCACCTGGTAGGCTTCGCCTTTTTCGGTGGAGCGGAGGAAGAGGCCGCCGTCGCAGCCCCAGTCGGGCTTGACGTCGAGACTGATTTCGAAGTTCTTGTACTTCTTGTTGGTGAGGAGGATGCCCCCGTTGCCGGGAGGGTCCTGGGTGACGGAGAGGACACCGTTTTCGACTTTCCAGGCTTTGGTGTCGCCGTGGTGGTTGACCTCGCTGATGTGCCAGCCGGTGGTGTCGCGGCCGTTGAAGATGGTTTCCTGCGAGACGGGGAGCAGGAAGAGGGCAAGTGAGGCGATGGGTAGCGGCATGGCTTCTTTAGCCGAGTATATAAGCTTATTTTGCAAGATGTGGACGGTATAACTCGGGTTATACTGGACGCATGAAGACCGCTGTGTCGATGCCAGATGAGCTTTTTGAACGGGCTGAGGTTGAGGCACGCCGTCTTCGGGTGTCCAGGAGCGAGTTGTACGCGATCGCGATCGAGGAGTTTTTGAAAGCGCGGCGCGATAGCGCCGTTACAGAGCGATTGAATGAAGTGTATTCGCGCACTCCCGCCAAGGTGGAACGGGCGCTAGAGCGTGCGCAGTTCAAGACGCTCGATAAGGATGTCTGGTAGTGCAGCGTGGCGAGATCTGGTGGGCGGAATTGCCGGAGCCTCGGCGGTCTGAGCCTGGTTACCGGCGTCCTGTGCTTGTGGTGCAGGCGGACGCGTTCAATCTGAGCCGGATTCAAACCGTGATTGTTGCGGTGATTACGAGCAATCTGGAGCTTGCTGATGCGCCCGGGAATGTACGGTTACCTTCGAAGGTCGTGGGGTTGGCACGGGACTCTGTGGTGAATGTGTCGCAGATCCTGACGTTGGATCGGAGCTACCTGACCGAGCACGCTGGTACGCTGCCGCCGCGCTTGCAGCGGGCGGTGGATGAGGGGTTGCGGCTGGTGTTGCAAGTCTAAGACTTGCCCGGCATCTCAATGCCCAGCAGGTCGCAGAGGACGCGGTAGGTGAAGCCCCAGAGGGGTGTCCCTTTCAGGTCCAGGGCGGGGAACATGGTTGGGTTAGCGAAGCCTGGGATGCGCTGCCATTTGTGACGGCTGCGGTCCGCGAGGAGGGCTACCGGGATCCAGACGTAGTCGTCGGCTTCGGCGGCGTTTAGGTTGGCTTCCACTTGTTCCATCACTTCGAAGAGGTACGGGGCTACCTCGATGATGTTGCCTGCGCTTCTTCCGGCGTGAGATGGGGGGAGTTCTCGGGTGAGTTGGGTGCGGTCCAGGAGGATGCCGCACTCTTCGTTGAGTTCGCGGAGGGCCGTGGTCACGAGGTCGGGGTCGCTAACGTCGCGGCGGCCTCCGGGGAATGACCAGTGGCCGGACCAAGGGTCTGCGGGGTTGGTGGCGCGGCGGATGAGCAGGATGGATTCTACGGGGTGTTTTGCCAGCAAGACCGCGACCGCAGCTTCCATCGTTGATTCGATGGTAACTTGAACGTTGGCCTTATTCGACCGCCTTAGCTCCCGCTTCAGACAGCGCCGGATGCGGCAGTTTCTGGAGGTCTGCAGGCCCGGCCGGGATACGCGCATTTTGGATGTCGGTGGGAATCCGCAGATCTGGAAGTTGCTGCCCCAAAGCGAGCGTCCGCAAGTGGTGTATCTGAACCTGCCTCGCGCGTTTGAGCCTGGGGTCGATGATCCCAATTCCTTAGTGTTTGGCGATGGGCTGCACTTGCCGTTTGCCGACCAATCCTTTGACCTGGTGTTCAGCAATTCGGTGATTGAGCATGTGGGGAGTGCGGCGAATCAGCAGCGGTTTGCGGATGAGGTCCGGCGGGTGGGGAAGCGGTATTGGGTGCAGACTCCCAATCACGGATTTCCTGTCGAGCAGCATTTGCTGACGCCGTTTTTGCACTGGCTGCCGGTGGGACTGCGTCGCGCGGTGGCTACGCGGTTTACGGTGTGGCAATGGATCGCGCGGCCGTCCGCGGAGAGCAAGCGGTTTTATGTCGAGCACTTTTTGAACGACATAAGGCTGCTGACACGCGCGGAGATGTGCGATCTCTTTCCCGAGGCGCAGATCCTGCGGGAGCGGGCGTTTGGGTTTACGAAATCGTGGACGGCGTTTACTTCGGGAGACGGCGCTTCCGGAGTTCGTCCAAAGTAACGGCAACGATGATGGCTAAGCCGATGAGCGTCTGCTGCAGGTAGGGGTTGATGCCGAGCAGATCGCTGCCGTTGGAGAGCAGGCCCATGATGAAGGCACCGATCAACGTGCCAAGAACCGTGCCTTCACCTCCGCGGAGGCTGCCTCCACCGATGACGACTGCGGCGATGGCTTGGAGTTCGTAGCCCTGGCCTGCGGTGGGCTGGCCGGTCATCAGACGTGAGGCTTCGATCATAGCGGCGAGGCCAGTGAGCAGGCCTGCGATGGCGTAGACGAAGGTCAAGTGGAAGGACACGGGTACACCGGCGTAGTAGGCGGCGTCCGGGTTGGAGCCGATGGCGAAGGCGTAGCGGCCGAGCTTGGTGTATTCGAGTACGAAGTGCATGGCCACGGCGCAGACTACGAGGATCCAGAGTACGAGTGGAAGGCCGAGCAAAGTTCCGGTGGCGAGGAAACTGAAGCCTTCGGGTACGCCGGAAGCGGGGAGGCCGTTGGAGATCGTCAGGGTCATGCCGCGGATGACGCCGAGCATACCGAGGGTGACGATGAACGGGTTGATCTTGAGGCGAGTGATGAGGAAGCCGTTGATGAGCCCGCAGGTGGTGCCGACGGTGAGGCCGATCAGGATCGCCATGGGGATCGAATAGCCTGCTTCCATGGCCTTGGCGCCGAGGAAGCCGGAGAGGGCGAGGATGGCGCCGACCGAAAGATCAATGCCCGAGGTGACGATGATGAGGGTCATGCCGAGGGCGATGATGTTGATGACGGCGGTTTGACGGACGACCGTGGACAGGTTGAGATGGGTCAGGAAGTTGGGGGTCGCGATGGAGAGCGACACGAATAGCGTGATGAGCGTCAGAAACGGAAGCAGGCGCTGCAACATGATTGATTTACTGAATGGTCCCTTCGTCTTCGCCCGGCATGCGCCCGGATTCTGTTTCAAATACGGCCAAACGCATAATGTCTTCCTGGCTGGCGCCGCCTGGCAATTCGCCGCTGATGCGGCCTTGGCGCATGACGACGATACGGTCTGCGACTTGCTGGATTTCGGGAAGTTCCGAACTCACCATGAGGATGGCTGCGCCGTTGCGGGCGAGTTCGTCCATCACCTGGAAGACTTCCACTTTTGCTCCGACGTCGATGCCTCGCGTCGGTTCATCGAATAAAAATACTTTGGCACCGGTGGCGAGCCACTTAGAGATGACGACCTTTTGCTGGTTGCCGCCGCTGAGGCGTCCGGCGAGTTGGGTGGGCGCGTTCATCTTGATGCGCAGCTTTTCCTGGTAGCCGGAGGTCATGGTCTTTTCGCGCTTGAGGTCGAGGGTGCCGTAACTGCTGATGGAGTCCAGGTTCGCCATGGTGACGTTGCAGGCGATGGAAAGCTGGGTAGCCAGGCCGGTCTTTTGACGGTCCTCGGTGATGAGGGCGACGCCGGACTGTACGGCTTCCCGAGGTTCGCTGGCTTTGACGGGTTGGCCGCAGACGGCGATGGAGCCGGAATCACGCTGGTCGACACCGAAGATGGCGCGGCAAAGTTCAGTACGGCCTGCGCCGACGAGGCCTGCCATACCGACGATTTCTCCAGCGCGTACGGTGAGGTTGATGTTCTGCAGCAGGGGCTTGCGGCAGAGGTTTTCGATGACGAGGAGCGGTTCGCCGGGGGGCACCGGGGTGCGCGAGTACAGCGCGGCGACCTCGCGGCCGACCATGTGGCGGATGAGACCCTGGGTGTCGAGTTCGGCGAGCGGGCTGGAGTGTACGGTGGCGCCGTCGCGCAGGACGGTGACGTGGTCGCCGACGGTGCGGAGTTCTTCGAGACGGTGGGTGATATAGATGACGCCCATGCCACGGTCGCGGAGGTTCTTGACGATGCGGAAGACTTCGCGCGTTTCGGATTCGGAAAGCGAGGATGTCGGTTCGTCGAAGATGAGGAGGCTGGAGCCCAGGGATACGGCGCGGCAGATTTCCACCATCTGCTTGCCGGCCGGGGAGAGCTTGCTGACGAGCCAGTCCGCCTGGAGCGGAAAGCGCTGATCTTCAATCAGTTTGCGGGCGTTGTCGAGCATCTGGCGGCGGGAGACAAAGGGTCCGCTGCCGGTACGGCCAAGGTAGATGTTTTCGGCGACGGTGAGGTGCGGGAAAAGGAGCGATTCCTGGTGGACCATCGCGATGCCGGCCGATGCTGCCTGGGCGGGATTGGCGAACTGTACGGGCTGGCCGTTCCAACGGATTTCGCCGCCATCGGGCTGGTACATGCCGGCGACGATCTTCATGAGGGTCGACTTGCCGGCGCCGTTTTCGCCCATGAGGAGGTGAACCTCGCCGGGTTTGACGGAGAGGTTGCCGCTGCGGAGGGCGGTTACACCACCGAAGGTTTTGCGTATGTCTTTGAGTTCGAGCAACACGGCGAACTCCTTAGAATATCGCAGATGATGGGTATACTTGGTCGTGTGAGGGTACTAGTCTATCTTGCAGTTGCGTCGACCCTCCTGGCGGCGAACGATGCGGCGTCTTGTCAGAGAAAATTTGACGAGATCAAGAATGATCGGGCCAAGCCAGGGTCGGTGTATACCTTCACGCCCGCGGAGATTAACGCTTGGTCACGTTGGAAGTTGCCGCAGGAGATCCCACAAGGGATGCGGGAGCCGAGTGTCCAGTTTGGGAACAACTCGGGGACCGGGCGGGCGCTGATTGACTTGCTGAAGATGCAGCATGCCAAGGGGGCGAAGCCAAACTGGCTCATCGAGAAGCTGATTGAGGGCGAGCGTCCGATGGCGATTGGGGTGGCGATCCAATCGGGCGGCGGGTACGCGACGGTGAAGTTGCTGAGCGTGGAGATTTCCGGGGTACGGGCGTCGGGCGGGGTACTGGATTTTCTGATCCGGACGTTTTTTCGTCCGCTGTATCCGGAGGCCCATATCGATGAAAAATTCGAAATGGGCAACAACGTGGAACGGCTGGAGATTTATCCGGATCGTGCGTTGGTTTATCTGAAGAAGACCTTTGGCCCAGCCCAGCGCGCGCAAAAGTAGACGAATCCGGCGGTTCGTTTTTCTTGCGAAAAACGTCTAACCTGGAATCGTACTCACCATGAATAAGAGTTTTTGGCTTTTTCTGGCGGCGACCGCTGCCCTGCTAGCCGACGGACGTACCCTGTTCCGTTCTCCCACTGTCAGCAAGACACATATCGTTTTTGTGTATGCGGATGATCTTTGGATTGTGCCGCGTGCGGGAGGTGAAGCTGCACGGCTGACCTCCGGATCGGGCATTGAGACCAACCCGATCTTTTCGCCGGACGGCCAGACGATTGCCTTTACCGGGGAGTACGACGGGAACGTCGATGTGTACACGGTTCCTGCGACAGGCGGTGTCCCAAAGCGGTTGACGTTCCATCCGGCGAGCGACATCGCGGATGCGTGGACTCCGGACGGCAAGCAGATTCTGTTCCGCAATAGCGGTAGCTGGGTGGATTACAAGCCGCGGCTGTTCACGGTGGATTTGAAGGGCGGGTTCCCGACGCCGGTGCCGCTTCCGATTGCGCTTTCGGGTTCGTACTCGCCGGATGGCAAGCAGTTGGCGTACATGCCGTACGAGCGGGCCGATGATGCGTGGAAGCGGTATCGCGGTGGACGGGCGACGACGATTTGGATTGCGAACCTGGCGGATTCGAATGTGAGCGCGGTGCCGCGTACGACGTCGAACGATCACACGCCGATGTGGATTGGGAATCAGGTTTACTTCCTGTCCGATCGCAATGGGCCGTACACGTTGTTTTCCTTCGATCCCGCGTCGAAGAAGGTGACCCAGTTACTCGAGGCCAAGGGCCTGGACATTAAGTCGGCTCGCGGCGATGGATCGGCGATTGCGTATGAGCAGTTTGGTTCGATTTACCTGTACGACTTGAAGTCCAAGAAAGCCGCGCCCGTGAACATTACGTTGAACGGTGATCTGGCGGGGGTACGGCCGCGGATTGAGAAGACCGGGCAGCGGATCGCGTCGGGTAACATTTCGCCGACGGGGGCTCGCGCGGTGGTGGAGGCTCGCGGCGATATCTATACGATTCCGGCGGAGAAGGGCGATGTCCGGAATCTGACGAATACGTCGGGGGTGGCGGATCGGAGTCCCGCATGGTCGCCGGATGGACGCTGGATCGCGTACTTTTCGGACGAGAGCGGCGAGTATCAGCTTCATATGCGCGACCAGACGGGTCGCGGCGAGGTGAAGAAGTTCAAGCTGGAAGACAAGCCGACGTTTTATTACGACATTTCCTGGGCGCCGGATTCGAAGAAGCTGGCGTACGTGGATAAGAAGAATACTGCCTGGTACATGGACATCGAGAGTGGCAAGGCGACGCGAATCGATTCGAGCACGTACGATGGCGGGCGTTATTCGATCCGGCCGCGGTGGTCTCCGGATAGCAAGTGGATCGCGTACAACAAGGATCTGCGGAACCACTTGAGCGCGGTGTTTGTGTACTCGCTGGCGGATGGGAAGTCGACGCAGATTACGGACGGGATGAGCGAGGCGAGCGATGCCGTGTTTGATCGCAACGGGAAGTATTTGTACTTCCTGTCGTCGACGGATGCGGGACCTTCGCGTACGGGCTTGGATATGACGAGCACGAATCGCCCGGTGTCGAGCAATATCTATGTGGCGGTGCTGTCGAAGACTGAGCCCTCACCTTTGGCGCCGGAGAGCGATGAGGAGAAGGTGGCACCTGCTGCCTCAGACGAGAAGAAGCCGGAAGAGAAGAAGCCTGAGGGTCCGAAGACGGTTGAGGTGAAGATTGACTTTGACGGGATCGGACAGCGGATACTGCCGCTGCCTTTGCCTGCGCGGAACTATTCGGACTTGAGTGCGGGCAAGACGGGGATTCTGTTTTATGTCGAACGTCCGGTGATTCCGGCTGCGGCGACGAGTCCTTTGGCGACGCTGTACAAGTTTGATTTGTCGAAGCGGAAGGCCGATGTGTTCCTGGCTGGATCGGGCGGCTATGAAGTGTCGGCCAATGGCGAGAAGATCCTGCTGTCGCACGGGCAGGGGCGCTGGTCGATTCAGGGTACGGCACAGCCGGCGAAACCTGCCGAGGGCATGCTGAAGCTGGATCAAATGGAAGCGCTGGTGGATCCGAAGGCCGAGTGGGCGCAGATGTTCAAGGAAGTGTGGCGCATTGAGCGCGACTTCTTCTACGACCCGAAATACCACGGGCTGGACTTGCAGGCGGCAGCGGAGAAGTACGGACTGTATTTGTCGAGCGTGGCGAGCCGCAACGATTTGAATTATCTGTTCCGCGAGATGCTGGGCGAGTTGTCGGTGGGCCACTTGTTTGTGAGTGGCGGGGACAATCCGAATCAGCCGAAGCGGATCGGCGGCGGTCTGCTGGGTGCCGATTATGCGGTCGAAAACGGGCGATACAAGTTCGCGCGGGTTTACGAGGGCGACAACTGGACGGCGAATACGCGTGCGCCGCTGACGCAGCCTGGCGTTGGTGTGAAAGCGGGCGAGTATCTGCTGAAGGTGAACGGCGTGGATCTTCGGGATAGCGACAACATTTACGCGCGGTTTGAGTCGACGGCGGGCAAGGCTGTGTTGCTGACGGTGGGTCCGAATGCGGACGGGTCGGGGTCGCGTGATGTGACGGTGACGCCGTTAGGTGACGAGGTCCCGCTGCGGCAACTGGCTTGGATGGAAGATAACCGGAAGCGGGTGTCGGAGGCGAGCGGCGGAAAGTTGGCGTACATGCACTTGCCGGATACGGCTGGTGGCGGATACCGCAACTTCAACCGCTATTACTTTTCGCAGACCGATAAACAGGGCGTGGTGATTGACGAGCGGTTCAATCATGGCGGCCAGGCAGCGGATTACATCATCGATCATCTGCGGCGTCCGGTGTGGAATTACTGGGCATCGCGCGAGGGTGAGGTTTATACGACGCCGGGGATGCTGATTAATGGTCCTAAGGTGATGTTGGCGAATGAATACTCGGGGTCCGGCGGCGATTTGTTGCCGTGGTTGTTTAAGCGCGCGAAGCTGGGTCCTGTGGTGGGTAAGCGGACGTGGGGCGGTTTGGTTGGCATCGGCGGGTACCCGACGCTGATCGATGGTGGGTCGGTGACGGCGCCGCACTTTGCGTTCTTCACGCCTGAGGGTAAGTGGGAAGTGGAGAACCAGGGTACGCCGGTGGATGTTGAGGTGGAGTTGGATCCGAAGGCTTGGCGCGAGGGAAAGGATACGCAGTTGGAGCGTGCGATAGCGATCGCGATGCAGGAGCTGCAGAAGAATCCTCCGGTGACGATGCCGAAGCGTCCGGAGTATCCGAATTATCACCAGACGAAGGGTCCTGGGGCTGGGGGTACGACGGCTGGGGCTCAGTAGTTAGAGAAGCGGGCGGTCCTGAAGAGGGGCCGCCTTTTTTGCTTACGTTAGGCTAGGAATAGAGATGGCACAGAACATTCAGATTCGCGAAGAGAGCGAAGAAGAATTGCTCCGGCGATTGCCGGCGGGTACTGTCATCCAACCTCCCTTTAGACTCCAGGAACTCCAGGAGTGGCGTGATGCCTTCCGCGCAGAGATAGATGATGCGGAGTGGGAGCTTTTTGGGGAAGCAATTCACGAAGCTCGACGGGCCGACTGCCAGCCTCGAGATTTGCTTCGCGACTAACTTATGGTGTTAGTCGACACCGAAGTTGCATCCTTTCTCTTTCGCGCCGATTAGTGCTCACTGCGCCAAGTCGCTAGCTACCAGTTCGTGAGTGAGCCGTCGGGGCGGCGGAGCATTGGGGTTAACGAGTAGGCCTCGCGGTAGTCTCCGATCTGCTGGAGCTTGGAGGTGTCTACTTCGACTCCTAAACCTGGGCGGTCGTTGGGCCAGAGCTTTCCGTTCTTCAGATCGTAGTGGGACTTCAGGTAGGGCCAGGGACGTGTGCCTCCCATCACCATTTCCATCAGCGCCGGGCCGGAGAATACGGCGCAGCAGTGGACCATTGCCGCTTCTGAGATTGGGCCGGTGAAGTGCGGTACGAGGCCGCAGTAGTGGGTTTCGCAGATAGCCGCAATCTTCTGGAACTCGGTGATGCCTCCTACGTTGGGGACGGTCGCTCGGGCGTAGTCGATGAGGTGGTTTTGGATCAGTTCATTCCATTCCCACTTGGGGCCGAATTGTTCTCCTACGGCGATGGGCACCTTTACTTGGCCGCGGAGGACTTTGTAGACTGCGGGGTTTTCGCTGCGGACCAGGTCCTCGACGAAGTAGGGCTTTAAGGGCTCGATGCGGTTGGCGAGGTCGACGGCGTCCGGCATGTCGAGTTCGGTGTGGAAGTCGATGCACCAGCCTCCGTCGCGGCCGACGCCTTCGCGGACCTGCTGGCAGAGTTCGTGGACGCGCTTGACGTTCTCGAAACGGTCCATGATGGGGCCGCGCTGGTCCGTTGAAATACGGTAGGCGCGGAAACCGGCGTCGACGCAGGCTTTGGCTACTTCTTTGGGCGTGCCTTGGGCGGGGTAGCCGGTGGAGTAGCATTCGACGTAGTCGCGCGATTGGCCGCCTAGCAGTTGATACACCGGGACGCCGAGGGCTTTGCCTTTGAGGTCCCAGAGGGCGACGTCGAGGGCGCCTAAGGCGTGTACTTTTTCGCGGCCGGCGGGGTAGAAGTAGGCGCGGTACATGGCCTGCCAGAGACGGTCCGTACGGAAGGGGTCCTCGCCGATCAAGAGACCGGCGCATTGTTCCATGGTGTTGTCGGAGCCGCCTTCGCCTACGCCGAACAGGCCGGAGTCCGTTTCGACGATGACGACGTTGGTGCTTTGGTTGAACAGAGGCTGGCGCGTATTGGGGCGTCCGGCAGCGTCGGTGGGCGTCTTGTAATAGCGGATGCGGGTGATCTTGGTTTTGGGGAGACCGGCGGCGTCCGCACGGTCGGCCAGGGTTCCTAGCGCTGCGCCTCCAGCGGCGATGGCCTTGAAAAATGCTCTGCGGTTCATGATGATGGCGTTGCCATTCTATCAACCGGGCGTGTCCGCTCATGGGTGAAATGAGGCCGTTGGTGAGGTTGTTGTGCAGGTAGGGAATGACGGGCGAATACTCTTGTCCCGTGGCATTTTCCGTACTTGCTGTCCTGCCGTTGCTGTTGCAAGAGCCGACTCAAACGATTGAACCTGTCAAGACGACGGTGACCGTTACTGGTACCCGGAGTCCGATGGAGATTGATAAATCTCCGGTGTCGACATCGCTGGTGACGCGGGAGGAGTTGGAGTCCCGGAACATCCGGCAGATTGACCAGGCGCTGGCGTTGATTGAAGGCGTGAACAGTTTGCGTACGAAGGGTCCTGGGGATGGGGATTTTGGACTCGGATTGCGCGGGTTTGCGGGTCGCGGCGGGCAGTCCCGCACGTTGATTCTGGTGGACGGGCAGCCGGTGAACAACAGCTATATCGGCAATGTGAACTGGTCTGCGTTTGCGGTGAGTGAGATGGAGCGAGTGGAAGTAGCGCGCGGGCCTTTCTCGTCGTTGTACGGCGGCAATGCAATGGGCGGCGTGGTCAATATGATTACGCGACCGGTGGACAAGCGGCACTTTGAAGTGTTCGGCCAGTTGGGGAATCGCGATACGACGAATTACTCGATTCGTGCCACGGACCGGTTCTTCGACAAGCTGGGGCTGAGCGTCGGGTACACGCGGTTTCAGACCGGTGGGTATTCGCCGCAAGAGGTACTGCGTGCGGCGGCCACGGGGACTACGGGTACGTTTGTGACGGGTGTGACGCGGTGGCTGACGCCGACGGGCGGCACGACGTATCAGGTGGGGCGCAGGGGGGATAACTGGTTTGCGCAAGAGGCTTGGCGGTTCCGCGGGGAGTATACGTTTTCCCCGAAGGTGTTTGCGAGCTTGCAGTACATCCGGCAAGGGCGGATGGAGGGCTGGGATGCGTACACGACCTCGCTGCGCGATACGGCCGGGAATCCGATTGATAACGGCGCGGTGCTGTTCAACGACGGTGGTGTCACGCGGCGTTTGACGGTGACGCCGGCGAACTTTATTGGTACGCCGACGGGTGCGTTGCAGAACATCCTGCAGGGGCAGGTGCTGGCGACGTTGAGTACGCGGTGGAATATGCGCGTGGCTGCGGGCGTGATGCGAAGTCCGGGGGACTGGTACGTGACGCCGGGTGCGAATGCGACGCTTCGCGATGGGACGGGGTCCTACGTTAACCAGACGAATCAGGGCGTGTACGGCAACATTCAAACGACGTGGCAGGGGAGCGGGCAGGCGCTGGTGTTTGGTACGGAGACGCGGCATGACCGGGCGCGGATTGCGGGGCAGACGGTGCCGAATTACGCGATTCGCGATAACGGCGCGCCGTACGATACACAGGCTCGGGGCAAGGCGATCAACCAGGCCGGATACGCGCAGTATCAACGGACGTTTGGCGAGCGGATGAACATTGTTGCCGGTGGACGGTATGACTATTGGCGGACGTACGAGGGTGCGAATCAGACGGGGCTGACGAGTCCGCTGGTGCCGTATCCGAATCGCGAGACGAATTCGTTTACGGGTAAGGTGGCGGGGACGTACACGCTGCCGGGGAACTGGCTGGTGCGCGGGAGTGTCGGTAACGCGTTCCGCAATCCGAGTGTGTACGAACTGTATCGCGACCTGGTGTTGTCGGGGATTCTGTTCCTGGCCAATCCGCAGGTGCAGCCGGAGAAGCTGTTTGCGGTGGAGGCGGGGGTGCAGAAGCAGTTTGCGCGCGGGCACAGGTTCGAAGCGTCGCTCTTTCAGAACAACGTGACGGACTTGATTTACCGTACGACGGACTTTGTGGCGGACCCGACGGGGAATCTGCGGCGGCTGACGAATGCCGGGCAGGGAAGGACGCGAGGGGCCGAGGTCGCGCTGCGGCAGCAGGTGCTGAGCTGGTTGCAGTTCCGGCAGACGTACACGTATACGCAGTCTGTGATTACGCGGAACGATGCGTTGCCGGCCACGATCGGGCGGCGGTTGCCGTACGTGCCGCTGCATACGGTGACGTATTTGGCAACGGCTGCGCGGAACAAATGGTCTGCTACGTGGGCCGGCCGGTATGTGACGAATGTCTTTACCAACGATGTGAATTCCGATGTCGTGCGCGCGGTGCCGGGCAGCTACAACCTGTTCTTTGAGATGGACGCGACGGTGACGTATCAGGCGACGCGGCGGATTTCGTTTGTCGCCAATGCGGACAATCTGCTGGGGCGGCGGTATTACATGTTCTCGCTGACGCCGGGGCGTAGCGTGTTCGGCGGTGTCCGGTTCCGGATGTAATTGCCATGCGAACCCTGCCTTTGCTGGTTCTGGCGTGCGTGAGTGCGAGCTTTGCCGCCGATGTTCCGAATGCCGTATTTGTGATGCGGAACTCGCAGGTGGCTCCTGCTGCGATGCGGCAGTTTCGCGCGGAGCTAAAGGGGCCTTGCGACTGCGAGATCGTCAACGAGAATGTGTCTGCCGAGCGACTGGCGAAGGCGAGGGTCCTGTTTTTGGAGCATCCGTCGCCGCAGTTTCTGGACCGGATGCGCGATGTGTTGGTGCCGCTGGCAAAGCGCGGGTCCGTGAAGGTGGTGACGGACGTCGCGGAGACGGTGCAGCGGGCGTGGGATATGGATCTGCCAGCGGGGATCGCGCGGCGGATGATGCCGTACTGGCAGGGCGGCGGGCAGGCCAACATGGTGGGCTTCTTTCAGGTGGCGTATCAGGAGGCGGGCGGTACCCAGCAGTTGGCGATCGCAAAGCCGGTGGAGCAGCCGCGGTTGGGTGTGTATCATCCGAAGGCGCCGCAGACGTACGGCAGCTTGTCGAGCTATCTGGCGTGGTACCGGAAGGCGAATCCGAGTCTTCAAAAGCTTGCGGTGGTAACGTTCTTTCCCACGCAATTGCATAAGGCGGACATGGCGCATATCGATGCGCTGTTGTTGGCCTTAGAGAAGCAGGGGCTGGCTGCGGCCGGGGTGTTTGGGTGGCCGCACAATACGACGGAGGCGATATACGACGCGCCGATTTCGGTGATGTTGAGTACGACGCTGGGGTTGTCGAGGCCGGAAGATGCGGTACTGCTGGAGAAGCAGAACGTGCATGTGATCGGGTTGATGACGACTCGCGATACCAACGAGCAATGGGCGAGTTCTGAGCGCGGTGTGACGCCGGAGCGCGTGTCGACATCGTTGTCCGAGCCCGAACGCAATGGCGCTACCGATCCGATTTTGTTTGCGACTACCGAGACCAACGCCGATGGCATGAGCGTCACGATGCCGATTGGCGAGCGCGTGGAGATGGCCGCAAAGCGGGCTCGCCGCTGGGTGGTGCTGCGCGATAAACCGAATCATGAAAAGCGGCTGGCGATGCTGTACTACAACAATCCGCCGGGCAAAGGGAACATTGGGGCGAGCTATTTGAACATCGCGCCGAGCTTGCGGAATGTACTGGAGACGTTGCGGCAGGAAGGGTATTTGGTTGGGAACAGCCTGCCGTCTGCAGATCAGATTCTCGATCAGTTGGAGAAGACCGGGCGGAACATCGAAACCTGGGCGCCGGGTGAGTTGGACAAGATGCTGTCCCAAGGCGGGGTGACGCTGCTGCCGATGGCGACGTATAGGCAATGGTTCCGGGAGTTGCCGGAGCGGTTCCGGCGGGACATCAATGCGCGATGGGGCGAGCCGGAGAAAGCGTCCCTGATGACGTGGTCTGCGCCGGATGGGCGGAAGTTCTTTGTGATTCCGGGGATCCGCCTGGGGAACGTGTTCCTGGGGCCGCAGCTATTGCGGTCTTCGTTTGCGGAGTACACGAACGTGCAGCATAGCGGTACGCTGCCGCCGCATCACGGGTACGTCGCGTCGTATCTGTACTACCGGCATCAGTTGCAGGCGGATGCGGTGCTGCATATGGGACGGCACGGGACTTTGGAGTGGCTGCCGGGGAAGAATGCGGGTCAGGCTGGGTGGGATGCGTCGGAGGCTATTCTGGGTGATCTGCCGAACTTGTATTACTACATCATGGACGGCGATGGCGAGGCGATACAGGCGCGGCGGAGGTCCGCGGCGGTGGACCTTTCGCACCTGACGCCGATGTTGGTGCGTACGGGGAAGGAAGCGCGGTTTGCGGCGTTAGAAGAAGCGGTGTCGCGCTGGAAGGATAGCGAGGAGACGTCGCCGTTGTTGGCCGCGGAGTACAAGAAGACGGTAGTGCAGGAGGCGGCGAAGCTGGGGATCGATAAGCAACTGGGCGGGGAGATCACGGCGGATCGCATCGAGGAGTTTTTGGAGGCGACCGAGGATGCGCCGATTCCGTTGGGGCTGCCGACGCTGGGTGTCGCGCCATCGGAGGACCGTCAGGTAGCGGCGGCGCAGACGTTCTTTGAGTCCGCATTTCAGCCGCAGGAGATGAAGCATCTCAATCCGGTATGGGTACGCGAGGTGTTTGACGGGAAGATCCCGCAGGTGCCGGCGGATAGCCCGGTGCGCGAGAAGATTTTGAAGAATATTGACGAGCTCCAAGGGTGGCTTGGCCGCCTGCGTGAGTCGCCGCAGCGCGAACTATTGGCGATGGTGCGCGTGCTGCGCGGCGAATACCTGCCAAGTGGGATCGTGGGGGATCCGCTTGGTGTTCCCGGCGCTTTGCCTTCTGGCCGGAATCTGCATCAGGGTGACCCGGCGCGGCTTCCGACCAAGGCGGCGTGGGAAGTCGGGAAGAGGTTAGCGAAGCAGTTGCTGGAGCGTCATAAGGCGAAGAACGGGCGTTATCCGGAGCGGATTTCGATGGTGCTGTGGCAGGGTGAGACGGGCCGGCATCAGGGCGCGATGGAAGCGCAGGCGATGTACCTGATGGGGGTGGAGCCCGAGTGGAACGCGCGCGGCGCGATTGACCGGTTGAAGCTGATCCCGGAGGGGCAATTGGGCGGGCGTCCGCGCGTGAATGTGCTGTTCACGGTGAGCGGGCTGTACCGCGATGGGCTGGCGGACAAAATCATTATGCTGGACCGGGCGTCGCGTCTGGCAGCGTCGGCTGGCGACAATCCGATTCGGCGGCAGACTCGGGAGATCCAGAAGGAACTGATGTCGAAAGGCATGTCGCAAGAGGAAGCCGAGGAGATGGCTGGGGCGCGCGTGTTTACGACAGCGCCGGGTGCGTACGGCTTTGGGCTATCGCAGTTTGTGGAGCAGAGCCGGGATAAAGACGAGCCGGAGACGATGGCGCAGCTGTACCTGTCGAAGATGAACTTCGCGTACACGGAGAAGAGCTGGGGCAAGAGTACGCCGAAGCTGCTGGATCAGCAGTTGCGGGGGAACGAGACGATTCTGCATAGCCGGTCTTCGAATCTGTACGGCGCGGTGGACAACGACGATGTGTACCAGTGGATGGGCGGATTGCGCGTTGCGTCCGAATCGGTGGGGGCGAAGCCAGAGTTGCTGATCAACAATATGCGGCGGCCGGGGCAGGAGAAGCTGCAGGATGCGCGGGGCTTTATTGCGACGGAATTGAATGCTCGGAACTGGAATCCACGGTGGATTGCCGAGATGCAGAAGGAAGGGTATTCGGGTGGGCGGCTGATGGCGCGTACGATGGAGAACCTGTACGGCTGGCAGGCGACTGCGCCGGAGGCTTTGGCGCCGGAAGTTTGGAAGAAGATGTACGACGTGTATGTCGCCGATGAGTACAAGCTGGGGATCCGGGAGTTCTTGCGGAAGTCGAATCCGGCGGCGATGCAGAATATGGTGGCGCGTCTGCTGGAGATCGACCGGCAGGGTGTGTACCGGTTTGCGGCGGAAGATAAGGCCGCGCTGCTTCGCGAGTACGTCAAGACGGTGTCGCAGACGGGGCTGGCGTGTTCGGCCAATATCTGCGGGAACCGGCGGTTGCAGGAGAACATTACGCGAGAGGTCACGCAGACCTTGGGAGCGAAAGCCGGGCAGGAACTTCGGGCGGAGTTACAGCAGGCGTGGAAGAAGCCTTCGCCTGTCGCCTCGGCGTCAGCCTCGGCGGGACCTTCGAGCAAGCAGTGGAAGATGCCTCCGCCGATGAAGATCGTGCGGGCGGCAGAGTTGGTACGGCGGGTGGTACGCGAGAATCCGCTGGCGGTGTTGGGCGTAGCGTCTGCGACGGTGGGCCTGGGTGTGGTGCTCGGGCTGCTGCGGCGGCGACGCCGGATGGGTTGGGCGGCGCTGGAACTGGCGGAATCCGCTCGATAAAGGTACGTGGAGCGATTCTGGCACGCCGATTGCAGGTACCTTTGCATGGCTCAGCCAGATCGCCCCAACTTCACATTACCGGCCCGAATTTTCTTCGGTGCGATTGCTTTGTTGATGATTTATTTGTTGCTTCGTTTCTTTAGTTTCTTGCCCGGCGGTTTCTTGCCCGGCACTGCCTATTGAGAGGCGAGTGTGTACTTGAGCGTGTAGAAGTGCTTTTTGCCTTCCATGCGGATTTCCAGTGTGCCTTCGATTCCTGCCAGTTCTCCGGTTCCGGTGCCTGGCGAGACTTGAACGCGGATTTCCATCATTCCCGGCGCCATGATGCCGCTGTGTTGCATGATGAAGCTGCCGGATTTGCCGTCTAATTTGCCTGTGAAGCGTTCCAGGGCGACGTAACCGCCTGCGGGGTTCTTGCCGTCGCTGGTTGCCATCATAGCGACGTGGCTGGTGCCTTCGAGCGAACCTCGGAACGCCTTTTCAAGCGCTAACCTTACGAATCCATCGCCCGCCCCATCGGAGTTGTTGCCGGTGGGGGCGGGCGGTAGCATTTTTACGTCAAATTCGCCTGTAGCTGTCTTCATTTGTGCCTGGCTGGTTTGGGACATCGCGAGGGCGAGGATTGGCACTGCGATGATCGTTCTGAACATTCTGCTCTTACAGTAACGAAAACTCCCGCTTAGGTTTCGTCTGTCGATTTGAGCGCCGGTACCCGCATGTCTGGACGTAGCGCGGGTCGGCGCTTGTGCCAATCAGTGGCGGCTTCATACGCTGCGGCGAGGGCAAGGACTTTGGCTTCTGAGAAGCGGGGTCCGGCGATCATGAGTCCCACGGGGAGGCCGGCGGAGGTGAAGCCGCAGGGTACGGAGATGGCGGGGATGCCATAGATGTTGAACTGGCCGGTGTTTTCGAGTTCGGGGCGGCGGATCTTGTCGCTTTCCTCGCGCTGGATGGCGTTGTCGATGGTGCGCGGGGTGCGGCGCCGGGTGGGGAGGACGACGAGGTCGACGTCTGTGAACGAGTCGTCGATGGTGCGGCGCAGGAGGTCGAGCTTCCAGCGGGATTGGATGTAGGCGGCCGCTTTCGCGTTGGGTCCGTTGGCGAGATTGCGGCGGGTAGGGATCTGGTAGCGGGCGGCGCTTTTGGCGTAGAACTCTTCGTGGTAGGCGTAGCTTTCGCCGGCGAGGCCGATGTCGCGAGTGGACGGGAGGTTCACCTCTTTGCTGCTTTGGGTGAGTTTGCCGATGGTGGCTACGGCGGCTTCTACGGCTGTGGCGACGTCCGGGTCCAGAAGGTCGAAGAACGGAGCGCGGGGTACGCCGATGCGGAGGGCTTTGACGTTCTGCTGGCACATGCCGGCGGCGTAGTCCTCTTTGGCGTGTTCGACGCTGGCGATGTCCAGACGGTCGTAGCCGGCCAGGGCGTTGAGCATCAGGGCGGCGTCTTCTACAGTGCGGGTGAGCGGGCCGCAGTGGTCGAGCGAGTAGGTGAGCGGGATGATGCCGCGGATGGAGACGAGGCCGTAGGTGGGCTTGAGGCCTACGACACTGCAGAAGGAGGCCGGGGTACGGATGGAGCCTCCGGTGTCGGTGCCGAGGGTACCGAAGCACATGCCTGCGGATACGGCGGCGGCAGAGCCACCCGAAGATCCGCCGGAGTTACGTTCGAGCGCCCAGGGGTTGCGGACGGGGCCGTAGTAGCTGGTGGCCGAGGTGCCGCCCATGGCGAACTCGTGGAGGTTGAGCTTGCCGATTATGATGGCACCGGCGGCGAGGAGGCGGCGGGTGACTTCTGCGTCTTCTGCGGGGACGCGCTCATCGAAGACGGCGCTGGCTGCGGTGGTACGGGTGCCCGCGGTGTCGATGTTGTCTTTGAGTCCAATGGGGACGCCGTGGAGAGGGCTGCGGAGGCGGCCGGCTTTCTGTTCGGCGTCGAGAATTCGCGCCTGTTCGCGGGCCTTTGTTTCCATGACGGTGATGAAGGCGTTGAGCTTGGGATTGTAGGTCCTGATGCGGGCGAGGCAGGCTTCTGTGAGCTGGGTGGGCGTCACGCTGCCGGCGCGGATACGGCGCGAGGCTTCGGCGAGGGTGAGCAGGGCGAGGTCCTCTGCGGCCGGGGTCTGGGCGTAGGCTGTAGCTGCGGCAACTGCGCCGAGGGAAACGGTAGTGAAATGACGGCGGCTGAGCTTGGCGGAATGAGTGTTGTTTGGCATGAGGCGGACGCTTTCGCTTCAGGCTTCGCGGGCTGAGGTGCTCAAAAGTGTAACAAGTCCTGTAACAGCGAGGTGCTGTGTGCGCTCAACAGGTGGCGGGCCTAAAGGGTGCGCGCGAAACCGAAACGGGAGATATACGGCAAATGGCGATGAATACGGTGGAAGACCTGCTGACAGAGGAGATCAAAGATCTGTACTCGGCAGAAAAACAATTGACCAAAGCGATTCCAAAAATGGCGAAGGGTGCGTCCGATGCCTCTTTGAAGGAAGCGCTGCAGGCGCATTTGGAAGAGACCAAGAATCAGGTGACGCGGTTGGAAGAAGCAGCCACGATTCTGGGGATCAAACCTTCGGGCAAGAAGTGTATGGGCATGGAAGGCGTAGTGAGCGAAGGCGCCGAGGTGCTGGAAGAAGACGGCGAGGATCAGACGCTGGATCTGGCCATCATTGGTGCGGCGAGCCGCGTCGAACACTATGAGATGGCCGGGTACATGACGGCGATCAGCCTAGCCGAACAGTTGGGCCATAGCGACGTGGTCAAACTGCTGCAGGCGTCACTGCGGGAAGAGGAGAATGCCGAGAAGTTGTTGCGGAAGCTTGCTGGCCAGATGTTGCCGGAAGCGGCTGCAGCGGCTTAGGGCTTCAACAGAGCGAGGATCGCCTCGCGGACTTTGGGCCAGGCTTTGGTTGTAGAAGCGGCGATCTCAAAATGTCCGGCGGCGGGAATGATGACGAGCTTTGCGTCATCGCCCGCCGCTTTTGCTTTGGCGATGTAGGCTTGGGCGATGGGGCGGGGAACGAAGTCTTCCTGGTCGCCAAGGATGATGGTCTGCTTGACGCCTAGAGGGAGGCGTTCGACGGGCGAGGCTGCGATGCCGTTGGCCTTGACGATAGCGGGGTCGCCACCGAGCATCTGATGGATGACGGGTCCGTCGCAGGCTTGCTCGTAGGCCTTGGTGTGTTCGCGAAGGTCGGGGAGTCCGGCGAGGTTGACGATGCCGACGGGCTTGATCGGAGATGGGGCGGATAAGGGTCCTGCGGCGGGGAGTTTGGCGCGTGAGGCAGACCAGTTGGCGAGGTGTCCGCCGGCGGAGTGCCCGATGACGATGACCTTCGAGAGGTCCAGACGGTAGCGCGAGGCGAGGGTACGCAGGTGGTCGATGGCGAGGCCGATGTCCTGGTAGGTGCCGGGCCAGCCACCACCGGGTTGGCCGAGTGCGCGGTACTCGATGTTCCAGGTGGCGATGCCGTCGCGGCGGAGGGCTTCGCCTAATTGTGATAGCTCGTTCAGGTTGGCGAACTTGGCTTGGAAGCAGCCGCCGTGGATGAGGACGGCGACAGGGTGAGGCCCTGGTTTGTTGGTTGGGACGCGGATGTCGCCGATGTGGGTTTTGGTGGGGCCGTACTGGAGGCGGGCGTCTGCTTTGGCGGCGGGGATCGCCTGGAACTCCGGCGGGGTCATGAGTTTCTGGCCGTGGATGGTGACGGTGAGGCAGAGGGCGAGGGTGGTGGCAGCGCGGAGCAGCATCATCGAGTTTGAGTTTAGCTCTGTGGCGGGGTTGTGAGGGTGCCGATAGTGGGGGTATGTACGCCGACTTCCACTTGGACAAAGCTGAGGCTCATCGTGTGGCGCAGATGGAGTTGGGGTGGCCGTTGTTGCGCGGATGTCCCAGTATGTTTGCGAAAGAGGCGGTGCGGTACCTGGATTCGTTGTCGAGTGCGCAACAGGCGGAGTTGATTCGCGAGTTTGGGGCGTTTGACCGGGATATATTGGCCAAGCCTCCGGCGACTTTGGATGAGGAACGGGTACGGCTGATGCAGGGTTATCCGGCGTTTGCGGCGTACCGGGAGATTGTGCAGGGCCCGCCGCGGGCGTCGGATCCGGCGAATCTGCCGATCAAGGTCCGGCAGGGGATGGGGCATGATGTGTCGCCTGTGCGGCCGGCCAAGCTGCGGAAGCTGATTGCGAAGAGGTTGACGGAGGCGTTTGGTGCGACCGAGCGGAAGGTTGATACAGGGATGACGCAGTACCGGTCAGACGAGTTTGTGATCAATTTTATGTGGGCGTCCAGCGGGTCGCAAATGATGAAGCAGTTTGATTACTCGCATCAGGTACGGCGGCCGGAGGGAGGCATGACCCGTCCGCTTTCCTACGGAGGGGTCATGCGAGTGGCCGGGCGTTGGGATGGGATTTCAGAGTCGAGCGTCGAGCAGGATGTCGAGCATCTGGTGCGTGTGATTGACGCTTGCCGTCAGTTGGTGTGAGTACGCCGAATGCGGCCAAGAGTTGCCGCTGCAAGTAGGCCGACGCTCAGCAAAGCCGTCTGAACTGGCTCGGGGACGGCGGAGGTCGCGTTGGGGACGAACTCGATGGCTTTCATAAAGACGGTTCCCGTTGGACCAACCAGCGTGGTTTGCCCGGTCGCGAGGTCGAGCGTATAGAGATTTTGGTTCTGAGTGCTGGAGACGTAGACGGTTCCCGCCTCACCGAAGGCCAGTCCCTGTAGCCCGGCCCGTGTGATGCCTTTTTCCGTAAACTGCCCAGTGGAAGTGTTGAACGTCCCATACCTACCTGTGAAGAAATCGACGCCCCATAACTCGCCCGTGGCGTCGAAATCCAAAGCGGTTATAAGTCCCACGTTGTGCGCGCCGATCTCGGTGACGACGCCAGTTGCCTGATTCAGCGAAAACAGGAAATTGCCGTTGTTGGTGAGGAAAAGCGCACCGTCAGAAGGGCGTGACGCTAGCGCTTGCCAGCCCACGCTCCCGATGGCGGAGACAAAAGTGGGAACGCCGGTCGCAAGGTCGAGGGTAAACAAGTCGCCGCCATCCAGGTCGAGTACGAGCATTGTGGAGCCGTTCCAAGCGAGGCCTCCTGGGGCGGTGAGTCCACTTAGAGCGGTGGAACCAATTTCAGTGGCCGCCCCGGTGGTGGGGTTCAACCGGTAGAGTTTGTCTCGGACGGCATCCACCCCGTAGAGGTCCGCCTTCATGACTTGCTGCATGAGGCAAAACGCGGCGCTCGCCTGTAGCGCGAGGCGTGCGACTCGTCCGAGTCGTAATGAAGTGTACAAGATTCCTCCTGGAGGCGTGAGTACGCCTAGTTCTGAAGGCGAGGAAGCCTGTCGTACACTTGCATTAAGTATTTATAACTGAGGTGTCGAGGGAGGAATGGTGCGCCCGGAAAGATTCGAACTTCCGACCTTGTTGCAGCGTTTGGTGCGACCGAGCGGAAGATCGACGCGGGCATGACGCAGTACCGGTCGGATGACTTTGTGATCAACTTTTTGTGGGCGTCCAGCGGGTCACAGATGATGAAGCAGTTTGATTACTCGCATCAGGTACGGAGGCCGGAGGGGGGCATGACCCGTCCGCTTTCCTACGGAGGGGTCATGCGAGTGGCCGGGCGTTGGGATGGGATTTCAGAGTCCAGCGTCGAGCAGGATGTCGAGCATCTGGTGCGTGTGATTGACGCTTGCCGTCAGTTGGTGTGAGCGGCGGAGCGGCGGCGGAGACCTAAGCTTGCGGCTGCGACGATTGCGGAACCAAGCAACACGACTTCGTGCGGTTCTGGTACGTTGACAGGCGCTGCTTGGGTATCAAATTCGAGTCCCTTGACAAAGGGCAAACCCAAGCTGCCGACCAGGGTGGTGACGCCCGTACTTACGTCCAAGGTGTAGAGCTTGTGTTCGCTCGTCTCCGAAATGTATGCCAGGCCCGATGGAGCGAATGCAAGCCCTTGCACACGCGCTACGGTGGACCCCACTGAGGTGAATTGTCCTGTTGAGAGATCTACGGTCCCATAGTTGCCAGAGACAAAGTCGACGCCCCACAGGCGGCCTTGCGCATCGAAGTCCAGAGCGGTGAGACTAAAACCGACATTCGTAGTTCCGATGAACGTCGCGACGCCGTTTGCTTTATTGATTGAGTAGAAGTTTCTGGTCTGATCTTGAGCGAAGAGAGCACCGTCGGATGGGCGGGCCGCAAGCGCTTGCCAGCCGAATATACCGGATGTCCCAACCAGGCTTGGTGCACCGGTCACCAGATCCAAAGTGTACAATGCGCCGGTCTGCAAGTCGATGGTGTACATGTTGGAGCCATCAAATGCAAGAGCAGCGGGAGTGCCGATGGGACTGGTGGAGCCCACCAACGTTACCGTGGCGTCGGTGGTGTTGACTTTGTAGAGTTGGTCCAAGGCCGAGTCAATGGCGAATAGGTCAGCCTTGACTGCCGGTTGCAGTAGGCAAGCCACAGCGATGGTCTGCAGGAGGCGGCGAGAGTGCCGCCCGAAGTGTTCGTACATTAGCGTTTGTTTCTCCGAGAGTTCCAGCGATTCAATGTGTCCGCTCAGCGGATCACACAGGGGCTAGGCTATCACGGAGCGACTGCTCTGGGTTGGAGAGAAAACAACGGATGTGGGGGAAAGTAATGGTGCGCCCGGAAAGATTCGAACTTCCGACCTTCTGGCGGCGTTTGGTGCGCCCGGGTGGAAGACTGATGCTGGGATAACGCCGTATCGGTCAAACAAGTTTGTGATCAGCCTTTATTGGGCGTCTGGCGGGTCGCAGATGATGAAGCAATTCGATCATTCGCATCCGGTAAGGCGGCCGGAGGGCGGCATGACCCGTCCGCTTTCGTACGGAGGGGTCATGCGGGTGGCCGGGCGCTGTGCGTGTGATTGAGGCTTGCCGTCAAGTTCGTGTTAGCGGCGGCGTAGACGTAAGCTTGCGGCTGCGACGATTGCGGAACCAAGCAACACGACTTCGTGCGGTTCTGGTACGTTGACAGGCGCTGCTTGGGTATCAAATTCGAGTCCCTTGACAAAGGGCAAACCCAAGCTGCCGACCAGGGTGGTGACGCCCGTACTTACGTCCAAGGTATAGAGCTTGCCTTCGCCCGTCTCCGAAATGTATGCCAGGCCCGATGGAGCGAATGCAAGCCCTTGCACACGCAAAACGGTGGACCCCACTGAGGTGAATTGTCCTGTTGAGAGATTGATGGTCCCATACTCGCCATTGCCAAATATGACGCCCCACAAGCGGCCTTGTGCATCGAAATCCATAGCGCTGACGAGACTAGGGATACTCGTAACTCCGATGAACGTCGCGACGCCGTTTGCTTTATTGATTGAGTAGAAGTTTCTGGTCTGATCTTGAGCGAAGAGAGCACCGTCGGATGGGCGGGCCGCAAGCGCTTGCCAGCCGAATATACCGGATGTCCCAACCAGGCTTGGTGCACCGGTCACCAGATCCAAAGTGTACAATGCGCCGCCCGCCCCGTCGATGGTGTACATTTTGGAGCCATCAAATGCAAGAGCAGCGGGAATTTGGGCGGGACTGGTGGAGCCCACCAACGTTACCGTGGCGTTGGTAGTGTTGACTTTGTAGAGTTGGTCCAAGTTGGAGTCAACGGCGAATAGGTCAGCCTTGACTGCCGGTTGCAGTAGGCAAGCCACAGCGATGGTCTGCAGGAGGCGGCGAGAGTGCCGCCCGAAGTGTTTGTACATTATCGTTTGTTTCTCCGAGGTTCCAGCGATTCAATGTGTCCGCTCAGCGGATCACACAGGGGTTAGGCTATCACGGAGCGACTGCTCTGGGATGGAGAGAAAACAACGGAAGTGGGGGAAAGTAATGGTGCGCCCGGAAAGATTCGAACTTCCGACCTTCTGGTTCGTAGCCAGACGCTCTATCCAGCTGAGCTACGGGCGCACTTTAGGGGGGCAACCCACGGGGTGGGTTGCTGACTACGAACCCCTAGGATACCGCACTCTCTAGGCGGCAGTCCAGCCCCCGTCGATACTAATTACGGCTCCGTTTACGAATTCTGCTTCCTTCGAAGAGAGGTAGACGGCGAGGTGGGCGATCTCTTCCGGTTTGCCCATGCGGCCGATGGGTTGGCGGGCGTTCAGTTCGGCGCGGATCTTCTCTTTTTCGTGGCTGTGATACTTCTCGATGTAGCCTTCGACGAAGGGGGTGTCGACGGTGCCGGGGCAGATGCAGTTGACGCGAATCTGCTGGGGGTAATCGACCGCCAACTGGCGAGTTGCCGCGACGACTGCTCCCTTGGTGGCGCAATAGGCGTAGCGGCGCTTGACTCCGACGAGGCCTGCGACCGAACCGATGTTGACGATGGAGCCTTTGGCGGCGATCAACAACGGGAGGGCGGCACGAGTGACCAGGAACAGGCCTTCTACGTTGACACGGAAGAGACGCTGGAAGTCCGCAAGGCTGGTTTCTTCGCAGTTGCCCACCAGGCCGATGCCGGCGTTGTTCACCAGGATGTCCAAGGTGCCGAGCGCGCCGAAGGCAGCGTTGACCTGATCCTCATTGGTGATGTCGCACTGGAGGGGCGAGGCGCCGGGGAGTTCGGCAGCGAGCTTTTCCGCCGCCGCGAGGTTCATGTCGAGGATCGTGACGGAGGCTCCGGCGTTGGTCAGTGCCCTGGTGGTTTGCTCACCGATTCCGCTGGCGCCGCCGGTGACCAGCGCCTTCTTGCCATCTAAACGAAAAGGAGTCATCAAGCCGCCATTTTCTCATAGAATGCCTGTTAGTCATGTTTCGTTCTGCCGGTGTGTTTGTTGCCGCTTGTGTGGTGCTGGGTGCCGCTCCCAAGCAGGCTGATGTTGTGATCTATGGATGTACGTCTGCTGCGATGACAGCGGCGATACAGGCTCGCAAGATGGACAAGTCTGTGGTGGTGGTGTGTCCGGAAAAGCATCTGGGCGGGCTTACGGCTGGGGGACTGGGTTGGACGGATTCCGGCGATAAGGCTGTGATTGGCGGGTTGTCGCGCGAGTTTTATCATCGCGTGTGGCGCGAGTACGAAAAACCTTCCGCGTGGAAGTGGCAAAAGCGGGAGGCGTACGGCAACAAGGGGCAGGGGAGTCCGGCGCTGGATACGACGGGGCGTACGATGTGGATCTTCGAGCCGCATGTGGCGGAGAAGGTGTACGAACGCTGGATCAAAGAAACGAAGATCAAGGTGGTTCGTAACGCCTGGCTGGATCGGGGTCCGGGTGGGGTGACCAAGGACGGGCAGAAGATCACGTCGATCCGGATGCTGAACGGCAAGGTGTACGCGGGGAAAATGTTTATCGATGCGACGTACGAGGGCGATTTGATGGCCGCGGCCGGGGTGAGCTATCACGTGGGTCGCGAGTCGATGGCGCAGTACGGCGAGCAGTGGAATGGCGTGCAGACCGGGGTGCTGCATCACCGGCATCACTTTGGGGCGGTGAAGGAGAAGATTTCGCCGTATGTCGTGCCGGGGGATCCGTCGAGCGGGGTGTTGCCGAGGATCAGCACGGAGGATCCTGGCAAGTACGGCGAGGCGGACAAGAAAGTGCAGGCGTACTGCTTCCGCATGTGTTTGACGCAGGTTCCGAAGAATCGGGTGCCGTTTGAGAAGCCCGCGGGGTACGACGCCAAGCAGTACGAACTGTTGCTGCGGGTGTTCAATGCCGGGTGGCGGGAGACGTTTGATAAGTATGACCCGATTCCGAATCTTAAGACGGATACAAACAATCACGGACCCTTTAGTACGGACAATATCGGGCGGAATTGGGATTATCCGGAAGCTTCCTACGAGCGTCGTAAGGAGATTTGGGACGAGCATGTGACCTATCAGAAGGGTCTGCTGTACTTTATGGCGAATGATCCGCGGATGCCGGACGACGTACGGTCGCAGGTGGCGAAGTGGGGGCTGGCGAAGGATGAGTTCCGGAAGACGGGGCACTGGCCGCATCAAATGTACATTCGCGAGGCGCGGCGGATGGTGGGTACGTATGTGATGACGGAGAACGAACTGGTGAAGCGGAGGCCGACGCCGCAATCGATCGGCATGGGGTCCTATGGGATCGATTCGCATAACATCCAGCGGTACATCACGCCGGAGGGGTATGTGCAGAATGAGGGCGATATCGGCGTGAGTACGAATGGGCCGTATCAGATTGCGTATGGCGCGATTGTGCCGAAGCGCGAGGAAGTGCAGAACCTGCTGGTGCCGGTGTGCGTGTCGAGTTCGCACATTGCGTACGGGTCGATTCGCATGGAGCCGGTGTTTATGATTCTGGGGCAATCCGCGGCGACCGCAGCGGCGCTGGCAATTGAGGGCAACGCGGCAGTGCAAGACTTGCCGTACGAAGTGCTGCGGCAGCGATTGCTGGCCGATCAACAGGTGCTGGAGTTCCAGAAGCGGGAGACGAGCGTCAATCGCTAGCGATGCCGTTGGTCCAGCCGGGGGTACGGCGGCGGTTGAGACGAGTGAGTTCGCGATTGAGGGCGCAGACGGTGTCGTTGGCGACCAGCATGCGGAGTTCGGCCTGGGCGAGTTTGACGACGTCGCCGACAGCGTCGCGGGTGAGTTCGCGAGCCATTTGGGCGGCGGAGACGGCCTGCCATTCGAGGTAGCTTTCGAGGGAGGTGGAGTCCCGCACCCAGTCCCGGCGCTTGCGGCTTTCTACGCGGTACTCTTCGACGAGTGCATCCGCGATTGCGTGGAGAGCGGGAATGGTTCGTGCGCGGAGAGTCCGCAGTTCCCGATTGGCGGCGTCACGTTGGCGGCGGGCCGTGGCACGCTTGAGCTCGAGGTCCTCACGTCTCATTGCAGATCCAGGATTGACCGTAGACTACCTCTAATGGAACAGTACGACGGTTTGGGATTTGCTGGAGAATCGCCTGAGTATCCCCTTAGATACTTGCCTGATGACCTCTTAGCCCGGCGTACTAGGGTCCGGTGCTGCTAGCCTGAAATTTGAGACTGACGGGATTCTTTCTTGTTTTGTCGGTGATGGGCTGGGCGCAGGCGCAGCCCGCCGCGAGTGTAGCGCCGCTGCTGAAGTTGATCGAGAATCGATACAACAAAGTAGCGACGCTGCAGATGAACTTTTCCGAGCACTATACGTTTCAGAACCGGCCGAGGCCGGCGGAGTGGGGCGTGCTGTATCTGAAGAAGCCGGGAAAGATGCGCTGGGCGTATCAGAAGCCGGCGGGGAAGCTGTTTGTGTCCGATTCAAAGGACCTTTACTACTTCACGCCTTCGGCTAACCGGGTGGAAAAGCTGCGGATTAAGGAAGCGGACGATATGCGGGCGCCGATGGCGTTCCTGCTGGGCAAGCTGGATTTTGACCGGGACTTTGCGCGGTACACGAGCAAGCCGGATGGTCCGGCTATGTGGATTGCGTGCGAGCCGAAGAATCAGAAGGCGATGTACACCGAGGTGGCGTTCAAGGTGCATCCGGACGGGCGCATTGAGCGGTTGCGGATTACCGGGCAGGACCGGTCGATACTGGAGTTCGAGTTCGCGGATGAGAAGCCGAACCAGAAGTTGGCAGATACGCTGTTTCAGTTTCAGACGCCGCCGGGTGCGGAGTTTGTGGATCTTACCACGCAGCCGGGCAAGAACTAGTTAGCGCGTCACGCTTTGGGCGAGCATGGCGACGCCGCAAAGGATGAGTCCGACGGCGATGATCTTGTAGCGGGTGAGCGGCTCGTTGAAGAAGAGCTTGGACAGCGGGAGCGAGAAGACGTAGCCGACCGCGACCATGGGGTAGAGAATGCTCAACTCGCCTTCTTTGATGCCGCGGACGAAGAGCAGCGACGACAGGACGTAAACGCCTACGCCTGCGGCAAGGCGCCAATTGGTGAGGATCGAGGCCAAGTTCCGCTCGATGCGGATGGCACCGCCTTTGAGCAAGACGGCTGCAAACGACCCGATTACCGAAGCCCCAACTACCCACAACATCGAGGAGACAGGTGTGACCGTCAACGGGATCTCCCGAGGATGGCGACACCGATGACGACGGTGGCGATGCCAGCGATGCGCATGGGCGGCATCTGTTCGTTGAAGATCACGACAGAGAGGATCGCGACCCAGACGTACGTTAGGGCGATGACCGGGTAGAGGATCGAGAGTTCGCCGTGCCTGAGAGCGAGGATCAACAGTACGGCGCTGATGCCGTACATCGCGTAGCCGGCGAAGAGGTAGGGATTTGTGAAGATTCCCTGGATCGTATCGAGGATTCCACCAGACGGGGGCAGGCCTTTGGTCCCGGTTTTCATGAGGATTTGGGCTGCGGCTCCGAAGACTGTGCAAAGGGAAACGAGAAGGAGGCTACGGGTCCTTTGACTGATGCGGTCGAGGAGCGGGTGGGAAACCAGTTTGGAAGTCGGTGCGTTCAAGCTTACCCAACAATGATACCGGGTTTTACTGGGGGGGCTCGGTGGCGGAGGGAGTGGGCTTGGGTTCGGGCGGACGGCATTCTCCGGTGCGGATGGGGAAGCTGGAAATTACGGTCCAGGTGGGGCCGTTCTTCTGTTCGATGCGGATGGTTTTGGACTTGGAATCTTCGCGGATGCGCCAGCCGCGCTCTTCGGGCGTCAACGGCTTGGTTTTGAGGGCGAGGGGCTTGGCGCTGTACTGCTTGGGGATCCAGGTGTCGCCGCCGGTCATGGTTTCGAGTAGCTCGTAGCGGTTGCCGTCTTCGGGGCGCTTGGTGCGGTCGAACACCAGCAATCCGTTGGACTTGCTGTCGAAGTGGAATTGGGCAATGGTGCCGATGCGGCCTTCGTCAAAGAGGGGACGGTCGCGCCAGGTTTTTCCGCCGTCGGAGGTGGTGAGCAAGAAGGAGTCGCGGGGGAGGGAACCGATGACGCCGCCGCTCATGAAGCCGTATTGGAAGTCGATGAATTGGATGTGATCGATGGCGGCGCCGCGGATCCGCTGATGCGGTTCTTTCCAGGTTTGTCCGTTGTCTTCTGAAGAGAGGACGACGGAGTAGAGGGTGTTGCGGTCCGTGTGGAAATTGCCGGCGAGGAGAAGTCTTACGCCGACGGCTTCGATGGAGGTGATTTCCAGGAAGACGGGGCAGGGTTCGTCCTCGGTGCAACTGAGGCCCAAGGCATCGATGTCTTCTGCGGTGCACTGGAAGGCTAGCTGCTGCTGCGTTTGCGCCTGGAGCGCGGAGGCGAGGGCCAGAAGAGTGGTTAGCAGCAGTCGGCGGCGATGCATACCTGTCTCATTGTAGCTACCATGTCTGCGTGCCGTTTCCTATTGTTGGACGTCCTACGGCGTCGGAGTATCCCGAATACTTTGGGAGATATGTTGGGCTGGTGCCCGGAGATGACTTGATCGGAACGCTGGAGGCGCAGACTGCAGCGACTTTGCGTGAGCTGCAGGGAGTGTCGGAAGAGCAGTCGCTCTACCGGTACGCGCCGGGGAAGTGGAGCTTGCGGGAGAGCTGGCTGCACGTGGTGGATACCGAGCGGATTTTTACGTACCGGATGCTTCGGTTCGCGCGGAAGGATCCGACGGATCTGTCGTCGTTTGACCAGGACGTGTTTATTGGTCCTTCGGAGGCGGATTCGCGGAACTGGGCGAGCATCGTGGAGGAGTGGCAGGCGGTTCGCGGGGCGACGCTGCAGTTATTCCGGAATCTGCCGGCTGCGGCTTGGGGGAATGCGGGGACTGTTGGGGGGAATACAATGTCCGCCCGCGGAATGGCGTACGCGACGGCCGGACACGAGTTGCATCATGTCAAACTGCTGCAGGAACGGTATCGGAATCAATAATTTGTAACTTCAAAGGCGGCGGCTGAATCTTAGCTACCATGCGTAAACTCGCCCTTGCGGCAACTTTACTGATGACAAATATGTTTGCCGCCTCCGTCTACGACTTCGATCTCAACTCCATTGACGGGCAGAAGCTGCCGCTTTCCTCTTATAAGGGCAAGGTTCTGTTGATCGTCAACGTGGCCAGCAAGTGTGGCTATACGCCGCAGTACACTGGCCTTGAAGCACTCTACAACAAGTACAAGGGACAGAACTTCGTGATCCTGGGCGTGCCGGCCAACAACTTTGGTGGCCAGGAGCCGGGTACCAACGAAGAGATCAAGACTTTCTGCTCGCGCAACTACAACGTGACGTTCCCGCTGGCATCGAAGGTGTCGGTAACGGGTGGCGATCAGACTCCGCTGTTCAAGCACCTGTCGACGGCTGCTGGTGAGCCGAAGTGGAACTTTACGAAGTACCTGGTGGGCAAGGATGGCAAGGTGATCGCCAAGTTTGACTCGGGTGTGAAGCCGGAGTCGAAGGAACTGAACGACGCCATCATGGCGGCGATGAAGTAAAGCGGTTTTTTGCGGAATCAGGGGAGAACGTGTGAAGGGGGGCCGGACCCGGCCCCCTTCGCGTTTTTAGAGACGTACGATCTTGTCGGACTTCATGCCCTTGAGGGCATTGCGAGTGTCGACGATGAGCTTGGCGGAATCCACCAGGGCGCTGTAGTTGAAGTCTGCGTGGTCGGTGATGATGACGCAGCAGTCGGCATCTTTGGAGGCCGGGATCAGGTCCGTGTGGGTGTAAGTGATGTCGTCGATCTTGATGGACGGGACGTAGGGGTCAGAATAGGTGACCTTGGCGCCGCGGCGTTCCAGCAAGTGGATGATGTCGAGAGCGGGGGATTCGCGAACGTCGTCGATGTTGCGCTTATAGGCGGTGCCTACGACGTGCACATGCGAGCCACGGAGCGGCTTGGTGTGGTCGTTGAGGGCGTTTTGGATCTTGTCCACGACGAAGTGCGGCATGCCGCCGTTGATCTGGCCGGCGAGTTCAATGAAGCGAGCTTCGATGCCAGACTGACGGCTCTTCCACGAAAGATAGTACGGATCGATCGGGATACAGTGGCCGCCGAGGCCGGGGCCGGGGTAGAACGGCATGAAGCCGAACGGCTTGGTGGCCGCGGCGTCGATGACTTCCCACACGTTGATGCCCATGCGTTCGCACATCAAGGCCATCTCGTTCACCAGACCGATGTTGATCATACGGAAGGTGTTTTCGAGCAGCTTGACCATTTCCGCCACCTGCGTGCCGGTGACCGGTACGACGGTTTCGAGGGCCTGCTGATAGAAGATCTTGCCGACTTCGGTGCAGGCATCGGTGGTGCCGCCGACGACCTTGGGAATGTTGCGCGTCTGGAAGCGGGCGTTGCCGGGGTCGACACGCTCCGGCGAGAAGCACAGGAAGAAGTCTTTGCCGCAGACCAAACCCGAGGATTCGAACATCGGGCGGAGAACTTCGTCAGTGGTGCCAGGGTAGGTGGTGGACTCGAGGATCACCAATAGCCCTTCATGAAAATACTTGGCGATTTCGCGGGCCGCAGAGTCAATAAAGCTCATGTCCGGGTCTTTGGTTTTCCGGAGCGGGGTGGGGACGCAGATGTTGATCGTGTCCAGTTCGCGAATAATGGAGAAGTCGGTGGTGGCGCGGATTTTGCCGCTTTCGACCAGAGGCCGCAGCGTTTCTGTGGGGATGTCCTGGATGTAGGATACGCCCTTGTTCAACTCGTCCACCTTGGACTGTTGAACGTCGATTCCGATGACTTCAAAGCCAGCGTGGCCGAATTCGACGGCCAGCGGCAAACCGACGTAGCCGAGCCCGACCACGCCGACCTTGGCCGTCTTGTTCTGAATCTTTTCTTTGAGGCGTTCCGCCGTGGAGATGGCAGTGGTAGTGTTGCTCATGCGATTTGGAGTGAGTACTCTCCCCTGCCGATGATTTCGGCCGGGCCAGTGAGATATATATCGTCCGCTTTCCAGCTTAGTTTTAGTGTTCCTGCAGGTGTTTCCACCGAGACAGGACTACGGACCAACCCTCGGGCTACAGCAGCTGCAGCCGCACCAGTAGATCCAGTACCCGAACTCTGCGTTACACCTACTCCTCTTTCGAAGAACAGTACATCCAGTGTATCGGACCCGGTGGGGCGTACGAATGAGACATTGGTTCGATTTGGGAAGTACTGATGGCGCTCGATCTCCGCACCGATGGTTTCCCAATCGTTAGGAAACTGGTCCTCAGGGTTCACGAAGACGACGCATTGGGGGTTACCGACGTTGAGAATCGTGACTGGGCCGACGTCGCGGCGGAGGGGTAGCGAATGGTGCAGCTGTTCGATGGTCGCTGCTCCCATATTCATTTCGAACAGAAACGTGTTTTCGTCACGGTTTTTCAGTTCCAAATGTTTGATTCCAGCGCCGGTTAGGATTTTGACTTGGGGTCCCTTGGCTACTCCTGATTCGATGAGTAGGGCGGCGGCGCAGCGGGTGCCATTGCCGGAAATTTCGGAGTCCGAACCGTCGGCGTTGTAGAGGCGGATGGCCCCGTCGTCCAGGTCCGACTTGGAGACGATGAGCCAGCCGTCCGCGCCGATGCCTGTGTTGCGATGGCAGATGGCGCGGGCCGCCGCGCGCATGTCGATGCGGGTGGACGGGAGGTCGTGCGACCAGGTGAGTAGGAAGTCGTTTTTGGCGCCGTGCGCCTTCACAAAGGGAATTTGCAGCAAACTACTCCAGTGTAGCCGCTACACAAAACGTACAGTACCCCGCCGGGTGATGGTCGAGTGCTTTTCGAAGCGGGGATCCTTCTGAGGGAAATCCGTACGGTAGTGGCCGCCGCGGCTTTCTTCGCGGGCGAGGGCGCAGGCGGCGATCAACTGGGTGACGGTGTGGATGTTACGGACCTCGTAGTCCTGCCGGGAGGGGTCGTCGAGGGTGGCGCATTCCATGGCCGCGAGCTTATCTTTGGCGGCTTGGAGGTCCTTGGCGTTGCGCTGGACACCGCAGGCGGTCCAGGCGAGGGTGCGGAGTTCGACCTCGGTGGCGTCGGGGAACTTGGCGACCTTTTCGCCGTTGACGCGGGGGGCGGAGGCGGGGCGAACGTCGCGCATGGCCTTGCCAGTACGGGCGCCGTAGACGATGCCTTCGAGGAGCGAGTTGCTGGCGAGGCGATTGGCACCGTGTACGCCGGTGGCTGCGACTTCGCCTGCGGCAAAGAGGTTGGGGACCGTGGTGCGGCCGTGGAGGTCCGTGTAGACGCCGCCCATAGAGTAATGCACGGCGGGGTAGACGGGAGCGGACTGGGTGCGGAGGTCGATGCCGTAGTGCATGCAGGTTTCAAAGATACGGGGGAAACGCTGCGCGATGTCGAGGTCGGTGCGGTGGGTAAGGTCGAGGTAGGCGTGCTCGGTCCCGGTACGGATGGTTTCGGCCACGATGGAGCGGGAGACGACGTCGCGCGGGGCGAGTTCGCCCATCTCGTGGTAGCGGTCCATGAAGCGTTCGCCGGCCTGGTTGCGGAGGTACGCGCCTTCGCCACGGAGGGCCTCGCTCAGGAGGAAGCGGGGAGCACCCTGCATATGGAGCGCTGTGGGGTGGAACTGGACGAATTCGATGTCGCGAATTTCGGCTCCGGCGCGGAAAGCTGCGGCTACGCCGTCACCCGTGGCGACGTCGGGGTTGGTGGTTTCAAGGTAGACGTGACCGAGTCCGCCGGTGGCGAGAAGGACGGCCTTGGCATGGATGGCGAGGCGGAGTCCGGTTTCCTGGTTGAGAACAATGGCTCCTGCGGCGCAACCGTTGTCGTCGAGCAGGAGGTCCGTCATGCCGGCGAAGCTACGGAACTGGACGTTTGAGAGTGACGCGGCTTTCCAGTACAAGGTACGGGCGATTTCGCGACCGGTGGAGTCGCCATGGGCGTGGAGGATCCGGTTGCGGGAGTGTGCGCCTTCACGAGTGAAGAGGAGGCGAGTGCCGTCGCGATCGAATTCAGTGCCCCATTCGATGAGTTCCTGAATGGCGTGGGGGCCTTCTTCGACGAGGGTGCGTACGGCAGCGACATCGCAGAGGCCGTCGCCGGCGTAGAGGGTGTCCTGCTCGTGGAGGGAGACTTCGTCGTCGTCGCTGAGGGCTACGGCGATGCCGCCTTGCGCGTACTCCGAGGCCGATTCGCGAAGGCTTTCTTTGGCGACGACGAGTACGTCGCCTGAGTTGGCAAGTTCAATGGCCGCGCGCAAACCCGCTACGCCCGCTCCGATTACCAGGTAATCCGTATTTATGCTGTCCACTAGTGCGTTACCGGGGTGTCCAGGTACTGCTTGATGTCTGGAAACAAGAGTTCTTTCGTTTCTGGCTTCTGCAGGTCGGATGCTTTGACGAGCGTGGCGCCGGAGTCTACAGTTGCGGGCGGAACTTCGCCTCGCAGTTTGGTCAAGACGGCTTTCGTCGCCTCATATCCCATTTTGAACGGATTTTGGACGACGAGTGCGTCGATCCAGCCGTCTTGCAGATCTTTGACCAGTTTTTCTGTCGCGTCGAAGGCGACCAGTTTGATGTGTTTGGCGTTGCGCTGCTTGAGGGCCTGTACGGCGCCGTCGGAACTGGACTCGTTGTCGGCGAAGAAGCCGGCGAGGTCTTTGTGCGCGGTCATGAGGTTTTCGGCTCCGGCAAGCGCGCGGGCGCGGTCCGCCATGCCGAACTGCATACCGACCATTTGCATGCCGGGGTACTTGGCGATTTCGTCTATGAAGCCCTGTTCGCGTTCCATGGTGGAGCCGCTGCCGGGCATAAAGCCGATGACGGCGACTTTGCCTTTGCCGCCGAGGACCTCATAGAGGCGGCGGGCCGCCATACGGCCACCTTCGCGATTGTCTGTGGCGACGTAGCTGACGCGCTTGTCGCTGTCGATGGCGGAATCGAAGATGGACACGGGGATGGACATCATCGCGGCGCGCTCTACGGGTTTGACCAGCGCTTTGCGATCGATGGGGGCCAGCACAAGGGCTGACACCTGCTTGTTGATCATCGCGTCCACAATCTCTATCTGACGGGAGGAGTCCGTTTCGAGCGCGGGGGCATTCCAATCAATTTCCGCACCAAACTCCCTTGCTGCTTTGATGCTTCCCGCGTGCACAGTTTGCCAATAAATGTGATTGGTGCCTTTGGGTACGACACCGATCTTGACCTTCTGCTCACGGTTGCAGGCCGGGAGGGAGATCAATACAGCAGCAAGAGAAAGAACGACTGTCCAGCGCATGGTAGACACTGATAGTATGCCATTCGTGAAGGCCGCGTCCGCGGCTGCTTTGCCTCCCGGGTCCATGGTGCAGGCGAAGTTTGATGACGATTTGTATGTGATCTGTAATGTAGACGGGGAGTTGCACGCGATGGATGGGCGCTGTCCGCATGCGGGAGGTCCGCTGGCGGAGGGTGCGCTGCATGGTCACGTGGTGAGCTGTCCCTGGCATATGTGGGAATTCGACTGCCGTACGGGTGAGACGGACTTCAATCCGCGATTCAACCTGAAGACCTTTCCGGTGAAGGTGGAAGGCGGCGACATTCTGATCGATATTTCTGATCCCGGTGCCTGAACTTCCGGAAGTTGAGAATGTGGTGCGTACGATTGCGCCGTACCTGATGGGGCGGACGATTGTGCGGGCGGAGTTCGGGTCGCCTTGGGTGACGCCTGGGGATCGCGAGTTGCTGGCGCGGCAGGTGATGTCGCGCAGGGTTACCGGGGTCCGGCGGCATGGGAAGTTTATTCTGGTGGACTTGGATCAGGGAAGCTTGACGATCCATTTGGGGATGACCGGAAAGCTGCTGGCCGGGGCTGCGCGCACGCCGTATACGCATGGGTTTTTTGAGCTGGATGGCGATGCGGTGGTGGTGTACGACGATGTACGGCAGTTTGGGAGCATCGAGTATTCCGCGGGCGTGAATCCAAGGGTGGCGGCGCTGGGTCCGGATGCGTTGACGGTGACGGCTGAGGAGTTTGTCTCGAAGTTGCGATCGCGGACGACTCGGCTGAAGCCGTTGTTGCTGAATCAGGCGTTTGTCGCGGGGTTGGGCAATATCTATGTGGATGAGGTGCTGTTCCGGGCGAAGCTACATCCGCTGCAGATCGCGTCGCGAGTTCGGATGGAGCGGGCGCGGGAGTTGCATGGACTGATGCAGAGGGTGCTGCAGGAGTCCATTGCTGCCGGTGGGTCGTCCATTTCCGACTATGTGGATGGCGAGGGGCGGAAGGGGGCGTTCCAGGAGCGGCACCGGGTGTACGGGCGGGAAGGTAAGCCTTGTCCCGACTGTACGGCGGCGATTGTGCGGACGGTGGTCGCACAGCGGGGTACGCATTTGTGTCCGGCGTGCCAGCGGCGGCGTTAGGCCAGCAGGTCTGCGTAGCGGACGAGTTTGACCTGGTGATGGTCGAGGGCTTGACGAACTTGCGGGTCGACGAGGGCGGCTAGTTCCTCGGCGCGGCTTTCTTTGAGGCGCGTCTTTTGGCTGCGGAGTTCGTCCGTGCAATAGCCGGGGTGGCACATGAACTCGGTGGAGCCTTCCGGGAGATTGGCGATGAGTTCCACGACATCCGATGCCGTGTAGGTTCCGGTGATTGCGAAGCCTGCGAAAAAGTCTGTACTCTTGCAGCCGTGCTTTTGGAGGGAGTGTTCGAACTTGCCTCGTACGATCTGAAATGACTTGCTGACCAGTTGCTTGGACACCGGGACTTTGCCGGGGCGCATGGGGAAGTCAAACGGGCGGCGTACGAAGGGGATCTTGTACTCTTCGCTGAGCTTGGCGACCGCGTGCAGTACGGCCGGGAAGAGATGCGTGTGCTTGTGGGTGTCCAGGTGAAGAGGTTTGAGGCCTGCGCCGAGGATCTTCTTGATTTGCAGCTTCATTTCCAGGTACGGATTGAGCTTGCGCATCACGATGGCTTTGATGAGCGCGGGTACGTTGTCGGGAAATGGTTCGTCGGAGACCAGGGAGTGGCCGCCGACGAGTACGAGATGGCAGCCGACGTCGAGCGTTGGCGTGGTGTGCGCGAGGCCTACGGCATCGTTGAAGGCTTCGCCATTGGCCATCAACGTGGTGGCGGTGAGAATGCCCTTGCGATGCGCCTCGATGATGCCAGCGTTGACGTCGCGCGTGAAGCCGAAGTCGTCTGCGTTTACGGTTAGGAGCTTAGAACTCAAAACAGCTTCAACTGGATGCGAAGGAATTTCTTGGGGTTGGCGCGGAAGTCCTTCATGAGGCCCTGCATTTCGCGCGTGGCTCCGTTGAGGTTGTCGTACATCTGGGGGTTGACCAGAAGCTGACCCAAGGTGCCTTGACCTTGGTTGAGACGGTCCAGCATCAGGTCCAGACGGGCGATGGTGGAGACCACTTTGTCGTGCATTTCGGGGCTCTTGAGGAGCTTGCCGGCGGAGCCTTCGCCGCGTTCGATGCCGGCGAGGATGGTGCGGACGTCCTTGATGGCGCCGCGCATGTCTTCATACAGCGCAGGGTCCTTGAGGAGCTTGCCGGCTGTGCCTTGGCCTTCCTGCAGGCCGACGAGCAGGGTGTCGACTTTGGCGAGGGAGCCGCGTACATCGCCGTAGAGCTTTTCGTCCTTGAGGAGTTTGCCGACGGTGCCTTCGCCACGGTTGATCGCTTTGGTGAGGCCGTCGACCTCGTTTACGACTGAGAGGAGCTTGTTGTAGATCTCTTCGTCGACGAGGAGCTTACCAATCGAGCCTTTGCCCACTTCGACCTGGCCGACGATGCCGTCGACCTTCTTGAGTATGCCCTGCAAGGAGCCGAGCAGCGAGTAGCCCTGTTGTACGACTTCATCGAACTCGCGAGTGTCGAGGCTGGCGATTTCTGCGCCTGCTTTGACGGTTTGCGGCGAGCGGCCTTTTTTGATGTTGATGTACTTGGTGCCGAGGAGATTTTCCGCTCCGAGTGCCGCTACGGAATCGACAGGGATGGAGGGGAACCACTTTTCGCCGACCTTGAGATCGATGCGGACGACGCGGCGCGGTTCGTTGGAGCCGGAGAGCGTGATCTTTTCGACCTTGCCGACGAGGATGCCGTTGAGGCGTACGGCGCTGCCTTCTGTGAGCGCCGCCGAATCGTCGAGATACGTGACGATGGAGCTTTTGTCTTCAAACAGCGTGGTTTGGCCCGTGATCAGGAAGATCAAAACCGCCAGCAGCACCATTGCCACCAACGCTGTGATGCCCACCTTCAGGCTTGCCCAGGAACCCTTATTCTGTAGAGCCATCGACCTCTAGATCCTATCGTCGCACGAACTTTCGGACATACGCCTCGGGCGAAGCCTCCAGTTCGGTTTGCGTTCCTTCGAAAATGAGCCGTCCTTCCCGCATCACCATGAAGACGACACCGGGACGGCCGGGGTCGGGGATGAGTTTGCCTTCGTGACCGTCGGTGCGAAAGCCGGCCATGATCTGGCCGTCCTGATAGCGGTGCGTGACGACCATGCTGGATGTGTTGCGGATGTCGCGCTCTTTGACCAGCAGCGCCATGATTGTGTTCGCGGTAATGGGGTCGAGACCGGCGGTCGGCGAATCGTAGAGCACGAGGGGCGGTTCGGTCACGGTGGCGCGGGCGATACCGACGCGGCGGCGCATACCGCCCGAGAGTTCGCTGGGGAACTTTTCGACGGTGTGGCCGAGTTCGACGAATTCGAGTGCGCGGAGTACTTTGTCTTCGATCGCCTGAAGCTCTGTGTTGTTGAGCGTCTTCTGCGCGCGGCTGAGGAGCGGGTAGGCGACGTTCTCTTCGACGGTCTGCGAGTCAAACAGGGCGCCTTCCTGGAAGAGCATGCCGACTCGCTGGCGGACTTCGAACAGAGCTTTTTCCTTGAGGTCCGTGATGTCGGTTCCGAACAGGTGGACGCGGCCGGAGTCTGGACGGATGAGGCCTAGCGCGGTTTTGAGCAGTACGGTTTTGCCGGCGCCCGCTTCTCCGAGTACGATGCGGCTTTCGCCAGCGGCGAGTACGAAACTGACGCGGTCTACGACGGGTTGTTCGTCGAACCGGACGGTGACGTTATCGAAGCGCAACACCTCATGTGGAGAGGACGGCATCGTGGGTGTCTACCAGGCGGGCATGCTGACGAAGATGCGGGTGATGATGAGGTCGATGACGAAGACCCAGACGGAGGCGGTAACGACGGCTTCTGTGGTGGCGCGGCCGACGCCCTGGGTGCCGCCGGTGGTGCGGAGGCCTTCAAAGCAGCCTACGAGAGCGACGATGATGCCGAAGATGAAGGGCTTGGTGAGGCCTTGTACGACGTCCTGGAAGTCCAGGGCGCGATAGGCGGTGGTCCAGTATTGGTCGGAGGTGGTGAGCTTGAGGACCACGCAGGCCATGAGGTAGCCGCCGAACAGGCCGATGAAGTCCGAGAGGATTGTGAGGAGCGGCAGCATCGTCGAGGTCGCGATGAGGCGCGGGGTGACGAGCTTTTGGATCGGATCGGTGCCCAAGGCGCGCATGGCGTCGATTTGTTCGGTGACCTTCATGGAGCCGAGTTCGGAGGCGATGCCCGAGGCGTTGCGGCCGGAGACGAGGAGCGCGGTGAGCACGGGACCGAGTTCGCGTACGAGGGTGATGGACACGATTTGCCCCACCTGGCCGCTGGCGCCGTACTGCGAGAGTGCTTTGGACATTTGCAGGGCCATGACGGCGCCGCTGAAGAAACCTGTCAACAAGACAATCGGGAGCGAGCCTACGCCAATGACGTCGGCCTGAATGGCGATGTCGTCAAAGTAGTGCGGCTTGCGGACGATGTTGCGGAACGCTTTGCCGGCCAGGACGACGAAATCCTGCAGCGATTGTATGGGCCTCTTTAGAAAGTCCAGCAAGCGTTCATTGGCCTCGTTGGGTGTTCGATTTCTTCATTGTAACGGCAGCGGCCGCGATGAGGGCTGCGGCAAGACAGGTCCAGGCGAACCAGTCGCCGTACTGCGCGTAGAAGGTGACGTCGCTGCGGAGGCCGTAGCGCATGGGCTTCGATTGATGGGCGTATTCCGGCTGCGTGTCGGTGACGCGGCCGAGAGGATCGATGACGGCGGTGATGCCGTTATTGGTGGCGCGGATGATCCAGCGGCGATTTTCCACGGCTCGCATACGGACGAGAGAAAGGTGTTGTTCGCGTGCTTTGCTGGGGCCGAAGTAGCCGTCGTTGGAGATGTTGGCGAAGACTTGTGCGCCGTCGCGCGAGTACTGGCGGACGAATTCGGGGAAGGCCGATTCGTAGCAGATGAAGACGCCGAGCTTGGCGTTATCGATGGGGAAGACGCCGATCTTGTCGCCGGGCGCGAAATCGCCGGCCTCCTGCGTGATGCGGTTGACCCAGGCGAAGGCGGAGGGGACGAATTCGCCGAAGGGTACGAGATTCATCTTGTTATAGCGACCGGTTTCGACGCCGTCGCGATTGAGGAGGATCGCGGTGTTGTAGGGGGCGCCGGACGGAGCGCGGGTGACGGTACCGAATAAGAAGTTGCGGCGGAACGGGCGAGCGAGGTTGATGGCGAGGTCGCGAAAGGCGGGGTCGGCATCGAAGTACATGGGGCCCGGCATCTCGGGCCAGATGAGGAGTGGGGCTTGCGTTGGGTCGCTGGTCGAGATCGCGGTGAGGCCCTTGAGCTTTTGGTCGAGGAGTTCGCGGGTCCATTCGCTGGCCTGCGGCATGGTGGGCTGTACGACGAGGGCGGTTTGGTTTGGCGCTGCGGGCTGAGAAGGCAGCACCAGGATCGGCCACATGAAGGCTGCGGCGACGTAGGCGTACTTGCGGCTGGCGATGGCGGCTGCTGCGAGGGCGAACAGGAACGAGAGGCCGTAGACGCCGACGAGCGCGGGTACGCCGAGGAGCCATCCGGCATCGATGCCTGCGTTGCCGAGAGCGAGCCAGGCGAAGCCGAAGGTGCCGTGGGTACGCTCGATGCCGGTCCAAAGGGCGGCGATGGCAGGGGCGTACCACCAGCGAAGTTTGTTGAACAGCCCTGCGAGTATGGCGAATAGCGCCATGTGGAGCGACTTCAGGAAGGAGAACAGGAGGAAGGAGATCCAGGCGAGCCAGACGGGGAGTCCGCCATGTACGGCGAGCACGTGCTGGATCCAGAGGCAGACGACGAACCAGTAGGGGATGCCTGCGATGAGCCCGAGTAGCGCACGCTTGCGCCAACTGACCTGGTCGCGAACGGCGAGGAGGAGAGGCAGGATCGCAAAGGGCGCAAGCCAGCCGAAGCTCCAGCGCGGGGCGATCAGGATCAGCAGTAGCGCAGTGCTAGCGGCAAGCAGTAGTTGCTTGATCATTGACGATGTCGGCCATGTAGGAACTGCGGACGAAGGGTCCGCTGAAGACTGCTTTGAAGCCGATGGAGAGGCCGAAGTCCCGATAGGCGTCGAACTGTTGTGGCGTTACGTATTCGTGTACTCTGCGATTGCGGCGGGTGGGCTGCAGGTACTGCCCTAGGGTCGCCACGTCGGTGGAGTGGGCGTGGAGGTCGCGCAGGAGTTGTTCGATTTCCTGGGGGGATTCGCCGAGGCCGACCATGGCGCCTGACTTGGTGAGTACATCGGGGCGGTAGCTCTTGGCGAAGCGGAGGACGTCGAGCGACTGCTGATAGTCGGCCTGGGGGCGCACCCAGCGGTAGAGGCGCGGGACCGTTTCCATGTTGTGATTGAAGACGTGGGGTCCGGCATCGAGGACGCGGGCGACAGCGTCCATGTTGCCGCAGAAGTCCGGGGTTAGGACTTCGACGCGGGCGTCCGGCAGGGCTTTGCGTACTTCGACTACGGTTTGTGCGAAGTGGTGCGAGCCTCCGTCGTCGAGATCGTCACGATTGACGCTGGTGATGACGACGTAGCGGAGGTTCATGTCGCGGGCCATGCGGGCGACGTGCGCGGGTTCGTTGGGGTCCAGGGTGAACTCGCGCTTCTCCGGCGAGCCTTTGGGAACGGAGCAGAAGGTACAGCCGCGGGTGCAGACGTTGCCGAGAATCATGAAGGTCGCGGCGCCGCGGTGGAAGCATTCGTGGATGTTGGGGCAGCGCGCCGATTCGCACACTGTGTGGAGGTTGAGGCGGCGCAGATCGCGTTTGAGTTCGGTTACCGATTCGAAGTGCGTGGTGGACTTGGCGCGCAACCACTCGGGTAGGCGCGGCCGTGCCGGTTCAATTTGAACGAGGGGATCCAAACCGCTATTGTGGCAGCAAACTAGAGCTTGCGGAGAATGGACTGTTTGCCCTTGAAGCCTGCCGCGTCAAGTTTCTGCTTCATGTCGGTGGCGGCCGCACCGGGGGTGACCGGACCGACGAGGATACGGGTGAGGCCGGGCTTGTTGGGTACGACCTCGGTGGTGGCGGCAAAGCCCTTCTTACGCATGACTTCGACGACGAGAGCAGCCTGGTCAGCCGGTAGCGCCTGGACTTGCAGGTAATGCGCGCCGCGCTGGATGGGTCCGGAGGCGGCGGCCGCTGGGGCCGGGGTCGCTTCGACGGGCTTGGCCTTTTCTTTGGCGACTTCCTTTACCGGTTCGGGCTGTTTCGGCTTTTCCTTCTCCTTGACCGGCTCGGGTTCGGGGGTCGAGGTGACGGGATTGGGCTTGGTGTCGCTCGTCGTGGGCTTGGTTTCCGTCGCGGTCGGGATCTGCGAGGGCGGAGGCGCCGCGGGCGAATCGACGATGATCGGGTTCGGGTTGGGTTGTTCTGCGGTCTTGCGGTTGTTGGCTTCGAGCGGGGGCGGGGAGCTGTTGCGGCCCACGATGTAGCCCATCGTGAAAAACACGCACAACAAAATCACCACAATAAAAAAGACACTGAGCAGCTGTTTGTTGCCCAGTACCAGTTCGAATTCGCCGGTTTCGCTTTTAGACATCAGGACCCTGTATGCAATTCTAGAACACAAATCACACGATATGTTCTACCGGGGGGTGACGGTGAGCAGGTTTTGCGTCTTCCGCCGGACGATAATTTCTTTACCGGCGGGGATGGCTACGTCGCTGGTGGCATTGAAGTCTTGATTGCGAACACGCACGCTGCCGGTGTTTTCATGCACGCTGGTGAGCGTGATGCCGAGTTCGCCGATGTAGGAATCGTCGCCGGCAAACTGCTTATTTTTATCCGCGCGGACCGCTGTGAAAATTAGGAATATCAGAACAACGGCTGTTGGTATTCCAATGCAGAGGGTCCAGCTTTGCCAGAAGTGGAAGCCTGTGGTGATGGCGTGATAGAGGCCTACGGTTGCGAGGAGGCCTCCGAGTGCTCCGGGCCAGATCCAGCCTGGGGCGCAGAACTCGTACACCACGCCGATGAGTCCAAGCGCGATGACTAGTAGTAACAGTGGCGCGCTAAGGGTCATTTGGGGGGCATGCGGAGGGCACCGTCGAGGCGGATGACTTCTCCGTTGAGCATGTCGTTCTCAATGATGTGGCGTACCAGTGCAGCAAACTCTGCCGGGTCGCCGAGGCGCGACGGGTTGGGTACGACAGCGGCCATGGTTTGCTTTACTTCGACGGGAAGTGAGGCCATCATGGGCGTGTCGAAGAGGCCGGGGGCTACGGTCATGACGCGGATGCCTACTTTGGCGAGTTCACGGGCGAGAGGGAGCGTCATGCTGACAATGCCGCCTTTTGAGGCTGAGTAGGCGGCTTGTCCGATCTGGCCGTCGAACGCGGCAATGGAGGCGGTGTTGATGACGACTCCACCTTCACCGCTTTTGGCCATAACGGCGGAAGCGAGGCGGATGCAGTTGTAGGTACCGACGAGATTGACGCGAATGACACGGTCAAAGTCATGAAGAGGGGCCGCGGAGTTGTCGCGTGACACGGCTCGTTGGGATAGCACGATGCCGGCGCAGTTGATGAGAATACGAGCCTGGCCGGCAGAGAAGGCGAAGACGTTTTCCATCTGTGCTGCGTCCGCAACGTCGGCGCGAATGTACGTGCAGCCTGTTTCTTCAGCGATTGCCGCTCCTGCTTCGTCGTTGAGGTCAACGGCGATGACACGGCCTCCGGCAGCGGTGATCATGCGGGTACAAGCTCCGCCGAGGCCTGAGGCTCCGCCTGTAACGACTGCTAGTTTGCCTTGGATGTTCATGGATTGACTGGTTCCACTAGTTCAATTGCGATTTTGTCGGGACCTTCAATGGTTGCGGCGCGGAGGGTCCTGCTGCCGCGGAAGGCGTGCGGCTTTTTTAGCACCGTTGGTTTCTTGTCTTTGAGCAGGGTGTCCAGATCTTGCACTCGGAAGCCGATCTCGCCGATCGCGCGGCCGCGATTCGAGACATATTTGCGGTCGGCGGGGTAAATGATGACGTTGATGCCGGTGTTGGTGAAGGATGCCGCTGGGCCGACCTGAAAGCCCTCGTAGAAGCGTTTTTCGCGCGAGGGCTCACGACGAGGTGTGGGCATGCCCAGGTTATTGGTGTACCAGGTCCAGGCGGAGATCGGGTCCGCGCTGAAGAGGTGCAGGTGGCCGAAGCGATGGTGTCTTGCTGTGTTGAGTTCGATTAGTTCGCCATTGGGTCCAGCTACGTAGGCGTAGTAGAAGCCGGGGGTGTTGGCGAGCTTTGAGATGTCGGTGATTGGGGTATCGAATCGGGTGCCGAGAGCGAGTTGGCGTTTGTATTCGGCGGGCATATCTTCCGCACCCCAGCCGATGTGCCAGATGGCGGATTCGACCTTGGAAGGCGGAGCCTTTTTGACGCGATTGAGGAAGATCCAGACGTCTTGCGCCTGAATGGCCGGTTCGCGCCCTTCAAACAGAGCGCGGCGGCATTCGAAGCGGCTGGTGTAGAACTGGATCGCCGCTTCGGGATCGGTGACGTTCAAAGTGACGTGATGGATGTCAGCGAACGTGAAGGCGGCGATCCAGACGGCAATCATGCGCGTGCTTTTTTGATGACTTCGAGGTACTGCTTGGCGCGTTCGACGAAGACTTCGTACTTGCCTTCTTTGATGGTCTGCGCGTCGATCAACTCACTGCCGACGGCCACGGCGGAGGCGCCGGCCTTGAGGAAGTCTGCGGCGGTTTCGAGGTTGACGCCGCCGGTGGGGATCATGTCGATCTGCGGGAGCGGTCCTTTGAGAGCCTTGATGTACTTGGCGCCGCCCATGGCACTGGCGGGGAAGATCTTGACGGCGTCGGCACCGGCTTCCCAGGCGTTGACCACTTCGGTGGGGGTGAGCGCGCCGGGGAAGATGGGCTTTGAATAGCGGCGGGAAAGCGCGATCGTCGCGGGGTTGAGATTGGGTGTGACGATGAACTGTGAGCCGGCCAGGATGCAGATGCGGCAGGTTTCGGGGTCGAGCACGGTGCCTGCGCCGAGGAGCATCTTGTCGCCGAACTTGTCGGCGAGTTTTTCCAGCGCTTGTACAGCGCCGGGTACGGTCATGGTGATTTCTGCGGAGCGGATGCCGCCCTCATAGACGGCTTCAATCGCACGGATGGCGCTTTCGGCGCTGGAGGTACGAATGATGGGGACGACACCCACTTCGATCAGGGAATTGAGGATTGCGTTCTTCGTCTGCTGCATGAATCCTCAATGCTATCAAGTTAGGCGTAGGGCATTGGCGGGGTTTTGCTGTTCAGCCGGGCGTAGATGGTGAGGGCTCCGCGGTGGTGGGCGGTGTGGTCGGTCATACCGCTCACGATCGAGAAACGCGGTGCGCCGCCCATGATTGGGCCATCGGGCAAAGGGCTGGCCAGTTCTTCGTCGGATTTCGATCCCAAAATCGCTTTGGCATTGGCGATCGATTTGGCGAACCATTCCCGCGCGACGGCGAGAGAGGTGACCCCTTCAATGAGCTTGGCGTGGGCTTCAAAGTCCATGTCGAAGCCTTCTGGACGGAACGCGCCTTCGACAAACCAATCGATGGTTTGCGCGGCATGCGCCACCTGCTGGGCGGCTGTCATCACGCCGGGAGCAGGGGAGAAGTTGGACATCTCTTCCGTCAACTCTTTGGTAGAGGTGTTGAAGAAACGCTCGATGTTGTCGAGTTCGAGTGTGGCAACCAGTGCGAAGTGCATAAAAGTGTTAGTTTCCTCCTGCCGCTGCTGCGCTTGTGGCGACTGCGCCGCCGTGGAGTTGCTGCAGTCCTTCTTCCGCTTTCGCGTACGCAGGGAACTGTTCCAGCGCCGCTTGGTAGGCCTTGACGGCCCTGTCGCGCATGCTGCGCTTGGCGGCGAACTGGGCGAGCGGAATGGCAACGGGACGAGGATAGTAAGGCGGTTCCGAGTAGACCATGGCGCGTTCTTTGGTCATGGCTTTGTCGAAGAGCGTGAGGGCGCGCTTGGTACGTCCTTGAGCGGCGGCGACGTGGGCGTCGAGTTCGATGCGGGCGGTTTGGAGCTCTTCGCTAGGGGCGCGCTTGACCTTGTCGTTGAATTCCTTCATGGCCGCGTCCATGAGTTTCGCTTCGGCTGCGGCAGACTTGGCGTCACCTTTGGCGGCGAAGGCCAGGCCGCGGGCCCAATGGGTCCAGATCTGTTCGCGGGGCTTGCCGTAGGCGGGCAGGGTCTTGCCTTCGAGGATCTGATCCCAACGTTCGCCTTGGACGAGGGCGCGGAGCATAGCGAACCAGCCTTGGCGGTAGACGTTGAAGAAACCGTCGATTTGCTGGGCTTCGCGAGGATTTTCGGTGAAAGTCAGCAGGTGTTTGGCCTGTTTGATGGCCTTGTCGTACTGGCCGGAGAAGGCGAGGGACGTCGCGAGGTAGTGTACGTTGTGGCCGTGGTGGCCGCGGCCGTAGAGCTTGTCGGCCTTGATCCAGCCGAGTTCGTTTTCGGCGGCATCGCTGAAGGATTTGGCGGCATCGGCCCAGCGCCCGGTCTGCGAGTAGATATGGCCGGGCATGTGGAGGGCGTGCGGAATGTTGGGGACAAGTTCGGCGTAGCGCTCGCAACTGTGCCAGGCATCCTTGGCGAAGGTGGAGCCTTCAAAGCCGTGGATGACGTAATGGTGTACGCCGGGGTGATCGGGAGCCTCGACCATGAGTTCGCGCAGGAGCTTTACGGCGTCCATGGTGCCGGGGCGCGGTTCGTGATTGGGGAGCGTGAAGCCTCGCATGGTGTGGAGCGCGAGGTAGGTCTTGGCTTCCACTTCGTTGGGATGCGCTTTGACGATAGCCTGCAGGCCAGCGATGTAAGCATCGTCGGGATCGATGCCGCGCGCGGGGTTACGGCGACCGTTGATGGAGGCGATGTAAAGCTTTTCGATGTCTGTCGCTTTGCCTGCGACTTGCGCGAGGCGCTCGGCTTTCTCTGCCGCTTCAATGGCGCGCTTGGCGACGACGCGAGGGTCGCGATTGGGGCCGAAGACTTTGTTGCCGGTATCGATTTGGAAGCGGGGGCGGTAGTCACCAGCGGCGACCATCGCGACGCCCCACCACGGCATCGGCGCTTCGGGGTCCAGCTGTGCTGCTTGCAGGAAGCTGCGTTCCGCTTCGACGGCCCAGAAGGAGTGCATCTGGTTGACGCCCTGGTCGAAGAACCTTTGCGCCTCGGGGTTGGAGGTGGTGATGGCGAAGTGGACGTTCCCTTGGCCCGGCAGAAGCTGGGCCGGCAAGGACGGCGCGGTGCCGGAGGGCGGCGGCGCGCAGGCGTCCGCCTTGACCTGTGCCTGGAGGATTGCGGAACCGATACACAGACCGAAAACGGCAAGAGTACGCATCGTGTCGAGTTTAACGCAAATGTTTTTCGACGAGATCTCGTAGCTGTTCGGGTCGGTAGGACAAGCCAGTGACGACCGCGCGTAGCTTGCGGTCAGGGTCAATAATGGCGGTGGCCGACGTGTGGGTAATGGCGCCTTCTTCCGGCCAGAAGACGATGCCGAAGTGTTCGGCGACTTTCTGTATCGATCGTTCGTCGCCGGTGAGGAAGCGCCAGTGCTTGCCGTCGGCCCGCCAGCGATTGGCGTAGTTGTTGAGGACGGGGACAGTGTCATAGGTGGGGTCCAGGGTGATGGTGAGGATCTGCAGGCGGTCTCCGAATCTGCGGTGGAGGTACGCGGAGTTGGCGGCGAGGCGCGGGCAGACTTCCGGGAGCGGGCATCGCGTGTAGATGAAGCTGATGAGGGTTGGTTTGCGAATGTCCGAGAGGCGGACGGTTTGGCCGGTGTGGTCTGTGAGTTGGAAGTCCGGCACGAGGTCGCCGATGCGGAGAGCGTTGGTGGCTTTGGGCATCACGAAGTCGGTTGTGGGTGCCGCGAGGTCGAGCAGTTGGATGCCGGTGGCTTGAGAGCTGCCGGTGCGGAAGTCAAAGGTAATGCGGGAGCCGGGACGTAGAGTGTCCAACTGCGAGGCTGGACGAACATGGAATGGCATCACCATAGCGGGCATCACGCCGGGGATCTCGCGGTGGGATACGAGCATGACGCCTTGGGCGCGGTCGACTTCGAGCACTAGTGCTTCGACGCGATGTTTTTGCGGCGCGAAGAAGGCGAGTAGTGCAACCCACAACAGACTCATGGTTCCACTACAGGATTAGCAGGCAGGTTGGGGGGATTGTAGCCCTGCCGGGCGAAGACGCTCGAATGGATTCGCGAACCCGGTGGGATACTGCGGCGCTGCTTGCGATAGAAAACGAACTCGCGCTTGCGAGTTGCTGCATTCCAACGGCGGAGGGGAAGCCATTCGAGGACGTTCCAGAAGCCTGTCAAGGACTCATGCAGCGTGCCGTTGGGGTCGCCTGGCGGGAGTTCTGCCTCGTTCACGAGCAGCCCGTGCTCCGCGGCCTCGCGCGCCATCCATTGCAGAGCGATGTTGGAGAGACTTGGGTCGGTGTAGCCGCCGCCGACGTCGGAGTGGACGCCGGGGAACCATACTTCTTTGCGGTCCTGCCCGGGAACGTCCCCAAAGAGATTGGTGCGAAACTTGGCGCGAACTTCGTCGATGGCGACTGCGTGACGGACGACTTCGATGCTTGGGTTATGGCGCGTGGAGGGGAAGGACTCGGGAAAGAGGCCGACTGACGCTACGGTGTCCCAAGCGCCCAAGAAGGCGATCTTGCAGGGACGCGAGAAGGTAGAGCGGAAGCGGCCAATGGTGTCGCGATTGAACTCGTCCCGATAGGCTTTGTAGGCGTAGTCGACGAGGGGTTCGTTGCCACGCCCCAGCAAGCCGCAGCGATGCACCATGCCCGCCACCGCGCGAGCCGTGTAGGCGCCGCGGCTGAAGCCGAAGAGGTACACGCGGTCGCCTGGTTGGTAGGTGTTCATCAGGTAGCGGTAGGCGTTCTTGATGTCGTTGGTGACGCCGTAGCCGAAGCCAAGACCGCGGACCTTGCGAATGAAGGTGCGCAGGCCGCTGTGGAGTTCGGGTACGGGCACGGTGCCGACGCCGGGGTTGTAAAAGACGGTTTGCCGCATCTCATCGCGCACGAGGGCGTGGCAGAGCTTAACGACGTTGGAACTCCGGTCGGCCAGTTCGTTGCCTGTGCCATCGCAACACAGGACGATGTTGCGGGACATTACTGGGCCAGCCCGTTGATGTAGTTGCGATCGAAATAGTACAAGAATCCGTCCTCCGCGCCTATCAGCAAGTCGAGCTTACCGTCGCCGTTCCAATCGGCGGCGTTGGGAGTGGGATTGTGTCCGGCAAGTTTTGCCTTTACAACAGTTCCGCGCAGTTCCATCACGGGTTTTTCATGTGAACCGGTGTTTTCATACCAGACGGGGCCTTCGTCAGAGTCGGTGAGGAGGTCGAGCTTGCCGTCGTTGTTCCAGTCAACGAGTTCGATCTTGCGGCGTCCGCTGGCACCGGCGCGGCCTCGTGAGAGATACAGGAAGCGGCCGTTGGAGCCGAGGAAGAAGCGTTGGGGTTCGCCGAGGCAGAGTTTTGTTCCGCATTTTTGTCGTGGGAAGAGTGCGAGGTAGCCCTGGTGGTTGAGCATCACGATGTCGGGAAGGCCGTCGCGATTCCAATCGACGACCTTAGGTGTGGTGCGCCATTGGGTGACGAGTTGCTTGGGCTTCGGTTCCCACCACACCCAGTCTGGCTTGGGTGGCCGTTGCGAGGTCCATTCGACCTCGACGTCGCGCAGGGGTTCGAGGTTGAGGCGATCGCCCTTGATGCCGCGGTACCAGACGACGTGGCCCCAGATGTCGTTGACCACGACGTCGAGGGTGCCGTCCATGTCCCAGTCGGCGACGGAAGGGTTCGAGTAGCCCCACTTTTCTTCGGCGGGACCTTGCACGGAGCCGTTGGGTCCTGCGGTGCGGCGGATGGGCTTGCCGTTGGCGTTGAGGTAGCCGCGATCGCGGAAGACGGCCTTTTGCTTGGTGCCGATGTTTTCGATCCAGTGGAGGTAGCCGCCGGAGTTGCCTGCAATGATGTCGAGGTCGCCGTCCGAGTCCCAGTCGATGGCTACCGGGCGGATGAGCGATGCGCTTTTGACGAAGGGGTCCTTCTGTTGGAAGTACTTGGGTTCGGCCCATTTGGGCTGCTGGCCGTGAGGCGCGAGGTTTTCGAGGAAGGTAATGTTGCCGCCTTCCTCACCGATTACCAGCGAGGGGCGACCGTCGCCATGCCAGTCCACTACGCGGGGCTGGATCATGCAAAGGTCGGGGCGGTGCGGGATCTCGATGGGTGTTTGCAGCGCTTCGCTTTTGCGAAGGTGCATGCGGTCGATGAAGGTGCCGGTGAAGAGGTCGAGCACGCCGCGCTTGAACCAATCGAAGGCTTGTGGGATGGGGGAGCCGTAGGTGTCGATGCCGGGGAGTTGGACGGGTTTTTCGTAGATCGGCACGTCGTTGGTGCCGGTGTTCTTGAAGAAGTAGACGTAGCCGTGGAGGGGTCCGCGGAGCCAGCGGCCTTGCGCGTCGAATGCGTCGTCCCAGCCGTAGTCGCGCCAGTCTGAGATGCCGTTGAGGACGTCGATCTTGCCGTCGCGATCCCAATCGACGGGGAAGTAGAAGTCGTCGCGGCCGACGTGATAGTCACGCGGGAGGGTTACGGTGACGGGCTTCGAAAGGCGGTTGGTACGGACGTCGCTGAAGTAGCCGCCGCGGTAGACGAGGTCGATTTTGCTGTCGCCATTGAAGTCGGCGGCGGTCATGTCGTTGACGGCGGGACCCCAACGTTCGGCTTTGGCGAAGAGCGGCTTTTGCTTTGTGCCGATGTTGTGGAAGTAGTAGACGCCGTTGTAAGGCCGGTCGGGCGAGGAGACGATGAGGTCCGGCGCGCCATCGTTGTCGTAGTCGACGACAGCGGTGTGCGCATAGAGTCCTACGGCGAGCCTGCCGATGACGCCGTCGACGCCGAAGGTAACGCGCTCACCGTTGCCGGGCATGGCGTCGCTGGAGATGGTGAGCATCGCTGCGAGGGCTGCTACGAACATGGATTTCAGCGTACATCGGTATCCTGGTTCTTGGCCATTTCATTTGAGCAAGCCCGATCGATTATCGTGCGCGAGGCGGCGACGCTGGGTACGCCTGCGGTTGAGGTGGTGCCGTTGCTGGAGGCGGCGGGACGGGTACTGGCAGAGACGATTGCCGCGGATCGCGACTATCCGCCTACGCCTCGCAGCATGCGCGATGGGTTTGCTGTGCGTGCTGGTGACGTGCCGGGTGTCCTGCGTGTGATCGGAGAGGTTCGTGCGGGGGAGCAGTGGAATGGGCCTTCGCTAGAGGCGGGGCAGGCGATTGAGATCATGACGGGTGCGCCGGTTCCAGATGGCGCCGATGCCGTGATCATGGTGGAGCATGTAACTCGCGATGGCGAGCGGATTCGGACCGAGGTACAGGCGAAGAACGGCGAGAACATCAATCCGACGGGCAAAGAAGCGGCACAAGGTACGGCGCTGGCGCACCCTGGACGACGGTTGAACTTTGCCGATGTCGCGTTGCTGGCGGCAGTGGGGCGTACGGACGTGCGTGTGTACCGCAGGCCCACAGTGGCGATTCTGGCCACAGGCGATGAGGTGGTTCCGGTGGATGTTGCGCGGCCGGAAGCGTATCAGGTACGGAATTCGAACTCATACTCGGTAGCGGTGCAGGTGGCTCGCGCTGGTGGGTTGCCGCAGATTCTGCCGGTGGCGCCGGATCGTTACGATGAGACTCGCGCACTGATGGAACAAGGCTTGCAGTACGACATGCTGTTGCTGTCAGGCGGCGTGTCGGCAGGCAAGTACGACATTGTCGAGAAGGTTCTGGCGGATCTGGGGGCCGAATTCTTTTTTGACCGGGTGAAGATACAGCCTGGTGCGCCGCTGGTGTTTGGCAAGGTTGCCGGCAAGTACTTTTTTGGGCTGCCTGGGAATCCTGCGTCGACGATGGTGACGTTTGCGGTGCTGGCGCGGGTGCTGCTGGATGGGTTGGCGGGGATCGCGGATTCGCAGTTGCCGATCGCCTGGGCGAAGTTGACGAGGCCGTTCCGGCATAAGGCCGGGTTGCGGCGCTTTCTTCCGGCGCGGCTTGCGGAGGGCGGGATGCTGACGCCTGTGGCTTGGGCAGGATCGAGCGATGTGTCCGCACTGGCGAGGGCGAACGCGTTTCTGATTGCGGATCCGGACAAGCCGGAGTACGCCGAAGGAGATTGGATACAGGTGCTTCCTGAATGAACAAGAAGCTGTCGCACTATGACGACGCGGGGCGGGCCGCGATGGTGGATGTGAGCGCGAAGCACGACACGAAGCGTACGGCGCGGGCGCATGCGTTTGTGCGGCTGTCGCCAGAGGTGCTGACGGCGCTGCCGAATAATCCCAAGGGTGATCCGCTGGAGACGGCGCGGATTGCCGGGATCATGGCGGCGAAGCGTACGGCGGAACTGATTCCGATGTGTCATCCGCTGCCGCTGTCGCATGTGGATGTAGAGGCGGTTGTGGAGCAGGAAGGCATCCGCATCATTACAACGGCGTCGACGGTGGCGGGTACAGGGGTGGAGATGGAAGCGCTGACCGCCGCAACGGTGGCCGCATTGACGGTTTATGACATGACGAAGGCGCTGGACAAGAGGATCGAGATCCAAGATGTGTATCTTTTGTCCAAAACGGGCGGCAAGAGTGGCGACTTTACGCGAAACTAGTGTTTAGGAACACGCATCGTATTAGTATGAGACGCAAAATCCTTTCCGTCCTCGTCTGTCTGCCGCTTGTGGCGCAGGAAATGGACTTGCCGACGTTTCGTTCGACGGTCAAGTACATTTCGGTACCGGTGACTGTGCTGAATAAGGACGGTGGGTACGTGAGCGGGCTGGAGGCCCGGGATTTTCGTTTGATGGACAACGGGCGAGTGCAGCCTATTGACCAGGATCTGGCGACGCATCCGATTTCATTGGTGATTGCGGTGCAGGCCAACGCCGGCGTGGAGGGCATGCTGCCGAAGATCAACAAGATCGGGTCGCTGCTCGATTCTTTGGTGGTTGGCGAGACCGGCGAGGCTGCGATTTTGAAGTTCGATCATCGCATTGAGCTGTTGCAGGACTTTACCAACGACAGCACGAAGATCACACAGGCGGTGCAGAAGATCAAGCCGGGCAGCAACACGGCGCGCTTGAACGATACGATTCTCGAGGGCATCCGCATGTTGCGGAACAAGCCTGCGGGACGCCGCCGGGTGATTCTGTTGATCGCCGAGTCTCGGGATCGAGGGTCTGAGAGCAAGAGCCGCGAGGTTCTGGTAGAGGCGCAGTTTAAGGACGTGATCATCTATACGGTGAACATTTCGCGCTTCATGTCGACCTGGACGCGCAAGAATCCCGACACGCCGCGGCCACCGGCGATTCCTGCGGCTGCCACTCACGGGCTTGCCGGGGGATCGATGAATCCGAATATGCAGATGCAGAATTCGGGGTACGCGAATGGGAATCTGTTGCTGGGCTTTGCGGAAGCGTTCCGGCAGGCGAAGAGCATCTTCTTTGACAATCCTGCGGAAGCGTATACGAAGTGGACTGGCGGGCGAGAGTACTCATTTGCGACCGAGGGTGCTCTGGAACGGGCGATTTCGGACCTTGGGAATGAGCTACACAGCCAGTATCTGTTGAGCTATCGCGTGCCTGAGAATACCGAAGGCGGCTATCACGAGATTGAAGTGAAGGTGATGCGGCCGGATCTGGAAGTACGGGCGCGGCCGGGGTACTGGATTGCGGGTCCTGCGCCGGACCGGCCTAAGAAATAAGCACGCCGCCAGCGGCGCGGAACTCGGCATAAAACTGGTCACGAGCGATGTCCGTCAGATGGCGGATGGCGTTTGTGGCCAGTTCTACTTTTGCGCCGGTCTTGAGGAGGCCGAGCGCGGCGTGGCGTACGCAGACTTCGGTAACGACGCCGTAGACGACGAACTTTTCTGCAGCGAGTTCGCGCAGGAGCGAATGGATGGCGGGGTTCAGGAAGGCGTCCGTGGTGACCTTTTCGAAAATGATCTGGTTCGCGCAGAGGGTTTCAGCCGGCTTGCGCTGACCGAGGGTGCCGGCAATGCAGTGCGGGGGCCAAGTAGCGAACTCGATATCGTTCTCAGGGTGGGCATCCATGGTGGAGACGAGCGGAATGCCGTTTTTGCTTGCGAAGTGGTTGAGGCGTGCGACTTCGGCGATGACGTGTTCGGCGCCCGGGACGTAGAGTGCGCCGCCGGGACTGATGAAGTCGAGTTGGGTGTCGACGTCCCAATACACGGTCCGCATTAGCGTTGTCCTCTGGCGGCTTTGACGTCTTCGAAGGCGGCGAGGAGTTCGCGGCTGTACTTGACCTGCCAGACGGCCTCGCGCTCGAAGACGGTACGGCAGGGAGCAGGAAGGGCGCGGATCGCGGCGGCGGCGTAGTCACGCGCTTCGGCGGCGCTGGGGAGCGGTTCTACCAGGTTGCCGTTGAGTACGACAGGGCGGAGAAGTGCCTCTTGCGCGTCGTTGAAGCATTCGTGGGCGAGGCCTACGAGGTCATGGTCTGGGTAGCGGAAGACCTGTTTCGCTCCGGGAAGCGTGGCTTTGCCGCCACTGAACTTGGCGGTCATGCGGACTTTACCGGCGGATTCGAGTTCCACCATTTTGTAGACCGCGCCGAGAGTGGGCGAGTCAGATGAGGTCGAGAGATCGGTGCCGACGCCGAAGGCATCGATGGGTACGCCACCGGCCACGAGTTCGAGGATCTTGTATTCGTTGAGTTCGCCGCTGGCCATGATGCGGGCGTTGACGTAGCCTGCTTTATCGAGCATTTGGCGTACGGCGGGGGCGAGCTCTGTGAGGTTGCCCGAATCGAGACGGACGCCGGACATCGGGCCGCCGAGCGCGATGGCTTTGCGCGCGCCTTCGAGGGTGTCGTAGCTATCGATGAGGTACGTGGTGTTCTCGCCGAGTAGCTTTTGCTGGGCGCGGAAGGCTTCTGTTTCGGATTCAAAGGAGAGCACCCAGGAGTGGGCTCCCGTGCCGAAGACGGGGATGCCGTAGCGGTAGCCGGCTTCGACGTTGGAGGTTCCGGCACAGCCTCCGATGTAGGCGGCGCGCGCTGCGAGTACGCCTGCTTCCGGGGAATGGGCGCGGCGGCTGCCGAATTCGAAACACGCTCGTCCTGCAGCGGCTTCTGCGACGCGGGCCGCTTTGGTGGCGATCATCGACTGGAAGGCGACGGTAGCGAGCAGGTACGTTTCAGGGATCTGCGCTTCGATGAGTGGGGCGTGAACAGTGAGGAACGGTTCGCCAGCGAAAACCGGTGTGCCTTCGCGGACGGAGAAGACGTCGCCAGTGAAGCGGAACTCGCGCAGCATTTCGAAGAAGCCGGGATCGACGTGGGAGAAGACGGGGAGCGCTCGAAGATAGTCGATCTCGTTGCCGTCGAACCGGAGGTTGAGTAGATACTCGACGGCTTGCTGTAGACCGCAAGCCACCACAAAGTGACGGTACTTGGGTAGCTTGCGGAAGAACAGCTCAAAGGTCGCGGTTTCGTGCTGCTTGCCGGTGGCAAGATAGCCGGCGGCCATCGTCAATTGGTAAAGATCGGTGACCAGCCCGAGATTGGTTTGACGCAAGCGAGTTATTTCTTTCCGTCTTCCGTTGCGGGTTGGATGGCGTCCAGGATCTTTTCGAGTTCCGGAAGCGCGTCGGGGCCGAGGTCGTAGCGGAAGGGTTCGTTACCTTTGGCGGCGAGCGCCCCGGCAAACTTGACCGTCTCTACCGTCTTGCCGTCGTTGGTGACCACCGTGATCTCAAGCGTTGGCGTCGCGGTGGACGGTGCCGTGAAGCGGGCGGCCATCAACTGGCGCATCTTGTCGATGAGGGCCTGTACGGTTTCCGGCTTCATCTTCTTGCCGTTCAGGAACCACTGTTCGTTGTTCTTGCCGTAGGACTTGATGGAGCCTGCGCGCTTGACGTCGATCTTGGAAGGTTCGCTGAAGCCGAATTCGAAGATACGGCGGCTCTTGTACTGTTCCGCGCTCTTTTCCAGAACTGCTGCTACGTCCGCTGTCACTTTTGCCGTGCCTTCAATCGAGTTGCTGCGGGCGTAGAAGACGTCGCCCTGCTTGCGGATTTCCAACTGTTCGGCGCCTTTGGCCGATGTGAGCAGCGCTTTGCCTACCGGGGTGGCGGAGGCGAACGCCGCGTCGGTCTTGGCCTGTTCTTCGTCGGTGACGGTGGGGTCGACTTTGATCTCCAGCAACTTACCGGCCGCTTCGTCCACGACTGCGTTGTCGGTACGGAACTGTTCCGGCTTGACGATTTGCCATTCCTTGCTGGCATTCTTGCCGAACTCGACGGTGGCGCCTTTGGCCGTGAACTCGAGTTTGGTGAGTTCGTCAGCGGAGAGAGAGAGCAGGCGCTTGTCGCGGAGGTCTTTCCAGGTGCGATCGAGGGTGGCGCGGTTGAAGGTGCCGAGGGTGTAGAGCTTGCTATCGCCAGCCATGCGGACGTACATCGATCCGCCGGCGGGCTGTTCGTCGCCGATTTGCAGGGTTTGGGTCTTGCCGTCCTTCTTCGAGATCACCAGTTCGAGGGCTGGGGTTTCGAGTCCGTAGGTTTTCCAGTCCTTGTTGTTGGCATCGACCAGGGAGTCCGATGTCAGGTTGCCGAGCAGGGTAAGCAGCGGCGTGATGGCATCGGTGTCGGCGCGCATCTCTTTGGGCGACGTAAGCGCCCAAGTCACGTTGCCGGTACGCTTGATGATGGTAGGAGGTTGGCCAGGACGGCGGAACTCAATCTGCGTCACCTGGGAATCGGGGATTTCCGCGATCTTGGGAGGCGCGTCCGCCGCCGGTTTGCCTTCCTTTGCTTGTTCGTTCGTATACGTCCAATAGGCTGCGCCGCCGGCAACGACGAGCAGCCCGACTGCTACCAACAGACCTTTCATCGCCGCTTCCACCAAACACTAACGCCGAACGCCACTACGGTGAGCGGAAGGATGATGAGCGTGAACCAAACGAGGAGGTTCATCTGGCTGCGCGTCACCTGGATGCGCCGGTCTTCCGGATCCTTGGGCCGGATGGAGATCAAGTCTTCGTCGGCGGCAAGCCAGTTGAGGGCGTTGCCGAAGAAGTCGCGATTGCCGCCGAAGTTGATATAGCCGTTCATGGCGAAGGTGGAGGTACCGATGACCACGAAGCGGCCATTGTTGTTTTCCTTGCCTGTCTTGAAGGTGCCCGCGACGCCGAGGACGAAGGGACCTTTCTTGTCCTTGTCCTGATCGATGCGGACCTCGCCCTTGATGGCATTGACGTTCTTAGCGTACGCATTGGCGGCGGAGCTGAAGAGCTTTTCGACGGTGGCTTGGCCGGTGGGGCTCTTTACTTCCAGCGGACGGGCCAGCGGCATGGCAAGGGCGGTCTCTTTGAGGTCCCGCACGATGGGGTGCGGATCGTAGGCAGTCACCAGCGGGATTTCCGGCCCCATGCGGAAGAAGCGGCCTGCGCCTGAGGTGTCGAGGACGAGTTCGTCGGTGGAGGATACGCCCCAGCTGTTGAGGACCTTCCAGAGTTCGGGGTTGGGCGCAATGTCGTTGCTCAGGCCTTGGAGCGGAGGGTCGACGAGGAAGAGCGCTTTGCCGCCTTTTTCGACGTAGATCTTGATGGCGTTGGCGAGAGCCTCCGGATAGTCGCGACGGGGTCCGCCGACGACGAGTACGGTGCAATCGGCAGGGATGTCGCTGGTTTCGAGAAGGGAGATGGCGCGGGACTTGTAGTTGCTCTTTTCCGCGACTTCTTTGCCGGCGGACAGGCCGCTGGAACCGGTTTCGTCGGGCGAGTGTTCGCCGAGGCCGGTGGCGAAGCAGACGTTGCGAACGCCTTCTTTGAGCACGCGGATAAAGGCGCCGGTGATTTCTTCTTCCGTCACGCTCTTGGCTTCATCACGTTTGAGACCGGATTCCACGACGGTGGCCGGGACTGTGCGTACGCCTGCTGCGCGAACGGTGAGCGGGTCTTTGTCGACGTCGACAAACTTGACCTTGACCTTGTTCGAGAGGTTCTCGTAGCGGCTCAAAAGGTCGCGCGCGGCCTGGAAGCCACGGCTCTTGTCGTAGTAGCTGATGGTGACGTCGCCCTTGAGGTTCTTGACGATTTTTTCGGTCTGTTCCGACAGCGAGTAGCGCTTGTTGGTGGTGGAGTCGTAGCTGACGTTTGCCTTGTTGGCGATGTAGTTGACCAATACGAGGATCGCGACGACGACCGCGATGTACACGGTGGCGTATGCGGCAAACTGCGTTTGACGTTGCTTAAAGAGTTCTTTCATGGCGAGTTATGCCCTCCACCGGAGCGATTCCAGCGAACGGGCCGAGAGGAACAAGCCCAGGAAGATAAGAGATGCGAAGAAGACGACGTCTTTGAGGTCGACGACGCCTTTGGTGAACGGTTCGAGGTGCGTGACCACCGAGAGGTAGCTGATGACCTTACCAGTGGTTGAGGTGTCGAACTGGCTGACCCATTCAATGACCCACAGGAGAAGGGAGATCACGAAACCGGCGGTGCCGGCGATGATCTGGTTCTTGGTGGTGGTGGAGATGAACGCGCCGATGGCGATGAGGCCTGCGCCTTGCAGCAAGAGGCCGAAGAAGCCGATCAAGACCGGCTTGACGTCCGGCTGTCCCCAGGCGAACAGGAAGATGACCGATAGGGCTGCGACCAGGATGACCGTGGTGTACAGGAGTACGGCAGCGAGCCACTTGCCTACGATGATCGCGAGGTCCGAGACCGGCGAGGTGACGAGGAGTTCGATGGTGCCCGAGCGCTTTTCTTCCGCGAAGAGGCGCATGGTGATCATGGGGATGAGGAACAGGCCGATGACGCTGGTGTTCATGAGCACCGGGCGGATGATCATCTCATTGATGTTCATGGGGAAGCTGCGTCCCATCATTTGGGATTGCATCGACGCTTCCACAAAGTAGGCAGTGGCGGAATAGAAGAAGAATCCGAAGATCAACGCGTACAACGCCATGACGGCATACGCCACGGGCGACGCGAAATAGGAGTGCAACTCCTTTTGGCAAATGGTCCAGGCGCCTCTCATTATTCGCTTTCCTTTTCTTCTGCTGCGGGTGCGGCTTCTGCGGGGGCGGATTCCGGCTTGGCTCCGGAGGTCAACTGGAGGAAGACCTCTTCGAGGCTGAGGCCGAGCGGGCGGAGTTCGTTGAGGTTCCAGCCGGCTTCGACGACAGCGCGGGCGATCTCCGGACGGATGTTCTTGCCGGACAAACCCTCGACTTCGAAGGTGACAATGCCCTGCGTTCCGACGGGCTTAAAGACAACACGACTGACGCCGCTGATGCGCTCGAGCTTTTCGCGTACCTGGCCTTCATTGGTGGCTTCCACTTCGACAAGGACCGCGGAACCGCCAGCGCGGCGATTCTTGAGGGCCGAGACAGAGTCCGTCGCCATCACCTTGCCTTTGGCGATGATGATGGCCTGTTCGCAGGTCTGCTCCACTTCGGTGAGGATGTGGGTGCTGAGGATGATGGTGTGGTCCCCGGCGAGCGACCGGATGAGGTCGCGGGTTTCCATGATCTGCTTGGGGTCGAGACCGGAGGTGGGCTCGTCGAGGATCAGGACATCGGGGTTGTGGATGATGGCCTGGGCCAGGCCGACGCGCTGCTTGTAGCCTTTGGAGAGCTTCGAAATCAGCTTGGTACGGACATCGGCGACGGCGCAGCGTTCGGCGACTTCCTGTACACGCTTGGCGAGGTCGCCGGCGGGTACGCCCTTGAGCTTGCCGACAAAATCCAGATACTCGCCGACTTCCATTTCGGGGTAGAGGGGCGGTGTTTCCGGCAGATACCCGATGCGCTTTTTGACCTCCATCGGGCTCTTCACTACGTCGAACCCGGCCACCTCCGCCTTGCCGCTCGAGGGAGGCATGAAGCAGGTGAGCATTCGCATCGTCGTCGTCTTTCCAGCTCCGTTTGGACCTAGAAAGCCGACAATCTGCCCCTTCTCGACCTCGAAAGAGATATTGTCCACGGCCGTGGCGCGCGCGTATCTCTTGGTGAGACCTTCGACTTTGATCATATGTTTTGTTGGGGTTGGGACGGCAGTCCCGAAGTCATTATCATAACTCATTCTTTCCTATTGCTTTCCAATAGGAACCTATGCCAAACTTCCTATGGCTAACCAATAGGACGTATGGCGGACAAAAACGATATCTGGCAGGGCACCCTTGCGCTGATGGTCTTAAAGACGATTGAGGCGCTCGGTCCGATACATGGATATGGGATCGCGCGGCGGATTGAGCAGACTTCGGGCGACCGGCTGGACCTGAACTACGGGACACTGTACCCGGCGTTGCTGAAGTTGGAGCAGGAAGGTGCCGTCACCTCCGAGTGGGGATTTTCCGACAACAATCGTAAGGCAAAGTTCTATTCGCTGACGGCGGATGGGCGCGCGCGGGTGGCGAAGGCGACGCGGGAGTGGCAGGAGACGGCAGACATCATGGCGAGGTTCCTGACCAAGGGCGGTGTGGCATGAAGCGGCTTTGGCGGGAGTGGCGGCGGAGACTGTCGCAGGTGGGAAAGCCTGATTCTTCCGACATTGCTGAGGAGATTGAGGCAAACCTGCAACTGCACATTGACGACAACATACAGAGCGGCATGAGTCCGGCAGAGGCGAGGAGGGAAGCCATTATGAAGCTTGGCGGGATTGAGCCGGCGAAAGAGTCGTATCGGGATCAGGCGACGGTTCGCTGGATGGATAACCTGCTGCAGGATGCGCGGTATTCCATTCGCCAGTGGAGGAATAAGCCGGGGTTTGCGGTTACGGCGCTGGTGATCTTGAGCATGGGATTGGCGGCGAGCGTCGCGATCTTTTCCTTTGTGTACGCGCTGTTGCTGAAGCCGCTGCCATACAAGGATCCGGCGGGGTTGGCTGCGATTTATGAGGTGGCGCCAGGGTGCCCGTACTGCAATTTGTCCTATCCGGATTATTTGGACTGGAAGGCGCAGACGCAGACCTTGTCGCAACTGGAGGGCTTTGCGTACGGCGGGTTCGCGATGGCGGGCAATGAAGGTCCGCAGATGCTGCGTGGGGCTCGGGTGTCGGCCGGGTTCTTCCGGCTGCTGGGCGTGCGTCCGGTGGTGGGGCGTGACTTTGTGGACGGAGAGGATCAGCCGGGGAAGCCGCTGTTGGTGATGATCACGGCGGAGGCTTGGCGGAACAAGTTTGGCGGTAGCGAATCGGTGATCGGGCGCAGGATCGTGCTGAACGATAAGCCGAACGAGATTGTTGGCGTACTGCCGGACAGCTTTCAGTTTGCGCCGCTGGGGACGCCTGAGGTGTACCAAATCCAGATTCCCTCGAACGGTTGCGAAACACGCAGGAGCTGCCACGGGATGTACGGCTTGGGGCGTATGCGTCCCGGGGTCGGGCTGGAGGCTGTGAAGGCGGAAATGGCGGAGATTGCGCGGAGACTGGAGCGGCAGTATCCGGAGTCAAATCGCGACCAGGGTGGTACGGCGGATCTGCTGACGGACACGGTGAACGGAAAGCTGAAGCCGATTGTGTCGACGATGTTTGCCGGGGTTTGTTTGCTGCTGCTGATTGTTTGGGCGAACGTGTCGAGCCTGCTGCTGGTACGGTCCGAAGGACGGAGGCGGGAACTGGCGGTACGGCGGGCGCTGGGGGCGTCGGGGGCGCGGATCGCCGGGCAATTTGTGACGGAGGCCTTCGCGCTGGTGTTGGTGAGTATGTGCTGCGGGTTGGTGCTCGCGCATTGGCTGATTCCGCTGCTGGTGCGCATGATTCCCGACTTCATGTTGGAAGAGATGCCGTACTTTCAGGGTCTTCATTTGGGGATGCCGGAGTTGTTGTTTGCGATCGGGATCGCGGCTGCGACTTTGCTGGTAACCGCTCTGACGCCCTCGCTGCACTTGCTGTTCTCAAAGGCGAGCGCGGGGTTGTCGGAGGGCAATCGTGGATCCGGCGGGTTGAGCTGGCGGGGTACGGGAGCGAAGCTGGTGGCGCTGGAACTGGCGACGGCGGCGGTGCTGCTGGTGGGCGCTGGTCTTTTGGCTCGGAGCTTGCAGATGATGTTCGAGGTTGATTTGGGGTTCCGGCCAGAGCGGCTGATCTCGATTGGCATGAACTTGCCTGGAAAGACCTACGACACCGATGCGAAGGTCCTGGCTGTGCAAGGTTCGATGAAGCGACTGGTGGAGAGTGTTCCCGGCGTGGCGGCAGTGGCGTACTCAGGGCAGAGCCCGATTACGCATACCGGCAATACGACGTGGTTGCATCTGGTGGGGTCGGCGAATGATGGGGAGAAGATCGACTTGCCGGAGCGGGCGGTGGACCCGGCGTACTTTGCGACGGTCGGCGCAAAGCTGGCCAGTGGACGGTACTTTACGTCGGACGATGATGACAAGCATCCCCGGGTGGTGATTGTGAACCGGCTGTTTGCCAATCGCTATTTTGGCGGCCAGGACGCGACGGGACGCCGTGTGGTGTACCACCGCGCAGGGTCGAAGCCAATGGAGATTGTGGGGATGGTGGAGAACCTGAAAGAAGGTCAATTGGATGCGGATGAGCGTCCGGTGCTCTATGTCCCAATGCTGCAGCAGATGGATACAGGAATGGTGATGACCGTGCGCACCAATGTGAAGAGCGAACCGCTCATCCCTTTGATCTTGGGCAAGCTTCGCGAGCAGCATCGCGACGTTCTGATGGATACTCCGGTGACGATGGCGGACCGGATTCAGAACTCAGCGTCGGCTTATGTGCGGCGGTCGTCGGCTTGGGTGGTCGGCGGGTTTGCTGCGATGGCGGTGTTGTTGAGTGTCGTCGGGCTTTACGGCGTTGTCGCATACTCGGTGAGCCAGCGGACTCGGGAGATCGGGGTACGGATGGCGCTGGGCGCTGAGCGGGCGACGGTATCGGGATTGATCTTGCGTGAGGCGGGCGCACTTTGTCTTGTGGGGCTCGGTGTGGGCTTGATTGCCGCCGTGGGGTTCGCGTCGATGGCTAAGTCCATGTTGTTTGGCGTGCAGTCCTGGGATGTGACGACGCTGGTTGTGGTTGTTGTGGTGCTGGGAAGCGCGGGTCTTTTGGCGAGCTACATACCGGCGAGGCGAGCTGCTTCTGTGAACCCGGTCGAGGCGTTGCGCGCCGAGTAGTAGCCTGAAGAGAGTTTGCGGCAACCGGTACACACACTTTATGGCGGAGCGCATTTGTTCCGCCCCGACACGGTCCTGAAGCTTGGGGCGCTGGCGAGGAAAGCCTGGCAGCAGTTTGGGCCGATTGGCACGACGCCAGAGTTTGTTGCGCGAAAGCTTGCGGCGGAGCCGATTGAGGATCTGCGCATCGACTTCGAGGATGGTTATGGACTGCGGAGCGATGACGAAGAGGATCGTCATGCGGTGGAGGCGGCTCGCAACGTCAATGTCGCGGAGGTGTTGCCGCCGTTTCTGGGGATTCGCATTCGATCGTTCGCGAGTACGGAGACACGGGCCCGGGCTGAGCGCACGCTGAAGCTGTTTCTGGACGAGTTGAAGTCGATTCCAGAGAACTTTGCGGTGACTTTGCCGAAGATCGATTCACCGGATGAAGTGGCGGATCTGGCTCGTATGTTGCCCGATGGTGTTGCGATTGAGGCGATGATTGAGACGACGAACATCCTGCCTCGGATGCGGGACTTGATTCCGGCGGCTGAGGGGAAGCTTCGTGCGGCGCACTTTGGCCCGTACGACTTCAACTCTGTTTGCGGCATATTGTCGATCGACCAGGATCTGCATCATCCCATCTGCGATACGGCTCGGCATCAGATGCTACTGGCGTTTGCGGGTACTGGCGTCACGCTAGCGGACGGACCTACGAAGACGCTGCCGTTGGGTACGGATGCGGATGTGGTGCGCGGGGCCTGGGATAAACATATGCGGAATATTCGCAGGTCCATCCAGCATGGGTTCCACCAGGGTTGGGATCTGCATCCGGCGCAGCTGTCGGCGAGGTACGCGGCGATTTACGACGTGTTCGCGGCGAGCATCGAGCAGACGACGGCGCGGTATCGAAATTTTCTGCAGCAGAAGGAACAGGCGACGGCGCTGGGTACGGCGTTTGACGATGCCGCGACGGCGTTGGGGTATGAGGTGTACTTCGAACGGGCGGTGAACTGCGGCTTCCTCAGTGTCGAAGAAGCCGCAGCGGTGAAATCAGTTACGCAAGCAGCGACTTACAGTACTCAAAGCTCTTCTTGACTTCAGCAACAGTGTCCGCGCCGCGGTATTCGTACTCGATGTTGGCGGGGATCTTGTACTTCTTGGTCTTGAGAAGCTGTAGGACGTCCTTGATCGGCGTTTGGCCCTTGCCGAACTCGACGTTCGCGCCCTGGTTACGGCCGCGGTCCTTGAGGTGGAGGGTGACGATCTTGGAGTGGTTCTTGGTGATGTAGTCCACCGCGTCGAAGTTGGCGGCGGTAAAGTGGCCGATGTCCAAGTTGACGACGATGTACTTGGACTTGCCCTTCATGGCTTCTTCGAAGTTTTCCGGCGTGGCGAATTCATTGGGCCGGATGTTCGAGTGGTTGTGCATGCCGACGTAGACCTTGTGCTTCTTGGCGAAGGGGTCGACGCGGGCGGCAGTGGACACATTGGAAGACGCAGTGATCTTGTCGATGCCAAGCGCCTTGGCCATCTTGATGCCGTTCTCGATTTCGAGGTCGGACCAGCTATCGCGGAAGCTGATGTTGACGGCATAGAGGTTGATGCCGGCTTCGTCGAATTTCTTGCGGAACTTGGGGAACTCGTCCCATGGCGGATTCTTGCGCCAGGCTTCTTTGACCTTCTGGTCGCCCTTGGGTTCAATGTGGCCGGACCAGAGTTCGCAGTAGCCGAGTCCAACAGTGGACATGGCCTGGATCATTTCGTCAAAGCCACGGTCGCGGAAGCTGTAGGACTGGGCGCCGATCATGACGCCGTTGATCTTGGAATCGATCTTGGCTGCGGCCGATGCGCGCCCCAGGTTTAGGAAGGGAGCTGCGATCGCGGGCACGGCTGTCGCCAGCCGGAGTACATCTCGTCTCGATTGCATACGACAGGAATCATATCAACTCTGTGACTAAGGGAGAAGCCGTATTGTTGATGCCTGCGAGGGTGATATGGAACAATTGGCACGAGGGAGACGATGAAGAAAAGTTTACTTTTGCTTGTTGCGCTTGCAGCGCCGCTCGTTTGCCGTGCGGAGAGCGTTGTCGTGTACACGATTGGCGCTGGATTCCACGCGTTCGCGCCGGTATCGGCCTTTACCGCACCGAACACCTCGTTCCAGCTTCAGTTCACGGTTCCGCAGACACCAACCCCTGAAGCAGGAATCAACGCATCGGACTTTGGTTTGACTACGGATGTCCGGTACACGCTGGGTAGCTCGACGGTGGTCTATCCGGCGACCGTGCTCGGTTTTTATCGACTGCAGAGCTCGGGTGGACTGTATTTGCTGCTCTTTAGCGGCTCAGATCAGTTTGAGCTTTCGTTAGGTGGTCCGCAATTGTACAGCGAACCGGCGTCCGCTCCAACGATGCTGGCAGGAAACTGGGTTTTCGGCGGCTTGTATACCTTCTATACGATTGGGGGGCTGGACTACGGCTTTCCGTCGTCCGTCACCGGAACGAGCGTGGTTGTGACGCAAGGTGTACCGGAGCCATCTGAAGGTCTTCTATCGGCGGCCGCCGTCGGACTGGCGTTGGTTGGTGTGGCGGCAAGGACAAGGCGCTGACGTAGCAATACCTCCGATATCTTATAAAGGCGTATCCGTTTCGTACGGGTAACGCCTTTTCTTTTTTTGCTATCCCATCGGTTCGTTGGGGTGACCGGGTCCGGGTACTAGCGCGTGATGTACCAAAGCGGGGGCAGACCGCAAGCTGAATGCAGAATGAAACACGCTTTGCCGATTCTGCTGTGTCTGGTTGCTTCCGGGTCCTGCTTTGCGGACAACATTGCCTACACCATTGTTGGGACGTTGCCTTCGGCCGTAGCGTCTTCGTCGATGACGGATCCCAACGCATCCTTCACACTGTCGTTCAGCTTGCCGGTGAAGCCGAAGTCGGTTTCGGCGGGGTTTAACGGAGGATCGTTCTCGGTAATTACGGACGCTGCGTTCACCAGTGGGACGAACACGTCGTTGATCAGCAACGCGCAGATCGGATTCTATTCCGATGCCATGGGCGGCGGGCTGTTTGCCCGGCTGTTCAACGGTGTGGACCATCTGAATCTGTCGTTGGGCGGACCATCTTTGTTTACGGGTCCTGGTGCAACGCCAACGTTTCTGGCCGGCATCTTTACGATGGACGCGGGCGGATACTCAGCGGTGGGCTTGAATACGTCGAACTACAACATCCCGCACGCACTCACTGGCCAGACGTTGGTTATGGCTCGCGTGGTGGGCGTACCGGAGCCGGGCGAATCGATGATGTCCGCGATGGCATTGGGGCTGGCGGTGTTCGCAAGTAAGCTGCTGCGCGACCGGGCGAACTATCGCTTTGCGGGTAACAAGACTTCGTCCAGAGTGTCCGCCAGGATGAATTCGTCGAAGTAGATCGTGTCGACGGAAGGTGCGTGCGGGCTGCGGTGGATGCCGGGTTGGCAAAAGTAGACTGCTTCCGCCCCCTTGGTCTTGAGCGTTTTGTCGAGCACGAGCTTGCCGTCGAACCAGAGTCGCGTATTGCCTTTTGCCGGGTCCTCGGACCAATGGATGTGCATCGCCAGATGATGCCACTTGCCGACTTCGAAGGCGCCGTCCCACTCTGTGCCGTTGCGTCCCAGGTTGCCGGTGCCGTAGCGGATACGGGTGCCTTCGGGTGACGGCTCCACCCACCATGTCATGACGTTGTTGTAGCGGGGCGGGGGATTGCCTTCCCAGTAAAAGAAGTTGTCGCGGTCCTTTGGTGCTTCCGGCATGTAGAGGTAGAAGGACATGTAAGTGTCGGAGCCTTCTTCCACGGTGACGCGAGGTCCACCCATCTGCGCGCGTAGCTGACGTTCGTTAAAGACGTCGTCGGGATGGATCGTGACCTTTACGGCGTACTTGCCGACCTTAGCGTTGTCGGTCGTCACCTGGACGTTGCGTGCGGTTGCGTTCTGGCCGCGGGTGCCGGTGTTGGTCCACTCACTGAGGTCGCCAGTTTCGAATCCTGCGCGGAACAGGACTTTGGCGTCAAGGGTGCTGGCAAGGATCAGGGCCAAGGGAGGTAGGGTTCTGCCGAACATTCGCTCTCAGTATAATGTGGGCGCATGAGACTGGTTCTGGCTTTGCTTCTGGGTTTGAGTGCCTGGGTTCTGGGTGCTGAGAAACCCCTTCAACCTCACCCCGTAAATCCGCACTACTTTTTGTTTCGCGGGAAGCCTACGGTGCTGGTGACTTCCGGAGAGCACTATGGTGCGGTGCTAAATCGAGCGTTTGATTACCGGAAGTACCTGGATACGCTGGCGGCGGACAATCTGAATCTGACGCGTACGTTTACCGGGATGTACCGTGAGGTGCAAGGCGAGTCCTTTGATATTGCTGGGAATACGCTGGCGCCGCGCGATGCGGACTTTCTGCATCCTTTCCTGGGGACGGATCTGACGCAGTGGAATCCGGCGTACTTCGCGCGTTGGAAGGACTTTGTCGCGTATGCCGGGAGCAAGGGCATCGTGGTTGAGGTGACGTTGTTCACCAGCTACTACAACGACACGCACTGGAAGATCAGCCCTACGTACTCGCCAGAGGTGAAGAGCGATGAGGTGCTTGCGCTGAAGCATCCGAAGCAGACGGAACTGCAGGAGCGGTTTGTGCGGAAGCTGCTGGCGGAGTTGAAGGACTTCGACAACATTTACTACGAGATCTGCAACGAGCCGTACTTTCACGGAGTGACGGACGCATGGCAGCGCCGGATATCAGCGGTGGTCGCAGAGGCTGACGGCGGGCGGCACATGATTTCGCAGAACATCGCGAATGGGTCGGCGGAGATCAAGAATCCAGATCGGAATGTGAGTCTGTTCAATTTTCACTATGCTCGTCCGCCCCGCGCGGTGGCGGCGAACTGGGGCTTGCAGAAGCCGATTGGGATGAATGAGACGGGGTTTGATGGCGCGCTGGATGCGGTGTACCGGATACAGGCCTGGGACTTTCTGCTGGCTGGCGGGGCGCTTTACAACAACCTGGATTATTCGTTCACGGTAGGGCATGAGGATGGGACGTTTGTGTATCCGGCGACGCAGCCGGGCGGTGGTACGAAGGCGCTGCGGAGGCAGTTGAAGCTGTTGCGGCAGTTCTTTGATGCGATTCCGTTTGTGGATATGCAGCCGGACGAGAAAGTGGCTGCGGGTACGGATAAGGCGGATGTTGTGAATGTACGTGCGCTATCGAATGGTTCGTCGGTTTGGGCGATGTATCTGCATACAGGCAAGGTGGTGGCGAACTACAAGCCTGCTTATGGCGTGTACAGCAGGAAGATACAGCCTCATGTGATTGTGAATTTGCCGGCGGGCGAGTACGAGGTGCAGTGGTGGTTGCCGACGGAGACGGAGCCTCGCAAGATGGTCGCGTGGCGGCATGCTGGTGGGGCGGGGGTGCTGACGGCGCCGGAGTTCGCGGAGGATTGCGCGGTAATTATTCGAAAGAAATAGTCTTGACCGCTATGAGACCGAGGCTTTCGCGACCGTCGAGCTTCATGCCCTCGCGAGGTTAAGCACGACGCTAGATTGTTGGTCCTACCTCATTGAGATCATCATCGAAGGTGCAGGTACCAGCGAAGGCGTCATAATCTGAGTTCCACCCTCGCATTGCCTGTGCAACTGCCTTAATGATGGGGCGAGAAGTGAATGTGTCCGGGCGATCTGGGTTTGCTTTTGCGTAACGGGCAAGGTGAATGCCCCATTCTTCGCCCTTCAGCGATTGTGGCTGACGCGCGGACACTTTCTCATAGTGCGCTGCGAAAAGACTTGGCTTTGCTGATGCGGATGTCCAGTCCGCACCCCTGACGCTATCTCCGGAGTGCCCCCGCGCTTCGTCATAGGTGGCTGCTAGTTCGACCAGTTCGCTTAGTGTGAAGTTCGCGAACTCAAAATCGGGGTTGTTCGCGTTGATCTTTCCGATGAACAAACCGGCGCGGATAAGTCGCCTAATTGCGTCGACATTTGATACCACGTCTTTGTCAAAAGATAGCAGGCTGAAGCGTTTTGCATGCCGATCCTGCTGCAATAACTGTGGAAGCCTTAGCGCGGCGGTTGGGTCACGCGAAGCTAACACACCCTTCAAGTCGACCACTTCGACGCCGTACTCCATGGGCGAACCCATCAGTTCGCGGATGGCACCGAGTTCAGTCTTGCCCTCCACATACCAGCGCACTTTGCTTCCAGTGAACAATCCGAAGTGACTGGCGATGTACGGCTTTGTCACCAATACGTCATCGAAGGGGCGCTCTGTACCAAAAACGTAAGTGCGACCGCCTTTCTGCCAGCTACCAAGCGCGTCGTCCTCCTCCGGCCATTGCAATGCAGGAATCGCAGCCTCGAACCCTAACCGAATGACTTCCGCGACATGTCGAACCCAAAGAGCCTGCCCAAGCGTGCCGGTCAATTCGCGCCGACGTTCCCACAAAGAAGCCCTAAGCAGTGCATATACTCGTGAGTTTGCGTCCACTTGCGCTGACTCGCGTCGCATTACCGCATGTGCGCTGGCCCAAGCGGAAACATCGAGCGACCGCAACAAAGCTTGTATCTTGCAGCGAAAGCTCTCAAACGTCTGATCGAAGTCGTCGCGATTCGCGTCCTCAATCAGGCGACGCTGCCAAGTAATGAATTGCCAATGAAAAGGTTCCAGGAGGATTGCTAGGTCGACAACTCCATTTCTAAACCGGTGCGGAGATTCATTGCCTTCGGTTGGCCAACGACCGTACTCTAGTGCAGGATACATCCGGAAACGGTGAAACAGCGCTGGCACCGCCGTTCCGACGCCGTCAACCCGTACAGCACCCTCTGCAATAGCTGCGGTGACTCCCTCGCGGCGGATTCCTAAGTCACAACAGAAGTTGATGAATTTGAATTCTGATTCGAGAGGAAGCTGACGTATTCGATCAATGAATGCGCGGTGGAGCTCTACGAATGCTCTGACCCGCTCAAACTCACATTGAGGTACAAGTTCTTTCAGCATCACAGTTTTAGAGGGAGGCTCGTTTTATTGCAACCAACCCCAGGCTTTCGCGACCGTCGAGCTTCATGCCTTTGGCGAGGTCGCGGCGGCTGTAGAGCCAGCAGCGTTCGATCTCGAGACCTTCGGTGGTGAAGGTCTTGGAGAGCGTTTCGGGGTCGAGCAGGTGGATCGCGTTGGGGATCTGCGAGATCTTGGGATGGTCGAAGCGCTGGTGGGCGTCCTCGATCCAACCGGGCCATTCGGCTTGTTCTGCGAGCCGCTTTTCGAACTCGGGGACAAACGATTCGAATGGCTTTTGCCAGGGTGTGGATGCCTGGATGAATAGCTTGCCGCCTACACATAGCCAGTGGGCGATACTGGCGGCGGCGTTGGCGAGTTGGGGTCCGGTGAGGAAGTGGAGGACGTTGGAGGCGTGTACTGCGGCTAATGACTCTTCTGCCAGGTGGACGTGCCTGGGAAACTTGCCTCCCATGAGAATGAGGCGTCGGCGGTCCTGGGGCGGAGCGTTGTCCTTGAGGATGCGGAGGTGGCCCATTTCCGCGTCGTTCGCGATGACGGTGGCGCCGGTGGCGAGGGCGGGGATGGTCGCGACGCCGTAGGCTGCTCCGATGTCCAGGACGGGCAGGGTTGCGGAGGCGCAGAAGTCGACGAACATCTCACTGACTTCGTTGAGCTGATTGGAACTCCAACCGGTACGGTTGCGGGTGGGAATGGGTTTGGGGGCTGGTTGCGATTCCAACCCCCAATTGTAGAAAACTACTTCTTGGTGGCGGGCGCTGGTGCGGCGGCGGCCGGTTTGGCTGTCGCGGCTGGCTTTACTGCGGCTGGCTTGGCGGGGGCAGGCTTTGCCGGGGCGGGCTTGGCCGGCGCTGCCGCGGGGGCCGCTGGGTCCGCAATAACGGAGGCGATGATGCGGTCCATCATCGGGAATTCCTTCTTCAGGTAAGCGCCGCCTTGTTCCTGGATCAGGCCTTGTTGTGGCTGTTCGCCATAGCCCGAGTACAGTTTGTCGACCACGTCCATGCCCTCGATGACCGAACCAAATGGGGAGAAGCCCATGCCGTCGAGGCGGGGGTTGTCGGCGAGGTTGATGAAGATCTGCGTGGTGCGCGTGTTGGGTCCCGCGGTGGCGAAGGACAAGGTGCCGCGCTTGTTGCTTTCGCGTACCGGATCGTCCGGGAGGTTCGCGGCGCGCCACACTTTGGAAATTTGAGGGTTCGAGTGGATGCCGAACTGCGTGACGAAGCCAGGGACGATGCGGAAGAAGTAGGCGTCGTTAAAGAAGCCGGCGCGCACGAGATTGTAGAAACGGTCTGCACCGAGGGGGGACCAGGCGCGTGTGACCTGAATGAGAACGTCACCCTTGGGAGTGGTGAACTTCACCTTGTACGATTCCGGCGCTTGCGCGTTGAGCGTACCCGGGCTCATCAGGTTGCCGACTTTGGCTGGGGCTACAGCAGGCTTGGGTTTGGCAGCGACCGGAGGCTTTGCGGCTGCGGGCGCTTTGGTGGCGGGAGCCTTGGTAGCACCAGTGGCCGGAGCTTTTGTAGCGGGCACTTTGGTGGCCGGAGCAGCCGGGGCTTTGGTCGCCGGCGTCTGGGCCTGTACAACAGAGGCCGCCGCAACAGCGGCGATCAGGAATGTCTTCACATTCGCGATTATACTGAAGATACCGGTTTTTCTGCATGTTTCGACCACTTTGCTGGCTGTTCGCGTTCGCATTTGCGGCCCACTTATCCGGCCAGGAAACGGCGAACATCCGCCTGATCGTCACGACGGATCTGCACGGCTACATTTACCCGTACGACTACTACACCGCGAAGCCTGCCGAACGCGGTTTGGCGAAAGCCGCGACGTTGATCGCTGCGGCGCGTGCGGAAAATCCCGATTCGCTGTTGGTGGATTGCGGGGATACGATTCAGGGCTCGGCTTTGGAGACGGTGTATCAAGGCTTCGTACGTACGGGGCGCGCACCGAAGGGCGTCGTGACATCTGGGCTTACCGCAGATCCGATCGTGTTGGCGATGAATCAGCTGAAGTTTGATGCGATGGCAGTGGGCAACCACGAGTTCAATTACGGCCTGCGGAACTTGAACGCCGCGCGCAATGCATCGAAATTCCCTTGGATTTCTGCGAATACGCAGACGGTTGCAGGGTCCACTGAGAAGCCGTTTGCGCCGTACATTGTGAAGACAATCAAGGGCATCAAGGTCGGTGTGGTTGGGATCACAACGCCTGGAGTTCCGGCTTGGGAAGAGCCGAAGAATTACAAGGGATACCAGTTCCTGCCGGGGAAAGAAGCGGCGGAAGCGGCTGTGAAGGACTTGAAGGCGAAGCATAACCCAGACATCGTGATTGTTGCCGCGCATGCAGGTTTGGAAGATACCGGCGACCTGCGCGGCGAGAACATGGTGAAGCAGATTGCGACCGAAGTGCCGGGGATTGATGGCATCGTTTTTGGGCACACGCATGCGACGGTGGCAGGGCACTGGGTGGGCAATGTGCTAGTGATGCAGCCCCGTAACTGGGGCATTTCGATTGGCACGATGGATTTTGCTCTGTCGAAATCGAATGGCAAGTGGCAGGTGACGGACAAGAAGAGCAAGCTGATTCCGGTGACGAAAGATACGCTGGCGGATCCTGCGATTCTTGCGATTGCTAAGCCGTATCATGAGGCGGCGGAGCAGTATCTGACCTCGCCGGTGGCAGAGGCGCCCGTCGATATGAACGCGCAGTTGTCGCGCATTCAGGATACGCCGCTGATTGACGCGATTCATCAGACGCAGTTGCACTATGCGGATGCGGACGTTTCGTTTGCCGCTTCGTTCAATCCTCGTGTGACGGTTCGCAAAGGTCCGGTGACTGTACGCGAGATCGCGGCGTTGTACGTCTATGACAATACGCTGTACGGCATTGAAGGTAACGGCAAGATGGTTCGCGAGGCGTTGGAGAATGCGGCGCGATTCTTTGAGTCGTGCCCGGATGCCGCTTGCGAACATGGTCCGCTGATCAATCCCAAGGTGGTTGGCTTCAACTTTGATATGGCGCAGGGGGTCGATTATGAGATCGACCTGACCAAGCCTGCGGGGCAGCGGATTGTGAACCTGAAGTACAAAGGCGCGCCGCTCAAAGATGATCAGCCGTTGAAGATCGCGGTGAATAACTATCGCGCCGGTGGCAGTGCCGGGTACACGATGTTCAAAGGTGCGAAGGTGTACTACAGGTCGCCGGAAGAGATCCGGGATCTGATGATCCGTTATTTCGCGGAGCGGAAGTCGCTACCCGCAAAACCCGATGGCAACTGGCGCGTGGTTCCTGCGGCGGCGGCCGCAACGCTGGAACGCGATGCCATCGCAGAGACACGCAGAGGAGAGAATCGGTAACGCTTATGTATCAGAGTTTGAAGAATCGTTTGGGACGCCGGGACTTGTTCCACGGCGGCGCGTTCGCGGCACTGACCAGCCTGTTTGGACGCAAAGTGGCGCAGGCCGCTCCACCCGCTCCCACTGCCGGACTCACCTTGGGCCCGACCATCTATGAATCGATCGGCGTGAAGCCGATTATCAACGCCCGCGGTACGTTCACGATCATCAGCGGTTCTCTGATGCTGCCGGAAGTTCGCGCTGCGATGACCGAGGCTGCGCAGCACTTTGTCCACATGGACGAGTTGATGAACGGCATCGGCGCGCGCCTGGCGGAACTCACCAAGGCCGAATGGGGCATGGTGTCGTGCGGATGTTCGGCGGCTCTGACGCATGCGACTTCAGCCTGTATTGCCGGCGGTAATCCGGATCTGCATGTACGGATGCCGGACCTGACGGGCTTTGCGAAGAGCGAGGTGATCATCCCGAAGCATTCGCGCAATGTGTACGATGCGGCGATTCGGGCTACCGGCGCGAAGGTGGTTGAGGCCGGTACGATGGCGGAGCTTGAGGCGGCGTTTGGGCCGAAGACCGCGATGATTTATATCTACGCTGGTCCGCAGGCGGAGAAGGGCGAACTGTCGACGGCGAATATCTGCAAGGCAGCGAAAGCGCACGGCGTTCCGGTGCTGGTGGATGCTGCGGCGGAGATCCTGACGGTGCCGAACGTGCATTTGGAGAACGGCGCGACGTTGGTGGCGTACAGCGGCGGCAAGTGCATCCGTGGGCCGCAGACGGCGGGGCTGCTTTTGGGTCGTAAGGATCTGGTGCAGGCGGCGTGGGTCCACTCGGCGCCGCATCATGGCTTTGCACGGTCGTTGAAGATCGGCAAAGAAGAAGCCATTGGTATGCTGATGGCCGTGGAGATGTGGTTCAAGCGCGATCACAAGGCGGAGTGGAATACCTGGATGTCGCGACTGGATCATGTGTCGAAGCGCCTGGCGTCCATTCCCGGAGTGAAGACGACGGTTCGCGAGCCTGAGGGCTTGTCGAACAAGACGCCGAGCCTACAGATTACGTGGGATCCGGCGAAGATCGCGATTACGGGCCAGGCGCTGTCGCGGCACTTTATGGCGTCCGAGCCTCGCATTGCGATTCCCGCGATGGGTGGACGTAGCGGCGAGACCGGGGTGTCCGTGACGCCGTACATGATGCAGACCGGCGATGAGAAGACGGTTGCGGATCGTTTGTACGCGACGTTGACCAATCCTCCGAAGCTCGCTGACGCGGTGCCTGCTCCGGCGGTGACGCCGACGGTGGACATCACGGGCCGTTGGGACGTGACGATTGAGTACTTAGCCTCGAAGTCCACGCATCAACTGCATCTGGCGCAGAAAGGTGGACGGGTTGAAGGCGCGCATCAGGGCGACTTTGTGACGCGTGACTTGGGTGGTTCGGTGTCCGGCGATCAGGTGACGTTGAATAGCTCGTACACGGAACGGCACGGCGATTCGCTGCAGTTCCAGTTCATCGGCAAGGTGGTTGGCGACCAGATTGAAGGTACGCTCGACATGGGCGAGTACCTGAAGGGCAAGTGGACCGCCAAGCGCCACGAATACGGCAACGGGCGTCGCGGCTAAAGAGCACGGATGGCCTTCTGGAAAACCGCCTCGCGCATTGCATGGCGCGAGACCCGTAGTTCCACGATCAAGTTCGGTTTTGTCGTGCTCGCCGTTGCGGTGGGCGTCGGCGCGCTGAGCGGAGTACGTGGGTTTAGCGACGGGTTCCGCACAACTTTGCTTCGCGAGGCGCGCCAGATTATGGCCGCCGATCTATCGGTGCGCATCTTTGGGCTTCCTAACGATGCGCAGCAGCAGTATCTCAAGGGCCTTGAAGCACGTGGTGGGCAGTACACGCACATCACGGAGACCTTGACCATGGCCAATACTGCGACTCATCCTGAGCCGCTGATGGTTTCTGTGAAGGCTGTCGATCCGGCAGCCTATCCTTTTTACGGCAAGTTGAAGCTGGATCCGCCAGCGCCGCGGATTACGCTTGATGCGAAGTCGATTGGCGTTGCCGAAGATGTACTGGTGCGGCTGAATGCCAAGCGCGGGGATGTTCTAAAGCTTGGCGGGCAGGACTTTGTCATTACGTCGGTGATCCTATCCGAGCCGGATCGGATGTCCGGCAGCCTGAACGTTGGGCTCCGTGTGATGGTGACGCGCGAGGGTCTGGAACGCACGGGCTTGATTCGCCTGGGGAGCCGTGCGTCGAATCGCTTTCTGTTCAAGCTGCCGCAACCGGAGACAGTGCTGCCGGTGGAGAAGGTGAAGCAAGAGCTGAAGGACGCGTTTCCCGAAGGGCTGGTGATCGATTACCGCGAGACGAATCCGACGATTACGCGGAGTCTGGATCGTGCGACGCGGTTCTTGAGTTTGGTGTCGCTGATTGCGCTGCTGGTTGGTGCGTTGGGCGTCGCTACGACGATGCAATCGCATCTGGCGCAGAAGCTGGACGGGATCGCGGTGATGAAGTCCATGGGCGGGACTTCGGGGCAGATCGTGCAGATCTATCTGGTGCAAACGATCCTGCTGGCGATTGCGGGGTCGGTGTTTGGGCTGGCGTTTGGGGTGATCGTGCAGTTGATCTTTCCGGTGTTGCTGCGGCGGTACTTCAATGTGGAGCCGGGGATCACGTGGAGTTGGGCGGCACTGGTGCAGGGGTTGGGTGTAGGGTTGCTATCGACGCTGCTGTTTACTCTGGTGCCGCTGTTGCGGATCCGGTCGATTCGGCCTGGCGTGATCCTACGTCGCGATATGGTGGAGCCGAATCTGCCTTGGTGGAAGCGGTGGTTCCAATCGAAGGCGGCACTGGCCGTTGGGGCAACCATTCTTTTTGGATTGGGCGCGATTGCGTCCTGGCTGTCCGATGTCAACATTGGGATCTTCTTTGTTGGCGGGCTTGCCGCGAGCCTGGCTGTGCTCTCGGTGGTGGCGTGGGGGTTGCTGAAGCTGTTGCGGCTTTTCCTGCGTACGACGACGTTGCGCTTGCCGAGTACGCTGCGGCACGGGATCGCGAATCTGTATCGTCCGGGCAATCAGGCGCAGACGGTGCTGGTAGCGCTGGGCGTTGGTGTGACGTTTATCCTGACGATTTACCTGGTGCAGAATCAGTTGATCAGCCAGTTGGTGAGGTCGGCGCCGCCGGGTATGCCGAACGTCTTTTTGATCGACATCACGCCGGACATCAAGGATGGCTTGGTGAAGCTGGTGGAATCGCAGCAGGGTGTGAACGGGCGCATGGATGTGACGCCGGCTGTTTCTGCACGAATGATGGCGATTAATGGGACGTCGCTGCAGCAGATGGATTTGAAGGGCTGGGGCCGGCGGTTCCTGCAGAGCCGATCGGTGGCGTACTCGAACACGCAGCCTGAGGGCTTTGAGGTGTACGAGGGGAAGTGGTGGCAGGGTGATGAGAAGGATTCGCTAGTTGGTGTAGCAGAGGATGCGGCGAAGATTCTGAATCTGCATCCGGGTTCGGTTTTGGAGTTTGAGGCAAATGGCAAGCCGTTTCGGGCGAGGGTCGCGGCGCTGTACCGCACCGAGGGTTTTCGTATGGGCGGGATGAGCGAGTTTACGTTCACGCCGCATACGTTGACCGGGATGCCTGCGATTTACTATGGCGGCGTTCGCGTAGAGACGAATAAGGTGGCGCTGCTGCAGCGCGCGGCCTTTGAACAGTACCCGACAGTGACGGTGATCAACATTGCCGAGGCTCTGGCGATTATTCAGGAAGTTGTGGATCAGGCTGCGCTTGTCATCCGGTTCTTGTCGGTGTTTGCCATTCTGGCTGGGGTGATCGTGCTGGCATCGAGTGTGGCGGGCACGCGATTCCGTCGCATTCGCGAGGTGGTGATCCTGAAGACGCTTGGTGGGACTCGGCGACGTATTGCGGGCATCTTCTCTGTTGAGTTTTTGGTGATTGGCGCGGTGGCGGGATTGATGGGCGGTTTGCTGGGTGCTGGTTTTTCCGCATTCATGTTGAAGCGGGTTTGGGAATCAGATGCGGGCTTTGCAACCCTGCCGGTGGTGGTTGCCGTCCTATCGACAGCGCTGCTGGCGAATGCCGCAGGTTGGCTGGCTAGTGCGCGAATCCTGGGCCAGAAGCCGCTGGAGGTGCTCCGCGATGAGTAAACCGGTGATCCTAGTCATTGAGGACGAGGAAAAGCTACGCCGCGTCCTGGAACTGCAGTTGATGGGCGCGGGGTATCAGGTGTTGAAGGCGGGTACGGCCGAAGAAGCCCTGTCGAGTGCGGGCGATGCGGACCTGATTCTTACAGATGTGCTGCTGCCGGGTATGACTGGTATCGATTTCATCCGGCAGATTCGCGGCCAGGAACTGCATACGCCGGTGATTGTGATGACGGCCGTGGGTACGGTAGAGAACGCCGTCGAGGCCATGAAGGCGGGGGCGAACGACTTTTTGCCCAAGCCTTTTTCGTTTGACCATCTGCAGACTGTGGTCGAAAAGGCGCTGGAAGTGCGGGCGCTGCGCGATGAGAATCGCCAGTTGAAAGAGGCGCTCGGGCACAAGTACCAGGTCGGCAACATGATTGGCCGGAGTCCTGCGATGCAGGAGATCTTTTCCACTGTGTTGCGGGTGGCTCCGACTCGGGCGACGGTGCTGCTGTGTGGCGAAAGCGGCGTGGGTAAGGACATGATTGCGCGGGCGATTCATCAGAATTCGCCTCGCCGGGATCGTCCGTTTGTGAAGATCAACTGTACGTCGATCCCTGAGAATCTGATGGAGAGCGAGTTGTTTGGCTACGAGAAGGGAGCCTTTACGGGGGCGAGTATCTCAAAGCCGGGCAAGTTCGAGCAGGCCGATACCGGGACGGTGTTTTTGGATGAGATCGGCGATGTTCCGGCATCGGTGCAGGTGAAGCTGCTGCGCATCCTGCAGGAGCGGGAGTTCGAACGGCTGGGTAGCAACAAGACGCGGCAGATTGATGTCCGTGTCGTTGCTGCGACGAATGTGGATCTTCGGGCGGCGCTCGAGGAAGGTACGTTTCGCGAGGATCTGTACTATCGCCTCAACGTGATGCCCATTGACGTTCCTCCGTTGCGGGAGCGGAAAGAAGACATCCCGGCGCTTGCGGAGTTCTTTGTGCGAAAGCTGGCGAAAGAGATGGGGAGTCCGGCAGAGACCATCGGCGATGATGCGATGCAGAAGCTGGTGGGGTACCACTGGCCGGGGAATGTTCGCGAACTGCAGAATGTCGTGGAGCGGTCTTTGGTTCTGGCGACGAATCCGGTGATCCATGCCAACGACGTGAAGCTGGACGTGTCGCCGAATCGGGCGAAGGCGCTGGCTCCTGGCGATGGGTTTTTGCCCGAAGGCGTGTCGCTGGAGGAGCACGAACAGTCCCTGATTCGCGAGGCGCTGAAGCGGGCGAACGGGAATAAGAGCCAGGCGGCCCGGTTGCTGGGCCTTACTCGTAATGCCTTGCGGTACCGCCTTTCGCAGATGGGCCTGGAATAACCGTCACGCGGTGGTTTTCGCTGTCGCCGACGTAGATGGTGCCTTTGCGGTCCACGAATACACCGTGCGGGCGCTTCATGTCCTTGGCGACCGTTGAGATGGTGCCGGCCTTGGGATCGATGCGGCGGACGCAGTGGTTTTCCGTATCAGCGATGTACACCGTACCGTCCGGCGCACAAGCGATGCCTTTGGGTCCATTTAACTTGGCTTCTTTGGCGTTTCCATCGGTGTAGCCTTTTTCGCCTGTGCCTGCGACGGCCTGCCACTTGCCGTCTTCGAGTTTCATCACCATGTTGCCTTCGCGGAGGGCGAGCCACAGCGTACCCTGCTTGTCAAAGTCGATGGCGCGGGGGCCTTTCATTGGCTCGCCAAGGGTCTCAATGGTGCCTTTGTTGAGATCGATACGGCGGATGCGCTGGTTGCCGATGTCGCAGACGAGCAGGCGGCCCTGCGGGTCAAACACGATGCTGTGCGGTTGCTTGAACTGCGCCTGTAGCGCGGGTCCGCCGTCGCCGGAGAAGCCGGGTTCGCCGGTGCCTGCGATGGCGGAAAGCTTTTTGGTCTTCACCTCAAACTTGTAGATCTTGTGGGCGGGCATGTCCACGAAGTACAGGTCGCCGCGTTTGTCGAAGCGGACCTCGTAGGGCTGCTTGAGGTCGGGACCTGTGACGAAGTCGGACAGGTTGCCTGATTTAAGGTCCAGGCGGCTGATGCGGTGGGTGTCGATCTCGCAGACGTAAAGCGCGCCGTCAGGTCCGGTGGTGAGGCCGTATGGATTCCGGATGCGCGATTCCGCAGCGTGCGAGAAGGCTGTGAACAGCGGCAGAGACAGAATGGCCCGGCGGGACCACTTCGACGTGGGGTCCGCGAGGGGCCCAGATGCGCGGGTTGCTGTGTTCGGTGAAGATGGCGACTGTTGGTACTCCGCAAGCCGCTGCGAGATGTGTGATGCCCGAGTCATTGCCGATGTAGAGTACGGCCCCACGCAGCCAACGAGCGAGGTCGTACAGGTTATCGTACTGCACTGCGCCGGGGAGTGTTTGTTCGGGTGAGATGCAGTAGCGAGCCGGGTAGGGAAGTGCGAGTTGCTGGAAGTTTTCCAAGGGCCAGTTTTTCTTGGTAGATCCCGAGAAGGGATGGATGGCGATGAAGGGCTCTTGGGGGATCGGGTCGACTTGCAGGGTGGGGTAGCTGGTGCTGCCGAAGAACTCGACGGCGTGCGACGGGCAGTCTGCCGGAGGTAGCGCGGGGCGGTACTCGGTGCAGGAAGGCATCGAGGCGCGGAACTCGGGGCGCTGGGTGCCGTACCAGGAGATGATGGAGTCAAACCCGTCGAACATGCCGGGGCGGACGTCGCGGCCAGGGATGCCTAGGGTGTCGATTCCGGTTGCAGAGATGGCGCGTACGCGATCTGCAAATTGGACCAGGGGTACAACGGGGGCGGGTACCCAAACTTCAGTGTAGGCGGCTTTGAGGTCTTGCATGGCCGGGAAGCAGAGCAGGCAATCGCCGATGCCGCCCGGCCGGATGAGAAGGCGTCTAGTTGGAGACGACAACGGGGATCTTCACGTCGATGGTTTTGGGGGCAAAACACATCGTGTCGTTACAGGCCTGGTAGCGCAGCTTGCCGTTGAACACTTGTGGACCTACGGGCGCGTCGGCACCGGCCTTCAGCGACGCCTGGAGTTCGAACTCGCCCGAATAGACGTTGAGCGGCTTCTTGGAGAAGCTGTAGGTTTCGTCCTTGCCCTTGGGGTACGTCACGCCGGTGGACTCGAGTCCGTTGGTGGGCGCGAAGCTGAGCTTCAACGGAATGAGGTACTCGTCCGAGGGCGTGTTGGTATTGCAATGGAGCCCGGGCGGCAGCTTGAGCTTGATCTTGGCGGGCGTGGGTACGCCACGCTTGAGCGCGACCTCCGAGGGAGGCGTTACGCCTAGCGAGTTGGGACCCTGCGCGAAAAGAAAGCTGCTACTTGCCAGCAGGAGCGTCGAAAAGATCTTTGAGGTCATTGACGTACACACTCTTACTTACCAATCCGATATGGGTGGCCGCAATGCGGCCCTGGCGGTCGATCAGGAACGTGGTGGGCAGGCTTTCGACGCCACCGTACAGCGCGCCTACCGGTTCGGTGCCCATCAGCACGCGGTAGTTCACCTGCTGCTGCTGAATGTAGGGGCGGACGGCTTCCCAGCCTTCGTCGTCCATCGCCACGCCGAGGACTGCGAAACCCTTGCTCTTGTAGTTGGTTTCAAATTCCTTAAACCAGGGAATTTCGATCTTGCAGGGGCCGCACCAGGTGGCCCAGAAGTTGAGGAGGACGACCTTGCCCTTGTAGTCCGACAGCTTGACCATCTTGCCGTCGGCGTCCTTCAAGGTAAAGTCAGGCGCGGCCTTGCGGGTGGATTCCGACTTTACCGTAGAGGCAGCCTCGACCGATGCGGGGTTGCGCGCGCAACCGGCCAGGGCGGCAACCAACGCGAGGGCGGAAAGTGTTTTCAGGTGGAGCGTCACTGCTCTCATTATATGTTTTGAGACGCATTTCATTCCCATTTGGATTCGATTGGATTGTTGAATCCTTTTTGAGCGGATTGTGTCTAGGTTTGCGAAGGTAGAAGAAGACGATGCAATTGGAAATCAACCATCTGGGCGCGGTGCAGTTTGAGATCAAGACGCGCGGGCACGTGATCATCTGCGACCAACCAGAAGAGAACGGCGGCTTTGACGAGGGCGTGACGCCGCCGGAACTGCTTCTGGCGTCCTTGGGGTCCTGTGCGGCGTACTATGCGGCGCAGTATTTACGGAAGAATAAGCTGGCGACGGAGGGTACGAAGGTTCGCATTTCGGCGGAGAAGGTTCCCAATCCTGCTCGCATGGACAAGTTTGTAATTGAGATTGACTGTCCGCTAGAGCTGACCGAGACGCATCGCGCTGGAGTTGAGAAAGAGGTGCATAAGTGCCTGATTCACAATACGCTGATGCACCCGCCGCAGATTTCGTTGGCGATTCGGGCCCAAGATCCGGTTGCCGGTTAGGCCTTTTTGCGTCCGACGACTAGGCGTCCGGGCACCAGCCACAGCCAGGTCTTGTGGGAGTCGTCGATCTGTTCCACACCCGCGTTGCGGAGGACTTCTGCGTATTCGCCAGCGTGCATCACGTCGAAAATGGCGATCTGGCCGCCGGGCTTGGTGACCCTCACCATCTCTTCGATTGCCAACTGACGGTTTTCGGCATCGGGGAGTTCGTGTAAGGTCGTCGACGAGAGTACGACGTCGAAGCTGTTGTCGCCGTAGGTGAGGTTGCGGGCGTCTCCGGTTTCTACCTTCACGCGGTCCGCCACGCCCTCCGCCTTGGCCATGGCGATGGTGTTCTGCTGGCTATTGGCGGAGAGGGACGCGGGGTCCCAGATGTCGACGCCAGTGGCTCGCCCCTTCTTCAACTGCTTGGCGGCGGCGATCAGGAGCAGGCCGCGGCCACAGCCGACGTCGAGCACCTTCTCTTCACCCGTCCACTGGATCTTGTTGATGATCGTGTCGCGCAGGGCCAGTTTTCCAGTCTGGCTGGCTTGGCGCATCAGGATCGCTACGGCCAGGAAGCCAGCCGCGATCAGGAGCAGCACCAGCATCAACGTGAACGCCGGACCCGGGAGTTCGCGGCGGTTCATCATGTAAATGCCGATGCCGAAGGCCGCAAAGGTCCCAGCGCGCCAGTATAGATTGCTCAGCGTCTGCGGAGCGTCGATGCCGTAATCCGTCGTCGCCATGGCCTTTTATGCGGTTACTGCGGCTTCGGGTTCTGCGGCAGGCTGTTCGATGGGGTGCTTGTACTTGCACTCCTTGTTCGGACACTGCGCGAAGGCCCCGGCCTTCAAATACTTTTCGATCAGGTACGAACTGCCGCAATCCGGGCACTTTTCGTTGATCGGCTTGCCCCAGGCGACGAACTCGCATTCGGGGTAGCGATTGCACCCGAAGAAAGTCTTGCCGCGCTTGGAACGGCGTTCCACCACTTCCCCTGTCGTACAGTCCGGGCATGCGACGCCGATGGTCTTCTGCTTGACGTACTTGCAGGTGGGGTAGTTGGAGCAGGCGACGAACTCGCCGAAGCGGCCGAACTTCATCACCAGCTTGTTCTTGCAGTTGGGACACTCTTCGTCGAGCGGTACGTCGGCCTTTTTCTGCTCGGCTGCACCGATCTTCTTGGTGGTCTTGCAGTCCGGATAGCCGGAGCAGGCAAAAAACGTGCCGAAGCGGCCCTTTTTGAGGACCATTTCGCGACCGCAGTTTTCGCAGTATTCCTGCGCGTCCTGCTCGCTGATATCATCCGTTTCGCTGGTGGGAAGCTCGCGGGTACTGCGGCATTCGGGGTAGCCGGTGCAGGCGATGAAGCGGCCGTTGCGGCCCCACTTGATCACCATCGGCTTGCCGCACTTGTCGCAGATCAAGTCGGTGGGTTCTTCCATCCGCTTGATGTCGGTCATGTTGCGTTCGGCGTGGTCGAGGTCCTTTTGGAACCTTTCGTAGAACTCGCTCATCGCCTGACGCCAATCCATCTTGCCGTCTTCGATTTCGTCGAGCTCTTCTTCCATGCGCGCCGTATACTTCACGTCGAACAGGTCGTTGAAGCTTTCGAGCAACAGGTCCGTAACGATGAAGCCGAGTTCGGTCGGCGTGAACTTGCCGCCTTCCTTCTTTACATACTCCCGATCCTGAATGGTGGACAGGATCGACGCGTAGGTAGACGGGCGCCCGACGCCGTCGGCTTCGAGCTGCTTTACGAGCGTCGCTTCGGTGTAGCGAGGCGGCGGCTCGGTGAAGTGCTGTTCGGGTTCGAACTGTTTGAACTTGAGGACTTCGCCCTTTTCGACGGCGGGGAGCTTGTGCTTCAACTCCTCGTCGTCTTCGTCCTTGGCGTCTTTTCCTTCTTCGTAGACCCGCAGGAAGCCGTCGAACTTCTGGACGCTTCCCGTCGCGCGGAAGATGTAATTCGCGTTGTCCTTGCCGGGGGCGGCGACGTCGATCGTCGTTTGGTCAAAGACAGCCGGAGTCATCTGGCTGGCGATGAAGCGCATCCAGATGAGGCGGTACAGCTTGAGTTCGTCCTCTTGAATGTAGGGCGCGACCTCTTCCGGCGTGCGGAGAGCGGAGGTGGGGCGGATCGCTTCGTGGGCGTCCTGCGCGTCCTTCTTACCTTTATAGACGTTGGGCGATGCGGGGACGTATTCGGCGCCGTAACGGTCGCCGATCATGGCGCGAACTTCGTCGAGCGCGTCGTTTGAGACGCGGACCGAGTCCGTACGCATATAGGTGATGAGACCAACCGCGCCTTCCTCACCCATTTCGACGCCTTCGTACAGCTTCTGCGCGAGCATCATGGTGCGCTTGACGCTAAAGCGGAGCTTGCGGGCGGCTTCCTGCTGCAGGGTGGACGTGATGAAGGGGGGAACAGCGTTGCGGCGCTTTTCCTTGTTGGTGATCGAGTCGACAGTCCAGGACGTGCCGTCGAGGGCGGAGAGAATCGCGTTCGAGGCGGTCTCGGACGGGATCTCGACGTTGGCGCCATCCTTCTTAAATAGGCGCGCCTTGAGGACCGGAGCCTTCTTGGCGTTGAGGTGGACGTCGAGGGTCCAGTATTCTTCCTTGACGAACGCTTTGATGAGGCGCTCGCGTTCGACGATCAGCCGTAGCGCGACGGTTTGGACACGGCCGGCGGAGAGTCCGCGGCGCACTTTGTCCCAGAGAAGCGGGGAAATCTTGTAGCCGACCAGACGGTCCAGAACGCGGCGAGCCTGCTGGGCGTCCACCAGGTTCACGTTGACGGCGAGCGGCTTTTCGAACGCCTTTACAATGGCGTTCTTGGTGATTTCGTTGAACATCACCCGGAACACCTTGGTGTCGGACTTCTTGTCGTGCAGCTCTTCCTGCAGGTGGTAGCAGATGGCTTCGCCTTCGCGATCGGGGTCAGCTGCGAGCCAAACGGCATCGGCGCCCTTGGCCGCCTGCTTCAGCTCGGTGATGAGCTTCTTCTTGCCTTCGATGACTTCGTACTTCGGGCGGAAGTCGTTGTCGACGTCGACCGCCAGGTCCTTTTTGGGCAGATCCTTAATGTGGCCAAGCGAGGCTTTGACCACATACTGCTTGCCCAAATACTTGCCAATTGTTTTCGCCTTCGCCGGGGACTCGACGATGACGAGATTCTTTGCCATAGGTGATTTCTCAGGCTAGCACAGGCGTCTTGCAACGCCCTGCCAAGCGCTGTTCAACAGGATGCGATAGAGGTGGGTTAGGATGCAAGTGCGTAAAAAGGCCTAGTCTTTCCAACGCTTTACGAATTGCTTGCCGGGTAGTTGACGGATGGCGCCGGCCATTTCGAGGTCGAAAAGCACGGAAATGATCTCGGAACTGGACCAGCCTTCGACCCGGTCGATCAGGCCGTCGAGCGTGACGGGAACGTCCACCGGAATGGTCCGCATGAGGATACCGAAGAGCTCCGCCATCGGACCTTCCTGCGCCTGTTGCAGGTGCCACGGGGCGCCGGCTTGTTCTTCGTCTTGACTGTTGCCGAAGAGGGACCGCTGGGCGTCGATATGGCGGCGGGTTTCGCTATTGAGGTCGTCGAGGACGTCGCTCGCTTCCTGAACGAGTTTGGCGCCTTGTTTGATGAGGAGGTTGGGTCCCCAACTGGCCTTGGAGGTGATGTTGCCGGGTACGGCGTAGACCTCGCGGCACTGGTCGAGCGCCAATCTTGCGGTGATGGCGGAACCGGAATACTGCGCGCCTTCGACGATCAGAACGCCGACGCTGAGTCCGGCGACGATGCGGTTCCGCACGGGGAAGTTTTGCGGATAGCCGGGGGTGCCGAGGGGGAATTCGGAGAGAACCAGACCCTGATCGAACAGGCGTTCGGCGAGCTTGCGGTTTTCGGATGGGTAAATATGATCGAGTCCACTGCCAAAGACGGCTATGGTGTTGCCTCCGGACTCGAGTGCCGCGCGATGGGCGGCGGTGTCGATGCCTCGGGCCATGCCGCTCACGATAGTGAGGCCCGCGCGCGAGAGTTCGCTGGCCAGACGCTCGGTGACGGATAGACCGTAAGCGGTAGGACGGCGGGTGCCCACGACGGCGAGCATCACGGTGTCCAGGATCTCGATGCGTCCCCTGGCGTAGAGCAGCACAGGCGGGTCGTAGATCTGCTTGAGTGCCATCGGGTAGCGCGGGTCTGAGTACGTGATGAGCTGGGCGCCTTGGGCACGGAGGCGGTTCTGCTGGGTGATGGCGTCCTCAAAGGCGCAGCCGGAGACGATGCTTTGGGCCGTGGACGGGGCAAGGCCGGCAGCCTCAAGTTCGTGCTTGGAGGCGTGGAAGATGGCTTTGGGGGTACGGAACTGGTTGAGGATGCGTACGGCGCGCGAGGCTCCGAGACCGGTCGCCATGCGGAGGGCGAGCCAGTGGAGTTCTTCTTCGGGGGTGAGGGTGTAGGTGGTGGTCGCGGTGGCCGTGGAGGTCATCTCTTATTAAGTGGTAAGAGACGCGCGGGATTCTCAGTCGCAGAGGCGGGGATTGGCCTGCTGAGTTCTCGTACTCCTAGAGGCTTTTGGTGATGTCGACGAGGTCGCTGAACAGGCCGTAGGCGGTTTGTTCGACGCCCGGGGTGATGGCGACGGTTCCGACAGTACCCATCAGGTCTGTGTGAAGGAGCAATAGGTTCGAGGTGCCTTGCAGGGAGGCCAGAATGTCTGTTTCGGGTAAGACTTCGGCGCGGACGCGCATCTTGAGTTCGCCCGAAGGCGTACGGTGGGCGCGGCTCACGAGGGCGACCGTCTTGCCCTGGCTCTTGAGGTCTTCGAGTTTCTCTGGCGTCAGGCGGCCGATGCCTTTGCGGTCGACGTCGAGCGGGGTTCGGTTGGCATTGAGCAAGACGTTGGCGAGGGTAGCGGTCTTGGCGGCGGAGTCCCAACCGTCGATGTCGTAGGAGGCGTCTGCTTCGGCGATACCCATACGCTGGGCCTCGCGGATGCCGTCTTCCATGGACTTGCCGTCCCGCATGGCGGCGATGACGACTTTGGATGTGGAGTTGAGGACGCCGGTAAAGCCGCTGATGTCGACGCCGGGGAGGCAGTTGCGCACCATGTTGAAGACAGGCGCGCCGTCCATGCAGGTGGACTCAAAGCGGAACTGGCACTGGCGCAGCATCGCTTCCTGGCAGAGGGCGGCGTAGGCGTGCGCGAGGGGTCCTTTGTTGGCGGTGATGACGTGGATGCCGCGTTGGAAGGCGGCTCGGATGTGGCTGATGGCTGGTTCGCCGGTGGCGGGTTCAAGAGTGGTGATCTCGATCATGACCTCGGCCTGGCATTGGTCGAGGAAGTCCCCTACGTCGAGGCGAGGGCCGTTGATAGGGGTGTCGACGTGGAGTCCTGCGAGGTTGATGGCGGAGGAGTTCCGCTTCTGGATGCCGGAGATCAGAAAAGGGAAGACCGAGCGCTTGGCGTCCAGGAGACGCGCAAATGCCCGGCCTACATTGCCATAACCTACGAGAGCGATTCGCAAATAGCTAGGTTAGCTAAAAATTCAGCTTGTCCAGCATGGCGAGGAGTTCGGTATCGAGGGCGGCTTTTTTGCGGCGCTGCTCGCGGGCGGCGTCGCGGAGTTTGGCCATGGTAGATTCCTGGCTGGCGAGTTGGCGGGAATAGGTCTGCACTTGGTCGTTCTGGCCGTTCACGCGGGAGAGGCTTTCGATGTTCTTGCGGAGGCGGTCCTGGTCACCAGCGAGGTCGTTGAGTTCGGCTTCTGACTGACGGGCGGCGGCTTCCGCGGCGGCGATCTCCGCTTTCTTCGCGGCGATGGCATCGAGTTGCTTGCGGCCTGTGTCGCTGATGGAGCGTCCGCTCAGGTAAAACTGGATGCCTTCGGGCGTCATGGAAGAGACGCCGACGGTCTGGCTGTAGACGTACTCTTCCTGGACGGTGAACTCCTCTTTGGCGTTGGGCGCGAGCTTGACTTCAAAGCGATGGGCGTTTGGCGTCGTTTCTGCGGGCTTTGCGCTGCCAATCAGTTTGAAGTTGGTGCGCAGGGGGTGTTCGATGACCAGGGTCTTGGCCTTGGCGTCAACGTTCTGGATCGAGTAGACCTTGTCCTCCTGGCGGACGTAGCGGACCGTGAGGACGCCGCGGTTGGCGGTGACTTGCTGGATGTTGGCGGCGCCGGAACGGATGTTGGTGGTGACGCGGGTGCCGAGGTCCACGGCATAGCTGATAAGGCGTTTATCGCCGGCCTTGAGGGTTTCCATAAGAGCCTCGCCGGCGTAGGTTCCGGTTTCGTAGACGGTGATGGGTCCGCCGTCGAGGGTCTTGCCGGTGGAGTTGGTGATCTCGGCTGCGGATAGAGGGTTTAGGCCTTTGCCGTCCTGAAAGATGAGGAGTTTGCGGCTGCTGACTTTCTGTTGGAGGAAGGGCAGCATGGCGGATTCGCTCTTCTTGACGGTGACGGGGGTGGAGAAGCGGTATTCGAACAGGTCGCCGAGTTCGCGGCCGGAGGTCGCGACGCTGACGGTGCTTTCGGCAAAGGCGGCGGATTCTTCGGCCTGACGGGGTGGGGAGAACTTCCTTGCAGCGGCACCGACACCACCCATCGCCCCACCAGCGAGTGCCGCTAGGGGCGCCGGAGGAGGCGCGGGCATGGCTGCGTCATAAACGACCGGGCGAACCGCTTCGTTCTCGGCGAGTTCGACGACCGGGCGGTCTCGGTACTTCGGCTCGTACAAATTCGAGATGAACGAAATCGGACGGCCGGAGACTACCGCGAGGTTGACGTTGTTCCAGTCCTCATCCGTCGTGTTGTCCACAATCGCCCAGCCTTCGAGGGTCGGTTCCGCTTGCGTGAACGCCAGGCGGTAGCTGGATTTCCACACCGGCGAGGGCATCATATAAGACGCGACCAGCGACCTGGCTCCGGTGGCGGTAGATTCCACAAAAAGGCTGCGCTTGTCCTTGGAGCGGGATTGGGCCACGGCGCGGAGGTAGTCGCCAAACTGGCGCTGCAGGACAGGGTCCAGGAAGCGAATGCCATTGGTGGCACCCAAGTCGTAGACGCGGATGTCGCCGGTGTCGAGCAGGAGAATGAGCTGTTCCTTGGCGGGGGTACTTCCGGAACCCGGCGTCTCGCGACCGCTGACGATCTGGCCGGGGATCGTGTCGTTGCCGTACTTGATTTCGACCCGCGCGCCCTTCATTTGGTCGAGCACGGCGGACATCGAAAATCGTTCGCCGATCTGGAAGGGGAACTCGCCCAGCTTTTGTCCTAGCGGGACGGCGGAATCGTAACGAATGCCGGTGATTTTGCCGCCGCCTTTCTCGTTGACGGTCAAGGATTTGAGCACGTCGTTCATGTCGTCGGCCTTAAAATCGAGGCGGACGCTTTCGCCGGCTTTAACCTCCCCGGCGCGGGAGAAAAAGCCTACACCGTGCTTGAAGAGAATGACTTCTTTGACCGGAAGTTCCGCGGCGGCGAGGGCGGGAATCCAGAGGGCGGCGATCCAGTTTCGCATAGCTACCTAAGGATGCCCACAGCGGAGCGATCCTTTCAAGGAAATCTTTTTCCTCAGCCTAACTGCTTGACATGCAAACGGTTAATCGTCAAACTGAACATTGCGGCAAAAACATGTCCGCTGTGATACGTTTTTCATGCTTACGCCATACGGCATATGGCGCATATGGCCGATACTAAAGGTTGGAGCCGAATTTGTCAGCATTTCGCAGGTTAGTATTTTCCTTGGCGGTAGTGGCCGCTTCCGCTTGGGGACAGGTCTATGAAGGCCCGTCGGTGTTGTCGCGCGGGAGCAATGGTTCATTCCGTCCGTACGGTGAGCGCGTGGGTCGAAACACCAGCGTTCGTATGTACGCCGACGTTTCCGGCGTCTATGATACCGGGCTGCTTCCGTACGAGTTGGACAGCAATGGCAACCTTTTGAATCCAGGTGCGTTGTACGGCGTTGAAGCGGGCATTGGCGTATTCGGGAGAAAGGCCACCCGATTTGCCTCCTTTGGTGTGGATTACCGCGGCACGTACCGGCAGTATCCCGGCGCCCGCAGCAACCCTGCCCTGGACAACAACTTCAACGGTAGCGATCACTTTCTCGGTCTGGATATGAAAAAGCAGCAGGGTCGGCGCATCAGCTATCAGGGGCATTTGACCGGTGGTACGTCGAACCGTGTTTTCTCTTTCGGTAATTTTCTGCTGGGTAATTCTTTCAGCAATACGCTGCCGGTAAACGAAATCTTCGATATGCGCATTTACAGCCTTGCCGGGGGCGCGAACATGACGTACCAGCCGACTGCTCGCCTTTCCATCAACCTGGGCGGCGATGCGCTTGCGGTACGCCGTGCAACCTCGGCTCTGACTGGTGTCAACGGCTACATGCCGCATGCCAGCGTGGGGTACCAGATTGGGCGCCGGACAACGATCGGCGGCGTGTACCAGTTCCAGCATTTTGATTACGCGCGGGCGTTTGGCGAGTCGGACGTGCACATCGGGTCCTTCGTCGTGGCGCATCAGTTCAACCGCTGGGCCTCTATCGAGTTGGGCGGCGGTGTATTCCGGGCAGATTCGGCCGGCACGCGTACTGTCGCTGCGGACCCGATCATTCAGAAGTTGCTTGGTTTGTCCACCGTGGTTGAGTCGTTCTCGCGTGTGACCAATCGCGGTTCGGGATCAGTGTTGTTTACCGCGGCCGGAAAGAAGACCCGCCTGGCGGGCGGATTCGCGCGCGTTCCTTCAGCAGGTAACGGCTTGACGTTGCTGGCGATGACGGATACCGCTAGTGCAAACCTGAGCTATACCGCCGATAAGCGTTTGTCGTTCGGTGTGACCAGCGCGTACACGCGTACCGAAAGCATCAGTAATGACTTTGGCGGGGCGTTTACGACCAAGTTTGTGGGCGCGACCACGAACTACATCATCGGCCGGTCATTCGGCTTCAATGCGGGGATTATGTATCGCAACCTGGACGTACCGCTGGGTACGACCCTTCGCAACTCGTATCGGGTTAGCTTTGGCCTGACCTGGTCGCCCGGTGAAGTTGTGGTTCCGGTGTTCTAGTTCTCACGATGCGGATCCTGCTTGTGGACGATGAACCGTCCCTGGTGTCGCTCCTCGGCCAGTTTTTGACCCGGAATGGACATGAGGTCCAATCCGCGGGGACGAAGGCTGACGCGATTGTGTTGCTTTCGAAGCCAGATGAGAGCTTCGATGCGGCCGTGATCGACCTCACCTTGCCGGATGGAACCGGCGAAGAGGTTGCCAAAGAGTTTGCGTTGCAGCACCCGGCGGCGCGAATCGTGATCGCCACCGGGTACGACTATAGTGCACCGTCCGAGGCTTGGACGGTGCTGCAAAAGCCTTTTCTTCCTCGAGCCTTACTGAATATCCTCGGCTAGCGACATGAGCTTGCGCTGCAGGAGTTCGGCGAAGTTCTCGCCCGATTCCGACCAGAGCAGGCGGCGTTCGAGCGGCAGGCGGTTTTCGACGTCGTGCACGAGGCTTAGCATGCTGCGGATGTTCGACTGCAACATACGCACACCGCTGGCGCTGTTGCGCTCGGGTAGAAACTGCGTGTCGAGGCCGAATTCGATTCGAAAGTCCTCGCCGTCTTCGCGTTCGAAACCGGGCGCAAAGCAGTAGATGGACACCGGGGTGGGCGCAAGAGTCCAGTCTTCGTCCACATACTGCCAAAGGTCCCAATAACAGTCGACTTGTATGGCGCTGTCGGGGCCGTAGAACTCCTTGGCGAGTCCGGCGATGGCTTCGGGATCGGGGAGGCCTGCGATCAGGTTCTCGGCGATCGGAGGTTCACCGAAATTGAGCGCCAGGATTCGAAGGATCGACTCGGACTTGGCAAGTTTGGAGAAGGGAAAAGCCCGCAGAAGACGTTCAAACCGGAAAAGCTGTTTGTCGTGTTCGGCTTGGCGGAGCCATACGGAAAGATAGAGGCGATCGGCCATCTCCTTCCATGGTAACGGCACTAGTGCGAATGGGTGTGAGAGTGGCCAGCGGCGGCGAGGGTCAAGCGGCCCTGCTTGACGCCTTTTGCTGCAATTAGGCGAGAGGCAATGGCCTGCACATCGGCGGCCTTGCCGCGCATGACAATCACTTCCAGGCAGTTGTGATGGTCCAGGTGGACGTGCAAGGTGGATACGATCGCGTCGTGATGCTCATGCTGCATTTCCGTGAGCTTTTCGGCGAGCATGCGGACGTGATGGTCGTAGAGGAGGGTCAGGGTGCCCACGACCTTGGCGTTGGGAGCAGCGGTGGATTCCGTGTTGAGTTCGGTGCGGATGAGGTCGCGGAAGGCCTCTGAGCGGCTGGCGTAACCTCGGGTTTCGATCAGCTTGTCGAACTGCTCCAGCAGTTCGGACTCGATCGCAACGCCGATGCGCGCCAGCTCGCTCATTGAGAAGCTCTAACTACTTGCCGAGGACTTTCTTGAAAGCGTCGAAGAAGAAGGCCAACTTCTCTTCGGTGGCCAGCGGACCCATGATGCCGACGCGGAAGATCTTGCCGGCGAGCGGACCGAAGCCGCCGGAGATTTCGATGCCGTACTCGTTGAGCAACTGCTTGCGGGTGGCAAGGTCGTCAACGCCTTCTGGGATCACGACGGTGTTGAGGTTGGGGATGCGGCGTGACGGATCCGGCACATTCATCTTGAGGCCCAGAGCTTCGACGCCAGCGACAAACTTCTTGTGCATGTCGAGGTGGCGGGCGATGCGGTTGTCCAGGCCTTCCTCGTTCATCAGCGCCAAGCCTTCTTTCAATGCATAGAAGGTGGTGATCGGCGCCGTGTGATGGTAGCGATGCGCCTGGCCGTAGTAGGTGTCGAGCAGCTTGAGGTCGAGGTACCAGATATCCGGCGTGGAGGTACGGGCGCGGAGGCGATCCATGGCACGCGGCGATACGGTGATGGGCGACAGGCCGGGCGGGCAGCTCATGCCTTTCTGGGTGCAGCTATACGCAATGTCGATGCCCATCTCGTCGACGCCGATGTGGAGCGCACCGAGCGAGGTCACACAGTCGGCGATGACCAGCGCGCCGATTTCGTGCGCGGCCTTGCAGATGGCGGTGCCGTCCTGCAGTACGCCCGTGGAAGTTTCCGCGTGGACGAAGCCTACGGTAGCGGGCTGTTCGCGAAGAATGATTTCGCGAACTTCCTCATCGGTGAACCATTCCCCCCAGGGTTTGTCAGCCCGGACGACCTGCGCGCCGTGACGGGCGCCCATGTCGCACATACGGTCTGCGAAGTAGCCTGCGTTGAAGACCAGGAACTTGCTGCCCGGTTCGGCAAAGTTGGTGATGGCGGCTTCCATGCCGGCGCTGCCGGTGCCGGAGATTGCCATCGTGAAGTCATTGGCCGTGCCGTAGGCGGTGCGGAGGCCCTTTTGGATGTCCTGGACGACTTCGAAGAAGTAGGGGTCCAGGTGGCCTACGATGGGCTGCCGCATGGCATCGTAGACCCGGTCGGCGACCTGCGTGGGTCCCGGACCGAACAGGAACCGTTTCGGGGGATTGACTGTCAACATTTGGGTGTGAATCTTCAGCGTAACACCCAGCGGTCCTTGCGGAACTCGCCGATGTCATCGTTCCAGGTTCCAAACTTGGAGGAAAGCTGTCCGCCGTCGACGAGCAGAGCTGCTCCGGTGATGTAGCTGGCTAGGTCAGAGGCGAGAAATGCAACCGCATTTGCAACTTCTTCCGGTTCGCCGCCGCGACCCAGGGGCATGTGGCGGAAGTAGTCTTTGAGGATTTCCGGGCTGTCGAAAGAGCCTTTGGTGAGCGGGGTACGGATCAGGCCCGGACATACAGCGTTGATGCGGACTTGGTACGGACCGAGTTCGCAGGCGGCGGTGTGCAGGATGCCGAGTACACCGGCTTTGCTGGCATTGTAGGCGCTGAGCATCGGTTCGCCGTCGTAGGAGTTGGTGGAGGCGGTGAGTACGATGCTGCCTTTTCTTTGCGGCTTCATGCGGGCGGCGGCTAGCTGTACGGTGTTGTAGGCGCCGGTGAGGTTGATGGCAATGGTGCGGTCCCAGAGTTCTTTGGAAGTCTCGACCAGGCCGGATGTTGTGCCGATGCCGGCGTTGGCGACTACGACGTCGATGTCGCCCGGGATGCCGTCGAAGGCTTTTTCGAGAGTCTCGCGGTTTGAGACGTCGATACCGTTTGCAAGGTCGAAGATGTGAACTTTTGCTCCGCAGGCTTCGAGCGCGGAAACAATCGACGCGCCGATGCCGCTGGAGCCGCCAGTGACAACAGCGGTCCTGTTGGTCAGATCCAATCGCATTTCTCTAGGTTAGGCGATGTCGGGCAGACAGTACGATTGGCCGGTGATCGCTTCGGCGGCGAGGTAGCCGCTGCGGACGGCGCCTTCCATGGTGGCGGGCCAACCGGAACGGGTCCAGTCGCCGGCAAGGTAGAGGTTGGGGATCGAGGTCTTGTTGGTGGGACGTCGCGACTCTAGCCCCGGGGCGGCGGCGAAGGTGGCGCGCACTTCTTTGACGACGTGCGCCTTTTCCAGCCTTGCTCCTGCGACGGCAGGGAAGAACTCTCCGAGTTCCTTCACGGCGAGGTCGATCACCTGCTGGCGGGGCATGTTGGTGAGCTGTCGCGAGGCGCTGACGACCAACTGAATGTGCTTTCCGTCACCTTTGTTGAACATCCACTGCATGGTGCGATCGAGTAAGGTCGCGTGTGGGAGGTTGGTGATCGGGCGGTCAAACCAGAGGTGGATGCCGGTGATGGGGGAGTGGCCGAATCCATCCGGGACGAGGCTGGGGACGATTGTCGCCAGACGTTCGAACGGGAGGGCAGAAAGGTAGATGTCCGCAGTGAGTTGCTGACCACCGGAAATGGTGACGGACGAGACACGACCGTTCTCGATCTGAATAGTTTCGACAGCGGCCCGCGGAACGATCTCGACACCTGGAATGCGGCTCCAAACGTCGCCGTCGTAGAGTTCGGCAAGCGGTACGGCGGGGATCCCCATCTCGTATGAGTTTGAGGATGCCAGGAAGCCGAGGTAGAAGACCTGAAGCCCGTGGATTGCCGCCATGGCGTCGAGTTCTTCATTGATGGCACTGACGAGTACCTGACGCCAGAAGCGCTCGATGGCGTTGGCGCTCTGCTTTTTTTCGCGGAGCCAATCCATCATGGTGATGCTGTCGAGGTCGCGACGGGATTTGTACTCGGTCTTGATCGCCAGGATCGCCTTGCCGATGCCGATCTTGTCGCCAAGGGTGAGGCATTGCATGCCAAGGAATGCGCCGGTGAAATGCAGGGGCGCGGGTAGCATGCCGGACTTGAGGATTGACGCGCGACCGCCGGGTTCCAGAAAGAAGAACTCCCGATGGAACTCGATCTTGTCTTCTACGCCCAGGCGCTTGTAGAAGTCGAGCAGATTGACACAGCAGCGCAGCAAGATGTGCTGGCAGTTGTCGATGATTTCTTCGGTAGACTGCGGAACGGGGTAGGACGTGGCGCGGCCACCAAGAAACCCGCGCATTTCAAGCACGCGTACGCGCTGTCCGCTCTTGCCAAGTGCGGCGGCCGCGGCTAAGCCGGCTAAGCCTCCGCCAAGAATTAGAATGTCGGTTGCCATGCGGCGATCGGGTCGCGTCTACGCTTGCCGCCGCCCGAGCCGCCATTGAACACTTCCCAGGCCATCCATAGAACGAGTGCGAAGAAAACGATGTCTTGGAATTCCATTGGTGTTCCTAGCGTAGGGTGAAAGCCTGCATTACGCAACGTCTGTGCTTCCTAGTACTGATACTAGCCTCTGTAACCTCTAGGGTAGCCAGTAACCATCCAAAAGTCCCACTGCGAGGGCGATGAGGCCTCCGGCAATAGGAAAGGTGACCAGTCCGGCTATGAGCTGAACGATGATGCCTCTACCTGTTAACGCGCGAATGGCAGCCAATTGCGATAATGCAATTCCGCCGAAAAATACGGCGTAGCCCGCATAGCCATGGCTACAGAAGGGGCAATGCTTGTGGCCCGCCGGGGCGTGACGATTGCAGTGGGTGTCCGCGCCGTCCCAAAGCGACCTGCATCCACAGCGATAGACGAGGTCGCAGAAATTGATGAAGAACAGCGACATTACGACGAGCGGAATCAGATAGAGGCTGACGGTCTTCACTTGGCGACAGCGACACGGTTGCGGCCGTGGATGCGGATCATGTTTTCGATGAGGCGCAGTCCGCAATTGTCCTCGAGGCTCAGGATCGATTCCGGATGGAACTGTACGGCTTCCAGCGGAAGGTCGCGATGGCGGACGCCCATGATGATGCCGTCGTCCGACTCCGCCGTGACCTCCAGGACCGACGGGAGCTTTTCCGGCAGAGCGTAGAGCGAGTGGTAGCGGCCGATTTTGAACTGCGTTGGAAGGCCCTCAAAGACGCCGACGTTCTTGTGGATTACCGTTGAGGGCTTGCCATGCATCGGATAGTCGAGGATGCCGAGTTCACCGCCGAAGGCCTCCACCATGCCCTGCAGGCCCAGGCAGACTCCGAACGTCGGAATACCTTCGTTGGCTGCGGCTCGGACCAGGTCAGGCACTCCAAAGTCGACGGGGCGCCCGGGACCTGGGGAGACCAGGATCACGTCGGGATTGATCTCCCGGAGTTTCGACAGCGGGAAGGTACCGGCGCGATACGTGACGACTTCGGCCCCAGTCTGGCGGGCATAGTTTGCCAGGGTGTGGATGAAGCAGTCTTCGTTGTCCACCAGGAGCATACGAATGCCAGCGCCGGGTGCGTCCTTGGCCACCGCTGCAGTTTCGAACGTTGCGGGTACGGGGGCCTTGAGCGCGCGGAAAAAGCCGGTTGCCTTAAGACGGGTTTCCAGTTCTTCGTTCTCGGGAATCGAGTCGTAGAGGAGAGTTGCGCCAACAGGGTACTTCGCGACGCCGTTGCGGAGGTGAACTGTACGGATGAGGATGCCGGTGTTGATGTCGCCATTCATGGCAATCATGCCGACGGCACCGCCGTACCAGCCTCGCGCGGTTTTTTCGTTGTCCTCGATGGCTTGCGCGGCCCACTTTTTGGGCGCGCCGATGATGGTGACTGCCCACATGTGGGTGAGGAAGGCGTCCAAAGAGTCGAAGCCTTCCGCGAGTGTACCTTCGACGTGGTCAACGGTGTGGAAGACGCCGGCATAGGATTCAATGAGGCGGCGGCCGATCACCTTTACCGACCCGGGTACGCAGACGCGCGACTTGTCGTTGCGGTCCACGTCGGTACACATGGTGAGTTCGGATTCTTCTTTGGCGGAAGCCAGAAGGTCGCGAATGTTGTCGGCATCGCGCAGGGGGTCGCCGGTGCGGCGGGTGGTGCCGGCGATGGGACAGGTTTCGACGCGCTTACCTTCGACCCGCACGAACATTTCCGGTGATGCTCCGATGAGCTGTTCGTCGCCGAGTTGCAGCATGAACTCGTACGGGCTTGGGCTGGCTAACTGGATGCGTTCGAAGAGCTCTGACGGGCTTTCCGAGTAGGCGGCGGAGAAGGTTTGACGGAGGACGACCTCGTAGTAGTCGCCGCGCTTCATGCCTTCACGGACGCGTTCGACACCAGCCATGTACTCTTCGGGCGTATGGTCCGAGGTGATGTCGCCGGTGGCTTTGCACTTCAGCTTGGCTAGCGACTGTGCCTTGCGAGGAATGCCGACAGTCGTGTGCTGATCCTTTGAGAAATCAATACGGAAGCATTCGATTTCTTCTTTTTTCCGGTCCATGAAATAGATTTCGTCGACCAGGAAGAGGTGGAGGTCCTTGACGCCTTCGCGAGGGAGCTTTTTCTGAATGGGGTCGAACTGGAGTAAGAGGTCGTAACCGAAGGCTCCGACAAACGCCATTCTACTTTCTGACGCGCAGGCGAACTCCTGCATCAGGACTCGCAAAATCGAGAATGCGGACGGCTGTTTGCTCCGTTCTTCCTCGGGGAAGAACTCGGGCAACGGCTTCAGATGACAAAGCAGCTTCTCCGATTTCGCTATGTAGGTCGTGTCCCAATGCGGATGGCCCTGCAATATCGGCCAGATGATGTGGAGCAACTGGTGTCCGCGATCATTCAACGGGCGGATGATTACCAGACGATTCGTAGCTACGATCTCTAGCGGCGGTGCGACCGCTGCGATGTCCCATCGCGAGTAACGCCCCGGATATTCATAGCCGGATGAAAGGTAAATGCCGCGCTGCCGGTCGAGTTTGCGCAGTAAAGCGCGCAATCCTTTTTGATAGGGAACCTTCGACACGGTGCTCGAGACGGCAATGCCGTGGGGAGTCGTGTACTGTGTGGATCGCATGGCCACCGATGGGGTCAGAGTACCACGTAGGCGTGGGTGATCCTTCGCTCGTTGCTGCTACCATTCCCGCATATGGTGGAACCTTCGGCAATGGCGCACCAGCTTCGGTATAGCGCCTGGGCCAGCCGCAAACTGCTCACGTTTGCCCGCACGATACCCGAGGCCGATCTGACGCGGGATATGCATAATTCCCATGGGGGGATTTTGAAAACTTTTCAGCATATTTTTTACGCGGACCGGGTTTGGTATTCGCGTATGGTTCCGCCTGTGCAAAAGAATTTTGAAGATCCGGCACCGGGTCCGTCACTGGCGGAACTGGACGGAATCTGGTGGGAATTGTTGGATCGTTTTCAGGAGTGGGCTGGGCAACAGCAGGACTCGAATCGGGTGTTGGAATACCGAAACCTGAAGCAAGAGCCCTTTGCCAAGCCGGTGTACCAGATTGTTACGCACGTGGTAAACCACGGCACGTACCACCGGGGGCAGATCGCTGCGATGCTGCGGCAGTGCGGGTACGCACCGCCGTCCACTGACTTTATTTACTACGTGGATGGATTACGTGATTAGACATCTTGCTTGTTTTCTCGCCCTGGCGGCGATGGCACAGGCAGAGCTGACTCCTGACCAGAAGGAAGTCCAGTTCCGCCAGATGGCTGGGTTGTACGCCAAGAACTACGCTCCCTACGAGTGGAAGCGCGATACGCAGGGGTTTGACCTGCTTGAAACCAAAGGCTGGATTGCCCGGGCGAGGGCAACGGCTACCGATCTGGACTTTGCGGATCTGATGATTGAGTACGTGGCCAAGCTAAACGACGGCCACGATGTGGTGAGCTTACGGTCTGACTACTACGCCTATCTTGGTTTTGATGTTGATCTGTACGACGGCAAGCCGCTGATCGAGTACATCGATCGCTTTCAGTTGCCGCGTGCCTCGTTTGATTTCGATATCGGCGATGAGTTGATCTCTGTGGACGGAGTGTCGGTCGCTGACATGACGGCGAAGTACTGGAAGTACTCAATCTGCGCCAACGACCGTTCGACATCGCGCTGGGCTTCCAGCTATTTCACCTATCGCCCGCAGGCTAGCATCCCGCGTGCGCATGAGATCGGCGACACGGCCGAGGTACGAATTCGTAAGGCGTCAACGGGTACCGAATCGACCGTTACGATTGCTTGGGACAAGGTTGGCACGCCGATGCTGAGCTTTGGGACGATACCCGAGTCGTTTTCGGTTCACCGCGAGGCGGGAAGGACATTCGATGGTCCAAGCGGATCATCTGCCGATGAAGAGCGTGCCAAGTTCAGGCAGTTGCAGGACCACCGGTCGCCGCGGGCAACGGGCCGAATGAAGCGCCTGTCGTTGCAGGGTTTTGGTGCCAGATCGCCCCGGTGGACCGTACCGAGCGGGTTTACGCAGAGGCTGGGGCGACAGTCCCTGGATCAGTTCTACAGCGGTACGTACACGTCTGACGGCGTACGGATCGGGTACATCCGGATTCCGAGCTTTGTGCCGTTGTCCACGAGCCTCGCGGTGAATCAGTTTGCGAGCGAGGTGGCGTACATGCAAGCGAATACCGACGGGCTTGTTGTGGACGTCACGAACAATCCCGGGGGCTACGTCGACTATACGAATAGCCTGCTGCGGGGGCTGATGACGGAGCGCTTTCAGGTGATCGGGTTTGAGCTGCGCGCGACGTCCGGTTGGGTGAACGCATTTTCGCAGTTGCTGACGGAGTCCATCGATTTCGGAGATCCGGAATGGGTGGTGAACTTCTGGAAGTACGAACTGCAGAATATCCAGGTGGCGAATGACCAGTTGCGCGGTCGCACCGGGCCGATCGCTTTGGATGGTGGTCCTGACTTTGAACCGTCACTGGACCGGCCACCACTTTTGAGTTCCACGGGCGCGGTGGTTTCCTACCAGAAGCCGATTGTCCTGCTGGTGGATGAGATGACGGCGTCCGGCGGCGATGCGTTTGCCGCAACGATGCAAGATACGGGACGAGCGACCCTGGTGGGCAATCGGACCATGGGGCTGGGCGGAACGGTCGATTACTTTACGCTGGATGCCTATGCCGAGCTTGACTTGAGCATCACCACAGGGTTGATGGCGCGGAATCGAAACGTCGATACCAACGGTGAGTTCCCTACCGGAACAGTGATTGAGAATGTGGGCGTTCGGCCAGAGATCGCGAACGACTACATGACGGCTGACAACCTCACAAATGGTGGCCGTACCTATGTGGCGAACTTCACTAAGGTGATCGTAGAAAAGGTTCGTGCACAGCAGCAGCAGGGAGGCCAGCAGTGATGAAACGGGTTTTTGCGGGTCTTCTTGTGTGCGTGGCGGGTTTTGCGCAGCAGTTGACGGTCCAGCAGCGAGTGGATGATTTCCAGTATCTGGCCGGTATCGTCGCCAGAAACTCGGCGACGATTGGATGGAAGAAGCAGGCGTTTGGTTTTGACGCTCGCAATCTGACGCCCTGGCTGGAACGAGTTCGGGCGGCGAAGGACGATGTTGAGTACTACGACATCCTCATTGAGTACACGGCGAGCTTTCAGGACTACTACACATACCTGACGTTACCGAGCGATTTTGCTGCATGGATGGCATTCACGACGGATGTCTACGACGGTAAGGTGATTGTCCAAACGATTGACCGGAGCATCCTATCGACGCCCGAGTATGACATCGCCATCGGGGATGAGGTGGTGTCTATCGATGGAAGGCCGGTGGCGGACCTATTGCGTGCGTACGGCAAGTACTTTGTGGATAGCAATCCCGAGGCGACGCGTCGAGCGGCGGCCGAACTGCTCACCTACCGCCTGCAATCGTTTATGCCGGTTGCGGCGCAGATTGGGACGGAAGCGAGTGTGGTGCTGAAGAAGGCCAATGGCGATATGGTCACGTTGGTCATCCCATGGGAGCGTGTGGGTACGCCGTTGCGTGTGGGCCCGGTGCCGGACATTACAGCGTCATCCGCGCGTATGCCCGGCGTACCTCGTACGCCCCGGTCGGAGAGTGCGGCTGCTGGGGAGTTGTTGCTGCATGAGCGGGTTCGCGAAGAGATAGACAGCAGTGCGCGGAGGCGCGTGAGACGGCCAGCAGCGGTAGAGCTAAATGCTGCGGCCCAGGTCGAATCGGTGCTGCCTCGTATTGAGGGGATTGGTTCGTTGACCCCGATCTATGAGCTGCCCGAGACTTTTGTACAACGGCGAGGAACGTCGTTTGTGGATTGGTTCTTTTCCGGTAGCTTTACGTCGGCGGGCAAGCGCGTCGGCTTGATCCGGTTCGCGGAATGGAGCACGTCATCTACGTTTGCTTCGCAACTTGATGCCGAGGTCGCCTGGATGAACGCAAATACCGATGTTTTGGTGATCGACCAGATGCGTGACGATCTGACCAGTATCTGTGGGTCTGAAGCGGCAGCGGCGCGCTTTATTGGCAAGGGGTATCGCCAGCCGGGATTGCAGTTCCGGGCGACGTGGGCGAACGTGCAAACCTTTCAGGCGACGCTGGACAGCGCGATTGAAGGTGGCTCAAGTGCCGAAACGATCGCGCTGTACCAAGGCCTAGTGGATGAGTTGCGAGCGAAATACTACTCCGGTGGCGGCAATACTGAGCCGTTTCCGTTCTGCGGTACGTCGCTGGAGCGCAATCCAGCACGGCAGTCCAACGGGACGATCGTGAACTATGAGAAGCCGATTCTGTTGCTCACGGACGAGCTTTCGTCGGACCACTTTGCAGCGACCGTTAAGGACAACCGTGAGTTTCCTGTGAAGCAGTTTGGAATGGCAACATCAGGACGTTTGGGTGTGAGCATCAACGGTCCGGGGGGCGCGTACACGGAGACGACGGTGCACGTTAAGGACGGCGTGGCGGTGCGAGCTAAGGCGACGAAGCGACCTGGTTTTCCGGAGACAACGTACCTGGAGAATGCAGGCGTCTATCCCGAGATCGTGCAGAGCTACATGACGATGGAGAACCTCACAACCAAGGGCGCCGCCTACGTGGCAGCGTTTACCAAGGCTGCGCTAGAGCTAATCCAGTAAGCTGACGCAGGCCATCTCTTTCTGATTGCGAACAACCAGCTTGCCTTCTGCGAGGGCAGGCTGGTTCCAGGTTTTGTCGCGCAGGATCTGGGCTTTGCTGAGTTCCTGAAACTGAGCGGGGTCCGCCTTGACCAGTGCCACTTCGCCCGATTCCGCGGTTATCAACAGTTGACCCTGTTTGGCGAGCAGCGCCACCTGGCCGTAACCATAGCGACCGCCCTTCCACTTGCGTTGTCCGGTCGCGACATCGATACAGCTCAAGATGTTCTCGTCGAGGCCGTAGACGAAGCCGTTGAAGTAAACCGAACTGTTGAACTTGTTCTTCAAGAGCTTGTTTTCCCAGATGGTAATGGCCTTGCCATTCTTGACTTCAATGAGTGCTGCGCCGTGGCCGTAGCCGGAAGAAATGAGCATACGGTCGTTGCCGATCAGCACAGGCTGCGCAGCATTGACGTCGTAGCTTGTGGCCCAGGGAAACTCCCAAAGCAGCGTCCCTTTGGCCGGGTCAAGGCCGACGGTACGCGTTGCCGTCATCGCCAGTGCCTGTTGGATGCCGTTGAGCGTTACGAGCATCGGCGACGCGTAGGCCGGGTCGTCGCCGAGGGCGCCCCAGGCCAGCTTTCCCGTGGTCTTTTCGTAGGCCACGATTGACTTTGCGTTCTTGCCGCCCGCGTGTGTGATCAGGAGATTGCCAGCGATGAGCGGCGAGACTGAAACTCCATACGGCGCCGCCTTGCCGCCGTTCTCCTGCAGGATGTTGTGACGCCAAATGAGACGCCCTGTTGTGGCATCGAGCGCGCGAAGCTCGCCTTGCGCACCCTGGCAATACACGACACCAGCGTCGAAGGTCGGTGTAGAGCGAGGTCCGTCGCCGCCAAGGAAGGAGTTGAAGTCAGCGTCCCAGGAGTTGAGCCAGAGCACCTTGCCGGTTGCGAGGTCGTAGGCGGCTGCAACTTCCTGCTTCTTCCGTTGCTCGATGGTGAAGACCTTGCCCGCAGCGATGCTGACGCCGGCATATCCATTGCCGACTGGTACCTTCCAATGCACGCGCCAGGAAGGGGTTGGCCGGGAATCGCCTTTGTACACACCGTCGCGTTCTGTGCCCCTGTGGGCCGGCCAATCCTGTTCCGCGAGCAGTAGTGCGGTGGCGGTCAGAAAGCAGATCAGCACAGCTTGGTTCATATCTTTCGGTATTATCCCCATTCGAATCCTGTCAAGGCGTAGATGAGACTTGGGTCCTCGGCGACGTTTTTTCCTCCAAGACTCATGCGGAGCAGGCGGCGAGCAGGGGTAAAGCGAAGCTCATGTGCAAGTTGCCGGGCCTTGGGGTGGGATTCGAATAAGTCCCAGATGAGCGGGTTGCTTGAATTTCGAGCAGTTGCCCAACCGGCAAGAAGCCTTGCGGACTCCTCTGTTTCGGACACACAGGGACCGAATTGCGCGGACTGCCGGCCCGGGCGATGCATGGCGAACCCATCGCCTGTGCTGCAGATGTTGGGGAAACTGGCTAGCAGTGCGGTACGATCGGCACCAAAGGCAGCGCGGTCCAGGTCCAGGATCGGCTCGCCGCCGTCGGTAAGCTCCGTGGAACAGGATGTAGAAGATGGTTGGCGTGACCATCGTTCCACCACACACTCATCCTCAAAGCCGTACTTGCGATAGACCGGCGCGCCGAGGTCGGTGGCATCGAGCTTGACGCAGTAGACGTCCGAGCAATGGTCCAGTGCCGCTTGCACCAAGGTCGATGCAAGGCCACGACCGCGATATGCAGGCAAGGTGAGCACCATGCCGATCCAGGCAAGGTCGCGATTTCCGTAGATCATGGCGCTTGCTGATGCGACAATCTGTCCGTCAAGCTCTGTGCAGAAGCAGTCGGCCAGATGAAGAATTCTTCTCCAGTCCTCTTCGGTTTGGTTCCAATTTGCCGAGGTGGAGAGGTTCAGAGCCTGGGGCAGATCTGCAGGGGCCATTTGACGTACTCGCGCGTTCACAACCCTAGTGTGATATAAGTCTTGCCAGTCTTTTTGTCCCTTGGAGGAACTGTCTGTGACCCTTCTTCGTCGAATCGCGGCCACGCTGCTGCCGCTCTTACTGGTTGGCCAGATGGCAACCGCTCAGTCTGAGCGAGGCAACGTGACAGGGCTGGTGACCGACCCGACCGGTGCGGCAATCGCGGGTGCCGAGATTCAAATTATCAATACGGGTACAAACGAAACCTGGCGAGGCGTATCGGGTACCGGCGGCGAGTTCAACGCCCCGAACCTATTGCCCGGTGCGTATCGTATGGAGGTCTCGTCGCAGGGCTTTCGTCGATTCATTCGCACGGGGATCGTGGTGGCGGCCGCGGGTACGGCACGCGTGGAGGTGACGCTGACTTTGGGCCAAGTGTCGGACCAGGTCGAAGTTTCAGCCGCAGTGTCCACGATCCAGACTGAGAATGCCAAAGTGTCGACCCAGGTCCAGAACAAGCTTGTCGATGAGTTGCCGCTGGTTGTCGGCGGCGCGATGCGCAGCCCGTTCAACCTTGTCGCGGTTGTCCCCGAGGCTCGTGGATCTGGTTCGTCTTTCGCGCTGGGCGGAGGTCAGGCTGGTCAGTGGGATGCGACGCTCGACGGACATAGCGTTGGTACCAATCGCGCGGCAGATACCGCGGAGGCAGCCTTAAACACGCCGTCGGTGGAAGCGCTGACCGAGTTCACGGTTGACACCAATGGCTTCAAGGCAGAGTACGGACAGGCCGGCGGCGGTGTCATGACGTTTGCCTCGAAGTCCGGCACCAACAAGCTGCACGGGTCTGCGTACAACTTTCTGCGCAACGACAAGATGGATGCTCGCGGGTTCTTTGCTCGTACGCGGTCCATTTACCGGCAGAACGACTTTGGCGGAACGATTTCGGGTCCAATTGTGATTCCGAAGGTGTACAACGGCAAGGACAAGACGTTCTTCTTTGTGTCTTTTGAGGGGTTCCGGAATCGCGTGGGCGCAAACGCGACGATTCTTTCTGTGCCGACGGCGGAGATGTACAAGGGCGATTTTACTAAGTGGGTGGATCAGAACAATCGGCTGATTCCAATTTACGATCCGTCCACAACGCGCGCGAATCCGAATGGCGTAGGATCGATTCGCGATGTGTTCCCGGGGAATGTGATTCCCACCAGCCGTTTCTCGCAGACCGCTGCTTCCATTCTTCCGTTTGCCAATTCGGTGGTTCCGAATATGGGCGCGGCGCCTGGCACCAGTGGCTACGTGCGGCAAAACTATCAGGTGCTGGGCGGGACAACGGTGACCCCGACCGACAAATGGTCCGCCAAGGGAGATCACCTCCTCACGAGCAACCAGCGCCTGAGCTTTTTGTGGAATAGCACGAAGTACCGCAACGAGCCGGGTCCTGCAGGGCCCCCCGGATTGCCGGTTCCACTGTGGAGCGGCTCGATTCAGGCATGGGACACGAGTGCGTATCGCGTGAGCCATGACTGGACGGTGAATTCGCGGATGATCAACCACCTGTCGTTCGCGACGAATACCTTTAGCAAGAACAGCTTCTCCGCAAACGTGGACCAGAATTGGGGTAGCAAAGTCTGTATCAAGAATGCGGTGAACTGCGACCAGAATTTTCCGACATTGAACTTCACGGAGTTCTCGACTTGGGGGTCGCCATCCTACAACGGTACGGAGCAGCCGGGTTGGGGTGTGAAAGACGACTTTAGCTGGATTCGTGGATCGCACAGCCTGAAGTTCGGGTTCCAACTGCAGGACCAGAACGCCAATGGCTTCGGGCAGCAGGATATTGCGGGTCGTGCAGATTTCAGCTTCTTGTCCACCAGCATTCCTGGTTCGACGTCGTTCCCCGCCGCGGGTGGCAGCAGTTTTGCGTCGTTCCTGGTCGGCGATGCGTTTCTGGGACGCACAGAAACGATTCGCCAGGTGCCGCAGAAGTATCGCTACTACGGTATGTACGCACAGGATGACTGGCGCATCAATCGCAAGTTGGTCTTCAACTACGGCTTGCGCTTTGACACCACGTTGCCTCCTGTGAACTCTCGTGACGAGTACTCCGACTTCGATCCGACACGCCCGAATCCGGGGGCTGGCAACATTCCGGGAGCGCTCATTTTTGCCGGCGACGGCCCGGGCAGGGAAGGGCGGCGGTCGCTTGTCCCCGGTTGGTATGGCGGTTGGGGACCGCGTCTCGGCATTGCGTACACGCCTTGGAATCGCACGACGTTCCGAGCGGGTTACGGACGGTCTTTCTCTCGCGTGACGGCAGCAGGGAGCAGCGGTCACTTCGCAGGCTTCATCGGCCAGTACGTTTTTGAGAACACGTCGCAAGGTGTACAGCCCACGTTCCGCCTGGATCAAGGACTGCCAGCGTACAAGCTGCCGCCGCTGATTGATCCCGCCTTCTCGAACGGCAACACGGTGGATTATTGGAACGGTCAGGACGCCACGCGGGCGCCTGAAAGCAATAGCTGGACCTTCAACATTCAGCATCAGGTAACTTCGAACCTGGTGCTCGAGGTGGGCTACAACGGCAGTTCCGGCAGCCATCTGCCAGCCAATCTGTTGAGCTTCAATCAAGTCCCAACGGCGACAGTAAACGGCCTCATTGCGCAGTACGGCAACGCGCAGGCTTTGGCTTTGCTCCGGGCGAACATTACGTCGGCCACTGCGCAACAGGCTGGTATGCGAGCCCCATATGCTGGCTTTACAGGAACGGTCGCGCAGTCTTTGCGGCCTTTCCCCCAGTACCTGAACATCATCACCGGTACGCAAGGGAATGGCGACAAGAGCGGACATTCCAGCTATCACGCCTTTGTTTTAAAGGCGGACCGGCGTTTTGCCAAGGGACTTACGTTCCAGTGGAATTACCTTTTCTCCAAGCTGCTAACGGATACCGATACGTATGCGGCGAATCAGGCGGCCGCCATGGACCACTACAATCGCGGGCTTGAAAAGTCGATCGGCCAGTTTGACCAGACGCATGCCTTGAAGTTTTCGACCATTTTTGACCTGCCGTTTGGCAAGGGTCAGCGGTGGGCGCAGAAGGGCCTGCTTTCGCACGTCATTGGCGGTTGGCGAGTGGCAGCGATTCAGGTCTATTCCAGTGGATTCCCAATTGCGTTGACGCGGAACAACCCACTGCCTATCTTCAATGGCGCGACGCGGCCATTCGTAACGACTTATGAAGGATGGCGCGGCAAAATCGCAGGTGAGAAGTTTGATCCCGCTGTTGATCGCTTCCTCGATCGTTCGGTGTTCCCGACGCAAACCGCTTATTTTGGGAATGCGACGAGGTACAACCCGAAAGTGCGTGCGTTCTGGAATCAGAACGAGAACATCAGCCTGGCGAAAACCTTCCAGATTGGTGAGGCCCTACGGTTGGATCTACGCGGTGAGGCCTTCAATATCTTCAACCGCACTGTGTTTGGCATTGGTAGCACCAACATCGATGCGGCAACGTTTGGCGTCGTCACCAATCAGGTGAACGACCCGCGCCAAATGCAGGTGGCATTGAAACTTTACTGGTAGCGCAGAGCGTTACAAAGGATGCCGGGTCTTGAGCGGTTAGTTCTTCGGATGTTTTAGCATCCCCACTCAAGACCAACAGACAAGGGAAACGACAAAAACCTTGTCTCCGGCATCCTTTGCACCTTCAAAGGCTGCTCGATTGCCTGACGCCGTTCTGCTTCGGCCTTCGACTCGCGGTCCAAGAACTACCAACCCCGCTACAGCAATCATCTGCTAAGCATTCGGGGTGCCAAAGGCCGACGACGGCAGTTCCGTAGGCTCGCGGAAGGACTCTCGGGCTTCAATGTTCCCGTCGATTCCATGAATGATTACACTGGTTCGCGTTTGCATGGCGAGCACGCGAGCGTCCTGTATCGCTGTGTCGCGAAGTTCGTAACGGGCAACCGGAGTAGGATCGGTCTCGGTCTGGATCGACCAGCCTCCGGGGACGGCTAGTACGTGGAAGTCGCCTGTCATGCAGGGCAGAGACGATTTCTGGCGTTATTGTTTCCTCAAGAGGATTCGCTGTCTCTATTTGTGTAAAGACAGTTGAGAAGTTCACCAGATTTTCAGAGGTGGCTGTTAGGATCGAAGAAAAGCCGAGGCCGACCAGCATGAATACTTGCTCAACACTTGCTCACCTGGAAATGCAACGGACTGACGTAAAGTCACGCTACGCAGCCAGTAGCGATCGTACTTCGCAACGAGAAGAGTTGGCGTCGATCGATGTGGCGATCCGAGATCATGTCGACCGCTGCGGAGTCTGCCAGGGGAAGATCCATCACCTCATCACGCGAGCGATGAGCGATCCGAGAATTTGCTCTAGGGATTGTTGAGAAAGGGAAGATGGCGGTGAGGGTGGGATTCGAACCCACGGAACCCGCAAAGGTTCAACGGTTTTCGAGACCGCCCGATTCAACCGCTCTCGCACCTCACCGAACTGGGCAGGACTTTAGTATATCAGACATGTGCCGGTAAACCAATGAAACGGGCAAACCAACGATGTTGAAGTAGCAACCATCGATGCTCGTCACAAAGCGTGAGGCGTAGCCCTGAATTCCGTACGCCCCAGCCTTGTCCATCGGCTCGCCGGTCGACACGTAGGCAGCGATTTCGTCCGGCGTCATGCAGGCGAACTCCACGGTAGTTTGCGCGTGGTCGACCTGAGACTGGCCGCCGTATCGGACGCAGATGCCGGTGTGCACGGTATGTTGGCGGCCCGAAAGCAAGCTCAGCATGCGTATAGCGTCGGCTGGGTCCGCCGGCTTTTCGAGTATCTTATCGTCCACGACCACAATCGTGTCCGCTGCGAGAACGAGTTCTTGCTCCGACGCGACTACTGCCGCTGCCTTGGACTGAGCGAGCCGCCGGACGTACGCGATGGGAAGTTCCCCTGCTGCAGGAATCTCTTCCACATCCGCTATGCGTACCTCAACGGTGAAGCCAGCGTTGCGCAGTAACTCTAGCCGTCTTGGCGACTTTGAGGCAAGGACGATTCTGCCGTTCACCTCACTATGATCGCACCCCGGCTTTGCGCAGGATCGCCATCATTGGGCACCAGTTCGTGAAGGCCGATTGCAGGAGATTCGCACCGATGAAGGCGGTGAACCAGAACCAGCGCTGGTCCACCCAAGTAGCAAGCGCCAGTGATAGAAGGATCATGAAGCCGGCAATCATCCGAAGCATGCGTTCAACGGTCATTGGATTAGGCCGCCCTCCTCTGGCGGCGGACAAGAAAGTAAAGAATGGGGACGGTCATGCGGCTCAAAAGGAGCGAGGCGATCTCACCCGCCATCAGGGCAATGGCGAGCCCCTGAAAGATAGGGTCGAAAAGGATCACAGAGGATCCTGCGACGACTGCCGCAGCGGTTAGAACCATCGGACGAAAGCGTACGGCTCCGGCGTCAACTACCGCTTGATCCAGTGGCATGCCCTCCGAAAGGCGAAGCTCGATGAAGTCCACCAGGATGATGGAATTGCGAACAACGATGCCTGCTCCAGCAATGAACCCGATCATCGAGGTGGCGGTGAAGAATGCGTTTAGCGCACCGTGAGCGGGAAGAATGCCAACGAGCGAGAACGGAATGGCCGCCATGATCACCAGCGGGGTGATGAACGACTGGAACCAGCCGACCACAAGGCCATAGATTACGATCAGTACGGCGGCGAAAGCGATGCCGAGGTCGCGAAAGACTTCGTAGGTAACGTGCCATTCTCCGTCCCACTTCATCGAGTAGCGATTGCCGTCGACCGGCATCGCCGCCATGTGCTGTTCGAACTCATAGCCTTCGGGTATGGGCAGTTTTGCAATACCTGGCATGAGAGCGAGGATGGCGTAAACAGGGCTTTCCATGGCACCTGCGACGTCCGCTGTGACATACGTCACTGGCATCAGGTTCTTGTGGTAGATGCTCTGATCGGCGGTAACTTCGCGCGGGCGTACCAACTCAGCGAGCGGTACATTGCCGGCGCGTAGGGTGAGCAACGAAGCAGGATCGCTACGCGACGCACGATCCAGGCGCAGGATGATGGGGACATCTTCCAGATCCCCGGCTATGTGCAGCAGACCTGCGCGGCTTCCCGCAGCGGCCAACTGCAGGGTGCGTGCGATCTCCGCCTGCGAGATCCCGCTTAGAGCTGCCTTCTCGCGGTCCACCTCGTAGACGACCTTTGGTTGAGCATCTTCGACGTACCAGTCGGTGTCGACCACGCCGTTTGTCGAGCGGAGAAGGTCGCGAATCTGTCGCGCGAGTGTGATGCGGCGATCCAGGTCCGGCCCGTAGACCTCGGCAACCAGGGTCTGGAGAACGGGAGGTCCGGGCGGTACCTCCGCTACCTTGACGCGGGCGCCAAGACGTTCCGCTGTGGCGGCGATTCGATTGCGGATTTGTTTGGCGATTTCGTGACTCTGTGCTTTGCGCTCACCCTTGGGCAGAAGGTTCACCTGAATGTCGGCGACGTTGGCCCCGCGGCGGAGATAGTAGTGACGCACCAGTCCGTTGAAGTTGTATGGTGAGGCAGTTCCCGCGTACGTTTGAACGTCGGTGACTTCCGGTTGCTTCTCGGCCTCGATGGCGATCGCCTGCGCAGCCTGAGCAGTTTGTTCCAGGGTCGTGCCGTTGGGCATGTCGACGATGATTTGGAACTCGCTCTTGTTGTCGAACGGCAGCATCTTGACCTTTACCCCACCGAAGTAGAACAAAGAGCATGAGGCCACAAGCAGAAAAACAACGATGGCGAGAAAGGCGGTGCGCTTGACGCCGTCGTGCAGCAGCGTGTTCATGATGACGCGATAGGCGCGGGTGAATCTATCCTCTTCGCTGTGCGGATCGTGGCCGCTGGCTGTGGTGTCGCGCTTGAGAATGCGGACGGCAGCCCATGGGGTCACCATAAAGGCCACAAGGAGGGAGAAGACCATTGCTGCTGTCGCACCGATTGGAATGGGCCGCATATACGGGCCCATGAGCCCGCCCACAAATGCCATGGGCAGGATGGCGCCGATGACAGCGAGGGTGGCGAGGATGGTGGGATTGCCGACCTCGTCAACGGCCTCAATTGCAACCTCGAACGGTGGACGCCCCTGATTTGCGGGCATACGCCAGTGCCGAACGATGTTCTCTACGACGACGATCGCATCATCCACGAGGATGCCAATGGAGAAGATCAGCGCGAAAAGCGTGATGCGGTTGAGCGTATACCCATACAGGTAGAACACGGTGAGTGTCAGTGCGAGCGTGACGGGAATCGCGGTGAAAACAATCAGTGACTCGCGCAGGCCGAGGGTGAGCGCAATCAGGATGCTGACAGAAACGACCGCGATGAGCATGTGTTCGAGCAACTCATTGGACTTCTCCCGTGCGGTCTCGCCGTAGTGGCGCGTGATGGCGATCTCTACATCGGCGGGAACGACGGTACCCTTGAGTCGCTCCACTCGTTCGAGGATTGCGTCCGATACACTTACGGCGTTCGCGCCTTTGCGCTTGGAAACCGAGAGTGTTACGGCGGGGTATGCTGTGCCGTTGACCCGATAGCGTACGTACTCGGATGGCTCCTCGCCGCCGTCGACGACCGTCGCGACGTCGCGCACGAAAACCGGGCGTCCGTTGAACGCAGAGACAACAACGCTGGAGGCGTCTTGCGCGTTGGCCAAGAACTGGCCGATCTCGAGCAACACTTGGCGATTCCCCGTGGCGAACTCTCCTGCCGGTAGCTTCGAGTTTGCGCCACCAAGGGTGCGCTCCACCTGGAGCGGCGACAGATTGTAGGCTGCGAGGCGAGCCGGATCGAGAGTGACGCGCAATTCGCGCCTCTGGCCTCCGGCAAGGGCAACGGCTGAAACCTCGCTGGTTTGTGTTACGGTTTCCTGCACCTGAGCCGCTACTCGGCGCAGATCATAGTCGCTATAGCGCTTGCTCCAGAACGTCAGCGCGAGGATGGGGACGTCGTCAATCGAACGAGGTTTGACTAGCGGAGGTGTCGCGCCAGCCGGGATGATGTCCAGATGCGCATTGAGCTTCTGAGTGAGCCGCGCCACCGATTCTGCTTCATTCTGTCCAACCAGAAATCGCACGATCACGGTTGCGAAGCCTGGACTTGACGTTGAGTACACATACTCAACGCCCGGAATCTCCCACAGCAGCTTTTCCATGGGCTTGGTGACGCGTTGCTCCACCTCGCGCGGCGTCGCGCCGGGCATTTGAACGAACACATCAACCATCGGTACGACGATCTGAGGTTCTTCTTCGCGCGGCAGCTTCCAAACGGAGAACAGACCCAGGAGAAGGGAACCGACAATGATGAGTGGGGTGAGCTTTGAGTCAATCCACGCGGCAGCGAAGCGACCGGACGGCCCAAGTTTCGGCGTACTCATTCACGCACCCCCAGCGGAGTACCGTCGGCAATAGCGCCGAAGGGTGGAACGATTAGCTTTTCGCCGCCGTTTAGTCCCGAGAGTACCTCCACGCGTCCATCTCGAGTGGCACCAAGCGTGATGAGCCGTAGGCGCGCGAAGCCTCCCTCCGCTACGTATACGGACTGCAACTGTCCGCGCTCCATCACGGCGTTGGCGGGGATCGTCAAGGCGTCGCGCTTGCCGCTGCTCTCCATGGCGAAGGTCGCTCGACCAAAAGAACCAGTGCGAAGATCCTTCAATTGAGGCAGGTCGATCTTGACGATTCCGCTGCGTGACGCGGCATCCACCGACGGTACGATCTCACTAATCTTGCCGGAGACAACCTCCTCGGAATCGCCCAAACGCACTTCAACCATCGTTCCTGGGCGGAGTGCAGCGAGGCGCGTCTCTTCAACGTTCGCTTCCAGGCGGAAACCATCGGCGCGTTCCAGCGTAAAGAGCGGAACGCCCGGCAGAGCGAGCATCCCGGGCTCCGCAGATCGCGTCACGATCGTGCCCGCGAACGGTGCCGACACCGTGGTGTAGCCGCGCTGGAGGGCCGACATGCGAACTTCCTGTTCCACCTGGGCCATTCTTGCCGAAAGCTGCTTCAACCTGGACTGCGCGGCGTCGTACGCACCCTGTGCAGATTTGAGACGGGCGGAAGCTTCGTCCAACTCCTGATCTGTGACGGAGCGCTTGGCATGTAGTTCTGACATGCGACGGTGTGTGGTTTGGGCGAGGTCGACGTTGGCTTTGGCAGCGTTTGCGCTTGCGGTGGCTTCGGCAATGCCGCTCGTCACTTCGTCCTTCATTGCGGCCGCGCGGCTAACGACGGTGTCCTGGTCTCGCGGATCAAGCGTTACGAGTACCTGGCCCTCGGCAACCCGGTCCCCCTCCTTGACCCGAACCGCGGTGACGTAGCTCATCAAGCGGGCTGCGATTGGCGTTACCGTTCTGGCGCGCACAGTGCCGGTGGCCTCATAGCTGCGTGACCACTGTTCGCGCTGTACATCCACGGTTTTGACAGCGACTGGTTTGAGGGCTTCGTTCTTCTTCGGCGGCGCCTCGTGTGAGCCGCACGCGGATGTCAAGCCTGAGATGGCGAGGAGTGAGGCTACTAGGATTCGGGTTTTCATGTTAGTTCAAGACCTCTGAGGCGGCGTTGAGGGTGCCGGATGCGTAGACCAGCGCAAGTGTCGCAACTCGCTCGGCGTGCAGCGCGGCTGCGTGACGGCTTTTCGCTTCACTTAAGGCGTTCTCCGTTCGAAGCAGGTCTGAGACGGTGACGAGCCCGGCCGCGTAGCGATCCTGGGTGATGCGGAGACTTTCCCTGGCCTCGTCCACCGCTGCCTTCGCCGTGAGGATACGTTCTATTGCTGCGTTACGAGCGGCGGTTGCCTGGCGTACTTCCAGGTTGACTTGGGATTCGGCTTGGGCGGCCTCAGCTGCTGCCTTGCGACCTGTTGCCGTAGCTGCCTGAATACGCGCACGATCGGCGAATCCATTGAAGAGGTTCCACCGAAGCCCTGCGGAGATGAGCCAATTCTGACCGGCTCGATTGAAGAAACGCTGGCGGTCACTTTCGAAAGCGCCCTGCAGGTACACCTGTGGCAGAAACGCTGCCCTGGCGTTCTCGCGCTGAAGTTTCGCAACGTCCACGGCTATACGGGCCTGCCGAACTTCCGGCCGCTCCTCGCTGCGGTTCAGGTCGGCCTTCTGCCGCTCGTCCAATGTCGTCAGTAGGGAGTGTTGCGTTGTGAGCGGCAGGCCAATTGCCTGATTCAAGGCAGCGATCGCGACCTCCAGGTCCGCCTTGCGCTGTATGTTCTCTTCGCGGGTTTTGGCCAGATGGACCCGGATGGAGAGAACGTCGGCGTCGGTCGCGAATCCTGCGTCGCGGCGGGCGGTGGCGCGTTCGAGGTCGGCTTCGGCAGAACGAAGCGCCGCCACCGATACCTTGGTCTGTTCCGCCGCCAGCAGTGCGTCGTAGTATGTTTTGGCGACCAGGGCGGTGACCTGCATCCGGCGGTTGCGGAGGGATTCTTCAGAGATGGACGCGCTTTTCTGAGCCATCTCCATGACTCGACGGGTCTGGCCCGCGTCGAACAGCGTTTGTTCGGCAACTATGCGTGATTGGAAGTTGTTGAGAAAGTCGGGGCGATTCAGTGCTCCGATCGCGAAGTTCTGCTCACTGAACTGCCGTTGGGTGAGTAGGGAGGAGAACACGAAAACCGGGTTATTGCTGCGGGTCCACGATTCGTAGTAGTTCACGCGGGGAAGGCTGCCACTCGCTGCTTCGGCGACCCTTGCTTTCTGAACGTCAGTTTCCGCTTGTGAGGCTTCGATAAGGTGGCTCTTCTGCATAGCCAACTGAACGGCATCACGCAGAGTGAGAGGGTTGTCCTGTGCTCTGGCCGTCACCCAGACGACCGTCGCACAACCCGCTATGAGCAAGGCGTTTTTCATTTTCACCTCCAACGACGCAGGTTTTTGCAGGAGGTGACAGATTCCTTGTCACTTTTTTGGATCGCTTGCATCGTTGGTTGCGAGGACGTGCTGGCTACAATTGAGAAACTGTGGAGCGCGACCAGGAAATCGAGATCACGCGGCGTTTGCTGGCGGGAGATCCGGAGGCGTTTGACCGCTTTGTCGAACACTTTCGCGGAAAGATCTTCAACTACAGCTGGCTGATGTGCGGGCAGCGTGACGACGCCGAGGAAGTGGCGCAAGAAACTCTTATGAACGTTTTCGAGAATCTAGGTCAACTGCGCGAACCGGATCGCGTCCGACCTTGGGTTTTTCGAATCGCCAAGAATGCCTGTCTGACCAAGCGACGCCGTAGCGTATTCGCTCCCAGCAAGGAAATTTCGCTCGATCAGCTGATGCCGGTCCGGCATCAGGAGGGCGACGGTTTCCGGTTGGAAATCGCCGATTGGACGCATCTGCCGGAAGACGAAGCAATGCGTGCGGAGCTGAAACGGGAAGTACAAAGGGCGATTCGAAACCTGCCCGAACTGTACCGGCCGGTGATCCTGCTGCGTGACGTTGAAGGGCTTTCGACCCAGGAAACGGCGCAGATCCTCGACTTGAATGAAGACGCCGTCAAGACGCGCTTGCATCGGGCGCGTTTGGCGGTCCGAAAAGAGTTGGATGCGCGTTTGCGGCGCGAACAGACGGTGGAGGCTTAGGAACGATGGCACACGAACACACGGGAGACTGCCGGCAGATCTTTGCGGCGCTATCCGAGTACCTGGATATGACGCTGCCGGTGGAGTCCTGCGCGGATCTCGAGGAGCATCTGAAAGATTGTCCGCCGTGCATCGAGTTTCTGAATAGCCTTCGCCAGACGGTCTCTCTTTGCAAGGATTGCGATCCGATCGAAAAGCCCGAACCGCTACCCGAGCCGTCGCGCGACAGGCTTCGAGATGCCTACCAAAAAGCAATCGCCGCCCGTGCCAGTGGCTGAGGCGGCGAAGATGTTGGTTTAGGGCAGTTGCTACTTATTCCCGGCAAGCTTGGTGCGAACCAGGAAGCTTGTATCCAGTTTTCCAGCCACAAAATCTGGATGGTCCAGAATCTTGCGGTGCAGCGGAATGGAGGTTTGGATGCCCTCTACCACGAACATATCGAGCGCCCGTTTGCTGCGCTGAATCGCCTCGGCGCGATCTTTGCCGTGAACGATCAACTTGGCGACCAGCGAATCGTAGTAAGGCGGAATGACACCGTCCGAATACGCAGCGGTGTCGACGCGAACACCGATGCCTCCGGGGACGTTCCAACCCGTGATGTGGCCGGGCGAGGGGGCAAAGGTCTCGGGGTGCTCGGCGTTGATTCGGCACTCAATCGCATGACCGCGAATCTGTACGCCCTCTGGGGGCAGGATCTCACTCAGCGGACGTCCAGCAGCGACAAGGATCTGGGCTTTGACGAGATCGATGCCTGTGATTGCTTCCGTCACTGGATGCTCCACCTGGATGCGGGCGTTGACTTCAATGAAGTACAGCTTGCCCTTCTCGTCCATCAGGAACTCGACGGTGCCGGCATTCGAATAGCCGATCGATTCGAAGGCCTTCTTCAGTCCTGCGGCGATTTCCGCACGGAGTTCCGGGGAAACAGCAGGGGAAGGAGCCTCTTCAACCAGTTTTTGGTGGCGGCGCTGAATGGAGCATTCCCGCTCACCCAAAACTTCTACTCGACCGTGCTGGTCTCCGATCACCTGAAATTCGATGTGTCGCGGCGCCTCGATGAACTTCTCCATGTAGACGTCGCCGTTGGAGAACGCGGCGGCGGCTTCGGCCTGCGCTTGCGCCAACATGCCGGGCAACTCATCCGCGCTGCGAACAACGCGCATACCGCGGCCACCACCACCGGCGGAGGCCTTGAGGATCACCGGGTAGCTGATCTTTTCCGCAAACTCTAGAGCCTCTTCTACGCTCCCGAGCACATTCTTGGAGCCAGGCAGAATTGGCACGCCATGCTGGTCCATCGCCTCGCGAGCGCGCTGCTTCAGGCCCATCATGCGGATGACGTCCGGCTTGGGTCCAATAAACTGGATGCCGGACGCGTGGCATACCTCCGCAAAGTCGGCGTTCTCGCTCAAGAAGCCATAGCCAGGGTGGATGGCCTGCGCATTGCTGATCTCGGCGGCGCTGATTACCGACGGGATGTCGAGGTAGCTGCGGGCACTCTTTGCGGGACCAATACAGATGGCTTCGTCCGCAAACCGGGCGTGTAGGCTATTGCGATCTGCTTCCGAATAGACCGCGACGGTACGAATGCCGAGGTCCTTGCAGGCGCAGATCACCCGTAGCGCGATTTCGCCGCGGTTGGCAATCAGGATTTTCTGAAACATCTGCGGTTACCGGGGTTTGACGGCGAACAGAGCTTGGCCGTATTCCACTGGCTTGCCGTTGTCCACAAGCTTGGACACGATCGTACCCGCGAACTCGGCTTCGATCTCGTTCATCAGCTTCATGGATTCGATGATGCAAAGGACCTGGCCCTTTTCAATCTGGTCCCCGACCTTCACGAAAGGTGCCGCGCCCGGGGAGGCCGACTCGTAGAAGGTGCCGACGATGGGGGACTTGATCAGGTCGTTCTTTTCGGCCTGGGCGTCGATGACAGGGGCGGAAGCGCCCGCGAGGGACTGTTGAGCGGCAGGTGCGGGAGCGGCGGGAGGCGCCGCAGCGGCATAGATGGTGCCGGCCGCAGGTGCAGGTGCGGCTACCACATAGTCGTGGCTTAGCGACGCGCGCTTCAGGCGTACGCGGTTCTCGCCTCGCTGCACTTCCATTTCAGCCACGCCGCTTTCGTTGAACAATCCGAGCAGCTCACGTATTTCGTCGATATTCATTGATGTTTCTGTAGTTATAGGGAAACGAACTCTTTGGTGGTGGGGGTCAGGATGTCGCAGCCATTCTGCGTGACGACCACCGTGTCTTCGATGCGGATTCCGCCTTCGCCAGCGATGTAGATTCCCGGTTCGACCGTGATGGCCATTCCGGGGCGAAGCTTGGTTTTGTCTTTGGCGCGGATGCCCGGCATTTCGTGGATTTCAAGTCCAAGGCCGTGCCCGGTAGAGTGGGTAAACAGCTCCCCAAACCCCTTCGCTTTCAGCATCTCGCGCGCTGCCCGATCCACGGAGCCGGCGGTAACGCCAGCGCGAATCGAATCCAGCGCCGCTAGTTGAGCCTCCAATACAGCCTCATACCAACCGCGGACTTTTGCGGACGGGCGGCCCAGGTGCAGCATGCGCGTCATGTCGCTAGCATAGCCTCCCCGGCTGGCGCCCATATCAATTAATAGTAGTATATCCGGGCCGATCCGGGCGTCTGTTGGGTGCGCGTGCGGAAGGGCGGTCCGAGGTCCAGAAGCGACGATCGTTTCGAACGACGGACCAGATGCTCCCTTCTTCCGTTGCTGGTACTCGAGTTCCGCCGCTATGTCAGACTCTCGCAAGCCGGGCTTGATTTTGCGCACCGTTGCGTCAAAGGCCGCCGAGTTGACCTTGACTGACTCCCGTATCAGAGCGATTTCGGTGTCATCTTTAACTTGCCGCTGCTTTTCGACCACGCCCTCGACTGTCACCAATTTGGCACCCTTGGGCAACTTCGCTTCCATCTGGCGAAGTTCCGCGACACTGGTGGCAGCCGGATCGTAGCCGATTCGCACGCCTCGCCGTCGCGACAAATGCTCTACTGCAGCCAGTGCCATCATGCGGTGCTTTGTGATGATGCGCGTCTCACCACCGGCAAACTCTTCCGATGCTTGTACGGTGTAGCGAGGGTCGGTGAACAGGGTGGTCTGGCCGTCCGCCGTCACTAGGCATCCTGCATTGGAGCCCGTAAACCCCGTGAGGTAACGAATGTTCGGCAGTGTCTGCACAAGCAGTGCGTCAACACCTGCCTCGGCGAAATCGAGTTCTAGCTTTCGCATCGTGACTGTGGGCTAGTCGACCAGCAACAACAGCTTGCCGGTAGTTTTGCGGCTTTCCAGATCGGTGTGCGCTTTGGCAGCACTGGCCAACGGGTACTTATGCTCGATGCGTAGCTTCAGCTTGCCTTCTCCAAGCCAGCGGAAAAGGTCGCCGCTGCGCCAGAGCAACTCATCCCGGGTGGCAGCGTAGTGCGCCAGCGTCGGGCGGGTCAGGAATAGAGAGCCTTTCTGGTTGAGAACCAACGGAGCAATCTCGGGGACTGGGCCGCTGGCGTTGCCGAAGGTCACCATCAGTCCCCGGGGGCGCAGCGAGTCGAGGCTCTTCATAAACGTTGACGCGCCGACTGAGTCGTACACAACGTCGACGCCCTTGCCACCTGTGAACTCGCGTGCGGCTTGTTGGAAGTCCTCACGAGTGTAGACTACCGTAAGATCCGCACCATGGGCTTTGGCCAACTCCGCCTTCTCATCTGAGCCAACTGTCGCGATCACCTTGGCACCCAACATTTTGGCGATCTGTACAAGTAGAAGCCCCACGCCTCCCGCAGCTGCGTGAACCAGACAGGTCTCAGCGGCCTTCAAGGGCCAAGTGGAATGCGTGAGGTAATGTGCCGTCATGCCCTGGAGCATGGTGGCTGCGGCGGACTCGAAGTCCAGACCTTCCGGAATGGGAACGAGTTGCCAACTGGGAACAACAGCGTACTCGGCGTACGACCCGCGCGCCATCGCATAGGCAACGCGGTCGCCCGGTTTGACCTCGGTTACGCCCTCGCCGACGGCTTCCACGACACCAGCAGCCTCCATGCCGAGCCCGATCGGCGCGTCTGCCTTGTAGAGGCCGGTACGAAAGTAAACGTCGATAAAGTTGACTCCGCTGACCGCAATCTTGACAAGGGCTTGGCCTTTCGCCGGAGTAGGCTTGGGGAGGTCGGCGTACTGAAGTTGGTCCACGCCGCCGGGCGTGTTGACGAAGACGGCTTTCATTTTCAATAGTTAGCTTAACGCGTGTAGACGAGCGTGGTACGCTCAGAGGAAAGTGGCTGCAATCGGCATCAAAGATTCGCTGAAATCGCAGGGCGTTCGCCTCACGCGACAGCGCGAAATCCTGCTGGAATTGATTGACAAATCGGGCAAGCATCTGGATGCCGAAACGTTGTTCGAGCTGGCGCAGAAGCAGGATCCGAAGCTCAATCGGGTCACTGTATACCGCACTTTGAAGATGCTCAAAGAGAGCGGTCTTGTCGATGAGCTGGATCTGATGCATATGGGCGGCGACCAGCATTATTACGAGACGCGTCTCAAGCAGGAGCATGCTCACGTCATTTGCCTGCGATGCGGCAAGGTAGAAGAGTTCTTTGGCGAGCCACTACAGAAACTGCGGCGGCAAGTAGAGCAGCACTTCGGATTTCAGATCATGTTGGCGCGAACCGAGATTGGCGGGTATTGCGCGCACTGCCAGGTGCTACGCGAGCAGGAAGTAGAGGCTGCAGCGGCATTGCCACCCACGACCACCGCCAAGCGCCGCAGCGCGACGGCCGCAGTAGCAAAATGAGCGCACGTCCCGCCGTACTGCTGGTAGTGAATCCTTCCGGCAACCGGACGCGAGTCGCCATCGACAAGTTACCCTTCATCATCGGGCGGCAAAGTGACAGCGCGCTGGTGCTTCGCGACAACCGCGTTTCTCGTCAACATGCGCAGATTGTGTGCGAGGGCGCTGCCTACTTTATTGAAGATTTGGGCAGCCGGCATGGCGTATTGGTGAATGGCGAGCCTGTTACGCGACAGGTGCTGAAGAGTTCTGACCGCATCGACTTTGGCTTTGAGGATTCGTACAAGATCACTTTCATGTACGACGATGACGAGGTCGGGCGTCTGCTGCAGCAGATCCAGACGGGCCAGTCCAACTTGCCGAACGGCGGCAATCTGGCTAAGTTACGGGCCGTCGTTGAGGTCGCGCGGACGTTGCGCAACTCGCTGGCCGTCGAAGAGGTGCTGGCGGCGGTGCTCGATGCAGCGCTCACGATTACGGGCACGGAGTCCGGCTTTATTTATCTGCGCGAGAAGCGCGATCAACCCTTGCAGGTGAAGTTGTCGCGCGATGCGAAGGGGCAGCCACTAGGTGCAGAGCGCAATCCTAGCGTGACGGCCACGGAAATTGAAGCGGCGGTCGCCACGCGGCGCCAGTTTCTCTCCCTGACGATGCCGTTGGCCGACGGATCCCTAGCCATCGCTGTTCCCCTGATTCGGGTGCGGACGGAGAACATCGAAGAGACGCAGTATCTGTCACGCGCTGAAGATACGGCAGGCGTACTTTTGCTTGAGGGGGGCAAGCCGGACCTCTCGCAAGGTAGTGGCGAATTACTGCAGACCTTGGCTCTCGAGGCATCGACGATCCTGGAGAACGCCCGCCTTTTGGACGAGGAACGGGCCAAGCAGCGGCTTGAGGAAGAGTTGGAGATCGCCCGGCGAATCCAGCAGGATATGTTGCCGCAGAACTTTCCCCAGGAGGGGTGGTTCCGCGCGATTGGCGCCAGTATTCCGTCACACCAGGTGGGCGGAGACTACTTCGACCTGCACAAGATTGGCGACGACATGTGGTGTATGGTCGTGGCCGACGCGAGCGGTAAGGGCGTTGGGCCTGCAATCTTCGCGTCCATCCTGCAGGGTGCATTCCTGGCTGCTCCGCCTGACCCGGATCGCATGTCCAGTCTGATCACGACCCTGAATAAGTACGTTTGCGAACGTGCACAAGGCGAACGGTACGCAACGTTGTTTTATGCCCTGCTGAACTCCGACGGCATGCTGTATTGGGTCAACGCCGGACACTGCACTCCCATCGTTGTGAAGCCGGATGGACGTTCCGCGCTCATCGATGCCAATGGGGTACCGGTCGGCTTGTTGGAGGAATCAGAGTATGTCGTGCAGAGTGCCAAGCTCGACCCGGGCGACAAAATAGTCGTTTATTCGGACGGACTGACCGACGCGCAGAACTTGGACGGTGAGTTCTTTGGCGCGCGGCGGGTTCGCAAACTGGTGCAAGAGTACGCATTGCTCGATTGCCAAGGCCTGCATCGAAAGCTGGTGGAAGCGGCGGAGGCCCACACCGACGGTACTTTTGCCGCCGATGATATAACGGTTTTGGTCGTCGAGTATTTTCCGCCACAAATGGCGGTCTGAGCCGTCAGTTACCCTAAGATCTGAAGAGAGTCCCACGATGAAGAAAAAAGTCTTCGCGGCAGTGTCCGCCACGCTGGCGTTGGGCATGCTGCTCACCGCTTCCGACCCGGGTAGTTCCGATTGGCCTCAGTGGGGCGGTACGTCCGATCGAAACATGGTTTCGACCATGAAGGGCCTTCCTACGTCGTGGGATATCAACACCAAGGCGAACGTAAAGTGGATGGCTACGCTTGGTTCTCAAACCTACGGCAATCCTGTGGTCGCTGCGGGCAAGGTGTTTGTCGGCACCAATAATGAAGGCCTTCGCAATCCGAAAGAGGGTGGCGACCGTGGCGTCCTGATGGCGTTCCGTGAATCCGATGGTCAGTTCCTTTGGCAGCAGGCGAACCCGAAGTTGCCCGCGGGCCGCGTGAACGATTGGCCGTTCCAGGGAGTATGCGCTTCGCCTTTGGTGGAAGGCGAGATCCTGTACTACGTCAACAATCGTGGCGAATTACAGGCGCTTGATGTAAACGGTGATGGCAAGGGCGGTGCCAAGGTGATCTGGAAGCTCGACATGATCGAAGAGCTCGGTTCGCACCCGCACAATATGTCGAATTCGTCGGTTACGAGTTGGGGCGATCTTCTCTACCTTTCTACCTCCAACGGCCAAGACGAAAGCCATGTGAACATTCCTTCGCCGAAGGCTCCCGCAATTATTGCCGTGAACAAAAAGACCGGCAAAGTTGTTTGGGAGCAGAATCATGTTGGCAACCGGATCCTGCATGGTCAATGGTCGTCGCCAGCCGTCGCAAAGATCGGCGACGTCGTGCAGGCGGTGATGGGAGAAGGTGATGGTTGGGTTCGGGGATATGACGCGGAGAAGGGAACCAAGCTTTGGGAGTTTGACATGAATCCCAAGGACTCGGTGTGGCCCAAGACGCGCAATGAAGTGATCTCGACCCCCGTGATTTACAACAACGTTGTGTACATCGCCAACGGCCAGGATCCGGAGCACGGCGAAGGCGTTGGCCATCTGTACGCAATTGATGCGACCAAGCGTGGCGACATCACCAAGTCTGGACAGATCTGGCATTACGACAAGATCCGCCGCTCCATCTCCACGGGCGCAATCCATGACGGCATCCTGTACTACGCCGATTTCTCAGGCTTCCTGCATGCGCTCGACATTAAGACGGGGCAGGCCTACTGGACACATGACATGCTGGCCGCTATTTGGGGCAGCCCGATGGTGATCAACGGCAGCGTCTACCTTGGCGACGAAGATGGAGATGTCGCTGTCCTGAAGGCGGGCAAAGAAAAGAAGCTCCTGGGTGAGTACAACATGGGTAGCTCGGTGTACTCCACTCCCGTGCCTGCCAACGGCGTCCTGTTTATTGCGAACCGGAACCAATTGTGGGCGCTGGCTGAGAAGAAGTAATCACGACCAGCTTCTCAAGCGCTGCGATCGTCGCATTGTTCTGCTCTGGCAACCCTACAGAAAGCCGGAACGAATAGTCATCCAGGCCAGGATAGCCGGCAAAATTGCTGACATGAATGTTCTGCTCGCGTAGAGCAGCGGCGATCTCGGTGGCAGTCTTGCCGCTCGCCCTTGCATTCACCAGCACGAAGTTGGTGCGTGACGGGTACGCTGTGAGCCCAAGGTCTTGTAATGCTGTCGCGATACGGTCGCGTTCGCTGCAAATACCCGCGATCTTACTCTTTGCCCACTCCACGTCATCCAGGGCGGATATCGCTGCTGCGTGCGCCATGCGGTTGACGGAGTAGGATTGCGCGACGCGGTGCAGATAGTCGATGTGCTCGACTGATCCCATCGCATATCCAACACGTAGCGCTGCCAATCCAAAGGCTTTCGAAAAGCTACGCAGGATCAGCAGGTGCGGGTACTTCGGAAGGAGGTCCACCACAGTCTCACCGTGGAACTCGTGGTAACACTCGTCCACCACCACAAGGAAGTCAGCGCGTTCGAGAATCGCGATGATCTCTTGCCGCGGCACTGGAGTCCCGGTGGGGTTATTGGGATTCGCGATGTAAAGGATCTTTGTGCGATCCGTCACTTTGCTGAAGATCGCGTCCAGATTGAGTGTGAAGTCCGGATTCCGATCCGCATACACCGTAACGCCACCCACGGCACTGCAGGTGGTGGCGTAGTAAAAGAAGCTGGGTTTTGGGACGATGATCTCATCGCCGTTCGACAGAAAGGCGCGGGCAAGCCATTCGATGAGCTCATCCGACCCGTTGCCCACGGCGATCTGATCGAAAGCCACGCCGGTGTACTCAGAAATGCGGCGACGCAGGCCGCCTGAGAATGACTCGGGGTACCGGTTCGCTTGCTCTGCCGCGTCGCGCAACGCTTGTACGACCCTTGGAGAGGGCGGAAACGGCTGCTCATTGCGATCCAGGCGGATCTCATTTGGCACTGCGGGTGCGCTCGCCTGCCGCTTGGGCAGCCGCTTTACATAGTCCGGAACAAGATCTCTCATAGCACCTGTGGGAGTTCAACAACAGAGTTCAGAATAGTGCGGCACCCTGCTTTGGCTAGGGTGTCGTGGCGGTCTTCACGATACGGGCCGGGGGGGAGCGCACCCACGATGCCAATGCTTCGGACGCGCGCTGCTTTGGCCGCTTCGATATCCGATAGTGTGTCGCCGACGAACACCGTGTCAGCAGGCGCGAAGTCGTACGACATTGCCTTTTCCAGAATGAAGGGATGTGGCTTGCCAAAGCTCTGCCCGGGTTGCGCCGCTTCCGCGCGGATCACATCGTCGTGCGTGATGATTCGGCTGGCATCAAAGTATTCGAGAATTCCTGCCGCCTCAAGCGGAGCGATGGCCTCCGGGTGCGGACGGCCGGTGGCGACAGCACATCGATGCTCGGTGGTGAGCGTCGCCAGCAACTCGCGTGGATTCGAGACCAGCAGTTCCACCGGCGGCGCACTTTCGTTCTGAATGCGCTGGCAGACTTCGTGACAGCGGATCCAAGCTTCCTCGCGATAGCCCGGGCAGGCGGCCAAGAGGTGCTTGCCAGTGAGGTGCTCATGCGCCTGACGGAAGCCGTCAAAATCTCGCCACGCCGACAGTGCAATAAATGCAAGGTCCCAATTGTGGTTGACGGCGTGGTTCTTTACCCAGTAGATGAACTCGTCGGGAATCGTAGCCTGTGGCTCGATCTCTGCGACGCCAGCACGCGCCGAGCGCCAGTAACCAGCCTCGGAGGTAAGTACGCCGTCGAGGTCAAAGACGATCAACATAGATCCTTATTTCCAGTCATCACCGCGTGCGCCAGGCCAAGGACGGAGACGTTGGCTGGAAACTTGGCGCGATCACAGAGATTCATGGTCAGCAGCGGGCAGCAGAACACGGCGGCCCTCAAGTACTCACGGTGGTCGTCGCGCAGCCAGCCTTTGGCAGACAGTAGTTCCCGAACCGGGTTCAACACCAGTTCTGCTTTCGAATCCAGGATGCCCTTACGCAAGGGATTCAGCGCATAGTCATGCTCTACGACCACTTTGCCGTTCACGACCCGCGCGTCCAGTTGCAGCTTCGCGCCCGTTTCCGCGGGAAAGTACATCCATTGCGCCAGGGTATTGTGATACAGCGGTTTGGTGAGGTCGATCAGCGGGTGATGGTAACCGGCAAACGCCGGATCGAAATACAACAAGTCCTGTTTGGGACCGCGATAGAAAACGTTTCCATTATGCGCATCGCCGTGACCTGCGACTACTGGGCCCTCCTGGGCGGGGTTCAGCAGGCGAATGGCATCCGAGAGCAGCGTCCGGATCGGCTTGTCGTACTCCCGGCCGTTGATCACCCACGGCAGGTCGATCAGCCTCTCCCACGGCATCTCAAGATACGGAAACTGTTGACCGCTATAGAACTGATCGTAGCGGCCTCCAGTGAGCCGATGGTAGAACAACTGGAATACCGGACTCGATGCGTTCTCTGCTGCGGTCTGCCAGCATAAGGAGCGCTCATAAAGGCTGAATAGCGTGATGTCCGAACGTCGCTGGGCGGCGATGAGGTCCTGCGTGTTGTCGGCTTCCCCGGCTTCCACTGCCCGGCAAGCATCAAACATGGTGGGAGTCTCCACCACCTCGTAAAGCATGACGTGTTGCTCTTCGGACTCTTTGGCCTTCATCACCGGGCGCAAGACCGGATACCCAGCGTCAGCCAGGACCTGCGTGTTGTAGTACTCGCGGTCCGCTACCTGGGACTCGATGTGCGCTTTGAAGAACAGCCGCTGGCCGTCCTCCAAGCTCAAGATGCCATTGACGGAGTTGAGCGACACCGCGAGCACACGAATACTGACGTCGCGAACAGGGAAAGGGACGCGCCGGCGGAAGAACTCCGCCATCAGGCGGTTGGCTTGCGGAAGATCCTGGAACTGCAGGGCCCGGATCTCCGCAAGCTGCGCCACGCTCATGGCTTTTTATCTTTCCAAATCTTGGCGCGTTCGCGAATCGCGAAAGCGTGCGACGGGAAGCCTTCGTAATCGGCCAGAGTCGCAGTGTATCCCGAAAGCTTTTCGTAACCGCGCTCATCCATGTAGCCGATGCCCGACCGTTTGATGAAGTCGTGCACGGTGACAGCCGAGTAAGAGCGCGCAAAGCGGCCTGTCGGAAGAATCGCGTTCAGGCCCAGGCAGTAGTTCGCGATCGAAATCGGTGTGTACGGCCCGAGCAGGATCTCGCCGGCATGCTTGATGCGGCTCAGCGCGAGGAACGGATCCTTGGCCTGAATTTCCAGGTGCTCCGGCGCGTAGTCGTTCACAAAGTCGCAAGACTGTTCGAACGATTCGGTCAACACGATGCCCCCGTAGTTGCCAAGCACCGTACGGATGTAAGTCTGGCGAGGTTCAGGGATGTTCGGCAGGTAGCCCTCGATCGCTTTGGCCGCCTTCTCCGCGAGGTCCACGCTGTGGGTGACCAGCAGAGCGGCGGAGTCTGCGCCGTGCTCGGCCTCGATCAACAGATCAAGACCCGCGATCGCGGGGTCCGCGTGCTCGTCCGCCAGGATGATGGACTCGCTGGGACCTGCGGGTAGACCTACGTCCACCACGCCCGCGAGGATGCGCTTCGCTGCGGTGGCATAGATCGAGCCAGGGCCGACGACTTTATCGACCCGTGGTACGGATGCCGTGCCATAGGCGAGAGCGGCGATCGCGTGTGCGCCAGCCATCTTGTAGACTTCGGTGATACCGCACTTGGATGCCGCATGCAGAACAGCCGGGTCCGCCTTGCCCTGCTTGTTGGGCGGAGTGACTACGCAGATGCTGGGGCAGCCAGCTACCGATGCCGGTACACCGAGCATCAGCATCACGGACGGGAAGTAGCCCTTGCCGCCCGGAACGTAGCAGGCGACTCGTTCGATCGGAGTTGCTTTCTCACCAGCGAATACGCCCGGCGAGACTTCAGCAAACCAAATCGGTTCCGGCAGCTGTTTTTCATGGAAGGCGCGAATGTTGGCATAGGCGGCGTCGATCGCTTCACGAACTTCCGGCGACAACAGGCCTGCTGCTTCTTTGGCTTCCTCTTCGGTCACTTTGAGGCCGGTGAACGGCACGCCTTCGCCGAAGTCGAACTCTTTCACGTAGGCGGTGAGCGCTTCGTCTCCGTGGGCCTTTACTTTGTCGGCCATTTCCTGCACGCGTGGCGTGATCTGTTCGATATCTGCCTGCGCGCGGCGCATGAGCACGGAGCGGTCCGCGGACGAGAGCTGGGACAGCTTGCGGGTACGAATCATAGCTGGTTCTTTTGAGGGGTGAACTTTTAGTGTAACGCTGCTGCCGCGTTCCAATGCACGAGGCGTCCCTCAGAGGCGGCGGCCCAGCAATCCGACGCATAGCAGGTGATGACGTGAAAGTACTCGTTGTTGCCGGTAAAGAACGGTTGCCAGTTCCTGCCGCCGTCGCGAGTTTCGTAGATCGTATTGCCGCCGCGGGTGGCATACCCGTACCAAGTAGTGAGCATTACGAACGGCTGATCTGGAGGCTTGCCGAGGTCGGACTTGCTGACTGGGTCGATCGCGGCTTTGTTCCAGGTGACGCCGTAGTCGTCGGAGACGCGGATGTCCCCAGGGGTTGTAATGATGAGGCCACGGGAGCCTTTGAAGTACAGCGTGGGCTTGCCGAGAGATGCGCCTGGATAGGCACCGGCCTTCCATGTGGCGCCGCTGTCGGATGTAGTGAATAAGTCTGTGTCCACCAATTCAAGACCGTGCTTTTCATCGATCTGCCAGAACTGCCGGTCCGAGTAGCTGCGGGCCGGAGCGACTGCCCATCCCTTCCATCCGGGTTGACGCAACGTAGACATCCAAATCGGCTGTACGACCCGAGGCGTCGCGGACTTGGTCCAGGAAACCCCTCCATCCGTTGTGATGAGCCATTCGCCGTTCACCACCATGTGACCCGTCCGAGTGTCGTCGAAGGTCAAGCGCGTCACGATACCCGGTATGCGCGGGAACACAGTGGTGGGTTCTACCGCTTGCGCACTGCTAGTTACTGCCAGCGTAAGAACGGTCCAGAACTTCGACCACATGCAAGACCTCGTGTCCTGTCCCGTACTTTTGCGCGCCGAACCGAAGCTGCAGCATGCAGCCGGGATTGGCGGTTGCGATGTACTGCGCATCCGCCTTCTTCACGTTGCTCATTTTCGAATCCAGAATCTGCATGGAGACATCTGTGTGCACGACGTTGTACACACCGGCGCTTCCGCAACAGACATCGGAGCTGGGCATCTCGTTCAGTTGCAGGCCGGGAATCGACTTCAATAACTGGCGTGGCGCTGTGCGGATCTTCTGGCCGTGCGACAAGTGGCACGAGTCCTGATAAGTGATCTTGATCGGCAGCGGCTTTAGGTCCGCCCTATTCCAATCGATGGAGCCCAGAAACTCGTTCACGTCCTTCAGCTGGGCGACAAATCGCTTGGCTCTCTCTGCGTACTGTGAGTCGTGCTCCAACAGTTCGTCGTACTCTTTCAACGTCGAGCCGCAGCCACCGGCGTTGCAGATGATGGCATCGTACCCCGCATCCACCATCGCGTCGATGTTCTGTTTCGCCAGCGCGCGACCCTCATCCCGCATGCCAGCATGGACCTGTAACGCTCCACAGCAGTTCTGGTTGTCCGGGATCACAACCTCGCAGCCGTTGCGCTGCAGAACGCGTACGGTAGCGTCGTTAAGTCGAGCAAAGCTGAGGTTGGCGATGCAGCCGCCAAGAAAAGCTACGCGATACCGTTTCCTGCCGATCGCTGGGAACGTCTTGCCGTAGGACTCGTAGAAGAACGGTCTCTCAATCGGGGGCGCAAGTGCTTCCGCTTCGCGCAGACTCTTGGGGATTAGGCCTAACGATCGGGCCATCGCTTTCAAACCAAGTTTCTCGTAGAGCCAGAGCAGCGTACCTGCCACCTTCAAGTTGAAGCGCGAGGGCAGCAGATAGCGGTACGCCATTCGCATGAGGAACGGCGGTGGATGCTTGGCCGCGATCTCCGCGCGTGCCGCTTCAATGAGGCGACCGTACGGAACTCCTGACGGACAGGCAGTCTCGCAACCGCGGCATGCCAGGCACAAGCCAAGGTGTTCCCGGTAGCTGTCGTCGATTTCTGCAGCGCCGGTGGCCACTTGGACCATTTGGTAAATGCGCCCGCGTGGCGAATCCATCTCAACGCCAAGTTCGCGATACGTTGGGCAAGCGTTCAGGCAGAGTCCACAATGGACACACTTGTCCAGATCCTTGCCTTGCGGCTTGTCCAGGATGTGCAATGCATTGTTAGATGCGTCCATACAAGGCACCTTTGTTCAAAAGACCTTGTGGGTCGAGCATGTTCTTGATGTTCCGCATAACGGCGAGGCTGCCGGGATCAGGGTTGGGCCAACGATCCACGCCGGCAGGCGCCCTTTCGAGTACATAAGGCGCTTTCTCTGGCAAACTCACTGGATCATAGAGATATACGATTCCAGACGCTGCCCGGGCGATGACCGGTGTCGTAATACCGTCACGAACCAAATCCTTCATGCCCATATGCGTTGTACTGCAACGAGCAATGATTTGGGCGCTCGATCGGGCGGGGAAGTTCGCTACCGTCCTCCAGATGGAGTCGTCGACGATGGTTGAGCCAGCGTACTCACGCGTGAACCGCTCGGGCATCACAACCGCTTGCAGCAGCAGATTCCAAGCAGACGGAAGTTGCACCGCCTCGCTCGCAGACGGGTTCAGGAGATCGAGAGCAGCAGGCTGCAATTGACCCTTCAGGATGCGATCGCGTAGAGCGAAGGCCGCGGTCGCAGAGTCGAAAGAAAAACGGAGTGTAGCTGACTCCTTGGGGATCGGATTCAGCTTGAAGTTCACCGTCGCAATCGCAGCCAGCGTGCCAAAGGAGCCGATGATCAGCTTGCCCATATCGAGTCCAGCGACATTCTTCACTACCATGCCACCGGTTTTCACGAGCTTCCCGTCCAGGGTGGCGAACGTCATGCCGATCACGAGGTCGCGCGCTGTGCCGTACAAGCGACGCCGCGGTCCATTTAGATTCGCCCCCAGGATGCCTGCCAGCGTGACCTCCTCGTCCCAGGGAGGGTCTAACGGAACCATCTGATTGTTCGCAGCCAGCAGCCGCTGCAACTCGCTGTACTTCATGCCGGCCTCAACGCTGACGGTAAGGTCGCGGGGCTCGTACTCGAGCAGACCGGTCATCCGGGATGTCGAGATTTCGACGTCACCCGTAACGCCAGGCGGAGTGTTGCCTAGTTTAATGCTTTGCCTTTGCGAGGCCGCCGCCGCAAGGGTGTCGGCGAGTTCCTGAGCCGTTACGGGTTCCACTCGTACGCTTGCTTCAGCCAATCGAGAACCTCATCGTCAATGTCCATCAACGAGAATATCTCAATCCGATGAGTGATCCGGTCCTTCTTCACGTATCCGCCGGTATCGATGAGACGGGCGGGGAAGTTGCGGCCCTCCTCAATGAAGGGTCGCAGTGCAAGGCCGAGATCGATTCGGGTCTTGGTGGTCGGCTTGATTTGGGCGAAGACGTGAGTCCGGTACAGGGGAACGATTGTCTTGGCTGGGCAGATTTTCACGTCGGTACCGAGGCCTCGCGCCACGTCGTACATCTGGTCGTAGATTGGCCTCAACGCAGGCTTCGCGGAGAACATCGCGTCGATGAGCGACGGCGCTTCGGCCAAGTATTCCTTCTGGACGCGCTCCAAGTCCTGGGGCGGGTGCATGCGGCCCAATGCCGGGTGCGGGTCGTAGGTTTGGCGGCCAGCCAAGCTACCGCCGCACCAAAGTGGCATTCACGCGGTCGGGGTTTCCGCGGGTCAGTACGTAGTAGGGCTCGCGATTACGAAGAATTGCCACGCCGTTGTCGACAACGTGGATCTCCAGTCCATACTGCTGCGTTTCCTTGATGCGTTGCGCGGGGATGCGTATTTCAAAAGGCCCGGCCGTGGCGGGCGCGTTCAGCGATCCTGCGATGGCGCGATCGGGGCCGCTCACTTCCACTACGCGGATATCGATGGAAGCGTTGGCAGGCGGCGCTTCTGCGTAAGAGACGTTCACGGTTACGGTGCGATCTGCAACCGGTGGGGCGGAGGCAGAGCACCCAACAAGGACCGCCATCGCCAGACACAATCCCGGAATCGTGAGAGAGGTCCCGCACTGCATGTTAGTAGGAAAGCTTCGACTGCAGTGTTTTCGCCTGGTCGATCCACTTCTTCACCACTGGGATCGAGGGCGCGACTTTCGAGAGCTTACGGGTCTCATTGACCTCGCGCATCTTTGCGCTCAGAGCTTCCGCCCGGCGGCTCTTCAGTTCTTTTACGGTATCTACACCGGCCGCCTCGAGCAGTTCGGCAAACTGCCGAGCGACGCCTTTGATGCGAAACAGGTCTGCATGGTTCGCCCACCGCAAAATCAATTGTTCGGAAATTTCTGTTTTTGTGGCCAACGCTTTGCGGGCCTTCGGGGTCTTGCAAGCTTCCAAAAGCTGCTCCGTAGACCGTATGCCGGCCTCGTGCAACTTTTTGCCATATTGTGGACCAATGCCCTCAATTTCCACCACGGAATGAGCCAACGTGCGGTCTCCTTTTTTGCCAGGCACCCCTGCCGACTTGGACAAGGTAACCATGCCCGCTCAGCGAAGTCAACCACCCAGATGACACAGTCGAAAGGGAGGTGGGAGTTGGAATTCGGGGGGTAACTGTTTGAGAATAGAATGGAGGACGGGATGACGGCACCGCTGTCCCTCCACCCGGAACACTGTTATCAAGAACTCTGAAAGATTGTCTATGTCGTCGTTGCCTCGGGACAAGATCCTCGAGAAGCTAAGAAAAATCTGCCTCGCACTGCCGAATGCCACTGAAACGTTGACATTTGGGCACCCGACTTTTCAGGTGGCCCAAAAGACGTTTTGCGTCCTCGAGCAGTACAAGGGCGAGTTGAGCATGAGTTTCAAGGTGGGCAAACAGGCCCAGCCGGTTTTTTTGAAGGATGAACGATTCTTTCGTACCCCGTATGTCGGCCAGCACGGCTGGGTTTCACTGCGGGCTGTCGGCAAGCTGAACTGGGAAGAAATTCATCAACTTGCCGAGGGCAGCTATAAGTTGGTGCAGCAAAAGCGCCGTAGCATTTAGCGAACAAGTTTGAGGGCGAGGCGGAACAAGGTCTCAAAGTCCGCCTCCGTGCCCGCTTCTGCACGCGCCTTTATGACTGCCGATTCGGCGTTGGGACGCGGTGAGCCGAAGTTCACCAATGCGCTCAGTACATCTTCTTCTACGGCGCTAAAGCTCGGCTTCTTGCCGGGCGAGGCCGATCCGCTAGCCGATGCGGGCGCCAGCGCGGCGAGCAGTTCCAGTTTGTCCTTCAGTTCCAATACAACCCGCTCGGCCGTCTTCTTTCCGACGCCGGGAATCTTGACCAGAACCTCTAATTGATTCCCGCGGATAGCGCCCACCAGATCGCCAATCGGCAATCCACTGAGGATGGTGATTGCCAACTTGGGACCGATTCCCGATACGCCGGTCAGCTTTTCGAACATCAGCTTTTCGTTCTGCGTGGCGAATCCGAATAGGGAAATCGCATCTTCGCGGACGTGCGTGTGGACTCGTAACTGGGCCTCAGTACCGGGGCCGCTGAGTGCGGTAAACGTCGACACGGGAATGGTGACGTCGTACCCCACGCCTCCCACGTCGACAATCACCTGGTTTGGATGTTTTTCGAGCAGGACACCACGAAGAAAAGCGATCATATGGATTCAGGATGTCACGTCGAAGGTTTTTTGTGGACGAGGTCCGAAACGGACAGGCGTCAATCGCCGGTGAAGAGGCTAAGCACTTAACGAGAGTGCTGCGCGTGGAGAAAGGCGAGCGGTACGAAATCTCGGACAACTCCAACGTGTATCTTGCAGAAGTCAGCTTGGCGCATAAAGGCGAAGTGGTCTTCGAAGTTGTTGAGGAACTGCCTCTAAAGCCGAAGATCGTGCCGGTCACCTTGGTTGTTGCGCTATTCAAGTTCGACCATTTGGAGTGGTTGATCGAAAAGGCGACGGAGCTAGGGGTAGCGTGTATTCTACCGGTGATTGCCATTCGCAGCGAACGAGGCTTGGATCAGGCTGCGCCCAAGCGAATCGAGCGTTGGAGGCGGATTGGCCTTGAGGCCAGCCAGCAGAGCCGTCGCGATGTTTTGCCTGAGATTGAGCTGCCAATCAAGTTCGCGGAGCTGTTGAAGAGACAAGCCGCGTTACGCCTCCTCCTCGATGAGACTGCGGGTCCCGAGCACGCGATGTTGAGGTCGTTGCCGGATGTCCTGCCCGAGGACGTATTGGTTGCGCTTGGACCCGAGGGTGGTTGGACCGACGGCGAACGCGAGCAGTTTATCCTCGCCGGTTGGAAGGCTGTCTCTCTGGGCAGTCAGATTCTGCGCGCGGAAACAGCCGGGATCGCCGCATTGGCGATCCTTCAGGCGGGGTTGCTGGGAAAATAGTAAAAAGGTTCCAAGTGACCTTTTCAGAACAGCGTGTTGCTTCCCTGCCGGCATGCACGGCACGAAACATGGCAGATAGTGTACGATCCGTTCTCGGGCTTTCGCTTGCGTCGGGGACGTTGGTACGACCCGTCAGCTTCCGACTGTCCCCGCAGGGACGTCTGCGCTCTAGCCACGCAACGGCGCTTCCACTATTTGGAGCCGGCAATTTCCAGCGGCCTTTCACTCGCCTGCAACGGCCTAGTTCTTGCGAACTTCACCGCGGCAAGGTCAACATTCCTGGCCTACCGGTTCACTACCACCGCCAGCCGATACTGCCACCCGTTCGGTGCATCGAATCGAAATTCCACGCACCCGTTGCGGCTCTCCACACTGGCGATTCGAACGCTGTCCTCACGCTTCCTCTCCCCTCCAGGCTTGTTGCAGGGGAACCCCACCTGCGTCGGCCTTCGGGATCGTAGAGCTCAGCGGATCCTCAACATTCGAAGCTCGTCTTCACGAATGACCCGATTTCCTATCGCTCCCCGGCTACCTTGATTTTTGGGTGGTCGCCGGATCATCGGTCCTGGATCGTTGGCTTTTCGCTCGACTTGCTGTTCCAAATCAACCTCTTGGAACCTGAGATCACTATGCTCCCGAATGCATCGCAACGTCAAGCCAAAAATGCATTTGTAACAGCAGCTATATTTGGTGTGTTTTGAAGAAGTTGCAGATCGGCGGTGAACGATGGAGTGTGAATAAAACAGCCTATTGCTGAACTGTTTCGACGTTCTCCGCCGGGTCGATGGAAGGGGACGAGGTGGTCTTGCGGCCGCGTTCGGCGGCAGCGATGGCCGCGCTCCGCTCTTTGTGCTTACGCCAGGAAAAACGTTCGCCACGGGGTAGGAAGCTGGCAAAGTTGCAACGGCAGGTCTCGCAGCGGTAAGGCTGTGCGCCAAGGCTCAGCTTGAACTTGGTCCAAAAGGGAACGATGTAATGCTCAAGGTTCCAACGGCTAAGGTCGGTACGCAAGCACCGGGGACAGTGCGCATAGCGGAGTAGCTTACTGCTCCACACGTTGGCTTCGAAACGGCGGCGGCACCCTCCACAGCGGACCGGGTAGTATCCGAACAGTCCCCGAAGGGTTTCTCCCACGTTCCTACGGTGTGAAAACCGTAGTTCCCGCGAGCCGCAATCTGGGCAGCGCGATGCCATTTCTTAAGATTTTACAACAACATCGCCAGATTGGAAGCCCCCTTACGTTACTAAATCTTCACTGAGTTGTACCTAGCGTCCGAAGATGAAGCGCGCACGTCTTGGGTCTGCACCGCCATGCAACACTCCATCTTTCTTCAAAATCAGGGTGGGCGCAGAGCCGTTGGTCCAGTCTCCGGGCACCGTCACTTTGTGACCCATCGCCTCCAGGGCGCCGATGAAGATTGGCGGGATGCGGGATTCCAGGTTCACCTTGCCAGGGATGAACTCGTGAAACGCGAACGACGCATAGAAGTGCTCGGTTTGAAAACGTGGCGCTTCAACTGCTTCTTGCGGACTCATGTCGAAGTCGATGACGTTCAATAGAACCTGGAGCATCGCTTGGTCCTGGTTGTCGCCACCCGGCGTCGACATGGCGAATACGAACTCCCCGTTGCGCGTCACCATTGTCGGGCTCAGGGTTACGCGAGGCCGTTTACCGGGCGCGAGCTGGTTGGGGTGTCCCGGCGTGCCGACAAACGACTGCAGTCTGGAGGAGAAGGGAATGCCTGTGTCGCCGGCGATCACAGACGGCAACCAAGCTCCGGACGGGGTCGCTGAAAATGCGTTGCCTTTGGCGTCCACTACATTCACGCAAGTCGTGTCGTGAATCGGAGCTTCTTGCACAGGCGACGAGGTCATCGCGGCGATGTTGTTGCCGCCAGGGACTTGCCCGGGGCGGCTTTCCATAGACGCGCGCTTGGGGTCAATTAATTTACGGCGCTCTGCGGCGTAATCTTTGGACAGCAAAATAGCCTCAGGGATCTTGCTAAATTTGGGGTCGCCGTAGTGCTGGTCGCGATCCGCAAATGCCAGTTTCACGGCCTCAATGACCGTGTGCAGATATTCCGGCGAGTTGTGCCCCATCTTCTTGAGGTCGTAGCCCTCCAGAATGTTTAAGGCCTCCAGCATCACCGGACCCTGGGTCCAAAATCCGGGCTTGTGAATCTCATAGCCGCGGTAGGTAACGGTACGAGGTTGATCGACCTCTGCACGATACGCTGCCAGATCTTCGAGCGTGATCAACCCGCCATTCGCTTCGGAGAAAGCAGCGAACCTTTTTGCGACATCGCCTTTCGACATCAGGGCACGGACCGCTTCGATCTTTTTGCGCCGGTTTCCACGCGTTCTACGTTCGGTCTCTACCATCGCGCGCAAGGTCTTTGCCAGCGAAGGCATACGGACGATCGTGCCGCGCTCTGGAGGGGCTCCATCGGGGTAAAAGAACGCGGTTGAAGACGGCCATAACTGGTGAATAGCGCGAAAGTCCCTGAGCATTCGCGCGAACTCTTCTGCAATGGGAAAACCTTCGGCATTCTCGATTGCAGGCTGCAGCACCTGAGCGACACTCATCGTTCCGTACTCTTCCAGCGCCAAGAGCAGGCCGTCAACGACGCCCGGCGTGATCGCTGAGAGTATGCCTTGAGGTGGGATCAGGGGCTTGTTGTTCGAATCTTCAAATGGCTCTGCCTTGCGCTGTTTGTAGAACTCGACGGTTGCCTTCTTGGGTGCCACTCCGACGGCTGAGATCACGATGGGAGGCTTGCCGGCCATCTTGATGATCACGGGCATCTCTCCGCCCATCCCAAAGCGGCTCTGTTCGGTTACTGCGGCTGTGAAGGTTGCAGCCACCCCGGCGTCGACGGCGTTGCCCCCCTGTTGCAGGATGCGGAATCCCGCTTCGACCTCCTGGTTGTTCGCAGCGCCAACCATCTCACGCAGGCCGCGAACCGGCGGAAACATGGTGGGCGGGGCGGCGTGGGAGACGGCAACGGTGAATGCAGAGAACAACGCGAGCGTGCGGCGGAGGCTGCAAGGCATCCTTACATGCTAGTTCGTTTTCCTAGCGGACGGTGGTTTTGGGCGGTTCGTGAGAGCGCCACTGCCCCAGCCCAGGTTTTGCGAGCTCCGCAAGGCGCTGTTTGTTGATCTTTTTCTGCGCGTACATACGCTCGTCGGCGACTTGCAGCAGCGATTCGCGGTCCCGTCCGTCCTCAGGGAAGTTGGCGGCCCCAATGCTCATGGCAAGAACGCGTTCACCCGTGATCTGGAAGCCTGCGTCCACGGCAATTCGTTCCAGTTCTTCACACTTTTGTTGAACGTCTTCTGGCCGCATACCCGGCAGCACGACAACAAACTCATCGCCGCCCATACGAGCCACATAGTCGAACACGCGGCAAACATCTCGCATACCTGTCGACACCACACGGAGGACGTTGTTGCCTTCAAGATGGCCGAAACGATCGTTCACTTGTTTAAAGCCGTCGAGGTCGCACACCAGCACGGTACAGGTCATGTTGTTGCGGCTGCACAATGCCAATTGCTGGTCCAGGTGCTGATAGAGCGAACGAGCGTTGGGGAGTTTGGTTAAGTAGTCGGTGGTCGCCGAGTTCTCCGCATCGAGGAACTTCAGCGCGTTCTCAACCGATAGCGCCACTTTGGAGCTCGCCGCAAGCAGGATACGCAAGTGATCGCGTGAGAACGCATCCTTAGCAGTGCTGTAAAGGGTCATGACGCCCATGATGTTGCCGCTAACGCCCTCAAGGGGGACCGCCAACGCGGAGCGCAGCAACACGGGGTCAGAATGCGAGTACCCGGGTTCCACGGCCGGGTTGCCATTCAGGATCGCCTTACGATTCTCGGCTACCCATCCAGAAAGTCCCGCGCCGATCTCCATGGGCGTGCCTAGCCAGCGGGGTCGTGCGCGGCCCGCGCAATGACGCGCGTTCAGACGGTTCTGGCTGACCAGGTAAATGACAAGACAATCGTGCGGTACGATCCCCTGCATACGGCAGGTGAGAACGGACAGAGTTTCCTCGATGGACAGCGAGTTTCCAAGGTCCTGGGCGAGTTCGAAGAGAGTATGTACCTCTTGTCGAGCGGAGGCGATGGAATGCAGAAAGTCGGTGGGTGAGGTGGCAGGCGTGAGGGAACCATCTGTGCTCGTTGTCACGAGAGTGCCAGATTCAACCGCAAACCCGGCCGCCGGTGCTGCCGTACGGCCTGCGCCCGTATCCCCGGACAGACGCGAGCGGTCGTTGGCGGTCTCCACCGTCTTCTTTTCCAGGTCACGATATGTGACGCGAAGCACCTCAATCAAACGGGGGTCAAATGCTTTTCCGCCCTGCTTGGCGATCTCGGACATCGCCTCATCGAGAGGCTGACGGGAGCCGGCGCTTTGGAACCCTACAGCGAGGCGGTCAAACTCGTCGACCAGACTCAAAATGCGCGCGCCGATCGGGATATCCTCGCCCCGCAGTCCGTCGGGGTAGCCGCGACCGTCCCAGCGCTCGTGGTGCCAGCGGACGATCGGTTCGACGGGGTACGGGAATCGCACACGCTCGAGGATTTCAGCGCCGATCACAGGGTGAATTTTGACGCGCTCCAATTCTTCGACGGTGAGCTCACCGCGCTTCGAAATGATATGCTCCGGGACAGCCAGCTTGCCGATGTCGTGCAGTAACGCCGCCGCCCGTACAGCATTGATTTCGTCCGACGTAAGGCCCAGCTGATCGGCGATTCCGGTGGCGTACATCTCCACCCGATGCAGGTGCTCGTGACTGTTGCTGTCCTTTGCCTCAATCGCCAACGCGAGCGCCTCAATCGTGCGCATATGCAAGGACGCCATGTCTGACACGTGCTTCTTCTCGTCTGCGATCTGGGCTAGGTAAAGCCGGTAGGACCGGTAGACCAAGTACAGAATGGGCACGATCATGAGAGCGGTCTGCCAGCCCACATGGTCCCTGGCGACCAAGCCGACACCGCTGGCTGCCGCGCCGAGGATGTAGTACGGCATCGCCCACATAAAGCACTCGCGCCAGACGTGCGAAAAACGCCGGCCGTCGTGCTGGGCAATCATGTAGGCTGCCGGTAAATTGTTGGAAATAAAAAGCGCGACCGCCCCAGCGAACAGGCGAACCGAAGCCTCAAGGTACGCGCCCTGGAGCACCGACAGTTCTGCAGCGCCATACGCTGCAGAGGCGGAAAGGGATGCGAGCGAAAAATTGAAGAGCAGCTGTTCCCACCTGAGCTTCGACACTCCGGTTGAGATCGATAGGCGGGTCAAGGACTGCATGACAGCAAGAAAGGCTGCCATCACCACAGTTTCCTGCCAGGAGAAAGCAACTATCGCATACAAAATAAAGAGGAAATTCGCGGTGAGCGAGCCCGAGATACCGGGCATTGAGATCGTAAACCCGCTCGCGGCAGACGCCAATAGGACAATACAGCCGTAGTGGTAAGGATCTACCGTTGTCCAGGAAGTGCAGGCATAGGCGAAAAGGAGCGCTCCGGTAACGATAACCGGCCAGAGGATGAGCCTCTCGTTTCGTAGTCTCCGCGGACGCGCCTGCATCTCTCGTCTATCCATCAGCAGTGTGAGGATGTAACTTTAGTAGTGTGGGAAGAATTCCGGCTGAGCGAATCCGGCCGTGAATCGGGTCATGGATTACTACTCCTATACTTGGATCGTTTTGGCGGCGTTGATCGGAGCGGCATCTGGTTTTGTCGTTGCCTATCGGCTTGTCGCGCGGCGGTCCCAGTTTTGGACCTGGCGCCTATCTGAGACTCATCGCCAGGAGTTAGCCGAAATTGAGTCCATCTGGAAAGAAAAGTTCGCCAAGCTCGCGACCGACTTTCGCGCTGCTCAGGAGAGTTGGACCGAGGCTCGCAGTGCCGCTGATGTTCAGCTGAAAGCGATGGAAGCCAAGCTCTTGGCTTCCCAGAAAGATGCAGACCGGCTGAGAGCCGCGGAGAAGGCAGCTCGTGACGCCGCGGATCAGATCCGCTCGGCTACCGCCGGAATCCGTGCGGAGTACGAGATCCAAATCGCCGGCTTGAAGGCTGAGGCTGCCGAGTGGCGGTGTGAAGCAGACAACTGGCAGGCGAAAGCGGGCGATTGGCAGAGCAAGGCGGCGGAATGGAAGGCGATGTCGGAACTGGCCACCGACCTGGTTTCCGATTCCGCACCGGTAGCCGTCGCGACGCTTGATCCAGTTCCGGCTTCGCTTGAAGAGATTGAAGACTACAAACGAACGATAGCCGCGTGGGAAAATCACGTGCAGGCGCTCTCGGCCGAGTATGAGGCGAAGCGCTACGATGAGGAACGCTGGAGGAAGTCCATGGAGACCGAACTCAATGCCCTGCGGGCCAACCTGAGCGACCGCAACGATCACATCGCCAAGTTGGAGGCCGACGCCGCACTGTTGTCGCACCTGCGCCAAAGCATGCGCGCACGGCAGACTCGAATCGACGGGCTCGAACTACAGGTCCGGCAACTTCGCGAGGAACTCGCGGCCGTTCGTGCCAACCTGACCGAGCGTAACAATATGGTCGCAAAGCTGGAAGCGGATGCGGCCTTGCTGTCGCACGTCCGGCAAAGCATGCGCGAACGGCAAACGCAGATCGATGGACTCAAGCTGCAATTGCAGGCCGCGCGCGCAGCGGCGGCGCATCCATCGTCGGGGCAAGTTGAAGCTGAGATCGAAAAGCTGCAGTTGCGAATCCGCGATCTTGAGGCGGAAAAGGCGGGTGAGGACAGGCTCCACAGTCTACAGCTGCGTTTACGTGTTGCCACACTCAAGGGGATTCGATTTTTGCCGGACAGTGCCGAGATCATCCCGGAATCCGTTGCGGCAATCGACAACGCGGCTGTGGCACTGAGCGCAGTGAAAGGTGTGAAAGTAGAGATCGCCGGACATACCGATAGTGTCGGCGACGAGGGCGAGAACGTTCGCCTCAGCCAGTTGCGAGCGGAGGTGGTGCGAGACTACCTTATTTCCCGAGGCGTCCGCGCCGAAATGCTCACTGCCGTAGGCTATGGCGGCTCACGGCCGATCGCTGACAACACGCTAGACGACGGGCGCTTTGCAAACCGGCGGATCGACTTCGTTGTTCGTTAGCCGCTACTTCCAGTTCGCAGCCTTTCTGGGCTCATTCCTTCTGTTCGTAGTGCAGCCGATGGAAGCGAAGCGGATTCTTCCCGTCCTAGGCGGGACCGCCTCCGTGTGGACCGCTTGCCTGTTGTTTTTCCAATTCGCGTTGTTTCTCGGCTATGCCTATGGGGCAATAGTGGCGTCGCGGGCGGTGCACAGCATTTTCTTGATCGTAGCCGCAGTCGCTGCTTGGAACGCTCCAACATCCAATTTTTTCTCGCTGTACAGCGGGTCGCACGAGCCCTTGGCCGTTGGAGTCTGGCTTAGCTTACTTGCCGGGTTGCCATTTGTTGCGATTGCCAGTGGCTCAGTTCTGCTGCAGCGATGGGCCGGCTCGTACAACTTGTACGTGGTTTCGAATGCTGGATCGTTAGCTGCCCTGGTTGCGTATCCGCTGATCATCGAGCCATCGTTGGACCTTACCGCTCAGCGGACGGCATGGCTGATTGGCGGTGCCATCTATGTTGCGCTGATGATGATTTGCGCTGCGCACGCGCGAAAGGACACTCCCGCACGTTGGGTGATGCGACCCGATGCTTTTGCATTCTGCAAGTGGATGTTGTTTGCCGCATGCGGCACGGGATTGCTGGCCGCAGCGACCAATCAGATCTGCCAGGAGGTCGCGTCGTTACCCTTCCTGTGGGTGGCACCGCTGGCGCTGTACCTGGTGAGCTTTATCCTTACGTTCGCAGAGGGCGATCGTTTGTGGAAAAGCACAGCAATATGGAATCTGACAGCGGCTGTTACGATTCCGGTGGCGGTTGTACTCTACGTCCTCGGTCCTCAGGTGACATTCCTCTGGCACCTGCTCATCGACCTTGTGGTGCTCTCTGTTTGCTTCATGATCTGCCATGGCCAACTCGCTGCTTCCCGACCACCTGAGGCCGCCCTGGGTTGGTTCTACCTGGCCACATCTGCAGGTGGAGTGATTGGGACTCTGTTTCCAGCGATCGTCGCACCGATCTGGTTTGTAAGTTACGCCGAGTTTCCGATTCTGCTTTCGATTACCGCATTCCTTGCCTTATTGCTCCTGCTGCGGCCCTGGTTGCCGCTCACAATGGTGCGAAGGTTCGAACTTTTCGGGTTGGGTTTGGCAACTGTCGCGCCACTTGCCGCGCTGACACCTCCAACCGTCGCACCGCTCCATCAAAGCCGGAGCTTTTATGGAGTGCTTCGGGTCACTGAAAGGCAGGAAGCTCAAGGTACCTTGCGTTTGCTCACGCACGGACAGACGGTACACGGTACGCAATGGAAAGAGCATCCGGACTGGCCCACCACCTACTACAACGAGACAAGCGGGGTTGCCCGGGCGATTGTAGAGGAGCAGCGGCTGCATGCCGGCGGAGTGCGGATTGGCATCATTGGTCTTGGCGTGGGTACGCTGGCTCATTACGCGCGCCCTCAAGACTACTTTCATTTCTACGAGCTTGATCCTGATGTACTCAGGGTTGCCAACCAGTACTTTAGCTATCTGAGGCCGTCGAAGAATCTTACTGTGACGCCGGGCGATGCGCGCCACAAGCTGCAGCACGCCAGCGGCCGGGAAGCGTTTGATCTTCTGATTGTCGACGCCTTCTCCAGTGATTCCATCCCCGTCCACTTGCTTACGCGTGAAGCTGCCAAGATCTATGATTCGCACGTGAAACCGGAAGGATCGATAATCTTTCATGTCTCAAACCGTGCGTTGAATCTCGAGCCCGTCGTCCGCGGCCTGTCGCAACAGCTGAACCGGCGTGTAGAAGTGTTTCGAAGTGGGGATCAGCCCGCAACAGGCGGTAGTTCGGCAGTTTGGATACGTCTTCGACCTGGCAAATACGAGGGTCCGCCGGGGTTGTTGTGGACAGATAACTACTCTAGCCTTTGGCCCCTCCTTCGTCTTCGCTAGGATACAAGCATGATTTCCCGACGGAATCTGCTTCCCGTACTCACCGCCGGAACGAGCCTTTACGCTATGAACGACGCCAAACGCAAGATGACCATCCACCTCGTGCCGGGGTCGATCGGGGTCCAATTGAACCAGCGGGAGGCGATCGAGGTCGCCAAACGCTATGGCTTTGAGGCAGTGGCTCCGGACGGGGATTACCTCGCCACCCTGCAACCAGGTGAGATCGACGCGCTCACTGCGGAAGTTCGATCAAAAGGATTAATTTGGGGGAACGCCGGGCTGTCGGTTGATTTTCGAAAGGATCCGCAGACCTTCGAGGCCGGGCTCGCAAAGCTGCCGGCAGTCGCCAAGGCATTGCAGCGAGCGGGTGTGACGCGGATGGGAACTTGGATTGGACCGTCTCACGCGTCGCTTACATACCTTGCCAACTTCCAGCAGCATACGGACCGCTTGCGCAAGATCACGTCCGTACTGGGTGGGCACGGCATTCGCCTTGGGCTTGAGTACGTTGGTCCCAAGACGCTTTGGACGTCCAATCGCTACCCTTTCATTCACACCATGGCAGAGTGCAAGGAATTGATCGCTGCCGTAGGACGGGAACACTGTGGATTGCTGCTGGACAGCTGGCATTGGTACACAGCCGGCGAGACGGTCGCTGATATTGAAGCGTTGAAAAAGGAAGACATCATCTGCGGGGACTTGAACGATGCTCCTGCAGGTGTTCCCGTCGCGGAACAGATCGACTCCAAGCGCGAATTGCCTATGGCCACTGGCGTCATCCCTGTTGGCGACTTTTTAAATGCTCTGCAGAAGATCGGGTTCGATGGTCCTATCCGCTGTGAGCCTTTCAACGCAGCGCTGCGCGCGATGCCAAAGGAACTGGCTCTGGACGCCGTTTCCAAGTCGATGCACAAAGCCTTCGCTCTAATCCGGTAGCATAGGGGATCACAGCCGCACCATGCGATACGTTGTCCCCTTTATCCTATTGGCCCTAAGCGCGCCCGCACAGACCATTGACTGGCCCAAGATCGAAGCCGAAACGCTCCAACACTTTCAGGCCTTGGTACGTCTCGACACAACCGATCCTGGCGGACTTGAAAAGCCCGCTGTGGACTATTTGAGAAAGGTTCTGGAGGCGGAAGGCATTGCGACCAAGACCTTTGCCGTCACTCCGGAGCGCCCGAACCTGGTTGCTCGCATCAAGGGCAACGGCAGGAAGAAGCCGCTGCTCATCATGGGACACACCGACACCGTGAACATCGACCCCAAGAAGTGGACGCACCCTCCGTTCGGAGCTGTTCTTGATGGCGGGTACGTGTATGGACGCGGCACGGTGGACGACAAGGACAACGTTGTGGCCTGCCTCATGACGATGCTGCTTATCAAGCGGCTCAACATCCCCTTGGACCGTGACGTGATCTTTCTTGCCGAAGCCGGCGAAGAAGGCAACGTCCGCTTCGGCATCCTGTACATGGTGGAGAAGTACTTTCAGGAGATCGACGCGGAGTTCTGCCTGGCAGAAGGCGGCGGAGTGACGCGCAAGGGCGGCAAGCTGCAGTACATGAGCGTGCAGACGACAGAAAAGATTCCATACGCGCTCAAGTTGGTGGCACGCGGTCCGGCAGGCCATGGATCGCGCCCCTTACGAAACAATGCGGTTGTCCACCTGTCGCAAGCAGTAGCAAAGGCCGCGGCGTGGCAAACGCCCATGCGGATGAACGACACCACTCGCGCCTACTTCGAACGCCTGGCCACGATCAGCACGCCTGAGGAGGCGGCCAGATACAACAACATCGTAAATCCCGAAAAGACCAATGCAATCCAGGAATACTTCGCCGAGAACGAGCCCGGCCACTACTCGATGCTGCGGACCTCGATCACGCCAACGATCATCAAGGCCGGGTATCGGGTGAATGTGATTCCGTCCGAGGCTGAGGCGACGCTGGATATTCGTGGACTCCCCGATGAGAACATGCGTAATTTCACAGAGGAGTTGAAGAAGATCATCAACGATCCGCAGATCGAGGTGCTTCGTGAGTTGCGTGATACGCGGCCCGGTGCGGCTCCATCGAGCCTGACCAGTCCCGCATTCCTTGCCATTGAGGCGTCGCAAAAGAAGTTCTATCCAGGCATCCCGACGCTCCCCACGATGTCGACCGGTGCCACAGACATGTCATACCTGCGAAGCAAAGGGATGCAATGCTACGGTGTCGGACCTATGACCGATGTCGAGGATGGACCCAAGGGCTATGGTGCGCATTCCGATCAGGAACGCATTCTAGTGGACTCGTTGCAGACGTTTGTGAAATTCCACTATGACGCCACGCTTCGCATTGCTGGAACCAACTAGACCGCAGGGCGCGTGTGGCGGCGGATGGTCGCCACCAGCGATTCCTCGGCATATGGTTTGACGAGGAAGTCGGTAACGCCAACGTCAAAGGCCTTGTCGCGGTGCTTATCGCCGCCGCGAGAGGTAAGCATGATCACTGGTATCGCTTGGGTGGCAGCCTCGGATCGGATTGCCGCTGTAAAGTCGTAGCCGTCCATCCGCGGCATCTCCACATCAACCAGAATGACGTCCGGGTGCCGTTCCATGCCGTGAAGCGTCTCCAGGCCGTCCAATCCGTCGCGTGCCGCCGTCACGTTCCAGCCGTACTTTCGCAAGGTGTTGGCTACGACCCGGCGAACACTGACCGAATCGTCGATCACCAGTATTTCCAGGGGACCGGCGACTTGGCGGATGGGGGGAGCTTGTGGCGAGCCAAAGGATTCCGCGCGCCGACGACGGTGCTCGCGCAGCAATTGCGGTGGCCGCAGGACAAGCACAACGGAACCGTCAGAGAGCGTGGTGGTTCCGGAAATAGCGTTTGCCCGCTTGAGGATTCCGGAAGGTGGCTTGACCAGGATTTCCCGGATGTCCAGAATGCGATCCACCGCCAGCGCAATATGCTCCGCGCCGCAATCGAGGATCACCCAGGGGCGATTCGGGCGTGATGCATGCTGTTTCGGCAACTGCAGTGCCTCATCCAACTCCACCTGCGTCAAATCATCGGCCGCATCGGGGCCCGCACGCAGGACGCTCGCCAACGGCAAGGCAAACGCCTGACCGGCGGTCTCTACGAACAGCGCACGTAGAATTGCCTGCGACAGCGGCACACGCAGGGTAAAGGTAGTTCCTCGGCCTGGATGCGACTCGATGGAAATTGTGCCCTTGAGCGACTCAACGGTCGCACGTACGATATCGAGTCCCACACCTCGTCCAGCGATCTCAGAAACTTGTGAGGCGGTGCTGAATCCCGGCTCAAAGAGCAGGTCGTAGAGTGCGGAACCCTTGAGCATTTGTGCCTGTGCATGGGTCAGTAAACCCTTGCGTACGGCAGTATCGCGGACGCGCTCCTCATGGATACCCTCACCGTCATCACGGACCTGAAACACTGCTGTGGAACCGTCTCGAGCAACCTGAAGAACGATGCGCCCCTTTTCCGGCTTACCAGCTGTGACCCGATCCGTCGGATTCTCAACTCCATGTGATACGGCATTGCGCAGAATGTGCTCCAGTGGGGCAGACAGCGTATCCAACGTGGCCTTATCCAGTGGGGTGTTCGATCCTTGAAGGTCGAACTCGGCCTCCTTACCTAAAGCCCTGGCCGCAGTCCTGACGGTGCGGTCAAGCCTGGATGCGATCGTTGAGACCGGAGCCATCCGCATCTGCAGGACATGCTCTTGTAACTCAGCACTGAACTTTGCGTAACGCCCTCGTGTGGTTTCAAAATCTGACGCTAGGGTGGAGATCTGTGCCTCAAGGGTGACTAGATCGGAAGCCGTCTCCGACAGATCACGCGACAGCAAATGGAAGTCGGTATATCGGTCGAACTCCAAAGCATCAAAGCCGGCACGTCCGGAGTCGAGAGAATGCCAAGTGCTCGAGCCAGGCGAGTAGGTCGCGTACTCGGTTTCCAGACGGTGTGCGATGCGCTGGCAGCGGCGGATCGTTAGGGCGAGTTCGTCCAACTGCCGGCGTTGCGCCGCTAGCTGTGTGTCCCAGCCGGCACGAACCACAGAGAACTCACCCACTAGCTCCAGCGCCTTGTCCAATCGATCCAGTCCAATGCGAACGGCCGGTAAGGTAGGCTGTTCCGAAGGCTCAGTTGTCAGTGTTTCGGGCTGCTCGTCCTGCTGCGGCCGGTGATCGTCTTTCGAACCTTTCTCTGCACTCCGGTACTCCGCATAAAGCGCGTCAGCGACAGCTGAGGGGATACTGCCACCGTTTACGATGCCATCTGCGATCGTGTCCAGGGTCTTCGAAAAAAGCTCGCCCACCTCGGGCGTGAAGGGACGTTTGTGTTCGTGGACGGTGTCGAGCAAATCCTCCATGGCATGGGCCACTTTGGAAAGATCCATGAGGCCCACCATCGCGGCCGAACCTTTGAGCGTGTGAACAGCCCGCCGCACCTCAAGCAATGCTGCTGGCCGGGCGCTGGGGTTGTTCGACGCCACCCGCATCTGTTTCCAGGCGCGATCTAGAAGCTCGCGTCCTTCATCGAGAAAGCCGTCCACCAGATCAGGAGGAACTGCAAGTATGGGCTTTGGCGTCACAGGCGAAGCCGGCGCCGCTTTGCTGTCTGCCGTTAAGTGACTGCGCAACTGGCGAAGGGCATCGTGGAATAACTCGAGGGCTTCGTCATCCAGCGGCACGGCGCCAGTGGCGATTGCCTCGGCCAGTTCCTCTGCACCCTGAGCGATCTCTGCAGCTTCCGCTAATCCGACGGCGGCAGTGACGCCCTTGAGATTGTGAGTGATCCGATGGAGTTCCGCGATCGCAGGCTCGCGTGTCTCTTTGCTCGACAACAGCGCCAGGCATTCGGAAGCAAGCGGGAGGTACTCCCGTGCTTCTTTATAAAAGCCGGCCATCAGTTCGTTGTTGAGCGTAGGCATGGTCTAGATCGCTAACTTCCATGACGAACAGAATGCGGCGGGATCGGACCGCTATAGTCGGCGGGCAGCCGGAATCGGCTGATCGACGAGTTGAGTTCGGCGGCCAGATCCACTAACCGGCGTGTGGACTCTTCCGTGACCTGAGCACCATTGGCAGTTTGCCGCGTGAACTGCGAGATACCTTCCACGTTCTTTGCGACCTGCTCTGATCCTGCTGCCTGCTGACGCGACGCCGCCGAGATTCCTGCAACGAGGTCTGCGATCTGGTGCGACACGTCCTCCAGGTCCCGTAGCCGCTGGCCGGCCTCATTCGCCAATCTGGAACCGTTTACCACTTCGCGCGTTGTCTCCTCCATTGCCGCTACTGCCTCCGTGGTGTCGCCTTGCACCGACTTGATGATCATGGCGATCTTCTTCGCCGATTCAGCGGCGCGCACGGCTAGCCTCTCTACCTCTTCGGCCACAACCGCAAACCCTTTGCCCGCTTCACCAGCTGCCGAAGCCTGGATCGAGGCGTTGAGGGCCAGGATACTGGTCCGATCCGCGATATCGACAATCAGGCGGACAATCTCGCCAATCTCCTGCGAGCTCTCGCCCAGGCGCTTGATGCGTTTGGAAGTCTCTTGTACTCGGCTGCGGATGGCGTTCATGCCGTCGATCGTTTTGCCGACCGTCTCTGAGCCGCCTTTCGCATCCCGAAGAGCACGGTCCGCGATCTCCGCTGCCTGTAGAGCGGAGTGCGAAACGTTCTGAATCGACAGCGCCATATCCGCAATGGCCGATGAGGCATGAGCGATCGCTGTCGATTGTGTCGAGGACCCGTAGGCAAGCTGGGACGCCGTTTGCTGGACCTCCGCCGCTGATGTCGTTACCTCGATAGTGGTGGACTGTACGCTCGAAATGATCTGCCGCAGCTCGATCAGCATGTAGTTGAAGGCGTCGGCGATGGCGCCCGTAACATCGGCCGTTACCTCTGCGTCACGGGTAAGGTCGCCGGTTGCCACGCCAGAGACTTCACCCAGCAGCTTTACGATGCTGCTTTGGATGCGTTCCTTTTCCTCTTTGCTTTCGACGAGTTGTAGCGTATCGTCGAGCATCAGATTGAGTTCCTCGGCAATCAAACCGAGCTCGTCCCGGCAGTAAATATGCGCTCTCGCTTCCAGATTCCCAGCGCGAATCTGCCCGAACAGCTTGGAGATTGCTCGTGTCTGTTTGGTGACACCACGCACAATCGAAATGACCAGCCACGCGGCGATGAGGAAGACCAAAAGTACGATCGTAGACTGTACTAGCTTCTGCTGCGCGAGCGAGTCGACACGACGCGTAAGCAATGTTTCGATCGTGATCCGGCCGTTGTCGTAAAGGATGAAGTATTCCGCCAAGGCTCGGCTGGCTCTCTCGTGGAAAGCCTTAGCCGCTCCCGGCGCGAAGGTCCTGCCCGGCTGTATGTCGCGTTGCAGGCTGCGCGTCAATTCGTCCGACAGCTTTTGCGCGGACTTCCAGGTGTCTCCCAGTCCTGCAGCAATGTCCGGGTTGTTACGCTCCAAGCCAGATAGCGCTCGCTCAATCCCCTGATTGTTCTCATTCAAAGCGCGGACTAGCGCCGCTATATTCGCTGCATCCTCGATCGTGGCCGAACCACGAGCAAACGCAGCATTCCCATTGCCGCGCAGGCGAGACAGCTCATCAATCGCAGGCGTTACGCCATTGATCAGCGAGTCGACCAGGTAGTACGTATCGATCGCTGAATCCGTGGTGAGCCCCGAACGGTCGGAAACGGCGCGCATCAGCTGAATGACCGCAGATGTCAATTCTGAGTGGCGCCGGAAGCTCTCGGCCTCATTGAAAGTCGCCCCTTGAAGCGCCAGCCAGTTGTTCTTGATGGTTTGCCACTTTCCAGTGGTTTCCCACTTGGCGCCTGTAGCGGCATCGATGCGGTCAATCGAGATAAGCGCAGCGGCGATGTGTGGTTTGCTTGCTTCGAGCGGTTGCTGGAACGACGCGTCCCCCGCCAGGACGCCTTGCGTGGCGTCGCGATGCGTGTTCAAGGAATCGAGCAAAAGCCGCAGGTCGGCCAGATAGGCAAGTCCGTTCCGTTCGCCTTGAGCGGCAAGAATTCGCTCATCGCGCGACTCCAGAAAGAAATACAGCAGAACCACCAACGGCACCAGTGTCAGCAGGATGGTGAGCGACAACTTCTTGCCAATGGATAGGGTCAAGATCCTCATGCCTGCTCCTTCAAGCAGCCCGCCAGATCTAGTAGACGAGCCGCGTCAGCAATGCCGAATGTCTGGCCGTTCGCGTCGCGGTTCTCTCCGCACAGGACGGACTGCATCGTCTCGGGATTCTGCGATTCCTGTTGTGGCAGCGGGGTCATCCGTTCTGGATCCAGATTTACAATGCCCTCGAGTGTGTCGAACACAAAGGCGGCCGTGGCACTGCCGGAGTGCAATGTGAGTACCCGGCAATCCTGTGGCAGGAATCGTTCCGGAGCACCGGTCAGGATGCGGGTGTCCACCACGGGAAGCACCGCGCCCCGGAAGGCGAAAACACCTCGGACATGCGGTGGCAGGCCGGGGACAAACGTGGTTTGTGGATACCGCCCAGCCTCGACTACGGCATCAATCGGGAAGGCCAGCCGCCGCCGCCCGAAGCCAACAGCAACGAACTTTCGCGTCTTCAGCGGTGCGGCTTGCGGCGCCGCCAGGGGTTCAAGAGTTTCGCGTTCACGAATCGCGGGCGGTGGCGGTAGCGGAACATCCTCCAGTTCCCCGGCGGCGGTTGGGGTAGATAGTGGTGCAGCCGTTTCGACCCTTGAGGTCGGCGGCGACAGAGGCTCCGGAACTTCCTCGAAGGATGCCAGCAAGCTCGAGAGGAGATCGTCCATCGGAGTTTGCGGTGACAGTTGCTCAGGAATTGCGGGTGGCTCCTCGAGCGGTACAGCCAACTTGTCGAGTACCGGCATCACCTCGACTGGGTCCATCGCCTCTGCCACGACAATAGGGGTAGGAACTGCCGTTTCGCCGGCCACCGGATCTGGCTGGGGGTGTTCTAGATCCTGCCCCGGCTCTTCCGTGGCCTTCGCGTCCCAGGCCTTCAACAGGTCATCAAGGAGATTTGGCAGCACATCTTCTTCTTCGACCGTTCTCCCTAATCGCCCCGTGGTCAAACCGCCTGACTCTCATCTAGGATTGGTTCTTACTACCCCTGCTGTTTCCACTTAGCATCTTGGTACTTTGCGCGCCGTTGTAACATAGCCCTTTATGGGCGGCCACCCCAAAGGACTCTCGACTCTCTTCTTTACGGAGATGTGGGAGCGCTTCAGCTACTACGGTACGCGGGCGTTTCTAATGCTCTACATGACCGCTGCCGTCAGTTCCGGTGGCCTTGGTTTTGACACAGCAAAAGCTGCGACGATCTACGGTGCGTACACCAGTTCCGCCTACTTCGCGACCCTTCCCGGAGGCTGGATCGCCGACAATATGCTTGGTGCCCGCCGATCTGTACTCATCGGCGGCATTCTCATCTCCCTAGGCAACCTGCTGCTGTTCATCGGGTCCATGCCGCTGTTTTACGCCGGCCTCGGGACGGTTGTGATCGGGACCGGACTCCTGAAGTCCAACGCGGCGGCGATCGTCGGCGAGTTATACGGCAAGAACGACCCGCGCCGGGATTCTGGCTTTTCCATCTTTTACATGGGCATCAACTTCGGTGCCTTCATCTCACCACTCATCTGCGGATGGATCGCCCAGCGAGTCAACTTTCGCCTGGCGTTCCTGTTTGCGGTCATCGGCATGACCTGCGGCGTTGCCCAGTTCGTACTCGGTACGCACCGCCTGGAAGGCGCAGGCGAGTTGAAGCCTCGCCGCAAAGAAGTGGAGAAGGTTGAGACCCAGCCGGGCGATTCGAGTGAATGGGCCAAGCTATCTGCAATCGGTTTCCTGTTCTGTTTCTCGGCCATCTTCTGGGGTGCGTTTGAACAGGCCGGGTCGAGCCTCAATCTCTTCGCCCGTGACATGACGGCGAACACCATCTTCGGTTGGGAATATCCTTCCAGTTGGCTACAAGCCCTGAATGCCGTTTTCATCGTCAGTTTTGCACCGGTTTTCTCCTGGATGTGGATGCGTATGGGGGATCGCCAGCCATCGAGTCCAGCTAAGTTTGCATACGGGTTATTGTTGGCCGGAGCCGGCTTTCTGGTCGTCGCGTACGCGACCTCGATTGCTGGAGGTGGCAAAGTCAGTCCTCTGTGGCTGGTCCTGGTTTATTTGCTGCACACGTTTGGCGAACTGTCGCTGGGTCCAGTGGGTCTCTCAGCCTTCTCGGCGCTGGCTCCGGTGCGCGTCGCTGCGCTGATGATGGGCGTCTACTACCTTTCGATCTCTGCGGGAAATCTGTTGGCCGGGCTTGCGGCGAGGAGTTTTGACGCGTCGAACCCCGAAGCGGTGGTCAATCTGTTCGGGATGGTTGCTGCAGTCTGTGTCGTGTCGGGTCTGGTTCTTTTCGCCATCACCCCGTTCCTCAAAAAACTTATGGGAGGTGTTCGATGATGAACCTATCCGCAATCCAAGATGCGATTCGCCAGGAAGGCGTAGACGGCTGGTTGTTCTTCGACCACCATGTTCGCGACCCATTGGCATACCGGGTTCTGGGTTTGCCATTGAACATGCACGTCACCCGGCGCTGGTACTACTTCATTCCGGCGCAAGGCGAGCCTGGCAAGATGGTGCATCGAATTGAGGCTGGACATCTCGATAGCCTGCCCGGTTCGAAGTTCGTCTACTCCAGTTGGGACACGCAGCGCGACGGCCTGCAGAAGCTACTGAGTGGCTCCAGACGGATCGCCATGCAGTACTCACCGCTTTGCGCGATCCCCTACGTCGCCATGGTGGACGCTGGGACGATAGAACTGGTTCGTGTGGCTGGCGTGGAAGAGATTCATAGCTCCGCCGACCTCATCCAAATGTTTGAGGCACGCTGGACTGCTGAGCAGTATGAAATGCACGTCCAGGCCGGTACCTTGGTGGACCGCATCCGCCGCGAGGCCTTTGAGTGGATAGGAACCCGCCACCGTGCGCAAAGTACGGTTACCGAGTTCGGCGTACAGCAGTTCATCATGGAACGCTTCAGCGAGGCAAGTCTCGAGACGGACCACCCGCCAATCGTCGCGGTGAATGCCAATGCGTCCGATCCGCACTACGCTCCTTCCGCGGAAGCCCAGGTAGAGATTCGCCCAGGCGATTCTGTATTGATTGACCTTTGGGCAAAGCTGATCAAGCCGCAGGCGGTGTTCTACGACATCACCTGGATGGGCTACTGCGGCGTCACACCGCCGGACCGTCTGGTGAATGTTTTCGCCGTGGGCATGGAGGCGCGCGACGCGGCCGTGACTTTGGTGGCAAAAGCCGCTGAGGAGGGCCGGGGTTTGCAGGGCTTTGAAGTAGACGATGCCTGCCGGGGCGTCATCAAGGCACACGGGTACGGCGAGTACTTCGTGCATCGCACCGGACATTCGATTGGCACCGACGTGCATGGGTCTGGCGCTAATATGGACAACCTGGAAACGCACGACGTTCGACGAATCATTCCAGGAACTTGCTTCTCGGTGGAACCTGGTATTTATCTCGCTGAGTTCGGCGTTCGTACGGAAGTGAATGTGTACGTCGGCGAGCACCGCGCTGGTGTCACCGGTGAGGTGCAACGTAAGCTGGTAGAAGTCGTCTAGACATCATGCGTTCGCTTTCGCTCTCAGTGGCCGCGCTGCTGCTGCCACTCTGTCTGTCTGCCGCAAATCCTGCCATCGACGGAAATCGCTTCACATTTTTGGGTATGGACGGGGGCGCGATGCTGGAATTCACCAGTGGCACGTCGTTCCGCCTCGTCCGTTGGTGGGGACCCGCACAGCCTGTGCTTGGCGACCCTGTCTATCGCGACCGCGTTTGGACCAAGTCTGACGATCGCGTCGCGATACTCGCAATCGATACCCGTTACTTACAGGTGGAAATCGCAAAGGACGACTACCGCCTCTCTGTTCGCCAGGCTGGCGCGACAAAAACGCTTTGGGCGGAACGAAGGGGTCCGGTACGTCAGGGGACGGGCTATGTACTCGACTCGAACTTTAATACAACCACTGAAAAACTGTACGGCTTTGGTGCGCCGGTACGCCAAGGTGCCGTCGATCAGAATGGCCAGAAGTTCACCGTGGACCGGCCATCCTTTTACTTCTCGAGTGGTGGTTATGGCAGATTTCTGTCGCGCGCTGGAGGCAGCTACGAAGTTGACGCCGGCCAGTCCGAGCCAGGCCGCCTTCGTGTCACCGCAAAGAACCTGGCGGTCGCCGAACAGTACTTCTACTTCGGACCATCCCCCAAAGAGATCTTTGAACAGCATGCCACCGCTACACAGTCGCAGGTTTATCACAAGGATTCGATTCTAGACCTGATCGATGAAGCATCGCTAAAGCCCGACATGATTCCGATCCCGGTCACGGAGGCGAATTTTTGCGATTTGTCGAAATTCGTGAACGCCTCCAGCGCTTCAGGCGCGGTCTACCAGGCGGTGGATCTTTCGAAAGTGGGCAAGCACCAGGATGTCTTCCGCATGTTCCCGATTCTTTACCGCTCGGATCCGTCGAAAGCGTCGGCTGAGATCGAGATACGGCGAAAAGCATGGCTGCCGTATCTCCGCACTTACCTTCGTGAAGCCTATGATCGCGGCCTGCCGACCCTTCGGCCGCTGATGATGCAGTTCCCGCGCGACGCTGGCATGGAACGCCGTTCGGATGTGTTTATGTTGGGTGACGAAATGCTCATAGCGCCCGGATGTGACGTGAAGACAATTGAGCTTCCGCGTGGCCGCTGGACTGACCTCAGGACGAACAAAGAGTACCCTGGCCGCACCGCGGTGGCCAACGATGTTCCGGGCTTACCTGTGTTCGTCAAGATGGGCTCGATTCTGCCACTCGTGGGTCAGCGCAAGGATGTTGGCCTGGAACTGCACTATTACCCCAAGATCGGTGCTGAGTTCTTTTTGATCGAGCCGGAACTGGGTGAGTATTCGCAGTTTCACGCATCACCGGTTGGTGACATCCTGCGCGTGGAGGCTGAGAGTAAAGTCTCTCGCCGCTGCGAGTGGATCTTGCATCATGTGGACAAGCCAACTACCGTGCAAGAGGGGGAAAGCAAGTTTAAGGAAGTGAACGGGCGGGGAGCGTTGCAGCCCGGGCTCTGGTTTTACGATTCTTCCCAGCGATCGTTACACGTGATGATCGATGCCAAGGCAGGGGAAGACCACATCGTTAACGCACTCTACTAGCTCACCAACCTGGAATCAATACCACGTGTGAGTGCGTGGCAAGCGCGATCCAGATGAACACGTACCGCGCGTACAGCTCGTTCTGCGTGTCTTGCTTCCAAAGCATCCACGATCTCGTCGTGCTCCAAACGTTCGTCGCGGAGGCGATCCCTCCATTCCGCATCTTCTGCATGGACACGAGCAATCTGAATGTGTGCGTTCAGACGGTTGTAGGCTTCCAGTAGTCTGGCGTTCCGGCTCGCCACAACCATCACCATATGCAACTCAGCATTGTCGCGCTCATGTTGTTGCCGATCGGCCACTGTCCGAACAGGGCGTGCCAATGCTCGAAGACACTGCCGCATGTCGTCGATCTGTTGAGTCGAAATCATGGCGCAAGCCAATTCCGCAGCCAACACCTCAAGCGCCGATCGTATCTGGAAGGTCTCGACGACGTCATCCGTTGTGATCGTCGCGACAAAGGTCCCGCTACGCGGCCGTACGTCAATCAAACCTTCCGCCGCCAGAAGCTGGACAGCATTACGAACTGGGGTGAGGCTTACACGCAGTTGGTCAGCTAGTTCTGCAATGTTCAGACGTTCGCCCTGCCGCAGCGTGTTGGTGAGGATTGCCTGCCGCAGTGCAGCATGTACAGCTTCGTTCGCCCGTTCCCTGGTGATGGGGCTAAGCTTCGTCATGGAACCCGCATCATATACGAAATTTCGCTGCCCGTACAGCGGTTCCGTTTGTGGTCGCATAACGTCCGTTGGCGACTGTGAATAGCCCGTCTAGCGCCGATTGGTATCGTGTAAAGATTGACTCGCGTTACCAGTGAAGATGTGAAGCCGCTGCAGCCTTTGCGAACTCTAGTGGTGGACGATGAACCCGTTGCGCGTTCGATCCTGCGCGAAGAGCTGGAAGTGAATCCAGCCGTCGAGTGGATTGGCGAGGCAGTTGACGGTCCGTCTGCCCTTGCGCGCATTGAAGAACTACAGCCAGATCTGGTCTTCCTTGATTTGCAGATGCCCGGTATGACCGGTTTCGACGTGATGCATGCACTGCAGGGCGGCGAGGTTCTGCCGGTAATCGTGGTCGTCACCGCCTACGACAAACACGCCGTGGAGGCGCTCGACGCAGGGGCGGTTGACTATCTGCTCAAGCCAGTTGCCGAAGATCGTCTTCGTCGTGCAATTGATCGTGCCCTGACGTTACGTGGAAAGCCCGCGCAGGTCGCCGCCAGTATCGCGCAAGCGGCAAACGCGGGTTCCCAGGTGCGCAGTCGCAAGGTGGTGGGCAGGTTGCAGCAGGAATACTTCTTGCTCGACCTCACGGACATCCTCGCATTCCAGGCGGAGGGCGAGATTGTTTGGATCATCACAGCCAAGAACCGCTATTACGCCACACAATCGCTACGCGCCATTCAAGAGAAACTGCCGGACGATCAGTTCCAGCGAGTCCACCGGAACGCCATCGTGAATCTGAACCACATCCGCAAGATGTCCGTCCTTACCAGCCAGCGGTGGCTCGTTACCTTGTCCAACGGTATGGAACTGATTGTTTCTAAGCGACTGGCCAAGAACGTTCGAACCGTCCTAGATTGGTAGCTGCTTCCACATCTCCTCGATCTCCCGCTCAGACGGGTAAGTGCCTGGTGAGGTCTCGTGCAGTTTCCGGCAGATGGGAAGCAACAACGGCTTTAGCTCCCCTTCGTAAACGCCTGCCAATTGCCGACGTGCACACTTTCCTGTTTGTGGCTGACTGAACTTACTCAAGAACAGCGGTACGAGGCATTCCAAGGCTGTCAGGTAGGACGGATCCTCACGGACCCGCAAGATCCACGTCGCTAGAATCCGCCAGTCCTCGTCGACGTTCGCAAAGTTCGGTAGCCATCGCTTTTTGCCCCGTCTTGGTGACACCTGCGCGATCACCCAGTCCTCCGGGAAGAATGCCCATTCACCCGCGACCTGCAGTAGATTGTGTTGCAAGGCCGGTGTGACTTCATCATCCAGGATCCGCTTGAGTTCCTCGATTGAGTAGGGAGAAGCTGCCAGCACGCGTACGATACCGACGTAATGGAGGCGTACGTCGGTATCGAGAAATAAGTCCGCCAGCGCGACCCAAACGGCATGCCGGTGGTCGTCGTTGGACATCACAGACGATTGATTAGACTGGCCGAATAACCTGCGCCAAAGCCATTGTCGATATTCACCACCGTGACATTGGAAGCGCAACTGTTTAGCATGCCAAGCAGCGCGGCAAGCCCGTTGAAGGACGCGCCGTAGCCAATGCTAGTGGGTACAGCGATGACCGGGCAAGACACCAGGCCGCCAACTGCAGACGGTAAAGCGCCTTCCATGCCAGCACAAACGACAATCACTCGTGCCTGCATGAGACGCTCACGGTTGTTCATCAAGCGGTGAATGCCGGCCACGCCGATGTCATGAATCTCATCTACGTCGTTGCCCATGATCTCGGCGGTGACGCGAGCCTCTTCTGCAACGGGAATATCGGTGGTGCCTGCACACACCACAGCCATCTTGCCCTTGCCGCGAACCGTGCGGTCGCGCCAGACACGCATGGCGCCGGACGCCGGGAAATACTCAATTCCCTCAATCGCGGCTTGAATCTCCGCAGCATCTTCCTTCGCCACACGGGTGACCAAAAGATTCTGCGATCGCTCGAGCAACGCCTTGCCGATGCCGATGATCTGCGCAGCGGTCTTGCCCTTCCCAAAGATCACTTCGGGAATGCCATGTCGAATGGCTCGATGATGGTCCACCTTTGCGAAGCCCAGATCTTCAAAGGGCAGGTGGCGCATGCGTTCCAGGGCGGCGTCAATTGACACGCTGCCGCCGCGTACTTCTTCGAGTAGTGCCTTGAGACGGTCTTGGTCCATAGGTTGGTAGAGTGCTGGTTTAGAGACTTAGTTCCAAAAAAACGCTATCTTCCACAGGGTTCGCGCGATATGGATCAATGCGCTGAAACCCGAGGGATTCGTAAAGTCGAAGGGCCCTATCCATAAAGGGAAGGGAGTCGAGCCGCATGCGCGTGTAGCCAAGGCGGCGGGCTTCGTCAATCACGGCTCGAGCGAGCGCTTCGCCCAGTCCAGTACCACGATAGTCCGGCCGTACGTACAGCCGCTTCATTTCGCAAATCGCATCTTGCAGATGATGCTTCCACGCCCGGCAGGCGACCATCCCTGCGGGCTTTCCCTCAATGGTCGCTAGGAGAAGGCAACCCTGGCCGAGCATCAAGTTATACTCACCAGGCAAGTTTGCGACCTCGCGCTCAAAATCCTGGAAGCAAAGGTCAATCCCGAGGGACTTCTCATACTCCAGAAGCAGCTCTCGTATCGTTGGGATCAGCGCCGCTTCATGCGCATGCTGGATCCGGCCGCCGCCGGTTGTCAAAAGATCCGCAAGCCGGGCCGGAGGCTTCTTGAGCCACTGCATCCGATGGCGCAGTTCCTCGTAGCAATTACCGCAAACCCAATCGTACTGCGTGTAGGTACAGTAGCCCTCGTCGAGCATGTCCGCTCCGCCGGACTCGCTGAACTTGGCCCAACAGGCAATGCAATGCTCAATCTCGGACCCATGAGCGGACCGGAAGTGACTGCGCAGCAGCGTACAGCCTCGCAGCGAACGCGCATTGTTGATTCGCCAGTCGTCCTCGCTGACATCGTCGGCGGGGGACGGCGCTTCGGAAACTTCGGAACTGACAGCAGCGGAGATTGGTTCGGCAGGGTCCGATTCGGCGGGAAACAGATCGAGCGTTTGCTGCTGCAATTCGCGTTCTTCCAAACATCTATCCTACCGTCATTTGCATGCTACGCTGAGGGTTACCCCGAACAAAGTATGAGCGAATCTGGAAGTCCCGGAGCGGAATTTTCCCGTCTCGTGGAGATCATGGCCCGGCTCCGCGCCCCGGGCGGATGTCCGTGGGACCGGGAGCAGACTTTCGATTCCATCAAGAAGCATACACTCGAAGAGACCTACGAGGTTCTGGACGCGATCGACGCGCGGGACTGGAAGGGCCTCGAGGAAGAACTGGGTGATTACGTCCTGCAGGCGGTTTTCTATGCGCAAATGGCAACCGAAGCGGGCTACTTCGACATCGCTGCGTCGCTCCGTTCGATCAATGACAAGCTGATCCGGCGCCACCCCCACATCTTCAGTGATGGTGATGCCAAAACTGCAGATGAGGTTCTCAAGAAATGGGACGAGATCAAGGCGACGGAGAAGGGAACAGCCGGAAAAACAGCTCTGCTCGATGGCGTGTCGCGTGCACAGCCTGCCCTTAGCGAAGCCTCACAAATCGCTCGGAAAGCGGCTGGAGTAGGCTTCGATTGGGATCGAATCGAGCAAGTCTATGACAAGCTGGACGAGGAAGTTGCCGAGTTGAAGTCGGCCAAAACAGAGGCCGAACATGAAGACGAACTCGGTGACCTTTTGTTTGTCGCCGTGAACCTCGCCCGCTTTCTCAAGGTGGACCCGGAGCAGGCGCTGCGCAAAGCCAACGCGAAGTTCCGTCGTCGCTTTGGGTTTGTCGAAGAACAATTGCAGGGTGCGGGCAAGTCTTGGAAAGATTCCAATATCGAAGAGATGGAGTCGTTTTGGCAGATGGCCAAGAAGGCGGGTAGTCGCTGATGATCGGCATTCGTCAACTGTTCACACTCGATGAGTTTCGCGAGGCCGTAGCCTTGCAGGAAGCCGTATGGGGATTCGCCGAGCGTGACCTCGTTCCTGTCCGATCGTTTGTCGTCGCCAACAAGATCGGCGGCCATTCCTTTGGCGCTTTTGACGAAGATCGGATGGTTGGATTCCTGTTCGGCATCCCAGGATTTCACGAGCCGGACAACGCGCCGTACATACACTCCCAGATGCTTGGCGTACTGCCGGAGTACCGCAACGCCGGGCTGGGCCGTTTGATGAAGCTCGCGCAGCGTGAAGATGCCTTACGTCGCAGGGTGAACCTGATCGAATGGACATTTGATCCCCTGGAGATCAAGAATGCGTTCTTCAACATGGAACGCTTGGGTGCCATCGTACGGCGGTTCTCGCTGAATTTCTATGGCCCAACGACGAGCCACCTGCACGGCGGCTTGCCGACAGACAGGTGCGTGGCTGAATGGTGGGTCAACTCGGCGCGGGCTCAAGCCATCGTAGGGGGCGAACCCTTTGAGCGGAATCCAATTGAGGCCCGTGTAAGCGTGCCCAACAACATCGGCGAACTCCGTACCGAAGATCCGGCGCAGGCGCGTGCGATCCAACAGCAGGTAAGTGAACAGTTTGTGGAGTACACAGGAAAGGGATTGGCCGTCGTCGGGTTTGAACGCTCCGATACGCACGGCACATACTTGTTCGGGCAATGGGAATCCAAGTAAAGCAAATCGTTCTGCGGCAGATTCAGATGCCGTTGGTTCATTTCTTTGAAACCAGTTTCAGCCGTACCTACGCGCGCGACATGGTGCTTGTCGAGGCGATTGCCGAAGACGGACTGAGCGGTTGGGGCGAAGTCACAGCGGGCGAAAATCCCTTTTACAACGAAGAGTGGTTTGAGTCTGCATGGCTGATCCTAAAGCACTACGTTGCGCCCCGCGTACTGCATCATGAGTTCGGTTCGCCGTCCGATGTCTATGCTCGAACAGCGCATATTCGCGGCCACTTTATGGCTCGTGGTGGTTTTGAAGCCGCCGTTTGGGATCTGGAAGCACGCCGCCAGAACATCCCTCTTTGGAAACTGATCGGCGGAGGTTCACGACGCGAGATTCCCTGCGGCGTCTCAATCGGAATTCAGGACACCATAGACGAGTTGCTCGGCAAGATCGAGAAAGAGCTCAACGACGGCTACCAGCGCATTAAGGTGAAGATCAAGCCGGGTTGGGATGTGGAAGCGATCCGCGCGATCCGCAAACGCTTTCCCAAGATCTTGCTGATGGGCGACGCGAACTCTGCGTACACGCTCAAAGACATTGACCTGCTGAAGCAGCTCGACGAGTTTGACTTGATGATGATTGAACAGCCGCTCGCGCACGACGAGATTTATGACCATGCGGAACTCCAGTCGCAGTTGAAAACGCCCATCTGTTTGGATGAGTGCATACGGGACGCGCATCAGGCGGAGCAGGCAATTCGTATCGGCGCAGCCAAGATCATCAACATTAAGCTGGGTCGCGTCGGCGGGTTCGCTGGTGCCAAGGCCGTACACGACGTTGCGATGAAGCATAACATTCCGGTTTGGTGCGGTGGCATGCTGGAGGCGGGCATTGGCCGCGCACACAACATCGCGCTAGCGACGCTTCCGAACTTCACCTTGCCCGGCGATATCTCCGCGAGCAAGCGCTACTGGAAGCGCGACATTATCGACCCGTGGGTGGAAACGACTTCCAACGGAACAATCGCGATCCGCGATGACGTTGGCTTCGGCTATCCCATCGATCATGACTTCCTCAAGTCCGTCACGGTTCGTGAGGAGACGCTCAGCTAGCCTTGAGCGACTCTGCAGCATCGGATCGCAAAGCGCCCAGTGAAGGGAAGCTTGTCGCCTGGCTCATGGTGATGATCTTCTTCTGGTCGCTGAACTTTGTCATCTCCAAAATCGCACTGCGGGAGCTTCCGGCGCTGTTCATCGTCGGCATACGCAACCTGGTAGCGGGCTTGGTCGTGCTCCCACTGTATCTTTGGGAGCGCCGCACCCAAGGTCCCGCGACCTGGACATGGCAACAGCTTCCCATTTTGTTCTTCCTGGGCTTCCTGGGCATTGCGATGAATCAGCTGCTTTTTGTGCTCGGCATCGAACGTACGACGGTGGCTCATGCTGCGGTGATTCTTGGCTTGGCTCCGGTCTCTACTTTGCTGATTGCAATCCTGATGGGCCAGGAGCGTATGAACGGCAAGCGTCTCATCGGTATGGCCATTGCGATCGCTGGAATCGGCGTTCTGCAGCTTGCACATGCCGCAGAAAACGGTGGCAAACAATCCTCACTGGTTGGCGATTTCTTTATCTACTGCGCCGGAATTGCGTACGCACTATTCACGGTGCTGGGTCGCAAATACACCCGGCAGCACAGCAGTATCACGATGAACGCCATTGCCTACGTGGGTAGCGGCCTGACTCTGCTGCCCCTGTCGTTTATCGCCGCGCAAGGCTTGGATCTCTATGCGATTTCCTGGCGAGCCTGGGCCAGCGTTTTTTATATGGCGGCATTCTCATCCGTCGCCGGCTACCTCATTCTTTACTGGGTACTTCGGTGGATGCCGGCCTCTCGCGTCGGCATGTACGTCTACGCGCAGCCGGTGATGGCAACCGTGCTCGGCATCCTGCTGCTGCATGAGTCTCCTGGCGCTGCACTGTATGCCGGCGGAGCATTGGTGCTGGCTGGAGTCCTCGTCTCGGAGCGGCTGTGACGTTTGCCGCGCTACTACGGAACAACCGCAATGTGCGTTATCTGTGGGCCGGGCAAGTGGTTTCAGAGATAGGCGATCACTTCAATAACATTGCCGTACTGAGCCTTGCACTACGCAACGATGGCGCAGGGATGGCGGTAGCCGGCATCATGCTCTCGCGCGCGATCCCCGCAATCTCAGTCGGTCCCCTCGCTGGCGTACTCTTGGACCGGTTTGATCGAAGGTCTCTTATGCTGATGAGCGACCTTGTGCGCGCGGTGATTGCTCTCTTATTCCTACTTCCGGTTGGCTCTTCCAGCAACGCGATGCTCTATGTGCTGAGCGCACTACTGATGGCAGCCTCGCCATTTTTCAGCGCTGGGCGCAGTGCCATCTTGCCGTCAATCGTCACGCCTGCCGAACTTCCGGCGGTCACCACCCTCACCCAAACCACGATGTGGGCAACCACAGCGGCTGGAGCATTCCTGGCGGGCCATAGCGTCGATAAGTTCGGCTACACCAGTGCCTTCCTGCTCAACGCGGCATCATTCCTGTTGTCCGGGTTCTGCGTCTGGATGTTGCGCGGCAGCTTCAAGGTGCGGAACGAACCATCGCATCGCAGCTCACCGGTCCAGGACTACTTGGATGGCCTTCGCTACATGCGGTCAATCCCACTCCTCTTCGCGATCGGCCTTGTCTCGTTAGGCTGGGCAAGCGGCGGCGGCGCGGCGCAGATTCTGTTCTCACTTTTTGGAGAGAAGGTCTTCCAAAAAGGCCCGGCGGGCACTGGCGACATCTGGGGTGCGGCAGGCGTGGGGCTTGTTCTCGGTGGTGCCTTGGCACACCGTCTTTCGAAGGGACTCGGCTTCACTGGTTACAAGCGCACCATTGCAATCGCGTATCTCTGCCACGGCTCGATGTATGTGATCTTCAGCCAGATGAGCAACTACTATCTCGCGATTGTCTTCATCCTGCTTTCCAGAGCGTCGGTAGCGGTTAGCTCGGTAATGAATGCCACCCAGGTGATGCGGCATACGGCCAATGAGTATCGAGGTCGCGTGATGTCAACCTTGGAAACGCTCACCTGGGGCATGATGATGCTATCAATGAGCGCTGCAGGACTCGCGACATCCAGCGGCGATGTTGGAACGATTCGGTTCGTCGGTGCTGTTTCCGGTGTTCTATCCGGTACAACGGCATTTTGGTGGACCTGGCTGAACGTACGCGGCAAGCTGCCGGAGCCTAAGGTCGATTCCGTGCCGTAGGGTCAGAGGCGATCGAAAGTCCTACAGCCTTCATAACCTTGTGTAGCGCTGCAACCGTCACCGCGGAAGGTTTGAAGTTGCCAAAACGGTAGCCCTCGGCGATCGACAACGGCGTCCAGCCGTACCGGTTTTTCTGATTCCAGATCTCCGGCTTTGCTCCATGCGCAGCAAGAAACTCGACTGCGGCTGGATAGTTCTTGTAGGCGGCCCCGTGCATGGCCGTTTCGCCGTTGTTGTCGATGGCGTTGACGTCAGCCCCTAGCTCGACAAGCACTTGCAGCGCCTCTACGACCTCAGCCTCAGTACCGGCGTCCTCACCGGGCGACCTTGTACCCAGTCCGGCGGCCACGATGATCGGCGTCGCACCATCCGCATTCGGGATCTTTGTATCAGCACCGAGGCTGGCAAGCAGGCGAAGCAACTCGGCATCGGCTGTACGAGCAGCGAGCAGGAACGGAGTCGCGCCGAGTGTGTTCAGGCTCGTCATTCCAACACCAATCTTCTTCGCCATCCGGGAGTTGATGTCGGCGCCCTTTGCCACCAGCCGCTTCACGATGTCCAGGCTGTTCAGGTTGCCCGATCCATCAGGAGGCGGATCGTTGTCGCCAACACCCGACTTTCTGACCCAACTCACGGCATGCAGCGCTGTGTACCCAGCCTCGTTGGAACTTGGGTTCGCACCATTCTCCAAGAGAACATCAGCCAACTCGTAATGGGCATTGCTCACCGCTAGGACGAGGGCACTCAAGCCAGCACGTGGTGCCTTGCCGTTCCTGGGGCGTTTACCTTCAGGCAGCACAATCGAGTCATTGGCGTTGATGCCTGCTTTCAGCAGCGAACGAACAGCCCCGATGCGACCTTCGCGAACGGCGAAAAGGAACGCGTCAAAGCCGGATTCAAGCCTTACTTTTGGATCTGCGCCGGCTCCCAGCAAAGCTTCTAAAGCTTCTACGTTGCCTTCTGCTGCTGCCCACATAAGTGCCGTCTGTCCGCTGGAAGGTTCGTGCGCATTTACCGCAGCGCCGCGATCTAGCAGTGCCTGAACCGCATCCAACTTCCCAGTCCGCGCCGCGATCATCAAAACGGTTTCGCCGCCAGGTAAAGTCGTATTGGGATCAGCACCCGCTTCGAGCAACAAGCGCACCATGGGACCGTTGCCGTTTGTACACGCAATCGACAATGGGGTGACGCCGTAGGCATTCGGTGCCTTTACGTTTGCTCCTGCCTCAATCAGCTTTCGTACTGCAGCGATGTCGTCTGTGAGCACGGCATCCGGTAGTTCCACAGCCGTTAGTGCAAAGAGCAAAGTTGCGGCACTTGCCAACATCCGTTACAGCTCCGCAATCTTCCCGTTGCTATCGGCAAACTTATCGATGCGGACCCCCGCCTTGTCGAGCAGGGTCAAGTGCAGGTTTGCCAGCGGCGTTGCTTCCTTGTACTCGATGAATCGTCCACCCGGAATTCGTCCTGCTGCGCCACCAGCCACGATCACTGGCAGGTTGATGTGATCGTGAATGTCGGAATTCCCCATGCCGCTGCCGTACAGATAAATCGAGTGGTCCAGCAACGATCCGTCACCCTCTTTTGTGGCGGCAAGCTTCTGCAGAAACTCTGAAAAGAGCGACACGTGAAATGCGTTGATCCGCGCGACTTTGGCCAGCATCTCGGCGTTACCGCCATTGTGGGTCAGCGGATGATGCGGCTCGGCAACGCCGGTTTCCGCTAGATAGCTTCGGTTACTGGTCTCTCGGGCCAATTGGAAGGTGATGACACGCGTCACATCGCCTTGCATCGCCAGCACCTGCAAATCAAACATTAAGCGGGCATGGTCCAGATACGAGGCTGGTACTCCGACCGGCCGATCCAGATCTGGCAACGGTGAGTCGTTCGTCGCGGACTCAGCCTTCTGGATACGCCGCTCCACCTCGCGAACAGTATCCAGATACTCGGTCACCTTTTGCCGGTCTCCAGCGCCAAGATTCCGCTGCAAACGGGTGATATCGCTACTCACCCAATCCAGGATGCTCGCATCGCGCCGCAGCTGGTTGCGCCGATCCTCGGCTGACCCACCGTCTCCAAACAAACGCTCAAAGGCCACGCGGGGATGCGCTTCCGCTGGAAGAGGCGTGGTAGGCGAAGACCAACTCAGATTGTTCTGATACACACACGCGTAGCCGTTATCGCACTGGCCGACCGTGGTCAGCAGGTCCATCGAAAGTTCCAACGATGGCAGTTTGGTTTGTTGCCCGATGTGCTGCGCGGCGATCTGATCTGCGGTGGTCCCGAGATAGTAGTCCGTGCTTTCCGTCCACTTGGAAGTTGCTGCACTCAAGAATGCCGCGTTCGAAGTCGCGTGTGTACCTGGATACGCGTTCTTCAACTCCATGTTGCCAAAGATGTTCACGCGTCCAGCAACCGGCGCCAGTGACTGCAACGTGGACGATAGACCTTGCTTCAGATTGGCAGACGTCGGCTTCCAGTATGACCAGACGGCACCCATCGGCATGTAGACGTACCCCAAACGCCGCACAGGTGGCGGCGCTGCAGCCAGCGCAGGAGCCATGGCGTCGAGGAAGGGCAGCGCCAGTGCCGTACCTGCACCTCGCAACAATGTCCGGCGCGATAGCGACTTCCGGGTAATGACTGCGCTCATGTCTGCGGTCTCCTCATCTGGAACGGCGTACTGTGGACAATTCCAAGAATAAACGAAGAAAAGCGATAGTTGTCCTGCTTCGCTTTTCGCACGATCCCACGGACGGCTGGCTGATCGTAGTATTCGATCCCTCGTCCCAAGCCGTAGGTCAGCAACTTCTCGGCAAACGCGTGGACAAACAACTCAGGTCGGGCCAGAATCGCTTGCTGAAGTCCTGCGACACCGCGAAACGTACTTCCGTCGGGCAAGCCTCCGGAAGCATCGATGGGACGAGAGTCCTCGGTGGTACGCCAGCGCCCTACGCCGTCGTAATTCTCAAGCGCGAACCCCACAGGATCGATGAGGTTGTGGCAACCCGAACAAGCGGGGTTCCTGCGATGCTCAGAAATCCGCTCGCGCATGGTGAGATTTGACCCTGCCGTCGAACGCTTCTCGGTCAACACCGGGATATTCGGCGGCGGAGGTGGTGGAGCGGCCCCCAAGAGATTCTCCATGATCCACTTCCCACGGACCACAGGCGATGTGCGTGTCGCATACGAGGTCACCGTTAGGATGCTCCCATGCCGTAGAAGGCCCCCTCGATTGGGAGCGGTCACACGACGGAAGTGGCTACCGTATACGTGCGGGATTCCATAGTGCTTGGCGAGGCGCTCATTGACATAGGTGTAGTCCGCGTTGAGCAACTCCAAGACGCTTCGGTCCGCCTGGAAAACATGGTCCAGAAACAGCTCAGTCTCAGTGCGGAACGCCTGCCGCAGGTTGTCGTCAAACCCTGGGTATGCGCGCATGTCCGGATTGCTCGTGGTCAGATTCCGCAGGTACAACCACTGGCCACCGAAGTTCGTCGTTAGTGTTCTCGCTCGAGGATCAGCGAGCATCCGTTTCACCTGCGTATCCAGGTTGGCGCGCAGTTTCCCGGCGATCGCAAGGTCCAGCAGAGAGTCGTCAGGAATGCTGTTCCACAGAAAGAACGACAGCCGCGACGCCAACTCCGTCTCGCTGATCTTGTACGCCTCCCCGGGTACGACATTCTGAGGGTCGCGCTCAATGCGAAACAAAAACTCAGGGCTCACCAGGATCGAGGTCAACGCCTGTTCCAGCCCGCCTTCGCGATAAAACCGTATCGGAGCTTCAAGGTCGGAGCTTTGGATCGACCGTCTGTACGCACGTTGCACCAATTGGGACAGGATCTTCTTCCTGCACTCGTCTGTCTCCTCTTGGCAAACTAAAAGCCGGCGACGGCTTGGCGTGTCGCTAACGCCGGTTGGACGAAAGGGCCCGTTGACGGACACGGAATAGACCGCCGGTTGTACACGCGGATGTCGATCCATATTAAAGTGCGCCTCGTACGGTTGCCGTTCCGTCTCCAGCAGCACCGCGGGCTTCCGCAAAAAGGTGGCCGCTACCCGATGGGGGCCGGCCTTCAATGGCACTCTCATCTTTAAGAACTCGTCTACACGATGGTGATCCTTGCCAGCGGGTGGGCGTTCGACCGTGAACAGCTTTACCCGTTCGCCATCGATCAGCAACTCGATCTGGTGCTGCCCGTAGAGCCCCTCAACATGCTCGTTTCGATCTCGAGCCAAGCGGATCTGTATCTCGTACTCGGCATCCACCGGAAAGTTCTGTTGGAACGCCGTACCGCCGCGAGTACCAAGTGGCAGCCCGGCAAAATGCGTCTCCTGTGTCAGATCCGCCGGAAGAGTCACCAGGTCGCCACCGGGACTCTTCGGGGCAATGCCTACCGCCAGCCTGCTGATCTTGCGAGCAGCGGCCAAGTAGCGTTCCAACAGCATGGGCGACAGATTTCCCACCGTGATGTTGTCGAACCCATGGCTGACGTCATCCGGTGGTAGCAACGCGCTGACATCCACATCGAGCGCGAGTAAGTCGCGAATGGCGTTCTGATATTCGGTCCGATTGAGGCGCCGAAAGGTGTCAACCCGTCCGGGGTTTGGCTTGCCTTGATCGAGCTTGGCCTCAAGCGCGGTGACAACGCCGTCGTAGGTGGCCTCATCGGGGCGGGGAAGTCCAACAGGCGGCATATGCCTGGCTCGCATACGACGAACTGCCTTCTCCAGATTCTCGGCAGTCTGATGCGCCATATCCAGCACCAAGCCGCCGGACTTCAATTTGTCGTTATGGCAACCCAGACAGTACTTCTGGATGGTTTGCTGTGCTCGAGGCTCCCCGCACAGCAGACCAACAGCACCGAACAGCATCAGTGAATACGCAGTCCGCATCGTCCACTGTCACTATATGTGTGGCGCAACTAGCGCCGCAACCCTACTGCGACGCGCCGCTGGAGGGCCGGGTGGAGCCCGCCGGTGGAGGTGCAGGTGCTGCAGGCCGAGGCTTCGCGGCAGCGCCAGGGTTCGCATTGCGATCTGCAGCTGCGTCCGCCTTACGAATCTGATCGAAATACTTCTCGACGTACTGCTGATAAATCAGCGGGACTTCGTCACGATTAATCTCGCCGCCGGCCTCTTTGTGCGTAGCAGAAGCGCCCGTGTACTGGGTCTTCAACTGCTGCTTGCCCGACGACACTTCAATCATCACTTCGCCACTCAGGTTCTGTTGCCGCTTGCCGAACAACTCGGAGATCTTGCCCATTGCGCGCTGGTCTTCCGCGTCCTTCAAATCCTTCGAGCCGTCCTGCTTACCCTGCCCACTCTTGGCATCCGCAGACTGCTGCTGATTCTGTTTGGACTCCGATGCCTTCCCCTGCGCGTTCTCCGACTTCTGCCCCTGCTGCCCGTCCTTACCCTCGGAGTTCTGATCCTTGGACTCGCCTTGCGACTGCTGACCCTGTTGCTGCTGCGCCTGTTGCTCGCCGGGTTTCTGCCCTTGCTGTTGCTGTTGCGAACCGTCCTTGGATGCATTCTCCTGGTTCTGTTGCTGCTGTTGGTTGCCCTTTTGCTGACCTTTCATTTTGTTCAGCATGTTTGACATCGCATCCTTTAGCTTGTCCATCAGGCTCGAATTGTCGCCCTTCTGCTGAGCGTTGCGCTGCTGGCCTTCATTGCTTTTCTCGTTCTTGCCGTCGCCGGCCTCCGGCTGCTGTTGCCCTTGTTGGTCGGGAGTGCTCTTGCCCTTTTCGCCGTCGGACTTCTCCTCGCCCTCAGAGCCCTGCGCTTTCATTTCCTGTTGATCGAGCTTGCTCTGCATCTTGGCGTCCGATGCCGGATCGCCCTGGGTCTCCGGGGTCTGGTGAGCCTGCGCAGCGTTCTCGGGATCCAGATCCTTGCGATCCTCAGCGTTGCGCTGAACATTCAACTTCTGGAACTCATCCTGCCCGTCCTGCCGCTGCTGTTGCTGGTTATAGGGATTGCGGCCGTCTTTCTTGGCAACAACGTCGGAACCAGTAAAGAAGTTATCGAACGCCATCGCCACCAGCGACGGCTTCAAGTCCAGTGACTTGGTCATCCCGTACCGAACGCCGAACATCGTCAGCGCGACCAACGCCAGCGCAGCCGTGATGTACGCAGTCTTTGGCATCTCAAATGGCAACGCCATCCGAAGATCCACCGTACGAGCCGCGTCTTCTGCCTGCTTGGCCTGTGCAGCGCGAACACCCTCTACCACCGGTTCTGAGGTGACGGTTCCGAAGTGGAAAGCCGTCGACAGCGCATCATGCAAATGCAACGTACGGTCGATGCGCTGGGCCACCTCGTACACACTGGGCATGGACTTCCAAAGTCGCCATGCACCAATGCCTAGGCCGACAGCAAAAACGGCAGGCAGCCAGTACCAGTCGAGGATCTGCGTTCCGAGCAGGAGAAGAAGAATGGACATCGCGAACACAACCCCGAGCGCGGTTGTGAGATGGATCCATCCCAGTTGAGTAGCGATTCGCCGGCGCCCCCGGTCGAGTAGTTCTGAGATCGCGGTAGGAATACCTTGATTATATGCCAGCGCTTTCTGGGCGAAAATTGAGAGAGCAATGCTGTCATTGGTTCTTTCTTTCACCCTGCTCGCGGTCGAGCGCCTAGCAACAAGGCCGGTCCGGGCACAAGCGACAACAACTAAGCCGAAAATCTCAAAGCTTGACCAAAAGATTATGGATGCATTGGCTTGTGCCTCAACCTCCAATGCGCAGGCAGTCGTCGGCGTTCACGCCGTGCAATTGAAGACGGGCAAAGTCCTGCACGACCAGCAGGGCAGCAACTCGTTTACGCCGGCCTCAAACACCAAGCTCTTTTCCGCTGCACTGGCGCTAACCCGCTTGGGCCCGGACCATACATTTGAAACCCGCCTCGCCGCCGACACCGAGCCGAACGACCAAGGTGTCCTACAAGGCGACCTCTATTGGGTTGGTGGCGGCGATCCTACCCTGGGTTCCCGTTCGTACTCACGGTTTCGGGACGATTCCAAGCTTGCTGACGTGCTCGATCAGTTTGTCGCGGCCGTCGAGAAGCGCGGTATCCGGCATATCACTGGCAATATCGTGGGTGATGAAACCCGCTTCCCACGCGACCTGTACCCAATCGGCTGGACCGTCGATGACGCCGTTGCAGACTATGGCGCACCGGTGAGCGCCTTAACGCTTCACGACAATGTGCAAGCTCTTGGCCTCTCGCCTTGGGCAGTACGCTTCACGCCCCCACTCGAATACTACACAGTCTTCAATCAGATTCGAGTGGGAGACGAGGCAAACATCCAGGTGGACCGCGCGGCGGGAGGTTCGAGACAGCTTTTGCTCACCGGTTATTCACCTGGCGACAAGGTGGTGACAGAGCTTGTAGCCGTGGAAGATCCAGCTCATTTCGCAGCAGCCATCCTGCATGACGCTTTGTCGCGAAGAGGGATTCGAGTCGACGGGCAACCTGCCGTCCGTACCCGCCGAGTTGGTGAGCCTTTGCCCCCGCGCCCAGCCGTAACGTTCGCAACCAGGACCTCGCCGCCGCTCATCGAGGTTTTGCGAGTCATCGAAAAGGTGAGCCAGAACCTGTTTGCCGAACTCGTCCTGCGCGAGGTCGCCCTGGTGCGGTCGGGCGAGGCCACCCGCCAAGCCACGCAGCGTGAGATGAACCAGTTTCTTTGGCAGGTAGGCGTCAATCCCGAATGCTGCTACTTTCAGGACGGTTCCGGCCTGTCGCGGCAAACGTTGGTCACCCCACGCGCGGTCGCAAAGGTGCTCGCTTTCATGCACCGGTCTGAACATCGGGATGCGTGGCTGGGCTTGATGCCGATTGGCGGCGTGGACGGCTCTCTCACGCGCCGATTTGATTTCGACAAGGAGAACGGAAAGCGAATCCGCGCCAAAACCGGTTCGCTGTCGCACGTGGCGGCCCTGTCCGGTTATGCGGCCAGCAAAACACATGGCGATGTCGCCTTTTCCATCATCCTGAACCACTTCAATGGCTTTGCTGCCGAAGCGCGTGAGATCATTGATAAAATCGCTGTAGCGATCGCGGAGTAACTCACCATGCCAATCTTTGAATACCACTGCCAGGACTGCGGTACCGACTTCGAAAAGCTCGTTCGCCGGGCTAGCGATGAGGTCCGGTGCCCGGCTTGCAAAGACAAGCCCCACAAGCTCGAAACCCGCTATTCCACCTTTGCCGCTCGCGCCAACGGCGTAACTCCAGAGCCGCGCGGTGGCGGTGGCGGATGTCCTGCCGGCATGTGTGCCACTCCGGGCCTTTGCGGCCGCAACTGATCAATCGATCAACAACTGACTATCGACAACAGAACCAACCAATACATGCCTGATTCTAAACTGCAGGTCATCCCTCTCGGCGGTCTCGGCGACTTTGGGATGAACTCCATGGCAATACGCTATGGCGACGACATCATCGTTATTGATGCGGGCATGATGTTCCCGGAAGCCGAACTGCTCGGCGTGGACATCGTCACTCCTGATTTCACGTTCCTCGAAGACAATCGGGAACATGTTCGCGCTCTGGTCCTGACACACGGCCATGAGGATCACATCGGCGCCGTGCCGTTCCTTCTCAGCCGGGTCAACGTCCCGGTTTACGGCACTCCCTTCACTCTTGCGTTAGCAGAACGACGCCTGGACGAGCACTCAAAGAAGCTCAAAGACTACAAGCTCATCGAGGTGCAACCCGGCGGCAAGTTTGAAACCGGGCCTTTCAAGGTCGAGTTCATCCACGTCACACACTCCATCGTCAGCGCGTGTGCCATCGCAATCACCACCCCGCTCGGCGTCATTATCCACACCGGCGACTTCAAAGTGGACGGCAGCCCTACAGACAACTTGCCGTTTGACCTCCACGCCTTCGCCGAATACGGCAAACGCGGTGTGCTGCTGCTGATGTCGGATTCCACAAACATCGACCGTCCCGGGTATACGGAAAGCGAACGTGCGGTCCAGCCGCGCCTCGAACAGATATTCCGGACCACGGAACGCCGCCTCATCATCAGCTGCTTCAGTTCCTCGATCCATCGCCTGCAAACGATTTTGGATCTCGCCAAGGAGAATGGCCGCAAGGTCGCATTCCTGGGTCGCAGCCTGAACGACGTAACCGAGATCGCGCACGACCTTGGCTTCCTCCGCATTCCGGATTCGCTGCTACTTCGGCCGCAGGACATCATGGGTCATCAGGCTTCAAAGACCTGCGTCGTGGTCTCCGGCACCCAGGGCGAACCCATGTCGGCAATGTCGCGCGTTGCGGTGGACAGCCACAAAAATCTGTCGCTCGAACCTGGCGACACAGTTGTCCTCAGCGCTCGAATGATCCCGGGCAATGAGAAACCGATCTACCGCATGATCAATCACTGCGCCCGTCGCGGTGCGGAGATCATCCACGGAAGTATGAACCCGCCAGTACACGTGTCGGGGCACGCCAGCGCCGAGGAACTGAAGCTCATCATCAACTTGGTGAAGCCCAAGTACTTTGTTCCGCTGCACGGAGAGTACCGTCAGTTGAAGAAGCATGCAGCACTAGCGGAAAGCCTCCGGCATGACCGTTTCGGCGGTAGCTTTGTTTTAGAGACCGGCGAGTCGCTCGAAATCGATGAACAGGGCGCTCGTAAAGGCGCCAAAGTACCTGTTGGGCGCGTTTGTATCGACTCCGGCTCGGTGGACGAAGTAGTCGAGGACATTATCATCCGGGACCGTCGGCATCTCAGCGAAGACGGCTTCGTTCTGCCCATCGTCGCCATCGACAAACAGACAGGAATGATCGAAGGCCAGCCGGAAATCGTAACGAGAGGGTTTATTTCTACGGACGAGAGTCCGCTGATCAAGGAAGCAGAGCTGATCGTGGCGCGCACACTGGAGTCCTCGAATGCCGAAGAGCGTAGCGATTGGGGCGTGATGCAGGAAAAGATCCGCGTCGACCTCAAGCGCTTCCTCACCAAGCAAACGTCGCGTCGCCCGTTGATCGTACCAGTGATTTTGGAAGTTTAGAGCAGAAGCAGCATGGAAGAGTTTAAGGACGCCGGCGGCTACGCAGGCACCGTAGAGCGGTCATTCCGGCCGGAAACAGAAGAAGAGCTACAGGCTATCGTTCGCGAGGCTTACGAGAAAGACATTCCCATCACAATCGCCGGTTCTTGGACCGGCGTCGCCGGCGGATCCATCGGCCATGATGGGTGGATGATCGGCCTGGAACGCTTTCGCAAATGTGAGATCCTCGACGGACGGGCCAACGTCGGTGCCGGCGTGATTTTGCGTGACCTGCAGGCAGCGGCGAAGGCGAAGGGCCAAGTCTACGCTCCCGATCCCACGGAGAACACGGCGTCCCTAGGCGGCATGATTGCTACCAACGCCAGCGGTTCGCGTTGTTTCTACTGGGGTGCCACGCGCGTTCACATCAACGCCCTTCGGGTCGTGATGGCCGATGGTACGCTGCGGACGTTTCGACGCGGCGAAGCAATTGACTTCGATGTAACCGAAGTCCCTTTGCCCCGGACCACCAAGCATTCGGTGGCGTTCCCGCTCAAGCCAGGGATGGATTGGGTGGACCTCTTCATCGGTTCAGAAGGCGTTCTCGGCATCGTCACAGAAGCCGAAGTAAAGCTGCACCGCGCGCCAAAGGGCGAACTGCTCACCGGCGTACTCTTCTTTGAGACCGAAGAACAGGCGTGGAATGCGGTAGATGCCTGGCGTTCGACGCAAGGCCTCCGTATGCTGGAGTATCTCGACAACGGTTCGCTCCGCCTCCTTGATGCCAAAGTTCCCGCTGCGGCACATTCTGCACTCATGATTGAGGCAGAAATTGAAGCTCCTGAACTCGAAGCCCTCTGGGACGAGCGCTTGGAGTTCCCGGGGTTGCTTGCGGATGACTCATGGGTCGCTGCCAGCGCCGCGGATCGTGAGCGATTCCGGGTGTTCCGTCACTCGCTGCCGGAAAAGGTCAATGAAACGGTGATCCGCAACGGCTTTCTTAAGGTAGGCTCCGATTGCGCAGTACCTCTGGAGAAAAATCAAGAGATGCTGCTTTGGTACCGCGAGGTGATGGAGCGTGAGATGCCCGGCCAGTATGTGATTTACGGCCACATCGGTGATGCGCACGTGCACGTAAACTTGTTGCCCAAGACAAAGCAGCAGTTTGATCGAGCCAAGGAGCTCATGCAGGAAATCGCGGCAAAGGCGGCATCACTCGGCGGTACAGTGTCGGCCGAACATGGCTTGGGCAAACGTAAGGCGCACTTTCTGCGGCTGCAGTACAACGACGAGCAGATCGCAGCCTTCTGCGCGGTGAAGAAGCGGCTCGATCCCAAGTGGCTCCTTGGCCGCGGTACCTTGTTACCCGTACCCGCGGACGTTTTGCAGCTACAATCGGCCTAACGAGCCGTGCCGCAGGACGAAAACAAGCCCAACAAGGACAGCAAACCCGACACGATTGTCGGAATGCCCAAAGCTTGGGGTGGTGCTCCGCTGGCCGGCAGCCGCGAGTATGCTTGCTCCAAGTGCTTCCAAATGGTTGTAATAGCCCGCAGCGGTCAACGCAAGATCGAACGTGACAGACTCAAGGTAATCTGCCTCGATTGCGTCGACTGGGACCAAGTCACCGAGCCAATGCAGATGCCCACTCGCGAAGAACTTCTGGACGACATGGGGATTATCAACAACAACTGATGCCAGTTGCGATCTCCGTCGTCATCCCGACATACAACCGTGCCGACTTGTTGGTCCGCGCCCTTCGTTCGGTGCAGTCGCAGACCTTTACGGACTGGGAAATCATAGTGGTAGACGACGGAGGCACCGACCATACGCCCGACGTCATCCCCTCCACTGTCCAGTACATCTATCAGGCCAACGCCGGACCCGGTGCGGCCCGCAACAATGGCATTCAACACGCTACCGGCGAGTACATCTCACTTCTCGATAGCGACGACGAGTACCTTCCAGAACATCTCGCGACTCGCCTAGCGATCCTGAAGCGCGAGAATGTCGACCTGCTGGCCGGCGGGTTTTCCGTAACCGGGGCCAAGCGCGCTGTTGTGGACTTTTACGATCCCTCAAAGCTGGTCGACCTGGAAGAGTGCGTGGTCGGCGGCAGTTTCTTTGGCAAACGCGAAGTCTTCCAGAATGTACCGTTCGGCGACCTCCGCTACGGCGAAGACACCCAGTTCTGGATAGACGCGCAGCGGCGGTACCGCACGTTCTTCGTGAGAGAGCCCAAAACCTATCTGCTGCACGAAACCGCCGGGAGCCTCCGGCTGGACAAACTCACTGAGTTTCCGCAAAGTTAGCTAACCGCCAGCCTGCCCTGGAGTCTAACGGGCAATGGAAATGAGCGACGAGGCCGCCATCGCCGCCGCACAAGATGGGAACCCGGACGCGTTTCGAGTTCTGGTGGAACGCTATAGCCGTTCTGTCTTCCGGTTGGCTTACCGGATGACGGGCAATGAACAAGACGCAGAAGACGTCGTCCAGGAAGCGTTCCTGCGCGCCTACAAGCAGTTGCACCGCTACGAGAATCGCGCGTCTTTCCCGACCTGGGTCTACCGTATCGCGGCCAACTATTCGCTCGACCTGATTCGCGCACGGCGCACTGTCGAAAGCGAAACGATGCTCGAACAACTTCGCGAGGGCGGTGCGGGACCAGACCGGCTCTACCTGAGCGGCAGGATGCAGGAAACGCTCGACCGCGCGCTCGAAACGCTCAGCCAGCAGGAACGTACCGCGTTTGTTCTGCGCCATTTTGAAGGGCAGTCGATCGACGAGATCGGTGGTGTCCTTGGCATCGGCAACAACGCGGCCAAACACAGTATTTTCCGGGCGGTGCAGAAGCTGCGAAAAGCTCTCAGCCCCTGGGTCAGCGTAAGCACAACCTAGAGACGACGATGATGACGCATCCGAACGAAGAAGAAATGATTTTGCATTACTACGGCGAACCTGAGGCGCCAGCGACCATCGACGCGCACCTCAACAGTTGTGAGGACTGCATGCGGCGTTACGAGCAGCTACGCCGAATGCTTGAGTCGGTCGATACCGTTCGCGTACCCGAGCGGGGCCCGCTCTACGGCTCTGAAGTTTGGAACCGCCTTCGTCCGCAACTACCGACTCGTCAGAAGCAGAAGGCGCCGGTAATGAGTTGGAAGTCCTGGGCGGCCGTCGCCGCGATGCTCGTGGTCGGCGTATCCGGATACTACATGGGCAAACGCGCGAACGCTGTCGCCCCTGCAGCGGAAACCGCCGCTACCGATCCGTTCGAACGTGGCCGCCAGCGGGTCCTTATGGTCGCACTGACAGATCACTTTGAGAAGTCCCGAATGATCCTGGCAGAACTGAGCAATGCCGATCCGGGCTCCCAGGGCAGTCGCGGTGCGGTCGACATCTCGTACGAGCGGGACGAAGCATCAGATTTGCTGGAGTCCAACCGTCTCTACCGCCAAGCCGCGCTACAGCAAGGCGACACGCAAGCGGCAAGCCTCCTGGACGACCTTGAGCGTACGCTAGTGGAACTCGCTCACTCGCCGGACCAGGTCGGCACCGACGAGTTTGAAGCCTTGCAACAGCGGATTCAGGACCGCGGCCTTGTGTTCAAGGTACGCATCTTCACATCACGTATGGAAGACCTCAACCGCGCCCCGCTCTCACAGAAGAGCAGAACAAAAGGACAACTATGAAGAACAACAACATCACAATAAAAAGGGCCCTGGCCATGGGAACGCTGGCAGCAGCCTCCCTGTGCGCGCAGGAAGTTTACTTCTCTCCCCAACAGGCAGAGGAAGTCCGCGCCCGTGCCAAAGCTGCGGTCGATGCGACAATCCGCAATCAGGTGGAGGTCCGCGTCAAGGACGGTCTCGTGTACCGCGGCCGCGAAGATGATCTCTATCGTCGTGCCGCCCGCCAGTTGGACGACCGTAAATATGAAGAGGCGCTCGTCTATTACAACCGGATCATTGAACAGAAGGGTCCAAGAACCGAGGGCGCGTTGTACTGGAAGGCCTACACGATGGCCAAAATGGGGACGCGGGACGGTGCGCTTGCGGCGCTGGACGAGTTGCGCAAGAACTATCCGCAGAGCCGCTGGCTGAACGACGCCAAGGCACTCGAGCTTGAGATTCGTCAGCGTGGTGGCCGGGCTGCTTCGCCCGAATCGGTCGAGGACGAGGAACTCAAGCTGCTCGCCATCAATGGCCTGCTATCCACAGATCCGGAACGTGCCATCCCGCTTCTTGAAAAGCAGCTGAATAGCCCGGCGAACTCGCCCAAGCTAAAGGACCGCGCGCTGTTTGTCCTGGCGCAGAGCCGCAATCAGAAGGCCCGTGAGATCATCGCCCGCTACGCAGCCGGCGGCAGTACCAACCCCGATCAACAGGCGCTCGCGATCCAGTACCTCGGCTCTTTTGGGAAAGAGAATCGCGACAAGCTAATGGAGATCTACCGCGGCTCGAACGAACCGCAGGTGAAGCGCGCGGTACTTCGCGGACTACAGATGTCGCGAGACGCCGAATACCTTCTCCAGATCGCCCGAAGTGAGCAGAACCCGGACTTGCAGCGTGAGGCGATCCGCTTTGCAGGCTTCGCAGGTGGCGACGTTGGCGCACTTTGGAACTCCAATCTTCCAAAGGAGACCAAGGAGGCGGTGCTGGAAGGTCTGATGGCCCGCCAGAATATCGACAAGTTGGTAGAAGTCGCAAAGTCGGATTCCGACCCCCAAGTCCGGCGCCGGGCCATCGAGTTCCTTGGTGGCGTACAGCGCGAACGCGGCGGCACGATACTGCAACAACTTTACACCAGCGAACAGGACAAAAAGGTTCGTGCCTCAATCCTGCATAGCCTTCGTGGACAAGAAAATGTCAAAGCCCTGATTGAGGTGGCACGCAAAGAGACGGACCCTCAATTGAAGCGTGAAGCCGTCCAGATGCTCAGCAGCATGAAGAATCCGGAAGCTACGGAGTTTCTCGTGGAGCTCTTGAACAAATGAAACTCGCCGCCGCGTTAACTCTCGCTGTCGCAGCAGTCGCGGCGGCACAACAACCAAAGCTACTGGAATCGACATTGGAGACGCGCTCGCTACCCGCTGGCGCCTCTCCAATAGAGCAGGTTGTGCGCGACACCAAGGGCGCTGCCTGGATCGCCTGGCGAATCGCTACGGTACCTTCACGGCGGCAAATGTGCTCCATACAAGGGCCAATCGCACGGCTCGAGGGCACGCGCGAAGCCTTCGTTTTCATTCGCGTGGAGAACGGGCAGGCCCAGCGCATTCGTACCTTCTCGCCCGATTGTGAGATTGACGCAGGCGGGCTGCCAGTCCTCTACTTTGATACCGTCGCCCAATCCGGCATGTTGGCGTTTCTTAGGACCTTTGTGAACTGGGACTCCGGGAAGCTTGCCGATCATGCGGTGCAAGCGATCGGCCTGTTGCCCGAAGCGGATGCGCTCCAGGCAACAGAGCAGTACCTCGTTGCCAATCTGCCGATCTCGGCAAGACGCAATGCCGCCACCGCGTTGGGCGAGTTTCACCCGGATCGAGCAATTCCGCTCCTGACAAGGATTTTGCACCAGGACGATGAGCCGCGAATGCGCGAGCACGCTGTGTATGCCTTGTCGCTATCGCCCAAGGGAACCGCACTGCTACTGGACATCGCAAACCGAAAGGTCCAGGCGGCACCAGCGATTCGTCAGAAAGCAGTGTTCTGGTTGGCGCGCTCCTCTCTACCGGAAGCCCGCCGCTACATCGAGACCATCCTCGAGCGTTAGCTAGCGCAAGGTAAGCGCCCGACCGGGCAATCCGTCGCGCTTTAACCCAAGCGCTTCCAGAACCGTCGGGACGAAATCGAGCCCATCGCAAGGTTCCTCAATTCGCAGTCCGCGGCCAACGCCGGTCTTGGCGCCGCCCCAGAACATCAGTACAGAATGCGTAGAGATGCGAAAGAAACTTCCATGATTCCCGCCAGGGTTGAAACTACGTACATTGAAATTCCAATGATTGTTGGCATGGATGAGGACGTCGGCTCGGGCTAAGTCCCGTTGCTTGGTGAGAGGCTTCTCAAAGTGATCCAAAATCCCGATCACACCGTTGGAGTAACGGGTACGATGTACGGCACGCATCCACTCACGCTCGGAATGCGGCTCAGCCAGCCACTCCTGGCCGCCATGAAACTCCGGATCTTCGAGGATGCGCAATGGCAGCCCGGGCTTCCAACCGTCCAGGGCTTCGTATCGAATCATTCCCTTGCTATCCCGAGACACTCGCACCCGGCGGTTCGGCGCGGCATACAAAAGCACGGATCGATCATCCAGCTCGGGCATCGCAACGAAGTCTACTGGCTCCTTCGCCACCTGTTTCTGAGGTTGGTTTTTTGTCGTCAGTTCGGTGAGCGCCCGCAGATAATCAACGGTTCGAAAGGTGCCGTCCTCGCGCAGTTCTACCGCGTAATTCTCCAGGTCTCCGGGACCATTTCGCTCGCCCATCGCGCCAGGGGGAATCAGTTCCTCGATGGCAAACTTCTTGCCGGTTAGCATCTGCCGATCCAGAGCCAATACTTTCTCCAACGACATCGCGTACTCGGCGTATTTCGTGCGTGTCGTGCCCCACCAGCGGATCTGTGCAGCCGCACGCCGGTCGTCTTCCGTCTTGACGTCCTCAGGCGAAATCGCTCGTGCCAACTTGCCGTCCAGCCGCACGATCTCTACGCGCAACTCCGCTAGGGCCTTGGACCACCGTTCACGTTGAGAGTCGATGATCGACAATGCCAAGTCCCACTTCTCACGCAGTAGCGCCATGTGCAGCCGGTTGAGGTGGTTGTTGCGGAAGTACACCGATGCACGCTCGTTCCCATCCAGGTCCAACATCACCGTGGGGTACTGCTTGTGCCGGCCCGCCAGGTAAACCGACGCGTCACTCGCAGTCGTCACGCGGTAAACCATAGGGTCCAACCCCATCACCTTGTACTCTTGCATCGCGTGCCGGTTGGTCACCACATGGTGCCCGCCGCCAGACGCGCTGGTGAAGTAATCGATCAGGTTGTACCCCTGGCTGTAAATACCGTCCACCGTGTTCATGCCATGATCGGACACCACCGCCAGTAGCGTTTCATCGGCCAGCGGAGACTTCTGAATTGCGGTAAAGATCCGGCCAACTGTTCGGTCCAGCTTCTCAAACACTGCGGCATGGCTGAACTTGTCCATGGTCAAGTGACCTTGATGGTCAAAGTCTCCGGAGAAAAAGTCCAGGTATCGGACACTCGGGTCCTCGAGCTTTTCCAGCAGTTCCCGTTCCATTTCTTCATACACACCTTGCCCGAAGCTAAATCCCGCTTGCCACTCGTCCATCAACTGACGCGCCGGACGCCCGCTCAAGCGTGTCGTCAGGACCCTGGGCAACGTCCGAAACCGGACCGCGCGCTGATTCAGTTGAAACGCCTGATACCGCTCGGGGCGCCGGAACCAATCGAGCAGCATCGGCACGCCGGCTTCGTCGGACACTTGTACGCTGGGCATATCCGCCAGCTTGCCCCGCGAGTAGTTGATGTAAAACGGAATGAAATTGAGATAGTCGTAAACGTGCGACGTGTACCTGTCAAACTCCGCGTTGCCGTGGATCTGTGTATGCTGGCCCGTATCAAGAACCTGCCAGGACGGCACCGATAGGCTGATACCTCGCGTGTAAAAGTTGAGGAATCGCACGCCCTGCCGTTCGAAGATGTGCTCCATCCATGGTGCGCGACTCTTGCCTGTGGCAGGATTCTTCTCGGCGAGCGCCTTCTCGACGTACCACCCAGGCAGTCCGTCGAGCTTAATAACCACAACGCGCTTCGCAACCTGGGCGTCCACGCAACAGCACGTGGCAAGGAACGCGAAGAGCGCGGTGAGCCTACTCTTCTTCGGGGCTTCCACCAGGGCCATCCACCGCCGCTACCGGCGCTGGACCCACAGGTACCGCGCTTTCGCTCGAATGACGAGCCGCGCGTGCAAGCAACTGCGTCACTGCCGGATCTTTGGACTCGAGTCGCGTCAGTTCCCGAATGGAGTTCCGAATAGCGGCTGCGTCGCTGGCCGTTTCGATCGCCGGCGTATCCAATAGCGCCTGTTCCAACAACCGCGTGTGCGTCGAGATCTTGCGGCGCCGGTCCACTTCGGCAAGCATCACCGGCGTGGTGGCGACATGGCGCTTGTATAGACCCAGCGTTGCCCACCGCAAGGCTTCCACTGCCGCACGGCGCTTTGGCCCTCGCGAAAACAAAGCAGCTTCATCTTGGCGGCCACGCTCCAGCAGCAGAGCCATCCCGCGCGGATTCTCGGCGTAGCGTTGCAACGCTGCATGCTGGAGTGTGGCGATCTCGCCCCCAAGCCCAACTCGATCATCGAGAGGATTCATGGAGAGCGTCCGTGTACGCTTCAGCAACTCATCACGCAAACCCGGTTCTAAAGTGGTATCGGCCGTCAGGCGCTGCCGCAGTTCAGCGTAGCTTCGCATGCGCCATGCACGGTTATTCGCTGCACCACGCCGGCTGGTGACAAAATCCCAGGTCCAGGAGGCGGCAAAATAATGGAAACTCGCAAACCGCGACACACCGAGTACACCAACGGTGGCATCTTGGACACTTCTCCGGAACATCTCGCGGCGCCGGGGCTTCAAAGTGTCGCGCATATCCGCAAGTAGCAACGGTGCCTTCGGATGCTCCAGGGAATAAAGGGCCAACGGCATCACTTCCTCTTCGCTACGCCGAAGCGACGCATCTGTCCACGGATTCGAGATTCCCAAAAAACGCCCATGAAAACGGGTGTCTCCAGAAGTGGCGGCTTGTTGCAGGTCTTCGCGAGTCACCGACAACAACACGTGTGACGGTGGACCCCCAGCTAGGCGCAACGGCTCAAAGTGCAGGTTGTTGCGCTCCGCCTGTTGCCGCAAAAGCTCCCAGTTGCGCCCCCGCATCTCTTCCGCGCGAATTTGTTCCTTCTCGTCCACCAAATCAAGGCTGTTGTCGGAAACCAAACCGCCGAGCAACCGCGAAGACAAAATCAGACGCGACCGGACCGCCCGTACCTCGGCATCATCGCTCATCGCGAGCGCCGTCGCTGCCTCCGCCACCCGTACGTCGCGCTGCAATGCACGATTCTGACGGTAGGACCTGGTTGCCGATCGATAAGGCATGCCAAGCGGGTCTAGCGTCGTCACTTGCAGAATCTGCTGCGCAAGGCCGCTCATCGTGCTGTGGTACGGCTTGCTCATGTCCAGCATCACCGGAGGCATCCTACCCTCGGGAGGAGCAGACGATGGCATGCGGAAGTACAAAAACGGGATCGCTGCCAGAACGTGCCGGACGGGCGATTGCCGCTTGTGCGCTAGAACCCAGACCTGTCGGAGCTTGTCGTTCGCCGGGTCGCTATCGCCCATCGTGTCTTTCAGGTAAGAGACCACGGGCACGCGCTTGCCGCTGGCGGTCGTGTACACCGTCACGAACTCGCCGCCATTTGGAACCGCGATGCGCACCACATCGGCGTGGATAGTGAGTGCTGCCAAAACTGCGCTTACAAACGTCACGTCACCTCATTTTAACGAAACTGAGACTGGGCTCACACACTCCGCCCAGTTATCCTCTTGACGATAGTTGTTGCAACGAGTATTATGAATCTGTGGCCGGCAAACTTCTCGAAGAGCTCAAACAAACCAAGCCGTTTGAATCCCTTGAGACCGAGGCGTACCTCAACGTCGTCAAAACCGCGGACGTACTGCATCAGCGTGCCGCCACTGTTCTAAAGGAGTCCAGCCTTTCTGAAACTCAGTACAACGTACTGCGGATACTCAGAGGCGCCGGCGCTGCAGGACTCAAGTGCAGCGAGGTGGGTGAGCGCATGGTTACCCGCGACCCCGACATCACGCGCCTGCTGGACCGTCTGGAAAAGCAACAACTCATTGAACGGCATCGCAGCCAAACCGATCGTCGCGTTGTTACAACCCGCATCACAGCGGCGGGCCTGCGCCTGATCGACGACCTCGATGCCCCTCTCAAAAATGCTCTGCACGCCATGTTCGCGAGTTTGAGTCCTGCACAACTACGGGATCTGATTCACGCCCTGGAGGCGATTCGGTCCTAAACGAAAACCCAAGCAAGGAGACCCAACTACTATGAAAACCTTCGCACTCTTCACCCTCGCCGCCGCGGCCGTTGTTTCCGCCAGCGCGGCCACCTACACCATCGACACGTCCCACAGCTCGGCCGGGTTCAAGGTTCGCCATCTCATGATTTCGAACGTCAAGGGCGAATTCACCAAGACTACCGGCACCGTCACCTTCGACCCCAAGAATCTCGCTGCTTCGAGCGTCGACGCAACCATCGACGTCAGCACCATCAGCACTCGCGAAGAGCGCCGCGACGCCCACCTCAAGAGCCCGGACTTTTTCGACGTCGCCAAGTTCCCGACCATGACTTTCAAGTCCACCAAGTTTGAAGCCGCAGGCGCAGGTAAGTACAAGGTCACCGGCAATCTCACGCTCCATGGCGTCACCAAGCCCGTCGTACTCGAACTCTCCAACGTCACCCCCGAAACCAAAGGCATGCAGGGCGAAACCCGCATCGGCGGCCAGGCGACCACCAAGATCAATCGCAAGGACTTCGGTCTGACCTGGTCCAAGACCATGGACGGTGGTGGCGCAGTAGTCGGTGACGAAGTCGACATCACGCTCGACCTCGAACTCGTAAAGAAGTAAGCGCGGACCCCAGCGGACTACGTCCCGCTTTGTTGAATCAGCTTCGCAACCAGGCCGGTCCATCCGGTCTGGTGCGAGGCTCCCAGACCTTCGCCAGTCTCCCCGTGGAAGTACTCGTAGAACAGAATGTAGTCGCGGAAGTGCGGATCGTTCTGCAACTTCGGATGGGCTCCGTTGAACACTCGCTTGCCTTCCGCATCCCGCAGGAACGTACGCGATAGCCGTCGCGACAACTCCGCTGCGACATCCCACAGGTTCATCCGGTTGCCCGAACCCGTCGGGAACTCCACCTTCAATTCATCGCCATAGTAGTGGTGGAACTTCTGCAGGGACTCGATCAGCAGATAGTTCACCGGGAACCACACCGGGCCGCGCCAGTTCGAGTTCCCACCAAACATCCCTGTAGTAGACTCCGCCGGCTCATAATCCACCCGGTACACTGTGCCGTCTACCGGCAGCACAAACGGATTGTCGCGATGGAACCGCGATAGCGACCGGATCCCCGTCGGCGCCAGAAACTCCGCTTCGTCCAACATCCTTTGCAGAATCGGAGCCAACCTCGTACGCCCGACGATCGAGAGCAATCGCCGCTCGCCCACACCAGACTTACTCAATCCCGAGGACACATTGCCGCAAAGGTCCGGCCGGTGCTTCATAAACCATTCCATACGGCGCTTGAAGCCGGGCAGGGCATTGATGATCTCAGGCTCCAACGTATCCACCGCGAACACCGGAATCAGCCCCACCATCGATCGGATCTTGATCGCTTTGCGAACTCCACGTGGCAGGTTCAGGATGTCGTAGTAGAAGCCATCCTGCGGGTCCCACAGGCCTTCGCCGCCAATGGTGTTGATGGCCGTACCAATGTACAGGAAGTGCTCAAAGAACTTGCTGGCAATGTCTTCGTAGGCATTGTTGTGCCGTGCCAGTTCCAGCGCCATACGCAGCATGTTCAGGCAGAACATGGCCATCCAACTGGTTCCATCGCTCTGCTCGAGCCGCCCGCCAGTAGGCAGTGGTTTGGACCGGTCAAACACCCCAATGTTATCGAGGCCGAGAAAGCCGCCCTCAAAGATGTTGTTGCCGCGCGAGTCTTTGCGATTGACCCACCAGGTGAAGTTCATCAGCAGCTTGTGAAAACAGCGTTCCAGGAACCCGACATCTGGCTTGCCCTGCAACTTCGAATCGATCTTGTACACGCGCCAGCAGGCCCAGGCATGCACCGGCGGGTTCACGTCGTCAAACGCCCACTCGTACGCGGGTAACTGCCCGTTCGGATGCATGTACCACTCGCGCAGAAACAAATGCAGTTGATGCTTGGCAAAGTCCGGATCGATCAACGCATACGGAATCATGTGGAACGCAGTGTCCCAAGCCGCGTACCAAGGGTATTCCCACTTGTCCGGCATCGAGATGATGTCGTCGTTGTGCAAGTGACCCCATTGCCGGTTGCGACCCCACTTGCGTCCCGGTGGTGGCGCCGGTTGACCTACATCGCCTTGCAGCCAATCCTCGACCACGTAGTGGTAATACTGCTTTGACCACAACATGCCCGCAAAAGCCTGCCGCTGTACATTCCGTGAGTCGCCGTCTCCAATATGCGGGCAGAACGAGTAGAACTGATCTGCCTCCGCGATCCGCTGCAGGAACACGCCCTGATAGTCCACCTGCGAATCGCTTTTGTCGGAGAGTCGCAAGCGAATCTGATAGCTGCCTCCGGCCGGCACATCGCACACGTACACGCCGCAGGCCTTCGTACCAATGCGCTCGGCGTTCACCGCGTCCTTCCGGCCGTGGATCACATACTCGTGGAACGCATCTTTGAAGTATCGTTTGCCGTCGCTGCCCAGATTCCAAAGCCGTTCGTGATTGGTGTCATTTTCGGTGAACAGCAACTCCGGTTCGCCATGCAACGTCAGCACCATATCGCCGACTTCAGAGTTCTCCACCGCAATGTGATGCGCGTCAACCTGTCTCAACCGGGGTTTGACCGCCCCTGGCGTCCACGCCCAAATGTTGCGGAACCAAAGCGTCGGCATCACATGCAAGCGCGCCGCCTCCGGACCCCGATTCACAATGTTGATGCGAACCAGAATGTCGTTGACATCAGCCTTGGCGTACTCAACGAAGACGTCAAAGTATCGATCGTCGTCAAAGATGCCTGTGTCGATGAGTTCAAACTCCCGATCCGCTTTTGTCCGCCGCCGTGCTTCGGATAGCAACCACTCGTACGGATACGGACGCTGCGGATACTTGTACAGACACTTCATGTACGAATGCGTCGGCGTCGAGTCCAAGTAGTAGTACAACTCCTTGACGTCCTCGGCATGGTTGCCTTCATTGCCCGTGAGGCCGTACAACCGCTCCTTCAGAATGGGGTCTTTTCCATTCCAAAGCGCCAACCCAAAGCAAAGGCGCTGATGATTGTCAGAGATCCCGCAAAGGCCATCCTCAGACCAACGAAACGCACGGGATCGCGCATGATCGTGCGGAAAGTACTCCCAGGCAGTGCCATTCGGAGAATAGTCCTCGCGCACCGTTCCCCAGGCGCGTTCGGAAAGATACGGACCCCAGCGCTTCCAGTGTTTCTTCTTGGCGGCGGCTTCTTCCAACCTCTGACGTTCGGCAGTCACCCTTTCATTGTGCGGGAAACCGGAACGGATTGGGACAAATCCGACGGTCAATTCGCCGGGCTCGAATGAGCCTCGGCGGGTGACCACAATCGGTGAAACGAAGCGGGAGTAGCTTGGGTCTAAACCAGAAACCGGCCGCTATCCATAATCTGGCGGTCATCCGCCCAGATGCTGAACTTCCGTCCGACCACGTCAATATGGGTGGACGAATACCAGTCTGCGCCGGTATGAAAGCCGTACGGATTGCCAAATGCGATGTGAACTCCAGGCAGTTTTTCATCCTGTAGGATGTTGCCGATCACATCCTGCAGCCCAATGTTGGTTCCGATGGCGAACTCACCCACGCGATCCGAATTCTCATCGCGATGGCAGTACTCCCAAAACTCAGCTTCCAAGGCTTTATTCGAGGACACAGCGCTTTTCAGGCGATTCCCAACAATCTCAATCGTCAGCGGGGTCGATCCGATGTCGCCGTACTTGGCGCAAAGATAGTCGCCCACAACGCCGTCGATCACAAACACCCCATTCACTTCGCCCGGTGTGGTAAAAATTTCGCCGCCTGGCAGATTGCCCCACTTCATTGGGGAAATGATGCCGCTCGTCTTGATCCACCGGTAGTTCGGGTTCAGATCCGCCACAATGTCGGTGCCCGCCGGTGTAGTCGCGCGAATCTTCTTGGCATTCACCACGATGTCCATCACACGCTTCGAAAGGTCATCTACCTGTTCGAAGTCCGCCCGCATACCTTCCAGCATGATCCGAGCTTCGATGTTCACCATATGCCCATGCCGGATCTTCTGCCGGTTGACGACGTCCGTCATCTGCATGCGCGTCTTCAACTCGTTCTGCTGCGCGTACACGGAAAAGATCGAAACCTGCGAGGTCTCCAGATCTTCCAGCACCTCGCGAGGCATGTCCACCAACGGCCGCGGAGCCATGTCTTCCAGAACAAAACTCTTGTACGGGCAGCCTAGACTTTCCAGCTCTACAACAATGCTCGCCGCGATCTCTTGCGACGCGCGATCCGCAATCACCGTCACCTTCTCGTGCTTCTGCACACGAAGACAAACATGAATTGCATTATGCGCCCCCTTGCTGAACTCCGGGTTGAAGGGCAGCGTGCGCAAATCCGTGACGGTCGTCATGAAAACGTAAAACTCCTAACTCCTAGTCGAACACACCCGCTTCCGTTTCGGAAACGATGTAGTCGACAACCTTCACCAGGTCACCGTTGGTCTCCCGGTACACCTTTAACTGGCGATCCGCACCAGTACCGCGCTCCAGAATCGTGTGAATGTAGTTGATCTCGTTCCGGCACCCCAACTCATCCACGACATCGTCAACAAACGCCAGATACTCGTAGATTAAGTCGCGCACTGGCACTTCAATGCGCTTGCCGAAGTCGATGATTTTGCCATCCAGTCCGTACCGCAAGGCGCGCCACTTGTTCTCCATAATCAGAGCACGCCGGTACAACCGGAACCCTTGATTCTGCGAGTGCAGCTTATACAGCTTGGCTACCGTCGCCTGGATCAACGCAGCGATCGCGATAGTCTCATCCAGGCGCATGGGCAGGTCGCACACGCGGAACTCGAGCGTGTCAAAGAACGGATGTGGACGAATGTCCCACCAGATCTTCTTCGCATTGTCGATGCAGCCCGTTTTGATCAGCAGGTTGATAAAGCTCTCGTACTCGCCGTAGCTCGGAAAGTAGTCCGGGATGTTGGTTCGCGGGAACTTATCGAACACCTTACAGCGATACGACTTCAAGCCGGTCTCATCGCCCAGCCAGAATGGCGAGTTCGTCGACAGCGCCAGGATGTGCGGCACAAAGTACCGTGCGGCATTCATGATGTGAATGGCCGTTTCTTTGTCCTCGATGCCAACGTGCACGTGCAGCCCGAAGATCAGGTTGGCGCGAGCCACCTGCTTCATGTTCTCGACGATCGCTTCATACCGCTCGTCGGGATAAATGCCTTGGTTACGCCAGTTCGAAAACGGATGCGTGGCCGCCGCAGCGACCTTCAAGCCATTCTCACGCGCCAGCCCGATAATCCCTTGCCGGAGCAACTTCAACTCCGCCCGGGCCTCCGCCATGTTCTTGCAAACCGCCGTCCCTACCTCGACGACGGATTGGTGCATTTCCGCCTTTACCCGTTCCTGCAGCCGAAGTTTACCCTTCTGGATAATCTCCGCCTCAATGTGTGACCGCAGGTCGCGGGTCACCGGGTCAATCGTCTGGTACTCTTCCTCGATGCCGACAGTAAAGCTGGGCCGCATGTTGTTCGCAACTTTCGTGGTAAAGCGCTAAGAGAATTCAGAGCTAGCTGTTCAGGAAGTGTGCCCAGCGGTATTCGAGCGGCTTCGGCTCTTCCTGTGCCTTGGCAATCGCCATTTCCGCCACCGCGTTCACGATCCATTCAAAGTTCTCAGGACCCACCGAGTAGTAATCGGCATCCGGCGCCGGGTTCAAAAAGTCAATAGCGTACGGGATGCCGTCGCGGCACGCGAACTCAACTGTATTCAGGTCGTACCCCAGGGCACGGCAGATCTTCAAGCAGTCCCCGACCACACGCTCATGCATCGCCGGGTCGATTGCCGGACCGTTCTTCACATACCGGTGATCATGCGGCTGACGCGGGTCGTACCGCATCACGTGGACCTTCTCCTGTCCCACCACATAGCACCGGAAGTAGTCGTCAAACTCGATGCCTTCCTGCAAGGTCATGCACAGATCGCCAGTATCGTCGTAGGCCTTGAAAAAGTCCTCGGGCGACGTCACCTTGTAGACGCTCTTCCAACCGCCGCCAGAAAAGGGTTTGAGAAAGGCAGGGAACCCAACATAGGCGAAAATCTCATCCCAGTTCAGCGGGTAGAGCAAGTTGCGCATGGACTGCGCTGTCGTCCCAGGCGGGTACGACTTGTGCGGCAGTACCACGGTCCGCGGAATCGCCACGCCCAGTTGCGACGCCAGAGCGTAGTTAAAGAATTTGTCGTCTGCGCCCCACCAGAACGGATTATTGATCACAGTGGTGCCGCTCAGTACGGCATTCTTCAGAAATGCTCGATAGAACGGAATATCGTGCGAAATACGGTCGACGATCACGGCATAGCCGGACGGTTCCGCCATCTTCACACCGCCGATCTTGATGTGCTCTGCGACGACCCCTGGAACCTTCAGGCTGTTGATCTTATCCACCAGCGCCGGAGGAAAGGTATTCTCCATCCCGTACAAAATGCCGATCTTCTTCATTTGATTGCCCTACTTTCAGCAGATTGTAGCGTGTTCCTGCACATTTTGAGAAGAATTAGACGCTTACTCCTATGACAGGCGAACGCTTTTGGTTTCCGTTTGCGCGTGTCCAGATGGAGAGGCGTGATCGGCAACCCGATAAGGTAGCCAGGCGTCCTAGCTGACAGGAATGTCGCGCCGGGCATCGACGCCGCCATCGTGAAATGTTAAGTTGATGAGAAACAAGGAGATTCGGAGAGGCCCATTATGCAAAAAAAGAAACTGGTAGCCTTCTGTCTGGGAATCGGCGCCGCCATGGGTGCCGAATCGCCGGACCTGGCGGCCCGCAAGCTGTTCTATCAGGACAACCAACCGGAGCTGGTGTTCAAAGCCGTCGCCGTGTCCGCTAAAGCAACTCTGGTCGCAACTGCCGCACCCGCGCCGCGGCCCGCAGCCCTCAAGCCGGTTCCGCCAGCGAAGCTTCCGCCGAGCGCCAACATGTTGGCAGCAAAGGCAAAAGAAGCTCTTGCGCAGGCCGTTGCCGCCTACACCCCGGACGGTACCCCGGTCCGCAAGGCGCAGAACATGGGCGTCCGCTACAACGTCCTAAAGGTGAATCCGGAAACCGCGGACATCCAGGCCGTACCCGCCGACACCAACTTCAAGAAGGGTGACTGTTTGGCCATTCGCCTGTCTCCCAACCGCGGCGGCTTCCTCTACGTGTTCAACCAGGGTACGTCCGGCAAGTGGCAGCCGCTGCTCCCGTCGGAAGATCTGCCCGGCGAGCCCTCCACTGTGCGCGCGTATCAGGTGGTTACGATCCCCGGACAGAACTGCTTCGAGATGGATGACCCTGCCGGTGAAGAACGCCTGTTCGTGATGATCACCGAAAAGCCGGAAGACGTGAAGAACATCGAAGAGATGCTGCAGATGATGAACAAGCCGGCCCAGCAGCCTGCTCCTGGAGCCCAGCCCCAGCGCAGCGAAGCGATGGTCCTCGCGATGAACAAGCTGTCGGACACCATCCAGGGCTTCCAAAACCAGCTCGCCAGCCGCGACATCAAAATCACCCGCGTCAATCAACCCGCGTCCAAGACGGAACTGCCCTACACGGTGTATCTCACCAACACGGCAGCCTCGGCGAGCGACCGCTTGATTATGGAAATCAAGCTGAAGCACAACTAACTTGCCCGGAACAACAGCCATGCGCTATCTACTTCTCTTCTGCCTGGGCGTCGCCGCGTTTGCTACCGACCGCGAGAGCTACGTCCAGGTCACGATGGAACGCAAGGACGGCAACGAGTGGAAGTCGCTCGACCCTCGCACCGTTCTCAACGCCGCAGACCGTATCCGCTTCAAGTTCGAAGCGAACTACACCGGCTTTCTGTACGTTTACGACAAGGCGAGCGACGGCTCTACCGAACGGCTGTTTCCTGGCTCCGGTGCGGACAACCGCATCGAAGCGGGCAAGGCCTACATCGTTCCGACGGACGGCTCCTTTGTCATCGACGGCCCCCCTGGCTTCGACGTCACCTACTGGATCCTGAGCCCGGAACCGCTAGCCCGCATCCCAATGTTTGACGATGCACCCAAGGTTGCCAATCTGCCCTCCACCATCGTTCCCCGGTGTAAGGAAGGGCTCGTCGCCCGCGGGAGCAGCGGTTGCCTTGATGATCGCGCCGGCGCCCAGCAAACCAAGGACGCCTCAAAAATCGTTCCCAAAGCGGAATCCACACTCCGCGCTCGCAACATCAAGGTGGAAAAGGCCGGCGAAACTCGCATCGCCGCTCCTTCCTCCAAGTCTGCTCCCCTGATTTACGAATTCCGGGTGGCCCACAAATGAGAACCCTCTCACTCGCCCTACTTGCCGGCCTGGCAGCGTTCGGACAGCAAGTCGCCGATCCTCTCGGTTCGCGGGACATCAAGATCAAGCGTGTTGCCTCGCCTACGGAACTTGGTCAGCAAGTGCGCACCCCACGTGGCTACGCTTTGGTCGTCGGCATCGGCAACTACAAGAACCTGCCGAATGACGAGTCGCTCAAATTCGCAGAGAGTGATGCCGAAGCCGTCTACCGTGTCTTAATCAGCCCGGACGGCGGTCGGATGGAACCCGAGAACGTCAAGAAACTGATCGGTTCCAAAGCCACCCTGGCCAACATCAAGGACGCCCTCGAAAACTGGCTCGTCAAAACAGCCAAAGAAGAAGACCGTGTCATTGTCTACTTCGCCGGACACGGCTTGGTTGACAAGAGCCGCGGCTACCTCGCCCCCTACGACGTCAGCAAAACCGACATCGCCAGCACTGGCTACCCCATGGACAAGCTCGGCTCCGTCCTGGGTCGTGACGTAAAGGCGGCCTGGAAGGTACTCCTCACGGACGCCTGCCACTCCGGCAAGATCACGCCGGAAACCTCGCAGGAAGCCGTGTACGAGGGCCTGCAGAAGCTCCCCAAGAACTTCCTGACGTTGACCTCCAGCCGCGAATCCGAAGTCAGCTACGAAGATCCCAAACTCTCCACCGGTTTCGGTCTCTTCTCGTACTACCTCGTACAAGGCTGGCAGGGCCAGGCCGACGTCGATCCTCGCGACGGGATCATCACCGCAGACGAATTGATCGACTACGTTCGCAACGAAGTTCGCGCCTACGCTCGCACCAAAGGCGTCCGCCAGACCCCCACCGAACGTGGCGACTTCCCCTCCGAAATGTGGCTGGGCTTCAGTTCCGATCGTCGTGCCAAGCTGGTCAACGCATCCGCGCCGCAACTCAACAATGGCGGCCTGATCGTTGAAGTGAACCTCGACGAAGTGGAAGTTTACATCGACGAAAAGCTGATCGGCAAAGCGTCGCCCGGCAAGGAACTCCGAGTCCCCGGCCTTTCTGCCGGACCTCACGTCGTCAAAGGCGTGCGCATGGGATACGACCCCGCGAGCAAAGAAGTCCTCGTCGTACCCGGCCAGGACGCCACCGTCTCCCTCCGCATCCAGTACAAGCGCAACATCAAGAAGACCGCCCAGGACTTCTACGACAAAGGCATGGAAATCTACGGCCGCCGCAAGAGCGAATCCGATCTCAAGCAGGCCGCCGATTTCTTCAACAAAGCACTGAAAGAGGAGCCGCGCTACTCAGCCGCGGCCCTCGGTCTTTGCCTGACGCAGCAGATCTTGCAGGACACCGAAGGCGGCAAGAAGTCCTGCAAAAAGGCCCTCGACATCGACCCGGATTACGTTGAAGCTCGCGTCCAGTACGGCGCGTTGCTTGTCGAATCCGGTGACACCAGCGAGGCCATCCGTCAGCTTTCGGAAGCCACCGCGCGTGACACCAAAAACTCCCAGGCGTTTTCACACCTCGCCGAAGCCTTCCTCCTGGCCAAGTCGTACGACAAGGCCGAAGAAGCCGCCAACAAGTCGATTGAACTCAACCCGCGCAACTCCCAGGGATTCCTCTTCCGTGGCGACGCCCGCCGCATGCAGAAGAAGTTCCAGCCGGCGCTCGACGACTACAAAAAGTACCTCGAGATCGACAACTTCATCGCCCCCGTCTACCAAAAGGTCGGCGTAGCCCTGATCGGCTTTGGCCTCTCCCACCGCAATGCCGGACAGAAGCGAGTTTTCGCCACCCAGCGCTCCAGCGCGTACTTCGGCATGTGCGGCTGCGAAGCCGAACTCCAGAACTTCCTCCGCGCCCGCGAGTACTGCGAAAAAGCCATCAGCAACGACAAGAACGACGCCACCAGCTTCTATATGCTCGGCACCGTCTTCATGGACCTCTTCAATCGCGACAACCGCCGGGACTATCTGGTCCGTGCCCAGGAAAGCATCCAGCAGGCTCTCAGCATCAACCCCGATGCCGAGTTCGCCAAAGATGCCAAGCAGAATCTCGTACAGATTCGCGAGTTCCTGCCCCTCGTCCGCTAGTGATTACAATTGAATAGGGGACTCTTTGCCTGTGGAACGCAAAACCAAGCGCCTTAGTGCCGCGATCAAGCGTGTTCAAGCGTTACCTCCCGAACGTCAGAACGCCATAGCGGAAGTCATCTTGGCAGAATTGCAGAACGAGCCCGATCCCGCCACCCTGCGCTTTCAGCAACTGATCCAAACGAAGTACACCAAAGGCTTAACCGCTCACGAAGTGGACGAGTTGAAGAGGATCGAAGCTTCGTTCTACGCGACAGATGAGTTGTTCTACCGTCCCATCATTGAACGTGTCGAACGCAAGCTAGCCAGCGAAAAGAGATAGCTTCAGGACAGTGGTAAAACCCCACTTTGTACGTCGTCGGCTGGCTCCAGTGGCTGACGCGCGGGGCTACCGGGCCTTCCGCGAAAACGTGCGACGCGACTTTCGCAGGACCTGTGCCTATTGCCTGCTCGAAGAGATCTGGGCCGCCGGACTTGAGAACTTCGAGATCGACCATTTCCGCCCGAAGTCTCTTTTTCCCCGGCTCGAGAACAGCTACTACAACCTGTACTGGGCCTGTCACGTCTGCAATCGTCTGAAGCGTAATCACTGGCCATTGCCGGAATTGGCCGAACAAGGCTACATGTTCGTCGACCTGTGCGAATCAACCTTCGAGGAACACTTTGCACTGTTGGAAACTGGTGAGTGGCAGGCCAAAACCAAAGCGGCTGAATACACACTGGATTTGCTGCGGCTCAACCGTCCACACCTGGTTGCTTTGCGATTGCTCCTGGCGGAACTCCATTAAATACTAGACATCCAGCGCGTTCTCGCTGATCAACTTCCGCCCGCCTAACGCCCAGCGGAACGCCAGCAGACTCAGTACACCTAGCGCCGCAATCGCCACCAGACCGGACTCGCCATACCAAGCCCCCGGCTCAAACGCCATGTAGCAGCGCCGTGCTGTACCCGTCACCATCGACATCGTCACCAGCGCCAACAGCCCAAACCGCAATAGCACCACCACCACCGCGACGATGGACGCAAAGGAACTGATCAGGTTTAATCCCGTCGCCCCAGGCTCCAGCAGCGACGCGACCACCGTCACCACCAGCACCACCGCCGCCGCTATCCAATCCCGCCGGAAGACGATCTTTGCCAAGAACAACGCAAAGAAGTGCAGCATGGAGAACGACGCCGAGTTGATCGCATTCGCGAGCAAAGCGGCAATCGCGTACCGCATCCCCAACGTAGTCTTCAGATCAATGTTCGTCGGATCGTCGCCGCGCGTCAGCGCCGCCAGCGTGACACCAAAGTGGATCGCCGTCAGCAGCATTCCGATTCCCAGCCCAGCAAGTACATGTCCGCCAACGACAGGGTTTCGAATCTGCCCTGCAAGCACCCGGCTCCAGGACACCAACGTTTGCGGCCACCGCCGCCGTACCGGAGGTTCCAGCGCCAGGTACAGCAGCCAGCACACCACACCAAAGATCACCGCGTGATGCGCGGCAATAAAGAACACAACAAACTCATCACCGGACGGTACATGATGCCCACCGATCAGTTGGATGCATAAGTACGCCAGCACTACCGAAATACCCAGACGGAACGCCCCCGCGCGATCCCCACGATTGCGCTTCAGGTTGAACCGGGCAAAGAATACGACCGCGCCGATAATGATCGAGATCAGCGCGCCGAACAAGTACCTCGCAGCCGGTGGCGGTCCTTCACTCGGACCTGGAGCCTCCATGCGAAACGCTCGGGTCCAAGGTCCAACGACGTCAAAGTACACCGGCTTGCCCCGCCACGATGCCGCCTCAACGCGCACTGGAACAGGCGGAGTACCGGCAAACTGCCCCTCCCACGCGACCCTCGCATCGAACCCTGCCAGTGGTTGCCATTTCGGTTCCACGGGTCGGAACTGAGTCATCTCAAGCCCGGCAAACCGGAAGAAGGGCGTCCAGTCCACCGGCGTAGTCACAGGAGGTGTCTCGTCCACCTGCGGCGGTACGATCTCCAGGGCCGTCAACCGTCCCTTCATGTCCAACTGGACCGTGGCCATATTCGTGATGTTCTGTGGCGGGTCCATCAATCCAACCAACCCGTCACTCATCACGTTATGAGCCACCATCATTCGTGGACTCTCGCGATACCAGAAGAACAACGCGCCCGGCCTCGCCTGATCCAAACCCGTCCAGCGCGTCTCCGGCGGCGTCGTTTCGTAACGATACCGAAGGTAATCGTGGTCCATGTAGATGCCCTGCGCCGTATCGACGGGCTTATTCTGCAAGCCCGCACGCCTTACGATTCGCATGGCCCGCTCCTGGATCAACTCAGGGCTCATCTCCGGCTTGCTCAACCCGAAGTACGTCACCTGCGGCGATAGCCAAACCACCAGGGCGAGGCTCGCAAAGAACAACACCAGCAATCCAACCGTCCAGGGAACCGGCAAGGACTCGGTCTCCCCGGCAGCCGCAACTAACTCTGGAGAAGGTGTTTCTCCAGCAGCCATCGCGGCGCCCAACGCATCACCCCCCGGCAACGCGCTGGCAATTGCCTTCGCCGATGCCGGACGATCTTTTGGATCCGGCGCCAGGCAGCGCAAAATCACCCGCTCCACAGCTGGATGCAAATCGGCAATCTGCGTCGCCATCGAATCCGGCGCGCTGCTCATCTGCTGCTCCCGTAACTCTTCCAGGCTCGCCGCCTCGAACGGCCGCTTGCCCGTGAAAATCTCGTACAGCACCAGCCCCAGCGAATACAAATCGCTCTTGACCGTAACCTCTTGCCCCGACAACTGCTCCGGCGCCATATACGCCGGTGTTCCACTGCGGATATCTGCGATCTGATCCGTGATCCCGGCCAAACCGAAATCCATGATCCGCAGCGATCCCTTCTCGTCCAACATGATGTTGGCCGGCTTCAGGTCTCGATGCAGTACGCCGAGTTCATGCGCGGCCGCCAGACCCGCACACAACTGTCGGGACATTTCCGTTGCCTTAGTAGCTGGAATTCGCCCAATGCGCCGCAGCAGGGAATTCAAATCCTCCCCGCTGATGAACTCCATCGAGATATACGGTTGTCCGTTCAGATCGCCGATGTCGTACACCCGGCAAACATTCGGATGCGCAATCTGCCGCGCAATCTTGACTTCGTTCAAAAAGCGCGACATCGCCTTTTGATCTCCGGCCATCGATTCTGGCAGGAACTTCAACGCAACTGGCTGATTCAGCTTCAGGTCCGTGGCGCGATACACCTCGCCCATGCCGCCACGACCCAGAATCGAGATAATGCGATAGCGCTGGCCCAGAATCGCGCCGGGCACAAACCGGCCCTCGTCCGCCGTGGTCGTGTTGGGGTCCCAGGAAACTCGCGTATCCGGTACAGAAACGGCCTGTGTGGGAGCTTCTGACGACGGCGTTTGTGAACTCGACACGCTGGTGCCGCAGGCCGGGCAAAAGCGGCTGGATTCCGGTACCTCGGCCGAGCACTTCGGGCAAACCATCAGTGCAAATGTACCATTAGCATAGCTATGGTTTTCGCTTTCGTCGCCGTGTCCTTAATCTTGTGGGGCGCGTGCTTCCTCGCCGCCGTGGTGCTCGCCATCTTCCGGCGCTTCCGCGTACTGGCACTCAGCCTCGCCCTGGGCTCTACCTTGGCCATTGCCCTGGCGATCGCACTCCCCTTGGTGGTCGATCGTTGGATCCCCACCGAGCCTGGCTACAACGGCAACACGGCGTACGTTATCAGCTTCGTCGCAGGCGCCATCATCGGCGCGGGCACTGGCGTACAACTGGCGCGCAAGGTCAGCGGGTCACTACTATCGGCGCCGCAACGTCCCTCGTAAGCACAGCCGTCGCGTAAGGCAGCAACGGAAGCTCACGTCGCGACCCTCCCAGTACCCGCCAGTCGAACTCCTTCCAAAATGCCAGCGGGTTGCTCGTGGCAGTCACCAGGGACTCTTCGTCCAACACCCGGACCCGCCATTCGGATCCCAGAAAGGCCCTATCCAATCGCACTCGCTGCAGCGCTGCCGTCAGGTTCACCATCACCAGACGCTCCTGCCTATCGGCGGACAGGTTTAGCACCGCCAAGGACTCCGGTTCGGACACCCGCGGCGCGCTCCACAGCTTGGACCCAGTAACAACCGCAAATGCCTGGTACATCGGGTTACCCACCACCCCTGCCGGACCATGCGTTTCAAAATAGGTGACGCTGTTCGCGCCGGAAGCCAACATTTGCGTCAGGCTCCCCATCGCCCAGGCCGCGCCGAACAGCGTCGCCTGCCGAGGATCCGGCACCGCCGCCGTCCGTACCTTCGCCTGCGGGTTGTACCTCGGTCGCAGTGTTACCGGTGTCACAGCCAGCGGCTTGCGCCAAAAGCTACGCGCCGTCCGTACGGTGTCTCTCTGCGGCATCAGATTCTCCATCAGGCTCTCATCGTCAAACGCATGCACCTGAGGATTGAACGAATACGCCACCAAATCGGCGTACGCCGCCGACGCTGGACGATTCCGATTGAGTTCCGTGAAGTATTGATCCGTACCCCCGCCCACCGGCGTACCTTTCAGATGCTTGCGTGCGATTTCGATCCACTTGCCGTTGGTCGCCTGCGTCCCATCGTGGAACACCAGCCATCGCGCGATCTTCCAGCCCTTGGCCGCTACCGCCTTTGCAATCGCCGCAAGCTGTTCTTCCTCACCGCCATCCACGAGCGACACCGCAGCCTCTATTGGGATGCCGGCCACCGCCTGCAGTCCCTCCACATTCGACGCCCGCAAATCCATCCGGATATGGGCCGGACGCAGAGCCTGCAACTGTACCAACTGTTCCGGCGTGACCCCCGGTGCATAGCCGAACCCCAGGGAAGGCACAGGCTGCATCATGCCGATCTCATCCTTGGACACCACAATCGCCGTAGGACGCTTATACCGCTGGGGCAGGGGATTCGGCTTTCCGCGCAGACGCAACACCACAGCCTGCCCGATCTTCTCGCCGGCCTTTACGGTCACCGGACGCGGCTTGTCCAGCGGCGTACAGTACGTCTTAAAATTGCCGTCGGTCCAGTTGCGGTGATCCTCCATCTCAAAGACATCGCCGACAAACTCAAGCTCCGCCCAGAACCCCGGATAGAACTCATGGTGAAAGCCCGACATGTTCACATACGGCTGATGTGGCGAGATCGCCTCCGGCAGCACACCTGTGATCTCCCGCCGCTTATCGGCCGGAATGATCTTGCAAGCCTTGCCAACGGCACTCAACGGATGCAGGATGCAGAAGCCGATCCGATTCTTCTGGAACGTCGTCTTGGCAACGCCATCCATCGTGAACGTCAACTGCTGGGGCGCGCCGGTAATCGACCCGTTCCATTGAAAGTCAATATCGCCCTGCTGACAGTTGGCCTCAAAGACGATCTTGAACTCCTCCGCCTCCGTCTGCACGATGACGTTCGAAATACGCGCTGGCACCGTACCCCAAACCGAATCGCGTACCGCCGCGTACATTCCGTTCAGGATTTCGACGCCATTCCATCGCACATGCCGTACAAACCCCAGTTGCGGCACAAAGGTGAACGTCAACTCCCCGCAGCGGATCTCAACCGGATGCTCTGACGCTGCCGGACCCTGGCCTTGCAACTCGCTACCGGCAATTGCCGCCGCAGCGCCCGCCAACCGAAACGTATCGCGACGGGTGAAACTGGTGGAAATGGGCTTCATTCTCTCAGTCATAGTATCCGCTACGCTCCTTGCCGAAACACCTCAACCCGCACAGCGTCGCGTACTCATGATCAGCCTGGACGGCCTCGGGTATCAGAACCTCACCCAGAACGCCGTCACTAGGCGGGAAATGAAGACCCTTCATCGCCTCGCCAAGCGCGGCTTTGTCGCGCCTCTCCAAACCACCTTCCCCTCCAAAACCGCCGCGGGGCATGCCGCCCTTTTCACCGGTGCCTGGGGCAGCGTCAACGGCATCTACTCGAACACCAACCCAAGGCCTGGCTACGCCCTCGCCGACACGATCTCCGGTTACCGCTCAGAATCCCTCGCCGCCGATCCCATCTGGACCACCGCATCGAGCCAAGGCATCTCCTCTGTGGTTTACCAGGCCACCCAGATGTATCCATTCAGCGAGCGCAGCACAGGCAAGGCAGTCACCATCAACGGCTACCAATCCTGGACCATCGCCCCCGCCCGCGTCATCTCCGCCAAGGACTTGAAGAGCTCCAGCGAGTGGGTGGACGGGCCCCTCCGCTTCACCATCCAGCGCGAGCCGCAAGGCTTACGCGTCGGCTTTGGCACGCAAACCGTGCTCGTCCGTCACGTCCCGACAGAAACCAAAGGACCTCGCAATCGCGAACTCGCTCGCCATTTCTCGGCGCCTTTACCCGTAGAGGCAAATGGCATCCGTACCGCTGTGTACTTCCGCCTCTTCGAGTACTCGCCAACCGATTTCCTGCTCTACCGCACACCGGCCCAGGAAGCGGCCGCCCAAGGCCTCACCTTCGACCTGGCGACAGAAACCGGCCCCTTCGTACCCAATTCCGCCACTTCCCTCTACACCCGCTCCGCCTTCGGCAAGCTCATTCATGAAGGTGGCGACGGCACCGCAGAACGTCGCTATCTCGAAACCTTTGAACTCGTCGTGCGCCAGGAAACCCGTCAGATGCTCGCGCTAAACAGGCATTTCAATCCGCGTCTCTTCATCGGCTACTACCCGGTTGTCGACGACATGGAGCACACCTGGTACGGTCTATCGGCCACCGGTTTCAAGGCAATCGATCCCTACCGGGCTTGGGCCTTTGCCGCGCTCGATGAAGGTCTCGCCCAACTAACCGCCCCCTTCGCCAATCGTCGCGACGCCATTGTCTTTGCTAGCGACCACGGCATGTCCGCCAACACCCACGAGATCCGCATGCCCGTCCTCTTGAAGCAACTCGGCTTCGACCCGGAAACGGTTGTGCCCAACGCCACCTGTTTTTTCCTCAACACCACCCGTTGGAAGCAAGGCACCCTGGACCCTGCCGCCACCTCCACCCTGCTACGGTCCCTAGAAGAAAAGCTCGCGGCCACCGGCTACTTCACCCGGTTCTATTCGGCGGCTGAGATGTCCGCCAGATATGGTCATAAGGGACAGGCATCGCCGGAGCTATGCTTCGATCTTAAGCCTGGGTATTACTTCTCGGAGAGCGCCAGGGCTACCGAAGCGGTCCTCCAATACCCCCATCCGAGGGGTGAACACGGCTTCGACCCCCTTCGTCCCGAAATGCAATCCTTTGTTCTCGTTTCAGGCATCACCCCGCGTAAACAGTTGATGGCCCGGCAGGTCGATGTCGCGCCCACCGTAGCCGAACTCCTCCAGATCGCGCCTGCGGCGACCACCCAGGGAGTTTCATTGCTGCACACCCGCTCGGCCACCTCGCCGAGTCCGTATACCCCCCCAGTACCTTAGATCCTTAGACCGCCGGTCCTTAAGCACCTACGATTTCATCCGTCATATTCTCAGGTGTCTGCCCAAGGTACTTCTGCCTTCCCGGCCTTTAATCTCCAAATATAGAGCCAGTCGGTACACGAGTCCGGTGCCTTTATGGGACTCAAGTTTCAAAACGGTACTCGGCATAGTACTAGCCGAGTTTCAGTTCGGGACTTGACCTCATTTCTTTAGGGTGCCCACGCACTTCGTGTGTCCGCCTTCCAATCGACGTAAGTTGTTGTCGCATTGGACACTAGCGGCGCGCCTGATACAGGGGATGGTGCGTCTGCCGCCGAGTGGCAAATTTTGGTCACGCCATTGCCTTAAGAAAGGCGTACCGAACAAGCCGAACGACCGGGAATACCGGGCGCGGGACCGAAGAGAGAGCGGCCCGCAGCAGAGCAGCAGATGAAGGATTGAGGGGGCAGTTTCAAAATGAGAAAGTCCGCAGCAGCAGTAGCCATCGCCAAAGTCGCAGTCACGATCACCAGCACCGGCAGCAGTGCAAAGCCACGCCGCACACCGGCAACTGGCCGCCAAAACGGCAAAGCCACTGCCGATAAGAAGAAGGTGCATGTGCTAGCCGCACCTGTCTTTGAGGATGAGCCGGTCGAGATCCTTGACCTTGACGACGATTGCGATGTGCAGGCGATGGGCGACGCCTTGGATTGTGCGCCCGTCGAAATGTACGCGACGGCCCCCGTCATCGACATTGCGGAAGTCAAAGAATCGCGCCAGGCCCGCCGCGATCGTGTCGTGCTCGAACATCTGCCGCTGGTTCGCGCCATCGCCGTCCGCGTTCACGAAAATCTCCCCGTACACGTCGACCTCGACGATCTCATTCACGCCGGCATCCTCGGCTTGTTCGATGCCGCCAGCAAGTTCAATCCGGAAAAGCAGGTGGTGTTTTCGAGCTACGCCAAGCACCGCATCAAGGGCGCGATCCTCGACAGCCTCCGCCAGCTCGACTGGGCCAGCCGTGACCTTCGCCGCCGTCACAAGCAGGTCGAAGCCGTCACCCGCGATCTCGCTGCGGAACTCCAGCGCAACCCCACCGAAGCGGAAATCGCCGCCAAGCTCGGTGTCGAAGTGGACCGTTGGCGCCAGATGATGATCGACCTTCGCAACGTCGGCCTCATCTCCGCCTCCACCCGCGCGAACGACCAGGAAGAGCTTCCGGCTCCGGACTTCCCGTCGAAGCCCGAGACCCAGCCCGACAACATGTGCTCGCAGGAGCAACTCCGCTCCGCCCTCGGCATCGCCATGAAGACCCTGCCCGAGCGCTACCAGAAAGTCGTCATGCTCTACTACACGAACGAAATGACGATGAAGGAAATCGGCGGCGTCCTCGGCATCAACGAAAGCCGCGTCTCCCAGATCCACAAAGCCGCCCTCGAAAAGATGCAGGTCGTTCTGCAGTCCAACGGCATCAGCGGCTCGATGGCCTTCTAAGCCACCCCCACTCCCCTCTTTCTTTCGCCCGGCGGCTGTGTCACAACTAAGGAAGACATGGCCGCCACTGGCGAACACCCCACCTCGTAGCCTTTACGGACAACTGCGAGCGGAACTTCGCCCTCCTCCGGCAACTCACCACCTCAGATCTCCAACTTCCCTGCAAAGTTCAGGATGCGCAAAGCGACATCGCCCATGCCCTCTTGTCGCTGCTCGCCTTTCGCGCCGGCTGGATCGTCAACATATCTCCCAAACTCGCGGCCTCCATTCCCAAAGCCTTCGAAGCGGGTACATCGCTGGTAGCATTTGCTGCGTCGCTACGATCCGCCGACCAGGCCGCTATCTCCGCGGTCAAAAGCCTGCTGCAGCAGAAGCCCAAGTTCAACCCAGTCCTGCGCACTGGCCCCACCGAACTCCTGCTCCGCACCACAATTCATGACTACGGCATTCGTGACAGTATCGCGGCAGCACTCGACAGAAAACCCAAATAAACATGCCCGATCTCGATCCCTTACTGCTCGAATGGTTCCGCCGCAACGCCACCGCCAACGCAAACCTACTGCAACTTCTCACGCCGGCGGACTTCAGCCTTCCCTTCAATCCGGGCAGCCGCACCATTGGCGACCTTCTGGCGCACATGGTCTTCAGCCGTACCGGCTGGCTAAGGCAAATCTCGCCTCCCCACGCCGAGGGCATCCCGCAGGTGTCCGAACTCGGCTGGCAAGGCGGACCTCTGCTCGTTCACTCCACCGCTGAGTTCGCGCAAGCATTGCAACTTGCCGATGCCGCAGCGCTCGCTGCCGTCCAGGATGCTCTGGCAGATCGGCGCCTCTTCCCTCGCGAATTTCATTCGCACCCGGCGCACTTCCTCCAATTGATGATCATTCACGACGCCAGCCACCGCTCCCAAATCTTGGCTGCCCTACGCCTGGCCGCAAACCGTACCCCGGAACAGACCCAAGCTCTAGAAGACGCCGTCTGGGACCCCTGGTTTACCTAACCCCCCATTCCTCCGGTAGAAATGCCATTCACCGGCTGAATTTCGCTACTCGCCGATCCTGGCGGTGAACAGTGTTCATTTTTCTTGCATCGAACACTGAACACTGTTCATCATAGTCTCAAGAGGACAGCACATTGGCGAATCTAGCCTGGAAAAATCTCGTATACGACAAGGTCCGGTTGAGTGTCACACTTACCGGCATTGTGTTCGCTCTGGTCTTAGTTCTCATACAGTTCGGGCTGTTCCTCGGCTTTCTCGACACCACTGCCAACATCGTCGCAGAATCCGGTGCCGACCTCTGGATCACCGCCCCAGGCATTCCCCACGTGAACGGTGCTACCCCCATTCCGGAAGCCCGCCGCTACAAGGCACTATCGGTGGCTGGCGTCGAGCGCGCCGAAAAGTACAACATCCAGTTCGTGAATTGGAAACTTCCCAGCGGGGCCCAGGAAGCCGTCCAGATCGTCGGCTTCGACCTGAACTCCGGCCTCGGCGGACCTTGGAACATCGTGCAAGGCTCCATCGACGATCTCCGCGGCGAAGATACCGTCATGGTCGACGAACTCTACAAAGAAAAGCTCGGCGTCACCAACCTCGGGCACGTCGCCGAGATCCAGGGCAAGCGGGCGCGCGTGGTCGGCTTCACCCGGGCCATCCGCTCGTTCACAACCTCGCCGTACGTCTTCACATCCTTCAAGAACTCGCAAAACTACACCGGGACCGCAGTAGACGAGATGTTCTTCCTCCTCGTCAAAGCCGCACCCGGCGCAAGCATCGCAGCCGTACAGAAGGGCCTGAAGGCGACCATTCCCGGCGTCGACGTTTACACCAACACCGAAATGCAGAAGAAGACTCAGAACTACTGGCTCTTCAGCACGGGCGCCGGTGTCACCACGCTTATGGGCGCCGCACTTGGCCTCCTGGTCGGCATGGTCGTTGTCGCCCAAACCATCTACGCCTCAACCGTCGATCACATCCGCGAATTTGGCACGCTCAAGGCCATGGGTGCCGGCAACAGCTACGTGTACAAGGTCATCATCCAACAGGCGCTGATTAGTGCCGGCTTCGGGTACGTGCTCGCCATCGGCGTCGGCTACCTCGTGGCCAAGGGCAGTGAAGCCGGCAACGCCGCCATCCTGCTACCCCCGGAAATGGCCGTGGGAACTCTGATCCTCGCCGGCATCATGTGTATCGGTGCCTCCGTCATCTCCATCCGCAAAGCAACCACCATCGACCCCGCACTAGTTTTCAAAGGCTGATTGAAACATGCGAAATCTCATCGAAATTCGAAACTTGTCCAAGGTCTACGGCGAAGGTTCCGCCGCCGTCAAGGCTCTCGACGGCATCTCGCTCGACGTACACCAGGGCGAAATGATCATGATGCTCGGCCCCTCGGGCTCCGGCAAAACCACCCTGCTATCCGTGATGGGCGGCATCCTCCGTCCGACCTCAGGCAGCGTCAAGGTCAACGGCATTGAGATCTCGAATCTCAACGAAACCAAGCTCCCCAAGGTACGCCTGGACAACATTGGGTTCATCTTTCAGGGCTTCAACTTGTTCCCAGCCTTGACCACCCTTGAAAACGTCGAGATCGCCATCGAACTCCGCGGCCGTGCGATCCCCAAAAGCCGTGCCAGGGAACTGCTGGAAGCGGTAGGCTTGGGCGACAAGCTCAACGCCTATCCCGCCAATCTCAGCGGAGGCCAGAAGCAGCGTGTCGCCATCGCGCGCGCCCTCGCTGGCAACCCGCCCATCATCCTCGCAGACGAGCCAACCGCTGCCCTCGATTCCACCAGCGGCCAGATCGTCATGGATCTTCTTTCCAACCTTGCTCGCCAGCAGGGACGCGCGGTAGTCATCGTCACTCACGATGCCCGCGTCCTCCACTACGGCGACCGTACCGTCCACATTGCGGACGGCAGAATGACCGACAACCACCACATGCCGGAGGCAGCGTAAACACCATGAAACTCTCCCGTTCGATCTTCGTTACCGGCGCTGCCGTAGCCATCGCCGCCGCCGGAGCCGCCTGGTTCCTCGCTGGGCCACAAACCACGCTCGCCAAAGACTCCGCCACCCCAGCCGTCGAAGCCGCTGCCGGTCAATCCGCCGTCGCTGGTGCGGGTCGCATCGAGCCTGCCTCGGAAGAGATCCGCATCGGGTCGGAACTCGATGGGCGCCTCAAGCGCGTCGCCGTTGAAGAGGGCGACCGTGTCCAGGCTGGACAAGTTGTCGCCGAACTCGAAAATGGCGACTACATCGCTCGCGTCTCCTTGGCCAAGGCCAACATCGCCCAGCAGGAATCACTTATTGAACGCTTGGTGAACGGCTCCCGCAAGCAGGAACGCAGCGAATCCTCCGCGGCCGTACGCGAGGCGCAAGCCGTCGTCGACAACGCACGCGTCGAACGCGACCGCCGCCGTACCCTACTCGAACGTGGCGCCATTTCCCGTACCGAACTCGACACCGCGGAACGTGAATTCCGTGTCGCCCAGGCTCGTTTGGAAGCCGTAGAAGAACGCCGCGCCCTTGTCGACGACCAGACGCGCCCCGAAGATCTCACCCGCGCCCGTGCCGAACTCGATGCCGCCCGCGCCCGCCTCTACGAATCGGAAGCGATGCTCGCCAAGACCATCATTCGTTCACCCATCGCCGGCACCGTACTCCGCAAGAAGCTTAAAACCGGTGAAAGCGTATCCAACAATGGCTCCTCGCCGATCGTCACTCTCGGCGACACCTCACGCCTCCGGGTCCGCATGGATGTCGACGAAAACGACATCGCCCGCATCGCTGTCGGACGCTCCGCCTGGGTGATTGCTCCCGCCTACGGCGCAACCCGCAAGTTCACCGGCAAGGTCGTCGAAATCGGTCAGGCATTGGGTCGCAAGAACGTCCGCACCGACGAGCCGACCGAACGCGTCGACGTCAAAATCCTCGAAACGCTCATCGAACTCGACCCCGGCCAGACCCTGCCCGTCGGTCTCCGCGTAGACGCATACATCGCACAGAAATAGGCCCGCCATGAGACTCCTACTCCCAGTAGTCGCAGGACACGTGTGCCTGCTCATCGCCGCCAGCGCGCAGCCGCTCACCTTGAAGGAGGCAGTAGCCCGCATCGAGACCCTCAATCCCGATACGGCAACAGCCCGCCTGCAAGTGCTGGAACGCCAAGCCCAGGCGGAAGCCGTCAAGTCCGGCTACCAGCCCCAGGCGAACCTCACCGTCCAGACCGCGTACCAAACCAGCAATCTGCAAGGCATCGGCCTAGTCTTCCCGGGCTTCCCATCGCGCATCGGCGGCTTCCGTACCTTCAACGCCCGTCCCCAGGTCACGCAAACCGTTCTGGACCTCAGCCTGCTCTCCCAGATCCGCGCCGCCCGAGCCAACACCCGTGTGGCGGAAGCCCAACAGCGCACGGTACGCGACGATCTCGCTATTGCAGTCGTCACGTTGTATCTGCAGACCCTGCAAGCCGACAGCCGCATCGCCGCCTCCGACGCTCGGCTCCGCACCGCGGAAACCATCGTCACGCAGGCCAAAGATCGCGAATCGGTCGGCACCGGCAGCAAACTCGATGTCGCCCGCGCCGTCGAGCAACTGGAGAACGAACGCATCGTCCGTACCAACGCCGCCCGCGACGCTGCCGTACTACGGACTCTGCTCGCCCAAGCCATCGGCACGGACCAGGCTCCCGCAGCGCTCGAGCGACCAGCCTTTGCGACGATCGCCGAACCGCAGACCCGTCCGGAACTTCTAGTACTCGAAGAGCGTGCCCGCGCCGCCCAACTCGAAACCGAAGCGGCCCGCCGCCAGAAGTATCCCAAGATCTCCGCCTTCGCCGACTGGGGCGTCCTCGGTGCCGGACCTGACCGAGCCATCGGTACCTACACCGTGGGAGCGTCGTTTACCGTTCCACTCTGGACCGGACGCCGCATCGAAAACGAGATCGCCGCCGCACGCGTCCGCGAAGATCAAATTCGCGTGGACCAAAAACGGACCCAACTGCGCATTACTCAAGAGAGGACTGCTGCAGATGCAGAACTAACGGCCGCGCGCGACGCTTTCGCCGCATCCGTCCGGGCTGCTCAGGCATCCAAGGAAACGTTGGAACTCGCCACGCTCCGCTACCAGGGCGGCTTGGCATCCAGCGTAGACGTGCAGATTGCGCAGGGCGCGTTCGCCGTGTCAGAAGACCAGCGGATTCGTTCGGAGTATGAAGTAATGCTCGCGGAGGCCAAAGCAGCCAAAGCCAGCGGAAACATTCTAGCCGCAATCCGTTAATTGTGAGCCACTTACGACACCTGTGTCGTCTTGACACAGGTGTGCGTCTTCCGCTATCCTGGGTATTCGTTTCAATCGCGTTGCGGCTTTGGGGACAACCCTTCCCGAGCAGGCACCTTGAAACGCGGGCTTGGCGGCCAGCGCCTGCGTTACCGGCACCGGTAGCGATTTCGCGGTCTCCGTCCGATACCTTCTAAGGAGAACCGGATGCGGCAAGGCTATTTCATTGTTGTATTAGCCCACTCGATTCACGGTAGACTTCGTAGAGTTCACATCCCCCATCAGTTCGTCTATGTCATTCTCGCGCTTGCGTTTTTCGGCGCGATCTCACTGTTCGGCATGGCATCCAGCTACATTCGGATGTCCTGGAAGGTTTCAAACTACAACGCCCTGCGCGACGAGATGAACACCCTCCGCGCCCGTTACCAGGACCTGCAGACGGAAGCCAAAGAGAAGGATCAAAATCTCGCCTCTCTTCAGTTGCTCGCCACCGAAGTCAGCTTCGCACTTGGCGTAAAGCGGCAGATTGAAGGCCCGGCCGATATGGCGTTTGAAGCGCCCCTCCTTCCCACCTTTAAAGAGAGCCTCCAGCAGTACAACTTCCTCAAGTCCGCCAGCTTTTCCCGTACCCACCGTTCCTTTGCCAACCAGTTCATGAGCAACAACCGTCCCAGCCTCTGGCCGGTGAATGGTCGCATCAATAGCTCGTTTGGCCGCCGGTCCGATCCGTTCTCCGGTGAAGGTGCGTACCACCCGGGTATCGACCTCCAGGCCGCTCATGGCACCCCTGTACGAGCCACTGCCGACGGTGTGGTTCGAGGCGCGGAATGGATGGGAGCCTACGGCCAGGCCGTCATGATCGATCACGGCGGCGGCCTGCAAACCCTGTACGCTCACTTGTCGCGTTACTCCGTCATCGCTGGCCAGCCCATTCGCCGTGGCGAAGTCATCGGTTATTCGGGCAGCACCGGCCGCGCCTCTGGCGCCCACCTGCATTACGAAGTCCGCGTTGGTGGACACCCGGTCAACCCCTACACCTACTTGGCCGAATCGTCCCGCAACGTGCAGGTTGCGCAAAAGAAGGTTTCCTCCGAATTGCCGTTCTAAACGGCGAATCAATTCTGATATATTGGGGCGGACTCTACAGTCCGCCCCTTTTGCGTCTGCTTATGACTAAGTCCACCTATATCCGCCTGGCGCTGGCCGCCTCGGCCGTCCTCACCCTTACAGCCGCCTACCAACGCATCAACACCACGCGTTCGATGACCACGGCTGCCAAGGAACTGCTCCGCGCCCTTACCCCCGAACAGCGCTCCAAGATCCAGTTCAAGTTCGACGACAAGGAACGCTTCACCTGGGACTTCCGTCCCGTGCCGCGCAACGGCCTGGCCGTACGCGAAATGCAGCCGTACCAGAAGCCTCTCGCGCATGCCTTGTTGAACGCCTCGCTCAGCCAGCAGGGCTACAACAAAGCCACCACCATCATGTCGCTCGAAGAAGTGCTACGCGTCCAGGAAAAGGACTCCGGCGAGCGTCGTAACCCCGAAAAATACTACTTCAGCATCTTCGGCGAACCGAGCGACACCGGCATGTGGGCACTCCGCGTCGACGGTCACCACCTGAGCGTCAACTTCACCATCGTTAACGGCAAAGTCACGGCCGCCCCCACCTTCTTCGGCTCCAACCCGCATGAGGTACGCGAGATCGCCGAACGCAAAGGCCTCCGCCCCCTCTCCCGTGAAGAGGACCTCGGCCGCGAACTCGTGATGTCCCTCACCCCGGATCAGTTGAAGATCGCGATCGTCGACCAGAAGGCCTACGCCGACATCCTGTCCGACAACAAGAACCCGGCCATGATCAAGGACTCGAAGCCCGGCCTCGCCGTCTCCAAGTTCAACGCCAAGCAGAAGGCCCTGCTCGATGAACTAGTTGCCGAGTACGCCAACAACGTACCGTCAGACCTCGCCGCCGCGCGCCTCGAGCAGTACAAGAAGATGGCCGGCCAAATCAACTTCGCCTGGGCCGGTGGCGTCAAGAAGGGCGAGTTCCACTACTACCGCATCCAGAGCCCCACGTTCCTCATCGAGTACGACAACACGCAGAATGAAGGCAACCACGTCCATTCCGTGTGGCGCGACTTCAAGAGCGACTTCGGCCTCGACCAGATCCCTGGCGGCAAGTTTTAAGAACCCGAGTGCCCCCAGTGTAACGTCTGTTATGCTGGGGGCAAGCTTGCTCAAATCCAGGCGGCAGTTTCTTACCAACACACTTCTCGCATCCGCGACGGTCGCACATCAGGCGACCGCCCAATCCCGCCGCACCCTCCCCGCGGAAGTCGCCCGCTTTGCCGATCCCATAACGGAATTCCCCGTCCTCCGCTTTACGGACCCAGCCATTTGCGACGCTCGCTTGCCCGCCGTTCACAACCGTTTCCTGGCCCGCCGCGGTAACTCGCTCCTGTACACTCGCGACAAGAGCCTGGTCTGCCGTGTGGACACCAAGACCGGCGTATCCCAGGAACTTTGCGAAGCCAAAGGCATTGACCCGCTCACCCTCACTGCCACCGCCGACGAGCGCGCCGCCTTCTGGATCGAGGAAAACCGCCGCGTCGTCCAAGGCACCCTCGGCTCCGGCCGTACCCGCACCGTTTACGAAGCACCGTCGGGCTGGGAGTTCGCCGGAGGCATGAGCGCGTCAGAAGACGGTCTCTTCGTCGCGCTGGTAGAACAGAACCCCAGTTCCGGCGCCTATCGCATTCGCCTCATCGCCACTACCCGAGGCCTGCCCACCACGCCTGTCGAATCCCCCTCGGAACCTCTATCCACCCCAGTCATCCGGCCCAAGCGTGCTGGCTTTTTCTACATCCGCAACCGCACCAATCTGTACCTCGCCACTTTCGACGGTGCTCGCAAGATCCGCCTCAAAACCCCGGAACCCGGCGCGGGACTAAGAAGCGCACACTGGTCGCTCGATGGGACAGCGGTCGATTATCTGTTCCAGGTGGAAGGCGCCAAGCTCCCCGGAATTCGCGAGATCCAGCCCGACACCAACACCGATGACCGCTTGATCGCGCCCACTTCCCAGTTCGCCGCCGTACATCGCAACGCAGACGCATCTGTCTTCGTAGGTGCCAGCGCCAGCAACGCCTCGCCCCATGTCCTGTTGCTGCTCCGCGCCACCAAACGCGAGTTCACCCTCGCCGAACACAAAGCGTCGGACCCGTCGCTTGTGACCCCCGTTTTCTCCTCCAACAGCCAGCGCATTTTCTTCCAGACGGACCGCGGCACCGGAGGCAACTGGGCGATCTACGGTATGCAGGTGGAAAAGATCGTAGAAGAGACAGACGGATAGCGGATCACTGCCGACTGCGCTGCAACTAGCCGCCTTTACAAACAACGGTCGATCCAATGCGATGGGGTACTAAGCCCGCACTCCGCAGAAGTACTTTACATCCCCTCAACGATATGTCCCCGATTACCGCAGGGTTCAACGTGGGGCACGACAAACTCCTCCAGAGGCTGGCGCTTTCAGTTCAACGACGATATCGTCATTACCGAACTGGGAGCCTTTACCCCACACCCATTGGGACACACGTTCAGTGCAATGCTCTGGGACTTCTCTTCGCAGGCCAAGCTGGCTCAACTGAATTTCGTCAGCGATGGCAGCAACAACTGGCATACGCGGTATTAACGCTTGGTGCTGCTGGCTTGCTGCTCTTCCGCCGCCGCCCGAACCGCTAAAGGCCCAAACCCGGACCGGCCAGCGCGGAGGTTTTGAGCGTCCCATCGCGAATCACGAACAGCCCTGGAAACTTCTTCTTCCAGGGCTCGTTCGCCGCAGGCAGGTATTGCCGGGAGTTGGCCTCGATTCCAGAAACTCCCGGCACGTGTGACGCGATGCTTGCCGAATGGATCAACGACGCACCCGGGCACGTCAAATCCTGCACGCACAAAAACATCTTGTACTTCTGCCCCGCCGCCGCCATCAACATGGCCTGCGACTGGCCCTTGCAAGCCTTCAACGCGACCCCCGTGTACCCTAGATCGCGAGCCATCAGCAATGACTCCAGGTCTGTAAGTGACTCATCGATCACAACCGGCCGAAGCTTAGCCGCTTCGTGCATAACATTGGTACGATCTGCCTTCAAGTCCCGCTTCGTCGGCTGCTCAATGTACTCGATCCGCTCAAACCCACGCGGCGTCTTCTCCTTCACCTGCCGCAAAAATCCCAGCAGATAATCGACATTCGGACATCGCTCGTTAAAGTCCACACAGTACTTCCAAGCCACATCCGGCCGCGTCTCCTGTGCGATTCGGTCAATGCCCACCACACGGTCGATATCCCAGTTCAAATCGTCGCCCTGCAGCTTGATCTTGATGTGATGCAGCCCGTTGTACCGTATCCACTCTGGCAAGGTCTCCGGCAGTCCATCGCCCACCTTCTTCACGACATCCGCCGCGGTTAACGGATCCGCCCCGCCAACAGAATGATACAGATTCACCGCCGCACGAGGCTTCCGCAGGACATACCGGTCCAGATACTCGCCCGCAAAATCCTTACCCAAATACGCCGACGAATCGCGACCCATCATCGCGGACCCGTAGGTGTCGTAACAGCTCACCCCGTGCAGCTTCCCAAAAGCATCATGAATCGCCGCATCAAAAGGACTCGCCGTCACCAGTACGGCCAACTTCGGAACTTCACCAGCAGCCTTCAGATACTCGGGCTCCAGCGTCGTATTGATGTCGATCGGGTGCCCGTATTCCCTATACTTCGCCGTAATCTCGCGGACCTTCGCCGCAAGCTCGCGCATCATCCCCAGAGTCTGGTCGTACGTCAGCGTGCGGGAAGGGAAGCTCCACACATTCCCCAGCGGCATCGACCCGACCCCGGTCGCTGATTTACCAGCCTTATTCTGAACCGTACACCGGACATTCAGCACCGTCGCGCGATCCACTGCCACGCCGCCAAACTTGTACGGCGCGCGATATCGAAAGTCCTCAAACTCCATCTGGACGTCCACAATCCGCACGCCTTCCGGACGTGCCTTTGCAAACATCGCCGCTCCTGCCAGTATTCCCATCGCCTCGCGCCGGTTTGTCATGTCTGTGACCGATAATACCCTGAACAAATTCACCCCTGGCGGATTATTCTCATGTGCAAGCGCTCTCCGCTCTGCTGTACCTCGCCCTCGCTTTTGAACAACTGACCATTCAGGACCCGTCGGGCGCTCCTGTACCCAACGCTGCCTGCCGCGTGGAAGGAACCGCCGTAGAGGTCCGCTCCAATGCCTCCGGCGTCTGCGACATCGCCGCCACCACTGGCAAAGTCCGTGTCACCCGTCCCGGCTTCCGTCCTGTCACAGTCGATGTCAAGACTGGCCAGCCCGCCAAGATCACCCTTGAGCTAGACCCCATGCGTTACTCCGCCGACGTCATCGGCTCCACGCCGCTACCTGGCGCCGAGATCACCGCCAACGACGTTCCGGCACCCGTCCAAACCGCCAACGCCGCCGACATCGAACGCAGCGGCGCGCTCGACCTTTCAGATCTTATGAACCGCCGCCTCAACGGCGTCTACTTCAACGAAATTCAGAACAACCCGTATCAGCCCGACGTGAACTACCGTGGCTACACCGCCTCGCCGCTCCTCGGAACGCCCCAGGGCCTTTCCGTCTACATGGACGGCGTCCGCCTCAACGAACCCTTTGGCGACATCGTCAGCTGGGACCTCATCCCTCGCGCCGCAATCTCTGAGGTCGCGCTCATGCCCGGCTCCAACCCCATCTTCGGCCTCAATACCCTGGGCGGCGCGCTCTCGATTCAGACCAAAGACGGCTTCACCGCGCCCCGATCCTCCATCACCGGCTACTTCGGCAAGTTTGGCCGCAAGGCTGGTGAGTTCGAACACGGCGGTTCACACATCAACACCGGCTACCACTGGTACGCGACGGGCAATCTCTTCGGTGAGGATGGCTGGCGCGACGCGTCGCCCTCCACCGTACGCCAGATCTTCGGCAAGTTTGGCCGCCAGATGCAAAACACCTCCTGGTCGCTCTCCCTCGCCCACGCCAACAACGCCCTGATCGGCAATGGACTCCAGGAAAAAACCTTCCTCGAACGCGACTACGCAAGCATCCACACCAAGCCTGACGCGACCAATCACAAAGCGCAGTTCCTCAACTTCCAGCTACGCCACAACTTCACCAGTCGGTTTACGGCCAGCGGCAACGCCTACTACCGCCGCATCCGTACCTCCACCCTGAATGGCGACATCAACGAGGACTCCCTCGATCAATCGGTCTACCAGCCGAACGCCGCGGAACGAGCCGCCCTTGCGGCCGCAGGCTACACCGGCTTTCCGACCTCCGGCGAGAATGCGTCGAACACCCCATTCCCGTTCTGGCGCTGCCTCGCCCAGGTCCTGCTGCGTGACGAACCGGCTGAAAAGTGCAACGGCCTTCTCAACCGTACCGGCAACATCCAGCACAACAGCGGTGTCTCCGGCCAAGCCACCTGGTTCAGCAGCCGCAACCAGTTGACCATCGGAGCCGCCTACGACCACAGCCGCTCCAGCTTCACCCAACTCGCTCAACTCGGCTACCTGACCCCCGACCGCGGCGTCGTCGGCGTACCCGCATTCGGCGATGGCGTCACGGGTGGTGACGTCGATGGCGAACCCTTCGACACCCGCGTCGACCTCAACGGCCGCCTCCGCACCAGCAGTGTCTACGCCTCCAACCTCTTCCGCGCTGCTCCCGGCCTCAACATCACTCTCGCCGGACGCTTCAACACCACCAACATCCTCAACCGCGACCGTATCCTCCCCCTCGGCGGACCCGGCTCGCTCAACGGTGACCATACCTTCACCCGCTTCAACCCTTCAGTCGGCCTCACATACACCGCTGCGGAACTCGTCAACGTCTACTTCAGCTACAGCGAAGGCAGCCGCTCCCCAACCTCCATCGAACTCGGTTGCGCCGACCCCGAACAGCCCTGCAAGCTTCCCAATGCGATGGCCGCCGATCCGCCGCTCAACCAAGTCGTCACCCGTACGCTTGAAGGTGGCGTCCGTGGCGGCACCAGCGCGTCGCTACTCAACTGGAACGCCGGCTGGTTCCGCGCCGCCAACCGCGACGACATCCTGTTCGTTGCCGCCCCCCAAACTGGCTACGGCTACTTCCGCAACTTCGGCCAGACGCTTCGCCAAGGTGCCCAGTTCGACGCGCGCCTCCGCTTCCGCCGTCTGCTCGCCGGCTTCGGCTACACCTTCCTCGATGCCCAGTTCCGCAGCGAAGAGACGGTCAACGGCGAAAGCAACAGTTCCGCGGACGACGAGTTGATCGAAATCGAGCCCGGCGCACGCATGCCGCTTACCCCGCGCCACATCGGCAAGTTCTACGCAGACATCCTGGTCACCAACCGCCTCACCCTGGACCTCGGCTTCCAGGCCGCGTCCAGCTCCATCGCTCGTGGCAACGAGAATAACGAACATCGTCCCGACGGAGTGTTCTACCTCGGTGACGGTCGCGCTGCCGGCTACGGCGTCGCCAGCCTCGGAGCCAGGTTCAAGATCCTTAACTCGATCGAGTGGTTCGGACAAATCAACAACTTGTTCGATAAACAGTACGTTACGGCCGCTCAGCTCGGACCCTTCGGCTTCAATCCCACCACCCAGGCCTTTGTGGCTCGCCCGTTCCCCCAGCAGGACGGCGAGTTCCCCATCCGCAACAGCACGTTCTACGCGCCCGGTATGCCCAGGATGTTGTGGACGGGATTGAAGATACGCTTTTAGTGGAAGAAACCCTCAGCCGCTCGAACGCGTCGCTATACGCATGAGAGTAGCCGCAGTGGTTCTGCTGGCGGCGGCCATCGTTTTGCCCGCCGCTCCCCGACCGGATCGTTGGATCGTCATCCTGAATGACCCTCCGGCAGCCAAAGCAGAGCGTTCGAGCCGGCTCTCCGTCGCCTCCCGCCTCCACAACCAGCAGCGTACCTTCGAAGCACAACTTAGTCGCCGCAAGGGCGTCCAGGTCGTCGGCCGCAGCCAGCAGTTGATCAACGCCGTGTACGTCACTGGCACCCGTGAAGATGCCGACGCCATCCGCCAGATGTCCGGCGTACAGCGCGTCGTCAAGCAGCGTTACTACAAGCGCCAGGACATCCAGGCCGCCGAACAGGTCCGCGCGATCTTCGCCTGGGACGCTGTTGGTGGCGAACAGAACGCCGGCGCAGGCATCAAAATCGCCGTCATCGACTCCGGCGTCGACAACCAGCACCCCTCGCTGCAGGATCCCTCCCTGCAAATGCCCTCCGGCTTCCCCAAGTGCGACCCCGAGTACTGCGACGCTTTCACCAACACCAAAGTCATCGCTGCCCGCAGCTTCGTCAAGACGCAAGCCATCCCCGACGACCCCAAGTCCTCGCGCCCTGACGATTACTCGCCCCGCGATCGCGTTGGCCACGGCACCGCAGTCGCCAGCCTCGCCGCCGGACTCCGTACCCAGGGTCCAGCAGGCGTCATCCAAGGCGTCGCACCAAAGGCCTGGATCGGCAACTACAAGATCTTTGGCTCCCCCGGCGTGAACGATCTCGTGTCGGACGACACGCTCATCGAGGCTCTGGAAGCGGCGTACAACGACGGCATGGACATCGCCGTCATCGCTCTCGGCGCGCCCGCGCTCTGGTCGCCCGATGATTCGGGCAGCGTATGTGGCTTCAACACGGGCGTATATTGCGACGTTCAGGTGGACATCGTAGAACAAGCCATCGAAGCCGGCATGATCGTCGTGGTCGACGCCGGCAATTCGGCTGGCAATGCGCTCAACGCTCCTGGCCTCAACACCATCAACACTCCGGGTACCTCGCCCAGCGCGATCACCGTCGGGGCTGTTACAAACGCGCACCGCTACGTCGCATCCGTACGCGCCAAAGGTCCTGGCGACGTTCCGGCGGAAGTGCGCGAAATCGACGCCCAGCTCACTAGCGGTCTCCGCCCCCCGTCACCCGCTACATCCCGGCGTGCAGTCGACGTCGGCCGTCTTCAGGAATCGAATCAGGCCTGCACCGAACTCCCCGCCAATTCGCTCGACGGTGCCATTGCGCTCATCCAGCGCGGCGGCTGTGAGTTCCTCATCAAGCTCGCGTTCGCCCAAAGGGCTGGAGCGAGCGCCGTCATCTTCTACCAGGCAGAAGGCGTGGACAGCCTCTTCCCCATCACCTCCATTGCCGAAGCTGGCATCCCAGCCGTCCTGATCTCCAACACCAGCGGCAAGGCGCTCAAGTCGTGGATCGCCGCCAACGCCGACAGTGCCCAGATCGAAATCGACCCCACCCTGCGCGAACTCGACAACGCCGCCAACAACAACCAGGTCTCGTACTTCAGCTCCCGCGGTCCAACGATTGGCCGCAACGCCATGAAGCCGGACCTCGTTGCCGTAGGCCAGGGCCTCTATCTCGCCACCCAGCGTTTTGACCCCAACGGCGACATGTACAATCCCGAAGGCTACACCACGGCCCAAGGCACTAGTTTCGCCGCCGCCCAAGTCGCCGGAGCCGCCGCGTTGCTGCTGCAAAAGCACCCCGAAGCGATTCCCGTGGACATCAAGTCCGCCCTCATCAACACGGCCAACAACACCGTTGTCGATCCCGGTCGTGATGGCAACGCTCGCGTCAAGGCAGTCGGCGCCGGCAAGCTCGATGTCGAAAACGCGCTCCGCACCAACGTCACCGTCGACCCGCCGACCATCTCCTTCGGGCTTCCCAACCGCAATGGCTACCCGTCAGGCGCCCTCGAATTCTACAACTGGGGCACCACTTCGGTAACCCTCAGCTTGAGCATCGAGCGCCGCGACACTGACTCTCGTGCCACCGTTGCCCTCAGCAGCACAAGCCTGACCCTCGCTCCCGACCGTGTCGGTAGCGTCAACGTCGGCATCAACCTAAACAGCGCCCCCTTGGCAGGCTCGTACGAAGGTGCCATCATCGTCCGCGGCGCTGGCACAACCCTCCGCATCCCGTACCTCTACCTGATGGACGCTGCCACGCCGCAAATCGCCAACTTCGTACCTGTCACAGGCGACGGCTTCGTCGTCGAGCCCAACTCCCGTGTCGACATCAACTTCCTCGCCAGCGACGGAGTCGGCATACCCGTGCCGAATGCTCCCATCACAATTACCCCCGTCACCGGCGGCGGCCGCATCGCCGACAAGCTGAACTCGACAGACGTCTACGGCATGGGCCTCGGCGTAGCCTTCACAGGAGACACCGTCGGACCTCAGGAATACAAAGTGGAAATCGGCAGCGGCACCAACAAAGTCGAATACCTCTTCGCCGGCCGTACCCGCCCCACCCCCACCATCGCGGAAGGCGGCATTACCAGCGCCATCGGCGGCGCCACCACCATCTCCCCAGGCTCCTTCGTACGCATCCGCGGCACCGGCCTCGCAGAATCGACTCTGAGCCGCTTCACCCCGTACCTGCCCCTTGCTCTAGGCGGCGTCAGCGTCAGTTTTGACGACACTGCGAACAAAACCAGCTACCCTGGCCGCCTGGTCCGCGTCAGTCCGGAAGAAATCATCGTGCAGGCCCCCTGGGAACTCCAGGATCTGCAGAACGTGCAACTCAAGGTCAGCATCGGCTACACTAGCCAGTCGGCTCTGGTCACCGCCACCATAGCCCGCTTCGCGCCGGCGTTCTTTGAAAGCGCCGCGCGCTTCGCCATTGCCAGCACGCTCGACGGCACAGCCATCACCCCGGACCAGGGCGCAACCGCCGGCTCCGAAATCCGCTTCGACGTCAGCGGTCTAGGACCCGTCAACAACCGCCCGGCAAGCGGCGAGGCTCCGTCCGGCCGTGACTCCACCACCCACGCCGTACCTGTCGTCACCGTCGGCGGACGCCGTGCCGATGTGTCCTACACAGGACTCAAGCCCGGCGACCCCGGCGTTTACCAGGTAGGCGTGCTACTCCCGTCAGATCTAGCACCGGGTACGTATCCGGTCTCACTGTCTATCGACGGAATTTCGGCCAGGGAATCCCGCATCGTCGTCCGCTAACCCACGGGCTACTGGATGACGATTTGGTTTCAATAACATAGCTGACATTCTCACCCATGCCGGGTGGCAAACTTTGGTAACACCCGGCATCCGCCCAATTTCACCACGCTTACCAGCCCAAAACGGCCCAAACTAGGGTTTCTACTTATGTCTATCAGTCGCGAGTCCAGCCACAATAGAGAGGAATGGACGTCTCGGCAGCACTGTGCGAAGCAGTCACAGCCATCAAGCTCGGCGAACGCGAGCTGGCTCGTGACCTGATCTCCGCCATTCTTGTCGAAAAGCCGGACCATGAACAGGCGTTGCTCTGGTTCGCCGCCCTCGCCGAAACCCCGCAGGAAGGCATCCGGATCCTCGAGCGCCTGCTCGAGGTGAACCCCAACAACATCCAGGCCCGCGAGACACTGTCCATGGTGAGGCTCACTCTGGCCGCTCGCGAACAGGAAGCACTGGAAGAACACCCGGCCCGCGCCATCACGGAAAAAGCACTGGTCTGCGGCCTCTGCAACCATCAGGACACAGGCAGTCCGGAACGCTGCGCCAAATGCGGCGCGATCTTCGACTTTTCGAACCTCGCCGCGGTTTCCGAAAATGACTCGGCCAACGAGCAGATGCTCCTCGCCGCCGTACAGAAGTGGGAACAGGCCGAGCGCCACTCCCGCACCTTCGACGGACAGATCAATCTCGCCCGCGCGTACCTGAACCTTCGCCGCTCGAACGACGCGCTGCCTCATCTCCGCCGCGCCATCGAGATCCGTCCCGACGAACACAAAGTCCGCCGCGTGCTGGAACAACTCCGCGCCCGCAAGCTCATCCTCGCCGTCGACGACTCGATGACCGTCCGCCGCCTCGTCTCGGTCGTGCTCGAACGCTCGGGGTATCGCGCGGCAGTGGCCTGCGATGGCGATGACGCCATGGTCAAGATCCGCGAAGAGCTGCCCGACCTCGTCCTGCTCGACGTCATGATGCCCGGCCTCAACGGCTACCAGGTCTGCCGCCTCATCCGCCAGGACGAGCGCTCCTCCCGCGTCCCCGTCGTCATCCTTTCCTCCAGCCTCCTGGACCGCATCAAGGGCCGCCTCGCCGGCGTCAACGACTATCTGGCCAAGCCCTTCGAACCGGAGCGCTTAGTCCACACCATCCAACGCCACTTGACCCCCGTCGAAGCCTAACCGTTCGGGTTAGTACTGTTCTGGGAGTCCTAGGCTTTTCACCCTAGGTAACTGTACCTGCTGCCCATGTACAGGTTTCCACGTGACCTCTTACATTGGAAGTCACTTGGACGACCGCCACCGCATGAATCAGCTACTCGTGCAGTACTCCTACCTTCAAATCCTCGACTTCCTCACCACCGTTGCGTTCCTACTCAACGGTATTCAGGAAGGCAATCCACTCGTACGTATGGCGATGGTCGTCTCCCCCCATCCGGTTTGGGGCCTGATCATGGTCAAAGTTGCTGCCGTCTGCCTCGGCGTCTTCTGCTGGAAGCAGGGTCGCAACCAGGTACTCACCCGAATCAATTTGCTATTTGCCGCCGTCGTCGCCTGGAACCTCACGGCCCTCATCGCAGGAATGGTGCAGGACCGTGCTGGAGTCTAACCCCGTGGCCGTCACTCGCGCGGTAACCGGCACCGTACGCACCACCACCGGAGTCCCCATCGAAGGCGTCATCGTCATGGGTTCGGACCTCAACTACGCCGAAACCGACAAAGAAGGCCACTTCGAAATCAAGAACCCCGAAGGTGCCCTCATCTTCTGGTGTACCGGCTTCGTACCCCGTCCCCAAGCCATCACCGGCTCTGCCGAAGCTCTGGACGTGGTTCTGAACGCGCTATAGCCTGTCGCGGTGCGGCAGGCGCCGCAATCAATTCTGGCGGACGCCGATGCCGCGTCGCCTGCTCGTACGCATAACCTAACCGGATCAAGGTGGCCTCGGCCCAAGCACGCCCAAAGAACGTCATCCCCGCCGGCAGCGTACCCCCGCGCGTATACCCCATCGGCACCGTCATCGCCGGGAACCCGGTGACAGGCGAAAAGAACTGGCTGTTATCGCCATGCGGCGTATTCAGGTCGCCAATCAGCCGCGGCGGATTGCTCCAAGTCGGGTACACAAACGCATCCAGCTTCAACCGGTCCATCGTCGCCGTAACCGCATCGCGTACCTTCTGCCGGTACTCACGGTCCGCCACACAAGCCTCGGTCTCCGGCCCATTCGCCGGACCCTTCGCCGCGTTCTCCAACTGCCGCAACACCGAAGGATGCACCTTGCCGGATTTCACAATCGCATCCAGGTCTTTCATCGGAACCTTGCCAGCACGCTCGCCCAAAAACCGGTTGATCGCATAATGGAACGCCATGCAGGACCCTCGCGGCCGCTGCAAGGCGTCAAGCCCCTCAACCTTTGCCGGATCCACAATCACGGCGCCGGCACGACGCAAATCCTGTACGGCCCGCTCAAACACCCGAACCACCTCGGCATCGGTCGTATCCCGCTCATAAGCCTGCCGCAGGATGCCAATCCTGGCACCCTTTAGTCCATCGGCTTTCAAGCTCTGCGAGTAGTCAGGCACCGGGTGATCCTTTGCCGCTGCCGTAACTCCGTCCTCCGCATCAAAGCCCACCACAAACTGAAAGATCCGCGCCGCATCTTCGACAGTCCTCGCCATAGGCCCCGCAATGTCCGCGACATCCGACAGCGGAAACACCCCGGCCCTACTGGTCAACCCCATCGTCGACCGAATGCCCACCAAAGCCTGATGCGCCGAAGGACCCCGAATGGAGTTCCCCGTATCGGACCCCAAGCCTACAAGACCAAAGTTCGCCGCAATCGCCGCCGCCGTACCCCCGCTCGACCCCGCCGACACCCGCGCCGTATCGTAAGGATTCCGCGTGTACCCGGGCAGAATCGAGCTCACGGTCTCGTAAGGACTAAACGCCCACTCCGCCATATTGGACTTGGCCAACACCAAAGCCCCGGCAGCCTTCAACTGCCGTACCTGAAACGCGTCTTTCTCCGGCACATACCCAGCCAGTGACAGCGACCCATTGGCGGTCTGCAACCCGGCGGTCTCGATGTTGTCCTTCACGATGAGGGGGACACAATGCAAAGGCTTCCGCTGCGCCAAAGGCACACCATCCAAAGCCTTAGCCTCCCGCAAGACCTCAGGATTCACCACCACAATGGCATTGATCGCGGACCCCTGCTTGTCGTACATCCGGATCCGCTCCAGGTAGCCCTGCACCAAAGCAGTACAAGTCAACCTGCCCGCCCGCATTTGTGCGTGCACTTTGGCGATGGTAAGTTCGCCTTCGGTCATTTGCGCGACCATCAGAACGGCCGGCAGAATTTGCGGAAAGCCCATTGGGCTTATTGTAGGGTGTCTAAGCGCGCGATACTGTCCTGGCAAGCCTCAACCAGAGGCGGCAAACTCTGCTGGACGATATGCCAAAGGTGCGCCGGATCGATTTCGTCGTACTCGTGCCGCAATACGTTGCCAAATGCGCGGATCTTGTACCAGGGCTGCCCAGGCAACAGTACTGCAGCATCTTCACCGAGTTTCGCCACGGCTTCGCAAATCCGTTGTAGGCATCGCTCAACGGCATCGATCACCATTCGATTCCCGGCAAACTCCTCAAACACCATACCTCGGGTGTAATCAGCGATAGCCGCGGCATTCTGCAGCACATCCCGCAGGCGCCGGATCGGCAGTTCAGAAGACAAGGACCCGATCCCGGTCGATTTCCTGTTGCAGGCTACCTTTGCGCGCCGGTTCTGCAACTATGTCTACGGGGCAACCCAGCAATGCGCCAAGCTTCGCACGCAGTTGCTCTTTGCGCCAGAAGTAGTCGAGCCCGCCGTCAGAAAAGCGCTCGGAAAGCCGCACTGCCAAATCGACATCCTTCGGTGCCACTTCACCGCGCGCCATCGATCCAAACAGAGACGCGCTCGTTACGCCCTCCGATTGCAACTCGGCAGCGTGGCTTCGCAGGATCTCCAGCACCTCTTCGCGCCTCATGTCCACATCCTACCTCAGGGCAGCGTAAATGCAATCAACGAATCCCCCATCGTCGTCTTCAGCTTCCCATGCCCGCCAGCGGCAATCACCACGTACTGCTTCCCATTCACGCTATACGTCATCGGCGTCGCCTGCGCCCCCGCCGGCAGTCTATACGTCCACAACTCCTTCCCACTCTGTACATCAAAAGCGCGAATGTAGTTATCCATCGCCGCACCAATAAACACTAGCCCTCCCGCCGTCACCATCGGACCTCCCAGGTTCGGCGTCCCCGTCGCGAACGACACCGGCACCGGCGCGATGTCCCTCGTCGTACCCAGCGGCACCTGCCACTTGATCTCGCCCTTATTCAGATCAATCGCCGACAGCGCGCCCCAAGGCGGCTCCGTACACGGCATCCCAATCGCAGACTTGATCACTTGCCGCATCATTCCGTACGGCGCTCCACGCATCCGGTTGAACTCCGCCTCCGGAAACTGCTTCCGCATCTCATCCCACTTCGCGCGATCCACCAACTGCAGCCGGAAGATAAAGTGATTCGTATTCGCGTACACCATCCCGCTCGCGTTATCGTACGCGACGCTCCCCCAGTTGCTCCCGCCCACGATGCTCGGCCCCATTACCGTACCCTGCAGGCTCGGCGGCGTATAAATGCCCTCATTCCGCAGCCCCTGCATCCGGCTCTCACATCCCGAACGGTCAAACGGCGTCACTCCCCAGGCCTTGGCCGGTTGGATGCTCACCAGAGGCGGTGGCGACACCGGAAACGGCTGGGTCGGCGACGTCCACTCGCCCGGCACATCGGATTTCGGCACCGGTCTCTCCTCCACCGGAATCAGCGGCTTCCCCGTCAGCCTATCCAGGACGAACAGCAGCCCCATTTTGGTCGCCTGCAGGACCGCAGGCTTCCCTTTGTACTCAATCAACACCGGTTGCGACGCGATATCGTAGTCCCAGAGATCATGGTGCGTCGTCTGAAATCCCCACAAGAACTCGCCCGTGGACGCCCGCAGCGCCACCACCGAGTTCGCCCAGCGATTCTCCCCCGGCCGCTCGCCACCCCAATGGTCCGGCGATGCCGACCCCGTCGGGATAAACACCATATCTCGACCCGGATCCGCGCTCAGCGTCGACCATGCATTCGCGGCCCCGGCATTCTTCTCCCCGGGAATCGGCTCCCACCGCCACAACAGCTTCCCGGTCCGCACATCGTACCCGCGAACCGCCCCCGACGACATCTTGGTCCGCGTATTGTCATCAATGGCCGACCCCGTGACCACCACATCATTCACCACCGTCGGCGCCGACGTCACGTGATACTCGCCGTTGTACTGTGCCCCCACATCTTCGCCCAGCGATACCTGGAACCGCTGCTGGCCACTCGCCGCATCCACCGCGATCAGCCGCGCATCCACCGTACACAGCAGAATCCGCGCCTCCCCGGTCTTGCGATCCTTCCAGTACGCCACCCCGCGCGAGACAAATCCGTCGCCGGCCTCATTCTTCTGGTTCGTCTTGGGATCGTAAATCCACTTCACCTTGCCGCTCACCGGGTCCACCGCGAACACCCGGTTGAACGGGGTAGGGAAGTACAGCGTACCGTCCACCACCAACGGCGTCGCTTGAAACGCCGACGGACTCTTGAAGTCCTTGAAGTGCCGCACGTCCCCGTGGTGTACCGTCCAAGCCTCCTTTAACCGCCCGACATTCGTCCGGTCAATCTGCTGCAACGGTGAGAATCTCGTACCCTCAGGCCCGCCGCCATACGCAGTCCAATCCGTCAAAGCCAGCGCACTCAGCGCCACAATCGCAAACATAAGTCCAGTAAACCCGAAACTCCCGGGAAAGGCGAGAAATTCGGGGTAAACTTAACGGTATACGCTTTGCAGGTGAATAACTTAGACGCCGCGGCAATCCGCGCCCAACTCGACCGGATTCTCGCGAGCCCAGGCTTCCGCGACGCTGGCCGCATCGGTCCCTTGCTCGCCTACCTCGTCGACAAGACCCTCGCCGGAGACACCGCCTCGCTCAAAGAAAGCGTTCTCGGTGTCGAAGTCTTCCAGCGCCCCGCCGGCTACGATCCGCGTACCGACCCCATCGTTCGCGTCGATGCCCGCCGCCTTCGCTCCCGCCTCGAAGAGTTTTACAAAGCCAACCCCGCCGAACCGATCGTCATCGATCTACCCAAAGGCGGCTACCAGCCGATGTTCCAGCAGCGTTCCGAGGCCCCACAACGAACAGCCGTACCCGAGCCCAAAGCCCGCCTCCGCATCAGCGGACCCGCGCTCGTCTTCATCTTCCTCACCATCGCGTCCTTCGGAATCATGGGCTTGATGTACCTCGGCCAGCGTGCCAAGAAAGCCGAAAAGCCCGCCATCGCCGTACTCCCGTTCCGCAACCTCAGTTCCGATGCAGACAATCAGTATTTCAGCGACGGCCTCACCATAGAGCTCATCGATGCACTCTCCCGCATCGAGAATCTCCGCGTCATCAGTTGGAACACCGCCAACCTCTACCGCAGCAAAGCCGGCAACCTCGCCGAACTGCGTACCGAACTCAACGCCGCTGCCGTACTCGACGGCTCCGTCCGCAAACAAGGTAATCGTATCCGCGTCACCGCGCAACTTGTGGACACCGCCCGCGGCAACACCATGTGGTCCCAAACCTGGGAACCCGAATCGACAGACGTCTTCAAGATCCAGGAAGCACTCGCCAAGTCCATCGTCTATGCTCTCCGCGTACAGATGAGCGCCGACCCCAGCCAATTGCTCATCCCGCAGCGCGCCGCCAATCTCGACGCCTACAACGACTATCTGCGCGCCCGCTACCACCGCAACTCCATGTCGTTCGACGGCCTTCTGAAGAGCTCCGAGTACGCCCGAAAAGCCATCGAAGGCGACCCCACCTACGCTCCGGCCTACGCTCTCCTCGCGTGGAACACCACCATGCTCGGCTACTACGGCCGCCTCCCCATGCGCGAAGCCGCTGCCGAAAGCCGCAAGCTCGCCCAAAAGGCCATCCAAATGGACCCCAGGTCTGCCGAAGCCCACGCCGCTCTAGGCACCGCGCTCGCCATCGGCGAATGGAAGTTTGCGGAGGCCCGCCAGTACACCCTCCGTGCCATCGACCTCAACCCCGGCTCCTCAGAGGCCCGCGTCGCGTACGTCCTCGCGTACCTCCTGCCCATGGCTCGTCTCGAAGAGGCGGAAATGGAAATGGACCGCGCCACCAAGGATGACCCGTTGTCGTTCTGGTCCAATTTCCTCGCCGGCTACGTCGCGCAGCAAACACCCGGGCATGAGGCCAAGGCCGTCGCCTACTACGACAAAGCCATTGAGGTGTACCCCAGCTTCAACGATCTCCTCTGGGACCGAGGCATGGCGCTCGCCTACGCGGGCCGCAAGCAGGAAGCGCTGGCCGCCTTCCGCGCCTGTGGGGACGCCAAGAATGAAAAGGATTGGTCGCCAGGACCCGTGGAATACGCCCTACTCGGGGAAAAAGAAAAAGCAATCGCCGCAGCCAAGAAGCAGACCTGGCTGCGTCCCATCGAGCGGGCTCGCGCCTACGCTGTGGTGGGGGAAACCCAGTTGGCGCTCTCCGAACTCGATGCCGCGCTAGCCGCGTCCGAGCCGCAGTTGATGTTCATCAAGGTCGACCGCCGCCTCACCAGCCTTCGTCAGGACCCGCGCTTCCAAGCCCTGCTCCAAAAAATCGGCCTGACAGCTACTTCTCAGTAATCACCAGTTGATTGGTGACGGACTTCACGCCCTTCACCTTCTTCGCCTGCTTTTCCGCCGCCGCCTTCTGCTTTTCGGACTCCACCGGACCCGTTAAGATCACAGCGCCGTTCTTTACCTCGACCTTGATCCGTCCCGCGCCACCCGTGTCGCGATTCCCCGCCAGCCGGATGCGTACCGCGTCCTCAATTCGCCCGTCTTCCGTTCCCGGCGCAGCCGTTCCCTGGCCAAACGCCGAAACGGCAAGCATAACGATGACCGCGATGCGATTTCTCATGGCTTTATGCTGGCACATCCAAAGGACTGCAAACAAGGATCTTATTTTGTTAAGCGGGTAAAGTCGAACTTACCCGCATTTTACGGTGTTTTAACCGCCAAATACAGACCGCAACTGTCATCAGAACGTACACTTCAATCAATGGACGTGATTATGGCCAAAACAACGGCACTCGGCGTGGACGTCGAACTCGACGCCCAACTGATGATGAACATCAAGGAAGGGCAGGCGGAATGCTTCGAACAGCTCACCACCCGCCATCGCCGCCGTCTCATCCATTGGCTCTTCCGCATGGTGCAGGACCGCGCCATTGCCGAAGAACTCGCCCAGGAAGTCTTCCTCCGCGTTTACATGTCGCGCGAAAGCTACCAGCCCACCGCACGTTTCACCACCTGGCTCTATCGCATCGCTAACAACCGCGCCCTCAACTGGATTCGCGACCATTCCGGCGAAAGCCGCCGAGAAAGCCTCGACGCGATCCCAACCCGTGGCGTCCGCCGCCAATACGCCGACGCTGCTGGAACCGTTGCCGAACGTCTCCTCACCGAGGAAGCGGAAACCGAGTTCCAGGCCACCGTACGCCGCGCCATCATGGGCCTTCCTGCCCGTCAGCGCGCCGCCGTCCTCATGCACAAGTACGAAAACATGGAATACGCCCAGATCGCGGAGGCTCTCGGATGCAACGTCAGCACCGTGAAATCCATCCTCTGGCGGGCGTATACTACGCTTCGGACGCGTCTTGCTCCACTCTCCGCACGCCGGGCGCATTAAAACCAAAACGAAACACACATGAGCCGCTGGATCGACAACCTCGCAGAGTATGGTGCCTCGCCTCGCACCGTACGGGTCATCGGCGTTCTACTTCTCGCCTCTTTGCTCGCCCTCGCCGCCCTGCAATACTATTGGATCGGCCAACTCAGCGAAGCGAAGAAAACCGAAATGGAGGCCGCTCTGCAAGCCTCTGCCGTACGCTTCACCGGCGAATTCAACCGCGAAATCGGCCGCATGTTCGGCGCTCTCCTCATCGGTCGAAACTGGTCAGAAGCCGACGGCGGCATCGAGCGCTACGTCGACCGCTACCGTTTCTGGTCCTCGTCCACCGCTCACCCCAGAGTCGCCAAACGCTTCTTCGTCACCCGCGGCAAAGAGATTCTTCTCCTTGACACCGAAGAGATGGAGTTTGTCGAATCCTCCTGGCCCACCGAATGGGCCAGCCTCCGTGAAGACTTGGACACCATCGCCACCCGAGTCGCCAATCGCGGACCCGGACCCTTCCCCCGCCAAGCCCTCAACGGCGCAGCCGAAAAGCTCCCCGTCCTCATTTCCACGCGCTTCGAACGCGATCCCAGCGGCGAACCCCGCTTCGTCGGGTGGCTCCTCGTTGAACTCGACATCGAGTACTTTCAGAACGAACTGCTGCCCGAAATGGCCAAGCGCAACTTCGCCGCCAACTACAAAGTCCTCATCACCAGCCGTACCAACCAGGACCGCGTCATCTTCTCCACCGACGATCCCAACTCGTTCAAAGAGTCAGACTACGAAGTCACCATGTTCGACGTCATGCCCAATGAAGACCGTAACCGTCGATTCGGTGGCCGTGGCGGACCAGGTGGCGGCCCCGGCGGACCAGGTGGCGGCCCCGGCGGACCAGGTGGCGGACCTGGTGGAGGTCCTGGCGCTCCAGGAGGTGGTGGTCCAGGAGGCGGCGGCCCGCCCCCGCCCCCACGCGACGCAAACGGCGGAGGTCCCCCTCCCGGCTTCGGCCCAGGAGGCCCAGGAGGTCCAGGCGGCCCTGGTGGCGGACCGGGAGGACCGGGAGGTCCCGGAGGAGGCCCCGGAGGTCCCCAAGGCCGCTGGATTCTCAAGCTCAAACACTCCACGGGCTCACTCGAACAAGCCGTACAATCGCTGCGCTACAAGAACCTCGGCATCAGCACCGGCATCTTATTGCTGATGGCCATCTCCATCGGAGCCTTTGTGGATTCGGCTCGCCGCGCCCAACTCCTCGCTCGCCAGCAGATGGAATTCGTGGCCAGCATCTCGCATGAGCTCCGCACACCGCTCACCGTCATCTGCTCGGCAGGCGACAACCTTGCGGGAGGTGTTGTCAAGAGCGACGCTCAGGTCAAGCGTTACGGCAATCTCGTACGTTCCGAAGGCCGCCGCCTCGCCGACATGGTGGAACAGATCTTGGGCTACGCAGGCATTCAGAAAGGCCGCCTGCCTGCACGCGAGCCCGTTGAGCTCGGCAACGTCGTAGACAGCGCCATACATGCCTCCTCGCAGATTCTGCAGAATAACGGCGTAACCGTCGTACGCGATGTTGAAGATGGCTTGCCACCCGTCTCAGGCGATGCGGCGTCGTTATCGCACACTGTGCAGAATCTTCTCACCAACGCAGCCAAGTACGGAGGCGATTGGGTACGCGTCCAAGCGTCGAGCGCCGGCAACGGCAAGGTACGCATCGTTGTAGAAGACCGTGGCCCCGGCATCGAACCGGCTGAGCTACGTCACATCTTCGAACCGTTTTATCGTGGAAAGAAGGCGGTAGATGATCAGATCCACGGCACTGGCCTGGGCCTGAGCCTCGTCAAGCGCATCGTGGAAGCGCATTCCGGCAAAGTTTCCGCCGAAAGTACGCCGGGCAAGGGAACCCGCTTTATCCTCGAGTTGCCCGCACTCACCAACATTGCGGCAGTGGCAGGAACAAGCGAAACAGAGGAGCAACCCATCCAGGCTGGCGCGCATCCTAGAGAATCATGAAACCTCAAGTGTTACTGGTCGAAGACGAGCCCGGCATTCAGATGATCCTGGCAGATCGTTTGGATTTAGAGGGTTATGAGGTAGACACAGCAGAAGACGGCGACATCGGCCTGCAAAAAGCACTAAACGGAAAGTACGACCTCATTATTCTGGACGTCATGCTCCCCAAGAAAAGCGGCTTTGAGGTTTGCCGCACCATGCGCCAGAACAACATCATGACCCCGGTCCTGATGCTCACGGCAAGGGGCAACGTAGTAGACAAAGTAACAGGACTCCAAATCGGCGCCGACGACTATCTGACCAAGCCGTTCGACACCATGGAACTAGTGGCCCGCCTGCAAGCCCTCCTCCGCCGTTCGCAGATCCCCGGAGCCCGCCTCTCGGACACCTACGAATTCGCCGACGTAAAAGTGGACTTCAAACGCAGCGAAGTCACCCGAGCCGGAGCAGTAGTGCCCATGTCCGCCCGCGAATTCCAACTGCTTCGTTACCTGATCGAGCACCGCGACGAAACGATCTCCCGGGAAGAACTCCTCAAAGAGGTCTGGGGCTACGAAGCAACGCCGGAGACAAGAACAGTAGACGTCCACATGGCCTGGCTCCGCCAAAAGCTCGAAGAGAACCAAAAGTTCCCCAAGCACTTCGTAACCGTAAGAGGCATGGGCTACCGCTTCTCAGAAGTATAATCTGACCGATCGATAACAGAACGACGACACTCCACCAAAGAGGAATTCATTTCTGAAACGCTATTCTTGTGTGCCGATGCGCCAAGAGTTAGCGCGAGTGTACCTACCCGAACTCGTAAATCACAGCGAGTGCTACACTTCAGTACTCTAGCGTCTGGCATTGTGAAGAGGCCCATTGTTAGTTCGAAAATTACGCTTGGAGAATGTTCGCAGCTTTCTGGATCCGAGAGAAATTACCTTCGAGGGTGATATCTCAATACTCATCGGACCGAATGGTGGCGGCAAAACCAACCTGCTGGATACACTCGTTGGAGTTCTCAGGCGTTACGTCTTCAATACTCCTTACTTCACTGCTGCTCCAACGGCGGAAGATCCTGATCTCTGGCATGCTCGTACAAATGACCTCCTTGGTGCGTTCACATTCCACAAGCACAGCGCAGGAAAGACAAGGAAGCAAAGGATAGAACTGGAGCTTGAGGTCGGTGCGGAGGATGTCCAGAACATGCGCACCATTCACAAAGAGACGGTCACGATTCGCGCCGAGTTAGCCATGCTTGGCAAAAGGATTAGCCCCGACCCTTGGGTTGGTGTTGAAGAATGGAGGTTGTCGGAAGTCGCCGCTGGCCAGCGTGTCACGGTTGTTTGGGAAGAAGGCTCGCTGAAACAACCCCAAGATATTTGGGCACGGGACTTCCTTTCTTACCTTCATCTCTTTGAGTCGGACAATTTGCTCCGGGCCGAACTGAAACGCGCCCCACTTCAGCTACCTATGATCTATCTCCCAGTAAATCGAGCTGTGAATGGCTTCAACTCTCGTATTGATCTTGCTGGTTACAACGATCATGAACAAAAGCGCAATTTGGACGCAACGTCTTCGCGCAATGCAGGAAGCTCGGTGGCGGTTGCGATCGGACGGTTGTCGCAACGCTTCCGACTTTTGCTTGAGGAGTCGAACGCGGATGCGAAGTTAAGATTTTATGGCGAGCCAACCGTAAAAGAGCTCACCGAGCAACTAAAAGCTCTTGGATATGACTGGGAGCTTTTCACGGTCAATCCCATTACAAATTCATACGACGTGCGGCTTAGCAAGCAAGGCACTAGCTTCCTCGTAAGCGAAGCCTCATCCGGCGAACGCGAACTGCTAACCTACCTGTTCGCGATCTTCGCCTTGAATGTAAGAAACGCGGTGATCATCGTAGATGAACCCGAGTTACATCTCCACCCTCGGTGGCAATCGTCGCTCCTAGCCCTTTTTGTAAAGTTGTCGAAATCGACCGGGAACCAGTTTATTTTTGCAACACATTCGCCTACATTCATCTCACCCAGATCGATTCAGTACGTTTCGCGCGTCTACAGCGAGCAACAACGCAGCAACATCGTTCGAATGAACTCGGCGGATTTGCCCAATATCAAACATCTTTTCAACATCGTGAACAGCGAGAACAATCAGCGAATGCTTTTTTCGGACGCTGTAGTTCTGGTTGAGGGTCTACACGACCGGATGGTATTTGAACGCATCTTAAGCATCCTCGTCGAGCGGTCAACCGGTCCAACGCCCACACTTGAGGTTGTTAGCATTGGAGGCAAAGGACTCTTTCCTGCCTACCAGAAGCTGCTCGATGCCTGCAAAGTGCCCTGGTGGTCAGTCGCAGACCTTGACTATATTGAACAAATTGGTTCTCCTGACCTCAAGAGTCTCTTCGCCCAGAACAACGATTACATCAAAACAGATGTTTTCGAAAATATAAAAAGTCGCGACGGCGATACATTTGTTCGATTGGTGGAACAGGCTATGCAGTCGGGTGACTGGCACGATGCGCGCGACCTTTGGGCATATATAAAGTCGCGACGCCGAACGCTAAGAGACAGTCTCGATCCCGCTCAAGAGGCAGCACTGGCGGAGTTTATCGAGCAGTGTAAGACCCGGAGAATCTATTTGCTGTCGCGCGGGGCCTTGGAGGACTATCTGCCGGTCGGCTATCGCTCCAAAGACACGGAGAAGCTTATCGAACTGATCGGATCCGACGACTTCTGGGACAAACTCGATCTGGAGGGCCGGCGAGAGCTCGAAAGTATGGCTCTAATCTTTCTCGAAACTGCCGCAGTACCTCCTCAAGCATCCCAACCCACCGAATAACGAACCGGGATGCCTCTGCCCGATCCTCCCCGCCTAAATCTTCTTGTAATCCGGATGCACCCAAGGCGACCTGTACGGCCGCGTCAGCATCTTCGTCGCCTCGGCATCCCCCACCACGACCTTCTTCGCCGGATCGTACACCATCGTCCGACCCAACTTCTGGCTCATATTCGCCAAAATGCAGCTCGACGCCGACATGTGGCCTTCCTCGATATCCGCCACCGGCCGCGACCTCTTATCAATCGCCTGCAAGAAGTTCTTCATCTGCCCGCGAATCGCTGGCGCGACATGACGCTCCAAATCCTTCTCCGTGCGATCCTCCGGGAACTGCTCAAGCTCGTACGTCACGTCCTTGTGGACCGCCTCGCCCTTCATCGGCATGTAGTCATAACTCATCACCGATGCCTTCAGCGTGCCCTTATCCCCATAGAACGTCGCGCCCCACGGGTACTTCGGATCCGGCGGCGCACCATAGCTCCGGTGATTCCAAATCACCTTCACATCGCCAAAATCAAACGTCGCCGTCTGCGTATCCGTGATGTTCGCCTTGCTCGCCTTATCCACCAGAATCCCGCCGCTCGACGAAATCGACTTCGGCCAGCCCAGCCCCATCATCCATCGCGTCATGTCCAGCATGTGGACACACATGTCGCCCACAATCCCATTGCCGTACTCCATGAACGCACGCCAACGCCGCGGATGCGCCAACTCATTGTACGGACGCATCGGCGCAGGACCCGTCCACATCTCGTAATCTAAATTCGATGGCGGGGTCGAGTCCGGAGGATTCTGCGTCGCACGCATGTGGTAGTAACAGTAAATCTCCACCACGCCAATCTTCCCCAACGCGCCGGACTGAATGTAACGTTCGCGTGCCTCCACCAGGTGCGGCGTACTCCGCCTCTGCATGCCCACCTGCACCACGCGGTTGTACTTTCGCGCCGCCGCAACCATCGCCTCGCACTCCATCACGTCCACGCCAATCGGCTTCTGCACCCACACGTCCATGCCAGCCTTGCAGGCTTCAATCATGGGCAGCGCATGCCAATGGTCCGGCGTGTCGATGATTACGATGTCCAGATCTTTCTCGGCAATCAGCTTGCGGTAGTCGCTGAACAACCGCGGGCGCTTCTTCGACACCTGCCGCGACGCGACGATGTCCGCTGCTTCATTCAGCATCTTGGAATCGACATCGCACATCGAAACCACTTCCACCGGCGCCACCTGAATCAGGCGCAGCAGATCGCATTTGCCGTACCAGCCGGGACCGATAATCCCAACCCGGCGCTTCTTCTGTGTATCGAACTCTTGCGCGCTGGCAAGCGTAGACGAGGCGGCCGCTGCCGCGGCGGCGCTAAGGAACTGACGGCGGTCCATAGGACCTATCTTAGATCTTTAATCGCCGTCGTATGGGACCGAGTACTGACCCGAAGGCAAGATCCAATTCCGACACCTTCAACATCCGGCACGCATAGTAAAACACTGCGATGCCAACAGGAATCGAAACCGCAATCGTGGACACATGTGCCAACTGCGTGGTGCCGAACCGCGCCTGCATCTCTTCACCCAGGAACCAGACCACCGCCCCCATCGCTGCGGATGCCGCCGATACCTGCACGACAGTGCGCATAAGATTGCGACCATACAACCCGCCGACGCGCCGGTACAGCGTCCCGTACAACACCAGGAACCCAACAATCGCAACAGCGGACGTCGATAGCGCGAGCCCCGAATGTCCAAGCCCAGCCCACTTCGTAATACGCGAGGCAAACAGGTAGTTGGTGACAACCGAGAGCAGGCTGATCAACATTGGCGTACGCGAATCTTTCAACGCATAGTACGCCGGCGTCACCACTTTCAGTGCCGAGTATCCCGCCAGTCCAATCGCATAAAAGGACAGCGCCGTCGCCGTACGCTGCGTGTCGTAATAGTTGAACGCCCCGCGCTGATAGATGGACCCGATGATCGCTTCACCCAGCACCGCCAACCCCACCGACGACGGAATCGTCAACAAAAACACCATCGCCAACGACTTCGACATCGTTCGCCGAAAGTCGTCAAAATCCTCGCGAGCAATCGTACGCGAAATGGCCGGAACCGTCGCCGAAGCGATCGCGACACCAAAGATCCCAATCGGCAGTTGCATGAACCGGAACGCATAACCCAGCCAGCTCACCGCGCCATTCGACCCACGCACCGGATCCGTCAACTGCGACGCAAAATCCGTGTTGATCATCACGTTGATCTGCACCGCCGCATTGCCCAAAATTGCCGGACCCATCAGCGCCAAAATACGTCGCATCCCAGGGTGTGACCAGTCGATCTCCGGCCAAAACCGGAAACCCATCTTGAACAACGAGGGCATCTGCCAAATCAGTTGCAGCGTACCGCCCAGCACCACGCCCCACGCCATCCCCTCGATACGCGAGATTCCCAACGTCGGGCCCACCACAAACCCCAGCACAAATCCAAACGTCACAGACCCGATATTAAAGAACGTCGAAGCCAGCGCCGGAACACCAAAGATATTACACGCGTTCAACACCCCCATCACCTGCGCCGCCAGCGCGACCACCAACAGGAACGGGAACATGATCCGCGTCATCCGAACAGCAAGCTCAAACTTGCCCGGCTCATTGTGGAACCCCGACGCGATGAGATTCACCAACTGCGGTGCAAAAATCACACCGGCCAGGCACAGCGCACCCACCACAAGAATCAAAGCCGTCGCCACCAGATTCACCAGTCGCACAGCCTCTTCCTTGGGCTTATTCTGCAGATACTCAGTGAACGTGGGCACAAACGCCGAAGACAGCGCGCCCTCGGCAAACAGATCGCGAGTCAGGTTCGGGATGCGGAACCCCAACATGAACGCGTCGTACTCCATGCTCGCGCCGAACTTGCTCGCCATGAAGCTTTCGCGCAGCAGGCCCGTGACACGGCTTGCCATCACGGCCACGGACACAATGCCCGCCGACCGTGCGACGCTCTTCGTCTGTGATCCCAGACCGGGATCTACCGCCGGACCGTTACTGCTACCGGTCTCAGGAACGGGTTCCGTACTGGGTAAAGAACTCGGCAATTGTGGAAATTCCTAGGAAATAGTTCTCGATCTTGTACTTCTCGTTCGGCGAATGCAAGCCATCATCGGGCAGCCCAAATCCCATCAGAATCGTGGGGATCTTCAAGTGCCGCGCGAAGTCGCCGACAATCGGAATCGACCCGCCACTCCGCGTAAACACGGTCGGCTTGCCCATCTTCGCCCCAAACACTTCGGCCGCCACTTGAATGGCCGGATGGTCCGGATCCACCAGCAGCGGCTCGCCCGCGCTCAACACCCGTACCTTCACCCGAATTCCCGCCGGCGCGCTTTCTTCCACAAACTTCGTGTACGCCGCAACAACCTTCTCGGGATTCTGATTCGGCACCAACCGCATGGAAACCTTTGCGGTCGCCGATGCCGGAATCACCGTCTTCGCGCCCGCTCCAGTGAATCCACCCGCGATCCCGTGTACCTCCAGCGTCGGACGCGACCACACCCGTTCCAAAACCGTCCGATCCGCCTCACCCGTCAACGCCGACGATCCCACTTCCTTCGCCAAAAACTCCGCCTCAGAGAAGGGAAGCGACGTCCAACTCGCCTTCTCCGCCGCAGCCGGCTCCGCGACATCGTCATAAAATCCAGGCACCTGCACAACCCCATCGGCATTCTTCAGCTTGCCGAGTAGTTCCACCAGCCCAAACACCGCGTTCGGAGCCGCTCCGCCGTATAGCCCGGAGTGCAAATCCCGCATCGGACCCGTCGCTTCAATCTCCGTGTACACCAGTCCGCGCAATCCGATGCACAACGTCGGAATCCCTTCGGCATACAAAGCCGTATCGGACACCAGCGCGACATCCGCCTTCAGCTTTTCCGGGTTCTCCGCAACGTACTTTGTGATGGACGCCCCGCCAATCTCTTCCTCGCCTTCAATGAGGAATTTGAGGTTCAGCGGAATCTCGCCCAACGACGCACGCAACGCTTCGACAGCTTTGACGTGCATGTACATCTGCCCTTTGTCGTCCGCCGACCCGCGCGCATACAAGTTTCCGTCGCGCTCCGTAGGCTCAAACGGCGGCGTATGCCAAAGCTCTAGCGGATCCGGCGGTTGCACATCGTAGTGCCCGTAACACAGAACAGTCGGCTTGCCCTCACCGGCGCGCAACCAATCGGCGTACACCAGCGGATGCCGCTCCGTGGGGATCACCTCGACATTCTCAAGCCCCGCATCCCGCAGCGATTGCGCTACAAACTCCGCCGCACGACCCACGTCGCCGGCGTGTTCCGGCAGCGTACTGATGCTTGGAATTCGCAGAAAATCCTTAAGTTCATCGAGCAAGCGGGCGCGGTTCGACTCCACGTACTCAGACACCGAAGCGGGCATGTTACTAGGATACCTATGAAGCTCCGACTACAGGGTGACTCCGTTCGTCTCCGCCTCAGCCGCGTCGAAGTCGCAACTCTTGCAACAGGTGCCGATGTCGAAGCAGTTACGCGCTTCTTCTCCGGCGGCGAACTCCGCGTCCAACTCACCCCCGGCGACCAATGGCATACGAGTCTGGAGTCCGGCACCCTGCGTATCGCAGCCCCCGGTCTCACTGCCTGGGCCGCAACCGATGCAGAGGGACTCTATCACTTGAACGCCATCGCCATCGAGAAGGACTTCGCCTGTCTCCATCGCGACCCCACCGCAAACGAAGGAACCTTCCCGAATCCCGCCGCCATCGTGAAAGAATAGCTAGCGCATGTTTCTACAGGGCAAGACAGCTCTCATCACAGGTTCCAGCAACGGCATCGGCGCAGAAGCTGCCGTCAAGTTCGCGGCCGAAGGCGCAAAGGTTCTCATCCATTACCGCAGCCGCGAGGCCGACGCCCAGTCCGTCCTCGACCGTGTCCGCGCCGCAGGCGGCGACGGCGAAATCTTCTACGGCGACTTCTCCACCTCCCAAGGCGTCCACACCTTCCTGGACTCCCTCGGCGATCGCAAGGTCGACATCCTCATCAATAACGCCGGCTGGCTCGTCCAGCGGGCCCCGTTCCTGGACTTCTCCGAGGATCTGTGGAACAGCGTCGTGATGCTCAACTTCACGAGCGTCTTCCTCATCACCCAGCGCCTACTGCCCGGCATGGTCGAGCGCGGCGAAGGCTACGTCGTCAACATTTCCTCAGTCGCCGCCCGCAACGGTGGAGGCATCGGCGCCATCGCGTACGCAAGTTCGAAAGCCGGCCTTTCCGCCATGACAAAAGGCCTCGCCAAGGAGTTCGCGCCCAAAGGCATCCGCGTCAACGGCGTATCCCCAGGCACCATCGACACCAACTTTCACAAGGTCTTCTCCACCGAGACCATGTTGAACAACGTCCGCAACGCGACCCCCGCTGGCCGCCTCGGCGATTCGGACGAGACCGCCGACGTCATCCTGTTCCTCTGCTCACCCGCCGCCCGCTTCATCCACGGCCAGATGATCGAGGTCAACGGCGGCTTCCTAATGGTCTAGACACAGCACAGCTACCAGCGACAAGCGGCCCGACCTAGGGCCGCACCGTGACCTGCATCCAAGCCGTAGACTTCCGCCCGGTCGCGCCGTCCACCCAGAACGCATCCAACCGATGGTTGCCCGTGGACTCTTCCTCCACCTTCCAACTGCCCACCCAGGTATCGTCGGCAAGCCGATGCAGGAACACCGGCGTCCCCTTCGAGTCCATCAGGAACAGATTGCCACTTGCCAGCGTACGTCCGCACCCATCCCGTACTGCCGCCCGAATGTCGACAATCCCCCCGCGATACACAGCCGTATGTTCACCGGGGCTCTCAAAGAACACATGCGCCGGAGCTGCCTCACACGCACTCGCAGCCGGACCCTGTGACAGCGTAATTAGATCCAGCTCCGCGTCATCAAATGCCACCACAAGGTTCGCGTGCCTCCACGCCGCTGTATCGTTCGCAGCAGCCGTAACGTGGATCGCCAACTCGTCATTGGGTGGAACGAAACCCTCGGTCACCGAAGCTTGAAAGTGCTCCTCATCGATCCGAAGATCAAAGTGTACGGGCTTGGCATTAGCGTTCCGCAACCGGATCGTACGCTGCGCGGTCGACGGCTCGAAATGCAGTGACTTCACATCCACCGACATCGGAAGCTTGCCGTCCACGATCCGCAATTGCACCACCGTTTCCGCAATCGCCTGCCCGCTCTGGTCATAGAACCGAACCGTACCGTCGTGCCGCCCCACCTCAAGCCCAGACGGATCTACGGTGATCTTCGTGAGGATCGACTGCCCAACCTGTCCACCCATCGGAAATGCGGCTTCCGACGGAGTGACAGCTAACCATGGCTGGTCAACAGCCGTAGCAAGCGTCACGCCCTGCCGCATGGCCTTGACGGTCACCTCTTTGCTGGCCGCAGGACTGTTCGCGCCTGCAACAAACTCTACGTACGGTAGCGAAGCGACAAGGCTCTTCGTGACAATCGCCGCCGCCGCTGGACCAGGCACAGTCTTCTCTTTCGGTTCCTCAAATCCACCCGGAGGGGGTGCAAAGTAGAGCCATAAAGTCTCAACAATCCCTTTACCTGTGAGACCTGCACCAACAATCGAGCCCGAACCGCCATAGTTCTTGGATGGCTCGCTCACTTGGCCAACCAGAGTCGCGGTGACAACCGCCGGCGTGAGCACGAGAGGCCTTGATAGGCTGACGAAATCCCCGAGCGGAGCCAGCACCACCAGCTGACCCGACGGGATGGAATTCACCAGCAACTTTTGTTGGTTCGAACCGCCAGCGGCAAGCCCCATAAACTGCAATCTGCCCGGGCTCATCGGTACGTTGCTATAGACCTCCACGGTCTTCGACACGAAGTTGATCGTTCCCGCCTGGTCCTGTACCCAGAACGTGAGCTCCACACTCCGTGCGCGCAGGAAGCGCCCTTCGAGCCGATTCCCATTCAGCCCGGCGTCGGTTGGAATCTCGCCCGCCAAATGAAACTGGTACGGTGGCCTTCCGCCGGTTGGCTTCACCTCCCAGCTAAACTGATCCAGCACAGGAAACCGCGACGGGATTGCGCTCAGATCCATTCCCAACGGCTCGTCCGCGGCAAAGGCCGGCAGCCAGATCAGACAAGCCAGAATGAGCAGGGCAACGCCACGCATTACAACCTATATCGGTGCAGAGGCGAAAATTATGAGAAAAAAGAAAAGCCGCATTGGCCTGAGTGGCACAACGCGGCTTCACAATTAGGAGAGGAAAAAACTAAAGCAGACGGAAATTCACTTCGATCGTGGCCTGCACCGGAACCGGCTTACCATCCTTCATGCCCGGCCGGAACCGCCACTTCTCTACGGCTTCCAGCGCCTTCTGATCCAGACCCAGCCCCAGCGGTCGGACCACACGCATCTCGCGCGGGTTGCCCTTCTCGTCCACGATCAGCGCGATCACAACCGTACCTTGAAACTTTGCCTTGCGGGCCTCTTCGGAATACTCCGGTTCGACACGATATAGTACGCCCGGCGCGGACACACCGCCACCAATGCGATACGCACCGCCACCCGTACCACCGCCCGATCCGGGACCAAAACCACCGCCACGACCTGAACCGACGCCGCCACCCGAACCACTACCGATGCCACCGCCCGACCCCGTACCATTCGACGGAATGCCGTACTTGCTCAGCGGATCACCATAATTCTGCGCCTGCATCTGCGGCAGTACATCCGGAGGCGCAATGATCGTCGCCTCAACCGGCAACTTCGGATTCTCCGGCGGGGTCACCGTCGGAGGCGTAAACTGCTTCGGAGCTGGCCGCGGCAACTTGCCCTTCGACGCAGGCAAAGGAGACCTGTCGCCACCACCGCCACCACCACCCGCAGCTTGTGCCTTGGGCGGAAGCTTCGGTGTGTACGCCGTCAGATCCGGTGCAATCAGCGTGACCTTTTCCTTCACCGCATCCTGCGCCGGCTTGTTCAAGCTGATGAACAGCAACAGACCGATGATGCCGCCGTGAAACGCGAGAGAAACGATTCCAGCCTTACTTTCGTTACCGGCGTAGAATCCACCGATTTCCTGCACTTCTACAGGCTTCGACGAAATATCCAGGGGCGCTTGCTTTGGCGGATTGATGAACTCTTTGATGTTGCGAAGACGCACCTTCCACAGCGGCTCTTCGTCTACAAACAGACGTGCCAGATGCGCGTCCGCGTCATCGGCCAGATGATGCTGCTGGTGATTCACTTGGGGTTGCTGTCCTAGCGTTGTCTGTTCCATTTCGCCTTCACGCACTTACCGACGGCGCGCCTTCCCGTTTCCCTAGACGCAACGGCTACCACGCCCGTTGCAGAAAAACAACTCCTGACAATCCTACTACGGAGTCTAACACCATCCGGCGCAACGCCTTACCCTCTAGACGCACGTCCTCGCCGTTTCGCTTCATCGTAAAACAATTTTAAGAGGACATGTTCTGGCTCAGCACCGCGATGCACCGCAGGTTCCGGTACAGCTGCTTATGGTCCAGCCCGTACCCCACCACAAACCGGTCCGGTATCTCAAAACACCGGAAATCCACAGGTATCTGTACAATCCGCCGCACCGTACGATCCAGTAACGTACAGATCGCTACCGAATTCGGCCCCCTCCCAGCCAAGGTCTGCAGCAGGTACCTCGTCGTGAACCCCGTATCGATGATGTCCTCCACCAGCAGGACATCCTCGCCTTCAATCGACTCGTCCAAGTCTTTCGAAATCCGAACCAGCCCCGATCCGCTCTTCTGCTGCGTCGAAAAACTGGAGATCCCCAAAAAGTCGATCTTCACCGGAATCGTCATCTCCTGCGCCAGCGACGTCAGAAAAAACACCGACCCCTTCAGCACCCCGATCAGCTTCAACGTCCGCCCGGCATAGCGTGTGGAAATCTCCGCCGCCACTTCGCGAATCCGCTCCCGGACCTCGTCCTCGCTGTAAATCACCTTCTCAATCGCTGTGTTGCTGGACATACTTTCCGATCAGGTCCTGATAATCCTTCTGGTAAAAGATCTGGATGTTCACCTGCGGATAGATCGCCTTCAGCAGCTTCACCTTGCGATTCTTCCGCGTCACCAGCGCCTGCTTCATAGTGGTGAGCTCGACATACAAATCGAACTCCGGCAGATAAAAGTCCGGTGTAAACGCCTCCAGCACCTTGCCATCTTTGTCCCACTGCAAAGGAAACGACTTCGGTTCGTAATCCCAAGCCACGCGATAGAAATCGAGCAGATTGGCAAAGGTCTCTTCGCTCGGATGCCCAAACTCCTTCGTACGTCCGGGCAATGTCGCATTCCCCTTGGCCGTGATCCCGTGCGATGCCAACTGCAGCCGGCTCTGGAATCGCAAATGCGCCTCGGCCTGTTGCGAAATCAACTCCGGCGCGCCCTTCACTTCAACAACAGCAACCGCGCAAGCCGCCAACTGTTCCGGCGCCAGGTGGGACGCATTCAGTACCGCATCCTGCAACCCATCCGGCGACCCCATCCGGCCGAACCGCTGCTTCCGCAACGTCCTCGCCGCCGCATCCAACTCACGCAACGCCGCCTTCGCTGCCGTACGATCCAGGCGCCGCTCCACCATCAGATTCCCGATTCGCCGGTTGTCGGACGCTCGCAAATGCACCCGCGTCGCCAGCGACAATCGGGGAAACAACTGTTCGCATCCAGCAAAGCAGATCACCAGGTGATGCGCGGCCGCCAGCCTCGACAGCACGCTCTCAACCGCCGCCGCCCACGCCTTCGCGGGAATCTCCAACCCCTCGCCAAACTCCTCGCTCAGCAGCGATTCCAGGCGATGCGATCCAACGTACTCAAACCCCAACCGTTGCGCGGCAATCCGGGCCACTTCCTCGGCGGGACATCCGGCATCGGCTCCAATCGTTAGGATGGACAACAATAACAGTATGCCCTCCCGTCGAGCACTGCTGCTTGCCGCTGCCGCTCCTGTCTTTGGTGCCACCCGCGATCTCAATTGCGACATCGCCGTCATTGGCGCATCGTTCGGTGGCGTCGCCGCTGCCCTCGCCGCCCTGCGCAACGGCTACACCGTCGTCCTTACAGAAGAGACCGACTGGATCGGAGGCCAGGTCACCTCCCAGATGGTGCCCCCCGACGAACACCAGTGGATCGAACAGTTCGGCGGCACCCGCGCGTATCGTGACTACCGCAACGGCGTCCGCGCGTACTACCACCGCAACTTCCCGCTCACAGAGGACGCTCGTGCTAAGCCATTCCTGAACCCCGGCGAAGGCTCCGTCTCCCGCATCACCCACGAACCTCGCGTCTCCCTCGAAGTTCTGGAATCGATGCTCCAGCCGTACATCAGCGGTGGCCGTCTTCGCCTCCTGCTCGAACACAAGCCAGTCTCCGCCTCCGTCGATCGGGACCGTGTACAAGCCGTCACCGTCGCCCGCGGCAACGTACAGCGCACCATCACCGCCAAGTACTTCATCGACGGTACCGACCAAGGCGAACTTCTCCCGCTCACCAAAACCGAGTTCGTGACTGGATTTGAAACCGGTGAACCCCACGGCCCCTCGCAGCCCCAGCCCAACAATATCCAGGCCACTACCTGGTGCTTCGCCATGAGCCACCACCCCGGCGAGGACCACACTATCGACAAGCCGGCCACCTACGACTTCTGGAAGTCGTACACGCCAAACCTAAAGCCAAGCTGGTCCGGCAAACTCCTCTCCTGGAGCTACTCAGACCCCATCACTCTCAAGGCCAAGACCCTCGGCTTCGACCCCGAAAAGCCAACCCAAGGCGTCCTCAACCTCTGGACCTACCGCCGCATCGCCGCCAAGTCCAACTTCCGTCCCGGCGCCTACACAAGCGACATCTGCCTCGTCAATTGGCCGCAGAATGACTACTGGCTCACCGGCAAACCGGAAGAAGCAAAACAACTCAGTCTGTCCCTGCTCTACTGGATGCAGACCGACATGGGCTTCAAAGGACTCAAACTCCGCGGCGACGTCTCCGGTACCGAAGACGGCCTCGCCAAGTACGCCTACATTCGCGAATCCCGCCGTATCCAGGCCGAATTCACCGTCCTCGAACAACACGTCGGACAGGAAGCGCGCAGAAGCCTGACTACCGCCGAACCCTTCGCGGACTCGGTCGGCATCGGCTACTACCGCATCGATCTCCACCCCTCGACCGGTGGCGACAACTACATCGACATCGCCTCCATGCCCTTTCAGATCCCCCTCGGCTCGCTGATTCCCAAGCGTGTCGAAAATCTCCTGCCCGCCTGCAAGAACCTCGGCACCACGCACATCACCAACGGTTGCTACCGTCTCCATCCCGTCGAATGGAACATCGGGGAATCGGCCGGCTGCCTCGCCGCATTTGCACTCACCCGCAAGGAACCGCCGCGCCGCGTCCGTGCCGACCAGACGCTACTCAAAGACTTCCAGTCCTGGATCCAAACGCAAGGAATCGAGCTCGCTTGGCCACGCCCCTAACCTCCAACACCAGTCCCCAACAGCAGTACGAAGCCCGCCTCGCCCACTGGCGCACCGTACTGCAAGCGGAAGACAAGCGCTACGGCCAGTTCAGCGACTTCCGTATGTGGACCGTCATCGCGGGCCTCGGCCTAGCCTGGTGGGACCTGCCTTACGCGGGAATCGCCGCCGCCGTCTTCTTCGTCCTGATGGTGATGCACAGCCGCATCGACGAGCGCCGCATCGCCGCACGGCGCGGCATCGCGTACTTCGAGCGCGGCCTCGCCCGCCTGCAGGGAAAGTGGGCGGGCTCAGGCCCAACCGGAGATCGCTTCCTCGATTCCAACCACGTCTTCGCCGCCGACCTGGACTTATTCGGGCGCGGGTCGCTCTTCCAACTCATCAGCACCGCGCGTACCGCCGCCGGTGAGGACGTCCTCGCCTCTTGGCTTCTTCATCCGGCCTCGCGTGACGATGTGAAGGACCGTCAAACTGCCGTCCGCGAACTCGCCCCGCAAGTCGACCTCCGCGAGACCACCGCACTCACTGGCGACGACATCCACGCCAACTGGCGCCTCAGCCCCGTCGAACCCTTCCCCACCTGGGCAATCCCCACCAGCTGGACCATCACTGCAGCCTCGCTCACCGCCGCCATCGGATGGATTGCCGGTCTTTGGACGAGCGCACCGCTTCTTTCGGTCGCACTCATCGCGCTTTTGGTGACGTGGGTGCTCCGCCGGCAGATTCTGGACGGCATGTCCGCCCTCGACTCCTCCTCGCGCGAACTCGATCTTCTAGTCCGCCTCCTCCATCATCTGGAAGAGCGCAACGTGCAAAGCCCGCTCCTCCAGCGCCTCCGCTCCACCGTGTCAGGATCGTCAAAGCAGGTGGCGTACCTCAAGAAACTCGTCACCCTCTCCGACGCCGGACGCAACCAGTACCTCATGCCGGTCATGATTCCCTTGCTCTGGAACGTCCACGTTGCCAATGCGATGTACCGTTGGCAGCAGACCCACGCCGCGGATGTCGACGCCTGGATGCGTGCCCTCGCCGAGTTTGAGGCCCTCTGCTCGCTCTCTTGCTATGCTTTTGAGAACCCCACCCACGCCTATCCGGAACTTGTGGCCGAACCCGTATTTGACGCCACCGAACTCGGACATCCGCTCCTCGCAGCAGACCATTGCGTACGCAACAACGTGGACTTCGGCGGCCCTACTCGCCTGGTAATTGTGAGCGGTTCGAATATGTCGGGCAAAAGCACCATGCTTCGCTCGATCGGGCTCAACGTCGTGTTGGCCTGGGCAGGCTGCAGCGTACGCGCAACCAGTCTCAAGCTGGGCCGTTTCGCCGTAGGCGCATCGCTCCGCACCGCGGATTCGATTCAGGACGGCAAGAGCCGCTTCTACGCCGAAATCACTCGTCTCAAGCAGATCACGGACCTCACCACCGGCCCCATCCCGGTCCTCTTCCTGCTCGACGAACTCTTAAGCGGCACCAACTCGCACGACCGTCGCATCGGTGCGCAAGGCATCCTCAAAGCCCTCGTCGATCGTGGAGCCATCGGCCTTGTCACCACGCACGACCTCGCCCTTGCCTCCATCGCCGACGTCGCAGAGGGCACCATTCGCAATGTCCATTTTGAAGATCACGTCGAAGGCGGCGAAATCCGCTTCGACTACAAGATGCGGCCCGGTGTCGTTACTCGTTCGAACGCCCTGGAACTGATGCGCGCAGTCGGCCTTCTGCCTGCCGCGCCCACGTCTCCCGCGCGCCCGCATCTCGCGGATCCGGAGTAATCGCAATCTTCAGTTCGCCGGGGCGTTCTTCAAACGCCTCGCCGCGAACCCCGTCCACACTCGCGTACACCTGAAACGCCACAGCGGACTTCCGCCCGTCAGCGTCCACCTTCAATCGGTACGCTCCAGGCAGCAGAAAGAATCGTTGGACATACAGCGCGCTACCTTTGTGATCCCGGCCAATCGGCACTTGGGACTGCTCCATCACGCGGCCATTCTCTTCCACCGTCAAGCCCGCATACCCAACCGCCTCCACACGCACCTGTACGTCCACCACCGGCATCCCGCCAGCAGCCATAAACTGCAGCACCCGTACCTCCGGCGCCGCCACCGTCGCAAAGGTGGACTCCACTCGCGTACCCGGCAACACCCCATCGCGATCCGTCCGGATCATGTGCGATATCGAAGCCGCCCTCGCCAAAATCTCGCCGTTACCCGCGCCCGTAATCCCACGCGCCACACCAATCGCCGCGTCCACAATCTCAAACTCCGCCGGTGAGTACTTCAACCGGTCCTGTATATCGTTCGCCGTGATGACATCGTTCACCGGAAACATCAATCGCGTACCCGGTTGCGGAATCAACAGATCCCGAATCGAATTCAAACCCGGCGAAAACAACCGGAAATCCCCAGCCCCATTCTTCTTGAAGAACAGAAACTGCAGCCGCGACCTGTACCCAGTGCGAGGCAGGGAATCGTAATACCAAACCTCCGTCGCCACAAAGATCCGGCTCGACGGCAATCGGTGCACGCTATTCGGAGCCCCATTCGCGATGTAAAACCGACCTTGATCCGTATTCGCGCCGGACCCCGTCTGCCCGCTCCCAAACGTGTTGTCCGCATGCGCTATGCGCGCCATATACTCGCTCTCCGTCAAACTCTTGCCTGTCCAGAAAGCCCTCTGAAATCCCTCCACCTCATGCGAGTTCCCCAGGGATTTGTACAGCTTCTTCTCATCCCCCGTCATCGCTGGCGCCACCATCTGAAACCAGCGATCCGCAGCGCTATGCGGGGAGGAGGCGGACACGAGGTCCGCCCCCAATGCAAGACACAGCACCCAGCACCGCATGGCTAGAAGTCAAACCTCGCGGCAAACTGCAGCATGCGGGCGGCGTACGCCAGGTTCGTGTTCTGCACCTGCCGCCCGAAGGTGGCAAGCCCGACATTGCCCTGATAGCTACCGTAATTCTGCGCATTGAGCAGGTTGAACGCCTCAAAGATGCCGGTCACCCGCCACTTCTCTTTGATCGCCACCACCTTCGACAACCGCCAGTCCACACGATTGATGTCCTTGCCCCGCAGCGAATTCCGCAGCGCCACGCTGTACCCGGCGGCAATCGACGGCTTGATGAACTGCGCCGGTATGAACACCGTCGCCGTATTCGCAAACGTCCTGCTACCGCCGGTATACGCAAACGGATTCTGCGCCGAACTCACGCCAAACGCCGCGCCGGACCCATAGTGATAGAACGCGCTCGTCTGCATGCCCCAAGGCAGTTGCAGGCTCCCGTTAAAGTTCAACGTATTCCGTTGATCGTCCACCGACGGCGCCCACTCATCCGCCAGATCAAACTGGTTGTTCGGATAGCTGAACGGCCCATTCGACGAATCCTTCAGCTTCGCCAGCGTGTACGACACACCCAGTTGGAACTTGTTGCTGAACCGCCGCTGGACCTCCATCTGGTACCCGTAGTAAATCGACCCCGCAGCCCGAGGCGTCTGGAACAGCAACACCTGCGAGAATCGCGGATCCGGCCGTCCTCCAGTATTCGGATTCACGTTGAAACCAGTCGCCGGATTGAAGAACAGATTCATATCGTGCCGCTGCCATTCCCGGTACACCCGCCAGTACACAAAATCACCGGAAAACGACCAATTCGGCCCAAAGCTCCGCTCCCCGCCAAACGACGATTGGAACGAGTACGGCGTCTGCGTATTCGTCGCCATCAACTGCAGGGATTGCAGCGGCACCGCCAGTTTCCCACTGACGAAATCATCGCCATTAGCCCCATTGAACGGATTCGTCAGATCAATCGATGTCGTCGCCGTCCTCTGAGCCGAAGCCTGAATCGAACGCTCGCCATTAAAGATCGACTGGTTGATCACCTGATTCGCCTGAATATCGGCGTAGTACAGCCCGACGCCGCCGCGAAGCACCGTCTTCCGGCTACCCGTCAGATCGTATGCAAACCCCAACCGTGGCGACACATTGTTGTTATCGCCCCCGCGCGGAGGCAGCACGCCACTCCGCAGATTCGGCGTAAAGAACACCCCGTAGTCGTTGTCGTACCGTACGCCCAGATTCACCGTCAGCCGCTTGTTCATCTTCCAGTCATCCTGGAACCAAACACCCATCACATTGCGCGGGATGTCGATGTTGAAATTGCCAAACCCCTGCGTGTACACCGACGTCAGCGGACTAATCGTCGAAATCTTCCAAGTCGTCGGATCGTTCCAAACCGGGAACGTCGCATTCAGATCCGGCGTACTCGTCACCGTCGCCACACCGCGAACATTCTGCTGGAACAATCCCGTGTGGTTATTCGAAAGATACTCGCCGCCCAGCTTGATGTTGTGCGTACCCTTCAGCCAGTACAAGTCATCGCGAATCTGGTGCACCGGCTGATTGAAGATCTGCGGAAAGTTGTACGCTCCACCAACCGTAATCCCCGGAAACCGGAACTCCATCGAATTCACCATCGGATCGTTGGTCCAACTAAAGTAGTTGAACCCGTACTTCACCTCGTTCGACATCGTCGACGACACCACAGAGCTCCAATTCACCATCGCGTTGTGGCTCTTGCGCGTCCTCGCCGCCGCCTGCGACGGATGCAACGCCCCGCTACCCAAATCGAAAGGATTCGAAAACGTAAACGCGCTGTACCTCGTGCTCAGCCGTTGCGTACTGCTCAACGCCCAGTCCACGCGAGTCAGATACGACGCCGTCTTCAACTTCGTCGCAAACGTCAGAGCCAGTCCAGGAAAGCCAGTCGGCTGGCTAAAGATCGACCCCGGCTGCCGCTCCACTTCGTACGCCCCAAAGAAGAACAGCTTGTCCGCAATGATCTTGCCGCCAAACGTACCGCCGTACTGCTGATTTGAAAATGGCAAAACCCTCTGCGCCAGCGGATCCGCCGCATTGAACTTATCGCTCCGGAAATATCCATACGCCGACCCGTGATACTGATTCGTACCCGACCGTGTCTGCGCATTCACCTGAATCTGCGAACTCCGCCCCAACGTAGCGTCAAAGCGGTTGGTGATCACCTGAAACTGCTCCATCGCCTCGCGCGAATACTGTGGCTGCCCAAATCCCGTACCAGCGGAATTCTGCGTCACCTGCTGCCCGTCCACATTGATCTGGAACCGCCCGCCGGACACCGTCCCCAAAGGCGTATTGCCAATCGCGTTGACAGTCACACCCGGCACCAGAAGCGATAACTCCATCCAGTTGCGCCCATTCAGCGGTACGTTCTTCATTCGGTTCGGATCCACATTGCCGCCCACCTGCGACGACGTAGTCTCCACCAACGACGTATCCGCCACCACATTCACGCTCGTTGCCGCGCTCGCCGGCGCCAAAGGAAAGTCGAACGACGCCGACTGTCCCACCAGCAATTCAAACGTCCGCTCGCTCGGCGTAAACCCCGGAGACTCCACGCGTACCTTGTACGCCGCCGCTGGTATCGACGGGAAGATAAACACTCCCGCATTGTTGGTGATGGTGCTCGACGCCGGTCCCCCTGCCACCGGTGTGATGCGGATCATAGCGCCCTGTATCACGGCGCCCGACGAGTCAGTTACGGTTCCCTGGACAGATGTCTGCTGCGCGCATAAGAGACCCATGGACGCGACAAGAGACACCAATAGCGATGGTGCAAGTTTGACCATTCGGAAAGACCCCCGAAATGTGTTGGAAGGTTACTTTGCCGCTACTGCGAGGAGCGTCTTGTAGATCAGATCGACACCCGATTCAAGCGAGGAAATCGGGACACGTTCATCGTTGCCATGCATGCGCTTCAGATCTTCGTGGTCGATCGGATAAGGATAAATGCCGTAAACAGGTATGCCACGCATGCGCCAGGCGCCGGAATCGGTGCCGGCTTGGAACAAATACGGTGTAACCTTCGTGGTCGGGTACACCTCGCTCAGGCTCTTCGCCAAAGCTTTATAAAGCTCGTTATCCTGCGGCGACGGCTTGGAATTGCGCGACGCGCGCATCATCTCTTCCATCTGCTTGGTCTGCTCAGGCGTCATCGTGGCGCCAGGTGCCATGCTACGCATCGACGCTACCGTGATCTCGACGCGCGGATCCTTGATCACGCCCTGCAGCTCTTCAATCAGCTCCTCAGGCGTCGTACCCGGAATCGTCCGAAAGTTGATCGTCGCCTCAGCCGAACCAGGAATCACATTGCCGCGGAATCCCGCATTCATCAGCACCGGAGCAATCGTGTTGCGCATAATCGCGTGCAGCAGCGTATCTTCGCTGATGTACTTATCCGCCACCGCTACCTTTGCCGGATCATCCGACAGCAGATTCCGAAAGTGCGTCGCCATCGGCTCGGGCGACACCTCACCCAAAGCGCTAAAGAACTGCCGCGTTTCCGGCGTCAGCTTCGGCTTCGTGTCGTACTCGCTCAGTGCCGCCAGCGCCTTCGCCAAGGTGTAAATCGCATTGTCGGGGCGGGGCATCGACGAATGCGTCGAAGTACCTTTCGCCGTCAATTTCAGCGAAATCCCGCTTTTATCCGCCGTTGAAATACTCGCGTACAGGACCTTGCCCGCTTTATCTTTGACGATCCAACCGCCCTCGTTCAGAGAGAACTCGCAGTCAATCTTGTCCCACGCGCGATCGGCCAGCCAGCGCGTGTTGTACAGCCCGCCCTCTTCATCGGCCTCCGACAAAAAGATAATGTCGCGCTTCAGCGGAACCTTGTTCTTCGCGATGTTCAACACCGCTTGCGCAAACACCGCCAAGCCGCCCTTAAAGTCAATCGCCCCGCGACCCAGCACGTACCCGTCCTTCACCACACCGGCAAATGGATCAACGCTCCACTTCTCGCGTTCGACGCCCACAACGTCCGAATGCGCCGCCAGAAGTACAGGCTTTTTCGAACCATCGCCGCGCAAACGTGCGATAAAGTGCGCCTTACCTGCCTGCGGCGTCTGTATGATGTCGATCTCGAATCCCAGTGGCGCGAACTTCGTCTTCAGATACTCCGCGGCCTTGCCCTCATTGCCCGGAGGATTCGAAGTATCCAGGCGAATCAGTTCGACAAGCAGTTGTGCAACGGGAGGTAGGTCAGCCGCGCAAGCGGTGCAAACAGCAACGGTCCCCAGGCAGAGAAGACGACGGAACATACCACTCCTTAAGCTTGATTGGGTGATTTGCTCGCGACACGGAGCATCCGCTGTCCACTAGCGCCCGACCGGCAAACGATGCTGCTGCAACGATCGGCCCGAGGTGGATTTGTCAATCATAGGCGCTTTGGCTACGCGTGTCAAATTCGTGAAGGCCCTGTGACGAAAAAAACCGCAGGGCCTCGTCAAAGCACTACCGCTGCTGCGACCTGCGGCGCCGCATGTACGCGAGACCCGCAAGAGTAACCCCGATAAGACCGAGCGACGCAGGTTCCGGTACCGGAGCCACCGCGATATCCGCCAGATCTCCCGAACCGCCCACCGCGCCGATCAGCGAGGCAGCGCCGGTGTTCAGGTTCACGCTGTACAGATTGTTGTTGACAGAAGCAAACGCCGCATTGGCGCCCAGAATGTCAAAGCCGATGCGGTTGCTCAAATTCGTTCCAAGACCCAGACTTCCAATCAGGAACAGTTGTCCAAGATTTGGGCTCGGCGATCCGTTCGCCCCGCCCTGCGTATAGAGATTCCCACTCGCCGCGTCGATCACAAACAGCGTGGTAACGCCGCCAATGCCACCGGGAAAGTTGTTTGTGTAAGCCGCGCCGATGGTTCGCAACCCAGGATCCGGCGAGCCCGGCGTCCGCGTCAACGCCGTATCTGTATTCACCGTTCCAGCGCCGCCCATCGTAATGCGCAGGTTCTGCTCCGTTTCCGAAATGATGCGCAGAGCATCCGGAACAGGGTTGAAATCGAATCCGAACTGGCTGCCGTTCAGCGCAAAAACTCCGCCAACCGCCGTAGCCTGTCCCATCGAACTGAGTGAGTAAATCTGCCCGGCCCCCGTAGCCGAGTTGTAGCCCAATCCCACCAAGCCCCCAGTGGACGGGCGAAAGTCGATACCAACCAGTGTCTGACCCGAGTTGAGCCCGCTGATCGTGTATGTGCTCGACACTGTCCCCGGCGAAGCACTGTCGAAAACCACAAGCTGGTTGCCTGTAGTCAATCCGAAAATCGTCGACGCCGAAAGACTGCTAACTCCTCCAAAAGCAATTGCAGCAAGTGCTACAAAAGTGGTGCGCATCATAGGTTTCCTTCTCAAAGTGAGGTGATAGACCCGCATTGAAGCCCACGGGCGGAAATATGACGCGGCTGACCCCGCGGATGTGTCCGCGCTGCCAAACTATTTTGCGGCTTTACTATCGGTTCCGAAGGATCGACAACGCCAGAATCGGAAAGTAGTGCCGGTACATGTGGTACGACAGGTAAAACACCCCGGGAAAGCCCGTACCCGTAGCCAAGTGCTCGTCCCACGTTCCATCAGGCTTCTGCGTGTTGAGCAGGTAATGCACCCCGCGAACTGTAGACTCCGAATGCGCCTCACCAGCAGCATGCAGCGCCAGCAGCGACCACGCAGTCTGCGATGGCGTACTCTCCGCCCCCACGAACTTGTTCCTCGTGTACCCTGCACAGCTTTCGCCCCAACCGCCATCGGCATTCTGTACCGACCGTACCCACTCTGCAGCTCTCTTCATCGCCGGACGCGCATCCCGCGCCTGTGACGCTTCGAGTCCGCGCAGCGCCAAGAACGTACCGTACAGATAATTCACACCCCAACGTCCGTACCAACTCCCATTCGCTTCCTGGCAGCTCAGCAAATACTGCACCCCGCGCTGTATCGCAGAATCCTCATACGTCAGCCCGCGCTTGCACAACGCCTCCATCACGCGACCCGTAATGTCCGGGCATGTAGGATCCAACATCGCGTTGTGATCCGCAAACGGAACCTTGTTCAGCAGGCTCCAGTTGCAGTCCACATCAAACGCCGCCCAACCCCCATCGCTCGATTGCATGCCCAGCAACCAGTTCACCGCGCGCTTCTCGACCCTCGCCTGCCGCACAGGATCCGACGCCTTCGCATGCTGCAGCGCCAACAACACTTGCGCCGTATCGTCAATGTCCGGATAATGCTCATTGGCGAACTCAAACGCCCATCCGCTAGGCTCCAAGCCAGGCCGCTTCACGGTCCAATCGCCCTTGCGCCGTACCTCGCGATCCAGCATCCAATCCGCAGATTTACGCAGTGCCTCGGCATCCGCGCCGCCCGTCTCGCCCAACGCAAACGCCGCGTACGAAGTGTCCCAAATCGGACTCTTACATGGCTGAAACTGGAACCGATCCTCCGTCTCAATCAACAAGTCTTCGAACTGTCGAATGGCCTCAATCCGGTCCGGATGATCATCGGCATAATTCAAACAATCAAGCGCCATGATCAGATACATCATCGACGGATAGATCGCACCCAACCCATCGCTGTACCTCGTCCGGTCCAGCATCCAGCGCTCAGCCTCGCGAATCGCCGCCATCCGAACATTCTTCAACCCACGCCGGTCCCACAGCTTCAGCGCGCGATCGAGGTGCGAAAACACAATGCCAGTGCGTCCCCGCGTCGGCAACGTCAGCTTCTTCCCGCTCTTGTACAGCTCCTCAACGGTCATGCCCGCCGGTACCGGACGCTGCAGCGCAATCGCCTGCACAATCGACAACGGCACAACAATCGCCCGCGTCCACGACGACATCTCGTACAACAAATCGCCAGGCAACAGCACGATCTCCGGAGGCACGCTCGGCGCGTACTGCCGCGGAAACAAATCGAACAAACTCAGGTTGATCTTGGTATAGCTATTGCACGCCTGCAGGCCGCCCAGCGCCAAAGCGCGTTCGCGTGCCTTCCGCATCGGTGCCGATTCCACATCGTGCCCACCCAGCTTCAACGCCGTGTATGCGCGAACCGTCGCATTCACTTCCGACGGACCCTGCGGAAAAATGCACCAGCCGCCGTCGGGCAGTTGCCGCTTCAAAATCGATTGGCAGGCCTTCTCAATCCTTACCTTCGACGGCGGATTCCAAACCCCGTCCTCTGGCGGATGCAACCACAACTGCAGCAGTACGTAATCGGACTCGAGCGTCGAATCCGCAGTCAACTCCGCGCACCAGTACCCCTGCTGGGTCTGCTGTGCCACCAACGCCACCGACGACGTCGAAATCGCCTCATCAATCGCCGGCGCAAGCTCTTTCAACTGCTGGCTCGGCGCTAAATGAAGACGCCGTCTCCGTTGATCCAGAGACGGCGCCATCCACTGAAAACCCATGCTTTCAGTTTAAAACTTCAACTACACTCCAGCCAGTTTGCGAACCGTCGCCAGCGCGCCGTCATAATCCGGATGGTTCGCCACTTCGTTCACATACTCGGCATGCTGAACCTTGTTGTCCTGATCGACCACAAAGATCGCGCGGCATTCCAACCGTACGTCCTTGATCAGCGTTCCGTAATTCTCGCCGAACGACGCGCTACGGTGATCCGACAGCATCTTGATGTTCTCGATCCCGTACGCACCGCACCAGCGCTTCTGCGCAAACGGCAGGTCCATCGAAATCGTGTACATCTCGACGTTCGGCAACTTGCAGGCTTCTTCGTTAAAGCGGCGCGTCTGCGCATCGCAAACCGGCGTATCGAGAGACGGCACCACGCTAAACACGCGCACGCCCTTCGTATCCGCCAAGGTCACCGGCTTCAGCGTGTTGTCCACCAGCTGAAAGTCAGGCGCCGTGTCGCCCACTTTGATCTCGGGTCCCACCAAGGTCTGGGGATTTCCCATCAGGGTAATGGCTGCTACTCGTTCCATATATGTTCTATTGTGCGCTATCCCGCGTCAGCATTTCTCTCAATTCGGTAGCAGTCCGCACCGGTAGCTTGCACGCAAAGTGCTCGCACACATACGCCGTCGGCACCTCGCCGATCTCCATCGCCGCCAACCCCGGTACATGCGCCTCCAGCGCCTCTTTGGCCGCCGCATCCGGCAGTACAAACACCGCCGTATCCGGCAAGAACTCCGAGCGGACCACCCGCAGCATCGCCAGCATTTCAGGATTGGTACGCGGTCCGGTCAGTACAATCTGCCGCGGCGCAGACATCGCAGCCATCTGCGCGACAACCATACGCGGCAGCGTAATCCCCTGCGACGCGATCTTGCCCGCAAAGTGCCGCAATCCGCGATCCGCAGCGCCTTGAAAATCCTCGCGCCCCGTCATCGCCGCCAGCCGTACCAGCAGCCCCAGCGCCATCGAGTTCCCGGAAGGCTCAGCCCCGTCGTAATCTTCCTTCAACCGCAACACCAGCGACGCATCGCCCTCGCGCGTCGAATAAAATCCGCCCTGTTCCGGATCCTCAAACAGCCGGATCATCTCCCCGGCCAACTGCACCGCGGCCTCAAAGTAAAACGGCTCAAACGATGCCTCGTACAGATCCAGCAGCGATGTCGCAAACGTCGCATAATCATCCAGGAACCCGTCAATCGCCGCCTCGCCATCGCGATACCGCCGCAACAGCCGCGCGCCCTCAGGCTGATACAGATGCTTCAACACAAAGTGTGCCGCACCCTTCGCCGCATCCAGCAACTGCCAATCGTCCAGCGCCGCCGCGCCCTTGGAAAATGCGGAAATCATCAACCCATTCCACGACGTCAGGACCTTATCATCCAAATGCGGCCGTACCCGCTTCGCCCGCGCCTCAAACATCTTCTTCTGCGCGGATTCGAGCGCCGCAGGATTCATTCCACCATCGGCCACATACAGGATGTTCGTCCCCGTGAACTCATGGTGCGGATCCTCATCCACATTGCCGCCGTCCTTCACGCCGTACACCGTCCGGACCTCGGCCAGTTCATCCGCCGTCAGCAACTCCCGCAGTTCTTCCACCTTCCAGACGTAGAAAGCACCCTCGCCCTTCACCTTGGGATTGGCAGGGTCAATCACAGAATCCGCGTCTTCCGCCGAATAAAACCCGCCTTCCGGATGCGTCATGTCGCGCCGGACGTAGTCGAAGATGTCGCGAGCCAGCCCGGCATACAGTTCCTCGCCGGTAATCTGAAACGCCTCCACCAGCGACACCGCCAGTTGACCCTGGTCGTACAGCATCTTCTCAAAGTGCGGTACAAACCAGCGCTCATCGACGGAATACCGGTGGAACCCGCCGCCCAACTGGTCGTTCATGCCGCCCTTGGCCATTTCCTTCAACGTCTCGGTGGCCATATCCAGCGCATCTTCCGCACCCGTCAGCGCGTGATACCGGAACAGAAAATCAAAAATCACCGGCCGCGGAAATTTGGGACGATTGCCAAACCCGCCGTATTTCCCGTCAAACGTACGCCGCAGATAGTTGTACAGCTTATCGAAGGCCCCGCGAGTCACCTCTTCCGCAGTACCGGTACCGCCACCCGACCCCATCATGCTCTCGAGCTGATTGATGGTCTCGATGCTCACGCCCTCAATCTTCTGCCGGTCTTCTTTCCATTTGGAAGCCAAAAACTCCAGCAGCGCCTTGAACCCCGGCATCCCGTACCGTGACTCCGGCGGAAAGTACGTCCCCCCGTAAAACGGCTTCAGATCCGGCGTCAAAAACACCGACATCGGCCAGCCACCACGCTGCGATGTCGCCTGTACAAACGCCATATAGATCCGGTCTACATCCGGACGCTCTTCACGATCCACTTTGATGGGGACAAAAAAGCGGTTCACCACCGCCGCCGTATCCTCGTTCTCAAAGGATTCGCGCTCCATCACATGGCACCAATGGCAAGTCGAATATCCGATCGAAAGAAAGATCGGTTTGTCCTCAGCGCGCGCCTTGGCAAAGGCCTCTTCACCCCACGGATACCAATCCACGGGATTGTGCGCGTGCTGCAGCAGATACGGGCTCTTCTCGTTTACGAGACGATTCTGGGTAGGCAAGTTCTATTGTCGCAGATCCGGGAAAATGCCCCGGCGTTACGTCCGATGCCGGGAATCTTCGCAAAACCTCTTGAAATCAGCAAAATGCTGGGCCATGCTGATGTCATCTATGGGTCAAGTCGAACGCATCCGTGAGGACCTTCAAGGTCCGCTCACCGACGAAGAAATCCGCCGCAAAGCACAATCCGGCTGGAAGCCCGTCGCCGTCGTATGGGAGCGCTCCGTCGATGCCGACGCCCCCGTCTACTCCCGCGAAGTCGACGTACCCTACGGCTACAAGGTCGCCCCCGACGCCATCCACCTCGAAGTCAACAAGCAGGAGAACGACGTGCTCCTCCTCACCATGGAACTCATCGTGCAGGACCAGCGCCTCTCCCACATCGCCGCCAAGCTCAACGAGCGCGGCTACCGTACCCGCAGCGGCTTCTTGTGGAACCCCGCCTCCGTATTCGAACTCCTCCCCCGCCTCATCGAAGCCGGACCTCGCATCTTCACCAGCGAAGAATGGATCGAGCGCCGCAAACGTCTCGGCCAACTCCTGACACACTAGAAGCTGGATGAGTGAAAAGTTTAACGAGCCGCGTCTCGCCCTGAACCGTATCTACACCAAGGGTGGCGACTACGGCGAAACCAGCCTTGTCGGTGGACAGCGCGTCAGCAAAGACAACCTCCGCATCGAAACCTACGGCACCATCGACGAGCTCAACAGCTTCATTGGCCTCGCCCGTCTATCGGCGACCGACGCCGGCCTGCACGACCTCTCCGCGATCCTCCTGCGCATCCAGCACGAACTCTTCAACCTCGGCTCGATCCTCGCCACCCTCCCGCAGGACGTCCACCCCGCGCAGCCTCGCATCACCCCCGTCGAAACCGAGCAACTCGAGAAAGAAATCGACGCCATGAACGCCGTGCTCCAACCCCTGCGCTCTTTCGTACTTCCGGGCGGCACCCGCCTCAGCGCAGAACTCCACGTCTGCCGCACCGTCGTCCGCCGTGCCGAACGTATTCTCGTCGCCCTCTCCAAATTCGAAGAGGTCCCGGAAGACGCCATCCGCTACTGCAACCGCCTCAGCGACGCCTTCTTCGTCTTCAGCCGCTGGGCCAACCACGCCTCCGGGGTACCCGAACTCCTCTGGCAGCCCAACAAAGCCGCCTCCGCCACCAACACCTGACATTTGCGTTCGCACCCGGAACACTGGTATGCTCTCAACCAATATGGATTTGTCATTTGGTCAGTGATAAATCCCGGTGCGCGCGCCTGCGGCGTGTTGCCAGTCATGCCCACGGCTAGCGCGCACCCTAGAAAAACCGACCCTCGTTGCCGCCGCTTTCAAACAGAAAACGGCGGCAATGTTATTTCTGCGCGACAATAAAGCCTAACGATTGCATGTTGGTGGAACTCTCGGTAGAGAACCTCGCAGTAGTAGAAAAGGTTCGCGTCCGCTTTCACGGCGGATTTAACGTACTCAGCGGCGAAACGGGCAGCGGTAAGTCCATCGTCGTCGACGCGCTCAGCCTCCTCTTCGGTGGCCGCGCCTCGGGCGACCTGGTACGCTCCGGTTCCGACCGTACCCGCGTCTCCGGCATCTTCGACCTTGGCGAGTCCAGCCCCACTCTACGCGCCTTCCTCGACGACGCAGGCGTCGAAACCGAAGACCGCGAACTCATCCTCGAACGCGAAGTCTCCGCCAACGGCAAGTCCCGCGCCTACGCCGGAGGCAAGCCCGTCACCGCGTCCTTCCTCCGCGACCTCTCGCAGTACCTCGGCAGCATCCACGGCCAGCATGACCAACAGGGCCTGTCCTCTCCGGATGCCCAGCGCGAACTCCTCGACGCCATCTCCCCGGGTACCCAAAAGCTCCTCCCGGAAGTCACGCGCCTCCACGCTGCCTACCGCGCCATCACCCGCGAACTCGACGACCTCGACCGCACCGAGCAGGAAAAGCTCCGCATGGCGGACCTCTGGTCCTTCCAGAAAAAAGAGATCGAGTCCGCCGACCTCACCCCCGGCGAGGACACCCGTCTCGAAGCCGAACGCAAGGTCCTCCGCAACGTCACCCGCGTAGAAGAAAGCGCCCAGGCCGCCTACGCCCTCCTGTACGACGCGCCGGAATCCGCCCTCACCCAAGCCAAGCAAGCCCTCAAAAAGCTCGAGGACCTCGCCCGTATCGACGAATCGCTCCAAGCCATCGCCGACACCTTGCGGCCCGGCATCTTCGCCATCGACGAGGCGTCGCAATCCCTCGCCGATTACCTCGGCAACCTCGAAGCGGACCCCAACCGTCTCGACACCGTCGAATCCCGTCTGGCAGCGATCGAAAAGCTCAAGCGCAAGTACGGCGAATCACTCGACGAGGTCCTGGCCTTCCTCGCCAACGTCAGCGCACAACTGGAAGCCGTCGAAACCGCCGGCGAACGCCGCGCAGCCCTGCAAAAGGAAAAGGAGCGCCTCGCCGCCGAGTACACCATCGCCGCAGAAGCCCTGCGCGACAAGCGCCGCGAAGGTGCCAAGCAACTCGTCAAGAAGGTGGAAGCCGAACTCGCCTCCCTCGCCATGCAGCGTACCCGCTTCGTCGTCCGCATCGACCCCGCCGCTGACTGGACCTCCCACGGCATGGACGACATCGAGTTCCTCATCTCCGCCAACGTCGGCGAGGACCCCAAACCGCTCGACAAAGTGGCCTCCGGCGGCGAACTCTCCCGCGTATCTCTCGCCCTCAAAACCATCGCCGCAGGCGCGCGCAAAGCCTCGGAAGCCGCGCGAACCATGGTGTTTGACGAAGTGGACGCCGGCGTCAGTGGCAAGGCCGCAGAAGCGGTGGGCCGCAAGCTACGCCGCATCGCCGAACACGACCAGGTCCTCTGCGTCACCCACCTTCCGCAGGTCGCAAGCTTTGCAGAAAGCCATTTTTCGGTATCGAAGCACGCCGCCCGCAACCGTACCTACACGACGATCGAAGAACTCGACCACGACGGCCGCACCAAAGAAATCGGCCGCATGCTCTCTGGCGAACGTCTCACCGACGAAGCCATTCGTGCGGCCGAACAACTGATCCAATTCGCGACAGCCAAAGCCTAGCCCAGCACGGCGGTCAGGAACCCACTCCGGAACTTGCCCGCCGGGTCGTACTTCTTCATCAGCTTCACAAACTCCGGCAACTTCGGATACACACCCTTCATCCGCGCTGGAGATGGCGTGAACAGCTTCGCCCAATGTGGACGCGCACCAAACGGCGCAAGCTTCGCCTCCACCTGCGGAATCAGCGCCGCCACTTCTTTGCCATGCGGCTTCCACGTAAAGTGGATTGCCATCGAATCGCGCCCGTACGCCGTGCTCATCCACAAATCGTCTTTGTTGATCGACCGCAACTCGGTAATCAACAAATGCGGCGTAATCTGATCCCGCAGCGTCTCCACCGCACGAATCGCCCCATACGCCTGTGCGCGAGGCACAAAGAACTCCGTCTGCAACTCATCCCCACTGCTAGGCGTAAAGTTCATGCGGAAGTGCGGCAGCCTGTCGTACCACGGCCCCGCGACCCCGCGCTGCTCCGTACAATTCACGGCATCCAGAGCAATAATCGGATGCACGTTGCGCGCCAGCGGACGAGCGCCAAAAAAGTCCTTGGAAGCCTGCACAGCGCCCTTGCTCTTCACCCAAACTTCGCTCGCCGTCTCCTTCTGCCAATCGGTGAACAGACTCACGCTGTACCCTGCGGCAAAGATCTCCTCCAAACTCTTCTCCAACTGCCGGAAGGACAAGCCCTCGTACACCACCTGCGACACCTCAAACGTCGGAACCACCTGCAACGTCAAAGCCGTCACCACGCCAAGCCCACCCAAATGCACCACGCAACCCGCAAAATCGGCGTCTTTCTGCGATAGCGTCACAACCTCGCCATCCGCCGTAATCATCTGCATGCCCACCACAGCGGACGACAGATTTCCAGTACCCGACCCATGTGTCGCCGTGGCACAACCACCAGCAACCGAGATATGGGGCAGGGAAGCAAGGTTATGCACCGCCAACCCTTGCGCATGCAGATACGGAGCCAACTCGCCGTACTTCACACCCGCGCCGACTGTCACCGTACGCTTATCCGCGCTCACCTGCATCCCGCGCAATTCACGCAGTGAGATCTGATTCGTATCGTTATCCGCAATCCCGTTGAACGCATGCGCCGTACCCAGCGCCTTCAGCGTCCCCGCGGACTTCACCATCCTCCGCGCCTCATCCAAAGTCTTCGGCGTCAGCAGATTCTTGGCCCGGTACGTATGATTCCCGGCCCAATTCTTACGGGGCGTCTGAGCATCGGCTGCCACCACGGAAGCCAACGAAACCTTCAGAAAGTCGCGTTTATTCACGACACGATTATATGGCGATGCCACTCGTCCCAAGTCCACCCATGCCCGCGGACCTCGTAATAAAGCCGCCCTTCATGCGGAGGCTTATCAAAGTCGTACTTCCGCATCGGCCGGAACAACTCAGGCGTCGCCGGCAACCGTACGATCACCCGCTGCTGCGTCGCAAAGCAATCCAAAGCCGCGCGCTTTCGCTCCAACAACTCCCCGCTCAGAGCAACTACGGAAGAAGCCTCGCCATCATAGAACCGCCCGCACCGCATCTCGCCCGCATCATCCGCGTGATAAATAGGGAATTCGATCACATTCGGAAACACCGACGCCGCATACGCCATCGCATCATGATCCGGATGCCCGCCCTCGTACGCATGTGTATAAATCACGTCAGCCCCATAGGAAGCCATCGCCTCACGAATCGCCCCAATATGGTCCGGCGTACCTTGATCCGCAATGGGCAGCGCCCGCCAACGCTCACGGGGAAACCCCGCCGCATCCAAAGCCGCCAGCATCTCCGCCCGCCGTGCCACCTCGTACTCCCCAACAGAAGCGAACCCCGCGCGGGTCGCATAAAAAGGATTCAGCGGAGTCGAATTCGTCGCATGCAGCACATACACCTCATCCGACAAAGACGACATCACCGAAAAACACCCCAAAACCTCATCATCGGCGTGCGCCACCGCAATCAGAACTCGCATCGTATCTCCATTTATCGTTACACTCGCGGCAGTGAAGATCGGAATCACCTGCTACCCGACCTACGGCGGAAGCGGCATCGTCGCCACAGAACTAGGACTCGAACTCGCCGACCGCGGACACGAAATCCACTTCATCACCTACGCCAACCCCATCCGCCTGCAGGACCGTCCCGACATCACCTATCACGAGGTCGAAGTCTCCAACTACCCGCTGTTTCAGTACCCGCCGTACTGCCTCGCCCTCGCCTCGCGCATGGCGGAAGTGGCCGCAGAACAGCAACTCGACATCCTCCACGTCCACTACGCGATCCCCCATTCCGTTTCCGCAATGCTCGCCCGCGGCATCATGGGCGGCAAACTCCCCTTCGTCACCACCCTCCACGGTACCGACGTCACGCTCGTGGGCCTCGACCGTTCCTACTTCGGCATCACCAAGTACTCCATCGAAGAATCGGACGCCGTCACATCGATCTCCAACAACCTCAAGCAACAAACGGTCGACATGTTCGGCGTGACAAAACCCATTGAGGTCATCCACAACTTCGTCAACCTCAAGCACTACTGCCCCTCGCAACAGTGCCGCACCACCCGTAAACAGCGCCTCATCCACCTCTCCAACTTCCGCCCCGTCAAGCGCGTACTCGATTGCATCCGCATCCTCGCCGAAGTCCGCCAGCACGTCGACGCCGACCTCTGGATGATCGGCGACGGCCCCGACCGCGGCGCCGCCGAGCACCTCGCGCACGACCTCAACGTCTTCCCCCACGTACGCTTCTGGGGCAAGCGCAACGACGTACCCGCACTCCTCCGCGAAGCAGACATCCTCCTCATGCCTAGCGAAATGGAAAGCTTCGGCCTCGCCGCGCTGGAAGGCATGGCCTCCGGTGTCGTCCCCATCGGAACCCAGGTCGGCGGCGTACCCGAACTCATCGATGACGGCGAAACCGGCTTCCTCAGCAACGTCGGCGACATCCACGGCATGGCGCAAAAAGCCGTCGAACTCCTCACCGATGAGCCCCTCCTCGATCGCATGCGCAACGCCGCCCGCAAAGCCGCCGAAGACCGCTTCTCCAGCGACAGCATCATCCCCCAGTACGAGGCCCTCTATCGTTCGGTCCTGAATCGAGTGTCCTGAAAACAAGACATGGTAGTCTAAACGGGACACTGATGTTCCGTTCGATTCTCCCCCTCGTCTGTTGCTCCATCCTCGCTGTCGCCGCCCAGCAAACCAGCGCCCTCATTGACGCCCTCGCCGAAGTACAGGCCCTCCAATCCAGTCTTCGGACGAACGCCGATCCCGTCACCATAGCCGTCAGGCTCCGCACTTTGCACGCGGATACCGCAGCCCTCGGCCTCACTATGAACCCGCCCCCCGCCGGAACTCCAACCCGTGACGCCCTCTCGGCCTACGCCGCAGAGATGCGCGCCGCCCTCGAACAGGCGGAACGCAACCGCCCCGGCAGCGTCTTTCAGCAGGGCCGTATCGAGGTCACCGTCTCCGCCACCACGCCCACGCTCGATGAGGAGGACTACCGTCTCCGCAATCTCCCCAAAACCGCCGACGCGCTGAACCTCATCCCCGGCGTCTCCATTCAGAAAATCGGCAACCGCAACGAACGCGGCGTCTACGTGCGAGGCTTCGACTTCCGCCAGGTCCCTCTCTACATGGATGGCATCCCCGTCTACGTCCCCTACGACGGCTACGTCGACCTCGACCGCTTCCTCACCTACGACGTCTCGGAAATCCAGGTTTCCAAAGGCTTCACCTCGCCCCTCTTCGGACCCAACGCCCTTGGCGGCGCCATCAACATGATCTCCAAGGCCCCCAACAAACCCTTCAACCTCGACCTCGGAACCGGCTACGCATCCGGCGACCAGGTACACGGTTTCGCCAATGTTGGCGCACGTTTCCGCAAGTTCTGGCTACAGGGCGGCTTTGCGACCCTCCAAAGCGACACCTTCCCGCTTTCCGGCAACTTCCGCCTCACCGCTCTCCAACCCGATCGTGACCGCCGCAACGCCTGGCAATCCGATAGCAAAGGCCGCGTACGCTTCGCCTGGACTCCCAAAGAAGGTGACCAATACACCTTCACCTACGCCAAGCAAACCGGCGAAAAAGGCAACCCGCCCTACGCAGGAACCGATGCCGCCGTTCGACCCCGCTTCTGGCGATGGCCGCAGTGGGACAAGGAAAGCTTCTACTTCATCGGCGACAAGAAACTCGGCGAAACCGGCTACGTCCGCGCCCGCCTCTTCTACGACAAGTTCAACAACCTCCTCCGTGCCTACGACAACGCGAACTACAACTCGCAAACTCTAGCCTCGTCGTTCACCAGTCCTTACGACGACGATACGTACGGCACGTCCAGCGAGGCAGGCATCAAGCTGGGCAACCGCCACAACTTCCGCGGGTCGTTCTACTTCAAGGACGACACCCATCGTGAAGGCAACCTCGGCGAACCACTCCGCACGTTTCGCGATCAGTCACTATCCATCGGCGCGCAGGACACCATACAGCTAACCTCCAAGGCGTCCGTCATCGCCGGCTTCAGTGCCGATCGTCTGGACGTACTCAACGCCCAGAACCTCACCGCCGGCGTCGTGACGCCGTTCCCGGTCAACACCCTGTGGGCCTTCAACCCGCAAATGGGTGCCTACTATGCGCTCTCGGCGTCCTCCAAACTCCACGCCACCTACGCCCACAAAACCCGCCTGCCCACCATCAAAGACCGTTACTCCTACCGCCTCGGCCAAGCCATCCCCAACCCGGACCTCCGCCCGGAACGGTCAGATAACTTTGAGATCGGCGTAACCCAAACCCTCGGTAGCCGTACCTTCGTCGAAGCCTCGCTCTTCCGCAGCAACGTCTCCGATTCCACCCAGCGCTTCTTCGTACAGCCCAACGTCTTCCAACTCCGCAACCTCGGCCAAGCCCGCTACCAGGGCGGCGAACTCGGCTTCCGCACCATGCCCCTCCGCTTCCTCCAGTGGACCGCCAATTACACCTACCTCAGCCGCCGCAATCAAACCCAGCCGAATGTCATCCAACTCGACACCCCGCGTCACAAGACCTACAGCATGCTCACCTTCCGCCCCGGCGCCCGTGTCACCGCCTTCGCGGACTTCGCCTACGAAGGGGGACGCTGGAACGCCAACGACAGCGGCCGTGTCCAGCGCGCTCCAAGCTTCGGCGTCTTCGGCCTCGGTGCTACCGCCCGCCTCTACCGCGAGGTCGAACTCCAAACTGGCGTCAACAACCTCGGCGACCGCAATTACTTCTTGTGGGAAGGCTACCCCGAGGCTGGCCGGAACTACTTCGTCAACCTCCGGTACCGCTTCTAAAACCACTACAATTAAAAGACCGATAGCGTTACGCCAACCCACAAGGATCCTGTAAGCAGGGTCCGGCGTCGCAGTTGTGTGTTTGGATGCTACTCACTAGTTCGGAATACTTCGCGTTCCTGGCGATCCTGTTCTTCGCCTTCTGGCTCACCATGCGCTGGCGTCAACCCGCCATGGGACTCATCCTCCTCGCGAACCTCCTGTTCCTAGGCCGCTGGGGCGTCATCTACCTCGCCCTCGTACCCCTCTGCGCCATCTGCGACTTCATGATCGGTCGCGCCATCGAGCGCAACACCGCCACGCCAGTACGCCGCATTCTCCTCTGGGTCAGCATCATCCTCAACCTTTCGTTGATCGTCACCAGCAAGCTCCCCACATCCTCAGTCGGCATCGCGCTACCGCTGTCGCTCTCCTTCTACGCCTTCCAATCGCTGACGTACACCATCGACATCTACCGCAAAGACGGTAAGGCCGCACCGAACCTTTGGACCTACCTCACCAGCGTCCTCTTCTTCCCGACGATGCTTGCGGGCCCCATCACCCGCATGACCTCGCTCGCCCCCCAGTGGGCCCGCTTGAAGGTCCCGCTCAGCCCGGAAGACGGAGGCAAAGCACTGTACTTAATCGCGCTAGGCGGATGCAAAAAGTTCCTGATCGCCGATTATCTGGCTGAAAACCTCGTCAATCGCGTCTTCGACACCCCAGCGTTGTACTCCGCGTTTGAAGTCCTCGTGGGAGCCTACGGCTACGCCTTCCAGCTCTATTACGACTTCTCCGGCTACAGCGACATCGCCATCGGCAGCGCGCTTCTGTTGGGCCTCAAGCTACCAGCCAACTTCAACCGCCCCTATGAAGCCCTCAACCTCGCGGACTTCTGGCGTCGCTGGCACATCTCGCTCTCCAGTTGGCTGCGCGATTACTTGTATTTCTCGCTCCCCGGCCTCCGCAGCAAGTGGAAGATCTTCACCTACTGGAACCTCGCCCTCACCATGATCCTCGGCGGCATCTGGCACGGCTTCACCTGGAACTTCCTCATCTGGGGCTCGCTCCACGGCTTCGGCCTCGCCGTCAATCGTTGGTGGCAAGTCACGCGAGGCGAAAAGAAGCCGTACTCCGAGTTCTTCCTCGCCCGTTTCCTCCGCGGCTTTGCGACCTTCCACTTCGTCCTGCTCGCCTGGATCTTCTTCCGTGCCGAATCCCTGCAAGGTGCGCTCGACATGTTGACTATCCTCGCCTCCGGCACCTTCGCGACGGACAACATCTCGCCCGGCTATGCAGTCGTCCTCGGCGCAGGCGTACTCTTCCACTACCTGCCCAAGAACTGGTACGCCACCTCGATGCGCGTCTTCATCGAAGCCCCAGCCTTCGCGCAAGGCGTCGCCGTAGCGCTCGCCGTCGCCTGCATCCAATACGTCTCGGCCACCGGAGCAGCGCCGTTCATGTACCAGAAGTTTTAACCACCAGCCATGAGCACACTGCCCAAGAAATCATCGATCGCCGTGCTCACGCTGGGAGCCCTGATTCTATTGGCTCCGCGCATTCCACAGCTCTCCTGGATGCGCCCGCCCGGTGTCGATACGCTCGCCCGCATCGCAGGTATCAACCTCGATCAACCCAAGCCCGAACAACAAGCCGCTGTCGTCACCACACCCAAGCAGCCAGTCACAACGCCGGACGCCCCCGCAGCGCATCCCAAGGCCACTCCGCAAGGCGACGAACCAGACCGCCCCATCCACATCCCCAAGGACCCGCAGGAGATCACCTCGCCCACCGCGATCCACGATCCCTCGGGCGCGATGAAGGCCTTCTACGAATCGCTGGCCAAGACCGAAACACGCCAAGGCGTCACCCGAGTCCTACACTACGGCGACTCGCCGGTCACAGCGGACTCCATCACCGCCGACGCCCGCTCGCTGTTCCAAAAACAATTCGGCGACGCCGGACACGGCTTCATCCTCGTCAGCAAACCCTGGAACTGGTATCAGCACCGCGGTATGGACGTCAAAGGTAGCGGCTGGAAGACAGAAGCTCTCAGCCAGTCGCCGCGCGCCCGCGACAATCTGCACGGCCTCGGCGGCGTCAACTTCCAAGGCGCGCAAGGCGCAACGTCCCGCATCCGCCTCGCCGACGGCAACCATACCCGCGTCGAAGTGCTCTACCTCAAGCAGCCCGGCGGCGGCGAATTTCGTATTGAAGCACAAGGCCAAACCTTGCTCACGGCATCAACCGCTGGAGAAGAGAAGGGAAGCGCCTTCGCCTCTGCAGACCTCCCCGCAGGCACGACAGAAATCAAGCTGTCTGTCACCCAAGGCAGCGTACGCGTCTTTGGACTTCTCTTTGAAAAGCAGCACTCCGGCGTCATGTATTCGAGCCTCGGCTTGAACGGCGCGTCCACCCAATCGCTCCTCCGCTACCTCGACACCAACCACTGGACCGAACAAATTCGACACCAGACGCCGGACTTAATCGTCTTAAATTACGGAACCAACGAAAGCGTCTTCCCTCGTTACGTCGAAACGTCGTACCCCCAGGAGTTGAAGCAGGTTTTGCTGCGCATCAAGTCGGCCGCACCCAACGCCTCCGTACTCGTCATGGCCCCCATGGATCGTGGCGAACGCTCGTCTACCGGAGCCATCGTAACCCCGCCGATCATGGCCAAAATCGTCGAAATCCAGCGTCAAATCGCCGACGACACAGGGTGCGCATTTTTTAACACCTTCGAAGCGATGGGCGGTGCCGGAACCATGGCCAAGTGGTACGCCGCCAAGCCTCGCCTCGTCAACGCCGACTACATCCACCCGCTCCCCGGCGGCGCAGCAATCGTCGGCGGACTCCTAAACGACGCGCTCGTCCAGGGCTACCGCCAATGGAAAGGCAGCCAGGCAAGATGACCTTGGTCCGCCTTCTCCCAGCATTGGTATGGCTCGTCTGCGCAGGTGCCTTGCTGTCCGCGCCTGCAAAGAAAAAGACCACCACCACAGCCAAGAAGGCCCCTGCGCGCAAAACCACCGTCAAAAAGACCACCAGTACCCGAAAGACCACCACCAAGCGCCAGACCACCGCGCAACAGCCCCGTCAGTACATTGATCGCGAAAGCGCTCTCCGCTGGGTCCTCGAAGGCATGGAACCCCAGCAGGAAACCTTCGACAATGTACGAGGCCTCGTCCCGTTCTTCGAACACCTCTATCAATCAACCAAGAACAAACAGCCCGTACACGTCCTCCACTACGGGGACTCGCACACCGCCTCTGACGACTGGCCCAACTCGATGCGCCAGTTCTTCCAGGAAAAGTTCGGCAACGGAGGACCCGGCTTCGCATTCCCCGGCCGTCCCTACCGCGGCTACCGCCGCTTCGACATGACGTCCAACAGCACGGACACCTGGATCACCGAAGGCATCCTCTCCCGCCGTGGTGACCCGATGCAAGGCCTCGGCGGCGTCAGCATCACCTCTATGCGCCCCGGTGAAACCGTCACCTTTTCCGGCACCGGCGAAGAAGCCGAGCTGCTATTTTTGCAGCACCCCGAAGGCGGCTCTATGGAAGTCTGGGTGGACGACGCTCTGCTCGGCACCGTATCCACCACCGGCGAACTCCGCCCCGCCACCTTGCCTCTTGCCGAAACCCCCGGCACCCACAAGTACATGCTCAAAACCTTGAGCCAGGAACCTGTACGTTTATTCGGCACCGTCATCCAGAATCACAGCGGCATTACTTGGGAAACCATGGGAATCAACGGCGCGACAGCGCCCATGATCGGCGATTGGGACGAAGGGATCCTCGCCGCGCACCTCGCCAAACGCAACCCCGCGCTGATCGTCCTCGCCTACGGCACCAACGAGGCCAACGGACCCCGCTGGGACGGCAACGAATACTACAACAACCTCAAAAAGGTCGTCACCCGCTTCCGCCAAGCCGCCCCCACCGCCAGCATCCTCATGGTGGGCCCGCCAGACTGCAACATCCGCTATACCCAGAACCTCAACTCCGTCGTCGACATTCAACTCCGCGTCGCCATGGAAACCGGCGCGGCCTACTGGCACTGGCGCGACCGTATGGGCGGCCCCGGTTCGATGCGATACTGGGTTGCAGCGGGCATGGCGCAAGGCGACTACGTACATTTCACCTCGCCCGGTTATGACCTCGTCGGAAAGACCCTTGCCCAGGAACTCTACCTGCAGTACCAGCGCTTCGTAGGCGCTCGGGCAGAAGCCGACCAATAAGCATATGAAAGAAACGATCCTCAAACTGATCCAAGAAACGTCGGGCAAATCGGAAGTCCCCGCCGACGACGAGTCGTTGTTCGACTCCGGCTATCTCGACTCCTTCGCCCTCACCGACCTGGTCACCGCTCTCGAAGCAAAATTCGGCTTCAAAGCCCCGGACTCTGACGTGAACCCCCGCAAGTTTGAGACCGTCGAAAAGATCGTGGCCTACGTGGAAGGCCACCAGTAGCCGATGGCCTTTATCCGCGGCTTCGGCGCATACGTACCTTCGCGCATCGTCACCAATGAAGAACTGGCCACACGCATCGGCAAAGAGGCGTCCTGGATCAAAGACGTCTCCGGAATCGAAGAGCGCCGCTGGGCCGATCCCGATGTCACTATCGCTGCACTTGCCAAAGAGGCTGCTCTCGATTGCCTCTCGCGCTCCGGCGTAGATGCGTCGGAAATCGGTCTGGTCATCGTCTCCTCCGGTTCCAATGAGCGCCGCTTCCCCGGGGCCGCCGCCGAAGTTGCCAAACAACTCGGCCTCACCGACGCCCCAGCCATCGACATCCCCGCGGCCAGTGCCGGTACCCTCATGGGACTCTCCCTCGCGCGCGACCTCGCCCCGCGTTACGGCAACGTCCTCGTCATCGGCTCAGAAAAGATGTCCGCCGTCATCGATCGCGAACCCATGGACGCCAACACCGGCATCCTCTTCGGCGACGGTGCCGGAGCCTGCATCGTCAGCGCCGACAAAGGCCGTCTCCGCATCGTGGATTCGATCCTCCGCTCGGACGGATCCTACACCGAAGCTCTCAACCTCGGCCTCACCGGAACCATCGTGATGAACGGCATGACCGTCATCATGCAGGCCTCCCGTAAAGTACCGAGTGCCGTCCTCGATCTCCTCGCACGAAACAAACGCGAGGCTTCGTCGATCGACTGGTTTGTGATGCACCAGGCCAACCAAAACCTAATCGCCCGCATCGCCAAGGCGGTCGGCGTGGAGACGGAAAAGTTCTACTCCAACATCTCACGCTACGGCAACACCTCATCAGCTTCGATGTTGATCGCTGCCTCCGAATGCTGGGAAGAAGCAAAAACCATCTGCTTCGCCGCCTTCGGTGCCGGTTTCCATTGGGGCGCACTCCTGGCAGAAGCGGAATAGAGCCGCCGCCGTGTCTCCACATGCGCGCGGCGTATTGGCGCTGGTTGTAACCACACTGCTCTGGGGCGCCACCTTCGCGCTAGGCAAGATCGCCTACGCCGTACTCACGCCCGCCACACTCACCGGAGGCCGCTACATGCTGGCGGCCCTCCTCATCGCCTACCGGTGGCCCGGCGTCAACAAAGCAGAACTCCGTCACGGTTTCTGGCTCGGCATCATGCAGTTCGCCTGCATCGCCGCCGTCTACCAGGGCCTCCTCACCATCGAGGCCGGACGCTCGTCCTTCCTCGTCAGCACCGCCAGCATCATGGTCCCCATCGCAGGCTTCTTCCTCGGCCGCAAAATCACCTGGAAAGTCTGGCTAGCCGCCATCGGTGCAATCCTCGGCATCGCCCTAATGACAGACCCAGGCCGCGGCATCACCCCCGGTGACTGGTGGACCATCTTCAGTGCCGTAACCTTCGCTGTCTACATTTTCCTGATGGAACAAGCCCGCGACCTCCCCAGCACCGCGCGCCTCACCGCCGTACAAACCACCGTCGTAGGCATCTGTTCCGCACTCTGGATGGCCGCCACCGGAACGTTCCACATGCAGGCCTTCCAAAGCATCCTCAGCGTCTGGCCAGTAGTGGTCTACCTAGCCGTATCCGGAGTCCTGACGATCCTCCTCCAAGGCATAGGCCAGCGCACCGTACCCGCACCAGAAGCAGCAATCATTTTCACCTTGGAACCAGTCTTCGCCACCATCATCGCCTGGTTCATGTTGAACGAAACACTCACACCGTTAGCCACCGCTGGAGCAGCGTTAGTCCTGCTAGCCAACGCAATCGCCCAATGGCCTACGAAAGCCCCAGAGGCTTCTGAGAGTCCCAAACCTTGAGAAATTGCCCCGGCCGTACGACCCGTGTGTACTTCCAAGTCTTAGGAAAGTCCCGCACGTTCTCCGTGACGAGATAGTGAGCCTTCGATGCCTCTGCACACTCAAGAAAGATGTCGTCGTATGGATCGGAGCAAGCCTTCACTTTTCGTGTGGGGCTCACGACGGCTGCTAGGTGATGAACATTCTGGATGACCCGCAACGCCGCACGCACTTCAATGCCCACCTTAACGCGACGCACCACGTCGATGTACTCAGCCATCGTCTTCTCGGACACAAATAGTTGTACGAGTTGTCGAGAAGCCAACTCCAGGATGAATGCGCCACGTCCCTTAGGACTCAAGGCCGCTGAGACGATCACGTTGGTGTCGAGCACCAAACGAATCATCCAGCCTGCTGCTCCCGCCGTTCCTTGCGAGCCTGCTTGATTATGGCGTTGATCTCTTTCGCAGTTAACTTATCGGTGCCCGCCGCCTTTGCCTGGCGGTGGCATTCCGCTAACGCTTCCATCAAAGGGTGCGGTTTCGCAGGCTTTGCTACCAGCGTCAGCTTACCCCGTGACGCCTTCCACTCCAACTGGTCTCCAGGCTTGAACCCCGCCTGCTCCTGCAACTTCGGAGGAATCACAACCTGCGTGCGAGCCTTCACCGTAACCGCCATATACCTTGATCCTACCCCAGCAACTCCTTCACCACCTCGCCACTCGTAATCGTAGGCCGTTCGGCACGACCATTATGCAAATACGTCGTACGCAAGTGATCCAACCCCAGCAAATGCAGAATCGTCGCATGAATATCATGCACATGCGCCGGACGCTCCACCGTCCGCAACCCAATATCATCCGTCGACCCCACCGTGATCCCCGGCTGAATCCCGCCCCCGGCAAACCACATCGTAAAGCCCCACGGATTATGATCCCGCCCGTTGCCCTTCTCATTGAACGGCGTTCGCCCAAACTCGCCGCCCCAAACCACGAGCGTATCCTTCAACAAACCGCGGCTCTTCAAATCCGTCAGCAAACCCGCAATCGGCCGATCCGACACCCGGCACCACTTGGTATGGTTGCCCTCGATGTTCGCATGCGCATCCCATCCGGACCCGGACCCGCAGTACAGTTCCACAAACCGCACCCCGCGTTCCACCAAGCGCCGCGCCAGCAAACAATTCCGCCCGAACGACAACAGGTCCGGATCATCCATGCCGTACAGCTTCTTGGTCGCCTCGGTCTCCTTCGTCAGATCCACAGCCTCATAACCAGCCGACTGCATCTCGTACGCCAATTCATAGGACTGCACTCGCGCATCCAACTCCGAGTCATCCGTATGCGCCGCGCCGTACCCCGCATTCAGCTCTTTCAGGAAAGCGATCTTGCTCCGCTGCCGCGCATCGCTCACCTCAACAGGAGGCCGCAAATTCAAAATCGGAACATCGCCCGTCCGGAACTGCGATCCCGCCAGCTTCGCCGGCAAGAACCCGCTCGACCAGTTCTTCGCGCCACCCAGCGGCTCACGATCATCGGCCATCACCACGAAGCTCGGCAGATTCTTATTCGCCGTACCCAGCCCATACGTCGTCCACGCACCCAACGACGGACGCCCAGCCAGTACATCGCCGGTATTCATCTGGCACACCGAACCCACATGGTTCAAACCATCGGCCCAGCAGGACCGCAGCACCGCGATATCATCCACGTGCTTCGCGATCTCGGGATACCAGTCCGACACCCAGGTCCCCGCCTGCCCATGCTGCTTGAACTCCCGCGTCGACGGCATGATGGTGTTGTTCCCGGTTCCCATCGCCGTAATCAACTTCCCGTAAGACGCCGGGACCTTCTGCCCCGCCAGATCCTTCAGCTTCGGCTTGGGATCGAACAAGTCGATGTGGCTCGGCCCACCTTCCATAAACAGGAAGATCACCGACTTCGCCTTCGCCGCATGATGCGGACCCGGATCGGCCTTCGCCATCATGCTCGCCAGCGCCATACCAGCCAATCCCGAACCCGCCTGCGTGAAGAACTCACGCCTCGACGACACATTCCAACGATGCGAAAGTCTCTTCATAACTAGTTCAAGTACAGGAACTCATTCGAGTTCATCAGCATGTGACAGAAATCCGCCAAAGCCTGCGCCTTATCCCCGGTAATCGACGTCTGCCGCGACAGGAACTCCCGGCTCATCTTCTTCTCTGCCGTTGAAGCCTCGCGCGCATACGCCAGCTTGAACGCCCGATCGATCTGCGCGTCCTCGGTCATTCCCGCATCATTCGCGATCCTAGCCGCAAACGCACGCGACCATCCCATCACCACATCGTTATTCAACAACTCCAAGGTCTGCGACACCGACGTGATCCGTGCCCGCCGACCGCAGCTTTCATGCGTATCCGGCATATCAAACGCCTCTAACATCGGGTACCGCGTATTGCGCCGCACAAAGATGTACACACTCCGCCGATTGGCCTCTTCGGGATCCTCATTCGCCTTCCACCCGCCACGCGTCTGCAACCCAGCAGGCAGAGGAGGGAACACCCCAGGACCGTACATCTTCGTATTCAGCGCACCCGCCACTGCCAGCATCGAATCGCGAACCGCCTCGCCCTCCAACCGGTGCCGCGGATACCGCCACAGCAGCTTATCCTCGGGGTCCACCTTCACCGCATCCTCGCGCAATGCCGAATCCTGCCGGTACGTTGCACTTGTCACAATCAAGCGGTGCATATCCTTGATGCTCCAGCCGGACTCCACAAACCGCGACGCCAGATAATCCAACAACTCTTTATTCGTCGGCCGCTCGCCCATCACCCCAAAGTCCGATGGCGTACCCGCTATGCCCCGTCCAAAATGGTGATGCCAAATCCGATTCACCATCACCCGTGCCGTCAGCGGATTCTCCTTGCGAGTCAACCACTCCGCCAGTTGCGACCTGCGCTGCGAACTCTCCGGCGCATCCGCAGGATCAATGATGGACAAGAACCCGGGCTTCACTTCCTGCAAAGGCGCGGCATAATTCCCACCGTTGAGCACATACGTCGAAGGTGCCGCACCCGCATGTTCACTCATCGTCTGCGCAACAGGACGAGGCGCCGGCTTGATCGAATCGAACTTCGCCAACTCACCCAGCAGCGCTTTGTACTTCTTCGCGTTCTCACCCTTCAACTTCCCCGCGACCTCGGCCTCCGTGAACTCCACCTGCTCCTTGGCCTTCAAATACATCTGCCACTGATACGGCGTACGCTTCGCCGCATCCATCGTGATCACTTCCTGAATCTCTTCCGGGAACCGCTCCAGCCGCTCCGCATAAAACGCCTTGCGCGCCGGGGCTAACAACGCATCCATATCTGCACGAATCCCAGCGGTCGCAGCCTCCCAAACCTTATTCTTCTCTTCCCAAGCCGCAGCCTCCGCTGGCGTCTGCAGGACCACGTCATCCAACTTCGTATTCGCAAAGAACGCCTGCAAACGGTAATAATCCGTATGCCGGATCGCATCGAACTTATGATCGTGGCACCGCGCGCAACCCACCGTCATCCCCAAAAACGTCGCGCCGACAGTATCCGTAACATCGTTCAGCAACTCCTGCCGCCGCAGCATGATGTTCGCCTGATTGCTCTCGTCCGGAAAGTGCCGGTTGAACCCCACCGCTACCTTCGCATCCAAATCGCCCGGGTACAGCTCATCCCCGGCAATCTGCTCGCGTACAAACCGGTCATATGGTTTATCCGCATTGAACGCGCGGATCACATAGTCGCGATAGCGCCAGACATGCGGCCGCGTCTCATCCGCCTTGAACCCATTGGAGTCCGCATACCGAGCCAGATCCAGCCAGTGCCGCGCCCACCGCTCCCCATACCTTGGCGACGCCAGTAGCCGCTCCACTTGCTTCTCGTACGCATTCGCCGACGTATCGGAAACAAACGCCTGCAACTCCTCCGGCGTCGGCGGCAGCCCTGTCAGATCTAGCGACAATCGCCGCAACAGCATCGCCTTGCCAGCCTCACGGCTTGGCGCAATGCCTTTCTCTTCGAGCTTCGCCACCACGAACGCATCCACCGGATTCCGGACCCAATCCGCGCGTTTCACCGCAGGCACAGCAGGCTTCGCCACAGGCTGAAAGGCCCACCAGCGTTTCTGTACCGGGGTAAACTCCTTCGGCTTGGCATCGGCGGCTAACAGCGGCACGACACTCATCAACAAGGCAGCAGAAGCAGCAATCATGGAACTCCTTCGCGTTCGCTGGCGAGATTATATCGCGGCTACCATGTCCGAAAATGGCTAGTATGAAGTCGGCCCCCAAGCCATACTCGAACTACGATGTTGGACGCTGACTCCTGCTACCGCGCCATCGAAACCAAGGACGCCCGCTTCGACGGCCAGTTCTTCACCGGCGTACGCACCACCGGCATTTACTGCCGCCCCGTCTGCCCGGCCCGCGCCCCCAAGCGCGAAAACTGCAATTTCTATCCGTCGTCCGCCGCGGCCCAGGAAGCGGGCTTCCGGCCCTGCCTTCGCTGCCGTCCCGAAGTTTCCCCCGGCCTCCCCGCCTGGATCGGAACCTCTGCCACCGTCACGCGTGCCCTACGCCTCATCGATAACGGCGCGCTCGACGACAACTCTGTCGAAGACCTCGCCGCCAAGCTCGGCGTGGGTGACCGTCACCTTCGCCGTCTCTTTCTCGACCACCTCGGCGCCACCCCCGTCGCCGTCGCGCTCAACCGCCGTATCCTCTTCGCCAAGAAACTTCTCACAGAGACGACACTTCCTGTCTCGGACATTGCCTTCGCCGCAGGCTTCGGCAGCATCCGCCGCTTCAACGACGCGATGCAGCAGGTCTACGCCCGTTCCCCTCGCGACCTTCGCAAGCGTACCCTCGTCGAATCCGCGGAAGGACCGATCACCCTCCGCCTCGGCTACCGCCCGCCCTACCGTTGGGACCAGATCCTCAACTTCCTCGGCCACCGCGCGATCCCTGGACTCGAAGAGGTCACCGGCGACACGTACATACGCCATTCCGCCAACTCCAGGATCACCATCCGCAACCTCCCCGAGCACCACGCCATCGAAGCACGCATTGAAGGTCTCGACACCGTCGCCAACCTCCGCACCATCGTGGAAAAGATCCGCCAAGTCTTCGACCTCCGAGCCAACGCCCTCGAGATCGCCCGCCATCTCGAACACGCCGACCCATCCCTCAACTTCACCCCAGGCACTCGCGTACCCGGCTGTTGGGACGCCTTCGAACTCGCCACAAGAGCCGTCCTCGGCCAACAGATCACCGTCACCGGAGCCCGCACCCTCGCGCACCGCATCACGCAAAAGTACGGCAACCGCTTTCCCACTCCCGCAGAAGCCCAGCGCGAAAACTACAACGGCATTGGCCTCACCAGCAAGCGCATCGAGACGCTCCAAGCCCTCGCCAAGGCCTTCGCGAACCTGGACCTCACCCAAGGCCTCGACCACATCGAAACCGCCCTCACCGCGGTCCCCGGCATAGGTCCCTGGACCGCCCATTACATCGCCATGCGAGCGGCCAACGAGCCCGACGCCTTCCCAGCCTCAGACCTCGCCCTCCGCAAAGCAGCCGGCAACATCACCCAAAAACAACTCGAAGCCAAAGCCGAAGCCTGGCGACCCTGGCGAGCCTACGCCGCCCTCCACCTCTGGAGCACTCTATAAATGTTTGAATTCGATTCCATCGACTCGCCGATAGGCAAAATCATCGTCGCCGCCCACCAAGGCAAACTTGTCTCCGTGGACTTCCTCGACTACGAATCCCGCTTCGAAGGACTCCTCAAGCGCCGCTTCGGCCCGGACGCCCAAGCCACCCCGGTGAAAGACCCCATAGGCATGACCACGCGCCTCCATCGTTACTTCAACCGCGACTTCAACGCCTTCGACGGAATCGAAATGGAAACCCGAGGCACGCCCTTCCAACAACGAGTCTGGCAAGCTCTCAAACAGATTCCACCCGGCCAAACCTGGACCTACGCCCAATTAGCCAACTACGTCCAAAGCCCCAAAGGCTTTAGAGCCGTAGGCCTCGCGAACTCCCAGAACCCCATAGGAATCGTGCTCCCCTGCCACCGCGTGATCGGGTCCAACAACTCGTTAACAGGCTACGCCGGAGGCCTCCACCGCAAGAAGTGGCTCCTCGAACACGAAGCCCAAAATCGCCTATTCGAATTCGCTAGCTTGAGTTGAGATGGCAGACTGGACCAGACGACAATTCGCCACTGCACTCGCCGCAGGATACGCAACCGCAGAGACCAAGTCAGACCTCTTCCGTCTCCAACGACGCTACAGTCACATGATCCTGGACGCACTCTCGCCGTCCGGGGGATCAAGGGTACTTCTACCGCCGAGGCAAACCCCCGGCGATCGTGGACCTCAACACCGGGCGCACAATTCGTGAGATCCGCCCGCCCTCGGAAACGTTCGGACGGCCCGGTTTCTTTGGCGACGGAAGATCGTTACTTCTCGCCCCTCCCGTCAATGATGGGCCCCGCGCAATAGTGCGGCTGGATACAGGCGCGATCGTCGCGATTCCGCACGACAAGTCTCTCCACTACTACGCCGGCCCGAGCGAAACCCTTGTTTCACGGGTATCGCAAGATCAGCTTCAGTTGCGAAATCTTGAAGGGACCGTTCTGCAAACGGCGACCATAGACACAGGTCCGGACGAAGGGCGTTCCTTCGCCGATCTTGCATTCACATTAGACCGTTCGGAGTTCATTCACGTGCCCACTGCAGCCCGAATCGTCAAATACTCGGCCATAACCCTGCAGCCACTTTGGCACATCAAGCTCAAGGGCTACACGTCCGCCCTACGGCTGTTTGTCAGCGCAAACGGGAACTGGATTGTTGCGTCCTTGTCTGTCAAGGGCAAGTTCGAAGCTTTACTGATCAACGGACAGACCGGCGAGGTGGCCCAGAAACTGCCAGCCTTCGGCCTTAAGATGGCGATCTCACCCGATGGTCGTTTCCTCGCCGTCGGAAAGCGCGAAAAGGGCAAGGGCATTTTGAACGGAGTCGACATGTTTGTCGACATCATCGACGTCAGCTCCGGCCGCACAGTGCAACGCCTGAGCCAAGCCAGAGAGACCATTTGGGACCAAACACTTCATACCTACTTCAATGACATCCTGTCTACCCCAGACGGCAACCGACTGCTGACGGTCGGCACAAGCACCAAGCAATGGGAAGCAATGAGATCTCCCATCTGACCGGCGTCGATTGCTAGTGTAGAAACAGAGGGAAACCGCGTGAACGTAAGTCTAGAAATCCCCGACGACGTAGCCTCGCGCATGGCTGTGCCAGGCACAGACCTCACAAGACGCGCGCTGGAAGCCTTCGCGGCTGAAGAGTACCGCCAAGGCCGCATCTACAAGCCCGACCTTCGCCGCCTTCTCGGGTTCGAAACCAGCCACGAGATCGACGCCTTCCTCTATGCTCACGAGATCTGGTACGACTACACGATAGAAGACTTAGATCGCGAGATGGCGGCGCTAGACCGGCTTGGTCTGTAATGCTCGTCGTAGTTGCGGACACGAGTCCCATCCGTTACCTCGTTGAAATCGGCCACATTGAGCTGCTTCCAGCTCTCTTTCACACGGTTTCAATTCCGGAGGAAGTTGTGTCTGAGCTTTGCGGGAGCGGCGCTCCAGTTGCTGTACGGAACTGGATCAACGCTCCGCCGCCTTGGCTCACCATGCACGATTCAATACCTCTGCACGATCCCGCACTGGAGGCGCTCGACTTAGGTGAACGCGCAGCCATTTCCCTGGGCATCCAGTTAAATGCCGACATCATTCTCATTGATGAACGAAAAGGTTCAATCGTCGCGGCGGACAAAGGCTTTGAAACCACAGGCACTATAGGCGTGCTTCACCGAGCCGCGATAAACGGACTCGTGTCTTTCCCTGAAGTCTTCGAGCGACTGAGAAGGACAAATTTCCGCTATCCCAGGACCTTGGTAGATGCCCTTTTAGCGCGCCACCGGAAGCCCTAAAACCCGCTCACCTTAATCCAAAAACTCTCTTTCCAAACCCCACCAGCGGGAACCGTCTGCAACTCCGGGTACTTCCCCTCTGCATTCAAATTGAACGCATTCGTTACCCCCGTCATCGGCTCAAAGCAGATAAACGGACGCCCCGCCGGCGCATACACGACACTCACCGGGTACTTCGGCCCGTACACAACGCTTACCTTCTGCGTCTTCCCCGTCACCGAAAACTCGCGATCTCCATTCACCCCATCAAACACATCATCCAAAACCAAGCCCTTCAGCGACACCGCGCCCGTATACGGATTCGGCTTCTTCTCGCCACTCGGCACCAACTTCTGCGTCAGATCCACACGCGACGCCGCAGGCAGGCGTACCGTCCACTCATCGCGAGGCGCATCCGTCACCTGAAAGTACGGGTGATACGCAATCGACAACGGCATCTTCACGTTGCTGTGATTGAACACTGCCGTCTCCACCTCGAGCGTCCCGTTCGACAGCCGGTACGTCATCTCAATCGAGTGCGCAAACGGAAAGTGCGCCATGATGTCCGGGTACTTCCACATATCGATCCGGCTGGTCACCCAAGCCGCCTCGCCCGACACCCGAGCCTCCTTCACTTCCCAGCGATCCGTGTACGTGATCAGCCCATGGATCGGCAAACCGTTCCCGTCCTTCCGAACATTGCCGTACGACTTGTTCAGCGGGTACTCCTTGCCGTCAAACTTGAACCCGTCATGGTCCAAACGGTTCGCCCAAGGCGCCAGAAACGGATTCCCTAGCATCGTCGGCCTCGACTTCTGCTCTTTGATGTCCCCATAAGGCGACCAAAAGACAGGCTTGCCGTTGACCTTCATGTCAAAGGCGTTGTTGCCAATCGACACCAGCACCGACACCTCGGTCTTGTTGTCGTAATCGATCAGCTTGACGATCTGCAATCCGCCGACGGTATTGTCCTCGGCTCCATAACGGGCTGCGTTCAGCATGAGTGTGGTGGACGTAAATAACAGCGCGATCAAGGGGCTGCGCATCCCTACAGCTTAACGTGGTGGATTCAAACGCAAAATGCTAAAATTGTTTCTAGGAGCTTTCTCTTGGCAGATCAACAAGATCCCCAGAATCCAGCGGGCGGCAAACCGCCAGCCGGTCCGCCCCCCAACCAACTCACGTTGGGCGGCGATGGCGGCGGCAAAAACCTCGTCCCGATCAACATCGAAGACGAAATGAAAAAGTCGTACCTCGATTACGCCATGAGCGTCATCGTAGGTCGCGCCTTGCCCGATGTCCGCGACGGTTTAAAGCCCGTGCATCGCCGCATTCTTTTCGCGATGTACGAAATGGGGCTGCATTACAACCGCCCCACACGCAAATCCGCCAAGATCGTCGGCGACGTCATGGGCAAGTACCATCCCCATGGCGATAGCGCCATTTACGACGCGTTGGTCCGCATGGCCCAGCCCTTCTCGATGCGCTACCCGCTCATCGACGGCCAAGGCAACTTCGGCTCCGTGGACGGCGATCCACCGGCAGCCATGCGCTACACCGAATCGCGCCTGTCGCGCCTTTCGGCCTCCTTGATTGAAGACATCGACAAGGAAACCGTCGACTTCAAGGCCAACTACGACGACCAGGAAGTTGAACCCGAAGTCCTGCCCTCGCGCGTCCCGAACCTTCTCATCAACGGTTCCTCGGGCATCGCCGTCGGCATGGCCACCAACATTCCGCCGCACAACCTGACGGAAATCATCGACGCGACAATCCTGCTCATCCAAAAGCCGGAAACCACTCTCGTCGACCTGATGGGCATCGTCAAAGGACCCGACTTCCCCACCGGCGGATTCATCCTCGGCCAAAGCGGCATCCTCGACTACTTCCGCACCGGCCGCGGCTCCATCAAGATGCGCGCCAAAGCCGAGTTCGAACCCCTCGGTAAGGACCGTCAAGCCATCGTCGTAACCGAGATCCCCTACCAGGTCAACAAGGCGCGACTCATCGAGGCCACCGCCGGCCTGGTCAACGAAAAGAAGATCGAAGGCATCTCCGAAATTCGCGACGAAAGCGATCGCGACGGTATGCGCATCGTCTACGAGTTGAAGCGCGGCGAACAACCAGAAGTCGTCCTCAACAATCTCTACAAGCAGACGCAGTTGCAAACCAGCTTCGGCGTCATCATGCTCGCCATCGTCGGAGGCCAACCTCGCGAACTCGGCCTCATCGATGCCATCAAGCGCTTCATCGAGCACCGCGTCGACGTCGTCCGCCGCCGTACCGACTTCCTCCTGCGCAAGGCTCGCGACCGTGAGCATATCCTGCTCGGCTTCCAGCGCGCCCTTCGCAATATTGACCGCGTAATCGAACTCATCCGCGCGTCCAAGAACCCCAAGGAAGCGCGCGAAGCGTTGATGAACTTCATCACGCCCGAAGAAGCCAAAGAGTACGCCGCAGTCATCGAAGCCGGCGCCATCGGACCCCGCTTTACCGAGCGTCAGGCCCAGGCCATCATCGAACTCCAACTCCAGCGCCTCACCGGCATGGAGACCCAGAAGATCCTCGACGAACTCGCGGATATCCAGAAGCAGATCGCCCGCTACCTCGAAATCCTGGGTTCCGAAAAAGTCCTCCGCGGCGTCATCATCGACGAACTCAAGGAAATCAAGAAGGACTTCGGCGACGCCCGCCGTACCGAAATCATTGAGGATTCCGGCGACTTCGACCTCGAAGACCTCATCCAGATGGAGGACGTCGCCGTCACCGTCACCCGCGGTGGATACCTCAAGCGCACGTCGCTCGACACCTACCGCCGCCAGACCCGCGGTGGCAAAGGCCGCATTGGCATGGGTACGCGATCCGAAGATGTGGTCGAACACCTCATCCTCTCGTCGACACACACCTACCTGCTGATCTTCACCAGCAAGGGCCGTGTCTACTGGCTCAAGGTGTACCGCATCCCCGACGCCACCACCGTCGGCAAGGGCAAGAACATCGGCAGCCTCATCAACCTGCAGGAAGATGAGACGGTCAAGGCGTTCCTGCCGGTCAAGGAGTTCACGCCCGGCAAGTACATCGTGATGGTCACCAAGCACGGTGTCATCAAGAAGTGCGAACTCACCGAGTTCAACCATCCGCTACAGCGCGGCATCATCGCCGTCTCTGTGGATGATGGCGACGAACTCATCGCCGCCCGCTTGAGCAACGGCGACAACTACATGTTCATCGGCACCTACCAGGGCAAGGCCATTCGTTTCGAAGAGAACGAAGTCCGCGCCATGGGACGTCCGGCCCGCGGCGTCCGCGCCATGGACCTCGCCGATGACGACTACATCGTCGGAGCCGAAGTCGTCGAAAAGGACGGCCTCATCCTCTCCATCTCCGAGCAAGGCTTCGGCAAGCGCACGGAGCTTGAGGAATACCGTCTCACCTCACGCGGCGGCAAGGGTGTCATCAATATGAAGACCACCCCCCGCATCGGCAAGGTGGTCGCGGTGCTCTCCGTGAAGGACGACACCGACGTGATGATCATCACCAAGGAAGGCAAGATCATCCGCATCGAATCCAGCAAGATCCGCCAGGCGGGCCGTTCCACGCAAGGCGTCAAGCTGGTCTCAGCCGACGACGGAGATACCGTAGCAGCAGCCGGCGTCGTGCCGGAAAGTGTCGACAAGGAAGCGGGCGGTCCCGAAGACGCTCAGAATGACCTCCCCCTTTCCTAAGGCATACGCTGACTTCGTTCAACGTTTGCGCGTACCCGCCGGGTTTATCCTACTCGGCGGGTTCGTCCTATTGGCCCACCCCACAGCAATCTCGATCCTCAACAGTCTCCCCGTCATCTTCCTAGGACTCGCCCTCCGAGCCTGGGCCGCCGGCCACCTCGAAAAGAACCAGAACCTCGCCATCAGCGGACCCTACGCGTACACCCGCAACCCTCTCTACCTCGGGACCCTGATCGTAGCCGCAGGCTTCTGCGTCGCCGCCAATGACCCCTGGCTACCGTTTCTGTTCGCCGCCATCTTTTTCCTGATCTACATCCCGGTGATGTACGAGGAGTCCGCGCACTTGACCAAGCTTTTTAGCGGGTACGCAGCCTATGCGCAAGGCGTACCATTATTGGTGCCAAGGCTGACAGCATGGACGCAAGCAACCAAGCGTTTTTCCTGGGGACTTTTCTGGAGGAACAAGGAGCAAAAAGCCTGGTACGGAGCCCTAGCGGGACTCGCCCTGCTAGCAGGAAAAATGCAGTTTTTGCGGTATGATTAGGGAGTAGTTTCCCACCACCATCAGATGCGGATGTGGCGAAATTGGCAGACGCGCCAGACTTAGGATCTGGTTTCGAAAGAAGTGGAGGTTCAAGTCCTCTCATCCGCACCATCTACTAGAGTCTCACCAAGCCTTGTTTGGGCCCGCGGAGTTCCTTCCAGTTACTGATAAGATTTAGACGTGGCTACGTCCAGCGAAGTAAAGAAGAAGCGGCCCGTCAAGGTGGCGCCTGACGGCAGCCGCGACAGATCAAAAGACTCCAAGCAATCACAGCCAGATCTGTCATGCGGGATTGTGATGCCGATTTCCGCTCTTGGAGAGTGTTCTGCAGAACACTGGCTCGAGGTCAAGCAAGTTATTGTTGACGCGGTCGAATCTATAGAGGAGCTAAGATTTACGCCTAGGCTGGTGAGTGATGCGGATGAGGTTGGTGTAATTCAGAAACGGATTATTCAGAATGTATACAACTCCACTATTGTTGTCTGTGACGTTAGTGGGAAGAATCCTAATGTGATGTTCGAACTTGGTCTCCGGTTAGCCTTTGATAAACCTACTGTGATTATTAAGGACGACAAGACGGACTATTCGTTTGACACAGGTGTTATCGAACATGTCGCTTACCCGCGTGATCTGAGATTTTCAAAGATCGTCGACTTCAAGAAGAAACTTGCAGACAAGGTGTTGCACACCTATAAAGCGTCCGTTGGCGATCCGGGGCACTCACCGTTCTTGAAGAGCTTTGGTCAGTTCCATATCGCTTCACTTCCGCAAACTGAGACGTCGGCGGATGGGGTCATCATGGAGATGCTAAGTGATCTTTTTCAAGAAGTGCGTGCAATAAAACACTTGACCGCAAGCCTAGACTCGGTCGATAGACGTCCTCACAGTACAGCGTCTTTGATCTTCGCGATTCTGTCGGACCATTGCAATCGGCTGGGACTTGACCCCCTTGTCGCTGCGCGCGACTCGCAATTCCTCGCAAGTGTGAACCAGCAATTGAAGGATCGGTTTCGCGTCCATGTATCCCGGCAAGCTCTTACTCGGATGGCGTGCCTCGCCGCCGAGGAGCTCCGTCTCGGACGAACGGTCACAGACTAACGAGCCGACGCGGGGCCGAAGGGGGACAGCCTGAGCAGCCACGTTCGCAACCGCTATATCGCGCCCTTATGGCAAGGCAGTTAACGGAACGGAACCGCCAATCACCAGATGTTCCCTATCACAACTCCCAATACACGACACGAGGCCATACGGGATTTCACCATAGGTGACGCCGCCACCGCCGATCCTAAATTGCCAGAAATCGAATAAAAGTCGAGACAATTGCACACGAGCCGGGTCAGACCGCTATGGCCCCTTTTCTATCGCTATCCGACCGATGTCAGCCGTGGTAGGCCGCGCTAGACTAGCAATGGCACACGGTACAGAGCCGAAAATCGCCCAAAAACCAACAATACTTGCGATCGCAGTACAATGAAGTCGATGTCACGGTCTGTCGATGCCATCTACGAGGCAGGGGTCTTTCGGCCCCTTGAGCCGGTCACGCTCAGCGAGCACAAGCGCGTGCGCCTTACGGTCGAAGAACCTGTAGACCCGGCACGTTCGGAAGCAATCAATCCTCGTCACGAAGAACTTCAATGGCTCGCCAAAGAATCCGCGGCTTACCGGGGCCAGTGGGTAGCGCTTGTTGGTCCACGCCTGATTTCCCACGGTGAGGATCTTGCAGCTGTTCGCTCCGCGGCGCTCGCCGCCGGATTCGAAGACGCCCTTTTCGCAAGTGTGCCCAGCGAACCCGACGTTCCCTTTGGCGGCTGGTAGCGAACATGTCGCGCTATTTGTCGTTCGAGCAAGTGTACGACTATGCGGGAACTCTTGGAGACAGCATTGATGTTCCGATTATCATTCGGGCCGGTAATCAGCAACTCCCGGTGATCGCCAGTGTTGATACCGGCGCGTCCTTCTGTCTGTTTCGAAGCGCGATCGCTACTGTGCTGGGCCTCGACTTGACCAAGGGAACACATCTTCGATTCCGCACCGCCAACAGCGCCTTCGAGGCCTATGGCCACGAGGTCGATATCGTCGCTCTGGGGGTCACAACAAGAAGTACTGTCTACTTCTTTGCCGATCCTCTGATTAACAAGAACGTTCTTGGACGGACCGGCTGGTTAGATCGTGTCAGGCTTGCGGTTGTCCACCATGACAACAGGCTGTATCTCAGTCCATACGGTGAGAATTAAGCGGGTTTACGGCCGCGTCTAAGGTCCAATATCAGCCGCATGACCAAGGTCTCAAGCTGATCTCGCACCTTGACGTAAACGGCGTCCTTCTTGCCGATCGGGTCTTCTACCTGCCAGACGATGGTTTCAATCCCGCGATACGCGCGTGGCATTCCTGTGCCGCTGATGTTCACGATCAGATCAATCGCAGCAGGGTCGAACTCCACGATTCCCTTTGGATACGGGTCCACCATGCGGATGCCCTTTTCGAGCATCGTCTTCTGGGTTTCTTCCGCTACGATGCCCGCGGGAGACATGCCGGCGCTGGCTGGCTCCATCACGTCCGAACCGTAGCTTCGCGCAAACCACTCGGCCATTTGACTGCGGCAGGAATTGCCAATGCAGACAAACAAAACGCGCTTTTTTGTCATATTTTGCGCAGGAAACTCTCGTGTACGCGCGTGTCCGCCGTCAACTCGGGGTGGAACGTCGCTACCATGTGGCGGCCCTGTTCGGCCCACACCGGCGTACCGTTATAACTCGCGATTACCTTCACTTCAGGACCCGCGCTTCGGATGATCGGGGCGCGAATGAACACCGCTTCCACATCGCCGTCGAGCTTGACGATGCGGCTGTCGAGTTGCCTGCCGTAGGCGTTGCGCTCTACCGCGATATCCATCAATCCGAAGCTTTCCTGGGCGGGGTTCGACACCTCGCGTGCTAATAAAATAGCACCGGCGCAGGTACCGAAGATGGGCTTATGCTGCCCAAATGCACGCAGCGGCTCAAACAGATTCTCGATGTGCAACAACTTCAACATCGAGGTGCTTTCACCGCCGGGAATGATCAAACCATCGACCGTGTCGAGGTCCGCTTGTGTGCGGACCTCCACGGCATCGGCGCCCGCGCGCTCGAGCGCCTTTCGATGTGCTTCGAAATCGCCCTGCAGCGCAAGGACGCCCACTTTCTTCTTCATCGTGACCTGTTACCAGCCGCGGGTCTGCATCAGCTCAGCTTCGGGCAGCTTGGTGATGTCAAGGCCCGGCATCGCTTCGCCCAGCTCTTCACTGGCTTCGAGCAGCTTGATCGGATCCTTGTAGTAGGTCGCCGCCTTCACCACCGCGCGAGCGCGAGCTTCGGGGTCCGAGCTCTTGAAGATGCCCGAACCAACGAACACCGCTTCGGCGCCCAACTGCATCACCAGAGCCGCGTCAGCCGGGGTCGCGATGCCGCCCGCCGAGAAGTTCGGCACCGGCAACTTGCCGTGTTCGGCTACCCATTCGACGAGTTCCAGCGGGGCCTGCAGCTTCTTGGCTTCATGCACCAGCTCTTCTTTGCCGAGTACGGTAAGCTGCTTCATTTCCTTGACGATCGTACGGATGTGGCGGACCGCTTCCACGATGTTGCCGGAACCGGCTTCACCCTTGGTACGGATCATCGCTGCGCCTTCCGCGATACGGCGGAGCGCTTCGCCCAGGTTGCGGGCGCCGCAGACGAACGGAACCTTGAACGCCTTCTTATCGATGTGGTGCTCTTCGTCAGCCGGGGTGAGCACTTCGCTCTCGTCGATGTAGTCGACTTCGAGAGCTTCGAGTACGCGGGCTTCCGTGAAGTGGCCGATGCGGGCCTTGGCCATCACCGGGATCGACACGGTTTCCATGATCTCGCGGATGATCCGGATCTGGGCCATGCGGGCCACGCCGCCTTCTTTGCGGATGTCGGATGGCACGCGTTCGAGCGCCATCACCGCGCAGGCGCCGGCTTTTTCGGCAATCTGCGCTTGTTCGACGTTGGTCACGTCCATGATCACGCCGCCCTTGAGCATTTCGGCGAGACCGGTTTTCAACCGGAAATCGTCATTCATCACCATTGGTGTAACTGTGCCTCCAAAAACGTTCTGCTAAACCAGCGCCGGACTTGCGGGCTCGAAGCTCCGCGCGTCCTCCATGCGCTGCCATTCACTGCGATAGATCGAACCTAAGACGGCGAAACCCTGCCGGATCTTGTCCGGCGCGAGTCCCGCAAAACTGATGCGTAGAGAACTGGAATGGTCGCGGTTGACGGCGAAGTAGCGGCCGGGTAGGTACGCGACGCCTTCGCGCTGGGCACGAGCCAGCAGTTCGCCTGCGTCGAGCCCGCCGGGGAGCGTCACCCAAACGTTCATCCCACCTTCCGGATGTGTGTAGGACGATCCGGGTGGTAAAAATTTCGCACACGCGGCAAGAGTGGCGTCCAGGCGCTCGGCGCCGGCCTCAATCATCTTGCGGCGGTGTTCGGCGAGCCTTCCCGACTCGATAAAGCGAGACAAAACAGCCTGCGAAAGCTGGTCGGTATGCAGGTCGCACGATTGTTTGGCTTCCGTCAGGCGTGTGCAGAAGGCTTTGGGTCCGATGACCCAACCCACGCGAAGCCCTGGAAATGCGAGTTTTGAGAAGCTGCGCAGCAGGATGGTGTCGCCGGTGGCGTCCAATTGTTTAATGGTGGGCAGCGCATCGCCGCGGTAGCGGAGTTCGCCGTAGATGTCGTGTTCGATGAGAACGACACCGGCTTCGCGAGCGAGCTTCAAAATGGCGTATCGAGCGGCCAAGGGCAGAGTAGTGCCGGTGGGATTTTGAAAGCTGGACGTCACCACCAAGGCTCGCGGACGTTCACGCTGAATGGCTTTTGCAAGCGCGTCGACATCCATGCCATTGGGTCCAACGGGTACGCCAGCGACGCGAGTGCCGGCGCTCAGGAATACGTTTTTGAGTCCCGGGTACACGGGGTCCTCAATCAAGACGGTGGAGTTGCCGCCGGAGCAAAGGATGCGCTGGATGAGGTCGAGCGACTGCTGGCAACCGTTAGTGATGACCAGATCGTCGGTCTGGCGGACGACACCTTCGCGAGCGCCGTCCCGCGCTAGGAGCGTACGCAATGGAGCGTAGCCGGCGGGGGAGCCGAGTTGCAGAATCGAGGCGGCGACGGTTTCGTCGGCAATGACTTCTTCGCAGGTTGCGCGGAACGGTTCGAGCGGAAACAAAAGTTCGCTCGGCCGTGAATTGGCAAAACTGATGGGTGCCTGACGCAGGATCGGCGGGGGCGGATCGAGCCTGGGGGAGGCGCTCAAAAGCTCGTTCCAATTGAGCGGTTTGGCCGGATCTTCGACCTTGGCCGGGCTGGTGACAAAGCTGCCGCGGCCGACCTCGCTGCGGATGAGCGACTCGCCTTCGAGTAGCTCGTAGGCCATTGAAATTGTTTGGCGGTTCAGGCCAATCTGCCCGGCCAATTCCCGCATGGCTGGTAGGCGTTCACCCTCTTCTAGGCGGCCGTCTAGAATCGCATCTCGTAGTTGCGTATAGATTTGGCGGTAAATTGGGGAGTCTGACGACTCCTCGATGCGTATTGCGGGAACCATGCCAATCCGAAATCTGAGCATACCATATTGGCTGGGCTGGCTGTTTGATAAAATTCACAACAACATGAAAGTGCTTGGGTGCCTATTTTTGATCTTTTGTCTGGCGGTGGCGGGGCAGACTGGCAATCCGCAGGATATGTCCCAACGGAAGCAGAAGAAGAGCAAGAAAAAGGAGGACATCGAACCCATAACACAGGTGTTGCCTCTGCCGAAGGATTTGCCCGCTGCGATCGTGGCTGAGACCCAGCGGCTGGTGTTCCACGTGTCGCCCTTGTCGACCAAGGGATTGCTCACCCAACAGACTCGCGACGCGGTGAAGGCGCTGTGGGGGCAGACCAAGAGTGCGCAAATTGTCCGGCTGCGGGCGTTTGTGGCGGGGAGTGGGGATAGCCGGCGGGTGGCGACGATTGTCAGCGAGATGTTCACCGAGAAGCATCTGCCGCTGCCGGTGTTGACTACGGTGCTGGTGGGGTCCCTGGGGATGGAAGGTGCGCAGATCCTGATTGAGGCTACGTCTGTGGACCGAAAGGTGGTGAACCCGAATGGGCTGTTGTTTATTTCGGGCAAGGGCGGGACTGGGTACGCCAAGGCGATTCAGGAACTGCAGCAGGCAGTGCAGGCGATGGGGGGTACGGCGGCGGACATTGTGCGGACGACTTGTTATGTGAACGGGTTTGATACGGACGGGGTGGAGCGGGCGAAGGCTGGCATGGGGACGTACACGGTGGTGCAGATGCGCCGCGAACCGTCTCCGATTGTGGCCGAGTGCGAGGCGATTGCGCGGAACCCGAAGCCGCAGGCGGAGCCGTTGAAGCTGGTGAATCCTCCGGTGTTCCAGGCGTCGCCGAATTATTCGCAGATCGCGGTGGTGACGGCTCCGAAGATCGTGTTTACGGGGTTGCAGTTGGCGTTCCGCACGCAGGAGGCGGACTTTAAGCTGGCGTTTGAGCGGTTGGGGCGGACGTTGGAGGGGCAGGGGATCGGCTTTGGGAAGGTGTTCTTTACGTCGTATTATGCGCTGAGCCAGCAGTCGATTGATGGGATTCGGGCGGTGCGGTTTGGGTTTTTGGATAAGGCTGCGCCTCCGGCAGCGACGTTGGTGCCGTTTGAGGGGTTGCCGTCGCTCGACGCGTCGTTTGGTGTGGATGTAGTGGCTCTGGCCGCGCCGTGAGCGTGCCGGGGCGCTACTACGACGAACTGGCGACGGCGTTTGTCCGAGGACGGCTGAAGAATCCGTCCGCATCCATAGAGGATGGGCTGCGGGCCGGGTTGCGGCTGCATAAGTTCAAAGCCGATACGACACTGGCGCGGGTACAGAAGGTGCTTGGGATTCTGCGCGGGATCGCACCGGAGAGCCTGCTGGATGTCGGGAGCGGGCGAGGTGCCTTTCTTTGGCCTTTGCTTGATGCTTTTCCGGAGACCGAGGTGACGTCAATCGATGTCCTGGAACAGCGTGTCGCTGACTTGCAAGCGGTGCGAGACGGCGGGGTTGCACGCCTGACACCGGTGCTAGGGGATGCCCAGACCATGCAGTTTGCCGATGGAAGCTTCGATGTCGTTACCCTGCTGGAGGTGCTGGAGCATATGCCCGATCCGCAGGCGGCACTGCGTTGTGCGGTGGCTGTCGCCAGGCGGTTTGTGATCTTGAGTGTGCCGTCCGTGCCTGACGATAATCCCGAACATATTCACTTGTTCACTGTCGACGATTTGCGGCGCATGGCCGAGGTGGCCGGGGCGCGGCGCATCACCGTCGACCATGTGCTCAACCACCGGATTGCGGTGCTGCAGCGATGATTTTGAAGTATCCGCGGACGCCGCATATCACGGGGTCACGACTGCAGCCCGGCGATGAGGATCTGGCATCGGTGGCGCGCGATGCGCTGGCTGGGCTGCCGCTGGTGATTGAAGAGAAGTTGGATGGGTCGAACTCCGGGGTCAGTTTTGATGGCGAGGGGCGGTTGGTGCTGCAGAGCCGCGGCCATGTACTGACGGGTGGGGCGCGGGAGCGGCAGTTTGACTTGTTCAAGAGATGGGCGAGCCATCATTCCGGTTGGCTGTGGGAGCGGCTGGGCGCGAGGTACGTGATGTACGGCGAGTGGCTGTACGCACGGCATACGATTGCGTACGACCGGTTGCCGCACTACTTCCTAGAGTTCGACATCTTGGACCGGGAGGCAGGCGTGTTTCTGTCCACGGAGCGGCGGCGGAGGTTGTTGAGCGGAGGTCCTGTGGTGTCGGTGCCGGTGTTGGGTACGGCGTTGCCGCTGGAGCAATACATCGGGCTGTCCACGGCATCGAGCAAAGAAACGATGGAAGGCCTGTACATCAAGCATGAGGCGGAGGGCCAAGTGCTGGGACGGTATAAGTACGTGCGGGCGGGGTTTCTGCAGGCGGTGGCCGATTCGGGCGAGCACTGGATGGATCGTCCGATCGAGCCGAATCAATTGCGGGACGGCGTGGATCTGTTTTCGGTATGAGTCTGCTTGGCTATCGCGATTGGATGCGTGCGATGCGTGAGTGTCCACAGGACGTTGTCCATCACGCTGAGGGCGATGTTTGGACGCATGTCGCAATGGTTTGCCGGGCGATGTTCGCGCTGCCGGAGTGGCAGGCGTTGCCCGTGGTCGAGCGTGACCTGCTGTTTGCGGCTGCGCTGCTGCACGATGTGTCGAAACCTGCGTGTACACGCCACGAGGACGATGGACGGATCACGTCGCGGGGGCATTCGCAGCGCGGGGCTTTGGTGGCGCGGCGGCTGCTTTGGGAGCGCGATGTCGAGATTTCGATTCGCGAGCAGGTGTGCGCGCTGGTGCGATTCCATCAAGTGCCGTTCTACCTGATCGAACGGCCTAACGCGAAGCGAATGGTGTTGCGGATGAGCCAGAGTCTGCGATGCCGGCATCTGGCGATTTTGGCGAAGGCGGATGCGCTGGGGCGGCGGTGTGCGGATCAACAGGAGTTGCTGACGCGGATCGGGCTGTTTGAGGAGCTTTGTCGGGAGTTGGAATGTCTCGATGCGCCGTGGCCGTTTGCCGATGGGTTGAGCCGGTTCGAGTACTTTCGGCGCGAGGATCGCGACCCTGGGTATGCGGCGTACGATGCGTCCAAATGCGAAGTGATACTGATGTCCGGGTTGCCGGCGTCGGGCAAGGATACGTGGTTACGGCAGGTGGCCCCGATGGGGTTTCCGGTGATCTCGCTCGATGCGCTTCGCGAGGAGTTTGCAGATCGTGGGCAGGTGATTCAAGCGGCAAAGGAGCAGGCGCGGGTGTATTTGCGGGCGGGTACAGCGTTTGCGTGGAATGCGACGAATCTGATACGCGAGGGCAGTTGATCGATTTGTTCACCGATTATCAGGCGCGGGTGCGGATCGTGCATGTGGAGGCTCCGGCTGCGGTGTGGCGGGAGCGGAATGCGGGCCGGGAGCGGGGTCGCGTGCCGGATGCTGCGATGGAGCGGATGCTGGAGCGGGGGGACGTTCCCGATGTCACGGAAGCGGCGGAGGTCGAGTGGTGGCGGAGCGGGGCAAACGGCTTTTGCCGTGCACCACTAGCCGCGGGTGACGACACCGTCGTCGCTTAGCGTGCCGTATGGGGTCAGAGTCGAAAGCAGGGCCAGGGCGTAGTTGTCCTTCTGCTTTACGCCTACCAGCGGAAACGGTCCCGCATGGTTGCGGCAGGTGATGGTGACTTCCGTGTTTTCCTCGGTCTTTGTTGAATTCGCGATTTTGGACTTGTAGTTGAGCGCGTTGTTCATGCGCTGCTGGAGCAACTTCGGATGGAGCGCGCCGCCGGTGATACCTGCGACGCCATAGCGAACGTGCACTTTGCCGTCGTGCTTTTTGACGATGCCGAAGCCGACCGCCATGTCGTTGTCCTGCCCGTATTTGATGCGCGTGAATTCGGCGCGCATATAGGTGTAGTAGCTGTAGAGCCGCGAGGTGCGGTTGGCTTTTGCGAGGCGGCTGAGCGCGTAAAAGGTTTGGAGATCTTCTTCGAGAGGTAGAGGCACGAAGAGGATACCTCTGCCCTCCTTCACTCCGAAAAGTTGCTTCGAGATTGGCAGGCTTCCGCGGAGCAGGGCGCTGCTGAGATCGTGGAGGCCCAGCTCATTCTTCTTTTTGCTTATTTCCTGGAAGAATTCTGGATTTAGACGATTTTGCAGACCCTTTAAGCTCGTATCCAGCTTGACCTTAACGCCTTGGACGTTCAGGTCCTTTTCCTTGCCATGGAGGTCGAATTCGCGAGCCGTCATACGGTTGTCCGTAAAGGCTCGCTCGAAGGTTTCGACGGCCTCAAATTGTTTGACGAACTGGAACCATCGCTCGGCGGCTATCTGGACCTCGCTGAGGTCGGAAGTGCCTTCGATGGCTGCGTTCAACTGCTTGCGGTAAACGGCGAGGGACACGGGTTTCTACTCCTTATGGCGTCTTGCTGTTCGAACAGCGCCGATGAGCGGCTAAACCAGTACGCGCCAAAAATGCCGAAGATTTACACGAACCAGGGCGATTTTCGGAAAAAGGTAGCAGAAGTACAAAAATCTATTCGAGCCTGCGGTAGCGATGGTGGCCGGTGCCCTTGGCGTTGGGGAGGACGAGGACTTCGCCGTCCCAGGTGAAGGAGCCTCGGATGGGGGGACGGCTGCCTAGGGCGATGCGGATGTTTTTGTCGCTTGTGACCGCATATGTGCCTGCTTGCCAGGTGAAGGGGACGGTGAGGATCGCTGTACCGTCGGGGCGGAAGTTCCAGTTGTTGGTGATGGGGCGGCCTTCCATTTGGGTGGTGAAGGTCCATTTGCCGGTGATCGAGTTGGGGTCCTTGCCGGAGACTCGGCGGTAGGTGAGGTCGCCTTGCGGGGCCTTTAGCTTGAGGGTCTGTGCGTTTATCGTTGTGATCTGCAGGGTCTCTTCGGGGCCTGTTGGTGGGGTGAGGGTGAGTTGGGTGCCTTCGATGCGGTAGGTGTATTCGACGATTGCGCTGGGGCTGAAGTGGGCTTTGCCTTGGGGCTGGAACTTGTACAGCGCGCCTATGCCGCCTTTGGAACGCTCTTCTGAATACCAAGTGCCGGTGAGCGATTGGGCGGCTAGCGTCGTGGCGGTGATGAGTAACGTTGTTACGAAACGCATGCGTGTCTATCGGCAGGGTTTCCGTCGAAGCTTTGCGAAATGAAACGAAAGTACCAGGGGCGAGGTCTTCGTGGCGTGAAGGGCATCCCTACCAAGACGGCGAAGTGGACTGCGAAACCGAAGCAGAAGGGCCGTAAGAATGACGAGGCTCTGTTCCAACTAGAATCTACTTGTGAACCTCGTCGTCCTACCGATCGAACAGATGCCGCTGGTGGAACTGGCAAGGCGGATCCGCGAGCGCGAGATCAGTCCGCTGGAGGCCGTTGACGCGTATCTGGCCCGGATCGAGCAGATCAATCCCAAGATCAATGCGTTTGTCCGTGTTTTTGCCGAGGAAGCTCGTGCGGCGGCGAAGGGTGTGCTGCCTGAGGGTCCTTTGCAGGGTGTGCCGCTGACGATTAAGGACAGCCTGGATGTAGCGGGGTACCGCACGACTTGCGGTAGCCGGTTTTTGGGTGAGACGGCGGCAGTGGCGGATTCAGCGGCGGCGCGCAACTTTCGGCAATCGGGCGCGATTTTGCTGGGCAAAACGAATACACCGGAATTTTTAGCCAACTACGAAACGGACAATCATCTGACAGGGAGGACAAACAATCCCTGGAATTTGGCGTGTACGGCAGGGGGGTCGAGCGGCGGGGAGTCTGCGGCGATTTCGGCCTTTTGTTCCGCTGGCGGGATGGGCAGCGATGGCGGCGGGAGTGTTCGGGTACCGGCGCATTTTTGCGGGATCGCTGGGCTGAAGCCGACTCCGGGTCGTGTGTCGGCGGCGGGGCATGTCCCGGCGATTGAGCATCCTGGTGGGCTATTGGGAGTGGTGGGTCCGATGGCGCGTACGGTGTCGGATGTTCGCGTTTTGTTCGATGCCACGGCGGGGTACGATGATGCGGATCCGTTCTCGGTGCCGGTGCCGCTGCGGTATCCGGGCGAACGCGAGTTGCGCGGGTTGCGGATCGGGGTGATTGAGCAGTTCCACACAATGCCGGTGCAGAGCGCGGTACGGGATGCGGTGCGGCAGGCGTCGCGATTGCTGGGGTCGCTTGGGTTCGCGGTGGATGAGTTTGTGCTGGCGCCGGAGGTGGAACGGGCTCCGAATGTGTGGGCGTTTTTCTTTACGGACCTGCCGTCGCGAATGACGGCGCAGTTTATTGCGGGTCGCGAAGAGATGGCCCATTGGACGGGTACCGAGTTTTTGGGGAAGATCGCGGGTACGCCCGAGCCGTCGGGGTTGCGGGTTGTGGAGATGCTGGGGGAGCGGGACCGGATACGGCGGGCGTTGCTGGAGCAGATGCGCGAGGTGCCGGTACTGCTGACGCCGGTTTGCGGGGTGACGGCGTTTCCGCACCGGCAGAGGCGGTGGTCGACGGTGGGGAAAGAGATCGGGCTGTTTGGCGCGATGATGCCCGCGACGTTGGTGAATATTGTGGGATTTCCGGCGCTGAGTGTGCCGATGGCGATCTCACCTGAGGGTTTGCCGGTGGGGGTGCAGTTGATCGGGCGGCCGTACCAGGAAGAGCTGCTTTTGGCGTTGGGCGAGCGGCTGGAAGAGGCGCGGGGTCCGTTACCTGCGCCTCCGCTGTAACTTATTGACCTTGTACAATCATCTTTTACTGGTTCAGACCACTTTCCTATGAAGCTCACAGAAATCTGCGTACAGCGGCCGGTGTTCGCCTTCATGCTCATCATGTTTCTTGTCGTGATGGGCGTGTTCAGTTTTATTGATCTGGGCGTGGATTTGTTCCCCAGGTCGGACCCTGCGTCTGTGTACGTGCGCGTGCGGCTGCCGGGCGCGAGTCCGGAAGAGATTGTGTCGCAGGTGGTGCTGCCTTTGGAGGAGAGCATCGCTGCGATTAGCGGCATCGACGAGATGCGGTCGATGATCAACGAAGGTAGCGCGAACATCTTCATCACGTTTGTGATGGAGCGCGACATCGGTGAGGCTTCAGAAGACGTACGCGAGAAGGTGTCGGCGGCGATGCGAAAGCTGCCACCGAACGTACTGCCGCCGACGGTGGCGAAGCAGGATCCGGACAGCGAGGCGATCATCACCTTGGCGATCAACGGTGATCGTCCGGTACGCGAGTTGACGGAGTTGGCGGATAAGACCGTACGTCGCGCGCTGGAAACGGTGGACGGCGTGGGCGGCGTGGATCTGATCGGCGGGCGGCTGCGCCAGATCAACCTGATGATGGACCTGAACAAGATGAACGGTTATAACCTGACCGCTCAAGAGGTTCAGCATGCGGTGACGTCGGAGAACATTGAGGCTCCGGGCGGGCGCATTATTCGGGGTCCGGCAGAGATCGGCGTCCGCACGATGGGCCGTGTGGAGCAGGTGAAGGATTTTGACGACATCATCATCAAGAACGTAGGCGGTGCGCCGGTACGGCTGCGCGATGTCGGCAAGGCGGAAGATGCGATGGCGGAGCGGCGGTCGTTTGCCTACTACCAGAACAGGCCCGCCGTGTTGATTGAAGTTCGCCGGCAGATTGGTACGAATACGGTGAATGTCGTCGACGGGATCCAGAAGCGGCTGGCGAGTATCGCGCCGACGCTGCCTCCGGGTGTGAAGATCGACGTGATCAAGGAGCAGGCGACGTACATCAAGGCTTCGGTGGAGGCGCTTGAGGAGCATCTGCTGTTGGGTAGCTTGCTGGCGTCGATCATTGTGTTCATCTTTATCCGCGATTGGCGTACGGTGTTGATTTCGTCGATTGCGATTCCGACCTCGATTGTGACGACGTTTACGTTGATGCGGGTGATGGATTACTCGTTGAACTCGATGACCTTGCTGGGGCTGACGCTGGCGGTGGGTATCGTGATCGACGATGCGATCATCGTGCTCGAGAACATAGTGCGGTATTTGGAAGAGCACGATGTCGATCCGTTTACGGCGGCGATTGAAGCGACCAAGGAAATTTCGCTGGCGGTGCTGGCGACGACGATTTCTCTTGTCATCATCTTTGTGCCGATTGCGTTTATGACCGGCTATGCGAAGCGGTTTATGAACCAGTTTGGCTGGACGATGGCGATGTCGATTATGGTGTCGATGCTGGTGGCGTTTACGTTGACGCCGTCGCTGGCGTCGCGCATGTTGAAGCGGCATAAGAAGGCGCCGGGCGAGAAGGGTAGCGGCGGGCATGGGCAGCATTCGCATCATGCGAGCTGGCTGGATCGGATCTACCTGGGTACGCTTGATTGGTCTTTGCATCATCGCTGGGCCATTATGCTGTTGGCGATTTGCGTGTTCGGTTCGACGTACTGGGCGAACAAGTATGTGGGTCGCGACTGGATGCCGCCGGAAGATCAGAGCGAACTCGGCATGTGGCTGGAGTTGCCGGAAGGTTCATCGCTGGATCTGACTGAGAAGACCACGATGGAGCTGTCGCGCAAGATTGAGAAGATTCCGGGTGTGCGTGCGATTGTGCCGGGGTCGAATACGTTCAATGAACGCGTGAATGGGTCGTTTGTGACGATTCTGTTGGACCCGCCGAGCCAGCGTGCTGAGATTGGTGCGATGGGCCAGAAGGTTCGCGAAGTCGCGAAGGAATACGCATGGGCGCGGCCTCGCATCACGTTCCCGAATATCCTGGGCGGGCGCGATACGTTTGCTCCGATTCGCGCGCAGTTGCTGGGGCCGGACATCCGCAAGATGGTGGACATCGCGAAGGAAGCGAGCCAGAAGATGATGGCGGATCCTCGGCTGGCGGACGTCAAGGCGAATCTGAATCTGAACAATCCGGAACTGCAGGTGAAGATCGACCGGCAGTTGGCGTCGGACCTTGGGGTTCGCGTGTCGGATGTAGCGAGCGCGGTCCGTTTGTTGATGTCGGGCGAAGACCAGTTGTCGACTTACAAAGAGAACAACGAACAGTATCCGGTGACGATGCGGTTGTTGCCGGGACAACGCGATGATCCGCAGGCTTTGAGCCGCTTGCTGGTGCCTTCCGCGAAGCTCGGGTTGATTCGACTGGATTCGATCGCGCAGTTGGAGCGTGGACTTGGACCGTCGCGCATTGACCGGTTTAACCGGCAGTTCTCAGTGGGTATTTACGGCAACGTTGCGCCGGGGTACTCGCTGAACGACGCGGCACTGGCGACGCAGAACATCTTCAGTACGCTGAATCTGCCGCCGGGGTATCGCATTTCGTTCTCGGGCCAGGTGAAGATTCTGGAAGAGACGACGACCAACATGATTCTGGCGATTGGCTTGGCGTCGATCTTTATGTACATGGTGCTGGCGGCGCAGTTTGAGAGTCTGGTGCATCCGTTTATCATTCTGCTTACCCTGCCGTTGTCGATTCCGTTTGCGCTGGTGTCGCTGACGGCGACGGGACGGTCTCTGAATCTGTTTAGCGCGCTGGGCGTGTTGCTGCTTTTGGGGATCGTGAAGAAGAACGGCATCCTGCAGATCGACTATATGAATCGGTTGCGGGCTGAAGGTATGGCGATGTATCCGGCGATTATGGAAGCGAACCGGGTACGACTGCGGCCGATTCTGATGACGACGCTGTCGATCATTGCGGGTCTGATTCCGACGGCTTTGGGTGTCGGGGCGGGCGCGTCGCAGAGGTCGGCAATTGCGATCACGATCATTGGCGGGCAATCGCTGTGCTTGCTGCTGACGCTGTTGGTGGTGCCGGTGGCGTACGCGATGGTGGAGGATTTGAAGCAGTGGTGGGCGAACCGCAAGGGAGTCCCGGCTGCTGCGACGTCATCTTCGCAGCCGGCGCAGGTTTAGCGCTACTTTGAAGTAAGGCATGACAAGTCTCGTGAGGGTCCACAGAAAAGGTCAGATGACATTGCCGAGCGCGATGCGGACGGCGATTGGCATTTCTGATGGCGACCTTGTCGAGGTCAAGATGTCGCATGGCAAGATCGTGCTCACACCGAAACCTGAGGTGGACGAGATAAGCGCTCGCTTGGCGGAAGGTCTTGCGGATGTCAAGGCCGGGCGCGTTCATTCGTTCGATAGCGTTTCGGAGTTGCGCGATTTTGTTGAGGGTGGTGCTGAAAAGAAGAGCAGATCGAAGCGCAAGGCGAGATGAAGGTTGTTCTAAGTGAGCGCGCTGTGCGCTCACTGCGGGGGGCGACCCCACTGGTTCGCAAGGCGTTCTACAAGCAGCTTTCGTTTCTGGAGCAGAATGCCAATCACCCTTCGTTGCAGGCGAAGAAGTACAACGTCAGCGGAGACCTATGGCAGGCACGTGTGAACCGTAGCTGGCGGTTCTACTTTGTCATTCAGAACGACCGGTATGTAGTTGTCGATGTGATCGCGCATCCCAAGTGAGGCTGCTTGGAGTGGCAACCCTACGGACGCTGGATAGGCTGTTGCATTCACTGGTTCTTGTATCACTACGGCAGTAGCAGAGAGTGCCAAAGTCGGTGGTGCCTGTCGTGGAACGCTGTGCTTCCTCGCCCAGCGGCCGCCCACGCTAGGGCGTCACCGTTGAACGGCTCAAGATCCTTGACGGTTAGGGAGTAACTTGTCTGGATGGCAGATCGCAAGGCATCGTCCAGAGCGTGATCTTGGAGCGGTTTGCCTGCAGCCAGATCGTACGCGGTCTGAAACTGGCCGCAGTACATTCCATCTACAAAAATTGCGACTTGATTCGTCCGCCATACCGCTTGCGCCATGCCCAAGTAGCAATCCCCACGGCTGGTCAATATCTTTGCGCCGAGGCCGTCACGTAGAATCACTCGGAATGCGCAAACTGGCAAGCAGCCGCGCTGCTGGACCTCCACCTTGACAGGGCGGTTCGGGGCTTTCGAACGGTAAACCGTCCGCCAGAAAAAGAAGCTGGGGTCCAGCCGCGACGCTAGAAGACACAGTACGATCAGCCAGTCTACGTAATGGTTGCGCGGGTGAGCGGCGGCGTTCTTCATCTACAGGTCCGCGCTATAGTGGAGTTACAAGGTTAACCATTTTGAAGCGCAAACCCAGCAGCAATTCTTCCGAACCCGTTGTGGCGAAGGAGATCTCGGAGGCCGCTAAGGCTTCGATCTCGTTGGATAAGGGTAAGCATCGCGTTGTGAAATGCACTGCGTGCAGCAACGAGATGTCCTCGCCGACCTCGAACGAAGGTCTTTGCTGGATCTGCCGCCGCCTCAAAATCTCTGCCTGGCGCGATTCCGATAACCAGCTTTCATCCCCTGAGTAAGTACTGCTCGTAGACATACGCGCCTGCCGCTACGTCCTCGACTCCGAGTCCGTTGGATTTGAAGATCGTGATGGCGTTTGCGTCCTTGCGCGGTTCTGCATCCTTCAAATCCATTGCACGCCATTGGGCTTTGTCCGGCCATGCCAGGATTAAGTCTCCCGACTCGATGTGGGCTTGCTCAACAGAGTCCGCTGCGATCAAGTCTGCTTTATCGATGAGGGCTGCGGGGAGTTCGCGGCGGTTCGCCACATTGGAGCCCATGGCGTTGATGTGGGTGCCGGGCGCGATCCATGCGGCTTCGAGGACGGGGTCCTTTGCCCAGGTGGCGGTGGAGACGATGTCTGCGCCGTCTACCGCTTCGCGCGCGGTGTCTACGGCTTTCGCTCCGAACTCTTCGGCGAAGCGCTTACGATTCTCTTCGCTTCGGCTCCACACGCGGGTTTCGCGGATGTTTCGTACGGCGGCGATGGCTTCCATTTGGCTGCGGGCCTGGAAGCCGGTGCCTATGATGCCATGGGTGGTCGCGTCGTGGCGGGCTAGGATGTCGGTGGCGTAGCCGCTGGCGGCTCCCGTGCGGATCTGGCCGAGCCAGTTGGCTTCGATCAAGCAAAGCGGGCGGGCGGTCTCGGCGTCCAAAAGCCAGAAGAGGAAGTTGGCGTTGCCGTGCTTGGCGTTGGTGGCGTAGATCTTGGTGCCGAAGTATTTGCCGTGGGCTCCGGCCATGGCGTGGAGTACGGAGCCGGTTTGCGGTAGCACGAGGCGGCGGCGCGGTTGACTGAGGGAATCGCCAGTACGGAGTCCTGCGAAGGTTTCGCGCATGAGGCGTACGGCCTCGCGCATGGGCAGGAGTTGGCGGACTTCTTCCTCTTTGATGATGAGCATTAGAGGCGCACCAATTGTTTGCCGGTGTTACCGCCCTGGAGCATGGAGAGGAAGGCTTTGGGAGCGTTCTCGATGCCGTCCTCAAAGCATTCGCGGTAGGTCAGCTTGCCTTCGTTGAGCCATTGGGCCATCTGGCGGACGCCTTCGCCGAAGCGCGCGGCGTAGTCCATGACGAGCAGGCCTTGGATCCTGGAGCGAGTGACGATCAACATGCCCAGCAGACGTGGACCCATCTCGGGCTTCTCGTTGTTGTACTGCGAGATCTGGCCGCAGATGGCGACTCTGGCATGCACCCGGAGGTTGAGGATGGCCGCGTCGGTGATGACGCCGCCGACGTTGTCGAAGTAGACGTCGATGCCGTCGGGGGCGAGTTCTTTGAGCTTCGAGTTGTGATCGGTGACGGTCTTGTAGTTGTAGGCGGCGTCGTAGCCTAGATCGTTGCGGAGGTGATCCACCTTGTCGTCGGAGCCGGCGATGCCGATGGTACGGCAGCCTTTGATCTTGGCGATTTGGCCGACGTACGAGCCTACGGCACCCGCGGCACCGGAGACGAGTACTGTTTCGCCGGGCTTGGGATCGCATACGTCGAGGAGGCCGAAGTAGGCCGTGAGTCCTGGCATGCCGAGGATGCCGAGGTAGGCGGAGAGGGGCGCGACGTTGGGGTCGACTTTGCGGGCGCCGTCGGCTGTGCCGTCTGAGAGGGCGTACTGCTGCCAGCCGAATTGGCCTTGTACGAAGTCGCCTTCCTTGAACTTGGGATTGCGCGATTCGATGATTTGACCTATGGCGCCGCCGGTCATGACCTCGTTGAGAGGCTGGGGCGGGGCATAGGACTTTTTGGAGTCACTCATGCGGCCGCGCATGTAGGGGTCGACGGAGAGGTACTGGAGCTTGACCACGAACTCGCCGTCGCGCGAGGCGGTGGGGACGGGAGCTTCTTCGAGGCGGAAGTTGTCGAGGGTGGGTGCGCCAACGGGGCGACTGGCTAGTACAATCCGGCGGTTGCTCATCGGCCACCAGTGTATCGACAATAGAAAGACCTCATGAAGTTCTTTGCTGCCGCACTCTTTACCGTCGCTTTGTTTGCGCAAGACACTCCGTTTTCGGTTCGCGCCAATTACACGAAGCATGAATTGAAGGTCCCGATGCGGGACGGTGTGAAGCTTTTTGTCTCGGTGTACACGCCGAAGGACAAGACGCAGAAGTACCCGATCATGCTGAATCGGACACCGTACAGCGTGGGTCCTTATGGTGCGGATTTGTACCGGCCGGCGATTGGTCCGTCGGAAAAGATGATGAAGGACGGGTACATTTTTGTGTACCAGGATGTGCGCGGACGTTATATGTCGGAAGGCGAATGGGTAGAGGTACGGCCGCACAATCCGAAGAAGGGTCCGAAGGATATTGACGAGAGTACGGACACGTACGACACGATTGACTGGCTGGTAAAGAACATTCCGAACAATAACGGCAATGTCGGGATGTGGGGCATTTCGTATCCGGGGTTTTATGCGGCTGCGGGCATGATTGATTCGCATCCGGCGTTGAAGGCGTCGTCGCCGCAAGCGCCGGTGACCGATTACTACATGGGCGATGACTCGTTCCACAACGGCGCGTTTATGCTGGGGGCGAACTTTGGGTTTTATAGCGGGTTCCTGCCTCGTGTGGGAGGTCCTGCACCGCCGCCGAAGTTTCGCGAGCCGTTTGATTACGGGACTCCGGATGCGTACGAGTTCTTTTTGAAGCTGGGTCCGTTATCGAATGCGGATGAAAAGTACTTCAAGTTCAAGAATCCGTATTGGACGATGCAGATGAAGCATACGAACTACGACGAGTTCTGGAGTAGCCGGAGTTTGCAGAATCATGTGAAGAACGTGAAGTCCGCGGTGATGACGGTGGGCGGCTGGTTTGATGCGGAGGATCTGCAGGGGCCGCTGCGGATTTACCGGAAGACCAAGGAGTTCAATCCGGGCGCGAAGAACATGATTGTGATGGGGCCGTGGACGCACGGGAGTTGGTCGCGCGGGGATGGCAATAAGGTTGGCAATGTCGATTTTGCTACGAATACGGCGGCGTATTATCGCAACCAGATTGAGGCTCCGTTCTTTGAGTACTTCCTGAAGGGCAAGGGGAAGGGCGACTTCAAGGAAGCGTACATGTTTGAGACGGGGCGTAATGAATGGCATGCGGAACCGGTGTGGCCTCCGGCGGATGCGAAGTCGAAGACGCTGTACTTCCGTGAGGGCGGTACGTTGGCGTTTGATGCGCCGACGGCAGCGGAGGGTTTTGATGAGTATCTGTCCGATCCGTCGAAGCCTGTGCCGTACCTGGGTTATCCGGCGCGTGGGATGACCGGCGATTACATGACCGATGACCAGCGATTTGCGGCGAAGCGGCCGGATGTACTGGTGTTTCAGACCGAGCCCTTGGAAGAGGACTTTACGATGCTGGGTCCGATTCGGGCGCTGTTGAATGTGTCGACCACGGGTACGGATTCGGACTTTGTGGTGAAGGTGATTGATGTGTACCCGGCCGATTATCCGACGCCGGAGGCTCCTGCGGGGAACAAGCCGTTTGGGTTCCAGACGCCGATGGGCGGGTATCAGCAGTTGGTACGCGGTGAGCCGTTCCGCGGGCGGTTCCGCAAGAGCTTTGAGAAGCCTGAGCCGTTTGTGTCGGGCAAGATGGACAAGATCGACTTTGAACTGCCGGATGTTTTCCATACGTTCCGGCGTGGGCATCGGATTATGGTGCAGATTCAGAGTTCGTGGTTCCCGCTGACGGATCGGAATCCGCAAAAGTTTGTGCCGAACATCCCGGATGCGAAGCCGGAGGACTTTATCAAGGCGACGCAGCGGCTGTACCGGAATCGCGGAGCGGCGTCTTCGATTACGTTCCTGACCCGTTAAGCTGGAGGGATATCGTGTTGTGGTACTCTGCGCGCTATGCGTAGCGTCTTCTTACGAACACTTATCATCCTCGGTGGTCTTGCGGCGGCGAGTGTGCCGGCCTGTGCCGACACCGTACTCAACTTTGACGATCTGACAACCCTCTATGCCCCGGTGGGAACCTACCAGGGCGTGGTCTTCGATGCGTCGTGGAACTACTTCGACTTTCCCGACCCCCAATACCCCGCGTCCTCACCGTCGACGCGACTCGGCGTGAATAAGCTTTTCGGCGGGGACGCCGAGTTCACCTTCGCGTCGCCTGTGATCTTTAAGGGCGCGTTCTTCAGCGGCCTGACCGGGGAGAAAGTGAGCTTTGAACTTTACAATGGCGGGTTGGTACACACCAGTGGGATTCTGGCCGTGAGCGATGTGCCGACGTTCCTCTCATCCGGCTATACGGGCTTGGTGAGCAAGGTGCGCGTGCGGAACACAGCTGACCCCATTTTTGCTCAGTTCGTTATGGACGATGTGACCTTTCAACAGGTGACAACCGGCGTTCCGGAGCCGAGCGCGGTAGTGCTTATGAGCGGTGTCGCGGGGTTGCTCGTACTTGGTGGGCGCAGGCAGCGGTTGACTACCTAAAGTGGCATTGACCGTTGATGCAGACTACTTCCTTGCCTCCGTCGCCGGTTCCGTCGTCCAGGGCTGTGTAGTAGGGTCCGAAACTCGTGGTGGTGATGTAGTTGGTGTAGCCATGGACGGGGATGCCGCCGAGGCATTCGGACACCTTACTGAGCACCGAGCGGTCATTGCCGGTACGGCAGGCGAGGATGTAGACGTGGGCGTCGCGGCTAAGGAATGGGGCAACGCGGCGCAGGAGGGCATGTTCGTTTCGGGATCCGATGCCCGAGGTGATGACAGTTGAGCCGATGTAGAAATGACCGCCTTCGTACTTACCGTCCTCATAGCCTCCGTGGGCGCCGATCACCAAATTCTTGATTAAGCGCTTGCGAAGGCTCACTTCCGCGAAGATCCGACCGCAGAATTCGTTCATGTTCCCGATGGTGACGCCTTGGCGAAAGTAGCTCTTGAGGGCGTTGAGGTAGTCGGCCGGGTGATCGTGAATTTTGGGGTTGTAGTCTAGCAAGCGCTGGGGAATGTTGTTGGGGTCCTGAATCAGGACGAGGTCGAAAGTGTCATTTGCCATTTTCCTTCGGTGCGGGAACGGCGCGCGGATTTAGACCGGGCAGCTCTTCATTTTTTCGGCTACCGCCTGCTTCTGGCGTGCGACCCATGGAGATTTGCTGGCGGTCCAGTTCTGCCAGAGTTGGAACTGTTTGCCGCGCCATTGGCAGCTTGTGGCGGGATCTGGCGCGAGGTCGGCGAGAGCTTCGTAGGCCGACGCGGCGGGGGCTAAAAGCGCGAGGTCGGTTGCGGTAGTTAGCGTGTGAGCGAGTTCCGCAGCCTCGGCGGCAGCCTTTTGTGCATCCTCGCGGTTGTGCAGGGCATGATCGATTTTGGCCTTGGACACGAGGGCCGAGATGAGCAAGGCGCGCGTGGGAAGGTCGTCTTTCTGGCGGTCGACCATTTCTCGAAGGGTCTGCACCGCTGAGGAGATGGCGGCGCGGGCTTGATCGGGCTTGCCGGCAGCTTGCAGCGACAAAGCCAGCACCGTTTCCCCGTGTGGGTCGTTTGTGACCTTTTTGCTGGACCCAGCGACGCTTTGACTGTAGATCTCGAGGCCACGCCTGACGTCCAGTACAGCTTGTTCCGGATTCAATTTGCGGCCAGACATGCCTTTGGCGATCCAGCAGGAACCGAGTTCGGCGCGAGCGTAGTTGTCGTTGGGGTCACGACTGAGATGGCCGGTCCACTCTGCACAGAGTTTTTCGGTGTAGGCGAGGGAGCGTTTCGGATCGTCGAGGCTGGCCTTAAATGCATTGTCGTGGATATCTGCGAGCAACGCCCAAGCGGATGGCAGGAAGCGCAGGGTGGCTTGGCGGAACCGGCCGGGAGGTAGCTTGGCAACAACACCGGGCAGGTCGCGCTCGACGGCCTGGAGTTGTGCGGCAGCCTCGTCGAGCATGCCCAGGTGGAGGAGTAACTGGCCACGGTCGAGACGGGCAAGTAGGGTCAGGCGAGGCGCATTCTCCCCGGTGCTGGCGGCGAGTAGCGCGTCTGCCTTTTGCAAGTGCGACTCAGCGGTGGCCAGATCGCCTTTGCGACGGATTGCTCGTGCCAGAAAGACGTGGACCATCGCGACCTCCGGCTTGAGGTGTGAGGGCGGATTGGGCAGAAGGCGGTTGCTGATCTCGAGAGCCCGGGTGCCTGCGGCGACGGCTTCGTCGAGACGGCCGAGGTCCTTGAGGTCGTTTGTGATGCGCCCGGCGATGGTGACGAGTTTGCCGTTCTCTTCGACATTCGTTCCGGCGACGCTGAGGCGGAGGTCGATGGCGCGGCGGCGGCTTTCCAGCGCGGCGGCACGCTGGTTGAGGTTGATGTTCGAGCCACCTTGTACGGTGGCGAGGCGCTCGTAGGCGGCGGCGAGTTCGAGGATCAACTCACGGTCATTTCCTGCGGAGCGGGACAGATTTTCCAAGTACTCGCTGGCGGTGGAGACCAGCAATGCTGTGGCTTTGGTGTTGCCCGGGACGCGCTGGAGTTCGTCGTTAAAGTCGAAGATAAACGTGCGGGCGATCTTGCGGAGTTGGTTGAACCGTTCCTGGGCCTGGTTAGCGCGATTGACAGCGAAAACAGTGGTTCCGATGAGCAAGAGCGTCGCGATGGTGGCGGCGGTGACGGCGAGTTGGTTGCGGCGCAGGAACTTGCCAGTACGGTAGAGGATGGTTTGCGGCCGCGCCGCGATGGGGTGGCCTTGCAGGTGGCTATCGATGTCGCGACGGAGAAGATCGACGAGCGCGTAGCGGAGATTGGGGTCCTTCTGCATGGCGCGATGCACGATGGTTTCGAGATCGCCGGCGAGGGCGCGTTGCAGCGCTGGCCGGGCGGCTGCTGTGAGGCGCTGAGGTTCGCGATGACAGACCGCCTCTACGATCTCACTGGCGCTGGCGTTCGAGAGGTTATGGGCGCGCTTGCCGCTGAGGAGTTCGTACAAAATGCAGCCTAGGGCATAGACGTCCGTGGCTGTGGAGACGGGTTCGCCGCGGACTTGTTCAGGGCTGCAGTAGTCCGGCGTAAAGGCTTGTGTGGAGGTGTCGGCGGTGTTCTCTGTGAGTACCTTGGCGATGCCGAAATCGAGGAGCTTGACGGTGCCTTGCTCTGTGACGAGGATGTTGCCGGGCTTGAGATCGCGATGGATGACGAGGTTCGAGTGCGCATACTGTACGGCCTCGCAGACGGTTCGAAAAAGCCGCAGGCGATCTGGAATCGAGAGGTCCTTCTCATTGCAGTAAGCGGTGATGGAAGTGCCTTGGACGTATTCCATGACGAAGTACGGCAGGCCGGCTGAGGTTCCAGCATCGTAGAGGCGAGCGATGTTGGGATGTTCGAGACGTGAGAGGATCTGGCGTTCATTGCGAAAGCGTTCGAGGGTGGGTCCAGAGATGAGTCCACCGCCTCGTACCACTTTGATGGCGACCTGTTGCGTGAGTTCGCCGTCGGCACGCTCGGCGCGGTAGACAACACCCATACCGCCTTCACCCAATACCTCCAGAAGCTTGTAGGGCCCGAGCATAGAGCCTGTGGCGATGGGCGCGACGATCTGGTTGGCGGCGTGGCCGATGGCGTCGCTAATGGAGTTGGAGGTGTGGCCGCCGCTGTCGAAGGCGAAGAGGCGTTCGAGCGACTGCTGGAGGTCTGTGGGAATGTTGTTGCCGGCGTAGTACGCGGTGCGATCGTCGGGGGTGAGGTCTACGAGTTGGTGAAAGAGCTGTTCGAGTTGAGGAGTCATCGCCTGATTGGTCCTCCGTGTGGATAGTTGAGGATTGTATCGCAAGGGGCGAACGTTAGAATAATTCGATGGATGTGACCACACTGCTGCAGCGGGCCCACGATGGCGACCGGCAGGGTCTGGATGCGGCCATGCCGCTCATTTACGACGAGCTGAAGCGGCTGGCGTCATCGCACTTGCGGCGTGAGGGCGACCAGAGTCCAATGGCTGCGACGACCTTGGTGCACGAGGCGTACTTGCGGCTGGTGCATGCGAACCATCCGGCGTACCAGAATCGCGCGCATTTTTATTCGATTGCATCGCGAGTGATGCGGCAGGTGCTGGTGGATGCGGCACGAGCCCGGTTGACGGGGAAGCGCAACGGGAAGCCGCCCATGCAGTTGGACGAATTAACCGAGTTTGGTACGGCAAATCCAGATCGGGTGGTGTTGGCGGTGAACGACGCCGTGGATCAACTGTCGAGGATCAGCGAGGTGAAGGCGACGCTGATCGAGATGCATTACTTTGGCGGGATGACAGCCGATGAATGCGCCGAGGCGAAGCAGATGTCGGTACACATGGTCCGCAAAGAGCTTCGCCTGGCACAGGCTTGGTTGCGTGCTGAGATGGCTGGCGGGGTTCGTTAAGCGAGCGCGGTGGAGATTTCCGTCGCGCGGTCGAACATCATGGCGGCTTCGGTGGAGCAGCCGAGGAACTTCATGCCGCGTTCCTTCCAGAACTTGGCGAGTTCGAGAGTGCGAGTCTGGGTGCCGGGGAAGATGCCGCGTTTGACGCACGAGTCGCGGATGGCTTCCATGGCTTCGACCATCTTGGGATGCTGGAAGTCGCCGGGTACGCCGAGGGAGATCGAAAGGTCGGCGGGGCCGACCATCACGACGTCGATGCCGGGTACGCTCAAGAGTTCTTCGCGGGCTTCGAAGGCCTTCTTGGTTTCGATCTGGAGCACCACGAGTACTTCACGGTTCATCTGCTCGATGACCTGCGGGATGGTGACCTTTTCATAGTCCACGTGGGGGCCGATGAGGCCGAAGCCGCGCTGGCCGACGGGCGGGAACTTGGTCCAGCTCACTGCGTCTTCGAGGAGCTTGGGATCTTCGACGCGGGGGAAGATGATGCCGTGAGCGCCGAGGTCGAGGCAGCGGGCCACGAGGTCGTATTCGAGGCTGGTGACGCGGAGGATGGGCGTGAAGCCGACCAACTGCGAGGTCTTGCAGATCTGCCACAGCGTTTCCGGATTGAAGACGCCGTGTTCGAGATCGACGAAGGCCCATTTGAAGCCGGCGGCGGCGAGGAGGCGTACGACTTCGGGGGTCGCGAGGTGGCTGAAGTTGGTGCCCAATTGCACTTTGCCTTCGTGCAGGGCCTTTTTGACTTGGTTGATGAACATTGAGGTTTACGGTTTGCCGATCGCGTACAACGTGTCCTGACTGCGCAGATAGATCATGCCGTCCACGATTGCCGGGGTCGCGATGAAGGAGGCATCCTCCAGTGTATTCGTCGCGGCCACTTCGTAGGTCGGCCCCATCTTGACGACTACGACATCGCCTTCTTCGGTGGCGAGGTACAAGTGGCCGTTGGCGCCCACGGGCGAGGCTTTGAAGTTGTACGGCTTGGGGAGGCGCTGCTGATGATAATGGGCCTTGCCGGTCTTGACGTCGAAGCAGCTGAGCTGGCCGTTGTCGGTGACGAAATAGATGAGGCCGTTGTGGAGCACGGGCGACGGGGTGTAGCTGTTGCCTCGCGTGTTGGACCATACGACGGTGCCGTTGTTGTCGAGGCGGATGGCTTGCAGGTTAGGGTCGCGATGGCCGCTCATGACAACGACGATGTCTTCATGTACGACGGGGGCGGGGATGACGTTGGTGCCGAGTCCGGCGACTTCCCAGATGAGCTTGCCGGTTAGATAGTCGTAGGCGCGGGTCTTGTTGCTGGCGCTGGTTATGACTTGCTTCTTGCCGTTGACGACGGTGATGAGAGGTGGCGACCAGGAGCTGGGTTCGTCGCGATCGACGCGCCAGAGTTCTTTGCCGGTGGTCTTGTCGTAGACCTGCATGTAGGAGTCATGCTCGCTGTCGAGTTTGACGAACAAGCGGTCTTCATGAAGGGTGAGCGGGACGCCTTCGCCAAACTCCAGGCGCATGTTCTGAGCGGGGAAGTTTTTCTTCCAAACGATCTTGCCATTGAAGTCCAGCGCGTAGAGGCCGAAGGAGCCAAAGAAGGCGTACAGCAGCTTGCCGTCGGTGACGGGGGTGTTCGACGCATAGGAGCCGTAGCGGAAGTGGTAGCCTTCATGCGGCGCGAGGTTGGCGGCTACGGTGTCCCAGAGGATCTTGCCGGACTTGCGGTCGACGCAGTAGACGACGAAGCGGTGGTTGACGCCTTTGGCACCTGCACCTCCGCCAGCGCCGCGTCCTCGGGTGGGAGCGGCGGGGGCTGCGGCTTGAGGTGCGGTTTCATTGGGGATCGCGGTGGTCAAAAAGATCTTGTCGCCCCAGACGATGGGCGAGGACATGCCGCGGCCGGGGATCTTGACCTTCCAGGCAATGTTTTTGGTGTCCGACCATTCGAGAGGCGCGGTGCCACGGGCCATGCCGTCATCTTTGGGGCCGCGCCATTTGGCCCAGCCGTCGATGTCGGCGAATGCGATGGAGAAAAGCGCAACGGTGGCGAGCATCATATGTTCCCTTTGTTGACGGTGAGTTGGAAGATATCGTTACGGGCGTAGTGGCCGACGGCATCGAAATCGAGGCGGGCACGCACGATGTCGTCGAGATTGAGGTCGGCGGTGAGGATGCATTCGCCGTCGCGCTGGGGTCCGGCGAGGAGGTCGCCGAGCGGGCCGATGATACAGCTTCCTCCGGCGGGCGGGGCGTTGCAGCTGAGGACGAAGCAGCGGCCTTCGAGCGCGATGTGGCGCATGGTGGAGATCCAGGATTCGCGGCCGTCGGCCGTGGGCGCGCAGTAGAGTTCGATGCCTTGCTGGTAGAGCGCTGTGCGGTAAAGCGGCATGTAGTTTTCCCAGCAGATCGCCGCGCCGAGCTTGCCTATGGCGGTGTCGAAGACCTGCATGGTGGAGCCGTCGCCACAGCCCCAGATCACGCGTTCGAGAGCGGTTGGCATCAGTTTGCGATGCTTGCCAAGCAGGGTACCGTCGGGGGCGAAGAAGAGGGCCGTACAGTAAAGCGTGCCGCCGTCGCGTTCCGTAACTCCGGTGACGAGGTACGTGTTGTTGGCCGCGGCGATTGCGCCGATTCGCTCTGTGTGGACGCTGGGGACTTCAATAGCGCCCTTCCAATACTGCAGGAACTGTTCGCGACCTTCCGCGGTACGGTTGCCGATGGTGGCGCCGAAGTCGAAGCCTCGCGGATAGCCGGAGATAAAGACTTCCGGGAAGAGGATGAGTTGCGAGCCTTGCGCCTTGGTGGCTAGGGTTTCCATCTTTGCGATGCAAGCGTCAGCATCGAAAGGAATGGAGCTTGCCTGGATGACGGAGGCTCTCATTTTGCCAGCCCCACGAGCTTTTCGAATCGCGCGTTGAGGTCCACCATGGAGAGTTCGCCGAGCTTTTGGGGGACGATGGAAGGTCCTGCGGCGAGAAAGATGGAGCGGTAGTTGGGGCGTGCGGGCCAGAGGCCGTGTTCGCCGCGCGGCTTGTGTTCGGGCCAGAGTACGTCGACGCCGCGGCCGAACATCACGTGGTCTGCGGGTTCGAACGCGGCTACTGCGCCGTCACTGAGTTCGGGTGCGAAGCGCTTGAGTTCGTCGAGCGGGATCTTGCGGCCGATTCCGGGCTTGCCTTCGAGAAATGCTGCAATTTCCTGGCTTTTTGCGACCACTACACCGGAGGCGACGGTGAGGGCAGGCTTAAGTCCGGCTTGGCTGATCATCACGTAGGGGTTGAGGATCTTTTCTGTGAGTTCAAAGCCGTGGTCACTGACGATGGCGACGTTGAAGCTGGACGGCGTGGCGGCGAGGATACGGCCAATCAACTCGTCGCTGTATTCGAGCATCGCTTTGGCTTCTGGCGTAAACGGGCCGCGTTCGTGTTGTTCGGAGTCGAGGTCGACGAGGTGGAGCAACGTGAGGGTCGGCTTGAGCTTGCTGACCATGTACATGGTGGCGAGGGTCCGGTTGCGGTCGTCCATCCATTCGGTGCCAAAGGCGGGATGCTGCTTGCGGATGTCGTCGACCAGGGTCTTGGGGGTGGCCTTGAGGGCGATACTGTCGAGGTCCATGGCGCCACCGTTGCGACGCTGGAAGTACTCGGGGAGGTTGAAGTCGATTCTGGCTTCCGAGGTGACCGGCCACGTGATGGCGGCGGTGGTGCCGCCCGCTTCTTTGACGCGCTGCCAAAGGGTTCTGGACTTGAGAAGGTCGGGGGTCCAGTAGTAGTCGCCACCTTCGGACGCGGGTCGCTTGTTGTTGAGGATGCCGTGCTCGATGGGTCGTGCGCCGGTGATCATCGACGTGTGGGAGGGCCAGGTGACGGTGCCGAATACGCCCATGACGCCTTGCTGTGCGTACTGCGCGCGTGTAGCGAACTTGCGCAGGTTCGGGATCTTGAGCCCGAGTTTGTCGGCGTCGCGGAGGTAGCGGTTGTCGAGTCCGTCGACGGAGATCACCAGCAGGGGGCGCAACGGCGTTTGAGCGCTGGCGCAGACCGCGATGAAGGCCGCGAAGAGGGTGCGTAAGAGCATTGCGTTCTTATGATGCTAACGTGTGAAGCGATGGCCGAAACACAGGAACAGCTTATCGAAGGTCTGAAGGCATTTTTGCGGATTCCCAGCGTGAGTACAGCGCCGAAGCATACGGCGGATGTACGGCGTTGTGCGGAGCATGTGCGCGAGATGCTGGTAGCGGCGGGGTTGCAGAATGCGCAGTTGATCGAGGCGGAGGGGCAGCATCCGCTGGTGTACGCGGAGTGGCTGGGTGCCGGCGAAGGTAAGCCGACACTGCTGTTTTATGGGCATTACGATGTGCAGCCGGCCGACGGCGAATGGGTCACGCCGGCGTTTGAGCCTTCGGTTCGCGACGGCAACATTTATGCGCGTGGTGCGGCCGACGATAAGGGTCAGGTGTTTCTGCAGATCAAGGCTGTAGAGCGTTTGATGGAGCGCGATGGCAAGCTGCCGGTGAATGTACGGTTCCTGATCGAGGGTGAGGAAGAGGTTGGGGGCGAGCATATCGAGGCGTTTGTCGCGTCGGGCGATGCGCGGCTGAAGGCGGATGCCGCGGTGGTTTGCGATACCGAGATGTTCGCGCCAGGGCTGCCGACGTTGTGTGTGGGGCTTCGCGGCATTGTGTACGGCGAGATTTTGGTGAAGAGCGGCGACACCGATTTGCATTCCGGCATGTATGGTGGGGCGGCGCCGAACGCGATTATGGCGGCGTGCGAGATCGTAACGGCGCTGAAGGATCGGGATGGGCGGATTCTGATTCCCGGGTTTGCAGATAGCGTGATTCCACCGTCGGCAGCGGAGCGTGCGGCTTGGGACCGGCTGCCGTTCAATGAGGCGGAGTACTTGGAGAAGGAAGTGAAGTCCACGGCGTTGACGGGGGAGCCGGGGTACGACGTGTTTGAGCGTACGTGGGCGCGGCCGACGTTAGAGGTGCACGGGATTCGTGGGGGCTTTACGGGCGAGGGTGCAAAGACCGTGATTCCTTGCGAAGCGCTGGTGAAGGTCAGCATGCGGCTGGTGGCAGGGCAGACGGTGGAGGTCGCGACGCGGCAGCTGGCGGAGGCCGTGAAGGCGGTGTGTCCGAAGGCTGTGCAGGCGGAGTTCCGGCCGTTCCATGGAGCGGAACCGTCGCTGGTGCGGACGGACAATGTATTTATTGAGAAGTCGGCTCAGGCGATGCAAGAGGTGTTTGGGAAAGAGACGGTGTACATCCGGTCTGGCGGGTCCATCCCGATTGTGGGGTTGTTTGAGCGGCACCTGGGGATTCCGAGCGTGATGATGGGGTTCGGGCTGCCGGATGACAATCTGCATGCGCCGAACGAGAAATTCCATCTGGCGAATTTGTTCGGTGGGATCGATGCGATGGTGCGGTATCTGGAACTGCTAGGTTCTTAGCATCCGGAACTTGCGGAGGAGTTCGTAGAGGAGGACGCCTCCTGCGGTGGCTACGTTGAGAGAGTGCTTGCGGCCGAGCATGGGGATGCGGACGTGGGTGTCGCAAAGGTCCATGAGTTCGGGGCGGACGCCGTCGGTTTCGTGTCCAAACACTAAGCAAACCGGGAAGACGGGGCGCCAGTCGAAGAGGTCGACGGCTTTGACCGAGGTTTCGATGGCGGCGATTTCGACTCCGGCGTCGCGGAGTTCACGGAGGCGCGGGACGGGGTCCCAGTGGTGTTCCCAGGGGAGTGTTTCTTCGGCGCCCAGCGCGGTTTTGGAGATCTGATTCTTTGGTGGGTACGCGGTGATGCCGCCGAGGATGAGCTTTTCAATCGCTGCTGCGTCGCCAGTGCGGAAGAACGAGCCGACGTTGTACATCGAGCGGACGTTGTCGAGCAGGACATACACCGGGAGCTTGGTGATGCCGTCGTAGGGTGTGGACGCGGTGGTGGCGAGGAAGGGAAGTCGCGAATCGGTCATTTAATGTTCGGACAGGTAGATCGAGAATTGGGTGGCCTGCCGGTAGCCCATTTTGAAATACATCGGGTAGCCCGAGGGCGTCGATTGCAGGATGCTGGCGGTAAGGCCGGTTTGGGCGGAGACTTCAGCGATGACGTGGCGCATGATGAGTTCCGCAAACCCTTTGCGGCGGACCATGGGTACGGTGCCGATGGTGTACAAACCGATGCAGTCGTTGGTGGCAACAGCGGCACAGGTGGCCACGGGTTGACCGTTCCAGTAGCCGACCCAGCCTTGCATGGTGCCGGACCAGGAACGCTCGACTTGGTAAATCTCGCGGCAGATGGACATCGGAAGGTCGAAGTTGCAGGCTGTGGTGGCGCTGAAGTCGAGGCGCGTGCGGGTGTCGTGCACCTTTTCGATGGTGAGGTCGTGGAGGGGCAACGGTCGCGTGGGCGGCGCAGGCAGAGCGTCGAGAAACATGCCCGGCGGCTCGGCGGATTGACGTAGGCCGTGGCGCAGGACGAGTCCACCAACGCGGCGGAGGACGACTTGGGGCAGAAGGTCGCGACAGAGCCAGAAGGACCAGCGCTCTTTACGGGCTGCGAAGAATTTAGCAGCGCTTTCGAGGCGTGAGGCGAGGACGGCGCCCGTGAGGTCGTCGATTGGTTCGGTGAGCATCGCCGAATTGAAGGGCGAAAAGTCGAGGCCGGAGGAGACGAGTTGGAGACCGTCGCGCAGTTCCAGCGCGGCGTTTGGGCGGGCGAGCGAGAAGAACTGCATCATCTCGCGCAGGTTGCGTTCGATGGGCAGATGCCGGCCGGCGAGGGACGGGCTTGGTCGGGCTGCCGAGGGCCAGAGCATCGCCCTCGATTTTAGCGCGGGTCTTGACTAGAATAAGAAAACGATGCAACGACGCGACGTGTTCAAGTTGGGTGCCCTGGCTGCTGCGGCGACGGTTGAGGTTGAGGCGCAAACTGCGACCAAACCAGCCGCTGGTACCGCTAATGCCGGGATTGCTGCTGCCTGGAAGCCCGAGGCGATGGATACGCACCAGAACGAGACGCTTGCCGTTGCTGCCGACCTGATCATTCCGGATACGGATACGCCTGGCGCTCGCGCGGCGGGTGTACACCGGCACATCGATAAGTTGCTCGCGGCCGGCGACGATGAGGCTCGGCATCGGTTTATCGGCGCTCTCAACTGGCTGGACGGGTACGCGATTGAGAAGCATGACCGGCCGTTTGTGAAGTGTTCGAAAGAACAGCAGATTGCGTTGCTCACGGCGATGGACGAGGGCAATGAAGACGGCATGCCGCAGTCGGGACAGATGGTTTTTCGCGGCATCAAGAGCATGGTTTCGCGCGTGTACTATGCGACCGAAGCTGGGTTCCGTGAGTTGAATAAGGGCGGGCGCGTACCGAAGACGTACGGCTGCCAGGCTTAACCTCTTTTTGTGAAGCGCGAACTCGGTCTTCGCGACGTCGTTTTCTTTACCATTTCGGGCATTCTGGGTACGCGATGGCTATCGGCTAGCGCGCATGCGGGTCCTGGCGCGGTTACGCTTTGGTTCCTGGCTGCGGTGCTGTTTCTGGTGCCGTGTGCGTGGGCGATGGCGGTATTGTCGCGCAAGTATCCGCAGCAGGGCGGGCTGTACGTCTGGACGCGCAACGACTTTGGCGATTGGCACGGATTCCTCTGTTTTTGGCTGTATTGGACGAGTATTTCGCTGTGGTTCCCGAATGCGGTGATGGCGTATTCCAGCATGGCCGTGTATGCGCTGGGGCCGGATTATCAGCATCTAGCGTCAGATCGTGCGTATGTGGTGATAGCGTCCTTGCTGTTGATCTGGGTGTCCCTGGGGAGCCATTTGGTCGGGTTGAAGTACGGCAAGTGGACGCAGGCGTTGGGCTTTGTGGGCAGTTACGGCGTGGGGGCGATGCTGTTGTTGATTGCCGGCGCGGTGTGGATGCGCGATGGGCAGCCTGCGACGCCGATGCACTTTGTCCCCGAGTTCAACTTTGAAACCATCAACTTTTGGGCGCAGATTTCGTACGCGCTGACGGGGCTTGAGATGGCGCCGATTATTGGCGAGGAGATTCACGATCCGGAGCGGGTACTGCCGAAGTCGGCGTGGATCGCGACGTTTGCTTGTGCTGGGTATTATTCGCTGGCGACTGCGGCTTTATTGGTGTTGATGCGGCCGGAGCAGGTGAATGTCCTGTACGGATTGGCCGAAGGCGGACATCTGGCTGGGATCAAGCTGGACTTGCACTGGCTGGGTCCGGTGTTTGCGATTTGCATCCTCATGGGCGCGTTAGGACAGTTTGGCGCTTTGGGATCTTCCGCGGCGCGGTTGCCATATGTGGTGGGCGCGGACAAGTACTTTCCTGCGGCGTTTGCGAAGCTGCATCCGCGCTGGGGTACGCCGCATGTGTCCATCCTGACCTTGGCGGGGATTGCTTCTGTGGCGCTGGTGCTGGTGCAGTTTGGCGAGAGCATACGCGCGGCGTACTCATTGCTTGTCGACCTGATGGTGTTGACCACGTTCGTGCCATTTCTGTACATCTTTTTGAGCTCTTGGAAGGCGGGGAACCGGGTGTCGGCGGTGTCGGGGATCGCCGTTTCCATTCTTGCGATGGCTTGCAGTTTGGTGCCTCCTGCTGATACGCCGAACGTGCTGTTGTTTGAAGTGAAGTTGATTGGCGGCGCGCTGTTGCTGACGGCTGCGGCGCGATGGATGTTTACTTCGCGATCATGACCTATCCGGATTCGGTTCGTTATCTGTACGCGCTGGGCAATGAGATCAAGACTGTGAAGTTGGGTCTGGATCGGGTTCGAACGGTGCTGGCCGCATTGGGGAATCCGCAGGATCGTTACAGCGTGGTCCACGTTGCGGGTACCAATGGCAAGGGGTCCACGTGCGCGATGATCGAGGCCGGGTTGCGGCACGATGGGGTTCGCACGGGGTTGTATACGTCGCCCCATTTGGTGGAGCCGACCGAGCGCGTGCGGATGAACGGCGTGGCGGTGAGCGCCGAGATGTTCGCCGATGCCTTTGGGGCGGTTCACGAAGCGTCTGAGATGCTGCTGGCGGAAGGTACGATCGACATGCATCCGACGTACTTTGAGACCGTCACCGCAATGGCGTTTCTGCTGTTTGCGCAGGCGGACATCGACATGTTGGTGTGCGAAGTGGGCATGGGCGGGAGGCTCGATGCCACCAATGTGGTGAAGCCGGAACTGTGCGTGATTACGCCGATCGATTACGATCACGAACTGTATCTGGGCAATACGCTGACCAAGATCGCCGGGGAGAAGGCTGGGATCCTGAAGCCTGGTGTCCCGGCGGTGTTTGCGCCACAACATGCGGAAGCCGACGCGGTGCTGCATGCCGAGTTGCAAGGTCCGCTCATAGCGCTGCCGGAGATTCACGATTTGGAAGAGGGTCCGTTTCACTGCCGTTACCGTACGGATCGGTTCGAGGTCGAGTGTCCCCTGGCTGGTCCGCATCAGGTGGTGAATTCGCTGGTGGCGGCGACGGCGCTGCATGCACTGGGACTTTCTACGGCGGGCATCAGCAACACGGTTTGGCCGGGCCGCCTGGAACGGGTGGCGCGCGACCCGGACATTATTCTGGATGGGGCACACAATCCTGCAGGTGCGAAGGCGCTGGCCGAGTACATCACGACGTACTTCAAGGGACGGCGGAAAGTGCATCTGATTTACGGCACGATGCGCGATAAGGCTGTGGACGAGGTTACCGGACTGCTGTTTCCGCTGGCGGACCGGCTGATTCTGACTGCTCCGGACAATGCACGTGCGTTGCATCCCGATGCATTGCAGCAGCCCGGTGCGGTGATTGCTGCGAACGTCGCAGAAGCATTGCGGATTGCGCTCGAAGGCGCGTCGAAGGACGATGTGGTGTTGTTGACGGGGTCTTTGTATTTGGTTGGCGAAGCCAGACCGCTGCTGGTCAAGCCATAATGGTGATTTAACTTTATGGCAGCTATTTGGGCGTACCTTGTGGTCGACCCGTTGATCTTATTCCTCACGATCTTCTTCGGTTCCCTCAACATTGCCGTTTCGTTTCTTGATTCCAAGGGCCATGTGCAGATGTGGATGGCGCGGACCTGGGCGCGATGCCTGCTGTTTGTGTCGGGTGTTCGCGTGCGGGCCGAGGGGCTGGACAAGATCGATCTGAGCAAGCCGTACGTGATTGCGTCGAACCATGCGAGCTATATGGATACGCCGGTGATCCTGACGTACATCCGGTTGCAGTTCCGCTTTATGGCGAAGGAAGAGCTGTTCAAGATTCCGTTCTTGGGTACGCATTTGAAGACGGCGGGGCACGTGTCTGTGCCTCGCAGCGATCCTCGCGCGGCGGTTCGGACGATGAATGAGGCGGCAGAGAACATTCGCGTCAAGGGGATTTCGATGCTGATTTTTCCGGAGGGCGGACGTACGCGGACCGGCGAGTTGCAGGACTTTAAAGAAGGCGTCGCGTCGATTGCGATCAAGGCTGGTGTGCCGATTGTGCCGGTGGGCTTGACGGGTACTCGAGCAGTGGTGCCGATGGGTTCGGCGATTGTGAAGCCAGGTAGAGTGACGCTGCGTGTGGGCGAGCCGATCCCGACGGAGGGCATGAATCCAAAGGATCGTGGGGCGTTGACGGCGAAGGTACGCGAATCGATTGCGAGTTTAATAGGATGATGAACGGTATGAATAAGGCTTGCTTCTTGCTGATGGTTGGCGGGCTGTGCTTGTTTGCACAGCGGGAACGCGAAGTGCCGCCGATGCGGATTGATGAGTACAATCCGAAGTCGACGTTGAAGGTACCGGAGCATCCGCTGAAGCGGTCGAAGTTTCCGTTCATCGACGTGCACAATCATCAGACGCGGACGCTGGAATCGAACACCGGGCTGGACAAGCTGGTGTCCGATATGGACGCGCTGAACATGCAGATTATGGTGAACCTGTCGGGCGGCTTTGGCGAGCGGCTGACGCAGACCGTGAAAGGCATGAAGACGCGGTATCCCGGGCGTTTTGTGGTGTTCGCGAATGTCGATTTCCGCGGCATGAACGATCCCGGCTATCCGGATAAAGCAGCGAAGCAGCTTGAGGAAGACATCAAGAATGGCGCGCAGGGGCTGAAGTTCTTCAAGAACTTTGGCATGGAGCTGAAGGATGAAAAAGGCGAGCGCGTGCATGTGGACGATGCCCGGCTGGACAAGGTCTTTCAGGTTTGCGCGAAGTACAAGATTCCGGTGCTGATTCACACGGCTGAGCCGAGGCCGTTCTTTGAGCCGATCGACAAGAACAACGAACGCTGGCTGGAGTTACAGCAGTTTCCGTCGCGCGCGCGGCCTGCGGATAAGTTTCCGAGTTGGGACACGCTCATGAACGAGCAGATGGCGCTGTTTGCCAAGCATCCGAATGTGAAGTTCATCAACGCGCATTTGGGTTGGCTGGGCGGCGATCTGACGGAGTTGGGCAGGCGCATGGACAAGCTGCCGAACATGTACACGGAGATCGGTGCGGTGCTGGCGGAGATCGGACGGCAGCCTCGCGCGGCTCTGGCGTTTTTTACGAAGTATCAGGATCGCGTGTTGTTTGGCAAAGACATTTGGGAGCCTTCGGAATACTACGTGTACTTCCGCGTATTGGAGACGCAGGATGAGTATTTCGAGTACTACCGGAAGCGCCACGCGTTTTGGCGGATGTACGGGATTGGGCTGCCGGACGACATTCTGAAGAAGCTGTACTACAAGAATGCGCTGAAGCTGATTCCGGGTCTGGATGCTTCGAAGTTTCCGAAGTAGCTCGGCCAAATGCGATACAGATTAAACATGGCGGCATCCATTCGTCCCAGATACCTGAGGAAGAATCTTGCGCGGGTCCTGGATCGAGTCGTCGATGAACAGGAAACTATCGTTGTTCGTCGCGCCGGTTCGCGTGATGTTGCGTTTATCGATGCGTCCGAGTTGTCCAGCTTGCAGGAGACACTGTACCTGTTGAGCTCGCCAGCGAACGCCTCGAGATTGTTGACGGCAATCGAGCGGAGCCGTGCGAATACCTTTGTGAAGTAGCTCGGCCTACTGATTGGCTTGCGCGAGCGCTGCGGCGGCCCGCTTGGTTTCCACACGGTTGGGACCCATGAGGTCTGTGAGTTGCTTGTGTGACCGCTCGAGGTACGGGCGGGCTTCGTCTTTGCGGCCCATCGCCAGCAGGGTTTGCCCCTTCACCATCTGTGCGACGGCGTAGGACACCACTTTTGTGCGTCCCATGTTCTCGATGAGCTTGAGGCTTTTGTCGGCATTCTGCAGCGCACTGTCGAGGCGGCCCAGGCTGAGTTCGCTCTTCGCGAAGTGGAAATAGCTGTTGGCTGTACGCAGTTCTTTCTCGCCAAAGTTCTTCAAGTTGCGTGTCAACGCATCCCGGAACTCGACATTTGCTTCCTGATTGCGGCCCTGGCCCAGCAGGGACTCGCCTAAAGCCCAACGAAAGTCGCCCATGGACGGGTGATTGGCTTGCCCGGAGGTTTCAAAGATCTGAATGGACCGGCGTACGATGGGCTCTGCCTCCTTGTGCTTGCCAAGAAGGTTCAAGCTGGCCGCATAATTCATGGAAAGGACTGCGAAGTTCGGGTTGGTATCGCCAAAGAACTTCGGCGCCAGCTGCAAAACTTCCTTGTAGTATTTCTCGGCTTCGGCGGGGTCGCCACTGAGATTGTTGGCCAAGCCGAGCTCGTTCAAAGAGCGCATGATCGGCATACCGGAGTTGAACTTTCGCTTCAACTCCAATGCTTCTTTGAGATATGGAATGGCCTGGCGCGGTTCGCCCTGACGGCGGTAGATCTGCCCGATGACCTCAAGCGTGTCCGCACGATCTCTGGGGAGCGAACCAGGGTGGCTATCGAGCCAGGCGCGAGACTCCTTGGCGAGTTCGAGGGCACGACTATGTTCGCCAATTTGCGACAACGACGTCGCGGCGCCAATCAAGTCTTGCGGGGTCTCCGACAACTCACCTTCATTCGGAAACTTCTTACGAATGGCGAGAGCATGCAAATAGAAGTCGGCTGCTTCTTTATACTTGCCCAGGTTGTAGTAGGTAGTGGCAAGACCGTGCCAGGAGTCTGCCTCTCGCACATTACCGTCGGGCCCGTAGAGGGAGTGGCGAATGGCGATGGAATCCTGAAACGAGCGAATCGATTCCGAGTACGGCAGCAACGTGTGATAGAACGTCCCGAGATTGTCGAGCAAGCGAGCGCGCAGTTCGGGCTGGTTGGCCAGGTCGCGATCCAGACGATGGCGGCCCTGGTTCAAAAGGTCGCGAGCGGTGAGGTCAGCGGTGGCGCCATCGCCCGGCGTCGCGTCGCGGAACAGGCCGATCAGGAACTCATTCACTTGTTCCGCGTTGGCTGCCTCCAGATTGGCACGGTCACGTTCCGCGCGGATGCGGTTGGCCTGGATCACCGAGATGACGGCAAAGGCAGCGATCAACATCATGACAACGCCCAGCGAGGCAAAGGCAAGGCGGTGACGCTGAAACAGCTTGCGGAACTGGTAGAGCGCACTCGGGGGACGTGCCTGGATCGGCATGTCGTTGAGGTAGCGCTGCAGGTCTTCGGAAAAGGCAAGGACGCTTTGGTAGCGATGCGCAGGCTCTTTTTCGAGCGCCTTGAGGACCACCGTTTCCAGATCCTCATCGTAGGTACGGCCCCAGACGCGGAAGCTGCGGGGCGGCGTCTGGCAGATGATGCTGGCGCCTTCCACGAGACCGGTGCTTTCGGTGAAGTACGGGTGGTGCCCGGTGAGCATCTCGTACAAGAGGACACCCAGCGAATAGATGTCCGTACGGATGTCGATGCGGGCGCTGTCGCCACGAACCTGTTCGGGGCTCATGTACGGGATGCTGCCCTGGATCACGCCCGATTGCGTGACTTCCGCGTCGGTAGTGATGCGTGCGAGGCCAAAGTCCAGCACCTTTACGGGCATGCGGAGTCCGCTGGTGCTGGTGCTGGCGCTTGGGTTCGAGGATCCTGAGCCGCTCCAGTCGACGGACGGCAGAATGACGTTGCCAGGCTTGATGTCGCGATGGATGACGCCGTTTAGATGCGCGTAGTGGATCGCGCTGCAGATGGCCAGGAACAGTTGAATGCGTTCGTGGGAAGAGCTTTTGTCGAGGCGCTCCGGGGCAGGGACCCGAGCCAAGTATTGCTGTAGGGTCTCGCCGTTGACGAGTTCCATCGCAAGGTACGGCTGCTCGTCCTCGGTAAGGCCCGATTCGTAGATGGTCGCGATGCCGGGATGCTGGAGGCGACCCAGGGCTTCGGCCTCGCGGAGTAGAAGGCGGCGATGCCGTTCCGAGGCGTGACGCCCACCGCGCATCACCTTCAGCGCCACTTTCCGGCGCGGGTTCGATTGCTCGGCCTCGTACACGACACCCATGCCACCTTCGCCAAGCAGACGGATCGTGCGGAACTTGCCGGCGATTTCCGGCGCTTGCGGATTGGCTGCAGCGGCCGCGGCAGCAGCGGTCGCTTGTACAGCGGCGCGCCCGACCGCAAGTTCCAGCGCGTCGATACCGTCGCAGGCAAGCAGCGATTCCACTTGTTGGCGGAGATGTACATCGCCAGAGCACTCGCGCTCCAGCAGTTCGGCCCGGCGCTGCGGTTCGAGATCGGCGGCGCGATCAAACAGATGCTGTATCTTTTCCCAGCGCTCTTTAGTCATCGGACGAGGGAGAGTCAGACGGGGACGAAAGCAGTTCGTGATGCAGCCAAGCTTTGGCCAGGCGCCATTCGCGACGCACGGTAACTTCTGAAACTTTCAGCACCTCTGCGGCCTCTATTGCCGTGAGTCCGCCGAAGATCATAAGGTCGATCACCTGCGCCTTGCGGGGATCGATCGCTTCGAGGCGGAGCAGGGCAGCCTCAATAGCAATGACGTCGAGAGTGTTCTCTTCCTGCGCGTGATCCACTTCATCGAGAGACACGCGGAACCATTCGCCGCCACGCTTCTGGCGCTTGCTGGAACGCGCATGGTCGACCAGGACGCGGCGCATTTCGCGGGATGCGATGGCGAGGAAGTGAGACCTGTCCTGCCAGGGTACATCCGCGCCGAGCAGGCGAATGTAGGCCTCGTGTACCAGAGCTGTGGCGCTTAGCGTATGGCCAGGATTTTCGCCGGCCATATAGCGTTGCGCGATCTGCCGGAGGTTTTCGTAAATGATGGGGGCGAGCGCTGTCAGCGCCTCGGATTCCCCGTTGCGCCATCTGGTGAGCAAGATGGTGACGGATTGGTCGCGCGGCTCCGATGCCACGTCATTCTGCCCTGCTGCGGCCATGAAATATGGCTGTCTCCCTGAGGTTGAGGTTACCATGTCTAGTAGCAATGCCCGAAGAGCTTCCACTGCCCCCGGCGTCTTTCGAGTTCCTGGTTATTTCCTATAAAACACAGGCCGAGATGAACCTCGGTCTGCTGAAGTTGACGGACGATCAACCGCCACCGGACATCCGTGTTGCGCGCCATCTGATCGACATGATGGCGATGCTGCAGGAAAAGACAAAAGGCAACCTTTCCTGGGAAGAGGAACGTTTGCTCAACAATACGCTCACCGAGCTCCGGTTCCGCTATATGCAGGCGGTTTCGGAAAAGAAAACCACCTAACACATGGCGGCCTACGAACTGGCCCTTACCGTACTTGGGTCCGGCACCAGCGTTGGCGTGCCGACGGTCGGCTGTGACTGCAAGGTCTGCCGGTCCACCGACGAGCGGGATAAGCGCCTGCGGCCTTCGGTGCTGGTTAGCTACCGTGGCCGGAACATCCTGATCGACACCACGCCCGACTTCCGTTCGCAGGCCCTGCGCGCGACCATCGACCGGGTGGATGCCGTTCTGTTTACACACGCGCACGCCGACCACATTATGGGTCTTGACGATTTGCGGCCCTTCAACTTCCGGCAGCGCGATCCCATCCCGATCTACGCGTCTCCGCCGCATCTGGACTACATCAAGCGTGTGTTTCCGTACATCTTTGACGATCGGCCTACGGAGTCGTCCAAGCCCAAGATCTCGGCCTCGGAGTTCGAGTTTGGGTGCGCGGGGATCGACCTTTTTGGACTGACTTTTGTCCCGCTACGGCTGGCGCATGGCAAGGGGGTGTCATTCGGCTATCGCTTCGGTCCTGTGGCGTATCTCACGGACCATAGCGACATCCCACCGGAGTCCCTGGAGCGCTTGGAAGGGCTGGACATCCTGTTCTTAGACGCACTGCGGCACAACCCGCATCCTACGCATTCGACGGTGAACCAGAGCTTGAAGTGGGTAGACCAGTTGAAGCCCCGGCAGGCGTACTTTACCCATATTTCCCATGATCTCGGCCACGAGCAAACCGAAAAGCAGTTGCCTGCCCATGTGCGGTTGGCGTACGACACGATGCGCGTAACGGCTATGGTTTACGAGGAAGCGGAGGGCGAGAGATAGCCATGCCGTTTCGAGCGATACGAGACGGGCAGGCGGTGCCCGCCGACTTCGGACCCTGCGCGCTGACTATTGGGAATTTCGATGGGGTCCACGCCGGACATCGTGAGTTGATGCGCCGGGTGGCGGCCGCTGCCGGACCGCACAAACTGCGTCCCACCGTACTGACGTTTGACCCGCATCCGGCCAAGATTGTCGCTCCGGCAAGGTCGCCCAGGTTGATTACGACGATTGAAGAGCGGCTGTCGCTGATTCAGGCGGAGCATATGGAGCAGGCCCTGGTGCTGCCCTTTACTTTGGACATCGCGCGGCTGCGTCCGGAGGAGTTTGTCAGACAACTTCTCGTCGATACGCTGCAGGCGCGGTACGTCGTGGTGGGCGACAACTTCCGGTTTGGAATGGACCAGGCGGGCGACGCGGCCATGCTTGCAAAGCTCGGCGAACAGTATGGTTTTCGCGTCGAAGCGGTGCCTGCGGTAAAGCTGGGTGGCGTGGTGGTGTCGAGCAGCGAGATCCGCAAACGCATCGGGTCGGGCGTGGACATAGGGGTCGCGAATGAGATGCTGGAGCGCCCCTATGCGCTCGCCGGACGGGTGGTAAGCGGGCACGGGATCGGGGCCAAACAGACGGTTCCGACGCTGAATTTGGAGACAGCCGCTGAGGTCCTGCCGGGCATCGGCGTGTATGTCACGCGTACGTCGGACTTGGATGATCGGCGCCGGGTTTGGGAGTCCGTGACAAACGTCGGGCGGCGTCCGACGTTCCACGCCGACGGTAGCGACGGACTAACGATAGAGACCTTTTTGCTTTCCGAGTTCGACGGCGTGAATCCGCTGCGCATCCGCGTCGAATTCCTGAAATGGGTGCGCGAAGAACGCAAGTTCCCGTCGCCCGAGGCACTGAAACAGCAGATTTTCCGTGACGTGAACGAGGCCAAGTCGTTCTTCACGGCAGCTATACTAGAGGGAAATCCCCTGACAGGAGAGTTATGAGTATTTCTGAAGGCAAGTTGCGCCACATGCGCAAATTGTCGAACGCCAATGGTGTCATTGCCGCCGCCGCCATGGATCAGCGCGGCAGCTTGCAGAAGTCGTTGGCCGCGGCCAAGGGCGTCCCGCCCAAGGAAATCCCCGCTGATATGTTGGAGGAGTTCAAGACTGCGGTTGTGCGCATCCTGACCCCGCACGCCACCGCCATCCTCCTCGATACCGAGTTCGGTCTGCCGGCCGCTGCGGCGCGCGCCTCCAATGCCGGTTTGCTTCTGGCATACGAGAAGACCGGGTACGACGTGACCCAGGAAGGTCGCCTGCCGGACCTGCTGCCCGACCTTTCGGTGAAGCGCATCAAGGACCATGGCGCTGATGCCGTCAAGATCCTGCTTTACTACACCCCGTTTGACGATCCGAAGATCAACGACATCAAGCATGCGTTCGTGGAGCGCATTGGTTCGGAATGCGAAGACAACCAGATCCCGTTCTTCCTCGAGTTCATCGGCTACCTCCCGAAGGGCGGGGACGAGAAGGGTCTGGAGTTCGCCAAGCTGAAGCCGGAGATCGTGATCCAGAGCATGGCCGAATTCTCGAAGCCGCAGTACAAGGTGGACGTGCTGAAGGTGGAAGTGCCGATCAACGCCAACTTTGTCGAAGGTTCTTCGGTGTTTAAGGGTGAGAAGGCGTACAGCTACCAGGAAGCTCTGGGTCACTTCAAGCGTGCGTCGGACCTCGCGACCAAGCCGTTCATTTACCTGAGCGCTGGCGTCAGCAACGATCAGTTCACCGAGTCTCTCCGCATGGCAGGAGAAGCGGGTACGGATTATTCGGGTGTTCTCTGCGGCCGCGCTACCTGGAAAGACGGTATGCCGATCTACGCCACCAAGGGCGTAAAGGCTCTGGAAGACTGGCTGTCGACGGAAGGCATCAAGAACATCAACGCGGTGAACGAAGCACTGAAGACCGCGAAGAGCTGGGAAAAGAAGCTCAGCTAATCTAGTACTGGGTAAGGGAAGGGCCTCCGGCGAAGTCGCTGGAGGCCTCTTCTATTAGTGCTGAACCGGAGACGGGAAGGTCTTCGAGATATGGTCGTGCCAGGTGAGCTGTTCTTCGTCCACCAGCGACCAAACCAAGCCGAGGCCAGCGGAGAGGAAGCCGAGTACACCACCGAACATACGGTAGATGCGCTGTTCACGATCCGGCGTGGAGCCTTCAAAGCTGATCAGACGCAGATTCGTCCAAATCATGCCCGGCGTGTCGGCGCCGCAGATGCTGTAGAGGGCCTTGTAGAAGAACCAAAGCACCGCGTAAACCGTAGCGCAGAGTGCGCCGACAGCTGGGGTAACCGACAGGCGACCACCCATCAAGTAAAACGTCAAGAAGAACAATACAACTGCAAGAAATACCATGCTAAAGTCGAGCGCGCCGGCGGTGAGACGGTGCATCGGCTGAGCGACGGGTGCATCGCAGAAGATGCCTTGCTGCGGACGAACCAGGTAAAGGCGGTTGTCGAACTCGGAAGCAGGTACCGACTCAACGGTGTGGAGACCGCTGGATTCAAAGATCCAGTTGTCCGCATCCGAGACGGCTTGTTGTTGCTGCTGGGAGTCGAAGGAAAAGGCCTGTTGATTCGGATCGGCCGGACGCATCCGGCGAGCCTTGACAGGCGGCTTACGGCGCGCCTGCTGATCCTGCTGGGGAACCTGCACCGGCATCGGCAACTGGATGACCGCAGAATCGAAAAGGGACTTCTGATAGCTCAGCCGTGGCAATTCCGCTGGAACAACCTCGCGAACCGGCACGCGCTCTGTGTCAGCCTGCCAAAACGGATCAAAAGCGTGCGCGGTGGCAGTAGTCGAAACCGGAAAGATAGCCGGTTCGGTAGAACGATAGACATGAGAAGCGCCGAAGCGGCGTCCACAGCGTTCGCAGCGATTCGTGACGGCCGTCGCAACAGCCAAACAATGAGGGCAGTTCATTTAAATATGCCTTACTTATCACTTGCTTCCGGCCCTTGCGGATCTTTGTCCCAGCATGCTAGGGTGCTCGTTTGGCGCCCATTCTTTATCGGTACCCAGTACAAAAGTTTTGCACAGGGTCCAGTACTTTTTATACCAGACTCGTTTTGGCGTGTCACGAACTTTATCTACTTTCCCCTCTAAAGTTATTGATAGTCCTACTCTTACTCCGAGGAGTACTCCTCGCCCAAGTTGTACCCGACGTGAATACCACGGCGCCAAAACCGGTCATCCGGGTGGCATCAGACGAGTTACTGGTGCGGGCGGAGCAGCAGATTAACGAAGGTCCAGTGTGGAAGGGTCGTGGAATGGTAGAGATCCGCACCAATGACATGATCCTTCGCGCCGATGAGATTGATTACGATAGGGATCGCGACTACGCCGAGGCCCGCGGCAACGTCCATTTCGAGAATCTCAAAAGCGGCGAAAAGATGGATTGCGAGAAGGCCGAGTACCAGTTGGACAAAGAGACCGGCCGCTTTTATAAGCCGAAAGGCACCTCGCCGGCTAAGATCGACGCCAGGCCCGGTCTTCTCGTCACTAGCAATCCCTTTTATTTTGAAGGGGAATGGGCAGAAAAGCTCAGGGAACAGAAGAAGGATGGCACCTTTCTGGATCGATACGTTTTGCACAACGGATTCGTCACAGACTGCAAGATTCCCGACCCTGCCTGGATTCTGAAGGGTCCGAAGTTTGACATCATTCCGGGTGAGCGGGCTGTCGCCTACAATACTTTCTATCGCCTGAAGGGTGTTCCGCTGTTTTTCAGCCCCGTCTTTTATAAGTCGCTGAAACGGCTACCCCGCCGGAGCGGTTTTCTGATGCCCAACATCGGCAATTCATCCCGCTTTGGATTCATGTTGGGTGGCGGCTACTACTGGGCCATCAATCGAAGCTATGACTTGATGTATCGTGGCCAATGGTTTACAACCAGAGGACTTGCCAGCACAGTCGACTTTCGTGGCAAACCGACGCAGGGCTCCGAGTTCAACTTCTATCTATACGGCGTGAACGACAACGGGACCACTGTCGGCGATACAACCTACAAATATCCAGGCTTTTTCGCCCAGTTTAACGGCAAGGCTCGGCTCGGCAAGGGCTTCAACGCCTTCTCGCAGATCAACTACCTGAGTAGCTTTGCCTTTCGCCAGGAGTTTACACAGTCGTTCTTCGAGGCTATCTCCGCCGAGACGCACTCGGTTGCCTATATTGAGAAGCACTGGTCGACGTTTGGGCTCTACACCTCCTACCAGCGGGATGTGAATTTCCAAACAACCACGGAGGGCGACCAAGTGCTGCTGCGGAAGCTTCCGCAGGTGCAATTGCTCTCACGGGACCGTAATGTAGCAAGTGAGAAACTGCCCGTATACGTTTCTTTTGATTCTACTTTTGGATTCCTCCATCGCAATCAACCACAGTTTCAAACACAACAGTACGTCGACCGCGCGGATTTCCAGCCTCGAATCAGTACAGCGTTTCATTTGAAGGGGTTCACGCTGATTCCGAGCTTCAGTGTCCGGGGGACGCACTATGGTGCGAGCTTCTCGCCAGATCGTCAAGTTTTAGATCAGGGAATATGGCGCAACTCTAGGGAAGCAATTGCCGAACTGATGTTTCCGTCGGTCGCCAAGATTGGAAAGATGCCGAAGCTTTTTGGTGGCGGCCAGTACAAGCACGTGGTGGAAGCTCGCGCCAGCGTTCGGCACTCCGCTGGCGTCAGAGACTTCAATCAGGTTGTACTTTTCGACTCGGCAGACCTTGTGGCCAATTCCACCGAGGTTGAAGTTTCGCTTACCAATCGTCTGTATACAAAGGACAAAACCGGGAACGTCAAAGAGATCATGAGCTGGGAACTCTGGCAGCGCCGCTACCTCGATCCAACCTTCGGCGGCGCCATCGTCCCCGGCCGGCGTAATGTGGTGGACTCCTCTGTGGGCCTCACACCGTTCGCCTTTCTGGACGGCACGCGGCACTATTCCCCCATCGTGTCTTCCTTCCGATTGCAGCCGAATCGTATTGGTGTGGAATGGCGTTCCGATTACGATCCGATGCGAATGCGTTTTGTGAACAGTACCCTCACCGCGGACTCTCGCTGGTCTAACTATTATCTGTCTGCGGGGCACGCTCAGATCCGCAGTTCGGACATTTTGAGTCCGAACTCCAATCAGTTTCGAGCTTCGGCTGGATGGGGAAACGAGAATCGCCGTGGAATCAATGTCGGCGCGTATGCATCCTATGATTACCGAGTGAAACAGCTACAGTATGTTAGCGTACAGGTGACGAAGAATTGGGATTGCTGCGGGGTGAGCGTGCAGTATCGCAAGTTTGACTTCGGTACCCGCCAGGAAAACCAGTTCAGAGTGGCATTTGCAGTAGCCAACATCGGTTCGTTCGGGACTCTTCGCCGCCAGGAACGGCTTTTTTAAGAATGAAATTTTCAGATTCGTTTTTCGCAGTCCGGTTTGGGATCACCGAACGGGACCTGGAGCGATACCTCGCGGCGGCGCTGGATTCGGGCGGAGACTACGCCGATCTTTACTTCGAGTACCTCACTACCACCAGCATCAGCATGGATGAGTCGATTGTGAAGAGCGCTACACAGGGCGTCACAATGGGCGTTGGTGTCCGCGTGATCTCCGGGGAGAAAACTGGATACGCATATTCGGAGGACCTGTCGCCGGAGAAGGTCCTGCAGGCCGCAGCGGTGGCTGCGCGAATCGCCTCGGCGCCATCCCGGGTGGACAAGGTTGGGCTGGACGAGGCGCCGCGACGCAATCTGTACCCGGTAGTGGCCGCTTCGAGCGACGCGAGTTTGCACGAGCGGGTTGGCCTGGTGTTGCGTGCTGATGCTGCCGCTCGTGCTGCTGATGCTCGCGTCTTCCAGGCGTCGGTGGCGTACGTGGATGCGCTCAAGCATGTGCTCGTCGCAACCTCCGAAGGCGCGCTCAGCTATGACCGGCAGCCGATGACTCGCATGAACGTATCCGTGCTGGCACGCGAGGGCAACGGAGTGCCACAACAGGGGTATTCCGGCGGCGGCGGCAGAGTCGGACTGGAGTTTTTTGCCGAAAGAACACCCGAGTCGTTTGCGGTGGAAGCGGTTCGCCAGGCGCTGGTGCAGTTGGACGCGGTGGAAGCGCCGGCTGGGGAGACGACGGTGGTGTTGGGGTCGGGTTGGCCCGGCATTCTGCTTCATGAGGCCGTAGGCCATGGTTTGGAAGCGGACTTCAATCGTAAAAAGGTATCCGCGTTTTCGGATCGCGTGGGGCAGCAGGTGGCGAGCAAGCTTTGTACGGTGATCGACGACGGGACGATGGACAGCCGCCGCGGTTCGCTCAACGTTGACGATGAAGGAGTGATGTCGCAGCAGAACGTCCTCATCGAGGACGGGATCCTGCGCGGCTACCTGACCGATAAGCTCTCCGAACGGATTACCGGGACGCGATCCACAGGCAGCGGACGGCGCGAGAGCTACCAACACATCCCTATGCCGCGTATGACAAACACGTTCATGCGGGCAGGGGAGAGCGATCCGGAAGAGATCATCCGGTCGGTGGAGAAGGGAATTTACTGCGCGAACTTTGGCGGCGGACAGGTGGACATCACCAGTGGCAACTTTGTATTCGATGCTACGGAAAGCTACCTGATCGAGAACGGCAAGGTGACTCGTCCAGTGCGCGGTGCGACGTTGATTGGCAATGGTCCTGAGGCGTTAAAGTGGGTGAGCATGGTGGGCAACGACCTGGCGCTGGACCAGGGCGTCGGCGTTTGCGGCAAGGCGGGACAGCATGTGCCGGTTGGCGTCGGAATTCCGACGGTCCGGATCGATCGTATGACGGTGGGCGGGACTGCCAAATGACCGGGGCGGAACTGGAACAGATTGCGCAACGCGCGGTTCAGAAAGCCCTTGAGTTGGGCGCCGACGACGCCGAGGTGACCCTATCGCAGGGCAGCCAGTTTTCTGTGAGCCTGCGGATGGGCGAGATCGAAAAGCTGAAGCAGTCCGGGTCGAGCGGGGCTGGGATTCGCGTTCTGCGAGGCAAGCGGACGGGGTCGGGATATACCTCTGATCTGACAGCCGACGGTATAGAAAAAATGGTGGTGTCCGCGATTGAGATCGCGGCGATCACCACCGAGGATCCCCACGCCGGGATGCCCGACGCGGCGGACCTTGGCAAGATCGAAACCGACTTGCAGATGTACTACGACGATGTGTTGTCGCTCACTCCCGATGAGCGAATCCAACTGGCGCGCAAGGCGGAGGAGACGGCGCTGGCCTACGATGCGCGGATTACGAATTCCGATGGCGCAGGGTTCGGGTCTGGCGAAGGAGTCCGCGTGTTCGCCAACTCGCGGGGCTTTTCCGGCAACTACCGGTATACGAGTTGTTCGTTGTACGCCACGCCAGTGGCTAAGGATGGCGCGTCGATGGAGCGCGACTCTTGGGGGTCGACGGCGCGGAGCATCGCCAAGCTGGAAAGCCCGGAAGAGGTGGGTCGAGTGGCCGGGGAACGCGTGATCCGGCGACTGCACGCCCGCAAGGTGGCGACCCAAAAGTGTCCGGTGGTCTTTGACCGTCGCATGGCGGGCGGCTTTATTGGGCATCTGTTTGAGGCAGTGAACGGTACGTCGATTTACCGCAAGAGTTCGTTTCTGGCCGGCAAGATCGGCGAGCGCGTGGCGTCCGAACATCTGACGCTGATCGACGACCCGACGATTCCCGGTCTCTTCGGCAGCTACCCGTTTGACGACGAGGGCGTGCCGGGGCGTCGCAAGACGATCATCCGCAATGGCGTGCTCGAAAGCTATCTGCTGAACACATACTGCGCGAAGAAGTTGGACATGAAGACCACTGGCAATGCGTCCCGTGGCTTGAGTGGCAATGCCGGGGTGGGGATCGGGAACTTCTATCTGGAGCCTGGGACAAAGACCGATGTCGAGCTCATTCGCAGCATCCCCAACGGACTCTATGTGACGGAACTCATCGGGTCCGGCGTGAGTGTGGTGACTGGCGATTACTCGCGAGGCGCGGCCGGTGTCTGGATCGAGAACGGCGAACTGGCATATCCTGTTCATGAGATCACCATCGCGGGCAATTTACGCGAGATGTTGATGGCGATTGAGGCCGTGGGTTCTGACCTGGAGTTTCGTTCCTCGATTGCCTCGCCGACGCTGGTGATTGGGGAGATGACCGTCAGTGGCAAATAGCAAACCTGCCCCATCGTCGAGCAATGCGTGGATCGTCGCCGTCGTTATGGCCGCGGTGATTGCGACGGGCGTCGTGCTGTGGGCGAAGATGGCAAGGGAGTCCCAGAAAGCTCCGATCGCGCTGACGGACGATGCCAAGAAGTACGTCGCGAACCTGAAGATTTCGGATGTCGAGATGAAGGCTGCCGAAAGCTACATGAAGCAGACGGTGGTGGAGATCACGGGCAAGATCAAGAACACGGGTCCACGCGGGGTTCGCATCGTGGATCTGAACTGCACGTTCTACGACGGGTACAACCAGATCGTATTGAAAGAGCGTGTGTCGATCGTACGGGAGAAGATGGGTGGTCTGGCGCCGGAGGAAGAGAAGCCGTTCCGATTGCCGTTTGATACGGTGCCCGAGTCCTGGAATCAGGCGATGCCGAGTTTGGTGATCGCGGGGATTGAGTTTCAGTAGCTAGGCCGCGGCTCGACGCTGGCCCTTATAAAATTGCTTCACCAGCACCATCGTTAGCTTTTCGCCCATCTTCAAACTCTGTACACCTGAGCCCACTACACGAAACAGTGCGCGATCGGTATACCCTTGGAGCACCGCGGGATGGATGTAGTAACTGCGACAGGTCGCCGGGCGATTTGCGAGCTTCGACGCCGTGTTCTTCACTGCGGCCGCTACCCGGCGCTTTACCTCTGTCGCCGTTTCCGCAGGACCCGCTGCCGCCAACTCCATCAACGCTGTCACCGTGCCGTGCCAGGTGCGAAAGTCCTTTGCGGTGAACTCCTGGCCGGAGATCTCGCGCAGATAGGCGTTGACGTCGGACGAGTCGAGAGGCTTAAAGTCGCCGTTCTCGTCTTTGTATTGAAATAACTCTTCACCGGGCAGATCCTGCGATTTCTTGACGATTTTGGCCAGTTTCGGATCCGTTAGCATACAGTCCCGCTCGACACCGCTCTTGCCGCGGAACTGGAACCGGATCTTGCCACCGCGCTGTACGGTGACGTGTTCGTCCCTCAACGTGGTCAGTCCGTAGCTATCGTTGTCCCGTGCGTACTCGTTGTTACCGACGCGGATGCAGGTGTCGTCCAACAGCTTGACCACGGTGGCGCACATCTTTCGCTTGGGCAGGGAATTGAGCTTGAGGTCCCGTAGAACGGTACGGCGGATTTTTGGAAGCGCCTTGCCGAAATCGAGAATGTGCTGGAACTTGTTCAGGTCCCGAACCTCTCGGAAGCGATCGTGATAGCGGTACTGCTTGCGTCCCTTGGCATCGCGGCCCACGGCTTGGATGTGACCTTTGGCATCGGGGCAGATCCAAACGTGTTCCCAGGCTGGCGGGATGACAAGCTTCTGGATTCGATCGAGGGTCGCGCGATCTTTCACCATGCGCTGTCCGTTCGACTCGTCGAAGTACACGAAGCCCTTGCCACGGCGGCGGCGGACGATGCCTGGGCGGGTGTCGCTGACATAGCGGAGTCCTGCATTCTTTGCTTCTTCGGGACCGGTAGCGTTCACTGGCCATTAGATCCTGGATGGCGAAAAGCTGTTTCTGCACGCGCCGCTGTCGGGTAAGCTTGGACCTATGACGGTCGTTCTTGTTTGCACGCTACTTGCACAAGCGATCCCGCAAGGTCCCGATCCCATATCGATTCTGGTGGACCAGGTCCGATCGACACCGCCAGAGGTCCAGGCGGACCTGTTGATCCGCATTGCCAGTCGTCCGAAAGCAGGTTCGCGCAAGGCTCGTGTGGCGATGCTGGAGGAGGCGTTTCAAGTAGCAGCTGGCGCGCAGGAGAAATGGCCGCTGCGGCAGTTTAACGGCGGGACGGACTCGCTTTCCGGTGCGACGCGCCGTGCCTTTGCTAGGGGCATCGATACGATGTCGCTGCAGTCTCGCGCGGTGACGGCTCTTACCGATTTGGATCGTGATCGCGCCGTGGAACTCGCCTCGTCGATCGTGGTCAGCGAGGTTGCCCTGCGTTCCTGTGGCGATTGGTTCACGTACGACTTTTCGCATCTCTATCGAATGAAGAGCCGCCTGGGAGTGGACGTTCCACTGATCGCCACACCGCGCCACTTTTGCGGAGGTCGCGCCCTTTGCGGAGTGGATCAGCGGATTGCCAGTGGACGAGCGCCTGGAGAAGGCTCGCAACCTTGCGACGTGGATCCGAAGTGCGTCATCAGATTGGCATGGATTGCTGGCATCGCTTTACGATCTGGGCGAGGCGCTGCCGAAACTCGCGGCGACTCTCCCGCCTGAGGCTCGGATGGAGTTAGCAAGCGCCTTGCATGCCGCTGTCACGGCGTATTTGGATCGCGACTGGTGCGGCATTCGGGACAACGGGCAGGATGCGCCGGGCATGTTGATTGCGTTCTACGATACCGCCGCTGCATCAATTGTGGGTTCCGACCACACGGTTGCCGCTATCGAACGCAAAGGCGTACGAGGCAAGGCCGGAGAGGCTCGCGAATCGGATCGCTTTTGGCTTAGCGCGGGCGCTGGCACCAACTTGTACGGCCGCATGATCGACTTGCTGGTGAAGATCGACGCTGCAACAAAGAAGTCCCCAGAATGGATTCGCCAGACCAATGAGCTGTACGATGCGTTGCGCGCGTGGGATGGGTCGGACCGGGAAGACAAGACCATCTACTTTCTGGAGAAGTGCGTCCTGTATCGGGCGTTTGTTACCTCGGCGGTGCAGGTGGGACCATTCACGGGCAAAACAGAGGCGGATTACCACGCGTACATGGACTCTCGCAAGGACCTGCCGCCGATGCCGGAACGGGGTCGTGCACTTCGCGATGCTGTAGCGTGGCTCGACAGCAGCGCCGGGCATCGCGTGTATGAACAGCGTCGCGTCTACTGGCTGGGGCAGCTGTTTTCCCTTCTCACGGCAGCCGAGAGCGCCGGGCTCGACAAGGGCGAACTCAGCGACTTGCTACTGTCCGCGAAGCACCCGGTGTTGAACGTCTACGGCAGCGCGTTACGGATTCCAGGTGCTGATGCCGTGTTAGGTCAGCGGGATCACTTCAACGGGCAGATCCTCTTCGCTTTTCTTGCGCTTCCGCCACTTTCCCGTTGGCTCGTCGCGAATCCACATTAGCGGACGATACTCGATTGGTTTGTCGGCGGAAACAAAGTGTTTGGCACTTCGCATGGCTTCCTTAACGCAATTCAAGGCCATCGCATTTCCTGGATTCTGATTTTCGTTGAATCGCAAAAACTCGCGGTTCAACACTTCGAGGATCTTCATGCGCCGTAACTCTTCATCATTTAACCCGGTAAAGAATGGATCAAATACAGAGCCGTAATCATCGCTACGGGCCTCGCCCAACGGCCCTTCTACCAGGTTCCATTCGGGCCAAACGGCTTGTTCCAGCACCGGAGTGTAATGAAATGTTTCCAACGCAGCGACTACAAAGTGGCTGGAATGCTGTTGCGCAGCGTGCCCGGCGCGCATCCTTTGGATGAAACCTTTAGGATCGGCAAGTGACGGATAGAAGAGTCGTAAATGGTGATAAACCGCCTCTTGGGCCTCACCCAGGTTTGTTCGGGTGAGCGATGTTACCAGACAATTCCAGGTTTGCAGCAACACCGCATCAGGAATCACGTGATGAAAGCTCATTCCACGCCTTGGTGTCCAGCGGCGCGGCCTATCAACCTCAGTGGCAGTAAGGTTTTTTACCATATGGCTACCTTACTACTTGTTGTGACCTATTGCTGCAGCGAGGCCCGCCACTTCTTCCAGCCTCCAAAGCTGGTGATCTCTAGCGCACCCTTCAATCCCTGAGGCTCGCAGATAAAGCCCATCTCGCGGACCCCGTCCTCCAGGATGATCGACCCAATCCCCAATGGCGGCGGGATTAAATTCACAAACGACCCGAAGTTGCGCGCAGGCATCGCCCACACTTCCACATCAATCCCCGGGCCATCGAAGCCTTCTTCACGCACCAATCCGGGCTTGGGTGGCGTAGTGTTGGCCAGCGAGTACAGCCGGTAATTCTTCGCGGTCTTGCAGGTGCGGACCAAACGGGCGTTACGCTCGGTCAACTGCTTGTTCAACGGCTGACCCGTCAGGTGCGCTCCCACCACCGTGATGCGAACTTCTTCGAGCCTCGCGGCTAGCTCGATGAGCGCCCAATCCGTGCGCGCCGGAGCGATCAGCGACACTCCGAACGGTAGGCCATTGGGACGGAAGCCCGCGGGAATCGCGATCGCCGCGAGGTCCAGCAGGTTGACGAAGTTCGTGTAATAGCCGAGGTTGGTGTTCAGCTTCAACGGCTCCGCTTCCACCTCCGCGATCTTGTACGTCGTACCCGTCGTCGGCAGCAGCAGGAAGTCCACGGTGTCCCACGTGGGCAGGGATTTCACGCGCAGCGCTTCCAACTTATACGACGCCTGAAACGCATCCACCGCCGAATACTTGGTGGCACCCAGGATGATGTCGCGCACCGTGGGATTCACAGCGTCTTTGTGCGACGCGATGAATTCGCCGACAGCGGCGTAGCGCTCGGCGACCCAGGGTCCTGCATAGAGAAGGGAAGCCGCGTCTTTGAACGGCGTGTAGTCGAATTCTACCGCTACTCCGCCCAACGCGGCGAGGCGATCGATCGAGTCTTGATACAGGCTCGCGGCTGCGATGTCGCCGAAGAACTCCCGCTGATTAACAGGCAGAATGCCGAAGCGGAACTTACCCGTCGCCCAGCCAGGCAGCGATGCGGGACGCGGCAGCACCGTCTCGTACACGCGTGCGCAGGTTGCGATGTCGCGGGTGAAGATGGTGACGCAATCGAGGCTCGCGCAGGCAGGCACTACGCCCTCATTCGAGATCACGCCCTTGGACGGTTTCAACCCCACGATGTTGTTGAAGGCAGCCGGTACGCGACCCGACCCCGCGGTGTCCGTACCTAACGCGAAGTCCACTTGGCCTGATGCGACCGCCACCGCCGACCCCGAACTCGAGCCGCCGGAGATGTACTCGGCGTTGAAGACACTCGACGGAGCACCGTATGGCGAACGTACACCGACAAGTCCCGTGGCGAACTGATCCATGTTGGTCTTGCCGACGGCTACGGCTCCGGCTTGCTCAAGCGTAGCCACGATGGGCGCACTCTTGGCAGGCGTGTAGGCGTACGCGGGGCAGGCTGCTGTGGTGGGTACGCCAGCGTAGTCGATGTTGTCCTTGATGGCGAACGTCAGCCCTTGCAACGGCCCGGCCGCCGCTGTCTTGCGAGGGATTTCCGCGATCCACACGGGCGACTTCATCGAATCACCGCCAGCACCTGCCCGGGCTGTACGATGGCGCCCGGAGCACAACGCAGTTCCAGCACTTCACCCGCGATGGGCGCCGTAATGGCGAGTTCCATCTTCATCGCCTCCAGTACGATCACGCGTTCCCCGTCGCCAAGCTTTTGGCCCACTTGGACGGGGATGTTCCACACGCTGGCCGAGATCGGCGAACGTACGGCAGTCGCGCCTTCCGGCAGCGCATCTTCGACGGGCGGCGGCAGGTCTTCCAAAGCCGGTGCGATGTATTCCCCCCAGCGGTCGCGCTCTTCGCGGAACGCCTGTTCGCGCATCTGCTGGAACTCGGCCGCCTCCTTCTCAATCGACTTGAGGAACCGGCGATGATCCTCGATGCGGAACTCGCCGTCCTCGATGCGAGGCGTAAAGCTGCGGTCGGCACGCATCTCCAGCAACTCCTGCGCGGACACGGGATAGAACTGGATGCGGTCAAAGAAGTCCAAAAGCCAGGGTTTCTCGCCGTTGTACGTGTTCCACATCTGCGTGGTACGTCCGACGAACTGATAGCCGCCAGGACCTTCCATGCCGTACACACACATGTACGCGCCGCCGATGCCGACAGCATTCTCAGGCGTCCAGGTGCGCGCGGGGTTGTACTTTGTCGTCACCAAACGATGGCGCGGATCGACAGGCGTCGCCACCGGCGCACCCAGGTACACGTCGCCTAAAGCGAGGGTCAGCCAGCTCGCCTCAAACACGATGCGGTACACATCATCGACGGAGCCGAGTCCGTTGATGCGGCGGATGAATTCGATGTTCCAGGGGCACCACGGCGCATCGGCACGTACGCCCTGCATGTACTTTTCGATGGCCAAGCGCGTCTGCGGATCGTCCCAAGATAGCGGCAGATGCACGGTGCGCGACGGTACCGACGTCAACGGATGCGCCTGCGCCGCGTCGATGCGTTCGTACAGTTCTGTGCGAGATAGCTTGGCCGGATTGTAGTGAATCTGCAGAGACCGGATTCCCGGCGTCAGGTCAATTAACCCCGGCGTACCCAACAATTGACGGCGCAGCGAATGCGCCTGCAATGAGAGTTCAAAATCAAGCTTATTCGGGCCGAATTCGACCAGCAGGTACTCATCGCCATCGGCGCGAATCACCGTACCTGGCGCTTCGCCACGCAGTACGGCAGGTTCGTTGTTGACGCGCACAAAGCGGACGAGATCGCCTGCTTTGAGCTGCCCCATCTTCCAACGTTCGGACGCGACAATGGTCGCGGGACACACAAAGCCGCCGCAACTGGGACCATCAGGACCCAGGATGATCGGCATGTCGCCGGTAAAGTCCACGGTGCCGACAGCGTACGCGTTGTCGTGCAGGTTCGACGGGTGCAAGCCCGCCTCACCCCCGTCTTTACGGGCCCAAACCGGCTTCGGACCGAGCAGACGAATGCCCGTACGATCAGAGTTGTAGTGGACCTTCCACGCCGTCGAGAAGAACATCTCGATGTCGCCATCGGTGAAGAAGTCCGGAGCACCGTGCGGACCATAGGTCACGCCGATAGACCATTCTTTGCTGTAAACAGGCGGTTCCGCGATGGACTTCGGCTCGGCAGCAGCAGCGTTGCCGAAGCGCAGCAGATCGCCCATGCGCAGGAACTGACCGCCGAACTTGCCCAGAATAAACGTAGATTTGCTGCCCAGGTACGACGGCACGTCGATGCCACCGCGCACCGCGAGATAACCGCGCGCACCCGCGCCATTCACTGGGCCAAAGCGCAGTACATCGCCGGCTTTGACATGCAGCGGCTTCCAACGTTCGACGCCCATATCCGCGCCCGTAGCCGCGACCACCGCATCGTGATGGAACTTCAACGTCGGCCCGATCAGCGAAAACTCAAAGCCCGCCGCGTCGGGAGCATTGCCGACGATCTCGTTGGCCATGCGGAACGCCAGGTCATCAATTGGACCCGACGGCGGCACACCGACATCCCAATAGCCCAAGCGACCGGGGAAGTCCTGCACCGTCGATTGCGTACCCGGTTCGATCACTTCGATCGCGCGCGTGACGTACGCAAAGCGCCGCAGGAACGACGTTGGAAAGCCGCCTTTCTGGAACTCGGCATCCGCGCAGATGGCTTTCAAATAATCGACGTTGGTCTCAATGCCGCTGATCGTCGTGTGATCCAAAGCCTTTGCCAGCGCGGCTACGGCAGCCTCGCGCGTGTCTGCCTTGACGATGACCTTGGCCAGCAGCGGGTCATAAAACATCGACACTTCGCTACCGGATTCGATCCAACTTTCCACGCGCGCGACATCCGCGCCGGGCAGGGAAACCACGCCCAGGGAACCAGCACAGGGCACAAAGTCCTTCAGCGGGGATTCGGCGTACACACGAACCTGGATGGACGCACCCTTGGGCTCCACCGGCTTCAGTACATCTTCACCAGCGGCGCAGCGCACCATCCATTCCACAAGGTCCACACCCGTGACCTCTTCCGTCACGCCGTGTTCCACCTGCAATCGCGTGTTCACTTCCAGGAAGTAAAATTCGCCGCGATCATCGTCGTATAGGAACTCGACAGTACCCGCGTTGCGATAGGAGACTGCCTCGCCCATCTTGACGGCCGCCGCGAACAGCTCCTTGCGCGTCTCATCCGTCAAGCCGACAGCAGGCGTCTCTTCCACCACCTTCTGATTCCGACGCTGTGCCGAACAATCGCGCTCGCCCAGCGCCATCACGCGACCCTTGCCGTCGCCAAAGATCTGGACTTCAATATGCCGCGCGCGCTCGACAAAGCGCTCAGCAAACACGCCGCCGTCTTTGAAGTTGGTACGGCTCAGGTTCTCGATCGAGGTAAATGCTTCCGACAGTTCCTCCGCCGTACGGCAGATGCGCAGACCAATGCCGCCGCCGCCTGCCGTGGACTTCAGCATCAGCGGAAAGCCAATGGCCGCAGCGTCGGCTGGATTCGACAGCAGTCCCGTACCCTTCAACAGCGGTACGCCTTGTTGCTCGGCGATCTCGCGAGCCTTGTGCTTCAGGCCGAAGTCGTTAATCTGCGATGGCGTGGGTCCGATGAAGGTGATCCCTGCCGCTTCGCAGGCATCGGCAAACGCGGTGTTCTCGGACAAAAACCCATAGCCGGGATGTACGGCCTGCGCGCCGGACTGGCGAGCGGCGTTCAAGACAGCGTCCACATCGAGGTACCCGCGAGGTCCCCCAACGGACACTGCCTCGTCGCACATGCGGACATGGAGCGAGCCGCGGTCTGCTTCCGAATAGATGGCGACGCTGGTAATGCCCATCGCACGCAGAGTACGAGCGATGCGGCAGGCGATGGCGCCGCGATTGGCGATCAGAACTTTGGAAAACATTTACCCTACTGGACGATTAACCGGACTGGTGTGGGATTGTAGGCGTTACAGGGATTGTTCAACTGCGGGCAGTTGGAAATCAGCACGAGCGTATCCATCTCGGCATAAAGTTCCAGGTACTTGCCGGGCGCAGAGAGACCGTCTTCAAACGTCAGCTTGCCTTCCGGCGTCACCGGGACGTTCATAAAGAAGTTGATGTTCGACACGATGTCGCGCTTCTCAATGCCGTGTTTCAGACCATACTTCATAAAAGTCTGCCGGCATGCATGCATGTACCGCTTGCCGATGTCGTAGCGCACCATGTTCGATTCCTGCGAACACGCGCCGCCCAACGTGTCGTGACGGCCGCACTGATCTTCCGTGATGGTCATCAGCACGTTGCCATTCTGGGTCAGCAGCTTCGACCCCTTGGTGAGATAGATGTTGCCCTGCGCGTTGATCGTGTCGATCGCCGAATAACGGTCTTCTTTATCGTGCGCGTTGTAAAGCAACGTGTCGACAGCCTGGTTGCCCTCCAGGTCGATGATGCGGAGCGTTTCGCCCTTCTTGACGACCTCACACCAACCGTCGCCCGCGAGTACGGTTACGTCGATCCGCGGCATACTAGCAGCACCTCGCATTGATCTCAAAGCCACGTCCGTTCTCAGGACGCGACAGACGGCACTTGTCATCCGCTCCGGCCGGCGGCACCTGCTTGACGGTGATCTTTACCGGCTTTGGCGCGTAGGTTGAGCCTGGCTCCCACGGATGATGATTGGCATTCAACACAAGCAGCGTACGCATCTCGGCGCGCAGTTCGACGTACGAACCGGGCTTCGAACTGCCGGGTATGTACTTCATGACGCCGTCCAGGTTGCACTCCACTTTGCTGAAGAAGTTCAGCGTGGGAATCCAGTCGCGTGGACCTAGCGAGTACTTCGCCAGTTCCAGCAGCATCTGCTCCTTGGGGGCCTGCGTCCACTCGTTGCGATGCTCCTGATAGCTTTTGACGCCATACTTCTTCGCAAGCGACTTCTCGTCGAGGACGCCGCCCAGCGGGTCGTGCCACCCGCAGGTGTCGTGCGTGACGGACCACATGATACGGCCCATGTCCGAATAGATGCAGAAGCCTTCGGTGAGGCGCGCGATGTGCTGCGCCTTCAAGGTGTCCGGCATGTTGTAACGCTCTTCCATATGCCGGGAGTTGTACATGAGGGCGGACACGTTGGCGCCGCCCTCGACATCGGTGAGGCGGATGGCCATGCCAAGGTCAAAGATATGCGACCAGGTCTGGCCTCCGCGGAGTTCTTCTTCCCAGAGGATCTTTTCTTCCATTTGTCTCTACTTCAGCAGCTTTGCTGGATCGAGTCTCCAAATATTCTGTTCTCTCAAGTTTGACAGCCATACGGACCCGTGTGCGAACAGCACTGCGTCGCCACCGGCTCCGGCCCACTGATGGGTAACCTTATCCGTCTTCGCGTCGATGCGTGTCAGAGGGATCTGGAACACGGTCAACCATACCGCGCCGCCACCGGCAGAGATTTCGCCACCGCCACCGGGTACGCCACACTGAATGGTCGCGACCACCTTCTTGGTCTTGGGATCCACCTTCGACACCGTACCGTCGCCCTGATTGAGGGTCCACACAAAGCCTTCGCCAACCGTAAGGAAGCGCGGCTTGGGACCCACCTCGATCTTGTCCGTCACCGTGTTGGTCTTGGGATCGATGCGCGTCAGGATGTTGCCGCTCGACTGCGTCACCCATACGGCGCCTTCGCCGTAGTCCACGGTGTGCGACCCGGAAACGATGGCGATCTCTTTCTCCACTTTGTTGGTGGTCGGGTTGATGCGCAGAACCTTGTCGCCTTCGGCGCCGCTGGCAATCCACACTGCTTCGGGCGACACGGCGATGCCGCCTTCGGAGTTCGCGGGCGGGGCATCGATGAACGCCACGAGCTTATTGGTCTTGATATCCACACGCGCGACACCGGAGTTGGTGAAGTCGGTGGGACGTTCGCGATTCCGGTCGCCACACGTCGGCGCCCAGATACTGCCGAACCCAAACGCGATGCCGCTGCAGGGCGCCTTGCCGACTTCGATCGTCTCTTCGACGATGTTGGTCTTGGCGTTCAGCTTCGACACCGTACCCTTGGGCTTGTTCGACACCCAGATGCCGTCCGGAGCGGCTGTGGTCCAATCCGGAACGCCGGGCACCGGGAACACCGCATCGGGCGTGATCTCCGTCATCGGCTTCTGTACTTCCTTGACGCCAGGCAGCGGCGGCCGCTGCGGACGCATGCCTTTCTTCTGCTGTGGAGGGCCGGGCGGCGGCGCCTCCTGCGCCATGACGGCGATTGCGGTTAGGAATAGGACGAATGAGTTTCGCAAAGAAGGACCTCGGTGTTCTCAACAGTAGATGGTTTGGTCAAAAGGCTCGTGGTAAAGAACGCGACCGCGCTGATGACGGGAGGCAGTAGCGTATCGAGCCCGGCCCATGCGGCAGGAACCGCAAAGTAACAGATCATGCGGGCCAGCGTACCGGCCAGGATGCTGGCAATGGCACCTTCGGAGGTGGCCCGTTTCCAGTACACCCCAAAGAACAGCGGAATCACGCAGCCGGCAAACACGATGTCGAACGCCACCACCAGCAGGATGCCGGGTTCGGGACGCACATACGCGATCCAACCGGCGGCGATCGAAACGGGCAGAGCCAGCACGCGCGACAGCATCAGCATGAAAGAGTCAGAAGGAGTTTTGGCGGTCCACCGCTGCCAGATGTTACGCGCCATCACGATTGAGATCACCAGCATCGCGCCGTTGGCGGTGGACATCGACGCACCCAGTACGCCAACAAACACCATCACGCCGATGATGTACGGCAGGAACTGGCCGGCGTACGCTGGCATCACCATTCGGGGATCGTCCAGCTTGCCTACCGAAGAGATAGCCGCGAGTCCAATGAGCGAAGCGCACAGCCCGATGATGATCGTCCAGCCTGCAGCGTAGTAGCAGGCGCGGCGTGCGGTCTCAGGGGACTTGGCGGAAAACACACGCTCCATAAAGTCCAGCGCCATCGCATTGCCGAACCCCAGCGAGATGATGCTTGCCCAGTTGGACAGCCCGCCTCCAGCCAGCGTCGTCATCTGCGCGGGGTCCAGGGTCGAAGCCGGCAACTTCGCCAGTACATCGCCCAGTCCGCGCGTCCACAAAATGTATCCAGCAGCGAGCAAAAAGCCCAGAATCGCGATGTGGATCTGGAAGAAGTCCGTCCACAGCGCCGCGTACAAACCGCCGGCCACTGTGTACACCAGGATCACAGTAGTACCAATCACCAAACACGTTCCATAATCGAGCCCGCTGACCACGGACAGGATCCACGCCACAGCGGACAGATTGCCGGCCACCAGGATGATAAAGCACACCATGGTGAGCATCGATGTGAGCAGTTCGGCGTACTTCGAATAGCGGCGGTAAAAGAACTCGGGCAGGGTGAGCAGGTCCATCTTGTGGAGCGGAGCGGCCAGAAAGCGCCCGACCACTATGAGACTAAGTGCTAGTCCCAGCGGAATAGCCGCCCCTGCCCAGAATCCGGTAGTGAGCGTAAGCGATGCATTCCCCAAGGTCGCATTGCCGTCAATGGCTTGCGCCGCGAGTCCTGTACCCACCACGATGAACGGCATAGCCTTGCCGCAAACGGTGTAGTTCTTACTCGATCCCCGAACCTGTGTGTAGGTGTAAAGTCCGATCGCCAGTGAGATGGCCATGAAGATCACAACAGGCCACAGCATTGCTGTCACGGTGCGTTCCTCTGCTTTCAACGATGTGTAAGCGGAGGGACAGGGCCCGCTCAAAAACCTTCGCAAACCGGGGCGAATAAGGATTATAGCGGTTTTCTATTTGACCCTTGAAATAGAAACCTTTTATGATCCTGTTATTCGCTTCCGTGGGGTTATCGGAAGCTGGTACCCGCCTAGTCAGCGTGCTCAATGTGCGAGCCACCCCAGCGCCAGTGTTGGCGCAAAGATCACGTCTTTGGGGGCTTTACTTGAAGAAAACAATCGTCTGTTTGGCACTTGCGGCGCTCGGACTGCAAGCGCAAACCAGCTCTATCCAGGGCTCGGTGACGGATGCTCAGAATGCCATCGTACCCACCGCAGTGGTTACGCTCACCAACGTCGGCACCTCCGCCTCGCGGAAAACCGTAGCGGCCGACGGCACCTATAATTTTGCCCAGGTTCCTCCGGGAACTTACAAGCTGGAGGCACAGAGCCCCGGCTTTCGTACCTACGTCGCGGACGTAGTGCTACAGATCAACGTCCCGTCCACTCTCGACATCAAATTGGAAGTCGGCCAGGTCACGGAAGTGATCCGCGTAGAAGAAGTCGCACCCACCGTGAACACCCAAAACGCCACCGTCGGCAATGCGTTCACAGAAACCCAGGTCCGCCAGCTTCCCTTGCAGACCCGCAACGTCGTGGAACTCCTCAGCGTACAGCCGGGCGTAACCGCCACCGGCGAAGTTCTCGGCGCCCGCCGCGACCAGAACAACGTCACGCTTGACGGCGTCGACGTCAACGACAATCAGAACTCCGGCGTCACCTCCTCCAGCCAGAACGCGCAGACCGCCGGCGCTGCAGGCCTCACTTCCGCGCTTCCCGTGCCGCTCGATTCGGTTCAGGAATTCCGCGTCACCATCGCCGGTCAGGGCGCCGATCAGGGCCGCTCTTCCGGTGGCCAAGTCTCGCTCGTCACCAAGTCCGGTTCCAACGATTTTCACGGATCTCTGTATGAGTTCCACCGCAACGTCAAGACGGCCGCCAACGATTGGTTCTCCAACCGCTCGCGCCTCCCGCGCGAAGCGCTGATCCGCAACCAGTTTGGCGCCTCGCTCGGCGGCCGCATCATCCGCGACAAGGCGTTCTTCTTCCTCAACTGGGAAGACCGCAAGGACCGTTCGGCCTCCGCACAGTCCCGCAACGTACCCACCGAAACCCTGAAGCAGGGCATCGTGCAGTTCCGCCAGAACGATGGCACCATCGGCCAGATCAGCCCGTCGGAAGTACGCTCGGTCGACCCGCTCGGCCTCGGCGTAAATCCCGCCATGATGGAACTGTTGAAGCAGTATCCCGCCGCCAACGACCTCGCTGCCGGCGCCGACCGTGGCCTGAACTTTGGCCTCTTCCGCTTCAACGCTCCGCTCACCCGCAACGATCGCGCCTACGTTGCCAAGTTCGACTTCAACCTCACCCAGAAGCAGAGCTTCATGGTGCGCGGCACTCTCGCCGACAACCAGCGCGACGAAGTGCTCGCCCAGTTCCCGGGCCAGGACGCGGCCGCCAAGAACATCGACAACTCCCGCGGCCTCGCGGCGCGTCACACCTACGTGTTCTCGCCCACCCTGGTCAACGTATTCAACTTCGGCTATACCCGCCTCGGCATCGCCCAGACCGGTTCGCCCAACAACTCTCTCAGCTTCGACGGTCTTTCCACCTTTGAGAACTTCACCCGCGGTTTTGGTCGCATCATCCCGACCACCAACCTGGTGAACGACCTCACCTGGACCAAGAAGACCCACACCGTACAGGGCGGCATCAACTTCCGCATTATCCAGAACGACCGTACGTCGTTTGCCACCTCGTACCTCAGCCACAGCTTCTCGCGTAACACCCTCGCCGGTCTCGGTGCCGACGCCAGCAACGCGGTCATCGCGTTCATCCGTCAGCGCTCGGGTACCTCCACTTTGGGTCTCGCCGAAACGCAACCCACGCAGCGCGCTCTGGGCATTCTGCTCGGCGTCATCAACCAGTACAGCGGCACCTATAACTTCGACCTGTCGGGCAAGGCCGTACCGTTCGGTCAGCCGATCGCCCGTAGCTTCGCCGCCCGCGAGTACGAGTTCTACATCCAGGACGTCTGGAAGATGCGTAAGGACCTAACGCTCACCTACGGTGTCCGTTACGGCAACTACGCTCCTCCCTATGAAAAGAACGGCGTGCAGGTTACCCCCACCGTGCCGATCGAGCAGGTGTGGGACCAGCGCGTTGGTTCCGCCTTGGGCGGCTTCACCAACAGCAACATCGCCGACCTCACCTTTGCCGCTGCCGGACCTGCCAATGGTCGTGACAGCTGGTATCGCCGTGACAACAACAACTGGGCTCCCCGCCTGAACATCGCCTACGCCCCCACCTACGACGGCTTCTGGGGTACGTTGTTCGGCAAGGGCTCCGTCATCCGCGTTGGCGCCTCGGTGCTCTATGACCGCTACGGTTCGAACATGGTCACCAACTTCGACCAGTCCGGTTCGCCCGGTCTCGCCACCCAGCGCACCCAGCCGGTGAACACCAACTTCACCACTTCGGCCCGCTACGGCATCGGTTCGCTCCCGTCCATCCCCAGCGCTCCTGCCGCTGTGTTCCCCTTCACGCCCGACGTCGCCGTCGGCGGATTCGGAGCCTACCAGGGCGCGTTCTCGAACCTCGCCGCTCCGTACAACTACCTGCTGAACGCCAGCTACGCCCGTCCGCTTCCCGGCAAACTGGTCGTTGAAGTTGGCTACGTCGGCCGCCTCGCCCGCAAGAGCCTGGTTCGCCTCGACGTCTTCCAGCCCTCCACCCAGTTCAAGGATGCCAAGTCGGGCCAGACCTGGACCCAGGCCGCCGGCATGCTGCGTGATCATTACGAGCGTGGCGGCACCGCTGCCAACGTTCCCACGGTCGCCTTCTTTGAAAACATGTTCCCCGGCGCCGCCAACCGTTACATCACCGGCAGCGCCACCGCCAACTACTTCCACACCACCTACAACACCTACGCCGGTTCGGACCTCGACGCGCTCAACGATATGGATCGCGTCCGCCAGTCCAACGGCCAGTGCCTGTCGGTGTTCGGCTGCAACACGTTCTTCATGCGTCAGGCCGCCGGTTTCCCGGCATGGTCCAACATGGGCCGCTCCTCCTACCACGGTGGTCAGCTGACCTTGCGCCGCCCGGTCACCCAGGGCTGGGGCTTTGACTTCAACTACACCCTGTCGAAGTCGATCGACCTCTCCTCCGGCGCCGAATCGGCTGGTGCGACCATCCAGGACAGCTTCAACCCCACCGGCTTCCGCGGTCTGTCAGACTTCGATGCCCGGCACAACATCACGGCCAACACCGTGGTGGACCTGCCGTTCGGCAAAGGCCGTCGCTACCTGAACAACGCCCCCGGCATTGTGAACACACTGCTCGGCGGCTGGGGCACCTCGATGCTCTGGCGCTATCGCTCCGGCAACCCGCTCTCGGTCACCGCTGGTGGCGTCTACTCGGTCAACTACCTGACCTCTTCGCTCGGCATCGCCCGCCCCGGCGCGACCTTGCCCACCGCTCAGGTACAGATCAACGCAAACGGCAATCCCAGCCTCTTCTCGAATGTGAACGGGGTAAACTCGATCATGGCTGCCTATCCCGGAACCACCGGTACCCGCGCTATGTTCACCGGACCCTCGATGTCCAACTTCGACCTCTCGCTCAGCAAGTACTTCTCTGTGCCGAAGCTCGAAGGCCATCGCGTCCAGTTCCGCGCCGAAGCATTCAACGCCTTCAACAACGTCAATTTCACTTCGCCCAGCCTGAACCTGTCGGCGCCGTCCACCTTCGGACAGCTGTCCGGCGTGATGCAGGCCCGAGTGATGCAGTTCGCCCTGCGCTATGAGTTCTAACTTCCGCAGGTTCCTGATCCTTCTCGCAATGGGGGTGGCCACAACCGTGGCCGCCTCCGGCGCTGAGGAAAGCAAGAAGAAGCAGACCAAGCCGGCCGCGGCAGTTGCAGCCGGTCCCAAGGCCGGGCTCAAAACGCCCGGCGTTCTCATTCCCGCCGCGACCCTGGTCGCCGAAGCGGAAATCGAACTCGACAGCCCCGCCGTCGGCATGCAGTTCAACGACGCGGCCCTGATCGCCACCGCCACCGCGGTCAAGCGTATCGATCCCAAAACCAACAAGCCGGCCGAACCGCTCGTCAGCGTCAAAGTCGAAAACGGCTGCGGCGGCATGCTCAGCGCGTTCAACGCCTTTTGGGTTCCAGCCTGCGGCAACCACACCCTCGCCAAGATCGAAACGGCGGGCGGTGGTCGCGGCGGACGTGGAGGTCCTGGTGGCGGACCCGGAGGCGATACACGCCGTCCCGACGCAGCCAAACCTAGCGACGCACCCAAGCCCGATGCCGCCAAACCGGAAGCCGCTCAAGCGCCCGCAGAAGCCAAACCCGTAGCAGGCGAAAAGCCCCAACGTGGACCCGGTGGCACCGGTGCCGGACGTCCTGCCGGCGCCCCCGGCGCTATGACCCTTGCCGCCCACATCCCGGTAGGCAACAAGGTGACCGCCCGCAATGCGGTAGCCGCCAATGAGGACAGCATCTGGCTCCTCGCCGATTCCAAAACCACGCTCCAGCGCATCGACCCCAAGGAAAACACCGTGGTCGGCGAAATGCGCCTGGCTCCCAACTGCACCTCGATCCTCTCGGCGGACTCTTCCATCTGGGTGACCTGCCCAGGTGAGGATCGCGTCGCCCGCATCGACCCCAAAACCAGCCTCGTGACCAAGCGCATCGATGTCGCCGCAGAGCCGATCGCTCTGGCATTCGGCGAAGGCTCCGTCTGGGTGCTGGGCCGCAAAGAAGGCAAGATTTCCCGCATCGACCCGAAGACCAACAAAGTCATCGCCACCGTCGATTTGGGCATCCCCGGTGCCGCCACCGCGTCACTGGCCTTTGGCGACGGTTCGCTCTGGGCGTCGCTGCCTGGTTTCCCGGTCATTCGCATCAGCCCCACGGCGGAAAAAGAAAAAGTGTTACAGGAATTCCACGGCGAAGGCGGTGGAGGTCTCATAACATTTGGACTCGGTTCTGTTTGGGTCGCTTCTCCCGGCTCCAATTCCGTCAAACGCTACGACCCCAAGCGGATTGTGGCCACTTTGGCGGAGTAAGCCTTGTATTTGGCGAGACTTCTGAACAAAATTCAGGTAAACTTAGGTTCATGTGGCGGGCTGCGCTGCCCGCTACGAACCGGGTCTTTGTCCGCCACCCTCGTTTCCCAGTTGTGCATTCCCGGCTCGCACTGCAACGCTCAGGCCGGGTTCGGTCCGAAACAATGTTCGAGTAGTTTGAGGGGACTCCAATGTTAGGGAAGTCGTATTCGGTTCTTGCGCTATCCGCCACAGCGCTGGCGGTTCAACTGCACGCGCAGCAAAATCCCAGCTCTCCAGAATTTTTCGAAACCAAGGTTCGTCCGGTGCTCGCCACCAACTGCTTCGGCTGCCACACCAACGGCGCCATGGGCGGTTTGCGGCTCGACAGCCCGGAAGCCATCGCCAAGGGCGGCAAACGCGGCCCCGCGGTCGACACCAAAAATCTCGACGGCAGCATCCTGCTTACGGCCATCCGTCACACCGAACCCAGCTTGAAGATGCCCATGGGCAACAAGCTGAAGGATGCGGAAATCGCCGACATCACGGCGTGGGTCAAGGCCGGCGCGCCCTGGCCAAAGTCTGCCGTACAGGTATCGGCCAAGAGCAAGTCCGGCGAATTTGAAATCCTGCCGGAAATGCGCAAGTTCTGGTCGATCGTGCCGCTCAAGCCGACGCCTGCGCCCGCGGTCAAGAACGCTGCCTGGCCCAAGACGGAGGTCGACAAGTTCGTTCTGGCCAAGCTTGAGAAGGAAGGCATCAAGCCGGTGGCCCCCGCCACCAAGCGCGACCTCATCCGCCGCGCCTCACTCGATCTCACCGGTCTCCCTCCGACCTATGAAGAGATCCAGGCGTTTGAAGCCGACAAGTCGCCCGACGCTTTTGCCAAGGTTGTCGACAAGCTCATCGCCTCGCCCCACTTCGGCGAACGCTGGGGACGCTTCTGGCTCGACGTCGCCCGCTACGGCGAAGACGACTACCGCTCCTTGAATCCTTTCCCCCGCGGCTACCGTCCGTACCCCAACGCGTACACCTATCGTGACTGGGTGATCAACGCGATGAACGACGACATGCCGTACGACGAGTTCATCAAGGCCCAGCTTGCTGGCGACCTCATGGACCGTACGCAGAAGCACAAGTACCTGCCGGCCACCGGATTCCTCGGCCTCGGCCCCTGGTACTACGACAACGGCGCTTTTGAAATCACCCGCGCCGACGAACGCAACGATCGCGTGGACGTCGTCACCCGCGGCTTCATGGGTCTCACCGCCGCCTGCGCCCGCTGCCACGATCACAAGTACGATCCCATCAGCCAGAAGGATTACTATGCGATGGCCGGCGTCTTCTACAACACGATCTATGAGGAGTACCCGATGGCGCCCAAGAGCGTCGTCGACGAATTCCTGAAGCTCGAAGAAGACATGGATCGCCAGCAGAAGATCCTGCAGGAAGCCAACACCCAGCTCTTGAACGATCTCTCCCGCAGCCTCGCCTATCAGACCTCGAACTACCTGCAGGGTGCCTGGGAAGTCGCCGGGCCGCAGAAGAAGGATATGGCGGCGGTCGTCGAAGCCCGCAAGCTCGACTTCGAAGTGCTCGATCGCTGGATCAAGTACATGGCCAAGCCCACCACCAAGTACAAGCACAAGGATGCGTGGCAGGCCATGATGAAGCGTCCCACCAGCACGATGCAGGAAGCCAAGCGTCTTGCCGACGACCTACAGGAAAAGATCATCGCCGTGATGCTCGAACGCAATGAGCTCGACGCAGAAAACAAAGTGATCATGGCCAAGGACCTCGAAGGCACCAAGCCCAAGAAGCGCACCGACAAGCCGTCCAACTTCACTTCGTTTAAGGACTTCAACCCCGGCGCTCACCTCGAGTTCAAGTCGCTGCCCGAAGCGGACAACAACTTCTGGACCGAAGTCTTCCAGCGCGAACTCCCCGAAGCGGACGACCCCAACGCCATGATGGCCATGGGCATGCGCAGCTTCAAGCCCGGCGTACTGATGTTCCGCGGCTGGGCTCTCGAATCCCGCCTCGGCGCCGAACCGCAGGCTCGCCTCAAGACCATCCAGGGCGGCATCGACGCTCTTCGCAAAAAGCTCGAAGCCAAGTTCCCCTTCGTGCACGGCGTGCGCGACGCGGAAAAGCCCGAAGACATCAAGCTGCACTTCCGTGGGGACCCCGCCAACCTCGTGGGCGAACCCATCAAGCGCCACTTCCTGTCGATCCTGTCGCCCAGCGACAAGCCCATCGAGTTCCGCCAGGGTAGCGGTCGTTTGGAACTCGCCGAACTCATCGTCGGCCAGCCCATCACGTCCCGCGTCTACGTCAACCGCATCTGGAAGCAGCTGTTCGGTTCCGGCATCGTCGACACGCCGTCCAACTTCGGCATGACCGGCGAACGACCCACCAATCCTGAGCTGCTCGAATACCTCGCCGACAACTTCACGCGCAACGGTCGCTCCACCAAGAAGCTCCTGCGCGAACTCGTCCTCAGTTCGACGTATCAGTTGTCCTCCGCCAACGACCCCGCCGCGTTCGCCAAGGATTCGGGCAACCGTCTCTACTGGCGCGCCGCCCGCAAGCGTATGGACGCCGAACAGATTCGCGACTCCATCATGCAGGTGTCCGGCAACCTCGACCTCTCCCTCGGCGGACCTTCCGTCGAGCTCACCCCCGCGATGCTGCGCCGCACGGTGTACGGCAAGATCAGCCGCTACAAGCCCGACGAATACCTCATGTTGTTTGACTTCCCGACGCCGCTCATCAGCGCCGAGAAGCGCTTCCAGACCACCGTCCCCGGACAGCGCCTCTTCCTGATGAATTCGGACTTCATGCAGATTGAAGCGGAAGAGTTGGCCAAGCGCGTCGCCAATGAAGCCAACAACCGCGAACGCATCAAGAAGGCCTACCGCCTCGTCTACGGTCGCGACGCCAGCGAAGAAGAAATCGCCCTCGGCATCGACTACCTGAAGAACGAGCCTCTCCGCGAATACGAAGAGCGCAAGAAGAAGGCGGAAGAAGAAAAGAACAAGCCCAAGGACGGCGCGCCCAAGCCCGCCGGTCCCGTCGAAGTCACCGGAGGCGCACCCGCCGTACCGATGCCCACCGACGTCGCCGGCAAGCCGATGCCCATGCCAATGCCTGTAGGCATCCAGGTGGACGGCAACGGCGCCGCCGCCATGCCCATGGACATGCCCCCGCCCGTTGGAGCAGCCGCTCCCATGCAGGCGATGGGCGCAGGCATGATGGGTGGCATGGGTGGACGTCGCGGACCCGGTCCCGCCGCCCCCGAAGTGAAGTACGAACCAACGGCCTGGGGCCGTTACGCCAAAGTGTTGCTCAGCTCGAGCGAGTTCCTGTTCATCAACTAAGGAGCCAAAGACGAATGCATAAGTCCAGAAATCCCCAGACTCGCCGTGAAGCAATGCGGCGCATTGGAAATGGCTTCGGCATGGCCGCCTTCGCCAGCATGGTCGGCGAATCGCTGGCTCGCGCCGGTGGCGTGTCCACCCCCGATGGCGATGTCGCGCTCCAGACCCTGCATCATCCGCAGCGCGTCAAGCGTGTCATCTTCCTGTTCATGAACGGTGGCTGCAGCTCCATCGACAGTTTTGATCCCAAGCCGGCGCTCGCCAAGTACGACGGCCAGCCCATGCCCGGCGGCGGCATCAAAACGGAGCGTCGCACCGGCGAACTCATGAAGTCGCCGTTCACCTTCAAGAAGTACGGCCAGTGCGGCATGGACATCTCCGAACTCTGGCCCAAGCTCGGCGAAGTGGCCGACGACATCTGCTGGATCCGCTCGGTCTACACCGAGATCCCGAATCACGAACCGGCATGTCTGATGATGAACACCGGCGCCAACCAGGCCGGACGTCCCTCCATCGGCGCCTGGCTCACCTACGGCCTCGGTACGGACAACAAGAGCCTCCCCGGCTTCGTCGTGTTGTGCCCCAACATGCCGACCACGGTAGGCTCGCCGCTCTGGTCGAACGGCTTCCTCCCGGCCATCAACCAGGGGACCTTCATCTCCTCGCGCATCCAGACCCGCACCAATCCCGACGGCTCCCCCATGGAAGAAGAGCCGATGTCCATGGACAAGCCCATGGAAAAGGATAAGGACGGCAAGGAGAAGCCAAAGCCGGTGAAGGTAGAAGCTGCCTTCGACCCCAAGAAGCTCGTCAACAACATCAACAACCCCAAGTTCGAACTCGCCGAACAGCGCCGCGAAATGGACCTTCTGCAAAAGCTCGAAGGCATCCACAAGAAGCAGGCCGGCGAGGACGCGCAGGTAGAAGCCGTGTTGAAGAACATGGAAGTCGCCTACCGCATGCAGACCGAAGCGCCCGACGTCTTCGACGTCCGCAAGGAATCGCAAGCCACGCTCGACCTGTACGGCGAAGGCTCCACCGCGCGAGGCTGTCTGCAAGCCGTGCGTCTGGTCGAAAAAGGCGTTCGCATGGTGCAGGTCTACTACGCCAGCGGCGACCCCTGGGACGCCCACGGCGACATCATGGCCCACAAGGTCAACGCCAAGGCCTCGGACCAGCCGTTCGCGGCCGTGATCAAGGACCTCAAGCAGCGCGGCCTTTGGAAGGACACGCTGGTGGTCTGCGGTTCCGAGTTCGGCCGTACCCCGGTCCGCGAAGTCGGCGGCGGTGGTGGAGGCGTCAAGAAGGGTCGTGACCACAATCCCTTCGGCTTCACCATGTGGCTAGCCGGAGGCGCAGTCAAAGGCGGCACCATCTACGGAGCAACGGACGAGTTCGGGTTCAAAGCGGTAGAGAAGCCGACCCACGTCCACGACATCCACGCGACCATTCTGTACCTGATGGGCATTGATCATACCAAGCTGACGTATCGGTACAGCGGTCGTGACTTCCGCCTGACCGACGTACACGGAAACGTGCTGCACGACCTGATCGCCTAATACACGAAAACACCTTTCAGACAAGGCCGGATTCGCAAGAGTCCGGCCTAAGTTATTCTGAGACCTATGTACCGCTCCGTACTTCTTCTGTCACTCATCTGCTTCGTGACATTCGCGCAACAAGAGCGGGAGAAACAAGTCCACCGCTGCCATGTTTATGCGGTAGACGAAGTTGGCGCGGCCAAGCTCATGGAGGAGATTGAGGCCGCACCGTCTGGAACAAATATGGAAACATTTCGCGAACGGGCGTCCAAGATCGAGCTCATTCTCGGAAGATTCGAACCTGAGATCGGCGAGGAGATAGACACCGTCAAAATCTATCCCCTCGGCAATACGGGGATGACAGTCAGCGCGGAAGTCCGCTATACGGACGAAAGCATGCCGGGCGGGGACTCCATGATCTTGAGCCTCGCGGTAGCCAAGGACCCTGTCCCACATCCGCGAGTTCACGTCGGCGCTGCCTTGGCAGAAGTGAGTCTCGATGAATTTACCTACAAAGCCCGGGTAAAGCAGCGTCACTCAATCGGAGGCAAGGTCTGGTTCATTGGCCTCGAATGTGAATGTATGAGCGCCGAGCAACGTGACCGTCTTTGGAAACGACAAAAACGGTAACTAAGCGAGGGCTGAAGGGGGCTGAAGGGGACAGCCTGAGCAGCCACGTTGAGATGTGACATTCACGGGTGTCCCACGTGAGATTTTTCCCACTTTTCCGCACTATATAGGCGGAATGCCACGAAACGCACGAGTCATTGCTCCGGGACTTCCCTATCACATTACACAACGCGGTACCAACCGGCAACGAGTTTTCTTTACTGACGCGGATCGCTCCCTGTACCTGCGACTAATCCGCGAAAACTTAGAGGAGGCCAAAGCAAAGGTGTTGGCGTACTGCCTAATGACCAATCACGTGCATTTCGTCGTCATCCCCGAGCAAGAGGATTCCTTAGCCCTATTGTTCGGACGGGCGAACGGTCGCTACGCTCAGGCAATCAACATCCGCAAAGGAAGAAGTGGGCATCTGTGGCAGGCAAGGTACAACTCCTGCCCAATGTCTGAGAGGCACTTTTGGGTGGGGCTGCGGTACGTCGAGACCAACCCCTGTCGCGCCGGAATCGTCCAATTACCTGAGGAATACAAGTGGTCCAGCGCGCGCAACCACTTAACGGGCGATCCCGACCGCAGCCGTGTTTTGGACACTGCCTTTTGGGAACGAGCCGGCGGAATTGACGCTTGGCGCGACTTACACAATCGGCCTCTGGACATGGACATGGTGACAAACCTGAGAAAATGCACCTACGCCGGTCGACCCTTCGGAGATAGTGAATTCCTGGAGGCAATGGAAGTGCGCTTCCAACGGAAATGGCGGGTCGAGCGTACGCAGTATCAAATCCCAGAAAGTAGCGAGAAAGCAGCTGCCGGGTGTCCCTAACAGGTTTTTTCGAGCGTGGCTGCTCAGGCTGTCCCTTCGCGCCCTTCGCGCCCTTCGCGCCGTCCCTTCGCGCCGCAATGTTAAGCGATAACAGTCCGCGAAAACACGCCCCCACGTGCCCTCAGCTTCCCTAGAAGAAAATCCCGTACTCCAGGACAATCCCCGGCTTTCCATTCACCGCACGATTCGGAATCTTATACGCAGCCACAAACATGTGACGCTTGGACGGATGATACAGCAGACCCGTCACGAAGAAGCCAAAGTCATGCTCACCGCGGAACCATTCGTTCACAGCAACCAACTTCTCTCCCCAAATCGGCTGCTCAATACCCGCTAGCACGTTCGCAGTATTCTTCTTGAAGAGTTGCCTGGTACCCGCCCATCCACCGCCCGTCAAACGCGTATGCGTCTTCGGCAAACGGAAGCTCAGATGCGCGTACGAAAAGCTACCCAACCCTTGCGACCGATGGCTCACAATCGCCATTTGCCCGACCGTCAGCTTGATCTCGCGCTCGGGGTGGGACTTGCTAAACAGTTGCGGAGAGCTTTTGAATCCCACACCGCTTGCCAGGTTCGGCGCCTCGGGAGTCCCGGCATTGTATGTCGTCACCGCGAACTCAGTTGCATGGCCAAGACCGTAACAGTAGAAATTCGTCCCGTACCAATACGTACCAGGGTTCCACCAGCGCCACTGCGTCTCGTGCATCAGGAAGTTCTTACCCTTCGGAGTGATGTCCGCGGAGGGCATATTCACAATGGCTTGTTGGGATAGAAGGGGGAGGCAGGCAAAAAGGCCGAAGGCCAAAACTCTCATGAATCAGTGTGGATGAACCAAGCTCGTATCAGGTTGCAAAAACACCACAAAATGGCCCAAAAAACGGCAAAACGACGAGCCATGTCCATTTTTTCTACCGGCACCTATTTGCTTTCCTGAAGTCCACCGCCATTCGGCCCCAAAGGCACGATCCTCTCACTCCCCACCAGGCCAAGGCACGACCCTCCCTGCATCCCACGCATAACAGTGCCGACCCCCACCATGCCACCACGCCGACGGCTGCGCCCCCATCGCCGGAGCCTCACTCGCCTGACCAAACGTCGCGCACAACTCGTACCGGCTCGCCGCCCCATCCACGACCCTGTACTCATACGGCTGCTGCGTAAACGGATCCCGCAAGTACAGCGCACGACCCTGTGACTGCAACTCCCCCAGCGACCCCGGCAACTTCCGTTCCTCAACACTCCGCGAACTCGCCTCCCACTGCATGTGGATCGTATCCGCAAGCGCATGCAAGTCCTGTACCCGCCGCCGGTCCTCCGCCAGTACCCTCTGATTCCCCGGCGACCCCGTCCGCCAGAACCCGATCACCAACGTCAGCACGATCAACACCCCAGCCACCATCGCGAACTGCCGGTGCCAGCCTGCATTCAAAACCGCCGCTCCACGCGTATTCACGCCGCGCGTGTAGTACGCAAACACCGCGCCCGACAGCACCAGCACCACCAGCGACTTTGCCGCGAACCTCGCCGTGATCTCGCCTTGCAGAAACGTCGCCAGAAACGCCACCAGATCTCCGATAAACACCAGCGCCGTAATCAGCAGCGCGATGTTCGTCAGCCACCGCCGTACCGCGCTCGCCGCATTATCCGGATTCGCGATCAGGTCCGCCACAATCTTTCGCGTCGCATACGCGAACACCGGAAAGGACACCAGAATCGCCGCAATCTGCCAGCTCACCTCGCGGATTCGCCAACTACGCGACCCGTAATAAGGCGACGTCGCATCCGGGAACCAGTACTCGATCATCGTGAACCAAATCGACCCGATCGCGTACATCCAAACGCTCAACGTCCCAAATGCCAGCAGATGGAAGAACGCCTCGCGAGCCGACTCCAGCGCTCCTCGCGCCGCAGGCATCGGCAACCCAGTGGACTCCGCATAATGCCTGCCCAACGCCTCATACACACTGCGTTCCGGCCACCCATGTTGCTGCATCAGCCGTACCAGAAACTCATCGCTCGCCCCCTGCGCCTTGGCCGCGCGCAGAAACCCATCCAGCTCGCTATTGGACATCAGTACGTGAACCCCGATTCGTTGATCTTCAGCCGTTCCGCCGGAATCCCAAACAGCTTTTGCAGGTTCGCCGCCGCTTCCTTGCGCGCCACTTCCGCATCCCGCTCTACGCCCAACGGACTGAGCGCATTCCTGTACTTCAGAAAGTTCTCTCCGAACGTGATGGCCAGCAATTCGGTCATCTCCTGCTTCTCCGCATCGGTCATCTTCACGATCTTCGGATTCTTCGACAACTCCTCACGAAACTGCAGAAACACCGCGCGTTCCTGCAGCGGCGTCGGCGTCATATTCTTCTTCTGACCCATCAACGCAATGCGATCGAACGAGTCCTTGCCACGCTTCGCCCAAGGGTCGTACTCATAATCGACGCGATGCAGATCGTGCACCGTCATGTAGGAATTCACAACAAAGTACGTCATCGCGTACGCCAGGTCGTTTGCCGGAAAGCGATCGTCCTTTGCAGTCTTCTCGTACAACTCTAAGAACGATTCCGAAACAGCCGGCCGCGGAAAACGCTTGGGCAAAATGCGCGACCCCGAGTGCCGGAACTCCGTCGGACCCGGCGCCGGAGCAGCAGCCTTGGGCGCAACACCAGCAACACTAGCGCCGTGCGTCACACGCATATTGCTCAAGATGTTATTCAAGAGCGTTGTTTTGTTGATGTAATCCTGAACCGGATTGACGCTCAGCTGAGCCGTGAGCAAGGCAGGGAAGAAGGCCAATAACAGCGTACGCAGCAAGTACCGCATACGCCGATCTTAACTCCCCGATGTCTGCGTTTCACCTGGTACGCTGATCAGCGACTGTTCGACCTTCTTCCGCATCACAGCCATATCCTGCTCAAGGATGATGCCTCGCCAGGCCTCTTCCACCTGTTTCGTACTTCCAGGACCCGCCTGCTTCTTGATCCCGCCAAAGTACGCCTGCGCCATCTCTTCGGCCTTGGCGCGATCTCCCTGCAGCGCACGCATCGCCGCTGCCTTGATCCCCGCCGTACGCCCCTGCGCCGTCTGCGGGAACCTCGCCCCGCAATCGGTAAACTGCTTCTCCGCCGCCGCGTAGTCCTTCAGGATGAAGTACACCTCGCCCAGCGAATCGACGGCATTGGCCTCATCGCCGCCAAACTTCTTGTACTTCTCAATCGCCTCCACCGCAGCCGCTTTATGCCCCAACACGGCTTCCGAATACCCGATCTGATTCCACGATGACGGAACCTGCTCCGCCACACTGCGCAAAACCTCGGACGCCTGCGCCAACCGTCCCGTCTGAAACAGCACCTGCCCCATCACGGTCTGCGCCTCTTGCGACAGCGCCTTGCGATTCGCATACGCGCGATCCGCAAACTCACGGGCCATCGCCGGAGGCATCGACAGCAGAATCGGACCACACGCCGCGTACCCCGCGCTGAACCCCGGATCCCGCTCCAGCAACTCACGGCACTGCCGAACCACATCCGGCGTAATCGGCGCATTCAGGATCGCGGCCCACTGCTCGATGCTCGCCGCATCGCGATTGCCCAACGCCTGCGGAGTCTTCGTCAACTGCTTTGCGACCTCAGTCGCCGCCGCCAGCGGGTCTGGACCCTCACCCGTCAAAGTACGCAATGTCGTATGCCGCCCGGCGTCGAACAACTCCACAGTCAGCCGAATCAGCCCTTTGGGATTGCGCTCCAGGACTCCATGCGCGATCGCGCCGGCGCCCGACAGCACGGCCTGCGCCTCATTCTGCGCATTCACCCGCGACCCCGTCATCGCGCGCAGAGCGGCCTGTACGGGCAAGCTCCAACGGTCGAGCGACGCATCGCCGGTTTGATTGTCGAAGGGTAAGAACGCAGTCCGCTCGATGCTGCCAGCATCCGATGAACTACGCGAACAGGCCCCGGCGATTGTCAGCACCAGGGCAAGTACAAAAAGCTGTATGGGACGCTGTCCGCTCAGAGGACCTTATACTCCGCGGCCAGAATCTGCTGGAACTCCGGCAAGTCGCGCAACGCGGCAAAGTCCGGCTCTTCCATCACCTTCTGCTTCTCTTTAAAGCCCTCTTCCAAAGCCTTGCGCAAATACAACAGTGCCCGCTCGCTATTGCCGGCCTTGGCATAGCTCTTGGCCAGATAGAAGTGGAACTTCGCACGCTCCTCAACAGACCGCTCCTGCAGCAACACGCCATGCGACCCGCGATGCTCAAATACATCCGGATCGAGCTTCATGGCAATCTGGTACTCCTCCATCGCGGCCTTGTAATTCCGCCGCGCAAAGTATGCAGTACCCAGATTGCTGTGGATAGACGCAGCGTTCGGCGTCACCTTCAGCGCGCGCTTGTAATGCGTAATCGCCTTGCGGTAATTCTTCTGCGCGTAGTACGTCGTACCCAGATTGTTGATGGCCTCGGCGTAATCCGCCTTCATCTTCACAGCGCGCGCATAGTGCTTCCGCGCCTGGTCCATCTCCACAAGCTGGTGGTACGCGATGCCGATCTTATTCTGAATCACCGGATTGTTCTCCGGCGCCTGACGGTACATATCAATCGCCTCGCGGAACATCTTCCGCGCCATCAGAATATCGGCCCGTACTTCAGGCGTAATCGGTTGCGCCGCCTCGGCTCGCTGCTGCCCGTTCGGTGGAACTTGAGACCGCGTCTCTGCAAACGAGTTCCCAGCGGGTTGGGCGAACCCAACGGCGGACAGAGCAGTAATCAGAGCGAAGGACCTGGTAAGGATGTGCGAAGACAACATGCGCCTCCTGAATGTGACCGTCAACAACCGAACTTTACTTAAATATACCCTTTAAGCGGTCCATCAGTGACTTTTTTTCACCCGTGTCGCCTTTTGGCGCCGGGTTACCGGACTGGCCCTGTGCCGGCTTAGGCTGAGTCACCGGAACACTCCGTACCTCGCGGCTCTCCCGCCGCTTCACCGGAGCATCGCCTGTAGCGCCCGCAGGCGGGGCAGCACCAGCAGCAGGAGCGGCCGCAGCCTCACTGACAGGCGCCGGTGCCGGAGCCGCATCCCAGGTCGACACATGCGCCGCCATGCCGCTGCCGTGCAGCTTGCACACATCCACAGGTTGCGTACCCGCAATGAACACTTCGGTCTTCGGATTCGGGCACGACGCCGTAGCCAGCAAGCCCGTCTGCGGGTCGATGTCCACCGTCACCACACCGTCCGGCGGCGCGAACTCCGTGACACCGCGGTACTGCCGGTGCGTGTGCGCGCGCTTCATAAACTCCGTCCAAATCGGCAGCGCCACCACCGAACCATCCAGTCCGATGTTCTTGTTATCGTCAAACCCGACCCACACCGCGCACAGCAGCTTGCTCGTGTACCCGACAAACCACCCGTCATTGGACGACCCCGTCTTGCCCGCCGCCGGCTGCCAGAACCCGCGCGACCGTATGCCTGCCGCCGTACCCGTGCGCGTCACTTCCTGCATCAGGTTCGTCATCATATACGCCACTCGCGAATCGAGCGCATACCGGCTGGGCTTCGACATATCGATACGATCCGCGCCCGGCTCCCGCACTTCCATAAATAGATTCGGCGGCGCAAACTTCCCGTAATTCGAAAAGATCGTGTACGCCCCAGCGATTTCGAGCGGCGTCACTTCATACGCACCCAGCGCCAGTGAGGGCGTGGCCCGAATGTCAGAGTTCATCCCGGCATTCCGCGCCAACTGCACCACCCGGCGGTACCCCACCTCTTCCGCGATCTTCACCGCGGGGATGTTCATGGACTTTGCCAGAGCCGTACGCAACGTCACCGGACCCAGCCACGCATTGTTGTGATTGCCCGGATCATACGGCTTCCCGTCATAAAAGAACGTGGTCGGCTCATCAATCACGGTCGATACCGGCGTAATCACCTTGCCGTCGCCGCCGTTCAACGCCGTAGACAATGCCGCCGCGTACACAAACGGCTTGAACGACGATCCCGGCTGCCGCTTCGACATCGCACGATTCAACTGCGTCTGCCCGTAATCGCGGCCACCCAACAACGCCCGAACCTCGCCCGTATGCGGATCCAGGGCCACCAGCGCCACCTGCGCCAGCGGATGCTCCTCGTTCGGATACCCCTTAAAGCGCCGCGCCAAGGCCTTGTCCACCTCTTCCATCGCCTTCTTCACCGCGGCGTTGGCATCCTGCTGCAATTCGATGTCGAGCGTCGTATAAATCTTGTACGGCTTGGTGATGTAGTCCGCGCCCAGTTTTTCAGTCATCTGGTCGTTCACCAGATCCACAAAGTACGGTGCGTCGCTCGATTCCACTTCCTTGGTCACCACGCGCACCGGAGCCGCCGCCGCCTCATCGTACTGCGCCTTCGTGATGTACCCGTTGTCCCGCATCATGCCCAGCACGATGTTGCGCCGCTGCTTGGCGCGCTCGGGATACCGGATCGGATTGCCATTGATCGGCACCTGCGGCAAGCCGGCAAGTAGCGCGGCCTCCGCCAACGTCAGCGACCCCAGCTCTTTCCCAAAGAACACGCGAGCCGCCTCGCTAAACCCATGGATACTGAACGACCCCTGCTGTCCGACATAAATGCCGTTGAAGTAGTACTGGAAGATCTCTTTCTTGGTCAGCCGCTGTTCCAGGTGGATGGTGATCAGCGCCTCGGCTACTTTACGATCGAGCGTCCGCTGATTCGTCAGCCACAGCGTACGCGCCACCTGCATGGTCAGTGTGGATGCACCCTGCTGGGCCTTCCCGCGCCGGATGTCGTACAGCAGCGCGCCCGCAATACGGAACGGGTCAAACCCGACGTGTTCAAAGAACCGTTTATCTTCCGCCGATAGTACGGCCTTCACCATCATGTCCGGGATGTCTTCGTACTGCGTGATGCGCCGCTTCTCGCGCTTCTGGTCAAACAGGCTGGTGATCAGTTCCGGCTCAATCGCGTACTGCGGGACGTCGACATTGTCCTTCAACGCGATGATCTGCGAAACCTTATCGCCCCGGAACTTGATGACCGCGCCTTCCTGATTGAAGTAGCTCTCGCTTTCCGGATGGATCTCAATCGCGTCGGGCCGTAGCTGGTACCAGCCCACCGGATTCACCCGGCCCTCGCTGTAACCGGCCTTCCGCAACAGGCTCGCCGTCTCGCCCGGCGTCAACGTGTCGCCAATTTGGATGCCGCGAGGCGAAGCGTACAGCAGCGCCGTGTTCGGAAACGGACCCGCCTTCAGCTTCTCGTCGATCAGATTGGCGTAGTGGATGTAGAAGTAGGCCAGCGTAAAGAAAGCCAGCAGGAATAAGGAAATGCCGGAGATTAGAGCAATCTTGCCCCAACGCGTTTTGAAGATGCGAACCAGAAACGCGGATCTGGGAACCTGGAATCGAATTGCCACTCGGTACCTGTAAACATTTTCGCAGAACTACGGGGCCAGGTCGGCGGCGTTGAAAACAGACTACTTTGCCCGGGCCGCGACAAACAGGGCGTTGCACTCTTTCTCCAGTACGCCGCCAACCACCCGGCAGCGACGGAACGGCGACTTCGCCACCACCTCTTCCGCGCTGATCCCAATCTGGTTCCATCCCATCGCCAGCAGACCGGACACAGACGTTCCAAAGACCACCAGCGGGATACCCGCCCAGATCACTGTACTCTGGCACATCGAGCAAGGCTCAGCGGTGGTGTAAAGCGTAAGCCTGCCCCAATCCGGCTTGCCATGCTGCTCGACGCACCGGTTGATGGCATCCATTTCGCCGTGCCAGGCGGGATGCTGTGAACTCTTATTCCAACCCTCCGCCATGATCTTTTTTTGCTCGCGATCGACGAGCAGTGCTCCAAACGGAGCCTTGCGATTGTTGGCTGCGAGTTCGATGGCACGGCGCATGTACTTCTCATGTTCGGCGCGCTCGGAGTCCGCCGCCGTATCGGCTCCAGCATGCATCATCTCGGCCGAGGCCATGGCAAGAAGAATTCTCCGGGTCATCGACTTCATTCTGCCATGGCCAAGGCTCCGGCACCTGCTTACTCGATGCGCAGGACCTGACCCGGCGCGACGGCGTTCAAGGCCTGCAATGTGGCGGGCACCAGGACCTTCAGGTCAGCCAGCCGGTTGGAGGCGCCACATAAAATGAGGATCGCAATCCTGCGCTGGCCAAGGTTCTGCTGGTAGGGAATCTCTTGATCGGTAGTGATCATGATTTCGAAACCGGCTGACTCGGCAGCGGCCAGCAAGACGCCGTTCTTCAAGCCCGCCAGTTTGGCGTAGGCAGCCGTTTGGCAATCGTGGCCAACGAACAGATTCCGAAGCTTTTGGTCGACGCACTCATCGAGCAAGATCTTCATCGTCGGAGATTCAGCTCAGACTCGCGCCAAACGTAGTTCCTTGCACTCCTCCAAAACCTGGATCGCCAGGTCCCGGCTGATCGTGGGGAACCCTTCCAAGAATTCATCCAAGGAATCGCCGTTCTCTAAGTAGTCGAACAAGGTCTGCACGGGGACGCGGGTACCGCGAAATACAGGGGTTCCATGCATTACCTCGGGATCGCGCGTGATGGCTTCTTGCATGCCTTCTTGCATGGTTTCATTGTCGCTCAGCGCTTCCCACGAGAGAAAGCTTCCGCACAACACCAAAGATCTCTGTTGTCTGATGGGTACGCGGTGGGCCGGAATTCACACCATCCAACCCGCGATTCCATTCACAACACACTTCTCTTGTTCCATCAACGACTTGCGACCAAAGACTTGACACTAGGCGGTGCTAGGCTCGTGCGCAGAGGAATCATTCCCGTCTATGCCAACGCCTTTGCTCACCTCCACCGAGGTGTACGTACCGTCCAACGACATCGTCGCCTTTGAAGCTTTCCAGGCCGAACTGGCCGCCGACTTTGCCCCGCGCTGCGAATTTGAACTCCACTGCGTCCGCACCATCGCGCACTCGCTCTGGACCATCCGCCGCACTCGCACCCTCGAACGCCGCATGCAGGAACGCGCTGTCAACGAAGGCTACATCGACCCGCTGCTCGACCTCGAATGGGCCAAGCAACTGCGCGGCATCCTCAATCTCCGCCGTCAGGCCGAGCGCAGCCAGTTGCTCGCCCTCAAGGAACTCCGCGCCTACCGCGCCTCGCACCCCACGCCTCCCGAAGAACCCAAAACCGCTGCTGCTGGTGCCAACGGCTCCCTCGACCAACTCGAACACAGCCTCGCCGCCGCTGCCAACGTACTCGAAATGCCCAAAGCAAAAAGGGCGGCTCGCCCCTTCCTCGTGGACTCAAGTTCAGAAGAACCGGAACAGGAAGTAGGTTTGCCGCCCTTACAGAAAACGCCGGGTATGTTACCGGACCGCAATCTGTACAGTATTCGACATCATGCCGCCGGCCGATACCACCACCGGCTGGTTGCCTGACGTCAGACCCGTCGGAACCGTAACGATCGCGCCATACAGACCCAGGAAGCCCGGAACCGTAAACGCACCCGTCATCGCTGCCGGACGGCCGCCAATCGTCACCGTCGGCTGCAGCACCGCCGGATTCACCGCATCGAGCGGCAGAATCAGGCCGGTCTCTGCCGACGGAGCCGTCACGCCAAGGCCAGTGCAGAGAATCAACAGCATCTCGCCGGCAACAGCGGGAGAGGTCGGACGAATCAGACCCTGCGTCGACACGCGATAGGCAATGCCGCCCGTCGCATCGAACAACACCGCCGGAGCCGAGGCCGCAACCGTCAGCATCTTCGGTTCAGAAGCGCCATTGACGTTGGTCACCACCACAGGCTGCTGCCCGGGCTGTACCTCAAACGGCACCTGGACGTTCACCTGGTCGCGTTCGAGCAGGATGATCGGAGCGCGAACGCCGGCAATCGTCACGGACGTACCGTTAAAGCTGGTCGGTACGCGATCCGTGTTGATGCCGTCGATGTTCGTCGAGGACTTCGAGAAGTTGATGCCATAGATGGCGGCAATACCGCCCGGAGCAACCGTCGTAAGGGTCGGCTCGGACGCCCCGGCAATGATGTCGCCGATCACCGGCTTGTCGGTATTCGGGCGGGCAAGCTGCGCACGAACCACGCCGGCGGGATTCGCCTGCGAGTGAAGGTTCGCGTAGTGCAGTTCCGGATTCGTGACCACCGAGTTCAGCGAGGCCATCGCAGTGGCGGGCAGGGAATTGACCCGATACAAATTGCCCACGCCACCGGTAAAGTACACCGGCACCGAGTTGAACCGAGAATCGAGCGATACCGGACCATTTGCCCCGGCAGCGCCATCATGAATATGCATCGCGGTGAAGGTCGTATCGGGAGCATTCGCGAAGCGCGGGTTGATGTCGAACACAATCGTACCCGCCATTGCCGTACCGTTCGGGTCACGCGACGTAAACACCGTCACACGGCCAGGAGCCGAAACATCCAGCGTGGTGATCGGGGGCACTTCTTCAGAAGGCGACATCATCACCGGGAAGGACACTGCATCGGTACGCATCAACTGGCCGCGAATTGCACCGCCAGGATTCGCCGTCGTATGTAGGTTCATGTAGATCGCGGACGGATTGTTGAACACGTTCTCGATCGTCGCCACAGCGCCGTTGCGAGCCATATCCACTTCGAGCGCGTACCGCAGGAAGCCATTGCCATTCGCCGCAGCCGGAGTCGGATTCGTCATGCCGCTGTCGATCGTCACAGGACCGTTCGCCCCCGCCGCGCCAGCATGTAGATGCAGACCGGTAAACACGGTATCGGCCGGGAACCCGAGGTATGCGATGTCAAAGATGATGTTCGCGCTGGTGGTGACACCGTCGCTGTTGACGCTACGGTAAATCACCGCCGTCGCGCGACCCGTCGCCGTAACCGTGGTCGGCGGAACTTCGTTCGCGCCGCTCATGATCACCGTACGCACCGCACGCTGCGCGCGAATCAGCTGTCCACGAAAAACACCAGCCGGATTCGCTGTCGTATGAACGTTCAGATAGTACTGCGACGGATCGGCCAAAATGCCCTTCACGGCATTCAGAGCCGCAGTGGTCGACGTGCTGACCTGCGCCTGCAAAGTCGGAATGACGCCCGTGGTCGCATCGGGAATCTGCGCTGTCCCCGAATCGATCACCACCGGACCATTGGCACCCGCCGCACCCGCGTGGATGTGCATCGCCGTAATCGTCTGCGGCGACGGGAAGTTGTACCGCACCTGGAAGTCGACAGACCCCGAAATCACTTCTCCCTGCGCGTCGCGTACAACGTGCAGAAAGACAAATGCCCCGCCGGTGGCGGCCAGCGAAACAGGTGGAACCTCATTCGCCGGCGACAGAATCACCCGGTACGGGATCGATTCAACAGTCTGGGCGGAAACAGCCGTCGCACAAGCGAGCGCGGCTAAACAAATCAGCGAGAGGCGCTGAAGGATGGTTTTTCTCATTATGTGGTTTTAGAAACCCCTTGTGCGCTGCATCACATCACATTGCAACACCGGACGCAAGGGGGTACTTTCGAGATCTGGATCCAAAGATTTTTGGGGGAAATAGTGGTGGCCAGGGAGGGATTTGAACCCCCGACACGCGGATTTTCAGTCCGCTGCTCTACCAACTGAGCTACCTGGCCGGTTCAGAAACTGGGTGGAACAGTAAGGCGAGTGGCGATTGCGCATCGCGCCCGCCCCTGCCTCTCTCAGAGTATAGCAAACTCAAACGCCGTTGCGGATCACAACCGTGCCGGAACTTTCCACGTCCAACGAAAAATCCCGACCCGCAAAATTCGGTACCCACACTGGTGCCCCAAGCTCCTCAGGCGCGTAATGTGTGGTCACACCAAGCACCTGCATCCCCGCCGCGCGGCCTCCGGCGATTCCGGCCGTCGAGTCCTCGACAACCAGACACCGCTCCGGCGCGACACCCAGCCTCGCGGCCGCCAACAAAAACGCCTCCGGATCCGGCTTGCCTTTGGACACCAGATCCGCGCCAATCAGTACCTCCGGAATCGGCAACCCCGCGGACCGCATCCGAGACTCCGCCATCGCGCAAGTCGCCGACGTCACCACCGCCCAGCGATTCGCCGGCAGTTTCCGCAGCATCTCCCCAGCACCCGGAATCTCCACGATCCCCTCGGTCAGCGATGCCTCCACCCGCAGGAACTCGTCCACTGTTTCGGGTTGCGGCAAATCGGGACCCACCAGATTCATGGTCTCGATCGCCCGCCGTCCATGCATCACCGCCTCGACCTTCTCATACGGGATCCCGACCTTTTCCGCCCACGACTGCCACAACTGCCGCACCGGAACCGACGAATCCACAATCGTGCCGTCCATATCGAACAGCACCGCGTCACACCGCAATTCAAATGAAGAATGAGCCAAATTTCAGTGTAACGGCACCGCCCATCACCGCGTCCCCTCCGTGCAGTGAACACGCCGTCCTGCCTCCATTGCAAGGGTCCCGTACCTCCGCCCCCATCCGTCGACGAGGGCAAGCCCAAAGACAAAGATCAGGCGCCCACCAAAGGTGGCGGCATTCGCTGTCCCCACTGCGCCTGGACCCCCACCCGGCACGACCTCTGGACCTGCCACTGCGGCTGTTCCTGGCACACCTTCGACACCGGCGGCAGATGCCCGTCCTGCAACTGGAACTGGTCCCAAACCCAGTGCCCTCGCTGCAAAGGCTGGGCCGCGCACGCCGCCTGGTACGACACGGGCAACAACACGAACTGATTCGCTAGACTGGCAGTTTGACCCCACTCCGGCGCATCGTCTACCCGGCTTTACTCGTCCTGGTGACCTTGGCCTTCCATTGGAAACTCCTCTTCACCGGCGGCCGCTATACCTGGCTCAACGCGCCGGACTTCGCCCATCAGCTTCTTCCCTGGTACCAGTTCCAGGCCTCCGAATGGCACGCCGGACGCCTCCCCCTTTGGACCCCCTACGAGTGGGCCGGACAATCCTTGCTCGGCCAGGCCCAACCCGGCGTACTCGACCCTCTCAACCTCTTCCTGTACCTGCTCCCGCTCAACCAGAACGGCTGGCTGCAACAATCCTCGCTCGAATGGTTCTACGCCCTCGGCTACGTCTGCGGCGTACTTTCCTGTTACGCGTTCGCCCGCTTCGGATTGCTCCTGTCGCCACCCGCCTCCGCTTTTACCGCACTGGCCTTCTCGCTCGGCGGCATCCCCAGTTCTACGGCCTGGCCGCAAATGATGCACGCCAGCATCTGGGCCCCTCTCGGCTACCTCTTTATCTTCCGGGCCTCGCGACATGCCAACCCGCAACACGCCCTGCGCGACGGGTCACTCTCAGGCCTCTTCCTCGGCGTGATGTGGCTCAGCGGCCACCACCAGCAACCTCTCTTCTTTACCCTCGCGGCCATTGGACTCTGGCTCTGGTTCCTCTACGCCCGTAGCCTGCGCCTCTTTCCCGCTGCCGTACTTTCGGGGCTGTTCCTATTCCTGTTCGCCGCCCCCCAGGTGCTCCCCATGGTCGAGTACGGCCGAACCGCACTCCGCTGGGCAGGCGCCGCCGACATGATGGGCTGGAACGACAAACTGCCCTACCAGGTACACGAACAGTTCTCCGCATCAGGACTCACCTTGCTCGGACTCGTCCTGCCGATCTCTGTGTCCTACCCGGCGTTCATGGGCATCACCACCGTGTCCCTCGCCTTCGCCGGAGCCTTCGCCACCTGGACCCGCCGTACCGAAGTTCGCGTCCTCGCCGCCCTGGCACTCGCGGGTACGCTCTATGCGCTAGGTGCCAACTCCTTCCTGCAAGGCACGATGTACGCCCTGCTCCCCGCCATCGAGAAAGCCCGCGTACCCGGGGTCGCCATGGTGCTCTGCAATCTGGGACTCGCCAGCCTCGCCGGCTTCGGCATCGACGCTCTCCGAAACGGTGCACGCCAGGTCAAGAACCTTGCCTTGCCTCTGTTCCTGATCGGCCTCACCTGCGCCACCATCGCCGCCTATCAATACGTATTTCGAAGCTGGGAAAACTGGACCTTCATCACTCCAGCCATTGCCGCTTCCATCGGTGCGTACGCCATTCGCCGCAATGCCCGCTGGGCGCCCATCGTCCTCGCCGCCGCCGTCCTCTGCGAACTCTCATCCTTCACACCCAGCATCTGGGCCGACCTGCAGGACCAAAACCGCACCCGCTTCGTCGAAGGCCTCGCCGACCACACCGACGTCGCGCTCTACCTCCGCAGTGTCTCCGGCGGTGCACGATTCGATCACAACGCCGACGACATCCCCTACAGCTTCGGCGGATTCTGGGGACTCGAAGCCGCCATCGCCATCGTCCCGTCCGTACCCGCCGACCTCTGGACCATCGGCCCTTTCGGTACACCCGTCCGTGACTTCCTCTCCATCCGCTACGACGTCGGCAAAAAGAAGTACCGTCCGGATCAGGAAGAGATCTACCGTTCGCCCAAGTCCGGCATCGCGATTTACGAGAACCCCAACAGCTTTCCGCGAGCCTGGCTGGTCCACAACGTACAGCCCGTTGCGGACCTCAAAGCCGTCGGCGCATGGATGAACAGCGCGGGAGATCGACGCAAGCAGGAGGCGGTCGTCACGGGTGAGACCTCGCTCCCGCAAGTCGATACCTGCGACACCACCGGCGAATCTGCCGTCTACACCAGCCGTACGCCCAATCAGCTTCGCCTGCAGATAAAAGCCAACTGCCGCGCACTGCTCGTCCTGAATGACCAGTGGGACGCAGGTTGGACCTCCTCGACCAAGGTCTGGAAGGTGGACGGCTTTGTGCGCGGCATCGAAGTTGCGAAGGGCAAGCAGGAAGTGGTGCTCACCTACCGTCCCAAGACGGCGCTGGCAGGCGCAGGACTCTTCGGCATCGGCATCCTCGGCATTGCGTACGTACTCTTCCGCTACAAGCAGCCGGAGCAACCACGATGACGCGCTGCCTGCTGCTGTGCGTGCTGGTGATCCTCGTCAACTGGCGGCTGGTCTTCACCGGTGAGTACTCGTGGCTCGAAGCGCAAGGCATCTTCGAGCGCGTGTTGCCCCTGATGCAGTTCCAGGCAGGCGAACTGCACCGCTGGCGCCTGCCCATCTTCGATCCCTACTCGCCCGGAGGTCAGCCGCTCATCGGCTTCGGCTCTGGCGTCACCCAGCTTTGGTACCTGCCGCACACCCTGCTTCTCGCGCTGCCACTCAACCAGGGCTGGCTTTTTCAAAAGCCGCTGCATTGGTACTTCGCCCTCACCCAATGCGCCATGGCCATCGCCATGTGGATGTTTGCCAGGCGCAGGCTTTACCTTTCGGAAGGCGCGGCCTTTGTCGCCGCACTCGGCTACGCCCTGGCCGTACCCTTCGCCGCAGGACCCGATCCGCAAGCCCTGCACGCTGCCGTCTGGCTCCCGGCAACGTTTGCCGCACGCCCTGGCTGGAAGCGCGCCTTCGCGCTCGGCCTGATGTGGTTGCCCGGCCACCTTTGGATTCCCCTTGGCGCGACCATCGCGCTAGTCGCCGCGGAAGGCGTCCGCCAATCCCGTCGCGATGTCGCGCTAGGCCTCGCCATCGGCAGCATCACGATCCTCCCCGGCATCGCGTTCGCCACATGGCCGCTCCCGTACACGCCGCCGGCAGCCGGTGTCGTACTCCCGGCGCTCGGCATCTTCGGCTGGTACATCGCGCTGCCGCGCCCGCAGATCCGAAAGGTTCTTTTGCCTCTGGCCGTCGCGGGCATTCTGCACCCGGCGTTGCTGCTCTGCTCACTCGCCGGCGCGGCAGGAGTAGCGCTGGACGATTCGGGCACCATCCGACCCATGGCGCGCCGTTGGGCCGTACTCCTATGGATCGTCGCTTCTGCGGTCGTCGTCTGGGCGCTGTTGCCATGGATTCGGTTCGATCAACTCACGGCACTCGAACCACTTGCGTTGCCGTGCCTGCTTGCCGCTGCAGCGGCGCTGCTACTGTGGAGCCGTCCGGAACCCCGCCGAGCCATGGTGTTCGGCGCGTTGCTCGTGCTGGCGGATGGCACGCGCCCACCGTCGGCGGGGTTCCGAATGCAAAGCCGCCACGACGGGTCGCGGCCGCGCAAGCTCGAATCGTTTGCCGCCGCGCTACCGCAGGTCGCGTATATGAAGCAGTTCCAGCACGACCGGCCTCGTCTTTGGGTCGACCCGGCAGTGATCCCATACGCTTTCGGTCCCTGGTGGGGTGTCGAGACTTCGGAGCCGCAGTTTGCGACCCACAGGCTTTCGGTCCGTCCGGCGCCGGGGTTTGAACGAGTCCTGTATTCAGGGGACGACGGCGTCAAGGTGTTCGCATCGACCAAACTGCCGGATACCTCGTGCGTTGCGACAGAGACGGCCGAGTTCCTGACTCCGAACGTACGCCGATTCGCCATCACCAGTTCGTGCCCGGCAAAGTTCGACGCGAGGCTGTCCTCTGCCAAAGGCTGGAGGATCTTACTCGACGGCAAATCCGTGGAGTACCCGCAACAAGGTCTGCCGGTACCCGCCGGAGACCACAAAATCGAGATGCGGTTCCTGCCGATACCGCTGATAGCCGGTGCACTCGTGAACTTGCTCGCGGCGCTGTACACATTTAGGCTTGCAAGAAGGCAGGCACTTAAACTATAGTTAACTCATAACGTGAAACCACAGGCAACACTGTCGCTGGGAGAGATACACGGTTCCATCCCCACCGTTTCCCCCTCAGCATGGAAGCGTCTGTTCGCATTCGCAGGCCCTGCGTACCTCGTCAGCGTCGGCTACATGGACCCTGGCAACTGGGCCACCGACCTCGAAGGTGGCGCACGTTTCGGGTATAAGCTGCTGTGGGTTCTGGTGCTGTCGAACCTCATGGCGATCCTGCTGCAGACGCTTTCCGCCCGTCTCGGCATCGTCAGCGGAGCGGACCTCGCGCAGGCCTGCCGCCAGACGTACCCTCGCTGGATCAGCCTCCCGCTCTGGGGCCTTTGCGAAATCGCCATCGCTGCCTGCGACTTGGCAGAAATCCTCGGCGCGGCCATTGCTTTAAAGCTGCTTTTCGGCCTGCCGATGCTCGCCGGCGTTCTCATCACAGCTTTCGATACCTTCTTATTGCTCGCGCTGCTACGCCTCGGCATACGCACCATGGAGTCGGTGGTATTGGGACTGGTTTCGATCGTCGCAGGCTGCTTCCTGATTGAGCTTTGGTTCGCCAAACCGGCCTTGGGCGAGATCGCCACCGGTTTGATCCCGCGCATCGACGGACAGAGTCTTTATGCCGCCATCGGTATTCTCGGCGCCACCGTGATGCCGCATAACCTTTACCTGCATTCGGCCTTGGTCCAGACCCGCCGCATCGGCAAAAGCGAGGAAGAGAAGCGCAGCGCCTGCCGCTTTAACCTCATCGATTCCGTGGTCGCGTTGAACGGCGCGCTACTTGTGAACGCCGCGATTTTGGTACTCGCCGCAACGGTCTTCTTCAGCCGCGGAATTGAAGTCACGCGCATCGAGCAGGCGCACGAAATGCTCACGCCGCTGCTAGGCGCCTCCGCGGCAGGCATCCTGTTCGGGGTCGCGCTGCTGGCCGCCGGACAGTCCTCGACGATCACCGGTACGCTCGCCGGGCAGATTGTCATGGAAGGATTTTTGCAACTGCGCATGCGCCCCTGGCTGCGCCGGCTGATCACACGAGTCATCGCCATCGTACCCGCTGTCTGGGTGATCCTCGCGGCCGGCGAAGCAGCCACTTACCAGTTGCTGATCCTGAGCCAGGTGATCTTGAGCCTGCAATTGCCCTTCGCCATCATCCCGCTCATCCGCTTCACCAGTGACCCTGGTCGTATGGGGTCCTTTGTGAACCCGGGCTGGGTGAAATCGCTGGCCTGGCTATGCGCCGCCATCATCGTCGGACTCAACCTCTGGCTCGCCAGCGGAACCCTTGTGGAAGTCGGCGGCATCTGGTGGCTGCTACTCGGTCCCCTCCTTGCCGCGATTGGCATGCTGCTCGCGTATGTGACCTTCGAACCGTGGCTCCCCGCCTGGGCCCGCAACGGTACGGTGGCGCATCGCGCCGCGCCCGACCTGGCCGGCGAAGACATCTTCTATCGGCGCATCCTGGTCCCGCTCGATCATACAGATCGGGATCGTGACGCCCTCCGCCACGCGGTCGCACTGGCCAAGGCCCACGGCGCCGAACTCCACCTGCTACACGCAGAAGAAGATGTAACAAGCCAGATTTACGGCGAGGATTCGTCGTCCGCCGAGGTCACCGAGGGCCGCCAGTACCTCGAAGATATTCGTAGGGCTGTCGAAAAAAACGGAATTGCCGTACACTTGCACATAGAATATTCTCTAAGGCCCCGCGACGCCATCATCCGATATGTAAAGCAGACGTCGCCGGACCTGATCGTTATGGGGGCGCACGGCCATCGAGGCTTGCGCGACCTGGCGTTCGGAACCACAATCAATGCGGTCCGGCACCAGGTAGAGGTTCCGCTACTTGTGGTTGGTCGCGGCCATGCGGACGCACAGAGTGTGTCATAGAAACACAGCACGTGCGCCAAAATCCGCGTAACTTGTTGTCGTCAAAAGCGTACCGGATGGACTCTCAGATGCATCCGGAGGAGTGAAGGATAGTGACCCGGCTGTTCCGTCAACTCGCTACACTCGCGCTCTGCGCCGCCTCGGCGGTGGTGCAGGCCACTACGCTCGAACGTCTTACTGTGGAGCAGATGATCGAAAAATCGTCAGCTATCGTACGCGGACGGGTGACTGGCCACGCGGGCGAACTGCGGAACGGCGTTATCTACACTCGCTATTCGGTGCAAGTCGAAGAATCCTGGAAGGGTTCCGCGTCGGGAATGGTAGAGGTTTTTGTACCTGGGGGCGTCGCAAATGGCCTCCGGCAGACCATTCCTGGGGCGCCGGCGCTCGAAACCGGCGACGAGTGTGTAGTGTTCCTTTGGGCGGGCGCATCCGGCCGCAACCAGATTATTGGCCTGTCGCAGGGCCTGTTTAACGTCGTGCGCGATGCCGACGGTTCGGTGCAGTTGGAGCGTCCCGGCGCCAAAGAGATGATGCTGGACCCGCAAACCGGCCGCCCGGTGAAGGACGCCACCATCCGAATGCCGGTCGGCGAATTGAAGACGCGGGTGGTCACCAAGGTGTCTTCCGACAGCGCGGAGCAGGGAAAGTAAACCGATGACTCGACTGGCGAAATGGATGTGTTCGGCGCTACTGGCGCTGGGCGTGTCTTCGCCGGCGTTCGGCTATTACCACTTCGTCCGCTTCCCGAGCCGCTCCGGCCCGTTTACCCCGGTTTACGAGAAGTTCGACATCAACGCGCTGCCCGGCCGGACGCTTCGTTATTACATTGCGGAGACCGGTCCAGACAAAATTTCGGCCACCGATAGCTTCACGTCGGTCGTCAGCCAAATTAAGCTTGCCGCGAAGGCCTGGAACGACGTTGAGTCGTCCGAGCTTCGCCTAGTGTTCGGCGGCCTGATCAACCCGGCCACACCGCAGACCTCGCCCGGCATCGACATCGTGTTTGACGATGAGATCCCCCCGGGCGTTATCGCACAGGCCGGCCCCATCACCTATGACTATTCGAGCCTGCCTTCCGGTGCGACCTTTGTCCCCGTGGTTCGCTCGAAACTGCAGTTGCGCAAGGACCTGACGCGCTACCCGCTGCAGGGCGGCTCGTACGAAGTGTTTGAAACCTTCGACGAGATGTTTTTCGGCACCCTGGTCCACGAGTTCGGGCATACGCTCGGCTTGCAGCATTCCTTCACTTCCGGAGCGATGGCCACCCGCGCCACGCGCGCTACCTCAAAGGCTCGTCCGCTGACTGGTGACGACATCGCCGGTTTGTCGGTGCTGTATCCGACCGAGGCATTCTCCCGGACAACGGGCAGCATCAGGGGGCGGGTGGTGATTGGTTCGACGGGCGTCAACATGGCCTCTGTTGTGGCGATCTCGCCCAACGGCCCGGCCATCAGCGCGCTCACCAATCCGGACGGTACGTATCGGATCGACGGTATCCCTGCTGGCGTTACGTATTATGTGTACGCCCACCCGCTGCCGACCCCGGATTCGCTCGACCCGCTTCCCGGCGGCATCTATCAGCCCTGGGATTCGCTGAACGCGCGCGGCAGCCGCATTACCAATCGCGAGCTGTTTTCCACCCAGTTCCATAGCCTGACCTTTGTGGTTCGAGCTGGTACGACGGTCGAAAATGTAGACTTCAATGTCCAGCGCCGGTCGAGCCTTCCGATCAATGTTGTGCAGACGTACGGGTTTGTCGGTCAGGTCACCGTCAAGCCAGCTCCCATCAACGGACAGTCCGCCAGCGGAACCGTGGTCGCGTGGGGTTTGGCTGGTGCCGATGGCAATCCGGTACAAGGTTTGAGCGTTCGCGTGCTCGGCGGTAGCGACGCGATTCCCGGTTCCATCAAGAAGTATCCCTACGCTCCCAGCTACGTGCAGTTCGACGTCATGCCGCCGTATGGCGACGGTCCGCGGCACATCATTTTCTCTGCAGGTGGAGATCAATATGTTCTGCCGGCGGCGTTCAATCTGATTCAGCGCCCGGCGCCCACGGTCGACACCGTCACCGCGTCTACCGATTCGCAGGGTCGTGCAGCGGCCATCGTTACCGGCAAGAACCTCGCGTCCGATAGCCGCATCCTGTTTGACGGCATTCAGTCCTCTGTAATCCGCACCAATGCGGACGGCTCGATGCTGGTGTCGTTACCTCCGGCCCCGGGCGGACATCGCGCTCGCGTAGTGGCACTGAATAGCGACGGGCAGAGTTCATTGTTTACGCAGGGTACGCGCGCCACCCAGTTCACCTATGATCCGGCGGACACCGGTGTGTTTGCCCTGAGCGTGAACGCTGTGCCTGCCGGCAGCGATCTGCTGGTGGAAGTGAATGGCACGGGTACCAACTTTGTCGAAGGTCAGACGACCATCGGCTTCGGGTCCAGCGACATCGCTGTGCGCCGGATCTGGGTGGTGAGCCCGACCAAGCTCTTTGCCAATATCTCGGTGGTTCCACACTCCCCGATCGCCTCGACGACGGTGACGGTGAACTCCGGTCTGCAGCTCTTTTCCGCGCCTCTGGCCTTCGAGATTCAGCCGTTGAATCCCCGGCAGCTTTCGATCAACTACAGTTCCCTACGCAACCTCGCAAGCGGCGGTGCAGGAATCACGGCGGGTAGCCGGGCTTCTGTTTCCGTGAACAATCTGCAGGGGCAATCTGGAGTTACGGCAACGCTCAACGGCAACACGATTCGAGTGGTTGGCGTCTCTGGCAATGTGGTAACGTTTGAGATCCCGGCTGATGCACCGAATGGTCCCGCGATTCTGCGGATTTTTGCTGCCGACGGCACGGGCTCCTATCCCGCGGCGATCAATATCGACGCGCCTCCGCCTGTGATTCAGTCGGCGTTGGCTGGTGTGTCCGGCACCCTCGATTCCAGCCGTTATGTGTCCCCTCACGACCTGATGACGCTCGTGGTCGACAACCTGTTTGAACCCCAGAGCGGCGGCGATGTGAAGGTCGTTGTCGGCGGGATTGAGCATTCGCCCATCGCGGTATTGAAGAACACCAACGGTTCGGCGCAGGTGCAGATTATTCTGTCGAGCACGGTGCCGCAGGGCGATGAAGTGCCGGTTCGGGTGGCGGTCGAAACTCGCGTTTCCGACGCCTTCCCGATCAACATCAAAACCAACTAAAAGAGCTGTTCCTGCCCGCCGAAGTCGATGACCCGGCGTGGGACCTTGAAGTACTCGAACGCCGTTCCTGTGGCCACGCGACCACGCGGTGTACGGTCGATAAACCCTAACTGCATGAGGTACGGCTCGTAGACTTCCTCGATCGTGTCCGGCTCTTCGTCGATTGAGGCCGCGATGGTGTTGAGCCCCACTGGGCCTCCGCGGTACTTCACCAGAATGCACTGCATGATCTTCTGGTCGATCTCGTCGAGGCCGTAGCGGTCGACTTCCAGCAGGTCGAGCGCGGCTTTGGCGACCTTCAAGTCGACATGCCCGTCCGCGCGAACTTGCGCGTAGTCGCGAACGCGGCGGAGCAATCGATTGGCGATACGCGGGGTGCCACGCGAGCGTCGCGCGACCTCACCGGCGCCATCGTCATCCATCGTGACGTCGAGCAGGCGGGCGGAGCGTTTGACGATGTCAGTGAGTTCCTGCTCGTCGTAGGGGTTGAGGCGCAGGACGAGTCCGAAGCGGCCGCGTAATGGTGCGCTGATGAGGCCTTGACGCGTGGTAGCGCCGATGCAGGTGAACGGCTTGACGTCCATCGAGACGGTGCGTGCGCCGGGTCCTGTGCCGATGAGGATGTCCATGCGGAAGTCCTCAAGGGCCGAGTAGATCATTTCCTCGACGTCGGGCTGGAGGCGATGGATTTCGTCGATGAAGAAGACCTCGCGCTGCTGGATGTTGCTGAGCAGGCCAACGAGGTCGAGCTTCTTTTGCAGGACAGGTCCGCTGGTGGCTTGGCATTGGACGCCGAGTTCCTGGGCGATGATGTTCGAAAGGGTCGTTTTGCCGAGGCCTGGAGGACCGTAGAGCAGGACGTGGTCCATCGCCTCGCCGCGGCGGCGTGCGGCCTCGATGGCGATTTTGAGGTTCTCCTTAACCTTGGTCTGCCCGGCGAAGTCGTCGAGACGGCTGGGGCGCAGGGCGACCTCGAACTGGCGGTCCTCTTCGCGGAAGTCGGGTGAGGCGATACCTGATTTCGATGGCATCAACGATCTAGGGTAGCGTGTGCAGGGGCCGTAGAGATGCTAGGATGCGGGCAAGAGACATTTACCATGCATCGCTGGGGTCTGTTTTTTGTGGGTCTGATTGGTTGGGGGATCTGCGAGCCTGCGCGTGCTGCGGATGCACCGCTGTTTGAAGTGGTGGCGAAGGAAAAGGCGACGCCGAACGGGCGGCGCGAGTTGACCTTCACCTTGGTGAATCGTAGCGGGCGAAGCATCGAAGGCGCTCGCATCGAGCTTGCGAGTGTTTCGTGCCAGATCACCTCATCCATACACGTTTCCAAGTTTCCGGATGGCGTGATTACGAAGTCGAAGCGGGTTCCGATACCTGGCGTAATCGGTGTGGGTGCAGGAGACAGGTATGTGGCGCGGGTCGCGTGGGTACGGTTCGCGGATGGCGCAGAGTTGCAGTATCCAGGCAGGGATTCAGACACATCACAGTAAGGCCATGCTGGTGAGTGTTGCTGCTTCGGAAGACTGCAGTGCGGTCGCGCCAGACTGTCCCTAGACGGAACGATCAAGGGCGACGGATAGATACTTCTGCCTTCCACCTAAAGTTCTTTTCCCAGAACACATAATCACCAGCCTGTATGCCGTTCAGAGGACCGACGCAGGCTGTCGAGCCCTTTTGAACCCACTCCAACGGTTCCCCGTGCCGCCAAAGGCCCCGTTCCCCCTGTTGATTGAGGTCGGCCTGTATTGTGAGTACTTGATAGGCTTTGGGATCGATTGAGCGTGCCTCCGGCAGATTCACGCCAGCCAGGGAAAGGTACAAGTCATCCGATTGCCGGGTTGTTGCTGTGCCTGCGTCAAACTGAACACCGTGATTGCAAGAGCGCGCTAGCTTTGCGGATTCGATGGCGACGCGCGGTGGATAGGGATTCAGTTGATCGGATAGAATCGCAGTCTTTTCTTCATCCGTGCTCTTGCGCTGACTGACCGCAAAAGGCCGGCTTGACATCACGCCATTGTCACCGAGCACTTCGAGATGTGGCGATCCTGGACCGAACACTTTAGCCGCTTTACCAGGGATAGCGAAGTCGACCACCACGTGCCGCTTTGAGTCACGAAGCGCTTCTGCGAGTGCGAGGCCAGGACGGCCTACTTGGGCGACGCGAGGTCGTGTTCCGGTGAGCTTTGCCAGAAATTTCAAATCGCCCGGATGACGCCCTTTAACAGGTGTCACGATTGGGAATATCGTTGCGCCAGCGTCCCCAATTTGAAGCAGACGCTCAGTCAAGGTTGAGTAGTAGCACCATTCTGCACCTCTACAGTCAGTCCACTCAAACGCGACATCTATCCAGTAGATTTCCACCGGGCCCTTGCCCGTAAAGGCGCTTAACAAAACATCCAAGATATCCATACGGCTGATAAGCCGCTTTGGAGGTTGCAACAGGTGCTGATCCCTGCCCGTACTCCAAATCTGCACATCCGCGAAGCATTCCGGACATACCGCCACGGCTGCGTCGAGTTCCTTCACCATGGCCGAATCCTCAGCCCCACGGGCGGCACCAAGGATTACAAGGCGCGTGACTGCGCCTGCATGAACCACCCGATCAGGAATCAGAGGTTTACCCGCGTATCGAAGCTCTTTGATTTGGTCTCTCGCGAATGGCAGTGAAAGTGTGACGTTCACCTTGGGGTCTTCAGCGGCAAACGCTTTGCCCTCGCTCGCGCCCAACAGTAGAACAACCAGGCCTAGACCACACAAACACTTTGATCGCCAGGACCTCACCGGATGCGCTTTCAGCAAACTCTTCATCGCCGTATGCCAGACCTCTTTGCCGCAGCTTTCACTTGATTATGCAAAACGTTCAAGTCAGGCGCGGGGCTGTTCGTGGCGGAATCTAGGGCTCGAGGAACGGCCTGCTAATGTAATGCCGCCCCCTGGAAGCCTATCGATATGCCGTTCGATATCAAAAGCGGTAACGTATGGCCATCTGCATGATGCGTGGGTCGCGGGCAGAGGTGATCCACCCGAAGCTCGTCGCACCGATGTTCGTCGCCGGATTGTTGAAGTTGACCGTGTTGAACAGGTTGAATGCTTCCCAACGAATGTCGAACGACTGGCGCTCGGTGACGCGGAAGGCCTTAGAGAGATTGAAGTCGGTCGTGAAGAACCTCGGGCCGTACGCTGTGTTGCGAGCGGCATCTCCCGGCGTGTTCACCGCCTGCACGCTGTAGGCGTTCGGGTTTAAGAAGCGGAAGCGATCTTCCTTCGGGTCGATGCCGGTGTTGGCTTCACCCACCCGGTTCGGACGCAGGCCACCGCCATTCCGATTCAGAAACGTGTAAGCCCGGCCAGTCTGCGGATCGATGCCATTGCCGTTCAAGCCGACGTTCAGTGGCAGGCCGCTCCGCCAGTTGATGATGGTTGAGGTACGCCAGCCAGCGAGGGCGTACTTGGCTAAGCCCTTCCAGCTCTTGCCCCAGGGTAGTTCGTAGGTGAGCGCGTTGGTGAACTGCAGCTTGGGCGTTTGCGACATGCGTCCATTTTCGAGGTCGAACCGGTCCAGAATTTGGGGCGAAGACCCGGCGTCCCAGGTGCCGGCCTGGTCGATGGCGCTGGCCCAGGTGAAGCTCGAAAGCAGATAGAGCCCGTTGCTGTAGGTGTGCTCGAACTTGGTTTGCAGGGCGTTGTACCAACTCTTGGCCGTACTCGCACCGGTTTGGATGCCCTGCCACTGCGGGAACGGACGGTTGGCTGCGACGGAACCGTCTATCCCGAATGCCGTCTGGTTGCGCTGGTACAGGCCGAAGAGGTTCACGCCGCGGTTGCCGGCATAAGCTACTTCGAATGTGCTCGCCTTGCTAACGCGGTACTGCATCGCAAAGTTGAACTGCTGGATGCGGCCAGAGCGCTGCTCGCGTTCGCGGGTACGAAGGCCGATGGTGCGGCTGTCAAAATTGGTCAGTACGCCGGCGGGGATCGGGTCGCTCAAGCGGACGGGCGCAGGACCAGTGCCGACACGCAGAAGCGTCGGTTGGATCAGTTGAGGCGGATTGAGCGGGAGGTTGGCTTCCGAACCGTAAATGTCTTCCGTGTTGTAGAAGATGCCGTAGCCTCCGCGAAGGACAAGCTTTTCTTCGAGCGCCTGCCAGGCAAAGCCGAGGCGGGGGCCGAAGTTGTTGCGGTCCGGGGTGGTCAGGTACTTGTCTTTGTCGCTGGCAAGAATCAGCCCGCCGGTGGCGGGGTCGAAATTGATGTTCTTGTTCACACCGTGGCCGTAGAAGGGCGTTGTGTACTCGTAGCGGAGGCCGAGGTTCAGCGTGAAGGTGCGGCTGACTTTGAAGTCATCCTGGAAGAACGCACTGTAGGCTTCCTGGCGCTGATCCACTTCCGGCACCGTGTTGAGTTGGACGCTCTCCGGAAAGCCCAGAAGCAGGTCGCTCATAGCATCGTTGGTGTAACGGCCTTCGAAGTTGTAGGCCGGGGTGCGGCGGGTAACGTCGACAAAGCGGTTCGCCTTCAGACGGAGTTCGAAGCCCGCGCGCATGAAGTGGCGACCGGATGTGATCGAGACGGTATCGATGAACTGGTTGAGCTTCGGCGCCTGGAACTGCGGCCGGAAGTTGCGGGTGCCGAGCTGATTGTAGTTGGTGGGGTTGATGAGCGGCAGGCCGCCAACCTGCAACATCTCCGGGGGTAGTCCGCGGAATCCGAACGCGTCGGCCTTCTCGGCAGTGGCAGTGGCGTGTGCAAACTCGGCGAACGTATAGTTGTTGCCGTAGCGAAGTGTGTTCACCATACGTGGGCTGATCGTCGCGGTCCAGGCGAGGGCGAGGCTGCGGTTCTCATTGAACTGCGTGCCCTGGTTGCCGACGCCGTCAGCGAGCCCTGGGAAGATCGCGTCGCGGCTGAACTTCTGCCGGAGCCAACTGAAGCGGGCCATGATCTGGTTGCGTTCGTTGAGGTTGTAGTCCGCGCGGGTGTCGAACTTGTGGGTGTCTTACTTGCCGTCGCGCTGCAAGCTGTAGTTCTGCACCGGACGGCCGTTCTGGAAGTTGCCTGGGGTGTTTGGCTCCGGGTATAGGTCAATCACTTTCTTGGCCAGCGCGTCCACGCGGGCAGCGGGCAGGATGTTGCCGGCAAAGGGGGTCCGCGTGTCCGGATCCACGATGTTCAATGCACCAAACTGGCCGTTGCGCTGGGCGAGAGTGGGAACCGTGGTGAGGCCGGTGTCGGCAAAGCTCTGACGAAAGCCCTCGTAGGCACCGAAGTAGAAGAGCTTGTTCTTCACGATGGGACCGCCGACGGTGCCACCGTACTGGTGCCATGCCAGGTTGTTCTTGGGTAGGTTCTGGAGATTGTTGGTCCAGCCGCGGGCCGCCAGCGCGGAATCACGGTTGAAGTAGTAGCCAGAGCCGTGCGTTTCGTTGCTGCCGCCTTTGATCGATACGTTCACCACCGCACCGGCACTACGGCCGAACTCCGCAGAGAAAGCGTTGGTCTGAACTTTGAACTCGGCGATTGCATCGGGGTTCGGCTGCACCACCTGTGCCGAGAGCGACTGCGCGTTCTGCGTGCCCTGGTTGTTGTCGACGCCGTCGAGAATGAAGTTGTTTTGCGTGTGGTAGTTGCCGTTTGCAACAAACCAGCCTGGACCTCGGGTCACCGGGTTCAGGGTACTCGCGGCAACGCCGGGCGAGAGAAGCGCAAGCTCCGTGTAGCGGCGGCCGGCGAGCGGAAGTTCCACCGCCGTGCGGCCCGTAATGACTTGGCCGAGCGAGCCCTGTTCCGTTTGAATGGACGCCACCGCAGCGGAGACCTCTACGGTTTCGCTGACCGAAGAGACATCCAGACGGACGCGCAAGACGCGGCGTTCGTCGACGCTGATTTGCACAGCGGAAAGCCGGACCGTCTTAAAGCCGGGGTTCTGCACCTCGACGTCATAAGTTCCGCGCACAATTGGACTGAAGAACGCATAGCCTTCTGAAGAGGTGTTGTTCGAAAGGCGTAGCCCGGTGGCCGCATTTTGGACCGAAACCTTGGCGCCAACAATGGCGGACTGCGAGGAGTCTTCCACAAGAACGCGAAGTGAAGCCGAGTCTGTCTGTGCGAGCAGGGACGCAGCTATAGCCAAGCCGAGCAAAGTGCTTCTCATGGGTGCCAGAGTAGCGGGACAGCGTCACAGCGACATTAGCGACGCATTCCAATTTGCTTACATTGGTGGAGATCCGCGTAGTAGTTCCGATCGCTCGCGGAAAGGCCGTTGAAACGCACCGACCGGCCCATCGAAGTTGCCTCCGCGCGGCGCTACGGAGTACCGCGTACGATTTTGCCGAAGAGTTGGCCTCCGTAGCCGCCTTTGCTGCTGCTCCATGTACCTGCGTATTGATCGCCATGCAGTACGACACGGGCGGTGTAGGAACCCATGCCCGGTACACCGACGTCGGTGAGACAGAGGACCGGCGTGTCGTCTCCGGCCCAGCGGACGCTGACGGGTACGGGGATGGGGAGTTCCTGATCCTTGTACTTGAACTTTGCCGTGAGGAGCCAGGTGTCGCCGGTGAGCTTGCTGGCGGAGGAGATGGTGTAACGCTCTTCGCTGCTGATCTTGTCGCTACGGGTGCTCGACGAGCGGCCTACTAATGTGATGCCGCCTTCTATGAACTTGCGGAACTTGGTGTCGAGGTCGACGGGAGCTGCAGCGGTCTTCGATGACGAGCAGGACGAGGCGGCGAATAACAGCAAACAGGCGATCCATGCACGCAGCGGCAACATGCCACAAGTGTACTCAGTTGGCGTAGCTAGCCGCGAACGTTCCAGCGGCCGAGCAGGATCTCGTCGGTGGGACGGAGCTTGGCGGTTACTCTGGAGCGACCGATGTTGCTGCGGGTGACGCCCCAATGCGCGCCCTTTGCCTCCATCATGTGGGTTGCGTCGATCGCGATGCCAATGTGGCTGAGGTTGAAGATCAGGATGTCGCCGGTTTGGATGGTGGCAGCGATATCGGGATGGCTGGCTGCTTGGGCGAGAGCATGCCTCTGGCAGTGCGCAATGCTGTTGATGCTAGTCGTCAGGAAGATGCTCCACATCACCCAGTTGACGAGACCGATGCAGTCAAAGTGGCGCTTGTTCTGACACGACTCACCGAAGGTAAGCTGGCCCGGATTCTCGGTGTCGGGCCGGGGCCAGCGATAGGTTTCCGGCCTGTTCGTTAGGGCGAAGTGGCGAAGGGCGGCAGGTGACTCGGCGATGTTGCGGGGTACACAGGGGAGAGCAGTGGCTGTTCGTGGGCGTCCACAACAGAAAGTGGTCACATCGGAGGCGCAAACCGCCGAATGGATACGCGGCGGCTGGGGATTGCGAGTTGGGGTGTCGCCATACCTGTCCTCCGGCATGGAGAGGCGGTGGTACCAAACCGGGTGACCGTTCGAAAAGCCTGGGTGGTTCCCGAAGCTCCCGTGCAGGTAGTGGGCGCCTTCTGCCTGATCCAGATATTGGTTCACCATTTGCCGGTAGCGATCGTAGCGTGACATAGCTTTCGCTTTTTCTATCATCGTCCAATTTGCTTTGGAGTTGAACCTCCAATCAAACTACCTTAAGTTGACAGGGATATAGGTGATCACTATCCTAGGCTTATGGTGGATGCGCCTGTCTCTTCTGTGGCTTACGGCGCGACTGCCCATTCCATTCTCGACCTTGTTGGCCGTACCCCGCTGATTCGATTGGACAAAATCGACTCAGATCTGGGCGGTATCGAGATTTGGGGGAAAGCCGAGTTCATGAACCCTGGCGGGTCCGTGAAAGACCGGCCGGCGCTCAATATGATCAATGAGGGCGAGGCGAGCGGGCGGCTTACCAAAGACAAGGTCATCCTGGATTCGACGAGCGGGAATACGGGGATCGCGTATGCCATGGTGGCGTCGTACAAGGGCTACAAGGTCAAGCTTTGTTTGCCTGCGAATGCGTCTCCGGAGCGGAAACAGACCCTGAAAGCCTATGGCGCGGAGTTGGTTCTGACGCCGGCGGGCGAGGGGTCCGATGGGGCCATTTTGAAGTGCCGCGAGATCTTTGCCGAAGATCCGGAGCGGTATTTTTACCCCGATCAGTACAACAATCCGGCGAACTGGCAGTCCCACTACAACACCACGGCGGTTGAGATCTTGCATCAGACGGGCGGTCGCGTCACGCACTTTCTGGCTGCGATGGGGACGTCGGGTACGTTTGTTGGGGCGTCGCGGCGGTTGAAGCAGGAAAAGCCCGGGGTGGTTTGCATTTCGGGGCAACCGTCGTCGGGATTTCACGGTTTAGAGGGCTTGAAGCATATGCCGACGGCGATTGTGCCGGGCATTTATGACGAAGCTCTGGCGGATGAGAACGTCTGGATTGAGACCGAAGACGCGCTGGCGATGACGCGGCGGTTGGGTCGCAAACAGGGGCTGCTGGTGGGGATTTCGGCCGGTGCGAATGTGCTGGCGGCTTACCAGTTGGGGCAAAAGTTGCAGGCCGAAGGCAAGACTTCATCCGTGATTGTTACTATTCTTTGCGATAGCGCATCCAAGTACCTAAGCGAACATTTTTGGAACGATGCTGACCATTGAGAAGGCTGCCTGGGACGTCATGGTGGCCCATGCCGAAGCCACTTATCCCAACGAATGCTGCGGCGTGATGCTCGGCAAGGGCAAGACTGTGACGCGCGCCAAGGCGCTCGACAATACCTATGAAGGCGCGCAGGAGGACCGGTACGAGATTCGGCCGGAAGACCTGCTGGCTGCCGATCGCGAGGCGCGGAAAGACGGGCTGGATATTGTCGGCATCTTTCATTCGCATCCGGACTGCGCTGCCTATTTTTCAAAGACCGACCTGGAGAATTCCTGTCCCTGGTACTCCTTTGTCGTGCTTTCGATCTTGAAGGGAAAGTTTGATAACGCGGGAAGCTTTCTGCCGAATGCCGAGCAGACGGAGGCTCCTGAAGAGGAACTGATATGGCCAAAATCCTGATCCCCACGCCGCTGCGCCAGTTTGCCGGCGGGAACGACACCGTGGACGTGACCGGCGCGACCGTGGGCGAGGCGCTGACGGCGCTGACCACCGCGCATCCGGACCTGCGCAAGAACCTGTACAACGATGCGGGTGCGCTGCGTAGCTTTGTGAACGTCTATCTGAACGACGAAGACATCCGCTATCTGTCGAAAGACGCTACGCCGCTGAGCGATGGGGATACGATCTCCATCGTGCCATCGATCGCCGGAGGTCGCTAAGTTTTGGCGTTAACCAATCAAGAGATCGCCCGCTATTCCCGGCATCTGATCCTGCCGGAAGTGGGCATGGAAGGGCAAAACAAGCTCAAGAACGCGAGTGTCCTGTTGATTGGCACCGGCGGACTGGGCGCGCCTTCCGCACTGTATCTGGCTGCGTCGGGCATCGGTCGTATCGGCCTGGTGGACTTTGACGTGGTCGATGAGTCCAACCTGCAGCGGCAGATCATTCACGGCACCAAGGATATTGGGCGGAAGAAGCTGCATTCGGCGCGCGATAGCATGCACGACATCAATCCGTACATGCAGATCGACCTGTTCGAAGAGGCGCTCGAAAGTTCGAACGCGATGCGGATCCTAAAGGATTACGACATTGTGCTCGATGGTACGGACAACTTTCCGACGCGGTATCTGACCAACGACGCTTGCGTGCTGTCGGGCAAGCCGAACGTGTACGGGTCGATCTTCCGGTTCGAAGGGCAGTCCACTGTGTTTGCGACGAAGGACGGGCCCTGTTACCGGTGTTTGTATCCGGAGCCGCCACCTCCTGGTTTGGTGCCGTCGTGCGCCGAGGGCGGCGTGATGGGCGTGCTGCCGGGCATCATCGGCGTGATTCAGGCAACCGAGACGGTGAAGCTGATTTTGGGGGCGGGGAATCCGCTGATCGGGCGGCTTCTGCTGTACGATGCCCTGGGGATGAAGTTCCGGGAATTGAAGATCCGCAAGGATCCGAATTGCCCGATCTGCGGTCCGAACAAGACGATTACGGAACTGATCGATTATCACCAGTTCTGCGGGATTCCGTCGACGCCTCCGCCACCGCCTCCTGCATCGGCCGAAGTGGAGCCGTTGGTGGTGAAGCAGTGGTTGAGCGAGGGGCGGAAGTTCACATTTATCGACGTGCGCGAGCCGCATGAGTACCAGATTGCGCGCATTGAAGGTACGCAACTGCTGCCGCTGGGCGAGGTGCCGAAACGGTTAGGCGAATTCGATAAGAATGCCGAGATCGTGGTGCATTGCAAGAGCGGTATGCGTAGCGCTAAGGCGCAGAAAGCAATGCAGGAGGCCGGTTTCACCAACGTGCTAAACATGAAGGGTGGAATTTTGGCCTGGAGTGACAAAGTCGATCCGAAGATTCCGAAGTATTAGTCTGATTTGGGCGGGGGTCTGCATTGTGTGTGGGCTCCCGCTTCCTGCCCAATCTATTCACGTCTATACCGAACTGCAGCGCGTCGATCCGTTCGGAAATGTCATACAACAAGACCAGGGTCCTGAAGCCGACCGGCGGAGTAGCCGGGAGGTGCTTTCGCCTGCAATTGTGCGGAATGCGTCGTCGTCATTTCTGGTGGCGGTGGAGCCTCCTCCGGGGACGCCGTACTGGTTCTATATGGGCGAGAATCCCGAAAATCTGATTCGGGTGACGGTATATAAAGCAATTTTCGAAAAAAATTCTGCGGGGAATTTTGTGCCGGACCGGTTGGAGAAGATCGAACTTCCCTACAACGGTCTGGTGCCAGAGAAGGGTATTCCCGGGCAGACCACTGAGCTATTCCTGGTTGACGTATTCGTGCCCAAAGACGCGGTGGTACGGCGGATGAAGCTAGAACCGCAGATGTGGATTCCCGATAGGTGGATTATCTATCCCATGGAGGTGCGCATTGTTCCTCAGCAACTGCTGGCGAAGGTTCCAGAGAAGGGTGCAGTGGCATCACTCACGTCGCCGGCGGACGCTACCTACCGCGGAGTTTTTCTTTCGAGCTTCTGCGAAAAGGCTGAGAAATCCGAGGTAGCGGGGGCACTAACCATTAGGAGCCTTATCCTTCGAAATGCCCAGCGGGACGCGGCGTTGGCAGCGTCGCTGGGGCGGCCTGAGATCGGGAGACTTTTGGGGTACGAGGGGGATGCGGACTGGTGTCGCGCGGAACCGGTAGTACTGCACCCGGAGCGGGTTCTAAGGTTACGGGATCGGCTTCTAAGGGAAAAGCCTTAGTCGGGGGCTTCCCTTTCCGGAAAAGGGAGGTCATAATGTCACAAGACGAACTAGACATGTCACCGCTATGCCCGAGGTGTGGAGTTAGCACGGTAACGCCGTCGAAGGCGCAGACCTGGGGCGAAGGCTTGGCGCGCATGTTTTTCGTTGGACATTACCGTTGTCATACGTGCCTGAAGAGGTTTGCGTGGTTCATGAGTCCGCTGTTGCGGATTCGGGAGCGGGAACCGGAACATGTACGCGCGCATCGAGTGGGCGCAGGTGGCTAAACGGGATCGTTCAGTGGTAGACTAGCCATTGAACCGGTGCGCTTCTGCCCCGGTTTGTTTTTCCTCCGTAACCCAAGTTGGAGAGATGGCCGAGTGGTTGAAGGCGCACGCTTGGAAAGCGTGTATACGGGAAACTGTATCGAGGGTTCGAATCCCTCTCTCTCCGCCAGATCGCTTCTCTTGCGATTGTTGTAAATCCAATTTCTAAATACGAAGCGACCCTTCGGTATCCAACGAATATCCGAGCCTTGCTGGCGTTCGCAGGCTCATTTCCGCCGGGCCGGCGTGACTCTGCCAAGGAGCGCTGTACGCAAAACACTTGCGCGATGTGCCTCCTTCATGTGACGACGTACGTGGAGGAGTTTCGCGCGGTGGTTGAAAATCCCCCTCCGGCGGCACGTGGCGAATTGGAGTTTGAACCGCCTCTGGTGAAGGTGCAGGTGAAGGCTAGCCGCGCTACTGTACGGCAACCTGGATTCTGGGACGTTTACGAACGCCGCCAAACGGTTTGCGAAGGGTCGCACGAATCTGCGGTTGACTGACGGGACCGATCTGGTAGATCTCATCCTCACCCACTATGAGCGGTTCGATTCGCGTTACAAAAGCGTGTTGCCGTTGAAGCGCGTGTACGTGGCGGATTCGAAAAAAGGCGTCGCGACGGAGGCGGCGTGACGTTCGGGTTTTGATTCCTTCGCGGAGCGTTATCGATTATCTAGAACTCTCATCACATTCGCGTGTCGATTCGACTTGGCCCGGTGATTTATGCAGGTTGCATACGCCGGGCCACCGTCATTTTTTAACGACTTACGGCGGCCAAACGCATCTTTGTGCGGAGGAATACGTTTGGCCGGAGGAATGAGGAAAGCTGATGGGTGAGTCGCAGAAGCGTAGTAATGCGAAATGGATGAAGTACGCCGTGCTTGGTGGGTCGCTGGTGGTGGGCGGCGTATTTGGGGGGATGATCGGGCGGCTGCTGAAGTCGGCGGAGACGAGCGGGGTGGATACGCCTTGGTGGGCGATTCTTACGATTCTGCCGTCGACCTGGTTGGTTGTGGCCTGGCATGAGCTCGGACATGCGGTGGGGGGGTGGTGGAGCGGTTTGCAGATGATTCTGTTCATGGCCGGTCCGCTGAAGATTGTGCGCGAAGGGGACGCGCTGCGGTGGCGGTACAACGACAATCTGACGGCATGGGGCGGCTTGGCGGCGATGGCTCCGCTTGGGGGAAAGCGGCTGGACGCTCCGGTGATGCGGCAGGCGATGATTCGCGTGGTGGCCGGTGGTCCTCTTTTCTCTTTTCTGGGAGCGGTTCTATTGCTGGTGCCGGCGTACCTGATGCTAGGCAAGGAGCCGGGCTGGGTGACGCCGGTGTTGGGCTTTCCGGGTGCGATGTCGCTGCTGATTGGCATACTGACCCTGGTTCCGAATTCGGCGGGCGGGTACAAGAGCGACGGCTTGCGGCTGTTGATGTTCTTCCGCGGCGATGGGGCTACGGCGACGCGTTGGTGTAATTTGGCTACGCTGTCCGGGTTGTCGCAAACGATGCGGCCGCGGGACTGGCCGGAAGATATGCTGCTGGGTTGCGGTGCGGTGGAGGGCGACCGGAGTCATGATGGCGTTTCGGCGGCGTGGCTGCAGGCGACGTACTACGAGGACCGGCGGGAGTTGGAGAAGGCTCGGACTTGGGTGCTGGAGGCGGTGGAAGGCGCAGAGTCCTGGCCTGAGTTGGCGCGGCCGTACCTGTCGGTGGCGGCAGCGGCGATCCATGCGCGGCTTGGAGATGCGACTACGGCGCGGCGGTACGCGGATGAGGTTCGCGAGGGCGGGCTGCTGCAGAAGTTTTCGAAACTGTATACCGAAGCGCTGGTGCTGGAGGCTGAGGGTCGCGCGGGTGAGGCTCGGGCAGCGGCGGAAGGTGCGCTGCGGGAGATCGGCAAGCAGCCGAAGGGTACGCAGTTGGCTGCGCGCGAGGATCTGGAACGGATACTGACACTCGCTTAGGCGCGGATCCGGTCGAGGAGCAGGCGGAAGGCTTGGGCTCGGTGGCTGACCTCGTGCTTGCGGGTTGCGTCGGCTTCTCCGAAGGTGCAACCGAACGGGGGGTAGTAGAAGAGGGGGTCGTAGCCGAAGCCGTGGGGTCCTTTGGGGGCGTCGATGATTTGGCCTTCTACGGCGCCTCGTACGGTGAGGATCGGTTGGCCTTTGTCGGCGAGGGCGATGGCGCAGACGAAGCGGGCGGTGCGGTTGGCGATGCCCTGCAGGTTTTTTAGCAGGAGACGGTTGTTGGCTTCATCGTCGCCGTGGGTTCCTGCGTAGCGCGCCGAGTGTACGCCGGGGGCTCCGTTGAGGGCGTCTACTTCGAGGCCGGAATCGTCGCAGAAGACGGGTCCTGGGGCGTAGGCGGAGTAGTAGATGGCTTTGAGCATGGCGTTCTCTTCAAAGGTCGCGCCGGTCTCTTCGGGGGCGGGGATGTCCTTCAAATTGGGGACGATCTCGACCTCGTGGTTTTCGATCTGGGCGGCGAGTTGGAATTCGCGGAGCTTGCCGGGGTTTCCGGTGGCGCAGTAGAGAGTCTTCATATTTGTGCGATGGCGATGCGGGGGTGGCCTGCCAGGTCGGGGCGGATTTCTGCTTCTGGCAGTAGCCTTTTGAGTTTGGGGGCGGTGTCGAAGGCGAGTTCGAGGAAGAGCCAGCCTCCGGGGATGAGGACGCGCTTCGACTGCTCGATGATGCGGCGGTAGTGCTGCATGCCGTCCTCTTCCGAGAATAAAGCCAGGTGGGGTTCGTGGTCGACGACTTCGCGCTGGAGGGTGTCCTGCTGGGTCTTGGGGATGTACGGCGGGTTCGAGACGATGGCGGCTAGCGACTGCGGGGCGATGGCTTCGAGGAGGTCGCCTTGGAGGAAATGGACATCGGCGCCGAGGGTCGCGGCATTGGCTTTGGCGACTTGCAGGGCTTCGGGTGAGATGTCGACGGCTGCGATCTGGGCCTTGGCTTCGAGAGCCAGGGTGATGGCGATGGCTCCGCTGCCGGTGCCGATGTCGAGGATGGGGCCTTTGGGTAACAGCGTTTGCAGTACGGCTTCAACCAAAAGTTCGGTTTCCGGGCGGGGGATCAAGACAGCCGGGGTGACCTGGAAATCGCGGCCGTAGAATTCCTGGATGCCGGTGATGTATTGCGTCGGCTTGCCCTTCATGCGCTCGTGGAGGTAACGGCCGTAGTGGATCCACCAGAGTTCGCGGAGTTCGTCGGTCGAGTGGGCGTAGAGCCACTGTTTGGGCTGCCGGATGGCGTGCGAAAGCAGGACCTCCGCGGTGAGCCTTGGGGCGTCGATGCCGGACTTTTCGAGTAGCTCGGTTCCTTGTTCGAGGGCTTGGCGGACGGTCAACAAAGCTCATGATACTCTGGCGGTTCCATGCATCGCCGGATTGTGTTGGCGCTGGTTTGCGCGTTGGGATTGCGGGCGCAGTTTCATGCGGGCGCGGGGTCGCGGCTGATTTCGCCGGACGTCCAGGATTATTCGAAAGCCAAGGTGTACCTCGCCGGGTTTGATAAAGACCGCAAGGCGACGGGCATACACGATCCTTTGTATGCGCGGTGTGTGGCGTTGGGTGTGGGTCCGGCGAAGGCATCGCCACCGTTGTTGATCTGCGGGATCGACTCCATTGGGCTGTTTTGGGACGATGTTTTGCGCATTCGCAAGGCGCTAACGTCGCGCAAGGTGGTGTACAAGGGCCTGATTGTGGCGGCGAGCCATTCGCATCAGACGCCGGACACGATGGGGTTGTGGGGTCCTGGAGAGAAGACCGGGATCGACGAGAAGTACACGAGCCTGGTGGTGGAGCGTACGGCGGATGCGGCGGTGGAGGCTATTCGCCGGATGGTGCCGGCTCGGGCGAGGGTCGTGACGGTGCGGAGTCCGGAACTGGATCGGTTTATCGATGACGACCGGCCTCCGAAGCGGCATGATTCCGATGTCGTGGCGCTGGAGGCTTTGGATGCCAAGAGCGGCAAGCCGCTGGCGGTGCTGTTGAACTGGGCGAATCACCCGGAGGCCTTGGGGTCTAAGAACAAGCTGGTGTCGGCGGATTATGTCGCGCGGCTGCGGACGCGGATTGAAGAACTGCATTTGGGTGCGGTGGCCGTGTTTGCGAACGGTGCGCTGGGTGGGATGCAGTCGCCTTTGGGGGCCGAGGTTCCGGGCGGGTTGAAGGATGGCACGTTTGAGAAGGCCGACTATATTGGCGCTCGGGTAGCCGATATGACTTGTGCCGCGCTCGATAAGGCTGCCGATGTGGAGATCGGCAAGGTTGAGTATCGCGAGAAGATGATTCGGATTCCGGTGAGCAACGCGGGATTCAAGGTCGCGATGGAGAAGAACATCTACAACGGGCGGAAGGCCTGGAATCCGGATGGTACGACCACGACTGTAGTGGGAATGTTCCGGCTGGGTACAGTGCTCGAAGGCGCAACGGTGCCCGGTGAACTGTACCCGGAGCTTTCGATGGGTGGCATTGAGCGGTACCGCGGTGCGGACTTTCCAGATGCTGCGCTGGAGCCGGCGATCAAGGGGTCACTGATGCGGGCGCCGCACCGGATGCTGCTGGGGCTGGCCAATGACGAGGTCGGCTACATCATCCCCAAAGCGGAGTGGGACGATGCCGCGCCGTGGCTGAATGGGGCGAAGAAGCGGTGGTACGGCGAGGTGAACTCGGTGGGTCCGGAAGCGGCGCCGCTGATTGCCAAGGCTCTGGCAGAGCTGTTTGGCGCGAATTGAATACAACACGACATGATTGCAGCTTTTTTGTTTGACCTGGATGGGGTGATCATCGATTCGATGCCCATGCATACGGTGGCTTGGCGGGAGTATCTGACGCGGTTCGGGTTCGATCCGGAAGGTGTTGAACATCGGATGCACGGCAAGCGGAACGATGAGATTGTCGCCGAGTTCTGGGGCCGCGAGATTACGCCGGAAGAGAACTTTGGACACGGGGCGGCGAAGGAAGCGCTGTTTCGGGAATTGATCGATCCGGTGTTTGGCGCGCAGCTAGTACCGGGGGTGGCGGAGTTCCTGCGGAACTACGGTGAAATACCGAAAGCGGTAGCGACTAATGCTGAGCCGGCGAACGCAGAGTACGTGCTTTCTAAGGGAGAACTAAAGCATTACTTCCAGGCTGTCGTGGATGGAATGCAGGTACAGAACCCCAAGCCTTATCCCGATGTGTATTTGAGAGCGGCAAATTTACTCGGAGTGGACCCCAGCCGGTGCATCGTCTTTGAAGACTCGCCGACGGGGGTAGCGGCCGGCCGTGCAGCGGGGGCGCGTGTGATCGGGGTATCGACACATGCGGCGGCGCTGGACGGCGTGGAGCTGATGATTCCGAACTTTGAGAGTGCCGAGTTGCAGCGATGGCTCAGCAGCGAGGGTCTGAACAGGACCGTCATCAACGGGGGCGGCAACGGGCGACGCTAGCGTGTTTGCTGGCGGCGGCCGCATCGGTGTGCCTGCTGGGGCATCCGGAAGAATCTGAAATACCCAAAATTTCGATGGAGCAGGCGACGTCGCGCATGGGTCGCGATTTTGCGCCTGCCTATGAACGCCGTCACGTGAAGATCGCGGGGCAGGTGTCCGACCGGCCGTACTGGGATAGCGATGGCTGGCTGGCACCGCTGCGCGATGACGAGGACTTCGGCATACTTTTGCGTGGCGGGGTGACCGTCGAGCAGTTGGAGCCTGGCGACGCGGTGGAAGCGACGGGCGAGATCGTGCGGTTCCGGGGGATGCCGGTGCTGGCGGTGACGGAAGTGACGCGGGTGTCGCGCGGGGAGACGACGGGCGCACGGCAGGCGACGATCGCTGAGGGCTTTGGGTTCCGGAGCCTGGCTCTGCCAGTGGAGATTGAAGGGCAGGTGACCGAAGTCCTGCACGATGGCGCGACCGAAACTCTGGTGGTGAACGATGGCGGGGCTGAGGTCCGGGCGGTGTTTTATAAACGACGCCGCGATGAGGAGACCAAGTTGCGGCCGTTGCGGGCTGGAGATCGGGTACGGCTGAATGGGATTGTCACGCAGGATGCGGCGCTGCCTCCTTACGACCGGTACTTCCAACTGACATTGCCGGCGGCGGATCGCGTGGTGCTGGTGGAATCAAGCGGCATGATTCCGGCGTACCTGTTGCTGTCGGCAGCGTTGGGCATCGCGCTGGTGGCGATGATCTGGTGGGTACGGGATCAGCGGCGGAAGACGTTCCGCGCCACGATGAAGCGGCTGAACGATGTCGGTGAGGGCGTGCTGGCAGCAGCCACGATGGCGGAGATCGCGCGGAAGGTGAATGCCGAGGTTCCGGCTGCGATGCGGGTGTCGGGCGCGTCGATTTACCTGTACGACCGGAAGTCCAAGTCCTTGAACCGGGCGTTGCCGGGACGCGGCGGGTCCAAGAGCGGGCGGGCGGCGGCGGACGCGATCCTGATTGAGAAGCCGGGTAGCGGATTGGGCAATGTGATCTCGCTGAGCTATCGCAATGGGCATCCGATGGCGATTCCCGATACGCGCCGCAGCGACCTATTCAAAGGACAGCAGGTGAATGCGCCGAGGTCCGTGCTGGCGGTTCCGATGCTGGCGCAGGGAGAGACGTTGGGGGTCCTGCTGCTGGAGCATGAGAGCCGGTTGCGGTACTTCCATCATGAAGAGCAGGCGTCGGCACAGCATCTGGCGAATCAGATTGCGGCGTCGATCAAGATGCTGGAGCAGAGGTCGTTCCGGGAGCAGTTGTTCAAGAGCGAGAAGCTGGCGGCGACCGGGCAGTTGATTGCGGGTGTCGTGAATGACTTGCGGAATCCGGTGGAATCCGTTTTGACGCTGTCGCAACTGATGCTGTTCCGCGGCGGCAAGAGTGAAGAGCGGGAACTGCGGATGCTGGCGGCTGAGGCGCAGCGTACGGCGGAGATTGTGGCACGGTTGATCTCGTTTGGGCGTAGCGAGGAAGTGACCGCAAAGCCGGTGGACATCAACGGGATGCTGCGCGACCTGCTGCAGTTCCGCGAGCGGGAGTGGAAGACGCTGGCGATCCAGATGACGGATCGCATGAGCCGGGACGCGGCGGTGGTGATTGGCGCGCAGGGTCAACTGGAGCAGGTGCTGTTGAACATCCTTCTGTATGCGGAACGAGCGGTGTCGGAAACGGGGTCGAAGCAGATTAGCGTGGAGACATCGACGTTGGGTCGCCGGGTGCTGGTGGAAGTCGCGTTTCCGATGGGCGAGAGCATGGCGGATCCGTTTGCGGTGGATGAAGAAGAAGGCGGAACGGGTGGACTGGCTGTGCTGCGTGGGATTGTGCAGAGCCACGGCGGGGCAATTCAGTTTGACCCGGTGCCAGGGATTGCGGCGGCGCGGATCAGCGTCGAATTGCCTCGCGCGATGGAGAATGGCGCGACTGCGCCGATACGGCCTGCCGGTGGGCGCGAGGTTGCGACGGCATCGAAGGTTGTGGGTACGCCACTGACGGCGGTGATCGTGGAGCCGGATACGGCATCGCAACGGGCGATTGTCGCGATGCTGGCGCACCGGGGCCATCGTGCCGTACCGGTGGGGTCCGCCGAAGAGGCGCTGGACCTGGCGCAGAGGGTGAAGTGCGACCTGGTGATTTGCGCGTCCCGCATGGCGGGCTTTCAGTGGATGGCGTTCTATGAGAAGGTACGGGGGCATACGGACGAGTTCGTCCTGCTGATGGAGCAGAGCGAGCGCGGATACAGCTTTGCGCCGGGTGAGGGGCACGCGTTGCGGAAGCCGGTGACCGAAGCGGATATCGACCGGGTGCTGGGGGCTTGGGACGGCGCGGAGCCGGCATCGGTTTTGCAGCGGTAAATGCGCGTATTTGACTGCGTCTTGGAATAGGAGATACGCTGAAGTCGTGAGTCTGCCGGTCGCACGATTCGTACCTGCCCGACTGTACTTCAGCGGCGCGATGACCGCGGCTGCGTTGTGCCTGTTCTCGACGGGCTGGACGTTCCGCTGGTGGCCGTCGGTGATTCCCGCCGCGCTGTTTGCGTTGACCGGACTCGCGCTGTACTACCTGGCATCCCGCCCGGCAGTAGAAATCCACGAACATTGGCTGCGGATCGGCAATGAAATGATCCCCTGGCAGGACATCCGGCGGCTGGACCGTACTCGGTGGAGTTCGCCTCTTGCGGTGTACCTGACCTTGATTGACGACCGGCGGATCGCGCTGCTGTACCCCGGCGATGGCGATAGCTGTTCGGAACTGTTGCGGTTCCTGCGTCGCAATTCCCGCGAAGCCCTGATTGACGGTGTCCCATACCGGCAGTTTTGGGGCGAGGTTCTTCCGGCTGTGAAAGAGCAGCGGAACGGCGGCAGCGGTAGCAGCAATGTAAGCGTTGCGACGTCAACGACCACCGCTGCTGCGACGGGTAACGTACCGAAGTACCGGATTGTGCGTCCGGAAGAAGAAGAAGAGATCGAGCGGATGCTGCAGCGTCTGAAGACGGTGGGCAACATCGACTCGAAGAGTTCCGACGAGAGCTAGAGCGTTGCCGAGACGGCGATCGCGCATCCTGCTTGCGGCATTTCTGGCCGCGATTTTTGTTTTCTCCCTTACCTACAAAATCTGGCTGCCGTGGTTTGGCACGCATCTCGTAGCGGAGTCCGCCTTGCTGCCGGTGACCGAGAAGGTGGACGCCGTGGTGGTGCTCGCCGGGGATTCCTTTGGGCTGCGCGTGCTGAAGGGTGCGGAACTGGTGGTACGCGAGGGGGTGGCTCCGGTGGCGCTGGTGAGCGGACCGAGCCATGTGTACGGCGTGAGCGAGGCAAAGCTGGCGGTGGATTTGGCGGAACGTGCGGGGTACGACCGGACGAAGCTGGAGCCCTTGCCGTTCGATCATTTTTCGACCGAGGAAGAGGCGGCCTCGATTGCGGCGGAGATCCGGCGGCGGGGGATGAAGCGGGTGATTGTGGTGACGAGCAACTATCACACGGGAAGGTCCGAGCGGATCTGGAAGCGGCAGGCTGGCGGCGACTTTACGGTTCGGATGGTAGCGGCGCGGGATCACGATGTGGTGCCGGAGACATGGTGGAAGACGCGCGAGGCGCGGAAGAAGATTTTCAGTGAGTGGTTGAAGCGGGTGACGGGTCCGTTTGGGATATGAAGAATATCTGGCGATTTCTGGTTCCTTACTACGCGCGGTACAAGAAGCAGCTTGTGCTGGGTTTTGGGTCCTTGATCCTGAAGGACGCGTTTCATGTCGCGCAGCCGTTGGTGATCCGGAATGGGATCGATTCGCTGCAAAAATCCTTTGCGATGGAAGGTGTGTTCTGGTTTGCGGCGACGCTGGTGGCGCTGTCGATCGCCAAGGGCATCTTCCAATATTGGATGCGAGTGATTTTGATTGGCGTGTCGCGCGACATCGAATACGACTTGCGCAATGACCTCTTCGGGCATTTGACCAAGCTGTCGGCCGGGTTCTTTTCGAAGTACCGCACGGGCGACATCATGGCGAGGTCGACGAATGACCTGAATGCGGTTCGGATGATGCTGGGTCCTGGGTTGATGTACTGGACGGAGACGGGGTTGACGTTGATCCTGTCGATTGCCGTGATGTCGATTGTCGATTGGCGGCTGACGTTGATGGCACTGATTCCGGCTCCGTTTGTGTCGATTGCGGTGATCTTCTTTGGAAGGCGGATCCACGAGCGGTTCGAGAAGATCCAGGAGATGTTTTCGTCCATCAGCAGTCGCGTGCAGGAGAATTTGTCCGGTGTGCGGGTGATCCGTGCGTATGTACAGGAGAAGCACGAGATCGAGATGTTTGAGCGGATGAATCAGGATTACATCGCGCACAACATCCGGCTGGCGCGGATATCGGGGATGTTCTATCCGCTGCTGCAATCGCTGGTGGGCCTCACGTTTTTGACGGTGTTGCTGGCGGGCGGCGCGCGGATGCTGGACGGGAAACTGAGCGCAGGGTCCTTTGTGATGTTCAACACCTATATGGGCATGCTGATTTGGCCCATGATCGCAGTGGGTTGGGTGGTGAACCTGATACAGAGGGGTCGCGCATCGGTGGAGAGGATCCAGCAGTTGTTGCGGGAGGAGCCTGCGATTGCGGCTCCGGCAAAGGCTGTCGCGATGCCGGCCGAGGGTCCGCGGGGTGAGATCCGGTTTGAGAAAGTGTCGCTGGCATACGGCGATGCGGGGTACGCACTGCAGGATCTGGAGTTGACGATTCCGGCAGGGGCGACGGTAGCGCTGGTGGGGCATACGGGCAGCGGGAAGACGTCTGTGATTCAGATGATTCCGCGGATGATGGATCCGACAACCGGTCGCGTGATGGTGGACGGGGTGGATGTACGCGAGTACGACCCGAAGGAATTGCGGCGTCACATTGCGGTGGTGCCGCAGGAGACGTTTCTGTTCAGCACGACCATTGCTGAGAATATCGCGCTCGGTGTGGAGAAAGCGACGGCAGAGGAGATCGCGGCGGCGGCTGAGATTGCGGGCTTGGGTCCGGATATCGCGGGGTTCCCGCAAGGATTGGATACCAAGGTGGGCGAGCGCGGGTTGACGCTATCGGGCGGGCAGAAGCAGCGTACGGCCATTGCGCGCGCGGTGTTGCGGAATCCGCGGATTCTGATTCTGGACGACGCACTGTCGGCGGTGGATACGGTGACCGAGGAACGGGTACTGCAGGGGTTGGCCGGCGTGATGCAGGGTCGCACGACGATACTGATTTCGCATCGTGTGTCGACGGTACGGAATGCGGACCGGATCTTTGTGTTGCGCGACGGGAAAGTCGCGGAGCAGGGTACTCACGAGGAGTTGCTGGGGATCGCGAATGGGTATTACGCGGAGTTACACCAGCGTCAGTTGTTGGAGGATGAGTTGGAGACGACTGCCTGAGGAAGTGTTGCCACAGGGCGGACAGATCTCAAGCCCGCTGAGGTGGGAGTGAGGTCCGCCCTGCACGTGTACTGCAGTTGGTTTCGCCTAGCTTGCCGATTTCTTCGATGCGGCGGCTTTTTTAGCAGCTCCTTTTTTGCGATTGGCCCAATACGCTCGCATACGTTCGGCCTGAGCCGCGCGCTGTTCGGGGGTACGGACAATCTGCCGTTTGGTTCCAGTAGTTCCGCGGGCGCCCGTTGCTGAGGCGGTGCCTTTGGATGCAGCACCGGGGCTCCGACCCTGTAGTGCTGCGATGGCTTGATTCAGCCTATCCCGTTCTGCGATGAGCAGATTCAGGATTTGATTCGTATCCATGGGAATCAGCTTATCACGTAGTGTTAGGCAGGTCGTTTAATAAGTTCATACCTAATGTATAAGCACCGCTTCCTATAGCGGATTGCGGCACTTTCAGAGCTTTGCTGGTGTCTGAAGCCTTTATGCAGCGCCTCTGGCCATTCATGTGCCTGATTGCTGTGGTTACAGCCATCGAGACGCGGGTCGCGTTAGACACGTGGCGGGGACACCAAGAGTACCTGTATCGCCCCTTTGTGCTGCGAGCGGGTACGAATGAGATTGTTTGGCACCATTTCGTGGAGGACCTGCGAGTGGGTGACCGGCTGCTTGCCTTAGAGGGACGTCCATTTACGGGGATGGCGCAGTTGGAGCAATGGCGAGTGGCAACCTATAGCCGGTGGAATTGGGAGCCTTACATCGTGCCGTCCAACCCGTACAACCAGTATCCTGACGTTCCTTGGGTGACGGTACGACGGGCCGACGGACGGGTTCAGGATGTCGAGACTGGTCATGCGCACTGCACGTGTGGGGCGTTTGGACCTCGCGAAGTGGCGCTCTACCTGATTCTGCCTCGGTTGTTTTGTCTGGCGGTGGGGATGCTTGGTGCGGCGGCGTTGTTGGCGTTGCCCGAGTCGCGGCGGAACGCAGGGGTGGTGTTTGCTGTGTGCCTAAGTTTGGCAATGCTGTCGCTCGACTTTGCTTGGACCGACGCCTTCACGCAGGCTGCGGATGTCCGGCAGTGGCCCGAAGCGTGGATGCGGGTACCGGCGCTGGTGATTCGGACGTTCTTTGGGGCGTCCTGGGCTGGTTGGTTGGCGGTCATGACCGGAGGCCGGTGGCGCTGGTGGTTCGCGACGCCGGTGTTTACGCTGGCTACTGTGGCTTCGCTTTGCGAGGTCGGATGGTCGGAGAACTACAAGGTTCTGGGGTTTTATTGGTCGGTGCCCCGGGTCTTGTCGTTCTGGGTTCCTGCCTTGTTGGGAGGGTACGCGCTTTGGAGGCGTACGGCGAGGTCTGTCATGGTGGCGGTGTGTGGTCTACCGTTCGCGCTGTTTCCGTTGGCTCCGGAATACTGGTTCCGGCTGCCGACGCTTTGGGTGGTGTTGGTCCCGCAGTGTTTGGCGGCGGTGGTCGTACTTGGGTGGGGGTTGTACGTCGTCAGAGAACCGGGGTAGGAGTTAGGGGTAGCGTGAGTCTCCGGAAAACTTTAGGTGTGCCTGGTACCGTGACAGGCACCCACAGGAGTGGGGCGTAGGAGTTGGGGGTATTGTGGGTCTCCGGAAAGCTTTAGGTGTGCCTGGCACCGTGACAGGCACCCACCGGGCGGGAGGGCTAGGAGTTTGGGATATCGCGGGTCTCCGGAAAACTTGAGGTGTGCCTGGCACCGTGACAGGCACCCACGGGCGGGAGGGCTAGGAGTTTGGGATATCGCGGGTCTCCGGAAAACTTGAGGTGTGCCTGGCACCGTGACAGGCACCCACAGGAGGGGGGCGTAGGAGTTTGGGGTATGCGGGTCTCCTGAAAACTTGAGGTGTGCCTGGCACCGTGACAGGCACCCACAGGAGGAGGGCGTAGGAGTTGGGGGTATTGTGCGTCTCAGGAAAGCTTTGGGTTAGCCCGGCGCCGATTCGGGATTTGTGGGAGTGTGCTACCGGAAATTTGGCGATTGGCCTATACTGAAAGTGTCGAATGGATGAAGTGGGCGAGAGCCCACTTTTTTATTGGTCGCATGGCAGGAAATCGAGAAGCCATTATCGAGAAAGTGACCGGGATCGCCGAACGCGTTACGGCTTTGCTTGGACTTGAGGTCCAAAATGTCGAACTCGCGGGCGGCGGGCGGAACCGTGTCCTGCGTGTGTTCGTGGACCGGCCCCCGGCCCCTGGACAGACCGTACCCGTCGATGAACCGTTTGGCGTCACATTAGATGACTGCCAGAATGTGTCCGACAAGCTGAGCGAAATACTGGACGCCGATCCGGAAATCATTCCGGGCGAGGGGTACCAGTTGGAGGTCAGCTCGCCTGGCGTCGAACGGAAGCTCTTAAAGCCGCGTGATTTTCAGCGGTTTCAAGGGCATAAGGTCAAAATCCGGCTTCGAGAACCCATGGATAACCAAACGGTTTGGCGAGGTACGCTGGCGCGATTTGATGGGGATTCGATTCAGCTTGCGGCTTCGGCGCCACTGAAGAAAGACCTGACCATCGGGCTTTCGCAGATTGAGCGCGCCAACATCGAGTTCCGCTGGTAGCTTCCCCCGGGTGGCTCCGTTCCTTTTTCGTAAGCAACCAACATCTATTTGAATATTTTTCTCAAGAGAAACGACGAACCATGATTTCCCAACTCATCGAAAACCTGAGCCGCGAAAAGAGCATCGATCCGCAGATTGTGCTGGATGCCGTCAAGGACGCCATGATCGTGGCGGCGCGGAAGCAGTTTAAAGGCAATGAGGACCTGATCGCCGAGTTCGACGATAAAGAAGGTTTCCAGCTTTTTGCGGTGCGCAAGGTTGTCGATGCGGTGGCTGACCGGGATCGCGAGATTACGGTTTTGGAGGCCCGGCGGATTTCGCCCGACGTCGAGGTTGGCGGGGAAGTTCGCATTGCCAAGAAAACCGACGGGTTGGGACGCATTGCCGCCCAGACGGCCAAGCAGGTGATCCTGCAAAAGGTCCGCGAGGCGGAGCGGGAAACGATCCATTCTGAGTTTTCGGGACGCGTGGGCGAGCTGGTGAACTGCTCGATTAAGAGGATTGAGGGCCAGGATATGGTTGTCGATCTAGGAAAAACGGAAGCCCGGTTACCTAAGAAAGAGCAATCACGTCTTGAATCGTACTCGGTGGGCGATCGCATTCGCTGCGTGATCAAGTCGGTGGAGAAGACCGGCAAGAACGCGGGTGTCATCGTGTCGCGCGGCGCTCCCGAGCTGGTGATGCGTTTGTTCGAGCAGGAAGTGCCGGAAATTTACGACAACACGGTGCAGATTAAGGGTTGCGCCCGGGAAGCCGGTGAGCGCACCAAGATCGCCGTGTTCAGCCGGGATCGCGATGTGGATTCCGTGGGCGCCTGCGTCGGCATGAAGGGTATGCGCGTGCAGTCGATTATCCGCGAGTTGCGCGGGGAAAAGATCGACATCATTGAGTTTTCGGACGATCCGGTGGTGTTTGCCACGCATGCGCTGAGCCCGGCGAAGATTTCGCGCGTGACCGTGTTGAGCGCGCAGGACAAGCATATGGAAGTTATCGTCGACGATACACAACTGTCGTTGGCGATTGGTAAGAAGGGTCAAAACGTCCGTCTGGCGGCGAAGCTACTGGGCTGGAAGATTGACATCAAGAGCGAGGAAGAGAAGCGGCAGGAAGTGGAAAGCCAGATGGCCGCTTTGGATCAACCGGGTACGCCGGTGTCGGTGCTGATCGACCATGGGTTGACGGAACGGCTGGCGGAGAAGCTGGTGGCGGCGGGACACACGACCGTTGAGCCGCTGGCGAACATGACCCGGGAGGAAATTGAAGCGATACCCGGGGTCGGGACCGAGTTGTCCGATGATCTGATCATCGCTTTGAATGCGTATTATGGCCCGTATGTCGAGCAACCCGAGGTGGCTGAGTATGTTACGGAAGATCAGGAGATGGTGGCCGAAGGGGCACCGGATGAGCTTGCCGTGCAGCCTGTAGGGCCGGTCGAAGACGGGGAATTTGCTGCAAACACTACAGGTTCCGCCGATGAATCTGATACTATGACTGAGAAGTAGCCGCCCCCGGAGTAATCCGTAGCAACAGTCGGCACGGGCGCTAGGAGAGGTACAACAAGCGGTTTATCCGCTGCGTTATGAAGATCCGAATCAACGAGTTGGCGCGAGAACTGGAAGTTAAGCCGGGCAGGATTATCGATCTACTACCCGAACTGGGGGTAGAGAGCGCTCGGAAAACGCACTCCAGCTCGCTCGACGACGACGTTGCCAACGCGATCCGGAAGCGATTGGGATTTGAGCCTGTTACGACGGTTCCCAGCTTTGGGGGATCGGGCGGCACGGGTTCTGGCGAAGCCTCGCCTTCCGCCGAAAGCTACTCCGGCCCGACTGTTAGCAGTTCCGGCGCTTCTGCGCCTGTGGTACCGTCCGCCTCGCCAGTCGCAAAAGCGGCGGATGCGCCCGCGGCAGCTCCCGCAGGTCCGGCTACAGCAGCAACGGCAAGTGAGGGCGATGGGGCTCCGCCTCCTGCATTTGGAAGCCGCCCGCTCCGTCCACCAATTCTAGGTGGGGGCGGGCCTTTGCGCCCGATGGTTGGTGCTCCGCCACCTCCACCACCACCTCCTCCGCCGCCAACGCCGACGACGGCTACTCCGGCAGCAGCGGCAACGCCTGCCGGACCTGCGCCCAGCGCGCCGACGGCTCCGACTGTTCCGGCTCCCGTAGCGACTCCCGCTGCGCCTGCTGCTCCCGCGGCCAATGCGACTCCGGCTACTCCGGCAGCACCTGCTGTTCCGGCTCGTCCGGCAGTGCCGCAGGCTCCGGTGGCTCCGCGCCCCGGCGGTACTGTGATTGCGGCGCGGCCGGTGCCGACCGCGACGCAACCTGGACAGATTCTTTCCGGCCCCCGGCAACCGCTGCCTGCGGATGTCGCGCGTGGTCCGGTGATTCCTGGCGCGCCTCGTCCGCCAGTGGTACCGCAGCGTCCTGCTATGCGTCCGGCTGGTCCTGGTGCGGCTTCCCCGCAAGGTCCGCGGCCGCCGATGCCGCAGGGACCCCGTCACCCGATGCAACCTTCACAAGCTTCGCAGCAGCCTGGTGCGCAGGGTGGAGGCGAGGGTGGTCAGCGTCCGCTTGCCGGGCAGCCACAGGCTCGTCCGGTGGTGCCCCCGCGTCCTGAAATTCTAGAACGCCTGCGTCAACAGCAGGCCCGTCAAAATCCGGCACAGCCGATGCCTGGCGCTCCGCGCCCGGGCGCTCCTACACCGAGGCCGCAAGGTCCTGGACAGCCGGGGGCGTTTCGTGGACCTCTGCGTCCCGGCCAAGGCGGACCGGGTGGTCCCGGCCGTCCGGGTGGTCCTTTCCCGGGTGCTCCGGGCCAGGGTCCCGGTGGTCCCGGTGGATTGCGGCGTGGTCCGCGAGGTCCGCATCCGACGGCATTGCGTCCGGAAGCAGCGAGTCCTGTTCCCACAGTGGAACAGGGACGCCGGCATCAGACCAAGCCGCAGAACAAACAGCATCATCGCCCGGCGGAACCCGAAGAGGGTCGTTTCCGTGGCGGTCCGCGCCGGCAGGAAATGTCGGTGCAGGCCGTCAACAAAGACATTGTCATCTCGGAAGGCATCACGGTTAAAGAGCTTGCCGAGAAGATGGGTGTCAAGGGCGTCGACGTCATCAAGAAGCTGGTGCAAAAGAAGATTTTTGCCACCATCAACCAGACGCTCGATGTGAAGCTGGCCGAAGACATTGCGATGGACTTTGGAGCGTTGGCCGCACAGGTCAGCTACGAAGAAGAAACCACGCAGGACATTGAGATGACCGAGGTTGAGGCGGATCGCGAGAAGCGGCCGCCGGTGGTGACCATCATGGGCCACGTCGACCACGGTAAGACATCGCTGCTGGACGCGATCCGGTTGACCAACGTCGCCGCTCGCGAAGCTGGTGGCATTACGCAGCACATCGGTGCGTACCGCATCGAGCACAACGGGCACAAGATCGCGTTTATCGATACTCCTGGCCACCAGGCGTTTACGCGGATGCGTGCTCGCGGTGCGAAGGTAACCGACGTTGTGATTCTGGTGGTGGCGGCGGACGACGGCGTGATGCCGCAGACGCTGGAAGCCATCGATCACGCAAAGGCGGCGAAGGTTCCGATTATTGTCGCCATCAACAAGGTGGACAAGCCGGACGCCAATATCGACCGGATCAAGCAGCAGTTGAACGACCGTGGCTTGCTGGCGGAAGACTGGGGCGGCGACGTCGTGATGGTTCCGGTGTCGGCCAAGACCAAGCAAGGTCTGGACCTGTTGCTGGAAATGATCATCCTGGTGACGGACATCCTGAATCTGCGTGCGAATCCGAGCCGGCCCGGTATGGGTTCGGTGCTCGAAGCGCACCTCGATAAGGGCCGTGGTCCGGTGGCGACGGTGCTGGTTCGCAATGGTTCGCTCAACGTGGGCGACTTCTTCATCTGCGGTTCTGTGTTCGGCAGAATCCGTGCGATGTTCGACGACATGGGCGCGCCCATTCGTACGGCGGACCCGTCGCAGCCTGTTGAGGTTGTGGGTCTCGAATCGCTGCCCGAAGTTGGCGACTCGCTGCAGGTTGTGACCGATACGTCGAAGGCGAAGCAGATCGTTATGTTCCGCGAGTCCAAAGCTCGTGAAACGGCGATGTCGAAGACGAATCGCGTGACGCTCGAAAGCTTGTCGCAGCACTTCAAAGACGGCGATATGAAGGAACTCAATATCATCGTCAAGGCAGACGTGGGCGGTACGGCAGAAGTGCTGTCCGACACGTTGCAGAAGCTGTCGAACGAGAAGGTTCGTTTGCGTGTGCTGCGTGCGGCGGTCGGTGCGATCACCGAATCGGACGTGCTGCTGGCGACGACCTCGAACGCGATTGTGGTGGGCTTCAACGTCCGCCCGGATCGTGGAGCGACGGCGCTCGCCGAACAGGAAAAGGTGGACATCCGCCTGCACACGATCATTTACAACCTGACGGACGAGATCAAGCGCGCCATGACGGGCATGCTGGAGCCGGTGTTCAAGGAAACCTACCAGGGACGTGCGGAAGTTCGCGATACGTTCCGCATTACCAAGGTGGGTACGGTTGCCGGTTGCTATGTCCAGGATGGGTTTATCAAGCGTGATAGCGAAATCCGCCTGCTGCGCGACAACATCGTGGTCCATACGGGCAAGGTGGACGCATTGAAGCGCTTCAAGAACGATGCGTCGGAAGTGAAGTCCGGGTTTGAGTGCGGTATTTCGATTGTGGGATACAACGACATCAAGCCTGGCGACGTGATCGAAGCCTTTGTAACGGAGAAAGTCGCCGCGGAGGCGATCGTATAGACGGATAGCTGCTTATGAGCGTGCCGCCGGTTGGAGCTTTGACTCTGGATATCGAGGTCGAAGGTTCGTGTTCGCTCAAGGATAAGCGGAATGTGGTGCGCAGCCTGAAAGACCGGCTGCGCCGCAAGTTCAACGTTTCTGTGGCCGAGATCGGCGGCCATGGAAGCTGGAATCGGGCTGTCGTGGCCGCGGTTGCCGTGTCGAACGACCGCGAGTACGCCGAGCAGTTGCTGCAAGCCGTAGAGCGGGAGGCCGAGGCGATCCTAGGTGGAGCGCTGACGGGGTCCGGCGTCGAATGGTTGAGTTAGTAGAAGGAAGGCATGGAAGGACACCGGGCACAGCGGGTCATCGAAGCCCTGCGTGAGGAACTCGACGAGTTGATTGGCTATGAGATGGCCGATCCACGCGTGGAGGGGGTGTCCGTTACCGAAGTCATTCTGAGTCCCGACAGCAAGAAGGCTGTGGTCCGGGTGGCGGTTCCTGGTAACGACGAGAAGAAGCATCGCGAGGCCGTCGAGGCGCTCGATCACGCCAAATCCTTTCTGAAGAGTGAACTGCTGCACCGGTTGCAGATGTTCCGGGTTCCCGAATTTAAGTTTGAAACCGATTTGAATGCCGCGACCGGCGGCAAGGTGGACTTTTTGCTGCGCCGCATCAAGCGCGGACGTCCACGCGATGGCGAGCAGTCCGCATCATGACGATTCGCCTTGTGGTCGCATTCGCCCTGCTTGCGGTTGCGTCGTATCTGCCGGCGGCATCGACGTCACCCCTTCGTATTGAAACGTCCATCGAAGCGATGGGTGGATCCTTTGACATCATTGCGTACGGGCCGGATCAGAATGTGCTGCGCGCGGCGACCGAAGCGGCGGGCGATGAGATCAAGCGCATCGAGACGGTGATGTCGAACTACATTCCCACCAGTGAATGGAGCGAGATCAACCGCGGTAGCGCGAGTGCCCCGGTTCGTGTGTCGGCCGAGACGATTGAAGTGTTGAAGGCCTGCAAGCGGTATCACGAGTTGAGCGGCGGTACATTCGATATCACCGTGGGGCCGCTGATGAAGGTTTGGGGCTTTTACAAGGGCACTGGTAGGCTTCCGCATCGGGCTGAGGTACGGACGGCGCTGACACGCGTCGGGTCGGACAAGATTTTGATTGAGGACGACGGCGTGCGCTTTGCACGTACCGGCATGGAGATTGATCCTGGCGGTATTGGCAAGGGCTATGCGGTGGATCGCGCGGTGGACGTACTGAAGCAGTACGGGATCCGGTCGGCGCTGGTGTCGGCGGCGCGGTCCAGCATTTACGCGATGGGTACGCCGCCCAATAATCCGGAAGGCTGGAGCGTGAACATACGCGACCCGAAGGACTCGAAGAAGGTCGCACAGAAGGTGCTGTTGCGCGACCAGTCGATGTCGACTTCCGGCAATTACGAGAAGTTCTTTTTTGCTAACGGCAAGATGTACAGCCACATCATGGATCCACGCACTGGATATCCCGCGCAGGGGATGTTGAGTGTGTCCGTGATTGCGCCACGCTGTATGGATTCCGAAGCCTGGACGAAACCGATTTACATTCAAGGCCGGGCTTGGGCCGAACAACATAAGCCTCAGGGATTTCGCGCCTTTGTGTGCGAGGATAAATCCGTTGGATTTCGCGGTCCTTTTGGAACGCAAGGAGAGACAGAATCATGCGCGTGGCTCCGATGAACAGCCGCTTTCTGGACGCCTGCCGGCGTCGCCCCACCGATGTCCGTCCGGTTTGGTTTATGCGTCAGGCCGGAAGGTACATGAAAGAGTATCGGGAAATCCGCGCGCATCACGATATCCTCGAAATCTGCAAGCGGCCCGATCTGGCAGCGCAAGTTACGATGCAGCCGATCGACATTCTGGATGTGGACGCGGCGATTATCTTTGCGGATCTGCTGCTGCCGGTGGAGCCGATGGGCCTGAAGCTGAAGTTTGTTTCGGGCGAGGGTCCGGTGATCGACAACCCGGTGCGCACGTCGAACGACATCGACACGCTGTCGACGTCGAACACGGATGAGTTGGGCTATGTCGGCGATGCGATCCAGATCGTGACGCGGCAACTGGCGGGTCGTGTACCGACGATCGGTTTTGTGGGCGCTCCGTTCACCTTGGCGAGCTACATGATCGAAGGTGGACCGTCGCGCAATTACCTTCGCACCAAGAACATGATGTACCGCGACGAAGGCCTGTGGCGGCGCCTGATGGGCAAGCTGGTGGACGTGCTGGGTACGTTCGCGCTGATGCAGGTGGCCAGCGGCGCTCGTGTCATCCAGGTGTTTGATAGCTGGGTGGGTGCGCTGGGTTCTGACGATTATGTGCGGTACGTGCAGCAGTACTCGCGGGCGTTGATCGAGCGCATTCGGACGTCGGGCGTGCCGGTGATCCACTTTGGCACGGGTACGGCAGGGTTCTTCCGCGAACTGCATGCCGCCGGTGGCGACGTTCTGGGCGTCGACTGGCGCATCAACATCGACCAGGCGTGGATGGACATCAGCTACCGTTCGGCGATTCAGGGCAACCTGGATCCTGCTGTGCTGATGGCGCCGCTGCCGGAGTTGAAGGCGCGGGTACATGAGTTGCTGAAGCGTACGGGTACGCGGCCGGGTCACATCTTCAATCTGGGTCATGGCATTATGCCGGAGACTCCGGTGGAGCATGTGAAGGCAGTGGTCGACATGGTGCGTAATTTCCGTCCGTAGCTCCTGAAGACTGATAAAAATCCCTAGCCAGCTCTATCACAGGGCATTCTCCTTTTGTGTCAGACCGATCTGACACAAAAGGGGGAGGCGGAAGGGACAGGGAAGCGTTGATGAAACACGCGGTGATTGTAGGTGGTGGCATCTCTGGGTTGTCGGCCGCCTACGAACTCGACAAGGCTGGAGTTCCTTACACCCTCATCGAACGCGCGCCGTCGCTTGGCGGCGTGATTCGTACCAACAGAATCGGCGGCTCGACGATCGAGGCCGGTCCCGATAGCTTCATCTCCCAAAAACCAGCAGCGTTGGAGCTGATCCGTGAGCTCGGCATGGCCGACCAGGTGATCGGATCCAACGACCATCAGCGCATCACGTTCCTGCAGCGGCATGGGCGTCTGGTACCACTGCCCGATGGCTTGATGATGATGATCCCGACCAAAGTGTGGCCGATGGTAAAGACGCCGCTGTTTGGTTGGGGCACGAAGATCAAGATGGGGCTCGAGTACTTCCGCAAGCCGGAGGCGTTTCCGGATCGGAGCGTTGCAGAGTTCGTTCGGGATCATTTTGGGCAGGAGACCGTCGATTACCTGGCGGAGCCGCTGCTGGCTGGCGTGTATGGCGGGGATCCTCGGGAATTGAGTGTGTTGAGTACGCTACCGCGGTTCGTGGAGATGGAGCGGAAGCAGGGAAGCCTCACCAAGGCGGCGTTGTTGTCGAAGCCTCCGAAGCCACAGCCGGGTGCGCCGACTTTGTTCCGTACGCTGAAGAGCGGCTTAGGGTCGCTGGTGGATGCGCTGCGGCCGAAGCAGACTGTACTGCATGGAGCGAGTGTGGATGCCCTGGAGCGTACGGCGGAAGGTGGGTTTCGGGTACGGCGCGGTGGCGATTGCATCGAAGCGTCGCATGTGGTGCTGGCGGGTCCTGCCTATGAGGCCGGGCGACTGCTCGATGGACGTTTGGGTGAGTTGTTGAGCGGCGTGCCTTATGCGTCGTCGGCGACGGTGGCGATGGGGTACCGGAAGTCCGAGATTGGGGAGATGAAGGGGTTTGGCATCCTGGTGCCGGGTGTCGAGCGCAAGCGGATGCGGGCGTGTACGTTTGTGTCCAACAAGTTTTCGGGCAGGGTCGAGGATGGGTACGAAGTGATCCGATGCTTTGTCGGCGGCATCGCGGATGAGGGTGTACTGGATTTGAGCGATGACGAGATTGTCGCGACGCTGCGGGAAGAGTTGCGGGAGTTGCTGGGAATTACGGCGGCGCCGGAGTTCGCAGTGGTAGAGCGGTGGCGACGGGCGATGGCGCAGTACACGGTGGGTCACAATGCGCGGTGGGAAGAGATACAGGGTCTGGCGGCGAAGGTCCCGGGGCTGTATTTAGCGGGGAATGGGTACCGTGGGATTGGGATCCCGGATTGCATTGAGATGGGTCGTGCAGCAGGGCGGGGGATTGCGGCTGGAATTAGCGATTGAGTAGCTGGTCGATGAGGCGTTGATTCAATCGGAAATTGGTCTTTCTGAGCCGTTCGACGGCATCTTCAAGATCAATCAGGCCAAGATCCGAGGCCTCACGAAGGATACCAAGGGTACCGATCCATGCGATGCCGAGCCGAACCGCGGCCATCCTTCCTAGACGCTCGTCAATTAGCAACAAGGTGTCGGGTTCTGAGGTGGCGAGTTGAAGAGCCTCAGTCTCTCCAACGTCCAACTTGAGGCTGTGCAGCTGCAGCGATGGCTCTGAGATTCGTACCTCTACCCATGGTGGCAGATCGAGCGCCCAAGCTTTGATGTCAGCCGGTGTGCCCGTCGCAGTTAGTTCCCGCAACACGCCTGTTGGGATCACGATGCGGCCATAAAGTTCGCGCAGAAGATGGGCGGCAGAAATTTCGACCAAGTAGCGGAGAGGGGATGCGTCCGCGACTACGAGACGCATGCCTGGGCTGCTCTAAAGCGCTGGGAGTTCGCAACGCCTTCCATCACTTCTTCATAGCTCATGTCGAGGTCAACCCCGTGAGCCTTCAGAAATCCATCCATTTCAAATCTGTTTGAGATACCTAGCATGATACGAGCCTCGTACTCGGTCAAACGGCCGGTACGAATTCCTTCCAGCGCAAGTGCTTCCAGAGTCAACCTCGCGATCGTCTGCGGATCGCCTCCCAAACTGGCCGTTACATCATCGGGGATCTCAAGTGTGATCTGCATACAGCTAACACCAGTATCACTCCGGCAGGCGGACCTTTGCTACGTTTGACGCTTTGCCATTGGCCGTGGCGACGAGGGTAACCGTTGCTCCCGCGCGGTGGACGTTGGCGGGGATTCCTATCGTCAGTTCGTCGACTCCGGGGAACGGAAAGGGCGATACTTTCACTCCCTCTGCCGGGGTTCCGTTTACCAGCACCTCGATTGGCTCTGTCGCGTTGCGGAGGCCTGTCGCTAGTACCTTCACAATTGGTTGCTTGCCTTCGAACAAGGCCGCGGTTTGGCCGTCAGCGAAGATGCCTGGGGCGGTTGTATCGATTGTCATCCACGTTTGGTCGACGATCTGGCCGTCACGCCAGACGCGCAGGAGGTCCCGTTTGTTGGGCTCGATGCTTGCGGGAACCTTAAAGGTGATCATGCCGGGATCGGCGACGTAGAGCGGGAGAAAGCGGTCTGCGAAGGAGACTTGGAGTCCACCGAGAGTTTCTGGCCAGGGTAAGTCACCGCTGGCTTGGATGGTCGCGCCGCTGGTGAAGGCGAGGCCGTCGGTGGCGCGAATGGCTCCCATGCTTCGGGGCGCGAGGTTCTGTGCCACGTAGCCGGCCGCGTCGAGGATCTGTAGGCGCGACAGTTCACGGTTGCCGGTGTAGGCGACGTTGACTGTTGTCGCGGTGACTGGTGTGATCAGTTTTTGGCTTCGGGTGGTGGCCGTCAGACCTTGCTGGTCTGGCGCGGTGATGTAGAGGGGGTAACGCGGCCAGGACTCGAAGGTGGCGGGTGTGGTGACGGTCTTACCGTTGACGTTGAGGACGAGTCCGGGCGGATCCGACTCGAGCGTCACAGGGACCAACTGCGGACGGAAGAGAACGGTGTTGCCGTCGCAGGTGATTTCGAGTGCCGTGCTCGAGGTCGCGTCTAGGGTGGCAGGGCTGGGTGTGCGTAGCGGGAAGATTGGTCCGTCGAACGTGGCATATAGGGAGCGCTCGGAGCCCTGGATGAGAGTGGCGGTCCAACGGCAGGACGCGGTGGCGCGGAGCTCCACGTCATCGTTGGCCCAGAAGCGGCTGCTGGCGTCCGGAAAGATGATCCGCGTGTCCGACGGGGTGACGACAACATCAATCGATGCTGGTGCGGAGTCGGCACCTCTGGCATCCCTCACGCGGAGCGTTACGGTGTAGCGGCCCGGCTGGCGGTACGTGTGGGTGGTGTTCCCAGTATTCGTGGTGACCTCACTCGTGCCGTCCCCGAAGTTCCATATGAAGGCTGTGATGGCATCGCCATCGCGGTCGTTGGTGAGGGCACGAAAGGTTATCGGTGCGCCTGCTGTAGCGTTCGTCACCGGGTCCAGAATCGCAGTGGGTGGAGCGTTGGGACGAACGACAGTGCTGGCGATGCGGCGGACCTTACCTCCGTTGGCGTAGGTCGAATAGTAGAGGCCGCCGGGCCCAAAGGCGAGGTGGATGGTACCGCTGGGAAGTGTCGCGAAGGTTGTGGACTGGTAGGTGCCGGTGGTGGCGCTGCGGCTCAGACGAAAGATAGTGCCGCAGATGTAGTCCGCAAAGAGGAAGCCGCCTTCGAACTCGACCGGTCCGTAGCCGGGCGGGATGAAGGCACCTCCGGAGATGGAATCACAGGTGCCGTGCGGGTAGGCAAAGATGGGGTCGGTGAGGTTCGATGGGGGTGGCGGACAGTTGGTACGAGAGCCGTTGACGCAGGCGCCCTCCCGCTGATTCCAGCCGTAGTCTGCGCCGGGGGCAGCTTCGTTGATCTCCTCCCATACGTTCTGTCCTACGTCGAGCATGAAAAGGCGGCCCGTCGTGCTGACGGCAATGCGAAAGGGATTGCGAAGTCCCCAGGACCAGGTTTCCTGGCAGCGCACGCCTGCCGCAGCGTTCTGTTCGTTGCAGCGGGCGGTACCTTCACCTAGCCAGGGGTTGTCGGCGGGAATGCTGCCGTCCTTCCGGATCCGCAAAACCTTGCCGAGCAGTGTGTGAACATCACGCGCCGCGTCATTGGTCCCGGCGCAACCGGAGCCGTAGGGATCGCAGCCGGAGTCCCCGATGGAGATGTAGAGGTGGCCATCGGTGCCGAACTGGAGGTCGCCGCCGTTGTGGTTGCCGTTCCAGGACGGGATGTTCGAGATGAGGACGGTTTCGGACGTCAGATCGACGGTGTTGTTGGCGCGGAGGACAAATCGCGACACCCGGTTCATGGGCATCGGGAGGGTACGGCTGCCGCAGGTGACGCCGTCGGCGCGGTGCGTGTAGTAGAGGTAAATAAAGCTGTTCTGCGCGAACTCGGGATCAACGGCAACGCCGAGGAGGCCGCGTTCGGAGTTGGTGCAGATTCGATTGGCAGGGAAGGTCGCGGCGACGGTGGCGGTATTGCCTGTGAGGACACGAAGCGTACCGCCTTGCGACGTTACCAGCATCCTGCCGTCTGGCAAGAACGCGATGGCGGTGGGGCTGCTAATGGAAGCGACGAGGGTGTCGGTGAATCCTTCCGGTACAGTCTGCCCAGACAGTACCACGGCAAATAAGACGGAAGTCCACTTGGCGAGCCTCATGCACCTATGGTGCGGAAAAAGGCGGCGCTTGTCGACAGCTAGGCAGCAGAAACCAGACGATTTTCCGCGATGGCCACGAGATCTTCGATTTCTGGGGAGTTGCTGAGCTCGCGTACGCCCATGGCAAAGGCGCGAGTATCCTCATAGCGGCCGAGAGCTACCAGAGTTTTGAGCAGCAGGAGGCCGGATTCGCCGCCGTGTTCCGCGTCGTTGATGGCGAAGGCGTTGAGAAAGCAACGCTCCAGACTCATGAGAGCCTCATGATAACGGCCTTCGCGAAAGCGGAGAGAACCCTCCGCCAAATCTGTTTTCAGTTGCATGGTGGTGACGTCCTGACCGATGATCTGGACCTGTGAGGCCGCCCTTGTCGAGCGCGGCATCCGGAAGATCACCAGCAGACCGAAGATGGCAGCGGCCATGAGGAGCCAACCAGGAGTGGTGGCGGTACGCACCGTCCAGGCGCCGTAACACATGGCGAGAAAAGCACCGGAGCTGATAAGGAAGAGTTTCATTTCCGTCAGGTACTAGGTGTATCGGCGGGCTGGAGCGGATACTTTAAGGTTTCTGACTTAGTTTTGCTGCGGTCGCAAGAACCGGATGTTGGAGATCGCGCCCGGCGCCCAGAATGGACTCATGGAACAGATTGAACGAGTATGCGCGTATGTCCGCGAGCATCTGGATGAGACCATCCCGCTGGCGACGATGGCAAAGTTGGCGGGTATGAGCACGTTTCACTTCCAGCGGACGTTCAAAAAGGTGACCGGCGTGACGCCGCGGCAGTACGTCGAGGCTCGGCGGTTGGAGTTGCTGCGGGGCGAGTTGCGGAATCCACGACGGTCGGTGACGGATGCGATTTATGAGGCGGGGTTCGGGTCGAGCAGCCGGGTGTACGAGAAGGTGGATACGAGATTGGGGATGACGCCTGCGGCGTACCGCGCGGGTGGCGCTGGGGTGCGGATTAGCTGGGCTTCGACCGATTCGCCGTTGGGACGGATGATGATGGGGGCTACGGATCGCGGGTTGTGCTTTGTGCAGTTCGCGGAGACCGATGATGCGTTGCTGGCAATGTTGCGGGCGGAATATCCGGCGGCGGAGATCGCGCCGATGGCTGAGCCTCGCGACCCGCAGTTTGACGTCTGGATGGAGGGTCTGGCGCGGCATGTACGCGGCGAGCAGCCGAGCGAAACGCTGCCGGTGGATGTCCGTGCGACGGCGTTTCAGCGGAAGGTCTGGGAGTACTTGCAGCAGAAAGTAGTCGCGGGCGAGGTGCAGTCCTATGCGGAGGTCGCGGAAGGGATCGGGGAGCCTCGGGCAGCGAGGGCGGTGGCTCGGGCGTGCGCGTCGAACCGGGTGGCGATGGTGATTCCATGCCACCGGGTGATTCGAGGTACGGGAGAGCTCGGAGGGTACAAATGGGGCGTCGAGCGGAAGCGCACGCTGCTCGATGCAGAGCGCGCCGCGTCATCACGCCGGTGATCAGTAGTAGTTGCTCATGTCCTCCACGTGGCGGAAGGAGCCATTTGAATCCGCATAGGCGGCGGTCTCCTGGATCTTGAGCATGTGGGGCACAGCGTCCAGCAGCGCCTGTTCCAGCTGTGAGCGGCTGAGGGACGTGCCGTGCGTGTCCCAGAGGTCGATGCCCATCTGCACCGTCTTGTCGTCGAACGGGTCGCTCGCTCCGGCGATGCCACCGAGGTGGTGCCCTGCCTGCAGGACGGCAGCACTGAAGCCAGCCGCCCGTCCTACAAACCCGTAGTGGACATTCGACCAGATGTCGTAGAAGAACTCGTGCTTGCTGTCGCCACGGAATGGAAAGTGCATGTCGCCTTTCTTCAGGGCGAGGGTGCGGCGAAGAATCGGCTTGTGGTCCCAGAGTCCTCCGACCTGGACCAGGCTGGCAAAGATCACGAGTGCGGCGCCCTTGTCGGTAGGAGACCAGCCGGAGTTCAGCGCAGCGAGGTCGGCGACGTCGGTACTCTCGGCGTTGGTGATCATTTCCTGGTGCATGTAGCCGAGGGCGAGGTCGTAGCGCCAGTAGTTGGGGAAGCGGATGCCGGGACGGATGATCAAACGGCTCCACTTGCGCCAGGGTGGAACCCAGACGAGCTTTGGTAAAGGCAGGTAAATGACGCCCGGGTGATCTTTGGACCGGAAGCTGTAGTTGTGCTGGTCCGTGGTGACCTCCGTACAGCCTACGTAGTTCTCCAGATACCAGTTGACTTCGAGGGCAGCGTCCTTGTTGTTGGGCGGAAGTGTAGGGTAATTGAAGCGGATGAGTTGCCAGACGTCGATGCCGCGAGAGGTGGAGTAGTCTTCCCATCGCGTGTTGTCGCGAACCTTGACAGGCTCTGCGTTTTCAGGGACCGGCGGCGATAAAACAGCCGGTTTTCGGATGCAGTGCGGTTTGATTTTCGCCATCGCGCAAGCATGCTCCTTTGGGTAGGAACGCGCAAACGGGGCGGATTCCAGCTCATGCGAACGGCGTATCGGTGACAGGTACGGTGCCTGTCACCGGAAGCGGCACGGTGCCAGACACGGTGCCAGGCACGCCCAGACGGAGGGGATAGGGTTTGGGGATAGGCGGAGTGCAGCTATTCCTGGGATGGTTGTAGGGCGCGATCGAAGAACGAGGTCATGAGTTCGTTCAGGTGATTGCGGTACTGCCCGCTGACGCCGTGGGCCTTTTGCGGGTACACCATCAGCTCAAAGAGCTTGCCGTTGCGCTGCAGCGCTTCCGTAGCTTGCAGCATGTTTTGGAACAGCACGTTGTCGTCTTCGAAGTTGTGGACTAGCAGCAGATTGCCTTTGAGGTTGCCGGCCTTGAGCGGGAGGTTGGTTCCTGCATAGCCGTCCGGATTCTGGCTGGGCAGACCCATGTAGCGCTCGGTGTAGATGGTGTCGTAGTTCTTGAAGTTGGTCACCGGGGCTCCCGAGATGCCCGCCTTGAATACGTCCCCTGCATTGAGCATGGCGTTCAGGGTCATGAAGCCGCCGTAGCTCCAGCCTTGGATACCAATGCGTGCGGGGTCGACGTAGCCGAGCGAGATCAGGTGCGCGACACCTTCGCGCTGATCTTGGAGTTCGAGTTGACCGAGCTTGCGGAAGACGGCCGCTTCAAACGCATGGCCGCGATTCGCCGAGCCGCGATTGTCGCACTGCCAGATCACGTAGCCTTTGTGCGCCATCACCTGTTCCCAGGAAAGGCTCGGTCCGCCGGAGTTGCGTACGGACTGGGCGTGAGGTCCGCCATAGACGCTCACGATCGCTGGATACTTGACGCCGGCCTGGAAGCCCTTGGGCTTGATGATGCGGGCGTAGATTAACGTACCGTCCTTGGTCTTGAAGCTGGTGAGTTCCGTTGGCAGGATGTCGTACTCGTCGGCGACCTTGCGATCGGCCTCACGGAAGACGGCGAGTTCTTTGCCGGACTTGTCGTGCAAGGTGGTGCGCGACGGCGAGGTGAGGCTCGAATGGGTGAGCAGGTACGACTCGCAGGTCGGGCTCATCGACACGGAGTTGGTGCCTTCGAGCGTGGAGAGCTTGGTCTTGCCCGTGCCGTCGAACTTGATCGAGTAGAAATGGCGTTCGAGTGGGCTGGGGTCGGTGGAGACGTAGTAAATCAGGCCTGCCGCTTCGTCGACGCCTGCGATGCTGTCGACTTGCCACTGGCCTTTGGTGATCTGCACCGGGTCGCGACCGTCGGGGCCGTACAGATAGATGTGGCGGAAGCCGTCGCGCTCGCTCATCCAGAGGAAGCGCTTGCCGTCGTTCAGGAACTCGAAGCCCTCGCTCAAGTTGACCCAGTACGGGTCGGTCTCGCGCAGGATCTCGGCGGGCGCGCCGGTAGCGGGGTTGACCTTCAACAAGTCGAGGCGGTTCTGGATGCGGTTGAGGCGATGGACGTAGACGCCTTTGGAATCCGGCGCCCATTTCACACGAGCAATGAGCCAGCTGTCACGGGTGTCGCCCAAGTCCGCCCAACGGGTGCTGCCGCCGTTTGCCGCGACCACACCGAGACGTACGTCAGCATTGGGGTCACCGGCCTGGGGGTAACGCTCAGGCTCGGCGTAGGCTTTGGTCTTGACGAGTTCGGCGTGCGGATAGATGGGCAGGCGCGAGACATCGAACTGCAGGTAGGCAATCGACTTCGAATCCGGCGACCACCAGTGGGCGGTGCCGAGGCTCAGCTCTTCCGGGTACACCCAGTCGAGTTCGCCGTTCAGCAAAGTGGCAGAGCCGTCGCGCGTGAGGCGGGTTTCTTTCTTGGTGGCGATGTCCAGAACATATAGGTCGTGGTCGCGGCGGAAGGAGACTTTGGTCGCGTCTGGGGAAAGTTTGGGGTCGCGCTCGGAGGCAGCGCTGGCCGTCAGTTGGGTTGCGGAGCCGCCTTCACCGACGGGGATCCAGAAGATGTCGCCACCGCTGACGTACAGAATGTTCTTGCCGTCTGCGGACCACTGGATCGGCTGTTCGCGTACGCCGCGATTTTCCCAACCGAAGGGCGTTGGTTCATCGGCGGCCGGAAGGTCCGGGCGGACGGGCTTGAGTCCTTTGGCGGCGGCGATGGGCTTGGCGGACTTGGACGCTACGGTGTACAGCATGAGGTCCTGGCCCTGGCGGTAGATGAAGTGCTTTCCGTCGGGGGACCATACACTCGCGCCACCGCCCATAGCACCGCGTCCGCCGGGCGCTGGAGCCTTGAGAGCCTCCAGTGTGACCGGCTTTTTCTGCGCCAACAAACTGACTGTGGCAAGGGCGGCGACGGTGATCAGGCGATTGCAAACCATTCTGGCAAATTGTAACTTACAGGCCTTTTGGCAAGAGCTTTGTGAGCAGTGCGATTTGTCCCAAATGGCGCTGGGTGTGTTCCGAAAGATGAATGATGAGTCCTGCGACGGTGGTAGGCAGTTGCTTGCGCCCGATGCCGCGAGAATCAAGGTAACGGTCGGCAGGAATCGCGCGGACCTGGGCTTCGACACGCTCGAAGACATCTTCGAGGTGCGTCAGGAGGTTTTCCAGTGGCGCGCCGGGATCGTGCTCGGACTGAAGGTACGCGAGTTGTTCCGGGGAGAGCATGCGGGCGTCGAGGTACGTGGCGAGACGGTCCACACTTCCCGCGATGTGGCGGAGATGGAAGCCGATGCTGTGCTTGGTGCCCGCAAAGGTCTGCCAGGTTTGCTCTGTGGTGAGGTCGCGCGGCAGTTCTTCGCGGGCTTGCTGGAAGGTATAGAGAAGATGCGCGGCGACGGGGTGTAGACCGTCGATGGGTCCGCGCATCCATGGTTCATGCTGATTCACAGCTCTACGGTACTGCTAAACGCTGATGATGGTGGTGAAGCTGCGGCGCTTTCCATTGCGAATCACGGAAGGGCAGATGGACAGATCGGGCGTTTGGTACAACGCGACGCCGCCTCCGATGGGATGTAGCGGACGGAGGGAGAGCTGCCAATCGAGCGCACCGGGACGGCCGTAGACGAGCGATGGTTCGGTGAAGATACGGTTGCCCAATGTTCCCGAGTGGGGCGGGCGCTTGAAAGCATTCTTGATCGCGAAGGAGAAGCTGCCGCCGGTCATGGTGCACTGGACGTGCTTTTCACCCCAGTCTTCGGGGTTGAAGAGATCGCTGCGGAAGCGGTAGTAATCGCTGCTGGTGGTGAACGACCCGCTGTCGTCGTTCAGGAAGCCGCCGCCTTTGAGGACAAGGTCCACCTCCCAGGCGTAGTGGGTATCGGCAGGCTCGTCGTACGACATGGCGAGGTAGCCGGTGATGAGGCGGCAGTTCAACAGGAACTCCGCCGCGTCGAGCCAAGGAGAGGCTTTGCCGAAGGCGCGGAGGATGCTGCGTAACGGCTTGGCGAAGCGGCGGAGACGGGCCACCTTGCGAAGCTGGTCGGTAGTCCACTCGCGGCCGCTCTTGCCGATCTCTTCGTCGATGATGTCCAGAAGTTCACCGGCTTTGGAACCTCCGCCGACAGACTTTGCGATGTCGTCGAGCGCGGAGAAAAGTCCGTCCTCATAGTTGAGGCGAGCCCACATCTTGACGCCTTTCACGGTGGATGTCGGGGTCGGCTTTGGCTTGGGTTTGGGGGCTTCCGTTGGGATATAAATCTTGCCGGCACGCTTCGGCACCAAGCCGTACTTGGGACTGCGCGATGTCGCGTCGTGATTGCTGAAGCGGCGGTTCTGACGATTCTCCGTGGCGTGATAGCAGCCGGTGATGTTCAACAAATACCAATTGACGTATTCAGGGGTAACAGTTCCAAAGTTGAAGTAAATGAGGGCGCGTGCGTTGACCAAAGGTTCGTCGAAGCCGTCGAGGAGTTCTGGAGGGACGCTGGGAATGAACTTTTTAAGGGCTGCGGCGTAATCGGGACGGTTGGCAATGCTAATGAGGTTTTCGCCTTCTTTGACGCTGTGGACGATGCTTGGTTCAGGCGGGTGATTCGGGTTTACTGCAAAGGCTTCGGGTGATTCGATCTCGCAGTTTTTAACGAGTGCAACAGGGGTTTCGAGTTTTTCCAACATAGAAAAGTGACCACACTGGAGCGAGCGGAATCGATGCGCGAAACTGGTCAGGCCGAGAAACTTTTTTTCAGTTTTTGGCATGGCGCTATGACATGATGGATGCCGGACGACATCATGGATATCTCCAGACGCAATATGCTGCGGACCGCACTGGCGGCAGGCGCCGTGGAAAGCGCCACAGCCGCTACGACGGAGCAGGGCAAAGATACCGGCGTAGTGAAGGAACTCAAGATCGCGCGGACCACGCAGTCCCACTCGATTTGCCCGTACTGCGCGGTGGGTTGTAGCGTCACCATCCACACGATCGGTGATAAGGCTCACAATGTGAAGCCTGCGGTGGTCCACATTGAAGGCGACCCAACATCGCCGATCAATCGCGGCACACTGTGTCCCAAGGGTGTGGGGTTGAAAGAATTCGTCACGTCGGACCGGCGTTTGAAGCATGTGCTGCATCGCGCGCCGGGTGCGACGGAGTGGAAAGAGATGAGCTGGGATGAAGCTGTGCCACGCATGGCTCGCCTCATCAAAGATTCCCGCGACCGCAACTTTGAAGAGAACGACGCGCAGGGACGTACGGTGAATCGCTGGACCAATACAGCGCTCATTGGCGGGTGTACGGATACCAATGAGGTGAACTTTCTCATCAGCCGGTTCCGCTTCGGCCTGGGCATACTGCCTTACGAGAACCAAAGCCGGCTTTGACACGGCCCCACGGTGGTCAGTTTGGCCGCCACGTTTGGTAGGGGCGCGATGACGAATGGCTGGACGGATGTCAAAAATGCCGACGTCATCCTGGTGATGGGTGGCAACCCTGCCGAGAACCATCCAGTGGGCTTCCGCTTTGTGATGGAAGCCAAGCGCAAGCGCAAAGCAAAGCTGGTGTGCGTGGATCCGCGATTCCACCGTACGGCAGCCGTTGCCGATTGCTATACGCCGATTCGTTCCGGCACTGATATCGCGTTTCTGGGCGGGCTGATCCATCACGCCTTGTCGAAGGGTTTGTATCAGGCCGAATACGTCCGGCAGCATACGAACGCAACGTTTCTGGTAACCGAAGGCTTTGGGTTCGAGGACGGCCACTTTACGGGCTGGAACGCCGAGACCAAGACCTACGACAAGGCGACCTGGCAGTACGAACTGGACGGTAGCGGCTTTGCGAAGGTGGACCCGTCGATGGAACATCCGCGGTCGGTGTTCCAACTGATGCGGAAGCATTATTCGCGGTACACGCCGGAGATGGTGTCGCAGATTTGCGGCTGTACGCCCGAGGAGTTTTTGAAGACCGCCGACATCGTGTGTTCGGCATCGGCGGAAGGCAAGACCGGCACAGTGCTGTACGCACTGGGGTGGACGCAGCACTCGCATTCCGTACAGTTGATCCACACGGCGGCGATGGTGCAGTTGCTGATGGGCAACATCGGGATGCCGGGCGGTGGCGTCAACGCGCAGCGCGGACATGCGAACATCCAGGGCGCGACGGACATGGGTAGCTGGAATAATCTGCCCGGGTATTTGAAGCTGCCTCGCGCAGGGCAGGAGGACCTGGCGGCGTATCTGAAGGTGAATACGCCCAAGGCTCTGCGTCCGAATTCGCTCAACTACTGGGGCAATACGCCGAAGTTCATGACGAGCTTGCTGAAGGCTTTTTATGGAGATCGAGCAACGAAGGAGAACGGCTTCGGGTACGGCTGGCTGCCTCGCGCGGATGAGAAGGCGAGCCACGCCTGGGGATCGTTCTTCGACGAGATGGCCAACGGCAAGATGGACGGCCTGATCAGCTTTGGCATGAATCCGGTGGCGAACGGGCCGAATACGGCAAAGATGCTCACCGGGTTGTCGAAGCTGAAGTGGCTGATTGTGGCGGAAAACTTTGAGACGGAGACCGCGTCGTTCTGGAAGGCAAAGCAGTTGGGCAGCAAGTTCCAGCATGCGGCGCTCGATCCGTCGGCGATCCAGACGGAGTGCTTCCTGCTGCCGGCGTCGTGCTTTGCGGAGAAGGACGGGGCGTTTGTGAACTCGTCGCGCTGGCTGCAGTGGAAAGAAGCGGCAGTCGATCCACCAGGACACGCGCTGCGCGATCAGGACATTGTGGCGCGGCTGTTTTTGGCGGTGCAGGAGCTGTATCGCAAAGAGGGCGGCAAGGGTACGGAGTCGCTGCTGGCGATGCAGTGGCCGTACGCGACGCCGTTAACGCCGTCGCTGTCGGAGGTGGCGCGTGAGGTGAACGGGCGCGACCTGACCACCGGCAAGCAGATCAACGGATTTGGCGAGCTGAAGGACGACGGGTCCACCTCGTGCGGCTGTTGGATTTACGCGGGGTCCTGGACGGAAGCTGGCAACATGATGTCGCGCCGGGGGCAGGATGATCCGACGGGGTTGGGGCTGTTTCCGACGTACAGTTGGTCCTGGCCGGCGAACCGGCGCATTCTTTATAACCGTGCATCCGCGGATGCGAAGGGCAAGCCTTGGGACGCGACACGCGCGCCGCTGAAGTGGGACGGCATGCGGTGGTCCGGCGATGTCCCGGATTACAAGGGGGACGCGGCGCCCGATGCCTTGGGAGCGTTCATCATGCTGCCCGAGGGTGCTGCTAAGTTTTTCGCAGCGGATCTGGTAGAGGGTCCATTTCCGGAGCATTATGAGCCGGTGGAGTCGCCTGTCGCGAATCCGCTGCATCCCAATGTGAGCTCGAACCCGTCGGCCAAGGTGTTCCATGGTGAACGCGACAAGATGGGTACGGCGGAAGAGTTCCCGTACGTCGGCATCACGTACCGGTTGACCGAGCACTTCCATTACTGGACCAAACATACGCAGGCGAGTTCGGAGATCCAGTCGAACTTCTTTGTGGAGGTTCCCGATGGACTGGCGCAGGAGAAGGGAATCCGCACAGGCGATTTGGTGAAAGTACGGTCCGCGCGCGGGTTTGTGGAAGGTCCTGCGTTGGTGACCAAGCGGCTGAAAGGACTGAAGGCCGGTGGCAAGATGGTGTACCAGGTGGGGCTGCCGATCCACTGGGGTTTTGTGGGCAAAGTGACGGGTCCGCTGATCAATAATCTGACCGCGTCGGTGTACGACCCGAATTCCGGGACGCCTGAGTACAAGGGCTTTCTGGTGAGCCTGGAGAAAGCATAGATGATCGTCGCAAAGCTGATTGATACATCGCTGTGCATTGGCTGTAAAGCGTGCGAGGTGGCGTGCCAGGAATGGAACGACCAGGAGTTCAAGCCGCAACCTGAGTTCCTGGGTACGTACCAGACGCAGCCTGAGCTAAGCCACAACTTTTGGAACCTGATCAAGTTCAACGAAATTGAGCAGGACAACAAGATGGTGGCTTGGAACATGTCCAAGTACCAGTGCATGCACTGCGCCGATGCCGGATGCATGAAGGCGTGTCCGGCACCGGGTGCCATCATCCGGCATGCCAACGGCACGGTGGACTTTGTCCATGACAAGTGCGTCGGATGCGGGTACTGCATTACGGGGTGTCCGTTCGATGTGCCGAGGCTGAGTCCTAAGGACAATAAGGTGTACAAATGTACGCTGTGCTCGGATCGTACGGCGGTGGGGCTGGAGCCGGCCTGCATCAAGACGTGCCCCACCAACTGCCTGACCTTTGGCGAACGCGACGATCTGCTGTTTCAGGCCGAGGCGCGCGCGAAGGAACTGCAGAGCGACGGGCATACGTCGGCTGGTGTGTACAACCCGGCGGGCGTGGGCGGCACGAATGTCCTGTATGTCCTGAAGGATGCGTCGAAGCCCGAGCAGTACGGCTTGCCGAAAGATCCCACGATTCCCTGGACGGTGAGCCTGTGGAAGGGTCCGCTGAAGGCGCTGGGTACGATGGCTCTGGCAGGTGGCGTACTGGGTGCGTTCTTCCACTACCTGAAGTTCGGTCCGCAGCAGGAGGAGGCTCCGGATGAAGATTGAGCGCTTTACGTTCACCGAGCGCGCGGTGCATTGGATGACAGCCATCAGCTTTGTGTACGCGGGGCTGACGGGGCTGGCGCTGTGGTCGCACAAACTGTACTGGATCGCGTCGGTGTTTGGCGGAGGTCCTGCGACGCGGTTCGCGCATCCTTGGGCGGGTACGGTGTTTGCTGTCGTGCTGGGACTGATGTTCCGAAGTTGGGTGTCGTCAATGCGGCTGGACGCGCAGGACCAGGTGTGGCTGCGAAAGTCCTTGCAGTACGCGATGAATGATCATCACGGGGTTCCGGACGCCGGGCGGTTCAACGCCGGGCAGAAGATGCTGTTCTGGACGCAGGCGGTGGCGGCGCTAGTGCTGTTTGCGAGCGGTTTTGTCTTGTGGAACCCGACGTGGATGCCCCGTGCGGCGAGGCTGATCGCGATACTGGTGCATCCGGCGGCGGCGTTGGTGTCGATCACCGGGATCATCCTGCACATTTACATGGGCGTGTTCGTGGTACCGAAGGCGCTGCACGCGATGGTACGAGGCGAGGTCACGCCCGGCTGGGCGCGGGCGCATCATCGGGCTTGGTATGCGGGGTTGAAGGGGAAATAGAAAAAAGCTAGAAGTTCAAGTCCAAGGCCGCTGCGATCGCTTGCTCGATCTCGCGCATGAAAGCGGTTGGAAGAGTCCCCAGTCGCTTGGTGAGCTTGGCACGATCCAGCGTCGTGATTTGATGGCAAATCGCAAAGCTGTCTCGGGTTAGCCCGGCGAGGTCGGATGGGATCGCGACCACTGTTGGACCCCGACGGCCCTGCGCCTGCGCCGTGGTCAAAGGAATCACGATGATCGAGTTCCAGCCCGGTGCGAGGTTGAACCCGTCGTCAGAGATAACCACAACCGGACGGACACCGCTTTGCTCCGAACCGGACCTGGGCGCTAACTCCGCCCAATAGACATCGCCGCGTTTCATTCAGCGGGTACGGTGGAGTGTCTCAGGTGCTCAGCGGTCGCTGCTTCGAGGTCGCGATCCAGGTCAAATGAAGTACCGGCCATCTCGCGGGCGTAATCGGCAATGGCCTTCTTGCGCGACTCTCGCTTCTGAGCATGGAGCCAAGTATCTACAGCCTCGCGGACCACATCGGCAGCCGGAACGTTCGTTGCCGTCGCAACGGCGCGGATCTCGGCGTAAAGATCCTCCGGCAGCGGGACGTTCACGTTCTTCATGCCTACAGTATGCCACCTTGAGGCAAAAGCCGTTTCAGGATTGTGAATTGCTCGCACCCTTTCCACAGTTCGGCGCGTCTGTTAGGTGTAGACTGTAAGCAGGCGGGAGTGTCCCCGCCGGCAGGAGGGCGGTGTTCCATACTATGGCTTCTCGCTGGAGATCGTACGTCGGGGTTCTTGGAACCATCTTATTTTGCTCGCTGATCGGCGGAGTGTTTGGTCCTGCGACCGAAATCGCCAACGCAGCTACCGCGTCGGAGGATGAAGTCTCCTCTACGCTCAAAACCTTTTCGAAGGTCTATAGTGCGCTGGAAGAAAATGCCGCCGACAAGGTGAATCCCGATAAGGCGATTTACAACGGCGCCATCCCGGGGATGCTGCGGACCCTTGATCCGCACTCCAACTTCTTTGATCCCCGTACCTTTCAGCTGTTGAAAGAAGACCAGCGCGGTCATTATTATGGCGTTGGCATGTCGGTTGGTCCTAAGAACAACCGGACCCAGGTGCTCGAACCGTTTACCGGTTCGCCCGCCTACAAGGCCGGTATCCGCCGCGGCGACATCATCGCCGAGGTCAACGACAAGAAGACCGACGGTCTCACCACCAGCGAAGTTGCGGACCTTTTGAAGGGACCTCGCGGCACCCCCGTACAGTTGAAGATCGAACGCCAGGGCGTCGATCATCCGCTGCCGTTCAACCTCATCCGCGATGAAATTTCGCGCAAGAGCGTCGGTGACGGTTTCTGGCTCAAGCCCGGCATCGCGTACCTCGACATCAACAGCTTTAACGAAAACACCAGCCATGAGATGGAAGACGAGCTGAAGAAGCTTGGCGAACAGAACATCAAGGGTCTGGTTCTCGACCTGCGCGGCAACCCCGGTGGCCTTTTGAACGAAGGCGTCGAGGTGGCGGGCCACTTCCTCAAGAAGGGTGAAGTGGTGGTGAAGCATCGTGGCCGTTCCACTCCGGAGCGTCCTTACCAGGCGCGTCGCGGCGGTGGCATGGGCAAGGATTACCCGGTCGTTGTGGTGGTGGACCGTTCCTCCGCTTCGGCCGCTGAAATCGTAGCCGGTGCGCTGCAGGATCATGACCGTGGCTGGGTGCTTGGCGAAAACACCTTCGGCAAAGGCTTGGTGCAGACTGTGTTCCCGATGAGCGAGAACACCGGTCTCGCGCTCACCACAGCGCATTACTATACGCCGTCCGGCCGCCTGATCCAGCGCGATTACTCGAACATCAGCTTTGTCGAGTACTACTATCACAAGAACCTCGAGACCAAGAACTCGGCGGACGTCAAGATGACCGATAGCGGCCGTACGGTGTACGGTGGCGGCGGTATCTCGCCGGACGAGAAGTTCGCGCCTCCTAAGTACGACAAGTTCCAGATCGAACTGCTGCGCAAGGCTGTGTTCTTCAACTTTGCGCCCAAGTTCTTCGCCAAGCGCGGGAACGACGGCAAGCTGCCGCAGGGCTGGTCTCCGGACAACGAAACGATGAACGAACTGCACAAGTTCGCGCTCGAAAACAAGGCTGAGTTCACAGAAGCCGAGTGGGCCGAACACAACGACTGGATCAAGCAGGCGCTGCGCCAGGAACTGTACATCACCGCGTTTAGCAAGGAAGCCTCGGACCGCGTGGGCATCGAGAATGACCCGACCGTACTCAAGGCTGTGGACGCGATCCCCAAGGCGAAGCAGTTGCTCGAATCCGCCAAAAAGATGATCGTGCAGCGGACCGAGCCTGTCACCGGGCGCTAGTTCGGAACGGTAGTTTCACAAAAAGGGGCCGGGAGCAGCGATGCTTCCGGCCTCTTTGCTTTTTGTTAATCTCGGGGTTTCACCCCCATGCAGCCGAAGCCGTCCTATACGTACTCTGACGTGGCGAAGATGATCGACCATTCGCTACTGAATCCCACCTTGACTGACCGCGATTTGGAAGAAGGCATTGCGCTGGCCCTGCGTTACGACGTGGCGAGCGTCTGCATTATGCCGCATGCTCTGCGTCGCGCTTCGGACCTTCTGAAAGGGTCCGATGTGCGGTCCAGCACCACCGTCGGGTTCCCGCATGGCGTGCAAACTACCGCAGTCAAGCTGGCCGACACCGAACAAGCCCTACGCGATGGCGGCCAGGAACTGGACATGGTGGTAAACATCAGCAAGGTGCTGTCCGGCGACTGGACCTACGTCGAGCAGGACATGCGCGCCGTGATCGATGCGACTCACGCCGCCGGACAAAAAGTGAAAGTGATCTTCGAGACCTGCTACCTCAACGACAAGCAGAAGATCATTCTGTGCGAAATCTCCAGCGGGCTCGGCGCTGATTGGGTGAAGACCTCCACCGGTTACGGTACGGGCGGCGCGACCATTGAGGATCTGAAGTTGATGCGCGAGCATGCTGCCTGCCACGTGCAGGTGAAGGCGGCAGGCGGCATTCGTGACCTGGACGCGCAGCTTGGGGTTCGCGCCATTGGTGTCTCCCGTGTCGGGGCGACGCGCACGGCAGCGATGCTGGACGACGCGCGCCGCCGCTTGGGTCTGGAACCGATCGCTTCCCCAACCGCTGCCTCTGCATCGCCGGAGGGTTACTAAGCGATGCGGCTCGCGTTGGTACTTTCGCTGGCTCTGCCGCTGCTGGTCCGCGCGGTGGATTACCCGGAATCTGCGCCCCTGAAGCGGACCGAGCAACCTCCGGTGATTCTGCTCAACGGCTATCAGTTAGGGTGCTCGGCTGTACCTGTGGCCAGTTCCGACACGTTTGGACAGATGGAGGCGTTGCTCGCAGCCGCCGGGCGCGAGGTCCGGTTCTTTGACAACTGCCGCCTCGGGCGCATTCCGATTGAAGAGCTTGGCGGGGCCTTGGGACGGTATCTGGCCAGCCTCCGCTACGAAGACGGCGGCGAGGTCGCGCAAGTGGATCTGGTCGGCCACAGCATGGGCGGTATCATCGCTCGCGCCTATCTTGCCGGACGCCAGGTGGACGGCACGTACGCGCCTCCGGTACCCCATCGCGTACGCAAACTGGTGACCATCGGTACGCCACACTTTGGCGCGGACCTGCAGGGGTTCGCCGCACCGGACATTCAGGCTGTCGCCATCTCCGGCGGTACTCGGATGCTGTTCGATCTCGCCACCTGGAATCAGGGCGTGGATGACTGGCGCGGTGTCGATGTCCTGGCGATTGCCGGGCGGTCGAGGTCCACGCGACCCACCGATGGTCTGGTGCCGGCTCTGCAGGCCGCCGGGTATTTTGCGGCTGGGGTGGAGCAGGATCGTACTCGGGTCGTCCCGGGCTGCCATACCACGGGATTTGCCGCGATCCTGCTGGGCTGCCTGCTCGGCGAGCCTGGAATCGCCAGCATCACCAACGAGAATCATCCCACCTGGCAGTTGTTGAGCCGCTTCCTGAGTAACCAGGAAACCTGGCGCGACCTTTTTAGCGCCGCTGAGGATTCGGAACTCGCCGCACAGGCAGGACTCTGGCTGTCCTACGCCGACCAGAGCGGCAATCTGGCGCTTGATTCGTCGGCCATCGCCTACTTTGGCGACTCCGCGTTAGGGCAACTCCCGGGGTCCGGCGTGTTGACGTTGCCGAGAGTTCCTCTTGCCGAGGAGGCCGAGCTCTCGGTGAGCTGGAACGGGCAGCCGCAAACCACTTTCCGTACCCCGCTGAGCCGGGGCATCCGGGCACTGCGTGTCAAAGATGGCGTATCCATACGCAGCGTCGCGATGGAAGGCGTGGACAGAGGTGTGTACACCGGCCGTGCCCGTCTGTTGCTCGGCACCGGACGCATCCGGATTTCGGGTACGGGGTTTGGCACGCAGCCGGAAGTGACGCTCGATGGCGTCCGGCTGGAGGCTGCCGTCACCGAGGACGCTGGCGTCATCGTGGCCACCGTACCGCAGCGCGAAAAGCAGGGCATTGGTGTACTGCGTGTGGTGGCCGAAGGGTCTGAGGATACCGCTCGCGTCATGTTCGGCCCGGTCCCGGCGCGCCTGTCGCGGGACGGCGCATTGCCACTGGGCTGGGACGCTACCAGCGGCGCACAAGGCTACTGGCTGACCATCGGTACGGAACCCGGCAAGACCGATCTTTTCGAGCAGTGGTTCGACACCGCGCAGCCGGAAGTGAGCTTGCCCTCCACCTTGCGGTCCGGCGAGGCGTTCGTACGTTTGTGGACGATCGCCGATGGCGAGTGGTACTACCACGACTCCACGGTGGTGCTCCCTTAGGTTTCTTAAAGACGCTTGCCGTACGGCCGATAAAACTGAGGCGGAATGAATGCGCACCGATATCGTCGCGCGTGGTGGCTCGGACTAGCCCTGGGGCTAGCGGGCGTAATCGGCGCGGGATACGCATTCTTCGCGGGCCGGCAAGAACGTGCCTTGCGAATTGGCATTGGCCAATTTCCCCCGTTCTCGACGATCTCGGCCAGCGGTGAACCCTCGGGGTTCGTGCATGACCTGGTGAACGAGGTCGCTTCACGCACGGGTAAAAAGGTCGTCTGGGTGCCGGTGCTGAAGGGAAGTCCCGACGAGACGCTACGGTCGGGTACGGTGGATATTGTCCCGCTGATGGCAATCACCGACGCTCGCGTGGCCGAGTTCGCGATGAGCGGACCTTGGTGGGAAAACAATCTCGGCCTGGTGAGTGACCGTGCCGACCCGGTGACGACTGTGGCCAGGGCATCGCGCAGCCGGATCGGGGTGATGAACCTGTCCTTCGGCGCGGCGATGGCGGCGCGCGAGTTTCCCGGCGCGACCATTGTTCCTTTTCAGCGCTTTCCGGACCTGATCGGCGGGCTGTGTTCCCGGGACGCCGATGCGGTGATTCTCGATCAGCGGACCCTCACGCAGCTTTGGACGGAAGGCATCTCGTCCTGCCAGGGGCGGAAGCTGATGTTCCACTGGTTTCCGCAGTTGAACCTGCACTACGGAGTGGGAGCGGTGCGCGAGCGCCGCGAGGATGCCAACCTGCTGGAGCACGAAATCATGCGGCTCGCCGCCGACGGTACGATGACTCGCATCGGCGAACGCTGGGGTGTTTCGGTTCCCAATCAGGCCGCGAGCTTTCAGAGAACGGTACTCGTTCAGCAGAGGAATACGCTGCTCTACTGCGCGGTGCTGCTGGTGACAGGCCTGCTGGGGGTCGCCGTGTGGCAGAACCGCCGTACCCTGGCGGCGCGGCGAGCGGCAGAGCAGGCCCTCCAGGCCAAAAGCCGCTTTCTGGCAATGATCAGCCACGAGATCCGGACGCCGCTCAACGGGGTTTTGGGCATGTCGGGCTTATTGCGCGAGACGCCGTTGAACGCCCAGCAGCGGGCGCAAGTGGAAACCATTCGAAACTCCGGCGAGGTGCTGTTGACGGTGATCAACGACCTGCTGGATTTTTCGCGACTCGAGGCGGGCCGCATGGCGGTGGAGAAGATCTCGTTCTCGCCGGCCTTGGCCGCCGAAGACGCCACGCTTATGATGGGCGGCCAGGCGCAGGCCAATGGCTTGAGGGTGGTCGTTATCGTCGATCGGAATACGCCGGCGGCCATTGAAGGGGACCCCATGCGGACCCGGCAGATTCTGGCCAACCTGATCGCCAATGCCGTGAAGTTCACAAGCAACGGCCGCATTACGGTGCGGGTCGGCCCGGTGGACGGCGGCGCGCGCGTGCGGTTCTCGATTCAGGATACGGGGACGGGCATCCCAGCGGAGGTCCAGGAGCGGCTGTTTCAGCCGTTCGTCCAGGCGGATGACTCGATTGCCCGGCGCTTCGGCGGTACGGGCCTGGGCTTGGCGATCTGCAGCCAGTTGACGTCGTTGTTGGGCGGCACGATCGGGGTCCAAAGCGAACTGGGCAAGGGAAGTACATTCTGGGTGGAGCTGCCCGCCCGCAATACGCAGCAGGGGTCGAACACCTGCACCTACCCGCGGACTCTGGTGGGGTGCCTGGTGACGGACGCCGAGGTCCGGGAGTGCCTGGAGGAGATCTTCGAGGCGAGTTCCTATGAGCCGATCTGGGTCGAGTGGCCGGAAGGTCCATTCACCGGGCTGGGAGCAGTGGTGGTAGACCGGTCGAGCTACCCCGAGTTTACGCCTCCACCGGGGTTCCCGCCGTTGGTCGACCTGCCGGCGACGGGGATCATCTCGCCCCGTACGGTGCTGGACCCGATTACCTCGACGTTCACGACGGTGGATGCCGTTGCGGAGGACGCCCCGCTCGGTCTCAATCTGTTGGTGGCCGAAGATAATCTGATTAACCAGCGGGTGATCGGTGCGATGCTCGGTCGCCTCGGTTGCCGGTCGGATTTCGTCGAGAACGGCCTGGATGCCGTGGAGTTGGCCAAAGCCGGACGCTTCGACGGGGTGCTCATGGACGTGAACATGCCGCTCATGGACGGCATCGAAGCGGCCCGCCTCATCCGTAAGATGTTGCCAGATCTGCCAATTGTCGCCCTGTCCGCCGCTGCAGAGTTCCACTCCGACGCAGATTCCTGGAGGCAGGCAGGGATGACGGAGTTTCTCACTAAGCCCCTTGATATGAAGGTACTGAAGGGAAAGTTGTCGGCGCTGCGAAAGGGAGCTATAGAGGAGGAGCGCAGCCGCACTTGACAATCCTCTACTAAGATTTCATACTGATAATGTATGCATGGTGCGCTCGCATGCGGCGTGGCGCTCATGGCGCGGAATTCGTACGTGGGCTATCGAAAGGGATTCCACCAACAACTATGAGCAAGATTATCGGTATCGATCTCGGCACGACCAACTCGGTCGTTTCGGTAATGGAGGGTGGACAGCCGGTTGTCATCCCCAATCAGGAAGGCGGAAGGACCACGCCGTCAGTTGTGGCCTTTGCCAAGTCGGGTGAGCGTCTGGTGGGCCAGGTGGCCAAGCGCCAGTCGGTTACCAATCCGGAAAATACGATTTATTCGATCAAGCGGTTCATGGGCCGCGTGTACGGCGAGGTAAGCGAAGAAACCAAGCTCGTGCCGTACAACGTCGTGCGTGGCGACAATGGCGACGCCCGCGTGGACATCAGCGGCAAGAAGTATTCGGCGCCGGAAATTTCGGCAATGATTCTGACCAAGCTGAAGGAAGCGGCCGAAGCGTACCTGGGCGAGAAGGTCACCAAAGCGGTGATCACGGTGCCCGCGTACTTCAACGACGCCCAGCGCCAGGCCACCAAGGACGCTGGCCAGGTCGCGGGCCTCGAGGTGATGCGTATCATCAACGAGCCGACCGCTGCCGCGCTTGCCTATGGCCTCGACAAGAAGAAGGACGAAACCATCGCGGTCTATGACTTCGGTGGCGGTACGTTCGATATCTCGATCCTCGAAGTGGGCGACGGCGTGGTGGAAGTAAAGTCCACCAACGGCGACACGCACCTCGGTGGTGACAACGTCGACCAGCGCATTATCGACTGGTTGGTGCAGGAGTTCAAGAAGGAACAGGGCATCGACGTCAGCCGCGACCAGATGGCGCTTCAGCGCCTCAAGGAAGCCGCCGAAAAGGCCAAGATCGAGCTGTCGACGTTGCTCGAGACCGAGATCAACCTGCCGTTCTTGACGGCGGATGCTTCGGGTCCCAAGCACTTGACGATGAAGCTCACCCGGTCGCGCTTCGAGCAGATGACCGCCGACATTTTGGATCGCACTGTCGAGCCTTGCAAGAAGGCGCTGCAGGATGCGGGCCTGACCCCGGCCGACATCGACGAAGTGGTGCTGGTGGGTGGTTCGACGCGTATCCCGCGCGTGCAGGAGATCGTTCGCAACCTGTTCGGCAAGGACCCGAACCGTAGCGTGAACCCCGACGAAGTGGTCGCGGTGGGCGCGGCGGTGCAGGGTGGCGTGCTAGGCGGCGAAGTGAAGGACGTGCTGCTGCTCGACGTGACCCCGCTGTCGCTGGGTATCGAAACCTTGGGTGGCGTGTTCACCAAGCTGATCGAGCGCAACACCACCATCCCGACCCGCAAGAGCGAAGTCTTCTCGACGGCTGCGGACAACCAGACCTCGGTCGAGATCAAGGTGTTCCAGGGCGAGCGTTCGATTGCCGAACACAACAAGAAGCTGGGCGTGTTCCAGTTGGTGGGCATCCCGCCAGCCCCGCGCGGCGTGCCGCAGGTGGAAGTGATGTTCGACATCGACGCCAACGGCATCCTGAACGTGACGGCGAAGGATCGCGCGACGAACAACGAACAGAAGATCACCATCACGTCCTCTTCCGGCCTGAGCAAGGAAGAAGTGGACAAGATGGCCAAGGACGCCGAAATGCACTCGGCGGAAGACAAGCGCAAGCGTGACGAAATCGAAAGCCGCAACAAGGCGGACGCCATGCTCTACAACATCGAAAAGATGTTGAAGGATCACGGCGACAAGGTCAGCGCGGACGAACGCAAGAAGGTCGAGGACGCCATCGAAGATACGAAGAAGGCGATCTCCGGCGGCTCGGTTGAGGAGATCAACAAGGCTGTCGATAACCTGACCCAGGCGTCCCACAAGCTGGCCGAGGCGATGTACAAGGCCGCGGAACCGCCGACCGGCGATGCAGGCGGCGCGGGTGCACCTCCTCCGCCCACCGGCGACGACGCGAAGAAGGACGACGTGGTCGACGCCGAATTCGTGGATGTCGACGACAAGAAGAAGTAAGTAGCAGCAAACAGTTCCGGGGGCGCTTTTGTGAAAGGGCGTCCCCGGGGCGATCGTAAGTGCAGTTCCGAGTGCAGGTGCAACAACGACCATGCCGGCCCAACAACAAAAAGATCATTACGTCACGCTCGGGTTGGACCGCAATGCTTCCACGGACGACATTCGGAAGGCATACCGAAAGCTCGCCCGAAAGTACCACCCCGATTTGAACCCCGGCGACAAGTCCGCCGAGGACAAATTCAAGCAGGTACAGGAAGCCTACGATATTCTGAGCGACCCCAAGAAGAAGCAGATGTTCGACCAGTTCGGCTTCTACGCCGAGGGCGGCGGTATGCCCGGCGGCGCAGGAGGTCCTGGCGGTGGCGCAGGCATGCCTCCGAACATGAACTTCGGCGGGTTTGACTTTGGGGAAATGTTCGGCGGTGCGGACTTCCGCGGCGGCAATCCAGGCGGCGGACGAAGGCCCGGTGGCGGCAACGGTGGTAGCGGTGCGGGTTCTTTTCAGGACATCTTCGGCCGCATGTTCGGCCAACAAGGTCGCGGCGGTGGCCCGGGTGCGCAACACCAGGCACCAGAGAAGGGAAGCGACCTCGAGTACGCGCTGGCCATCGACTTTTGGCAGGCCATCAAAGGCACGCAGGTTCGCATCAACGTACAGCGCCAGGAACAGTGCGTCACATGCGGCGGATCCGGTGCGTCGGGCGGCCAGAATGTGGTGTGCGGCGAATGTAACGGGTCCGGCAACGTGAATCAGATGGCGGGGGCGATGCGCTTCAGCCTAACGTGTCCGCGATGCAATGGCACCGGGCGTCTGCGCAATGTTTGCCCTACCTGCCAGGGCGATGGCCGCACCATCAAGTCCGAGCAAGTTGAGGTGCGCATCCCGGCAGGTGCGCAGGAAGGTTCGCGTTTACGTGTCGCGGGGAAGGGCAACGCCGGTTCGCACGGTGCGCCGGCGGGCGACCTCTACATCACCGTCCGCTCCCAACCGCATACGTTCTTCAAGCGCAGCGGTGACGATATCGAAATCACCATACCGGTGCGCATCGATGAGGCGTACCTCGGCGCGAAGATCGAAGTGCCGACCATCGACGGCCGGGCGATTCTGAAGATCCCGCACGGCACCAAGAACATGCAGAAGTTCCGGCTGCGCGAGAAGGGCGTCTTCAATCAGCGCAAGAACACGCGCGGGGACCAGATCGTAACGGTGTCGATCGAGCCACCGAAGATCCAGGACGAGCGCACAAAAGAGTTGCTTCGCGAGCTAGCGAAGCTGCATCCAGAGGATCCGAGATCGGACATCTGGCCACAGGTCACCAACAACTAGAATCGAAAGGCGGGCAACTCGGGAATGAGTTGCCCGTTTTGTCTTATGCTCTACTCAGCTTTGCTCTACTTTGCGGCGGTCTTCGGCGCGGGGTTCGTGCTGGGGCCGATCCGCGTGCTGTATCTGGTCCCTCGGCTCGGCGAGCGCTGGGCCGAGTTGCTGGAGATGCCCGTGATGTGGACCGTCATTGTGCTAGCGGCTCGCTGGGTGGTACAGCGGCGGCGGCGGAGGCAACGGATGGCGGCAGGTGAGGCGGCCGTCGTCGGTGCAGTCGCATTTGTGATGTTGCTGGCGGCGGAGTTCGGCTTCGTGCTGTGGCTCAGAGGCATCTCGATCGGCGAGTACCTTGCGACTCGCGATCCGATGTCCGGCGCTGTGTACTATGCTTCGTTAGTCGGGTTCGCGATGATGCCCTGGTGGTTCGCAAGGCGACGCGAGCGGTAGCGGAACGGCGCGACCGGCCCGCCCCCCAAAAAAAACGGGGACATAGCCGTCTGAGCGAATTTCTGGTGCGCCGCGAAAAAACCGCACCATAGCGGTCTGACCCCGTTTTCAGCCCCCGTTTTCTTGCTGCCTCACGCCGTCTCATCCGGACGACCCAGCGCCGTCCCTATCCGGTACAGCACAAACGCATCCGCCTGCTCGAGCATCGCGTCCGGCATCGACAGCGTATGGAGCGCCTGCCCCTTCATCACGCTCGCCAACCCATGCAGGCAGGACCACACATACAGCGCATCCAACTCCGCCGGGATGCGAGCCGAATCATGACGATGCGGCAAACGCTTCAACCCTTCCGTCAGCAGCGAGAACGCGTACTTCGCCTGTTGCATCATCTCCGGATGCGCCGCCGGGTCCGGCTTCTTGGTTTCGAACATCAGCGTGTAATGCAGTGGATGCTCCCGCGCATACTGCAAATACGCGCGCCCCATGTTGCCCAAGTCCTCCTCCGGATCTGCGCTGCGCGGACGTGCCTCCAGGTACCCGGCAAAGTTCATGTACGCGCGCCGCACCACCTCCGCCAGGATATGATCGCGGCTCGGAAAGTGTTTGTAAGGCGCCTGGTGCGACACCCCCAACCGCCGTGCGACCTCGCGCAGACTCAGCGAATCGATGCCGGACTCCCCGATCACGCGAAAGGCTTCTTCCACGCACGCCTCACGCAGATCCTGCTCGCTATGCGGGCGCTTTGGTTTGGGCTTGCCGGTCGTCATGTCCACGGATTCCGCCTCAAGTGTAGCTTGAGCGGCGGGTCATCGACGCCATGATTCCTTTCATAATGCGCACTCGCAGAAAGCGCGGCGCAGTCGACAACGCATAGAGCAGGATCTTGCCCATCCGTCCCGGTACGACGGTCGTCGCGCGAGGCCGGAAGATCGCGTCCACGATATCCTTCGCGACCTGTTCCGCTGTGTCCGCCGTGTTGCCCAAGTCCATGCGGGCGCGAGCGGCGAACCCGGAGTTCGTCGGCCCGGGAATCGCAGTCAGCACGCGAACGGAGGTACTGCTGAGTTCCAGTGCCAGCGCCTCACCCAAACTTTGGACGTACGCTTTGGTGGCCGCGTAATTCGCAGATCGCGCGACGCCTTGAAACGCCACGATGCTGCTTAGCAGAACGATGACGCTTTCCTGCTTTTCCAACGCCAACCGCTGGGCAAAGCGATGCGTGATCCCAAGTACCGCGCGGCAGTTCACGTCCACCATCGCCAGTTCATCCGCGAGGACGGATGTAACAAACGGCCCACCCGATCCAAAGCCGGCGCTATTCACAACCACGCGTACGTCGAGGTCCCGCGTCGCCTCGTCCAACTGTGCAGGCCCTGCAGGATCCGCAAGGTCCAGCGGCAGTACGCGTGTTTGCGTCCCGGGAATCGCAGTGGCAAGTTGCTGCAAAGCGGCGGCGTTGCGCGCTACCAACACCAGCTTCAGTCCGCGCGCGGCCAGTTGCAAAGCCACCTCGCGGCCGATGCCCGACGAGGCGCCCGTTACGACCGCCCAGCTTACTCTCACTTCTGCACCTTGATCGCGATCCGCAGATCCTCCCCGCTGGCCGGCATCGTACCGGCGGCCTCGTCGAAGCGCGGCGCCCGCATCCCCGGCCGTATGTTGTTCGACACACCCCAGGGCTCTGTTGGGATGCCGAGAAAGTTCTTGTCCGGTTTTTGATTTCCGTTGACATCGACTGACACCGCGACGGCGAACGGCCCAGGAGATACGCCGGCAAAGCGGCACTCTGCCGTCTGGTTGTCAGTGGCAGGCTTCACACGCATCTTGGCAGCCGCCTTGGCATCGTTCATGGGAAATCCGTCGGCACTGCGGTAAAGCGCGCATCCGACGTCGCCCTGCAACTTGCCGCCACTCGCGACAGCGACAATGAGGTCGGCTCCGGAAAGTAGAGGAGGGCTTGCTATCCCCAAGAGGAGGAGTAGGGCGGAGGAAAAAGCCTTGGATGTTGCGGGAATGGTTGACATTGTCTACCGCAACTATGCCGCCTGCGGTAGACAGTGTCAACTGGTGATTTTGTAAAATGCCCTTACTGTGCCGCGGTCGATGCTCCGCCCAACCGCGCCGGAGCGTTTTTCACGTGCTTGTCGAACCAGCTCAGCATCTCCCACAGCGTATGCTCCACCGATTCCTTCGCCGCGTACCCGTGGGACTCGCCCGGCAGCACCACATACCGGACATGACCACCGTTGCCGCGAATCGCCTGGTACATGCGCTCGGACTGGATCGGGAACGTACCCTGGTTGTTGTCCGCCTCGCCGTGAATGAGCAGGATCGGTTCCTTGATCTTGTGCGCATTCATGAACGGCGACATCTTCAGGTACGTCTCCGGCGCTTCCCACAGCGTACGGCGCTCGCTCTGGAAGCCGAACGGCGTCAACGTGCGGTTGTACGCGCCGCTGCGTGCAATGCCCGCGCGGAACAGGTCCGAATGCGCCAGCAGGTTGGCCGTCATAAACGCACCATAGCTATGCCCGCCCACACCCACGCGATCCGGATCGGTTACGCCCATCTCCGCAGCCTTATCGATGGCCGCTTTGGCCGACGACACGATCTGCTCGATGTAGGTATCGTTCACCTTCTCAATCGACCCCACCACCGGCATCGAAGCAGCGTCCAGAATCGCGTAGCCGTTCAGCAGGAAGAACAGGTGCGACGTTCCGGCAATGGACGTAAAGCGCTGCTGCGAACCCACCACCTGGCCGGCCGTATCCGCATCGTTGAACTCCAGCGGGTATGCCCAAACCACGGTCGGCAGCTTCGTCCCCGGGGTGTAGTTCGGCGGCAGGTATAGCGTAAACGACAAGTCCACGCCATCCGGCCGCTTGTACTTCACCAGTTGCCGCTTGATGTTGCGCAAGGACGGCGTCGGGTCCGTATAGTTCGTCAGCGCCGTCACCTTGCCGTTCTCATGCAGAAAGTAGTTCGGCGGCGTGGTCGGCGTTTCCTTGCGCGTGATGAAACGCTTGCCTTCGTGATCCAGAACCTCGTTGATCACCTCATACGAATCTTCGGAAGACTGGAAGAGCCGTTCCGGCTTCAAGGTGGTCAAATCCAGCCGATCCAGAAACGGGCGCGAACCCTGAGGACCCGCACCGTCGCCATCGAGCAGGATCGCGTTGCCCGTCGTACTGGCGACGACGCTTTGACCATTGGGCAGCGGCGTACGTACAGGCTGGCCCGGATCGCGATAACGGTCGCGCATGTCGCGGCTGAAGATCTGCTTGGGCTGTTGCGAGGGATTGTCGAGGTTCACCGCAAACGTACGAACCCAGCGGCGGCTACGCTCAAAGTCGTTCACCATCGCCAAGGGGGACTGCTCGATGAACGAAATGCCCTGGTACCGCTGCTCGGTCTTCAATACCTCAGCAGGCTCACCGCTGAACGGCGCCTTCCACATCAGCATCCGGTCCCGATTCAGCACCTTTTCCTTGGGATTGCCACCGTCGAGCGCCTCCACCCACAACAATGTCGCAGGCTGATTGGGACGCCATTGGATCGCGCGTGCACCAACGGGCACGCCGTCCACCGGTACCCGATCTTCGAGCGGCAGGCTCGCTACCTTGCGCTCCAGATTTCCGGTGGCGCGATTCCACACTTCTACTTCTTTGGGGAAAGCCGAATAGTAGTGCAGGTACGAAAACGGCCGGTGGATGCTCGTGGTCATGATGTGTTCGCCGTCGGGGGACACGCTCACGCCGCTGTAGATGCCGGGCTTGCCGTACGGCGTGACTTTGCCGGTGGCCAGATCCACAAACGCCAGCTGCGACGTCGCGTAGTATTCGAACTGCTTTTCATCGAAGGCATCGCGCAGGGCGTCTGGATTCGTCCAGATGCCCGCCGCGCGACCCGCGCTCTCTTCCACCTTAGGACCCGCAGGCGCCGGAGGCCGCACAGGTGCAGGGCCGCGATTGCCAGGGATCGTCGACACCAGCAAGGTCTTGTTGTCGGCCATCCATTGGATCGGATTGCCGAGTACGCCATTGAGCTTCACGCCGTCGATCTTGCGGGGCTTGGGCGACGCCACGCTCGACACCCAGAGTTCGATGCCCGTAGCCGTCGTATTGGTGAACGCGATCTGGTTGCCATCGTGGCTCCAGCGCGGCACGCCCATGCGGGACCCTGCGGGCATCGTCAAGCTGGACTTCGACTGGTCCGCCAGCTTCAGAATTTCGATGGATTCCACCTGGCGCGCCGAGTGCGGACCGTTGGTAGACGGCGAGATGCGCAGCCCCGCGAGGCGCAGCATGGTCGACGCGACCTCGGAGATCGGAGGGTAGCGCTCCATGCGCACCAGCACCGCATGCGTCTTCGATGGGCTTACATCCAGTACAGGGGTGCCCGGGGCGTGCAGTACGTCCAGGACTTCTTTCGATGGTTTTTGATACACCACGTCATCCGCCATGCAGATCACGCCGGCCAAAATCGCGAGCGCTGAAAATCGCATACAACTCCTTCTTTGCAGGCTTACGAGGCCCAAAGAATGAGTGTACTGCTATTGACCGATAATGATGTCGGATTGCGCGCCGAATTTGCGGTAGTTGCGGAAGTCGATGACGTTCTTGCTGCACACGCCTTCGGTACGAAAGCAGCTGAGCACTTCAGAGTGCACAGGCACCAGATAGTTGCCGCCGCCGATCTTGACGAAGTCGAAATCCAGCGCCGTCTCCACCGTGTCGATGGGGAAAGACTGCGGCATTTTGACGCCTTGCATTTCCAGCCGCAGTACGCGCGCGGTTTCAATGTCGAGCCAGATGGTGCCGCGATACGCCGGATAGTAGTTCTGCCCCGGCAACCCGACGCGCCATTGCGACCGTTCCTGCTCTACCTTAAAGTCATAAAGCTTGGCCTTGCGATTGACGATGGTCACATTGCCGCGAGGCTTAAAGGTCGCCGCCGTACCAGGGTGGAATATGCCCGCCACAATCGTGCCGAACTCACCGCGCGAATACGCACCGCTCTCTTCCACTTTGCCCTTGGCCGGCTTGCCATTCAACATCACGTTGCGATAGCTTTCCTTGCCGTCTTCGTACACGACATCGGCAACAAAGTTGTCCATGGGCTGCCAGCGCTGCCCCTTGCCATCGCCCTGGAAGCGCGTGGTCATCTGCTTGGCGAGGTAATTGGGCAGCGCTTCTGAAAAGTTCAACGCCGCTTCTCGAGCGCGCTCGATGAGCGGATCCTCTACCGTCGTGGGGTCGGTCGTTACAACCGGTGCCGCCGCCTCAGGCGCTACCGGCGGTGCCGACGTATTGGGTCGCGCGGCGGAGGCCATCTGTACGGGCTCCGGAGCGTCTTCCAAATCCTTAGGTACGGATGACCGGCGCGCACCGCGGCGAATCTTGGGCGCTTCAATGCGGCCTACCGCATCGGCATCATTCACGACGGTCGCCTTGACCTCAGGCTCCTCTACTGCTGCCGGCGCTTTCGCGGGAGCAGGTGCAGGTGCCGGCGCGGGATCTTCTGCCTTCTTGGCAGCAGGCGCTTCACCCTTGCGCGCCATGCGAGGCCGCTCATCGGGGTCAGACTTCGACGAGCCTTTCTCCGGCTTATAGTCATCCTCAAACCGGACATCCTCAGGCAGAGGCCGCGAGGCAGCAAGCTTGTCCTTCTCGGTGCCCGCTTTCTCCCAATTGATCCGCACCGCAACGTACCGGTTGTCGTCGTTCTTTGCGGCTTCCACCACGATCTTGTCACCGGGCTGGAAGTCGGAAGACTTCGCCTCCTCGCCACCCTTGATCAACTTGGTGATCTCCGGGTCACGCATGGCTTGCAGTACAACCTTATCCTCGGTCTCGATAAAGACGTTCTTCGCGTCCAGCTTCCGCAGGATTCCATGCAGGTCAAACAATTCCTGCATCTGCTTCTCGTTCGGCTGGCCCTTTTTCGTCTTCTTGCCGGGAAAACGCGGGATGCCGCTACCGCCGCTGCCACCTGGAATACCCATTCCACCGCCCGGATAGCGTCCCCCCGGATACGGTCCGGAGTTCGGGATGGTCTGGCCAGGGTATTGCCCAGGTAACTGAGCCAAAGTCAATGCGGCCGCGAGGACGTACAGCATGCTATTACGATACGACGCGGCGACACCGATTGCAGGTACATGGCGGAACTGTAAAATGTAGCCTTATGGCGGCAAAGGTCTATGACGTGGTTGTGGTTGGCGCTGGCGCAGGTGGCGGTACCTTAGCGGCACACTTGGCCCGGGCAGGTGCGGACGTGGCGATTGTAGAAGGCGGTCCGCGCATCAACACGCGTACGGACTTCAACACGCACTCCATGCCGTATGAGTTCCCGGGCCGGCAGATTCCAACCATGAAGCCCGGCAAACAGGGCATGGATTCCGAACGTTCCCGCGGGGTCGGCGGCAAGACGATGCTCTGGAATGCGGTTGCATGGCGCTTCAGCCAGCGGGACTTCAAGGGCAAAGATCATGACGACGGAGCCGGTGCCAACTGGCCCATCAACTACGCCGACCTGGCGCCGTACTACGACAAGATCGAGCGCGAAGTGGGCGTCTGCGGCAACCTCGACGGTTTGAGGGATCTGCCGGACGGCATCTTCCTTCCGCCCGCGCCCATGAAGTGCAGCGACCTCATCGTCAAGCGCGGCGCTGCCAAGCTTGGCGTCAAAGTCATCCACGTCCGCAAAGCCACCCGTACCGTCGCCGGTGGCGGACGTCCCGCCTGCCACTACTGCGGCAACTGCATGGCCGGTTGCGACGTCGCCGCCAAGTACAACTCCGCCGACGTACACATCTATCCCGCCGCCCGCGCCACCGGAAAGCTTGAGGTTGTGCCCAACGCCATCGTGTACGAAGTGATGGTGTCGGATGAGAACAAAGCCACCGGCGTCCGCTACCTCCATCGCGAAACCAAAGAGCAAGGCGAGGTCCGCGGCAAGAGCGTCGTGCTGGCCTGCGCCTGCGTACAAACGGTCGCGCTGATGCTGATGTCCAAGTCCAGCCGCTATCCCACAGGACTTGCGAACTCCAGCGGCCACCTCGGCAAGGATTTTATCCCCCACTTTACCGGCGGCGTGGAATGCTTTCACCCGGAATTGATGGGCAAGCCGCTCACCGCAGGTGACGACGGCTTCCTCGATCACGCCTACGTCCCGTCCTTCATGCACGATAAGAAGGATCGCGGCTTTGCCCGCAGCTTCGGCATGCAGTTCAACTATCAGAACCGCAGAAGCACCGGTTGGGCACGCGCGATGCCCGGCTTTGGCAAGGCGTACAAGGACTCCATCAAGCATCGCTATCCGGCGCACATGGTCTTCTCGCCGTACGGCGAAATGCTGCCCGGCCCGCGTACCTTCATCGACCTCGACCCCAAGCTCAAAGACAAATGGGGCCTGCCCGCCGCCCGCCGCACCATCACGCATGAAGAGAACGACAAGCGCATCTTCAAGGCCATGACCGAATGGAGCGTCCAGATCCTGAACGCCTCCGGCGCCGAAATCCTGCGTACGTGGGCCGAACCTGTCCGCAATCACGAACTCGGAGGCGCGCGCATGGGTGACGACCCTCGCGACTCCGTCACCAACAAGTGGGGCCAAACCCACGACATCAAGAACCTCTTCCTGGCCGACGGCAGCATCTTCGCCACCGCGTCCGAAAAGAACCCAACCCACACCATCATGGCCTTGGCCGCACGCACCGCGGACCACATCGCCGAACGCCTGCGCACGGGGGACCTGTAAACATGTCAGATCAAGAGAATCGCCGGGACAGCCTGAAGATCATCGGTGCCATCGGCGCCACCTGCCTGTTTCCGTTCCAGGCCGACGAGTTGTACGGGCAGCACGAGGCGCATACGGCCTCGGGGCCCGACGCGGTGTACCAGCGGACCTTCTTCAACGACGAAGAGTTCGCGCTGCTCAACGTCCTGGTGGACGAAATCATCCCGCCGACAAGCACGCCCGGCGCTGCGGCCGCGGGAGTTCCGGCCTACATCGACTACGTCGCATCCAAGAACGAAAGCCTCGGTAAGACCTGCCGCGACGGCCTGAAGTACCTGAAAAAGAAGAAGTTCGAAAAGCTGCCCGCCGCGGGCAGGGAACGCCTCCTACAGGACCTCTGCGATTCGGCCGAAAAGCAGAGAAAGACTTCCAGCAAGGAAAAGTTCTGGGTGGCGATCAAGAATCTGACGGCGGACGGCTACTACACCTCCCGCATCGGATTGCGCGACGAACTGGGCTTCCAGGGTGGCGCGGTGCTCGGTTCCTATCCCAGCTGCGAGGTCCCGGAACACTAACGACCACGAGGTTTGGAGCTTTGCGCAAGAAGTTACGGGTACGCAACATCAGCCGCGGGGAAGTGATGCTGGCCGACCAGGCCGACATCGCCGATACAAGTGAGAAGCGGCGGCAAGGGCTGCTGAAGCATACCGAACTCAAGGAAGGCGAAGGTCTGTGGATCACGCCGTGCGAGGCCGTCCACACGTTCTTTATGAAGTTCGCCATCGACGTCGTGTACCTCGACAAGCAGAAAAAAGTGGTCAAAGTCCGCGAAAACATGGGACTTTGGCGCATCAGCGGATCCCTGTCGGCAAGGTCCGTGCTGGAGCTTCCGGCGGGAACCTGCGCCCGTACCGGCACCCGCGCCGGAGACCAGTTGGAGTTCGTCAAGTACGAGGCTTGATTCTGTTAGTGAAGTAATTCCACTTCGGTAAAAGTATTGTAATAGCAGGACTAATATCGCTGAGCCGGAACCTTCCGGTGCTATCGTGAAACAATGTGGATAGCACCTGCCGAGGGTAAGCTCGGCATTTTGATTCCCGGCATCGGAGCCGTTTCGACAACCTTTATGGGCGGCGTGGAGGCGATCAAAAAGGGCATCGCCGCCCCGGTCGGCTCCCTCACCCAGCTGGGTACCATCCGCCTCGGCAAACGTACCGACAACCGCACGCCCCGCATCCAGGACTTCGTCCCCCTCGCCAAGCTCGACCAATTAGTCTTCGGCGGCTGGGACATCTACGAGGACAACGCCTACGAGGCTGCCGTCAACGCCCGCGTCTTTGACACCCATCACCTGGACGCCGTCAAGGCCGAACTGTCAGCCATCCAGCCCATGAAGGCCGTCTTCGACCCCAAGTACGTCAAGCGCATCAACGGTCCCAACGTGAAGACCGAAGGCACCAAGATGGACAAGGCGCAGGCGCTGATGGAGGACATCCGCCAGTTCAAAGCAGCAAACGGTGTCGAGCGTTGCGTCATGATCTGGTGCGGGTCCACCGAAGTGTTCCACAAACCGGCCGCCGTACATCAGACCTTGGCAGCGTTTGAGGCCGGCCTGCATGCCAACGACCCCGACATCGCCCCGTCGCAGATTTACGCCTATGCGGCCTTGCAGATGGGCATCCCGTACGCCAACGGCGCGCCCAACCTGACGACCGATACGCCAGCCCTGTTGGATCTCGCGCGGGACCGCAACGTCGCCATCTGCGGCAAGGACTTCAAGACCGGCCAGACCTTCATGAAGACCTTGCTCGCCCCCGGCTTCAAGGCGCGCATGTTAGGGATGAGCGGCTGGTTTTCCACCAACATCCTAGGCAATCGCGACGGCGAGGTACTCGAAGATCCCGGCTCATTCAAGACCAAGGAGGAGACCAAGCTCAGCGTGCTGGACTCGATCCTGCAGCCGCACCTTTACCCCGATTTGTACAAGGACCTGTACCACGCCGTGCGCATCAACTACTATCCGCCGCGCGGCGACGCCAAAGAGGGCTGGGACAACATCGACATCTTCGGCTGGATGGGCTACCCGATGCAGATCAAGGTGGACTTCCTGTGTCGCGACTCGATCCTCGCGGCCCCGCTGGTATTGGACTTAGTGCTCTTCCTGGACCTCGCGCAGCGTGCCGGAATGAAGGGGATACAGGAGTGGCTAAGCTTCTACTTCAAGGCCCCGATGACGGCGCCGGGACTGTACCCGGAGCATGACATCTTCATCCAGTTGATGAAGCTGAAAAACACGCTCCGCCACATGCAAGGCGAAGAGCTGATCACGCACCTGGGCCTTGAGTATTACGACTAGTTGCGCGGGCCGCGAGAAGATGTACAGCTCGCGGCCCCGTCCAGCTTATCGCTTCGATTCCATGTCCTTCAGAAGGTCTTTCACATCGGGATCGTCCTTCCAGCCGCGCGCCAACTCCTGCACCGCCGCTCGCCGGACAGA
>AP025252.1:4424136-6182012 GCA_016865505.2 Bryobacterales bacterium F-183
CAGCGCTATCCTCATCGGATCGAGCGCGATCCTTGAGCAAGGGCAAGATGTCGGGATCGTCCTTCCAGCCGCGCGCCAACTCCTCCACCGCCGCTTGCCGCACAGCGCTATCCTCATCGGAGCGAGCGCGATCCTTGAGCCAGGGCAAGGTGTCGGGATCGTCTTTCCAACCGCGCGCCAACTCGCGCAGTGCCGCTCGCCGGCCAAATTCGTCTTCATCGCAGCAAGCGAAATACTTGAGCAAGGGCAAGGTGTCGGGATCGTCTTTCCAGCCGCGCGCCAACTCCCCCACCGCCGCTCGCCGGACTGCGGAATACTCATCGGAGCGAGCGCGATCCTTAAGCAAGGGCAAGGTGTCGGGATCGTCTCTCCAGCCGCGCGCCAACTCCTGCACCGCTGCTAGCCGGACAGCGTACTTGTCGTCGGAGCGAGCGCAATCCTTAAGCCAGGGCAAGGTGTCGGGATCGTCTCTCCAGCCGCGCGCCAACTCCTGCACCGCCGCTAGCTGCATAGCGAAACTGCCATCGACGCGAGCGCAATCCTTGAGCCAGGGCAAGGTGTCGGGATCGTCCTTCCAGCCGCGCGCCAACTCCTGTACCACCGCTAGCTGTACAGCTAAACTGTCGTCGACGCGAGCGCGATCCTTGAGCAAGGGCAAGGTGTCGGGATCGTCTCTCCAGTCGCGCGCCAACGCCAGTACCGCCGCTGCCCGGACATCGCCGTCTTCATCGGAGCGAACGCGATCCTTGAGCAAGGGCAAGGTGTCGGGATCGTCCTTCCAGCCGCGCGCCAACTCCTGCACCGCCGCTTGCCGGAGAATCGAGCCACTCCCGGCGTCTGCGAGGGTGTTCTGCAGCCACGGCTTTGATTCGGATGGCCAAATGGAGATGTAGAGGCTGACACCTGCGCGCCGTGTTGTGCCCACCTCTTCCTCGGACATCCACCGATCATAGTAGTAGGGCGGATCATAGGACACCACTTTGGCGAGCACAGCATTCCGTACCGTGGACTCGATGGAGGATAGTCCGGCGCGGTTCCGGATCTCATTTAGACACTCACCGGCTAACAGTACGTTCGATTGCCGGTAATCTCGCCCATCTTGCTGGAGCAACACCTTGATCAACTCGGCGGCATGATTTTGCTCGACCAGGCCTGCGATGAGCCGGAGAACCTCATGCCAGCGTTCGTTCTTCCAGCGCGTGGTGAAGAGATCCTTCAGCGGCTCAAGGTTCAGTTCTTTGTTGAGCCTCTTGTGCCAGGCGTCCGCGCAGTAAAACTCGAGGAACGTGCGATGTACAAAGCCCAGCCGGTTACCGCCGGCCGCACATAGAATGAAGTTTCGCTCCATGAGTTGGGCGAGCAGCTTTTTCGCTCCTTGGCGAGGGTCGATGTGCTTCTTTTCGGTAAGGTATTCGTGAAATAACCTCTTCAGGTCCTCGCTTGTGACCACGTTGCCTTCCAAGCCCCCGGCTGTGTCCTGCATCTTGTTTGCGAGGCGGCGGAGCAGTTCTTCCTTCTCTTCGCGATCAAAATCCGAGCCAAGTGCCAATCGAGCGTCCCAGTCATGCAACAGAACGCGGCTTGCTTCGCGGTACAACTCAACGCGATCGCGCGGGAGTTCCTGATTTCGATTCAGGATTGCCATCATCGTCAACAAAAGCGGATTGCCCGTGAGCGAACGGACAGCGCGGGAACGTTCAATGGCCACAGTCATTCGCTGCTGCAGCCTGTGCTGCTCCTTTGGATCTGGTTCGGCGACCTTGTGCCACAGTTCTACGAACTCCGGCACCTGCTTTTCATCGAAATCCTCCAGCGTGGCGTGGCGGAATCCGGCGTTGCGGAGACGTTCTGGCTCATAGCCGATGATCCGCGTGGTCACTACGATCTTGGCGGTGCTGTAGCGGGCTGCGATTCCCTCGATCTGCTGGATTACGCCATTGCGCAGGCCGATGTCGAAAATCTCGTCGAGTCCGTCGATGTAGAGCGTCGCGTTGCCCGCCTTGAGACGTTCATGGATCTGGTTCGCATCCAGCGCGAAGCCAGACCGATCGGAGGACAGGTAGGCGAGCAGGTCCAGAGCCTCATGCCGGTTCGCTTCGGCGAACTCGCGGAGCTCGATCCAAAGCGGCACGGAATTTTTGTCATCGGGCTTCGCTGCTTGCTTCAGCCATTGATAGAGACACTGCTTCAGAAGCGACGATTTGCCAGAGCCAGGATCGCCAGCGATTACGACCAGACGCTCACGTCCCAGAATCTCAAGGACGGGTCCCGACGGGCTCTCTCGATAGCTGCGGCACAGGTCCTGGTACTGAGCCTCAGTGGGTTCCCCGCTGATGTGGCCTTCTTCTTTGAGCTGCTTCCAGACTTCTCGCGGGAGGCTTGGGGCAGGCACCGATTCGCGGGCGTTCTGCGCGACGAAGACGCTCCAGAGTTCGATCTTACGGTCGTAAGCGGTTTTGTGAAGGGTCGCCAGCGAAAGGGACCGGCAGCGACCATGCAGGAAAGTACGATATCCGGCAAGGTCGAAACCGAGATCCGGCCCGGCTATCCGCTTTTGCAGCTCAGTCTGCTGTTCGAGTAGGGCAGTGTTAAGTTTCTCTCGAAGATCTGGCGTATTTCTGACGTATTTGCCCACCTCCCTTCCGAATTTCTTTTCGACAATTTCCCAATCAAAATCTTCGGGTAGAGGCGGGTAATGAGGTGAGGTCCACATGTCGCCGACCAAATGGAGGTCGACAGCACCAGGTTCAGGTTGCAGCCAGCACGTGATGAACGGTGCAGCGGTTTCAACAAATCGAATGAGGAGTTGGCGATAGCCGTCCATCGCAAACTCAAAGCCCGTCTCGTTGAGTTCCTCAAGAAAAGCCTTCGTAAATAACTCTGCAGCCTTCTTCGCCGCTTCCTCTTGCTGAGTTGGTTGCAGTAAGCGGGTGAGGTTCTTGATACCTTTTGGGCCATGCTCCTCAACAAGGTTCAGGCAAACTTCGCGCCAGTTGACACCTGAAATTACTTCGCGGACCTCCGGCATTTGCATTTCTCCAGGATAAATGCAAGGCCGGAACTTAATTGGAGGACTTACTGAATCGGACGCCGCTCCGGAATGCGGAACTCCAGGCCACGCTCCTCATTCAACCGCATCGAAAACGAGCGATCCACACGATCCAGCGACACGCGATTATGGTCGCTATCCCGCGTGATGTAGTTCAGCGTGTCATCCTCCACCCAGTACGACAGCGCCGGCATGATGTTCCCATCCTTCATCGCAATCAAAAAGATGGTCGGCTTGTCGTCCTGCTTCGGCAGGTTCTGATACACCTTCAGCGACGACTCCTGCTGTTGCTGCTGCTGAGACGGAGCAGGCAAATTCGTGTACTCGCGGACCTGAGGGTTGATCGTATCCGGCTGATACGCCTGATTGATGATCACCACCGGAGGCTGCTGGGCGACCGGTTCAACCGGCATCGTGACGGGCGTCGAAGCGTAAAACGGATCATACCCATAACCGAAACCACCGCCAAACACCGGAACTGCATAAGGAAGAATAATCGTCCGCTGCGGTTGGCGTCCACCGCGATAGTTGCCGTACCCGAACCCAGGGCGCCCCGGCGCGACACCACCGTAGTTGGGCGGCACACCACGCACCGTCGCACCCAACGCCGTCGCATGACCCGGTACGCCACCAGGAAACAAGGAATTACCAAAGCCCGCAGGAGAAATACCGTAGGAACGCGGTGCCGGAGGCGCGACGATGACTGGACCGCCCCCTCCTCCTCCACGCATTCCACCACCACCGCCACGCTGCGCAAGCGCGCTAGGAACCGCAACAACCATCAACATCGTGAAGAGCAAAAACCGTTGCTTCGTCATGATACGGACCTCCCAGTCACTCTCTGCTCAGAGAGTACCACTCGATTATTTGACGTTGGGATAGATCTTCACGTTGTCATAAAAGACGCCAAATTGCGCATCGGCAAACAGCCCTGCGGCGCCCTTCAGATTGGGGATCTGGTCGTTCATCTCCACAGACCATTTCTCAGGCTCCGGCTCGGACGCCAACCATGCCTTACCCTGCACCTTGGTCGACTTCCCGTCCGGCGCATTCTGCACCCGCAGCTTCAGCCGGTACCACGTGTCCTTCTTCCACTCCACCGGCACTCGGACCGTACGCTCCGTCTCGGGCTGCCACGGCTGCAACTCCAGCGTCCCTTGGCTGCCAAAAATCATCAGCGCATACCGCTGCGCCACGATCCCGGCATCCCCCATCTGGCGGCGGCGCTCCGTCATCCGGATATCCGCCTCCATTGTGTAGTTCTGCCAGTCCCAAGGACCAAAGAACACACGCATACGCTTGAACAGCGTCTCATCCGGAGCCTTGGCAAACACCTTGTTGCCTTCCAGATCCTGCACCGCGAACTTGCCCGCAATCGTACTCACCCAGGCAGCAGGCTGCTTGCCCACCTCGTAGCTATCAAACGTCTCGTTCCAAGGCATCGGCGGGATGATGCGTACGCGAGCCTCGCCAGCCAGCGCGTCCACCTTCGCCTTGATCAGCCCTGCCTGCCCCAACTTCGGCGACCCCACGGTGAACGTACCGTCCTGTGCGATCGTCCCATCCAGACCCGGGATCTCCCAGGTGGCCTTGGACTCACGAAGGAAGCGGCCCTGCGCATCGTACAGCCGCGCCGTGAACTTGACCTTGTCGCCAGGCTTCGCCGTTACTTCCGTCGGCACCACCTGTACCCACGTCGCAGGACCCTGTCCCGCTGGCGGCTTGGCGATCACCGTCGGCGCTGCCGCAGCATTCCGCTTCGCGCCAATTGCGTACAAATTATCCATCGATGCAAAGTACACACGGCCATTCGAAATCGCCGCAGACCCGATGACTTGCTCGTCCTGCGCCAACGTATGTTCGGCCAGAACCTCGCACCGGTCCTGATGCGGCTTCAGGATAAAGAACTTGCCGGACTCCGTCCCCACGTAAATCTTGCCGTCGCCATAGACAACCGACGCCTTCTGTACCGTGCCCAGTTGCTGCTTCCAAAGCTGCTTGCCGGTGTTGACATCAAACGCGAACAGGTTGGACCCATTGTCCACCTGCAGCACTCGATCGCCATCCACGATCGGAGAAGAGAAGCCGCCCTGAAATCCCGGCGTCTTCCACTTGATCTGCGCCGGTCCAACCTCGCCCTTCGCTGTGGCGTCGATTGCAGCCAGCAAGCCCATTTCGTTGGTATCCAGATTCTCTTCCGAATGCGACACAAGCGCCGTGTTGCCGTTCATGACGACAGCCGTATTGATGCCGCGCTTGGCCATGTTGAACTTCCAAACGGGCTCGCCCGTCTGCGGCTTCATCGCATGTACAGCCCCATCACCGGCACCCGCGATCAACAACCGCGTACCGTTGACATTCGCAATAATCGGCATCGAGTACGTCGTGTCGTACGGCCGCCCGCCGGGAGTAGACACCCACATAATCTGCCCATTCGCCTTGTTCACGCCGTAGAAGCGATGCGTACGATTGGCCTGCGCACCCCAGGTCGACGTCGGACCGCTGACGATCACCAGATCTCCATCGATAATCGGCGAGACCGTACGTCCACCATGCGTGGTGAACAGCGCGAACTCTTCGGTAAACGAGCGTTCCCAAAGCAGCTTGCCTTCTTTGCTCAGCGCCAGCAGCGACCCTCCTACACCGTACACATACACGTTGCCGGTAGCGGTATCCACAGCCGGCGACGCCCAGCCCACGCGATGCGCCGGTACGTCCGATTGGAAGACATTGAACTTGTACTCCCAAAGCACCTTGCCGGTATCGGCATCGAAACACATAATGCGCTCCTGCTCCGTCGGACCCTTGCCGGCGGTGTTCTGCAGGTACACACGATTGCCGACAACCAGGGGCGCGGATCGGCCACCGTAAGGAGCCTTCCAAGCCAGTTCCCACTTTTCCGGCAGCCCTTTCTCGTCGGAACGGCCGTCGCGGTTAGGACCACGCCACTCGGGCCAATCAGCCGCAAAGAGGACGGTAGCAGAAGCAAGTACAAAGGTGAGTCGCAGCAACGTCATGGTCGGAACCTCTAGCGTATCGTGAATGGATATTCGACTGGTTCGGCAGTGGAATGGTTACGGCACGATTGTCCGTAACTTTCGTCTGTGTGTAACGTACTCTGGAAAGATCCGCTATGCGCATATTCATCCTCATCGCTATAGCCCTGTCACTAACCGTACCGACCTTTGCCGCCGACGAACTCGGCGAACAACTCCTCGCCGCCACCCGCAAAGGCGACCTCGCCGCCATGAAAGCCCTCCTCGACAAGGGCGCCGACGTCAACACCAAAACCCGCTACGGCTCAACACCCCTCTTCTTCGCCTGCGACCGCGGCAACGCCGAAGCCGTCAAACTCCTCATCGACCGTGGCGCGAACCTCAACGTCAAAGACACGTTCTATAACGCCACCGCCCTCGGCTGGGCGATGAGCAAAAAACATGAGGACATCATGGTGCTCCTCATGGAACGCGGCGTCGACCTTACAGACGCATTGCTCGGCGCCGTCCAGGAAAATGACCAAAAGCTCTTCCAACTCGCCATGGACAAAGGCAAGCTCACCGGACCCGCACTCGACAGCGCGCTCCTCGCTGCCAAGTTCTACAAGCGCGACCCCATGGTCAAAGCGCTACTCGACAAAAGCGCGCACGACATTGAGATTCAAGTCCCCGCAGACCAACTGCCCGCCTACGCAGGCAAGTACGCCGAAGGCGAGATGACCGTCCAGTTCGGCACCAAAGACGGCAAGCTGAGCTTTCAACCACAGAACAACGGTGGCACGCCGCTCGCCGCCATCGGCAAGGATAAGTTCCGCCTCATTCCCCAGCAGCTCGACTTCAACTTTGTGCGCGACGCCAACGGCGCCGTCGAGTCTGTACGTTTTGAAAGCCGTGGCGGCGAAGTGGAGTTGATGAAATCCAAATGACCTTAACAACAAGCGCTCTTTTGTTTGCTCTTCTTTCGGCAGACCAGAATTGGCCCAGCTTCCGCGGCCCTAGCGGCACCGGTGTACAGCAAACAGCCACTCCGCCCCTTCAGTTCAGCGGCAAAGAAGGCACCAATCTTGCCTGGAAAACCCCAATTCCCGGTCTCTCCGTCGCATCGCCAATTGTTTGGGGTAACCGTGTCATTGTCGTAACCGCCATCTCCAGCGATCCTCAACCCTTCCGCCACGGCCTGTACGGCGATGTCGAGCCGTCCAAGGACGTCGCCAAGCATACCTGGAAGGTCTACGCGCTCGATCGCTCCACCGGCAAAATCGTTTGGGAACAGGTGGCGTCCGAAGGCGCACCCAAAACCAAGCGCCATCCCAAGTCCAGCCAAGCCACCTGTACGCCCGCGACCGACGGCAAGTATGTCGCCGTATGGTTCGGCTCCGAAGGACTCTTCGTTTTCGACTTCGCCACTGGCAAGCCGCTCTGGAAGAAGGACCTCGGCCTGATGAACGCAGGCTGGTTCTACGATCCCGACTATGAATGGGGCGTCGGCGCCTCGCCCGTCATCTACAAGGATTCGGTGATCGTGCAGGCCGACATCCAGAAGAACTCGTTCCTCGCGGCCTTCGACGTCAAGACCGGCAAAGAAAAGTGGCGCACCTCGCGCGACGAGATCCCATCGTGGGGCACCCCGACCGTGTACGAAGGTAAGGCCGGCGCCGAGATCATCACCAACGGCACCAACGCCCTCCGCGGCTACGACTTCGCAACCGGCAAGGAACTCTGGTCCATCAGCGGCGAAAAGTTCAACTCCGAAATCACCATCGCCGTACCTTACGTTGCCGACGACCTGATCTACATCTCAGCAGGCTATCCGCCAGCACAACCCATCTTTGCTATCAAGCCCGGCGTACGCGGCAAGGTTACCGTCACCGATGCGCCGAACCCCGAAGTCTTCGCCTGGAAGACCAAGCGCGGCGGACCCTACATCCCAACCTCCATCGTCTACCAGGGCATTCTGTACACCGTGCAGAACAACGGCATCCTCGCTGCGTACGAAGCCAAAACCGGCAAGCGCCTCTATCAGAACCGCGTCAGCACTAAGAGCAGTGCGCACTCCGCGGCCCCTGTAGCGGCGGACGGCAAGCTGTACTTTGCAGCGGAAGATGGCGACGTCTTCGTCGTCAAGGCCGGACCCACGTTTGAGCTGCTGGCCAGCAACGAAATCGGCGAGGTTCTCATGGCCACCCCGGCCATCGTTGATAATATGCTCATTGTTCGCGGGCAGAACCACGTCTTTGCGTTCACCAGCGCCGCATCCAAATAAATGACCATCGCACTTACCCTGGCAGCCGCCGCCGCACTCCTTGCCCAGCAGCAGACCCACACTACTTGGAAGGAGTACGGCGGCACGCCAGACGCCTCGCAGTTTTCGGCGCTCAAGCAGATCGACAAATCCAACGTCGCCAAGCTAAAGAAGGTCTGGACCTACTCCACCGGCGACAACAACAAGTACTCGTTCCAGCCCATCATCGTCGGCAACGTGATGTACGTGATGGCGCGCAAGAACCAGATCGTCGCGCTCGACGCCGCTACCGGCAAAGAGCTCTGGGCGCACGTCCCGCCGCCCGACACGCGCATCATCACCAACCGCGGCATCAACTATTGGGAAAGCAAGGACGGCAAAGAACGCCGTCTGCTGTACGCTTCGAATCACGAACTCCGCGCCATCAACGCCGTCGACGGCAAGCCCTTCACGGACTTTGGCGTCAACGGCAGCGTGAACCTCAAAGAGGGCCTCGATCGCGACCCCAAGACCATCGCCCTCGTACAATCCACCACCCCCGGCCGCGTCTTCGAGGACCTCATCATTTTGGGCTCAGCCACCAATCAAGGTTACGGCTCCGCCCCCGGTGACATCCGCGCCTTCAACGTACGCACCGGCAAGCTCGCCTGGACCTTCCACACCGTTCCGCGCCCCGGCGAGTACGGCTACGAAAGCTGGCCGCCCGATGCCTGGAAGCGTGTCGGTGGCGCCAACGTCTGGGGCGAAATGTCGCTCGACATGCAGCGCGGCATTCTCTACGCTCCCACGGCCAGCCCCAAGTACAACTTCTGGGGTGTCGACCGCGCCGGCGACAATCTGTTCAGCGATTCGCTCCTCGCCCTCGACGCACGCACCGGCAAGCGCCTCTGGCACTTCCAGATGGTCCACCACGACATTTGGGATTACGACGACGCCACCGCCCCCAAACTGCTCACCATCAATCACGAAGGCAAGCGCGTGGACATCGTGGCGCAGGTCACCAAGCAGGGCTTTATCTGGGTCTTCGATCGCGTCACCGGCAAGCCCATCTGGCCGATTGAAGAGCGCCCGGTCCCCAAGTCCGACCAGCGCGGCGAAAAGGTATCGCCGACGCAGCCCTTTCCAACGAAGCCGCCACCCTTCTCACGCCAAAAATTCACCGTCGACGACCTCAGCCCCTACCTGAGCCCGCAGGATCGCGCCAAGTTCCGTGACGACATCCTCTCCGCCCGCAACGAAGGTCTGTTCACGCCGCCTTCGCGCAAAGGCACGGTACAGATGCCCGGCAACAACGGTGGCGCCAACTGGGGCGGGGCAGCCGTCAACCCCAACGAAGGCATGCTGTACGTCGTCTCCAAGGACCTTCCGGCGATGCTCAAGCTCGAACCCGAAGGTACGCCCATTCCCGGCCAGAACGACTATCCCGAACAGCGTGGACTCGCGCTCTACACCAACAACTGCCAGGGCTGCCACGGCGAAAAGCGTACCGGCAACCCCGCCCGCGGCGTACCTTCGCTCTTCGATGCTGCCGCCCGCATGACCAAAGAGGAAATCGCCAAATTGCTCGCCGAAGGCAAAGGCAAGATGCCCAAATTCGAGCAACTCACGCAGACCCAGCGCGAAGAAATCGCACTCTTCCTTGCCAACCCCGGACGCGCCGAGAAGAACATCCCCATCACCGACGACACCCGCTTCTATTCCGGCTTCGGCTTCATGATCGCCAGCGACGGCTTATCGGCCATCAAACCGCCATGGTCCTCGCTCACCGCCTATGACCTGAATCAAGGCGTCATCAAATGGCAGATCCCGCTCGGCGACGTACCGATGCTTGCAGAGAAGGGAATCAAAGCCACCGGCTCTCATTACCCAAAGCTAGGCCCAATTGTGACAGCGACAGGCCTCATCTTCACCGGCACACGCGACAAATGGGTACGCGCGCTTGATGCCGCTACGGGCAAGCCGCTATGGGAAGCAGAAGTAGACGCCGCGCTGGAAGGCATCCCGGCCATGTACGAGGTCAACGGCAAGCAGTACATCGTCTTCTGCGCCGCCGCACAGGTCGGCCTCACTGCATCGACGCAAGCCCCTATCAAAGGCTCATATGTCGCATTCGCTCTTCCGGAATAAGAGGAAAAACTTCTACTTTATAGAACGGTGGTAGCGGAATTCCGCACGCTTCAGCTGCATTACAAAACATCACTCACTGAAATTACTACGGAGTGATATAGATTGCCTCGCAGCCGGAATTGTTTCCAGCTACCATCGTTTCCATGCAATTCCGCCTAAAGCATCTTGCGATCGCTTTTCTGTCCGCGGCATTCTGTATTCCCGCTTTTGCTGATTTGTCACGGGAACAACGCCGCGCGGACTTTACTCAAATCGCCTCCGTATATTGGAGGCAGTACGGCCCCTACGAATGGAAAAAGGAGGTCGCCGGCTTCGATCTCGCCAACCTGAAACCTTGGTTGGAGCGTATCGACCGCGTCAATAACGACCTTGAGTACCTGGAAATCTGCCACCAGTACGTCAACTCCCTCAAGGACGGCCACGTCTCCTTCCGCTTCCCCAGCAACTTTGTTACCCAGGCGCCCATCCGCGTGGATATCTACGACGGCAAGCCCACCATCGAAAACCTGAGCGCCGCCATGATCGCCCTCGGCCTCCGCGCCGGGGATGAGATCCTCACCTTCAACGGCGAGCCTGCCGACAAAGTGATCGAAAGCCTCTACCCGTACACGGGCTACGGCTCCAATCCGCGCGGCGAACGCCGCTGGGCCTCCGATTACCTTTTCTTCCGTCCGCAGTCCGTCTTCCCGCGCGCCCCCCAGTTGCCGGACACTTCCACCGTCACCGTGCGCCACGCCGACGGCACCGAAGCCACCGTGGAAGTCCCCTGGACCAAAACCGGTGAACCCTTTGTCACCTACGGAACCGTGCCGGAGTTCTTCACGGGCCTCGGCCGCTCTACCGCCTCGGTCGACGCCGTCAACGGAACCATGACCAGTCCGTTGCCGGAAGACGCCCAGGAATGGGAAAAGGGCATGATGGCTCTTGGACACTCGGCCCGCCCGGCCACCGAGTATGATCGCGGCGTGCGCAACTACGGCGCCTTTGCTCCGGCGTATTCCCTCCCCACCGGCTTCGTCCTGCGCCGCGGTACCCTCGCTTCCGACCCGTTCGTTACCGGTTGGTATCCCGCCGGCACCAAGCGCATCGGCTACATCCGCCTGCCCAACATGTCGCCCGCCAGCTTTGCTGGTGCTCTTCAGATCCTCGAACAGGAAATTCAGTTCCTCCAGGAAAACACCGATGGCTTGGTCGTCGACGTCATGCGCAACACGGGCGGTATTATCATCTACGGGCATGAGGTCGCACGCCGCTTGATCCCCACGCCCTTCCGCGGCATCGGCTTTGAGCTTCGCGCCACGGCAACCCGCCTCGCGTCGTTGTCCGCGGAACGCGCAAGCCTGGCCAATAGTGGTGCCCCGCAGTGGGCGCTCGACCACTACGACGCCCTCATTGCCGATATCCGCGAGGCCATCAAAGGCACCCGCCAGCGTACCGGTCCCCTTCCGCTCAACATGCCCAGCCTCGACGTACAGCCCGCTGCAGTCGTCTACACCAAGCCCCTGATCGTGCTGATCGATGAGTTCTCCGTCTCCACGGCGGACCTCTTCCCGGCACTCATTCAGGACGCTGGTCGCGGCACTCTCGTCGGCTGGCGCACCGGCGGCCTCGGCGGTACCAACGGCGCGTACTCAGCCGGTGCCTTAACCGAAAGCCAGGTCGGCGTGACGTTCGGCTTGATGGTTCGTCCCAAGGCGATCGCCTCGGAATACGGCACCACCAACTACATCGAAAACGTCGGCGTACGCCCCGACATCGAATTGGACATCATGACCAATGAAAATCGCGCCACTGGCGGTCGTCCCTTCGTGAACGCGTTCACCGACATCATCCTCGATAAGATCGGTCGCTAGAAAACACCCGGGTGGCTACCGGCGGTATCGCATCCGCCGGTAGTCCTTCGGTCTCGTACCCTCCGCCGGCGACACCAGCCTCGCCAGCGGCCCCAGATGCACCGTACGCGTACCCGTAGCCGCCACGGCATCAAACTCAAAGTTCGCCAGACATTCCGGCTTCTGCCGCCACACATCCAGCCCCGCCGCAAATGGTGAAAACGCCGGCAGGATGATCATCTGCGGGCTCGTCAAAAACACTCGTATCCTCTGCCGTACCCCCGCCGCATCCACCACTCCAATCGCCGGATGCAGATGCCCCAGCAGCAGTACCTCATGCGCATCCGGTTCCGGCCATGCCTGATCGCCGTGCAGCGCAATTACCCCGCACGCCCTCCACTGCACCTGCGTCGGAAAGTTGAAGTCAAACGTCAGCGCCCGGTCGTGATTGCCGCGAATGAACACAAACTCCGCACACTCCCGCCACCGTGTGAACTGCGCCGTGATCCATTCCCGCTCAACGGCAATCGGCGACGGCGCATGTACGGTATCGCCCAGCAGCACCACTTGTGCGGGCCTCAACTCGTCGAGCACCGCATCGAGCTTTGCCGCAGTCTGATCGTCGAGCAGCGGACCAAGCTGTCCCCTCCGCCGCTGCGCGAACCCGTACCCCAGGTGCAAATCGGCGATGTACAAAAGGCGATGCTCGGGCGACCACAGCGCACCGCTGGGATGCGCGTGGAGGCCCGAGTGCAAAAGTGTTAGGTTGTTCGTATTCGCGGTGGCGATACTTTTATTTTGCGCCAAACATTTGGATGATGATCGCCATGGTCACACCGCCAACAATTGCGGAGGCGGGAATGGTCATCACCCAGGCCCACAGGATGTTCGCCGCAACGCCCCAGCGTACCGCCTTGAGACGTTGGATCGATCCCACGCCGGCAATCGCGCCAGCGGTAACGTGAGTCGTCGACACCGGCAGATGCAGATGCTCGGTGGCAAACATAATCGACAGCGCTGCCGCCGCTTCCGCGCAGAACCCACTACGAGGCTTCAAGCGCGTCAAACGGCCGCCCATCGTATGCACGATCTTCCAGCCGCCGCTCATCGTACCCAGGCCGATCGCCGTATAAGCCGACCAAAGCACCCAGGTCGGAACCTCAAACTTATCCAGATAATTGCCGGACACCAGGACGCCCGTGATGATCCCCGCCGTCTTCTGCGCGTCGTTACCGCCGTGCGAAAAGCTCAGCAGGGCGGAGGACAGCAGTTGCAAGCGCCGGAACCACACGTCCATCGTCTTCGGTGAAGCATTGCGGAACGCCCAGTACACACCAATCATCAGCGCGTACGCCATGGCCATGCCGATCATCGGCGCCACGACAATAAACGCCAGCGTCTTGGTCCAACCGCTGATCACCAGAGCCTCCAGCATATGGCTCGGGCCCAGCGTCATCCCCACCTTGATCATCGCCGCGCCAGCGTAGCCGCCCATCAACGCATGCGACGAACTGGTCGGCAGTCCCCACCACCACGTCAGCAGATCCCAGACAATGGCCCCAATGAGCCCGGCAAGAATCACCTTGGGTGTAACAATTTCCAGGTTCACCATACCGGCGCCCACCGTCTTGGCGACACCAGTACCGATAATGAACACGGCGGAGAAGTTGAACACAGCCGCCCACAGCACGGCCTGAAACGGACTCAGAACGCGCGTGGCAACGATGGTAGCGATGGAGTTTGCCGCATCGTGAAACCCGTTGATGAAGTCAAAACCAAGCGCCACTAAGACGATGACTGCAACGAGTAAGAAATTGTCGTCCATGCAGTAGTAGGGCTAGCTGTTCTTGGCGGCGACGTACTGCAAAGCGACCGCCACGGCAAGGCAGGAATCTGTGGTGGCTTCCAGAAACTCGTAAATTTCCCGCTGCTTCATCACCAGAATCGGATTCGGCTCCGTATCGAACAGACGGGAAACGGCGGACCGGTCCACAACGTCGGCACGCTCTTCCAGCCGGATGATCTCCTGGCAGAACTCGCCGTACGCCTGGTCCTTGCTCAGAGCGGCCAGCGCTGCCTTCAAAGCATTCGCCTGCGCCAGGATGATGTCACACTGCTCCAACATAGGAGCGGGTACCGGGTGAACCTTGTATGCCACCAGACGGTGTGCCGTATCTTCGATGCCGTTCAGCACCGAGTCCATGCGGCTCGAAATCGTTTGTATGTCTTCCGGATCGATCGGCGTAATGAAAGTATCGCCTAAGGTCTTGGAAAGGTTCGAGCTCAGCTCGTCACCCTCTTCCTCCAGGACTTGAATACGGGCGGCTGCCTCAGGCAGCTTGTGGAGACCGTTCTGGACTCCCTCACGCAGCAACGTTGCTGCTTCGGCAATAAGGCCAGCTTGTTTGTTGAATAGTGCAAAGAACTTCTCTTCGCGGGGAAGGAACTTCATAGGTTTGGTTTAGGGCGGAGTAGGTGTATCGCCGTCACCGGATTTATCTTCTCACTCGGCTCGCTTCAGTTCAATTACCAAAATGTTACGATTCGGTTAAAATAGGAAACAACTCACGGTTATCCACAGACTCTTCAGTGCCTTCCAAGTCCAGGTAACGAACGTCGAGCAGACGGGAGGGGTCCAGATTCCCCATAGCAGAAAGCAAACTGTCCTTCATCCGGGGATATTCCTTTTCCAAATCGGCGAAGGCGGACCGCAAGGTCTTGCGAACCGTGCCGGTACGTTGGGAACATCCGCAGGGAATGACAGGCGCGCCCATAGAGGCGGCAAACTGCGTTGTGAGGTCCTCCGTGACAAATACGAGGGGACGAATCAGGCGGAACTCGCGCTTGCGGGAATAGGTCACCGGGGGCAGCGCGCTAACCCGGCCGGTAAACATCGCATTGCGTAGAAAAGACTCACAGAAATCGTCGGCCGTATGCCCAAACGCGATCACATTCGCGTTCAGCTTACGCACCACTTCGTACACCGCGCGGCGCCGGAACCGGCTGCACATGTCGCAACCATGGTCGGGCTGTTCTTCCAGCAAATCGAACGACGCGCCATCGCGAAAGTACGTCCAGTCAATGCCGCGCCCGCGCATATACTCGCCCATCGCATCGAAGGGCTGCAGGAACTTGCCCTGTTCGATCGTGAACGCGCACACAGAAAAGTCGATCGGCGCACGCTTTTGCAGCAACAGCAGCGCTTCAAGCAACGTAACGGAGTCCTTGCCGCCGGACAATCCAACGGCCACGCGATCCCCGTCGCGAATCATCTTGAATCGCGCAATCGCCTCACCGACTTTGCGCAGTATGGTCTTTTCGAGCTCCAAACTCACATTGTACCGTCGAATGGCCAGCAGACTGCAGGAAAGAATCTCACAGAAATTTTTTCCACAACATATGAACAGTAGGATGTTTTTCGCCGTATGTTCATCGGGATGTCATTACAGGAGCCTAAGGTAAGGACATGGCGGTTCTGACCCGAGTCCCGATGACCGTGCTGGAGCGCATCGCGCACGGCGACCATACGCTCATGCGCCGCGTCCACCGTTGGCGTGCCCCGCGCTGGATTCGCCTCTGGATGGTATGCGCTACGCGCGGCGGCGACGGCTGGCTCTGGTACGCCCTCTCGCTCGCCGTCCTGATGTTCGGCGGTCCCGAGGCTTACCTCGCCATCGCCAACGCCGGCCTCGCCACGGGCTTGGGCATCGCGCTCTTTTTGTTTGTAAAGCGGACGGCCAAGCGTCGCAGACCCTGCGCGATTGAGCCGCATTGCTGGTCCACTTTGTTGCCGCCGGACCAATTTTCGTTTCCCTCCGGACACACCATCACGGCCTTTGCCATGACGGTCTCCCTTGGTTTGTACTACCCGATGATCTCGCCCGGCCTCTGGTTCTGCGCGGCGAGCATCGCCATCTCCCGCGTCGTACTCGGCATGCACTTCCTGAGCGACGTCATCGTCGGCGCAATCCTCGGCTCGGGTCTCGGCTACTTTGCGTTCTCTTTGTTGAACGCGTAGCGAAACCCGTTCTCCGCAATCTGCGCCAGCTCTTCCTGGTTGAACCCGAACTCTCTCCACGCCACTTCGTACTCATCCCCAAGGCAGGACCCGAAGAGAGCCGGATCGTCCGTGTTCAGCGTCACCGGAACTCCAGCGTCGAACAGTTTGCGTATGGGATGTGTCGCAAGTGACGGCACAGCGCCCGTACGCACATTGCTCAGAATCGAGATCTCGAGCGGGATCGCATGCTTCGCCAGATGCTCCACCAGCACCGGATCTTCTATCGCACGAATCCCATGTCCGATGCGTTCCGCGCCGATCTCTAACGCCCCCCAGATACTCTCCGGCCCACAGGTTTCGCCCGCATGGCAGGTGAGCCGCATGCCGTGCCGTTGAGCAGATCGATACACGCCGTCAAAGTCCCTCGCCGGTCCGCCAGCCTCATCGCCGCCCAACCCAAAGCTCATCACAACGCCATCCCGAGGCAGGGAACTGGCCATCGTCACAACCTCCCACGCCTTCTCGATGCCCCACTGGCGTACAGCGTCCAGATTCCACACCACCGGAAACGGGGCGGGTACGCTTTGCAGCGCCCGCCAGACTTCGGCAAGATCCTGCCCTTTCCAAAGCACCACGCCGGCCGAAAGGATCACTTCCACGTGCCGTACGTTCTGCCGCTCAAGAGCCGCAAATAGCCGCCGCGCAGCGAGCGCGTAATGTTCCGGCGTAGTAAGTCGCTTGGCCGCAAACGCAAAGCTCTGCAGAAAGCCCGCAAAGTCCGAGTACACATACCCAGCCCGTGCCGACTCGATCGTCAGCGACGGATCGATCTCGCACAGCGTCTCCGCTGTCACCGACCCTTCCAGATGTACATGCAATTCCGCCTTAGGCAGGCTATCGATCCACGCGCGCATCTATATACTAGTGGAACATGACCCAGATGGACCTCGACGCCATCGTAGGCGGATACCACGCAGATCCGTTTTCGATTCTCGGCCTGCACGACGGGCAGATTCGAACCCTTCAGCCCCACGCGGCTACTGTCGAGGCGATCCTGGACGGGCAGGCCTTTCCCATGCGCCGCGTCCACCCCGGCGGACTCTTCGCCGTCGATTGGCCGTCAGAACAGCGCAACTACAAACTCCGCGTCCACACCGGGCAGGGCAATACCTACGAGATCGAAGACCCCTTCCGCTTTCCTACCCTGCTCACGCCCTTCGAACTCCACCTACACGGCGAAGGCACCAACTACGAAAGCTACCGGACCCTCGGCTCTCACCTCACCGTATGCGAAGGCGTACCCGGCGTCCGCTTCGCCGTCTGGGCTCCCAATGCAGAAGTCGTAGCACTCACAGGCGACTTCAACGGCTGGAACCTCACCACCCACCCCATGCGCCGTCGCGAAGGCGGCATCTGGGAATTCTTCTACCCGAACCTCGGCGAAGGCGCCATCTATAAGTACTCCATCCACCACGCCGGAGGCCGCAAGCAACTCAAGGCCGACCCCTACGCGTTCGCGTCAGAAGTCCCGCCGCAAACCGCCTCCATCGTCCACGACCTCAACAAGCCGTACCACTGGGGCGACACCAACTGGATCGAGCATCGCAGCAAAACGGACTGGCTCAAGCAGCCCATGTCTATATATGAGGTCCACCTCGAAAGCTGGATGCGCGACTCTGCTACCGGCAAACCCCTCAGCTACCGCGAACTCGCCCACAAACTCACCGAGTACGTCAGCGGCATGGGCTTCACCCACGTCGAACTGATGCCCATCGCCGAGTACCCATACTCTGGCTCCTGGGGCTATCAGGTCACCGGCTACTACGCCCCCGCCTCCCGCTTCGGCTCCCCCGACGACTTCAAGTACTTCATCGACCATCTCCATCGCGCTGGCATCGGCGTCATCGTCGACTGGGTGCCCGCGCACTTCCCCAAGGATGCCCATGGCCTCGCCCGCTTCGACGGTACGGCGCTTTACGAACACGCCGACGCCCGCCAGGGCGAACATCGCGACTGGGGTACCTTCATCTTCAACTTCGGACGCAATGAGGTCCGGACGTTCCTGATCTCCAACGCCCTGTTTTTCCTGAAGGAGTATCACGTGGACGGCCTGCGCGTGGATGCCGTAGCCTCCATGCTCTACCTCGATTACTCACGTAAGGAAGGCGAGTGGATCCCCAACAAGTACGGCGGCCGCGAAAACCTGGAAGCGATGGACTTCCTCCGCAAGTTCAACGAACTCGCCCACACCGTCCCTGGCGCCATCACCATCGCTGAAGAATCGACCTCGTTCCCGCTGGTGTCACGCCCTGTCTACACCGGTGGGCTCGGCTTCACCATGAAGTGGAACATGGGCTGGATGCACGACATGTTCAAGTACTTCCAGCAGGATCCGGTCTATCGTAAATACCACCATAACGAAATCACATTCAGCTTGGTCTACGCCTTCAGCGAGAACTTCGTCCTGCCCGTCTCGCACGATGAAGTCGTCCACGGCAAGTCTCCGCTCATCGGCAAAATGCCCGGCGACGAGTGGCGCCGCTTCGCCAACGTACGCGCCTTCCTGGGCTACATGTTCACTCATCCCGGCAAAAAGCTCATGTTCATGGGCTGTGAAATCGGCCAGACCACCGAGTGGAACTACCAAACCAGCGTGGCCTGGGATCTCCTGCAGTACCCCGCACACCAGGGTTTGCAACAGTTTGTACGCGATCTCAACGCACTCTACCGCGACGAACCTGCTCTATATGAGGTGGACTTCCACTGGGAAGGCTTCGAATGGGTCGACTTCCACGACGTCGATGGCTCCGTCATCGCCTTCCACCGCCTCGCAAAAGATCGTGAAAATATACTCTTGGTTGTCTGCAACTTTACGCCGCTCCCCCGATATGACTATGAGTTGAGCGTTGAGCACAGCGGAGAGTACCGCCAGATTCTAAACAGCGACGAACCCAGGTACGGAGGCAGCGGCATCAGCAACCCGCCGGTGATTTACTCCGAACCTCGGAACCATCCGGGCCGGCCGTACCGGATACGGCTTACGCTTCCCCCGCTTGCGGTGGTGGTGTTTCGTCTTACGCGTAAAAAATAAAACTAGAGTGATCCGATATTTTCGTAGTTCGCGCTTATAGTTGTGAATGACATCCGGCGGCATGCTAACGTTGTGCATCCGGGTGTGGAATTAGAGGGATTGTAGCCCTGCGGTTGGAGTGGCTTGACTCGCACGAAGGCCGTATATACAATCTTTTGGCAGTTCCCATCCGGAGGTCCGATGGGCGCCGGCGCGCGCCCCGGCAGGACTCGAAGGACGGCGCGCCAGGAAACTCTCCCGGGTATCGGAGACTTCCAACAAATTGGTTCCGCGATAGCAGGGACTTCGAATAAAACCGGCTCCGCCACGGAAGGTGGGGACGGATGGAAAACGAATCGAGGCACACAAGATGGCGAAAGCTAGCACACAGCACAAGCTTGACCGGGTCCGCCCGCCGCGCGTGCAGATCACTTACGACGTAGAAGTCGGAGACGCAATTGAAATCAAGGAACTCCCGTTCGTCATGGGCGTTCTCGGAGACTTTAGCGGCCAGCCCACCGAACCGCTGCCGCGTTTGAAGGATCGCAAATTTGTCGAAGTCACGCCGGACAACTTCGATAGCGTTCTCGAAGGCATGAAGCCTCACCTGGCCTTCAACGTCGAGAACAAGCTCAGCGAAGACTCCGATGCACCTCAACTCAAGGTGGATCTGCACTTCAAGAGCCTGGAAGACTTTGAACCCGAGCGTGTTGCGCGCCAGGTCAAGCCGTTGCGTGAATTGCTGGACCTGCGTACCCGCCTGTCGGATCTTCGCGGTAGCCTCCAGGGCAACGACAAGTTGGATGAAGTGCTGCTCAGCACCGTGCAGGACTCCTCCAAGCTCGACAAGCTCCGCGCCGAACTCAAGGGGGAAGGTGAATAACCATGTCTGACGCACAGCGTGCAGCAAAAAGCACGACAGAAACTGTACTCGAAGGCAGCCTTCTCGACCAAATCGTAAACGAAGGCCGCATTGCCAAGGACGAATCGACCAAAGAACGCGGTAAGGAGCTGGTGAAGGAATTCATCAGCCAGGTTCTCGAAGGTTCGATGACCGTCAGCCGCGACGTCGAGGCGATGATCAACGCCCGCATCGCGCAGATCGACCACCTCCTGTCGATCCAGTTGAACGAGATCCTGCATCACCCGCAGTTCCAGAAGCTCGAAGGCACCTGGCGCGGCGTGAAGTACCTTTTGAGCCAGTCGGAAACCTCCGACAAGCTCAAGATCAAGCTCTTCAACGCCAATAAGAAGGAACTGCTTCGCGACCTGCAGCGCGCCCCCGAATTCGATCAGAGCGCGTTGTTTAAGAAGGTGTACGAAGAAGAATACGGCATGTTCGGCGGCGCTCCGTTTGCCGCTCTCATCGGCGACTACGAATTCGGCCGTGGTCCTGAGGACATCGAACTGCTGGAACGCGTTTCGCAGGTGGCGGCGGCGGCTCACGCTCCGTTCCTCTCCGCGGCAACGCCCGAACTGTTCAACCTCGACAGCTTCACCCAGCTCGACGCTCCCCGCGATCTCGCCAAGATCTTCGACACCACCGAGTACGCCAAGTGGAAGAGCTTCCGCCAGTCGGAAGATGCCCGCTACGTCGGCCTTACGCTGCCCCACGTGCTGGTTCGCCAGCCCTACGGCCGCGACGGTGTCTCGATCGAAGGCTTCGCCTACGAAGAGGGTGTCGACGGTACCGATCACAGCAAGTATTTGTGGGGCAACGCCGCCTATGCTCTGGGCGCCCGTCTCACCAATGCATTCGCCATGCACGGCTGGTGCGCGGCCATCCGCGGCGTAGAAGGCGGCGGTCTCGTAGAAGGTCTGCCGGTCCACAACTTCTATACCGATGAAGGCGACGTGGCTCTGAAGTGCCCGACCGAAGTCCCGATCACGGACCGCCGTGAAAAGGAATTGGCCGACCTGGGCTTCATTCCGCTCGTGCACTGCAAAGGCACCGACTACGCGGCGTTCTTCTCCGTACAGTCCTGCCAGAAGGCCAAGCTGTACGACAAGGACGCGGCCAACGCCAATGCGCGCCTGTCCACCCAGCTTCCGTACATCTTTGCCGTGTCCCGCTTTGCGCACTATCTGAAGTCGATGATGCGCGACAAGATCGGCAGCTTCATGTCCCGTACGGACTGCGAGAAGTGGCTCAACCAGTGGATTCTGAACTACGTGTTGCCGGATGACTCCGCGTCGCCGCACTACAAGGCCCAGAAGCCGTTGCGCGAAGCCGCCATCCAGGTGGCCGAAATCCCAGGCAAGCCCGGCGCTTACCGCGCTGTCGCCTTCCTGCGCCCGCACTTCCAGTTGGACGAACTTTCCGTTTCTCTGCGTCTCGTGGCGGAACTCCCCGCTTCGGCCCGCAAGTAACCGGACGACTGAACACGCAGATAAACACAAGCCTACCCAAACCCGGCGGCAGGTTCGCAGTGACCCACAAGCGAACCTCGCCGCATCGGGACGGGAAGGGTGTGACCCAATCCTACAAGGAATACTCGAATGGCATCCTCAGATTATTTGCTTAAGATTGACACGATCGACGGTGAGTCGAGCCAGAAAGGCCACGAAAAGTGGATGGAATTGCAGAGCTGGAGCTGGGGCGAATCCAACTCCGGTTCGTCGGGCACCGGTTCGGGCGCAGGCTCCGGCAAGGTGTCGATGCAGGACTTCCACTTCGTCATCAGCTACGGCATCAGCTCGCCCAAGCTGTTCCTGGCTTGCGCCAGCGGCCAGCACATCCCGAGCGCCGAACTGCACATCCGCAAGGCCGGTGGTGACCAGCAGGTGTTCGTAACCTGGAAGTTCACCGACATTCTGATCTCCAGCTACCAGACCGGTGGCCACGGTGGCAGCGATGTCCTCCCGACCGATCAGGTGTCGTTCAACTTCACCAAGATCGAAATGGAATACAAGCCGCAGAAGGCGGATGGTACGCTCGGCGCAGGCATCAAGGCCGGCTACGACATCAAGAAGGGCCAGAAGGTCTAACTCACCTTTGGCTGCTGGTGCTTGGGCTGCCGGTACACCTGGCAGCCAGAGCACAACGCATCAACATGGCAGGCAAGGCGGTGTTTCCCGGCGTGGCGTTTTCGAAAACGGGCGCGCGCCCCGGCTACACCGCCTTCTTGCCGTTCAGTCCGCGATTTGGCGCGGCTGATACAATTTGACATTTCCAGGCAGACAAGCAAACTAGAAGGGATCAATTGCTGTGAAAGCACAAGCGCTGTACAAAGAAGGCAAGCTACAAGAGGCCATTCAGAGTCTTGCCGCTGAATTGCGGGATAACCCAAGCGACGCCAAGCGGCGCACGTTCCTGTTCGAACTGCTTTGCTTTGCCGGAGAGTACGAACGCGCCGACAAGCACCTCAATCTGCTTGCCGACGTCAGCGGCGAAGCCAAGATGGGCGCCGTCCTTTACATGTCGGCCCTCCATGGCGAACGCATCCGCCACAAGACCTTCGCCGAAAAAGATTTTCCCACCACTCCCATCGACGACTCGAAGCTCTTCGGCGGTAAAGTGACCCTCAACAACGGGGAGGTCAAGGACTTCGAGTGGTTCGAGGATTCCGACCCTCGCGTCGGCGCCCGCATGGAACTGTTTGCCGCCGGCGCCTACCTCTGGATGGGCCTCGAACACATTGAAAGCATCGAGTTCCAGCCCGTCACCAAGCTGCGGGACCTGCTGTGGCGCCCGGCCTTCATCCGCACCGGCCCGTCCTTCAAGGGCACCGAACTCGGCGAAGTGTTGGTCCCCGCGATCTTCCCGTTCTCGCACAAGCAGGCCGACGACAACGTCAAGTTGGGCCGCATGACCATCTGGGACACCTCCGGCGAAGACCCCATCCCCTACGGCATGAAGACCTTCCTGGTCGACAACGAAGACTATGCCGTCATGGACTTCACCAAGATCGAATTCAACCCCGATCCCAACGCCAAGCCCGACGAGGACTAACAGAAGCAAAGCCAGCAGCCGAATAGCAGGGTACAGATGCCGATCCTCCGCGAAGATATTCTCAATCCAATCCCAGGAGACAACCCTGCCGGGGCGAATCTGTACTACGACCCGGTAATGGACAAGTTGAAGGAGGCGCGCCGCGAAGACGACGACGCGCCCGCCGGAGACTGGGAACGCGAACTCAAAACCGCCGATCACAAAACTGTGATCAAGCTCGGTAGCGAGACCGTCGCCACCCGTTCCAAGGACCTGCAGATCGGCGCCTGGCTCACCGAATCGCTCCTCAAGGTCCACAGCTACCCCGGCCTGCGCGAAGGTCTCGACCTTCTGCGCGGCATCTTGGACACCTTTTGGGACGGCTGCTATCCGGAGATCGAAGACGGCGACCTCGAACTGCGCGCAGCCCCGCTCGACTGGGTCGGCGCGCGTCTCGAACTTCCCATCCGGCAGTCGCCTCTTCTCAAGAACGGCTACAACATCCTGGTCTACCAGGAGTCGCGGAAGATCCCGCTCGAAGCCGATCTCGACGGCGACGAAAACAAAACCAAGATCCGTTCGGAAGCCATCGCCGACGGCAAGGTCACGCCAGAAGAGTGGGAAGTGGCCGACAAAGCTACGCCCAATGAATTTCTGCAAGCTGTTGCCGCCTCGCTCGATGGCTGCCTCGAGGCGGTGGATCAGCTCGGCGCGGTGGCCGACGAGAAGTTCGGCAACCAGGCCCCCAGCTTCGGTCCGCTCAAGACCCAGCTCACCGAAGTACGCCACACGGTCAAGCAGTGGCTCAAGGCTCGCGGCATCACCGATGGTGCGCCGGGCGGGGAAGACGACGCGGCCTCCGACGATCCGGCAATGGCCGAAACCGCCGGTGGAGCAGTCTACGGTGGTGGCGGCGGACCCCGCGGCATTACGGTCACCGGCGTCATCCCAGCCAGTAAAGAAGAAGTGGCCATCCGCCTCGAAGCCATCTGCAAGTACCTTCGCGAGCAGGATCCCGCCAATCCCGGCCCCTATATGATGTTGCGTGGCTTCCGCTGGGGCGAACTCCGCGGACTCGGCTCGGAGCCCGATCAGCGCGAACTCGTCGCACCGCCGACCGAACAGCGCCAGAACGTCAAACTGGCTTTCCTGAACGGCAATTGGAGCGAGTGCCTCAATGCGTCAGAGGCCGTCATGGCTGGCCCCGGCGGACGCGCCTGGCTCGACGTACATCGCTACGCCGTCAAAGCCGCCCAGGAACTCGGCTACGACCTCGTCGCCAACGCCATCAAGAACGACTTGCGAGGCCTCCTCGCGGACCTTCCGGAACTCCCCCGCTGGCAGTTGCTCGACGACTCGCCGACGGCTAACACCAAGACCCGCGAATGGCTCGAAGAGATCGTACAGGAACAGCCGCTCGCGCCTCGCGTCATTCCGGACACGCCGCCCGAGCCTCCGCCGCCACCCAAGCTGTCCGGACGCGACGCCTTTGAGGTCGCCAAGGATTACTACCGCTCCGGCAGCCTGTCGAGCGCCATCGGCCACCTCAATGCGCAGTTGGCCAAGGAATCCACCGGCCGTGGACGTTTCGAACGCAAGGCCCAAATCGCCTGGCTGCTCGTCGAAAGCAACAACGACGTGCTCGCGCAGAGCTATGTCGAGGAGTGCCTCGCCCAACTCGAAGCGCACAAGATCGAGGATTGGGAATCCGGCCCCTGGCTGGCAGAATTCCTCGTATCGTTCCTCACCGTGCTCGAACGCCGCGGCGCAGACTGGGAAGTGCGCAACAAGCTGTACAAGACCATCGCCCGGCTCGACCCGGCCAAGGCCTTGTCCATTGCAGTGCCAAGCTAACAACTGAGAAACGATTAGACTAGAGGATCGGTGGCAAGAGAGTTCGAAGGCAACATAACGCAATCGGTGGTGGACCGGCTTCTGGACCTGGAACCTCGTGAGCTGGTGGACCCGCAGTTTTCCCGCGCCAAGATGCTCAAAGAGTACCGGGCAGCCGTGCGACGGGATTTGCAGTGGCTCCTCAACACGCGGCGAATCAATGAAGCGGCCGGTGATGATCTGCCGGATTGCAAGAAGTCCCTCTACAACTACGGGCTGCCGGACTTCACCACCTACAGCCTCAACTCAGCCAACGACCGTACCGAGCTTTCCGGCCACATCGAGGACACCATCAATCAGTTTGAGCCTCGCCTCAAGGATGTCCGCGTCACCGTCCTCGACTCCGAATCCGGCGACACCCGTATTCTGCGTTTCAAAATCGAAGCCCTGCTGGTCATGGACCCCGCCCCCGAACAGATCTTCTTCGACGGCGTCCGCGATCCCGGCAACGGCGAGTTCCAATTGATGGGGGAGAAGTAGCTTCCAGTGCGCGACGAACTTCTTCTCTACTACGAACGCGAACTCTCCTTCATGCGCCAGATGGGCGCCGAGTTCGCACAAAAGTACCCCAAGATTGCCGGGCGCCTCCTGCTCGACGTCGACAAGTGCGAGGACCCGCACGTCGAACGCATGGTGGAAGCCTTCGCCTTTATGGCGGCTCGCGTCCACCTCAAAATCGACGACGAGTTCCCGGAAATCACTTCGGCGCTGCTCAATATCCTGTACCCGCATTACCTGCGGCCAGTCCCCAGCTCCTGCATCGTCGAAATGCATCTGGACGCCGACAAAGGCGGCATCACCGCGCCCCAGCAGATCAAGAAGGGGTCGCCTCTCAAGTCGCGCCCCGTCAACGGCGTACCCTGCGAGTTCCAGACGTCGTATGAAACCACCGTCTGGCCCGTCACCGTCAGCGAAGCCGAATGGAAGACGCCGGACCGCTTAACGCCTCCCGTCAAGATGAATGAGGCCATCGGCGCCCTGCGCATCGAACTCAAGGCTCCCCAAGGTGTTCAGTTTTCCAAGCTGAACATGAAGACCTTGCGCTTCCACATCGCCGCCGAGCCGACCCTCGCCAACACCATCTACGAACTCCTGTTCTGCAATTGCGTGCAGATCCTGGTTCGCGACCCCTCCGTCAACTCGCGCGTCCAGCCCACTATCCTCCGCCCGGAAGACCACCTGCGCCCCGTCGGCTTTGACAGCAACGAAGCCATGCTGCCGTACCCGCGCCGGTCGTTTGAAGGCTACCGCCTGCTCCAGGAATACTTCGCGCTCCCCGAAAAATTCCTGTTCTTCGATCTGTCGGGTGTCGAACTCGCCTGGATGAAGGGCATCAAGGACCGCGCCGAGATCGTGTTCCTCATCTCGCCGTTCGAACACTTCGAACGCCGCCAGAACCTCGAGCTTGGCGTCAACGCCAAAACCTTCCGGCTCAACTGTACCCCGGCCATCAACCTCTTTCCGCAAACTGCCGAACCGATTCTGCTCGACCAGCGCAAGTTCGAGTACTTCGTCATTCCCGACGTCCGCCGTCCCATGGCCACAGAGGTCTTCTCGATTGAAGACGTCATCTCGACGGACACCAACACCAACGAAGTCCTGCGCTTCCACCCCTTTTATTCATACCGCCACGGCACCGTGAAGGATTCAAACGAAACCTTCTGGCTCGCCCATCGCCACCGCTCCGCCCGCAAGAACGACGAAGGTACGGACGTCTCGCTCTCCATGGTCGACCTCTCGACCCGGCCCGTGCGTCCCAACGTCGACGTCCTCACGGTCCGTACGCTCTGCACCAATCGCGACATTCCCTCGCGCCTGCCGTTCGGTAGCGAGTTTGGCGATTTCGAACTCGAAGGCAGCGCCGCCGTCAAGCGCATTGTCGCGCTCGGCAAGCCCACCAATGCCGTACGCCCGCCCATGGGCAAAGGTGCCTACTGGCGCCTCATCTCGCATCTCACTCTGAACTACCTCTCGCTCAACGAAGATCCGAAGCGCACCCAGCAGCCTACCGAAGCGACGGCGCATCAGAATCCGCCACCTCCGGCCGAATCGTTCCGCGAAATGCTGAAGCTGTACAATTATGCGGGTACGGCGTTTACGGAAAAGCAGATTTCGGGAATCCTCAAAATGCAAGGCAGCCGCCAGTTTGCCCGCGTATTTTCGGAAAACGGCATCGCCTTTGTGCGCGGCACAAGGGTCGAAATGGAACTCGACGAAGAGCAGTTCGTAGGCGGTGGCGCACTTCTGTTTTCGATGGTCATTGAGCGCTTCCTGGCCCTCTACGCCTCGATGAACAGCTTTACGCAGTTGCATGTCCGCACCCGGCAGCGAAAGGAGCCTCTCAAGGAATGGCCTCCGAGAGCGGGGCAGAAGATACTGCTCTAAACCGGGTTGCCGGAGACGGCTTGTTGGACAACGGCGACGGCGAAGACGGCCTGCTGCGCGAAGACGATATCGCGCCACCGTCAGCAGCCGCCGGCGCAGAGGCACGTTGGCGCTACAACGAAATTCGCGAGCTGCTCGAAACCGACGAGCGGCGCCGCCCCCAGTCCTATACTCCGGAATTCAAATTCTTTCAGCTCATCCGGCTGCTCGAACGCATGCAGCCCGGACGCGCGCCCGTCGGCCGTTTCAATAGCCCCGGGCGCGAAATCGTGCGTTTCAGCGTCCACCAGAACCTCGCCTTCCCCGCCAGCCAGGTGCAGGAACTCCGCTGGCCCAAACCCGAAGAAAACCGCTCCCCGGTCATGGTCGTCAACTTCTTTGGACTCACCGGTCCAATGGGCGTCCTCCCCCACTACTACACCGAACTGATCCGGGACCGTCTGCGCGTGCGCGACCGCACGATGCAGGACTTCTTCGACATCTTCAACCACCGCATGATCTCGCTGTTCTATCAGGCGTGGGAAAAGTACCGCTTCACCATCGCCTACGAACGCCCGCGCCTCGGGCACAGCGATGAACGCGACCGGTTCTCCCGCATCCTGATGGACATAATCGGCATCGGTACCCAGGGTTTGGCCGACCGGCAACAGGTCAGCGACGATTCGCTCCTCTTTTACGCCGGTCTCCTGTCGATGCACACGCGTCCGGCCGCCGGGTTGAAGCAGATTCTCTGGGATTACTTCGATGTGCCGGTGGAAATCGAACAGCTCATGGGCGCCTGGTACCCCCTGGAGATCCCCAACCAGTGCAAGTTCGACCGCGCCAACTCGATCTCTGAGCAAATGGGCGTCGGCGCCATCGTCGGCGACGAAATCTGGGACCAGCAGAGCGGCGTTCTTGTCCGCCTCGGCCCCCTTACCTTAAAGCAATACCTGGACTTCCTGCCGACCGGCTCGGCCTATCAGCCCTTGCAGGCGATCCTGCGCTTCTACGCCGGCTGGGAGTTCGACTTTCAGATTCAGCTCGTCTTAAAGCGGGATGAGACCCCGCCCTGCGAGCTAGGAGCGTTGGGCGACGAAAGCCCAAGGCTTGGTTGGGTGTCCTGGTCGAAGAATCAGGCGATGAATCGCGACCCGGATGATACGATTTTGCGGATTTAGCCGCGTGTACGTTTGGAACAGGTTGACTTTCGAGCGCTTTGAATGCCGTTTCACGCTTATAGTTGAGCAGGATCCAAACGACCCACGCGGGTGTAGACAACAGACAAGGAAGACGGCGAGCCTGCGGAGGCCAACGAATATATGACAGGTAATCTAAAGTCACTTCAACAACGGTTGAACAAGACTACTCTGGAAGCGGTGAACGGTGCGATTGCATCGTGTATGTCGCACACCAACTACACCGTCGAAGTCGAGCATTTGCTGCTAAAGATGCTCGGCATCGCGGACAGCGACTTTGCCAGAATTTTGCATCAGTTCGGCGTTGACGGCTCACGCTGCCAGGCTGAGCTGCAAAATGCTGTAGATAAGTTCAAGCGCGGAAGCGACCGGCCGGACATCAGCCCTCGCATTATGCGTATTCTGACGGACGCCTGGACCTACGGCAGCCTCGAATACAACAGCCAGCGCATCCGCACCGGCTACATCCTTGTCGCCCTCTTGAGCGATGAAGATCTCGCCCGGCGCACCCGTGAAATTTCCCGCGAACTGGGCAAGATCCAGCTCGACGCCCTCAAGAAGGACTTCCGGAGCTACGTCTCGGCCAGCGCCGAAGAAGCCGAAGAAGCGCGCGCCGCAGCCTCCGCCGGACCCTCGGGCAGCCAGCCCGGCCAGGTCAAGCCCGGCTCCAAGACCCCCAATCTCGACCAGTTCACCGTCAATCTCACCCAGCGCGCCAAAGACGGCAAGATTGACCCCGTCCTCGGCCGTGACGAAGAGATCCGCAAGGTGGTCGACATCCTCATGCGCCGCCGCCAGAACAACCCCATCCTCACCGGTGAGGCGGGCGTTGGTAAGACGGCCGTCGTCGAAGGCTTCGCCATCCGCGTCGCCAACAAGGACGTTCCCCCCGCTCTGCAAAACGTCGTCGTCCACACCCTGGACCTCGCCCTCCTGCAGGCCGGCGCCAGCGTCAAAGGCGAATTCGAAAACCGCCTCAAGGGCCTGATCGAAGAAGTCAAGAACTCCCCCGTACCCATCATCCTCTTCATCGACGAAGCGCACACCATGATCGGCGCCGGTGGACAGGAAGGCCAGGGCGATGCCGCCAACCTCCTGAAGCCCGCTCTCGCCCGTGGCGAACTGCGTACCCTCGCCGCCACCACCTGGGCCGAGTACAAGAAGTACTTTGAAAAGGATCCCGCTCTTGCCCGCCGCTTCCAGGTGGTCAAGGTCGAAGAGCCCACCGAAGAAGTCTGCGCCGTCATGCTGCGCGGCATCGTCGGTTCGCTCGAAAAGCACCACGGCATCCGTATCCTCGATGAAGGCATCAACGCGGCTGTGAAGTTCTCGCACCGCTACATCGCCGGACGCCAACTGCCCGACAAGGCCGTCAGCGTACTCGACACCGCCTGCGCCCGTCTCGCCCTCGGCCAGAACGCAACTCCCGGCCAGATCGAAGACGCCCGCCGCAAGCTCGAGGACCTCGAAGTCCAGCAGCGCGTCCTCACTCGCGAATCCAACACCGGTCACGATCACTCCGAACGCCTTGACCTGATCGCCAAGGACATGGAGAAGACCCAGGCCAAGCTCAAGGAACTCGAAGAGCGCTTTGAGAAGGAGAAAGAGTACATCACCAAGATCCGCGAGCTCCGCAACAAGCTCGAGGACGCCAAGCCCGAAGACGACACGACGGCGGACAAGGCCGAATACCAGAAGCTCAACGCCGAACTCGACGCGCTACAGGGCGAAACCCCGATGATGCGCGCCAGTGTCGACCAGCAGATCGTCGGCGACGTCGTCTCCGCCTGGACTGGCATCCCGCTCGGCAACATGCTGCGCGACGAAGTCGAAACCATCCTCAAGCTGGAGCACATTCTCAACCAGCGCGTCATCGGTCAGGACCACGCCCTGGCTGCCATCGCCCAGCGCATCCGCACCAGCAAGGCGCGCCTCGAAGATCCCGACAAGCCCATCGGCGTCTTCATGCTCGTCGGACCCTCCGGCGTCGGTAAGACGGAAACCGCCATCACCCTCGCCGACCAGCTCTATGGTGGTGAGACCAACATGATCACCATCGCCATGTCGGAGTTCCAGGAAGCGCACACAGTGTCGACCCTCAAGGGTTCGCCTCCCGGCTACGTGGGCTACGGCGAAGGTGGCGTTCTCACCGAAGCTGTCCGCCGCAAGCCCTACTCGGTCGTCCTGCTCGACGAAGTCGAAAAGGCGCACCCCGACGTACTCGAACTCTTCTTCCAGGTCTTCGACAAAGGCCGCATGGAAGACGGACAAGGCCGTGAAATCGACTTCAAGAACTGCATCATCCTCTTGACCTCGAACGCCGCCACCGACACGCTCATGAAGCTCGTGGCCGACCCCGAAACCATGCCCTCTCCGGAAGGCATCGTCAAGGCCATGAAGCCCGAACTCGACAAGGTCTTCAAGCCCGCGTTCCTCGGCCGTATGGTCATCATCCCGTACTACCCGGTGCGCGACGAAAACCTCAAGAAGATCATCCGCCTCAAGATCAACAAGATCAAGAAGCGCATCGCACTCAACCACAAGATCAACCTCACCTACACCGAAGCGTTGGTGGACGAGGTAGCCAAGCGCTGTACCGAAGTCGAATCGGGCGCCCGCAACGTCGACAACATCCTCACCAACACGATGTTGCCCGACATGTCGCGCAAGATCCTCGAATCGATGGCATCGGGTGAGAAAATCACCACGGTGAACGTCACCGTCGGCGAAGACTCCAACTTCGTCTACGAGCAGTCGTAAAGCAACAAACCAGCAGCCGTTGCCGGGGAGCACATAAACCTCCCCGGCAATCGCCGCAAGCAGTACCCGTAGTAGATGCAGCAAAAAAAAGAATTAAAAGAAAAAGAAAACAACAAGGAACACTGAGGAGAAACGAAAATGCCGCCGGCCGAACAATACCTAACAACACCACGCGCTTTATATTTGAGCACCCCGCTTGGGAGCGACAAGCTCTTGCTCAAAACCTTCTCCGGCTACGAGGCAATTTCTGAGCTCTACCGTTACCAGTTGGAAATGCAGGCCAAGAATGAGACCGCTGTCAACTTCGACCAGCTCATTGGCAAGGACATTTCCTTCGGCCTCAACCCAGGCAAGCCAGGCAAACCGGCACGCCATTTTTCAGGCATTTGCATTGAGCTTTCCCGCGGTACCCAAGGCACTGAACTCACCGAGTACAGCATGGTGGTGGTGCCCCGCATCTGGACCCTCACCCAGAAGTACCGCAGCCGTATCTTCCAGCAGATCACCGTCCCCGACATCCTCCGCATGGTCTTCACCGGCGTCGATGTCGAATACCAGCTCGACGCGACCTACGAACAGCGCGAATACTGCGTCCAGTACCGCGAAACGGACTTCGACTTCGCCAGCCGTCTGATGGAAGAAGAGGGCATCTACTACTACTTCAAGTTCACCCCCGGCGCCCAAAAACTAATCGTCACCGACAAGGAACGCCTCACCGTTCCCGTCGAAGATTTCCCAACCATCAAATTCGACCCCATGGGCGGCGGCGGCGAAGGCGAAACCGAAGAGATGCGCATCTCGGACTTCCGCCGTACCCAAACCTGGCGCAGCGGCAAAGTCACACTCTGGGACCATCACTTCCAGCTCCCCCACCGCCATCTCGAATCCGAGAAACAGGTCATCGACACCGTGCAGGCCGGCACCGTCAGCCATAAGCTCAAGCTCAACGGCAACGATGCGTTCGAGATCTACGATTACCCCGGCGACTACGCCAAGTTCTTCGACGGCATTAACAAATCCGGCGGCGAACAGAACGACAAGCTCAACAAGGTCTTTACCGACAACCGTCGCATCACGCAGATCCGCATGCAGCAGGAAGAAGCGCAAATGCTGCTGATTCTCGGCGCCAGCGACTGCCGCCAGCTTGTCCCAGGCTTCAAGTTCGACCTCCAGGAACACTTCGACGGCAACGGCGCCTACATCGTCACCAGCGTCTCGCACACCGCGCGCGAAGGCGGCTACCGTTCCGGCGAAGACCAATCCAGCTTCTACGAAAACACCTTCACCTGCATCCCCCAGGCCTTGAAGTTCCGCCCCACTCGCCGTACCCCCAAGGCCCGCATGGCCGGCTGCCAGACCGCTGTTGTCGTAGGCCCCGGCGGCGAGGAGATCTTCACCGACAAGTACGGCCGCGTCAAAGTCCAGTTCCACTGGGATCGAGACGGCCGCAACGACGCCGACTCCTCCTGCTGGCTGCGCGTTGCCACCCATTGGGCGGGTAAAAACTGGGGAACCATCTTCATCCCCCGCATGGGCATGGAAGTTTTGGTCGACTTCCTCGAAGGCGACCCAGACCGTCCCATCATCGTCGGCGCGCTCTACAACGCCCAGGAAATGCCGCCCTACACTCTGCCCGACAACAAAACGCAGAGCGGCATCAAGTCCCGGTCGTCCAAACAAGGCTCCAACGACAACTACAACGAACTTCGCTTTGAAGACAAAAAGGGCGAAGAAATGATCACGTTCCATGCCGAAAAGGACATGGAACGCGAGGTCGAACACGACGACCGCATCGACATCGGTAACGACCAGAAGTTCGACGTCCACCACGACCGCACCAAAACCGTCGACAACGACGAAAAGGTGGAGATCAAGAACAACCGCACCAACAAGATCGGCCAGAAGCACCAGGAAGAAATCGGCGGCGATCATCTTCAGGACGTGAAGATGAACAAGAAGGTCAAGGTCGGCCAGAACTACAACGTCGAAGCCGGCATGAATATGACCATCAAGGCCGGCATCGGATTGAACATTGAGTCCGCCATGTCGCTGACCTTGAAAGCCGGCGGAAGCTCCATCCAGATCAACCCGGGCGGTATCCAGATCGCTGGCACCCCGATGCTGATGCTCAACTGCCCCGGCGCACCTCCGCCTCCGATCGCCCCGGTAATCATCCCGCCGCTGATGTCTGCGATGGCCGCGCCGGCTACCAATGCTCCCGCTGCCCCCGCGGCGCCAGCAGCACCATCGGCTCCCTCCGCACCATCGGCGCCATCGGCTCCCTCTGCCCCCTCCATGCCATCCGTACCCCCAATGCCCGCCATGCCCGATCCCGGCGCGATGGCATCGCAGGTGACGGATATGGTCGGCGCTGCCCTCGAGACCGGAACAAACGTCCTCAGCAACATGGCCAACACCTTCATGGATCAGGTCACCGCCACGGCCCAGACCCTCATGAACGGGGCGACTCAGGCAGGTGCAGCCGCAGCGGCAGCCGCCGGACAGGTCGTCAACCAGGTCGAGCAGGCCGTGAACGAGGCCAAGGAACAGATCCAGGACGCAGTTGAGGACGCCAAGAGCCAGGTCGAAAACGCAGTCAACGAAGTCCAGAACCAGGCCAATGAGGCCCTCGCGGACGTAGCCGAGGGCGTCGCGGACCTGCAGAATCAGGCCACGCAGGCCCTTGATCAGGTCCAAGGCCAGTTGCAAGACGCTGCCGCTCAGGCCCAGCAGCTCGCCAATCAGGCGATGGAGCAAGGCCAGGAGGCGCTCGCTCAGGCCTCGCAGGCTGCCAACGAGGCTGCACAGCAGGCGCAGGAAGTCGCTTCCCAGGCTCAGCAACAGTTGCAGGAAGCGGCCGAACAGGCACAGCAGATCGCGCAGGACGCCCAGCAACAGGGACAACAGGCGCTCAACGCCGCGTCCCAACAGCTGAACGCCGTCGCCCAGCAAGGCCAGCAGGCCGCAGCAGCAGCCCAGCAGGCCGCAACGCAAGCCGCCGCAGCCGCACAGCAGATGGCCCAGCAAGCCATGGCGGAAGCACAGGAACAAGCCACCCAAATGGCGAACCAGGCTGCCCAGGCAGCGCAAGCCGCCCAGCAGCAGGCACAGCAAGCCGCCGCAGCCGCACAGCAAGCCGCATCGGACGCTGCCAACAACGCCCAGCAGATGGCCCAGCAAACCCAGCAACAGTTGCAGGACGCCACCCAGCAGGCCACCCAGCAGGTACAGCAGGCTGCCGAACAGGCCGCCCAGCAGGTCGGACAAGCCGCACAGCAAGCTACCCAGCAGGCCGCGCAGGCTGGACAGATGGCCCAGCAGCAGGCCCAACAGGCTGGCCAGCAGATCGCCAACTCCGCGACCCAGGCTGGCGATCAGGTCGCCAAGACCGCGGATCAGGCCTTCAGCCAGGTCGGCAACACCGCCGATCAGGCCGCGCAGGGCGTGCAAAACGCATTCAAGGGATTGGGGGCATAACCAGCCATGCCCCCCATGCCAGCGTCGCGCGTCGGCGACATGCACGTCTGCCCGATGGTCACCCCGGGCGTACCTCCCATCCCGCACGTCGGCGGTCCGGTGCTCCCTCCCGGCGGCGTTACGGTTCTCATCGGTGCCATGCCCGCTGCCCGCGTCAGCGACATGTGCGTCTGCGTCGGTCCTCCTGATGTCATTGCCATGGGCTCGGTCACCGTCATCACCATGAACATGCCGCAGGCCCGCATCATGGACCCTACGGCACACGGCGGCATGTTGGTTGTCGGATGCCCCACCGTCATCGTGGGGGACTCGGCCTCGCCCGCGCCCCCTGGAGCTCCCATCGTTTCCGTACCCGGCATGCCAGCGGTACCGCCGCTTCCCGCGCTGCCCCCGCTGGACCTCCCGCCGATCCCGCTCCCTTCCGTCCCGCCGATCCCGGGCTTCCAGCCTGCGCCGATCCCGCCGTTCCCCCAGCTGCCGCCATTCCCCAACGTGGCGTCGTACACGTCACAGCTCATGTCCCAGGCCTCCGGAGCCATGAGCCAGGCCCTCGGCAACCTCCAATCGATGGCGAACAACGTATCGAACGCCGCCGCCGGAGTCGCCGCAGCCGTGCAGGACGCTGCAGCGGCAGCCGCCGCACAGTTTGACCAGGCGTTGAACCAGATTCAGGAAACGGCAGAGCAGGCAATCAACAACGTCAGCGACGCCGCGCAGGGCGCCATCAACCAGGCTTCCAGCCAGATCTCCAGCCTCGCCAATCAGGCCGCCGCGACCGCCAATGCCGCACAACAGCAGGCCGCCGCTACCGTACAGCAACTCACCGACGTCGCAAACCAGGCCGTGGCAGCAGGCGACGCGGCACTAGCCAAAGCCGCAAATCAGGCTGCCCTCGCGATGAACCAGGCGCAGCAAACCGCAGCCCAGGCGCAGCAGCAACTCCAGCAGGCCGCTGGACAGGCCCAGCAGATGGCGCAACAGGCCGCCGCCCAGGGTCAGCAAATGGCCAATCAGGCCGCACAGCAGGTCAACCAGACCCTCGCCGCCGCACAGCAAACCGCAGAAGCCGCGGCCGCGCAAGCTCAGCAAGCGGCCCAACAGGCGCAGCAGGTCGCACAACAGGCCGCGCAACAGGGTATGGCAGCGGCGCAGCAGCTACAGCAACAGGCCCAGCAGGCCGCTGCCGCAGCGGGACAAGCGGCGGACCAGGCAGCGGCTGCAGCACAAGCGGCTGCCGCAAACGCGCAACAGCAGATGCAGCAGACCCAGCAGCAGGCCCAGCAGGCCGCTGAACAGGCCGCGCAACAGGTTCAGGCTGCCTCACAACAGGCGGCCAATCAGGTCAGTCAGGCCGCCCAGCAGGCAGCAGAAGGTGGCTCGCAAGCGGCGCGCGATGCTGCCAATCAGGCGCAGGAAATGGCGCAACAAGGTGCCAACCAGGCTAGCCAGGCGGCTCAGAATGCCGCGGATCAGGCAGAACTCGCAGGTCGGCAAATGGCGCAAAACACCCAGAACGCCATGAACAATCTGCCCAAGCCCCCGTCGGGCCCTCCCAAGCTGTTTTGAGTTGTGTGAGCGAAGTTTGTACAGTATCAGGAAGGCGGCTTAGCGAAAAGATATGCGCGCGATCTTCGAGGTAGTTGAGGGACCCCTCGCCGGGCGGCGGATTGAACTGCTCCCCGGGCAGGCTATCGCGTTTGGACGCACCACCAAGTCCGACGTCTCAATCCCGGGCGACGGCTATATGTCCGGCCGTCACTTTGAGGTGCAGAACGCCGCCGCCGGCTGCGTCGTCCGCGACCTCGGCTCGAGCAACGGCACCTTCGTCAACGGCACCCGCGTCAACGAACAGGTCCTGCAGCCACAGGACATGATCGCTGCCGGCTCCAGCAAGTTCCGCCTCCACGTCGAGTTCGACACCGAGCCTGACTTCTCCAAAACCAGCACCATCCCGGCGCAACTCTTCGACAAGACGATCGAGCAGGGCGGGGGACTCAGTCCCGTACCTCCCCTGCCGCCGCCTCCGTCGTTCCCTCCGCTCCCCGTCACCGGAGCGCCGCCACCCCTCGCGTCGAGCGCGCCCCCGCCGCCTCCGCCTCTACCTGTCACCGGTGGACCACCACCGCTCGGCGGCTCCTCGCCCTTCTCGCCGATGTTTGAGCCCCCGGCGCCCGTACCCCCGCCGGTCCCGATGTCGGCCCCACCACCGCCACCTCCACCGCCCATGCCTCCGGGCCTTCCCGCGGATATGTTCGGTGGTGGACCTCCGCCCGTACCTCCGCCTCCCGTGATGCCGCCCCCGCCGCCGCCAAAACCGGCCGACCCGTGGGACAGCTTCAGTGATCGCGAACGCCGGCTGCTGCAAAAACTCTTCTCACGCCAGGAACCGCTCTACGCCGTCCTCGACGCCACCAAGGACATGCTCGTCCGCGCCTTCGTCGAGGCTTGCGGCGAGCCCTGTGTCGCGCTCACCGAAACCCTCGTACAGAACAAGCCCGGCATCGGCTGCTACCTCGTACAGGTATCGCCCACCGCCGTCAAACTGCTGGACTTCCTCATCCGCGACGGCTGGGGCAAAAACTGGGGCGTCTACTGCACCTCCTCCGCGGGACTCGAAAACGTCGCAACCCATCTCCGCAACGTCATCAACGTCTACACCGCCACCGGACTCCCGTTCCAACTGCGCCTGCACGAGCCCCCGCTGATGCGCTGCTTCCTCCCGGGCCTGTTGCCCCATGAGGCCACCGCCATCCTAGGGCCGCTCTCGTCGTTCGTCGTCGAAGGTCCCTCCGGCGAAGTCATCACCATCACCAGCGGCGCCCTTGGCATCCACTCCGAAGTGAGCAAATTGGATTAAGAATGAAACGGCTCCAACCAGTCATATGGATGAAAGGGACGTTCCTCAGTCCGCAGTACCTGCAGACCCAGGACCGCTTCATCGAAAGCTCGCTGCAGTTTCAACTGCAAGGCCTCACCTACGCCGGCTACGGCGTACAGCGGCTCGTCATCAATCAGGAAGCGCTCGACGCCGGCTACATCACCCTATCGGAAGCCTCGGGCATCCTCCCCGACGGCCTGCTCTTCGACATCCCGGACGCCGATCAGGCGCCGCCGCCCAAGCCCCTCGCCGACGCCTTTGAACAGGACCAGCGCACCTGCGACATCTTCCTCGCCGTCCCGCACTATCGCGAAAAGGGCCTCAACGTCTCTCTCGCCAAGAACACGGCCGACACCCGCTATCTCGCCGAAATCGCCATGCTGCGCGATGAGAATACCGGCCTCTCCGAGCGCCCCATCCAGGTTGCCCGCAAAAACTTCCGTATCCTCGTCGAAGGCGAATCGCAAAAGAATTACTCGGTCATCCGCATCTGCCGCGTCCTCAAAACCGCCGCCGGCAAATTCGAAATCGACCCCAATGTCGTCCCCCCGCTGCTGGACTTCTCCTCCAGCGCCCGCATCAACGGCATCGCCCGCCGCCTCGTCGAAATCCTCGCGGCCAAAAGCAGCCAGCTGTCCAGCATGCGCCGCCAGAAGAATCTCTCGCTCGCCGAATTCGGCCTCGCCGACATCGCGAGCTTCTGGCTGCTGTACACCATCAATTCGAACTTCCCGATCTTCCATCACCTGTTCGAATCGCACCGCGGACACCCCGAGCGCCTCTTCGCCCAGATGCTGTCCCTCGCCGGCAGCCTGACAACCTTCTCGAAGGACCTCCACCCGCGAGACCTTCCCAAGTACGACCACGACGATCTCGGTGCCTGCTTCGCCAAGCTCGACGAATCCATCCGCTACCTGCTCGAAACCGTCGTACCCAGCAACTTCATCTCGCTCCCGCTCAAGCTGACCCAAACGTCGATCTACTCGACGCCGCTCCAGGACGACAAGTACCTGCAGAACACCAAGATGTACCTGGCCATGCAGTGCGAAGCCGACGAGGGCAAGGTCATCTCCAGCGCGCCGTACCTCGTCAAGGTCTGCTCGGCCAACCACATCGAGCACCTTGTACAACGCGCCCTGCCGGGCCTGACGCTAACCCATATCCCGCGTCCGCCCAGCGCCATCCCCATCAAGGTCAACTACACGTACTTCAGCATCAACCAGTCCGGTGCCTGCTGGGAAGCCATCCAAAGGGCCCGCAACCTCGCGGCCCACGTACCCGGCGATTTCCCCAACCCGAACCTGGAACTGCTGATCCTGTTGCCGGAAGCACGATAAAGGCGAAGTTAAAAGGCCGTAAAATCTCTGGTAACCGAGGGGGGGTTGACACCCGTCTCTTCAGCAGTCACCATGACGGCAGGAGTGTCCATTATGCGCCAAGGGTTTTTGCCGGCTTTCGCCGCTACGCTCGTGTTAGGATCCGCTCAGTTGTACGGACAAGCGGTCATCTCCGCCAAGTCCGGCGTCATCAACTATTACGAAGGTGACGTCAAGACTGCTGGGGCCGCCATTGAAAGCAAAAACGGCAAGTTCGCCGAATGGCAAAAAGGCCAGGACCTTGTCACCACAGAAGGCCGCGCCGAAGTTCTTTTGACCCCCGGCGTATTTCTCCGCCTCGCCGAAAACACCAACGCGGTTATGGTCGACAATCGCCTCTCGGACACCCGCGTACGCCTGGTCAACGGCGCTGTACTGTTGGAATGCGCGGAACTCCTCGAAGGCAACGCCGTCACCTTGATGTATAACGGCTATGAATTCGCCGTACGCAAGGCTGGCCTCTACCGCCTCGATTCCGAAACCGGCACGGTCAAGGTCTTCGAAGGCGAAATGCTCGTCGCCGGCGGCGGCCAGACCCTCACCCTCAAGAAGGGCAAGATGGCGCAGATCGGCGGCGTGCTCGTCGCCTCCAAGTTTGACTCGAAGCAAAATGACTCCTTCTACCGTTGGGCCGCGCGTCGCGCCGAACCCCTCTCGGTAGCCAGCTTCTCCTCCGCCCGCAGCATCTACACCGGCGGAACAGCCTGGAACTACGGTGGCTGGGCTTTTAATCCGTACTTCGGCTTCTACACCTTTATCCCTGGCCGCGGCTTCTACAACAGCCCCTTCGGCTATCAGTTCTACAGCCCGGTCGTCGTCAACGACCTCTACAGCAACCTCGTGTACGCCCAGGCTTATCGCAATGCCAACGCGATGTCCCAGAGCGCTGCTCTCGCTAACCGCGAAGCAGGCTTTGCCGCAGGCCGCGAAGCGCTCTCCAGCCGTGGCGCGATGATGCGCGGCGGGTCGGACTCGTTCGGCGCCAACGGCGGCTTTAGCGGCCGTGGCAGCCTCGGTGGCGGCGGCTACAGCGGTGGTGGCTCGTTCGGCGGCGGCGCCGTATCGGCCCCCTCCAGCGGCGGTGGCTTCGGTGGTGGCGGTGGCGCCACCCGCGGCGATGCCGGCGGCGGCGGTGGTCTCTCTGGTGGCGGCGGCTCGGGCCGTGGCGGCGGCAGCGCCGGCGGTAGCGGTCGCTAATCGCCCCCTCAACCAACGAACACAACGACGGCAATGGACATTCTGCAGCAACTGGGCACCGCGCTCGGTCTCGGATTCCTGTCTGGCATCCGGCTGTACCTCACCACTCTCTTGATCGGCGCAGCCATTCGTCTGGAATGGCTGCAGCTCTCCGATTCCTATTCCGGCTTGAACATCCTGGCAGACTGGCGTGTCCTCGCCTTTAGCGGCGTCGCCTGCCTCATCGAATTCATCGCCGACAAAGTCCCATGGGTCGATTCCGCCTGGGATTCCGCCCATACCTTCATCCGGCCCGTCGGAGCCGCGCTCCTTGCCTCAGGAGCCTTCGCACACACCGAACCCGCCATCAAAGCGATGCTCATGATCCTCTGCGGCGGCATCGCCCTCACAGGACACTCGGCCAAGTCGGCTACGCGCCTCGCCGTGAACCAGAGCCCCGAACCTTTCAGCAACTGGGCCCTCAGCCTTGCGGGCGATGCCTTGGTCCCGGTCGCGACGTGGTTTACCTTCCAGTACCCCATCGCGATGCTCACCATCGTGTCCGTCTTCGCCATCATCGTATGGTGGGGCTCACCCAAGATCTTCCGCCTGATGCGCGTAGAAACCACAGCGCTCACCTCGGCCATCTCGCGCTGGCTCTCGCTCAATAGCGAACTCCCGCCGTCGGTAAGCGTACTCGCATCGCTCCCGGCCATGAGCCCGGAAGCCAAAGCCCATCTGCGAGCCATCCCGCTACCCTTGCTCGATGCCCTCAAGAAAAAGGGATATACTACCGCCGGCTATGGCATACATTGCGCGGCGGTCGCCGGCTCTCGCTCCATCCGCTCCTCCATCGGCTACCTCACTTGGACCCTCGCGGAAGGCAAGCCCGTCTTCATCACGCGCCGCTGGTTCTGCTACCGCGCCGTCGAACTTCCGCTCGGTTCCATGACCGAAGCCATCTGGGACCGCAACGTCATCGTGGACACCCTCAAGCTCGGCGGCGAGGGCAAAGGCTACCGTTTTTCGGTCTTTCGCCCCTCCACCACCTCCGATCTCCCCACCCGCAGCGCCGCCACTACCACCGCCGGTTGACTTCGGTATCACGCTCCGTCATAATTCTGAAGTACTGATCTATCAACGGTTTGTCAGTCTGAACCGGTAGGCGCAAAACCTTCATTCGCAGTTTCCATGTGGAAACAGGGCCCCTGGCGGCTCTTGCCTGTCGAGCTTTCCCTGTCATTCTGTTGGCCCTGCCTTTGGTAAGGCATGGGAAGGGAGTTCCAGGTGATGGCCGGCACACCAGAAGAACACATACACGAACCAATCCACGCAGACAGCAGTAGCAGCAGCAGCAACAACAGGGGTATCCACCAGCAACCGCAGATTCCAGGGCGTCCAGCGCCTCTGGCTCCAGGTCCCACCAGCGACCAGGACGACGCGGATGCATCGGCGGACTTCCTCGCTGCGATGAACGCCGAAATGGCCGAGGAAGAGTACGGCCATCTGCTCGATGACTACGGCGGCCACCTGGAGCCTCCCGCCACTGGCGAAGTGCTCGAAGGCACCGTCCTCAGCGTCACGCAGAAAGACGTCATCGTCGACATCGGCTACAAGATGGAAGGCGCAGTGCCGCTCCATCAACTGCTCGATGCCGATGGCAACTGCACGGTCCAGCGTGGCGATGTCATCCACGTCGCCGTCGACAAAGGCGAGCATCCCGAAGGCTACGTTGTGCTCTCGCACGACAAGGCCAATCGCCTCAAGAATTGGGACACGCTCGAACGCGCCCATCGCGAAGGTCTGGTCGTATCAGGTCGCGTCACCGGCCGCACCAAAGGCGGCCTCTCTGTGGACGTTGGCGCCATCGCCTTCATGCCCGGCTCGCAGGTCGACGTACGCCCGGTCCACAATCTCGATGCTTGGCTCGGGCAGGACATCCCGGTCAAAATCCTCAAGCTCAACCGCCGCCGCGGAAACATCGTAGTGTCGCGCAAAGCGGTCGTTGAAGAGGACGTCACCTTACGCAAGGGCGCAATTCTCGAAGCCGTAGCAGAAGGCGCGGTCGTCACCGGCACCGTCAAGACGCTCACAGAATACGGCGCATTCATTGACCTCGGCGGTATCGACGGCCTCCTCCACGTCAGCGACATGTCGTTCGGCCGCGTCAACCATCCGTCGGAAATGCTCTCGCCCGGCGACCAGATTTCGGTCAAGGTTCTGAAGTTCGATCGCGACAAAGAGCGCATCTCTCTCGGACTCAAGCAGCTCAATCCCGATCCCTGGGAAAGCATCCACGAACGCTACCCGGCGGGCGCACGCGTCATCGGCCGCATCGTCAGCATCACAGACTACGGTGCTTTCGTCGAACTCGAAGCCGGCGTCGAAGGCCTCATCCACATCTCCGAGATGACCTGGTCCCGCCGCATGAAGCATCCCTCCAAGGTGGTTCGTGCCGGCGATCAGGTCGAAGCCGTCGTACTCGAAGCCAAGCCCAAAGACCGTCGCATCTCCCTCGGCATCAAGCAACTCGAAGCCGACCCCTGGACCACCGTCATCGATCGCTACAGCGTCGGCTCTGTCGTAGAAGGCCGTATTCGTAAGCTTTCCGACTTCGGCGCGTTCCTGGAAATTGAAGAGGGCGTCGACGGTTTGGTCCACGTCTCCGACCTCTCCTGGACCAAGCGCATCAAGCATCCGTCCGAAATGTTGAAGAAGGGGCAGATCATCCAGGCGGTAATTCTGCGCATCGATTCCACCAACCGCCGCTTGTCCCTTGGCGTCAAGCAGTTGCAGCCGGATGCATGGGAACTCTTTTTCCGCGATCATAAGATAGGGGACATCGTTCCGGGCCGGGTGTGCCGTGCGGCAAGCTTCGGCGTATTCGTGGAACTGGCGCCCGGAGTGGAAGGTCTCTGTCATCGCTCCGAAGTGCCCAGCGCCAACGACCGCCGTCCGGACGAACCCGCAATCCCGCTCGGCGACGAGATGAGCTTTAAGATCATCAAGATGAGCGAGGGTGAAAAGAAGATTGGCTTGAGCCTGCGAGGCGTTGTAGTAGAAGATCAGGAAAGATCGGCAGCAGCGACAGCAACAACAGCGCGCGACCTCGATTCGGCCGGCGAAGAGATGGACAATAGCGAAGATATGCAACTAGGAAAGGACGAAAGCCCAACGTCATGACGAAGGCGGAATTGATCGAAGAAGTCTCCCGCGTGGTGGAGATGACGAGGAAAGACTCGGAAGTCATTGTCGAAGCGATATTCGACAGCATCGTCAAGTCTCTGCGAACCGGAGACAAGATCGAAATCCGCGGGTTCGGAAGCTTCCGCACGCGCAAACGCCAGCCGCGCATCGGCCGCAACCCCAAAACCGGCGCCAAGGTCGAAGTCCCGGCCAAGCGGATTCCGTACTTCAAGCCCAGCAAGGAATTGAAGGACCTCGTGAACCCCAACGGCGACGGTGCTCCTGCCGCATCGCCCATAGCCGACTAACCCGGCACTCCTTGCAGTAGTAGCAGTTCTTTATTGAAGAGGGCGTCCCCTGTGCGCACGATCTTCCATCTCGACATGGACGCCTTCTTCGTTTCCGTTGAAGAGCTCTACGACCCATCCCTAAAGGGCAAGCCCGTCGTTGTAGGCGGCAACGCCCAGGACCGTGGAGTCGTTTCCGCCGCCTCCTACGCCGCCCGCAAATTCGGCGTACACTCCGCGATGCCGCTCCGCACTGCGGCCCTCCTCTGTCCCCAAGCCATCTTCGTCCCCGGCCACCCCACCCGTTACCGCGAGTCTTCCCAAAAGGTTTTCGAAGTCCTCAACCGCTTCTCCCCCCGCGTCGAAATGGCCTCCATCGACGAAGCCTACCTCGACCTCACCGGCACCGAACGCCTCATCGGCAAGCCCATGGAAGCCGCCCACAAGTTGCACGAGGCCATCAAACAAGCGACACAACTCAACTGTTCCATCGGAGTCTCTACATCCAAGCTGGTATCAAAGGTAGCCTCCGATCAAGCCAAGCCCAACGGCATCCTCTGGATCCAACCCGGCGCTGAAGCGAATTTTTTAGCACCCCTCGACGTCCGCAAGATCCCCGGCGTCGGCAAAGCGACAGAGAAGCACCTCCACGAATGCGGCATCCGCAAAGTCGGCGACCTCGCCAACCTCGACGAGGCCTTCCTCTCCAAAAAATTCGGCAAGTGGGGACTCGCCCTCGCCGGCAAATCCAAGGGCCTCGACGCCGGAGGCTGGTTCGATACAGGCTTCTTAATCGGTGACGCCCGCAACGCCAAATCCGTCAGCCACGAACACACCTTCGGCGAGGACACCGCCAACCCCGAAGTCCTCGAAGCCACCCTCGCGCACTTATCGGAAAAGGTAGGCCGCCGCGTCCGCGAAGGCGGAGTCTACGCCACCAACATCCACATCAAACTGCGTTACTCAGACTTCAGCACCTTCACCCGTTCCCGAACTCTAAAGAACGCCACCCAACTCGACATCGACATCTTCGAAACCGCCCGCGACCTCTTCTACGAAGCCTGGCGCAAAGGCGAAACCATCCGGCTCCTCGGCGTCTACGCCGGAGGCTTCGACCACCACGAAGGCCAACTCGACCTCATCGAGTCCGACCGCAAGGACCGCTGGAGCAAAGCCCTTCAAGCCGCCGACAAACTCCGCGACAAGTACGGCGAAAAGACGGTAGCTCTAGCCGCCGGCATGAAGGGCACGTTCCGCGAAAGAGTCCACGAAAACCCCGCCGGCCTCCCCGGCAGCAAGCGATCAGAAAAGAGGCAATAGTTGCCTCTAGCAAACGGCAGGTCCAATCGAATGTCCGTGTACCTTCAGATCCAACTGCGCAAGCATTTCGAAGCGGCCTGCATGGCGTCCAACCTGAAAGGAGTTTCCGAACCACCGGAGTCGGAACTGCAACTACTCCTGGGTCTGCCCGCTGAGCAAGCTCTTCCAAAAGCGTCGAAGTTCCTCAAGCATCACCTTAACGGGTTGATCAGCCCGGAAACAACGAAGCAGGTCGAGATCGCAAAGGATGTGTTTTCTGGCATGTTCGACGATTGGCGTCGAAGCGCCTTTGGCCGGAAATCGCTGGGGAGGCTGCACGAGGTTGAATCGAAACTTGGATTTACGCTCGAGGCTACCGCAGCCATGGATCTCCCCCCTTACACTGAATTGCTCGGGCAGCAGCGCGAGTTCCCAATTGCGTTTCGGCACCCAGAGTATATGCTGAGTCGCGACGTCGAAGCACTATATAGCATCTTCCATCAGTCGGAGGCGTTGATAGAGAAGATCGACTGGCGAGTCGCTTCCGAAAGGGCGGGTGCAGCCAGCGAGTGGAACATTTCACTCGCACGTTCTACGATCGTCAGCTGCATTAACCTAGTCGAGTCCTTTGTCTCAGGTCTCGCCGTAGGCTGTCTGATGCGCAATCCATCGCACTTAGCCACAAGCCACCAAAAGGAGCTAGAAGCCCTGGAAACGAGCCTGGATAAGCGAATCTTGCGCGTTCCCGCAATCGTTAGCGACGGCCGCTTTGAACTAAAGAAGAATGACGACTTATATATCAAGTTCATCGATAAGAAACGCCGTCGAAACGCATTCGCCCATTGCAGCCCTGGTACTAACCCTGATCGGCACGGGATCGTAAAGGAGTTCTTATTGCACGATGTCGACCGCATACAAGTGGACGAAACCGTCTTGATTGTTCATAGACTTATAACGACAATCTTCCAGGGAGTGTACGGCAAATCCGGCCCTTATTGGCTCTATAAGCTAGACATAACAGGAACACCCCCATTAGTTGTTCACTCCGGTTGGCAGGGTTAGTTTCACAACGGGATTTTTCAGGGATTGAAGAATAGAGACATAGCGACCCGGTTTTCGCCTTCCCAAAGAAAAATAGCCTTGTATTCTCGGAAACCTCGTGATCTACTCTCCACATGAAGTCGACTTCATCGACGGCCCAAGTTCGCACCACAATTGTTCTTCTCGTTTGGGTGAGTACAGCACTTGCACAGAGTACCTGGGTTGAGTTTCAAGCAACGGAACGAAGCGAGGAACGCAACCTTCTCACGGGAATGACGCATACGCTGAGGGAATCCGTCGGATGGAGAAAAGACGGATCTCACGTTCGGATACGAGAACTCGCCAACGGCGTCGCCAGTGGCTTACGAACTGTGGTGGAATTCCAAACTGCCAAGCGCACTGTCGTGGACCCACTTACAGAGTCAATCACCACGTACCCTTTGCCCGCACAGGCCGTCGCTAGAATGCGAATAGCACCGCAGCAATGTGCATCCATATCTGGCGGTACTGTAAGAGCGATACTCGGCTTCGAGACAGTCCAAGTAGTATTCAACGATCCTGCACCGACAACATTGGCAAGCGGCAACCCAGCACCGCTACTGTATCAGGAGCAATGGGTAGCTCCATCTCTCAACTGTTACCCGTTGTTGACCATCACAACCGTTATCGAGGACGGCAAAGAAATCTCGAAGAAGGTAACAGAGGTGCTTGACGTCAAGCTGGCCCCACTGCCCGACAGCCTCTTCGCGATACCGTCCCTCTACTCAGAACGATCTCCCTCCGCGGTCCTCGATGAGTACGATCGCCGACGCCACTCCGACCGTAAGTAATTCATCCTACTAACGCAACGCCGCGCGGTTGTCGATGTTCGCTCATGTCGTATGTGCAAATTCAGAAGGAACTGCCCGTCCACGCAAAGGCCGAATCCATCCTGAGTTGCCTCCAAGACCCTCTCTTCTGGACCTTCCTCCCCACTACCTACCGCAATCTCGACCTCGCCGCCCGCCCCATTTCACTCGGCCAAAGCGTACGCCCCAGCATGGAAACCTACCGCCTCGCGGACGTCGGCCAAGATTCGGTCACCTTCCGATCCTCGATTCTTGCGCTCAACTATGCCGTCGAAAACACCAGCGCCGACACCTCGCAGATAGCGCTCACCATCTCCATCGAAGACCCCTGTCGCTGCACCGAGTTCCTTCTCGACGAAACCGACAAGACCTTCCTCGCCATCGCCGAACTGTTCGAAAAGTACCCCCACTACGCCTGGCTCCCCGCGCTCCAGATCCGCGCGGACTTCGCCCCCACCGGCGCCAGCGCCACCGTACACAGCACCTTCCAACTCCCCTTCCGCCCCGAACAAATCGAAGACGCTCTGATCGGCCAACCCCAACTCTACAACCAGTGGATCGACCCCGACATCCAGAAAGGCGAACTCAAAGTCGACCCCAACTGGCCGGCCCGCAACTCCACCGTCACCTACCGCTACCCACGCGACGTCTGGTTCATCCCGCCCTTCGGCCGCCACAATGTGGGCACCGTTCAACTCACCGAGTGGATCCCCGGCAAGCGTGTCGTACTCTGGGACCGCACAGAACCCGGAGGCGTCAGCACCCACCGCACCTTCGACCTCGAAGCCACGGACGAGGCCAACACGTTACTAAGAGTCACGGAAAAGTCAGAGGTCGGCAGTTGGATCAGCAGGACGTTCATGGCCCGATTCCTCCGCCAGGCAATTATCTCGGAGGGCGCCAAATCCCTTTGCGAACTCGCCGGAGTCATCAGCAAACAAAACGGAGGCATAGCGGTCTGACCCCGTTCCCATGACTTCCCCTATACTAAAGATGTACGCCTTTTATTCGCCCGGCGCATCCAACCATCATGGAGCTCGACCGCAAGCTAGCCATCCTCGCCGACGCTGCCAAATACGACGCCTCCTGCGCCTCCAGCGGCTCCTACCGCAAACGCGCCGACGGCGGCATCGGCAACACCGAAGGCATGGGCATCTGCCACAGCTACACCCCCGACGGACGCTGCGTCTCCCTCCTCAAACTCCTCCTCACCAACTACTGCATCTACGACTGCAGCTATTGCGTCAACCGCATCTCCAGCGACACCCCGCGCGCCCGCTTCACCCCCGAAGAAGTCGTCAACCTCACCCTCAACTTCTACAAGCGCAACTACATTGAAGGACTCTTCCTCAGCTCGGGCGTCATCCAGACCCCCGACTACACCATGGAGCAGCTCATCTCCGTCGCCCGCCAGCTCCGTGAGACCCACAAATTCGGCGGCTACATCCACCTCAAAGCCGTACCCGCCGCCTCCCCCGAACTCTACCGCCAAGCCGGACTCTGGGCCGACCGCCTCAGCGCCAACATCGAACTCCCCGTCGACCAGGAACTCCGTACCCTCGCCCCCGCCAAGCGCCACACCGAAATCGAAGGCGCCATGATCCAGATCAAAGGCGGCATCCTCGAGGCCAAGGACAAGACCAACCGGGAAGGGAAGTCGCCCCACTTCGCCCCCGCCGGCCAAAGTACGCAAATGATCGTCGGCGCCACCCCCGCCCCCGACGCCACTGTACTCCAAAAGGCATCCCAGCTCTACAAAAAGCACAAGCTACGCCGCGTCTACTACTCCGCCTTCAGCCCCATCCCCCACGCCGATCCCGGACTCCCCATCGAAAAGCCCCCCATGATCCGTGAGCATCGCCTCTACCAGGCCGACTGGCTCATCCGCTTCTATGGCTTCGACGTCAACGAGATCACCCCAACCACCGCGCCGGACCTCCCCCTCGACAAGGACCCCAAGCTCGCCTGGGCCCTCCGCCATCGCGAATTCTTCCCCATCGACGTCAACAAGGCTCCCCGCGCCGCCCTCCTCCGTATCCCCGGCATCGGCGTCCGCAACGTCGACCGTATGCTCAAAAGCCGCCGCTTCCGAGCCCTCCGCCTCGAGGACCTCGCCCGCCTCCGCGTCTCCATAGCCAAGGCCCGCTACTTCATCACCACCGCGGACCACAACCCCGACGCCTTCCAAATCGACACCGTCAAGCTCCCCCAGCGCTTTCAGCCCGAAGCCCAGCAGCTATCTCTGTTCACCGCGGTCACAGGCGAACTCTAGTGGCGATCCTAGAAGTCCCCGCCCAAGACTTCGCCTCCTGGCGTACCGCCGCCCGCAAGCTCATCCGCCAGGGCGCAACCCCGCTCGAAGTCCACTGGCTCGACGGCACCTCCGACGCCGCCCAAGGCCTCCTCGCAGGCCTCGAAGCAGCCCCTCCCGAAGACGACGCCTCGAAAGCCACAACCACAACGAAGGTCCCCCGCGAATTCCTCTCCCTCGCCGAAACCGTCTCCTGCTTCCGCGACCCTCAGCGTTGGAACCTCCTCTACGAACTCCTCTGGCGCCTCAGCCACGGCGAACCGCACCTCCTCGACGACCCCGCCGACCCGCTCGTCCGCAAACTCCGCGTGATGGAAAAGGCCGTCCGCCGCGACGCCCACAAGATGCACGCCTTCGTCCGTTTCCGCGAAGCCGCCGACGGAGCCATGGTCGCCTTCCACAAGCCCGACCACCACATCGTCCGTCGCGAGGCCGACTTCTTCGTCCGCCGTTTCGGTGCCATGAACTGGGCGATCCTCACCCCTGACGAATGCGCCTATTGGGATCAGAAACAATTGCGCTTCGGCCCGGGTCTGCCACGTGAGAGCGCCCCGTCGGAGGACGAAGTCGAGGACCTTTGGTTGACCTACTACGGGTCCATCTTCAACCCGGCCCGCGCCAACCTCACAGCGATGACCGCGGAGATGCCAGTCAAACACTGGAGCACCCTTCCCGAGTCCAAGCTGATCAACGGCCTCCTCCGCACCGCCGGGGACCGGATGTACGAGATGATTCGCAAACAGCCCAGTTCCGCCGCCTCCTTCGTACCTTCCGACACAACATCGTTGAAGGTCCTGCAGCAAGCCGCCTGCAACTGCCAAGGCTGTGAGCTATACGAACACGCCACTCAAACCGTATTCGGCGAAGGACTCCGCAAGGCCCGCCTGATGCTGGTAGGAGAGCAACCCGGAGACCAGGAGGACCAGCAGGGAGCCCCCTTCGTAGGCCCCGCAGGCAAGGTTTTGAACGAGGCGCTCGAAGCTGCCGGCATCGACCGCGCAGACGCCTACGTCACCAACGCCGTAAAGCATTTTCGATTCGAGGAGCGAGGCAAGCGCCGCATCCACAAGAAGCCCGACGGCCGCCACATCTCCGCCTGCAAACCGTGGCTGGAGGCCGAGATCGCCCTGATCAAGCCAAAAGTAATCGTCTGCCTAGGAGCGACCGCCGCCCAATCATTGGTAGGGCGCGACGTCCGCATCATGCAGGACCGAGGCAAATGGATGGACTCCCTCCACGCCCCCAACCTAATGGTGACCGTCCACCCCTCCGCGCTCCTTCGCCTACCGCCCGGCATGTCCTATGAGGAGGAGTTCACAAAATTCGTGCGTGATCTTCGACTTGCCACCGAAGAGGTAAACGCTCCGTTGTCTAATGCCTAATCTGCGCCTACAATAACCGTATTGCGAAATCGAAGAACTCACTACAGACTCTTCGCGGATGGCCTTTGGCAGAGATTCCTGTCCACTGTTGAGCTTAGAGACGAGCGAACCTTCAGCAGAGTCGAGAGAAAATTCTTCAAGCTACTCTTACGTGTAATGCAAGGAGTAGCCGACGATATGGTGGCCCAAAACACGAAGAGTGATGGTTCGGCCATTGAATGCTACGTCGGCTATTACGATTCAAGCGAAGCGAATGCCGTCGCATTCTCTAGTCAAGGGCTTCATTGCGTAGGCATTTCCATCGAGATGGTGCGCGAACTTGGGGCAAGAGCACGAAGATTATCCACTTCAGAGTCTTTCCTGTCCACTGCCATTAGTATTGCGGGCTGGCATACGACCGGCGGTGCACCCGTAGAGTCGTCGCTGCACCAAATTCTTCTTCATTGGCTTCTGTTCCATGAACTCGCCCATCACTATCTTGGCGACCCCGGCCCTTCGCACTTGTTTGAGTTCGATCCTGCTGATGGAGATCTGACGACGCAAGGTTGCGAACTGCTCGCGGACGAGATTGCCACGAATCTAATCGCGACCAATCTACTCTCGATGCGTGCGGGCGAAAAACAACAAATCGACCTAATGACGGACCTGCGCGGAGTGGCATTCGCGATCCTTTACTCCATGATCGGATTCTTTCTTCTAGCGGGCCTTGGACCGGCGCGTTCGATATCCAGACATCGCCACCCGCCTCCTATAGTTCGCCTACGGTTTATTCTCTTTCACTTCAACCGCCAGTTAGCTTCAGTCGGGCTTGAGCCTCTTGGCGATGAGATCGTCGCGAGTGCTTTTCATGAGATTGCAAGCACTCTCGGGCTTCATGATCAATGGCTACAAGTAGAGGAGTTCTTGGGGACTGAAGACGGCTGGAAATATCTTTATGAGTTGGAACTTAAGCGAAACGAACTTTCCAAGAGACCCCGCCCTTGGGTAGAACGCACTTAGTCCAGGCGGGTCGGACCAGTGCAAGCATATGTTCCGCCTTCTCACATTCGGACGATCACAAGTTATACCGACAGAGTTCGTATCGAAGCAACACGTTGTATTGTGGGACCAAGCAAAATAAGATTGATGAGCTTCCACCCAACATCTGAAAGAAAGCCGCAAAAGAGGTCCTGCGAAAACGATTGATAGCGTCGCTTGAACTAACTGATAGGTGTTTTTGCGCAGGTGACGCCCGCAAGAATTCCACCGAATGAATGCGATTGACTTCGTACCCTTAAAGGGTACTCAAATACCCATAATGGGTACGACCCCAAAACCCCACCTACTGAAGCAAACACAGGAGGTTAGCCGCACGAACCCCAAACTCAGGACCCAAAACAATACAGCGCATTCGTCGTCCGGACGTAAATCTTGCCCTCCGCAATCGCAGGCGTCGCAAAGATCTCCGCGTCCAATTCCGACGCCGAAAGCTCCTTCTGCTCCGCACCCGCTTCAAGCACGGTGATCTTCCCGCTGCGGGCGAAAAAGTACACCTTGTTGTCCCCCGCAATGATCGACGCATAGTAGCTATCCGCCGCCCCCCGAACCCGAGCCGTTTTGAGACCCTTGCCCGTCGCCAGCTCAATCGTATTCAGCACCCCAGCGTCGTTCACCATGTACACAATGCCCTTGTAAGCCACCAGGGTCGGCAACTGAGGCACCGCTTTGTGGTACTTCCACAACAGCCCGGACTCGGTGATGTCGCCCTTCGCCCCCGTCAGCTTAAAAGCCAGCAACCCGTTCTCCGCGCCAAGCACCATCTGGAAAAGCTTCCACTCCTTGGCGTCCAGCTTGCCGTTCTCGTCGATGTCCTCGAACTGGAAATACCGGCGAGTCTGCTCATTCGGCGACTCCTCCTTCGAGATCATCCCGTCCTTGTCTTTATCGAAGTTGGCAATCACATCGGCCCATTCCGGCAGCTTCATCTGCTTGCCAGGCTCGTTCTCCGGCGTGTTGTACCCGCTGATTAAAACGCGGTCCCCAACCACCACCGGCACCGACTTCATCTCCGACGCCAACCCGCGCGCAAACCACACGATCTCGCCCGTATCGGCATCGTAGGTATCCACCCGGAACGACGCCGGCGCAATCACGTACTTGTTGTTGTAAACCGCAGGCGTAGACGCGCCGCTCAGCGCTTCCGGCCGGTCCTTCCGCCACTTCAGCTTGCCCGTCCGCTTATCAAAACCGGCGGCGAAGGACCCGATGTTCTGGTCAACAATCAGCACCAGGCTGTTCCCGGCCAGTACCGGCGACGCGCCGATTCCATACACGTTGTTGAACGGACCCAGCGGCGTCCGCCACTTCTCATTGCCGTCAAGCCCGTAGCTCACCAAGCCGTAGTCACCGAAAAACACGTACACCGAGTTGCCATCAAGCACCGGCGACGGCGAGGCAGGGGAGTTGCGTTTGTCAATTTTGGTCAACCGGTCGCGAGGAGCCTCGCGCTTCCAAGCGATCTTTCCGGTCGCCCGATTCAGGCAGATCGTGAGCAGCTTATCGCCCTCAAAGGCAGTGAGAAAAATGCTGTCTTTGTTCAGCACGGGCGACGAGTAGCCGTTCGGCAGCACAGTCTTCCAGACGGCGTTTTTGGCCGGGTCAAGCGTGGCCGGCAGCGCGCTGCTGTCGTCCACCCCCGTGCCGTTGGGGCCGCGAAAACGGTCCCAGGTGGGCGGCGCCGCGACGGCGGCAACGGCGCAAAAAAGCGCAAAAGAAAGTATCCGGGCTGTGGCTGTGGACATCATGAAAAGCAAACGATTCCGCTAGGTTATCTTAAATAATACCCGTGAGCACACACCAACGTATGTCTGCCGACGAGGCCCGCGCCCGCCTCGATTCCTGGACTGCAGAGATGATGCAGTGGCATTTCAACCCCGACACCGGGTGCCCGTTCTGGCTGGATTGGGCCGCCAAGGCCGGCTGGGACCCCCGTCACGAGGTCAAAAATTACGCCGATCTCGACAAGTTCGGCAATTTTCAGGACGAGTGGCTGCGCGGCGGTCCAGTGCGCCGCTGGGTGCCCAAAGGTTTGGCCGATAAGCCGATTTACGTTTTTGAAACCGGCGGCTCCACCGGTGTCCCCAAGTCGCGCATCGCGTCCGAAGATTTCCGGATCGATTACGAAATGTTCAGCGACACCCTTCCGGACGAGTACTTCCCGAGGGGTTCAGACTGGCTGATGTTCGGCCCGAGCGGTCCCCGCCGTCTTCGTCTGGCTGTCGAGCACTTAGCGCAGTACCGCGGTGGCATCAGCTTCTGCATCGACCTCGACCCCCGCTGGGTGATCAAGCTCATCAAGAAGGGCGACATCGCAGGAGCCGAAGCGTACAAACAGCACTGTGTCGATCAGGCGTTGACGATCTTGAAAGCGCACGAAATCAAGTGCATGTTCACGACGCCGAAGCTATTGGAAGCGTTGTGCGAGAAGATCTCGCTGCAGAAAGCGGGCATCACCGGCGTGTTCTGCGGAGGTACGGAGATGACACCGCAGTTCCATCGCTTCGCGGTCGAAGAACTGTGCAAAGGCATCTACTTCGCCCCTACCTACGGCAACACGCTAATGGGCCTTGCGACCCACAAGCTTCCGTTTGACCCCGCTGACAACTACGCGATCATTTACTATCCGCCGAGCCCTCGCGCGATGCTCGAAGTGGTGGACTTCAACGACCCGATGAAGGTGGTGGAATACGGTCAAACCGGCCGCGTCCGCCTGACGACTCTCACCCGCGAATTCTTCGTGCCGAGATTCCTCGAGCGCGACGAGTGTGAGCGTGAAAAGCCCTGCCAGGCCTACCCCTGGGATGGCGTTCGCAACGTTCGTCCGTTCAAAAAGCTCGGCGGCAACGTCGTCGAAGGCGTGTACTAACTACCAATTTCCGCCTGTGGCCGCCAAATAACCGCCGACAAAGGCGGTGGCGGCCGCAAGCGCGCCCATCGCCTGCAGAATCCGCAGGTTTCTCCGCGAAATTGCAATACCTTGCGAATGCATGTGCTGACGCCGAAGGTCGAGGAACAGAATCTGCTCCTCGATGAGCGCGGCGAGCGCGGCGCTCCGCCGCTGCATGTTCAGTACTTTGCGCCGGATACGGTCAATCTGACCGTCAGGACTGGTGAAGGCCATCGGACAGCCCGGTTCCTTTCTGAATCTGCGACACCGTGTCGCGAATGGATCGAATACCCGCGATCAAGTTCTTCCAAGTCTGCGGCGACGGCGTTGATTTTTCGACGGCCGCAATCCGCTTTTCGAGCTGCACTTTTTCTTCCTGCAACGAAGCAACCTGTTCCGACAACGTCTGGATCGCGCTGAGTAGCTCCTGGATGTCAGCGCCGGTCGCGTAGGAGGTGTCCGCCTGGTCGCGGCACGACTCGGCGAGAGACCGCAGGTGCGTCAGATAATCAGCCCTGGATTCCTGCCGTGTGTCGGCCAACGTTGCCATGTCCAACTCCTGCGGCACTGCTAAGCTGCTCTGTGGTGTCATCGTTCAAACCTTTCTCTTGTTCGGGGCTGCCGGGCTCGGAACTGTCTGCCGCCGGCGCAGCGATGCGGGCCGGCGAAAAGGCGGACTGAAACCAGGTGACCAGGCGCTTCACCCGGCCTTCCTCGGATTCATTGCGGTACTCGTCCCCTTCGTTCGAGATGTCGCAAATGCCGTGCAACCGTGATGCGTACTCATTGAAGCGTTGCTCAAGCGAGCGAAGAATGTTCTGCTGCTGGTCGAGCGCAGCTTCAAGAGTGGTGATGAGTCCTTCTTTGGTCTTGACGTCGGCCGTTAGAATCTCAAGGTCCGACTTGTAAGTAGCGAGTTCGCGGCGCGCCTGGTCGCGCTGGTCTTCGAGCGAGCGAATGGCCGCTTCGGGCGGCGGAATCAATTGGATGGAACGCTGCGCATCCTCCAACTGGGTCTGCAACGCGGCCGCTTCCGCAGCGCGCTTTTGTACCTCGGCCTCACGCTTGGCGAGCTCTGTAGCGTGCGTGGTGGACAACTCGAGAATCATCGTTTCGAGCTGGTGGGCGCGGGTTTCGAGCACTTCCGCACCGGTCTGAAGATCGGCGACGGCAGCTTCCGCCTGGCGCTTTGCCACCTGCAACTCCGCGATTTGCGCGGCGGCTTCCGGTGGCACGCTGTGGGATTCGGCAATGACTTCGGCAGTCAGCGTGTCGACTCGGTTCCGAAGATTCTTGACCTCGCCTTCGAGCCGCGTCATGAGTTCCATCGAAAGCACCAGCGCCCGCTGCTGTTCGGCAAGCACGGTTTCGAGCACACGGCGAGCCTCGACGAGCTCCGCCGTTTGGGCTTCTGCCGCGGTGAGCGCGTCGGACAACTTCTGGTAGCTTACTTGCGATTCGTTCGCCTCGGCACGCAACTCTTCGGTCTGGCGGCGAACTTCCGCGATCGCTTGCTCAGACGCATTCTTCTGGCGCTCTAGCTCTTCCTGATGAGTAGTGCTAAGAATTTGGCACTGCGCATCGAATCCATCGCGCAGGGCCGTTACGGCCGCTTCGTGCGTGAGGCTCACCTGGGCCAGCCGCGACATGAAGTCCGCGCGCTCCGTCTCCAGATGGGATTCGAAGTTGGCGCGTTCGGTTTCTAGAGTTGCCTGGAAAGCGGCACGTTCGGCCTCGCGCTCGGCTTGTTCCTGGGAGTTCTTCTCCGCCATCTCCGCGATTTGACGCTCAGCTTCGGCGTGCTTGGCCTCGACGGTAGAAAGCTGTTGCTGGATCTGTTCGATCTGCGCCTGCACCTGTTCCTGTTTCGCCGCCAGTTCGTCACGCTGCGCTTCCAACTCGGTCCGCTGGACTTCCATTTGGCTGCGTTGTTCCAGAAGGATGTCGCGTTGGGTGGCGAGAGCAGAGCGTTCTGCAGTGGCCGCGTCGCGCTCTTGGGCGATCTCATCCCGGAGGGATTCGGCTGCCATTAGTTCCGAGAGCACAAAGTCAAGGCCCGCGGCTAGTTCGCGCATAGACTGCGGGTCGGGAGGGGTGACCATCTTGGGCGCTTGGCCGGCGCGCCGCGCCGTCGCGGCATCGATGATCTCGAATTTCAATCGTGTGGAGGTCATGACAGCATTTCCGTAGCTTCGGCTCCGGCTTAGTGTAGTAGTGTTATTTGGTAACCGGATTTCTCAGACAAAAGCGGGAATACCCGCAAAAGAACACCCCGGAATACCCTCGCCTTGGGGGGCGTGCACTAAGCATCTTTCCATCATTTCGGTACTTCTCAGATCAATGTGAGGAAAAAAATAAGAAAAGTACTAAAGCAAATCCAACCGGTTCCGATGCGATAGTTAAGACCGCGAACATCAGACGGTCACACTACGCCGGAAAGGATATTCATCACCTTGGGAAACACAGAACTAGAACGGAATTACCGGTTGGCATGCCACAAAATGCTGGCTGCCCTCGACACACGCAAGGCCATCAGCGCGGCCAATAACGCGGTTGCGGGCGCTCATCAGGAAATGATTGGGGACGGCGCGCCGTTCCTCAAAGATTGGGGTACGGGGGACGAGTTGGATCGTTACCGCCGCACCGTTGAAATGGTGGTCGAAAAGCTGGACAAGCGCGATCAGTTGCGGTCCACCGACACGTTCCGCGAGGCCTTGTTGTCGCTGCACAGCCTTGGCGAACAGCTTGCGTATCCGGGCAAAGGCGAGCATGTCGCAACCAAGCAGCATGGAGCGGAACACCGCGAACAGAAGGCCGATGCGTTTGCTGCCAGCGCTGGTCTGTCGGTAGAGCCGAAGCGCGGGCGCAAGGCTGCGTTCCAGGACCTGCGCACGATCCTTGAAGCAAATGGCTATGACAGCAGTTCCGACGCGTCCGATGTGTCGCAGCTCGAGCGCGAATTGGCGGGTTTGCAGAACGAATTGGCCAGTTTTCAGGCCGCTTCCTAAGAAAAACAACAGTCTGAATTGGTGATGATTCCGGGGTGGGGAACCGGCCGCCGCTTGCAAGCTTGCAGCGGCCGGGGAACCGCTAATGTGCGGCTGAGACTTCGTACCCTGTCAACTGGCGAAGCTTCTCGTGCAGAAGGATATTCTGCAGATTGCCCTCTTCGTCGTACGGCAGATCCCACTCATCGCCCAGGATTTCCAACTCCGGACGCTTCTCAATCTCGGAACGGAATGTCGCGCTGAGCGCCATGTGCCCGATTTCGAGTGAATTGCCAATCCATCCGATGCGGATGTCGCTCATGTCGAACTTGCCGACGGTCTTCGCGATCACTTCCAGGCACTCCTTATCGCTGTCGTAGTAGATGGGAATACGTACGGCGGGCGGAGTGGATGAGGTAAGCGAGTTGATCCGGGTCGGAGTCCAATCGACCTTCTTCAGGTAACGCGAGTGAATGATGTCGGCCATGCCGACGCCAACACCGTTGCCATAGCTGTGGTCACTTAATCCCCTTAGGAATACCCGCACGAATTTGGGAGCGGTATCCCAAGGGTTGTATTCCCCATGTACGCTGCGGTTGACTACCTTGCAATCCATGCCGGCTCCAGAGAACGTCTTGCCGACTTCGTCGATCATGAGAATGTCGAGGTCGAAGGGAAGGCGGCCCATCCAGCTCTTGACCTGCACCAGCAGTTCTTCTTCCCGCTGTTCCATCACGTCGACGGGGACTGCGGTGAGCTGTGCCGTGTTGTGATTGCCGTCCTCGAGGATCGCTAAGCCGCCCAGGATCTTGCCGGACTTGATCATCTGGCGTCCAACGTTGCGGATTACCTTCTCCATGCCGATGTTGAAGGCCCAGGTGTGATAGCGTTGCGCACCGGCGAACTTACCGAGGCCGATCGCCATCATTTTGAACAAACCGCTTTCGAGTTTTCCCGCGAAATCGGTGTGCCACTTCACGCGCCCAATGAGAAAGACGCCGTCGCTATCGTAGGCCTGCTTGTCGAGAAAGGCTTCGAGACCGTCCTCGGTCGTACCCACTGAGACGACTTCCAACTGCGAGATCACGGGACAGCCCATGGTGGCTTCATGGACGCCGAGGTGCGCCAGCACGTCCGCCTGGCCTTCTGCGGTCGCTGCTCCATGGCTTCCCATAGCAGGGAATATAAAGGGTTGAAAACCCTGGGACTTCCAGAAATCGACCACCGACCGTACGATGGTGGCGATGTTGGAAATTCCGCGGGAGCCGACGCCGATGGCGATACGCGCGCCGGGCTTCAAATTGGCGCCGAAGCCACTTGAGGACAACTGTTTCTGAACTTCACCTGGAATGTCCTTCAGCCGGCGATCCGGGAAGTGCTGACGGACATAAAGCATGCGGGAAAACATGCATACAGTTTACATGCCCCCGCTATACTGAAGGTTTGTATGCCCGAACGTCCCTACGACCATAAAGAGATCGAAGCCAAGTGGCACGCGATCTGGAGCCAGGACCCTAAGCTGTACGCGCCGGAAGAGAACTCCACCAAGCCGAAATACTACGTGCTGGAGATGCTCCCTTACCCGAGTGGGACGCTGCACATCGGGCACCTTCGCAACTACACGATCGGCGACGCATTGGCCCGCTATAAGTGGATGCGCGGCTTCAACGTACTGCACCCGATGGGGTGGGACGCGTTTGGTCTGCCGGCGGAGAATGCGGCAATCGACAACAAGCGTCATCCTCGCGACTGGACGCACTACAACATCGGCGAGATGAAGCGCCAGCATCAGCGGATGAACTTCAGCTATGACTGGGATCGCGAAGTCGCAACTTGTGAGCCCGAGTACTACAAGTGGAACCAGTGGTTCTTCCTGAAGATGTATGAGCGCGGCCTGGCGTATCGCAAGACGGCGCTGTTGAACTGGTGCGATGAGTGCCAGACGGTTTTGGCGAACGAGCAGGTTGTCGATGGTTGCTGCTGGCGTCACGATAAAACGCCGGTGCAGCAGCGGGAGATGGATCAGTGGTTTTTGCGCATCACCGATTACGCGCAGGAACTGCTGGACGCGACGAAAGAGCTCGAAAACCAGTGGCCGGACCGCGTGCTCACGATGCAGCGGAACTGGATTGGCCGGAGTGAGGGTACTGAGGTCGATTTTACGGTGGAAGGTACCGAGACCAAGATCCGTGTGTTTACCACTCGTGTCGACACGATTTTTGGTGCCACCTGCCTGATTCTGGCCCCCGAGCATGCGCTGGTGAAGGAGTTCTTGCCGGGGGATGCCAAGGTCAAGGCGATGGTGGATGATGTCGCGCGCAAGGACCCGGGGAATCTTGAGAAAGACGGCCTATTTACGGGCAAGTACGCGGTGAATCCATATAGCGGCGAGAAAGTGCCGATTTGGGTCGGCAACTTTGTGCTGATGGGGTACGGCACGGGCGCGATTATGGCCGTGCCGGCGCATGATGAGCGGGACTTTGAGTTCTGCCGCAAGTTTGGGATCGCGGTCCGGCCGGTGATTCGGTCGGCGGACGGGACGCTGCCGACGGAAGCTGAGATGACCGAGGCGTATGTCGAGTTCGATAACGGCGTTACGGAAAACTCGGGACAGTGGAGCGGGTTGCCCGCGCCGGATGCTTGGGAAAAGATGACGGCGTACGCGGAAGAGAAGGGTTTTGGCAAGCGCGCCATTACGTTCCGCATCAAGGATTGGGGCATCTCGCGGCAGCGGTATTGGGGTACGCCGATTCCGATGATCCACTGCGCGACGTGCGGGATCGTGCCGGTGCCCGAGAAGGATCTGCCGGTGGCGCTGCCGTCCGATGTGGAGATCACGGGTAAGGGCGGGTCGCCGCTGCGGACGCATCCGTCGTTTGCGAAGGTGACGTGTCCGAAGTGCGGGCGCGAGGATGCGCGGCGTGAGAGCGACACGATGGATACGTTTGTCGACTCCTCCTGGTATTTCTATCGCTATTGCGATCCGAAGAATAGCGATGCTCCGTTTGATTCCGCGAAGGTGAATTACTGGTTCCCGATTGACCAGTACATCGGCGGGGTCGAGCATGCGATTCTGCACCTGATTTATTCGCGTTTTTGGACGAAGTTCATGCGCGATCTTGGGCTGATCAAGAACGATGAACCGGCCGCGCGGTTGTTCACGCAGGGCATGGTGGTGCTGAATGGCGCGAAGATGTCGAAGTCCAAGGGCAATGTGGTGTCGGCGGACTTTATGATGGACAAGTTCGGGTCCGACTGCGGGCGCTTGTTTGAGCTGTTTGCTGCGCCTCCCGAGAAGGACATGGACTGGACCGATAGCGGCGCGGAAGGTGCGTACCGGTTTATTGGCCGCGTGTTCCGGTTTGTGACTCGCAATGCGGATAAGCGTGCGGCCGTGGCGACGGGTCCGGTGACCGACGGCGATAAGCGCGTGATGCGCAAGTTGCATCAGGTGCTGCGCAAGGTGACCGAGGACTTTGATACCCGCTGGCACTTCAATACGTCGATTGCGAGCATGATGGAGTTGGTGAACGAGATTTACGCGGTTGAGGCGGATCTGTCGCCGGGGGTGTTGCCGCAATTGCTCGATTCGCTGGTGCTGCTGTTTGGGCCGTTTGCTCCGTATGTCGCGCAGGAGATGTGGGAAGTGCTGGGGCATGAGGGTCCGGTGTTCCGGCAGAGCTGGCCGGTGTTCGACCCGGAATTGGCCAAGCAGGACGTGGCGGAAGTGGTGATTCAGGTGAATGGCAAGCTGCGGTCAAAGATGAGCCTGCCGTTTGGGACCACGCAGGAGGCGGCGCTGGCTTTGGCGAACAACGATCCAAAGGTGACGCCGTTCCTGGAAGGTAAAAGCGTCGCGAAGGTGATTTACGTCGCGGACAAACTGCTGAATATCGTGGTGAAGGGCTAGCGCGATTGTGACGGGCGGGCGGACTTCCGGCAGTTCAGGTGGGAGTCCGACCAGCCGTTGCGGCAAACCTGGCGCCAAGACGAATTGCGCCTTTCCCCTTCAGACTCAGCGGCGGAAAAGGTGAGCCCGGATGCCATCATGCATACCGAGCAGAGTTGCTCTTCTACGAGAGCGATGGTCCGGTCAATTTCAACCAGGCGGTTCTTCAGGTAGGCGAGTTGCCCCCGAAGGTCCTCCTCACAGTTGATTGTCGAGTGGCTGCGATACATCGACATTTGCCTCCACAATATAGTACAGCGTTTGACCGAAGCAATACCCCCGTTTGGGGGTATTGCCTTTGTATGTGGTTGATTTCGTGTCAGCTACAGACACCACTATTGCCCTAGGATGTCGTAAGTGGTGGTACCGGCGACGCGGACTTTCTCGTAGGTTGCCAACCATTCCTTGTGGTAGGGATGCTGCGCATAGGCCGTCAACGTGTCGGCATCCTTCATTTCCATGCACATACCGTACTCGCGCTTCGTTAGCGCTAACTTTCCGGTAACGTCCTTTTCACCGGTGGTGACGCGCTTACGATCGGCTGCGTCAGCGCCCATGACGAGGTTGAGGGGGGCGCGAAGCTTTCCGTACCATACGCGCTTGATGCCCGGGATCTTCTTGGGCAGGGCATCGGAAGCCTTTGCGAAGGCGTCCCATTCTGCCTGCGTGGCCGTTGCGATGGGGGTGTAGGCGAAGCAGTGCATCAGCGCCTTTTCTCCCGCAACGCTCAGCGACCCGGCTAGCATACCCATTGCCAGAACCGGCAACAATTTACCGAAAACCATGAAAGCTCCTTTGGCCAGTGGGCCGTATCCCTACAAAGATAGCGTATTGGCCACGCATTGGGGGGCAGCGCCCCAGTACCGTGACATGTCAGTACTAGACAGCTGCCTTGGTAGACGCTCTATTCGGGCTTTTGCGAGTTGGCAGCGTTTCCGCCGCCTGCGTACTTTTCGATCTCGGCCAACTGCTTGGTGACCAGGTCGCGATCCTGGGCCTGGGGATTCCGCTCGAGGTATTGCTTTAGATGGGCGGTGGCACCTGAGAAGTCGTCGCGGGTTGCCATGACCAGGCCGAGCAGATAGCCTGCGCGGGAGTAGCGCTTTTCGTCCTGTTCGTAGAGGCTCTTGGCGCTCTTGCCGGCTTCGTCATAGCGCTTGAGTGTGAAGTTGGCTACGGCGTTGAGGTAATAGGCGTTGGGAAAGTCGTAGGGGTTGAGCTTCAAGAGGCGCGAGGTGATGTCCGCGACATCCTCCCATTTCTGCTCGTCCGCCGCCATCATGTACAGGCGATTGTACGGGTTGACGTACTTGGGATCCGCGGTGAGGGCCTGGGCGTAGGCCTTGCGAGCGCCTTCGACATTCTTGCCGGCTTCTTCGAGCAAACCGATCTCGTACCAGGCGGAAGCGAACTTGGGATAGAGTTCCACCGCCTTGTCGAATTCCTTGCGGGCTTCGGCAGGCTTCTTTTTCTTGACCAGTTCACGGCCTTTTTCTAGCGCCTTTTTGGCGTCCTTGGGCGCCATGGCGTTGGTGGCGCTGAAGACCGTGCCTTCGCGATTGCCGAGCGGCTTCAGGATAATGGTGCCGACGTCGGGGTTGTCGAGAGCGCTGCGGTTGGAGAGCATGACGGAACTGGAGCGATAGCCCGGCAGATTGGCACGGATCTCACAGCCGGCGAGGCTGAGCATCATGCCCGTGCCGCCCATGCGGTTGCCACCCATGCTGCCGATGCCAAAACCGTCGCCGAGACCGTCCGGAGAGCTGCCGGAGGTGCTGGCGTCGGGCAGAACGTTGCCGGCATTGCCCATGCCGACGCCGTTTCTACCACTGCTCAAGTTGTAGCTGAAGCGGCCCCTGCTGTCCGTGTAGGCCTGGGGGCGGGGCATACCGTTGCAGACCTGTTCGATGGTGACGGGCTCAGTGGGAGCCGTGCCGTCTTCCATCACGACCTTGCCGCTGAAGAACACCGTTTGCGGCATCTGCGGCATTGGCTGCTGCTGTTGGGTAGGGAATGGCGAGGTGCCGCGTGAACCACCCGGGTTGGGGCTGGTGGGGCCTGTGGTGGCTCCGCCACCGCCTCCGCCCGTTGTTCCGCCACCACCGCCTGTAGTGGGCGGAGCCTGTTGCTGCGCCAGAAGAGCAGCCGCCGCGGCGGCTGGCACTAAAACGAACTTTTTCAAGAACAGTTTTCGCATGATTCGCGAAACCTCCTCGATGTTTTCTATTGACCCGATTATAGCCCCAGGTTAGGAGGGCTTGAAGCGTAGCACCAAGTATACTCCTGCCGAGGCAAGAACGTAACCGACCCAGAGCAGCGGGTTGGGCGACTCTTTGGGCGGGTGTACGAGCATGGAGAGTCCGACATTGACGAGGGGTGCTCCACCGAATACCAAAGGCATGACATAGTTCGGCAGGCCACCGTTACGAAATGCCCAGATAATGCATACGGCGCCGATGGCTCCGAGAGCGCCGGCGACGGTGGCCATCGCCGTGCCCTTGACGTCGAAGTTGTTGAGTTGCCCTTGCGCGATGAGGGCGCCGGCAGGCACGAGAACTCCGATCAAGAAGTATGCGACACCGACACAGAGCAGCGCGCGGAGAGGACTCTTGAGGAGCATCTGTCCCTGGTGTAGAGATACGCCATAGACGCCCCAGGAAAGGGCGGCGCCAAGCGCGAAAACGATCCAAGTTGGCATGTGCGGTTCTTTTGTCCTTTAGAAGCTGAGTCGCAGCGCCAACTGAATCTGGCGCGAGGAAGTGATTGTATTCTGAATTCGCCCGAAGGTGCTAATGGGCGCTTCGGTCTGGTTGGCGCCGGCGAAAACGATTAAGTTCGGGACGCCGAAGTTGGCGTGGTTGAGCAGGTTGAATGATTCCACGCGGAACTGGAGATTGGCGCTATCGCTGAGCTTGCGCAGCGGCGTGTTCTTTGACAGCGAAAGGTCAAACGAACGAAGCGAGGGTCCGATCAGGATGCCGCGTCCGGCGTTGCCCAGGGTGCCTTGGGGCTGCAGGAAAAACGCGTTGGGATCGAGGTAACGGTCGGGTCCGCCAAGGACGATCGACTCGGCGGTGTAGCCGGGGCGGATGCTCGGACGGTCAAACCCGACGTTGGGGGCGGAGGAGGGTCCCCAGAGGGAGCGGGACCAGTTGGACTGCACAAACACAGTGAGCGGCGCGCCGGAACGCATGTTGTTGATGGCCGAAAGCTGCCAGCCCTTGGCGAGGATGTGATTGCCGAGCGGAAGTTCGTAGGTGAAGTTGGATACCCAGTTGTGTTTGGCGTGGAAGTCGGCAAGGCCTTTGTTGTACTGAAAGCCGGGGAACTCGGGCATCGCGGAAGTCGTGCCGTTGTTGGCGTCCGAGAAGAAGGTCGAGGCCTGGGTGTTGTCGATGTTGCGGGAGAAGGTGTAGCTCGACTGGAAGGTGAGGCCCTTCGAGAAGCGCTTGCGGACTTCGAGGAGGCCTGCGTTGTACCAGCTCTTGCCGTCGCTCTTTTTGAGTTCGATGGTGGAGAACGCGGTGTTGACTCGGGGTGCTCCGGCTGGGAAGAAGAGGGTACCGTCGGCCTGGCGGGTTGGGACCGCGAGGTTGTAGTCGGTATTGCGCAGCAGGTGGTTGCCGCGCGAGCCAGCGTAGCCGGCGGTGACGACGATGCCAGCGCCGAGGTCCTGCTGGAGGCTCATGTTCCAGATCTGGACGTAGGGGTTCTTGAGGTTGTACTCGATGGGACGGATGGAGTTGCCAGTGCCGCTCGAGAGCGACGGGAAGGGGAACGTCAGGCCCTGGGCACGGGCGACGATGACGCGCGGTGTGAAAGGCGGATTGGTGATGGTGACGATGAGGTTCTGCTGGTTGTTGGTGTTCCAGTACACCCCATAACCACCACGGATCGATGTCTTGCCGGTGCCGAAGACGTCCCAGGCAAAGCCGAAGCGGGGGGACCAGTTCTTGTAGGTCGGATTCTGATACAGCGGGCCTACAGTGGGTGCACGGTCAGTGGCGAGGTTGAGTAGCGCCACGTCACGACCGTAGAGTTCGCGGGGCATGGTGGCGAATTCGTAGCGGAGACCGAGGTTCAGAGTGAGGCGCGAGTGGACACGGAAGTCGTCCTGGAGGTAGAAGCCCATGAGGGTGAAGCGCCAGTAGCGATCGAGCGCGCCTTCGGGCGGGAGGCCGATGAAGCGTAGCGGGCGGGCCTGCAGGAACTCGGTGACGTTCGAGAAGGTGTAGATGCCGAGCGAGAAGGTGGGGTTGAAGAGATTGTTCTGATAGCGCTCTGCGAGTACGCCGGCTTTGAGGATGTGGCGGCCGCGGGTCATGCTGACGCTGTTCTCGAAGCTGAAGTTGTTCTGCACGACTCGCAAGTTCGCGGAGGATTGCGTGCCGAAGCGCTTCATGCCGCCGATGTCGATGGCGCCGGGGAAGTCGCGGCCGGAGATAAAGGGGGTGAGCGGCTGCGACGTGTTGGCTTGTACGGTCTGGCCGAAGCGGGTACGGCTGAAGCCGGCGCGGAAGGTGTTCAAGGTCCGGGGAGAGATGACGAAGCGGTGTTCGGCGGTGACGAACTGGTTGCGGGAATAGAACACGCGGGGGAACTGCGGAAAGTCTGTGGGCAGGAACTGGTCGGCATCATCGAAGGTGTAGCGCGCGTAGACCTGCTGACGGTCGCTGATGATGTGGTCGATGCGGCCCTGGGTGTAGGCCTGCTTGATGGTCTGGTTGAAGTTGAAGACGAAGTCGCCGAATTGGTTGTCGGCGGTGCGGCGCGTGGTGTTGGGCAGCGGGATCTCGTTGAGATAGGGGCGGACGCTGGGGTCAACGGGGACGCTTTGGCGGGCTTCGACGGTTGGTACCTGCGAGGTGATGGTACGGCCGAGGCGTTCGCGGAGGCCTTCAAAGCCGGCGAAGAAGAAGGTGCGGTCCTTTTTGATGGGTCCGCCGATGGTGCCGCCGAACTGGTTGCGGGTGAACTTGGGGATCTGCTGGGGATCGAAGAAGTTCCTGGCGTCCATGTTGTCGTTTCGGAAGAATTCGTAGGCGCTGCCGTGGAATTCGTTGGAGCCGGACTTGGTGATGGCGTTGAACTGTCCACCGGAGTTGCGGCCGTATTCGGCGCTGTAGGAGTTGGTTTCGACGCGGAATTCGCGGATGGTTTCGACACCCAGGGCGATGCCGGTGACGGCGCCGGCCGGTCCATTGGTGAAGTCGTTCATCGGGGTGCCGTCGAGGAGGTAGACGTTGGAGCGGGGGTCCTGGCCGTTGATCGAGGTACCGAGGCCATGGGCTACGGCAGAGCCGCCGTCGCGATGGGGGAAGGCGACCACGTTGGGCTGGAGGAGCGCGAGGTCGGTGAAGCTGCGGCCGTTGAGGGGGATGTCTCGCATGGTGCGCTCGCCGACGAGGTACGACAACTCGGCGGTGGTGGTGTTGACGGCGGAGGCTTCGGCGGTGACGGTGGTTTCCGAGGTCACGGGGCCGATTTCCATGGAAAGGTCGACGACGGCGGTTTCGCCGATGGTCAGGACAATGCCGCGGCGGCGCAGGGGCCGGAAGTTAGTGGCTTCGGCGCGAATTTCGTAGCGCCCAACGGGCATGGCGGCGAAGGTATAGGTGCCGGTGGCGTCGGTGGTAACGGAGCGGGAAACGCCGGTTTCCGTGCTCTTAGCCGTGATCTTACCGCCACGAATGCCAGCGCCGGACGGATCCAACAAATGTCCCGTAAGGATACTGGTTGTTTGCGCGGTGAGTATTCCGGCCAACGTGAACAAAAACAGTAGGTAACGGATGACAAAACTCCCTTTGGCCATTCTTTAGGTAATGGTAGCGTGGAGCGCTACGTCCCACATTTGACGAATGAGGCCGGAAAAGAGTTCGGCGACGGCAGCCGGGGGAAAGGTTACCTTGTGTATCGCTCGTCGAAGTGATAGCCAAGTAGTTAGAGTTCCAATGATTTCCATTTCGTACATCAGTTGCGTACTGCTGCTCGGCCAGGACGCCGTGTCGACCGCGAAGGTGGATTTCGAGCGCGACGTACGGCCGGTGTTTGAGAAGTCCTGCTACGGGTGTCATTCGGCGAAGGCGCAGATGGGCGCGTTGCGGCTGGACACCAAAGACGGCGCGGCGCGTACGATTACGGCTGGGAAGCCGGAGGAGAGTTCGCTGTACACGCGCGTGATGGGGCAGGGCGGGTTGCCTCGTATGCCCATGGGCGGGAAGCCACTGGAGCCGACGCAGATCGCATCGATCAAGAATTGGATCGCGCAGGGGGCTGTTTGGCCTGCTGGTGCGGGTCCTGCGGTGGTGTCCGAAGGGCCGAAACATTGGGGTTTCGTCGCGCCGAAGAAGGCTGCGGTGCCGGCGGTTTCGGGTACGACTGCGATTGATAAGTTCATCAACGCGAAGTTGGCGGCTGAGGGCTTGAAGATGTCGCCCGAGGCGAATAAGGTAACGCTGCTGCGGCGGTTGAGTTTGGATCTGGTCGGGTTGCCGCCGACGCCTGCTGAAGTGGATGCGTTTTTGGCGGATAAGAGTCCGAAGGCGTATGAGAAGCAGGTAGAGCGGTTGCTGTCGTCGCCGCATTATGGCGAGCGTTGGGCGCGGCACTGGCTGGATGCGGCGCGGTATGCGGATTCAGACGGGTACGAGAAGGATAAGCAGCGGTCGGTGTGGTTTTATCGCGACTGGGTGGTGAATGCGATCAATCGCGACTTGGGGTACGACAAGTTTTTGACCGAGCAGTTGGCGGGCGATTTGCTGCCCAACGCGACGCAGGATCAGAAGGTGGCTACCGGGTTCCTGCGGAACTCGATGATCAATGAAGAAGGCGGCATCGATCCGGAGCAGTTCCGCATGGAGGCGATGTTTGATCGCATGGATGCGATCAGCAAAGCGATGTTGGGCTTGTCCGTGAGCTGTGCGCAGTGCCACAACCACAAGTTCGATCCGATCGCGCAGGAAGAGTACTACAAGGTGTTCGCGTTCCTCAACGACACGCATGAGGCGAGCATCATGGCGTACACGCCCGAGCAACAGATGAAGCGGGCGGAGCTGTACCGGCGGATCAAAGATACGGAAGAAGATCTGCGGCACAAGCATTCGGACTGGCAGACGCGCATGGCGGCTTGGGAGAAGTCGCTGCCGGTGCAGCCGGATTGGAAGACGCTGGATTTTGACGTCGATGATATTTCGACGGGCGGGCAGAAGTACACGGCGATGGGCGACGGATCGTACCTGGCTGGCGGGTACGCGCCAACGAAGCATCGGGTGAAGATGACGGTGAAGGCTGCGCCCGCGCTGAAGGAGATTACGGCTTTCCGGCTGGAGTTGCTGAATGATCCGAACCTGCCGCTGAACGGGCCGGGGCGGTCGATTTTGGGTACGGGCGCGCTGACGGAGTTTGAGGCTGAGGTAACGCGGGCTGGCGAGAAGACTGCGGAACGTCTGCAGTTTATTCGCGCGGCGGCGGACATCAATTTGCCGAAGACACCGCTGCTGCCGATGTACGACGACAAGTCCAAGAAGAAGCGCGTGACCGGGCCGATTGAGTATGCGATTGATGGTCGCGATGAGACGGCATGGGGGCACGATGCGGGTCCGGCATTGCGGAATCAGCCGCATCATGCGGTGTTTTTGCTCGATGAGCCGCTGAAGTTGGAGCCGGGGATGACCATCACGGTGTACCTGAGCCAGAAGGGCGGCGGCTGGAATAGCGACGATAACCAGAACCACAACCTGGGTCGCATGCGGGTGTCGGCGACGGCCGATCCGGAAGCCTTGGCGGATGTGATTCCGCTAAAGGTACGGGAGATTTTGAAGACTCCGGCGGCCAAGCGTAGCGAGGCGCAGGTACAGGCGCTGTTTAGCTACTGGCGTACGACGGTGCCCGAGTGGAAGGGCGTCAACGAAGAGATCGCCGGGTTGTGGAAGCAGTTTCCGGAAGGCGCGCCGCAGCTGACGTTGATGGCTCGCGAAGATTCGCGGCAGACGCATCTGCTGATGCGCGGTGACTTTTTGAAGCCGGGCAAGGTCGTGCAGCCGGGAGTTCCGGCGGTGCTGAATCCGCTGCCTGCAAATGCTCCGCCGAACCGGCTGACGTTTGCCCGCTGGATGACCGATCGCAATGCGCCTACGACAGCGCGAGTGGCGGTGAACCGGATCTGGCAGGCGTACTTTGGCACGGGCATCGTGTCGACGAGCGAGGACTTTGGCAAGCAGGCTGAGGCGCCGTCGCATCCGGAGTTACTCGATTGGCTGGCCGTGGACTTTATGGAGCATGGCTGGAGCCAGAAGTATCTGCATCGGCTGATTGTGAATTCCGATGTGTACAAGCAGTCGTCGAATGTGACGCCGGAAGTGCTGGCGAAGGATCCGTACAACCGGTTGTTGTCGCATGCGCCGCGGTTGCGTGTGGAAGGCGAGATTGTGCGAGACATCGCGCTGGCTGCGTCGGGATTGTTGAATGGCAAGATTGGCGGGCCTCCGGTGTATCCGCCTGCGCCTGACTTTTTGTTCCAGCCTCCGGCGAGTTATGGTCCGAAGATCTGGAATGAGGAGAAGGGCGAGAACCGGTACCGGCGGGCGCTCTATACGCACCGGTACCGCAGCGTGCCTTACCCGGTGCTTCAGAATTTCGATACCCCCAATGGGGATGCGTCGTGTCCGAAACGGCCGAGGTCGAATACGCCTTTGCAGGCGCTGACGACGTTGAATGAGCCGCTGTTCTTTGAGGCGGCGCAGGCGTTGGGTACGAAGGCGTTGAAGGAAGGCGGGGCGACCGATAAGGATCGCCTGACGTATGCCTTTAAGCGTGTGTTGTCGCGCGCGCCGCAGGCCGAAGAACAGCAGACTTTGCTGGCGTTTTTGGAGAAACAGCAGACGAGGCTGGGTAAGCCCGAGGCTGCGTGGACCGCACTGGCGCGCGTGATCCTGAATCTGGACGAAGCCATCACGAAGGAGTAACCACCACATGACAAACCCAATTGCACGGCGCTGGTTTTTGAAAGAGTGCGGGATCGGCATGGGCGCGATGGCGTTTGCGCATCTGGCGAACGCGGCGACGGGCGGGAATCCGATGGCCGTGAAGCCTACGCATTTTACGGGCAAGGCCAAGCGCGTGATCTTCCTGTTTATGGCCGGCGCGCCGAGCCATCTGGAGCTGTTTGACTATAAGCCGCAGCTGGCGAAGTTTGACGGTTCACTTCCTCCGGCTGATTTGTTGAAGGGGTATCGCGCGGCGTTCATCAATCCCAATTCGAAGCTGCTGGGGCCGAAGTTCAAGTTCGCGAAACATGGGCAGAGCGGTACGGAAGTGTCCGAGCTGTTGCCGCACTTCGCGAAGATCGTGGATGAGGTGACGATCGTCAAGTCGATGGCGACGGATGCGTTCAATCACGCTCCGGCGCAGTTGATGATGAACACGGGTACGCAGCAGTTTGGGCGTCCGAGCATGGGCGCGTGGACGACGTACGGCATGGGGTCCGAGTCACAGGATCTGCCGGGGTTTGTGGTGTTCAGTACAGGGAAGAAGGGTCCGAGCGGTGGTAATTCGTGTTGGGGGTCCGGCTTCTTGCCAACGGCGTATCAGGGCGTGCAGTTCCGTGGTGCTGGTGACCCGGTGCTGTATTTGTCGAATCCGCCGGGCGTCGATAACGAACTGCAGCGGGATTCGCTGGACGTGATTGGGAAGCTGAATCGCGCACGGTTGGCGGAGACGGGCGATCCGGAGATTGATACGCGGATCAACGCGTTTGAGATGGCGTACCGGATGCAGTCGAGCGCGCCGGAGTTGATTGATATTGGCAAAGAGCCGAAGCATATTCTCGATATGTACGGCGCGGAGCCGGGCAAGCCGTCGTATGCGAATGCGTGTCTGATGGCGCGGCGATTGGTGGAGCGCGGCGTGCGCTTTGTGCAGATCTTCCATGAGAGCTGGGATCAGCACGGCAACCTGGTGAAGGATTTGAAGAAGAACTGCGAGGATACGGACAAGGCGTCTGCGGCGTTGATTCTGGATTTGAAGCAGCGCGGGTTGCTGGAAGATACGCTCGTGGTGTGGGGCGGGGAATTTGGACGTACGCCGATGGTGCAGGGTGGCGAGGATGGGCGAGATCATCACCCCAATGCGTTCACCATGTGGATGGCGGGCGGCGGCATGAAGAAGGGCTGCGTGATCGGCGAGAGCGATGAGTTAGGGTTCAACGTGGTGAAGGATCGGGTGCATGTCCACGATCTGCATGCCACGATGATGCATCTGCTGGGGTTTGATCATACGAAGTTGACGTTCCGGTTCCAGGGTCGGCCGTTCCGGTTGACTGATGTGCATGGCGAGGTCGTGCATAAGATTTTGGCGTGAGGCATCCCCGCGATATGACTTGCGCGAATTGCGCTAGTCGAATGACAAAGGCAGTTGCGCCTTTTCATGTTGATCGCAAAGGCTATCATTTGTCCCTTGACGCTGTGCCTGCGTGGGTGTGCAGCCAGTGCGGTGAACCTTACTTTGAAGAGCGCGAAGTGCGCATGATCCAGCGGCTGCTCTCGCAGATGGATAAGCAGACTGCTGGACGTGCGCCGGTTGGTTGACCTGGCTACCAGTTGGTGAATGACCCGTCCGGGCGCTGGTTGATCAGCATTCCTGCGCGGTAGGTGGTGTACTCTCCGATCTTGGTGAGCTTCGTCGTATCCACTACTACGCCGAGGCCTGGACGGTCGTTGGGCCAGAGCTTTCCATCCTTGAAGTCATAGACTTTGGGCAGGTGCGGCCAGGTACGCAGGCCGTTACCTAGCATTTCCATCAGTGCGATGACCGATGAGGCCGCGAGGCAGTGGACCAGCGCTGCTTCGGCGATGGGGCCTGTGAAGTGCGGGATCATGCCGATGTAATGCGTCTCGGCTAGAGCGATGATCTTCATGAACTCGGTGATGCCTCCGACGTTGGGGAGGGTCACTCGCGTGTAGTCGATGAGTTGCTTTTCGATCAACGTGTTGATGTCCCACTTGTAGCCGAATTGCTCTCCTACCGCGATGGGGACCTTGGTGCGCTGGCGGACCGTTTCATACGACAGTACGTTTTCGCTGCGGATGAGGTCCTCGCAGAAGTAGGGGTGGAGGGGTTCGAGCAGGGTCGCGAGGTTGATGGCGTCGGGCAGGTCGAATTCGGTGTGGAAGTCGATGGCCCAGCCTCCGTCGCCTGCGCCTTTGTGGAGCAGGACGCAATCGTCGTACATCTTGCGGACGAGTTTGAAGCGATCGACCACGCGCTCGCGGGGATTGTCGGTGGCGTGGCGGTAGGTACGGAAGCCGGCGTCCCGACAGGCCTTGGCGGCGCCTTCGAGCGTGCCTCCTGCGGGCCTGGGGAAGACGGTTGAGTAGAGTTCGATGTGGTCTCGCGCCTTGCCCCCGAGGAGTTGCCAGACGGGTACGTCGAGGGCCTTGCCTTTGAGGTCCCAGAGCGCGAGGTCGAGGGCGCCGAGGGAGTGGAGCTTTTCGCGGCCGGCGGGATAGAAGTAGCCTCGCATCATGCGCTGCCAGTGGTGTTCGATTCGGAAGGGATCGAGTCCGATGAGCATGGCCGCGCACTCTTCCATGGTGCGGGGCTCGCCGCCTTCGCCAATGCCGATGAGTCCACGCTGGGTTTCGATCATCACCACGTTGGTGGATTGGTTGACCATGGGCTGGCCTTGGCGTCCTGTGGCGTCGCCGGAGTTGGTGAAGTAGCGGACTGCTTTGATCTTGTCTTCGGGTAGAGCGAAGGCGGGCAGAGTGCTAGCGCCGACAAGGCCTGCGGCGGTGCCTGTCGCGAGGCGGCGAAGGAGGTCGCGGCGGGAGGGGCGTTGCGAATCTGATGTGGGCAGCAGGTTCCGGTTCATAAGGCGTGCGGCCATTATATGCGGAGCTTTTGCGATGCTGATAGACTCGCTGGCGAGGTATTCTCGCATGGACGCATCGAAACCCAAGTTGCCGAGTGAGGCAATTGATCTTTACAACCTGTTTATCCACGGCGAAATCAGCCGGCGTGACTTCCTTTCGGGGGTACAGCGCTTTGCTGTCGGCGGGCTGACGGCTGCGGCGGTGATTGAGGCGCTGATGCCGAATTACGCGCACGGGCAGCAGATTTCGCGTACCGATGACCGCATCATTACAAGCTACGAGACCGTGGATTCGCCGGACGGGAATGGGACGATCCGGGGGTATCTGGCGCGGCCTGCGAGTGCGGATACAAGGAGTGCGACGAAGACCAAGCTGCCGGGGATCATCGTGGTGCATGAGAACCGTGGGTTGAATCCGCACATCGAAGATATTGCGCGGCGGCTGGCGCTGGCGAACTTTATGGCGTTTGCACCGGATGGGACGACGTCGCTCGGTGGGTTCCCGGGTGACGATTACAATGGCGGTCTGCTGTTTGGCCGCATCAACGCCCAACGTATGCTCGAAGATTTTGTGGCGGCGACGCGCTGGCTGAAGAACCATCCGGATTGTACGGGCAAGATCGGCATCACCGGGTTCTGCTACGGCGGGAATGTGTCCAATACGATGGCGGTACGGCTGGGCGAGGATCTGGCAGCCGCGGTGCCGTTCTATGGGAGCGCGCCACCGGCAGCGGATGTACCTAGGATTCGTGCGGCGATCCTGGTGCACCATGGCGAGCGGGATACGCGGTTGGCGAGTGGCTGGCCGGCGTATGAAGAGGCGTTGAAGGCGGCCGAGATCCCGCATGAGGGGTACATTTATCCTGATGCGGTGCATGGATTCCATTGCGACGCGACGCCCGAGCGGTACAACAAGCCGGCGGCGGATTTGGCTTGGGAGCGTACGGTGAACTGGTTCAATCAGTACGTCCGCGCCTAGTGGCGGGAGCCCGTTACAATCGAACCAGTGCTTCGACGCTCTGCGATTCGCTACGCGATGGCCGGCATCGCGCTGATCTTGCTGCTTTTGTCTGGAATCATCTGGTGGGCCGGATACCGTGTGCTGCCGACTGTGGATGGGTCGGTAACGGCGGAGATCCGGCAGCCTGGATCGATTGTCCGCGATGAGCGGGGCATTCCAACGATTCAGGCGGCAAACATAGAAGACGCTCTGTTCCTGCAAGGGTACGCGACGGCGCAGGATCGCATGTTTCAGATGGATGCGATCCGGCGGAAGGCTGCGGGTGAGTTGTCGGAGGTGACGGGTCCGGGGGCGCTGGAGTTGGATCTCGACTCGCGGCGACTACGGATGCGGCAGATTGCCGAGACTCACTCCCGAATGATGCCGGCGGCCGATCGTGCGTTGTTAGCGGCGTATGCGCGCGGGGTCAATCACTTTTTGCGTATACATCGTGGCAAGGCGGCGATGGAGTTTGGGCTGCTGGGGTATGATCCGAAGCCCTGGACCGTCACCGATACTGTACTCGCTGGGCTTGAGATGTACCGGAGCCTGACCACTACCTGGAAGCACGATGTACAGAAGCAGACCATGCTGGCGGGGGGACTGAAGGACAAGGTCGAGCAGTTGTTTCCGCTGCGTACGGGACGCGAGATACAGCCGGGGTCGAATGCCTGGGCGGTGGCGGGTATGCATACGGCGACGGGGAAGGCGCTGGTGTCGAACGATCCGCATTTGGGCTGGACGATGCCTTCCACGTGGCATGCGGTGCGGATACAGGCGGCGGATTTGCAGGTAGCTGGAGTCGCGTTGCCAGGTGTGCCGGGCGTGATTGTCGGGCACAACCGCAATATCGCCTGGGGTGTTACGAATCTTGGGTTTGATGTCCAGGATTTGTATCAAGAGAAGGTCGACTTGCAGAGGCTGCGGTATGAGTACCAGGGGCAGGTGCTGCCGCTGGTGGTGGATCGCGACCTGATTCAGATTCGTGGCGAGCGTCCGCGGAACTTTGATGTTGCGAGTACGCAACATGGTCCGCTGATTGAGTTGCAGGGTGGGCAGGCGCTGGCTTTGCGCTGGATGGCGGCGGAGACCGGGGCCTTTCAATTTCCGTTTATTGAGCTGAATCGGGCGGCGAACTGGGAGCAGTTTCGGGCGGCTTTGAAGCGCTTTCCGGGTCCTGGGCAGAACTTTGTGTATGCGGACCGGGAAGGCAACATCGGGTATCAGGCGACGGGGCGGCTTCCGATTCGGAAGGGCGCGTTAGGCGATACGCCGGTGGTGGGTTGGACGGGTGAGAACGAGTGGGTTGGGGTGATTCCGTTTGAGGAGTTGCCGTCGATTTACAATCCGCCGTCCGGCTATATTGTGACGGCCAATCAGAATCCATTCCCGGCGGATTACAAGTACCCGGTGCATGGGGATTTTTCGGCGACCTATCGCGCGGAGCAGATTCGTGCCCTGCTGTCGGCGCGGCCAAAGGTCGCTGCGGCGGATATGGCTGCGGTGCAGACCGATGTGTACTCGGCGTTCTCGCACTTTATCGCGCGGCAGTTGGTGAAGGCGTACGAGGCGAAGGGCAAGGCGGCGGAGTTCCCGGATCTCGCGGGGTCGATTGGGCAGTTGAAGGCTTGGGACGGGCAGATGGAGCGGGGTAAGGCTGCGCCGATGATCGCGGTACTGGCGTTTCAGAAGATTCGCGCGGCGGTGGGAGATAAGGCGTCCACGGGGCGCGGGACGCTGTATACGGATCAGTATGCGCCGGTGGTGATCGAGAACCTGCTGCGGGCGCGGCCGAAGGGGTGGTTTGAGGATTGGGACCGGATGTTGCTGCAGCAGTTGACGGCGGCGATTGAAGAGGGTCGCACGTTGCAGGGCAGCATGCCGGATGGTTGGGATTACGGCGAATACAACGCGGTGACGATTCCGAATCCGGTGGTGAGTAGGGTGCCTGGGATCGGTGAATGGCTGGGGTACTTCAATGTGGGTCCGATTGGGATGGCGGGATCGTCGACGACGGTGAAGCAGACGACGAAGAATATTGGTCCTTCGATGCGGTTTACGGCGGACTTGTCGGATTGGGAGCAGTCGCGGTTGGATTTGACGATTGGGGAGAGCGGGCATCTGCTGTCGCCGCATTACAAGGATCAGTGGGAGCGGTACTGGAGTGGCGGGTCGACGGTGTTTGCGTTTGAGAAGGCGGAGCAGAAGCACGTTTTGAAAGTGGTTCCGGTTCAGTGAGAGACGGTGGGTATGATCCTAAGTCCGGAGATCGAGCGATTGGCAGCTACTGTGGCTGGCCTTGCGCACGAGTCGACTGATGAGGCGATTCGCCGGTCGCTTGTTGATCGCTTGGAGCGTCTCACGGCGTCGGAAGAGGCGAGGCTGGCGCGCCATGACAAGGTCGAAGCGATTCTGGCGGAGTTCCGCGCGGGTTTGCCGCCCGGTGTGCTCGGCAAGTCTCTTTCGAAGCAAGAGGAAGATGAGATCTTAGGCTACGGTCCGGACGGAGTCTGACGCTGGTTCTTGATTCTTCGCCGGACGATGCTGTACGTCGGCGACGACTTCAAATACACCGATATCATTGCTGCCTAGAAACGCAAAAAGACCGGCGTGGTGGGTCACGCCGGCCTTTGCATTGAGGTTCTTTGCGTTTCTGCCCTTTCGTGGAAAGCAGAACCGCAGCCTACCTCAAACCCTTTACGACTAGAACGAGAAGCGGAGCTGGATGTCGACGCGGCGGTTGCCCGCGCCGGATCCGTCGCCGCCCATGGGTCCACCACCACCGCCGCCGCCGAAGCCGCCACCGCCCGAGGTGGACGTGGACTGGCCGAAGAGTGCGGAGCTGAGGTTACCGACCGGGGCCGCTAGGTTTACGGTGTTGAACAGGTTGCGGGCGCTGACAGAGAGGGTCAGGCTGTAGCGCTTGCCGCTATTGCCTCCGCCCATCATGCCGCCACGCATACCACCGCCACCGCCGCCGCGCATACCGCCGCCACCACCCATCATGCCGCCGCCCATCATGCCTCCCATCATTCCACCACCGGGGCCGCCGGGGCCACCGCGACCGGCGCCTGCGTCAGCCGATTCGCCGCGCTTGCCGAAGCCCCAGGTGCGGGACATACGCATGTTGACGGAGAACTGGCTGGGGCCGATGCCGTAGTTGCGGGGGATCAGTACGTCGTTGGGGCCGGGGTTGGGGTTGAAGGTGCCGTAGCTCGTCACGATCGCACCGGGCGAGCCGGCAGTGGCGAACGAGGGGCGCTCGTTGAAGATGGTGTCGCCGTTGGTGTCGCGACCCGTGATGATGTTGAACGGTCGTCCTGAGGAGTAGATGATGAACGGGCTGGCCGTGATGCCGCGCCAGAGGTTGGCGTTGCCGTACATCATCACGCGGCGCTTGATGTTGAAGCTGGAGGGGCCGTATTCGCTGCTGAGGTCGTACGTGTAAGCGGGGGAGGTGCCCACGCCATCGGTGTCCGACTTCGCGTCCTGCAGCATCACGTTACCACCGAAGGTAAAGCGAGTTGAGGGGCGAAGGTTGGTGCCGAACATCAACTGGTTCTGACGCATCAGGCCCGAGGACTCGTACTGCAGGATGTTGCCGACGTTGCCGTACGGGCGGGCACCGCTGCCCAGGATGGGGGCGTTGATGTTGCGGGTACGCAGGGTGTGGATGCCGCGGGTGTTGACGTAGTTGACGTTGACGCTGATGTTGCGGGGCAACTGGCGTTCGACACCGAGCGAGGTCTGCGCGAGGTACGGAGTGGTGAGGTTGCCGGCCACCTGGCGTACGGTCTGCGCGACGAGGTTGCTGGAGAGCTGATCCAGAGTGGGGATGGTCTGGAAGAAGTTGGGGTTCTGCACGATGTAGTTCTTTTGGTTGGAACCGTTGAAGCGCAGAGCCTGCAGGGTCAAGTTGTTCTGGAAGCGATCGTAGAAGATGCCGAAGCCGGCGCGGATGACGGTCTTGGCGGCCTGGCGTCCTTTCGCACCCACGGCCCAGGCGAGGCTGAGGCGGGGGGCGAAGTTCATGTTGCTGCTGATGTTGGTCTGGTTTTCGTAACGCAGGCCGGCGCTGATGGTGAGGCTGGGCTTGATGCGCCAGTCGTCCAGGAAGAAGAGACCTACGTCGGTCTGGTCGACACCAGCGAGCGGGGTACCACCAGCGATGGAGAACTGCGAGGGGGCGCCGCCACGAGCGCGGATGTCCGCCATGGAGAAGCCGAGGGCCGAAAGCAGAAGCGTGCGGCGGTACTTTTCGAGCGACGTGACGATGGACTCCGAACCAGCGATGGGGTTGTTGTTGGCGTCGAGCGCCGGGGCGAGGCCGCCGGTGAAGACGAAGGTACCGCCAAAGTTGTTGGGCGAGAAATCGTTGACGCTGTTCCAGCGGACGCGGCCACCGAACTTGAAGGTGTGCTGCTTGTAGGTGCGGGTGGAGATGTTGTTGAGTTCGATGCCGCTCTGGGTGTTGTAGGCGTTGCCGATCTGCGCGCCGCCACCGGTGAAGGCGTCGAGTACGTTGACGGTGGGGATGGTGTTGTCGCCATTGTTGGCGATGCGGTCGTGGGTGTACTGGAAGCGGGTCTCGTTCACCAGGTTCGGGCTGAGGATCGAGGTTTCGGTGATCTGCACGGTGTGGTCGCGCATGGTGCTGTCGTAGGCGCGGGAGCCGAGCGAGAACTGTCCGATACCGTCGTTGCTGGACGTCATGGTGTTGAACGAGTACCGGCCGACGAGGGTGTGGTTGGCGCCCAAGGCGTAGTCGAGGCGCGGCGTGATGTGGGTGCGGCGCTGCGGGGTGTCGATGGCCTGCTGGAGGCGCGTGGGGGTCAGGCTGTTGTCGAGGATGGTGGCGTTGATGACCGAGTTGTCGTCGATTTCGCGGCGATCGGCGTCGATGGAGAATGAACTCTTCTTGCTCAGCGGTCCACCGAAGTTGAAGCCGTACAACCGCGAGGTGAAGGGCGCGCGCTCGGTGAGGAACGGGTTGCGGGAGTTCAGCGCTTCGTTGTTGAAGCTGAAGTTGGCGGAACCGCGGAAGCGATCGGCACCGGGCTTGGTGAGGATCTCAATGCGGCCGAAGCCCTGACGATCGAACTCCGCCGAATACGGATTGGAGTTGATGCGGATTTCGCGGATGGCGGACTTGGGCGGCAACTGGCCACCGGAGAAGCCATCGATGAAAATCTGGCCACCGTTGGGACCAGCGGCGGGGCCGGCAAGAGCCTGCAGATCCTGGGCAAGTTGGTCCGGGTCATCGGAGAGGACATCGAGATCCTCTGCCTTTAATACCAACGCGCTTGAGTTCTGATCGGGATCAATGCCGACCTTGCCACGCTCTTCTGCAGAGACGTCGACGGCCTGCTTTTCGAGTTCGACCACGAGGGGGATGTCGAGGGTCAGGTTGCCGTTTACTTCCAAGGGGCGTTCAAATTTGGCGAATCCGGCCAACGTAACGCGAACGGTGTACTTGCCAGCGCGAAGTCCGTTGGCGATGTACGAGCCGTCGTCGCCGGACAGTACGCTCACTTCGCCGCCGGGTCCGCGGAGGACGACAGAGGCGCCGGGGATTACGGCTTCCTGCTGGTCCATGACGCGGCCGCGCAGCGAGTAAAGAGTCTGCGGGAATGCCGCCGCGGCCATGAGGAGAGCAAGGACGCTGGCCCGGACGGCTTTCTTCGTGTGAAGAGTATTCATCTTGTTTTTCTATTTCTGTACGTTCTGTTGTTGTGGTCGTGAGGCCGTGCGCGCTTAGGGGGTCATGCCGCCGAAGCCGCCGAGGTCCATACCGCCACCGCCTGCACCACCGCCGCCAAGGCTGGGGCCAGACGTCGCGTTACGTGCCTGGATCATTTTGAGAATGTTTTCGACGCCACCGACCATAGAGATCGCGGTGATCTCGTCGGCTTTTGCGCCTTTGGTGTGGCTGATGACGAGTTCGTCGCCGGCCTTGAAATCGGTGAGCTTCATCTGGGGCAGGCGTTCGAGCATAGCGTTCATGTCGCCGCCGCCGCGCATACCACCGCCGCCGCCCATGCCGCCGGGACGTCCTGCGCCACCGGGTCCGCCTGGACCGCCGAAGCCGCCACCGCCGGGCGCTCCGCCACCACCTTGCGCCATTGCCGGGCGCTGACCGCCACCACCGGGAAAGCCACCGGGACCACCCGGCGCTCCACCGCCCATTCCGGGGAACGACGGGAGCTTCTTGACGCTGGAATCCGGGGTGACGCGGATGGTGAGGGGTTTGTTGGTTTCCCAGTTCTTAGCGGTGATGGTGCCTTTTTCCGCATCGATCGCTACGATGATGGCGGCGGTGTTGCGGAAGGTGCCGTACACGAGTTCTTCGGCCACCATTTCGGTGTTGTCGGCGTTCTTCTCACCGATGACGCGGACCTGATCGTCTTTGGTCATGTCGGCGAGAGTCGCGGTGCTGGCGTCGGAGAACTTGATGGAGTCCGGCGCGTAGCGGCGAATGACGGTAGAGGAAGTGAGCTTGACAGTAACGGGCTTGGGCTCGGCGGCAGCAGCCTGTGCGGCGGCGCCGGCGGGGAGCAGAAGCTTGACGGCAGTAGCGCCTGCGCCGGGGGTTGCAGCGACACGGCCTGTCCAGCCGCGGCGGGTCCATTCCTGTTTGTCGCGTTCCTGCTTCTTGGCGATCTCTGCCTGCGACATCACGATGACGCGCTGCGCTTCGAGGGTCTTTACCTCAGTGTTGAGTAAGCCAGTGGCGATGACCTTGTCGCCCTTCTGGATTTCGTCCAGCTTGGCGGGCTTGGCGTCTTTCAGATCTTTGGCACCGGGGGGCGTCTTGACGATGCGGGCGGCATCCTGCACGCCTACGGCGTAGATATCGCCGGCGTCGGTTTTAACGGAAAGCTGTTTGGCAGCGGGATCGACGGAGGTAACCACGCCGAGCACCCTTTGTGTGGGCGTCTGCGCGACGGCGAAAACGGCGGTCGCGACGGCGAGTACAGCAAGATTTGCGAAACGGTTGTTCTGCATCCGCTAGTACATGACGAAGCTTTGACGGCAGATGGCACTTTTTCCTTGTTAAGCCCTTGCAAAATAACCTTAACCAGTTCCTTTCATGGTGTTCCGCATGAGTCGCGTGTCATCCTATGAAGGAATGAAGCTCACGTTTTGGGGGGCGGCCCGTACCGTCACCGGATCCATGCACCAGATCAGCGTTGGCGGCAAGGAAATCCTGCTCGATTGTGGCCTATACCAGGGGCATCGCGAAGAGGCGAAAACCCGCAATTGCTGTTTTCCTTTTCGTCCGCAAGAGATTGATGCGGTGATACTTTCGCATGCGCACATCGACCATGCGGGGAACCTTCCCAATCTGGTAAAGCAGGGTTACCGTGGGCCGATTTACAGCTCGCCGGCGACTGTGGATTTGTGCAAGCCGATGCTGACGGATTCGGCGTTTTTGCAGGAGATGGACGCGGAGTTTCTGAATAAGCGAAAGGCCCGGCGGCGGCGATTGGGCGAGCTCGATACATCGGAAGAGGTGAAACCTCTGTACACGCGTGAGGACGCCGAGCGTACGTTTGGGCAGTTACGCGCGGTGAACCTGCATGCGAACACGGAGATCGCGCCGGGGATCCGCTACACCACGATCGAGGCAGGGCATATGCTGGGGTCGACGTGCGTGATCGTTGACTATAACGGTACCCGGGTCGCGTTTTCCGGCGATGTGGGTCGCAAGGGGCTGCCGATTATCCGGGATCCGGAAGCGATGCCTCCCGTGGATTACCTGATCATGGAGAGCACGTACGGCGACCGGTTACACCAGAACGAAGAGCCGGTGAAGCAAAAGCTGGCGGATACGATCAACCGCACGTGGGGTCGCGGCGGACGGGTAATTGTACCGGCGTTTGCGGTGGGGCGTACGCAGCAGCTGATTGTGCTGATGCACGAGCTGATCCTGGAGAATAAGATCCCGTCGATGCCGATCTTTATCGATTCGCCGCTGGCGGTGAACGTGACGGAGGTATTCCGCAAGCATACGGAGGCGTACGACGAGGAGACGGCGAAGTTCCTGAATGATGGCAAGGATCCGTTTGGGTTCTTCCGCCTCAAGTATGTGCGTGAGGTAGGCGATTCCAAGGCGCTGAATGACCTGCGGGGTCCGTTTATGGTGATTTCGGCGTCGGGGATGTGCGAGGCCGGGCGCATTCTGCATCATTTGCGGAACAACATCGGGGACCCGCGGAATACGGTGCTGATTACGGGGTTCCAGGCCGAACATACGCTGGGGCGGCGGATTGTCGAGAAGCGCCCGGAGGTGAACATCTTTGGGGAGCCGCACCGGTTGCGGGCCGAGGTAGTGAAGATCAACGAGCTGAGCGGCCATGCAGATCAGAACGAGCTGATCGAGTGGATGAAGCCGCTGATGGGTCGCGTGAAGAAGGTGTTTTTGGTGCACGGGGAACCGGTGCCGCAGCAGGCTTTGAAGACGGCGATTCAAGGCGCGTACGGCGATCACGTGGAGGTGATTTCGCCGGCTCGTGGTGAAAGTTTCGCAATTTCTTAACGATTTTGCGGGCTGTTTGCGCTCGTAAGGGTGGACACAATCATGCCCGTCGTCAAATACGAAATCGACACCACTATCTTTCAGAGTTCCAATGAGTCCTGCTGGTATGCGGCGTACTGCATGCTGTTTACCTGGAAAGGCACCCCGACCAGCTCGATTCGCGAGAAGATCGAAAAAGCAGGCCTGGATTACAAGGATTTTTGGGCCAACGGTCTGCCCGATGAGAAGTATCAGTACACGCGGGCCGCACTGGGTTTGGCGGGCTTCCGGCGCGGGTACTTCCGCACGATGATTGAGGATCTGGAATACTTTTCGGACCGGTTGAAGGCGTATGGTCCGTTCTGGTGCGCATTGTCGGTACCGAGCGAGCACGCGGTGGTGGTCTGCGGTGCGGATCCGGGCCGGGGCAAGATCACGATCACGAATCCTACGCGAGACAACTCGGGGTACGCGCAGGTGGAAGAGATGAGCGCAAAGGATTTTCTGACGCGCCTGGGTTCGAAGGACGTTCCGTCCGCCGCGCAGATGTTCATGTAAGCAGGCTTTTAAGCGCCGTGCAGGCACTTTTCCAACTGCGGATCGTCGGCAGGGTCGACGGTGCGGAGGTCGAAGAGAAGGGCTCCGTCGGCGATGCGGCAGATGATGGGCGGGTCGCATTCGGTACGAAGACGGCGTTCCATCTGCTCGGGCCGCTGTGTGGGAAGGCGGAGGAGCCAGGTGGGTAACGTGCGGTCCGGGGTGGAGCCTCCCCCGGCGAGCGAAAGACCTTCGATGACGGTAGCGTCGGGGAAGCGATCTGCGATCGCTAAGGCGCGTTGACGGATGCTTTCGGGCGGCATCTGGATCAAGGCGACCGCGGGAAGCTTGTGATAGTCGCCAAAGAGCAGTGCTCGCAGAGCCTCTTCCAGAGCCTGCATGACGAGTTTGTCGACACGCAGAGCGCGGTACATCGGGTTGCGGCGCAGGCGCTGGATGAGGTGCGCGTCGCCAGTGATGATGCCGGCCTGCGAGCCTCCGATCAGCTTGTCGCCGCTGAAGGACACAAGGTTGATGCCCGCGGCGAGAGAGTCCCGCACGAGGGGTTCGCCGAGGCCGTCCCACACACAGCCACTGCCCAAATCTTCATAGACAGGTACGCCAGTTTCGCGGGAGAGCGCAGCGAGTTCCGATAGCTCTGGCTTCGACGTAAAGCCGGTGATGTGGAAGTTGCTGGGGTGTACGCGAAGGATGAGGCGTGTGCGGTCTGTGATGCCCAGGCGATAGTCGTGGAGGTGCGTGCGGTTGGTGGTGCCGACCTCGCGGAGAGTCGCACCGGAATGGGCGAGGATGTCCGGGATGCGGAAGCCGTCGCCGATCTCGATGAGTTCGCCGCGGGAGACCAGGACTTCGCCACCGAATTCGTGGAGTACAAGGTACGCCGCAGCCGCGTTGTTGTTGACGACGATCGAAGCCTTGCCGCCCGTGAGGCGATCCAGCAAGGGCGCCAAATGGGTGTCGCGCTTGCCACGCTTGCCGGTTTCGAGGTCGTACTCGAGGTTCGAGTAGCCGGCGATGGGTGTGAAGGACGACGGTAGCGGCGCGCGTCCGAGGTTGGTGTGCAGGACGACGCCGGTGGCGTTGATGACACGGCGTAGCGACGGCTTGCGGAGACATTCGAGGCTTGCGGCGACCTCCGCTTCCGCGTTGGTGCCGTCGACGAGTAGCCCGGCGCGGATACGGGCGCGGTAGGAATCGAGCAGCCTTCGCGCCTCTTCTACGATGAGCCAATGCGGGAATCCACGCCCGGCCAGAGCCGTCGCGATGCGATCGACAGGCGGTAGCGTGGAGAAGCTCATTTGTTGAGTACCGGGAACAGGGCCTTGAGGTCCGCTTCTTTGGGCTGCTTGCCGTACTCGCAGATTTCGAGCGCTTCGGCCCACTTCACTTTGTTGCCCTTGTCCTCGCCGAACCACTTGATGAGCGAGGCGCGGATGTCCGGCGTTGGGGTGCGCTGTTCAAAGCGCTTCTGCAGCCAGACCTTGCGCGCGGCCTTGTCCTTGGGCACTTGGTCGTAGATGCCGTCCACCCAGGGGAGCCACTCATAAAATTGCGATTCGTGGGCGTCTAGCGCGTCGATCTTCTTTTCAAACACGTCATCGATGGGGATGACGACGTCGGGACGGAAGGGGTTGGGGCGCTGGAACCGGTCCTGCAGATAGAAGAAGACGGGGTTCTTCTTGAGCGGCGGAGTGTCGGGCGCGATGTTGGGTACGACGACCATGTAGGCGGCATCCTGCACGAGCATGCCGGTGTAGCGATGGTCGGGGTGATAGTCGTTGGGGCGGGGTCCGATGACGACGTCGGCGTTCCATTCGCGGATCTTGCGGATGAGTTGCAGGCGGGCGTTCAAGGACGGCAAGAGTTCGCCATCGTGGTTGTCGAGGACCTCGTATTCAATGCCCAGGCGGCGGCCGGATTCCTGCGCTTCGGCGCGACGGCGCTTGGCGAGTGCGCCTCCGCCCATGGACTGGTGTCCGGCATCGCCGTTGGTGACGGAGATGAACTTTACTTTATGTCCCAGGGAGGCGAGTTTGGCGGCCGAGCCTCCGAAGCCGATGTCGCAATCGTCGGGGTGGGCGCCGATGACGATGATTCGGGTTTGGGCGAACAGGGCCGAACCGAGGATCGCGGCGGAGGCTACCAGTTTGGTTGTGAAGGTCACGGGAATTCCTTTTGGGACAGAGTAGCACGATGAAAACTGTGGCGATTCCGCTACGGAGGCGCGTTTGCGGGTGTGTCTTTTTCGCTACAGCATGCAGCTTGGAAGTCCTTTTGAATCAAAACGCTAGAAATTTTGTAGGACCGTTGTTACAATGAGATTTGCGGTGCTTCTTCTTTAGGAGGCTTCTGTTTGCGATTTGAGACGACCGTCCAACGTCCGGTGGAAACATCGGGTGTGGGACTCCACCACGGGGTACCAGTCAATCTTCGGATTCTGCCCGCCCCTCCCGGAACTGGCATCGTCTTTGTCCGGACCGACCTCAATAACTTCACCATACCCGCCAGTTGGAAGTTCGTACAGCGAGTCAGTTATGCCACCAGCCTGATGCGGCGGTCGGTGCTGATTTCCACAACCGAACATCTGCTCAGCGTCTTTTATTCCACCGGGATCGACAACGCGTACATCGAGATCGACAATCTGGAAGTTCCGATTCTGGACGGCAGCGGCGAACCTTTTGTGCGTCTGCTCGAAGAAGCGGGGCGTCAGGTGTCGCGCAAGCGGCGCCGGTTCCTGCGGATTCTGCGACCGGTGTCTGTGGAAGGGAACGGCAAGCGGATCGCGATTGAGCCTTGCGATTCTTTCGAGCTGTCCTGCGACATCTTCTTTGATCATCCGCTGGTGGGCCGGCAGACCTTAGAGCTTGCAGTCACGCCGGAGAATTATTCGGAGCATCTGGCCCCTGCGCGTACATTCGGGTTTGAGTACGAACTCGATCAGATGCGGAATATGGGTCTGATCCGCGGTGCGTCGCTTGAAAATGCGGTCTGCTTTGATTCGGAGAAAGTGCTGAATCCTGGCGGGCTGCGGTATGCCGATGAATGCTGCCGTCACAAGGCGCTGGACCTGATTGGGGACCTGGCGCTGATTGGGCGTCCGCTACTGGGTCGTGTGATTGCCGAGCGCGCGGGTCATGCGATGCACGTCGCACTGGTGGCGAAGATCATGTCCGATCCTTCGCTGTACGAGATTGTGACCTTGGATCAGCTCGAACAGGCGAAGTCTGAATCTTCTCCTGTTGCCACTTCTGCTGCGCTAGCGGCCGCAACTGCCTAACGCCGTGGTCCGGCACATTCCGAACCTGATTACTGGACTCCGGCTCGTGCTGCTGCCGGTGGTTTGGTACTACATCTGGCAACGCGAGTACGAACGGGCGATCCTGGTGGGCTTTTTTGCCAGCGCGTCGGATGCTGTGGACGGCTATCTGGCGCGGCGTCTGAAGGCGGAGAGCCGCTTTGGCGCGATTGCCGATCCCATTGCGGATAAGCTGTTGTTGAGCGGATCGTACGCGACGTTTGGGTTGGCGCGTGAGATCCCGTGGTGGCTGCCGACCATCGTGATTGGGCGCGATCTGCTGATTCTGGCGATTGCGGTGCTCATTCTGGCGTTCTCTAAAGTTCGCGACTTTCCGCCTTCGGTGTGGGGCAAGCTGAGTACGTTTGTACAGATCATCACCGGGCTGGTGATCTTGCTGAAGCGCGCGCTGGGCGGCGACATCCATTGGAATCGCGTTGAGGATGTCGCATTGTGGGTCTGCGCGGGCGTTACGCTTTGGAGCGGCGGCCACTATGCCTGGACAGTCTGGAAACGTTTACAAGCATTTAACGCAGAGATTAAGAACTGATCACGTTACAGTTGTGTTGCATATCATCATGCAACTCCGCCGCCGCTTGATCGGCCTTGCTCTGCTCACGCCTTTGCTGCTTTCGGCCCAAACCACTGTGCTGCCGGAAAGCCACGTCCTGTTTCAAGGCGACACGGTTCACGAGATCTGGATCAACTTCCAGCAGCCGGATTGGTACGAACAACTGCTCGCCAACTTCAATGGCAATGAAGACGATGTACCGTACATCGAAGCCTCTTTCCAGTGGAATGAGTTCGTCTTCGACAAGGTTGGGGTGCGCATCAAGGGCAATTCGACGGCTCGTGTGAACAGCATGAAGAAGCCGTTCCGCATCAAGTTCAACGAGTACACCAAGGGGCAGAAGATCAACGGCATCGGGTCCATCAATCTGAACAATGTGAATGGCGATGCCAGCATGGTGCGCGAGAAGATGTACTTCGAACTGGCGCGCCAGATCGGCATCAAGGCGCCGAGAATGAACTGGGCTGCGCTGTACGTGAACGGGCAGTACTGGGGCCTGTACCTGATGGGCGAGATCATCAACGATGACTTCCTGAAAAACCACTTTGTGAAGGAAGAGCGCGACGGCTGGCTGTACAAAGCGAACATCGGCAGTTCGTTTGAAGACTGGGGTACGGACAAGGATCGGTACAAGCAGGTTTGGGAAAAGAAGACGTACGAGGACGAGGATGATTGGAGCGATCTGATGAACCTTGCCACGGTGCTGAACCAGACGCCTGCCGATCAACTGGAAGCCAAGATCAACGAAGTGCTGGACGTCGATAGCTTTTTAACCGCGCTCGCGCTGGACAACATCACGGTGAACCTGGATAGCTACGTGGTGATGACGCAGAACTTTTATGTGTACCGGCGGCCGACGGATAACAAGTTCGAATGGCTGGTGTGGGATCCGAGCCTGGCGTTCGGGTCGTTCCCGGGTGGTGTAACCGCTGCGCAGATGCCGACGTTGCCGCTGGAGTACACGGGCGCGATGGGTGGCGGTGGCGGCTTTGGCGGCGGTGGAGCTACGGCAACGGTGTCGCGTCCGCTGGCGCAGAAGTTGTGGGCGGTGCCTTCGATCAAGGCGCGGTACCGGGAGATTTACAAGCGGATTGCACTTGAGGTGTTCAATACGGATAACATCCTGGCGCGAATGAGCTACATGCAGTCCGTGGTGCGTCCCTGGGTGGACGGCGCGACGTACAAACTGACCACATTGGCGCAGTTCGACGCGGCTTTGACGACCGGTACTGTGGCGACCACTCCCGGCGTCCCGGGCCAGGGTCCAGGCGCTGGTGGTGGCATGGGCGGCGGTCCTGCGATCAAGCCTCTGATTGAGGGTCGCAAGACGTTTGTGATGCAGCAACTCGGGCTGCAGTAACCGCGGCTAGTGGATGGTCCTGCTCTTGCGATTCATGTAATCCATGAGCAGGTACTTTCCGATGTTGTAGGGCGTCGTGAAGTACGCCTTGCCGCGGCAGATTTCGGTGACCTTTTGCACGAAGCTCATGAGACCGTAGTCGTCCGCGAGCATGAAGGTGTTGATCATGATGCCCTGGCGCTTGCAACGGTTCACTTCTTCCAGGGTCTTTGAGATCACCAACGGGTCGAGTCCGAAGGCATTGCGGTAGACCTCACCGTTGTCGAGCGTAATCACGGAGGGCTTGCCGTCGGTGATCATGACGATCTGCTTCATGTCCTTGCGTTCCTGCTGCAGGATCTTTTGGGCGAGGATGAGGCCGTCGCGGGTGTTGGTGTAGTAGGGTCCGACTTGTACGCGGGCGAGTTCGCCGATGTGGAGTTCTTCGGCGGAGTCATGGAAGAGAACCACGCGGAGGCTATCGCCCGGGTACTGGGTGCGGATGAGATGCGCTAACGCCAGTGCTACCTTCTTAGCAGGCGTAAAGCGATCTTCGCCGTACAGGATCATGCTGTGCGAACAGTCAAGCATCACGACCGTCGCGCAGGAGCTTTGGTACTCGCTTTGGTGTACGTGCAGGTCACCGTATTCGAGGTTCAGCGGTAAGGTGACGCCTTCGCGCTGCATGGCGCTGAAGAGTGTGGAACTGACGTCGAGGTTCAACGTATCGCCGAACTCGTAGGGCTTGGGCGCGGCTGAGGCTTCGACGCCGGTGGACAGATCTCGCGTGTCGTGCGCGCCAAAGCTGGAACGTCCGAGAGAGCCGAGAAGGTCCTTTAGGGTCTTGAAGCCCAGAAAATCGATGCTTTTGTCGGTGATGTCGATCTTGGCCGGGCGGTCGCCATTGCCGCCCGAGCCGGAGCCTTCGCCTTCCTGCGTGACGTAGCCCGACTGCATGAGTTTTTGCACGAGGCGTTCCAGGAACTGGTCGAGTTCGCTGGCGCTCATTTTGTCCAGCGCGTCCTGAATCTGCTGGTTGCGCTGTTCGTCGAACTCCATGGCGTTTTCGCGCAGGGCACGGAGGATGGCGTCCTTGAGATCGTCGAGGGTGTTCTGGTCGGAATACTGCATGTAGGGGTCGTTGAACCCGCTCTGCAGGAAGAAGTCGGACAGGGCTTTGAGAAGATCTTCGGCGTCAATGCCGAGATCTTCTCCGGTGTACTTTCCGTAGTTGACCCACTTCTTCATGGCGATCCCTCGTACTAATTGAACTGGCGACGTCGCTTGGCGGAGGAAGTCTGCTGCGGCTCTTCGTCTTCGTCGTAACCGCCGCCGCGCTGCTTGCGTTCGTCGGCGACGAAACCGAGTTCTTCATTTCGGCTGACTCGGCGATGGGCGTACAGGCCTTCGAGAATGAACTCGCCGGCTGCGGCACGCATCGCATCGGGTTCGTTGCTGGTGAGGCCGAGCGCGCGCGTCTTTTCAAGCAGACCCTGGATGAGCCCTAACTGCTGCGCGACGTCGGCTGAGGTACTGCTGGCATCGACACGGAGCGCGCCGCCAAGGTCGAAGTACTGCACGATGGCGTTGAGGTTGACGCCGTCGTAGTAGCTGGTGAAAACGCGGCCGACTGCTGCGCGAACCAGTTCACGCGCGACGGTGTCGCCGCCTTTGAGTTCGCCTTCGTACTCGAGTTCGATCTTGCCGGTGATGGCTGGCAGGGCAGCGTACAGGTCGAGTACGCGCGGGACGGCGAGGTCCTCACTGTTGCGAAGGGCGCGACGTTCGGCGTTGGAGACTACGTTTTCGAGAACCGAGATCGGGAGGCGCTGGCTGACGCCGCTGCGCTTATCCACCTTCTTGTCTTCTCGAGCGAGGAACGCGATGTTTTCTACGATTTCCCGAATGAATTTGGGTACTTTCACCTGCGGCGCGTTCAAGCCGCCGCGCTTTTCGGCCCATGCTTCCTGCGCCGTGATCTGGATACCTTGGTCGACGGTGAGCGGATAATGCGTACGAATCTCGCTGCCGATGCGATCCTTCAACGGCGTGACGATCTTGCCGCGAGCCGTGTAGTCTTCCGGGTTGGCAGTGAATACAAGCAGGACATCGAGCGGCAGGCGTACGGGATAGCCTTTGATCTGCACGTCGCCTTCCTGCATGATGTTGAACAAGCCGACCTGGATCTTGCCAGCGAGGTCGGGGAGTTCGTTGACGGCGAAGATGCCGCGATTGGCGCGGGGCAGAAGACCGTAATGCACGGTGAGCTCGTCCGAGATGTTGTTGCCGGAGCGCGCGGCCTTGATGGGGTCGATGTCGCCGATCATGTCGGCGATGGTGACGTCGGGGGTGGCGAGCTTTTCGACGTACCGCTGATCGCGATGGAGCCAGGCGATGGGCGTATCGTCCCCCATCTGCGCGATGCGATCTTTGGCGAACTTGGAGAGCGGTTCGAAGGGGTTGTCCCGGATCTCAGAGCCTTCGACGTACGGCGTCCACTCGTCCAAAAGGCCCGTCAGCATGCGGATGAGACGGGTTTTGGCCTGACCGCGGAGACCTAAGAGGATGAAGTTGTGGCGCGACAGGAGCGCGTTGACGACTTGGGGTACGACCGTTTCTTCGTAGCCTTGCACACCGGGAAAGAGCGTTTCACCAGTGCGGAGACGGGCGATCAGGTTCTCCCGAATCTCCTCTTTCACAGAACGGCTGCGAAACCGCCCACTTTCTGACTGCAGAGCACCAAGGGTAACGGGTAGATCCACTTACCTGCCTCCAACTGCCCCGATTGTAACAGCCATGGCCGGAGGGCCAGAATAAAAAGGTGAGTTGTTTGAAGCTTTCGGCCTCGTTTCATCCCAAGGTTTGGGGTTCACCAAAATTGTCGCCATGGTTTTTAGATGCTGCAGAGAAGATCGGCGAGGTATGGTTTGAGCCTCCTTCTGATGTACCGCTGCTGATCAAGTTCCTGTTTACGACGGAGAACCTTTCGGTGCAGGTGCATCCCGAAGACGAGTACGCGAGGGAGCATCACAACGGGTCGAATGGCAAAACCGAGATGTGGTACATCCTGCGTACGGATCCTGGGGCGAAGATCGCGCTGGGGCTGCGGCAGGGGTTGACGGCGGATCAGTTGCGTGCTGCGTCGTTGTCGGGCGAGATCATGGACCTGTTGAACTGGGTGGAGGTGCAGCCCGGCGACATGTATTTTGCGCCTGCGGGTACGGTGCATGCGATTGGGGCAGGTATTGCGCTGTGCGAGATCCAGCAGATTTCGGATGTGACGTATCGTTTGTACGACTACGGGCGGGATCGTGAACTGCATCTGGATCGTGGCGTGGCAGTGTCGAACCTGGTCGCGCATGAACATGCGGATTTGTCGAAGTGTCCGTACTTTCGCACGAGCGTGGTGGAGGTTTCGGGTACGACAACCTTGCATTCGCCGCAGGCGCCGGCCATCCTGATTTGCGTTGCTGGCGAAGGGTTGTTGGACGGCCAGCCGTACGGTCCCGGTGAGGCGTGGCGCTTGGATGAGACAAGCGCGTTGGTCGAGGCGAGTGCTGATTCGCGCTTTCTGCTCACGTATGTCCCCACGCGCTAAAGTGGAGTTATAGGCAAATGGCTACGAGGAAAAAGGGCAAAGCCGCGTACATGATTTCGTCGGTTGCCGAGCAATACGGCGTCCATCCTCAAACACTGCGTCTGTACGAGCGCGAAGGCTTGCTGAAGCCGTCGCGTAGTGAAGGCAATACGCGTCTTTATACGGATGATGATTTGGAGCGATTGGAAGTCATCCTGAAACTGACGCGCGATCTGGGAGTCAATCTCGCAGGTGTGGAAATCATCCTGAACATGCGCGAAAAGATGGACGCGATGCAGCAGCAGATCGAGCAGTTTGTGTCCACCCTGAGCGACCTGGCGCGCCATGTGCCCATTGAAGAAAAACGCCCGCAAAACTCGCTGATTCCGATCATCGACGTACGGCGCCGCAAGCCCTGACAATGCCAGCCATTTCGTTCCAAGGCGTTTCCAAAGCCTACTCTGTGTATGAGAACGCAGGGGACCGGCTGAAGGAACTCTTAACCTTCAACAAGCTCCGTTTTCATAAGGATTTTTGGGCGTTGCGCGATGTTTCGTTCGAGGTCGAGCGAGGCGAAACCTTCTGCATCGTCGGCGAGAACGGATCGGGCAAGAGTACGCTGTTGCAGATTGTGGCGGGCATCCTGCAGCCTTCTGCGGGCACTGTGAAAGTGCAGGGTCGTGTGTCGGCGTTGCTCGAGTTGGGCAGCGGCTTTAATCCGGAGTTTTCAGGTCGCGACAACGTGTACATGAATGGCGCGATTCTGGGTCTTTCGGCGAAAGAGATGGACGCGAAGTATCAGGACATCCTGGATTTTGCGGAGATTGGCGACTTTATTCATCAGCCGGTGAAGACCTATTCGAGCGGCATGGGCGTACGTCTGGCGTTCTCGGTGGCCATTCACGTGGACCCGGACATTCTGCTGGTGGACGAGGCGTTGGCGGTCGGCGACATCTACTTCCGCCAGCGCTGCATGCGCAAAGTGCATGAGCTCAGGGCGCGCGGCGTCACGATCCTGTTTGTGTCGCACGCGACGGGCGATGTGAAAGCGCTGGGAGATCGCGCGATGTGGCTGGACCATGGCGAGGTCCGCGACTTGGGCGATACCGAACGCGTGGTGAGCGGCTATCTGGCCGCCATGACGTCCAAGGATTCGGCGTACATCGAGCATAAGAAGACCGAGATCGACCACGGCCGCGGCACGATTGTCGCGCCGGAGATTGAAGAGCACATCCCGAATGTGGATGGGCGGCACGGCGACGGTCGCGCAGAGGTGCTGGGGATCAGCATCAATGATCCGGCAGGCAACCCGGTGCGCATGCTGGACCCGGGTACGAAGATTGTGATACGCATCAGCGCTCGCGCCAAAGAAGAGCTGCATCATCCGAATGTCGGGTTCATGATGCGCAATCATCTGGGCGTGGATTTTTGCGGGACGAATACGACGCGCGAAGGGTACGAACTGCAGCCCATGTTGCCGGGCGATGTGGTGACGGTGGACTTCCATCTGGAGCTGCCGGAGTTGTCGTCGTCGACGTTTTCGTTCTCGCCTGCGATTGCGGATGGGTCGCTGGATCACTACGCGATGTGCGACTGGGTGGAGAACGCGATTGTACTGCCAATGTCGCGCGGTGAGAATCCTGTTTACGGGCAGATGCACTTGAAGTGCCGGGTGGAGGTCAACTCGCGACTGGGAGCCGTGCACGCTTGAGCGGCGCGGAGTTCACCGGCGAGCGAGTGGTTCCCGGTCAAGTCGACGTTGACCTCTGGAATGAGCATTTTTCAAGGTATGCTTACGCGTCGAGGTTTGCGCCCGGCAAGCGCGTCCTGGATCTTGGCTGCGGGACCGGGTACGGTACGGCTGAGCTCGCGAAAGTAGCGGCGGCGGCCACGGGTGTGGATGTCGCCGAAGATGCGGTCGCGTATGCATCGGAGCATTATGCAGGGGTGCGTTATGTCTGCGCTTCTGCAACGGCAACGGGGTTGAACGACGCGTCCTACGATCTGATCACGGCGTTTGAAGTGATCGAGCATCTCAAGGATTGGAAGGGATTGCTGGCCGAGGCCAAACGCTTGTTGGCGCCGGGCGGCGTGTTCCTGGTGTCCACTCCGAATCGCGAATACTATGCCGAGTCGCGAGGTACGAGCGGGCCGAATCCGTTTCATGAACATGAGTTTGAGTTCGCGGAATTTCGCGATGCGGTGAGTGAGTTCTTCTCTCCGGTGGAGATCCTGCTGCAGAATCGCACGGAGGCGTTTGCGTTTGCGCCTGCGGGGTTTGCTGGCGATGCTTCGGCTTCTGTGTTGGGTTCCGGCGAGGTGTCGGGTACGGCGTTTTTTCTGGCGGTTTGCGGGGTTGCTCCGGCCGCTTTCGTACACGTGCCGGCTGCCGCGAATCTGGTGCGCGAGCGCGAACGGCACATCGCAAAGTTGAGCGATGAGGTTCGCACGAAGGATCAGTGGCTTGCCGATACGCGTGCGGAACGCGATCAGGCGCTACGTCTGCATCAGGCTTTGGAGCTCGAGATCGAGGAGCGCAATGCCTGGGCCAAACAACTCGAAGCCGAGCTTGAAGAGGCTCGCGGGCACTTGTCGCGTACCCAGGGCGAGTTCGAGACGGCTCGTACCGAGGCTGCTGAGATGGCTGTCGCATATGAGGCGAAGGTACGCGAGTTGGAGGCGGATGTCGCAGAACGGTCCGCTTGGGCGCAGGATACGGAAGCGCGGCTGACCGGCGAGTTGCAGGAAAAATCGCGCGAGCTTGCCGAAGCGGTGCGCTTGCTGGACCAGGCCGAGAATACGGTGGTGGAGCGTACCGAATGGGCGCAATCGCTGCGGCGTGAGTTGGACCTGATTCGCGAGTCCCGCTGGATCAAACTAGGCCGTACGTTTGGATTGGGGCCGCGCATCGGTGGGTAAACTGTTCCGCCTGCTGAAGGCGATTCTGTTTGCCGCGGTCACCCTGTTTGTGGCGGCGTTTGTGGCGGTGATCGTCGCGCTTTGGGACTTGCTGACCGCTGCGTTCTGGTCAAAGAAGCCGCCCGCCGACACGATGCCCAATCGCACGGCGGCATCGTTCGTAATCCCCAACTGGAACGGCAAAGACCTGTTGCAAATGTACCTGCCGTCGGTGGTGGAAGCGGCATCAAAGCATCCTGGCAGTGAAGTGATCGTTGTCGACAACGGGTCGACGGACGGTAGCGCGGCGTTTGTTGAAGAGCATTTTGCGGGCAAGGTTCGTTTGTTGGCGCTGCCGCAGAATCTAGGCTTTGGCGGGGGGTCGAACGCGGGCTTTGCAGCCGCGCGAAACGACATCGTGGTGCTGCTGAATAGCGACATGCGGGTTGAGCCCGATATGCTGCAGCCGCTGCTCGATGGCTTCACCGATGAGAAGGTGTTTGCGGTCTCGTGCCAGATTTTCTTCAGTGATCCGAACAAGAAGCGCGAAGAAACCGGCCTCACCAATGGATGGTGGAGCAACGGGCATCTGCGCGTGAAGCATGTGATCGACACGGGGATCGAGCAGGTATACCCGTGTTACTACGGCGGCGGCGGATCGTGCGCGTTTGATAAGCGCAAGTTCTTTGAACTGGGCGGGTTCGACCATCTGCTGCGGCCGTTCTATCTCGAAGACACGGATCTGGGCCATATGGCTTGGAAGCGCGGATGGAAGGTGCTGTATCAGCCCAAGAGCATCGTCTTTCACGAGCATCGCGGGACGATTGGCAAGAACTTTTCTGACGCCTATATTCAGGGCGTTCTGAAGAAGAACTTTCTGCTGTACACCTGGAAGAACATCCACGAATGGCGGAAGCTGGGCGAGCACTTTCTGTATCTGGTTACGGACGTCGGGCTGAGCGCGGCGTTTGGGCATTCGGCGGAGCGCGTGAACATGCGAGGTCTGCTGCGTGCGGTGGCGCAGTTGCCCGAATGCTTGAGCGCTCGTGCGCGGGCTAAGAGCCTTGCAGTGGTCAACGACACGGAGGTCTTTCGGCGGCAGACTGGCGCGTACTTTCGCGATCGGTTCGGCGATCTGCCGTCGAATCCCGAACGCTTGTCCGTGCTGTTTGTGGCGCCGTATCCGGTGTATCCGCCGATTCATGGTGGCGCGGTGTTCATGTATCAAACGATTCGTGAACTGTCGCGGCTATGCGACCTGCACCTGATCATCATGCTCGACTGGGAGTGGGAGTTGGACGCGCACCAATCGCTGCGGGAGCTTGCGAAATCGGTGGAGTTCATCATCCGTCCTCCGGCCAAGCAGAAGCGCTTGGGCAGTACGATTCCGCATGCGGTGTACGAGTTTGAGAATCCCGATTTGGAGTATCTGATTCAGCGGCAGACGTACGTGCACAATGTCGATGTCCTGCAGTTGGAATACACGGTTTTGGGCCAGTATGCGGGTGATTTCGCGCGTCTGCGGTGCATCCTGTTTGAGCACGATGTGTACTTTCAGTCGATCGCGCGCGGGTTGCCGTTTGTGAAGAATCCGTTCAAGCGGATTCAGCATACGTGGGAGTATTTACGGGCGCTGCGTTATGAGCTGACCTTGTTGCCAAAGATGCATCGGGTGCAGGTTTGCAGCGTGGATAACCGGACGTACGTCGAGTCGTTCCTGCCGGAGATGCGAGGTCGCATCGACGATCAGTATCGGGCTGGCGTTGATACGTCGCGATACGACTTCAAACCCGATGGGCGCGACCCGGACACGGTGCTGTTTCTGGGCAGTTTTCGGCATACGCCAAATGTCGAGGCGCTGGACTGGTTCATTCAACACGTATGGAATCGCATCCTGGCGAAGCGGCCGGGTGCGCAGCTTGTGCTGATTGGGTCCGATCCGCCGCCGAAGCATTCGCTGTCGCCGGAGTGGAAGAACGTCGAGCTCATTGGCTTTGTCGATGACGTGCGCACGCCGCTGGCGCAGTACTCCGTGTTTATTTGTCCGATTCTGTCGGGGTCTGGTGTACGCGTGAAGCTGCTGGAAGGCTTTGCGGCAGGCATCCCGACAGTCTCAACGACCGTCGGGGCCGAAGGGTTGGCCGCGAAGGACGGAGAACTCTGCGGACTTGCGGACGATCCGCAGGGCTTTGCGGACTGGGTGGTGCGCCTGCTAGAAAACCCGCAGGAGGCTGCGGAGATGGCGCAGCGGGCGCGTGCGTACGTCGAAGAGCATCGCGACATGCGACGCATGACTGAGCGGCTGGTAGAGTGCTATAAGCATGAAGTCCAGCAAGCTCGCCGTCGCTAGTTTCTTTCTTTTTTCACTCCCCATGTTCTGTCAACGTGCCCGCGATCTTGGGATCAAGCCCGGCGTCCTGCCCACGGGAAGGCTGAATGCCATAACTGATGTGGCGGGGGTCAAGGTCGGCCATGTGACGTTGGTGGAGGGCGAACGCATCCGCACTGGCGTTACCGCAGTTCTGCCGCATGGCGGCAACCTCTTTCAAAACAAAGTGGCGGGCGGGATTCACATCGCTAATGCCTTTGGCAAGCTTGCCGGCAGTACGCAAGTGGAAGAGCTTGGCAACATCGAGACGCCGATCATTTTGACCAATACGCTGAGCGTGGCGGAAGGCATCGCCGGGGCTGTCGAGTGGACGCTCAAGCAGACCGGCAACGAGAACGTGATGTCCGTCAATGCGCTGGTGGGGGAGACCAACGATGCCCGGTTGAACGACATCCGAGGTCGGCATGTGAAGGTGTCGCACGTGATGCAGGCGATCGAGGCTGCGAAGACCGGTGCAGTGGAAGAAGGCAATGTTGGGGCGGGTACGGGCACCATTGCGTTTGGCTGGAAGGGCGGCATTGGTACGTCGTCGCGCGTGCTGCCTGCGGCTTTGGGCGGCTTTACCATCGGCGTTCTGGTGCAAAGCAATTACGGCGGCATTCTGACCATTGATGGCGTACCCGTTGGCAAGGAACTCGGGCAGTATTATTTGAAGCAGTACGCCGAGCCTGCACCGGGAGGGTCCTGCATGATCGTCATCGCCACCGATGCGCCGATGGATGCGCGGAACCTTAAGCGACTGGCGTCACGTTCGATACTTGGCCTCGGCGTGACGGGATCTTCGACGAGCAATGGTTCGGGCGAGTACGCGATTGCGTTCAGCACCAGCAACTCACGCGACCTGCTGGCGAACGATGCGATGTCGCCGCTGTTTCAGGCGGTGAAGGAAGCGACGGAAGAAGCTGTGTACAACTCGATGCTCGCGGCCAAGACCAGCAAGGATGTACAGGCCCTTCCGGTGGACCGGGTGAAGCAGATCCTACAGCGGTACAAACCTCGCCCGTAAAGGAAAAAGGCGCTGGCGCTTGTTGAGTGCGCCAGCGCTTCAGAATGAACGTCCCGCATGTTGCCGCGGGAATCAGCAGTTAAGCCTCGCAGGGGCTTAAAAGATGAACTTACCCGTAAGCTGAATGCGGCGCGGGTAGTTCGCCTGGTTGGACGATACCGCTTGGCCGAACGCAGCCTGTGCAGGGTTGGTGTTTGGAGCGGGGAAGAGCGGATGGTTCATCGCGTTTAGCGCTTCAAACCGGAACTGGAGATTCATGTTCTCTTTGATCTGCGTATTCTTGATCACCGAGAGATCGTAGTTATTGAGCTTGTCGGCACGAATAAAGCCGAAGCGGAAGGGGAACGTACGGACGTTCGACACGGGTTGGTCGGCGGCCGCTCTGACAAAACCGGCCTCTGTGTTGAACCAGCGATTCACGGTTTTCTGATCGTCGGGCAGGCGAATGTTGTTGATGTCGCCGTTGAAGAAGATGTTGCCCCAGTTGATGGGCGCGCCGCTCTGGAAGGTGTACACGCCACCCAACTGCCAGCCCCCGACGATGCGGGCCACCACACCGTTGGACTTGCCGAGCAGCAGTTTGCCGGGACCAAAGGGAAGTTCCCAAATGGCGCTGGCGCTCACGCGATGCGGACGGTCCGAATCGGAGATTACTTCGGTGGGACGAAGGTCGTCCGCTTGGTAGGTTTCCGTGGCCTGCATGAACTTCGAGAAGGTGTAGTTCAGGTTGAACGTGTAGCCTTTGGAAAAGCGCTTTTCGATGCCGGTCTGCAGTGAGTGGTACCAGGAGTAGCCGTCAAAGCGCGACTGGTTTACCGCGTCGTACTGCGGGAAGGGCCGCAGGAGGCGTTCGCGAGCGATGTTGGCGCCAGTGAACGTACCCGTCGCGCCGGTGGGCATGAGGCCCTGGAAGGGGTTGGGCAGCTGTGCCGTGAGATATGCATTACGCGCATTGTCGCGCGTGCTGGCAGTGCTCAGGTACCGCTGCGGCGTGACGTTGAGGTTCTGGCCGATCTCGATGAACGACCCGCGGTTGCCGACGTACGAAGCATCCCAAACAAAGCTGCCCGGCAGTTGACGCTGGAAGCCGACCTGCCAGCGCTGCATCTGCGGTTGCCGGGGGTTCTCGTTGAAGAACGTGATGCTCTGGCCGACGAAGGTCTGGAAGCCTTGGCCTGCACCGAGTGGTTCCAGGATGCCGGTGGGGAAGGGATTCGAAAGAGTGTTGACGAACGTAGCGCCATCGATCGTGGGTACAAACGGCGTGTTCCGGCTAAAGCCGCTCTGGATGACGTCGCCACGGCGCTGGCCAAGGAAGCCATAGAACATGCCGTAGCCGCCACGGATCACCATCTTGGGTGTTGCCTGATACGCAAAGCCGAAGCGCGGCATCAGGTTCCGCTTGGGCGTGTTGTAAAGGCCGCGAGGCTGGCCGTCGACGCCGGCAAAGGTGAGTCCGCCGAAGGAGCGGAACTGATCCACCGGAACTTCCGGCGTGGGATTGGCGGCGTACCTGGCGCGAGCAGCAGCATCAAACGGCTGCTGGTACGAGGTGTTGAAGCCACGCACCGAGCGGTTGTAGCGCTCGGTAAGGGGTGTGTCAAACTCCCAGCGCAGACCGATGTTCAGGGTCAACTTGCGGTTGACCTTCCAGTCGTCGTGGAGAAAGAAACCGTAGGATACCGACTGTTCGGCATAATCCGCGACGCGAGCCACGAGGCTAGACGCAGAGGGGAGGCCGAGAAGGAACGCAGCCACGGATTGGCCCAATTGATTGGGAGAGTTGGGGGCATTGTCGAGCGGACCGCGCGTAAAGCTGGAATCAAAGACGAACTGGCCGGTTTGGCTATTGCTAAAGAACGAGGTCGTCTCGCGGTAAGAACGGAACTCCATGCCGCCCTTGAGCGAGTGCGAGCCCACCATCTTGTTCAGCGTGGTGACTATGTTGTGAGTGTCGTTGGGGCGGAACTCGCCACCGATCCCGGTGCCTTGGTAACCAGCGATATCGAAGCGGGGAAATCGCCGGATGTCGGGCGAGATGGCGTTATTGTAAGCAGCGGGGAATCCAAGCGAGGTCAGGTCAAAGCCGCGCTGGTCGGGATTGGCGTTGGTGACGCGGATGAAGCGGTTGTAGCCGTACCGAAGGTTCAGAACCGTGGTGGGCGAAAGCGTGATGACATCGTCAATGACGCCCGAGCGCGAGGCGAACTGGAACCATTCTCCGGTTACTGCATTGTTGAAGTAGTTGTTGTAGTTGCTGACGCGGTCGTACCAGCTGCCACGAACAAAGAGGCGCTGCTTCTGTCCGATGTACTGGTCGACGCGAACCGAGTGGGTATAGTAGTCTGCCTGTTCCTGGAGTTCCGGGCGAAGGTAGTTGTTTGTACCGTCGGGATTGCCAGCGGTGAGTGGCGCGGGGAAATAGGTGTCGAGCACCCTCTTCGAGATCGGGTTAAAGAGGCTGGCGGGGATGATGTTGCCCGGGAAGGGATCCTGCTGGAAGCGTCCACCGGCAACGGCGCGGCGGGTCCATGGGTTGTAGATCTGGTAGCTGGAGTTGAGAGCCAGAAGCTGCGAAAAGTCGCCGTTCTTCATGGCTTGCGTGGGTACGGTGGGGTTGCCGTTGTTGCGGGGACGAGCTTCTTTGATGCCTTCATAACCCCACATGAAGAAGGTCTTGTTGCGGCCGTCGTAAAGCTTGGGGATCCACACAGGACCTCCGAAGGACGCGCCCCAGCGATGGTAGTAAAAGTCCGGAAGCGGGATGCGGTTGGCGTTGGCAAAGTAGTCGTTGGCGAACAGACCGGGGGTCATGTTCGTGTAATAGAGCGTGCCGTGCGGCGCGTTGGTGCCGGACTTCAAGCTGATGTTGGTAACGCCGCCTTCGGTCTGGCCGAAGCTGGCGTCGAAAGTCGCCGTCTGCACCTTAAATTCCTGCACGATGTCGGCGGGCGGGACATAGGAAGCGATGACTTCACCGGCGCCGGCGGTAGCGGTACTGACTGCACCGTCGATGGTGACGTCGCTGCGGTTGGCGCGCGTGCCGTCCATGCTGTAGCCGACGATGTGGGTGGGCTCAAAGGGGCGGTCGAGGCGCGGGTCGCGCGTGAAGGATACGCCGGCGGCAAGGCCGATCAAAAAGTATGGGTTGCCATGCGGAATCGGCAGTTCGGAAACGCGGCGGCCGTCCACAACCTGGCCGAGCGATGCGGATTCCGTCGCGAGCAAGGGCGTTTCGGCGCTGACACTGATGCTTTGTTCGGCGTTGCCAACCTCAAGGGTGAGGTTGATTTCCAACCGGTCATTGACGCGAAGTTCAATGTTGTCCTGAATGACTTTTTTAAAGCCTGGCGCCTCGGCCGAAACTTGATATGTACCCGGAATCAGGTAACTGGCGGCATATGCGCCGGATGTATTGGTTTTCAATGCCACCGCGGCCCCCATGGCCTTGTTGGTGACACTTACGGCCGCGTTGGGGATGCGTGCTCCCGACCCATCGCTGACCGTGCCGATAATCGCTCCGCGCGCATCCTGCGCGTAGGCGGACGGAGCTAGTACCAAAATCGCGGCAAACAATGCCGCGGATGAACGTTCGAACATCGCGAAGACCTCCCTGGCGATGCTCTACATCGTATAAAGCTCAAACTGGCATGTCAATAAGGTGAAATTAGCTGAAACGTTTTTTCAGCAGAAACCAGAGATTGTAAAAACCATCGCGCCACGGATTGAGCTTGATCTCGCCCAAACGCGATGAATACTGGATGGAAAGCTCCTGGAAGCGTACGCCCGCTTTGAGAGCCTCAATTTTGATCTCTTCGGAAAAAGCCATACCATCGGAGGTCAGCTTCATCTTTTCCAAGATCCGGCGGCGGAAGACCCACATGCCGCTTTGCGAATCCCGCACCCAGCGGAAGTACAGCACTGACATGGCAAAGGAAAGTACCCAGTTGCCGAACTTGTGCTTGAAGCTCATGGCGTTGCGGTCGCGCACGGGGAATCGCGAGGCGTTGAGGAAGTCGACGTCGAGATGGCGCAGGGCCTCAATGAGGTACGACAGAGCGTCAACGGGATAGCTGTGGTCGCCATCGAGGGTGATGATGACGTCACTTGTAGCTTTGTCGAAGCCGCTTTTGTACGCACGGCCGTAACCACGCACTTCTTCGTGAATCACCTGCGCGCCGTAGCTCTTGGCGACATCGGCGGTGCGGTCCGTCGAACCGTTGTCGACGACGATGACCTGGTCGACAAACGCGGGCATGCGCTGCATCACTTGCTCGATGCCTTGCTCCTCGTTCAGACAGGGAATGATGACGGTGATGGAAAGGTCTTTGTACAAGCGGAAAGTGGAGGTTGAGCCTTCAGGATAACAGGCGCTACACTCACTCTCTATGCACAACTTCGCTGTGGTTCTGGCGTTGCTGTCGATGTGCGCCGCTGTTCAGGCCGCGCCGCGCTTTCGTGTTTCGATTTCCGGACAGAAAGCGACCTTCGACGGACGGCTCCTTTTGCTGCTTTCCAATAACTCAAAGGCAGAGCCTCGATTCCAGATCAACGACGGTCCGGAATCGCAGATTGTCTTTGGCATGGACGTCGAGAATTGGAAGCCCGGCACGGCGCAAACGCTGGCGAATGAGTTCGGACATCCTGTGCGAAGCCTTGCAGCGCTGAAGCCGGGCAAGTACTTTGTGCAAGCGCTGCTGCACAAGTACGAGACGTTCCGCCGTGCCGATGGACATACGGTAAAGCTGCCGATGGATCGCGGCGAGGGGCAGCAGTGGAATCGTGCGCCGGGCAATTTGTACTCGAAGCCCCAAGCGCTGGAGGTAACAGCGAATGGCTCGTACGAACTTCTGTTGGATCAGGAGATCCCACCGATTGTGGAGCCCAAGGATACGAAGTACATCAAGCACATTCGCATCCAGAGTGAGCTGCTGACCAAGTTCTGGGGCCGCCCGATGCATCTGGGTGCCCATGTCCTGCTGCCCGAGGGGTTTGACGAGCATCCCGAGGCGAAGTACCCGCTGGTGGTGTTTCATGGGCATTTCCCGGCCGATTTTGGAGGATTTCGCCCCGAGCCGCCGGATGACAATCTGAAGCCCGATTACTCAGAGCGCTTCAAGATGGCCGGGTACAACCGCATCCAGCAGCGCGAGGCGCATGATTTTTACAAGAAGTGGACTGGGCCCGGCTTCCCTCGCATGCTGATTATCGAGATCCAGCACGCGACGCCTTTCTATGACGACTCCTACGCGGTGAACTCTGCCAATCAAGGTCCGTACGGCGACGCCATCATGAAGGAACTCATTCCGTATATCGAGAAGAAGTTCCGCGGCATTGGGCAGGGCTGGGCGCGATTCACGTACGGCGGGTCGACTGGTGGTTGGGAAGCTCTGGCAGTGCAGACGTTTTATCCCGATGAGTTCAACGGCGCGTTTGCGGCGTGCCCGGACCCGATCGACTTCCGTGCGTATACGGTTGTCGATATCTACAAGGATAAGAACGCGTACTATCTGGAAGGCGCGCATACTCGCGTACCTCGGCCGGGCAAGCGCGATTATCTCGGTCATGTCAGCGTGACGTTAGAGCAAGCCAATTACTTTGAGCTGGCGTTGGGTACAAAGTCGCGTTCGGGCCAGCAGTGGGACATCTGGGAGGCGGTGTACTCGCCCGTTGGCGCGGACGGTTACCCCAAGCGCATCTTCGACAAAGTGACCGGCGAGATCGACCGTACCGTGGCGGAGTACTGGCGTGAGAATTACGATCTACGCCACATCCTGCAGCGCGATTGGGCGAAGCTCGGACCGAAGCTGAAGGGCAAGATCCATCTGTACTGCGGCGATATGGACAACTACTATCTGAACAACGCCGTGTACCTGATGGAAGACTTCTTGAAGACCACCGACTATGGTGGGGAAGTGAAGTACGGCGACCGCGCCGAACACTGCTGGAACGGCGACCCCACGCAGCCAAACGCGATTTCGCGCCTCCGGTACAACACCCTGTACGTCCCCAAGATTCTGGAACAAATTGAACGTACGGCTCCGGCCGGTGCGGATCTGAAGAGCTGGCGGTACTAACGGCGTGAGGTTACTGCTTTGTCTGGCCTGCCTGGTGCCTTTGTGCGCGCAGGATTTTTCGGCCCGGTTCGAAGAGATCCGGCAGAAGGCAACCCCGCAAGAGATGTACGCGTTCTTTTGGGACATGCCCAAGGGCGGCGACATCCACCATCACTTGTCGCTGTCGTTCCGTCCGGAGGAAGTGTACGAGGTGGTGCCGCATTTTTCCGTGCGGATGGGTTTGTCGAACTGCGCGGGTGATGAAGGTCCCCCGCTGCGATATCGCATGGTGTCCCCCGCGACTTTATCCGCCCTGCCGGCTTGCGTACATGCCGATTACAAGAAGCTGAGTGATCTCAACGGCGAAGAGAAGGCCGCCTGGATCTCTGCGCTGACGATCGACAAAGGGTATGAAGGTCGCAATGAGTTTTTTGAAGTGATCGTCAACCGGCTCACTGAGGTCGCGCGCGACACCGCGGCGATGCGCGAACTGCTGGCCCGTATGTTGAAGCGCTATGCGCGCGAGAAGGTGCTGTACGTCGAGACGCAGTACAACGCGCCGACGCAGGAAGCAGCGGACCTGTTGCGCAAGCGTCTGGCAGAGCAGGATCTGGCATCGCTGCCGATCAGCGTGCGCTTCCAGAGCGTCGCCATTCGTTTCCGTCCCGATGCGGAGGAGATGGTGGAGCGCCTGTACGACTTCAACCATCGCAATCGCGACCTTTGGGTGGGCCTCAACATGGCGGGCAGGGAAGACAACACCAAGGGCAACGCCCTGCGCTTTCTGCAGACTTTCCGCAAGATGCGCCGCAAGTACTCTGGCATTCACCTGTCGATCCACGGCGGTGAAGTGGACGCGCCGGGTCCTGAGGTACGCAACACATTGCTGCTGGGGGCGGAGCGCATCGGCCACGGCACCAACCTGATCTCAGATCCCGACGCGATGCTGCTCATGCGCAACGGCCGCAACCTTGTTGAAGTCAACCTGGTGAGTAATCGGTTGCTCGAATACTTCACAGACTTGCGGGAGCACCCGTTTCCGGAATACCTGCGCTTTGGGATACCGGTGTGCCTGAACACCGATGATTCCGGGGTGTGGGATTCAAACCTGACCGATGAATACATGCTGGCGTCGAAGCTGTACAACCTGACCTGGGCGGAGATCATGCAGATTGGGCGCAACAGCTTGCAGTATTCGTTTGCTGAGCCGGCGTTGAAGCAACAGCTACTGGACCGGTTTGAGGCCGCCGTGAAGGCGTTTGAAACGCGCTATGCGACGGGCGACTGGAAGTCCACCCTGGCCACCGTTCGGCCGGAAGTGTCGCGCCATGCAGAGCGCGCCATTCTGCATTGATCGTTTGTATAGTAGTGTCGTAAAGGTACCCATGTCCGCACCTCTCACCCCACTCCGTTGCCTGCACCGGGCAATGGACTTGTACGGCAAAAGAACCGGCGTGATTTGCCGGGACCGGCAGTTCACCTATCGCGAGTTTGGCGAGCGCGCCCAAAAGCTGGCGACGGGTCTGCCCAAGTTCGGCATCGAGCACGGCGACCGCGTAGCGTATATCAGCTTTAATACCCACCAGTTGCTGGAAGGTTATTACGGCGTGATTCAAGCCGGTGGCATCGTGATGCCGCTCAACGTACGCCTGTCGATTCCCGAACTCACCAACGTGTTGAACCACTCTGGTGCACGCATGGTGATCTTTGAGAACGACTTTGTACCGTACGTCGAAAAGCTGCGCCCTGCTTGTCCGGAAGTGAAGACATGGGTCACAACGGATGACAAGGTTCCGGCTGCCGACCTGCAGTATGAAGAGATCGTCGATGCAGGGGTAGCAGAACGCGCCGATGTCATGGCGGTCGATGAGAACGCCATCGCCGAGCTGTTTTATACCAGCGGCAGTACGGGTACGCCCAAGGGTGTCACCTTGAGCCACCGCTGCTTGTATCTGCATGCCATGTCCGTTGCCGGGCTGTATGAAGACGTCAACAACATGGTGGACCTTCACACGATTCCGCTCTTCCACGCCAATGGCTGGGGCCGTCCGCAAGCCAGTGTGATGCAGGGCGTGAAGCAGGTGATGGTGCGCCGCTTTGAGCCGGGCTTTGTGTTCAAGACCATTCAGGATCACAAAGCCACCGATATGTCGCTGGTGCCGACCATGGCCAACGCGCTGCTCAATTCGCCGGATTCCCGTGCGTACAATTTGCTGAGCATGCGCAAGATCATGATTGGCGGTGCTGCCGCCTCGCCGGACCTCATCGAGCGCTTGGAAGGCCTTTTCACCAAAGCCGAGATCATGGCTGGTTACGGCATGACGGAAACCGCGCCGGTGCTGACCTCCGCCCGCGAGAAGGGTCTGGTGTACGCGGATGATCGCGAACGTCTGAAGCGTAAGGCGATGGCCGGCTGGCCCGTACCCGGCGTTGAGATCCGCGTGGTGGATAGCAATATGTTCGATGTCGCGCGCGACATGCAGACCATCGGAGAAGTGGTCGCGGCGGGTGACCACATTATGTCCGGCTATTACAAAGAGCCGGAGGCGACCGCAGCCGTGATGACGGGGCGTTGGCTGCATACCGGCGACATGGCCGTGTGGGACGAAGAAGGCTACATCCACATCGTGGATCGCAAGAAGGAGATCATCATCTCGGGCGGCGAGAACATTTCGTCGCTTGAGATCGAGCAGCATATCTTTGCGCATCCCGATGTATTTGAATGTGCCGTGGTCGCGGCGCCCGATGGACGCTGGGGTGAAGTACCCGCTGCCGTCGTCGTACGCAAGCCCGGTACCGCACTCTCGTCAGAAGACCTGCAAACGTATCTCAGCGATCGCCTGGGACGCTTCAAACTGCCCCGCATTGTCGAGGTGCAGGATGAGCCGTTGCCCAAAACCGGCACGGGCAAGATCCGCAAGCTGGTGCTGAAAGAAAAGTACTGGGTGGGCAAAGAAAAGCGCGTGCAGGGCTGATGTTTTCGCTGCTCATTGCGTCCGACCTGGCGGACCCGCAGCGCGACCTCATCGTGCAGCGCCTTTGGGAAGCAGGCACGCTCGGCATCGTGGAAGGCGACCAAACCTTGGAAGCCTTCTTTGACGACGAAAGCGTCATCGAGACTCTGGCCGACCTGCACCCGCAGCGCATCGAGCCCGAAGATGTGGATTGGGAAGAAGAGACCCGCCGCAGCTTTCCGCCCGTCACCGCAGGAGCGAAGTTTTTTGTCGTACCGCCTTGGAATGAGGACCCCACGCCCGCAGGACGCGTGCGTCTTGTCATCAATCCAGGGTCCGCGTGCGGCACCGGCTATCATCCGTGTACGCGGATGTGCCTGCAGTTGCTGGAACAGTACGTTAAGCCCGGCAACCGCGTGCTGGACGTAGGCGCAGGGTCAGGCATTCTGTCCAAGGCCGTCGCGATTCTGGAAGGCCACGCCGTCGCGTGCGACATCGATCCGGACTCGATTGAACACTGCGATTGGCAGCCCAAGTTCACAGGGTCAGTCGATGCCGTCGCGGCGGGCTCATTCGATATTGTGGTTGCCAACATCTCGCCGGAAGTTCACCGTGCGATGCTGCCTGAGTACCGGCGTGTGGCCCGTACTTTGATTCTGTCCGGGTTTGAAGAACTGGAGCCGCAAGCGGACGAGGTCCAACGGTTGGAACTCGACGGCTGGCAGGCATTGGTGATTAAAGCCACATGACCATGCCTAAGGGTAAGGGCTGAGTTCGTACCGGGAAAATGGCCGCTTGGTTCTGAGCCGTACTGGTACTCAACCCTGCCGGGGACCACGGTACGGATAGGACTGCCAGGGGTCGTTGCCGTCCACCCGAACGTCGCCAGTCTGCCGTAAATAGGCCTGCAAACGATTCCAAAGCTGGTCTTTGACCTTGAAGTACTTCAGGTCGGTCGACACATTGCGCATCTGGAACGGGTCGGACTTTAGGTCGTACAACTCGTCCACGCGGCGCTTGCCAAAGCATAGTTCGTACGCGTTGCCGTACTTGGACCGTTCGTTCAGGATCAGGTTGCGGGTGGGACTATCATCGACATCGCCGTTGATGTTGCCGAGGTTCGAAATGTGTTCGCCGCCCATGGGCCAGCGGTCCGGGCGGAAGTTGCGGATGTACAAAAAGTCCTTGGTACGGATGCAACGGGTCGGATAGGTCTCGGCGTTCGGCCGCGCTAGAGTGTGGCGCTCGACGCCAGCAAATGCGGCATCGCGGGAGGCGTCGCTCTCGCCGCGCAGCAGTGGCAGCAGGCTCTTGCCGGTCATGGAGGCGGGTACGGCGACACCAGCGGCTTCCAGAAACGTAGGCGCAAGGTCGATGTGCTGTACGAACTCGCTCACCGTACGGCCGGGCTTCACCACGTTCTTGCCCCAGCGGATCGACAACGGCATGCGGATGCCGGTGTCGTACAGGTTCACCTTGCCGCGCGGGAACGGCATACCGTTGTCGCTGGTGACGACAATCAGCGTATTCTCCAGTTCGCCCGCTCGTTCCAAGGCGGCTACCATGCGGCCCAGGTGCGTGTCGAAGTACTCGACCTCCGCGCAGTAATCCAGAATGTCGGTGCGGACCACGTCGGTGTCCGGCCAGAAGGGAGGTACGTCGACGTTGGCGGGATCTTTGCCCAAGCGCTTGCCAATGCCGTTCTCGTACACGCGATGCGGTTCCGTCCCGCCGTACCAGAAGAAGAACGGCTGTTCTTTGTTTGTGCGCGCAGCAAGGAAATCGTCGAAGTTGGCAGCATAGTCGCGCGGGTCGATACCCGGCTGCGGCGGTGCTACTTTCTTCGCATTGAACTCACGCCCCGCAGGTGGTCGCGTATGTCCCAATGCATTCCACGTCCCGGGACCCCAAGTCTTGGCGGTGGAGCCGACAAAGTATCCGGAGTCCTCGAGCAGATGCGTGAACACCGGGTAGTCCGGGCTGAGCGTGCTCCACAGTACGCCGCCTTCCCGCGTCTGCCACATCTGGCGGCCCGTCAGCATCGAACTGCGCGAGGCCGTACAGGATGGCGCCGCGCAGAACGAATGCTCAAAGGCAAGCCCTTCGCGCTCCAGGCGATCAATCGTTGGGATGCGCAAGGTGTTCGCGCCGCGGTAGCGGAACGCGCCGTTCCAGGAACGATCGTCAGCCGTGGCAAACAGGATGTTGGGACGCTTCTTTGCTTGGGCCTTTACCCTGGCAACGGTTGCAGTAGCGCCAAGCGCGAACTCGCGGCGGGAAAGCATACACCGCTAGCTTACTTCTTTCGCAGGTAGATCGATCCGTTAAAGGCGCGCATCTGCAATTCCGGACCTCCACCGCCGATGCGCCCGCTGATACCGCGATCGGTCCGCACTGGAAGGCCGCCTTCCAACTGCAGGTCAAAATCCGTGTGGATCTTACCGTTCTCCGTGCGCAGCTTGACGTCTGCCTTGAGGTCCGCCGGGAAGGTACAGTCGATCGTTCCGTTCATGGACGTGAAAGAACTCGGCTTGTCCGGATCAAGCCGCGTAATCACTGCGGAAATACTCTTGTTCAGCGAGTGCGCGAGGATGGATCCGGACACGTTCATCAGACGAATCGCACCGTTCAACAGGTTGATGTCCAGGTCTCCGCTGACGCTTTCAACCACAGCTTCTCTGCAATTGACGCAGCGCACCACCAGGGACGTCTGGTTCGGCACCTGCACCACCATCGGACCCCGGTTCATCCCGCTAATGCTGACCGTATTGTTCGCCTCCGTCACCTGCACGCGATCCTTCTCGAGCGCCGCAGAGGTGACCTTCACGTCCTTACCTTCATACCCACGAATGCTCAGGCTCCCGTCCAAAAGTTCCACTCGCACGATCCGTGGGCGCGCTTCGTCACTGAACGCAATCAACCGTTCCTGTGCCGCCGCGACAATACCAGTCGCCGCAATCGCCAACAATAGCCAGGGTCTATACATCATTGGTCAGTGCAGCTCCGTAACCGCCCAGCGCGCGCGCTCCTGCACGGCCTTCTGTAGCTTGTCGTCCTGGGTCATCGCATTGAGCGCCTTCACCGCGGATTGATCGTTTAGGTCCACCAGTAGTTCGATGATCGCAATCTGCACCATCGGCGATTCCTGCAGCTTGATCGCTTCCAACAGTTGACGGCGCGCCGCATGGTCCGTCCCAAAGCGCTTGAAGGCGTCCACCGCCGCCAGCCGTACGTTGACGTTGGGGTCGGACTTGACGGTGTCCAGCAGCGCGAACACCACATCGCGATCGGACTTGTCCGCGCGGCTGGCAAAGGTCACACCCTTGAGCCGCTCAGACGCGGATTGCTGCTGCAACATCTCCCGTATGCTGTTCACCTCGCCGCGCAGTTGTGCGATTTCCGAGGTTTCCGGCTTCACAACCGGGGGAGAGTAAAAAGAACGGGCCGCAAAGAATCCAACGGCCAGCATCGCCAGTGCGCCTGCAAACACCGGCAACGGCTGCCCAAACCATCGCGACCACCAACTGGGAGCGGCCGCCGGCGCTTTCTCGTCCGCACCGCTGCGATAGGCATCGAGCATGTCGTAAAAACGGGTGCGAACCGCAGGACCAGGCGCCTCCACCGGAACCCGATCCAGATTGGCCCACAGGCGTCCCAGCTCAGCCGACTCATTCCGGCAAGCCTGGCAAGCGGCAAGATGCGTGTCCACCGCGCGATGCTCATTCACCGAAATGATGCCGGCCCAATACTCGGGCAGCTTCTGCTGAATCTGTTCGCAAGATGTCGTCATGCTTTTGCTCCTGCCAGTTCGGTGTATAGATCGCCGAGCGCCCGCACGGCGCGAAACACACGAACCTTTACCGCCCCCACTTCAATCCCCAGAATCTGCGCGATCTCTTCGTACTTCAGTTCCTGATAGCGGCTCAGCACCAGCACCTCTCGCTTGTCTTCCGGAAGCAACTCCATCGCGCGCCGCAGCAGCGCCACTTCCTGGTCGCGCGACAGGACGTCGTCCACGCGAGACGACGCGCTGGCCATTTCCTCATCCGGTGTCACCTCAGGACGGCGCTTTTGTAACTGATCCATCTGGGCGTTCCGCGCAATCTGGTACATCCAGGCCGTAAACGCATGTTGCGGGTTGAACGTATGCCTGTACCGCAGGATGCGAAAGTACACTTCCTGCACGAGATCCTCGCTCAGCGCTCGGTCGGACGTGCAACGCAAAAAGAAGTGAAATAGCGCACGATGGTGCCGTTCAAACAGCACCGCCAACTTGCGCAGGTCACCGTCTTTCACCTGCCGCATCAACTCCTGATCGGATAAATCAGTCAAGAACGCGTTCGCTTTCCATACAGAATATCGCCCAGCGCGTCAAAGGTTACTAAGATAGTGAAAGCCCATCCAGGAGGTTTAGTAGTCCACTCATGAGAAAAATGTTGATTTTGGCCGCCGCGTGCGGTCTCACCGCCGTCGCGCAAGACAATCCGATGGCCACCGAAGTCAAGGGACTTTGGACGCAAATCAAGACGAACATCGTCAAAGCCGCGGAAAAGATGCCGGAAGAGGGCTATGCCTTCAAGGCCACGCCGGACGTCCGTAGCTTCGGCCAGTTGATCGGCCACATCACCGATGCCCACTACGGCTTCTGTGGCGGCGCGATGGATGCCAGCAAAGCAAAGAAGGCGCCTGGCGCCGAGAAGTCTCTCACCAGCAAGGCCGATCTCGTCGCCGCGTTGAAGACCAGCGTGGAATTCTGCGACGGCGCGTACAACAGCCTCACCGATGCCTCGCTGGCCACCAAGGGCAAGCTGTTTGGCCGCGCTGAACGCACCTACAACACGATCCTCAACTTCAATATCGCCCACGACAACGAGCATTACGGCAACATTGTGACGTACATGCGTCTCAAGAACCTGGTGCCTCCGTCGTCGGAAGGCCGCTAGTACTTTACTTGGACGCCAGCTTCGGCGTCAGGTACCAGCAGAGCACCCCATGTGGTTGGGCGGTGAACGAGGCGAGATCAATCGCCACGACGCCGCCCTTCTTGAAATCGACCAGCATCGATGGGGAGTTCAGCAAAAAGGCCGTCAATGAGCTGAACAGCGGTTCGTGCCCGACGACGAGCACTTCCTGCTGGCTCTTTTGCAGCCGGATCTCACCCCAGGCATCGCGCGGAGACGAGTCCGGCGTGAGCTTACTCACCTGTTCGATCTCACCCTGGAATCCAAGTTCGCTGACGGCGACCTCTGCGGTCTGCATCGCGCGCAGGTAAGGACTGGAAAGTACCGCGGTCGGCACTACACCCGCTGCTTTCAGCGTCTTCATCACCTCGCGTAGTTTTTTGAAGCCTTCCGGCGTAATCGCGCGATCCGCGTCCGGCTTTCCAAAACCATCTTCGGCAATTCCATGACGCAGCAAATAAACTCGCATTCTTCGTCATTCTGACACGATCTTTTGTTACCGTGAACCTTGCATGAGCCCGCGCCGCCCCGTTCTGGACTTTATGTACTTCGACGCCGGCGGAGGACATCGTGCGGCGGCAACCGCCTTGCAAGCCGTCATCGAGCAACAGCAGAGGCCGTGGGACATCCGGCTGGTTCATGTCCAGGAACTACTGCAGTCGCTGGACGTCTTCCGCAAAGTCACCGGCATCAATCTAGAAGACATTTACAACCTGATGCTTGCCAAGGGCTGGACGCTCGGCTCCGGGCCAGGGCTGCGCTTTATGCAGGGCATCATCCGGATGATGCGGCCGTTCACGGTGAAGCTGCTGACCGAGCACTGGCGCAAAACCACGCCCGACATGGTGGTGTCGGTGGTGCCCAACTTCAACTGGCAGATGTACCGGGCGATTCAGGCTGCTTGTCCCAAGACTCCTTACGTCACAATCCTTACCGATATGGCGGATTACCCGCCGAACTTCTGGATCGAGAGGAATCAGCCGAACCAGTGGTTCATCTGCGGTACGGATGAAGCGATGGAGCAGGCCCGCAGCATGGGGCATCCGCCGGAACGGATTCTGCGGACGTCCGGCATGATTTTGCGTCCTAAGTTTTATGAGCCTGTGACGGTCGATCGGGTGACCGAACGGAAGCGCCTGGGGCTCGATCCTTCGCTGCCGACGGGCATCGTGTTGTTTGGCGGCCAAGGTTCGAAGGTAATGCTCGACATCGCGCGAAAGGTCAGCAACAGCGGGCAGAAGGTACAGCTGATCTTTATCTGCGGCCGGAATGAAGCGCTTGCCAACAAGCTGCGCGCGTTGAAGCTGGACATCCCGTTCTACGTCGAAGGGTTCACGAGCGAGGTTCCGTCGTACATGGCGATTTCGGACTTCCTGATCGGAAAGCCTGGCCCGGGCAGCATCAGCGAGGCCGTGCAGATGGGCATCCCGGTGATCATCGAGCGTAACGCGTGGACCCTGCCGCAGGAGCGCTTCAACGCGGATTGGGTGCTGAACAAGCAGGTCGGCGTGGTGCTCAAGAACTTTCGCGGCATCGATACGGCAGTGGGCCAGTTGCTCGGCCCGGGCATCCTCGACAAGTACAAGGCAAATGCGCGAGCGATTCAGAATCGCGCGATCTTTGAGATCCCGGAGTTGCTGGAGCGCATTCTCGGGGCATCGTGACAAAATGTCACAAGCATGCGCCTAGCTCTTGTCGCCCTTACCTCATTCCTGACCATTTCCGCCGCCGATCGCGATAGCGCCGCCAAGAGCGGTCTGGATGCGGCTCAGCTTGCCAAGATCCCAAAGCGATTGCGGGAGTTTGTCGACGCCGGTAAGGCAGCTGGCATGGTCACGCTGGTGGCCCGACATGGGCAGGTCGCGTCGATGGAGGCGATCGGCTATACCGACCTTGAAACCAAGCAGCCCATCAAGACGGATGCGATCTTTCAGTTGCATTCGATGACCAAGCCAATGGTTTGCCTGGGCGTGATGATGCTTGCGGAAGACGGCAAGGTCAACATCAACGATCCGATTGAAAAGCATCTGCCGGAGTTCCGCGGGCAGATGGTGCTGAATGAGGACGGCAAACTGGTGAAGCCGAATCGGCTGGTGACGATTCGAGACCTGATGACGCATACGTCGGGGATGATTTTGAATCCGCCGCCTGCGATTGGGGAGTTGCATGGCGCGCTGCACAAGAGCCTTGCAGATGTGGTGCTGATCGAGTCGCAACAGCCGCTGCTGTTTCAGCCGGGGACGAAGTGGTCGTACTCGAATACAGGCATCGCAACGCTGGCGCGCCTGATTGAGGTCCACTCGGGTATGGCGTTTGAGAAGTTTTTGGAAGCGCGCCTGTTTCAGCCTCTCGGCATGGTGGATTCCTACATCTTTCCGCCGAAAGAGAAGCATCACCGCATGCCGACGGCGTACTTGCTGAAGGATGGGCAGACGATCAAGTACACGTCGGATCCGCTAGGCGAAGGCGTCATGAAGTTCCGCGTGGGCGCGAAGTACTCGCTGCCGGAGGGTGGTGTTTATTCGACGGCGGCGGACCTGTTCCGGCTGTACCAGATGATGCTGAATGGCGGTACGCTCGACGGCAAGCGCGTGATCTCGAAAGCGTCGCTGCAGTTGATGACGTCGTGCCACACGCCTGCGGGAATGCGTACCAGCATGCCCGGCGGTTGCTGGGGCTTGGGGAGCTACGTGATCACCGACCCCGCGCAGAACGGCCTGCTGCTGAGCGAAGGTACGCACGGGCATGGTGGTCGCTACGGGACGTTCTATGCAGTGGACCCGAAGCGGAACATGATCTCGATCTTCCTGATTCATCGGGAAGGCGGTAACGACGAGCGTAACGCGTTCCTGCAGATCGCGGCTGCCGCGGTGTTGGACTAGCTGCGTGGTCATCGCCAGACGGCGAACATAAAACGAAAAGCACAGTTCTACAAACCAGCGCGTTAGCCTTCACCGTCTAACGCGCTTTATTTCTGCCCAACAATCCAACATCTTACGAGCCAGCGCCCGTACAACAAGTGCGCTCGCTCAGCCTGCGCGCGCTCTAATCGAATCGGGCTAGGAAGCCAGGGCTGACGCAAGCGCATCGCGCCAGTCCGTTCGTGTGACGCATTGTTGGGGACTTTCCAAGGACCGGAGCCGGTTACCGCCGCGCTCCGGTCCCATTTTTATGCAGTGCGACACCCGGGCGCGGCTTCTCAAACGAAATCGAACGAACAGAGAACACACAACATGCACACTCACGACACCGTATTTCAACTCTGCTGGCTGCGCGAAACGGCGGCCGGTCACCTGGAAACCGACCTCGGCACTGCCGTACCTTCGCCGCACCTCGAACTCGCGTTGATGGGCTTTCTGCCAAAGCCCGGCGAAGACAACGCGGTGCCGGACGGCCAGTCGGCGGACCTCGATACGGTGTCGCGTGCATTAGCCGCTCCCGAACTCGTGCAGGCGCTTCCTAAGTGGCTCATCTGGCGTATGCAATCCTTCTTTGGGCCGCTCCACAACGAAGAGAAGGTAGAAGCCGCCAGCCGTCAACTGGAGATCCTGCGTGCGATGTGCGAACGCATTCGCCACGCTGCGGGACAGCGCCCGTGGATCGAACTCCACCTGCCGTACTTCAACCGCCGCGATTGGAACAAGCGCTTTGAGCTGTTCGACGCCATGCGCTTTACGCTCTCTTCGCAAGGCTGGCTGCAGTCGGACACGGGTTCCGATCCGCTGTCGCTTCGCGAAACCGCCATGCGAATTGCGGCCGGCGTGTTTCATCCGCGCACTGACGAAGAGATCCCCATGCGGTTCCGTTATGACGCGGCCACGCTACAGCAGCCTTGGGCCGCGGCGCTGGCCTCGCGCTGGGGCATCCGCAACCTGCCGGAAGATACGGAAGTCGCGTCGGTTACGTATCGAGTGCAAGGCAATCCGGCGGAGGTGTGGCGCAAGGCGCCGCGTCTGCACCATGGGCGCCATCATCAGACTTGGGCTCGCGTGGCGTTGCAGGTGCAGTGGATCCTGCGGCGTTGGGCAATGGCTTTGCAGTTCTCGAATGCGGAAGGTCGCGCTGACGTGGAATCGAGTCTACAGACGATGATGTTTCAGGCGCTTCGTCCTTGGGCGGAAAATGAGCGGAGCGAGCTTTCCTACGATGTCCTGAACGAGTTCTTTATGGCGCAGCAGTTCAAGCGTGCTGCCAATCGCCTTCGGATCGGCATCGAAGAACTCCACGCGCACCTGATACGCAGCGGCGAACCGGAACTCGCCAAAGCGTACCGCGGACAGAACCCCTCGGTTCAGTCCGCGCGCGTGGCGGATCGTGCATTTCGCGGCAAGACGGTGCGTACGATGTTGGTGGCCGAAGCGGCGATCGTGAATGCGCTGATGCGCTTCTCGCAGGACGTTCGCGAAGGGCAGGCTCCCAAAGATTTGCGCGAGGCGGTGGAGATGCTCGGCAAGTCCTTTGATGAATACCTGCCGCGCGTGCTGCGTACCAAGGCTGGCCTGCCGCCGTACATGGCGACGGCCATCTTTATGGAAGCCACCGCAGCGATGCAGGCGGCAATCGGCGCGGCGCCCACCGTAACGGTGCAACTCGAAACCACACAGGGCCAGGTATTCACCAATCGCGGACCAATGATGCAGTGGGAGGAAGACGCCACCAACCTCGCCGCCTGATAAACTACTCTCCGATATGGTCAAACTCAGGATCAACGGAGTAAACCGCCAGTTCGACGGCGATCCGGACATGCCGCTGCTGTGGTACGTCCGTGACAACCTCGAAATGACCGGTACGAAATACGGCTGCGGCATGGGGCTTTGCGGCGCCTGTACCGTACTTGTGGACGGCAAAGCAACGCGTAGCTGCGTGACGCCAATGAAGGCGGCCGCCGGCAAGAAAATCACCACTATCGAAGGTCTGCATCCGAAGGGCGAACACCCGGTGCAGACGGCTTGGCGCGAATGTGCCGTGGCCCAGTGCGGCTATTGCCAGAGCGGCCAGATCATGCAGGCCGCGTCGCTATTGAGCGAAAAGCCCAAGCCTACCGACAAAGATATTGACGACGCCATGCAGGGCAACATTTGCCGCTGCGGCACCTATCAAAGAATCCGCAAGGCGATCCACGTGGCCGCCGGACAGGTGAAGGCATAACGTCATGAAGACCTTCATCGAAAACATCACGCGCCGCGAGTTGATTCAAGGCGCCATTTCGGCCGGAGCTCTTGTTCTTGGCGCGAAACTGATTCCGCAAAATGCAGAAGCCGCGCCCACCGCGTGGAACCCCAGCGTGTACCTTGGCCTGGAAGCCGACGGTACGGTGGTGGTGATCGCGCACCGGTCCGAAATGGGCACCGGTATCCGTAGCGTACTGCCCATGGTTGTTGCCGACGAACTCGGTGCCGACTGGAAGCGCGTACGCGTCGAACAGGCGCTGGGCGACGCGAAGTACGGCTCGCAAAACACCGACGGTTCCTGCTCGATTCGTGACTTCGTGGACGCCATGCACGTCGCTGGTGCGTCGGCACGCCTGATGTTGCAGCGCGCGGCTGCCGCCAAGTGGAACGTCAAGGCGGAGGACACCAAGGCCGACAACGGCTACATCGTCCACACCGCCTCGGGCAAAAAGCTTGCGTTCGGCGAACTCGTCGCCGATGCTTCAAAGCTCCCGGTTCCCGCAAAAGAAGATCTGAAGTTCAAGCCGGCTTCCGAATACAAGTACATCGGCAAGGATGTACCGATGATCGATGCCGTACCCGTCACCACCGGCACTGGCGTATTCGGCATCGACGCCAAGATGCCGGGAATGCTCATCGCCATGGTGGAACGTCCTCCGGTGATGGGTGGCACGGTGCAGAGCTTTGACGACACCGAAGCCAAGAAGGTGCCCGGCGTTGCGCAAACGGTGCAGCTCGACACCTTCAAGGGTGCCCCCGTATTCCAGCAACTGGGCGGCGTCGCGATCCTGGCCAACAGCACGTGGGCTGCGATGCAGGGCCGCAAGAAGCTGAAGATCGAATGGAACAATAGTCCCAACGCGGCGTTCGATAGCGAGTCGTACAAGACCGAGCTTCGCAACAAGGCAAAGGCTACACAGAAGGTGGTCCGCAACGTTGGCAACGTCGACGCGGAGTTCGCCAAGGGCGGCAAGATCGTCGAAGCCGAATACTATGTCCCGCTCCTGTCGCACGCTCCCATGGAGCCTCCAGCAGCAGTGGCGGAGTACAAAGACGGCAAGGTGGTGACGTACTGCGCGACCCAGAATCCGCAGGCCGTGCAGGACGCCGTCGCAGGTGCACTTGGCATCGACAAGAAGCAGGTGGAATGCCACGTCACGCTGCTTGGCGGCGGCTTCGGACGCAAGTCCAAGCCCGATTACGTGGTGGAAGCGGCGCTGCTTTCGCGCAAGACCAACAAGCCTGTCAAGGTGGTTTGGACGCGCGAAGACGACATCCGCTTTGACTACTATCACTCGGTTGCCGCCATGTACATGAAGGCGTCGCTCGGTGCGGACGGTAAGCCTACGGCATGGCTGCAGCGCAGCGTATTTCCGACCATCGGCTCGCTCTTCGCCAACGGCGCGGAGTACGGCCAGGAGTTCGAGATGGGAATGGGTTGGACGGACCTTCCGTTCGATCTGGCCAATCATCGCGCGGAGAATGGTCCTGCAAAGAACCACGTCCGTATCGGCTGGATGCGCGCGGTGGCGAACATCTACCACGCCTACGCGATTCATTCGTTCGCCGATGAGTTGGCTGTGGCAGCGGGCAAGGATCGTGTGGACTACCTGATGTCGTTGCTTGGTCCCTCCCGCAAGGTGGACTTTACGGGGCAGGGCATGAAGGTGTGGAACAACGGCCAGTCGCTCGACAAGTACCCCATCGACACCGGCCGCTTGAAGAACGTGCTGGAACTGGCTGCGACCAAGTCCGGCTGGGCCAACAAGAAGCCCGGCAACCGCAGTGCGTTGGGCGTCGCTGTGCATCGCTCGTTTGTGTCGAACGTGGCCGCCGTGGTGCAGGTGGACGTCGACGACAAGGGCAAGGTGACGATCCCGCGCGTGGACATCGCTGCCGATTGCGGACAGATCATTCACCCGGATCGCGTCAAGGCGCAGTTTGAAGGCGCTGCTGTATTCGGCACTTCGATCGCGATGCTCGGCGAGATCACGGCCAAAGACGGACGTGTGGTGCAGCGCAACTTCAACGACTATCCGGTGGCTCGCATGCCGGAAGCGCCGAAGGAAGTGCATGTCCACATCGTGCCGAGCAAAGAACCGCATGCAGGTGTGGGCGAACCCGGTGTACCGCCGATCGCGCCCGCCATCTGCAATGCGATCTTCGCGGCAACCGGCAAGCGCGTGCGCGACCTGCCGGTGAAGCGTCACAACTTGGCTTAGCTCAAACCGCTCTATCCATCTGCGGCGCTCGAAGGGGCGCCGCATTTTCTTTGGTCAGTTGCCGCAGCAGGTCGCCCATATCCCACTGGCTGTGGATCTCCACAATCTTGCCCTTCACGACTCGGAACATCGCCATGCCACGAACTTTGAATGCTCGATTCGTGGCAGGCACGCCGAACAGCGTCCCAATGTGGATGCCCGACGTGGTGTTCACGATCGACACCCATTCACCCGCTGGAATCACGGTTTCCGGCGTGATTTGGAAGTCCTTTATCCCAGCAGCGATCTGCCCGAAATACGCGCTTAAGAATTCGTAGCGGACACGCTCGCTACCGTCGTAAGCGACCACTTCGGGGTCCACAATCTCGCGGATCGAGGCTTCGTCGAAACGGTGAATCGCGTCCAGATAGCGGTGCACGACTTCGGTGGCAGAAGGAAAGTCCTGCCAGCCGGCGGCGCCTTTTTGAAAGCGCTCGTCCACTTCCACCTGATAAGCGCTCACCAGCTTGTTGGTCTCATTGGCCATGCCGACAATGGACATCACCTCGGCAAACGTCGCGCCGTTCATGCCTGCTTTCCAGGCAGCAGCGGTGTGCGACGCAATGCAGTAATGACACTGATTGGACGCGCTGACGGCCAAGTAAATGAGTTCTTTGGTGAGGCTATCCAGGCTGCTGCCGGGAAGGTTCATGACCTGCTTGAGTGAACTCCAGGTGCGCTCAAGCAGGCTAGGATCATGTGCGATGGATTTCCAGAAATTGCTAATCCAATCGACTTTGCGCGTGGCCATGATGTCGTTATAAACGGCCTTGACGCGCGGGGAAGCTTGATCGTATTCGATATACCCAAATGCCGGCATATCTGACGATTGTAGTGCTTATCTAGAACGGAACGTCGTCGTCACCGGCGCCAAAGGCATCATCCTGCGGCATCGGACGCGATGCACTGCCACCGCCGCCACCCGCACCACGGGACGCCGAACGCGGCATCGACACAGGAGGCGCAGCGCCCCACTCGTCACCACCGCCGCCGCCCGATGCACCGTCGCCACGGCCGCCGAGCAGCATCACTTCGTCAGCCACCACTTCCGTCGAATACTTCTTCTGCCCGTCCTTATCCTCGTAGCTGCGCGTTTCAATGCGCCCTTCGACATACACCTGCTTGCCTTTGGTCAGGTACGGAGCGAGATTCTCGTTACGCCACAGGACGACGTTGGTCCACGTGGTGTCGTCTTTCCACTCACCGGTCTGCTGGTCCTTCCAGCGTCGCGTGGTGGCGACGGAGAAGCGCGAAACGGGTACGCCGCTGGGGGTGTACTTCAACTCGGCGTCGCGGCCCAAGTTGCCGATCAGCATGACTTTGTTGAGACTTCTTGCCATTTCTTAGGCAATGTAACACGCAGGGTTTTAGATAGCCGCGTGATGATTCAGCGGACCCACACCGCGGCCGAGTTCGGGGTTGGTGCGTATGGCTTCAAAGATAAAGCGCTTGGCGCGATCGATGGCCGTCGTGATCTCCGTACCCTTGGCAAGCTCGGCCGTAATCGCGGCGGAAAACGTACATCCGGTGCCGTGCGTATTCTTGGTGGGCAGGCGTTCGGTGGTGAACTCGTGCGCTTGCCCGTTCTCAAAATACACGTCCGTCGCAGGACCTTCGCCGTGCCCGCCCTTGATCAACACACGCCGCGCGCCAAGGTCCGAAATCGCGTGTGCATACCAGAAAGCGGTGGCGTTTTCGCGACCCGTCAATGCCGCAGCTTCATGCAGGTTGGGGGTGATCAGATAGCTGGCGGGCAACAGCTTACTACGCACCGCGGCTTGCGCATCAGCGCTCATCAGCGGCGACCCGTGCTTGCTGATCATCACCGGATCCACGACAAGCTTCAACGCCTGCCGCGCCACCATCTCGACGATCTCGACGGAGCCCAACGCGCCGGTCTTGGCAAAAGCCGGCGGGATGTCTTCCACCACGGCCTGCAACTGCTGCTCTACCAGGTCGAGCGGCATGATTTCGACACGGCTCACCGTCTGGGTATTTTGCACGGTGAGCAACGTGATGACCGCTTCGCCGTACACGCCGAACTGATGAAAGGTCTTGAGGTCCGCCTGGATGCCCGCGCCGCCAGAAGGGTCGCTGCCTGCGATCGTGAGTGCTACGGGAACTATGGCAACACCGCCAGGGATGCAACCGTTCGAGGTCCGGTACGCAGTTGGTTGACGACTGTGCCGGTTGTGTCCACTTCGAGCAGGCGGCGCCCGGTGTAATCGGAAATCAGAATGTTGCCGTTGGGCATCAGGGCAAAGCCGGAGGCCCAGCCCATGCGGATGTCCTGCTTCAAGCCACCGATGGAGCGCACGACCTTGCCAGCCTTGTCCACTTCGACAATCTCACCGGGGGCGCTGAGGCTGACGATCGTGTTGCCGTTGGGCAGGCGGCGGCCCATGTACAGGCGGCGTTTGTCGCCTTCGGGCGCCTGCCACTGCCAGATGATCTTGCCGTCCTTGTCCACCTCGATGAGCTTGGCCACGGCTTCTACGGCGATCAACGTCGTGCCTTGTGCCGTGCGATGTGCGTTGCGCATGCGCATCTTGGTGATGTCGGCGTCGGCATACTCCCACTGCACCTTGCCTGCCTTGTCTACTTCGATGACACGGCCTGCACCGGCGTCGCCAATGAGTGTGTTGCCGTTCTCCAAACGCTGCGCAGCAAGCGGATGCTGCAGGCCGTCGCAGCAGGTCCAAATGGTTTTGCCGCCGGGTTCTGCTTCCACAATCTTCTTCTGCGGACCTACGGTGAACAGCATGTTGCCGTTGGGCAGCACCTGGATGTCGTGCCCGCGATCGTTGGGAAGGGTCCACAATTCGCGGCCGGAAGGCCACTCCATCGCGACGATCTGTCCTAGAGGCCCGTGGTCTGCCACTACAATCTTCTGCTGCTGCGGGACGGGCTTGAGGTGCTTGGCGAAGAAGGCAAAGGTACGGGCCAGGGCGCGTTCCTGGTCCGCTCCTTTAAAGCCGTGATCGGCGCCTTCAATCGTTTCGAGTTCGGCATCCGCGCCGACGGACTTCAGCTTTTCTGTGAGCCAGACCGAATGCTCATAGGCGACGTAGCGGTCCTTGGTGCCGTGGATCGAAAGGATCGGCGCGGCCTGCGGGGACACATAGTAGAGAGGACTCGCCAGCAGATGCTGCTTGCGGTTGTGTTCGGCATCGCCGCCTAGGAACATCGGCAGAACTTCTGCCGCGTCGACGCTCTTGCCGGGCTCATAGGACTTGATGAGGTCCGTCGGACCGTAGTTGTTGACCACGCACTGCACGGCGCTCGACATGTCGCGATTGGGACCTGTACCTTCAAACGCCGTGTTGTTCGCCGTGAGACCCAACATCAAAACCAGATGTCCACCAGCGGATCCGCCGATCGCCCCGATGCGCGTAGCGTCGATGCCGTATTTTGCGGCGTTGGCGCGCAGGAAACGCACGGCGGCTTTGGCGTCTTCGAGGTGGGCAGGGAACTGATGGCCGGGCGAAAGACGATAGCTGGCCGTCGCACAGACGTAGCCTTGTTCCACGGCTTTGATACAGAACGGAATGTAGCTTTGGCGGTTGCCAGCGCGGAAGCCGCCGCCATGGATGGCGAGGATCGCAGGCAGCTTGCCAATCTGATTTTTGGGCCGCAGGATGTCCATCGCGACGCGCTGGCCGACGCGCGAAAACTCGACGTCCATGTCCGCAAGGACGGTGTCGGGAATCTGAGGGGCTTGAGGCTGTTGCGCAAGGAACAGCAGTGCGACGGAGGCGGCGGCTGCAATCATCGAGTTTGAGAATATCAGCGGGCGAGTTCCGATGCCAAATGCCGGAGCTCAGGCTGGATGAGCTTTTCCCAAGCCAGCTTCACGGCGTTGGGCGATCCTGGAGTGGAAAACACCATCTTGCCGCGATAGATGCCCGCCGTGGCGCGTGACAGCATAGCCGCCGCGCCCACCTGCTCATAACTCAACATACGGAACAGCTCACCAAAGCCGGGCATGGTCTTTTCGAGCTTGGCGCTGAGTGCGTCAAACGTGGTGTCACGCTGCGAAAATCCTGTGCCGCCGTTGAAGAGAATGACGTGCGCTGCGATCTCATCCAGCAACCTTGCGACCTCTTTGGGCTCGTCCTTGATGATGCGGTAGTCCGAGACGTTGTGGCCGGCTTCGAGAATCGCGGGGGTCAAATAATGGGCGTTTTTGTCTGTTTCCGGGGTACGTGTGTCGCTCACCGTCACGATGGCGATCTGCAGTTGGATCGATTCCGCTTTGGCTTTGTGCTGCTCTGTCGGTGTCATAGCGGGTAGAAGTAAAGCGTTTGTACGTCTTTGATGACGATGCCGCCGGGTACGGGTGCAGGATGTGCCCAGGTGGCGCTGGGCGCCGCTTCGTACTCATGCAACAACTGGTAGCCGGTGGCCTGCCACTTGACGGCGCGGAGCTTTGCATCGTCGGTGAGCGCGAGGATCGTATCGGCCATCAGTAGCAACGCGGCGTTCTCGCCTTGGCGTGGCGGACTGGTCCAAAGCGCTTGGCCGGTCTTGTCGTCGACGCAGAAGAGTTGGCCTTTGTTCTTGTGCGTGAAGCCGCAGAGGCGGCCATCGCGCCACAGGGGCGAGTTCATGTACAGCGGCAGCTTGTCATTCTTCCAGATGGTCTGTGGACCCGTTGCGGTGAGTCTGGCGGCGGTCAAGCCGCGATCGAGGCCGGAGTACACGAGTACGCCGTTCTGCACCATCGGCGTGACAGAGTTTTGGTCGTACGCGGTTTGGAAGGGGACTTTCCAAATGCTTTTGCCGGTGCGTGCATCCACGGCGATGAGGTGTTTGTAGGTCTGCGTGATCAACTGCGGGACGCCAGCGACCATTGCGATCACAGGCGAAGAGTAAGCGGGTCCGTCCTCGGTCCATATCCAGGCTGGTTTGCCAGTGGCGGCGTCAAAAGAGGTGAGGCCGCTGGGCCCGTGGACGATGATGTTGTTGCCAAAGGCGACGGGCGACATCGCCGTGCCGAAGTCCGGTGAAGCTTTGAAATCATGCTTCCAAAGAGGCTTGCCGGTGGCTGCGTCCCAGCAGGACAGCATGCCCTGAATGCCAAAAGTGTAGAGGCGGCCGTTGGCAAATAGCGGCGTGGACTTGGGTCCCTTACCGTGCGAGGTGGCGGCCGAATTCATCTCGTACGGCGTGGCGTAGGATTGCTGCCAGATCACTTTGCCGGTGGCGGGATCGACGGCGCGGACGATTTCCTGGTCCTTTTGGCGCGCCAGGACGTAGATGCGTCCGGCGGCGAAGATTGGGGACGAGTGTCCTTCGCCGATGTCGAGTTTCCAGCGCGCCGTGAGCTTGGCCGGCCATTTTGCGACTGTGGCCGTGGAGACGGCGTCGCGATTGGGACCTCGCCATTGCGGCCAATCGTTGGCTGCCAACATGGTCAACAACAAAACATCAGCAAGCATTTACTTCAGCTCCACGACGGTCGCGCCGCCTCCGCCTTCGTGTTGCGACGCTGGATAATACTTCGATACGTGCGGGTTCTTGGCCAGCAATTGGCCGATCGCTTTCTTCAAAACGCCCATGCCGAAGCCGTGCACGATGCGGACCCGGTCCACTTGGGCGAGCGCGGCTTTGTCCAGGAACTTGTCGACCTCGTCAATCGCGTCATCCGCTTTGCGGCCTACCACGTTGATTTCCGAATACACCACGTCCCACGCCGGACCTTCCTGATGGAAGCTCACGTTCTTGGGCAGCAGGGCGTTGGCGGCCTTTTGGTCCAGCACTTCTTCGATGTCGCTGAAGCTCACCTGCATCTTCATCAGGCCTGCTTCCACTTCAATCCGCTCGCCGGTGATCTTGCGGATGCGCGCCGGTTGGCGGATGCCCTTGAGCTTGACACGTGCGCCCTCTTCAATCCTGAGTCTTGGACTTTCCTGGGCCGCTTGGGGCTTCTCGGATACAACAGCGTCGTCAACGACTTCCAGGAACTCACGGCGGGTCTTGGCCACCTTGCGTAGCGCGAGTTCGGATGCCTTCCTCTGCTCGGCGCTTTGCGTGATCTGTTCGATGGTTTGCTTGGCCTCGCGCTCGAACTGTTCGGCCAGTTGGCGGCTCTTGTCTTCGAGTTCCTGCAACTTGGTGTCACGTTTTTTGACGTAGTCGCGCTCGAGTTGTTGGGCTCGCTCTTCTACTTTCTTGCGCTCTGCCGCAAGTTCCAGTTCCTGCTTGTTTACCGCGTCGATCTTGGCGTGGAGTTCGCTCAGGAAACGTGCGATGTCGCGTTCGTTGGTGGACAGCAAGCCTCGCGCCTGTTCGATCACCATCGGCGGAAGTCCCAGGCGGCTGGCGATGTCCAAGCCGGCAGATTTGCCGGGCGCGCCGAGGCGTAGGACATACGTAGGCTGCAAGGTGACCTCGTCAAAGCCCATCGAACCGTTGACCACTCCGGGCGTCTTGGAGCCGTACACTTTCAGCGCCAGCAGGTGCGTGGAGGCGAGAGTAAATGCCCCGGTGGAACGGAAGGTATCGAGCATCGCGACACCGAGCGCGCCGCCTTCTTCCGGGTCGGTCGCGCGGCCTAGCTCATCGAGAAGGACTAATGAGTCACGAGTGACGGATTCGAGCATCGCTTTTACACTTGCGATGTGAGCCGAGAACGAGCTGAGGCTTTCCTGGATCGACTGATGGTCGCCAATGTCGGCCAGCACTTGATCGACCACCGGGACCTCGGCTTCACTGCAAGGCACCGGAAAGCCGGCATGGGCCATCAGGCAGAGCAGGCCGACGGTTTTCATCGAGACCGTTTTGCCGCCGGTGTTGGGTCCACTGATGAGCAGAGTGCGGTTGGATTCGTCCAATGTCAACGAGACTGGGGTCACCCACTTGCTTTGCTTGCGAAGCAGATCTTCAAGCAAGGGATGTCGCGCGTTCTTGAGGTGCAGGGTGCGGCGTTCGTCCGGGCTGAGCCTGGGGATGATGCAGTCAAACTCGGCGGCGAACTCGGCTTTGGCGAAGATGTATTCGAACACCGCCATGGTTTCGACGGCGTATCGAATGTCCTTGGCGTAGGCGCGAAGCTTGCCGGTGAGTTCGGCGAGGATCCGGTGGATTTCCGCAAACTCCTCGTCGCGCAGGCGGACCAATTCGTTGTTGAGTTCGATGGTTTCAAGCGGCTCGACAAACAGGGTTTGGCCGCTGTTCGATGCGCCGTGGATCACGCCATCCACTTTGCGCTGCTGGCCTGCAACGACGGGCAGGACAAAACGTTCGTTGCGGATGGTGACGAACTCTTCCTGTAATGTGCCGTCGTCACGGTGCTTGCGCATGAAGCGTTCGAGCGACTGCTGGATGAGCTTTTGCTGTTTTTCCTGGTCGCGACGGAGGCGGTTCAGGGCGACGCTCGCGTCGTCCGCTAGGGAGCCGTTGGGCAGGATTTTTCCCGAAAGGTCGCGAATGAGCGGGCGGAAGTCGGCAATCGGTGTCGCGCGGCGGGCGAGGATCGGGTAGCGTGAGGATTGCGAATGCAGCGCCAGACGCGCTTCACCGCAGCGGTCGAGCAGCAGCGAAAGGTCGTACAGCTCTTTGCCGTCGAGCGCTGCACCTTCGATCCGCAGCTTTTGGACGGAGCGTTCAATATCGTCCGGGGCACTAAAGCGCAGGCGCGGGGAGGCGTCGCCCGGGGCGTCGGCGTTGCGAAGGTACTCCATCGCTTCCGCCGTTTCGTCCAAAAACCCTTGAATACGCTGGCGTTCGGACAGCGGTCTGGCTTTGGCCAATTCCCGGCGGCCGAGGGCGGTGGAAAGGTACCGCCCGATGATTTCTTTGAGCCCGTTAAACTCGAGCGTTTCTCCGCTGGTAATCCGCATACACGCGTTCTACTACTTCCTTCGTTCCTTCGGTGAGCGTCACCTGATCGAGCTTTGCCACCGGTACCCAGGCGAGGTTGCCCGCGTCGTCGCCGGCTTTGGCCGTACCTGAAATGATCTTGCACACATAGTCGGCGAGAACGTAGTGATACTCGGTGCGACCCTTGGCATCGGGCATGATGCGTTCGAACACCTCGGCCAGATATTGGGCGCGCACCTTGAGTCCGGTCTCTTCTGCCACTTCACGTTCGACCGCGGTGGCCAGACGTTCGCCGGGTTCGACCAAGCCGCCGGGTAGCGCCCACTGGCCTTTGAGCGGTTCCTTGCCACGTTGGACAAGGAGCACGGAACCTCGCCGGAACATCAACGCGCCCACGCCGAGAAGAGGTCGCTTGGGGTACTGCCGATCATTGAGACGCCGCAATCTTGAGGGTAACACTCGCGATTTTGAGGCTTTCCCAAATGTGTTTCGGACTGATAACTGCTTTGCTGTCAACGAAGTGGTGTCGTACCCAAAATGGGTACGTGAGTACCCTTTATGGGTATTACGCCTGAGGGATGGGGAGGGCGGCAATGCGGAAGCCGACGGTGTTGAAGCCTCCGGTTCCGGCGACGCGGGTCTCTATACGGCGGTGGGTTTGGCAGGAACCTTCGTTGGCGTACCACGATCCACCACGTATGATTTTGGTGGCTTGACCGGTGAGGGCGGCGCTGCCGAATGAGCCGTCCGAACCGCTCTTGCGGTCGGCGACCGTGAGGACAGAGGCGTCCTCGACCACGGGGTCGACGGTTTCCTCGGCGAGCTTGATGTAGTAGGTATTGGTGTAAAAGTCCCGGGTCCACTCGAAGGCGTTGCCGGCCATGTCGTAGCAACCGGCGGCGGTGGGAGCATAGCTGCCGACGGGAGTGGTGTAGCCGCCGCAGCGTCCCATCCACTTCCAAATCGCTTGCACGGGTTCGCTGGACTCGTCGATGTCCGGGGTGCGTTCGTCGTCCTCACCGTAGGCAAGAGCCTTGATGTTGGACACCGTCAGGGCCGTACGCGAGATGGAGACCGCGAAGGGCCAGTACGGGTAAGAATTGCCGTTCACAACAACTTCGGACCCTAAAGCCATAGCTAACGTGCCGTGGTAGGTGAGGCGGGTACGGTAGTCGTCCGGCGCGGTGGCGTTGCCCCAAGGGTACTGATTCTCGGAGCCCGTTTCGGTGAGGCCGCGAGCGGCGCGTTCCCACTGGGCTTCCGATGGGATAAAGACCTTCCAACCGGTTTTGGAGGCGACCCAGTCACAATACGCCTGGGCGTTGCGATAGCTGATGTAGAGCACCGGGTGGTTGGCTTTGGCTTCCGTGTCGAACTCGGGATTCCGCCAATACGCCGGGCGGAAGCTGGCGCCCGCTTCGTCGCAAAAGATGGCGTACTGGGCGTTGGTGACCTGGTATTTGGCGATGCAGAAGTCGCTGAGGGTAACCGGGTGGCGAGTATCGCCGGAGGCGCTGGCGACGGAGCCGTCGGCCTGCTCGCGGTAGTAAGCGGAACTGGGAGCACCCATGATGAATTTGCCGCCAGGTACAAAGACCATTCCTTCGGGTATCTGGGTTGTGGGAGTAGAAGGCGCAAGGTCCGGTGCGTAGGACGGGGAGGTCCAAGCGGGGATCGGTTCGCCGTTGGCTGCGGTGGTTGCGTACTGCACCTGTTGTTGTTGTGCGGATGCTGTCGCGGCTGCTGCTGTAACGGCTGCGAGAAACTGGCGCCTGGTAACCATGCTTGTTGGGTATAACACCGTCTTCAGGTGATCGGTTGCGCAAACTGTAGTAGATTGTTGCTTATGAGAAATCTGCTGTTCGTCGTTGCTCTCGGCTTGGCCGGGTCGCTTGCCGGATTCGCGCAACAAGGCGCGGTGGCTCCGGTGAAAACGCATTTGAAAGTCGGCGATATGGCGCCGGACTTTACGCTTCCTTCTACCGAAGGCAAGCCGGTGAAACTGTCCGATTTCCGCGGCAAGAAGTCCGTTGTGCTGGCTTTCTATCCGGCTGCGTTCACGGGCGGCTGCACGAAGGAGATGCAGGCCTACCAGGCTGGCCTGGATAAGTTTGAGACTTCGACCGCGCAGGTGTTTGGTGTGAGCACCGACAATACCCCGTCGCAGAAGAAGTTTGCGCAGGAGTTGGGTGTGGTGTTTCCGATGCTGAGCGACTTTGCGACGCGCAACGTTTCCAAAGAGTACGGGATTCTGATTGCCGACCGTGGCATTGCGAATCGCGCGACGTTTGTGATCGATCCTTCGGGCAAGATCCAGCACATCGAAGAAGGCTCGGCGGCGATCGACATCTCTGGCGCGGCGAACGCCTGCAGCCGCATCAGCAAGAAATAAGGTCTTGCGTCGCGGCGGGGACTTCCGCTAGAATCCTAATTTCATGCGGAATTTTGGCGCAGCCTACTACTTTCGATTTTGGTACGGGTACTTTACCCGCTGACCGAGAGTGGTTCTGGTTGCACAGCCGCTGAAAGTTTACAAGACTTACAACGAACCGGCCCACTCGAAAGAGTCGGGCCGGTTTTGCATTTTGCGAAGGAATATACGACGACATGATTATCTCGATGAAGTTGCACTCGACCAGGGAACAGATCGACGCAGTTTGCGCTCGGGTCAACGACTTCGGCTATAAAATCCATTCGATCGAAGGTGAAGAACGCGTGGTGATCGCGGTGGTCGGTGTCGGCGACGTCACGGCTTGCCTGGAATCGATTGAAGCGATGCCGCAGGTGGAACGCGCGGTGCGCATCTCTGCTCCGTACAAGTTTGTGAGCCGCGAATACCGCAAGGAACGGAGCGTGTTCCGCATCAACAACACGGACATTGGTGGAGACAACTTCATCATGATGGCCGGCCCGTGTTCGGTGGAGAGCGAGAAGCAGATCATGGAGTCCGCCGAGGCTGTGGCTTCCGCGGGCGCGACGTTCCTGCGCGGTGGCGCGTTCAAGCCTCGCACGTCGCCGTACGATTTTCAGGGGATGGCGGAAGATGGCTTGAAGCTTCTGCGTAAGGCGAAGGAAGCCACGGGCCTGGGCATCATCACCGAAGTGATGAGCGATCGCGATGTGGATCTGGTGGCGGAATACGCCGACATCCTGCAGATTGGCGCTCGCAACATGCAGAACTTTGCGTTGCTGAAGGCGCTGGGCAAGTGCGGACGCGCGGTGATGTTGAAGCGCGGAATGAGTTCGACGGTGAAGGAACTGCTGATGTCTGCCGAGTATGTGGTGGCGCATGGCAATCCGCAAGTGATCCTTTGCGAGCGCGGCATTCGTACGTTTGAGACGGCGACGCGTAACACCTGCGACATCGCTTGCATTCCGGTGCTGAACGAACTGTCGCACCTGCCGGTGATTTTGGATCCGAGCCATGCGACGGGCAAGCGTTCGCTGGTGCCGGCGCTGTCGCGCGCGGGCGTGGCGATTGGTGCCGATGGTTTGATTGTCGAAGTGCATCCGTGTCCGGAGAAGGCAGTGAGCGACGGCGCACAGTCGCTGGACATCCCGCAGTTCCGCAAGATGATGGCGGACTTGAAGCCGTACATCAACTTGTGGCGCGCGTCGCGGGAAGCGGAGATGGCGGCGTCGGTCCGGTAGTAGGGTCGCTTATGTGGAAGCTCTTTCTCACCTCAGCAGTTTTGTTATCGGCTCAGATTCCCGACTCTGAGGTGAGGAAGGTGCATGCCTCGGCCATCGTGCTCGATACGCATAACGACGTGACGAGCCGTACCGTGGATGGCTTTGACATCGGCAAGGCGGCGAAAGATGGGCATACGGACATCCCACGGATGCGGGCGGGCGGCATGGGCGCGCAGTTCTTTGCGATCTACGTCGCGGGCAACTATACCGAGGGGAATCGCGCTGCCAATCGTGCGATGCAAATGATCGATACCGTCAAGCACGACATCATTGGGCGGTACCCGGAAACGTTCGACTTTGTGACCACCGCCGATGGCATTGAGGCCGCGAAGAAGAAGGGCAAGATCGCGGCGTTGATGGGCATTGAAGGCGGGCACGCGATTGAAGATAGCCTGCGGTTGTTGCGAGATTTTTATGCGCTGGGCGTGCGTTACATGACTCTGACGCATTCGAATAACAACAACTGGGCGGACTCATCGGGCGATGTCGGCAAGATACCGGGTAAAGCGCCGGGGCTGACGGAGTTCGGCAAGCAGGTAGTGGCGGAGATGAACCGCATCGGCATGATGGTGGACATCTCGCATGTGTCGGACAAGACGTTTTGGGATGCGCTGGAGGTGAGCAAGGCTCCTCTGATCGCGTCGCATTCGTCGTGCCGGGCGCTATCGAATATCCCTCGCAACATGACCGATGAGATGATCGCGGCGCTGGCCAAGAAGGGCGGCGTGGTGCAGATCAACTTTGGATGTAGCTTTGTGTCGCAGAAGTCGGCGAGTGCCGTGCGGAGCAAGAGCGCCCCGGTGCAGGCCACGTTTGAAGAGGCGATGCAGCATATCGAACATGCGATCAAGGTCGCGGGGATTGATGGGGTTGGGATCGGCGCGGATTATGACGGCGTGACTTGTACGCCAAAGGGTCTTGAAGATGTTTCGAAGTATCCGGCGATTACGCGGGCGCTGCTGGAGCGCGGGTACAAGGCGGCGGATGTACGCAAGGTGATGGGCGGGAATCTGCTGCGGGTAATGCGCGCGGTGGAAAAAGTAGCGGCAGGGTCGCCCAAGGTGAGTACCGGGCCGCAGGAGTGGAAGCCGGCGGCGCAGTAACGAACATGTCCACCTGTGGCCATGTTTGTCCGTTGCTGCCCAATTGGAGGCCGCCTTACGCTGTGAGGCATGGCCGATCATTACAATTCCGATTACGACGCGATTCAGAGCGTCATTCAGACATACATCGACGGGAGCCGGCAGGGCGATAGCAGCCTGATGAAGGCGGCGTTTCATCCTGGCGCATCCTTCTTTGGGTACGTCGGGGATCATCTGGCTGAAGGTATGGACGTGCTGTTTGATTGGATTGACGGCAATGGACCTTGCCCGAACCTGGATGCCCGGCTTGTGTGCGTGGACATTCTGAACTCTGTCGCCATGGTTCGCGTGGAGGCTCGCAACTGGAGCGGCAAACTGGCGGGTACCGACGGGCAGACGTCCGATCTATTTACGCTTCTGCGGATGCCGGAGGGATGGAAGATCGTGCAAAAGGTGTTTCACTGGCATGCTGCCGCCTGAGTTACGATCAACTTCCATGGAGGTTCGGAACCAGCCGCAGAAGACTCTCGAATCCTGGAAGCAGATTGCCGCTTATCTGGAGCGAAGCGAGCGTACGGTGCGGCGTTGGGAACTATCGCAGGGCTTACCGGTACATCGGCGAGAGAATGAGCGGCAGGATTCGGTGTTTGCGTTCCGGCATGAGATCGAGGCTTGGCGGCGGCAGAGGATCAAGGCGCCGGACGCCGTTTCCACGGATGACGAGCTTCCACCAAAGAGCCCGCAGAATGCGTACCTGCAGGATCACGACGCGATCACACGCGTGATGCACCTTTACATCGAAAGTGCGCGCAACGGCGATGGCGAGATCATGCGGCCGGCATTCCATCCGGAGGCCACACTATCCGGCTTCTGCCAAGGGGTGGAGTACAGCGGGGCGGTGGAACACATGTTCGGCTGGATGACGGCAAATGGTCCGTCACCGGAGCTGGATGCACGGTTTGCCAGGATCGAGATTATCGAGTCGATTGCGATTGTGCACCTGGAGGTCCGGCGGTGGGGCGGGAAGCTGTTGGGCTCGAACGCCAGGACCTCCGATGTCTTTACGCTGCTGCGCGTCGGCGATGCATGGAAGATCACACACAAGGCCTTCCACTGGTACGGATAAACGGCTATTTGTCTTCGAGCGTGATGGCGAAGCGGGCGCGGAGGAACTGCCAGTCCGGGAGTTCGTAGAGGCGGAGCTTGGTGGGAACGGTGGCCTCGATTTCTCTGGACTCGTTGGGTCCAAGGGCGACCTTGACGGTTGCCTCGGCGAGTGCGGGGTCTGAGGCGTCCGCTGTGGCGGAGGTGAGCTGAACCGTCATGGGGAGTTCGCCGAGGTCGGCTCCGGAGTGATTCACGACATTCATACGAATCCGAAGGGATCCGGACTTGGCCTCAGAGAGACGGAAGCCGGAAATCTCGATGAATTTGGAATACGGGTGTACCTTGCCGCCATTCAACGAGAAAGCTTTGGTGAACGGCTCGACGGTGGGGCCGGACGGGCCTTTTTTGTTCTTGGACGAATCGTTGGCCGGCTGACCGCATCCAACTGTGAGCAGCAAGGTTAAGGCTGCCGCCAGTGCCGGTACCCTGAAGTGTGGGCGCATGGCGATACTGTAACGCGACATAATAGAGGTCTGCCAACATGTGGTCAGCCATTCGGGAACAGGTACAGACGATCTTCCGGGAAGATCCCGCCGCGAAAAGCGTGGTGGAGATTGTGCTCTGTTACCCGGGCTTCCACGCGATCCTACTGCACCGGTTGGCGCATCGCATCTACAAATCCGGATTCTTTCTGCTGGCACGTGTGATTTCGCAGACATCGCGCTGGTTGACCGGCATTGAGATCCACCCTGGGGCAACGATCGGGCGGCGGTTCTTTATCGACCACGGCATGGGCGTCGTGATCGGTGAGACGGCGGTGATCGGCGATGATGTACTGCTGTACCAGGGCGTGACGCTGGGCGGTACGGGTAAGGATAAGGGCAAGCGGCATCCTACCTTGGGCAATCACGTGGTGGTGGGCGGAGGAGCGAAGGTGCTGGGCAACATCAGCATCGGAAACTGCGTGAAGATCGGCGCGGGGTCCGTGGTGGTGCATTCGGTGCCGGACAACTCGACTGTGGTGGGCATTCCGGGCCGTATTGTGAAGAGCCGCAATACCGAGAGCATCATGGATGCGTTGGACCATGGCAAGCTGCCGGATCCAGATCAGCAGGCGATTGAAGAGATGCGGGCGCGGATCCGTGAGCTCGAAGAGATGGTGCGTACCATCGCTGCTGAGCGCGTGCTTGAAAACACATGATGTTGCTGGCAGCCGCATTGCTTTTGAGCACGGTGGAATACCGGTACTGGATTGCGCCTTGCGATCGTGCGCGTGAGACGGAGTGTCGCGCAGGGGATGCGGAGCTGGCGCGTTGGGCGTTTGAGGATTGGGAACGTGTGTCCCAAGGCGCGCTGAAGTTTACGCCGGTTGCGAATCGCGAGGCGGCGGAGATCCGGGTGGTTTGGGTGTCGCAACGCGAGGGTTTGTACGGCGAGGCGCGGCCGATTGTTGTGAACGGGCGGCAGGGCGCGGAGTTGTATGTACGGCCGGCGATGGATGGGCTGGGAGCGGATGTAGAAGCGGAAACGCGGCGGGATCCGCTGTTTCGCGACACGATTGTGTATCTGACCTGCCTGCACGAATCGGGGCATGCGCTAGGATTGGGACATACGGATCGTTTCGCTGACATCATGTATAGCTTTGGATTTGGCGGGGACATCCGGGAATACTTTGCGCGCTACCGGAGAAAGCTGTCTGTGCGGGAAGACATCCGCAAGACCAGCGGTGCTTCTGAGCTGGACGGCGAGCGGCTTCGGAGAACGCTCCAAAATGATAACGGACCTCGTACAAATCAAGCGCCTGGGCGAGCAAAAACGCCCGGAAAATGAGCGTTTTCGCAAGCATTTGAAGTCGCACGGCTTTGTGGAGCGGAACTTTCGCGCCAAGGCAGAAGAGATTGAAGCGGAGATCGACTGTACGGTTTGCGCCAATTGCTGCAAGAACGCCACGGTGAAGCTGCACGATCGCGATGTGGAGAAACTCTCGAAGTTTCTGCGGATCAAGCCTGCGCAGTTTCTGCGCGATTACACACAGGAAGACGAAGAGCAGGGAACTGTCCTGAAGTTTGAAGAGGGCAAGGGCTGCGTCTTTTTGGACGGCAACGACTGCACGGTGTACGACGCGCGGCCGCAGATTTGCGTGGACTTTCCGCATCTGGTGCGGGGCAACGGGACGATTCCGTTCCGCATGTGGCAGTTTATCGATCGCGCGACGTACTGCCCGATTGTGTACAACGCGCTCGAAGCCTACAAAGAAATGACCGGGTTCAAACGGTAAGCCTTTATGCCGATGGAGCCGCCAGCCGCTGACCGGCATGTCACCTATGCTGTGGGGATTCTTGTCCTGGTGGCGAGTGTGCTTGTTGCGGTGAACATCAAGCCGATTCCGTTGGCGGCTGAGGTGAAGGTGACGGCGGATCCTGCCGGCGCTGAGATCTGGGTGGACGGGCGACTGGAAGGCCGCGCACCGCTGCAGGCGTACGTCAATCCGGGGCAGCACCGGTTTGAATCGCGCGCGCCGGGGTACGAGCCGTCGCGAGTGATCACGCAGACGTTTGAAGACGGCGGGTCCGGCTTTGTGAACATCAAGCTGACGCCGATCGCGGCAGCGTTGCAGGTGGTGTCTGACCTGACGTCGGGTAGCTTGCGGCTGGAGGGGTCGCCGAACATGGAGATCCTGCCGCGAGAGGGAAATCTGGCATTGCGGATGCCAGTGACGACGCGAGCGATTGAGCTGGCATCGGGCAATATCCGCGTGGTGGCACCGGTGGAGATCAAGCCGGCGGCGATGCCCGAGTTCAACGGCAGTGTACTGACGGCGAATGCGCGTGTGGTGGCGCTGGCGTGGGGCGGCGGCAAGGCGTTTTTGACGGCGAGCTTTAGCCCGGTGGATGTGTACGTCGACGATAAGCTGGTGGCAAATCTGGTGGCCGAAGGCAAGATGCTGGCGTCACCCATTGCGCCGGGACAGCACAAGATCCGGCTGGTGAGCAGCGGACAGGTGTTTGAACGTCCGGTGCAGATTGCCGATGTTCCGGGGATCGCGCTGCTGGTGAGCGCGGAGCAGAATCTGGGCAACCTGATTGTGCGGACCAATGTCGAAGGGGCGCAGATCTTTTTGGATGATGCGGAGTTCCGGTCCCAATCGACGGCCGGGGATAACTTTATTGGCAATCTGCGCGTGCGTACGGTGATGGTGTCGGTACGCAAGGCCGGACACGTGACGCCGGACGCAAAGCCGGTGCAGTTGCGTCGCGGCGAGACGGTGGAAGTCGACTTTGAGCTGAAGCCTGAGGCGACGACGACGCCGGGGTCAACTAACTAACTGAGTTCTCTTCTTGCGAGGCGGCGGGCCAGGCTCGTGCTACGCGCTGGGCTACACCCTGCAGGAAGCTCATTTCTGCAGAGGTGAAGGCGTCGGCATCGCGGCGGTACAGCGATAGGACACCTGCCGGTTCATTCAAAAATTCCAAAGGTACAGCGAGAGCGGCGTTGAGCGGACTGGCCATCGTCGGGTCGCTCAGGAAGCCGGGTTCGACGGAGGGATTGCCGTTGAGGATCGACTTGTGATTTTCGGCGACCCAGCCGGCTAGGCCGATGCCAACGGGGATTTGAATACGGCGGAAGTGGTCCTGGAAGATGCCGTCCGAGAATTCGCAGACCAGGCGGCGTCCGTCGCGGCGGAAGACGACCAAGGTGTCGTATGGGATCGCGTCCCGCACGATGTCGCGGATGACGCCGCGGACCTGAGTGGTTTGCGAGTCCCGCAGTTCCTGATCGAGACGTTCCAAGGCCTCGCTCGCGGCCTTTTCGGCTACCGAACGTTCGAGGTTCAAAAGGTCGCGGGTGCCGGATTCGAAGCCTGCATCGGGTGCGGCGCCGCGCTCTACGCGAATATCGGTGGAGAGGCGGTTGCGGTTGCTCATGGCGCTGGCCTTGGCCATCCGTTCGAGTTCGATGTGGCGGCGGGCGAGCACTTCTACGACGCGCGGGTCAAAGGCGACGCCGGACTGCTTCAGGACGAAGGCGAGGGCATCGGGCAGGGGCAGGGCACGACGGTACTGACGGTCTGACGCGAGGGCGTCGAGACAGTCTACGGCAGCGAGGATACGGGCGCCGATGGGGATGTCTTCACCAGCGATGCCATCGGGGTAGCCGCTGCCATTCCACTTTTCATGATGGGCGCGAACGATGGGAGCTACGGGGTACGGGAAGTGCACCTGCTCGATGAGTTCCGCGCCGACAATCGGGTGGATCTTCATCGTTTCGAATTCTTCCGGGGTGAGCTTGCCGGGCTTGGTGACAATGTATTCGGGTACGGCGAGCTTGCCGATGTCGTGCAGGAGGGCCGCGGCTTCGAGCGCCTTGAGTTCATCGCAGGACAGGCCGAGTTCCTTGCCGATTTCGATGGCGTAGACTTCGACGCGGGCCAGATGGTCGTGCGTGGTTTGGTCTTTGGCCTCGATGGCGAGGGCGAGGGTTTCGATGGTACGGCGGTTGAGGGCGGCGAGTTCTTCGGCGTGGCGGAGTTGTTCCTGGGCGTGCTTGGCGGCTTCTTCGAGACGCTCCACATAGACGCGATGCGAGCGGTAGATCGCGTAGAGGACCGGGAGGACGAGCAGCGAGGTCTGCCAGCCAAACCAGCGGCTGAGTTCGTAGATGCCGTAGGCGACGGCGGCGCCGAGCAGATGGTTGGGGAACGACCAGAAGTAGGTGGTACGCCAGACATGGAAGACGGCTCGCGAATCGATGAGGGCCGTGACCAGGGCGACCGAGAACGTGTTGATGAGGAAGAATACGACGGCTGCGAGAAGCAGCAGCATCGGCACTTCCACTTTGCCGCCGAAGAACGTGAGTCCTTCGTGGTAGACGTTGTACGCTGCGGTGATCGAGCACGAGATACTGCCCGTGTTGAAGAGAAGCTGTTCGACGGTTGGTTTTTTGCGGGCGCGCACCAGGCGCTGCACCATAATGCCGGCTACACCGATGACGAGCGCTTCGCCGATGCTCAGGGACTGGATGCTGAGCAGGACGAACAGGAAGTTCATCGACATGGTGCCGGAGCCGGGTCCCGCACCTAGGGACACTTTCATGCCCGATGCGACGGCAGAGATCACAAACAGAAGTAGGAACCGGGCGATGTTGGCCGATTGCCAGTTCCAGAGTCCGTGGGCCAGGATCGCGGCGCCGACTAAGGTAATAGCGGTGATGTAGACGCGCGCGGCTGGGCGCAAAGTAGTTGTAGGTCTATGATTTGCCAGTCTGCTGGGCTCAAGCGGCATGTAAGTGTTGGGCTGACCTGATACGCCAGATAGGGATTTCACGTATCCCTACCCTTCCTGTGAGTATCGGAGGGAATAGCCAATCGCTACAGTCCGTTAAGAGCGATCTGTGTTTGGAAAACGGCGTCGTCGGGCGGTGAGCGTTCGCTCCCGGCGCCTCTCGGCCATCCGGACTTGCCGCTCGTTCATACCGAAGTAGTGAGCTATCTCATGCCAGAGGGTGTCGGTGACGTTCTTTTCGAGTTCTTCGAGGTCGCGCGACATGCGTTCGTGGGGGCCCTGGTAGATGGTGATGGTGTCGTGTTGGGCGGCGAGGTCGAAGACGCTGCGCTGGGTCATAGGGCGGCCGTGGTAGAGACCGAGGAGGCCGGGGCGCGGAGGTTCCTGCTCGACGACGATCAGGACATTTTGCAGACGCTTGCGGAAACGGGGGGCGATGCGCAAAAACGCGCGATCGGCGATACGGTCGAATTCGGTGCTCGTCACACGCATATGTCCCTCCTTCATTGTCACAATAAGACGATGAGTGTTGTCCCGTTCGATTACCTGCCGCGTACGACCGTTTTGTATGGACCCGGAATGCTGGGGCGTTTGGGCAATGTGATCCAGGCGCATGGCATGAAGCGAGTGCTGATCGTGTCCGACCCCGGAGTGGCGAAGGCGGGGATCACGGCGCGGGCCGTGAAGATGCTATGGGATCTGAAGATCGAGACGTTCGTGTTCCAGGATTTTGGGCCGAATCCGGATACGGATATGGTCCGGCGGGGGCACGACTACGCGTGGCCGCTCATGATCGACTCCATTGTCGGGCTGGGCGGCGGGTCGTCGATGGACATGGCAAAGGCGATCAACTTTCTGCTGACCAATGGCGGGGAGATGAAGGATTACAAGGGCCACGGGAAGGCAACGCGGCCTATGTACCCGATGATTGGGATTCCGACGACGGCGGGTACGGGGAGTGAGGCGCAGAGCTACTGCATCATTTCCGATGCGGAGACCCATATGAAGATGGCTTGCGGGGATGCGGGCGCGGCGTTCCGGGTGGCGATTCTGGATCCGGAATTGACCTTGACGCAACCGGCGAGCGTCACGGCGGCGGCGGGGTACGATGCGCTGTCGCATGCGGTGGAAAGCTTCGTCACGACCAAGCGTACGCCATGGTCGCAAATGCTGGCTCGGGAGGCGTTCCGGTTGCTGGACGGGAATCTGGAGAAGGTTGTGAAGGAGCCGTCGAACATGGAGGCTCGCGGGGCGATGATGCTGGGAGCGCACTTTGCGGGGATGGCGATTGAAGGGTCCATGCTGGGGGCTACGCATGCGTGCGCGAATCCGTTGACGGCGCATTACGGGGTGGCGCATGGGGAGGCGATTGCCGTACTGCTGCAGCATGTGGTGCGGTGGAACCGGCTGCATAAGGAGTATCTGCAGCTTCGGGCGTACTTGCCGGAGCGGTTGCGGGATCTGGCAAAGGCGGCGGGGCTGCCGGGGTCGCTGCAGGAGGCCGGGGTGAAGGATCAGACGTTGTTTGAAACGATGGCGGCGGAGGCTACGGAACAGTGGACGGGGAAGCATAATCCTCGGGCGCTGGATCATGCTGGGGCGATGGAGATTTACCAATGCGCGTACTAGGAAAGTTCGTATGCGGGGGTCCCCAAGCGGGGTATGCAGAAAGTGTCAGACCGGTAAGACACCAAAGGGGGAGGGCGAGGGGATACGGGTGGGCTAGGGTTTTGGGGCTGCTCGTGTTTGCGGTGGGGGTCGGGAATGCGCAGTGGACGCAGTTCCGTGGGAATCCGGAACTCACCGGGGTGCTGCCGCCGGGGTCGATTCCGAAGAACTTGAAGCTTCTGTGGACGTACGAGGCTGGGGAGTCGATTGAGTCGTCTGCGGCGATTGTGGACGGCGCGGTGTACGTGGGGTCGCAGGCGGGCGAGTTGCTGTGTATCAATCTGGCCGATGGCAAGCTGCGCTGGAAGTACTCGACCAAGGATCCGATTGGGGAGTCCTCGCCGGCTGTCGCGGGCGGCATTGTGATTGTCGGCGATCTGGCCGGGGTCGTGCATGCGGTGAATGCGAAAGACGGCAAGAAGATCTGGACGTACGCGACGGCAACGGAGATCAAGGCATCTCCGGTGGTGGCCGGGGACCGGGTGATTATCGGGTCCTACGACAGCAACCTGTATGCGCTAGGGCTGAAGGATGGGAAGCTGCTGTGGCAGGTGAAGACCAAAGGCAATGTCCATGCGACGGCCGCGATTTCCAATGGTTTGGCGTTTATTTCCGGGTGCGATGGGGTGCTGCGGGCGATTCGGATCGCCGACGGGAAGCAGGCGTACGAGATTGTGACGGGGTCGTACACCGGGGCGTCGCCGGCGATTGTGGATGGACGGTACGCGATTTTTGGGACGTTCGATAACGATGTGCATGCGTACGATCTGCAGACCAAGAAGCAGATCTGGAGGTACGAGAATCAGCAGCGGCAATTTCCGTTTTATTCGAGTGCGGCGGTGACCGGCGGGAAGGCCTTTGTTGGCGGGCGCGACAAGTTTATGCACTGCTTCCAGCAAACGACCGGGAAAGAGCTTTGGAGCTTTCCGACGCGGGCGCGGATTGAGTCATCGCCTGTGGTGAGCGAGGGGCGGGTGTACTTTGGGTCGAATGATGGGCGTTTTTATGTGCTCGATGCGAATACGGGGGCGAAGGTTTGGGAGTTCGAGGCCGGGGAACCGTTGTCGGCATCGCCTGCTGTCGCTGGTGGGCGCATCGTGATCGGCGGACAGGATGGGCGGCTGTACTGTTTTGGCGCTCAGTAAACTAGAGTCCATATGCGGGTGATGTTATTGTTCGTTGCGGCTGCGTTGGTGGCTGGGGCGCAGAGCTTGACGGAGTACGGCCCGGCGAAGGGGACGCTGTTTGTGGTGGGCGGAGGTCCGCTGGAGGGGACGGGGATCCTGGAGGCGTTTATTGAGCGCGCTGGGGGACCGGAGAATGCGCGGATCGTAGTGGTACCGACGGCTGGCGGGAACAAGGCGGCCGACGGTACGGTGCGTGTGTACAAAGAAGAGCAGGTGGTGGCGTCCTGGAAGAAGCGCGGGGTGCGCAATGTCCGGATGCTGCATACGCATGACCCGAAAGTGGCCGATACCGAGGAATTCGCGGCGGTGCTGCGTGATGCCACGGGCGTGTGGTTTGATGGCGGGCGGCAGTGGAACATCGTGGATTCGTACGCGAAGACCCTAACCTTGCGGGAGTTCCACAAGGTGCTGGAGCGAGGCGGCGTGATCGGCGGGACGTCTGCCGGGGCGACGATTCAGGGCGATTATCTGGTGCGTGGGGCGGTGGCGGGATCGAACATTGTGATGACGCCGGAGCCCGAGCATGAACACGGGTTCGCGTTTCTGCGGAGGTCCGCGATTGACCAGCACATCAACACCCGCAACCGTTGGGACGACATTATTCCGGTGATCCAAAAATACCCGAATTTGCTGGGCCTGGGGCTGTCGGAAGGTACGGCGGTGATTGTGAATGGCGATCGCTTTGAGGTGATTGGGCGGTGGAAGGTTGCGGTGCACGACAACACGCGGCTTTATCAGCCGTGGGAAAAGCCGTACTATGTACTGTCGCCCGGCGATGTTTACAACATGAAGACGCGGCAGATTGAGAAGCTCGGCATTGGTACGCCTCGAAAGTAATCGCATTCCGTTTTATCTGGCCTTTGCTGCCGCGTTAGCACCGCTGTTTTCGGGTGCTGTCTGCAACATCCTGATCGCGTTGGCTGTGGTGGCGATGGTGGTGTACCGGGTGCGGGTACGAGTGCCACGCGGGGTACTGCTGCCGCTGGGGTTGTTCGCGTTGCTGACGTTGGTGGCGACCTTGGTGTCTGCAGACCCTTGGCTGGGACGTACGGGCATGCGGAAGTTTTATCTGTTCCTGCTTCCGGTGGTGATTCTGGCGACGTTCCGTACACTGGGTGAGGTTCGGGCGTTGGTGTATTCGTGGGCGGCTTTGATGTGCGCGTCGTCCCTGTGGAGCCTGGTGCAATTTGGACGCAAGTATCAGGCGGCGAAGGCGCTGGGGCGGCCGTTTTACGAATACTACACGGGCGAGCGGATCACCGGCTTTATGAGCCACTGGATGACGTTGGGCGGCGAGCAGATGAACGTCGTGCTGCTGATCGGCGCGCTGTGGCTGTTCTATCAAAAAAGGCACTGGATGCTGGCGGCGGTAGCGTTTTTGCTAGTGGCGCTGTTGGCTGGATACACGCGGAGCATCTGGCTGGGTACGGCGGTGGCTGGGTTGTACCTGATTTGGAATTGGAAGAAGTTCGCTGTGCTGCTGACACCGATCCCAGTGGTGCTGCTGTTGATTGCGAATCCGGCGGATATACGGGAGCGGGTGAAATCTTCGTTCGCTCCGCATGGCGATACAGATTCGAATCAGTTCCGGGTGATCTGCCGGCGTACAGGGGCGGAGATGATCCAGGCGCATCCGTGGTTGGGACTGGGTCCGGAACAGCCGCATGTACAGTTTGAGAAGTGGATTCCAGCGGATGTCCCCAGGCCGTTGCCGACGGGATGGTACGGGCATTTGCACAACTTGTACTACCACTATGCGGCGGAGCGCGGCATCCCGGCTTTGCTGGCGTTTTTGTGGTTTATCGGGCGGATGCTTTGGGATCACGCACGAGGGTTGCGAGGGACATCGCCTGAGCAGCGCGCCATCCTGCAAGGCGCGCTGGCCACGACGATTGCTGTGCTGTTCACTGCGTACTATGAAGTGAATTTGGGCGATGCGGAAGTGCTAGCTCTCTACCTGAGCACGATGGCTTTGGGTTATCTCGCGACCCGCGAGTTCGGCCCAGATGGCGGCGAGTTCCTCAAGGCTTAGCGCTTCGGCGCGGGTGCCTGCCTGGGGCAGAGCATCGACGGCTTCCTTTTCGTACACCGGCAGAAGATTGTTGCGGAGCGTCTTGCGCTTTTGGCGGAAGCACGCCGAGGCGAAGCGCAGGAAGGCTTTGGTGTCTCGTACCAGAGGCGCCGGGTGCGGTACGAGTTCGAACACCGCGCTTTCCACCTTGGGTGGCGGGCGGAAGGAGCCTCGCGAGACCGGGAAGAGGATGCTGGGTTCCGAGAACAGCCGCGTCTGGACGCTCAAGTAGCCGTAGTCGCGGGAGCCGGGTCCGGCCGCGACGCGCTCGGCGACTTCCTTCTGGACGAGGAAGACGGCGCGCTGCCAGGAGCCTCCGGCAGCGAAGACGCGGTCGAGGATCGGGGACGTGATGTAGTAGGGAAGGTTGCCTGCGATCACGGCAGGTCCATAGGCGGCGAGGTCGGTTTTGAGGACGTCTTGGTGGAGGACCGTGAGATTCGGGTGCTCGCGGAACTTGTTCTGCAGGTAGTGTACGAGGACCGTGTCAATCTCGACGGCGATGACGCGGCGGGCGCGCTTGAGCAGGTACTCGGTGAGTGCGCCGCGGCCGGGACCGATCTCGATGACAAGGTCGGTGTCCTCTGGGCATGCTGCGGCGGCGATCTTGTCGAGGATCGCGGGGTTGGATAAGAAATGCTGTCCGTAACGCTGGCCCAAGCTTATTGCGCTCCGTCCAGGGCTTGGGTGAAATCGGCGAGGAGGTCGCGCCAGTCTTCGATGCCGATGGAGATACGGACCAGGCCGTCGGTGACCTCAGCCTGTCGGGATTCTTCGTCTGTGAAGCCAGAATGGGTAGTAGTTTTGGGATGGCAGGAGAGAGTCTCGACGCCTCCCAGAGATACGGCATTGCGGGCGAGGCGGACGTTGCGGAGGAAGTCAAAGGCGGCCGCTTTTCCGCCTTTCAGGACGATGGAGAGCATCGCACCGGGGAAATCGCACTGGGCGGCGAAGATACGCTTTTGCTCGTCGTTGGTGAACAGTGTGGGATAGATGATGCGTTCGACCGCGGGGTGCGTGGCGAGCTTTTCCGCGATGCGCTGGGCGTTCTTGCTGGCCTTGTTCATGCGGAGATTGACGGTGGGCAGGCGGGTGTCGAGCATCCAGCATTCGTCCGGCTGCAGGATGTTGCCGAAGAGGCTGCGCTTGGAGCGGATCTTGCCGAGTAGGGCGGGGTCCTTGGCGACAGCGACGCCGGCGATGAGGTCGCTCATTCCGCCGAGGTACTTGGTGGCGGAGTAGAGGACGAGGTCCGCGCCGAGTTCGAGGGGGTGTTGGAAGGCGGGGCCAAGAAGGGTGTTGTCCACCATGACCAGAGCCTTGCCGCCGGTGGTTTCGACGGCCCTGCGGATGTCCGTCATGCGGAGGGTCGGATTGGCGGGGGTTTCGATGAGGACAATTTTGAGATTTTGGGTCTCGCGGATGGCTTTGTCGATGGCGGCGGTGTCGCCGGCGGGTACGGCGATGCCACGGATGCCCCAGGGTTCGAGAAAGTCCTGAATGAGATGCTGGGTGCCGCCGTAGATGGGGACGGTGTAGACGATAGCGTCGCCGGGTCCGGCAAAGGCCATCAGCGAGGTCATGATGGCGGCCATACCGGAGTTGAAGACTAGGGCGCAGGTAGCGCCAGCTTCGAGGGGAACCATGTGGTCCTCGGCGATTTGGGCGTTGGGATGGTTGAAGCGGGAGTAGACGAGGTCGATTTCCTCACCGGGCTGCTTTTGGGCGCGGCCGGCCATGAGGTCGAAGGCGCGTTCGGCGGATTCTGGGCTGGAGAAAACGTACGTCGAGGTACGGAAAACGGCGGGTCTTGCGGAGCCGACCGAGAGGGCGGGGTCGAAGCCCTTGGTGAGCACTTCCGTAAGGGGATGCTGTTTTTGATGGCCTGCCATGACTTCATGGTACGGGAAAGATGGGTGGGCAGCGGATTGGGAATCCCCTAAGATGGAAGAGATGACTAGCGCCGAGCGGCGGAACGCTTTCGCAGGGGTAGTGACGATTGACCGTGAGATTCTGCACGGGACGCCGTGCTTCGCGAACACGCGGGTGCCGGTACAGACGCTGATCGACTTTCTCGAGACGGGCGAGACGATCGACGACTTTCTGGCGGTTTACCCTTCAATTCCGCGCGAGCATGTTTTTTCGTTCCTGGAGTTGAGCCGCGACATCGCGATTGATCAGTTGTCATGCGTATCGTCATAGACGCCTGCGTGGACCCGCGAGTTGTAGAGGCATTCCCCGGGCACGAAGTGCAGACTCTTTTCGATTTGGGATGGCAGCACCTGAAAGATGAAGTGGTCGTTAGGCAGTTGCAGTGCGACGTGTTCGTCACGGCAGATCGCGGGTTTGAACACCAGCACAACCTGAAGGCCTTACGGTTCGGGATCGTGATTGTGCATGTCGCGCGCAATCAAGTTCGGTTCTATCGGCCGCTATTTCCGGAGATCCTTGAAGCGGCGCGTCGAGTGCGGGCGGGAGGTGTCGTTCACGTCTATGAACGGGTGGGTGGAGCCGGTTTGACGGGCGCCCGCTAGGACGAAACGCGTCGACGAACTATGCCACTTAGTACCAAGGTCGATCAGAGCGACTCTTGGGCTCCCTTAGGGAAATGTCCCAATTGGGCGGGGCGTCATAAGCCCGTAGCATAGAGATACAGAAAACACCATGCCCCAGGGAAAAACAGCCAAGGCACAATATTCCGAGTACGAAGCGGCACTCGAGGTCGGCGTATCGGTGGAGGAGCTGCGGACCCTGGTGAACAGGATCGCGGGGACGGATGAGGTGGGGATGGGCGCGATGCCGGGAGCCACGTATCAGGCGTCCGACCTGGTGATGCTGAAGATCCTGGCGCGGATGTCCCCACAACAGCAGCAGCAACAACAGCCTACTGCGGCGGCTTAGGCCTTTTTACAACCCCGCATTTTCGCCTCGATCACGCCCATCAGCTTGGACTTGAGCTTGTCCGATAGCGGCTGGGCTTCCATGCCCTTGTAGACATTCACAGTCTTTTTGGTTGTGTCGGCCACCACGAAGCAGTTGGGACAGTCGTTCAGATGCTTTTCGATCTCGGCGCGGACAGAGGGGTCGCAGCATTTGTCGAGATAGTCGTTCAGCTCTCGAAGAAAATCTTTACAGGTAAGCAAGCATGTCCTCCGGTTGTTTCTTGAACAGCCGAGTCAATTTTTCGCGCAGCTGCAGGCGGGCGCGGAGCAGACGGCTCTTTACGGCTGGAATGGAAAGGTCCAGCGCGGCGGCCGTTTCTTCGGTGCTTAGTTCTTCCACGTCGCGTAGCACAAATACCGTCCTGTAGGAGGGGGCGAGGCTCTGGATCGCGTCTTCCAGGATGTTGTGTAGCTCTTCCTGGCTGTATTTTTGTTCGGGGTTACCTTCCCAAACCGCGATTTCGCGCTGTACCGTTTCTTCGCCCGTCTCCATGGGTTCGTCCAGTGGCAAGGTGCGGTCGCTTTTGCGCTTGCGAAGCTTCATTAGAGCCTCGTTGACGGCGATCCGAACCAGCCAGGTATAAAACTTCGAATTGCCTTGAAAACGGTCCAGGTTTTCGTAGGCTTTGAGGAACGCATCCTGCAAAACGTCCTCTGCATCCTCTTCATTCTGTGTGATGCGCTTCGCCAAACGAAGGATTCTGCGTTCGTAGCGGTTTATGAGTTCGGAAAACGCCCCGACATCGCCCGCTTTGGCGCGCTGCACCAGTTCCAACTCGCCTGTTTCGCCCGGGCCCGAGCTTTGCGCTTCGGCCCCGGCCGCTAAATCGAGGTTGACGTCATCCGCCGCGTCCATAGGTCCTTTCAATATAACAATCGGGCTGTGACTGCTATCCTGTGGGGAGTGCTGTCCTCTCCAATTACAGTACAGGTTGGCTCGTACGAAGGTCCGTTGGACCTGCTTTTGGACCTGATCCGCAAGCAGGAAATCAACATCTACGACATTCCGATCGCCAAGATCACGCAGCAGTATCTCGATTATGTCGAGCAGGCTGCGGAGCTGAACGTTGAGTTGAGCTCGGAGTTCGTGTACATGGCGGCGACGCTCATTTTGATCAAGTCCAAAATGTTGCTGCCGCGAGACCCGGAACTGGAGAAAGACAACCCGGAAGAGGATCCTCGTAAAGAGCTTGTCGACCGGCTGATTGAGCATGAGCGGTTCAAGCAGGCGGCGGAGATGCTGCAGCAGAAGCGGGTGATCGAGGAAGCGACGTGGTCGAATCCGCAGATCCAGCAGTTTGCGCAGGAAGAGGAATCGCAACCGGGGTTGGACGTCTCGCTGTTTGACCTGGTGAAGGTGTTCCAGAACGTTCTGGACCGGGTGAAGTCGAAGCCGGTGTACGAGATCGGGAAGGAAGATGTGAATGTGCCGGACATGATCCGGTACATTGGCGATCTTTTCAAGAAGCAGCGCGATAAGGTGATTTCCGCCACCGAGTTATTTGAAGGTCAGCCGAGCCGCCGTGGGATGATCTGCCTGTTTCTGGCCGTGCTGGAACTGGTGAAGATGCAGGCCGTGATGCTGACGCAGGCCGAGATGTTTGGCGATATTGGCATCAAGGCGGGCGACGGCTTTGACCAGGCATTTGCCTCCACCGAAGCGATCCGCGCGGTGGAAGAAGATTACAACTAAGTAGATAGAACAAGAACGACGATGCAGGAACCGGAAGTTTTAGAAGAAGGTACCGGCGCGGCTGAGAACGCCGAACCGGAGGTTACCGCTGCCACGGAGACCGGGCAAGAGCCTGCGGAGATGACGGCCGAGGAAGTGCTGTCGACCGGCGAGAATCCGGAAGCGCCGGTGCAGGCCGACGAAGCGCAGCGTGCGGCGTTGATGGCCGTGATTGAGGGTGTTATTTACATCACCGATGAGCCTTTGTCGGCGCAGCAGATCGCGATGGCGGTGCAGCAGCCGATGGAGGTGGTGAAGCCGATTCTGGATGATTTGGTGGCGGAGTATTCGAAGCCGCAGCATGGCGTGACGGTACGCGAAGTGGCCGGCGGGTTCAAGATGGCCACCAAGCCCGAGCACCATGAAGCGATCCGGACGTTTGTTAAGAACCTGAAGCCGCCACTGAAGCTGTCGCTGGCTGCGCTGGAGACGCTGGCGGTGATTGCGTACAAGCAGCCGATTACGGCACCCGAGATCATGGAGATCCGTGGTGTGGCCGGTGCGGGTGTGCTGAAGACGCTGCTCGATCGCAAGCTGATTGCTACGGCGGGGCGGAAGAACATTGTCGGCAAGCCGATTTTGTACAAAACCACGCGCGAGTTCCTGGTGCAGTTCGGCTTGAAAGACCTGACGGAGTTGCCGACGCTGAAGGAGTTCGAAGAGCTTGGGCGTCTGGCGTTGAGCGACGACGAGCCCGACTATGAGGCGCCTGTGGCTGCTGCTGCCGCTGTTGAGCCGTCGCCGGAAGAAGTGGGTCCGGAGCCTGAGCCGGGGCCGGAGCCTGAGCCGGAAAACGAAAGCGAAAATCCTGAACAAAATGGCTGAAGAGCGCCTGCAAAAGATCCTGTCGAGAGCGGGCGTGGCGAGCCGTCGCAAGGCGGAAGAGCTGATTCTGGAAGGCCGGGTGAAGGTAAACGGCAAGACCGTTGTCGAACTGGGTACGAAGGCGGACCTGGTTCGTGACCACATCAAGGTCGACAACAAGCTGCTGCATCAGCCCAAGCGGATGCTGTACCTGGCGCTGAACAAGCCGGACGGGTACGTGACGACGATGTCCGACCCTGAGGGTCGCCGGACGGTGGTGGAGTTGCTGCGGGGCGTGAAAGAGCGCGTTTACCCGGTGGGGCGACTGGATTATCACTCCGACGGCCTGCTGTTGCTCACCAACGACGGCGAGTTTGCGAATCGCATTACGGCGGCGGCGACGAAGGTAAACAAGACCTACGTCGTGAAGGTGACGGGTACGCTGACGGAGGAGCAGGAGCAACATTTCCGCACTGGCGTGCCTCTACATGGCAAGCGTACGGCGCCTTGCGAGCTGAAGCTGATCAAGAAGGCCGATAACAGCTGGTACGAAGTGCAGCTGATTGAAGGGCGGCAGAATCAGATCCGCCTGATGTTCCGGTATTTCGGGCTGCTGGTGGAAAAGCTGCGGCGGGTACGGATAGGGTTCTTGAAGCTGGATGTGAAGCCCGGGGAGTACCGGCATTTGGAGCCGAAGGAGTTGGCGCGGTTCCGGAAGATGCTGAAGCTGCCGGATCCGGACGCGGTGGTGGAAGAAGACGACGAAGAATGACGATTGACGAACTGCTGAAAACTTCGAAGACGATTGCCGTGGTGGGTTTGTCGCCGAAGACGGACCGCCCGTCGAACGGCGTGACGCGGTACATGCAACGGCAGGGGTACAAGATCATTCCGGTGAACCCGGGGTTTGCCGAGATTCTGGGCGAGAAATCGTACAAGACTTTGGCGGATGTACCGGAGCCGGTGGATATCGTCAACATCTTTCGGGAGCCGTCGGCGGTGCCGGAGATCGTCGAGCAGGCGATCCAGATCGGCGCGAAGTCGATTTGGATGCAGCAGGGCATTACGCATGAGCAGGCCGCGCAACGGGCCGAAGAAGCAGGACTTTTTGTGGTGCAGGATTCCTGTATATTTCAGGAACACGCCCGCCTTCCGCTAAAATAGAAGACTCCTCCCCATGGGTCTTCGCTTCTACAACACACTTACCCAAAGTGTCGAAGATTTCGTTCCGGCAAACGGCAACGAGGTCAGAATGTACACCTGCGGGCCGACGGTTTACAACTTTGTACACATCGGCAACCTGCGGACCTTTACCTTCCAGGACATTTTGCGCCGCTGGCTGCAGTATCGCGGCTACCAGTTGAACCACGTCATGAACATCACCGACGTGGACGACAAGATTATTCGCAACGCGTCGAAGGAAGGGAAGAGCTTGCAGGAGTATACGGAAGTGTACACGCAGGCCTTTTTGGAAGACACGGGGAAGATGCGGTTGCAGCGGCCGGAGCGGATGGTGAAGGCCACCGAGCACATCACCGAGATGGTGGATGCGATCCAGACGCTGGCTCACAACGGGTTTACGTACGAGAGTGAGGGGTCGACGTACTATCGCATCAGCAAGTTCCCGGAGTACGGCAAGCTGTCGCACATTCACTTTGACGGGATGAAGGCCGGGGCGCGTGTGGACGTCGATGAATACGACAAAGAGAGCGCGCAGGACTTTGTGCTGTGGAAGGCGAAGAAGCCGGGTGAAGTTTCCTGGGATACGGCAATCGGGGATGGACGCCCCGGATGGCACATTGAATGTTCTGTGATGGCGATGAAGTATCTGGGGTCAACGCTCGATATCCATGCGGGCGGGATCGACCTGGTGTTTCCGCATCACGAAAACGAGATCGCGCAGAGTGAGGCGATTAGCGGGAAGCCGTTTGCAAAGTACTGGCTGCATTCCGAGCACCTGAACATCGACATGCAGAAGATGTCGAAGTCGCTGGGGAATTTTTATACGCTGCGGGATCTGGTGGGTATGGGGTATTCGCCGGAAGCCTTGCGGTACACCTTGGCCGCCGTGCCTTATCGGAAGAAGCTGAACTTTACGATGGAGGGTCTGGCGGGGTCGCAGACGTCTATCGACCGGTTGCGGAATTACAAGCTTCGGCTGGAGACGGATAAGCTCGGCGCCGGGGCGAATGCGGAGTTCACCAAGCGCGCGGCGGACGCTCTGGCGGCGTTTGAGACGGCGCTGGACGATGATCTGAATACGGCTGAGGCGCTGGCGGCGGTGTTCGAGTACGTGCGCGATACGAATAGCGCTATGGACTCTGGCGCATTTCTGGCCGATAACGCGAAAGAAGCGCTGGCGTTTTTGGAGAAGTTCGACGCGGTGTTCGATGTCCTGAAGCCGTCGGTGGCTGAGGGCGCGTTGGGCGATGCCGAGATCGATGCCAAGGTGGCCGAGCGTACGGCAGCGAAGAAGGCGCGGAACTTCCAGTTGGCGGACCAGATCCGCAATGAGTTGCTGGAGTTGGGCGTGGTAATTGAGGACACCAAAGACGGTGTCCGGTGGAAGCGAAAGTAAGTACGAGATGGATACGTTCTCAAAGGCTGTACACGCGGGGGACCGCAAGAAGCAGAAGCCGTTTGTGCCGACGACGACACCGATCTACATGTCGTCGACGTATTCGTACGACTCGATTGCGACCATCGACCGGATTTTTGGGCATGAAGAGCACGGACCGTCGTACGTACGGTATGAGAACCCCACCAATAACGCGCTAGAAGAGCAGATTACGGCGCTCGAAAATGGTGCTGGAGCGTTGGCGTGCGCATCAGGTATGTGTGCGTTGCAGACGGCGCTGATCGTGTCGATGCTGGACCGGCGGCGTACGATTCTGGCGGCTAGCGACCTGTACGGCGCGACCATCAGCATGCTCATGAAGATCTTTGATCCGATGGGCTATGAGGTCCGGTTTGTGAACATCACGGATCTGGCGGCGGTGGAGAAGGCGATCGCGGACGTGAAACCGGGTTGCCTGCTGATGGAAACCGTGTCGAACCCGATTCTGCGGGTAGGCGCGATGGACCGGATTGCCGAGTTGTGTAAGGCGGCGGGTACGGCGCTCATTGTCGACGCGACGTTTTCGACCCCGCTTGTGGTCCGGCCGCTGGAGCTGGGCGCGGCGATGGTGGTGCACTCGCTCACCAAGTATCTGGCCGGGCATGGCGATGTGCTGGGTGGCGTGGTTGTGGCCGATGCGGAGAACATCGAACCGCTGCGGGCGTACTCGCGGATGGTTGGGCCCGTGCTGGGTCCGCAAGAGGCGTACCTCACCATGCGCGGGATTAAGAGTTTTCCGGTGCGGATGGAGCGGCAGTGCGCCAACGCGATTGCGGTGTACGAATGGCTCGCGAAGCATCCGAAGGTCGAGCGGGTGTACTTTACGGGAGATCCGGCGCATCCGGATGCGGAGACGATTGCGCGGCTGTTTCCGAAGGATCGTACGGGCGCGATTGTGAGCTTTGAGATCAAGGGTGCGGCGGTGAAGGAAGATGTCTTCCGGTTTATCGACGCGCTGCGGATGGTGGTGCGGGGTACGACGTTGGGCGATGTGCATTCGCTGGTGCTGTACCCGCTGATTGCGTCCCACCGGGATCTTTCGGCGAAGCAGCGGGAGCGGATGGGGATACGGGATAACCTGGTGCGGCTGTCGGTGGGAATTGAATCGCCGGCGGACATCATCGCGGACTTGCAGCAGGCGCTAGAGGCGGTTTAGCTACAACTTCCATTCATCTTTCGTCTGATCCCGCCGATGATGAGAAGTAGCGGGCCGGAGTTCTAGTACCTTTGGGTGGTTACAATGAGGGTGCGGGAACTTTCGCGGTCCGGATTGCGTCTCTATTAACGTCTCGAGGACTAGTGGATGAAGTATTGGGGCTACTTTGTTGCGAAGCTGTTGGCAATCCTGGCCTTTGGCTACGGAAGCGGCCGATTGTTGTTCCTGTACTTTCCCAAGCAAAAAACACTCTGGAAGATGCAGCCGTTTATGCACGACCTGCCGTATACGCTTGTCGTGATGGCGCATTTTCTGCTGGTTGCAGGGCTGATCTGGCTGGCGGTTTGGGACCAGAGATACCGTTGCCGGACCTGTCTGCGCAAGCTGCGGATGCCGGTGGCCAATGGCGGCTGGCACCATGTCATCCTTGGGCCTCCTCGTACGGATTACATCTGTCCTTTCGGGCATGGTACGCTGCGTGTCCAGGAGCTTAGCCTGGATGGGACGTTCCATCGTGACTGGCAAGAGCACGACGAGGACATCTGGAAAGAACTGTACGCGCTCGAGAACAACACCGCCGACAAGTCCTGACGACGCGGCGTTCCTTGCTGCAACTGACGTCTGCTGCGGCCATCCTGCATGGGCAGAATCGCCCGTTGTCTGCTGCGGTTCGTGTTGCGTCCAATAAACCCACTCTTCACATCGACGGCAAGCCTGTCTACGCGTGTTTGTATGCGCTGACCGATTGTCCTGGCGGGCGCTGGCCGCAGGATGAGAATGCGGCACGGAGCATACGGCAGTTTGTGGACGCCGGGTTCCGGATGTTCCAGGTGGACCTGTTCTTGCAGGAAGTATGGAGATCGCCGGATGCCAAGATCGATTTGGAGCCGGCGCGGCGGCTGATCCGGGGCATCACCGAGTTGTGTCCAAACGCGGCGGTGTTTCTGCGCTGGCATGTGAATCCTCCACCATGGTGGATGGAGCAGAATCCGGGAGAGCTTTGCCGGTGGGCGAACGATCCCAATTACGAAAAGATTGAGCATACGCAGCATACGCGGATCATCCACGATGATCTGAAGCGTGTGCCGCGGGTGAGCCTGGCGTCCGAGAAATGGCTGCAGATGGCGGTGGCGAAGACGCGCGAGTTCCTGGCTGGGCTGAGCAAGACGCGGGAAGGGAACTCGCTGGCCGGGGTACAGGTGGCGTGCGGGGTGTACGGCGAGTGGCATTACTGGGCGTTTCCACAAAATGAGCCGGACGTCAGCGAGCCGATGCGGCGGCGGTTTGGGAAGCCTGTGCCGGGGGTCGCGGAGCGTCAGGAGGCGGGCAATGAAGCGGTGGCGGAATACTACCGGCTTCAGCATCGCCTGGTGGCCGACTGCATTACGACCTTGTGCGAGACGGTGAAGAAGGCCTGGCCGCGACCGATTGTGACCGGTACGTTCTACGGGTACTTCTTTTCGATGTTCAACCGGCAGGCGTCCGGCGGGCACCTGGAACTGCATCGGGTGTTGGAGTCCCCGTATGTCGACTATTTGAGCGCGCCGCAGGCGTATGGGACGTTGTTCCGGGATCTGGGTGGGTCTGGGGCGACGCGGGCCTTGGTGGAGACTATTCGTCTGCACGGCAAGCTGTTTTTGGACGAGATGGATCAGGCGCCGTCGTGGCAGTGGCGGAACAATGTCGATCTGGCATTTGGACTGACCGATATCGAGCGCGATGTCGCGATTTTGCGGCGGAATGTGCTTGAAAGCTACACGCGTGGGGCAGGGCTTTGGTTTTACGATTTTGGTCCTGCAAATCATACGGGGTGGTGGCAGGACACGCGGCTAATGACGGAGATCCGGCAGTTGAAGGCTTTGCTTGAGCGGTATCATGCGGCGGCGCCGTATCAGCCTGCAGGCGATGTCCTGTACGTCTTCGACACCGAGGTGTTCTACTACACGGGCAATCAGGATAAGGTGACCGATCCGCTGGCGGTGAACCAGACGATTGGGCAGGCGTACCGTAGCGGGGCGGCGATTGAGACGATCCATGTACGGGACCTGGGTCGGGTGGATCTGTCGCGGTTCAAGGTGGTGGTGCTGGCGAATCTTTGGCGTTCGTCCGTGGTGGCGCCCAGTGGCGTGAAGGTACTGTCGCAGGGTAAGTCGCCGGCGGAGTTCCGGGCGGTGACGGCGGCGGATCTACGGAAGGCTTGCGATGAGGCGGGCGCGCATTTGTACACGGATCGCGAGGGTGATGTCGTGCACGCGGGCGGGGGACTGGTGCTGATCCACACCAAAGACGGCGGACCGAGGCGGCTGAAGTTCCGAAGTGGCCGACAGGTGGAGGTCACGCTGCCGGCGAAGAGTTCGTGGATCTTTGACGCTGTCAGCGGCGAGCGCTTACTGTGAGTTTTCTTGGTCTGACGCTTCCGGATCCTGGGGGTCCGCGTCTTCGGGGAGTGGGCCTGCTTCTTCGGCCTGCCTGGCTAGCTCTTCGTCCGAGATCTCAGTGTTCAGCGCGGCGATGGCCTGGTCTGCGAATTCCTCTTTGGTGAGCAGTTCGAGGCTGCCGGCGGGGTCGTTCTTGGCGAGTTCGTTGACCACTTCGCCAAGGAACCAGACGGGGATGCCTTCGTTTTCCAGCATCGTGCGGGCGAAGCGCGCTTCTTCGATGGACTCGAACTTCGCGATGGAGACGAGGCCCTCCGCCAGTGGTGCATCGGTGGCGAGTGGGGCTCCGATACCTTCACCCAAAGCGGCCGTGTCGATTTCGCCGGGCCAGGTGAGGCCACGTTCCGCCGCTTCGGCCTCGTAAACGGCGCGAGCGGTTTCGGTCAATCCGTCCCGGTCTACTTCCAGCAGTGCTTCATCGGAAAGCGATGCCACGTGGGCTTGCAGATCATTCAGGTCGATTTTCATGCGTCCACTCGTACGTTATCACCATCGGCGGTTAGTTGACGGAGCGGCGGAGGCCGAGGGACTTGATGCGCTTGTGTAAGTTGGTGCGTTCCATGCCCAGGGATCGCGCGGCGCTCGATACGTTCCAGCCGGTTTCTTCGAGGGCCTTGACGATGTGGTCACGCTCGGCGGATTCGCGCGCCTCGCGGAGGTTCGACGCGACGTTGCCGGGGCGATGCATGCGGATCTCGACGGGGACGGCATCGAGTCCGATTTGGGCGTCTGTGCTGGGCGCAAGGATGGCCATGCGTTCGACGGCATTGCGGAGTTCGCGAATGTTGCCGGGCCAGTGGTAGCGCGTCAAAGCATCCACCACTTCGTCGGAGAGTTCGCGGGGTTTGAAGCCGTTGCGGCGGCAAAAGTCGTCGAGGAAGTACGTCGCGAGATAGCGGATGTCGCCGGGGCGTTCGCGCAGGGAGGGAACGCGGATGGGCATCACGCAGAGGCGGTAGTAGAGGTCCTCGCGGAACTTCTGTTCGGCGACCATTTCCTGGAGGTCGCGATTGGTGGCGGAGACGACGCGTACGCTGACGCGGATAGGTTGTTCGCCACCGACGCGGTGGAACTCGCCTTCCTGCAGCACTCGCAGGAGCTTGGCTTGGGAGCCGGCATGGAGGTCGCCCACTTCGTCGAGGAAGATGGTGCCGCCGTCGGCGAGTTCGAACTTGCCGCGACGCATGGCCGTAGCGCCGGTGAAGGAGCCTTTTTCGTGCCCGAAGAGTTCGCTTTCGATGAGCTCTGTCGGGATCGCGGCGCAGTTGACCTTGATGAAGTTGCCTTTTGCGAAGGGGCTGTTCTGGTGGATGTGGGCGGCGAGTAGTTCTTTGCCGGTGCCGGATTCGCCCATCAACAGTACGCGAGCGTCGGAGCGAGCGGCAAGCGTCGCTTGCTCGACCACGCGTTCGAAGGCGGGCGAGGTCCCGATCATGCGGGTGCCCGGGCCTACGATCTCTTTGAGGCGAGCGTTTTCCTGCTTGAGGTTCGAATGATCGAGCGCGTTGCGGAGAGTGAGCAGGACCTTGTCGCGGCTGAGCGGTTTTTCGAGGAAATCGAAGGCTCCGGCGCGGGTGGCTTCGACGGCGTCGGCAATGGTGCCGTGGCCGGAGATCATGATGACGGGCACGGGCTTCTGCTCTTTGAGCAGTTCGCGCAGGAAGTCCATGCCGCTGCCGTCGGGCAGGCGGAGGTCCAGCATGTAGGCGTCGAAGGTGCCGCTGAAGGCGCGGGCCTCGCCGAGGGTATGGCAGAGGCTGATGTGGTAGCCCTCACGCTCGAGGATGAGCTTGAGGGAGCGCCCGATGTTTTCTTCGTCGTCGACGATCAGAATGCGTTTCATCTTTTAGGAATGATGGGTGGGCAGAGTGAGGCGGAAGGCGGCTCCGCCGAGCTTGCTTTCGATGAGCGTGAGGTCGCCGCCACAGAGTACGGCACTGCGGCGGGCGATGGAAAGGCCGAGTCCCATGCCACCTTTCTTGAACGAGATTGTGGGTTCGAAGAGTGCGCTGCGAGCCTGGTCGCTGAGGCCGGGTCCGGAGTCATGGACTTCAGCGAAGACGGTGCCGTTGTGGCGCCAGGTGGAGGCCATCACCATGCCACCGTCGCCTGCGGCATAGGCGGCGTTTTCGAGCAGGTTGGTGAGGACGCCCTTGACGAGGTCGGCGTCGGCTACGGCGGCGGGATGCTGATCGTCGAGCTTGACCTCATAGGCGACCTTGGGATGCGCGGTCTTCAAGAACTGGATGCGCTCTTCGACGACGGAGTTGAGGTCGAGTTCGAGCAGTTGGACCGGGGGCTCCGAGGCGAGTTCCGAGAAGGCGCGTACGCGCTTTTCGAGGGCTGTGACTTCATCCACTACGATTGCTGACGCTTGATCGACGAAAAGGTCATTGGGGTAGCGTACGGCGATCTCTTCCATGGTGAGGCGGATCGGTGTGAGCGAGTTCTTGAGCTCGTGCGCCATCTTGCGGGCGAGGGTCTGCCAGCTGGATAGACGGGTGACGTGTACGAGCTTGTCGCGGGACTGTTCGACCTTTTCGGCCATCTCGTTGTAAGCAGCGATGGCGACGCCGACCTCGTCGTCGCGCTTGTCCGGGATGCGCAGCGAGAAGTCTCCGGCGGCGACGCGGTGGAGTGCGTCCGTAAGCTTTTGTACGGGGCGGGTGAGGCGCTCGGCCCACCATACTAAAGCGGCCAGAGCGAGGGCCCATACGGCGGCGGCGACGACCAGGAAGGTATACGAGAACCCACGGCTGAGATCGCGTTCGCGAGAGGCTTGCAGGACGGCTCGTGCGTCTTTGTATTGCGCTGTGAGCTCATGCAGATTGACGTCGCCGAGGTCGGCTTCATAAACGGCAACGGCATTGGGTTCGCGACGGTGGAAGTACAGCTTGTTGCCTTGGGGCGAGAGGACAAACTCGGCGTCGCGACCGGATTCCCAAAAGTCGCTGACCGTCGATGGGGGTACCATGCGAGGTTCGATGCGTCCGGCGGCGATGTCCTCGGTGAGGCGTTCGCGGGTACGCTGGTAGACCTCGCGGCCGGCTTTTTCGAGGGACTTCGAAAGGGTATCGAGTTGGCGATTGGGGGCCATCGCCAGACTACGGTCGAGTAGAGCGACGCTGGTCCACCAGGTGACGGCTACCGGGACGAGTGTAGCGGCGGCGAAGGCGAGAATCAGCCGTGTGCGCAGCGTCATAATGGGCGCCTTCGGTTACGTGCCCTGCCGGATGTCGGTCCAGTTGACGGGGCCGGATTCGAGGCTCCAGGAGGCCTGGTTCTTGGCCGCGGGACGGCTGAAGATCTCGATCAGGGCAGAGAGGTTGACGCCGGGGTCGGTGAAGAGCGGCTGGCGCTGCATGGGGTCCTCAGCGCGGATGTCGAGCTTGACCCAGAGGGGCTTGTCGCGAATCTCTGGCGGGGCCAGAAGTGCGAGGTTGTTGAGGCACCACTGCTCGGCTTCGGTCGAAGAGAGATGGGCAACGGCCTTGCGGGGATTGCGCATGCGCGAGACGGAGAAGCGCTCTTCCCACAGGTCGTAGCTGATGCTGAAGCGCTCGACGATGCGCTGTACGACGTTTTGTTGTGAGCCGGAGGCGAGGGTGACCTGAAAGTCGAAGTGAACGGTGTTGCCGTCGCGGATCCGGTCTAGCGCCTTGCCCGCGAGGAAGCGGGTACGGGGGGCGGCGATGCGGATCATGGTGTCGTTCTGGACGCGGAAGAGCGAGAGTTCCTGCGCGACGATGGCAAGGGCGAAGCCTGCGCAGAAACAGAAGATGGCGGCGAGGAGAAAGCGACGTGGCCAGTCCCGGGGGAGGAGGGTCATGTTAGAAGTTCACTCCCACGAGAAGGACAGGTTCCATGCGTACGCCGCGAAGCGGGAAGGCTACGGCAAGCTGCATGTTGTCTTTGCGAATCCCACAGCCGACGCTGTGGAGGACGCCGCTGGGGTTGCGAGTGGCAACGGTGCGGATACGGCCCGCGTCGTAGAACAGTTGGACGAAACGGTAGCGGTAATCGGCGCTGGCGTGTACAAGTTGACGTATACCAGCGGGCGCGAGGTCGAACTTGTTGTAGCCGCGAAGGGTGGTGCTGTTGCCAGCCACGTAACGGTCAAACAGCGGGGCGGTGCCGTTCAGAAATCCTGCGGCACCGGCAAGGCGAAGTTCGTGGCGATTGCTGGGCGACCAAGTGAACGACGTACGGAGGGTATGCCGATGGTAGCGGTAGTCCGAGCCTAGCATCTGGCCGGCGGCGCGGAGTTCGTAGGCGACGTCCATGCTGCCGAGGCCTTCGAGGTCGCGACGGTAGGTGAGGTTCGAAAGGAAGGCATTGGCGGCTTCGACGATCGACGGAGCGCCCAGACGCTGAATGGTAAAGCCGTTGGTCCAGTCCAGACCGCGCGCGAGGTTGACGGTGGCGGTGGGCTCGAAGACTTCACGGTTCCCGTAGAGCGTGCTGCGGGAGCCGACGAGGGTCGCGGCGTTCCAGTTCTGATGGAGTGAGGCGAAGTGGAAGCGTAGGGTAACCGGGGTGTTGCCAAGCTTGACCTCGGCGCGGCCGTGGAGGCCTTGGTAGCGTTCGAGCAGGAGGTCCGCATCGTTCGAGTAGCCACCTGCGATGCGGAGGTTCTGTCCGGCGTTGATGACACCGTCGAGGCCGCCGGAAAAGCCCTGTCGCGAATGGTAGCCGAAGCGGGGGGCCGTGAGGTCAAAGCTGCGGTTGCGCTGGCCTTCCACTTCGAGACGTACGGCGACGTGTTCGGGCTTCTGGCCGCGGGCGACGCGAACGTTGATGTGCCGGGCGCGAACTTCTTCGCGAATCTTCCACACCAATCCCGACAGCGCGAGCGTGTTGTACTTGTTGCCGACCAGCTTATCGATCCGTTCCCGAACGGTGCGGCTGAGCTTGGATTTTGAGAATCCGAGCAGTTCCACACTTTCGACCGTGTAACGCGAGTTGACGTTCTCGGTCGGGTCGGCGTTTCGGGAAATCTCGCGAGCCAACGCCTGGCCTGCGGTAAGGCCGGTGAGCGCGATTGTGATGAGTATCAACCTCAGCATACAGCTTGGGGCTCCTTGTGCATGTGCACACCCGAAACTAAGTTGTTTTCTTATCAATTACTTGCACTTGGCTGACTGTGAAGGGCACTCACAGTGTGAAGGAAGTCGAGTACGGCGCGATTGAAGCGTTCCGGCTGCTCCATCATGAGGAAATGGCCGGCCTCCTGCCATACCTCGTAGCGCAGATTTCGGAATACTTCGGAGTGTAGAGATTTTCGTCCGTCCGCGCCCCCGGATTTTCTGCCGGCCATGAGCGCGAGTACGGGGACGGTGGTCGCGCCGCGGAGCCAAACGTCGGAGGCACCCATGACAATCATGGCACTGAGACCGACGTGCGGCGGGGTAAGCAACATTTTGCGTTTGATCTCGGCTCGGACAAAGAGCGGCGTCTGGGAGGTGAACATCGACTCGATGAAGTTGCCTGCGACGGTCTTGTAGTCGCGCTGCATGTCCTTGAGCCATTGGGGTACGGTCCGGCGCTGGAACTTCCAGATGGGGCCGTCGACGGCGACGATGGCGAGTACGGCATCGGGTCGGTTCTGCAGCACCTTCATCGCGACGGGGAGCCCCATGCTGTGGCCGAACAGGGCGGCGCGTTCAACGGCGGCGTGTCGCATCACCGCGTCGACACCTTCGGCGAAGTGCTCGATGGTGTAGCTGGTGCTAGCAGGGGCGTCGCTTGCGCCGTGACCCGGAAGGTCGATGGAGATGACGCGGTAGTGCTTGGAGAGTTCGGGGATCTGGAGTCGCCAGAATGATGCGTTGCAGGTCCAGCCGTGGATGAGGATGAGGTCCGAGGAGCCGTGGCCGTCGACGGTGTAGTGTAGCTGGCCGCCTTGGAAGGGAGCGCTGCGGTCCTCGGCTTGCGCGAGGGAGGTCGCGAAGAGGAGGAGGAACGCGGAGAGACGGCGGCGCGGGTACATCGGGAAACCACTAGTTTACTGCTGGGAGAATTCCGAGTGTTGGCGGGCCGGAGGGCACGGCTGTTATTCTGTGGTCGATGGCACCGAACTGGCGCGAACGCATAACAGTGGATACTAAGATCCTTGTTGGCAAACCCGTCATCAAGGGTACACGGATCGCCGTCGAGTTCGTAGTCGACCTGCTTGCGTCTGGATGGACAAATGAACAGATTCTGGAGAACTATCCGCACCTGAGTGCGGAAGACATCCAAGCCTGTTTGGCGTACGCAGCTGAATTGCTGCATACGGAACATGTGATCCCGCTGCAACCTGCATGAAGTTCGTCGCTGACGAGAACTTTCCGGGGTATGCCCTACGGGTGTTGCGCGCGTCTGGGTTCGAAGTCGCTTCCATTGCGGAAAGCAATCCAGGGCTAGCAGACACCGAGGTCCTCGCTTTCGCGTCGGCCACTGGACGTACCCTGCTTACGTTCGACAAAGACTTCGGCGATCTCGCCTTTCATCAGGGTAAGGCAGCATCTTATGGAGTAATTTTGTTTCGAATCGCCTCGTTTTCGCCGGAGGAAGCCGCCGAGGTCGCCCTGGCAACGCTCCGATCGGACGTTGTGTGGGCAGGTCACTTCTGCGTGGTGAACGACCGCAAGATTCGAATCACTCGCTTGCCCGGGGTTTAGGAGCATTCAACGGCGCATGAACGCTTGCGCAACGACCGTTAGCTTTTGCATGGTCGTTAAGCGGATTCGCCCGTCGAGGACACGGTAGCCGCTGGAATTGATCTTGTGGAGTAGGCGGCGGTAAATCTCAATCAGCGCCCAGAGACTGGCGCGGCACTTGGGGTTCACCAACTCCAGGAGTTCGCGGGACTCGTCGTAATAGAGCTGCGCGCGCTGGCCTTGAAAACGCATGAAAACGAAGAATTCCGGGGTGTACTCGAACTTGTCCACACGGAAGCGTTGCAGCTCTTCTGCCGGGATGTAGCGGCGGCCCATCGCTGCGTCCTCTTTGATGTCGCGCATGATGTTGGTGAGCTGAAACGCGATGCCGCATTTTTCGGCGAGGCCTAACGCACGAGGGTCCTCGAAGCCGAAGATATGGATCACCGTCATGCCGACGACGGAGGCGACCTGGTAGCAGTAACGATAGAGCTCTTCGAAGGTCTCGATCTGACGGGGCTCGACGTCGGAACTGACGCCTTCGATCATTTCGTAAAAGTACTCGTGCGGGATCTGGTAGCGGGAGACCGTATCAAGGAAGGCGGGCCAGAGCGGATGGTCCGGTACGGTTTTGCCTTCGAGTGCAGCGGTGAGGTCGCACTGCCAGTTCTGGAGGGCCTCTTTGCGGTTGGCAATGCCTTCGTCGTCACTCAGATCGTCGCAGTAACGCATGAATGCGTAGACAGCGCACATGGACTGCTTGCGGGTCTCGTCCAAGAGGACAAAGGAGTAGTAGAAGTTCTTGGCCTGGCTTTTGGCCACGCCCTCGCAGTACCGGTACGATTGCTCGAGCTTGCTTATACGCGCATCCCCGCCAATAGCAAATCGATTTGGCTTTCAATCAGCTCTTCGTGGTTCGCCCACGGAAATTCTTTGTCATGCCCCATGCAGATGAGTCCACTCACCAGGCCGTGAATCCCAAGCCAGACGGACTGCGCCATCAGGTGCGTGTCTCCCTGTTTGAAGACACCTGCATCGATACCCTTCTGAATCGCCTGGCGTAAGCATTCGTAGCACCGTATGCCAGCTTGGCCGACGTCCTCGCACGAGGCGGGATGGTCCGGCGGTAGCTCGGGGATCGGCGTCATGAAGGTGACCTGGTAATGCGAACGATGTTCGAGGCCGAAGCGGATGTAGCAACGGAGACCCTGGCGGAGGCCTTCGATCGGGTCCAGTTCGCGGTCGGCTAGCTCTTCCAACTGGCTGGTGAGTCGCTCGAAGACGTCGGTGCAGATGCTCATCAGGATCTCGTAACGATCCTGGAAGTACAGATAGATGGTGGAGGGGGCGTACTCGATCTTTTCCGCGATCTTGCGGATGGACAGGTTAGTATGCCCTTGTTCGATGACTAACTGGCTGGCCGCATCGAGGATGCTCTGACGAAGAGCTTCCTTTTCCCTCGCGCGACGTTCGGTGACACCCATCTGATTAGCTCCGCGGAAAGCGGTCGGAATACGCTTCCATGTATTTCAAGCCGGACCCGGTGTTGTAGATCACAACGCTTTCCTCTTTTTGGATGAAGCCCGAGGCCAGTAAGTTCCGGAGCGCTGCAACACAAGCGCCACCTTCCGGAGCGGCGAACATGCCTTCGAGTTCCGCGAGTTCGACGCCGGCGTCCATCATGGCCTCGTCGCTGACCGCGATTGCTGTACCACCACTCTTACGGCAGGCATCGAGGATCAGGAAGTCGCCGAGGGGCTTGGGTACGCGAAGTCCTGCAGCTACAGTATGCGCGTTGTCCCAGAAGGTACTACGTTCGTCGCCTTGTTCGAAGGCGCGTACGACCGGTTGGCAACCCTCAACCTGAACGGCGATCATGCGGGGTCGCTTGGAGCCGATCCAGCCCAAAGCTTCCATTTCGTCAAAAGCCTTCCACATGCCGATGAGGCCTACGCCTCCTCCGCAGGGGTAGAAGATGACGTCGGGGAGGGTCCAGCGCATTTGTTCGGCGAGTTCGTACCCCATCGTCTTCTTACCCTCAATGCGATAGGGCTCTTTCAGGGTGGAGACGTCGAACCAGCCTTCCGCATCTTTGCGCTCGGCGACGATACGGCCGCAATCGCTGATGAGGCCGTCGACGAGGGTGACGTTGGCACCGAAGCTCTTACACTCGATGTAGTTCGACTGGGGTACATCTTTGGGCATAAAAATGTGCGCTTCGAGTCCTGCGGCGGCGGCGTAGGCGGCTAGAGCGCTCGCAGCGTTGCCAGCCGAGGGGATCGCGACTTTCTTGACGCCGAGTTCCACGCACATGGAGATCGCGCAGGAAAGTCCGCGGGCTTTGAAGGATCCGGTCGGGTTGATGCCCTCGTCCTTGATCCAGAGCTTGGGCATACCGAGGCGCTCACCGAGTCGGTCGGTCTTGACGAGGGGGGTCATGCCTTCGCCGAGGGAGACAATATGAGCCGGATTGCGCACCGGGAGTACCGGGGCATACCGCCACATGCTGGAGGGGCCATTGGGGATCCACTCGCGGTTCCAGGCTTGGCGGGCCGTTTCGAGATCGTAACGGACAAGCAACGGTCCGCCAGCTTCGCTCAGATTCCAGAGCTTGCCCGCTTCATAGCGCTTGCCGGTAAGCGAACATTCGAGATAGGAAACCGTTGTCATTGCCTTCCAACTTCAATCATACCAATGCGTTGCTTAGAAAATCGTAGGCCTCGCGGCGGATTGCGGGCGGAAAATCATGTTCGGCGTCGGGGTGGCGGAGCACGATGCGGTCTGGGCGCTCGGTTTTGGCGACGCAGTCGTCGACGCCAGTGTATTCGAAATTACTATCTCGTAAAGGAGCGTTGATGTAGATGGGGCGAGGGGAGATCGCGGTGAGGACGTCGTGGAAGTCGAAGGGCATGCGGGCGATGTCGGCGTTGTAGACACTGACGATGCGCGGCATATATCGGATACCACCCCAGGGGGCGATTTTGCCTCCCATGTACTTGGCCCAGGAGTTGAAGCCACAGCTCGTGACTACCGCACGGACGCGTTCGTCGAAGGCGGCCAGGAAGAGGGAGTTGTGACCACCGAGAGAGTGTCCGATTGCGGAGATCGCACCGGGCTTAACCTCCGGCATGGCGGCGAGAAGATCGACTACACGCATATGATTGACGATCCCGGCCATGGTGCAACTGGCGTAGCCGTTGGCGTATGGGTCGTATTCGTAGTCGCCGAAGTTTGGGTAGTCCGGGGCTATTGTCACAAAGCCGAGGCGGGCGAGTTCCAGGGCATAGAAGAGGTTGGGTTTTCCGGATAGACCGGCTGGCTCGGCCTTGCCAGGTCTATACGTTTGGTGGAGGCATACTGCCGACGGCGCCGGGGCAGTAGACTTCGGCAGAAAACGGTATGCGGTGAGATCGCGATCGATGACGATCTTCTGTCGAATCAACCTATTGTCTAGTTCAACGGAAACAATTACTTCAACTTGAGGCAGGCCGGAGGGTCTGGGTGGCAAAGGACCCATGACGTCCTGCATTGCGGTGAGGATTTGAGCGCGTGTCATGTTCCGCGCGCTCAACAATAACACAGACAGGCAAAAAATCGTCAGTGACGAATTTTCGCCTGACATTTCCCTGACTTTTCGCTATCGCGGACCGGAGGCGGAGGCGGAATGCACCATGACTAGCTCTTCTTCTTGGACTGTGTCTTGTTCGGAGGCTAGGGCCGCCATCAAATTCACCAGATCCATTGAAAAGGATGGGGTAGTTGTGAGTTCTTGTTGCACGGTGTCCATGCCTGAATTCATCGGCAAGGAAGGCGGGTTGCGGTAGTTTTTTCCGGGGAAAGATTTAGCGGCCGGCTCGGGATTGGGTTGGGCGGGGTTTGCGAGGATTTCGCGGGTGTCAGGATTTGAGGAAAAATCTATTGGAGGGGTGCTTTTGGAAGGGCAACCACTAGTCCCGAGCCGGACCAATCTCCTGACGCAGAACTAGTGAGCAATTGGCGGACCAAAACATAAATGTGAGGAAATGTTTGTAAGGATGAGCAATATCGCGTCGTAAATGAACAGGATGGAAGAAACAATTGCAGGTAGAACTTTCTGTGGATCCTTTTCGACTAGGATTTGTAGGGGGTTAAGGGTGCTTCCACCACAGTATCTAGTGTTATCCACAGAAGGACCACAGCATTCTGTGGTTGGCATCCTTTACTTCGGCTCTGGGAGCGCTTACCATGGACTTACCCCGAGATCCGCGCCACATGTCTTTCCTAACGTCAGCCGGTAAAAAAGGAGCGGTCCATTGCTCAAACTGAAACGAGTCGAAATCCAAGGCTTCAAGTCTTTTGTTGATCGCACGGAGATGCGGTTCAACGGAGCTGGTATTGCGGCGATTGTCGGTCCGAACGGCTGTGGCAAGTCCAACTTGAGCGACGCGATCAGTTGGGTGCTTGGCGAGCAATCTGCAAAGAGCTTGCGTGGCGCTCGTATGGAAGACGTGATCTTTGCCGGTACCCGCGACCGCAAACCGGTCGGGATGGCCTCTGTCACCATGACTTTGGTGGACCCGAACTACGTTCCCGCAGTGGAACCGGTGGATGCGGCTCTGCCGGCGGACGGGGAAGCGGCTGCGAATAAGGAAAACGGCGCGGGTAATCAAAACGGCAAGAATATCCTGCTGGCGGCGAACGGGGAAATTACCATTACCCGCCGGCTGTATCGGTCCGGCGATAGTGAGTATCTGATCAACGGCCGGAATGCCCGCTTGCGCGATATCCAGGACATCTTCATGGGTTCGGGCTTGGGGCCGGAGAGCTACGCGATTATCGAGCAGGGGCGTATCGGGCAGATCCTATCGAATAAACCTCAGGATCGCCGCGCGATTATCGAAGAAGCCGCTGGGATCACCAAGTTCAAGACTCGTAAGCGGCTCGCGGAAGCCAAGCTTGAGGGTGCGAAGCAGAACCTGTCGCGTGTGTTCGATATTCTCGAAGAAGTCGGACGGCAGGTCAACTCACTCAAGCGGCAGGCGGCAAAAGCCAAGCGTCATGAAGAGCTTAGGGAGGAAATGTTAACGTTCCTCCGCACGGCTGTGACGGGGCGTTACCGGATCCTGGAACGCGAGGCGACGAAGCTCGCTTTGGATCTGAATCTGGCGTCGAACGAGTACCAAGAGTTCTCAACGCAGGTTACGGATCGCGAATCGACTCTAGGCACGGTGAAGCAGCAGTTTTTCGAAACCGAGCAGAAGCTAACCGCTGAGCGTGCAAGACTTTCCGAGGCCAAACTGGAAGCGGAACGTACACGTTCTAAGTTGGACATGCAGTCTCGCCAAGTGAGTACGATTGACGAGCGCGTGACTGTCGGTCAGGCTGAAGCCGAGCAGATCGGGCAGCGGTTGCAGCAGATGCAGTTCGATTTCGGCAATCAGGCTGAGTCGCTTGCTGAACTGAACCAGGTGACCGAGGATGCCCGGCAGCGAATGGCTGCCAAGAACGACGAGCGCGAACAACTCCAACGGAGTCTGCGGGAAAGAGAGCAAACCATCGAGTCGTCGCGGCAGGCGTCGATTCGTTTGATGGGTGAGCTTTCGACCCTCAAGAACCAGCTTGCGCAGGTGGAGGAGTACCTGTCGTCGGTCGGCCGCGACATGGCTCGCCTGACTGCAGACGAGGAGAGCGCGACGGCAGAGTTGGAGCGCCTGGAAGGGGTGCGGGTCGACCTCGGCCAGCAGATGTCTGTGCGGCAGAGTGAACTGCAGAATGTTGCCGAGCAGCGCCGGACAGTGGAAGGTACGCTGACGCAGCGCCGGGCGATGGCGCAGGAACACCGGCGAAAGCTGGAGCAGTTGCGAGCGGAACTTTCGAAGCAAAAAGCTCGTCGCGATTCGCTTGAAGAAGTCATTTCGCACCGAACATATACGACAGAATCCGTGAAGCGCTTGTTTAAGGCGATCGAGCAGGGTAAAGTCGAGGGTTTGAAGCCCGCAGGCGTTCTGGCGGACTTTGTGGAAGTCACGGACCCAACGTACGAAAAGGCGATGGAAGTATTCCTTCACGAAGAACTGGAGTACGTCGTCGTGAAGTCGTGGAATGAAGCGGAGCAAGGTGTCGAATTGATGCGGTCCGGCGTGGACGGTCGCGCGACCTTCCTGGTGGAGCCGAGCGGTGCGGGCGGGGAACTGGGTCCCGTTCGGGTAGTAGAGGGTGGTCCCGGTAACACGCGATTGAGCGACATCTTGCGGTTTACGAACGGGCTGAGTCAAGCGCCGCCGCAGATTCTGCCACGTATCGCAAATTGCTATCTGACAGAGGGTCGCGATGCGGCTCAGAAGTTGGCTGTGCAGTACCCGGATTCGTACTTCCTGACGCCGGACGGTATTTCTTACCACGGGCTGGCGGTAAGCGGAGGCAAGAAGACGGGTAGTGGTCCACTGGCGCTGAAGCGCGAGCTTCGTGAGTTGATCGAGTTCGTGGAGCACCGCCAGGCGGAAGTCAACGAAACCGGAACGCAACTGGAAGCGCTGGAGACCGAGATCCAGGATCTGGCTGAGGAGTTGGAGCGGTTGCGCCAGGTCCAGCAGACGCAGGAAAAGGATGCGCTGGTGCTCGACCAGGAGTTCCGGAAGCTCAAGGACGAGCAGAATCGCGCGACGCAGCGGTTGAATGCTGCCCGGGGTGAACTTGGCCGTATCCGCAAGGAGCAGGAGCGGGCTACTGAGGTCAAGGAACGGAATACGCGAGCGGTTGCCGAGAAGGAAACGCTGCGGGCGGAACAGGAACAGTCGCAGGAAGCGGCGCGGTCCGATGTATCCGAGATGCGGAACCAGTTCAGCCGCGTGACAGAAGAGCATGGTCAGTTGCGGGCGGAACTGGCGGGGCTCGAGGAGCGGCGCCGCGGTGAGCAGTCGTCACAGGCGCGGCTGGAAAATCAGATTCGCGAATTGACGGCGCGTAGCCAGACCTTGGCCGGTGAATTGCAGCGTCTGGCTGAGAATCGGGCGGCGTTGTTGACGAACAATACCGAGTTGGACGCCCGTGCGAAGGCGCTGGCCGAAGAGATTGCGGCGCGCGAAACGGTGACGGCTGAGTTGGCAACGGCTGAGGAAGCGTTGCGTACTCAGTTGAATGCCGCCGAAGAGGCGCTGAAGCAGTTGCGTGGAGAAGCGCAGAGTTCGCAGGAAAAGCGGTCTGCTACTGAGATTGAGTTGGTGAAGCGCCAGGCCGACCTGAAGTACCTGGAAGAGACGTCGCGTAAGGAATTGAATGCATCGCCCGCGGAATTGGTCGCGGCAGTGGGCGATGACATCGAAGTTCCGGAAGAGGCGTTGATCGAAGCGGAAGCTAAGTACCAGGAAACAAAGGCTCGCATTGAAGCGATGGGCGGCGTAAACCCGCAGGCGCTGGAGGAGTTCCAGGAGTCGCAGCAGCGCTATGACTTCCTGAACGCCCAGCGCCAGGATCTTCTGGATTCGATTCGCGATACCGAAAAGGCGATCGCAGAAATCGATGTGGAGTCGCGCAAGCGGTTCTCGGATGCGTTTGAAATCATCAATGTGAACTTCCGCAAGATGTTTTCGACGCTATTCGGCGGAGGTACGGGCGAGATGCGGTTGACGGACGAGTCGAATGTGTCCGAATCGGGCATCGACATTGTTGCGTCGCCGCCGGGAAAGAAGTTGCAGTCGGTGCTGTTGTTGTCGGGTGGCGAGAAATCGCTGACGGCGATGGCGCTGCTGATGGCGATCTTCCAATATCAGCCCAGCCCGTTCTGCGTGCTGGACGAGGTGGACGCGCCGCTCGATGAGCCGAACACCGTCCGATTGACGAATCTTTTGAAGGAGATGGCGGCGCAGACGCAGTTTGTCGTCATCACCCACGCCAAGCGTACGATGGAGGCCGCGCAGGCACTGTACGGTGTGACCATGCAGGAGCCGGGCGTATCGAAATTGGTATCCGTGAGGTTCCAGCCGCCGCCACAGCAGGCCGAACTTAGCCTGCAGCAAGCCGCTACCGCTAACGCGTAGATTGTGACGGGCGGCCGAGGTTAGACGCCCACCCTACGCTCGTACTACGGCTAAGGCTATACTGGAATCTGACGCAGTCGGGCTCGGTGACCTTGAGTGTATGCTTCAGGGGTGACCGAGCCCTTTTTTTCATGCCTTTACGGGAATGCGGCGACATACATAGTGGGCGTCTGGCTCTTGTTGCTGTAATACCAAGCCTCGTCGACGGTTGTGCCAGAGATTTGGTTCGACCCGGCGCCGTACAGCACAAGATTGTCGCCACGTTCCTCGTCGCTGCGTTCGGACTCGCGAACGGTCTGGACGGAGATCCCGCGGAGGTAGCCGGAGTTGGCGATCGCCAAGCCGATGCCTCGCGCAACGGAGCAGTCCGCTGGGTCGTTCATCTTTTCCCAAATCTCTTTGCCAAGGCTTTTGAGGAAGCGCATCGCCGCCGGGTTGTGAGGTGAGAGTTCGGCGACCATCATTGAGCCGAGAATGCGGATCTTGAGGACGCAGCGTCCACCCAAAGCCCAAGCGCCGTTCTTGCCGGAGTAGTGCATCGACTCGTTCATGAGCGCCTGTTGCTGCTGGACACAATAGAGCGCGCCGGCTCCCGGGATGTGACCATTGCGCGAAGGTCCGCTGAAACGGTTGCCGAGATCGATGCTTTCGTCGGGCCCCACAAGCAGTTTGTTGGCAGTGACCTTGGAGACATGCTTGACGGGAGGTACGGGTTCCGGCAGTGCGGTGTAGGGACTGTTAGGGTTGATGGAACGATATACGAAGGAGTTGGTCCCGATGACGGTGGTAGGGATTTCCCGCGCCGCGATTTTCTTGGTCGCGGCGTCGTAGACGGTCGCCAGCAGGGCTGGGTTGAGAAGCTTGGGCATGAACTGGTCCTAACGGATAACGCGGATTCGGCATAAGATATGGCTTATGCGACGGAGAGACTTTCTGACGACGACAACCGCGGCCACCATCGGTGCGGCGGGGTTACTGCATGGGCAGCAGACAGCTAGTGCCCGGGTAGAGGTGCTGGTGAATGAGCCGATTGGAAGGATTGCTCCGGAAATCTACGGGCACTTTGTCGAGCACCTGGGCGGTGTCGTGTACGACGGGGTGTGGGTCGGCGTCGAGTCGAAGATCCCGAATGTGGGCGGGCTGCGTAAGCAGTTGATTGATGCGTTTGCGAAGGTGAAGCCGGGCGTCGTGCGTTGGCCGGGCGGATGTTTTGCAGATAGCTACAACTGGCGCGACGGCATCGGACCTCGCAATACGCGGCCGAAGCGCGTCAATTTTTGGGACGGGTCGAATGAGTGGCCCAAAGGTGCACCGAAGGATGGGCCTACGCGGTACGACCCGAACTGGTTCGGAACGGTCGAATTTCTGCGGTTCGCCAAGGCTGTGGGTGCGAAGCCGTATCTTGCAGCCAATGTGCGTAGCCTGACGGCGCGCGACTTTTACGAATGGGTGGATTACTGTAACGCTCCAGCAGGTACGACGACACTCGGCGAGTTGCGCGAGGCGCATGGTGCGAAGGATCCGTTCAACGTCGAGTACTGGGGTGTGGGGAACGAAAGCTGGGGTTGCGGTGGCAACTTCAATCCGGAAGAGTATCTGGTGGAGTACCGGCGGTTTGCCGAGTGGGTTCCGAAGTTCGGATTGCCGCTAAAGTACATCGGGTCGGGTCCGAATAGCGGGGACTTGAGCTGGACGCGGCGGTTCTTTGACAAGCTGGCGCAGAAGGGCGGCTTTGGTTCCATGTGGGGCTGGGGTCTGCATCACTATTCGTGGAATGTGTCGGGCGGCAAGACCACGGATTGGGTGGAAGGCAAAGGCACTGCGATCGGGTATCCGGAGAACGAGTGGTACGAACTGCTGGCGGATTCCGACAAGATGGAGCATCTGATCACGGCGAACTGGGCGATTATGGGCGAGTTTGACCGGCAGCATCGGGTGAAGTTGGCCGTGGACGAATGGGGCGCGTGGTTCCGGCCTGGGTCGTCTGTGGCGAATACGCATTTGTTGGGGCAGCAGTCCACAATGCGCGACGCGGTGCTGGCGGGCATGACGCTCGATACGTTCCACCGGCATGCGGATAAGGTGGCGATGGCGAACATCGCGCAGTTGGTGAACTGTCTGCAGGCGCTGTTTTTTGCGCATGAGGACAAGTTCGCGACCACGCCTACATACCATGTGTTCGACATGTACGCCGCGCATCAGAATAAGCAGAGCCTGCGTACCTTGGTGGCTTGCGATGATCTGCGGTTTGACCGGCATGGCAAGCAGGCGTCGCTGCGCGGGCTGTCGGCATCGTCGTCTTTGGACGGGAAGCAGTTGATTCTGACGATTACGAATCCGGATCCCAAGGCGGCTCGGGAGATTGAGGTACAGCTGCGCGGGGCGGCGGGGATACGGACGTCGCAGGTAACGGTGTTGGAGACGGGCGGCGATATTCAGGCGCACAACACGTTTGAGGCTCCGAACCGGGTGACCTTGAAGGCTGGTAATGCTGCGGCAAGCGGGTCGACGTTGCGGTACAAGGCTCCGGCAGCGTCGGTGACGAAGTTTGAGGTCGCGCTGGCGTAGCAGAGTGTGAAGCGGTTCTTTAAGAGCAAGCCATTCCTTCGGTTCTCTCGTAAGGAAGGCATTCCCGACGATGCACTCTGCCTTGCGGTGGCGCGAGCAAAGGCGGGAAGCATTGATGCTACTGTCTAGCGCGCTCCTCACCATTCCGGAGGCCGTTCTCGATGAAATGTTCAAAATGGTGAATACGTGGAGTTCTTCTGCAATGGCCAGAACTAGCAAGCGAAAGAGCGACGGATTGGATGCTGCCATGTACGAGATGGCGGCGGGGCTGCATCGCGCTGGAGTGTTAGGCGACCAGGCATTTCGCGAGTTTCAGAATGAAGAGCCGGTGCCGAGTCTTAGCCCTGAGGAGATTCGTGCACTTCGCGAGCGAGAGAACGTCAGCGAGTTGGAGTTCAGCGTTCACTTGAACGTATCTAAAGACTCCGTCCGGCAATGGGAGCGCGGGCAAACCAAGCCCGCTGGTGCCGCTATGAAGCTCCTGTCATTGGTACAGCGCAAAGGGCTGGATGCCATCCGTTAGCCGACGTTCGCTGCTGGTTGCCGCCCCCTTCGTACTTCGTGCGCAACAACAGACTGCCGTTTTGGGGCAGGGAAGCCATCGCTATCGGGTGGTTCCCAGTTGGGGCGTGCTCGATGAGAAGACTCCCGTCAAGAACTGCCATGGTTTGGTGCAGGACCGTGAAGGCCACATCATCCTGTTGACCGATCACACGGCAAACAACGTCATCGTGTACGACAAGCGGGGCAAGCTGGTGTCCAAGTGGGGGACCCAGTTTCCCGGCGCGCATGGACTTTCCATCGTGCGCGATTCTCTGTTCATTACCGATCTCGAAACGCACAAGGTGGTGAAGACCACGCTCGATGGCAAGGTGTTGCAGGAGTGGGGTTGGCCTTCCGATACCGGCAAGTATTCGAAAGAGGCCGAATACAAGCCGTCGTGGACCTTGCACCGATCCGACGGTGGATTCTATGTGCTCGACGGGTACGGGCGCGACTACATCGTCGACTACGACCGCGACGGCAAGTTCCGGCGCATTTTTGGTGGCAAGGAAGGCGGCATCGTACATTGGGGTCCACATGGCGGCATGATGGATCGCAAGGATTCGTTGCTGATTGCGATGAGCGACCAGCAGTACCTGATGCGACTCAATGCCAAGGGCGAAAAGCTGCAGCAGGTGGATATGCCGGGTGGGAATCCGCGGCAGATTCGCAAGTTCAAGAATCGCTACTATGTCGCGCATTTGGGCGATAATTGGCCCAAAGATCGCAATAGCCGCGGGTTCTTATCGATTCTCGACGACAAGCTGCATGTGATCTCGAATGTTGCCGGGTCTGCGCCGGAATACGAGGACAACGGCAAGCTGCGGCCGATGCGGCATACCGAAGATGTGTTCCTGCATCCGCATGACCTGACGGTGGACGACGAGGGCAGCATTTACGTCGCGCAGTTCGCTTCCGGCAATACGTATCCGATCAAGCTGGAGCGCGTGTAACGTTGCGGATACACTAAAAGTATCCCGATGGCATCGAACAACTCCTTTGGCGCCGAAGCCACGCTGCAAGCTGGTGGCCAATCCTATCGCATCTATAGTCTCAAAGCGCTCGAAAAGGCCGGGTACAACATCTCCCGCCTGCCGTACTCGATCCGCATCCTTCTAGAAAACCTGCTGCGCTTCGAAGACGAAGCGACCGTCAAGAAGGCGGACATTGAATACATCGCGAAGTGGGACACCTCCGCCGCTCCGCAGGAAATCAACTATCGCCCCGCGCGCGTGGTCCTGCAGGACTTTACTGGCGTACCCTGCGTGGTTGACCTCGCCGCTATGCGCGACGCCTTGCAGAAGCTCGGCGCCGACCCCACCAAGGCCAACCCGCTCATCCCCTGCGACCTGGTGATCGACCATTCGGTGCAGGTAGACCACTTTGCCGGCAAGGATTCGTTCGACCTGAACATGGTGCTCGAATACCAACGCAACCGCGAGCGCTACGCGCTACTGCGCTGGGCACAGACGGCTTTCAAGAATTTCCGCGCCGTGCCTCCGGGTACGGGTATTGTGCACCAGGTCAACCTCGAGTACCTCGCTTCGGTCGTGTTCAATGCGGATGGCGTGGCGTATCCCGATACCTGCGTGGGTACGGACTCGCACACGACGATGATCAACGGCATCGGCGTTGTGGGTTGGGGTGTCGGCGGTATCGAAGCAGAGGCCTGTATGCTGGGCCAGCCCATGTCGATGCTGCTGCCTCCCGTGGTCGGCTTCAAGCTGAAGGGCAAGTTGCCAGAAGGTGCTACCGCTACCGATTTGGTGTTGACCGTCACGCAGATGTTGCGCGCCAAAGGCGTGGTCGGCAAGTTTGTGGAGTTTTATGGCGATGGCGTTGCGGCGCTGAGCTTGGCGGATCGCGCGACGATCGCCAACATGGCTCCGGAATACGGCGCCACGATTGGGTTCTTCCCGGTGGATGAGAAGTCGCTCGACTACCTGCGCTTGTCGAATCGTAGTGAAGATCAGATCGCGCTGGTGGAAGCGTACTCGAAGGAGCAGGGCTTGTTCCTGCTGCCCGACTCGCCGGACCCTGTGTACAACGACACGTTGGAACTCGAGTTGTCCACCGTCGTACCGTCGCTCGCCGGACCCAAGCGGCCTCAGGATCGTTTGGAACTGCCGCAAGTGCAGGGCAACTTTGCCAAACTGCTCAACGGCGAAGCGCCGAAGGCTGCGGAGTACGAACCCGGCAACACGTTGAAGGACGGTTCGGTGGTAATCGCGGCGATCACGAGCTGTACCAACACCTCGAATCCTTCGGTGATGATCGCTGCTGGACTTGTGGCCAAGAAGGCGGCGGAAAAGGGCCTGACGCGCAAGCCCTGGGTGAAGACCAGCCTCGCGCCGGGGTCCAAGGTGGTGATGGATTACTACAAGGCTGCCGGACTGGTGGAGCCTCTCGAAGAGTTGGGCTTCAACCTGGTCGGCTACGGTTGCACGACCTGTATCGGCAACTCGGGTCCGCTGCCCGACGCGATCGCCGATGCGGTGACCAAGGAAAAGCTGGTGGTGGCTTCGGTCCTGTCCGGCAACCGCAACTTTGAAGGCCGAGTGAACCCGCATGTGCGTGCCAACTACCTGGCTTCGCCGCCGCTGGTGGTGGCGTATGCGATCGCCGGTACCGTTGATATCGACCTGCAGAAGGATCCGATCGGCAAAGGCAAGGACGGCTCCGATGTTTATTTGAAGGACATCTGGCCGACCACCGCTGAAGTGGAAGCGGCGGTTGCCTCGTCCGTGAAGCGCGAACAGTTCGCCACTCAATATGCGAGCGTGTTTGAAGGTGATGAACAGTGGCGTTCCATGCCCGTAAAGACTGGCGATCAGTTCGAATGGGATGCGACGTCGACGTACATCAAGCGTCCGCCGTACTTCGATGACATGGCCGACCCGACCAAGCCGATTGCCGATTTCAGCGGCATGAAGGTGCTGGCGTCGCTGGGCGATTCGATCACGACGGACCACATCTCGCCGGCCGGCAACATTTCGAAGACGAGCCCCGCGGGTGCATGGCTGCAGGAAAAGGGCGTCAAGCCGGTGGACTTCAACAGCTACGGCGCACGGCGTGGGCACGACGATGTGATGGTGCGCGGTACGTTCGCCAACATTCGCTTGCGCAACCTGATCGCACCGGGTACGGAAGGCGGCTGGTCGACGTACAAGGGCGAGCAGATGTCCATCTACGACGCGTCGCAGAAGCATCAGGCCGACGGTACGCCGCTGCTGGTGATCGCGGGCAAGGAGTACGGCTCGGGGTCGTCGCGTGACTGGGCGGCCAAGGGTACGCTGCTGCTGGGTGTGAAGGCGGTGATTGCGGAAAGCTATGAGCGCATCCACCGTTCGAACCTGGTTGGTATGGGTGTGTTGCCGTGTCAGTTCCTGCCGGGCGAGAGTCGCGAGACTTTGGGGCTGACGGGGAATGAGACGTACGACTTTACGGGCGTGTCGGACGCGGTGGCAAAGGGCGGTAAGGCGACTGTGACTGCGACGGCGGAAGACGGCAGCAAGAAGACGTTCCAGGTGCAGGTACGAGTGGATACGCCGCAGGAAGCGGAGTACTACCGTAGCGGTGGGATTCTGCCGTATGTGCTGCGTCAGGTGGCTGCGCGGTAAGATTAGGCACTCAGCGAAGCCCCTGCTCACAATGGCCAGAGGCTTCGCTGTCTGCTATTCGGGTAGCCGCGTTCGCAACGCGGTAAGAAATTCAAGCGGGTCGATTACCTTCACGCCTGGCGCAAGCTGGCGAAAAGTCTCACCGACGTCATTTATCGCCTCTGAAACTCCGTCCAGCAGGTCCCGGTCCCAGGTGACAAGATAGTCGGCGTTGGCCTCGATCGCCAGATTGAGATACGGCTCATCCTTTGGATCGCGGGGGAGCCGGATGTGCGGCTGTGGATCAGCCACGACGTCACAAAACGACGCGAGCTTTCTCAAAATCCTCGCGATTGAGAGTTCATTCAAACTGGGGAATTTCCGCTGCAGCTCGGGACGCAGAAGGACTGAGGCAACTTCCTGGATGATCGATGGGCAGATGATGAGCCGGAACTCTCCAGCCTCGGCGGCAGAAAGACAGGCGCCCGAGGGGCCCTCCTTTCTGGCGAATCCTTGCAGGAAGATCATGCAATCCAGAACGGCTTTTGGATTCGGAGTTGAGCTCACCGGCTTGCGGCGGCTCGACGCGCATCCTGAAACAAGTTGTCCAGTTCCTTTTCCGTCATGCCGCTAGAGACGACCTCAGTTCGGAAATCGAGCAATAGATCATCCAGTCCGACAGACGCCTGCTCCAACGCCCGGGTGACGATCGTCCGAATCAACTCACTTGGCTCCACCCCAGCGGTTCGCGCCTGAGCCTCAAGCGCCGGGACGCAACTGTCGGGAATCGGAACATTGAAGTTGGTCATGCCCATAACTCCTATTATCGTTACGAAATGTGGGTAGCGGGCCAATCGGCGTCCGGTGCCTCCGATACACTGAAAACTTGGACGCCTTACTTACTGCTGCGCTCGTCGCCCGGCAACATGCTCAGGCCAGGTTCTCTGGATTTCTTGTCGGGGCTGCTTTAGAACACTCTTCGGGACGCGTGTTTACCGGATGTAATGTCGAAAATGCCAGCTATGGACTCACCATCTGCGCCGAACGCGTGGCTGTTTTTAAGGCCATTTCTGAGGGGTTCGCCTCCGGGTTCCGGAGGATTGCGATTGCTGCCGATGGTCCTAAGTTGACGCCGCCTTGCGGGGCTTGCCGGCAGATTCTTTGGGAGTTTTGCAAGAATTTTGAGGTCATCCTGGTGAATCCTAAGGGGGAGACGCGGAGTTGGACGATGTCGGAATTGCTGCCGGAGGCCTTTGATGCGGATAATCTTAGCGCTTAGTCTGATCGTCCTTCTGCCTTTATGCGCTGCCGAGCGCGTGGATGCCATTTGGAGCGCCGGCTATGTCGTACCCGTCGATGCGTCGGGCCGGGTGATCGAGAACGGTGCGGTGGCTGTCAAAGGGCAGACGATTGTCGCCGTTGGTACGCGGGCGGAGATCGATGGGAAGTACACGGCTAAGGTACGGCTGGATAAGCCCAACGCGATCCTCATGCCGGGCTTTATCGATACGCATACTCATGCCGCGATGGTGTTGTTCCGAGGTATCGCGGATGATCGCAAGCTGCAGGACTGGCTCGAAAACTTTATCTTTCCGGCTGAGGCTCGGAATGTGAATGAGGAGTTCGTGCGTTGGGGTACGCGGATGGCCTGTCTGGAGATGGTGCTGGCGGGTACAACGACGTACACGGACATGTACTACTTTGAGGACGCCGTAGCGGAGGAGACCAAGGCGGCGGGCCTGCGAGGTGTGTTGGGGCAGACGGTGATTGGTTTTCCCGCGCCCGATTACAAGACTCCGGCCGCGGCTTTGGCCGGGGCGGAGAAGTACATTGCGCGATTCAAGGACGATCCGCTGATTGTGCCTGCGCTGGCGCCGCATGCGGTGTACACGGTGGCCGACGATGTCCTGCAGCAGACGCGTGCGCTGGCCAATCGTACGGGCGCACCGGTGCTGATTCATCTGTCCGAAACCAAGCGCGAGAACGATGATGAGATGAAGAAGCGGGGGAAGTCCCCGACGCAGATTCTGGACGGGCTGAAGTTCTTCGAAGGCGGCCGGACCTTGGGTGCGCATGGGGTCTGGCTGGACGATGCGGACATCGCGACGTTGGCCAAGCGTAAGGTGGGGTTGGCGCACTGTCCGTCGAGCAATACGAAGTTGGCAAGCGGTGTGGCGCGCGTGGTGGACATCCTGGCAGCGGGCATCGATATGGGCCTGGGTACGGACGGATTTGCGGGGTCCAATAACGACGCGACGTTGATGGAAGAGATGGACCTTGCGGGTAAGTTGCAGAAGGTCACGCGGCTGGATGCGACCGCGCTCAACGCCCGGCAGATTGTCGAAATGGCGACCATCATGGGCGCCCGCGCGCTGGGGATCGACAAGATCACCGGGTCGCTCGAGGCAGGGAAGAGGGCGGACATGATCACGATATCGCTCGATGCGCCTCGCGCCACACCGATGTACAACGTGTACTCGCAGATCGTTTATGCTTTGAAGGGTTCGGACGTTCGCGATGTGATGGTGAACGGACGGCAGATTGTGAAGGACCGTAAGGTGTTGACTTTGAACGAATCCGCCGTGGTGGCAAAAGCCAAGGAATACAAACAGCGGATTCTGGCATCTTTAAAGGAGAAGCAGTAAATCATCATGATCAAACAACTGATGCTGGCCATGACCGCCGCCGCCGGGCTGTCTGCCGCCGCTACTCCCGAGTTTCCCGATCCGGCGATCGACGTGAAACCTCGCGGTCCTGCCAAGCAGACCGCCGTGCTCGCCGGAGGCTGCTTCTGGTGTACGGAAGCGGTATTCGAAATTATGGAAGGCGTGGATGACGTGGTGTCCGGATACTCTGGCGGCACCAAGGAAACCGCCAAGTACGACATTGTGTCGACGGGCCGTACAGGGCACGCCGAGGCGATTATCATCACCTTCGACCCTACCAAGACGTCCTACGGCCAGTTGCTGAAGATCTTCTTCAGCGTGGCGCATGACCCGACCACGTTGAACCGCCAGGGTGCCGACGTCGGACCGCAGTACCGCAGCGCGATCTTCTATGTCGACGATGAGCAGAAGCAGGTGGCCGAGGCGTACATCAAGCAGTTGAATGATGCGGGTGTGTTCAAGAAGCCGATCGTCACTCAGGTGGCCAAGCTCGACAAGTTCTACTCGGCCGAGGCGTACCACCAGGACTACGCGCGGGCGAATCCGTCCCAGCCGTACATCGTCGGAGTGTCTGACCCGAAGGTCGAAAAGCTGAAGAAGTTGTACCCCGGCTGCGTTCGCAAAAAGCCAAAGAAGTCGTAATCCACCAGGGGTGGTGGTTTTCAGCCACCCCTTCCCTCCCATTTTCCTTTTGTAATCATCGGCTTACAAAAGGCCATCAAAGTGCAACCTTTCCATGTGAAGACTGGAGGTTGCACCATGAGAGTGTCCCCAACAATTCGCAATCTGAGCGTGGCAACGGCGGTACTGTCGGTTGCTGCGGCAGGACTTTTGCTGGCGCAGCAGCAACAGCCGGAACCGTACTACGGCGACCAGCAGCAGACGCCGACGTTTGACGACAACGAACCGGGGCGCGGCGTTGCTCGCATTAGCCTGACCAACGGCGAAGTGAACTTCAAGCGCGGCGACACCAACGATGTGGTGGCCGCGCAGATCAATGCTCCTCTCATGGCCGGCGACAGCCTTTTGACAGGTCCCGGGGCTCGCGCCGAAATCCAGTTTGACTCCGCCAACGCGCTGCGTATGTCGAGCGCCACCGAAGTCCGCATGAGCGAACTCGAATGGCAGCGGTACATGGTGCAGTTGGCTGGCGGTACGATGACGTTCCGCACATTGCGGAATAGCGATGCGCAGATTGAAATCAACACGCCCGCGGTGGCCATCCGGCCGATGAAGAAGGGCGAGTACCGCATCTCGGTGTACGAGGACGGCACGACGGAGATCACGGTGCGGTCCGGCGAGGTGGAGATCTTTACGCCTCGCGGGTCCGAACGGCTGAAGAGCGGCAAGAAGATGCTGGCGCGGATGGCGCAGGGTGGCGACCCGGAGTTCCAGGTTGCCTCCGCTCCGGCGCGCGATGAGTTCGACATGTGGAACCAGGATCGCGACCGGTATTTGGAGCGGTCTCAGTCCTACGGGCAGGTAAGCCCGGACGTGTACGGCACCGAAGATCTGGACGCGAACGGCACGTGGCAGAATTCGCCGCAGTACGGCAATGTATGGGTTCCGAATGGTGTGGGTCCGGACTGGGCGCCGTATCAGGATGGCCGTTGGGTCTACTACGACTACTATGGCTGGACCTGGGTCAGCAACGATCCTTGGGGTTGGGCGCCGTACCACTACGGGCGCTGGTACAACGATCCGTCGTTGGGCTGGGCCTGGTGGCCTGGGCAGCGCACGGGGCGGCACTTCTGGCGTCCTGCGTATGTGTCCTTCTTTGGTTGGGGCAATCGGGGCGGCTTTAACCTGAACATCGGGTTTGGATTCGGCAACGTGGGTTGGGTGCCGCTTGCTCCTTATGAGCCTTGCTACGGCTGGTGGGGACGCAAACGGTACAACAGCTGGGGCAACGGCCGGTTCTACAACAACACGATGATCGTGAACAACATCAACGTGGTGAATGTGTACCGCAATGCACGGGCCCGCAATGGCATCACCAGCGTGGCGGCGGGAGACTTTGGCCGCAACCGGGTGTACGCCGGCAACATCGTGCGCGGACGGTTCGACGATTATCGCGGCGCGGGGGTGGTGCGCGGCAACCTGCCACTGGTTCCGGATCGTGGCGCGAGCCTGCGTTTGAATGATCGCGGGGCGGGATCGTTCCGGGGTCGTGGGGCAGAGAATATCCGGTTCGCACAGACGAGGCAGCCTGCGCCGATCAACCGGGTGTCCTTTGAAGATCAGCGCCGGGGTACGCAGGAGTTGGCGCGACGGTCATTCGGCAACAATGGCGAGGGATTTAGTGGTCGCGGGAATGCGGAGAGTCCACGGTTTGGTGGTAACGCAGAGAGTCCCCGGTTTGGCGGTGGGAACGCCGAAACACCTCGCGGTGGCGCGACCATCGACAACGGCGGCTGGCGTCGCGGCCGTGGCAACGATGGGGGCAATGGTTTCGACCCCAACATCAACGGTCAGGTCCAGCGGAGTTCTCCGGATGGAGAACGGAGCAGCGGCGGTTGGCGTCGGTTCGGCGGGTCCCGGAGTGGGGATTCCGAATCGCGGCAGCAGGAGCAGCCTCAGGTGCGGTCTCCGCGGTCTTCTGAAGGATGGGGCCGGTTTGGCGGCAACTCCGGGCGCATGCAGAGTCAGGAACAGCCGCAACAGCAGCAGCAGCAGCGCGAGATCGACGCCAACAGCAATCGGAACGTCTGGCGGCAGCAGAGGTCCATGGAGCGCACACAGCAGCAGCAGCCGGACCAGCCGTCGTTCGATTCGCAGCGGGAGCAGATCCGCATCAGCCCCCCGATCGTGCGGGACCGTTCGTCCGAAGGCCGTAGCAACTCTGGTTTTGGCGGCTTCGGCGGCTTCGGAGGTCGCGGCAATAACAATGGCGGCGGCGGAGATGCCGAACGGCAGCAGCAACGGGCGCCTCGTATGGAGCGGCCCAACTTTGGCGGCGGTGGCGGCGAACAGCGTGCACCGCGCATGGAACGGCCGAGCTTTGAAGGTCGCGGCGGTGGAGGCGGGGTGAGTTCGCCTCGCAGCATGGAAAGCCGTGGCGGCGGCGGTGGCGAATCCGGCCGCGGTGGCGGTGGTGAACGCGGTGGCCGCAGTGGTGGCGGCGGCGGACGCAACCGCTAACGAACTTTGACTTCTTTCTTCCCTCAACAAGCCCGGATATGGAATGAACACCTCCATATCCGGGCATTTTTTGTTGCTTGCCGCAAGAAACATCAAGACCGGATGCGGCGGTTCTCATAGACTTGTCTTTGTGCGAGACAAGTGGAAGGCAATCCAACCGGCGGTGGCCAAAGCGGCCCGCGAGGCAATGGACCAAACGCTGGCGACACTTGCCGCTGAGTTGGGACAATCCCCGTTTCATGCGCATCGAACACTATCTGCGGCGCTAGGAGAAACGCCAAAGCAGTTCACGTTGCGGTTGCGGCTGGATCGCGCGGCGGGCCTGTTGGTCACCACCAAGAGTCCAATCCTCGACATCGCGCTCGACTGCGGTTTTGAAAGTCCGGAAGTATTTTTACGGGCGTTCAAGCGGCGGTACGGCATGACACCGTCGGCATACCGGCGGCGTGGCATTGCCGGGGGCGACGCGGAGGCTCACGCGGCACTGACGGCGCAGATCGGACCGTGCATCGGATTGTTCCACCTCGACACCCGCTTCCCGAGAACAGAGAAAGAGCAAGGAAACATGACAAGCTACAACATCGTCGTCAAAGAACTGCCCGCGCAGCCCGTGGTGCTGGTGCGCAAGCGCGTACCGCGCCCGGAGATCGGGCCCACGATCGGCCGCGAATTGCCGGCCGTTTTTCAATACACGCAAGTGGCCGGCATCGGCATCGATGGACATCCGGTGACGCGGTACCCCGAGTACGGACCCGGCATGGTGACGCTTGAAACCGGAATGCGCGTCAGCAAGTTTGAAGGAGACTGGAAGTCTGGCGAGGGCGACGGTACGGTGTATCGCGATCAACTGCCGGAGGGTCCTGCCGCGTCAACGATTCATACGGGTCCTTATGACGGGCTACAGGATGCGTACGGCGCGTTGGAGCAATGGATCGCGGCGAACGGACATGAGCCTGCGGGTGCGCCTTGGGAAGTGTACCTGAACGACCCCGGCGATCATCCGGATCCCAAGGACTGGCAGACCGAACTGTTCTGGCCCATCCGGCGGCGGTAAGATCGCTGATGGATGACCACCATCGTTCCGCTTCTGCTTGTTCTGACTTCGGAGTTCACGAGCTTTCCGGCGCATACTCGCACCGTTGTCGACCCGGTGACCAGCGTCCCGGTTACGGTGACGGTGGATGCGTTTGAGATCGGCAAGACGGAGGTCACGCAGGCGGAGTACCAGGCGCTGCAGCGTACGAACCCGTCGTCGCATAAGGGCGATGGGTCGCTGCCGGTGGAGAACGTCACCTGGATGGACGCCGCGCGGTACGCCAATGCGTTAAGCGTCAAACGGGGCTTTGAGGCTTGCTATGAGCTGCCGTCTGGCCGTCGGCGTCATGCCTGCAACGGGTATCGACTGCCGACGGAAGCGGAGTGGAGCTATGCCTTGGAGCGGGCGCCCGCCGGGAGCAGGGAAGGCGCCAACCTCGGCTTACCTTCGGTGAAGGACGCGAGTGCCCTGCTTCCGCTGAAGACCCGGCCCGTAGATGCCGCCAATGGAGACATGATCGGCAACGTCTGGGAGTGGTGCGACGACTGGTTTTCGAGCGACCAGTCGCCGTGGCCGTTGCGCAATCCGCGAGGTGCTCTGCGCGGGTTGGAGCGCGTGATTCGCGGCGGATCGTTCCGGACGTCGCGCACGTCGTGGCAGCGCGCGTTGCGGTCGTCCCTGGATCCTGCCAAGGCGAGTCCGCATACGGGGTTCCGGCTGGCGAGGTCCTTGGGTGTGACGAAAGGTCCATCGGGGACGCCAGCCTTTGTACGCAATATCCCGAGTGACTGGTTCGACGGCCGGTTGGAAACTCTGGCCGGCGGCGTGAAGATCCTGCTGCTGGACGGCGCGCCAGACGCGCCGGGCAAGCGTCCGATGGTGATCGTGCCTTATTACGACGTAGACACGCCAGCGGGAATGAACCTGGGGGGCAGAAGCTTTCAGGCGATTCCACAGTTGTGGTTCGCGCGGCAGGCGGCGCAGGCCGGGTATCTGGCGGTAGCGGTGCGCTGGTACGGCGAAAGCGGGGGCGAGTGGTACGACGAGGCGGTCGCGAATCTGGAGAATAAGGTGACCGGCATGGATCGTTGGGTCGCGGACGCGCGCCAGGTGGTGGATCGCATCCTGCGCCTGCCCAACGTGGACCCCAAGCGGATCGCGATGTTCGGGCATTCGCTGGGCGGCAAGATGACCATGTACGCGATGGCGGCGGACCCGCGGATCGGGTTCGGCGTGGTGTCCGACCCAGGGATTCCGCCGGAGTCCACGAATTACGGGGATTACTGGTACTTGGGCGAGGCCAAGGCGAAGGTGCTGGATCATCACGCGTTGATGCAGAAGATCGCTCCCCGGCCGTTCCTGCTTTTGGCGGGCGAGGCGGATACGGCAGCGAGCAAGGCGTACTTGAAAGAGGGCGCGGAGTGGATCCACCACGCGAAGGGTCATCGGCCGCCGCCGGAGGTCGTGGGTGAGGCTTGGGATTGGGTTAGGCGCAAGTTGCATTGATCGGTATTTATTTCTATCCAAGCTGTCCGGACGGCTTGCTCTTTTACGCTTCCCGCTTAGACGGAGGCGAGCATGCCATTGCAATCACGGTTATTCGCGGGAGACGCGGCGCTTGAGGCGGCAGCGAATTCCGACCCCGCGCATATCACGACTGGGGCGCGGGGTCCGCATGTCACGAAGATTCAGACGGCTTTAAACATCCTGGACAATGCGGGGCTCAACGCCGATGGCGTGTACGGCTCCGGCACTGCTGCAGCGGTTTTGCGGTACAAGACGAAGCGAAGTATTATCAACCGGTCCTACCAAAGTTCGGCCGACAACATCGTGGGCAAAATGACGATGGCGAGCCTGGACGAGGAGATGGTCGCGCATGAGGCAAAGCCCGCGCGGTTGCGGATTGTTCCGGTCTCGCCTGGATTGAACGCCGTGCGGGCGGTTCCGAGCCTGAATTTCAAGATTACGCTGGGCAACGCCGATATCGCCGCTGCTGGAGCCGCTGCCGGTGCTGGTGGCGGCACAACCAAGTCGCTGTTTGGGCCCGTTCCGAGAGTGACGCTCCCGGTTTTCAGCATCGATTCGGTAACGATTGACCCCGGGCAGACGGCCCAAATTGACATCAAAAACGGGGCAGGCTTTCAGTTGACCCTCACCGACTTTCAGTTTGCCACCGGGTCGCCGTCGGCAGTGATGCTGGTTCCGGGCATCAATGGACCGGTGAACCATTTTACGTTGAACGTAGATTCCATTCGGATTGAAGTGAAGGGAATTCGTTGGGGTTCGCCGATTCTGTTTGCGCAGAACTCCCGTTTGGGGCCCGAGTTTACCGAGAAGCTGGTGGTCAACGTGCGGGATCTGCGGCCGGATATCTTCCATCCGAGCGATACCCATCATCATGAACCGGTGCGTGAGCCGATGAGTGGGAGAAAGTCTGTGAGGAGGCTGCGAAAGATCCCGACCTGGGCTTTACGCTCACCCAAATGGCCAAGAACAAAGTCAGCCCCACAACTGTAACCGGAGCTGCACGGCTGAGTTTGTTTGCCAAACCGCTCGCGAATAAGCATTTTGAACACTATCTGAGTGGCGCGGGAGCGACGGTAAACGAGGACGACAACATCAGGACGTGGATCCGCAACGATAACAACGCAAGAACAGTGATCGCCAAACGAATCCGGGAGAAGCGCCGGAACAATGAGTCGAACGTGCGGGTTATGTTCAAGTTCGAACAGGGGATGTACGACGATAGCGACGCACAGTTCAGCTTTGGCGCGATTGACCGGTTGGAGGCTGCGGCGGTGGCATCCGCCCTACAGCCAGTACACCAAGCCCCAGCGATGCCCGGACATCGGTACGCCGGGAGCAAAGCGGGATACGAACTTTGGCCACGCGGCACTGGTACAAATGAAGACGCGTGGAGCGAAGGACTACCAGATGCGAGGCCGGGCGTCGTTTCCGATCAATTTGTTCCCGGGTCTCTAAGTTGACATAATATTCGTTATCGGCGTTTCAGGTACGCGGAGGCAGCCTTGGCAGGCATCGGGGGCGTACCCTTGGTACCCCCCCTTTCCGTCTCCAACTTACTCGATGATGCGGAATGTGTACATCTTGCCGATCTGCGCGGCAGAGTTACCGGACGAGCCCATCGCGCCGGGTGCAAGGAAGCCGTACTCTCCGGCACCGAGGGTCGCCGGCAGTACGACTTCGAATTGGCGCGGTGCCAGTTTCTTTCCTTCGAACGGAACCAAGTCCCGCATCGCGCCGCTTTGCTGGTTCATGATGCCGCCGGTGACGGTGCGAAACTCACGGTAGTCCTTATTGAGCCGCAAACGGATCAACTGATACTCCGTAATCGAAGTACCTTCGGTGGACACAATCAGGAACTCGAGAGGTCCTTTGACAGTGTTGCGGCTTGTGGGACCGTTGATGTTGCCATTGACGTCCTTCTTTACGACCCCGGCGCTGGCCAGGCTCTTGATTGTGCCGCCGGTCTTCCAATTGACTACTTCCGGCAATACTTCCGTCCATTCGCCGTTCTTCTTGAAATACACGCCAATTTCAAGCGTAGGTGCGGCTTTTGCCGGTGCCTCCGCGGCCGCTGCGGGGGCTGCAGTGCCTGCTACCGCGCCGCCGGCACCTTTGCTGACCATTGCGGCTACTACTTTTTCCGGCACGCCGGCCTTTTTCAACGCAATAAGATCATCGATTGAGGTGTTGTATTTTCCAGGTGACTGCGCGACCATGCTGAGTATGATGGACTCGCCCAGGCCTGCTTTGACCATCTTCAGTATTGAGTCGTTGGTGAGTGTTTCCTGAGCGGCGGCAATCAGACATATCGCGCAAAAGACTGATGCCAGTTTGGTTTTTAACATCCGATATTTCGGGGTCCTTCCCTCCCCTTAACGGGTGGAAGTATAACACAATTAGCTGATAAGTGAACTAAATAAATGACTTTGTTCGCACGTCGCAGGGTGTTATATCTCAGCCTGGTGTCGACAACCGCCTTAATCGGATTTTGGATGTTCGGGTCGGCAGTGCTGTGCGAGCGCAGCCTGCGCGTTCCAAGGACCTCCGGCCCTCGGATGAACGTACTGGCCGCCCGAAACCCTGCGACCAGTTGGCGCGAGGTCAGCGTCACTGCTGCGGACGGTGTCCGGTTGGATGCCTACTTTGTACAGCCTGCGAGCGGCGCGAGTACCCAGTGCGTGGTGGTCCTGCATGGCATCGGCGATTCACGAGGCTCGGGGTCGGCGGGGTTCGTCAGGATGCTCGCCGGTTACTCCATGCTGCTGCCAGACATCCGTGGCCATGGCACCAGCGGTGGCGACCTGATGACGTTCGGCATCCAGGAAAAACAGGACCTGTTGCAGTGGGTCCGGTGGCTGCGTGGACAGCAAAATTGCCAGCGGGTGTACGGGCTGGGCGAGTCCTTGGGCGGCGCGATCCTTGTCCAAGCCGCGGCTCTCGATCCTTCGGCGTTCACAGCGATTGTCGCCGAGTGCTCATTTGCCGATCTGCCGTCTGTCGCTCGATACCGGGTGGCTCGACTCGTCCCGGAATGGATCGCGGCAGCCCTTGTGAATGGCGCGCAGGTGTACGCGAAGATCCGCTATGGGTTGGACTTAGCGCAGGCGTCTCCGGTGGCGGGCATTGCGCAGGCCAAGCCGCCGATTCTGTTGATTCACGGCCTAGAGGACCACGCGACGCCTGCGGAGCACTCGCGGAAGCTGGCGGCAGCCGCGTCGAAAACCACGGAGCTTTGGCTAGTGCCCGCAGCAGGTCACGTCGCGGCCAGTCGCACGTCGCCTGATGAGTTCCGGCAGCGGGTATTGCAGTGGTTTAAGCGCTGACGATAATGCCCCGCGCGGCAAGGTCTGCCCGGAGCTTGTCGGGTCCCAGGAACTGCTCGGCATCGATGCCCGCGGCGCGCGCTCCTTCGACATACTTCAACACGTCGTCCGTGAAAAAGCACTCTTCCGGCGGGCATTCGGCGTGTTCCAGTACGGTCTTGTAAATGGCCGGATCCGGCTTCATCGCTCCGGCTTTGTACGACACAACATGATGATCGAAATCTGCAAGATACGGACGTTGCTTCAACAAACGCTCGAAATGTATCTCATTTGTGTTCGACAGCAGCAAAAGCCGCTTCTGACGGCGGATTTCCGATAGCCAGACTGGCGGAATCACCGAGTGTTCCGGGAATAAGGAGCACCACAGGTCCGCGAACTCTGCCTCTTCCACCGAGAAGCCGAACTCGCGTGAGAACTGCTCGTGGAACTCGGCAGACGTGATGCGGCCAGTCTCGTACTCGACCAGCAGCGGAGTTGCCTTGATGCGCGCTTCCACCTCAGACACCGGGTGCCCACTGAGGGCCGAGAGCCTGCCGTAGCTCGTGGCAAAATCGAGCGGAACGATCACGCCGCCAAGATCCAAAATCACGGTACGAATCATGTGCCTTTACATGGTAATCTAATGTGTTGTCAGGCTCCGGGCTTCGTGCAACGGACAGCCGCAAACCCCGCCAGGTCCGGAAGGAAGCAACGGTAGCGGTGTTGGACGTGTGCCGCGGATCACCCGGGGTCTGGCATTATTTGTTTTTCGCCTTCCCTTCTTCTTCAGACGATGGCCCCCACAGCCGGTTCCGCCTCCCCCTCCACTCCGTACCAAGTTATTGCGCGAAAGTACCGTCCGCAGACCTTTGGCGAACTGGTCAGCCAGGAACATGTGCGGACGACGATCGAAAACGCGATCCAAAAGCGTCGCATCGCGCACGGCTATATCTTTGCGGGTCAACGTGGTACGGGCAAGACGACGGTGGCGCGTATTCTGGCGCGGTGTCTGAATTGCGCCGAAGGTCCGACCGTTCAGCCGTGCGGTGTGTGCGCCAGTTGCATCGAGATCCCGCAGGGCAACGCGATGGACGTGATCGAGATTGACGCGGCGTCGAATCGCGGCATCAACGAGATGCGCGAACTGCGCGAGAACGTACGGTTTCGCCCAGCGCGCGACCGGTACAAGGTCTTCATCATTGACGAAGCGCACCAGATCACGAATGAAGCCTTTAACGCGCTGCTGAAGACCTTGGAAGAGCCCCCCGAGTGGGTGGTCTTTATCCTGTGTACCACCGAATCGCACAAGATCCCGGTAACGATCGCGTCGCGCTGCCAGCAGTTCAGCTTCCGCAGCGTGGACTTTGACGAACTGGTCAACCGCATGCGCTGGATCTGCGAGCAGGAAGGCATCGGCGCAGAAGAAGAAGCCCTGGCCGTGCTCGCGCAGGTGGGCGAGGGCAGCGTACGCGATTCCCTTTCCGCATTGGACCAGGCGATTGCAGGCTGCGGGTCGACGCTTTCTGGCGCGGAGGTTCGCGAGTTGCTAGGGCTGTTCTCACTGGACTCACTCGGTACCGCTGCGCAGGCGCTGCGGGACGGCGACGCTGGCGTGATGCTCGACATCGTGCTCGACCTGGAATCGAACGGCCGGAGCTTGCAGCATTATTGCCGCGAACTGGCGCGGTACTTCCGGAATCTGCTGGTGAAAAAGATCGCGCCGTCCAATCCGCGCTTGATCGCGGCGTCGGCTGCTGAACAAGTTCGCCTGGCTGAGGTCGCGGCATGGTTTTCCGAAGAGGACCTGACGCGCTACCTGCAGATCACCCTGGATCTTTTCAAGGACCTGCAGAACGCCTTACAGCCGCGGTTACACATGGAATTGGGCTTGTTGCGCCTGGTGCACGCGGGTCGGCTGCAGAGCCTGGAAGAAGCGCTTGCATCCGTTGGTGGAGGCGGGAGTGCGCCGCCGTCGTCCCAGGGTCCGCCCAAGGTAAGTCCGCCGAAGGCAACGCCGCCGGCAGCGCCTCGTACGCAGTTTGCGCCTCCTCCTCCGCCCGCTGCTCCAGTGGCCGCTCCCATTGCAGGCAACGACAGCAGCGACTGGCGTACGCGGCTGTTCAACGGACTGCATGAACACAAGCTGCCGCACACCGCGGACGCGATTGAGTCCTCGACCGTTGAAGAGCAGAACGGGCAACTGATCATCACCGTGCCGCATCGCCTGCAGGAGATGACGCTCAAGAGCGACCTGCCAGGGGTGATCGACAAGATCGCCGGGCGGCCGATGAAGTACCAGATCAAGATCGGGCAGGTGCAGGCGCAAGCCGGTGGCGCGATGTCGGCCCCGCGAGCGGCGGCTGGCGCGGGTGCAGATCAAGAGGAAGAAACGCGTGCTCGTGCGTTGGCGCATCCCGATGTACAGCGCTTTCAGCAGTTGTTTCCCGAAGGCCAGATCCGGCAGGTCCGGAATCTGAAAGAATAGTGACAGGTAAAGACCACAATGAAGCTACCCGGCAACATGCAGGCCATGATGAAGCAGGCGCAGCAAATGCAGGCGCGCATGCAAGAAGAAGTCGCCAAGATCCGCGTTGAGGCTTCGGCCGGCGGTGGCATGGTCGTCGTCAAGATGGACGGGCAGAAGAACGTGCTCGGCGTGACGATCGACAAGGAAGTAGCGGGCGACGTAGAAATGCTGCAGGACATGGTGATGGCCGCCTGCAACGAAGCGGTCAAAAAGGTCGACGAGGAAACGCAGCGTCGCGTGGGCGGCATGCTGCCTCCCGGCCTGTTCTAATCCATTCTTAATATGCCCGACTTTGCAGAACCGCTGTCGAGACTGATTGCTGAGTTCAAGAAACTGCCGGGCATTGGTCAGAAGAGCGCCCAACGTCTGGCGTTCCACATCCTGCGTAACTCGCGTGAGGATGCGGAGCGTTTTGCGGCGGCGCTGACCGACGTCAAAGATAAGCTCGGCATCTGCGCGATCTGCAACAACATCGCCGATGCGGAACTATGCCCGTACTGCCGCGACACCAATCGTGACCGTACGCAGGTGTGCGTGGTGGAAGAGCCGCACAACATCCTGCCGATTGAGACAACACGTCAGTTTCACGGGTTGTACCACGTGCTGCACGGCGCGATTTCCCCGCTCCGAGGCGTGGGTCCGGAACAGCTGCGCATCAAGAATCTGGTGACCAGGCTGCAGGACGGCGAGGTGCAGGAGATCATCATGGCGACCAATCCTACGGTGGAGGGCGAAGCGACGGCGGTGTACGTGTCGCGACTGCTGAAGCCGCTGGGGGTCCGGGTGACGCGCATCGCGATGGGCATCCCGGTGGGTAGTGACCTGGAGTTCGCAGATGAGGTCACGATGCTGAAGTCGCTGGAGAATCGCCGGGAGATTTAAAGTAACTTTCCTGCCTCCCGCCAGCGTCTTCGATCTACCATAGGATCTATTCGCAACATGAAGCCGCTCTCCACTGCCCTCTCGCTCCTGCTGCTCTTTCCCGCCTTCGTCCTTGCTGACCGGCCTCCCAAGTCGATTCACCCAACCATCCAACAGATCGTCGACGGCATCTCGCAAGATCGCATCGCAGCGACCATGAAGAAGCTGGAATCGTTCGGCACTCGCAACACAAACGCGATCCCCACTGGCAATCCCAACAAAGGCATCGTCGCCGCGCGCGAGTGGATCCTCAAGGAGATGCAGAGCTATAGCCCCAAGCTCAAGGTTCGCTTCGATACCTATCGATTGAAGAAGTCCGGACGCCTCATTCAAGACACCGACCTGGTGAATGTCGTCGCGGAACTTCCCGGTACGACGGCGCCGGATGTCCAAGTGGCGATCTCGGGTCACTATGACTCGATGGCGTTCCTGCGGTTGCCTGGCGTGCCGATGGATTCGGACGAGACGGCTCGTCCGGCAGCGGGCAGCGATGCCGCTGCCAAATCCAATGAAGCGTCAGCCAGGGCCGAGGAAGCGCCCGGCGTATCCGATGACGCTAGCGGTGTCGCGGCCGTAATGGAGTTGGCGCGTGTGATGAGCCAGCACAGCTTCGACAAGACTGTGGTGTTCATCGCCTTTGCCGGTGAAGAACAGGGACTGTTCGGGTCCAGCCTGCATGCCGCCAAGGCGAAGCGGGAGAAGACCAAGCTCGAAGCACTGCTCAACAACGACATCATCGGCAACGACGTCGCCGGCAACGGCATGACCGCCAGCCATGCACTTCGTGTCTTCTCCGGCGACCCCATGGATTCCGGTTCGCGCGCCTTAGCTCGCTACGTCAAAGAAGCGGCTGACCGCTACGTACCTTCGATGCGCGTGGACCTCGTCTTCCGGCAGGACCGCTTTGGCCGCGGTGGCGACCATACGCCGTTTCACCTGAATGGATTCTCTGCCGTCCGCTTTACGACGCCGTCTGAAAACCTTGGCATCCAGCATACGGCGAAAGACAATTTTGAAGCGGCGTCCGCACCGTACACGACGCGCGTAGCCAAGGTGAACGCGGCAGCGCTGGCAAGCCTTGCGCTGGCGCCGCAACCGCCCGATGTAAATCGCCAAGGGGCGCAACCTTCCGGCGGCGGGACATCGGTGTCGAGCGCCAACCTGGGACGCGGGCAGTCCCGCTATGACGCTGTGATGCGCTGGAAGAGCCCTGTGGCGGAAGCGGATCTGGCCGGGTACGCCGTCATGATTCGTTCCACTCTTTCGCCGATGTGGGAACGCGAAATCTACGTGGGTAAGGTGGAAGAGTTCATCCTCAAGGACTTCTCGATTGACGACGTTGTCATCGGCATCAAGGCTGTCGATAAAGATGGGGTGGAAAGCCTGGTGTCCGCCTATCCTGATCCCGTGCGGCGTTTCCGCGAACCGGATCAGGTGAAGCCCGAGGGCGCGGCCAAGGAAACATCGGCGAACCAATAAGCCTCCAACAGTCTGTGACGAAATCGAAGGTGTTGGTTACGGGCGGTGGATCTGGCATCGGTCGCGCCGCTTGCCGACTGTTTGAAGCGAACGGGTCCGCAGTCGCGGTGCTTGATCGGAATCTACCCGAAAACGGCCAGATTCGACTCACAGCAGACGTGAGCGATGAAGGTCAGATGACCGCTGCATTTGACCGGTTGGCGACAGAATGGGGCAGCATCGATACGGTGGTCGCTAATGCCGGAATCAACGGCGTCTGGTGTCCGATCGCGGAGATGACGTCCGAGGAGTGGCACACGACGATGCGCGTGAATCTGTTCGGTACCTTCCTCACCTCGCGCCTTTCCCTGCCCTTGCTGAAGGACGGCGGGTCCATCGTCATCGTCGCGTCGATTAATGGCTCGCGTACCTTTAGCAATGCCGGTGCGACGGCATACGCCACGTCCAAAGCGGGGCAAGTGGCCTTTGCCAAGATGCTCGCGCTGGAACTAGCCCCGCGCAGGATTCGCGTGAACGTGGTTTGCCCAGGTGCGATTCAAACGAATATCGCGCAGAACATGTCGGTACGGAATACGGAAGGCATCAAGCATCCGCGCGTGTACCCGGCTGGCGAGGTACCGCTGACGGGCGGAGGTCCTGGCACGGCGGAAAGCGTTGCCGAGGCCATCTACTTTCTGGCGAGCCCCGCCGCCTCGCACATCACCGGCACGGAGATGTATGTAGACGGCGGAGAGTCGTTAGTCTTTTAGTGCTCCCACCAGTCGCGCCACTTGACGTCGCCATCTTCCGGTACACCACGGCGGCGCGCCACGCGGGACTCGCGCACTGGCTGCTCGATAGAGTCCGGGCGGAAAATGACGTACTTATAGGCGATGGTCTGCCCGGCGGATTCCTCGAAGGGTACTTCGCCGAACCAGCAGTTGGCGTTCACGCAGTCCATGAAGTAGGCGTAACGCAGGTCCCAGTTGCCGAGTTCGGGGCAACTTCCGATCACGGCTAAGCGCTCGCCGGGATTGACCGGCGCGGCATTCACCTGGAACTTGGCTACCGCTCTTCCCTGCACCGCCGGACCTTTGCGGCTCAACACTCGCGCGCCAAATGAAGGAATGCGAACGTTCAAGGCACGATCACGAACCGCAATCGTCTCACCGGTGAGAATGCACGTATAGTCGCCATCGGGCATGTCGAGTCCTGCGGCCGCGATGTCGCGCTCTTCGCCGCGATTTAGAATCACCAAACAGGTGGAATCGCGGTAGACGCGCTCGTAGCAGATGACGTCGGGATCGACGCTGCGCACCCACTGTCCGCCAAACTGAATTGCGGGGCTCACTTCGCGCTCACGTGCGAGGATGCCAATCAGACGGCCCGCTTCGGTTTCGCCCCATTCGGTCATCATCGGGCGATTGTACGGGTCATGCCCGCCGTCGGTATCGTTGTGAAGGTACTGCTCGCAGCCGTAGAAAAGGGTTGGGATGCCGCGGCTGGTCATCAACGCGACGATCGCCAGATGCAGCATGTTCGGGTCCGCATTCAGCGACTGGAAGCGCGGCATGTCATGCGTCTCAAAACAAGTCACGAGCTCTGTCGAATTCCGGTAAGCGGCATCGGCGTTCAGCAGCGCCTGCAGTACCAGAAAGCCTTCGGGACGGCGTACGGCAAAGACGTCGCGCAACGCGTAACACATGCCAAAGTCGATGATGCTCATGCCGGCAGAGTTCGCGTAGGCGAGAGCCCGCTCGTCATAGGGCGATGAGTCGATCCACTCGCCGTACAGGAAGAGGTCCGGCTTGTGGAGTTGGAGGTCTGCATTGAACTCCTGCCAGAACCAGAGCGGCATATGCTTCACGGTGTCGATACGCAATGCGTCGACGCCCTTATCAATCCAGGCCTTGGCGGCGTCCTTAATATAGCGCCGGTATTCGACGCAGTTTTCATTGAAGGTAGCCAGGCCGGCCACCTCGCAGTTCTGTACCTGCCAATCGTCATTCCAATCCTGGACCTCGCCGTAGTGGTGATACCACGCCGCCTGATCTTCGTTGAAATCCGCAATGAGAACACCGTCGTCATAGAGACGGCCCTTGCCGTCCACCGCAGCTGGCGAGCTGTGATTGCAAACAAAATCCAAAATGAACTTCATGCCGCGAGAGTGCATATCTCCCAACAGACGATCGAAAATCGTATCGTTGCGGGAAAATACACGGATCTCACTTTCGTCGTTCACCCAGCGTGCGTTGATGCGTTTGAAGTCCTGGGTCCAATAGCCGTGAATCGGCGCGCGGACACGGTCGTTTTCAAAGACGTAGCTTTCAATTTGTTCAAAAAGAGGCGTGACCCAAATGGCGTTGATGCCCAAGCCCCGCAGGTAGTCGAGCTTGTCGTACAGGCCTTGCAGGTCGCCACCCCAGTATTTGTGCCAGTCCTGCCGCGTAGGGTCGTTCAATTCCTGATTGCGGCCGTTGTTGGAATCGATACCGCTATGAAAACGATCGAGCACAACAAAGTAAATGGTGCGATCCCGAAACTCGGCATCGGATGCGGCGCGCCGGGCAGGCGCGACAGCCTCAATTGGCGATTCCATCAGTGAGCTCATGCTGACAATGGACTCGCAATGAGGAACAGGTGTTTCACGGCCTCCGAAGAGTGGCAGTACGATTGCTCTTGAATTGGCGATGCTTGCACCTTGCGAACCGTTTCCGCTGCCCTTGCGGCCCCAAACTTACCAGCGTGTGTACCTCTGCCGCTGTGGGAATCAGACGTTCTTTCGCAACAGTGTTTGTGTCAACTGCTCGGCCCCCTTGGGCTACGAGCCACTGATTGGAAAGCTGCTGCCGTTGACCCCCGGTCCTGCGCCAAGCACCTGGTTGCTGGACTGTGCAGAGAGCGGCAGCAGCAACATTTTGTACCGGTCCTGCGCGAACTTGACATCCGCCTGCGGGTGCAATTGGCTGGTACGCGATGAGGATGGAGAGACACTTTGCATCTCCTGCCGCCTCAATCGCTACATCCCGGACCTGTCGGACCCCGTACGCGCCGAAGGTTGGAACAAGATCGAGTTGGCCAAGCGGCGCCTGATCTCTTCCCTGCTCGCGCTAGGCCTGCCCGTTGGACCTCCGCTGACGTTCGACTTTCTGGCGACGCTACCGGACGGCCCCAAGGTGACAACCGGACATTCCAATGGCACGATCACGCTCAACATCGAAGAAGCCGACGACGCCACCCGCGAGCAGAATCGCAAGCAATTGCACGAGCCGTATCGCACCCTGCTGGGCCACCTTCGGCACGAGACCGGGCATTACTACTGGGATCGCCTGATTGCTGGCTCCAAGTGGCTCGCTGAGTTCCGCGAACTGTTTGGGGACGACCAGCAGGACTATGCAGCCGCTTTGCAAAAGCATTATGCGGAAGGTCCCAGCGTAGGGTGGGAGCAGAAGTTTGTGTCCGCCTACGCAGCGTCTCATCCTTGGGAGGATTGGGCCGAGACCTGGGCGCACTACCTGCATATGGAGGACACACTGGCCACAGCCGCAAGCTTCCGCCTGGACATCAATTCCGTGGAAGTACGCGTCGCGCCGTTTGAGACCGACGTGGCGGATGAAGAGTTCCTCGCATTCATACACAACTGGGTGCGGCTCACCGCAGTACTGAATGAGTTGTCCCGCAGCATGGGCCTACAGGACTTTTACCCATTTGTACTCTCCCGCGCGTCGGTGGCAAAGCTGCACTTTGTACACCGCGTGATGCGGGACCGTTCAACAGCCCAATAGGTCGCGAACGATGGAACCGAGGCGCATGTATTCCGAATACGTCGACGGCTTGCGGAAATAGGCGTCCGCACGAAGATCTTGCGCCATCTGACGATCGACGCTGGCGTCAGACGAGGTGACGATGATGACCTTGACGTGTTTGCATTTGCCGGTGCTTCGAATGTAGGCGAGCACCTCGTCGCCGCTCTTTTTGGGAAGATTCAGATCCAACAAGACAAGATCCGGACACGGCGGTGCATCGCGCTCGCCGGACCGCTCCAGAAACTCCGTCGCAGCTTGCCCGTCTTCCACAACAGCGGTCTGCGCGACGACGCCGCCTTCCGTCAGCGCTTCTTCGATCAGGTACACGTCTGCCCGATTGTCTTCCACCACCAGGATCTGGCAAACCTTCTCACCCTGGGAGCGTGAAGCAGAACCGGGACCCTTCTCCAGGTTCGGACTCCACCCAAATTCGCCCGTGATAACGCTCAACAATACGTTGGCAGATGGCAAGTCCAATGCCGGTGCCGGAGTACTTGTCGCCCGTATGTAGTCGCTTGAATAACCCAAAGATCCGCTCCTTATACTCGGATTCAATGCCGATACCGTCGTCTTCCACAACGAAGCACCACTGACCTTCGGGGGTACGCGAGGCGGAAACGGTTATCGCAGGTTGCTGACCGGGATGACGATACTTGATCGCGTTCCCAATCAGGTTTTGAAAAAGCTGTTGCAAGTGAGTGCCCATTACAGGAACCGCGGGCAGCTGTCCAGTTACGGTAATCACTGCCCCACTCTCGGCAATCGAAGTCGCCAGATTCTGTAGCGCCACTTGCAGTTGGCCATGCAAATCCTCGGGCTGCTCCGGCGCTTCGTCGAGTTTCGTGGAGCGAGTGTACGACAGAAGGTCCCGTACCAGCATCTCCATGCGGGAGGCACCGTTGTGCATGAACTTGAGATACTGCGCGGCTTGGCCGTCCAGTTTGTCCGCATGGCGACGGAGCAGGAGTTCACCGTAAATCATGACGGAACGCAAAGGCTCCTGCAGATCGTGCGTGGCGGTGTAGGCGAACTGTTCCAGATCCTGATTGGCCTGCCGTAGCGCCTGCTCGGTCGCCTTCTGTTCGTGGATGTCCGTGCTGGAGCCGATCCACATGGAGATCGCGCCGCCACCTTCGCCGCTTCGCATCGCGTTCGCCCGGCTCAGATGCCAGCGGTACGCTCCGTCAGCGCGGCGGATGCGGTGCGTGCACTGAAATGGCCTGCCGGACTCAATCGATTCCCGCCAATCCTGCTGAAAGGCAGTCGCATCGCCCGGGTGCAGCAGGCTTTCCCACCCATGGCCGCGCAACCGTTCAAACGGCAACCCGGCAAAGGTGAACCACTGTTGGTTGAAGTAGTCGATCTGGCCGTCCGGACTGGCGGTGAAGATCTTCTGCGGCATGGATTCCGCCATGAAGCGCAACCGTTCTTCACTTTCGCGCCGCCGTTCTTCTTCCATCTTGCGATGGGTGATGTCGCGCGTCGTACCTGCCACTGCTTCCACTTCGCCACCCGGACCGAACACTGGTACAAAGATGTAGTCGTAAATCCGGCAGCCCTGCACGCCAGTGAACGGAACTTCCCCACGTATGGGAGCTTTTGTTGCGACGACGGTACGAATCTCTCGGCCGTGCATCGCCGCATGCCAGGGCTCATAGCCAAGTTCCAGGCATGTTCGGCCAATCGCTTCGTCCCAAGTCTTTCCCCACATGTCGAGCAAGGCTCGATTCACGTAGGTAAAGCGCTCGTCCAGGTCGAAAACGTACACAAAATCTGGCGTGGCAGCCAGAATCGTTTCATAAAAGCGACGCCATTGGTCGGGGTCCGCTGCCGGGGACGTCGAAGTGCTGGACCGTAAAGGGGTCTGCATGAAGTGGGACGCAGGAATAGAGCAGCATGGTGCCCTATTTGTTTTGCATCTGGAAACAAAAATCTATGGAACGCGACATGCTGCATCCAGATCATGGCCGAAACCATTTCTTTCCGTACCTTGGGCAGCACCGGCGAACGTGTTTCCTGCATAGGCCTTGGCGGTTCGCACGTTGGCGATTCCAAACTCAGCGACCGTGAAGCAAAAAACATCATTCGTACCGCAATAGAAAGCGGAATTACCTTTCTCGATAACTCTTGGGACTATCACAAAGGCCGGAGCGAGGAACTGGTCGGCTCTGTTTTGAAGGAAAATCCGGCGTACCGGGAGCGCGCCTTTGTCATGACAAAGATTGACGGCCGAACCGAGAAAGAGGCCGAAAAGCAGATCAATCAATCGCTAAAGCGGCTGGGAGTGGACTATCTCGATTTGCTCCAGCATCACGAGGTCATACGCTTTGATGACGTCGATCGCATCTTTGAGGAAGACGGTGCAACGGCAGCATTCGACAAAGCGAAAGAAGACGGCAAGATTCGCTACACCGGCTTTACCGGCCATAAGGACCCGCACATCCATCTGTACATGCTGGAACAGGCCGATCGTCACGATGTTCATTTCGATGCCGTACAGATGCCATTGAATGTAATGGACTGTCACTTCCGCAGCTTTGAAAAGCTGGTGCTGCCGGAACTGCTGCGCCGCAAGATCGGTGTGCTGGGCATGAAAAGCATGGCGTACGGCGTCATCTTGAAGTCCAACACAGTGACTGCGGAAGAATGCCTTCGCTACACACTGAGCCTGCCCATCTCTGTGCTGATCACTGGCATTGATAGCGAAAAGATCCTGGATCAGGCGATCCGTATCGCGACAGACTTCACGCCGCTTTCCCCGGAGGAAATGGAAGCCCTGCGAGCCAAGACACGTCACGCCGGGGCGCACGGTGAGTTCGAGTTGTTTAAGACCAGCTCCAGATTCGACGCGACAGCGGAGAATCCAGAATGGCTGGGCGAGTTGTCCGAACGCGTGGAAGCGCTGGCGGGGAACTAGGAGGTGATCACGATGTCAAAGCGAAAGGCCTTGAAGAACGTACGATTGTCCCGAGTGGGTCCCTGGCTGGCACCCGTGCTATTTGTCGCCCTGCTGGTGGCGTTTTCGTGTACGGAGGCGCCACAGCCGGCAGGCGAACGGATGGCTGAACCGGTAGCCGCGCATGTACCCTCGCTGCCGGACCCCAACGCGACACCCTCCGTGACGCGCTATCCCAAGCTCATCAAGTGGCAAGGCGACGCAAAGCCCGAGGCTCCGGCTGGGTTTGAGGTCTCGGTCTATGCCGACAATCTCGACAACCCGCGCAATCTCCACCTGCTACCCAATGGAGACCTGTTGGTAGCGGAGGCCAACACCGAGCCCAAGCCAGACGAGGATCCTGCAAAGGCGGACGGAAAGAAAGCGGCTGGTGCGGTAGGCAAAAGCGCCAATCGTGTCACGTTGCTGCGCGACGCCAATGCGGATGGCAAACCGGAATTGCGTACCGTGTTTGCGGCCGGCATCAAGCAACCCTTCGGGATGGCGCTGCTTGGCGACCGCGTGTACATCGCGGGTACAGACACCGTGTGGAGCTATGCGTACAAAGCCGGCGCTACGGCCGTGAAAGCAGCAGGACGGCAGAAGATCGCGACCCTGCCCGCCGGCGGGTACAACAACCATTGGACCCGCAACCTGATTGCGGACCGTCAGCAGAACAAGCTGTACCTGAGCGTCGGCTCCGCAAGTAACGTCGCCGAGCATGGCATGGAAGAGGAGCGCCATCGCGCCAACATCCTGCAAATGGATCCCGACGGCAGCAACCTCCGCGTGTACGCAAGCGGCCTCCGTAACCCTGTTGGCATGGATTGGAACCCGGCGACGGGCAAGCTTTGGACCGTCGTCAACGAGCGCGACGAGCTAGGGGATGAGTTGGTGCCGGACTATCTCACTAGCGTCCAGGAAAACGGCTTTTACGGGTGGCCTTGGTTTTATATCGGCAATCATCGGGATCCCCGGTTGAAGGGACAGCGTGCCGAGTTGGCAAAGTCTGTACTGGTGCCGGATGTACTGCTGGGGTCGCATACAGCCACGCTGGGTGTAGCGTTCTCTCGCGGTCTCCCGGAATCCGCAGGCAAGTACAGGAACGGCGTGTTCCTGGCGCAACACGGGTCCTGGAATCACTCCAAGTTCACCGGATACCGCGTGGCATTTATCGCCTTTGAAGACGGCAAGCCTGCCAGCGCAGCACAGGATTTCCTTACGGGCTTTCTGCGTAGTAAAGAGTCCGGCGAAATCTACGGGAGGCCGACCAGTATTGTGACCGGCCTCCGCGGCGAACTCTTCCTGGCGGACGATGCGGGCGGGCGTATCTGGCGCGTCGTCCACAAAGACGGAAACTAGGCTTTGGGCTGATTGGCCGCGCGGTGCACCCAGCGGTACGCCTTGATGGAGTTCCGCCAGAAGTACTTCTCGGCCACAGCCTGACCCTTCGCCTCAAAGTACTCTTTCACCACCTTCAGACCTTCCTGATACGCGCCCCAGTTGTCGCTGTGCGGCCAATCGCTCCCGTACACCACGCGATCCTGGCCAAAGATGTCGTACAAAACATCCAGGCGAGGCTTGTAGAACGCTGTATCCTTCGGGATCTTGCCATTTACCGTCCGGAGCACGCCGGACACCTTTACGAACACATCGGGTCGCTTGGCAATCTCGCGCAGATCCTTCTCGATGGCCGGCGTCATGTCGAGACGCGGCAGATGGTCCAGCACCATCCGCAGGTTCGGTACGCGATCCTTGAGCCGCAGCAGGTCGGAAATCAACTCCGCAGTGGGATTGGCAGAGTCAAGCGTCAGGTTCGCATCGGCCAGACGTTTCACGCCGTCGATCCACTTGGGGTTGTTCGACTTCTCGTGGAAGTTACGATCCCAGATGTTGCCGTAGCGGATGCCCAGAAACAGCGGGTTCTTGCGGAAGCGCTCCAGATGCTTGGCGTAATCGGCATGGTCCGGCTCCAGGTCGCCGATCGTACCCACCATGATCGTGTCCTTCTGCATGACATCGAGCACCCACTGGTTGTCTTCGAGCCAGGGGCTGCATTCCAACTCGATCGCGCCCACGACGTTGAGGCCCTTGGTGACTTCGCGGAACCGCGGCGGCAGGGCGGTTTTGTAAATCTTCTCGCCTTTGGCGGGCCATGGCACGCCTTGCGGTCTATCGACATCAAACAGATGGATGTGCGTATCGATGATGGGAATGTTCATGGCGGCGGCATTGGCCGTAGTAGCCGCAATCGAGGCGGCGGAGGCTGCAGCAAGGAATTCTCGGCGGTCCATAGCTAACCGCTAGGATAGAACAAGTGCAGCCCAACGACTCTCGCTCCCCGTTTGCCGCCATCGTCGCACAGGCTCTGGCGGAAGATATCGGCTCCGGGGACGTCACCACGCAAAACACCGTCCCGGCAGCCCTGAACGCAGAAGGTACCTTCTTTGCCAAGCAGGACCTGGTACTCGCCGGGTCGCAACTGTTGCCGCTCATTTTTACGGATCTCAAGATGTGTCACGCCGACGGCGACTTCGTCCGCAAAGGCGACGCATTGGCGACGGTACGCGGCACCGCACAGTACCTGCTGACGCATGAGCGCGTATCCCTCAATTTCCTGCAACAGTTGAGCGGCATCGCGACACTCACACGCCGCTACGTCGAGCAGACACAAGGCACCAAATGCCAGATTCTCGATACGCGTAAAACCACACCGGGACTTCGCATGCTGGAAAAGCTGGCCACCAAAGCAGGCGGCGCGTTGAACCATCGCATGGGCCTCTACGACGCGATTCTCATCAAGAACAACCACATCGATCTTGCGGGCGGCGTCACCATCGCGGTGGAACTCGCCAAGAAGAGCGGCCTGCCGGTGGAGTGCGAGGTCCGCAATCATGACGAACTCGCGGAGGCATTGGATGCAGGCGTCAAGCGCATCCTGCTCGACAACATGACCCCGGCCGAAGCGGCAGCGGAGATCGAGTTCATCGATGGCCGCGCATCGGTTGAGATCTCTGGCGGCGTGACGCTCGAAACCGTTCGCGCCTACGCGCAGACCGGCGCGGACTTCATCTCCGTCGGCGCACTGACGCATTCCGCTCCCGCCGCCGACATCAACTTCCGCATCCGTCCGGTGGCATGAGCAACGTTCATTGGTTTGACACGGTCTCCTCTACGATGCACGAGGCCGCGCGCCTGGCGGACGAAGGCTGCGCACACGGTACGGTTGTGGCCGCCAACGAACAGACCGCCGGACATGGACGTCACGGTCGCGCCTGGCATTCAGAGAAAGACGCCGGCCTCTACTGTACGTTCATCCTTAGACCCAGGCAACTGGACCCGGCGAATGTACCCGTCATCACGTTAGCCCTTGGACTCGCGGCCGCCGACGCCATTGCCCTGCCCTGCGACCTCCGCTGGCCCAACGACGTACTCATCCGCAATCGCAAAGTCTGCGGCATCCTCACTACCTTGCACGCTGGTGCCGTACTCGCAGGCATCGGCATCAACGCCAATCACACCGCGTTCCCTCCTGACTTGGAGCCCATCGCGACCTCTTTGCGCATCGAGAACAACGGCCTGCCCGTCGATCGCCACGCCTTGCTCAACCGCTTGCAGACAGCCGTCCTCTCACACTGCGCGATCCTCGAAGAGCAAGGTCCCAAAGCGATCATCGACCTGTTCACCCGCGCATCCAGCTACGCCAGCGGCCGCCGCGTGCGCCTGGAAGATACGGGGGAGACCGGCATCACCGATGGCCTCGATAGCGCAGGGTTTCTTATGCTGAAGAGAGACGACGGCCGCCGCATCACAATCTACGCCGGTGGCGTACGTCCCGCACAGTAGTCCGACCGAAGAAGAAAAATGTTACTCGCACTCGACGCAGGCAACACCAACATCACCATCGGCGCATTTGACGGCGACAAGCTCATCAGCCGCTGGCGCCTGCGCACCATCCACGAACAGACCGCCGACGAATGGGGCATCCTCATGCGCAATCTGTTCGCGCTCAATTCGCTCGCGCTCGAACGCATCGGCGGCATCGTAATCTCCAGTGTCGTACCGCCCCTCGAACAGAACCTCACAGAAATGGCCAAGCGGTACTTCGGCCTCACACCGATGTTCGTCACCGCAGCCACCGACACGGGCATCACCGTGCGCTACGACAATCCGCGTGAAGTCGGCGCCGACCGCATCGTCAACGCCGTGGCTGCCTATCAGAAGTACGGCGGACCCTGCGTCGTCGTCGACCTCGGCACAGCTATCACGTTCGACGCCGTATCGAAAGACGCAGAATACTTGGGCGGCGTCATCTGCCCCGGCATCGGCATCGCGATCGGCGGCTTGTTTTCAAAGACCGCCAGACTCCCCATGGTGGACTTCCGCGAACCCGAAAAGCTGATCGGTTCCAATACGGTCGGCTCCATTCAATCAGGGCTTTATTACGGCTTCATCGGCCTGATCGACGGCATCATCGAGCGCATGCGTAACGAACTAGGCCCCGCGACACGTGCGATCGCAACCGGCGGCCAGGCACCGCTTATCATCCGAGGATCGAAGTACCTGCACGCCGCCGACGAAGACTTAACGCTCGACGGCTTGCGCATCATATGGCAACGGAATCAGATCTCCTAAAGCAGGATTGGAACTACTTCAATTACTTCACCGAGACCGAGGAACACTTTCAACGGGCTCGGGGTACGGCGTTGTTTCTGCTATCGCCCATGGATTGGGCCCTGATTGAAAGTTGGAAGAACGCCGGTATCCCGCTCGAGGCTGTACTTCGCGGCATCGACGTGGCGTTCGAAAAGTGGCGCGCCAAGAAGACCAAGACGCAGGCCGTGAACTCCATCGCCTACTGCGCCCAAGCCATCGCGGCCGAGGCGGAAGCAATCGCCAAAGGCGGTCCCGGTGCGACAGCGGCGTCCGAAAAAGCCAAGCACGACGCACCGTTCGCGCTTGATGAGCTTGCAAGTTACCTGGACAAGAGCATTGCCTGCGTCACAAAGGCCGACCTGCCGGACATACTCGATGCGTTGCAAAAGATCCGCGCCGAGGTCGACCAGCATTACCAAGACCTAGAACAATTGGAACAGCGCCTCACTGCTTTCGAAGAGAAGATGATCGCCGCCGTGCGTACCCGGGCTTCCGACGAAACCTTGTTCCAAGCGCGCCGCGAACTCGATCTCCAGCTCAAGCCCTACCGCAGCAAGATGACGGCCGAACAGCTTTCCATGCTCGAACGCCAGTTCTTGGACAAGAAGCTACTCGAAAGCGCCGGGCTCGAACGGCTCAGCTTGTTCTACCTGCGATGAAGGTACTCGTCACAGGAGGCTCTGGCTTCATCGGCACGTACTGCATCCGGCAGTTGCAGGACCAAGGCCACAAGGTACGCACCACCGTGCGATCTCTGGATCGTCCCGTGCCGCCGCATGTCGAAGCCGTGGTGGCTGACCTCGCGCACGACGCAGGTTGGCAGAGCGCCGTACAAGGCTGCGACTACGTCCTGCATGTCGCGTCACCCTTCCCGGCCAGCGTCCCCAAGCATGAGGATGACCTGATCGTTCCGGCGCGCGAAGGGACATTGCGAGTCCTGCGTGCGGCGCGCGACTCCGGCACGGTACGGCGCGTAGTTGTGACCTCATCCTTCGCCGCCATCGGCTACGGCCACCCCGCGCGACCCGGGCACGTCTTCACCGAAGCAGACTGGACGGACCCCACCGCCGACGTCAGCGCCTACGTCAAATCGAAGACCCTGGCCGAGCGTGCCGCCTGGGACTTCATCGCCAAACAAGGCGGCGACCTTGAGCTAGCGGTGGTGAATCCAGTCGCGGTCCTTGGGCCGGTATTCAGCAAGGATTACGCAAGCTCCATCGGCCTGATCAAGCGCATGCTCGACGGCGGCATGCCCGGCTGCCCTCCACTGTGGTTTGGCGTCGTCGATGTCCGCGATGTGGCGGACCTTCACTTACGTGCGATGGTGGACCCCAAGGCGAAAGGGGAACGCTTCCTGTGCGCGGCCGAGTTCCTGAGCGTGATGGACGTCGCGCGCGTCCTGAAACGTGGCCTGCCTGCCGCGGATTCTGTAAAGGTACCGACACGCAACCTCCCCGCCTGGATCGTACGCCTCGGCGCGATCTTCAATAAAGATGCACGTCAGGTGGTGCCGGAACTCGGCAAGGTCAAGCAGGCCAGCAACGCCAAAGCGCGTCAGTTGCTCGGCTGGCAACCGCGCAGCGCCGAAGAAGCGATCCTTGCCACCGCATTGAGCCTGAAGCAGTTGCAGTAGCGGACGTGTATCATTCAATTGATGCCGTTCTACGCCGCCGCATTCTTGCTGGCAGCAGCCGCTGTAACGCCCAGCAAGCCGGTTGACTTCGACCGCGAGATCCGCCCGATCCTGTCCGACCACTGTTTTGCCTGTCACGGACCCGACGATGGCAACCGAAAAGCAGGAATTCGTTTCGATCAAAAAGAAGCGGTTATCGGCAAGACCATCATCCCTGGCGACCCTGCAAAATCGCGCCTTTTTGTGCGTATGAGCCACGAAAAGGCCGGCATGCGCATGCCCCCGGCGAACTTTCCACGCCAACCCAATGCCCAGCAAATTGAAACGGTAAAGAAGTGGATCGAACAAGGCGCGGAATGGAAAACGCACTGGGCCTATCAGCCGCCAAAGCCGCAAACGCCGCCCGCTACAGCATCCAAGTGGGTCCGCAACGGCATCGACAACTTCGTACTCGCACGGCTCGAAAAAGAGAACTTGAAGCCTTCGCCCGAAGCGCCCAAAACAACATTGCTACGCCGTCTGTCACTCGATTTGACGGGCCTTCCGCCGACAGCAGCGGAGATCAAGGCGTTCCTCGCGGACAAGTCTCCAAACGCCTATGAGAAGCAGGTGGACCGCCTGCTTGCCTCACCGCACTATGGCGAACGCATGGCGATGCAGTGGCTGGACCTCGCTCGTTACGCCGACACTCACGGCTATCACATCGACTCGCATCGCGATATGTGGCCCTGGCGTGACTGGGTCATCCGCGCCTTCAACAACAACATGTCGTACGACCGGTTCACCATCGAACAACTGGCCGGTGACCTGTTGCCGAATCCCACCAAAGACCAGTTGATCGCCACCGGCTTCAACCGCAATCACATGATCAACTACGAAGGCGGCGCGATCCCGGAAGAGTACCTGGTGGAGTACGTCGCCGACCGCGTCGACACCACATCCAACGTCTGGATGGCGATGACCATGGGCTGCGCGCGCTGCCACGATCATAAGTACGACCCTATCAAACAGGCCGATTTTTACAAGTTTTTCGCCTTCTTCAATACGGTTGCGGAAAAGGGTCTGGACGGCACCATGGGCAACGCCGCGCCGATGATGCAGTTGCCGGACGACACACAGAAGAAGCAGTTGGACGAAGTCAACGCCGCCATTGCACGTCGTGAAGCGCAGTTGGCCCCAGCCAAAGTCGACGAACTCTACAACGCGTGGGAAGCCAAGCTACCGCCGCCGGACCTCGCGGGTCCCGAATCGCTGCGCAAGAATCTGCAGTTCCACTACGACTTTGAAGGCAACCTGCTCGACACCTCCGGCCGCTACCGCCATGCCAAAGCCGTCAGCGGTGACCCCGCCTTCAACACCTCTGGTGTAGGTCGCGGTATTGATTTCGACGGCTCCACGGTGCTGGTGTCAACAGGTCCGGCAGAAGTCGCCGCACCGTTCACGCTTGCCTTCTGGCTGCGCTTCAATCAGCAGAAAGAAACCACAGTGATGCGCCGCGGCACGCAGTTTGAGGTCTGGTACGAAAAGCCGGTCGTATTCAGCCGCCATCGCCGCTTTGCGACCCTGCACATCGACATCGGAGCGAATCGTTACCAGTCGAAAGAGATGCTGCCGTTCGGCGAGATGAAGCATGTGGCGATCGTGTCGGCCAACGACGCATCGCTCAAATTGTACGTCGCCGGAGTAGAAATGCCACTCGAGCGCATCGGCCCGGCAAGCCCGGTGAGCCGCCTGCAAAGCATCGAGCCGCTCGAGATTTCGCCCATCACCAAGCGCGCCCGCTTCAAGGGCCAGATCGACGACCTCCGCCTGTACTCGCGTGTCATCACCAACGACGAGGTCTATCAGTTAGCAATCCACCAGCAGGAGCCGCCGGTACTCGCGATTCCCAAAGCCAAGCGATCGAAAGCGCAGAACGACTACCTGCGCGAGTACTTCCTCACCCAGTTCGCTCCCACCGAACTCAAAGAGGCCAACGCCGATCTCAAGCGCCTGAAAGAACGCAAGGGCGACCTGGAAGATCAGATCCCCAGCACGATGGTGATGCAGGAGGCCGAAAAGCCTCGCGAGACCTTTATCCTTGCTCGTGGCGATTACCGCAACGCGACCCAGAAGGTAGAGCCGCAAGTACCTGGTGTACTGCCGCCGCTGCCCACAGGCGCAAAGGCCAATCGGCTCGCTCTTGCCAAGTGGCTCACCGATTCCAACCACCCGCTGACCGCTCGCGTGGCCGTCAATCGCTTCTGGCAAATGTACTTCGGCCTCGGCATCGTCAAAACCAGTGAGGATTTCGGCTCTCAAGGCGAACCGCCGAGCCATCCGGAAATGCTGGACTGGCTCGCCGTCAACTTCGTCAAATCCGGTTGGGACGTCAAGGCGCTGCAACGCCTCATCGTCACCTCCGCGACGTACCGCCAGTCCTCCAAAGTCACGCCCCAGCTTTTGGAAGCAGACCCGCAGAATCGCCTGCTGGCGCGCATGTCGCGCTTCCGCCTCTCCGCCGAAGTCTTACGCGACAATGCCCTGGCCATCTCCGGACTCCTGAACGGCGAGGTCGGCGGCCGCAGCGTCTATCCCTACCAGCCAGCAGGACTCTGGGAAGAACTCGCCTATGGCGATCGCTTCACCGCGCAGACCTACACACCGTCCACCGGCAAAGATCTGTACCGCCGCTCGATGTACTGGTTCTGGAAGCGCACCGTTCCCCCGGCGACCCTGGCCACCTTCGACGCGCCGGATCGCGAAAAGTGCACCAGCCGTCGCGCCGTGACCAACACGCCGCTGCAAGCCCTGATTCTACTCAACGATCCAACGTACATCGAAGCGGCGCGAGCCCTAGCGACCAACGCCATCAATGCCTCGCCCGACGCGGCCAAACGCGTGAGTGCTGCATTTTTAGCAGCCACCGGACGCGAACCCTCCGCCCAGGAATCGAAGATCCTGCGCGACCTCGCGGCGCGCGAACTCGACACCTACAGCAAGGACCAGAAAGCGGCAGAAGCCTTCCTTGCCATCGGCGAATCGAAGTACGACAGCAAGAAGCTGAAGCCCGCCGAACTCGCCGCCTGGACCACAGTCGCCAGCGCAATTCTCAACATGGATGAGGTGGTAACCAAAGAATGACCCATTCGACCAGACGCCACTTCTTTGGCAAGTCCGCCAGCGGCATCGGCGTCGCCGCTCTTGCCTCGCTCTTTCAGAAAGACGGCCACGCGGCCCCGGCGCTGGAAGGCCTGCCCCACTTCGCGCCCAAAGCCAAACGCGTGATCTTCCTCCACCAATCCGGCGGACCCTCGCAGATGGACTTGTTCGATTACAAGCCCAAGCTGCAATCGCTCAAAGGCTCCGAACTCCCGGACTCCATCCGTATGGGTCAGCGCATCACCGGCATGACCTCGGGCCAGAGTTCCCTGCCCGTCGCAGCGTCCGTCTTTAAGTTCGAAAAGCGAGGCCAGACCGGATCTTGGATGAGCGAGCTCGTCCCCTGGCAGGGCAAGATCGCCGACGACATGTGCCTGATCCGCTCCGTGCACACGGACGCGATCAATCACGACCCGGCCATCACGTTCATCCAAAGCGGGAGCCAGCAACCAGGACGTCCCTCGCTCGGTTCCTGGGTCTCGTACGGACTCGGCAGCGAGAACCAGAACATGCCGGCGTTCGTGGTGCTACTTTCCCAGCAGCACTCGCTAAACGTCGACCAGCCCCTGTTTTCGCGCCTCTGGGGCAGTGGCTTCCTCCCGTCCAACCATCAGGGCGTGCGCTTCCGTGGCGGCTCCGAACCCGTGCTGTACCTCGAAGATCCCGCAGGTCTCAACAAGTCGTCCCGCCGCAACATCCTGGACGCTGTCGGTGCGCTCAACAAGATGCACCAGCAGGATTTTGGCGACCCCGAAATCGCCACCCGCATTGAGCAGTACGAAATGGCGTACCGCATGCAGACCTCGGTGCCCGACCTCATGGATCTTTCGAAGGAGCCCGAAAGCACGTTCGAACTATACGGTCCGGAAGCGCGCAAACCCGGCTCATATGCCGCCAACTGCCTTCTCGCCCGTCGCCTCGCCGAGCGCAACGTACGCTTCATCCAGCTCTACCATCGCGGTTGGGATCAACATAACGACCTCCCCCGCGACCTCGCGCTGCAGTGCAAAGGTACCGACCAGCCTTCCGCAGCGCTGGTCATGGACCTCAAGCAGCGCGGCCTCCTGGATGAAACGCTAGTGGTGTGGGGCGGCGAGTTCGGCCGCACTGTATACTGCCAGGGCAAGCTCACCGACACCAACTACGGTCGCGACCATCATCCGCGCAACTTCGCCATGTGGATGGCCGGAGGCGGCATCAAACCCGGCGCGCAAATCGGAGCAACGGATGATTATTCGTACAACATCACCGAAGATCCGGTGCACGTGCACGACATCCAGGCAACGATCCTGCACTGCTTAGGCATCGATCACAAGCGGCTCACCTTCAAGTTCCAGGGCCGCCACTTCCGCCTCACGGACGTCCATGGGGAGCTTGTGAAGAAAGCGCTCGCCTAAGGTGTACCCCAGCCGCAAACAGCACCAAGCCCATCGCAGATAACGGCAACAACAGCAGGCGTACGATCGTCGCCGGTGCGCCTGCTCCACTCATCCCCAGCCGGAACATCACAAAGTGGAACAAGATCGAGCTATGCCCGCGATCGATCCAAAAGTAGTCGCCGTTTTCGTTTAAAGCGAAGCTCTTCGCTTCATCCAGCTTCCACGCCAGCCACCACTTCCACTTGGTCATGATCGGCTCCGCAGAACAGATCAGCCCCAGTACGTCGTAGTTGTTGGGACGCAGGTCCGCCAGCATCTTTTCGCGACCCGCAGCGCCACCGTAGTCCGTCACGCGATACACGCGAGCATCATCGCGCAGTGCCGTAGGCTTGCCCGCATAGCAGGTCACCAGATCGATCACCACGCCCGCATGCGATTTATAGATGCCAGGGATCAGCTCTTCGAGCAAATGCCGCGACCCCGATTCCACCAGCAACACTCGTTGGAACCGGCCCGGAACGCTCGTGCGTAAGAAGGAACGAAGCAACCTTCAGGGTACCAGCGCGACGCTCAAACAGGCTTGGTCTGCAATCGCGCCAGACGACGTACAAAATCGATGTCGCCTTCCAAAAAATCAAGCGACGGCAACTGCTTCGGCTCGCACCACTGCATCTGCTCAAACACCTGATTGCGGATCTCACCCTCAAACCGATGCACGGAAAAAAAGATCAGCTCAATCGGCGGCTTACCCTGATACGAGAACTCGTACCTCGCCATCTCCTTGCCAATCTCCGCCTCGATGCCAAGCTCTTCGGATAGCTCACGGCGCAGCGCTTCTGTTGGATTCTCACCGGCCTCGAGCTTCCCGCCGGGAAACTCCCACTTCAGCTCGTGACGATGTCCCTTTTTCCGTTGGCAAGCCAGGATCTTGCCATCCGGCGATTGGATGACGCCCGCCACAACGATTGCTCTGCTCGGCCGCATTCTGGTGTAGTAGATGGTACGAAAGTCCTAACTGTACCAAAAACAGCGGACGAAAGAACCGGCACTGGAACGATGACTCCGCATCCCAAGTTATTGGATCATTTCACGAACCCGAGAAACGCCGGAACCCTTCCCTGCCCTCCTGCGATTCGCGTACAAACCGACAATCCGGCGTGCGGCGACACCCTCATTCTGTACGTGGAAACCGACGGCCAACAGATCACCAATGTGCGCTACCAGGTCCGCGGCTGTACCGCCTCCATCGCTGCTGGATCCGCACTCACAACGCTGCTGGAAGGCCGCAGCATCAGTACCCTCAACAACCTTCAGGCCAGCGACATCGAAGCAGAGATCGGCGAACTCCAGCCTGCATCCAAGCACGCCGCCGTACTCTGCCGCGATACCGTCACTCGCTTGCTTCAGGCTCTTCGTTAGCCTTCGGATACTTGTTCTTCCGCTTGCGCCGGTTCCCCGCTGTCTCGTCAACAAGCGAGAACTGCAGCTTCTTCTCGACAGCGTCGGCGCGATCCAACACCACACGCACCGCATCGCCGATGGAAAACTCCCGTCGCGTACGTTCGCCAATCAATTTGCGAGTGTTCTCGTGGAATGTATAGCGATCGCCGCGTAGCGTCTCCACCGGCACCAAGCCCTCAATGAACAGATCCTCGAGTTCCACAAAGAAGCCAAAGCGCTGGGTGGAAATGATAAGCCCATTGAACTCCTCACCCACACGATCCAACATGAACTTGGTCTTCTTCCACTCGACAAGCTCGCGCTCGGCCTCCGCTGCACGACGCTCGGCGCCCGATGCCGCATCGCACAAATCGTACAACTCGGCCTCCTCGTACATCGCAGGCCGCGAATCCAGCAGCGACCCCAAGATGCGATGTACCAACAGATCCGGATACCGTCGAATCGGCGACGTAAAGTGCGTGTACGACTCTGCCGCCAACGCAAAATGTCCCTGATTCTCGGGACTATACCGCGCCTGCCGCAAAGACCGCAGCATCAGGTAGCTCAGAATGCGCTCCTCCGGCTTACCTTCCAAGCTCGCAATCAGCTTCTGATAATTGCGTGACGTGATGTTGACCTGCGGCGACGGCGCAGGCATCGCGATATGACGTTGCGTTCTCCTGCCATCGCGATGACGGTCCACCATGCGATGCTTCTTCACAGGCATCGCACCAAACCCTAATGAATAGCCAAACTGGACCGCCACCTCTTCGAACTCCAGCACTCGCTTCGGGTCCGGCTGCTCGTGGATGCGGTACACAGAAGGTCTCGCCTGCTCATCGATGTGCGCGGCCACAGCTTCATTCGCCGCCAGCATGAACTCTTCAATCAGCCGGTGCGCGATGTTGCGAGGCGCGCGCTTCACACCGGCCATCTCGCCAAACTCGTCGAACTCAATCAGCGGTTCCGGCAAGTCAAAGTCAATCGATCCCCGCTTCACCCGCTTGCGATTCAGAATCAGCGCAAGCTCCTGCATGGCCTCAAATCGCGGCAGCAACTTCTCGTACTCACGCCGCAACTCGACATCGCCTTCTAGCAGCTTGTGCACCTTGGTGTACGTCATGCGCGCCGCGCTACGAATCACCCCGCGACAAAAGCTCTGCGACACGATCTCGCCCTGATGGTCGATCTCCAGCAACGCCGACATCACCAAGCGATCTTCATTCGGCCGCAACGAACAAATGTCGGTCGAAAGCTCCACAGGCAGCATCGGCACCGCGCGATCCGGAAAGTACACGCTCGTGCCGCGCGACTGCGCCTCGGCATCAATCGGCGAGCCCGGCCGCACGTAGTAACTCACATCCGCGATGTGCACCTGCAGGGCATAGTTGCCATTGGGCAGCAACTCCACCAGCACGGCGTCGTCAAAGTCACGCGCGGTCTCGCCATCGATCGTGACAATCGGAAGCTCCCGAAAATCCTCGCGCCGCGCGATCTCCTCCGCCGGGATCTCTTTGGCGATGGACCTCGCCTGGTCGATCACCTCCAGCGGAAACTGATGCGGGATATGATGCTTGCGGATCATGATCTCGACGTCGATGCCGAAATCATCCGGCTTGCCCAGAATCTCAACTACGCGCCCGAGCGGACGGTCGTAGTCCACCACCTCGACGTTCACAATCATGTGGTCCAGGTCCTGCGGCTTTTCGACCGTGACCAAGCGCTCGACACCCACACGATCCACAGACGGCGTATCGGACACCGGCGGGATCTCAAACCCAGGTTCGATGTCGATCCACTGCTGAATACGATCCTCATGCGGAATCACAAAGCAGCCCTGGCGCCCCACACGAAACTCGCCAACCACCGTAGGATGCCGCCGCTTGATGACCCGCAAGATCTCGCCATCCCCGCGGCCATTCGCATCAATACGGCCAATCTTCACGACAACCATATCGCCGTGCATCGCCTGCCGCGCCGACTCTCGCGGGATGTAGATGTCGCGCACAAAGCCATACCCGTCCTTGTGCATGCGCAGCGCACCGACGGCAAACTCCCGCGTCAGCTTCGAGGCGACAAAGTGTCCACTGCGTGTTTCGATCAGGTCGCCACGGTTCGTCAGCCGGTCCAAGGCAAGATCCAATTGATCCCGCTCGTCCGCATTCAGCCGCAATTCCTTCGACAACTGCTTGAATGTTGCCCTGCCATGCGGCAGTGACAGGATGTGTGCGAGTAACCCCGCGTCGTTCAGCATCACCTGAACCGATTATAGTGAGAGCTTATGGAATTGAAGACCGTCCGCCTCGAGATTCCCGACGGCGCCAACATCATTGTCGGCCAAAGCCACTTCATAAAAACCGTCGAGGACATCTACGAAGCCATCGTCAACACCGTCCCGCAAATGAAGTTTGGCGTCGCTTTTAGTGAAGCCTCCGGCCCCTGCCTGATCCGTGTGGACGGCAATGACGATGCCCTCAAAGCTGCCGCCACGCGCAACGCAGAAGCCATCGCCTCGGGCCATATCTTCGTAGTGGTGATGAAGGACGGCTACCCCATCAACATCCTGCGCCGCATTACGGAAACGCCGCAAGTGGTCAACATCTACTGCGCCACCGCCAACCCAGTGGAAGTCATCATCGCGCAGACCGAACAGGGCCGCGGCATCCTCGGCGTCATCGATGGCGAGTCCCCCAAAGGCGTCGAAACGGATGAAGATCGCACCAAGCGCATCGGCTTCCTGCGCATGATCGGCTACAAGCGCTAAACCACAACAGCATGTACAACAAACCGCGTCTGTTTCTTGTGGGCGTACTCGCCCTCTGCACGTCAGGCATTCACTTCGCGATCCGCTCCAGCGTCGCCAGCCTCATCCAAGCCGAATACTTCGACCCCATCGACAAGCTTCGTTCCGCGGAAATGATCGGTGCAGTGCTCGGCGTCGCGTTTCTCGGCTTCGCCTTCACGGTCGCCATCGGCAGCCTGCTGCTCGACATCATCGGTATGGGGCGTCTCATGGTCCTGTCCAGCCTCTGCTTCATCGCCGGCACCCTCGTCGTCCTCAACGCCGGACCCGCCAACTACAACACCGTCTGGCTCGGCATGGTGATCGTCGGCGTCGGTTGGGGCCTCATCGAAACCGTCATCAACCCCCTCACCACGACGCTGTATCCGGAAGAGAAAACCGCTCGCCTGAACATCCTGCATGCGTGGTGGCCCGGCGGCATCATCCTCGGTGGACTCCTCAGCTTGCTCCTCGGCCAGTTCAACATCACTTGGCAAGGCCGCATGTACATGACCTTGATCCCCGCCGCCGCTTTCGGCATCCTCAGCCTTGTTACCAAGTTCCCGCCCACCGAACGCGCACAGTCTGGCGAACCCGTATCCACCATGTTCCAGGCCATCGCCAAGCCGATGTTCCTCGTCTGGTTCGGCTCGATGTTTTTGACCGCCGCATCGGAACTCGCGCCGGGACAGTGGGTGGACATGGCGTTAACTCGCACCGTCGGCATGCAAGGCATCTGGCTGCTCATCTACGTCAGCGGCCTGATGTTCGTGATGCGCCACTTCGCCGGACCCTTGGCCCACAAGCTCTCGCCCGTCGGCCTTCTCTGGTGTTCCTGCATCCTCGCCGCTATCGGACTCTTCGGCCTCAGCGTCGCGAACTCGCCCATCACCGGCCTCGCCGCCGCCACCGCCTGGGGTACCGGCGTCTGCTACTTGTGGCCTACGATGCTCGCGGCCGCAGCGGAACGCTTCCCCCGCGGCGGGACCCTGCTCATGGGCTTGATGGCCACTGCCGGGACCCTCTCCAGCTTCTTCGTACTCCCGCTGCTAGGCCGCGTTTTCGACGAAAAGAAAGTGGAACTCGCAGGCGGCATCGATCGCTTCAACCAAATGACAGAAGCGGCCCGGGAACCTCTCCTCGCGGCCGCTTCGCAACTCTCGTTTCGCTATGTGGCTGTTTTGCCTGTGGTGCTGCTATTCGTCTTCGGAGCCATCTGGCTCCAGGAACGCGCCACTCGCAAGAGCTAGATATTGACGCTCACGCTATTGCGCAACTGGAAGGTCACCACGGACTCGGCAGGGATCACCGCCGCCTTGCCCTTGGTGGCCAACACACCCGCCGTACCCGCGCCCGCACCAGCACCAGCGCCAATCGCCGCACCCTTGCCACCGCCCGCAATCGCGCCAATCGCCGCGCCGATGCCGCTCGTCACGCCAATCGCGATACCGTCGCGCTTCTTGCTACCAGGAGCATAGAACGCCGGGGAGTTGGTGGACACCGTGATCTCGCGTCCGTCCGCCAACCGGATCTGCGTCAACCGCAACGCGATATGCGCACGACCCTTCACGCGCCCACCATCATCTGCCGATGCCACAACGCCCGTAACGGTCGCGCCACGAGGCGCAATCTGCCGCCCATCAATCGTCAAAGGCTGTGATAACTCGCCAGAAAAAGCCTCACCCGCGGACGCGGTCTTGGTCGACAAAGTGTTGTTCAAACGAACCGCCACTCGCGTACCCGCAGGCAGCACCAAAGGCGCAATTGGCGTAGGTGCAACAGGTGTGGGCTTCGCTTCCGCGGTAACCACCGGCGCGACACCATTGGGACTCGTAGAAGAAACCGTCTCCGTCCGCGGGCCGGATGAGCCGCAGCCTACCGCGAACGACAACAACAAAATTGTGGACCCTGCAAACAGAAAATGTCTCATAGTGCCCTCTACACATGCAATCGCCCTGCCAATTGCTGCATAACGGCGTATCAACAACTTAGCGCCGCGGGCCCTACGTAACTTTTACCTGCAATGCCGCCCACGTGAGCGCTACGCCAATCAGCGTGATCACGCCCGCGGACAGCACAGGCAGATACTTCGTCGGAAGCACGCGATCCACAGGCAGGAACCGTTTGCCGGACACCACCAGCAGCCCCGCAGCAATCAGCACCATTGCTAGCCCCAGGCTAAAAACCACCAGCAAAACCAGCCCTAATCCGATACGGCCCAGCGAAATCGCAGCTAGCAGCAGGACCAACGCCGAAGGACATGGCACGATGCCACCACTCGCGCCAAGTGCCCACAAACTACCGCTGTAATCATGCGTATGCCCATGCGCCTCTGTACGACCCGCAAGCTCCAGTCCCCGCCGGTACAACAGCCACAAACCCAAAATCGCGATCGCAGCGCCCGAAACAAATTCCAGTAACTTTGTCACGCGCTCCGGCGCAAATTTACCGGCAAAAAAATACATGCCGATCCCCAACGCGAACACCGACAGCGTATGCGTTACCGTCACAATCAGTCCCAGTAGTACTGCCTGCGCTGCAGTACCACGCTCGCCCACCAGATACGCCGCCACCATCGTCTTGCCATGGCCCGGCGTCATCGCATGCGCGCACCCCAGAACGAATGCCAACAAAAACGCCAGCGGACCCAAGTTGCCTTCTTCAATCAGCCGCGCCAGCTTGCCCTGCATGGAATCGGGCTCCGGCTTCGCTGCCGGAACCTCCGCTTTGCCTATCGCATCCGGCTGCGGTACAGCCTCAATCACAGCATGCGATGCCGAAGGCGCCCCAGTCCACTCGACACGCGCTCGCAGATCCTGCGGCGGATTCTCAGGATTCTCACCCGGGTACGCAGTTAACGCCTTGCTACGCTCATCCGACCCATGGCTTGCCTTGCGAACCCCAGCCCCCGCAATCACAATCTCTTTCCACCCGTTCGACTGCGGGTAGTTCGGATCCTCAAACGTCAGTACACCAGGCCGCACGTCAATCGCAAAGCGCGACGTCACACGTAGCACCGGCATGTTCCCCGCCCCTTGCGCGACAACAAGCTTCGCATCCAGGAACCGTGCCGCCACTTTCCGTCCATCCACTGCGAATTGCAACTGCGAAATCCACTCCCGCGCCTGTGTATCCACCACGTCCTGCGGCAGGCCGTCCTTCACCTTCCACTTCTGCATCAATTCAAACGACGGCAACTCGGCAAGATCCAAAGCATATACGCCTTGTGCGCCAGTAGGCGTCATTTCGAGCCGTGTGTAATGGGAAACGCTGAAGTTGCCCATCGGATGAGCAACCACGCAGCAGGCAAAGACAAGAAACGCAAAAAGCCGCATCTAGGATCCCGGCCTCTGCAGCCTCCGCCACAGCGCGTCTACACGAGCCGCATCGATAGGCTGCTTCAACCGGAAGTTCAAGGATCGCATACTGCCGTAACTCATCCGCGCCCTCTCGTACGTCGTCAACGTCAGTTCGTACATGCCACTCGAATTGACGTTCTCAATGTCCTGCAACCGCCACGTCCGGCTCTCACCGGGCACCGCACTCAGATACACCACTCGATCCTTGGCGACGTACAGCGTCCCCTCAGACCCCTTCACCGTACCCAGTCGCTTCACCGCAACGCTCCACTCGGCGCCGTTCGGAACCTCGGCCATCGCAGTCACCAATCGCCGATCCAACTTCGACCGCAGTAACGGCTCCAACTCCGCAAACGACCCGCGCGCCAACTGAAACGTCCTGCCCTTATCCGCGCCAAACTTCCACCCCGGACCATCCTCATACGTCACGACGTGCATCCGCGAAGCCTCCAGCTTCACCTCCTGCAGATGCTCGTACGTCCACACCTGCACACCGTGCTTCTTGCTCCGCAACGACAGCCCCGCATCATCGACGTGCAGTTCCCCGCCGTCGCGCAGCGCAAACGTCTGATCCAACCCCAACGTCATCAATCCGACGAGCGCAATAACTTCACTTCCGAATGCCATTTCCAAGCCTCATATACAACCGGATATAAGATCAGTTCCAACAGGAACGACGTAAAGATGCCACCCAGCATCGGCGCCGCAATCCGCTTCATCACATCCGCGCCCGTGCCCGTGGACCACATAATCGGCGCCAACCCCACAAACATCGTGGCCACCGTCATAAACTTCGGACGAATCCGTTTCACAGCCCCGTGCACAACGGCCTCGCGCAAATCAGCCAAGCTCTTCAGCCGCCCTTCGCGCTTGGCTTCGTCATAGGCCAGATCCAGATACAGCAGCATGAAGACACCAGTCTCAGCATCCACGCCAAGCAGCGCAATCAAGCCCACCCAAACCCCGATGCTCATGTCGTACCCCAGCGCGTACACCAACCAAATCGCGCCAATTGCAGAGAACGGCACCGCCAGCATAATGATCGATGTCTTGATACCGGACTTGGTATTCACATACAGCAACAGCACAATCAGGAACAGCGTCAGCGGCACCACCACCCACAACCGCTGCCGTACCCGTTCCATCGCTTCATACTGTCCGCTCCACGCAATCGTGTACCCCGCAGGCAGCCGCAATTCCTGCGCCGCTACCCGCTTCGCCTCCGCCACATAGGACCCGATGTCGCGCTCCGCAATGTCCACATACACGTACCCCGACAACATCCCGTTCTCATTCCGCAACATCGAAGGACCGCTACGTATCTTCACCTCGGCAAACTGCGACAACGGCAATTGCGTATTACCCGCCGGGATCAGCACACGCCCCAACGCCTGTGGATCGCTCCGAAAGTCACGTCCATACCGTACGTTCACCGGATACCGTTCGCGACCCTCAATCGTCGTCGTCACGTTGTCGCCACCCACGGCCGACATCACCACGGCCTGTGCGTCTTCAATGGAAATCCCGTACCGCGCCAGCTCATCGCGCTTCCAGTCGAAGTCCAAAAAATACCCGCCGCTGGTACGCTCCGCAAACACCGAACGCGTCCCCGGAACCTTGCCCAGAATCGTTTCCAACTGCCCGCCAATCTGCTCAATCACCTTCGTATCCGCGCCCAGGATCTTGACGCCCACCGGCGTGCGAATGCCCGTGGTGAGCATATCGATGCGAGCCTTAATCGGCATGGTCCAGGCGTTCGAAGTCCCCGGAATCCGCGTGGCACGATTCATCTCTTCAATGAGCTTTGTTGTGGTCATCCCGGCGCGCCACTCGCCCTTCGGCTTCAGCAGCACCGTGGTTTCCATCATCGATAGCGGCGCAGGATCCGTCGATGTTTCGGCCCGGCCCGCCTTGCCAAACACTGTCTGCACTTCCGGAAACTGCTTCAAGATCCGCCCCTGCATTTGCAGCAACCGTTGCGCTTCCCCCACCGACAACCCCGGCACCGTCGTCGGCATGTACAGCAACGCACCTTCATCGAGCTCCGGCATAAACTCGGACCCCAACGCCAGATACACGGGCACCGTCACCAGCAACATCAACAGCGCGACCCCAATCACCAGCGGCTTGTATTCCAGCGCCAACCGGCACATCGGCTCATACACCCGAATCAGGATCGTGCTCACCGGGTGATTCTCTTCCGCGTGGATCTTCGCGCCCATCACTGCATTCACAATGCGCGACAGCCATCGCGGCCGGAATGTGTACACCTCGGCATGCGTAAACAACAGCCGCATGGCCGGATCTAATGTGATCGCAAGCACCGCAGCAACCACCATCGAAAAGTTCTTGGTGTACGCCAAAGGCTTAAACAACCGCCCTTCCTGCGCCTCCAAAGCCAGCACCGGAAGGAACGACACCGCAATCACCAGCAGTGCAAAAAAGCTCGGCCCACCAACTTCTTTGACGGCATCCACCACCACGCGATGATAGTCACCCACGCGCCCACCACGATCCCACTCTTCGAGCTTCTTGTGCGTCTGCTCCACCACCACAATCGCCGCATCCACAAGCGCGCCGACGGCAATCGCGATCCCACCCAGCGACATGATGTTCGCGCTGATACCCATCAGCTTCATCGGAATAAAGCTGATAATCACCGCCGCAGGAATCGTAAAGATGGGAATCGCCGCACTCGGCGGATGCCACAGAAACACCAGAATCACCAACGACACGATGATCAACTCTTCCGTCAGCGTGCTCTTCAGATTGGCAATCGCCTTCAGAATCAGTTCGGACCGGTCGTAAGTCGTAACAACCTTCACACCAGACGGCAACCCCGGCTCGATCTCATGCAGCTTGGCCTTCACACGCTCGATCACGGCCAGCGCATTCTCCTTCTCGCGCATCACCACAATGCCGGCCACCACATCGCCGCCACCGTTCAGATCCGCAACCCCGCGCCGTATCTCCGGCCCCAAGGTCACCGTACCCACATCGCGAACCTTCACCGGGATACCGCTCTCATTCCGCAGCAGGACAATGTTACCGATGTCCTCCACAGACTTCGCGTACCCGCGTCCGCGCACCATGTATTCCGCGCCACCAAACTCCAGCAGCCTACCCCCAACGTCGTTGTTGCCCTTGCGAACCGCGTCCACCACCTGCGCGATCGGAATGTTAAACCCCTGCAAGCGTCTTGGATCGACAACCACCTGATACTGCCGGACAAATCCCCCAATCGGAGCCACCTCAGCAACCCCATGCACTGACTTCAGGTGATACCGCAGATACCAGTCTTGATACGACCGTAAGTCTGCCAATGAGTGTTTCCCAGATGTATCAACCAGTGCATACTGAAACACCCAGCCAACACCCGTCGCATCAGGACCCAACTCCGTCCGTACCTCAGACGGCAACCGTCCCTGCACACCCGACAAATACTCCAAGGTCCGCGATCTCGCCCAGTAAATGTCCGTTCCATCTTCAAAAATGATGTAGACATACGAGAACCCAAAATCTGAGAAGCCGCGAACAGCTTTCACTCCAGGCGCGCCCAACATCGCCGTGACAATGGGGTACGTCACCTGATCCTCGATGATGTCGGGACTCCGGTCCCAACGCGAGTACACAATCACCTGCGTATCCGAAAGATCAGGAATCGCATCGAGCGGGATGGTCCGCATACACCACAACCCCGCCGCCACCAGGAACCCGGTGAGCAGAAACACAATGAGCTTATTGCGAGCCGAAAACTCGATGATCGCGTTGATCATTGTTTGATCGCCCGCTTCAACTGACTTTCCGAATCGAGCAAAAACACCCCGGAAGTCGCGATCTTCTCATTCGGCGACAGCCCACTCAAAATCACCACGCGACCGTCGCGCCGCTCTCCCGTCTGTACATCGCGTGCCTCAAAGCGCCCGCCATCCTTCGCGACATACACCACCTTGCGGACACCCGAATCGAGCACCGCCTCAGCAGGTACGGTCAACGCCGCCGCAGATGGGACCTGAAAGTCCACAGCAACAAACATCTCGGGCTTCAAATGCAACCCCGGGTTCGCCGCCTCCAGCCGTACCTTGATCGTCCTCGTCACCGGATCCACTGTCGGCTGCACAAAGTTCACCCGCGCATTCAAGGTCTTCCCCGGCAAGTACGCCATAGAAACCTTTGCCGTCTGCCCCGGCCGTATCTGGGCGACATCGCTCTCAAAGATGTCCGCCATGATCCATACGCGATTGAGATCGACGATTGTGTACAGTTCCATATCCGGCGTCGCCTTCTGATGCGGAAACGCCTTGCGATCGGTCACGTACCCGCTGTGATGGGCATACAGCGTAAAGAAGCGAATCGGCTCACCCGTGCGCAGAACCTGTTCGATCTGGTCATCGCTCATTTCCCAAAAACGCAACCGGCTTTTGGCCGCCTCAAACATCCGTGAACTGGACTCCTGCTGTCCCGCCAGAATCTGCTTCGCCTTCGCAGCCAGCAACAACTCCCGTTGCGACGCCAGCATCTCCGGACTGTAAATCGTCAATAACGGCTGCCCGCGCTCCACCCATTTGCCCGTGAAGTCGACGTACACATCCTCGATCCAACCCTCCACTCGCGTATGTACGTGAGTGATAGCCGTCTCGTCGTAGGTCACCTTCCCCTGCGCCTGCAATTGCCGTGCATCGTTGGTCACAGTGGCATACCCGGTCTCCACACCAATCAGTTGCTGTTGCGACGTATCAATCTGCACTCCTACGCTCGGCGCATCCGCCTTTCGCTCCACCAGCGCCATATTGCAGATAGGACACTTGCCCGGCTTGTCCGAGTGAATGTGGGGATGCATCGGACAGTAGTAATCGTGCTTCTGCCCGTCAAAGGAAACGATCTTGCCCGCCCCATCGCGTACCACCGCCGGCTTGCCCTCTTGCACCTGCCGCAGCAAGTACCCAGACCCGAACACGATCATCGCAATCAACCCAAAGAACAACGTCTTCATCAGCTTCATGGGCGTTGCAACCTCCCTGTCGCGGCATCTATGCGAACCATTGCCACATGCAGGTTTCGCAACTCTTCCGCGTAATTCACTTCAAACTCCAGCACGGCATTGAAGTTGGTCAGCACCGATAGAAAGTCGACAGCGCCCGTTTCATAGGAAGCCAGCGATGACTCCAGCGCCAACCCGGCCTGTGGGATCACCGTATTCGAGTACAGCGCCAGCAACTTGCTCGCCGTCGAAGCTGCCAGAAACTCATCCTGGATCGTCAACCGCACTGCCTGATCCGCCGCCTCGTACGTCCGCCGCGACATCCGCGACGTCTCGACAGCCTCGGCCACCGCAGGCCTCTGCTTCCGCGCGTAAAACAGCGGCACCGTAACATCCGCCCGCAGCATGTACATCGGGGCCATCGTGCCCATGTTGAAGTATCCGGCCGACAACGTGTAATCGGGATAGTAATCTTTGCGTGCCAGGTTCACCGCGACCTCTGTTTTCTGCACGGTCTTGCGAGCCTTGGCCAGAACTGGTGAATACTCATCCGCCGCACGAGCCAGTTCGTCGATCGTATCCGTGAAGGCCACAAAGCGAGGCTCGTCCGCAGCCTCATCCGCAAACGTCCGCGCCACCAGCGACCCGATCTCCGCCTGCGCCGCGCGACCCTCCTGCTCCAACCGCAACAGCCGCGCCTCCAGCAGACTCAACTGCGTCTGCGCCTTGAACAGATCCTGCTGCGCCGCCTTACCGACCGTGTACCTCGCCTCGGTCACGCGCAACAGCTGATTCAACAACTCGCGATTCTTCACCAGCACTCGCCGCGCCGCCTGCGTGTACCCTAGCCGTACATACGCCTGCTTCAACCGCGACAGGACCTCAATCTCCACCGCGCGGAACTCGGCAAGCTCCACCTCGGCCTCTTTGTACGCCAAATCTCCGCGCAGCTTCAGCTTTCCCGGCGCAGGCATCGTTTGCGACGCCATCACGCCAATGTTGGCAATCACCTCGCGCCCCAGTCCCGCACCCGGCACCGGGTACTTCACCGAGTTCGACGCCACCGACACCATCGGATCCGGCAGCGACGACACTTGCGACGGGCGCAACTTTGCCGCCTGCACAGCCTTCTGCGCGGCCAGCAACGATGGATTCTTCTGTAGGGCCTCCGCGGCCAACTCCTCATACCGCACGCCCGCCGCCAACACGGCAGCAGTCGCCACGGTACACACCAATGCCAACGGCATGGCGCTACCTCCTACTCAAAAACTTGTTTAGTGAAACGAAGGGAAGGAAGGAGAGAAGAGATCAGATACGAAGTACAGACGTGCGAGGACGCGCGCCGGCACAATGATCAAGAGCTGGTAAAGCAGCAACCTGCTGCCAAACAGGCGGAACCGCGAACGCCACATCAACAACAACCGCAGGCACATCCGCGACAGCCGCAACCAGGTCCGACGCGCCAGCCGTAACTTCGTACACGCAAGCGCCAGGATCCACGCAAGCAGGCTTTGCTTCCTGCTTCTGTTGCTTGTGGCAAGGCGGCAAAGGCTTCTGGCTCGCATCCTCGCGAGGCAGAATCCGGCATTCCGCAAAGCACACGCTGGACCACAGGATTGCGGCCACCAGCATCAATGCGTGCAGAACTTTGCTCACTGTTTTAATAGATACCACAGGCCACAAAACGTCACTTCTTACGAGTGCGATTTTGCTCCTGCCTCTGGTACATCGGCAGCAATCGCTGTTCGATCCAGGCGTACGCCGCGTCCAGACCCTGCGTCTCAAACACGCGCCCGATCTCCGCCTCCACAGCGTCCGGATTCCCGACGGCCCCCAAAAAATTGTTCGACGTCATTCGTACCGCCGCCGCGCCGTCAATCGCGCCCGTTTGCCGCAGAATGTACAACCTTGCCCACAAAGTCAGCACCGCGTCGCCTACCCAGGCATCGCGCAGCAGTTTCGCCCGATGGTCCACCGACGCTACTGTAACGCAGACGTCTGGCCGATAGAAATAGAAAGTCTCGAATCGCGATGCGCCGTTGGTCGTCCAGCCTGACCCTTGCCTGTTGCTGCGTCTGTACGATCCCCCTCTACAGCGGCACCGTTCGCCCCCCCGCGCTCGGCAAGTCCGCCAACGAAACCACCTGCGCTGTCACCGCACCGGCATCCCGCTTCTCCGTCACGGATTCCGAAGCCTTCGTCGCCTTCCATGCCGACCGCGTCGCAGCCGGCGAAACGCTACACATCGATTGGGTATCCCCCAATGGCGACATTGAGTCCAGCATCCCGTACGATGGCCTCCCCGCTGCGAACTCTCTCTGCTTCGTCAGCCATCTGCCCATCGCCGGCTTCCAACCCGCGGCCAACCCTGGCACCTGGCAGGTTCGCATCTACTGGAACCAGCAACTCGCCCAAACCAAAGTCTTCGTGATTGCCGGCGAACCGAACACCGGAGTCGCCCGTATCACCAGCGTCAGCCGCAACGGCGCCAACGCGCTCACCCTCGACGGTCGCGCCTTCACCCCCGGCTCTGTCGTACACATCGCGCAGTTGTCCGGCCGCACCTGGCGCTACATCCACGCCGCGATGCCCACCGACGCCACCGCCACCCGCATCCAAATCGAGATACCCAAGCTCGCCGTCGGGGAATACCTCGCCGTCATTCGCGACGAGCGTGACCGCGTCTCCAACTCCGCCCGTTTCGTCATCGCCACCCGCGAGTCCTACCGTCTCCCCCTTCCAGCCGGCGAGCCCTGGATGCTCACCCAGGGTCCGTACGGCGGCTTCTCGCACTACGGCCAAGCGCTCCACGCCTTCGACATCGCTCCCGTACGCGGCCGCTGCCTGGTCGCCATGCGCGGAGGAACCGTCCACGCCTACGACCGGGGGATGGTCCAATCGCACGCCTCTCGTACCTTCGGGAACTACATCACCATCGACCATGGTGACGGCGAGTATAGTCACTACGCCCACCTCGCCACCGGAACCTTCGTAGTCCGCACCGGCCAGCGCGTCGAGCAAGGACAAGCCCTGGCCACCGTCGGCAACAGCGGCTACACCTTCCCGATGGGAGGCGGACACCACGTCCACGTGCACGTCACCCGCTCCTTCGGCATTGCCTCGCAAAGCATCCCGTTCGAGTTTGAGGATCTCCGCGCCAACCCGCGCCACCGCGGCGTCATCATTTCCAGCAACAGTTCCCCGCTCTGCGACTGTGCGCGTCCAGCCTCTCCGCAGATGGCGGTCCCAGTCCTCACCGCCGCCAGTGCCGCCCCACGCATCGCACCTCGCCCCGGCGCCAGGACCGAGAAAGGAACAGTCCCTTTCTCCGAATGGTGGAACACCTTCGTCACCGTACGTCCCGGCTCCCGTACCCTGGAAGTCTCTGTCACCCCCGACGAGGGGTCCGACGTGGACCTCCACCTCGTCAGCCCCTCCGGCAAGCACTACGGCTGGTACGGCGACACCACCGGTTACTCCGGCCAAACCGCCCCTGTGGAAAACTTCCAGCTCCCCAATCCGGAACCGGGCCGCTGGCGAGTCTCCGTCCAGGGCGTCCGCAGTTCTGTAGGGCAAGCCACATTCCGTCTCGAGACTTTTGCATCCACCGCTTCGATAGCATCGACCCGCAACCGCTGACGTGAAACAATAGTGTCTGGAATGATTCAGCGCTATACGCGTCCGGAGATGGGCGCCATCTGGAGTGAACAGAACAAGTACCAGCAGTGGCTCGAAGTCGAGCTCGCCGCCAGCGAAGCACTCGGCGAAATCGGCGACGTCCCGGCGGATGCCGCCAAACTCCTTCGCCAGCACGCCGCCTTCGATGTCGACCGCATCAACACCATCGAACGCGAAGTAAAGCACGACGTCATCGCCTTCACCACAGCGGTAGCCGAATCGATGGCCGCCGCCGGCCACCCGGAAGCATCGCGCTTCTTCCACTACGGCATGACGTCCAACGACGTCGTCGACACCGCGCAGGCGCTGATGACCAAACAGTCGTCCGCGCTGATCGCCAAGGCTGTCGATCAACTCCTTACCGTTCTAAAGCGTAGAGCGTTCGAATTCAAGAATACAGTGCAAATCGGCCGTACCCACGGCATCCACGCCGAACCCTATACCTTCGGCCTTAAGCTGGCCCTTTGGTACGACGAATTGAACCGCGGCGCCAAACGCTTCCAGGCCGCCGCTGAAGAGATGCGTGTGGGCAAGATCTCGGGCGCCGTTGGCACGTTCGGCCACATCGGACCCGAAGCCGAAGCCGCCATCTGCGCCAAGCTTGGCCTCGAGCCGGCTCCCATCGCTTCTCAGGTCATCTCTCGCGATCGTCACGCCAACTACATCAATGCATTGGCTTTGATCACCGCGCTGTGCGAAAAGATCGCCATGGAAGTCCGCCACCTCCAGCGCACGGAGGTCCGCGAAGCCGAAGAACCCTTCGCCCCCGGCCAAAAAGGCTCATCGGCGATGCCGCACAAGCGCAACCCGGTCACCTCCGAACAGATCTGCGGCCTCGCCCGCGTCGTCCGCTCCAACGTCCAGGCCGCCTACGAGAACATCTCCCTCTGGCACGAGCGGGATATCTCCCACTCTTCTGTCGAGCGGGTCATTCTCCCGGATTCCACCATCCTCACCGACTACATCCTCGCCAAAACCATCTGGCTGGTGGATGGAATGGTCGTCTCGCCAGAGCGCATGCTCCGCAATCTCAACGGCACCAAAGGTCTGGTCTTTTCCGGCCAAGTCCTTCTGGACCTCGCCGCCGCAGGCATGCTTCGTGAACAGGCTTACAAGACCGTCCAGGCTCATGCCATGCGCTGCTGGCAGCAGGAAACCGACTTGTACGACGCTCTGGCCGCCGATCCAGAGGTTGCCAAGTACCTGAATGCGGACCAGTTACGCCAGAGCTTCGCTCTCGACAAGCAGCTTGGAAACGTTGACGCCATCTTTGCCCGCGTCTTTAACACCTAATGTAACCAATAGGTTCTACGCCAAACTGAAACGAGAACCTAACCTAAGGTTCTAAGGCCCTTTGAACCGGCAAACAAAAGTACTGCAGAAAAAGGGGTTTCTTTTCGGACTGTTTCAGGTAAACTACTGGCAGAAGGACGATACACCCTCACTTGGGTGTATCGGGTTGCGAATATGAAACGCCACGACACGCCACGCGGGCGTACTACGTTTCGTCCCCTGGCTCCGGACGATCTGGAACTGGCGCGAGTACTCCTGGTGGATGACAATCCCGCCGCTCGCCTCACGCTGAAGACCGTTTTGGAAGCCGGTGGCTATGCCGTAGACTCGGCAGCCTCCGCTGCAGAAGCTTTTTCAAAGATGGAAGACCACGAGTACGAACTCGTGCTCACCGACATGCAGATGGAGAATCCGGAATCGGGCCTCCAGGTCCTGCGCTACGCCAAGTCGATGGAATATCGGCCCGCAACTGCAATCCTGACATCTTCTTACGATTCGGATCGTCTCCCTGGCGGCACCAGCTTAATCGAACCTGAGGATCTCCCCAGCCTGTTCGATAAAGTCGCCGACCTGATCGGGATACGTGCAACACGTAAAGTGAATCGTGAACTTCGGCTAGCCAGCGTGGGCTAGCAACTCCCGCATATCGTCAATCAGAAAATCAGGCGCGTCCGTGATGAGAGACTCGGGCTGGAACCCGTACGTCACGCCGCACGCGCCAACTCCCGCATTCCGCGCCGTCCGGATGTCCACATAGCTGTCGCCCACCATCAATGTGTCGGTGGCGCCAATCCCCGACTCTGCCATCAGCTTCTCGATTCCCATGGGGTGCGGCTTCCGTTCCGCCATGCTATCCCCACCATAGGAACGAAAGAAGTGATTCTTGAGATTCAGGCCCTCAACAATCTGATGGGTAATCACTTCTGGCTTGTTGGTGAGCACCGCAAGAGCCTTCCCGCAGGCGTGCAGTTCATCCAACGCCTCTCGCACACCAGGGTACAGCTTCGTGTGGACCAGCGGATTGGCGTGGTAGTAGTCCAAAAACCGCCGAAGCGCTTCCGCCACTAGTTCCGCGGGTGCATCGGCTCCCATCGCCTTCTGCATCAAAACCGGTGCCCCATTGCCGACGTAGGATGCGATCGTCTCGGTCGCCAACCCCGGCAACCCCATCTGGTCCCGAGCCGCGTTCACCGCAGCAACGATGTCCAGCTTGGAATCGATCAGCGTACCGTCCAAGTCAAAAATAAACAATTGCATGAAGTCTCAGTAGGTTTCCTTTTGCAAGGGAGCGGGTTTGTCGGCGGCAGCACGCTTGAAGTTTTGGTCGAATCGATCTCGTAGATCCCGAGGGGCTACCACGGCTAGCACCTTTGAAAAACCCAGCGCATAAGGCATGATCTCCGACTTTGCCATCCACTGCGGAGCCGGCGTCGGAGCAAACGCGGTGAGCACCGCGACCATTCCGGCGACTGCCACAAAACCTCGCGCGAACCCGAGAGCCCCACCGAGTAACCGGTCCAACCAGGAAAGACCAGCCCATTTGAAGACGGCCGACATCAGCCGCCCGAGCAGCCCACCCAAAATCAGAATAGTGAGGAAGATTACGAGAAAGCCAAGAACCGACGATGCTGCCTTGGACTCAAAGTACTCCGCGAACCACGCTGCGGGCATCCGGTAGAACCAAAACCCGAGCAGCACCGCAAAGATGCCAGCAGCCAGCCCAACCACGACCCGAGCAAATCCGCTCATCAATCCGGCAATGGTGGACGCGGCAAGTACCGCAGCTAGCACCCAGTCGAGCGAGGTCATAAGGTACGGCCAGTCAGCGCGGTATACGCTTCCTTGTACTTCTCAGCCGTCTTCAACTGCACTTCTTCAGGCAGCGCCGGCGCAGGCGGCTGCTTATTCCAGCGGATGGACTCCAGGTAATCCCGGACGTACTGCTTGTCGTAGGAAGGTTGTGCGCCACCCGGGGAATACGTAGCCGCCGGCCAGAAGCGTGAGGAGTCTGGCGTCAACACTTCGTCCGCAAGCACCAACTGATCGCCGACGAACCCGAACTCAAACTTGGTGTCTGCCAGGATGATTCCCTTGGTCGCCGCGTAATCAGATGCGGCTTGGTAGATTGCCAGCGTCAGGTCCCGAAGACGCCCGGCCAACTCTTCCCCGATCGATTCCACAACCGTGGCAAAAGAGATATTCTCGTCGTGCCCGCTCTGCGCCTTCGACGCCGGCGTAAAGATCGGCTCGGGCAACTTGGCACTCTCGACAAGGCCTCCTGGCAGAGCAATGCCGCAGATCGCGCTGGTGGCCTTATAGTCCTTCCACCCCGACCCCGAGATATACCCGCGGGCGACGCACTCCACGTCCACCATCTTCGCTCGCTTCACAAGCATAGAACGTCCCTCGAGCTGCTCAGCATACGCCCGCAACTTCGCCGGGTACTCGGAAACACTCGCCGTTAACAGATGATTTGGCGTGATTGAGCGCAGGAAGTCCAACCAGAACAACGTCATCTGGGTCAGGACCTTCCCCTTATCCGGAATCCCCGTTGCCAGGATGTAGTCAAAAGCCGAGATACGGTCAGTCGTGACAATCAGAAGCGTCTCAGCATCGACCGCGTAAACGTCGCGGACCTTGCCACGAGCATGAAGCTCAAGCTCCGGCAGTTGGGTTTGGAGAAGCGGTTGGAGAGGAGGCACCTACAAACATTTTTCCACGGAAATGGCTCGGCTGCCACGGAAAACGAATGGTAACGGCACTACCCTCGGGCCGAAACTCCGTATCCACCCCTGCCTGCTCACCATAATGCAGCACCATCCGCCGGTGTACGTTGGCAAGCCCAACCGTAGCCCCCGGCACGGCAGGCACGTCACTCCCGCATCCCGTGTCAGACACCTCAATGGCGATCTCGTCATCCTTACGCCGCCAAGTGCGGATCGTCACCGTCCCGCCCCTCGGGTGCCGACCAACCCCGTGTTTGATCGCATTCTCCACCAACGGCTGAATCGTCAAGGTGGGGATCGGCGCGCTACCCGTCTCTGGATCAATATCGACGGTGACACTCAAGCGCCCGGGAAACCGCAACTGCTCGATCTCCAGATAAGCCCTGACAATCTCCATCTCGCGATCGATCGTCACCATCGCAGACGCTTCCTGCAGCGAGTACCGGAAGATGTCAGACAGGTTGCGAACCATCTTACGAGCATCCGGCGACGTCCGGGGAATAGAACCGTAGATCGTATTCAGCGCGTTGAACAGAAAGTGCGGATTGATCTGGGACTGCAATGCCTTCAGCTCCGCCTCGGCCAGAAGTTTTTGAACCTCACGAGCGCGGAACTCGCTCAATCGCTCGGCCATAACCCCCGCCATACGAGCCAAAAACCGATAGTCCTCACTGAGATAGCGCAGCCCTCCACGCCGTCGCCCAAACAAAAGCAGCGGCCGCGCGCCCGGAGGACCATGCAACGGCACAACCGCCTGCACCCACTCCGGGTACTCCGAAACCCAGTTGGGATGGTCCGAAATCGGATGCGGCAAAGGGTTCCCGCAGCTATCCGCCTTGTTGGCCATCTCCGCTCGTTCCGCATTTAGGAACGCAGCGACTTGTAAGACAGCCCAATCAAGGTACTGTGTTTCATCATCCGGCCCCTCGGTATTCAACTTCTCGACTGCGGCAGCCGCATCCGGGCGCCGAAAGACAGTCCGGGTGAGCCAGGTCTGCAGCCACTCGTGAAACATCGCAAACGCGATCAAAAGCGCGGTGAATACCCCGACCTCCACCCCTCGGTGGAAGGCGTCCTCACGCCCCACGCCGCCAGTAATTCGAATGGCCGCAAAGCCGAAAACAACTGCCGCCGCCGCCCCCGCAACAAAGCGCAAAAAGGCGTCCAAAAAGAGGAACCGGTAGTCCTGAAGTAAGACAAAAACCGCCAGCGGCAACCCGGCATGGTGAAAGAAGAGTTCATTCGCCCAAGCATGCCCCTCGTGCGATGGTCCGAAGTGCGAAAACGACGACGCAAAAAGCACCAGTGACATCGACGTCACGAGCCTAGACCAGCCCCCATCGCGCGCGCGAAACGCAGCAATCGTCGCCAGGATTGTAAGCACCCCAAACCCCGCAGTGATCAGCAGCAGGCCGCTAGCATGGACATTGGCATTGGGAAGCCACAACTCGCTGACATGCAACGCGACCGCAGCCCCACTCAGCACGTACCCGCATACTCGAATCCATGGCAGAAGTCGACCAAGCGAGATATGCAACAAGACAGCCGGCAGACTGCTGACCGCGCAAAAACTAAGCGTCTCGATCAGGCCGGACCCGCTCGCTGCTGGCATCAGAAGCGCCGCCAGCGATCCCGCATTCCAAACCATTGCAAGTGCGGCCGCGATCACCGTCAAGCGACTGCCGCGGAGTCTCGACCCGGTCCGATCCCGCAGAAACAAAAGCAGAAACAGCCCAAAGATAACCATCCCCGCCGCGTGGCCGATCAGGTTAACAAGCAGGGATTTTTCTGACGGAGGCATACGTACCGGGAATTCCCTAATTCTCTCACCCCAAAGCAGGAATCGCAGAAGCGCTGATGTGGGATTTTTGCATTTTCACCTGTTGTTCGCCAAAGCGACACACGATAGACCTGTCAGGAGCTTGAGAAATGCAATTCGCAGACTTAACTCGATTTGATGTGCAGTACGCACAGCCGATTCCGGAGCCGACCCTAAAGGCGCCAACTCAACCAGGTCCGCTGTCCTTGCCCGACGGCAAGTATCGCGTGGTGGTCGAGCGACTGGATCTCACGGTCGCCAAGAACACCGGCCAGCCCATGTTGAAATGGTGGCTTCGCGTCGCCGGAGGCCAGTTCGACCGTCGATTGATGTTCAAAAACCGTGTGATCACCGATTCCACACTCGAATGGGTTCGCAAAGAAATGTTGACCTGCGGACTCGAACTCACGCCCTTCTCGAGTCTCCCGCATCGCATCGGCGAGTTGGTGGGCGCAGTTCTGGCCGTATCCAAGGTAACCAAGAGTGGCTACGAGAACATCTACATCAATCGAAGGCTGACACCACAGCAGGAAACGGAGACCGCCGAACAGGAGGACGCACTGCCCTTCTAAGGAACGCTTCTCCGTTGCAGTAACATGGTGGTAGGGAGAGCGTACACTTGAATCTTCGCAAAGCACTTTCGACCTCTGCGTGGTTATTGGGTGCCATAGCGGCCATCGGTTTGTTTGCGCAGGAATCTGTATCCAAGCTCGAATGGGCCACGATGCGGGAACTGAACTACCGTACCGGTAAGATCACCCCGAACCTCAAAAAGATGGATGGCACAAGCGTGAAGGTGCCGGGCTTCATGGTTCCGCTTGAGGATGACGAGGATAAGGTAGTCGAATTCCTACTCGTGCCTTATGTAGGCGCTTGTATCCACACGCCGCCTCCGCCCCCGAACCAGATCGTTCATGTCACCATGGGCGACGGCAAGAAGACGAAAGTTAGCTTTTGGGATCCAGTTTGGGTAATCGGCAAGCTCGAGATCAAGGACTATAAGAGCCCGTTTGGGGACGTGTCCTTCCAGATCAAGGCGCAGAAAATCGAGCCCTACACCGAAAAATAAGTCATTCGGGTGTCGTGGAACTCGCTCGATCGACGTGGCCTAGATCTCGATCTGGCGCGATCTGATCACGTACTCTCTGCTTCAGCTCTTTCATCTCGGGAAACCTTCCCTCACGCTTTCTGGACCAGACATTTACGCCGTTTACTGCAATCTCAAAGATGCCGCCCGTCCCGGGGCAAAGGGAAACTTTTGTCAGGTCCGCTTCGAAGGTAGAGAGTAGTTCCTGCGCGACCCATGCAGCGCGCAACATCCAACGGCACCCGGTGCAATACGTAATCTCCACTTGATGCTGGATTGATGAGTTCATAGGCAGCGCTCCTTTAGCCGTTCGAACACCATCTCGGGGCGTATCGCTCGCATGCTGGCGGGAATTTCAACCCCTCGCTTGTACGTAGTCTCAGCTTTCGCTTGCCGCAACACAGCGAGCGACCCGCCGTACGGCCCGTTACGCGCAGGGTCGGTTGGTCCGAATATAGCCACACCCGGCTTACCCAAAGCAGCAGCAAGATGCGTGGGGCCACTGTCCAACCCGACGATCCCAGCGGCCTTTCGGGTTGCATCAATCAGGCCGGGCAGCGATGAGCTGTGTACGAGTAATGATGGGAACTCTCGAACTAGCTCCACTTGCGAAGGTGCGACATTCAACACCAAAGGAACAGGAGAGAGAAGCTTCGCGAGCGCAGCGTAGTATTCCAGCGGCCATTGCTTGGAAGCCCAACCAGCGAAGGGAGCTGCAAGGATAAACGGACCATTGGGCAGATTGCCCTCGGATACACCCATTGGAATGGGCGAACGAAGATCCATCTTTTTCGCACCGGCCGCGCGGATCATCTCAATCGACTGATCGACCACGTGAATGGAGGATGGCCTAAAGCCTGGTCCGGTATAGAACCAGGATGCAAGAGGTTCACGTAGTACGGACCGGTGGAATCCCCATCGCGTTCGACAACCTCTCGCAAGAAACGGAAGAACTGCGGACTTGATCAGACCCTGAAAGTCAAAGGAGGTATCAAAGGACATCGATCGCAACTGGCCCAAGGCCGATCGCACATTGTCGAGCTTTCGTCGATCCAACAGGATCAATTGATCGACTGCACGATTTCCTTCCAGCAAACAGGCCCATCGCGGCTCGACCACCCAAGTGATGGTCGCGTGCGGGAAACTGGCGCGCAGTGACGATACGGCAGGAAGTGCGTGGAGGACATCCCCCATTGCCCCAAGGCGGATAATCAGGATCCGTTGGGGTGAGTCGTCCGATTTCGCCACAGTTCCCGGCATCCTACAGCTTTGAATGCTGGATCATCTTGCTGGCCAGTTGCATAGCCTTCTCAAAGCTACCAGCGCCCGCGACGCCCTTGCCAGCGATGTCGAATGCCGTACCATGGTCGACCGACGTGCGGATAATTGGCAACCCAAGCGCGACGTTCACGCCTCCTTCGAAATCAAGCAGTTTCAGCGGGATATGGCCCTGATCGTGATACATGCAAACAATCGCATCAAACCTCTTGCGGCGGACGGCCATATAGAACAGCGTATCCGGCGGGTAAGGACCCGACACCGGCATTCCTTGTTGTTGCGCCCACTCCACAGCCGGCGCGATCTCTTCGATTTCCTCCCGTCCAAAAAGGCCACTTTCGCCCGCATGCGGATTTAGTCCGGCCACAGCAATCCGGGCATTGGGAATGAGCTTCAATACGGCGCTGGAAGTCAGCGAAAGAATTGTCCGGATGCGAGGCTGCCGGGTACGCGCGATCGCCTCCGATAACGAGCAGTGCGTGCTCACATGGGTGACGATAAGGTCATCGGACACCAGCATGATCGTGACATCCGACACACCGCAGACCTGCCCGATCAACTCGGTATGGCCCACAAAGCCAGGGTCGCTCAATTGCGTAGCCTCTTTGTTCATCGGCAGCGTGACCATGGCGCCGATCTCGCCCGCCAGCGCCGCTTTGGCAGCGGAGATCACGTACTCCCGCGCCGCGCGACCAGAGGTAGCGTCAATCACGCCAGGGCGTACCTCTTTGACGATGCCATGGTCTACGACATTCAACGCACCAGGCTGTACCTCTGCGGGAGCCGCTATCGCACGGAGAGGTACGTTGTACGCTAGCGTCCGATTGTAGTAATCCAGGGCGCTCAGATCGCCAAACACCGCAGGAGCCTGTGGCAGCCGACCCTCAAGAAAGGCCTTCAGCAGAATTTCGGGGCCAATCCCGCTGGCGTCGCCGACGGTCACACCAAGTAGTTCACTCATGAGGAAGAAGAAGAGGGGGAAGCAGACAAATCGAACTGCGACAATCGCTCAAGCAAATCAACACTACCGAATCCGCCGGCCTTGGTGATCCACCACAGGCCACTCTGGGATCGGCTAATGGGGACACCGGGAAGTAGCTCTCCCGCACCCTCCAGGAATGGCTCATGCAACGCTGAGTAGATTCCGTACGCCGTATCACCACCAAACACTAGAATCCCATCAAACGAGCCCCGTTGCAGACACGCGCGAACTTCACCTCCGGCAGCCTCGGCACGCGCAACGCCGGAGCCACCACCCTGGTACTGAAATTCGCTCCAAGGCAATCGCTCAAACAGGCCCCGCCCGCGCGCGAACTCGATTTGCCCGGCCGACGTACTGTGCCGGCTGCCGTTTACCACCAGCAGACGGCGTTCGGCCAGCCTTCCCAAAGATATCCCGTCATCCTGCCGCGATCCGGAACCGCTCGCAGCCAGGTACCGCGCGATCGCTGCCGGCCCCGCCATAAGATAACGACCCGGATCAGCAGCGATCCGTTGCGCTATCGCTCCCAGATCATCCTCGGTCTCACTATCCAGAATTTCACCCACAGCCGGAGCCATAACGTAGCCAACATCCGACGTCCGAATCGGATTTAGCGCGTCCCTTGCGAACTCCGTTTCATGGATCGGAGTTCCGTTCAAAACCAGGTGCCCGTTGCGCACGGTACGACCTAGCGCTGGGTAGGCCGGTACGTATAGGAGTTCGCGCCCGGGATAGACCTTCTGCAGGGCCCAAAGTTCCATTCCAATGTTCCCGCGCAAGGTCGAGTCGGTTTTTTTATAGAGTAAAGAATCCTCGGCAACACATCCGATCGCCGAGACAAATCGCAGTACCTTCTCCGCCGCGCCGCGACCGTCCAAATGCCGGGACTCCGTGTCGAAAACAGCAACATCCGCCGATCCATGGATCGGAGAGGTGGAAACCCTGGCCGAATGACCAGCAGCGGCGAAAAGACCGCCGACTTCCAGTGCACCGGTAAGATCGTCAGCAAGGCAAAGGGTCAAACCAACAGCATACTGTAATAGGTAAAAGTTGACAGTGTAGCGGTAACTCCGATAGATTCAATGTGGTTCCACCCATCTGTACCCTACCAGTAGAGATTGGGGCGGGACTAGTTCTTTGACATTCGAAGAAGCAACGAAGTACGCACTGGCCGCCGCTTGCGATGACATCCGAATACGGAGCTCGCCGGTGGTGATCATGGCGTATCCGTCCAAGGAAAGGAGATTCCTATGTTCAGTCCTGGACTGAATGCGGAAGATCGCTTGCGAACGCTTCTGGAACGTTACGGGTGCACCCTCATTGAAGGGCCTCGTTTCGACCATGAGCATAAATTGGACTTCGTCGTTTCCGGCTTCCCCCAGATTCCCTGGTTGTTTCATTTGGGAGTGCAGGTTACGACGAGGATTGACGATCGCACCAAGCAGGCCACTTTTTTAAAAATTGTACGGGAAAACCCGGTCACCAACAGAAACATCTATCTGGAAATGGAGCCGGGCGTAAATCTCGAAAAAGGCGGGGCTTTCGTCGTACTTACAGCACTCGTTGAGTTTCTGCATAACAGGCAGCATTCCGACGATGGTGTCGTGGGCTTGCGGGTCGGGTCCGACCTCAAGTATCACTTTTATGACTTGGCGCATGCGGTAGCGTTACCCGGGGGCTTTACAAGGCCTTCCGCGGTTCCCACGCCTCCGTTCGTCAGGCCTTTTGGAGGCGTGCCGGGCACCGGCCCAATGCAAAGCGCTCCTCCATCAGTCGCAACGGCAACCTCTTCCCATGCCGCAGTTTCTGCAACCGGTCAACACCTGGCAATGATGCCCGGGATGGCGGGTAGTGGACTCCCGGCTAGCCCGCTGTCCCCCGTTCCGGCGCAACCCATTTCGGGTTCTCCGAAGCCAGAGGCAGTGGGACGGATTACGCGCTACAACATCGAACGAAGTATCGGACTGATCGTCGGCCAGGACGGCACCGAATACTTCATCCACAAGAGCAACTTCTCCGATTTGATGTTGCGAATGGAAGTGGAATCTCTCGCGAGCCAGAACGAATGGTTCGACGAACCGATTCCGGTTCAGTTTGTGGACGGTGGCCGGGTTCCGGGCAAGAAGAACAATATTGCCCAACTGATCCGGCGGCATGTTCCAAACAGCGTCCTAGCGTCTTAATCTTCAACGATACCCAAGCAGTAACAAACCGTCCGAACTCGTGGCCTCAGCAACCGCAGTTCGGACGGTTTGTTTTTTCCCTGAGTACCCTGCAGAACATGGTCCTAGGTGCCGATAGGCAAGGAGGGTATGGTGAACGCGGGGGCGTCGAGCCGCTCAGTGTTGATGATCGAAGCTGTGGCTGCCGCAAGGCTGGGACAGAAGGGTCTCGCACGCCGGTTGTTCAACGAAATCATCGAGAAAGAGCCGCACTTCGAACAAGCGCTTCTGTGGCTGGCCGCGCTCGCGGACACGCCGGATGAATCCATTCGCGCCCTCGAACAAGTGCTGGTGATTAACCCTACCAACCAGCAGGCGATCAGTGCCTTGGCGGTACAGAAGATGCACCAAACCGCCCGGCCTACAGAAGTTCTCCTACCTCCTCCTCCGGCTTCTCGTGCCCTCCCAGCCGCGCCATTCCAGAGCGTTGCCCGCATCCGGGCGATCTCCTCCAAGGATGGTGCGCCGGTCCACGTATCCGGCTCCGCAGGAAGCGCCGCGGCGGAATCCGTAGCCCAGGCTCCCAGGCCCCAGTTCGAGCGGGCCATTCGTAAGGTATTTCCCTGCCCCCTCTGCAACCACGGACATTCGGAATCGTCCGACCGTTGTGGACACTGTGGCGGAATGCTCAAGCTCGGCGATCTCTGGCAGATTGCAGAAAATCGTGGAGCTGACGAAGAACTGCTCGCCCGCGCCATTGAACGATGGTCGGGCCGCCTGTCGATCGAGCCTTATGAGGCTAACCTGAACATTGCGCGAGCCCTATTGAGCCTCAACCGCTCGGGTGAAGCACTCCCGTACCTCGAACGTGCCTGCGGCCTACGCGACGCCCCGGACCTCGAAAAGTTCACCGCCGCTCTGCGTGCGCGCAAGCTGATCATCGCAGTGGACGACAGCCAGACCATTCGCAAACTCGTCGCCGTGAACCTCGAACGCCGCGGCTACCGGGTGCTCACGGTGGAAGACGGTATGCAAGCGCTTGCCCGCTTTGAAGAGTACACGCCGGACCTTCTGCTTCTCGACATCAGCCTCCCCAAGGTAGATGGCTACGAGGTCTGCCGCATTATCCGGAAGCATAAGCTGCTCAAGAATACCCCCGTCGTCATGCTCTCCGGCCGTGACGGCTTCTTCGACCGGATGAAGGGCAAATTGGCGGGCGCCAGCGACTATCTCACCAAGCCTTTCGATCTGCCTGCGCTGCTTCGCGTTCTCGAAAAACATCTCGGGCGTATTCCCGCCTAAACTGCGGAAAAACACCTAAAGATCCTCAATCTGCTGGACGATAAGCATGCAGATGCGGAAAACCATTCTGGTTGTCGACGATAGCGCTGCCGAAGTAAGAATGATGCAAGCGGCCCTGGAAGGTCGCGGCTACGACGTGGTCACTGCATCGGACGGCGAAGAGGCCATCGCGCAAACGCATCTGTGCCATCCCGATCTCGTCCTTCTCGACATCGTCCTCCCCAAGCGCAATGGCTACCAGGTGTGCCGCGAACTCAAGGGCCTGCAGTCCCCGCCCAAGGTCATCATGGTGAGCAGCAAGTGCCAGGAATCAGACCGATTCTGGGGTATGAAGCAAGGCGCAGACCAGTACATTACCAAGCCGATTGACCGTAACGTACTCGCATCTGCCGTCGAACAGCTTCTTTAATCGCGCGGTCCAGCCCCACCGCTCTTGTGTCAGCCACAACGAGAAACATTCAAACTCCCAGCAGTACGGACGAAGAGCTTAGTAACAGCAATTCCGTTCATGGCGGGCCTTTGATAGGCAGGCCAGCAAGTCAAATATGGCTCCGCACCCGTTCTCTCGGGCTCTTTCCGCAAGGATTCTCGACCATCGAATCTTTTTGGAGAGGGCCGGAGAGAGCGGTTTTTTTGCTTTCCCACTCCGACTGACCTCAATCACGGAAATGCCTTGCTTGACTTTCCTCACCCACCGCACAGATAATCACAGCTAACCCGCCCTGTCGCGAGGCAAGCCTGTTCGTACTTGCGAATTGTGCCGCTGCCCCTCTTCCTTTCGACAAATGAGGCGCGCGCCGCCTTCGCCTGGATTCATCCAACCACAGCCAGGAGACGTCCTCGACCATGCTCAATAAGACCGAACTCGCAGCGCGGGGGTTCTCGCGCCGCAGCTTTGGACGGATCGCCACCGTCGTTACCGCGGGCACCACACTTCCCTTCTTCAATGAGTTTTCACTTGCCCAGCAGGCAGCACCGCGCGGAAGCCGTGGCGCTATGCCGACCGATGCGGTGCGCATCAGTTCCAATGAAAACCCTCTCGGTCCCTGCCAGGATGCGCTCGACGCGATCTACAAGGTGGCAAAGTACGGCGGACGCTACTCCCCGTTCGGCGAACAGCAGCAATTCATCAAAGCCGTAGCCGACACCGACGACCTCAAACCCGACTACATCGCCGCCTACGCCGGCTCCAGCGACCCTCTCCATCGCGCTGTCTGCGCCTTCACCTCGCCCACCAAGAGCCTCGTCATGTCGGACCCCGGTTATGAAGCCGGTGGACGTACCGCTGAGTTCATCGGCGCCAAGGTACACCGCATCCCGCTGCGTAAGGACTTCTCTCACGACGTAGAGGCAATGGTCAAGGCAGATCCCAACGCCGGCATCATCTACATCTGTAACCCCAACAACCCCTCCGGCAGCATGACCTCCATGAAGGACATCGAGTGGGTTGTGGCCAACAAGCCCAAGGGATCGATCCTCCTGCTCGACGAAGCCTACATCCACTTCGCCCAGGACGAAACCGGTGCACCGCTCGTCAAGGCCGATAAGGACGTCATCATTCTCCGTACCTTCTCGAAGGCATACGGTATGGCCGGTATCCGCGCAGGTACAGCCCTCGGCCGTCCCGACCTCCTCGAAAAGCTCCGCCCCTACGGTTCCGGCATGCTACCCATCACCGGTCTCGTGGCGGCCACCGCAAGCCTCCGCAACAAGACCCTGATCGCCGAACGCCGCAAGATCAACAAGGACATCCGTGAGAACGTCTTCGAGTTCCTGGACTCCAAGAAGTTCTCCTACGTCCCCTCGGTCAGCAACAAGTTCATGCTCGAGGTCGGACGCCCCGGCATGGACGTCGTCAATGCGCTCGCCAAGGAAAAGGTCTACATCGGCCGCGTCTGGAAGATCTGGCCCACCAAGGTACGCGTCACCATCGGTACCCAGGAAGAGATGGACAAGTTCAAGGCCGCGCTCGTCAAAGTGATGGCGTAACCCACCTACCCAAAAACAAGAACCGCGGATCAGGCATCACCTGGTCCGCGGTTTTTTCTTGTCTGACAAATCAGCAGTTAGGCAGTCTTATCCAAGAACGCCTTCGCCTGCGCAATACCTTCGTACTCCGGCGTCTTCTCGCCCTCGAACTCGATGCCCACCCAGCCCTTATAACCGGCATCCTTCACGATCTTCATCAGCCGCGCCAGATCCATCTTCGTCTCATTGCCATCCGGCCCAAACTCAAAGCACTTGAAGCTCACGCCCTTCGCCCAGGGCATCATCTTGGCCACCGCGTCGTACCGGTCCGTATTGCCGTAGAAATTTCCAAAGTCCGGCAGCAACCCGAAATTCGGTAGATTCACCAGCTTCATCAGCCGAACCAGGATCTCCGGATCCGACGTCAGTCCGCCGTGATTCTCGATGATCACGTTCAGGTTCAGCTTCTTCGCGTACCCTGCCAAGTCCGTAAAGCTCTCCGCGCAGCAGTTCAGGTAGTTCGTGATCTCCTCGGGCGTCTTCGGCTGCTTATCCGGGTACATGTTGACGCGAATCGAATGCCCGCCGAGCTCCGCCGTGTAGTCCAGCCACTTGTAATGGTTCCGGGACGCCTTCATGCGATCAGCCTTCACCGAATGCCCCATCAACCCTTCGTCGTCGCACATGATGAGTACACACTTGGTGTTGGTGGACGCCATGTTGCGCTTCAACCGCTGGATATACCCCTGCGTAGGGGACTCCCAAAGCGTGTTGACGAACTCCAGACCCTCAATCCCAAACTTCTCCCGCGCCAGCTTGGGAAAATCTAAATTCTTCAACTGGCCCGAGCGAATCGCCTTGTGAACGGACCATTCCGCCAGCGAGACTTGAAACCATTTCTGCTGCGAGGACTGCCCGAAGGCTGCGGCAGCGCCTGCAAGAGCCGCGGCAAAATGGCGGCGGTTGATGACACCAGTGCGATAAGACATGATTTCAAATGTTACTACGCAGGCAAGGCTGATAGACTCTTCTGAGCCGCCTCGACATGACAAGCCCAAAAACATTCCGCAATTGGGAACTGGACACGCTTCCGGAACCACCGCGCGCCGGTCCATCCCTCGCGGCACTCATCGGACCTGGGCTCCTCATGGCAGGTGCGAACATCGGCGGCGGCGAGTGGCTCTTCGGCCCCCTCGTGACCGCGCAGTACGGCGGCACCGTGATGTGGATCGCCACCCTCGCGATTCTCCTCCAATGCGCCTACAACCTGTCGGTGATGCGTTACACGCTCTACACGGGCGAAACCATCTTCGTCGGCTTCTTCCGCCTTCCCCCCGGCCCGCGCTTCTGGACCTGCTTCTACCTGATGTTCGAGTTTGGCGGCGTCTGGCCGTACCTCTCGTCCAACGCAGCCGTACCGCTAGCCGCCGTGATCCTCGGACGCCTCCCCAGTGCCAGCGATGGCGGCTTCGTCAAAGCTCTCGGCTACGGCATCTTCCTGTCGGCTTTCCTGCCGCTCATCTTCGGCGGCAAGGTCTACACCACCATCGAGCGGATCATGACGGCCAAGCTCACGCTCATCCTCGGCTACCTGACCTTCGTCACCGTCTTCTTCGTCAGTGCACCCGTATGGTGGGAAATCCTCACAGGCTTCGTACGCTTCGGCTCCTTCCCCTCCGGCGACTTCAGTTGGGCGACCCTCGCGGCGTTCTCCGCAGTCGCCGGCGCCGGCGGACTCACAAACTCGGCCTTCTCCAACTACGCGCGCGACAAAGGCTGGGGCATGGGTTCCAAAACCGGAGCAATTCCCAGCGCCATCGGCGGCCGCACCATCCGTCTCTCCCATAGCGGCAAGCGTTTTGACGAATCGATCTCGGAAAACCAAGCCATCTGGCGTCGCTGGCTCGGCGTCATCACCAGAGATCAATTCGCTCTCTGGGTCCCGGGATGCCTGCTCGGCATGGCTCTGCCTGCGATGTTCTCCTACCAGTTCATACGGGACATCAAAGTCGTCGAAGGCAACGCCGTCGCAGCACTCTCGGCACAAGCCATCGCCGCCCAGCACGGACAGATCTTCTGGTATTTGACCCTGCTCTGCGGCTTCCTCATCATGGCGCCGACCCAAGTCTCCCAACTCGATCAGATCGCGCGCCGCTGGACCGACGTCCTCTGGATCGGCTCCGAACGTCTGCAAAGCTCGCCCGACGGGAGCGTCAAGAAGGTGTACTACACCATCCTCGCCATCTACATGGTTTGGGGACTCATCGCCCTCCGCATCACGCCCAACCCCTTGGTGCTCGCCATCGCAACAGGTGTGATGTGGAACTTCGCACTCGGCTTCTCCAGCTTGCACACCTTATGGGTGATGCTCCGTCTCCTGCCAAGACCGCTCCGTCCCGGCTGGCTGCAATGCGCGGGACTCCTCGGATGCGCCATCTTCTACATCGGAGTCTCGTCCATCGCCTTCGCCAAGGAGTGGCCCAAAGTAAGAGCCTGGCTAGCCACATGGTAGGCGTCCGTACCAGGCACGGTACCAGGCACGGTGCCAGGCACGCCCAGACGTGAGTACTACGGATTTCGGGATATCGCGGCCCAGGGGAAATCCGCCACCGTCGCCAAGAACTCCGCAGGTACGTCGCCGCCCCGCCGATATGAGACGGGATCAAGCGGCAGCGAGCACCCTCGGGAGCCGCCATTTCGCGACCCCACCAAGGACCTCCAGGTGCAAACCAGCAGGCAGGCAGCGGCCCCGCCGAGGCGCCCCAAGCACCGCACTACCAACCCGTCCGAACACTGTTCCAATGATCGAGTCGAAGGACCGTTCCTAGTCGCACCGGAACGGTAAACCTACGCCTAACTGGTTCGTGCACCGCCACGGACGACCACCGCGCTTGCCAGCACCTGGCAACGACAAGCCGTCAAGCAAGCAGCAACCGCCAAAAGGTCCCCGCAAGCCGCAGTACGACGACTTCAGAAGCAGCGGCCCTAAACCCAGAATCCCTTGTGGATCCTATGAACCCTCAATGATCGTGATCGTGAAGCGGCCTTCGTCACACACAAACGGCAAGCGGATGTGGGAGTGGTTCCCGCACAGCCGCATGGAATAGTTCGTACCCTGCACCACCGACGGCATCGACAGTGCAACGCCATCCGGCAACAGCGGCTTCAGGTTGCCGCCGACAATATTGGCTAACTCGCCCATCGCATCCTGGACGTCGTCGTCAAAGCCCTGCGGATTGCAGTCCGGCATTAGACGCCTGGTAAACTCCAACGCGAGGGGCATACTGCACTCGAGCAGCGTCGCGCCATTCCACGCACCAGCGAAATACACCGCCGACGTGACTTGGCTGGGAATCAACTCGGTGCTATCCGGCAATGTGTTCACTTCAAGCTTCAGCATCAGCCGGAAGACGTCCTCAAACATCTGCGCGGCTTGATCCCGGTACGTTTCCATGGAAGTGACTGTGAGCATGTGTCCTCTCTTGCTGCTCTCTCTGCGGCGCCTCTAGCGCACGCCCGGCTTGGTGTAATAGATTGCTTTGCCCACGGGATACCGCTCAAACTGCGTGTTCATTTGCAACATCGATTCGGCGGCGCCCAGCGTCAGGTATCCGTCCGGAGCCAGTACCCGGTAGATGCTCGACATAATGCGGTCCTTCGTTTCCACGTCGAAGTAGATGAGAACGTTCCGGCAGAAGATCAGGTCAAACGGACCCTTCCCGGTCATCGAGCGGCGTAGGTCGAACTGCTCGAAGCGGACCAGCTTGCGGACTTCTTCCTTGATCTGCCACTCGAGCCCCACCCGGTCGAAATACTTGACGAGCAACGGCGCTGGCAGACCGCGGCCCACCTCCACTTGCATGTAGCGGCCCTGCCGCGCACGCGCCAGCACCTGCTCCGATAGGTCTGTCCCCAGCACGCGGATGTTCCATTCTCCAAAACCAGCCTCAAGCAGGTACATCACGATGGAGTATGCTTCCTGCCCGCTCGACGCAGCAGCAGACCAGACCGAGATCGTCCGTGTCGCTTCGCGGCGCTTCTTAAGCGCCGGCAGAATATGCGAACGAAGCGCGTCAAACGGCGACAAGTCGCGGAAGAACAGCGTCTCATTCGTGGTCATCGCCTCGACCACTTCCCGTCTCAGATCTTCCCTCGAAACGGCTCGCATCAGGTTGCAGAGGCCGTCAACGTTTCCAACACCTTCGCGCCTTGCAATCGGCGAAAGCCGCGCCTCTAACAGGTACTGCTTCGAGTTGTCGAGGACGATCCCAGACTCCCGGTACACATGCTGCTGTAGGAACGAGTAGTTCTCCGTACTGATATCCGTGGTTGCCATCGGTTACTTTCTTGTCCCCCAGACAGATTGCCGGCTCGATCCGGAAATCTGCGAACGGCAGCGTTCCAGAACATCGGGGATGATGTCGTGGAGCGGTAAAATCTGATCCGCAAGGCCGGCGCGCGCAACGCCCCCCGGCATCCCCCAAACAACGCTCGTTGCCTCGTCCTGGGCCAGAATGTAGGCGCCGCTCGCGCGCAACACCTCGCACCCAAGCTGTCCGTCCTGCCCCATGCCGGTCAGAACTGCTGCGATGACAGAGCCGCGATAAACGTCGGCGAGGGAGCGGAAGAGCACGTCCACGGCCGGCCGGCAGGAGTGTTCCGGAGCACTCTGGTCGAGAACGATTACCTGCCGTCCGCCTTGGTTTGCGACACGCATGTGATAGTTGCCGGGCGCAATATAAATGTGGCCCGGCTCGATTTCCATGTGGTCCGCCCCTTCGTGTACCGGTAGCGCGCAAACCGTTTGCAGCCGCTCGGCCAGAAGCTTGGTGAACGTCGCCGGCATGTGCTGCACGATGAGGATCGGAAGTGGAAAGTGCGCCGGAATCTGGGGCAGTATCTGGTGCAGTGCCGTAGGACCACCGGTGGAGATGCCGATCGCAAATACATGCGGAGTCCCGAATACACCGGCAGGCCGTGGCGCGCCGGCCACTCCGCTCCCCGTTACGGTGGCGGGAGCCGGACTGTGCGTCACCGCTACCGGTGTCACCGTCAACGTCGTGGTACCGCTATGGGAGAAATCCGTACCGCGATCGGACGACAGTCCAGCCGTGTGAGGCATCCCCACAAGACCACGGGACGCACGTCCCAGTTGCTTGATCGATGGCTGCAGTTTGCTGCGGAGTGCCGACAACGCACCAACAGCGCCCTCGTCTGCAATCTGATTTTTGCTGATGCACTCGCTGGCACCCAGCGATAGCGCCTCCAGGCTGTCGGCCGATCCACGCGGCGTATGCGAACTGATGACGATGATGCGAACCTTGGGAAAATCACGCCGGATCGCCCGCAAGGCCTCCATGCCGCCCATGTCAGGCATCTCAATATCAAGCGTCACGACATCGGGCCGGCACTGAGCGATGCGCTTCAGCGCCATCCTCCCCGTCCCTGCCGTACCCGCTAGCATGATCTCAGGGTCACCGGCGATCGCTGCCGAAACCAGACGGCGCGATACCGCCGAATCATCGACCACAAGCACACGCACCGGGTCGTTGACGAGATCAAGAGGTTGCGTTGCTGCTGCTGAAGTCATTTTCTACCGGCCTTTGGTCCGCTCACCACGCGCCCCTCATTCGACAATGCCGAGCAGGCGCAATTTATCGGAAATCACCTCTTCGGTGAAGGGCTTCATGACGTACTCGTCAGCACCTGCGTGTAACGCCCGCGACATCTGTTCGATCTGTGTCTCGGTGGTCACCATCATGAGCTTCACGCTCTCATAGTCCGACTGAGATCGAACCTGCTGGACAAATTCAAGCCCGTTCATCTCGGGCATATTCCAGTCCACAAGCACCAGTTGGAGCGGCGCATCCGGCTCCTCCATCAGGGTCGGAAGCTTCGATAGCGCCTCTTTCCCGTTGGCGGCCTGACTCACATCAAAACCGAGTGAACTCAGAGTCTTCGCCAGAATCATGCGGATTGCCCGCGAATCATCTACTACCATTGCCTTGGGCATTGCCGCTCCTATTTCCCCTTGCGTCGCAACTCTATTCATCCGATCGCCGCCCTTACTGCATCTGCATCGCGCGCTCGGTGTTCAGTACGAGCAGCAGTTTGCCATCCAGTTTGCAGACCCCCGCGATCATCTCGCGTTGTGCGGCCGGCAGTGTGTCAGGCACGCGTTCATAGCAATCCGAATCCACTTCGAGGACATCGCCGATCTCATCCACCAGCAAGCTGACGGCACCCTCATCCGACTGCATGACGAGGTTCATCGGTGTCACCTCCGGCGGCCGCGGCGTCAGACCCAGGCGATGACGCATGTCGAGCGCCGTCACAATCTGGCCACGCAGGTTGATCAACCCGCGTACACCTTCCGGCGCAAGGGGCACCCCAGTCATTTCCTGATAGCGCAGCACCTCCTGCACCTTCACGACCTCGATCCCGAAGAACAGATCGCCTACGTAGAACGTCGAGTACTGCTCGCTCATGCCGTCACCCCCGCCATATGTTCCACTTCCTCCGCCTTCGCCCCCAGTGCCGCACCCAGCGCCTGGATCGACCGGACCATCGAATCCCGTCCCTCTACGTCGTACACAAGGGCGCGCGGCAGCCGTTCCCGGATCTCGGAAGCAAGCGCCGGTCGGGCCACAATCGCATCGGCCTTCTTCTGCGCGACAGCTTCGGCCGCCTCAGAGACAGATGCCGCCTCAACCACCCGGCAATCGAGCATCTCGGCGTAACTGCGTAGCAAGCCGCGTTCGAGCGGACAGCCCTCGGCGACTACCAGTAAAGGCCGCATTTTGCGCTCCGCGCCCGGCGACGTCAATTGCTCGCCGCTCCACTCCAGAACCGCACCAAGATCCAGGAAGTCGGTCACCTTCTGCCCGACTACGGCCGAGCCCATCAACCCGTGATGGCGGGACGGCTTGCGTACGGCAACCTCCTCCTCCACAATGTCCACAATCTGGTCCACAACGAGCCCAACACTACGGTCGCCCTCGCTGAACACCACCACCTGGACCTTATCGGAAGCCTGCGGCCCACCACCTGGACCGTCGAGATGATCGCTCAACGTCACCAACGGCAGGATGTTGCCGCGGTACTGCACCACCGGACGGCCCGCCGCCTGTTCGACACGATCCTTTGCAAACTCCTCAAGCCGCGCCACCAGCGAGAGCGGGACCGCAAGGCGTTCATAGCTACCGGACCGGAACAGCAGAAGTGTCTGCCGCTCGACCACAGACGCGCCATCGGCCGCTTGCTGCGTGTTCGACGACGATTCGCGCGCCGATAGCCCCGCACGCTGCGAGAGCCCCATCACATCGAGAATCAACGCCACCTTGCCGTCGCCCATGATGGTCGAACCGGCGTAGACGCTAAGCCCTTTGAGTTGCTTCGAAAGCGGCTTGACGACGATTTCCTGCGTATCGCTGATGCCATCGACGACAAGTCCAAACTGTCTGTCTTCGGCTTGCAGGACCACGATGTTGACGGACTCAAAGTCTCCCGTCGAATTCAGTTGCAGGATCTCATTCAAATAAGCGATCGGCAGTAGCGATCCGCGGCGGCGGTACACCGGTGTACCGTGAATCTTCTCGATCAGACGCCCGGCGTCCTCGCGTTCGAGCCGTACCAGTTCGAGCAGGCTGACCTGCGGAATCACAAAGCGTTGGCCGCCGCTGGCGACGACCAGCCCGGGGATGATCGCCAGTGTGAGTGGGATCTTGATGCGCACGGTCGAACCCAAGCCCGTACGGCTGGTCAAATCCACAGCGCCGCCGATTTTCTCGATGTTGGTTTTCACCACATCCATGCCGACGCCGCGGCCCGAAATATTGGAAACCTTGGTTGCCGTCGAAAAGCCTGGCGCAAACACCAGGTTGATCGCTTCGCGTTCACTCAGATGCTCGGCCTGTTCCGGACGTAGGAGTCCGCGCTCCACGGCCTTCGCCTTCACCTTCGCCGTATTGATTCCACCGCCATCATCGGCGATTTCGATATTCACGTGGCCGCCTTCATGGTAGGCGCGCAACGACAACGTCCCGTGCGCCGGTTTACCGCGGCTGAGGCGCGTCGCCGGATCTTCAATCCCGTGATCGCAGCAGTTGCGAACAATATGGGTGAGCGGGTCTTTGATGGCCTCAATAATCGTTTTGTCGAGTTCCGTCTCCGCGCCATCCATTTCGAGGCGAACCTCTTTGCCGCAGATTGCCGCAAGGTCCCGAATCACGCGAGGCAGCTTGTTCCAGACCACGCCGATCGGCTGCATACGCGTCTTCATGACGCTCTCCTGCAGCTCGCTGGTAATCAGGTTCAGGCGTTGCGAGGTGGAGACAAAGTTCGCGTCTTCCTGGCTCGCCGAATGCTGCAGGATCTGATTGCGGGCAAGCACCAGCTCACCCACCAGGTTCATCAGTTTGTCGAGCAACGTGACGTCCACGCGGATCGTGCTGTCGGCTACCGAGACATTGGATTTCGCGGCGCTATCCGATGCGTTTGTGGCGGCAGCGGGCTGCGGTTCCCGCGCAACCGGTTCCGGAACGGGTTCCGGATCTGAGACAGGTGCTACCGCGTCTGGAGGTGCGGTAACGGCAGCGGGCGCAGGTGGATCCGAAGTTGTATTGGCAGCGGCATTTCCGGCGGCCACCAGCGTTTCAATCGCACCCGCGGCCAAACGCTCATTCCCGGCGCGTCGTGACTGCGCCGGCTCGGCAGATGTTCCCAGTTGCTCTTCTTCTGCGAGCTTCTGACGCAGCTGCTGCCAGACATCCGCGCCCTCTTTGCCCGTTTCTTCAATGGATTGCAGGATCGTGCGCGTCGCGTCGACCGTCTCAAGCACCAGCGACACAACACGAGGAGTAAGCTCGCGTTCGCCGTTGCGGCATTGGCTCAGGATGCTCTCCGCAGTATGCGTGATCCCTTCGAGCAGACTGAACCCCAGAAACCCGCAGGTCCCCTTGATGGTGTGGATAGTCCGGAAGATGCTGGCCAGTAGCTCCGCATCCCCCGGGTGCTTTTCGATCTCAACCATTTGCTGGTCGATCTTTGAGAGATTTTCGTTGCTCTCAATTAAAAACTCTTTGATCAGTTCGAAATCGTCTTGTAGGGACATGCTCAGCCGCTCGATGCTCTGTTGCACCTTATCGGGCCGTATCGCAATCCCTTGAAGGCATTCGTAAATCGATTTGTCTTAGGTATTTCGCGCTATGGGGTTTTGGGTGCGTAGTGCGGTATAACTGTGTAGACAGTGGAACAGATCGGACCTTACCAAATCCTCAAGGAACTGGGCCGCGGCGGCATGGGCGTGGTCTACCGTGGCGTCGACACCGTGATTGGCCGCCATGTGGCCATCAAAACATTGCGGCCCGAGGATATGGGAGACCCCAACGAACGCGGCTCCATGGGCGACCGTCTCCTGCGCGAGGCCCGTTCCGCCGGCATTCTGTCCCACCCCTCCATCGTCACCATCTACCAGGCCGGCCAGGACAAAGACATTCTCTATATCGCCATGGAGTTTGTCGATGGCGCAAATCTCGCCGACATCCTTGTCCAAGGCAAGCTGACGACGGAAGCCACCCTCAAAATTCTCAAGCAGGCCGCTGAAGCTCTCGACTACGCCCACTCCAAAGGCGTCGTACATCGCGACATCAAGCCGGGTAATCTCCTCATTGAGCCTTCGGGCAAGGTGAAGATCGCGGACTTCGGTATCGCCAAGCTCAACCAGGCTGGTGTCACCAAGACAACCTCTGCTGTCGGCTCACCAGCCTACATGTCGCCGGAGCACGTCCGCGCCCAGTCCATCGACGGACGCGCCGATCAGTACTCCCTCGGTGTCATGGCCTTTGAGATGTTGACCAGCCAGCGCCCCCACCAGAGCGAGGAACTCACCTCGCTTGTATTTAAGGTGGTGTTCGAAGCGCCCGACCTCACCCTGCTCAAGGACATGCCCCGCGGCTCGGAACTCGAAGCGATCTTCACCAAGGTGCTCGCCAAAGCCGCCGACGACCGCTACCCCAGTTGTACGGAATTCTACGAGGCGCTCGCCAGTGTCATGGAGGATCGCGCCCCGGCCGCGGTCGCCGCCACCTCAGGACCTTCCGCCACCACGGTCGTACCCTCCGCAACGGCCGCCGCCGCTACCAGCACTCCGGCCGTACAGCACCCCAAGACCATCGCCAGCCTCGGCGACTACGAAGTCAACGCAACTCCCGCTCCCACTCCGCCCCCACCCTCCTCCAACCGGACCTTGATGTATGGCGGCATCGCCGTCGTGGCCGTAGGCCTCGCCATCGGCGGCTACTTTGCCACCCGTGGCGGAGGCGGTGGTACGGAACAAAACGGCGGCGGTACGGGCACCTCGCAGACCGACAACAAGCCCACCGCCTTCACCACCAAACCCGAACTCGTCGAACAGGCGCAGTGTACACATACGCTGGAATCTGAAGCCCTGAACATCCACGGGGAAGTCAGCGTCGTATTCGCCGTATCCGACACCGGTTCGGTGGAAGACGTCCGCGTCACCAAGGGCCTGCACCCGTTGATCGACGAACAGGCGAAAACCTGCGTCAAGGCCTGGAAGTTCAAGCCTGCCACTGCGGAAGGCAAGAATGTACGCTTTCCATCGGTCAAGTTGAGCGTAGCTTTCTAACAAGTCTTGCCAAGTTTTACATTCCACGGCTGGAACCCGCAAAGTCCGGCTTGCGTCACAGTGCCAAGCTATTTAGAATTGAGGTAGCTGTGGGTGGTGTGTCCCGGGTATGGACACTACTACCTGTGGCGAGGGAGTCGATTCGTTTATGAGCCCAAGGCAATCTATCGCCGTTCTGTGCATTTCCGGCGTGCTGAGTTCGACTGGCATCAGCGCCGCCGACAAGAAGGCCGATGCGCAAGCCGTCAGCTCCGGTCAGCGCGAAACCATCGCCAAGCCGATGAGCGAGAAGGAAAAGCGGAAGCGCGAAGAGAAGCTTCGCAAGGAGCTCGAAACGCCCTACCGCAACTGGCTGAACGTCGACGTCAACTACATCATCACCGACGAAGAGCGCCAAGCCTTCAAGCGCTTCACCACCGACGAAGAGCGCCAGCAGTTCATTGAACAGTTCTGGCTTCGTCGCGACCCCACGCCCGACACTGAAGAGAACGAGTTCAAAGAGGAACATTACCGCCGCATCGCGTACGCCAACGAACGCTTTGCCTCCGGTATCCCTGGCTGGAAGACCGATCGCGGCCGCATCTACATCACCTTCGGCCCCGCGGACGAAATTGAATCGCATCCCTCCGGCGGCTCCTACCAGCGCCCCATTGAAGAAGGTGGTGGTCAGACATCCACCTATCCTTTCGAAATCTGGCGCTACCGCTGGATCGAGGGTATCGGCAACGACGTCCTGATCGAATTCGTAGACCCCACCATGACCGGTGAATACCGTATGACCATGGACCCGTCTGAAAAAGACGCGCTCATGATGGTCCCCAACGCCGGCCTCACTCTGTATGAAGAAATGGGTCTCGCCTCGAAGAATGACCGCTTCAGCCGTACCGACGGTACGCGACTCGGCACCGGTAACATGCCGATGTCGGCTCGCATGAATCAATTCGAGCGCCTGCAGCGCTTCGCGATGTTGCAGAAGCCGCCGCAGATCAAGTTCAAGGATCTCGAGGCGCAGGTCAACTCCTCCATCCGGTTCAACACGCTCCCGATGCAGGTCAAGGCGCACTTCATTCCGGTCACCAACGCATCCGTGATGAGCGCCGTCACCCTGCAGTTTGACCGCAAGGATCTCCAGTTCGCCCAGAAGGACGGCATCTCCAAAGCCACCGTCAACATCTACGCCCGCATCACCTCCATGGCACGCCGCGTGGTCAACGTATTTGAAGACGTTGTCGCCATCGAAGCCCCCACGGAAATGCTGCCCGAAGTCGTCAAGGGCTCCTCGGTGTATCAGAAGACGGTCCCGCTGCCTCCCGGCAAGTACCGTATGAACATCGTTGCCAAGGACATCACTGGCGGCAACATGAACACCTACGAAATGGCGCTCGAAGTCCCCCGCTTCGACGAAGATCAGCTCGCCACCAGTTCCCTGATCGTGGCCGACCTGCTCGAAAAGGTCCCCACCAAGAGCATCGGTACGGGCCAGTTCGTGATCGGCTCCAACAAGGTTCGCCCGCGCATGAACGAGACGTTCGGCAACAACGAAAAGCTCGGCATTTACATGCAGCTCTACAACTTCCAGGGCGACGAAAAGACGCAAAAGCCCAACGGCAGCGTCAACTACGAAATCGTCAAGGTCGGTTCCAACGAGAAGGTCTTCACTTATAGTGAAGAGGCCAATACGCTTCCCGGCTCCTCCACACAGCTCATCGTCGAAAAGATTCTGCCCCTCGCCTCCATGGCTCCGGGCGACTACAATCTCACCATCACGGCAGAGGATCGCAATCGAAACAAAACGGTCACCAACACCGCGACGTTTCATGTAAAATAAGCTGTACGAATGAAGGGCCCCTGAGCGAAGGGCCCTTTCCCTTGTATCTCTCGTTCAACGACGGGGAAAGGAGGAAAGAGCGTAACCATGAGGTTCTGGTCTACTCCCCAGAAGAAGTCTCTGGTGTATGTCTGCACTCTCAGTGCAGGCCTCATCGCCGCATCCTCCCAAGTCCTGCCCGCCGCTACGCTACCCAAGCTTTCCGGAGCCATCGCCGGCCACGTCCGCAATAGCTCCGGCATCGCACAGATGGGTGCAACGGTCGCCGTCTACAATCGCTACGAAAAGCTGATCCGCCAGGTCCTCACCAACGACAAGGGCGCCTTCTACCTCGACGGACTCTCGCCGGACTCCTACTCCGTCCGCGTTTCCCTCGCCAGTTTCGTACCTGCGCTCAAGCGTGGCATTGCCGTACAGGCCGGTGCCGACCGCGTCCTCAACGTCAACCTCACCAGTATCTTCAGCTCCATCGAACTCGCCTACGAGGCCCCGTCGAGCGCCTTGATGACGGACGACTGGAAGTGGTCTCTCCGCACAGCGCTCGCCACACGGCCGGTCCTCCGTGCGCTACCCGGCATGCCCACCTATGGCGGTGTATCGACCTCCAAGCGCGCCGACATGTTTACCGAAACACGCGGCCTGGTAAACGTCTCTGCCGGCGACCCCAGTTCGATGGGTTCCAACGGTACCCAGACGGACCTCGGCACGGCCTTCGCCCTCGCCACCTCCATCTACGGCCGCAACGAGGTGCAACTTTCCGGCAATCTCGGACTCGTCCCCAACGCTGCTCTCCCCGCCGCCGGCTTCCGCAGCACCTACAAGCGCGTCGGCCCCCAGGGTGCCTCGCCGACCATTACGGTGACGGCCCGCCAGCTTTACATGCCGACCCGTGGCGCATTCCAGCAGTCCCAAGCGCCCGCCATGCGGACCCTCTCGGTCAGTAGCGTGGACAAAGTCGAATTCTCAGACCGTCTCTCGCTCGACTACGGCTTCTCGCTCGATTCCGTAGCCTTCGTCGACCGCCTGAACTACTTCAGCCCGTTCGCCAAACTCAGCTACTCTCTCGGCGATCTCGGCCTCGTCCAGTTTGGCTATAGCTCTGGTGCCCCTGCCGCCGAATGGATGCAGAACAGCGCCACCGAAGGCGCCAGCAACGCCGAACTCCGTCGCGATCTCGCGGCCCTCGCGCTGCTCCCGCGCGTCAGCCTGCGCAACGGGCGAGCCAACGTCCAGCGCTCGCAAAACCTGGAAATCTCATACCAGCGCGAAGTGGGCAAGAAGACCACCGTCTCGGCCGCCGCCTTCCGCGAGAACATGCGGAACGCTGCCGTCAATCTCGATGCGCCGTCGGACATCTACACCGGCGATGCCCTCCCGGACTTCGGCTCCCGTGCAGCGATGTTCAACGTCGGCAACTTCGACCGTACCGGCTTCATGGGCGCGGTCTCCCATCGCGTGACGGATCAGCTCGAAGTGCTCTTCGCCGCAGGCCGTGGCGGTGCCGTAACCGCCGTACGTCGCGATCTCGCCGACGAGTCCGCCCAAACCCTCCGGTCAGTGCTAAAGGCGCAAAACCGCAGTTGGGCATCTCTCCGCCTGGTCTACACCACACCGCGCGCCGGCACCAAGCTCACCAGCAGCTACGGCTGGACGGACTACACCGCCATGATGCCCGGCCACCTGTTCCTCACTCAGAAAGCCCTGCCCGAAACCGGTTGGAACCTCTCCGTACGTCAGCCACTCCCAGCCATCGGACTCGTGCCCGGCCGCATCGAACTCACCGGCGAGGCCCGCAACATGCTGGCCCAAGGCTACATGCCCCTCCAAGCCGGCAGCCGCCGTATCCTGCTCATCCAGTCCCCCCGAGCCCTCCGCGGCGGACTCAGCTTCATTTTTTAAACCGAAATCGCCTATCGCCTTTGCCCTTCCGTCACTCGACCTTCCGTACCGGAATGCATCAACGCAAGAGGCGTGCCCATGATGGCTATGGGATGTTAATCCGATAGCTTAGGCCAATAGCGCCCTTTAACACCCAACTCCTCTCAGTTGTAGGCGTGGGAGTGGCAGCAGGCAATTCCAAACCCACTCCATATCCGTTCGTCAAGCGGAGGTCACGAGTGCTGTGAGCGAGGAACGACAATACAAAGCTTTTCCAGGCGAAAGACAGTCCGCCGGCGAAATCAGCAGAGGTCGATGCCGCGTTGACGCCAGCACCGACAGTTGCGAGCCATGCCGTACGGCCGCTTGGCCTCTGCCGCTCCGACAAACGGTAGTGGATCAACGCAGCCGGTACCACGGTAGGAATCGTCTTCGCTTCGGTGACCTTGTACCGGTTCAGAACCGGCATCCCAGCCTCGAACACCACTGCGTTGGAGTAAGAGTTCGTTCGAAGATTCGAGAAAAGCAGCCCGGTGGATAGCTCCCAACGCGTCGCCACACCCCAGGTGACGACAACGGATGTGATGAGCTTCTTCTCTCTACTCACCATAGCTTGGGTCGAGAATTTTGCCGTGATAGTACGACCGGCCCCGGCTGTCATGTTTCCAGAGCGAATTGGATAGTAAAAGACGTCCGTCGCATCGAGGGGCACCGGAAGCATATCAAAGGATTTGAGAATCGTCTTACGCGTGTCGGCGAATGCTTGGTAAGAATCCTCAATACCCGCCTGATTCGCGGCCACCACAGACATGTTGGCGTCGAGGTTCGACACGACAAATAGATCGAGAACATCGGTGTTGCGCGCACGGAATGCGGCGTAGTCTCTTGCGATCGCTTCCCAGTCAGCCTTGAGCCGCCAAATTGCGGGTATCTGGTGGGATTGGCCAGTAGGGGCCGGCCAGCCATTGAGAAAGAGTTCATGGGCCGAACGATATTCGCTTGTCGATTGGGCGGCAATCGTCTTCTCGATCTGTTCCCGCGCGGCTTTCAGCTTCGCTTCGAGCAAGATAGCTTGGTCCCGCCAGTGGCTCTGCGCGTCAATCAGAGTGCGAGCGCGGCGATCTAGGGCTTCGGACTCCGCCATAAGAAGCATCAGCATCCCATCCTTACCCGGCTTCTCTGGATCGAATTCCGCGAGGTAGTAGTTCTGCACGGATACGGACACGACGGCTGACTTGAGTATCGGGACGAAAGCAGCCGCGATGGCTGCGAATGGGTCCTGCTTGGCAACGTCCTTCACCTCGGTCTCCACCTCGATCGTTTCGGCCGGTAGCTTTGTAACCCTCACGCAAGCTACCGCCCCAACCTTCAACTTGAAGGGAAGTGGCGCAGGCGCATCCTTGCGGCTGAGTTCGACTCTGCAGTCGCCGTTCAATACTCCGTCCGCGCACAAGGGAAGCTTGGCAACAGTTTGTGCGTCGCAGGTCGCTAGGTTAGTCGCATAAAGATTGCAAAGGAGAACCGGCGTCATCAGAGCGACGAAGATGGCAGAATAACGGAAGCGGCTCGACATACTGTCTTAAGCGAGAAAAGGAGCATCTAGGGGTCATGCACAGTCAGCAGGTGACGCTTCGCGATAACCTGGACGCAGTAAAGGAACGGATTGCGCGTGCTGCCGAGCGCGCGGGTCGGCGAGCGGAGGACATCACCCTGATCGCCGTCACCAAGAAGTTCCCCGCTTCCACCCTGCGCGAGGCCTTCGACCTCGGCCTCCGCCAGTTCGGCGAAAACTACGTCCAGGAATTCGAAGGCAAATTCCCCGCCCTCCAGGACCTCATCCCCCAAGGCGCCCACTTCCACCTCATCGGCCACCTCCAGTCCAACAAGGCGCGCAAGGCCGCCGACATGTTCCGTACCGTCCAAACCGTCGATTCCGTCAAACTCGCCCACCGCCTCGACTCCATGGGCGCCAAACTCGACACCATGATCGAGGTCAAGCTCTCCGAAGAGGACTCCAAAGAGGGCGCCTCCCCCTCCGACGTACCCGCCATCGCCGACGCCCTCCGCAACTCCAAAAACCTCACCCTCACCGGACTCATGACCATGCCCCCCTGGTCCGAGGACCCCGAACAGACCCGACCCTACTTCCGCCGCCTCGCCGACCTCGCCCGTCGCGAAAACCTCGTCCATCTCTCCATGGGCATGTCCCACGACCTCGAAGCCGCCATCGAAGAAGGCGCCACCCACGTCCGCATCGGCACAGCCCTGTTCGGCAAACGCCGCAAAGATTAACGCCTTATTAATGTTTCGATTTTCGAAGCATTATCAATCACTTGCAAATATGTGATTGTCACTCCTGCAGATTTTGTGCTAATAATGGAGCTGGCAAGAGTCAACGTCCCCGCCCCGAGTTCGAGCGGTGGGTCCGTTTGGCAGAAATTCCAACACACCCAACAGACGTTAACTGGAGGTTGTAGTACACCCAATGAACATCCGTCCTCTGTACGATCGCATCGTTGTGAAGCGGTCGGAAGATAAAGAGACCAAGGTCGGCGGCCTTTTCATCCCCGATTCGGCTAAGGAAAAGCCGCAGGAAGCCACCGTTGTCGCCGTCGGCAAGGGCAAGCGCCTCGAAGATGGCACCGTGGTCCCGCTCGACGTCAAAGTCGGTGACACCATCCTGTTTGGCAAGTACTCTGGCTCCGACATCAAGATCGATGGCGAAGAGTACCTGATCATGCGCGAAGACGAAGTGCTCGGCATCGTCGAGAACACCGAATCGGTCGCGTCCAAGAAGAAGTCTGCCTAACTGCTCTCAGTTTCCTCACCAACCTTACTGACGAAAGAGATATACAGAAATGCCAGCAAAACAGGTAGTTTATAGCGAGACTGCGCGGCAGAAGATCCTGTCCGGCGTCAACCAGCTTGCCGATGCCGTGAAGGTCACGCTCGGCCCCAAGGGACGCAACGTCGTCCTCGAAAAGAAGTTCGGCGGCCCGACCATCACCAAGGACGGCGTCACCGTGGCGAAGGAAGTGGAACTCAAGGATCCGCTCGAGAACATGGGCGCCCAGATGGTGCGCGAAGTGGCCTCGAAGACCTCCGACATCGCCGGTGACGGCACCACCACCGCCACCATCCTGGCCCAGGCCATCTTCCGTGAAGGCGTCAAGTCCGTTGCCGCCGGTGCCAACCCCATGGCCCTCAAGCGCGGTATCGACAAGGCCGTCGAAGTGGTTGTTGAAGAAGTGAAGAAGGCTGCCAAGCCCGTCAGCGGCGACATGATCGCCCAGGTCGGCACCATCTCCGCCAACGGAGACACCACCATCGGCACCACGATCGCCGAAGCGATGGCCAAGGTCGGCAAGGACGGCGTCATCACCGTTGAAGAGTCGAAGACCATGAACACCGAACTGCAGACCGTCGACGGCATGCAGTTTGACCGGGGCTACCTCTCGCCCTACTTCGTCACCGACCCGGACCGCATGGAAGCTGTTCTCGAGGATCCCTACATCCTGATCCACGAGAAGAAGATCTCCAACATGAAGGACATGCTCCCCGTCCTCGAACAGATCGCCCGTAGCGGCAAGCCGCTGCTCGTGATCGCCGAGGAAGTGGAAGGCGAAGCCCTCGCGACCCTCGTCGTCAACAAGCTCCGTGGCACCCTGAACGTCGCCGCCGTCAAGGCGCCCGGCTTCGGTGACCGCCGCAAGGCCATGCTCGAAGACATCGCCATCCTCACCGGTGGCAAGGCCATCTTCGAAGAAACCGGCATCAAGCTCGAAGGCGTTACCCTCGCCGACCTCGGCCGCGCCAAGCGCGTCACGGTTGACAAGGACAACACCACCATCGTCGACGGCAATGGCGACCAGAAGAGCATCGAAGGCCGCATCAAGCAGCTCCGCACCCAGATCGAGGAAACCACCTCGGACTACGATCGCGAAAAGCTGCAGGAGCGCCTCGCCAAGCTCGCCGGTGGCGTAGCGGTGATCAAGGTTGGCGCCGCGACCGAAACCGAAATGAAGGAAAAGAAGGCCCGTGTCGAAGACGCGCTGCACGCCACCCGCGCAGCCGTTGAAGAAGGCATTGTTCCCGGCGGCGGCGTAGCCCTCCTCCGTGCGTCCAAGGCCCTCGCGACCCTCCAGGTAGCGGATGACGAGCGCACCGGCGTTCAGATCATCGCCCGCGCCTGCGAAGAGCCGGTCCGTCAGATCTCCGGCAACGCTGGTAGTGAAGGTTCGATCGTCGTGGAAAAGATCCGCGCGAACAACGACTTCAACTTCGGCTTCAACGCCGCCACTGGCGAGTATGTGGATCTGGTAGCCGCCGGCGTCATCGACCCGGCCAAGGTGACCCGCTCGGCCCTGCAGAACGCTTCTTCGATCAGCGGCTTGATGCTGACGACCGAAGCGATGATCTGCGAAATCCCCGAGAAGAAGTCCGCCGCCCCCGCAGGCGGTGACCACGGCCCCGGCCACATGGACTACTAAACAGTAGTCTTATCAGAACGCAGTAACAACAAAACAGCCCCGAAGCCTACCTCAGGCCTCGGGGCTAGTTTTTGCGTTACGATACGGGCCTTGGTGCGCTGCAGCTTAGCGCAGAGTCTATGGAAACTCAAAGTTTGCCATCGGAAGCACCTCGCAGGGGTTGAACCAACTTAGATACTTCGGCATCTAGAACTGCTTGGACTTGGGAGCTTCGCTTCAATTCACCCGGCAAAAATGCATCGATCTCAGCGTCAGAGAAGGTCATATCTTCCAAGGTTTTCAAAGCGGTCTGTGCTTTCTTGTACGCGGGATTGTTCGTGCTGGGCGCACCGCTATACACTTTGTGGAGCTGACTCGTAATTTCATCACGCTGAGCCTGGAGTGATTCGATAGGCTTCTCCCTCATCGCGATGTCCACAAGTAACGCTAAATATCGTTCACGTACAATCCAAAGCTCATTGGCAGCATTTCTGTGCTTTTGTGCCAATTCCCCAAGATCGTAGTTCTTTGTATAGGCATTCAGAGTTAGCAGCCCTATCGATACCAGGCCACCTGCGACGGCGGCCCAGGGACCAGTGCCCAGGATCGCTCCAATGAAACCCGCCGTAGTCACCGCAGAGAGGAGTATCTGCCCCAACTTAATCCGGGCGTGCTTAGTCAACAGCAGATCAGCACACTTTTCGTGCGTCTTGTGTGAGTAAACAACTCGCCCGTAGCACTCCCGCACGTGTCCTTCTAAAATCCGCCGAGCTTGTGGCGTGTCCTCAGTTCGGGAATGCTGTTCCAAAAATTCGCCTCCATGATTGCTTTGCCGACCACTCTCGAGACGGCGAAGCCGACTCATGCGCTATTGCTGTCATGGCGATGTTACAACATTGTCGAGCCTTGTACTGAAAGAGGCCCTTCCCGTAAACGTAAGCGCCACTGCCAGGCGCCCTCCAATATACTTGCTCAGAACTCTGCTTCGCCATCCAATCAAAGAAGTCGCGGCAAAGGTAGTCGAAGTATAGGAAGGACCTGTCTCGATGCTGATAATATTCCATGAACTGGTATGCGAGTGTGTCTACCAGCAAGCCCCCGATCGGAACAGACCAACAGTTTTTCCAGGCTCGCATCATTCGACAGAGTCGAACGAGATTATTGTTGCACGACGCGTTACGGCTCCGTATAGCTCCAATTTCCGCACGCGGATTTGTCGTCTTCCATGACCCGCCGTTACTCGCATTGGGAAAGGTATAGCTTGTGTTGTCGTCATTCAAGAACGCGGGTACAACCTCGAAAACGTAGCCATCGGTAAAGGTGATGCAGATAACCTGACCGTCCGCTTTCAGACTAGTTCTGGAATAGCTGCGTTCTATCGACGCCTTTACCGTCTGAAGCAGAGCCGACTGACCATTCCCGAGTCGACTGTTGTATTGGCTATACATCGAAGGCGGCAGACACATCAACACATCTACATCGCTGAAGCCGTTTATGGCAGTGTTGCGCCCATAGGATCCCACATAAAGACTGTGCGCCGTGTCAGAACTCGTCGACCAAAAATCGCTGTTTAGTCGTCGAGTAATGCCTTTATATCTGGCTGAAATCACACCGCCGTCTTCGACCTGTAGATTGCAACAAAACTCCCTGAACCAGTCGGCAACTCCCATCTGTTTTCTATTAGTGTCGCGCACTTTGCGTCTCAACGATAGAACTCCACCGACAATCAGTCGTGCGTTATAGCTTCCCAGCCACGTGGCTTCTGCCGCAACACTTCAGCTATCTCGTCTTTGTTGTATGATCAACCTGCGCCATGACCTCCAAACAAGCCTCACGCCGCGAACTCCTCGTCGGAGCAGCAGCAGCAGCCACAGCTGCCGCAACAGCAAGCGCCGCCGCAACTACAAAACCCCTCATCCCCATCCCCCCAGGACTCAAAATCGCCGTCAGCGCCAACCAGCCCAGCAAGCCTCACATGCAGTACCTCAAGCAGCTAGGCGTCGAATGGCTCAGCCTCGCCCCCGTCCAATCCGAAGCCACCGCCGAAGGCTTCATCAAACAGCGCAAAACCTGGGAGGACGAAGGCTTCCACGTCTACAACATCGGCAGCGGCGTCGGACCCTCCGGCAGCCTCCACAACATGCCCGAGGTCACCCTCAACCTCCCCGGCCGCGACCAGAAAATCGAGGAATACCTCAACTACATTCGCTACCTCGGCCAAGCCAAAATCCCCTACTCGACCTACGCGCACATGGGCAACGGCATCTGGTCGAGCGGCCGCGTCATGAGCAAGCGCGGCTACAGCGCGCGCGACGGCAACTCCAACAGTCCCGATTGGAAAGGTGTGTGGGCAGGCAAGACGTACACCGGCCCTCTCTCCCACGGCCGCGTCTATAGCGAACAGGAAATCTGGGACAACTACACGTACTTCATCAAGAAGGTGGTGCCCGTCGCTGAAGAAGCCGGCGTACGCATCGGCATCCACCCGGACGATCCACCCATGCGTATGCTCGCCGGCGTCCCCCGCTGCATCTTCAGCAATTTTGAAGGTTACAAGCGCGCCATCGAGATCGCCAACAGTCCCAACATCGGCGTATGCTTCTGCGTAGGCTCATGGCTCGAAGCACCGCTCGAAAGCACCGGAGCGAAGCCCGAAGACGCCATACGTTACTTCGCCGCCAAAAAGATGCTTTTCAAGGTGCACTTCCGCAACGTCACCGCGCCTCTCCCGCACTTCACCGAAGCGCTCATCGACGACGGCTACTACGACCTCAGCAAGGTCATGCAAACCCTCGTCGACGTGAAGTTCGACGGTGTCGTGATCCCCGATCACATCCCCGCCGTAGGACTCTCCCCCGAGGCCCCCGACCACAGCCGTGGCCAAGGCGCCAAAGGCGAGTACACGCCGCACCCAGGCCTCGCATATCTCATCGGTTCCATGAACGCGATGCTCAAAGCCGCCCAGCGCAACGCCAGCAGAGGTTAGCCTCCAACCACCGCCGCAACCGCCTGAGCCGGGCGATGTGGCGCATTCCGGAAGTCCCCGCGCAGCGCCTTCAGAGCGTACTTCTCCGTGTCAATCTCCGCGCGCGTTCGTACCCCGAGCGCGCGCAACACCGGCAGCGGAGGACACCAACCCATCACCGCGTGCTGAAACAGAAACGGCAACACCAGCCCCGGCACAATCAGCCATTTTTTGTTGTGCGTCATCCCCAACGCCAGACCAAAGAACGCGATCGTCGACGCATTCGTCTCCAGCACCCGTTCGATGTCCCACTCCTGATCGAGCTCTTGAATCCGCCGCTCAATCTGCTGTGGACTCCGATTCACATACCGCGCGACATTCTCATGAATCCGCTCGTCGATGCTCCGATTCGCTTCGCTGGAACTCGATGCGCGAACTCGGTCTGTTGGTTGTCCCATGGCTTCTCCTGCTACCGCATTGAGCAGCCACACCGTCCCCTTGTTTCAGACCCCAGGCGGCATACGCATCACCGACAAGTACTCCGCCCAAGGACCCACCTCATCGCGATACCGCCGCGCCATCACCCGATAGATCTGGAGCAAATGCGCCATATCGTGTGCCGTCCAGGTAGCAATTAACTGCCCCAACGTCACGCGACCCAACGCCGGGTGCGTACCTTCCCTCTCCAAATCCTCCGGCGCGACCTTCAACCGTGCAAGACTCGCCGCACGCAGCCCCGCGAACTCATCCAGCAGTTCATCGAGCGAACCCTGCGCATGCACCTCGCGATCCAAAGGCGCAAACGTCACCGCCGTACCATGCTGCAGAATCGTCTCTACACGCACCATCCAATCCACACGTTCGCAATGGATCAAGTGCCCCACCACCTGGTACGGACTCCACGTCCCGGGACCCTCGGTCACCGCATGCACCCACACATCCGGCAGACCTCGCAACGCCGCATACAGTACCCTCGGCGTACGCTCCAATATCGCAACACTTTCAACAAGCTCAATCATGGCTTACTACTGCGATAATAATCGCCCCGGCTGAAGTATTTCTCAAGCCAGCAGTACAGCGCGATAAACAGATACCGGCTGCCCATCTCCTTGATCTTCAGCTTGCTCTCGCCAAACCGGCGATTCCGCCAACTGATCGGCATCACCGTCCACGTGTACCCGCGCACAATCGTCTTCAGCGGCAGCTCAATCGTCAGGTTGAAGTGCGGCGCGAGCAACGGCCGGCAACCGTCAATCACCGTACGCCGGTACGCCTTAAACGCATTGGTAAAGTCATTCAGCGGGACATTGAACAGCACCCGCAAAAACAGGTTCGCCAGACGATTCAGCAACAGCTTGTGACGCGGATAATCGATCACCTGTCCACCCTTGATGAACCGCGACCCGAACACCGCATCCCAGCCGTCGTTCACCATCAGCCGCCAGTACTTCACCACGTCCTTGCTGTCGTCCGATTCATCCGCCATCATCACCACAACCGCATCGCCCGTCATGCGATCGAGGCCGTAAATGATCGCGCGGCCAAACCCATGCAGACCATTGTTCTGCTGCGGCGCGAGCTGCGGGATCTCATTCCGCAACTCCTGCAGGATCTCCCACGTCCGGTCCGTACTCCCGTCATCCACGACAACGATCTCGTGCTCGATCTGCTCGCGCGACAACTCCTGATGCAGGTTCCGCACCGTCAGCGCAATGCAGCCTTCCTCATTCCGCGCCGGGATGACGACACTCAGCAGCTTCATTAAGACAAGCCGCTCCGCGTCAGCCAGTCTGGATGCGCCTCCGCATGCTGCGCAATCCCTTCCAGAATTTCAGGCAGCGACACCAAAGGCGTCCATCCCCCAAAGTCCGCCGTAGCCGCAGACGAATCCATCACCGCCCAAGGAATGTCGTAGCGCCGGGGCTCCGCATCGGGCGTCGGGACATCCGTCGTCCCAAACCGCTCATGGCACCAAGCCTCCAACTGCTGCAGAGACATCGCATTGGCAGGACCTCCGCCAGCCGTATAAATCCGCTGCCCACCGGACCCTGGAATCTTCGCCTGAATCAGCAACAGCCGCCCCAAATCGATCGGATGCAGCGCATCGCGAACCTGCTTGCCCTTGCCGTCCCAACCAATAAACCGTCGCGGCCGCTTGCGCAAACACGCATTCACCCAGTACGCAAAAATTCCCTGATCCGGCGTACCAAACTGCCCTGCCCCGGCCAGTACCCCGCACCGATTCACCCACACGGGAAACCCGAACGCCTCGCCATACTCGAGCGCCAACACCTCGCCTGCTAATTTCGTAGCACCATACAAAGATACCGGCGCCGACGTCGAAAACTCCCGCGCGATCCCCTTCGCCGAAACTCCAAAGGGCAACGCCACCGTATCATCCAGCACAAAAGCCTCGCACGTATCCCGCATCGGCAACCCCGCCAGCGCCGGAATCGAGTACACGCGGCTCGAACTGATCACAAATAACCCCGCCCCGTGCTTCTTGCAGTACTCCAAGATGTGCACCAGGCTGATGAGGTTGTGCTCCACCAGTTGCGCGCTACCGCTCACGCCATGCAACCCCGCCAGCACGCTCGGATTCGCCGCCGCGTCCACCACCCAGTCACACTTGGGCAGCCCCGCGACATCGCTCGCGGACCGTATATCCCCGTGCACAAACTCCACGCCATCCTCGCGCAGACGGTTGCGATTGGTCTCCGACCCCGGTCGCATCAAATTGTCGATGCCGCACACGGTCAAGCCCTGGCGCAAAAAATACGCCGCCAATTGGCTCCCAACAAATCCGCAAACTCCGGTAATTAAGATCCGCATGCCAAGGAATGGAACGAACGCCTCATTGTAACTTTGCCAAGATGGGAAGACACCGCTTGTTCAAACCGCAATCCATCTTCTGGCTGGCCCTTTGCTGGCTAGCGATAGCCGCCTTCCCGCCCCTGCCCTGGATGAGCGGCGTCGGGCTGGACGCCAGTTGGATCTGGGGCTTGAACTTGGCCGCACAGTCCAACCTGTTATTCGGCCGGGACATCGGATTTACTTACGGTCCCCTTGGATTTTTGAACCAGCCGATCATCCCGCTCACCCCCGCCGCACCCTTCGTCACCTACGTCATGGGCATGTACGCGGCTTGGCTCCTGGTGCTCTACCGCATTCGGGACCACCGCGTCTTCGCCCTCTTCGCCGCCTTCGTCTACGTCTCGCTCGCCATTTGGCTCTGGGACATGTACGAGGTGCTGATGATTGGGCTCGCCGTATGCGCGATCATTGGCAGACGCAGTCGCCTCCCCGTCGTGATCCTCGCCTTCATGACCGGAGCCGCACCGCTACTGCGCCTGCACCAGTTGGTGGCCGGCGTTGCGCTCCTTGCATTTGCACTCTGGTGGCAGCGCGACAGCCGGCGCGAACTCTGGTGGCGGTCGGCGCCCCTCGTGGCCATAGCGTCGTTTACCGTCCTTTGGAAGGCAAGTGGACAGGACTTCGCGTACCTCGCGCCGTGGCTCCGTTCCTCATTTGAGATCGTCAACGGCTATACGGAGGCCATGGCGTTGCCCGGCCCGATGTGGCAGGTGGCGACAGGAATCGTATCGCTCGCAGTAGCCGTAGGACTCGCCCTTTGGATCGCACCCGCCACTGTGGTCCCGGTCGCTGTCGTCGGCTTCCTGTTGTTCAAGCACGCCTTTGTCCGGCAGGACGCTCACGCCGCGCCGTTCCATTTCAAGATGGCAGCGTTGGCGCTCCTCTTATGGGCTCCCGCCATTGGCCTCGCCAGAAAAGAAGCCGCCGCAAAAACTTTCGCGATCCTCATGCTCGTGCTGGGCCTTTTCATCAGCGTGCCCATCTTCCCCTACATCCAGGAGAACCTGCAGGACCGCCTGACTCTCCGCTACCCGCGCCACTTCATCCCGGGCTATCTGGACTTCGAAACCTTCGTCGCAGGCCGTGCCGAAGGGCGCAAGCAGGAAATGCTCCCCAGCATTCTTGACAACAACGCCAAGCTCGCTATCGGCAACGCCACTGTCGACGTGCTCCCCAATCAAATCGACGTCATCGGGGCAAACGGCCTCCGCTGGAGTCCGAGGCCCGTGTTCCAGTCCTACTCCGCCTACACGCCGTATCTCGATGCATGGAACGCCGCACACTATCGAAATGACACCAAGGCACCCGGCAAACTTCTCGTACACTGGCAGTTCATCGACGGGCGGCACATGCTGCTCGACGATCCGCTAACCTGGCGCGAAGCGCTGCTCCGCTATCGCTACCAGCAGGATGTGTCGATAGGTGCCGACCCGAAATGGGGACTCCTCCTCGAGCGCAAGCCGGTGCCGGATCAGTTCCAGCCAGTCACGTCACAAACCGCGGAGGTTCCGTGGGACCAGTGGATCGACGTTCCGCTGCGAGGCGACCGCGAACACGAACTCGTCACCATGAGCGTCCATGTCGAGTCCACCTGGACAGGCAAAGCGATCCGCCAGGTCCTTCGCGGGACAGCGATGTTCTTTGAGGTTCGTTATGAAGATGGAATGCAAGCGGTGTTTCGTGCCGTACGAGCCAATTTGGCCTCGGGCGCGATCGTCACGCCGCTGCCGCGTTATCTGGAAGAGGTTCGTCCGCTCTTTAACGGCGAATGGAAGCGCGTACCGGATATCGTCAAAATCCGTTTTCAAACAAATTCGCCGCAGCGGTTCGAGCCGGTACTGCATGTCCGATTCGAAAAGCTGCGGCGAATAGTCCCAGGGGGATTGGGAAACTGAGCCCCGCAAGGCGAGGACTTAAACTTAGTTCAGGTCCGGCAGGACGAGAAGCTCAAACGCGCCACCGGCCATCACCGGGTCGATCGCAACGATCGTGCGGGTGGTGCCACCCATCAGAACCAGGCGGCCCGAGTCGATCGCAACCGTCTTCGTACCGGCCACTGCAACGCGACCCTGATACGCACCAGCGGGAACCGTCAGGTAGTGGCTGGCGAGAGCGAACGGAACCGAGGTCAGCGCCGGGGCGGCGGAACCGAGCGGAGCATAAGGCGTGGTCGCGTAGACGTCAACAGCCGGGGCGAGCGAAGCGCCGTGCACAACGCGAACTTTGGCCTGGCCAGCAGGCGCCGGGGTGGCATCGTCACCAGTACCCATGATGTGCAGCGAACCGTTGGAAACGCGGCCAAGAGCATAGAAAGTGTACGCGCGGCCGCCTTCGAGCGTGGCAGGCGTATTGGTATAGGCGGTGGTGCTCGTGCCGGTCAGGTTGATCGAGAAGGAGTAGCTACCCGGGGGCACCGGCGTGTACTCGGTGAAGTTCTTGAACTTCAGGTTCTCGAAGACAATGTTGCCATTGGCAAGGATGTCGACGGCAGGGGCGTCGGCCGCGGCATGAACCACGCGCACCCAGCTGACATTGCTGGGAACCTGGGCGGCTGCCGGTACGGCGGTCAGAGCCGCGATGCCGGACAGAAGGACGGCGGAGAAAGCAAATCGATTCATTGGTAGTTTTTACGCTCCGTAGCGAATAGTAGTTATCCGAACCGGGGTAACAGGCGACAACTTCCCCGTTCGTACACCTGGATGCTACGAGAATCGATGCGATGTTAAATTTTTAAGAGAAAATTAATAAAGCGACCGGCCGGTCAACTTCATTACTTTAGAAATGTCGCCGGACCCAGCTTGACGATGTCATCGATCGCCAGCGGTTCCTTCACCGCGAAGGGCTCGCCGAACTTCACACCGATCAAATCCCCATAAAAACGGGCCTGCGCTGCCAGTTTCTCGCGCATCTTGCGCTGCGCCTCGGCGTCGTAGATCGAATGATAGGAGAACAGCGCTTCCATCCGGCGTTCAAACTGCGCACTGATATCGACAATAAAGGAAGGTGTTGCCGTGCGGTATTGAGCGGAATATAAAACCTTATCCGGACTCTTCGCCACACTGTCTTCATCGAGTTTTTGCAACCCAGCTAGAAACGCAGCCTCATATCCGATCTCAGCCGTACGGTAATGATCGGGATGGCGCGCCTCCCAAAAGGGCAGAATCAGAGTCTTCGGCTGCAGGGTGCGGAAGATCGTGGCCAGCGTCATGCGGGCAGCAATCGTGTTGTCGATGCGCGCGTCCGGAAAGCGGCAGTTGCCTCGCCACTCTACCTCAAGCAGTTGGGCTGCATGCAGCGACTCCTGCATCCGCTGGTCAGCCGTCTCAACCGTCGTACCCATGTCGCCGGGTGTGAGATCCAGAATGCCCACGCGGTACCCCGCTTGTGACATCTTGAGCAGCGTACCGCCGCAGGTCTGTTCGATCTGGTTGGGGTGGGCGGCAAGAGCCAGGACATCCAGTCCTGTCACTTCCGGAGATTCGTAGCGGAGGTCTCGCATGCAGGGGTCCGATATTCCAGCTTAAACGCTTTTGGCGGACCGGCAGTGCCGAATCTACGCGAAAAGCGCGAGGAACCCTTCAGAACCTTTGTGCTTCCGCATGCGATTCCGCAGTTCCTGTCTGGCGCGCAACAAGCGGGACTTCGCCGCAGGAGCCGATATACCAAGCCGGCTTGCCACCTCCGGCATGGGCAACTCCTGCACGTCGCGGAGTTCCAACACCTTGCGAAGCGCCGGGGGAATCCGGCTGACTTCCTTATGTAGCACTTCTTTGATCTCGCGGCCGGCCAAATCGTGTTCCGGGTTCGGATCCTGATCCGGCAGTTCCAGGCCGTTCAGTGTGGAAGCAGACTCCGAATTCCACGGCTCGTCGAGGTGTAGCAGCCTTGCGCGCTTGGCCTTCCGCAACCGCATCAGGCACTGGTTCACCACGATGCGAGAGAGCCAGGTTGAGAATTTTGAATCCTGTTGAAACTGGTGAATTCGGGAGTAAGCCTTCCAGAGCGAGTTTTGGACCTCATCCTCCGCTTCTGCCGCGTCCCGGAGGATCGAAACCGCCAACTTGATGCAGGTGTTTTCGTGGCGTCGCACCAATTCCTCAAATGCGGCTTGATCTCCGCCCTGCGATCGTGTAACTAATTGATCATCAGGCTCAATGCGAATGAGTGTTGCGTCTGCCATAAGTTTTCCGATCTTGCGAGGCCCTAGTGGAAGAGCTTTCTGATTTTGAGCATAACAGCGCTTTGGACCCAGGTCTAGATCTCACTGAAAGTCATTTAAGTGAGGCAGAAAGTACCTCAGCGGAGTTCACTCCCACTAAACTCAAATCAGTTTCGGGTGAAGATGGCGAAAACACCATCCGCAACATGCTGTCCGCCTATGAAATTGGACGCAAGCTGCGCCAACTGCGTTTGAAGAAGAAGATTGGGCTGGTCGATCTCGGCCGCCACACCGGTTTGTCGGCTTCCATGCTGTCCCAACTTGAGAACGGCAAGCTGATTCCGACCCTGCCGACACTCGCCCGCATCGCCATGGTGTTCGACGTCGGCGTCGACCACTTCTTCGTCAATAAGCGCGGCAAGTACATCTTCTCGGTCGTCCGTGCGCAGGAACGTCTCCGCTTCCCTTCCGATCCGGACTCGCCCCGCCCGTCTTTCTTCTTTGAGTGCCTGGCCTATCCGATCCAGGAAAAGTCGATTCAGTGTTATATGGCAGAGTTTCCCAAGCGTCTGGAAACAGAGGTGACGGAGCACTCACACCCCGGCGCCGAGTTCCTGCATGTGATCGAAGGGCAGTTGGAGATCCGATATCATGACGAAGTCACGCTGCTCTACGCGGGCGACAGCGTGTACTTTGACGCATCGGAAGAGCACACCTACCGCGGCGTCTCCAAGTCGCCGGCCAAAGCGGTTGTCGTGACGGTGCTGCCGCGGGTCTAACGTGAAGAGAACACAGCTTTATTTGAAGGTCGAGTGTGACCACGAAACGGATCGTGACGGGCAGCGCCTGACGGCCGAAATTCTACGCGGCATCGGCCGAATCTATGGCGTCCGCCTGGCAGAGTTGCAGAACTCCATGACGGAAGATGTTGAACCCGAACCAGAAGAAGATGATTTCTAACCGCTAGTCCACGGGTTTTCCACAGTTCCTTGTGAATTGCGAGGAAATCTCATTTTTCGATGTCCGATTGTCTCCCGTTCTCGCTTCCCTGATGAAGGCGAGAACCGTAATCGTGAATCCGGAACAACGTATCATCGTATTTCTCCACACCCATCGAACACTGGTGGAATCACTCACTCTGGACATGGCCGTCGAGAGCGTGATTCAAGGCGTCTTTCTCGGGCCACCGCCCATCTCCAAGGACGAAGTCCGGCGCATTGTCTCCGGGTGGGCGATGTTCAACGCTCCGGCCATGCTGCGGCGCCAACCAGTAAGCGGTCCAAAGGGCATCGGGCCGGATCCGCCACCTCCGGTTCCAATCAGCAATAGCGATTTGCTGGACAGCGTCAAAAAGGCTCTCAAAACTGTGACCGACGGCGTCAAGATCGGCAACGACAAACACAACGTCACCGTCCTTGTCACCGGCGCGGCGGTCAACTTGTTCGACGGTACAGTAACGCTCGAATCTTCCTGGACTGGAACCTTGGAGTTAGGCGTGAACGCGGGTCCGCTGCACTTTTCGGGAAAGCTGGGACAGGAAGAGTGGCAGATTGAGGTCACCTTTCCCAACGACACCGCCTTGCCCAGCGCCGCGAGTCTAGGCAAGGTCTTTGGCGAAGGCGAAGCCGCGATGCGCAAACTGGCGCGGGAAAGCCGCAACATCAAAAACCTGGATGACGCCAAGCGGATGACGGCCTTGCTTAAGCCGGAAATCGCCGCCGTGCAGGAGGCGGCGGACGCCGTGATGAAGATTGCCAAAAAAACCGAGTCGAAGGGCGGCTTCGACGTCGGCTTCAAGTTCGGCAATCCACCGCCGGGACCGAATCAGGAAGGGATACCGAAGGGCTACGAAGGGACCATCGTCTTTACGTACCGATGGTGAAGTACCGTGAAAGCATATGCGGATCAGCGTGGCCTTGGCGCAACTGCCGTTTCCAGAGACGCGGGAAGAGTCGGTTGAGGCTGCGGTAGCGGCGATTGCGGAGGCGGCGAGGAACGGCGCGTCGGTGGTCGCGTTTCCGGAATGCTTTGTGCCCGGCTATCGTGCGCCGGATCGCAACGTATTGCCTCCAGATGCGGCTTGGCTTGAGTCCGCCTGGGCCGTTGTCGCCAACGCCGCAGGAGAGCACAAGATCAACGTCGTGCTGGGTACGGAACGCCTCGTCCCTGAACGCGAACTGCCATTGGCCAGCGCACTAGTTGTGGATGCCTCAGGCAATGTTGCGGGCTTTCAGGACAAGGTGCAGATTGACCCTTCGGAGGAGACGCTCTACGCGGCGGGCGTTGGCCGCAACCTTTTTCAAACAGCGGCGGGACTCCGCTTCGGCGTAGTGATCTGCCACGAAGGCTGGCGTTATCCGGAAACCGTGCGAGCGGCGGTGCAGCGTGGCGCGCACATCGTGTTTCATCCGCAGTTTCACGACTCGGGTCCTGCAGGTGGCTTTCATTCGCATGCCGTGCGTTGCCGGGCGGCGGAAAACACCTGCTATTTCGCGACCATCAATTACGCCGTGGCAGGCTCGCCCACAACATCTGCTATCGCGGCGCCTCCTGACGGCGAGATCGTCGCGTTGCAGCCTGCCGGACAAGCGGGCTTGCTGCTGGCCGAGTTGGACCTGTCCCTCGCCACCGGCTTGCTGGCATCGCGGCTGAAGAGCTAATTCGCAGGCAGCATGTTGCGGATGGCTGCGATCTTCCAGCCTTGCGGTGTTTTCTTGGCGACGATGCTCGCCCACATCTTTCGCGCCGGGTTGTTGTCGCCGACGATCTCGTAGCGACCGTCCGCAATCGCTACGTCCGCGCTGAGCATACGAACGGTTTCGACCGTGATGGTGCGGCGGCCGGAGTTGGCGCGCGAACTGGCCATTGAGCCTTTGACGACATTGTCGATGCCGCGGCGCCATTCGCCGGAGGACACGAGTTGGTCTGCGTCGTTGGTGAATAGCGCTCGTACGGCCGCCTCATCGCGGGACTCGCGAGCGTCCACGTACTTTTGCACCAGCGCCCGAATGTCGGCGTCCTGCGCGAAGATCGGGCAGGCCGTCGCAAACACAAGCATCAAAATCAGTTTTCGCATCATAAATACATTACCTAATGAAAATGTTATGAACCGTCCATCAGGATGAAACGGCTGCCCGATTACAGTTAGGATCGATGAGCGACATCATCTTTTCCTGGGCTCCACCCGCCGCTGCGAAGTCCTTTCGAACCGGGGTTTCGCTGCATTCCCATACCAATCTATCCGAAGAGTCGCTGGACATTATTCCCCGCTACACCGCGAACGTGCCGTATCTCGGCTCGGAGATACGAAAGTTGGAGCGCCGCTTCCAGGAATGCACGGGACGCCCACTCGATTTCGCTCGTGCCTTCTGGACCCCGCCGTTGTCTCCGCGGCAGGCCTACGATCTCGAATGGAAGCAGATCGCGCATGATCTGGGTTTGTTTCCGCTGGTTTCGCTCACCGATCATGACAATGTACAGGCCGGCTATCAGTTGCGTGTGCTGAATCTGGACGTGCCGGTGTCGACGGAGTGGTCCGTTCCGTTTGGTCCGACGTTCTTTCATGTCGGCGTGCATAACCTGAAGCCATCGCGCGGCCACCAGATTATGGGGATGCTGTCGCAGGTGGGCGGCAAGCATTCTGCGCTCGAACTGCTGGCGTTTCTCAACGAAGACCCTGAGGTGCTGGTGGTGCTGAATCATCCGTTCTGGGATGAAGCAGGCGCAGGGCACACCGAACACGCCAATCTGTTGGGGGCGTTTCTGGAGCGGCACGGGGCGTACATCCATGCGCTGGAGTTGAATGGCTTGCGGCCCTGGCAGGAGAATCGCAAAGTCGCTTGGCTGGCCCGGCATACCGGACATCCTGTGATCTCGGGTGGCGATCGCCACGGGTGTGAGCCGAACTCGCTGCTCAATCTCACTAACGCCACGAGCTTTTCGGAGTTTGCGGCGGAGGTCCGTTATGCCCAGCGGTCGACCGTGCTGTTTCAACCGCAGCACCGGGAGCCGATCAAGTACCGGACACTGCAGACCATGTGGCACATCATGCGCGAGTATCCCGAGAATGCGCCCGGCCGCCGGCACTGGGCCGACCGGGTGTTCTTCCGCGATCTGGAGACGAGCCACGCCCATCCATTGAGTTACTACTTCCGTAATGGGGAACCGGCCTTGATCCGGCGGTTTTCTGCGGCCTTGCGTATAGTGGAAAGTAGACGCGTTCGTGGCCTGTTGCGCTATGCGCTGGACAGCCAGGAACAGGCGCAGATCTGATGCCTGATACCCATTTTGGGTATCTGCGTACCCTTTAAGGGTACGACTGTGCCGAAGGGCTATCTGTTGCAAGGAAACCCAGGTTTGCGTCTGAGCGTACAGTTGAGTGTGAGCCGACAGAACGAATCGCCTATGCCGCCGCCCCGCGTTGCCTTCTTTACCGACTCCTTTCATGAGGTCAACGGGGTGGCGCAGACGAGCCGCCAGTTTACGGCTTTTGCCACACGGCGGCAATTGCCGTTTTTTCGTGTGAACGCGGGAACTGCGGCGCCCGTGCTGGATGGCCAGGTGCGGTCAATGGAACTGGAGCGAGGCGGCGCGGCGTTTCCGGTGGAGAAGGACATGTCCTTCGATCCGCTGCTGATGCGGCATCGCAAACGGGTGCTCACCGCTCTGCAGGATTTCCAGCCCGATGTCGTGCACATCACCGGTCCCAGCGACGTGGGCATTCTGGGTGCGGTGCTTGCCAACCGCCTGAAGGTTCCGATTGTCGCGTCCTGGCATACCAATCTGCATGAGTTCGGCGCGCGACGCCTGGAAACGGCGTTGAACTTTTTGCCTCGCAAGCCGATTGCGTCGCTTGGGCGGTCTGCCGAGGCGGTGATGCTTTCCGCGTGCGCATTGTACTACCGGCTGGGAAGAGTTCTGCTGGCACCGAACGACGAACTGGTTGAGATGCTGCGAGATCGCACCGGGAAACCGGTGTTTCTGATGCGGCGCGGGATCGATACCACGCTGTTCGATCCGGCTAAGCGGACACGCACGGACGGCAAGCTTGTGTTCGGCTACGTGGGGCGCATCACGGCGGAGAAAGGTGTTCGCGACCTTGCCGTGGTGGAGCGGGCGCTGGAAGCGGCGGGGATCGAGAACTTTGAGATCCGCGTGGTGGGGCACGGGGCGGAACTCGAGTGGCTGCAGCAGAATTTGCGGCACGGTGTTTTCCCCGGCGTGCTCAAGGGCGAAGCGCTGGCCGGGGCGTACGCGGATTTTGATGTGTTTCTCTTCCCTTCCCGTACCGATACCTTTGGCAACGTGATCTTTGAGGCACTGGCTTCAGGAGTGCCGGCGATTGTCACAGACGGTGGCGGTCCCAAGTTTTTGGTGGAAGAGGGGCGCACCGGGTTGGTAACCAGCAATGCGGACGAGTTTGCGGCCACGGCGGTACGTCTCGCGCGGGACCCGGCAAAGCTGCAGGAGATGCGGGTCGCGGCGCGAGAGTACGCGATGCGGCAGTCTTGGGACGCTGTGTTTGAAGAGGTCTACAAAGCGTACGACCTGGCGTTGCAGCGGCCTGCTGCTACTTGACCCACTCCAGCGAGTTTTCCATCGCCTTCAAGGTGATGTCGAGGAGCGGTTCGGCGCGGTTGGGCTGGCCTTGCGGACCCATCACGAAGTCGTGATAGCCGTTCTCGTAGATTTCCAGACGCACGGGCTTGCCGGCGGCTTTCAGTTCATCGTACAGCGCGCGGTCGAGGCCGATGAGGCTGTCGGCGGTACCCACCTGAATTAACACCGGGGTCTCCACTTTGGCCACGCGGTCTTTGCCGGCCTGCGGGACTGTGAGGTCCTTGAAGCGGTCCGCACCGGTTGCGCCGGGCTTGCCTTTGGCAGCGAGGAAGCTGATGGGAGCGCCCGCGCCGAGGATTGCCTTATGGACTTTGGTGCGGATGAGCAGGTGCATGGTGACGTCACCACCTAGGCTGACGCCGTAGACGGTGATGCGGTCCGGATTGACGTACGGGAGTTTGCGGACATGCTCGAGTACGGCGAGGGCATCGTCGACGTAGGTGACGGCGTTGGCGGGCAAGCCGTCGGCCAGGGTGGCCATGTTGGTGGCGCGATAGTCGGCAATGACGATGACGTAGCCTTTTTGCAGGAAGGTGCCGAAGACGGGGCTGCCGTGGTCGCCGCGGGCCCAGCCGGTGATCTGTTCCATGCCCCGGCCGCCGGGTGCGCCGTGAAAGTGGATGAGCACGGGAAACGGGCCGTTGCCCTTGGCCGGCTTGCGAATGGCCGCCGCGACATACAGCCCGTCTTTGGATTTGATGTAGGTCTGTTCGATGGGTGAGTCTTTTTCACTCACCATGTGGATGTACTTCTGGTGGGGGAGTTCTTTGCCGCCGGGGTATTCACGAACCTCGGCTTGAGCGACGACGGTGAGAGTGGAGAGGAGAGTAGTGGCGATGAGCAACACGGCAGCCCTATTCTACTCTTCCTCTTCTTCCTCCTGCGCTGGCTTCTTCTTTCCGCCATCGGAGCCGGGTTTCTTGACGTCGATTTCCGGAATCCCCAGGTGACCGCTGAGCTTTTCGAGTTGCTCGGCGCTTAGGGTGCCTGCGATGTTGACGACCGTCAAGCTGCGGGGCGCGGCGGAGAGTACGACAAGGCCGCCGACTTCGCGATTGCCGGGCTTGATCATGATGCGGGTGGTTTCCTGCTTCTTGCCTTCGCGTACTTCGACGACGGTGGACCAGCCTTTCAACTGCTGCTCGATCTTGTCGACGTCGGCTTTGGAGTAGATGTTGTCCGCGTCGAACTCGTACGAGCGAACGGTGATGCCGCGGATGCCGGGCAGGATGTTGCGGACCTCTTCGACCTCTTTGCCGCCACCTTTGAGAAAAGCGCCGGCGAGACGGATCAAGCTTTCGTCGAGCGAGATGTTGACGACCTGGTCGGTCTTGCTGGAGAGCCGGTCGAGATGGGTGAGGTCGAGAGTTTGGGCCGTGAGCGAGAGGCTTGCCGCGGCCGCTGCGATACAAAGTACGATGCCAGTTTTCATTGCTTTATTGCCTGTTGTTGTTATTGGAGTTCAATTGGTCACGAACCGAGTCCAGTGTTTTGCCAGTGATCTGGAGTGCGAGTAGCAGTTGGTCCCGCGCGGCGATGGCGCGTTGCTGTTCGCGTTCCTGCTGATAGGCGTTGATGCCGCTTACCGATAGCATCGCCATGGCGGCTACGCCGGCCCAGGCGGCAAAGCCGAAGGTCGCTGTTTTGCGAACCTTCGCCGGTTCGTTCAGCCGGGCCATGACGCGCTGTTCAAAGCCCGGGGGAGGTTCCACCCGGGGAAACGCCGCTTTTAAATCATCGTCGTTTTCAAACATTCTTCCTCTTCCCTCTTCGATGCCGATAGTGGTCCGCTGCTTCCCAGTTTGCGGCGAACCTGTTCGAGACCCCGATGGATCGTGCTCTTCACCGTACCTACGGGAACCTGCAAGGTTTCCGCGATCTCGTTCGGCTCCATCTCTTCCTGGAAGCGCAGCACGATCATCATGCGCGTCCGTTCCGGGAGTTTGCCGATCAAGCGGTGGATGCGGCCGTTCAACAACGGGTCCTGCGATGTGGGGTTCGACGAGCCTTGGTGCTGTTGTGAATCGTCGAGTCCCACCCAGCCTCGCCACCACGAGCGGCGGGTCTGGTCTATACATTTCCGGCTGGTGACCTGCCGTAGCCAGGATACGAAATGGCTGCCCGATTCGATTTGCCCGAGGTTGCGGTACAGTTCCAGAAATACGTCCTGGGCGATGTCTTCCGCGTGCGCATCGTTGCGCAAAAAGTTGCGGGCGATCGAGTACACCATGGCCTGGCGGGCACGGATCAGGGCGGCGAATGCTACGCGATCGCCAGATTTGGCGTTTGCCAGTAGCAGGTCGAGATCTTCTCCGGTGGGGGAGCAGCCAGCCGTCATCTGTTCCTCAATACGCGCCAGCGTCCCAAGCGATGCAATTATTTCGCTCTATTCGACTTCGAAATTGCGGCGGAGTTCGAGGTTCTTGCCGCTGCGCTTGTCGCGGATTTCGACGGTGAGGTCGTAGGGGCCCTTCAGGGGGTCTGGCGGGAGGTCCAGGCGGAAGGCGACGGGGAGCCAGCGACGGGGGTAAAAACCTTCGCCAGCCTCACGCGCGGCTTGGGCTTGTTCAACCACGGGTTTGCCGTCGGGTCCGGTTAGCTTGAGGCCGTACTCGACGTCGAAGGCGTTTTTTGCGCCGCTGCGATCGTAACCGGTGACGTCCATGCGGACGAAGACGGAGTCGCCCTTGTGGTAGATGAGCTGGGTTAAGGGGCGGCGGTCTTCTTCGGAACGGTAGAAGCCGAAGTTACGGACGGTGAGTTCAGGGGCGCCTTCTACGTTGCGGTTGCGGACCGGGAAGGACAGAAGCGATGTGGCTTCTTCGCCGGAGATGGTGTCCTTGACCCAGAGGGTGACTTTGTATTTGCCGCGGATGGCGTGGTCCGGCAGGCGGATTTCACGGCGGATTTTGGGTTCCCACTCTTTGTCTTCGCGGCGGAGGTCCGTCGTGAATTTGCCCTGTTGGGGAGCGGCGGCGGGGACGCCTTCAGGGTCCTCGACGGTGATGCGGTATTCGAGGGCGACGGTCTGGAATTCGTCGTCTTTTTCCTTGGACTCAAAGCCAGCGACGCGGAAGCTCATATAGACGGTTTCGCCGGGCAGGAAGTCTATGGTGGCGTCGATGGCCGGACCATCTTCGATCTGGTGGAGTTGGGGCTTGAGCGCGAGGTCCTTGCCGAAGGCGAGCAAGGCGCTGAGGCAGAAGCTACTCCAGAGAATACGGGATTTTGACGTACCCAACATGTTCGTTCTCAATCAATCCGTCGGTGAGGCGGAGCGTGTACGCGGTTTGCGGCGCGTCGAAGACGATCCAGCCGATTTCAGTGCCGCCGGGGGGCATCATTCGTAAGACGCCGAGCCACTCGTCCAGGTTTTGGATGTCGTTCAGTTCGGGATAGGCATTGTCGTTGGCGTCGAGGATCGACTGCATGGGACATCCGGTCATGGATCCGCCGCCATTGGTAACCGATAGACGTATCTTGAGGAAGCGGTGTTTCGGTGTCCGTACCATGGGCATTTCGCCCAACTGGGGGAGCCAAACGGATTCCAGGACATTGAAGACCAAGACACCGCATTCGACGCGTTCGCCCTGCGCAGCGATGATGCGTTTGTCCTTGCGCGCCGGGGGTTGGCAGGCGGAAGATAGCGCCAAGGCTGCAATCGGCGGAAAATAAGTGAGAAATTGACGCCGAAACACGGGTGTGCGTGGTCTATAGTTTAAGGGTCCAAACATGTCGTCCAACTCTTTGATTCGCCGCCTTTGGGCGGTCGCCGTTGCCGCAACTGTATTCACTGTCGCACAGCCGAGACAGGAAAACGTACATCCTGTGACGGGTCGCAAGTACGCCCAGGTAATGGGTTATGGCGGGGCCGATTGGTTGGAGAGGCCCGAACGCGAGTGGGAAGAGAACCCCGGCAAGGCGCTGGATGTGCTGGGTCTGAAAAAGGGAATGGTGGTGGCCGATGTGGGCGCGGGTACGGGGTACTTTAGCGTTCGCATGGCGCGGAAGGTGGGTCCTGAGGGCAAGGTGTACGCGTCGGACCTGCAGGAGCCGATGTTGCAGCGGCTGGCGCGGAACATGGCTCGCGAGAAGATCAAGAATGTCGAGCCGGTGCTGGCGACGGAGATGGATCCGAACCTGCCGGCGAACGCGATTGACCTCATCCTGATGGTGGACGTGTATCACGAGTTTTCGTATCCGCAGGAAATGCTGCGGAAGATGCGCGCGGCGTTGCGTCCCGATGGACGGCTGGTGCTGCTTGAGTACCGCAAGGAGGATCCATCGATACCGATCCGGCCCGAACACAAGATGTCGGTGAAAGAGGTAAAGGCCGAGTTGGAAGCAGAGGGCTTCCGGCTGAAAGAGAACATCGGCATACTGCCGCGGCAGCACATTCTGATCTTTACTAAGGCGACGAGTTAGGGTCTGTTCTCATCGGCGGGCGCCGGTGAAGAGCGATTTCGGGATCATGGCGTGCGCGCCCTTGGTGCCGTCGACCAGTTGCGTGATGCGAAGGTCGATGCCGACGCTCATGAGCATGTAGGCGTTCTCGCGGGTCATGCCGGGGACGTGGCGCATGAGGAAGTCGATGGTTTCGGTCGCGGCCAAGCGGATGGCGCGGTTGATGTCCGGGTCGAGGCCCATGGTGATGAAGTGGGTCTTGGTTTCGGCCATCGGCCAGGTGAGCTTCACGTCCTTGCGGACGGTGAAGCGGAAGTCCCCGGTGAGCGAGGTTTCGAGTCCCGTCTGGTCGGCTTCGCCATCGGCTTGCGCGGCATGGCCGTCGCCCACCTGGAAGAGAGCGCCGGCGACATGTACGGGGATGTACAGCTTGGCGCCGGCGGTGAGTTCCTTGTTGTCGAGGTTGCCTGCGTGGTAGCCGGGCGGCGAACTGCTGATGCGTCCTGCAGAGGCGGGCGGCGCGACGCCCATACTTCCGAAAAATGGCTGGAGCGGGACTACGACGCCGGGGGCGAAGGGAGCGGTCATGGTCTTGCGGTCGAGCGGGATGATGCGGCGCTTGCGGTCCGCGGGGCGATCGGCAAACAGGTCGGCGAGGACGCCATTATTACCCATGCCGTTGTAGGAGTAATCATGCACGAGGCGGATGTCGCGGATGTCGACCTCGAGTACGTCGCCGGGTTCGGCACCTTCCACATAGATTGGTCCGGTGAGGTAGTGGCCGCGGGCCTTGGGGTCCTTGGCGGCGATCTCGAACTTGAGCGGTTCGATTTGGGCACGAGGTACACCGGCGGCTTCGAGCATCTCGCCGCTTCCGACACCCAGGGTTTCGATCGTGACAGTGTCACCGGAGCGGATGCGGAGGGCGGGCTTGGTCGACGCGTCGTAGTAACCCACCACCACCGAGTCGGCAGTGGCGCGTAGGGTGTGATGTTTGGCCTGCTGCGCCACGAGGTTCGGGGCGGCGGCGAAGCAACACACGGCGAAGGTGGCAGACGTCCGCAGAAAGCCGTTTGTCATGATTTTGAAATGATACCTCCAGATCCACAGGGTAGATTTCATCCCAGCGGGAGTGAGGTCCACCCGACACCCGGTACGAAATACCGGGTGGTGGCAGGTAAAGCTTACCGTATTACCGCGTCATGCGGTGCCAAGTGATTGAAAAAACGTTTGGTCGCCAGAATGCTTTATCAGTGGCAGGTAGCAGCAACTTGGCAGAAACGATTCAACCTTCCAACAACACCCCCGTCACGGTGGTGACTGAACAGCCGTCCACGTCGGGCCGCGCGATCTTTGCGTGGTGCCTGGGTGGCGCGCTGGCGTTGAGCCTCGGCGCCAACGTATACCAAGCCAACAAGACGCAGGGACTGAGCAGCGACATTGGTACGCTGCGGACGGAGCTGAGCTCTGTCAAAACCGACCTTCAAAAGAACAACGAGGCGATGCAGCGTTCCGTGGCCGGAATGGAACAGGCGCTTGCCGCGGCCAAGGAAGAAGTCAGCAAGAAAGTGGCGCAGCAGACCCGCACAGTGGTGCAGCGCCAATCGAGCCGCCTTGACAATACCTGGAAGAAACAGCAATCCGAACAGGTGGAGAAACTGAACGCGGAATTGGCGTCGATTCGCCAGGCTGCGGATGCGAACGCCAGCCGTTTGGGTGAGATCAACACAGAAGTCGGCGGGGTGAAAACCGAAGTCGGCAACGTGAAGACCGAGATCGCGAGCACGCGTACGGAACTAGATCGTACGGTTGGTGATTTGAAGCGCGTCCGTGGCGATATGGGCGAGATGAGCGGTCTAATCGCGACGAATCATCAGGAGTTTATGGCTCTCAAGTCTCTGGGCGAGCGGAACTACTACGAGTTCAACCTGGCGAAGAGCGCGGGCCAGCAGCGCGTGGGCGACGTCCAACTGGAAGTTCGCAAGGCGGACCTGAAGAAGGGCCGGTACACGCTGAACCTGGTGGTGGACGATCGCAAGATCGAGAAGAAAGACAAGACCGTGAACGAACCGGTTCAGTTCTATGCGTCGGCGAAGTCCCGGCAGCCTTATGAACTGGTGGTTTACGAAGTGCAAAAGAACCGTGTAATTGGCTATCTGGCCACTCCGAAGGTACAGGTGGCGCGTCAGTAGTAACCGCCGCAACCTGGTGACACGTCGAACCTGTCATATGGAGCCCCCGGTGGAGGAGAGTACTCACCCAGCGCATGGAACCCAGCCTGGCAAAGGCGAGTTCGCGCGAGTGAGTACTAAGGCCGCCACCACAACGGGGATGATTACAAACCGGATGAAACTACCTTTGACCAACTGGAACGGAATGCTGCGCGGCGTGGTTTGCTGCGCGATGATGAGTGGGCTGATTTTCGCGGAAAATGCGCCTTCTTTATTTCCTGGAGATACGCTGACAATTCGCTTGAATCAGGAGCTGAATAGTGGTAAAAATCAGGCTGGAAATCGTTTTCAAGGCGTCGTAGAGACCGCCTTAACCGGGAATAACGGGCAAGTGTTGGTGCCCAAAGGATCCCTGGTGGACGGTTACCTTCGTGAGGTGGCCACGTCGGGACGAGTGGCAGGCCGCGCGGAACTGCAAATGTACCTCGATGCGCTTACCGTGAATGGCAAGCGTTACTCGATTACCACGCAACCGGAAGTTCGAACTGGCCCAGGTCATGCCAAGCGTAACGCGGTGATGACTGGCGGCGGAGCAGTAGCGGGCACCGTGATCGGCGCAATCGCCGGCGGTGGCAAGGGAGCGGCAATCGGTGCTGCGACGGGCGCGGCTGCTGGAGCGGGTGGCGCGGTAGCCACCGGCAAGAAAGAAGTTCTGATTCCCGCCGAGACGGTGATCACCTTTAAGGTGCGGGATCAATTGATTTTGAACTAGCTCTTGTTGCCCTGAGCGAGATGCTCTTTACAACAAGGCTGGATCGACGGAATAGGATTGGCCAAACAATCCTAACGAGTCCGGGCGGAGCGGCTGCTTAGAAGAGGCATCGGGTCCTGCTTCTCACGCTAACAGTCACCATCCGATCCCGGAGGCACAGGCGGGTTTGAATATTTGTTCGCGGCTCCTGCGACAGCTTGCGGACGATCCCTCCGAGCAAGCGCGCCTGTGCCCCTTTTTTATTCCCCTTTACTAGTACAGTCAAGCGAACGGTTCTCTAATGAGAAGGCTGCGGCTGGCCGATATAAGGTAAGCCGCCATGGTTTCCTACGTCCGCAAGTCTCCGGGTTTCAAGCCAACAACGCCGCAAACGTATGAGGATCTGGGAGTGTCGAACTCCCTGGTTTTGGACTTAATTCTGCGCCGAATGCTGCTCGAAGGCTTTTCGAACCTCGGGCGGTTGAGCCAGCAATTGAAGCTCGCGCACCCGATCGTTGAGGGTACGTTCCGGCACATGCGCAGCCAGCAACTGGTGGAAGTAAAGGGCATGACGGGGAACGATTATCAGTTCACCCTGTCGCAGGCGGGCAAGCAACTGGCGTCCGAACGCTTCCAGGTAAACCAGTATGCCGGTGCGTGTCCGGTGTCGCTGGGGGATTATCACTCCGCGACCAAAGCGCAGTCGGCAAAAGTGGACGTCGACCGGCGGACGCTGAAGAGCTGTTTTTCGGATCTGGTGATTTCGGACCGGCTATTGGACGACCTGGGTCCGGCGCTGATCTCGCAGAGTTCGATCTTTTTGTACGGGCCGTCCGGGAACGGTAAGACCAGCGTCGCCGAGCGGATGCTGCGGATTTATGACGATGCGGTGCTGATTCCCTACTCCGTTGAGGTAGACGGACAGATCATCAGCTTGTTCGACCCGGTGGTACACAACAAGCTGGACTATGAGGAAAATCCAGACATCGACCCGCGGTGGGTGTTGTGCAAGCGGCCGTGCATCGTCGTTGGTGGCGAACTGGTGCCGTCGATGCTGGAATTGAAGCTGGACGAGGCGTCCGGCATTTATTCCGCGCCTTTGCAGATGAAGGCGAATAACGGGATCCTGATCATCGACGACTTTGGCCGCCAGTTGATGAGTCCTCGCGACCTGCTGAACCGCTGGATTGTACCGTTGGACCGTCGCGTGGATTATCTGACCCTTCGGTACGGCGTGAAGTTCCAAATTCCCTTTGAGACGATGGTGGTGTTTTCCACCAACCTCGAGCCGTCGGACCTGGCGGACGAGGCGTTTCTGCGCCGTATCCACAACAAGATCTTCATCGAGCCGGTGGAGGCTTGGGCGTTTGACCAGATCTTTAGCCGCGTGGCGCATTCGAAGCACCTGCAGCCGGATCCGGATTCTGCTGAGCATCTGCGCAAGCTTTGTTTGCGTGAAGGCCGTACGGAACTGCGCGCCTGCTATCCGAGCGACATCATGAACATCATGCTGTCGATTGCACGGTATGAGCAGCGTCCGCCGTTGATGTCGCGCACGGATTTGGAGCGCGCGTCGAACCTGTACTTCGCCAAAGGCTAGTTGGCTGAGGGGTAGTGGCGTACTAGTACCGGGGCCCTGAAAAACGGTACGAAGCGAAATAGAATCAGTGGTTTCCACCGTGCTCTACTGGGACGATGGGTGAACCGCAAGGCGAGCGGCCGATTATCGATATCACCCCGGAGTCTGCTTCTGGCTACCGCCGTGGTGGTAGCTTTTACGGCAGTAACACCGGGCGGTATCCGATTGGCGCACTGGACGCAGTTTTGGCGCGGCGTCGCGTCGCGTTCCTGGTGATTTTCGCCATCCTGCTGGTGATCTCCCTTGTTTGGTATGGTTTACAGCCGGTCGAGCAACGGGCGACGGCGAGTGTACTGATTTCGCGATACGGGTCCGCGACGCCGATTACGGACGCGGAACTGGCGGCGGAAGCGGCGATTGTCACAGCGCAGATCCAGCAGCTGACAGCCAGCCTGGCGAAGGCGGAAGGCGTGATCGAGTCCGCGCAGGCAGCTGGGGTTCGTGCGGCGGAGCTGAAGCAGCGAATCTCGGTGGAGGTCCCTTCGCCGGGCAATCTCATTTCTATTTCCTATACGGATGCGTCGGCGCAGAAGGCGGCGGATACGGCGAATCTGCTGGTGGATTTGTACTTGCAGCAGAGGTACCGGCTGTTGCGTACGCCTGTGGATCTGATTCGGGCGGAAGCTGAGTCCAATATGGTGGTGTCGGGCGCGGAGTTGGCGCTGCGGGAGCTGTTTGACTATGACAAGCAGGGTCCTGGGGCGGTGAGCCGCGAGGAGTTTTTGGCTCGGAGCCAGCGTCAAACGGCGCTGGAGGGTCGCGCGCTGGAGCTGCGGGCGAAGTTGCGGGGGCTGCAGGCGTCGGAGGGCGACGCGTTGGAGATCAGCCGGGTGCGGGCTGAGTTGGCGGCAGCGGAAGAGGCGGCGGCCAAGGCGGCGCGGGAAAGTCAGGCAGCGGCGCGGTTTGCCAGCGAGCGGGAAGCCTTGAAGTTGAAGGCGGACCGCGCGGTGGAGGATGCCACGTACGCGAGCAAGAAGTTGCAGGACTCACGTTGGCAGGGGGTCACGCTGCATGCGCGGATTCTGTCGGCGGCGCAGGTGTCGGCGGTACGGCGGGTGAACGTCACATGGTGGCTGCTGGTGCTGTGGGTGGCGGGTATGCTGGTGCTGTCGACCGTTGGGACGTTCTTTATCGATCTGCTGCAGAAGCCTATCTATTCGGATCACGATCTGGCGGAGACGGTTGGTGCGCCTTCGTTCACGATTCCCGAGGAGCGGGAACCCGTCGAAGAACAGCGCCCGATGGCGTGATACTCTCGGGGCGTGGTTATGCCCCTGCTGATCGCGTCCGAAACCCTTGTCGCGGCACTGCTGCTGGCGCAACAGGGTCCGCCGGTGACCGATGGGTTGCCGCCGCGGGCGAAAGCGAGCGAGTATCAGGCATCGGTGGCGATACCGGGTTCCTCCTCGCATACGCTGGCGGCGGACTATCTGGGGCATAGCGCGCCGACGGGTCGCGGGGTGCTGTTCGCACCAAACCACATCGTGCTGGAAGTGGCGGTGTTTGGCACTGAGCCGATCGTGGTACGGCACGCGCACTTTCAATTGCAACTGACGGGCAAGGTTGCGCCGAAGAATCCGATTGCGACGGACCCTTCGTCGTATGTCGCGGCTACGATGCGTGAGGGGTCGATCCATTCGGCGAATGCTCCAAATCTGGAAGCGACGGGGTCTTTGGGGAATGCTGGCGTAATTCTGGGGCGGCGCAGGCCTTCGACGGGGTCTCCGGATTTGGACTCGACGAGGCAGGGCCGCGGACCGGCTCCTCCGGTGGTTGGTGCTCCGGGACATGACCGTTCCGGGAACAGCGCGGAAGCGCCGATTGATCCCGTTGAGGCGCTGGCGAAGGTGGAACTGGAGCCGGGCGAGCGCAAGATGCCGGCTCGAGGGTTGCTGTTCTTTCCTTATGCGGGGAAGCTGAAGCCCCTGCGTACGATTACGCTGCTCTATCAGCCGGATCCCAATAAGGCGGCTGTGGCGCTGCCATTACTCCCGTAGCGGTTGGAAATCGCGCTCGGCGAACGGCACGGTAAGCTTGGCGGAGCGCTTGCGGCCTTGCGCGACGACGCGTGTTTTGAATTTGGCGCGGCCGTTCATCATGAGGTCCAGGTCGCGTTCCACCGGATAGTCAAACGTGAGTACTTTGCCAGGCTCGAGGGCCATGAGGTCGGCAAAGGTGAGGGTTGGGCCTTTGAGGCGTACGTCGAGCTCCATCTCGCTCTGGCGGACGAGTTTCAACATACGCACCTGGTCCTGCTCGGACGACTGCAGACGGCGCATCGACCACTGTTGGTCAAACTTTTGGCGCAGCATCTTGACGGTGATGGACGGGATGCACATGTTCATCATGCCGGCGTTGTCGCCGATGCGCGCTTCCATGCTGACGGCTACGACGGCTTCATTCGGTGCGAGTAGCTGCAGGAGTTGGGGCTCAGTTTCGTGGGATTCGAGCAAAAAGTCGATGCTGGTGACCGAGGACCAGGCCATGCGAAGGTCATTCAGCATGATGCGGAAGATACTTTCGAGAATGTTCTGCTCGATTTCGGTGACTTCGCGGTTGACCTTATTGCTTCCCTTGCCTGACCCGCCGAGGAGCATCTCGAGGATGGGAAAGACGAGTGACGGGTTGATCTCGAGCAGCGAGTTGCCGTCGAAGGGCTTCATCTTGAGCGAGACCATACAGCTTGGCGATGGCAAGCATTGCGTGAACTCGGCAAAGGAGAGCTGTTCGACGGAGACGAGATTTACGCCGACGTACGCGCGCAGGAATGCCGATAAGCTGGACGACAGGCTTCGGGCGAAGTTTTCGTGCAGCAGGTGGATGGCACGCAGCTGATCTTTCGCGATACGGTCCGGACGGCGGAAGTCATAGGGCTGGACCGGCTTTTGCGGCGCTTCCGAAGGCCCGGACTTCTTCATACTTCGGAATACGTTGTCGATCTCTTCCTGAGTGAGTAAGCGGTCGGTCGGCATCTTAAGGTTTTTATCGGACGGAAGGTACGTAGTTGGATATGGAATAGGGCACGATTGTGGCGGGGGTATATTAGAAGCATGGCTGAGTCCATTGCGGATCCTAGATCCGCCGATGTCCGCGCAGGCGCCGTGGAAAGCGAACCCGCTTGGGTGATCCCGCACTGGAAGTCCTCTGTTTCCCACATTGCCGCTGTCATTATCGGCATTCTGTTTCTGGTCTCCGGCATTTGGAAGATTACCGATCCGCTGGGCTGGACCATCAAGATCGAACAGTTTAAGGTTCCTTATGCCGTAAGCCTGCCGTTTACGTTGGCGCTTGCGACCGGGGAGACCTGGGGCGGACTCTTGATCCTTGTGCCCCGATTCCGCCGGTGGGGTGCAGCGCTATGCATCCTACTGCTGCTTGGATTCATGGGGTACATGGGCTGGAACTATACCGAGTTCAAGAGCATGGACTGTACGTGCTTCCCGATGTTGAAGCGAGCGATTGGTCCTGGGTTCTTTGTGGGTGATGCGGTGATGGTGCTGCTGGCGGCGATTGCTGGCTGGTGGACGCGGCCGTCTTCCAATTTGCGCGGGGCTCTGGTGGCACTCGGTGCGGTGGCTGTGTTTGCGGGTGTCTGCTATGGAGTGGCTGTGTCGCGGGTCACAGGTATTGAGGCGCCCAAGCAGATCATCGCCGACGGGCAGCCTTTTGATATGACGCGCGGGCGAGTGTTCCTGTTCTTCTACGACCCCGAGTGCATGCATTGCGATGCGGCGGCCAAGGCGATGTCGAAGCTGAACTTTGGTACGACACGGGTGGTGGCGATTCCAACGCGGCAGAAGCAGTTTGCGCAGGCCTTCTTGAAGGACACCGGGTTGAAGGCCGTAACAACGATGGAACATGAAGAGCTGAAGAAGCTCTTTCCGTTCGATACCACGCCGTATGGTGTGGTGATCGAGAACGGGCGGCAGAAGGGCGTCATCAGCCGCTTTGATCCTCCGGAGCCGGCCGAGACGCTCAAGAAGATGGAACTGGTCCAGGAGTGATCCTACTGCTGCTGTTGTTCGCCACGGCGGCTCAGGCTGCTACGATCCACACGGATTTTGAAGGCGGACGGATGGGGCGAGTGGAAGAGGTCGCGAAGGATCACTTCCGGCTGCACGTGATCGGGCAGACCGATCAGGCAGGGCGCAATCGACAGGCAAGCTGGTATTACTTCCGTGCCGATGGGGCTCGCGGGCGTACGCTGACGTTTGACTTGGTCGATTTGGCCGGTGAGTACAACTATCAGCCGAACCGGGGTGCGATTACTCGCGATACACCGCCTTACATCAGCTTTGATCAGAAGTCATGGCAGGCAATAGATGATGCGCAGTACGACGAGACTGGGCCTTCGATGCGATTTCGTGTGTCGCTGGGGACGAAGCAGGATCGGGTGTGGATCGCGCATGTGCCGCCGTATACCAATGCCAATCTGCAGGTACTGCTGCGGGATGTTTCGCGGCTGCCGTATGTGCGTGTCGAATCCTTGGGGCAGACTCCGCAGAAGCGCGACATCCCTCTGCTGACGATTGGCGAGGGTAAGAAGGTGATCTGGCTGATGTTCCGGCAGCATGCTTGGGAAGCCGGGAGTTCGTGGACGGGCGAGGGCGCGATCCGCTTCCTGACATCAAATGAGCCGGAGGCTGTTGCGATCCGCAAGGGTGTGATTGTGAAGATCATGCCGATGTGCGATCCCGATGGGGTGGCGAATGGTGGGGTGCGATTCAATGCCGCAGGGTACGACCTGAATCGCAACTGGGACATCGACGATCCTGCGAAGATGCCGGAGATCGCGGCACAGAAGAAGGCGATTTACGGCTGGCTCGATGCCGGGAATCGCATTGATGCGTTTGTGACTGTGCACAATACGGAGACCAACGAGTATCTGGCCGGGCCTCCGGATCGAACGAAGAAGACGCGGCCGCTGCTGGAGCGCTTTCATGAGTATTGGATGGCGGGGAAGACGTTTGCGCCTTCGAGTCCTGAGCCTCGGGTGGAGCCGGAAACTACCACCAGTGGCATGGCCGGACGGATGAACGTGGTGCAAGGGCTGTATGCGGCGCGGCAGGTGCCGGGGTTTCTGATTGAGATGCGCATCGCCAAGCACCCGAAGCTTGGCGGCGCGCGTCCCAACATCGCGGATCGAATGCTGGCTGGACGCGAGATGGTGACTGCACTTTGGAAGGCCTTGAACGACTAGCCGAAGATCTCGCGGAACCACGCGCGGATCTGGTCCCGAACCCGGGAAAACTCGGCTACTCGCTCGGCCTCCGTGCCTTCTAACGCTGCCGGATCATCGAACGCGTGATGCATGCGGTTGGTTGTGTGGCCGGGGTAGACCGGGCAAGCCTCGCGTGCGTTGTCGCACACGGTGATGACCCGGTCGAAGGTCACTTCGGCGAACTCATCCACACTCTTTGAGCGGTGACCCGAGATGTCGACGCCGATCTCGCGCATGGCGGCGATCGCTTCGAGACGTACCAGAGTGGCTCGCGCGCCGGCGCTTTCCACTTCGAAGCGATCGCCAAAGTCGTGCCGGAGGAGTCCTTCGGCCATCTGACTGCGGGCGGAGTTCGCCGTGCAGAGGATGAGGACTCGCTGCTTAGGCGTTGGCATGCGGTTTTACGGCCCGAATAAAGGCGCTGAGGAACTTGCCGTCCACCTGGGGGGCTAGGGCGTCAACATCGAGTCCCTGACCGCTCAGGAAGGCGCGTGCGTCTTCCACCTGGTAGATGCGGGTGGGTTCGACGTCGATATCGGTGAAGCCGGCGGCGGCGAGTTTGGCGCGGTAGTCGTTCTCTTCGAGCGCACCGGCGATGCAGCCTACCCAGAGCAGGACCGTCTGGCGGATCTCGGCGGGGACTTCGCCGCGGGTAACGACGTCGGATACGGCAAAGCGGCCGCCGGGCTTCAGTACGCGGAAGGCCTCGCGGAGGACGGCGTCCTTGTCGGCGGAGAGGTTGATGACACAGTTGGAAATGATGACGTCGACGGTGTTGTCGGGGAGCGGGATGTGTTCGATCTCGCCTTTGAGGAACTCGACGTTGGTGATGCCGGCCTTTTGCTGGTTTGTGCGGGCGAGGGCGAGCATTTCGTCGGTCATGTCGAGGCCGTAGGCTTTGCCGGTGGGTCCGACACGCTTGGCGGAGAGGAGTACGTCGATGCCGCCGCCGGAGCCGAGGTCGAGGACGGTTTCGCCGGGATTCAGCTTGGCGAGCGCGGTGGGATTACCGCAGCCGAGGGAGGCGAGGACCGCTTCCTGGGGCAGTTCGTCCTTCTGCAGCTCGTCGTAGAGGTTGGAGGTGATGGGGTCTACGTCGGTGTCGCAGCAGGCCGCGCCCGCGCCGCAACAGGAGTTGGTGCCGCCGGAGGTGACGCGGAGGGCCGCCTGGCCGTACTTTTCTTTGACTACTTCTTTGACGTTCATGTGGGGGTTCCTTTCTGTGTTTTATGAACCGATGTTGATGAGGGTTTCCGGTGCGATGGCACGATTGCGGGTACAGCATTCGGCGTACAAAAAGCCGAGCAGCTCCTGCAGGGTTTCGGTGTTCGCCGTGTAGCGAAGGTAGGTACTTTCGCGTTTGACGTTCACCAGGCTTTCGTTTTTGAGCTTGTCGAGGTGGTGCGAGAGGGTTGAGCCGGGAATGCCGAGTTCAGAGCCGATTTCGCCTACGGTCATGCCGTCGGGATGGGCCTGTAGGAGCAAGCGGACGATGCGAAGACGCGCTTCTGTACCCATAGCGGCGAACATGTCGGCGAATCTTGCGACGTGATCTTCAGACAGTGTTGGGTGGCTCATTTCTATATTTCTATATTTATGGAACTATAGAATCTTGTCAAGAGGTCTATCCTGAAAGTTTGAGCGTCTTCCCCAATTTTTTTGGCAATGCCGAGACGGCGACTACGCTGCGGCAGATGATCGATGCGGAGCGCATTCCGCAGACGATTCTGCTTGCGGGTCCTGCGGGCGTGGGCAAAGCGACTTTGGCGCGGCGGTTTGGCGCGGAGTTGCTGGGTAATGCTGCGCAGATCGAGCAGGACGACCTTTCCAGCAAAGAGAATCAGGCGACGATTGCGGATCGCGAAAAGCTGCCGAGTGACAAGCGGGCAGATGATCCGTACGTCCTGTCGAGCCATCCGGACTTTTTGACTTTTCCGCCAGATGGTCCGCTGCGGCAGATTTCGATTCAGCAGATCCGGTTGCTGAAGGAGCGGGCGCAGTTCCAGCCGTTAAAGGGGCGGCATCGGATCTTTCTGATCGACCAGATTGACCGGGCCAATGAGCAGGCCGCGAACTCGCTGCTGAAGATCCTGGAAGAGCCGCCACCGTACCTGATTCTGCTGCTGACGGCGACGAATCCTTATGATTTGTTGCCGACGATCCGGTCACGGTCGCTGATCTTTGCGATGCGGCGCCTGGAGGAAGGCGAGATGCGGCAGTTTGTACGGGAGCGCGGGCTGGATCATCCGGAGCGGCGGTTGGCGCTGGCGAGCGGATGTCCGGGGGCGGCGGTGTCGATCGACATCGAAAGCTACGACAAGCGCCGTGAGGCGATGCTGCAGATGCTGGCGACGGGGTCCGGCAGATCGACGTTTGGCGAGTGGGCGAAGTTCTCTGAGTCGATTGGGATGCGGAAGACGGAGAAGCTGGAAGACCAACTGCTGGTGTTGTACGACCTGCTGGAGGATCTGCTTTTGGTACAGAACGGGCGTGCGCCACTGCGCAATCCGGATGTCACGCGGCAGCTACAGGCAATCGCGCAGCAGGTGGATTTCCGTTGGATTCGTAACGCTTGTTCCAAGGTCGATGAGCTGGCTGACTATCTGCGCCGGAACATCCAAAAGACGATTGCGCTCGATGCGCTGGCGCTCGAATTGCGATCGCGGGCGTAAACTAACATTTCACATAGACTTGCGGGTCTTTTTCGGTATGTGATAAGTCTGTACTAATCAGACCCCGGTGCCCACGTCCATGATTTCCTCCAATCCCAAGAAGACACAGGCCCCGCCCAAGAAGGCGGTTCCGCCCGACCAGACCAACGCCGAAAACTTTTACTACATGAAGCAGATGCAGTCGAAGACCACCATGGTGATCGTCATGAAAGATGGCGAAACACTGACTGGCGTGATCGAGTGGTACGACAAAAACTGCTTGAAGTTTAACCGGGAAGGCGCGCCCAACCTACTTATTTACAAGCCTTCCATTAAATACATGCACAAGGCTTAGGCTTCGGTTCTTTTCCGCAGTTCTAAACGATAATCGCGCCGCTTGAGGGCATCCTCATAGCGGCGCTTTTCGTCTTCGGTCTCCGGGATGACCGGGGGTACGGGGCGGCGGTTGCCGGCCTCGTCGAGAGCGACGAAGGTGAGGTACGCGGATGAGGTGTGGCGGAGTTCACCGGTTTGCAGGTTTTCGACGCAGACGCGGACGCCCACTTCCATCGAGGTGGTGAAGACACGGTTGACCTGGGAGTAGCAGGTGACGAGTTCGCCGATGCGGACGGGGTAGTGGAAGCTCATGTTGTCGATGGAGGCGGTCACCACCGGGCATCGGGAGTGGCGCTTGGCGGCGATGGAGGCTGCGAGGTCCACCATGGCCATAACTTTGCCGCCGAAGAGTGTACCCAGGGGGTTTGCGTCGTTGGGCATGGCGACTTCGGTGTAGATGGATTTGGATTCGCTTACCGGGCGTCCGGCGGCAGGGGTCATATTTTGTTTTCCTTTATGCTCTTTTGAAATGCGGTGAATTGCATGGCGAGTGGGGACGGGGCAAGGTCCGGAAGGGTGTCTGCGAACTGAAGAGGGCGGTGGGCGCGCTCTTCGATCCAAATGATGCGGGATGGTTGTTCGAGGCAGGCGAAGCGGTAGGCGTCGAGCGGTGCTTCGGCGGGGAAGTTCGGGCAGATGCCACGAGCGTAGCCGCGGTTGCAGGGGCGGAAACCGGAGTCCTGCGGGACGGGACCTTTGGTACAGCGGCCACGGTACATCGCGCCGAGGGTGACCCGTTCTGTGGGGCAAAAGCCATCTTCGACGAGGGGTTCCAGGGGCTCAAAGAAAGGGCAGGCCACTCACTGGCGATGCTAACATGCGTATGACCAAATGGACCGCATCGAAGCACTCAAGGCAATGGCCGCGCAGGATCCGACGAACCTGCTGGCGCGTTATGGATTGGCGATGGAGTACGTGAAGCAGCAGGCGTACAGCGAAGCCGTAGAGGCGTTTGAGGACGTACTGCGGGTGAATCCCAACTACGCCGCGGCGTACTTTCACGGCGGGCAGACGCTGGAGAAGATGGGCGAAGTGGAGCAGGCGCGGGCGATGTACGAGCGCGGGATTGAGGTGACGTCGCGTACCGGTGATGGGCATACGCGAGCGGAGTTGCAAGGCGCGCTCGATATGCTGCCGCTGTAGCTGTACTAAAAAATCTGCCGGGCTTTTTTAGTAGCTTTTACAGAAAAAGCGAACTGCGACGGCGGAATTTCGATTTTTCCTTCTGCTAAATCGGCGGCAATTTTTCCGACCGCAGGGCCGTGCTTGAAGCCGTGGCCGGAGCCTCCACCTACGGCGAGGATGCCGGGGCGGAGCCAGTCGATGAGGAAATCGCCGTTGGATGTGTTTTCATACTGGCAGACTCGTGTTTCCACGATCGGCGCGTCTTTGAGCGTGGGCATGATTTGCGCGATCACCTGACGCATGCGGCGTACGCTGGCGGGAGTGACGATGCGGGTGTCGCGATCGGGGTCAATTGCCGGTCCGTGGCTGTCAAAGGCGATCTTTAATCCTCGATTTTCGATGTCCGGCAGGGCATAATAGGTGGCGCCGAAATCGACCCAGGCGGGGAACTTTGCTGGGGCGTACGCGGGGCCTGCGCCGAAGAAAAACACCTCTTGGCGGGTGGGCCAGATGCGGGAGCCGAGTTCTTCGGGAAAGATTTGGGGGAGCCAGGGTCCGCAGGCGAAGATGGTGGCGCCGACCTGAAAGCGGCTTTTGATTCGGGCGGGATCGACGGGTTCGCGTACCACGTGCACGCCTTGCTGTTCGGCGACTTCGGTGACGAGTTGGACCGCGCGGCGGGCCATGAGTACGCCGCTGTCGGGCTCGAGGAGTCCTTCACGTCCTGCGCCGAATTGGACTTGCGGGTACTGCTTGGCGAGGGCTTTAGCGGTGAGGCGACGGGTGTTCACGCGAAGGTCGCGCAGGGCGTCCGCGCTGGCTTCCAGGAATGAATTGCCGGGTTCCGCTGTGAATAACGCACCGCAGGGATGGAAGAGTTCGCGCTTGTTTTGGGCGGCAAATAAATGCCTCCAGGCGGCGAGAGATTCGACGGCCATTTTGGTGTAATGGCGGGCGGCGCCGTAGCTGGCGCGGATGATGCGGGTTTCACCACCGGAGCTGGCGCGGGCGTTGCCTGCACCGTAGGGGTCCGCGAGGATGACGCTGTAGCCGCGGTGGGCGAGTTCGAGCGCTGTCCAGGAGCCGAAGGATCCGGCACCGGCGACCAGAAAATCAGCGGTTAATTTTCTTGGCATTCCGACGCACTATTGTCCCATTTCTTGGCGTGATCGGCGGTGACGGCGAAGGTACCGGGCGGGTCTTCGAGGGTGAATTCGGACCAGGGTCCGGGGATCCAGGGGTAGCGCTCGATGACCGATTCGTCGACGTCTACTCCGAGTCCGGGTTTGGCGGAGACGATAAGGTCGCCGTTCTCGATGGTCAGGCGGTCTTTCAGGATTTCCAGCGCGAGGTCGAAAGGGTACATGCCGGGGCGCGCGGGGATGTTGACGCTGCCGGCGTAGCGATGTACGGGGTACTCGAGCCATTCGACGACGGATTCCGGCCAGCAGATGCCGAGCTGGGCGGCCGCGGCGACTTCGAGGTCTGTGCCCCAGCAGTGGAAGGCGAAGCGCTGCTTGCTTTGTTCAAGGTCCGAGAATAAGCGGCGGGCGGACGGATATCCGCCTTGGCAAAGCAGATCCATTTGTACGAAATCGACGCATTGGCGAGCGACTAAATCCTGAAATCCGGCATCGTCTAGTTCGTGTTCGCCGGAGGCGATGGGCACGATGTCCCACTCCTTCAACTGGCGGAGGGCGTCGTGATCGTCGGGGGTGACCGGTTCTTCGAGCCAATAAATGTCGTATTCGGCAAGTTGTTCGGCGAGGCGGGCGACCGTTTCCATGTCATAAGAACGGTTGCCCATGCGCCACCAGGTGTGGGCGTCCACCATGATGTCGGTGTCGGGGCCGAGGGTTTCGCGCATGCGGCGTACGGCTTCGAGATCCTCATCAGGGCCGAGGCCGGGGCGCATCTTGTAGGCGGTGAAGCCGAGGTCCGAAATGGCTTTGGCTTCGGCTGCGTAATCTTTGGGCGGCATGTACATGCCACCGCTGCCGTATAGGCGAATCCGATCGCGCACGCGGCCGCCGAGGAGTTCGGAGATCGGAAGGTCGCGATGTTTGCCGAGGGCGTCGTAGAGCGCGATCTCGACCGTCGCATAGTACTTGAGGTGCGCGGCGGCTTGGGGTCCACCATGCAGGAGGTACTGGACACGGAGAGCATCGGGGTCGGCGAGGGAGTGTCCGGTGAGGAAGGGACCGATGTGGTCGCGAATGGCGCGCAGGCATTTCTCACTTCCCTGCCCGGGCGCGTAGCCGACGATGCCGGCGTCGGTTTCGACACGGATCAGCAACGAGTCACGCTTGAAGATGGTGCGCTGGCCGCCGTAGTAAGTAAGCTGTAGCGGTTCGGGTAGCGGGTAGGACAGGAGAAACGCGTCCACTTTCTGGATTCGCATCGGGATATCTCAGAATAGAACAAAAACAAAAAGAGCCGGACGCTGGTCAAAGCGCCCGGCTGAGGAGCACCCTTGCGTTTCTCGGAGGGTAAACGCAAGGTAGTGGAGGAGCCTGTTAGGCCAGGAGTCCGCCATGCCCAAGGGCGGCGACTTCCCATCCAGAAACTCTGTACCGCGCAAGCATCGGCGGTAGTATCAAATCTACCACGTTTGGCTTGGCGGAGCGAAAGCATCCGGGCGCAGAAACCACCGGAATTTCATCTTTATATCCCAGTAAAAGCAGATTGCCGGGCTCGACGGGGGCGAGAAATCGCTCGAAGGAGCAGCCTGCATTCTGCATCGCGACACCGACAGCATCCTCAGGACCGGAGGGCGCGGTAGTGGAGGCGATGAGGATCACAGTGGGCTTGGCGCGCAGCAAATGTTGCATGGCGCGAGTGAGCGATGTCTCGTCTTCGGCAGCCACCATGGCGTAACGGCACTGGACGCCGAATCGGGCTAGACGCTGCTGGACGATGGGTTCGAATAACTGGCGGGCGCGTTCGGGTTGGACGGGGTCGCAATAGAGGACGGCGACGGAGGGTTCGCGCATGGGGCGGGCTTGCAGGACAGCGCCGCGGTCGCGAAGGATGTTGACGACGGCTTCGAGTTGTCCGGCGGAAATCGCGAAGGGGGCTGACTTGACCATGGCCACACGGTCTCCCGCTTTGGCGTACGCAAAATTCTGGCCGGTGGCGATGACGACGCTGGCGGTGAGGTTGACCTGGCGGAGGATATCGTCGTCGACGAGAACGCAGCAGTCTTCTGTGGCCATGAGGTTGGCGCGGCCACCGGCGGCGAGGCGGATTTCAAAACAGCCGATGCCGAGTTCGTTGGCGACCTGTAGAACGGCTTCGTCTTCCGATACCTCGCCGGCTTCAAGTTCGGCGATGGTGATCCGTTCGTGGCCTTCTACTTCGAGCATCCGGACATCGTCTTCATTAATGACGTGTCCCTTTGCGAGTAACTTCTTCCCTCCATTTCTGAATAGGGTCGTATTCAGAATTCTGCCAGTCGCCTGCCGCACATCTACGGTAAGTGCTCTCATACGGTCTCCCTGCCCCCACGGCGCGAAGTTGGTTCAGAAAACACCCAAACCATCGCTTACCGCGGGACTGTACTTATACGCCCCAGGTACTACTCCTTCCTGGTTTTGTATATAGTGCGTTTACCAAGGCCAAATTCTCAGCCTTTTTTTGCTATTGTCGCCGTTTTTCTTTTTCTCCTATCAGACTGTTACAGAGTTTTACAAACTTTTACAGACTAGCTATGGGAAACAGTAGGGAGTTTCGCAATATCCGCGGCAGTGAGGATATTTAAGGAAGGTTGCGTACGGATTTCCGAAGATTTCCGGAGGCGTTTGAGCATGGCGATTTCGTCGCAGGCCTGGAATTTGGGACAGCGGAGGCAGTCCTTCCAGGCTTTTAGAGGGAGTTCGCCACGGTCGACTTGTTCGTAGCCGAGCTTTTGAAAAAAGCCCGCCACATAAGTAAAAGCGAAGATAGACGCGAGCCCGTGTTCATGGGCTTCTACTTCGAGAGCTTCGACAATGCGGCGTCCGAGGCCTTCGCTTTTGCGGTCCGGGTGGACGGCAAGAGAGCGCACCTCCGCGCTGGTGGGTGTATAGAAATGCAGCGCGCCGCAGCCCACGAGAGTGAGCGGCGACGGGTCGTCGGGGGTTGTTTCGGCGACCACGAAATCGCGAATGTTTTCGGCCATTTCAAACTCCGTACGCGGGAGCATGATGCCCTTGGCCGCGTAGGCGTTGATGACTTCCAACATTCCGGGAATATCCCGGAGTAATGCCTTGCGAATTTTCGTCACTTTTTAGCTTTTTATTAACCTCGTACCTACAGTTCTGTCACCGGCTAGAAGCGCGGCTAATACTCCGGGCCTTGCGCCGGGAGCGATAACAACCTCTGGAACCCCATGTTCCAGCGCAAGAATCGCGGATTCGAGCTTGGCTTGCATACCGCCCGTCGCGACGCCGTCGGCAATCAACTGACGCATTTCGGCGACGGTTAATTGCATGGCATTTTCACCCGAAGCGACGCGTACACCTTCGACATCGGTTAGAAAAAGTAATTGGCTCGCGCCGTAGCCGGCCGCACAGGCGACGGCCATTTGGTCGGCGTTGACGTTATAGATGTTGCCCTGGCGGTCCCCACCGATGCAGGCGACCACGGGTACGAAGCCGCCGTTGACCAGGGTGTCGAGTAGTGCGGCGTTGGCGCGAACGGGCTTGCCTACGGCGCCGTACTCACCGCCGAGGGGCTGGCATTCGACCAGCGCGGCGTCGATGCCGCTGATGCCTACGGCATTGGCACCGGCCTTGACCAGCGAGGCCACGAGTTCATGGTTCACCGAGCCTGCGAAGACCTTGAGTACAGCATCGATGACGTCCGGCGTGGTGACGCGGAGTCCGTTGACGAAACGGCTTTCGACGCCGCGTTCGGCGAGGAAGCGGGTCATCTGCTTGCCACCGCCATGTACGACGACGGCGTGCTGTACCTGGGCGATTTGCGAGGCCAGGTCGGCGCGGGAGATCGGGTTGTCGAGCAGGGTGCCGCCGAGTTTGATGAGGACCTTGTGCATGTTAGAGCAGGCCCTCCGTTTCGGCAAAGCCGGAGATCAGGTTGAGGTTCTGGATGGCCTGTCCGGCGGCGCCTTTCACCAGATTGTCGATGACCGAGACGACGACCAGACGTCCGGACGCGGCGTCCAGTTGGAAGCCGATGTCGCAGAAGTTGGTACGTACGGCGGACTGGATGTCCGGCAACTTGCCGGGTTCATAGAGGCGTACGAAAGGCTCGTTGGCGTAGGCGGCCTGGTAAACCTCGAGGATGCGGTTCGCGTCGGGATTTCCTTTGGTCCGGAAATAAATGGTTTCGAGAATGCCGCGGTGAATGGGCAGCAGGTGCGCGGTGAACGAAATTTCGTCCTGCGCGATGCCGGAATTCATGAAAATTTCGGGTACGTGGCGATGGTTGAGGACCGAATAGACGTTGAAGTTTTCGGCGACCTCGCTGAACATCGTCTTCAGGGTCGGCTTGCGGCCTGCGCCGCTGACACCGCTCTTGGCGTCGCAAATGATGCCCTTGGAGGGGTCGACGACGCCGGCGGCAACCAGAGGTCGGATGGCGAGATTGGCGGCTGTCGGGTAGCAGCCGGGGTTGGAGATCAGTTGCTTGCCGACGATGGCGTCGCGGTAGAACTCCGGCAGGCCATAGACGGCGTCGGCGAAGAGTTCAGGCGCGTGGTGATCTTCTTTATACCAGCGGGTGAAGGTTTCGGCGGACTTGAGGCGGAAGGCGCCGCTGAGGTCCACGACTTTGATGCCCTTGGGCAGCAGATCTTTGGTGAGCGCGATGGAGACGTCGGGCGGCGTGGCGAGTAGCACCGCGTGAATACCGTTGGATACAGCAGCGTCCACCGTGCAGGCGATGCGCTGTACGGGCTGGCCACCCAGAGGCTCGGGGCGATGTTCGGCGTCCTGGCGGTGTTCCATCAGAAACACCTCTATGTGCTTGTGCTTAGACAGGATACGGACGGCTTCCGCTCCGCTATAGCCTCTGTAACCGACAATTCCAACGTGGATCTTCATGGTCTCGCAATGAGTGACTAAGTATTCAGACGGATGAATAATTATAACAGTTTCCACTGTTTCGGCGGAATGCTGCTGTCCCGATACTGTATCAGGTCTGCCCTTCGTGTCGATGAGGTGCTGAGATGGGTTTGGCCGCCGCCGACTACAATTCCACTTTCCTAGACCCCGTTCCCTATAATGGAGTTCGGCCCATGGACGACGCCTTACGCGCAAAACTGGAACGGGCACGGCTCGACCTGTTGGACTTGTCGGCCCGGAACCGGCTTTTGAATGCGCCGTTGATGGCTGCGCCGAAGTCGACTCGCACGATCCGGGTACGGGATGAGGTGGCCAGTGAGGTGTACCGGCTACTCGTCGGGGACGCCAAGGCGATGACGTTTGCGGCCGCACCAGCCAAGGCGAACGCAGCCGGGGATGACGCCGAAGGTAGCCTGCCTCAGCCTGATGAAAATGAAGCGCTGGACGAGCGCGGAGTAGCGGCCCGGCATCGCGATGCAAAACTGCAGACCTCGCTGACGTCGGAGGCGTTACAAAAACGGCTGCTGCATCTCTTTTATGACGCGCGTACGTTTGCGGAGGAACAGGGCGTCAATATTCTGTTTCTGGCAACCGGATTTCTGAAGTGGATCGATGCGACCAAGACCGAGCGGTATGCGCCGCTGGTGCTGATTCCGGTGAACCTGCATCGCAATTCGGCGGCTTCGCGATTCCAATTGCGGTGGCGACCGGAAGAACAGCCGGATGGAAACCTCACGCTTGCCGCGAAGTTAGAAACCGAGTTCCGGGTACGGCTGCCGGAGTTTCCAGATCCGGAAGCGGAAGGGTTCGATCTTGCCGCGTACTTTGCCGCAGTAGCGGAAGCGGTGCGTCCGATGGCGGGCTGGGAAGTGCTGCCCAACGAGATGTTGCTGGGGTTCTTCTCATTCGCGAAGTTCCTGATGTACCGGGATCTCGATTCGGCGAACTGGCCGGGTCGTGGATTGGCGGGGCATCCGCTGGTTTCGGGGTTGCTCGAAGGTGGCGTGAATACGCAGCCGTCGCGGATTCCGGATGATGCCAATCTCGATGAGTATCTGAAAGCCGCCGAGGTCCGGCCAGTGGTGGACATGGATGGCTCGCAGACGTTGGCGGTGTACGAGGCCAATCGCGGGTCGAATCTGGTGATCCAGGGTCCGCCGGGGACGGGCAAGTCGCAGACGATCGCGAATGTGATTGCCAATGCGGTGCTGGACGGCAAGAAGGTACTGTTTCTGGCCGAGAAGATGGCGGCGCTGGAGGTGGTCAAGCGGCGGCTGGACAGTATTGGGCTGGGTAGCATTTGTCTCGAGATGCACAGCAATAAGGTGGAAAAGCGCCTGGTGCTGGGCGAGGTCGGACGTACGATGGCGGCGGGTAAGCCTACGGCCGAGCCTCCTTCGCCGCAGGAGTTGGCGGCGCTGCAGCAGGTTCGAGATACGTTGAATGCGCATTGCCGGCGATTGCATCAGCCCGTACAGCCTGCGGGGATGAGTGCGTACGAGTGCATGGGCGTTCTGGCGCATTTGCGGCGTACGCGAAATCTGCCGCCGATGGACATTCCGCTCGATCGTGCGGATACGTGGACACCGGCGGAACGGCTGCGGCGGAAAGAATTGATCGGGCAGATTGCCGATTGGATTCGCACGCATGGGGTGCCGAATAAGCATGCGTGGTACGGCACGTCGGGCGAGCCGATGTTGCGGGGCGATGCCGATTTGTTCCTGGAAAAGCTGCGGGAGACGGAAGAGACGCTATCGAAGCTGCCGTTGTTCGGACAGTCGAACATGGAAGAGGCGATGGAGGCGGCGGCGCACCTGCGTCGCAATGCCGGGCTGCCAGAAGAGGCCGATGCCGCTGTTTGGCGGGATCAGTTGGCGGCGATCGGCGAGTTGGTGCAAAAGGGCTTGGCCGTATCGAAGGGTCGCGAAGAGGTGGAAGCGATCTTTGCTCCGAAGGCTTGGGACTACGACGTTGAGGATGTTCGCGATGAGTTGGATGAGCAGGGCGACGGCTTCTTCAATTTTCTGTCGGTAGACTTTCGCGCGGCCAAGAACCAGATGCTGTCCTTGCTGCGCAATGTGAGTTCGATGCCAGCGGACGCGAAGGGTCGTGTGGCGCTGCTCGATAAGCTGATCGACGCACAGAAAGCCCGGCGCGAGTTCGGGACCAAGCATGAAGAGCTGGGTCGCGCGGCGTTTGGACGGCTTTGGGAGGGCGAAAAGTCGGACTGGCCATGGTTCGAGCAGATTCATCGTTGGGCTTCGGAACGGCCGGGAATCAACGCCTGGGTGACGACGCCGTTGCGCGACCTCGATGCGGTTCGCGACTGTCATGCCACGTTGAAGCTGATTGGGAACCGGCTTCGTGCACCGTTGACGACGGATCCGATTGAGTCGGTACGCGCGGAGTTGCAACGCTGGGTGTCGAATCCCGAGGGCATGCACCATTGGGCGGCGTACACGGCGCTCGAAAAGCAGGCGATTGAGCTGGGTCTGGGTGGCCTGGTGGACCGGCTGATGAATGGGCGCGTGTCCGCCGATGAGGCGCTCGATCGCTTTGCGCAGGCCTTCCACATCGCGCTGCTGCGCATTGTGGCGCTGACGGAGCCGGATCTGGCGAGGTTCGACGGACAGTCCCACAACCGGCATGTGGATCAGTTCCAGAACCTGGATGAGCGGTATCTGGAGGCGAATCGCGCGGCGGTGCTGCATAAGCACTATGCGAACATTCCGAGGTACACGGGTCCTGGCAATGGCGCGATGGGGGTACTGAAGGAAGAGATCGCGAAGAAGCGGCGGCATTTGCCGTTGCGGCAGTTGGTGAAGCAGGCGGGTCCGGCATTGCAGGCGTTGAAGCCGGTGTTTCTGATGAGTCCTTTGTCGGTGGCGCAGTTTTTGGAGCCGGGGGCGATTGAGTTCGATCTGCTGGTGGTGGACGAAGCCTCGCAGATTGAGCCTGTGGACGCGCTGGGCGCGATGGCGCGGTGCCGGCAAGCGGTGGTGGTGGGCGACGACCGGCAGTTGCCGCCGACGCGATTTTTCTCCAAGATGACCGGCGACGGCGTGGGTACAGGCGAGGAGGACGCGGAGACGACGGGGGTCGCGGATTTGGACAGCATCCTTGGTGTGTGCCGCGCGCGCGGGTTTGCCGAGCGGATGCTGCGCTGGCATTACCGGAGCCGTCACGAATCGCTGATCGCGGTGTCGAATCGCGAGTTTTACGAGAACCGGCTGTTCCTGATACCGAGTCCGCTGCGGTCGAAGGGTGGGTTGCGGTTCCATCATTTGCCGAATGCGGTGTACGAGGCGGGTACGGCAGTGAACCGGGTGGAGGCCAAGGCGGTGGCGGAAGCGGTGATGCGGCATGCGCAGGCGTCGCCAAAACTGTCGCTGGGAGTCGCGGCGTTCTCGGTGAATCAACGGGACGCGATTTTGGAAGAGTTGGAAGTCCTGCGGCGGGGGAATCCTGCGGCGGAAGCGTTCTTTGCCGAGCAGCCGGATTCGGGCGAGCCGTTCTTTGTGAAGAACCTGGAGAACGTCCAAGGTGACGAGCGCGATGTGATCTTTATCTCGATCGGGCGGGGTCGCGAGGCGGATGGATCGCTGCATATGCGGTTTGGTCCGCTGAACTTGCCGGGTGGCGAGCGGCGGCTCAATGTACTGATTTCGCGCGCGAAGCTGCGTTGCGAGGTGTTCTCTTCGATTACCGGGCAGGAGATCGACGGCCATCGCGCGAATAGCCGCGGAGTCGCGGCGCTGCGTACGTTCCTGATTTACGCGCAGACGGGGCTGCTCGATGGCGCGGGCGTGGAGGCAGCGAAGCAGACGGCAAGCCGTGTGGCGCTGGATGTCGCGGAGGTGGTTCGCGGCGCGGGGTACGAGGTGACGGAGCGGTACGGCTTGGCGGGGTTGTTCCTGGATTTGGCAGTGGTGGACCCGGCGCATCCGGATCGCGTGTTGATGGGGATTGAGATTGACGGCGAGCAGTATCGCGCGGCGCAGTGTGCGCGGGACCGGGATCGGTTGCGTACGCAGGTACTGGAGCGGCAGGGCTGGCAATTGTACCGGCTGTGGACGGCGGACTGGTATCAGCGTCCGGAGGAGCAGGCATCGAAGCTGCTGGCTGCGCTGGCGGCGGCTCCACGGGTGGAGCAAGAGCCGGAGCCTGAAGAACCGGAAGTGTTGGTGGAACAACCGGCGGAGGTTGCGGCGCCTGTGGCAGTGGCTGCGGATGTGGAGTTGGGTGTACGGTATGTGGACGCTGTCCTGCAAGTGCCTCCGCAGTTGGAGTTGCAGGATGCGCCGCGTGCGTTCCTGATCGAGATCGTACGGCAGGTGGTGCAGGCCGAGGGTCCGATTCATGAGGATGATGTGATTGCGCGGGTCCGCATGGCGTGGAAGTTGGCTCGTGCGGGTAGCCGTGTGCAGACGATCATCCGGCAAGCGTTGGCTGCGGCTGCGCCTGGGGTTGAGAAGCTGGCGGGCGACTTCTATTGGATTCCGGGAAGTACGGTGCAGGCTCGGAACCGGTTGCGTCCGGCTGAGCGGATTGCGCCGATGGAGATGGACGCCGCCTTGCTTGTCGCGGCGAAGGCTTGTGTGGCGGGCAGCCGGGATCAGTTGATCCAGACTGCCGCGCGTGCGTTGGGGTCGAAGGTGGTATCGGCGTCGATGCGCCAGGCGCTGAGCGCGCAGGTCGACGAGTTGGTGCAGAAGCAGGCGCTTACCGAGCGCCACGGATTGCTGTCGCTTAGTTGATCCTCAGCTTGAGGATCCGGCCGGTGAGTTCGAGAATGAACATCTCGTCGGTGGCTTCATCGAACGCGAGGCTTACAGGGGCGATCAGGCCCGTAGCTGCGACGCGCGATTCTGCCGTGTCGTAGCGGAGCAGGCGTCCGGGCGGCGGTTGCGCGGCGCTCTGGTTGGCGCTGAACTCGAGTACAAAGAACTGCGGACGCTGATTGCCGCGAGTGCGCACCCAGAAATCCGTGCACGAGGTGAGGTCATAGATGAACTCCGAGGTGGCGCCGGTGGAGGGGTTGACGAGCATCACACGTGCGTTGCCGGGTACGAACGGGAAGCCGGTGAGGTAGCTGACCAGCAACTGATTCTGCAGGAAGCCGCGGACTTGCGTGGGTACGGGATCGACGACGGGAGCGCCAACGCCGGTACGGTTGGGGACGGGGGCGAAGCGTACGACACGTTCCCAGAAACCGGTCATAGTGTTGACGCGGACGAGGCTGTTCATGGACGCATCGGCCACCCAGAGTTCGCCGCCATTGGCCGAGAGCGTGACACCCCAGGGATTGGAGAACTTGTAGATCGATTGCGCGTTGGGCTCGCTGAGCGGGAAGCGTGCAAGCACCATGACGCGAGCCGTACCACCGCGGCCGTCCTCGATTTCGAGAGTCTTGCCGTCGGCGAGGTCGCGCTGCTGGGTGGGGGTGATCTGGAAGGTACCGTCGATCATGTCCACTTCGTGGTTGAAGCGGAAGCGGAGGACGGTGGCAAACAAGGGCGAAGACGGCGAACTGGTGTTGTGTACCGAGGTGCCGGGAGTGGGTCCGCTGCGCTCGGCGTCGCCTACGCCGATGGCGACGTACAGGGTGCCTTGACGCACGGCAAGACCGGTGGGTCCGCTGCCTGCGTTGCCTGTGACATCGACGCCCGAGGGCAGACCTTCAATGAGACTGCGGCGAGTTCCGCCCCGGGTGACGAAGGAAATGCGACCGGCATTGGCGGTCATGGCAGGCTCGGAGACCAGGAAGTTGCCGCGTGGTGTGAGCACCATCTTTTGTGGGCTACGTAAACCGGTGGCGACAACCTCGGGCGCGGCTTGGGCGAACAGGGTGCCGCACGCGCCTGCGAGGGCGGACAGAAGAAGCAGTCGGGTCATCCTTGGCAGTGTACTGCATGAACGGGCGTTCTGCAGCTATATACAATCGAGGGTGCATGGATACGACGACAGGTCAGGGGTCGGTGGTGCAGGTGAGCGCGTCGCGTGGCGGCGTACCGAAGCTGCCGGTGCTGGGCGGTCAGGTGCACAAACTTGGACTTGAGGGCGATGCTTGCCGGAACCTGAAGTATCACGGCGGTCCGAATCAGGCGTTGCTGGTCATTACTGAGAACGCGATTGACGATCTGGTCGCGCAGGGATTTGAGGTTTATGCGGGGGCGCTGGGCGAGAATCTGACGGTGCGCGGCGTGGACCACCGGCAGTTCCGGATTGGGCAGCGCTGGCGGATCGGGCAAGAGGTTTGGATTGAGTTCACCAAGATCCGCGTGCCTTGCAGGACCTTGGATGTGTACGGCGAGGGCCGCATACAAAAGGCCGTGTACGACAAGGTGGTGAAGGCCGGTGATCCTTCCTCGCCTCTGTGGGCCAAGGGCGGGATGTACGCCAAGGTTGTGACGCCGGGCTTTGTGGCGCCGGGCGATGCGTTTGTACTGATGGAAGACATTGCTTGAGCAGCCGCCTCCGATCCTTACTGCAGCAACATAGCCGCTTTCTTTCGCTCGATGCCGACCGGCATCCGGAGTGGCTGGACGATCTCACCGTACGCGGCGATATCAATCGCGGGTTTACGGCGGCGGATTTTGAGCGGCGCTTGTACGAGATGTCGGGCGCTGCGTCGTCGCCTGCGCTGCTGTATGCGAGCTTCCGGCGTCAACAACTGATGCGGATCCTTCTGCGCGATGTACTGGGTCTGGCGACGTTGGCGGAGACGGCGGAGGAGCTTTCGGAGCTTGCCTGCGTGGTGGTGAATACGGCGCTGTCGAGGATCCTGGATGGGCTGTATCAACGGTACGGGAAGCCTTCGAGCAGCATTTGTGTATTGGCTTTGGGCAAGCTGGGTGGGGCCGAGCTGAACTACTCGTCGGACATCGATTTGATGTTTGTGTACGGGGAGAATGGTGAGCTCGACACGATCTCGTACAAAGAGTTTTATAAGAAGGCTGCGGCGCAGTTAGCGGAGCTTTTGTCCACGCATACGCCGGAGGGGTTCGCGTACCGTGTGGATCTGCGGTTGCGGCCCGAGGGTAAGAACGGCGAGGTCTGCATTTCGCTCGATGGAGCGCGGCATTATTACGAGAAGCGCGCGCGGGATTGGGAACTGCAGATGATGATCAAGGCTCGTCCGGTGGCTGGGGATCTGGCGCTGGGGGAGCGGCTGCTGGAGTTCATCGAGCCTTTGACATACGCCACTACGTTGGACTTTTCAGCGATTGAGACGATGTCCGAGACGCGGGCGCGGTTGAACGAGACCTTGAACGCCAAGCGGACTTTGCAGAAGGCCGGTGGTGTCGATATCAAGCTGGCGCGCGGGGGCATTCGGGACATTGAGTTTTTGGTGCAGTGCCTGCAGCGGTTGCACGGCGGGAGGTCGCCTTGGGTGCGGCAGGGCGGTACCTTGCGTTCGCTGGCGAGGCTGCAGGACAAGGGTTTGATTTCGGAAGTCGAGTATTCGCGGCTGGCTTCGGCGTACACGTTTCTGCGTACGCTCGAGCACAGGCTGCAGTACTTTGATGATCGCCAGACGCATCTGCTGCCGGCGCCGGGTCGCGAATTGGATGCGGTGGCGCAACGGATGCCGGGTCAACCGCAGGACCTGCTGCGGACGTTGGATAATCATCTGGCGCAGGTGACGTTGATCTACGATCGCATCGTGCATGCGCAGCAGACGGCACATGCGACGCCTGCCGCGCCCGCGCCGTTGTCGACCTTGATGGCATCGCTGTTCCGGCAGGCACCGTTGTTTGCGGAGTTGGTGAAGCGGTCGCGGGAGAAGCGGGAGTTACGGTCGTTCGAGTACTTTTTGGAGGCTGTGGATGGGCTTCCGGAGTTGCTGGGTTCGCTGGAGAGTGACGCGACGTTGCGGGCTGCGGTGGTGGATCTGTTTGAGGCGAGTCCATTCTTTGCGGAGCAGTTGGCGCGCGATCCGAAGTTGATTCTGGAGCTTGTAGAGACGCCGGAGCCGTTGGATGCTCCGGTGGATGCGGCGAGCCTGCGGACGTACTTCAAGCGAGCGTCGATGCGATTGCTGACGACGAGCATCGTGCGGCGGGCTCCGGTGTTTGAGACGTTGGCGCGAATGTCTGACCTGGCGGATGCGGCGATTGCCATGGCGTACGCGTTGGCGTCACCCAATGACAATCGCATGATGGTGATCGCGCTGGGGCGTTTGGGAATGCGCGAGTTCGATCACTCGTCGGACGCCGATTTGCTGTTTGTGATCCCGGATGACGCGGCGGGCGATGTGGAGCGCTGGACGCGTGCGGCGGAGCGGATCATTGAGATTCTTGCGTCGTACACGAGCGCGGGGTCGATCTTTTCGGTGGATACGCGGTTGCGTCCCAATGGTCGTGAAGGTGGGCTGGTGCAGACGGTGTCTGCCTATCTCGAATACTTTGAGCATCGCGCGGAGGCTTGGGAAGGTATCGCGTACATGAAGGCTCGCGCGGTGGCGGGGGACTTGGATGTCGCGACGGCGTTTCTGGGCAAGCTGCAGGAGACGGATTGGCGGCGCTGGGGGCAAAGTGGAAGGTCGCGCGGGGATTTGCGGGAGATGCGGTTGAAGCTGGAGCGGGAGCAGGGTCGTGCGAATCCGTTGAAGGCGGGCGAGGGCGGGTACTACGACATCGACTTTCTGCTGCTGTACCTGCGGTTGAAGAGCGCTGGGGTGTTCTTTAAGGTACTGAATACGCCAGAGCGTGTGGACGTCCTCGAAAAGATGGGGCACCTGGAGCGCGATGATGCGGAGTTCCTGCGGGATGCCGCGGCGTTCTATCGCGCGCTGGACCATGGGTTGCGGCTGTTCTCCGGTCACGCGGAGGGGAAGTTGCCGGGGTCCGAGACAAAACTTGCGTCGCTGGCGGAACTGGTGTCGCGCTGGATGCCGGGGGCTGAGCCGTCAGCATTGGCGGAGCAACTGGAAGTCGTGAAGGCGCGGACGCGCGAAACGTTCTTACGCTTTTTCCGGTAGCGGCTTGAGGTCCGGGGCGACCCATTCGCGGCGTGCCTGTTGGGACTTCACCACGTCGAAGCTGTAGTAGTCGCGGAAGAGCGATGTCGGATGCGAGGCGATGCACGAGTTCACTTTGTCGACGAGTTCCCCGCCCTTGGCCATGTGGGCTGCGACGATGGCCGTCCAGAAGATGGTGAGGGTCTCATGGTAGCCGCGAGTGGCGGTGGAGATCGTGCCGTGGTGCCAGTTCAAGTGGTGAATGCCGGCGCGAATACGGTAGAAGGCGTCGGTTCCATAACGGTCGCAGTAAACGGCGGCCATCGCGAGGTGCGCGGGGTGGGTCCACTCGGCGGCGGTGTGTTCGCCGGCTTCGAAGCGCTGGATGAAGCTGTCCAGTTGCTCTTTACTTTCGAAAGTCATGTGTACAATTCTATTATGATTCCAAAGACAGATGGTATAGCTGCCTCGGATTCGAAGCTGCTTGACTTACTGATGGACCGGGGTCGTGCGACCTGGGCGGAACTTGCCGAGGTATTGGGGCTTTCGGCGCCGGCGGTTGCGGATAAGGCAAGACGGCTTGAGGAGAAAGGGATCATTCGCGGTTATGCGGCGATTGTGAATCCGGCGGCCGTGGGGTACGGGCTGACGGCATTTGTGTCGGTGACCCTCGATCGTCCGCAGCACAGGTCGAAGTTTATTGGGACGCTGACAAAGATGGAAGAGGTGCTGGAGTGCCATCATGTGGCGGGCGATTTTGACTACCTGTTGAAGGTGCGATGCCGGGATACGGCGGATCTGGACGATTTATTGAGCAACCGGTTGAAGGCGCTACCGGGGATCGCGCGGACGCGTACGACGATTGTGTTGGGGACAGCGAAGGAGTCGACGAGGGTCCCGTTGCGTTAATCTATTAAAGATATTTCTATGGAAAGTTACCGCAAGTTTCAGGCTGGACCCGACCCCTTTGGCCGTATCTGGAATGCAGAGTTCCAGTGGCTGCAAACTGCCATTTCCATTCGTCACAGCGATTCGGTGGACGTGAAGTTCGTCGTGTGGACGGAAGGTGGCGAAAGCGGTGACGCGGAACCGAAGCAGGAGCGCGTGATCGCGATGATGCACCCGGATTTGCTTTGGGTGACCAAAGAAGTGAATCATCCGCTGACGGATCCGTTCTGCGGGAAGCTCGCGGCTCGTCATCTGGCGAAGATGATTGAGACGTTTGAGGATATGGATAAGACGCTGGTGACCGTGAGCAAGGGTGAACTGCTGGCGTACGCGCAGGGTCTGACGCAGGCGCCTTCGGTGGTTTATACCTAGGAGTTACTTCACCGCAGTCCAGATCAAGAACAAGCCGTCCGGGGTTTCCTCTTCCCAGTAGGAGATCGGGCGGCTTTCTACTTTGCGGCAGTGGCGCTTGAGCTTCGATTCCAGCTCTTTCTGGCCGAACCACTTCTCCCAGCTTGGCGTGTCGAAGCGTCCCCAATGATCCTTGTTCTTGTCGATGATGGCGATGCGGCCGCCCGGGGCGGTGATGCGGCAGATTTCGGCGATCGCCAAGTCTATGTCGACGGCGTGTTCCAGGCTCTCTGTCGCGTAGACGCCGTGGCAGGACTCTGTGGCCAGCGGCAAGGCCGTGAGGCTGCCTGCGGCCTTCTCTACGCCTTGTGGGACGTGCTGGAGCATGGCTGTCGCAATGTCGATGGCGACCACTGTCGATTGAGGGTTGGCTTCCTTCACCAGCTTGGCGAAGCGGCCTTTGCCGGAGCCTGCGTCCGCGACGACCTTGCCGTTCACGTCGCCCAGATGTTCCAGGATCCAGCGGACGTGGAGGATGCGAGGGTCGATGGTGGACGGGAAGTGTTCTTCGTCCTTGGCAGCTTCATTGAAAAAGGCCGCGATCTCGCTGGGAGATGGCGCGGCCTCCTTCTTGCTGTCTTGCGTTCTGCCGAGGATGCGGTCGAGCAAGCCCATTACTGTTTGTTGAAGAAGATGGGCAAGCCGATCTTGTTCGCGTAGTTCGGGCGGTAGCGCTCGGTGTTGTACATCGTTTCGAGGTCGACGTGGCGCGGTCCGAGGGCCGGGTCCGGGATGGGCGACATGGTGTACTTGCCGTCCATCAAGGCCGACATCACGCCGCTCTTGCCTTCGATGATGGCGTCAAAGGCCATGGCGCCGAAGGTGGAGGCAACGAGTTTGTCGACAAAGTCGGGGTCGCCGCCGCGGAGGTCGTAGGTGAGGTCGCTGACGATGGTCTCTTCCTTGACTCGCTTCTTGATTTCTTCCGAAAGTGCTTCGCCCACGCTGGCCTTCTTGCGGTGGCCGTAGGCGTCGGGTTCGCCGTATTCCATCACCGTGTAGCCTTCCCACTTGGCGCCTTCGCTGAGGACAACCAGCGAGTACTGGCTGGGGTTGCCCTTCTTGTCGGCGATGAGCAGGTCTACGAGCTTGTCGAGGTTCACCTTGTATTCGGGGATGACGCAGCGGATCGAGGTCACATAGGCGGTGTAGAGCGCGGTGTAGCCGGCGTCGCGACCGAAGATGCGGAAGATGCCGATGCGTTCATGCGAACCGACCGTCGTACGCTGGCGGTTGATGGCGTCCATCGCGCGGGTGATGGCCGTCGAGAAGCCGATGCAATACTCGGTGTTGCGGACGTCGTTGTCCATCGTCTTGGGGATGCAGACGACCTTGAAGCCCAACCGGTCGAGGTGCGCGGCGTAGCTGAGCGTGTCGTCGCCGCCGATGGCTACGAGGTAATCGAGCTTGAGGGTTTCGAGGTTCTTGAGCACCTGCGAACTCATGTCGTTCACGATGCTGGTGACGCCGCCCTTGGTGCTTTCTGCCTGCGGGAAGGAAGTGCCCTTCAAAAAGTCCGGCACGGACTTCATCTTCTTGGGGTTCGTGCGGGACGAATGGAGGAAGGTACCGCCGGTGCGGTCTACCGTGCGGGTGTTTTCGCGGGTCAGCGGCAGCACGTAGCGCTCCACGCTCGACGGGTCGTCGAAGTTGAGGTGGGTGAGCCCTTCCCAGCCGCGACGGATGCCGACGACTTCACAGTCGTTCTCATACCCGCGGTACACAACGCTCTTAATGACGGAGTTTAAGCCCGGGACGTCGCCGCCGCCGGTGAGGATGCCGATTCTCTTTTTGGCCATGATTCCAATTCTTCAGTTTGTCACGACTGGAAGCAGGTTCGCGGGTTTTTCCACAACAAAGTTTGGGCCTGCGAACCCGTCAATTCCTGCGTGAAGTGGTTGTATACATAATCGTAACCGCGGATGTTGCCGCCTTGTGGCATGCCGGGGGAGTACCAACCGGCGTCGTGTGAGATGAGAACGCGGTTGAGCAGGCCTTTTTTGGCGAGGCTTCGTACGCACTGGGCGTGCCACGGGGCTGTCGATTTGCCGATGCCGTCAAACTCCACCCAGCATCCCGCGCGGGCCATGCGGGCGTGGATTTCGAAGTCGAGTTCGTTCTGGGCATGTACCCATACGAAGCGCTTGGGGTCGAGACCGCCGGCGCGGAGGATTTCCAGTTGTTCGAGCGCGGCGCTGCCGTCGCCGGTGTGGGAACAGAGTTGCAGTCCGGTGGCTTTGGAGGTAAGTACGCCGGCTTGAACGATCTTGCGGCTGGTGTCGTCGAGGGGGCCTTTATCGACGCCGATTTTGATGAAGCGGGGTTTGACGCCACCTTCGAGGCCGTTGCGATGTTCGGCGATCCAGCGGTCGGCGAGTTGTTGGGCGGTTTCGCGAAAGGCGAAGTCCGGCAGGTGACGCTGCTGGCGGGCGGCGTAGAGGCCGGTGTTGGTCCAGATCTCGATGCCGGATTCGCGGCTGAGGCGTTGCAAGAGTACGGGGTCGCGACCCAGGTAGTTGGGCGTACATTCGTGCAGGCGGACGCAGCCGAGCTTGGCGATCTCCTGCAGCTTGGGAAGTACGGCGCGGACGACGTCGTCGCGATCGTAACGGTTGGGGACGTAGTCCTTGGCGTCGGTGAAGTCCACCAGGATGTGTTCGTGGACGAGGATCCAGCGGTTCGGAGGCTTGGCGGCGGCAGCGAGCGATGCCGCAAGAAAGGTACGTCTGGTCATGCGGTAGCTTCAATGATAGTGCCGAAATCGAAGGGCAAGAGGAAACAGCTGCTGTGGCGGGTGCTGCGCTGGGTCGGAATCGCGCTGTTTTCGCTGTACGCGCTGATTGGCGTGAACCTGCTTTGGCTGCGATTTGTGAATCCGTGGTTCACGATGGTGCAGGCGCAGCGGCGAGTCGAGTCGTGGTTCAGCAAGGGGAAGTATGAGAAGCGGCGTACGCAGGTGCCGCTGTCGCGGATCTCGCCGGACTTGCAACATGCGGTGATCGCGTCCGAAGATGGGCGATTTTATGAGCATCACGGCATCGACTGGCAGGTGATTGAGGATCTCATCGAGGACGACTTGCTGGAGGACGGCAAGCTGGGGCGCGGCGGGTCTACCATCACGCAGCAACTCATCAAGAATCTGTACGCGACGACGCACCGGTCATTGATTCGAAAGGGACTGGAGTTTGCCGTGGCGCCGCTGGCCGAGTTGATTCTGCCCAAGCAGCGGATTTTGGAGCTGTACCTGAACAACATCGAATGGGGACCCGGCGGTGTGTTCGGAGCGGAGGCCGCGGCGCAGTATCATTACCGGCTGCATGCATCGCAACTGAGCCGTGAGCAGGCCGCGAGGCTGGCTGTGTGTATCCCAGCGCCGAGACGTCGGCGGCCGGCGATCATGAACAAGTCTGCGGCTGTCATTATGAACCGGATGTCGCAAATGCGGTGGTAAACTGCAACGCATCATGTCCATCGCGCGACGGTCTTTGTTATTGCAGGCGTCTGCTGGTGCTGCGGCTTTTGCTGCGACAGGGTCCAGCAAGCTGCCGGACCTGGCAAACTTTCGGGTGAACGAATTTGAGACGTGTCTGAACGCGGCGCGCTGGCACCCCATGAGCAATGGTGCGCGCGAGGCTGCGAATCGCTATCAGGAGTACAAACAGCGCGGCATTTGGGACCGGAGTCCGAAAGCGAATGGGGGTTCGCAGGCGAAGACCAAGGCGCTGTTTGCGAAGCTCATCAATGCTTCTGAGGATGAGATCGCGTTTGTACAGAGTACGACGGCGGCGGAGAATCTTGTGGTGCAGGCGCTGGGGCTCGATCGTGCGACGTCGGGCAATATCGTCACGGATGGACTGCACTTTGAAGGCTCGCTGTACCTTTATAGCGCGCTGCGCAAGCGCGGCATGGACGTACGGTTGATCCGGCCTCGCGGCTGGCAGGTGGACCTGAAAGACATTGAGCGCGCGATCAATCGCGATACGCGTCTGGTGGCGATCTCGCTGGTTTCCTACATCAATGGCTTTCAGCATGATGTAGCGGCGATTTGCGACATCGCGCACCGGCATGGCGCGCTGGTGTATGTCGACATCATTCAGGCCGCGGGCGCGATCCCGGTGGATGTGAAGGCGCTGAATGCGGACTTCTGCGCGACGGCTACGTATAAGTGGCTGATGGGCGACTTTGGCCTGGGGTTCCTGTACGCCCGAAAGGATCTGCTAGGTACGCGGGTGACGAGGCCGGTGCACAGCTACAGGCAGTTGACATCGTTCGACAATCACATGTTTCCGCATGACAAGCCGAACGCGGAGATCGTGTCGTATGAAGCGGCGAACACGGCTGCGGGCTTTTTTGAGCAGGGTACGTTAGCCAATGGCGTTTCGGAAGTGTTGGCGTACTCGCTGCAGTACATACAGGACCTTGGTGTGGCGAACATCCAAAATCACTCGCAGGGCCTGCTGGGGCAGTTGCGGAGTGAGGTGCCCAAGCTGGGGTATCCCTGCATCACACCGGCCGACAGCAAGGGGCCAATCGTCGCGTTTGAGGTGGCGGATCCGGCAGGAGTAGCGGCCAAGTTGCAGAAGGCGAATGTGGACGTGACCATCTCTGGACACCGGATGCGGGTGTCGCCGAGTGTGTACAACAGCGCGGCGGATGTCGAGAAGTTGCTGCGGGCCATCCGTTCGTAGAAGCAAAAGAAAAAGCCCCAGGGCGGTTACCCTGGGGCCTTTCCGTTACTGCTTCAGTTGGCTCTAGAAGTAATACTTGAAGCCGAACTGAATACGGCGGGGATCCTGCACCTGGCCGCCGATGGCGCCGAAGGTGGCAGGGTTGTTGATGTTGAGTCCCGGGGGCGCCCAGCTTACGTGGTTGAGTCCGTTGAAGAACTCAGCACGGAAGTCGAAGTACTGGCGTTCGGTGATCGAGAAGCGCTTTCCAATCGAGAAGTCCAGATTGAAGAAGCTCGGGCCGCGCTCGGTGCCGATGCCGGCGGTGCCGAAGGTACCGTCAGCGGGCTGACCGTAGGCGCAGGTGCCGTTGTTCACACCGGCCGCGCAGAACAGCGATGCGTCGCGGGTAGCGATGCCGAAGTAGTTGTCGATGTTCTGCAGGTCCTTGTTCACGCCCAGGGTACGGAAGGCGTTGGCGCGGACGTTGCCACGAACAGCCTGGCCGGTACGGTCGTTTGCACGAACCGTGAGGGGCAGACCGGTGCGGGCAGCCATCATGTAGTTGATGCTCCAGCCACCGAGGACCCAGTCCACGCCGCGAGGCGCGCTGGACATCCACTTCTGGCCCTTGCCGAACGGCATGTCGAAGTTACCGCCGATGGTGAAGTTGTGGCGGATGTCGAAGAACGACGGTCCACGGTTGGAACGGCGATCGTAAGCATTCTGCCAGTAAGCGCCTTCACCGGAGGTGTTACCCGAACCGTAGTAGCCGAGGTTGTCGGTCAGCGTCTTGCCCCAGGTGTAGGCAGCGATGAAGTCCAACCCGCCTCTCAGACGGCGGCGAAGAGTGGTCTGCAGCGAGTGGTAATCCATGGTCGCCGAAGACTCGGTGCGAGCGATGTTGCCGAGGTTCGGCAAACGGTCGATGAGCGGACGGCGGAGGTTGATGTTGGTCCAGTTGGCGAACGCGCCAACGCCCGGCAGAGGCTGATTGGCTTCGACCGGAGCGACGAGGTGCGTACCCTTCTGTCCAACATAACCAGCGGAGAACGAGGTCGACTTGTCGAGCTGATACTCCATGGTGAAGTTCAACTGCGAGGTGGTCTGCGGACGGAGGTCCAGATCCCATGCGCGGCCCTGCAGCTGCGGGGTTACACCGGCAGAAGCGGGACGAGCCATGTCGAGCGCGAGGTTCGCGGTGACAACGTCAGCAAAACCGGTCCGGATGGAGCCGGGGGTGCGAACGTCGTAAGCGAAGTCGGTTTCGATGAAGAACGGAACGTTGAGCGGCAGACGGAGATTGGCGCCGGTACCTTCCATGAAGCTCTGGTAGGCCGCGCCAGCGCGGATGACCAGCTTCTTGTCGAGGATGTCCGGGGTCCAGGCGAAGCCGATGCGCGGCATGAACTGCTTGGCATAGCCACGGTAGGTCGCACGGCCGAACTCACCCGAGCCGGGACGAATCAACTGGCCGGTGAAGGTGTTGACGTTGATCTGGCGGTCGCGAACTTCGTAGATGGGCTGCATGTATTCCCAGCGCAGGCCGAGATTGAGAGTGAAGTTCGAGGTGACCTTGAAGTCGTCCTGGATGAACAGCGACGGACGCCAGAAGCGGTGGCCCCAGGTACCCGTGGCCGAACCGCGGCCCTTCGAGGAAAGCTGATCGAGCAGGAAGTCGGCAAAGTCGAGACCGGTGACAGCGCCGCCGTACCGGAACAGACCGAGTACGCCGTTGTTGCCCGAGTAGTAACGATTCTGCTGGTAACGCATCAACTGGCCGCCCATCTTGAGGAGGTGGCGACCCTTCTGCCAGGTCAGGTTGTCGTAGATGATGAACTTGTTATCGCCGGTGTTGGAGATAACGCCGCTCGAACCGGGGGAGGTCAAACCGCCGCCGATGCCGATGGAGCTCAGTCCGGCGATCGGCTGCCCGCCGGGGATGCCGAGGGTCTGGTTACCGTCGGGACCCAACTGACCGCTCCAGTCAATGGTGCGATCCTGGATCACGATGCGGGAGAAGGCAAAGCGCGCTTCGTTCACGATGGAGGTGCTGAAGGTGCGGTTCCAGTTGATAACAGCCGACTGGGTCGGGTTGTCCGTACCGGAGGTCATCTGCACGGCGAGCGGCTGTTGGCTGCCCTGGGTCGTGTAGAAGCCGCGCGACCAGCGGCCCATCAGGTTGTCTTTGTCGGAGAGGCGATAGTCGATCTTGACGTCGCCCTGATCGTTGTCGAGGGTGGATGCAGTGTTACCAGCGTAGTTGCCGGAAACGCCCTGGGGACCCACGCCCGCCTGGTTGGGCAGCGGATACAGGGACTGGTTGCCGAACAGGTTGCGGGCCACGGTGCTGAAGCGCGATACCGGGATCGTCTTGTTCGGGAACGGAAGACCAGTGGCCGGGTCGATGATGTTCTGCGGGAAGGCGTTGAGATCACCCTGGCGCCACGCGGCGGGAGCGACGCTGGCCGAGGCAGGACCGCTGGCCGTCTGGCGAGTGCCTTCGTAGTTGACGAAGAAGAACATCTTGTTGCGCTTGATCGGGCCGCCGAGCGTACCACCGAAGATGTGACGGCTCAGGTCCGTACGGGTGGCAGTGTTGACATTGCGGTTACGGAAAAAGCCGTTTGCGTCAAAGTTCTGATTGCGGAGGAATTCGAAGACGTTGCCGCGGAACTGGTTGGTGCCGCTCTTCATTTGCAACATGACGGTGGCGCCGCCCGCGTTGCCGAATTCAGCAGCAGCATTACCGGTGAGGACCTTTACTTCTTCGAGCGCGTCCACGCTGGGGGTGTAGCCCACGCGGTTGTCGATCGAGTCGTTGACGTCCACGCCGTCGAGCATGAAGTTGTTGGTTTGCTCACGGTTGCCATTGACATAAGGACGAGCGCCGAGGCGTCCGTTCATGCCGCTGGGGTTGGGGCTGACTGCGCCCGGGACGAGGAGCGTGAGGCTCACAAAGTTACGTCCGTTCAGCGGGATGCCAGTGAGCTTGGTGCTGCTGATGGAATCACCGGTCTGGGTGGATTCGGTCTGCAGGATGGGCGCGACATCCGTGATTTCCACCGTCTGGGTGGCTTCACCGATTTCGAGTTTGATGTCGACGCGCGCCGTTTGGTTGACTTCCAGACGGAAGGGGCCAAGTACAGCCTTCTTGAACCCAGCGTTGGTCACCGATACGTTGTAAGAACCGGTTGGAAGGAACGGGAACGTGAATAGGCCAGCGTCGTTCGTGGTCACATCGAACGATACGTTGGTGCCAGTGTTGGTTGCCACTACTTTGGCGTTGGGGACCACCGAGCCCGAGGGATCGGTGACGGTGCCAGTAATTGCCGCAGTAATGGTTTGTGCGGTTGCAAGACCAGCCAGGCACAGAAGTGCGATGACTAGTACTGTCAGTTTTCTTGCCATATATTCTATACCCCCTTACTTCGCCACTCAGCGAAATAAAGGAAACAAAACCTCTCTGGGTGTAGGGTATCACGTGTTCCATGAACCACTTAAGGGTCCAAGGCACGTTGGCGGAACGCCCGCGCCACAAGGCCAATCACCCAAACGCCGAGCTGGTACTGGTAACCGTACCGTAACTGTTTGGCCTCGCCCCACGTCTATCGACCGACAGGGTGGCGCGCGGTGGTATACACTTTTGGTCTGATGTAGGAATGGACCGAATCGACAATGCCCGCGCGCGGGTTACGGAAGTGGTGATGGAACCCGGTGTGGAAAGGCCGCCATACATCCGCGAGACGGACCAGATCATCGTGTTCTTGGACGATGCGGTGTACAGCCGGCGGGACGCGGCGACGGGCGAGGTTCTGCTGCGCGAAAGAAAAGCCGGCGAGGTGCTCTGGCACAACAAAGGCGAGCACGCGCCGGCTTTAACCAATGCAGGATCGACGCCCTATCGGGCGCTGGTGATCGAACTTCGAGACTAATCCTTGCCGGGGGTGGCGAACCGCTTGAAGAAGCTGTCGCTATTCCATTCCGGCTTCTGGTCGGCGTTGGCTACGCGCGACAGGAGGTCAAAGAGGATTTGCGTGAACTTCCCCGCCCCAGGCAGGTCGACGGGCTGTGAGAGATCGTCGCTCAGGCCGTGGTAGCGATCTGTGTACCAGCCCTTGAAGATCTTCTCTTCGGGACTTCCGGGTACCCAACCGAACTTGAACGCCAACGCCGGGACACCTTTTTTAATGAAGCTGTACTGGTCGCTGCGGATGAAGCGATTCTTGTCCGGTTCCTTGTCGAACTGGACCTCGACGTTGTTTTTGGCGCACACCGCGCGGATGTCGTTGCCTAGACTGGACTCGCCGAGGCCTTGGACTTCCAGGTACTTCAGCGGGAACAGCGGCAGCACCATATCCATATTGATGTCGGCCACCATTTTGGCGTTCTTCACGCTGGGGTTGCCGGCGAAGTACTTGGAGCCTTGCAGTCCCTTCTCTTCACCGGTTACCGCGACAAAGATCAGCGAGCGGCGAGGCTTCATGCCGGACTCTTTCAGGCGGCGTGCCGTTTCTAGCAGCCAGGCGACGCCGGACGCATTGTCCATCGCGCCGTTGAAGATGCGGTCGCCTTCTACGGACTGTGCGGTACCCAGGTGGTCGAGGTGCGCGGAGAGCACGACGTACTCGTCCTTGAGCTTGGGATCGGTGCCTTGCAGCATCGCGACGACGTTCTGCGACTCGACGGCGGAGGTCTTGACGGCGGTGCTGACGCGGAACTTCTTGCCGAGCGGGAACTTGGGTAAGGGCTTGTCTTCGTCCACCAGCTTGAGGAGTTCGGCAAAGGTATGGCCGGTGCCGGCGAATAGCTTCTCCGCCTTTTCGGGGTTGAAGCGCATGCCGACCTTGAGTCCTGCGTTTTCGTCGAACTTGGGGTCGGCGAGGGACATCGAGGGTTGCAGACGCGCCGCCGCGGTGCGGGCCCAGGGCACTTCCATCAGCTTCGGGTTGGGGATGTCCAAGGTGCCGATAACGCCTGCGGCCTTGAGGAACTTGGACCGCTCTGCCGTGAAGTGCGATTTGAGGTTGCCGGGGATGTCCTTGGGGCCGCCGCTCAGGTACACGACGATCTTGCCCTTGAGGTCGAGGCCTTTCAGGTCGTCATACTTCACGTCGGGTACGGTGAGGCCGAAGCCGACGAATACGGCTTCTGCTTCGACGGGACCTCCGGTGGTGGCGCGGGCCGACAGCAGCACCTCTTCGCCGAACTTGAGCTTTTCCGGTGCGCCGCCGTTGGCGATCATTTCGACTTTGGAATTTGGCTCGTCGATCTGGCGTACGGCGAAGTCAACCGGCTGGATGTAGCCTTTGGTGCCCGCGGCTTGGAGGCCTGACTTTTCGAACTCCTGGGCGATGTAGTCGGCGGCCATCTTGTGACCGGGGCTGCCGGTGTTGCGGCCCTGCAGCTTGTCGTCGGCCAGAAATTCAATGTGCTTCCACCAGCGCTTGCCTTCGGTGAGATCGTCGGCGGCAAACAGCGCAAGACCAGTTGTGATGGCGAGTGCGGCGCGTTTCATCGTATTAGAGGTTCGGTCCTTTGGCTTCGAGTTGTTGCTGGCGGAAGGCCTTGTACGCAATGCGTACGTCGCGCAGTTGCTTGGCATGGCCTTCGGCGTGTTCGGCAAGGATGCGCAAGAAGTCGTAGAGGGTCTTTTCGCCGGTTTTGGAGTGTACGCCGATGCGCGACCAGGCGTCGTCGGGGAGTTCCTTCAGCAGGTCGTAGTTTTCCGCACGCAGGCGGCGGAAGGTTTCGAGGGCGACGGAGGGCTTGCGGCGATGGTAGTCCGTCTTTTCGGCCCAGAGCTTCTCGTCGTACCACTGAATCAGGGGCTTTTCTTCGGAGATGATCTGCCGCAGGCGCATGGTGCCGACCACTTCAGAGTCCGAGAGATGGCACATGATCTGACGTACGGTCCATTTGCCTTCGCCGGGCGACCAATCGAGTTCCGCGCCGGCCGCGCCGGTGGTTAAGGAAGCCACCAACTCGGGTCCGCGACGGAAGCGCTCCAGGAGTTCCGCTTTTTCGTTCATTCCTGCTTATTATAATTGGCGGTATATATGAGACTCCGCGCGGCGATCCTGCTGGTGTGCTTCACGACGTTCTGTTCGGGCCAGCGGAAGCCCGTGGAAATGCCCGCCAAACACTCCGCGCGAGGTACGCGTGGAGCGATTGGCGCGGGTACTGAATTTGCTGCGGAAGCCGGTATGCGGCTGTTCCACCAGGGCGGCAATGCCGTGGACGCAGGCGTCGCAACGATGTTCGCCGCGTCGATGGCTGAGTACTCGCACTTTGGCTTTGGCGGCGAGGCCCCGATTCTGATCCGTACCAAGGCCGGCAAGGTGTTTTCTATCGCGGGCGTGGGTACGATGCCCAAGCTTGCGACGGCGGACTTTTATCGCAAGCGTCCGCTGCAAGAGGGAGAGGTCCTGCAGGTGGACCCGGGTGGATTGAAGGGCATGGTTCCGGTGGCCGGGCTGATGCCTGCGCTTGTGCCCGGCATGGTGGACGCCGCGTTGCTTGCGTTGCGCGAGTTTGGGGACAAGTCCTTTGCCGAAGTCGTGCTGCCTGCCATCGAACTTGCGGACGGCATGCCTATGGATGAGATGCGGGCGATGGGGATCGCCAATTCGCGGCAGTTCTTTGAGCTGTGGCCGGATTCAAAGCGCCACTTCCTGCCTGAGGGCCGCCTGATTCGTCCGGGGCAGATGTTCCGCCGTCCGGACACCGCGCGTACGCTGCGCGCCATGGTGGATGCGGAGAAGAAAGCACTGGCCGCGGGTAAGGATCGCAAGACGGCGATTGATGCTGTACGCGATTACTTCTATCGCGGCGAGATCGCGCGCAAGATCGATGCGTTCAGCAAGGCCAACAAAGGTCTGCTGCGGTATGAAGACATGGCGGGCTTCAAGCTGGAACTGGAAGAACCGCTGTCGACCCAGTATCGCGGGTATACGGTGTACAAGCCGTCGTTCTGGAGCCAGGGTCCTTCGATGCTGCAGGCGCTGAATATTCTGGAAGGCTATGACCTCAAGGGCGTGGGTTACAACACGCCGGAGTATCTGCATACGCTGACTGAGACTTTGAAGCTCGCGTATGCGGATCGCGATACCTATTATGGGGATCCGAAGTTTGCGAAGATCCCGATGGAGAAGTTGCTGTCCAAAGAGTACGCGGCGGAGCGTCGCAAGTTGATTGGCCAGCAGGCGTCGATGTCGTTTACGCCGGGTGCGCTGGGCGGGCAGCATCCTTCGGAGACTGTGATGGCGCGGATCCAGATCGACGACGCGTTGATGGCTCGCGATACCACTTGTATCGACGTCATTGATAAAGATGGCCTGGTGTTTGCCGCGACGCCTTCTGGTGCCTGGCTACCGTCTGTGATTGCTGGCGATACGGGCATCCCGCTCACCCAGCGCGCGCAGAGTTTTTTGTTGATCCCCGGGCATCCCAATGAACTTGGGCCTGGCAAGCGTCCGCGTGTGACGTTGAGTCCCACATTGGTGACGCGGCAGGATGGATCGCCGTACCTCGCACTGTCCACGCCGGGCGGCGACAATCAGGATCAAGGCCTGTTGCAGCTGTTGTTGAATGTGGTGGAGTTCAACATGAATGCGGAGAATGCTGTGGAGGCGCCACGTTTGCAGACGAGGCATCTGGTGTCGAGCTTTGATAATCATGCGTGGAACATCGGCGATTTGCTGCTCGACGAACGCTTCCCGCAAGAGGTCATGAATGCGATGCTGAAGCGTGGTCACAAAGCGGAGTATCGTTCGCGTTGGGATAGCGGCACGGCGCCCGTGATGGTTCGGTTTATTCCCGGAGGAGCACTGGAAGCGGGTGCGGATCCGTATGGATATCGCGTCGCGCACGCCTGGTAAGGATGCTTCCTTTATTCGGTGACGAAGACCTTCCGTCCAAGTTCGATCGCGAAGGTTTAGCCAAGAAACTGGCCGCATTGCGCGACCAGGGCATCTACATTGGGGGCAGCAGTTGGAAGTACGAAGGGTGGCTCGACCAGATCTATACGCGCAGCCGCTACACGGTACGCGGGCGGTTTTCGAAGACGCGCTTTGAGCAGGAATGCCTGGCGGAGTACGCCGAGGTGTTCCCGATTGTCTGCGGCGATTTCTCGTTCTATCAGTTTCCATCCGACGCCTTCTGGCACAAGCTGTTTGCCGGTGTACCTCGTACCTTGCAGTTCGCGTTCAAGGTGCCGGAGGACGTCACGGTGAAGCGCTTCCCGATGCATCCTCGCTATGGCGCGAAGGCCGGGCAGGAGAATGAAGCGTTTCTAAATCCCGAAATCTTTCAGACGGCCTTTCTGAATCCGCTGGCTCCGTTTCGTTCGCAGACCGCGGTGCTGATCTTTGAGTTTGGCGCGTTTTCCAAGTCCACGATGGAAGACGGCGAGGTATTCCTGCAGACCTTGCATCGCTTTTTGAAGCGGCTGCCCAAGGGCGAGGACATCCGGTATGCCGTGGAGATTCGCAATCCGGAGTTTTTGACGCCGCGATACCTGTCGATGCTGGCGCATCACGGCGTGGCGCATGTCTACAACGCGTGGACCAAGATGCCGCCGCTTGCGGATCAGGTAGCGATGCCAGAGGCGCATACGGCGAACTTTGCCGTGAGCCGTGCGCTGTTGCGGCATGGCAGGGCGTACGAAGAGGCTGTGGCTTCTTTTGCTCCTTACACCGAAGTGCAGGACCCGAACCCTGAGGTACGCACGGCCATTCGCGATCTGGTGGCGTATGCCCGGTCGAAGAAAGAGAAACTATACGTCTTTGTGAACAACCGTCTGGAGGGCAATGCGCCACTTACGATCCAGTCGATTGTGAACGACGACGGCCAAGACTAATTCATGCAACTTACCATCGCGCTGCTTATGGCATTGCGCGCGCAACAACCAACTACGCCCGTGAAAGAGACGGTAGTGGTCACGGGCACCTATCAGCCAGTGGGTATGGAAGAGATGGACCGCGCGGTACGGTCGCTGCCGGTACGCAATCTCGCGCTCTTATCCAATACACTGTCGGACTTTTTGAAGCTGGATCCCTCGCTGGACCTGCGTTCGCGTGCGCCGAATGGCTTGCAGGCTGACCTTTCGATCCGCGGCAGCAGCTTTGGGCAAACCTTGGTTCTGATTGACGGCCAGCGCGTGAATGATGCGCAGAGCGGACATCACAATATGGACATCCCGCTGCCGTTGGAAGGTGTGGACCGCATCGAGGTGCTGCGCGGGTCGGGTTCGGCGATGTACGGCTCCGATGCCGTCGGCGGTGTGATCAACATCGTCACGCATCGCCCAGAGTCGGTCGAGTTGACGCTGCGCGGCGCGCTTGGGAACTTTGGGACCAATCAGCAGCGTGCGACCTTGGGGTTTACCAAGGATCGCCTGACGCAGTACTTCACGGCATCGCGCGATTTTTCGACGGGCTTTATCCCGAATCGTGACTATCGCAATGGGAGTGTCGCGTCGTCTACGTGGTACCGCTCGACGCGGGTGACCTTGGCGTACAACGACCGGCCGTTTGGCGCGGAGCAGTTCTACGGCAACTTCAATAGCTGGGAACGTACCAAGACTTGGCTCGCTTCGGCACGGCAGGGTTTGGGCGAGAATACCAGCGCGTCGTTTACGTACCGGCGGCATACCGATTTGTTCGTGCTGTACCGGGATCGCCCGCAGGTGTTCACCAATCACCACATCTCGGAGACGTACACCGGAGCGCTGCGGCATACGCAGGAATTGGGGTCGAACATGCGTCTGCACTTTGGCGGCGAAGGGTATGGCGATACGGTTGTGAGTAGCAACCTGGGACAGCATTCGCGTGCGCGAGGCGCTGGGTATGCCGCGTTCGATATGCGTGCGTTGAAGCGCTTTTCGTTAAATGCTGCGTTGCGCGAAGAGGTGTACCGCGGCTTTCCGGGTACGTTCAGCCCGTCGATCAGCGGTGGTGTTTGGCTGGCGCCGCAGTGGAAGCTACGCGCGTCGGTGAGCCGTGCGTTTCGGGTACCCACGTACACCGACCTTTACTATCGCGACCCGGCGAACCTGGGCAGTCCTTTTCTGCGTCCGGAATCGGCGTGGAGCTATGAAGGCGGCCTTGATTGGAACAACGGCCGCAACTGGCGTGCGTCGGCCACGGTCTTTCAGCGTCGCGAACGGGACGGCATCGACTACATCCGGTCGTCACCCGCTGAGATCTGGCGGGCGATGAACATCCAGCGCCTGCGCTTTACCGGCGTGGAACTTTCCGCGCAAACCCAGACGCATGGCCAGACCTTGGAGGTCGCGTATACAGGCCTGCATGGCGCGCAGACGGCGCTGGGGGCGCTGCAATCGAAGTACGCGTTCAACTATCCCGTACATTCCGGCGTGTTTTCGTGGACGGCGAGTTCCCTGCCCTATGGGATGCTCGCTCGTACGCGGGTTGGCGCGTTGGAACGACTGGGCCGCGACCCGTACGCCGTGTGGGACCTGTACCTCGCCCGCAATGCCAAGCGCATCCGGCCTTTCCTGCAGTTCACCAACCTGAACGGCGCTGTCTATCAAGAGATTCCGGGTGTTGTGATGCCCGGACGCGCTATCGTAGGAGGTATCGAGATCGCTGTGTTCGGCGCATCCCGTTCCTTCCAGTAACAAACGTCCATCATGGCCAAGCCCAAGCTTGCCGGCAGAAAGTCCGGCAGAACCGTCAGCCCCGCTACCGCATCCAAAGCCGCCGATATTCGTGGCGCATTACCCTGCGCCATCATCGTGCTCGGCGGCATGATTCTGTTGTCCCTGCTGTTCTTCGCCAGTCTGAAGTCGGCCACCAACTAATACACATCCACATGAGACCCGATCAAAGACAAGCGTCCGAAATGCGGCCCGTCCGCATCGAAACGAACTACCTGGCGACGGCCGAAGGCTCCGCGCTCATCAGCGTGGGCAATACGCGCGTGCTGTGTGCGGCCACGGTGGAAGATACGGTGCCGGGCTTTTTGCGCAATAGCGGCAAAGGGTGGGTGACGGCTGAGTACTCGATGCTGCCTCGTGCCACTGTCACGCGTACGCCTCGCGAGGTGACCAAGGGCCGCCAGAGCGGACGTACGATGGAGATCCAGCGGCTCATCGGACGGTCACTCCGCGCGGTGATGGACTTTGAAGCGCTCGGCGAGCGTACGGTGACCGTGGATTGCGACGTCCTGCAGGCGGACGGCGGTACTCGTACGGCGGCGATCACCGGGGCGTATGTCGCGCTGGCTTTGGCTTTGGAGAAGTTCCGGCCGTTCGGCAAGTTCAAGAAGTGGCCGATCATCGGGTCCGTCGCGGCGACCAGCGTCGGCATCGTGAACGGCGTTGCTGTTCTGGACCTCTGCTACGAAGAGGATTCGCGAGCCGAAGTGGACATGAATCTGGTGGCGCGCGAGGACGGACGCTTCATCGAACTCCAATCCACAGCGGAGCGCAATGCGTTTGACGATACGCAATTGGCGGACCTGATCGCACTGGGCCGCAAGGGTATCAATGAGCTGCGCGAACTGCAGATCGCGGCGATTGCCAAAGGTTAGCAGCGTTAACTAACAATACAGAGGTCTTTCTGGTATAGGTGCTTGACACTATTCCGGGCTAGGGACATACTCGTTTTGTTTTGCTGTCGGAAAGCAAGCGAGGATTATGACCCGAAATCTGCAACTGTGTGCGTTGCTCGCCGGAACCGTGATCGCCCTGTACGCCCAGGTTCCCACCGGCAGCATTGCTGGCACCGTCACCGACGCGTCTGGCGCGGTGATGCCAAACATCGAAGTCACGGTCACCAATAAGAGTACTTCCGCCGTGCGTACTGTCACATCGGGCAATGACGGTTTGTTCAGTGCGCCTTTGCTGGCCGCCGGCGTGTATGAGGTCAAGGTTGTCGCCAACGGCTTCCGTACCTTGTTGCGCGAGGCGACGGTGGAGACCGGCGGTACGACCACCGTCGACATGCAGATGCAGGTGGGCGCGACCAAAGACGTCGTGCAGGTGGAAGCGGCATCGGCGCAGGTGAATTACGAAAGCCACGCGCTGGAGGGCGTCATCACTCGAGAGAAGATCCAGGAGTTGCCGCTCAACGGGCGGTCCTTTTTAAACCTGGCGTTTCTGGAACCGGGTGTGACGGTGGGCACGGGATCTACGTCGCAGTACAACTCGCTGTTTAGCGTGTCGGTGCTGGGCGGGTCTTCCGGCAAGACCAACCTGACGGTGGACGGCGGCAACATCCGCAATGCGATTGACGGCAACACCGGCATGAACTTCTCACAGGAAGTGGTGCAGGAGTTTCAGCTCTCTTCCACGAACTTTGATCTTTCGACGGGCATCACCAGCGTAGGTTCGGTCAACATTGTGACGCGTACGGGGTCGAATGACTTCCACGGTTCGGCGTACTTCTTCTTCCGCGACCACAACATGTCGGCGTACCCGGGCATCCGTCGCGACCCGCTGATTCCCGCAGGCCAGAATCCGTTCTTTGTACGCCGCAATCCCGGCGTGTGGGCCGGTGGACCGATCATCAAGAATCGCCTGTTTTTCTTTACCAACTACGAGTACATGAACCAGGTGCAGGCGTACTCGGTAAGCCCGAATCTGGCGAGCCTCGCCGGTTTGCGCGGCACGTACACCAGTCCGTATCGCGCGCATTTGTTCAGCAATCGCCTGGACTTCCGCTTTAACGACAAACACACAGGCTTTCTGCGGTACTCGCACGATGGCAATCAGGGCTTTGGTCCGGCGGGTGGCGCGCAGCCTCCGTCGAACTGGCTCAACAACAAGAATTTCTCGGATCAGGGCGTGTTGGGTTTAACCAGTGCCTTTACCGCGAACTTTGTGAATGACTTCCGGTTCAACCTGACGTACTGGCAGAATCGCAATCTGTTTCCCGAAGCCTCGCAATGCCAGAACTGCATCGGCTTTGACCTGCCGCAGGTGTCCTTTGCGGGCATCGCGGGCAATGTCGACATCGGACATACGTCGAACGCGACACAGGGTCGCGACGTGCGGCGCTTTACGATTTACAACAACTCCACCTGGCAGCGCGGGGCACATCGCTGGCGCTTTGGCACCGAACTCGAGTACTCGCCCGCGAACGGATTCTGGGGTTTTTGCGATCCCGGTTGTCTGGGTGTCTTTTCGCCGGAGTTTATTGTCGCCAATCTGGGACCTCTCACCAATCAGTTCTTTCCCAACATGCCGCGCGTGATCAACTCGACGGCCGATGTACTGAACCTTCCGATTGCCGGCGGCGTACTCGGCGTGGGCGACCCGCGCCAGCCGCCACCGTACAACATCGATAAGGCCAACAACAATCGCCGCATCCGCTTTTATGCGCAGGACACGTGGAAGGTAAAGCCGCGGCTGACCTTGAACTACGGTCTGGCATGGAACTATGAGTCGACCGTGGTGAATCGCGACCTCACGAAGCCCGCGTACTTGCGCCCGGTGATTGGCGGCGACGGTAGCCCGACCAAAGGGAACTTCCTGAACTTCAGCCCTGCGGTAGGGTTCGCATGGCAGGCGGACAAAGCCGCAAAGACTGTGATCCGCGGCGGCGCCGGCATTTATTACGACACGGAAAGCCTGTCACGCCGCCTGCAGGAGCGCGCCTTTATTGGACCTCGCGGTAATGGTCGCATCCAGTACCCGTTCAACAACCTGATCAACACCATCCCCGGCATCATTGACGTGGCGCGTACGGCGGCGACGGGGCAGATTTCTGTGGTCCCAACTGGTCAGCCTTTGCCAGTGAATACGATTACGACGATGACTTTGGGACAGTATCTGCAGTTGTACAACCAGCAGATCCCGACCATTGAAGCGACGTTCAACAGCCAGTTGTCGAACCCCGACCTGAGCGTACGCAACATCAACTTCACCAAGAGCGGTACCGACCTGTACGGCACGGAGTTCCCCGTCCAGAAGGGTCTGCACATGACGCTCGGCGTACAACGGCAAATCAATAAAGACACGACGATCCAGGCGGACTTTGTACGGCGCGTGTTCACCAACGTCAACATCGGCGCGCTGGACCTGAACCGGTTCAACCGGTACGTCGGCGGCGTGCAGAGTCCGGTGATTCCGCGTTGCGTGGGTGCGCAGGCCGCGGATCCGGCAGCGAATTGCTCGACGGGGTCGATCAACGTTTGGGTGCCGTACGGACGGCAGGATTACAACGCGCTGCTGGTGAAGTTGGACAAGCGCATGTCCAAGCGCGTGTCGTTGACGGCGTCCTATGCGTACACCCGCCAGAACGGCATCAACGGCATCAACAATCTGGACAGCTACTTTGAGACGTACGGTACGCAGGGCGCCCGCCACATCCTGAATCTGTCGGGGATCGTGGATCTGCCTTGGGGCATTCAGTTGGGGTTCATTTCCCAAAGCTCCAGCCGGGGACCGTTCACGCCAGTGGTGAGCGGGTACGATGTCGATGGCGATGGTACGACCCAGGTCCTGCTGCCGGGTACGGATTTTTCGCGCTTCGATCGCGGGCTTCCGAAAGAAAAGCTTGCGGCCGCGGTGGAGCAGTTCAACACGCAGTATGCCGGCAGACGGGATGTCCGCAACAGCACGATTCCGCGCGTCACATTGCCGTCGAACTTCGCCTATGGCGACAGCTTCAGTTCGCAGGACCTGCGCCTGACCAAGAAGTTTACGTTCACACGCGGGGATCGCGACTATCGCTTTTCTGTGTTTGGGGAGATGTTCAACGTCTTCAACATCGCCAACCTGAGCGACTTCAACAGCAACGTGCTGAACCCGAACTTCGGCATCCCGCAGCAGCGGCAAACGCAGGTGTTTGGGTCCGGTGGTCCAAGAGCGGTGCAGGTGGGCGGGCGCTTTCAGTTCTGACGTATACGCGTTGTGTATACAATTGGGACAGATGGCAACTCAACCGAACACGCGGAAGCGGGCCGAAGTCATCAATATTCGCGCATCGCAGCGTCAGAAGGCGATGATTGATCAAGCGGCTCAGAGCCTCGGCCGAACCCGGTCTGACTTTATGTTGGAATCCGCGTGCCGCGAAGCGCAATCGGTGTTACTCGATCGCACGCACTTTACACTGGAACCAGCCACTTTCAGGCGTTTTCTGGCCGAATTGGATCGCCCGCCGCGCGAGAATGCCAAGCTACGCAAGCTGCTCAGTACTCCGGCGCCGTGGGATTGATCTCGGCACCGGAACGGCTCCAGCCAGAACACGACTTGTCACGGTTCGACTCTGGCGAGCCGATTCTCGACCAATGGCTTCGCAAACGCGCACTGGGGAATGAGTCCTCCGGTGCGTCTCGTACCTACGTCATCCACATGAATGGCATCGTCGTTGGCTATTACAGCTTGGCCGTAGGCTCGATTGCGCACTCGCAAACTCCCGGCCGCATCCGGCGTAACATGCCCGATCCCATTCCTGCCATGATTCTGGGGCGATTGGCCGTAGACCGCACCCAGCAAGGTTCCGGCTTGGGCAGCGCCTTGTTGCGCGACGCGATTCTGCGCACGTTTCAGGCCGCGGAGATTGCAGGTATCCGCGTGATGCTCGTGCACGCGATCTCCGAGCGAGCTCGCAAATTTTATATGGATCGGGGCTTCTTGGCGTCGCTGGTGGATCCGTTGACGGTGATGATCTCGCTGCAGGAAATCAGCCGGACACTTCCGCAATAAAGCTCGCCACGAGCTTCCGGATCTCATCCGGCGGCAGGTTGTACCTCGCCGTACCGTCTGCGACGCCCATATTGCTGCTGATCACAAAGCCACGTACACCGGACTTGGCCAGCTTTTTGGCCTGCGCCGCGTGCAGACCTCCGACCACCTGCATCGGCACCTGCTTGCCGACACGCTCGAACACCGCACGTGCGACTTCGCCCAGGTAATCGTTCTCAATCAGCTTCGGATTGGCGCGGCGGGTGTCCACCTGCAGATGGATTCCTACGGCATCGACGCCGGCGTCGATCATCCGCTGTGCGATCTCGCCGGCCTGCGCCGCGGGACCCTGATGCGGAATCATGACGTCTGCAAACACCAGCCTCGGCATATTGGGATTGGCCTTGCGGAACTCATCGCGGACGGCGCAGATCGCCTTGGCGCTATCGACACCGGAGAGCGCCAGAAAGTCGATGACATTCGCGCCGCCCGAGTAGACGGCGCGAGCCTCGCCGCCACCGCCGTCCATAGTCTTCATGTCGGCCAGTAGAATGGCGTCGGGAAAGCGCTTGCGAAACGCGGGTACGACATTGGCGACACCTTGGGTCTTCAAAAGTGGGGTACCCATCTCGATGATGTCGGCGCCTCCGGCGAGTGCCGCCGTAGCGACGGTAAGACCGAGGTCGATGGTGTTGACATCCACGGAGATCTGGAACGAAAAGCGTCTTTTGAGGCGGTCGATCAGCTGTGCCGATGCCGGGTGGTGCGGCATCGGCTGGCCCCATGCGGTGCAGGCGACGAGAGCAGCACCCGCACCAAGAAACGAACGGCGAGTATGAGATTGCGGTCGTAGATCACGCATGAATGGCACCAGCATTCTATCGGAAACGAATGTGCCGCCGCGGTCCCCTTGCCTCGCGGGGCCGGGGGGCATAACCTAGTGGCCATGAAACAGGCGATTGTCGTATGGCTGGCGTTTGCCGCCTCGGTGGTGGCCTCACCGATCAACACACTAGCCGGCAACTGGGTCGGCGGTGGACCAACCTTCACTCTCGGCTACGGCCTGGGCGACATCTGGATCGGGCCATCGCTTCGAATCGCTGGCACGATTACTTCTGTGCCGTCGTTCCTGACTGGTCCGCCGTGTAGCGCGAGTGATGGAATCTGCGGTCCACACCAAATTGCGTTCGAACTTATCGTCAACTGGGCAGACTTGGGGCTCAGCGCTGGTCCAACCCGGGTGATTGTGGAAGACTTCTTAGCTCTTCCTCCGGGCGTTCGCCTGTGGACGGGCAATGACGTTCATGAGATCGACTCTACCTTTGTTCGGTGGGTTACTCGTACCTCTGCGGACCCTCGCGGAAGCCTCGAGTACCCTTGGGGTGTAACGTACGTGGCGCCGCGGTCGATCCCCAGTACAGTACGCTTTTACGCATACAGCAACCAGCCTTTCAGTCTGTCGCCCAATCTGGTGGAAACAGCGTCGCCGGAACCGTCGACCATGGTGGCTGGAGTCGCAATCTGCATCGTTGGGGTGGCGCATTGGCGCCGCCGGCGTCGAATATCCGGCGTCATTTGACACTAACTTCAGCTATTCGCTACACTTATCAGAGGTCTCGACGAGACCTACCGGAGTACGTCTGTCCCAATGAAAACTGAATTTCCGTCAAAGGAAGGCATTGAGCGTTCCTGGCACGTTATCGACGCCAAGGATCTGGTGCTGGGCCGGGTCGCTTCCCTCGCAGCTAAGTTGTTGATGGGTAAGCACAAACCGATCTATACCACCTTTCTCGACACAGGCGATCATGTGATCGTTCTGAACGCCTCCAAAGTGCGGTTGACGGGCCGCAAAGAAGAACAAAAGATGTATCGCTATCACACCGGGTATCCCGGTGGACTGGTCGAGCGCACCGCCAAGGATCAACGCGCCACCCGGCCGGTAAAGATGTTGGAAGATGCCATCGCGGGTATGCTGCCCAAATCCAAGCTGGGCAAGCAAATGTACCGGAAGCTGAACGTGTATGCGGGCGATAAGCACCCTCATGCCGCGCAGAAGCCGACTGCTATGGCTGTGAATTAAGTAGTTAAGGAATAGAATGGCAGCAGCAATCCAGCAGAATGTGGCGACCGGACGGCGGAAGCGGGCTGTGGCCCGCGTATTCTTGCGCTCCGGCAAGGGTACTATCACCGTTAACAATCGCCCGTTTGAGAACTACTTCGTCAGCGAAGCGTCCCGTATGTTGGTTCGCTCTCCGTTGCTCGCCACTGAAATGGCGGACAAGTTCGACGTGTTGATTCTTGCCGATGGCGGCGGACCTCAGGGTCAGGCCGGCGCGGCGCGCATGGGTATCGCCCGTGCGCTCACCGAATTCAACGCCGAACTTCGCGGGAAGTTGAAGTCCCTGGGCTTCCTCACCCGCGATGCACGTGAGCACGAACGCAAGAAGTACGGTCAAAAAGGCGCCCGCAAGCGGTTCCAGTTCTCCAAGCGCTAATACACCGATTTCCCTTCCTTTTCGATCGGGAGGCGAATGGCTCTTCAACAAGCTTTTCGCCTCCCGCATTCGAGTGTCTGTGGTACACCCTTTAACCCCGGCATAGGAATCACGCTGCAAATCTCGCTTTGGGCCGCAGCACGTTGATTTGGCCGGTTTGCGAACGAATGAAGAGGAGTTTCATTGCCTTCGATTAGTATGAAAGAATTGCTCGAAGCTGGCGTTCACTTCGGGCACCAGACCAAGCGCTGGAATCCAAAGATGAAAGAGTACATCTTTGGCGAACGTAACGGTATCTACATCATCGACCTCCAGAAGACGCTGAAGCTCTTCAAGGACGCGATGCGGTTTGTCGGCGAAATGGCCGCGCAGGGTAAGACGATCATGTTCGTCGGCACCAAGCGCCAGGCGCAGGAAGCGATTGCCGAAGAAGCCGGACGCTGCGGACAGTACTACGTCAACAACCGTTGGTTGGGCGGCCTGCTCACCAACATGGTGACCGTACAGCGCTCCATCAAGCGCCTCAAAGAGCTCGACGCCATGGCGAACGAGCAGATGTGGGAAGGCCGCGCCAAGAAGGAAGTCATCCGTCTGGAGCGCGAGCGCAAGAGCCTGCAGCAGAACCTGGCCGGCATCAAGGAAATGCAGGGTCTGCCGGACGTGATGTTCGTCGTGGACTCGAACAAGGAATCGATCGCCGTCGCCGAAGCCCGCAAGCTGGGTATTCCGGTTGTCGCCGTGGTGGACACCAACTGCGATCCGGAAGAAGTCGATTACGTGATCCCGGGCAATGACGACGCTCTGCGCGCCATCCGCCTGTTCACCACCAAGATCGCCGATGCCGTGGTTGAGGGTCGCGCACTGGCCACCGAACACGAATTTACGGCTGAGAAGCTGGTGAGCGAAGAAGGGCAGATGGAAGAGCAGCTTCCTGCCGAGTTCTCGCAGTATTCCGATCCCAACTACGCCGCGCAGCTGATGGCCGAAACGCTGTCTTCCACCGCGCCGGCTGAAGAAGCCCAGCCGCCCAAGAAGGGCCCGGCTTCCGACAAAGCCGCTACCTCTGAAGCGCCCGCCGCCGAGAACCAGTAGGTTCTCGCGCGGCCGGTGGCCGCACCTCAACAGCGCGGCAATCGCTCCGTAACATCGTCCTCGAAACACACTACAGGAGAACTATGTCTGAAATCAGCGCACAACTCGTGAAGCAACTGCGCGAGGCCACGGGCGCGGGCATGATGGAATGCAAGAAGGCGCTTGTCGAAGCCAACGGCAGCCTCGAAGAGGCGATCGTCATCCTTCGTAAGCGCGGTCTCGCCTCCGCTGCCAAGAAATCTTCTCGCGCCACCAAGCAGGGTCTTATCGTTACCCAGCTCGGCGAAGGCGGCAAGTCCGGCGCGATGGTTGAAGTGAATTGCGAGTCCGACTTTGTGGCCCGCACCGACGACTTCCAGGCGCTCGCCGGCGAACTCGCCTCCAAGGTCGTCAACGGCAACTTTGCCGACGTACCCGAACTCCTCGGCGCCGCTCACGGCGAAGCCAAGGTGGAAGATGCCCTTAAGGCAACGATCGCCAAGCTTGGCGAAAACATCTCCATCGCCCGCTTCGGCAAGTTCGAAGGCGGCAATGGCGTTGTCGGCAGCTACATCCATCCTGGTGCGCAGCTCGGCGTACTTCTGGAACTGACCTCGCCCAACGCCGAAGCCGGCGCCAATGCGGACTTCCAGGAACTGCTGAAGGACGTCGCCATGCAGATCGCCGCGGTGGACCCCAAGTTCATCCGTCGTGAAGACGTGACGCCCGAAGCCATCGAGAAGGAAAAGGAAATCCAGAAGGCGCGCGTGATCGCCGAAGGTAAGCCCGAAAAAGTAGCGGAAAAGATCGTGGAAGGCCGTATGGGCAAGTTCTACGAAGAGATCTGCCTGCTCGAACAGCCGTTCATCAAGGACGGTTCGGTCTCCGTTGGCGAACTGCTCAAGCAGAAGGGTAAGGCGCTCGGTGGCGACATCGGCGTACACCGCTTCGTCCGATTCAAGGTCGGCGAGACGGCTCTGCAAGAAACCGCAGCAGAAGAGTAAACAACCAAGGGGGGACGGCGACACACCGTCCCCCTTTTCCGTATCGACCCGAGCGTCAGGCGACCACCACCAACATGACTACCCAGTACAAGCGAATTCTCCTCAAGTTAAGCGGCGAGGCTCTCGCCGGCAAAGACAAGTTCGGCCTGGATCCGGCGTCTGTACAGGCGCTGGCCGCTGAGGTGGCAGCCATTGCCGCCCAAGGCGTGCAGGTAGGCCTTGTCATTGGCGGCGGCAACTTCTTCCGCGGCGTCGCGGCAGCGGCCAAGAACATGGATCGCGTCACCGGCGACCACATGGGGATGCTCGCTACCGTCATCAACGCCCTGGCGTTTCAGGATGCGCTAGAGAAACAGAATGTCCCGACGCGCGTCATGACGGCGATCCAGATCCAGCAGGTCGCGGAGCCGTACATTCGCCGCAAGGCGATCCGGCATCTGGAGAAAGGCCGCACGGTGATCTTTGCCGCTGGAACCTCAAACCCGTACTTCTCTACCGACACCGCCGCCGCGCTACGCGCGCTCGAGATCCACGCCGAAGTGCTGGCCAAGGCAACGGGCGTCGACGGGGTGTACGACAAGGATCCGCGCAAGCATTCCGATGCCGTGTTTTACGAGACGGTCGGCTACACCGAGGTGCTCAGCAAGAGCCTCGGCGTGATGGACGCGTCGGCGGTTGCCATGTGCCGCGACAACAGTCTGCCCATTCAGGTTTTCAACCTTCGCACCGCAGGCAATATAATGCGAATGGCGATGGGTGAAGCAGTTGGTACGCGCATCTGCTAGCAAAAAACAGAGAAACTACAAGTAGAACAGAACAGATTCACTGCTATGTCTAATCCCACAACGGTAAAAGAGATCGAATCCGGCGCCAAAAGCCGCATGGAAAAGGCCGTTTCCGACTTGCAGCATGCGATGTCGCAGGTACGCACCGGGCGCGCGTCGGTATCGCTGTTGGACAACGTCCGTGCCGACTACTACGGTACGCCGACGCCGCTGAACCAGCTTGCGACCTTACACGTCCCCGAGCCCGGCATGATCACGGTCCAGCCCTGGGACGCCTCGCAGATTTCCGCCATCGAAAAGGCGATTCGTGGCGCCGACCTCGGCCTGAACCCCGGTAACGACGGTAAGCTGATCCGCGTGCCGATTCCGCCGCTCAACGAAGAGCGCCGCAAGGAACTGGCCAAGAAGATCCAGCACATCGCCGAAGATCACCGCGTGTCGCTCCGCAACATCCGCCGCGACGCCAACGACAACGTGAAGAAGCTGCTCAAGGATAAGGCGATCAGCGAAGACGACGATCGCCGTGCGCACGACGAGATTCAGAAGATGACCGACGCGCACATTGCCAAGGTCGACACTTTGGCAAAAACGAAGGAAAAAGAGCTGCTCGAAATGAAGTAGTTTTTGTGCAAAATCCGCGAACTCTCATCGCAGTCATCATCGTCCTGGTATTTGCCGTAGCGGTTGAAGGTTATCTGGCCTTCAGCCGCTTCGGCGCATTCGGACAGCGTCACGAACTGCATGCGCCCGCGATTTTGCAGGAAGTCCAACAGCTCAACGAACTTTCGACAGTCAAATACTCTATTCAAAAAGTCGTGGGTTTGCGCGAGGATAAGGTGCCGGTTGGATCTGAGTCCATCCTGCTTGTGGTGCAAGGTACCGTAGTGGCCGGCATCGACCTGAAAGAGCTTGCCGAGCGCGACATTGAGATCCAGAAAGACCGTGTGCTGCTGAAGCTACCGCAGGCCAAGATTCTGCACGTGTACCTCGACGACAAGCATACGCAGGTTTGGGATCGCAAGGTGACGTGGTGGACGCCCTGGGTACCCTACAACCCGGACCTGGAGCGTCAGGCACGCCTGCGCGCGACGGAAGAGATCAGGAAGCAGGCCGAAGAGATGGGGATTCTTCGCGACGCAAAGCGCAACGCCGAGCAAAGTATTCAATCCCTCTTGCGAACAACAAGCCGGGTTGAGGTAATCTTCCCGCCGAGTTAGTCTCCGCATCGCTGGGAAGGATCAGCCGTCGAAGAACTTCTTCAAACGGCGGACGATCGCGAAGTATACGACCACGATCGCCACGCCGTACGCCACCATCCCTGCGATGAGCAGAGGCGTGTTGCTACCCGATCCCAGCAATACGAGCCCCGCCAGCGCCGCGATCCAGTACACGAACTCGAACACCTGATCGAGCAGCGTGTACCGGAAGAACGCGCGGATGGCGCGCTTAATTTCCATGCGCTTTGCCGTACACGTCCTTTAGTTCCTGCTCGAACAGAGTCGCATGGTTGGTGGCCATGTCGATGGCGTCCATATACTTGGACATCGGTTCCTCCACCAGGAAGTACAGCATGTCGAGGCCCTTCTCAGTCCGTAACGCGTCCCATAGCTTCCGGTTGCGGGCTTTCAGGCGCTTGCTTGCCTTGGAAGCTCGCTGACCGACGCCCTGCACCATCACCAGCGTGATGACAATGCCTACGCCAGTGGAACCGGCCGCGGCCGATACGCCAAGCTTCGTAGCCAACTGCTTGAACGCCGTACTGGCAGCGATACGGGCGATGAGGCGCTTGGCAATCGCTTCGGCGAGCTTTTTGCCGATAATCATGCGCCCTGCCATATAGCCGGCACCGATGGCCGCAGTCTTGTAGATCTTCTGCAGCGCGTCTTCCGGGAACTTCTCGTAGTACGCCTCAAGAATCCTGGTGATGATCTTGAATAGCGGATTCTCCGGCGCGTCCGGTGCGGACTTTACCAGCGCGATCAGGATGTCCACGAGGTAGGCGTTCTCGGTGCCGATCTCCGACATCCGCGCCGTGCCGCTCGTCCCAAGTCCCTGCGCGGTACGCTCGACACCGCCCACCAAATCCTCACCTACTGATACAACACCCTTGCCAAGCGCAGTTCCGAAATCGATCAAATGGTCCCATGCACCCATGTTGGTGTGGTCCTCTTTCTCCCGTTGTATTTCGCCTGGCTTGTTGTTTGGACACTTTGGGTCGAAGCGTGGTGCCCCCTCCCACAAAAAGTATCCGATGTTTGTATACGCGCAGACGAGCACCGATTTGGATCACGGCTTCTGCACGGTCCGCGCGCAGGTACGACTGGCCGGGGCCTAGCTCTTCAGTTCAGCCGCTACTTCCGCGGCCACCTTTCGTGCCGCCTCCACGTCGCCTTTGGGAAAGCTGATCGCTCCCACGCGAGGATGTCCGCCGCCGCCGTAGCGTTCGCAAATGGTCGCGATGTTGTGCTTCAACGGTCCCGGCACCCAAGGGTTCGAGCCGACCGAAACCTTGGTTCGGAAGCTCTGGTTGCTCACCGACACCACAAACACTGAATCCGGGTGCAGGTAGTACGGGATGAACTTGTTGTAGCCTTCCACCTCATGCTCGATCAGGTCGAAGGTGACGACGCCCTTATCGTGCGTCGCGGCGCTGCGGATCAGGTCGATCGACTTGAGATGCCGCTCGTACAGCGGCGTCCACAACTCGTTCACGCGCGGGTCCTGCATGATCTCGTCCAGGGTCTTGTGCTGCATCAGCCGGATCACGTGGTGCACTAGGTCTGACCCCTGCGCGCCCTCAATCACCAAGGTGATCTTCATCGCCGCCGCGCCTAGCTCCACAGCAGCCTTGGGCGACTCATACCGTGCGCTGTCCACGATGTCCGCCCAGCGGACAAGCTCTTCGAGGTCCGGCGCCTCGTACCCGAACTTGTCCCGCGCGACATGGCAAATAAACTTGGTGCACGACGGATACGTGGGGTCAAAAAACAAATGGCGATTGTCGCGCGTGGACTCGTAATGCCGCTGGTCCTCGGGCGTCAAAAAGGCGCTTTGATGATGGTCGAACCACCACGTCAGCTTCTCGTTCGGCGAGTACTTGAAATCGACAATCGCATTGACATCGCCGTCAAACAGCTCGTCCTCGAACAGTTGCGACGCCTTATGCGCCATGCCCGTGTAGGAAAACTGGGCATCCGAGTGGAACTTGTCGCGAAGAAACCGGCTGAAAAAAGCGGCCGATGCGGCGCCGTCGAAACAATGATCGTGGTAAAGGATTCGAACCTGCATGAAAAGTGTGCCGGAAAACCTTTTAGGGTCTCGCATTCGGCATGCCTTTTGCAAGTACCCCGGGCAGAACGTTATCTTAAAAAATCGATGATTGAAACGTATGCTTATGCCCGAGCCGGGCTGCTCGGCAACCCGAGCGACGGTTACTTTGGACGCACCATTGCATTTTTGGTCCGGGACTTCCGGGCGCGCGTCCTGCTTTACCCCTCCGCCAGGCTTGAAATCCGCGCCTCCAAGGCCGACACGCCGATCTTTGAGAGCATCGACGATCTCTATTCCACCACTCGTTGGCGCGGCTACTACGGCGGCATCCGTATTCTCCAAGCCCTGATCGTTCGGTTCATGGATTACTGCCGCGAACAGAACGTCGCGCTGCCCAACCGGAACTTCACGCTGGAATACGAGTCGACGATTCCTCTGCGCCTGGGTATGGGCGGCTCGAGTTCCATCATCATCGCGGCCCTGCGCGCACTCTGCGAATACTACAAGGTCGAAATCCCGCTGCCGATTCAAGCGCGCCTGGCTTTGGAAACCGAAACCCGCGAACTCGGCGTCGCTGCCGGACCGCAGGATCGCGTCATCCAGGTCTACGAAGGCATGGTGTACATGGACTTCAACCAGCAACTCATGGAAAGCCGCGGCTATGGTGAGTACGAGCCGCTCAATGCGACCCTGCTGCCCAATCTGTACGTTGCCTACCGCACCAGCCTGAGTGAAGGCACAGAGGTGTTCCACAACAACATCCGGGACCGTTGGCGTCGTGGCGAAGCCCCGGTGGTGGACGCCATGAAGCGCTGGGCCGAGATCGCCAAAGAGGGTCGCGATGCGATTGTCTCCGGGGACCAGCAGAAGCTGCATCGCCTGATCAACGAGAACTTCGACCTCCGCCTCAGCATCTACGAGATCGACCGCGGCAATCTGGAAATGATCCGCGCGGCAAGGTCGGTGGGAGCCTGTTCGCACTTTGCCGGTTCAGGAGGCGCGATCAGCGGTCTATACCACGGCGAGGAGATGTACCAGAACCTGGTGGCTGCAATGCGGCCTCTGGGGGTGGCGGTAATCAAACCTTCGATTTTTCCGTCCTAGTACTGGAGTAGGACTCCATATCCCGCCACTTTCCTATTCTGCAGTTTGCAGTGTGCCGCTGATACTGGGTGGGCGATGATTTACGAACGGAAACGAGTCTATTCGAGTTCTCCGGGTACGTTCTACCGGTTGCAGCGGGAAGGTAGCGGCAAGAGCCTGTTTGGCTTCTCGCACGGCAGCTCTGGCTTCGTCCAGTTGAGCGACAAAGAGGGAACCAAATGGCGAGGACAGGCTACGCCCAACGACATGGACGGTGGCCACTCGTTCCGTTTTCAGAATGAGAACGGCGAAATCCTGACAGGAGTTTCCGACGGCCAGACGTTGATGCTGCGCGACGCCCGCGGCCGCAGTTGGAAGGGCGTTATCGATTAACGTCACATCGGGCTGTAGCTGCGAATTTCGCCGCCGGCCCGACCCGGGTCCCGCCCGACCATCGCGACAAAACGCTCGATCACAACCCGTCCGGGCTGGGCGATAGGAGCGTTGGTCGCGCGATCAATTCGACGCAACGGACTGAAGACCGCGCGGCTTTCCCCACCACCTCCGGAAGACGAGCCACCATCAGACGGCGTGCTTGGGATTCCCATCGTGCTTGCGGAGCCGACAGAAAAGCCCAGTAGCGAGAAATTGGGATGCCGGAACTGCAGCCGGTTCGACCCGCCGCGAATCTCCAGCGCCGTCATGGTGAGCGGCGCAAACGCGTCCACACGCCGCGACGGAAGATTGCGAACCAGATACCACGGTCCGGCTTCGGTGCCGACCATTGGCATCGCCGCCGCAACGCCAAGACGTTCCGAAATGGCCTCCAGCGCGGATTCCCAGTTGGTATCTCCAACGGTGCTACCGATTGTGGGAACGAGCGCATGATAGCTCGCCGCCCAGTATCCATCGCTGATTTGCAGTGTCAGCAGATTGGCTTGGAGGAACGAAAACACTGGCGCGTGAATCGAGCCAAAGCCAATCGACCGGATAAAGAAGTCTGTCCCTGCCAATGGCACAGCAGATGCCATGAGACCCGCATACTGTTCGAACATCGTGAACTCCTTCGGTGTGTGGGCTGCCCTACGGCGTACTCACACGGAAACGCGAAGTTCGAAGGTTTTTTGGATCACATCATTTCAGAAATGCCCAAGCTTCAACGGCCAAGCTGCTCGTCGTAATCGGAGTGGGTGCCGATCCAGATCCAGAGCAGACCGCCCTCCGTGCTAACAGCGAGAGCCCTGTGATGGAGACCGACTCTGGCGCTCCAATAGTTGCCAACCTTCTTCAATTGGATGGAAGGATGGCGAGGATCTCGTTTGAGTAAGGCAAAAGCGAAATCTGCCGCCCGGCGAGTCTGTGAAGGCAACGCATGATATGCCTGCCAAAAGCTCGGGGCTGCCCAATGCGTCACAGCTTAGTCGAGCGTCCTGATGCGTGATCACGTAGCGCTTGTTCCGCCAGGCGATCCAGCTTGCCAGCTTTGGCATCGCGCTCCATTTGGCGATCCCACTCGTCAAAGTCGCGAGCCGCAAACCATTCGCGAAGACTCCGCAATTCCTCGTCGTTTAGCTGCTCGATCTCGTTTTGAAGAACTTCCAGACGGCTCATTGGACTTCAATTCCTGCCTTCAGTATAGATGCCAATCACCGCATGCATCCGGCCGGACCTCTCCCCATCCCTACGGAAGGAATGGCACAGCGTCGCCTCGCATTTGGTACACACATCCAGCACATCCACCTGCGCGACGCCGGCCTCGACGAGCTGCATACGATTGATCTGCGCCAGATTGAGGTGCGGCTTCCCTTCCTTCGGGATCTCCACGCCGTACCTTGTGAACTGAACACCTACGTCGGCGCTCACCTCGTAACAGCACTCCCCGATCGCAGGACCTACCGCGGCCACCAGATGCCCGGGACGGGTTCCGAAATCAGCCGTCATCCGTTCGACCGCACGCTGCACGATCGCTTTCGACGTACCTTTCCAGCCGGCATGCACCGCAGCAACCACGTGATGTACGGGGTCGGCCAGCAGGACCGGCACGCAATCCGCCGTACGGATCGACACAGCCGTACCCGCGACATTCGTCACCAGCGCGTCGCCTTCGCCCTGCTCGCCGCAGCAGGATGTCGCGACAACATGGACATGATCAGAATGCGTCTGCTTCAAGGTCGCGGTATCGCCGGGCCAATCGACAGCCAGCGCCGTACCAAAGCCGTGCCGTAGCCAGGGCATGGTGTCGAGCAACTCGCTGCGGTACACCTGCCGCTCAGGATGGAGATAACAGGCCATCAATGTTTAGGACGCCACAAGCCGGAAGATCACCACGGCGGCGATGCCGAGAAGCAGAAAGAACAGCAGAATCCGGATCAGCACCGAAGTGACAAACCGGACGATCTTGAAGCCTACATAGGCAACCAGCAATAAGGCAGCAACAGCACCAAAGAGCACCATGATTTATTTGGGAAGGTAACGGCGAATCGCAAGGTCATAAACCGCCGCTCCCAGCAATCCGCCAAGGATAGGAGCGACGATCGGCACAATGTACACACCCGTCTCAAAACCGGTGTTCTGAAAGCCCGCCACCAGCGTAAACAGGCGCGGACCAAAGTCGCGAGCCGGATTGATTGCGTACCCGTGCATGGTGCCAAAGCTCATGCCGATGGCCACCACAATCAGGCCCACCATCAATGCTCCGAGGTTGGACCCCGGCGGCTGATTCGTCTCATCCGTCACCGCAAGGATCATCAGCAACAACAGCGCCGTACCCAGAATCTGGTCAATCCAGCCCGATGCCATGTCGGTCGGGAACGCGGGTACGGTCGCAAAGATGCTTGCCGTCTTCGCAAGACCCGGATCAAACGCCTGGAATGCCGGGCGATAGTTGAGGTACACAATGGCCGCCGCGACAAACGCGCCAGCCGTCTGCGCGATCACGTACGGCGCGACTTTACCCCAGGGAAAGCCGCGGAACGCCGCAAGCGTCACCGTCACGGCCGGATTGAGATGCGCGCCTGTGGTCTTACCCGCGATGTAGATGCCCATGGTGACGGCGAGTCCCCAGGCGATGTTGATGTTGGTGACACCGCCGTTGACGATCTCGCCCGGAATCCCCTTTTGAAAGAGGACCACGGACGCCACAACGCCCAGACCGAACAGCATCAGCACCATCGTGCCCACGAACTCGGCAAGGAGTTCTCCGGCGAGACTTTTGGTTTGCATAAATTAGCGCTCAGCGATTGTATCAACTGGAACATGAGAAACTGAAAGTTCACCCCGTACACAACACCCATGACCGGTCACGAAACACGCCAGAAGTTTCTGGATTACTTTGCTCAGCACGGCCATCGCATCGTCAAGAGCTCTTCCCTGGTTCCCGCCAACGACCCCACGCTGCTGTTCACCAACGCAGGCATGAACCAGTTCAAGGACCTGTTCCTGGGCGCCGAAAAGCGCGACTACTCGCGAGCCACAACCTCGCAAAAGTGCGTCCGCGCCGGAGGCAAGCACAACGACCTCGAAAACGTCGGCTACACCCGCCGCCACCACACGTTCTTCGAAATGCTGGGCAACTTCAGCTTCGGCGACTACTTCAAGCGCGAAGCCATCGACTTTGCCTGGACCCTCATCACCAAAGACTATGGTCTGCCCAAAGACAAGCTGTACGTGACGGTCTTCCGCGAAGATGACGATGCGGAGAATCTGTGGCAGGAAGTCACCGGTATTCCGAAGTCGCGTATCTTCCGTCTCGACGAGAAGGACAATTTTTGGCAGATGGGCGACACCGGTCCGTGCGGTCCGTGCTCGGAAATCCATTACGACCTGGGTCCGGAAGCTGCTGCCCCGGGCCGCGAGCATGAAGTGTTTCCCGATGACGCCGGCGGCCGCTTTGTCGAAATCTGGAACCTCGTGTTCATGCAGTTCGACCGTGACTCAAGCGGTACGCTCACGCCGCTTCCCCGCCCCTCCATCGACACTGGCATGGGCCTCGAACGCATCGCTGCCGTGATGCAGGGCAAGATGTCGAACTACGACACGGACCTCATCAAGCCGATCTGCGAAAAGGCCGGCGAGATCTTTAAAGTGGCCTACGGTGCCGCCGCCGACACCGACACGGCCATGCGCATCAACGCGGACCACGCCCGCGCCACCGCGTTCCTCATCAACGATGGCGTCGTACCTTCGAACGAAGGCCGCGGCTACGTGCTGCGCAAGATCATGCGCCGCGCCATGCGCCACGGCCGCCGCGCCGGCATGAACGGACCGTACCTGCATGAGCTCACCAAGTTCGTCGCCGAGTTTATGAGCGGCGCGTACCCGGACATGCTGGACAGCATCAGCCGCGTGTCCCGCATCGTCAAGGACGAAGAGAATCGCTACGCCACCACATTCCAGGTAGCGGAAAAGATCTTCAACGACGAAGCCAAGAAGGCCACCGGCGGCGTGCTGCCCGGCTCTGCGTCGTTCAAGCTGTACGACACCTACGGCCTGGCGCTCGACGAGCAGGAAGACATGGCTCGCGAGTTCGGCCTCACCATCGACAACGCGGCCTTCCGCGAAGAGATGGAAAAGCAGCGTACCCGCGCTCGCGCATCGTGGAAAGGCGCCGACAAGACCAACGTTCCCGAAATCTACAAGTCGCTGCCCAGCTCCGAATTCATTGGCCGGGAGACCCTGGAATCGCCCGCGCGCGTCGCCAAGGTGATCGAGATCGACGGCCGTACGGAAGTGGTGCTCGATCGTTCGCCGTTTTACGCGGAAGCCGGCGGCCAAGTCGGCGACATCGGTGTGCTGCTCAACGCGAATGGGGACGTTCTCGCGCAAGTGGAAGGCACCTACAAGCCCGCGCCCGGTACGCACGTCCAGAAGGTGGCGCTCAAGGGCGACATCAAAGAAGGCGACCTCGTCATCGCTCGCGTGGAAGCCCCCTCGCGCCAGTCCATCATGCGCAACCACACGGGTACGCACCTGCTGCACGCCGCGCTACGTACGGTCCTGGGACCACACGTCAAGCAGGCAGGCAGCATCGTCGACCCCGGCCGCCTGCGCTTTGACTTTGCCCATTACGCCCAGCTTTCGCCCGAGGAGTTGCAGGAAGTGGAACGCCTGATGAACGTCCACATCCTGAAGAATATCACGGTGAACACCGACGTGATGGACCTTGATCAGGCGCTGTCCACCGGCGCGATGGCGCTGTTTGGTGAGAAGTATGGCGAAAAGGTCCGCGTGGTCGGCATCGGCGACTTCAGCAAGGAACTCTGCGGCGGCACTCACGTCTGCTCCACGGGCGAAATCGGCCTCTGCAAGATCGTGTACGAAGGCTCGATCTCCGCTGGCGTACGCCGCATTGAGGCCGTCAGCGGCGAAGGTTCGTTGAAGCGCTTCCAGGACACGCAGGCCAACATCGCTCGCCTGGCGCAGTTGACCAAGTCCTCCGAATCGGACCTCATCGAAAACTTCGAGAAGCTACTCTCGCAGCAGAGGACGCTCGAACGCCAGATCGAGCAGATGAAGGAAAAGATCGCCCACTCGCAAGCCGCGAACCTCGAATCGCAGGCTCGCAAAAAGGGCGATGTCCACATCCTCGCCGCGCAGTTGGACGGCCTCGATCGCGCCCAACTCCGTACGCTCGCCGATTCGCTGCGCAACAAGTGGAAGTCCGCTGTTGTGCTGCTCGCCGCCGCGGAAGGTGACGGAGCCGTATCAATCGTTGCTGCCGTAACCAAGGACCTCTCAGGCAAAGTACACGCGGGCAAACTTGCTGGTGCCGTCGCACAGGCCATCGGAGGCAAAGGTGGCGGGCGTCCCGACATGGCGGAAGCCGGTGGCAAGGACGCTGCGGCTCTGCCCGGCGCACTCGAACAGGCCTACGCATCGGTAGAAGGGATGCTGCAGTAGCCCATGTCCGCCGACGTCGTCATTGTGGGGGCGGGTCCAACCGGACTCGCCTGCGGAATTGAACTCACCAGGCTGGGCGTATCCAATGTCCTCATCGACAAAGGCTGCGTGGTCAATTCGCTGTACCACTACCCGACGAACATGGTGTTCTTCACCACGCCCGAACTGCTGGAGATCGGCGACATCCCGATGACGTCGCTGAATGAGAAACCAGTACGCGGCGAAGCGTTGAAGTATTACCGGCGCGTCGCCGCGCACTACAAGTTGGACATCCGCCAGTACGAACATGTGGCGCGTGTCGAAGGCTCAGATGGCGACTTCCGTGTCATCACCGACAAAGCCGAACACGCCTGCAAAAAGGTGATCTTCGCCACCGGGTACTACGACAAGCCGAACTACCTCAACGTCCCCGGTGAGGACCTGCCCAAGGTCATTCACTATTACAAAGAAGCACACGCTTACTTCGACCATGATGTACTGGTTGTCGGTGCGAAAAATTCAGCAGCCATCGCCGCGCTGGAGCTTTGGTGGACCGGCGCCCGCGTCACCCTGCTGCATCGCGGACCCGGCATCCACAACAACGTCAAATACTGGATCAAGCCGAACATCGAAAACCGCATCAAATGCGGCGAGATTCCCGCGTACTTCAACTCACGCGTACTGGAGATCCTGCCCAAGTCCGTCCGCATCCTCACGCCCGAAGGCGAAAAAGAGATCGCCAACGACTACGTCTTTGCCATGACGGGCTATCGTCCGGACTTTGAGTTCCTCGAAGCCCACGGCATCCAACTCGAACCTACGACCCAGCGCCCGTACACCAATCCCGAAACGCTCGAAAGCCACACCAAGGGCATTTATCTCGCCGGTGTGATCGTCGCTGGTGTACACACCAACGAGATCTTCATCGAAAACGGCCGCTTCCACGGCGGCATGATCGCCCGTGCCATTCGCGCATCGCTCGCGTAGGCGCTAAGATCGTTCGATGCTGTTGCTGCTTCCGACAAGGCCGTGCCTTGCTTTACTTCCACTCCTTTCGGTCGCCTCCCTGTTTGCGGCACCCCGCTTTGACCTCTCCACTCCCGGCAAGATCGTGCGCGTCGCCGATCCGCAGATCTCGCCGGACGGCAAGTCCATCGTCGTACTCATCTCCAGAGCCAACTTCAACCAGAACCGCTACGACGGTACGCTCACTCTGGTCGATCCCGCCACCAAGGCCTCGCGGCCCCTCACACGGGACCGTCGCGGCGTCAGTTCCCCGCGCTGGTCTCCGGCTGGAGATCAACTCGCGTTCCTCGCGCCTCCCGCCCCCGGTGCGCGACCCCAAATCTTTGTGATGCCCATGAACGGTGGCGGCGATGCCTGGCAGGTCACCAAATCGCCCACTGGCGTACAGCAGTTTTCCTGGGGACCCAACGGCTGGCTCGCCTACGCCGCCGAAGACGAGCGCCCCAAGAAGACCGGCGAAGAGCGCTTCAACGATTCCTTCGAGGTCGGCCACAGCGACTTCTTGATGAAGGAAGCGCCGATGCCCGTGCACCTTTGGGTGGTCAACTCCGACCTCGCCGCGCCCGCGCGCAAGCTTACCTCCGGCTCCTGGACCCTGCCCATCGTCCTTCCGCCCAGCTCACCCGCATCGCCGCCCGTATGGTCGCCCGACGGCAAGTCCATCGCCATCGTCAAGGTCGCAGGCCCTCACACTGGCGACGCCAACAAGGCGTCACTCCAAATCGTCGACGTCGCCACCGGCGCCATGCGTGGCGTCACCGGCAGAACCTCCGATGAGTCGCAGCCCATCTTCTCGCCCGATGGCACAAAGCTCGCCTTCTGGTCCCCGCGCGACCGCCAGAGCAAGAACGTGAATGAGATCCACATCGTCGATGCCAAGGGCGGCGATGCCGTGTCCATCACACGCGGTCTGGATCGCAACATCGTACGCGCCATCTGGATGCCGGACGGCAAGTCCCTGCTTGTCGGCGGCAACGACCACACCTCCACCGGACTTTGGCTCCAGCCTGTCACCGGCGCGGCAGCCAAGAAGCTCACCATCGGCCGTACGATCTCCGGGTCCTTCTGGGTGGATGTGTCTGTCGCAAATACCGGTGCGATGGCATTTACCGCCAGTGATTCCGCCCGTCCCGCGGAGCTTTACTACATGCCCTCCGCCGACGCTGCCCCACAGCGTCTGACGGACCTCAACGCCGAAGTGGCAGCAATGGACCTAGGCAAGGCAGAAACCGTCACCTGGGACGCGCCTGACGGCTTCAAGGCTGATGGTGTCGTCACCTATCCGCCCGGCTTCGATCCTGCCAAGAAGTACCCGCTGGTGCTGTATATCCACGGCGGACCTCGCTCGGCCTCAAAGCAGGCGTTCTCGCCGCGCGCGCAGTTGATGGCTGCCAAAGGCTGGGTGATCTTTGAACCCAACTATCGCGGCAGCGACAATCTGGGCAACGCCTACCAGTCGGCGATCTGGAACGACGCCGGCGCAGGACCCGGGCGCGACGTCATGGCCGGTGTCGACCTGCTCAAGAAGCGAGGCTTTGTGGATGAATCGCGCATGGCCGTATCCGGCTGGTCCTACGGCGGTTACATGACCACTTGGCTGCTCGGCAATTACCCCAACGTTTGGAAAGCCGCTGTAGCGGGCGCGGCGGTAACAGATTGGCTGCATCAGTACGATCTCGGCGATGCCAACGTCCGCCGTGGCTCCGCGTTCGGAGGCTCGCCGTACACAGGCAACCGCATGCAGGCCTACATCGATCAGTCGCCCATTACGTACGCGCCGAAGATCAAGGCTCCCACCTTGGTCCTGTCGAACACCGGCGACTATCGCGTACCCGTCACGCAATCGTACCGCTTGTTCCGCGCACTCGAAGACAACGGCGTACCCACCAAGTTCATCGCGTACCCGATCGGCGGCCACAGCCCGTCGGACCCGGTGCGCATGCGCGATGTTGATCGCCGTTGGATCGCCTGGCTCGGCCACTATCTGGACGGCAGCGAAGCGTCGCCCAGCCCGAGCGTCGGCAACTAGCTACTCCACCACCCGGGCGCCTGTTACAAAGTACTCGGTTTCCCCAAAGCAGGTGCCCGGCACGCCCTTTTTCTGTTCGTAATGGATCGACACCCGCTTGCCCGCGGCATCGGTCAACACTTTCGCTATCGCATCGTCGGGAACGCTGAACGCAAATAGTTGTGGCGGAACTCCGGGCATCGTGACCATCGCGAGTTCGCCTTCCCACGTCTTGCAGATCCATCCCTTCTTGGAGATTTTCTGCACGTACCCGCTACGCTCGCCCGATGAGTAAGAATACTTGAGCGCACCCCAGGTCCAGAGCCCAAAACCCGTAACCGGCAGAATGACGACAAGCAGAACGGTCCACAACACCCATTTCTTCATACAGTGTGATCCGCCCAATACTGTAGCAGCACGCTCCGGAGAAACGGAGTGATCCAATTTTCCTGCAGTTCGCGCTTATAGTTTTGCGGTGCGCTACCAGGTAAGGGAATGGCGGAAGTGTGTCCCGTTGTTGGATGGTAGAGTAGTCAGTACGCACAAAATAGACGCCTCATGAAACAGCTCTCTCGCGTTGTGTGGTCGGAAGGAATGTACCTCGGTCCGCACCATTTCCAGGTGCAGTCGCGGTACTTCGAAGATTCCATTCGCTTTTCCACCTCCAGTCTGTGGTTCGCACCCTGGGGCTTCATCGCGTTGAAGCTCGATCAGGAAGCGCTCCAGAATGACTCGGTGGCCATCTTGCACGCCCGCGGGATCTTTCCCGACGGCCTCACTTTTCATATGGATGAGGCCGATCCGTTGCCTCCGCCGCGGCCCGTCAGCGAGCATTTCAAGTCCGCGCGCGACGGTTTGATCGCCAGCCTCGCGATCCCTGTTCGCAAGCAGGACGGCCTCAACTGCCTGCCGCCCGACGCGGCGAACCCGGCGGGCCAAGCCAATGCCGTACGTTTCGCCGCCGCCAGCGAGATCCTGCACGACGAAACCACCGGCCGCGACGAAAAGCCCGTACATCTCGGCCGCAAGAACATCCGCATCGTGTTCGACACCGAAAAGGTGGAAAACGCCGTCCTGCTGCCCTTTGCCCGTGTGATTCGCGACGGTTCCGGCCGCTTTGTCTACGACCCCTCGTACATCCCGCCCGTGCTCGACATCACCGCCAGCGACCGTATCATGTCGCTTCTCGGCCGTCTCATCGAGATTTTGGAAGAGAAAAGCGAAGTCTTCGCCAAGCGCACCAGCAGTTGGGTAGAAACCGCCTCACGCGAGGTCGGCGCGTTCTGGCTCACCCACACCATCAATGCGGCGATGGCCCCGCTGCGGCATATTTATTACACGCGCCACGGCCACCCCGATATCGTGTATCAGGAGATGCTCCGCCTCGGCGGCGCGCTCTGTACCTTCGCGCTCGATTCGCATCCGCGCTCGCTGCCCTTGTATAACCATGGCAGCCTGAGCCAGTGTTTTTCGGATCTGGACTATCACATCCGCTCGCACCTGGACATCATCATTCCCACCGCGTACGTGCCGATCAACCTGGTCAAGCGCGCCGAATACTTCTATGAGGCGGAATGTACCGACCAGCGTGTGTTCAACCGCTCCCGCTGGATGCTCGGCATCAAGTCGAGCGTGGGCGAGGCGGAAACGATCATGAACGTACCCAAGCTGGTGAAGATCTGTTCGAAGGAATTCATCCCGCGCCTGGTGCAGCAGGCGCTACCGGGCATGGCGTTGACCCACGTGCCCGTGCCGCCTTCGCAGATCCCGGCCAAAGTGGACTTTCAGTATTTTTCAATGACGCAAGCCGGACCCTGCTGGGACCATCTGTCGAAAACCCGCAAACTCGGCCTGTACGTGCCCGGCGAACTGCCCGCGCCCGAACTCGAACTGCTTGTGATTCTGGAACAATAAGAGGCTCAATAGAACAACCATGACACCAGGGGGATTTGGCACCACCGGAGCCCAGGGAGGCGGGGCGCGCAAGCAGGAAAACCTCGCGCTTTGCTACCAGGAATTGATTGTCGTCGGCGAACGTCTGCGTACCGGACGCCAGCAGGTTACGGACTCTCCGACCTTCCGCCAGCAACTGCTTGGCGCCATCGAAATGTCGGCCGACGCCGCGCGCAAGCAAGGCTACGTGCAAGAGGACATCGAACTCGCGACCTTTGCCGTCATCGCGTTTCTGGACGAATCGATCCTCAACCTCCGCTCGCCCGTCTTTGCCGACTGGCCTAAACAGCCCTTGCAGGAACAGCGCTACGGCCACCACATCGCCGGCGAAATCTTCTTCAAGAACCTCGCCAATCTGCTCGGCCGGAATGACTCGAACGACCTCGCCGACATCCTCGAGGTTTACTATCTCTGCATGCTGCTCGGCTTTGCCGGACGTTACTCGCTCGGCGGCAAAGGCGACCTCTACGCCATCCAGCAGCAGACCGGCGACAAGATCCAGCGCATCCGCCGTACGCCGCACAATCTCTCGCCCGACTGGACCTTGCCCAACGACAACATCGTCAAGAGCACGTCCGATCCTTGGGTCAAAACGCTGCTCTTCGCCTCCATCGGGCTTGTCCTTCTGACGGCGATCCTCTTCGGCGTGTACAAGTTCTTACTCGGTTCCGGCGTCGACCAGATGGCGAACCTCGCAAAGGGGGTCATCTAACCCATGCAAGTGCAATGGAAAGCAGGCGGCGCGTTCTTGATGTACTTTGTCGTGGTCTTCGCGATGGCGAAGGCATACGGCCTTGGCGGCGAGTACTTTTACTATCTGATGGGTTTGTTGGCGGCCCTAGGCATTACCGCCGCCGGTTTGTGGGTTTACGTGGCTAAGAAGAAAGAATCCGACGCGGCGCCCGAAGGTGGAGCGCCAGCAGCAGGTGGCGGCGGTGGTGCAACCGGCGATGCCGCCATTGACCAGATCATTGCAGAAGCGGACGCCCGCATCGCGCAGGGTACGCAGGGCGCCAAGCTCGCCAACCTCCCGCTCGTATTCGTGGTGGGCGACCAGTCCTCGGCCAAAACCAGTGCGATGGTCTACTCGGGCATCGAACCCGAACTCCTCTCGGGCGGCGTGTACGGCGAAGGCAATGCCGTCGCTCCCACCCAGCATTTGAACGTCTGGTTCGCCCGCGGCAGTTCGTTTGTCGAAGCCTCCGGCCGTGTCTTCGCGGACCCCGGCAAGTGGAAGGGCCTCGTCAAGCGTTTGAAGCCCGGCAACTGGAAGTCGCTGGTCGGTTCCGGCGAACAGGCGCCTCGCGGTGTCGTACTCTGCTACGACGTCGAGAACTTCACGCGTCCCGGCGCCGCCGAACAGATCGCCACTGCCTCGCGCTACATCCAGGCGCGCCTCACCGACATTTCGGACGGCCTCGGCATCAGCTTCCCGGTGTACATTCTGTTCACCCGCACCGATAGGCTTCCCTTCTTCCAGGAATACGTTCGCAATCTCAACAACGAAGAAGCCACCCAGGTCTTCGGCACAACGCTCCCCATCCGCGACATCCAGAACGGTGTCTACGCGGAAGAGGAAACGCGCCGCCTCAGCAAAGGTTTCGACGATCTCTTCTACTCGCTCTCCGACAAGCGCTGCCTGCTCTTGCCGCGCGATGGAGATAGCCTCAAAACGCCGCAGCCCTACGAGTTCCCGCGTGAGTTCCGCAAGCTTCGCGCCTCGCTCGTACAGTTCATGGTGGATTGCTGCCGCCCCAGCCAGTTGAAGGCCAGCCCCTTCCTCCGCGGCTTCTACTTCTCGGGCGTACGTCCCATCACCGTCAGCGCCGCTCCCGTCGTATCCGCGGCCGCTGGTCAGCAGGGCGATGCCTTCAAGCAAGCTGGCGCTGCCACCCAGATGTTCTCCGCCGCGATGCTCAAGCAGCAGATGCAGCAGCAAGGCGTCGCCGGTGCGCAGGGCCAGGGTAAGCGCGTACCCCAGTGGCTCTTCCTCGGCCACCTGTTCAACGACATCCTGCTCAAGGACACCGCGGCCATGGGCGCCAGCGGATCGAGCACCAAAACCAGCTTTGCCCAGCGCCTTCTGCTCGGCCTGCTCGCCTTCACGATGATCGTGCTGTCCACGCTCTTCACCGTCTCGTTCTTCAAGAACCGCAGCCTCGAAGATCAGGTCATCACGGCGTCCAAAGGCCTCTCCGATGTCCGCACCGACATGAAGACCTGCGAGGTCCCCTCAGTCGACCAGTTGAAGCGCCTCGAAACTCTGCGCGCTTCGCTCGCTCAGCTCACCGAGTATGAAGAGAAGGGCGCGCCCTTCCTCATGCGCATGGGTCTGTACACCGGCAGCGACCTCTATCCGTCGGTCCGCCAGAACTACTTCGCCAAGTTCAAGACCGTGCTCTTTGGCGGTACGCAGGCCGGCCTCGTCAGCTTTATGCGCCAGGTGGGAGCCAAGGGCAAGCCCGAACCTACGGACTCGTTTGGCACCTCGTACGACCGCGTTAAAGCGCACCTGCTGACCACCCGCGAGTACAAGCGCATCAAGGACGAAAAGGCCGCCAAGTATGGCGACTGGCTCGGCGGTACGCTGCACACCAACTGGGCCTGCAAGCCCGAAGAAATCGGCACCGAACGCATGGAACTGGCTCGCAAGCAGTTCATGTTCTACGCCAACGACCTCACCAACGGCAACCCCTATAGCGACAAGGACGACGGCTCCGTACCCCAGGCGCAAGCCTACCTGCGAGCCTTCGCCGGTGGCGAACCTGCCTTCCAGACTCTGCTCGCGCAGGTCGGCCGCCAAAAGGGACCGGAAACCTTCAACCAGTTCCTGAATGGATCGGCAACCAACGTCCTTGGCGCCGTACCCGTGCACTTTGGCTACACCAAGAAGGGCTACGATCTCATGAAGCCGGCCATCGAAAAAGCCGACTTCGGTTCCGAACGCTGGGTAATGGGCGAAGGCGGTTCCACCATGCCCCCCAACGAACTGAAGGAACTCGTCCGCCAGATCTACGCCAAGAACTACATCGAAACCTGGCGCAAGGTCCTCAAGGAAGCCCGCTTCGTCAGCTACAAGGACCTCGCGGCCGCTAAGGAACGCCTGCCCTCCATCACCGGTAGCACAGCGCCGATCCCTGGCCTGTTCTGGTGGGCGTCGCACAACACCAACGTCGACCTTGCGGGCGTCAAGCAGGCCTTCACCACCCTGCACACCCTGCAGCCACCGTCTGAAGTGCAAACCTTCAACGCCGGACAGCTCGCCAACTACTCAAACGCCATCGCCCAGCTCACCGGTCCGGTCGATACCGCGTTACAGCCGGGTGTCGACTCGTTCCAGTCCGCACAGTCGCTGAAGGACGCCGCCCGCAATGCGGAAACGCAAACCCGTGGCATCACCGCGGCGCTACCCAACGACATGGAAGCCCAGATCCACACCACGATTCTGGACCTCATGCTGCGTCCCATCACCTCGCTACCGCTACCCAAGGGCGGCGCGGAGATCAACGCGGCGGCCGGCGGCTTCTGCGGTGAGTTCGGACAACTGGCTCGCAAGTTCCCGTTCAACTCCAAGGCTACGCCTGAAGTCAGCATGATGGAACTCGACACGATCTTCAAGCCCGGTGGACGTCTCACCAAGCTGCAGGAGACCGTGCAGGAGTTCGTCACCTGCGACACTGTAGGCGCGCCCAACTGCCGCAAGTCCGCGACAGCCAAAGCCGCTCCGCTACCCGGGTTCCTGCAGTTCCTGAGCCAGTCCATCGCTCTCCAGCGTGCGCTGTATCCGGACGGCCAGAACCTCGGCTACAAGTTCGCCATCAAGCCGTCGAGCGAATTCTTCGACCGGTTTGTGCTGAACTTCAACGGTGTCCGCGAAGACGTGAAGTCCGGCGGTACATCGAAGGTCTACACCTTCACGGCCAACTCCGGTCCCTTTGCCCCCACGATCATTCAGAAGGGCAACTCGTCCGGACAGGAAGTGCCGCCCGCCCCAGGACCCTGGAGCGTCTTCCGCTTCTTCTCCACCGCCGACAACATCAACGGCCAGACGTTCAAGTTCTTTATCTACTCGAACGGCCGCAAGATTCAGGTCAACGGTCGCGAAGCGGATTACGACTTCACCCTGCAAGCCGACGGTCCGCCGATTCTGTCGAAGGACTATCTGCAGTCGCTCAAGTGTGCGCCCCAGGCCCTACCGTAGCCTTCGCCACTCGAGCCACCGCGTTCACCAACTTGCGATACGAGAGTTCCTCAAAGCTTTTTGCCTCGAGGAACTCTCCATCGCGCCAAGACGAATAAAACCACTTGGCGAGCAGCGCCAGATGTTCCTGACGCTCGCTCGCCGTTCCATTTTTGTCGGGCACGCTATGCACCGCGTCGCGCAACCGCCGGTCGAGCGACGCCGCCCCTACCGCCGCATTCAACTCAAACGGCACAGGACCATGCCACCACCCTCGCCGGATCACGTACAGGTGCAGTACGCCTACTTCCGCTGAAGGTACAACAGCCACGCCGTGCATCCGCTCAATGTCGCAAACCAGATCGTCGCGAAGCGTCAATATCTGCCGGATGCGCTCGATCTTGCGATGGAGCTTAGCAGCTTCCTCAAAGTCCATGTCCTCGCTCAACCGGTCCCGCATGCTGCTGACCTTATCGATCAGCGCGAGTCCGTCGGTCTTCAAAAACTGGGACACCCGCTCGGCTTCTGTCGCATACTGCGCGACCGTCACAATCTCCTGGCACGGCCGCAAACACATGTTCATCTCGCCGTAAATACACCCTGGATGCTCAGGCCGCGGATCAAGATTCTCCTCGCACCGGCGAAGCAGAAAGAGATCCAGGAACTGCCCGGTAAACAACTCGGCCTGCGCCCGCGTCCGAAATGGACCGTAGTAGAGCGACGCTCCGCCGCTCACCCGGCTCGTCACCGCCACCCGCGGAAACGTGTTGCTCAAGATCAGCTTCACGTACGCCGGCATCCGCAGCTTCACCATCTTCAGATAAGAGTCCGGAAAGTGCGTCCGCGCCAGCCGATAGAACAGCAGCGTGGACTCTAACTGCGACCCCGTGAGCGCGTACTCAACTCGCCCCGCGACATCCCGCAAATTCAGGATCTTCGACGGCGTATCGCGCTTTTTCAGCAGCCTCGTCAACCGCCGCCGCAACAACCCCGTACGTCCCAGGTACGGCTGCGCACCCTCTTCACGCGGCCAAATGATGAATACAGCCGGCGCGTCCGGAACCTGCTCGATTTGGTCTATCTCTACCGGAACCACTCAAAATATTCCTCAACCGTCGCCGGCGCCACCTGCGCCACCCCCAGATTCTCCTCAACGTGCGGCACACGCCCCATCCCGGTCAACGCCACGCTGATCCCCGGCGTCGACCTTGTAAACTGAATCGCCCGCTGCGCGTCCGTCGCAAAGCCCGTCACCCGTTCGACAACCACCGGCGGCAAGCCGGAGGTCAACTTCGCCTGCAACAGCGACGCCGACGCGACAACCGTCACGCCCAATCGCCGCGCCTGATCGAGGACATTCAAGCCTTCCTCATCCCGCCGCGATAGCGCCTCCGTCATCGCCAGGTTGAACGGCAGCTGAATGAACCGGAACTTATGCCCCTCGCCGGCAATCTCCTCCGCGATCTCCACCATCCGCGGCAGCGACATCCCGTCCGGCATCTGCCGGAACCCATTCCACGTCGCCGCGCCGTAATACTGAATCTTGCCCTGTTCGGCCAGCACTTCCAAAGCCTCAAACGCCCGCCGGATCCGCGTATAAAACTCATCCTCACCCACCGGACCCAACTGCGTCTCCGGGTTGTGCAGATAAAACACATCCACCGTCGCCAGACCCATATTCGCCCGGCTCCGTTCCAACTGATCGGCCAAAAATAGCGGATCCATCGAGTGCATGTTCGACACGACGTTGCCATGGTTCAGTACCCCCTGCGGAATCGCGCCCTGCACCAGATACCCCGCCTTGGTACACACCACGTACTCCTCGCGCGCCACTCCGGCCCTCTTGATCGCGGCTCCCAAATTCCGCTCTGACGCCTGATCGCGATAATTCAGCGACGTATCCAGAAAGTTGATGCCGCCCTTCAGCGCCGCAACCATCGCCCCTTCATACCCGGCGTTCGCCGCGTCCGTCATCGCCCCCAGGTACGACCCCAACCCGAGCGTACTCACCGTCAAACCCTGCGCCTGCCGGAAGAATCCGCGCGCCTGTTCTGCCGCAAAACGGTTGGCGTAAGCCGCCGTACCAGCAGCCGTAGCATGGCCTGTAAACATGTCTCCCTATAGTACTGAGTCAAGTACTAAGAAGATCCACCTACGTTGAGCGGCGCCGAAGCGGACGATGAATAGTTCGATGAACCGTGAAGTCCCATTGCTGCTTGCCTGCCTGGCCCTGCCGGCGCTCGCACAACAGGTCCGTTTTGAGGTACCCCGCCTAGGCTATGTCTACGATGCGGAGGCCAAGGCTGTACGCGCGGTCTCTGGCGTACCTGGCGCCGCGGTGCTCGAAGGCACAGTGTCGCAGGGTTCGCTCGATCGCGCCTGGGTCTCAAGCCTCGGCTTTGCCGTCGCACAGGCCAAGCAGGGCGGCAGCGCCCGCTTGCTCAACTTCGAAACCGGCACCGACACCGTGCTCGGCGATGTCCAGTCGGCAGCCCTCAGCGGCCGCTTTGCCGCCGTCGCCAACCGGTCGTCATTGGAAATTTGGGACGCGCAGAGTGCCTCACGCACCACCCGGCTCGATCTGTCCGGCGTACGCGCGGTTGCGGTCTCGCCGGACGGCCAGCAGGCGCTTGCCACCAACGGCACGACTTTGCAGCGCATCGCCGGCGACACGGCGACCTCCATCTGGAGCGGGGACAACATCATCGGCGTGGCATACATCGACGGCGGCTACGTCGCCTTCGACGCCGCCCGCAACAAACTGCTCATCGCCCGCGGCGGCGAGACGTCCGAGACGGATGGTCCGCTCACCGGAGCGACAGCATTTGCCGCTCTCGACGGCACCAAGCTCGCCTTTGGTAACGACACAGCGATCGCCGTTCTGGACCTCGCAAGCAGCACCGTCCGATCCTTGGCAACCGAACATCCGGTCGAGGAGCTGCTGGCTTCGAACAATGGCGTCGCACAGATCCGCTTCCGCGGCAGCTCCCGCGTGGCGCTCCTCGAATGGAATGCAGACCAATCCACGGCACAAATCGAATACCTCGTCGTAGCAGGAGGCGCGCGCTAATCATGAAGATCCGATTTTCCCTGGCAGGCGCGATCCTGGCCCTGGCCTGCACCCTTCCCGCCACCGTACACGCGCAGTCGATTCGCCGCGACGAGGCGTTCAACACCGAGGAAGTGCCGCGCAATGACGACGGCTCGTCGGCCAGCACACCGCTCGGCTTCACGTTGAACTTTTTCGGCCGCGAACGCAGCTCCTGCTACGTCAACAACAACGGCAACATCACGTTTGACGCTGCGCTTGCCACCTACACGCCGTTCGGCCTCAACGCCGCGGCCCGCGAAATCATCGCGCCCTTCTTCGCCGATGTCGATACGCGCGGCGAAGCGTCCAACCTCGTGCGCTACGGCCGCACGACAATCAATGGCCGTCCTGCGTTCGGCGTCAACTACATCAACGTCGGCTACTTCAGCACGCACACGGACAAGCTGAACAGCTTTCAAGTGGTCCTCATCGAGCGTTCGGACACCGGCGCCGGCAACTTCGACATCGAGTTCAATTATGAAAAAATCCAGTGGGAAACCGGCGACGCATCGGGCGGCGCAGGCGGCTACGGCGGCAACCCCGTCACCATCGGCTGGTCCAACGGTAGCGGCGAACCCGGCACGAGCTTTGAGCTCGAAGGCTCCGGCCAGTCCCTGGTCTTCCTGGACAACGGTCGCCGCGCCCTCATCCGCCAGAAGCTTAGCAGCGACGTTTTTGGACGCCTGCTCTTCCGCGCCCGTGGCGGACGCATCCTGCCCCAACTCACCATCCTCACCGGCAACAGCCTGGGCACTGGCGTGGTGGGCCGTCCCTATTCCACCACCTTGCAGTCTGATGGCGGCAGCGCGCCGTACACCTGGACCCTCACGCCCGACACCGTCATGGCCCCCGGCCTCAGCCTCAACTCGGCCACCGGCGTGATCTCGGGTACGCCCAGCGCCACCGGCACCTTCAGCTTCACCCTGGGTCTCACAGCGCGCACGGAGGACGGCAACGTCACCACCAGCAAGCGCAGCTCGATCACCATTCAGCCGCCGACCCTTTCCATCACCACATCCGTCCTGCGGGACGCGCAGCTCAACGCACCGTATTCGCAAACTCTAACAGCCGCCGGCGCGACCTCGGCTCTTGCCTGGACTCTGGACGACACCTCGGCCTTGCCGCCCGGCCTCAGCCTCTCGCGCCAGGGCGTACTCACGGGCTTCCCGCAGCGCGAAGGCGTCTACACCTTCACCGTACGCGCCGCCTCCACCGCGGCGGACGGCTCGTTGCCCGCCGAGCGCTTCCTTAAGATCGTCGTAGCCCCCTCGACAGTACCCGTCACTGCCTCCTGCAGCCTGCAACCGGCCACCGCTGGCGTACCCTACACCCAGCTCCTGTCGGCCCAAGGCGGCAGCGGACCCTACACGTACCGTCTGCTCGGCCAGCTTCCCGTGGGCCTGATCCTGGACTCGCGCACTGGCGCGATCACCGGCACTGCGGCCTCGCCCGGCGACTATCGCTTCCAGCTCGAAGTACGCGATGCCCGCGCGCAGACCACCACGTCCTCCTGCAGCTTCGCGGTCTATGAACCCGAACTGCTCCTCGCCGGTTGCCCGCTACCCGCCACTGGCGTCGGTACCCCCATCGCCCACTCGCTCACCGCGCAAGGCGGCGAAGGCCCGTACACGTGGTCGGTCATCGGCACTCTGCCCCGCGGCTTAACTCTTGATTCCTACGGGACACTCAGCGGCACGCCCGCGCAGTCCGGCGGCTATCTCTTCCGCGTGCTCGCCGTCGATAGCCAGGGCCGCCAAACCTCCGGCGCCTGCGGCTTGACCGTACTGCCCACGCCGCTCTCGACGAGCTTCTGTGTTCTGCCCGAAACCACCAGCGGCACGCCGTACACCCAGACGCTACGCGCGTCCGGTGGCGAAGCGCCGTACTTCTGGCGCGTTTCCTCGGGTTCCCTGCCCGACGGCCTCACGCTCTCTGCCGCAGGCGTCGCCAACGGTACCCCCGCCGCTCCCGGAACCTACCAGTTCACGGCCAGCGTGACGGACGCCAAAGGCTACACGGTCACCCAGCAGTGCTCGCTCTCCGTACGTCCGCAGCCCATGGTGCTCAGCACGGCCTGCCCCCTGCCTGAGGCGAACCTCGGCACGGCCTACGCCACTAAGCTCGGCGTCACCGGCGGTGCGGCGCCCTATCGCTTCACCGTCTCCGGAGGCCTTCCCGAAGGTCTGTCGCTCTCTTCGGACGGCGCCATTACCGGAACCCCGCAGCGCACCGGAGGCCGCGGCTTCCAGGTGGAACTGCGCGATGCCCAGGGCAACGCGACGCGCCAGGCCTGCTCGCTGGACGTAACGCTCCCGGCCGCCCCGCAGGTCCGCGTCACCGGCGTACCCACCACGGCCACCGCAGCGGACCCCTCGCTCGCACCCGTGATCGAGCTTTCCCGCTCCTACCCGTTCGCCATCCGCGGCACACTCAGCATTGAGGCGCAGCCCGAAACCAACAGCATCAGCGCGGAAGCCAACACCGCGGACCCCCGCGTCCGCTTCCTCAACGGCTTCCAGACCACCACGTTCACCGTACCCGCTGGCTCCCGTACGCTCCGCATCCCGGTCGCGACCACCGGCACGGTGGCAGGCAACCTCGTCTTCCGCGCCGCCAACCTGCAGACAGAAGGCAATGAACTGCCAACGGTCGTGATCCCGGCGGTCACTCGCATCGCCCCCTCGGCCCCCTCGCTCACCGCTGCCTGCTACGTCCGCACCAGCACCGGCCAGTACGAAATGCAGATCACCGGCGTCTCCAACACCCGCGAACTCGACTTTGGCTACGTCGTCGTCGACGGTAAGCTCCAGCAAACCGACCTCGCAGGCTACTCCGGAGACTTCTTCGCAACGCCCGCCAGCATCCGTGCCGGCGGCGCATTCCAGTTCACGTTCCCGTTCACCCTGGCCAACGCCTCCAGCAGCCTCCGGGTGGCAGTAAGGAACACGGCCGGCATGTCCGCGGCGCGCGACGCTGCGGCCTGCCGCTAACACATCTCCTCTACAACGCCAATTGGCAAAATCGCGTCCCGTCAGGACGAGCGAGGCTGAACACTCGCTAACCTGACGGGCTTTTTTGTTTTTCGGGAACTTTTCCCACCTCCCGCAGCAATACCAGGTACCTCGAATGCCGTCCTTCCTACTCCTCTCCGCATTTACGCTATGCGCACAGCAGACGCCCCAGCCCCAGGCGTTTGAGGTGATTTCCATCAAACCCAACGCCTCCACCGACGACCGCGTCATGATTCGTATGGCTCCAGGCGGAAGCTATACCGCAACTGGCATACCCGTACGGGTCCTGCTCACACAGGCATACAACATCCGTGACTTCCAGATCTCGGCAGGCCCCGGCTGGATTGCCTCCGAACGATACGACATTCAGGCCAAGGCCGCCGAAGGAACCGCAGAACGCATGACCGTCGACCTACTCCGGCCCATGCTGCAAAACCTGCTCGCCGAACGCTTTCAGTTGAAGACACACATCGAATCCAGGGAGATGCCCGTGTACTCGCTGATCCCCGGCAAGGGAGGTCCCAAACTCGCCAGCGCCGCACCGGCAGACCCGGCCCGTCCCCCAATGGTCCGGATCGGACGCGGCATGCTGTCCGCCGAAGCCATCACAATCCAAGCTCTCGCCCAGCAGCTATCGCAGGTGCTCGGCCGCCCCGTCATCGACAACACCGGCCTCAAAGGGCTTTACCAGGTCCATCTCGAGTTCGCGCCGGAACCTGGTCAGGGCGCCATGGGACCGGGAGGTACACCGCCTCCCACCGCCGACACCCCGCCCGGCGACCCCAACATTCCGTCCATCTTCGTCGCACTGCAGGAAAAGCTCGGGCTCAAGCTCGAATCCGCCCGGGGTCCCGTGGACATCCTTGTGATCGACAGCATCTCCAAGCCGGCGCAAAACTAGCCCATGCTTCTCTTTTTCGGGAACTTTTGCTCACCCATCGCGCAATGCTAAAGTACAGACCCAATTTATGATGCGCTCCGCCGTACCATTCCTCCTTCTTGCCCTCCCCGCGATCGTGGCTGCTCAACCCACAGCGTTTGAAGTCATCTCGATCAAGCCCAACGCCGCCAACGACAACCGCGTCATGATCCGCATGGCCCCCGGCGGACGCTTCACCGCCACCGGCATCCCGGTCCGCGTCCTCATCTCCCAAGCCTTCAACGTGCGGGACTTCCAGATTCAAGGTGGCCCCGGCTGGATGTCGTCGGACCGTTTCGACGTCAACGCCAAAGCACCCGACAGCGTCGGCGAACGCGTCCCGCCAGAGGTCCTCCGCCCCATGTTGCAGAACCTACTCGAAGAGCGCTTCCAACTGAAGACGCACAAGGAATCGAAGGAACTGCCCACCTACTCGCTCGTCCAGGGCAAGGGCGGACCCAAACTCAAAGTCAGCGACACTCCGCCGCCAACCCCGCCCGCTGCCGCCGGAGTCGCCGCACCCGGTGGTGGACGTCCGCAAATGATGCGAATCGGCCGCGGCCAAATCCACGCCAACGGCGTCACCATGAAGTCCTTTGCCCAGCAGCTATCCCAGATCCTCGGCCGCCCCGTCACCGACAACACCGGCATCGAAGGCTACTACGACATCGAACTCGATTACGCCCCCGAGCCCGGCCAAGGCGGCGGCATGATGATCGGTGGCGGCGGACCCGGCGCGCCACCTCCTCCCGGAGCCATCCCGCAGGCGGACAGCAATGGTCCGTCCATCTTCACCGCCCTACAGGAAAAGCTCGGCCTCAAGCTCGAATCCTCCAAAGGCCCGGTGGATATCCTGGTCATCGACAGCATCTCCAAGCCGACGGAAAACTAGCCCTCGAAGAGGCTCCGCTCAGCGTTTTGTACGTCAGACGCGTCAACTGGTTTATGACACATACAATTGCCGCGTTCGCCGCCGCTGTGTGCCTACTCGCCCAGCAGGATCAGAACCCCGTGTCCGAGCGGATGAAAGAGTTAGAAGGCCTAGTGTCATTGACGACTGAGATAAAGGCTGCCCTATCCAACGGCAATCTGTCCACCGCCAGGCAGCTTGCCGGCGAACTCAGCCCGCGCATCGACCGGTACGTCACAGCTCTCAAGCTCGACGAGTTGGAACGCCAGCTGCCCGCAGCCGGACCCGACCGGATCTATCCCGTCGCGTATGCGGCAAACGCAGCCTTCGCCGCACAGGACTACACCAAGGCCCAAGCTTACGCGCGAGATCTGCTCTCCTTGGCCCAGCAGTACCCGCAGGATCCCTACCAGGGGACCGCCACGTTTTACGGGCACATGGTGGCCGGCCGCGTAGCGCTTGCGCGAGACCGTGACCTCCGGCAAGCCACTGCGTCATTACTGGCATCAGCGCAGACCACAGGCTCGCCAGTTCTCCGCAGCTTCGGGCCCAACATGAGCCTCGCGCAAGATCTGCTCGCCGCCGGTCAGCGTGACGCCGTACTGCAGTTCTTCGCGCAATGCAGCACGTTCTGGTCGCACACCCAGGCAAAACAAAGCCTCAGGGAATGGACCGAAGTCGTCAAAGGCTGCTGCCGGATGCCGAACTTCGGGGCGAATCTGACGTACTGAGCCAAAAGCTAAGGAACGGAAAGGAATTTTGACGTTTGGTCCATTCGACAGCAGCAGCGCTTCTGATCGCCTCCCTACTCGATGTGGAGATTTCCGGCACCGTGCGCTTTAGCGGACTCCCCCTCCCCGGCGCCACCGTATCCGCGGTCAACGGCTCACTACGTCACGTCACGATTTCCGGCGCCGACGGCATCTTCCGCTTCACATCCCTCCCCGACAGCAGCCTCTGGACCGTCAAGGTCGACATGCAGCTCTTCGCGCCCCTCACTCGCGAAGTCACGGCGCCCTCCCTCGACACCACCTGGGACCTCGAACTCCTCCCCATCTCGCAGCTAGGCCCCGTCACCGCCGCCCCCAAAGAATTCGCACGCACCGAAGCCACCATCAGCAAGACCTCAAAACCTGCGCCTCAGCAGACCACCACGCAAACCCCATCCGACCTCGCCGACCGTGCCGCCGACGGACTCATGGTCGCAGGCAGCGTCAACAACGGTGCCGCATCGCCCTTCGCCCAACTCCCCGCCTTCGGCAACAACCGCCGAGGCCAGCGTGGACTCTACAACGGCAACCTCGGCGTCATCCTCAACAACTCCACCTTCGACGCCCGAGCCTTCTCGCTCACCGGCCAGTTGACCCCCAAGCCCGATTACAACCGCCTGCAGGCCCTCGTCTCCTTCGGCGGTCCCCTCTGGATCCCCGGCCTCACCCGCCGCACCGGTGGACCCAACTTCAGCGTCAACTACCAGTGGACCCGCAACAGCAACGCCTCCACCGCTACCGGCCTGATGCCCACCGCCGCCGAACGCGTCACGAATAACCCCCAAGCCCGCGCCCTGCTCGACCTCTACCCGCTCCCCAACTTCACCGGCAGCAACCGCTACAACTACCAGATCCCCCTCGTCAGCGGCCAGCACCAGGACGATCTGCAATCCCGCATCACCAAGCAGATCAAGCGCAATTATCTATCCGGCAACTTCAACTGGCAGAACACCCGCACCGACACGCCGGACCTCTTCGGCTTCCTCAACCTCGGCCGCGTCAATGGCATCAATACCGGCGCCACTTACCGCCGTACCTTCAACCCGCGGACCTTCGTCAACACCGGCATCACCTACAGTAGCCTCAGCACCCAAACCCTGCCGTACTTCGCCAATCGCCGCAACGTCTCCGCCGAAGCCGGCATCACCGGTAACAACCAAGACCCCATCAATTGGGGACCTCCATCGCTCCAGTTTGCCAACGGCATCTCCGGCATCGCACTGCCCCAGGCCGCCGACCTCCGCAACCAGACCGTGGGCTTCTCTGCCGACGCCTTCATGAGCCGCGGCCGCCACAACCTCAGCTACGGCTACACGCACCGCCGCCAGCAATTCAACGTCGTCTCGCAGCAGGATGCCCGAGGCACTCTAGCCTTCGCCGGCTCGTTTGACGACTTCTTGAACGGCGTCCCCACCACAAGCTCCATCGCCTTCGGCAACGCTGACAAGTACCTGCGCGCCACCACCGACGAGACCTTCCTCAACGACGACTTCCGCGTCAATCCCGGCCTCACCCTCAACCTCGGCTTGCGTTGGGAATACTGGTCGCCCGCCAAAGAAAAGTACGGCCGCCTGGTCAACCTCAACAACAACGGCACCCCGGTCATCGGCGCAACCCTGCAGCCGGACCGCAACAACTTCGCGCCTCGCGTCGCTTTCTCCTGGCGTCCGATCCCGGCCTCGTCGATGGTGATCCGTGGCGGCTACGGCGTCTATTACGACACCTCGATCTACCAGCCCATCGCGATGCAAATGGCCCAGCAGGCGCCGCTCTCGAACAGCATCCGCATCGCCAACACGCCACAAACCCCGCTCACGTTGGCCAACCCCTTCCCGCGTACCAACGTCTCCACGGGCAACGCCACCACCTTCGCCGTGGACCCCAACTTCCGCACCGGCTACCTCCACACCTGGCAGATGTCCCTCCAGCGTGACCTCCCCGCAGGCCTCCAACTCACCGCCACGTATCTCGGCTCCAAAGGTACGCGGGGTCAGCAGCAGATCCTGCCCAACACCTTCCCACAGGGCGCCATCGAACCCGCTGGCTACAACTACCTGATGTCCAACGGCAATTCGACGCGCAATTCGGGACAGCTCCAACTCCGCCGCCGTCTCCGTAGCGGCTTCACCGCCAACCTCAGCTACACCTGGGCCAAAGCCATCGACAACGCCACCAACGGTGGCAACCGCGCCCTGGTCGCACAGAACTGGCTCGACCTCCGCGCCGAACGAGCGCGATCCAACTTCGACCAGCGGCATCTGCTCACCGGCATGCTGCAGTACACGCCCGGCATGGGCATCAAAGGTGGCGCACTCGCCACCGGCTGGAAAGCCAAGCTTCTTCGGGATTGGACCTTTGCTGGACAATACAACTTGGGCAGCGGCCTGCCGCTCACACCCGTGTACTTCGCGCCCGTCGCAGGCACCGGCGTCACCGGCAGCGTACGTCCGGATTACACCGGCGCGCCGCAGTTCATCGACGGGCGCCTCAACCCCGCAGCCTACGCCATGCCCGCCCCTGGCAAGTGGGGCAACGCCGGACGCAACACCATCACCGGACCCAAGCAACTCGCCGTCAACGCCTCTCTCGGCCGTACCTTCCGCTCCGCCGAGCGTGTGAACTTCGACTTCCGCATCGACGCCTCGAACGTCCTCAACAACGTGACGTATCCAAGCTGGAACACCGTCCTCGGCAGCGCCCAGTTCGGCTTGCCGCTTGTCGCTAACCCCATGCGAATCGTTCAAACCGCCATCCGGGTGAGGTTCTAACGCAAGATGACACTGACCCTTGCACTCGCTCTGTTCCTCGCCCAAACCGGAGAGAATCGCAAAGCCGGCGACCCCGCGCCCACCTTCCAGGCCACCACGCAGTTGGTGATCGAAACCGTCAGCGTCAAGGACAAATCCGGCAAGCCCGTCGCGGGCCTCACCGCCAAGGACTTCACCATCACTGAAGACGGCGTACCCCAGCAGATCCGCTTCTTCGAGTACCAAAAGCTCGACGAAATTCCCGCCGCCCAGCCGATGCCGGAATCGCAGCGCGTCCCCCCGTTCGCGCGCCTCACCCGCAGCCAGATCTCGCCCGAAACACCCGGCGACGTCCGGTATCGCGATCGCCGCCTGCTCGCCATGTACTTCGACCTTACGGCGATGCCCCCACCCGATCAGATCCGCGCCTTCAACGCCGCCAAAAAGTTCGTCCGCACCCAGATGACCCCGGCGGATCTGGTCGCGATCATGGCCTTCACCAGCGGCTCCGTGCAAGTCCTGCAGGACTTCACCGCAGATCGCAACCAACTCCTCGGCATCTTGGAAACCTTGATCGTCGGCGAGGACGAAAACGCCCCCGGCGGTGACTCCGCCTCAGCCTCCGACACCGGCGCCGCCTTCGGCCAGAACGACTCCGAGTTCAACATCTTCTTCACGGACCGTCAGCTATCCGCGCTGCAAACCGCCGCCAGCATGCTCGGCCGATTGAGTGAAAAGAAGTCGCTCATCTACTTCGCCAGTGGACTCCGCCTCAACGGCTCCAACAACCAAGCGCAGTTGAACGCCACCATCAACGCGGCCATCCGCGCCGGCGTCTCCTTCTGGCCCATCGATGCGCGAGGCCTCATCGCCCAAGCCCCCCTCGGCGACGCGACCAAAGGCTCGCCCGGCGGCGCCAGCATGTACACCGGAGCAGCCGCCAACGCCATCACGGCCAACTTGCAGCGCTCGCAGGACACCCTCTGGACCCTCGCCGCCGACACCGGAGGCAAAGCACTGCTCGACTACAACGACCTCGGCCGCGGCATCGTGCAAGCGCAGCAGGCCGTCAGTAGTTACTACGTCATCGGCTACTACACCACCAACACCAATCCGGACGGCAAATTCCGCAGAGTCAAGATCACCTTGGCGAACCCCGATTACGCGCTCGACTACCGCCAGGGCTACTACGCCAACAAAGTCTTCGCCAAGTTCACCACCGCCGATAAAGAGCGCCAACTCGAAGACGCGCTCATGCTCGGCGACCCCGTGACCGAACTCACCATCGCCATGGAGGTCGCCTACTTCCAGCTCAACAGCGCCGAATATTTCGTACCCGTTACCGTCAAGATCCCGGGCAGTGAACTCGCGCTCGCCCGCCGCCGCGGCGCCGATCACACCGTGATCGACTTCATCGGCGAAATCAAGGACGAGTACAACATTACAGTCTCGAACGTGCGCGACAAGGTGGACATCAAGCTGTCGGACACCACCGCCGCCGAACTGGCCAAACGCCCCATCGAGTACGACACCGGCTTCACCCTGCTGCCCGGACGTTACCGCATCAAGATCCTCGCACGCGACGCCACCACCGGACGCATGGGCACCTTCGACCTCAAGTTCGTCGTCCCGAACCTCGTCAAGTCACCGGCGCAAAAGCTACCCATCAGTTCCGTGATCTTAAGTAGTCAGCGGGCGGCCATGCGGGACGCGCTGTTCAACGCCAATAAAGATGCAAAAGCCCAAACCCTGAACCCGCTCGTGCAGGACGGCTACAAGCTGATTCCGTCGGTCACGCGAGTCTTCAGCAAAGCCAAGGACCTGTACGTCTTCCTCCAGGCCTACCGCCCCGGACCCGACACCGCGACGGAAGCGCCACCACCCGTCTACGCCTACGTGACGCTGTACAAGGGCGACGAAAAGGCCTTCGAATCCAAACCGCTAGGCATCGGCGAAGGCCACGCCAACAAGCTCCGCACCGCGCCCATGCAGTTCGCCCTGTCGCTCCAAAAGCTCGACCCCGGCGAGTACACGTGCCAGGTCACCGTCGTCGACCCCACAGGCAAGCGCTCCGCCTGGTGGCAGGCCCCCATCATGCTCATCCCCTAGCAATCCCCCTACCCTCCCCCATTGGTGTCAGACCGATCTGACACCTCTCCTTGCCCGCGAATGAGGCCCGCGCATCCCGCAATTGCGCTTGAGAATGGTGGGTTCGGACTGGCACTAAATTGCATGGCTCGAAATCCGCGCGTCTCGATTGCAGGCTTCCCGCATCACATCGTCCAGCGAGGAAGCAACGGCCAGGCAATCTTCCTGACCCCCGAGGACCGGCAAGTCTACCTCGAACTCGCCTCAAGACAACTGAGCCTCTGCGGTCTTCGGCTAGTCGCCTACTGCCTGATGACAAACCACGTTCACCTCATCGCCATACCCGAGCGCGGGGATTCCCTATCCCTCTGGGTGCAAAGAGTGCATGGCAGGTATTCACAGTATTTCAACCTGAAAACCGGCAGTACCGGACACGTTTGGCATAGCCGCTTCTTCTCCTGCGTCCTTTCCCCGCGGCACATGACAATTGCGCTGCGGTACGTCGAGGAGAATCCCGTCAGAGCGGGAATTGTCCGCCACGCTGCGGACTATCCCTGGTCAAGTTGTCGGGCCCATTTAAGCGGCAATCTCGACCCGTTTCTGGATAGAGCAGAGTGGGAACTCAGAGGTGGAACTCAGGGCTGGCAGGAGGTACTCTACGCACCATCAAGACAGCCGATCATTCACATGCTACGCCGCTGCACCTTTAGCGGCCGCCCATTTGGAGACGAAGCGTTCCTGCAGAATCTCGAATCAGACACCGGCCACACCTGGAAGCGCTGGTCGTACACTCGAAGCCTCGAGGACACCGATGTAAGGATGAATCTCGAAAAGCTGCTTCCGGATTTCCACGTCCTTCACGCGGGAACTCCCTAGCCCAGCTAGTCATCCCCCTTTTGTGTCAGACCGATCTGACACAAAAGGGATAGGCGACCACCGTCGTAGGTGACCCAGTTGGTGATCCCTTAGAGCTTCTTGGCAGGCCGACGAGCGCCTCCCTGCTCCAGTACCAGACCGGTCACCTTGCCCGTAGCCGGATCCACCTGAAACTCCAGCGTCGCATCGATCACCTTCGGAAAAAACACCGTCGAACTCTCGGCAAAGATCGGAATCTTGCCCTGCCCCGTCGCCTGCGTCATCAACTGCCCGTTCTCCAACGTCACAGTAAGGACAAAGTCCGCCCGCAGTTCGTACCGCCCGATGTACCGTTCCAGCGTCTCCACAGGCATCGCCATTTCCTTACGCACCCGCGGCACCGCGACATCCTCGCCGAGTTGCAACCGCATCAGTTCCTGCGCCAGCTTACCGGCCTGCGAAGGCAGGACGTTGGACAGCGTCACCACCACCAGTTTGCGCTCCGGAACCCGGTAAATCATCGTCGCAAAGCCGTTGATGCCCCCGCCGTGGCTCAGCACCGTGTCCGTACCCCGCTTGCCGACCGTCCACCCATAGGCGTAATTGTTCTTGTCCGCCGTGAAGTACCGCTTGTAGTTCTCCGGCGTCAGCAACTTGCCGGCACTCAGCCCCTCGTCCCACTTGGCAAGATCAAGCGTCGTCGAGTACATGGCGCCAGCCGCATGCGGAATCGACATATCGATGAACGACGCATTCCGTACCGTACCCTCGTCCTCCATTTCGTACCCGGCGGCCCGCCGAGAAATCACCGTGCGATCACTGTCGTACCCCGTGTCTTTCATCCCCAGCGGCTCGAAAATGCGCGTGCGGAGAAAGTCCTCGTACCGCATGCCACTGGCTTTTTCGATGATCAGCCCGAGCAGAGTGTAGCCCGAGTTGCTGTACGACATCTTCGTCCCCGGATCGAAATCGAGCGGCTTGTCCACCACTCGTTTCATCGTCTCGGCCGGAGGCGCAGCCACCATCATCGTCTTGGCGTAGTCAGGAAAATTTGTGAAGTTGGGAATCCCCGACGTATGCGTCAGCAGGTGATGGATCGTGATGCCCTTCCACCGCTCTGGAGCCTTGTCGATGTACTGTGCGATCGGGTCGGACGTCCGCAGCTTGCCGTCCTGCTCAAGCAGCAGCACGGACATTCCCGTGAACTGCTTGGTGATCGACCCCAGGCGGAACTTGGTCTCTGGCGACGCCGGAATCGACCATTCCAGGTTCGCCATGCCGTACCCCTTGCTGAGCACGATCTTGCCGCCCTCAGCTACCAGGACAGTGCCATTGAACTGTTTCTGCTCAAAATACGCCTTGGCTTGCTGATCGAGCCTCTCAGGAGTGGCGCCGAAGACTACAAAAGTGAGGAGCGGAAGGTACCGAAACATACTCGACCTACGAATTCCGCAGGTCGGAAGTTCAGCCTAATCCCGGCAACCGGTCCCCGCGCACGTCGTCCGCGACAGCACCTGTGCAGGACCCAGCCTTCCCGGATCCGACACATTCGGCTTCCGCGAGATTACCGTTTCCGTCGCCGTCTTACCGCCAGCGCCGACCTCACGCACAATCTGCTGCTGTTCCTTCAGCGCCAGGCGACCCCCAACGTCCGCACTCACTCCCGGCTGCTGCGTCGCGTACACATCAATCACCGTCGTGCGCGACCCATTGGGCTGCTTCACCGTCCGTGCTACCGTCTGCTCGGCCAGCGCCCCATCGACATACTGCGCGCGATTCTCCACCACCGGACCATCCTTCGGCGACATCGTCTCGCGCACCTCGCGCACGGCCTCGTAGAAGTTGCCATTCGCATCGCGACGCATGCGCGTCGTGGTCTGCTGCTGGCTCTCTTTGGAATTCTGTACCGTCGTCTGCGCGATCCGTTCCACCGGCGTCATCTGCCCGTCAAACCCGCTCCGCTCAATCACGACATTGGTCTGAATCGTCTTGCCCTGCTCCACCGCCTGCGCGACGCTGCGCTCAGCCGGCGTCAGATTGCCGTTCAAATCCCCGCGATACACTGTCGACGTCGTCACTGTCGTACTGCCGGACTTCCGCTCTTCGATCACCGTCTTCTCGACAGGACCCGGATTGCCGGTCGCGTCAAAGCGCCGCACATAGCGCTCGACGACCTTGCCGTTCGCATCTTCGCGAATGACTTTCTCTTCGATGCTTTCACGAGGCGCAAGCTGCCCGTTGATGCTGGTGGAATATTCGATCCGCGCACTGCCCGTGGCGGACTTCGATGTCTGAAAGGTTGGACCGTCGACGGGAACGCCGTCAAGACCCGGGATAGCGGACTTCAGGGAGGAGGAGGTCTGCCCAAACGCGAGACTCGCCAGCATCAGCAGCGACACACAATACCGCATGCTGCCAGACTAAGACGAATCCCGCGCCGGGACAATCGGATAAAGGCCTTAGGCAGCTGCCTTGGCCGCTGGTTCAAGCACCGTGTCGATCTTCGCTACGCGTACATTCTTCACGATGCCCAGCTTCTCGAGCAATCGGATCTGCAGCCACGTCGGATCGAACTCATACCAGGCCAGACCGTGACGTGCCGACGCCGGATGCGCGTGGTGGTTGTTGTGCCAGCCTTCGCCCATCGTGATGATCGCCACAAACCAGTTGTTACGGCTGTCGTCGCGAGTCGCAAACCGCTTGCTGCCCCACATGTGCGACGCCGAGTTCACCATCCAGGTGGCATGCAGGCCCAGGGTCACGCGCAGGAACACCGTCCACAGCAGCATGTCCACACCGGCAAACACACCCACCAACGTGCCGAACACCGCCAGCGGCAACCAGTGGTACTTCGACAGCCACACATAAAACTTGTCCTTGCAGAGATCCGGCGCGTACTTCGAAAGTAGTGCCGTATCGTTGTGCTTGGGGTCGCCCAACAGCATCCACAGAATGTGCGCCCACCAGGCGCCGTCGCGCGGCGAATGCGGGTCGCCTTCCTTGTCAGACAACTGATGGTGTACGCGGTGCGTCGCCACCCAGAAAATAGGACCACCTTCGAGCGTCATCGTCCCACACACGGCAAAGAAGTAATCCAGCCATTTGGGAGCCTTATAGGACCGGTGCGTATGCAACCGGTGATATCCCAGGCCGATACCCCAACCTACGGAAATCCAGTACATTACCGCCGTCCAGAACACAGCCTTCCAGCTGAATTGAAACAGTGCCGCTATCGCCCCGATGTGAAACACCAGAAACGCGATAGTGGTAACCCAGCTGATTTTGATAGAACCGTCAGAATTGCGAGGTATAACGTCGGACCGAGTCATCTACTGCCAACATATCAGCAGTTCCCCGCCGCGGATTGTAATAGTTGTGTAATTGACCTGGAATGAGGACCTTAGAGGTAGTCCCGGTACTGTTCCAGGGCCACTCTCACAAGCTGGCTACGGGTGCGTACCCCGAGTTTATCGAACAGTGTACGCAGCGACGCTTTGGTCGCGCTCTCGCTGATGTTCAACTCCGCGCCGATCTCTTTGTTCGCTAAACCCTTCAACAACAATCGCATCACTTTGGTATCACGCTCCGTCAGATGCGGTCGCGTCGTACCCTGCGTGCTATCCACCGTGTTGAACAGCGCCTTCAGGTACCCCGGCTCCAGGTGGACCTCACCGCCGGCAACTTTCCGGATCGCAGCAAAGATTTCCTCGGGCGGATGCTGCTTATGCAGAATCCCCGCGACCCCCGCCTGTACGTACAACACGGCCTCGCGGTCGCTCACCCCCGCGGTCACCAGCAGGATGCGCCCCGTAAATCCTAAAGGACGGCACTTCTCCACAAAATCGATGGCCCGTTCGTGCCCCAGGTCGACATCCAGGATAACGACGTTCGCCTCTTGCGGATGTTCCTGCACCCAGGCCAGCGCTTCCGACGCGGAACTCGCCTTGCCGGAAATCACAAACTGACGGTCGCTTTCCAAAACCCGCGCCAGACCCTCACGAAACAGCGCGTGGTCGTCTACCAATAAGAGATTGATGGGCTGCCGAGCAATCATTTAATTCGATTCTCCCAAGGGCAGTGCCGTCGATGCAGTACGCCGCACGCCCTCCACCACGGCCGAATTCTGTCCAGCGGACATCTCATTGGTCGTCAAAAGATAGGCCACAAAACGGCAGCGCCCGTCTTGCGGTTCGTACTTCAGATCGCCGCCAAAGCTACGCAGCAACGCGCGCGACACGTAGAGTCCCAGCCCGGTTTGTTCAGAAGCCTGCTGGAACGGCTCGAACAGATGCGTTGGGTTCTTGATCCCCGGCCCGGAGTCCGACACAGCAATCGCCACCTGGCGGCCCTGCGCTGTCACTTCTATCCGCAACTCCTTCTGAGGTGTATTCTGCACCGCACGCAAACTGTTCTGTGCCAGATTCAGGATCGCCTGAGTCAATCCAAAAGGATCCACAAACACCGGCGGCACCTCAAGCGGTACACTCCAGTGCACCTCGCCATCCGCCTCAATCCACGGCGGCTCTACCACCACTCGAATATCGTCCAGCACTTCTCGCAACGGCACCGGCGTAATCGTACGCTTCACCCGCGCCTGCAGGTCCGACGATGCAATCTTGCTCAATCCCTCGACAAGGCTCCCCAGCGCGCGAAAGTCTTCCGCACCCTCCAGCCCGCCGTACCTCGCACGATCCCGCTGCAGGTTCGAATACACCATCGAAATCGCACCGCACACATTCCGGATCTCGTGGGACACTGCACCCGCGATAATCCGGTTATTGTCCAGAATGTGACGCAAATTGCGCTCTTCCCGCTCGCGTACGTCCTCGCTCGAGTCCACGGCAATCGCCGCCAGACGCTGCCCTGCCGCGCTTTCGTAGATCGAAAACCAAACCTGCGCGATGAACGGCTCGCCGTTCTCCCGGCGCCCCGTACACTGCGCCGCTGTACGAAAGCCCGATGCGCGCGTCTCCAGCTTCAGCGCGTCCCGCAGCACGGGAAGAAAATCCCCGGCATTCGGAACCTCGCCCCGCTTCATGCCCTCTTCCACGCCGAACATATCGATCGCTGCCCGGTTATAGCTCAGCAGCGCCCCGCGCTCATCCGTCGTAAAGATCGCCGCGGGACTGCTCTCCGCCAACTGCCGCAAATGCTCCTGCGCCTCGTTGCGCAACTTCGTCGCCGTCTCCAACTCATCGGCATGGGCTTCGGCCAACCGGCGATTTCGCGCAATCTCGACAACCATCAGGCCGCCGCCTAAATAGGCCGCAAACGCCAGCAAAAAGCGCAGCGCGCCCTCATGCAATGACAAGGGGGGAAGAAACAGGTGCCGGAGCGCCGCACACAAAACCGCGACCCCCATCACCTCCAGGCGATCGCACACCGTGGCGGCAATCACCACCGGCAGAATGTACATCAGCCCCAGGGAGACGTTGAAGTACGCGTAGTCGAGGTAGGCGAGGAATGCAACCAGCGTCGCGGCCATCGCCAGCGTACGCCGTTTTCGGGCGGGTCCGCTCGCTGTGTCGTGGGACGTCGGAACCAGCCACTGCGGCATAACCCATCCACTGTATCTCACAGCCCCTACACTCCTAAAGCAATCTGAAGATCGCGGTGAAGACCCAAAGATAGGGTATGCAATTCAGACCACCCATTCTAAACTTTTATTAAAGTACGTTTGCGAGAGCAAGCTACGCGCCGGAAACGGAACGGTTCATTCGCCTGGCATCGTTCCTCCGGCGCGTTTTTATTTTCTCTCACTTACCTATTCATTTTCCACCCACTTACGCCGTCGCTCCGTTCTGGAACCGCAGCCGGAACTCGTTCACCAGATGATTGATCGCATCCGGATCATGCTGGCAGTTCTCCAGCGCCTGGCGCGCCATTTCCAACCCACCTTCGAACTCCGGCAGTACAATCCGCAGGGCGTCTCCACCAGCCTGCCGTAACGGCGTCAGGTCGTCGTGGTGTGTCGCCCGCGCCACCACCGGCAACCCCGGATGCAACGCGTTCACCCGATGCACAATCATCCGTACCGTCGTCGCATTCGGGACGGAGATAATGAGGCTCTGCGCACTTTCCAGGTTCGCCGCATGCAGGATCTCGTCGCGTGTGGCGTCGCCAAAGATACAAGGCAGCCCCTGCGTGCTCACCAGCGAAAAGCGGGTGTAGTCCGCCTCAATCAGTTCTACGCTCTGCCCCACCTCATGCAGCAACCGTGCCACCGCCAAGCCCGTGCGCCCGGCGCCCACCACAATCGCGTGCCCCGCCAGCTTCTCGTTCGGGATCGACACCGTGTCGAGCGTCTTCGTCCGGCTCCAGCGGCTCCGGAAGAACTTCCCGATCGGCGGCGCGATCTTCGCCATCAGCGGCGACAGAGCAATCGTCAGAATCGTCGCCGTCAACGCCAAATCGTACGTATCCTTGCTGATCGCCTTCAATCCCTGCCCGCTACGTGCCAGCACAAAGCTGAATTCCCCAACCTGCGCCAGGCCCAAGCCAGCGATCCAAGGCGCCAGATTCCCGTACCCGAACACGCGCGTGATCACCCCTGTGATCACAGCCTTGGCAAGGATAATAAAGCCCACCACCGCGATCACTTCCCACGGGTGCCGCAGAATAAAGCCGGGATCAAACAGCATGCCGACCGACACAAAGAACAGCAGCCCGAACACATCGCGCAGCGGCACCACATCGCTCATCGCCTGATGGCTGAGTTCCGATTCACTCAACACGATGCCCGCGATAAACGCACCCAGCGCAAAGCTGATGCCCACCGCATGTGCCGCAATGCCGACACCCACACCGATGGCCACCACCGACACCAGGAACATCTCGCGCGAACCCCACCGTGCGATCCGCACCATCACCGCCGGTAGCACTCGCGTACCCACCAGCACCATCGCCGCCAGGAACCCGCCAGCCGTCAGCGCCGCTTTACCCAAATTCGGCAGCGCATTCTGCAAGTCACCCAGTTGCGGCAGGATAATCAGCATCGGTACCACGGCCAGATCCTGCACCACCAGGAACCCGATCATCACCCGGCTCGCCAAGGTCGATGTCGTACCGGACTCCGCCAGATTCTTCAGCACCACCATCGTGCTCGACAAACACACCATAGACCCGAACCAGATCGACTCCGTAAAACCCATGTTCAACAGCGAGTCTGCCGTATAGCCCACCGCAGCAATCGTCGCCAGAATCTGTATCGGACCACCGATCAGCGCCACGCGCCAAACCGGCTTCAAATCCCCCAGCGAAACTTCCAGGCCAAGAGAAAACAAAAGCAATGCGACGCCAATTTCGGCAAGCAATTCAATATCGTGCGCCTGCACCACCGAAGGACCCGATGTATGCGGCCCAACAGCCACGCCGGCAATCACGTACCCCACCAACGTCGGCAACCGCAAGAAGCGTGCCAACAGCGCTCCTAAAAATCCCGCAATGATGACAAGTACAAAATCTCCAGCGATTCCCATTCTTTCTATTGTCGCAGGCTGTCAAACCCAATGGTTAAATTATTTCAATCTTGCGATAAATCTAATGGTGCTAGCCTGTTGCATGGAATATGTCGGACCCCAGTACAGAGCTTCCCCACCTTCGAATCGGTAGCAATCCCGGTGGGTGGATGTTCGAGGGCGAGCGGCTGGATACCCATCAGGGCCATGCCGCCCATACGCACCCGTGGTACATGGTGCTATGGCTCACAGGCGTCGATTACTTCTCGACGCTCGGCTACCAGCCTGGCATCGCGCTTCTCGCCGCCGGAGCCATCGCGCCTCTGGCCACCGCGATCCTCATCGCCGTCACCCTGCTCTGCGCTCTCCCCATCTACTCGCAGGTGGTACGCCGCTCCTACGCCGGACAAGGCTCCATCGCGCTTCTGGAAAATCTCCTCCGCGGTTGGGAAGCCCGCCTCCTCGTTCTCGTACTCCTGGGCTTCGCCGCCACGGACTTCGTCATCACCATGACCCTGTCCGCCGCCGACGCCGCCCAGCACGCTGTCGAAAACCCGATCCTCCACCCCATCCTCGGCGACCACAAGATCATCATCACCCTCGCCCTGCTGATCCTCCTCGCAGGCGTCTTTTTGTTCGGCTTTTCAGAAGCCATCGGACTCGCCGCCCTCGTCGCCGTACCGTACCTGATCCTCAATGCCATCGTCCTCGGCAAATGTACCCTGGACATCATCGAACACCCCAATCTCATTGGGGACTGGAAAAATCTGCTCAGCGCCAGGGGTGACTTCACCGGACTCTTAATCGCCTCGGCACTCATCTTCCCGCGCCTCGCCCTCGGCCTTTCGGGCTTTGAGACCGGAGCGTCGGTGATGCCGCTCGTCAAAAGCAACGACGCGCCGGACGCCCCCGTCCCGCTCGGCCGCGTCCGCAACACCAAGAAGCTGCTCCTCACCGCGGCTCTGATCATGAGCGTCATGCTCATGATGTCCAGCTTTGTTACCACCCTGCTCCTAAAGCCCGCCGACTATCGCGAAGGCGGCAAAGCCAGCGGACGCGCCATCGCCTTCCTCGCCCACGAATACCTGGGCACCGGCTTCGGCACCGTCTACGACATCGCCACGATCCTCATCCTCTGGTTCGCCGGCGCCTCGGCCATGGCAGGCTTGCTGCACCTCATCCCCCGCTACATGCCCCGCCTCGGCATGGCCCCGCACTGGGTCGCCTACAGCCGCCCGCTCGTCCTGCTGATCCTCGGCTTCGACATCATCGTCACCTTGATCTTCAAGGCGGACGTAGAAGCGCAAGGCGGCGCCTACGCCACCGGTGTACTCGCGCTCATGTTCTCCGCAGCCATCGCCGCAGCCATCTGCCTCTGGCGCGAGAACTCCAAGTCGATGAGCGTCTACTGCTGGGCCGTCGCCGCAGTCTTCGCCTACACCCTCGCCGAAAACATCAAGGAACGTCCCGACGGCATCATCATCGCCTCGGTCTTCATCGTCTTCATCGTGACGTTGAGCGCCATCAGCCGCAGCCTCCGCTCCGTCGAACTCCGCGTCAGCGACGTCACCTTCGCCGACGAAGCCTCCCGCGCGATGTGGGAACAGATCCGCGACAAAAAGGTCAACCTCGTACCCGTCCGTACCGACACCATCGAGGCCCGCCGCAAAAAGAAAGCGGAGATCCACCGCCACTACCGTTCGGACGCGCCGCTCGCCTTCTGCAACGTCCACCTGGTCGACAACCGCAGCGAATTCCTCGCCCCGCTCAAGATCGCCGTACGCCGCGAAGAAGAGTCCTATGTCATCGACGTGATGGGCGCCAACGCCATCGCCAACACCATCGCCTACATCAGCGAACTGCTGGACCCCATCGGCCTCTTCCTCGGCCTCACCCGCAACAACCTCGTCAACCAGGCGCTCCGCTTCCTGGTGGTCGGCGAAGGCGAAACCGGCCTCATGGTCTACGCGATCCTCCTCAAATACTGGGCCTGGACCCCGGAAGAGGACGTCCGCCCCTACATCTACCTCATGAGCGACTAACAAATGCTCGCCGCCGCAGTAGCAGTACTCGTCTTCGCCGCCCAGGACCTCCCCCCTGGCTACCAGCACTTCTACAACCTCGACTTCGGCCCCGCCCTCGCCGAGTTCGAGCGCCAGGCCGCAGCCAACCCCAACGACCCCGAGGCGCACAACCACATCGCGCACACGATTCTGTACGCCGAGATGTTCCGCAACGGCGCGCTCGAAAGCGAAATGGTCAGCGGCACCAACGCCTTCCTCCGCCGTGAAGGACTCCAACCCTCCAAAGCCGATCAAGCCAAGTTCGCCGCCGCCATCGACAAGTCCATCGGCCTCTGCGAAGACCGCATCAAGCGCAACGAAAAAGACAAAGACGCCTACTACGCGCTAGGCGTCGCTTACGGCCTCAAAGCCAACTACGACTTTCTGGTAAACAAAGCCTGGAGCGACGCTCTGAGCGCCGCAGGCAAAGCCCGCAAGCAGCATGAAAAGGTCACGGAAATCGACCCCGAGTTCGTGGACGCCTACCTTACCCAAGGCATCCATCAATACGTCGTCGGCAGCTTACCCAAGACCGTACGCTTCTTCGGCTTCTTCATCGGCTTCCGCGGCGACCGCGCCAAAGGCATCGAACTCCTCCGCAAGGTCGAAATCTACGGCCAGCGCAACCGCATCGACGCCGAGATCATGCTCGCGGCGATCTACCGTCGCGAGAAGAAACCCGAGTACGCCATCCCGTTGCTAGCGGTCCTAAGCCAGCGCTTCCCCCGCAACTTCCTGCTGCAATTCGAACTGGTCCAAATGCACGCGGACCTTGGCGATAAAGTCAAATGCCTCGCGATTCTGGACCAAATCGAAGCCAACCGCACCGCCCGCCGCGACGGTTATGAAAGAGTGACGAAAGAAAGAGTCGCCTACGCCCGCGGCAACTTGTTGTTCTGGTATCAGGACTTCGCGCCAGCCCTGGCATCGCTCAAGACAGCAGTCGCCGACGTATCGCAACTCAACCTGGGAACAGGCCAATTAGCCTGGATGCGCCTCGGACAAGTGCACGACATGCGCAACGAGCGCAAAGAAGCGGTCGCTGCCTATGAAAAAGCGATCGCCCTCGCCCCGAAGTCAGAAGTAGCAAAGGAGTGCAAGAGCTACAAGTCCAAACCGTACCGCAGGACCTAACGCACCTAAGCCGCAACGCCGCTTCGCTCATGTAGCAGTTGCATCAACTGCCCCTCGCGAAGTGGGACAAACGCATAAGCTCGGCCATCGAGATCGGCGAACTCCACGTCGTATACATCCGCCGCTAGATGGGCCACAATCGTGCCGACCTGCCCGCGTGAAAGGCCCTTCTCGGGCATATCTTCAAGCAGTGCGATCACCGAGTGTAGTTCCAGTTGGCTCATCAAGAACCTCGCCTCATAAAATGTAGCAACTCAACAAACGTGGCGGTTCGCCTACCGCCTCCACCAGCCACGCGCTACGAACAGCAATCCTCCGAGCGCTACGAAACAGCTCAAAGTCGAGCACATAATGGGTGCCGTACTCACTGGTGTCCACACGGTTCACCTCGGCCTCACTGGCCGCGCGAAGCAAGGCCGCCCGCAGGATTTCGGCATCCTCGATCCCGATTCCGGCAGCCGCGAAGACCCGAGCCTTATGGCGTCCCGTAGGATGCTGCAGGTTCAGGCAGTACTCCGTGAGCTTTCGAATATCGACGATCGCCAAATGCCCATTCGGAAGCTTCACTCGATGAGGACCCTACCTCTGCTTGCTCGCCTTCGGCAACAAATCATCCCGCCACGCACGACCCTGTGACTCCGCTACCGCCGGGTACACAATATGCCCCTCGTACGTATTCACACCCTCGCAAATCGCCGCGCTACCCTCGCACGCCGCCTCGAGCCCCTTGTTCGCTAAAGTCAGGACATACGGATTCGTGGCATTATTCAACGCAAACGTCGACGTCTGCGCCACCGCCGCCGGCATGTTCGACACGCAATAGTGCAGGACGTCGTCCACAAAGTAAATCGGGTCCGTATGCGTCGTCGCGCGCGACGTCTCAAAGCAGCCGCCCTGATCAATCGCCACATCCACCACAACCGACCGCTTCCGCATCGACGCGATCATGTCCCGCCGCACAAGCTTCGGCGCCGACGCACCCGGAATCAGCACCGCGCCAACCACCAGGTCCGCCTGCCGTACCGCATCGCGAATCGTGTGGACATTGGACGCCAAGGTCACAATGCGGGACCCCCAGATGTCGTCCAAATACCGTAGCCGGTTCAAAGACCGGTCGATGACAGTGACATTCGCGCCCAGCCCCACAGCCATCTTCAACGCCGAATGCCCGACCACGCCGCCACCGATAATCACCACATTGGCCGACGTCACGCCCGGCACGCCGCCAATCAAGATCCCGCGACCCCCATTGGGAGCTTCCAGATACTGCGCGCCCACTTGAACGGACATACGCCCCGCCACTTCGCTCATCGGCGTCAGCAGCGGCAGCGACCCGTCCTCTTCCCGAATCGTCTCGTACGCCACCGAGTTCACGCCGCTTTCCACCAGCTTCGCCGTCAACTCCGGCAGCGGCGCCAGGTGCAGATACGTGAACAGCAGCAATCCCTTTCGGAAGTACGCGTATTCGCCCGGTTGCGGCTCCTTGACCTTCACCACCATCTCGGCCTTGGCCCAAACCTCTGCCGCGCCCGGCAAAATCGTGGCCCCCGCCGCGATGTACTCCTCATCCGGCAGCGACGATCCCTCGCCCGCGCCACTTTGGACATACACCTGGTGCCCCGCTTCCACCAGCGAGTGCACGCCAGACGGGATCAGCCCAACCCGCCGCTCCTGATCCTTAACTTCTTTGGGGACTCCAACGATCATGGTGGGTCATCTCCTTTTCCAAGGATGTAGATGATTGGTATTTACTGCTGGCGTCCTGTATTTTCAGGCGCAGCAGTCGATTGTGGACTCGCAGCCGGCGGCGGAGCCATCGCCCCTTGCGGGTCAGCCGACGCGATAATCCGCTTCGGACCCATCCCCAGCGCGATCAAGGACAGCGAACCCAGCTTGCCATCCGGGTCCAGGTTCTGCGACCGTTGGAACTCCTTCAGCGCAGCTACCGAATCCGCACCCCAGGTACCGTTCGCCTCGCCCTTGAAAAAGCCTTTCGCAGCCAATGCCTGCTGGATCTCGGCATACCGTTCCGCGCTCGGACGTGCCTGCCAATTCGACTGCGACTTCGCTGCCGTAGCCCTCGTCGCTGTACCTCGCCCACGCCTGCTATTCGATCTCGAATAGATCGCCCGCGAAGAGGTGATCCTGCGATTTCGAGATGCGGTAGACGGCTTCGTCACCGTACGCTTGCGAGCAACCGTCGCAGGCTTCTTGGCAGCGGAACTCGACGCAACCGCCGGCTTCTTCTTCGCAGCGGGAGGAGCCGCCGGTGCAGCATACGCCGCTACCGCCGTTACCCCGGCCAGGAACAGTACACCAAGCTGAATAGGCAGGTTCAAGACTATATGGTAACCCGCAAAACCTACGGCTTCACCCGGGGCCAGCCGCCCTTATTCGTCTGCTGCTGCGGTTGCTGCGCCGCATCCGCCGTACCCGAAGCCGTAGGCGTAGCGCCCGACGACGAAGCCGCTGTGCCCGCCTGCGGCCACCCACCGCTCGCATCGCGGTCCACCATCGGACCCGCATTCGCACCGCTACCCGGATCGCTCACCCGCGGCCGCCGCGAAAACGTGCCCTTGTCACCACTCGATGTCGAAGTAGTCGAGGTCGCCGTAGGCGCCGCCGGCTCAACCGCACCACCCTCCACCTCAGACGGCGTACTGTTATTGCTCTCCTGCGCGACGTAGTTCCCGCGATACCGCACCTTCGCGTCCGGATGCCGCCGCAGCGCCGCAGACGTCAGTTGAATCTGCAAGTCCCGCTGCTCGCCCGCTTTCACGCCTTCGGGCAGATAGAAGTGCAGCGCATACCGCTGCCGCAAACGCCGTAGCGTATCTTCAAGTGCCGACGCATCATCGACGCTCATGCTGTCCCCACCGGAATCGAGCGCAATCTCCCGCGTACCCGCAGACTTCAGCCGTCCATTGCCAATAATCACCGGACCATTGCCCCCACCGCCGCCACGGGGATAACCACCGCCGCCGCGCGGATAGCCCATGCCGCCACCACCCAGGATGATCCCGCCCAGCGATCCCCAACCGCCGTTGCCACCCCTGCGATTCGGCACGCTACCGCCCTGCGGATAACCGCCACCGCCGCCCATACCGCCTCCGCGACGATCAAATACATTCGGAGCCAGCAGCGCGCTCAGTACGATGTCGCTCTGCTCCAGCGACCGGATCACGCCCTGATCATCCCGCTCGAACTCCGTCATATCATCGGTCAAGATCACAATCGCCTTGCGCGCCTCGCGACGAGCATTGTTCCGGACATACTCAACAGCGCTATACAAGCTCCGCGTAATGTCCGTACCGCCATTGAAATCTTCCTCGTGGACCACGCGTTCCAGTCCATTCACGCCGGACCCGTCCCGATGCGACTTAAACGGCATCCGTACCCGCGCCCGCCGGTCAAACACCATGATCCCGACCCGATCCTGCGGACCCAGCGCCACAAATGCCTCGCGCGCCGCAGACGCCATCCGCTGTACATGCGGCTGCATACTGCCGCTCACGTCCAGCAGGAACAGCACATCGAGCGGCATGTCTTCCGTCGCAAAATTTCGAATCTCCCGGATCTTGCCACGCTCGCGCAACACAAAATCTTCGACATGCAACCCGGTAATCGCCCGGTTGGCGGAATCCACCACCTGCGCGTCCACCCGCACCAGAGCGACATCGCTGCGGAAGATGACGTCACTGCCACCAGACTCCTGCGCCAGCCCCGCGGCCGCCGTCAACAAAATCGCGCTCAGAAACACCGTAAAGCGTTGCATGATCGATGTTGTGGATGCGTACTCGCCTCCCACCGTTTCGAAACTCTCAACGTTTTGCATACTTTACTCGTCTTTGACCTTAACACCAGCCGCTCATGGAAGTTACCGCAAGAACCCTCGCAACCGTCGCCGTTGCCACCTGTCTGACCCTCGCGGCCCAGTCCGTATCGCCACAACAGGCGCCGCCAAGACCAGCCAAGCTCCGCGGCACCGTCGTCAGTGACCTCACCGGCAACCCCCTCCGCCGTGCCCGCGTCACGCTCCTTCCCCGCGCTACAGGACTCGACAGCACCACCGTCGAAACCGACGAGAACGGCCGCTACGAAATCCCCTCCGTCACCCCAGGACCGTACGGTTTGCAGGCCACTCGCGACGGCTTCCTCGCCAACAACGCGCCCCGCGCCGCCCAACTCCGCCTCCCCCGCGTCATCCGCATCATGCCCGGAGACGACCTCAAAGACGTCACCTTCCGCCTTCAACCCTGGGCCGTCATCGATGGCACGGTGCGTTTTTTCGACGATCGCGACCCCGCCATGAACGTCCCCGTCTATGCCTACCAAAAGGTCTACCTGCGAGGCCAAAAGACCTACGCCATCGTCGGCCGTACCCGCACCGACGATCGCGGCTACTACCGTCTCCCCGGTCTTCCTCCCGGCACGTACCTGATCGCGGCCGTCTACAACAAACCCGTGGACCGTCCCAAGCCAGGCGAACCCGTCGACCCCGAAAAGATTCCCGAACGCGAGCCCAGCTACTCCAGCGTCTTCTACCCCAACGGCGACCGCATCACCGACGCGCTACCCGTCCAAGTCACCCCCGGCCAGGAACTCCGCGGCTACGACATGTACCTCCGCCAGGCAATGTCCGTCCGCGTCCGAGGCAAGCTCACCGACGACTGTACCGGCCGCCCTGCCGAAGGCGCACCCCTCGAGGTCGTGCAAGTGGACGACGACGGCGCCACCATCCCCGTCAACGCCGAGATCCAGCAACTCACCAACGGCCAGTTCATCGTCCGCGGCCTCGCCCCAGGACCTTACGAATTCCGCTCGTCCCTCCAGGCCGGACAGCGCAACTGCCCGGGCCGCTCCGAACGCCAAAACGTCATGGTCGCAGACCAACCCATCGACACCTTGGAACTCCACCTCTCCCCGGACCGCATGACCTTGTTCGACATCCGCCGCGACGGCAAACCGGTCACAGAAAAGCTGGACATTCGCCTCGAACCCAGATCCATCGACTCCGGTATCGTCGCCGTCCAACAGCCTCGCGAACCCGGCACTCGCGGCCGTGCCGTAGCCAATCTCCGCGCCAACGAAGAGTACACCATCTTCGTCTCCACCCTGCTATCGGAAGACGACTACCAGGCCCCGCCCTACAAAGTGGTCGCCGGAGGCGTAACGACAATCACCTTCCGCGCAGACGGCGCCCGCGTCGCAGGCCGGGTCCAGGACCCTGACGGCAAACCGATCCCCGGCGCAGTCATCACGTTCGTACCCGACACCATGACCCCGCAACTGGTCCGGGAAGGCTACACAGACCAATACGGCAACTACGAAGTCTCAGGCCTCGCCCCGGGGACCTACAACGCCCTCCCCTGGCTCGACGCCCCGCCCTGCGACATCTTCAATCCCAACGCCCGAATCGAATGCGCCGCAAAAGGCCGCTCAGTAACGGTAAAGCCCAACGACAAATCGCAGTTGGACCTAACGCTCTCCGCCTTCGTAAACTAGAACTATGGCGGTACTCAAGGCACTCGAAGGCGACAAACTCGAACGAGCGTTGGAGCGCCTCCGCAACCCCGCCCCGGGCAGCAAGATCGAAGCAGCCCGCGATTTCGGCATTGATCTTACGCTCTTGATGGAGAATCTCAAGCTCAGCCCCGCACAACGCGCAGAGCAGATGTTAGCCGCCTGCCAAGCCGCTGACCAGCTTCGTGGTATCGCCCTCCGGCGTCGTAAGTGAAAGATCCCCTCGACGGCACTGCACATTTCAACGGGTCAAGACTTCCGCGGCCAGCCTCAATTCGTAATCTTTAGCACCCACTTCATCGCCTCCAGATACATCTGCCGTACCCGAGGCCTTCCCCAAATCTCCGTCGTATGCCCCAACGACGAGTAAAACACCCGACCCTTCCCGTACTCTCGCGTCCACGCCACAGCAACATCTTTATCCGCCCGCTTGACGCCCTCCACACTCCAATCCACCTTCGCCGGATCCAAACTCAGCAGCACCTTCACCCTCTCCCGCGAAAACAAACTGGACGGCTGATAAATCTCATCCTCCAGCACAAAGTTCGCCGGAAAATGCCGCGTAATCGAACTCTCCGGAGCCTCATTCCGGATCGGCGCCCGAAAGACACCCCATGGGTGACCATCGAAGTACGCGCCAATCAACTCCCCATACTCCGGCCACATATAGAACGTATCGAGCGCACTGTGCGCCGCCACAAACCCCTTGCCGTCATCCCGGATAAAGGACAAAAAATCGGCCTTCTGCTCGTCCGTCATCGGCAACTCACCTGACGTAAAAAAGAAAACCGCGTCAAAATCGTTCAGATTTCGCGCGGCATTTTCCAAAGGACGCTTGGTCAACAACTGGGTATCGGTACGGATAAACGTGTCCCACAACCCCGTCTGCCGCCCCAACTGAAAAATCAGCCCCGCCGCGTTCGACACCGAATCATGCTGGAACCCATGCACCGCGCCAATCACCAGCACCCGCTTTTTAGACGGCGCCGGCTGCTGCCCGAACCCCAGCAGCGGCAAAAAGCAAAGAACCAAAAACATCCATCTCTGCATGACCCCAGTATAATTTTAAGGACGTGCTCCATTTCCCCGCCCTTTTCTGCCTCGTTGCAGCCTCGCTCCCCACGGCGGAATCCTTCAAACAACACACCATCGCTACCGGACTCCGTGGCGGCTATCAAGTCGTCGCCACCGACGTCAATGCAGACGGCAAGACGGACCTCATCGCCCTCGCCTCCGGCATGCCGGACCTCTACTGGTTCGAGGCCCCCAAGTGGGAAAAGCACGTCCTCGCCCGCAACCTCCCGCGCATGATCAACCTCGCCGCGGCCGACGTCGACGGTGACCGTATCCCGGAAATCCTGCTCGCCTACGAGTTCGCCAACGAAGCGGCCAGATCCATCGGCATCGTCGCCCTTCTCACCCACGACGGTGACCCCAAGAAGCCTTGGAAGATCCGCGAGATTGACCGCCTCACCACTTCCCACCGCCTTCGCACAGCGAAAATCAATGGGGAAACCATCTTCATCAACGCCCCGCTCACCGGAGCCAACGCCAAAGCGCCGGACTACCGCGACCACGTCCCCCTTGTGCTCTACCGCCCCGGCATCTGGAAGCGCGAGGTCATTGGTGCCGCCGACGAAGGCGTTGTCCATGGACTCTGGGTCGGCAAATGGAAGAAGTCTGACAAGTCTGACAGTATCCTCACCTCCAGCTTCCAGGGCATCTACCGCTACAGTTGGGAAAAAGGCCGTTGGAAGCGCACCAAGCTCTCCCCCGGTGACCCCGCCCCTTGGCCCAAATCGGGCTCTAGCGAAATCAGCCCGTCCAAAGAAGGCTGGTTTGCCTCCCTCGAACCCTGGCACGGCAACCAGGTCGTCATTTACGACAAAGGAAAGCGGAACGTCATCGACACCCAACTCGTAGATGGACATGTACTGCTCACCGCCGACGTGAACGGCGACGGAAAAACAGAGGTGCTCGCCGGCTATCGCGGAACCGGCCGCTCCGTCTATCTGTATTCACGATCAGGCAGGAAGAAGACATGGCAGCGCGACATCATCGACAACGGGGGCATCTCTGCAGCCGGCTGCGCCATCGCGGACCTGAACAGCGACGGCAAGCCCGACATCGCCTGCATCGGCTCCGCCACGGCAAACCTGAAATGGTATGAAAATCTCGGTCGTAATTCCAACCCTCGCGGCCGATGAGGCTCTGGCCCAATGCCTGGCCAGTCTAACCACGCAAACCTTCCAGGACTTTGAAACCATCGTCGTCGACAACGGCGGCAAAGCGACAGTTCCCGCGAACGTCCGCCTCATCCGCAACCCCGTCAACACCGGCTACGGCGGAGGCATCAACCGCGGCATTGCCGACGCGACGGGTGACTGGATCCTCGCCCTCAACGACGACACCGTACTCCACCCCACCTGCCTCGCCGAAATGTACGCCGCCGCTACCAAGCGCCGCGACATCGGCATGTGCGCCCCCCAAATCCGTCAGCACCAGACCGACACCATTGACTCTGCCGGCGGACTCCTCATCGCCCCCGACGGGTCCTCCAAGCAACTCGGCCAAGGCCAACCCGCCGCGAACTTCAACCGCGACCGCGAGGTCCTCTTCCCCACCGGCTGCGCCGCGCTCTACCGCCGCGACATGCTCGACGAAATCGGCCTTTTTGAAGAGCCGTACTTCCTTTACTGCGAAGACACCGACCTCGGCCTCCGCGCCCGCTGGAAGGCCTGGGAATGCGTCTACGCCTCCAAAGCGGTGGTCGAACACCGCTACTCCCACTCCTCCGGCGGCGCCGCCTCCGCTTTGAAGGCATACTATGTGGAGAGGAACCGTTTGCGCACCATCGTGCGGAACTTCCCCTTGCGCGATCTCTTGCTGTCGCCTGTCCACACCGCCATACGGTACTTCTGGCATCTGCGCTACCGCCTGCAGGGCACCGGAACCGCCGCCAAGTATGAGGGCCAGGAAAGCCTCGCATCCATCGCGCTACGGGCCTGGATGGATACATTGTTCGAACTACCCAAGCTGTGGAAGCAACGCAAGGCGATCCAGTCGCACACGCGCCTCACCCCGCGTCAGTACTCGCGCCTGCTCGCCTCCTACCGCATCACATCCAAGCAGGTCGCGTCGCTGTAATGGGGGAAAAGACGCTCGTCATCATCCCGGCCCGCAACGAAGAAGGCGCAATCCAAACCGTCATCGGCCAGGTCCGCGCCGCCGTACCCGAAGTCCCCATCCTCGTCATCGACGACTGCTCCATCGACAACACCAAACAACTCGCCGAGGAAGCCGGCGCTCGCGTACTCCCGCTGCCCCACCACCTGGGACTCGGCGGCGGGGTCCAAGCCGGCTACAAGCTCGCCTACGAACTCGGCTTCGACTACGTGGCCCGCATCGACGGCGACGGCCAGCACAACCCCCTCGACATCCCGCGTCTTCTTTCCGTACTCAAAACCCGCAATTGCCAGATGGTCATCGGCTCGCGCTTTGTCGAAGGCGGCGGAGGCGGCTATTCGAGCTTCACCCGAGGCCTCGGCATCCAACTCTTCCGCTGGATCCTCCGCCCGATCCTAGGCAAGCCCGTGCACGACCCCACCTCCGGCTTCGTCGCCGTCAACCGCGAGGCCCTGGAAGTCTTCAGCCACAGCTTTCCCCTCGACTACCCGGAAATAGAAGCCCTGGTCGTACTCCAGCGCAAACGCTTCCGCTTCGAAGAAGTCCCCTGCACCTTCCGAGACCGCATGGCGGGAGTCAGCACCATTACGCCGCTAAAGTCCGTCCGCTTCGTAGTCTTCGTATTGTTAGGCGTATTCGTCAATGTAATCCGCCGCTACAGCCGCTAATATAGTTCCAGCTATGCCCGAACTCGATCGAATCACGCGCAACCCTGCGGTAATGGGTGGCAAGGCATGTATTCGAGGCATGCGCGTCACCGTAGCGATGATCGTTCGCAACATCAGCGCGGGACGGACTCGCGAGGAGTTGCTCGACGACTACCCGTATCTGGAGAATGAGGACATCACGCAAGCTCTCGCGTACGCCGCCTACTTGGCGGAAGAGCGGGAAATCCTCTTGAACGCAAGTTGAAGATCGTCGTCGACATGAATATGTCGCCCAAGTGGGCGCTGTTCCTGACCCAACAGGGCTTAGAGGCCATTCATTGGTCCGAAGTAGGACTCCGTGATAGTCCAGACTCTGAGATCATTTTCTGGGCCGAGCAAAACGCGCAAGTGATCCTCACGGAAGATCTGGACTTCAGTCAGATGCTGGCCTCTAGTCGAAAGCCAGGACCTAGCATTGTTCAGCTTCGTGCGATGAACAACTCGGTTCGCGTGATTGGCGAAACCGTCCTGCGCGCAATTCGCGAAAATGAGAATGCACTAGCGAGCGGCGCGATCCTAACGCTGGACACCCGTCGCGCCCGCCTCCGCTTGCTTCCCCTCTAATGTCGCCCAAGCCCCTCATCCACAACGGCCACCTCCAAACCATCCTCGGCAACTTCTGGCGGCGACCCCAATCCGAACTCCAGTTCCCCCTCTCCCGCCGCCTCTACCAGACCGAACCCGGCATCCAGGTCGCCGTCGACGAACAGACCCCCAAATCCCCCCAAGCCCACGCCGTACTCGTACACGGACTCGAAGGCTCCTCCAACTCGGGCTACATCCGTTCCCTCTCGCGCGACCTCCTCCATGCCAACTTCGCCATCCACCGCTTCAACATGCGCAGTTGCGGAGGCACCGAACACCTCGCTCCTTCGAACTACCACGCGGGCCAAACCAGCGACCTTCGCCATGTCATCGAAGCCATCGGACACGAACACCGCCAACCCATCGTCCTCATCGGCTACTCGCTAGGCGGCAACGCCAGCCTGAAACTTGCCGGAGAACTCAACACAACTAGCCGGCTCACAGGCGTCTGCGCCGTATCCACCCCCATCGACCTTGAAGCCTGCGCCGACCGTCTCAACACTCGTTCCAACACCATCTACCAGCGCCGCTTCCTCACCGCCCTCAAGGACCGCGTCCGCCGCCGCCACCGGACTCAGCCCGACCTCTACGACCTCTCGCACCTCCCCAAACTCCGCTCCATTTGGGACTTTGACGAAGCCTACACCTCCAAACTCTTCGGCTTCGGTACCGCCCGCAATTACTTCCGCACCCAGTCCTCCAAGAACTACCTCAGGGACATCTCCGTCCCCTGCCTCCTCATCCAGGCAAAAGACGATCCCATGATCCCGTACGAGGTCTACGAGCGTGCCCTCCCTGACATCCAGGCCAACCCCCACATCCGCTTTCTACCCTTTGAAACCGGCGGACATGTAGGCTTTCTCTCCAAGCAAAACCCGCGATTCTGGATCGACCCCATCATCACCAACTGGGCCGTCGAAATCGTCCGGAACAAATCCTAATCATTTCTCGTCTGGGTGTAATAGGCCGCGTCGAACCGCGTCTTCTTATTCCAAGCGTGAAAAATCCATCGCAAAACGCCTCCTTCTGGGAATCCGCCCTACTCGCGCTCGACTCGCTCCGCGGCAGTAAGCTCCGCAGCTTCCTTACCCTGCTCGGCGTTATCCTCGCCACCACCACCCTGATCGCCGTCATGAGCGTGATCCACGGCATGGACATCTACATCGCCGAAACGGTATCCGACATGGGCGCCGACGGCTTCCGTGTCGTACGCATGGCCTTCCTCGGCGATTGGGACCCCAAAAAATTCCTGGAAATGCAGCGCAAGCATCCGCTGCTCAATGAGAACGAGTTCGCCTTCCTCAAGCAGCACGTCACCCTCACCCGCGAACTCGGCATGATGGCCGGACGTTCCGGCAAAACCGCGTACCAGGGTGATTCCATCGATGGCATCGGCGTCAACGGCAGCAGCGCCAACTACGGTACGCTCACCAACACGCAACCGGCTTTCGGACGTATGTTCACCGACGCGGATGATGCCAAGCACCTCTCTGTCGTCGTCATCGGCTGGGACGTGCGCGAACGCTTCTTCCCCAACGTCGACCCCACTGGCAAAACCATCACGGTCGACGGCAGGCCCTTCGAAGTCATCGGCGTCGCCAAAGCCAAAGGCTCTGTCTTCGGCGAATCGCAGGACATGTTCGTCTGCATGCCCATCCAGACCTACTTCAAGACCTACGGCTCCCGTCGCGGTCTCGAGTACATGGCGCTCGCCAAAGACCAGAGCTACCTCATCCGCGCTCAGGACGAGATCCGTACCCTGCTCCGCTCCTACCGCCACTTAGGACCCAAAGCCGACGACAGCTTCATGCTCTTGAACTCCGATTCGCTCGTCAGCGCCTGGGGACGCCTCACCGGCGCGATTGCCGCTACCGCCGTCGCTGTCGTATCCGTCTTCATGGTGGTCGGCGGCGTCGTCATCATGAACATCATGCTCGCCGTCGTCACCGAACGCACGCGCGAAATCGGCATCCGCAAATCCGTCGGCGCCCGCCGCCGCGACATCCTCAATCAGTTCCTCGTCGAATCCTCCGTACTCTCGGGCATCGGAGGCTTAATCGGCGTCCTCATCTCCTGGGCCCTCGCCATCGCTGTACGCAACACGACCTCGATCCCCATGGCGATGCCGTTCTACGCCATCTTCCTCGGCGTCGGACTCTCCCTGATTACCGGACTCTTCTTTGGCATCTACCCTGCGCAGCGTGCCGCCAAACTGGACCCCATTGAAGCCCTGCGAGCCGAAGCATGAGAGCACTCTTATCCGTCATCCAACTGGCCCTCGCCACCCTCTGGGAAAACAAGCTACGCTCGTTCCTCACCGTACTCGGCGTCATCATCGGCACCGGCACCATCATCGGCGTAGGCTCCATCCTCACCGGCTTTGACGGAGCCGTCACCGGCGTACTCCGCAGCTTCGGTACCGACACGTTAATCGTCTTCAAATTCCAGGTGGGACCCCGCTTTGGCGACCTCACCGCCGAAGAGCGCCAGCGCAAGCCGCTCTCGTACGAAAACGCCATGGCGCTCAAGGACCGCGCCACCACCCTCGAACGCATCAGCCCGTACTTGATGGCCCCCTGGAACGGCCAGATCAACAAGGTCCGCTACAAGGGCAACGACATGCTGCAGGTCCAGATGGGCGGCACCGACGAAAGCTACGCCCTCGGCGGACAGGCAGAAATGCAAACCGGCCGCTTCTTCACCGACGCCGAAAGCTACCATCGCTCGCCCGTGGTCGTCATCGGTGAGGATGTCTACAAAGCGCTCTTCTCAACCGAAGAAGCCATCGGCAAAAACATCGACGTCAACGGCCATCAGTTCACCGTCGTCGGTGTGATGAAGCGCCCGTCCAACTCCTTCCCCGGCAGCCAGGACAAACGCGTACTCTTGCCGTACTTCACCATGAAGAAGCTCTTCCCGTCGGCCAAAGAAAACATGCTCATCCTCGTCGCCAAGCAGGGCCAGTTCCTCGCCGCGCAGGACGAAGTACGCGCCATCCTCCGTCAGGAACGCCGCGTCCCCTTGAGCAAGCCGGACAACTTCTCCATCTCCACTTCCGAACAAATGGTGGAGGACTTCCGCAAGATCACCTCGCTCACCGCCATCGTGATGGTGGTCCTATCCTCCATCGGCCTCCTCGTAGGAGGCATCGGCGTGATGAACATCATGCTCGTCAGCGTCACCGAACGTACCCGCGAAATCGGCACACGCAAAGCCATCGGCGCCCGCCGCCGCGACATCGTGATGCAGTTCCTCACCGAAGCCGTCGTACTCACAGGGCTGGGAGGCATCGCCGGCATGACCGTAGGCTGGACCATCTCCATGATCGTCCGCATCCTGATGCCGGACCTCCCCACCGTCGTCCCCGCCTGGGCCGCAATTCTGGGCGTCGCGGTATCGGTCGGCGTAGGCTTGTTCTTCGGCATCTGGCCCGCCAACAAAGCCGCCCGCCTCGACCCCGTGGACGCCCTGCGTTACGAGTAACAAGTAGAATGGGAGGCCGATGACGTCGTCCGATTCGGCCCCCATCCGGCCCGGTGAAGAACTCGACCTCCAAGCCCTCCAGCAGTACCTGGGGACGCCCCTCGCCTCCATCAGCCAGTTCCCCGGCGGCCATTCGAACCTCACCTATCTGCTCACCTTCACGGACGGCCAGCAAGCTGTCCTGCGCCGCGCGCCACTCGGCCCCGTTGCACCCAAAGCGCATGACATGGTGCGCGAAGCCCGTATTCTCGAAGCCGTCAGCCCGCTCTTCCCCGCCGCGCCCAAGCCCCTCCGCATCTGTGAGGACCCCGCCATCCTCGGCGTACCCTTCTTCCTCATGGAACGCCGCCAGGGCCGCATCCTCCGCACCGAAGTACCGGCGGACATCGCAGCCCAGCCTGACTACGCCGAACGCATCAGCGCCGCCTTCGTCGCCTGTCTAGCCGACCTCCACCGCATCGACCTTGCCGCCAACGGCCTCCTCAAACTCGGCAAGCCCGAAGGCTTCGTCCAGCGCCAGGTCAAAGGCTGGACCGACCGCTGGAACCTCGCCCGCACCGACGACACCCCGCCGGACACGGATCATGTCACCGCCTGGCTCGCCGCCAACATCCCAAACTCCACCGCTGCCACCCTGGTCCACAACGACTTTAAGCTCGACAACGTCATGCTCCCGGCCGATTCCATCGATCGCGTCGAAGCCGTTCTCGATTGGGAAATGGCCACCATCGGCGACCCCATGATCGACCTCGGCCTCACCCTCTGCTACTGGTGCCATTCGTCGTTTTCCACCTTCACCGCTGGCCCCGGCTGGTACACCCGCGACCAGTTCCTGCACCATTACGCTCGCCTCAGCGGCCACGAAGTGCAAGACATCCGCTTCCACGAAACCCTCGGCGTGTTCAAACTCGCCGTCATCCTCCAACAGATCTATTTCCGCTATCGGCGCGGCCAAACCTCCGACCCTCGCTTCGCCGAGTTCGGACACCGCGTCCGTTCTCTCACCTCCAAAGCCCTCGAACTCTGCCGCTAACGTTACACTGGCGGTAGGTCATGCGTGCAACCCTCTTGATGGTGGCCTTGGTCGCCACAGCCAGTCTGTCTCAAGCGCAAGGCGTCACCGCGCCTTGGGACCTCAAAAAGACACTCGAGTCCCTGCAGGCCGGAGGCAACCGCCTCAAACCTGTACTCGAACAGTTGGACCCCAAGGAATGGCTCGCCAAAGGTGCCCCCGACGGCTACGACCTCCAGAAGAAACAGGTACTGCTCCAGTTACAGAACGTCACGACTGTGGCCCAACGCCTCGCCTCGGACCCCGAAAAACTCACCCTCGCCCTCGACCTGTTTCTCCGTATCGAAACGTTCGATCTCAACCTGCAAAGTCTTGCAGAAGGTGTTCGAAACTATCACAATCCGGCCGCCGCAGAGCTTCTCGTTGGCATGCGAAATGAAAATGGCCATGCACGTGCAGCCCTTCGGTCGTACATGGTCGAACTCGCCCAGATCAAGGAACAGGAATTCAAGATCGTGGATGACGAAGCGCAGAAGTGCCGCGCCCAGACTCTGCGCAAAAGAAAGTAGCCCGTCAAAGACCATGACTCCCACGCCCGCTGAAACGACGACGACAACAACAACGACGTCCACACCGAGCACCAGCGCTTCCCCGTTCCTATGCAGTATCTGCGGCGAAAGTTCTTCGCAAATTTGTGTATTCTGCACCAAGGATTGCTGCGTCAATCATCGGTGTGAGCGCTGCGAACGTTGTAGCGACTGCTGCGATTGCGATACCGGCAAGCGCACCTTCCGCACCGCCAACGGCGCGCCGCCTTCGGATTAGGAGTTTTTGCCAAAATGAACTGCACGATTCTTTGCCTTACCCTAACGGCCTCGCTCTACGCGGCGGCCGCGCCAGACACCAAAGAAATCGTCAAGCGCGCCATTGGACGCGAAGTCGAAAACCACCGCAACCTCGCCAATTACACTTGGCAAACCCGCAGCGTGACGGCGGTCAAAGGTTCCTCCGCCAAGTCCAAAACCTACGAAAACTTCAATATTGACGGCACTTCCTACCGCAAGCTTGTCGAAAAAGACGGCAAACCTCTCTCCGCCGCCGAAGCCCGCGAAGAGCAGGAAAAGATGGACAGGGAAATCGCCAAGCGCCGCGCCGAATCCCCCTCGCAGCGCAACAAACGCATCAACGACGAACGGAAAGAACGCGAAGAAGGCGAACGCTTCCGCAAAGAAGTCCTCGAAGCCTTCAACTTCACTCTCGAAGGCGAAGAATCCATCGGCGGCTTCACCACCTGGCGTATCCGAGCCGACCAGCGCGCCGGCTTCAAGCCCGCCTCCCGCGAAGGCAAATTCCTGAGCAAAGTCCAAGGCAAAATCTGGGTGGACCAAAAGTCAGGCGAATGGCTCAAGTTCGAAATGGAGACCACCGACAAGCTCACCTGGGGCGCCTTTATCGCCAGCATCGCGCCGGGATCCCGCATCGTCGCCCAGCAAATGCGCGTCAACGACGAACTCTGGCACCCCCAGTGGATCAAGGTCACGGCCAACGCCCGCGCCCTCTGGAAGCGTTGGGATGCCACCATCGACGTCGCCTATCAGAACTTCCGCAAGTTCCAGGCCGAGTCCAAACTGATCGCCGAAGCACCACTCCCCTAACGCCGCGTCCCAAAACCGGACACAAACCAATTTCGGACACTCGTGTTTTCATCGGCTTACCTCTGGTACGTCAGATGCATCACCACGCACACGATGCTGTTCGAACTCCGTCTTGCCCTGCGCCGCCTGCTTGCCCGCCCTGGCTTTACGCTCACCGCGATCTCCTCGCTCGCCCTCGGCATCGGCGCAGTCACCATCTTCTTCAGCCTTCTGCACTCGACGCTGCTGAAGCCGCTCCCCGCGCGCAATCCGGAACAACTCGTCTCCCTCGTCGACACCCGCTTTGGCGCCCCCGTCATCGCCAACCCCAACATTCGCGACATGCGGCCCATGGTCGCCCCCTTCATGCCGGACCTCATGTCCTACCGCATCGCCCCCATCAACTTCGGCATGGAAGGACGCGCCAGTTCCCGCGCCTGGGGCTACGTCGTATCCGGCAATTACTTCACGGGACTCGGCGTATCCGCAGCCCGTGGCCGCCTCATCGGCCCCGAAGATGACGTCACCCGCGGCGCACACCCCGTCGCCGTACTCTCGGACCTCGCCTGGAAGCGCCGCCTCGGTGCAGACCCCAACATCGTCGGCCGCACCGTACGCCTCAACGGCTTCCCGTTCACCATCATCGGCGTCGCCCCGGAAGGCTTCTACGGCACCGAGCGCTTCTACGCCCCCGAACTCTTCGTCCCCGTCTCGATGGCCAAAGAAATCGAGACCGAAAACTCCGGCTACATCGACGACCGGGACTCTCAGAACACCTTTGTCGTAGGCCGCCTCGCCCCCGGCGTCACCGTCGAACGCGCCCAGCAGCAGATGGACGCCGTCACCAGCCAACTCGCCCGCCAGTTCCCCAAAGAGAACGAAGGCTGGAAGCTACGCCTCACCGAACCCGGCTGGGCCGGCGACTTCCTGCGCGGCTCCGTCATCGGCTTCAACGCGATCCTCATGGCCGTCGCCGGCGCGCTACTTCTGGTCGTTTGCGTCAACCTCGCCAGCCTCCTCCTCGCCCAAGCCGCCGAACGCCGCAAAGAAACCGCCGTACGCCTCGCCATCGGCGCCAACCGCGGCCAACTCATCCGTCAGCTGCTGCTCGAATCCGTCGCCCTCGGCGCCATCGGCGGCGCCTTCGGACTCCTGATCGCCTGGTGGGGCACCACCCTCATCACCAGCTACCGTCCGCCCGTCGACTTCGCCATCCAAACCACCGTCGAACTCGACTGGACCGTCGCCCTCTTTGCCGCCGCCATCACCCTTGTCACCAGCGTCGCCTTTGGACTCGTGCCCGCCATCCAGTCCACCAACGCCGACCTCGCGGCCGCCATCAAGCAGGACACCTCGGACCCTCGCCATCGCCGCTGGCCCCTGCGCGACATCCTCACCGGAGCCCAAATCGCCATCTCTGTCGTACTCCTGATCTGCTCCGGCTTGATGATCAAAAGCCTCTCCCACGCCATGACCGTCAACGTCGGCTTCGATCCCTACGGCGCCGCAGCCTTAGGCTTTGACCTCGCCGCCGCGCGTTACGACGAACCCCGCGGAACCGCCTTCGAACGCGACCTCCTGCGCAAAGTCCGCGAACTCCCCGGCATCCAGTCCGCCGCCATCGCCAGCAGCATCCCGCTGGACCTCAACAACTCCAACAACGGCGTCTGGGAAACCGGCCAGCCCGAACCTCCGGCTTCGCAGCTCAAAACCGCCCAGTCCTTTTGGATCACCCCCGGCTATTTCGAAACCATGCGTACCCCCGTGCTCGCCGGCCGCCTCAACAACGACCGTGACATGGGCAAGGACGTCCCCCCGCGCCTGATCGTCAACCGCCAGTTCACCCGCGAAATCCTGCGCCTCAAGGACCCCGCAACCGCCGTAGGCAAGCGCGTACAGACCTCCAGCAAGACCCACGAAATCATCGCCGTCGTCGACGATGGCAAGTACTTCGGCCTCTCCGAAGCGCCCCGCTCCGCGATGTTCTACGTCAACGCGCCGTACATCACCTACGCCCGCCTCATCTGGCGCACCAACTCGAGCAGCCTCGCCCCGCGCGACTCCATCGCACAGGTACGCGCCACCGTCCTCGCCGCCGACCCCAGCCTCACCATCTTCGACGCCGAAACCCTCGAACAGCACATGAACCTGCCGACCCTGCCCGCGCGCTTTGCCGCCGGCGCCATGACCATTTTTGGCTTGATCACCATGCTGCTCGCCGCCATCGGCATCTACGGTGTCACGGCCTTCGCGGTCTCGCAGCGGACCCGTGAAATCGGCATCCGCATGGCCATTGGCGCAGCGCCCGGCCACATCGCCCGCCTCTTCCTGTCCCGTGCGTTTTTGCTGGTAGGTCTCTCCGCTGCCGTAGGCGCAGTGCTCGCCGCCTTCGCCACAGGACTGCTCACGCCCATCCTGATCGGCGTCAACCCCAGCGATTGGACGGCCCACGCCGCAGGCATCGCGCTTATGGCGACCATCGCCTTGCTCGCCTGCCTGATCCCCACTCGACGCGCCGCCAATCTCGACCCTGCGCGATCCCTCCGTCGGGACTAGCTCTCAACCGCCCATGGCCGCACGCAACCGCACCGCGATCTCGATCCCCAACTCAATCTGGTGGGACAGCACTGCCTCGCTGCCCCACCAGTCCACGGTCCGTACCAGCAACCCCGCAGGACCCGTAATCGCGCGCCCCAGCCGTACCTGCTGCAACCGCCCAGCCTGGTTGTACGCTTGCGGAAAGCCCTGCAATCTCGCGCGCAAACCGTCGTCTACAATCCCGGCGCTATCGTCCACGCGCAACTCCGGCTCACTCGGCCTCGAAAACAAACTCCGCAAGAATCCCTGCGCCGTCCGCTCCTGGACATCGAACAGCGGCACCGGCAGCCGTACCCCGCTTGTGCCGCCAACCCGCAAGGAATCCAGCACCTCGCGTACCTGCGCCTCGGTCACCGCAAATGCCGGACAGCACCACTCGGCTTCCGCCGATGTGCCGTCCTCGCTCGTCCAATCCTGCTCCACCCGGCAATTCCACGCCCCCGCGGCGCACTCGCCCTCAATTACGTACCGCCGCTCCCCAGTCTGCCGGCAAGTCCAGCCGCCGTGCTTCGCCGCTACCGCCCAGACAAACCCATCGTCCCGCCATGCCTGACTCACGCCTGTATCCCCTGCGGAGCCGCAGCCGCCATGCCCACGGGACCCTCACTCGGCAACAGCACCCGGAAGATCGATCCGCTGCCCACTTCGCTTTCCACCAGCAGCTTGCCGCCATGCTCATCCACGATCTTCGACACAATCGGCAAACCCAGTCCTACCCCATCGGACTTGGTCGTAAAGAACGGGTTGAAGATGTTCACCAGGTTCGGTTCAGAAATACCGCTCCCACGATCAATCACCGCCACCTCCACCTGCGGACCCACCATCCGCGTACGCACCGTAATGGTGGCTTTATCGGGCGATGCCTGCGCGGCGTTCAACAGCAGGTTGTAAAACACGCGCTCCATCAGTTCTTCATCCATCGGCGTCGGGCGTACCTCGGGGGCGTAGTTGCGATGCACCTTGGCCGTCGTGTGCCGTTCCACATCGCGGACCGCGCGGTCAATTACAGCGCCAACATCGGCAGGAGCAAGGCGCAAACGCGTCGGCTTGGCGAACTCAAGGAAGCGCGTAATCAACGAATTGGTGCGATCCACCTCGGTCGAAATGAAGCCTGCTACTTCTTTAGCAACCTCATCGCCGGCCGGCAGTGTCTTATGCAAAAGCTCGGCGGAACTCTTGATCGTGCTCAGCGGATTGCGCAGCTCATGCGCCAGTCCGCCGGTCAATTGCCCCAACGCCGACAAGCGATCGGCGCGCCGGATCGCGTCCTCCGCGGCCTGCAGCGACGCATTGGCTACCGCCAGTTGTTGCGCCGCTGCTTCGGCATCCCGGGCTTTGATGCGATTTTGCACGGCCAGTTGATAGGTCAAAAATCCAATAATGCACAGCGACGCGACACGCAACAACAGCTCGCTCGCCTGATCGGCGGGAATGTACTCGTCCTCTTGCAAAAACAGCAGGAACGACACGTAGGACAAGCTCGCCACCACTGTGATCAATGTCGCCGGAAGCGCTTCCTGCGTGGTCGCGGCAGCAATAATCGGAATCACCAGCATGAAGTAGTAGCTGCTGCGAATGCCGTCGGTATAGCCAATCAGCCCGTAGCAAAGCACAAACTTGATGATGATGGCCACAGCCTGTCCACGCGGCTTCGAAAACGCGGCGATTCGCGGCTCCAGCAATTGAAAAACGGCCATCAGCGTAAGCACGGTAGCTTCTGGTACTGTGTGTACGGGGCCGAACCAACCGATAGCCCCAAAGAAAAGCAACCATCCGATGTCGTGGGTCCGCAGTTTCATATCGATCTATGCCCTCGCTTCAACGGATGATGTGACACAATAAGAAAACACGTCTTCTAGTATTCTCCATGAGCGATCTCAACCAACCAGTGTCCCCCGCCGAAGTAACGCCTTCCGCTGAGGATTCGCAAACCGAGCAGACCGAAACGTCCTTCGGCGATATTCTCTCGCAGTTCGAACAGGAGCACCGCGCCGAATCGGCGTCCGGCACCGAAACCGTGCAGGGTACGGTGGTCTCCGTCAACGCGGAAAATATCGTGATCGACATTGGACGCAAGTCCGAAGGCGTGCTCTCCCTCGATCAATACAAAGCCAACGGCGGGGACCCGGACATCAAGGCCGGTGACTCGGTCACCGTTGCGGTGAAAGGCACCACCTCCGAAGGCTACTACGAGCTTTCCGTGCTCAAGGTCGAACGCCCCAAGGACTGGACCGGAATCCAGGCCGCGTTCGCCGAAAAGCGCGCCATCGCCGGTCGTGTGGTCGAATCCGTCAAGGGCGGCCTCCGCGTCGACATCGGCGCCCGTGCCTTCATGCCCGCTTCCCGCTCCGGAGCCAAAGACGTGCCGGAGATGGAAAAGCTGATCGGCCAGGAGATTCAGTGCCGCATCACAAAGCTCGACATTGAGAAGGAAGACGTCGTCGTCGACCGTCGAGTGGTGCTCGAAGAAGCCGCCGCCGTGGCTCGCGCCGAAGCCTTCAGCCAGTTGAAGGAAGGCGACGTTCGCGAAGGTTCCGTCCGCTCGCTCACCGAATTCGGCGCCTTCGTCGACATCGGTGGCTTTGACGGCCTCGTGCACGTCAGCGACATGAGCTGGGACCGTGGCGCCAAGCCCGGCGACGTCGTCAACGTCGGCGACCGCGTCAAGGTCCAGATTCTCAAGATCAACCAGCAGACCAAAAAGATCTCGCTGGGCATGAAGCAGCTTATCCCCGATCCGTGGAGCCTCGCTGCCGAAAAGTACAAGCCCGGCACTCGTGTTTCCGGTCGTGTGGCGCGCCTCACCGATTTCGGTGCGTTTATCGAACTCGAACCCGGCATCGACGGTCTCATCCACCTGTCGGAGATGTCCTGGTCGAAGAAGATCCGCAAGCCCTCTGAAGTTCTCAAGAAGAACGAACAGGTGGAAGCGGTTGTTCTGCAGGTCAACGCTGCCGACCATCGCATCGGCCTCGGCTTGAAGCAGGCGCTGGGCGATCCCTGGGATGCCGTCGAAGAGAAGTACCCCCGCGGCACCATTGTCGAAGCCCCCATCACCAATCTCGCCAAGTTCGGCGCGTTTGTGGACCTGGGTGACGGCATCGAGGGCATGATCCACATCGGCGACATCAGCGGCGAAAAGCGTCTGGAACACCCGAACGAAGTGCTCAAGTCGGGCCAGACGGTCAAGGCGCAGGTGCTCGAAATCGACCGCGAACGCCGCCGTCTCCGCCTCGGTATGAAGCAGCTCGAGCCCACGCCGGCCGACCACTTCATCGCCGAACACAAAGAAGGCGACGTCGTCAGCGGACGCCTGGTGGAAGTGCACGCCACGGCCGCCAAGGTGGAACTGGGCGATCGCGTCACCGGCATGTGCAAGTTCAAGAGCCAGTCGCAGAAGGAACGGGAAGCCGCCTCGGCCAACAGCCCCAAAGCGGATATCTCTTCGGCTGCGGCACTGCTCACCGCCAAGTTCAAGGGCGGTGGTGGCGGTAGTTCGGCTCCGGCCGCCGACGTCCCAAAACCGGGACAGGTGCGCAAGTTCCGCATCACCCGCATCGACACCGTGAACAAGCGCATCGACCTCGAACTCGCTTAACGAAACTCAATCAACTCAACAACTTACGCCCTGTCCCGGAACAAACTCCGGACAGGGCGTTACGTTTTTCTGCGCCGCACGTCACACAAACGGAGAAATTGCATAGAGAATGGCGGGAGCAACTCAAATTCTGTCCGGTACTGCAACCAGCCTGTCGAGCGCTCGCATGGATGAATTCGCGTTGATCCGCGCGGCCCAGGCCGGGGACCAATCTGCTTTTGAACAACTGGTCCGCTCGTACGACCAAAGCGTCCTACGGCTTGCTTTGAACCTTTTGCGTTCGCAGGAAGACGCCAGCGACGTCTACCAGGAAGCTTTCCTTAGGGTCTACAAAAACCTCAACGCCTTCCGCTTTGATTGCAGTTTCCACACCTGGCTTTACCGCATCGTCACCAACCTCTGCCTGGATCATTTGCGCAAACGCAAAGTCCGCCGAGAAGAGCCGTCCGTGGTCGCCACCTCAGACGGCGTCTTGGACCGTCTCGACCAGGTCACTGAAGAGCGCGCCGATGGCGACCCCGCCCGCCGCATGTACAGTGACCAGCTCCGCGCCCGCATCCAATCGAAGATGGAAGAGCTCACGCCGCGCGAACGCATGGTGTTTGAGATGCGCCACTTCCAAGGCATGCGTCTCCGCGCCATCGGCGACGTTCTGGGTACCACCGAAGAGGCCGCAAAGAATTGCCTGTTCCGCGCCACGCAGAAGATGCGCAGCGCCCTGGGAGATTTTCAGTAATGGATTGCGACCAGGTACAACAGCAGCTCAGCCTGATGCTCTACGGCGAGCTTTCCTTCGATGAGGAAGAAGCGATCCACTCGCACCTTGCCAGCTGCGACGCCTGCCGGGCGGCGCTTGAAACCGAGCGTGAACTGCACCAGATCATGGAAGCGCAGGCCGCAGACATGGAGCCTGCCGCAGACCTTTTGCTGGCCAACCGCCGCCAGTTGATGCAAAGCATCGCGTCGCAGCCGCAGCCCGGCCGCGAACCGCTTTGGACCCGCATCCGCATGGCCGCATCGATGATCGCGCCTGCCCCGGTGTGGCGCACCGCCGCCGCTTGCGGGCTGTTGGTCTTGGGCTTTGTCGGTGGCCGGGCCTACGCCGAGCGCCCGCCCGCTCAAACCGCAATGATGGAAGGCCAGCATCCGATGTCCGCCCGGGTTCGCCAGATCGAGGCGGACGGCTCCGGTGTGTTGCGCCTGGTGGTGGATGAAACCCGCCAACGTACCGTCGTCGGCAATGTCGACGACGCGGCCATTCGCCGCCTTTTGATTTCCGCCGCTGTCGATCCGGCCGATGCTGGTCTGCGGGGCGAAACGGTCGAGATTTTGCGGTCTGCCGCGCCCAGCGACGAAACGCGCGAAGCGCTGCTGCACGCCATGCTGCGCGACGCCAACGACGGTGTCCGCCTGCGTGCTCTCGAAGGTTTGAAGCCCTACGCAACCCAGCCGGACGTGCGCCGCGCGCTGGCCGAAGTGTTGCTGCGCGACGGTAACTCCGGCGTCCGCACCCAGGCTGTGGATGTTCTCACCCAGAGCCGCGCGGACATGAATATCGAAATCCAACTGGTCGGTGTTTTCCAGGAGCTGATGCAGCGCGAAAGCAACGACTACATCCGCATGCAGTGCCAGCGTAAACTACGGGAGTGGAAGGCTTCCGACGAAGTTTACTAATCCAGTAATGAAGAAATTGGCCATCATCACACTGTTGGCCGCGCTCATCGCTACCATCCTTTCCGGCCAGCAACAGCCGGTGCCTCCGCCCTTTGAGCAACATCCCATGGTTCGTGAAGGGGCCACCTGGGTGCAGGCCACCACAGGAGCTTTTCCCTGCGCCATCCGAGGTTCGGTGAAAGTGGTGGCGACAGGATCGGTGTCGGTACGCGGCATGTCGCGCGACGATTGCGGCTTCCGCATCAAGCAGCGTGTCCCGGCCACGGGCAGCAGCGAGGCGGCGGCCCGCAGCCAGATGCGCGGCTTTGAGATTCTCAGCCGTTCGGCCGTCGAAACCTCCATCCTCACCATCACCCCCGGCGAAGGCAGCATCGCGTATCTGGAAATCGAAATATGGGTGCCGTACACGATGCGCGAAACCAGCGTCAATACGCGGTTCGGCGCATTGAAGGCGCTGGCTGTCGAAGGTTCCCTAAAGATGGAAAGCGGTGGCGGCCCAGTAGAAGCCGACAAAATCGGCGGCTCGGCGATCCTACGTACGGCAGGCGGCCAGATGAGCATCGGGTCGATTGGCGGCGCGCTGCACTGCTATTCGGGCGGCGGCTACATCCACGTCCAGCGGGTCACCAGCGAAGCCTGGTGCGACACGGCGGGCGGCGACATCAAGATCGGCGAAGTCACCGGGCCTCTGCATTTGACCACCGGCGGCGGCAACATTGAAGTCATCAAGGCAGGCGCCAACGTGTCGGCACGGTCGCTCTCGGGCATCATCGACATCCAGGACGCAGCGGGCATCGTGACGGCGGTCGCGCGCGGCGGCTCGATTCAGATTGGCAATGCCAAAGGCGCTCGTTGTGAAGCCAGCGGCGGGGCGATCAAAGTCCGTTCACAGGATGGGCCTTTGCGCTTGAGCACGGCCATCGGCAACATACTCGCGGCACTGGTTCCAGGGGCTGCGCAGCGTTATGAGGACTCTTTCCTCAACTCCGAATCCGGCGACGTCACGTTGCTGATCCCGTCTGCATTCGGCGTCACCATCGCGGCGATGAACGAAACGCCGGGCATGCGCGGCCTGATCGTGTCCGAGTTTCCGGAAGTCCGCATCACGCGCGACGGCATGAATCCCGTACGCGCGGAAGGCGCCATCAATGGTGGCGGACCACTGCTCCGCGTCTCTACGGCAAGCGGCAACATTTTCCTCAAAAAACAGCGGTAAACTCACCTTTTTGGACTCTTCGCGTCCATCAGAGCAGAGTATGAAAAGGATGTTTCTTTCCGCAGTTCTCGCAGCATCGAGCGTACTGGCACAGCAGCAGCCGTCAGCACAGGCACCCAAAGCGCGCAATATCAGCACCGTGTACGTCAGTGGCAACGCCACCTACGTCGGAGTGTTCGTCGCCGAGATCGACGGCGAACGCATGAAGGCGCTGAAGCTCAAAGAAGAGCGCGGCGTGGAAGTGACCAAAGTGGAAGACGACAGTCCCGCGGCGAAGGCTGGCATCAAGACCAACGACGTGATTTTGGACTACAACGGCCAGCGCGTGGAAGGCATTGAGCAGTTCAAGCGCTTCGTCCGCGAGACGCCGCCGAACCGCGACGTGAAGGTCGGACTGATGCGCGAAGGCCGCCCGCAGACCATTACCGTCAAGGTCGGCCAGCGCAAGGGTATGGACCCGATGATCAGCATGGCCGCCCCGCGTCTGCCGGAGATGCCGGAGATCCGCATCCCTCCGATGGCGTCGGTCCGGCCGGGCATGGTGTTCTGGTCGAGTTCCATGTTAGGGGTCGAGGCTGAGTCTGTTGATGGGCAGTTGGCGTCGTTCTTCGGGGTGAAGGAGGGCGTGCTGGTCCGCAATGTAGCCAAGGGATCGACGGCGGAGAAAGCCGGCATCAAGGCTGGCGACGTGATCTCGAAGGTGGACGAAACCGCGGTGTCGTCGCCCAGCGAGTTGACCCGAGCGATCCGCACGATGCGGCAGTCCAACAAGAAAAGCTTTCCGCTGACGCTGACCCGCGACAAGAAAGAGATGACGATCACCGTCACCTTCGAAGACGATGAACGCGGGAACTGGCTGCCTCCCGCTGAGGGGTTCCCGCTGCCGGTTGGCAACATCATCAAACTTTAGTTGCACGGTGCAATCATACCCAAATTGGGTACTCAGATACCCATTTTGGGTACGATGGCCTCGTTTCAATAAGCCGCTTGAAATCAATCACTTCATCATCAGAATAAGTACTTTCGAGAGACCGAAGACAGGCTGCAAAAAAAAAGCACGGCTGGTTTTCGGTCTTTTCGTCTGTGTACCAAGGTGCTTCCGTTTGCGTCCATCAGTAACGCTGCGGGTAGTGTACTCGCCGCACTTTAGTCGTGCGCGCGGCGGGTACGTTATCCGACGTTCTTGCTACTGGTTCTAAAGCTTCGCGTCTCGTGACTGATGAGTTTACTGCGTCTTTTTCTTCTGCTGCCCCGGGGGTGGTGGCAATGGCTGCGCGACATAGGTCGCGACGTCCTTGGCTGCCTTGGTTTCTACACCGGACTTTTGCAGGAATCCCAGGTCGCGGAACCAATCGATAAAGCGATACTGCCAGGTTCCCATCGGGATGCCCAGGCGGTCGGTGAGACCTCCGCTCATGCGGGTGCCGTCGGGGAGCGGGTCTCCGGGGTGACGGCCGTTGCCGTAGATGTGCATTTCGATGTTGGGGGCGCCTACGGTCATCATGGCCTGAAAGTATTCGTCGGCCCAGATGGCGTGGACACGGTCTCCGGCGGCGGCGCACATCAGGAAGGCTGGGGGTACGTCGCGAGGGACGGGGGGTGCGACGCGGTTGCGGGCGAAGGGGGTTGGGCCGGGGTAAATGATGCCCACGAAATCGGGGCGGGAGGAGATGCCGGCGAAGGGTCCTGAGTTGTTCTGCTGGTCAAACTCCGGGTACTTGATGGCTCCGGCGGAGGTGAGTTCGGCACCGGCTGAAAAGCCCATGCTGCCGATCTTGGCGGGGTCGATGCCCCACTGCTTGGCATAGGCGCGGACCATGCGGGTGGCTTGCAGCATGTCGTTCACGGCGTCCGCTTCGGCGTTGTAGCCGTCGGCACGGAGACGGTTGCGGAGGATTACGGTGTTGATGCCGTAGTTGTAGAAGAACGGTACGAAGTCTGCGGCTTCGCCTCCTACGTTCAGGGTGCGATGGCCGCCGCCGGCGACCAGGATGATGGCGGCTCCGGTGTTGATGGACTTGTCGGCTAGGTGGACCTCAATCGAGGGGTTGTGTATGTTGACGATGCTGCTGATGCGGGCATGCACCGCCTGGCTCATGTTGTACTTTTCTGGTTCGCTGACCTTCTCCGCTTTGAGGAACGGCGAGGCTGCGGGGTACAGCGGGACGATGATGCCTCCGCGGAGGATGGGTTGCGGCGCGTAGGCGGCTCCGTTCTGCCCGGCGGGTCCCGGCGAGGGGATGTCCATGGGAGCGGGGAGCGGCGGCAACTGGGCCAGTAACGAAACGGCGGCGATCAGGATCATGGTGGGGAACTATTTGCGGCCATCATATAACGGGTGTGCATCCGGCGGACGGGTGGTCGCATCCAAAGCGGACCAAAGGAGATTGAGAAGGTATGGAAGTATCCAAAGGACGCCTATGGGCGGGACGTATTCTGAGTGGTTTGATTGGACTGCTGATGCTGTTTACGGCGGTGGCGCAGATGACGCTGGCCGGGGATGTGGTGGAGCAGTCGGCGAAGTACGGGTACCAAGCTGGCGACTTGCGAATGCTGGGGATCGCACTGGGGTTGGCGGCGCTGCTGTATCTGGTGCCGGGTACGCAGGTGTTGGGAGCGATTTTGTTGACGGGGTATTTTGGCGGGGCGATCAGCACGCACGTGTCGCACCAGGAGCCGTTTCTGCCGGCGTTGGTGATTGGCATTCTGGTTTGGGTGGGATTGTGGCTGCGTGAGCCTCGCATCCGGGACTTTGCGCAGATGCGGGTCCGGCTGTAGAGGAGAGGGCGCGTACGCTTTGACGCTATCCTGAACGGGAGAGCGCACAAAGAGTTTGGAACGGCTGATCAATCTCATCAATGTCGTCAGCGTGTTTTTGATGCTGGTGGTGGTGTTGTCGCTACGGCGGCAGCGCATCCGGCCGGAATACGCGGTGGCATGGCTGGGCGCGTGCGCAGCGCTGTTTGTGCTGTCGCGATGGACCGGTCCGGCGTTGTGGTTACAGAACGCGCTGGGGTTGCCGGACCGGCCTCTGGCATTGATTTTGATCGTGTTTGCGGTGTTTATGGTGGTGTTTTACCGCTTCACGGTGCGCATCTCAGACTTGAAGGACGCCAACATTGCGCTTGCGCAGCGGATGGCGATTCTTGAATACCATCTGCAATCGCTGCATGAAAAAAAACAAGAACAGCCAGGCATCTCCACAGACGGCCGCCGATCCTAAGTCCTTCCCATGGTGGATGGCCGCTTTCGGGGCGATTGTAGTGGCGTTTGCCATTTACAGTCCGTCACTCAGCGGGCAGTTTGTTTACGACGATTTGAATTTGCCTTTCTTGAATGACCGGTATGCGCGGCTTCCCTTCTCTGCGTGGATCGCCGGGGTTCGCCCGATGTTGATGGCGAGCTACTGGGTGAACTTTCAGATTGGGGGCCTCGATACAACGTCGTACCACGTGTTCAATGTGCTGTTCCATGCGCTGAATGCGGTTCTGGTGGGGCTGGCGGTACGGAAGTTGGCGGGCGGCAATGAGGCTTGGTTGGGTTTGCTCGCCGGTGCGCTGTTTGTGGCGCATCCATTGAATACGGAAGCCGTGTCGTATGTCGCAAGCCGGTCTGAAAATCTGACGGTACTGCTGTTTTTGGGGGCGTTTGTTGCGTTTTTGTACCGGCGGTCGCGCGAGATCGATTGGGGTACGGCGGCGGTGGTGCTAGTGTTGTTCGGGATGGCGTGCCTGTCCAAAGAGTACGCGGTGACGTTGCCGGTACTGCTATTGCTGACGGATTTGTACTTCAACGAGGCGGGTCCGAAGTCGAACTGGCGGGTGTACGCGCCGGTGGCTTTGGGGGCATTGGCTGGCGTGTACTTTGTGTGGGGCGTGTTGACGAAGTCCACCACGGCGGGGTTCGGGCTGAAGGACTTGAGCGCGAGCGATTACTTCTTTACGCAGTGCCGGGCGATTTGGGTCTACGTGCTGAAGTTCTTTGTGCCGGTGGGGCTGAACGTCGATTATGATTTCGCGATCTCGAGGTCGCTGATGGATCATGGGGCGGTGATCGGGCTGGTGGCGCTGGTGGCGGTGTCGGGCGCGGCGTTCTGGTTCCGCAAGGAGTTCCCGCTGGCGAGCTATGGGTGGTTCGTGTTCCTGCTGCTGCTGGCTCCTACGTCATCGTTTGTGCCGATTGCCGATGTGCTGGTGGAACGTCGCGCGTACCTGCCGTCGTTCGGGTTGCTGCTGATTGTGGCGGAGATCGCGCGGCGGGTTCCTGTACAGCGGCTGGCTTGGGTGGTGCCGGTAGCGGTGTTCGCGGTGTTGACGTTTGGGCGGAATCAGTTGTGGGCTGATCCAATTGCGTTGTGGAAGGATGCGGCGGAGAAGTCCCCCAAGAAGTGGCGGGTGCAGTTTCAGGTGGCGGATGCGCTGTACCGCAATGGGGATTGCGCGCAGGCTGCGGCGGCGTTTGAGCAGACCAGCAAGCTGGATAAGCCGGACTATCGAGTGTTGATCAACTGGGCACACGCTTTGGACTGCTCGGGGCAGGCCGAACCGGCGTTGGCCAAGGCGCAGGAAGCGTTGCAGTTGGAGCAGACCGGACAGGCGTATGCGTTTGTGGGCATGCAGCATGCGAAGGCCAAGAGGTACGATGAGGCTCTGACTGCGTTGAACCAAGCGATTGCCAAAGATCCGAACTTTGACCCGGCGTACGCGTACCGGGGCAATGTGTACGCGCTGCAAGGTGACATGGAGCGCGCTGCTGCCGATTACAAACGCGCGGTGGAATTGAATCCGTCGAACGATATGGCGGCGCGAGGCTTGGCCCGTGCGAATCGGCGTTAACGCGCTGTACCTGATTCCTGGTGGTGTGGGCGGGACCGAGATTTATCTGCGATCGCTGCTGGCGGCGCTGGCGCGCGTGGATTCGCGTAACGAATACTTTGTCTTTACCAATCGCGAGACTGGTGCGGATCTCGTACCCGGGTCGCGCTTTGTGCAGGTGCCTTGCGAAGTGAACGCTGTGTTCCGGCCGGGGCGCATTCTGTACGAACAAGTTGTACTGCCGGCGCGGAGCCCGAAGGTGGACGTGATGTTTAACCCGGGGTTTACGGCTCCGGTGGCGCATCCCCACAACGTCACGGTGTTCCATGATTTGCAGCACAAGCGGCACCCCGAGTACTTCCGGTGGTTCGATTTGCCGTTTTGGAATCTGCTGCTGTGGGCGGCGGTGAAGCGGTCTCGAAAGCTGATTTCTGTATCCGAAGCCACGCGCGATGACCTGCGGCGGTTCTATGGCGCGGAGTCCACGGTGGTGCATCATGGGGCGGATCCGGTGTTTTTTGAGATCGCCGAGCAGCGGGCGCCGGAGGACTTTTTTCTGTGCGTGTCGACCTTGCATCCACACAAGAACATCGAGCGGCTGGTACGGGCGTTTGCGGCTTATGGAAAGTCGCGACTGGTGCTGGCGGGGATGAAGGGGTTTCAAACCGAGGCAGTGGAGCGGCAGATTGCGGCGCTGGGCTTGGGGGATCGTGTCCGGGTGACGGGGTGGATTCCGCGCGAGGAGTTGCTGGATCTGTACCGGCGGGCGAAGGGCTTTATCTATCCATCGACATTTGAGGGTTTCGGGATGCCGGTGATTGAGGCGTTGGCGGCCGAGGTGCCGTTGGCGTGTTCGGACATCGAGCCCATGCGATCTTTGGCTGCGGGAGATGCGATCCTATTTGATCCGGGGAGCGATGACGCGGTGATGGCGGCGTTTGCGGCGCTGGAACGGGCGGAGGCGAGGTCGAATGCGAGGATCCGGCGGGAGTTCACGTGGGACCTGGCGGCGGAACGTACACTGGCGGTGTTAAATGCGTAAAGTTTGGCAACGTTTCGCGGAACGCTATAGTCAAAGAAGGTATAGTCACAGGAATGTAAGTTCGCGAAGTATCCAGTAAGGGCACATGCGCTTAAAAATTCTCATCCCGGCTGTTGCAGTGGCTCTCACGTTGGCTGTGGGGGTGATGTACGCGCAGAAGGAGTTCCGGCAGTACCAGGGCAGCGAGTACGACGAGTTCCCGTTGCCGCCGGATTACGCGGACAAGACTGAGTTTGTGATCGGACGGTTGATGTACAAGTCCGTGTCGCGTGGGTTCCGGCGGTATTCGAGCTGGACCATTGACTATCCTCGAGCCGACCGGCATCTGGCAGCCGGCATCCGGCGACTGACCCGCACCAATGTACGTTCGGTTGAGCAACCCGTGTCGCTCGACGATGACGATGACGTTTACAACTGGCCGTTTCTGTACGCCGTCGAAGTTGGGCACTGGGATCTGACCGATGCGCAGGCCGCGCGTTTGCGCGACTATCTGCTGCGCGGCGGGTTCCTGATGTGCGATGACTTTCACGGTACGGACGAATGGGAAGGGTTCATGGAAAGCATGCGCCGAGTCTTTCCGGACCGTCCGGTGGTGGACATCGAAGCGTCCGATCCAATTTTCCACACCTTGTATGACCTGGACGATAAATACCAGGTTCCTGGCGCGCAGTACCTGTACACTGGCCGAACTTTTGAGCGCGATGGTTACGAGGCACGGTGGCGTGGCGTCTATGACGATAAGGGGCGGTTGATGGTGGCCCTGAATCATAATATGGACCTGGGCGATGCCTGGGAATGGTCCGATGATCCGCGGTACCCGGAGAAGTGGGCGTCGCTGGCATACCGGATTGCAGTGAATTACGTCGTATACGCTCTCACCCACTAAGGGGCTTGGGATCGCGAAAAAAGGGGCGGGCCGAAACAGCCGATGTTCGAGTTTCTATTCAAATATCCAGCCAACGCCTTCGAACGGGGAAAGATCGTGCTGGCCGGAGGGTGGCCGGTGTGGCTGCTGGTGGCGCTGATGGTGGGCGCTGGGGCGGCGATTGCGTGGCTGGTGTACCGGCGGAACAAAGCGTCGCTAGTGGAGGGCCCGCGACAGGCTGCGATCTGGGCGTTGCAGACGGCTTTGGCTTGCCTGCTCTTGTTGATGCTGTGGCAGCCCGCGCTTTCCGTATCCGCATTGAAGGCCCAGCAGAATGTGGTGGCGGTGATCGTCGATGATTCGAAGAGCATGGGGCAGGTGGAAGATGGTACTCCCCGGCGGCAGAAGGCGCTCGATGCGTTGAACGGCGGACTGCTGGCGCAACTACGCGAAAAATTCCAGGTACGTCTGTACAAGACGGGTGAGCGGTTGTCGCGAGTGGAGAAGCTTGAGACGCTGCAATCGACGGATCGCGCGACGCGGCTGGCCGATTCCATGAAGGAAGTGGTTGCCGAGGCGGGGTCGCTGCCCATTGGCGCTGTGGTGCTGGTGAGCGATGGCGCGGAAAATTCCGGCGGCATCGATCTTGAGACGATCAACGAGATCCGGCGGCATCAGATTCCGGTGCACACGATTGGCGTGGGTCGCGAAACGATGGTTCGCGATGTGGAGATCAGCGACGCACAGGTTCCGGCACGGGCACTACAAGATTCGCGATTGTCCGCGGTGGTGAGCTTCCGGCAGGCTGGCTATCAGGGTCAAAAAGGGAAGCTGACGTTGCGCGAGAACGGCAAGGTTCTGGCATCGCAGGATGTGGTGTTCAAGAAAGACGGCGTGCAGCAAACGGAAGCGGCGCTGTTCAACGCGGGTACGCCGGGGGCGAAGAATCTGGAGATCTCCATTGATCCGCTGCCGGGCGAGGAGAACGCGCAGAACAACAAAGTGACGCGGGTGTTTGACGTTTCGGACAAGAAGCCGCGGATCCTGTATGTCGAAGGTGAGCCGCGCTGGGAGTACAAGTTCATCCGCCGGGCGATGGAAGACGATAAAACCGTCGAACTTGTGACCTTGTTGCGTACGACGCAGAACAAGTTTTACCGGCAGGGCATCAATGGTCCGAAGGAGTTGGAAGCCGGGTTCCCGTCGACGGACGAGGAATTGTTCCAGTATCAAGCGATTTTGATGGGTACGGTGGAAGCGGCGTGGTTTACGCCGGCGCAGCAGGAGTTGCTGAACCGGTTTGTGGACAAGCGCGGCGGAGGGCTGATCTTTTTGGCGGGTCGCGCATCGTTTTCTGATGGTGGCTGGTGGCGCGAGCCGTTTATCGGGTTGCTGCCTGTGACGTTGCCGGAGCGCAAGGGTACGTTCCATCGGGATCCGGCGAATGCGGAGTTGACCAATGCGGGTCGCGATTCGCTGATTACGCGGATTGAAGAGAATCCGGATCGCAATATGGAGCGGTGGTCCAAGCTGCCGTACATTGCGGGGTATCAGGATATCGGCGTGCCGAAGCCGGGCGCGTTGTCGCTGGCGAAGTTGAAGAGTGGCGGCGAACTGCTGGTGACGCAGAACTATGGACGGGGTCGCGTGGCGGCGTTTGCGGGCGCGGGTACGTGGCGGTGGCAGATGTTGCAGCCACTTGAGGATAGATCGCACGAGACGTTTTGGCAACAGTTCCTGCGATGGTCTGTGACCGGAACGCCGACGCAGGTGCAGGCGTCGTTATCTAAGACGATGTTGGCGGATGAATCCAGAGTACGGTTCCGGGCGGAGGCTCGCGATAAATCCTACGCAGCGGCTTCGGACGCTGTGGTGGTGGCGCGAGTGATTGGTCCGGGTGGAGCGGGGTCCGAAGTTCAGATGACGCCAGTGCCTACGGAATCCGGCGTGTTTGAGGCCGAGTACAACGCGGACGCTGAAGGGTCGTATGTGGTCGAGATCGTGGCGAAGCGCGGCGAGGATGAACTGGGTCGCGATGTGGCGACGTTCCGGCGTGAGGATGGCGTGGCGGAGAACTTCCATACGGAACAGAATCGCGAATTGCTGGAAAAGCTGGCGCAGCAGACCGGGGGTACGTTCCGGGGGGCCGCGGATGCATCGAAGCTGGGCAACGATATTTCCTATTCCGATGCCGGGATCACGATGCGAGAGACCAAAGACCTTTGGAACATGCCCATCGTATTTTTGCTGGTGCTGGCGCTGCGCGGGTCCGAATGGATGCTGCGTCGCAAGTGGGGCGTGATATGAGACGAGTGCTTTTGCTGGGCGTCATGCTGGGTGCGGCTGTCGCGTCTGCTGCCAATACGTACTATCTGGCGGTTGCCGGGTTGGGCGGTGAGCCGGAGTACGAGCAGCGGTTCGCGGGCTGGGCATCGGACATCGAGAAGATTTTGAAGGCGTCGCAAGGCGTGGATGTTCAGGTGCTGAAGGGCGCGGATGCGACCAAGGCAAAGATGCAGGCGGCGGCGGCGAACATTGCTAAAAAAGCAGCAGCCGAGGATCAGGTTGTGTTTTTGCTGATCGGGCATGGGACGTACGATGGCACGGAGTATAAGTTCAACGTTACGGGTCCGGATGTTTCCGGTGTGGAACTGGCATCGATGCTCGATCGCATTGCGGCGAAGAAGCAACTGCTGGTGAATATGACCAGTGCGTCCGGCGGGGCGCTGGCATCGTTGCAGAAGCCGGGGCGCACGGTGATTACGGCGACCAAAGCAGGTACGGAGAAGAATGCGACGGTGTTCGCACGGTACTGGGTGGAGGCGATGCGCGATGTGTCGAGCGATACGGATAAGAACGAAGTGATTTCCGCGCTCGAGGCGTTTAAGTTCGCCGAATCCAAGACCGAAGGTTTTTATAAAACGCAGAACCGCTTGGCGACCGAGCATCCGGTGCTTGAGGATACGGGCAAGGGTACGGCGGTGAAGGATCCGTCGCCGGCGAACGGCCAAGGTCTGGCAGCGGCGCAGTTTGCTTTGTTGCGGCTGGGCGCGGCGCAGGCGGTGACGCGAGATCCGGCCAAGCGCGAGTTATTTGCCAAGAAGGAACAGATTGAACAGCAGATCGATAAGCTCAAGTACGACAAAGCGGCCATTCCGGCGACTGAGTACCGTACGAGGTTGAGCCAGTTGCTGCTGGAGTTGGCGAAAGTGCAGGAGGCGCTCGATCAGTAACATGAGACTTCTGCTTGCGACGGTGGCGGTGGTGCTGATCGGGTCGTGTTCGTCGAACGCGGCGGCGCCGCCTTATGTTCCGACAGCGGCGGACCCTTGCTGGGCGCATCGCAAACATGGTCGCGAGGCTGAAGCGAAGGCCTGCTTTACCAAGCTCACGCAGATGACCGATCCGGGGATGCGGGCTGAGGGGTACTGGGGTCTGGACCAGTTTTTTCAAGCGAACGAAGACTTCAAGCTGGCGAATAAGAACAACCCCAAGAGTACGGCGCTGAAGATCCGTTGGGGCATGATGTTTTTGGAGCGCGATCAATCGGGCGATTCCGAGGAGCTTTTCCAGGACGCGCTGCAGATTGAGCCGGAGAATCCGCGGGCGCTGTACGGGATGGCGCTGATTGGCGCCGAGATGTTTGATCGTAAGGCGTCCGAGATGGCGGAGAAGGCGCTGAAGGCCGATCCGAAGATGGTTGAGGCGCAGGAACTGCTGGCGCGGTTGGCGCTGGAAGATAACAACAGTCCCAAGGCCGTGGAAGAGGCGGAGAAGGCGCTAAAGATGTCGCCGGACGCTTTGGATGCGATGGCGGTGCTGGCGGCCAATGAGTACCTCAATGATCGCGATGGGGCGCCTTGGATCGAGAAGATTCGCAAGATCAACCCGGTGTACGGCAAGGGTCACGGATTGATTGGGCACATTTTTGTGCTGAACCGGCGGTACGACGAGGGGATCGCGCAGTTTCAAAAGGCGCTGGAGTTGTCCCCATACTTGTGGCCGGTGCGCGCGGAGATGGGCGTGAACCTGATGCGCCTGGGCCGCGAAGAAGAGGCTCGCAAGGCGCTGGAAGCGGCGTACGAGAGCGGGTATCGCGGCAATACGACGGTGAATTCGTTGCGGCTGATGGACAGCTACAACCGGTACAACGTGTACAAGACGCCGCGTACGATTATCCGCGTCGAGAAGAAGGAATCCGACTTGCTGTTGCCATATGCACAGGCTGAGCTGGATCGTGCGATCGAGACGTTTGAGAAGAAGTACAAGCTGAAGCTGACGGCTCCGGTGCAGTTGGAGCTGTATCCGAACCACGACGACTTTGCAGTGCGCACGATGGGTATGCCGGGCATCGGCGCGCTGGGTGTGACGTTTGGACATTCGGTGGCGATGGATTCGCCGTCGGGCAGGAAGCCGGGGTCGTTCCACTGGGCGTCGACGTTGTGGCACGAGTTGTCGCACGTGTTTACGTTGCAGGCCACGCATCACAAGATCCCGCGGTGGTTCACCGAAGGCATGGCGGTGCATGAGGAAACGGCGATCTATAAGGATTGGGGCGATCGTCTGGACCAGGCCGCGATCATGGCTATCAAGGAAAAGAAGCTGCTTCCCATCGCTGAGCTGGATCGTGGATTTATGCGGCCGCAGTATCCGACGCAGGTGATTGTGTCGTACTTCCAGGCGGGCAAGATCTGCGATTGGATTGAGCAAAAGTGGGGCTGGCAAAAGCTGCTGGACATCACGCAGGCGTTTGGGAAGCGGATCGCGACGGCGGATGTGGTACGGCAGCAGTTGCAGATGGAGCCCGAAGAATTTGATAAGCAGTTCATGGCCTGGCTGGATACTCAGGTGGGGGCGCAGGTTCGCAACTACGATGAGTGGAAGAAGCAGATGAAGCCGGTGACCGAGGCTTATCTCAAGAAGAATTGGGATGCGGTGATTGCCGATGCCGGTAAGGTTCGGGATCTGTATCCGGATTACGTCGAGACGCGGTCGGCGTACGAGATGCTGGCGGAAGCGCTGATTGCCAAGGGCGAGAAGGCGAAGGCCATGGCCGAGTTGGCGCGGTATTCGGATCAGGGCGGACGTACGCCGGAGACGCTGCATAAGCTGGCGGATCTACAAATTGAGGCCGGCAAGAAGGCTGAGGCCGCGAAGACTTTGGAGCGGATCAACTTCATATACCCGCTTGATGAGGATCTGCATCGCAAGCTGGGAAATCTGTACAACGAGTTGGGCAATAAGAAGGGCGCCGTGCGCGAGTTTGAAGCGCTGGTGGCGTCTAAGCCTAACGATCAGGCAGGGTCGCGGTACCTGCTGGCAAAAGCATATTCTGATGTAAACCGGATTGAGGACGCCAAGGATCAGGTCATCCAGGCGCTTGAGGCCGCACCCGGTTATAAGCCCGCGCAAAAGCTGCTGTTAGAACTGAATAGGACCAAATAACGTTTTGTCTACCACTACTCTCGATTCCACGGAACTCAAAGCACGCGTTGACCGGTTTCAGGCCGCTCACGCCGACATCGTCCGGCAGGTTCGCCGCGTCATCGTGGGCCAGGACGAAGTTTTGGAACAGGTGCTGATCGCGCTGTTTGTCGGCGGCCACTGTCTGATTACGGGGTTGCCCGGCACGGCGAAAACGTTGCTGGTTCGCACGCTGTCGGACACCCTGGGGCTGAAGTTCAAGCGTATTCAGTTCACGCCCGACCTAATGCCCACCGATATCACGGGCACCGACATCATCGAAGAGGAGCCGGGAACGGGACGCCGTACGTGGACGTTTGTGCCGGGTCCGCTGTTTGCGAACGTGGTGCTGGCGGACGAAATCAACCGTACGCCACCGAAGACGCAGTCGGCGTTGCTTGAGGCGATGCAGGAGTATTCGTGCACGGTGCGCGGTACGCAATACAAGCTGGAGCGGCCGTTCTTTGTGCTGGCGACGCAGAATCCGATTGAGCTGGAAGGTACGTACCCGCTGCCGGAAGCGCAGCTGGATCGATTCCTGTTCAACACGATGCTCGATTACCTTCCCGTCGAGGACGAGATGAAGGTGCTGGACATGACGACCACGACGGCAGTGAATCAGGCGCAGGCGGTGACGACGGCGGAAGAGATTTTGAGCTTCCAGCAGTTGGTACGCATGGTGCCGATTGCGGAGCCGGTGGCGCGGTATGCGCTGAATCTGGTTCGTGCGACGCGTGTGACGACCGATGAAGCGCCGGACTTCATGAAGAAGTACGTGAACTTTGGTGCGTCGGTACGCGGTGCGCAGTTTCTGGTGCTGTCGGCCAAGTGCCGGGCGCTGATGAAGCAGCGGTATCACGTGACGTACGAAGACGTGGCGGCGCTGTTGCGTCCGGTGCTGCGGCATCGCATTCTGGTGAACTTCCACGCGGAATCGGAAAAGATAACGTCGGACGATTTGTTGAAGCGGTTGCTTGAGACCGTTCCGCACCCGAAGGGATAAATGGAGCAACGCTATCTCAGTCCGTCGGTACTGGCTTCGATATCCGGGCTTGACCTGGTAGCGAAGACGGTTGTGGACGGGTTCATTTCGGGGTTGCACCGGTCGCCGGACTTCGGGTTCAGCCAGGAGTTTGCCGAGTACGCGTTGTACAACCCCGGCGATGACTTGCGGCACGTGGATTGGAACGTGTTTGCACGGTCGGAACGCATGTACCTAAAGCGGTTTCAGGGCGAGACCAATTCGCAGGTAACGATTCTTGTCGATGCCTCGAATTCGATGCGGTACAAGTCGGGGTCACTCGATAAGCTCGAGTATGCGAGGTTTTTGGCGGCTTCGATTGCGTATCTGGCCAGCCAGCAGCGCGATGCGATCGGGTTGATCGTGTTCGATGACGAAGTTCGGCAGTATGTGCCTCCGTCGGCGCGGCAGGGGCAGATGCATCGTGTGTTGCATGCGCTGGAGCATGCGGAGCCGGGCAAGCGTACGGACTTTGGGAAGCCGTTTTTGCACTGCCAACAGTTTCTGCATCGGCGGGGACTGGTGGTGGTGTTTTCGGATTTTTATGAAGATCCGAAAAAGATCAAGGATGCGCTGTTGCCGCTGCGGGCCAAGGGTACGGAAGTTGTGGTGTTCCATGTACTCGATCCCGAAGAGATCAAGCCGAAGTTGGGTGAGCCGGTGATTTTGCTCGATATGGAAACGCAGGCGTCCATTGAAGTGTCACCGGATTATGCGCGGGGCGAGTATACGCAGAAGATCAATCAGCACATCGCGGATTTGAAGGCGAATATACAGTCGGGCGGGATGGATTACTATCTTGCGGCGACGGATAAGCCGCTCGATGCGGCGTTGCGTGAGTATCTGGGTGTCCGAAAGGGGCGGTTGTAACGACCGATGGGATTCTTTTCGCCATGGTTTCTGGTAGGTGCTTTGGGCATTGGGCTGCCGTTGTGGCTGCATCTGTTGCGGCGGCACAAAACGGAACCTCGCGAATTCAGTTCCCTGATGTTTTTTGAGCAACGGCAGCAGAGTTCGGTGAAGCACCGGCGGCTGCGGTACTTGCTGTTGCTGGCGATGCGGATCGCGCTGCTGTTGTTGCTGGCGCTGTTGTTTGCGCGGCCGTACTTCATTACCGAGAACCCGCAGGTGACGGGCAATAAGCTGCGGATCGTAGCGGTGGACCGGAGCTTTAGTATGCGTACTTCGGGCGCTTTGGAGCGGGCGAAGACGCAGGCGCATAGCCTTGTTGCGTCGCGCGGGGCTGGCGGTCAAGCGCAGGTTGTGGCGCTAAACGGAAGCGTCGAAGTGCTGACGCAGCCGACGTCCGATCCGGCCGGATTAGACGCGGCGATTGACGGCATTGTGCCGGGCGATGGGAAGACATCCTACGGCGAGTTGGCGCGCTTTGTGCGGACGGTTGCAGCGAACGCAAAGGTTCCGATTGAGCTGCATTTGATTGGCGATTTGCAGAAGACGGGGCTGCCTCCGGGGTTCGCGGATTTGCAGTTGCCGAATGGTACGGATCTGCAAGTGCATAGTGTTTCGGCCACCGAGACGCGGAATTTTGCGGTGGAGAATGTGCGCGCGCCGGGGGTGGTGACCGATCCCAAGAAGGTCCGGTTTGAGGCGACGATTGCGTCGTATCAGACGACGGAGCCCACCAAGAAGACCGTGACGATGATGATCAACGGGCAGACGGTACAGACGAAGGAAGTGACGATTCCTGCGTTTGGACGGGGTCGCGTGGAGTTTACGGGTCTTGATGCATCGTTCGGGTTGAACAAGGGCGAGGTTCGGATTGACAGCGGCGATGTCCTGGCGGCGGACGATAAGTTTTACTTCGGGTTTGAGCGCGTGGAGCCTCGCAAGGTGCTGGTGGCGCATGATTCGCGGCAGGCGAGGTCGCTGACGTACTTGAAGGCTGCGCTCGAATCAGCTGGGGATACGCCGTTCACGATTGAGTCGATGAGTTGCGAGACGACGGCTGGTGTAGATCCGTCTAAGTACGCGTTCGTGATGCTGGGCGATTGTGGAACCTTGCCGAATACGTTTGAGGCGGACTTGCGGAAGTACGCGCAGGCTGGTGGATCGGTGTTTGTGACCTTGGGCTTTTCGTCGGCATCGCGCAATAAGGTGCCGCTGACGGATTGGACGATTGAGACGTCGCGGTATGAAGGTCGCGATGGGGAACGTTTTTTGATTGCTTCGCAGGTGGATGCCGGACATCCGGTGACGCGACGCGCCGATGCGTTGGATGCCGTGCGGTTTTACCAGATCGTACGGTTTACGCCAGGACCGTCCCGCACGATTGCGAAGGTCGGCGATGGTGGCGCGTTGTTGTCGGAAGTCACGTTTGGCGAAGGCAAGGTGATGGTGTTCGGGTCGACGTTGGACAACCTGGCGAATGACTTTCCGCTGCATGCCTCGTTTGTGCCGTTTGTGGAGCACATGTTCAATTACATGGGCGGGACGAGCGAAAAACCTGGTGCTGTACCTGTCGCGTCGAGCGCGGAGTTGCGGAATGCGAAGTCCAATGCGGCGGCTGAGGTGATTGGGCCGACGGGCAAGTCCGAATTGAGCCTGGCGGAGTCGACACGGGCGAGGTCCTTCACGTTTGCGCACGAGGGCTTTTATGAGATCCGGCGGGCGAATCAGAAGCCGGAGTTGTTTGCGGTGAACGCGGACCGGCGCGAGTCTGACCTGACGCCGGTGACGCAGGATACCATCGAGGCGTGGAAGAGAACCGGTTCGACAACGGTGTCGAGCACGGGTGATGGCCGGCTCCTGGATGAGCGGGAAAAGCTGTACGATCCCTGGCGGATCTTGCTGTTCGTACTTGTGTTGATTGTGGCGGCGGAGACCTTTATTGGCAGCCGCTATTTGTCCGAGAGCCGTGATTCGGAGGCAGCATCATGAACGCACTGGAACTTCTCAATGGATATCTGAAGCGGGCCGAGCAACGGTTGCGCTGGAAGATGTTTGGGCGCGGGATCGCGTTGGCGTGCGGGGTCGCACTGCTGGCGACGTTGATTCTGGTGTCGTTCACCAATGCGTTTGCGTTCTCGGAATCGAGCGTGTTTTGGGCGCGAATCATCCTGTTTGTGTCGACGGCTCTGGCGATCACATTTGGATTGGTGATCCCGCAGTTGGCAATCAACAAGAAGAATACGGCGCGTGAGGCGGAGAAGCTTTACCCCGAGTTCCAGCAGAGTTTGATGACGTTTACGGATCGCGCGGAGAAGAATGATCCGTTCCTTGAGTTGGTGGCTGGTGAAGCGCATGCTGTAGCGTCGCGCGCGACGACGGATCGCTTTGCACCGCTGCCTTTGCTGGCTGGATTCTGGGTGGGTGGTACGTTCGCGGCGTTGTTCCTGTTGTGGCTGGTGACGTCGGGACCGGGGTACTGGGGGCATGGCGCTTCCCTGCTCTGGGCGGGTGCTCCGAAGGGCACCATCGCTTCGTTCTACGACATTCTGGTGACGCCTGGCGATAAGACCGTGCGGCGGCGTTCGGATCAGATGGTGACGGCCCAGTTGGTGGGTTTTGATTCGACCAAGGTACGGCTGAAGGCCAAGTACGACGGCGCGTCGAAGGAAGAAGAAGTACCGATGCTGCCGCAACCGAGCGGCGCCGGGTATGAGTTCCTGTTTGCGTCGCTGCCGACGGGTGTTGAGTACTACGTTGAGGCGAACGGCATCAAGAGCAAGGTCTATCGCTTTTCCGTTGTGGATTTGCCCAACGTGAAGAAGATGAAGGTCACCTATACGTACCCGGGTTGGACGGGGATGAAGGAGATGACCGAGGATCCGGGCGGGGACATTCGCGCGGTGGAAGGTACGGTGGCGACGATTACCGTTGAGACCGATCAGCCGCTGAAGAATGGCCTTGTGGTGATCGATTCGGGCGAGAAGATTGCGCTTGAAGGTTCGGGTACGACGCTGACGGCGAAGGTCACGGTGCAGAAGGATGGCTTGTACCACCTGGGCGTGCAGACCGAGAAAGATCTGGTGCGGCTGAGCGATGACTACTTCATTGAAGCTCGCAAGGACAATGCTCCGAATGTACGGCTGCGGAAGCCGGGCAAGGATGCGAAGGTCAGCCCGATTGAAGAAGTGGGCGTACTGATTGAGGCCGATGATGATTTTGGCCTGCAATCGATGACGTTGCACTACACGGTGAACGGCGGCGAGGAAAAGCAGGTGGGTCTGCTGAATCAGCGCGGCGTGAAGACGGCTGAGGGACAGACGCTGATTTCGCTCGAAGACTTTAAGCTGTCGCCCGGCGATGTGATTGGCATTTACGCGTCGGCCAAGGATGCTCGCGCGACATCGCAGACGGACATCTTCTTTATCGAGGCGCAGCCGTTTGAGAAGAGCTATTCGCAATCCCAACAGGGCGGCGGTGGCGGTGGCGGCGAGCAGGAGCAGCAGGAACAGATTTCGCGGCGGCAGAAGGAGATCATCGCGGCGACGTGGAATGAGATCCGGAAGCCGAGCGCGGCGGGCAAGGAGAAGGCGGACATCGCCAAGTTCCTGGCCGATATGGAATCGAAGCTGCGCGACCAGGCGAAGATGCTGTCGCAGCGCGTGAAGGCCCGTCAGCTTGCGGGTACGAACGATGAGTTCAAGACCCTGGTGAAAGAGATTGATGGTGCGGTGCAGGAGTTGGGCGTCGCTTCGAATTTGCTGGGTGAGCAGAAGTTCAAAGATGCGCTGCCGGTTGAGCAGAAGGCGCTGCAGCACATCCTGCGCATCGAAGAGAGCCAGCGCGATATTCAGGTGGCGTTTGGAAATCGCAGCCAGGGTGGCGGTGGTGGCGGCGGCGCGGGTCGCGATCTGGAGAATCTGTTCGATCTCGAGTTGGATACCGAGAAGAACATGTACGAGAGCGGGCGGAAGTCCACGGGCGGCGGCGGTGAAGAGCGCGCCAAGGCTGTGGATGAAGCGGCGCAGCGGTTGGCGGAGTTGGCACGGCGCCAGCAGGAACTCGCGCAACAGCAGCAGAAGCAGGGGCAGAACTTCCAGCAGAAGTGGCAGCAGGAATTGTTGCGTCGCGAGGCGGAAGAGCTGAAGAAGCAGTTGGAGCAGATGACTGGTCAGCAGCAGCAACAGCAACAGCAACAGTCGTCTTCCTCGTCATCGTCTTCTTCGCAGAGTGGACAGCAGGGCCAGCAGGGTCAACAGAGTTCGCAGCAGCAACAGCAGCAGCAGCAACAACAGAGTGCCCAGCAGCGGCAGCAGGATCGCCAGTTGCAGCAGACACTCGAGCGGTTGAAGCAGGCGATTGAGGATATGCGGCGGTCCCAGCAGTCTCCGGAGCAGGCTCGTGCAGGGTCGCAACGGGCGGCCGATCGTTTGCAGGAAGCGCGGCAGTCCGTACAGCAGATGCGGCAGCAGGAATCGCAGGATGCGCTGGGCAGTGTCGGACAGCAGGCGGATCAAGTGGCGCAGGCGCAGGCCGAGTTTGAGAAGAAGATGAAGGAGACCTACGGCGGCGGCAAGCAGGGTATGGATCGCGCTGCCAACGAGCAGATGGCCTCCGAGAAGGAAAAGATCGCGTCGCAGTTGGATGAGCTGGAGCGCAAGATGCAGAAGGCGATGTCGAACATGCAGGGTACGCAGCCGAAGGCGGCGTCGCAACTGCGTGAGGCATTGGGTGACTTGCAGGGTTCGGAAACGCAGCGGCGGATGAAGCAGAGTTCGCAGTGGATTCGGCGTGGTCAGGGCCGGTACCTTATGGGTGCCGAGGAGACGGCGACGGAAGCGCTGGAACGGCTGCGCGACCAGGTACGGAAGGCGCAGGCGGCTGTGGATCCGAACGCGAAGTCCGGCGACCAGGAGAAGGCGTCCGGCGGCGGTACGAAGCAGGATAAGGAAGTGGAGCAGGCGCTGGAACGTGTGGAACGCATGCGTAGTCAACTGCAGCAGTTGATGCGTGGCCAGCAGCAGGGTCAACAGGGTCAGGGCCAACAGCAAGGCCAACGCGGGCAGCAACAGGGCCAGGGTCAGCAACAGGGTCAACAGCAAGGCCAGCAGCAGGGTCAGCAAGGCCAACAGGGTCAACAGGGACAGCAAGGTCAGCGCGGACAGCAGGGCCAGCAGGGCCAGCAAGGTCAGCAGGCCGGGAATCAGCAGGGACAACAGGGTCAAGGCCAGCAGCAAGGTCAGGGTCAACAGCCGGGCCAGGGTCAGCAGGGCGGCGGACAGCAGGGTGGAGGCCGTGAAATGGGCGGCGCTACCGGCGGTGGGCCGTACGGTGGCGGACCTTGGAATGGTGGTCCTTTGCAGGGACGTACGTTGCCGGCGGAGACGGCGGAGCGTACGCTGCGGGAGGCCTCGCGCGACATGGCGCAGATCCGGCAGGCCTTGCGCGACAATCCGGAACTGGCTCGCGAGTTCGGCGATGCGTTTGCGGAACTGCAGCGGATGGACTTTTCGAAGCTGCCGCAGGGTCCTGAGTTGGAAGAACGGCTGCGGCGGCAGGTGATGCCGAACATCGAGGCGCTGGAGCTGATGCTGCGGCGGAAGCTCGATGAGTCGCGCGGCGGACAGGTACGCAATGCGGCGAGTGAGCGTCCACCAGACGGGTACGCCGACAAGGTGGCCGACTACTTCCGCCGGCTTAGCAAGGGACGGTAATCGCGTGTGCCGGAGTTGCCCGAAGTAGAGGCTGTTACCCGGAGGCTGCGTGAGCAGTTGCCTCCGGGTTCTCCAGCTATCGTTTCCGGGCGGATTCTGCGGCCTTCTGTCACGCGTCCACAGAGTCCGGAAGAGGTTCTGGACGCGGCGATGGGCGCGCGCATCACCGGCGTACGGCGAGCCGGCAAACACATCCTCATCGATCTCACCGCCGATAAAGTTCTAGAGATTCATCTGCGCATGACGGGCAATCTGTTCGTCGTACCAGATGTGCGCTTTTTAAACACAACAGTTCGCGCCTGGTTCGGGTTTGAGAATGGGAGCGGGATTGTGTTTGAAGATCCGCGAGCGCTGGGCAAGATCCATTTGCGGGACGCCGGGTATCTTCCGGATGTGGGTCCGGAACCGGATGCGCTGCCGTTTGAGCGGTTCCTGGACATGGTTCGGGCTGCGCCGCGGACGCCTGCGAAGTTGTTTTTGATGGATCAGGGCCGCATTGCGGGATTGGGCAATATCTATGCGGCTGAGGCGCTATTTGCGGCGAAGCTGAGTCCGGTGAAACCGCTGGCGGCAGCGAAGACGGCGAAGTTGCAGGCTTTGCATGCGGCGATGGCGGAGATCCTGCAGACGGCGAAGGCATCGGCGTACTTGGGGTACACGGACCCGGGCCATTTTGGCGAGGGCGAGAACTATCCGGTTGCCGTGTACGATCGCGAAGGTGAGGCTTGCGTACGCGAGTGCGGGCGGAAGATCAAGCGGATCCGCCAGGGTGGACGGTCTACGTATTATTGTCCGGGTTGTCAACGTTGAGGTGTCGTAATGAGTGTTCGAGTTTCTGCATTGCTGATGGCGGGGGCCTGCCTGGTGGCCGAGGCGCAAGGACCGATTCGTCCTCCCATGCGGAGGCCGTCCCAACAAGGGCAGGGCGCGGCGGCCGGGCTAGATCAGGGACAAGGGCGACGCCAGGGACAACAGCAGCAGCAAGGGCAGACACCTGGATCGGTGGAAGGGGAGCCCGCGGCGCTGAATCCGGAAGATTACGGGTCTGTGCAAGGTACGGTGGTGGACATCCAGACCGGGCAGCCACTGAAGAAGGCGGAAGTGACGCTGCTGCGTGGCGATGGGCGTAACGATACGCCGGATGCACAGAGTGCGACCACTGGCGCGGACGGGGCTTTTCAGTTTGTGAAGGTCGCGCCGGGGCGGTATTCGGTGCGTGTGCAGAAGACCGGATATGTGGGCGCGAATCGCGGGACGAGTGCTGCGGCATCGCGTGGCATGGGGAGTTCCGTGGCGAGCCTGACGCTGAACAAAGGCGAGAATGTACGGGACTTTGCGTTCAAGATGCAGCCGCATGGGGTGATCTCGGGCCGTGTATTGGATGACGAGGGCGAGCCTGTGGCGCGGGTACAGGTGCAGGCGCAGCGGTATGTGTACCAGAACGGGCAGAAGCGATTGATGCCGCTGGGTATGGGGAGTACGAATGATTTGGGCGAGTACCGGATTTGGGGTGTCGCGCCGGGGACGTACTTTTTGGCGGCGACGCCGATGGACTTCAACATGGTGCCTCGCAACCGGCCGGCGCGGGATGGGCATGCTACGACGTACTTCCCTTCTTCGCTGAGTGTGGATCGTGCGAATCCATTGCAGATAGCGGCGGGGTCGCGGCTGGAGAACGTGGATGTGCGTATGATGCGAGCGCACATGGTGACGGTGTCGGGCATTGTGATGGACGCGGCAAAGGGCGAGAAGGCATCGCGCGCCCAGGTGACTTTGACGCCGAATGGCGACAACGCCGGCGAAGTCATGATGATGGCGATGCGCGGCGGCGGGATGGCGCGTAATGGTGCGTTTACGCTGCAGAATGTAACGGCGGGTTCGTATACGTTGACCGCGAATGTGTTTGGGGAGCAAGGTGGGCGGAATATGTCCATCGGCACGCTACAGATTGACGTGGGCAATGAGGACATCAAGGGTCTGACGGTGGTGGCGCATCCGGGTGCAACCGTGACCGGCAAGGTGAAGTATGAGGGTACGGATACGGCGCCGGCGTCGTCAAACCTGCGGGTTGTGCTCGAGAGTCAGCGGCCGCTGATGATGATGGGCATGACTGGTTCGCAGGTTGGGGCGGATGGAAAGATCGAGCTTAGCAATGTCGCGGCGTCGAAGTTCCGGGTTCGTGTGTCCGGGATGCCGGAGGGCTACTACGTCAAAGAGGTGAAGCTGGGAAACCAGGATGTACGGCAGACGGGGCTGGACTTTAGCAATGGGGTTGCGGGCGAGTTGGAGATCACGCTGGCGCCGGGCGCGGGTACGGTGAGTGGCGTGGTGAAGACCACCAAGGACGAGACGCAATCAAATGCCGTGGTGGTGCTGGTGCCGAAGACCGAGTACGCGGGGTTGAGCGATCAGATTCGCAATACGATTACGGGTACGAAGGGCGAGTATACGTTTGCCGGGGTGGCGCCTGGTGACTATGACGTGTACGTGTTTGAGGACATCGAGCCCGGCGCTTGGGCAGATCCCGAGGTGCGGCTGGCGGCGAAGGATTCCGCAAAGTCGGTGAAGGTGGATAACGGCGCGGCGGCGACGTTGGAGCTTAAGCTACCGCGCTCGTAGCAGTGGCGGCGACAAGTGTCGCGCGACGGTCGATGTCGCGAGCGATGGTACGAGAGCCAGCCCAGAGTACGCCGGCGAGCAAGAGGCTGAGTAGCGGGATGATGAGCATCGCTTCCTGCAGGCCGATGGCGCGGGCTTCGGGTCCTAGAGCGGTGCCGAGGCGTTCGGCTGCGACGCGGGCTCGCCAGTCACTGAGTTGACCGGTTAGCAGGGGTCCGAGAGCGGCGCCGCACATATACATAAACAAAAAGTAGAGCGACATGGCACTGCCGCGGAGGTTGGGCGGCACGATGTCCTGGATGGACGCGTAGACGAGGCCGTAGTAGGAATTGCAGGCCGCGTAGGCGAGCGTGAGCAGGATGGCGGCGGTAAGCCAGGAGCCGTTGGGCTGCTGGATGCCGAGGTACGCGAGGGGCATTCCGGCGAGGGCGATGTACGATGCGGCAAGCATACGGCCGTTGCGCTTGCGGCGGACGATGAGGTCGCCGAGGGTGCCTCCGGCAAAGCCGCCGGTGAGTCCTCCGATGGCGTAGATGGCGCCGACGATCAGGCCCGCGGTGGCGAGCGTCTCTTTGTGGGTACGGACGAAGAGGGAGACGAGGAATGTCCCGTAGGCGTACATGTTGAAGTTGAGCAGAGCGCCTGAGGCGATGATCCACCACATGGTTGGGACTTTGAGTACGCTCCACATCGAACCGCTTTGGGTCGAGTGCGTGTGTTCTTCACTGGCGCCGCGTGCGGGTTCCTTTAGGAAGAGAAGTGCCGGGGCTAGGATCAGCGCAGGGGCGGCTGCGAGTACGAGAGCGGTGCGCCATCCAAAGGCTTGGGCTGCGGGTCCGCTGCAGACGTAGGCGAGAGCGCCGCCGATGGGTACGCCGAGCATAAAGAAGGCGAGGGCGCGGGCGCGTTTTTGCGCGGGGAAAAGGTCGCCGATCCAACTGGCGGCGGCGGGTGCGACGACGGCTTCGCCTACACCGACACCGAGGCGAGTGAACATCAGGTGGCCGAAGCTTTGGGCAAGCGCGTTCATGGCGGTGAGCGAGCTCCAGACGATGAGGCCAGAGAGCAGGATGGTCTTGCGGCTGAGACGGTCGGCGAGGCGCCCCAAAGGTACACCGACGATGGCATAGATCCAGATGAAGGCGCTGCCGAGGAGGCCGATGTCGCGGTCGCTGAGGCCGAATTCGGCTTTCATCGGTTCGGCGAGGGCGCCGGCGACGTTACGGTCGTAGAAGTTGAGGACGTTGATGAGGAATAAGACAGCCAGCGCCACAATCCACGTGGATTTCATCGTGAGGCAGATGCTATCACAAGTGAAACCAGGCGATGATACGGCGCTTCCAGGCTTTGGGGTCCTCGGCGCTTAGACGCTGGCCGAGCTTGCGTACCTTGCGGCGGAGTTGCTGCTGGCGTTCGGTGGCTTGCGCGGTGTGCTGGGGTTGGTGCTGTGTGAGTACGGCGAGGTCGTGGTCTTCGCCGAGGAGTTCTTCGGTCTTCTGGGCTGTTTCGGCGATAGCTTGGAAGAGCGCCGGCCAGAGGGGTTCGAGGATGAGGGATTGGTAGCGGAGGTCCTTGGCGCGTTTGCGCCAGGTGTGGAAGAGTTCAGGGTCGTTGGTGTTGGTGGTGGCTTGGAAGGCTTTTTGGAAGGCGCGGATGGTTTGGGCGAAGCCCTTGGCGATGATGACGGGGTCGATGTCCTGCCAGGGCCACGTTGTGGAGATGCTGGCTTTGAGTTGGTGTAGCGGGGCGGCGAAGGGCGGGAGCGGGGTCCTGCTGGGTTTGGCTGTTGCGGGTTTGGGTTTGTTGGTGAGGGCGGCGGCTGTTTGCTGCATGACATCGGCGTCACGCAATGGGGCGAGGCTGCGGGCGACGTCGCGGAGGGTGGTGATGGCTGCGTCGTAGGCTTCGGTGGGGATCGCGCGGCGGATGAGGCGGAGAGCGGAGCGGGTCTTCTTAATGGCCTTGCGAGCTTCGTGGATGCGCTTGCTTTGGCTGGTGCGCCGCTGTTCCAGTTGAGTGATCGCCACGTCGAGTTGCTCGGTGACGATGCGGAGGATGTCCGCGCCGGGGTCCTTGAGGAGGGCGAACCGGTAGCTCACTTCTTTAGCAGAGCACAGAAAAAGTTTGAGAATTGTTTGGTCCAGGGTGGGGTTGCGCCTCGCTAAGGGTTGCAGAGGAGGACACGGGACCAGTGTCAAAGTATATACGCATGCAGTCCGGGATGATGAATACGGACGAGGGTGAGCAGAAGACGGCGAAATACTTCATCGACGATATGATCTGGCAGATTCGGGCTGCGGAGAAGGCGGGCGGATTTGAGAGTCGGGACATCGTGGGGATGATGTGGAAGTGGATGAAGGTTGGGTGTCTGCTGCACAAGCCGCAGTATGTGCGGGAGAACTTTCTGATGTTTATACGGGCGGCGGATCCGCCACCGAGTGGGAAGAAGGCGTCGCAGGTGTTGCTTTCGAAGTTGGGGAGTTTGTCGGATTATCCGCCGACGTCCGCTGCGGATATTCACCTGGTGATGTTTAAAGAGGCGGAGAAGGCGATGGCGACGTTTATTGATCAGTACCGGAAGGTGATGAAGCAGCGGGATCCTGCGACGCATGACTACTTTATTGGGTACGTGCAGCGGATGGCGTCGTTGGGGAGTGTGTAGTTGTGGGTGTTTGCCGAAGCTTGCTTGCTATGATCGAGGCAGGCAAGCTCGGGAGCGGCATCCATCATGAGAATGATCGAAGTGACCGGGGATATTGACGAGAATCATCTTCTGCACGCGCGGGTCCCGAAGGATTTGCCCGCTGGTGAGGTACGGCTTTTGGTGCTTGTCCCGGATGAGGACGAGGGTGGCACGCACTGGGCGAAGGGGATAGCAGAGGAGTGGCGCGCTGAGCTGGCGGATCCTCGCGAGGACATCTATACTCTCGCGGATGGGAAGCCTGTGAATGAAGCGCGGTGAGATCTACCCGGCCAAGTTTCCCTTTGGCGATGTACCTGGGATGAAACTGCGACCGGTCTTGCTGCTGAGTGGTGAACTTGGAACTGTGCCCGAGGTGCTGGTTGCGTATATCTCGTCCGTGGTTCCGGCGCAATTGTTGTCGACCGATTGCTGAGGCTATAAGGCTCGAGAGTTACATAAAGTAAAGGGCGGACCCTTTCGGATCCGCCCTTTTGCTTTTGATTGTGTTGTTGCTGCGTTACTCGGCGTCGCCCAGGGGTTCGTCCGGGACCATGGGGTCGTCTCCGAGACCGCCGGCAAACAGCGCCTTCGTCTCATCGTCGTAGCCGGCCAGTGCGTCGAGCGTCATGTCGCTCTCTGGCATGCTCTCCTCTTCGGTCACGTCCTCGCCTGCGATCTTGACTCCGCGGTAGTAATCCATGCCGGTGCCGGCAGGGATCAGGCGGCCCATGATCACGTTTTCCTTGAGACCACGGAGGTAGTCCACCTTGCCGTTAATGGCGGCTTCGGTGAGGACTCGCGTTGTCTCCTGGAACGATGCGGCGGAGATGAAGCTATCCGTCGACAGCGATGCCTTGGTGATGCCGAGCAACACCGGGTGACCGACTGCGGGTACGCCGCCGGCGGCTTCGACTCGAGCGTTCTCTTCACGGAACTTAAAGCGGTCTACCACTTCTTCCGGCAGGAACTCCGAATCGCCGATGTTGTCGATCTTCACCCAGCGCATCATCTGACGCGAAATCACTTCCAGGTGCTTGTCGTTGATGTTTACGCCCTGCAGCCGGTAGACTTCCTGGATTTCGTTGACGAGGTAGCTTTGCAGCTCCTTTTCGCCCAGTACAGCCAGAATGTCGTGGGGGTTGCGCGGACCGTCCATGAGAGGTTCGCCCGCTCGCACGCGCTCACCTTCCTGCACGTTGATGTGCACGCCGCGCGGCAGCGAGTATTCCTTCTGCTCGCCGTCGTCGGTGATGATGGAGATCTTGCGGACGCCCTTGGCCACTTCGCCGAACTTCACCTGACCGCTGACCTCAGCGATGATGGCTGTCTCACGCGGCTTGCGCGCTTCGAACAGTTCCACAACGCGAGGCAGACCGCCGGTGATGTCCTTGGTCTTGGTGGTAGCGCGCGGGATCTTGGCGAGAACGTCGGCCGCGTGTACGGTCGCGCCGTCCTGCACCATCAAGTGCGCGTGGGTCGGCATCAAGTAACGCCGCTCTTCGCTCTTGCCGCCGCCTTCGGGACGAATGACGATGGTCGGGATCATTTTCTCGCTGGGCGAGTCCGTGACGACCGACTGCGACATACCCGTGATTTCGTCCACCTGTTCCGTGGTCGTCATGCCGTCGACGAGGTCCTTGAAGTGGACCACACCGGACACTTCGGTGAGGATGGAGAACGTGTACGGGTCCCATTCGAGGAGGACCTGATTGGCCTTGACCGGAGCACCGTCGGCGAACGCCACCTTGGCGCCGTAGACGACCTGATAGCGCTCTTTTTCGCGTCCCTTGTCGTCGACGATGGCGAGGATGCCGTTGCGGTTCATGGCGATCATTTCGCCAGCCGCGTTCTTGACGGTGTGGATGCCGATGAACTTCACAAAGCCGTTGGACTTTGCGTCTTCCTTCGACTGTTCGGCGGAACCGGTTGCCGCACCACCGATGTGGAACGTACGCATGGTGAGCTGCGTGCCGGGTTCACCGATGGACTGGGCCGAGATGATGCCGACCGCTTCGCCGAGTTCGACCATGCGGCCGGTGGCGAGGTTGCGACCGTAGCACAGCTTGCAAACGCCGCGGCGCGATTCGCAGGTCAACACCGAACGGATTTCCACGCGTTCGATGCCGGAGGCCTGGATCAGGTTGGCGAGGTCTTCGCTGATTTCCTGATTGGCGCTGACCAGCTTTTGACCGTCATAGTCGAGGATGTCCTTGAGCGCGACGCGGCCGATGATACGGTCGCGCAACGGTTCGATGGTTTCACCCGATTCGACGATCGGCTCGACCCAGAGTCCGTTGACGGTGCCGCAGTCGGTGTCGGTGACGATCACGTCCTGAGCCACGTCGCAGAGGCGGCGGGTGAGGTAGCCGGAGTCGGCGGTCTTGAGCGCGGTATCGGCCAGACCCTTACGGGCGCCGTGCGTCGAGATGAAGTACTGGAGTACGTTGAGGCCTTCGCGGAAGTTGGCGGTGATGGGGGTTTCGATGATTTCGCCGCTGGGCTTGGCCATCAGACCGCGCATACCGGACAACTGACGAATCTGCTGCTTGGAACCACGGGCGCCGGAGTCGGCCATGATGTAGATCGGGTTGAGGACGCGACCGGTGCGGTCGTCCTCTTCCATGACCTTAAACATGCGGCTGGAAACAGCTTCCGTGACGCGCGACCAGATTTCGACGATCTTGTTATAGCGTTCGCCGTGGGTGATCGCACCTTCCTGGTACTGGCTCTGGACTTCGATCACCTGCTTTTCGGCGTCGGACACCATGGTGTGCTTTTCTTCGGGCACAACCATGTCGTCGATACCGATGGAGATACCAGCGCGGGTAGCGTAGTTGAAGCCGAGCTTCTTGATTTCATCGAGCATGCCGACGGTGGTGTGCAGGCCGTGGCGCAGGTAGCAGTAGTGCACCAACTGCGTGAGGCCCTTCTTCTTCAACAGGCCGTTGATGTACGGCATGTCTTCGGGAAGAACGTCGTTCAAGATGACGCGGCCGACCGTCGTGTCCATGTACTGCTTTTCGTACACGATCGGTTCGGTGTGCATGATGTTCTGGTTGTCGAACTGCTTGGCCAGATCGACCACGCGGCCGGTGTAGCGGAGCTTGATGGGGGAGAGCGTTTCCACTTCGCCCATTTCGAGGGCGATGAGAACGTCTTCCATCGAAGCGAACATGCGGCCTTCGCCTTTGGTGCCGGGACGGGCTTTGGTCAGGTAGTAGAGACCAAGCACCATGTCCTGGGACGGGGTGGCGATGGGCGCGCCGTGCGCGGGCGACAGAATGTTGTTGGCCGACAGCATGAGGGTCGACGCTTCAATCTGCGCTTCGGGCGACAGCGGGATGTGGACGGCCATCTGGTCACCGTCGAAGTCGGCGTTGAACGCGGTACAGGTCAGCGGGTGGAGCTTGATGGCTTTGCCTTCGACGAGGACGGGTTCAAACGCCTGGATGCCCAGACGGTGCAGGGTTGGGGCGCGGTTCAACAGGATGGGGTGATCCTTGATGACTTCTTCGAGGATGTCCCAAACGACCGGATCCTGCTGTTCGACGAGTTCCTTGGCCTGCTTGATGGTGGTGCAATGGCCGCGCTGTTCGAGGCGGTGGTAGATGAACGGCTTGAAGAGTTCGAGCGCCATCTTCTTGGGAAGACCGCACTGGTTGAGCTTCAATTCCGGACCTACGACGATGACCGAACGGCCGGAGTAGTCGACGCGCTTGCCGAGGAGGTTCTGGCGGAAGCGGCCCTGCTTACCCTTGAGCGTATCGGAGAGCGACTTGAGCGGGCGGTTGTTGGCGCCACGGAGGACACGGCCACGGCGGCCGTTGTCGAACAACGCGTCGACGGCTTCCTGGAGCATGCGCTTTTCGTTGCGGACGATGACGTCCGGCGCGTGCAGTTCCATGAGCTTTTTGAGACGGTTGTTGCGGTTGATGACGCGGCGATAGAGGTCGTTGAGATCGGAGGTGGCAAAGCGGCCACCGTCGAGCGGCACGAGGGGGCGAAGTTCCGGCGGGATCACGGGGATCACGTCGAGAATCATCCACTCGGGCTTGTTGCCCGACTTGCGGAAGCTTTCCGTGACGCGGAGACGCTTGGCGAACTTCAGCTTTTTCTGGGCTGAAGTTTCGGTCTTCATGCGTTCGCGGATTTCCACCGAAAGCGATTCGGTGTCGACTTTGCGGAGGAGTTCCTTGATGCCTTCGGCGCCCATGAGAGCGACGAACTTGCCGGGGAATTCCTGGTCGAGCTGGCGCTTGCGTTCGTCGGGGATGACTTCGGCAAGGGACAGGCCGGTGCCTTCGCCGGGATCGACCACGACGTAGGCTTCAAAGTAGAGCACGCGTTCGAGCTCGCGCAGGGTGATGTCGAGCAGGTAGCCAATGCGGCTCGGCAGGCCCTTGAAGAACCAGACGTGCGAGCAGGGGCTGGCGAGTTCGATGTGGCCGAGGCGTTCGCGGCGGACGCGGGACAGCGTCACTTCGACGCCGCACTTGTCGCAGATCACGCCGCGGTGCTTCATGCGCTTGTACTTGCCGCAGAGGCATTCCCAGTCCGCGATGGGACCGAAGATGCGGGCGCAGAACAAGCCGTCGCGTTCGGGTTTGAACGTCCGGTAGTTGATCGTCTCGGGCTTAGTCACTTCCCCGTGAGACCAGCTACGGATCTTCTCAGGCGATGCCAGACTGATCCGGATGGAGTCAAAGTCGGCGATCAGGTTCGCCCGATCGTAGGGTGTAGCACGATACATGTTTTTTACTTGATCCTCGTATTTCTACCCTTGCGATGATTAGTCGGCCGCCAGAGCCGTATCCACGACTTCCTTGGGCTTTTTCATCAGCTCGATGTCGAGACAGAGAGATTGCAGCTCGCGAATGAGAACGTTGAACGATTCGGGTACGCCGGGTTCGGCGGCCGCTTCGCCCTTGACGATGGCTTCGTAGATCTTGGCGCGACCGTAGACGTCGTCGGACTTGGCGGTGAGCAGTTCCTGCAGAATGTAGGCGGCGCCGTATGCTTCGAGCGCCCAGACTTCCATTTCGCCGAAACGCTGGCCACCGAACTGCGCCTTGCCGCCCAGCGGCTGCTGGGTGATGAGCGAGTATGGTCCGATGGAGCGCGCGTGGATCTTGTCGTCCACCAGGTGCGACAGCTTCAACATGTAGATGTAGCCGACGGTGACCGGCTGTTCGAAGGCATGACCGGTCATGCCGTCGTAGAGCTGGATCTTACCGGAGGCCGGGAGATCGGCAGCCTTGAGCTTGGCCTTGATGTCCTTTTCGGTAGCGCCGTCGAACACGGGGGTTGCAAAGCGCACGCCGAGAGCCTTGGCGGCCCAACCCAAGTGGGTTTCGAGGATCTGACCGACGTTCATACGGGACGGCACGCCGAGCGGATTGAGAACGATCTCAACCGGGGTGCCATCGGGCAGATACGGCATATCCTCTTCGGGCACGATACGGGCGATGACACCCTTGTTCCCGTGGCGTCCGGCCATCTTGTCGCCGACTGAGAGCTTGCGCTTCATGGCGATGTAGACCTTGACCATCTTGATGACACCGGGAGGAAGTTCGTCGCCCTTGCGGAGCTTGGCGATCTTCTCTTCGGTGATCTTTTCGAGCACCTGGATCTGACGCGAGGTCATTTCCTCGATCTCGTCGATGCGCTCGTTGATGTGCGGGTCTTTGGTGGCGAGGCGAATGCGCTTCAAGTCGCGCGACTTCATCTTTTCGATGACATCGCGGGTGAGCATTTGACCCTTGCCGACGAGCTTCTTGTTGGTCTTTTCGTCGTGGAGGTCGGCAAGCACTTCCTTGTTGCCAAGGAGCGACTCGAGACGCTTGGCGCGTTCGTCGTTGAGAATGCGCTTTTCGTCGTCGAGGTTGCGGTGCATGCGGTCTTCCTGCGTGCCGAGGATCGACTTGCTGCGCTCGTCGAGTTCGGCGCCCTTGCGGGAGAAGACTTTGCAATCGACCACGATGCCTTCGATGCCGGGCGGGCAGTAGAGCGAGGCGTCCTTCACGTCGCCGGCCTTTTCGCCGAAGATCGCGCGGAGGAGCTTTTCTTCCGGCGTCAACTGGGTTTCGCCCTTGGGCGTCACTTTGCCGACGAGGATGTCGCCTGGCTTGACGCCGGCGCCGACGCGGATGATGCCGCTTTCATCGAGGTTGCGGAGGAAGCTTTCGGAAATGTTCGGGATGTCCCGGGTGATTTCTTCCGGCCCCAGCTTAGTGTCGCGGGCTTCGATTTCAAACTCCTCGATGTGGATCGAGGTGTAGTAATCTTCCTTGACCAGCTTTTCGCTCACTACGATGGCGTCTTCGTAGTTGTACCCGCGCCACGGCATGAACGCGACGAGCACGTTGCGGCCGAGAGCGAGTTCACCCTGATCGGTGCAGGGACCGTCGGCGAGGACGTCGCCCTTGCGGACGCGCTGACCCTTGCTGACGATGGGCTTCTGGTTGATACAGGTGTTTTGGTTCGAGCGCTTGAACTTGGTCATCTGGTAGATGTCGCTACCGACTTCGCGCGACATCTGACCTTCGTGGATGTTGCCTTCCAGCTTGACGATGATGCGTTCAGAGTCCACCGAATCGACGACGCCTGAGCGCTTGCAGAGTACGACAGCGCCGGAGTCGCGCGCGGTGACCTTTTCCATACCGGTGCCGACATACGGCGAATCGGCGCGGAGGAGCGGGACGGCCTGGCGTTGCATGTTCGAACCCATGAGCGCGCGGTTCGCGTCGTCGTTCTCAAGGAACGGGATGAGCGAGGCGGCCACGGAGACGAGCTGCTTGGGGCTGACGTCCATGTATTCGACTTCGTCTTTGTGGACTAGGAGGAAGTTTCCGGTTTTGCGGGCGTTGACGAGGTCGGTGGAGATCATGAGATTCTCGTCGACCTGTACGTTGGCCTGCGCGACCAGGTACTTGTCCTCTTCCCACGCCGACAGATAGTCGCAATGGGCTTCGAACTCGGCGATCTGCTTGCCCTTTTTGGCCACGCCGTCGTTGGCTTCGAGCATGGCGGAGCGCTCGATGACGTCGCCGACCTTGTAGGAGGTGTCGCCGGGGTTTAAGATGCGAACGTCGTCGGCGAGCTTGCCCTGCTTCACACGGCGGTACGGCGACTCGATGAAGCCGTAGTCGTTGATGCGGGCAAAACACGAGAGCGACGAGATGAGACCGATGTTCGGACCTTCCGGCGTTTCGATGGGGCAGATGCGTCCGTAGTGCGTGGGGTGCACGTCGCGGACTTCAAAGCCGGCGCGTTCGCGGGAAAGACCACCCGGTCCAAGGGCCGACAGGCGGCGCTTGTGGGTGATTTCCGACAGCGGGTTGGTTTGATCCATGAACTGCGACAACTGGGAGCTGCCGAAGAATTCGCGGATGGCGGCCATGACGGGCTTGGCGTTGACCAGATCGTGCGGCATGGCCGACGACATTTCCTGGTACACGGACATTTTTTCCTTGATGGCGCGTTCCATGCGGACGAGGCCGATGCGGAACTGGTTCTCAAGGAGTTCGCCGACCGCGCGGACGCGGCGGTTGCCCAGATGGTCGATGTCATCGACATTGCCGAGGCCCTTACGGAGCTTGAGCAGGTACTTGATGGTGTCGATGAAATCCTGATGGTCGAGCGTGCGCTTGTCGAGGGTGCTGTTGGCCGCGTTATCGTACAGCTTGATGTTGAACTTCATGCGGCCGACGCGCGACAGATCGTACTTGCGGGCGTCGAAGAACATGCCCTGGAACAACTGGCTGGCGGTGTCCAAAGTGGGCGGATCGCCGGGGCGGAGCTTGCGGTAGATCTCGAGCAGCGCTTCGCTCTGCGCCTTGACGCCGTCCTTACGGAGGGTGGCGGAAATAACGTTGCCGACTTCGTCGCGATCGGGGAAGAAGATCTCGAGCGTCTTAACGCCGGCATCCATGACCCGGGCGAGGGTGGCAACGGTGAGTTCGTGGTTGGCTTCGGCGAGGATTTCGCCGGTTTCCATGTCGATCACGTCGGCGGCAACGTACGCGCCGTCGAGGTCGTTGGCGGCCACTTCCACCTGCTCGATACGGTTCTTCTGGATTTCCTTGAAGACCGACTTGGTGATCTTGCGGCCCTGCGGTACGACGGTTTCCCCGCCCTTGGTGATGGCGTAGGAGAGCTTCAAGCCTTCGAGCGAATCGTTGACCTTCCAGTGGATCTTGGAGTTGCCGAGGGTGAGTTCGGTGACCTTATAGAAGCTCTTGATGATTTCCGAATCCGTCTTGAGGCCGAGGGCGCGGAGGAACACGGAGCCGTAGAACTTGCGCTTACGGTCGATGCGGACGTAGAGCAGGTTCTTGTTGTCGTATTCGAATTCGACCCAGCTGCCGCGGTACGGAATGATCTTGCCGAGGAAGTAGCCCTGCGCGGCCACCTTTTCGAAGAAGACGCCCGGGGAGCGGTGCAACTGCGACACGATGACGCGTTCGGTGCCGTTGATGATAAACGTGCCGTTTTCCGTCATCAGCGGGATTTCACCGAAGAACACTTCCTGTTCTTTGATGTCGCGGACGGATTTGACGCCGGTTTCGGCATCCTTATCGTAGACCGTGAGACGGATGGTGACCTTGAGAGGGGCTGAGTACGTCATGCCGCGCTCTTCGCATTCCGGCACGTCGTACTTCAGCTGAAGTCCGACCGGGTCGCCGCAGCGGTTGCAGAAGGTCACGATGTTCTTATTGAACGTGCCGCACTTGTGGCAGAGAACATCGCCGGGGTGGAAGGGGTCCGTCTGGATGGTGGCGCCGCAAGCCGGGTTCCGGCAAGTGGAGCGCAGGTGGTGCAGACCTTTGAGGTTGCCGCACTTGCATTCCCAGTTGCCGATTGAGTAGTCGACAAACTCAAGCTGGCTGAGGCCGCGGAAGTCCGAGATCGGGAAGACGGACGTAAAGACACTCTGGAGCCCGGCGTCGTCACGCTCGCTGGGCAACAGATCCATCTGCAGGAACTTTTCGTATGACTTCTTCTGGACTTCGATCAAGTTCGGGATGGGTACCGCGGTCTTGATCTTGGAGAAGTCGACGCGCTCGTGCGAGGGGACTGCGTTCGATTTCAATTCCATTCAATTCACTCCACTTCGTCCGGGCAGCAATTCATCACGCGAGGCTGGCGGACTGCCAACGATTGTGTGGGGGCCTGTTGGCGGCGGCGTGCGGCGTTTCGCACCGGAAGTATCCAAACCCAAAGTCAGGAGGCTGGACGACCGGCGGTCCACAACCGGAAAATTCGTCTAATTACTGCTGGTTGTGTCATCCTTCGCGCGGAATCGAATAGCAGGATCCGACAGCGGGAGGAGACGGAAGAAAAAGCTGTTATTTGAGGACACACGGGTACCCAGCGCACGGGACGCGCGAGCGCGCCCAGAGCGAACACCGACAGTTCGCTTGGGGTACAACCGGAGGTATTGGTCACTAGATCAGGCTATTGGGGCATTTCCCCTAGATAACCTAATATTGAATTTAACAGATAATTCTCAAGATCGCAACATCAGGGGCAGGTGGCCATTGCATGTGGACGAGCGCGTATGTTAAGTCGCGCCCCCCAAAAAACAGAGAGTACTATATTCCTCTGCGGGGGATGGCTATAGTACGATGGTTAACTAATGATCCGAAAATTCCTTCTATCTCTTGCACTCGCATTTGCGGGCGCGAACATCGCGTTGGCCGATACGGCCGCTATCGTACTTGATCCAGCGTCGGGTGTGTTAAACAACAATGGGACTTGGTCTCTCGGTTTTGAGTTCACGCTCAACAACAGTGTGACGGTAACGTCGCTTGGCTTCTTCGCCGACGGTGGAGTTTTTTCGGTACCTCATGAGGTGGGCATCTTCAGTGTTGCTGGCAACCTGCTCGTCTCAACCACCGTGTCGAACTCGGATCCCCTGGAGGCGGGCTTCCGGTATAGAGCAATCGCGCCCCTCGCATTGGGTCCCGGCAACTACGTGATCAGCGGCACTACGGGACCAGACCAATACCTATATGACCCGGCTGTTTTCTCTACCGCACCCGAGGTGACGTATGTGACGGATCGATATGTTGCTTCCTCAAGCCTGGATTTCCCGGTCGAGGGTACTAGCGTCAATCGCGGATATTTTGGCCCCAACTTCAAGTTTTCCACCGCTAGTGTTGGTGTCCCTGAGCCGAGTTCTGCTTTGGCCCTCGGTATCGGGGTCCTTCTCTGCGCGCGCCTTCGCCGCGCTGGCCGCAACGGCTAGTCAAATTCGATTCCTGCAATAACGCGCTCCGCCACCTGTGGTCCTTGCGACGAACCAGGTGGCGGAGCGTTCCTGTTTGGTGGCTAGTCCGCGGCGAGGGACGCCATGTCGATGACAAAGCGGTACTTTACGTCGCTCTTGGTGAGGCGGTCGTAGGCTTCGTTGATCTTCTGGATGGGGATCAACTCGATGTCCGATACGATGCCGTGCTTGCCGCAGAAGTCGAGCATTTCCTGGGTTTCGGCGGTGCCGCCGATGAGAGAGCCGGCCAACTGCTTGCGTCCGAAGATGAGGCCGATGGACATGATGGGTAGCGGCTTTTCGGGTACGCCGACGAGGCACATGGTGCCGTTGCGCTTGAGGAGTTGGATGTAGCCGTTGATGTCGTGTTCGGCGGAGACGGTGTCGAGGATGAAGTCGAAAGACCCGGTGTGGGGCTTCATCTGCTCGGGGTCCTTGCTGATGACGACGCTGGTGGCGCCGAGACGCTTGCCGTCCTCCACCTTGTTGGCGGAGGTGGTGAAAAGGACGACTTCCGCACCCATGGCAGCGGCGAGTTTGACGGCCATGTGGCCGAGGCCGCCCAAGCCTACGACACCGACCTTTTGCCCGGCCTGGACGTTCCAGTGGCGGAGGGGCGAGTAGGTGGTGATACCGGCACAGAGGAGAGGCGCGGCGCCGGCGGGGTCGAGGCCTTCGGGGACCTTAAGGGCGAAGGTTTCGTTGACGACGATGGATTCGGAATAGCCGCCCCAGGTGTGCTTGCCGGTGTAGGGGTCCGGGCTGTTGTAGGTGAAGGCGGCACCTTTGGCGCAGTACATTTCGTCGGAAGACTTGCAGGCTTCGCATTCGTGGCAGGAGTCGACGAGGCAGCCGACGGCAGCGATGTCACCGGCTTTGAAGCGGGTTACAGCAGAGCCGACGCGGGTGACACGGCCGACGATTTCGTGCCCGGGTACGCAGGGGTACATGGTGGGCATGAAGTCCTTCCACTCATTGCGCGCCTGGTGGAGGTCGGAATGGCAGACGCCGCAGTAGAGAATTTTGATTTCGACGTCGGTGGGGGTGGGTTCGCGGCGTTCGATGGTCGCCGCGTGAAGTCCGGAGGTAGAGGATGTTGCAGAGTACGCCTTGGCGATGGGCATAGCTCTATACTAACTGCTTCGATGGTTACGTTTCGATGTCGATCAAAACGAGAAAAGCCCCGGCGTTGGATGACCGGGGCTTTTGTGCCGTTGAACGGGCTGAGATTAGGCGGCGAGCGTCTTCTTGAGTTCCTGGTCGACCGCGTCCATGAAGTCCTCGGTGGAGAGGTAGGGATGGTCGGGGCGGATCAGGATCGCGAGGTCTTTGGTCATGCGGCCAGATTCGACCACATCGACGCAAACCTTTTCGAGAGCGTTGGCGAAGTCGACGACGTCGGGGGTGTTGTCCATCTTGCCGCGGTACTGCAGGCCACGGGTCCAGGCGTAGATCGACGCGATGGGGTTGGTCGAGGTCGGCTTGCCCTGCTGGTGCATACGGTAGTGGCGGGTGACGGTGCCGTGGGCGGCTTCGGCTTCGATCGTGTTGCCGTCGGGCGACATGAGAACCGAGGTCATGAGGCCGAGGGAGCCGTAACCTTGGGCGACGGTGTCGGACTGGACGTCACCATCGTAGTTCTTGCAAGCCCAGAGGTAGCCGCCGTTCCACTTGAGGTTGGAGGCGACCATGTCGTCGATCAGGCGGTGTTCGTAGGTGAGGCCCTTGGCATCGAACGCGGACTTGAATTCGGCGTCGAAGATTTCCTGGAAGAGGTTCTTGAAGCGGCCGTCGTACGCCTTGAGGATGGTGTTCTTCGACGAGAGATAGACCGGGTAGTTGCGGTTGAGCGCGTAGTTGAAGCAGGCGCGGGCAAAACCAGCGATCGAGCTATCGAGGTTGAACATGCCGAGGGCGACGCCGGGGCCGGAGGTCTTGATGATCTCGCGGTCGATGGGGGCGCTGCCGTCTTCGGGGATGAAGGTGAGCTTGAGGGTACCTTTGCCGGGGAAGGTGAAGTCCTGGGCGCGGTACTGGTCGCCGAAGCCGTGGCGGGCAACAACGACGGGCTGGTTCCAGTGGGGAACGATGCGCGGGACGTTGCTGCAGACGATGGGTTCGCGGAAGATGGTGCCGTCGAGGATGTTGCGGATGGTGCCGTTGGGGCTGCGCCACATCTGCTTGAGGCCAAATTCCTGGACGCGCGCTTCGTCGGGGGTGATCGTCGCGCATTTGACGGCGACGCCGTACTGCTTGGTGGCGTTGGCCGAGTCAATGGTGATCTGGTCGTTGGTCTCGTCGCGCTTCTGGACGCTGAGGTCGTAATACTTGAGATCGATGTCCAGGTAGGGCAGGATCAGGCGTTCGCGGATCCACTGCCAGATGATACGTGTCATCTCGTCGCCGTCCATTTCGACGACGGGATTTATAACCTTAATTTTTGCCATTAGAGGGGTTCGTACGATTATCCTCCTTTTAAAGGCGTTGCCGCAAACCGCCGATACCACTTGGTATGCAAGCGGTTACGGCAGCGGGGCAGAGGCAGCGAACGAAGGAGCCGGAGGGCCTGGGGCAGGTGTTTTGGAGCCTGGGGAAGACGGCGTTCAAAGTGTCTGCCGGGTATGCCGTGGTGATCGCGGTGCTGACGGCGATTCACTATCCATATCAGGTGGATGAAGAGGGGCGGAGTCCAGATCGCAAGTATCACGGGTCGTTTTACGGCGATATCTATGCTGCCCCGAAGACTGGTGGGAAGGGCGTTCGCAAGCAGTTTGCGGAGCCAGAGCCTCCGGCTGAGGATTCGAAGTACGTACGGTTGGCGAAGCAGGCGATTGAGAATGAGCGGATCGTGCCGAAGGTGACGAGCTTTGCGCAGACGTACGGGTTGACGGACAAGTCGAAGCGCGTGCTGGATGTCGGCGCGGGTACGGGGTACTTGCAGGATGTCGTGCCGAACTACGTTGGGCTGGATATCTCGCCTTCTGCGAAGCGGTACTTTCACAAGACCTTTGTGGAAGCATCGGCGACGGAGATGCCGTTTCCGGATGACTCGTTTGATGGCGCGTGGTCGATTTGGGTGCTTGAGCATGTGCCGAAGCCGGAGCAGGCGCTGGCGGAGATCCGGCGCGTGGTCAAAGATGGCGGCGTGGTGTTTTTGAAGCCGGCGTGGGACTGTCCCTGGTGGTTGGCGCAAGGCTACGAGGTACGACCGTACTCCGAGTTGGACTGGAAGGGGAAGCTTCGTAAGGCGAGCCTGAATGTTGTGGGGTCGCCGTATTATCGCGGGGCGTCGTTGATTCCGACGCGGTTTTTGCGGCAGGCCCAGGCGAAGTGGAGCGGAGGTCCGACACGGTTGCATTACAAGCTACTGCAGCCGAACTACATGCAGTACTGGGTGGCGGATTCGGATGCGCTGAACAACCTCGATTACTACGAGATGCTGCTATGGTTCACGTCGCGCGGGGATGAGTGTCTGAACTGCGAGGCGGATCCGATCTGGGATGCGAATGAGTTGATCATTCGGGTTCACAAGAAGCAGAGCTAGGCAGTTCCTTAGGCGGTTTACGGCTGGGGTATATACATCTTTTGTGTCAGATCGGTCTGACACGAAAGGGAGATCACTGGAGTAGGAAACAGCTTAGGGTTTGTTCGTTGCGGATGCAGAGTTGGTTGCCTGCCAGGGCTGGGTAGGCGCGGATTGTTTTGGGGAGCAGAGGGTGCGTGGACCCGGACTTGAAGGTCTTGGGGTCTGCGGCGGCCCATTGGAGTTCCCCGCCCTCTTTAATGATCATGAGGTCGTTGCCGACCAGGGTGACGGTACCGGCACCGAAGTCCGGCACGTCCCACATCACTTTTCCCGTTTTGAGTTCGACACAGCGGAAGGATGGTCCATATTCCTGACGGCCGTGGAAGCCGTACAGGTAGCCGTCTTTGAGGACTGAGGTCGCGTAGTGGTTCGACATCGACTCGTCGTTGGCCCAGAGCTTCTTGTAGGTGCTGCCGGTGACTTGCAGGGCCATTGCGCCGGTACGGTAACTGGCGGAGACGAACACGAGGTCGCCCGCGATGAGGGGTACGGCGGCGTTGACGGAGGCGTCGTTCCGGGAGCGGAAGGGGATCGTGAAGCGGACCTTGCCGTCGGCGGGGTTGAGGTCGTTGAGGCCTGCGCGAGTGAAGGCGAAGACGTGGCGTTCGTTGCCGATGGTTGCTGCCACGGGGGACGAGTAGCCGGCTTCGTCTTTGGTGGAGGTCCAGAGGACGGCGCCGGTGTCCTTATTGATGCCTGCGATGCCGGCGGAACCTCCGATGTTGAGGATGAGGGTGTTGCCTTCGATCAGCGGGATGGCGGCCATGCCGAAGAACTGTTTGGCGAAACCGAACTTGCCGCGGGTGTCGAGCTGCCAGATCTTTTTGCCGGTGGCGAAGTCGACGCAGGTGAGCATGCCCTCGGCACCGTGGGTGTAGACCTTGCCGCCGGAGACGACGGGAGTGGCACGAGGCCCTTCGTCGAAGCCGAAGTCGTCGCGGTAGGCCGTTGGGTAGGCGAAGGACCAAACCTTCTTCCCCGACTGCGAGTCTAACGCCTCAATGGTTTCGCGGTCTGCAGTACGATGGAAGAGAATCAGGCGTCCCTGCGAGACGACAGGCCCCGCAAAGCCAGCTCCGACCGGCGATTTCCACTGCAAAGCGGGCGTGCGACCCTTGAGAATCCCGTCATATGTGCCGTTCCGCGCTGGTCCTAGAAACTGCGGCCAGTCCGCGGCCGGAAGAGACACAATAAAGAGAAAGCAGAATCCAGTCCAGGTGAGAACATTGACCGTCTTTTTACGTGCTGTAGTTGCCATCTTTATCGCCCTCTTTGTGAGTGCCCACCCAAGTTTCGCACAGACCATTCGTGCGACCTTGAGCGGCACCATCAGTGATGCTTCGGGGCGGCCGGTGGCGTCAGCAAAGGTGGAGGCTGTGGAGACGGGGACGGGCCGCACGGCGGAGACGGTGAGTTCGGCAAAGGGGTTGTACTCGCTGCCGGGGCTGGTTCCGGGGAGCTATAGCGTGACGGTTTCCGCCACGGGCTTTGTGTCCGCCAAGACGGCGTTGACGCTGGAGACGAATCAGGAAGCTCGCGTCGATGTGTCGCTGGTGAGCGGTAGCGCGGCGCGGCCTGCGGATTCGGTGACGGTACGCGAGGGGCTGACACTGCTGAAGACGGAAACGTCGTCGGTCTCGGGCGTGGTGACACCGGAACAGATCCGCGGGTTGCCGCTCGATGGGCGCAACTTCTATGAACTGGGACTGCTGATGCCGGGCGTGGTTCCGCCGGCGCAGGGTTCTGCGGGTTCGCTGCGTGGGGATTTTGCGTTCAACGTGAATGGCGCTCGCGAGGACTTCAACCTGTTTCTGCTCGATGGCGTCTACAACTCGGATCCGAAGTTGAATGGCATCGGGGTTCAACCTCCGGTAGATGGGGTACGCGAGTTCGAGTTTGCGACGTCGAGCTATGACGCGTCGTTCGGACGCAATGCGGGCGGGCAGATGAATGTCGTAATGCGGTCCGGCACGAACCAGTTGCATGGCACGGTGTACGAGTTCTTTCGCAATGCGAAGCTCGATGCCTCGAACTACTTTGCGCCTGCGGGTACGCGGCCGAAGTACAACCGGAATCAGTATGGCTTTACTCTGGGTGGTCCGATTGCGAGGAATCGAACGTTCTTCTTTGTGGACTACGAGGGGCGGCAGGTGCGCGAGGGGATCACGCGGGTAACGAATGTCCCAACTGCGCTCGAGCGGAATGGCGACTTTTCGCAGAGCCAGACGTTTGCGATCGATGTGTTTACGCAGTCTTTGTTTCCGGGCAACGTGATTCCGGCGAACCGGATACATCCTGTGGCGCGGGCGTTAGCGGCGCTGTACCCGCTGCCGAACCGGAATGTCGCCGGGCAGAACTACGTGTCGTGGCCGACGTTGCGCGATCGAAATCATCAGTTTGATGTTCGTGTGGATCATGCGCTGACGGCGCGTACGGCATTGAGCGGTCGGTTTTCGATGGGGGATCGCGATTACTACGAGCCGTTTGCAGGGTCGAGCTATCCCGCGATTCCAGGGTACGGCGTGGTGATTCCGCAGCGGAACATCAACACGATGGTGAACCTGACGCATACGTTTACGCCGTCGCTGTTGAATGAGCTGCGCTTGGGGTACAACCGCGTGGGCCGGAATTCGAATACCGAGAATGCGGGTCGCAATCTGAATGCGCAGGTGGGGTTGCCGACGGCGTGGACCGATGCAAGGGACAACGGGCTGTCGGCGGTGACGATTCGCGGGTTCTCGCCGCTGGGCGATGACTACACGCAGCCGCAGCAATCGGCGTTGAACAGCTATCAGTTGCTCAATCACATGTCGTGGACGCGGGGGCGGCACCTGGTGAAGTTTGGGGTGGATATCCGCAAGATCGAGCAGAATGCGTTTCGCGATGTACAGTCGCGCGGGTTCCTGAATTTCTCGGGATTTTCGGGCAATGCGCTGGCGGAGATGCTGCAGGGTGTACTGTCGGCGAGCGGGTATGCACGGTCGAACAATCCGCAGTATCTGCGCACGGAGAGCTACAACGCGTTTGTGCACGATACGTTCCGGATCGCGCCGAAGCTGACCTTGAACTTTGGCGTGCGGTATGAGTTCAACACGCCGGGGGTGGACAAGTTCGATCGTGCGAATGTGTACGATCCGGTGAGCCGTGGGCTGGTGGCAGTGGGTACCAATGGGGTGCCGCGTGGCGCGTACAACTCGGATCGCAACAACTTTGCGCCGCGGATTGGGCTGGCATATTCGGTGACCGATAAGACGGTGGTGCGTACGGGGTACGGGATCTATTACGACCAGGGCGCGCTGGCCCCGGGCGAGGGTTTGTACTTCAGCCCGCCTTATTACAACTTCAATCTGTTTGTAGCGTCTTCGGCGTACTTTCTGAATCTCTCGAATCCGTTCCCGACTGATTATCCGTTTCCGATTCCGGGGTCGGCTACGGCGTTTGACCGGAACTTGCGGACGCCGTACATGCAGCATTGGAATTTTACGATGGAGCGGGCGCTGTCGCGGTCGGCGACGGTGGAGGTCGGGTATGTGGGGTCCAAGGGGACGAAGCTGTTTTCGTGGCGGGACATCAACCAGCCCCAGCCTACGGCAGCGGCGAGTTACCTGCGTCCGAACTTCTTCTTTGACGACATTACGCTGACGGAGAGCCGGGCGAATTCGAATTATCATTCGCTGCAGACGAAGTACACGCAACGGCTGGCCAAGGGCTTTTCGGCACTGGCGTCGTATACGTTTGGGAAGTCGATTGACGACACTTCGGCGTTCTTTCAGAGCGCGGGGGATCCAAATTTTCCGCAGAACAGCTATAACCTGCGGGCGGAGCGCGGACGGTCGTCATTCGATGTACGGCATCGCGCAGTGGTGTCGTATAGCTACGAACTGCCGTTTGGCCGGGGCAAGCTGTACGGTGGCTGGCAGACGTTGGGGATCTGGACGTTCCAGTCCGGGCGGCCGTTTACGGTGGCGTTGAATCCGGACTTTGACAACTCGAATACGGGTCGCTCAGTGCTTGGGTTTGGTGCCAATGATCGTCCGAATGTGGTGGGTAATCCGGTGCTCGAGAATCCGACAGCGGAGCGTTGGTTCAATGCGGCGGCGTTTGCGGTTCCGGCGCGCGGGACGTTTGGCAATGCGGGGCGCAACATTCTGGATGGGCCTGGATTGCAGACGTTCAATCTGTCGCTGATCAAGAATACGTACTTTGGAGAGCGGGTGAATCTGCAGTTCCGCAGTGAGTTCTTCAATGCGTTTGATCGCGCGAACTTTGGGCTGCCGGACAACTTTGTGGGTAACCCGACGTTTGGGCAAGTGCTGACGGCGGGCGATCCCCGGCGCGTGCAGTTGGGTTTAAAGCTACTGTTCTGATATATGGCAGCAAATCCGTTCATGGAGCGAGCCGTGTCGCTTGCGACCGAGAATGTGCGGTTGGGACGCGGAGGTCCGTTTGGCGCGGTGATTGTGTACCAGGGCGAGGTGATCGCCGATGGGTACAACCTGGTGACATCGACGAACGATCCTACGGCGCATGCGGAGGTGGTGGCGATACGCCGGGCTTGCGCGAAGCTGGGCGTGTTCCATTTGCCCGAGGGTACCGAGATTTACGCGAGTTGCGAGCCGTGTCCGATGTGCCTGGCGGCGATTTACTGGGCGCATGTGGACAAGGTGTTTTATGGGTGTACGCACAAGGATGCGGCGGAGATCGGGTTTGACGATTCGCTGATCTATCAGGAGATGCGGAAGCGGATCGAGGAGCGGCAGGTACCGATGCTGCCTTTAGATCGGGAGTATGCGTTGCGGGCGTTTGAGGCGTGGCGGGCGAAGGTGGATAAGGTGGAGTATTGATGGAGGTCGCGTGGGTGCTAACGGGTGGGTTTGAGTTGGCGCCGTAGGCTTTCGATCGCGGGTAGTTGGCTTGGAGAGCGGCGAAGGTATAGATTTACAGTCGCGCGTGCGGCGGGATTGTTGCCTTTTGCGATCGCCTGTAGCTCAGGGAGGATGATCTTTAGGAGCGTGTCCTCGCTGGGGGCGGCGTCGAAATCCAGAAGCGCTGTGAGTTGGACCTCGGGTTTGACTGTGGAGAGTTCGAATTTCGCTCCGGGGCTCGGCTGACGGTATGTTGCGGTGTACTCGCGTATTGCGACCTCTGTGTCATCCAGCTTGAAGTGCATTTCGAAAGTCGCTTCGACCGTGCCGTTGTGGATGCTGGCGTAGGTGTGGAGACGGCGTCCGATGCCTGCGCTTGCGGGATCGTGATGGGCTGTTGTTGGGATGGTCAAGAGCGGGGCGAAGTCATCGGCGGCGAGGTCGAACCAGGTTTCTACTTCTTCGTCTACGCCGCTGCCTCTGGCGCCTTGCGAGGCGATGCGGAGGTAGCGCTTGCCGGTAACGCGGTCCTGCGAGACTTCATGTCTTGGCGGATGGTTCCAAGTGTGTGACTCGAAGGTGCCCGATAGCTTCCAGGTGCTGTCCTTTGCTTGGACGTAACGAATGTAGACGGTCGAGGGGTGGCCGGCGATCTTGATGATGCGCTGCGGGCGCGGCTTTGTGTAGGAAATGGTTTCGGCTACACAGGCTTCTGCACAGGGCGGCGATTGCACGCCTTTCCAGTCGATGGGGTGCTTGGATTCAATCGCCTCCACCAACGCATCCGGCGTGAGTGTTGCGGGTGAGGGTTGCTGGCACAGGATGCTGGTGATGAGTACGAGCGCCGGGGCCATGGTGTTCTCTTAGAGAAGGTCGCGGATTTGGGCGGCAACCAGGTCCGGGGCTTCCATCGGGATGAAGTGACCTAGGTCTAGCTTGACGTCTATGCCCTTGGGGAGACGCTCTGCGAGCGTTGGGTCTGTGGCCGAGGCGTTCATGTCTACCACTCCGGGGACGGCCTCATACTGCGAGCGCATGACTATCGCGGGGATCTGGATTGTGGCTAGATCTTCCGGGGAGATGCGCGAGTCTGGTTCGGTGCTGGCTTCGTAGATCGATGCTTCGAAGTTGGGCTCGCAGGCTAGGGCGGTTCCGTTCAATGCATAGTTGCAGTAATCGTGGACTGCTGCCTGGTCCCACTTGTCGAATGGCGGGCGATTGGCGTACTTGGCGTACATCTCGTCACCGGAGGTCCAGACGTTGCGGCGGTTGCGGGCGAAGTGACTCTCGGTCCACTTGCCGGTGTACATTGCGTCGGGGCGGATGACGGGGTCGATCAACAGAATTGAGCGGAAGAGCTGCGGTCGCAGGACGGCGGCGTAGGCGATGGAGTGGGCTCCCATGGAGTGGCCGACGCCCACGATGTCGCGGAGGCCGAGGGTGTCGGCAACCAGGGCGATGTCAGCGCTGAAGTTCTTCCAGCGTGTGGGTTCAGAGGCCGTGGGGTTGCCGCTGCGGCCGTGACCTCGGAGGTCGATGGCGATGGCGTGCGTGTCATCGGGGAGCCGGCGAATGATCGAGTCCCAGATGCGGGCGTGGAAGCTGGTGGCGTGGGCGAACAGGACGGTGGGTCCTGTGCCTTGCCACTCCCATACGCAGAGATGTTCGATGAAGCTAGATTTCGGTTCCCGCACGTTGGCGGATCTCCATGCAGCCGATGCCGGTGGGTAGAAGCTTGCCGGGGTTGAGGCGGCAGGTGGGGTCGAACAGATTCTTGAATCTGGCGATGAGATCGAGGGTTTCGCGGGGGAACTGGTCCCGCATCAGTTCCATCTTTTCCATGCCGACGCCGTGTTCGCCGGTGATGCTGCCACCAACGGAGACGCAGTAGCGGAGGATGTCGTCGCCGGCATGCTGGGCTTTTTCGAGGTCGCCGGGCTTGCGGGCGTCGAACAGGATGATGGGGTGCATGTTGCCATCGCCCGCGTGGAAGATGTTCGAGATCTCGAGGCCGTATTTCTTGCTGACCTCGTGAATGTAGGCAAGCGTCGGGGCGATCTTGGTGCGAGGTACGACGCCGTCCTGCACGTAGTAGAAAGGACTGACGCGGCCGACGGCACCGAAGGCGTTCTTGCGGCCCTTCCAGAGAAGGTCGCGCTCTTCGGCGTTGCGGGCGACGCGGAATTCGCGGGCGTTGGAGGCCATGCAGGCGGCCTTGATCTGTTCGGCCTGCTCTTCGACGACTTCCTTGAGTCCCTCCAGTTCGATGAGGAGGACGGCAGCGGCGTCGAGAGGGTAGCCGGCGTGGGTGGCTTCTTCGACCATGCGGAGCATGACTCCATCGAGCATTTCGACGGCGGCTGGCGTGATGGCTCGCGCGGTGATTTCTGCGACCGTGTTGCCCGCGTCCGCGGGGCTGTCATAGATGGCGAGCAGGGTTTTTATCGCTTCCGGGGCGCGCATCAGACGGACGATGACTTTGGTGACGAGCACCATGGTTCCTTCGGAGCCGGTGAGGAGTCCGCGAAGGTCGTAGCCGATGGGGTCGGCTTCTTTGCCGCCTACCAGGATGACCGTACCGTCGATGAGGACAGCCTCAAAGCCTAGGATGTGGTTTGTTGTGACGCCGTAGGCGAGGGTGTGGGGTCCTCCGGCGTTTTCACTGACGTTGCCGCCGATGGTGCAGGCGCGTTGGGAGGAAGGGTCCGGCGCGAAGAAGTAGCCGTCACGCTGGACGGCGAGGGTGATGTCCAGATTGACCACGCCGGGTTGGAGAACGGCGTACTCGTTGTCGAGATCGATTTCGAGGATCTTGTTCATCTTCGAAAAGGCGATCATCAAGCCGCCCGCGCGCGGGATGACGCCACCGCTCAGGCCTGTGCCGGCGCCGCGGCCGACGAGCGGGAGTCCGAATTCGGCGGCGAGTTTGACGAGGGCTACGACATCGTCCGTGGACTTGGGAAACGCGACGACATCGGGGCGGTGCTTATCGACGCCGCCGTCGTACTCATAGAGCTTGAGGTCCGTGGATGAGGTGAGGTAGCCTCGCTTGCCTACGATCGCTTCGATGCGCGAGAGAATCTGCGCGGTGATCATTGAGCGAGCACCAGCTTTTCGAGTTCCGGAAAGCTGTCGATGATCCCGATGTATTTCTTCAAAACCTTGCCGTCTTTGCTGATAACGTAGGTTTCGGGGTACATGAAGGTGCCGTAGTCGGAGGCGACGTCGGCTTCCTGGTCGCGCATGGTTTGGAACGCGGGGCGAGTGGCTTCGATGAAGCGTTTGTACTGCTTTTCGCTCTTGTCGGCGGAGACACCGACGACGACGACGCCTTTGTCCTTGACGCGCGCGGAGAACTGGTTCAACGCGGGGAATTCTTCGAGGCAGGGCTGGCACCAGGTGGCCCAGAAGTTGAGGACGAGAACCTTGCCTCCGAAGTCCTTTTGGGTGATCTTGTTGCCCTGGTCGGTGGTGATCGAAAACGAGGGGGCGGTGTCGCCCGGCTGGATGACGCGGACCTCTAGGGTGGGGTACACGACGGCGACTAAAGCGGCTGCCAAGGCGCCCATGGCTAATTTAATCCACATGCTAGGCTACGGTTAGCGATCCTTTCGGCTCAGTTGGAGCATCCAACACTTAGTTCTTACGGCCAATGCAAATCACCCGAAAAGTCGAGTTTTCCGCGTCGCACCTGTGCTATCACCCGGAGTTCAGCGAAGAGCAGAACCGCGCGATGTATGGCCCTGCGGCGAACCGCAATGGCCATGGCCATAACTATATTCTAGAGGTCACACTGGACGGTGTGCCAGATCCGGTGACCGGGATGATCGTGGATTTGAAACAGGTGAAGGACATCCTGAATCGAGAAGTAGTGGATGTGATGGATCACCGGTTTCTGAACTACGAGGTTCCGCCGTTCGACAAGATCATTCCGACGGTGGAGAACGTGTCGGTGGACATCTGGCGGCGTTTGGAGCCGCACTTTCAGGGTCCGGCACGGTTGAAGAATGTGCGGTTGTACGAGACGGAAGATCTGTACGTCGATTATTCGGGCGATTGAAATGAAATTGACACGACGGTACCGATTTTCCGCGAGCCATCGGCTGTATTCCGATTCGTTGAGCGAGGCCGAGAATCGCGCGACGTTTGGCAAGTGTGCCAACCCGTATGGGCATGGGCACGATTACGCGCTGGATGTGAGTGTACGTGGTCCTTTAGAGGAGCGCACCGGGCGCATCGTGGACCTTGAGTTGCTCGATACGTTGGTGCGGCGGGAGATTGTCGAACCGATGGAGCACAGTAATTTGAACGTGGATATTGCCGAGTTCCAGCAGCCTGGCGGGATGGTGCCGACATCCGAGAACCTGGCTGTGGTGGTGCGTCAGCGTTTATACGATAGCTGGCCACGGTATTTCGGCGAGTCTGCATTTTCTTCGGTCACGCTCGAAAAAGTCCGCATCGAGGAGACGCGGCGCAACATCTTTGAGATTACGGACACACAATGACATCCAGGGCGAAGTTTTCGGTCGTGGCACCTACCCCACTTGAAATGATGACAGACGCATATGCCTCATTAATCCGCGAAGTGGGCGAAGATCTGGACCGCAACGGTCTGGTGAAGACGCCCGAGCGCGCAGCAAAGGCATTGCAGTTTTTGACGAGCGGCTATGAAACGTCGATGGATGAGATCGTCAACGGCGCGTTGTTCGACGTTGAGACCGAGGGCATGGTGATTGTCCGCGACATTGAGTTTTACAGCTTGTGCGAGCACCACATGCTGCCGTTTTTCGGAAAAATGCATGTCGCGTACCTGCCGCAGAACAAGGTGATTGGCCTGAGCAAAATCCCGCGCATCGTCGACATGTTCGCGCGCCGGTTGCAGGTGCAGGAACAGTTGACGGAGCAGGTGGCGAAGGCCGTACAGGAAGTGATCGCGCCGCGCGGTGTTGGCGTGATCGCCGAGGCTCGCCACTTCTGCATGATGATGCGCGGTGTGGAAAAGCAGCACTCGGGCACGATTACCAGTACGATGCTGGGTGACTTCAAGGCCGAAAAGGCGACGCGGGACGAGTTCCTGTCGCTGGTGTCGCAGCGTACGAACCCGTTTTAAGGATCAACGGTCACCGATAAGGCGAGAGAAGAGGCGCGAAACCGCGTCTCTTTTTGCTTTTGCGGGGCCGGTTCGGGAACAATACTACAAGTTGTTGTATACTTGTAGAAAAGCCGCCCGGCTTGAAGTCCGCGATTGGTGTGTCCGCATGCTGGATCGAGGTCTTTGAAGGATACCAGTATGTTCTTATCGCTGCGAGAGTTGGAACTGAAAAAGATCCCTTTCGCTCTGGAGATTCCACCGGGCACAATTGAGTTTGCAGATGAGCTGACGCAGGCGTCGCCGATTGCTGTCAAAGGCGAGGCGGAACTGGTTAGCGATGTCCTCGGTGAGATCCGGGTGTCGGGCAAGCTCCGGGTTACGATGGAAGCGCCTTGCGACCGTTGTGTAGAGCCTGCGACGCTACCGATTGAGACGGATTTCGATCTTACCTACCGGCCGGATGAGTCCGGCGAGCCGGTGGGGGAGGTCCACGTCAGCGAGGGCGAGAGCGAAATCGGATTTTATAGCGGTGATGGACTGGAGCTGGACGATATTCTGCTTGAGCAGATCGTTTTGGCGCTACCGATGCAGAAGGTTTGTTCGCCAGGCTGCAAAGGAATATGTCCATCCTGCGGGCAGAATCGGAATTTTGCCAACTGCGCGTGCGAAAGCAAGCCGCTGGTGGTGAAACAGTTTGCTGCCGCGCTGCAGAGCCTGAAGAAGTAGGCCTGCGGCAAGTACGAAATTAGAAGTTGAAGTAGAGAGAGACACCATGCCGAATCCCAAACGACGCCACTCCAAGCGCCGCACCTCCCAGCGCCGCGCGCACGATCACCTGAAGGCCAAGGGCCTTGCCGAGTGCCCTTCCTGCCACGAGCGCGTGCTGCCTCACCGGGTTTGCCCGTTCTGCGGCAAGTACAAGAACCGCGAAATCATCGAGGTCGCGGAAGCCTAAACGGCGGTTGTATCCATTTTTCGCCAATTGCCCGCCCTGGGGAACGAGTTTCCTTTCGGGCGGGCAATTGCGCGTTTGATACTCGTGATAATCACCCTGCATGATCACCATCGCCGTTGACGCCATGGGCGGCGACCACGCCCCCAAGGCCGAAGTTGAGGGCGCCTTTCAGGCGGCAAAACACCATAACGTCCGCGTCATCCTAGTGGGGCGCGAAGACGAGGTACGCCGGGAACTGGACGCGCATCATCACGGCTGGAAAGACCTTCCCTTAGAGATCCAACATGCCTCCGAGGTTGTAACCATGGAGGATTCCGCGGCCAAGGCGATGCGGCAGAAACGCGATTCGTCGATTCGCGTGGCGACGCGTCTGGTACGCGACGGTGCGGCGCATGGCGTTGTGTCGGCGGGTAACACAGGGGCCTGCATGGCAACGTCGAAAACGGTGCAGGGGATGATTCCGGGTGTCGAGCGTCCGGCTCTGGCATCTGCGTTTCCCACCGTAAAGGGCAAGCCGGTGGTTGTGGTGGACGTGGGCGCGAACGTCGATTCTTCGGCTGAGATGCTGGCGCAGTTTGCGGTGATGGGCGATGCCTATTCACGCGTGATGTTCCACACCAAGAACCCTCGCGTGGGCATTCTGTCGATTGGCGAGGAAGATCATAAGGGTAACCAGCTCGTCCACGATGCGCGGCCACTGCTGCAGAAGCTGCCGATCAACTTTATTGGCAACGTTGAGGGTCGCGATCTGTACACCGGTGACGTTGATGTGATCGTGTGCGACGGGTTTGTTGGCAATGTCGCGCTGAAGGTGAGCGAAGGTCTGGTGGACGTCTTCAAGCACATGCTGAAGGAGTCACTGGAAGCGACCATTACGCGCAAGATCGGCTATGTGCTGTCGCGCAATGCGTACGCGGACTTCCGGAAGCGAGTGGATTATGCTGAGTACGGTGGCGCACCGCTGTTGGGCGTGCGCGGCGTATGCATTATCTGCCACGGACGGTCTCCGGCGAAGGCGATTAAGAATGCGATCCGGATGGCCAAAGAATCTGCCGAAGGTGGATTAAATCAGCGGATCGAAGAAGAATTACGGAAGTAAAGCCGCATCCGGCGGCATAACCTAGGCATCGGACTAAGAACAAGAATCATGATGCGCCAAACGGTTCTCTTCCTCGCCATCGCGGCCATTGCTGCTGCACAAGGCGACATCCCTCAACTGCAATGGAAGGTGGAACCGGCGGGTCCGGGACTGCTGAAGTTGTCCAGTTCCCTGCCCGAACCTTGGCATCTCTACTCGGCTTCGTCGCCGGTGGGTTTGAAGTTTACGGCAACTGTGGATGGTGGTGCTGCTGCCGCGGTGTATCAGAAGCCGCCCAAGGTGGAGTTCGACCCGAACTTCCAGGCCGAGAGCGAAACCTACGAAAAAGACATTGTGTTCTATGTCGCGCCTGCTGCGGAGACGGCGGCGGGCGAGGTCACGCTGAAGCTGCGGTATCAGATTTGTACGGATAAGCAGTGTGTCCCGCAGCGGAAGACGGCCGCGGGTACATTTGCTCCGGGTGCGGTGAAAGTACCTGAGGGGTTCGCGCTGGCTGGCGGTGCGGCTGCAAAAGCGGCTCCTGCCACTTCTTCTGCTGCTGGGGCTGCGGCTCCGGCTACGACGACCAGCAATCAGGATTCGCAGAGTTTGGGCGCATATCTGGCTACTGCGTTTGGGTTGGGATTGGCGGCGTTGTTTACGCCTTGCGTGTTCCCGATGATTCCGTTCGTGATGTCCGGGTTCCTGAATCGGGAGAGCGGATCGAAGGCGGATGGCATCGCACAGGCGGGGATCTTTTCGGCGGGCATCATCATTCTGTTCTGCGTACTGGGCTTTGCGGTGACGGCGATTCTGGGGCCGTTTGGCGTGGTGCAGTTGGGGTCAAGCCCGTGGGTGAACAGCTTTATCGCGATCCTGTTCGGCGTGTTCGGGCTGAGCCTGTTGGGCGCGTTTGAGATCACGCTGCCAGCTTGGCTGACGAGTGCGGCGGATGAGAAGTCACGACAGGGCGGCACCGTGGGTACGCTGATGATGAGCTTGAGCTTTGCGCTGACGAGCTTTGCTTGCGTGGGTCCGTTTGTGGGTACCTTGCTGGCGGGATCGATTCAGGCGGCGGGGATCCGGCCGGTGCTGGGTATGGCGACGTTTGCGACGGGCCTGGCGGCGCCGTTCTTCTTTCTGGCGCTGTTTCCGCAGTACATCAAGCGGATGCCGAAGTCCGGCGGTTGGCTGGCGCGGGTGAAGGTCGTGATGGGCTTTTTGGTGCTGGCGGGGATGCTGAAGTATTTGAGCAACATCGATGCCGTACTGCAGTGGAACATCCTGACGCGCGAGCGTTTCTTGGCGGCCTGGGTGGTGCTGTTCTCACTGGCTGGACTGTACTTGCTGGGGTTCCTGCGGCTGGAAGGGATTGGTCCGAACGATCACATGGGGGTCGGCCGGTTGTTGACGGGCGCGTTCTTCCTGATCTTTGGCATTCATCTGCTGCCGGGGATGTTTTGCGGCCGCCTGGGTGAACTGGATGCGTACATCCCGCCGCCGGCGCAGGGTTGCGCGGTATCCGGTGGGGCTGAGGGTACGGCAAGCGCCAATAAGTGGCTGAAGAACGAATACGCGGCGGCGCTGGCGAAGGCCAAGGCGGAGAACAAGAACGTACTCATCAACTTTACGGGATACGCGTGTACGAACTGCCACTGGATGAAACAGAATATGTTTCCCAAGCCAGAGGTGCAGGAAGCGATCGCGAATCTGGTGTTGGTGGAGCTGTACACGGACGGGACGGATCAGGCGAGCGAGGAGAACCAGAAAATCCAGGACTCCAAGTTCAAGACCGTTGCGATACCCTACTATGCAATCGTCACGCCCGATGAGCGAGTAGTGGCATCCTTTGCCGGACTGACCAAAGATACCGCGGAGTTTGTGGCGTTTTTGAAACGAACATGATACTTCGTCCGCTGCTTTCGTCCGTTGTTTCGCTGTCTTTGCTTGCACAGTCTCCCGCACCGCAACCTCCTGCTGGTCCCGCGAATTTGTTTGTCCGGGGCTTTCCGGAGTCTGAGCAAGCATCGCAGATGGAACGCGAACGGAAGGCGCGCGACATGGCGCAGGCCGAACGCATTCGGACGTACATGGAGCGGATGTCCGGGGAACCGCATCATGCGGGGTCGCCGGGGTCGCGCGCGGTAGCGGAGTATGCGCAGGCGCTGTTTCGCGAGTGGGGATTGGATGCGCGAATCGAGACCTTTGAGGCTCTGCTGCCTTATCCGACGAGCCGGCAATTGGACGTAACGGCGCCGACGGCGTATCGTGCAAAGCTGCAAGAGCCGGTGATTCCGGAAGACAAGGACTCGGCAGACGTCGGGCAACTGCCACCGTACACGGCCTATTCGCCATCGGGCGATGTCACGGGCCAAGTGGTGTACGCCAATTACGGCAACCAGGAAGATTACGAGACGCTGAAGAAGGCCGGTGTCGACGTGCGCGGCAAAGTCGTGCTGGTGCGCTACGGCAATGGCTTTCGCGGTGTGAAGCCGAAGATCGCGGCGCAGAATGGCGCGATTGCCTGCCTGATTTATTCTGATCCCAAAGACGATGGGTACTATCGCGGGGATGTGTACCCCAAGGGTCCGTTCCGTCCGCCGCAAGGCGTGCAGCGGGGCAGCATCATGGACATGGCGATACATCCCGGAGATCCGCTGTCGCCGGGTTGGGCATCCGAGAAGGGATCGAAGAAACTGGGTCGCGAACAGGCGAAGACTTTGGTTCGCATTCCGACCTTGCCGATTTCGTACGGCGATGCAGCACCTATTCTGCGGGCGATGGGAGGTCCGCTGACGCCGGAGAGTTGGCGCGGCGCGATGGCGCTGACGTACCACATGGGGCCGGGTCCTGCGGCGGTGCGGTTGAAGGTGGATTTTGACTGGTCCGTGAAGCCGGTGCATAACGTGATTGCCGTGATTCCGGGTACGCAGTTTAAGGATCAGTGGGTGATTTTGGGCAACCATCACGATGCCTGGGTGCATGGGGCGAATGATCCGTTGTCCGGTGCCTCGTCGTTGCTCGAGACGGGGCGTGTGCTGGCACGGCTGGTGAAGTCGGGGTGGAAGCCCAAGCGCACGATCGTACTGTGTTTGTGGGATGGCGAGGAATTCGGCATGGTCGGGTCCACCGAGTGGGTGGAGAAGCACAAGGCCGAGTTGGAACAGAAGGCTGTCGCGTACATCAATACGGATTCGAATAGCCGGGGTACATTGGGCGTCGGCGGGTCGCCTGCGTTTGAGCAGTTTGTGGGGAACCTGTTGCGGCACGTGAAGGACCCGGGTACGGGCAAAGCGCTGGCCGAGACGCCGCAGCGTCGTGCGAATGCGAATGGACTGCGATTGAGTCCGCTGGGGTCAGGGTCGGACTTTGTGTCGTTCCTGGATCACGCTGGGATTCCGAGTCTGAATCTGGGATTTGGTGGCGAGGGCGGCGGTCTGTACCATTCGGTGTACGACACGTTCACGGCGTATCAGAAGTTTGGGGATCCTGACTTTTCCTATTGCCGCGCGCTGACGCAATTGACGACGACGATGGCGATGCGGCTGGCCGATGCGCCTGTGTTGCCGCATGAGTTTGGTGACTTGACGAAGGCCGTACGGTCCTATGTCGAGGAGATCCAAAAGGAGTTTCCGAACGCGGATCTGAAGGAAGTGAACCGGCAGTTGACGCGGCTGTCTACGGCGTCGCGCGCGTTTGACGATGAGATTCGCGGGGTACGGCGACGGTCCCAGGCGATTTCACCAGAGAAGCTGACAAAGCTGAATCAGGCGCTGATGAAGACGGAGCGGGCGTTGCTGTTGCCGCAGGGGTTGCCGGGTCGCGAATGGTACAAGCATCAGCTGTACGCGCCGGGTTTGTACACGGGGTACGGCGTGAAGACGCTGCCGGGGGTACGCGAGGCGTTGGAGGCTGGACGTACGGAAGAGGCGGCACAACAGGCGGCCAACGTCGCCAAGGCGCTGCGGAATTGCGCGGCGCAGATTGAGGAAGCAGCGAGTCTGCTACGCGGGATTTGATGTCGCGTCGTCTTTTGATTCATTTCACCGGACAGGATCAGCCCGGACTCATCCATTCCATCACTCAATTGCTGGCGTCCCATGGGGCGCGGATTTTGGACATCGGGCAGGCGGTGATCCATCAGGCTGTCGCGCTGGGCGTGCTGATCGAGGTTCCGGCGGATGGCGAGGCGGAGGTTACAACGGCGCTGGCCGCGAAGGCTCGCGAGTGGAATGCGGATCTGCGTTTTTCGAGCGTGGCCGATGGTGCGTACGCCGATTGGGTGGCGGAACAAGGCAAGCATCGTTTTATCCTGACCGTGCTGGGTACGGCGGTGGGGTTCGCGCACCTGGCTGAAGTGACGGGTGTGGTGGCGCAGGCGGGCTTGAACATCGAACGGATTGACCGGTTGAGCGGACGGGATACGGAGAGGTCCTGCATCGAGTTCGGGTTGAGCAGCGTGGCGGTTGTGGACGAGAAGGCGCTGCGGGCAAGCTTTTTGCGAATCAGCCGCGAGCATGGCATCGATGTCGCGTTTCAACACGACAATGCGTACCGCAGGACGCGACGGGTGATCGCCTTTGACATGGATTCGACGTTGATCCAATGCGAGGTGATCGATGAACTGGCCAAGGAAGCGGGTGTCGGCGAGCAGGTCGCGGCGATCACAGAAGCTGCCATGCGCGGGGAGCTGGATTTTCCGGCGGCGTTCCGCAAGCGCGTGGGATTGCTGAAGGGGCTGGATGAGGCAGCGCTGGAGCGGGTGGCCGGGCGCATCCGGTTGATGGATGGCGCGGAACGGCTGATGTCTACGTTGAAGCGGCTGGGGTACAAGACGGCGATTCTGTCGGGCGGGTTTACGTACTTTGGGCGGAAGCTTCAGGAAAAGCTGGGATTTGATTATCTCTATGCCAACGAGTTGGACATACTGGATGGCGTGGTGACGGGTGAGATCCGGTCGGAGATCGTGGACGGGCAGGTGAAGGCGCGACGACTGCAGGAGATCGCGGCGCGGGAGAATATCAGCCTCGAACAGTGCATTGCCGTGGGGGATGGGGCTAATGATCTGCCGATGATCGGACTAGCCGGGTTAGGCATTGCCTTTCAGGCCAAACCGGTGGTACGCGAGAGGTCGCGGCATGCGATTTCTTCGAATGGACTGGACGCAATTTTGTATCTGATCGGCCTGCGCGATCGAGATATCGCCTAATCAGAAAGACTCATTCAAAACAGGTAGGCGGGCTCCGATATGACCTTAGTATGTTCGTCATCGTCGGCATCCTGGTGGTTATTGGTGGCATCATTGGCGGCTACCTCATGGAACATGGGGAGCTTGCAGTGCTATGGCAGCCTGCTGAAGTTGTGATTATTGGCGGCGCGGCGTTGGGCACGTTGCTCATCGCGAATCCGTTGCCTACTGTGATTGCGCTGTTCAAGTCCGTACTGGGGGCGTTGAAACCGAGCCCTTACAACCAAAAGTTTTATCTCGACACGCTGAAGATGCTGAACGATTTGTTCATGCATGCGCGTAAGAACGGGATGGTAAAGCTGGAAGCGGATGTGGAAGATCCGGATAAGAGTCCGATCTTTACGAAGTATCCAGGGTTCCTGAAGAATCATCATGCCGTGCACTTTGTGTGCGACACCCTACGCATGGCGATTAGCGGTGGCGTGGGGACGTACGAGATCGACCAGATGATGGAAATGGATATGGAGAGCCATCATCATGAGGCGGGCGTACCGGTGGCGGCATTGAATACGGTGGCCGACGCGTTGCCGGGTCTTGGGATTGTGGCGGCGGTGTTGGGCATCGTGATTACGATGGGTGCGCTAGGCGGGCCTCCGGAAGAGATCGGCCATAAGGTGGGCGCGGCGCTCGTCGGAACGTTCCTGGGCATCCTGATGTGTTACGGATTCCTGGGTCCGATTGCGCAGTACCTGACAAAGATGAACGATGCGGAAGGCGAGTACTACAAGGTACTGCGCATGGCGGTGATCTCGTTCATTAAAGGTGCGGCGCCTATCCTGGCGGTGGAGACAGCGCGACGGATGATCCCGTCGCACGAGCGTCCGACGTTCAAGGAAATGGAAAAGGCCTGCAAGGGCGGCAGCGGAGCTTAATCTTCGATGTCAGATCAAAAGCTTGCACCGATTATTGTTGTCAAGAAAAAGGCTGGACATGGCGGCCATCATGGTGGCGCGTGGAAGGTCGCTTATGCTGACTTTGTTACCGCGATGATGGCTCTGTTCATCGTGCTGTGGCTGATGAATACGTCGCAGCAGGTGAAGGATTCGATTGCCGGGTACTTCAAGGATCCAGCGGGCACGGGTCGCGATGTAGGTAGCTCGCAGTCGGGTTCCGGGGATACGCTGCATTTGCAGCAGGACAATCTCGAAAAGCTCAAAGAGAAGCTGCAGGAGATCATGAAGGAGACGCCGGAGTTGGCGGAGCTCAAGGATCAAGTGCAGATGACGGTGACGGGCGAAGGTCTGCGCATCGAGTTGCTGGAGACGGAGAAAGGGTACTTCTTCCAGTCTGGCAGCGCGCGGCCGAGTTCGCATGGTGAAGCTTTCCTGTCGAAGCTGGCGCAGGAAGTGGGCAAGATGTCGAACAAGATCGTCATCGAAGGGCACACGGATGCGAAGCCGTTTTCGAACGATAAAACCTACAGCAACTGGGAGCTATCGTCGGATCGCGCCAATGCAGCGCGGCGCATCATGCAGGACAACGGGCTGAAGGAAGAGCAGATCAAACAGGTTCGCGGTTTTGCGGCACAGTTCCTGCGCGTGGAGAAGGATCCGAATGATGCGAGCAACCGTCGTATTTCGGTGATCATCCTGTTTAAGAATCCGCCTCCGGAAGCGAAGGCTGACGATAAGAAAGCCGGTGGTCACGGCGCGGCCGGCGGCGGTGGAGGTCATGGCGCAGCGCCTGCTGCTGGGGAGAAAGCGGGCGAGAAGGCGGCGGATGGCGGACATGGGGCTCCTCCGGCAGCTGCGAAGGAAGCAGCGAAGGAAGCGCCGAAACCGTCTCCCGCCAAAGCCAAGGGCGGCGGTCACTAATGCGGTGTGCGCGCGAGGGGTGATGCTATTGCAGTTCCCACTCGCGCCACGCTCCTAGAAGCGGGAAGTACAGGCCAAGACGGATGGGTCGCTCCGGCTCAGCAAGACGGAAGAGGCGGCCATAGCGCTCCAGTTGTGGACGGTAGCGGAGTTGCTCTCCGTCGAGGAACCACTCGAGTTCCCCGCCCTCGTGGGTGCTGGTCTTGTAGTCGATGATCCAGCGGACGCCGTCGTTATCGAGGAAGGTTCTGTCGACGACGCCGCGCACGACACGACCTTGCGCGTCGACACCGGTGACCGCGAGTTCGCTGCCGGCTCCCGCACGGGACGTATCTTGCGGAGCGAGGGTCCAGGCGCCGCGATCGTCCTGCATGGTGCGTAGCACGGCCGTCTCAACCTTGGCGGCTGCATCGGCACACTCACCAGCCGGGACGCCGAGACTTTCGAGCATACGGCGAAGGCGGGGGCGATGTGCGCGTACCCAAGCTTCGGGATCTGCCGTCCAGGCAGAAGGGTCCGAAATAGCGCGGTGGAGCATCGCGTGGGTCATGACCCCGATGTGGCGCAGCGTGTTGCCTGTCCATGTGAACAACGTCTCGATGGTGTTGTCATCGGTTGCTTCTATGCGGCTGCTGTCGGGCTCCATCCGAACGGACTGAGGCCGCCAACCCGTCGCGATGCGGGTGAGGTTAGGCGAGGGTACAGGGGTTGCGCGCGGATCGTGGGAAATCGGTACTCTGTTCTTTCCCGAGGCTTGCGACGCGAACGCTTCGCTGAACTGTTCTTCGACCATCGGCCACATCCGGTGCAACAGCGAACCTCGGCTGGGGCGACCCATCTCGCCGGTTTTCTTCACATTCGTGTGCCCGATGAGGTGCAGTGTACGGCGGGCCCGCGTTACGGCCACATAGAGTAGCCGCACCAGTTCGTTGGCGTCCTTGCGTTGTTCGATGGTCTCCAGGTACTTGTAGACGGGGTCGGATTCCTGCTCACTGGCCGGTACAGGGGCGAGCACTAAGCGATCGCCTTGCCGTAACCAATGCAGAAGACGGCGGTCGTCCTGGCGGCCGAGTTTGCCGAGACCCGGCAGGATCACGGTGTCGAACTCCAAACCTTTGGCCTGGTGGATGGTCATGACCTGCAGGGTGTCATCCGCAGAGGGGTCAGGCTTGGTGAAGATGTCGCGCAGCCGGGCTTCGATGCGATCAAACTCCGGAAGGTCACCTCCGTCGTCAAACTCGTCCAGTAGATCAAGGTACGCGGCCGCGTCTTCCTGCGCCATTGCACTTTGCCCGCAACAGGCTTCGGGTCCGCCGAGACGGAGCCAGGCCGCTTCGACCCATTGCCGCAGAGGTACGCGGCGGCGCTGGACCATGACGGGATCTAGAGCGGCGCACAGGGCGCGCACGCGGGCTTCGCCGTCGGGGGAGAGGCGGAGGCCGGAACTGCGAAGGAGAGTCCAGATGGAACTGATGCGATCGTTTCCGGCGATGGCTTCAAGATCCTGCAGGGTGAGGCCACACCAGGGCGCTCGCAGCACCGCAAGCCATGCCGGACGGTCCGCGAGATGGACGAGTGCGCGGGTTAGGGCCAGAAGGTCGCGCACCACGGGGGATTCGGCCAGAGTGTCGACCTTGACCGCGCGATAGCGCCAGCCCCGGCGGCGGAACTCGCGAACGATTTCCGTGAGGTGGGCTCGCGCACGTACGAGTACAGCGACAGACTTGCCAGGACTATCGCGGCGGGCCTCTTCGACAAGGGTCGCGACGAGTTGGGCCTCGGCTTCATCGTTCCGATCGAAGGCGGGGTGAACACGAACGAGGCCTGGCTCCCAACGGAAGGGCACCGAGTCGGCGAATACGGCAGCGCCCATGGCGGGGTCTTCGGTTTGCGGGAAGGCCTGGGTGAAGCATTGATTGGCCCATGAGACGAGTTCCGGCGAGGATCGGAAGTTGACCTGGATCGCGAGTGGTTCGGGCAGAACGGGTCCAAGGCCGCTTGTGCGCGTCTCGAGAAAGACGCCGACTTCGGCTTCGCGAAACCGGTAGATGGATTGCATCGGATCGCCGACCAGGAAGACGGTGCGTCCATCGCCTTCGTCCCAGCCAGCGGTGAGCTTGAGGAGGAGGTCGCGCTGCGATTGTGAGGTGTCCTGAAACTCGTCGACCAAGAGATGGCGGATGCGATGGCCGAGTGTGAGTCCGAGATCGGTGGGGGCTTCGATGGGGCCTAGGGCTTCGAGAGCGGCGGCGGCGATCTCGCTGAAGTCGACCTGGCCTCGCGATTGGAAGACGACGCGGAGGTTCGCAGCGGCTAGCTTAAGGGTGTGAAACAGCGCTTCGAGGACGGGCCATTGGCGCGCTTGGTAGTACGGCGGCGGCAGGTGTCGCGCGGCGTGCAGGAGGTCGCGTAGGGCGTCGTACTCGGGGGCGCGAAGCTGGTCCAAGATGCGTGTTTCGGCTTGCACGAGGCCGGTGACGCGTTTGCGCCAGTCTCCAGATTGCGTGAGGAAACGCTCGATGACGTCTTTCCATTGGGCGAGGGCGCGAGGTTCGGGTTCTGGGAGGAGTCCCAGGGCGAAATCTGGCGCGTGGTCATGGATGGCACGAAGTTCGAGGCGGACGAGGTGCGCGATGTTGGCCTCTAGCGTGGGGCGGAGCGCGTTGGGGTCCTCGCCGGCGATCACAGGGAGCCACTGTTCGCGACGGGCGAGCATTTGGGCGATCATGCGCTCACAAAGGCTGGCGTTCACGTCGAGGTGACGCAGCAGAGTTCGGATCGCGGCGGCGTCGGTGGCGTTGCCTCCGCCCAAGAGTCGCAGGGTACGCGAGGCGGCTTGGCGGTAGAGCGCGGTGGCGTCCTCGACGGGTTCGGGCATGGAGCCGAAGCGGGAGAGCCAGGGCATGGCGCGAACGATGGAGTGGGCGAAGGCATCGATGGTGTCGATGCGCATACGGCCTGGGTTTTGGGCGAGCCTCCAGTGGCGGTGCTCGTCCTGCGCGAGAGCGGCGTGGGCGGCGTCGGAGTTGGGTCGCTCGAGGGCGGCGGCGACACGGTCGCGCATTTCGGCGGCAGCCTTCTTCGTGAAGGTGATGGCCAGAATCTCCTCGGGTTCGTCGACTCTGGCAAGGAGGGTCAGGTAGCGCTGGATGAGGAGTTCGGTCTTGCCGGAGCCTGCGGGGGCCTGGACGAGGAATGAAGTCTCGGGGTCGAGCGCGCGTTTGCGTTGGGCGGCGTCCTGGGGGACGGTGAAGGGGAAGAGGCTGGAGTTCGCAGCGGTTGGGGTGGCGCCGGTGGTCATGCTGGGGTCGCCTTGTGTGGAGGGAGGATGGTGGCTGCGTTTGTGTCGGGCACGGGCAAGAGTCTGGGCTTGGCTACCGGGAGTTATTGCTTCTGGTAGCACGCCTTCGTTTAGTTTATCGCCGGTTTCCACAAAAGATCCCGCTTAACCGTTGAGTTCTTGCGGGTCGTGAGTGGTTGGCGAATCGCTTCCCGGGCACGGTAGGGGAGAGTTGGAGTTCGTGCGATCCCGTGCATCTAGAGTGGCAACGCACCGACAGCGAGCCGGCTGTTACAGGCGAGTGAACGGCACACGCACATCCACCGCCTGGGGACTAGCGTGTTTCGAGACCAGCGCGTGGCACATCTGCCATGCGTGCTTGGATCGGGCCCATCGAGATAGGAATGCCGAACATGAGAAGGCTCGACTGAGTTGAGCCGCTTGGCCTGAGGCGTGGTCTTAGTCGCAGACAAAGCTTTGAGAACGCCCGCGCCGTTGTCGGTAGGGATACTCGGGGTCGTCCACTTGACCGCACAGCGACCCCGCCAGGGTCGGGGGTTTTAACAGACAATTGCCGTAACGCCCTTTTAGCCTTGAGTTGAACACGACATGCTTTTGGCGGTGCCTGAGTGGAGCGGGCCATCGCTTACGGAAGTCGATAGCGAGGACCGATTCTAGCGCGACTGTCGACTCAACTGACATGACGCTACGCTCGGATCCTGTGAGTGGTTGTGTTGACCACCGCGAGAGCATCGTTATATCTGCGAGTCGCTCTCTGGGAAGGCGGGTTCGGCGTCGGTGATCCGGCAGAGGGGTCCTGCGGCGCAGTATTCGCAGGTTTTGGGGTACTGCTTAGGATCGAGGGTCGCGACTCCGGCTGCGAATTGGTCCGCTAACTTGGTCACGGCTTTGCGCCACTCCTCGATCGGAAGGGGCTTGCCTGCGCCGGGGTAGTAGCCTTTGAATTCCATCGCTCCGTTCGATACCAAGCCGATGAGGAGGCCACCTACTTTGCTGGGGTGGGAGATGGCGTAGACCGGCATTTGGGGCTCGGCCATGCGGTCTCCGGTCCAGGGGTCGGCGGGCATGTCCCCGGTCTTGTAATCGATAATCACGTCGCCTGCTCCGGGGATGCGATCGACACGGTCTACGCGCGCGTCGATGCGGAGGGAGCCGAGTTCAATCGTCCGCGCCTGTTCGTGACCGATCACTACGAATGGCGCACGCTTCTTTTCGCTTTCGAGCCACTCGAGAAGGACCGCTGTGAGACGTTCGCATTCGAGTTCCAAGAGTTCGCGCTCGAAGGCGTCCTGCGGGGGGTAGAGCGCTTGGCATTGGCGGATCGAGCCTTCGACGAGTTCGCGGAGTTCGGCGGGCGAGGTGGCGAGGAGACGTTCGGAGCCTTGCAGGTGGCTCCAGATCATTTGGAGCGAGTCGTGAAGTAGACGGCCACGGTCGCGCGGGTTGAGACCGGGTTCTCCGCTTTCGAGGGGCCGTAAGTGCAGGCGCATTTCGGCGAAGGCTCGGAAGGGGCAGGCGGCTTGCAGAAGCAGGATGCGTGTACCGCCGCGTTGTTTGGTGCCGGGTAGGATGGGTGGTCCTGCATGGTCGGTGAGGTGTTCGAGTGGGGCGCTCTCAAGTTGTTGTTGAGGTGCGGGGTCGGTTGCCGTGTATGGTTCGAGGTCCGGCAGGCTGCTGACGATGGTGCTCAAGCGGAGGTCGCGTTCGCCGTCGCGTAGGGCGTGACTGAAGACGATCTCGGGGGCGGCGTGGCGGAGCGATTGCAGGACGCGGCGGGCACGGTCCAGTTCGAGTTCTGCGGAGGAGCCGGGCACGCTGCGGGCGCGGAGGAGGTGGCCGGGGAGAAATGGGTTGGGACGCGCGGGGGCGGGAAGATGGTCCGCGGTGCAGCCGAGTACCCAGAGATGGTCGAAAGTGAGGCCTTCCGCTTCCGCGAAGGGGAGGACTTCGATGGGAGCGGCGAGGTCGCGCTGGGGGGCGCGACGTGAGCGGGCGAGTGAACTGACCGTGTGGAGAGCGGCGCTAAGAGGCTCGGGTCCTGGGACGACGGAGTCGAGGGAGGCGTAGTCACCGAGGACTTCGTTCCAGGTTTCGATGACGCCGCGTTCGTAGGCGGAGAGGGCCTCGCTGCCGGGCCAATCCAGGGTGCGAAGAAGACGGGCGAATTGTAGCGCCCAGGCGCTCGGGAGGGCGGCTTTGGGAAGGCTGCGGCGAGCCTTTTCGAACTTGGCCAGCAGGGTGGCGAGGACCGGGGCCTTGGTCTTGGCGCCGTTGGAGATTGCAGCGAGGGTGAGGTGTTCGGGATGGCTGCGGCGCAGTTCGGCATCGAGTACCGCGCGGGCGGCGCGTTCCTGGAGGGCACGGCCGAGGAACGGGGATCGCAGAAGGCTGCCGGCTTCGGCGAGAGGCAGGCTGCCTTTGGACAACTGCAAAGCAAGCAGAGCGGTGCGTACCAGAGGTTCGGCGGCGAGAGTACGGGTCTGCGCGAGGGTGTAGCGGCGTTGGGCGTCGGGATTGGGCCAGAGCTTTTGCGCCGGATGCAGGGCGTCGAGCAGCGCGCGGTCGAGGTCGCGCAGGATGTCGTTGGAGGTATAGACGATGCCGATGCGGGCTTGCGGATGGCTTGCGAGCGTTTGGGCACACCATGCTGCGGCGGCCTGTACTTCGGCCGAGGGCGACTGGAATGAGGCGAGGTACGCGAGGGCGTTGGTGGGTCGCGCGACGGGTTCTGCGGGCTGCCAGCCGTTCGGCAGACGGTCGAGCAGGGCGCGCTGCTGCGGGGTGAGCAGGTGAGGGTCCTGCAGGCGGACAGGGGCGTCAATTTGCGGGGCGGTGAGGGCGTCCGGAAGGCGGGCGGCGTCGAGCCAGTTGTTCTGTTCGCAGAGTTGGGCGTAGCGGCGGGACCAGCGGTAGAAGGCGGCGCTGTCTTCCTGGGGGTCGAAGACGGCTGGGGTCCAGGGAAGGCGCCAGGCATGGAGGGTACGCCAGGCGTCGGCAGCGAGTTGTGCGGCGGCGTCGATTTGCAGGAGACGGTCGGCCTCTTCGGATTCGAGGATTACGCGGCGCCAGAGTTGGAGTTCCTGGGCGGTGTTGAGGAGGACTTGTTGAGCGGTGCCGGTCCAGGCGGCGTCCATCCAGAGTTCGCGGGTCCAGGCCTGGATGGTGAGGATACGGGCGGTGAGCCAGATAGAGCCGGGTCCTGCAGCGGCGGCTTGGGCATCGGCGGCTTCGCGGAGGGCGCGGGCTTGCCGGATGTTGGGAGCAAGTACAGTTTGCGAGGCGCCGGAGAGCCAGGATGGTGCGGCGACCGCGCTCAAGATTCTTTGTCCTTTGCGATGGGTCCGAGGGAGGCTTGTACGGCTTTGAGGTAATCGCCTGGGGCGAGGAGCAGTTGGATGCCTCGTGTGCCGGCCGAGATGGAGATGACGTCGAAGAGTTCGATGGTCTCGTCGGCGAAGACAGGGTAGTCCTTCTTGCAGCCGAGGGCCGTCACCCCGCCGCGGATGTAGCCGGTCAGAGGCTGTACTTCTTTGAGGGGGACGATCTCGGAGCGGCGGTCGCCGGAGAGCTTGGCGAGGGCTTTGGTGTCGAGGTCCTGATTGCCGGGTACGACGGCGAGGCAGACACCGTTGCGGTCGCCGCGGGCGACCAGGGTTTTGAAGACTTGTTCCGGGGGGAGTCCGACTTTGGCGGCGACGGTTTCGGCGGAGAGGTCGTCTGGGTCTACTTCATATTCGCGGGCTTCGAAAGGAACGCGCATTCCTTCGAGGATCCGCATCGCGTTGGTCTTCATGGGTCGCGGAGGTACCGAAGACTATGGTAGCTGGTAGTACCCCGCGAACTGAAGATCTAGCTGCCGACGTTTTGGCTGGCGGTGAAGGAACTGACGATGCGAGAGAAGATCTGGCTTACAGCAGGGGCAATGGTTTGGGGAAAGGTCGCGGCCACAGCAACTGCAATGGAAGCCGCCAACAGCGCGTATTCGATGAGGTCCTGTCCCTTTTTGTCTACGGCCAAATAGCCGAGCGCTTTATAAAGTTGGATCTGTAATTTCTTCATGGCGGTTACCAGACTCCTGCTATCTATACTCCAGTAACCGCCTGTTTCGTACAACGATGGTTTACGTGTAGGTGTTTGTGAAAAACCCCTTAGGTACGTACTGCTATTGGAGGAGCGCGGGATATCGAGTTACCGTGAAGTACCTGAGTGCAACGGTTTCGGTACCAGCGACGCTCATACTGCCCCGGAGAGTGATAGGTACTGCAGATGCAAGGGATTGCGAGGAAGTGCCGGCGATGAACTGGCTGGCGCTGGTAGTACCACGGGTCTCTGCAAAGTACTCGGCAGTACCACTGTTGATCACGAAACTGATAGTACCGTTGGCGGCTGTGTCTGTGGCTTCCATGACGCGTGTGAAGGCGTCGTTCGTGCCGAGGCGGACCCCGATGCGGGGCGCGACGGTGGTGCCACCGGTGTGGACGTAGCCGAAGCGGACCTCGATGCGGTCGCCACTCTGGAACGAAGTCGCAGGGATGGTACAGGTGGCAAGTGCGGTGCTACCGGTTAACGCTGTGCTGCCACCGATACCCGAGCAGACGACCTGAGGCGAGAGAAACGTCAGTTCACCGGCACCGCTGGTGGCTGTGCGGTAGTTGGCTTCGAGAAGATCGCCGGATTGGGGGACGGAGGCCGTGAAGAAGGTGATGGTGTTTCCGGAGAGGGTGAAGTCCACTGAGGCCTTGAGCAACAGGCCATTGCGCAGGAGCGAAAGGCTCGAAGCAGGAGACGGCGTGGAGGCCAAGGTGAATGTGGCATTGGAACCATTGACAAGGCCGCCCGGCGTTTCGTGATCGACGAAGTTGGCGCCGCCGCCTGAGCCACCGGAACCGCCGGTGCCGCAAGGAGCGGAGCTACCATCCACGCGGACACAATCGGAGAGATTGCCCTGAACCGCATCAATCTGACCGGTGGAGTTGATCATCGCGGTGCGGCCGAGTCCGAAGAGGAAGCCACGCATGGGGCGAAGGAGCAGTTCGTTTTCGAGCCCTGCCACATCGCTGATTTGCGACAACTGTCCAAACACTGGCGGGTTGCCGACCGTGATGCCGGAGGTCACGCGAACGTCACGAACCTTGAGGATTTCAAGGCTTGGCGGAACAGCCCAGGTTTCCGTGAACAGATATTGGCCCTGGCTGGCAAACTTGACTTCATAGTTGGCGCCGGCGGAGGCGTTGGTGGTGGGCACCAACTTGGTACGGAAGACGCCGTTGACCACGTCGATGCGCAGGGCCTGCTGCGGAATGTACGAGGAGTCGCCAGACAAGAATGGCTTCCATTGAATGGACACGGTTCCGCTAAAGCGTGTGCCGTCGGCGCGGTACAAAATGTCCTGAATGCTGGTGAGCGCGGGCTGCGCTTCCAGAGCGAAGGGTAGCGCCATCAGCGCAAAGCTCAAAGATAGGAATCGGTTCATGTGATCTCCTTACGTCCACGAGTCATGGCGTATGGGAGGAGTTGTGCGGGGTGAGGGGAGAAACCCGCGAATCACACGAAGAGCTTGTATTTGAAGGGTTTTGGGGCACGCCATCTTTGACGTGCCCGCTGTGAACGAAGGTTTTGCGAGCCTAGCGCAGACGGCCGTTGGGCGTGATGCGTTCGGCGTTGAGATAAGGACGCAAGGCTTCGGGTACGAGGACCGAGCCATCGGCCTGCTGGTAGTTTTCGATGATCGCAACCCAGGTACGGCCGACGGCGAGTCCACTGCCGTTGAGAGTGTGTGCGAACTCGCTTTTGCCCTTGCCTGCTTTGCAACGGATGTTGGCGCGGCGAGCCTGGAACGACTCGAAGTTCGAGCAGGAAGAGATTTCCTTGAAGTCATTCTGGCCGGGGAGCCAGACTTCGATGTCGTATGTCTTAGCGGAGGAGAACCCCATGTCGCCCGTGCAGAGGCATACGGTACGGAACGCGAGGCCGAGCTTCTTCAAGATGTTTTCAGCGTGGCTGGTGAGCAGTTCCAACTGGTCAAAGCTTTGTTCCGCGGTGGTGAACTTGACGAGTTCCACCTTTTGGAACTGATGCTGCCGGATGATGCCGCGAACGTCGCGCCCGTAGGAGCCGGCCTCGGAACGGAAGCAGGGCGTATAGGCGCAAAGGCTGATGGGTAGCTCTTCGGCCTCGAGCGTTTCATCCCGGAAGAGATTGGTGACCGGTACTTCCGCGGTGGGCGCAAGCCAGTAGTCCGTCTCGTTGATCTTGAAGAGATCTTCGGCGAACTTGGGCAACTGGCCGGTGCCAAACAAGCTGGCAGAGTTGACCATGAAGGGCGGCAGAACTTCGGTGTAGCCATGCTCGCGCGTGTGGGTGTCGAGCATGAAGTTGATGAGGGCGCGTTCGAGCTTGGCGCCGAGGTCCCAATAGACGGCAAAGCGCGCGCCAGTGACTTTTGCGGCGCGTTCCATGTCGAGAACGCCGAGTTCGACACCGAGGTCCCAATGGGGCTTGGCGGTGAAGTCAAACTTGGGAGGCTCGCCGCTGCGGCGGACTTCCACGTTGTCCTCTGCGGACTTGCCCACGGGTACAGATTCGTGCGGCAGGTTGGGGATGCCGGTAAGGATGGCGCGGAACTGTTCGTCGACTTCAGCGACCTTTTCGTCGAGTTCCTTGATGCGGTCACCCATGGCACGCACTTTGGCCTGAGCTTCTGTGGTGTCGGCACCAGACTTCTTGAGCTTGCCGATTTCCATACTGGCCGAGTTGCGTTCCGCCTTGAGCGTTTCGGCCTCTGTCACCGCGGCGCGGCGCAGAGTATCGAGCGACTGAAACTGCTCTTTGTCGATGAAGTAGGGCCGCTGCGCTAGGCGATCGGCAGCGGCATCGAGATTGTTACGGAACCAGTTGAGGTCGTGCATGGAGGAATGTACTTTCAGTCTGTAAGAGGCAATGAAAAAGGCGGGCTCTGAGGCCCGCCTTATCGAGAACAAGCCAGTGCAGGTTTCTTACTTGCGATCCGAGATCGCCACCCAGGGCTGGCCCACTTCCGCACCGGTGTATTCGGCGCGCGGACGGATCAGGCGGTTGTTGCGGAACTGTTCGAGCACGTGCGCGGTCCAGCCGGACATACGGCTGACGGCGAAGATCGGGGTGAAGAGGTCGACCGGGATGCCCAGCGAATAGTAGGTGGAAGCGGAGTAGAAGTCGACGTTGGCGTTCAGCTTCTTTTCGCTCTTGATGTACTCTTCGATCTTCTTGGACGTGTAGTAGAGATCTTCGTGACCGGTGCGCTTGCCGAGTTCGAGCGACATCTTGCTCAAGTGGGTGGCGCGGGGATCAAGGGTCTTGTAGACACGGTGTCCCATACCCGGCACCTTCTGCTTGTTGGCGAGCATGTTCTGCACGTGGGCCAGGGCCTTGGCTTCGGTGCCCGCTTCGAGCAACATCTTGATGACGTCTTCATTGGCGCCGCCGTGGAGCGGACCTTTGAGAGCGCCGATGCCAGAGGTAACGGCCGAGTAGATGTCGGACAAGGTGGCGGCCGTGACGCGCGCGGCGAAGGTGGACGCGTTCAGCTCATGATCGGCATGCAGGGTGAGCGCGATGTCGAAGGTCTTTTCGGAAACTTCGTCGGGCTTCTTGCCGGTGAGGGTGTACAGGAAGTTGCCGGCAAAGCTGAGGGACGGATCGCCGGGGACAACGTCCTTACCGTTGCGAAGACGGTCGAAGGTGGTGACGATGGTGGCAGTCTTCGCCATGAGGCGATGGGCCTTTTGGACGCTGGACTCGATGGACGTTTCGGCAGCGTCGGGATCGTACAGACCCAGCATGGACACGGCGGTGCGCAGCACGTCCATGGGCTTGCCCTTGCTTACGGATTTGAGGAAGGCGGTGACTTCTGCAGGGATCTCGCGGTGTTCGACGAGAGAAGCCTTCAACTGATCGAGTTCCGATTGGGTCGGTAGCTTGCCATGCCACAGCAGATAGATGACTTCTTCGAAGGTGGCATTTTCAGCGAGGGTATGGATGTTGAAGCCCTGATAGCTCAGGATTCCAGCTTCACCGTCAATGAAACAAATATTGGAAGACGTTGCGACAACGCCTTCGAGTCCAGCACCAGTAGCGGCAGCAGCCATAGTCAGTTGATGTCCAGTCAGCAGAGGTGATTTTTCGCGGAGTCCGGTCCGAAGGCCGTACTCGTCAAGCATCGTGCGAAATCACATTTTATCAGAGGTTGAGGGGTACTAATGTACGGGCGGGCCGATCCATTGCACTTCCAGGATGGCAGACATCGCGCGAAGTTCTGGATCGCCGGTTACCACCGGAGCGCGATTTGCCATGCCTAGAGCGGCGACAAACGCGTCAGCGTAGGAGATGCGCCACTGCGCTTTGAGTTTTGCCGCTGCCACGAAATCATCTGGAGTCGGCGCAATGAGGCGAATCGGAAGGTCAGGGAGTAGCTTGAGCAACTCTTCTGCGGCCTCACGAGAAATTTTGCGACTTGCCATGTAGTACGCTTCGCCGACGTTCACCCAACTCATCAGGATGGTGGGCTCAGGGCTTGCCATGGATTCGTCAAGCATGGCATCTACGATAGATGCGGACGGCTCGTTTCGAAGCCAGGCGAGAAGCGGATACGAGTCAAAGATTCGCAATCCGCTCATCGTCTTTGGCTAGTTCCTTGGCGTGTTCTCGCGCCAACTCGTTCAGAAGGTCCGGAGTGCCGCTGAAGATCCCGCGATAACGCTTCCATTTGGGCAGGTCGGATTGGCGCTTAATCACCAACTGATCGCCGACAACGGTCGCGGACAGACTTGTACCCGGCTGCCAATCCAACTCCTTTTGGAGAGTTTCTGGGATTGTTACGGTCCCAGAAGTGCCGAGCTTCAGTTCCATACTTCAACCTTATCCGAGAATGCCCTTTACCGTGGCCACCAACTCGTCGAGGCCTACGGTGACCTGACCAGTCTTGCCCTGCTTGCGGAACTCTTCGCGATCGCCTACTGCGGCGCGGGCTTGTAGGCCAGCTTGCAGGTCCTTTACCGATGCCTGCTGCTTTTCCATTTCGTCCGGACCGATGATGACGGCTACCGGTACTTCACGGATGTTGGCGAGCGAGAGTTGGTCCTTCATCTTAGCGTTGGGTTCGCCGAAGTAGACTTCCGTGCGGATATCCGCTTGGCGAAGCATCGAGGCGACCTTCAACAGGTACGGCGCGGGAACTCCGGGGAAGGAGATCACCATTGCTTGCACCAGGGTCGGCGAGGTTTCCATTAGCTTCAGGCGGCGGAGGGCTGCGGAGAAGCGGTCGAGGCCGAAGGAGGCACCTACGGCTGGGATAGATTTCTCGAGGAACCGATCGACCAGGTTGTCGTAGCGGCCACCGCCGATGACGGCCCCAATGTCGGGCGCGTCGGCGAGGTAGGCTTCGAAGATCGGGCCCGTGTAGTAGGCGAGACCGCGGGCGAGGGAGACGTCGAAGATCGCGTCCTGTTCGCTGACGCCGAGGCTGGTGAGAGCTGCATCGAGTTCGCGCATCTCCTGCAGGGCGGCGTTGCAGACATCGTCCTTCGGGAGCTTGGCAGTGGCGTTTTCCACCACGTGGCCGCGCGAGGTACCGGTGATGGCGATGAGGTCGAGGAGCTTGTCGATGGCTTCCTTTTCGAGACCAACACCAGGGATCTTGCTGCCAGAGGAATCGATGCGGCCTCCAGCGAGTTCGCGACGCACGTCCTCATCACCGATCTTCTGCAACTTGTCGACGACGCGGAGAACATGACGCTGCTTCTCAACTGTAGTGACGCCGGCGGAGGAGAGCATCGCCTCGAGCAGCTTGCGGTTGTTGACGTGGATGGTGAAGTTCCGCTTGTCGGCGGAGTTCGCAAGGCCGACGGCGCGGAAGATGTCCGACATGACGGCGACGATTTCGGCGTCGACGGCCACGAGGTTGGAGCCTGCGGCGTCAAAGTCGAACTGGCGGAACTGGCGGAAGCGGCCTTCTTCCGGCTTGTCGTTGCGGAATACGGGCGCAAGCTGGTAGCGGCGGAAGGGCAGGCGGAGTTGTTCCGGATACTGGGCCAGAAGGCGCGCGAAGGGTACCGTCAGGTCGTAGCGCAGGCCGACGTTCTCGCCTTCCTTGCTCTTGAACCGGATGATCTCTTTTTCTGCTTCTTCACCGCTGGTGCCGAGCAGGGTGGTGAGGAATTCCACTGCCGGGGTGTCGAGCGGGACAAAACCGTAGCTTTCGAGGACCTTGCGGATCTTTTCGATGAGGGGTCCCTGAAAGATCATCTCCTCCGGCAGAATGTCGCGGTAGCCCCGCAGAGTCTGTGGTTCGACCAAAGCACGGCCGTTCGTGTCAGTTGACATCGTAAAGGTCCTTATTGATGTTTTGGGAGAGGGAGAAGAAGGAGAAATGGTTCCGGGAGAGGGGGTCGAACCCACGGCCTCCTGATCCACAATCAGGCGCTCTAACCAACTGAGCTATCCCGGAACACAGGGCAAACAGCGATGACTGCTGGTTACTCATACAGTATACCAACAGGATTGGTTGTAATTCTATCCGCACCCGCTTTTGCGAGCTTGGGAATGAGGTCGCGCGCTTCGAGCTTGGTGAGCACCATGTCGATGATGCCGCCGCCGTCTTTGGCCGGGGATACGGTGCACTTGACCTCGGCGGGGATGAGCTTCATCAGGACCTCGAGTTCATTGGGTCCAGCGATGACGCGCATGCTTTCCTTGGTGTCGGCACGGAGGCAGGCTTCGAGCAACAGGGCGATGCTGTCGAGTTTGGCACGGCGCCAGTCGTTGGCGGCGTACACGGACTTGCGGGCGAAGAAGCGGGTGGAAGACGTATAAACGGTGTCGAGGATCTTGAGGCCGTTGGCCTGTAGAGAGGCACCGGTTTCGGTAGCTTCGACGATCGCGTCGGCGAATTCGCCTACTTTGGCTTCGGTGGCGCCCCAGGAGAAGGCAACTTTGGCGTTGATTCCCTTCTCTCCCAGCCAGCGCTCCGTAATGGAGACGAGTTCGGTTGAGATGCGGACGTTCTCTGCGGTCTGGAGGTCGCGGAGAGTGGAGAACGGGCCGTCCTTCTTCACCGCGAGCACCCAACGGATATTGCGGAAGGTGCGTTTGGAGTAGCAGAGGTCGGCGAGCATGACGAAGTCATCTTCGGTGACGCCGGTCTGATGGTTCTCGATACTTTCGCTGATCCAGTCCCAGCCCGAGAGTCCGCAATCGAGCGAACCGTCGGCGACGTACTGAGGGATCTCTTGCGGCCGGAGGAGCACAGGCTTCAACTCCGGGTCGTTCGAGCTGAGCCAGAGCGAACGCTCCGACCCGTGAAAGTTGTATCCCGCCCGTGTAAACAGCGAGAGTGTGGATTCCTGCAGGCTCCCTTTCGGGATCCCGATGCGTATCTGCTCCTGGCTCATTGCAATAAGGTGTGTTCGAAGGTGGAGAAACTTCTAGTATAAGCGGTGGGCCAAATCCGCCGCGATTGCTGCGGCCGTTCGGTCGCGATCGCTTGGCGTTGCGAGGGCGGCGGAACGCTGGTCCTGGACGTGGAGTTTGCGGTCCAGCGCGGCGTCGATGAGGTATGTGGTGGCGCGAAAACCATCGCTTTCGACGCGCACGGCGGTTACCAGCAGAAGGCTAACGTCGAGTTGCTGGGCAAGGTCCCGGAGCTTGGTTTTGGAGTCCCGAAAGCGTTGGAGGGACGGCCAGGCGACGACGCGTAGCTTGGGGTCGCGCGCGAGGTGCTGCCCGAGGCGTTCGGCCAAGTCCTCGTCATGGCGGATGTCGGGGAAGCCCTCGTCCGGCCAGATCCAACGGGCGGGAATGGCCGCGACACTGACCGTGGGAGCTGATTGGGCCGTCTTGCGCCGGTAGGCGTACACCAGGCAGCCGACTTCCGCAGCGCTGGCGAGCCACACCAGAGGAATCAGCCAGCGGCGGCGGGTGGCGAGTGGCGCGGCGGGTGCTGCGACGAGGTCCTCAAACTCTGGAACGTAGGCTCCCTTGGGCAGTGTGATGCGGAGCGTGGTGGGCTGTTCGCGGGCGTAGAAGTCGTCGAGCTTTTTGCGGAGACGGCGGGCCTCGACCCGGACGATGGGGTCAATGCGGGGGTCGTAATCGGCATCCCGGTCGAAGACCTCGCGGCCGATCAGGATTTCTTTCAACTGGTCATGCTGGCCGTTGAGCTTGGCGTCGACGACGTAGCGGAGAAAGCGGCAGAGACGGTCTGAACCGGCCAGTTCCGGACTGGCAAGCACCCGATCCAACTCCGCTTTGACCGCCACAGTCTGCATGTTTCACGGTGGCACAATTCGCATTTGCATTCAACACGTTACGTTGCGTTTTACCGTAAGCTAGCGGGGGATTACTGAAGTTTTGGGCGGCGCCGGCAGCACAGTTGGGACATGAAAACCCCAATCCTGTTTGTGCTTACGGCGGCGGCGGCTCTGGCCGGCCCTCCGCTGATCTGCCAACCCATCGAAATCGGCAATGCACGGTCTCTGCCCTGGACGAAAGTCCAGAGTTGGAACGGCGCAGACCCCGCGTACAACGCTGCAACCTCGCTGACACAAGACACGCTGAACATTCTGCAGGCCCCGTCGAGTTCCCTGCCCGTGCGCATGGAGACGATGCGCCGGGCTGCCATTTATGCTGCGAAGAGTGAACAACTGGCCGAACAGTTGACCGCGAGACTCATCGCCCGGGTAGCGGATGCCGAAGCCGCCGGACGGAAAGACCCGAACGTCTGGTTCGACGCGGGGTACTTTGTGGAGACGCTGCGCCAGGTGACCTTTATCTACCGCTACGACATGCTGTCGCCGGCGGAGCGCGCCGACTGGAAGGTTCGGGGCGGCAAGCTGGGATTGGATGGCAAGGTGTGGATCGAAAAGGCCATGCAGATGGGCGGGAAAGGTATGGAAGTGGCGATGGTGAAAGTGCTCGAGTATCGCGAGGCGGACCTGAAGAGGCAGGCGTCCGTTCGATAGCGAAGGGAGGAGCGGCGGGGTACAAGGATTCTGTATCCCGCCGTACGCCTAAGGTGTATTCCTAGCTTGAAGCACTGAACTAGTACTTCTATACTCCAGGAGGATGACGAACTTCCAAAAAGTGTTGGCTTTCACACTGCTCGGCGCTACGCCGACGTTTGCGGATGTGATCGCGGTGAATGGTGACTGGTACGGCTTCTGTTTTTCGGGGGCAGGCAACGGAATTACCCGGGGATGCCGCAATGCGGGCGTAGGTTCGACGGGCAACCCAGTGGAGTTCACATTGAATTCTACCGGTACTTTCCGGATTACGGATGCTGGATGGGCTGGTGATTCCTTCGACGTTTACGTGAACAACGTGCTCACCTTGCAGACACCGACGGTGGTTCCGAATGACCAGATCTCGGAGGTCGATCCAGACATCTCTTTTGCCAATCCGGCTTTCAGCAGTGGAATCATTTCGCTGGGCCCCGGCAGCTATTCCCTGCGGATCCTTCTACGGGATGCGCCTTTTGAGGGAGGTGGGGCTTACCTATCTGTGGTCAGCCATGCGGTGCCGGAGCCAACGGAGGCTGCTGCGATGGGTCTGCTGGCCGCTACAGGCTTGAGCGTCATGGTCCGGCGACGGCGACGCGAATAACGAAACGCAAAAAGGCCCCGCTGTCGAAACGGGGCCTTTTTCATTGTTCGTTCGCAGTTATTTGGCCGGAGGCGGCGTACGGCGCGTGGCCTGGCGTGCGACTAACTGCCACTGGCTGCCATTCTTTACCCAAATCTGCAGGACATTGAGTTGCGTCGGAGTGGGGGAAGAGGCCGCATTCAGGATGTCGATGTCGCCCTTCACCACGGCGGTGTTGCCGTAGATGCGGATGAGTTGCGGCTTGTAGTCGAACTTCTCGTACTTGGCCACTTCGAACGCTGCGATGGCCTGCGCCTTGGTCTCGTGCAGACCGTTGGAGTGGCTGTAGACGACGTCGTCCGCGAGCATCTTGCTTAGGGCCGCTTTGTCCTTCTTGATGACGGCGGTGGCAAAGTCGTCCAGTTGCTTCTTGATCATGTCTTCCTGGGCGCCAGCCATCAGCATGCCTCCACACAACAACAGGGTGATGAGAAACTTCATAGCTCCTCAGTCTATCTCATAGCGGCGGCAGGTCTTGGGACCACTGCTTGAGCTTGTCTTCGAGTACCTGCGCGACTTGCGAATTGCTTTCGAGCCAGTTGCGTTTCTCCGATGGATCCTCATTGAGATTGGAAAGCCAGCGAGGGGCGGTAACGGGGTCGCCGAGTCCTTCCTTCGGCCCGAGCATCAGCTTCCAATCGCCACGGCGGATCGCCGTTTGGCCTTGATATTCCCAATAGAACTCGCGCGAATCGGGACTGGTGCGCCACGCTTTGCCATCGAGCGCCGGCGGCATCTCTTTGGCACCGGCCCATTCGAGGAACGTCGGCAGGATGTCCATCGTTTGTCCGATGTTCGTGTCTACGGTGTTGGCGGCAATTTTGGCGGGATAGCTGAGCAGCGCGGGCATCCGAATGCCACCTTCAAACAGACCCCCCTTGAACCCTCGGTACGGCGCGTTGGAACCACCACGGTACGGACGGCCCTGGGAATCGGATCGGGCTTCGCTGGTGGCACCGTTATCACTTTGAAAGAAGATGACGGTGTCGCGATCAATGCCCTTCTGCTTGAGCAGATCGAGGATTTCGCCGATGCCGTCGTCTACGGCAGCGATCATGGCGAGGTGCATGCGACGCTCGCGATCCATCGTTGTCGGGAAACGGTCGAGGTACTTTTTGGGCGCGATCATCGGGTAGTGCGGTGCGCCGTGTGCGAGGTAGAGGAAAAACGGCTGGCTGGCATTGGCTTGGCGTTCGATGAATGCCTTGGCCTCGCGCGTGTACATCTCGGTGGAGTACTGCGGGTCTTCAAAAACCTCTTCGCCGTTGCGCCAGAGGTCGTGGAAGATGTGTTCGGGCGAGGTCCGGCTCATGTTGTAGTAGCGGTGCGAGTAGTAGTCGCTCCAGCCGGAGTAGAAACCGAAGTGTTCGTCAAAGCCTTGGGCGAGCGGACGGCTTTCGCGCGCCGAACCGAGGTGCCACTTGCCAACGATGGAGGTACGGTAGCCAAGTTTTCGCAGTTCACCGGGGAGCGTACGTGCGCCTGGTTGCAGACCTTTGATGGTGTTGGTGGCGTTGGCAGTGAGGAAATTGCGGATGCCATGACGCCAGGGATACTGGCCGGTGAGCAATGCGCATCGCGACGGCGAGCATACGGGCGAGTTGGTGTACCACTGGGTGAAGCGTGCGCCACGAGCGGCCAGGCGATCGAGATTCGGTGTCTTGGCGTCCTTGGCGCCGTAACAGCCGAGGTCGCCGATGCCTTGGTCGTCGGTGTAGATGACGATGAAGTTGGGCGGATTGCTGGTGGATTGTCCGAGCGCCGTAATGCCTGCTGCCGCCGCGGCGGCGGATAGCATCATCGAGCGCCGGCTGATCGAATTGTTCATTCCCATGGCCGATCCTTCAAAAACATGGCGTGTTCCTGCAGTGGGTCCTGTGTGCGGAAGTACTTCTGATAGGCGGTGATCCAGCCGGTTTTGAGGTCCTGCTGTGCAGTTGCGAGATCGAGTTGGCCGCTGCAGACGAGGTTGTGCAGATGATCCTCAAGCGCATCTTTGACGTGGGAGTTCCAGACACCGGCGTGATAGGGCTGGGGCCAGAGGTTGTCCGGATGGGGCGAGCCTCCGAGATCGGGCGGGATCAGATAGTCGATCTCAAACTGCCCGGGCTTGGGCTTGGCGATGGCATAGCGGCGGAAGACCTCCATCGCGCGAGCGTCCGAGAGCGGCACATGTTGTTCTTCGCTGGCGAGGCAGACTCGCGTGAGGTTCAACTGTTGCGTTTGGATGCGCCCTGGAGTGAGCCTGGGGTCGGGCTGGTCGAATAGCTTGGGTGGGCGCGCCTGCCAGAATATGGCGGCGACGAACAAGGCCACGGTTGCAGTGAGTCCGGCAACGAAGATTGAGATACGGCGACCGAGCGGGCGCTGTTTGACGATCTCGCCGCGCCATGCCTGTTCGGCGGCACGTACGCCGTCGGTGAGTTGCGCCTGGCGCTGCTGGCAGAGTTCGCAATGGCGGACGTGGTTGGAGGGCTGTTCGCCGGTGGCGTCCAGCAGCAGTGCCGCGTCGCTGAGATGGCCGGTCATACATTGCCTACCTTTCGTGCGACGTTGGCCATACTCGCGGCGACGGTGCCGAGCGAGACGCCGAGGATCTCTGCGATTTCGCGGTAGCGGAAGCCTTCCGCACGGAGAGCAAGGCAGGCCCGGTCCCGTTGGGGGAGCGCTCGTACGATGGCGGTGATACGGCGCTGGCGCTGTCCACTGGCGGCAAGTTCTTCGGGGTTCGGTTCGGGGTCGTAGAAACAGTCGAAGAGGACTTGCCAGAGGGCGCGCTTCTTGCGGACCTTCAGAGCGTGGTTGTGCGCGACGCGGAAGAGCCAGCCTCGCAGATTGGTGTCAGGTCCGCCGGCGCAGAGATGGCGGTGGAGCGCGAGGAAGGTCTCCTGCACGATCTCGTCGCAATCCTGGTGGCGCAAGCCAAGCGAGAGAAGGTAGCGTTCGAGGGCGCGGCGATGGGTGTGGAAGAGAGAGTCCGCAGTCTTGCTGGTAGCGGATTCGGCGAGGCCCGTGGTCACTTGAGGAGAGCCTTCTGGATGGCGGCGTCCACGACGGGGATCATGAGGCGGTAGCCGTCGGGATTGGGATGCAGACCGTCGTTGGAAGTGCCGTTTTTGAGGAAGCCTTTGTCGTCGACCGTGGCGGCGTAGTAGTCGGCATAGATATGGCCCTTGGATTCAGCGTACTGCTTGAGCCAGGCGTTGAGCTTGAGGATGTCGGCGGGCGGACGGCCTACGGTTTGGGTACGCGAGGTGTAGTCGCTGATGGGGAGGACAGAGCAGAGTACGACGCGGATGCCGTGGAGCTGCGCGAGTTCCGACATGGCCTGAAAGTTGTCGGTGATCTGCTTGAGGGTCTGCATGCCGTTGTTGCGGGCGATGTCGTTGGTGCCGGCGAGGACAACCATGACAGACGGCTTGAGGTCGATGACGTCGGGGTACATGCGGACGAGCATCTGGGCGGTGGTCTGGCCGCTGATGCCGCGGTTGACGTAGGGCTTGCCAGGGAAGGCTTCGGCGAGCTTCCAACCGTCGGTGATGGAGTCGCCCATGAAGACGACGCGGTTGGGTACGGGTCCGGCGGCGACGAGGCGGCGATTGTCGTCGTAGTAGCGTCCGAGTTGGTTCCAGTCCTGGAGTTGGTCGGCGAGAGACTGCGCGGTACGGGCGAGGCAGCAGCCGGCTTTGGGGGGATTGAAGTTATCGGTGAGTTGGGCGCTAAGGGAGAGCGGGAAGACGAGGGCTGCAAGCGCGGCGGCCGAAAGGATGTGCTGCTTCATGGCGGAGATGATGATGATTTGTATTGGATCACAAAACGGCAAATGCCGGACCCGTCGTTTCCGACAGAGTCCGGCATTGAGGCCGTTGGATGTTCGAGCAGCGGGTACCCGCCGCGGTGGAACAGAGTCGTGAACCGGAGCGCGAGGCTCCGGAAGGAATTAGGAGCCCTGGGCGGCGGAAGCGGACATCACGCTGGCGACCTTCGAGAAGATCTGCGAGATGGAGGTGGCAACGCCGGGCATGATGGCGCCGGCGGCAACGGCTACGAAGCCGGCCATGAGGGCATATTCGATGAGGTCCTGGCCTTTGGTGTCCTTCCAAACGCGCAGCTTCAGGATCATGTTGGTAAAGCGGTTCATTGTGTTCTCTCTCTCCTAACCCGGATTGTTTGGTGATACATCAGCCTGCCGGCGGTTGCTTCTCCGGGTGTTGGAAGCGCTGCGCCTTGGGTAGCGAACTGACAAAAACGAAGTTTGCGTACCGTCTTGTTGAGGGACGGCGGGGGAAAACGTTGTTTAGCTTCCCTGAGCCGCAGAAGCGCTCATCACGCTAGCGACTTTGGAGAAGATGCGGGAGATGGATGTTGCTACTCCCGGCATGATGGAGCCGGCGGCGACTGCCACAAAGCCTGCCATCAATGCGTATTCGATCAGGTCTTGGCCTTTGGTATCTTTCCAGATCCGGAGCCGATACAGTACGTCGATCGTTCGTTTCATTCGACTTTTAGCCCTATCTCTTCGCCTGGTGTAGTCTCGGCTTGCTCAACCGGCTAAACCATGGTGGTTATAAAAACTGGTTCCTGGATTGAGGGTGGGAGAGCATCCCACCCTCTTTACGCGCTTGCGCCGGATTGCGGCGCGAACTTGTTAGCTGCCCTGGGCGGCGGAAGCGGACATCACGCTCGCGACCTTCGAGAAGATCTGCGAGATCGAGGTTGCGACGCCCGGCATGATGGCGCCAGCAGCGACGGCAACGAAGCCCGCCATGAGCGCGTATTCGATGAGGTCCTGGCCTTTGGTGTCCTTCCAAATGCGCAGCTTGAAGATCAGGTTAGTAAAACGATTCATTGCTATTCTCCTCTCCCGTATCCACTTTGAACTGTGTGTGTTGGGGTGCTAAGAGAAAGTTATCATCGGGCAGGAAAGCAACAAATCAGAAAAAACCCTAGGTATGCGCCTCAAAACAATACCAAGAATCGGGCGCCGGACCCCACGCTGGATTGCGCTGCTAGGGCCGGAAAGGGTACAACCGGAAGGAATATTCCGTGACCGATACCCTCATCGTGTACGCTTCGGCCCTGGCCGGCATCCTGCTACAGAACTGTAACCTGTTGGAATGGATCGGGTTAGCGGTTCTGTTGGCGACGGGAAAGTACTTAGCTGGCCGATACCCCCATGTGGTGGCAGAGTTCCTAAGGATAAAACCTTCGTACTGGCGATATCTCAGTGCGATCTCAGTAGTTCCTGTGGCCTCGGTGACGCTGTTTTTTATTGCCGGTGGCGTCCCAAATGCTGCTGTGCCGGACGAATGGTCGCATTTGTTCCTTTCTGAGACGTTGCTGGAGGGGCGGTTCGCGAATCCGCCGGCGCCGCGTCCGGTGGCGTTTGAGGCCATCCACATCCTGCCCGAACCGACGCGGTCGTCGATGTACCTGTTTGGGCCCGCGCTGTGGCTGGCAGCAGGTAAGTTGTTGTTTGGAAATGCTTTCTGGGGTTTGGCGCTGGCTGGCGCGCTACTCGGGGCAGCGTTACTCTGGGGACTAGAATCCGTTGTCGAGCCGGAATGGGCATGGTTGGGGACTATGCTGTTCCTGCTCAAGGCCGTCTGCGGCGGAATCTGGGGGATGTACTGGATTCAGAGCTATTGGGGAGGAATCCCCGGTGCTTTGGCTGGTGTGATGGTGACGGCGGCGGTCTGGCGGTTGGCGGGATCGGCAAGCCCTTGGCTGTGCGGGGCCGTGTTGGGATTGGGCGCCGGTCTGCTGATGAATACACGACCGTTTGAGGGCGTCGCGCTGTGTGTCGGGCTTTTCCCCGCAGTGCTGCTGCGGGTTCCGGTGCGCCGGCTGATGGTTGCGTCCGTACCGGTGATGCTGATTCTGACCGCCACTATCCTGCTGATGCGGATGCACTTTGCGGCTGTAACCGGGGATCCTGGCAAGATGCCCTACACGCAGAATCAGCAGTTGTACGGCTGGCCGATGACATTGCCTTGGATGCCGGTGGGCGATCCTCCGCCTCGCCACGAGGACATGAAGGCGTACTGGGATTGGGAACGGCGCGAGCATGAGACTCCGTTTCTGCAGAATACGGCGCGGAAGCTGGGAGTGAACTGGCAGCATTACATCGGGGCGTTTCTGGCGATTCCACTGTTGTTGGCGCTGCGGCGTTGGCGAGAGGTACCAGCGTTGCAGGTGCTTACGCCGCTGGCTGCAGTGGTTGGAGCCGTCGCACTGGAGCAGACGGGATTCCCGCATTATCTATCGCCCGCGTCTGCAGCGATTGCGGCGCTGGTGGCATTGGGATGCCGGATGTGGCCGGCCCGGTCGCCTTGGCTACTGGCAGGGCTTCTGCTGATGTTCGTGATGCGGGCGGCGGCGCCTACCGCTACGACGCCATCGCAGGCTATAGCAAGCTTGTGCTGCCGGTACGACATGGGGTCGGAACGGCGGAAGGTCGCGCAGGAACTGGAGGGGAAAGCGGGCAAGCAGCTCGTGTTTGTGCCCAATACGATCCAGGTGGGTAGCAACGACTTCTATCCGTGGGTGTACAACGAGCCGGATCTGGATAGGGCAAAGGTGGTGTTCGCGCGCGACTTGGGCGTGGAACAGAATCAACTGCTATGGCGGGAGTACTTCCGGGACCGCGAGACTTGGCTGGCGGCCCCGGGAATAGCGCTTAGGCGACTACAGGAAGGGTCCGGAAGCGGCTCCCTACCAGCGAATCGTCAGCCTTGAGTCGAGTGGTGGCGTAGATCTTAGTGCCTGCGCCGGCCTCGCTTTCGATCCAGATCTTGCCGCCGGTGAGGCTGGCAATGCGCGCGGCAATAGGCAGACCCAAGCCAGCACCGGCAAGGTCCGGTTGACCAGGCTCAAAGCGTGAGAATGCCTTGAAGATGGTCTCCTGCTGTGCAGGTGATATACCGGGGCCAGTGTCGGTGACGACAAAGAGAATGACGGCGTCGGCGCCTTCGCGAGAATCCAGCCGGATGTCGACTGTCACCTCGCCGGTTTCCGTGAACTTGATGGCGTTGCTCACAAGATTCGTGAGGAGTTGCTGGAGACGCCAGGGATCGCCGGTGACCTTGCGGGGAACCTCCTCGTCGATCTGTGCGTGAAATTCGAGGCCCTTCGCATCGGCTGCGGGCTTGAGAGAACGCAGCGCCATGCCAACGGCCTCTTGCAACTGGAACGAGGCGTGTTCAAACTGAGCCTGTCCAGATTCGAGACAGGCATAATCGTGGAGATCGCTAACCCGGTGGAGCAACGAATCGGCGGAGTACTTGACGTTTCGGAGCTGATCTACCGGCTCTGGCGGCAGTTCGGCATCCAGAAGACCAGCGGAGAGCCCAATGATGTCGTAGAGCGGTTGGCGAATCTCCTCGGTCACCCTCGCCAACAGATCGCTCTTGGCCCGATTGGCATGGTCTGCACTGGATCGAGCGGTTTCGAGCTCTTTGGCGCGGGCCTTCAGCAGTTCACTGTCCTTTAGATTGTTCCAGTAGGAACGATGTGCTGCGTTGCTGAGTTCCACCATGTACAGCAGGAAGATCAGAAGCAAAAAGGCGACCGGCGGCTGGTTGTCGCGGATCAGAAACAGTTCGCCAAGCACGCCCGGTAGGATTGCGGCGGAAAGGTATAGGCGAGATGCCGTCAGGTTGGGCGCGAGGATCGAGATCGCCGACGGGCAGGTTCCGGCGACCCAGATGATGGCCATCAGGCCCTCGATCCCCGTGTGTCCATACAGAAAGAAAGTCACTGGAACGAAAATGCCCCAAGTAAGTCCGGTGAGAGTGAAGACCAGAGTGACCCAGGTACGCCACTCTTCCGGCTTGAGTTTTCCGTGTTTTCGCGTGAGATTGCGACGCGAGATAGTAAGCGTCAGGACCAGGGCAGTGAAAACCATCAGCACTGCCGTATGGTCCGACGAATAGCGGGTGGCAAAAAGAAGGATGGGGATGAGGCCCAGACCAGACCATAGCCCCGGTGTAGCGCGCGCGGCGATGTCTCGGTCGGCCTGCGCGAGCAGCGCCGGATTGTCACGGTCTGCGAGCGATTTTCCCAGAAAATCCGTTACGAAGGACATGAGGCCAATGGAGTAATCGGCATTGGCCTATGGAAACCTTAGACCGGATTATTCGTCGTCTTCATCCTCTTCCGGCTCTTCGTGGAAGACGGGCTTCATGCCGCGCATCGCCAAGCGCCGGTCGAGGGCCACTTTGACGATCTCTTTCTCTTCCGTATTCAACCCTTTAGCGACCTTTTCGATCTTGGAGAGGATCTGCTTTACGCCCATCCGTTCCTTAGGACCTGGGATGAGCATGGCGTAATTGAAGAGTGCGGGCGAACGCAGCCGGTCGTGCTCGAAGAACTGTTCGAGGCGATTGACCTCGCTCTTCACGCCGAGATAGCCGATGCCGAAAATCGCCTGTTCGGCCACTTCCGGATCCTCGTTGTCGAGATTGAACTGCATGTAGCTGCCGAAGGACTGATCCATCGACCGCCACATGGCCTTGAGCACGTGTTTGCGCTCGCTTTCGATCTCGTACATTTCTTTGATGTGGCCGGTGAGTTCCTCGCTGCCCTCGGTGGCGGTGGCCAGTGCGACCAGCGCACCCGAACGTTCGACGGGATGCCGGGACTTGTCGTTGAGGACGGACTTGAGATCGTCGAGCAGGGTCGTGTCTTCTTCCACCAGAGTGGCAAGCGCTTCCCAGGCACGGCCGCGGACGTTGGGATCGGGGTCGCTTTTGGCGAGTTCGCGCACGTGGGGCGCGATTTCTTCGTCGACGACGTCGTCCGGAGAGATGGCTTCAAGGGCCTCCGCACGGTAGTCCGCAAACGGGCTTTTGAGCAACTGCGCGACGTCGGACAGAGCGAGGACATCGAAGTCCGGCCCGGCAGTTTCGTCAAACAAGGGATAGATGTCAGGCGGTTCGGCGACGGTACGTGGTTCGTTCGCCTTCATCTCCGCGATTGCGCCTTCCAGGTGATGGCGCATTTCGTCGTCGATGCCCGCTTCCTGCAGCCGTTGTTCGACAGCGGGGATCGCGGCGGGGTCAGCGTACATGCTGAGGTGGAACGCGCCTTCCCAGGTGTCGTAGTCGAACTCCTCAAGCAAAAGCTTTAGGATCCGTTCGTCGCGAACCTGCAAGCCCGCAAGCAGGAACGCCACCGGTGCGCCGTTTTCCTCGCCGACTTCCTCATAGAGAGCAAGCAGCGGTTCGACGGCGGGTTGGCCGATCTCGACCACGGCCTCTATCAACTCGTCCGGATAGTCGTCCCCGAACTCGCGGATGATGTCGAGGTAGAAGGGCAGAGCTTCGACGGCTTTGAAGCGCCGCAGGATTTCGATCAAGTCCGCACGCAGGTCGAGCGGCTGATCGCTGGACACACCGGCAAAACGGATCAGATCGGCAACGGTAGCGGCTTTGTCTTCGCGTTCCAGGATCGAGCGAACGAGGCGCTGGTCGACCCCGATGCGGCCGTGTGCGGCGGCCAGCATCAGGTCGTAGACAGAGTAGGTTCCGAAGGTGTCAGGGGTGGGAAACAGACTAGTAGGTAGCGCGTCCGCCGCTTGCGTCATAGCATTGTCCAGTCACGAAAGAGCTATCAGGGCTTGCCAAGAAGTGCACGACGGCGGCGATCTCGTCGGGCTTGCCCGTACGGCCCATGGGGATCTTGGCGGTCATATAGCCGACCTGTTCCGGGGTGAGTTGGTCCAGGATCTTGGTCTGCACCACGGCGGGGGCGACGGCATTGACGGTAATGCCCTGGGTGGCGACTTCTTTTCCGATCGACTTGGTGAAGCCGATGACAGCAGCCTTTGTCGCGGAATAGGCCACCATGTTCGGGTTGCCTTCCTTGCCGGCGATAGAGGCGATGCTGACGATGCGGCCGTACTGCTTTTCCTTCATGTGGGGCAGCACCGACTTGACGAAGTTGAAGACGCCATCCATGTTGACGGCAATGCACTTGTGCCAGTCGTCGAGGGTCTGTTCGGTGATCGGCGCGGCCTTGCCAGCGATGCCAGCGTTGTTGACCAACACGTCGATGCGGCCAGTGCGCTTGATGATTTCAGCAGTGGCAGCGTCGGTGGATGCGGGGTCGGTGATGTCCACTTTGAGGGCGATCGCGCCAGGAATGGTCTTGGCGGTGGCTTCCGCGGCTTCGATGTTGATGTCGGCGATGACGACGGTGGCGCCGGCTTTGGCGAGCCTTTGCGCGATCGCTTCACCGATGCCAGTAGCGCCGCCGGTGACGATAGCGGTCTGGTTTTCGAGGGAGAAAAACGGCATGTTTGCTCTTTCAGTATATGAGATGGCCACTCGAGAGCTACTTTTGCGTGAGTGATGCCGCAAGCAGGATGATCTGCTTAGTGCCGATGCGGGCCGAGTCCGCGAGTGACCATTCCGATGAGGTGTGCTGTCCACCACCGTAGGCACGTCCTACGGCGACCGACGGGATGCCGTTCACGACGCCTACGTTCGCGTCCGTCGAGCCGTTGGGGATCGCCTCTTCACCCGGCAGGAGCTTGACGCCGAGGTGCTTCAGGATGTCGATGGCGGTCTGGACGATGTGATGGCGGCGGCGATCGACGAGGTCTTCCGGAGTGCCGCCGGGTTCGGACTTTTGGATCCATTCGCGGGCGAAGGTGACGCCATGTGCCCGGGCAGCCTGGTCGCACTTCGAAAGCAGCGCGTCGTCGAGGGCGCCCATCACACTTTTGTCGACGGTACGAAGGTCGACGGTGAAGGTGACCTCCTGCGGGACGGCATTCACGATGTTGCCGGAGCTCATCATGCCGCCGATGTTGTAGACCGTTCCCAGGCGTTCATGGTCGCCGGGGAGCGGGACAGTGTAAATGTCGGTGATGCATTGCGCCGCCGCTCGTACGGGGTTGGGAGCGCCTTTGGAGCGATTGGTGTGCGCGCCGGGTCCGGTGAACTTCATCTTGGACCAGTAGATGCCGAGCGCGCCGTACCGCACTGCACCGAGATCGCCATCGAGGGCGACGAGCAGGTCCATGTCTTTGCGATTGTTTTCGAGCCAGGCGTACATGCCTTTGAGGCCGACTTCTTCCTGCACGGTGAAGAGGAAGATCAGGTCTGCTTTTGTCTGCAACTTGGCGTGTTCGATGGCGCGAATGGCGTTGAGGAGGTTGACGACAGACGCTGTGTCGTCCGCGATGCCGGCGCCGAGGAGCTTGCCGTCCGGGGTGCGGGTGACCTTTACGTTTGTATTTTCCGGGAAGACGGTGTCCATGTGCGCCGCGAACACAAGCGTGGGTCCGCCGCCGGTGCCGTTTCGCCGTACCCAGACGTTGCCGCTGCTGTCGCTGGTGGGCTTGTAGTTGAGCTTTTCGAGTTCGGCCTTGATGTACGCCGCACGGCGCTGCTCTTTGCCCGAGGGTGCGGGTACTTCGGCGAGGCGAACCCATTCGTCCACCTGTGCCTTGAAGTTTGCGTCGATCCAGGTTGTCGCTCGCTGGACATCCGGCCGCTGCGCGATGTCCGGCGTGAAGCTAGTGGGGTACTGTGCCGTGAGGCTGGCAGCAAGGAATAGGGCCGCGGCCGACATTGAGGTTAATTCTCCGTAAGCGATGCGGCAAGCAGCAGGATCAGCTTTGTGCCGGTTCGCGCAGACTCTATATTCGCCCATTCGGTGAGCGTGTGCCCGCCTGCTCCGTTGCCACGCCCTACGGTGATGGACGGGATGCCGGCAACCACTCCGACATTGGCGTCCGTCGATCCGGAGGCGATTGCCTCTTTCCCTGGCAGCAGCTTTACGCCGACGTACTTGGTGACGTCAATCGCGGTTTGCACCAGCGGGTGCTTGCGGCGGTCTTCGAGCTGAACCGGGGTACCGCCGGGTTCGGACTTCTGAATCCATTCGCGCTGGAAGGTCACGCCGAACGCGCGAGCTGCGGAATCGCACTTGGAAACGATGGCGTCGTCAAGTTGGCCCATAACACTTTTGTCGATGGTGCGAAGGTCGACGGTGAAGGCGACCTCTTGCGGTACGGCGTTGACGATGTTGCCGGAGGACATCATGCCGCCAACGTTGTACACAGTGCCGAGCATTGGGTCGCCGTCGGGGATCGGAACGGTGTAGATGTCCGTAATGCATTGCGCGGCAGCACGAACCGGGTTCGGGGCGCCTTTCGAGCGATTGGTGTGAGCGCCGGGTCCGGTGAACTTCATGCGGGACCAGTAGATACCGAGTGCGCCGTAGCCGACGGGTCCGAGGTTGCTGTCCAGAGCGACCAGCAGGTCTGTATCCTTGCGGTTGTTCTCAAACCAGGCGTACATGCCCTTCAAGCCGACCTCTTCCTGGACGCTGAAGAGGAAGATGATGTCGCCGGTGGTCTGCATCTTGGCGGCGTCCATGGCACGGATGGCTTGCAGGAGTCCTGCCACGGCGATCGTGTTGTCGCCGACGCCCGGAGCATGGAGGGTACCGTCGGGCTTGCGTGTCACCTTGACATTGGTGTTTTCGGGAAACACGGTGTCGAGGTGTGAGGCGAAGACAAGCGTGGGCCCCTTGCCGGTGCCTTTGCGGCGGGCGTGGAGGTTGCCGATAGAGTCCGTTACCGTCTGATAGCCGAGCTTTTCGAGTTCCGCCTTGACGTAGGCACCACGCTTTTCTTCCTTCCCCGACGGAGCAGGGATCTCGGTGAGGCGGATCCATTCGGGGACCTGCTGAGATTCGAAGTTGGCGTCAACAAAGGCGGTAGCCTTTTGGACATCCGGGCGCTGCGCGATGGCGGGGGAGAACTTGGTGGGATAGTTGTTCGTTTGCGCCAGAAGCGAGAGTGCGAAAACGGCGATGTACATGTTTGCAAGTAGTGTAGCGGGGTCCGTTAGGAGCGCAGCGCGACCAGGCGTCCGAGGGCGGCGCCGGATGCGATGGATTCCCCCGCTAGGACCATGCCGCCTTTGAAATCTTTGGTGCGACCTGCAAGCACCAAAGCCGCTGCGGCGTTGACGAGGACGATGTCGCGCTTGGGTCCGCTTTCGCCATTCAGGACGCTTTCCGCAAAGGTGATGTTTTCGGCGCGACCCATCGGTACCAGTTCCGAGATGCGCGCGCGCTTGACTCCGAAGTCGGAGGGTTCCCAGATGTGTTTGGTCACTTCGCCGCCTTTGACTTCAAAGACGATCGTCGAGCCGGTGGTGGAGATCTCGTCGAGGCCGTCGACGGAGTGCACGACGAATGCTCGCTCGGTGCCGAGGTGGGTAAGTGCTTCTGCCATCAGACGGGCGGACATTTCGGACGGCGCTCCGATCAATTGCCGTTGGGCTCCGGCGGGGTTGGTCAAAGGTCCCAACAGGTTGAACACTGTACGCATCTTGAGTTCGGTGCGCGCCGCGCGGGCGTGCATCATTGCCGGGTGGTGGGTCAATGCGAAGAGGAAGCCGATCCCTTTGTCGCGGATGTCGGCCGCAACCTCGGCGGGCGATTTGTCGATCTTTGCGCCGAGCGCTTCCAGAAGGTCCGCTGAGCCGAAGACGCCTGACGCGGAACGGTTGCCATGCTTGGCGACCTTTACGCCCGCGCCTGCAACGACCAGGGCGGTTACGGTGGAGATGTTGAAGGTGCCCACACCGTCGCCACCGGTGCCGCAAGTGTCCAGCAGTTGCAGATCTTCGAGTCCGGTGATGCGTACGGAGGCGCGCCGCATGGCCTGCGCAAACCCGACAATTTCGTCCGCCACCTCACCGCGCATCTTGATGGCCACGAGCAGACCCGCAATTTGCGCCGGAGTGACATCGCCCGAAAGAATCGCCGACATCGCTTCGTACGCTTGCTCGCGCGTAAGGATGCCGCCCTCCGCTACGCGGTGCAGGTAAGGTAGAAAGGCCATGTTATGATTGGGATTCTCCTAGTTTTGCACGAGACCTCTCTGGAATCCATATGAAAATCCATGAGTATCAGGCCAAGGCCCTCTTGGCGAAATACGGCGTGCCTGTGCCCCAAGGCCAGGTCGCGCTGACCAAGGAAGAGGCCGCTACGGCCATTCGCGAAGTCACCGCCAAAGCCGCTAGCGGCAACGTCGTGGTGAAGGCCCAGATTCATGCGGGCGGACGCGGCAAAGGAGGCGGTGTCAAGGTCGGCAAGTCGATCGAAGACGCCACCGAAAAAGCCAATCAGATTCTGGGCATGACGCTGGTGACCCACCAGACGGGGCCGGAAGGCCGTCTCGTCCAGCGCTTGCTGATTGAAGAGACGCTGCCCATTGGCAAGGAACTGTACCTGGGCATCGTGCTCGACCGCGCGGCGGGAAAGAACGTCTTTATGGCGTCCTCCGAAGGCGGCATGGACATCGAAGAGGTGGCCGCGCATACGCCGGAGAAGATCCTGAAGGAACACATCGAGCCGGGTGTGGGACTCACGGAAGAACAGGCCAAGAAGCTCGCTTCCGGCATTGGCGTACCTGATGAGTTGATCGGCGATGCGGTGAAGACACTGCAGGCGCTGGCGAAGGCGTACGAAGATCTGGATTGCTCTCTGGCAGAGATCAACCCGTTTATTACGACTACGGACGGTCGCGTGGTGGCGCTGGACGCCAAGATCACGATCGACGACAACGCATTGTTCCGCCACCCGGACCTTGCTGAGTTGCGCGACACGAATGAAGAAGATCCGCTCGAAGTGGAAGCGTCGAAGTACTCGCTCAACTACATCAAGCTCGACGGCAATGTCGCTTGCATGGTGAACGGCGCGGGTCTGGCGATGGCGACGATGGACATCATCAAGTACGCGGGTGGAAGCCCGGCGAACTTCCTGGATGTGGGCGGCGGTGCGAGCCCTGAACAGATCAAGAACGCGTTCCGTATTCTGACTTCTGACCCGGCTGTAAAGGCGATTTTGATCAATGTTTTCGGCGGTATTCTGCGTTGCGACCGTCTGGCGACGGGTGTCGTCGGCGCGTGCAACGAGCTGAATGTGAAGTTGCCGATTGTGGTTCGTATGGAAGGCACCAACTACGAGTTGGGCAAGCAGATTTTGGAAGAGTCCGGCCTGAAGTTTACCGTCGCCAACGGCATGAAGGACGCGGCCGATAAGGTTGTGGCCGCCGCAAAGGAGGCTGCGTAAGATCCCATGAGCATTCTCGTCAACAAGAATACGCGCCTGATTGTGCAGGGCTTCACCGGTAAGGAAGGCACCTTCCACGCCGAACAGGCGATCGCGTACGGCACCAACGTCGTGGGTGGTGTGACACCTGGCAAGGGTGGACAGAAGCACCTGGATCGCCCGGTGTTCAACTCCGTGGCTGACGCCGTGAAGGAAACAGGCGCAAACGCCACTGTGATCTTTGTGCCGCCCAAGTTTGCCGCCGCTGCCATTATTGAAGCGACGCAGGCTGGCCTGGCGCTTGTGGTTTGCATCACCGAGGGTATCCCGGTCAACGACATGATCAAGGCCCGGCAGGTGCTGCTGGCGAATCCGGGTACGCGACTAATTGGTCCGAACTGCCCTGGCATCATCACGCCGGGCGAATGCAAGATCGGCATTATGCCCGGACATATCCACCTGCCCGGCAACGTCGGCGTCGTGTCCCGCTCGGGAACCCTGACGTATGAAGCGGTGGGCCAATTGACCAAGCTTGGCATCGGCCAGTCCACTTGCATCGGCATTGGCGGTGACCCGATCATCGGCACCAACCACACCGACGCGGTGCGGATGTTCAATGAGGATCCGGACACGCATGCCATCGTCATGATCGGCGAGATCGGCGGCGATGCGGAAGAGAAGGCTGCGGCTTACATCAAGGCGAACGTAAAGAAGCCGGTGGTTGGCTTTATTGCCGGCCAGACCGCGCCTCCCGGACGCCGAATGGGTCACGCAGGCGCCATTATCTCTGGCGGTTCGGGCAAGGCAGAAGACAAGATCGCGGCGATGAAGGACGCGGGCATCACGGTTTGCGATACGCCTGCCGACATCGGCGAGAAGGTCAAAGGTTTACTCGGTAAGTAAGGTTTATCCATGGAACGTACATTTGCAATCATCAAGCCGGACGCTGTCGCGAACGGCCACACCGGCAAGATCATCGACATGATCCTGGGCGCTGGTTTCAAGATCGTCGGCATGAAGCTGAAGCACCTGTCGCTGAAGGAAGCACAGGGCTTTTACGCCGTGCACAGCGCACGTCCTTTCTTCGGCGAACTCACGGAGTTCATGAGCGAAGGTCCTGTGGTGGTGCTGGCTCTCGAGAAGGAAGGCGCAATCAAGGCATGGCGCGACCTGATGGGCGCCACCAACCCTGCTAACGCAGCGGAAGGCACGATCCGTAAGATGTTCGCGGAAAGCGTGGGTCGTAACAGCGTGCACGGTTCTGACGCTCCGGAGACGGCTGCGGTCGAGATCCCGTACTTCTTCGCGGCTACCGAACTCGTCTAGTTCGTAGATACCTCATATACAATTGGGCAGTGATGCAATCGCGTATCGCTGCCCTTTTTCTTTTCTCTACAGCCATCATTGTTGCCCAGGACAAGCAGCTGCGGGCTGATCTGCCCGCTGTGCCGCGCTACGAAGTGAAGCGCGCGCAAGGCCGAATTACCGTCGACGGCAAGATCGACGAGGCCGCCTGGAGCAATGCGCCGGTGGTGGAGTTCGTGTTTCCCTGGGCCAATCAAACGGGGGCCAAGCAGAAGACCCGTGCACGCATCCTGTGGGATGACCAGAACCTGTATGTCGGCTATCAGGCCGACGATGCGGATGTCGTGGCGCATTACACCGAGCGCGATGATCCGACGTACAAGGACGACTGCGTCGAGATCTTCATCAACCCCAATCCCAAGCAGCTTGAGTTCTACTACGGCCTGGAGATGAATGCGCGTGCGGTGATGTACGACTACTTCTACGCGTTTCCCAAGCTTTTGATCAAGCGGCTGAACTTTACCAACTGGCAGTTGGCGACGTTCACCGACGGTACGCTGAACCAGCGGGGCGATGTGGATAAGGGCTGGGGTCTTGAGGTGGCGATTCCTTGGGAGAACTTTGAAGAGTTAACTGGCAAGAAGACGCCGCCGGCTGCGGGTACGGTTTGGACCGCCAATATGAACCGTTGGGATGGTGTGGAGCCGGACCGGCGGTTGAGCCAATGGTCCGATTCTGGGATGGTACGGGCGGATCCGCATTGGCCCGCGCGGTTTGGCGAGATTGTGTTCGTTAAGTAGTCCGGTCTCGTCACTTCCAGGACTCATCGAAGAACCCCGCTGCGGCGATCTTGCCGGGCCTTCTGGAGTCTGGCGGAACCGTGACGTCGATCATTGCCCAATCTGGTAGGTGCGGCGTCTGGCGGGCGTTATTCAGGTAGTCGAACTCGCGGAAGGTGAAGCCGCTGTTGAGCACCACGTACTTCGCGGGGTTGAGCGGGTTTGGGTAGATCAGAATAGGCATATGAGTGGCCGCGTCGTATGTCTTGCCCTGGTAGATGATGCCGGTCTTGGTCCAGCGCACCGGCAGCTTGTCTGCGATTCGGGCCAGGATCTTGTTGCTCTGCGGATCGCCCCAGAGTACTAAGTTCGAGTTCGCGATGTCCTCGTCGGTAACTTCGGCATCGGTCTTTACTCTGGCGCTGCCTCGGAACTGCTTCCGCCACTCGCGTATCGCGCGTGCCTGCTCGCCGGCGATCCTTTCCGCCACTGATGGCGACATTGCGGTTCCTGTGGGCGTCACCATCACGAAGCGGCTCATGAACGCGTCGTCGACGGGACCCTGAAGGTCATGCTGCTTGCGAAGGCCGGTCTTGGTACCCAGCTTCCAGGTGCCGTTCGACTTGACGAAGGATGCGGTCCAGGAGCGGTCGGTTAGGGCTCCGGGAGCCTCCAGACGGATGCCGTCGAGAATGACGACGGCCTTGGCTCCTTGTGCGAAAGGCGAGCGACCGGCGCCGAAATCGAGGGTTAGCGCATCGATGTTGGACGCCCGGATATCGATGCCGCTCGGCGTTTGCTTGGCGATGACGCGCGCCTCCTCCCAATGCTTTTCGAGGCTGTCGACCACCACCCACTTCATGCGGTTGTACTTCAGGGTGTAGAGGACAAACCGGACCTCAGCCGGATAGGCGTCGCGTCCTGCGGCAGCGATGGCGTCCAGGCGGCGGTCGATGTCGATCTTGGACTCCGGATGGTAGCGGTGAGGCGTCTTGGGTCCGATGATGTGGGTCATCTGCATGCCTTCTTTGGCAAGCGCCGTTGCCATGACGTCAGCAGCTTGCTTTTGGCCGTCGATCTCACCCGAATAGGCGACCAGAGGTACGTTGAAAAAGTTCTGCGCGACTGTCGTGGAGTCGTACAGGCGCCAGAGCTTTTGCTCCCATTCCGGGAAGTCCTCGGGCTTGAGGCGAAGGAATCCCACCGTCTCCGAGAAGCCTGCACCCGGTGCGGCGGCCGCCCATAACCCGGCGTGGTGCGCCGACATGTGCCAGGCGGCGGCGCCTCCCATGGAGAAGCCGCGCATGAGTACGCGGTCTTCGTCGATTGCGTAGTGCTTCTTAACGTCTGCGAGCGCCTCAAACAGATCCGTCTCGCCTGCAAAGCGATTGGCGTTACAGTACCGGCCGTATAGATGCAAGACGATGGTGTCGCGCGGGGTAAACTCGCCGGGCCGCTTCATTCGCTCGTCCAGAAAATTGACCTCGGATAACGTCTCGTTACGGCCGTGGAACCAGGCGTCGAGGCGCCATTTGCCTCGCTCGCGCGGACTCCAACTTTGCGGAATCACGAGGCCGTAGGGTTGGATGCTGTCGTCAATCGCCGACACGTAGCCTCGTACGACGAGGCCGGTCTGCGTGGTCCAAGGAGCCTCGCCCTTGGCCAAAGATTCTGCACGGGCTAGGCCGGCATCGAGAAGGCCCTTGGCTTTCGCCACTTCCTCGACTTTGAAGAACTCGTTATGCTCCAGCGCGGTGCGTACGGCAATGGCAAAAATCTTGACGTCTGGCGAAAGCGGATGCTTGGCGATCGGTTGGATCGCGGCTTCCAGACGGGACAGGCCAGCCTGGAGCGCGGCCTTTTCTTCGGCAGCGATCTCCACACCAGCAGGGGGAATTGGCTTGAGCTGCGTCTGCGCGAGCAGGGTCGCAAGTACGGCGGCGGCGGTAACGAGCACCTTCGTATTCTACAAGCGTGGCGGCTAAGGATCGGGAGGGCTATGGCCGATAGAAGATGTGATGAAGAGTCGGCGCCAGAAGCAGCGAGGCAGTACGCTGATCGAGTTCGTACTGGTGCTCCCGATTGGCGTGGCATTGCTGGTGGGAGCTTGCAGCATGGGCGTAGCGTGCCTGCGGAATCTGCAGGCAGGGCAACTTGCTCGCGATGTACTGCTGCTGGCGGATTCCGGTGTCGACTTCGGGTCTCCCGGCGGGAAGCAGAAGTTGATCGAGCAAGGAACGAGTCTGGGCCTGGAATCGGGCAAAGCTGCGGTCCATCTGACTCGCATTGTTTGCGAATCGACGGGCTATCGCATCGAACAGAAACATAGCATTGGGGATACGGCGCGCTGGCCGAGCCAGTTGCAGGATCCAAGCAAAGCGGCGGACCTGAAGCCAGGCGAAACAGCCTGGGTCGCTGAGGTTTTCGGCGAGAGCGGCACGGTAACAACGCTTGTACCCGAGACCGTCAAGGCGAGGAGCGTGTTGTAAATGATCCACTCTCATCGCCGTAATGCGAAACAGCGCGGCCTGGCGCTGATCACTTTCGCGTTGTCGCTGCTGATCCTGGTACCGCTGATTGGCGTTGGCGTGGATACGGCGATGCTCTACATCGTGAAGGAGCGACTGAGTTCCGCTGTGCAACTGACGGCGCGGTCGGCCGCACGTTCTACAACCGATCCCAGCGACGCCGCCCGGCGGTACTTTGACGCCAACTTTCCCCCAGGGTACTTGGGTGTGACGTCCCGCAAGTTTATCTACAGGGATGGGGAACTACAGGCGTCGGCTGAAGCGCCAACCTACTTCATGCGCATCTTCCGTTACCAGTCTGTCACCGTCACTGCCAGCCTGAACCGATAACAGGAACCGTTACGATAGGGTAGATGAGACCCGTAGCCGTCATCGGCATCGGAAAAACCGCGTTTGGCGCGTTTCCAGACCGCGATCTCCGATCCCTCGCTGTCGAGGCTGGTACCCGTTGCCTCGAAGATGCCAACGCCCAAGCGTCGCAGGTGGAAGCGTTCTACCTCGGCAATTTCGCTGGACCCTCGTTTGTAGGCCAAAACCATCTGGCCCCGTATGTCGCCGGCGCGATGGGGATTACGGGCGTGCCTGCCACCCGTTTTGAGGCAGCATGTGCCTCGAGCGGGTCCGCTTTCTACCATGCCGTTATGGCGATCTCCGCCGGGATTCACGACACGGCGTTGGTGGTCGGTGTCGAGAAGATGACCTCACAACCGACGCCTAAGGTAGCGGAGATCCTGGCGGGCGCGGGCGATTCCATGGGCGAGGTACGCGCCGGGGCTACATTCCCTGCCCTCTTTGCGATGATCGCCCGGCGGCACATGTACCAGTTCGGGACATTGCGCGAACATTTGGCCGCTGTCGCTGTCAAGAATCATGCCAATGGGGCGAAGAACCCTCTTGCCCATATGCGGAAGCTGATCACGTTGGAGCAGGCGATGAACGGCAAGCCAATTGCCGACCCGCTCACTGTTTTCGATTGCTCGTTGGTGAGCGATGGCGCGGCGGCAGTATTTCTTGCCCCGCTGGATCGAGCGAAAGAGTTCACAAGCAAGTCCCCGGCCCGAGTACTGGGAATCGCACAAGTGTCGGATCATGTTGCGCTCGACACCAAGGATGACATCACGACTTTTGCAGCAGTGCGCACAGCTGGCGAGAAAGCGTACAAGATGGCGGGTATTGGCCCTGCGGAAGTTGATTTGGCCGAAGTACATGATTGCTTCACGATTGCGGAAATCGTCGCGACTGAGGATCTTGGCTTTGCGCCGAAGGGTCGCGGTGGCTTTTTCGCGGCGGACGGCGAGACTTCACTCACGGGATTGAGGCCGCTGAATACGAGTGGTGGGTTGAAATCGAAAGGCCATCCAGTTGGCGCAACGGGCGTGGGTCAGATCTGTGACATCGTACAGCAGTTGCGGGGCGAGGCTGGGGAGCGTCAGGTGGCGAAGCATGCCATTGGCTTGGCGCAGAATCTAGGAGGATCGGGCGCTACCGCAGTGGTGTCGATCCTGGGGCGTGAGGGATAACGAAACATGCAAACCGGAATCGTCTATACCGAAACCGTCGTGCATTCGGCACCGGAGCAATTTGTGGCGGAAGCCCCTTATCAATTGGTGATAGTGGCGCTCGACGGTGGTGGCCGCCTGACCGCTCGGGTTGTTGGAAATGAGCGAGTTGCCATCGGCGATGCCGTCGTTCTGGATCATCATCGCGAGGGCATAGCGTTCTTTCGTAGGTCCGGGTGATATACCTGTAAGTAAGCAAACATCCATGCGAATCTTGGTTGTCGAAGACGAAAAGCGTATCGCTGACTTTCTCCAGAGGGGTCTCGAAAGCGCAGGCTATGCAGTGGACACGGCGAATGACGGCGCAGGCGCGCTCGATCAGGTCCATGCAGCCGAGTATGACCTCATCATTCTGGACCTCGGCTTGCCTGACATCGATGGCCTGGCGCTGTTGAGCAAGATCCGCAATCGGAAGGCGAGTCCACCGGTGCTGATCCTGAGCGCTCGCGACCAGGTAGATGATCGCGTAAAGGGCCTGGAAAGCGGCGCGGACGACTATGTTGTGAAGCCATTCGCTTTTGTCGAGTTACTGGCACGCGTCCGGGCGCTGTTGCGTCGCGGTCAACCAACCCCAGAACGCCTGCAGGTGGGCGAGTTGGTATTGGACTGCATTCGCCGCCGCGTGACCCGCGCCAACGAGAACATCGAACTGGCTCCCAAGGAGTTCAGCATCCTTGAGTACATGATGCGCAATCGTGGGCGTCCGCTCAGCCGCACGATGATTGTCGAGCATGTGTGGGATATGGACTACGACGGGCTCACCAACATCGTGGACGTGTACATCCGGCACCTGCGGAGCAAGATCGACGACAAGTATCAGACGAAGTTGATTCACACGGTTCGCGGCATTGGATACATGCTGGAGTTACCCGAAACCCAGCCGGAACGCGCGTAAGCGATGCCCCTGCAACAGCAGTATCCGGACACGTTTTCCTTTCACTATGTGATGGGACTTCGCTTCCGGCTCGCCCTCAGCTACGTACTGTTCTTTGGGCTGCTGCTGATTATCGTCGGCTTCGCAATGCGCGGTTTGCTGAGTTCCATCATTGATCGGGAAATCCGCGGAGTTTTGGAAGAAGAATGGGTGGCCGTGAAGGGATACATGCGTATCGAAAACCGGCGCCCATCCTGGACCTTTGAACGTTACGACCCGGAAGAGCGCGAGATCATCGATCGCCTGCGCAACGGCGCTTTCATGGTAGCGGCCGAGGATGGAACGATTCTCGACATGTCGTCTACTTACAAAGCGCTTGGCCCGGACAAGCCTGCCGAGATTCGAGAAGCGATCAAGGGTAACCGCCCGAACTGGATGGTGCGAATTGATGATTACGGCTACCCGTACACTCTACGCGCTGGAGTCGTTTACGATCAGCAACACCGCCCGTATTATCTGGTTGTCGGCAAACCGGTTGCGGAGTATCAAAATACGATCGATATTTTCACTCGCAACTACTTTGCGCTGATTCCGGTGGCGCTTGTGGTGAGCGGACTTCTGGGGTGGCTCTTGGCGCGTCGTGCGTTGCAGCCGCTGAACGATGTCGCGGCCGCTGCCAAGCATATGACAGGGTCGAACCTGAAAGTCGAAATCCCGTTGCGGGGAGCCAACGATGAGTTAGAGCGGCTCATTGAGTCCTTCAACGCAATGTCGGCGCGACTGGCGTCTTCCTTTGAACAAATGCGGCAGTTTTCGACAGACGTGTCGCACGAGTTGCGAACCCCGCTGACGGCCATTCGTGGACAGTTGGAGGTCGCACTGTTTACCGCACAAACCACAGATCAGTATCGGGATGCGATGTTTAACGCATTGCAGGATGTCGAACAGTTGTCGAACATCGTGCGTGCGCTTTTGCTGCTTTCGCAAGCCGAGTCCGGCCAGTTGGTGTTGCAAATGGCCCCGCTGCGCATCGCGGCTGTTGTTGAGGACATCAGCGAGCAGTTCCAGTTGTCTGCCGAGGAGCAGAAGATTACGCTGACGATCCGGATAGACGATGCAGAAGCAATGGTTCGTGCGGATCGCACGCAGATCGTCCGACTTCTGACAAACCTGCTATCGAATGCAGTGAAGTACACGCAGCCAGGAGGCAGTGTGGAGGTCCATCAGCGAACGGAGGGGTCGGAGGTAGTGCTATCGGTTAGGGATACTGGTATGGGGATCCCGGCGGAGAACTTGCCGCATGTCTTTGACCGGTTCTATCGCGTGCGGCCGGCGCACACCCACCCCGCACAGGGACTCGGGCTGGGCCTCAGTTTTGTAGACTGGATCGTCAAGGCCCATCACGGACGTATCGCGGTAGAGAGCGAACTCGGCAAAGGCACCACCTTCACGGTACATCTGCCGGTGGCCGAAGCGAATAGTTCGCGACCGTCGGAGACCGGTCAACATATTGTGCCGCCCTCGGTTTCTGGGTCACACCAAGTCTACCGTCAGTAGGGTTACAGGTTCTAGCTGGCCACCGCCTCCAGGCTCTTGAGCTTGGCATTCAACGTCGTACGCTTTAGGCGAAGTATCTCCGCCGCAGCCTTCTTGTTTCCGTTCGTGCGCTCCAAAGCCTGCCGAATAATGTGACGTTCAAAGTCGTTCACCACGCGTTCGTAATCGAGGCCGTCATCCGGCACGGAGACCGTAGAAGTCGCGGAGGGATCGCTGGAGTTCGCACTGCCAGGCATTTCGGTGACATTACGGAACTGTGCAGGAGCGGCGATCCGGAAGTCATGCGGTTGTAGCCACTCGCGATCACCACTGAGAGCGACAGCCATTTCGACCGCGTTCTCAAGCTGTCGCACATTGCCAGGCCAGTGCTGCAGAGTGAGTCGATCCATTGTCTCTTCTCCGATCCGCTTCCCGGTGATACCTTCCTGTGCGCAAACCTTCTGAAGAAAGTGCTCAACCAGCATCGGAATGTCCTCGCGACGCTCGCGCAAAGCGGGCAACTGCAGATTGACAGTGTTGAGACGATAGTAAAGGTCCTCGCGAAACGTACCTTCCGCGATCTTGTCGGGCAGGCTGGCGTTGCAGGCCGCCACTAGCCTGAAGTCGACGCGAATGCTTTCCGACGATCCCAGGCGCTGAATCTCGCGTTCCTGTAGAGTGCGGAGCAGCTTCGTCTGGACGCCAAGCGGCAGATCGGCGATTTCATCCAGGAAGAGAGTGGAACGATTGGCTTCTTCGAAGCGACCGACTCGAAGGTTGGCGGCGCCGGTAAATGCTCCTTTCGTGTGTCCGAAGAGTTCGGCTTCTAAGAGGTTCTCTGGAAGTGCGCTGCAGTTGACCGCCACCAGCCGTTGCGAAGACCGCGCAGAGGCTGCATGAATGGCACGAGCAGCCATTTCCTTGCCAGTGCCGGTCTCTCCCGTGATCAGGACGTTACATTTGCGGCTGGCGACTAAACGGATCACCTCCGCCACATTTTTCATAGCAGGACTCTTGCCAACCAGAAACCGCATCCAAGGCTCCTGAGGCGCCTGGCTGGCCGCGCGACGAAGTTCGGCGCAGAAGGCCGCGATCTTTTCGGTCTCCAACGAGGTGCCATAGGTGTCGCTGCCAAAATAGTGGCGCACGCCGAGGTGGACGCAGCGGATCGCCTCGGAAGCACTGCCGATACGGTTGCGCACAATGACCGGCGTACCCGATGCGAGGCGGCCAGCCTCCTCTACCAGAGTTTCCACACCACAGTCATCGAGCGGAGCGGTGATGACGATAGCGTCAAACATATGACGGGACAGGGCATCGCTCGCCGCGGCGCCAGAGGTGACCAGGCGCAAGGTTGCGTTGGGAAGAGAGAGGAGGCGGCGATCGTCGCCGGCGGTGTCGATGCTGGATACCAAAAGGAGATGCATAAGTGGCGAAACCTAGTCAGGAGTGGCATTTTTTGGTCACCCCAGAACCTGTTCATCTATCGTCCTACTGGCGCGGCGCTTTAGAGGGAATTTTGGGCTATTCCCTTATTTTCTTTACACTTACCACCCGCATTCTCCCTGGGAATAGGACACCATAGGGGTAAGTATCGAAAGTGAATTCCCGAGGTTTTGGGGCCCTCAAGTTTGCCTGCAGGCCCCGATAAGTCTAAAGAAGCTAGTTCATCGCGGTGATCGCAAATCAACAGCAAGGAGGCTGAGATGCAGATTTTCGGAGTGAACCCAGTTGACAAAGCAGCGCAGGAGACGGTAGCCAGAGTCACCGGAGTCCAGGTTGCGGAAGTCCAGGGTAGAAAAGAACAACAGGAATTGATCCGCGCGGTCAAGTCCGTCAATGAGAGCGGACTGATGGGGTCGGATCACGAGCTTACGTTTTCGATGGATCGAAACGCCAAACGGATGGTCGTGCGAATCGTGGATCGCAACACTCATGAGGTAATCATGCAGATTCCTGATCAGCAAGTACTACGGATGGCCGAAGAGTTGCCTAGGCCGTAGTTTGCGGCAAGATCACAACGAAGACAAAAGCCGGAGAGATAGAGGATGCACCAAATCGCTTATCTGGAAAGCGAAGTACTGTCGGCGAGCCCGATCCGCCTTATCGAACTGTTGTATCGCGGGGCGATTGACGCGACCGCCGCTGCGAAAGTAGCGGCTGAACAGGGGAACGCGCTCGAACGGAGCCGCCACCTGAGTCGCGCACATGCCATATTAGTGGAGCTGTCCCGTTCGTTGGATCATACTGTTGGTGGGCAGCTTAGCCGCGATCTTGTGGAGCTATATGATTACATGCAGCGCCAGCTCACCCACGCCAACCTTTCGCAGGAGATTCAGCCCATCAGCGATGTGTACTCAGTTCTAACAAACCTACTGGAGGCTTGGCAGCAGGTCTCGTCAGTCGCTTCCGGTGCCCCGTCGCGTCAAAATATTGGCGGATACTATGGAGCGGGCCAGATCGGCAGCGTCGACCTGGAAGTTCCCAGAGTGAATAGCTTGGGCTAATCGCTCCATTCGCTGCTGATGTGTCTCTGCTAGCGCGACATCCCCTTTCGCGACCACCTCAACGCTTAGTTCGGCGTCTGGAGTGGGTGCTAAAGGGGATTTGGGAGAGGATGAGACCTTGGGGCTGGATATCGATCCAGCCACGCTGGTCATTCGGGCTACTTCTGCAAATCCGGAACGGGGTTCGATTTCTCCAAGCTTCTCTCTAACACCCGCGCCAAGCCCAACCCGCCGTTGGCCGCCATCATCTGAGCGAGCTGCCCTTCCGCCATTTCGAGCGCGGTCGCCCCTGATTGGTCGCTTTGTTCCTGCCATCCGCCGAGCGCTGACTCCCGAATGGATTGTAGCATCTGGGCTAAGAGAATCCCCTCAAAGTCCCTGATCGCCGCCGCTGCCTTATCGTCAAGTCCTGCCTTTTCAGTGCTTTGCTTTTCAAGCGGAAATCCGACATTCCGCTCTTTCAAAGCTGTCACCGTATGTTGCTTCACCACATCCATAAGCTAGATCACCTCCAGGTCTGCTTGCAGTGCGCCCGCTGCCCGAATTGCATCGAGAATAGCGATGACGTCCCGCGCGGTTGCGCCAATCGCCTGTAGTCCGCGAACCAAGTCCTCAACCGTCGCTCCGTCCTTAAGCATCACGCTTTTGGCTCGTTCTTCTTTGGCTTGAACGCGCTGTTCGGGCACAACCGTGGTTTGTCCGGTACTGAGGGGTGCCGGCTGGCTGACGTCAAACCTAGTCTGGACTTCGACCGTTAAGGCTCCATGTAGAATCGATACCGGCGAGATAGGCACGTCCTTGCCCATAACAATCGTTCCTGTTCGCTCGTTGATGATAATTTTCAGGCCAGCGGTCCGAGAAATCGGTAACGACTCGATCTTTCCCAAGAACTCTACACGCTTAGTCTGATAGTCCGTCGGAACACTGACGGCGATCAGCCCTGGATGCACCGCCTTTGCAACTTCTGCCTGGAAACTTGAATTGATCGCGCTAACTAAGGTTGTAGCCATCTCTGGATCCGCTTTGTGGAGCTGCAATCGAATCGATCGAGGATCAAGTTCAGGCGTGGGAGCAGACTTTTCGATTAGAGCACCACCGGAGATTCTCCCGACGGTAGGATGATTCATGGTTTGGGAATTCCCACCCCTGCCGGCGGCGAAACCACCCGTTACCACCGGACCTTGAGCAGCAGCGTAGACAGCTCCGTCGGCACCTCGAAGGGAGGTCTGTACCAAAATGCCTCCCTGGAGGTTGCTTGCGTCTCCAATGGCGCCGACCGTAATGTCGATTCGCCCACCTGTCTGAGCGTAAGGTGGGAGGGTGGCTGTGACGATCACCGCGGCTGTGTTGCGAACCTGAAATGCCGCAGCAGGAACCGTAACGCCAACCCTCGCCAGCATATTGGCCAGACTCTGAGCCGAGAAGATCGTCTGACGCTTATCGCCAGTACCGTTCAGGCCTACCACAAGTCCATACCCCACTAGTTGGTTGTCCCGAACCCCCTCCACCGATACAAGGTCGCGCACACGCGATTGGACCGCAGCATCGACAGGTCGGCAAAGCACAATCAACAACAGCGAGAGCGACCGATGAAACACAGTGAGCTTCCTCAAAATGGCAACACTCCAAGAAGAATACGGTAAAGGAGATTCGGGCGGCGAATAGAGTCGTTCACAAGGCCCTTACCATTCACACGGATCTCCAGATTCGCCACGCGATCCGACGCTACGGTATTCGCAGTGGAAATATCGATCGGTCGAACAACTCCGCGCACGTGGACAAGTTGCTTCTCGGAGTTGACGAGAACCTCCTTAGTTGCCTCAACAACTAGCAGGCCATTAGGCAAAACGTGAGTGACCCTAGCAGTCACTGCTGTTGAGAGTGAACTCTCACGGCCTGTAGATCCCTGAGCCTGCAAACTCTGATCGCTACTCATCGTCAACGCGCCAGAGGCCTGCGGGATAGTCCTACCCAGGACTGTCGAGATTCCGCCAGTTGCCGACGATTTCCGCTGCGTCGCGGAGGTACCACGAGAGATTGCCGAGGCCCGGTCGGAAACAAGAATTGTGACGATATCGTGAATCCGAGTCGCTCGAAGGTCCCTCGTGAGGTCACTCATAACCGAGGAGGACGAGAAGATTGATCCGGGGGCCGGCGCAACTGCAGCTTCGCCTGGTTGAAGCGACGCGTCGCGGATCATCTGATCTATAGCCGAAAGAGGTTGAGTATTCTTTTCGGCCAGCCCCAGCACTAACATCATCGGAACAACTAGATTGCTCATTGGTTTGCTGTCACCCGCACAACTCCCTTTTCAACCACTTGCCCTAAATACCGACGCTTGGACAAGGCGGTAGTGAAGGCGATCCGTTCACCCCTCCGCCCTGAGCCCTCCGCGCGCCCAGAGAAAGACAGCTCCGCATTTCCAGAGTCCACAAGGACAGTAATGTTGCCGCCCCGCTCAACAAGATTCGGTTGGACGAGATCCGCTTGAGTAATGATCTCCCCGGTCGAGACTAGTCGCTTCGTGTAAAGGCCAACGACGGACTTGATGTTGCAGCCTTCGGCGGGTTTAGCGGATGGGAAGACCATCAGTTCCTTTACCTGCACAGCATCCGGATCAATCTGGTTCCCGGTTCCCAGATCCTTCGTCGCGAGAACACGACATACCTTCTCGCGCAGTCGCACCCTGGTCCAGATCTGCCGCGTACGCCCAGCTGCATCGCGGTGAATCCCACGCCAGACTCCGCTTTCAGCGCCACCCGCCGGACTGGGAAGTTGAGAAAGCGGGAAATGGATACTACCCTCGGGTAAAGCCTGTTCCGAGAACTCTAACACTTCCACGTCGATAGCGCGGTCTCCCAAAGAAGCTCGCACCGCCTTCCGGACCTGCTCTTCGCTCAAAGCGACCGCGTGACCTCGCACGCAGACGCTCTCTAACTGCGGTTGGACAGTCCCGCTGCGCCCATGGCGTCTCCAGAAGGACTGTATGTCGCTATGCCGCAGTACCCGTATCTGCCCGGGAGCCGGCGCATAACCAAGCACGGCGTCTGCGGGCAACTCCTGGAACGCCGGGATCGCTGAACGGAGATCTCCTGCAAGGATCTGACCTCCATGCACGATGGCGCACACGGGATCCGCAGCCATAGCTGAACTACACGTAATCCAGACCATCGAGTTGAACAATCGGCGCATATGGCCTACCGCGTCAGATTGTTAACCTGCTGATACATCTCGTCCGCCGCACGCACAACCTTCGAACTGGCTTCGTACGCACGTTGGCTGACGATCATGTTGATGAACTCTTCAACAATGCTCACGTTGGACTGTTCCAGGTAGCCCTGCATTAGTGTTCCCACTCCTTCCTGGCCGCCAGGAATAGCGACCGTAGGCTCGCCGCTCGCGTCAGTCGGCATAAACAAGCTATTCCCAATGCTGTTCAATCCAGCCGGGTTGATAAAGTTAGCGATTTGGATTTGCCCGGCGACCTGCGCATTGTTCTGGCCAGGTAGGGTAAAGCTTACCGTCCCATCTGAAGCGATCGAAATTGTCTGAGCCTGAGGCGGGACGGTTATCTGTGGCTCAATTGGATTCCCGTCGCCCGTGACGATATTGCCGTCACGATCTAAGTGGAAGTTGCCAGCGCGCGTGAATGCGATTTCGCCATTCGGTCGCCTAACCTGGAAAAAGCCGCGCCCCTCAATCACCATATCCAACGGATTGCTGGTCAATTGAAAGCTGCCCTGCGAGAAGATCACCTCGTTCGACGCTGGACGTGCGCCGAGGCCGAGTTGTAGCCCCGTTGGAACCACAGTTTGTGATCCTGCAGCGGATCCCGGCTGAATCATGTTCTGATAAAGCAAGTCCTGGAATTGGGTACGTCGCATCTTGAATCCTGCAGTGTTCGCGTTCGCAAGATTATGTGCGATGTTGTCAATGTTTATCTGCTGGGCGTTCATTCCGCTACCAGCACTGTAAAGAGCTCGAATCATATTTTCCTTTCCGCTTTAGCCGGATACCTTCGCAACTTCCTCAATGGATCGCTTATTCATCTCAGCTCCTATTGTGGTTGCCCGCTGGAGCGATTCAAACTGCCTCATCACGCCAACAAGCCGGACAGATGACTCAATCGCCGCTCCATTTGCGGACTCAAGGTAGCCCTGATGGAAACTTGACGAAGTGCTTCTATTTGGAGCCAACGTCGAGTCTTCGACCTTGAAATAAGTGCTACCCTGCTTCGCAAGAACCGACAAATCGGAAAACTCGGCTGTGTCGATCCGGCCGACCGCCCTGCCGTCCTGTCGAATATTGCCGCGACCGTCGATCTCAATAGGTAGAAGTGGGTTCAGACGGTAATCTCCGCCCGTCGCCGGCACTACCCGGAGGGAGTAGCCTTCAACGGTCTGGAGCTTGCCGTCAGCACCCAGTTGAAACGCACCATTCCGCGTCCAGAGTCGCTTTGAGCCATCATTGACCTCGAAGAAGCCCCGACCTTGAAGGGCAACATCCAAAGGACCCGACGTCCGCGACAGCGTGCCCTGGGCAAAATCTGTCCATTGGCGCTTAAGAAAAGGGGCCACAGTAGCGCCGGAATCCGCGTCGGCGTCCTCGCCAACCCAGGGCAGGAAAGACTCGCGATCAGCCTTGAATCCGGATGTGGAGGAATTGGCGATGTTATTTGCCAAAAGGTCAAGCGTCTCGAGCCGAGCTCGCATGCCAGCAGCAGCGGACGACGTTAGTTGATCCATCGGCACCTTCCAAGCAAGACCAGTTCCAAACGCTAATGCCAGCCCAACGCGGTGCCAATCGGTTTGAAAGCGAAGCGATCAGGTGCCAAAATCACGCCACGCGCCACGTCAGTGACAAGTTTTGGTCACTTCCGCAGAGTTTTTTCAATGTTCTTCGGGCGTTTCTTTGGCGGCCAGCGTGCATAGAGGTGGAAGGTGACGTTAGACTCTCTCGGTTTGGCCCTTGGTTCGCTTCCGGTTCTCCCGGTCCATCCGATGACCTTGCCTCAGCCGGAGGCCTCGCAGTCATTCGAGGCAATGTTGCTCCAAGTAGCCATCGAGGACGTTCCGACTTTTCCTATTCAGCTACCTGTGAATTCAGAAGACGCCCTGCCTCCTTCGGATGGACGGTTCGCCTCCATTCCCCAGGATGATCCACTCCCAACTGAGGTCGGTCTACCTACGACAGTGCTGCCGTCGGTGGTGTTAGACAAGCCGAGTAACTCGAAACTGCTATCACTGCTCAAAGAGGACACAGTCGACGACTTGAGGCAGAATGCTGACGATCCGCCGAGTATTGCTGACGATCCAACTGTTAACGAAGCTCCGCCCTCTAACGACCTTAGGCCTTGGCCGGAGGGGATGCAAAGGTTAGAGACGTGGGCACCCCCTCCTTCTCTCGCAGTACCGCACGTTCACACACAGCCTAGCGCCATAGGCCCTCTCCGCACGCCGAACCCCCAGCCAGAAGTTCCCACCGCGGTCGGGCTTGTGGAGCAAGACCCTCTTCGCCCCACACCCGACCTGCGCCTGGCGAGTCTGAGTCCGTCGCCCCAGAACGCATTCGAGATTGAGGTTCGGCTAACTCGTTCGGCGGCAAAGCAGTTGCTGCCTCAGCACGCAACTAGAGAATACGTCGGGGAGCCTATTACTGCTCCAGTGGCGGATGGCACCACTGATCAGGTCGCACCGGAACATCCGTCCACACCCAAGCAGGAAGTGTCATCTCCACACGAGCCACTAGACAGGCCGGTCGAGAACTATAAGGCGATAGCCACTATCGAGCCTATTTCAACCAACAGCCAGACCGACGGGAACTCTTCCGACACGAGGTCATCCAACGGGGAAATGCCACAGCCCCTCAACAGAACTACCAGTAACGAGATCAACTCCCTCAATACCGCGCCTTCACAGCAAGATACCGCCTCTGCTAGTAAGTGGCGCTTGGACGACATTCAGCATCTTCGATTTGAGGCGGAACGCCAGCTTGCGGAGGCGCCACTACGGACTGTTCGTCTACAGGTTGGCGAAGGGCGGCATGCAGTTGAGGTATCGCTTGTCAACAAGCCACGTGGCATTGAGATTGCAGCAAAGGTCAGCGACCCAGAACTGACTGCATCGCTCCGTCGCGAACTGCCGGCACTATCTACGAACCTTACCAACAATGGGTACGACGTGCGAATAGGCCACCCAAACCAAGATCAGATCCCAGCACCACCCGCATCCGTGAGCGCACAGTTCGACGAGCGCAACCGCGACACCGGAGAGGGTACCGCACGAGAGCGACAGCGAAACAAAAAAAATCAGCCCGCAAGCCAAGGGAGTGCGGGACGAAAGAGAGGACAATCATGAGCATTACCGCTGTAACCGGAACGACCGGCCAAAGCACAGCACCTCAGAAGACGACTCCGTTGGCAGATCCGCTGACATCGAAGAACACCTTCCTACAACTGCTGGTCGCGCAGATGCGGAATCAGGATCCGCTTCAACCGCAGGACGGAGCTGCCTACTTGACACAGCTAGCGCAGTTCAGTGGCCTCGAGCAGACTGTCCAGCTGAGGGACGAAGTTGCTTCCGTCCGTGAAGCGGTCGAAGCGCTTACACAAGTCGTTCAGCAGACCAACGTGAAGGAGACATAACTCTTGTTAACTGCATTTTCTACCGCATTGTCAGCGCTTACTGCGCACTCCACAGCAATCGACGTAGTTGGAAACAATCTCGCTAATTTGAATACCCCGGGCTACAAGACGAGCGTTGTATCCTTCAATGACCTCGTGACTCAGTCCTTGGGCGCTGGTCTTGGCGAGACCCAGGTTGGCTTCGGTGTTGGTCGGCCGGTCACTCTGAGGCAGTTCACGCAAGGAGCGATCCAGACGACCGGAGGAACGATGGATGCCGCGATCCAAGGAGACGGTTTCTTTATCGTCAAGCTTGTGAATGGGGGTACCGGTTATACTCGAGGCGGAAACTTCCAGGTTGATCTCAGTGGCGCATTGACAACAGCGACCGGCCAGAAGGTCCAGGGCTGGTCCCAGCTGAATCCGGACGGCACTGTGAACACCAACGCCAACATCGACGACATTGTCGTGCCTGTTGGCAACTTAAAGTTTCCAGTCGCGACCTCAACGTTCGACCTCGACTTAAACCTGAATGCCGCAGGCACCGCTGGACCGCCAGCCACGGTCTTCTCTACCACTGTGGAGGTTTATGACTCTCTGGGCAAGTCGCACGTGGTGAGTGTGAACTTCACTCGAGCGGCGACCACAAACCAGTGGGACTATACCTTGAGCGTACCCGACGAGGACCTGACCGCGCCCTTCACGCCAGTCACCGGAACCATAGAATTCGACTCCGCTGGTCGCCTGGTGAGCCCCGCGGTTACCGATGCCCAACCGTCGATGACCATATCGGGATTGGCGAACGGCGCCACGGACATGAACATTACTTGGCGGCTTTGGGACGGCACTCGTCCTCGGCTCACGCAGTTCACTCAGGAATCGGGTGTCTCCGCGCTCGCGCAGAACGGCTCGCCGACCTCTAATCTTGCACGAGTCAGTCTTGCGGATGGAGGAAAAATCGTTGCGCAGTACACTAACGGCACGCAGCTTGTTGTGGGCCAACTGGCCATGGCCATGGTCCGCAATCCTGCCTCGCTGATCGCTGTTGGTAACAACAATTTCCAGATGAGTTCTCGTAGCGCCGAAGCCGCAGTCGGGCTTCCCGGTACTGGTGGTCGCGGTCTGGCACTCGGTGGTGTCGTAGAGTCATCGACTGTTGATATTGCCCGAGAGTTCACCAACCTGATCGTGTACCAACGTGGTTATCAGGCAAACGGCAAAGTCATCGTAACGGCTGACGAGATCAGCCAAGAAACCATCAACCTCAAGCGGTAGAAAACGTGACGTCCATTGAAAGCGTAGGGTCACTACACGACGTGACCCTCGCGATCGAGGTAGAACTCGACCGCAAGAACATTACCGTCAAAGATCTCCTGGCTTTGGAGCGGGGAGCTGTCCTGAAGATGAGCCGGTCCGCTGGCGAGAACATCGACATTTACGCTGGTGGCTCTCTGGTGGCGTTCGGCGAGATTGTGCTTGTCGAAGACATGATTGCAGTTCGTATCACCGACTTCAACATCGAGGAATGATGCAATCTCTTTTGTTGGCCTTACTTCTAATGGCGAGCGCTGGTTTCATCGCGTATCGGAAGCTGCGAGCCGGTGCTTGGTTGAAGCATGGGACAGTTCGGCATATCGAGGTCGTTGATCGGCTACCGCTCACACCTCAGCACTCTATACACCTTGTGAAACTAAAGGGGCGTTGGCTCGCAGTCGCGGTATCGCCGGCTGGATGTACCGTTCTCGACTCCGGGATGGAGACTGATCACGCTCGGGCGGTGGGGGCAGGACGCTGATGCGTGGTGTAATCCTTTCTTTAGTGTCGGCACTGCCACTATGGGCGGGGCCCAGCGATAGTAGGGGACCAGACCAGATTCTTGGCGTCCCCATGCAGATCCTCGCACTGATGACTGCGTTGACGGTTCTTCCGGCAGTCATCATGTCATTGACTCCATTCCTTCGGATCGTCATTGTTCTTCACTTCCTAAGGCAGGCACTGGGGACCCAATCAACACCTTCCAATCAAGTGCTCACAGGTTTGTCCCTCTTTCTAGCCCTCCTGATCGTTCAACCAACGGGTGTCGAGATCTACAACAACGCTTGGGTACCGATGGAGAAAGGGGAGATATCCGGGAAAGCAGCATGGGATCGCGCACAAGCCCCGGCCGCACGTTTTCTTGCACGGTATGTGCGGGAGAAGGACGTTGAGCTGTTTGTGAAGTTGTCTGGCTCAGCAGCGCCGAAGTCAGCAAAGGATCTGGGGATAGAGATTCTAGCTCCTGCCTACATCCTTTCTGAACTTAAAGCTGGGTTCCAGATCGGTGCGGTCCTATTTCTTCCATTCCTGATATTGGACCTGGTTGTCGCGTCCCTTACACTGTCGATCGGAATGGTGCAATTACCACCGGCGATGATCTCGGCACCATTCAAGATCATGTTGTTCGTGCTGATTGATGGCTGGAATCTACTCATCGGCTCGCTTGTCAAGAGTTTCTAGACGCATTTATGACCACCTCAGCCGCCTTAGAGCTTGTACGCGGAAGCCTGTACACCACCCTCTGGCTATGCCTTCCTCTGCTTGCAATCGGATTCGTCGCGAGCATCATCATCAGTTTGGTGCAAACACTCACGGCGATTCAGGATAGCGCCTTCTCAGCGTTGCCCCGATTGGTTGTGTTTCTTGTGGCACTAATTGTGGCCTTGCCCTGGATGCTCCAACGATGGATTGACTACACCGTCGCCCTTCTGGGAGACCTCAGCAAGTATGTACGATGACCGCACCGTTACCATTACGTTCCTGTCGATCCTGGCAAGAACGTCGGCAGTACTGGCCTTTGTACCGATCCCTGGCTTGCGGTCGCCAGTATCCATCGCGCGGGCAGTCCTAAGCTTGGCTGTGTCCGCTGCCTTGTATCCGGGATGCCCGCGGGTGTCCCAGAGCCATGCGGGTAGCGGCGGCCAGATCCTCGCCTTGATGATTGCTGAGCTTTGCATTGGGCTGACGGCCGGTTTGCTGCTGAGCTTTTTCTTCGAGGTGTTCCAGTTCTCCGCGCAAATGCTGAGTCAACAGGCCGGCTTCTCTTACGCGGCAACAATCGATCCGACCAACAACACCGATACCGGCGTTCTTTTGGTATTGTCACAGTTGCTTGCGGGACTTCTTGCGCTTGGGCTTGGCCTAGACCGTCAGATCGTCAGCTTAATCGGAGATAGCCTCAAGACGATCCCGCCGGGCCAATACCAACTCACCCCACAGTTGCTGGCGGATGTGCAGCGAGCGGGCAGCACGGTCTTTGAGCTGGGTGCCACCATGGCCCTGCCATCGGTAACCGTTTTTCTTTGCATCGATGTAATTCTCGGCGTTCTAAGTCGTGTGGAACAGCAATTGCAACTCACTACAATATTGTTCCCTCTGAAGACGGCCGGTTCGGTTGCTGTCGTTATTCTGATTTTCGCAACGTATCCAACCCTCCTGAGTCGGCTTCTCGAGACGACCATAGCCTCGATTCGCCACGCGATGGGGGTGTAACATCGCTGACCATTCAAACAAGACAGAGAAACCTACTCCACGGCGACTGGAGAAGGCTCGCAAAGAGGGCCAGTTTCCGGTTAGCCGCGACCTGTACATCGGGATTCAGATGCTGAGTTTTGCCTGCATTCTCGGCTACACCACTTACGCCTCGGTGGATCGATATCTGGCACTTAATCGAACGTGGCTACTCGCCGGTTTTGAAGGAACCTGGACTGCAAATCGTTTCCTCAGCATGGTCCGGGGCTCTGTCGTTCCCGAACTCCTCCGTCTTGGCGGGATTCTAGCGTTAATCTCAGGCTTGAGCTTGGGGATACACCTTGCTTCAACAGGGTTCGGACTGGCGTGGACGAAGTTGACGCCGGACATCAAACGTCTGAATCCGATGTCGCGCCTTAGCCAGTTGCCGGCGGAGCGATTTCACCAAACGCTGAAGTCAATTGTTCTACTCGTCGTGACTGGCTGGTTGGTGTGGCACCTCCTTTCGACCGGTCTGTCTCAGCTGGTCACCGCCGGTATTGTTCCGCTTCAAGCGGCGATCAGGAACACCGTCATGGTTGTGCATCGCGCCATTTGGATGGCTGCCGGGGTAGTTGCGCTAGCCGGAGCGTTGGATTACGGGTGGCAACTCATGCAGCATCGGAAGAATCTCCGTATGAGTAAGCAAGAGATAAAGGACGAACACAAAGAGTCGGAAGGGAGTCCGGAAGTCAAGATGCGCATCCGCAGACTTCAACGTGACTTCGCACGACGTTCGATGTTCAAAGAGATTCCCACCGCAACTGCAGTCATCGTGAATCCCACCCACTACGCCGTTGCGATTCGATATTCTCCCGGCTCGGCTGGTGCTCCAACCGTGGTGGCTAAAGGAAAGAACTATATCGCGCTCAGAATTCGTGAGAAGGCTGTCGCGGCCGGCGTGCCACTAGTCGAAAACAAGCCACTCGCACAGGCACTTTACCGCAATGCTCAGATCGGTCAAGAGATTCCTCCGGAACTGTACCGAGCCGTAGCCGAAGTACTTGCCTATATCTTCAAGTTGATGAATGGAAGGTCTTAAACTCAAAATGCCAAACGCCGCTTCGCCGACCCTCGCACCAGCGTCAAGTCCAACCGCGTCGGGCAACCCCATGAGCTCTTTAGGGTTCGACCTGAAGGCGCTGGGAGACCTTGGCGTTCCAGTTTCCGTGCTGGCGATTGTGCTTGCCATGATCATGCCCCTGCCGGCATTTCTGCTCGACGTGCTGATCAGTGCCAACGTTGCAATCGCGGTTATCGTGCTGCTGGTTTCGATGTACATTAAGCGTCCTGCTGAGTTCAGTGTGTTTCCCACGGCGCTTTTATTGCTGACACTCTTTCGGCTTGCGCTCAACATCTCGTCTTCGCGCCTGATTCTCCTAAACGGCAACGCTGGTACCTCGGCCGCTGGGGACGTTATCGAGGCCTTCGGAAACTTCGTCATTGGGGGCAACTACGTCATTGGAATCGTGATGTTCCTTGTTCTACTCGCCATCCAATACGTGGTAATCAACCACGGTGCTGTTCGCATCTCCGAAGTGTCGGCTCGCTTTACTTTGGATGCCCTACCTGGCAAACAGATGTCGATCGACTCCGACCTGAACGCGGGTCTCATTGATGAGTCAGAAGCTCGCGCCCGGCGTAAAACACTAGCGGCCGAGGCCGAGTTCTACGGTTCGATGGACGGTGCATCCCGCTTTACGCAGCGAGATGCAATCGCTAGCATCCTGATTACGGCAATCAACATCTTTGCCGGGTTCCTTATCGGGGTACTGCAGCATGACATGGACCTCCGCCGGGCAATCGAAACCTACACGATTCTCACTATTGGCGATGGACTCGTAACAGTCATTCCCGCCTTAATGATCTCGGTCTCCGGCGGTCTGATAGTGACCCGCGCGGGCTCAGACGCTAGGCTGGGCGCCGACGTTCGTACGCAGCTGTTCGCGAATCCTCAGCCCTTAATCCTTGCGGCGGTCGTGCTCACCTTGATGGCGGCAGTGCCAGGCTTGCCCAAAATCCCATTCTTGCTGCTCGGCCTAACGGTTGGGTCGCTCGGTTGGAAGCTTCGCCAAAATCCGGTCACTGACGAAAAAATGGCGCTCGCAACACCAACTCAGACTAAAGATACTCTGGAGAACCTGCTTCGCGTGGAGCCGCTGGCAGTAGAGGTTGGATTGGGACTCGTGCGGCATGTTGAAGGAGGGGTGAACTCACCCCTTTTGCGGCGAATTGGGGCGATTCGGAGGCAGCTTGCCTCCGATCTCGGATTCCTCCTGCCTCCGGTGCGGGTAACGGACAACCTATCTTTGAAGGTGCAGGAGTACGTGTTCCACCTAAAGGGAATCGAGATCGCACGATTCGAGATGCAACAGAACTGCGATCTTGCAATCCGTCCTGATCCCACACTTCCGCCGATCGACGGAGTACCAACACAAGAGCCGGCATTTGGAATCCCAGCGGTGTGGGTGCCTAGCTCACGTTCTGCTGCAGCGCGCACTGCAGGATATACGGTCGTTGACTCAATTAGTGTAATCGGCACGCATCTCGTTGAAACGATTCGGCGCAATGCGCACGAGTTGTTCTCGCGACAGGACGCCAAGAAGTTGCTGGACCGGGTTGCAGAAGAGAATCCGAAAGTAGTTGAAGATCTGGTACCGAAATTGCTTCCTATGGCGACGGTGCAGAAAGTCCTCCAGAACCTTCTTCGTGAGCGAGTGTCGATTCGAGACGGAGCCAGCATTCTCGAAGCGCTGAGCGAAGCCGCTGCTGTGACACGTAATCCCATCCTGCTGACAGAATATGTGCGGCAAAGCCTGCGTCGGGCTGTTGTACAGCCATATCTTTCGCCGAACGGAGATCTGCCGGCGTATCTTCTGGATCCTGCGATTGAGCAGATGATTGAAGGCGCAACTCAACATGGAGAACTCACAAGCCATCTGACTCTTTCGCCAGCACGAATCCGGGACATCATCGATCGCTTGAGCAGCCGTTTGCGTCCTTCGGACTCTAACGCAGTGTTACTCGCGAGTTCTGGTGCCCGTCACTTCCTGCGGCAAATCGTCGAGGGAGCAATGCCTGGTCTCAACGTGATCGCGCACAATGAGATCCCCGCTGGGTTGCAGGTAGTTTCGCTCGGGACGATCGGGTAAAGGGAAGGCATAGAGATCGTGCGGCTGAAAACGTACTTCACCTCCAGTGTGAATGAAGCAATCGCCCGGGCCCGTCAGGAGCTGGGTCCAGATGCCTTACTGGTTCATTCGAAGCGGACATCGGGAGAGAACTTGTCGCTTGGCTCCTATGAAGTTGTGTTTGCTCTTCAGTCGGCACAACAACCGTCAAGCGCGGCGCCTACCTCCGCAAAACAGCAATTGCAGATCGCGAGTGCGACGACATCGCCATCCAATGGATCGGGCACCGACCTCGCCGCCATGCGCGAAGCTCTGGACAAAGCGTATCGCCTGGTCCGCCGCACTGAAGCGATGTTGAATTCGCAGGTACGGCCGCCGGGACCCGACGCCGAAGTTGCATGTGCACTTGCCGAATCGGGCTTCTCTCGTGGCTTTCGTAGCCGCGCAATGCGCGACCTGACCGTGCAGGCAGGTGATTCTGCGATATCGCGAGAAACGCTGATTCAGTGGCTTAGCAGGCAGCTTGCAGTCGACGCTTCACTTGGAAACGGTGCAAGCAAGTCGGCCGTTGTCGCACTTCTCGGTGCTAACGGATGTGGGAAGACCTCCACGTTGGTCAAGTTAGCTGTGCGCTTCGTTGTCGCATCCTCAAAATCCGGGCACATTATCGCGATCGAAGGCGACTCTGTAAGTGGAAATGAGACTCTGCGTTGTTTCGCGAGCATCCTGGGAATTGGCCTTACGGTTGCAGAGAATGTACACCAGTTCCGGCAAGCGTTGCAAGAGAATGCTTCAAAGGATATCGTGCTCATCGACACACCAGGTATTGGACGAAATCAGGAGTCGGAAGTCAGTTATCTGTCCGAGTTCTTTGAAGTCCTGCCGCAAATCGACAAGCACTTGTTGATTCCGGCTGACGTCAACCTAGTGACGGCACGTCGTCAAGCTGAGAGATTCGCACCCTTGCGACCGGAGAAAGTCATGCTCACCAGAATGGACGAGGCGGGAGAGTCACTATCTGCTGCGCTTGAAGCAGTAATTACCTTGGGACTGCCGCTCTCGTTCTGCACGACAGGAAGCCGCATCCCGGAGGACTTGGAGATCGCAGACCCTCCATCGTATGTTGAGCGCCTGCTTCCGGATTGGCTTGGCCTCGAACAAAGCGGCCAGCGCAGCAAACAAGCAACTGCATAGACTTCGCCGAGGAAAACAGTGCAGCAGAACCAGTCAGTCGTTTCGCAAATGAAGGACCTTCCGTATCCAATGGGTATTGACACCTATAAGCAGAAAGAGGCCGCGGCCGAACGTGACCAGCTCATCCTGGAGCACTTGCCTCAAGTTCGCCTCATTGCCCGCAGAATCCACGAACGGCTCCCCGATTGTGTAAGTCTCGAAGATCTAGTTTCAACAGGTATCGTAGGCCTGATCTCGGCGATTGATCGTTTTGACCCCGTGCACAACGTCAAGCTCAAGACCTATGCGGAATACAAGATCCGCGGAGCCATACTCGATAGCCTACGCGGCCTCGATTGGGCACCTCGCCAACAACGGAAACGCACCAAGCAGATTGAGTCGGCGATCAACGCGCTCGAACAGAAACATCATCGCGCCCCATCCGAAGAGGAGATCGCCGGCCAATTGGATCTGAGTATGGCCGAGTACCGCGAATGGCTCGTCGACATCCGTGGCGTGAATCTAGGACGATTGGAAGCTGCTGGCTCCGATGATGACAGCCGGGATCTCCTGAAATACGTATCGGATAACGAGGAGCTTTGGCCGTCGAGAATCGTTGAACGGTCCGAGTTGGAGGCGTTAGTCGCCGAAGCGATCGGCCGAATGCCAGCTGTTGAGAAGACAGTTTTGAGCTTGTACTACCAGGAAGAGCTTACTCTTCGCGAAATCTCCGGCATCCTACATTTGCATGAATCAAGGATCTCCCAGTTGAAGAGCCAAGCAATTCTTCGTTTACGGTCGTATATCGAGAAACGTTGGCCTATCGTTAAGCGGAACTCGACCAAAGCGGAAGGCGCTCATGCGACAAGCACAAAGCCCGCAAGTACGCCCCTTCGGCGCACCGTGAAAGCGAATGGAGCATAGGCGGCAACGCCAGGAAGACTGAACTTTAGATGCCGATCTCGCAACCAGCGAAGTTCCGCGAATGGCTGATCCAAGGCCTAACCGACCAACTCATTCAGGTCCTCGAGACCATGGCGGGCGAAAAGCCCCTGGTCTCAGCGCAATCCAGCACACTCCAGTTCGACGGGGATCTCTCCGCGTGGACGTCGACGTCCAGTATCGCGGAGGGAGCGAAAGTCACTTTTGTAGGCTCCTCTGCTGATTGCGCTCGACTTGGTTCCAAGGTTCTGACGGCAGCCGGTCTCGATCTTGATGATGAGGAAACCGTTCTTGGGACCTTTCGCGAAACCATCGACCAGGCATTCGCAGGCCTAGCGCAGCAGGCCACCAACCTCCTAGCCCGCGAAATCACTGCTGGCGGCTGTAAGCCACTGACCGATCCATCGCAACTCCAAACAGTCCGAGAACCTTGGGCTGCCTTTACCGTTGAGTTCGCCAACGGCGATGTCTGCCGCTTCCACGTCAACTGGAACGAGGCGTACCTGCTTGGTGCAGGTACCTCGCCTGGTGCAAACGCTACGGAGCCAGCGATCCGTTCTGTCGCTATGGAGCAGGTTTCAAGCGTCGCGCAGCCGTCTGCGGCGGCTTCGCCGCAGCGTGCAGCAGGCAACTCCGCCTCGGGACCCGAGGCAAAGAACTCCGACCTCCTTTTCGACGTGGAACTGCCAGTTTGCGTGTCGTTCGGACGTGCATACTTACAGCTAAAAGATGTCTTAAAACTCACGACAGGTTCTATCGTTGAGCTGAATCGAACCGTTTCCGAGCCTGTTGAAGTGATCGTGAACAACTGCGTAATTGCCAGAGGCGAGGTTGTGGTTGTTGAGGGCAACTTTGGTGTCCGTATTCAGGAAGTCATCAGCCGCCAGGAGCGCTTAAGGACCCTGCACTAACATGCCGCCTTATGTCATTCTCCAGTTTTCAATTCTTCTGGCTATTGCCGGATTCGTCGTCTATTGGAAGTTTGAAACGTCGTCGCGGTTTGAGCGGCATCGACAAGCGGAGGAACAATCGCTGCGTGCCATGCGTGGAATTCAAGCCACCACGTTGACGCTGAAGACTGAGGTTGAGGAACTGCGCGAGATCTGCCGCGACTTGGCAGCGCGCCCAATCCCGTCGAGCTCCGTTGGAATGCCCGCAGCGAAACGAAGCCAGGCCATCCGTATGCTGCGCCGCGGTGAGAGTCCCGAGAACATTGCTGCGGCGCTCCGACTACCACGGAGCCATGTGCAGATGCTCGAGAAATTGCGGGCGCTATCGCTCGCCGACATGCCATTGCCGGTCCAACTAGCGCCTGAGCGGGCGCGGAGTGCGCCGGCAGGAGTAAAGGCAGTGGCAAGACCCGTGGAACCGGCTGAGCCCGACTCGTCTGCCCTTCCCAAGACGCCACCGAAGCGTCGCATCTGGGCAACCGCCTGATTTTAGAATGTAATCTGCCTAGACGCTACGCTTCAAGCTCACCGCATCCATTGGTAGTTTGCGGCGTCGTGGATTGGCTGCATCACGATAGTCTCGCCAGTTCGCCGCGATCAGGTAGACGCCATAAAAGAACGCCACCAACATCAGCAGTATGACTGCGGCTAGCGCGACTTCCTGGGCGACGGTAGGCTTATCGAAGAAGGTGGAGCTAAAGTGGCCACCGAAGTTCATCCCAAAAAAGCCGGTGATCATGGCCCCACCGCCGAACACAAGGCTCAAGACAGCGAGCCTGTTCACCGCACCCATTTGGCGGCTCTCATAGTATTCATTGAGTGTGCCATTCAGTCGCCGGACCGCGTGCTCCACCTCTTCGAGTGCTGGATCGACACGATAGGCGCGAGCCTGCATTTCGAAATGCTCCTGCTCCTCGTCCTTGTTTGCCAGCTCGTCGAAATGCCAGAAGTTCGCAAAGTGGAGGAACTCCAGCAATAATGCATTGGCAGCCTCGATGTTGGCTTCACCGAACTCGCGATCATCATGGAAATCGCGATAGAGACGTTTGGAAATGAGCGCGGTCCGCTCGTTCAAGTCGAGCAACGTCGCCCGGTAGAACAGCGCAATGATCGCCATCAGGTAGTAGCGCGAGCGGAACATCCGGTGAATCAGGAAGCCCTCACGCAACAAATGGTCATCACAATCGAAGTTTCCGAGACAGACTGTAACGTTGGAATACTCGGAAAAGCCGTAGTAGGTCCCCTGATGCGCCCATCGACGGTAGAGGCTCTTCGACATCTCCTCCTGCAGAAAACTCTCCTCGTAGCGGAATGAGAAGCCAGCCCGCTCGACATACAGTACCCGGCTGAGGAAAATCTGGTATTCGCGAGTGTGGATGTAGTCTTCTGGAACCGATTTCGGGTCGATCGCCATGTATGTGTAGACGATCATTCGCTCGTCTAACACAGGCTCGTACTCCTGGCGATCATAGTTGGTGAAGTACAGTAGACCCTTTATGAGCTTCGATAGAGGCGGCTGGTAGTTGGCGATGGATGGACGTTCCCAGTTCTCCTCGACCAGCTTGGTGCAAACGTCTTTCTCCTCAAGAATCAGCGCCTGACGCCTTGGCATGCGACCTTCGCGCAGTTGCCGCCCGCTCGACGGATAGACCTTGCGCATCATTTCATTGATCCACAAGGCCTGGCTACCCGGGATGTCCATGCATTCGACGCTCAAAGACAAGATGCCTATACCATTGGCAAACATCATCAGGCGCAAGGCGGTAACTTCCGCTGAAATCTTTTTGCCGCGCGAGTCCTCTACCTGATAGATCAGGCGGACGTGGTCGGGGATGTCGAGCGTATAGAAACGGAGGAGGGACTCGGCTTCATCTTTCGGATCCGCCATTCCCAAGGTGTCGAAAAACACCCGCCGTACAAACGGGTGGAAGAACACCATGTCCTGATAGGCTGGCGACTCGATGTCAAATGATGTGTACGCCGCGCGCTTCCAACGGCCCAGCTTCGCGGTAATCAGGTCGCTGCCGCCGTGCGCGCCAATCCAGGCATCGATGCCGTCCACCCACAACGGGCAGTTGCGCCATATCTCACCGTGGTCCTTCCGTACTGCGTCCTTATCAATCGAAAAAGGAAACAGAAAGAACGTGTGCAGGTGCGACACCAACGGCAGCGAGTGCTCTCGTCCCGCTGATGGCAAGCTTGGTGGCGCGACGTTCGGACTCACGCTCTACTTGCCTCGTTCGTTTCCCCACAGATCGATGTGCAACCTTGGCGTATAGCGGTAGCCGGTGTTCTTGCAAACTTCAGCCAGCCATTGTCCGCGCTCGAATAGGGTTCCGGGGTCCGTACCTTCGCCCATCAGCACAACCCGATCAGCAGGGGCTTCCAGTTCGGTGACGATCTGCCGGACTTCCTGCAAATCTTCCTGGTCCATGATGACGAACTTGAGCTGGTAGTCGTAGTTGTCCATGAGCTTTCGCAGGACTTCCGGCTGATACCGAAGACTTTGGTGCCGTACAACCCAGCGGCCACCCTCGCGGCGGTGTGGAACCGAGTTCGCAAGTTTTGGACTGATGCTCATCAGATGAGCCTTCACGGGTAAGAACACGGTGCCCGCAGTCTCGATGGTCACCGTGAAATCCATCGAAGCCAGGCGATCGGTGAGCAGCACCAAACCCTCTTGCAGCATCGGCTCTCCGCCCGTGATGACCACATGCTGAAGGCCCTGGCGACGGATATGGGCCAGCAATCCGCCGAGCATCCAATCGGTGCCCTCCGGCTTCCATGAAGTATACGGAGTGTCGCACCAGACGCAGCGGAGGTTACAGCCGTTGAGCCTCACAAACACAGAGGGGACCCCGACGTGGCGACCTTCGCCTTGGATCGAAGTGAAGATCTCGGAGATGTTCAGGGGACGCGGTGCAGCCGCGACGGCGTCACCCATCGTCAAGGCCGGGCTCTCGGCAACCGGCTCTGCAGTAGCTGGTGGGGCCTCTACCGGTTCTGCAGCCTTTTTGCGAGCGCCGGATCGCTTCGGTTCGCCTGTTGAAACCCTTTTTTTCTCAGTAGGCATGAATCACACTCTCCGCAAGGATAACCGAATTCACCGGGGTCGTAACAGGAGTGGGTTAGCCCTAGATCCAACCCGCATGCCTCGGCTAATTCTATGATTCCGGCTTTGGTCAATGAAATCAGCGGGGTGTGGACCTTGAGACGCATCGATCCTTCAACGCCCGCCTTGGTCGCAAGGGTCGCCATTTGCTCAAACGCGGCAATGAATTCCGGGCGGCAATCCGGGTAGCCGGAATAGTCGATGGCATTGACTCCGATCACCAGATCCTGCGCTTGCAGTACCTCGGCCCAGGCTAGTGCATAGGACAAAAAAACCGTGTTTCGCGCAGGGACATACGTGGGTGGGATCGCGGCTCCGGGTTTGTCGACATCCTGCCCTTTTGGAACGGCGATTTCGTCGGATGTGAGCGCACTTCCACCAAAAAGGTCGAGATGGATTGGTACGACCAGATGCCTCTCAACGCCGACCGATGCCGCCACTCTGGTAGCGGCGTCTAGCTCGACTTTGTGACGCTGGCCATAATCAAAGCTCAGGGCATAGCAGGCAAAGTCCTGGTGCTTGCGAGCCCAGGCAAGACAGGTTGAAGAATCGAGTCCACCACTGAGCAAGACTACGGCTGGCTTTCGGCTCACTGCTGCTTCACCAGGTCGAAGAAAGCTTTCGCCGCGTGGCTGAGCGCCCGTCGCGCGGGAGTAACCAAGCGGATCTCGCGGTCGACGTTCAGCTCTCGTACACGGATCTCGCGGAGTACGCCATCCTGGATGTCCTGATCCACGCAGAACTTTGGAAGAAACGCTACGCCTTCATTGCGCGCAACGAGCATCCGAATCGCTTCCACCGTCGGCATCTCGACATCCATATTCAGCGGCACCTTGCAACGCTGGAACTCGCGCAACACCAACGTCCGATATGGCGAAATCACATTGTGCGCAATAAAGACTTCCGATCCCAAGTCGCCGATTGATACTTCCCCGGCTTCGGCTAACCGATGCTGTGGCGCACAGACAAACGTGAGACGATCGCGGTAGATGACGGTCGAGTTCAGCCGGTTATCGCTGGGCTCGTAGCTAATCAACCCCAATTCGAGGTCCCCGTCTAGAATTTGAGATGGGATCTTGCTTGAAAGCGACCGCCGAACCTGTACTTTCACTTTCGGATACCGCTTGCGGTACTCCTCAATGTGACGTAGCAAGTACAACGTTGTGGATTCGTTAGCGCCGACGATCAAGCGCCCAGCCGAGTTGTCGCGAAGTTCGGCCAGAGCATTGGCTAGCTCCGATTCCAGATTCTCAAAGCGGTGTGTGAAGTCGAGAACGATTTGACCGGCATCGGTCAGCATCAATTCCTTGCCGGACCTGTCGATCAGTTTTTCGTTGAGCTCAGATTCCAGGCGCTGAATTGCGAGAGAAACGGCGGGTTGAGTCCGCAAAAGCTTCTCCGCCGCTCTTGAAAAGCTCTTCTCCGTAGCAACCATCTGGAAGACTTTAAGCGGATAGAGCTCCATACGGATAGTATAAATTTCTCAAATACAATCCGCAAGATTTATAAACTATTTGATTTCAACGAGGATCATCTCGAAGCGACTCGACCCGATGTTTTTACCGGCGTGCTGCCCTGGTCCCTTCGTCCAACGGACCTCGCCCGCTCCCAGCGACATCTCCGACTCTGTGCCGTCCACAAGCTTGACCTTTGCATGGATTGGCGTCAGCAGAACGACGACTCGGCCGCGCCCGGTATGCTCATGCCACTTTTCTGATCTACCCGGCTCCAACCACGTCCGCATCACGCGAACTTGCGGATTCTCAAACAACAGCTTGTTGTGTTCCGGATCCATCTGAATCGGATCCAGCTTCGCGTCCCGAACTTCTGCCGACGCGGGGGCGGGTTGCTTCAGTTCGATCTCGACAACGCGAACATTCGTACCGCCGATGTTGTGGCTGGTGTGGACCGGGCCGGTGGGACTCCATGCGACATCCTCGGCGTTCCACTTCCCTTCTTCGACCTTGCCATCGCCGTACTGAATGTCGATTTGGCCTTTGTCCAGGTACACCATGACGCGATTGGTGGGGTGGACATGGGGTTTCGACTTGGCTCCGGATTTGCTGACCACTTTCAGAATGCGCACCACATCGTTGTCTACAACAACGGGGCTATCCGCCGCGAACCACATGGCGGCAGCAGCAAGCATGAGCAGGGACATGTTAGTGCACCCCTTTCTGGCGCAACGCGTCGACCTCGGCATCGCCGTAGCCGAGTTCTCGTAAGATCTCCAAGTTGTGTTGGCCGATCTCGGGTGCGAGGGTTGCCGGCCGCTTCGTCATGCCATCGACATGCATGGGGCTGTCGATGGTGTGGTACGAAGCGCCTTCCACCGGCTTGAATACACCGTTGATGTGTAGTTGCTGGTCCTGCGCCACCTCAGGAATGGATGGGACAATCCCGTACAAAATATCGTGTTGCGCAAAGATGTCCTGCCATTCTGCGAGGGTCTTTTGCTCCATCGCCTGATCGATGAGCGCGATCACTGCGCGGTTGTTGTCACGGCGAGCATCCGTGCTAGCCAGCAGCGGGTCATCAATCCACTCCGGATGCCCAAAGGCCACGCAGAGTTTTCGCCAATCACGATCGGCGTCGAGCAGACAGAACAGTACACGCTTGTCGTCGACGGTCCGGTAGTGGTTCACGAGAGGGTTCAACTGCGCATCGCGACGTTGGCGGGCCGGCCACACAGCATCTCCACAGAGTGCCGCCTGCGTCAAGCTGGCGTTGGACCAGACGCCGTTATGCGCCAAGGTGGTCCAGACCTTACCGCCCTTACCCGTTTGCAGGCGACGGTACAGGGCCAGCAGAATTGCCGAGAACAACGAAACGGAAGTCGGATGATCTCCAAACCCGCAGGGCGAGCAAGCCGGGTCCGCACCGTCGTTATGCAGATAGCTCATGAGTCCGGATCGCGCCCAGTAGGCAGTGATGTCGTAGCCGGCCTTTTCGGCTTCGTCGCCCTTATCGCCGTAGCCCGTCACCATCGCGTAAATGAGGCGGTCATTGAGTGGCGACAGGTCCTCGTAGCGCAGACGGAACTTGGCCTGCATCTGGGGCTGATAGTTCGTCACCAGAACATCTGTCTTCGCAACCAGCTTTCGAAAAATTTCCTGCCCTTCCGGCAAGCCTAAGTTCAGAGCAAACGATCGCTTGTTGCGGTTGTCGACTTGAAAGGCGTAGTTGTGCGACGACCTTGGCATCGTCGGTGTGTATGCCAATCCGCGGAATGGATCCCCGGCGGGCGGGCGCTCAATCTTGATGACTTCGGCACCGAAATCTGCAAGCATGGCTGCAGCGCATGGGGCCGCGATGTAGGTGGCCGCGTCGATGACACGCAGCCCTGTTAAGGGTAAGTTTGCGTCCAGAATAGAAGAAGTATACATGGAGGCTGATCCCAATGCCGTTGTGCTGTATCGTCCCCCCTCACATCCTGGAACGGTTGTCGCAAAGCAGTTCTCCAATCGTGCGCCAGAAGGCGCTTGAGACGTTGTTCAACACCTATCGGCTATCCGGTGAGAGAACCATCCGCGCGCTCAGCTTCGCTTCCACTTCGCCGGACAGCGCGCGCCGCAGCATCTATGACTGCCGCAATGGCGTGTCATTGCAGCGAGCGCGTTTGGTACGTACAGAAGACGGGCCGGCGTCCACCGACGCTTCTGTCAACCGTGCGTTCGACGGACTTGGATCCACACGCGACTTTTACCGTACCGTTCTGGAGCGCGATTCCATCGACGGCAGGGGCATGCGCTTGAATGCGTATGTGCACTATGACCGTGACTTTCAGAACGCCTACTGGGACGGCCAACAGATGGTCTTCGGCGACGGCGATGGGGAGGTCTTTGTGGATTTCACCAAGTCCTTGGATGTCATCGCGCATGAGCTGACCCACGGGGTAACCGAATTCACCGCGAACCTGACCTATCACAATCAGCCCGGTGCTCTGAACGAGTCGATGTCCGATGTGTTTGGCGTTCTGGTGAAGCAATGGGTGGGCCGGCAGACCGCGGAACAAGCGGATTGGCTGATTGGAGCCGACATCCTAACGCCGGATATCGCCGGCGATGCTCTGCGATCGATGAAGGCTCCCGGAACTGCCTACGACAACGACGCCTTAGGCAAAGATCCGCAGCCCGGACATATGAACGACTACGTCGAGTTGCCGGACACGTCGCGCGGCGATTGGGGCGGCGTACATATCAACTCCGGAATCCCGAACAAGGCGTTCTATCTGTTGGCATCGGAGCTAGGCGGCAACGCGTGGGAAGCGCCGGGTCACATCTGGTACGAGTCTCTGCGGGCGTCCTCCACGGACACGAACTTCCAGCAGTTCGCCGACACAACGTACGCCAAGGCAGGACAGTTGTACGGCGCGTCAAGCAAGCAACAAAGGCTGGTGTACGACGCTTGGGACGGAGTGGGTATTCGGGTGACCGGCGGAAGCGGCAGTAAGACGGCTCCGACGGCAGAGCCCGAAGACACACTGCAAGAACTCGTACGGCAGGTATCGCGGATTGGAGAGCAGGTAGAGCGGTTGGCGGCGGATGTCGCAGATTTGAAGTCTGCTGCAAACGGATGAGGATCAGACTCAGTGCATGGGGTGGAATTTCCGCGCCGGCGATGGCGCAGCGCGAAGTCAGCCTTGATGTCGAGGCACAGTCCCGAGAGGTCCGGGAACGACTAGCGGATCTGCTCGACCAAGTGGTGGCGCAGGGCAGTACGTCAGCGAATCCGCATGGTCGCGATGTTCGAACCTACGAGCTCGCAATCGAGCGCGACAACGGCACCACTGACCGTTTCGAACAAAGTGATGGCGCGGTAACGCCGGAGTTTGCCGAACTGATGCGGCTCATCCGCGCGAACCGCGCCTGAACGTGTGGGACTTTACTTCTTGCCAGTGGGGATCGCGTCGCCCAAATTCATCGATCCGCCGCCCTCGCTGACGTAATTTCGATTCCAGGTGGGAGTCTCGACCGTAACCTCGCCCTTGAGCACTACAGCCTGGCAGCCCAGGCGAGACTTCAACGACAGGTCCGCAGCCATATCCAGGCGATCCAACTCATCGTCTTCCGCCTCCGACATGTTGTCGGCACCTTCGTTGATCCAAACGTGGCATGTGGTGCAGGCGCAGCTTCCCCCGCAGGCATGTTCCAGCGGGACTTCAAAATTCAGTGCGATGTCGAGCAGCGACTCGGGTTTGCCGTGGTCGGTGTACGGCAGCTTTCCGCTTTCGAACTCCACGGTTTTGTCACTACCCTTGCCATCGTAATTCTTAAACGTAACCTTCGGCATTTGCACTTCCAGAATAGCCCGGATGTCATACTAAAGGAACAGTGTTCCAAACCGTCGAAAACAGGGTGCGGGAAGCATTCGGGTCCCACATCCAAAACCAGTACGCCACAAGTGTCGAAATCGTGATCGAGGAGCCGAAACAGGCTTCATTTGGAGAGATGGCGTTGCCCGTGGCCTTCCAGTTGGCCAAGGCCCTCAAGAAGGCCCCGCGCCAGATCGCCACCGAGTTGGCAGCAGGCATTGGCGCTATCGAAGGCGTCGCCTCATTGGAAGTGGCCGGCAACGGCTACATCAACATCCGCCTCGACCGCGGAGCCTACGCCAACGCCATCCTGAACGGCGCCGCCGAATCCAGCACGCTTCCCGGCAAGATCATTGTCGAGCATACGAACATCAACCCGAACAAGGCGGCGCACATCGGACATCTGCGCAACGCCGTACTGGGCGACACATTCGTACGCATGCTGCGTGCCACCGGCAATGAGGTGGAGGTGCAGAATTACATCGACAACACAGGCGTACAAGTGGCAGATGTCATTGCCGGTTTCCACTTCCTGGAACACAAGACCATCGACGAAGTTCGTGCGCTGATCGACAATCCCGAACGCCCGTTTGACTACGTATGCTGGGACCTCTACGCACGAACCTCCCAGCACTACGATGCCAACCCGGAGATCAAGGCCAAATGGCGTGGTGAGACTCTGCACGCCATCGAGGCAGGCCACGGGGAGCTTTCTGACCTTGGGCACCTCGTCGCGGATGCCATTGTCCAGTGTCACATTAAGACGATGCTTCGCCTGGGCGTGATCTACGACGTCCTGCCGCGCGAAAGCGAAATTCTGCACTTGCAGTTTTGGGCGACCGCATTCGAACAGTTGAAGGAACGCAAGGCGATCTACTTCGAGACCGAAGGTAAGGCCAAGGGCTGCTGGGTGATGCCGTCGACAGCCTTCAAGGACGGCGCCAGCGAAGAGGCGGACGACAACAAGATCATCGTGCGTTCGAATGGCACCGTCACCTACGTCGGCAAGGACATCGCGTATCAGCTTTGGAAGTTTGGGCTTCTGGGCAAGGACTTCCACTACAAGAAACTGCTGACCTACGCGAACGGCCATGAGTTGTGGCAGTCCACCGCCGAACCGCAGCCGGATGAAAAGAAGTTTGGCAGCGGTCGAGAGGTGTACAACGTCATCGACTCGCGTCAGTCCTACCTGCAGGACGTCGTGGTTGCTGGGCTCCGGGCGCTTGGATATCACGACCAGGCAGATCGTTCCACGCACTTTGCTTATGAAATGGTGGCGCTATCGCCTCGCACCTGCGTGGAACTTGGCATCGAACTTTCGGAAGAAGACAAGAAGAAGTCGCACGTTGAGGTTTCGGGCCGCAAGGGACTCGGCGTGAAAGCTGACGACCTCATCGACAAGCTCATTGAGAACGCTAAACGCGAAGTCGACTCGCGCAACGCAGAGCGAAGCGAGGCCGAGCGGCTGACGGTCGCACAGCAGATTGCAATTGGAGCGCTGCGGTACTTCATGCTGAAGTACACGCGCAACACTGTCATCGCCTTCGACTTCCAAGAGGCCTTGAGCTTTACGGGTGAGGCCGGCCCCTATGTTCAGTACGCCGCCGTCCGCGCTGCAAAGATCCGGGGCAAAGTTCTGGATAGCGGTGTCGCAGCCGACCCAGGTCAGCTCGATACGGCTTCGATGAGCGCCTTTTTGAGTGACGAAGGTCTTTGGCAGAGCTTGCTAGCTGCGTCGAAGCTCGAAGCGTCGCTGCTGCGTGCTACACAATCCGGTGAGCCAGCGCACGTTGCGAAGTATGCGTTCCAGTTGGCGCAGAGCTTTTCAGGTTTCTATCAGGACCATCGAGTCCTGGAAGAGCCGGATGCCAAGCGCCAGCAGTTCCTGTTGTGGATGACAGACCTTTACCGTAGGCAGTTCGAACGGTCGCTTGACGTCCTCGGCATCGCTGCGCCGGAGTTTATGTAAACGCACGCTGTAGCGTTGCCGTCACACTGGAGTGGGGCCTTTTCCGGCGAAATTCGCCATGGCCCAAAAGTTGCATAGGTTGGTAGAATAATGCTGATGAAGTGGTTTTTGCGTCTTGCAGTTACGACGCTCGGTAGCGCCGCCGCGCTGCTGGCGGCCGATGTTCAGTTGATCGAAGAGATCATCGCCAAAGTGAATGGCGACATCATTACGCGTGGGGAACTGGCGCGGCAGCGCCGCCAGATTGAGGCCGAACTCCGGGCCACTGGCAATGTCCCCGCAGCGCGCATCCAGCAGGCGTTGCAGGATCGCGAGAAGGACATCCTGCGCGAACGCATAGACCAGTTGCTCCTCGTCCAGAAGGGCAAGGAGTTGAGCATCAACGTCGACCAGGACTTCTCGAAGTACCAGGCTGAGCTACAACGCCGCTTCAACCAACCTGACCCAGAAAAGTTCCAGGCGTTTGTGCGCGAGCAAACAGGAATGCCGTACGAGGACTTCCGGAACGATTGGAAGAACGGACAGATTACCCAGCGCGTCGTGCGAGAGCAGGTAAGTCGCTCAATCAACATCCCGCGCGAAGAGCTTCGCAAGTACTACGACGAGCACAAAACCGAGTTTGTCCGTCAGGAGCGAGTATTCTTGCGCCAGATCCTGGTGTCGACGGATGGCAAGGACGAAGCTGGCATCGCTGCCGCAGAGAAAAAAGCGAAGGATCTCGTGGCCCGAGCCAAGAAGGGCGAACGCTTCCCGGAACTCGCTCGCGACAATAGCGACGCGCCTACGGCGCAGCAGGGCGGCGACATGGGTCCCTGGGAAAAAGGTAAGCTCCGCGAGGACATCGAAAAGCTGGTGTGGGACAAACCCCGCAACTACGTGAGCGACCCCATCCGTGTACCCGAAGGGTTTCTGATCCTGCGTGTCGATGAGCACCAGAAGGAAGGTCAGGCAGAGCTTGAGGAAGTGGAAAGCGAGATCATGGAAAAGTTCTATGGTCAGCGCTTTCAGCCAGCCTTGCGTGAGTACCTCACCAAGCTACGTCAGGATGCGTTCCTCGAAATCAAGAATGGCTGGGTAGACACCGGTGCCGCGCCGGGCAAGAACACCGCCTGGAGCGACCCCGCACAGCTAAAGCCGGAAACCATCACCAAGGAAGAAGTGGCCGCACAGACTCGTCGCCGCCGTCTTCTCTGGGCGATTCCGATCCCCGGTACCAGCGTCACTGCTAAGCCCAAAGCATCGTCGTCCAAGCGTTAATGAAATCGCCCTTTGTCGTAGAGATCAAGCCCGAACAGAACATCAACACGACGTTCCTTGTGTTGAGCAAGGACATTCGGCAAAAGAAAAATGGCGATCCATTTCTGTCGCTGACGTTGGCGGACAAGTCCGGCGAACTCGACGCCAAGATGTGGGACAACGCGGCAGAGGTGATGGACACCTTTGATCGCGACGACTTCGTGAAAGTGAAGGGACTTACCCAGAACTTTCAGAATCGCCTGCAACTGACCATTCACAAGCTGGCCCGTGTCACCGACAACGAGGTGGAAGTGCATGACTACTTCCCTGCCTCGAAGTTCGACCCCAAGGAGATGGAGGCGGAGCTGAAAGCCTACATCGCCGCCATGTCCAATCCGCATTTGAAGGCACTTCTTGAGGCTATTTTTGGCGACGACCGGTTCATGCTGGCGTACCGTACGGCTCCTGCAGCGAAGAGCATTCACCACGCGTTCTTGAGCGGGCTGATTGAGCATGTGCTGAGCATGGCCAAGGTCGCCAAGTTTACCGCCGCACACTACTCTGGTATCGACGTCGACCTGCTGCTGACGGGCGTGTTCCTGCATGACGCCGGCAAGGTGCACGAGTTGACGTACCAACGGGGCTTTGGCTACTCCGATGAGGGACAGCTTGTGGGCCACATCGTGATGGGGTACCAGATGGTGACGGCCAAGGCTGCGGCTATCCCCGGATTTCCCGCGAAGTTGTTGCACCTGGTCCAGCACATGATCTTGAGCCATCATGGCGAACTCGCTTATGGCTCGCCGAAGGTGCCGCTCTTTCCCGAGGCGCTGTTGCTGCATCACATCGACAACATGGACTCGAAGATGGAAGCCATGCGTTGGGTAGCCGAGCGCGATACTCGCATTGATGGCAACTGGACAGGTTATAGCAGTGCGCTGGAACGTACGGTGCTGAAGAAGATGCTGTACCTGGAGGACCGGCCTGTACCGCCGCCACCGGCATCTGTGCCTCAACCGCACGTACAGCAGCCGCAACAGCAGCACACCGGCGGACCCAAGCCCCAACAGAATTCGCTCTTTGCGGACAAGCTGACCCAAGCGATTCTGAAGACGCACTAGACCCGCGACCCCAAACCTATGCACGAGGCCCCCGGACCACTGGAGCTGAAATGCCTGCAAGCCATCTGGAAGCTGGGCGAGGCCAACGTGAAGGATGTCCGAGACATCCTGACCAAAGACCGAAAGCTCGCCTACACGACGGTGATGACGACGTTGGACCGCCTGGAAAAGAAGGGCACGCTGAAGCGGCACAAGTCCGGCAAAGCATTTGTCTATCAGGCCGCGATGACGGAAGACGAGATCCGCCGTATGGCCGTGCAGCATCTGCTCGATGAGTACTTCGATGGCTCTGTCGACAGGCTTCAAAGCTACCTGGGCAATGCCGGTCGTACCGCGTCCCCACGTCCGCTGAAGATCGACACGACGCTGCTTTAGCGCTACAAAACTATGGCTTCGATTTGAATGCAGACCACTTCGCTAACCGTTCAATAGACCTGCAAGCTCAATTGGCAGCGCCGCCTGAACTAACTCCTGCGCCAGCCTCGCTTTCCATGCGCCGGCGGAGTCGACCTGTACATATACGACGCCTTGATAGTCGGATGGAAGTTCAACACTCCCAGTATGTAGGGCGCATACTTTAAGTCGACCAAGCTTTCCCATAAAGGAGCCCAGTTCCAATACGACATTTTGACGTGCGCGAGGCTTCAAGACTGGCGAGGCTCCCGCGACTCCACCCACATCGTCTGGAGTTAGAAGAATTACAGCGAAGGACGCCATAGCCGAATAGGTCTCAAATTTTTCAATGATCGTGCGACCTTCATTTGGCTGTTCATGCAGGATGATAGGATTCAGACCTAAACGGGACAGAAATCGCGCAGTCTTTTCTTTCATCGCATCGTCGTGCCCATGGACTACAAAGACATTCTTCGGATTTGGGGTTGGATACCCATCCCGGCGGGCGCTTACTACATTATCATTTATGCCTGAAGTCGGAGAATTAGCGGTGTCTAGCTTTGCGATTAATCCATCCAAGCGCCCCAGATGCCTTGCGTGATCATTCGAGGTAATGGGGGGAGTTGTCGCAAACAAGTCTGCGTCCTCCTTTCGCCCCAGCGCGTGGAAGAATGAGTGAACTTTAATGGCCCATGGGCCGTAATCCGGCTGAGCGTCCAAAGCGGTCCCCTCATCCAAAAACTTTTGAAGTTTTTCGTTCACTATGGCAGTTCGAACTGATCCACCGGTATCACTCATGCTAATTAGGGACGTTATCACAAGCGCTCACAACTCTACAACCTGGTGCTTTGCTATCCAACCCGGGTCGAAGTCGACACCGAAGCCGGGTCCGGTCGGAACCTTGATCTTCCCCTTTGAAATCGTCAGCGACGAGGTCTTGCACTCAAATCGCACATTCTTGCCGATCTCTTTGAACTCATGATGCTCGCCAGCGTTGGGCAGGGCAGATACGAACTGGATGTTGTAAACGTTGCCCAGTCCGCCGCCGGACATGTGCGGGATGCACTGCTTGCCAAATGCAGCCGCCATCTTGGCGACCTTCATCGAACGAATCAGGCCACCGAAATAGTAGTTGTCCGGCTGCACGATCTCGATGCCGTTGTTCGCGATCAGCCAACGGAAGCTGTGGTAGCTGTAGTCCTGCTCCCCGTTTGCGATCGGAATCGTCAGGGCATCAGCCACTTGTTTGATTTCGTCCACATGATCGAACATCACCGGCTCTTCGAAATAGCGGAACTTATACTGTTCCAGAAGTTTGCCGACGCGAATCGCCTCGGGCACCGTGTAGAAACTGTTCGAGTCGGCGTACAAGGCAACGGCGTCGCCAAATGTCTTGCGAACGAGCGGCACGATCTTTTCCGTGCGCCCCTCAGGACCCTTGGCGTACATGTCCGTGGTCATATACATCAGACCGCCGACCTTGATCTTCAGCGCTTTGAGGTCGTAGGCCTGGAACGCCTTGCTGATGAGTTGAAGTGACTCTTCCACCGGCTTTTCGCGCCATTCGGTCGCCATGTAGAGGCCGACGTCAGGGTTCTGGATCGATCCGATCAGTTGGCCGACCGGCTTACCGGCGATACGGCCCAGCATATCGAGGATCGCGAACTCCGCGGTCGCCAAAGGGAGGCCGAGCGCCATTCCGTTGAACCGGAAGTTGAACTGGTAAATGTAAATCTTTTCCAGGATGAGATCGAGTTCTCGGGCGTCCTTGCCAATTAGAAATGGCTGGATGTTCTTGAGAAAGATCGGGAACAACGTACTCATCCCGGTGTGAGCAACAGCGATGCCTTCCGCGCCGTCCTTCGATCGGACCCGGCAGATGTAGCCGTTGTCTAGGCGCAGAAGCTCCACGCTCTGGATGATCACCGGGTTGGCGAACAGCTCTTTCTTGAGCACCGGCGCCTGCAAGATGGCATCGAGTTTCCGGTAACGCTCAGCGAGTGGTTCCGCCGCTGCATAAGCTGTGCCGTAGGCAGCAGCGGCGGTAGAAGAGAGAAGAAACTGGCGGCGATCCATCGGCGTGCTCATGCACGAATGAGCATATCAGTGGCAGGTCTCGTTTTTCACCTTCCATTCGAGATTGCGAAGCGGCAAGAACGATCGGATGTTGCCGGAGGCTTGGAGATACTGCACGGCCTTGCGGTATGCTTCCGCCTTGACCGATTCCGTAATGGTTGCGGCGGAGCAGACGGCAAACTCACGATCAAATCGATGTCCGTCCAAGTGGATTTCGGCGTAGGCTCGATGGAACACGTCATGGCAGTGAGCAGCAGAGGACGCAGCGACGGCGGCAGCAGCCGCAAGCAGGAATACTTCTAGCTCGACATCAGGGGCGATATTGGCTGACAGACGAGGGTACAGCATGGCATAACAATACTCCTCTTGTAAGCCGTGCGCCATCCCCCCTAGCCGGTTAGACGCTCCCCAGATTTCGACGGTGCCCGCTACTCCACACCCTAAATCCGCGTAAACTTGCCATCCGATTCCAGTTTGTATCGGATGCCGCGCCAGACGATCGTGTTGCCGAAGAAACCGGACAACCAGAACGCGAAGCTCAACAGGTCCTGCGCGACCAGCAGAGGTACATCGACCAGTGGACGGGTTCGGAGCGCGACCTCGGAAACGGCCTTGCCAGACAGAACACGCAACGACAGGGTGAATAACAAGGCAATCCACACCTTCGGCGCAACGGCGGCAAACAGCAGCCCAAGGGGTACGGGGTTGGTAAAGATCTGCCCGATGTAGCCAGCCGGGCGCGAGCGGCGTGTGCTCCGGTTCCAACGGATACGATGTGCTGCGTTCTTCTGAAAGTCCTCGCTTCCGATGTGATGTTCCACCACGTAGGACGACAAGATGACGTTCCAACCCGCCTCCGCAGCGAACTTACCCATTACGAAGTCCTCCGCCAGGTACTCGCTGATCTTGTCGAACCCGCCGATCGCCCCCAGGCAGCGTCGCCGTGCGGCAATCGTAGGACCGATGGCGAACCGTACGCCTTCCAGCATCCGCGCCACAAAAACCCCACCGAAGAATTCGGTATTCATGCCCATCGCTTCCAAGCGCGACCAGATACTCGCGCCTGCGTACGCTCGATACGGGCAGGTGGCAACCCCCAGATTGCTGTCATCCTGGAACTCGGCGGCGATCACGGTGAGCATGTGCGGGTTGTCTACGCGCATGTCGGAGTCGCTCATAATCAACAGGTCGTGCGACGCTTCACGCATCATGCGATCGAGGCTCCACACCTTGGCGTTCGGGTAAGGAGGCTCGCCCACGATGAGCAAGCGCGATGGAACGTTGGGGAACTCGCCCTGAAGCTTGCGGACAACCGGTACCGCAGCGTCCGATTCCATTCGTACTGCGAACAGAATCTCCCAAGGTCCTCTGTAGTCCTGGGTGAAGAAGGTACGCAGATTGGCTTCCAGCCCGTCATCCAAACCAGCCAGCGGCTTGAGAATCGAGATGCCTTCCGGCGGCAGGCGTAAAGGCGAAGGCCGCACGGAAACCCACTTCCGTACGGCCAGAATCATCAGAATGCAGTAGACCCAGCTGCCAAGCAGCAGGGCGCCAGAGACCCAAATCACAACGGGTTAAGAGACCACCTTTGTGTCAATCTCTTGCCGGATACGACTGACGAAATCGGCTATGGATTGCACGCCGAGATCGCCGCCCTTGCGGTGGCGCACAGACACGGATCCGGTTTCGGCTTCCCTGCCCCCCACCACCAACATGTACGGGATCTTCTGCAATTGCGCGTCGCGGATCTTGAGATTGACCTTCTCACTGCGGTCGTCCAGTTCCACACGTACGCCGGCTTCCTTCAGCTTCTCAGTCACCTGCTTGGCGTAGTCAAGTTGCTTGTCGGTGATGGGCAGTACGGTGGCCTGCACTGGCGACAGCCAAGTTGGGAACGCGCCGGCGTAATGCTCGATCAGAATGCCAAAGAAGCGCTCAATCGAACCATAAAGCGCACGATGCACCATCATCGGCTGATGCTTCTTGCCGTCTTCCGCAACATACTCGAGACCGAAGCGGCGCGGCAACGTAAAGTCAAACTGCGCCGTAGAAAGCTGCCATTTGCGACCCAACGCGTCCACGAGCTTAACGTCGATCTTTGGACCGTAGAAAGCCGCCTCATCTGGCGCTACCTTGGCGTCGATCTTCAGGCGTTCACAGGCGCGAACGAGCGCTGTTTCCGCCATCTTCCACTGGTCGGCCGTGCCATCGTACTTGCCACTCGCACCGCCGTCCCAGGTGGAGACTTCCGCTTCGTACTGATCAAAGCCGTAGGTCTTGAGCGTGTCGAAGGCAAACTCCAAGCAGCTCACCACTTCGTCTTCGGTCTGCTCCGGAGTACAGAAGATATGGGCGTCATCCTGCGTAAAGCCGCGGACGCGCAGAAGCCCATGCATCACGCCGCTACGTTCGTAGCGGTACACCGTGCCGAGTTCACCGAGGCGGACGGGAAGCTCACGATAGCTGCGCAACCGGTCCCGGAAGATCAGGATGTGAAACGGACAGTTCATCGGCTTCAGCTGATACTCAGCGTCGTCGAGAGGCATGCGTGTGAACATGTTCTCGGCGTAGAAGCCGTAGTGCCCGGAGGTCTTCCACAGGTCCGACCGAGCGATGTGGGGCGTGTACACCAGCGAGTAGCCGCGCTTGAGATACTCGTCGCGCATCCAGTCCTCGATGGTCTTGCGAATCATTCCGCCCTTCGGGTGGAAGAAGATCAACCCTGGGCCGGCAAGTTCCTGGATGCTGAACAGATCGAGTTCCTGCCCGAGCTTGCGATGGTCACGGCGCTTTGCTTCTTCGAGACGCGCGATATACTCGTCCAGCTCTTTCTGGCTGAAAAAAGCGGTGCCGTAAATGCGCTGTAGCTGTGCGTTCTTCTCGTCGCCCTTCCAATAGGCGCCAGACACGGACATCAGCTTGAACGCCTTAAGGCGCTTGGTGGACGGCACGTGCGGACCACGGCAGAAGTCAATGAACCCGGGCCCGAGAGTGTATTCGCTGAAGGTCTCGTCCGCCTTGTCGCGGATGAGTTCGCACTTCATCCAGGCGTCCTTGTACTTCTCAAGGCCTTCGTCCTTGCGGGTCATCACGCGCTCGTACGGGAGATCCCGGTCGCGGATCTCCTTCATCTTCTTTTCGATCTTTTCGAGATCTTCCGGCGAGAACGGCTCGGCGCGCTGAAAGTCATAGAAAAAACCTTGCTCCGTGGGAGGGCCAATCCCGAGCTTGGTTTCCGGGAAAAGTTCCAGCACTGCGGCAGCCAGAAGGTGCGCAGTGGAATGGCGGTAGACCTCCAGCGCTTCCGGATTGCGCGTGGTCAGGATCTCGAGGGTCGTGTCGGTAGTGAGCGGACGATTCAGGTCCTGCAATTCACCGTTAACTCGCGCGACTATGGCGTCATCGGCCAGGCGCGAACTGATTGACCGTGCGATTTCCATGGGCGTGCTGGCGGCAGGTACGGACTTTTGGCTGCCGTCCGGCAACGTCACGTTGATGTTGCTCATTCACTCTCTAGCGTATCAAAGCCCATGAAAAAAGCCCTCATTCCGAAGCCGGAATGAGGGCGGAAACACAACAAGGATCGCTTTGGAATCACTGGCTGAGGCGCAGGATGAAGGACGCAATCTGCGCGAACGCCTGCGACAGGCGAGTGTTGTCCTCGGCGTACACATACGTACCCTGCGGCTGCGCTGAGTTGTAGCCGGTGAAGGCCGGGTACAAACCGTTTGCTTCCGGGCTTGGGTCGTTCGCCATCCGCTGCATCAACCCATGGTTTACATTGCCCAGACCAATCGTATAGACGAACACTCCCGGGAAATCTCGCCCGTCGGGAAGTGTGCGGGTAGTGCGTGCGCGATTGGCTGCATTCGCTGAGGCGTTCTGTAGAGCCAGGGCGAGATTCTGCCGTGTTCCACTGATCCGCCCGGCGTTATACGTAAGAGTATTCAGCTCGGGAAGTTCTAAGGAGTTGCCAAAGACGTCTGTGTCCGGTAGCGTATTGACCCTACTGCCACCAAACGCGGCGTTGCCAGACCCGAGTCCAGTGGAGCAGCCCGGCATACTTAGAGTTGAGTCGCCGCTGGTATTCGAAAGGGTCCTGTAGTTGTAAGACCAGCCAGAGTTGTTGTCGTCTGAATAGACCATCGCAACTGGTCCGGCTGGTACGTTCGCCAGGAAGGATCCCGCACCAAGATCCCAGCCGGGTGTCCAGTTCGGAGGATTCGACGACAGGTTGCCGCGCGGCGAGGCCGACGCCGACACGGATCTTCCGAGCGCGTCTTGGCAGTTCGAGTTGTCTCCCAAAATACCATTTGGATTGGCCGGCCCAACGCGGTAATCGAACGCCGTAGCGGTTGGATTTCCGTCGGTGAAAAGCAACAGCACGTTGAGCGCACCAGGTAGCCCGATCTTGTACAGTTCGTTGTAGCCAAGGATGGTGGCCGCCGGAGTACCGGTACCGCCCGTGCACTGAATCGTGTCGATTAACCCGGAGCCGGAGTTAGAGGCATCCGAATAGCCAAGTGTGGTTTTGAAGTTCAAGCTTGGCGCGCTTGCGATGTTGGCAGCCATGTTGAACGTAATCATGCCGATGCGATCGCGCTGAGCGGAGAACATACCAGTGAACTGCTTGGCAGCGTTCTTCATCGGGGTGCAGGAGTTACTGTTGGCCATGGACCCCGAACGATCGAGCACCATCATAATCACCGAGTCGCGTCGCGTGGCTCGGCTGCTCGCAAGGATTCGAGTGGAATCATAACCCCAATAACGCATGAAGTACGACGGAGCATTCGCTGCCGCCGTCACAACGACGTGCCGGACCAGTGGTTGCTCCGGGTCGTCGTAGACCTGGGGGTTATCGACGGTGATGTTGCTGACGCCAAATGTACCCGGTGGAAAATTGCGGTTGAACCAGTTGTTGGCGTTGGTGCGTGCGGAGTCCGCCTGCGCCTCGGTCGTCAGGCCGACGCTCAGCGCGCGCGCGGCTGCAAGTGAGGCGCCATCCGAGGCGAGTTGGATACGGTTCTTGACGCTATACATGATGCTGGCGTCAATGCCCATTCCCATCATAGAAACGAGCACCGGAATGGAAAGGGTGCCCAGCAACAGCACTACGCCTTTCTCGCGTTCGCGCCGCCGCTCTGTGGCGTGTGCGGGAATCGGCCCCGCACTGCCGAAAAGTGTTTCTGCCGCCATAACCGAAGTTTGCTCCTATTGCATTACATGAACACCCGGGTGTAGGTGCCGTTGGAGTCGAAGGCACCAGCACCACCCGTGTTCGCTTTGAAGAACGATTCAACGACGTATACGAACTGTCCGGCACCAAGGGAGTTGCCCCAAAGTGTGGAAAAGTCGCTGGATACTCGCGCCCGAGTATCCGTCGTGTAGTTGCTGATGGCGCCGGTGCTACTAGACCATAGGGCTGCGGGAACAGGCCCCACAAAACTTTCCACCGTTGTGCCGGCGATATCCAGGCTACGGTTGCCCAAGTAAACCCGCTCCGCCAGGACGTACTGGCCGGCATTCGTACAGCCGCACTGGGGATCCACAAAGACCACCTTGCTGAGCGCGACCATGCCTGTCCCCTGGTTGTTCACTACCGCGCCGCCTGACTCCACAACAAGACCCAGGCCGCTCGCCACGCGGGCTATGATGCGCTGGTTACCGAGAGCCGTCATATCCACACCCTTGATGTACATCATTGCGGTGGATCTGGTGACGTCGCCCGCCTTGTTGTAACGGATGAAGTTCATGCCGCTGATGAACATCCAAATGAAGGGCGGCATCAGCAGCATCGCCCACAAACCGAACTCTATTGCCTCAAGGCCGCCCTGCCGGCGCCGCCTCTTCTCACTTACCGGACGAATTTGGGTTTGATGCTTAGTGTGCATACGGATTCGCTGTCCCTTAGAGGGCTGGCTGCCCATTCAGACCCACGCCGCCGAGCACGTCGGCTGAGTATACGTTGAGGGCCATAGAACTGCCGAGCGGCCGGTAGAAGACACCAGTAAAGGAGCCCGAGAACGGGAACATCCAACGATACGGGTAGTTGCGTATCGACACTTCGACAATGTTGCCGGGGCTGTTCGCACCAGTTCCTGACAGGGCACTTCCGGCACTGCCCGAAGCCGCCGAGATGGCGTCCGGGTCATAGAACTTCACATCGATCCATGGAATGTCCGCGCCGCTGGTCGACGTGGAGCTTGCATTCACAAATCCCAGGGCCCACTGGGATGTTTTGTTCTTCACCGACTGGATCTGACCGACGCCCCCGCCTTCCGTCTGCATCGTAATGGCGTAGCGCGTCCCTTCACGCACTGCGTTCTGCAGCGTGTTCCAGGTGAAGATGACAAATCCGATGTCGAGAAATCCGAAAATGATCGCCAGCGTCGGAAGCAGGACCAAGCCCATCTCCATGACTGCCGTTCCGCTTCGTTTGCGATTTCGTTTTGTTGTCCTATCCGGCTTCGCTATCATACCCATCCAAAAGGATCTATTTGTCCCTACCAGATATGATGGGCGGAAAACCGTCACTAGGACATTAGGCGTTTTGCACGAAAACGAGGGGAGAAGACCTTAGAAGTCTATAGCCAAAAGTTCTACGAACTAGTACCAGAGTCCAGAGCGGCTTATGCCGGGAGCGCTTCTTTCTGTCGGCGGCCGTACAGTATCCACGCTCCGGCGGCGAAAAGGGCTACTGAAATCCATTGGGTAAGCGACCAGGGACCGTCAAACGGCAGCGTCTGGGCGTGAAAACGGTAGAATTCCACCCAAAAGCGGAAACCTGAGGAAATCACCAGATAGAGCCCTAGAAGTTCACCATCGCGATGGGGTTTCTGAGTTCGCCAGAGGAGGAAAAGGAAGATGCAGAACTCGGCGAGTGACTCGTAGATCTGCGTCGGGTGGAGGGGTATGTCCAACGGCACTCCGGTGAGCGCCTCGGCATCGGGATTTTGGAAGCGGATCGCCCATGGTCGCTGACAGGCGATTCCCCAGCAGCATCCGGCAGCTAGGCAACCAAGGCGCCCGATGGCATGCCCCAGAGCGATCCCAGGCGCCGTGGCGTCCATGGCAGGCCACAGCGGAATGTGATGCTTTCGCATGTACCAAATGCCAACAGCGACAGCCAGGATGAGTCCACCCTGAAAAACACCAGCTGCCTGCAAGGTCGCGATGCTGAAGAGTGGCCGTGAGCCATTCAGGTAGTCTGGCAAATCAAACAGAATGAGAAACAGCTTCGCGCCGAGCAAGCCCGCCAGTACGCAATAGATGGCGAGATTGGTCATGAGGTCGCGGTCAATGCCCCGACGAGCGCCCTCCCGGACCGTGATGCGTAAGGCCAGAAAGAACGCCAGCGCCACCATCACGCCGTAGGTCGGCAGGAAGAAATCGCCGAACTGGATGAGTTTAGGAAACATTCGGCTCCGGCTTGGGCTTATGCAGCCATTGCTCAGCAAACAACAACACCGCGCCACAGAAGATCGCACTGTCGGCGACGTTGAAGGACGGCCAGTAGTAGTTGCCGAGGTAGAACTCCAGGAAGTCGGTGACAGTCCCAACGCGGACCCGGTCGATCAGATTGCCGACTGCACCGCCCAACACGAGGGAGACCGCCCATCGCGACACGGGCGAGGTCACAATGTGGAACTTACCGAACAACCCAGCACCCAGTAGCAGGATGATGACCGAGGCAAGCCCAATCAGCAACACACTACGTACGGCCTGTGAAGCGCCAGCAAGCATGCTGAACGCCGCACCCGGATTCTCCGCGTGCACTAGATTGAAGAATCCGGGGATCACCGTAATGGAGTCCGACAGCGATAGCTTTTGACGCACCAGGAGCTTGGTCCACTGGTCGAAAACGACGATGAGTCCGGCGACGGTAAGGGCCGCTAGGCGAGGGTTCACAGGAGTTCCGCCACTGCCTCCGCGCAACGGCCACAGATTGTCGGAAACTGCGCATTGATTCCGACGTCAGCCATGTACTTCCAGCAGCGTTCGCACTTGACGTCGGTCGATTTCTCGACAGCAACTCGAAAATCCTCGCCCTTCTCAAGCGTCACCTTCGAGACTACGAAGAACGCCGGAAGTTCGGTCAGATACTCACGCAATAGTGGCTCAACGTCCGATCCCGCCGTGATCGTGATCGCCGCCTCAAGACCCGAACCGATGAGCTTGGCCTGGCGCGCTTCTTCCAGGCTCTTCATCACATCACCGCGAAGCGCCAATAGCCTATCCCACTTGGCAGCCTTATCTGCAAAGCCTGACGGTAGACCGGCGACCAGTTCGCCTTTGGCTGGGAACAGGTCCATGTGGACACTATCCGGAGCACCGGCGGGCTTGTGCATATAACTCCACACTTCTTCAGCCGTGAAAGCCAGCACCGGGGCGAGAAGGCGCGTCAGTGCGTAGTTGATTCGCCATACTGCCGTTTGCGCGCTACGGCGGCCGACATCGTTGCCCGGCCAGGTGTAGAGCCGGTCCTTAATCATGTCGAAGTACACTGAGCTCAAGTCGACCGTTGCAAAGTCGTACAAAGCTCGGTAGACCTTGTTGAAGGCGTACTCTTTGTAGTAGCCGCAGCACTGGTCGACGATGGTGTCGAGACGATACAGGATCCACTGGTCCACCTCAAACATCTGTTCGCCCGTCACCGAATTTACGGCCGGGTCAAAGTCTCCTGTGGCACCCAGGGCGTAGCGGAACGTGTTGCGGAACTTGCGATACGCGTCAGAAAGCTGCTTTAGAATCGACTGGCCGAGGCGCACGTCTTCGTAGTACGCCACGGACGATACCCATAGGCGCAAGACTTCAGCGCCGTACTCTTTGATCACCGCTTCCGGCTCAACCGTGTTGCCCAGCGATTTCGACATCGCGCGGCCCTGCTCGTCGAGTGTCCACCCACTGGTGACGATCTCGCGATACGGTGATTCGCCCTTCAGACCCATGCCAATCAGCAGGGACGAATGGAACCACCCACGATACTGGTCGCCACCTTCCAGGTACATGTCGGACGGCCACTGCAGGTCGTTCTTTTCGTTCAGCACCGCCAGGTGTGACGCGCCGGAGTCGAACCAAACATCCAGGATGTCAGTTTCTTTCTTAAAGCTATGGCTGCCGCACTTGGCGCATGTTAACGGACCATCCACCAACTCTTCGACCGTCATCGAATACCAGGCGTCCGCTGTGTGAACCTTGAATTTCTCGATCACGCGATCAAGAATTGCCTTCTCGGTAACGGTCGTCTCGCAGGTTTCGCAGTGGAACGCCACGATCGGTACGCCCCAAACACGCTGGCGCGAGATGCACCAGTCCGGCCGGGTCGCGATCATGTTCGAGATGCGCTCTTCACCCCATTCGGGATGCCAGCTCACCTTCTTGATCGCATCGAGCGTGCGCTGACGCAGATCGTTCTTTTCCATACCGATGAACCACTGCTCGGTAGCACGGAAGATGGTGGGCTTGTGACAACGCCAGCAATGCGGATAGCTATGCTCGATCTTCTCCTGACCAAGTAGCGCTTCCCTCTGTGCGAGGATGTCGATCACGATCGGATTGGCAGCCCAGACGCTCTTACCCAGCAGTTCTTCCGGCAGTTGCCCGTCCGCACCTTCTGCTTGGAACAAGCGACCGCCCGCGTCGACAGGACAATACGTCGCGATGCCGTACTGCTGCCCGACAACGTAGTCTTCCTGCCCATGCCCTGGCGCCGTATGGACGGCACCAACGCCGGCCTCAAGCGTCACATGGTCGCCGAGGATACCGCGGGAGTCCCGCTCCAGGAAGGGATGATCAAACACCGTACCTTCCATCTGCGCACCGCGAAACGTTGCGACCACGGGAAGGTCAACCGGCCATCCAAGCTTGGCCGCTGTTTGGTGGACCAACTCGGAAGCGATGATGTACACGTCGCCGTTCACGTCCACCGCGGAATAGTCGTAACGCGGATGGAAGCTGATGGCCATATTCGCCGGCATCGTCCACGGTGTGGTGGTCCAGATCACGCCGTAAACCTTGCGGCCCTTTAACTCCGGCGCAATGTTCTCAGGAGGCGTCTGCAGCGCAAAGCGAACCCAGATCGACGAGCTGGAGTGATTTTCATATTCGACCTCGGCCTCTGCCAGCGCAGTCCGGCAGTTCATGCACCAGTTGACCGGCTTCAGTCCTTTGTAGACGTAGCCTTTGTCGAGGAAGTCCACAAACGCCTGCGCAATCACCGACTCGTACTCGGCGGACATCGTCGAATAGTAGTCATTCCAACGGCCAAATACGCCAAGGCGGATGAAGTCTTTACGCTGCAGGTCCACGAACTTGTCCGCATACTTGCGACACTCCGCGCGGATCTGCGCTTGCGTCATCGACGCTTTCTTGGAACCCAGCAGCGAATCGACCTTGATCTCGATGGGCAGCCCATGGCAATCCCAGCCCGGGATGTACGGCGAATCGTAGCCCGCCATGGTCTTCGACTTGATGATGAAATCCTTCAGAATTTTGTTGAATGCATGTCCCAGGTGAATGTTGCCGTTGGCGTACGGCGGACCGTCGTGCAGGACGTAGCGCGGGCGTCCGGCGCCGGTTTCGCGGAGCTTCTGGTAAAGGTCGATGCTTTCCCAGCGCGCGAGCGTTTTCGGCTCGTTCTGGGGTAGGTTCGCCTTCATGGGGAAGTCCGTCTGGGGAAGCCGGACGGTCTTCTTCAGTTCAACTTTCGGGGATTCCATCGGAATGTATCCCCATGGTAACAATCACTCTACGAAGTGGGCGAAACGACAAGGATGCGCACAGTGCCATCCGGAGCCACAGCAGCACGTCCGGGTGCCGGTCCAGAGCAGTAGAAAGAGTCCGCTCCCAGCCCAGAAACGGATACCGCCTGGGGATACTTGTGACCGGCGATACCAATAGGAATGGCGTATTCTTTGACAACGGCCGGCAGGCGGGATGCCAGATCTTTTGCCTGTTGATCGGCCAGGCAGTAGCCGCCCGGCAACTCCGCGATCTTAGTGACTAGGCGGAAAGCCGGCCGAGCCATGTAGTGAAAGGTCACTTGCTTGCCGCGGACTGCAACGCGCACAGTACGCTGCACCGACCACTGGGCCAGCGGATTCTCGCCTTCCCCAACGGCAGCGACCCTCCGGAGCGCATTCAACTGCTCCGGTGGAGCTACGATCACCGGAGGCTCGGAGTCAGCAACCAAAAGCGGATCTAACTTGTATTGCTTGAGGATCAGGGTGATGTCGCGAGCAGGCTTTGTGGCCGTGACGTACGCTCGCAGCTCTTCCCGAATCGGGATAGCGGCGCCGGTGGCATCCGTCACCCTTAGCTCGGGGAAATGGCGCGATGGATACGGCTCACCCTCTCCCAGCCATTCCAATTTCGGCGTAGTGAAATGCAGAAAAGTGCCAGGGTTCGCGGCTGAAAGCTGTAACTGCACCGCCACCTGACTGGCGTCGAAGCGAACCGAGGACGCGTTGACCTGAATCGAAGATGACGTCGAGTACCACGGCGGCAGTGGAACTCCGCCGCTACTGTCATCGGCGTACAACGCAACGCCAAAGACGGCCCAAGCTCCCAAGAACCGGATCATCAGTTCGAGACCTGATAGCGGTACAGCGTGGGCTTGTCCTTACGGAAGTATTCGATCTTTCCAGGACCATACGGCGGGCCGCCATTCGGGTTACTTGCGGTCCACATGTCGTTCATCTGCTTATAAGGCTGGCCACTCTTGTTTACGCGTGGCGTCGTCGCGTTCGCCGAATCGTCGGCAAAAGAGGTGTAGATTGCCATATGACCTGGCCACCACAAGACATCACCCTCCTGCTTGGGATCGGCGGGTTCCATCTTGCGAAACTTCCCGCTCTTGACCGCATAGTCTGGAAAGTTCACCGTCATTTGGTATTCGTACGGGAAACCGGCTGCCTGGTAGATCTTGAATGTCGTACCAGAGCAATCCCCCTTAACTCCCTTTTCGGAGTTTCCGCCTACCAGCATGTAGGGCGTCCCCTTCCAAGTCTTAGCTTCTGCGACGATTAGCTTACCTTGCTCAAGAGAAATGTCTGGCATAGCTGGTCCTGTAACATTCTGATGCGCAGTCCGAACGAAAAGTGGATCATTTCTGCGCGTGATAACGTGAAGTGCTTATGGCACTCGATCGCCGGACCTTTTTGACACTGACCAGCGCCGCAGTATCCGCCGGATCCGTAGGCTTGGCGCAGTCAGGCACCGAGAGCCGTCCGAACATCCTCTGGATCACTTGCGAGGACATGTCGCCTAACCTCGGATGCTACGGAGACAAGTTCGCCGACAGCCCCACCATCGACGCGCTTGCCACGCGCAGTCTGCGCTATCGCACCTGCTGGTCGAATGCTCCGGTATGTGCCCCTGCCAGAACCACCATCATTTCCGGAATGTACCCGCCGTCTACCGGCTCCGAGCACATGCGCAGCGAAACCAAACTGGCGCCCGGACAGAAGATGTTCCCGCAGATCCTGAGGGAACAAGCGGGTTACTACACTTCCAATAACTCCAAAGAGGACTACAACATCGTTCACACCGGCAAGGTGTGGGACGAGAGTTCCAACAAGGCGCATTTCCGCAATCGCCCGTCGAAGGACCAGCCGTTCTTTAGCGTTTTCAACTTCGTGATCACGCATGAGAGCCAGATCCGAAAGACTCCGCACCAACTGCAGCACGACCTGCGTGAGGTTCGTATCCCGGCCTTCTATCCGGACACCCCAGAAGTCCGGCACGACTGGGCACAGTACTACGACAACATCAAGACCATGGATGGCATGGTGAAAAGCGTACTCGATCAATTGGCCGCCGACGGCTTAGCCGATTCCACGATCGTCTTTTTCTATTCGGACCACGGCGCAGGTATGCCGCGATTCAAGCGCTGGCCTTACGACTCCGGTCTGCACGTACCGTTCATGGTCCATTTCCCGGAGAAGTTCCGCCATCTTGCCCCCAAAGACTATCGTCCGGGCGGTTGGACCGAACGCAAGATCAGCTTTGTCGATCTCGCGCCCACTGTCCTCAGCTTGGCGGGCCTCAGCAAAGAGCCTTATCACCAAGGCATCGCATTTCTGGGCACAAAGACGGAGCCAGCAGCGTCGTACCTGTTTGGGTTTCGAGGCCGGATGGACGAGCGAATCGACATGGTTCGCAGTGTGCGGGATGACCGTTACGTGTACATACGAAACTTCATGCCACATCGCGTTTACGGCCAACACTTGAGCTACATGTTCGAAATGCCGACGGTACGAAAGTGGAAGGAGCTCTACGACGCAGGCAAGCTTAACGCCGCGCAGAGTGCCTTCTGGAAGACCAAGCCAGCCGAGGAGCTGTACGATCTCCAGTCCGACCCCGATGAGGTACAAAACCTCGCCGCCAGTCCGACTGCCGGGCATAAGCGCATCCTGGAGCGTTTGCGCGGGCAGTTGATGGCCAAGGCGCTGGAGATTCGCGACATCGGTTTTTTGCCGGAAGCGGAGATGCACCAGCGCAGCAAGTCCGACGCGCCGTACTCGATGGGGCACGATGCCGCGCGGTACGACGCGAAGGCAGTCCAGAACGCCGCGTTTCACTCGGAAGCAGCGACGTTGACCGACGCGGATGCCGCCGTACGATACTGGGCGGCTACAGGCTTCTTGATTCGTGGTGAGGGTGCGGTGAAAGCCAACTTGCAAGCGCTTCGCAAGGCGTTGTCCGATGCCAGTGCAAACGTGCGGATTGTGGCTGCGGAATGTCTGGCGCGCTATAGCGGCGGCGACGATGCCAGAGAGGCGATTGAGTTGTTGCTCCGGGAAGCCAACTGCGAGGTTACGTCGAACTACGTGGCTACTGCAGCCTTGAACGCATTGAGCGAGATCGGGCTCGACAAGCTGAAGCCCTATCGAGACCGGATCGTCGCACTGCCAAAGGACAACCGGAACGAGGCAACACGGGCACAAGGCTACGTTCCTAGGCTGCTCGAATACTTGCAGACGCGAATGTAATGTCTGGGTGGTAGAATTGCGGACCAGCAAGGGGTCCCCAAATATTGTCAACTTCAGACGCGCCGGCCAACGCCAGCGCAAAGGCGCCGAAGTTCTACGGATTAATTCAGCTAGTTCTGCTGTTGAGTCTGCTTCCTTCGATGTACTCCTACGCGTTGTACGGGTGGAAAGCAATCACCGTCACGCCGTACCACTTTCAACCGGACCTCACGAACAAAGTCTGGATCTTTCCAGATTCGCTTAACCGGCAAGGCACTTTCTTCTACCGCAAAATGGAGGAGACTCGCCTTGAGGCGGTGCAGCGTCCGTTTGTTATGAACGCGGCGGCAACTCCGGAAGGGGCTGGGCGAGGCTTATACGACTACCTGCTGTTTTTGAGCGGAATTGCGATTGTCCTGTGGCTCTACGCGCTTGTTACGAGACAGCTTCGGGAAGCGTTCTGGCGGCTCTTGTTCGGATTGGCGGTTCCCAACGTGGCTATTGTCATGATCGGATACTTCCTGGCCACGAAAACTAGGCTACCGCCTGAAATTGTACTTTCGCTGGCGCCTAAGGTCGCTATGTTCTGGTTCGCCGCGCGAGGACGGTTCCTGTCGCGATCCACGCTCCTATTCGCCACGCCGCTGGTGGCAGTGATGATTGCGGCTCCACCGTCATCCAGTTGGGTTCTGGAAGTAGTGCTTCCCCTGGTTGTGTTTGTCCTGGCGGTTCTCTTGCTGCGGCTCTTGATCTGGACGGCGAACGAGAATCTGTACTTCCTTCGCCAACTGGGGTGGACAGCCAATCTCCGAAACCTCGCACATGCCTTGCTGTTGTGGCTTCCGATGCTAGCGCTGTGTTTGCCGTACTTCATCGCCAAACACGAAATCGAAGCGGCACTGGAGGAAAAACTGAATAAGGACCCGGCGGCGGCGCTGGTTCAACGGGCCGCGACCACTCGCGGGCTACCCGACTCGATCCATGGTGCGCGCCCCATCGTAATGATGATGGCGGCCACGGGATACTGGAGCGGGGTCGACAAGATCAAAAACGTGGCGGCGAACCAGCAGCGTGCGATCGCTGAATTGCGCGCCAGGAGGTTCGAGGGCTTGGTGATGGCGGAGTTCGACAGTGCCATGCCGAAGGAACTCAAGTTCCCGGACGTCGACGCCAGCGGTTTTTGGGGGCCCGCCAAGAGGGCTGGTTCGGAGGCGGCGGAGGTGTCTGTGGACTTCGCCTATAGCGGAATTCGCGAGAGTCTGGAAAAGCGTGTGCGGGCCCGTGCACAACAAGCCCAGGTCACATTCGACCGAGGATTGAATGCGACCTCGCAGTTCGTTGCGGAAGTGGAGCGCGACATCGTGAATATGCTGTTTGAGGCCAGCAAAGCCACCCAGGCCAGCATCTGGTCGATCTTCTCGTATCTCAGTGCGGCGCATTCGTTGGCCCTTTTGTTGTTCGCCTTCATTTGCGTAAAGAGCTTTCTGTACGTTTTCTCAAGGGTGGCCTTCCACGGATCCTGCGGCTCCTTCCTCACGCTTGGGAAAGTGGATGAGTCGTACAAACCTGCAGAAGACGCACAGATTGAGCAGCATCAGGGACGGCTGATTGTGCGTCCGCCGAGCCCTACCGTCTTCTACGTATCGCGCAAATTTCAGGGTGTAGGAAGACCTCCCAAACTAGCGATTCCCCAGCCACTACGCGCGCCGATCGCACGAATCCTGCATCGCGCGACCGCAATGAACAAGGTTGTGTTTGCTGACGGGAGCAGCCCGGTAAGCTACACCGCTAAGCCAGGCTCCCAGTTCGTGGTGTGGCACCTTCGGCCGGATGAAGAGGTGGTCTTTGACTTCCACCATTTCGTGGCGATGGAAGAAGGCGTCAAGATATCGACGCTCATCAGCGTTCGGCTGTCGACGTTGTTGCTGGGCCGGTTTATCTTCTCGACGGCGACCGGACCGGGACAACTGATCTTGCTAACGGAGGGGCGCGCCGATATCACGGGCCGCGACGGATCAGGCGACAGCCTCCCGCCCGACCGCCTTGTCTGCATGCATCGGGATGCGCGGCTGAATGTCGACAGCGAACTGGGCCTGGTCGATATCTACTTCAGCGATGCGTACGTCAAGGCCACTGGCGGCGGCCAGGTTCTGGTCGATGTCGATCGGCAAATGGGAGCATCAAGCGGGCTAGGCCGATTCATCCGCCACTTCATCTGGCCCGGATGAGGACGCGTTGTCGTCGTCGGCGTCATCGTCATCATTTTCCGAATCGCTGACAATCCAATCTGAAGGAAGGATGTCTAGCGTAAAGGTGAGGCCCGCGGCAGGTGTCCTGGGCGCACGGTAGGGAACGCTCCCTACCGCATCCTGTGTCACTTCGCCGATATTGCCCCGCCAGTCGATTCCGAAGTTCACGCTACCGGATTGCTGCTGGTAGACCCACGTGTTTTGCAAGGGTACATGAGGTAGTTCATGCTTCAATCGCTCGAGAAAAGGCTCGACGCTGGTTGTGTGATCTGCGAGTACGAGGACACAATGAAAACTCCCATCAGGCGAAGCGGGAAAGTCTTCTCCGATGGCGGACCAGTCCACTTTGGTATCTGCAATCCCGCCTGTCATGTGGGTGAAAGAGATGCGAAAACGATCGTCAGTCTTGTGCACGATCAGCAGCGCAACACAGGCGCTGAGGTGCCGGGTCCACAGACCTGTCTTCTCTTCGGTGAGTTCGGCGTGAAACTGCTCGCCCATCTCCACTTCAATGGCGGCATTCAGATCGAGCGATACCCAGATTGCGTCGCCAGCCGTCGCCGCCGGGTCCCCATCGAGCAGATTCCAACGGCCTCCCGTATCGGTCCATCTGTTCGGACCGACAAGATACCTTCGCGATATGGTGTTTGCAGCAAACATGCCTGATCCCCTTCTCTAGCGGTCCCGAGCAAGCATCGCAAGAACCAGGATGATCGCAACCACGGCAAGTACAGCCAGGGCGATCTTGGCAAAGCTGTATGGCCGTTCGCCCTGCACCTCTCCGGTTCGCCCATTTACGATCACTTGAAAGACGCGCCCTTGAAAGCGGTAGGCGCCAATCCAAACCGGAAGCAGAACATGCTTAAAGGTCACGTCAAAGTAGTTGACCTCGCGTGTCCCGATTTGCTGTTCGTCACCTCCGATATCGCGCCGGATCGTACCGTCGATGACGGGCGCCATAAGCTCGGTCGCGACCTGAAAGCCTTCGTTCAGCTCGATCTGGTAACGTTGCGCCTTGAACCCCGCCAAAAACGCCGGTTCGTATGGCACTAGATTCTCAAGGTCCCAAGGGTCGCAATCGCGCACCTTATCGCGCTGTACCGATCTCGATGCGCAGATGAGAACGTCGTTGAAATTGTTTTCTACTTTTCCCGAGCAAGGACTCCAACGGGTATGCCGCACCTGGCGTTGCCGCTGCACCTGACGTCCCTGCGCATCCGCCTCCAAGAAGTACTCAGTTGTGTAGTAGTAGTCGCCGCGACGGCCGTGATACGCAGTCAAAGTCGTTGCGTCGTACGTGAAGAACGGCAGGTACACCCCATTCACTGCGTCCTGCTGCGCAAGTCGCTGCAATCCGCTCGGCGCAAACCAAAGCGATCCAAGCCACTCCTGCACGAGTGAAGTCGCGTGCGTTTTCTGGACATGAAATGGAAGCAGCGCGGCCGGTGCGAGATGCGCGTCTGCGGACTTGGGTTGGGCCACAATCGCCGAGGCGCAGAAGGGACAAGCGCCTGCGACCTCTGGCGGCTGAAACTCGACAATAGCGCCGCAACCGCCACAAGTAACTTGCAACGCATCTTCGGCGATCTTGGCGTTGTCGCGGTCGGTGGTACGGAACGCGCCGGCAAACGGGATCTCAACTACGGCGCCGGTTGTTTCGACCGGCTTGGTTCCACCACAGGCGGGACACTTCAGCGCGCCGGTAGCAGGGTCAAACGCCATATCGGCACCACAGTTCGCACAGGGAAACTGGTGAGGCTTAGTGGAGGTCGGGGGCGCCTGAGGCGGCGGTGTCGAAGAACCCATTCCTCTCTAGATTACGGCTTGAGAGGACGGTTTGTGGTCTTCTCTTGGTCAGCAAGGCCCTGCCGGATCGTCACCGCCTCGACCGCACCAGGACCACGGCGCGCCTCTACCTGAATAGGCTGATCTTCGACAAGCTGTTTCACCTGAGCATGTTTGCCCTTGATGACCACCGCCGTCTTGCGAGTGGTAGTGATCTCCATCACGTTGCCGTCGGCGACCTCCAGCAGAATCTTCGAGCCATTCACCTTTTTCAACACGCCTTCGAAATCTGCGGCAATCTTGTGAATCTCCTGCGGGGGTGGGTTACCACGTCGTCCCTGGGCCAACGCAACGCAGGAAGCCGCAACCAGCAGAAGTGAAGCAACTCGAAGATTCGACATCTATCCCGGTTCTAACACAGAAAAAGGGCGGCAGCCTCGCTTTCGAGACCGCCGCCCATCAAAAACAGGAGCGAACATTTTCCGGCCGGAGTGCATCCGGCTCCGGGCTTATGGAATGGGTTGCTTGACGAGCCGGACTGTCACGCTTTGCGTGGTACGCCGGCCCTTAGAGTCCGTCACCGTCAGATCGAAGATGTAATCTCCAATCGTCTGGTTGAGCTGCACCACCGTTACCGGCGAGTTCGGGCTCTGGATCGCCGCCCGGCCATTGCGAACCGACCACTGGTAAGTGAGCGGTGTATCGCCGGACGGGCTGAAGGTCTGCGAAGCGTCCAACTGGTTGTGGCGGACGTTCGTTTCGATGATCGGACCGCCAGCGATGTTGATCACCGGCTCCTTACCGTCCCCGATCCCAGGATCTGGGGGCAGCGGCGTCACCTTCACAAACACCGTCTTGCTATCGCGAGACCGCGGTCCAGTCGCCGTACAGGTATAGCTAGTATCCACTGTCGGGAATACCTGGGTCTGCGCGGTAATATTCTGGCCATTGTTCGGCTGGATGTCGATCTGCGTGGCGTTCTCTGCCAGGCAGGTCAGGATCACACCAGCCCCGGGTCTTGGCGACACCGGAGGATTCGCGGTGAACGAAGTGATCCGTGCCGCGCCGATCACGTTGACTGTCGCAACCGCCGTAACCGTACCCGTCGCGTTTGAAGCGGTCAGGGTGTAGGTTGTGGTACTGCGCGGGGATACCTGGCGGGAACCGGCAGCATCGACATCGCCCAGCGAGGTGATGGAGATCTGCGTTGCGCCTTCGGTGGTCCAGTTGAGGGTCGAGGACTCGCCTTCACCGATCAGGTTCGGGTCAGCCGTGAAGCGGACGATCCGGGGCAAACCGGCGCGCTCAGAAACGGTGATATTCGCATTGCAGACTGCTTGCGAGACACCATCGGTGCCCACCGCGATCACTCTGTACGCCGTTGTCACAGTCGGTGATACGACCACCGAGCCGCTCGGCTGAACTGCACCGATCCCGGGTTCGATGCTCACTGATCGCGCATTCTCCGTGAGGTAAGAGATGGTAGAGGATTCACCGCGGAAAATGCTAGCCGGGGAGGCGAAGCAGCTCACCACGCGAACTTCTGGAATCTCGACCAGCACAGTCGCCGTCGCGTTCTCTTCACTCGTACCATTCTTCGCAGTCAGGGTATAGTTGGTGGTCTGCATCGGGGAAACCGTTACCCGGCCCTCGGCTGCAACCTTACCGATACCCTGAATCGAGACTTCCTCTGCGTTGAGAACCTTCCAGCTCAGTTCCGAACTCTGTCCCTGACGGATGCGAGGCGGATTAGAGAGGAAGAACAGAATCTGTACCCGATCCTGGGTTCGTGTCGTCACTCGAACGCGAGCCGAGGCTTGCAAACCACTCTCGTTGCGAACCGTGAGGCGGAATACATACACCTGCCCCGCAGCGCTGGTAAAGGTAGTGGTCGACGAAGTGGGCGATCCCAGTGAGACCGTCGGACCCTGTTCCTGTAACCATTGGTAGGTGAGACGCTCGCCGTTCGGATCGTACGAGTTCGAACCATCGAGGCGAACCAAACCGGAGGGTATACCGATCTGGTCACCACCCGCATCAGCCACCGGCGGCAACGCCTGACCGGTACGAACAGTGCGAGTCAGCAGTTCCCAGCGGATGCGTGGGATGTCCACCGGAACCGGCTTGTTCGATGCGAGGAAGTTCTTGGGACGGAGCAGATTGCCCCAGGTCACGCCAAACACCGCCCGGCCATTCGTCGAACGACCGAGGAACGTCTCGTTCACACCGCCTTCCGCTGTAAACGCAAACTTGTCGTTCAACGGGAAGACAAAACGAAGCGTTCCGCCAGGACGATCGGCACCACCATAGCTGCGAAGATACCCGATGTTGCCTTCCGCGTAGGTGTTGCCCGCAAGGCCGACCGTACCGCTGATGCCAGCTTGATCGACAATTCGGAGGTAGCGTTCCAACACAAGGTTGGGGGCGATAGCGCCATTTGCCAGCACAACCTGCGACCGGCCGATCACAGTGTTATCCAGGAAACCTTTCGTACCGAACACGCCGACGCGACCACGACCAAAGAGGTAGTCGGCGGTCATCGATGCCTGACCGAGAGTACCACCCTCGCCCCGCAGGCTTACGTGCTTGAAGCTTCCAAACAAACCACCCTGGAAGCGACCTATACGATGCACGATACCCAGGTCAGCTTGTCCTTCCTTCTGTGCACGGAAGTAAAGGTACTCAGCCTGTGCCTGAACCGCGAAGTTGTCTCCCAACGGAGCAAAGAAGCGCCCGCGACCTGTGAAGGTTGCTTTGCCTTCGGAGTCGGCTCCGACGTTCAGGCCAAGCAGCGAGAACTTATCGCCGAACCCGCTTCCGGAGTGCGCACTATTAGAAGTGGAGTTGGAGTTTCCAAGCCCGCCTGCGCCAGACCCCGATCCAGCCCCGGCTCCAGAACCAGTTCCCGTGCCGCCTGCCAGCTGAGTTCCGCCAGTGCCGCCCGCATTCGCGCCTGCAGCACCTGCTGCGCCGGCTGCACCTGCACCACCGGGTCCGCTACCTGCCCGCTGCTTTAGATCATCAATGTCTTTACGTAGAGCCTTATTGGCGTCTGCAAGATCTTTGAGTTGCTTGAGAATGTCGTCCAGCTTGTCGAGTCGCTTCAGGACTTCGTTACAGCAGTCGTCCATCCCACCTTTATTGTTCATCGCGCGGATGGCGTCCGCGGTTCCGCCGGCGGCAACAGTTCTGCCTTGGCCGTCAACGACGGTCACCACAACACGGCGGTTCATCCACCGAGCCACGTCCGTACGCGAATAATACTTCTTCTCGGTGGCGACCTTCGGGTCGCGCTTACCTTTAGAAGACGTGTCAATCTGGCTGGCTGCCGCACCATACTTCACCAGGAAGTCGCGCACCGTCTGTGCACGTCGGGTGGCAAGCTCATCGTTATAGGTATCGGAGCCGATCCCATCTCCGTGACCTTCAAGTTTCACTTTAAATGCTGGGTTTGCTTTGAGGAGTTCTGCCATCCGGAGAAGGCTGGGAAATCCATCAGAGAGCGTAGCGGAATCGAACTCGAAGTTGATTTCTTCCCAATCGTCCTTCGAAGCGCGCGTGTCTAGCCCCTGCGCCTGAGCATCCGTAACTAGCGGCGGTAAGAACAGCATCGCCGTTGCCATGGATGCCAGCGTTATTGAGGTCAAAAAACGCTGTTGCATAGTGTTTATCGTTGCTCCTGTGTGCCACCCGCGAGGGTCCCCGGTGGATACACCTCTCCCGGAATTTCGACAAGTGGTCATCAAACAGAATACAGCAAAGTTGTTTTATTCGCTAGACGTTTTGTTGAAAAATCAATAACTTGCAGACCGTGACCCTCACGACGAAAATCGCACGCTTTGCATTTGTAGTGTCTTTTCCACAACTTATCAACACTTGCCTCAAGTGAGGCATGCAAAATCATGGGATAATTCGGATGGGGAAGGTAGAACTCGACAGGCGATCGCTCGGTGAGCACCGGAAGGTGTCGCTGGGAGGAAAGTCCGGTCTCCATAGGGCAGCATGCCGGCTAACGGCCGGGGATCCCAGCCTCAAGGCTGGGGTTACGGATAAGTGCAACAGAAAGCGTACCGCCGTGGTGAGAACTGCGGTAAGGGTGAAAAGGTGCGGTAAGAGCGCACCGCGCGACGGGTAACCGAAGCGGCAGTGAAAACCCCATGCGGAGCAAAATCAAATAGGGGAGAAGAGGCGGCCCGTCTCGTTCGACTCTCGGGTAGATTGCTAGAGTCGACAGGTAACTGTCGACCCAGACGAATGATCGCCATCTGTCCCAAAGACAGAGACAGAAACCGGCTTACAACGTTCCGCCTTCTCCACAATTCCCACTTAGCGCAGCGAAAAATAGCTCCGTGATGCGTTCTTCTCCAGGGGCATGGGAAAGCCGACCAGGCAGAATTGGTCGAGCGCCCAAAGAACTACCGAGTCCTGGTTCCGGCCTTCAGCGTAACGAACCTCTTTCAGCCACCCAGTATACGGATCGCTAATCCCGACCAAGTGGCTCCGTTGCGTGGGTAAGAATCCCAGATCGAAACCGAAGTCACAACTTCTGTGCAGCGACAGATCGAGACGGCGGTTCCCGGTATAGGTGAAACTTTCCGTCTTAAGATTGTCCAACTTTGCCGGCGTCCAGGAATCCCAGGCGTAGTTAATCCTTTGGTTTAAGGCTCCGTCGTTCACATCGGTCGGGTACAACACCTCAAACTTCGCCGACGGATGACTCAGGCGGACGTATTCCATGATCGCGTCGGTATAGGCTCCAATCAGTTTCGGTAGGAACTCGACCTCGTCCGGATACGCAGCCGGATCGTCGTAGTTGCTCATGATCACTGCCATGGGACGCCCATACTCCGCCTCAAACTGTTGCTTGGTATAGGTGTCGTAGAAGGTCATCCCAACGCCAGCCTTCGGGAAGTACCACCATTGGACTTCTCCGAACTGAAGATAGGGAACGATTCCGACCTCCGCCATAATGTCGGCGAACTCCTTATACACCTCACGCCAGAATGCAATGGACGTTGGCGAGAAGTTCCCCTGAATGGCAGGGGTATTCAACAGCACTGGCGATCCGTCGGGGTACCTCTGAGCAATCCCAGCGTCTTCGTCTGGATCTCCGTCCTTCATTTCGGTCGAGAACGCCGCAGTAGTATCGATGCCGTAGTCCCTCAAGGCGATCATGAAACTTCGGCACCAATCACGACAGGCTCGATTTATCTTTGGGCTGGCGGCAAGATCGCTACGCCAATCGCCGTCAACACCACCTTCGAAATGAGAGCCTATGCCACTGAAAATAAGCGACATCGTTCCTACAGCGCTACCCGTAACCATCCAGTGATTACCGTCCGCACCCATAGTTCGCGAGATGATCTTCAGCGTGTTACCGGTAGCTTCGGCCCGAAGCCCGGTATAGCCCCGGTTCAGTTCCAGTGCAAAGGCCGTCGCAATTTTCTCAGGTGTGTCGGATACGATGTTCAGGTGGTTAAGGGTTATCGTCGTATCAATCGGGTAGTCGTCACGGACCAGCGAGAGCGAGGTGATCGCGTTCACTACGGGCACGCCGCTAAACGTAATGGTTTTCGATGCATACACGTGATTCTTGCGGTAGAGCTCGTAGAAGATAAGTGCGCCAACATACAGGTTGTGCCTCCCGTGGAACCCCAGTTTATGTACAAGCCACGCTGTCCGCTCCGGTGCCAGCGGAAGCGAATGATCGGTGTCCCAGTCACTCGCAAGGGTAATCTTCGGCTCAACCGGAAACGTTGGCAGGTCCGGCGTCGGCACCACCACATCGAAGAAATCAAAATAAAAGTATTGCTTGAGAAGTAGATCGGAAGTATCTGTTCCCCTATGTCTTACTTCGACGTTGTGCACCCCGGCAGAGAACTCTCCGATCAATCTTCGGGCGAGCATGTTTTCGCCCGGAATGAACAGGTCGTCCTGCACCACAAGCACGCCATCGACAAGGATGTCGATGAGTGGTCCGCGTGGTGTCAGCAGAGTTCCAAGGTAGAGTGTGTGAGTTGCCGATGCCCGATAGGTGCAACGGACCGCAGCGTTGTAGTCACGGCAGTACGCGATGCTGCCACCGGAATAGTTACCCTTCTCGGTAAACCAGGTATCCAACTTAGTCACTTCCCGCGCATCATCCTCGTACCGTGCGCTACCAGGACCCGCCACGTGATAGGTCCGATCGGCTCCCGTAACGACCCAGTTCGTCACGTGAACCGCAAACTCACTTCGCATAAACTCGCCAACCTGGAAATCGGCAGCCCAAGTCCAACGGAGTTTGCGCACGTTGGACACCGGCACAAGCATCCCGTTGTCGTCCAATAGGTTGCTCAGTTCGAGCGATACTCGCCATTTCGACGGGGAAGTGCCACCACCAAACTGAACAACGTCCGCGTTCCAACTTTCCGTCGCGGCACCCGACACGTACGTGTAAAGAGAGATCCGATTCCCGTTGGCGCCAACGGTGTTACCCACCTCGGGATTTCGAATCCCGCCTGTGTTTCCAAGATAAGTTAATCGGATCCTCGACGTCCCAATCCGTTCTGCCTTGCACCACAACGAGAACGTATTGACACTATCCACCAAAGCGTTAGCGACAGAAGTTAAAGTACTGTCAAAGTAACATTGAAAAGTGTGGTGTTCCCCCAAAAAACGAAAGCCAACATAGTCGTCCTGAGTGATTGTCCCCTGCAGCTCGACCTCGGCGGTGGCTGGCGAGTAAACGCCCTCAATAGGCTCTGCATGGTCCTTTAGCGGAACAAAGTAGGTGACCTCTTGCGTTCCACTGCGAGTGAAGACGCGCAGGTTCGGCCAGTCGACCGTCGGGAAAAGATCCGAATCCAGAGGAATGCAGTTCTCCCGGGTCTCCTCATAAGTAATGGTAAGACCACGAAGATCCCCGTCCGGCAGGTTTCGCAGAGCCGGGTGCTCGAAGACATTGTCCCTGTTCCACTCCACCACCGCCCAGTCGAACTGTTGACGCCAGGAGCCCGAGACTGTGAACTTGTTTGGTCCGCAGTCACTAAGCGCGGCAATCGCCGAAGGACGGAAAAAGAAGCACTGTAAGTCTTGATCTGGCCTTAGCTTTTGCAGCATTACCTATTCCTTTACTTAAAGTCGAATCCAAACGGATAGATCTCGCCCAGGGTACGTGTTGCCTAAGATCGGAACTGACAGAATGTCAATCCCGACCTGAGCCCCAGGCTGAAGTACGGGCAAAAACTGCCCATCGACGGCATTTGCCTCGGTATCGCCACTCGGCACAGTCAGAGTGCACACGTCGGCACCATCCTGGTGAACTCGAATCACCAATGGACCACCCAAAACCGCATCGCGCAGGACCGCACCGACCTGCTTGATCGAGTATTTGCGGTCTACGACCAGAGGTGGTGTCGCTTGTGGCTGAACGGCAAGATAGCCGTCGACCTGAAGGGTAACCATCCCGCCATACATTGTCCTCAGTCCATAAGCAGTACTGGCTCCAGCCAACTCGATACGGCTCAGCGCGCCGTCGCCGAAAGCATTTGTCATGAACAATTCAGCGACACAAATTCGAGTATTGGGCAAAGGAACTCTGGCGGTATAGCTACCGCTTGCAAGCGTTCCGAAAAAACCGCGCACAAAGGGAAGAATGTGAGTCGAACGCTTCAGCTCGTAGACCGCCGTCGAGGCCGAGTGCGCCCCCGCGAGTGACCCGGCAAAGCCTCGGGTAACCCGATACCGCAGACCAAAATCGAGCACTTCCTCAACCCGCATGATCTCGGCTTCTATCTGAAGGAGTTCTCCTACGGAAGCGGCACCCGGGATGTTGAGTTCTATCGTTACCGTGACGGCGTCAATGGCGAGCGCAAGCGTACGAACCGCATCGGGCTCAAGTTCGTTCCAATACCAAAGACCGAGCGTACCGGCCGTGATTGTAGAAGTATTTGCAAGGGTGGAGAACCCAATCGGCCCCACCAAAACCGATCCGTCAAACTCCGTTGTCAAACCAAAAACTGGCGTAGGGGGTACATCTGCATCCCCTCCCCCGCCAGCGCCGACGGTCCACCGTCTGACTGGAGATAGCTCCAGCGGTGACTCTTGATCGAGGACGTTGGCGGCCCGACCCAGAATCTGGACCGTCGTTGCCGCCCGACTCGGGACCTCAAACGCTACCGGACTGACTTGGCTAAGGGCCCCAAAGCGCCATGCCGAGTCACTAACAATAAATCTGGATGTCGAATCCGGAACGACATCCCAAGCACGCCCGACCGTTAGTTCGGTCTCAGAGTTTGCAATGATCGTCCGTTCTTGGCGTGCCCCCTTACCAGAAACGATAAGGACAGCTGCCCCTCGATGCTCATTCGGCAGCAATCCCAAACCGGCAGCACCGATGGTTGTCGGCGAAAACAAAGTCGCGCTCGTCTCCGGCACCCGTTCTGAGCGCCAGTAGAAGTTCGCATGATCGAAATTCTCATCGGGTGGCCCGACAAGGTCGCCGCCGATTCCTAGATCCGTGAAAGTGCCAGCCAATGGCAAGGCAACGGCAATCCGCCGAAGCTGAGTAGGGTTGGGCCCGCGATAAACCGAGAAAGAGACTGAACTCTGTGAAAAGCTCAAGCCTTCTAGCGTTACGACATTCGTGTTTGTTCCAGCAGGGATCCGCGCGGCGACCAAGAATGACAGCGGACTTTCCTTTCCCTGTGCATCAAGCGCGCTGATCGCGTAATAAATCGGAGCGCCGCCAGGTAGAGTGCCACCTACGACCTCAACATTCGCTGAAAGGCTTAAAATGGGTATGGAAGCAGCTGATAGAGAAGGCTTTGCAGGCGGCACGAACCCGACTTCAAGAGTCAATCCTTGCCCTCCATCCGCCGTAAACGTCTCGATCTCGCGGACGGAGAATTGCGGATTGCCAGCAGTATCGGTCTCATCGCCAACCAAGGGGCGAGGAATTCCCACGCCGTTTCCGGCACCCCGCCTACCACCCTGCCCCCCCTCGCCTCCACCGTCGTACCAAGCCTCCTCATGTACTTGGGCGGTGACCTTGCAGTTGCGGAAGTTCATCCCCGGAGAAATCCGGGTGATACGGAAAAGTTGGCGGTCCAGGCCCTCTTTTAGGTATGTGAGGGTAATCAGATCTCCGGGTGCAAGACCAAGCGCTCGAACCGACGTCTCAAACTCGACATGCAAGTTACCGCGGACGGATTTTTCCAAGTGGAGTCGTAGGATACGTGCAGCCTGGTCAAAATTTGGCATTCCCAGTGCTGTGAGTGCTCCCCCAACCTCTTGGTCGGTTAACAGAGCGTCGTCTACATCGACAAGAGAAAGGCTGTCTTGTTGATACTCGTTAAACTCGTCCTGGAACTCGACGCTGAACCGATTAGGACTCTCAGCCGAGGATCGCGACCAGAGCCTCAAAGAGGGCTCCCCGTTGGCTCGTCGAAGGATTCCGGAGAAGTCCGCAGAACCGTCGCTGAACTCGTATGCTGGCCATCCACCAAAGAGTGGAGCTATTGCATTCGAAAGCTCTGGTTTCAATGGCTGCTGGACACCAATCTTATGTTCTACTTGAAGTTGCAGTAGCCCCTCGGCACCATAGCGTAAGAAGATAGCAGAGCCGTTGCGAATCCCGCGAATGACATCCGCGGCACTCCTCCGCTTCCGAAGAACCAAGTTACACTGATAGCGCGGAACTGTAGTCGAGTTGCCGTGAATGTCTTTAGCACTAACCGGATCTTGACAGAAGTTCGCAGCCCGGCTAAAGCTTCGAAGATCGAGTTCATTCGTCGACCAGCCACTTCGCCGCAGGACGTCCAAAAGGACCCAAGCGGGATTGTTGGTAAAGACCTCGTCAACAAAGGCACCACTCGCATCAAACCGGGGCAGTTTCAGGCCGCGCAGTAGGATGTTCACTTTCGGCAGATTCTTCCCATCATGAATGCGGTTCGGAACCACGACGGATAGAACTGCCATGCTCCCATGGGGGTCACCCTCAGGAAAGTCTGGGTTAACCACACCGTCACGCCCACCCGGGCTCACAAGCGTATACCAGCCCGTAGCGGTCATATCCGTGCCGTCGACACCCTCGGGGATCTCCACGTCACTAACCAAGACCTTTACCGGCCCATCCACCGGCCCCATCCCCAACAGAACTTCCATCCGGGTGAGGTTGCCATCGTTTCGGGAGAATACAACTGGAGGTTGATACCAGGCAGTTCCGTACACCAGGGGTACAACGTCGTTGTACTTGGCCTCATTGTCGGCCACCGGGGACAGATGGGTACTCTTTTCTCCGTACGTGCGCACGAGCATCGAGGCTGGCACAAACCCGTGGCCACCAAAGCGACCCGTGGCAAACATGCCACGTGCTTGGCAGTCCGAGCGTGTGTACGAACAAGAGGTGTGGGGAACTGCACCATTTAGATTGCCCACTCCACCAGGCAAGCCCGCTGAGTAGCCGCAACGGTACAGGGGCGAGTACTTCCCTTTTTCGCCACCATTGAGCGCGATCTCCCTCTGCTCGTTTGTAGACGGGAACGCCCAAGGACACCGCTTTTGGATCCGGACCTCAGGCAGCAGAATTCGCTGATAGTTCAACCGCGAACCGAAGCTGATGCGAAAGCCAGTCTCGGTGATCTCATCTGGCGGATTTGCGATACCCCGAAACAGCACTTGGCTTTCCGAGGCAGGAACACGGGCAGCCAAGTCGAAGAACACGAACTTGACTGTGACAGTGGCGCCCTTAAATCCCACCGAACGTTCCAACTGCGAAAAGTAGGAATCGGCATTGGCGAGGCGTAGAGACAGCTTATTGCCCGAATCAAGCCCCTCGTCGAACGAGGATCGCAGATCAAACGCATTATGCCCTACGACCCGCGCGTCGTAATCGGAGCCTCCGACCGTAACCTGATGCGTACTGCAACGCAAGACGTCGCCATTGCGCAGATGGCAGTCAAACAGGAATAAGGGAGTCTCGGTGACTTCCTGCTGCTTTAATTCGAATACGGTTGGCATTTCCTTACTCCACGCTCACCAGTCTGAGTACCCCGGCATTCGAACCGCGATCTCGTGCAATCAAATCAAGTCGATCGTCTACGAACCTTACCTTCTCATACACCCCGGAGCGTGCCGTTGTACGCCAATAAGCGCCGCAGGATGTCTGTGCTTCCAGCTGCGGGGCACAGAGTTCAACCGTAACTCCTGGGTTCAACACAAAGCCTGCGGTAAACGTATCCCCCATCGTTACCTCAGCGCCAGCAGAACGTACGCGGGTCCAGGTCGGACCTACCGGATGCTGGCTGACTATTCCACCTCGCCGTATTCCAATCGTTGTGGCGGATGCGCTCCGAACCCACGCGCTGCAGCAGTATTGATAATCAGCCGGCGCATTGAGGATCTGACGCAATCCCTGTGCAGCACCACCCGAATTAACCAGTTGAGCCGCAGCAGTTCCTCCAAACGGATCGCTTATCCCTGGAGTAATGGAAAGCAGAGGATCCTTGACCCAAGCATCCTTAGACAGATCCTCGCTCCATGCGAATAGATTGCTGAGTGGATCTAGCAGTGTAAATGTGCGAAGCCGACCTTCGACAGCGGAATACAGATCGGAAATCGCCAACCATTCCTCATCCGACAAACCTTCGAGACGGAGTTCCCACCGCGTAAGCTTGCCACTCTCGTCCGCGAACTTGATGAGTCCGCCGTCCGCCAGTTCGTTCACTGTCGTCCGAAGAACATCCGTGCGTACAAGCGGGTACTGCGCTGTAGCGCCGGTTTGCAGTTGGGGAAAAGCTAGCATCGTGATCGCCTCAATTCGTCCTGTTCTGCCGTATGATCAAGCGCATCCGGCCCATCTCCTCGCCATCCCAGCGAACTTCGTTCTCGTCGGTTTCAAAGCTGCAGTTGTCGTAGACAACGCCACTCCACGGATCCTCGAACTCGAAGCGCCCCGCGCGACCCTGCTCGTTCGCATAAAACTCACGTATTTCCGCCACCTCGCGGGAGGTAAGCAGCCGCAGTTCCACGACCCATCGCAGCAAGGACGATGGAAACTCCCGAAACCGTTGTTCCTTACCCCCTACAAACTGGCCCACCCAGGTGGAATACTGGGTCCCGCGACCCGTCGGGTACTGCGAAATCGCTCCGCTACGCAGCTTCGGAAACCGGTTCATAGCTCCGCCACCACATCGTTAATGGGGTGTGACTCCAACATCGCCTGTCGCACCGCACGTGCGATGTCGTCGCTGCGATCCAGAAACGACTGCGTATCCATCGCATTGACCTGAACCGTCACCTGAGGAGCCGACACCGTCCGCACCCGGTCGCCAGCACCGCGGCTAATCTCGGAAAGCTGCCCGTTCGACAGTCCAGCGTCGATTGCCAACGAAGTGGGTGCCTGGTAGCGGCTCAGCGGCGCGACCCCGGAATCCGAGTCGGATCCGCCAAAGCCGAAGAGCCTCAATAATCCGCCCACGATCGGCGAAAGTCCGAATCCGCCCAACAGCCCGCCCCCAAGACCGCCCCCGCCTACAGCGTTCGTCGCGACCGACGCGGCCGTCGACGCGAACCTCGAAGCGACCCCAGATGCCAATGTCGACGTATTCTCCGCTACAGCGTCGACCTGCGCCTGTTGTACGTTCCGCAGCAAATCCAGTTGCTGCGTAATAACCGCTAACTGACTGGCGAGTTGCGACCCCGTCCCCGAACTCGACCCCGTCGCGCCAAGCGTATCGCCCAAGGAACCAATCAATGGCGCCGTCAGCTGCGCGACATCGTTGCGAACCGAATCTGCGGCGCTTAAAGCCGAGTTCGGCTGTGCCACCAAAGAATAAAGCTGTGCGATCGTTTCTTCGCGTGTCACGAACTCGCCCCCTTCCTCAATTCCTGCTCCAGAACCAAAAAGGCGTCGCCTTGTTTGGACCACATGTCCTCCCATGCGACGCCGCCCATGACCTTCCAGGTGAAGAATGCCTCGAGCCAAGCTAGGCTATCGCCACTCACAGTGGACTTGGGGCACTCCGTCAACCCTATGCCTCCCCCGGCCCACACCACCTTTGCCTCACCAAGCCGCTCCACCGGAAGGAAGCCACATCGCCGCTGGACCTCCAGCTTGCGCTCTCTGCATGTGTCGCACCTCCAAGCGGCTTGGTTCGCGCTCTTGTAGAAGTGGAAGGCGACGACTAGTTTTTTCGCTCGGTCTCCGTCAACTGCGTCTGTTGCTTAATCCGCATAAGGATCTCGCGCGACAGGTCTTCCGGGCCTAACTCAAACTGCGTGGTGGGACCGATTTCGTCCCCGTTCATCTGGATTCCCTCGATGGACTCTACCGCAAACTCCCAGTACAAACGGTCGATCTCGCCCGCTAGGATGGCAGCGTCCATCTTGTCTTCATTCGACGTACCCGCGTTGGCGAACTCAAGCCGCTTCATCAGATCCCGTAAGCGCCGCGTCAACTCCAGGCGCCGCCCCATCGACATCTTTGAGATCCGGTACTTGACCGTCGGGTATGCCGTCGAGCGGTACTCTTCAGCCGAACGCCAGGAATAGCTCATCGTTGATGCCCCCTTGTGCCTGGCAGTTGGTGAATTTCCACTGCAATCGCGCAGTGCTGTCATCGAATTCAGGAACTTCTGGAACCACATTGTTCATGTAAAACCCAAACAACTGCCCTTGCTGCTGACCAAGTTGGAACATCGCCGTGATGGGTGACCGTTGACGCGCTGCTTGATACAAGCTCTTCGTCGCCTCGGTATCCATCTCAAAGATCGAGAAGTTCAACCGCACCGAACGCTGCCCGCCAGCGATGCACACCGGGCCGGACAATCCAAACTCGCGATCTCGCGTGTCGATGTTGTTGTCCACCACCAACTCGGCCTCCGTCAGCGTGTAGAAACGATTCGCCGGAGTACCCAGCCAGACCTGGCCCAGATGTCCGGGAACAATGGAATAGTCGAAGCCGCTGAGAGCGGGTTCTGTCGGGAAGTCAGTCAAACCGCCCTGACCACTTTCAAAGCTGGTGCTATCGATGATGTCGCGACCTGGACCACGGAACTCAAACTCATGGAAATCGGCGTTGATCTTGATCCGCATCTGATCCACCGCCGCCCCGGCAATGATCCGATGCACCAGCGTGGACGGACTCCAGTAATCGAAGATCGACACGCTCCCTAGATCCGTTTCGGGTGCGTAGTTCATGGTCGGACCCACCGTCGTACCCGACGCAATCGTACCCGTGAACGGAGCATTCAGCTGTACAGTCGTCGAATTGACGATCGCCACCACAAACCGCATCTCGCCGGCGACAACAACGGCGCTACCAGCGGCCGTCATGCCGTGAGCCGCAGCGAACGTCAACGTCGTACCAGTGCTCGACGCAACGGTACCGCCAGTAAACAGATGGCCCGTGCCACCCATCGCAGAACGAAACATCGGACCGTATGCCGGCTCGTGACCCTGGTCAGTCCAGGAAGTCAGGTAAGTGGATAAGTCAAAGCTCGTCCGGTTTCGCGTACCCGGAGGCAGCCCGGCAAAAGTACGGCTTCCGGTCTTATCGCGCCGCTGCACACGGTCAACCGTCTGTCGCGCCCGCAGTCGTACCGCCGGCACCCGGTTTTCGCCTTCAACCGAAGGCACGTTGCCGTACGCCGTTTCGCTAGCGACGTAGAACCGGTTGTCATTCGATGAAACATAACAACTCATTTTTGTATTCCTTTAATCCGCGCTGATCTCGACATCGAAAACGACCTTCGCCGTCTGGATAAAGTGCTTACCACCGTGCTTGACCGGACCGAACGCCACCTCGTATCCGCCCGTGTAAAACATCCCCTGGCCCCAATCGCCGCGCTTCGCGTCCAGTACGCTCATCACGGCATCGGCATAAATGTGGAGCCGATCCTCAAGTCCTTCCAAACGGTCTTGTGAAGCGCGGGTCTCGACAACCATTCGAGCCGTTCCGGAAAACGTCCGGAACTTCTCTCGCAGGCTGTTTGAGATCTTGTCGCAGTACACGAAGAACGCCGGGTACATGACACCAGCCGTCTTCTCTGCCAGGTCCGCAGCCACGTTCCGTACCACCAGTTGTGACGCTACTTGTATCCCCGGCTCATGAACACCCGCCTCCAAAGCAAGCACCTGAATCTGCGCCTGCAGTGCGCCGTTTGCTGCCAGTACCTCGCGTACTCGAGCCGACGTGTTCGCCGCGATTCGTCCCATGCCGCTACCCCCTTGGCGTCAAACGTGACGCCGTTATGTAGATGTCAGCGAATTGCCCGCTCACCGGCAGCTCGCCCGGCAGCAAGACCGTCGACAGCGGACTCCACGCTTCTCCTACCGCAACAGGCGTCGTGTTCTGTTGCATCAGGTCCCCGTAACCACCGGCCTCAGCCATATAAACAATCCAGCCCGTCGCAGTCGGTGGAACTGGACCGCTCATCGCGACCACCGGATTCCCGCCGGTAGTCACCTCCAACGTCACGACCTCGCTTGGCGCACTGATCTTCCCCGCCCCGTCGACCCAGGCCACTGCTACGGAGAAAAGGCCCCTGTCCCAAAGTCCCGCGCCACTGCTCACTAGCGGCTTTGCGGGACGTGCCAGCGGGTTCGACACAAACCCGAGCCCGATCTTGAACAGTGTCTGCTTCGCCTCCGCAGCTGCAGATACGTACTGTGCCCAGGTCTCGCGATACCGGCCGTTGATCTGGTTATGAAACGCATCGCGAAAAATGAGCGCCAAAGTATGAAGCGAATGCCACCGTCGCATTGCCGGCGTAACCACAAGCGTTGACAGGCCCAGAGAACGCCGGCTTCCCGCCTGCGGATCTCCACTCCCCGGCTGCAACAGGTACGCCATGATCTGATCGCCGATCTCCTCCGCCGCGATCTTCAACTTCGCGTCCAGATCGATGCCCTCGACGTTCGCAACTTCGTAGATGTTGGACTCAAAAATCCGGAGATCCTCAGTCCTGGTCGGATTTCCATCGGTGAACAGCATGGCCTTGTTTCCTTAGTCCTTCTTCTTCTCAGCAGGAGGCGCAGCCGGGCTCTTCTTCGCTCGCATCGCCTCAATCTGTTTGTCCGAAACAATCGCCACCTGAAGACGCTGCACGGCCTGCTGTTCCTGCAACTTCTGGCGTTCGGCTTCCTGGTAGGCCAGAAGCGTTTCGATCTCCTCGTCCGTGGCCAGCCGCGACTTCTGATCCACAATCAGCTTCGCCGCGATTGCCCTCGTCACCTGCGCGATGATCCCCGGCAGCCCGCCATCGTCACCCGCCAGACTAACGACGTACACGACGTCCTTCAGGATTTCCTTCTCCACTTCGCGGATCTTCTGGAAATAGGCTCGTAAATTCATCCGTATCTTCCTTCCTTCGCCTCGCTTCAAAACACAACAGCCCGGACCCGCCGCAATGCGGCAGACCCGGGCGTTTGCACACCAATAAAGAAGGACCACCAAAAGGGCGGCCACTCCGCGGAACCGAAAGACTAGCTTTCGATCTGGACGCCGTGCTTGTTGCGCAGGACAGCGGCGCCGTAGAGCACGTCCACGGTGAACTGCTGCGACAAGGTATCCGGCTTGTAGCTCATCATGACGCGGATACCGAAGTTGCCGAGTTCGGCGTATTCGGCAATCGCACCGGTGCCGGGCAGCGGCGACGGCAGGCGGCGCATCACCAGGCCAATCGAGTTCTTCGTAAAGGCCAGGTTGTGCGTGGTCGCCGGCGCAGCGCCCGTCTTGGCGACGAACTGCGAACGGAACACATAGAAGTCCTTGATCTTGCCAATCGAGCCGTCGATCAAGGTACGCAGGCCAGCTTCGCCGGCCGAGCGATACTCGCTGAAGCGCGGATTCTGGCGCAGAGCCGAGTAGGCCGCGGCGCTGACCACAAGATGCTTGGGCTCAGCAGCCGGAACCTTCTGGTTGAAGAGCGTGGTTTCCGCCTGGTCGATCACATCTTCGGTCACCGCGACACCGGGAAGGCCCAGGACCGGGTTACCGTTGAATTGCGGATACAAGCCGAGCAGATCGGTTTCGATCTTCTCAGCCAGAGCGACGAGCGCCGGCTGCATGTACAGCTTCAGAAGATCCGGGACTGCCAGCACCTTGGTCACGTCCGGAATCTGGAACGTGGCTTCTGCGTGGGTGTTCAGCACGATCGACGCATTCCCCAGATTCGGATTCTGGGTCTGCACCGAACCACCCTCCGCGATGTTGTTGGCGACGAGGGTCGGCGGAATCGGAATGTTTACCGTATCACCGGGCTGTGCCAGCGCAGATTCGTAGCTGCGATTCACCAGGTTGCCCATCACGAGGTTGCCGGTAAGCGTGGGCAGTGCATCGACGGCCACGAGCTTCACAATCGCATTGGCTACGTTTGCCGATGTAATAGAAGGCATCTACTAAACTCCTTTGTTGTTATTCCTTGGCACCTGCATAGCGGCGGCTGGCCAAGGATCCAGCACATCGCCCGTTTGCGAATCCGCCCACATCTTCAAAAGAAAATCGCCGCCCGAAGGCGGCGCGGATCGCCCAACAAATCTTGCCTGAAAGGCTTTTCTATGTGACTCGCAACAGCCCGTTACAGGCCGCGCATCGTCTGGTTCGCCACTCGCGCCACTTCTTCGCGGAAGCGCTCCAGTTCTTCAGAGCTCATGCCCGGACGGATGCGATCAAAGTCCACAATGCCCGTACCGTGCGACGAACGGCCCACCCCACTCGCACCCGAACCACCGGGGATACGCGCAGGCAACAATTCCGGATTCTCAGCCACAAAGTTCGCCAGGTACTCGCGTACACGATTCTCACCGTCAGGCCCCGCGGACATCCCTTCGTCGGACCGCAGGATGTCATCTTTAACAGCCTTGAAGGCAAGGTCGATCTTCGACACGCCCAGGCGCTGCAGCTCGGCGCGGACCATCGCTTCTTTCTCCACGCGGGCGGCAATGGCGCGAGCCTTGCGGTTCTCTTCAATCAGTTGATTGACGCGCCCCTCGAGCGACTCGCGACGTTTGCGCTCTTCCACCAGTTCCGTCTTGTACACCGGCTCCTGACGAGCTTGTTCTGACTGTGAGTACTGCTTGATAGCCTCAAGCACGATCTGCTGTAGATTTTCGTCCATGTGATTCTCTCCTCTGTTCGCTACCCACGCGGAAAGCTCGCGTCGATCTCGTCCGCGATCCGGTCCTTCACTTCCTGGCGCACATCGCACAGGTACTTCAGCGCCAGCTTCTTAAAGATCTGCTGCTTCAAAGTCGGTGACTCAATCCCCAACCCCAGCAGCCGCTCCGCGTCCGACAACTCCGTGGTGAAATCACCGATGTCGAACTCGTCCAGACCCGAAACGCCAATCTGAAGACCGTCCTCGCGAGCCGTTTCAATGGCCCGCAGAACTTTCTTCACCAGATCCTTGATGGAATCGCCGTACGCCCGCAGAACCTCCTGCGTGATCGAGAAGTCCCACATCTTGCTCTGCGCCGATTGTGTCTGTCCGGCGCTCAGCTTGCCGCCCATCTGCGCGAGGTAGCAAACCCGGTAAATTTCATCCTTGAGCCGTTCCAGATTCTCGGCCGCGATCTGATAAACCTTGCCATCTGGCTCGGTCCAGCCAAACCGGTCGCCCGGCCCCAGTTGCAGGTAGTACGCCTCGCCGAACGTCTGATCGAACTGCCGCTCGGAATAAACCACCGGCATCGCGAACAGCCCCATCGACAAGCCCCACGCCAGCGCATTGGACTTACCGAAGTGCTCAATCTGCAGCGACGCGGCCTTGTTCAGCAGCCACAGTCCTTCCTGAATCTCCAGACCAAACAGAGGCACCCGATCCTGCTTCGCCAGCCCGTGCAGACCCTCATCCAGCAGTTCGATACGTGCCGTACGGCTATCCGCATCTCCGCCGATCTGCCGGTAAATCCGATAGCGCCGTTTGTCGTAGTAAGACCACGTCGTGACGTTCTTCCACTCGTCATCTTCGACATTTGTCTTCCGCAGTCCGCTGGTTCGAAGCACCACCCAATCGAGTTGACCCTGATCGTCGTAGCTCCAGTTGATGACATCCTCAGCTGCGTAGCCCACGAGGTAGGCGCGAGACCGGCCGGAAGCATCTTCTGCAGCACGGCTACCGATGATTCCCTTCCCCTTCGGAAAGTCCACCAGAATATAGCTCGCACCACCCACCAGAGCTTCAATCAACCGCGACCGCAAGAAGTCAGTAAGGTTCGTACCAAGCCGGTCGCAATCCTCGATGAAGTTCGAGAAGTAACGCTTCCCCGCCTCGTTCGGCCCCTCAAAAGTCAGAAGCGGTTCACGCCGGAAGAGCGTCGCGGCATACCAGTCGACGATCGAACCGATGTAGTTCTCATAGAAGACCTTCGAGATCCGCTCGCGATATACCGCGCCCGGTTCGCGCTGACGCTGCTCTAAGTATTCGGTCGCGTTCGCTCGTATCTGCTCGCCGCCCGCGTACAGGTCCCGGTACGAACGCCACAGCCGCTTCCGCGCGACGTAATCCGGATGCTCTCTCGTTATGTCCATGCTGTTCGCACCTCTTGTTGAACCTCTTACTTTCAAAACAGCCGCGTCTTTTGCGGCCCAAACGGAGCCTGCCCGCGGAACTGCTGCCAAACCAGGTAACCCAACGCATCCGACAGATGCGTCCGTTGAGGATCCGCGTCCTTATCGATCACCGCCGTACTATCGGGCTTGAAACAAACCTGCTCAAAGTCTTTAATGAGTTCCTTGCACTTGGGATCCACGAACAACCTCGCCACGCCCGCGGCGTTGCCGAGTAGCCCGTTCACCAGCGCCACTCGATCCCGCACGCTCGGGTTCGACCTCGCAATCTCCATCCGAACGTTGCCGTACCGCACCTTGCGCAGATACTCGCGAACCATTTGGTGATCCGACAGTCCCGTCGTCTGCATCCGCGCACCCGACGCATCGCCAAACACCACCAAACCGCCAGGATGATCCGGATACCGCGTCACAAACTCCTCACAAGCTTGGTCCGTGGTTGCCCGCCGCAAACTGATTTCATCAATCACGTGCAGCCGGTCGCCTACCCTCTGTGCCACCACCGACGACATCGGATCGACGTTGAAGTCCAGAGCCCAGAACAACGGCTGCAGAATGTCCACGGCCGGTGCCGGAACAACATTCCGCTTCCGGTCAAACGACTCATACGCCCGTCCCGCCTGAACGTTCAGGTACTCGCCCAACGCCTCCTGCGCATAAAAGCGCGGATCGTAGCTGGCCTTCAGCCGTTCGTAATAGTCCGGAACCTGCGCCAACAAATGCACGTTCTCAAATGCCCGTGCCAAAAACGTCGCGTACCCTTTGTACTCGCCTGTCATAAACCGGCGATGCACCCAATCAAACCCCCGCGGCGTCCAAACCGCAAAGCCGCCCAACCGCGTCGCTTTCGGATCTCGCAATCGAGCCTCTAAGCGAAGCCACGAATCCTCCGATGCGTACGTCAATTCATCCACACAAAACCAGGCCAGGTTGGTACCGCGCAATCGCTCCGAATCATCCAGTGACCGGAACAGAATCTTCGACCCCGTATCCTTCATCACCAGGTAATTCTCAGCCTTGTTGATGTCGTACGGAATTCGGCTCTCCTCTAGCACCGCCAAAAGCGCCGCCTGCGTCGAATCCCGCAACATCGGAAACGTCGGAGCCCCCATCAGCCCCATGCGACCTGCGTTCACATAAGACATCCGAATCGCTTCCTGGCACAGCGCCTGACTCTTGCCCGACCCAACCGGTCCCGAATATCCCCGAAAGCGCTCCTCCGATAAATGAAAAAGCCGCTGCGTTGGCAGCGGCTCATATCCAATTGCCCGGGTTACTCGGGACTTTCGTCTTCGCTGGTCTTTTTCGTCGGCTCCTGCCATGACACGTGAATCTCTTTCACTTGCTCCGCCATCAGCTCGCGCTCCATCTGCAGCAGCCGGATAATGTCGCCCGCGCTGCATTTGAGTTCCGAATCGATCTTGGACTCCATCGCGTCGAGCATCCGCCGCACTGTTCGTAGCGCCCGGTCTTCCTGATCGCCCGCTTCGTTGGTCGCCATCAGTTATGTAATCTTTCGCCCGACTTGACGATAGCACCGGCCACCCGCTCCAACACCGCGGGGAGAAGACATAACTGATAGATAACAGGGAAGATAGAGGTTTTGGAGGGACGTGAAGACGTTCCGGCTGCGGGCAGCCGGTTGCTGTCGGAGCTCGCTAAACGTCTGGGAAGATAGGACTTAGCCTAAGCCTCTTGCAAGGTCTTGGCGACGACAAAGAAAAGCTCGTTGGCTTGTACCGGCTTTGCAAGAAAGCCTTGCATCCCGTGCTGACGGCACATGTTCCGGTACTCGTCTGCGGTATTCGCGGTAAAGGCGAGAATCGGCACATTGGAATAACCTGCGTACTTGCGGATCTCGCTTGCGACCTCAAAGCCGGTCATATCAGGCAGTTGCAAGTCCATCAGAATGAGGGAGTACTCATTGTTGCGAGCTTGTTCCATCGCGCTTTCACCGGTTTCCGCACAATCCACCGGATAGCCTCGCGGAGTTAGCAGGTGGTGGACGACGGTTCGGGAAACGATGTTATCTTCCACCAGCAGGATTCTGCAGGACTTAGGATCGAAGTCCACAGCCCGATTGCGCTTGGTCGCTTCGGGGATGCGAAGCGGCAGCACGATCTCAAACTTGCTACCGACGCCGATTTCGCTTTCGACCTCGATATGTCCCTGCAGCAGGGCGGCTATCTTGTTCGCAATTGCCAGACCAAGCCCTAGCCCGGGATAGGACCGCGAGAGACCGCCCTCAAGCTGTCGAAAGCTTTCAAAAACCGCATCCAAATGGCTCTTGGAGATCCCAATACCGGTGTCTGTAACCGCAATGTGCAAGTACCCGCCGACGGCCTTGGCAGACACGCAAACCTCACCATCGACCGTGAACTTCACCGCGTTGCTCACCAAATGCGACAGCAGTTTGCGAAGCCGCGGCGCATCACCCATGATGATGTCCGGCAAACTTTCATCGTACTGAGTGGTGAGCTTAAGCCCTTTGCTACGAGCCTTTAGCGTGTGTTCTGCAACCCCGGCGTCCAGGGTCTCAGCAAGCGAAAACTCGTAGTCGTCGAGCTCCACGGTGCCAGACATAAGTGCCGAATACTCGAGGGTCGCGTTCAGGACTTCAAGAAGGCTCTCGGCGCAGATCCGCGCGGAAGTGACATACTCCCGCTGCTCATCATCGAGCTTGGTTTCCAGAAGTAGGTCGGTCATACCGACAATGCCGCTCAGGGGAGTCCGAATCTCGTGATTCAGGCTCGCCAGAAATTGGCCCTTTAGGCGCGAAACCTCGTCAGCAGCGCGGTGGCCGCTGGTCACTCCCGCCAGATTGGTCAATGAAGGCGTCATCGTCGATCACCTAGACAGCATGTGCTCCAGGCGCTTCTGCTTATCCATCGGCTACTCAGCCTCTGGAGATTAGGCGACGTTCTGCACTACTCCCGTCTGGCGTCCCCGATTTGCCGACGCCTGCGGCAGGATATAGAACTTTATGGTCATTGTCCCGCCTGCAACCTCGAACGGCACGACGACCCTCGTCTTCCCTATCCCGTGCAATGCCCGATAGTTACGGCCATAGATCACGGTCGGGATGCTCAGCGACAGCGGCCCGAGGTCCGCCTCAAGCATCGTCTTCACATTTCCGACGATCATGTTTGCGAGCTCCGCCATCGCATCCAGCACATCGTCGTTCACCGTTGACACCTGGTCGTCTAACAGCATCATCCCGGTCAACCGCAGCGCCAGTTCAGACCCGCAGTAAATCGACCCCATGCCCGCCCAATCACCACTAATCGACACCAGCGAGACAATTCCGCTAAACGTCTCTGTAGTGCCACTTTCCTCGTAGGGTTCCCCGACCTCAGCCTGGACACCCAACATCATGGACATCACCTCAAGGGTCGACTGCCGGATGAGCTCTACTGTTTTTTGAGTGTTCATGCCGCACACCCAATCGTCCCGAGCTTCTCACGGATCTGCTCCGGCGTGAATGGCTTCTTCACGTACCCGCTCGCTCCCATCTGCAGGGCCTGGAAGACTTTGTCCTGACTTCCTTCGGTAGTCACCATCACCACCGGAACATTCTTCCAGTTCGGATTCGCACGAATGAGCTGGAGAAATTCGAGGCCGTCCATGTTCGGCATGTTGATGTCAGAAAACACCAGCCCCACATTCTCAGCGGTCATTCGCTCCAATCCCTCGCGACCATCGTTCGCCTCGATAATCTTCCCGATCCCCACATTTGCCTGCACCAGCACACGCTGCAGGATTTTTCGAATTGCTGCGGAGTCGTCCACAATGAGCACGTCAAGAGCCATGCAAGGCTCATCGGAGCGGTAGGTGAAATAGTTAGGAGAAATTACTGAGACTTTTTACCAGTCTGCGGTCGGTGTCCGCTTCCGGCTGTATAGCGAGTAAATCACCAACCCAGCGGCGAGCCAGATAAAGAACACGATCCAAGTCTCCAGAGGCAGGCTCAACATCAACACCAGGCAGCTCAGAATCGCCAGAATCGGCACTACCGGAACCCAGGGCACGCGGAAGGCCCTCGGACGTTCCGGCTGCTTCTTACGCAGTACCAGCACGCCCACCGATACCAGCAGAAACGCAAAAAGCGTCCCGATATTCGACACGTCCGCAAGAGTGCCGATGTCAAAAACGCCGGCCGGAACACCCACAAAGATACCCGCTATGATCGTACTCGTGTGCGGCGTCTGAAACCGCTTATGCACCCGCGAGAACATGTCCGGCAGTAGCTTATCCCGGCTCATCGCAAACCAAACGCGAGCCTGTCCGTATTGGAAGACAAGTAGCGACGACAGCATGCCGACGATCGCACCCAGTCCGACCCAAAATCGAATCTGGTGAAATCCCAGATCCTTCAAGGCATTCACCACCGGAGCCGCATTATTGAGAGTCTTGTAATTCGCGATTCCCGTCAGCACCAGCGCCACAGACCCGTACAACAGCGTACAGATTATCAGCGTGATGATAATGCCCCAAGGCAGGTCGCGCTGCGGGTTCTTGCATTCCTCCGCGGCCGTGGAAACCGAATCAAACCCGATATAGGTAAAGAAGACGATCGCGGCGCCGGTCAGCAGACCCGTGGTCCCATTCGGCAGAAACGGATGATAGTTTTCAGGCTTGATCGCGCTCGCTGCCCCAAAGACAAACAGCAGAATCGCCACGACTTTCACCAGCACCATCGCATTATTCGCGCCGGCGCCCTCGCGGACCCCGCGCACCAGCAGCACCGTCAGAATAAACAGGATCACCAGAGCAGGAAGGTTAAAGTAAGCGCCAGTGGGCGACAAGCTCTGATTTAGGATGGGTTGCGACCACTCGACTGGTATGGCGTAGCCGGTGGCATTCTCAACGATGTCTCGAAGATACGCAGAGAACCCTACAGCCACCGCCATGTTGGACACGGCGTACTCAAGGATTAGGTCCCAACCGAGAATCCACGCGACCAATTCCCCCAGCGTCGCGTATGCGTACGTATAGGCGCCACCCGCAATCGGAATCATCGACGCCAGTTCGGCATAGCAGAGCGCCGCAAAGCCGCACGCAATCGCCACCAGTACAAACGACAGCGCGATCCCAGGACCAGCGCCAGGCCGTCCCGCTGTAGACACGGCTTGGCCGCCGTTCATCAGGATGTCGATGACCGGAGCATGGATGATGGAGCTGAATTCGAGAGTTTGACCAGCTGCAGCGGTGCCTGTCAGCGTGAAGATGCCGGAGCCGATTACAGCGCCGACGCCCAATCCCACCAGACTCCACAGGCCTAGCGTCTTAGCCAGCCTCTTTTCGGGATGCTCTGCCGAAGCAAGCAAAGCATCAATACTCTTCGTACGCCAGAGTTGGCTCATTATCGTGTCATCATAACGCACGATCGCGCCAACTCTGGCTCTTTACGAAAACTTAGCGCTTGCGCTGACCCTTCGCGATCGTCTTCACCTTCTTCTTATTCGACCCGCGAGGCTCCTTGCGCGCCGCCTTTGCCGGAGCTTCCTTGCGCGCTTCGCGCTTCAGCTTCTTACGTTCTGCCTTGTCTTCTACGTTCTTGGTGTTCATTGTCTTTCTTGATTACTCGACTTTAAGTCCTGCGAATTTTTCCACGAGCTTCTTGAGCCCGATGCCCGGAAAGCTAATGGTCAACTTCGCGTCGTCCCCGTCGCCTTCGCGTTTCAAAACTGTGCCTCGCCCGTACCGCGGATGGTCCACATAGCTCCCCGGTCCAAATGGCTTCTTTTTCAATTGTCCACCAGGCTTGCCCGCAACGCTACCGCCAACCGTACCGTAGGTTAACGATCCCTTCGCCTGGGGATGGCTCTGCAGCGGCGCTGGTGCCGGCCGAACCTGTCGAACTGGCTGCGGTACCTGTCGGGCTACAGGCGGCGCTGAGGCCGCGGTGGGCCTCGACACCACAGGACGCGTGGGCGTTACTGGCTCATCCATGCCGCTCAACAGCGACATCTGCCCGCCACCAGGGCTCGCCTTCTTTGCAACGGGAGGCGCCGGCGCTACCGGCGGCGCGACCCTAGGCGGCGCAGGAGCGGCCGTAGCCTGAGCCGGTGGCGGCGTAAACGCACGTGGTGCCGGCATTCCGCGATCGGCAAAAAACTGCGAAATGTTATCGACAGAGTTGTACGTCTTGCCCGTGAATAGATTCTTCTTCACCGACTCGCGTACTTCCCACTGTTCGCTCCGCAAGTTCACCTGTGGGATGTCGTTTGCATTGGCCTTTTGCGTCAGTTCACGAGGAATTTCAGCCAAAAACCGCGACGGGATCGACGCTTCCGGGGCCCCGCCGCCGTACCGCCGCCGGTAGCGTGCCGACGTCAGATACAGCTTCTTCTCGGCTCTGGTCAGCGCGACGTAACAGAGCCGCCGCTCTTCTTCCAGATGCGTCTCGCTCTCGCGGCTTCTGGAATGCGGGAACAGCCCCTCTTCCATGCCGGCCAAGAACACCACGGGCCATTCCAAGCCCTTTGCATTGTGGATCGTCAACAGCGACACTTGCGACTTCTCGTCCACACTATCGGCATCCGCCACCAACGCGGCGTGATCCAGAAAGTCAGCCAGAGTTTCACCCCGCTCAGAGCCGTCCGCCGCGGCGTTTACCAATTCCACCAGGTTGCCGATGCGATTCTCAGCCTCGGGTGTCTGCTCCGTCTCGATCATCCGGCGATACCCCGTGCGATCCAAGATCAGATTCAACGTTTCATGTACAGGACGCTGCTCCAGCCCTTCACGAAGCTCCTCGGTTAAGCGCGCGAACGCCGAAACCGCAGCCTCTGCACGACCCGGAAAGAGCCGCTTTTCGAGCATCTCGATGAGCGCCGGCCAAACAGCCAACTTGCTCTCTGCGGCGTACTTCTCGATCTGCTCAAACGTCGTCTTACCGATGCCGCGCGCCGGGACATTGATGATCCGCTCCAGGCTCACCGAATCATTCGGATTCAGCAGCACCTTCAGATAGCAGAGCATGTCCTTCACTTCCGCGCGGTCGTAAAAGCTCAGCCCACCAACGACAACGTACTTCCGGTTATACCGTCGCAGCGCTTCTTCAATCTGTCGCGACTGGAAATTCGTACGATACAGAACCGCGACGTTGTTCCGGGGATTCCGGCCCAATTCCCGCTCCACGTTATCAGCGATGTACAGCGCTTCCTGCTCGCCGTCCATCGCTTCAAACACGGTGATCTTATCGCCGGCGCCCGCATCGGTCCAAAGATTCTTGCCCAGCCGCTCACGGTTGTTCGAAACTACCGCGCCCGCCGCTTCCAGGATGTTCTTGACGGACCGGTAATTCTGCTCCAGCCGAATCACCGAGGCCTTCGGAAAGTCCTTCTGAAAATCGAGGATATTCTTGATATCGGCGCCGCGCCAGCCGTAAATCGACTGATCCTCATCGCCCACCACCGCGACATTCTCTCGGACCTCAGTCAGCAGGCGCATCATTTCGTACTGTGTACGGTTCGTGTCCTGATACTCATCGATCATCACGAACTCAAACCGCCGGTTGTACTCCTCGCGGATCATCGTGTCGTTGCGCAGCAACCGCACACTTTCGAGCAGCAAATCGTCAAAGTCCAGCGCGTTGGCCTGCCGTAGCTTGCCTTCGTACTGGTCAAAGATCACCGCCATACGCTCGGCTTTGGGATCCGTTGCGTTCTTATAGAAATCCTCGGGCGTTTCCTTGTGATTTTTGGCGTGCGAGATGCGAGACAACGCCGCCCGGTACTGCATGAACTTCTCGTCGATACCCAAATGCCGGAAGACGCTCTTCACGATCGAAAGCTGATCCGCGTCGTCGTAGATGTTGAAGGAAGTGGTAAAACCCGGCCGAATCGTCGCCAAGGACGCGCCATCGCGCCGCAGCAACCGTACGCAGAAAGAATGGAACGTCGAAACGAACGGTGCGCGTCGCGCGGACGCCTCGCCCAGCAGTTTCATCGTACGCTCGCGCATCTCGCCCGCGGCCTTATTGGTAAAGGTCACCGCCAGAATGGCAGGACCCGGAACGCCATGCGCGCTCACTAGATGCGCCATGCGATGCGTGATCACACGTGTCTTGCCAGAACCGGCGCCCGCCAACAAGAGCAGGGGCCCGTCCACGTGCAACACCGCTTTGCGCTGTTGTGGGTTAAGACCGTCGAGGAAATCCAAAGCGAAACTACTTCAGTTTCAGTGTAGCGGCTACTTCTGCCAGGCGCGAACCGGAACGCCCGCGTCACGATCCTTCACGCGGTCGTACAGATGCGCTTCTGTGGTCGTACCCAGCGACTGATTGTAGTAGCTGGTCTCGCCAAGCGCCTCACGCAGGTCTTCGTTGAATGCATGCAGCGCCTTCAACTGCCCTGCCCGCGCAGGAACCATCTGGCCCTTGGGTGTACGGAAAAACATCTGATACCCAGCGTTGGTCAAGTGTCCGATCTCATCGCCGATGAGCAAGCCGCCCTTGTCTGCCTCTACCGCTTCGCCGGATCCGGCACGAACCACGGCCGCCAGACCATCCCGGCTGACACGCGTTCCGCTACCCACGTTCTCGGTTTTGAACCCGAGTTCGCGCAGCGTCTGCAGACGATCTTCAAAGGTGGTGACTTTCGGTTTCTCGCGACGGAAGAACATTGCGGTTAACCGCTATTATACCAGCTACTTCAGCAGATACCGAGGAAACTCGCTGCCCATCAGTTGCCGATGCCGCTCATCGATACCGGGCGTCAGCGTATAGGTCTGCCCGCCAACCCTTCCGGTAATCGATATCGCGCCATCCTTCGCTTCAAGCACCCGGTATCCCGTGTGTGCGCCGTACTCATCCTGCAACGCGCCTAGAGATCTCTCGCCCGCATTCTGAACAATCGTCAGTGCTCCCGTGTAATGGATCAGCACGGCAACGTCAGCCGGATCTTCGCCTTCGTTGCGTTCCCCGGACACCTTTTGGGCAATCTCAAAAAGATCACTGGCGGTGTCCTGAAAACGGCCCATACCCGCCTCATCGTTTGCACCGCAGGATTCGTGACGCTAGGTCTGGCTCAACCCACCATCGACAGCCAAAATCTGCCCGGTGACATACGATGAAGCACGTAGGAAGTACAGCACCCCGTCCGCGATATCATCTGCCGTACCTACCCGTTTTGCAGGAGTATTCTCAATCCACCTCTGCACTTCCGGCGTATCTTCCTCGCCAAACGGAATCACGCCAGGCGCCACCGAATTCACCGTGATTCGCGGTGCAAACGCCTTGGCCAAGGCTTTCGTCATGTGAATCACGCCGGCTTTCGAGGCGCAGTAATGGGCGTGATCGGCCCAGGGACGTATCCCGCCCAACGAACTGATGTTCACGATGCGGCCTTCCACATCCGGCGTCTCCAGCATCCGCTTCGCACCCTGCTGGCAGCAAAAGAACACGGCCCTCAAGTTTACGCTATGGATGAAGTCCCAGTCTTGTTCGGTGACGTCCAGCGGATCGAACCGCGTGAACCGCGCAGCATTGTTCACGAGGCCGTCCAAACGCCCGCACTCCGCCTTGACCTTGGCAAACAGCGCCTCGATCTCGGCGACGCTTTCGAGATTGGCGCGGAAGATGGGCGCGCCACCGCACAACTCGGACACCTCGCGAGCATCGCTCTCGGATCCGCCATAGTGAATCGCGACCTGAAAGCCCTCGCGATGCAGCCGCAGCGCGATCCCGCGGCCGACCCGTTTGGCCGCCCCGGTCACCAGGACTACTTTGTTGGAAGAACTCAAGGCAGGAAGGGGTAGTACCCCTTGCGCGCTCGTACCACAGCGTTCGGCAGGTTCACCTTCACCTCAATACGCCGGAACTCTCGCTCCGCACCGCGTATGTCGATGTCCGGGATATAGCGCAAGATGTACTGCGTCGTGATCTCACCAGTCACGGCCGCAATCGACTTGAAGATGCCGTTCGCAATCGCCGCCGCGTACCCGCCGGTGCCCACCTTCAACGCATAGTTACCTTCGTCCGAAGGCGTCGACAGATACCCCGAAACGTCCTTGTACGTACCCTGCAGCGGATACTCCAAGCGACCACCGGTCTCTTCCGTCAACCGCTTCAGGATCGCATCGCCTTCGTTGACAAACCCGAACCCGGTGGTCGACACAGCGTAGATCGTAACCAGATTGCGCTGCGCCAACTCGATCACCTGCTCAATCGTGTGCTTCGAAGCGTTGTCGTGCCCGTCACCGACAATCACGATCACGCGCCGAGGCTCAATCGGTTCGCCCTTCACCAGGTCGCGCGACGTACAAGCCATGTAAATCGCATCGAACAAGGCGGCGCCGCCACCCGGCTTCATCTTGCGGACCTTCACGAGCAGTTTCTCAGGATCGTGGGTAGTATTTTGCTTCAACTCCGCTTCATTCGCGTACCCGATCAAGTACCCCGAATACCGCTTGTCGCCGGGCATCAACGTTGTAATCAGATCGAGCGATGCTTCCTGGTACGTCTTCCACTGCAGCGACACCGCGTTGCTCTGGTCCAGCAGGAATCCGACCACCACAGGCTGGCTCCGCTCTCGCGAAAAGAACCGCATTTTTTGTGGCTTACCTTCGTCGAGGATTTGGAAATCCTCCTTGGCCAGGTCGCCCACAAACTTGCCCTTGGAATCCGTCACCGTCACAGGAATGATGACTTCCTGCACCTGGACCTTAATCGGCGCAGGATCCTGCCCCTGTGCGGGAGGCTTGGCCGGTTCTTGACCCCAGACCGACGTCGTCCCGATCGTCGCCAACGCGAAAATGAGAAACCGCTTCATTCTGCCACCTATTGTAACGGTCTACTTCGCAGCCGGGAACTCGATCTCCAAAATCCGCTCGGCCTTCGCCCCGGGGTTCACCGCAGTCAGCGTAAATGCCTTATTCGCCGTCAGCGTCACCTTCTTGGTGCCGTCCGGCTCCACCTTGCCCACCTCCGGCTCAATGGTCACTTCATCGGCGTGCTGCGTGGACCAGCTCAATTCCACTTCCCAACTTCCGGCCTTCTTATCCTCGGTCTGCCCAATTACACGGAACTCGGAGATAATCGGCGCCGGCTTGGTGGTCGCAGGCTTCGAATTCAACGCGATGTACACAAACGCAAGCAGCAGCGGGATCCCGACCATCAGCGAGATCCTGTTCATCGTCCACTTGGATTTCTGAGCCATATCCTCTACTTTGCCTTTTTCAGCGCTGCCGAATCCAGAACCCACTTGCGAAGCGTCAAGTACGCCGCATCATTCGGCCGGTACCGTACACCGCCCTGATGCCCATCTTCCTTCCCGCTCTGCACGTTCAGCGGCTTCCGCAACAGCTTACTGTTTTCGACGTCGGACTCGTTCACGCGTTCCAGCAGCTTCTGGTAATTCATATACAACCCGGCGGCTTTCACATATCCCCGGTCATCTGCATTCGTCAATTCCAGCGAAGGCACACGCCCCGGAACACCGTGGCAGCCCAGGCATGCCATCTGATCGTCGCGATTCGGCCGCACCAACTCCGGCGCTACTTTATCCCGGAAGAACTCCCAGTTCGCCTTCCACTCCGGCGACATCTTCGTCACCTCTGCCGGATCCGGCTCGTAGTACTGCGGCATTGCCTTCTGCAGCGCCGGCGCGATCTTCGGATGCTTCCGGATGTTCACATCCCCGGACAGTTCCAGCGCCTTCCCGCGCAAACGCCCGTCCACCGGTTGCGACACTGCCTTGACATACAGATCCACCAGCGGTGTATCCATATGCCCCTGCTCCAACGTCCACTTGATACCTGGCAGCCAGTACATCTCATCCATCTGCGTCTTGAACCGTTGCGGAATCAACTTCACCGCGTACGGCGTCTGCAAATCCGGATTGCCATGCAGAATCCCGCTCAGCGCCCGCGCAACGTACCAGTCCTTGCTGTCCTTGTCCATCTGCTTGAGCGGCCGCGTATTCTCTTCCAGCTTCCCTTGCGCCTCAGTAAACGACGGCATGATCAGCTTGTAAAAGATACCCAGTTGCTCATCGGTCTTCGGCATATTCCACCGCGACCGCGTAAACAACTTCACCAGCGGCCCGGCAAGTTCCGCACGCCGCTCTTCTTCAGAAGCTCCGCGATAGAACTGCTCCATCAGCGGCTCCACAAACTCCTGCGCGGCATTCAGCGTAATGATGCGAGGATCGGAAATCGACGTCGCCGCGATCGTACGCAAGCTCTCCGGCCCATTGGCCGAATAATCCAGCAGCTTCTTCTGCAGCGGGTCGAACACGATGTTCGCCGCAGACTCGACAGCCAACCGCAGCTTGTCATCGTTCTTCGCTGCCTCTACTTGCTTCCAGTACGCCAGCACGGCCTTGCCCATCATGTCTGACGCACCCGGCGTGATGTACCCCATTTGCCCGGGACCACCGTCGCCGCCCGCCTGGCTATAGTACGTCGCCGCGATCCCCACCAGACGCTCAATCAACCGCTGGTTGTTCGCACCCTCAACCCGCTTCTCGATCGTTTTGAAAAGCTTGGTCAACTCCGGATACTGGTGATCGCTCGACGGATTCGCCTTCTGCCCGTTCACGATAAACAGCGCCTCCGCCTGATACCGCATGGCGTTCTCCACCAGCGTGTTCGATTCCTCGCGCTCCAGCATCCGTACCGTCGCCGCATTGATCCGCTCACGCACCGGCGGATTCCAAACCCACCAGTTCCACGCCGCTCGCGATGCCCAGGCCCGTACCGCCGGATTCGGATCCTCATTCATCGCCCGATCCAGGAACCCCGCCAGCTTCTGCAGGTCCATCGTCGACCTCGGCATCACCGCATCGGCGCGCATCACCAAAGCCGCCGCAATCTGTTCACGCGCCAAATCCGACGCCTTGGCATAGTACGGCACCAGATGATCCCACCCCTTGTCATCAAGTAGCGTCTGCCGCAAACCCCAACGGGCGGCCTCGCGCACCATCTTTACCGGATCTTCAAGCCCCGCCAGCAGCGCATTGACGCCACGCTCATTGTGGAACGCACCGAGCGCCATGTAAGCCCAATACCGTACCTGCGGACTGCCGTGCTTCACCCCCGGCAGGACCAGATCCATGTAATCGTTCGCGTCTTCGAGCAGCCCCAAATGCGCCAGGCTACGGAACCGCGCAATCGTATCCGCAACGCTCTCGCCAGCCATCGGAGCATAATCCGCAGGCTTCACTTCCGCAGGCGTCACTGGATACAACCGCGACAGCGCATGAATCGAGTACGCCGTCGTCACAAAGCCCGTCAGCGCAGCCTTATTCCAACGTCCAAACGAATCCTGCATCCCAAGCAACGCCGCGACACCCTTCTTCACAGCCGGGTCGCGATCGTCATGTCCCAACGCATTCAACGCCGTCAGCGCCAGCGCCGTAGTCGCAGGATCGGCATCCTTTGGATCATCGCTGCCCTGCGGGTTAAATCCCCACGACCCATCAGCCTTCTGAATCCGCCGCAGATCCTTCTCATCCGCCGCGATCTGATCCTGTACCTTCTTCCACCAGACCTTGTTTTGATCCGAATCGCCGCGCAATTGCAGCCAATTCTGCGGAAACGCCTTGACCAGGAACTCAATACGATTCGAATAGTCGTCCGAATACCGCGGCTTTACCGCCAGCAGCTTCTCGACCTTCTCCTCCACAGCCTTCAGATACTTATCGTTTTGGGTATCCCGCCACGCCCGCAGCAGAATCTCACCCGCAAAACGGTACACCACACTCTGCCCGACATTCGACCCCGGCCCCGCCGCATTAATGCCGCTCGGGTCCGCCGACAACAGCATGTAATTCGCAGTCCGCACCTGTTGTGTCGAATGCAGCCGCTTCGGCCGCACCATCCGCTCGATCATCTGCACGTTGAACCCCGCCGCGCGCGTACCCGCAGGACCGTCGCCCAGATCGAGCGGCGACAGTGACGTATTGTTGGCCGCCTCCGGCAGCTCATTGGTAGGCCGCAAGCATTCGTACATCGTGTTGATCAAATGCCGGAAGTTCAGCACATTCTCCACCCGGTACCCGTACTGCATCGCCCCTGCCGGACCCCACACGCCGCTCTGCGTATGGCAACTCATGCAATGCGTACCGAGCAGCGACCCGGTATCGCGAATCCGCCGGTCCACCGCCGCACCACGAGGCCGATTCAGCAGCCACGCATCCACCTGCGCGATGTGGTCGTACATCGCATTCCGAACCGCCTCGCGAGGATCCGCATGGGGCGCCAGAGCCCGCAACCGCAACTCCAGGTCGTAGCCCGGCGAATTCGCTTCCACGCGAATAAAGTACACTCCACCGGGCTGCAGCGTACGAGTCATCCCCGTGCGATGCCCTTCTAACTGTTGATGCACCCGTTCATTGGGATTCGCCCCGTCGCGGAACTCCTTGCCGTCGGCGGTGAAGGCCTGAATTTGCGACACCACAAACGGATCGGTGACATTCAAATTGGCCGTAAACAACCGCGGCTTCGTGCCCTTGTACTCAATGCGGAACCAATCATCGCCCGCCTTGCCAATCACGCCATTGTCAAAGTACTCAAGGTCGTCCGCGCCGCCCGTAACACGAACATCCTCGTTCACTCCCGAAGCACCCATCACGATGGTTTGCGCCGTCGCGATTGAGTCATTCGGTTCCGCCTCGACAACCTGCCCCTTCTTCGAAATCCCATAGGACACAGGCTTCAACGACAAACGGAAGTCCACCTTCTTGCCAGCAGGCCAAGGCGTCACCTTCGGAAACTTCGAGACCTTCTGAATCCAGCCGGACTCCCGCCACCGGACGTTGTTGAAGATCGGCTCCTCATCCTCCACCACTGTCGCCTTCAGCGTGTACGTACCCGCCTTTGGTGCGCGAAACACCATGTACAGGTCCGGGTCCAGCGCATGAACCACCTTGCGGTACCCCGCGAACTCGATCGCCACGCGCCCGTTCACAGGCAACTGCGTCGGCCGTACCACCCCTGCCGACACCTCAACCATATCCCCGGCTCGTAGCGTCACAGTCTTCGCCAAACTGCGTTCCAACGGAACGGCAGCCTCCTGCGCAAAAAGGGCGCTACAAGCAAGCAACAGAAGGATAGGGACTCGCATCGACAGGCATTCTATCAAGAAAAAAATCCACAGGGGTATTGACATTCGCCTTTCCTTCGCCTACAAGTAATAAAGGAGTTTCCCAACAAAACTGTGCCAGTCACCAAACGCCAAAAAGAAGTCATGGACTTCATCGCCGCTTACCAGCAGGAACGGGGCTACAGCCCAAGTTATGAGGAAATGGCAGAGGGTTTGGACCTGGCTTCCGTAGCCACCGTGCATAAGCACGTCTCTGCGCTCGAATCGAAGCAATATCTTCGCCGCGCGGCCAACATGAGCCGTTCGTTGGAAATCACGGCAAAATGGACTCGCGAGCAGGACACGCGAAATGGCAAACCTTTGCCGCCCGCAGTAGAAGTGCCGCTCATGGGCCGCATCGCCGCAGGTGCACCAGTGGAATCGGTCTCTGGCTACGAAACGTTGAACTTCAGCGATTTCGCCAATGATTCGGGCACCTACGCGCTACAGGTACGCGGCGAATCGATGATCGAAGACCACATCTGCGATGGTGACTTTGTCCTGATCCAGAAGACAGACCGTGTCCGCAATGGCGATACCGTAGTCGCCCTGGTGGACGGCATTGAAACCACGCTGAAGCGCTATTACGACGAAGGTGGGGACCGTATCCGTCTCCAGCCAGCCAACGCCACCATGGAGCCGATCTTCGTCCGCCGTCAGGACCTGGAAATCCAGGGCCGCTTGCTCGCCGTCCTGCGCAAGTACAAATAGACGCCGTTACGACGTATGGTCAAGCACGATCTTCCACTCGTTCTTGACCTTCTCCAGCACTAGCGAAAAGATACCACCCGTAGCGCCGCCCGCCGCCTGGCTACGTTCGAGTTTCCAGCGCCCCACGACAACGGCATGTTTGCCATCCAGCAGCCGGATGTCGAGGTCAGAAAACGTCGTCTTCCCCATCGCATCGCGGTTGGGATAGCGCTTCAGATAGCGATCGAGCACCTGGCTCCGGCCCTTGCTCACCGCGGACCCGACAAACACCGAGTCCTCTGTGTAAACCGAAACAAATGCCTGAATGTCGCCTCGATTCCAGTCCGCTACCTGCCGGTCCAGAGTCGCCCGGATCGCGGCCACCGCCGGATTCTCTGCAAAAACGACAATCGGGAACATCAAAAGCGCCAGCGGCGTCAACAATCTTCGGAGCATAAGCGTCGTCACGATATTATGACAGGTATGAGCCGCACCGCCGCTCTGGCGCCAAGACTCGGGGACCTCGAGGCCTCGCTCTCCACGGTCATCCGTGGCAAGACCGACGCCGTCCGGCTTTCGCTGGTCTGCCTCCTCGCCCGCGGCCACCTGCTGATTGAGGACGTTCCAGGCGTCGGCAAAACCACGCTCGCTCACGCCCTCGCCCGCTCCACCCATACGGATTTCCAGCGCATCCAGTTCACCGCCGACCTCCTCCCCGGCGACGTACTCGGTGTCACGATCTTCAACACCCACACCCAGCAGTTCGAATTTAAGCCGGGCCCGGTCTTCACGCACTTCCTGCTCGCGGACGAGATCAACCGCGCCACCCCGAAGACCCAATCCGCTCTCCTCGAAGCGATGAACGAGGACCAGATCACCCTCGACGGCGAATCGCACCCCCTCCGTCAGCCGTTCATGGTGATCGCCACCCAGAACCCGGTCGAGCACCACGGCACGTACCCACTCCCGGAATCGCAACTCGACCGCTTCATGATGCGCATCCGCATGGGCTATCCCGACACCGCCGCCGAGCGAGCCATCCTCCGCTCCAACGGCCGGAACGGAGTAGACGCCCTGCAACCCGTCCTTTCTGAGGATGAAGTACTCGAACTCCAGCAAAGCGTCCACGACGTAGCGGTAGACGACGCGATCACGGACTATATCCTGGCCGTAGTCGAAAGAACCCGCACGCACGACGCCTTGGCCCTAGGTGTAAGCCCCAGAGGCTCCCAGGCGCTCTATCGTGCCGCCCAAGCCAGCGCCCTCCTCGACGGCCGCAACTACGTGATCCCGGACGATGCCAAGCGCCTCGTCCTCCCCGTGTTCTCGCATCGCGTAATCGTGAACTCTCGCTCGGCCCTTGCCAGAGGCACCGAAGCGGCAGAGCGCATCCTCCAAGACATCCTCACGCAGATCCCCGTCCCGCACTAACGCGACCGATCGTGAGGATTTCGACTCCCGCGCACGCTCACGGCTTCCCCGCCCCACACCACTTCTAAGCTCGCGACACCCTACTTAACGCTCGTTCCCTGCAAAATTCCTGTTCCGCCCCATTAACGGGACTGTCATACCCGTTGAGTTGGCGAATTCAGGAATTGGAGACGGGCAATGAGTCTACGGGTAATGGTCTACTCCCACGACACCTTTGGATTGGGCAACATCCGGCGGATGCTCGCCGTTTCCAACCACTTGTTGGGTGCGATACCGGGTGTCTCTGTACTTCTGGTGACGGGTTCTCCAATGATTCAAGAGTTCCGAATCCGGCCCGGACTCGACTACATCAAGCTGCCTTGCCTCTCTCGCACCGGCCGGGGCGAGTACTCCGCAAAATCGCTCGGCACCGGCATCGACCGCCTTCTGCAACTTCGTTCCGGCCTCATTCTGGCAGCCGCGCGGGACTTCGCTCCGGACGTCGTGCTGATCGACAAAAAGCCGGATGGCGTAAAGCACGAACTTCGGCACACTTTGGACTTTCTCAAGCATTCGCGGCCCCATTGCCGCATCGGCCTCGTACTTCGCGACATCCTGGACTGCCCAGCCTCTACCATCACCTCCTGGCATGAGGGAGGCTACTTCAACACACTACGTCAGTACTTCGACGGAGTCCTGGTGCTAGGCGACCCGACAGTCTTCGATGCCGCGGCAGAGTATCGATTCCCAGAAGATATCCGTTCGATGACCAGCTACTGCGGCTACATCCGGCATCATGCGCCGGCATCCAGGGATACTTCGCTGCAGCGCGCCAGGTTTCTGGTCAACGGCGAAAAGCATCTCGTCCTGGTAACCCCCGGCGGCGGAGAGGACGGCTTTGCGCTCGTACGCTGCTATGCAGAAGGCTCTGCAAAGCTCCGCTCCACCCGCAGCGTCATCGTCTGCGGACCGGAAATGCCTGCCTCACAACGTGAGTCGATTGCCCAGATCGTAGCCCGTGATGCCAGCGTCAGCGTGGCAGAGTTTACCGGCGAGATGTTGGGGCACATGGCCGCCGCCGACTGTGTGGTCTCCATGGCTGGATACAACACCATGTGCGAGGTGCTCTCCCTGCGCAAAGGTTCGGTCACTTGTCCGCGCGTACATCCTGTCCAGGAACAGTGGATTCGAGGGGAACGCCTCTCCACTCTAGGGCTGACCGAAGCGATTCATCCCGGCGCCTTGACCCCGGACAATCTCATGCGGGCCGTGAGCACACGGCTCGACAGCAACAGGACTGCCGCCTTCCCGGCAAGTCTGGATGGACTCGACAACATCGCAGCATGGATTCGGGAATCAGCCCTTCCCGTCGCCAAAACAGCACCGCTCGGGAGGCTCGCATGGAACGCCGTATAGCGTACGTTCTGAAGGCGTTCGGACGTACTTCAGAAACCTTCATCACGAACGAGATCTACCTGCTCGAACAATGTGGCGTCCCTTTGCACATCTTCTCCCTGAAGACTCTCGCCGGCCAGAAAAAGCACGGCCGATTGAACGCCATTCAATCGTCAGTCACATACCTGCCGGACACCGAAGAGTTGAGCGGCGCGAGCCTCATAGCTTGGCTTTGGAGAAACGCTGGTCCTTTTGCAGCCGCACACCAGCGCCTGCTACGCCGCGACGCAACCACCTACTTTGCAGCCCTCGGTGAAGCGCTTCGCATGGCTTTCCGCTATCGTCAGACCGCGTGGGCAGCGCCCCGCAAGGTGTTCATTAAGGAGTTCCTACAGGCAGGCTTCATCGCCGACGCGCTCCTGCAGGACTCACAGATTGCACACATCCATGCCCATTTCTGCCATGGCGCCACCACCGTTGCGATGTTCGCCAGCCGCCTGTCGGGCATTCCATTCAGCTTCACCGCCCACGCCAAAGACATCTACCTGCAGGAACTGAATCCCGGCGATCTGCTGCCAACCAAAATGCGGCGTGCGGACTTTGTCGTCACCTGCACGGCAGCCAACAAAGAACATCTGGACGGTGTTCGCCCCACCGAAGCAGCACAAGTCCATGCGATCTATCACGGACTCGATACGTATTTGTTTGCACCGGACCTTCCACAAGACGGCGCGACACCAAAGATCCTCTCGGTTGGCCGCTTTGTCGAGAAAAAAGGCTTTCTCTATCTCGTCGACGCTTGCGCCGTACTTCGCCAGCGGGGCATCCCGTTTGAATGCGTCATCGTCGGTGGTGCCGGCGACGCACAAAGCGCCGTTGCAGCTCGAATCGCCGAACTGCACCTCGACGACGCGGTACAACTCCGCAACGCGGTCACGCAGGAAGAACTCCGGGGCATCTACGCGCAGAGCTCAATCTTCGCCCTCCCTTGTCAGATCCTCGACAACGGCGACCGTGACGGAATCCCCAATGTGCTCGCCGAAGCCATGGCAATGCAATTAGCGGTGGTTTCCACCAACATCTCCGGTATTCCGGAGATCGTCCACTCCGGCCGCAACGGGATCCTCGTGCCGCCGAAAGATGCGCTTGCCCTTGCAGACGCATTGACGGAACTGCTGCAGGATCCCGCCCGTCGCCGCACGCTCGGAGCCGCGGCAAGATCCACGATTCTGGAAGTGTTCGACTCCCGCACCAACACCCTGCGCCTTGCCCAGATGTTTGCCAACACCGTCGGCGAGCGCCTCCCTCTCGACGCCGCCGCGCCGGTCACTGAGGCGCTGCCATGCTGACTCCTACACTCACCAGCACCGGCAACTGGTTCCCGATTCTGGACGCCCAGCAGGCCCACCGTGATCTGGTCAACGCCATCACCTTCAGCAACCGCTTTGATTTCTGCGGAGAAACTCACACACTCGCCCCTGGCTTTGACTGGCTGCACAATCCATCAACCGATGAAGAGTGGCTGATCCTACTGCACAAGTTCTATTACGCTGCGGGGCTGGGACGGGCCTGGCACGATACGGGCGACATCGCGTACCGCGATAAATGGGTAGAACTCACTGAGGCGTGGATTGCCGGAACCCCCATCGGCTTTCTTTCAAGTGACGTCGCTGGGCGGCGCATTCAGAACTGGATCTCTGCCTGGTACTTCTTTGCCGGCGCCGAACTGCCGGATGGCTTCCGCGACCGCTTTTTCACGTCGCTCACCGCGCAGGCGGACTGGCTGATCGACAATCTCAGCCCCGCGCGCAACCACCGGACCCTGGAACTCCTGGCTCTGTTTCTGGCAGGTGTGGCGCTATCGCAGGAACGTTGGCTTACCTTTGCCAAACACGCGATTGTCGAAAACATTTGTGCGGACTTCCACCCCGACGGTGTGCACATCGAACAGTCCACCGACTATCACCACATCGTGTTGCGAAACGCCTTGGCCGTCCGGCGGCTCGCCGCGATGAATGAAATTGCGTTACCCGCAGAGTTCGATGTCGTAATCCGCCGTGCGCTGGACTTCGCTCTTTTCGTCCACCGTCCCGACGGCCAGATTCCATCCCTGAGCGACGGCGACAGTGGCTCGTTTCTCGATCTTCTGGAACAGGGCTTCGCGCTCTATGGGGATCCGCGTTACCGGTGGGTTGCCACAGGCGGGACGGCGGGCATCGCACCCACCGAACGGCTCAAGGCATTCCCGAACGGGGGTTACTACATCCTTCGCAGCGTTTGGCGCGATCAGAACGACTCCTATCTGGTCTTCGATTGCGGTCCCTTGGGAGCGGGCAACCATGGGCACTTCGACCTTCTCAGCTTCGAGCTCTATGGCTTCGGTCGGCCCTTGATTGTCGACCCCGGCCGCTATACCTACGATGAATCCGGCTCAACAAATTGGCGCGCCGCGTTTCGTGGCACGGCATTCCACAACACCGTGCTGGTGGACGGCCGCAACCAAACCCGATACGAGTTCCACAAGCGCAAGTTCAAAGTCCGCGGCCCCGCTCCAGAGTTCCAGCTACTCGGCTTCGGAACCCGTGATGGCTACGACTTCGTCAGCGGCCAGGCGGCAAGCTACGAATACGATGTCCTGCACCAGCGGGAGATCCGCATGATGGACGGCGGACGTTCCTTCGTGATTCTTGACGAGTTGCGCAGCCCAACCCATCACCACTACGAGCAGCGCTTTCACCTCGTCGACCCGCAGGCCGTCCGGCAAGGATCGTCCAGTGTTCGGGCGCTTGGCTTGCAGCTCCACCAACACAATCCCGGCGTTGACTGCCGTGTCGATGCGGGATGTATCTCACAAACCTACGGCTCAAAACAACCGGCGGCCGTCGCCGTGTTTTCGCAAAGCGGAACCAACGTCCAATTCGAAACTCATCTGGAGCTGATGCCATGAACTTCACGATCCCAAAACAGCTTGGCCGCTTTCTGGTAACCGGCGGTGCAGGTTTTATCGGTAGCCACCTGGTCGATAACCTTCTTGCCGCCGGGGCAGAACGAGTCGTCGTGGTCGACGATTTCAACGACTACTACGATCCCCGTACCAAGTGGCAAAACATCGCCGCCCATCTGGGCAACACCAGATTCCGCCTGGAAGCCGCCGACATTCGCGATCGCGACCGCCTCAACAAACTGGCACGCGATGAGCGTTTCGATTGCATCGTGCATCTGGCCGCCCGCGCCGGCGTTCGACCTTCACTCACCGAGGCAAGGCTGTATCAGGACGTCAACATTGGCGGCACTCTTCATCTACTCGAAATGGCACGTCAGCAGAACTGCCGTCACTTCGTTTTCGCGTCTTCCAGCTCCGTGTACGGCCCCACCGCAGCGCCTCCCTTCCGCGAGGACGCTCCGCTGATGCCCATCTCGCCCTACGCCGCCACCAAAGCTGCCGGCGAGTTAATGGCCCACACATTCACCCACCTGTACGGAATTCATGCCGTTTGTCTCCGATTCTTCACGGTGTATGGGGCCCGCCAACGTCCAGACCTTGCCATCCATAAGTTCGCGAGGTCCATTGCAGCCCGGCAGCCCATTCCAGTATTCGGCGACGGTTCGACCCTGCGAGACTACACCTACATCGACGACATTCAGCAAGGTCTCGCCGGAGCCATCCGCTACACGGCTGAGGGTGCAACTCCGTTTGAGGTAGTGAACCTGGGCGAGTCGCAGTGCATTTCGTTAAATCGGTTGATCAGCGTGCTCGAACAGGCGCTTGGCGAAAAGGCAATCCTACACCGCCAGCCGGAACAACCTGGCGACCTGCCCCTCACCCATGCAGACATCAGCAAGGCGCGCCGCCTCTTTGGCTACGCCCCGGACACGGCCATTGAGGACGGCATCGCAAACTTCGTCTCCTGGATGCGTTGGCGCGACCACAAGGCGCAGGCGGCCTAGCCACCATGCTCGATCCCACACTACCGCAGCTCGAAACCGCCCTCGATCCGATTCGCATGCAAGGCGTACTATCCGCTTCCTGGCTCAGCGAGCGCTTTGAGATCCTGCATTGCGAAATCGGACATGTACGCCACAAGCCCGGCCGCAACTGCCTTATCCGCTACGATGTCGCCCTTCGTGACCGCGCCTGTGGCCAACACTCCGTGCAGATGCTCTGCGGCCGCGTCTACGAACCTGGGCAAAGCGAATCGCGGTGGACGCGCGCCACGCAGCAGCCGCTGATGAAAGTCGAGGCCGGTTCTACCCTCGCCCACCTCCCACAGCTCGGTATGGTGCTTTGGGCGTTCCCAAACGAGCGAAAACTTCGTGGACTGGATGTGCTTCTAGATCCCGTCCGGCTCCGCGAACAAGTTCTTCCAGTGATGTTCGGCCAGTCTGTCCAGGCCTTGCAAACAGAGGTCATCCGTTACATTCCCGAGCATGCCTGTACCGTCCGCGCGCAGGTCGACGGCAAGGTTTTCTACGGCAAGATCCAAAGTGATGATACGGCGCGCCGCACCTACCAACTCGCCCGTCAGCTTCGTCCGGGACAAGTTTGGTTCGATGAAACCACACAGTCGCTCTGGCAAGCCGAGGTACCCGGTCGCACCGCTGGTTGGCCCGATCTGGCGGCTTGTGGCGCTGCCTTGGCGGCCTTCCATCAACAGCCGGTCTCCGGCCTGCCGCCTCTACGCCAAGCGAACGGCCACGCGGAACCCGGTCGCCGGGCGGCCAATCTGCTGCGTGAAGCGGACCAGATGCTTGTCGGCCGGTCGGCAGCTAGCGCCACTCTCCATGGCGACCTCCACCTCAAAAACTTTCTTGTCGATGACAACGGCAACGCCGCATTAATTGACCTCGACACGCTCTGCGCTGGTGACCCCCTTGACGACCTCGGCAGCTTCGCCGCCAGCCTTTACCATCGCGCACTGCTTGGCGATACGACAGTGCACGAAGCAGCCGAAGGCATTCGTCAGTTCGCGAGCGCGTACGCAGCCAATGTCCCCTGGCCAGTTCCAGCGCGCGATCTGGCGGCATACACCGTTCGAGCCATCGTCACCCAACGCGTGCACCGCGCCATCAGCCGCCGCAAAGGCGATGTCGTAGATGCCCTACTCGATCTGGCGCAACGCCTACTGGAAGACTCCAGGTCCGCGCGCGACTGGATGGACCTTCATGCTGCCTATGCCGCAAACAGGCCCGGAACCATCCTCGACGTGCACTACAAGACCTATCGCAAACAGAAGTCCTGGTCAAAGTCGCACGTCACTGTCACCACGTCCTGGAACGGTGCGCTGGAAGTCGAGCGTTGGAGCGCGAGTGACGCCGGTGTCCGAGCCGGATGGCGTTTCCCCTCTGACCCCGTCGTACCTTGGATGGCGGAAGCAGTCGATCCCACGCGCGTCGTCAAACATCTTCCGTTTCCCGCAGATCGCGTCGCCTCCATCGAGATCCTGAACTACCGTCCAGAAAATCGCTGTGTTGCCCGCTATCGGATTCTGGCTGCCGGGCAGGAACGAATCGTCTACGGCAAGACCTATTCGGACGACCGCGGGCTCCGAGTACACGAACGCTTGGAAGCCCTGGCGCAGCGAGGCCTGCTGCCTGCCCCATCACTTGGCTACTCACCAGCAATTCGTACAGTTTTTCAGGCGGCCTACAACGGGGTGCCTCTCCGCAACCAGGAGAATCGCGCCGCGCTACTGCACCTTGCGGGAGCCCGGCTCGCCGAACTACACGCCAGTGGCATCGTCTCTAGCGCCCGCTTCACACTCGCCGAAATGCACGCCGACATGGCAAAGAAGCTCGCCAAACTTGCCGTGGTCTGCCCGAACCTGGCAGACCGTCTACAGTTGATCTCGCATCGCCTCGGAGTAGGTTTGGCAACGCTACCTGCTCATCAGCCATGCGTCGTGCATGGCGATTTTCACATCCGCCAACTCATGGTCCGCGATGGCAGGGATGTCGCACTCTTCGACCTCGACGAGATCGGAGTGGGCGATCCCGCGGAAGATCTCGGCCACTTTCTGGCAGATCTGCGCGGTGATGGCTTCGACTCCGACTTTGTGCGCAGTGCGGAAATCGCCCTTCTGGAGGGGTATCGCGCCGTGGGTACCAGCGTCACAATCCATCCGCAACGCCTGCGTTGGCATACGGCACATCAGCTTCTCACCCGGGCCTACCGCTCGTTACTGCAGCTAAAGCCCGACTTCGATGCGAGGGTCGAGCAGCACCTTCGTTGGGCAGAACAAGAGTAGATGGAACCACAACAATGAAACCAACCGTTATGTTCTATTGCCAGCACGTGCTGGGTATGGGCCACATGGTTCGCAGCCGCGAGATCGTCAAAGGTCTCGATGGCGCAGACGTCTGGTTCGTCAACGGAGGCGAGCCCGTGGATGGCTTCACCTTCCCACCCGATGTGCATGTCGCCCAACTCCCGCCCATTTCTTCCGACGCGGAGTTTCAGGATATCGATGCTACGGCGCAGGTCAAAGAAGAGCGACGGGAACTCCTTCTCCAACTCCATCAGTGCGTACAGCCGGATGTTGTCGTAATCGAAATGTTCCCATTCGGCCGCAGGAAGTTCGCCTTCGAACTGTTGCCGCTGCTCGATGCGTGCCGCGCCGCAGGAACCCATGTCGTCTGCAGCGTCCGGGACATCTTGGTCAGCAAGCGCGATCAGGATCGCCACGAAGAGCAGGCCTGCCGCCTCCTCAATGAGTACTTTGACCTCGTACTTGTGCACGCAGATCCCGCATTTCAGAAGCTGGAAGAGACCTTCCTTCGCGCAGCGGACCTCCGTTGCAAAGTTGCCTACACAGGCTTTGTCACTGAGCCGTTACCGGCAATGCCTGCGCCCATTCGCGATACCCGGAGGAAACGCATAGTGGTGAGCGTCGGTGGTGGTCGAGTTGGCTATCCATTGCTGCAGGCGGCGGTCTCTGCCAGTGCTTTGTTGAAGGATCTCCCGCACGACATGCATGTGTTCACCGGCCCATACCTCGCTGACTCCGAGTTTCGTCAGCTGAAGGAGCAGTCTGGCCCACACGTCACGATCGAACGCTTCGCGCACGACTTTGTCCAACGGGTCGCTGCAGCAGATCTGCTGGTAAGCATGGCTGGATACAACACCTGCATGAACATCCTAAGTACCGCTGTACGTGCGCTGGTTCTGCCGTTCACCGGCAATCAGAACGAGGAACAAACCATCCGCGCTCACAAGCTGCAGACACTGGGATGCCTCACCATGCTGGAGGCGGCCGATCTCGAAACACCCTCTCGCCTCGCCCAGCGCATACACGACGGATTGTCGCAGCCCAAACCTGCTACAGCCTCGCTAAACCTGCAAGGAGTCGGCACCACACGTCAACTGCTATGGGACCTTTGCAAGACAAACACGGCGGCGGTCGCACATGTTTGAGTCACTACGGAACATCGACGTCTTCTTTCGTGACGACGACGCTGACAACGACATTCCGCAGCTGCGCCGCTTATTGCACCTGTTTGCCTCTCGCCAAACGCCGCTGAGCCTGGCTGTGATTCCAGGAACGCTCCAACCGGCTGCCGCGCACATGTTGGCCCGGCTTCCCCTGTCCTTCGAGTTGCACCAGCACGGCTGGATGCATGCCAACCATGAACGGGAAGGACGCAAGTGCGAATTTGGTCCCGCACGTACCTTTGCGGAACAGTTTCGCGACATCGAACAAGGCCGCAACCGCCTTCGCGACATGTTGGGTTCAGGCAGAGTGGCGCCGGTGTTTACACCGCCCTGGAATCGCTGCACCGGCGACACGGCTCGTGCACTTCTCGACCTGCAGTTCAACGTGCTCTCGAAAGACCGCTCAGCCGCGGTCGGCATGCCTGAAATGTCAATCGCCGTGGATCTTTTCACCTGGAAGCAAGGTGCCACGCTCAAGCCACTCACCCAACTGGCCACCGAGATTGAAACCTGTGCGAAGGCCAACGCTGGGCCAGTTGGAATTCTGCTGCATCACAAAGTGATGCTCGAAGACGCGTTTGCCACTACGGCCACTCTGCTCGATGCGCTCGGTCCCGTAGCGCGATTTCACACGCTGGAGGCGGCATGCCAACGCAACAGAAACTAACCCGCTTCTTCGAATTGCTAAGAAAGCACCTACGCGGCAACATACGCTCACTTGCTTTGGCGGCCGTAGCCATCACAGGCTACTCCGCCGCCGAAGTGCTATCGCCTTGGCCGCTAAAGATCGTTCTCGATCATATTCTGCTTGAGAAACCCATACCGTTGGCTTGGCCCACACTGTCCGACTTTCTGAAACGGTCTCCAGAGATCGCGATTGCGATTGTCGCCTCGTCCATTTTCGCCATCGCGCTCGTCAAAGGCGGCTTTTCGTACCTCCAGGTTTATGTAACGTCCCGCGTCGGATATCAGATGGTGCACCTGTTGCGTAGCGAGTTATTCGCACACCTGCAACGCTTATCGATGTCCTTTCATAATCGCAGCCGGACCGGTGAACTGCTCACAAAAGTGACATCCGATACCGCCGTACTCAAGGACGTCTTCGCCGGCGGTGTCCTCGAACTTCTCGGCCATCTCGTAACTCTCGCCGGGATGTGTACGGTACTGGTTTTATTGAACGCCAGACTCGCCTTGGTGGCATTGGCTGCCCTGCCCTTACTTGCCCTCACCATCTTTTCGATCTACCGGCGAGGCAAAGCTTCCGCCCGCTCTCAGCGTGAACGGGAAGGGCAAGTGGCCGCTCACATCGGCGAAGTCCTGCATATGACGGCACTGGTTCGCGCGTTCGCCCGCGAGGCCAGCGAAACGGAGCGATTTCAGCGTCAGAGCGAAACAACGCTCGCAGAGAGCATTCGTACAGCCCGTGTAGAGGCAGCCGCAAGCCGCACAGTGGAGTTGATCAACGCCGCCGGTGTGTGGGCGGCCGTCCTGTTTGGTGGGTTGCTCGCCCTGCGACGCGACATCACCCCAGGAGACCTGTTGGTGTTCGCTTCGTATCTCTCCGGCATGTACAAGCCACTGCGCAACCTCGCAAAGCTGGCTTCACAGTACTCGAAAGCAATGGCCAGCGCCGAGCGTATTGAAGCGATCCTCGCAACAGAGCCTGATCCAGCCGCACAGTTCGGTGGCGCGGATCCCGGCATGTTGCGCGGCGACATCGAGTTCGACAACGTCACCTTTGGCTATGAGCCCGGCCGGCCAGTGTTGCGTAATCTCTCATTCCAGATCGCTGCAGGCGAACATTTGGCTCTGGCGGGTGCCTCCGGTTCCGGCAAGTCCACGATCGCCAGCTTGATCTTGCGCTTCTACCAGCCGTGGTCCGGCGTCATCCGGGTCGACGGCCGCGACATCCGCGACTTCGACGCTCCGCTCTATCGCCGGCAGATCGGCGCCGTGCTGCAGGATTCGCTGCTCTTTGGATCCTCAATCGCTGAAAACATCGCCTACGGCAGACCCGACGCGGAGCACCAGCAGATTGAGCAAGCCGCCCGCCAGGCAGCCGCGCACGATTTCATCTGTGCGATGCCGCAAGGCTACGACACCGTGCTAACTGAAAGGGCGACCGTTCTTTCCGGCGGTCAAAAACAACGTCTGAATCTCGCACGCGCCTTTCTGACCGACCCTCGCATTCTCATTCTCGACGAACCCACGGCATCGCTCGATGCGGAGTCGGCAGGCACAATTCACGGTTCCATTCGCCATCTTCAGCAAGGCAAGACCGTACTCATGATCGCTCATCACTTTCGGCATATGGACCACGTTGATCGCATCATCGTGCTGGCCGAAGGATCGATAGCCGAACAAGGCACGCACCAGCAATTACTCCGCAATCGGGGCTACTACTCGGAGCTTTACCAACTGCAGCAGGCCGACGAGGTGGCCCTATGATTCGCTTGTTCCTGATCTTCGCGGCATGTCTCCATGCCCAGCAGTCCGTTCAAGGCATAGTCGAGGATGCATCCGGGGCGCCTGTGGCGTCCGCAAAGATATCTCTCGCTAACCCCAAACAGCCAACCCCGGCGAAGTCAACCTCCGGCCCCGACGGACGCTTTGCATTCCAGGGTTTGGAACCGGGCGAGTACACACTGTTGGTGAAGGCCAAAGACTTCGCAGACTCAGAGAACGCAATCCGCGTCAACGAGGCTCCAGTTCACATCCGCGTCAAGCTCAAAGTCGAAACAAAGGCTGATTCGGTTCAGGTCACAGCCGATAGCAGCAAGGTGGCAGAAAGCGTCGTCAGTGCAGACCGCAATGCCGATCGCCTCAACTTCGATGAGGCGATGCTCGACGCGCTGCCAGCGCAAGCAGGCGACTCCCTGGCCTTGGTAGCTGCCTTTCTCTCTCCCGCCGCTCAAGGAGCTGAAGGCGCCAACATTACCGTCGATGGCGTGGAGTCGAGCGTCTCCGCCATTCCGGCCAGCGCGATTCGCCGTGTGCGCGTCAACCGCAATCCATACGCTTTGCAGTTTCGCCGGCCTGGAAAGGCAAGGCTTGAAGCCTATAGCGAAGAGGGGTCGATGCGGCGGCTTCGCGGCGCGTTCGGTATCGCCATACGCAACTCGCTGTTCGATGCACGTAACGCCTTCGCACCCGTCAAACCCGATCTCAATCGCTCATTGTTCGACTTCAATCTCAGTGGACCCATTTCCAAAGGCAAGTCCTCGTTCTACGTCAATGGGGAAAACTATCGGAACAATGAGAACGCCGTGGTGAACGCCCGGACGCTGCAGGGTCCGGTCCTCGAGAACGTCCCCGCGCCAGAGCGGCGAACTCGCTTACTTGCCCGCTTTGAGCGCCGGGGCGAAATGCATCAAACCACCACTCAATATGGATTCGTCGAAGAAAGTCAGGAAAATCGAAATGCCGGGGGACTTCGCCTGGCGACCCAGGGCACCCCTGCCTCAGAACGCGCACATCGCTTCCAATTGTCAGATCGGGTTTTGCTCTTCGGTCGAATGCTGCAGGACTTTCGTCTGGTGTTGCAGCGTGAGCAGACCGCCCGCGGCGTGGAGGCCACCGATCCTGCAATCCAGGTTCACGGTGCGTTCACCGGCGGTCCGTCACAAACCTTCCGCGTTCGCCATGAGACGTCCACACGTTTACAGAGCGTCTCTTCACTGCGCGTCGGCAAGCATGATTTGCGCTTCGGGATTGAGGCCAAACCGTCTTTCTATCAATCCATCGAACGTCAGAACTTTGGAGGCACTTTCGAGTTCTCCGGGCTCGATTCCTTCGCTGCAGGACGTGCGCTACTGTATCGCGTCAATCGTGGTGACCCTTCAGTCCGCCTACAGCAGCACGAAGCATACGGCTTCGTACAGGATGAAGTAGCCCTGTTTCGCGGTTTTCAGGTCACCTACGGAGTCCGCTACAGTTGGCAGTCCGATGTGGATGATGTAAACAATTTCGCCCCTCGAGTGGGCTTCGCCTACAGCCCCGCCGGTGCTCCCAAAACAGTGATTCGTGGCGGAGCCGGTCTCTTCCACGAGCGCATCACAGAGGATGTCAATCGCCGGTCTTTGTTGTGGGACGGTATCCGGATGCGCGAGTTTGTGATCCCAAATGCGACCTACCCGTTCGTTACGCCCAGCACCGCTGACCAGGTGCCTCCCAGCGTCGTTCGTGCCTTGGGATTGGTGAATCCGGTACTCACTCAAGCAAGTATTGGACTGGAACAGGGCATTGGCAAACGCACCACCATCGCCGCCGAGTACCAACGGCTCAAGGGGACGCACTTATTGCGCTCGCGTAACACCAATGCGCCGGCCTCGTTGCTGGGTGCAAGGCCGGACGCCCGTTTCCTCAACATCAGCGCCGTCGAATCTTCCGCATCCATGACCAACGATGCGCTGAGCCTGACCGTACGCGGATCGGCCGGCAAGTGGCTATCAGGAATGCTGCAGTACACGCTTTCCAGTACCAAAGACGACACCTCCGGCCCGTTCGAATTGCCCGCCAACTCCTACGACCTCCGGCCGGAATGGGGTCGCTCCGACTACGATCAGCGGCACCGCTTGAATGCTGTAGCCAATCTCGATCTCCGCAACGGCTATCGTATTGGCACGTTCGTAACGCTCGCCTCGGGGATGCCGTTCAACATCACAACCGGCCAGGACAACAATCTAGATTCAATCATCAACGACCGTCCGCAAGGCACAATGCGGAACTCGGGCCTTGGTCCCAGCCTCGCCCGCGTCGATGTTCGGCTCACCAAGTTGCTACACCTGCCGCGCGTCCTGGATCGCAACCGTAAATCAACGTCACGGAATGTGGAACTGAGCATCGACGCGTTCAATCTGTTCAACACACAGAATGCAACAACCTACATCGGCGTGATGACATCACCCTTCTTCGGCCGAGCCAATGCTGCGCTTGCCCCTCGCACCATTCAGATTTCGTTACGCTACAAGCTCTAAAGCCAACGCCGCAAAGCCAACCAGAGCAAAAGGGGTCCCGCAACCGCTGCCAGCGCAATCTGCCACCATCGCCACACTGCCGCCAATGGCGTATGGCCATCGCCTGTCAGAACAAATGCCGCCCAGTAATAGGGCGACTCCTGCTTCCCTCCCGAATGCAGGAACTCCAGCTTCGCTTGCCGGAGCGCAGAGGCCTTGGTCTCGCCTTTGGCGAGGCGCCGGTAAAAGCCAGCCATCAGATGTTCTGTCGCTCTGTCGGCAACCCGCCACAACGAACTCACAGAAGCGGCCGCGCCCGCACCCAGGAACGCTCTGCTGAGATTATCCGGCCCTTCTCCGCGTACAAAGTGGCCACGTTCGGAATCACAAGCAGCGAGGGTGACAAGTTCAACCTTCCGCAAGGCCAGACGCGACACTTCGTTGCTGAAAAGGTACTGCGATGATGCGTCGCCAGACTCCGGCGTAAACTGCATGCGCGATCGCCGCGAGTCCGTGGTGTCTACCGCCGCATGCGTGGCAAAGTGCAGTACTGGGATGTCGCCATTCATCTCGATCAGGTGACGCTTCAGGTTCTCAGGACCCAGAAATAGCCTCGCCGCGCCGGGCAACGCCTCAGCAATCGCCTGCGCCTCTTCTGCCGAGCGCAACAGCCGTGGCGCGTTGTCGAACAGTGCACCCTGCAAGCCGGCAGCCGGCAGCGGATCAGCGAACACTGCCGTCTGTGTCTGCCATGGCCACTGGCGCCCCGATGCCGGTTTCGCGCGCGCAATGAACTGGGCGGAAGGCAGGTACGAGACATCAAAGCGTTCGATCACTCGCGCTTGCTTGTCCCATTGCAGGACCTCGAACGGAATCGAATGCAGGATCCCGTCCGGTACGATCACCAGCTTTCGGATCCCGCCGGCGTTGAGGTTCCAGGCCGCTGGCAACACCGCTTTCGAAACCGCAGCCGCAAGTTCCTTCCAGGCGGAACTGGGAGAAGAAAGCGCTTGTGCGAGCGTCTCCATCATCTGCCTTTGGTTGGCGGTAAGCGGCGCGTCGACAATGCGGCTTCCACCGCGTGTGATCCACAGCGCAATAATGCGCTCCGCGCTGACACAGTATTCCACCAGGGCCGTATCTTCGGGCAAACATCGCTCGACAGTCGAAAGATCAACACTGCTTCCCGCAACCGCCGATTCCTTAAGGTTTCGCGCTCGTCCCTGTTCGATGTGCTGAAAGATCTCCGCAGGCTTTGCCGCTTTACCCTGGGCGCGCAGCAGCCCAAGGATCACAGCATCATAGACGTCGCGTTTATCCGCCAAAAACTCCGCCTTCAGTGACGATACGGAGAGGCTGTCGCGCAACGCTTCGATGGTTTGCAAAGCCTGCTGATGATGCTCGAGCGCGACCCTCGAATTCCCCTCCAGCTCGTAAGCCTTGCCCGTCCCGTACAACGCGGTCCATCGCTGGCTGCTATTGCCGGCATTTAGGGCCAGCGCCTTGGCAAACTCCTGCCGGGCCCCACCAAACCGCTTCATTCTGAGGAGTGTTTCTCCAAGATAGATATGCTCAATCGCAGTCTCACGTGGATTTCCACTCTTCTCCGCGAGGCGCAATGATTTGGAAAACGTCTGTAGAGCGGCTTCGAGGTCGCCGAGGTCCAGTGCCTGAACCACGCCGATGTTGTGCAGCGCGTAAAGCGACGCCGCCGCACTGGGGTCGCCCTCAAGCAGTCGCTGAGCCTCACGATAGCGGTCCAGCGCCTTGTAAGGATCGCCAAGGCGGCGATACGCCACGGCGAGATTGGTTAGGATTTGGGCGCGCTCGTTGGCTGGCTCGTCGCCGGCCGGCAGAGCTAGCACCTCGCGAAACAGCTCTAGTGCTCTGCGGTTCTGGCCCAATTGCAGATGCAGCACTCCAAGATTGGTCAGCGTTTGGCGTTTTCGTTGCGAATGCCAGGGCGCTGCCTCTACGTCCCGTAGCCGGGTCGCCGCCGCCTGATAAGCTTCAAACGCTGCGGCGTAGCGGCCCACAAAAAAGTCCACATTGCCGACGTTGTTCAACAGCCGGATTTCCGTCCTGGCGTCCTTGGACTTACGTGCCAGGGCGAGGGCTCTTTCAAACTGCGGCCTCGCTTCGGTGTACTTCCCCTGATAAAGGTACGCCGCTCCGGCTGTGTTGAGTGCTTCGCCGAGTAAGGCCGAATTCCCATCCCGCTCAAACGCTTTCGCCGCAGCCGTAGCTTGCTCGATCGCGGCCGGATAATCGCCACGGTCAAGCGCAGCGCCACTGGCATCCAACAATTCCTTCGGAGAAAGGACCGAAGCAGTTTGGGCGTAAATGCTAAGGCTGAAGCAAAGAACAAGAGTTCGCATGCAGGGGCGAAGCCTTCCCAGTTTACTAGGATCGAGGCTTCGCCCCCTATCGTGAATCCTATTGCGCGAGCCGGATCACGAGATTGTCCGCGCCACCGGTACCCTCGAAACCAACGTAGCGAGTGGTGCCAGCGGGGATCGGCAGCGTGCCGACCACTACGCCCGCAACAGTTGCCGTCGCCCGTAGTGCAACCGGATCTACGACGATCTCGACATGGTTGAAGCCGTTGTAGTCGAGCGGCACGCGGACAGCAACGCTCGGCCCGTCCACACCCCGCGTACGCAGTTCTGCGAGACCAAAACTGCTGTCTCCCGCGATGTCCATCTTCACGCGCACCCAGACCGCAGCGCCGGATTCAAAGTTGCCTTGCAGCAGATTCGACCCCGTCACACCCATTGCCGTGTAGTGGCCCATCGTGGGATTTGGAAGCAGATCGCCACTCACAACAAACTTCGTTCTGGGCGATGTCATCGGTGCCAGTAGCGCCGATTCCGATGCCGGATCGCATGAACACCAGGCCAGTCCGTTCTCCCCCGGAGTATCAAGTGGCGATGGTGCCTCGTACGGATTCGGCGTCGACGACGCCCAACGCCAGCCGCTCGACCCCTTTCGATCCGGTGTCATCCACGTCGTATTCTTGTCGCTTGGATCTTCGGCCCAGTAGCCGGAGAAGCCGCCGCTTGACGGCTCCATACGGCCCTTTCCACCCTTCGGGCGTTCATGGTTGGGGCCGAATCCGAAGGACTCACGAAAAATCTGGGACGGTTGTGCGAAAAGGCTCGTCGAAGCAATTAGGAGCAGCAGAGCAAGCAATCTCATGCTCACTAAGACCGCTGGCAAAGCAGGTTGGAACAGAAATCAAGGCGCAAAGTAGCCACTGCTATCCAGCAGCAGATGCGATACACTCGACCCAAACGCCAGTATTCCGCCGCCGGCCGTATTTGCCGGCACAATAGCCAGGTTCGACGTCAGAGCGCCATCCAGAGCATTGAGCGTGGAAACCACGGGTTGCGTCGAACCCTGCGGCCACAACGTCAGGTACCCAAAGGCCCCCGGTGGGATCACCGTGGCATTCAACGTATAGGCTCGTGCTGTGGAGACCGAAGCTCCCGCGCAGGCTGTAACCGGGACGGACATTGGCGATGCCGCTGCCAGGATGCCGGTGTTACGCGTATCCAGAATCCGGCAAGGTCCAGTCGGGGTAAAAAATAGCGCTCCAGCCGCACCCGGCGGTGCAAAGTAGCCGTTGATGTCCAGAATCAGATCCGTGGCATCCGTTGCGAACACCGAGATATCGCCATTCGTTCCGGCTCGGACGATCGCCGCATTAGCTGTTACAGTCCCAGTCAGCGCGTTCAAGGTGGAAACCACCGGCTGCGATTGTCCGGAAGGCCAGACCGTGAGGAATCCGAAAGGCCCACGTGGCACCACCGTTGCGTTCAGCGAGTAAGCCTGCGCATTGGCGGGCACACCACACGCCGAGGATCGAACCGGAAAACTGCGCGTTTCCTGCGAGGCTAGCGCTAGGCCGCCCAGAGGGCCTACGGCATTCCGGGTGTCTGCCACGCGGCACGGCGCAAGTGGATAGAAGGCGAGTCCTCCGGACGCGGCAAAGTACCCCGTCACGTCAATGATGACGTGAACATCGTCGGTGGCGAACACGCTGATCGCGCGATTCACCCCACCTGCGACAATCGCCGCATTTGCCTTGATGCGACCGTCCAGCGAGTTCAAAGTGGACACCACCGGTTGAGCCGTTCCAGCGGGCCACACCGTCAAATAGCCCATCGGGCCGACAGGCACCACCGTGACGTTCAGTGAGTATGCCAATGGGTCGGCTCCGGCAAGGCAGGGGTGAGACTTCAGATCGAAAGTGCGCGTACCCAGCCGGGTGAGGATCGGTCCACCATATGGGCCGGCTGCGTTACGAGTATCCACCAGCCGGCAGGGATTCACGGGTACGAACTGCGACCCGGAAGTCGTCGTAGGTGGGGCTGTCGTGAACTGTGCAACAGCCGACGCGGCCGATCCGGAAGCGTTACGCGCAACCACCTGCCAGTAATAAAGCTGCCCGGCAATAAGGTTCCCGGAAGGCGTCGCCGAAAGTCCCGTAGTATTCAGCAGCAGCGGCGGAGGATTGCTGGTGCCAAGGTACACGTCGTAACTGGTCGCCCCATTCGCCGCCGACCACGTCAGCGTCGTTGCAGGCGAGACCCCGGTCTGTCCGGCGATCGGAGAAAGCAAGCTCGGCGGACTAGGAGGCGTCGCTCCAATGTTCAACACGACGGGGATCACCACCGGGGGTGTGTTCGCCGCCGTCAGTGTAATGGTGGCCGTTTGCTGCCCATTACCGAACCCAGCCGGATCCACAGTCGCGCTGACACTTGCCGAAGTCTGTCCCGAACTCGGCGTTACGGTCAGCCAACTCGCACTCGAAAGCGCACTAAAGGCAACCGAGTTGGTGGAGCCATCCAACTGCACGGCCTGCGGTGCCGGCGCGGCTCCACCAGGGACATACTGAAAGCTCAGCGCTGTCGGAGTAGCAACGATCCGCGTGTTCGTAAGCGGCCCTGCAGCAAAGGCCGTGGCCGTAGAGTCAGCTTCGTCGGCTCGGATACCCAGCAGTTGCACTGGCGACCCAGTGGCCACCATGCGAATCAGCGCGTTAGGACCCGGGTTGACGCTGAACAGTTCTGTCACCGTCCGCAAGTACCGCGAGGCAGCGGGCATCGCAATGCTGGATCGACCCAACGTGACCCCGCCCGCAGAGACAAGTTCAAACTCCACATTGGCCGGAGCAAGCGTACTGTTTTGCAGGGCGACGCCGATAAATCCGGACGCCGGGGCAGCAGGTAGGGCGAGGGACGCCGAGGTCACCATCGCATTGGCATAGACCGGATGACAGGCATTGAGCAACGCCGAACTACTGGCCCCTACCGCGATGGGGCGCAGATACGAGTAGTACGTGACATCCGAGCCATCGTCGTTGCGGGCGCGGATGCGCCGGCCCGTGAGGTCGGTGGCTTGGTTCACCCGAAACGTAAGCTCCGTCGAACTCACCAGGGTAAGGTCCGAGATGGCAATTTCGCCGATGTCCACTCGCGTGTCGGAGTTGAATCCTGTTCCCAGCAGGCGGACCGTTGCACCTGCCGCCAGTTGACCACCACCAGGAATCACATTCGTGATGGAAATGCTGCCGCCGATCGTGAGCACCCCCTGATGGGGAAAAGGCATCGTGTAGGCACTGCCACCTGGCCCGATAAACAGCGTGAATGCGTCGAAGTTGATGGGAAACTGGCGTCCCGGGCTAAGTCCGGGCTTGATGCGGGTGGCGACCACAAGATAGGGGTAATCGAGCTGCGTGCCGAGCGAGATCTGCGGCGACACCAGGCTGCTGGTAAAGAAACCATTGCGAACCACTGCCACCCCATAGGCATCACCGGATGGACTGAAAATCGAAACGCCTTCTACCTCGCCAAACGCCGACTCGTCCATCGCGAACCGCGCACGGGTGCTGGTGATCGGGTGCGGTGTGGTGAGATCCAGCTTGATCTGCATCATGCCGCCCGAAGGCAGCGTTTCGGAAACAATCCTTGGTTCAATCGCTGTTTGGCCCTGTAGCGCACACGCGGCGGCTAGCATGGCGGCGAACTTTGACACACACATGGAGGACAGACACTTTCTCAACGCCCGGAATTCGGAACAACCACACGGAACTGCGAAGGCACACTCTGGGCAAGAGTTGCGCCTTTGGCATCGAGTGCATCGATTTGCCAGAAAAGAGTTTTCTTGTGAAGCATCAAAGCACGAGCCGATGCAGGAATTTCAACCTGATTGGATTTCGCCGAAGCCTGCCAGATCGCCACGTTATCCACGTCCAGAATTCTCACCCGATAGCCCGCGGCAGGCCCGGCGGCTGCCCGCCAACGCAAAATCTGCGGCGGCTGCGAGATGTCGCCCACCGGCTCAACCCCTTCGATCGACGTCGATCGCACAGTGTCATTCTCAACAACCACAGGACGGCCATCGCGGCCCGGCGCGCCAAGGTAAACCGCCAGGGCCAGCACGCTGGCAAGTCCCGCCGCAGCGAGTTGTCCGGTCGGTTTTGCAAACAACGTCTTCCACCAGGCAACTGGCTTGCTGCCCGGGCGCCAAGACGGATGACTGGTGAGACTATGCTCGATCTGTTTCACCGCCGCGACCTCTTCCGCGTTCACCGGAGCAGCGTTCAGATACTCGGCCATCAGCGCCGCCTCCGACTGACAATGCGGGCATGCGGCAAGATGCTGTTGAGCCGCGTCATCGCCGAGCGGCGTGCCCGCTGCTGCTGTTTCCAACTGGGCGATGCTGAGGCACCCCTCAGTCTTCTGATGCGCCTGTACGACCAGATCGCGATCGGTGAATGATTTAAGGTCCATGACTGCTTCCCTTGCCGGTTCGAGCTTTCCAACGGTCTACGGCCGTCTTCAGTTTTCGCTTCGCGCTCACGATGTACGCCTTCGCACCACTGCGGTTGTCTAACGAAAGGAGTCTGGAAATTGCGTCCAGTGGCAGTCCCTCCACGAAATGGAGGGTCATGGCCCGCGACTCCATGCTCGTCAGTTCTGAGGCCAGCATCCCTTTTGCGATCTCGACCAGTTGCGACTGCTCCAGCGCCGAATCGAACCGCGCCGGCGTGCTGCCGTGCAGATCCAACTGATCCTCTTCCACCGCGTCCTCTGGCTTTCGCGCAAGGCTCTGGCTCGCGTTGCAACAGTGGTTGCGGGCAATCGTGTACAGCCAGGTTGAGAATTTGGACTCGTCGCGAAAGTGGTCCAAATGAACCCACGCCTTCGCAAACACCTCTTGCGCAAGATCGGTGGCCCGCTCCCGGTCTCCGGCGATGCGAAAACACCACAGCGAAACCCGCGCATAGTGCCGTTTGAACAGCTCGTCTGCAAACGTCGAGCCGCCCCCGTCCCGTCCGCCCGCTTCCCGATACCTGGCCAACAGTTCTTCGTCGGAAAGACTTCTCATCGTCACTTAAAGTATAGAGCGCTGGCTGTAATGTGATCGCCATAACTGCGGACGTACACACACTTAGACAGCAGTCGTAGGCCGGCGGAACAGGAAATCCGCACGAATTTAAATGATGCCATTCCATTCAGGAAGCGGCAGGCGCGTAAGTCGTTGATGGGATTGGTGGGCCCTGTAGGATTTGAACCTACAACCAATGGATTATGAGCCCACTGCACTAACCGTTGTGCTAAGGGCCCGCCTTTCATCAGAATACCGCGACCTTCCCGCGATACACTAACGCAGTATATGCCTTTGATGCCAGGCGCCAGACTCGGCCCCTACGAAATCATTGCGCTCCTCGGAGCCGGCGGAATGGGCGAGGTCTACCGCGCCAACGATCCCAGGCTCCAACGCCAGGTCGCAGTCAAAGTTCTAAGCGTCGCAGTCGCCAACGATTCCACCATCCGGCAACGCTTTGAAATCGAAGCCCGCGCCGCCAGCGGCATCAACCACCCCAACATCGTACGCGTCTTCGACTTCGGCAATCAGGACGGCACCCTTTACATCGTGTGGGAACTCGTCGAAGGCAAGCCCCTCAGCGACGAGCCCATGACCCTCGACAAGGCTCTCCGCCTGGGCGCCCAGATCGCCGACGGCATCGCCGCTGCCCACGAAGCCGCCATCGTCCATCGCGACCTCAAGCCCGACAACATCCTCGTCACCGCCGACGGCCGCGCCAAGATCCTCGACTTCGGTCTCGCCAAGCGTACCGGCCACCAGAACCTGAGCGGCTACAGCGACACCGCCATGTCCGCTACCCGCACCACGCCCGGCCTCATCATGGGCACCGTCGGTTACATGTCCCCGGAACAGGTTCGCGGCCATGAAGTCGACCACCGTACCGATATCTTCAGCTTCGGCCTCGTCCTCTACGAGATGCTCGCCGGACGCAAGGCGTACTTTGGCGACAATACCCTCGCCGTACTCCACGCCATCGTCAGCCAGGAACCGCCGGAACTCCCCGCCACCGTTCCGCTTGCCGTCAAGCAGGTGGTCGCGCGATGCCTCGAGAAAGACCCGGCCCACCGCTTCCAATCTACTCGCGACCTCGTCTTCGCCCTCCGCTCCCTCGCTGGACTCAACACCCGCGGCAGCGGCGGTACGCTTTCGTCCTCTGCCTTCGCAGCGCCTCCCAAGCGCGCCAAGATCATGCCCTTCATCGCGGTGGCTCTCGCGCTCGCAGCAGTAGGCGCGTTCTTCGGGGGCCGCTACCTCGGTGCCGCCAGCGCGGCCGCAGCACAAACCGCCATCGACTTCCGCCAGCTTACCTTCAACCGCGGCTTCGTATCCGGTGCCCGCTACGCCCCCAACAAGACCATCGTCTACAGTGCGGCCTGGTCCGGCGGCCCCATCGAAATGTTCTCCACCCAAGAGGACAATCCGGACTCCAACAAGCTCGGTAAGATCGAGGGCCACGTCTTTGCGATCTCCAAAAACAACGAAATCGCCATTGCGCTCGAACCGCGCTTCGAACTCACCCACCAAATCGGTACCCTGGCTCGACTGCAGGCAGGCTCCGGCGCCCAGCCCCAAACCGTAAAGGCCAACGTTTCCGAAGCCGACTGGGATCCCAACGGATCCAACCTCGCCATCGTCACCGTATCCGGCAACACACGCCGCCTCGAATACCCGCCCGGCCAACTCCTGTACGAAACCGCAGGTTGGATCCGCGACATCCGCTTTTCCCCTGATGGTCAAAAGATCGCCTTCTTCGATCACCAGCACGCGGTCTTGCATGGCGGCGCCGTCGCGATCGTGGACGTGAAGGACAAGGCCAAAAAGATTCTCGTCGACATGCGCCCTGCGCTCGAAGGCCTCGCCTGGACGCCGGATGGAAAAGAAATCTGGTTCGCCAGCGCCCGCGCCGGTGAAGCCAACCGCATCGAGGCCGTCGACGTCGAAGGTAAGGTACGCACGGTCCTCGCGACCCCTGCCGGCATGCGCCTGCAGGACATCGCCGCAGACGGCAGCGTCCTCATCACGCGCCTTGCCGACTACAGCGAAATGATTGGCGTCAGCGGTACCAACACCAGCCAGTTGAGCTGGCTCAACGCCTCCAGCCCTCGCCAGATCTCCGCCGACGGCAAGCGGATCCTCTTCACCGAACTGAGCCAGGCCACCGGACCTCGCCGCGCTGCCGCCATTCGCGACATCTCGAGCACGTCAGTCGTCCAACGTCTCGGAGAAGGCGACGCCCTCGACATCTCGCAAGACGGCAGCAAAGCACTCGCGATTTTGCACGGCAACCCGACGCAGTTTGTCGTTTACTCCGTGAGCAACGGCCAGGCCACCAAGATCCCCACCTCGGTCAGCTATCCGAACTCAGCCCAGTTCCATCCGGACGGCCAGAGCATCATCTTTGAAGGCGCCCCCGCAGGCAAGTTCGACAGCCTCTGGCAGCAGGGCATCTCGAACGCCCAGGCGCGATCCTTCAGCCCCGAAGGTGTTTCGATGACAGGCCATGCTGTCTCGCCCGATGGGGAATACGTTTGTGCCACCGCACCCGACGGCAAGCTGACCCTCTACCCGATACACGGCAGCGCGGTCCGCGCGATCCCAGGCACCAGCAGTAGAGACCGCTTCGTGCAGTGGCACAAAGAGGGCAAAGCGATCTACGCCTACGACCCCCACGAAGTCCCGCTCCACATGAGCCTGATCGAAGTCAGCACCGGCAACCGCACCATGGCCGGCGAGTTCGTCCCCAACGACACCACAGGCGTCAAGTACATCGAAGCTGTACTCTCCAGCGACGCCACCACTGCCGTCTACGGACTCACGCACTTCCTGTCCACTCTACAAACGGTGAAGGGCCTCAAATAGGCCCTTCTTCCGCCACAACAGCTACCAGGCCGCGACGCTTCCATCCGCATGAAAGACGCGCGCCATCGCTCGCGTACCTGCAAACTTGAACTTCGCCACATCCTGCTCGCGTAGCTCGAACCCGAGCCCCGGCTTGGTCGGCAGCGGGAACTTCCCGTTCACCATCCGCATCGCCGGGAACCCGAACCACTCCTGCCAGATCTTCTCTTTCTCTCCGGCAACCACGCCGCTACAAATCTCCTGCACCATAAAGTTCGGCATTGCCGCGTCTACATGCAACGTCGCCATGCCGCCAATCGGACCTTCGCAAGCGTGCGGCGCCATCCGAACTCCAGAGATCTCCGCCAGCGCCGCAGCCTTCCACAGCGCCGTGATCCCACCCACGTGGTTGATGTCCGTCTGCAGGATGTCGATAATGCCCAGTTCAATCAACTCGCGGCAGTTGTACGCCGCCACCAGACGCTCGCCGGTCGCAATCGGCACCTTCGACCGTGCCGCGATCCGCTGCATCGCCCGGACATTCTCAGGCGGACACGGCTCTTCGATAAACATCAGCTTCAGCGGCTCCATCTCCTTGCACAGGATCGAAGCCACACTGGGCGAAGTCTTGGCGTGGAAGTCGATCCCGATATCGATCTCATCGCCCAGGTTCGCCCGCAGGGTTTCTACGCTCTTCACCGCCCGGCGAATCGACTCGCGAGTCTCAATCCACTCGTAGTACCCCGGAATCCCGCCCTTGATCGCCGTGACTCCGAGTTCCTTCGCCTTCGCCCGTACCTCGCGCATCTCCACCGGCGTCGAAGCACGCACGTGGTAATACCCGCGCACGCCTTCCGGATCATATGCGCCGCCCAGCATCTGGTACACCGGCATGTTCAGAATCTTGCCCCGGATGTCCCACAACGCCTGGTCAATCGCCGCCATCGCCGACCCGATCACAGGACCCGCGCGGTAAAAACTATGCACGTACATGGACTGCCAGTGATGCTCCACCAGCATCGGGTCTGCGCCAATCAGGAACTCCTTGAAGTCCTCAATGCAGTGGATCGTGGCCGCAGCCTTGCCCTCGAGCGTACCCTCGCCCCACCCTACGACACCCTGATTCGTCTCGATCTTCACAAACGTGTACGGCCGGTCGCGCTGCTCTGCCACCGGCAGCGTCACGCCAAACGTCTTGATCCCGGTAATCCGCACTTTGGTGCCGACGTTCTCAAACGCCTCCGCACCCAACGGAGCCTGCCCGCGACCTCCCTGCCCTGCCTGAAAGAAGAAGTTGCAGCCGCAGCCGCCAGTCGCTCCAAAGAACTGTCTCCGGTTCATGCCGCGTACCTCCGCAAAGCGTTCTCGTTCACCGTCAGCCCCAAGCCCGGCCCCGTGGGCAAGGCGAAGTACCCGTCCTTCACGGCCTCAACATCCAGTCCAACAATCTCCGCCCGCATCTTGGCATCCTCGCCGGAAGACCACGGTACTTGTTGGATAAAGAAGTTCGGCAGACTCGCCGCCAGATGCAAAGCCGCTGCCGTCGACACAGGACCCAACCCCGGTCCCGGCGCCACCGCCGTATAGTACGTCTCCGCCAGCGCCGCTGCCTTGCGAATGGACCACAAATCGAAGCGCCGTAGACTCGGCCGGATCACGTCCGCCACCTGCTCCCGCAGCAGATCCTGAAACGTCGCCAGCGAGGTCGCTTGCAGACCCCAGCCGATTGGCGTCACACTCTCTTCGGAAATCTTGCGCAGCGCGCCCGCTCCCGTCGGCCCACAAGGTTCATCCAGCCACAGGGGCTGCTTTTTCTCAAGCGCCACCGCCAGCAGCGATGCCTGAATCGGCGTCATCTTCGCGCCGCCGTCCACCACAAAGTCGAATCCGTCTTTTTGATCGTAGTCAGGCCCCGTGACGAAGGCCTTATGCCCCGCCCGAGCCGCCGCCTCGGACCACTGCGTCAACGCGCGAACCTTGTTCCGCGTTGGCCCCGCCAGCAACTGATACACTGGAGCCTTCGCCGATCTCGCCAGCGCATCCGCCAGCGCCATCAGTACCCCGGAAATCAAATCCGGTCGTACCTTCCCCGTCGCCATCCGCGTGCGCAGCACTTCAAAGCGCGACACCGGCTCATTCGCCACCAGAGAGGTGAGCAAAGAAAGTTCGCCGCCGGTGGCGGGTGTTTCGCATTCACCCCACCCCACGGCGGCGCCTGTATCCGTTGTGATTTTCAGCAGCGTGTAAACTTGCCCGTCCCCCGGCTGCTTCACGGGAAAGAACGTGATTCCCTTGACCTTCATGGCTGGGTTTGAGTCTATAACAAGACCGCACCCAGAACGTGAACGATTACTCGCCTGCCTGACGCCGCGCCAGATCGTACATCTGCTGCCACTCACGCCCAGCCACCGAGTCTCTCGCATACCACTGCGGCCAACTCGACTTCCCGATTGGACTCCGGTACAGCGAAGACATCAGCCCTTTGGCAACACCACAATGCTCAACGGTCAACCAGCCCTCAGCAGTCCGAACCACCTTGCCGTTATCAACCGTCCCGTCTGGGCACGTCTCGCGAAACACCCCGCTGGCGAAAGCTGCATCATAGTAAACGCGAAAAGCACGTTCCGCCTGCTCTGCCGTATCTACGATGTACACGTGGCTGCCTGCGCCCGTAGTTACGCAGTCCAACTTGCCGTCGCGGTTCCGGTCGACGAACTCGCCGGCGAATCCTGTCACTGATCTATCCAGAACCGCACTGAACTCGCAACCGGCCTCGGCGAGCGGCAAGCTCAGCCGCTGCTGTTCCAGCCGCGATGAGTAGGTGTAAGCAGTCCCTACTCCGGTCAATGCTACCAATCCGATCACAAGAGCCGAACGTCTCATCACAAACCTCCTTACCGGGCCTCGTGGCAGAAACCGCAGTCGTTGCTCGCCTTGTACTCTCGATGGCAGCTCATACATCCGCCCATCGAAATGTCGCCTTCTTTGAACAACACATCGCGCTTAGCGACATCGCCATGACATCGCTGGCACGTCGCCCCGGCGTCCATATGCGCTTTATGACTGAACGCGACATAGCTGGGAATCTGGTACACCCGAACCCACGGCAGCTCTTTCTTCTCTTTCGCCGCTGCCGCGATCTTCTGGATCGTGGGCTTATCTTTGGCCACCGACATATGGCAAGTCATGCACTTGGCCACCGACGGGATTCCCATACTCTCGCCAGGAGGTGGATTCGTATGGCACTCCGCGCACTTCAGCCCCATCGAGATGTGGAACTTGTGGCTGTACGGTACGGGCTGTGCCGGACCCGTAGGCGCCGCCGCCGCTCCCTCTTGCTGCCCCTGCTGCTGCGACAACAGCAAGGCCGCCGCGGCCGCCAGCAACAATCCAAATCGAACTGCGTTCTTCATATCTCCTTCCGCTTCATCCGCTCGGCGATATTCTCCGCCGCGCGCATGCTGAGCGCCAGAATCGTCAACGTCGGATTCTGCGCTCCACCCGATACAAAGGACGACCCATCCGTCACGTACACATTCTTCACATCGTGCAACTGGTTGTATCCATTAAGCACAGATTTCTTCGGGTCAGACCCCATCCGGCAGCCACCCAACTCATGGATGCTCTCCCCAGGCGGAACCATCTCCCAGTGCTTCGACAGTACTTCAAAACCCGCGCCTTTACACAACGACTCCGCGACTTCCATCGAATCCTTCGCCATCTCAAACTCGTTGTCCGTATAGACGTGCGAAATGTGCAAAGCGGGCACACCCCATGCATCCTGGACTTCTTTATTGATGACGCAACGGTTCTCGTAGCGCGGCAAAACTTCACCCATCGTCGTCATGCCAAATGCCGTACCCGTCAACTCATTCAGTTGCTTTAGCAACGGCTCACCGTACGCGGAAATCAACCTCGGCGACGGCGTACCGCCACTCCCAAAGTCGTACGCATACCCACGGATAAACTTCCGCTTCTCGTTCTTGGCTAGATTCCGGAACCGCGGAATGTACCCGCCGCCACCCATCAAGCCGCGCGCCGCCTGTCCACCCTTGGCCTCCGGCACAACAGCCGTCACGACATTCTTGACGTAGAACTGATCGAACAGATACCGTCCCAAAGTCCCGCTGGAATTCCCCATCTCCCCGGAATTCAGCAGTAAACGTACACTCTCCAAAGCCGACGCGCCCACCACCACCGCGCGACCCGCCGGAATCTCGTACTCGCGCTTCGACACGCGATCAATAAACCGCACCTTCGACGCCAATCCCGTCTTCCGGTCCGGAACAATCTCCCGCACAATCGCATTCGGGACAATCGTCAGGTTCCCCGTCGCCAGCGCATCCGGCAATAGCAGATTCACGCTCGACGCCAACGTACCCGTGGACCTCCGCTGCTTCGTCGTCGGCACATTCAGCTTCTTACAGGAAGCCAAAAACCGCTGTACGCTCGTCGAATCCGTGGACTCATCCGGCAGAAACACACCATCGGGAATCTGCGCGAACCCCTCCTTACGACCGGACACCCGGAAAATCGGCTCCACGCGATCATAAAACGGCGCCAGATCCTTGTACGCAATCGGCCAGTTCTCGCCGTGCCCATCGTGGTCCTTGCACTTGAACTCGTAGTCCGACAGCCGCCAGGACGCACGTCCCCAACGCGTCGTCTTCCCACCCAGCGACCGTATCCGGACCCAATAGTACGGCTCATCCGGCGCATACGTGTACGGGTTCTGCTTCTCATCCAGCCAGATGTTGGCGTCGAACTCCGACGCCTGCGTGACGTGCGGAAACCGCCCCGGACGTCCAAACCCGCGATACGGCAGGTCGTACACGGGTTTGAGCGTACGATGCCGCTCAAAGTCAATCACAGGACCCGCATCCAGCATCAGGCACTTCACGCCCAACTTGGTCAGCGTATAGGCAGCCATGCCACCGGCGGCGCCAGAGCCGACGATCAAAACTTCGTAGTCCGTTTTCATGCCTTATTCGATCGTGAAGTAATAGTAGGAAGTCCCGCCAGAGTTGCGGGTTTTGCTGGAAGCCGCCCAGTCGCGGGAATTGAACGTCGCCTGTACAACATCGTCCTTCGCAGCCCGCAGAAACCGCGCCAGTGGATCTTTCGGCCCGGCAAAGGTCCACGGCTCCTCAAGCGGCGCCAGGAACTTCTTTTGTCCAGCGGCGTCCAGAGTGGAAAAGCCAGCCGCAACCAACTGGCTCAACCCCTCGCGGTACAACTCCTGACGGTCCGCCGGGGACTGTGACAGCAGAAAGTCCAAAAACTCCGGTACACCCGCTTCTACCGCCCCAGGACGCCCGTTGTACGCAGGAACCAGCACCTTAGCCAACGTCTCCAACGCCTGGAACTCCGCGGCGGCAAAGAACCTTTCGCGATTCGGAGCGCCCAGTGCATCAATGCTCGTCAGGGTCAGCTTTGGGGTATCGGAATTTGTGGGAGGCGGGGTCTGCGCCACCGCTTGCTGCTGGGCAGCCGCGCCTGCTGCCGCAACCGCTGCCGCACCCACTGGGGCGGTGATGGCGTTGCGCAGCCAATCTCTGCGTTTCATCTTTCCTAAACGCTATCACAACACCAACGGCGCCTCGGCACCTCCGGATTCTCCCTACTCATCCCCCTCTCAACTTCTTCCCCCTCTCTCCGATATGGTTCTCATGATTCCCCTTACCCTCCATCCGCCGGTCCAGGACCTGGAGTTGCACCGGCTTTGGTTGAAGGGTCTGCCTGGAGGGAAACGGGCAGATCTGTCGCGTCACAACCGCACGGGATTCGACGCTTCGGGCCTGCTGTTACGCAAGGCAGATTTCACCAGTGCGACCCTCGAAAACTGCAAGTTCACGGGTGCCGACATTTCGGAGGCTACGTTCATCCACACCGATTGCCGCCACGGAGACTTCCGCTGCGCCAACATGGCCGGTGTGGTGATGGCAGGGGTATTGCTGACCGGTGCGAACCTCGAAGGCGCGCTGCTGATGGAAGGCCGCATCACCCGCACGGACCTTCGAGAGGCCAAGCTCGCTGGTGCGAGGCTCGTGGAATGCCGCCTCGATGAAGTAGACTTTCGCGGGTCGGACGCTCGTGAAATCATCCTTCTGCAGGCCTTTGGCGCCTACCCCGATTTCTCCGACGTCAATCTCGAAGGTGCAGACCTTCGCAGCGTCCGGCTGCAAGCGGCGTACTTCTGCCGTGCCAAACTCAACAACATCCGCGCGACGGATGCCAGGATGCAATCGACCGATTGGTCCAAGTGTGAGGCGCGGGGAGCCAACTTCACGCGCGCCAATCTACAGCATGGGCGCTTCGGCAACGCGATCCTTGAAGGCGCGGACTTCCGTCACGCCGTGCTGACCCGTTGCGACTTCCGCAATGCGGACCTGCGGGACGCGAAGTTCCATTGTGCCCAGTTGCAAGGGTCAGACTTCCGAGGCGCCAAGTTCGCCGGAGCGCAAGGCTTGCCGCCGATTCTGCAGCGCATGGCCCAATCCGCACCAACGATTCAGGGCTAAAAACCTTCCCAAACGGAAGCGGGAAACAACCGCTTCCTCTCAAATCCCATCCGCGCGTACAAAGCACGGGCAGGTTCGTTGATGGTCGTCACGCTCAGGCTCGCCCGCCGGCAACCCGTCTTCCGCAAGCTCTCCAGTGACGCACGCAACAGCCTGTACCCCAAGCCCTGCCCGCGCATCTCAGGACTCACGCAGATCTGGGTAATGTGCCCCACCGCAGCCCCAACCGTACTCGCCAGCGAAACGCCTTCCATGCGCCGCAGCGAGCCCTCCACCGAGTAAGCCGCATACGACGCCAGGTTTGCAAACGTTCCGCACCCCGGATGCTCCACGATGTTCTGCAAAAACTTCGTCGCAATCGCCCCGGTACGGTACTGGTCGTTCACCCGGCTATCGACATGGCCCGTGTACGCGCGCGCCATGAGATAACCGGCGTCTTCCACCATACTGTTATGCCAGAGCGCCAACGCCAGTTCGCCATCACGTGCCGGAGGCTCAGGGTATAGCTCCCCCGCCGGCAGCGCGACCTCCATGACTTCCCGCTGAAAACTCCGCCCAAACTCGGCAAACGGGTAGACCCGGTCAAACGGCGACGTCAGCCACATCAATTGCGATTCCACTCGCTTCGCCACACCCTGCCGCATCATCTCGCGGATGGCCGCCTCAATCAGCAGGTTCTCGTTCTCCACACTGCGGAAGGCGTCTAGAAGATGCAGATCGCCGATAATCCCCTTGCGATCCTCCATGATGTAGTAGCAGTAGCCCACCACCACATGGCCGTACCGCAATGCGAACCCCAGCAGTTGCGACTCATCGACCAGCGTCACGATCGCCGCCATGGAAGGCGTGAAGTCCCACCCGAGTTCGCGCAGCCAGAGCCGTTTTTGGTCTTCCAAAACCGGCCCCAATGCCAGCGCCGAAACCCGGCGTAAATCCACGACTTCCATAGGCAACGAGCAACGATCTCCGCTTTAGTCGGCCTTACCGGTCAAAAACCGCTTGATGTTCGCCGTCGCCTGCCGCAACCGGTGATTGTTCTCGATCAGGCCAAAGCGCACAAAGCCCTCGCCCATCGGCCCAAACCCGATCCCCGGCGACACCGCTACCTGTGCTTTGGACATCAGCAGCTTGGCGAACTCCAGCGACCCTACAGTTTGATACTGATCGGGCACCTGCGCCCACACGAACATCGACCCACGGGGCGGCGCGACGTGCCAATTCGCACGCTTCAAGCCCTGAATCAGGACATCGCGGCGCTTCTGGTACATCTGCGCGATCTTCGCCGTCTCGGCTTGGCAGTCCCGCAACGCGATAATCGACGCAATCTGAATCGGTTGAAAATTCCCGTAGTCCAAATAACTCTTGATGCGCGCCAGTGCTCCGATGATGCGTTTATTGCCCACGCAGAAGCCCACACGCCATCCGGCCATGTTGAAGCTCTTCGATAGCGAATAGATCTCGCAAGCGATCTCTTTCGCCCCATCCACCTGCAGAATGCTCGGTGCCTTGTAGCCGTCAAAACAGATATCGGCGTATGCAAAGTCGTGCACCACCATCGTGCCGTGATGCGCGGCCATCCGGATCACTTCCTTGAAGAAGTCCAAATCGACCGTCTGCGTCGTCGGGTTATGCGGAAACGAGATGAGAATCATCTTCACAGGCTTGGTGGATTTCTTGTACACATCCTCCAGCCCATTCAGAAACGCCGCCGGATTGGGCATCGGCAGCATGCACGCCTCACCCTCGGCCATAATCACGCCCCACTGGTGAATCGGGTACGCCGGATTCGGCGACACCACCATGTCTCCAGGACCAATCACCGCGAACATCAGATGCGCCAGCGCGTCCTTCGCGCCGATCGTGACAATCGCCTCGCTCGTCGAATCCAGTTCGACGCCGTAGTTCGTCTGGTAATGCTTCGCGATCTCTTCGCGTAGATTCGGGATCCCCTTCGACACCGAATACCGGTGGTTCTTCGGATTCCTCGCAGCTTCCACCAGCTTGTTCACCACTGCGCGAGGCGTCGATCCATCGGGATTGCCCATGCCGAGGTCCACCACATCTTCGCCTGCTGCCCGTGCTTTTGCCTTCATCTCGTTGATGACGGCGAACACATAAGGGGGCAGTTTGGAGATGCGGTAAAACTCTTCTGAAACCATATTTCCTATATTCGCAATAAACGCCTAGCGTACGCGCTCAAAAGCGTACCCCGCTGCCACCAGCGCGTCACAAACCTCGGCGACATGCTCCGGCCCGCGCGTCTCCAGAGTAAAGTCCATCACTGTATTGCCCAGCTTCACGCCAAAGTACGCCCGCTCATGCTGCACACTCACTATGTTCGCCCGCACACCAGCAAACACACCCGTGACGGCATGGAGCACCCCCGGGTGATCGGACGCCTGTAGCCGCAACCGCACAATGCGCCCGTCCTTCACCAAGCCCCGCTCGATGATGTGCGACAGAAAGATCGAATCGATATTGCCGCCACACACCAGCGACACCGTCTTCTTCCCCACCAGTGACGTCTTGCGCTGCAGCAGCGCCGCCGTCGATGTCGCGCCCGCGCCTTCTGCGACGGTCTTCTCGCGCTCCAGCAACAGCAGAATCGCGTTGGCGATGTCTTCCTCATCCACCGTCACGATTTCATCGACGTACTTCATGGCGAGCGGCAAAGTCGCATTGCCCACGCGCCGTACCCCGATACCATCGGCAATTGTACGAGCGGGAGGCAAAGTTACGCACTGGCCCGCGCTCACGGCTTCCTTCATCGAAGGGACCACCGAAGGTTCTACACCAACCACACGAACCGCCGGATTGATCTCCTTGATCGCGCAGCCGATCCCCCCAATCAGCCCGCCGCCACCAATCGGGATCACCACCGCCTCAAGCCCCGGCACCTGCTCCAAAAGCTCCAGGCCAATCGTGCCCTGCCCCGCGATGACCGCTTCATCATCGAAGGCATGGATAAAGGTCATGCCCTCTTCATCGCGTATCCGAAGAGCCTCCGCATAGGCCTCATCGTAGTTCCAACCCGACTGAACAACCTCGCCGCCGTACCCCGAAGTTGCCGCCACCTTCACCAGCGGCGCAGTCAAAGGCATCACGATCTTCGACCGGATCCCCAAACGCGTCGCATGATATGAAACGCCCTGCGCATGATTGCCCGCCGAAGCGCAGATCACGCCGCGGGCCCGCTCCGCATCGCTCAACAGCAGCATCTTGTTGAGAGCCCCGCGTTCCTTGAAGGAACCCGTCATCTGCAGGTTCTCAAGCTTAAAAAAGATCGAATTGCCAGTGAGCGCGGAAAAGGTCTGTGATCGGTCGCAGGGCGTACGATCCACAAGGTCACCCATGCGAACGCGCGCAGCCTGAATATCGGCGAGTGTCACCATAGTTTGGACGTAACTTCAATGGTAAGCGTGCCCGTCCAACAAAAAAGCCACCCGCGGCGGGGTGGCTCTCCTTTGCGGTTTCCGAGTCTCATCTACTCATCCTCATCCGCCGCGACCCCAACTCCAGCAGCCTTCGCCGCCGCGATCACCTTCTCCGCCTGCATCCCAGGCACAAAGTCATAGTGATCGAACTCCATCGAAAAGCTCGCCCGACCTTGCGTCATGCTGATCAAATCATTCTGATACGTCAGCATCTCGGACATCGGCACCATCGCCTTTATCACTTGCGTCGAGCCCTTCACGTCCATACCAGCAATGCGTCCACGGCGGCTATTCATATCGCCCATCAGATCGCCCGCGTACTCCACCGGCGCCTGTACCTCCACCCGCATCACAGGCTCCAACAGCGCCGGCTTCGCCTGCTCCATCGCCAATCGAAACGCCTTGCGACCCGCCATTTTGAACGACATTTCGTTCGAATCCACATCGTGGTACGAGCCGTCGTACAGCACCACCTTAAAGTCCACCATCGGATACCCGGCTAGATACCCGCGCTCGGCAGCCTCCAGAATGCCCTTCTCCACAGCCGGTACAAACTGCCGCGGAATCGCGCCGCCAAAGATCTCATTTGAGAACTGGAACTTCGCCCCACGCTCCAGCGGCTCTACGCGGATCTTGCAGTCGCCAAACTGCCCGTGCCCACCGGTCTGCTTCTTGTGCCGCCCATGTACATCGGCGCGCCCCCGAATCGTTTCCCGATACGGGATCTTCGGCGCATGCAACTCGACATCCACGTGATACCGCTTCCGCAGCTTGCTGCAAACCACTTCGATATGTTGCTGCCCATTACCCGCCAGCAGAAACTCCTTGGTCTGCGGATCGCGATAAAACCGCAACGCCGGATCCTCTTCCAGAATCTTGTGGATCGCGTTGCCCATCTTGTCTTCGTCGTTGCGAGTCTTCGCAGAAATCGCGTACGCAATCGAAGGCTCCGGCACCTCCACCTTCGGATACGCGATCGGCGCAGACTTATCCGCCAACGTATCCCACGTCAACGTATCGCGCAGCTTTGCGACCGCCCCCAGATCCCCGGCGTGCAACTCCGGCACAGGCTGCAACGTTTTGCCCATCAGACATCCGACATGGGCCAGCCGCTCGTCTACGCCAGACCGTGAGTTGATCAGGTGACCGTCATTCCGCACCACCCCCCGCATTACCTTGAAATACGTCACGCGCCCGGCAAACGGATCCGCAATCGTCTTGTACACAAACGCTGCCGGAGCCTCTTTATCGGACATCTCGCTCCGCTCGACAGGTGACGGAAAGTATTCCGCGCAGAAGTCCAGCACACGGTCGGAACCCACATTCCGCTGCGCCGACACACACAACACCGGGAACAAACGCCGCTCCCGTACCGCCGCGCGCAACCCGTCAACGAGATGCTCCACCGGCAACGTACCCTGCTCGAAAAACTCCTCCATCAGCGCGTCGTTACCTTCGGCGATCATCTCCACCAGCGCCGCATGCCAGTTATCCGACGAGCTCTGCATATGCTCCGGAATCGGTACCTCGCGAGCCTTGCCATTGCCATCGTTGTCGTACTCGTACGCCTTCATCGCGATCAGATCGATCACGCCGCGAAAGTCGCGTTCGGACCCGATTGGAATCTCAACCGGCACCGCCGCCCGCCCAAACGCATTCTGTACGCTCTCGAGCGCCCGTGAAAAGCTCGACCGTTCGCGATCCAGCTTGTTGATCACCACCGCGCGAGGCAGCTCAAACTCATCGGCATAGCCCCACACACGCTCCGTCTGTACTTCGACACCCGCCACACCGTCTACGACAACCAGCGCCGAATCGGCAGCCGCCATCGCCGTCTTGGTGTCGATCATGAAGATGTTAAAGCCCGGGGTGTCGAGCAAATTGATCTTCCGCTTCGACCACTCGGCAAACGCCGCCGACGTGGTTACGGTGATCTTTCTCGCAATCTCCTCGTCTTCGAAATCGGTGATCGTGTTGCCCTCATCGACTCGCGTCAGGCGATTCGTCGCGCCAGACGTGTACAGCAGACCCGCGGCCAGACTCGTTTTGCCCGCGTGTCCGTGGCCGACGAGGGCCACGTTACGAACATCGATGCCTTCATAGACTTTCACGGCCCAAACCCCTCCTTAGGGTTATGAGTGACTCATGGCCGGATCTTATCAGCATTAAAGCTGCGTGACTAGGGCATCCCCGCACCGCTGTTGTAGCCTGAGAGAACCGCCATGGCTCCTCTCACCCGCCGTCATTTGATGCTTGCCGTGCCGTGTGTGGCCGCAGCCGCGAACAGCCCGCAAATCCTCGATTCGCACGTCCATTTTTACGATCCCGAACGTCCCGGTGGCGTACCCTGGCCGCGACCCACAGAGCGCACGCTCTACCGCCGCGTCATGCCGGACGACTATCGCAAGATCTCCAAAGCCGACGTGATCGTCGTCGAAGCGAGCCCACTATTCAAAGACAACGACTGGATCTTCGACATCACGGCAAAGCACAGCTTCGTCAAAGGCCTGGTCGGCAACATCGACCCCGCCTCGCCGGACTTCGCAGCAAACCTCGAACGCTACACCGCGAACCCCAAGTTTCTCGGCATCCGCCTGGGTGTACCCAAAGCCGCCGACCACATCGGCAAGCTAGTGCACCTCGCCAACGCGAACCGCACCCTGGACCTCATCGGGGATGCACGCATGTACCCGCTCGCTGCGCAGCTTGCCGCAAAGTACCCCAAGCTCCGCATCGTGCTGGACCATCTGCCCCTCGCCGAACCGGACCCCGGCATTCAAGCCCTAAAGCCGCACAAAAATGTCTACGCTAAAGTCTCGTGGATCCTGCGCTCCGGCGACGACACGTTGCAACGTCACCGCGAAGCCCTGGACGAGTTGATGCGAGTCTTCGGTGAAGACCGTGTTGTATACGGCAGCAACTGGCCCGTCAGCGACCTCATCGCGCCCTATCAGCGCATTGAGGACACCGCCATCACCTACTTCAAGGACAAACCGCTACAGAAGTATCTGCAACTCAATTCGCAGGCCGCTTACCGCTGGAAACGCTAACAGGCGCGGCCGGCCAAAACGCCTCGGGCTCGGGAATCGCCGAACCATCCTTGCGCGGAGAAGACGCGCCGAACTTTACCTTGGTCTTCGCGTCAAAGCCCACCGCTTGCCCGCCGCCCATCAGGCCAGAGTACGCGCCAAGCACCGCCGGGTGATGCCCCATCCGTCGCAGTTTATCGATCGTCTCATCGGAAAAGCGTGACTCCATGCGGATATCGCAACCGCCTAGCGTCATCTTGTTGAACCGTGGGGCCTCCAGCGCCTGCTGTAGGTTCATTCCATGATCCGCAATGTACGACACAAACTGCGCCTGTGCCTGCGCCTGATTCATCCCGCGCATGATCCCGAACCCGATCCGCATATCGCCCTTTTCCATGTACCCCGGAATGATCGTGTGATACGGGCGCTTGCCCGGAGCGAGCGCATTCGGATGCTGCGGATCGAACGAAAATGCCCCGGCGCGATCATGCAAGTGGAACCCATAATCGTCCACCACAATGCCCGATCCCCACAGGTCCGAAATGCTCTGAATCCACGACACGATGTTCCCTTCGCGATCCACCGCGGACATATAAATCGTATGTCCCACCTTCGCCGTCTCAAACCGGCCGGGATCTCCAGGCTTCGTATTGCAATTCGCCTTCTCAGCGTCGATCAGCTTCGCCCGTTCGGTCGCGTATGCCTTGGACAGCATCCCCTCCACAGGAACCCTCGCCATTCTGGGGTCGGCGTTATACCGCCGTAAATCCTGGAACGACAGCTTCTGCGCCTCGATCTTGTAATGCAGCGCCTCGGCGCTATCCACTCGCATCGACGGCAAATCGAAAGCACTCATGATGTTCAACATCTCGAGCGTACCGATGCCCTGCCCGTTCGGAGGCAATTGAAAAACCTTCCAGCCGCGATACTCGGTGGCAATCGGCTCGACCCATTCCGGCTGAAAACCTGCAAAATCCGCCGCCGTCAGCGTACCCTCAAATCGCTTCGAAGTCCTCAAAATGGAATCCCGAATCGGACCCTGATAAAACGCCTTCGCCCCGCCATCGGCAATCAGTTGATACGCCTTCGCCAACCCAGGATTGCGAAAGATCTCGCCTTCCTTCGGTGCACGACCACCCGGCAAATACACTGCCCGCGCATTATCATCGGCGCGAAGCTTGCCCTCACCATGCTCCCAATCCCACTGGATCAACTCGGTAACGGGAAAGCCCTTCGACGCATAGTAGATTGCCGGCGCAAACAAATCCTTCCAAGGCAGCTTGCCGAACTTCTTGTGCATCGCTTCCCAGCCCGCCACCGCACCCGGAACATTCACCGTGTGGATGCCGCCGGAAGGCATGCTGTTGTGGCCGATCTTTTTCAGATAGTCGATGCTCAAGCCCTTCGGCGCAAGCCCGCTGGCGTTCAGCCCCGTCAGCTTCCCCGTCGGACCCGCGGCGTGGATCACAAACAGATCCCCGCCAATGCCGCACATCATCGGCTCCACCACGCCGAGCACCGCATTCGCCGCGATCGCCGCGTCCACAGCGGACCCGCCACGTGCCAGCACCGCCGCACCCGCCTGCGAAGCCAAAGTCTGACTCGTGGCCACAATACCCGACTGCGAAATGGTCATCGATCGCCCATGTGTGCGATCCTGCCCCATCGCCATCATTCCCGCCAACCCAAATGCCAGTAAAAGCCTCATGCGAATGCCTCCCGAACCGTCTCAAAGAATATATCCAAGTCCGACGGCCTCGTATGTACGTGCAGTGCAATCCGCAGCGGATCTGCACCCAGGAGCCAGATCCGTTTCTTCCGCGCCAGGCTCCGCAGCTTCGCGGAATCCTTCTTGAACCGTACCGACACCAGCGCGCTGTACATCGACGGATCCTCGGGCGTGATCACCTCGATCCACTCCGGCACCTGCTTCGCCTTGGCGATGCACAGATTCGCCAGTTGCTTCATCCGTGCATGAATGGTCGTCTCACCCAGGGCCTTCTGAAACGCCAACCCCGCCACCATACCTTCAACGATCGCGCGATTGTTCGTACCCAGCATCATGAACTTCGCCGCGCGGATCTTCTTGTCATCCCAGTTGCCCGTCACTACCGTTGGCCAAATCCGATCGATCCATTCGTCGCGTACATACAGCAGCCCGCTGCCGGGAGGCGCAAAGAGCCACTTGTGCGGACTCCCCGCCATAAAGTCGCACCCAAGCTCATGCGCATTCACCGGAATTTGCCCGTGCATATGCGCGCCATCCACAACCGTCGCGACGCCCTTCGCCCGCGCGGCCATACAGATATCGCGCACCGGCAGGATCAAGCCCGTCGTAGTCGTGATGCCGCTAAAGCTCAGTACCTTCGTGCGAGGTCCAATCGCCGACACCAGAATGTCCGCAAGCTCCCCCTGCGACTTCGGCGTCTGCGGGATCTTCACCTCGCGGACCGTGATCCCACTGCGCGACGCCTTCATCTGCCAGCAACCGCGACCCGACGGATGCTCCTGATCGGTCATCAGCACCTCATCGCCGGCCTTCAGATCCATACCCGCCGCGATGATCGACATCGAAGTCGTCGCCGAATGCGTAATCGCCAGCTCATCCTTCGTCGCGCCAATCGCATTCGCCAACGCTGTACGCTGCTCTTCCAACAACTCGTACCCCCAGCGCGGGTACACATCGGTCACTAGCGACGCGCCCGTCTGCAGATGATCCGCTACCCGCTCGCAAACCGGCTTCGGCATCACTCCAAGGCTGCCGTTATTCAGAAAGACACGCCAGTCCGGCAGATAAAACTGCTCCTCACGGATCTGCTTCCAGTACTTCTCGGGATTCGTCGTCAGCAGTTCTTTGGACGGTAGCGGTACCGATGCCAAAGCCTTCGGTGGTGCCATCGCCAAACCGAATAATCCCGCTGCGCCTGCCAGTGCCTGTCGTCTCTGCATGTCGTTGTATCGGTCATTGTCGCAAAACGCCCCAGAATTTAACGAAGTTATACTTGAGGCAAGGAGTTACACCCCAACCATGAAGAAGTTCATCTTCTCGTTCGCCCTGTCCGCTATCGCTGCGCTAGCCGGTACTTACACCGGTGTGGTGTCCGATGCCGGCTGCGGCGCCAAGCACGTGGACGGTTCCGACGCCTCCATTGCCTGCGTCAAGCGCTGCGCCGACCGTACCGGCAAGCTCGTGTTCGTTGTGGGCGACGTCGTCTACAACGTCGATTCGGGCGACAACGGCAAGCTAAAGGATTACCTGGGCAAGAAGGCCAAGATCACCGGCACCCTCGCCGAAGGCAAGCTCAACATCGAAAAAGTCGAAAAAGCGGACTAAAGCATTCGGCCGCACGCGCCGATCCACCCTTAGGTGAGCCAAGCCTCGCCTAAGGGTTCCTATGGAAATAGTCCAGATTCTGATCGGGAGCATGTTCTCCTTGATCGCCATGGCAAGCGTTCTCTACCTTGCCTTCCGCGCCCACACCATCGCTGGCGACCTCGCTGAGATCAAGGATCTCCTTAAAGAAGCTCGCCGCCTTCCCGTCCCAACACCCGCAGTAGCCGAAATCGCTTCGCTGGAACGGGTGATCGGTGTCGACACCCTCGGCCATGCCCCCGGCGAGTGGCCTTCCGTCATGGACCCGAACTACAACACCGAAGACACTTCTAGACCATCCGGATTGCAGCGCTAACCGGCGCTGAACCCACCGGAATCATCGTGAAAAGCCCCGCGGACTTCTGCCGGTTCCGCTGAATCCCGCCAATCCGCAGCACCGCCATATCGCCGGACTTCCGGTTGAGCACCAGTGCGTACTGGCTATCCGGCGTCACCGTAACGTACCTCGGCTCAGCCCCCACACTGACAACCGCAACCATCTTGCGATCCCGCACATTCAGGATGCTCACGTCCCCCGACGTCGGATTCGTCACGAACAGATACCGCGGGTCGCTCGACGCCGCCATCGCCGCCGGAGCCCTGCCCGCCAACACCGTCTCCGCCACCTGCGGCGTGTAGTACGGGTACACCACACACACCACATCCGCGCCGCTCCCGGTCACAAACAATTGACCTCCGTCGGCGCTAAAACAGAGATTGTCCGGACGCACCGCCAGCGGCAACTCGGCGATCCTCTTCAGGCTGCTCGTCTCAAACACGTGCAGGCTCTTTGCCGCCAGATCCGACACCAAAAACGCCTCACCATTGGACTGAAACCGCAGCGCCCCGAACTCGCTCTCGTACTTCACCGGCGCCCCCAGCTTGCCCGACTTCAGATCCACCGTCGCAAACCGCCCGCCGTCAAACAATACCCCAGCGGTCGCCAAACGCGTGGGCGTGAGATCGAAATCAATCGCCCCCTCCGGCAGCGCGATCTCCCCATCCACTGCAAAACGCTCCAGCGATACCCGCACCAGTTTCCTCGGCGAATCGAGCAGTACATAAATCGCCCCATCGCCCGGCACATGCAGCATTTTTCGGGCGTAAGCTCCCAGCCGCAATGTACGTTGGAACTTCAGATGCTCAAGCGAGATGGCATGCAGCGAACCCGATGCAGGAGTCAGCGCGAAAACCAGCGGATGGGCCTCGGGCGCCACGACCTCGGTCGGCTCCCCATCCAAGGGGATATGCCGCGCCACGGCGAATGCCGACAGGTCTACCGCCGCAATCGCCTTACCCTCCTGGTTGGCCACGAAGGCGTATGCGCGGAGCCCCGTGCTTTTCTTCCTCCGGCATCCGGCCAGTACCGCCGCCGCCCCCGCACCTGTGAAAATCTCACGCCTGGAAATCATGGAATACGCCTCTAGAGTACCTGCTAAAGCATTGGTTATGCTACATTTTGATGGAGATGGCCCGACCTTACCCTGCGTCCCGGGAGCCATGTCATACAGGAGTCGTTTTTAATACCATCCATGAACGTTCGCTCGTTGTTTAGCCTCTTCTCCTCGGATCTGGCGATCGATCTCGGGACAGCGAACACCCTCGTCTATGCGAGGGGCAAAGGTATCGTCGTGAATGAGCCCTCCATCGTCGCCATCAACAAGACCAACGGCGAAGTGGAGGCAGTCGGTGGCGCCGCCAAGGAAATGCTCGGCCGTACCCCCGGCAACATCGTGGCCATCCGCCCCATGAAGGACGGCGTCATTGCCGACTTCAAAGTCACCGAGCGCATGCTCAACTACTTCATTCAGAAGGCCCACGGCCGCAAGATGCTGGTACACCCCCGCATCGTCATCGGCGTGCCTTCCGAAATCACCCAGGTGGAAAAGCGCGCGGTCATAGACTCCGCCTATCGCGCCAAAGCCAGTGAAGTACACCTCGTCGAACAGGCCATGGTCGCCGCCATCGGGGCCGGCCTCCCGATTACCGAACCCTCCGGCAACATGGTGGTCGACATCGGCGGCGGCACCACCGACGTCGCTGTCATTTCGCTCTCCGGCATTGTGTACTCGCGCAGCGTGCGCGTCGCCGGCAACGAAATGGACGACGCCATCATGCAGTACCTGAAGCGCAAGTACAACCTGCTGATCGGTGAACGTACCGCCGAACAGATCAAGATGTCCATTGGCAGCGCCTTCCCCCTCGACAAACCCATCACCATGGAAATCAAGGGCCGCAACCTCATCGAAGGCGTACCCAAGACCATCACCATCAACGACGCTGAGATCCGCGAAGCCCTCTCCGAATGCGTCGCGACGATCATGAACGCCGTCCGCGTGGCCCTCGAGCGTACCCCGCCCGAACTCTCCGCCGACATCAGCGACCGTGGCATTGTCCTCACCGGAGGTGGCGCCATGCTCAAAAATCTCGACCGCCGCATTCGTGAAGAGACCGGCCTCCCCGTCTCCATCGCCGACGAACCCCTGGCCAGTGTCGTACTCGGCACCGGCAAAATGCTGACCGACTTCCGTCTGCTCCGCCGCATCGCGATTGAATAATAACTAGGCAATGGAACTACTCCTCAGCCGGTATCGCAACCTCACGGTTCTGCTACTCGTGCTGTTCTCGCAGCTCATGTTGCTCGCGTACCAGGTGCGCAGCAGCACACAACTCCGCACGCTCCGTGTCTGGGCTGTGACGGGTGTGGCTCCATTTGCACGTTTCCTCGAAAGCGGCCGCTCCAGCGTACACAGCTTCTTCAACGACTATTTCATCCTCCTCGATGTCCGCGAAGAGAACCGCCGCTTCAAGGCCGAAACCAATCGCCTGAAGCTCGAAAACAACTTCCTCCGCACCGAACTCGCCACCGCGGACCGTGCCCGCGCCCTCATCGAATTCAAGGGCCGCTCGCCGTCGAAGACCCTCGCCGCCCGTATCATCGCCACCAGCACCAGCGCCAAGACCGTCGTACTCGTCGACCGCGGCACGTCCGATGGCGTCTACAAAGGCATGGCCGTCATCACCGGCGACGGCATCATCGGCAAAGTCATCGATTCTTTCCCATTAGCCGCCCAAGTACAGCTCATCAGCGACTCTTTATTCGGCGCCGGCGTCGTATCCCAGCGCAACCGCGTCTACGGGACGCTCAAAGGCACGGGCCACAACCGCTGCTTAGTAGACCGCATCCAGAACGAAGACAAAGTCGAACTCGGCGAGATGTTTTACACCACGGGCGAAGATCGCATCTTCCCCAAGGGCCTGCCCGTCGGCCGCGTCGTTTCCGTGCAAACCGGCCCGATATTCAAAAACGTGGAAGTGGTACCTGCCGGCCTCGCCAATGGCCTCGAAGAAATCCTGATCGTGCTCGAAGGCCAGCACCAGGAAATCCCCGTCCCGCAAACCCAGCAGGACCAGATTCAGATCCTGCAACCGCCGCCTGCCCCAGCCGCCACCGATGGCCGCAGCGTACCCGTAGGCACGCCCTCCAATGGCGTACTCAGCACCGACGCGGACCGCCTCGCCGAGCGTTACCAGAAGAAGGAAGAGCAGCAGGGTGCCAAGTTCGGCACCTACGGCTCAAAGCCCCCCAGCTTCTCGAACCTCCCCTCCGCTGCCCAAACGCCGGTGCAACCGCAGGCCACACCGCAAGCACCGCCGCCGCAACCGCAGCAGGCCAAGCCCCAGCAAGAGCAGCCATGACCCAGGACCCTCGATGATGGCAATGACCGACACCAGCGAGCATATCCTTTCGAGTGGCCGCCGCCGTACGCGCGTCATCCGTCCCGGCAGCATTCAGCCGTTCCTCGCGATCCTGATCCTGCCGCTGCTCGGCGTGCTCTACCAGATCTACGTCCCGAACTTCTTCGAACAACTCGGGTACCTGGAACTGCCGCTCCTCATCGTCGTTTACTACTCGCTCGCTTGGCGCTCACAAATCGCCGCCCTCTTCTTTGGCGCCGCCGTAGGCCTCATGCAGGACGCGCTCTCGCACCATTACGTCGGCCTGTTCGGCATCACCAAAACCTTGGTCGGCTACTTCGCCGCCTCCATGAGCCTGCGCTTCGATGTAGATAACGCCGCCATCCGCTTTATCCTTTCGTTCTTCTTCTTCGTCTTCCACCAGTTCTTTTACTGGATCATGGTCCGCGCGCTACTCGGTCTGGGCATGGCCTTTGAACCCGCCCAGATGTTCATCCAGGCAGGCTTGAACGCTCTCGTCGCAATCCCCCTCTTCATCGTCTTGGATAAACTAAATAACAGATGGTCGCCGAGGTTGTAGTAGCACTATGACGTCCTTCGAAGCGGAACTGCACGAACAACGGCGCAAGAACCCGCGCCTGCTAAGCGACGACACCACGTTCGCTTCCGGCAAAATCGCCTTCTTCCAATACCTGTCCGTAGGCGTAGTCGCGTTCCTCATCATCACGTTCTGGGACCTGCAGATTCGCAATCCCGAGTTCTATTCCGAACGCGCCGAACGCAACCGCATCCGTTCCGTACCAATCCCCGCCGCCCGCGGCAAGATCTACGACCGTGACGGCCGCATCATCGTCGACAACCACTCTTCGTTCCGCGTCCGCCTCCATCGCGAAAACCTCAAGATGGAGCACCTGAAGACCATCGCCGACGGCCTCAACCTCGACTACGACGAGCTCTACGCCAAGGTCAAGCGCTTCACCTCCCGCCCCAAGTACGAGGCCATCATGCTCAAGCAGGACCTCACGCCGGGCGAAGTGGCCTTCGTGGACTCCCACCGCGGCGACAACATGCTGCCGGAACTCGAGCTCATCCACGGCCAGCAGCGCCTCTATCCCAAGGGTGGCCTCGTCGCGCACGTCATCGGCTACGTCGGTGAAGTCACCGAAACCGAACTCAACACCCCGGAATTCGCCAAGTACACCCAAGGCGACATCATCGGCAAGACCGGTGTCGAACGCGAGTACAACGACTCTTTGATGGGCATCGACGGCCAGCAGCAATGGGTCGTCGACAACATGGGCTACCTCCGCTACCCGGTCAAAGACCTCAAAGAGGCCATGCCCGGCAAGAGCCTCCAGCTCACCATCGACCTCGACCTCCAGATGGTCGCCGAACTCGCCATGGAAGGCCGCCGCGGCGCTGTCGTCGCGCTCGATCCACGCAACGGCGAAGTCCTCGCCATGGTCAGCCGTCCGGCGTTTGACCTCAACCAGTTCGCCGGCCGCATCCGCAGCAGCGTCTGGAACGCTATCCTCGAAGATCCCGCCAAGCCCATGCTCAACCGCGCCATCCAGGCGCAGTTCGCCCCCGGATCTACCTTCAAGCCCATCTCCGCCATCGCAGGACTCGAATCCGGCCAAATTGACGACAACGTACGAGTCCACTGCACGGGCGGTGCCAGTTACTGGGGCCACTACCATCGCTGCCACTCGAAGCACGGCACCGTGGCCCTGCATCACGCCATCACCCAGTCCTGCGACAGCTATTTCTACTCCCTCGGCGCCAAAGTCGGTATCGAAACCCTCGCGCAGTACGGCGAAATGGCAGGACTCGGCAAGAAGACCGGCATCGATCTCCCGCACGAAAGCCAGGGCCTGATGCCCTCCCCCAAGTGGAAGATCCGCACCTATCGTCAAAAGTGGTTCCCCGGCGAAACGATATCGGTCGTCATCGGCCAGGGCGCCGTTACCGTGACTCCGCTGCAGCTCGCCAGCGCCATCGGCGGACTCGCACTCGGCGGCCAATGGTACAAACCGCACCTCGTCAAGGACGCCAAAGTACCCGCCCCTCGCACGGCCAGCCTCAAACAGGAGAACGTCGAGAAGGTCGTTTCCGGCATGTACGGCGCCGTCAATGAAGGTGGCACCGCCCGAGCCTCCGCGCTCCCCGGCATCGAATTCTGCGGCAAGACCGGCACGGCCCAGCTCGCCTCCAAGGCCCTCGTCGACCGCAACAAGCAACTCGGCGAAGAGCTCAAGGACAACGCCTGGTTTGTCGGCTTCGCCCCCCGTCACGAACCTGAAATCGTCGTCGTCGCTCTCTTTGAGAACGGCGAACATGGCGACCGCGCCGCCCCCATCGTACGCGACGTCATCAAAGCCTACATGGATAAAAAGCAGCGCGCCGCCACCAACAAGACCACAGCCCAAACAGTGCGCGAAGCAATGTCGGCCTTCGCTCTCTTGCAACTCCCGGCACCGGTAGCACAGCAGTAGTCAGTCAAGATGTCCCAGGAACGTTCGTATCGCGATTTTGATTGGTGGCTGCTCGCCATCTCCCTCACGCTCTGCGCGGTCGGAGTACTGCAGATCTACAGTGCCACCCTCGACACCAAGTGGCGCGACGCCTGGTGGAAGCAGGTCGTCTGGATCGCCATATCCCTCTTTGCCATGTGGCTGGTGATGCAAATCGACTATCACACGCTACTGGGCCAAGTGCCAGTCATGTACTCCGTCTGTCTGGCGCTACTCTTACTCACCTTCGCCGTCGGCACCTACGTCTTCGGCTCCAAGCGCTGGATCGGCTACGGGTGGGCCAAGTTCCAAACCTCGGAGTTCTTCAAAATCGTCTTGGTCTTACTAGTGGCTCGATATCTCTCCGAGATGCCGAGCCAGCGGATGGAACTGCGTGACCTGCTGAAGCTCTCCGGCCTCGTCTTCCTGCCGATGGTCCTCGTGATGATGCAGCCCGACCTCGGCACCTCGCTCACCTACACGCCGATCTTAATCATCGGCGTCTTCCTGGCCGGCCTACGCTGGCAGCACGTCGTATCCATCATCGGCCTCGGCGTCCTGCTCCTCCCCGCCGGCTGGTTCATGCTGCGGGACTACCAGAAGGGCCGCATCATGACCTTCATCGACCCCTCTCGCGACTCCAAGGGCGCCGGCTATCAGGTCATCCAGTCCAAAATCGCCATCGGCTCCGGAGGCGTCTGGGGCCAAGGCGCCGGCAAAGGGCTCCAAACACAGCTCCGCTTTTTGCCCGTCCCTCACACGGACTTTATCTTCTCCGCCTTTGCGGAAGAGCACGGGTTTGTAGGCGTCGTAGTCGTCTTAGGACTCTACTTCCTGATCCTTCTCCAAATCGTCCAAAACGCCCAAACCGCGCCAGACCGCGAAGGCCTCTATATCTGTATGGGGGTGGCAGCTCTGCTTCTATTCCACCTCCTGGTCAATGTCGGGATGGTGATAGGCCGCATGCCGGTCACGGGCATTCCCCTGCCCTTCTTAAGCTCCGGAGGCTCCAATCTCCTCTCGGTATTCATTCTCTTGGGCCTCGTCAATAACGTCCGCCTGCGCCGCTTCGGCAATTGACGTACAGAAGATTTTTCCACAGCCCCGGCAACCATTTTTGGAAGCCACTCGACAATCGATATGGGAATGTGGAAAATGAAAAGAAGTGAAGACCAGCAAGAGGCTGGTCTGGAACTGAGTGAAATGAGAGGTGAGCGGTAAGCCGGCTGTGTAGCACAGTTTTTTCCCAGATCCGCTAAGCTTCAGGATGGATAGCCGGGGCGTTGTTGTTCAACCCCCACATGGCTCCCCGAATAAGCGAACCGGTCTGTTAGTCAGTGGAAGCGTTTCGAGCAGATAGAACTCCGCTTCCCCATCCGGCCCGTGATAGACGCGAACGACCTTCTCTTCATTCGTAAGCGGAGCTTGGCGTCTCCACGTAATCAGCGCCCTCTCTGCCGTACGAATCGGATTTGGATAACTAGGTCCCGCCTTTTGTTGTTGTCTCGGTTGCGGCCAACTCTGCTGCACCCTTCACCCGGGTTCCCACCGGCACGCCGCCGCGCGGAACTTCAGAGTGAACCGTAGGTTCCTGCGTCGCCCTTGTGCGTACGTGGGGATCGGGAGAGAACAGTATGAGCAGTAAAGAGTTAGTGGTCTCCTCAACGCGCCACGAAACGCGTTTGGCCATTCTTGAGGACGACCAGTTAGTGGAAGTGTTTTTCCAGCGCTCGAACGAATATTCGTTAGCCGGAAGCATCCACAAAGGACGTGTCACCCGCGTTTTGCCGGGCATGCAGTCCGCCTTCGTCGACCTGGGACTCGAACGTGACACGTTTCTGTACGTCTCGGACTTTTACGACGAACACAACGAAGACATCGACAAGATCACCGGTGGCGCGGAAGAGCGCCCCCAGCGCCGCGAAGCCACTAGCGCTTCCGTCGCCAACGGAGCTCCCCAACAGCAGTCACCTTCACGCAGTGGCGACCAGGAAAACCGTCGCGACCGTGGTGGACGAAACCGCCGTGGCGGACGCGATCGTGACCGCCGTGGTGGCGGTGGTGACCGTGGTCCCCGCCCCAACAACGGTGAGCCGGCGCAGAGCCTGGAACGTCTCGAGGATGCCCCTTCGGAACTCGTCGAGATCTATCCTTCTGAAAATGAAATCGGCAGCGGCGAGTATGCCGTAGCCAAGGCCGCCGCCCCAGACGTCGACGCCATCGAACCGGATACCGAAGAAGGGACCCCGGCGGAAGCAGGCGCAGAAGCAGCACCGGCAACCGCAGAGGGTGTACCAGGCGGTAACCGCAACAACAACAACAATCGGGATCGTGACCGGGATCGCGGAGGCCGTCGCGGTCGCCGCCGTGGTCGCGGCCGTGGCCGTGGCTTTCCCGATTCCAAGTACGCTGCCCCCGGTGAAGAGGGTGACGCGCCGGAAGGCGATACACCAGAAGCGTTAGCAGCAGACGACGCAGGTACCCCCGAAGCAGCGGACTTCGCACAGGAATCAACCTCCGATGCAGCCGCCGCGGAAGTCTTCCTGCTTCCCGGCGAATCCCTCCGTAAGTATCGTGGCGCTACCCCGCCCCCGCTACCTCCGGTCGCTACCGCAGCAGTAGCAGCAACCGCACCCCCGACTCCCGAAGCCGAAGCCGAAGCGTCACAGCCGGAACCGGAACCGGAAGCGCCCCGCGCCACCCCACCCCCGCTTCCTCCCTCGGTAGTGGCCGTAGCAGCATCCGCCGCAGCAGCAGCTACCGTGGCAGCCGAAGCGCCCAGCACTGTCGAGGAAGATGACGAGGACGATACCGAGGTCGAAGAGCATCTCACCCTCGCATCCCACGACTTTGAAGAGCATCCTTCGGCCAACGCCCTGCCGGACGCCCCGGAACACCCCGAACGCAAGATCGAATTCTTGAGCGAAGAAGAAATCACCGAAGCGCTCGAAGATTCGGACCCCGTCGAAGACGTCGTTCCCACCGAAGTCGAAAACACCAGTGAGGACGAAGAGGAAGACACTTCGGAGGCCGAATCCGCCCCCGCAGGTGACGACGAAGATCCCGAAATCCAGGCCATGATCCTCGGCGGCCTCCATTCGGAAACCGAAGACGGTGCCGCCGTCGACGTGGAAGACCTGCAGGAAGAAGCCGAACGCATCGCCGCCGAAGAGCCCGTCACCGCCCAGGTGCGCGACCGGAACTCCTCCCGCTTCGTGCGCGATGGTGGCCGCCGTCAGCGCGGTCGCCGTGGCCGCGGCCGTGACCGTGGTGGCGATCGTCCGCCTCAGCAGCAGGGGCAACAGCAGCAGCAGGAAGGCGTCGACGAAGGCGCAGATACGGCAACTGCTGAAGAAGCTCCCGCAGTAGCCGCCGTCGCCCAGGTACGTCTGCCGCAGCAACAAGGTAGCGGCCGTCCGCACCATCACGACAAGCCCATGCCCTCCATCAGCGACCTGCTGAAGGAAGGTCAGGAAATCATCGTTCAGATCGCCAAAGAACCGCTCGGCCAAAAGGGCGCCCGCATTACCTCGCACATCGCCCTGCCCGGCCGTTATGTGGTTTTTATGCCGACGCTCGAACACATGGGCGTCTCCCGCAAGATCGCCAGCGATGAAGAACGGCACCGTCTCAAGCGCATTCTGCAAGGCGTCCGCGGCACCATCAGCGGCGGCTGCATCATCCGTACCGCAGGCGAAGGCAAGCCCGACGAAGAGATCATCGCCGACATCCAGTTCCTCCACAACCTCTGGCAGGACATCAAGACGAAGGCGGAAAAGCGTCCCGCTCCCCTGCTCCTGCACCACGACCTGGACATCGTCCAGCGTGTCCTGCGCGATCAGTTCAACGAAAGCTTCAAGGCCATCTGGGTGGACAACGAAGAGATGTACGAAAGCATCCTTCGCTTCGTCCAGCGTTTCCAGCCCTCCTTGCTCCCCAAGGTCAAGCTGTACACGCGTTCCACCCCCATCTTCGACGCCTTCAACATCACCAACGAGCTCGAAAAAGCTCTGCGGCCCAAGGTCTGGCTCAAGTCTGGCGGTTACATCGTCATCAACCAGACCGAAGCCCTGGTGGCCATCGACATCAACACCGGCAAGTTCGTCGGCAAGTCGAACCGCCTCGAGGACACGATCGTCAAGACCAACCTTGAAGCGGTCAAAGAGATCGTCCGCCAGATCCGCCTGCGCGACCTTGGCGGCATCATCGTCATCGACTTCATCGACATGGACGAGCGCAAGAATCGCCAAAAGGTGATGCAGGCGCTCGAAGAAGCGATGAACGACGATCGCGCGCCGTACAAGATCCTGCAGTTCAACGATTTCGGCTTGGTCGCCGTCACTCGCAAGCGCGTCAAGCAGAGTCTCGAACGCACCCTGTGCTCGCCCTGCCCGTACTGCGAAGGCGCCGGTTACGTCAAGAGCGTACCCACCATCGTCACGGAAATCATCGCCGAAGCCGTCAAACTGGCCCAGGTCATCGACCACGACAGCGTCACTCTCCGCTGCAACCCTGAGGTGGCCAAGATGTTCAAGAGCCACCAGAATCAGTACCTCGAAGAGATCGAAGAGATCCTCAAGCGTCCGGTCCTCGTCAAGAGTGACCATGCGCTCCACCAGGAAAAGTTCGACCTCGCCTAAGGGATCAGCAAAGCACCATGAGCACGACGAAAAGGGGACATCGACAAGATGTCCCCTTCGTCTTTGTACATGGCCTCATCGGCAGCCTGCAGATCCCTGCGGTAGTCTCCACCTTCCGCCGCGGCATCGCGCCCGATCTCATCGGCTACGGCACAAACCTCCAGGCGCCACTCGAAGACATCCACCTCGACGCGCAGGTCGAACACCTGCTCCCGTACACGCCTTGCCACCTGCTCGGTCATTCGGTAGGTGGTGTCATCGCGATGCTGCTCGCCCACCGCTATCCCGACCGCATCCTCTCGCTCACCAGCGTCGAAGGCAACTTCACCTTGAACGACGCTTTCATGACCTCTCGCATCGCCGCCATGTCGGACCTTGAGGCCGACGCGCTACTGCAGCAGCGGCGCGAAACACCGGAAGCCTGGCTGCAATCGCAAGGCATCGATCCCCTGCCCGGCCGCATCGAACTGGCACGCCATTGGTTGAACAAGCAGAACGGCCGTACCATCGTCGCCATGTCCCGCTCGGTTCTGAACGTCACCGGACATCCGTCGTATTTGGATAAGGTACGTGAAGTCTTCGCCTCGCCGGTCCCCGTACACTTGATCGCCGGAGAACGCTCACGCGCCGGTTGGGACGTCCCCGACTGGGCGCTCCACGAGGCCGCCAGCATGACCATCCTGCCTGCCACCGGCCACATGATGATGCTCGAAGATCCGGCAGCCTTCGCGGCCGCCGTACGAGCCAACGTCTTCTAGCCTGCGGTCATCCGCGCCGCACGCCGCGCCAGCCATTCCTGCTCCTGCGCGTACCGTCGCGTCAACGCCTCCAGAATGAGAGACTGCTTCTCCAACAACCGCTGCCGGTACTGCCCCGACCCATCGACAGCCAACCCCGTCGCCAGCGCCTCCAGCGCCTTCTCCGAATCGCCCAACTCCCAGTACGTATACCCGAGGTTCAACAGCGTACGCGGATCGTTCGTCGACATCGTCTGCGCCCGCAAATAAATCTCATGCGCCTCCGCAAACCGGTTCAGCGCAAACAGCGCATCCCCAAGCAGATTCCACAACCACGCCGAGTACCAGGGATTCAATGCCAACGCACTCTCAGCCATCTTACGCCCAGCCTCATAATCGGCCGCATTCCGAAGCAAAAACTCCGCGACCTCGCCCATCAGCGACCAATCGGCCGGCCGCGCCTGCAGCGCCCGCTCATAAGCCTTCCCGACCTCGTCCAGCCGCCCCGCCTCCAGCATCTTTCGAGCCGCTTCCTGATGCCCGGCGCCAGCGCTATAAGCGTCCCAGGAAAACAGATCCTGGAACTTCGCCGCCGTAGCCCCCATCGCGCGCCGCGCAAACAACATCGGATGAATCGGCAGCCGTTCATTGTGTTCCGGAGCCAGCGCCTGAAATCCCTGCCCTTGAAAGTGGTGCGCCAAAAACGGAAAGTTCACCACCATCGCAGTACTCAACCCGAACCGCTGGGACGAACCCAACGCCGGAGCCTCCGCCGCTTGCGTCATCCCGTAATCGTTGATCAGCACGAACCCATCCGCATGCAGCGCATCCAGCACCCCATGCAGATACCCAATCGCGCCGGTATTCAGAATGATCCGCGGCCAGTCATGCCCAAACGCAATCGCCTCGTCCAGATACGGATAGCTCTGGCTCACCGGCAGAAACGCCGACTCAAACTCCATCAGTTGCAGATGCTTCGATAACGCCGGATCGGTAGCCTCCGCCATCTTGCGAACCGCATCCACGTCCTTGTCGAACAACCGATCGACACTCTGCGGCTCCGCGATCAGATGCGTCCGTATGTGCAGTTCCTCAGGCCCATTGGCGCCCTTCCGCACCACCGTACCCGGCATCGAATCCACCACATAGTTCGCAAACACCGCCCGTACGCCAGTCAGCCGTTCGACAATCCCCTGCTCCGTCTCCACCGCCAGCGCATCGTTACCGATGGCCCGCCCCATCACCACAGGCAACCCGGCAAACTGCTCATTCCGCTTCCACTGCGCGACGGTCTCCGGCGACCCATCGGTCACGTAGTACACCGTACGCGAGTAAAAGTCGGTGCCAGCCTTCACGCACAGCCGCTCAAACTCCTGCAGAAACAGCCGCGCAAACATCCCGCTACCCGCGCCGGTCTCGAGCACAATGATCTTCTCATCCGCCCCGGGCCGAGCCTCAACGCAGTTGGCATGCAGCAACGCCGCTGCCTGCGCCGACAACGTACCCCCGCTCGTAATCGCAAACGGGACCTCATTGCGCAAAAACCCAACCGATCCCTGCTCCCGCCAGTACGTCTGCGACAACCGCCATTCCAAGCACTCGGTAACCGGCCGGAAGTCCTCAATCATCCGAGGTGTCAGGTTCACCTGCCGCAGCACTTCCACCGGATCGCTAACTTCAAACTTTACTGGGCGGTTAGACATACCACTCCCGTCTCAGTCCCCACCAGAATCTCGCCCTGCGCCGTCACCACCGGCGCTGTCGTAGCACTGCCGGGCAGTTCCGCAAATACAGGCGTCACCTTGCCGCCGGGATCGATCTGGTACACCGCCCGTCCCGCTGCCGCCACAACGCGGCCGTCCGGAGTCACCGTCATACCCGCAATCTGTCCAGAAATGCGCACTTCCCACAACAGCTCACCGCTGGGCGCGAACGCTGCAATGTCCTGCGCGGCGCGCAAGTACACACGATGGTCATAGCCTACCGCCGGTGGAACTTTGGTTTCCCAAAATGCGGGCGGGACCGCACTCCTGCTCACTCGCACGCCCTCAGTCGTCACAATCCAAAGCTCGCGCTGATTCTGGGCGCCGCATTCCGCGACCAGGTACAACCAACCCATCTCATCCACAGACACCGCAAGTGGCCGGAACGTATCGGTCCATGCTCCATCCACCGTCTGCGCCGGCGAGGTACGAACCAGCAGATTCGGCATCGCTGCCCAAAGCACTTCCCCGGAGCCTACAGGCAGCATATTCGCCTCTTTAAAGACCATATCCCTTTGCTGTTCCAGCGACAGCAACAGCTTATAGGGGCTCAACTGTATGGGCGACGCAATCCGCACCGCCTGAAACAGTGATCGTTCGGGCCGGCGGGGCCTCGGCGACATCATCGGCTGCTCGACACCAGCGATCATCAGCACCTTCCCGGAACGATGTACCAAAGGCCAACTGAACGATTCGTTCTGCCCCAGCGGAAGAGCGAACCGCATCTCGCCGGTATCCATTGCCATCGCCTGCAGGGCATTCCCGCTCCCCACCACATAAAACATACCGACGCTGGGGTCGAGCGTAATCAAACTGCGCGATGGAGGTCCGGAAGCGACCTTCTTGCCGTCGCTACTCATGAGTTCCCAGCCATTCGATCGCTGCGCAACGATCCGATCGCCCGCAACCAGAACAGCGTTGGGCGCTCCATCAACCGCAAACTGCCACCGGATGCCAAAGCGTCCCTGGCCACCTAGCGACCCTGGCGCGCGTGAGTTCTGTCCGCCGCTTCCAAAGGCCCGGATGAAGTTCGGGCTCACGACACTGGCACTAGCGCGCGTCGTCCCGTCCGAACGATCCCGCAGCGCCACCGGCTGATATGGCACCAAGGGCGGATTGGGCTGCCCTGTCGAGAGAGAGATCTCAACCATCGTATTCTTCTTCCTCTCTTGTTCTGCCCCTGGCCTCGGCGCACCCGCGTTCTGGGCTGCTACCTGCGTTGCCGGTTGGCACGCGCTCAATGGCACCAACAGAATCAGTGACCATTTAGATAACCTTCGCATTGTTGTCTATCACCGATCCAACCAGGCTAACCAGATCCTTCGCCGCGATCACCCCGCCGGTCGCACTCACACCAAGCATCGCCGGGATCAACGCCTGAATATCTGCCGTAAGCTTGGGCTTCCATGCCGGATTGGTGGAGTCGATCCCAACCGTGATGGCTCCGCCCGTAGCGCCGTTGAACGCCGTAGCTGGTGGCGCTCCAACTCCGTTCGCGTCGTTCACTGTCATTTGGAAATGCGTCTTGATAAAGCCCTGCCAGCTCGCGTAATCCTGCCCGTAGCTCTTGGGCGCCGGGCTCCACATGGGCGCCATCGTCGCGTCGACATTCCCAATCAGGAATCGAGGCGAAAACCGCACTACCGCCTTCGTGATCGGGTAAGGTTTGTTCCCTTCATCTGTAACCACCGTCGCTCGCCCAGTCGCCCGGAACTGCTGGTTCAGCATCAGAAACGCATTGCGTATCAGATCCCGTACATCCGTTACAACAACCGTATTGGGAATGTTCCCCAGATCGATCTTCACCAGGACACTGACCATCGCGTTGAATGGTCCGTTGGGCAGAATGTTCTCCGCAAACTTATCCTTCCCCAGCGCATGCAGATACACGTCAACTTTGCCGTGCTTTCCCGAAGTTCGATTCATCTTCTGCCGGACCGGCCAGTACGTATATGTGCGATATGGATACTGCGGATGCCCCGGCACTTTGTACTCCTGCAAAGCGTCGTAGCCCACAAACAACGGCACCTTGGTATGCTTGCGCGCAAACTCTGCGTTGTGCCAGAAGTACCGGTTGCGCGGCAGCACGTTCTGCACCATCATTGCGAACTGATTTGCAACCAGAGCTCCGCCGGGCATCAGGTCATGGCTCGTACCTTCATCCACAAACGGATCTGCCGGCGTGTTGTTTGCGATGCCCGGTCCGCTGTGATTGCAATAGTTCCACCACTCTCCGTACTCATCCGGCAGCGAACCTCCGTGTCCAAGTTCGTGAGCGAACGTAAACGAATTGGGAGCATGTGCATTATCCGGCGTGGACTGGTTATCCATTACCTCGCCTTTGCCGTTGACAGAATCCATAAACGCACGGTCCTGGCCCGCGGTTTTGAACACGTCCATCCGGTAATGGGCACCTTGCAGAGCCGTGGCTGGATGCAGAAAGTACAAAACTTCGCCCGTATGGTTGAGGGTATTCTTCTGCGGCAGCAACTTCGCTCGCGCCCCGGGAACGGTGGCGTCATATCCGTTCCAACGCGACATCAGAGCCTTCAAATTGGGCCCAATATAGGGAACGCCTTTCGTCCCGGCGTGAATGGACCCGGCGGCTCCTGCCAGAGCCGTTGCAGGGGCTGCAGCCAAAAAGTTGTAGTTCAGCCGGAAGTACTGCAGATTGATAAAGACTTCCTTGGCCGCAACCTGGTCGCAACACCGCACGAGAACCATATCGAACCGGCCGGTACGGCTCGGCGTGGTACTTGCTCCTTTAAAGGGCCAAACCGGCGATGCATGCTGCTGCCCCCATTCAGGGCCAATCACAAAGTATTTCTTGTTGATATCGGCCGGCTGCCCCGCCACCGCCGTACCCGCCGCAGTCGCCGACACAACAGGGTCGTACCACCGCACCCCTGCCCGGGCCCCAAACACATCCTGCGACGTACGCTTATCGAACGCATCAAAGCATCCGCCGAGCGCCGCCACCATCCGTACCCAATTCGGATACTCAGCAATGTAGTTGAACTTCGCACCCTCGCGCTTCACATCGCTAAAGTACGGCTCCGCGGCCTTCGGCTTGTACACGCCCTCTTTCGAAACATTCGCCGCTTCGTCGTAATCTTGCGCGAACCGATGATAAAAGATCGCGTAAGGATCATCCTTAGCCAGCGTAATCGGCACCAGCGCCGCATCCGTCAACACGACATCGTCCAATGAAAAAATCATCGGCGACGCCTTCGACCGGCTCTTCAAGTACCCTGGCTTATCCCAGTCCTCCCAGAACTTAGCGTCGTACGTCTTCGGCGCCGTCAGATATCGAGCCCAATACCCCTTGGACTTCCACACCTTCGGCATGTCGTAGTACTTCAACCGGTCGGCATTCGCCTTCATCTTCGCATCGGATGCCCCGATCACGGCGTACTTTCGCGTATTCGCATCGGAAGACGCCACAAATGTCGACGTCGGCAGTTCAAACTGAATCAGCGCATCCTTATCCGGCTTGTCCTGCAGGACACCCGTCTTATCCTTCTGCCGGATCCACGGCAAACAATGCACGCTCTTGGCGCGATCATCCGGCGTCAGCGTCCAATGGCAGGACCCTTCCCGATCCAGCGTCCCACCCGTACCCCAATACCCTTCAATCGTGGTCGTCGGCGTATTCACGCGTTCATGATTGTGCGACCCATGCCCGTAATACCGATCAAAGAATTCATGCCGCAGGAAGGTCCACTTCGGATCCAAGGTCAGCGCCACATGCGCGCCCTTTTCACCAATCCGCCGCACCCAGTCCTTCGTCGGCGGATCGAACAGATAGATCTTGCCCTCGGCTTCCTTAAACGCCGGATTCCCGCTGATGTACTTCGGCTCCTCCGCAAACTTCCAAAAGGACTCGATCATCGTCCAGCTCTCGGGCGGCGAGAAAAACTTCGCATTCGCCTTTTCCAAAGCCTTCCGATCCGACCAGCCCTTCAACACCGTCTTCGTACCAGAGCCATCGCCATTGGAGATGTGCTTCTTCGCGCCGCCGAACTTCAGCGTCACCCAATCCCACTTGCGGTCGATCTCAAAATCAAACTTGCCTTCAGCATCCAGCTTCGCCGAAGCAACTTTGGTATCCGCGTCCGCGCCCGTACCGCTGTACGCCGCCACTGGAAAATCTTTTGGAAAAGTCAGCTCGCGATCTTCCGGATCTTTGAACTTCAACTGCCCGTACATAAACAACGGATGACGGACAAACAAATCAATATGCTGTGCAGACCCGCCACATTGCCCATCATTCACCGTAATCGGCTTGTTCTGATTCGGCAGCTTGGTCTTCGACGACGCGCTCGTCACCAGCACCCAATCCTTCTCGTCCGCGATATCCGGTGCTTTGTTGGTGACGCCGAAGCGCTTACGCCCCGCTCCGGTAAACTTCGCTTCCGGCGACACGACATCGGTCATCGTGGTGCTCTGCGTATGCTGCGCCGCTCCCAGCTTATTGCTGTTGTTGATCGAACAAAGCTGAGTGTCAAACGCCGCTTTCGGCCAGAAACGTTCCTGGCTATGCGTCTTGACGTACACCTCCCAGCCGCAATTCCCAGCCGCCCCGCCCGGAGGCCCCTTCTGCGCTTTGCCAGCCCCGGCATTTGCCGCGGGTAATCCGGGAGGTGCTCCGTTAGCCATTCTCCAGCTCCATCTCCGCCCACTCTTCTTCGCTCAGCGTAGGCAACTCATCGTCCTGTTCTGTGGGGGCAACCGCTTCCAGCGGCACCGTACCTGGCCGTGGCGGCGGCGTGTACGGCAAAATCTCCGGCTGTACAGACTCCGGCACATACGTATCCGGCGTAGGCGTAGCGTCCCAAATCAACACATCAGGACCCCCAACATCCTCGTCCTCGATCTGCCCCTCGGCTTCCGCAGACTCCTCAGGCCGAGGCTCCGGCCCGAACTCCGGCGCATCTTCCAGCGGATACAAATCTGGATACTGCCGGTGGCACGCCTCGTACATCAGCAGATCCATCCGTACATTCGGAGCCCGGCTCTCATCCGCCAAATACGGAATGGTCCACGCGTACTCTTCCTTGTACTCAAACCCCGAACCGTACGTAAATACAAGATTTAAAAACCGCAGCAGGTCATATTGCGACACAAACCCGTACGTCCGCGCCTGACTCAAACCGTCCCGAACCAGGTGCATCGTACCCTTCTTACCCAACGCTTCCCGCTGTTCCGGAAAATAACGGCAAACATGTTGGTATGCCGTATAGTCGAAACGCGCGTGCATTGCGCGTGTAAGTACAGCGAGTTGCTCTCGTCGCAAATGGAGCATGGGCGCTAACTCCTATAGCGTGAAAAACCGCTAAAGAGTACCATATACCGTAATTGCGTTGCGAGGCGTTTCATGCAAGTCAATCAGGCCGGCGTTGTCTATCAGTTCTTGTGGTCCAGCGAACCCGTACCACCGGCAAATGCAAAAACCGAAGAGAACGTACAGGAAGCCAAGTTCCCCACCCAGGATCAGCTCCGGACGTTCATCAAAAACATCGGCCGCCTTCCCGAATTCCGCGAAGTCCTGAGGCGCGGCACTGCCGGTCCCAACATGTGGATCGACGATGAAACCGTCATCAAAAAGCTCATCGAGGCCATCGAAGGCAAAAAGCTCAAGATCATCCAGCGTACAGCCAAGGGTGGTGGCGTCTCGGCGCAAGGCGGCAAAGGCACCACCGAACGCGTCGTCGTAGCCCGTCGCAACTCGTCCGCAGACTTCTCCACCGAACCCGACCCCGCTACCTTCGCCGGCAACCATGACGGAGAAGCCCAAGCCGCTGCTCTCCAGGCCGCCGCCGAAGAAGGCCTCGCCATCTGCGAAGAATGTGAGAAGAAGCGCGCCGCCGCAGCCGACTAACTCCACCCACGAGCATGAGCACGAGTACACCCTACGATCAACTGCGCGACGAACTCTGGCCCAAAGGCATTCGCCCGGACATCTGGGCGATCCTCGACGGTGCCCGCAGCCCCAAGGCCTACCGCTACGCCATGTCCTCCGGCATGCAGCGCGAATGTCTCTTTGCCGGAGCTTTACCCCCGGCCCTCGAACAAGCCGCGCCCTACCTCGTCCAACTCGACCTCGACGACACCATGTCCCGGCGCATCATCAACGAAGGGTTTGGAGAAAGCTGGGGCATCTTCCTCAAAGCCGACCTCAGCATACGCACCGTACGCCGCCATCTACGAACCATCCTTCGCGTCCACGACCCCAAAGGCCGCTACGCGCTCTTCCGCTACTGGGACCCGCGCGTCCTCCGCGCCTACCTCCCCACCTGCATGCCCAATGAGCTCAAGGACTTCTTCGGCCCCATCGAAGCCTTCTGGGCGGAAGACGACATCTTTGAAGAACGCGTCTTCCGCTTCGAACGCCAATCCGCCAAGCTCATCCAAACCACGATTCCAGTGGTGACGCCCACCAGCGTCTAGGCCAGTACGCTCTTCACCGCACGAACTGCCTCGTCGATCTCATCCATCGTGTTGTAGATGTGCGGCGAGAATCGCAACCCCGAAGCATCGCCACTCTCAGTCGCAGCAATCGCAATCCGCTTGCTATCCCACAGCCGCTTATTCTGCGCGCCAGGCGACCCGTTCCCTGCCACCACCTTCACCACGCCGCCGCTCAACTCGCTCTCCAGATTCGTACGTACCGTCACACCCGGCAGCGCCCGCATCTTCTCGTTGAGGGACTTCGTCAGATACCGCAACCGCGCCTCTACCTGATCCATCCCGATCAGATTCAGAAAGTCGACAGCGGGCTCCAGCGCCACAAGCCTCGGATCGTCTCTCTGCCCGAACACCTCCAGCCGGTCCGCACCCGTCAGCGAATCACTCCACCCGGCGCTCACCACCGACGGCCACACCTGCGCCTGCCGCTCACTCCGGATGTACAGGATGCCCGCTTCGAGGGGCCCCATGGCCCACTTGTGCGTACTCGACGAATAGGAGTCGCACCCGATCCCCGCCAGATCCACACGCAACGCACCAAAGCTCTGCGCCCCATCCAGATGGAACCAGATGTTGCCGTTGCTATGCGCCAGCGCCGCCAGTTCCTTCGCCGGAAACTGCAGCCCCGCCGTATTCGTCACGTGCGACACCGAGATCACCCGCGTCCGCGGCGTAATCGCTTTCTTGAACTGCTCGACAATCGCATCCTTCGACGCACCCGGCACAGGCACCGGCAAGGTCTTCACCACAAACTTCTCGCGTGACGCCCGTACCTTCCACGAGCTCTCGTTGGACGGATGATTGTGCGCGGTGATCAACACCTCGTCGCCGGGCTGGAAATCGAGCCCATGCACGATCAGGTTATTACTCTCGCTCGTATTCCGCGTCAGCGTGATCTCGCTCGGCTTGGCATGCAGCAGATCCGCCAGCTTCCCCCGCAGCCGCGTACGCAGCGCCGTATACTTCGCGCGGTTCTGAAACGACGGGTTTGCCTCAAAGTCCCGCAGATACTCGGCATGTTTATCCAGCACCCCGCGCGACGCCGGACAGATGTTGGCGGCATTGAAGTACAGCAGCCCGTCCTCAAGTGGGAACTGCTTCTTCACCAGTCTCCAGAAGTCTTCGTTGTTGGGGGTTGCGGATGCAGACGCAGCCTTGAGCAGGGCGGACATCGCAGTCCAGGTGGACGCCGCGCGAACGGCGTTGCGGAACAGAGAGCGGCGGGAACTACTGCCAACAGCGGAAAAGGGCATGAAACCGGCAAAACTCCTTTGGCCGATTGTAGCCCCGAAAATAGAAACGCGGCACGGCATCCTCAAAAAAAAGGACACCGTGCCGCGTATAAAATCTTGCGGCGTGCTAGCCGGCGAGGTTAGTTGGCGCGCTTCGCCGTAACTTCGTTCATCCGGTCGCCACCCTCGCGGCCCACCTTCAGCTTCAGTTCATCCCCAGCCAGCGTACCCTCATACAGCATCTTCATCGTGTTGCCATTGAACTCGCGAACAACGGCGAACGAGATCTTGTCTCCGTTCACCTTGCCCTCCGAGATCTCGGTGTCTCCGCCCATGCCGGAAACCGTGCCGGTCAAGCTCGACCCGCTCTGCTTCAGGTTCATGGTGGTGGTGCGAGTCTGCCCGCCGCGGCCAGGCATCTCGGCTGTCCACTTCCCGGTGACATCGGCGCCAAACGCCATGGCAGCAAGGGCAAGCGTGGCAAGAATTACTTTTTTCATTCGGACTGGAATTCCTTTCCGAAGTATTGACCCCGGCCATCGGCCCCCGCGTTACGGGGTTTACAAGAATTTAATGGTTGCGTACGTTCTGTTTACGCGACCACAAGCTCTTCCGTCGCCGGCTCCCAAACCAACTTCTGCGCGACCTTGCGAATATGTCGAGCCGTCGATGTGCTCTGGTCGAACAGTCGGCCCGCGCGCATCGCCTCGCTCACTTTACGATCGTCAAAGTTGATCTCTGCCAGCACCGGCGCACCCACCTCCGCCGCAATGCGCGCTGACGACACGGCTACCTGCCCTGGAAACCGTGTGTATAGCAGCCCCGTCCGCCGCCCGATCCCCAGCTTCTCCAAAAACCGGAACCGCTCCGTCGCAAGCTGAATCGCACCCGGGTCGCTCGACGTCACCAGAAACACCCGTGCCGACCGCCGCAGGATCTCGAGCGAGAAAGACTCGGTATTGCCCGTCAAATCCGCGCAAATTGCCGCATACCGTCCACGCGCGCAATCAATCACCTGCCGTACCTGATTCGGTGTCAGCGGATGCCGCGGGTTATGCCGCCCGCCGGTGATGACGTCCACCCCGTCGTACTTCGCGACAAACTGATTCCAGTACATCTCCCCCAGCGGGACCCCGGTCTCAATCATCTCGATCAGCGAATACGCATGGCGCCGCTCAAACAGATACCGGCTCAAGCCCGACGCCAGGTCAAGGTCGAGCAGCAACACCCGCTCGTCATCGCCGAATTCCTGTGCAATCGATCCCAGCGCTACCCCAAAGTGACAGGCCAGTTGCGACGTCCCGCTGCCGCCCTTCCCTGGAAGGAACGAAAACAACTGCGGAATCACCTCAAAGTGCGCAGCCGCCCGGAGGTCGTCAAACACCTGCCGGATCACATCCAGGAACTGGCTACGAACAATCGGGACCGGGACAAATCCCTTGAGACCCCAGTGCATCAGCTCACGCACGGTGCGCTGGTCTGTGTACTGGCTAAGCGCCACCACCGGAACGTCCGGCGAATGACGGTCCAACTGACGCATGAACTCGCTCACCGATAGCATCGACTCGACTACGAGCAGAACCACCTCGGGTTGATTCACCTGCAGGATGCGGGAGATCTCAATTTCACCGGGAATACGCGCCAGATCCGTGACCTCAGCCCCAAGGCCGACGTCCGTCAACAGATCGCGTGTTCTGCGCCGTAACTCATCGTCACCGCCAAGGATCAGGACCCGGTGCAACGAATTCCTCCACTTAGTGATATCGGCTGACCAGTCTCGATACCTTAGAGGACTGTAGCGAATAGCTGAGAACGCCGATAAGTGTGAGGAAGCGGTGACTGACTCTCAATCCTCGGGCTCGGAAAATCGGTCGTTCGGCGTCGCAATTCTGCTCGGCTTAGCCGGCATCGGTGCGCTCGCCTGGTCGGGCGTCTCCCCAGCCTCCGTCGGCCCCGAACGCTACGTCTGCTACGCCACAGTCGCCCTCATCTCTGCCGCCCTCCGCATCACCCGCTCCAGCCTCCCCGGCGGCACCTCGATGGCCTTTCTTTTCATCCTGATATCGCTGATGGAGCTGTCGGCGGCGCAGACCCTCGTGCTCTCCTCGGTGGCCGTCCTCATCGTGTCTCCGTTACAAGCGGAACGCCGTCATCGCCTGCTCCTCACGCTCTCGGACCTTCTCGCCATCGGCGCCGGTACCATGGCCGCCCACGAGGTCTACCGTTATCCCGGCCTCGCCAACCAGCACATCGAGCCTGCCGTACGCTTCGTCGCCGCCGCCGCCGCGTGCTTCTTCGCCATGGCAGTACCCGCATTCCTGATCACCGGCGCTACGGACCCGACGGTCAGCCGCCGGAAGTACGCGTACTCCCTGCTACTGACAATGCCGTACTACCTGGTCGCGGGCGCCGTCACCGGAGCCTTCGCCGCCAGCGCCCATGCCTGGAACTGGCAGAGCATGCTCGCCTACATGCCCTTCGCCTTCCTCCTTTGGCGTTCCTACCGCGTCTACATCAGCCGTCTGGAAGCGCACCGCCAGCACAGCAAGGAAATTGACGACCTCCACCTCCGTACCATCGAAACCCTGGCTCTAGCCATCGGCGCGCGGGACCGCGAAATGAGCCGCCACCTCGAGCGCGTGCAAGTGTACGCTGTCGAACTCGGCAAGGCCCTCAACCTCTCCCGCAACGAACTCGAAGGGCTAAAAGCCGCCGCTCTCCTGCACGACATCGGCAAGCTCGGCGTCCCCGAACACATCATCTCGAAGCCCGGCCGCCTCACGCCCGAAGAGTTCGAGAAGATGCGCGTCCACCCCATGGTCGGCGCGGAAATCCTCCAGCGTGCAGACTTCCCGTACCCCGTCGTCGAGTACGTCCGCCATCACCATGAGCGTTGGGACGGCTCCGGTTACCCCGACGGTCTGAAGGGCGAAGCGATCCCGATCGGCGCGCGTATTCTCACTGTCGTAGACTGCCTCGACGCCCTCGCGTCAGACCGTCAGTACCGTCGCGCGATCCCCGTCGAACAAGCGGTCGATCAAATGTCGTCGGACTCCGGCAAACAGTTTGACCCGCGCATCTTCGCGCTCCTCCGCAAGCACTACCAGAAGTGGGAACGAAAGCTCGCCACCGCGCGAACCCAGCGGGAAGAAGAAAAAGGCCTCGCCCCGGCAGAAGTCTTTGATCGCGTCGTACGCACCATCGGCTCCACCACCGCCGAGGTCAACTCGCTTTACGAACTCACGCAGGAACTCGGCACATCCCTGAGCCTCGCCCACACGTTCAGCGTCGTATCCTCAGGCCTCCGTCGCTTGGTCAAGTTCCAAGGCATCGCTGTGTACCTCCGCCGTCGCGATCGCTTGCAGGCCCGTCATCTCGACGGCTTCCCTTCAAAGCCCGACATGATGGAACTCGAAATCGGCGACGGTCTATCGGGACGCGTTGCCGGCACCGGCGGCTCCATTGTCAATGGCAACCCCGCGCGCGAAAGCACCAACCCGCTGGTGTCGATCCACTTCCAAAGCTTCCGCTCCGCCCTCTCCATCGCCCTGCCCGGCCCCGACACTGTGCTCGGCGTACTCACGCTCTACAGCACAGAGCCCGACGCCTTCACGACAGACCATCTCCGCCGTCTGCAGGCGCTGATCCCCAAGCTCTCGCAAGCGGTCGCCAACGGCATGCTCTTCCAGCAGGCCGAAGACAAGGCGGGTACAGATCATCTCACGGGGCTTCCCAACGCCCACTCGCTGTACCTCCACCTGGACCACCAGATTGGTCTCAGCAAATGTATGGGCGCCCCGCTCGCGGTCATCGTGTGCGACCTCAACGGCTTCAAGCAGGTCAACGACACGCTCGGCCATCTGGTCGGCAATCAGTTACTGCAAGCGGTAGGCGCAGCCCTGCGCGAAAGCTGCCGCGAGTACGATTTTGTAGCTAGAATGGGTGGCGACGAGTTTGTGATGATCGTGTCCGACGTACATGAAGACACCGTCGTCTCCAAGATTCGTTCTCTCCGAGAATCCATCAAAACGGCCAGCCAGAAGGTCTGCCAGGACGGCATGATCTACGGCAGCTTCGGCTTCGCCATGTACCCGAAAGACGCGCAAACAGCCGACGAACTTCTCGCTCTTGCCGACCGCAACATGTATCGCGACAAACAGGAACAGAAGCAGTTGAACGGCCCTGCCCTCGCTGGCGTCCGGCCCTGGCGTCCCAGCATGCAACCGCCGGTCACCACCCAGCCGTCGCAAGACGCTTCTACTTCTTCACACCGAATTCGACCCGAATCTGGCGAGCATTCTTTTGAGCTAAGTCGCGATAAGGGCTAGCCAGCTTCGCGCACTCCTCGCTGAACTTGATCGCCTCGGTAATCAACGCGCGATTCTTGGTCGGCTTCCCCAGGTTGTAGTTCGCCACACCCAGATAAAACAGCGTCGCAGGCTCCATCCCTGCCTGACCCCGCACCACCGGCAGCGCCACACGCAAAGCCTCATCGGCTTCCTTATACCGCTTCGCCTCCGCGTAGTTCACGCCGGCGATCCACTGCGCCGTACCCACAACCGTCGTCTTCTTCTTTTCCCAATCCGCTTCGCTCATCCCCTCGGGACGCGCCGCCGTCGGCATCACCGCAATCAACTTGGTCGCCGCGTCCGTGGCCTTATCCACTTCCTTCTGCTTCATGTACCCGTCCGCCAACACCAGCAGAAGATCCGGATTCTTCGGGTCAACTTCAATGCGCCGCACCGCCGCCGCCATCAACTGATCGCTCTTCCCCGTCTGGCTCAGCGTCGCCATATACGCCGGGTATGCTTTGCTCAAATACTCGCTCTTCGGATTCCGCTTTTCAATCGACTCCACCAGCGCGATCACCTTCTCCGGCGCAACGCCACCAATCGCCGTCGCGTACTCCGAATACTCCGTGTAAATGTCTACCTGCCGCGCGTAATCGACGGCATTGGTCCAACCCTCGACCTCGTCCGCCTTCTCCGGTTTCGGACTCGCTACCACCGCCCTCGCCGCGGCGGACGTCTTCTCCGCCCACTCCCGTACCCCATCGGCATCCTTCTTGCCCTCAGCCTCTTTGAGCTTCGCGTAAGCAGCCTCAACCTCGGCAGTACGGCTCGCTTGGGCACACAAAAGCGCAGCGCCGGCCAGCAAGGCCGCGATGTAAGTCTTCATGTTGAGAAAAAGTATAGCGCTACCGCGTCAGATGCAGAATCATCCCGCTATCCAGCGCCACCCACGCATGTCCGGCATCCACCACCGACATCGTTGCAAACGTACCCACAGCCCGGTAATCCACCGGCATCTCCGTCCACAACGACAAATCGGCGCTGCCGTGTATCCGCAACTTGCCGGGCAAAGGAGACTGCGCCATCGTACCGGGACGCTCAATCGCCGCCAGGAACCCGGACTTCGCACCCGTGAACCCAACATCGGTCACAAAGCTGTCCTTCCGCGCAAAAATAGGAGCGCTCTTGCCGGACACCCAATGCACCAGGTGCACCTCGGCCGAATAGTCAAAAGCGTGGTCGTACCGCAGCAGCGACATCGCCAAGGGACTCTCCGCCGGACCAAACCGCAACTTTGCCATCCGGCCAAACACTGGCGCCGTGTCGGACTTCCAGTTCTTCCCACCATCGGTTGTTTCCAGCGCAATCGATAGCTTCGGCCACTCCCGCTGCTTCATCGCCGCCTCAGGGTCTGCCCATGCTGGTACAGGCAGGTCTCTCGGACGCGGCGGTGTCGATCCACCCAGCACGATCCCACGTCCGTCCTTACGAAACGCAATCCAGTTGTACGAAGTAAACTCGGGCTTCGCACTCGGCTTTGCCGCTTCCGCAACCGGCGTCCAAGTCTTGCCGCCATCTTCAGTCGCCAGCAACTGCTTCCGTACCCCAGCCACAAACCCGCGTTTGCTGTCCAGAAAGTGGATGGCATTCAAACCGGCCATGCCCTTCAACTTCTTCCACTCCAGGCCACGCTCTTCCGATTTGTAGATGCCCTTGTCAGTCAGCAGAAATACCTGCGAATCGTCCACAAACTGGATGTCAATCGGTACGTCCGGCGCCTGTACCTGCTTCCAGGTCACGCCACCATCCCGCGTCAGCAGCACCACACCTTGCGGACGCTTGCGCTCGTACGTGATCACCCCGCACGCAGCCCCGCTGGTGACGCTTTGAAACTCAAGATCCGTGATCGTCAGCTCAGACTTATCCTCATCGTAGAAGTACTGCATCTTCCACGACGCGGGACGTGTAACGGGTTCAGGCGCAGTCTGCGAAAGCAGCAGCGATGCCGCCCCAATCAGCGACCCTGCTGCAGCCACCCCAATGCCAATTCGTAGTTTCATCGCACCATCGGTGCCACCGGCACCATCGAAGCCAGCGCCAACTGCGCATGATTGGCTTCCTGCAATGCACTGGCCGGCATGCGCGACAGCAACAGCAGGCAGCCAATCTGCTCGCCCACCGTCGTCAGCAACTCCATCTCAAGCCCGCTGAACGCATGCGGCGCGCGATGCTGCACGTTCAACACACCAACCACTTTGTTGCGCGCAATCACTGGCGCCGAAAGAAATGCTTCGTATGTATCTTCCGGCAAATCCGCAAAATGCTTAAAGCGGGGATCCAAAAATGCTTCTCTTGAGATCGCCACAAAGCGGCGCTCCTTCGCTACCCACCCCGTCAGACCTTCGCCAATCTTCAGACGAACCTGTCCAATCGTATTGGGTGCGGCATTGTTCGCGGCGCAAAGCACCAAATCGTCCCCGTCCATCAAATAGATGAGGCACGAATCGCAGTGCATGAAGTCCGTGATGAGCCCAATGATGCTATGCAGGTTGTCCTGCAGACTCAGATCACGCGCCATCAGCCGGCTGATTTTTTGAAACAGCCGTACCTGCTCCTCGGTGCGCGCGAACTTCGCTTCTAAATCCTTGATTTTCGCCACTCGCCTCCATTATCGCGCGTGGGCTGCATTCGGCAACTTTCGACGCGCCGCAATTCCCAGTCCCGTGCCGTTCATTGCATAATGATCGAAGCACTTCGCGGCAGTTCACAAGCCACGCGATCCATACTTGAGGAGATATCCGATGCGACAGTACCTGGCAGCACCCTCACCCGACGATGATGAACTGGACGAGATGTCGTTCGACGGAGACCCCGTAGACTCCGCTCGCGACATCGGCGATTATTCCGATGAAATGGACGATGAATTGGTCCGCGAAACTCGTCCACCAGCGCCCGTAAGGCTCCCTCCGCCTCCTGCTCCGGTGCCCGTCAAGGAGCCCGAGCCCGAAGAAATCGCACCTCCCGTGCAAGCTGCGGCGCCAGAGCCTGCTCCCGTCGCGACTCCTGCTCCAGTGCGCAAAAAGGCCGAAAAAGCCCCTAAAACCGCACCTGCCAAGAAGACGGCCCCTGCTGGCAAGACTCCTGCTAAGAAAGTAGCAGCGAAGTCTGCTAAAACATCTAGCTCGAAAAATGTTGTAAAGCAGGCTATAGTAAAAAAGAGCGCGGTCAAGGCCGTACTCAAAAAAGCCACTGTAAAGAAGACATCCGTGACCAAGAAAACCGCTAAGAAAGCCGCCGCTCCGGCACCGAAGACCGCTGCGAAGAAAGTAGCAGCCCCCGCTAAGAAGGCCGCTCCGGCCAAGAAGGCGGCGCCTGCAAAGAAGGCCGCTCCGGCCAAGAAGGCCGCCCCCGCCAAGAAGGCTGCTCCGGCCAAGAAGGCCGCTCCTGCTAAGAAAGCTGCTGCTCCCGCCAAGAAGGCGGCAGCCAAGAAGAAGTAACAACTGTCAGGCGGGAAGGTGGATTCCCAAATGGCAAAAGGGCGGGATAACACCCGCCCTTTCTCTTTTTCTGCAGGACCCGTTTCGCCCTATTGGTTATTGACAGCCTTGCGGCACCGGTCGAACAGTTCCAGCAGCGACTCCGCGTACTCTTCGGGAGTCTTTCCCGCCTTGCCGCCAAAACCAGCCCCTGAAGCGCCTTTGCCGTACCCGGTCGTAACCGCGATGAACTTCATCAACTCCAGTGCGACTTCGTCCTTCGAATTCTTCGTTTCCGTTTCTTTCTTCTGCTCGTCAGCCATCAGTATGAGGGAGGGGTTCCCGTCCTTTCGTGTGTTATCCACTAGGTTATCCCGTTCGAGTCTTGTATGCCGGTTCGCGCCATTCGCTATATAAGAAAAATGCGTGGCGGCGCGCAGGCACACCTCGTGGCCGCCTCAGACGGCGCGTTCTACGTCGTCAAAGCCGCTAGCAATCCCCAGGGCCGCCGTATCCTCATCAACGAGTGGATCGCCAGCGTCTTCCTCCGCTATCTCCAAATCGCCGCACCCGAATGCGCCATCGTCGAGTTCACGCCGGACTTCCTCGCCGAGTTCCCGCAATGCTCCATTCAACTCGGCTCCAACTCCACTCTCGTCGAACCTGGCTGGCACTTCGGCAGCCGCTACCCCGGCGACCCTGCCGTACTCACCGTCTTTGACTTCGTCGCCGACGAACAACTCCGCGCCTGCGCCAACCCTTGGGAATTCGCCGCGATCCTCCCTTTCGACAAGTGGACCGCCAATGCCGACGCGCGCCAGTCGATCTTTTACCGCGCCCGCGTCAAGGCCGCCAACTCCAACTACGAAACCACCGCCGTCGTCACCCGCATGATCGACCACGGTTTCATCTTTGCCGGACCCGTCTGGCAGTTTCAGGACGTCCCGCTCCAAGGCATCTACCCGCGCCACATGGTCTACCAAAGCATCCGCTCCTGGGACGACTTCCAACCCTGGCTCGACCGTGTCATCCACTTCCCCGACACCGTCTTCGACGAAGCCCAGCGCCAGATCCCGCGCCAATGGATCGCCGAAGATGGCGACACCCTCGATGCCATTCTCGAAAAGCTCTACCGCCGCCGCGCCCAAACGCCACGCCTCATCGAGGACATCCGCCGAGCCAAGCCGCAGGTCTTCCCCAACTGGACCAAATGATAAGATCTTGGCTACTTCAATGAAGCCAAACAAGTATCGTCAAGCGATCGCAGAAGGTCGCATTCCCGTTGGCCACATGGTCTGGGAATTCGGCACCCGCGGCATCGCCAAAATCGCAGAGAACGCCGGCGTCGACTTCGTCATCTTCGACATGGAACATTCGGGCTTTGAAATCGAGCGCTGCTTCGACCTCATCGCGTACTCCAAAGCCTGCAGCTTCGCCCCCTTCGTTCGCGTACCCGAAGCGCAGTACCACTTCCTCGCCCGCCTGATGGATGCCGGAGCCCTCGGCGTTATGATCGGCAACGTCGAGACCCCCGAAGTCGCCAAGTACATCGTCGACTCCTCCAAGTACGCGCCCCTGGGCCGCCGTGGCGTAGGTCTCGGCAGCGCCCACACAGACTACGGCGTACCCGACCCCGCGCAGTACTTCCGCGACAGCAACGATTCCACGGTTATCATTTGCCAGATCGAGTCCCCCAAGGGCGTCGCCAACGCAGAAGCCATCGCCGCAACCCCCGGTGTCGACATCCTCTGGGTCGGCCACTACGATCTCTCGCAAGGCCTCGGTATCCCCGGCCAGTTCCAGCACCCGGACTTCCTCAAGGCACTTGAGAAAACCGTCGCCGCCGCGCGCAAGCACGGCAAGCGCCTCGGCATCCAACCCGGCAATCAGCAGCTGCTCGAACAGTGGTTGAACATCGGCTTCGATGTCATCTCCTGGAACGTCGACAGCGCCGTGTACAGCGCCGCGTTGAACCAGGGCGTCAGCAACGTTCGGTCCACCGTCGAACGGCTCGCTACTACTTCTTCTTCAGCCGCTCAATAGCACCCAGCACCTGATCGCGGAGGTCCGGCTCAGCCCGCGCCGTAAACGGCGATGTCCGTGGCTCGTAGCCGCCCTCCGCAAACGCACTGGCAACCGGCAAGTACCCAAGCCACCCATTCGTGTACCCGTAATAAAACGTGTACGGAAACGGCGACATCTCTCGCACCGTCGCCGCGATCTCGTTGAACAACTCCACCGGCGCAGACCAGATCACCGCATCGCCGATCTCCACAATACGCACCGGAATCTTGATGTGGCCGTTCGCTTCATTCGTGTACGCACCAAGTTCCGTAGGCCATCCAAGCCCTTCCCGTCGCGGAGTCTCAATCCACCGCTCCTGCGCCCGCAGCGTCGATGCCGCCTTCGTCTTCAGCCCCTTGTTCGCCTCCAGGATCTTGTCCCCAAGCAGCACACGAAACTCACCAAGATGCCCCGCCTTCGGACTATCCGTCACCGTGTAGATCGGAGCCAGATCTCCAGCCGCGCCGTTCACGTACAGCATCAGCACGCCCTTGCCCAACTTCTCCTCTACATACGACGCAACGATCCCCGGCGCATCCCCGCTAATCTCCAACATCCTCGGACCCAACACCGTCGCATGCATCGGATAGTTCGCCACCAGCGCCATCGTCTGGCCATCCGCGCCATCGATGCGCATCAAGCCGATCTGCCGGTCCGCCGGGCGATCCGGGTTGTACCCCAACGAAATCGTCCCATCCAGATCCTTCGCGCGCCGGTTGATATTCGCATTCGACCGGCCCCACGCGAACCCAATCGTCGCCGGCTGCAACTTGGCCCGAGCCTGTTCAATCCCGGCAATCAACTTGTCTTGCACCGTCCGCAGATACTCGCGATCCCACTCGTGATCGCTCCGTCCCTTCAGCAGCACATCGTACACACCAGGAGGCCCAAGCTCCGGTGCCGAATGCGTATGCGTGACAGTCCAAAGCACGCTCTCCCGCGCGATCCCCGTCTTCGCCTTCAGCGCAACAGCAAAGTCATCAAACACCTGCGGCGAAAACACACAGAAGTCCGACGACACGATGTACACCTGCGCCTGTCCGTTATCCAAAGCCACAATCCGATGATGAATGGGATCATGCACGCCTTTGGACTGCCGCGCCGCGTACCCCATCAACCACTGCGGCGTCGACGGCGTAATGTCCACCTTCACCGCCGCCGCGCGGAACTCCGCCCCAAACGCCAATATGCTGCACAACCACAACCCAAACACGGAACGAGAAATCTTCATGCTGCCGCGATTACATCACAAACGATCGCTTGCAATACAATCAACGCAGAACGTATGCGCCGCCTAGCGATAGCCATCACCTTCCTCGGCACCCTGCTCCAAGCACAGTCCATCATCGAAGGTGGCACCTGGACCTACAGCCGCGCAGGTGGAATGCAAACGCTCGCAGCCGCGGATGTCCCAGACGGCACCCCCACGATGCTGCGCGTGGTCACCACCGTCGCCACACCGTCCACACCTTGGGATTCGCAGATGTCGCGCGTTCTGCCGCCCGCCATCGCCAGTGGACGCTGGTTCCGCTTCCGCCTCTGGGCACGCTCCGAAACCCGCAGCCGCATCGGCCTCATCCACGAACTCAACTCCAGCCCATTCAGCAAGTCGCTTTCCAGCATGATCGCGCTCACGCCCGAATGGAAGGAGTACGCCATCGCCTACCAGACCGCCGCGTACGCCGCCTCGGGTTCCGCCCTTCGCATCCAAGCCGGATTCACCGTCGGCACCATCGAACTCGCCAACATCCGCCTCGAAGATTTCGGACCCCAGGCCGAACCGCCGCAAAGCATCAATCTCGACATCTTCGGCGGGCAGGAAGTGAACAGCGATTGGCGCGAGGCCGCGCAGGCACGTATCCGCGAACATCGCATGTCGGACCTGCAAATCGCCGTAGTGGATGCGGAAGACAAGCCCATCCCCGGCGCCAAAGTACAAGTGGAACAGCTCAGCCACGCCTTCCGCTTCGGCACTGCGGTCGCCGACGGACCCTTGTTCGCCAACACCGCCGACGGTGAGCGTTACCGCCTCGAATTAAAGCGCCTCTTCAACTACGTCGTCACGGAAAACGCCCTGAAGTGGGGCTTCAACAACGGCTCCGGTTACCCCGTAGCGGACCGTATGCTCCGCTGGTTCGAAGACAACGGCCTCCCCGCCCGCGGACACGTCCTGGTCTGGCCCAACTACGAACATCTGCCGACCTCCGTGCGCAATCTCCGCGGAGAAGACCTCCGCCGCGCCGTCGAATTCCACGTCCGCGATTATGTGGACAAGACCCGCGGGCGCGTTGTGGCTTGGGACGTCGTCAACGAAGCTTTCACCAACACCGAAGTCCTCCGCGACGGCGGCCGTGATCTACTTTGGAAGAGCTTTCAATGGGCACGCGAGGTCAACCCCGACATCGACCTCGTGTACAACGACTACAACATCTCAAACGTCCGAGCAGGCGCCAACGATACGCACCGCAACGCCGTCCTCGCCATCATTCGCGAACTCCTCGACAACGGAGCGCCCGTCACCGCCCTAGGCGACCAGGCGCACATGGGCGTACCGCTAACGCCCATCCCGCGCGTTCTCGAAGCCTGGGACGAACTCTCGCAATTCGGCCTCCCCATTGAGATCACCGAGTTCGACGTCACCTTCGGAGGACCCCGCGACGAGGAGGCCCAGGCGCGCTATCTGGACGACTATCTCACTGCTGCCTTCTCCCACCCCAACATCCGTTCATTCCTGATGTGGGGCTTTTGGGACGGCGCCCACTGGCTCGCCAATCAAGGAGCCGGCCTCTTCCGCCGAGACTGGACCTCCCGCCCCATGCTCGACACCTACGAACGCCTGGTCTTCCGCGACTGGTGGACCCGAGCCGAAGGCGTCACCGATGACGACGGCGCCTATCAAATACGCGCATTCCGAGGCAAACACCGCGTAACGATCTCAATAGAAGGTCAGGAACCCAAATCCTACGACCTCGACCTCACCGCAGAGCCGGGTCTCCTACGCATCCAAATGTAGGTTCGCCACCCTCTGGCCACAACATTGCTACGCACCGAACAAGACGTTATTGACGCCGTGGCGGCAGAAACGGGTGAGCGTACCGAGCAACTTGGGCATTACCTATTCGACGCACCCCACCTTACGGATGTAATCATCCGCTTCCTGGCAAGCACGGTTGATATCCGAACTTGCGATGAGGCCGCGCGGTTTGGCATCTACCAACTATTCGCGCATGCCACCGAGAAGTCGAAGTACCTCACTCTACTATGCGATTGGGTTTGCCTCGAGCAGGACGAGATAGCGAGAAACTACCTGTTCAACATCGTTGGCGGGTGCATCTCATCCACCAGCGAAGCGGCCACCGCACTTTCCTTGCTCCCAATCGATAAAGTCGGACCGAATAGCGAGATCCTGGTACTGCGCTTGATCGCGTATCTGCCGTCCATCGCGATCCCTAGATTGACGGCTTTCTTCACGCATCCGGCCATAAGCTTCAACGCGATGCGCAAGCTCAAGTCGTTGGATCATCCGGTGGTCAACGAGTGGTTTCTCATGACCGCGCGGTGCTCAAAAAACAAACTGATTCGCCAGACCGCGTCACGATTGGCAAAGACGGAGGCAACACCAAGCCAGACCGCCACCGGCGATGCCTGTCTAATTCTTCCCCTTGCAGCTCTAAATGTGTCCAATTGCGAGGTGTCTTTTGAGTGTGATCTGGAACAGCTGGATCAACTGATCGAAGACCTCGTCACAGAAAGATTTGGAGCGCCCACGTTCGGTGGTGAGGACCTCCAGGGCCTACTCCTAAAGCAGCTCACTGTTGGGGAAAGCTGGACGATCGTGCCATGCCGCGCCCCTTGGAATCTGGCTCTGCGAATGAGCAACGATATCGTCATTGGCTGCGTGCTACCGGAAAGTCCGCGCCAGAGTTAGACCAAACGTCCGCCGGTCCCCCGGCAGCCCGACAATCAACCCTGAGTTCCCCGGAGCCGCCGACAAGAACTCAAAGTAATTCTCATTCAGCAGATTCCGCCCCCAAACCGACACAGACCACCCATCCACACTCCGGAACCCCACGCGAGGATTCACCAACCCATAGCTACCCGCAATCAGGTACCGCGACGCCGACGGATTCGACGAAAATGGCGACCTATAACTCGCATCCACCCTCGCGAACCATTCCCCATTCAGATTCCAAACCGTCTTCCGCCGCGCGTACTCCGCACCCGTCGAGTAAGCCCACTTCGAAATCCCCGGCAACACCGTACCCGACACATCCTTCACCGCAGGACCTCCCGTCTCCTCCAGCGGCGGAGGCGCGTCCGGAAACCGCAAGTACCGTCCATCCGTAAACGCCAGCGCCGCAAACACCGTCAGTTCCGGATTCAACTTCGTATTGACATCCAACTCCACCCCGCGAACCCGTACCCGTTCCGCATTGGCCAAATACCCACGCAGCACCCCGACCTGCGCATTCACCACCTGCGTCTGAAAGTCATGAATGTTCGTATGAAAAGCCGCGACATTCACCGTCGTGTTCGCAAACGGTGTGGACTTCACGCCCAACTCCCAATGCCCCACACGCTCCGGCCGCACCGTCGCCGCCGACACCACAGGATTCCCCGCCGCATCCGTAGGCACGCCGCCCAAGTTCAACCCAATCGACTTGAACCCTGTCGAGTACGTCGCATACGCGTTCGCCCGCTCGCCCAACTTGTACGACAGCGTCAACTGCCCGCTCACATTTCCATCCCCGACATCCGCCTTATACTGCAGCGGCGCCAGAATCGAACGTTGCAGCGCAATCAATGCCGGATCGCTCGTCTGCAACCCGCCGTACACCACCTGGTTGTAATCGAGCGTCTTCTGGTCATAATTCAACCGCAGCCCGGGAATGATCTTCAGATTCCGAGTCAGTGCATACTCAATCTGCCCAAACCCCGCCGAACTGGTATTGCGGAAGTCGAAGTTGATGTTCTGCCCGTACCCATCGAGCAACCCTGGTGTCAACGCCGCTGCCGTAGGCGCCAGCAAGAACCGCGCCGCCGCCGAACCCTGCTCCTGCTTGTGAAATGGAGAAGGCTTCAACCCTTGCGAGAACACAAACACACCCACCAGGTAATTCAGCCGGTCATTGACCTTCGCCGCATACCGTACCTCCTGCGTAAACTGCGTCTGATAGGAGGGCGCAGCCGACGCCGTCGTCACCGGCAACCCGATAAAGTCGCGATCATTCGAAGGATTCCAATCCCAGAACCGGTAAGCGGTAATCGACGTCAGAACACCCTTCCCTCGGTCCCAATCGACGGTCACCGAGCCGCCACCCATGTCCTGATTCGAACGCCACGACGTATCGGTATCAATCAGCCGGTCAAACGGATTCCAACTCGGCGGGCGGTAATTCAAATCCGCCGCGATCTGGTTGTATTGGCGATTCGCCGCACGCAGCGTCGGCGCGACCCCCACCACCACCTGCGCGTACCCGCGAGGCCGTTGCCGCGACACATCCGCCGAAAACAATACCGTCACGTTTTCCTTCGGGTTGTAGAGCACCTGCGCCCGAAATCCCAGGTTGTTCAGATCGTTGACATCCTGCTGCGCCCGCACGTTGTACAGCATCCCGTCCCGTTGCGTACCCGAAAACGACAACCGCGCTGCTAGTTTCTTGCCAATGGGACCCGAAATCGACGCCTTCGCCTGAATGAACCCCAAATTGCCGAAGTTCAGCTCGACATTCGACTCCGGCGTAAACGAAGGCCGCCTCGTCGTGATGTTCAACGCACCCGCTGTCGTGTTCTTCCCAAACAACGTACCCTGCGGCCCGCGCAACACCTCCACGCGCTCCAGATCGATAAAGTCCAACGTCGCCGCTGCCGGACGCGCAAAGAACACGCCATCGACATAGAAGCCCACCCCCGGCTCAATGCCGTCATTGGTCAACCCAAACGGCGACCCCAGCCCGCGAATGTTAATCGCCGAATTCCGCGGATTCGACGAATAGAACTGCACCGTCGGCACCAGTTCCTTCAGCCGGTTCACATTGAACGCCCCCGCCCGGTCAATCGTCCGCCCGTTGATCACCGACACCGGAATCGGCACATCCTGCGCCTCTTCCTCCACGCGCCGCGCCGTCACCGTAACCGCCTCGCGTACCTCCGGCGGCTGAAACGTCTGGGTACCTGTGTTCACCGCCTCGTTCGCCGACGTAATCCGAGCCCGCACTTCGATCTTCGATCCATCCAAATCCGCCGTGATCGTATAAGACCCAATCCGCAAACCGCCAAACCGGTAATTCCCCGCATCATCGGTCACGACATCCACTTTCGAACCACTCTCGGCATGCGTCGCCGTCACCACCAATCCGCTAACTGGTTGTTTTAGAGCATCTTGCAAAGTTCCGGTAATCGTCTGGGCAAAGCTGACAGAAAAGAAAACAATCCCGATCGCCAATTGGCGGAATAAATACGACATTACCGATAGACTATTGGATGATCCACCCTCAAGTCAAGGAGTTTCGACAATCAACGTCACCGGACCATCGTTCACCAGATGCACCTGCATATCCGCCTGAAAGATCCCCGTACCCACCGCCAATCCAGTACCCCGGGCCAGTTCCACAAACCGCTCGTACAGCGCCCGGGCCTTCTCCGCCGGCGCTGCCTGATCAAAACTCGGCCGCTTCCCCTTCCGCGTATCCCCGTACAACGTGAACTGCGACACAATCAGCAGCCCACCTTGGATGTCCGCGACACTCCGGTTCATCTTCCCGTCCGCGTCTTCGAAAATCCGCAGCCCCACGATCTTCGACACCAGCCATTCCGCCTGCGCCTCCGTATCTTCTTTGGACACCCCCAGCAGGATCATCAGCCCTTGCCCGATCGCGCCCGTCACCGCGCCATCCACTTCTACTCGCGCCTCTCGGACGCGTTGCACCACAGCTCGCATAACTCTACATGTACACTGGATGTTCGCTCTCATGCCCTACCGCTGGTGGATACTCACGCTCCTCACCCTCGGGACGATCATCAATTATCTCGACCGTCTGGCCCTCACCCTCCTCAATCCCCTCATCCGCAAGGACCTCAACCTTGACGATGAAACCTACGGCTGGGTCACCGCCGCGTTCCAGGGCTCCTACACCGTCGGCTTCCTGTTAATGGGCAAGTTTGTCGACCGCTACGGTACCCGCCTCGGCTACACCGTCGCTGCCGTATGGTGGTCCCTTGCCGGCATCGCAACAACCTTCGCCCGCGCCCCCCTCGACCTCGCCGTATTCCGCGGCCTCCTCGGCCTCGGTGAAGCCGGCAACTTCCCCTCCGCCATCAAAGCTGTCGCCGAATGGTTCCCCGCAAAGGACCGTGCCTTCGCCACCGGTGTGTTCAACGCCGGCACCAACGTCGCCACCATGATCGGCCCCGCTTTATTCGTCGCCATGAGCTCCGCCTTCGGGTGGCGCGCCTGCTTTGCGATCACCGGTGGACTCGGCCTCGTCTGGGCCGCCACCTGGTGGTTCAGCTACTACGTCCCCCAGGAAGGCAATGCCTCAACAGCCACCAAAGTCGAACCCATGCCCTGGAGCGAATCCATGCGCTACCGCGAAACCTGGGGCTTCGCGCTCGGCAAGTTCTTCTCGGACCCCGTCTGGTGGTTCCTGCTCTTCTGGCTCCCGCTGTACCTCTACAACGTACGCGGCCTCGACATGAAGCAGGTCAGTTGGGTGCTCCCCTTCATCTACTTCGTCGCCGACATCGGCAGCGTCGCCGGAGGCTGGCTCTCCGGCTATTTCATCCGCCTCGGCTGGCCCGTCGCAAAGGCGCGCAAAGCAGCCCTGCTCGTCTTCGCTTGTATGCCGCCCATCGCCGCCGCCGCAGTACTGGTGGACAACCTGTACGTCGCCGTCGGCCTCTTCAGCCTCGCCACAGCCGCGCACCAGGGCTGGTCCGCCAATTTGTACACGGTGACGTCTGACGTCTTCCCACGCCGCGCTGTAGCTTCCGTCACCGGCATCGGTGGCGCGGTCGGAGGCTTCTCCGGCATGCTGTTTTCCGCCATCGTACCCGGCTACGTCGTGCCGCGACTGGGCTACGTGCCCCTCTTCATCGGCATGAGCTGCTTCTATTTGATTGGTTGGTTCTTTATCAACAGACTGCTGGGCGATTTCCGCCCCGTCCGGCCGGACCTAGCGTCCGAATAGCGACAACAGAGACGACAAGGGAGACCCGGACTTCTTAGGCGACTTATCCTTGCTCTCGCTACGTCCGACAATCCGTTCCGCCAGTTGGCCGATGGCCTTGCCAACGCCCGTGCTGGGCGCAATCGGCTTGCCTTCGAGCAAACTCTTCTGGATCGTCTCAAAATCGCTGGGAATCACTTCAAAGATGTCGCTCTGCAGCGCGGTTTGAATCACCTCGCGGCTCAGCCCGACACCTTTGCTAAATCGATTCACTACCGTGCGAATCTTCTCCGGCTGCACACCGTTGGCATGCAAGTACCCCAAAGCCCGTTGCGCACCCTGCAGCGACGAAAGCTCATTGGTGGTGATCAGCAGGACCTCATCCGCAATCATCGCTTGCGACACGTTCCAAGGCCCGTACGGCGATCCCGCATCGAGCACAATCGCATCATAATGACTGCGCGCGTACTCCAAAATCGGCCGTGCATCCTGCAAATCCATCGCGGCGTCAGAAAGGCTCTCCGGCGACAACAGGACATCGATGTTCTCGCGCGATGTCACCATCGCCTTCCAAAGATCCTGGTCCAGATCCGCGCCCCGGTGCAGTACGTCCATAAAGCTGTAGGCGCACTTCACCTTCAGAATGAATGGAATCGTCCCCGCCAGCGGATCCATGTCTGCCAGCAATACCTTCTTATGGCCTAGCCGGCGGATCTGAAACGCCAGACACGCCGCAATAGTAGTAGCCCCACAAGCACCCTTAGCGGGCAGTACAGCGATGGTCCGCGCGTGTACCACCGGTTCCGTACGCTCCTTCGGGAGTACACGGATGAGCTTATTCAGTGCACCATGCAGTTGGTCATCGCTCAGCGGCATGAGCATAAACTCGCTCGCGCCCTGGCGCAGGGACTTCAATATGAGTTCCGGATTGTTCGACTGCAACAACGCCACCACGCCAATACCAGGATCCGTCCGGTTGATCAGATTCACCAGACTCAAACCCGTATCGGTGTCGCCGGAAAGATCGACAAAGCAGACATTGGGTTGATGCGCCCCCAAAAGCTGCTGTAAGTCCTTCTGTTCCGGATAGTTGCTGACTTCCTGAATCGGCGAGCTAGGCAAGGTTGCGCGCAGCAGCATGGATAGCTCCCGCTGCATGCGCGGCTCCACCGCGACACTCAGGATGCGCCAACTACCGTGTGACCACTGCTGTTGCTCGGATGCCGACATTCTTCTCTCGGACCGTCTCTCTCCCGAAACCTCTCTACCGGCCCCTGCTCCGGAAGTCCTTTCACCCCCTGGGTTTGCGGGCGTAAGGAATAAGGGAAATGCTGGTACTCCAACCCTTCCTCAACATTTATCGGCGAGAGGTTATATTTTCGTGAGAGAGATCCCATGCAAAAAGCACTATTATTCTGTGCCTAAGGTGCGATGAGTGATACAAAGAACGGGCTAAACGGTCCTGCATTGGGCTAGATAGACCGGACACTCTAAGTGCGGAGTACACCTAACGATATGATTATAGAGAAGAAATACCAGGTCGCGATCTGCGATCAGCAGCCCATCGCGGCGGAAGGGGTTCGTTCGCTTCTGGCGCAGCGCGAAGACATCGAATTCGCCGACGCAGTCGATTCCCTCGAAGCGGCCTACGACCTTGCCTCCGGCAAAAGCGGCAACCCGATCCCCGACGTCATTCTCATTGATAAAGCCTTCGGGTCGCAGGCCCTGATGGACTGGCTCACCGAATGCCGTATCAATCACCTCACCCCCGCGATGGTCGTCTGGGGTGTGGCCCTCAACGAAAGCGAAGCTCTTCGCTTTCTGCAGTGCGGCGCCCGCGGTATCCTTCGCAAGTCGGCCGACGTTACCTCTATCCTCGCCTGCATTCGCACCGTTGCAGAAGGCAAAACCTGGATGCAGGAACAGGTCTTCCGTGACTTCGTCCGCAATGAACGCCGCACTCGCAGCGAACTCACCTCGCGCGAACAGCAGGTGCTCGAGCTCGTCGAACAGGGCTTCAAGAATAAGGAGATCGCCGTCCACCTGGGCATCCAGCCCGGCACGGTGAAGATCCACCTCAAGCACATCTTCGAAAAGACCGGCGTCCGCGGCCGCTACGGCCTCGCCCTCAACGGTCTCCGCCGCAACACCGGCGTCATGGGTCCCGCTGCAGGCACCGCGAACCCCGTCGGTCTCAGTGCAGCGGCGTCCTCGTCGCAGCAGGCCGGCCCGCTCCCACTCTCCGCCTAGTGGTCCAGGTCGCATAAGCGGCCAACACCACACCTAGGCACGACAGGCACACTCCCCAAGTCACAGCGCGGGGACGGTATCGCAGCCCGACCCACTGCGTCTCCGTCCCTGCCTGGACCGGGAATCCCACCAACAACGACTGATACGGCCTCACTGTCGTCGCAGCACTCCCCGCCCAGCCAGAGTCCCATCCGTCGCGCAGCACAACCTCGCCTGCGCACGCCCGTGGACCCACCTCCACGCGCCACCTGCCCGCGCCCTGCATCCGCGCGTCTACCTTCACCTCGCACCCTGCCACCGATGGCACAAAGAACGCAGCGCCCTCCGCCTTCGTATCCAACCGGTACACATACAGTCCCCGGGCAGACGTAAACACCGGCTGCTTCCCTTCCCACCCCGGCGACTTCGAAATCCAGTGAGACACCCCAAACAGCGCCTTCGTCTCCGCCGCGAACACCCGCTCAAACATCGCCTGCCGGACCCCCATGTACCCCTGATACTGAGCGACACCCCACCAGTCCCCAAAGTTGTACGGAATCTCGCCCCGGTCAAAGTCCACCCGCACAAACCCAGGCTCCCGGCGCAAAAACTCCACCACATCCCGATCCTGCCCATACAAAGGATCAAGCATCGCCCAACCCTGCGCCGACTTCGAAAAGTACGAATACCCCGCCACGTTCGACACCTCAATCAGTGCCACCGCCACAAAAGCCAATCGCGGATTCCGGAACCCAAGCAAAGCCCCACCCAGCAACAACGCCGTAAACGCCGCCATCGTCTGCTCATTGCGCCCAAACGTCTTCGGAGGCTCCGCCAGCGACAGGTAAATGGTCACCGCCAGCACGTACCCGGCAAACGCGAACAACACCCAAGCCGCCCGCGACCTCCACCTAACCCGCAACCGCCGTACCCAATCCAGCCCAATCGCCGCCAGCAGCACCAAACACGGATGCCAGATCGCCACCGCCGCCGCCGGATGCCGAGCCTTGTCGAGCCCTGGCACCAGCACATACGCCACGCCGTACAGCCACGTCGCCGCCCCAAAGCTCACGAGCACAAACACCAGCGCGACCCCGGCCACCACACGCGTCACCCAGGACCTCCAGGTCGCCGCCAACCCGAACACCGCCAGCACCACCCCCGCAAATCCCAAATACGGATTCGCCAGCGCCGTATAGATCCGAGGCACAAACACCCCCGTCAGCGACACCGGGTCGAGCGAATCCGCCACATGCACCGCAAACGGCACCTTCTGCGACCCCGTCAACGGCGCAGCCCCATTCCCAATCCACCGCAGGGACTCCTGCCAGAACTCCCGCGCCGGCCACAACTGTACCGCTGCCAGCAGCACAAAGCTCACCGCAACCCATGGCGCCACCCGCCACCCCCGCAGCCTCGCGAGCACCAATCCCGCCGCACAAAGCAGCATATGCGCCGGAACCTGATAATGCCCCGCCAACAGCGCCATCCCAAGCGACGATCCCAAGAACACCCCATCGGTCCAGCGTCCGTACCGCAAAACCCGCAGCCCGAACAGCAACACCAGCGGGAACCAGATCGCGCCATTCACCACCTGCGGCCACTCGGTCGTACCCACATACCCGGTACAAGCAAACAACACCCCGCCGAACACCGCCGCCAACCGTGACCGACCCAAGTCCCGGACCAGCGCGTAGAAGAACGCCGCCCCGGTGAACCGCGCCAGCACCAGCCACCACCCCAGCACGCGCAGCGACACCGACCCGTCAGGACCCAACGGCCACAAATACAAAACCCAATTCCAGGGATAGAAGACAGCAGTCTGCAACTGCCCCACCAGCGACTGTCCGCCCCACTGGTACGGATCCCAAAGCGGAAACGGCCTACCGGACTGCCACTCCCGAGCCTGCATCTGCAGCCACGGCAGTACCTGATCCGCCATATCCGACTGATTCGCCCAAGTGTAGTCGCCCGAAAGCGTCAGCTTCCAAAACGCCCCGCACACCAGCAAAAACAGGACACCAAGATCTCGAAGAGTCCGCAATTGGTCAATGTACAATACAAACCATGTCTCAGGCGCTGCTCCTCCGCACCACCTTCGCCGTGTTCCTCACCGGAGCCTTCTTCGTCGCCAAGCCCCAACTCGAGCCCCCGAAGCTCGACATCTCCAAAGTGAAGGACAACCTCTACGTCATCGAAGGTGACGGAGGCAACACCGGCGTCTTTGTCACAAGCGAAGGCGTCATCCTCACGGACGTCAAATTCCCCCGCGACGTCGAAGTCATTCTGGAAAAGGTGAAGTCGGTCACGGACCAGAAGGTGCGCTACGTTTACAACACGCACCACCACGGAGACCATTCGGGAGGCAACGAAAAGCTGCTGGCCCAAGGCGTCGAGATCGTCCTGCACGAAAACGCCCGCCGCAACATCATCGAAAAGAAGCAGCCCGGAGCCCCCCGCATCGCCTTCGCCGACCGCTCCGAACTCTGGCTGGGAGGCAAGCAAGTCCAAGCCCGCTACTTCGGCCGGGGCCACACCAACGGCGACGCCGTCATCTACTACCCCGAACTCAAAACCCTGCAAACCGGAGACATGTTCGTCCGCCAGGCCCCCATCATCGACTACTCCAGCGGAGGCTCCGCCATCGAGTGGACCAAGACCCTCGACCAAGTCCTAGCCCTGGACTTCGAAACAGTAATCCCAGGCCACGGCCCAGTGTCGACAAAGGCGGATCTCATCAAGTTCCGCAAGGACCTCGAAACCCTCCGAGACCGCATGTCGGCGCTAACGAAGAAGTACACCAAACCCGAAGAAGCCACAGCCCAGCTAAAGCTAGAAGACTTCGGCTGGACCGTCAACCCGGCGATCTTGAAGCGCTTCGAAGGTCTCTACAACGAGATGCGCCAACGTTAACCCTGCATGCGAGGTACGAGCCTAACTTCCGCGGGACTCAGTGGCGTCCTCTGCGCCGCCCAAATCATTACGCCCCTAAGCGATAGGATCGATCGCCTCTCATCGCCCGCCCTCTCCCCAGACGGCACACTGCTCGCGTACGGCTTCGGCGAAATCTATGTGCGCCCCTTGTCCGGAGGCCAGCCGATCAAGATCGCGGGAGAAGCCGAGAGCGGCTTTCCGGACACCCCGCGCTGGTCTCCCAACGGTCGCCAGATCGCCTTCCTGCGGAACTTCTGCAGGCAGTGCAACTACAACTCTATGTGAAGGACTACCCCAACGGACCAGAACGCTCCCTCGGCGAGGTCTGCGGCGCAACTCCATCCTGGACGCCAGACGGCAAGTACGTCCTCGCCGCAGAGCAAGCGGGCCCATATCCTGGCTGGCCACCCTGCCGACTCGTCCGTATTCCAGCAAACGGCAAGGGCCCCCGCCTGAGGCTCGCCAACGAAGGCGACCAACTCGCACTCACCAACGACGGGAGCCGCCTCGCGTATGCCGCCGGACACATCGTCAAGACAGTCGCCTTAGACAGCGACTTTCGCTTCAAAGCAACACCAAACGTAGTCGCCAAAGAGCCGCATGAGATCTCAACCCTACATTGGTCGGCCAGCGGAGATTCGTTGCTCTACCAAGCCTGGACCTACACCAAGGCGATCACGAATGGAACCAGCCGCGTCGTCCCCACAAGCCTCCGCGTTTGGATCTCCCAACTCTTGCCCGACGGATCTGCACTCGCAGTCCAGGACGAGAACACGTCGACCCTCTGGCGCCATGATGTCAAGGCGAACACAGAACCGCAGCAACTCCGCTCCATCCCTTGGACCGACGACGATCTGACCGTCTCTCCCTCGGGCGACCAGCTAGCCTTCACAACCACACGAAACGGCGCGCCGCAGATTTGGCTTTCGAAGCTCGACGGGAAGAACACCCGCGTACTCGTCCGGGCGATTCCCCCATTCCACCGATATGGCGACCGAACCGGAGTAGATGGGTTGAGCTGGTCCCCGGACGGAAAGTGGATCGCGCTATCCACAAACCCCGGGATCGGGCATGGCGACACCAGTGGACGAATTTTCGTCGTGCCCGCCGCCGGGGGCGCTGTCCGCAAACTGGCGAACTACGGTTCTTGGCCACCGGCACCGCTATGGGCACTCGACAGCAGCGCGGTTTACGTCAGTGACTACAAGGACAAGTACTTCTCGGTCAACATCGCTACCGGTCGTTTGGCTTCTGTGCCCAAGAGCGACCTGCCCGCGCCCTCGCCATACGTCGAAGATGGACGCTACCACTACTACGTCAAGCGCCCGGACCCACTGGCTTTCCGAATCGTAAAAATCGCAAATCTTCTCACACAAACACAAAAGGCGAGGTGACCTTCGTCACCCCGCCTTCCGATCCAAAACCGAAGTAGAGCTGCTTACAGCCCCTTCTGACCCATGAAGATCACCAGGTCGCACACGCGTGAGGAATAACCCCACTCGTTGTCATACCACGCCAGAACCTTACACAGATTCCCGTCCAGCACCTTCGTCATCTCCGAATCCACGATCGAGCTATTCGGGTTCGACAGCATATCCGTCGACACCACCGGATCCGTCGTGTACCCCAAAATCCCCTTCAGCGGACCCTCCGCCGCTTCCTTCAACGCTTCGTTGACCGCTTCGGTCGTCGTATTCGTCTTCAGGATCGCCACAAAGTCCACCGCCGAAACGTTCGGCGTCGGGACGCGCATCGAGTACCCGTCCAGCTTACCCTTCAACTCCGGCAGCACCAACCCGATCGCCTTCGCGGCGCCAGTCGTCGTCGGAATCATGTTCAGGGCAGCGGCACGCGCGCGACGCAGGTCCTTGTGCGGAAAATCGAGCACGTTCTGATCGTTCGTGTAGCTGTGGACCGTGGTCATCGATCCCTTCTCGATACCGAACTTCTCGTGCAGCACCTTCACCACTGGTGCCAAACAGTTCGTCGTGCACGATGCGTTCGACACGATCGTGTGCTTCGCCGCGTCGTACACGTTGTCGTTCACGCCCAGCACAACGGTCAGATCCTCGCCCTTTGCCGGGGCCGAGATGATGACCTTCTTCACGCTGCCGCGCAGGTGCTTCTTGGCGTCAACCGCGTCCGTAAAGCGGCCCGTCGACTCGACCACAATGTCGGCGCCCACACTGGGCCAGTCGATCTCAGCCGGATCCTTCGTCGCGAAAACCTTCAACTTCTTGCCATCAATGACGATGCCGTCCGACTCCGCTTTCACATCGCCCTTAAAAGGACCGAGGATCGAGTCGTACTTCAACAGGTGGGCCAGAGTCTTGGTGTCGGTGAGATCGTTCGCTGCAACGAACTCGAGTTCCGGGTTGTTCCATCCGGCTCGAACCACATTGCGGCCGATGCGGCCGAAGCCGTTGATCCCAACTTTAATTGGCATTCTTATCTCCTTGCGAAAACTTGCGGGGGGAAAATACTCCTTCTAGTTTAGCAATGGCCGCATTGGATCGTTACTTGCACAAGAGGAACGGGCAATGGGGATCGCGACGGCGATTTTGGTCTTTTTGACCTTGGATGCAGAGGCAGTAACGGAAAACTTTACCGGAAAGGTGCTCGACGGTTCCACCAGCAAGCTCCTCCGCATCGAACGCGGCCAGGACAAGCGCCGTCCGGAATCCATCGTCGTCGTCGAAGATTGCGGACCCGCAGACGTCGGATCCGTCCATGAGTTCACCGTCTGGGCCAACAGCAAGGACGCCGTCCTCGCCTGCCTCGCCATCGACGGCAAACCTCCCGTCTCCATCCAGCGCCGCATGGCCCCCACCGGCTTCGGCGTCGTCTTCGGCGAAGTCCGATCCATCGACCGCGCGACCGGCACTGCCAAACCCATGCCCTCCGCTTCCGTTGAGGTTCGCTGCGGCGACAAGATCTGGAACGGTCACACCGATCGCCACGGCCGCTTCTGGACTCCCCTCCCCTCCGGCACCTGCTTCCTCGACCATCACGTCGACGGCTACCGCGCCATCGACCCCGTCCCAGCCCCCTTCGTCGTACGCGAACAACAAGTCGGCGGCATTCGCCTCCGCATCGCGCCTTGGGGCATCAAAGACCGCCTCGAAGAACTCATTCGCGACGTCCTCCCGAAATAACCTATTCCCCTTATCTCCCAGCACCTTGACGCCCCCTCACAAGAGGACCCCGCGACCCCCAAACGACCCTCCCGGCCGCCTAAAGTCCGCTGCTACGCTCGGACTGGACCTATGCGCAGCCGGCTCGCATTTCTTCTTCTCTCCATCAGCTTCCTAACCGCTCAAAGGCGTGACCCTCCAGCCCCGTCGTACTCTGCGGACACCATCGTCAACGCCGCCTCAGGCGTACCCGATTCCTACTGTCCCTACGGCCTCCTCACAATCCACGGCAAGGACCTCGCGCTCACCAGCAACGCCGTCGACTTCCCGAACGTCAACACGCTACCCGTCGCCCTCGCCAACACCGGAACGCGCGTTCTCGTACACAATCGCCCCATCGGCCTCCTCACCGTATCCCCGCAGGAAATTGTCGCGCTACTCCCGCCAGACCTCCCGGTCGGCGTCAGCACCCTTCAGATCCTCGTCAACGCACTCGCCGGACCCGCCATCCCCATCGTTGTCCGCGCCGCTACCCCCGCCCTTTTCCTGCAGGCAGAAGGCGTAGCAGCGTTAACCAACAATCAGACGGACGAGAACATAACCATGGACAACCCAGCCCCCCCTGGTTCGGAAGTTGTCCTCTTTGCCACCGGACTCGGCGCCATGCGCCCCTCCCCAGTCGGCTTCACTCTGCTCAAGCGAACCGCGCCCGTCGTGAATCCGGTGGATGTCGAACTCGACGGCGTACCCGTGCCGGCAGACGCCATTCTGTACGCTGGCTTGCAACCCGGCCTCGCCGGTCAGTACCAGATCAAGTTCCGCGTACCCATGGGGGTGAGCGACTTCCCGACGGTCCGCCTCCACTCCGCCGGCATGTTCAGCCAGGAAGGCATCCGCCTGCCCATCCGCACCACTCCACCCCCAGCAACGGAAGAGGTAGCCCCTATAGCAGTTCGCTTTGCCGGCCGATAATCCGGCTAGGTGCTGTCGTTCGTTTCACTCATTCTGGTACCGCTGCTCGCGCAGCAACATCAGGGCAAGCCGTCGCCCTTTGCGGTTCGCCGCACAGGTGCGGACATCCCCGCAGGCCGTGTCGTATCGCCAATCTCGCCGGTCTCGCCGACCGGGCGTTCCATGGCCGCGCCGCTACCCAAGCAAGCGATGGTCGTATCACCCGTGGCCCCCGCTGCGCCTGTTGCCGCTCCCGTCACCGCGCCCGTACTCAAGATGGCAGTTGCCACTGTTGTAACTCCAGTGAACCGGTCGCAGTTCCGTGCCGAGTCGCCCGTGCCGCCAGCCCCGGAACCACCCGTCGCCGAGCCAGCCAAACCAGCAATTCCGCCACCGCCAGACGCCATCTCGCCCACGCCGGTGCTCCGCACGGCCCCCAACTTCGCCGCCGTCGAAACCGGAACATCGAAGTTTGAAGCCCTGCGCCTCCTCGGCCCACCCGTCACATCGATCCAGATGTACGATGACGACGGTACATTCGTAGAAAGCCTCCGGTATGACTGGAAAGGCAACTGGGCAGGAACCGTACGCTTACGCAACGGCAAGGTCGCCAAGATCGATCAGCCCTAAAGAGACACAGTCCCCGAAATCAACGTCGTACAGTCGCCGCCCACCCAAAGCCGCTCGCCGCGCTTTGCGATGTACACCCGGCCCGCGCGTCCAAGCGCCGTACCTTGCGCAGCGACATACTCATCGGGCGCCGCGCCGATCGCGGTCAGCCAGCCACCGAGTCCGGCCTGAAAGCTCCCCGTCACGGGGTCTTCAATTGGACCTTCGCGATACGGAAACGCACGCACCTCAAACGCACATTCGTGTGACCCGCTAGGCCACGCGCCGGCAAATCCAAAGTCGTACTCCCGCAACTCCGAATAGTTCGGCTTGAGCCCCAACACCAGTTCGGCATCGCGCAACAGAAACCCCAACCATGCGGGACCATTCACCAGCCAGGACGCCGCCAGCACATCCTCGCGCTGCAACCCCAAGCTCGCCACAAACTGGGACACAACCGCCTCGTCCACAGTGCGCAAGGTCAACGGTGGCGCGGCAAACGCAAGCCGTCCATCGTGGCCAGCCTGAATCTCAACCAACCCAACCCCGCACTCCTGCACCACGCGACCCGCCACCCGAGGCATCCCGCCAGTATCCAGCCACGCAAAGCAACTCCCCAACGTCGGATGCCCGGCAAACGGCAACTCGGAGTTGGTGGTAAAGATCCGTACCTTGTAGTCCGCCGCACTTGGATCGGTCGGTGGCAACAGAAACGTAGTCTCGGCCAGATTGGTCCACGCGGCAAACCGCTGCATCTCAGCGTCGGTCAAACCTTCGGCATCCACTACGACGGCCAGCGCATTGCCCTTACAGGCCTCCGCGGAAAACACGTCCACCTGCCGGAAGGGTCGTTCCCTCGCCATCGCGATTACTTCAACTCCGCGCTCGCCCGCCGAATCAACAGCGCCGCACGCTTGGCCTGCCGCGGAATGCTATCCAAGTCCACCATCTCGCCCACCGCGTGAGATCCGCCGCCAATCGCACCCAGGCCGGACAGCGAATCGACATACGGCGCCACAAACGAGATATCGCCCGCGCCACGCTGCATCGGATCGAGCTCGCCGACCTCGCCCAACCCTGCCGCCACGCTTCCTTCGGTCAGCATCTTCAACAGCCGCTTATTGCCAGCCGTAGGAGCCATGGGAGGATACCCTTCCTCGAAGGTAATCTCCGTCTTCGTCCCCGGCAGGCTCTTCGCGGCAATCGCGTACATCTTGTCCTTCAACCGCGCCATCTGCTCCGGCGACAACGCGCGAACCTCACCCCGAGCCAGCGCGGCAGACGGAATAATGTTGTCCTTACCCTTCACCGAACCCTCGCCCGCACGATCCGCCTTGGGATCGGCGCCCCCCAGCAACATGCCCACGTTAAAGGTCATGTTCGGCTCCCGCAAAGTCCGCCGCATTTCGTCAATGACGCGCGTCAACTCATACACCGCGCCGTACCCGAACTTGTCCGTAAAGATCTGTCCCGAGTGCCCGGCGGTACCCGTGGACCGAATCATCCAGCCCGTAAACCCACGCCTTGCGGTCGACGCAAAATCCTGGTTCACACCGCGCACGCCGGTCTCAAAGCATAGAGCCGCCTTGGCTTTCTTGCCCTCAGCGATCAGATCACCACGAGTGATTGTGAGATCGTCGCCTGGGGCCTCCTCATCGGCGGTGAGAAACACAGTAATCGCGCGATTCTCGAGTTCCCCAGACTTATGCAACGCCTTCAAAGCAGTGATCAACACGACCAGTCCGCCCTTCATATCGGACGTCCCAGGACCCACAGCGGTACGTCCGCCGGGCTTCGGTTCAAACTTCTGAAAAGGACTCGACGGCTCAAAAACCGTATCCATATGCCCGATGAGCAACAGCGGACGTCCGGTCCCCTTCCGCTCGGCAATCAGATGCGGCGCCCGCTTCTGGGACTCCATCGAGATAAAGCGCGTCGTAAACCCAAGCGCCTTCAACTCGGCGTCCATAACATCGCCAACCGTCTTCACGCCCGGCGGATTGAACGTCCCGGAATTGATATTGACGATCCGTTCCAGCAACACAGCAGCAGCTTTCGCTTCAGCATCCACAGCACTAGCAACCGCCTGCTCCTGCTTCGAAAGCTGTGCGAACGCCACAGCGGCAAAAAAGACAAACCCAAACCGGATCATAAACAGATAGCGTACCGCGAGAGATTCCCTAAACGCCCACTACCCTCGGACCTATCCAGCCGCTCCTCACGGTTCTCCCCCAACCCCCAACAAAACAAACCCAAAAACCCCAATCGGTGCCTGTCACGGTGCCGCTTCGGAAGCGGTACGCCCAGACAAATCCGGTAACCGCGATTCCGTATCCAAGGGTGATTTCGGACTAGGTAGACCTCTGCGCGACCCACCACTCGTACGTCTGCCGGAGCCCTTCTGCAAAAGGCCGAGTCGTAAACTGCAGGACATTCTGCACATTCGACGTATCCTGCGGAATCGGAGGCAAGTCCAAGTACTCGCCAAAAGCGCCCGCCGGCAGTTCCTCGCGAGGCACAAACACCTTCTCGAAACTCCCGCCAGCCGCCGAAGCCAGCGCATCCACGAACTCCACCTGCGTTACCGCCTCCGGATTCGCCGCATTGAAAGCCAACCCCGCCGCATCCGGATGCTCCACAGCCAGAATCGCGATCTCCGCCAGATCGTCGACATGGATAAACTGCATCGTCCGCTCACCGTGCTCGGGAATCAGCACCCGCTGCCCCAACCGCTCCCAAAAGAACGCCTCGCGATGAAAAGGATTCCGAGGCCCGTACACAAACGGCGGCCGCAGCGTACAAACAGGCAGCCCCGGCATGGCAAACAGCGCCCGCTCACTCATCGCTTTATCCCGCGAGTACACCAACCGGTAATCATCGGGCGCCAGCGGCGAGTCCTCATACCGGACCTGCATTCCCTCTTCCCCATACGCCGCCACGGACGACATAAAGACATATCGCCGCAACCCCTCATGCAGGCAAGCCTCCGCCGTACCCGCTACCTGATCCGCAGTCGTCCCACGCTCCCAGTCGTAGACGTTATCGAACACAACATCAAACCGCAACCCCGCCAAAGCCCGCCGGACCTCATCCGGATTGTTCCGATCCGCCCGAATCCCACTGCTCCGCGACAGGATCGACACCTCGTACCCGCGAGCCTTCAACTTCTCGACAAGAACGCGCCCAATAAACAGCGTCCCGCCAACAACTAGCGCGCGCTTCAACACTCCACCACGTTCACCGCCAGCCCCGCCAGCGACGTCTCCTTGTACTTGCTCTGCATATCCATCCCCGTCTGGTACATCGTCTTGATCACCTGATCGAGCGACACCACATGACCCGGCGTATCCCGCATCGCCATCCGCGCCGCGTTCACCGCCTTCACCGCGCCAAACGCATTCCGCTCAATACAAGGCACCTGCACAAGACCTCCAATCGGATCACACGTCATGCCCAGGTTATGCTCCATCGCGATCTCCGCCGCATGCTCGATCTCTTCCGGCGTACCGTTCAGCGCCGACACCAGCCCGGCTGCCGCCATCGAACACGCCACGCCGACCTCGCCCTGGCACCCGACCTCCGCCCCCGATATCGACGCGTTCTCTTTGTACAAAACGCCAATCGCCGCAGCCGCCAGAAAGTACCGCACGATCCCGTCGCGATCCGCGCCTCGCACAAAGTCGCGATAGTAATGCGCCACCGCCGGAATCACCCCCGCCGCTCCGTTGGTGGGCGCCGTCACCACGCGACCACCCGCCGCATTCTCCTCGTTCACCGCAATTGCGTACAGATTGACCCAATCCATGGCGGCGAGCGGATCGTCAACTCTCGCGCTGTTTTCCAGTTGCTTCTTCATCCCCGCCGCGCGACGCTTCACGTGCAGTCCGCCCGGCAGTTCGCCATCCCGCGTCAGGCCCCGCTCCATGCAATCCTGCATCACGCGCCATATCCGCAGGATGCCGTCGGTCACCGCCGCGCGATCCATCCATGCGCACTCGTTTGCCAACATCAGCCCGGCGATCGTCAGCCCATTGCAACGGCACTGCGCCAGCAACTCCGCGCCAGAACAAAATGGATACGGCACTGCGGGACGCTCATTCCGGACACCATCCAAAATCTCCCGCTCGTCCACCACAAAGCCGCCGCCCACGGAAAAGTACACGCGCGACACCACCTCGCGGCGATCCCCGTCGTACGCAGTAAAGCGCATGCCATTGGGGTGTCCAGGCAACACCAGATCGGAATGATAAATGATGTCTTGGGCTTCTTCGAACGGCATCTCGCCGATGCGCTTCTCCAGGCGGATGCGCGCCACCATGCCGTCGATCTCAGCCGGTTCGATCGTGTCGGGAGCCTCGCCGGCAAGTCCCAGAAGGATCGCCCGATCCGTCCCGTGGCCTTTTCCGGTCAACGCCAGCGACCCGTACAGTTCGGTGCGAATGCGCCAAACGCGCCGCCCATCCAACAGCTCGGTGAACCGCTTCGCCGCCCGCATCGGACCCACCGTATGCGAGCTCGAAGGACCAATTCCGATCTTGAAAAGGTCGAACAGGCTGGTTTTCATGCCGGATTCGTAGCGTAATGGTAGCATTCGCTTATCCATAGAAATGGCCGATAAACCTCGCATCCAGACAACTACTGTAGGCTCCTACCCGATCCCCGATTGGCTTGCGGCCCTGCCCAGTGAATCCGCCCGGCTCGACGCCACCCGCGTCGTGTTCGACATTCAAAAGCAGGCAGGCATTGACCTGCCCACCGACGGTGAGCTCTACCGCTTTGACGTGAACCACCCCGACACCAACGGCATGATTGAGTACTTCATCAAGCCGATGGCCGGCATCCGTACCGCGCTTGGCCGTACCGAACTCGAAGCTTTTGCCAAGAAAGAAACGATGAAGTTCCGCCGCAAGCCGGCCGGCGTCGTCGAAGGTCCCATCGCCGAAGGTTCCCTGAACCTCCTGGCCGATTGCGAGGCCGCCGCCTCCGTCGCCCAGGGCGACTTCAAGTTCACCGTCACCAGCCCCTACATGCTGGCCCGTACCCTGCTCGACAACTTCTATCACGACTTTGAATCGCTCATCATGGCCGTGGCCGACGTCCTGGCCGCCCAGGTGAAGGACCTGCCCTGCGCCTGCGTCCAGATTGACGAAGCCAACATCCCCGGCAACCCGGACGACGCCCAACTCGCCGCCCAGGCCATGAACGTCGTGCTGGATCGTATTGATAAGAAGAAGTCCCAGCGCGCCGTACACCTCTGCTTCGGCAACTACGGCGGCCAGACCATCCAAAAAGGTGAATGGAAGAAGCTGACGAACTTCCTGAACACCATCCACGTCGACCATCTCGTGCTAGAGTTGGCGCACCGCCCGGTGCAGGACTTGGATGCCCTGAAGGATGTGAATGACAAGATCGGCATCGGCATCGGCGTGGTGGACGTAAAGGTCAACCACATTGAGTCCGCTGACGAAGTGGCCGCCCGCATCGAGCAGGCGGAAAAGGTGCTCGGCAAGAATCGCGTCACCTGGATTCACCCGGATTGCGGCTTCTGGATGTTAAAGCGTTCGGTGGCCGATCGCAAGATGGCCGCCCTGGCGGCCGGACGCAACAAGTACCTCGGAATCCGCTAAGGCGAACCAACCCGGCGTACCCATAAAGGGTTTTCAAATACCCAAAATGGGTACGCCGTTCGTACGTCTAACCCCGTTTGTTTGCAGCGAAAGCCTTTAATCTTCGCTCGAAAAAATGCCGGTAAACGCGCCCAGCGGGCTCCGTTCGTCCCCACCGCCGGCCATCCCCATCGGTGCGATTTCGCGGCGCAGCTTTGCCAGGGTCATGCTTTGGACAATCACCTTGCCCGGACCTGTCAGGGTCGCCAAAAACAGCCCTTCACCACCAAAGATCGCGGTTTTGATGCCGCCCACAAACTCGATGTCGTACTGGACGCTCGCGTCAAACGCCACGATGCAGCCGGTGTCCACCTGCAGGCGTTCGCCGGGACGCAGGTCGAACTCGATGAAGTCGCCGCCCGCGTGAATAAACGCCATGCCAGGACCTGTGATCCGCTGCAGGATAAAACCTTCGCCGCCGAAGAAGCCGGCGCCCAGGCGTTTGGTGAACGCGATGTCCAACTGCACGGTATTCTGCGCAAACAGGAACCCGTCGCGCTGCACCATCACCTGCTGTCCGGGAGCCAGGTTGAACGCCTGGATGCGGCCCGGGTACGCGCCGGCAAAACCGACCTCCGAATCCTGACTGGCGCGGAAGTAGGTAAAGAACAAAGACTCGCCCATCAGCTTGCGCTTGACGGCGCCCCAGATCTTCTCGCCCACGCTGTTGCCGCTCATTCGCGTTTCCCAATACACGGCCGGAAACTTGTAGAGCATCTTGCCCGCTTCGGCAAAGAGTTCCTGTCCCGCCTTGAGGTACACGCGGGCGACCTGCAGGTTATCTCCCTCGATCTTGTAATCGAGAGTGGTGGCGGCAGCCACAGGCGGCTGATAGGGAGGAACCGGCGGCGGCGCACCTCCGCCTGCGATGGCATTGCCACAATTCGGACAGAAGCGGCTTCCGTCGGCGAGTCCGGTTCCACACTTGGTGCAGTAGATCATTTCGATACCAGTTTAGAATGAGGGCAGATGATCCCTCGCTCTGTGATACGGCTTGTGGCGGCGCTTTGTTCCAGTCTCATGGTGTTTCCGGTAAGCGCCAAGCCATTACCGGCAGGCTGCGGGACAGACCCGAGTACGGAGCGCCGGGCCGCACGCCAGTATCTGTACGAGCAGGCGCAGTGGAACCGCCTCATCGAAACTGCATCCCCGCTTGCCCTCGCACCTCGCCCGGAAACCACCGAAAGCAGCACCGATTATGGACCCGGTATCGCGGTGATCGACGATTCCAACGGCGTTCGAGTCCGGCAGAACCCGTTCAGCCTGAACGGCAAGCAACTCGTGTTTACTCCTCAGGCGGACGGCTCTGGCTACAAGCTCACGGCCGGGTCCGGCGGGTACGACACGGCAGCCGCCACCGCGGGGCAAGCCATCGAAAATTTAGATGACGACGACACGCGCCAGGTGAACCTGCCCTTTGACTTTACGTTCTACGGCAAGAGCTACCGGTCCCTCTTTATCAACTCGGACGGCAACCTGAGTTTTGAGCAGGGCGACAGCGCGTCGAGCGACCGCAGCCTCAGCCGCATCGCTGCTGGACCTCCACGCATTGCCGCCTTTTTCAGTGACCTCAACCCGGTCGATTCGGTGGAAGGTGTACGAATGCTATCGGCGTCCGATCGCGTGGTGATCAGCTGGGTCGGTGTGCCGTTTTATGGCACCCTGCGCCGCCAGACGTTTCAGATCGAACTTCGCGCGAGCGGCGAGATTGCCATGGCGTATCTGTCCAATCAGATTCTGGCCGACGACATCGTCACCGCTATCAGCCCCGGTGGACTCATAGGGCAGACGCGCCTGCTGCCGCTCGGAGCAGGCGGCGGCGATGAGGTGTTTCCGGCCACCATCGCGGAAGTGTTTTCGAGCCGCGAAACCTACGACATTCCACGTGCTTTGCAGCGCTTTTATTCGACGCATGAGGACGCCTACGACAACATTTTTGTCTTCAACGCGCTGAACATGGAGCCGTCGTACTGTCCGACGGCGATCGCCTGCACGGATGTGGTTCGCAACAACGTACTCGGGTACGGAAGGCCGCCGATTGATGACGGACCCATCTACGGTTCGCCCAAGCGTTTGGAAGCGATCATCGACATGGGTTCGGTGGACGGCTACCCGGACAATCCATTCCAGGAACATCCGTTGCGCGGGGGCACAGGCGACACGGGCTTGAACATTTTTGGGCATGAAGCGTCGCACCGGTACCTGGCGTGGGCATCGCCTCGGAACAGCGCCGGCACCCAAATCTTGCTAGGACGCCAGGGCGCGCACTGGAATTTCAATTTCAACTCCGAAGGTTCGCTTGTGGAAGGCAACCGCATCATGGATCTGGGCGAAGCGGCGAACCCCAGGTTCCTGTCCGTGGGCGCCGGCGAGCGCATCGGTCCGTTTGACCAGTACTTCTTCGGCTGGCGCGATCCGGCCACCGTGCCGCCGTCGTTTGTGGTGCTGAATTCCACGGTGACGAATACGTCCGCACCGCCAAGGCCGGGCGCTCGCTTCAACGGCGTGCGCCGCGATGTGGAGTTGCAGGAACTGATCGACGCGGCCGGCGCGGCGCGATATCCGGACTATCAGATTGCACCTCGCAACTACCGCTGGGCCATCATTGTGATTGTTCCGGAAGGCCAACCACTCCCGGAGCCTGTCGCTGCCAAACTCGAGCGTTACCGCGCGGCGCTGGGCGAGTTCTGGGCCTATGCATCGGAAGGCAATTCCAACTTGGACATGCAGTTTCGCCGCGCGCTCGACGTATCGTTCGCCCCGTTTCAGGAACTGAGCGCCCGCACAACGACGTCCGCTACAATCTCGATTCAGAAGGCGCACACGGAAGACTTGCGATTGACTTTAGAAGGCGTAGGTGGTCCGCATGTGAAGGTACCGGCGGAGGTTGTGATTCCTGCCGGCGCCACCACGGTGACGTTTGAGATGGAAGCGCTGGACCCGGGCTACCAGATCCTGAACGTACGCCCATCGGACGACCGTTGGGAGACGCGCCAAACGCGCATCCGAGTGAATTAGCTAGTAGTTCGGCGCTAGGCTGATCAACGCGGCGGCGCTGAAGATCAACACAAACATCAGCATCACCAGCGTCCGCACGCGGGAACCGGTGCCTGCAAACTCACCCCAAACCACCACGCCCCAAGCGGTGCCGAGCGCCATGATGCCCATGGTCAGGGCGAGTGAGATGACGGTACCGATTTGCTGGTTGGCGGGGACTGCACCGGCTAAGGTCATGGCGGCAAAACCGGCCATGGCAATGACACCGCCGACAAAGCCAAGCAGATGTGTTCTGACATTGGCTTTCTTGAAGTACGCGCTGATGCCGAGGGGTTCGCCCTCGATGGGGAAGTTCATCCAGAAGGGCGAAACCAGCAGGCTGGTGAACAGCATACCGACCGCAAAGAACATGATGACGACGTAGCCGGGGATGCCCATGTCGCCTTCGCGGGACATGTCGATGAGGATCGAGACGGGGCCGAGAAAGAAGCCTGCCAGCAGGCTAAGCACCACGCCTTTGGTGGCGATGGACTTGGTCTTGCCGGTTTTGCGGGGGCGGCGGGTAGGTGCGCCGCGAGGAACCTGAACCGGCGGTTGATCGGACGACGCTGCTGCCTGCGCCGCTTCCATGGCACGGCGGGTTTGGGCGGCCATACGGTAGGCTCGCGCGGTAACCACCATGGCGCCGATCAAGAACAGCGCCCCGGCGATCATCATCGTGACGTTGCCCTGCGGGTTGAGAAAGTAGTTTCCAATCAGGGTGATGAGCGCGCCCAGGCCGACCACCAGCGGGAACGCCAGCGACATACCGGAAATCGAAACGACGGATATAAAGAAGGCGTTGGCAAGATTGAAGAGAACTCCGGCCAGGATTGCGATGGAGACCTTACGAAAAGCGATACCTATAAGGGAATCAGTGAAGGTGATCTCGGCTTGATTCACGGATCCGAGCGTGAAACAGATTGCAATCGCGAACAGAAATGCGCCAAGTGTGAAGTCCAGATAGAAGATTTCGAAGCGGTGTTTGTTGCCCGTCATCTTCTGCGTATTTGCCCAGGAACCTAAGCAAATTGAGGCGATTACAGCCAGCAACAGAGCGATCTGATAGGTACTTGGAACAAGCATGAACCCCTAAACTGTACCATAAGGCCTCGGACCGGGAAAATGGAGCGGTTCCAATCTGTTCCGCTGCTAAAGGTCTGGCAAAAATCAACCGAATTTATGCCTAAGGCTGTGTCCCAGGAGTACCGGTTCCGCATGAAAATTTTGGTTGTTGCTCTGTTCTACGTGGCTCTAGCGCTCCCCCTTCTGGGCGGACGCTACAGGCTCAATATCGACCCGGAAACCAAAGAGGGCTACGTCCTACAGCAGATCAAGCAGGAACGGAACTCCACCAAGAAGTTTGAGTTGATGTTGTCGTTTGTGGAGGAGTTTCCCAAGGATGAAAATCTGCCTTGGGTGTTGGACCAGTTGCTGTCTATCTATTCGGATAACAAGGATTGGGACAAGGTTCTGGCCACGGCGGACCGTCTGCTGGCGCTGCAGCCGCAGGATCATGACGCGGCATTCGCGTCTCTGCGTGCGGCCGAGGCTTCGAACAACCCGGAAACGATTCGCAAGTACTCGAACCTGGCCTGGAAGGCGGGCGAGTTGGTGCTGGATACGCCAAAGCCCAAGGTGCAGGCGGACGTCGCGGCCTGGCAGCAGAATGCCGAACAGGCGCGGAACCTGAAGCTTTACGCCGAGTACGCGGTGTACAGCCTGTCCAAGGGTCAGGATGCGCAGAAGCGCGAAGCGGCGCTGAAGCAGTTGGAGGAGTTGAATCCCCGGAGTGTGTACCTTCTGGCGGCGCGGCAATCCACGCAAAAGGCGAACCAGAGCATCCCGGCGATTCTGGACGGCCTCAAGACGGACCCGTGGAATCCGGACTACCTGGCCGTGCTGGCCGACCATTACATGCGCCAGAACGACTTGCCGAAGGTCGTACAGTTCAGCGGTAAGCTCATCGAAGCGCTGAACAGCCACAAGCCGGATAGTATGACCTTGGCGGAGTGGACCGCAAAGCGCGATCGTTACCTGGGGCATGCGTTGTGGATGAACGGCGTGATCAGCAGTACGCTGGGGCAGTTTCATCAGGCGGACCGGTCGTTGCGCGCGGCCCTTCCCTATATGCGTTCAAACGCGAAACTGTTGAGCGCGGGGCTCTACCACTTGGGGTACGTGAATTATCGTCTGGCCGAGTTGGGTGAGCCGAATCGCGTGCAGGAAGCCCTGAAGTTTAACCGCGAGTGCGCGACGCTTCGCGGGGACTTTCAGGAGCAAGCCCAAAAGAACATTCTCGCGATCAAGAGCGAATACAACCTGCAGTAAAGCGGTTTTTAGTGGCCGCTGCCGCCGGGGTTGAGCGGAGCCGCCTTCAACGGGAACTTTGCGCCTTCGGGGATCTGGGTCAACATCTGTTCCTTGCGGTAGATCAAGGTGGAGGTGTTGTAGCTGGCGATCTCAAAGCCGTGGCCGTGCGTGATGGCATCGGTCGGGCAGGCCTCTACGCAATAGCCGCAGAAAATGCAGCGGTTGTAGTCGATGTTGTAGACCTTGGCGTAGCGCTCGCCGCCGCTGATACGAAGCTTGTCGGTGTTTTCCGCAGCTTCGATGTAGATGCAGTCGGACGGGCAGGCCGCCGCGCACAGGAAGCATCCCACGCACTTTTCGAGGCCGTTTTCGTCGCGCTGTAGAACGTGCACACCGCGGTAGCGCTCCTGGAAGTTTGGAGGAGCGTCCGGATACTCTTCGGTGATCGCGGGTTGCATCATCTCGCCAAAGGTGATGCCCATTCCCTTTACGAGCGCAGCCGCGCCCTGCAGCACTTCAGTGATTTTCCCGGCCATGGTGTCAATTTCAGTCTACCGCAGTATCAGGCAAACCCGGTTGCAAGGTGTAGAGAAGAAACGTCGCGCTGGTAGGTGAAGGCGTAGGTGGCGCCGTCGGGGGAAACAACAGGGGGATCGGCAAAGGCCGCACCGGGTTCCTGCAGGCGAAACGTGTGGCTGCGCGAGCGGCGCCCACCAGCGGGTTCGACGAGATCGATCCAACCATCGCTATCTTCATACGCGCTGGTGTAGATGCCTTTGGATCCCCAGCGAATGACGGATTCGTCCATCTTGGCGGCAGTGAGTCCGCGGCCACCGCTGGTCTGCGTGGTGGAGAAGACGCGGACCTGACCGTCGGCGATACCAGCGCATTGCTGTCCGTCCGGCGAAGCTTGAATGGCGCGGATGCCAGGAGCAGTCACCTGCTGGATCACAGCTCCGGTTTGGCTATCGACAACGAAGGTGGCAGGCTGCGCGCCTTTCTTCGCACCATAGACAAGCAGGCGGGCACTGTCAGGCATCCAGCCTGCGGCCTCAAAGCTCCACTCGGGCGTGTTCAAGGTTGTCCCGTCGCCGGGTCCGTTGGGAAGGATCGCGATGGTGGACTGCGTACGGTTGCGCTGGATGCAGACGACCTTGCGGCCGTCCGGAGACAGCGCGGGGCGATTCCCTTCTCCGATCATGCGCGGCGGCAAACCTTTGAGGTCGCCGAGGTAGATCGCGGGGTTGCGGCCTTCGCCGTACGCGAGTTCGACAAACAGCAGATATTTGCCGTCGGCGCTGATGTCGTAGACGTTCGATGAGCCGAGGTGCGAGAGCGACTTGAGGCCCGCAATGCCCGTGCCTCCGAAATGCATGTTGAGACGCGAGATCGTCTGCGCGACGAGCAGACGCCGGTTGGCGTCAAAGTCATGCAGGTAGAGCCATTCGGGGCTTTGGCCGACGACCCGTTCCGAGCCGTTCATGGATAAGGCGTAGATCATTGGGTCGGCGCGGCCTCGTACGCCGGTGAGCCATATTTCTTTGCCGTCCGGGGTCCAGACGAGAGAGCCGAAGCTACGCCATCCGGTGCTGAGAATGCGGGATGCGCCGCTTTTGTTGACGACGACCACCTGGTAGTCGCCGACGTCGGGTACGAATTCGAAGAAGGCGAGGTCGTCGCCGGAGGGAGAGACGCGCAGGCTTTCGGGCTTGCGCTGTGGCGATTCGTGCACCTTCTTGCCGAGCGGGTACTCGGTTTCAAAGACGCCTCGCGGCTTGGCCACAATGACCGCTAAGGTGGTGCCGTCGGGGCCCCAGCACGCCTGGGTGACATTCTCGCGGCGTGGACGAGGGAGTCCGCCGCCGAGCGATACCGTATTCAGTTCGTCGTTCTCGAAAATGATGGCGACTTCGTTGTTTTGGGTGACGCCCATCAGCCGGCCAGCCGGCACGTCCACCTTGCGGGCCTCGCGATTGCCGGGCAGGCAGGTAAAGAGCATGGACGGCTCACCGTCCCAGGCGGCGGTGTAGGCGATGAGGTTCGACGGGGCGAAGCGCGCGCCGGTGATGTCGCCGTTGCGGAAGGTGAGGCGCTGGTAGGTGGCGCGCGGAGGCTGACGGGTACCGTAGTAAATCGCGGGGATCAGCCCTGCGGCGAGGCCTCCGACTGCGGCGAGAAACGCACGTCGATTGCTGGTGGTGCGCAGCAGAATGGTTTGCGTACCGGTGCGATTGCCGCCGCGGCGGATGTCTTCGAGAGCCGACAGGAGTTCGCCGGCCGTTTGCCAGCGGCGGTCCGCATCTTTGCGCAGGCAGCGCATGACGATCGCCACCAGTTCGAGCGGGATGAAGGTGAGGTCTTCGGGTTCGTTGGTGAGTACGGCAGTGAGGCGATCGGCAGTGGTGGCGCCGGTGAACGCGGGCTTGCCGGACAGCATCTCGTAGAAGACTGCGCCGAAGGAGAAGATGTCCGAGCGGGGGTCGACTTCGAGGCTGCGCGCCTGTTCGGGGGACATGTAGGCGACGGTGCCGATGATGGTGCCCTCATGGGTGAGTTCCATCTGTACGCTGCCGGTTTCGGCGTACGGGTCGGCGGGGCGTTCGTTGAGCTTGGCGAGGCCGAAGTCCAGCAGTTTGACGACGCCGGAGTGGCTGACGATGATGTTGGACGGCTTGATGTCGCGATGGGTGATGCCTGCCTGGTGAGCGGCCTGGAGGGCGGCGAGGATCTGGATGCCGAGACCGAGCGCCTCTGCGACGGGCATGGGCTGGCCGCCGATGCGCTCGGCAAGAGTACGGCCGGAGACGTACTCCATGATGATGTAGTCGCGCATCTGGCCGGCGATCTCTTCAAAGCCGACGTCGTAGATGCGGACGATGTTGTCGTGGCGGAGTGAGGCCGCGACCTTGGCCTCATTGCGGAAGCGGAGTTGGCGGTCCGGTTCGGCGAGGGCCTTGGGGGAAATGATCTTGATGGCGTAATCTTCGCCGGTGTTTTTGTCCTTGGCGCGGTAGACCACGCCCATGCCGCCGGAGCCGATTTCCGATTCCACGAGATACTGCCCACGGATCGTCGATCCGATGATTCCTTCCATGCTCATCATTTCAAAAAGGCAGCCACGTTGGGCCTTATGGTATCAGGTTCTTTTTCGTACTAGCAGCATTAGTACGCCGATTCCGAGGACGGTGACGGTACTGCCATACCAGACACTTACGGGGCGGTATTCGAGGCGGACTTCGTGCGCGCCAGCGGGTACGGCAAGCTTTTGAAAAGCCTTGGAATAGGTGGTGATTGGGGTGCCAGTTCCGTCGATGTAAGCACGCCAGCCGGGCAGGTTCTGCTCGATCAGAATGAGGTCGCCACCGGTGGCGGATTGGACGCGGTAACGGCGGTTGCTGGGGGTCCAATGTTCGATGTTCACCTGGCCGTTGGCGAGGCGGACAGCGGGTTCGGCGTTGGTGTACTCGAAGACGTGATAGTAGGGTCCGACGGGTTCGAGCTTGCGGAAGTACGGCAGGGAGATCAGCTCTTTGTAATGCGGGCCGGATTCCGAAGAGATGTAGTAGCGGATGGCGAACGCCTTCAACATCGCCTCATTGCTGACGGGGAACTCGAACTCGCGATTGGAGCGGAACTGGGTGTACTGTTCGACCTCGGCTTTGTAGGCGGCGGACAGGAAGGGATCGAAGCCTTGGGCGGCGGACATACGGTAATGCCGGAAGTCCGTGGGGAGAGGTCCCATGTCGGGGGCGACGCGGTACCAGGGTTCGGCCATGAGTCGCGCGGCCATTTCGGGGTTCATGCCGACGATGCCTTTGCGCTTGAGCCTGGCGTCGTCCTTGAAGAAGTTGTCTTCATTGCCGGGCTTGCGGCGGTAGGTGTCGAGACGGATGCCGTAGATGTACTGTTCGGCGAGGAAAAGCGGGATCAGCAGGAAGACCCAGGTTGGTCTGGCAGCGGCGAGAGGTCCCCAGGCGGCGGCGACGAGCAGTGCGGCACCTGCCTGTACAGGAGCGTGGAAGTTCCAATGCTGCATGACGTCGAAGAGCTTGGGTGCGAAAAAACCAGCACGGTTGACGATTTCGAAGGGGTTGTTGAGAAAGAGGAGCCCTGCAGCGATGAGGGCAGCGGCACCGGCGAGGGTCCGCCGTTCGGGGCGGCGCCAGAGCAGCAGTGCGAGGGCGAGGGGTACGGCTGCGCCGAGGTACAGGTAAATATCGGTGCCAGGGATCACCGCGCGCAGGAAATAGTGCTGGAGCCAGTCGAAGCGGATGCCGTAGAGGTAGACGGGTTCGGCCGGGCGTAGCTTGGCGAGTTCCAAGGTCGGTGCGAGTTGGATGCCTGCGAGGACGAGCGAGAGGGTAAGGGCCGCGATGGCACGCCAGACAAAGCGAATGTGGATGACTGCCGCGTAGGCGACGATGGCGATGGCGCAACTGATGAATGTCGCAGGGTAGCCGCAGAGGATCATCAACGCGCCGCACAGTGCGACGCCCCAGGTACGCTGTTTGTCCACGGCCCACAGCGCGTAGGGGAACCAGGCGAGCGCACACATGACCCCGAGATGCTGGATGTCGTTGATCATATAGCCGGTGATGCCGAAGGTGAACGCGCCCAGCAGCGATGAGGCGATGGGGAGGTTACGGCCAGCGCGAAACCACCAGTACGCGCCGTTGATGAGGATCCAGTAGTGGAAGAGCAGAAAGGCGTGCAGGGCCATTGCGGTGATGCCCTTGCGGAACCAGACAGCGGCGAACATCACCCAGGTGGGCGGGTAAAACAACTGCGCCTGGATGTTGCCGGCAAAGCTGATGCCGCAGTAAATCCAGGGGTCCCACCAGGGGAATTGGCCGTCCTGCAGGGATTGGAAGGCGTAGTTGAGGAGCGGCCAGTGGTAGCCCTGGATGTCGCCGCCGACATGCATCATTCGCAAAGGCGGCAGGTATTCGCAGAACATCGCGTACAACGCGAGCAGAGTGATGCCCGCTATGATTTGCGCCTCGCGGCGCCGCGATATGGAGTTCACTTGACGGCCAGGGTGAAGTCTACGGTCAGGATCAAGGCGTGGTTGGCCGGTACGATGTTGCTGACGTCGAACCGCATGAGTTCGCGCTTGACCGCGCCGGGGCCTGTGTTGGGGCTTTCTTCGAGAAGCTTTTTGGCGTCGTCGAGTAAGTTGTAGTCGAACGACTTTTCGAGGCTCTGCATGAGAGCCTGCTTGACCTTGCGGATATAGTACGAGTCCCTGTCTGTTTGCACGGCGATGTCCTTAAAACCCACGCGTCCCTTGTTGTAAAACGGAACGCCGTATACAGTGAGTTGAAAAGCGTCGCCAATTCCGACACACCGGCCAAACATATTCATCGCGGATTTGCCGGTGAACTTGGCGTTGATGGCGATTTTGCCGTTGGCCGGGGTGATTTTGGGATTCTCGAGATACGCGAAGGAGCACTTCTCGGTCTTGTTGCCCTTGACGTAGCGGCGGCCTTCGTCGGTAAAGGCCTGTTGCGCAATCATACGTTCCAGCACCTGGTAGGAGAGCTGGATTTCGGTGGCTTGCGCGGACGCCGCGGCTAGAAATAGAAATGCGATCAGGCTTTGACGTCGTAACAACTGAGCAGACCCTGATTTCGAATGTACAGTTTGCGTCCACAGACCACGGGATGCGCCCAGGAGGGCAGACCCTGGTCCTCAATCTGGAAGCGGCCCAGCTCCTTGTAGCCGGCCGGTGTCGCTTCGGCAAGGCCCATGACGTGGCCTTCGCCGAGAAGGTAAAGCTTGCCGTCGGCTAGGGTGATGGAGCCTTTGCCGACGCTGCGATCCTTCCAGACGGATCTGCCGGTGGCGAGTTCCATACAGGTGAGGATCGCGTTTGAGAAGCCGTAGACGTGGCCCTTGTGGACCACGACGCCGCCGTGGTGATTCTGCATTTCGCGGTTGAAGTACTTCTTTTCCGCGTTGACGGTGTTGTTGGCTGCTGCCGTGAGTTCGAGCATGGTGCACCCGGTGCCGTAGGCGGAGGTGTAGAAGACGCGATTGCCTTCGAGTACGGGCGTGGTGCAGTTGGCGGTGCCGTTGGCGGGCGAGGATTCGCGCCACATCAGCTTGCCGTCAGAGGCGCGGACACCGACGCCTGCTTCCGCGGTGAGGTTCATGATGGTGCGCACGCCTGCGACGTCGGCGACGATGCAGGATGAGTAGCCAGCGCCGTCGCTGAGGCCTTTGGAGGTCCAGACATTTTTGCCGGTGGTCTTGTCGAGGGCGACGATGCAGGCATCGCGGCCACCGGGGGTGACGATGACGTTGTTGCCGTCAATCAGCGGGGACTCGCTCAGGTTCCAGTTCGGGTTCTCGCCACGGAAGTCGCGAAGGACGTTGCGCTTCCAGGCGGAACTGCCATCCTTGAAACGGATACAGCTGAGGTCGCCGTTTTCGGACATGGCGTAAATGAATTCGCCGTCGACGGTGGGGGTGGAGCGGGGGCCGGGTCCACGGTCCTGGTCGAGGCGCGGGCCGAGGATCGAAAACCAGATGGGTGCGCCGTTGGTACGGTTGAGGGCGAATACGACAGAGTCGTTGCCTTTGCGTCCCTGGACATAGATACGGTCACCGGCGATGGCGAGGGAGCCGTAGCCTTCTCCGAGGTTGGAGATCTGCCAGAGGCGCTTGGGTCCACCGGAGGGCCAGGAGGCGAGGAGGCCGGTTTCTGGTGAGATCCCGTCGCGCTTGGGTCCGCGCCACTGCGGCCAATCCTGCTGCTGGGCGGGGGACTGTGCGGAAGCGGCGCCTACCGAAGCGGTAGCGGCTGCGGCAAGACCAGAGAGGAATTGCCGGCGGTGCATCGTCGTCATCTTCATTCGAGAATCTCCTCTGCTTCCTTCAACAAGTGTATGAAGAAGAGACGTTGCGCCGCCAGCTTATGTCACTTTGCCTTATGCAGCGGTCATCTCGGGGGTTTCCGAGGGGACCGACTGCCGCCAGTAGTCTTCAAACAGGCCTTTCATGGCCGCGCCCATGCCGTCGTGATCGAACATGACCGAGGTCCAGGCGGGTTTGGTGACCACCGGATCGAGCAGCGCGATCATGCCCTGCTTGCAGTCAAACAAAGCCAGTTTCATGGGGAGGGAATCCACAAAGCGGATGTTCACACCCATGGCGAGGTACTCTTGCAGGCGCTGGAGGTGGGCATCGTCGAGCGCTCCGGCCTGAAAGATCAGGCGGCAGGCGACGCCACGCTGGCGAGCCTCGCGCACGAGCTGTTCGTCGAGGGGGTCCACGGCGTAGGGCGGGCGCGAGAATTCAAGGTACTCGTTCTGGACCTCGCTGAGCATCTTGCGATACTGAGCGGCGGTTTGCCCCTGGTCGCCGACGATGCGGAGGAAGTCGAGGGTGCCTCGGCCTTCCTGGCCTTCGGAATAGGTTGAGTTGAGGTCCTCCACAAGCCCTGAGGCCATGCGCGCTTGTTCAGTTATCTCCTGTTGCAGTTGCTGGGAACGGCGTTCGAGATATGCGGGAACGGCCAGCGCGGGTTCGACCGCGGAGAACAACTTGGTTTTCTCCTGAATCACCTGCGCAAAACCTTTTTCCACCAGAGAGTCGAGCACTTCGTAAATCTTCTGCCGCGGGACGTGCGCGCGGGCAGCGAGTTCAAGGGCCTTGAATCGTGGATGGCCGACCAGCACCAGATAGGAGCGAGCCTCGTAGGCGTTGAGCCCCAGAGTCTGCAACCTTCTCCAGAAGCGCTGGAAATCGTTGTCTTTGAGTTCCTGGGTCATCTTCAAGTTCCTAGAGCATATCAGAAGAAGATTCGAGGGCAAGGCGGGGATTGGAGAGGCGTTTGATACACTGGACAAAGTTTCCGCAGCCCATGCTTCTTGCACCCGAGTTCATCGACTACATCGCCGCGCAGTTGCTTAAGCGGATGACGCCTCGCATCATCGAGACGAGCGATCTTGGCCGCGCGGCCGAGTCGATTGCCACGTTGATTGAAGACGATCTGGCGATTGAAGATAAGTTGAACGACGAGGCTCGCGACCTGCTGGAGCAGTACTCCGAAGTGATGCGCAAAGAAGGCATCAGCTATCAGGACATGTTCCGGAAGATCAAGAATCAGTTGATCCAGCAGCGGAAGATCATTCGGGCGTCGGGTAGGGATACGGGCGACAAGATGAAGCTGTCGCGCGACAAGATCAACGATTTATCGCACAAGCTGGTGCAGTTGTTCAAGAGCCGGCGTGAGTTCCGTGTGAAGGGCGATGCCAATACGGCGCGGTTGGAGATTGTGAAGATTCTGACCGAGATCCTGCAGATGGAAGACAAAGTGGATCATGCCGCGCGGTTGAAGGTGAAGACGATCAAGCGCGAGATCACGGAAGGCGGCGAGGAGTGGGATGTGCTGCATCGCCGGTACTATGCGGAAGAGATGAAGAAGTTGGGGATTGATCTAGCGAAGATCTAGCAGGATCTTTTTTGCCCAGGCGGGGAGTTCCGTGGCCTCCCAAATGAGCTTTGCATCCATCACCGTTGCAATTCGCCGACTGTTCGAGTGCGAGTTATCGATCAAAATCGCCTCATCTGCGAGCTTGAGCGCTTCCACACACTGTTCCATGCTTCGAACGTAGCGGCGGCGGATGTCCGCATCGGGTACATCGTGCCCGCCCTCGGCGACACGCCGTCGAACACGCTCGATGTTCAAATCCGCGTTCTCCAACGCCACGTAAATGAAAATGATCCGAAATCCGGCAGCTTTCGCTTGGCGCAGCAGATTCACCGCCCAATTCCCTGCTAACGTGCTCTCCAGAATGAAGTCGCATTGTTCGTCGATGTAGCCGCGGCATCGGTGGATCGCCTCACGGCCAGCAGAGACAGAGGCCCGCAGAGGATCTTCGGGATCGATCTGCCTGGCGATTGCGTCGGGATCTACAAGGTTCTCACGTCCCTTCAGCAGCAGTGAAGCAGTGATCGTACTCTTGCCAGAGCCGTTAGGACCTGCGACGAGAGTCAGTATCGGCACGTCTTACTTGGTGATGAGATCGAGGTCGCCCACCACGGTGCTATGGGATTCGCGGGGGTTTGACGGGTTGAGCTTGACTTCCACCTTGCGGCCGTCGGCGTACTCTTCGATGTAGCGTCCCTTGTCATCCATGTAGATGACCGGCTGTCCAGCACGGAAGGCGCGCTCACGAGCGAACTCACCGACCTTGGAGAGATCGCGGAGGAACTCTTCGGTCAATATGCTGGTGTGTTCCATGACTTTATTCTAGCGGAGCTTGTAGATGGCGTATTTTGTGTTCTTGTACACCGGGGGTGAATCTTCGAACTTGGTGGCTGTCTTCAAGACGATGTAGTCGACGCCTTGGTCGCGCCAGGAGGCTAGGGGCTTCTTTTTGTCGTCGGCGATTTCCATTCGACGCCACCACTCCATCGAGAAATCTCGCGAGTAGTTCACTTGACCTCCGGACTTTTGGTCTACGTATAGCGCTCGCTGGCTGCGGACCCGGAAGACCCCTGCGACTAGGGATCGGGTAAGTTCGGGGAGTTGGAACATCGCGTCCTTGGGGGTGTTCTGCTTGGCCCAGCGGGCGACGTCGTCGATTTCGGCCTCGTGGACTTTGCCGTAGTTGGTCTGCTTTGTGACGTCTAGGAACAGCCAGCTTGTGAGTGCGAAGACCGCTACTGCCGCTACTTGCGGGTAGCGCGTGAGTAACAGGACCGCCGTGGCTACGATGGCGGCGGCGCTGGCGAGGCGGATGGGGTCGAAGAAGGCGTCGATGAGCAGGTAATGATTCAGCGCTACCAGGGCGACCGGCGTTAGCCAGACGGCGCGTTCCCACCAGGACTTGGCGAATACTGCGGCGGCGACGCAGAGGATGCCGGAGAATGCCACGGTGTACAAGACGGCGCGGGCGGGCTGTACTTGAGCCATCAGCAGCCACTTGTAGTGCTCCATGAGCACGTACGACACGGGCATGCTGAGGAGGCCGAGTACAGGGAGGCCCAGCGCGTAGAGGCGCTGGCGTGATTGCAATCTAGGCCAGAGTCGCCAGGCGGCGGCGAGGGCGAGCAGGCCGTGGAGGCCGAATTCCTGGAAGTTGCGGGGACGCCACTGGGTAAGCCAGTTGTAGCCGGCGCGGACGCGCTGGAGTTTCTCCCATTCGGGGTCCGCCTGGCTGAAGAAGGGTTGGCGTTCGATAGTGCCTGGCTGCAGGATGGCCAGCAGGGCGGATAGGGCGATGGCACCGGCGAGGTAGGCCAGCGGGCGCCAGTTGCGGTCCCGCAGTTCGCGGTACACGAAGGGGATGAGGAATGGGATCGCGGCGGGGGCGTGGAAAAGAAACGCGATACCTGCGGCAATGGCGGCGGCGGTACTGCGGCCGTGCATGGCGAAGCCGAGTGCGAGAAAGATGAGCAGGACGGCGTAGCCTCGGGGGACCGGTTCGTATTCAAAGGTGACGACGGCGGGTCCGGCGATGAAGGTCCCGATGGCGAGGAACGCGGGGACGAGCAAGGCCGCGAGTTCGCTTAAACCTAGAGCGGTGCCAATCAGATAGAGGCCGTAGATGCCGGCGAGGCGGGTGATGAATTGGACGGCGGCGAGGACGTACTCGTAGTCGAGGCCGGTGGCTTGATGGCCGAAGCGGGCGACTTCATCGTAGATGGTGAGCGAGACGTGCTGGCGTTGCACCATGATGTCGCGCTCATAGAGCGAGGGATCGGAGATCCGGTCGAACATCGGGGTGTAGATCTGTGTGTCCGATTGCAGCCAGGTACGGCCGGGGACGAACCAGAAGCCGCAGATGGCGAAGAAGGATAAGACAGCCCAGCGTAGCGCCGTCATCATCGTCATTGGGCGGGCGTCTTGTCCAATTGCTCTTTGGCCCAGCGTCGCGCGGGGTTTAGTTCGAGCGCCTTTTGGAAGGCTTTACGAGCCTCTACATTGCGGTTGGCTTTTCGTTGCGCGATGCCCAGCCAGACGTACGCGTCGGCGGATTTGGCGTTGAGCGCGATGGCTTTTTCAAAGCTCTTGATAGCGAGTTCGACACCGCCGCCGAAAGAGGATGGCAGATAGTAGTTGCCGACACCTTGGGCGATGTAGCCGTTGACGAGTTTGGGGTCGAGCTTGAGCGCGGTTTCGACTTCGCCTTGGGCGCACTTGCCGTACTTGAGACCGGCGAGAACGTTGGCGGGGATCACCTGGCCGCACAAGGTGCCGAGTACGCGATGGTATTCGGCATTGTCGCCCTTGAGTCCGATGGCCTTTTTGGCAGGGTCCATGCCGGCTTCCGCAGCGGCGCGGGCGGCGTTCTTGTCGCGCTGCTCTTGCGCGACTTCGGCGAGGTACGACTGGGCGAGCGCGACCTTGTACTGCGATTCCGCGTCGGTAGGCTTGGCCGCCGCTTTGAGCTTGGCAATTTGTTGTTCGAGGGCCGGACGATCCTGCGAGTCGCGTGACTTTCTTAAAGAGGCGTCGTCTTGCGCGGTGAAGGCGAGGACAACGAGGCTACAGTGCAGCAACATCAGGGTGGACCATCCAAAAATAAACCGCTAGAACGACGAGTAACACACCGTTCCAGGTGAGCACGACCGGGAGTGTGAAATGCGGGATGAGATAGCCGGAGAGGAGCGCGCCAAGAGGCATGCCGCCGCGTAGCGAGAGGTTGTAGACGCTCATGACGCGGCCGCGCATGTCATCGGTGATGATGGACTGCACCATCGACATCAGCATCGCGAACATGGAGATCAGGCAGGCTCCGCAGAGGAAGATAATCGCTGTGCAGAGCCAGAGCGAGCGGGAGAACGAGAACGCAATGGTAAGCAGTCCCAGGGTGGCGAGTACGATGAGCGAGGGACGCCCAAGTCCACGACGCCGGGCGAAGGCCGCAACGATCAGAGCGCCGCAGATGGAGCCGAAGCCTGAGGCGCTCAAGAGTGTGGTGAAGGCGTCGGAGTCCGCATGCAGCACTTCACGCGAGAAGACCGGCAGGAACTGCAGCAAGCTGACGGAAAGGAAGGTCATCGAGAACGTCAGGGCGATGAGGGGCACCATTGCGGCGCGGGTACGGACAAAGTCGATGCCCTGGCGCATGCTTTCGAAAACGCCTGCGGTGGTGGCCTTGGGTGTGAACGCGGGGCGAACAATGATCAGGGTGGCGATGACTGCGAGGTAGGAGACGGCGTTCATGCCGAAGCACCAGGCAGCGCCGAGCGTCTTTAGCGCCATTCCGCCCAGGGCCGGACCGATGACGCGCGCCAGGTTGAACTGAATGGAGTTAAGCGAGATGGCGTTGGGCAGGTCCTCTTTATCGACGAGCGATGGGACGAGGGCCGAATACGCGGGGCCGCCGAAGGCCTGCGCGGTGCCGACCAGGAAGGACAGGATGAGAATGGGCCAGACGATGGGGTTGGACTTTGAGATCACGCCCATGAGGAGCAGGATCGTCAGAATCGCGGCGCAGGCCATTTGCAGGAACTGCGATGCGAGGAGGATGTAGCGACGGTTGATACGGTCGGCCAGTACGCCGCCGAATAACGTCAGCAGCACGATGGGGATCTGGCCGAGAAATCCGTCGAGCCCGAGTAGTTCCGACTTACCGGAGAGATCGTAGATGAGCCAGCTCTGGGCAGTGGACTGCATCCATGTGCCGATTGTGGACACACAAGCGCCCAGCCACATGAGCCGGAAGTCTCGATATCGAAATGCGCGGAAAACTCGGGCGAGCACGAGTTAGGGGAGGGGCTTTTCCCGCTTGATCAGGTGGAAGACGTTGCCGTCGCAGTCCTCAAAGAAGACGAGGCGGTTGCCCTGCATCTCGTAGGGTTCGACGACGCACTTGACGTTCTTGCCTCTGAGTTCGGCGGTGGCCGCGTCAAAGTCCGTGACTTCGATGGCCAGGTGGCTGATGCCGGGGGTCTTCAACTGGACCTGCGGGCGGTCGCCTTCCGACGGGATGATTTCGAGCATCGTACCGTTGGCCGCCTTGACGAAGAAGAAGGGGCCGTAGGTGAAGTTGATGTGGAAGCCGAGGTGATCGCAATACCAATCGGCGAGTTTTTTGGGGTCCGGCGAGGCGATGGCCGTGTGTTCGAGTCCGATGAACATGATCGCGGAAATAGCCAGTGTAACAGGCGTGTTTATTTGGCTGGCTTGAAGCTGATCTCTTTGAAGTGCACGGAAGAGTTCTTGTCGTGGTTCTGGAGACCGATGTAGCCGGAGTCGGGACGGGGTCCGCGAATGGGTTCGTACCACTGTTTGCGGGGCGGCACTTCCTGGTTGCCCATAAACTCGTTGACCTTTTCGCCGTTCAGGATGACGGTAGTCTTTTGGCCGTCGAGCACGATGTCCATGGTGTTCCATTCGCCCACACCTTTTTGACGCCGGGAGGAAACTTTGGATAGCGAATAGAGCGCGCCGGTGCTGTGCCACTCATCGCCGCGGGCGTCGATTTGGACTTCGTAACCGTTGTGGACGCCGTACCAGGGGTCTGGCGGGGCATCGGGCAGGCGGATGACGACGCCCGAGTTGTCATGATCGGTGGTGGCCTTGAAAACCACGCGGAGGGTACCGGCGCCGAACTTTTGGCCGGTGTAGTAGAGCAGGCCCATACCGCCTTCGGTAATCATTTCCCCGCCCTCGACCTTGAAGTTGCCTGGGCCGGTCATCTTCCAGCCGGTGAGGTCCTTGCCGTTGAAAAGTTGCTTCCAATCGGCGGCGGAGAGTGTCAGGGCGGCAAGGGCGAAGACGGTAAAGATACGCTTCATGACAGACACCATTCTACTGTTGTTCGTTGAAAGCCATTGTCTGGGTGAAACCTTTGGTTTTGTACCAGCCGTAGACGAGTCCGAAGGCGAGCCAGGCGAAGCCGGCGGTTTTGGCGAGGACACTCAGGTTGAGCCAGATGCCGAAGCAGACCAGGAAACCTAACGCAGGCAGGATGGCGCGCATCAAGGTACGTTCACCGGGGGTGCGCCAGTCATGCAGGAGCGCCGCGAGGTTGACGCCCATGAAGCCGATGAAGGCGCCGAAGTTCAGGAGTTCTGCGCCGATCTGGTAGCTCATGGCGAAGGCGCCAATGGCACACATCACGCCGATGAGCATCACGTTGTTGGCGGGGATCGCGGAGCCTGGGCTGAGCTTGCCGAAGAAGCCTTTGGGTAGTGCGCCGTCGCGGCCCATGCCATACAGCAAGCGCGCGCCTGCGAGTTGTGCGCCGCCTCCGGAGCCGATGGTGGCGATGAGCAGGGTGAGGTTGACCACTTGGAAGAGGACGGGTCCGCCGACACGACCGGCGACGTACACGTATGCGGTGTCGACATCGGGGAAGGCCTCGCCGTAGGGCCAGGCGAGTTGTCCAGCATAGACCTGCAGAGCAGACATCAGGCCAATGAACAGACAAATGAGCACCATGGCGATGGCGATGTTGCGGCGCGGGTTTTCGACCTCTTCGGCGAGGGTTGAGACGCCGTCGAAGCCGATGTAGGTGAGTACGGCAAGCGCGGTGCCGGAGCCGATGGTGGACCAGGCGAAGGTCGCGGGGTCGTAGAAGGGCTTGAGGAAGTCGGTTTGGGGTCCGATGGATTTGGCGACGGCGACGAAGACCCAGGCGATGACCACCATCATGAGCGAGGCGAGGATGGTGTTGGTACGCGCGGTGGATTGGATACGGCGCAGGTTGAGGAAGGTGAAGAGTCCGGCAAAGAAGAAGACCCAGGCAGCGTACGGCACTTGGGGCAGGATGTTGCCGGCGGCTTTGGAGCACCAGATGGTGCAGATGATGGGGTTGACGACGTAGTCGAGCAGCATGGTCCAGCCGGTGAGGAAGCCGAGCGACCCGTGGATCTCGTTGCCGACATAGGTGTATGCCGAGCCTGCCGAAGGGTACGCGCGGGCCATGCGGCCGTAGCTGATGGCGGTGAACAGCATGGCGACCATGGCGATCAGAATGATCGTGACCACGTGGCCTTTGGCCTCCTGCTGGGCGACACCGAACAGCGGCATCGGCGCGGTGGGCTGGACCAGGATGATGCCCATAATGACGAGGTCGCGAAGGCCTAGCGTACGGCGCAAATGGGTTGGATCGGTCTGCATGCGTTCTGAGAAGGTTAACCTGAAATTTGCGACTGACGTGGCGGCCACGGTTCGATTTGCATCATGTCCATTGGAACCGGACGTGGTGGGCGAAGCTGCGCGATACGTTGCAGGGCGGCGTACAGCAGCAGGTGACGCTGTTCGGCATGATGTTTTCGCTGGCGATTGTGCTGATTGGCATCGCGGCGTTTCTTTCCGGCAACAATCTGATCTTTTTGCTGCTGGCTTCGATGCTGGCGACGATGTTGGTTTCCGGGCTGATCAGTAGGCTGTCGATTTCGGGGCTTGGGGTGGAGTTCCTGCTGCCGGAACATATTTCGGCGCGGCGGGCGGTGCATGGGCGCATCAGCGTTACCAATGAGAAGGTCTGGATGCCGACGTTTTCGATTCAACTGACCAAGCTCGAGAGCGATGGGGGTAGCGGAGCGAGACGTACGGTGCTGTACTTTCCGTGCATCCCCGGCGGGTCACGCATTGAGAGTTCGGTGGAACTGACCTTTCCGAAGCGGGGTACGCAGCAGAGCAATCGTTTTTTGTTTTCGTCGCGATTCCCGTTTGGATTTACCGAGCGGCGGATTGAGGTTCCGGTGTTGCACGAGATCCTGATTTATCCGTGTCTCGATCCGCAACCGGGGTTTGAGCAACTGCTGCGCGATGTGGCGGGGGAGATCGAGTCCAGGGTGCGCGGCCAGGGTACGGACTTTCATCAGTTGCGGCCGTACGTGAACGGGGAAAGCTCGCGGTATGTGGATTGGAAGGCCAGCGCGCGTACGGGCAAGATGCAGGTACGCGAGTTTCATCGCGATAGCGATCGCAAGGTGGATCTGTACCTGGACCTGAACACCACCGATGAGGCGTGGTTCGAGCAGGCAGTGGATTGTTCGGCGTACCTTGTTTGGAATCTTACGGGAATGGGGGCGTCGGTGCGATTTCGCAGCCAGGATTTTGAGTACACAACGCCTTTGAGCGGCGATGTTTACGGTATCCTGAAATATCTCGCTACGGTAACCACGCACCCCACTGCGCCGCCATCCTTTTCACATGACCGTGATCGCTACCAGATTCTGTTTTCGGCTTCGTCGCCCGATGCCGAAGCCGATGTTCCGGGCACTGTCCGCCGTGTTGGTCCTGGGGCAATTGGCCATCGCGCAGCAGAACACGAACCCTCCCACAGCCAATAAGACGCCGGAGATCGAGCCGGTCCGTACGTCAATTACGGTTGCCGAGAAGGTAACGGCGGAGACGCCTGCGCCGGTGACGTCGCTGGGCAAGTTGGAACTGAAGCAGGTGCCGGGCATCAATCTGGACGACCGTTTGCGGAGCGTACCGGGGTTCAGTTTGTTCCGGCGGTCTTCCAGTGTCGCGGCGAATCCGACAACGCAGGGTGTGTCGCTGCGAGCGCTGGGGTCGACGGGCGCGTCGCGTACGTTAGTGCTGTGGGATGGCATACCGCTGAACGATCCGTTTGGCGGCTGGATTTATTGGACTCGCGTGTCGCCGGAAGAGATGGAGCGCGTGGAGATTTCGCGCGGCGCATCGACGAGTTTGTTTGGAGATCGGGCGATTGGCGGGGCGGTGCACATTTTTTCCCGCGAACCGGAACCCAAGCGCATCTCAGCATCGTATGAAGGCGGCAGCAGGAACACGCACGAGGTGACAGCAGGCGCTTCCCATCGCTGGCGGCAGTTTGGCGCGTCGGCCAACGTACGGTTATTTGAGACCGATGGGTACTTCATCGTGCCGGAGCGGAATCGCGGTGTGATCGATACGCCGGCTGGTGTGCGGTTTGCTGCGGGTACGGCGCGGATTGATTATCTGGGTGCGAAGGACCGGTTCTTTACCAGGCTGGATGTGCTGACTGAGGATCGTGCCAATGGGACGATTGCCCAGCGCAATTCGACCAGCCTGGGTACGATTGGGGCGAACTATTCGCGGCAGATTACGTCGCGCGACACGATGTCCCTGGTTGGGTATCACACGCGTGAGGAGTTTCATGCGACGTTTTCCGCGATTGCTGCGGATCGTGCAACGGAACGGCTGACGTCGCGGCAGCGCGTTCCATCTGAGGCGACCGGCGCGGCGGGCTTCTATTCGCACGGCCATACGAGTTGGAATGCATTGGTGGGCGCGGACGTCGAACGTACGGAAGGGTATTCCACCGACATTGTGTTTCCCACCGGGCAGCGGTTTGGCGGAGGGTCGCGATTGCAGCACGGCGTGTTCACACAGTTGAATGCGGGCCTGGGTCCGGTACGGTTCTTTGGTGGCGCGCGGCATCATGTGACGGGTACAGGGCGGAACTTCTTTAGTCCTTCGGCCGGGTTGAGTGCCGGTAAAGGCATTTGGCGGGCACGCGGCAGTGTGTACCGCAGCTTCCGCAATCCTACGTTGAACGAGCTGTATCGTGAATTTCGCGCCGGGAATACGGCGACGTTGGCGAATGCACTGCTGCGGCCGGAGACGCTGTTTGGCGCGGAGTTCGGTGTCGATGCGGTGGGCGAGACTCGGCGGTTTAGCGCGACGGCGTACCGCAACGAGATGAGCGATGTGATCACCAACGTCACCTTGGCGACCACGCCGACGCAGATCACACGGCAGCGGCAGAATGCAGCATCGGCTTTGACGCGAGGCATTGAGTTGTCTGCGCGGCAGACCTGGAGGTCTGTGATTGCCGACGTGTCGTACCTGTTTGCCGAGTCGCGCTTTGCGGCAGGCGAGCGCGTACCGCAGATTCCCAAGCATCAGGGCAATGCGCAGCTCACATATTTTTGGAAAGGAACTTTGGCTTCGGCCGGTATCCGCAGTTTCTCATCGCAGTTTGAAGACGACCGCAATACGTTGTTGCTGCCGGGCTTTGCGAGCGTGCAGTTGGCGGTACGGCAGCGATTGATCGGCAAGCTGTCGTTTACCGCTGCATTTGAGAACCTTCTGGATCGCGAATATCTGACCGGCCTGGGAGTTGTGCCCAACATTGGTCCCCCACGGTTGGTGCGTGCTGGTTTACGCTGGGGACTGTAGCCTACAATAGTTGAAATTGAATGATCGAAGTTAGCTTGACCAACAACCGGCTCCTGAAGGTTGTAGAGGGAGATATCACAAAGATTCCGGTCGATGCGATCGTAAATGCCGCCAACAGCAATTTATCGGGAGGTGGCGGTGTGGACGGCGCGATACATAAAGCGGGCGGACCCCAAATCAAGGCCGAGTTGGATGCGATTCGATCCAAGGTGCGGAGTGTACCTGCCGGTAAAGCGGTGGTGACGTCGGCGGGGAATCTGCCGGCCAAGTACGTGTTTCACGCCGTTGGGCCGGAGTATCAGGATGGCGAGTCGGGCGAGCCCGAGTTGCTGGCCGATACGTATCGCGAGTGCCTACGGCTGGCGGATGTCAACAACGTCAAGACGGTGAGCTTTCCCTGCATAAGCGCCGGGGTGTACGGATACCCGATGGGCGAGGCGGCGGAGATCGCGTTGACGGAAGTGATGGATTACCTGGGACGTCCGCAGACCAAAGTCGAGCAGGTGATCTTGGTTGTGTTCGGAAAGTCCAACTACGGCACGTACGTTCGCGTGATGCGCGAGATGGACCTGACCGAGTAGTTGTTTATTCGATAATCAAAAGCGTCTCGCCCACGGCCACAGTGGCACCGGCATCCACCCGGACCTCAGCAACTGTACCGGCCTTGGGTGATTTCATTTCATTCTGCATCTTCATCGCTTCCACGACGATTACGCCTTGGCCTGCTTCTACGGTGTCGCCGGCTTGGACGAGAACGCGTACGACTTTGCCGGGCATCGGCGCGTTGATGTTCTGACGTCCGGCAGCGCCTGCGCCACTGCCTTTGGCGGCCCGCTCACGAGGGTCGCGCAGGGAGACGGTTTGCGTACGGCCGCTGGCGGAGACGTTCCAGGATCCTGCGGCGCCAGGGGTGGGATTAACACGCATCTCGATGCTTGCGCCTTTGGCGGTGAGCACCGAGTAGACGCCGGGTTCCACTTCGACGACGGATGCGCCGTCGAGGATAGATTGGGGATCTAGGGGGCGTTCTGCGCCGTCAATTGTGGCGATCCATTTCATGAGCGGTGCAACCTCGCGCGGCCCTGTTCGAGCCACTTGGATTTGGTTTCAGCAGTGGGTAGCGCTTGGGGCTGTTTGGTTTTGGCGTGGAGCCAGGCGACTGCTGCGGCAAGCTCGGACATTTCTTCGGTATTCTCGGCGGCTTTGGTACGTTCCAGGAACTCGGCGATGAAGCCGGTATGGAGAGCGCCGTCGCGGAAGGGCTTGTCGCGCAGGAGCGCATCGAAGAAGGCGATGTTAGTTTTGATGCCGGCGACCGAGGTTTCGTGGAGGGCGCGGATCATCCGATCGATGGCGAGTTCTCGGGTCTCGGCCCAGGTGGCGAGTTTGGCAAGCAGTGGGTCGTACTCCATGGGTACGGTCCAGCCGGGGTAGACGCCGGAGTCGAGGCGGATGCCGGGTCCGGAGGGCATGCTGAGCTGCTGGATCTTGCCGGGGGACGGAAGGAAGTTCGCATCGGGGTCTTCGGCGTAGAGGCGGCATTCCATGCTCCAGCCGTTCCAGCGGACGTCCTGCTGCTGGATGGTGAGCGGTTCGCCTGCGGCGATGCGGAGCTGCCAGTGTACGAGATCGGTGGAGGTGACGAGTTCGGTGACCGGGTGTTCCACCTGCAGGCGCGTGTTCATCTCGAGGAAGTAGAACGCGCCGGTGTCGTCGGCGAGGAACTCTACGGTGCCCGCATTGTAGTAGCCGGCGGCTTTGGCGACGAGCACGGCGGCGGCACCCATACGGTCGCGCATGCCGGGGATGCTGGTGACCAACGGCGAGGGGCACTCTTCAATCACCTTCTGATGCCTGCGCTGGACGGAGCATTCGCGTTCGCCCAGGTGGATCATGTGGCCGTGCTGGTCCCCCAGGACCTGGATTTCCACGTGGCGGGGGCGGAGGATCGCTTTTTCAATGTAGACTTCGGAGTTCTTGAACGAACGTTCGGCTTCTGAGGAAGCGTCGCGCAAGGCGCCCGCGAGTTCTGCTTCGGTGTGGACCAGGCGCATGCCTTTGCCGCCACCGCCTGCCGCGGCTTTGAGCATCACGGGGTAGCCGATTTGGGCGGCGATCTCTTTGGCTTGTTCGGCGTCGGCGAGGGCTTCTGAGGTGCCGGGTACGACAGGGGCTCCTGCGGCTTCGGCGATTTTGCGGGCGGCGGTTTTGGAGCCCATAGCCTGGATCGCGGAGGCGGAGGGGCCGATGAAGGTGATACCCGCGTCGGCACAGGCTTGCGCGAAGTCTGCGTTCTCCGACAGGAAGCCATAGCCGGGGTGGATCGCGTCGGCACCGGTGCGGGCGGCGGCTTCGAGGATCTTGGCGCTGTTCAAGTAGCTTTCGCTGGAGGGCGCGGGACCTATGGCGACCGCTTCGTCGGCCATGCGGACGTGGAGGGAGTTGCGGTCGACGTCGGAGTATACGGCGACGGAGGGAATCCCGCGTTCGCGAAGGGCACGCATGACGCGCACGGCGATTTCGCCACGATTGGCGACCAGTACCTTACGGAACATTCAGAACGAATGGTATCGCTATTTGGAGGAGGCGCCGGGGACGGTCAACTGGTAGCTGGTGCGTGCGCCGCTGGCGGATTCGCGCTGCAGGACAAGGTCCGTGCGGCCTAGGGACATCCAGGCGCCGGCGTACAGGATCATGGCTACTGCTGCGGTGGCGGACTCGACCTCGACGACCGCGCCATTACCGGGTACAAAGGGGCGCTTTAGGGAGATGGACAGGGTCTTGAGCAGGTTGCGGATGTGGCTCTTGCGATCCTCATGGGTACGCGTAAAGATGCCTTGTAAAGCGAAGCGGAAGACATCGATGCGTTCGTCGTAGCGCTTGGCAAAGCCGGTACGCAGGAGGCAGTCCGACATGCGGCGAGCGATGTCCATGGCGACGTGCGAGTTGCCGCGGATTTGGGCCATGTCTTCCTGAAACTGGGTGAACATACGGTCGAGCGCGGGGTCTGCCGGGTAGCTGAGGTAGGGCTTGCCGTCGCCTTGTAGCGGTAGAGCGCGGAGGGTCAAGGCCTGGTGCATCGCGCCGGGCTGTTCGAGGCTGCGTACGAGCGATTCCACAAAGGGGAAGGCGGCGCTGAACCACTGTCCGTCTGCTTTGCAGATGTCGGGGGCATCCCAAGGGAGGATGATGTCGGCGACAAGGGCGGCACCGCCATTTGTCTTGATCGGTACCCATTCGGTGACGAGTTGGGTGTCGCTCCAGGAGTCAAAGGCGCGGGCGTAAAAGGACGCTTTGCCGGCTGCGGGACCGTCGCGCAGGACACCTTGGAAGCGGCCGGAGAGATCCGTGTCGGTACGATACACCTCGGCGATGCCCTGGCTGCCGTTTGCGGCACCCAAAGCAACGGGTGTAAACGCGACTTTTCTGCCCGATTGATAGCAGACAGTTCCGTCGAACTGCCAGGCGCTCATGAGGTCCCCCTCGAACAGACTAGCGCGAACGGCGGGAGAAATGGTTCACCCAGTTACCATATTTGGAATGGATAGCCGAGCTACGAAGATCGTTGCCACTTGCGGACCTGCTACGGACGGCGAGGGGATGATGGAACAACTTTTGCTTGCCGGTGTGAATGTGTTCCGGATGAATGCATCGCACGGGAGTCCTGAAGAGCGCGTTGCGAGAATTCGAAAAATACGGCAAATTTCGGCCGAAAAAGGCATACGCTGCGCGATTTTGCTCGATCTGCAGGGTCCAAAAATTCGCCTGGGGCGCTTTGAGGGTGGGGTCGCGACGCTGAAGACTGGCGCGAAGTTCACCATCACCACAACACCGCTTTTGGGGAATGAAAACATCGCGTCGACGGTGTACGAAAACTTTGCCAAGGACGTGAAACCGGGCGACCGGGTGCTGTTGGCCGATGGAGCGGTGACTTTGAAGGTGCTTTCCACCGATGGCGTGGAGGCTGTTACCGAGGTAGTGTCCGGCGGCCCGATTGGGGATCGCAAGGGCATCAATTTGCCGGGTGTGACGGTGAGTACGCCGTCGCTGACGGATAAGGACAAAGAGGATCTGGATAGCGGCCTGGAAGTGGGCGTGGATATGGTGGCGCTGTCGTTTGTGCGCGATGGCCGGGATGTCCAGCATTTGCGCGAGTATCTGACGGCGCGGGGGCAGCCGCACTTGCCGATTATCGCGAAGATCGAAAAGCCGGAAGCTTGTTTGGCGATTGCGGGAATCATACGCGAGTCGGACGGGATCATGATTGCGCGCGGCGATCTGGGTGTGGAACTGGCGCTTGAGAAGGTGCCGGCGGTGCAGAAGATGGCGATTGAGAAGGCCCGGGCGGCGGGCAAGTTCATCATCACGGCGACGCAGATGCTGGAGTCTATGATCGAGAATCCGTACCCGACTCGAGCGGAGGTCAGCGATGTAGCTAATGCGATCTACGACGGTACGGATGCGGTGATGTTGTCGGCGGAAACGTCGGCGGGCAAGTTTCCGCTGGAGGCCGTGCGTACGATGGCGCGGGTGGCGGAGGAGACGGATCGTGAGATCCAGAAGCAGGGGTACCGGCCGCTGCAGGTGACGGGCGGTGTGGATTACGCAACGATCATCGCGGAATCGTCCTACCGGATGGCGAAGGCGGCAGGGGTGAGCGGGATCGCGGTGTTTACGACATCGGGGTACTCGGCGCGGCGTATTGCGAGCTTCCGGCCTCCCGTTCCGGTGTACGCGTTTACGGCGAGTGAAGATGTCGCACGGCAGATGGTGGCGTTGTACGGCGTGGTGCCGATTGTGGCGCCGCTGGTACATTCCACCGACAAGATGCTGGCGCAGGTGGACGCGCTGCTGGGCGACCAGGGGGAACTGGTGAGCGGCGATAGCGTGGTGTTTGTGGCGGGACAGCCGATTGGGCAGAAGGGCACCACAAACCTGCTGAAGCTACATCGCGTGGGCGAGTTGACGTCGCACTAAAGTGCGCTAGCGGCTGCCGGTTAAGACGACGGGCGACAGGCAGGCGGCGCGTTCGAGGAATGCGTCGATGGATTCGCCTTTGCGGGCTTCGGTGGCTGCGCCGGTGAGTTGGACGTCGGCGTACACCTGTTCGCGGCCGAGATAGAGCTTGTACTCACCGGAGAGCCAGAGCGAGATCTGGTGGGCACGGGCTTCGGCGTTGTCGAGCGGACAGTCGAAAAACAGCAGCAGGAAGGTGCTGGGGTCCCACTGGCCGACGACGTCGCGAGGGCGGATCTGTTCGCCAAGCCGGTCATGCGCGGTCTTCATGAGCAGGTTCATGCCGGGTTCGCCGTGCTCTTCACGGAAGCCGGAGAACTCGTGTACGCCGAGTTTGAGAATGCAGAACTGGCGCTCGGTTTGTAGCGCGACGCGGATCTTGTGTTCCACCTCGCGGCGGGTGAAGGCGCCGGTAACAGGGTCAATCGTGGTGATTTCTTCGTTTTCGCGGCGGGCGGCATCGAAGGCGGCGAGTTCGTCGCGCAGTTCGGCGTGGCTCTGGGCGCTGTCCTGACGGTAAGTCTCGGTGAGCTTGGTAAGCGCGAGGGCGATTTTGCTGGTGTTTTCGCGAACTTCCTGGGCGTCTTCGAGGGTGGAGACCGACTGGAGCTTGCGGGTGACTTCGGCGAGCAGTTCGAGGTACGACCGGTCCCGCGCGGCGTAGAGTTCCGCAGTGCGCTGGGCAAGGTCATACAGCTTGGCGGTTTGCTGGCGGCGACGGTCCGAATTTTCTTTGGCGCGACGGCCGAAATCGCGCACGGTGGATTCGAGCACCATCTGCGCTTCATCGAGAGCCTGGCGCTGCGGACTAAAGGCGAGACGGCGGCGCAAACGAAGCAGGGTTTCCTGCACTCCGGCGCCGAGTGGGGGACACACCTCTGCAGCGCAGCGTCCGGTGACCCGAAGAGCTTCGAGGTACGCGTTGGAAAGTGCCAGTTCGGTGTCGGTAGGTGTCGAGTCCGGATGCATGGAGATAAATGGCTCTCCTCCGCTTATCGGCTCAACTTGCGGTTTCCGTTAGGCGCGGGACTTCCAACCGTAGGTCTCGTAGCGCCAATTGACTTCCCCGCCCCGTACTTGGATGTACGCAAAGCCTTCCGGATGGCCTAGGCGAGCGCCGCGCCACCAGTCGCCACAGACGGCTCCCGAGGTAAGGTACTGCACGCCGTCGTAGACTACCTTCTCGCGGATGTGGGTATGCCCCTGGAGTACAGCTTTGACGTTGTAGGGTTTTAGGGCTTCTAGAACCTCTGGGCCATTGGTAATCAAATAGGTAGAGGCTGTCTTCCAGGGGTCCGGTACGATCTGCATGGCGGCGGACACGAGAGGTACGTGGGTGGCGACGATGACGGGCGTCCCTTTGGGCTGCGCGGCCAGGTCATTCTTAAGCCAGCGGAGTTGTTCGGCGTCGATCTTTCCAGAGAAAATTCGCATGGCATCGGTCTGGATCGAGTCGAGCAGGACAAAGTGCCAGCCCTTGTAGTTGAACGACCGGTAGCGTGCGCCGAACTGCCTTTCAAACCACGCCTTGCCCATGTCGGGATCCTCGTCGGCAAAGCCGCTATCTGGTTGTGTACCCACGACATCGTGATTTCCGATGACGGCGTGTACGGGCATGCGTAGCTCTTTTTGGACTTCCTGATAGCCGCGGTAAAGGTCTTGCGCGCGCTTTTTGGGTCCGGCGTCGGCATCCATGACAAGGTCGCCGCCGGCGATGGCGAAGGCGGGCCGCAAGGTATTGATTTTTTGGAAGCATTGGCGGGTGCCCGCGATGCCGTCCAGTTCGGGCTGCAGGTGACAGTCGGTAAAGTGAACAAAATCAAAATCTTGTGGCGGCGCAGCGAAGCCTACCAGCGGGAGTGCGGCAGTTGCTGTCAGGAAGTTGCGGCGCGAGGGCATTATTGTTTATTCATCTCCCTTACAGTTGTCGTAAAAGCATCCCGCTGCATGTCAATATACCTCGAAGGAGCACGCTATTTGATGACTGGCGCTAAGCGGTTTACCACCGTCGCTGTGCTGACCACTCAGTTGTGGGCGCAATCCGCCGACAACTGTACCTTCCGTTCGGACCCGGACGCGTATCTCGAGGCGTCGAAGCGCGCGAGAAGCCGGGTGCAGGCGGAGATTGAGTCGTTTTCGGCGTCGTCCGTACGGGCGATGCGAAGCGGCGCGGCGGCAGCGGCCGGCGAATCGCGGTTGCTGGACCCGGCGTCGGTTCCGCAGAAGAACTTTATCGACAAAGCGATCTTCGGCAAGATGGTGCAGGAGGGCGTGAAGTCCGCGCCCCTGGCGACGGACGCGGAGTTTGTCCGGCGCATTTACCTGGACCTGACGAGCCGCCTGCCTTCTCCGGCGGACATTCGGCGCTTTATGAACGATAGCGACCCGGAGACCAAGCGTAGCCGCCTGATCAATGAGTTGATGTACAGCGCCGAGTTCGCCGACAAGTGGACCTGGTGGATGGACGAGTGGGTCGGCAACAAGCGGAGTTCGCCGTCCGGTGCGCATCGCAACCAGAATCAGCAGGGACGCAACGCTCTGCACAAGTACTTCTGGACGGGCATCATGAACGAGCGTCCGCTGCGGGACATCGCGCGGGAGTTGATTGCGGGTACGGGCAATAACTATGAAGAGTCGACGGGCGCGGCAAACTTTGCCGTGGCGGCGGAGACCTTTAATGGTCCGGTGGAAGATACGCATGACACGATGCTGGTGCGGTCTGCGAATGTGCTCTGGGGTATCTCGCATTATGACTGCCTGCTTTGCCATAACGGCCAGTATCATCTGGAAGGGCTGAATCTTTGGGCGAGCAAGGTGACGCGCGTACAGGCGCAGCAGATGGCGGCGTTCTTTTCGCGTACGACGCGCACGCTGTATGCCTTCCCGCCCGGTACGCCGGCGGCGGAACAGCAGGCGAATTTCTATTTCCAGAGCTACGACATTCAGGACGTCACGAACCGTTCGTACTCGATTCGTACATCGTTTGGGAATCGCCCTGTGCGTACGCCGATTGGGATTCTGACGTCGTTGACGCCGGAGTTTTCGTTCTCGCACGCGGCGAAGCCGGCTACCAACGCCTGGCGCCAGGAGATGGCGGACTTTATGGTGAAGGAGCGGATGTTTTCCCGCAACATCGCCAACCGGCTTTGGAAGCAGATCTTCAACTTAGGAATCGTCGATCCGGTGGATACGATGGACCCGGCGCGACTGGATCCATCGAAGACGCCTACCGATGGCTGGACGCACCAGGCGACGCATCCGCAACTGCTCGAAGATCTGGCGACGTGGCTTGAGCAGAATGACTTCAATCTGCGCGGGTACTTGCGGCTACTGGTAGAGTCCAACGCGTATCAGTTGAGCTCGGAGTATCCGGACGAAGAGTGGACGACGAACATGGTTCCGCTGTTTGCGCGGCATTATGTACGGCGGTTGGAAGCGGAAGAGATCCACGATGCGGTTGTGAAGGCGAGCGGCGTGCTGCCGAACTATACAGTGAACTTTTGGGGCGTCGTGAATTGGGCGATGCAGTTGCCCGACACCGTGGATAACATCGCGATCCTGAATCCGTTCAATCGTGGCAATCGGGAAACACAGTCGCGCAACCGCAATTCGACGACCTTGCAGCAACTCGCGCTGATGAATGATTCCTTCGTCGTGAATCGCGTGAAGTTCGCGAATTCGCCGAACATGAAGGCCGTGGTGGCGATCACTTCGAACGATGCGGCGGTAGACGAGTTGTTCCTGTACTACCTGTCGCGGATGCCCAATGCCACTGAGAAGTCGAAGGCTTTGGCGCATATCGCTAAGTCGACGACGGCGGCGCAACGTCAAGCGGCGATCGAAGATCTGGCATGGGCGCTGGTGAACAAGATCGACTTCGTATTCAATTACTAGGAACCGGAAGATAAGGACGATGAAACACGACTACCTGAATCATCCGCAGGCGGACGGCGACGTCACCGACGTCTATACCGGTAAGAAAGACTACTTCGGACAGGACTGGTCGAAGTCTCCGAAGACGCGGTTCTGGCGAGGGCAGCATTTGAGCCGGCGGGCGTTCTTTCGGAATGCGTCAGCTGCTGTGGGCGGGTACTTCCTGCTGCCGACGGCGTTGAGCGAGCGAGCCAATGCCGCGGTGTCGACCTTGAGCACAGCCAAGAACTGCATCTTTATCCTGTTGGCTGGTGCGGCGAGCCATGTCGATACGTTCGACCTGAAGGTTGGCTCGTGGACTCCGGCGTACTTCAATCCAACCTCGTACAACGGGGTGTTGTTTCCGCAGGGGTTGATGCCGAAGATCGCGGAACAGATGGATTCGATCGCCTTGGTGCGTTCTGTGCGTGCCTGGGCGACGGCGCATGAAGTGGCGCAGGTATGGTCACAGATGGCGCGGAATCCGGCGAATGCGCTGGCAAAACTGGCACCGCACATGGGATCGGTTGTGGCGATGGAGTTGGGCGACAAGACGCAGATCCTGCCGCCGTTCTTTTCGATGAACATCGGCGCGGGATTGGGGCAGGGTTACCTGGCACCGTTCAATGCCCCGACGTTTATTTCGCCGGGCGGTGGCGGCTTGCCGGGATCGACGCATCCGGACGGTGAAGCCGTGTTCAACCGGCGTTATGCGCTGGCATTGGATCTGGATTCGGACCTGCGGTCGAGCGCGCGGTTGGGCGAGGCCACCAACGAGATGGTGACGTTCAACGAAGCAGCGCGCAAGCTGATGTACAACCCGCAGGTGTCGTCGATCTTTACGTTCGATCAGGCGCAGCGGAATTTGTACGGCAATACGGGATTCGGCAATGCGTGTATTGCCGCGCGCAATCTGCTTCGCGCCCGCATGGGTACGCGGTTTGTGCAGATTACGATTGGCGGGTGGGATAACCACGTCAACATCTATGCCAACAACGCGAATCTGCAGGCGGCTACGCGAGCGCTGGATAACGGCCTGGGGCCGCTGCTGGCGGACTTGAAGCAGGATGGTCTGCTGAACGAGACGCTGGTTGTGGTGATGGGTGAATTTGGGCGTACGGTGGGTCCGCTGAATGTACAGGGCGGGCGCGACCATCATCCGCAGCAGACGGTGTTGATGGCAGGCGCAGGGATTCGCGGCAGGCGTGCGATCGGTGTGACGAATGCGGATGGGTCGACGGTGATCGAGCCGGGGTGGTCTTACAATCGTGAGATCCGCGCCGAGGATATTGGCGCGACCATCTATTCGGCGCTGGGCATCGACTGGACGCAGATCAAGCGCGATTATCCGCTGGGTCGCGGCTTTGAGTACATCCCGGGTGCGAGTACGGGCGACTATGCTCCGATTCGCGAACTTTGGGGATAATCGGACGCCAAAACAATTGCGATAAACAAGAAAACGGGCCACCCTTTGTTGGGCGGCCCGTTTCTTTATTCCAACTGAACGTGTGCAATTAGTAGCGGTCGCGTCCGCCACCACCACCGAAGTCGCGGCGTCCACCACCGCCACCACCGCGCCGGTCGCCGCCGGGCCCGCCACGACGTTCTCCGCCGCCGCCACCGCCCTGGGTCATCGGACGCGCTTCATTCACGATGAGCGCACGGCCGAGCAGACTTTTGCCGTTGCAGGCCTCAATGGCCCCTGCACCTTGTCCGCCGTCATTGAACTCGACGAACGCAAAGCCACGCGAATCCCCGCTGAAACGGTCCCGCACGATCTCGACCTTATCCGGAGTAAAGCCCCCGTCCTGGAAAAGGCCAGTGACATCCGACTCGTTCGCCTTGAACGGTAGATTGCCCACGAACAATCTCATACAAAAAACTCCTTGGACTACTTCCTGATGCTGTCGCTGAAGAGGTACAGGGTGGGTGACGACGATCTGTTCGCTGGCAAAACTCCAACTCTCAAACTGGCCACAATCCGGCTGACTCTTTCCAACTGACCTCAACATTATGCCATAAGAAAAGCAAATGTGTTGGCCAAGTTATTACGGCCGGATTAGGTGGAGTAGGTGTACCTTTTAAAACTGCAAACGAAGCTGCAAGCGGAAGGTACGACCGTCGTTCAAGGTGTTGGTGATCTTGCCGAAGGCGGGAGAACTCAAGTCCGGGTTGGGATCAGCAAACTGGGGAGTATTGAAGAAGTTTATAGACTCGGCGCGGAACTGCAGTTTCATTTCGCGCGCGATGCTCCAACTGCGGGCGAGCGAAGTGTTGAGATTGCGGATACCGCCGCGACGGAAGGTAGCGACACCGAGGTTGCCGGCTAAGTCTGTTGGCGCGATGGTGGCAAAGGCAGAACGCGGCAAGATGATATCCGGGCGGTTTACGGCGAGGCCCAAAATCGAGGTATCGACGAGGTTGGGACGGTCGCCATTGACACCATCGACATTGCCGGAGCCCGGTCCGTCTGAGCCAGTGATGACAGTGAACGGCATGCCGGACTTGGCAAGGAATACGGCGTTCCAATTCCATTCGCCGAGCCAGCGCATGCGGCGGACGCGTGGCACGCTGTAATTCATGCGAAGCAGGAAGGCGTGACGCTGATCGAATAATGAAGCGCCTTTCAAGTCCTTGGTAACGTCAAAGGGTGTCTGGCTATAGCCCTGGCGCGCGTCATCGCCGGCAGCGGTGTTGAGGTATGTCGCGCCGGTATCGATCGCCTTGCTGAACCAATAGGAAGCATCGAGTGTGAGACCGCGGAAGTTGGGCGCGATGAGCGAGACGCGACCCGCATCGAAGTAGGCATTGGCGCCGTTTTCGACGACACGGTAGTCAAAGTAGTTGGGGTCCGGACGGCGGTCCTGCACGGTGTTGGTGGTTTGCGCGATGCCGGGTACGGGACGGGCGCGATTGAGATGCCAAAGGATCAGAAGCTTGCGGGAGCGCGAGCCGACGTAGCCGGTCTGGATGCGCCAGTTGCGATGAAGCGTACCTTCCCAGCTGAAGTTGTAATGGTGCGTATACGGCGCCTGGAGGTCCGACGGGTAGGTCGAGAAGATGGAACGGGCGGTGGGAGATACGACGACGTTCGCCGCGGGATTGATGAGGTTCGGCGCGAGGATTTCCACCTTTAAGAAATTGGGGAGATTCCAACGCGTCTGCTGCAGGGTGGTGGGAAAGATGTCGCCGAAGTGGAGGCCCCAGGCCGAGCGGATGACACCGTAAGACTTGGGCAAACGGTAGGCGAAGCCGAAGCGGGGTCCGAAATTATTACAGTCGCATGAATACGGTATGACGTCGAGGTTGTCCTTTTCATGCGGCGCGGGGAGCGGCGTGTAGCGCACGGCGTAAGACAACGTAAGGTTGGAGTTGACGCGCCAGACGTCGCCGGCGGAGAAGTTGGCTTCCCAGCCGCGGTGGTAACGCTGGGGGTCCCCAAAGGCGTAGCTGAAGCGGCTGACGCGGCCTTCCAAAAAGTTGGTGATGGCGTCGCGACCAAAGTCGTTGCGGAAGTAGTAATTGCCGCGGTTGCTGGAGACTTCAAAGGTATTGAAGTGGGCGCGGATGAGGTCGGCGGCGAAGGTAAAGGAGTGGTTGCCGGAACGGCGTTGGAGCAGCGCGGCGCCACGGAAGCGATTGTAGGAGCGGTCCAGCGGGACGTTGCTGCCGGGACCCAGCTTTTCAAAGGCTGTCCCGATTTGTACCTGGGGCCCGACGGCGTCGGGTTCGGGTACGAGCATGGTGGTGTTGCGATCGACGCCCAAGGTGAAGTCGGCCTGGGTGCGAGGGTCGAAGCTGTGGGCAAGGCCGAGTCTTGCGGAATGCGAGCGCGTGGTGGTGATGGGGTTTTGCCCGGCCACCAACTGGAAGGCGTCGACGAACTGCGAGGTAAAGGTATGGCGCGCGCTGAGGCGGCTTTTGGCCGTTAGCTTCTGGTCAAGCTGGGCGGACGTACTGTTGGTGTCGACGCGCTGCGGGGAATTCGTGTTCAGCGCGCGACGATCGATGTCGGTACGGTTGGGGCTGATGGCCGGAAAGGCGTTGATGAAGCGCTGGATGAGCGCGTACTCGGCGGGGTTGGTGGTCCGCGGGGTACGTTCGGAGTCGAGCGGGACCAGGATGTTGCCGTTGACGAAGCCGCTGACCTTTTGCTGTGACAGATCTGCCGAGAAGAACGCACCTTTCCAAAGAGAGGTGCCGACGTTTACGCCGTACTGGTTGTCGCGGGCGGGCATCACGTCGCCGACCTGGAAGAAGGATCGCGCGGAGAAGGCGCTGTTGCCGTGGGTAGCGTGGATGCTGCCGTGTAAAGCCGAGGCCGGGCGGAGGGCCGTGAGGTGAGGGATGGACGGTACGGGCGCGCCGAACTCCGTGCCGTAGTAGTTCCGCTCGGGGCGGAACTCGGTGATGATGGTCGCGCTGGTGCCCATCCGGGAGTTCAGTTCCTTCTGGGCGTTGTTGTCGATCTGGTTGAACTGGATGTTCTCGTTGCGGCGTGCTTCGCCACTTTCGGTGTTGGGCTTGCCGAGGAGATTCAGGTCGGTTCGCTTTTCCGCTTGTGGGGTAGGGGGAGCGGGAGCGGCGGATACTGGTGCGGCGGTGACGGCCGGCGAGGGCGGTTGGGCGGCCTGTACAGGGGGAGCCACCTGACCGAAACGAACCAATATCCAGACTAGTAAGACCGCATTCATCTAATTGAATTCCATAGTTTACCGCAACGTCATTGCAGCCCCGGCCAGTGCCGCAAGTGGAGGGTAAGATAGAGGATGGTGTCCAACGAACAGCGTCTGCCGGCAGAGGCCGGACTGCTCGAAGCCAAAGGTACGCGACCCGCGCTGGCCGGCTTCTTCGTCTCCGGACTCCTCCTCTCCTTTCTAGGCGCGATTCTTCCGGTTTGGGGTTACCACTACACGGAACTCTACATCCAGGTGGGCAACTACTTTGTTGCGTTCAACGGCGGGTTGTTTTTGTCCAACCGGATCGCCGAGCGGCTTTTGTTAAAGACCGGGATACGCTGGTGCCTGATCGCATCGTGCGTGGCGTCGTGCCTGGCGATGCTTTGGCTGGCCTGGTTTTCCCCGCCCCATCCGGCACCCTTCCGTCTTGTCGGCCTGCTTGTACTGGGTTGTGGAGCGGGCCTTTTACATTCGGCGATCTTTCAGGCAATCGGGCCGATCTATCGTCATGATCGCGCCGCTACAGTCAACATCGCCGGGATTTTCTTTGGTTTGGGCTGCCTGACGATGGCTCTGCTGGTGGCCGGCACCTATTATGTGTACAACGTGCAGAGCATCCTGGTGCTGCTGGCGGTGATCCCCGGATTTTTCGCGATCGCATACCGGCGAACGGTGTACGATGTGCCGGTGATCAAGCCGCCGAGTATGGCGGAGGTGATGGCGGACTTTCGGAGTCCCGTAGCCATTCAGTTTGGGGTGCTGCTTTTGTTGCAGTTCGCGAACGAATGGTCCATTGCCGGATGGCTGGCGCTGTTTGTGATCCAGCGGTTGGGCATCAATCCTTCCACGTCTCTCTTTTATTTGGCCTTTTACTGGACGGCGTTGCTGGTGGGTCGGATTGTGGCGCAGCGGGTACTGGCGATTGCGAGCCATGGAAAAATTCTATTCGCCGGTGCGGGATCTGCAATGCTGGGCTGCGCGATCCTGTCGTTGACGGACAACCAGTTTGGCGTGATCAGCGGGATTGTTTTCGTTGGCGCAGGCTTCGCTCCGGTGTATCCTTTGGTCGTGGAGCAGATCGGGGATAAGTTTCCCTACTACGACCCGGTTTTCTACCACGGCATCTTCTCTTTAGCATTCACTGGTGCACTGTTGGCCCCAGCGGCGCTAGGATATCTTGCAGCGTGGCAAGGTGTAAAAAGCGTAATGATTTTGCCCCTGGCGGGCAGTTCGCTGGTGTTCTTTCTGCTACTAGTGCTCTGGATTGAGTCACTCTTGGCGCAAAAACGCGCCAAGTGACTTATTTTTAGCCACCTTTGGTCCGTTCACCCTCAAATCTGACCCACCCCGCGACAAAGGTTAAGGTTTGAGTATAATCAAGGCACCAATGAATTCTGCTCTAACCTCCCTAATCCGCGGGGAGCTCCTCAACTCAGAGGGCGTCAGACGATTAGCACCCGTCCGGCGATTTGCGAGCTTGCTGACGTCGGAGACCGCTCCGGAAAGTTTGTACTTCCTCGATTCGGGCTTTGTAAAGATCGTCCGGCGAGGGGAAGATGCAAAAGAAGTTATCGTCAGTATCATCGGCCCAGGGGAATTATTCGCGGAACATGCAATTCAACGGATCTCACGACCGTTTACAGCGGAAGTAATCCAAGACGGAGTGATCTTCGAGATCCCCCGCGACGTTTTTCTGGCGTTCTGCCAGCGTCATCCAGAAGTTTGGAAGATGCTGTGGGAACTGTCGGTAGAGCGTCAACTGGATCTTGAACAGAAGGTTTCGCTGCTGTGCCTGCAGGATGTGGAGTACCGCATTCTGTACTATCTGGCGCAGTTGGCGGGGCCGTTTGGACCGCCAGCCAGCGAGACGACGGAGTACAGCATCCCGCTTTCCCAAAGCGAGCTTGCCGCGCTCATCGGCGCCACGCGCGAGACGACCTCGACAACCCTCAACGCGTTGTCTCGGCAGGGACTACTCAGGCTTGGCAGGCGGATGGTAATTGTCGGATCAAAGGAAGCCCTGCGAGCAGCCGCCAAAGCGCGTGCAGCAAAAGCAGGGGCAACCGCTGTCGCAGCCGTAGCCGCGACTGGAGTCGCACCCAGTATCGCCGCATCGGCCACCATCACAGGCGAAAACGACCAGGAATCTGCGGCAACCTCAGCAACTGCCTCGGAAACCGAGTCGAACTAGTGTGGGAGGTTTCGGGATGGATTTTTGGGAGGCGAACCTGAAAGCGACTGGAGAAACAAAGCCAGTACAACCAACCCCGGAATGATCGCGCTCAGCAAAATCATGATTGTTGACCCTCTTCTTTAAGCAAACGTCTTACTGCATTAGAGGTCCGCTCCATCTGGCTTGACGACGCTTGTGGCATAAAGATTTTGGCCACGGCGCGGTGAGCAGGGTGGAGCGGTTTTTATTCTGCCCGGTCATGTTACGTTTCCCTCATATGCATGTGGACTTGGCGTTTGGCCGTACGGGCTTGCCCATTGAGTTGCCGGAGGGCCCGGTGTACCGGGTGTTAGAGGCGCGGGGGGCGACGCCGTTAGCGGATCCGGCGGCCGCGCTGAACGACGCTCTGGACCATCCAATTGGCTGCGCACCACTGGCCGAAATGGCACGTGGCTGCGCGAGCGCCGCGATATCGGTTTGCGACATCACGCGTCCGGCACCGAATCGCCAGACTTTGCCACATATTCTGAAGCGGTTGGAAGGTGGCGGGATCCCTTCGAGCGGGATTCGGATTCTCATCGCCACGGGACTGCATCGGGCCGCGACGGAAGCGGAGATTCTGGAGATCGTGGGGCCGGAGATCGCGGCGAAGTACGCGGTGCTCAATCACGACGCGCGCGCGTTTGCCGAGCACCGGCACCTGGGCAGCACAAAGTCGGGCATCCCGGTGTACATCGATGAGCGGTTTGTGTCGGCAGACCTGCACATCACGCTGGGATTTATTGAGCCTCACCTCATGCTTGGGTTTTCCGGGGGACGCAAGTTAATTGCCCCCGGCTTGGCGGCGCAGGAAACGATAAAGGTGATTCATAGCCCGAAGTACATGCGGCACGCAAGGTCCGTGGAAGGCTCGATTCAGAACAATCCGCTGCATTACGAACTGGTTGAGATTGCGAGCATGGCGCGGCACGACTTTATGCTGGATGTCGCGCTAGCGCGGGACCGGCAGATTGCCGGTGTGTTTGCCGGCGAGCCTGTCGCGGCGCATCGGGCGGGCGTAGAGTTTGTGTCGAATACGTTGCTGGAGTTGCTCGACGAGCCTGTGGATGCAGTGATCACGACAGCAGCGGGCTATCCGTTGGACCTGACGTTTTATCAAACGGTGAAGGGCATCACGGCGGCGCAACACATTCTGAAGCCAGGCGGAAAAATTCTGGTATTTGGGGCGTGTACGGAAGGGCCTGGAGCGCCGGAGTTTCAGGAGATGCTGAGGAGCTTTGGGTCGTACAGTGCGTTTCTGGATACGATTCGGGATCGCGAAGTGATCGTCGATCAATGGCAGATGGAGAAACTGGCGCTCGTTGGCGAGCGGTTTGAAGTGATGTTCTACACGCCGGGCTTGCCTGCCGAATTCCGCGGGTGTTTTGGGACGAACATGTTTGGGTCACCCGAAGAGGCTGTGGCGGATCTGGTGCGGCGGTGTGGACCCGGAGCGAGGATCGCGGTGATTCCCGAAGGTCCGTATGTACTGGCGAAAGTTCGCGAGGCGGAACTGGTAGGTTAATACGAATGAGTCCCGAAAAAGCATCAGTGATTTTGGAGTACGTCGTCGCCAATGCGCGGCGTGAGATGAAGACGACGGCGAGCGTACTGGCCGCCACGCCGCAAGCGAGCTTTGACTATAAGCCGGCGGACAAGTATATGGATGGCGGTACGCTGGCATGGCATATCGCGGTGACCGAGGTGTTCTTTTTGGAAGGTGTCGCGACGGGGAGCTTCACAGGGAAGCCGCCAAGCCAGCCAGCGGACGTCGTCTCCGGCGAACAGATCGCCGCGTGGTATGTGCAGGAAGTCACCAAAGTGCTGGACCGTTGCGCGGCGTTGACGCCAGAAGAAGCAGCTCGTGAAGTGGACTTTTTCGGCGTGTTCCAAAATCCGGCTTGTACGTTTGTCACGCTCGCGACGCAGCATACGATTCATCATCGCGGACAGTTGTCGGCGTACTTGCGGCCAATGGGCGGCAAGGTTCCAGCGATCTATGGTCCAAGTGGGGATGAGAATCCGTTCGCTAAAGGCTAGTGACTCTGGTACCCGGATAGTAGTGGCGTAGGATCTCTTCGGCGGTCTTGCCAGTGCGTGCAAGATCCGCCGCTCCTGCCTGGCACAAGCCTTTGCGATGCGCGAGACGCTTTGTATTGCCGGGGTGGCGCTGGCAGTAGTTGCATGGGACGGCCGCATAGACATAGCCGTCGGCATTCGCGACGCCAGCCTGGCGAGATCCCGTGCACGCTGCCGAGTACATGGCGGTGAGAATCTTTGATTGATACTGCAGCACCAAGCCTTGGGTGGCTTTGGTGGCACGGGCTGCTGGATGATCTGACGCGATGGCGCCGCGGATGTGCTGGCAGTGTGTGGTGTCGCAGAAGGCGCGGTAGGCATGGCGCCCTGCGGGTAACGAGGCGAAGTAACTGCGTACGGCAATGGCTTGCGCTTCGAGAGCGGCGGCGGGCGTCGTAGACGGTAGCTCTGCGGCGACGGTAGCGGCGACGGCGGATTCCAGGTCCAAGGTGAGGAGCGCGGTGAGGCCGGGTTCGACGCGCAAGTGGCCGGTGAAGGTACGTTCGATGCGGCCGGGGACGGAGAGAGTGAAGGTCCCGCTGACGTGGCATCCGACCTTGAGGGACAGCTTGCGCGCTTTGCCTTCGAGTTGTTTGCGGGTGCTGCCGCAGGTGACCTCCAACAGGCGATGGTCTGCGGGCGCGATGTCGAGTTCCGTTGGATGGAACAGTCCGAAGACGCTGATCACAACTTCGCGCAGCATTTAGGTGAGGATCCTTTTGGCGGCGATGGCGCCGGGTACGCCATGTTCGCGGACGAGGATCACACGGCGAGGTTGATCTTCCGGCCAGAGCCAGATGGCGAGTCCATCACCGGGCATGGGCTTCGAGTGTTCGCATGGCGCGGTACCGGTTTTGGCGAGGCCTTTGCCGATGGCTCGCGCGGTGCCTTGCGTGGCGCAGAGGCGCATACCTTCTTTGATGGCCGGATGCTGTGCCGTGACGCGAAGGTACGCCTGTAGCAGGGCTGCTGGAGGGATACGCCAACTGCGTCCCAAACCGAGACGAGCGTCGATGATGTCCGGCGCTTCCGGCAGGCCGTACTCAGCGCAGACCAACTGCATCTGGCGAGGATCGACTCGCTGGGACAGTTTTTCAAAGTAGCGATTGCAGGAGAGGGCCAGCGCGCGCGGGAGGTTGACGGCGCCGTGTACCTTGCCGCCCCAGCAGCCCTTGCAGTTGACCGTTGGAAAGCGCTGGTGCGTACGTTCGTAGGCGAGCGCGGTGAAGGGCTTGACCAGGCTGCCTGGCAACACAGGTTGATCGGCGCCACCGGTCCAGGCGCGATCCCGCAACGTGGATGTCGCGGGATCGTATTCGATGCGGTCGACGTTGGTCGCGTTGGCGGCGTGCAGCGCCTTTGTACAGCAGGCCAGCAACGCCGTGCGCCGGCTAACTGCGCTTGCGTTGGTAGACCACAGACTGCCGGACCACGTTGCCTTCATCCTTCGTTTCCATTGTCACCGTTTCCACGCGACCAAGGACATCGCCGATGCTGGCGATGGTTTCGGAAAACAGCATGGGCGGACGCGGCGTGGTGGTGGGCAGCTTGGGAAAGTCCAGCATGCGCATCAGCCGTGCGTATTGGGCGTTCTCGGTGGCGTGGCGATAAACAGCCGTATGCGTGACGCCGGGCGCCGCGGCAGCAGCAGTATTGCCTCGCTTGGCGGCGATGCGATCGAGCAGCGGCTTGGAGTTGGACAGCGCGAGGATCTTGCCGTCGATGAGCACGTGTACCGGTTCGAGTCCAGAGGGTTCGACGCCGGAATCGCGCAGGGCACGATCGATGCTGTTGCGATCCCAATCACCCTGACCTCTGAGGAGGACGACGGCGCTATCGATGCCCGTGAACACGCCGTCGGCGAGTGTACGCGATGCGGCGACCTTCGCTGCAGCAACAACCGGCGCGGTGGAGCCTAGCTGCACGATGGGAAGCTGACGCACGCCGTTCTGCAGGAGCACGGGTTGTTCGGTGTCGATGCGCTGTTCGAGGTCGCCTTCGTCCCCGGCTTGCTGTTCCTGCGTCTCGCCGGGGGCATACAGCTGCGGCGCTGCGCCTGAGGCTTGGAGTTGCGGCGCGATCTGCTGGCGGATGAGGTACTGCACGACGGCCGCTTGGGGACGGGCCCAGCTTTGCGTGAAGCCAGCGTCCGACGGAAGGTACGGAAGCAGGGCCGCGAGCTGCGTGTTGGCTTCCACGGTTTGCGGTTCGGCGCGGACGAGGGTGCGCTTTTCGGTCACATCGGCCTGGCCGAAGTAGAGATCCGACACGGTGGCGGTGTAGGCCTTGAGATCCGTGATGTTCTGCTGAATCCAGTAGGAGCGGAAGTGCGGGGTACGCACGGTGCGTTCCATATGAACGGTGAGGCGGACATCGGGCGCGTTCTGTGAAACTGCCGCGGCGGCCGCATCGGTGTACCAACGTTCCTGACGCAGCGAGGTTCCGCCATTGCGAAGCAAGGTGAGCGAGTTGGCGACGAGGTCCTCACGCGTGGCGAGGACGAGGAGGTCGCCGACAATGGCGAAGGCGACCGTGCCGTCGGTGGTTGCCTTTGTGTAGTAGGACTGGCCGGCGGCATTGCGCTGTTGGAACTTGGTACGCGCGCGGGTCAGCAGATTGTCGGCAGCGCGCGCTTGCGGCAAACGCGTGAGGTACAGCATCTCAAGCTTGCCGATGTCGTAGACGGCCACGGCTGCGTCGCCGCCGGCGATGTTTTCGAGTAGCGCCAGGTCAGGGCTGACACCAAGGCCCGTAGCGTACTGATTTTGGACTTCGTCGAGACGCAGCGCGAGTTTACTGCGAATGTAGGTTTGGTAGGCGCTACTCGAGACCCAGGTCTTCTTTTCCGGTGACGCGTTCCAACTGGTGATGAGTGCGTTGGCGTCGCGAGCTTCCAAGGTGAGTAAGGCTCCTGGAGGGATGAGGTCCGGAAGCGCTTTTGTAGTCTGCGCCTGCTGCTGGGCGATGAGCCACGCAGTGGCGAGTGCGAGGGTCACGGCTGCGGCTGTTACGGTACGGCGATTCACTGCACACCTCCTAATACGGCCGTTGCCGGCAACTGCGGAAGTTTGGGTTTGACGATCGCGTTCTGTTCGTAGTTTTCGTGGAAGACCGGCATACGGCTTTCGTTGAAGCGTTGGAGTTGCAACGCGCGACGGGCGAGATTGATCAAGCGCGTCTCGCCTTCGATGCGCGAGGCGACCTCCAGCGCTTCATCGTTACGGCCAAGGCGGAGGTACGCATCGGCGAGGCGGCGCAGGTCGGCGGGGGATTCGATCTGATGCGGTTCGATGGACGACACAGCGGTCTGGAAGCGATTGGCTGCTGTCGCAGCGCGGAACAGTTCGCGATGCGATTGGACATCGCCGGGCAACTGCGCGACCACACCGCTCCAGAGCCGCAGGCGAGCGCTGGCGTCGTTGGGAGTGCGCGCTGCGACATAACGGCGCAGGTCCAGGGTGTACGGCGATGCGGAGGCTTGTTGTTCGGTGATGTTCTGCTGCGCGCTGGAGAGCAGATTGAGTTCCGTCTCACCGGCGATTTGCAGCGGCGCGGCCTTCAACTTTCGCAAGGCAAGAGCGGCATCCACGCGTACGGCGTACGGTGCCTGGGACGATTCCGCTACCGCTTGTAGTGCGGGCGCGGAGCCGGAGGTACGAGCGGCAAGCAGTTGTACGCGAGGGTCCCAAGGTCTGGCTTTAACAAGCGCGTTGGTGAACTCAGCGGCAGCCTGCGTTTGGCCGCGCGCGAGGAGCAGGTCCGCGGCAAAGGCGGTGGTCTCAAACGGGTCGCCCACGGTGTTGTTCAAGCGGCGGAGGATGTCCAGCGCCTCGGCGTTACGGCCCTGATCGAGACGGATACTGGCGAGGCCGAGGTACATGGCAGGGACAGCTTGCCGGTTGGCCGCGAGTTCGCGCTGATACAGATACTCGAGGAGCGGCTGTGCGACCTTAGGGTCCAATTGCGCGGCAACGGCCTCGATGGTTTCGGCGCTGTCGTTGCTGAGGCTGGTGAAGTCGCCGTTGAGCGTGGCAAGGTGTACGCGGAACTCATCGAAGCGAATCTGCTGCGCGGCGCGAACCTCTTCCGGCAATGCCTGAATGGCGGTGGCGGCACGGGCGGTCTCCTTACGACGTAGCAGGCTGGAGATCCAATCGGATTGCAGGCGGGCGGCGGTTGCGGCGGCTTGCACGCGAACCTCACCCAAGGTGGACTGCACGCGGCGTAGCGCGAGTTGCGCGGCCGTTTCCGTGAGCGTGTCCTTCTGCGCTTGTGAGAGCCATGCGGCTTGGAGCAAGCTGGCCGCGACCTCGGCTGGCTCTGGCGCTGTATTGACGGCATCCAGAAGCGCGGCGGGATCGTTGGCGAAGACTTGCAGTACGTCGGGCGCTTGGTAGCCGCCGCGGGTACGGAAGTGGGTGCGAATGGCGGCGTCGATCTCGTTGCGAAGCGAGGCTGTGGCGTTGGCACGTGCGATATCGGCCAGCAGTTCGGGCAACTGGCCTTGCGGAGCGGCGAGAAGGTCGCGCCAGATGCGTACAGCCTCGTCGCGCTGGTTCAAGGCGTACTGCGCGGCAGCCATGCGGCGCAATGCCGGAGTCGACTTGGGCTGCAGTTCGAGCGCGTAGGCAAACTCGGTTACGGCTTTGTTCGCGTCACCACGATCGAGGTACAACTGGCCGAGGTCGAGGTAACGTTGGGCGGTCGCGGGGGACTCTTCTAGTTCCGCGGCGGCGTAGTCATCGGCGGCAGATGCTACGTTCTGGCCAAAGCGGGCGGCGTAGTAGAACCAGTCCTTGCCGGTGAGCTGCGCTTGACGATCGGGCTTGGTGGCAAGCTGTTCTCCGATCGAGTTGGTGCCGAGCAGCGTACGGAAGGAGGCCTCATCGGGACTGCCGAGATACACGCTGGTGAGCGCGGTGTAGGCGCTGGTCCAGACGGGCGGGCGACCCTTGCCACGGGCGGCGAGGATGGCGTAAGCATCGGAGGGCTTGGCGGCAAAGACGCTGACCTTGGCCAAGGCATCACGCATGGCATCGGAGGTCTGCGGGTTGGTGGCGAGCGTTAAGGCCGGCGCACCCTGGCGGACCAGCAACAGCGCGTAACGATCCAGCATGTCGCCTTCGGCCGATTCCATGCGTACCAAGGCAGAGAGTACGCGAACCTCGCCCGCGGTGTTGCCGCTGGCGCGGTAGGCTTGCGCAGCCTCGCGCAGGATGCCGCTGGCTTGATCTCCAGCGCGCGCCGGGATACGGGCCATGGCTTCGAGTTGCTGGCCAAGTTCATCGAATCGGCCGCGGGTACGCTGCAGGCGGACGAGTTCGTACATGTTGTCTTTGGTGACCGACGCGGCGAGCAGCGATGCTTCGACATCGGCGAGTCCGGCGGCTCTGGCGAGCTCGAGACTACGCGACGTTCGAAGGGTGGCGGCAAAGGCGGCCTTCTCTTTGGGCGTGTAGTATTGTGCGACCACGGGTCCGATCATGCTGGCGTAGTTGGCGCTGGACGCAGGGAGCGGCTGACGAAGGCGAGCGGCGATGACCGCCTGCATCCCAGGCGTCGCTTTGGTGGCGATCGCCGACGCTTGCGGGACAAGGTTCCAATCGAGCAAGCGAGCGATGACGATGTCAGGCTGCTTGTCAAGGTAGGCGTCCTTGAGGGTCGCGACGGCCTGCTCTGTACGGCCCAGGCGCAGGTGCTGTTCGGCGACCTTCTCCATCCAGGCGGGGTCGCGGTAGCTGAGTTCCCAGACCTTCTGATAGGTCTTCAAAGCATCTTCAAACTGCAGTTGGCGCTCTTCGCGCTTGCCTCGCGCGATCATCAGGTCAGCGCGGTCGGGACGGATGGCGGTGGCTTTGCTGAGCGATGCCAAAGCATCGGCGGGCTGGTTCCATTCCGACTGCATACGGGAGAGGATCAAGGGCCAGCGGAGGTCCTTGGGCGAGTCATTGACGGCCTTTCTGTAGTAGCTGTCGAGGTATGGCTGGATGTTGTTGGCAAGGGCAAAGCGCGCGGCTTCACGCGCGAGACCGTCATCCTCGGGGAAGGTACGCAGCAGTTCGATGTACTGATCGGCAGCGGCGTTGAAGTCCTTCTGGCGGATGAGCACCGGGATGAGATTGCGGCGCAGGCCATCCACGGGTACTTTTGCAGCGCGAAGATCGGCGATGGCTTTGGCGTACATCGCCTTCAACCCTGCGTCATCCTTACGGGCGGCGTAGTACGCAGCGGCAAGTGCCAGGTACTCAGAGTTGGCGGGTTGCGCGGCCAGCAACTGATCGGTGAGGCGCTTGGCTGTGTCCAGATCCTGCGCGTCGAGCGAGCGGCGTACGGCCTCGGCGCGGAAGGCGTTGGGGTAGCTGCCCTTGGCCTTTGTGGCGGCTTCGGCCAGGATCGATGCGGAACGCTTGGGGTCCTTATTGCGGGCGTAGAAGTTGGCGGCGGTGCGTACCACGCCGAGCAACATCGGGTTCTGGCCGTACGCCTGATCGATGATGCGCGCGGCTTCTGCGGTGCTGCCGCGGGCTTCGAGGAAACGCGCGAGGTCGAGGCGGGCGCGAAGCTTGGCGGTGTCATCCGAGGCGAGTTCGATGCGGCGCTCCATGGCGCGACGTTCGAGTTCCGGCATTGCGTTCGAGGCAGCGGCGCGTTCGGCGCGTGCCAAAACGTCGATGGATCGCGTACTCTGCTGGAGGTTTTGCAGATAGCGTTCGAGGTCGGCACGGCGGTTCTGGCTTTCGAGTAGGTCGATGCGGAGTTCTGCGGCTTGCAGGTTGCCAGGATCGCTGGCTTTGGCGGTAACGGCCTTCTCCACGGCGTCTCGCAGGGTAGGGCGTGCGGCGAGACGAATGAGGCGGAAACGTGCGCGTTCGCCGTTGGCGCCGCTGAGTGCACCGGTGACGTACTCTTCGATGGCGCGGTTGTAGTCACGCTGATTTTCGCGGATCGCGCCGGCTTCATACGCGCCCATGGCGGGGTCCTTGAGGCGCTTGCGGCCTTCTTCGATCGTACGCAGAGCGTCGTCAAAGCGGAAGTAGTCCCAATAGAGAGTGGCGGCTTCGATTGCGCCTTCGGGCTTGCCGGGCTCGATGTTAGGGATGGTGTCCCAATAGGGTTTGGCAGCGTTGAAACGTTCGCGATCAGCTTCCATTTCGCCGAGGCGCGTGATGGCTGCGGTATCGCGGGGGTCCGCTTTTACGAGGTTGCGCTCGATGTTCGCCGCGATGTCGAACTGGCCGAGCGAGCGATGTAGCGATGCGGCGCGAACGTCCACAATCGCGTCGGCGGGCAACTGCGTGGCGACGGCGCGAATGGGTGCAGCGGCGTCCTCATAATGGGTGCGCCAGATCTCGCCTTCTGCGAGCAGGCGCGCGGCGATGGCGTTGTTCTTGTTGGTGGCGACGACGGCGCGGATGGCGTCGAGTTCCGCTTGCAGGCGGTTGGTGCGCTGCAGCAGCGCGAAGAAACGCGCACGAAGGTCGTCAGCTTCAAACCAATGCTGGCGCAGAAGGCGCTCATACGCAGCGGGGTCTGCCGTGGGGCGCGATTCGTAGGTCGCGAGAAGGTTGCGGACGAAGGTCAGGTTGTGGGGAAAGCGCTGGTGGGCGTACAGATTCAGCTGCTGCGTTGCCGCCGCGCCGAGTCCACTGCCGGGTACGACTTGCTGGAAGTACGCTTCAAGACCTGTGCCGGAGAAGGTCTGGATGAGATCTTTGGACAGTGCCTCGAACTGTGCTGTTTGCTTGCGCATCAGGTACCAACGCGCGAGGCGATTGGCCCAGCCTTCGTCCTTGAACTTGGCGAGCGCCTGCTTGTAGACCTGCTCGGTTTCGTTGCCCAACTTGTTCTGATCGAGGAACACGGCGAAACGCTCGTAAAGGCCGGGGTCACTTGCGTTGCGGTCGATTTCCTGGCGGAAGACGGTGAGCGCTTGGGGTACGCGCTTGAGGGCGACGAGGCGCGCGACGTAACGGTCAAGCGCGCGGACATAATCTGGCGAGTTGACCTTGGACGGCGAGCCTACAGGGGTGTTCCCGGCCTGCGCGGCGAGTTGCTTCAGCAATACGTCGTAAGCGGCGAGTTCCTCGTTGACTTGATTCGTGGCGGCGTAGGCGTCGGCCATCAGGAACGTGACGCGGAGGCTCTGCGTCGATGAGGCGAAGGCTGCGAGAAAGGCTTTGCCAGAGCGGATGACACCCTGACGGTCTCCATACGATGCATAGGACTCGATGAGCTTGGCGGACAGCTCAGCGCGTGCGGCATTCGCGGGAAAGCGTTTGGCGATGACGTCCAAGAGTTCAGAAGCCTTGGCGCGATGGAAGTACGCACGGGAGGCTTGATTTTGTTGGTCGAACTCCCACGGTATGCCTTGCGTGTTGAGGATGAGCGACAGGACGCCGTTCAGGTAGCCGGGACCTTGGTCCATGGTGGCGATGTCGCGATAGAGTGCGAGGTCGCCCATGCCGATGTGCATGTCCTGATCGGGCATCTGCAAAAGCAGGCGCGCAACTTCGACGATGCCTTGTTCGTTGTCCGCGAGGTAGAGAGATTCATACGCACGGGCAGCTTCTGCGGGCATCTGCGCCTTTTCAAACAGGCGGCCGAGGGTACGCCATTCGGTGGCGGTGAAGGTCTTGGTTTTGTTGCGAACTTCGAGCAGCGCGTTCTTGGCGGCGATGGGATTGTTCAGGCGATTCTGCAGGTGAAAGAGCTTGGCCGCGGTCTGCAGGTCCGACGGGTTGCGGAGCTTGGCGAGTAGCTGACGGTCGCCGACCACTTCAAAGAAGCGGGCGATGGTTTCGTCGGGCCAGAGCGGGTCAAACGCTTCATCCCAGATTCTGGCGGCATTGGTTGCGTTGCCTTGCGCGAACTCAATGTCCGCAGCGGCGCGGGTGGAAAATGCACGATCGTCGGGGAAATTCTGACGATAGAGTGCCACCACTTCGCGCGCCAGGGCCGGGGTGCGCGCCTGATTGTTGAGGTACGCGAGGGCTTTTTCATAGAGCGCCTGATCCTTGGGGAACTTCGCGACCCATGCACGGTACTGGCGCGCGGCGAGGGCTTTGTCCATGGCCTGTGCGTCGATCAGCGCGATGCTGCGGGCAAAGGCTTCCGGCGTTGCGGCGGCGGTGAGGGCTTCGAGTTCCTGGGTGGGTTGTAGGCGGCGATGGTAGTAATCGGCGAGGTCGATGTGGCGGCCGGTGAGTTCGACGTACTTCTTCCAGTCCGCTTCGGCGGCGGTAAAGTCGAGTTGGCGTTCGGCTTCGAGCGCGCGGAGCGAGTAGAGTTGAGCTTCTGCAGGCGCGGCCGCGATGAGCTTGCCGAGTTCTACGCGGGCTTCGGCGGGCGCGCGGCGGGCGGCGACGGAGCCTGACGGCAGTGCGACAGATTCAAAGAACACCGCGTCGAACTTGCTGGATGCTTCAATGTCCTGCAGGAAGCGCGAGAGGTTGGCGCGCGCGGGTCCAAAGGCGACGAACAGCGCGGCGGCCGAGGCGATGACGGCGTTACGGAATAACTTCAAGGGACACCTCCTGGCTGCCGATGTTGTGCGCGAAGTCTTCCGCTGTAACCGTCAGCGTGTACTTGCCGACCGGTAGATGCGCGGGTATGGTCATGGCGCCGGTGTTCGACTTGTCGTCCGCGCTCCAGCGCAGGAACACTGGCGCGGCGCCGGGCATACGGGCGGCGATGGTACGCGTAGAGGCTGAGGCGCTCACACGCATCTTCATCGACTCGCCGGCCTTGTAACGAGCCTTGTCGAGCGACACACGAACCACAGGCGCCTGGCTGGCGATGACAAAGCTTTTGGATTCGCGATAGATGTTGCCTGCTTTGTCCTTCAACAGGAGTTGGACATGGTACGTACCTTCGCGCATGTCGGGCGGCGCGAGAAAGCGCGTCTGCCAAGTCTGTTCGCCATCGAGGTAGCGGAGCGGCTTGACCAGACCGAAGGGGAACATCGCGACGACGCTCTTGATGCTGGGGTCGGTCTTGATGCGAAGTACGGGGTCGCCGGGGCGGATCAGGCGCGGGCGAAGCAGTGCGCGAGGCGCGGCGAGGAACGACGTGTACGGCGTAACGAACTTGTACTTGCGCGAGAGGCGGATGATCTCGTCGATGGTGGCTGCGTCTTCGCCGTCGCGATCGATCTTTTCAAGTAAGGCGTCCACACGAGCCTTGGCCCATTCGCGAGGCAGATAGTCGTTGTTGAGGGCCGTGCCGCCCGGCAGGCTGGTGGAAGCACTGGCACGCAGCGGCTTGGTGTTGTCGCGGTTGCCGGTGACGCTGAACTCCGCACGCGCGGCGGCGTTCTGGAACTGGCCGACCCATGCGGGATTGGAGCCTGGGAACGCAGTGTCCTGCAATGGGTACACGAGGCTGACGGGTACGGAGGAGGTGAGGCGCAAGCCGTCTATGGCGCGGACGCCGATCTTGGACAGGAACGAGTTGAGCTTGAAGTCGATGGGTTCACTGGAGCGTACCCATTCAAAGACGCCGTTGTTGCGCGCCAGCATGCGGAGGAGCGGCAGGTTTGCGTCGTCACCCACGCCGAAGACATAGACGCGAGGCTTGACGGTAGCGGCGCGCCACTTGGTAGCGAATGCTTCGGCGAGCTTGCCGGTGTGTACGGAACCGCGAGTGGCACCGCCGTCGCCGAGGACGATCAGGTAGCTTTCGGGGGTCGCGTTGTTGGCGGCGGTCTGCGCAAGGCCTGCGTCGAGCGCGGCTTTGAGATTGGTTCCGCCCCGAAGGCGTAAAGACTTGACGAAGGCGAGCGCGGCGTCGACCTGCGCCGGCGTTGCGGCGGTGGCGTTGGGCGCGAAGGAGGCGACGGTCTCGTTGTACACCAGGACGTTGAATTTGTCGTTCGGCGTGAGCCTACGCAGTACGGCTTCCAAAGCCTGGAAGCTGCGTTCCAGCTTTTCCCACTGCATGGACAGTGAGGCATCGAAGAGCGCGACCACGGTACGAGGTGCGGCCGCGGGTGTTGCGCTCACGGCGGGGTTCATCGCGAGCAGCGCCTGCGCTTCAAAAAAGCCAGGTTCCATGCTGTTTTCGCGATAGGTGGCGACCTCGACAGCGTCCCCGCGAGTCGCGTCCAGCGCGTACTCGATGGTGAAGTCTTCGGTGAACGCAACGTTGGTGCCGTCGAACTTGGCAACGATGCGATTGGGCGTACGTTCGGAGATCTTGAGCGGATACGCTTTGCTCAAGGTTTGAAAGTCACGGAACTTGTGGTGGCCCGTGATGTCGAGTTCCAAGGTGAAGCGGGCGGCGCTTTGCTGCTTGAACGAACTGGGGCGGAGCGGAATGGTGAGGCGCCCCTTGAGGTTCTCAATGGCGATGCGTTCGCGATACTCGATTTCCAAACGCTTGTTGCCATAGCCGGGGATGGGTACGATGCGTGCTAAAAATACAGCACTGCGGCGGGCTTCGTCCTCGCCGCGCTCGCCCTGCTGCAGAAGGCCGGGATCGATGGCCTGGGCGCGGATCTCTTCGTAGAGTTCTTCGGCGCGCTTGCGTTCGAGGATCACGCCCGGGATGCGGGTGACGTCGTCCCACACGGCAAAGTCCGATATGGCAGCTCCGGCGGGCAACGCGAATGTGTAGGTGCCCTCCATCACTTCGGGCTTGCGATTTTGAAAGACCTGTCGCACGTTGACCTTGGCGTGGCCATTGACCACCGCGATCTTGACGTGCATTTCCGCAAGGGACAGGATTGTGGGATCCGGTTCCTGTTTGTCGCCTGGCAAAATGACACCTACGTCTGCCTTTAAGAGAAGACAGCCGAGTGTGCCCAGGGTCAATAAAAGTCGTCGCATGTTGTTTTACGGCACCAATACCTGTTCTTCGATCCGTACCAAACCGTTGTCGGTCCCCGCGTAGACGATGCCGTTTTGGACGGCTACCGCGGTGACATTGAGAGAAGGCAAACCGTCGCGCACAAAGTGCCAGCGGTTGTTGGACTTGTTCCAGACGGCGAGTCCTTTGCCGAGGGTCCCGGCATAGGCGCCACGGGGGCTGGCGGCCATCGCGTTGGGGTTGACCTCGAAGCCGCGCACATTGGGCTGCGTGAGGTCTGGAAAGCTTTGCCATGTGCCGTCGGGTCCAAAGGCGAGGACACCCGCGCCGTACGTACCGACCAAGCAACTTGTGCCTGTGTCCGCGATGGCGGTGATCCAGTTGTGGCCGAGCGTGGAGTTGGCTGTGGTGTAGCTGGCTTTGACCAAGCCGCCTTCGATGGCGGAGAGTCCACCGAGGGTGCCCGCAAGGAGCTTGCCGTGGCACTGGCCGAGCGCGTATACGTGATTGTTCACGAGGCCGTGAAAGGCATAGATGCTGGAGGCCTCGCCGCGTGCTTCCAGAAACGTTACGCCGCCGGGGGTGGAGACGGTTAAGCCTGCGCCGCTGGGCCGCAGCAAAATGTCGGTAGCGTGATTCGCGATCAATCCATCCGCCTTGCGCATGACCCTTTGGATTTGTCCCCCTGCATCGAGGAATGCAAGTCCATTGCCAGTGGCCACGACGGTGCGCAGATTGTCGCGATCGTGCACGATGCGGTTGACGCAGAAGACGGTGTCGTCCTCGACGTGTCGCGCGGTGGATGTACCGTCGGCGGTGTCGAGGATGTCGAGTCCACGGTCAAAGTAGCCGATCCAGAGCCTGCGTCCGCCGTCTTCGGGAGCCAGCGCGGCGATGTTGCCATCGGCGAGCCTCGATTCGGGAGCGCGAAGGAGTTCCTCGTCGCTGCCCGAGAGCAGGCGAGTGGGCGTAAGCACCATTTCACGGCCATTTGGCGTGAAAAACACCTTGCGGATCTCACCTTGGGCAAGCGCTTCGGTCTGGCGGCGGAAGGGCTTGGGCGCACGCTGTTCCAGCGGGACTTCCAGCAGGCCGTCTTCCAGGGTGCCGACGAGCAGGGTGTTCTTGCGCAGCGCGATGGTAGAGACAAACTGTCCGGCGGCGAGTTGGCGTTGGAACGTACCGTCGCGAAACTCGGCGATGCCCAACGGGGTGCCGACCCAGACACGAGCGCCGTCTATTTCGATACACAGAATGCGCTTGTCGGGTACTGGGGTGACGGGTTGCAGTTGGCCTGCGCGATAGCGGAACAAGCCTTGATCGAGGGTGCCGATCCAAAGGTCGGACTCATCGGTGCCGGCGATGGCGGTGACGCGTTTGTTGCGGAGAAGGTCCTGCAGGGGGGCAAGACCGCGGGCGTCATGCGCGAGGAGTCCTGCACGATCCGTGCCGAGAAGGACACGGCCGTTGCTCAGGATATGCAGGGACAGCAGCTTTTGATCGCCGATGGCCACTTGGCGCCAGCTGTCGCCATCGAAGGCGAGGTAGCCGGCGTGTTGGGTGGCGACGAGAAGTTCGGGTCGCGCGGCGCCGGCGGGTGTACCGGTGCGAAGTGCAATCAAGGCGGACGGCGGCAGTTCAAATCCGGCGCGATAGGACGCGATCTTCGAACCGTCACGGTACTGGGTGAGTTCAGAGGAACTGAGCACAAAGAGGTCGCCACCGAAGAGCGCGGCGTCGACGTAGCCGGAGGCGGCGCCGCCGATCCAGGAAAATCCGGAAGGCGCGCGACGATCGAGTGCGGCGGCGGTGAAGGTTATGGTGCCGTTGGCGGCCACATCGCGGGAGGCGGCGTCGAGCGCATCGCCCGCGCGGGTTATGGATCGCGCTGCGAATACCAGGGCGAGCGTGCATACGGCGACCGCTCCACCAATCATCCACAACCGCTTGTTCTTGCTCATGTGTCAGTTCTGCAAAATGTACAGGCAATTGGATTGCCGCGACGCCGCAGCCGCAGTACGGCCATACCTGTACTGGCGTAAAGCGCCGCGAAAACAGTTCACTTTTGACTGATTCGCCGGAAGACCACCATCGTGGCGTAGGCGAGGCCGAGGCCGTAGATCGCAAGGCCTGTGGCGATGGCGGCAAACACCGCGGTGACCGATCCACCAAAGGCAACCAGCGCCCAGCCGAGTGCCAGCGCGACACCGAGGCGGCCAAGGCTGAGGAAGAGAGGTATGTTGGCTTCTCCGGCACCCTGACAGGCGAAGTAGAGGATCATGCCGAGGCCTACGAGGGAATACAAAGGACCGACGATGCGGAAGTAGCTGTAGCCGAGCTTGAGTACCTGCTGGTCTGTGGTGAAGATGCGTAGCCAGAGGCCGGGGAAGGCGGCAAGGATGAGTCCGCTGACGCCCCAGGAAGCGGCGCCGATGAGAGCACCGGTACGGGCGACCTGTTTGGCTCGCGCCGGGTTCCCTGCCCCAACGGCGGCGCCGACCATAGAGATGACGGCCGTGCCGAGGCCGAAGACGACGGGGATCAGGATGAACTCGAAGCGTGTGCCGAGTCCGAAGGCGGCGAGCGCGGTGGTACCGAAACGTCCGACGAGACCGGTCATCACCATGAAGCCGAGGGTTCCGACAGCGGTGTTGACCGAGCTGGGCAGGCCGACGCGGAGGATTTCCCAAAACTGCGCGGTTTCAAAGTGGAAGCCGGTGAACGAGAGGCGCAGCGGGCTGCGGGCACTGAAGAGGCGTTGCAGCAGGACGAGTGAGCCGGCAGTGACATAGAGGATGACGGCGATGCCTGCGCCGGCGATGCCGAACGCGGGGAAGGGTCCGAGGCCGAAGATCAGCGAGGGGGACGCGATGACGATGATTAAGCCCCCGGCCGCGCCGACGATGGCGGGGTACGCGGGTTGGCCGAGGCCGCGGTAGATGCTCGAGAGCGTGTTGAAGATCCAGAGTACGACCACGCCGCGGAAGAAGGCGGCGGAGTAGGCGACCGAAGCGGCGAGGGTCTCGCCTTGGCCTCCCATGGCCTCATAAAGGTGGGAGCCTACCAGTTCCATGAGGATGGTGAAGAACAAACCAAAGGCGGCGCCGAGTGCGAGCGCGTGGATGGCGAGGGAGCGAGCTTTATTGAGGTCCTGCGCGCCGATGGAGCGGGCGATGGCTGAGGATACGCCGCCGCCGAGGCCCGCGCCCGACATAGCGGACATGAGCATCATCATCGGGTAGCAGAGGGAGGCTCCGGCGAGCGCGGTGGAACCGAGGCGGCCGACGAAGTACACTTCCGCAGTGTTCACCAGGCCTTGGATCACCATGACGGCGACCGTGGGGGCGCTCAGCTTCCAGAGGGTTGAGAGCACCGGGCCTTCGAGCAGTAGCCGGATGCGTTCCTGTTGAGACGTCGACAGACCTTTAGTTTAGCGTTTATAACGCCATGTACGACTTCATCTGCTTGCTGATCATGATGACGGCGGGTCCTAGAGTGACCAGGATGACCGAGGGGAAGATCAGGAAGAAAACGGGGAAGATCAGCTTGACGCCCACTTTGCGTGCCGCTTCCTGCGCCTGCTGCTTAACGCGGATGCGGAGGTAGCGCGCGTGATTGCGCAAGGCTGGGCCAAGGCTGGTTCCAAAGCGGTCGGTATCGTTTAAGAGGTTCGCGAGTTTACGGAATTCGGAATCGCCACTGCGGTCGGCAAAGGCGCGTAGCGATTCGGTACGCGAGGTGTTGGCGCGCAGGTCGCCGTTGAGGGCGCTGAACTCGGCGGCGAGTTCCGGGTACGCCTTGCGGATGCCGCGGGCGGTTTCAAGCAGTGCGGCATCGAGCGACTGGCCGGCTTCGATGGAGAGCACCATGAGGTCGATTGCAGAGGGGAGGCCCGCGCGGAGGCGTTTGCGGCGACGCTCACCCATGGCCTTCAGGATTTTCTCCGGCAGGAAGTAGCCCAGGCCACCCATGGACAGAGCGCCGAGCATGGCGTTGCCGTCGTCGATGGAGAGCCCGGCGAGAACGCCGAAGAAGGCAAGTACGGCGACACAAACCCAGGTGAGGCCGCGGAAGACCGAGGCGGCGGAAGCGCTACGGTACCCCGCGTTGTACAGCATGCGGCGCAAAGGATCCCCACGGCGCCGCTGCTTGGGGGTACGTTCGCCCACCCATTGCAAGGCACCAGCAACACCGGCGCGCGAATCGGCAACGGTAACCGCAGTGATGACGGCGTTGGCCGTACGTCCGTTCCACCAGAGACCGAGCAAGAGGATAGAGCCGAGGACAAACAGAAACAGCAGCACGAGGATCGGGATCATGCGTCCACCTTTACGATGCGGCCGATGATGACGTGCGCCAGGACCAGACACAGGGCGGCTGCCGCGATCATATGTTTGCCCCAGGGATGCGTGAACAACTGGGTGATGTACTCCGGACTCACGGCCAGCATCATTCCGGCGATGCCCAGTGGCAGTACGGTAAGGATCAGGCCGGTGAGCTTGCCGTGAGCCGCAATGGCGCGAACCTCGCCTCGCAGAGCGTTGTCCTCGCGCATACCTTCCGCCAAACGGCTCATCACTTCGCCCAAACGTCCGCCGGTACGCGAGTGAATCTGTACGGCCGCAACGAACATACTCACTTCCTGCATCGGGACGCGAGTGGTGAGGTTGTCGAGTGCGCGTTCCCAGGAAGAGCCAATGTTGATCTCCGCGAGTGTACGGCGCATTTCGACCGAGACCGGCGCTTCCGCCTCTTCCGCGAGCACTTCAAAGGCGGTGGGTACGGTAGAGCCGGATCGCAAGGCACGGGCCATCGAATCGAGCGCGTCGGGGAAGACTTCGTTGAACTTTTCAAAGCGCTTGGCACGGCGCGCGGAGATGTAGAAGTACGGCAGCAGACCCGCGCCCGGAGCGACGAACAATGCGAGCCACAACGGTAGCCAGGAGACCTGCCAGACAATCGCAAAACCGACCGTAGCCAGCAGCAGCATCGCCATGGTGAAGCGTCCGACAGACCAGTTGAGGTCCGCTTGATCCAGGCGTACGCGGAGGCGTCCGGCGACGTCGAGACGAGCGAGCAGTTCGTGCCAGATGGCGATGGAAGAGAGTTCGTCGTTTTTGAGCAGGCCGGGAGTTTCCGCGCCCAGCGGATCGACGATGGCCGGCTGATCGGGATTGCCTTCCCGGCGGCGCTTGTGTCCCGCGTAGATGACAGTGCCCATCACCACGGCGCCGGCCGCGGCAAATGAGAAGACGAAAAATACCAGCAGAACCAGGAAGTTCATGGGACGGTGAATTTTCGGACTACTTCACGCTCCCGCGCATGACGGAGCCCAACGGTAAGGTCGGCCGGGGGTCTTTGTTCGGATCAGTAGGATTGCGCAGTGCCAGGCGAACTCGCGTCGTCGAATCGGCAAGGGCAAGCGCATCGGCTTCCTCAGGCGTTACTAGCAAGGTCACCGACGGCAGTGCAGGACCTCCGTTTGAAGCAGGATCGGGCGCCGAATGAATCGCAAGTACGCTCACGTTTTGCATCGCCGTGCGGATCTCCGGATCGGGAACACGCTCGGACTTGATGGAAAGCACCTGGACATCGACCTTGTGGCCGACACGCAGCATTTCCAGCACGCCGGTAGAGTCCGTGACATGGGTGGATACGGCGCGCATACCGGACGGGATCGCCAGGCCAGCGCCGCCGTTGGCAGAGGCTACACGCGATTCGAGTACAGGTTCACCGGCAGCAACCGCCTGAAATACCGTTTGCCCGACAACCGCAGCGGCTTCTGAATACGCGCCTTTCGGCAGGGCTTTGCCACCCCAGGGCTCCGCCTTGATGTCCGCCGCCGTGAGTGGCGTACCCGGCGCTAAGTCTTTGGCAGCAACAATGATGGACAACTGCGGCGTGGACGTGGCGTCGAGCTTGCCGACAAACAACCCATAGAAAATCCCGGTGGTTGCGATAGCGACCACAAAGGCAATTCCGATCAGTGGTACGAGGTTCCGCTTCATGTAGGTATGTCGCCGCGCTAATCTGACGCCGCTCGATCAACTTATCGGCATCCGCGTTTGAAAAATGTAGGCTTCCCGTTACTATTACTAAGGACTCACATGCAGCGTGCTCTTTCGACCTACTGCCTTGCCGGCCAACGCCTGAACACAGTCTGGCTTGACCGGATCGGCGACGCCGGGATACCGCTCATCGAAATCTACTGTTCGCGCCGCCATCTGGACTATCACGATCACGCGCAAGTCAATGACATTGCAGCCTGGTTCCGGAACGCGGAGCTGAAAGTACACTCGCTACACAGCCCGTTGTACAGCGACGAATCGGGTGGGCGAGGCGGTCCGCAGACGCGCGTCAACATCACCGAAACGGTGAAGGCCAAGCGCATTGCGATCGTTGACGAGGTAAAGCGCGCGTTGGACCTGATCGAGGCCTTTCCCTTCCGCTACTTCGTGCAGCATATCGGCATCGAAGGTGAAGAGTATGACGAAAGAAAGCTGGATAGCGCGTTTACGTCGCTTGAAGAGATCCGCATCTTCGCCAAGCAGCGCGGCGTTGAGGTTTTGCTGGAAAATTTGGCCAGTGGACTCGCCTCCACCGAACGCCTGCTGCACTTCAACGACATCACGCACCTGAACCTGAACTTCTGTTACGATTCCGGCCACGCCAACCGCTATGAGGACGCCGTACAGGCGGCTCAGATGATGCGCGGCCGGCTGCGTTCGACTCACCTGCACGACAACGACGGCAAGAACGATCAACACCTGCACCCGTTGCAAGGGAACATACCGTGGCGCCGCGTCATGACCGAGTTGCGCGCGCAGCACCAGAAACAAGATTTTCCGATGCTCCTTGAGATTAAAGAGTTGGACCCGGGTCCGAACCCGTTTGATCAGGTCCGCAAAACGTTTGACGCTTTGGAACAACTGCCCAGCCTGCATGCGGAGGAGATGGAAGGGTGAAGATTCTAGCCATCCATGCACATCCGGACGATATCGAGATTCTGGCCGGAGGTACGGTAGCGCTGCTCGCGGCCTCGGGTCATGACGTCACCCTGGTTTCGATGACACCGGGAGACTGCGGTTCGGTCGAATACTCGCCGGAAGAGACCGCACAGATCCGTCGCGGCGAAGCAGCAGCGGCGGCCGCCGTGATCGGGGCCAAGTACATCTGCGCCGAGTTCCGCGACCTGGCGATCTTTTCGGACGACCCTTCGCGCCGGAGAGTTTGCGAACTCATCCGCGAGGTACGGCCAGAGCTGGTTCTAACCTCGTCCCCCATCGACTATCACTGCGACCACGAGGCGACCTCGGCTCTGGTACGCGACGCCTGCTTCGGATGCTCGGCGCCGAACTACCGCACGGGTGGTACGGCAGCGGCGCTCGACGGCATCCCGCATCTGTATTACATGGATTCCATCGACGGGCGCGATCGCGACGGGCGTCCACAACTGCAGCCGACGGTGTACGTCAACGTCGAAAGCGTGTTCGAGAAGAAGCGCGACATGCTTGCCGCGCACGCCAGCCAGCGCAACTGGTTGCGACGCCAGCACGGCATGGACGACTACATTCTTCAGATGGAACAGTGGTCGCGCGCTGTGGGTGCGCAGTGTGGCGTGAAGTATGCGGAAGGCTTCCGGCGCTATCCCGGACATCCGTACCCGCAGAGTCCGCTGCTCGAAACGCTACTCGACGGCTATTCGATCGAGCCGGCGAACAGCGGATCGTAACGCGAATCGATCTGGTAATGGAGGACGCCCAGCTTTTTGAGGCGCGCGGCATCCTCCTCCGGACCTTTCCATTCATCGCGCTTGGCCATCGTGTACCGGAAGGTATTGATGGCAGCAACAGGGGTCACGCCGTGCTTGCGGCAGAGTGCCAGCGCCTCTTCATCCAACTCGCTCGCCAGTTCAAACAGGAACCGCCGGTTTGCGACGTCCTCACCACGGGCAACGGCTTCGGCGAGCGACTTGCGGTTCGACGATTGAAAGCATTCGTGCCCGAAGATCCGCGCCGGGCGCGACCCGCCTCCGAGCAGGAATGCGGTCGCAAGTAGTTGGTGTTTGCGCAGGGAGTCTGCAAGGCCGTTGTAAAAGGAGTCCGGCCATTCTGTTCCCTTGATGTCGAGCATCATCCGGATGCGGCCCTCGCACATGGCGCAAGCGTCGCGGAAATGGATCGGCTTTGAATTGCCGGGGGTTCCACGCAAAGCGCTGACCTCCGCCCAGGTCATTTCTTCCACCTTGCCCGGGTTGCCGTAGAAACGCCGGAAGTCCGCATCGTGCTGCAGGATGGGTTCGCCATCTTTGGTGCGGCGGATGTCCACCTCCACCATCCAATAGCCACGCGAAATCGCCGCCTCCAGCGAACCGGGGCTGTTTTCCGGATGCTGATCGTCAACAATGCCGCCGCGATGTGCGATCAGCTTATACCGCGGATCGACGGCCGCCAGGGCCATTGCGGAACTGGCGGCCGCCAGGAATGCACGGCGCGACAGGATCATTCGCCGCCGGCTGCGCGGGTCATCTTCGGCAGAGGAGCATCCACCGCGACCTTGTAGTTGAAGAAACCGATCATCATTTCTTCAAAGGTCTGGTCGCCCCAACGCACGGTCTTCGACGGATCGGGGTTGTACTTGTTGTTGGCCGAGTTGTCGAACCAGGCCGTGGCGTCAATGCGCGAACCCGCCGGCACCTTGCGAGGCTCCGACAGGATATAGCTGAGCTGCCAGTTGAAGTCGTACTTGGGCACCGTCAGCAGTTCTTCACTGCGGCCATCGGGGTACGTCAGCACGTACTTGAAGGCCTTGCCGCGCAGATGCATGTGCGGTGTCATGTCGAGCAGGGTGACGTCCTCGCGGAACACCCAGCTTGCCTTCACTTCATGATTCGGATCGTTGGGCGGAATGGCCAGGCGGTACTGCGCGGCGCTACCCGAGAACGCGCGGTACTTCGGCGTGTCCTTGCGGAACTTCAGGCCGATCACCGAGCGGTCGACCGCTTCCTTGCCGTTGGGCGTGTAATGGACCTGGAAGCGGAGCTTGGAGCCTGCCTTGACGAGGAAGCCGGTCTCCGAGTCAAACTCGATCGACGGTACACCAGGGGCGTAGCCGATGAGCATGTCGCTGAACTGTTCGCCGGCGCGCTTAACGCTCTTGCCGTTGTTTTCCAGTACAAACACGATGATGTGGTGTACCTGGGCGCGCTGGCCGGGGCGGACTTCGACGGCCTGTACCCACTTGTCTTCCGTAAAGTTGGTGTCCACCGTGTAGTACTTGTACGGGATCACGCCTTCGGCGGGGATGGTGAAGTCGGCACCCATGTCGGCGGTCCAATCCGGCTTGCCGATCTTCCAGCCTTCGATGAACTCAGGGAGCTTGGGCAGGTCCTTCTTATTGCCTTCGGGAGCGCCCGCGTCGGCCCACTTGGCGATGGTTTGCACCTGGTCATCGGTGAGGCGGCGATTGTTCGCAAAGTGCTTCTGCGATGGGTCCGCGTGCCATGGCGGCATCGTACGCGTCAAGGTGGACGCTTTGATTGCCTTGGCCCAGGGGCGCACCTGCTCGTAGGTCAAAAGCGCCATGGGACCCGCTTCGCCAGGACGATGGCATTCGGCGCAACGGGAATACAGAATGGGCGCTACGTCTTTGGTAAAGGTGGGGGCCGGCGCCGATGCTGCATACAAAGAAGCAGTGGCGGTGACGACGGCGGAGGCAAGGTACTTCATTACGGCAAATTCTCCGTGTTCGGTAAAACTTTGGGCTGTTCTTCTAGAGTACAGCGTTCTGCAAACGAAGTCCTGCGAACTCGGGGATGAGTGCGAAGTCGGTGCGTACGCTGGTGATCTTCTCGCCGCGCTGTTCGATGCCAGCTTCTGACGCATTGCCCAAAGCCTCCGCCATTTGCAGGTATTCGACCTTCGATGGATCGATGCCCATGATGCGGCAGCAGGTGGCGTCCACGGCACGAAGGTCCGCGCCCATGACGAGGACACCCGCGTGCTTGGGTACGCCTTGAATGGGGCCGTTGCCTTCCATACCAGTGATGCCATCCACGATAGCGAAGGTCTTGCCGTAGACGATGCGGTTGAGTTCCACAATCGACTTGGGGATGCCCACGTGATGCAGCATGTTCTTGGGCCAGCCATACACGGAGCCGGGTACGAGGCCGAAGAAGTTCTTCATCGATAGCGTGGCTCCGGCCCAGTGATGCGTCTTCATCTTGGGCAAGGACACCACAAGGTCCGCATTGAGGATCGTGTTGGGCAGATAGATGCCGCCCTCATCCGCGAACTTCTCGACATAAGACACGTCGTCGCGATTGAGATCGGTGAACAAATGATCAAACTTGGTGAGCCCGCCGCGGTAGCCGGCTTCTTCCGCCAGTCCGAACGTGTCGCGGCGATGGCCGGGACCTTCGGCAATCTTGACGTCCGCAGCGCCTAGCTGGTGGAACACTTCGACAGCCGCGGCGACCAAAGCTACATCCGTATTGATGGCGTTCGACTTCTCAAACTCCACCATGTTGGGCTTGAGTACGACGCGCTTGCCCTTAGGGTTGAGGCCGCACTGCCGTACGCCTTCGAGGATACGGGCGGCGAGTTCCTGCGAGTACGACGAGGCTTTGACGATCGCGACCGGCGACTTTGCGCCGTTGTCCTTGAGCGGTACGCGATTGGTGTCCTCTACCGGGACTTTGAAGCCGGCCCAGCCGGAAACGCCGGCCGCTCCGGCGATGGTGATCCATTCTCGGCGCGTCATGTTAGGCAAGCACTCTCCAGTTCAAGGCTTCGATGGCGGTGATCAAGATGTCGGGCTGTTTGGGCAAAGCGAGGCTGGCGGCTTCGGGTACCTCGTGGCCATGCAAACCGAGCGCGATGCGCAACCAGGCGTTGGCCAGGGGCGATTGTGGCTGCGAGGCGAGCTTTTGTCCAAAGGCTACGGCATCCGGCACCGGACGTCCCACCAGGCCGACCAAGGCGAGAGCAGTAGTCTCCGGGAACGACGCCAGCGAGTGTCCCAACGCGATCTTGGCGCCGTAGTTCCAGCCGCCGTCCTGGCAGCGCTGGTTGAGGATCATGTTCTGGGCGGAATCGATGCGCACCGAACTCGCCTCCGCGCTACCGCCGAGTAGTTTGGTGGCCAGCCTCAGCGCGGTGATGCTGTGTGCCGTAGGTTCGATCCAGGACGAGTTGCCCGGCTTCCAGGGCCAGCCTTGGAACTTGGGTTCGCGATCTGTGTGTCCGGGGGAGATGAACTTGGCGATGCGAGCCATGGTGCTCGAATCGGCGCCGGTGGTGCCCAGCAGGTACCGGACGCCGCGCTCTGTTGCAGCTTTGTCCTGCTGCTTGGCGGCGAAGATCACGGCCAGAGCAGCGGTCCAGTTGGGGAGGTTGACGTTGGCGCTGGGACGGCAGCTACCGTCCTCCTGCTGCCAGGACGCGACCAGCTTCCAGGCCTTGGCGACTGCCGGATCGCCGGAGGGTAATGCTAAGGCGGCCCATACCGTGGGTTCGAGCCAGGACTGTTTGCCGGGAAAGTACCCCCAGCCGCCGTCCGGGTTCTGGCAGGACCGCAAAAAGTCGATGTGAGAAGACGGAAGGCCCACATCTCAGTCATCGGCCGGAACCGGGGACTTCGATAGTGGGCTCTAAGGTGTTTCGATTAGCGGTACGACGCCTGCTGTAAGGCCATGCGCATGGTGCTGACGTTCGCGGTATCCAAGCCCTGTGCCGTGAATGACTTAGGCTCGGAAACCGACAGTACGCCGAGCATGCCGCGGTCGACCGGTCCCTCCGGCAATTGGCGCAGGATATAGGACGGTACCGTGAAGCTACCGGCGCTCGCTTTGGCGACGCAGATAAACGTACGGCTGTACTCCACGTCGTCGCTCTCGACGGCCGAAGATCCGGTGATCACCACCAGGTCGTTGGCGCCGCCTCCGGTCCAGGTGATGGGCAGGTCCTTCGAGCGGTCTACCGTGCTGATGGTGTTGCTGTTGTTCCAGATGGCCGGGTTGTACTGAAACTCGACATTGAAAGCACCGACGTCTTCACCAGCGGTAGCCGCGTAGCGGTAGGTGCCGGGCTCGAGGTACAGCGACGAGGGCGGCGCGGGTACACCGGGGGGCAGCGGAATGCTGAAGCCCTGGCCGAGTTCCACCGCAAAGTCACCATTCGCCCGGCCCAGGTCGCGCGGACCTTTGGGACCGTTCAAGGTCAGGTTGCCGGTCTTCAGTGGCTGCATGCGCGTTTCCGGAACCTCACCCTCGGGCACAATGTCGCTGTAGGCGGGCACGTAGCAGGATCCAAGTGCAAAGTCGCCCTGAAACTGACCGCCGGCTGCAAAATCCTCGATCGTCATCTTGTGGAACGAGCCGCTGATGGCGTCGGTGACCATTTCCACGCCTTCCATGCTGATCGCAACACGCGAGCCGATGGTGGAACTGACCCGTACCTCCTTCAGTTCGCCGGACGCAATGCGATCAATATCCGCAGCGCCCAAAGTAGCGCTGGTGCATCGCGTACCCTCAGCAGCCACGGCGAGGGTCACAAAGTTTGCCCAAGTGTTGTTACCAGTGCGCACCGCAACGGGGACAAAACATCCGTTGGCGCTGGCGGGCACTTCGAATTGAATCTCGTCGATGCCCGGTTGATCGGCCACACGATTGACGGATACGTTGGCAGCAGCATCGCTGCCGATGCGGACCTCGATTTCGCCCTCAAGAGAGGCACCAAAGCCTGTCGCGCGAAGGCGGGCGATCTTGCCAGGATTCGCTGGAGCGAGCAAAGTAATGGCGTTGCCGTCGGCATTGGTGGCAATCGCCGCGCCGTCGCCATAAGAGCCGGTGGCGAATATGCCCACCGCGCGTTCTTTCACGATCACGGGAGTTTCCGCCGATTCGCCGGCGAAGGTGAGCGTGACGGTACCCTGGCCAACCTGCGCATCGGCAGGCATGACAGCGACCACCTGTTTGTTGGTTGCCGAAATCACCTGAGCGTCATAAGTAGCGCCGTTGATGTTGACCTTTACGGTAACGGCGCTGGGGTCGGACTCGGCCGGGCCCAGATCCTCACCGATCACAATGAATCGCGAACCGGGAGCGACGCCGCTATTGGGAGCCAAGGGGGACGCGTAGCTCGCCGCGTTTCGCGCGTGATTTACTTTGATCTTGGGAGCAGCGGATAGCGCCGACAGGCATAGCACAGCCAGCAAAAATGTTCTTTTCATAGCCGAATCCTTTAGACGGAGGGAGTGGAAAACTCTCGCACACAACTAATGCGCTTGGGCTATGGGTTTTGGCTCAGCGTTGCAAACTTTTTACTTATATTTCTGGCGTCGATTCCTGCCTGAGGATGGCTTGGATATCGCGCTTGCCATGCAGAACGCGGACGATACGCACCGCTCCATCGCGAATTTGATAGAGGATTAGAATGTCGTGGAAGTCCGGCACGGGGATGAAGCGAATGCCTTGTATCTTCGGATGTTGGAGCCGAACGGGGGCACCACTTTCTGGAAAGCTCGACAGCCGCGCAAAGCCCGCCTCGCATGCGGCTACAAAACGATCGCCGAGCGCTGCGTTGCCGCCTTCGCCGTCGTAGAACTCGACCTGCTCCAGCATGTCCAACTCGGCCGCGGGCAAGACCGTGACGCGGATCATTTGGATTTGTTGCGTTGTGCTCGGCGTGCCGCCAGCTTGCCGCGAAACGTCTGCCAAAACTCTGGGGTCACTGGAGTCTCTTCCCCACTTTCCAAGCCTTCCAACAGTAATGCTTCGAGGCGGGACTCTGCGCGTTCCTTCTGGTCGCGGCGGACCAATTCCCGAAAGTACTCGCTGGCCGTACCGTACTCGCCGCTGCGGACTTGCTCGTCCACAAATGCCTTCATCGTTTCCGGCAGCGAAATGTTCATCGATGTTGCCACGGCGCGTCAGTACTCCTATCCATCATCATAGGAATCCTGGCAGAAACTGTCAAAAACTGCCAGTGGCGGTCCGGTTGTGGACATGGGCCTCGAACTGAAGGCGCGATTCGAAATCGCTTGCGGTCCAATCCTCGTGCGCATGGGCTGCTTCGTCAGCAAGCACGACATCCACACAGCCCAATGCGGCAACCAGCAACTGACGAGCCTCACGCGGCAACAACGGCGACGGCGGATCTGCGACGATCACCGCCAACGGCCTGGGACATGTGGCGAGGCGGCGTGCGTGCTCCGCTAGAAGGGGATCAAAATACCCGCGTACGACGTGCGCGTCCTCCGGGAGCGACGCTCCGATCTTTGTCCGGCTATCCAAGGATTCTCAAAGCCTCTTCTACAACACGTTGGGGAGTAACAGCGGTCATGCAGCGATGGTCGATTGGGCACTCGCGCAGCAGGCACGGATTTTTGTGAGGAGAACAATCCACCGCCTGCCGGACCACCACCGAGTTCTGTTCCGCAGGACCCGTCGTCACGTGATTGGTCGCACCGAAGATCGCCACCGTCGGTACGCCAAGCGCCGACGCGACATGCATCGCGCCGTTGTCGTTGGTCAGGAATAACCGGCAGCGGGACGCGTGGTCCACAAACTCGCGCAGATTGGTCTTTCCCGCGTAGCTTTCCGCGTCCACATGCTTGGCACGGAGCAGTGTAGCGACCTCTTGGCAAACATCCGCCTCAGCAGGCGTCCCGAACACCGCCACGCGACATTGCAAGCGTCCGGCAAGCTCGGCTGCCGCGTCGGCGAACGAAGCCGCGTGCCAGCGCTTTGCCGTACCGTACGCCGCCCCGGGACTGATACCGATCACATCCTCTCGCATGTCGCCGCGAGATAACCGTACCGGAGCGTCCAAGGGGACCTCCGCAATCAATCCGGCACGGTGCAGCAGTTCCAGGTAGTAGTAGCGCTCATGCGTCTTGCCGTCGCGAGGTGGAACCGGGATGGCGTCGGTCAACAGCAGGCTACGGCCGTCGCGCGCGTAGCCGATTCGTCTTGGGATCCGCGCCAGAAACGGTACGATCGCTGATTCAAGGGAATTCGGCAGCAGAATCGCCGTATCGAACACGACGTGCTTTAAGACGCGGGAGAGCTTCCAGCGGTCCTTCCAACTCTGCGGTTTGTAGAGCAGCACCTGGTCACAAACTGGCGACCCGGTGTATAACTCCGCCACCGACGATCGTGCCAGTACGGTGATGTGCGCGTCGGAGTAGGTGGACCGCAGCGCTTCCATCGCCGGCATCGACATCACGGCGTCCCCCACCCAATTGGTGGCGCGAACCAGTATGCGCTGGGGATGTTCCGGCTGCTGCAACCTCTTATGGTAACTACGGCGGATGGATCTTGACACCAGCTTGCTGCATCAAACAGGCATGATGATGGAAATACTTCCCCACGGTGCCAGCTACTGGGTGGGCGACGGCTTCCCCGTCCGCAATCTGTTCCCGTCCAACGGATTAGGCAATGCGCGACTCAGCCCGTTCCTGCTGCTCGACTACGCAGGTCCTGCGCGGTTCGAGCCTTCTGAGAAGCCACGTGGCGTGGAAGTACATCCGCATCGTGGGTTTGAGACGGTCACCATTGCGTACCAGGGTTCGGTGGCGCATCGGGATTCGAGCGGCGCATCCGGCGTGATCCGTCCTGGCGATGTCCAGTGGATGACCGCCGCCTCAGGCGTCGTACACGAAGAAATGCACGACCCCGAGTTCTCCCGCGCGGGAGGCGACTTTGAAATGATCCAGCTTTGGGTGAATCTGCCCAAGGCGGATAAGATGTCGCCGCCCAAGTACCAGACGCTGGAATCATCCAAGATCCCGGTGCTGCCGTTTGGCGCGCAGGGCTTCCTCCGCGTGATCGCCGGCGATTACGAGGGCAACCAGGGCGCGGCGACCACGTTTACTCCGGTCGGCGTGTACGATGTCGAACTGCAGGCGGGCGACCAGGACACGCTAACGTTGAACCCCGCATACAACACGATGCTGTTTTTGCGTAGCGGCGAAGTCACCCTGAACGGCGAACAGAAGTTCGCGGGTGAGGCGATGTTGGCGCTGGTGCCTCGTGGCGTCTCGGAGGTCAAGATCGAGGCGGGCAAGGCGTCAAAGTTCGTGGTGCTGACGGGCGAACCCATCGACGAGCCTGTTGCGCAGCACGGACCGTTTGTGATGAACACGCGGGAAGAACTGGTGCAGGCGTTCCGGGATTTCCAATCCGGCAAAATGGGGCAACTGCCTACCAAAGGTTGAGGAACTTCCACCACGCGAACCCCACCGTGGACCAGATGGCAAGGTTGGCCAGTGAGCATACAAAGCCAACCTTCCACCAGGTCTTGAGCGGCACGTATCCGTGCGCGAAGAACATTGGCGACGGCGTGGTGCCGTAATTGGTTAGGCCTGCCGACAGGTTGGCGTAGAGCGCGAACGCGTATGCGGCCAGTCCCGGCGGCGCGCCCTTGGCGAGCAGCACAGATACGAACGCGACGTACATTGCCAGGATATGCGCCGTGATCGACGCAAAGGCGTAGTGGGCGTAGAAGTACACCAGCAGCGCCACGGCAAACAGTACAGGCCACGAAGCATCGCCCAGCGTATGCCCCACGGCCTTGGCGAACTCCGTTGGTACGCCGGTTTCTCCCAGTGCCTTGCCCAAGCGCAACATGCCGCCGTACCAGATAAAGATGTCCCACCCGATCTCGTCCTGCAGGACATCGCGCCAATCGAGGACGCCGGATAAGAGCAGCACCATCGCTCCAGATAAGGCGGTGACGGTGACATCAAGGCTGCCCTGGATCCAAAGCGTACAGACCGCAAGAAACACGAGTCCAACAATCTTTTCGCTTCCGCTCAGGCGACCCATCTTTTGCAGTTCGCCCCGTGCGAATGCGGCGGCCTGCGGCGTTTGCGTCACCTGTGGCGGATTCAACTTCAACGCGATCCAAGGCACCACCAGGATGGACAGAAGCCCAGGTACGATGCCGGCCATGAACCAACTTGCGATGGTGATGTTGACACCCAGCGTCTTCGCCATCTGCGCGGCCAACGGATTACTGGCCTGTCCGGTATAAAACATCGCGGCCGTGACGCAAATGCCCTGGTAGACCGCTGTGAACAGAAAGCAGCCCAGGATGTTGGCCGTCGCGCCCGGCGAGGACCCGTAGAGTTCCGCAATGGATCGCACGATGGGCAGAATGACGCCGCCGGTACGCGCACCGTTCGCCGGAATCGCAGGGGCGAGCACAAGGTCCGACAAGGTCAGCGCGTACGAGACGCCGAGCGAGCTCTTGCCGAAGAGCCGTACAAAGAACAGTGCGATGCGACGTGCGAGTCCGGTCTCGATCAATGCACGTGAGATAAAGAACGCGGCCTGCACAAGCCAGACAGAAGGATCGGCATAGCCTTCCAAGGCCTGTTTGATGGTGAGTCCGCCGACCGAGCCAGCTAGCGTAATGGCAATGAGTACAAGGGCGCCGCCGGGGATGGGACGAATGATGGATCCGGCGATGGTGGCCAGAAAGATGCCCGTGAGCCGCCATCCCGCGTCCGTCACGTTGGCCGGCTTGGGTACGATGAACTGGACCACCAGATACACCGCGATGATGATGGCAAAGCCACGTATGCGGGTCTTCCAATCTGCACTGGAAAGATGAGCAGGCAATCTCACAGCATACTGTAGACTGTGGTTAGGAGTCCGATATGGACGCAATCGCAGAAATCCTAGATGCGAAACTTCGGTCTTGGGAGCCGGAAACGGCTGAGGATGTGCGCCGCCGCGTGGCCCAGGTCATCGAACTGGCTGACGAGGGTACGCTAGACCTGCTTCGCTCGCGGGAACAAGAGCAGGCAGTTCTGGACCTGATCGATGCGCCGCCCCGGTGATGTACACCTACTCGACTTGGGACTAGCAGGTAAGGTGCGGCCCGTTGTGGTCGTCTCCCGATTTGATCCCGATCCGCCGCGTACGCTAGTCGTCTACGTTCCCCTCACGTCGCAGCCTCGCTCCGGCGCGTACGAGGTAGCGATTCCTACCCCACCCTTTCTCGATGCAAGGTCGGTCGCCAATGTTCAGGCCATTGGATCTGTGCCCGCCACCGTGCTGGGAAGGCGATTGGGGCGAATTCCAGAGGCAACGCTCAATGAGATCCGCGGAGCGCTGCGCTATATCTTTGAGATCTGAAGCCTTGGGCATGTGCCCCCTGTACGAGAGGATAGACTCTTAGTACGTGAAACTGCTGAAATTTGAACACCACGGACAGCGTCATGCCGGCGTGCTGACCTCTGCCGGCGTGGTGCCCGTACCCGAAATCAATGCGCGCTTCGGCCTGCGCATCCCCAATTGCGTTCTCGCCATCATCCAGAACGCGTCCCACCTGGAAATCCCCAACACAGGCGACATCGGCGAGGCTCTGCCGTTGGACCAGGTCCGGCCCGTGCTGCCCTACGGCGTACCGCCCAAGATCTGGTGCATCGGACTCAACTACAAGTCCCACGCCGAGGACATCGATGCCGTACAGCCGGAAGAACCAGGCAGCTTCATGAAGCCCGCGTCCTGTATGTTCGAACCCGGCGGCCAGATTGTGCTGCCGCCCGAACACGTCTCAAACGACGTCGATGCCGAGGGCGAACTCGGCGTAGTCATCGGCAAGACCTGCCGCTTTGTCCCGCGCGAGGATGTACCGGACGTGATCTTCGGCTACACCACCACTCTCGACCTCACGGCCCTCGATGTGCTCCGCAAGAACCCGCGCTATCTCACACGCGCCAAGAGCATCGACACGTTCTTCAGCTTTGGACCCGTGATCGTCACGCGTGACGAGGTAGACGACGTGGAGTCGCTTGAAGTGATCACCGAACACAGCGGCGCGGCGGGCGGCATCTGCTCACGCGACTTCGTACGCAACATGCGGCATCGCCCGTATGAACTGGTCCGCTTCCACAGCGACTTTATGACCCTGCACCCCGGCGACCTGATCTCGACAGGCTGTCCGAAGGGCGCGCGCATCAAGCCAGGCGATTCCGTGGCGGCTCGGATTGAAGGGGTCGGCAGACTGATGGCGACCGTTCGCGCGCACTCCGCTTAGGCAAAAAGGAAAAGGATAGATCACCGCCACGGTTCCAGCTCGCCCAAAAGGCAAACGGGAGCCGTGGCAGTGACATCGAGGAGGAGAATCCTACAGACCGGATTTTACTTACTACACTGGTAAGTCTCTTCGACCGGACCCTACGCCACTTTAGGAAAAACTTCCGACGAAAGTGTGTGCGTCGCCAGTTCACGGCGTAGCCAAGCCTTCGCCTCCGTCGCTTCCCGATGTACCGTTGTCGTCGAGATGCCCAGGCTGAAGCCGCACTCTTCGAGCGTCAGCCCCGCAAAGTACAGCATTTCCAACAACTCTGCCTTACGCGGATCCGACACCGACAGCTTCCTGCAGGCCCGCGCCAGACACACCAGATGTGCCGGACCCCGCAAGTGATCGAGTAACAGACAGCGGATCGCACGCGCCGCAGCGGCCAAAAAGTGGACGCGTTCGCCCCACGACATATCCGTCCTCACAAGCCGGCTATATACCTCGTAGGCGAGTGCCCCAAAGTCGTCGCGGGCCTGCGGGACCAACGCGACCTCGCGTAGCGTCTCATAAATCAGAGGCATCAGTTGGTCGCGCGCGACTTCATCGCCTTGGGTCCATCTCTGCAGCAGGGCCGAAACCGTCATCTATGAGATAGGCGACAAATCCCGGCGCGACCGATCATCCGGTCAGAACAACAGTTTCAAACCGAACTGCATCTGCCGCGGATCGTTTGCCTGTGCCGTCACGCGGCCGAAGTTCGCGCCACCGTTGACGTTCGTATTCGGACTCGCAAAGCGAACCCGGTTGAACGCGTTGAACGCCTCCGCGCGGAACTGCAACCGTACCCGCTCGGTCAACCGGAACTGCTTAAACACCGAAAGATCGACGTTGTTGATGTGATGGTTGCGGAGATTCGCCACCAGCGGACCCATGTTGCCCAAGGTGAACGGCGCGGGCTGGCTAAAGGTGGTTGTGTCGAACCAGCGCAGCAGACGATCGCGCGCCGGCGTATCGAGGCTTGCCCGTTGACCGTTGCTATTGGCGCGGATCGCTTCGGTGAACAGCCCCGCCGTATTGTTCGCGCTGATGCCTAGGGGATTGCCGCTCTGCAAGGTCCAGTAGGTGTTCACCTGCCAGCCGCCGATCACGGCATCCAGCGCCTTGCCGATGTTGGTTCCGAACGCACGCCCACGTCCCACAGGAATCTCCGCCAGCGCACTCAACACCAACCGGTGCGGGACATCGACGCTTGAGATCGAACGGCTGCCCAGCACGTTGTAGCTGTCCTGATAGCTGGTGCCCGTGTCGAGCGCCTTGGCCCACACGTAGCTGCCGTCCAACTGCAGACCCTTGGCGTAGCGCTTGCTGAAGGAGACCTGCAGTGAGTTGTAGTCCGACGTAGCACCCTGCGAGAAGATCGGGTAGATCGCGCCAAACTGCGGGTACGGACGCAGCAATTGCGCACGGCTCACCTGCGCGTTGGCCAGAATGCCGCCCGCTTGCCCAAAGAACGGATTCGCTACCAGTTGGTTCAACTGGCTACCCAGGCTTAGAAACGACGGATTCACCTGATTCAACGAAAAGCCACCTTCGCCGCCGCGCGACAACTGGCGTCCGCGATTGCCGACAAAGGCCGCCTCGAGCAACACAGCGCCGGGCAGTTCCTGCTGCACCGTCAAGTTGTACTGCAAGGTGTAAGGCGTCACCGTGTTCGACAGCGGGGCGTCCAGATTGCTGCCCAATGCCGTAGCCGCACCTTGCGATGCGCCGGGCACGGGGCGGAAGCCGCCAGGGAACGGATTGCGCAGCAAATTCAGCGGCGTGACGTTATCCAAGGTCGCCACCCAGGGCGTTTCCACGCGGAATCCATACGGACCCACCGTACCTTGCGCGGCCAGCGTACTGGGGCCGAACAACTGCGCGAACCCGGCGCGAATGGCGGTCTTGCTGGTGGCCTGATACGCCATGCCTAAGCGCGGCGCAAAGTTGTTGTAGTCGCCCTCGTACTGCGAACGCGAGTTGCCATCGACACCCACAAACCGCAGAGCCCCGGTGAGGTTCGAATAGCCAGGGACTGTTGAAGCCAACGGCGACCTCAACGATGGATCGAACCAGCTCATGCGGTTGTACCGTTCCGTACGCGGCGTATCAAAGTCGTACCGCAAGCCGAGGTTCAACGTCAGCTTGCGCGTGATGCGGTAATCGTCCTGAATGTAGAACGCCTGATAAAAACTCTGCGATGCGACGTTCTTCCAGTTCTGATAGAAGTTGCCGCTCGTGCCCGTACCCAGCAGCAGCGAAGCGAAGCCGTACCCCGCCGTGGAACTCGCGGCATTGGGATTGGGACCTTGCGTCATCAGAGCGGTAAAGCCAAACGTACCGGCAGCGCGCGCTTCCCAAACGTTGATGCGAAGCATACGGCCTTCATAGCCGTACTTGATGGTGTGCTTGTTGCGTACCCAGGTCATGCTGCCTGCCAGACCATAGTTGTTGAAGCCGCTCTGGCGATGGTCGCTGCCGCCGAGCGCCGTTTGGCCGGCAACGTCGAAGCGCGGAAACATCAGGCGGTCCACAGCCGTATCCAGGTCGCGCGGCAGGCCGAGGCTCGAGGGCACGAAGCCAAGCCCCTGGTTGTCGAACAGAAAGCGATTGCGCGCAAACGACAAGCGTACGTTCAGCAGGCTCGCGGCGCTCAGCGTGTTCGTATAGTCCACCACGGCGTTGCGGCCCGAGTCATTGTTGTTCACGCGACCCTCTGCAATGCCGAGGTCGCCGGGAAAGTACTGTGGCGGGGCGTTCAGAAACTGCCGCAGCGAGAAACGTCCGAAAATACGCTGCTTTTCCGTGATGTTGTGATCCACCTTGAAGTCTGCGTTGTTCGTATCGAACAGGTTGGACCCATTGGCGTAAAAGTTATTCTGCAAGGTACCCACGTCGCCCGGCTGGTTCGGCGCCGGATAGTACTTCAACAGATTCACCGAGACGGGATCAAAGCGGCTGGTGGGAATCCGGTTTCCGGCAAAGGCATCGCGAATGAACCCTGTACCGTTGGGATTGGCGCGCGTGGTGAGCGGATCAAAAATCGTAATCAGCGATGTCGCGTTGGCGCGCGTCTCGGAAAAATCGCCCGTACGCTGCAGCGCCGTCGGCACCGTACGCGTGGTTTCGGCAAAGCTACGTTCCCGCAGGCCTTCATACGACACCAGGAAGAACGTCTTATTGCGGAAGATCGGGCCGCTGAACTGTCCGCCAAACTGATTGCGCTTAAAGCTGGCCAGCGGCACACCGCGCTGATTGGCAAAAAAGCTGTTCGCGTCGAGCACCGAGTTCCGCAGAAACTCAAAGGCCGAGCCGTGGAATTCATTGGTGCCGGACTTGTACACCAGGTTCAGCACCGCCGTCATCGAACGGCCGAACTCCGCGTTAAAGTTCTGCGCCTGCAGCTTGAATTCGGCCACCGCATCGACGGGCGGAAATACCGATACGCCCGTAAAGCCGTTCACCGTCGGGAACGCGCTGCTCGATCCGTCGACCAGCACATCGAACGTACCGCCTCGCGCCCCGTTGACGCTAAAGCTCACGGCGTTGTGTGCATTGCCGATGCCGCCCGTCACACCCGGTGTCAGGTTCACCAGGCTGAACACATTGCGCGTATTCAACGGCAGCTCCGAGATCGATTTGTTATTCACCACCTTGCCAACACTCGACGTCGTAGCTTCGACAATCGCGGCGTCTGCGGTAACCGTAACCGCATCGTTCACCTGGCCCACCTGCAGCACCAGATCGACACGAGCCTGCTGCTGTACGTTCAGTTGGATGCCCTTGCGTTCCAGCGTCGAAAAGCCAGCCGCGGTGACACGCAGCGAATAGCGGCCCGGCGGCAGCAACGGTGCCGTATAGTCGCCAGTTTCATTCGCTTCCACTTCCGTACGCGCCTGCGTACCGTCGTTGGTCACAACGACAGAAGCCCGCGCAACGGCGGCTCCGCTCGAATCGGTAACAGTACCCAGGATGGTTCCCGTGGTGGTTTGCGCGTGTATCAGCGAACACAAAAGCAAACCGGCAATGGCGAGTATAGACGTCCTCATTCGTTAAAGAGTCTATACCTTTGAAATGAACATTGCCTCACACCCATGTGACAACCGGGACAAAAGCAAAAAGGCCAGCCGTGCCGAAGCACAAACTGGCCTTTTGTTCGAAGTACGAAGTGTCGCTTAGAAAAGAAGTTTCAAAGCGAACTGCGCCTGGCGCGGCGGGAACGTACCGCTGATCAAGCCAAACGACGCGCTGCTGCGGTTGGAGTCCGGAGCCAGCAGGTTCGTACGGTTGAACAGGTTGAAGAACTCGCTGCGGAACTCGAGCTTAAACCGCTCGGTCAACGTGAAGCGCTTCTGTACGCCCAGGTCGGTGGCAAAATACCCCGGCGCCTGCACGATGTTGCGGCCCGCGTTGCCGTACGGATTGCCGGCCACCGCGGTGTTGTTCGCCACTTCCAGCACGTTGTTGCGATTCAAGTACAGCTCCTTGATCGGACGCTCGGACTCCGGCAGCACCGGATCGCCGATGATGTTGGCGCGGACGTTGCCGATGCTTCCCAACTGCAGGCGAGCTACCGGCGAGTACACCAGGTTCACTGGAAGACCGCTGTTGGCGGTGGTCGTCTGGCTGATGTTCCAGCCGCCGAGCAACGCATCGACGACATACGGGACATTGGAGCCAAAGCGCTTGCCCTTGCCGAACGGCAGATCCCAAACCACGGTGAACGTATTGTTGAACGGCTGGTTGTAGCCGGACACGCCCTTGTAGGTGCCACGCTGCGTCCAGGAAATACGCGAGTCATCGCCGCCGGACGTTTCCAGGTGTCCGCTGGCGTTGTCGATGGCCTTCGACCATACGAACGTATTCAGGAACAGCAGACCGTTCGAAAAGCGGCGTTCCAACTTGGCCTGCAGGGCGTTGTAGCTGGAGTAACCAATGGGAGCGGCGATCTGAATCTGACCGAACCCGGTGATGGGACGGCGAGCGTTGATCGTCGCGTTCTCGCCAGGATTGTTGAAGCGGGCTTCGTTGAAGTCCGACAACACCACCAGCTTATTGGCGCGATTGCCAACATACGCGACGTCCATCACAAAGCCCTTGCCCAGGTCGCGCTGAATGGTGAAGTGCCAGTTCATGACGTAACCCGTGCGCGTATCGGCGGGGATGAAGTTGGTGCGGGACGACAACGTGCTGGTGAGCGCGGGGTTGAGCAGGCCGGTGGGATAACCCTGCATCGTGGTGCGGAAGCAGGTGAGCGGAGCCTGATTGGCGGAACACTGGCCCTGCGACGGCAACTGGTCGATGCCGACGTTGATGATGCCCGGCAGGTTGTACGCCAGCAGATTCTCGCCGCCCAGGCGGTTGAAGTGAATGAAGCTCGCGCCGTACCCGCTGCGGATCACGGTCTTGGGCGTGATGTTGTACGCCATGCCGATGCGCGGCGCAAAGTTGTTGCGGTCCGGACGCACCAGCGCGCGATCGTAAATCGAGCCGTCCTTCTTAGCAGCGATCAAGGTACGCGTCGCCGGGTCGAAGTTCGACAGGATGGCGTCGCGTTCCCACTGCGGCGTCGCGAACTCATACCGCAGACCCAGGTTCAGGGTCAGCTTCTGGTTCACCTTGAAGTCATCCTGCAGGTAGCCAAAGTACATGCGCTGCTGGTAGTTCACGATCACCGAGTTGTTCAGGTTGTAGCGGCTGCGCAGTCCGAACATGAAGTCGGCCAGGTTGTACAGGTTGTTCGACGACGAAGTACCCACCGGCACCGTGAAGCGGCCACCGTAGGTGTCCTGCCCGTACTTGGGGTTGAAGTCGTCAATCGCCGTATCCAGGCTCTGGTACTCAAAGCCCGCCTTCAAGCTGTGGCGGCCCTGCAGGCGCGTCACGTTGAACTTGGGGTTGATCATGTACGGATTCTGGAACTGCGGATTCGAACTCTGCTGGCCGAACTGCGTGTAGCCGCCAACGGACTGGGCGTACAGGCCGCCCGCCACGCGAGGATCATCCGGCAGACCGGTGATGCCGTACGTCACCGACGCTGGGGGCTGTCCGATAAACACAGGGGACTTGCCGCCTTCGGTCTGCGATACGCCAAGGCGCGCTTCCATCACCGTACGCGGCGACAGAACATAGGTCGCGCCAAAGGCCACCTGATAGTTGAGCACGCGAACATTGCCGTTCGAGTTGCCGCCCGAAGGACCCGGGATAGCCGGCGGCTCAAAGTTGTTCATCAGGCGGTGGCTGTAGCGGCCAAACAGGTTCAACTTCTGGTTGACGTAATAGTCGATGCGGATGTCGCCCTTGTCCTGCTGGTCCGTCTGGCGGGGCAGCGATTCAAAGTTGTTGGCCGTACCCGCGCGGTTCGGGGCTGGCAGCTCGCTCAGCACCTTGCGGGCAAATGGCGTGATGTCCGATGCCGGGATGATGCCGCTGGCGTACGTCGTACCCGTGAGCGGGTTGAAGATCGGCACACCGATAATGCCGTTCCGCTGATCGAGCGTCGGCAAGGTGGACAGGTTCAGCGCCGTACGAACACGGCGGTAACCTTCGTAGTCGCCAAAGAAGAACAGCTTGTCGCGCTTGATCGGACCACCGATCGCCGCGCCAAACTGATTCTGGATCAAGGTCGGCTTGCGGTTTTCGCGAGGCTTGAAGAAGCCCACCGCGTTCAACTGCGTGTTGCGCAAAAAGTCCCAGGCCGCGCCGTGGAACTGGTTGGTGCCGCTCTTGACGGTAGCGTTGATCACACCGCCGCCCGCGCGTCCAAACTCGGCGCTAAAGTTGGTGGTCTCGATGCGGAACTCCTGCACCGCGTCCGGCGACAACTGCACGATCTGGTTCGAAAATCCCTGGTTCGACGTACCGTAGGCGTTGTTATCTACGCCGTCGATGATGAAGTTGTTCAGCGAGCTACGCATGCCGTTGATGTTGAACGACGCGTCGCGCAGCGCACCGCCGTCGGGGGTGACGTTCAACGTCGAGCGGCGTACGCCGGGGGCCAAGAGCGCGAGGTCGGCATAGGCGCGGCCGTTCAGCGGCAGATTCACGATCTGCGCCGACTGCATCGCATGGCCGCGGGAACTGGTGTCCGTCTCCAGGCGCTGAGCTTCAGCAGTAACGGAAACAGACTCGGAAACACTAGAAATTTGCAACGTGACGTCCACGCGCTGGCGGGTGCCGACGGTGACGGTAAAGCGGGAAACTTTGGCAGTGGTAAAGCCAGACTTTGTGACGCTCAGCGTGTAATCGCCCGGGCGTACATTGGGAATTTGGTAGTTGCCGTCGGCATCGGACTCCTGGGTAACCGTAACGGAGGTGCCAACGTTTGTGAGAGTTACAGAAGCGGCCGACACGGAAGCCTGCGCGGCGTCGCGCACGGTGCCAAGGACGGTAGCACTATCAAACTGCGCGTTTGCAATCCCGGCAACAAGGCCAAGGATCGCCACATATTTTAGCGAGTGAAGCATATAGCGGTATTTGTACTCTGCCACTTTAGCAATCTGTTGTCAACATTCTGTTACAACGGGAAAACAACCCTGTTTGGTACCGTAAAAGCCGCATGTCTACGCTGCTGCGGTATCTCAAGCCGTACTGGTTGTTGGTAACGGCGGCGCTCGTCCTGGCGGCGATCAATCAGGTCTTTTCCCTGCTCGATCCGCTGATTTTCCGCCACATTATCGACGGTTACGCCACCCGCTACCAGGAATACACAACGGAACAGTTCATCCGCGGTGTCAGTTGGCTGCTCGCCGCTGCTGTAGGCGTCGCGTTCGTATCGCGCGTGGCCAAGAACATTCAGGACTACGTCATCAACCGCATCACCCAGCAGGTAGGCGCGCAGATGTATGCCGACGGCGTCCGCCACTCCCTCCAACTGCCGTACCAGGTGTTCGAGGACCAGCGCAGCGGTGAAACACTCGGCAAGTTACAAAAGGTTCGCACCGACGTCGAGAAGTTCATCCAGGCGGCCATTAATATGTTGTTCACCACGCTCGTCGGCGTGGTCTTCGTGATGGTCTACGCGTTCTCGGCGCACTGGTCGATCGCGCCGGCGTTCTTCGCCACCATCCCGATCCTCGGCTTCATCAGTTCCGTCCTCAGCCGCCGCATCAAAAAGATCCAGGCCCGCATCGTGAAAGAGACCACCGCGCTTGCAGGATCCACCACCGAGTCGCTACGCAACATCGAACTGGTCAAGAGCCTCGGCCTCGCGGACCAGGAGATCGCGCGCCTCAACGCCACCACCCAGGACATCCTCAAGCTCGAACTCCAAAAGGTCCGCTACCTCCGCAGTCTCAGCTTTATCCAGGGCACGACGGTAAACTTCATCCGCACCTCGATCCTGTTCCTGATGCTGTACCTCATCTTTTCCCGCGAGATCACCGTCGGGCAGTTCTTCTCGCTACTGATTTACTCGTTCTTCGTCTTCGGCCCATTGCAGGAACTGGGCAACGTCATCAACATCTATCGCGAAACTGAGGTCTCGCTGCAGAATTTCGAATCGATCCTCGCGATGCCCGTCGAAGCGCGTCCAGCCAATCCAGTACCAATCGCCAGCCTCGATTCCCTGGCCTTCGACGACGTCACCTTCCAGCATCAGACGGCCACCAAACCGGCGCTCTGCGGCATCTCCTTCACCGCCCAGCGAGGCGAAACCGTCGCCTTTGTCGGACCTTCCGGCTCCGGCAAATCGACCCTCGTCAAACTGCTCATCGGTTTATACGGACCCAAGCAGGGCCGTATCCTCTACAACGGCACCCCGCACGACCACGTGGATCTTTCGAAGTTCCGCGAGGCCATCGGCTTCGTCACACAGGACACCCAGCTATTCTCCGGCACCATACGCGAGAACCTGCTGTTCGTCCGCCCCGGCGCGACGGACGAAGAGTGTATGGAAGTGCTACGCCAAGCCTCGGCCATCAGCCTGCTGGAACGCGCGGATCAAGGTCTGGATACACGCATCGGTGAAGGAGGCGTCAAGGTCTCCGGTGGCGAGAAGCAGCGCCTGTCCATCGCCCGCGCCCTGCTCCGCCGTCCGCAGTTGCTGGTATTCGACGAGGCGACCTCGGCTCTCGATTCCCTCACCGAAGACGAAGTGAGCCAGACCATCCGCGACGTCGCCGGGCGCCGCGAAGCGATCTCCATCCTGATCGCGCATCGCCTGTCGACAGTCATGCACGCGGATCGCATTTACGTCCTGGAGCGAGGCAAGATCGTCGAACAAGGCGCGCACGCGGACTTGCTCGCGAGCAAAGGCTTGTACTACGCGATGTGGCGTCAGCAAGTGGGCGAGGCCGAGCCAGCGGCTTCGATATAATCGAGCCCGCCATGCTCACTGCCCTTCTCTTCACCGCCGCTCTTGCCATCGACGCCGCGGGAGTAGCCAAACTCGACGACGCTTGGGGCAAAGCCATCGTCGAGAAAGATGCGGCCAAACTCGACGCGATGCTGTCGCCGGACCTCATCTACGGTCACGCCAGCGGTGTGCTCGACACCAAGAAGTCGTACCTCGACAAGATCAAGGCCGGCAAGCAGGTCTACGCATCGCTCGAACAGAAGAACGTCAAGGTGCAGATCCTCAACTCGACCACCGCGTTAACGCATTCCTGGATGCACGTCACCGGAACCAACCCGGCGGGCAAGTTTGACGACAAGGTGATGCTGCTGCACGTCTGGGTGAGCAAGGACGGCGGCAGGACGTGGCAACTCGCCGCGCATCAGACGGCGAAGGTCGACTCCATCCCGTAGCCTTATTCCGAGCGCAGAAGGTTCGCCGGATCGATCCGCACCGCGCGAATCACAGGCGGGATCGCAGCCGCCACAGCCGTCGCCGCCAGCACCAATGCAGCAACCAACAACAACTGCGGATCGCGAGGCTTCACGGCAAACAGAAGGGACTCCACCAGCGTCGAGCACGCGAACCCGCCTGTTAACCCCAACAGACACCCCAACCCCAGCATCGTGAACGATTCAAGGGTCACTCGCCGCGCGACATCCACCGCCTGCGCGCCGAGCGCCATCCGGATGCCGATCTCCTTCCTGCGCTGCAGCATCGAATACGTGATCACGCCGTAAAGCCCAACGCCTGCCAGCACCAGCGCCACCACCGCAAAGAACAGCGACATCGCCGCCAGGAGCCGCTCGCGTACCAACTGCTGCTCTACCAACTCTTCCTGCGTCGTCACATCCGACACACGAAGCTCGGGCCGCAACTCCATCACCGCCTTGCGCAACGGCGTAGCCAACTGCAGCGGCGCGATGCCGTCCCGAGTCCGCACCACAAAGGTCCCGAACGCATTCAGGTTCGGACCCACATCCGCTGGAAACGGCAGCAACACCACGGGCCGCATCACGTCGCGCATGTCCGCGTACTTGAAGTCCGCCGCCAGACCCACGATGTCCACCCGATACCGCTTGCCGTCGCGATCCATCTGCTCAAAGTAGCGGCCCACTGGATTCTCGCCGCCAAAGTACTGCTTGGCAAACGCCTGCGTGACAATCGCCGTCGTAATCGAATCCTTCGGCGTAAAGTCGCGCCCGCCAATCAGCGGTAGCCGCATCGTCTCCAGCCACTTGCCGGACACACCTAGAACGTACGGACTCTTCGCCTGTGGCTCACGCTCACCGTTCAGCCAGATCTGCGACCCGCGCATGCTCCCCGCCATCGGGTTCCACGCCGAAAGCGCCGCCGCTTCCACCTGCGGATTCTCGCCCAACCGGTCCAGCACCTGCGTCCAACTCACCGCCGGCAGACCCTTCTTCGCACCCGTTTCGAGCAGCAACACCCCTTGCGACCGGAACCCCGTCGGTTGCTTGGCCAGTTGATCAAAGGTCGACAGGAACAGCCCCGCCACAAACAGCACCACAAAGCAGAAGCCCGTCTGCAGTGCCGTCAACGCCTGGATGAATCGCCGCTTGCCGTGCGGATCCTCGCCCCCGCGCAACACGGTCATCGGTTGTACCCGCGCCGCGCGAATCGCCGGCACGATCCCGAACAGACTCGTCACCAGAACACCCAGCAGCGAACCGAATCCGATCACGCGCCAATCGAGCGGCATATCGATGCGGCTCGGGAATCGAGGATGCGAAATCGACGATGCGACAAACGGCGCGGACCACCACGCGATCACCGCCCCAACTGCCGTAGCGAACAGCGCGATCCACGCGCTTTCCACCAGCATCAACTGCATCAATCGCCTGCGCCCCGCACCGATCGACACCCGCAGCGACATCTCTTTGGCCCTCGCCGCCGATTGCGCCGACATCAGGTTCGCGACGTTAGCACACGCAATCAACAGCACCAGAATCACCACCGCGCCAAGGATCAGCAGCGCCCGTCCGTACCGCCTCTGCATGCTCGACACGCCACTTGGCGACGGCTCCAGATACACCGGTCTCGTAATCTCGTCCTGCTTCTGTTGCGCCGTTGCGTTCGTCCAAGTTTTGATGTGCTCTTTTTGGTACGACGCGTACGCCGCATGAATCACCGACGCGGCCCGGCTGCGATCCGCGCCCTGACGCAACATCGCGTACGTCCGGAACCAGTGCCAGTTCGGGTTGTGGATCGCCTCGTGGTTCATCATGTTAGGAATGAAGAGATCGGTCGGCAACCCTGGTTCGGTACCCGAAAAACCCTTCGGCGCCACTCCGATGATCTCGAGACTCATCAGGCCCAGGCGCAACCGCTTGCCAAGTACATTCGGATCCTGCCCAAACCGTCGCGACCAATAGCCGTACGAAAGCACCACGTACGGATGCCCCTTGGGCGTCTTCTCCTCCGCCTCCGTCAACAAGCGTCCCAGCGCAGGACGCAGGCCGAACGCACCGAACATCTCACCGCACACCCACTGCCGTACTGCGCGCTCCATGTCCTGGTCCGACCCGTAGGTGATATCCACCGGACTCGCATAGGAGATCGCCAGCAACCGCGCATGATCCTTGGCGGCAGCCTGCAAGTGGCGGTAATGCGGATAGCTGAACGAATCGCCGATGTCCGGCTCCCGCGTATTGCGGTCCCACACCTGATACTCGATCACATGCAGCCGCTCCGGCTGCGCAATCGGCAACGGCCGCCACAGAATGGCATCGGCCAGGCGGAACGCGCCGGTACAGGCGCCAATGGCAAGGCCCAACGACAGGATCGCCGCGGCAGACACAGTACGGTTCTTGTTCAACTGCCGCAAACCAAACACCGCATCGGCTCGTAACGAATCGAGCCACGATGCCACCTTGTGATCCCGCATCTCTTCGCGATGCAGCAGCACGGACCCAAACGCGCGGCCCGCCTCAGACGGTGTGCGCCCATTTGCGACCGCCTCGTCCAGATGCGAACGCATCTCTTCATCCAAATCGGCGTTGACACGCTCGCCGCGAAACACGTTCCGGATTCTGGTCCAAAGGGACATGGTTACTCCGTTCGAAGCAAATACGAGGGATCGATCCGCACCGCGCGGACCACAGGAGGGATCGCAGCCAACAGAGCAGCAGCCGCCAAGGTCAATGCTGGGGTCAGCAAGATGCCCAGATCATCGGCCTTTACGCCAAACAACAAGGATTCGATGTAGGCGGCACAAGCGGTGCCCAGCAACAGGCCGCCAACCGCCCCCAGCACCAACATCGTGAACGACTCCGCCGTTACACGAATCGCAATCGACCGAGCCGGTGCCCCCAACGCCAACCGGATGCCGATCTCTTTGCGACGCTGCGTCATCGAGTACGTGAGGACGCCGAACAGCCCCACACTCGCGAGCACCAGCGCCACCACGGCAAAAAAGCTCGACAGCGCCGCCAGCAAACGCTCGCGTACCGTGTGACTGCGAATCAGCGCCTCCTGCGTGGTCACATCGCCGATGCGCAACTCGGGCCGTGCCTGTGCCACCTCGTCACGCAATCGTGCGGTGATCTGCGCCGGTGCCGACGGCTGCACACGCACCACGTACGTCGCCCAGTCCGTCTTACCTTCTTCCTGCTTTTCATTGCGCGACCGGAACGGCAGATACACCGTCGGACGCACAGCCTCGCGCATATCGCGATACTTCGCGTCGCCGACGTAACCGACGATGCGAATCGGCTGCAGTTTGTTGGCTTCGTCCATCTGCTCAAAGGTGCGACCCACTGGATTCTGCCCGTCAAAGTACCGTTTGGCGAACTCCTCATTTACAATCGCCACCGACGGCGTACTCTCGTCCATCCGGAATTCGCGACCGTCAATCAGGCGCATGCCCATGGTTTCCACCCATCGCGGCCCAACACTCAGAAAGTACGGCTCCACGCCCTCGCTACGAACTCTGCCACCCACCCAGACGCGCGACGTCCAGCCATTGCCGCTCATCAGTGGCCAACCCGCCAACGTCGCGGCTTCCACCCCGGCAACCTCGCGCAGTCTTGGCAACACCTGCTGCCACACCTGATGCTGCTGTTCCACCTTGGAAGAACCTTCGAGCAACAACAAATGATCGGCCCGGAAGCCCATGGGCTGTGCGGAAATCCGTTCGAACGTAGCGAAGAACAGCCCCGCAATAAAGAGCACCAGTACACAAAAGGCCATTTGCACGGCCGTAAGTACATGAATCACGCGCCGTCGCGATTTTGGACTCTCCGACCCTCGCAGTACGGCCATCGGCTTTACGCCGGCCGCACGCAACGCCGGTAACAGCCCGAACAAAAAGGTCACGGCCAGCGCCAGTATGGCGGCAAACAGGAACACGCGCCAGTCCGCCGGCATGTACACGGTGGTGGGGTTCGAAGGGTCGCTGATCATCGACACCACAAACGGCGCGGCCCACCATGCAAACAATGTACCGGCGGCGGACGCCAACACCGCGACGATCGCGCTTTCCACCAACACCAGCTGCAGCAAACGTGCGCCACCGGCGCCAATCGACACGCGCAGTGCCATTTCACGTGCCCGCGCCGAGGCTTGCGCCGTCAGCAGATTCGCGACATTCGCACACGCGATCAGCAGCACCAGCAAAACCACCACGGCAAGAATGATCAAAGGCTGGCGGTAGTCCCGCTGCAGTCCCGACACGCCGGCGGACGCGGAATCGAGCACCACCGGCGCTTTGATGTACCGGTCCTTTTCTTCCTGGGTTTGACCGGGCTGCCAGCTTTTGACACGCTCAGCCCGATGCGCCTGATGCGCCGCTTGAATCTTGTCGCGCAGCACCGTGAGCGACGCGCCAGGACGTACAGCAGCCCAGGCGCGGAACCATCCCCAGTTGGGATTCTCAATCGCCCGGCCATTCATCATCATCGGGACAAAGAAGTCCGTGTCTGCGCCTGTCTCCGTCCCGCGAAACCCGCGCTCGCAAACGCCGACAATCTCAAACTGCTTCCCGCCCTGCCGGAACTTCTTACCCAGAACATTCGGGTCGCCACCAAAGCGCCGGATCCAGTAGTCATAGGACAGCACGGCGTACGGATGCGCGTCCGGCTTATGATCGTCGCTCTCCGTCAGAAGTCGCCCCAGCGCGGGTTTGAGTCCAAAAACACCAAACATCCAACCAGACACGTGCTGTCGCCGGGCCTTTTCCACCTCGCGATCGGACCCATACGTGATGTCGATATAGCTTGCATAGGAAATGGCAATCAGTTCCGCCTCATCCTTGGCCGCCGCACGAACCTCGCGAAACATCGGGTACTCAAACGTGTCGTCCCTGCCCGCTTGCCCGTTCCGGATGAACTCCCGCTCGACGACGTACAGCCGTTCCGGATTTGCCACCGGCAAGGGCCGCAATAAGATGGCGTCAAACAAACGGAATGCCGCTGTGGACGCGCCAATCGCCAACGCTAGCGAGAGCACAGCAGCCGCCGAAACCACCGGATTCTTTGCAAGTTGGCGCCATCCAAACACGCAGTCCGCTTTGAGCGTATCGAGCCAGACGGCAAGCTGCGCCTCACGCATCTCTTCGCGCATCCGCAGTGGCGAACCAAACGCCCGCCGCGCATCCTCGGCGCTGCGTCCGTTCTCCAGAGCTTCTTCGAGATGCGCTTGCAACTCCGCATCCAGCTCCGCCTCGCGATTGCGGAAAACGTTGGTGATCCGGCTCCAGATGGACATCGTGTTAAGCCATCCTCAACACGCGATTCACGGCGGACGTGACAGCCTGCCAGCGATTCTCTTCCGCTTCCAACTGCTTGCGGCCCTTCGTCGTCAGGGAATAGATGCGCGCGCGTCGCCCGTTCTCTTTGGTGATCCACTCGGCGGAAATCCAGCCCGCCTCCTCCATGCGATGCAACGCCGGATACAGCGACCCTTCTTCCACCCGCAGCACCTCACCCGAGATCTCTTCAATCGCGGTCATCAACGCGTACCCATGCAATTTGGGCCGTTTGGAAAGAATTTTCAGGACCAGCAGGTCCAGTGAACCTTGCAGCGAATCAGACTTTGCCATGACGGATACTCAGTACTCTAAGTATATAGACGCCTGAGTATCCGTCAAGTCTTGAATTTAAAGTGGCGAAACAATCGGCCGCACGATGATCTCGTTCACATCCACGTGCGGTGGCTGGTCAATGGCGTACACCACCGCGCGCGCGATGTCGTCCGCCGCCAGGCTATTCTTGCGCAGTTCGGTCAGAAAGCCCTTGGTAGCGTCGTCCGAGATGTCGTGCCCCAACTCGGTCTCCGTTACGCCGGGCGACACCACCGACACGCGTACCTTCTGTGTTTCCGACCGTAGCCCTTCCGAGATGATCCGCACCGCGTACTTCGTCGCCGAGTACACCGCTGCCGTAGGTCCAACCCAGTGCGCCGCCACCGACGCGTTGTTGATAATCTGTCCTCCGCCCTGCGCTTCCATCAAAGGCAACGCCGCCGCGATCCCGTTCAGGACCCCGCGCACGTTGACGTTCAGCATGTTGTCCCACTCGTCTACCTTCAACGCGCTCAGCGGCGACAACGGCATCACGCCGGCATTGTTGAACAACACGTCCACGCGGCCATACTTCTCGATCGCGAACTGCACGAACGCCGCCGTATCCGCGCGATCCGCGACATCCAACTTGCGAGCGTCCGCCGTACCGCCAGTGGATCGAATGTCTGACACAATCTGCTCCAACCGGTCCGTACGCCGCGCCCCCAGCACCACCGTCGCCCCACGGGAGGCCAACAAGCGCGCTGTCGCCTCGCCAATCCCACTGCTTGCACCCGTAATCAGCACCACCTTGCCACGAACAAAATCGTTGTTGTTTGTCATGTCTCAAATATGCCGCCGAACCGCCCCAGGATAAATACACGGATCTCCGCAACTCTTGCCTAATCCTCCAACAGCGGCGGATAATGGAAAACATGCGTGAGACAGAACGCCTGGAACTGGTGGACCTGCTTGAAGAATCCTCCAACCGTACGGACGGCTACCATGCGACCCCGCTCCCCGGTGTCCACGTCATCCGCGGTTCCCAACCAGGCCTTGGCGTACCCACCGTCCTCAACCCGTCGCTCTGCGTGATCGTGCAAGGCTCCAAGCGCGTTGCCGTCGAACAGGACGTCTACCTCTACACGCCCCCCCAGTTCCTCGTCGTCTCCGTCGACCTCCCCGTCACCGGTAATGTCCTCGAAGCCACCAAGCGCAAGCCGTACCTCTGCCTGCAAATCGATATCGACCAGAGCCAACTCGCCGACCTCTTCACGCAAACCGGCATGCTGCCCTCCTCCACCCCGGCCGCCAGTGAACGCGGCATCTTCGTCGGCACTTTGGACGCGACCTTCACCGACAGCATCCTGCGCCTCGCTCGCATGCTCCGCACCCCCCGCGACATCCCGGCGCTTGCGCCGCTTGCGATCCGCGAAGTGCACTATCGCTTGCTGTCGCATCCCTGCGGAGGTCAGATCGCGCAGATCGCCATCCAGGACAGTTCCATGGAGCGCATCGCCCGTGTCCTCGCGCGTATCAAAACCAGATTCAACGAAGAACACCGCGTCGAGCACTTGGCGGAGATGGCCAACATGAGTCCGTCCTCGTTCCATGCGCACTTCAAGTCCGTCACCGCCATGAGCCCGCTGCAGTACGTCAAAAAGCTACGTCTGCTCGAAGCGCGGCGTCTGTTGGTGGCAGGCGAGGCTGACGCCGCCCGCGCCGCCCTGCAGGTAGGCTACGAAAGCCCGTCACAGTTCAGCCGCGAGTACTCGAGGATGTTCGGCGCCCCGCCCGCGCGCGACGCCATGCGCCTCCGGCAAGCCTCCGCATAACGCAAGTAAGCTAGGAAGTAGACAAAACACAGAATGACGACGCCCCAGGAAGTCCTCGCCTATGCCAAGCAGCATGAGGTGCGCCAGTTCGACTTGCGCTTCACAGACCTGCCGGGAATGCAGCAGCATATCTCGTACCCGATCTCGCAGTTGAACGAAGAGATGTTCGAGGCCGGCTACGGCATCGACGGCTCATCGGTGCGCGGTTGGGCCGCCATCAACGAAAGTGACCTGATCCTCATCCCGGACCCCAAAACCGCGATGATCGACCCGTTCTACGACGTCAAGACCCTGGTCATGACATGCACGGTCAAGGATCCGATCACCCGTCAGGACTACGAGCGCGACCCCCGTCACGTCGCCGCCAAAGCCGAGAACTACCTGAAAAACTCGGGCATCGCCGACACCGCGTACTTCGGAGCCGAAGCCGAGTTCTTCGTCTTCGATAACGTCCGGTTTGACCAGAACCAGCACAGCGGCTTTTACTTCATCGACGCCGAAGAAGGCCAGTGGAACAGCGGTCGCGAGGGCCAGAACCTCGGCTACCGTCCGCGTCACAAAGAAGGTTACGCGCCGCTTCCGCCCGTCGACCAATACCAGGACCTGCGCGCGGAAATGGTGGACACCATGGTGCGTTGTGGCCTCGAAATCGAGTGCCACCACCACGAGGTCGCCAGTGCCGGCCAGTGCGAAATCGACCAGAAGTACGACACGCTCGTCCGTTCCGCAGACAACATGCTGCTGTACAAGTACATCGTGAAGAACGTCGCCACGCAGTACGGCAAGACAGCCACCTTCATGCCCAAGCCGATCTACGGCGACAATGGCAACGGCATGCACGTTCACCAATCCTTGTGGAAGGACGGCAAACCGCTGTTCGCCGGCGACCTCTACGCGGGCCTGTCGCAGATGGCTCTCTGGTACATCGGCGGCCTGCTAAAGCACGCCCGCGCGCTATCGGCGATCATCGCGCCGACGACGAATTCGTATAAGCGCCTGGTGCCCGGCTACGAAGCTCCGGTGAACCTCGCGTACTCGCGCCGCAATCGCTCCGCCGCCGTCCGCATTCCGATGTACTCTGCCGCGCCCAAGGCCAAGCGCATCGAGTTCCGTCCGCCAGACCCCGCCGCCAACCCGTACCTCGCCTTCGCGGCGATGCTCCTCGCCGGACTCGACGGCATCTACCACAAGGTGGAACCCGGCGAACCGCTCGACAAGGACATCTACGATCTTGAGCCGGAGGAAATGCGCCGCGTACCGTCGATGCCCATCTCGCTCGACGATGCGCTGGACGAACTCGAAGAGGATCATGAGTTCCTGTTGAAGGGCGACGTGTTCACGGAGGAGCTCATCGAGACCTACATCAACCTCAAGCGCCGTACCGAAGCCGAACCCGTACGTCTGCGTCCCCACCCGTGGGAGTTCGCGATGTACTACGACATCTAAGCGGTGCTGGCCGCCATCAAGGTGCTGCACACGGTGGTCTGGGCATTCTTTGCCGGATGCATCGTGTGGATTCCGGTGGCGGCCGCTCGCCAGCAGTTTGGGCTTGCAGCCATTCTCAGCGGAGTCGTTCTGTTCGAATGCCTGATCTTGGCCCTGAATCGTGGCCGCTGTCCGCTAACCGATGTCGCGGACCGCTATACGGCAGAGCGCGCGGATAACTTCGACATTTATCTGCCGCTCTGGCTCGCCCGGTACAACAAGCAGATCTTTGGGTCGCTATTTGTCGCGGGCGAACTGTTTTTCCTGATGCGGTGGTGGCTTTCTACCTGAACGCTAGTCGCCCATCAGATTCCGCTTGGCGATCTCGCCATTCGGCAACACCACGGGCGCAGGACCACTCGCCGCCAACTGCAAGCCCATCTGCGCGAGCGACAGGCCGGTGTTGATCTCCTCGGCGGATTCTTCCAACTCCGGCCGCGAAATCTGCGCGAACATCGCCACCAACTTACGATCCCGCCAGCCGCGCTTGGCTTCTTCCTTCATGATGTTCAGCGCTTCCTCGTGCGAGAAGCTCTGCTTGTAAGGGCGATTCGAGATCAACGCGTCGTAAATATCCGCCAACTGCAGGATCCGGGCCAGCAGCGGGATGTCCTCGCCGCGAAGACCATCGGGGTACCCGCTGCCGTCCCACCGTTCATGATGATTGCGGATGATCGGCAGTACGCCCGCCAAGCTTTTCATGGGACGGCAGATCGCTTCTCCGGCCGTCGTATGCTGGCGCATCACCGTCCACTCTTCATCCGTCAACGACCCCGGCTTGAACAGAATCGAATCCGGGATGCTGATCTTGCCGATGTCATGCAAAAACCCGCCACGATGCAGGGACCGGATATCCGCCGGCGGAAGCCCCAACATACGACCCAAGGTCATGCTGTACGCCGCCAGACGCTGGCAGTGCTGACCCGTGTGCCGGTCCCGCTGTTCCACCGATTGGGCCAGCGCGAACAGAATCGTTTCCGCCTCTTCCAGCGAGTCAATCAGCGCCTTATTGCGCAGCATCGCACGAACTCGCGCCCGCACCACCTGAGGCTGCAGCGGCTTTACCAGAAATTCGTCCGCGCCCGACGTGATGCCCGCCACTTCGCTTTCGACACTCTGGATGCTGGTCAGCATCAGGATCGGAATGAACTGTGTACGGCGTTCCGACTTCAGCTTCCGGCAGAATTCCGGACCACTCATCTCCGGCATCATCATGTCCACCACGATCAGGTCAACCTTCTCGTCGGCGATGATGTCAAAGGCCTCTACAGGACGCTTGGCTTCCAGAATGCGATGCGAACCGTGCTTCAGCATCCCCCGCAGGACGCGACGGTTGATCTCCACGCTGTCGAGGATGAGTATGGTAGATGGCTGACAGTCTTCTTCCAGAATGTCGTCCCACAGCGAGAGTGGAGACACCGTTCCGTCGAGACTCAAATGCTGCTGCATCCGCGCTTGGACACTCCGATCATTTCACTAATCGGCGCGCTCAGCAGTTTTGTTTATATTTTCTAGTGGAAAAGAGCAGTATAAGGACTAAGGCTTCGCCGGCGCCGGCGTCTGTACTCTCGCTGGCGGCGCTTCCTGCTTCATATCGGCCCGCGTCTTCGAGATGTCGTTGTACAAAACAAACGCCACTACCATCATCAGGAACGCGAATCCGACCTTGAAAACAGCCTCTTTCACCCGTAGCGACAGGTCCTGCCGCCGGATCATTTCCACCAGCAACATTAGGATCACACCGCCGTCCAGAATCGGTATCGGCAGCAGGTTGAAGATCGCCAGATTCAGGCTCACCATCGCCATCAGCAGGAAGAACGGCATCGGACCCTGCCGGGCCGCCCGCTTGGCGATCCTCGCGATCCCCACCGGACCTTCCAATGACTTGGGCGACATCCGCCGCTCCACTACGCCACGCAGGAACTTGTAGATAATCCCGGCGCCCTGGATGTTCTCCTTCACGGATTCGGTGAGAGCGTCGCCAAAGCCAAGCTTGGTGACCTCCATCGCCTCTTCCTGCTGGATGCCGATCACCCAACGTTCAGGAACTTGCGGGTCTACCTTCTTCCATTCCGGAGTTACCGTTACAGTGGATTCCTTACCCTCACGCACAAACCGGATCTCGGACGGCTTACCGGCCGCCGCCTGCAGCGCGTCCACCAAGGCATAGCCCGACACGATCGGCTGCCCGTTGATGGCGCGGAACAAGTCGCCTTCCTTCAAGCCGGCCTTTTCGGCGGGCGCACCGGGAGTCAGCGCGGCAATCTGGATCTGCCGTTCCTGATCCCAACCGGCCTCGCCAATGTGCGTTTTCTCGTTTTCCGGCAGCGGGATCTCGATGTTCAACCGCTGGCCGTCGCGCAGCACCGTCACCTGAAGGGACTTATTCGTATCCTCAAACTCGCGCAATTCAACATCGCGCCAAGTCGGATTCTCTTTGCCGTCCACCGCAACGATCTTGTCGCCAATGCGTACCCCAGCCTTCGCCGCCGCACCGTCCGCTGCCAGATACCCAATCGATGGATTGGGATTCATCGGCGGACGCTGATAGCGGACCATGAACAGGCCGGTCAGAATCGCCACCGCCAGCAGGATGTTCATGAACGGACCGGCAAACGCGATAATCAACCGCTGCCAGCGCGGCTTCATCAGAAATCCGCGAGGGTCGGCTTCGTCGCCCGGCTGTTCCCCAGCCATCTTGACGTACCCGCCCAGCAGAATCGCCGAAAAACGGAAGTCCGTCTCGCCGACTTTAAACCCGAATAGCCGCGGGCCGAACCCAAAGCTGAAGGCATCCACCTTGACGTCAAAGAACCGGGCCGCCCAGTAATGACCAAGTTCATGGATGATGATCATGACGCCGATCAGGATCAGCATCCACCAAACGCTGGCGAAAAACTCACTAAACATGCATCAGGTTCCTTTGACGTTTCGCGGCGAACTCGCGCGCTCTGTCTCTTGATTGACGGTCTACGTCCAAGATCTGTTCCACCGACTTTGTTTGACGTACAGGAACCGCATTCAGTGTGTCTTCCACCACTGCTGCAATCGAGGCAAACGAAATCTCGCCGCGAAGAAACGCTTCCACCGCTATCTCATCGGCCGCGTTCAGGGTACAAGTAGCGCTTCCACCGGCATGGAGCGCGTCATAGGAAAGCTGCAGCAGCCGGAACTTCGCCGGATCCGGCGGATAGAACTGCCACGTGCGAGCCTCCGTCCAACCGTACCTTGGCACCGGCGCTTCCAGCCGCTCCGGATAGGTCAGCGCATACTGGATCGGCATGCGCATATCCGTCGCGCACACCTGTGCGATGATGCTGCCGTCGTTGAACTCCACCATCGCATGCACCGTCGACTGCGGGTGTACCACCACGTCCACTTCCTTCGGCTGGAAGTCGAACAGCCAGCAGGCCTCAATCACCTCAAAGCCCTTGTTCATGAGGGTCGCTGAATCGATCGTGATGCGTTGTCCCATCACCCATGTGGGATGCTTCAACGCCTGCGCCGGAGTGATGTTTTCAAACTCGGATGCCGGAGTTTCCCGGAAAGGACCGCCCGATGCCGTCAAAATCAGCCGCAGTACCTCGTTCCGCCGCCCGGCACGCAGGCACTGATGCGCACCATTGTGTTCGCTATCTACCGGAATGATCTCGCAGCCATGTTCGCGCGCTGCCGACGTCACAAGTTCGCCGCCGGCGACCATCACTTCTTTATTCGCAAGCCCGATGCGCTTGCCCAAGCACACCGCGCGATACGTCGCCTCAAGCCCCGCGACCCCGACAATCGCCGACATCACAAAGTCCGTACCCGCATCGGTCGCAGACGTAACCCGAGCCTCGGCACCAGCGGCAAGTTCCGGCCAATCGGAGCGATTCAAGCCCAGCTCTGTCAGCTTTGCGGTAAGCTTTGGAATGTCCGCTTCATTCGCGATCACCGCAAAAGCCGGGCGAAACTCCACAATCTGGGACGCCAGCAAGTCGATGTTGGAACCAGCGACAAGAGAGGCGATTTGGAACAGGTCCGGGCGGCGGCGAACCACGTCGAGCGTTGATGTTCCAATCGACCCGGTGGAGCCGAGCAGGCAGATGCGTTGCGGCACTTGTTTCAGTTTACCAACCAGAAAAATCGTTAGGATTCAAGCTTCTGCACAAACGCGGCAGACCGGTCCCGTGCGTGCTTGGTCGCCGTCTCAATCGCAGAAATCAGCATGGATCGCAGTCCGTGACGCTCCAGTTCGTGGATTGCCACAATCGTCGTACCGCCGGGAGTGATCACTTCATCGCGCAGAATCGCCGGATGCGCGCCGGACTGCCGTACATGCTTGGCCGCGCCGAGCACCGTCTGCTCCGCAAGCCTCGTCGCGATCTCGCGCGACAGCCCCATTTTGAGGCCGCCTGCGATGAACGCCTCAATCACCATGTACACATATGCCGGACCGCTCCCCGACAGCGCCGTCACCGCGTCCATCATGTCTTCTTCGACAAACACGACCACGCCCACCGCGCGGAACAGTTGCTCCACCATGTCGCGATGCGCAAGCGTCGCAAATTCATTGGCGCACAGTGCGATCGCACCCTCTTCCACCAGCACCGGGATGTTCGGCATCGCGCGCAGCACCGGCATCTGCAGGCCGTTCACGCGCCGCTCGATCACCGCCATCGGCAGAGCCGCAGCCAGCGAAATGATGACTTGGGATTCGTTCAGTTCCTGCGCGATCTCATCGACAAGCTTGGGTACGGCGTAAGGCTTCACGCCAAGCACGATCAGGTCCGCCCCGCGAACCGCCTCGCAATTGCCTTTCGGCAGCACCCGCAACCCCGGATGCCGCTCACGCAGAATCCCGGCGCGCTCTTCGCTACCGGTGGTGCAGACAATCTGCCCGATCTCATGCCCGGCCTTGAGCAATCCGCCCAATAAGGCCGCGCCCATGTTACCGGCGCCCAGAATGGCAATTTTCACAAAGCATTTACCCGTGCCCGAGGTACATCAGCCAGCTCAAAGCGAACATGGCGAACACAAAGCACCCAAAGCAGTACAGCCCGTACATCAGCCGTTCCCGGTCGCTCCGTCGCGACACGATACCCAGCACGATCGACGTCAGCAGCGCAAACAGCATCGACGCTTCAAAGTGCGTCAAACTCACCTTCGGCATCGCTGCGCTACTCCTTCCGCCTCGTGGCGATCTCAAACACGTCCACCATCGCCAGGATGTTCAACAGCCCCGCGGCCACCAGAAACTTCGTGCCGTAATCATGTACGTGCCCGGCGACATCGGCCTGATCGTACCCAAACCACGCCGTCATCATGTACAGCACGCCGGTGGCGAGGTTGCCCACAAAACCGCCCGTATTGATCACGCGGGTCAGCAAGTCTGGCGGAGGCGTCATCTCTTTCATATCGAAGTACGCCTTCTGGAACGTGGCACCCTGCATCATGATGCCGAAAAGAAACATCGCGGCCACGGCAAAAGTGATGAACCCGCCGCGGGCGTGACGCTTCAATACAAAATGCCCGGACCCCGGTAAAAACCAGGCCAGCAGCACCGGCGGCAACCACTTGCTTACCGGCACGTCTTCCTGATGCTGCTGCGTCCCTGCCGCGGCCGGGGAGACTTGATTCGATGCCATCTCCTTTGAATATAGCGAGTTTAGGGATACCCCGCTATATTCAAGCCCGCTATATTCAAGAAGGTACAGGATGTTCAAAGTTCCGAAAATCGTCCACGCGTTCATCGAAGAGGCCCCTGATATCGCCCTCATCCTGCTGGTCGCGGGTCTTGCTAGCCTGCTCGTTCGCGTGCTGTTCAAGAAGGTCAAAGACCTCATCATCGAGCGCATGAATAAGCGCGGCGACAGCAACGCCTTTGATACGGAACGCAACGTCAAAACCATCGAAAGCGTGCTGGAACGGACGGTCCGCTTGTTTATCTGGGCCAGCGCGATCCTCGCCTGCCTGAACAAACTGCGCATCGACATCAGCCCCATCCTCACCGGCGCCGGCGTCGTCGGCCTCGCCGTAGGCTTCGGCTCGCAGGCCCTCATCAAGGACGTCATCTCGGGCCTGTTCCTGCTCATCGAAAACCAGATCCGCATCAATGACTCGGTGATGATCAACACCGTCGCCGGCAGCGTCGAAGAGGTCAACCTCCGCACCACCGTCATCCGCGCGGAAAATGGCGCCATCCACATCTTCCCCAACGGGTCGATCACATCCATTGCGAACTTTTCCCGACAGTTCTCGTTCTACGTGCTGGAGTACACCGTGGCCAGCAATGCAGACCCGCGCCAAGCCTTCGACCTCCTCACCAAGATCGTCGACGAGATGCGCGAAGAGGTCGAGTATAAGAACGTCCTGCTCGCGCCCGTAGAAATCCACGGCGTAGACAAGATCCGCGAAAACGGCGTCGGCCTCCGTGCCCGCATCAAAACGATCCCCGGCAAGAACTTCGCCGTGGGACGCGAGATCAACCGCCGCGTACTCGAACGCTTCCCCGCGGCCGGCATCCCGCTCGCCAATGGCGACGTCAACGTCCGTATCTCGGGCGGCGAACTCGCAGGCGCGGCGGAAGCTGCATTGACGCGTGAAAACATCAAGGCCATGATCCGGGAAGTACAGCGGGAAGACGCGGCCATCGAAGCAAAGGCAGACCCCACCGAATGAGACTCGGCGTCATCGCAGACATCCACGGCAACGCAAGCGCACTCCGCGCCGTCCTCGCCAAACTCAAGGACCTCGGTTGTGACCGCATCGTCGACCTCGGAGACTGCCTCTCCGGCCCTCTGGATGCCGACGAAACCGCCGACATCCTGCTCGAACACAACTTCCTCACCGTACGCGGCAATCATGATCGCCAGTTGATCGACCAGCATCCCGAAGCCATGGGTCCCTCGGACCTCGCCGCCCGTTCCCTGCTGCACGACAAGCATCTGGACTGGCTCCACACCCTTCCCTTCCACGCCCAGTTCGACGACGTCTACCTTTGCCACGCCACCCCGCGCAAAGACTCGCAGTACCTTTTGGAAACCGTCATCCCCATCTCGGGTGAAGTCCGCCTCGCCAGCCAAGGCGAAATGCGCGCCCGCCTCGGCCCACTCCCCGACGGCGTTACGCTCGTCCTGCACGGGCACACCCACATCCCGAGGCTCGTTTCCATCGACGGACGCCTGCTCGTCAACCCCGGCAGCGTAGGCCTGCCCGCCTACGACGCGACCTCCACCGCCACGCACTTTATGGAAACCGCCAGCCCGCACGCGCGCTTCGCCGTCCTCGATCGAGTACAAGGCCAATGGCGCGCCGAATTCCACGCCATCGAGTACGACTGGGACAAAGCTGCCGCCCTTGCCACCAGCCGCAAGCGCGACGATTGGGCCCACGCACTTGCTACCGGCTTCGCTCTCCGCCATGCCTGACGGCGCGTAGCGGGATATACTGGCGGCTTCGCATGTACACCCAAATCGCCTACGAGGTTTCGGAACGCGTCGCGACCCTCACCCTGAACCGTCCGGAAAAGCTCAACGCCTGGACCCCGGTGATGGGACGCGAAATGCGCGACGCTGCCTTCGCCGCCGATGCCGACCCTGAGGTTCGCGTCATCATCCTCACAGGCGCCGGCAAAGGCTTTTGCGCCGGTGCCGACCTCGCCCTGCTCAGTGAGGTTCTGGACAAGAAGCCCGACCCTTACCCCAACTACGAGCAGCGCGACCATATCCCCGCCGGCTTCAACCGCGCCCATTCGTACTTCCCTTCTCTTCACAAGCCCGTCATCGCCGCCATCAACGGCGCCGCTGCGGGACTCGGCTTCATCTACCCGCTCTACTGCGACCTCCGCTTCGCCTCGCAAACCGCCAAGTTCTCGACCGCCTTCTCACGCCGAGGCTTGATCGCCGAGTACGGCATCGCCTGGATGCTCCCCCGCCTGATCGGCGCCGCCAACGCCATGGACCTCATGCTGTCCTCCCGCCTGATCGACGCGGACGAAGCCCTGCGCATGGGCCTCGTCAACGCCGTGTACCCCGTGGAAGGCTTCCTCGACCGTGTGCAAACCTACGCCCGCGACCTCGCCAACAACGTCTCGCCACGATCCATGGCAGTGCTAAAAAAGCAGCTCTACAACGGCATGCAGCAGACTCTGCAAGAGTCACTCGAAATGTCCGAAGTGGAAATGAAGCTCGCCTTCGACTCCGAAGACTTCCGCGAAGGCCTGGCGCACTTCTTTGAGAAGCGCGCACCCGAATTTACAGGACGCTAATGAACTTCGACTATTCGCCCAAGGTGCAGGACCTGCGAGCCCAACTGCTCGCCTTCATGACCGAACACGTCTACCCCAACGAACGCGTGTTCGACGCACAAGTCGCGCAAGGCGAGCGCTGGAAGGTGCTGCCCATCGTCGAGGATCTCAAAGCCAACGCCCAGGCAAAGGGCCTTTGGAACCTCTTCCTCAATCTCACCAACCTCGAATACGCGCCACTCTGCGAAATCATGGGCCGCATCCACTGGGCGCCCGAGGTCTTCAACTGTTCCGCGCCCGACACCGGAAACATGGAAGTGCTCGAACGCTACGGTACGCCGGAGCAAAAAGACCAGTGGTTGAAGCCGCTATTGGCCGGCGAAATCCGCTCCTGCTTCGCCATGACGGAACCTGCCGTCGCGTCGTCCGACGCAACCAACATCGAAGCCAGCATCCTGCGCGACGGGGACTCCTACATCGTCAACGGCCGCAAATGGTGGAGCACCGGCGCCGGCGACCCTCGCTGCAAAATCGCCATTTTCATGGGCAAAACGGACCCCACGGCCGCTAAGCACAAGCAGCAGTCCATGATCCTCGTACCCTTCGATGCTCCCGGCGTCAAGATCGAACGTATGCTCACCGTGTACGGCTACGACCACGCGCCCCACGGCCACGCCGAAGTCTCCTACACCAATGTCCGCGTACCCGCCAGCAACATGATCCTCGGCGAAGGACGCGGCTTTGAAATCGCCCAAGGCCGCCTCGGCCCCGGCCGCATCCACCACTGCATGCGCCTGATCGGTGTCGCCGAACGTGCGCTCGAAGCCATGTGCCACCGCGTCGAACAGCGCGTCGCATTCGGCAAAAAGCTATCGGAAATGGGCCCCATCCGCCAGGACATCGCCAAGAGCCGCATGGAAATCGAGCAGGCCCGCCTTCTCGTTCTCAAAACCGCCCACATGATGGACACCGTCGGCAACAAAGCCGCGCGAGGCGAAATCGCCATGATCAAAGTTGTAGTACCCAACATGGCGCTCACCGTCCTCGACCGTGCCGTACAAGCCCATGGGGGCGCTGGCGTCTGTGGCGACTTCGACCTCGCCGCTGCCTGGGCCAACTCGCGTACCCTCCGCCTCGCCGACGGTCCGGATGAAGTACACCTCGAATCCCTCGCCAAACTGGAGCTAAAGCGCCTGCTAAGCTGATCTGACACACATGCAGCCGCAGCAGAACCCATCGCTGGTGCGAGGCCTCGGCCTTGCCGCCGCCATCTCGGTGAACATCGCCAACATGATTGGCACCGGGGTGTTCCTGAAGTCCCGGGTGATGACCTGCAACGTCAGCGACGCCCACACCGTACTCTTCGTGTGGATCTTCGCCGGTCTCCTCTCGATGGCCGGCGCGCTCGCCTACTCCGAAATCGCCGCCATGATGCCCGAAGCCGGTGGCGACTACGTCTTCCTCCGCCGCGCCTACGGCCGCCCGGTCAGCTTCATCTACGGCTGGACCTTCTTCGCCATCGCCAAAGCCGGCTCGCAAGCAGCCCTCGCTGTCGGCTTTGCGATCTTCCTGAACGACGCCGTCGGTGGCACGCTCCAGCAAGTCTTCTGGCGAGGCAACCTGCTCGGCCAGACCTTTGAAATCGGCACTCTCACGTTATTCGCGCTCGGAGCCATCTGGTTGGTCGCCCTCATCAACTGCGCCGCCGTCAGCGTCGGTGGCCACACCGCAAGCCTTCTCACCGTACTCAAAATCGCCACCGTACTCGCAGTCGCCGGAGGCTGCATCCTCTTCGCCCGCGGCGATTGGGCCCACCTCGCGATGTCCAATGTCGGTGGTGCCTGTGAAGGCGTCGCCGCCAGCGCCCGAGGCGGTATGGCCGGACTCGGCGCCGCGATGCTCGGTGCGCTTTGGGCCTACGACGGTTGGAACAACGTCACGCCCCTCGCCGGTGAAGTCAAGAATCCGCAGCGCAACATCCCGCGCGCATTCCTGGGCGGCATGGTCATCGTCGGCACCTTGTACGTTCTTGCCAACACCGCTTACTACTACGTGCTCACGCCCACTGAGATCGCCAACGTCCCCGCTACCTCCTCCGTCGCAGCCGAAGTCATCAAGCGCTTCCTCGGTCCCACCGCAACCCTGGTGATGTCGATCGCGCTGCTCATCTCCTCCTTCGGCGCGCTACACGCATCCGTACTCGCCAACTCGCGCATCCCGTATGCTATGGCCAAAGAAGGACTCTTCTTCAAACCCCTCGCTGAAGTTTCGGAACGTTCCCGAGTGCCCATCAAAGCAATCGTCGCCCAGGCTGCGTGGGCCTCCGTGGTAGCGGCCTCCGGCACCTACGACGCATTAACGGACTCCGTAATTTTCGCCTCCTGGCTGTTTTACGGCCTCACCACAGCGTCACTGTTTGTCTTCCGCAGAACACTTCCCGATCAGGAACGTCCCTATCGCGCATGGGGCTATCCCGTAGTCCCCGTACTCTTCCTTCTAGTCACCGGTTGGCTGATCGTAAACACTTTCCTTGCAACACCTACGCAGGCCCTGACGGGTGTTGCACTCATGGCCCTCGGCGTCCCGTTCTACTGGTATTGGACCCGCGCCGCCCGTTCCTAAGCTACCCCCATCTGCGGGTACTTGCGATTTCTCAGATGTAGGGATTGCTTTGTCTTACAAACAGCGTAAAATAAATTAACTCCAGCAATATTCGGGGAAATCAGAAAAATGCGAATCCTTTTCGCAGAATTTTATCGGAGGAAGAAGCCATGGCTGCGGCAAACCCCAAAAGCAAGATGATCAGCTTCCGTATCTCAGACCGTGAGTACGAGATTCTCAAAGCGCTTCATCCCCATCAGGGAGCGCGCAACCTTAGTGACTTTGCGCGCACCGCAATGCTGCGCCATCTGAAGACCGAGACCATGCCGCCGGAGCCTACCCTCGCGGACCTCACCTCGCGTCTGGACTCTTTGCAGCAGGATGTCCACCGCCTGCTCGAACTCCTCGGCCCCTCGCAGCAGGCCAAGGCAGCAGCGGCAGCAGCAGCCACCAACGCGTCCTGATTCTCACCGCTACAATACGGGGATGCGTTTCGCACCCGCGCTCCTTTTGCCCGCACTTCTGCTTGGTCAGACCGCGGACCTGATCCTCGAAAACGGCAAGTTCGCCACCGTCGAAAAATCAGGCCCCGCTACGGTTCAGGCCGTCGCAGTGCGGGACGGCAAAATCCTCGCCCTCGGCACCACCGCGGCCATGGCGAAACACAAGGGACCCAAAACCGAAGTCATCGACCTCAAGGGCGCCTTCGGCATGCCCGGCTTCATTGAAGGTCACGGCCACTTCACCGGACTCGGCGCCTTCAAGCGCTCCCTCAACATCCGCAACGCCAAAACCTGGAACGAGATCGTAGGCATGGTCGGCGCGGCCGCCAAAGAAGCGCGACCCGGCCAGTGGATCGTCGGCCGCGGCTTCCATCAATCGAAGTGGGACACCCCGCCGTCGCCCAGCGTCCAGGGCTTCCCGGTGCACGACGAACTGTCCAAGGTCTCGCCCAACAACCCGGTGATCCTCACCCACGCCTCCGGCCACGCGACGATGGTCAACGCCAAAGCGCTCGAAATGGCGGGCATAAATAAGACCACAAAAGATCCCGAAGGCGGCGAAATTCTCCGCGATTCCAACGGAAATGCGACAGGATTATTGAACGAGCGCGCCCAGGGCCTCACCCGCCGCGCCTATAACGAATACCTCGCAAAACGAACGCCTGCCGAAGTGGAAGCGGACGACAAGCTCGAAGTACAACTTGCCGCCAATGAGTGCCTGCAAAAAGGAATTACCTCATTTCAGGACGCCGGCTCCAACTTTCGCACCGTCTCTTTCATCAAAAAGATGGCTGAATCGGGCGAACTTCCCCTTCGCCTTTGGATGATGCTCAACGTCCCTGTCGAGGATCTCGAAGTGGACGGCAGCAAGTACCGCTGGCTCGGCGCAGGCAACGGCTACCTCACCGTACGCGCCATCAAGCGCGCAGCCGACGGTGCTCTCGGACCTCGCGGCGCCTGGCTTCTCGAACCTTACGCCGACCTGCCGGACCGCTCCGGTATGAACACCGAATCCATCGCCAACATGGAAAAGACCGCTGAATGGGCCATCAACAACGGCTTCCAACTTTGCATCCACGCCATCGGCGACCGCGGCAACCGTGAAGTGCTCGACATCTTTGAACGCAGCTTCAAGAAGCATCCGGAAAAGAAGAACCTCCGCTGGCGCGTCGAACATGCGCAGCACTTGAGCGCGCAGGACATCCCCCGCTTCGGCAAACTTGGCGTTATCGCCGCCATGCAGGGCGTACACTGCACCTCGGACGCTCCGTACGTGCTCGCCCGCCTCGGTGCCAAGCGCGCGGAAGAAGGCGCCTACGTATGGCGCAAGCTGCTCGACTCCGGCGCCGTCATCGCCAACGGTACGGACGCCCCGGTAGAAGATGTTGACCCGCTCCCGTCCTTCTACGCCTCGGTCTCGCGCAAGCTCGCCGATGGCACCAAGTTCTACCCCGCCCAGAACATGACCCGCATGGAAGCCCTGCGCTCCTACACTCTCGATGCCGCCTTCGCCGCCTTTGAAGAGCAGGAAAAGGGCTCACTCAAAGTGGGTAAGTTCGCCGACATCACGGTCCTCTCCAAAGACATTCTCACCGTGCCCGAAGACGACATTCTCAAAACGGAAGTGCTGTACACGATTGTCGGCGGCAAGGTGCGCTACAAACGCAAGTAACGGCTGGTAAACTTGCAGCTTAGCCGAAAGCCATGAAGACGATACGCCAAGTTGCGGTACTCGGTGCGGGGACGATGGGCTCGCGCATCGCCGCGCATTTCGCCAATGCCGGAATCCCCGCGCTCCTGCTCGACGTCACTCTCGCAGCCGCGCAAAAGGGCATCGAAAATGCCCTCAAGCTGCGCCCCGCGGGATTTTTCACCAACGACGGCGCCAAGCTCGTCACGCCCGGCAGCTTCGACAACGACCTGTCCAAAATCGCCACTGCGGATTGGATCCTCGAAGCCGTCACCGAAAACCTCGACATCAAGCGCACCCTCTGGGACAAGGTGTTGAAGCTCGCCAAACCCGGCGCGATCCTCTCCACCAACACCAGCGGCATCCCGCTCGCCAAGATCTCCGAAGGCTGGCCGCTCGATGCCCGCCAGCGCTTTCTCGGCACGCACTTCTTCAACCCGCCGCGCTACCTGCACCTGCTCGAAATCATCCCCGGCGTCGACACCTCGCGCGACGTCTTCGATTTCGTCGCAGCGTTCGGAGACCGCAAACTCGGCAAAGGCATCGTCCCCTGCAAGGACACGCCCAACTTCATCGCCAACCGCATCGGCTCCTTCTGGGGCGGCACGGTCGCCAAGATCACGCATGAAGGCGGCTACACCGTTGAAGAAGTCGACTACATCACCGGACCTCTCATCGGTCTCCCCGGCACCGCCAGCTTCCGCCTGCTCGACCTCGTAGGCCTCGATATCTGGGGTTTTGTGGGCGAAAACCTCTACCACGCCGTCCCCGACGACCCCTGGCGTGACCGTTTCCTCGCCGACCCCGCGCACAAAGAACTAATGTCGCGAGGCTGGCTCGGCGACAAGTCCGGCCAAGGCTATTACAAGAAGGTCGGCCCCGCCAAAGAGATCCACGCCATCAACCTCAAGACCTTTGAATACGCGCCCATTCAGAAGGTCCGCTTCCCCAGCGGCGAGGAAGCCAAGCAGATTGAGGACATCCCGGCGCGCCTGCGCAAACTCGTGGCGGGCACCGATCGCGTGGGCGCTTTCCTCTGGTCCCTCTACAGCGACCTCTTCATCTATTGCGCCGAACGCATCCCCGAAATCTCGGACCGTTGCGTGGAAATCGATCGCGCCATGAAGTGGGGCTACGCCCACAAGTACGGCCCCTTCGAACTCTGGGACGCGCTCGGATTTGAAGACGTCTGCAAGCGCCTCGAAGCAGAAGGCCGCACCCTGCCCGCCAACATCCTGGCGATGCGGCAGTCCGGTGCCACCTCCTTCTATCGCAACAAGCAGTACTTCGACCTGCTCACCAACGCCTACAAAGACCTCGAAGAACGGCCCGGCATCGTCGACCTCGCCGACTTCGCCATTCACACCAAGAACCCTGGAGCCTCGCTCAAAGATCTTGGTGACGGCGTCGGCTGTGTCGAGTTCCATTCGAAGCTCAACTCCCTAGGCGAGGACAACTTCGCCATGATGCAGGCCGGTCTCGATGCGCTCGAAGCCGGCAAACTCGAAGCCCTGGTCATCGCGAATCAAGGCCAGGACTTCTGCGTCGGCGCCAACCTCGCCATGGTGCTGCTCGCCGCGCAGGATGAGGAGTGGGACGAACTCGCGCTTTCCATCCACCGCTTCCAGCAGCTCAACATGCGCCTCAAGTACGCCTCACGTCCCGTCGTCGGCGCACCCTTCGGACGTACGCTGGGCGGCGGCTGCGAGATCCAAATGCACTGCCCCGGCGTACAGGCAGCCGCAGAAACGTATCTAGGTCTTGTGGAAGTCGGCGTCGGCGTCATCCCTGGCGGTGGTGGCACCAAAGAACTCCTCGCCCGCCTCAAGGACCCTCGCCGTTGCTTTGAAACCATCGGCATGGCCAAAGTATCCGCCAGCGCACCGGACGCGCAATCGTTAGGACTGCTCGCCCGCGACGCCGGCATCAGCATGAACACCGAACGTCTCGTGGCCGATGCTAAGGATTTAGCACTCTCCATGATCTCCGGCTACACGCCCGCGCAGCCCAAACCCATCAAAGTCGGCGGAGCCCCCGTCAAGGCGATGATGAAGGTAGGCCTCTGGAGCATGCAGCAAGGCGGCTACATCAGCGATTACGACGTCGTGGTCGGTAAAAAGCTCGCCCACATCTTAAGCGGCGGCGACCTTTCGGGCGAAACCGAAGTCTCCGAACAATACCTGCTCGACCTTGAACGCGAAGCCTTCCTGAGCCTTTGCGGCAATCAGAAGACCCAGGAACGCATGGCCCACATGCTTAAAACCGGAAAGCCGTTAAGGAACTAACCACCATGCAGGAAGCTGTAGTAGTCGATTGTTTACGCACAGCGGTGGGCAAGTCCGGCCGCGGAACCTTGAAGTACACGCGCCCCGATGATATGGCCGCCGCCGTCATCGCCGCATTGATGAAGAAATACCCGCAGGTCGAACCCGGCTCTGTCGACGACGTCATCATCGGCTGCGCCAATCCGGAAGCCGAATCCGGCATGAACGTCGCGCGCATCGCCTCGCTCCGCGCTGGCCTGCCCGACACTGTACCTGCGGTCACCATCAACCGCTTCTGTTCCTCGGGGCTCCAATCCATCGCCATGGCCGCGGAAAAGATCCGCTCCGGGTTCGCCGACGTCGTACTCGCGGGCGGCACCGAAAGCATGAGCCTTCTGCCCATGTCCGGCCACAAGTTCGCGCCCAACCCCTGGATGGCGGAAAACTACCCGCAGATCTACATGGGCATGGGCCTCACGGCCGAAGAGATTTACCGCCGCTGGAACATCAGCCGCGAAGACCAGGACGCCTTCGCCTACCAGTCGCACCAGAAGGCGCTCGCCGCGCAGGCTGCAGGCAAGTTCGACGATGAGATCGTCCCGCTCGACGTGGAAACCACCACCACCAGCGGCACCACTCGCTCCACCTTCACCAAGGACGAAGGCCCCCGCGCCGACACCTCGATGGAAGCGCTCGCAAAGCTGAAGCCCGTCTTCCACGTCAAAGGCACCGTCACTGCCGGCAACTCGTCCCAAACCTCCGACGGCGCCGCCTGCGCTCTCGTCATGTCCGCCGCCCGCGCCGAAGCCCTGGGACTCAAGCCCATGGCCCGCTTCGTCAGCTTCGCCGTCGGTGGCGTACCTCCGGAGATCATGGGCATCGGACCCAAAGTCGCCGTACCCAAAGCGCTCAAGTATGCGGGCCTCAAGATTGAGGACATCGGCGTCACCGAACTCAACGAAGCCTTCGCGGTGCAGGCCCTCGCCGTCGTCAAGGAAACCGGCATCAACCCGGAAACCCTCAACGTCAACGGCGGTGCCATCGCCCTAGGCCATCCCCTGGGATGCACCGGAGCCAAGCTCACCGCAACCATCCTGCGAGAAATGCAACGCCGAAAAGCCCGCTATGGCATGGTCACCATGTGCATCGGCGGAGGCCAGGGCGCAGCGGGAATCTTTGAATCACTGCAGAACTAAGGAATCGCAAATGACCACGTCGACGATTGCGCAGTCAAAGGGCGGAGCGTTTCTCCTCGAGTCGCTCACGCCAGACCAGATCTTCACGCCGGAAGACTTCACGGCCGAACACCGCAGCATCGCCAAAACCACCGACGAGTTCTTTCGCAAAGAGATCGCTCCCAATGCGGAAGCCATTCGCCATGGCGAACACCCCGTCTGCGTCCAGATCTTCAAAAAGTCCGCGGAATTGGGCCTCGCCGCAGTCGTCGTACCCGAAGAGTACGGCGGCATGGAAATGGACCTCACCTCCGCGATGGTCGTCGCGGAAGGCATCGCCGCAGAAGGCTCCTACTCCGCCTGGCACGGCGCACACACCGGCATCGGTACCCTTCCGCTCCTCATGTTCGGCACTCCGGAACAGAAGAAGAAGTACCTGCCCAAGCTCGCCTCCGCCGAACTCCTCGCCGCCTATTGCTTGAGCGAGCCCCAAGCCGGTTCCGACGCGATGGCCGCCCGTACCCGCGCGGACCTGTCCGAGGACGGCACGCACTATGTCCTGAACGGACAGAAGATGTGGATCACCAACGGCGGCTACGCGGACTTCTTCACCGTCTTCGCAAAAGTCGGCGGCGAAAAGTTCACGGCCTTCCTCGTGGAACGTGCCTACCCCGGCGTCAATCCCGGCGCGGAAGAAAAGAAGATGGGCATCAAGGGCTCATCCACCACAGCCATCTACCTCGACAACGTCAAAGTCCCCGTAGAAAACGTCCTGGGCGAAATCGGCCGCGGCCACATCATCGCCTTCAACATCCTCAACCTCGGCCGTCTCAAGCTGGGACCCTTCGCCGTCGGCGGCTGCAAGGCTGTACTCGCAACGTCCATCCATTACGCCCAAGAGCGCAAGGCCTTCGGCAAGCCCATCGCCGACTTCGGCATGATGCAGCACAAGCTTGCAGAAATGGCCATCCGTCTCTATGCCGCCGAATCCATGGCGTACCGCGTCGTCGGAATGATCGACGCTATGCTCGCGGGCCACACCTGGAAAGAGTCCGACTACGCCAAGCGCATGCTCAAGAGCGTGGAAGAGTTCGCCGCCGAATGCTCGTTCATCAAGGTCGCAGCGTCTGAAGCGCTCGACTACATCGTGGACGAAGGCGTGCAGATCCACGGCGGCTACGGCTTCCATCAGGACTACGCCGTCGAACACGCCTATCGCGATTCCCGCATCAACCGTATCTTCGAAGGCACCAACGAAATCAACCGGATGCTCGCCACCGGCTGGCTCCTCAAAAAGGCCCAAAAAGGCGAACTTGCTCTGGTCGAAGCGGTAAAGAAGCTCACCGCGGAAGTCATGGCCGGACCTTCGTTTGAAACCGACAACAGCTCGCCGGAAGCAAAGCTCGTCCGCAATGCGAAGAAAGTAGCACTGCTCACGCTCGGCGTTGCCTACCAGAAGTACCTCGCCGCGCTCGACCAGCAGCAGGAAGTCCTTGCCGGCCTCAGCGACATCATGATGGCCGCCTTCGCCATGGAATCCACCTACCTGCGTACGGAAAAGAACCGCTCTACGCAGAAGTCCGAAATGACGGCGGTGTTCCTGCGCGAGTCCATGGAACAAATCGAAGGTTTCGCCCGCGGCATCATGGCCAACTGCTCCGAAGGCGACGCGCTCCGCATGAACCTGACGATTCTCAAGCGCCTCACCAAGCATGAACCGGTGGATTCCATCGGCCTCCGCCGCAGCGTCGCCGCAAGGCTGATCGCCGCGGGAAAATACGTTCTATGAGACTCTTCGTTGCCCTCGCTGCCGTCGTTACGCTGCACGCAGCCGATTATGACCTCCTGATTCGCAACGCGCGCATCGTCGACGGCACGGGCAACGCCTGGTATCGCGGCGACATCGGCGTCAAAGCCGGCAAAATCGCCGCCATCGGCAAGCTCGATAACAAGACGGCGGACCGCACCATCGACGCTGCCAATCGCGTCGCGAGCCCCGGCTTCATCGACGTACATACGCACATCGAAGGCACCGTCAATCAGGTACCTCGTGGCGATAACTACCTCCTCGACGGCGTCACCACCGTCGTCACCGGCAACTGTGGAGGCTCGGTCATCAAGGTCGCCGATTGGTTCCAAAACCTCGAAAAAACAGGCATCGGACTCAACATCGCCACCTTGATCGGCCACAACGGCGTCCGTAGCGAGGTCATGGGAACCGCCAACCGCCTGGCTACTCCCGAAGAGATCACGCGCATGCAGGCCATCGTCGACAAAGCGATGGCAGAAGGCGCCGTAGGCTTCTCCACCGGCCTTATCTACATCCCCGGCACGTACTCGAACACAGACGAAGTCGTCGCCCTCGCCAGAGCCGCTGCGCGCTACGGTGGCGTCTACGCCAGCCACATGCGCGACGAAGGTGAGCGCGTCATCGACGCCATCAACGAAGCCGTCACCGTTGGCAAAGAGACCGGACTCCGCGTCCAGCTATCGCACTTCAAAATCGACACCCCGCGCATCTGGGGCTACAGCGAAAAGACCCTCGCCCTCGTTGAGGACTACCGCAAGCAAGGCGTCGATGTCGTCGTCGATCAGTACCCCTACGATCGTTCGTCCACCAACCTCGGCATCACGCTCCCCACTTGGGCCCTCGCCGACGGACCCGCCAAGGTCAACGAGCGCCTCAAGGACCCCGCCACGCGAGCCAAAATCGCCGCCGAGATGAAGGAAATCGTCACCAAGCTCGGCCACAAAGATTACTCCTACGCCACCGTCGCCGGCTTCGCCTCCAACAAAGAGTACGAAGGCAAAACCATCAGCGAGATCAACGTCATGAAGGGCCGCGCCAAGACCCTCGACAACGAAGTCCAAACCATCCTCGACATGATGGCGCAAGGCTTCGCGCAGATGGTCTACCACTCCATGGGCGCCGCCGACGTCGAACGCATCATGCGTTACCCCAACACCGCAGTCGCCAGCGACGGCGGCATCCGCGTCTTCGGCCAAGGCATGCCGCACCCTCGCTCCTACGGCACCAACGCCCGTACCCTCGCCGAATGGGTCCGTACCCGCAAGGTCCTCACGCTGGAAGACGCCGTCCGCCGCATGACCTCGCTCCCCGCCCGTACCTTCGGCTTCAAGGATCGCGGCCTGCTGCGCGAAGGCGCCGCCGCCGACATCCTGCTATTCGACCCGGCAAAGGTACAAGACAAGTCCACCTTCGCCCAACCCCATCAGTTTTCAGAAGGCTTTGACTACGTCATCGTCAACGGCAAAGTCTCCGTGGATAGCGGCAAGCTCACCGAATCCCGTAACGGCATGATCCTTCGGCGAGCATCTTAACTATGCTGCTGCCGCTGGTCCTGCTTACTCTCGCCTCCGACTACGACGTCCTCATTCAAAACGCCCGCATCATCGACGGCACCGGTAACGCCTGGTTCCGTGGCGACCTCGGCGTCAAAGCAGGCCGCATCGCCGCCATCGGCAACCTCAAGGGCAAAACGGCGGACCGCACCATAGACGCTGCCAATCGTGTCGCAACGCCTGGCTTCATCGACGTACACACGCACGTGGAAGGCAACATCGAAGAGTCGCCCAGCGCCGACAACTACCTTCTGGATGGCGTCACCACCATCGTCACCGGCAATTGCGGCGGCTCCGTCATCAACGTTGGCGACTGGTTCCGCAAGCTCGAACAACTCGGCATTGGACTCAACGTTGCCACCTTGATCGGCCACAACGGTGTACGCAGTGAAGTGATGGGCCGCGCCAACCGCCCCGCGACCCCCGACGAGATCGCCCGCATGCAAGGCATCATCGACCGTGCCATGCGCGACGGCGCCGTCGGCTTCTCCACTGGCCTCATCTACATCCCCGGCACGTATTCGAACACCGATGAAGTGGTCGCCCTAGCCAAGGCGGCCTCAAAGTATGGCGGCGTCTACGCCAGCCACATGCGCAATGAAGGCGAAGAGATCCTCTCCGCGATTCGCGAAGCTGTGACCGTAGGCAAAGAAAGCGGACTCCGAGTCCAGCTATCGCATTTCAAGATCAACACCCCCAAAATCTGGGGCTTTTCCGAACAATCGCTCGCGCTCGTCGAGCAGTACCGCCAGCAAGGCGTCGATGTCGTCGTCGACCAGTACCCCTACGACCGTACGTCCACCAACCTCGGCATCATGCTGCCCAGTTGGGCCCTCGCCGACGGACCCGCCAAGGTCACCGAACGCATCCAGGACCCCGCCACTCGCAAAAAGATCCTGGCCGACATGAAGGCCTTCGTCACCGGCCGCGGCCACACGGACTACTCGTTCGCCACCGTCGCCGCCTACCGTCCGGAACCCAAGTACAACGGCAAGACGATCTCAGAAATCAATCTGCTGCTGAGCCGCCCCAGGGGTCTCGACAGCGAAGCCGAAACCATCCTCGACATGATGGTCAAAGGCGGCGCGCAGATGATCTACCTCTCCATGGGGGACGTCGATATCGAACGCATCCTGCGCTACCCACAAACGGCCATCGCCAGCGACGGCGGCATCCAAACAACCGGCCGCGGCATGCCCCATCCTCGATCCTTCGGCACCAACGCCAAGGTCCTCGCCGAATGGGTGCGGGACCGCAAAGTCCTCACGCTAGAAGACGCCATCCGCCGCATGACTTCCCTGCCCGCGCGTACCTTCGCCTTCCACGATCGCGGCATCTTGAAGGAAGGCGCCGCCGCCGACATCCTCATCTTCGATCCCGTAAAGGTGCAGGACAAGTCCACGTTCACCGACCCGCACCATTACTCAGAAGGCTTCGACTACGTCCTCGTCAACGGCAAACTCGCCGTGGAAAACGGCAAGCTCACCGCCGGACGTCATGGCGTCGCGCTTAGGCGGGCGGATACTTCCCGATAAGCTGCGTAGCCTTGCCCGGAACCATCGCACCCATCTGCAACGAACGCAGTACATCGCCCTGCATCTGCGCCACGGCATCGTTCAACGCATTCGCGCCAAAATCCATGCCGCACACCGTACGCATCGGACGTTGACCCGCAGGCATCTCGATCAGGCCCAGGATGGCGTCCGCGACATCCTGCGTACGCGGTGCATTCGCTCCCCCGTACAGGTCTTTAAACGGCGCCGTCAAATCCTCGCGAATCGTCGCCAGCGGACCATACCCCGCCAACCGGTCCTTGTCCGCCGGGGCCGGACTGTTCGGCAACAACTCCGAAGGATAAGGTCCCGGTTCCACCAACACCGTCTCCACGCCAAGCCCCGCAAGTTCGTAATGCATCACTTCGGTCAACGCCTCAAGTGCAAACTTGGTCGCGCAATAGACACCGCAAGAAGGAAACAGAATGCGCCCAAGTATCGACGTGACGTTGATCACCAAGCCGCTACCCTGCGCTCTCATATGAGGTAACGCTGCGCGCGACAGACGGAATGGACCCATGACGTTCACATCCATCGCCTGCGCCATCTGCTCTTCGGTAAACGCTTCAGAAAGCCCGATGGACATGATGCCGGCATTATTCACAATCGCATCAATACGGCCCTTTTCCGCAATCACGCGATCCACCGCCGCCTGCACGGAAGCTGGATCGGAGACATCCAGATCCAATGTATGCAGGTCCAGCTTTTCATCCACTGCAAGTTGATCGATCTTTTGTTTAGCCCCGGCATTCTTGCCGGAACTTTGACGCATCGTGGCATAAACGCAATGGCCGGCCCGTGCGACAGTCTCTGCCGCCAACATCCCGATACCACTGCTTGTTCCTGTAATCAGTACGACAGACATAGGCCTCAAAATATACATCAACCAAATCGCAATTGCATGAACCGCTAGAATAGAAATTCACCCTCCCGGAACATCATGATCCAACTCACCGGCGCTGGTAAGCGCTTCGGTCACAAGCTCCTGTTCGAAAACCTGAACTGGCTCATCAACCCCAACGACCGCATCGGTCTCGTCGGCGGCAACGGTACCGGCAAGTCCACTTTACTCAAAGCCCTAGGCGGCATTGAACAGTTCGACATGGGCTCCATCAACGTCATGCGAGGCCTCACCATGGGCTACCTGCCGCAGGATGGACTCTCGCTTTCCGGCCGCAGCGTATTTCAGGAATGTATGTCCGTCTTCGACGACGTGCGCGACATGGAAACCGAACTCGAAACCCTCACCGCGCGCATGTCCGAAGTCGACCCTGCAAGCGACGAGTACACCCAAATCAGCGAGCGCTTCCATCGCGTCGAAAACGAATTCGCCGCACGCGACGGCTACATGATCGAGTCGCAAGTCGGCACCGTACTCAACGGCCTCGGCTTCCCCAAAGAGGATTGGCAAAAGCGCACCGAGCACTTCTCCGGTGGCTGGCAGATGCGCATCGCGCTTGCCAAGCTTCTGCTGCAAAAGCCCAACATCCTGCTGCTCGACGAGCCGACCAACCACCTCGACCTCGAAGCGCGCAACTGGCTCGAAGAGTACCTGCAAAGCTACCCCAACGCCTTCGTCCTCATCTCGCATGACCGTTACTTCTTGGACACCACCGTCAAGCGCATTGTCGAGATCTGGAATAAAGGCGTCCACTTCTACCCCGGCAACTACGAAAAGTTCATCCAGCAAAAAGAAGAGCGCCGTACCTTGCTTGAAAATGCCTACCGCAACCAGCGCGAACGTATTGAGGCGCTCGAAGCCTTCATCAGCCGCTTCCGCGCACAAGCCACCAAAGCCAAGCAGGTACAAAGCCGCATCAAGGAACTCGAAAAGATCGAGCGCATCGAGGTCCCGCCGGAAGAGAAAGTCATTCACTTCTCGTTCCCGCAACCCAAGCCCAGCGGCCGTATCGTCGCTGAGTTTTCGAACGTATCCAAGTCCTATGGCGACAAGTTCGTCTTCGGCAACGCGAACTTCGTCATCGAACGTGGGGACCGTGTCGCGCTCGTCGGCATCAACGGCGCTGGCAAGTCCACCCTCATCAAGCTCCTCAGCGGTGCCGAACCCTTAAGCACCGGCGAGTACAAACTCGGCCACAACGTCGAGGTCGACTACTTTGCGCAGGATCAGTACAAAGAGCTGAACCCTGACGCCCGCATGATCGACGACCTCACCGACGCCGCGCCTCGCAAGACCCAAACCGAACTGCGATCGCTGCTCGGCTGCTTCCTCTTCAGCGAAGACGACGTCTTCAAAAAAATCGGCGTACTCTCGGGCGGCGAACGCAATCGTTACGCGCTCGCCAAGATGCTGCTCCACCCGTCGAACTTCGTCCTTCTGGACGAACCGACCAACCACCTCGACATGCGCGCCAAGGACGTTCTGCTCGAATCTTTGCAAGCCTTCGAAGGCACCCTCGTCTTCGTCTCGCACGACCGCTATTTCATCGACAAGCTCGCCACCCGTGTCTTTGAAATCGAAGGAGGCGAGGTTCGCGTCTTCCCCGGCAACTACGAAGACTATCTGTGGCGCAAGAGTGGCGCAAATGTCGACCTTTCGCTCGCCACCACCGTACCCAAGCCGCAATCCGCACCCCAAGCTGCCGCAACCCCTGCCAAACCCGCGGAACCAGTCAAGCGCGTCAACCCCATGAAGCTGCAGAGCATGCAGAAGCGCCTCAAAGAAGTGGAAGCGCGCATGGCTGTGCTCGAAGACGAAGTCGCGAAACAAGAAGCCGAGTTGGCGGTCTTTAAGAGTGCGGAAGAATCCCTGCGCCTGTCCACGCTGATTGGCAACAACCGCGCGGAACTCGATAAACTGATGGCCGAATGGGAAGAGATCTCGCTCGCGCTGGAAGAAGGAACCAACTGATGAAGTACACCTCTGCCCTGCTCATCGCTGCTGCAATCCCGTGCCTGGCGGCCGACGACAACAAGCCCAAGCTTCCGCCTCCGTTTGCCACTCCGTCGTCCACCAACCGTCCCAAGGTGATCGCGAAGCCGGAAGGCGCCAAGCTCGCCGTACCCGCAGGCTTCACCGTCGAAGAGTACGCCGGAGACTTCCAGCGTCCTCGCATGATGATCCTCGGCCCCTCGAACGAACTCCTCGTTTCGGACAGCGTACGCGATGAAGGCGCCGTCTACGTCTTCGACAAGAACAAGAACCGCAAGGCCCTCATCCAGAACCTCAACGGTCCCTACGGCATGGCCTTCTGGAAGGATTATCTCTACGTCGCCGAAATCACCTCGGTCAAGCGCTACAAGTACGACAAAGCCGCCATGACCGTCGGCAAAGGCGAAGAGATCATCAACCTGAAGGACTTCGGCAAGGGCCACTGGACCCGCTGCATCATCTTCGACGCCAAGGGCGAAAAGCTCTACCTGGGCATTGGCTCGGAATCCAACGTCTCCCCCGGCGAAGACCCCATGCGCGCCGCGATCCTCAAGTTCAATCCCGATGGCTCCGGCAAAGAGTTCGTCGCCACCGGCACCCGCAATCCTACGTCGATTCGCTTCGTACCCGGCACCAGCACGCTCGTCGCCGCCGTCCAGGAACGCGACCTCCTCGGTGACGACCTCGTGCCGGATTACTTGACCACCATCAAGCCCGGCGGCTTCTACGGCTGGCCGTACAGCTACATTGGCCCCAATGAGGACCCGCGCAACAAAGGCCAAAAGCCCGACCTCGTCGCCAAAACGATCGTTCCGGATCTCCTCCTCGGTGCACACGTTGCCGTACTGGACTTCAACTTCTACAACGGCAAGATGTTCCCGGCCGAATACCGCGGTGGCGCCTTCGTCGCGCTACACGGCTCCTGGAACCGGTCGAAGCGCGTCGGCCAAACCGTCGTGTACGTGCCCTTCAAGAACGGCAAGCCGTCCGGCCCCATCAAGGACTTCCTCTCCGGCTGGATGCTCAGCCCCGACAAGCAGGAAGTTTGGGGACGCCCGGTCGGTATCCTCGTCATGCCCGACGGCAGCCTGCTCGTAACCGACGACGGCGGCAACAAGATTTGGCGCATTACGTACAAAGGCTAGTCGCGCTCGCAGGGCTCCTGTTCGCAACGGCAGTAGCCCAGAAGGCCGCGGACTTCTCGCATGACCTGCACTTGAAGCTCGTCCCCAAGTGCACAACCTGTCACGTCAACGCCGCCTCCAGCAAGCAAACGTCAGACAATCTGCTCCCCACAGCGGATGCCTGCGTCCAATGCCACCCCGGTGGGCGCGACATCAAACAACCCAGGCCCACCGTTGTCGCAAAGTTCAGCCACGAATTCCACGTCAAGCTGGGCACGACGGTTGCGCCCACCATCCTCGCCGCCATCGACCGTAATCGCTACCTCGCCCCCGTACCCGCAGGCCTCAAAGAGTATCTGCAAACCGCCCAAGCCAAAACCGAATGCGGAGGCTGCCATCGCGCCCCCGCTTCTCTGCCCCACATGGCCGACTGTCTCACCTGCCACAACAAGATCGACCCACCTGACAGTTGTGCCACCTGCCATTCGGCGGCGACGATGAAGTTCCGCCCCGCCAACCACACAGCGGATTTCCTCGACACCCACACCACCGGCAAGATCGGTCTCGACAAGACCACTTGCGCTGTTTGCCACAGCCGCCGTTTCACCTGCCTGGGCTGTCACTAAGCGCTTAACAACACAGGTACAATAGAAGTTTGCCGGCCGGGGGACCCAATCAGATCACCCAGCTACTTCGTGCGTGGCGCGGCGGCGACCAGGGCGCGCTCGAACAGCTGACGCCACTCGTGTATGCGGAGCTCTACCGCATTGCGCAAATCCAGTTAGCACGCGAATCCGCCAATCACATGCTGCAGTCCTCCGCCCTCGTACATGAGGCGTACCTGCGGCTCTTGGGCGAAGGCAACGCCGCTACCGACTGGCAGGATCGCCAGCACTTCTTCGCCTTTTCCTCGCGCCTCATGCGCCAGATCCTGATCGACTTTGCCCGTTCCTTCCGGACCCAAAAGCGCGGCAACAAAGCACCCCACCTCGACCTCAGCAGCGTCTGGGCGCTCCCCGACAAGCAGCACCTGGACTTCCTCGAACTCGACATCGCCCTCACCAAACTCGCCGAACTGGACCCCCGTCAGGCCCAAATCGTCGAATTGCGCTTTTTTGGGGGCATGGCGAATGAAGAAATTGCCGAAGTGTTAGGTGTGTCTATCGCTACCGTGATTCGGGATTGGCGTGTTGCCCGCGCCTGGCTCTTCGATGAGCTGTCGCCCACTCCACGCGCCGGCCTCAGTCCCGCTTAGTTTCAATGTCGCCGGCTGAGCTCCACAAACGTACCGCCGAAATCTTTGACGACGCGCTCCAACTGCCGCCGCACGAACGCGCGAGCTTCCTCAACCTCCACTGCACCGACCCCGACGTCCGCCGCCGTGTCGAACGAATGCTGCTGGCAGAGGAGGCCGCACCGTCCGGCTTCCTCGAAAAACCCGCGCTGCAAGCCGCCGCGGAAATGCTCGCCGAACGTAGCGCCACCCAGAACCTTACCGGAAAGACCCTCGGCAACTACCGTATCGAACAGCAGATCGGCGCCGGTGGCATGGGCACCGTGTACGCCGGCCTGGACCTCCGCCTCAATCGCAAGGTCGCCGTAAAGGTCCTGCCCTCGCTCTACGTCGCCGACCCGGACCGTGTACGCCGCTTTGAACAGGAAGCCCGCGCCGCATCGCTCCTCAACCATCCGAACATCGTCTCCATCTTCGATGCCGGACACGACGCAGGCACCGGCCTCCACTACATCGCGATCGAGTTCGTGGAAGGCGAAACCCTACGCGAAATCCTCCAACGCGTCGGCTGGCTGGACGCCAAGGAACTCACCGAAACCGCTATCCAGATTTGCTCCGCTCTCAGTGCGGCGCACAAAGCGGGCATCTTCCATCGCGACATCAAGCCGGAAAACATCATGGTCCGGCCGGACGGCATCGTTAAGGTCCTGGACTTCGGTCTCGCCAAGCTCACAGAAGGCGCCACAAGCCTCGAAAGCCACAGCAACACCCGCGCCGGACACGTAGCCGGCACCGTCCATTACCTTTCTCCGGAACAGGTCCTCGGCAAAACCGTGGACGCCCGCAGCGACCTCTTCAGCCTCGGCGTCGTACTCTACGAGCTAGCCACCGGCTCTCGTCCCTTCCAAGGTCCCACCGACGGCGCGATCTTCGAAGCGATCCTCCACAAGGTCCCCGAACCGCCCTCCAGCATCCAGTCTGAACTTTCACCCGCGCTCGAACAGATCATTCTGCACGGCCTCGAGAAGGACCCCGACCTCCGCTATCAGAGCGCCGGCGATATCCGTGCCGCCCTCAAGCGCCTCGACCGTGACTCTCGCTCCGGCTTCCCCGCCGTTTCAAGCGACCTCACCCCCGCTCCGGCAAACAGGTCCAACCATCGTACGGTCGCCCTCGCCGTACTCGGCACTGCGCTCGCCATGCTCCTGCCCATGTGGTGGTGGAAGAACAGAACGGAACAGAACGTCGGACAGCAGCCCTTCGCCTTCGAACGCGTCACCGCTGAACCCAACGAGGAAATCTACCCGACCCTGTCCCCCGACGGTTCTCAGATGGTGTTTGCCAGCGCCCGCTCCGGCAACTGGGACATCTACCTGCAACGCGTCGGCGGCCAGACCCCCGTCAACCTAACCAAGGACTTCCCGGACGACGACACCGAACCTGCCATCTCTCCCGACGGCAAGCGCATCGCCTTTTACTCCCGGCGCGACGGCGGCGGCTTGTTCGTCATGGAAGTCACCGGCGAAAACCCGCGCAAGCTCTGGGACAAAGGCCATGCCCCATCCTGGTCGCCGGACGGCAAGCAACTCGCCGTCGCCGATGAGGCTATCGAGAACCCCAGCCGTGTCGGACCACGCGGCTCCCGTCTCCACATCATCAGTCTCGAAACCGGCAACATCGCGACACTCACGGAACCCGTCCTCGGCTTCCAGCCGCAGTGGTCGCCCGACGGCCGCCGCCTCGCCTACTGGACCCTGCCCGAACTCACCGGCCGCCGCGACGTCTTCACCGTGGCCGTCAACGGCAGTTCCCCGCCCGTCGCCCTCACCAACGATCCCCCGCTCGATTGGAACCCCGAATGGTCGCTCGACGGTCGCCACATGTACTTCCTCAGCGACCGTGGCGGCACCATGAACATCTGGCGCGTAGAGATCGACCCCGCGAGCGGTCAAGCCGCCGGCGCGCCCACGCCGATGACTTCGCCTTCCAAGTACGTGAAACACTTCCGCCTCTCGCGCGACGGCAAGAGTTTTGTCTACGTAGCGTCAGAAGGCCACGCGGAACTTCTGTCCGCTGGCCTCGCGCCCGGAGCACGCAGCCTGACCTCGAAGCCCACTCTGGTCGGCGACGCCACGCCATCGGTGAACGGCTTCATGATCTCGCCCGACGAAACCAAAATCGTCTTCGACAACCTCGGCGACCCGCAGGAAGATCTCTGGATCATGAACATCGACGGTACAGGCCGCCGCCGTCTCACCAACGACCGGTTTCGTGACCTCGATCCCGCCTGGTCACCGGACGGCAAGAAGATCGCGTTTTACTCCGATCGCGACGGCAAGAAGTACAACATCTGGACGATCTTCGCCGACGGCTCGGGCCTCCAGCAGCTCACCAGAATGCCTGGCGAGGAGTTACCTATGGCCCCAGCCTTTACCCACGATGGCCGCGGTCTGATGTTCTTCCCATGGCTTGGCGCCGCGAGAATCGTGTACGAAGGCAAGTCCGCCATCGAATACCTTCGAGGCTTCCCCAAGCCAGACTACGGCTGGATCTTCCTCCAACCGAGGAACCCGCCGCCGGACCCTCGTGATGCGCGCGACTGGCTCGGCTACGAACGTCAGAAAACCGGCGACCCACTCATCGTGCGCTACAACTCCGAAACTGGCGACATCGAACGACTCGATATCCAGGGCTCGTCACCCGCCTGGATGCCGGGCCACAAACAAATCATCTTCGTCCGTGGCCCGCGCGTGATGAGTTATGACTTGTCCACCAAGGCGGAAACAGAGCTATTCTCGCCCTATCCCAACCGTCCTGTGGTCTTGCGTGTGAACAAGGACGGCTCCCGCGTGTACTTCACCGTCGCCGTCCGCGAAGGCGACATCTGGGTGGGCCGCTTCCCCGATCGCTAGATCCATTGCACTAGTTTCGCGCGAACCTGCACCGACTTCGGAGCATGTCTCAGATTGTTCCCGTAAATGCTCTTCAGGTGCCTTTCAATTTGCTTCGCGCCTGCGAGTAACCCCTTGGCAAACCTTGCCTCTCCACCGCTCTTCAAACGCCAGGTCTTCAGCAGCCCCGTTTTCTTGCCCAACGCATGCTTCAAATCGGCAACACAAAGCTCGGCGATTGTGTCCACCCACCCACCCCGAATATTGCTCGGAGTGAAGATGCGGAAACCCCACTTGTCGATATCGTTCTGCGTTTCAAAGTCCAGGTCGCCTGACGTGGGATCCAGCGCGTCCAATCCCACGAAGCGGTAGTCGTTGGCTAACTGCCGAACCATGATGTTCCCAAGGTTGGTCAGAAAGTTCATCTTGTAACCGTTCACTGTGATCGAACCCGGTGCTGTGATCTTTAAGAAACTAAACCGGTCCTGATTGGAGTTCCACATATCTGCGGCAACAATCTCGCCCAGATCCTCAAGCCCCCCGGGCGCGTTCGCTGCCTTGGCGATCAGCTTCACCGACTGCTTATTGCCAAGCGTAGTGTTCCCGGTCCCCAAGGTGGTGATCTTCATGTACTCCATCTTGGTGAACTTGTAGACATTCCTCGATGACAACGCCAGAAAGTTGTTCAGCGCTTCACGAGTCTCAAGATCATCTCCACAGCTCGGCGCGATCTCCTGGGCGAAGCTACGAAGCGCCATTATTTCCATAGGAGCCAGTTGAATGGCGAGAGAACCAGGGCTAATGGCGTTCATCGTCAACAGCGCCTGCTGTACATGCTGCTGATCGTTGTTGGCGTCGCCCTTGATCACCACGGCAGAGTCGGCGTCGCCTGTGAGTAGCCACACCGGGTGTCCTTTCGACAACCCCTCCATCCAAAATATGTCCTGTTTCTGAATCGGTATTGCGACGTTTAGCCGTCCCATTTGTTGTTCCTCCGTCTAAACAAATAGGCGAGCAGCAGCGCGCTCGATCAGCATTAAGAAACGTTAATTTTGCGTCGGCCGTACCACCGGCAAAGCGGATACATTAGCACCAGCACCAACAGCCAAATCAGGTACATCCCACCCAGCGAGTACCCATACCCCGGCGGATAAAGCTTGATATCCCCTCCCATATTCGGCTGTATGTTTGCCAGAAACCCAACCGTCCCGTACCGCACCCAAGCCAGCGGCCAAGCCAGCAGATGCGCCAGCAGAAAGTGCCCGATAAAGAAGAACAGCGGCGTATTTCCAAACACGATCAACGGATTGTTCCGGCCAAACTTCATCCGGTCCAACACCGCCAAAATCAGCAACGCCGGACCAATCGTCATCAGCACAAACATCAACGACGGCGGATACTTCGTCGCACTCAGGAAGGACGCCCAGGTCAGCCCGTTCGCCTGCACCGCCCACGGCCGCGGGTCGCCGTAAAGGTTGATCGCCCGCAGAATCACAAACCCGATCGTCATTGCCGCCCCTAAGCGCAGCATCCACTCGCGGCGCTCCTCACGCTCCAGCAAACGTCCAAAGCAGTACCCCGCCGACATGATGAAGATCCATGGCACAAGCGGATACGCGACAACGAACAGCCCAATGCCCGGCAACACCTCCGCACCCTGCTGATGCAGAATCTTCCACCACAGTCCACCCTGGATCCCATCCAGCAGGTTGTGCAGCGCGATCCCCGCAATGCTCACTACCGCCAGCGCACGCAACGGCAGGTACACCAGAGCCGCGAGCGCGACCATCGACCATCCCAGCGACCACAACACCGTCGCAAAGATCGGTCCTTCCAAATACTTATTGAGGAAGAAGGCAAACCGCAGCGCCGTAAACTCCAGCACCACCAGCATCAGTCCACGCTTCACCAACATCCCCGAAGGACTCTGCCCGTGCCTTCGCGCCCAAAAGTAAGCGCCGATGCCTGCCGTAAAGGCAAACACCGGCGCACAGAGATGCGTGATCCACCGCGTCAGAAACAGCGCCGCGTTGGTCTTTGCCAGATCCTCGGGTCCAAACACCAGAGCATCGGCATGAAAGAAGTCGCGTACATGGTCAATTGCCATGATGATCATGACAAGACCACGCAACGCGTCTACAGATGTGATTCTGGCTAGCTTAGGCAGCGCACTCGCCGCGCCCGAGCTGGAGAGAGTAGCCGACATCGTCACCCCAATCCTGATAGAGCTCAGGGAACGTCTCGGCCGGCTTGGCAAGATCCGCCGTCATCTTACGGAAGAACTCCACCTTGTTGCGCGACACGTACTGCCGGAAGGTCTCGCCTTCCTGACGATCCTGCTTGTAATGTTCGAGCACGCGCTGAATCGCCACCGGGGCAAGACGCGCCGGAATGCTCTGAATCGCAAATCCGTACCGCATCATGCGGTTCTCGTCGTACCCGCCACCAAGCAGCATCTGATAGTACGGCACTTCCTTGCCGTCGATCTTGCGGGCATTGCCGTAGAATCCAAAATCGCCCGTCCAGTGCTGTCCGCAGGAGTTCGGGCAACCGCTGATGTGGATCTGCAGCTTGCGAGCCAGCGGGTCGCGTTCCTGCTTCACCACCGCGGCCAGAGCCTCGCCCAGGTTCATAGACTTGGTCAGCGCCAGGTTGCAGCTATACGCGCCCGGGCAGTTGGTAATGTCATCGATCTCGCGAGCACCCGGATCGGCCAAGCCAATCGCGACGAGCCCATCGTACACACGCGCGACATTCGCCGCAGGGATGTTCGCCAGCAGCAGGTTCTGCGTCATCGTCAGGCGCAGTTGACCATCACCGTTCTGCTCGGCGATGTCCGCCAGCTTGTACATCTGCTCATCAGTCAGGTTGCCCTGCGCGATCTTCACCGTCACAATCGCGTACGCAGGGTTTTTGCCAGTCTCGACGTTCGTACGCGCCCACTCGTCAAACCCGGGATGCGAAGGTTTTGCGGCAGGCTGCAGAATCGGCAGGTTCCGGCTGTGGCCCACAGGCTCAAACTCAAAGCCGCCAAAGCCGTCCGGCAACGTCGTCGGCACCGGTACGCCGCCATTCTCCAGAATGTCCTTGTACTCGATTTCGATCTGTTCCTTCACCCATTCCAAGCCGCGCTCACGCAGCACAAACTTCAACCGCGCCTTGTTCTTGTTGGACCGGTTGCCGAACTTGCCAAAGATGCGGATCACGGCCTCGGCGCGCTGCACCACTTTGTCATCCGGCAGGAACTCATCCAGCAGCGCCGCTTCGTTCGGAAGCGGACCCAGACCCCCGCCGATCGTCACGCGGAACCCACGCTGGCCGTCCTTGATGACCGCGCGGAAGCCCATGTCATTGATATCGGTGGCAATCGAATCGTCGTGTCCGCCCGAAAACGCGATCTTGAACTTGCGCGGCAGGTTGTCGGCAATGTCCTGATGCAGGAACGCGAAGGCGCAAACCTGCGCATACGGACGTACATCAAACGGCTCATCGGCGATCAACCCGGCATACGGGCAAGCCGTCACGTTACGGACTGTGTTGTAGCAGGCCTCGCGCGTCGTCAGCCGGACATCGGCCAGGCGATGCAGCAGATCGGCCACCTGCAACAGCGGAATAAAGTGATACTGCACGTTCTGACGAGTCGTCAGGTGTGCCTTGCCATTGGCGAATTCCTTAGCCACATCGGCCAAACGCCGCCACTGCGCGACGGTGACGATGCCACCGGGCACCTTGGTACGAATCATATGCACGCCAGGCTGGCGCTGCGTATAGATTCCACGGCGCAAACGGTGCGGGCGGAAGGCGTCGGCGTCGAACTTTCCTTCACTGAATTCCAGCGCCTTCGACCGGAAAAACTCAATGTCCTCCCGGACTGTGGCGTCGTACGTGGTCTCTACAGAATGGCGGTCGGCTGGATTCATAAGTACTAATCTAGATCGAGATTAGCAGAAACGGCTAAGGCTTGGCGGTTTCCCCGGTCTCGAACTGGATCTCGGAACTCGCAGACGTCCGCCGGAAGTCGGACGAATCGAGAGACATCGTGATCACCCGTTTGTACCCAAAAAGCAGGCTCACACGAAACTCGGTGCCATAGGTGGCCGGGAACCAGACATTTGGCGCCACCCGGCTATAGTTCACCGAGAATCCGGTCTGCTGGATGTTGGTGCCCAAAAAGGCCTTCACCGCCCACGGCATTTTGAAAGTCAGATCCGAGTAAATTCGAACCGGCTGGAACTCCTCGGCATCCACTAGAACTTCGCCTTTCCAGGGCCGCCAGGCGCAGAATTCCTCGTCTTCTTTGTCGTCATCGTCCTTGGCATCCGGGCACCGTTGTTTGCGCGGAATTGGCTCATACGCAATCCGGTGCGCTTTGCGCCCTTTCACCTCGGTGCTGCCGGCGTAGGTATAGCGGTAAGCAGCCAAGTCTTTGCTCGAGATCGGAAACAGGCTATGCGGAATCCCGTCGCGCGATTTCTTGTCGTCGATAAGATCATCGATGAGGTCTTCCATGATGCTGCCATCGAGATCCATCGCCCCCTTCGCCTCAAAGCCTTTTTTGTCGTAGGGAATGATCTCTTTCTTGCTCTTGTGGTACTCGCCGGCAAGCAGATCCAGATGCTTTTCCGTGTTCTTTTCCTTGGGCGTAACCGTGTATTCGCGCCGCTCCACCCGAGCCAGTTGTCCATTGGTCCGAACGAGCTTGGCATTCACTTTTTGCTTATAAACATACTGCCGCCGGGCCTCGAGCGAAGCCTCGACGTTCTCCGCCATCCGCTTCATAATCTCGTTGGGATCGTTGTCAACAACAAGCAACAGGGCAACGGCAAACAGCACCATAATGCCGAAAAGTACGCACGAAGCTAGCGCCCGGTTCCGGGGAAAGTGAGCGATTCCAGCAGAATCAAACCGGCATAGGCCTCTTCCGCCGAATCCCGGCACATTTCCGCCGAAGGCCGCAGACTCAAACAGACCTCAGGCCGCTCGGGAAGTCCAAAAAGCAGGCACCGATTCGCTTCGTCCAGTTGGACACAACGCACCCCCGCCGGCTTACCCGAAGGCATACCGGGAATCGGCGACGAGATCGAAGGAGCGACACAGCAAGCCGCGCACCCGATGCGGCAGTCCATCAACTTTACCGCGCCCCCTCTTGAGGTCGGACAGCACGGAACAAAGGCAATGGATACTCCACCTCAGAGTGCTCGACCTCCAGCATCTCGACTTCGATGAAGCCCGTGGCGGTCAGCAGGTCGAACCACTGCTGCTTGTGAAAGATGCCTTCCACGTGCCGATCGTGCACCACTTCCACCGCTCCGTCGACTCCTCGCAGGACGCACGTGTAGTCGGCAAAGTACTGGTTGTCGGATGGGTCCGGGTCCCAGCACCATTCGAGAAAACGCATGGCCCGGCCGTCAGGAGCGTCGCTGCCCCCGCAGTCGGTACTACCTCCAGACGGGAAGGTTTCCAAAGTCTGATCGGGACAAAATAGGGCCACACCTCCCGGCCGCAGATGGACAAAAGCCGTCTGCAACGCAGCCAGAAGATCCGCTTCGGAGCTCATGTAGCAAATGGCATCGTGGGCGAACACAACGTCGAAGGTCCGGCCCAAACGAAGGGTTCGCATGTCGGCAGCAATGTGTTCCGCTTCCGGGTTCAGCTTGCGGCTGATGGCAAGCATCGGTTCTGACACGTCGGTGAGTACGACCGTGTCAAAGTGCGGCTTCAACCAAAACGCGTTATTGCCGCCACCCGACCCAAGTTCCAGGAGGGATCCACCAGTCGTACCAAGGGCCTTGCGGTAGAGCCCGGCCTCTTCCTCATAGTCCTCTGGCGGCGACAGAAGAGGCCACCATTCCGCGAGAACGTTGTACAGCTTCATCCCTACAGCATCGCGCACTTGCCTTGCGAGGCGGTTCCGCGCTACCGTCGTTGCTGAACTCAGAAGGCACACGCGGGAGAGACCGGTTTTTCCACAAACGACCGGCGCCGAAGGAGCAACCGCCCCGGAATCTCTCAGGCAAAAGGACCGCGTACCGAACGCCTTGCAGCACTCTGGAAAGTAGTCTCGAAACGACGAGGCTCGCCGACGGGATAACACTCTCAGGCAACCAAGACAGAGGGGGCAGCAAAGGAACCGTGCCATGGCTTCGTCTGTTGCCGCTGTTGTACCCACTCTTTCTCCCGTCAACCAAACCAATTCCGTCACGGGCGTGCTCGACTTTACTCGCCGCCACATCGGTCCTTCGCCGGACGATATCCAAGCGATGCTCACCACCATCGGCGCAGGGTCGATGGAAGAACTCATCGCGCAGACTGTGCCCGGCTCCATTCGCCAGCGGACTCCGCTTTCCTTTGATGCGGCTCCGGCGCTGAGCGAAACCGACGCGCTGGCTGCGCTGCGCGCGATTGCGGAGAGGAATCAGGTCTTCACGTCGCTGCTCGGCATGGGCTACCACGGTACGCATCTGCCGCTGGTGATCCTGCGCAACATCCTCGAAAACCCGGCCTGGTACACGGCGTACACGCCATATCAGCCCGAGATCAGCCAAGGCCGCTTGGAAGCGCTGCTCAACTACCAGACGCTCATCACGGACCTCACCAAGCTGGATGTCGCCAACGCGTCGCTGCTCGATGAAGCGACCGCCGGTGCGGAAGCGATGGCCATCTGCAAGCGCGGCGCGACGTCGAAATCCAACCGCTTCTTTGTCGATCAGAACGTGCATCCGCAGACGTTGGCTGTGGTCCGGCAGCGCGCCGAGCCTCTGGGTTGGACGGTGATCACGGGCGACCCGACGGAGCCCATTGAAGACGTGTTTGGCGCACTCTTCCAGTACCCCGGCTCGACCGGCAAGGTGATTGACTTCTCGAAGCCGATCGCCCAAGTACACGCTCAAGGCGGACTCGTGGCGATGGCTTCCGACCCGCTCGCGTTGGTGTTGTTGACGCCACCCGGTGAACTCGGTGCCGACATCGCCGTCGGTTCGATGCAGCGGTACGGCGTGCCGATGGGCTACGGCGGTCCGCATGCTGCGTACATGGCAGTGAAGGAAACCTGCAAGCGCTTTCTGCCCGGCCGTCTAGTGGGCGTTTCGATTGACGCGCGCGGCAACCGCGCGAGCCGCCTTGCACTGCAGACTCGCGAACAGCACATCCGCCGTGAGAAGGCGACCTCGAACATCTGTACGGCACAGGTGCTGCTGGCGGTGATCGCGTCGATGTACGCGGTGTATCACGGTCCTGAAGGATTGACGTCCATCGCGTCGACGATCCGTCGCAAGACCGGCGCGCTGGCCAAGGCGCTCGGTGTGGAAGGCAATTCGTTCTTCGATACGATTACCGTCCAAACGCCAGGAAAACAGCAGCAAGTCATCCAGGCTGCCGCGGAGCGCAAGATCAACCTGCGTCCCGTGGGTACCGATGCCGTTGGTATTGCAATCGACGAAACCACTACGGTGGAAACGCTGAACGCTGTGGTGGAAGCGTTTGGACTGAGCACGAAGGTGGATATCTCCGCAGAACCGGAGCCGCTGCCGTACGCGTTGCAGCGCCAGTCCGGTATTCTGTCGCACCCGGTGTTCCACAAGCATCGGTCCGAGACCGAGATGCTGCGGTACATGCGCAAGCTTGCCGATCGCGACCTGGCGCTGGACCGCGCGATGATTCCGCTCGGGTCCTGCACGATGAAGTTGAATGCCACCGCCGAAATGATTCCGGTAACCTGGCCGGAGTTCGGCAACATCCATCCGTTTGCTCCGGTGGAGCAGGCACAGGGATATCTCGAAATGTGCCGCCACTTGGAGCAGCAGCTTTGCGAGATCACCGGTTATGACGCCGTTTCGTTGCAGCCGAATTCCGGCGCGCAGGGCGAGTACGCGGGTCTGTTGGCCATTCGCGGGTACCACCTGAGCCGTGGCGATGCGCATCGCAACATCTGCCTGATTCCGGTGTCGGCGCACGGTACGAACCCGGCGTCGGCCAACATGGTGGGCATGGAAGTGGTGGCAGTGGCCTGCGACGCGGAAGGCTCCATCGACATCGCCGATTTGAAGGCCAAAGCCGAGAAGCACGCGGCGAACCTTGCGGCCATCATGGTGACGTATCCGTCCACTCACGGCGTGTTTGAAGAAGAGATCCGGCAGGTGTGCGAGATCGTGCACGCGAACGGTGGGCAGGTGTACCTGGACGGCGCGAACATGAACGCGCAAGTTGGTGTTTCGCGGCCGGGAGATTATGGGTCCGACGTGTCGCACCTGAACCTGCACAAGACCTTCTGCATCCCGCACGGTGGCGGTGGACCGGGCATGGGTCCGATTGGCGTGAAGCAGCATCTGGCGCCGTTTTTGCCGTCGCATCCGTGTACGCCGGAAGGCGTGGGAGCGGTGGGTCCTGTGTCGGCCGCGCCGTATGGGTCGGCGTCGATTCTGCCCATTTCGTACACCTACATCCTGATGATGGGCGGCGCTGGATTGCAGGCCGCGACCGAGACGGCGATTCTGAACGCGAACTACATCGCAGCGCGTTTGGACGAGCACTTCCCGGTGCTGTACAAGAACCACAACGGTCGCGTGGCGCACGAGTGCATCGTGGACCCGCGGCCGCTGAAGGATGCCTTTGGCGTGACGATTGACGACATCGCCAAGCGCCTGATCGACTACGGCTTCCACGCGCCGACCATGAGTTTCCCGGTAGCGGGCACGCTCATGATCGAGCCGACGGAGTCCGAGAGCAAAGAAGAGCTGGACCGGTTCTGCAATGCGATGATCGCGATCCGCAAAGAGATCGCGGACATCGAAGCCGGGCGATTTACAGCAGCGGAGTCCCCGTTGCGGCATGCTCCGCATACGGTGCATGACATTGCGGACGACAACTGGAATCGCAAGTACACGCGGGCGGAGGGTTGCTTCCCTGGCAATTCGTCACGTACGGATAAGTACTGGCCGCCGGTGAATCGGATCGACAATGCGTACGGCGACCGCAATCTCTTCTGTGTTTGTCCGCCTGTGGAAACGCAGGTCAGTTAGCGAAGTCGTTTGTTTGTAACGTTTCGCCCCGGGATTGAGTTGTACCCATTATGGGTATCTGAGTACCCATAATGGGTTTTTAGGGTGAGCTAGGTGTGCGCCGATTCGTCGGCGCGACCCATCATTTGGAGTCCGTTCTCCCTAAACACATCAAGACAATCTCGGAGGGCTTCACGTCCATTTGCAATCGCTTCCTCCACTGTCTCGCCGTCTGACATGCAGCCCGGAATCTCGGGATACTCGACCAGATATCCGCCGCCTTCTTCTCTCGATAAGCGCCGGACTTCGAATCGATACTGATCGAGGTTGTATAGGCCGGCGCCACTTCGACAACTCGGCATACGGTTAGCGCTTTCGCTCCCTTACGCTTTCCACTTGTAGAAGTAGAACAGTAGCGGCTTTTTGCCGGTGTTGACGATGCCGTGCGACTTGTTGCCGGCGCAGTACATCATCGAGCCGGGGCCTACCTTGTAGACTTTGCCTTCTACCGTCATTTCGCCGGTGCCTTCGGTGACCACCATGAACTCTTCTTCCGGGTGCGTGTGCGGCGGGTGTGGGCTTTGGCCTGCCTTCAGGCGGAGGCTTCCGGCGGTCATTAGCTTCAACTGGTCGGTGGGGCCGTCGAAGTAGATGCGGAGGTCGCCGAAGGGTTCCTTGATGAGCTTGGCTTCGGTTTCGCCGTAGATGGTGTCCGGGAGCTTTTCCCTCTGCATCGGGGCCGCCATCAGGAAGGCCGGCAGCGCCGCCGCACCTAGGGTGAAGATCTCGCGTCGTTTTTTGGTGGTTTTTGGCATGTGCAGATAAATCCCAGTGTAAAGTTCTTTTGCTTGTCCAGGGGCTCGAACATCGGCATGAGCAGGGCTGCCGGCGCGAAGAATAGCAGAGCGAGTATCGACAACGGTCCTGGGAAGAATTGGGCCGCGTTGAATAAACGCCGTGATAACAAGCGGAAGAAGCCGCCTACGGGGCGTATGTCGATGGCTGTGAATCCCGCTTTTGTGAGCATGTAATCGAGCCCGTAACGGGTGTAGCGGAAGTAGTCGTGCGGCTGCTGGTGCTCTTCCCACTCGTGCGGGACGATGAGCAAGAGCTTGCCTCCGGGCCGAAGGGCGCGGTGGAGTTCCACGATTACTTGCAACGGCTCGCGGACGTGTTCCAGAGTGACGACGTTGAGGCTGGCGTCGAAGGTGTTGTCCGGGAACGGCAGAGCCAGGAGGTCCGCAATGGCGCTCAACTGGCCGTAGTTCCAGGCTTCGTCTCCGATTCCAAGGTCGACACCCGTGTAGCGCTGGCTTTTAAAGCGGTCTGCGTACTGGCCTTCTCCGGCACCGGCATCGAGTACTCGAGCGTCTGCTGGGAGCGATGCAGCGAAGGCATCGACGGCGTCCGCGATGGCGGTTTCAAAATGCAGGACGTAGCGGCGGACAAAGCCCGGGAGCAGACTCTGGACGCCACGGTAAGACACTATTGCTTCTTCCGTGCCTCGACCATGATCGTCGAGCCGCAGTGGCAGGCCGCTTCGAGCGCGGTGAAGGGCAGGCTGCCGACGACGAGGCCGAAGTAGAGAAGGTCTTTGAAGAGCTTCATGCGGTCGGAATCGCCCGTGCCGCGGATGCGGCGAGCCATGGGGTCAAGCGTAGGCGCGAGAGTGGTGGCGAGTCCCGCGGGGTTGTCTCGCAGAGAAAAATGCTTGTGGCGGAGGACCTCGAAGCCGCACGCGTCGAGCAGGCCGTCGAGATCCTTCTTCTTGAAGTTGATCAAGTGGCGCGGGACGTCGACACCGTTCCAGGCTTTGCCGAACATCAGGAACTGCCAGCAGGAGGCGTTAGGGACCTGTACGATCAGGCGGCCGTCAGGCTTCAAAAGACGATGCGCGGCGTCGAGGTAGGAGCCGGGGTCGTAGAGATGTTCGAGGACATGGAACATCGTAATTGCGGCGCAACTTCCGGGTTCGAAGGGCGCTTTGGACAGAGACGCGCAGACGGCGGGGATGCCGTGTTCGCGCCAGGCGGTGCCGGCAGCGTCGAGCGAGAAGTCGAGCCCCATGCCCTGGAAGCCACGGTCGCTCATCATGCGGAGGAAGAGGCCTCCGCCACAGCCGACGTCGAGGAGTAGGCCTTCTTCGTCGGATTCGCGGATGGCGCGGGTGACGAAGGCGACGTGGTCGCGCAGGACCATGCGGCGATACTCTTCTTCAAGCCGCGCGGCAGTGGATTCGGTGGCGGAGAACCAGTAGGTGTCGGGATAGTAATTGCGGAGTTCGTGCGGCGGAGGCTGCGGATAGAGACGAATGAGGCGGCAGTTGACGCACTCGACGACCAGGAACTCCTGTTCCGTGGTGCGGTAAAGACGGTCTGTGGAGCGGAAGAGCGAGTGCATCCGCGAGTCACCACAGGCGGGGCATTCGTCGCCGACTTTGACGTTGATGAGCGAGTCCGAGGGCTGTTCGGTGATTAGTTGGCTTGCTCGGACAGATCCTTCAGCGGGATCTGATACTGGCGGAGCAGGTTCAGGAGTTGCTGGTTGTTGAGCTTTCTCAACGGCTGAAACTGTTTTCGCTTGCGGAGCATCGACGGGATCAGCGGCAGGGCTTTGCACGCCCCGCTCAGGAGCCCGAACAGGACTTGGAGTTTCGGCCAGAGGCCCGGCACCTTGCCCGCCTCGCCCTTCCCGCGAGCCGCCGCGTTCGCGCCTGCGATTATTCTTCGCAGATAAAACCACCCGTTTCGCCAAATCAGACTCCAGGGAAAATGTTTGAATACGAGAAGGATGCGGTTGCGCTCAATGAGCTCGATCCGTTTTCGCGAGTAAACGCCGAGGGTGCTGCCGCGGCGGTGGTAGACACGGGCGCCGGGACGGTAGATCGATCCCCACCCGGCCAGCCTTGCGCGTAGCCCCAGTTCCGCGTCGTCCGCATAGGCAAAAAACTCCTCATCAAACCCGCCAATCTCCTCAATCATCTCCCGGCGGTACATGGCAGCACAGCCGTCAGGCCAGAGTACCTCTTCGACTTGGTCGTACTGGCCGTGGTCGCGCTCGCCGGTGCCTCGCCCGCGGTTCTGGCCGTCCCAGTAGATCAGATGGCCGACTTTGTCTATAGTATCGCGCCGGTCGTATACCAGGATTTTGGAGGCGGCCATCCCCACTTTGGGTGCATTGTCGAAGGCGGCGGCGAGTTCCTCGAGCCAGCGGGGGTCGGCGACGGCATCATTGTTTAGGAGAGCGAACAGGTCGCCGGTGGCGGCTGCAAAGCCCTGATTATTCGCTTCGCAAAAACCGAGATTTTGAGTGTTACAAATCAGACGGACGGGTAAGGACTGACACGAACGGGCGGCTTCCACCGAGCCATCGGAGGAGCCGTTGTCGACGATGATCACCTCAAATGGGGGGAGCGACTGACTTGCAAGTGATTGCAAACACTCGACCAACATATCCCTCCGGTTCCAATTGACGATCACCACGCTAATCCGGGGGTAGGATTTTACCTTTTGGTCCAAAAGTTGTTGTATCATACGGCATGGTACGGGCCATGTCTTGCCTGGGCCATTTCAAGGGACGTTATTTATGCCAACGGTTGGAGAACAACTCCGTCGCGCCCGTGAGGCGCGCAAGCTCAACCTGGCCCAGATTGCCGAGCAGACGAAGATCAGCCGGTTTTATCTGGAAGCGCTAGAGGCAGACCAGCCCGAACGCCTTCCCGGGCCATTTTTCTATAAGGCTTTCGTCAAACAGTATTGCAGGGTACTCGGCGTCGACGCCAAGCAATTTGAACAGGAGTTCACCGAACGGGTGGGCGATGAGACGTTGTCCATCGAAGAACTCCGTCAAGCGAAATTTCCAGCCCGCGAGCGTGACCCGATCATGCGCGCGGTGAATCCGCAACACAGTGACTTGCGCTTTCTTGCCGCGGCCGGTGGCTTGATTGCCATGCTGCTGGGCGGGTCCGTGATCTACACCTGGATGCAGCGGCCTTCTGGCGGCAGCGCTGTACAGGTAATGGCGCAGCAGACGCAGGCTCCATCCGAAAGCAGCGTGACGCTGCCAGTGGGTGTCGCACCGGTGACCGAACAGCAAGTGGCTGTACCGCAGACGCAGAGTGCCCTAGGTGTGGCGCCGATGGGTAGCGAGCAGTTGCCCTTGCAGAATACGGGTGGCGCGGTGGTGAACCTGACGCCCAACATCCAGGACTCTGAGAAGGCTGTGTCCCTTGCGATTTCCGCGCAGGAGCCGACCTGGCTGATGATCCTTTCCGACGGCAAGACGCTGTACCAGGGCATCCTGGAGCCGGCACAGGCGCGGGTACTGGCTGGGCGCGCCAACGCCGTGATCAAAGTCGGCAATGCGGCGGGTGTACAGGTGAAGTGGAACGGCAAGCAGATTGGGCCCATTGGTGAGCGCGGGCAAGTGCGCATGATCCGGTTTACCGGCACCGAGTGGGAGTTTGTGCGGCCTCCGCAACCGAAGGCAGATCCGAATCTGCCGAAGCCGAACGATATTTAGGCCCAGGAGACCGTGGACCCCGGCGATCTTTTTGGCATCGCGAACCTTTCCGTGCTTCCCGCATGGCTGCTGCTCTTGGTAGCGCCGCGCTGGAAGCACACTTCATTTTTGACGGGCATACTTTTTCCGGCAATTCTGTCGATAGCGTATGTTGTAGTACTTGGCTTGCATTGGGGCGAGGCCAAGGGCGGATTCGGTACGCTGTACGACGTCAAGGCCCTGTTTGCAAACGATTGGGTGTTGCTGGCCGGGTGGATCCACTACCTGGCGTTCGACATGTTTGTAGGGTCCTGGGAGGTCCGGGATGCCAGACGCCATCACGTGTCGCGGTGGATTTTGACGCCGTGCCTGTTGCTGACGTTTTTTTTCGGGCCCGGAGGTTTCGTTTGCTACCTGATTTTCCGCTATATGATAGGGAGCCGTTCGGCAGAGGCGTGAAGGCAGGACGGAAGTACGGGAGCGGGCAAGGGCGTAGCCGTACTGGAACGCATATAATCTTTGGATAGGGGATTCGCGCCGAGCGAGAATACTGTGGATCAAAAATCAGCGATTGACGAACTCAATAAGCTCAGTTCCGATGTGGATTTGGTCACCGACCTGCCGGCGCTGAAGCCGATCTACTTCCGCCTGGATCAGATTTCGAAACAGTTCCCCAACGACTTTGACGTACAGGTTGTGGCGAGCGACCTGAAGCAGCGGCTGGTTTCGCATGGGCAAAAGCTGAAGGACGCACAGATTGGCAGTACGACGGGGATGCCGTCGTCGCAGAATCCTGTCGCCGCTCCACCGCCTCCCCCCGCTTCGGCATCGGCGCAGATGCCGAGTTCGATGCCGCCTCCGCCGTCGTCGATTCCGACAACCGCTATTGCGACTCCGCCGTCGATGCAGGCGCCGTCTGCACGCATGCCCTCCGGCAACCAGCCCAAGGCCTATCAGACGTCTGCCGGGCAGCAGCCTCCGCCTCCGAAGAAGCCGGGTGGTGGGGCTCCGAATTACAAACGTGCGTTGTTTATTGGCGCGGGTCTGGGCCTTGTGGTGGCGCTGGGAGTTGTTGTGTTTCTGGTGCAACTGGCCCGGAATCGTAACATCGACAGCAAAGACAACAAAACTGTCAGCGGTACGGTTTTTCCGGTGGAGATCGTGACGGTGCCGCCGGGCGCTGCGGTGCAGATCAGCAATCAGGAAACGCAGCAGAAGTGTACGTCGAACTGCAAGATCGATCTGCCTCCCGGCAACTACCAGGTGATGGCGTCGCTTGAAGGTTATGAGAACGCGCTGACCGGAGTGACGGTAGCGGCGGGGTCGACGAGCAGCGTTTCCTTACCGTTGACGGCACAGGCGCAGGCGCTGCGCATTCTGTCGGACATCGCGGGTAAAGTTACGATCGACGGCAAGCCGGCGGGCGACATTCAGGAAACGCAGTTTACGCTTGATCGCGTACCACTGGGGCAGCATCAGGTGACGATCAGCGGGCCGAGCGGCGAAGCGTCTTTCAGCTTTACGGCGAACGTCGGCAAGCCTCCGGTGATTGATGGCGCTCCGACGGGCAAGAATGTACTGGCGGTGCTGGTGGCAGGCGCGGGGAACCGCGCGAAGGTGCATACTTCGGCGGGCCCGCTGAAGCTGCAGTTGGACGGCCAGCAGCGCGGAGATGTGACGAGTTCCGGCGTGGAGCTTGCGGATCTGGCGGCCGGTGAGCATGAGGTCGTGGTGGGCGAGGGCAAGGATGCGAAGAAGGTGATCCTGTCGTACTCGCAGAGCCCCACGCTTACGGCGTACCTGAAGTCCGATGTGAACGCGGGTTACCTGGTTGTGGTTGCCGGGCAGGAAGACGATGTCGCGATTACGCTTGAAGGCCGGCCGGTGACGCGCAAGACGGTACGTGGTCAATTACGTATCCAATTACCGCCGGGCAAGTATCGCGTGAAGCCGTCGAAGGAAGGTTTTGAGCCGGTTCCGGAACAGATTGCCGAGATCAAGAAGGGCGAAGAATCGAAGCTGCCGTTTACGATGAAGGCGCTGCCTCGTGTGGCGACGCTGAAGGTGACGGGTGCGACGCCCAATGCTACGGTGCTGATCGATAAACAGCCTGTGGGCAAGGTCGGTCCGGATGGTGTTTTGACCAGCACGATTACGAACCTGGGCGATAAGGTGATTGAGTTCCAACTGGCCGGCTACACGTCGCGCGCGTTTAACCGGTCCTTCAAGGCTGGTGAGACTGTGGCGATTGGCGATGCGGTTCTGGCGCAGGCGATCTCTACGATCCGGCTGGTGCTGAATACGCCGTTGAATGATACGCGACTGACAATCAAGCGCGATTCGGATGCGCAGGCCCGCACGATTACCGATCCGGTGATCAACGGTTTGCCGCCGGGTACGTATACGGTGACGGCTCGCGCCAACGGGTACAACGAGCGTTCGGTGACGTTGAATCTGCCGGGCGGTGAGACGCGCAATGTGGATCTGGCGTTGACGAAGGCCGCGGTAGTGGTGCAGCCTCCTCCGGTGAGCGGAGGCGGCATCAGCGACCTGGACGGCAACTTTACGCGGGAAGGCAATGCGTACGTGCTGAAGGGTAGCGCGGTGGCGGCGTACAAGGCTGCGCAGACTAACGGTACGTTCCAGTTTACGGTGAAGCCGACTCGCGGCAAACGTGTCCGCTGGATGATTGGCGCGAAAGACTCGAAGAACTATGCGTACTTCGAGATGGAAAAGAACAAGCTGACGCGCCGCGATGTCCAGAACGGCAATAACAAGAAGCTCGAAGAGGCGAAGTTCAATTCGCAGGACGAGTTCCATGTGAAGGTGGAAGTCCGCAACGGCGCGGTTATCCATAGCCTGAACCTGGGCGGCGTCTGGACCTTTATCGACAACTGGCAGGATCCGTCACGCAACTTTGGCGATGGACGCTTTGCGTTTGTCGTGGAAGGCCGCGACGAAATTCAGATTACCGAGTTCAAGTTCACGCCGTCGCGCTAAGCGGCTGCGGGATACACTTGCTTTGTGAGCGCCAGCGCCCAACAGGGTCTCAGAGCCACGTTGATTGGCGTTGGCGTCAACCTACTGCTCGTTCTGGTCAAAGGTGTGGCCGGGATCGCGGGCAATTCCTCTGCTCTGATCGCCGACGCGATTGAGTCGCTGTGCGATTCCATGACCTCGATTGTCGTGTACGCGGGGTTGCGGTACGCCATGCGGCCCCCGGACGAGAATCATCCCTACGGACATGGCAAGGCTGAGCCTTTGGCGGCGACCATTGTGTCGCTTGGCTTGATGGGCGCGGCGCTGGCGATTGCCGTCACGAGCATCGGGCAGTTGGTGACGCCGCATGCGCCGCCGGAGCCTTACACGCTGGTGGTGCTGGGCCTTGTGATTCTGGCCAAAGAGACGCTGTTCCGGCATGTGAACAAAGTGGCGGCGGAGATTGAGAGTACGGCGGTGGAGTCCGACGCGTGGCATCACCGGAGCGACGCGATTACCTCCGCGGTAGCGTTCATCGGAATCAGCATGGCGCTGATCGGCGGTCCGTCCTGGCGGATTGCGGATGAGATCGCGGCGCTGGTGACAGTGCCGGTGATCTTTCACAATGCGTTCGGCTTTCTGCGTAAGGCGCTGGCGGAGTTGACCGACGCTGCGCCTGCGTCCGACATCGATGTACAGGTGCGGAAGATTGCGCTGGCAACCCCCGATGTCGCGGGGCTGCATTTGTGCCGCGTGCGGAAGATGGGGCTCGAGTATTTTGTCGATCTGCATGTGCTGGTGGATGGCGACCTGAGCGTACGCGACGGGCACAAGATCGCGCATGCCGTGAAGGATGCGATCCGCGACCGGATTCCCAAAATCCATGATGTTTTGGTGCATATCGAGCCATCGGAACTGATGCCGTTCGGCCGGGAATGATACAATCCCAACATTCTGAAAATGGGGACTCGGGATCTGATCCGTAGTTTGCCGCTTTGGGCATTTGCTGCCTTTGGTACGCTCGCGTACGCCGAGAATTTACCCTGCCTTTCTCCCAATGAAGCGTGTTCCGAACGGCTGTCTGTCAAGGACGGCTGGGTCCGGATTTATGCCACGCATCCGTTGCGCAGCAGCAGTCCGACGGTACAGACGCCGGTGGTCGCGGCGGCGGGTCCCAAGCGGGCTCTGGTGATGGTGCATGGGGCCGCGCGGAATGGCGATGGCTACTTTGGTACGGCGCTGGCGGCTGCAGCGTCGCAAGGCGAGTTGCTCGATACGGTGATCATCGCGCCGAGCTTTAAGGGCATCGACGGACCGTCCTGCCGGGATACGGTGGAGGACGGCGAGTTGGTGTTCGGATGCCAGGCTTGGAATGCCGGATTTGCGGCTACGAACAGCGAGTTGAAGGCGACGTCGTTCGACGCGATGGACCGGATCCTGCAGCTTTTGGGCGATCGCGCGCGGTTCCCGAATCTGCGGTCGATTACCGTCGCTGGGCATTCGGGCGGTGGACAGTTTGTACAGCGGTACGCGGCGATGAATCATGCCGAGACGCGGCTGCATATGCCGGTGAAGTATGTGGTGGCGAATCCGTCGTCGTATGTGTACTTGAACGAGTACCGGTTGCGGCCGGAGGCTTCGTGTACGCAGGACGGCATCTGTACGGGTGGATTTGGGCCGTACTGGGATCGCACGAACTGCAGCGGGTACAACAAGTACCGGTATGGCCTCGAAGGGCTGACCGGCTATGCGTCCACAATGACCACGGGAACGATCCGGCGGCAGTTTGTGAAGCGCGATGTCACGTATCTGATCGGCGATCTGGATACGCTGCAGGACTCCGATTTGGACAAGAGTTGTTCGGCGCAGGCGCAGGGTCCGAACCGGCGGGAGCGTGGCTTGAACTTTTGGAACTACATGCGCGAGGAGTTCCACGCGACGCACCAGATTGTCGTTGTGCCGCGGTGCGGGCATAACGCGGCCTGCATGTTCGGGTCGCAGGCAGGCGCGCGTACGCTATTTCCTTGATTTGCCGGTAGGCTTGGGGATTCCACCGAGCACGCACTCTTCCGGCGTTTTGTATTCCACAAACAACACCAGCAAGATCGCGGGCCAGACGTGTAGCAGGATGCGGAATGCCGCAGAGTCGCCGGGGTTGTCATCGCGATACAGGATGGACGCGATGCCACCGATCAATAGCAGCGCGGCCGTAATTCCACTGGCGAGTTGGCGGTTGCGACGGAAGCCAACGAAATATGTGTAGATGGCCAGGATGACGACGGGCGTAATGACCCAGCCGAACAAGTTAAGGGTCAACAGGCGCGAGACGATGGCTCCGGAGAGTGCTGGGAACGTAGCAGCGGTGCCGGGTATGGCTGGGGCCACGTTGAGCAGGAAGTACGCGGCGGTGGCTGCGCCGGGGATTGCGCCGAGGACTGTGAACAAGGCACCGGATAGCTTGCCTTTCCAGAGTGCGACGGCGAGCAGAGGTACGGCGTAGAACCAGCCCTCATTCTTGGTCCAGGGCAGGAGACCTGCGGCGAGCCCAGTGAGCAGGTACAGTCGCGGTTCGCTGAGGTTCCAGGCCATGAGGAGCGAGGCAAAGGCGGCGGCGACGAGCGCGGCGAAGGGTATGTCGGCAAACTGGGTGGCGGCGTTTCCGGTGACGGCCGTGGAGGCGAGGATCGCTGCCAGCATGAGCAGCGATTGGGCCTGGCCACGCATGGCGCGGATGGCGCCGTAGAGGATGGCGATCAACGAGAAGCCGTAGGTTCCTGCGAGGAGCATCGCGCCGAGCGGTGACTCTTCCCCGCCCCAGCGCCACGTGCGGAGGACACTGGACGTCACCAGGTACGGCAGTTCGGGGTGAGTGTACTGCAGGGCGGGATTGGCGAGTTCCGCGAGGGTACCGCCGCGATACAGGAAGCGGGCGCGGAAGTTCCAGATGCGCCAGGTGTCGAGTTCGCCGTACGGGTTTGGCTGCGCCATGGTGACGTAGGCCGGGGCGAAGACGACAAGGAGCGCGAGCAGGGTCCAGGTGAGGATTTTCGGCGCGGGGTACTCGTCATCAATGGTCAACGTGCGGGGGCGGCCGAAGAGCGCGAACAGTACCGCAGCGGCGGCGAACAGCGCGAGGTCTGCGGGTTGCGCCTGGGCGGTGAAGAAGGCGGGGATGGAGGCGAGTCCGATGCCGAGCATCGCGCCGGCGCCGAGGCGGAACCAGTCTCCACGGTTGTCCCAAGCAAAAGAGGGGGCGGGCCAGATGGCGCGGACCAGCAGGAAGCCGGTGAGGATGGAGAGCAGAACGGCGAGGACGATCACGGCTGGATGTAGCCTTTCCGCTCGAAGAGCACGACGCCGTTGGGGTAGACCTTGACTGCGGTGACGCCCATTTTGTCCATGAACTCCGCGGTGGGATCTTTCACCATGTTGCCTATCGCGTAGCGGCCTTTGCCAGCGCCTTTGTCGAGGATGGCGGGTGCGAAGGCGTACTGCGTGAGGTGGAACTCTACGTCGCCTGGGTCTTTCTCCATGTCGGTGATGTAGCCGAGGGTTTTGGTGCCTGGCGGCAGATCGTTGCGGAGGGCGGCGAAGCGGCTCATGTAACCGCCTGCGCCGTAGGTGGCCGGCTCCGCACGGTTTGAAAATGCGATGGCGTCCAGCAGGTACGAGGCGACAGAGAGAATGGCGACGCCAGTGAGCAGGTAGATGCCCGCCTGAACGCGCGCCGGAAAAGGTTGCAACATGGGTGGTTTGTCGAGTGGAGTGAGTTTAGTGTAGCGAATCGTCCGCTAGACTGAAGTGGTGAGGTTTTCCTCAAAGCCCCTGTTGAGCGTCGCTCTGCTGGTTGCCGTTTGTGCGGCAGCGATTTACGGACTGTTTCTATACCGGAACAGCAGCCAGTGGAATCCGGAACGAATGGCGGCGTCGCTCCCCGTCCAGGATTCGATTTTGGTGTTTGTCGACTTGAAGACACTGCGGGACTACGGCCTGCTCGACATCATCGCGGGATCGAAGGCCGTTGAGGACGCAGAGTATCGCAAGTTCATCCAGCAATCGGGCTTTGATTACCGTAGCGACCTGGATCGCCTGGCGATCGCACTACAGGGTAAGGCACGGCATGCGGTAGCGGTGGGCCGCTTTGATTGGGGCAAGATCCGGAGCTACGCGATGTCGAGCGGCGGGACCTGCAAGAACGGGTTCTGCGAGGTTCGCGGCGGCAATGAGTTTTCGGAAAACAGCTTGTCGTTCTATCCGATGCACTCGTCGGCGCTGGCGATCTCTTCGAGTCCGCCGGGTGGTGCGTACGGCATTGGGATCCCGCAGCAGGAACGGAATCTGGGCGATGTGAATGCGTGGCCGGTAAAATCGTCGACGATTTGGATTCGCGTGCCGGGTTCGTACTGGCGCGATCCTTCCGCGGTACCTACGGGTAGCCGGATCTTTGCGACCGCTTTGGCTCCGGCGAGCGAGACTTTCTTTAGCGTCGCGCCTGCGTCTGGCAGCGGCGGTGGGAGCAATCGCATGGCGTTGAAGCTGGCGGCGGTGTGCCAGAACGGCTCTGATTCCGAGAAGATCAAGCGGGATTTGCAGGAGGCTACGGGCTTGCTGCAAAAGCTGCTGGCGCGGGAGAAGCAAACGCCGGGTCCTGCAGATTTGGCCACGCTCTTGGTGAGTGGGCAATTCCGTGTGGATGGCAATACGGTGCACGGCGAATGGCCGCTTGAGATGGAGTTGATTCGCGCCATCGCTGGCGGTGGAGTGCAGTAACTTGGCCTTTGGTATCCCTGGCAGGATTCTGGTTACCGGGAATCTGGTGCAGGATACCGTGGTGTACCCGGCGGACCGCATCCCGGATAGTGGTACGCAATGGGTGGAACACATCGAGCCGTACCTGGGCGGGAACGGTGCGAGTACCTCGTACGCGATTGGCATCCTGGGTGGTCACGTTCGGTTCAAGGGCATGTGCGGTACGGATGCCGCGGGTGGCGCGATTGTCGCGCGGTTGCGCAGTGTTGGCGTGGACCTGAGCGCTCTGCTGGTGTCCGATGCTTATGCCACGGCGGCGAGTGTCGCGCTGGTGCGTACGGGAGGTAGCCGCGGGTTCCTGCATGTGCCGGGTTCAAGTCTGGTCGCGCTGGGGGATTTTGCGGGGTTTACGAGTGCGGAACTAGATGGGTGTACGCACTATCATCTGGCGAATCCTTTTGCGCTGCGGGCGTTCCGTCCACATACGGCAAAGGCATTGGCTGGCGCGAAGGCTGCGGGTCTGACGACATCCATGGATACGGCGTGGGATTCGCGCGGCGAGTGGATGCAGGTGGTTGAGCCGTGCCTGCCCCATTGCGATTTGCTGTTCGCGAATGAGGACGAGATCCGGATGCTGACGGGGCATGGCGAGCCGGGTCGTGCAGTGCAGGCGTTTCGTGATGCGGGGGCCAAGCATGTGGTGGTGAAGCTTGGGGCCGCGGGGTCGGTGACGTTTGTGCAGGGGCAGGATGAGCCGCTGGCGACGCCGGGGTTCGCGATTGCGGCAAAGGATACAACGGGCGCGGGCGATAGCTTCTGCGGCGGGTTCCTGGCGGGGATGCAGCGGGGGTTGCCGCTGGCAGAAGTCGCGCGGTTGGCGAATGCGTGTGGAGCGCTGAGTGCGACGTCGTTTGGGGCTACGCAGGGGTTGCGGGATTTTGCTGGTACGCACGAGTGGATCTCAGGTACGCTGGTGAGTTGACTACGACTGCACCGCTCCTCGAGTTCCGTAACGTTACGGTCTATCGCGATGCGCAGAAAGCGCTTGATCGCGTCACTCTCCAAATCAACGAAGGCGAGCATCTTGCCATTTTGGGTCCGAATGGGTCTGGCAAGTCGACTCTGATTGCCGCTTTGACGCGCGATGTCTATCCGTTCCTGGGCGATATGGATTGGACGCTCAAAATCATGGGCCGCGACCGGTGGCATGTGTTTGAGCTGCGGTCGATGATGGGGATCGTTACCAACGACCTGATGCTGGCATGCAGGCGCGACTATACGGCTCGTGAAGTGGTGTTGAGCGGGTTCTTTTCGAGCATCGGGATCTGGCCGAATCATGACGTGCAGCCGTACATGGTTGAGAAGGCCAATGAGGTGATGGAACTGCTGGAGATCACGCATCTGGCGGATCGTCCGCTGTGCGAGACGTCCTCGGGTGAGGGTCGCCGGGCGGTGATCGGGCGGGCTTTGGTGAGCGATCCGAAGGCGCTGATTCTGGATGAGCCTTCGACGTCGCTCGACTTGAAGGCGATGCGCGAGCTTCGTGACATTATGAGCAAGGTCGCGCGGACGGGCAAGAGTCTCATCCTGGTGACGCATCATGTGGACGAGATCATTCCGGAGATGGATCGCGTCTTGTTTATGAACGATGGCCGCGTAGTGCAGGATGGGCCGAAGAAAGACGTCCTGACGGCTGCGAATTTGAGCGAACTATTTGGCGTACCCGTGGAGTTGGCGGAGCGCGACGGTTATTACAACTGCTGGTAAATTCCAATGAATCTGCAATCGATACTCGACTCAGGTGATGAGTCCCTTTACGACATCCATACGAAGGTTCCGGGTCCGAAGGGATCGCTGCCGATTACGGCGGAGATGCTGATGCAGCGTCCGTCCGGCGATTTGTTTGGATGGACGCAGAATGCTGGGATGGGCTGGGAGCCGGCGAAGCTGACGGGGTCCGAGGTGTTGCTGCTTTCGACGCACGGCGGTATTCGAGCGGAAGATGGTACGCCGATCGCGCTGGGGTATCACACGGGGCATTGGGAAGTGGGTTTGTTGATGCAGGAGGCGGCGCGCGAGTTGAAGAAGCGCGGCGCGATTCCGTTTGCCGCGTACTGTACCGACCCTTGCGATGGAAGGTCTCAAGGTACGACGGGGATGTTCGATTCCCTGCCCTATCGGAATGACGCGGCGACGATCTTTAAGCGGCTGATCCGGTCGCTGCCGACGCGTAGCGCGGTGCTTGGTGTGGCGACGTGCGATAAGGGACTGCCGGCGATGATGATGGCGCTGGCGGGGTCGCGCGATCTGCCTTGCATCCTGGTGCCGGGCGGCGTAACGTTGCTGGCTTCGGATGGTGAAGATGCGGGTCGGGTACAGACGATTGGCGCACGGTTTTCGCACCAGCAGATCACGCTGCAAGAGGCTGCCGATATGGGTTGCCGCGCTTGTGCGTCGCCCGGCGGTGGCTGTCAATTCTTGGGTACAGCGGCGACGGCGCAGGTTGTTGGCGAAGCGCTGGGCATGTCGCTGACGCATTCGGCGCTGGCTCCTTCGGGGCATCCGATTTGGTTGGATATGGCCAAACGGTCGGCAATTGCGGGCTTGGGTCTGATGGCACGCGGTATCAACATGCGGCATATTCTGACGCCCGGCGCGCTGCAGAATGCGATGGTGGTACACGCGGCGTTTGGCGGATCGACGAATGTGATCATCCATCTGGCGGCGGTGGCGTACCAGGCTGGGTTGACGCGTCCTACCGTGCCCGATTGGATCCATGTGAATCGCAATGTGCCGCGCTTGGTTGATGCGCTGCCGAATGGTCCGCGGCATCATCCGACAGTGCAGGTGTTTTTGGCTGGCGGTGTGCCGGAAGTGATGCTGCATCTGCGCGACGCGGGCCTGCTGGACCTGACGGTGTTGACGGCATCGGGCGCGACGTTGGGCGAGACCTTGGCGTGGTGGGAAGGCTCGGAGCGCCGGGCGCAGTTGCGCAAGTTGCTGCAGGAGCGCGACGGTGTGAATCCGGATGACGTGATTATGGGTCCTGGCGAAGCGGTAGGGCGCGGGATGACGGCGACGGTGTGCTTCCCGCAAGGCAATCTGGCGCCGCAGGGGTCTGTGATCAAGGCGACGTCGATTGACCCGAGTGTGGTGGGCGAGGACGGCGTGTACCGCAAGCAGGGTCCGGCACGTGTGTTTTTGGCGGAGAAGGACGCGATTGCGGCGATCAAGAACAAGCAGATTCACGAAGGCGACATCCTGGTGCTGGCATGCCGGGGTCCGATGGGGTCGGGGATGGAAGAAACGTATCAGTTAACTTCCGCCTTGAAGCATTTGCCCTTTGGCAAGCATGTGGCTCTGATCACGGATGCGCGGTTTAGCGGCGTGTCGACAGGGGCGTGCATCGGGCATGTGTCGCCGGAAGCGCTGGCGGGTGGACCGATTGGGAAGCTGATTGAAGGCGACATCATCGAGATTGTGGTGGACCGCAATACGCTGGAGGGCACGATCAATCTGGTGGGGTCCGACGCGTATGTGTTCGGGGCGGAAGTGGGGAAGCGCGTACTGAGTTCGCGTGCGTTGCGCGACGATTTGCGTGCGGATCCGGATCTGCCTGAGGAGACCAAGCTGTGGGCCGCGCTACAGGACATCGGTGGTGGAGCTTGGGGTGGTTGTGTGTATGAGACGGAGAAGATCCTGCAGGTACTCGAGGCGGGTAAGCGGGCGATGGGTATGATCGGCTAGGTACTCAAATTGCTCACTCATTCCTGGAAGAAGCCCGGGAATGAGTGAAGCATTACGAACCTACTTGGATGACCATCATGCGGGTGCAACTTTTGCCGTAGAGTTGCTCGATTCGTTGCGATCACAAAAGGCGGATCCGGAACTCGCCTCCTTTGCGAATGTGTTGCAACGGGAGATCCGCGCTGATGTTGAGGTACTGCAAAGCATCATCGCTCAGTTGGGTGAAGCCGAGTCGTCGCTGAAGAAGGCTTTGGGACATCTGGCGGAGAAGGCCATGCGCGCGAAGTTTGATCCTGAGAATGCTCGCGGCATCGGTACGTTCGAGGCGCTGGAGACCTTGTCGTTGGGCATACTCGGTAAGCGCGCTCTGTGGCGTGTGCTGCGGCAAATTGCCGAGGCGCCGAAGCTCGATTACGACACGTTGATCGTTCGTGCGGAGTATCAGTTCCAGCAGGTGGAGCGGTTCCGCCTGAAGGTGGCGCAGACGACTTTTTCCGGCGCTAGCTGAGCCACAAGAGCGCGGGTTGATCTCCGTAAAGGGCGGAGATGAGGCGGTCGTAGACTTGGCGGCCGCCGTCCCCGTTGGTGAAGACGAAGATGCCGGCCTTGTTGGCAGGGTCCAGCAGGACGAAGTTTTTGTAGCCTCGGTTGTCACCCCATTGCCAGAGGCGCGTGTGACGTTCTGTCTTTTGCACGCCCCATCCTAATCCCCACCCGAGTTTCGTTGTCGAAGTCTGGCGAATGTTGTTCTCCATGCCAGTGAGTTGGGCGGCACGGCCCGATTGCAGCATGTGCTGCGCGAACTTGGCGTAGTCGAGTCCCGTCATGCAGAGGGACGCGGCGTAGTTGGGGGTGAGCATGTTGGGTACGGCGGGGATGCCGAGCCCTTTGGCGATGTCGACGGTCTGGTCAAAGGTCCAGGAGCGCGGCGGAGTCTTGACGTTGCGCTCGATGTAGCTCCACGTCGGCTTGCGGAAGGAGATGTCGCGGATACGGCCGTTGGTGTCGTGCCCCGGGGCCATGCGGGGTTGGAGGTCCGGGGTCCAGCAGACAGCGCTGTCGCTCATGCCGAGGGGCGTGAAGACTTTTGAGTGGATGAGTTCGCCAAAGGGAGTTTGGGTGATTGCTTCGATGGCGCGTACGAGGTAGACGTAGCCTTCGCCGGAGTAGCGGAAGCGGGTGAGGGGTTCGAACTCCGGCTTTAGAGGTTCACTGGCGGACTGACGCCAGTTTGGAAAGCCTGCGCCGTGACTCAGTACATGACGGGCGGTGCGTCCGACAGCGGCGGGATCGGCTTTTTCTGCGCCGAGATAGTCGTTGAGCGGCTTGTCGAAGTCGAGGGTACCTGCGGCGCGGAGTTCGTGCGCGACGTACGCGGTGAACTGCTTGGTGAGTGAGGCGATTTCGAAGTAGCAGGAGGGGTCCAGGGCCTTGCCGGCTTGGGTATCGCGTGCGCCGAGCGCGAGGTCGCGAACGGACTTGCCGTGGCGGAAGATGGTGAGCCAGACGCCGGGTACGGAGGCCATCTCCATCCAACGCTCGATCTGCCGCTGGTTGAGGTCCTGACCAAAGGCAGCGAGGCTGACTGTGGCAAGAAGGTCGCGGCGGCGCATGGTCCCATTATGAGCACGGGCGCTGCAACTCTCTCAGTGCGTAGGCTTATCGCGGGCGGGTAGCATGGCCCAAAAATCTTCGCGGAAACGGTTGCGGTACTGCTCCAGAAGTTCTGTGATGCGGGCGAAGTCCGGACTCTTTACGATCAGCCCGGCGTGATGCTCGCGGTTCATGCGCCAGACGACTTCGGGGTCGTTGTACGCGGAGAGGTCCGGCCACTGCTGCTTGGCTAGCGATACGAGCAGGCCCGCGTAATCTTCTTTGGCTTCTGGCGGCGAGTACGGCGCTTTGCCTCCGGCGAGTTCCACCTTTGCCCATTCCGCCCACATGTTGATGCCGGTGCCGGCTTCGATGAGGTCTGCGATGTGGGCTCCTCCGACGCGGGCCGAGGTTTCGAGGAAGTACACTTTACCGTCTTCGTTAGCGACGATGAATTCGGTGTGCGATACACCTCGCACGAGGCCGAGGCTGGGCAGGACTTGCGCGTTCTTGGCTCGTACGGCCTGTTCGCGTTCCGAGCCGCGGAGCATCAGGCGTGTGGTGAAGATGTCGCCCGATTGCGATACGTCGAGCGGGGGTTTGCCGTACTCGGAGGCCACGGCGTAGACGAGCTTGTTTTCATATACGATCGAGTCGACGTGGAAGATGTCGCCGGGGACGAAGCGTTCGAGCAGGTAGTACGACTGCTGGTCGCCGAGGGAGTTGATCTTGTCCCAGGCCTCCTGCTTGGTGTGGACCTTTTTGATGCCGATGGCGCCGGCGAGCATGCGGGGCTTTAGGACCCAGGGTCCGGGGACACGGTCGAGATACTCGTTCACGCGCTGGTGGTTGATGATAGGGACGAATTCCGGGATATTGAGGCCTTTTTCCTGGGCCTTCATGCGCATGGCGAGTTTGTCGCGGAAGTAGCGCGTGGTGGTTTCGCCCATGCCCGGGATGCGGAGGTGTTCGCGGAGGAAGGCGGCGAGTTCGAGGTCAAAGTCGTCGAGGGGGACCAGGCGATCGATGATGTGGTTGCGGCACAGGTGTGCGACGGCGTGGAGGGTGTGTTCGCGATTCCAGGCGTGGTCCTCGTCGGGCATGTAGAAGAGTTCGTCGATGGAGTCGGTGGGCCACTGGGCCTTATCCTTGAGGGATAGAGAGGTTAAGAGAAATACACGTGCGCCGGAGGCTTTGCATTGCCGCAGGAAAGCGTGACCCTTTTCATAGCTGGCGATACAAAGGATGGTGAGCGGTGTGTTCATGGCCGGAAGGAACTAAGATATCAACAACTTGTAACGGCCTGTGGCACTGTGATACGTTGCAGGTTTAGGAGGCGGTTTGAACAGACGGCATTTTTTGCGGTCCGGGGCATCTGCCGCCGGTCTCGTATCCCTAACGAACTTTCCGTACCATCTCTATGCGCAGCCTGTGCGCAAGACAGCGCAGGACCGCATCAAACTTGGTCCGCGCGGCGTCGAAGTGTCGCGCCTGATGATGGGGAGCGGGACGAGCGGTACGGGCGGATCGTCGAATCAGACCCGGAAATTGGGCGTAAATGGGCTGGCTGAGCTGTTCCGCGCCGCCTACGACCAGGGTGTGACCGTGATCGACTCTGCGGATCAATATGGAACACATCCTCACGCCGCTCTCGCGTTGAAGGGTCTGCCGCGCGAAAAGGTAACGGTACTTACCAAATCGGGCGCGAAGACGGCGGCGGACATGAAGGCCGATATCGATCGCTTCCGCCGTGAACTCAAGACCGATTACATCGACATCTTTCTGCTGCACAAGATGGAAGCGGCGAACTGGCCGGAGCTGATGAAGCCGGCGATGGAAGTGGTGTCGGAGGCCCGTGAAAAGGGCATTATCCGCACGCATGGTACGTCGTGCCATACGCTTGTGGCGCTGCAGGCCGCCGCGAAATCGCCTTGGGTGGAAGTGGACCTGGCGCGCATCAATCCGGCGCAAGTGGCGATGGATGCGGACCCGGCGACGGTCCTTCAAGTGCTGGCTGAAATGAAAGCAGCTGGCAAAGGTGTGATCGGCATGAAGATTCTGGGCGCGGGCAGACTGCGTTCGAAGCCGGATGAGGCGTTGCAGTTCGCCCTAGCGCAGCAGAGTGTGGATTGCTTTACGATCGGCAGCGAAAGCAGAGCCGAATTTGAAGATCTACTGAGAAAAATTCCCGCCGCCGCTGGCCGCGGATAGAGGTGAAAAGGATTATGAAAGTACTCGTTTGTATGATCGCCGCCGGTGCATTGTTTGTCGCCGGTGCACAGGAAAAGAAAACCTCGGGCAAAGGTCCGGGCATCCTGCAGCCGCAGATGACGGTTGCTCCCAATGCCGGCACCTATGAGAAGCCGATGGGCAAGATGGGTGAGAAGGGCGAAGTCTGGTCGGCGACGTCCATGGCCGCGGGTGTCGACGGCAAGCCCCAGAAGGGTACGGCGGTGACCGAGATTGGCGAAATCGTGGACATGTCCTGCTACCTGCAGTTGGGCAAGCATGGCGATAAGCATGCTTCCTGCGGTAAGAAGTGCATCATGGCGGGCCAGCCGATTGGCCTGGTGACCAAGACCGGCGATGTGTTCCTGCTGATCGACGAAGAGCATGACCCGCGCCGCGACGGCCAGACCACGGCGTTCCGCAAGGCTGCTGCAGACCACATCGGCCACATCATGGAAGTGACTGGTACGCAGGCACAGCATGCCGGTGCGAAGGCGATCTTCGTACAGGGCTACGTCAACAAGTAAAGCGAAACAACAGAAGAGGGTGATGGCAGCAATGACGAAGTTGATGCGGGGAGCGCTGCTTGGCGCTCCAGTGCTTTCCGTAGCGATGCTGGTGGGGTCTTTGGACGCGGCCGATGCGCCGGAGTTGAAGGCTCCGCCTACTGCGGCGGCGATCAAGATTCCGCTGGGCCTGCAGCCCATTCCGTGGCCGAAGAACAATCCGTACTCACCGGCCAAGTGGGAACTGGGACGGGCGCTGTACTACGACACGCGCTTGTCGGCGGACAACACCGTATCGTGCGCTACCTGCCATCACCCAAAGCTTGCATTTACCGACCAGCAGCCGAATTCGGCGGGCATCAAAGGTCAGCGCGGCGACCGTAGCGCGCCGACGGTGATCAATCGCGCGTACTCGTTGGCGCAGTTCTGGGATGGACGCGCAGGGTCGCTGGAGGACCAGGCGATTGGTCCGATGGCGAACCCGATTGAGATGGGGCACACGCACGATGCCATTGTGGTGTTTTTGAAGAACAGCCCCGGGTACAAAAAGATGTTCGCGGCGGCATTCGGCAGCGAGGACGTCACCATTGAGCGCGCCGGCATGGCGATTGCGACGTTTGAGCGTACGGTGCTGAGCGGCAATTCGGCGTACGACAAGTACAAGGCCGGCAACAAGAGCGCGCTGAACGCGGCGCAGGTCCGCGGCATGGATGTGTACTTCAACAAGGCCAAGTGCGATCAGTGCCACGAGGGCATCAACTTTACCTTGAACTCCTTCCACAACCTGGGCGTGGGCATGGATAAGCCGAATCCGGATCCCGGCCGGTACAAGGTAACGAAGCGCGACGAAGACTGGGGCGCTTTTAAGACGCCGACCTTGCGCGACATATCGAAGACCGCACCGTACATGCACGATGGCTCGCTGAAGACGCTCGAGGAAGTGGTCGACTACTACGATCGCGGCGGCAATCCGAATAAGAACCTGGACGAGCGCATGGTGAAGTTGAACCTGACGAAGCAGGAAAAGTCGGATCTGGTGGCGTTTTTGCGTGCGCTGGACGGCGAAGGCTGGCAGCATCTGACGGCCCCGAAGCAGTTCCCCCAATAGGAGCATATGCGTAGAAGAGATTTTGCATTCGGCGCTCTGGCAGCGGCCGGCGTACTGGGTTCGGCGGGCTGCAACCGGTCTGGCAAGAAGCAGATTGGCGTGGTACCGAAGGGCAGTGCGCATTTGTTCTGGCAATCGGTACACGCCGGTGCGGTGAAGCATGCGCAGGAAGTGGGCGTGGACATCATCTGGAATGGTCCGGCAGCAGAGACGGACTTTAACCAGCAGATCCAGATTGTCGATGCGATGATCAACCGCCGGGTGGACGCGATCGCGCTTGCTCCCATCGATAAGAAGAGCATGGTGAAGGTGGTGGATCGCGCGCATGAGGCAAAGATCCCGGTGGTGATTTTTGACTCCGGCATCGATACCGACAACTACGTGTCCTTGGTGGCCACCGATAACTACAAGGCCGGGGAAATGGGCGCCAACCGCGTGGCAGAGATCCTGGACGGGAATGGCAAGATCGCGATGGTGATGGTGCAGCCGGGCGCTGCGTCCACCATGGCGCGCGAACAGGGTTTTAAAGATCGCATCGGCAAGGTCTATCCGGAAATCCAGATCGTGGACGAGCGGTACGGCTGGGCGGATTTTTCGAAGAGCATGGCCGTGACCGAGAACATTCTGACGGCGCATCCGGAAGTACAGGTGCTGTTTGGGTCGAACGAGAGCAGTACTGTCGGCGCCACGCAGGCGCTCAAGGGTCGCAAGAGCACGGTGAAGCTGGTGGGCTTTGATTCGAGTCCGCAGCTTGTGGCCGATTTGCGAGCCGGGATCATCGATTCGCTGGTGATTCAGGATCCGTTCCGGATGGGTTACGAGTCTGTGAAGGCAGCGATGGATCACCTGAGCGGCAAAACGGTAGCAAAAGTGCAGAACATTCCCCCGAAGCTGGTGACGAAGGCGAATGTTGACACGCCGGAGATCCAGCAGCAGTTGAATCCTGACCTCAAAAAGTATCTCGGATGAAAATCGTAATCGTCGGCGGAGGTTTTGGTGGCTTGTATGCAGCGCAAGCCCTCCGCCGGGTTGCGAATGCCGAAGTAACGCTGGTCGATAAGCGAAACTTTCACCTCTTTCAGCCCCTCCTGTATCAAGTCGCGACCGGGTCACTTTCGCCGGGCGAGATTGCCGCGCCTTTGCGGTCTGTCCTCAAGAACCAACACAACACGCAAGTACTGATGGCTGAGGTTACGGGCATTGATCCTGTGGCCAAGACGCTTGCCTTGGACGGCGGGTTGGATTCGCTGACCTACGATTCGCTGATTGTCGCGACAGGGTCGCGAACGTCGTACTTTGGCAACGATGGGTGGGCCGAAGTGGCTCCCGGGCTGAAGACGGTGGAAGACGCCACGCGCATCCGGCACAAGATTCTGCGTGCGTTTGAGGCGGCTGAGAAGGAAGACAACCCGGAGATCCGGCGGGCGTACCTGACGTTTCTGATCGTTGGCGGAGGTCCGACAGGGGTGGAGTTGGCAGGCGCGATTGCGGAGATTGCCAACGATACGCTGCGACATGACTTTCGCGAGATCCGGCCGGAGGAGTCGCGAATTCTGGTGCTGGACGGAGGTCCGAGAGTGCTGGGGGCGTTCCCCGAGGAGCTGTCGGCCAAGGCCGAACGATCTCTGCTCAAGATGGGCGTACGGACGCGGAATGGCGTTCGCGTAACCAGTGTCGATGCAGACGGAGTAGTGCTGCATTCGGGCGAGCGTATTCCGGCCAAGACCGTATTGTGGGCAGCCGGGGTAGCAGCATCGGGCTTTGGCAAGGTGCTGTGTACGGCGACCCAGTGCGAAACGGATCGCGGCGGCCGAGTGCTGGTGGGTCCGGATCTGACCGTGCCGGGACACCCCGAGATCTTTGTGATTGGGGATGCGGCGGCGGTAAAGGGCAAGGACGGCAACTGGCTGCCGGGCGTGGCTCCGGTAGCGATGCAGCAGGGCCGTTATGCCGCGCGGCTGGCCGCAAATCCGAGCTTGCCGAGGAAGCCGTTTGAGTACTTCAACAAGGGAAATCTGGCAGTGATCGGGCGGGCGTCCGCGGTGGCGGACTTCGGCTGGCTGAAGGTTTCCGGCTTCTTTGCCTGGCTCTTGTGGCTGTTTGTGCACCTGATGTACGTGGTGGAATTTGAGAATCGGCTACTCGTATTCATCCGGTGGGGTATCCAGTACTTTACGTTTAGCCGTGGCGCGCGTCTAATTACCGGCGAACCGGTGCGTGAACCAGAGACGCCAGTCGTTCGTAGCTGACCCAAAATACTTGTGGAAGAATCTAAAGTTCCCTATCCAACGGACCTGATTCGCCGACAAGTATTGATGTGGACGTGCATATCGGTAGGCAGGCGATCCTCGACCGGCAAAAGAACATTGTCGGCTACGAACTCCTGTTCCGATCGGGCAGCGGCCAGGTTTCGAGCAACCGGAGTGACTTTGGCGCCACGGCCACGGTTCTGACGGGTGCGCTGCTCGACCTGGGGCTGGATCGATTGGCCGATGGCTTTCGTGTGCTCGTCAACGTCCCGGGCGAGCATCTGGGGCATCCTGCGTTGAGTCTGCTGCCTCCGGATCGTATTGCGCTTGAGATTCTGGAAACGACAGTGGTGACGCCTGAGGTCCACGAGGCGTGCCAGAGCTTGCGCAAACGCGGGTTTGTGCTGGTGCTGGACGACTATGTGGGGCAGCCGGAGTTGGAGCCGCTGATCGACTACGTGGCCTGCATCAAGCTCGATTTTCGCGGCACCGACATCGACACCATCCGCATGCAGGCGAACCGCCTGCGAGGTCGCGGCAAGAAGCTGCTGGCGGAAAAGATCGAGACGGCGATGGACTTTGAAAACGCCATGCAGGCCGGGTGCGATTACTTCCAGGGGTATTTCTTTGAGCGTCCGGTGGTAGTGGCAGGGCGTCGCGTGTCGGTTCGGCAGTTGAACCTGATTCAAATCCTGTCGGCGCTGAGTACGCGCGAGGACCTGAGCCTTACCGAAGCCGAAAAGATCGTCAGCCAGGATGTGGGGCTGACGGTGAAGCTGCTGCGGTTTGCCAACACGGCGATCCACGGTGGCGCGGTGGATTCGCTGGGCCAGTGCTTTATGCGGCTGGGCGTGCTGGAGATCCGGCGCTTTGTGGCGATCCTGCTACTGCCGCAGCTGAGTTCCACGTCCAACCCGGCGATGATCGAGCGCGCGGTGATCCGCGGGCGTATGTGCGAGAACCTGGCCAATGCGACGGGACGTAGCAACCTGGGTCCCACAGCGTTCCTGACGGGTATGTTGTCGATGCTGGACGCGATTATGGGTGTCCCGCTGACGCAGATCCTGAAAGAGCTGCATGTGAGCGAAGACATGTACCAGGCGCTGATTGCGACGGACCGTACGCAGACGCCGCTGGCTACGATGCTGAAGCTCACGCGGCTGTATGAAGAGGGGCGCGTGTCGGAATGCTCGGCGTTTGCCGGACGAAACCGGATGCGCTTCAACCAGGTATCGGAATGCTATCTGGAGGCCATCCGCTGGGCCTCTACCAATACACTAAAACCAGACGCCACGGGTCCTGTTCAAGCCTTTGGGCAATCGAAGGACGGCTCGACGTCTGGTTCATTTGCGATCCGGCGCTAAGGTCGCGCGCCGGACTCGGGTTTATACGGTTACTGCTTCGCGGCGGCCGCCGGCAGGTCCGGCAGAGCGCCATTCCTTGCGCCACGGTGCGCTACCACCGCCAACCTTCTTGTGCTTGTTGGCCGGCTTGCTACCAGTGCTCTTGCCGCTGGCCGAGCGTCCGAACGAGGGCTTCTTGGACGAAGGACCCTTCGCTCCCACACCCGCTACAAAGCTCTTGCGAACCACGTGTGAAGTGGGGGCTGCAGCCCTTGCGGACTGCTGTTGCTCTTCCACGGCTTCGCGGATTTCAGCTTCAGCGATCATCTTGGCGTTGGCAGCCATAGAGGCAGCGTTGGCCGTAAATGGCAGTTGCTGCATCTTGACGTTCAACGCGCGTTCGATGCGGCGAATCTCCGACCGTTCCGCACGGGTGCTGAAGGTAGAAGCGATGCCGCGGAGTCCTGCACGACCCGTACGGCCGGCGCGGTGGATGAAATCTTCGGGCACCTGCGGCAGGTCGAAGTTCACGACGTGGGCGATGCCGTCGACGTGGATGCCGCGGGCGGCGACGTCGGTGGCTACGAGCACGCGGAACTTGCCTTCCTTGAATCCGGCGAGTGCGGCATTGCGCTGACCCTGGGTACGATCGCCGTGGATACGCGTGGCATTGACGCCGGTGCGTTCCAGGTTACGGGCCAGACGGTCTGCGCCGTGCTTGGTGCGGGAGAAGACGAGGAAGGAGCCATCCTGGTTGCGCAGCAGTTGCTGCAGCAGGTCCAGCTTGTGGCCTTGCTCGATTTCGTAGACGTGGAGGTCTACGTGTTCGGCAGGCTTAGTGATGGCGCCAATGGCGATGCGAACGGGGTTGCGAACGGAAGATTCCACCAGGTGGGACACAGACTTCTCGATAGTCGCCGAGAACAGCAGTGTCTGACGGCCTTCCGGCATTGCCGAGAGGATCTGCTTGAGCGAGGGCAGGAAGCCCATGTCGAGCATACGGTCCGCTTCGTCGAGTACGGCGATGTTCACGCCACGGAGGTCGACGAGGCGGCGCTGGAGGAAGTCTACCAGACGTCCAGGGGTGGCGATGACAATTTGAGCGCCAGCGCGGATGGCGCGCAATTGGCGGCTTTCGTCCATGCCACCAACCACTACGGCGGTGCGAACACCGGTGTTGCCACCGATCTTCATGAACGTTTCGTTGATTTGAATCGCTAGCTCACGCGTGGGGCTCAGAACCACGGCGCGGATGTTGCCGGTGCCGGGTTTGCCCTGACTTTCCACGAGGCGCTGCAACACGGGCAGCGCAAAGCCCAGCGTCTTGCCAGTGCCGGTTTGGGCGGTGGCAACGACGTCTTTGCCCTCAAGAGCGGGCGGAATCGCCTGCGCCTGCACAGGCGTGGGCGTGACGAAGCCATGCTTCGCCAGGTTGCTCCGGATCGCGGAGCTTAGGTTCAGTTCAGAAAATTCTTTCATTCTTACGTACGGTCGATTGGTGTACTTCTACTGACGATGTGTACTGCTACGGAGCAAATACGGGGGGATGATTCTGAGGCAGCGCGAAGCAGCCTGCAGAAAGGCTGCCCCGCGCAATGTTGTATTGGATGTCCTGAAGAAGGACAGCTGCTGCGGTATGCGGAAAGGATGGAGGGTTACCAGCGCGGACCACGGTCGCGGCCACCGCCGCCACCACCACCACCGGAACGGCCACGGCCACCGCCGCCGCCACCACCGTATCCACCGCGGCCACCGCCGCCGCCAAATCCGCCACCACCGCCGGCCGGCTTGGGACGGGCTTCGTTCACATTCATCGTGCGGCCACGGAGTTCCGCGCCGTTGAGGGCGTTGATTGCCGCTTCCGCTTCGTTCTTATTCGTCATTTCGACGAACGCAAATCCGCGAGCCTGTCCGGTGTCACGATCGGTAACGATGTGCACGCGCTCGACGGCGCCATACTGCGAAAACGCCGCCAGCAGGTCATCCTGCGTAACGCCGTAGCTTAAATTTCCAACAAAGATGTTGGTCATGATCTTCTCTCTCAAATCCCTTCTACTACAATTGTCCTTTTTCGGACTGCGCTATTGAAGCTACTCAAGCGTCGGCCGGATCGGCTCCTCGCCGGGTTAAGGGAGAGAAGACACTAAGACATTTCCACAGTAGCACGTAATGAACTACGGTAGTGCGGCAATCGCGTCTTCTAATTGCACGAGTCCACCGGCGAAATAATGATCGGTGGCTTCAATGGTGATCAGCTGCTTGGGATCGGGCAAGGCGTTGACCACAGGCTCCAAGTCCGCAATGGGGCCGAACTCATCGTTGGTGCTCTGTATGAAGTAGCGCGGCACGGTGCAGCCTTCCAGGTACGACCGGTCTTTGTAGATGGTCGGAAAGCCCACAGCGATCAGGCGGCGCGGGTAGCCGAGTTGGCAGCCGAGGCGCAGCGTTATGCGTGAGCCGAACGAGAAGCCTGCGATCGTTACCGGTAGCGTCGGGTAGCGGCTGAGCAGGAACGACAGCGCGGCGCGCGCATCTTCCATCTCTCCTTCGCCGTTGTCGTACACGCCCTGGCTCAGGTTGACGCCGCGATAGTTGAAGCGCAGCACCACGCATCCGGCGCGGCGCAGACCCTTAGCAGTACGGTAGACGACCTTGTTGTGCATCGTCCCGCCGTGCTGGGGATGCGGATGGCAGACCAGCGCGGCCTCTACGGGATCGCGATCTTCAGGCTCTTCGAGAATGGCCTCAATGCGTCCCGCAGGGCCGTTGATGAACAGAGATTCAATGCGCCGGGGCACGGGAACTAGCTCGACCTGTAGTTGGTGAACTGCATGTCGATGCCGAAGTCCTGCTGGCGGAGCATGGCGATGACATCCTGCAACGTATCGCGATCCTTGCCGGAGACGCGGACGTAGTCACCCTGGATCGAGGCCTGCGCCTTCTTCTTGCTGTCCTTGATGACCTTGACGATCTCTTTGCACTTTTCCGTCGTGATGCCCTGCTGCAGGGTGATTTCCTGACGGACGGTGGAGTTGGCGGCGGGCGTAATGGTGCCGTAGGAGAGACCCTTGAGCGGCACTTTGCGCTTGACCAGCTTGCTTTCGAGGATGTCGCGCACGGCGCCAATGGTGTACTCGTCGGCGCTTTGGAGCGTGATCTTGTGATCCTTCTCGTTGAGCTGGATGTCGGACTTGGAGTCCTTGAGATCGTAGCGCTGGCCAATTTCCTTGGCAGCTTGCTGGATAGCGTTGACCACTTCCGGCATTTCGATCTTGGAAACGATATCAAATGAGTTTTCGGCGGCAGCCATATCGAGTTGAGTTAATGTCCTAAAGCTAGCAAAACACGCTCGGTGATTTCTTTAATCAGCGCGGGCATGGCGGCGTCGAGCGCCAGGGTTACGGCAGCTTCCACGCGTTGCGGGTCCACTTGGGGCTTTGGCGGCGTGGGAGCGGCCGGGGTTTGCGGAGGCTCGGGCGCGGGTTGCGCGTCGAGAATCTGGTCGCCGAACAAGCCTCGCGCCAGTTGTGCTTCCTGCACGAGGGCATGTACGGTTTTGGCTACTGCTGAGGCTTCAAACGGCTTCTTAATCAGTCCGTCGCTACCGCAGCGGCGGACCTCTTCGTCGTCCACCGGCTCAAGCAGGCCCGCCAAAAGTACGACGCGCGCGTGTTGATGGCGCGGCGTCGACTTGACGTGGCGGCAGATCTCGTAGCCGCTGTGCTTGGGCAGATAAACATCGACGAGGATGACGTCAGGGTCGACGTCGGGCAGCCGTAGCAGCGCGGTTTCGCCGTCTGTGACGCTGACCACCTCATAGCCTTCTTCGCGAAGAATCATTTCCCCCATGCGCTGAGCATGGGGGCTATCGTCGGCGAGAAGTATGCGCGTCACTTGGTCTGCTTTTTCGGCTTCTTTTCCTTCTTGGGCTTGCCGAACTGGCGATTGGTGGGCAGCGGCTCGTTGGAGGTCGCGGCCGGGGCCGTACCTGCAGCGGGCGTACCTTCCGCAGCGGTACCCGCGCCACCTGCGGCAGCAGAGCCAGGAGCCGGCGGAGTCATGCGCGCGTCCGGCTGCTTATCCAGAGCCGTGGTATCCGCAGCACCGGCGGGATTGCCGATCGTAACGTCGGTGAAGCCAGGACCCTGGGCGTCCGTCGGGATCGGGACGCTAACCGGGATGCCGGTACGCAGGCTGGTCATCGCCGGGGTGCCCGACTTGGCCGCTGCGCTCATGTCTGGTCCACGAGCCATGAAGCCGAAGGTCTTGCGCATCATGCCGGGCTTGGTGAAGTTTTCCTTCTCGTACTGCATGCGGGCGACGGCCACGGGATCTGCTTCAGGAATCTCACCTTCGAGTTCCTTAAGGCGCTTCTTGGCGTCGTCAGCGTAGTCCGAAAGCGGATAGTCGCGCACGATCTTTTGGTACGACGCGACGGCCTGAGGCTTGAAGCGGTTGCCCATGCGAGAGTACGAATCGGCCTGCATCCAGAGGGCTTCGTCAGCGTCGCTATAGAGCGGGTACTGATTGACGAGGCCGCTCAAACGGTTGGCGGCGGCCGGATGGCTGCCCTTGCGATGGTAGAACGAGCCAACCTTGAATTCGCTGCCGGCAATGACTTCCTGAATGTCTCGCAGCTTCTGTTCGGCGTCGGGCGCGAACTTGGAGTTGGGGAACTGGGTCAACAGCGTACGGCATTCCTGTTCGGCGCGGAGCGCCTGCGAGGTGTCGCGGTCGATCTTTTCCATCTGCTTGACGTGGATGCCACAGATCTTGTTCTGGGCTTCCGCGGATTCTTCCATGGTGGGGTAGAACAGGATGAAGTCTTTGTATTCGGCTTCTGCCTGCGCCAAACCGTGGGAGCCGCCTTCGCGGAACCAGCTATCGGCCACGGCGAGTTTGGCCTTGGCTAGGTACTCGCTGGTGTCGTAGGTGTTGATGAGCGTGTTGAGCGTGATGCGAGCCACTTCATAGCGGCCCTTTTCAATGTCGCGGACCGCTTTGTCGAACAGCACCTTGTCGGGCTGCTGCGTGTCCTTCGTGATCGGATTCTCGTACTTCTTGCGCCGGAAGCAGCCGGAGGACGGCAGGATCAGGCCCACCGCGACAAGCGCCATCAACGAACGCGTAATCCAATTTCGATTCATAAGCCTCTTCATTAAACTGCCACTGCGGTGGCACTCTTGGCCAGCCGCTGCATTTCCCGAACAGTGTCACCGGGGTTCACACTGTGAAACACCGACGACCCCGCAACCAGCCAATCCACGCCGGCTCTGACGATATCGCCCAGGTTTTCCAGGCTCACGCCGCCGTCGATCTCGATAGCATAATGCAATCCGCATTCCTCTCGTAAGGACGCCAATTGCGCGACCTTGCGTAAGGAGTTGGGAATGAACTTCTGCCCGCCGAACCCAGGGTTGACGCTCATCACCAGAACATAATCCACAACATGCAGAACCTCTGTCAACGTCGCGACAGGAGTGGCCGGATTGATGACCACACCGGCTTTGACGCCGAGGTCCTGAATCATGCGCAACGTTCGATCCAGATGCCTGCAGGCTTCCTGATGCACGCTGATGGAGTACGCTCCAGCCTTGGCAAACACGGGCGCAAAGAAGTCCGGATCGGTGATCATCAGGTGCACGTCGAGCTTAAGGTTAGTGACCTTGCGGAGAGACTCCACAATGGGCGGACCCAACGTCAGATTGGGGACAAAGTGCCCGTCCATGACGTCGACATGGAGCATCGAAATACCCGCCGCTTCGACGGTTTTGACCTCTTCGCCTAACCGCGCAAAGTCCGCAGAAAGGATGGAGGGAAGGATTTCCACCTGATGCATCTGACTGATACTGGACGACCTTTGGGGGTTCCTCACCGATGGTAGCATTTCGTTCATGGCGGCCATACTCGAACTGCGGGGCGTTTCCAGGCACTATCCCGGGCATCGCGCGGTGCACAATGTTTCGCTCGAAGTGGAAAGTGGCGCCTTTTATTCCATTTTGGGTCCTTCAGGCTGCGGTAAGACCACCACACTTCGGCTGATTGCCGGCTTTGACGAGCCGACCAGCGGCGACATCCTGCTCGATGGCAAGCCTCTGCAGAACGTACCGGCGTTTGAGCGTCCGGTGAATACGGTGTTTCAGCGGTACGCGCTGTTTCCGCATCTGACGGTGGAAGGCAACGTCGAGTTCGGACTGCGGCGGCGGGGCGTACGGGATTGCAAGACTAAGGTGGCCGAGGCGCTGGAGATGGTCCACCTGACAGGGAAGGAAAAGCGAATGCCGTCGCAGTTGTCGGGCGGCGAACAGCAGCGGGTGGCACTCGCGAGGTCCCTGGTGTTGGAGCCTCGTGTGTTGCTGCTGGACGAGCCACTGTCCGCGCTGGATCCGGCGTTACGGAAGTCGGTACGGGCGGAGTTGAAGGCGCTGCAGCGGCGGACCGGGATCACGTTTGTGTTCATCACGCATGACCAGGAGGAGGCGCTGTCGCTGTCGGACCGGATCGCGGTGATGAACAAGGGCGAGGTGGAACAGATCGGGTCCCCGCAGGACATCTATGTGCGTCCGGCGACGCCGTTTGTGGCGACCTTTCTGGGCGACGTGAATTGGATTGACGATGCATCGAAGTTGGGCGTACGTCCGGAGGCGACTCGGATCGGGCGGGAATCGCCGGGGAACGGCGCGCGCATCGAAAGCGGGCAGGTACGGCAGAGTGTGTTTTTGGGCCACTGCTTTCATGTAGAGACGGAGACGTCGCGCGGCAGGATTGTAGCGGAGGCGGCGCAGCCTTTTGCTGCCGGTGAGAACGTGTTCGTGTGGTGGCACGCGGCGGACGAGATGCGCTTTCATGCATAAGCTGCGAGCGTGGTTCCTGCTGCCGGCGAGGCTGGTGAACTTTGTCTGCTTCGTCGTTCCACTGTGCATCGTGCTGGCGTACAGCTTGCTGTCGCGCGGCGTGTACGGTGGGGTCGAGCAGCCTTGGACGTTCGAGAATTACCGGCGATTGGTGGACCCGCTGTACCTGGGGATCTTCTTGCGGTCCTTCTGGATTGCGGGGCTCGCGACGTTGTTGTGTCTGGTGCTGGGATTCCCGCTGGCGTGGTTCATTGCGCGGTCCAGCGTGCGCCGCCGGACCTTATATCTGAATCTGGTGATGATCCCGTTCTGGACAAGCTTTCTGGTGCGGACATACGCGTGGATGTTTCTGCTGCGCGATACGGGGTTGATCAACACGGTGCTGCTGGCGACGGGGATCATCGCGGAGCCGTTGCCGTTGCTGTACAACAACGGCGCTGTACTGCTGGGGCTGGTGTACGGGTACCTGCCGTTTCTGGTGCTGCCTGTGTACACGTCGCTCGAAAAGATCGATCTGTCGATGATGGAAGCCGCTGCCGATCTGGGAGCGCGTCCGATAACGGCGTTCTGGCAGGTGGTGGTGCCGATGGCGAAGCCGGGGATGCGCGCAGGGTCGATTCTGGTTTTCATCTCCTGCATCGGCACGTATCTGACGCCGGATTTGCTGGGTGGCAGCAAGACGATCATGATCGGGAACGTGGTGCAGAATCAGTTCACGGCGGCGCGCGATTGGCCCTTTGGGGCGGCTTGCTCACTTCTGCTGATGGGGCTGGTGATGCTGTTTCTGCGGAGCGATGAGCTGTGATGCGGAACGGTAAATGGATCGCTGCGTATGCCGCAGCGGCGTATCTGTTCCTGCATGTACCGCTGCTGGTGCTGGCGGTGTTCAGCTTCAACGCGTCGAAGTTCACGGTATGGCAGGGGTTTTCGCTGCAGTGGTACGCGCAGATTTTTGAGAATGACCAGTTGCTGGAATCGACCTGGAATTCGCTGGTGATCGCGTTGGCGTCCACAGTGTTGGCGACAGCGATCGGCACGCTTTGCGCGTACGGCATCTGGAAGCGGAAGGCGCCCGTGTTGTCGGGATCGTTGTACCTATCGTTGGTGACGCCGGAGATCGTGACGGGGATTTCGTTGCTGGCCCTATTCCAATGGAGCTTCCGTTTTTTGGGACTGCAGTTGGGCATGCACACGGTGATCCTGGCGCATGTGGCGTTCTGCCTGGCATACGTGGTGATTACGGTACTGGCGCGGTTGCGGACGTTTGATGCGTCGCTGGAGGAAGCGGCATTGGATCTGGGCGCGACGCCGTGGCAGGCGTTTCGACTGGTCACGTTGCCGGCCATCCTGCCTGGCGTAATCGCGGCAGCTTTATTGGCGTTTACAGTGTCGATTGACGACTACGTGATCACGTCGCTGGTGGCGGGCGTCGATTCGGAAACCTTGCCGATGGTGGTGTACCAGATGGCGCGGCGTGGCGTGTCTCCGGTGGTGAATGCGATATCGACCTTGATCGTGCTGGGGCTTGGCGTGTTGATCCTGGTTTCCGAAAGGCTACAGCAGCGATGATGAATCGGCGGCGCGTGTTCTTGTTGGCGGTGCCGGGTGCGTTGGCCGGCTGCATGAAGGGGCAGACGCGGCGGCTGAACGTCATGAATTGGGGCGACTACATCGGGTCCACTACGATTCGTGACTTTGAGCGCGAGTTCCAGGTGAAGGTACGGTATGGGACGTACGAGAACAATGAGGAACTGTTCGGCAAGGTGATGGGCGGCAATTCGGGTTGGGACGTTGTGTTTCCGACCCAGAATCGAGTGGCGCCGATGCGGCAACTGGGATTGCTGGCGCCGCTGGAGCATCGAAGGTTGCCGGGGTTGGCTAACCTGTTTGCGCGTTTTCAGAAGCCGCTTTGGGATCCGTCGCTCGAGTGGTGCGTTCCGTATATGTGGACGACGAGTGGCATCGCGTACAACAGCAGGCTGTATCATGCGGGGGCGCCGGAATCGTGGAAAGACTTGTGGGATGAGAGAGCGCGCGGCAAGCTGACGATGCTGGATGACGTGGATGATGTGTTCGGTGCGGCGCTGGCAAAGCTCGGGTATGCGTACAACTCGGCGAACCCAGAGCATTTGCGGCGAGCGCAGCAAGAGATCATCACGCAGAAGCGGCTGGTGCGGGCGTACATCAGCACCGAGGCTCGGGATCAGATGGTGGCAGGCGATGTACTGGTGGCGCAGACGTTCGCGACCACTGCACAGTTGGCTATCGATGGCAATGCGGATGTGGTGTACCGGCATCCCAAAGATGCGTTTGCGGTGTACTGCGATTGCGGCGTGATCCTGCGGGAGAGCAAGCGCACTGAGTTGGCGCACGAGTTTTTGAATTACACACTGCGGCCGGATGTAAGCGCCAAGATCGCGCAGACGATTCGTACAGCGACGCCGAACGAAAAGGCGTTTGCGTCGTTGGCGGCGAGTGAGCAGGCGAATGCGACGTTGTATCCGGCTTCCGAGGTGCTGGATCGTGCGGAGTGGCCGCTGCCGCTGCCTCCGGAGATCGTACGGTTGCGAGATCGGTTGTGGACTGAGGTGAAGGCGGGTTAGACGAGTACCAGGCGTACACTTGGGTCGATTGCGCGAAGATCCTTCGGGTCACTCGTTAAGACAGTTTGCTTGTGGCGCTTTGCGCAAACGATGACATGCGCGTCAACGACATCCGCAGTTCGGCTTCGACGTAACATACGTCCGATCACCGCAGCGTCCCCGGCTGTGAGAGGTTCAATGATGGTCTGCGGGTGACGAGCCAATGACGAGATGCTTGCTTGCCTCGCCGGATCGCGCCAAACCTGTGCCAGGACCGGAGCGGGAATCGTGACTGAGCCTTTCTCCGCAAGCAATCGCTTGAGGAGCGTAACAACGTGACGGTCGTCCCGATCCAAAGCGATCAAACCACCAGCGTCGAAGGTAACGCCAATCAAGCGGCAGTCCGCTTGCGAGAGGTTTTTCTCACTTGAGGCTCTACACCGGCTAGTACTTGCTCAACCCAAGCTAGTTCCTCCGCGCTGGGAGGACCGCCAGTCCGAGCAAGAGACTCATCCAAAAGCTCATCAAAGCTCTTCGTGCTGTTGATGGCAGACGTAAGGGCGTTCTCCACGAAATCAGAGACACTCCGAGCTTCGCCTTTGGACACCAAAGCTTTGATCTCGTCCATTTGCCGCTCTGAGATGTGAATCGTGATTTTACTGCCTGCCATACGCTTAAATGTTACCTTTTTTGATCTGCTCCGCCATGTAATCCGTGCCTCTCCACGCGAGTGCGAGGATCGTCAGCGTGGGGTTCTTCTCCGACGCCGTGGTGAAGATCGAACCGTCTACCACAAAGCAGTTTTTGACCTCGTGCATCTGGCCAAAACCGTTTACCGCGCTGCGCTTGGGGTCGGCTCCCATACGGCAGGTGCCGTGCTCGTGGATCGCGCTTCCTAAGGTGTCGATCCAGCCGCGCTCAAACGGCAGGATCTCCGCTTTGGCCGCTTTCAGGATGCTTTCGGCGGTGTCGTACATGTCCACCAGCATCTTCCGCTCGTTGTCGCCGATGTTGTAGCTCAGACGCGCGACCGGAACTCCGTATTGGTCGTTCGCGGTGCCATCCACCGTGACGCGGTTCTCCTTGCGGGGGAGCACTTCGCCATAGGGATGAATCGCCACCAGCGCGGGGAAGCGCTTCTTTATGTCGCGCTTCAGGTCGACGCCGAAGCCGGGTAGCATCTTGGCCCAGAAGCCGAGGCCGGGTTGCGCGCCCGTATTCCAGAACTGCGCGCCGTACCCACGCAGGTAGTCCCGCTTGCCGGGCAGGCGATGGTTGAAGCGCGGCATGTAGATGTGTTCGCCGCCGATGCCGTCGTCGTTCTGCGTCTTGCCGCCCATCAGTTCCGGCACGAAGCCGAACATGTGGAAGCGAACCTGTTCCGTCAGATAACGGCCGATGACATCGTTCGAATTGCCGATGCCGTTGGGGAACCTTGGCGATTTCGAGTTCAGCAGGATGCGCGTGGAATCAATGCAGGACGCTGCAACCACCACTCGCTTGGCGTACACCACGCGCTCTTGCTTGGTGTAACGGTCAAAGTACTGGACGCCGCTCGCGAGGCCCTTGTCGTCTACCAGAACACGCGCGGCGACAGCGTTGTCGATGATCTGCAGGCGCTTGGTGAGGTACGCGGGTTCGAGCAGATAATCCGATGAATTGAAAAACGCGCCGATGTCGCAACCGCGACCGCAGGCGCCACAGAAATGGCACTTGGCGCGGCCGTTGTGATCTTTGGTGAGTACCGCGCGACGGCCCGCTACGATGGAGATGCCGATGCTCTTAGCGGCCTTCTGCATGAGGCGCTCGCCGCATCGTGGCGCGGCTGCAGGCAGATGGTACTTGCTGCCCGGGAGCGAGTCCTGGTCGTCGTCGCCACCGCAGACGCCGATCAACTGGTCGACTTTGTCGTAGTACGGCGCGATGTCCTTGTAGCGGATGGGCCATGGGATTTCCCAGCCGTCTTTGGCGGGACCTTCGAAGTCGACGTCGGAATAGCGCAGGGAGACGCGGCCCCAGACGTTGGTCTTGCCGCCGCGACCCCAGACACGGATCAGGTCAAACGGGTTCTTGGGGTCTGTTTCGTACGGCTGCTCTTTCTTGTCGACGTAAAACTGTGGCGGCTTTTGGCCACGGGCCGCGCGCTCGCGATACTGCCAGGGCTTGACGTGGCTCCAGAACCCGCCGCGATTGAACTTGGTTCCCGCATCGAGCAGCAGTACGTTTACGCCTTGACGCGTAAGGTTCCACGCGGCCATGCCTCCGGCGGCACCGCTACCGATGACCACAACGTCGTGTACTGGACGGCTTTCCTGTACGTATGCCATGGCGTTAAACCTGATGCTCCGGATGCGTGCAGCCCTTGAACTCGGGCAGGTAGGTATTGGCGTTCCAGCCGAGTTCGGTTTTGAGGCCTTCGATGGTCGAATAGTACGTGTCGATGGTGTCGCCCTTGAGCAGGCGGAAGTGGCGCGCGCCTTCGGTGTCCGTCTCTTTGCTGATGCGCGTCAGGGTCTCTACGCTGTCGCCGCCGTTGGCTGCGAACCAGGTGAGCGCCGCTTGCCAGCGATCCTTGCGGCCCGCATCGGTGGCGAGGCTCGCGTCAATGAAGCCGGCGACGCCCGCATCGATCGCTCCGGGCGTTTCCGTACGCGGAATGATGCGCTCGGTGAGCTTTTGCAGCAGTTCGAACTGCGCGGCGGACAGTACTTTGGGCGACGGCGTCTGTCCGAGCGCGGGCAAGACTGTTGCGGCTGCGCTGGAAATCGTGACAAGAGCCTGACGGCGGCTACTGGACATGTCGCCCAGTTTATCGGATTACAAACTGACTGGGGTGCCGACGGGGAGCTCGTCCAGGTCCAGCCAGCCCTGGCATCCACCGTTTTGCACAAACATCACAGTGTCGACGATGAAGGACTTGGGCAGCCGGAACTCGTCCCAACGCTCGCGCGCCAGTGCAAATTTCGCTTCGTCCACGTCGTTCACCACCACAGGACCCTGTGCAAGCGTGACGTGTGGATGATACGGATAGGGCTCGTTGTAGTGCAGCGGACCGATGTTCAATTCGCGATGGATGGCGAGCAGTTCTTCCCGGCCCTGCAGAAGCTCCAGGTAAATGACGCGGGTGGCCTTGAAGATGGACACCGCACCAAGTTCCACGCGGAAGGGCGTGAACTGGGGCATCGCGCGGCGGAGCTGTTCCTGCGCAGGACCCGGAGGGCCGTGCAGCGGGCGTGGAGGCAGAAGGGTTACGTGCGAACGGGCAGAACAGTCAGGCACCAGTTCGGTTCTCAGCAGGTCGAGGAACCCGCCAAGTGCCCCGGGCAGGTAACACACCAGGGCAAATTCGTCTTTAGGACCAGTCAACGTCTGACTAGGCGGCCCCGGCTCGGGAGCCTCCAGCTTCGTCATATTGCAATGCTATTGTAGCCGAAATCTATACGCAGAACCCGGCGCCAGGCTTTACAAAGAAGCAGCACCAGTACTAGGTGGAACGTTCAGCAATTCGCCTGGGACTTTCACTTCCGGCACCACCCACTCGGCAGGTTCAAACCCGACAAACTTGATGATTCGGACCTCACCATTCTCTTCGGCCAAAACATCGCCCACCGCGAGTTCCTGTTCCGTCCCTTTGAGCGCAAACCAGGCGGCGTACGGGGTTGGGGCCTCGACGGTAGTGGTATTTTCTTCGTAATCCTTCGCCTTGATCTTGGCAACACCACTCATATGGGGCAACTGGCGGAACTGCGCGCGAAGGCTGTCTTTCAGCCGGAAGATACGATACAAGGCCATAAACGTTTTCACCTGTTATTGTCGCGCACTTACGCCTTCAAGATCGCCTTTGCCGCGTTGTAACCCGGAGCGCCCATCACGCCGCCGCCCGGATGCGCGCCGGAACCGCACAGATACAGCCCTGGAACCGGCATCGCGTACCTGGCGCTACCGGCCATGGGACGCATCATGAACATCTGGTCAACACTCATTTCGCCGTGGAAGATGTTGCCGCCGGTGATGCCAAAGCGGCGTTCGAGGTCGAGCGGGGTGAGCACCTGCCGGTGTTCGACGATCGACTTGATGTTCGGGCAGTACTCTTCGATGATGTCGAGCACGCGGTCTCCAAACGGTTCGCGGAGGTCGTCCCAGTTCCCTTCCCGCAAGGTGTACGGCGCGTACTGCAGGAAGATGCCCATGATGTGCTTGCCTTTGGGGGCGAGCGAGGGGTCGTAAATCGTGGGGATGGTCATTTCCAGCAGCGGGGATTGCGACGGGCGGCCGTACTTGGCGTCATCCCAAGCTTTTTCGACGTAGTCCATGTTGGGGCAAATGTGCATGGTCGCGCCGTGGTGCGGCATGGGTTCGCCAGGTTTGGTGCTGGGGTATGCCTTGAACTCCGGCAGGCCGTTGAGGGCGAGGTTGATCTTGCAGGACGTGCCTTCGCTGCGGAACTGGCGGATGCCGGTGAGGAAGTCCGCAGGCAGATCCGCGGGGTCCATCATCTGCAGGAAGGTACGCTTGGGGTCGCAATTGCTGGCGACGATCTTAGCTTCAATCTCGTCGCCATTGGCGAGCACGACACCCGCCGCGCGGCCGTTGCGGACCAGGATCTTGGCGACGTCGACGCCCGTGCGGATTTCCGCGCCTGCCGCTTTGGCGGAGGCAGCCATCGCGTCGGCAACCTTGCCCATACCGCCGCGTACAAAGCCCCACAAGCCGCGATGTCCGCCCACGCCGCCCATGCAGTGGTGCAGCAGAATGTAGGCAGTTCCGGGCGATCTTGGACCACCATTGGCCCCGATTACGCCATCAGTGGCCAGGGTGACTTTGATTTCCGGTGACTCGAACCACTCATCAAGAAAGTCCGACGCGCTTTGGGTGAAGACCTTCACCAAGCCGGTGAGTTCTGCGCGGCCAAGCCCTTTCACTTTGCCGAGGAGTTTCAAATAGTCCGCGTACTCGCCGAGGCGGCGGGGCGGGAACTCGGGCGGCGTTTCGAGCAGCAACGATTCCGCTACGATCGCGAGCTTTTCCAGATGGTCTTCAAAGCGCGGGAAGGCTTCGGCGTCTTTTTTGGAAAACTTGGCGATCTCGGCGAGCGTTTTTTCGCGGCTCTGCCAGAAGAAGAGGTGCCGTCCGTCGGGGTAGGGCGAGAAAAACGACGGATCTTTGGGGTCGACGTGATAGCCGTAGCGGGGGAGTTCGAGGTCCTCGATGATGCGTTGCTGCAGCAGGCTATTCAAGTAAGCGCCGGTGGACACGCGGTACCCTGGCCAAATTTCTTCGGTCACGGCACAGCCGCCCACCACCTCACGGCGCTCCAATACAAGCACGCGGCGCTTGGCTTTGGAAAGGTAAGCAGCGGTGACCAACCCGTTGTGGCCACCGCCAACAATCACGACATCGTAGACAGTGCGGGACATTGTTTGGCGTGTCCCATTATCGCCTGTGGGCGCAAATTATCGCGACGATTTGTCGGTGGGCGCGGCACTGGCCGTTTCGGTTGTGGGAGCCGAAGCCGGCGCGGGCTTGGGTACAGTGGCGGTTACCTCCACCTTGTCTGGAGGCGTAGGCAGTTCTTCCACTTGCACATAAGCAGGTTGTTCGAGGTAGGTCGGCGTCTCACCCGCGGTCAGAAACAGCAGTTGGTGCCGTCCTGGCTTGATGAACGGGGGGATCCGAAGCTTGATGGTAGTGGAGGTCTGCTCGAGAACCTTCACCTTCAGGTCAAAACGGTGGTCTGTGAGGTAAACCTCGTCCACCTTCTCTTTGTGTAGACTGACTCCGGTCACCACCAGCACCGTACCAGGCTTGCCAGATTTCGGCTCCATTTTATCCACTTGGGGAGCCGCCATCTCGCCAGCCCAGCTGAGCTGGGTGAGCACGGAGGCGAAAACCAGAAACGACGTCATTGGCGTCTTGCCTCCAATTAGGAATATAAGCCGTTCCCTGGCAGGTTGAAATGCGGCGGGAGCCTTAGTCCTCCTTAGGGATTGCAGTAGTCCGGCTACAAAACGTTGTGCACAAGGCATCAGGCAACAAGAACGGGGGGAAGTGGATCTTAGCAGTATGCCTTGCCTGGTTCTTGCCATCGTCCTGTTCTTCCCTAGACTTGCCCTCTTTGTCATGTGGCTTTTTTCGAGCTATCTCGATAAGCCGTTTGCCGGAAACCTGCTGGTGCTGATTCTGGGATTCCTTTTCTTGCCGCTCACCACGATCGTCTATGCCTGGGAGATCAACAATGGAATGCCGACCAGCGGCATCAACCTGCTGTGGTTGCTGATCGCCGTGCTGATCGACTTGGGCAGCCTGGGCGGCGGTGCGCGTAGCCGGCGCATCCGGGATTAGCGGAACGGATTGCTACAATACCGTTTCCGTAAGGTCCTCAAGGAAAGTCAGAATGAATCTATTTCAGCGACAGCTCACGGTGGCGGGCCTAGTGTTCACCCTCACAGCCCCCACCGTACCCGCGCAGCAGCAGCAAGCTGACGCGGCACTCATCGCCAAGGCCAAGGGCATCCACGACCGTGTCCTGAAGCTCGACACCCACGACGATATCGATCCGGCGAACTTTACACCCGAATGTAACTACCTGAAGCGTCTGACGACGCAGGTGAACCTGCCCAAGATGGTGGAAGGCGACATGGACGTCGCGTTCTTTATCGTTTACGTCGGGCAGGGCCTGCGTACGCCGGAAGCGTACGACGACGCCTACAAACAGGCCATCGAGAAGTTCGAAGCCATCCATCGCTTTACCGAAAAGATCGCGCCGGACGTGATGGGTCTGGCGTTGACGCCAGACGACGTTCGCCGTCTGCACAAGCAGGGCAAGCGCATCGCGGTGATCGGGGTGGAGAACAGCTACCCGATCGGCACCGATATCAAGCGCGTGAAAGAGTTTTACGATCGCGGCGGCCGCTATATGTCGCTGGCGCACAACGGCAACAGCCAGTTTGCCGACTCGAACACCGGTGAAGCGCAGGGGTACCTGTACAACAACGGGCTGTCCGATCTGGGACGCCAGGTGATTGCCGAGATGAACAAGCTGGGCATGATGGTGGACCTGTCGCATCCGTCGAAAGGCGCGAATCTGGAAGCGATCAAGTTGTCGAAGGCGCCGGTGATCGCGTCGCACTCGAGCGTACGTGCGCTGGCCGACCACAGCCGCAACATGGACGACGAACAGTTGCTGGCCCTGAAGAAGAACGGCGGCGTGATCCAGATCGTCGGCTTCGCGTCGTACTTGAAAGTGGATTCGAAGGAACGTACGGCAGCGCTGGCCAAGCTTCGTGAGGATCTGGGACTGGGCGGCGGTGGCCGTGCGGGACAGGGTCCGCAGTTCCGGCGTCCGACGGGTGCGAATCGCACCTGCCCGGTGGAAGAGCCCGGTAGCGCCACGACGGCAACAGCCAGTCAGCCGCGTCGTGGCGGCGGCGGCGGCGGCTTCCTGAACATGCTGCCTCCGGACGTACGCGAGAAGTACGTGAAGGGCATGGCGGAAGTGGACGCGAAGTATCCGCCCGCGCCTCGCGCCAATGTGAAGGACATGGTGGACCACATCGACTACGCGGTGAAGCTGATCGGCATCGACCATGTGGGCATCTCGTCGGACTTTGACGGCGGTGGCGGCATCGACGGCTGGGATTCGGCTGCCGAGGCGTTCAACGTGACGTTGGAGCTGGTACGTCGCGGGTACACGGAAGAGCAGATCGGCAAGCTGTGGAGCGGCAATCTGCTGCGCGTGTGGAGCGACGTCGAAAAGGTCGCGAAGAAGCTGAAGTAGTTCCGGTAAGGGTCGCAGGCGTTGATTGCCGCGGCCCTTTTCGTTGTACGGATGATATTCTTGAGTTGCTATGGCTCTTGCCACGCATCGCTATGTCGTTTCGAACGCTGCCATCCTGGGCGGTGAGCCGGTTATCGACGGGACGCGTACTCCGGTACGAGCGATTGTGGAATTGTGGCGCGGCGGGGCAGCGCCCGAAGAGATCCTGCTGGACCTTCCTCATCTGACGCTCGCGCAGGTGTTTGACGCGCTCAGTTACTACGCAGACAACACGCACGAGATTAACAATCACATCGAAGCGAATCGGGTTCCGGAATCGGCAAAGTGAGTGGGCTCTTTGCTCGCTTGTATTTTGACGAGGATGTCAGCGTCCGCGTGGCTGCAACGGTGGCGGCACGTGGGTTCGATACGTTAACCACGGTCCAGGCTGCCCGCCGAGGCGCTTCCGACGCCGAGCAACTCGCCTTTGCCACCACGGAACATAGAGTTCTTGTTACTCACAACCGCCGCGATTTTGAGTACTTGGCAGCAGAATATTTCACTCACGAGCGCCGGCATTCGGGGCTGATCATTGCAGTCCGTCGGCCACCGCAGGAGCTTAGTTTGCGTTTGCTAGCCGTCTTGAATCAGAACACATCAGATGAATTGGTGAACCAGACACTGTACATCTAGCGCGGCGACATCGGGTGCGACCTCTACTCCGCTAATCGACGGAATGCCCCTGCATAGCGACTGTGCGCCTGCGCTTGCGCGTCTTCAAACTTCTGGCGGCGCGAGACCTTTGCTGGTTTCACGATCAATTGGACGCCGTCCGTACTGATATCCAACGGAGTGTCGGGATCGATCTTCAGCAGGTCGAGAATCGGCCGATCAATCACCAGCGCCAAGCTGTTGCCGTGCTTTGTCAGCTTTTTGGTCATCTATCCTCCGTATATCCAATGTATCACCGGCTGCTTGCGCTGAGGACCGCGGCAAGCTGCTTCTTCAAACTCGACTCAAACGACGCGCGAGGTACGGCGATGGCACGGCGCAAGTCGTGATCGCGCAGCTCTTTCTTTGCGGCGTTCGGCATCAGGTTCGCAGCATCCTCAAACAGCTTGGGCGATGCCGTCTGCATGCCGGCGATCGCGCGGAAGTAACCCTGCTGGCCCGGGACCTTGCGACACCCGCGTACCAAGGCATCCAGGATCTCCGCGCGCTCCGCAGCATCGAAGTTGGGGAAACGCATCAAGGACTCGCCCCACGCGTCGAGCAGCGGTCCCGGAGGACGCAACAGATCGGCGCTCTTGCGCAACGGCTTGATGCTGCGCAAGGGGTAATGCCGGTGCCCTTCTGCCGAAAGAATCTTCTTGTAAATCGCGGTGATCGGCTTGTAGCGGCCACCGTACGCCGCGCTGTTTTCGTGCGCGATGCGGGCGAAGCGGGCGCGCTGCTTTACCGTCGCCGTCTTCGATTCCCAAAAGCTGATGCCCTGGTCGAGGTCGCCCAGGTTGTGCGTGATGCTCATGGAAAGCGGGAACAGGTCGAGTTCCCTGCCCTTCATCGCGACGCAGGCGTGAAATACAGTGGCTTGGCGATCCAACTCGTCGTCGATCGCCGCTTCCACCTGCTCGGCAAGCTCGCTTTCTCCCAATTGAAGCAGACGCCCCAGGGCTCCGGCAGCGACGCTGAACCATTCGCCATTGTGGCCGGACACCGGCGCGAGATCGCCCACCTTAGGACTCGGCGCCGACACGCCTTCGGTCGTCCAAGTGCGCATGGCGAACATCATGGCGGTCATGTTGCGCAGCGTTTGACGGTCGTGGGTGCGCTTCCACGCCAGCCCGCGGATCTTGCTGTCGACGTCAGTGGGTACGAAGGTGCCTACGGTGGTGTGGTGACAGGCCAGACAGAGCGCGAAGTAGTCTTCGAGATGCTCGTCGTCATCGGGGCGCGAGGCCCAGTCGATGGTTTCCGCCGCAGCCAGGACCTTGAGAAAGGCGCGGGGGCCTTCCAAGGCAAATGGCGCGATGCGGGTGAGCCCGGCGGGTACGGCGGGCAAAGGGTAAAGGAAAGGCGCTGTGTTGCGAACCTGCGCGAGCAGCGCCTCTGCAGAGATCCAGCCCGTCAAGCTATTCGAACAGGCCTTCGTAGAGGACGGAGGTGAGGTAGCGTTCGCCGGAGTCCGGCAGCACGACGACGATGGTCTTGCCGGCGTTTTCCGGCTGCTTGGCAACGCGTACGGCAGCGGCCGCAGCGGCACCGCACGAAATACCGGCCAGGATGCCTTCCTCGCGGGCCAGGCGGCGGGCCATTTCGATCGACTCCTCGTTGGTGACCTGCTCGACCTTGTCGACAACCGTGAGGTCCAACGTGTCCGGTACGAAGCCGGCGCCGATGCCCTGGATCTTATGCGGACCGGGCTTCACGGCTTCGCCGCTCAGGGTCTGCGAGATCACCGGGCTGTGTACCGGTTCCACGGCCACCGAAAGGATCGGTTTGTTGCGAACCTGCTTGAAGTAACGGGAGACGCCGGTGATCGTGCCGCCGGTGCCAACGCCGGACACAAAAATGTCCATCTTGCCGTCGAGGTCGTCCCAGATTTCGGGGCCGGTGGTTTTGACGTGTACGGCGGGATTTGCCGGGTTCTTGAACTGCTGGAGCAGCACGTAGCGATCGGGGTCGCTGGAGGCGAGTTCTTCCGCCTTGGCGATGGCACCCTTCATGCCCAGCGGACCTTCGGTTAGTACGAGGTTCGCGCCGAGGGCCTTCAACACCTTGCGGCGTTCGAGCGACATGGTTTCGGGCATCGTGAGCGTGACGGGGTAGCCACGAGCCGCCGCGACGAAGGCCAGCGCGATGCCGGTGTTGCCGCTGGTGGGCTCGATGAGTTCCTTGCCGGGCTTCAGTACACCCCGCTCTTCGGCGTCCCAAATCATCGACGCGCCAATGCGGCACTTGACGGAGTAAGCCGGGTTGCGGCCTTCGATCTTGGCCCAGATGGTGGCCGGCGCGCCGTCGTGCACCCGATTCAGCTTGATCATCGGCGTACGGCCGATGCTTAACGAGTTGTCCTGAAAGGTCATAGGTTTAGATATCCCAGTTCGGAACGTACTTCGATTGACGTTCTTTCCAGTCCCTTGCAAGTTCGGCAAAGGTGGTCTTGTCGATCACCTGCGCCATGGCCCCTTCTACACGGTCCCAAAACGACGCCAAGGGGCCGGATTTGGTCCGTTCGCTCTTGGTGGCTTTGGTGCCCTCCACATAGCGTAATACTTCTCCGACGGAGATTTGGTCGGCGGCGCGGGCCAGTAAGTAGCCGCCCTCCGCACCCCGTTTGGACTGTACGAAGCCGCCTTGTTTCAGATTGGCGAGGATGAGTTCGAGAAACTTCTGCGGGATGGCCTGGCGGCGGGCAATGTCGGCGATCTTGACAGGGTCTTGCGAGTCCTGCACGGCGAGATCGAAGATGGCTTGCAGGGCGTATTCGCCCTTGACCGAAACGTTCATTCCCCAGTTTCCCTAGTGACAATTATACATCAATTCCTAGTAAACCAGGGGGATTTCAAATTTCCGGGTGAGAATTTGCGTTTCCGAAGGTGCTGCGTTAATCTAACAGACGTAGAGCACACCTAAGCCCGTCCCTATCGTCTAGGGGCCTAGGACATCGCCCTTTCACGGCGGTAACATGGGTTCGAATCCCATTAGGGACGCCAAATTTCCCCTCTAGCTTTTCATCCACCCAGTTAGTTTTTCCGCGAGAGCTTCTCGCCGAATCGGCTTGGGCAGGAAGTCATCCATGCCCGCAGCGAGGCATACGTCGCGATCTCCGTCGCGCGCGTTGGCCGTCAGCGCGACGATCGGGACGCGGCTTTGCGGCGTTTCAGACGCACGGATCTGCTGAGTGGCGGTAATGCCGTCCATCTCGGGCATCTGGCAGTCCATGAAGATCATGTCGAAGTGCTCGCGCTCCACCGCGGAGATCGCCTCCACGCCGTTTGAGGCCAAGGTGACCGCGACACCCAGACGCTCCAGCATCGCCTGTGCTACCCGCTGGTTCACAAGGTTATCTTCCACCAGCAGCACTCTGCCGCGCTTGGAACGGGTCTCGGCCGGCGCGACGAGGGGGGCTTCTGGGTGTCCTTCCGGATCAACAGGCAGGACACCGAAGGCCTGGATCACGGTTTCCAGAAAACGGTTGCGGCGCAGCGGGCGCGCCACCAGCGGTATCGATTTGCATTCGGCCTGGTTCAGTTCCTCCGCCTCCTGCCAGGACGCCATCAGCAGCAAACCGCTGCAGCCTCGCCAATGGCAGCGCGACACCAGTTCGCGTGGCGTACGCCCCATCGCGCCGGCGCTCAGAATCAATAGTTTGGACGAGTCCGCCGGCCGCTCCAGGCGTTCCCAGGCGGTAGCCTGATGGCTCAACACTTCCACTTCGAACCCCACCGAGCGCAGATGCCCTTCGGCAATCTCGCGCAGGAACGGATCGGGTTCAAACAGCTCGACTGTGCGGTGGTGGGCGGCAAGAGCGGCCAAAGGCGGCAGCGACGGGCGCGCCTCTGCAGGACTTTCCTGCATACGCACCACGCACCAGAAGCGGCTGCCCTTGCCCGGTTCGCTCACACAACCGACCTCGCCCTCCATCAGATGCGCGAGCCTGCGGCAGATGGCAAGGCCCAGTCCGGTGCCGCCGTGACGGCGCGTGGCCGATGCATCGACCTGCGTAAAGCTGTGGAACAGGCGCGCGCGGGCGTCCGCAGTCATGCCGATTCCCGTATCGGTGACCGAGATCCCCACCGAGACGCGTCCATCGGATTCCCGTGTGGAAGATACCTGTACGGCGATCTGTCCGTGATCGGTAAACTTCACTGCGTTCGACAGGAAATTCAGCAGGATCTGCCGGAGCCGCGTGGGGTCCCCGACTAGCAGATCCGGCCCACCTTCCACCACCAGCGCGTTCAGTTCCAGGCGCTTCGAACGGGCCAGCACCAGCACCATCTCCACGGCCTCATCCACCATTTCGCGCAGGGAGAACTCCACGGAATCAAACGCCAGCTTGCCGGCCTCTATCTTTGAGAAGTCGAGGATGTCGTTGATCACGGTCAGCAACGAATCCCCGGCGCTGACGATGGTTTCCAGATACTCGCGCTGGGTACGCGACAACCGGGTGTCCAGCAGCAGCGACGCCATACCGATCACGCCGTTGAGCGGCGTACGGATTTCGTGGCTCATCGTGGCCAGGAACTCGCCTTTGGCGCGGTTCGCAGCCTCGGCCTTCTCGTTCGCTTCCGACAGGTCCTTCACCATTCGCAGGAAGCGGTTTTGCAGAATCACGCTGCGCAGCCAGTAACAGCCGGTGGCAAGCAGAATGGCAAAGACGCCGATGCCGAAGTGCGTGGGCAGCACCAGCGTACCCAGGCCCAGCACGGCGAGCGAGATCAGTACCGTACCGCCGCTATCCAGGATCTGCGAGGCGCGCCCTGGTGTACCCGGCACCAGCACACGGCCGGACCTCCGCTCCTGCCACAGCATCCACACCACCAGCAGGAACGGGACATCCAGCAGCAGATCGGGCGCCATGGTGCGGTACGGCAGCGCCTGCTGCAGGTGATTGTAGGTACCGGCGGCGCCGGCGTAGGTCCACAGGAAGACGGTCAGCACCCGTGCGTACAGGCGATCTTCGCTACCGGGGCTGGCGGCAATCAAACGGAACGTCGCCACCACGGCCAGCGCGAGGTTTTCGACGTCGTAGAGCAGCGTGATCGATTCGCCTTCGATCGGCTTGGGAGTGGCACCGGAAAACGGCATCACACCAAACAGGAAGAGATGAATCAGCAGAGCGGTGCAGGCGGCCTGCACCCCGTCGATCCACACAAACGAGGCCGGTTTTTCGCGCGAGTGCGGCGTTGCCACCGCCAGAAGGATGGGAAAACCGTAGCAGAGAAAGACAAAGTCAGAATTGGCGGCAGAAAGCCCCAGCCTACCTTCGGCAAAGATCTCGCGCGCGCCCGACATGGCCAGCGCGACGGCCCAAATGGCCAGGCCCGACGCGAGCAGACGCCAGTGTACGCGAACCCGGTCCCCGGCTTGATTCGCCGTGCGCAGGCAGGCGTACACCGCCCAGAGGATCGTCACCTGGTTGAACAGGAGACTGGCCGCCACCGCGGGTGGTCCGTCCACTGTAGCTAACAGCAACGCGTGCAGGGTGAGTAGCGCGGCAAAGATCGCAGCATCCCGGCTTTCGCCGCTTGGTAGAAGTGATACCCCCACGTACGGTTCTTTTCGACCAGCGGGGATCGGTTTTTGAACCCAAAGAGGGGGTCAGCTCTGCGACGTATCGGAAATGACCAGACCGTCCTTGAGCGTAATCACCCGGTTGGCATACGTCGCCAATTCGCGATCGTGTGTGACCAACACAAGAGTGGTGCGCTCTTCCCGATTGAGCGACAGAAGCAGGTCGAGCACCTGCTTGCCGTTCGCGCTATCGAGATTGCCGGTGGGTTCGTCCGCCATCAGGATCGGCGGCTTCACCATAAAGGCTCGCGCCAGGGCGACGCGCTGCTGTTCGCCGCCGGAAAGCTGGACGGGATAGTGGTCCAGCCGGTCCGCGAGGCCAACACGAGTGAGAAGTTCGCGAGCCCGGGCGATGCCGCCGGTATTCTTACCGGTGAGTTCGGCGGGCAGCAGTACGTTTTCTTCAGCCGTAAGGGTCGGAATGAGCTGGTAGGACTGAAAGACAAAGCCCAGCTTCATGCCGCGGACCTTGGCCATGGCGTCTTCTTCGAGCTTGGTGATGTCCACGCCGTCGAGCACGATGCTGCCGGTGGTCGGCGTGTCGAGGCCCGCCAGAAGGCCTAGAAGGGTGCTTTTTCCGCTACCCGAAGCGCCCATAATGGCAACAAACTGTCCGGCCGGGACGTCAAAATCAATACCGCGCAAAATATCCACGCGATGGGTGCCCGTGTCGATCGACCGGGTGAGTCCTGCCACTTGAATGATGGGTTTCTGCACGGATAGGGGACTGAAGTTTTTATTATGGCATTAGTGAAGTTTCACAACGTTCTTTTCCTCATTCTCACGCTGTTGCTGGCAGCGTGCGGTACCACCAGCAGCAGCACTACGGAAACGCCCGCCGTATCCAGCACGGCCAGGCCAGCACCGGTGGAACAACCCAAGCCGGTGGACGACGGCCGCCCGGTGATTGTGGTGTTCGGCGACAGTCTTTCCGCCGGTTACGGTCTGGAAACAGGCCAGAGCTTTCCGGATCAGTTGCAGAAGCTGCTCGACTCGAAGAAGCTCGACTATCGCGTGGTGAACCAGGGCATCAGCGGCGACACGACGTCCGGCGGTCTGGCCCGCGTCGATCAGGCGATCGCGCTCAAGCCCAAGTTCGTGCTGCTGGAGTTGGGCGGCAACGATGGTTTGCGCGGCATCCCGGTGTCGAACATCCGCAAGAATCTGGACACGATGATTCGCCGGTTCCAGGAAGCGGGCGCGACAGTGGTGCTGGTGGGCATCACGCTGCCGCGCAATTACGGCGACGACTACATCAAGGGTTTTGAGAAGAACTACACCGACCTCGCCAAAGAGTACCGCCTGCCCCACGTGCCGTTCCTTCTCGAAGGCATTTGGACGCCCACCGGTAGCGTACCGGGCATGTTCCAGGAGGACGGCATCCATCCGACGGCCAAAGGTACGCCGGTGATGGCGGCGACGGTGTTCAAGAAGATCGAAAAGCTGCTGTAACGGCTACTTCACCAACAGGAACTTGAGCACAATCTGATCAGTCGGCAGTCGGGAACCATCACCACCACTCCCCACCTGGTAACCAGCAACCCGAACCCCGTAAAAACTGTACTTCTTGATCAGAGTGGGCCTAGCGCCGGTACGTACGACGTACAAGGCCGCAGTCTTGAATGACTCTTTGATCACCGCGGCTTGGAAGAGCTTAGGTGAGGCAGTGCCGTACTCGGCAATCGCCGCAAGTTCCTCCTTGCTGTAGGCAGGACGTCCAATGATGCTGCCGGGATTCTTCACAACATCAACGGGGGCGTCGTCTGTGTTTTCTGCCTTCTGAAACGCGTAGTGCAGCAACCGGATCGTTTTCTCGTAGCCCTTGTCTGTGACGTCGCCGTTGATTCCGTCAATCTTCAGGTAGTATTTCTCCGACATCGCGCTCTCCTTGTTCTTTGGTGACCTTCGCAACGTTAGCGACGGCCATCGCACAGTTGGAGCGCGAATAAGTGAATTAATCTTCCATAACCATATTTACTCTGGGCTTCCACCCAAACTCCTTCAGATCCACCTTTTTGCCGCGAAACCGTACGCCTTCCGCCTCCAGACGGAAGCGCTGCTCAAACGCGCCATGCCCGGTGAGCGAGATCTTTCCACCCGCGCCCAGCACGCGATGCCAGGGCACCAGACCTTCTTTCAACGCGCGAGCCACCATGCGAGGCGCACGAGGATAACCTGCCAGTTCCGCAATCTGGCCGTACGTCGCCACCTTGCCTTTTGGAATACGCCGGACCGCGGCACGGATTGCCAAAACCATTTGTTCCTGCATAATGGGCTATTTATGGGACTCGAAGCCACCGCCAAAGTAACACTCGCCGGCAAGCCTATCGGCGAGGCCAAGGTCCAGCACGAAGGCGCGTTCCTGCTCATCCGCGGCGCTGCGCATCGAGTCAAGATTCCCGCCGCCGACCTGAAGGGCGCATCGGCCGCGAATGGCATTCTGCGCGTGGAGTTCGCGGAGGGTCCGGCAGAGATCGACCTGGGCGACCCCGCGGCGGCGAAGTGGGCCGACAAGATCCTGAACCCGCCGACCCGCGCCTCAAAGCTGGGCATCAAACCCGGCACCACCATCTACGCGCAAGGCAAGTTCGATCGCGACTTCGAAACCGAAGCGCCAGACCGCGTCGCCACGCCTGCAAAAGCGGACCTGCTGCTGATCGAGATCACGCATCCGCCGGAGCTCGCCGATGCCATCGCGCTAGGCCGCAAAATGCACGCCAAAGCCGCGATCTGGGTGGTGTACCCGAAGGGCCGCAAGGACACCGTGAACGAGATGCAGGTGCTGAACGCCATGCGCGAGGCCGGGTTCACCGACACCAAGGTCTGCGGCTTCAACGCCACGCATACGGCACTGCGCTTTGTGCATCGCAAAGCCCGGTAAACTAGAAGTCAATGCCCGAATCAACCACGCCGCCGTCGTTTGAGACGGGCCTCAAGGAACTTGAGGACATCGTGAAAGAGATGGAATCCGGCGACCTTCCGCTGGAACGAGCCCTGGCGTTGTTCGAACGCGGCATGAACCTCAGCGGTGCGTGCCGAAAGCAGTTGGAAGAAGCGGAAACGCGCGTCGAAATCCTGATGCAACGCGGCAACAAAGTGATCGCCAAACCGTTCGAACCGGGCTCCTCCAAGCCCCCACAATCCTTTTCAGAATAATGACCCTGGACGACTTCATTCGGGACCAAGCCGCACTCGCGGATGCCGCCCTGAACCGTTGGACCCCGGACGCCACGATCGCGCCGGAAACCATCCACAAAGCCATGCGCTACAGCCTGTTTGCAGGCGGCAAGCGCATACGGCCTCTTCTTTGCATCGCCGCAGGCAAGGCGGTGGACCCGAACGTAACGGGCATCGAGAACGCCGCCATCGCGCTGGAACTCATCCATACGTACTCGCTGATTCACGACGATCTGCCGGCGCTCGATAACGACGATCTGCGTCGCGGCAGGCCCACGAATCACAAGGTGTTTGGCGATGCCATGGCTATCCTCGCCGGCGATTCCCTGCTCACCCTTGCCTTTGAAGTACTCGCCAAGCTGCCGGACACTTCGGACAGGACCAAGGTCGCGCTGATCGCCGAACTCGCCACCGCTTCCGGTACCGTCGGCGGCATGATCGGCGGCCAGGTACACGACATCGAAGGCGAGCGTCAAAAGCCTACGGCAGAGCTGCTCGAACGCATCCATCGCGCCAAGACCGGTGCCCTGCTCCGCGCCAGCGTACGCATGGGCGCTTTGTATGCCGGCGCTACGGACGCACAGTACCAGGCGCTGTCGAGCTTTGGCGAGCACGTTGGCCTGGCCTTCCAGATTGTCGACGACATCCTGGATGTCGAGCAGTCTTCCGAAGAGTTGGGCAAGACGGCGGGCAAGGATCAGGCTCAGGAAAAGATCACATTCCCGGCTGTGTATGGGCTGGCCAAGTCCAAAGAGATGGCGGAGGCCGAACGTCTCGCCGCGCATCAGGCGCTCGACAGCTTTGGCGATGCCGCACGCTGGCTGCGCGAGATCGCCGATCTTGTGGTTCACAGAAAGTCGTGAAGCTGCGTGCCGACCAATTGCTAGTGGATCGCGGCCTCGCTGAGTCGCGCGAAAAAGCCAAGGCGCTGATCCTTGCGGGCGCGGTTCGCGTGAACGGGCAACGTCTCGACAAGCCCGGCCACAACATCGCCATCGACGCGCAGGTGGAGCTGACGCAAAAGCTGAAGTACGTGTCGCGCGGCGGCCTGAAGCTCGAAGGCGCGCTGGACCATTTCCAGATCGACCCCGCCGGCATGACCTGTCTTGACATCGGCGCATCCACCGGCGGCTTTACCGATTGCCTGCTGCAGCGCGGCGCCACCCATGTGTACGCCATCGATTCCGGGACGTCGCAACTCGATTGGAAGATCCGCAACGATCCTCGCGTCACGGTGAAAGAGCATTACAACGCGAGGCATCTGAATCCGGCCGATTTCCCCGCAAAAATCGACCTCATCGTCTGTGATGTATCATTTATTTCGGTCACGCTGGTGCTGCCGCCCGCGCTTCCAACATTGCATGAGCGGAGCCAGATGGTTATCCTGATCAAACCGCAATTCGAGGCTGGCCGTGCCCAGGTGGGCAAAGGCGGCATCGTGCGCGACCCCGAGGTGCACCGCGACGTTTGCGCCCGGATCGAGAGATTCGTGCAGGACACTTTGGCTTTCGCAAACACAGCGATCATCCCGTCGCCGATTCTTGGCGCAGAAGGCAATCAGGAGTTCCTATTGCATGCCCGCCGTTGAGTCCGTCTGCGTATTCTCCAAGCCAAACATCGCGGACGCTCACACCATCGTTCCCGAACTGCTTGAGTGGTTAGAAGCCCGTCGCATTGAGACACGTATCGACCATCAAACCGCGCTGTACGCCGGCCGCGACAACGGCGTCGACCGTGAGGCTCTGGTCGACAACACGCAGATGGCAATTGTCCTGGGTGGCGACGGTACCTTGCTCGCCGCCGCGCGCGCCGTTGGTGGACGCGACATCCCGCTGCTTGCGGTGAATTTCGGCAGCTTGGGCTTTCTCACCACCATCACGCTCGACCAGATGTACCCGGAGCTCGAACGCGCTTTAAAAGGCGACTTCCGCATCGGTGCGCGCCGCATGTTGCATTGCGAAGTGGTTCGCAACGGCGAAGTCATCGGCCAGTACGAAGCGCTCAACGACGTCGTGTTTTCTAAGGCTGCGCTCGCCCGCATGGTGAACCTCGACGCCTGGGTGGACCACCACTATGTCTGCCGCTATCGGGCCGACGGCCTGGTGATTTCGACGCCCACAGGATCGACGGCATACTCGCTGTCGGCCGGAGGTCCCATCGTCTATCCGACGGTGGAAGCGCTCTGCCTGACACCGATCTGCCCGCACGTTTTAACCAATCGCCCGGTGCTTCTGCCGGGCTCCAGTGTGATCCGGATCGACGTCCTCGACGACGACGATTCCCTGTTCCTCACCGCCGACGGCCAGGTGGGTGAACCGGTAAAGAAGAACGACCAGGTGCGCTGCCGCGTCTCCGACAAGAGCGTGCGCCTGATCCGGCCTCCGCAACTACGCTTCTTTGACGTACTCCGCGCCAAATTGAAATGGGGGGAACGCTAAACCAGATGTCATTGTTCAAGAGCATCTCGTTAACCGGCTGGATCATCATCGGCCTCGTGGCCGGCATCGCAGTGGGACATTACACGCCCGACGTGGGCAAGAGCATGTCCATCTTCGCGAACATCTTTCTGCGCCTGATCAAGTCGATCATCGCGCCGTTGCTGTTTGCCACGCTCGTGCACGGCATGGCCGGCATTGGCGACATCAAGGCGATGGGCCGCATCGGCGCCAAAGCCATCGCGTATTTCGAGATTCTCACCACCATCGCGCTGTTCGTCGGCCTCGGCTTTGTGAACCTCTTTAAGCCCGGCGTCGGCGTCGAGATCACCGAAGCCGCCAAGGCCAACATCCCACAGACTAAGCCGCAGAACTTGCAGCAGATCCTCGAACACACCTTCCCCACCTCGGTGATTCAGTCCATGGCGGAAGGCGAAGTACTGCAGTTGGTCGTCTTCACCTTCCTGTTCGGCATCGCCTGCGCCGCCATCGGATCTCGCGCCAAGCATGTCGTCGACTTCTGCGAAAGCCTGGCGGAAGTGATGTTCCGCTACACCAAGTACGTCATGTACCTGGCGCCGCTCGGTGTGTTCGGCGCCATCGCCGCAACCGTGGGATCGAGAGGCCTGGCAGCGCTGGTCCCGATGATCAAGCTGGTGGGCACGCTGTACGCCGCGCAGATCTTCTTCGTGGTCGCAGTCTTTGTCCCGACGATGATTCTGACCAAGGTCCCTGTGAAGCGCTTCTGGACCTTCGCGAAGGAACCGTTCATCATCGCCTTCACCACAGCATCGAGCGAATCGGCACTGCCCCGCGCGCTGCAGAACATGCAGAGCTTTGGCGTACCCAAGCACATTGTGTCGTTCGTGTTGCCCACCGGTTACAGCTTCAACCTGGACGGCACCACGCTCTACCTCGCACTGGCCGCTGTGTTCTGCGCACAGGTCGTAAATCTGGAGTTGGACTTTGGCCGCCAGATCATCATCCTGTTGACCCTGATGCTCACGTCCAAAGGCGTGGCTGGTGTACCTCGCGCCTCGCTGGTGGTGCTGTCCGGCACCTTGGCCACGTTCGGCATCCCGGCGGAAGGCATCGGCCTGATTCTGGGTGTCGACGCCTTTATGGATATGGCTCGTACGTCGGTGAACGTGTTGGGCAACTGCTTGGCGTCGGCTGTCGTTGGCCGTTGGGAAGGAATCCAGTATCCCACCCACGACGAGCCCATCAACATCGAAACGGCGGCAAACAACCAGTCGCCGCTGGTTGTCGCCGCCACTGCGGACTAGTCCGGATTCGAGTTACGGCGCGAGGCGTTCAATGCGCCACGCGCCGTTTTCTTTGGTGTACTGCAACCGGTCATGCAGGCGGCTACGGCGTCCCTGCCAAAACTCGATCGAGTGTGGTTCCACCAGATACCCCCCCCAAATTTCCGGGCAGACTGGCGGTTTTTGCTCGGTAAATTCTGCCTTCGCCTGCTCAAACCGCTGTTCGAGCCACTCGCGAGTCGGAATCACCTGACTCTGCGGGGATACCGAAGCACCGATCTGCGATAACAACGGACGAGTGGCGAAATACTTCTCCGACTCCTCGCGCGGCACTTTCTTAACCTTTCCTAACACTCGCACCTGCCGTTCCAGTTCATTCCAGAAAAATACCAGTGCGGCTTTCGGATTTTCCTTGAGTTGCTGGCCCTTAGCGCTATGATAGTTCGTAAAGAAAACGAAGCCGCTATCGGCAAAGCCTTTGAGGAGTACGATTCGCGCCGTAGGTTCCCCGTCCGAACTACAGGTTGCCAAGGTCATGGCATTCGGTTCTCGTAACCCAGATGCAACAGCCTGATCAAACCACCGGCCGAATTGCACAATAGGATCCGGGTCCACATCCGTCAGTTGGAGAGTGGCTTGCTTATATTCCTCGCGGATTTGTTGAAACGTAGCTTCCATTGGTTCGCGTCTCGTTCAGGGGGTCGCTTCCAGAGTAGTCGTAAAAAGGTACATCCATCTATATGGATGCGAGAGTTCCTCTATCCGCTTGGGTTTTATTTACCCATGAAGGAAGAAAGGGTCATGCATGATGCATCGAAATAGGAAGTTGGGAGTTGTAATCTTCGGCCTCGCCACTGCGGCGATGGCTCTAGCAAATTCGGCCGGCGCACCCGCACGATTGAGCGGCGCACCGGGCGAGGGTACTTGTGCAGGCTGCCACGGCAGTACCGCTGTAAACTCCGGCGGCGGAAGCCTCACGATTTCATTACCGGGTGGCGCGTCCACTTATACGCCCGGCCAAACCTACCGCGTGCGTGTCACGCTTGCCGATCCGACGGCCGCGCGCTGGGGATTCAGCATGACGGTCAAGAAAGAGTCGAGTACCGATTTCGTGGGCTCTTTCGCTGTCCCCGCCGAACCGGCCACCCGGCTCGTTCAGTTGAACGGCTCGAATCAGTACGCCACGCATTCGCCCAACGGCACCTTCCGCCAGCAGACCACGCAGGCTGCCTGGGAAGTGGATTGGACCGCACCCGCCGCCGGCACCGGCGCAGTTCGCTTCTACGCTGCCGGTAACGCCGCCAACAACAGTGCCAGCGCCGATGGTGCCGACAAGGTTTACACTGGCAGCCTTTCGCTCGGCGAAGCCTCTTCCGGCCCGGTGAACATCACCGCCGGCAACACCGTGATCCCGCAGTTTGTATTCGGTGGCGGCTGGACCTCCTCCTTGTACTTCACCAACAATACTGACGCGCAGGTGGCCTTCCCCGTCCGATTCTTCAATGATTCGGCCGCAGAGATGCCCTTTGGCGGCAGCGCCACCAAGCAATTGCAGATCCCTGCCAAAGGTACGGCGCTGATCCAGGCGCAGAACACCGGCAGCCTCACCCAGGGTTGGGGAACGTTTGACCTGCCCACCGGCGTCACCGGCTACGGCGTGTTCCGCCAGGCGGCAGACGGCCGTCCGGACCAGGAAGCAGTCGTACCGTTCGCGGCATCGTCGGGTACGCGCGCCTCGCTCACCTATGATGAATCGAACCTGGTGACGGGCGTCGCGCTCTGGTACAACGGCTCGCAGGCCGCCACGGTCACCATCACGGCTCGCGATGAAGCGGGTGCGCAGATCGGCACCGGCACCATCACCATGCAGCCGGGTACGAAGACGGCCTTCGCCCTGTCGGACCGCGTGGGTGCGGTAGCTGGCAAGCGCGGCTTGGTCGAATTCACCAGCTCCGGCGGCAACATCGCAGTGCTCGGCCTGCGCTTTGCCAACGCCGCGTTCACGTCGATTCCCGCTGCGCCGTAAACTCGGAAGCAGTTGCAATGCAGAAGTCCCCAGGGTGCAAAACGCCCTGGGGATTTTTCGTTAGTAGCTCACCCGCACGGACCCCGGCCGCGTCACCCAAAAGTTGGGCGATGCCGTAGTCCCGCCAGTGGCCTGCCGTAAGTCTGGCTGATTTGCCTGAATCCGCACGAACTTGCCCTGGTACTGCTGGCCCTCGTACATCTCCACCGTGCGAACTTTGCCCGTCAACCGAATCGATCCGATGCTCGACACCGGCATGCTGGGCACGTTATCCCCCGCGCCATAGCACCGCGACATGCCCTGAAAGTTCGGTTCGTTGAAGAAGCACACACCGTCGATCAAAGTCGGGGCGTTGGTATTGCGCGGCGGGATGTTCAGCAGTTTGCCTTCGGCTACGGTCGTCTCGTACTTCTGCCCGTCGTACTGATACACCACCTGCAGCGTCTTGTCCGCGCCACGTGCCGGATCGACGCCCATGGTGGCGTTGCCCACCGTGATATCCAGGCGATTCTCCTGTACCAGCCCCGCCAGCGTACCCGTAACATTCGCCAGCTTGCCCGGCGCGCCCCAATGCGCGCTCAAGATGTACAGGCCTTTCAGCGGAACCGCAGCGTCCGGCAACCGCAGCAACGCGTTCTCATCCACGCGCGCTTCCATGCGGCGGCCCTGATACTCATAGATCACCCGCAATTCCTTGACGACGGCCGGCGCCGGATCTTTGCCGCCGAGTGCCTGATTGGTGATCTGCAGGTCCAGCCGGTTGCCGCTGATCTTGCTCTGCAGCAGGCTGGTTACGTCAATCGTACGGCGACCCTGCCCGTACGCCGCCGCGACAATTCGCAGTTCGTTGGACCCCGATACCGGAACCGCAGCAGTAGGCGTACCGATCGTCACCGTATCGCCATCGCGCCACTCGCCTCGTTGAAAGCGCCCGTTCAGCAAAAAGTACACGCGCAACACGCGAGGTCCGCCGCTGAGGGGCGCCCCGAATGTACCGGCCGCAACGGGAATCGTCACATTCGCGGCAGAGCCTTGCAAACTCTGTACGCGCGAGGTGACGTCGGCAAACCGGTCCGGCGTGCCGTAATACGCGGATACGATTTCCAGAGTGGGTGCGGAAGGCTGCGCCTGCACTACAAGGGCGGCACTGAGCAGCAGCAAAGAAAGGGCAGGGATGCGCATCGTGAATCTTAATTCATTATGCGCAACCCGGCGGTACTTCAGATCTTCTTCTTCGGGGTATTTGCCGCCGGCGGAGGCTGTTCAAACTCGCGAGGGAACTCCGCCGCCTTACTGCGATCCGCATCGCGACGCCCATTTACCCCGCCACGATCGCGCTGCAGCGGGATGTTCATGCCGTTGGTCTGCTCCAGGATGTCGAACAAACGCTCGCGCATCGCACGAATCGTATCCTGATGCTGCGGGCTGTAAATCAGGTTGCGGCTTTCGAGCGGATCTTCCTGCAGGTCGTACAGTTCATCGATGTCCCAAATACCTTGGTAACGGATAAATTTGTACCGGCCACCACGTAGCGCATGCATCGTCGGCGTCTGCGGAAAGTTGCGCTCCCAGTAGTATTCGTACAGCAGTTCCTTGCGCCAGTCCGCCACCGTACGTCCCTGCGCCAGCGGCAGCCAGCTTTGCCCGTCTAGCCCCTTGGGACCTGCAGCACCGGTCGCCGCAAGCACCGTCGGCATGATGTCCAGGTTCGCCACCACTTCCTTCACCACACGCCCGCCGTTGAACAACTCGGGACACCGCGCCAGCATCGGCACACGCATGGACTCTTCATACGCCATGCGCTTGTCGATCAACCCGTGTTCGCCAAACGCAAAGCCGTTGTCGCCCATGTAAATCACAAGCGTGGACTCCAGTTCGCCGCGCTCCTTCAGCTCATCGAGCACCGCACCGACGCTTTCATCCACCGCCAGCAAGGTCTCCGCGTACGCCTTGTAGTACTCCTCAATGTCGAGCTTCGAATGATACGGATACTCAACGCCGTGCCACGAGTTCCGCTGGTTCTGCACCCACATCGGCCGATGCTGCGCCATCTCGCCGGTCGCGGCCATGGTGGGCGGATAAACAAACTTCTTGTCCTTGAACCTGCCCTTATGCCGCTCGGCCGGAATGAACTCCGAATGCACCGCCTTGTGCGACAAGTACATGAAGTACGGCTGATCCTTAGGCAACGTACGCAGCCAATCCAAAGCGTACGTGGTGAGCTCATCGGTGATGTAGCCCTTTTGCGGAACCTTCTTGCCGTTGACGTTCAGCCCATTCGGATTCGGCAGATAGGTACCCTGGCCGCGAAAGCTCACCCACTGGTCAAAGCCCGGCTTCGGCTCATCGGTCTCCGCACCCATGTGCCACTTGCCGAAGAACCCGGTCTTGTACCCGGCCTTCTGCAGATGCGCGGGAAAGAACGTCGTACCCGCGGGAATCGGCGTGTTGTTGTCCACAATGCGATGCTTGTGCGCGTACGTCCCGGTCAGGATCGATGCCCGGCTCGGACTGCACAACGCAGTAGTGACAAACGCGTTCTTGAAGTGCACGCCTTCGCGCGCCATGCGATCCAGTTGCGGCGTTTCCAGCCACTCCTGCCCCTTCAAAAAGCCCATTGCATCGTAGCGATGATCATCGGTGAGGATGAAAATGACGTTGCGCTTTTTCGGTCGTGGCTGGGCAAGCGCAGCTCCAGCGGCGGTGGCCAACAGTGCCCGTCGAGTCATCGGATTAGAACTCCGCATTCCCAGGCGTACGCGGGAATGGAATCACATCGCGGATGTTGGTCATCCCGGTAACGTACATCAGGATGCGCTCAAAACCAAGCCCAAAACCCGCATGCGGCGCGCCGCCAAACTTACGAAGCTCCAGGTACCACTTGTACGCATCAGGACTCGTACCGTGGATGCGGCACTGCTCCTCCACCTTGCGAACCAGCACGTCGTAGCGCTCTTCGCGCTGGCTGCCACCCACGATCTCGCCAATGCGCGGCGCCAGGATGTCCATCGCGCGAACGGTCTTGCCGTCCTCGTTCTCGCGCATGTAAAACGCCTTGATCTCTTTTGGATAATCCGTCACCACCACCGGCTTTTTGAAGACATCCTCGCAGAGATAACGCTCATGCTCGCTCTGCAGATCGGACCCCCACTCGACGGCGTACTCCCACTTCTTGCCGGACTTCACGATGCGCTCCACCGCTTCGGTGTACGTCACATGCTGGAACTCATTGCTCGCCACGTTGTCCAAAGTCTTGAGCAGCTCTTTGTCGTAAAACTGCTGGAAGAATTCGAGGTCGCGGCGGCATTCCTTCACCACAGCCGTGATGATGTACTTCAGAAACTCCTCGGCCAGCTTGCGATTGCCTTCTAGGTCGCAAAACGCCATCTCGGGCTCAATCATCCAGAACTCCGCCAGATGCCGCGCCGTATTCGAATTCTCCGCGCGGAACGTCGGCCCGAACGTGTACACATTGCTGTACGACAGCGCGAACACTTCCGCCTGCAACTGTCCGCTCACCGTCAAATGTGCCCGTTTTCCGAAGAAATCCTGGCTGTAATCGATCTCGCCGCCCTTCATCTTTTCCAAAGGCAGGGTCGTCACCTGGAACATATTGCCAGCGCCTTCAGCGTCGGACGTGGTGATGATCGGCGAGTGTACGTACAAGAAACCGCGCTCTTGAAAGAAACGATGCACGGCGTACGCCATCGTATTGCGGACACGAAACACGGCGCCGAGCGTGTTGGTACGCGTACGGAAGTGTGCGATCTCCCGCAGGTACTCGAGCGACACGCGCTTCTTCTGCAGATAGTATTCTTCCGGGTTCGCGGCGCCCAGTAACTCCAGGGATTCAACATCCAGGTCGATCCGTTGCCCCTTGCCGCCGGACTCCACAATCGTCCCCGAGGCCTGCAAACACGCGCCCGTGGTGATCTTGGCCAGGATCTCATCGCTGATGTTGGCGTTCTTCTTCACCACCAGTTGCAACTCGTCAAAGCACGAACCATCGTTCAATTTGACGAAGTAATGCGCGGGGAACTCGGTCTTGGTCTTCACCCAACCGTGCGCCGTGACTTTCTCGCCGATGGGTTTGTCTAGGATGTCGCGGATGTAGCCGCCGGGTTGGATCACGTTACTATTTTGGCTTGTTTATCGTCGCTTCTCTACTCCTGCTGTCCGCGGACCTCGTTCGCGTCGCTCCCTTCCGTGCCGACGCCACGCCGGACATGGGCGAACCGCTCATCTGGACCACGCCCGTCACCAAGGTTCTGGACCCCCTCTACGCCAAAGGCATCATCCTGGAATCGAAGGGCAAGCGCTACGTGATGTGCAGCATGGATTGGTGCGGCGTCTCCGGCGCGACTCATCGCATGTTGACCGAAGCGCTAGCCAAAGGCGCCAACACCAAGCCCGAGTACGTAGAACTGCACACCCTGCATCAACATTCCGCGCCGTACATCGATGGGGACGCCTACGCGCTGATGCGCAAGCTTCTGCCCAAGCCTCCGCTGCTCATGTCGGACGCGTACCTCGCCAAGCTTGCCGGCAACCTCACCAAAGCCGCGCAAACAGCCACCTATCACGACATCGATCAAGTAGGCCTCGGCGAAGCGAAGGTGGAAAAGGTCGCCTCCGCACGGCGTTTGAAAGTGGATGGCAAGCTCGTCATCCGCTTCAGCACCAGCGGCAAAGATCCCAAAATGGCCGCGTTACCGGAAGAGCCCATCGACCCGATGCTCCGTACCCTCACCTTTGCCTCCAAAGGCAAGCCCGTCGCGCGCATGCACTACTACGCCACCCATCCGCAGACCTTCTGCTGCGACGGCCGTGTCTCCGGCGACATGATCAACGCCGCCCGCGAAGGCTTTGAGAAAGAGGACGGCGGCACACTGCAGGTCAACTTCGACGGCGCTGGCGGCAACGTCACCGTCGGCAAGTACAACGACGGGTCAGACGCTGCACGTGAAGCTCTCGCCCAGCGCCTGCAGCAAGGCATCCGCGATGCTGTCAAGGCCACCAAGTGGACCTCGCCCGGTGACATCGAGTGGCGAGCGGAGAATGTAAAACTGCCTCCCCGCCCCGACCTTGCGGATCACAAAGCGATCCTCGCCAACCCCGCTAAGCGCACCGACATCGAAATCTACCGCGCCGCGATCTCCGTCGTCTTTGCCGAACGCAAACGCCCGCTGACCTTGACCACACTCCGCATCGGCGACATCCGCATCCTGCACATGCCCGGCGAGGCTCTGCTCGAATATCAAGCCTTTGCCCGCAGTCTCAAGCCCAACGTCCTGGTAGCCGCCTATGGCGACCTGCAAAGCGGTTACCTCTGCCCCGACATCGCCTATCAGGAAGGCGGCTACGAACCCAGCGCCTCCAACGCCGGACCCGGCACCGAAGCGATCCTCAAAGCCGCGATCCGCAAGCTTTTGCGTTAGAGTAAGAAGACGATTATGCAAGCCCTGGGAATGGTGGAAACCAAAGGATTAACTTCTGCGATCGAGGCCGCTGACGCCATGGTGAAAACCGCCAACGTCACGCTCGAAGGCAAGGAGTTCATCGGGGCCGGCTACGTCCTCGTCACCGTTCGTGGCGACGTCGGCGCCGTCAAAGCCGCCACCGATGCAGGCGCTGCCGCTGCGCGCCGCGTGGGCGAACTCATCTCGGTTCACGTCATCCCCGCCCCCGCGAGCGACGTCGAAACCGTCCTTCCCAAGAAATAACGGATGCGTCTGGTGGACAAGGACCTGCAATCCATTCAGGAGGTCCGCGCCAAGGTCGAAGAGGCCTACTTGGCTTGGGGCAAGTACCGTAACTTCACCCAGGCGCAAGTGGATGCCATTGTCGAAGCCATGGCCGCTGCCGCACGCCAGCACGCGGCACGCCTGGGCGAACTCGCGGCTTCGGAAACCGGGTACGGCAACGCCAAGGACAAGTACGCCAAGAACATGCTCGCGGCGGACATCCTGCCTCGTGCGATTCGCGGCATGAAGACCATCGGCGTCCTGCGCGAACTCGAAGACCAGCAGGTGACGGAGATCGCCACGCCCATGGGCGTTGTAGCGGCGATCCTGCCAACAACAAACCCGACCTCCACCGCGATCTACAAGACCATCATCGCGCTCAAGGCCGGCAACGCGATCGTCATCAGTCCGCATCCCCGGGCGCAGCAATCCACGTGCGAAACCGTCGCCGTACTCGCGGAAGCCGCCGCCAAAGCGGGCGCGCCCGAAGGCATCATCCAATGCGTGGGGGAACCCACCATGGAATCCACCAACGAACTGATGCGCCACAAGCGTACCGGCGTGATCCTTTCGACAGGCGGTTCCGGCATCGTACGAGCGGCATACTCCAGCGGCAAGCCAGCCTTTGGCGTAGGTCCCGGCAATGTACCCGTGCTGCTTGAAGCCTCGGCATCTGTTGCGACCTGCGTAGCGGGCGTGGTCGCCGGCAAGACCTTCGACTACGGCACCATCTGCTCGTCCGAACAAACCATCGTGGCGGAAAAGCCCCGTCGCGACGAGATCCTCGCCGAACTCCGCAAGCGCAACGCGTACCTCTGCGATGCCGCACAAGCCCAGGCGTTGGCCAAGGTACTGCTCACGCCGCAGTTCACCGTCACAGCCGACTGCGTAGGTCAACCCGCGCACAAGATCGCCACCAAGGCAGGCTTCAGCGTCCCCGAAAACACCACCGTACTCGTCGCGGAAATTGCAGGCGTCGGCAAGCAGCACCCGTTATCGGCGGAAAAACTGTCGCCCGTCTTGACCCTGCTTTTTGTCGACAACTGGGAAGAACAGTTGAAGTCTTGCGAAGCGATCCTGCGCTTTGGCGGCCTCGGCCACACCTGCGCGATCTATTCGAATGACGACGTGAAGACGCGTGAGTACGCCATGCGCATGCCTGCCTACCGCGTGCTGGTGAACACGCCCACACCGCAAGGTGCGACGGGCATCACCACTAACGTCTTCCCCGCCATGACCCTCGGCTGCGGCGCCGTCGCCGGCAACATCACCAGCGACAACATCAGCCCGCTGCACCTCATCAACATCAAGCGCCTTGCGCGCAAGGTGCGGGATGCAGATAATGCCTTTACGACAAGTAGCGGTGGAAAGGACACAGTGATCGACCGGCAGCAGATCGTCAACGCGGTAGAGCGTTTTCTGGCAAGCAAGATCCAGCAGCAGCAACAGCAGCCAACAGCCAAGCTAACCGTCGAACAACTTGTGGATCAGGCGATCGCGCAGCGGCAGCCGATTCAGAAGCCCGCCGCCGTGGTCGCGACACCAGTACCAGCACCAGCGCCGCCGGCTCCTCCGCCACCACCCCCAGTACCCGCGCCAACCATCGTCGACTTCGTCTGTGAGGACGACGTACGCCGCGCCATCGTCAAAGACCAGAAGATCTTCATCGGCCCCAAAACCATCGTCACCCCCGCGGCGCGCGACCTCGCCTCGCAACGCGACATACTTGTGCTGGCCAAGCGCTAGCGCCAGGAAACGGACATGTTCGAAAATCTCGACCGGCTCAAAAAAGAAATAGAGACCTACCTCAGCGACAACAGCTTCATCATCTTTCGCGGCCAAACCCGCACTCTCGATGAAGCCCAAATCGTGTATTGGGACACCGAGCATTACCCCAACTACCTCGATTTCATTCGCACCGCCGAAGCCGCGGGCATTCGCTTTGTCGTGATGCAAACCGAGATTTTCGACGAAGAAACCATTGCCGAACTCGAAAGCGGACTCGAAGGTCTGGACATGCCGCGCGACGAACGCCGCAAGTTCGCCAAGCGCATCGAAAAGTTCGGCGCCTACACCGGCATGGTGTCCAGCATCGAGCTATCGTACGTCTTCGACCATCAGATCTATCTCTACTCCGCGCAAGCCCTCTGGTATCACGACTACGAAGACCTCTACGAAGAGCTGATGCTCTCCGGCACCGACCTCGACGATGGTGACGACCCCGACAATAGCGGCGGCTCCATGGGCGGCTATTTCTCCAAGAACTAAATGACGCCAACCGTCCAAAGGACGCGCTATCGCGTAGCACCGCGCTGGAACTTCCAGCAGTACGACAAGCGCGTCCTCGAAGACTTTGCCCGTGTCCTCGGCGTAGGTCTACCTGCCGCTCGCGTACTGTGGAATCGCGGCTTTCGTGAACCCTCGCAAGCCCGCAACTTCCTCACGCCGACCTTGGAACTCCTGCACGATCCCTTCCTGCTGCTAGGCATGAATCGCGCCGTCGCCCGCTTGCTACAAGCGCTCGAACGTAAAGAAAAGATCCTCGTCTACGGCGATTACGACGTCGACGGCACCAGCTCCGTCGTGATCCTCAAGAAGGCGCTGGACCTGGCAGGCGGGGACGTCGAATTCAAGGTCCCACATCGTCTTCGCGAAGGCTACGGCATGCGTCCAGAGGCTCTGGAAGAGGCCGCTGCACGGGGCATCACACTCGTCATCAGCGTCGACACGGGCATCCGCGCGGCAGACGTGGTACGCGCCGCAACCGTACTCGGCGTGGACATGATCATCACCGATCATCACCTGCCCGATGAGGACATCCCGCCTGCTGTCGCAGTCCTCAACCCGAACCAGGTCAACTGTCCGTACCCCGAGAAAAACCTCTGCGGCGCAGGCGTGACGTTCAAGCTCATCCAGGCTCTGCTATCGAAGTTGCAGTGGCCGGAAGCGAAGTCCCGCAAGTTGATGGAGTCGTTCTTGAAGATCGTCGCCATCGCCACCGTCGCCGATGTCGTACCGCTTACCGGCGAGAATCGCGCCATCGTCAAGCTCGGCTTGAGCGGTCTCGACTACGTCAAAAATCCGGGCCTCCGCGCGCTGCTCGATGTCGCCGGATTCAATGAAGGCAAGGCTCCCAGCGCCGGCCAGGTGGCTTTCCGCGTAGCCCCGCGCATTAACGCCGCAGGACGTATGGCTAACGCCACGGACGTCATCGACATGTTCCTCACCGACGATCCCGCCCGTGCGCGCGACCTCGCGGCTCAATTGCATGACCTCAACGCCGAGCGTCAGCAAACCGAGCAGGACATCGTGCAGGAAGTCTTGATGCTCTGCGATGAGATGCAGATCTCGGACGAGCACTTCGCCCTGGTCTTCAGCAAAGCAGGCTGGCATCGCGGCGTCATCGGCATCGTCGCCAGCCGCATCGTCGAACGTTACCATCGCCCGGTCTTCATCCTCGGCGAAGAGGACGGCAAGGCTCAAGGTTCCGGCCGCAGCATCCGCCCCTTTCACCTGCTCAACGCGCTGGAATCCATGCCCGAACTCTTTGAAAAGTTCGGTGGACACAAGCAAGCGGCAGGCGTCACGATGCCCGCCGATCAGGTGGAAGAGTTCCGCAAGCGCCTCAACGCCTACGCCGCCAACTGTCTCACCCCCGACGACCTCCGCCCGGTGCTGGAAATCGACGCGGTGCTCAGTCTCAAGGAAATCGACGATGCTGCCGTAGCCGATGTCTTTCAGATCGCGCCTTTCGGCTTTGGCAACCCCTGCCCGATCTTTGCCGCACAGAATGTCGAAGTCATCGCGCCGCCGCAGATCGTCAAAGATCGCCACATGCGCATCCGCGTCCGGCAGGACAACCGCTTCTTAAGCATCATGGGCTGGAACATGGCGGACTGCGCAAACACCGTACAGCAAGGCTCGCTCGTCGACGTGGCCTTCACCCTCGAAGACGACGAATTCTCCGCCAGCCGCGGCTATTCGCCCTGGCAGGCCATTCTCAAAGACGTCAAGTCATCAGTACAATAAACCGTTACACAAATGAAACTGACTGGCTGGGACTGGGCTTGGGTCGCGCTGTACTTCCTCTTCAACATTGCAATCGGGTTCTACTACAAATCGCGCGCCGGCAAGAGCGTCAGTGAGTTCTTCCTCTCCGGTCGCAACGTACCCTGGTGGCTCGCCGGAACCTCGATGGTGGCCACAACGTTCGCCGCCGACACGCCGCTGGCCGTAACCGAAATGGTGGCTCGCAACGGCATCGCCGGCAACTGGTTGTGGTGGAACATGGTCTCCGGCGGCATGATGACGGTGTTCTTCTACGCCCGTCTCTGGCGCCGCAGCGGCGTCACCACCGACATTGAGTTCTCGGAACTCCGCTACTCCGGCAAAGCCGCCGCCTTCCTGCGAGGCTTCCGCGCGCTGTACCTCGGCGTCCCCATCAACCTCATCGTGCTCGGCTGGGTGAACCTCGCCATGACCAAGATCGTCATGCTCACCCTCGGCCTTAGCAAAGAGCAGTCGCTGCTCGTCGTACTCGGCCTCATCGCGCTCACCTCCTTCATCTCCACCCTCAGCGGACTCTGGGGCGTGCTCGTCACCGACGCGTTTCAATTCGTCGTCAAGATGGGCATGGTGATCGCGCTCGCTGTCTATGCTGTACAAGGCGTCGGCGGCCTCGACGCGATGAAGACCAAGCTCCTCGCCATCGACGCGCAACGCGGCGGCACGGGCTCCGTCCTCAACTTCGTGCCGGACCTCAACTCCACCTGGATGCCGCTCATCGCCTTCTTCACGTACATCTCCGTGCAATGGTGGTCCGCCTGGTACCCCGGCTCCGAACCCGGCGGCGGAGGCTACGTCGCACAGCGTATGTTCTGCGCGAAAGACGAACGCCACTCGCTCCTCGCCACGCTCTGGTTCAACATCGCGCACTACGCGCTACGCCCGTGGCCGTGGATCCTGGTGGGCCTCTGCTCGTTGATCCTTTACCCCAACCTTCCCGACGCCGACAAAGGCAACGGCTACATCATGGTGATGGTGGACTTCCTTCCGCCGTCCCTGCGCGGCTTGATGATCGCCGCCTTCGCCGCAGCCTACATGTCGACGATCGCGACCCAGCTCAACTGGGGCGCCAGCTACGTCGTCAACGACTTCTACAAGCGCTTCATCAACACAGAAGCGACCGACCGCCAGTATGTCGTCGTCTCGCAATGGGCTACCGTACTGCTCACCATCGGCTCCGCCATCGTGTCTTACTTCATGGATTCCATCAGCGGCGCGTGGCAACTGCTCATCTCCATCGGCGCGGGCACAGGCCTTGTGCTGCTGCTCCGCTGGTACTGGTGGCGCATCAACGCGTGGAGCGAGGTCGCCGCGATGCTCGCCGCGCTGGTCGTCAGCGTCACGTTGCAACTCAGCCCGCCGCTCGACCCCAACCCCGAAGCCGCCAACGCCAAGGTCCTGCTCATCACCACTTTTGGGACCACAATCGTCTGGCTCATCGCCACGTTCCTCACCAAGCCGGAATCGGATGAGACCCTCATCGCCTTCTATCGCCGCACGCGCCCGTCGTTATGGGGTTGGCGGCCCATCGCGGCCAAAGCACCCGACGTCAAGCCCACCCGCGACGGCATCTGGAACTTCGTCGATTGGATCGCCGGCTGCATCCTGATTTACTCCGCCTTGTTCGGCGTCGGCAAGATCATATTTGGCGACACAACAACGGGCGTTCTGATGCTGATCCTCGGCGCCGCCGCCGGCTACATCATCTATTGGGACCTCAACCGCCGTGGCTGGTCCACGGTAGTAGACTGAACTTTTGCCATGACTGCTCTTCTACTCGCCGCCACGTTGCTTTGCCAGGCCCAAGGCTTTAACGACGGGGAATCCCATGGTGACCCACCCTTCCTGATCGAACCCGGCTGGAAGGCCCTGCTCACGGGCAAGGACGTATCAGGTTGGCACGGCCAGGACGCGGACAAGAAGAACGAATGGTTCGCCACCAACGGCGTCCGCTGGGAACGTCTGCTCGGCCCCACGCGCCTTGCCGGCAACCCCACCCCCGGTGACCGTATCCTCAACGGTCCCACGGGCCGCACGGTGAACCTGGTCACCGATGAGAAATTCGGCGATGTCGAACTCTACCTCGAGTTCATGGTCTCCAAAGGCTCGAACTCCGGCGTCTACCTGCACGGCCTCTATGAAATCCAGATCTTCGACAGCTACGGCTCCTGGGAAAAGATGAAGACCTCGGACGGCGGCGCGGTCTACCATCGCTGGATCGACAACCAAGGCGTCGGCGGTTCCGCGCCCATGGTCAACGCCTCGCGCAAGCCCGGCGAATGGCAGAGCTACCACATCTGGTTCCGCGCCCCGCGCTTCGACGCATCCGGCAAAAAGACCGAAAACGCCCGCTTTATCCGCGTTCTCCACAACGGCGTCATCGTCCAGCAGGATGTCGAGTGCGAAGGTCCCACACGCGCCCATATGTCGATCCCCGAAGCCGCAACGAACCCGATCATGCTGCAAGGCGACCACGGTCCCGTAGCCTTCCGCAACATCTACGTACGGCCGTTGCGCGCCATCATCAACCGATGAGCTGGCAGGATATTTCAGTAGGTCTCCGTAACGGGGTCGTGAACTGGCCGGAGGACTGGCCCTACGAACTCACCCGCGTCGCCGACATGCGCGCCAACAGCACGGAATTCAACCTCTCCGCGATCTCCATGAGCGTCCACATCGGTACGCACATGGATTCGCCGCTGCACTTTTTGGAAGACGCGCCGGCCATGGAGACCATGCCGCTCGACGCGACCCTCGGCCCTTGCCGCGTGATCGAGCTCCACGATGAACGCCTCATCACGGTGGAGGAACTGAAGCCGCACGCCCTGCAACCCGGTGAACGCATCCTCTTCAAGACCCGCAACAGCGATCGCCAGTGGACCACCGACACTTTCCTCGAGGACTTCGTACACATCCCCGCACCCACCGCGCAGTACCTCGCCGATTGCCGCATCCGTACCGTAGGCATCGACGCGCTATCGGTGGGCGGCTACAACACCGACGGCGGCGACTGTCACCGCATCCTGCTCCGCGCGGGCATCTGGATCATCGAGTGGCTGGACCTTCGCAACATCGCACCAGGACCCTATGAACTCGCCTGCCTGCCGCTCAAACTCATCGGCGCAGAAGGCGCACCCGCACGCGCCGCATTGAGACCGCTATGACCGTCCTCACGATCCCCGGCAATCACCTCACGCGCGACGCCGCAGCCCACCTGCTGGATCAACTCAAGCGCGCCGATCAGGATCCGGAGATCAAGTCCATCCTGATCTTGGCCGAAGCACCCATGTTCTGCTCGGGCGGAGACCCCGACATCGCACCCGAAGTCTTCGAATTCCAAACCTGGATCACCAAACCCGTCGTCTGCGCCGTACAAGGTGCAGCCCTGGGACCCGGCCTCGCCATCGTCGCCAACGCCCACGTATCCATCGCCGCGCAAGGCACAAGCTTTGGCCTCACAGAAGTTCGCACCGGAGGCTTCCCCATCGGCATCGAAGCCATCGCCAACGCCATCGGCAAGCGCCGCGCGCTCGAACTCGCATTAACAGGCCGTGTCTTTGGTACGCCGGAAGCCCTGCAAATGGGCCTGATTCATGAGATGGCGCCAGCCTTTGAGTACGACGATCGCGCGGAAGCCACCGCGCGCCACCTTGCGACCCTCAACCTCGCCGGACGCCTGCCCGCTACTTGGTAATCGGCTTCGGCGTAATGAAGCGTATGCGAGACGGCTTGCCCGCCACCGCCGCAGCCACCGGACGGCACACCAACTGCACCGCATCGGCCGGCGAAATTACCCGCGTCAACGCTTTCTCTGCATTCAATCCCGTCACCACCAGAACCTTGGGGGACGGCGCAAAGATGTCCAACACGCGTACCTGCTCGCCGCCCGCATTACACAGCACCAGCAGTTCCTGATCGTCCTTCAGCGCCTTCTGCATCGCCGCCACCTCGCCCATCAGGATCGCTGCTAAATTTTCAGCAGCAGGCACCGCAGGCTCAGCCGGAGGAGCAGCAGCAGTCGGATTCAATAAATCATCGACCTGCTTGCCGATTGCTTCTTTCGCAAAAGCTTTTGTAAACTCACCAAGACTCACCCATTCAGGCTACCCCAAGTGTTCACTCGCAGAAGCTTCCTCTCCCTTGCCGTCGCAGCCGCCCAAAACAGGCAACACAACATCGTCCTCTTCCTCGTCGACGACCTCGGCGCGCACGACCTTAAGACCCACGGTGCCCCCAACCTCGAAGCCTTCGCCAAAACCGCCGTTACCTTCACGCAAGCCTATTCCGCCGCGCCCGTATGCTCGCCTACCCGAGCCTCGATCCTCACCGGCAAGCACCCCGCGCGCCTGGGCATCACCACCTGGCACGAGTCCGCCATGGACCCGCAAACGCCCCAAGGCCGCAAGATGCGCCCCGCCGATGCCATAGGCAACCTGCCGCTATCTGAATACACGCTCGCAGAAGCCCTGCGCGACCAAGGCTACGCCACCGGTCACGTCGGCAAATGGCATTTGGGAACCGCCGAGTACGCCCCGGAAACCCAAGGCTTTGACTTCAACATCGGCGGCACCCACTGGGGCGCACCCGCGACGTACTTTCACCCCTTCAAGGCGCAGGTCCGCAAAGAGTACCGCTACGTCCCCGGCCTCCCCTGGACCAAGCCCGGCGATTACCTCACCGACGCGCTCACCAACGCCGCCATCGACGCGATACGCCACTGGAAGACTCAATCCAAGCCGTACTTCCTCAACCTCTGGCATCACACCCCGCACACACCAACAGAGGGCAAGCCGCAGGATGGCGGCAATACCTACAAAGCGATGATCCGCAACCTGGACGCCGAGTTCGGCCGCCTGCTCAAGGAAATTGACCCGCAGAACACCATCGTCGTCTTCGCGTCCGACAACGGCGGCTACCTCCCGGTCACCACCAATGCGCCGCTACGCTCCGGCAAAGGCTCGCTCTATGAAGGCGGCATCCGCATACCGCTCATGATCCGCTGGCCGGGCATCACCAAACCGGGTACGACCTGCGACACCCCAGTGGTCACCACGGACCTCTTCCCCACCCTCAGCAACACCAACGCAGTGGACGGCATCAACCTCAAGCCTTTGCTCAGCGGCAACACGATCCCCGCGCGCGACCTGCATTTTCACTACCCGCACTACTATCACGCGCCGCAAACCACGCCCGTCGGCGCCATTCGCTCGGGCAACCTCAAGCTGATTGAGTTCTTTGAAGAGAACAACCGCTGCGAACTCTACGACCTCGCGGCAGACCCCTCCGAACAGCAGGACCTCGCGCAAAAGCAGCCCGAAAAGGCCAAAGAACTCCAGCAAAAGCTGCACGCATGGCGTAAGCAGGTCGGTGCCAGGATGCCCACTCCGCTACTCGCGGCAAATCCCCCGCTTGCTCGCCCGTACAAACCGCACCACGTGTAACGTATGCTCGGTCGGGATCTCCGTCTCGATCCGCGTCAGCGCCTCTTCCAGCTTCAAGCCGGACCGGAACAGCAGCTTGTACGCCTGCTTCAACGCGCTCGCTTCCGCCAGCGAAAAGCCCGCGCGACGCAGTCCCACGATGTTCAACCCCTTCGCCGCAACGTTGAAGTCCGAGTACATAAAGTACGGCGGCAGATCCGAATTCACGCGCGTATTCCCGCCAATCATCACCAACCGCCCAATCTTTGAATACTGGTGGACCACCACGCCACCGCTGATAAACGCCTGATCCTCGATCTCCACATGACCGGCAATCAGAGCACAGCTCGCAATCACCGTGTTCGACCCCACCGTCGAGTTATGCGCAATGTGGCCCGACGTCATGATGTAGTTCCCATCGCCGATGATGGTGGACGACTCGGGCTGCGTCCCACGCGAAATCGTGTAATGCTCGCGGATCTTGTTGCGATTGCCAATCGTCAGATAACTGCGGTCGCCGTGAAAATGCTTGTCCAGCGGGTCCGTACCCAGCACTGTATGCGCGGAAATCTCGTTCTGCTCACCCAGCGTGGTCCAGCGCTTCACATACACATACGGCTCCAACCTCGTATGGGCGCCGATGACAACATCCTGTTCGACAATGCAGAAGTCCGCAATCTGCACCTGCGGACCAATCACGGCATCGGGGTGTACTCGGGCTGTCGGAGCAATCACCGCCGACGGATCAATGGGCATAACCCAGTATTATCGATTAAAGATGAAGATCAGCGAACTGGCGGAGGCTTTACAGTCCCACTACACAGGCAATGGCGACCATGACATCACGTCCGTTATGCCGCTCGAAGACGCAGGACCCAATGACGTCGCCTTTGTCGGCAACCCCAAGTTCGCGCAGATGGCCATCCAAGGCAAAGCCGGCTGCCTGATCATCCCCCCAGGCTTCGACATCCCCGGCCGCAACATCATCTTCCACTCGAACCCACGCGCCGCCATCGCCGCTGCCCTGCCCCTGCTGCATGACCTGCCCAAGCCCACGCCCGGCATCCATCCCAGTGCCGTCGTCGACCCCACCGCGCAGATCGACCCGACAGCCGCCATCGGACCCTTCTGCACCGTCGGACCCCGTTGCCACATCGGACCCCGCGCCGTCCTGCACGCCCGGGTCACCCTCTATCGCGACGTCACCCTCGGCGCCCGCAGCATCCTGCACTCCGGCTGCGTGATCGGCGCGGACGGCTTCGGCTTTGTCTGGCGCGACGATCATTACGAAAACTTCCCGCAGGTCGGCAAAGTGCTCATCGGGGACGATGTCGAAATCGGCGCCAACTCCTGTGTGGACCGCGCGGCGCTCGGAATCACCTCCATCGGCGACGGCACCAAGCTCGACAACATGGTTCACATCGGGCACAACTGCCGCATCGGCCGCCACGTGGTCATCGCCGCGCAGACCGGACTCGCCGGCGGCGTGGTCATTGAGGACCGCGCCATCATCGGAGGGCAGGTCGGCTTTGGCGACAAGGCCCGCGTGGAAGCAGGAGCCATCATCGGCTCTGGCGCGGGGATCCTGACGTCCAAGGTCGTACGAGCCGGCGAACCCGTCTGGGGCACCCCCGCCCGGCCCCTCCGCCAGTATTTGAAGCAGCTGGCCACGCTCTCACGGCTCGCTAAAAAGTAAAAAGCCCACCCCGGTTGGGATGGGCTTTTGAGGCATTAGAGCTGATGTATTAACCCCGGCCTACGTTCTCCGCCTGAAGGCCCTTCGGACCCTGCTTCACCTCGAACTCCACCTCGATGCCTTCCTCAAGCGTGCGATATCCATTCATTTGGATCGCCGAGAAATGCACGAACACGTCTTCGCCAGTCGAACGCTGGATGAAGCCGAATCCCTTGGCGGCATTGAACCACTTCACTACACCTTTTTCTTTCACTACTGTAATTCTCCTAAGGCTGGACGCACGATAGGCGGGGCCGGTACTGCACCCTCGCGAAATCCGGTCAAGACTTCTGTAATTGTTGCATGTCGCCAGCGAAACACGCAATCTCCGGAACGCTAGTTCCGGCGCCCTCCGCCCATCACCCGAAGCAGGATGTTGAGCGTCGCGACGAAGACGTTAAAGAGCCCGGCAAACAGCGCCAAAGCCCCTGGAATCGGGCTATCCGAGTCGCTCGACCGCAGTACGCCGCTCGTCGAGTACACCAGTCCGAAAACACCCATGATTCCCACCCCGGCGCTGATCAGCATTCCCAGCCAGCCGATGTGCAAAAACATGTTCAAAATCGCCGCTGCGGACACCGCCACAAACAGCCCTAGCATCAAGCCACGAGGCGCGGAAAACTCCCGCTTCGACACGAACACATACCCTGTGATCGCCGCAAACACCGCGCCGGTGATCAGGAATGCCGCCAGAATCAGTTCGGGCGCTACCAGACTCGCAAAGTACAGCATCGGCGACAGTACGATGCCGGCCAGAAACCCGTCCGCCACCAGCGCCGTAACGCCCAGCACCGGATTGTTGCGCGCCGCCATCGCAATCCACGGAATGACGTTCAACAAAATCAGCGCGGCAATCATGCCCACCTTGCTGGTCAAAAATCCGATCACGGTCGGCGACGTGGAACCAATGTAGCCGCCTGCCATCGCGGCAAAGACGGACACACCCAGCAACAGGTACGTCTGCTTAATCACCGAGGCCTGTGTCTGCGTCAACGGCGTCGTGCCGGACAGCTTTTCCCAAGCCGAAGGTTGCGTGGAATAGTCGTTCAAAGTAGCCTGCCTTTCTGTCTTCATCATCCTACAACCTCGTAAAACATTTTTGACCAGAATTGTATTAGGATGTGGGGAAGGAACCTTGACAATGAAAACACCGCTGCTCTGCCTGGCCATCGCCTCACTCGTTTCCGGATCGGCTCTTGCGCAGATCACCGGTTCTTTTTCTGGCAGCAACTCTTCTGGCTCACCTTTTGCGGACTTTGGGCTGTCGAACGGCAACTTCACCGTTTCCGGCTCCGACATCCAGCCATTTCCAACGCTCTGCACGCCCATGAGCGTCAACACCAACAGCACCTGTCAGTTCTCGGGCAACTTCAGCCGTACCTTCCAAGGCGGTTCCAATTTTGGTTCTTTCAGTTTTTCTGGCGGCGTCTTCCTTCGCTCGGCCAGCAGCGTGACGATTAGTATCACGTCCGAACCCGTCACCGTAAATCTTGCCTGCGCCGGCGTACCCTCGGGATCGCAATGCAGCAACACCTCGGCCAGCGGGCAGATCCCCGTCACCATCAACGGCCAGATCCGCATCTTCGACACCTCCGGCCAGTGCCTCTGGTGCAGCGACTTTACCGGCACCGGCACCCTCAACGGCACACAATTCCTGGCCAACACGGGCAGTTCCTATCACGGCACGTACACTGCCAACGAACGCACCGTTGCCGCCTCTCAAGGCCTCCACTTCGTACCCGTCACGCCGTGCCGCATTGCCGACACCCGCGACCCCGCCGGTGTCTACGGTCAGCCCGCGCTCGTACCTGCCGCCGTCCGCAACTTCCCCATCACCGGCAAGTGCGGCGTACCGTCCAACGCCATCGCGGCATCGCTCAACGTCACCGTCATACCTCGCGGCACGCTCGGCTACCTTACGGTCTGGCCCGCGGGCACCACGCAACCCAACGTTTCTCTTTTGAACTCGCTCGACGGCCGCATCAAGGCCAACGCGGCCATCGTCCAACTCGGCGGCGTGGATCGCGCCGTAAGCCTCTTTGCCACCCACGCCGCGGAGGCCATCATCGACATCAACGGCTACTTCGTCAGCCCCGGCCAGACCACCCTCGCGTTCTATCCGGTCACGCCCTGCCGCGTACTCGACACGCGCAACGCCCCCGGCGCCCTTGGTGGACCCGCACTGCTTGCCGCGAACGTACGCACGATCCCGGTCCTGTCCTCCTCCTGTGGCATTCCATCAAACGCCCAGGCGTACTCGCTCAACGCCACCGTCGTACCTCCGGCCGGCTTCGGCTACCTCACCCTGTGGCCCTCCGGCACCGCGCAACCGGTGGTCTCGACCCTGAACGCTGTCACAGGTACCGTAGTCGCCAACGCCGCCATCGTACCCGCCGGTACCAATGGCGCCATTGAAGCCTTCGCCTCCGGCAACACCGACCTCGTACTCGACATCAACGGTTACTTCGCCCCTGCCGGACAAGCAGGCGCGCTGCAGTACTACCCAACCGGCGGCTGCCGCGTCTCGGACACCCGCAACGCCAACGGTGCGCTAGGCGGCCCCATCCAGACCGGTGGTCTTGTCCGCGACTACCCCGTACCGTCCAGCGGTTGCGGCATCCCGACCGGCGCGCGAGCCTTCGCCATGAACGCCACGCTTCTGCCCAACGGACCCACCAGTTTCCTCACCCTGTTCCCCTCCGGTCAGGGACAGCCGCTGGCGTCGACGCTCAACGCATTGGACGGTGCCTTCACCTCAAACGCCGCCATCGTACCGGCAAGCAGCACGGGGTCGCTTTCGGCATTCGTCACCCAGACCTCGCACCTGCTGCTGGACATCAGCGGCTACTTCTTGCCCTAGCGGTTGTCGTTTGTAAAAAACGGCGTAGTGGTGAATGGCCCGGTAGGATTGAACCGAAAGGCCATTCCCCCAATCGCCCCTCCCGGCACAAAGAACCGTATGATCCCGGCGCGATTCCGCGTCTCGGGGTACCGTAGGGCCGCATCAAACGCCATGCTATTGCGAGCCTCCAAAGTCAGCACCGTCGAAAACAGAATATTGCCGCCCAGGTCCAGCCCCTGTACGCGAATCTCCGCACTCGATGTCGCCGACAGATTCGCCACCGCGATCCCCGTCGCCCCGCCCCCGCGATGGTCAAACGCCACCGTACCCGAATCATAAAAACTGCGAGGCTCAATCGGTACCGTAGCCTCGTAATCCGCCCGTCCTTCCGCCCTCTGCCGCAACACTGCGAACCCCGCCATCGGACCATTGGCCGTCATATCCAAGCTCCCGGTCGTCAGCGACGGCGCGGTGCCCAAGGTCTGCAGCATGACGGAGGAAAACCGGTACAGCTGCAAATTGAACCTAGCCCCCGCCACATCCTGCACGACATCGTTGCCAAACTCGCTGGTGGTGACCTTCATCCGCACCGGCAGATTCCGCCCGTCGCTGCCGTACACCGCGATGTCCGCAATGCACCCGCTGGAACTCATGCAAGTCAGATGAAACGTCGTGGTCCAGCCGGCGCCATCGGCAAAGTACGGAAAGTACCCGCCGCTCGCCGGAACCTCCACCGCAAACCCAGCCGCCGGCGCAAACAACAGCAACACCAACACATCCCAACCAGCCCGCAAACGTCTCATTCCTCGAACTATAACCCGCCTCCGTACCTGGCACGGTGCCAGACACGGTGCCAGGCACCACCAGACAAAGGACTATCAGGTTTTGGGGTACCCCTGGCATACGAACTACACTGAAGACATCGAATTCTGCGACGTCAGCCTGCCCGTACCCGTCGACCAGGCCTTTACCTACCGCCTTCCCGTCACCCTTCGCCATCGCGCACAGCGTGGGGCCCGCCTCTCCGTACCCTTCGGCGGCCGTACCCTCACCGGCGTGATCCTCGACGTCCACGACCGCGCCCCCCAGGGCTACAAGACCAAGGAAGCCCTCCGCCTCATCGACGAACAGCCCGTGCTCGACGAAGGACTCATGAAGCTCGGCGCCTGGATCGCCCAGTACTACTGCGCCCCGCCCGGCGAGGTCTACCGCGGCATGATGCCCCTCAGCGGTGAGACCCGCAAAGGTAAGCTCTGGGCCCTCACCGACGGCGGCCGCGACGTCGCACGACAGCTCATCCTCGGCGACGCCGAAACGGACCCGCAACTCCAGATCCTGCGTCTCCTTGAGGCCCGCCCCTTGACAGAAAGCTACCTCAAGACCAAGTTTGAGAACGCCAAGCGCGTCCTCCAGCAACTCGAAAAGAAAGGCTACGTCGAAGTCGAGGACGTCGAGGCCGATCGCGACCCCATGCGCGCCGCCTCAGACCGTCTCCGCGTCGAACTCCTCGAAGCCCCCAAGCCGGACCTCAAGCTTCCCAAGCCCGAACGCGAACTCCTCGCGTACCTGCACCTTCACCCCGGCTCCCACAACCTTGCCGAAGTCGAAACCCTCGTCAAAAGCGCCAGCGTCTCGGCCCGCGCCCTCGCCCGCAAAGGCATCGTTTCGCTACACACCGAGCCCATCTTCACCCCCGGCCGCCACACCTACGACCCCACGGCCGACGCGCGTACCCTCAACACCCATCAGCAGGCCGCCTTCGACGCGATCTCCGCCGCCGTGGCCACCCGTCAGTATCAAGCTTTCCTGCTTCAAGGCGTCACAGGTTCCGGCAAGACCGAGGTCTACCTCCGGAGCATCGACCATGCACTGTCGCAAGGCCGCAACGCGATGCTGCTCGTACCCGAAATCGCTCTCACCCCCCAGATGGCCGGTCAGTTCTTCGGCCGCTTTGGCGACCGCGTCGCGATCCTCCACTCCGCCTTCAACGATTCCGAGCGCGCCGAACAATGGCGTCGTATCCGCGCTGGCAAAGCGCAAGTCGTGGTCGGTACCCGCAGCGGGATCTTCGCCCCCGTGCAGGACCTCGGCCTCGTCATCGTCGACGAAGAGCACGACAGCAGCTACAAGCAGGCGGAAACCCCGCGCTACAACGGCCGCGACGTCGCCGTGATGCGCGCCCATCAGGCCAACGCCACCGTCGTCCTCGGCTCTGCTACGCCCTCCTTGGAATCCCGCTACAACGCGGACCGCAAGAAGTACACCCTGCTCGAACTACCGGAGCGCATCGCCCAGCGACCCATGCCATCGGTCGAACTGATCGACATGCGCCTGGAGTTCCTCGAAACCCGCAAGCAGGCCACCTTCTCCCGCCGTATGCTCGAAGGCCTCGGCCAAAAGCTCGAACAAAAAGAGCAGACCATGCTGGTCCTCAACCGCCGTGGATTCTCGAGCTTCGCCGGATGCCGCGCCTGTGGCGAACGCGTACAGTGCACCAACTGCTCGGTCACCTTGACGTACCACCGTCGGGACCGCCGCATGCTCTGCCACTACTGCAACTACGCGGAAAAGGTACCCTCGGCTTGCCCCAAATGCGGTAGCGAACACATCCAGTTCCTGGGGACGGGATCCGAGCGCGTCGAAGACGAACTCCACAACCAGTTTCCAGAAGCCCGCATCGCCCGCCTCGACCGCGACACCGCCGCCGGCAAAAAGAAGTTCGAATCCATCATCTCGGACTTCCGCGAAGGCAACTACGACATCCTCGTCGGCACCCAGATGATCGCCAAAGGCCACGACATCCCCAACGTCACCCTCGCCGGCGTCATCAACGCCGACATTGGACTCGGCCTGCCGGACTTCCGCGCCGCCGAGCGTACCTTTCAACTCCTCACCCAAACCGCCGGACGTGCCGGACGCGGCTCACTCCCCGGCACCGTCCTGTTTCAAACCAACAGCCCGGACCACTACGCCGTACAGTACGCCGCCGCGCAGGACTACAACGGCTTCTACGAAAAAGAACTGCAGTTCCGCCGTGCCATGCGTTACCCACCGTTTTCGGCAATGGCCAACATCGTCATCCGCCACCAAAAGCAGGAACAAGCTCTCCGCATGAGCGGCGAACTCGGATCTTTGCTACTTCCGGCTCCCGACGGCATCAAAGTTCTTGGACCCGCAGAAGCACCCGTCCAACGGCTGCACAACGAGTTCCGCTACCAGATGCTCATCAAGGCTGCCCATCGCCGGGCGTTAGGCGATCAGATTCAGCGCATCCGCCAGCACGCCGAAGTCCACAAGTGGACCTCGACTTCGCTGGTCATCGACGTCGATCCGCTGACTCTTCTGTAGGATAGGCAACCACTATCCAAAAGATAGGTGTGTTTTAGGGGGTCTAAATACCCCGTGAAACCATCCATTGAGAAAGAAAAATGTTAAGATAAGTTAACGACATTTCTCTTTAGACCGACTTTTTCCTACATGAAAGTAGCTTCCTTCTTTTCCTCGGCAGCGTGGTGGCTCCCGCTCTCGATGGGAGTCTGCAGCGGGATCACCCTGGAGCAGGCGATTGCCCTCGCTCGCGACAGCCATCCCCGTCTCCAAGCGGGCAGCGCCCAGATTGAAGCGGCCCGCGCCGGCATCATTACAGCGAAGGCCCGCCCCAATCCGGAAGTCCAGACCATGGCTGGCTATCAGTACTTTCGAGTACCCAACAACATCACCGGGCCCATGCAGGCCTATGCCGCCTCCCAGCCTCTGGAACTGGGCCGTCTCCGCCCCACTCGTATCGAGTTCGCCGAACGCACGCGCCAAAGCACCGAAATCGCGCTCACGGAAATCCGCCTCGAACTCCTCTCCGCCGTACGCCGCGCCTGGTTTGAGGCCCTCCATTTCCGCGAACAGATCGCCATCCTCAACGAAAACCTCCGTCTGGTAGAGGAACTCCGCCAGAAGATCCAGGTCCGCGTGGAGGTCGGCGAGGCTGGGCGACTCGAACTCATCCGCGCGGAAACCGAAGTCGCCACCGCACGCAACGCCGTCGCTACCGCCCGCCTGCAGTACGTCTCGCAGTTGTCGCAGCTACGCGCCACCATCGGGCTTCCACCCGATTCCGACATCGATCAGCAGGGCGCGCTCGAAAACCCGCCGCCGCTTCCCCCGCTTGCCGAACTGCGCCAGCAACTGCTGGACCGGCATCCCTCGCTTGCCCTCGCCCGTAACGAGATTCGCCGCGCCGACGCGCGCCTCGATTACGAAAACGCGTTGAAGCGCCCGCAGCCGTCCCTCCGCGCCGAATACGAACGCATGCCGGACGTCCCCAACTACCGCATCGGTATCTCTATTCCGCTTCCTGTCTTCAACCGCCGCGAAGGCCCGATTGCCGAAGCGGTCGCCTTGGTTAAAGAGGCGCAGGCCATCGCCAACAGCCGTCAGCTACAACTGCTGGCCGGCCTCGAATCCGCCTACGGCCGCTACCAGACCACCACTCAGCTACTCGAAACCTACCAGCGCGGCGTACTTGTGGAGGCCGAAGCCGCCGTCCGCGCCGCCCAGGCTGCCTATCAATTGGGTGAGCGCGGCATCGTCGACGTGCTCGATGCCCAGCGCGCGCTTCGCACCGTGCGCCTCGACTTTCTGAATGCCCAGTATGACCGCCAGCAGGCTCTGGTGGACATCGACGAACTGCGCGGCATCATCCCGGGAGTGAATTAACCATGTCATATGTGATGCGTACCGTCCACATAACACTGGCTCTGCTTCTTGTACTTGCAACGGCAGGATGCGGCGCAAAGGATCCAGCCACCGCTGCCGCAGCCAGCGCCAACACCGCCAAGCCCGCAACCACCGACCCGAACGAAATCCACGCCGAACCTGCGCTCTTGCAGCGTCTCAAAGTGGGTGCCGTGGAAGCTGCCCCCTTGGGCACCACCATCCGCGTAGCCGCCCGTGTCGACGTGGACGAGAATCGCATTATCCGCGTCGGCTCACCCATGATGGGCCGCATCGCGTCTATCCTCATCCGCGAAGGGCAGGACGTCAAAAAGGGCCAGACCATCGCCCAGCTCAATAGCACCGGCATCTCCGGCGCGCAGTTGGAGTTCTTGAAGGCCATCTCGCGCCAGCATCTGGCCAAACGGTCACTCGAACGCGCCCAGCGTCTCGTCGCAGCCGATGTCATCGGCGCGGCGGAACTCCAGCGCCGCGAAACCGAACTCTTTGAAGCAAACGCCGACCTCGATGCCGCGCATCATCAGTTAATCCTGCTCGGCATGCCTCTGGAAGCCGTCAAGGAAATCGAAAAAACCCGGGCGCTCGACCCTGTCTCGCCCATCATCAGCACTCTCGAAGGCACTGTGATGTCGCGTAAAGTGACACCAGGCCAAGTTGTACAACCTGCCGACACAATCGCAGAGATTGCCGATCTGTCCACCGTCTGGCTCGTGGCCGACGTCCCGGAACAGAACGGCGGCACCCTGCACGAGGGCCAGCACGTGACGGCCGAAATCGCCGCGTTACCTGGCCAGCAGTTCCACGGCCAGTTGACCTTCGTCAGCAACACCGTCAACCCAGAAACTCGCACCATCCGCGCCCGCATGGAACTGGCCAACCCCAAGCGGCGTCTCAAGCCCGCCATGCTCGCCACTATGGAAATTCGCAACCAGGTGGAGCGCCACACCGCCGTGCCACTTACCGCCATCGTTCGCGAGAACGAAACGCAGGGAGTGTTCGTAGAACGCGCTCCTGGCATCTTCGTACTCAAGCCCTGCAAGTTCGGTCTCGAGTACGGCAACCTGCGCGAAGTCGTCGAAGGCGTCAACCCCGGCGACCGCATCGTCCTCGACGGTGCCTTTCATCTCAACAACGAACGCCGCCGCCGTGCACTCTCCGGCAGCGGAAACAACGGAGAATAACGAATGGTGGAATCGCTGGTCCGCAATGCGCTTGCACAGCGGATCGTAGTCATCGTAATCGCTCTGCTGTTGCTGGCCGCCGGAGCGGACGCAACCCGCAAGCTTTCCGTCGATGCATTCCCGGACGTCACCAGCGTCCAGGTGCAGGTGGCCACCGAAGTACCCGGCCGCTCCCCCGACGAAGTCGAACGCATCGTCACCGTACCCGTCGAAATCGGCATGACCGGCCTCCCCGGCATGACGGAAATGCGTTCCCAAAACGCACCCGGCCTCTCCATCGTCACTCTTGTCTTTGAGGACAGCGTACCTGTCTACTTCGCCCGTCAACTCGTCTCAGAAAGAATGGGCGACGTCCGAAGTCGCCTGCCTGAAGGCATCACACCCGTACTCGGCCCCGTCGCCACGGCCCTCAGCGAGGTCTATCAGTACACGCTCGAACACCCCAGCGACGGCTTACGCGAGCTCAGCAAATCGGAACTCGTTGCAAGACGCACCGTGCAGGATTGGGTCGCCCGTCCGCTCCTCCGTACCGTACCCGGCATTGTCGAAATCAACTCCACCGGCGGCTACGTCAAGCAGTACCAGATCATCGTCGACCCCGTGAAGATGCGCTACTACAACGTCTCCATCCGGGACGTCCAGGCCGCCCTTTCCCGTAGCAACGCCAACTCGAGCGGTGGAATCCTCACACAGGGCCCGGAAGTGCTGCTCGTGCGCGGCGTCGGTTTGATCCGCAGCCTCGACGATATCCGCCGCGTCGTTCTGAAAGAGTCCAATGGCACCCCCGTGTACATTCGGGATGTCGCCGAAGTCCGCATTGGCGAAGCCGTTCGTTACGGCGCAATGGTCAAGGGCTCGCACACCGAAACGGTCGGCGGCGTCATGATGATGGTTGCCGGCGGCAACGCAAAAGAGATCGTCGGCCGCATCAAGGCCCGCGTCGACGAAATCAACTCCAAGAATATGCTCCCGGACGGCTTGCAGATCGTGCCGTACTACGATCGCTCCCGCCTCGTCGACGCTGCGATATCCACCGTGACGCGCGTCCTCATCGAGGGCGTCATCCTCGTCATCGTGATCCTCGCCCTTTACCTGGGCGACCTTCGCAGCAGCCTGATCGTCATCGCCACCCTGGTACTCACCCCGGCTCTCACCTTTGTCGTGATGAACCAGATCGGCCTCTCCGCCAATCTGATGTCGCTCGGCGGACTCGCCATCGCCATCGGACTCATGGTGGACGGCTCCGTTGTCGTGGTCGAGAACGTCTTCGCACGCCTCGGCGCTCTACCCGGCGAAAACCGCATGAAGGTGGTGCTCGACGCCGTAAAGGAAGTCGGCACTCCGGTGATCTTCGGCATCTGCATCATCATCCTGGTGTTCCTCCCGCTCATGACTCTGCAGGGCATGGAAGGTAAGATGTTCGCGCCCTTGGCCTACACCATCGCCATCGCGCTCGGCATCTCTCTCGTCCTGTCGCTTACGCTTTCCCCGGTCTTGTCCTTCTTCCTGCTCAAGCCCGCGCATGGCGATCACGACACCTTCCTGGTCCGCTGGCTTAAAAAGCCGTATCTGGCGCTGCTCCGCGTCGCACTGGCACAGCCTGTGCTCACCATCGTCGCCGCGATCGTACTTCTGGTCGGCTCCGTCTCTCTCTTCCCCTATCTTGGAACCTCGTTCATTCCCGAGTTGAAAGAAGGCACCATCTCCCCCAACATGGAACGCGCGCCCAACATCGCGCTCGACGAGTCCATCAAGATGGAACGCGAAGCCATCAGGATGTTGGCGCCGTTAACCAACGTCGAAGGCATCGTATCCCGTCTGGGCCGCGGTGAGTCGCCTGTTGACCCCGCAGGCTTCAACGAAAGCGACATGATGATCCAGTTGAAGCCCGTCGAAGCCCGCACCGAAACCCAGGATGAGTCCGGAGAGCGCGTGCGCAAATTTGTCTCCACTCTCCCCGGGGTTAACGTGGTCATGGCACAGCCCATCTCCAACCGCGTCAATGAGATGGTCACCGGTGTCCGCGCCGACGTTGCAGTCAAGATCTTCGGAGAGGATCTCGCTACCCTACTCGAACGCGCGCAAACCGTAGCCAAGATCGCCAATACCGTCCGCGGTACGGCGGACATCAAAATCGACCGCGTGCTCGGCCAGCAGAACCTCGATGTGGAAATCGACCGCATGGCCATCGCCCGCTACGGCCTGAACACCTCCGATGTCCAGGACATCATTGAGGCCGCTGTCGGCGGCAAGTCTGCCACCGAAATCTATGAAGGCGAACGCCGCTTCCAGGCCGTCGTCCGCTACCCCGAACAACTCCGCAACAGCCTCACCGACATCCAGAACATCCTCATCCCCAGCCCCGACGGCGAGCGCATTCCTCTCGGCAGCCTCGCCAAGATCGACCTCAAAGTCGGCATCTCGCAGATCAAGCGTGAAATGGCCAAGCGCCGCATCGTCATCGGCGTCAACGTGAAGGACCGAGACCTCGGAGGCTTCGTGCAGGAACTGCAGCAAAAGGTTCAGGATCAGGTCAAGCTCCCCGCCGGCTATTACTTCGAATGGGGCGGACAATTCGACAATATGCAGCGCGCTCGCAAGCACCTCATGATTATCGTTCCCATCACAATTGGGGCGATTTTCTTCCTGCTTTTCCTTCTATTCCAGAGCGTTCGCTTCGCATCTCTGATTATTCTGGTGCTCCCATTTGCCTCCATCGGAGGAATTGTTGGACTCTTCCTGACCGGCGAATATCTCTCTATTCCTGCATCTGTAGGCTTTATTGCCCTCTGGGGCATCGCCGTCCTTAACGGTGTTGTCTTAGTTTCCTGCGTTAGGAATCTGAGAGAAACAGGCTACGCCCGCTGGGATGCGATTTTTGAAGGCTCCAAAGCACGTTTCCGCCCGGTGATGATGACCGCTACAGTCGCTGCCCTGGGCCTCGTACCGTTCCTCTTCGCCAAGGGTCCCGGCGCAGAAGTCCAACGCCCTCTAGCAATTGTGGTGATCGGCGGACTGATTTCCTCAACCCTCCTCACCCTCCTCGTCGTACCTGCGCTCTATCGTTTCTTCGACGACATGCCGCCAGAAGCGCGACCAGTGGAACAGGAGTTTTGAAGTTTATTGATCACATTCCCGCAGCTTTGACGCATACTGATGAAGGGAGATACCTCTGAAGTAATACTACTTTAGGGGTATGGCCCTGATTGGCGCCGCTGCCTGGGGTCGTGGGCTTGCGGCAGCTTCCTGACTCGTCAGGTAGCCGGCGCCTCTCCTCTACGGAAAATAGGCTAACGCCTTTTCTTTTCCTTGAGATACGAAAGCAAGCCCGCCGGGTCGTCGGTGATAATCCCGTCCACGCCGGCCGCCAAAAGAGCATCCCATTCGGTGGCCGAATTCGCCGTCCAAGCCAGAACTCGAATTTTGGAATCGTGCGCTTGTTTTACTTTTTCCGCAGTCACAATGGAAAAGTGCACGCTGACGGCCCCTGTATTGCCCGCTTCTTTTGCAACCGCCACAAAATTCTTTTCTTTATCCGCGCCACCACTCGGATAAAGCGCGGATAGCGGCAATTTCGGATCCAGCTTCCCCACCTCAATCAGCGGAGCAAAATCGAACGATTGCACCAAAACCCGGCCGCCCGCTTTATGCTTGCGAATCGCATCCACGATCATCCGCGCGTACACGGCTGGCGCAGGCTGCAATTCCGGACGCTTCGGATTGCTCTTGATCTCCAGGTTGATCTTCACCTTGGGGTACTTCTTCAGCAGTCCAAAAACCTCATCCAAGGTCGGCGCCGGCGTACCCGCAATGCCTTTCTGTTTGGGCCAATCGGGGTTCGCAACGCCGCAATCCCACTTGCGAAGCTCGGCCAGGGTCATATTCCGAATCGTCCGTTCCGCATCCGCCGAAGGACCCTTGCAGTGCTTCAGATTCATCGCGGCATCATGCGCGACCACCACGACATCGTCCTTGGTCACCCAAGTGTCGATCTCAAAGTAGTCCGCGCCTTGCTGCGCAGCGTACTCAAACCCGGGCAGCGTATTCTCCGGCAGCACCATCCGCGCCCCGCGGTGCCCATGGACTTCAATCGGCTTGGTATCGGCAAACATGGCAGAAGTGCTGGCAAGCAGCATCAACGATAGCAGTCGTGGCGTCATCACTATAATGAAAGCATGACGGTAGAGCACATAGAAGAGCGCAACGGCGGTCTCTACGTAAAAGGTAAGCGAGTGTCGCTGGACTCCATCGTCTACGCATTTCAGAACGGCGAAAGCCCAGAAAGCATCCGCGAGGCGTTTCCTGTACTAACTCTCGCCGATGTGTATGGAGCCATTTCGTACTACCTCGACCATCCGGACGAGATGAAGGCCTACTTAGAACGTCAACAACAACGCTGGCAGGAGCTTCAAGCAACACACCCGATGCCCGAGAGCTTTTTGAAGCGATTGGAAGACCATCGTAAGAGCTTGGCCGCGTCACCAAGCACATGAGAGTCCGCTTTCAGGCGGATAATGACCTGCGCCACTACATCGCCACGGGCGTTCAGCGACGAAACCCCGAGATCGACTTTCAGACGGCCCTCGCGGCAGGCCTTGACGCTATGCCAGACGAGGATGTTCTCGCTCTGTGTGCGAAACAGGGCCGTATTCTTGTCTCACATGACGTAACGACGATGCCGCGACATTTCGCGTCCTTTGTACAGTCACATCACTGCCCAGGCGTCTTTCTGATCTCTCAGAGTTTACCAGCGAAAGAAGCGATCGACGCGCTTATGCTGATTTGGGAGGTCTCGAAGCCGGAGGACTGGCACAACCAGCTTTGCTGGATCCCATCCTTAGCGACGCTGGACGTCGGTTTTCCTACTCTCCGCCCTTCCCCCTGAACCCATAAAACTCATTCACCCGCAGCACCTTCTCCTTGATCTTCTTCTGCAGGTCCCCACGCGCGACACTCCCCAGCTTCTCTTCCCCGCTCGTAAAGCTCGCCTTCATATCGAACGCGCAGTCGTGATAATTCACCGCATCCGATATCGATAGCCGGCTCCCATCCCCCGTCAAAATCCCGTACACCGGACCATAGCTCGACGCGATCAAATAATCGTTCCGTCGCGTCTTCGCCAACTCTTCCTTCGTCTCCACAAACAGCGGCCGCCCGAACATCTCGTTCGACGTATCCGGCTTGTGCCCCGTCAGATAGTACAGCGACGGCGTGATGTCCGTCGAAAACGCCGTCGTCTCGGGATCATACTGGTACTTCGCCTTCAGCTTCTCCGGCAGATGCACAATCATCGGAATCTTCACGATCTCCGGATAAATCGTGTACGCATGCCCCCAGCGACCCTGCTCGCCCAGCGAATCCCCATGATCGGCCGTGAAAATCACGATGCTGTTGTCGTAAATTCCCTTCTTCTTCAACTGCCCAATGAAGTTCCCAAAGCAGCCGTCAATCCGCTCCATCCGCGACGCATATGGCGCAAAGAAGCGCCCATAATTCCGCTTCGAAATCGATTTATTTCCCGCCCGGCCAATCACCGAAATATGGATATTCTGCGGCTGCGTATATGCGAATATCGGCGACTTTCCATCGCTTTCATTCTCGATCCGGTTGTCCAACTCGCCCAAGGTCGTACACAGATCGTAGTCCATCGTTCCACGACCTTCGTCCAGTTCCTTCATCCCGTCCCACTTCTGCGGCAGGATCACCCGAAGAATTGTATCCACACTCACGTAGGACTGATACTTCTCTTTTTGCAACAGTTTAGCGAGCGAATTCATGGTCCCGAACGGCGTAATGTACTGCTTGTGCAGCATCATGCCGCCCAGCCAGATCGATGGCTCCGACAGCCCCGTACCCCCGTAGTGCGTGAAAGCATTCTTCATCACGATGCTTTCCTGCGCAAACGCACCCAAATTCGGCGTGAAATCCACCGACGGGTTATAGGCGGAAATATAATCCTGACGTAGACTATCAATGACGATTAAGAAGATATGGGGCCGATCTGCAGTGCCCACTTGATCCAGCGCCGCCAGTTGAACATCGACAGGCTTCACCACCGTCGAATGCGCGATGTTCGTATTCTCAAGCAAAAATTGATAGAACGCGCCGCCGCTCGAATCTACCGTCAGCGAATCCAGAATCAGCTTGAACGACGGATCATATCCCGCCCATTTGCCCAAAAACTGCGCCACCGTACCTTTAGCGCCCATCTGCTTCCAAATTGGACCCCGGCTCATCTCTTGCACGCGGTACACGGGCAGAATCAGCATGGCGCAAGTCAGCAACTGTCCCGTACGGCTCGGCGCGCGATGCGGACGGCTCCGCAACACGACATAGAACAGCCGCAGCACGGCCACCCACAGCAGCAAGGTCGCCAACTTCTGCACCAGAAAGTTCCAGTCCAGTTGTGACACCACAAGTCCAATCGCTGCCGCCACACCTGCGCACACAAGACCGACACTCCACCGCGGCAGCACGGCCGGGGACGGAGTCCACCAGAACGCCAGCGCGAGTCCGCTCGCCACCTCTTCGCGATGCGGCGCCGCGATTCGCAATCCGATGCCGGAAAAACAAGCCGCCGTCGCAATGCCGAATGCCACGCCGAAGACATCGCCGGCTACCCCGCCCATCGATATGCCAGGCAGCACCACGATGCGGAACGCAGCCCACGTCGCCACTACGCCCAGCACATGCGCCAGCACGAACTGCCACAGCACCGGCCGGGCAAACCAACTCGCGATCACGCGCAGAAAGTTCAGCAGTACAAACACCACGCCGAAAACCAACACGTGCGACGCCATCGAAACCATAAGTCCAAAGATGCTCGCGCCCCATTCCCAATCCGCGGCATCATGCCGGAACAGCGCCACCGCGCCGTACACCAGCGACACCGACACCGCCGTCGCGATCGCGGCCGCAAACAACGGCTGATCGTCGTCGCTCTCGATCCCCGCCGCGATCCTGCGTCCCGTCGCCTTCCACCGCACCCCGCCCAAGTACCGCTGCCAGTCCAGCGCCGCCAGCCAAACCACCGGCACCATCATCACAAAGCCCCAGTACAGGCTTACGGTATTGTTCTCGAGGTTCTCCAACAGCGGCCAGCGCGACAGTGCGAGCCCCGCCAGTATGTGTACGCCGCAGAACCACGCGCTCGCCCGCGTCCGTGCGACGCCCACCGCACCAACGCCAAACAGCAGAACCAACCAGTACAGCGCCGGATGCAATCGTCCAAATTGATTCAACGCCGGGATCAGTTCGCCCTTTAACATCTGCGTATACGTGAACGGCACATACGCAATCAGGCAATACAGCGAACTGAACAGGAAGAAGCCCGCAAAGATCAGCCGCGACACGACACCCAGCCGGGTCAACTTCATCTCACATCTCCTCCGACCTTCGCCAGCAACCGCGTCACATCGCCATAATCCGGTGACCGTTCGTGCGCGAACTGCAAATGCTTCCGCGCCGTTTCCAACTCGCCGAGGTCCGAATACACCATGCCAGCCACCAGCAGCGCATCTACATTTTGCGGACGCTTCTGCAGCACCTGCTCGATCCTCGCCTGCGCCGCCTTGGTCTGCCCCAACTTGGCCTGCATCCGCGCAAGCCCAATCTGCAAATCCGTGTACTCCGGCACGCGCTTTACGCCCTTTTCGTACAGCTCCAACGCCTTCTGGCTCTGCCCGGTCAACTCCATCGCATGCGCATAAAACAGGATGCTGTCTGAGTTATCCGGCTCAATCGTCCAGCACTGCTCGTACGATTCAAAAGCACCTTTGCGATCGCCAAGCTGTTCCTGCAGCATGCCCACTTGTGGACACGCCTCAATCGGCGTTGGCGAATGCTGCATAAACAGCTTCCACATGCGTACGGCCTCTTTGGGATTGCCTGTGTCTTCTTCCAGCTTGGCGATCTGCCGCAGGTAAATCGCGTTATCCGGATTCGCCTGATGCAGCCGCCGCAGCGGTACCAGCGCCTCTTTCAAACGGCCTTTTTCCGTATGTACGCGAGCCTCATGAATCAGTTCCTGAATCGTATCGACAGACAGATATCGCTTGGCCTCTTCCTCAGTCAGCTCGACCCAAGGATCGACAGCAAACATCTTCCAGAAGATCCACAGGATCAGCAATGGATACGCAAATCGGATGAAAGGTACGTCCATAATCAGTACTTCAGAAACATCGATAGCGACAGCATGTTGCGACGCTGCGTACCAAACGTTTGAAAGTCCTCAGACCCCATGCCGTAAAAGAAATTGAAGAACAGCCGGTCGTGCGTCTGCCAGTTGCTCTCGCACCCCGTCACCGTCGTACGCAGCGTGTTGGTATCGAACACATTCGCGATCCCCGCCGCCACCACCCCGGACCCAAAGCTATACCGGCAACCCACATAGCTCTGACCATCGCCAAAGTACCGCCGCGCCTGAACCTGCATCGTACGCGTCACCCCGCCATTTTCCGGCGTCAGGTACAACCGTAACGATCCAAACCATCCCCGGTAATACCGCCCGAAAGAACCCGTAAAGTACGTCAGCCCCGTCGCCGGAAACGACAGATGATTGATCCCCGCAGACCCTTCAAAGCCCTTCCCAAAACTCTGGAACAGCTCCACCGCACCGCGATACCTCGGGTACAAACCCGTCGACCCCGGCGAGAACCCACCATTCACATACGCGTACGTCCCATTCCGCAGCACCGGGTACCATTCGGACTCGAACATGTTCGCACTCTCCCCAAACCGGTACGCCCTCGACGCGCGAAACAGAAACGACCCAGCATAAGTCCCGCGACGCATACTCACGCTCTGCTCATTCCACGTGCTCTGCCCGCGATACCGGATCATGTTGTACGTAATCCCAGTCCGCCACCCCGGATCCTCCTGCCGGATCATCCGCCGCAAGTCCCGAGCCTCATCGTTCTTGGGATCCGTCCTCAACGCTAGATCCAACGTCTTCGCAGCCTCTTCGCGACGTCCCAACTTCCGCAGTACCTTCGCCCGAGACACCAGCAGCGCCTGGCTATCCGGCTGCCGCGCCAGCGCCTGGAACGACAAGTGATCCGCGCGATCCAGATTCCCCGTCCACGTCTCAACATTGATCAGCGCCAGCGACACATCGGTATAGTCGGGATGCGTCCGCAACACCCGCTCCAACTCCACCCGGGACTGCGCCAGCCTCCCATTCCACGACAGGATCAGCGCGTACACCAGCCGCGCATCCGGATCGTCCGGATACTCTTCCAAGTGACCTTCTAATAAGGTGAAGGCTTCCGCCGCCTTGCCCGACCGCGCCAGCGTCCGCGCCTCAGCCAGCACATCGCACAAGCCCAGGGCCGCTGTCAGACAGAATCCGGCAACCAACAAAATCCGGCGGATCATACTTAGGGATTCGGGAGCCTTATCCAAAAGCTTTAGTACTTTCCGTAGTACGCCGCTTAAGCCGGACTACAGTTTTTTCCCTAGCTTGACGAACTATCCTTTGAATTTCTTGTTACAGGAGTCTCACCAACCATGCTGAGCCCAACGGACTGGGTCGCTAGGCTTGTCGATCATCACGGATCCCCCGTCGCTACTCCCCACGCCAAGGAGTACAACTTCCTCGGATTCCGTATTCGCCGCCGGCACATCCCGTCGCAACAAACGTCGGAGCCCACGTCGTACGACGCCTACGATTCCGCGGCCATTCCCGAACTCACTCCGGAATTCGTCGAAAACGAACCACAAAGCGCGAGCCTCGCCAACCTGTCCAACTCCTTACGGTTGGAATCCGCGGACCCCGCTCCCATGCTGGCCGCTCCTGCCCCCGCTTATTACGACATCCCTTCGATCAACGAAGAGTTGCTAACCGAGTTGGACACCCAGGAAGCCGCACCGCAAACGGAAGCGCTACACACGGTCAGCACCATTGCCTTTTCGTATTCGGAAGCCCAGCAGCGGCGGCAGACGCAACAATTGCATGCCTTTGCCGCGGCCGCTGCCTCTTTCGGAACCGGAACCTCCAATAACGGAAATCCCTCCTCGCATCTGGCCCCCGTCGCACAGATGCCCATGCCCGCCGCCCAGCGTATCTCGCACCCCATCCTCGCTGGCAAAACCGTCGGCATTGTCGGCTTTAGTGAAGAACAGCGCGCCGAACTCGGCCATCGCCTCGCCGCGCAGTACTGCTCGTTCCTCACCATGAGCCATGAGGAAGCCGAGTTCCGCAAAGGCGCCGCCGCCTCCTGCGACCTTCTTATCATCGAAGCTCGCGACGAATGGGCCGCCGAAGACGCACTCTACCCGGCGAACCTCTTCCGCGTACGTAAGCCGGCGCTCCTGGTGGGCAGCCGTGAGATCCTCTCCCGCGTTTCCTCCTGGACCCACGGCGGCGTTCGCGAGCCTGTCACCGCACCTTGGGAAACCGAGGACGCCATCTGGCGCGCCGCCATGCTGCTCTCCCGTACCCCGGCCCCCAAGGTACGCAAAGGTCACCGCCGCAACACCACCAAGCGCGTCCTCATCGGCGATGCCGACACCTCCGTCAGCGCCTTGCTCAGTGCGTTCCTCACCCAGGAAGGCATGGAATGCCACGTCGCCGACAACGGTGTCGCGACACTCACCCTGGCCAAGACCAAAGAAGCCGACGCCGTCGTCATCGATGCCAGCATGCCCGGCCTCGACGGCTTCGAACTCCTCGCGGCCATCAAGCGCGACCCCTCGATGCAGCATGTCGCCGTCGTCATGCTCACCTCGCGTCAGTCGGAAGCCGACACCCTGCGCGCCTTCGGCCTCGGTGCGGACGACTATCTGGTCAAGCCCTTCAGTCCCATGGAAGTCGCAGCCCGCATCAAGCGTTTGCTCGCTCGCGTGGCCGCGTAATCGACAAGAACAACATGACACTCCGGCGGCTGCTTTGGTTTATTCCCGCAAGCGGTACCCGGCGCAGGGACATCCTGGGCCGTATCGCGATCATCACCAAGGCGGCCGCCGTCATCGGTTTCCTACTCGCCTGTTCCTGGTACGTTCACATCCGCTGGATGTCCAACCACCTCGAACAACAGCCCCTCTCCCTGGCGATGTCCTTTATCTGCGTACAGGTCACCGCCATCATCCTGCAGCTCACCATCTCCGCCCTGATCAAAGAAACGCAAGCCCGCCGCGCCACGCGCTCCGCTGCCGTACGTCCCGTCGTGCGCCAACACATCGCCGCGCACCTTGCCGGGAGTGACCGCATCACCGAACTCCAGCGCCTCATGTGGTACCACCGCGCCGATGTCGAAATCTGCCTGTCGGACGCCCTCCGCTCCCTCACCGGCGAAGCCCTCTCCGAAGCCGCCCGCATGGCCTCCGTACTCGGCTTTCAGCAATCCTGGCGCGCCGCACGCAACCACGCTGGCATCGAAAACCTGAGCCTCCTACCGCCCGTAGGCCGCAAGCGCCGCCCCAACCTCTTGCCGCCGGACCCCAGCCTCAACGAAACCATCGCTGCCTACCGCTCGCTCCTAAGGTGCTCGCCCACCGCCGACGAACTCCGCTTGCTCCTGCGCGAGATCCTCGCCAGCCCCTTGCTCGTCCGCGCGGCACTCTGGACCGAACTCCAGCCCTACGCGTCTTTCTTAAGTGCAGCGCTCCTTCCCGAACTCTTGGCAAAAGCCAATCAGGGCCCGGAAGTCGAAGCCACCATGCAGCTTGCCGTATCCCTCGGCATCATCCTGCCTGAACCCATCTGGACCCGCGTGCTCCGTTCCCCATCGCGCGCCATCCGCATCGCTGCCTTACGATTGGCCGAATCGCAGCCGCGCCGTATGTTTGCCGAAGCGGAAGTTACGCGCCTGCTCTACGATCCCGACATCGACGTGCAACGCACGGCCGTCGAAATGTCCGGCCGCATGCGCCTCCGCAGCGCGTTGCCCCGCGTACGCCAACTGCTCTCCCACAACGACGAACTGCTCGCCCGCAAAGCCTTCTCGGCCCTGGTCAACTACGGCCCGGAAGGACGCCGCCTCGTCCGCGGACGCCTACTGTTCTCGAAAGACCCGCGCATCGCCCCACGCGCCGCCGCCGCGCTTGGTCCCAAATCCTTCGTAGGACGTGGCGCATGAGCCTCGACGTACTCGCACACCGCGTTTACTTCTTCTTCGAAAACATCATCATCGTGTATGTTTTCACCATCAACGCGATCTACTTCTTCCTGGCCGCCATCGCCTTCTTCGCGTTACCCAAGCGCCACAAGCAGTTCACCAAGGTCGAACAGGACGCACTGCTCAAAAGCCCGCTGATGCCCGGCGTCTCGCTCATCGTACCCGCGTACAACGAAGCCGCCACCTGCAAAGAAAGCGTCGGCGGTATGCTCCGCCTCAACTATCCGAACTATGAAGTGATCGTGGTGAACGACGGCTCCAAGGACCAAACTCTGCAGGTCCTCGTCGATTCGTTCCATCTCTACAAGTCCGCCCGCGGCACCACCGGCAACATCCCCACCAAGCCCGTCAAGCAGATCTACGAATCGGCAGACCCCGTACGTCTCCTCGTCGTCGACAAAGCCAACGGCGGCAAAGCGGACGCCATCAACGTCGGCCTCAACGCCGCTACCAACCCGTTGGTCATGGTGGTCGATTCAGACTCGTTAATCGAGCGCGACGGCGTACTCAACATGGTCAAGGCGTACCTCGAAGATCCCGAACGCACCATCGCCGTAGGAGGCACGGTACGCTCGGTCAACGACTGCGACGTCGAACACGGCCTGGTCCGCACCATCCGTACCTCGAGCTCACATTTGGCGAACTTCCAGTCGGTCGAATACCTCCGCGCCTTCCTCGGCGGACGCGTCGGCTTCAGCCTCATCAACTCGCTGTTGATCATCTCCGGAGCCTTCGGACTCTTCCGTCGCGATGCAGTGCTGGAAGCCGGCGGCTTCGATCACGACACCATCGGCGAGGACATGGAGCTAGTCGTCCGCCTCCACCATTTGTTCCTGGATCAGAAGCGCCCCTACCGCATCGCCTACGTCGCCTCGCCCGTCTGCTGGACCGAAGTCCCGCAGTCATTGAAGATCCTCCAGCGCCAACGCAAGCGCTGGCAGCGTGGCGCAGTCGAAAGCCTCTGGCGCCATCGCGAAATGCTGCTCAACCCCCGCTACGGCGTGGTGGGCATGTTCGCCTTCCCGTACTTCGCGCTCTTTGAAACTCTAGGACCCGCAGTCGAATTCCTCGGCTACGTGTTGACCATCATCGGACTCGTCTTCCAGATCATCGCGCCATCCATCGCCGCGCTGTTCTTTACGGTCTCGATCTTATTCGGTATTCTGCTCTCCACCAGCGCCGTCCTGCTCGAAGAGTACACGGCCTGCCGCTACCCCTCGTGGAAGCATACCGGACGCCTGTTCTTTGCGGCCATCGCAGAAAACTTCGGCTTCCGTCAGCTACTCACCTGGTGGCGCGTACAAGGCCTCATAGAAGCTTTAAGAGGCAAAAAAGGCGGCTGGGGCGCCATGGAACGCCGCGGCTTTAAGGTTGTGGGGCAGCCGTCTCAGCCGTAGGCAGCGACGCCGCCGCAATCTGCGCGATATCCATCAACTTCGGACCCGTCGGCGCAATATTCACCAGCGCATCCCGGAACATCGTATTGCAGAACGGACAAGCCGCACCGACAACATCGGCCCCAGTCGCCACAAGCTCTTTGGCACGCGTGTAGCTCACGCGCTCGCCGTGCTCTTCGCCCAAAAACGCCAGACCACCGCCCGCGCCACAGCAGAAGCTACGCTCGCGCGCACGCTCCGGATCCACAGCCGTACCAAAGTGGTTGATCACCTCGCGAGGCTCATCGTACGTACCGCGATACCGTCCCAAATAACAGGGATCGTGGTACACCACCTTCTTGCCCGGCATCGTCTGCGACGGCAGCTTGTCCTTATACCGCGCAATGAACTCGCTGTGATGCTCAATCGGCGGAGCCTCGCCGTACTTCTCGGAGTACTCTTTCCAGTCGACAGCCATCGTACGAATGCAGTGCGGACAGATCGTGACAATCTTCGTCACCTTCTGCGCCTTGAACACATTCAGGTTCGCCTCAGCCAGGGTCTCCACCACCAGGTCATTCCCCAACCGCCGCGCCGGATCGCCCGTACACTTCTCTTTCTTCAGGACACCCCAGCTCGTACCCAGGTAGTTCATCACCTTGGCGAACGACGTCACAATCTCACGGCCCTGCGGATCGTACGATCCCATACAGCCCAGCCAAAGCAGATACTCCTGCGTCCCGTCAAAGATCGGGAACTCCTGCTTCTTAATGAACTTGTCGCGCTCAGACGCCGAAAGCCCCAGCGAGTTGCCGTACTTCTCCAGATTCAGGAACAGCTTATTGCCGTAATCGTCTTCCCACTCGCCCGTATTCACCCGGCCGCGTCGAAGCCCAATAATCATCGGCAAGTGCTCGATCCCCAGCGGACACTGATACTCGCAAGCCCCGCAAGTCGTGCACTGAAAGATCGAGGTCTCCGTCAGCCATTCGCCAATCAGAGGCTTCTCTGACTGCGCACCCTCGACATTCAAATAGGACCGCATCCCCATCGCAATCTGCTTTGGGTTCAGTTCCTTCCCAGTGTTGTTCGCCGGACAATGCTCCTGGCACCGCCCACACTCGACGCAGGAATACGCATGCAGCGCCGTGATCTGCGTCAGATCCGTACCCTTGTGCAGCCCGATGTCCTCATCGCCCGACAGTGGCGGAATGTCGCTAAACCCACCGCGCGACAAAAACACCGTCACCGGACTGATCACCAGATGCAAATGCTTCGTATGCGGAATCAGCGGCAAGAACGTCAGCAGCGACAGCGTATGCAGCCACCAGATCACCCGTCCGTACTCGCCGCCCTCATCAAACGCCGGAACGAACGTAATCAGGTACGTCCACATCAGCGTAAAGATCAAAAACGCAATATAGCCGGACTCTTTCGACACCTTCTCGCCCAGCCACTTCGGACGCACAAAGAAGCGGCGGATGAACAACCCGGCAATCGACACGGCAACGGTAACGCCAAAGAACGCCGCCAGATAGAAGTAGAAATCCGCGAACCAGTTGCCCCGGTGCAGGAACCCAAAGCCCAACCCCGCGGCAAAGTGATTCAGCGTAATCAGCGCGAACGCCAAAAAGCCCCAGAACACGAACGCATGCGCCAACCCCGGCAGCGGACGCTCCTTGATCACCTTGCTCTGGCACAGGACCTCCGAAAAGAAATCCCAAGCCCGTTTCCCAATCGGATGAATCGAAAAGCCAGGATCTTTGCGCGCGCCCAGAATCGTGTGTACCACTTTGCCAAACCGCATCCAGAACAGGTATCCGGAAGTAGCAGTAAGCAAAAGGAATACGATCTTCTCAGCCAGGGAGAGTTGCAGCATACAGAAAAGGAGGGTGAAGGGGAATGGTAGCACCCATAGCCACCAGCGTTCTGATCAAAAAAACGTGCATAATGCGGCCCGCCGTACCGATTAAGATAAATAGTGCCGGGTGTACCAGAACTTTTCATCTGGTTCGTCTGATTGGACAGTCAACTACTACGTCATGCAAAGCTACGATCTCATCGTGATCGGATCCGGACCCGCCGGTCAGCGGGCCGCGATCCAGGGAGCCAAGGCCGGCCGTAAGGTCGCCCTGGTGGAAAAACGGGAGGTGGTGGGTGGCGCGTCCCTCAACACCGGCACCATCCCAAGCAAGACTATGCGCGAGGCCGTATTGCACCTGTCCGGCTACGCCTACCGCGACATCTACGGCATCAGCTACCGCGTCAAAGAAAAGATCACCATGCAGGACCTTGCCTTTCGCGTCCAGCATGTCATCAAGACGGAAGTCGACGTCATCCAGGCCCAGCTATCCCGCAACAACGTGGAGATGTTGTCGGGCACCGCACGCTTCACCGGCCCCAACACCATCGCCGTCGAAGGAACCCGCGGCACCTCGGAATACCGCGCCGCCACCATCATCATCGGCACCGGCACCAAGCCCGCCATCTCGTCCAAGGTCCCCATCAACGGCCGCACGATCATTAATAGCGACCAGATTCTGGACATGCCCAATATCCCCAAGACGTTGATCGTCGTGGGTGGTGGCGTCATCGGCGTCGAGTACGCCTGTATGTTCGCCGTCCTGGGCGTCCGCGTGACGATCATCGAAAAGCGCCCCCGCCTGCTCGAGTTTGCGGATCAGGAAATGGTGGAAGCCCTCTCGTACCACCTGCGGGACTCCCGCGTCACCATGCGCCTCAATGAAGAGGTGGTAAGCGTAGAAGAGACCGCGGAAGGCGTCATCGCCAACCTCGAAAGCCGCAAGCGCATCGCCGGGGACGCGCTTCTGTACGCCGTCGGCCGCCAGGGCAATGTCGATGAGCTGAACCTCGCCGCCGCGGGCCTCGAATCCGATAACCGCGGCCGTATCGCCGTCAACGAAAACTACGAAACCAAGGTCCCGCACATCTTCGCAGTGGGCGACGTCATCGGCTTCCCTTCTCTCGCTTCCGTGTCGATGGAGCAGGGTCGTATCGCCGCCGCACGCGCCTTTCAGATCAACGCGCAGTCGAATCCTGCCAACTACCCCTACGGCATCTACACGATCCCCGAAATCTCCTTCATCGGCAAAACCGAAGAACAGCTCACCGATGAGGACGTGCCGTATGAAGTCGGCGTGGCGTACTATCGCGAATCCGCCCGCGGACAGATCCGTGGCGACACCACCGGCCGCCTAAAGCTCATCTTTCACCGGGAAACATTCGAGCTTCTTGGGGTTCATATCATTGGCGACAATGCCGCCGAGCTTTTGCACATCGGCCAAGCGGTATTCGCGCTGAAAGGCAAGGTGCAGTACTTTGTCGATACCGTCTTCAACTACCCCACACTTGCCGAATGCTACAAGGCTGCGGCTTTCAACGGGCTCAACAAGTTAGCCAAAGGTTAGGAAACAGGAGGGCCGCCACGTATGGGCGCTTCCATCGGAATCGTAACGGCAGAAGGGATCTCGGCTGGCCTCGTCGACGCCAACCGCAAGATCTCCGGCCGCATCCTGCAGTACCCGGAGCACGGCGGCGTAGCCGACGATCTCACCACGCTCCCCGCCAACAAGATCGCGGAAAAGCTGGCCGAGATCATTCTCGAAGTGGCTGCCGGACAGCACGTCGATAGTGTCGGCCTCGCCTTCCCTGGTGTCATCCGGGGCGGCGTCGTGGAAGAGTCCCCCAACTTTCCGCAGATGAAAGGCCAGCAGATCAGCAAGGCGGTCTGCACCCATCTGGAAGCCCACGGCCAGTCGCCCAAGGTCGTCGTATCGAACGACGCCGACGTCGTCGCTGCAGGCATCGCCGCAACCCGCAATCAGTTGGACCACCTCATCCGCGTCTGGACCCTCGGCAACGGCATCGGCTACGGGCGCTACCCCTCCGGCACCGAGATTTGGGAAGGCGGCCACACGGTCGTCACCATGGACCCCAAGGAGAAGTACTGTTCCTGCGGCGGCGTCGGGCATCTCGAAGGCATCATGGGCTACCGTTCGATGCGCCTTCGTTTCCTCGATCTCGAGCCCGAAGAGATCTTTGAGCAGGCGCATGAAGGCGACGCCCGCTGTATGGACTTCGTCAAGCTCTGGCACCGCGCCCTGGCCGCAGCCACAGCGTCTAGCGTCCACATGGAAGGTCCGGGAAAATTCTTCATCACCGGCCCAAGCGCACGCTATCTCAACCTGAGCATGCTCCACCGCTACATGCACGAAATGGTGATGATGAGTACGCTGCAAGGCTACGTCTTCGAAATCGTCCCCGGAGGCCACGAAATCGCCATCATCGGCGCCGCCGTATCCGCCGCGATGGAACAACCTGCAACCGTCACCGCCGCACCATAGCCCATCGTTCACAATTTCTTGAGAACGTTTTGAGGACTCCTTGATCGCCGAAGTCCCAAACTCCAAACATGGCGATCCCCAACATCACCGTCGACGGCAGCGACCTGATCAGCATGGTGGCACTGCAAACCAAAGTGCGCTACTGGTACCTCGAAAAGGTGATGAAGGAAAAGAAAATCTGCCTCACCAAACAGGGCCGGGAGGCCGCCAAAGCCGGAGCCGAGGCCGCCCGGATCTACGTCGAAGAGATCATGAAGCTGCTCGGTACCGTGATGGGCACCGAAACCGGCGCGATCATCCTCAACGCCATCAGCGCTTCCGGAAAACGGCTAGTGATTCGCCCATGGATGGAATTGGAATCGAACGCCTGGGCCTGGGCTGAATCGTTCCGAAGGGCCGTCCAGAAGGACAATCCGCTGTTTATCCGGGAAGACAGCCCGCTCACGCCGTTCGATGACCGTTTCCTGCCCGGTTCCGTCACAAAACACTGGGGCTCCTTTTCCGACTACGTCGGCATCGGCGGGGGGTCGAACGCCTTCCTCGAGTACACGCCGCCTATTCCGAGCCTCAAGAACATCCCGTGGTCGCTGAGCGGCGAACTGGCGAGCAAGCCCTTCCTCGCGCCGGACCAGGTGCTGTTTCACGAACTCACCCACGCCTACCGCCAAACCAACGGTCAGGAAACATGCGTCCCGCTGATAGGCTACGCCCTTCGCTACGAGCATACCGATGAGTTCCTGGCGATCCTGCTCAGCAACATCTACATCTCGGAGACGGGAGGCACAGTGCTGCGCGGCGACCACGACGTCGCGGTGCTCCGCCCGGAACTCACCAAGCCGGGCGGGTTTTTCGGGGACACCCCGGAGGGCCGCTCCCACCGCGGGGCTCTTGCTCTTACCAAGCTCGACCCATCCATCTTCCGCAAACTCGCCCGCGTCCGTTCGGCTCCCTTCAACCCGCTACGGGACCTCATGATTGAGTCCAAAATAAAGGACGCCATGAAAACGGCCAAGTCCTTCCTCGTTGGCAGCGACCACGTCCGCACCTACCGGCCCTGAAGCCACTACGAAAAGAAGAGAAGATGACGGCATGGCCAAACTGCTCTGCCTCCCAACCGTCACCGCTTCCTCCTAAAGAGAGGCTTCACGATTTCTTGAGAACGTTTTGAGGACTCCTTGATCGCCAAAGCCCCAAACTGCAAACATGGCGATCCCCAACATCACAATCGACGGCAGCGACCTCATCAGCATGGTGGCCCTCCAAACCAAGCTGAGGTATTGGGTTCTGGAGAAAGTGATGAAGGAGAAAAAGGTCTCCTTGACTAAGCAGGGCAAGGCCGCAGCCAAAGCAGGCGCGGACGCTGCCAAAGCCTATGTGCTCGAAGTGTCAAAGATCCTTGGCACCATCCTGGGGACCGAGACCGGGGCCATCATCCTGAGCGCCATCAGCGCTTCTGGCAAAAAGCTGGTCATCCGTCCGTACCTGGAACTCGATGCGAACGCGTGGGCCTGGGCCGAGGATTTTGAGTTTGCCGTCCAAAAAGGACATCCCCTCTTCATTCGCGACGACATCAAGGCGACGACCTTCATTGACGAACGTCTCATACCCGGCACTCTCGCCGATGGTTGGGGAGCGTCGCTCGCGGACTACGTAGGCACAGGCGAGGGCTCCGATTCCGTGCTGGAATTCACTCCCCCCATACCTGGTTTGGGAAGCTCCATTCCCCAATCGGTGAGTGCAAAATCGTCCAGTTTGCCCGGCCAGATGGTGGACCAAATCCTGTTCCACGAACTCACTCATGTCTACCGCCAGACGACGGGCCAGCAGACCCGCGTTCCCTTGGTCGGCTACGCGCAGAAGTACGAAAATACCGAAGAATTCTTCTCCATCCTGGTCAGCAACATCTACATCTCAGAAACCGGAGGCACTCTCTTGCGTGCTGACCACGGCACCGGCGTACTCCGCCCCGAACTCACCAAACCCGGCGCCTTTTTCGGCGATTCGCCGGAGGGCCGCTCCAACCGCGCCGCTCTCGCCTTAACCCGAATCGAGCCTGGCATCTTCCGCAAACTCGCCCGCGTCCGTTCGGCTCCCTTCAACCCGCTACGGGACCTCATGATTGAGTCCAAGATAAAGGACGCCATGAAAACGGCCAAGTCCTTCCTCGTTGGCAGCACCTACGTCCGCACCTACCGGCCCTGAAGCCAATACGAGAAGATGACAGCATGGCCAAACTGCTCTGCCTCGCCATCCTTTCCTCTTTCTTGACCGCCTTCGCCCAGACCCCGCGCGCCCGCGACCTTGGCATCCCCTTCGACGGCAAGCCCGGCCCCCTCAACGCCATCACCGACGTCAAAGGCGTCGCCGTCGGACACTCCACCATCATTCGCGACACCAACGTCCGCACCGGCGTCACCGCGGTCCTACCACGAGGTCGCGACAATTCGGATGCCGTCTTCGCGGGATGGTTCTCCCTCAACGGCAACGGCGAAATGACCGGCACCACCTGGATCGAAGAATCGGGTTTTCTCGAAGGCCCCGTGATGATCACCAACACCCACAGCGTCGGCATCGTGCGCGACGCCGTCATCGAGCATCAGGTCAAGAACGCCAAGCCCGGCATGCAAAGTTGGGGACTCCCCGTCGTCGCCGAAACCTACGACGGCCACTTGAACGACATCAACGGCTTTCACGTCAAGCGCGAGCACGCCTTTGAAGCCATCGACACCGCCAAGTCGGGCGTCGCGGTACCCGAAGGTTCCGTCGGCGGAGGCACCGGCATGGTCTGCCACGAGTTCAAAGGAGGCATCGGAACCGCCTCCAGGCTTTTGCCGGGAGGCTATACTCTAGGCGTCCTCGTACAGTGCAATTACGGTCTCCGCCGCCAACTCCGCATCGCCGGAGCGCCGGTAGGTCAGGAGATCGCGGAAGGAGCATTCCGGCAAGCCGAACAAGGTTCCATCATCATCGTCATCGCAACGGACGCGCCGCTGCTGCCACACCAGTTGAAGCGCCTCGCCCGCCGCGCCAGCATGGGAATCGCCCGAACCGGGTCCACCTCGGGCAACGGATCCGGGGATATCTTCGTGGCATTCTCAACGGCCAACCCGCAAGCCGCAGCGCCCAAAAATCTCCGTTCACTGCAAATGGTGCCAAATGAAGAGTTGAATCCGATCTTCAACGCCACCATCGAAGCGGTAGAAGAATCGGTCGTAAACGCGCTGGTCGCCGGCCGCACCCTGACAGGTTTCCAAGGCCACACCGTCCTTGGACTCCCGCACGACAAGACCGTGGAAGCACTCAAACGGTACAACCGCCTAAAGTAGCCAAATACCCAAAATGGGTACGCAAATACCCTTTAAGGGTACGCCCATCGTAAATGTCATGTACCTGAAAAATCGAGAGAAACTCGTCTGAGACGCGAAACAGAAGCATCAATTTCGTAAGAGTAGCGTCTCCAAGTACCTCAAGCCGGCAGGAAGTCGGCCAGCAGTAATCGCCACATTCACAACCGGACTCCCACTCTCCTGGTCAAGTTGGACCACGCCTCGAATAGGAGCGTCACAACCTTGAGCCCAGACAGCGTACCTAGGCCTTCGGCACCAGCAGCCGTCGTAAACGTCAACCCGGCTTTCGTACGAGACGTTGTACGATCACCAGCGAAGGGGCCTTTCGACTACGCGAGCCGACGAATGAAATCAGAGGAAAAGTAGCCCAGAGCTAGCGGAAGAACGCTCCGAGTGCGCTGAGTTCTGCTTCAAACTTCTTCAGGACATCGTCCTCGATCTCGGTAAAGTCCATGCCGTGCGGCATCGGCGGCAGTTCCAAATCCACTTCCTGGATGTCCGGGTCGATGCTGCGGCCGTGGCGGTTGATGTAATGGTCCGCCGCGGAGATCACGTAGGCCAGCGGCACCGGCTCACCGTGTTTGATCTCCGGCAAGTCGTGATGCTGCAGCACAGCGCGATAAATCGGCTCCGGCAGGTTCCATTCCTGCACCGCAATCCCCGAAAAGTCGGCGTGCGTGGCCCGCAACACTTTGCGTTCGCATTCCACCAGCGGCGTTCCACCCTTGTGATAGGTGGTGTAAATTTCGTCCCATTCGCGACGCATACCCAGCGCAATCAACATCTTGCCGATGTCGTGAAACAGCCCGGCGATGAACGCGCCTTCCGGGTACTCAACAACATTTTGCTGCGCGATCAGGTCCGCCAGGACGGCCGTCGCCACGCCGTGCTGATTGAAACGTGAAGCATTGCAGGACTTTGGCCACTGCACCTGGCTCCACATACGCGAGACAGACAACCCTAAAACAAAGTTGCGTAACTTGATGACACCAAGCAGCGAAACCGCGCTGCGCACCGAATTGATCTCGCCCCGGCGCCCGTACAGCGCAGAGTTGACCAGGCGCAGGATATTGCCGGCGATGACCGTATCTTTCTCAATCAAATCGGCAATCTTGGAAAACGATACGTCCTCCTGGGCAAGACTCCCAAGCAAACGGTTCAAAATGGGCGAGAACGGCGGTAGTTCCGCAAGCGTCTTTTTGATCCGCTCACGTTGACTCGCCACTGGATGCGCCAATACGGCCATGCAGGACATATCGGTGCGACCGGGGGAGGTATGAGCGCTAACATGGAAGAACTGATGGATTCCCCTCCAGCGGTTGCCGTCCGAAACTTACGGAAGGTCTACGGCGAGAAAGCTGCCGTCGACGGTCTCGACCTTACTGTCCCACCTGGCTGCTTTTTTGGATTCCTCGGTCCAAACGGCGCCGGCAAAACCACTACCATCCGTATGCTGATGGGCCTTACTCCCCCCACTTCCGGGGAGATCGACATTCTCGGTTTTCCGCTGCCCGACAAGGGAATCGAGGTCAAAAAGCGCATCGGCCTGGTACCCGACGAAAACCTGCTGTTCGATCAACTCACCGGCCTCGAGTTCATCGAGTTCGTCGGCCGCATGTACGGCATCGAACAGAGTCAGGCGCGCGAGCGTGCGCGAGGCCTGCTCGAGTTGTTCGAGCTCGACGGCACCAAAGGCAAGCTCATCGGCGATTATTCGAAAGGCATGCGCAAGCGCGTGGCCATGGCCTCCGCTCTCATTCACCGGCCGCAATTGTTCCTGATGGACGAGCCGTTTGAAGGCGTCGATGCCGTGGGCGCGCGCCTGATGAAGGACATTCTGCTCGAACAGGTCCGGCAAGGCGTGACGATCTTTTTGACTTCGCACGTACTCGAAGTGGTGGAGCGGCTATGCGACCGTGTCGCCATCATTCACGACGGCAAACTGGTAGTGGACGACACCATCCAGAACCTGCGGTCCGGCGAAGAAACGCTCGAGGACATCTTTGTCCGCGTGGTCGGCGGCAGCCGCCAGCGCGAACCGATTGAGTGGTTGTAAATGCTGAGCCAGGCACGGGCAATTCTTTGGGCGCAGTGGCGAGGCCTCCTCAACTATTACCCGAGGATGCTGCACAGCGGCGCCGTCTTTTCCGGCATCTTCATGGCCTTGTGGTACGGCTTCATGCTGTTTCTGGCCTGGGGCGTGTATTCGCTGGTATCCGGCATCAAAGAGCCTGCCAAGGTGTACGACCTGCTGCACAAGTCGCTCTTCTTTGCCGCCGCGTACTGGCAGTTCGTACCGATCATCCTGGCTACGACAGGCATCTCGCTCGAACTGCGCAAGCTTGTCGTCTACCCGATTCCGAATTCTCAGCTCTTTGCCATCGAGCTTTTGCTACGTACTTCAACATCCGTTGAGATTCTCACCATCACGTTTGGCGCGATGCTCGGGGCACTGCGGAATCCGGCTTTGCCCTGGTGGTCTGCGGCGGCGTTTCTGCCGTTCATCCTTTTCAACCTCGCTTTGAGCGCTGGCGTGATCGAGGTCCAAAAGCGGATCTTTGCGCGCAAGTATCTGCGGGAAGCGGCTGTACTCCTTGTCGTGTTGTTGGGTGCGGTACCGCAGTTGTTGCTCACCACCAAACTGGGTCCGAAGGTGAAGGCGTGGTGGGACCTGGTGCCCTCTCTGCCGACCCCGTGGAGCATCACGGCGCAGCTTGCCTCTGGCGATTTCTCCTGGACAGCCTTGTTCGCCATGACCGGCTGGGTGGCGGTGGCGTACTGGTTCGGACGGTCGCAATTTGATCGCGGTTTGCGGCTGGATTTCGAGTCCGGCGATGGCGCCGCGGCAACACCTCCGAAATCGGAATCTGCAAGCAAATCGCTGTGGATCGAGCGGCTGTTCCGCTGGCCTTCGTCGTTCTTTCCCGACCCACTTGCCGGACTCATTGAGAAAGACCTGCGCTCGCTTGCTCGCGCACCACGGTTCCGGCTGGTGTTCTTTATGGGTTTTTCGTTCGGACTGCTGATTTGGCTGCCCGTGTCGAGCCTTTCAGGACGCGGGACGCCGGACGGCTTTGGGTCACAGAACTTTTTGATGCTGGTGAGCGGCTACGCTCTGTTGATGCTCGGCGAGGTCTGTTTTCTAAACACCTTTGGGTTTGACCGTACCGCGGCGCAGGCCTACTGGGTGTTCCCCGTCAGCTTGCGGCAAAGCCTCATTGCTAAAAATTTAGCAGCGATGACGTTTGTACTGCTCGAAGTGATTGCCATCGCCTTAATCTGCGGTTTGCTGGGGCTGCCGATTACCTTCCACAAGCTGGCACAGTCGCTCCTTGTGTGCGGTTGTATGTCGCTTCTGTTGATGGCGATTGGCAATTGGACGTCGGTGAGCAATCCACGCGCGGCAAACCCCAATCGCAGCATGCGTTCGACCCCGGCGGGCAAGACGCAGGCGCTGTTGCTAGTGGTGTACCCGCTGGCCTCGGTTCCTGTCGCGTTGGCGTATCTTGCCGAGTATGCGTTTGAGACACCGCTAGCGTTCTACGGCGTGATGCTCTTCAACATCGCGATTGCCGCCGTGGTGTACAACATTGCGCTCGACACGGCCGTGGAGATCGCCGACCGGGAACGCGAGCGCATCGTGGCCACATTGTCGAAGGGCGAAGGCCCTTTACTTGCTTAATGAGGACTGCATATGGAAACGCATCCGTTGTACATCGGGGGCGAGACCCTTTCGGCCGGTACGGTTCGCACCATTCCCCTTCCCTTTGATGGATCACCGGTGGCCAAGGTGCACGACGCACCGGCCGACGTCATCGACCGTGCCGTCACCGCTGCGGTAGAAGGCCAGAAGGCGATGGCAGCGATGACCAACGCCGAACGTAGCGACCTGCTGTTCCGACTGCATGCCATCCTTTCGAGCGAAGTGGCGAACCTAGGGACGTTGATCGCCAAAGAGACCGGCAAGCCGTTGCGCGAGGCTCGAATGGAAGCCGATCGCGGCATGCAGACGTTGTTGAACGCAGCGATAGAAGCACGGCAACTGCATGGCGAAGTGATCCCGATTGATGGCGCTCCCGTCGGTGCGGGACGCATGGCGATGACCGTACGCGAGCCTGTGGGCATTATCGCGGCAATTACGCCGTTCAACGTGCCGTTCAACCTGGCTTTGCACAAGATCGGTCCCGCGCTGGCCGCGGGCAATGCGGTGATTCATAAGCCTGCGGAGCAGACACCACTATCGGCATTTCGCATCGCCGAAGGACTGCGCCAGGCGGGCGCTCCCGCGGGCGCATACAACTTGATCACCGGCGAAGGCAAGCCGCTGGGCGAAGCGATTGTGGCGCATCCCGGCATCCAGATGATTACGTTCACCGGTAGCGTCGCCGTAGGCAAGTGGCTGCGCGCCAACTGTGGACTGAAGAAGATCACGCTTGAGCTGGGCAACGCATCCGGCGTCATCATCGAACCGGATGCGGACCTGGATTTGGCAGTGGCGCGTACGGTGGCGGGCGGCTTTGCCAACTCGGGGCAGGTCTGCATTTCTATCCAAAGAATCTACGCGCATGAATCGATTGCAGCGAAGTTTACCGAGGCGCTAAAGGCTGCGGTGGAGAAACTGCGTATCGGACATCCGCTGGAGGAAGCGACGGAGCATTCGTCGCTGATTTCAGAGAGCGCGGCGAAGCGTGTAGAAAGCTGGGTGCAGGATTCGCTTGCCAAGGGCGCCAGGTTGGTGACTGGCGGTACGCGAGACTATGCGACGATTCCGCCGACTGTGCTGGAAAATGTGCCGGATACGGCAAAAACGATGTCCAGTGAAATTTTTGGGCCGGTGGTGAACGTCAATACATATAGAGACATCGACGATGCCATCGCCAAAGTCAACAATACGCCCTACGGTTTGCAGGCCGCGGTCTTTACGCGGGACTTTGAACGCGCCTTCCGCGCTGCGCGCAAGCTGAAGGTGGGCGGTGTGATTTTGAACGACACCCCATCGTTCCGCGCCGATTTGATGCCCTATGGCGGCATCAAGGAAAGCGGGATTGGACGCGAGGGTCCACGGTACGCCATCGAAGAGATGACGGACACCAAAGTGATTGTATGGAAGGTCTAGCAGACTGGCTGCGTGAGGCTGGATGCGAAGGTCCGCTGTTGGTGGTGAAGGACGGCGGGCTGCAACTCGATCTGGACGGTTTTGAGGCAGTTGTAGTGGACGCAGAGCGCGGGTTTGACGCTGTATTTGCGCTGTCTACGTTCCATCCTCGGACTGTTCTGGCTGTCGCACCCGATCCGGAGACCTTGCAGGCAGTCTGGGATTGCTTGTCGGTGGAGCGATTTTTCTGCGTTGGTGGAGAAGTTGTTGAGGCCCCCGCCGGGTGGATTCGACACGGCGACGGGTTACAGAGATTTTGGTATGCAAAGGCGTGAATTTCTAGCGGCACTGGCAGCGGCGTTTCCAACGCTTGCGCAGAACAAGCGTTTGCGGGTGGCTTGCGATACGGGGTCGTGGACGATTGAGGTGCCGGAATTCCAGAATCTGCTTCGGGTGCTGGGTGAGGCCAAGGAGTTGGGGTATGAGGGGTTTGAAACTGCATACCGCAATGTGCAGGGCCAGTTCGAAAACTTCAAGGAAGCACGGACCAAGCTGGATGCGACGGGGATGGCGTTTTACGGCGTCCATATCTTTCAGCATGATTACGACCCGAAGTCGAACATTCCGCCCCATCTGCTGATGCAGCGTATTGCCGAAGGCGTGAAAAAGCTGGGCTGCCAGCGGTTGATTGTGAGTGGGTCACCGACGGGCGGAGATCCGGAACGGTTGCGCTGGAAGTACTTTGCTCTGGCGCGTGGCGGGCGCATGTGCCGGGATCTGAATCTGGAGCGGCTGTGTTATCAGGGTCCGGTGGATGCGGAGTTGGGGACGCTGATCAAAGAGTCTGACCCGGATACCGTGCGGTTCATCCTGGAGAATCCGCCTGCGGAGTTCTTTTCGAAGTTCCACAAGCGAATCGATGGACTGCATCTGGCATCCTTGCCGGCGGATAATGACGCGTTGGCTGCGGCCGTGAAGAAAACGGGCTGGCAGGGTTGGATTGTGGCGGCGGCATTGCCGGGCGGCGAAGAAAACGGCCCGGGAAGGTCCGCCATGGAGCCTGTCCGGGCCGAGATCCGCAAGCGGTTCAATGCGTAACCACTAACTTCCAAAGGCACGGTTCGAAGAGTCGACCTTTTTGGGCTTTCTCAAGTGATGGTCGGAGGCTTCACCCTTTGCGGCGTCGCCCTTGGCCTCATGTAACGTGTCCGCATCGTTGCGTCCAGGCTTGGGCGCTTGACTGCGTTGGTCTTCCTTTTGTTCCTCGTGCTGCAGCTCTGGTATTTTTTCGGCCTGTTTTGACATGTCTTGTTGCCTCCTGCCAGGTTGGGAAGCAATCCCCTTGCCACTCGTCAGTCCGCTGTGAGTACCGATGCAGGGGAGAGTCGAGAGGCGCGTCGGCTGGGGATCCAGCAGGCGAGTAGCGCAGCGCCACCCAACAGCACAACAGCGGCAACGACGATGGCTGAGTTCGCGCTGACGGAGACATCGTAGAGCAGTACGGTGAGCAGGTGTCCCGCCCAGAATGCACCCGCAGCGCCGAAGGCTAGCCCGGGTACGATCAGACGCATGGCGAGGGTGAGGAACTCGCGCTGGATCTGGCCGGGATCCGCGCCAAGGGCCATACGGATGCCGATTTCGCGTTTGCGTTGCGAAGCGGCGTAGCTGATAACGCCGTAGGTTCCAACAGCGGTGAGCAGCAGGGCGAGGGTCGCGAAGAGGCTGGACAAGAAGGCGGGCGACTTGCGTCCGGCGAGGCTTTGGTGGATGCGGTGGTCCATGGACTGAAGGTCGCTGATGGGGAGGTTGGCGGATTGCGCCGCGTGGCGCATGACGTCGGGGGCGAGAGGGGTGCTGCTGCGGGTGACGAGGTAGACGTCATCCTGGGGCCAGATGGTGCCGGGGTAGTAAACCGCGCCGAGGTTTTCTGATTCTGCGAGGCCTGCTTGGCGGACGGGTTCGACGACGCCGACGATGCGGAAGCCTTGGTCGTCGGGCCGCTGATCGGGGCCGATGAAGACCAGGCGTCCGAGGGCGCTTTGGTTGGGCCAGTAATATTGCGCGAAGTCGCGATCGACGACGCAGGAGCGGTCTGTACTTTCGGGTGTGAGGAAGCGGCCTTCGATGAGGCGGTGGCCGAGTGCGGTGAAGTAGTCGCCATCGATCGAGTAAAGGTAGTGGCCGCGCGGCGGTTGTCCGGCGGGGCGGATGTAGCCTTTGGGTATGGATGAGGCTTTGCCGACATCGCCGCTGAAGGGGATGTTATCGGATGTCGCGACGGCGATCATGCCGGGTTGCTGGCGGAGTTGGGCGAAGATGCGGGAGAGTGCGGCGTGGCGCTGGTTTCGCGTGACGTGGATCCTGCCGGTGAGCAGGTGGCCGGGGGTAAAGCCGGGGTCGACGGCAAGGATCTTGTGGAGGCTGAGGCCGAGGAGTCCTGCGCCGGTGAGGAGTACGAAGGCGAGGGCGATTTGTGCGATCACGAACGTGTGGCGAAGGCCTTGTGTTGTGGAGCGCGTGCCGCCAGCGCGAAGGGCTTGTTGGGGGTCGGCCTGGAGCGAGAACCACGTGATGGGCAGCGCGAGGGCCAGAGCGATGAGGATCGCGAAGGCGAAGCTCATGGCGGCGACGCGGAGGTCGAAGGGGATTTGCGTTCCTGCAGGTAGGTAGGCGGCGGCGAAGGTCTCGATAGCCGCGACGCCGAGCCAGCCGAGGGCGAGTCCCGGGATTGCACCGGCGAAGGAGAGGAGCAGGGTTTCGACGAACGTTTCGCGTACGATGTGCCATTTGCCGGCTCCGAGGGCCTGGCGTACGCCGAGTTCGCGGGTACGGGCGGCGGCGCGGATGAGCAACAGGTTGGCGAGGTTGACGATGCCGATCAAGAGAAGTACGAGGGCGGCGATTTCGAGCAGGACGAGCGCCGGGCGTACGGTTTCGACGTAGTCGGCTTGGAGTCCGGTGACGTTGGTACGGAAGGCGGCATCGGCGACCCAGGTTGCCAAGGGGTTGGCGCGTTCGGCGGTGGCGTTCTGCTGGTCGATTTCAGCTTGCGCGGCGGCGATGGAGACGCCGGGTTTGAGGCGGGCGATGATCTGTTTGACGTTGCCTCCGCTGTGGCGCTTGTCGGGTGTGGCGTCGCGGGGGTCGAAGCGGAGCGGCAGGAAGACTTGGGCTTCTGAGGAGAGAAAGCGGAAGCCGGGCGGGAGTACGCCGACGATTTGGGCTGCTGCTCCGTTGATGCGCAGGGACTGGTTGCGGAGGGGGTGGGTGACGATGACGGGGTTGCCGCCGCCGTACTGCATTTCCTCGTCGCGAAACGCGGCGCGGCCTTCGACGGCTTGTACGCCGACGGTTTGGAAGAACTCGCGGGTGACGGTCATCGAAGGGACACGTTCCTGGCCGAGCGTGGTTTCGCCCATGGCGTACATCGAGAGGTGTTCAAAGGACTGCAGGCCCTGACGGCGCTCGGCGTAGTTGGCGAGTGATGAGCCGTCGCGGAGGACACCGGCCTTAGGGTACGTGTTGTACATCGTGACGAGGCGGTGCGAGTCCGGAAACGGCAATGGCTTGAGCAAGACGGCGTCGACGATGGCGAAGATGGCGAGGTTCGCGCCGAGGCAGAGGGCGAGGATCGCGATAGCGGTTGCGGAAAAGCCGGGCGAGTTGCGAAGTGCGCGGAGGCTGTAGCGAAGGTCGCGCAGGAGGCCGTCGGTGAGATGCCAGCCTTTGGATTCACGGCAGTCTTCCTGGGCGACGGTGACGGAGCCGAAGTCGATGCGGGCCTGGCGTTCGGCGTCTGCCGGCGACATGCCTTGGCGGATGAGTTCGCGGGTGTGCTCTTCGATGTGGAAGCGCATTTCGTCCGACATCTGCTGTTCGAAGCGGTCCCGGCTTTGCATGGCTACAACTCCTCTGAGGTGGTGTTGAGGGCGGAGGTCATGGCGGCGGCGAAGCGGTTCCAGCCATCGGTTTCCTGCTTGAGGCGCTTGCGACCGGCGGGGGTGAGCGAGTAGAACTTGGCTTTGCGGTTGTTGTCGCTTTGTCCCCATTCGGCGGTGATGAGGTCCTGCTGTTCGAGGCGGTAGAGCGCGGGATAGAGGGAGCCTTGCGGGATGTCGAGCGCGTCGCCGGAGATCTGCTTGATGCGGACGAGGACGCCGTAGCCGTGCAAAGGATTCAGGGACACGGCCTTCAGGATGAGAAGGTCCAGTGTCCCTGGTAAGAGTTCAGTTTGTGGTTTGGTGGCCATGCGGGCGCTCTCCTAGTTTGCCTAGGAGTATGTTAGCCCGCTTCTCCTAGTTTCACAAGGGGAGAGTTTTTATGGCACGGAAGCCGGGATGACCGAGACGCGATCGACTTTGCCTTTTTTGGCTTCGTCGATGTTGATGCTGTTCGCCTTCAAGGTTTGGCCTGTGACGAACTCCATTTGCACTTTGGCGCGGCTGTAGGAGGCCATGGCCGATACTTCCTGCGATTGGGCAGTGGCGAGGTCGCGCTGGGCCTGGATCACAAAGAAGATCGTCGATGCGCCGAGGGCGTACTTCTTCTGCTCGGCGTCGAGGGTCTGTTCCTGGAGGACGCGGTTCTTCTGAGCCGTCAAGTAGCGGGCGCGGGCTTGGGAGACGCCGATCAAGGCGTTCTGTACGTCCACGCGGATCTGGTTGATCTGCTGGCGCTGGCGGATTTCGTTCTGGCGGAGGCTCAGAGATTCGCGAATGTAGTCGGCGGTGGCGGTACGGTTGCGCAGCGGTACGGTGAGGTTGAAGCCCACGCCGTAATCCGGGAAGTTGCGGCGGAAGATCTGCGAGAGCGCCTGGCCGAAGCCACCGATGAAGAAGGGGTCGACCGACGCGCCGGGACGGAGGAAGTTGGCGCTACCGGCGAGGGCGTTGTTCTGGAAGCTGCCGGTGACGTCCAACTGGGGGAGCAACTGGCTCTTGTTGCCGAGCATACCGATCTTCGAATTCTCAATATTGATCTGGGTCTGCTTGAGTTCGGGACGGGAGTCCATGGCGAGTTCGATGAGATCCTGCAGGGGCTGAACCGGTTCGGTGGTTTCGAGGCGCAGCAGATCGGTGGGTACGATGCGGGCTTCGCTCACCGCAGGGCTCGAGGTACCGGTGCGGCTGAGAGCGTTCTTGATGATGGTTTCCTGCTGGAGAAGGCTGGTTTCCGAAACAAGAAGATCCTGCTGGCGGGAGGCAACTTCGGCTTCGGCGCGGACGATTTCGATGGGCGCCAGGGTACCGATTTCCACCTGCTTCTTGTTGTCGTTGTACAGCTTTTCAGCAAGGGCCAGGGCCTGCTTGCGGACCTTGAGGTCTTCGTTGAATGAGACCAGGTCCCAGTAGAGGTTGATGATGGCGGAGACGGTGGTGATGACCTGTTGTTCGAAGACGAGGTCCGAGACGCGGAGGTCGTTCTTGGCAATGCGGATGTTGCGGTTGTTGATCGCCATGCCGAAGCCACGGAGGAGTGGCTGGGTGAAGTTGAGGCTGAGGTTGCCGGAACCGGAGGGGTTCAAGTCGCTCAGGCGGTTGTTGCTGCGGAAGGCCGAGTAGTTGAAGCCCATCTGCACTTGCGTACCGGTGAGGAACGACTGCTGGTAGCCGAAGGACGAACCCTGGGTATCGAACTGGAGGGCGTTGGTGCCGACGGTGACCGAGTTCGACTGGGGGCTGGAGCGGTGGTTGGCGTTCCAGGAGTAGAAGAGGCCGGGGTCGAGGTTGGGGATGGTAACGCCGGTTTGGGTGATGATGGTACCGCTGGCGTTGGACGAAGACGCGCCGGAGTTGCCGCCGCCCGCGCCGCCGGTAGCGCCGCCGGTGACCTGGCTCTGGACGGACTGTGCGCCCTGCTGGACCTGGCTGGAGATACCGCGGAGGAGGCCGCCTGCGCGGGCGCGCATCAAGTCCACGCCGGCGATTTCAGGGCCGTAGCGGGAGAGTTCGATGTCGAGGTTGTTTTCGAGCGCGAGCGCGACAGCATCCTGCAGGGAGAGATAGATTTTTCCGGCCCGGATGAGGGAATCGAGGCGGGAGGAGTTGCTGAGGTTGACTGGCGGGATATAGCGAGTCTGAAAGTTGCGCAGGAAATGCTTGAAGATCTTTGGTTCGGTGAGGTCCACGCGGGCGTCCTGCGCGGTGACGCAGGGGGCTAAAACCAAGAAAACGCACAGTTGTGCCACGAAAGGCCGGAGTCGAGCCATGTATTCCTATTCCCAAAAAGTTGACAACGTGAATCAGTACAGGACGCTATCGGAACCGTCCATGGTAACCCGATCTTTTAAAGCAATGTAGGTTCCAGGCATAAACATTACAAAATAGGCGACTTATTCCTACGGCGAGTGTCCGGAAATGGGACGAAGATAGCCGCCATCGAACAAGAATGGTATCCTCGTCGAGAACATGAGCGCCATTGAAGCCTTCTACGAAACGGGAGCGTATTTGCGGGGGCATTTTCGCCTGACGAGCGGGTTGCACAGCCCGGAGTACTTGCAGTGCGCGAAGGTGCTGCAGCATCCTCGTCATGCGGAGACCTTTGGGCAGCAGTTGGCGGAGCGGCTTCAGAGTCTTGCCGGGGGCAGGAAGATCGATGTTGTGGTGTCGCCGGCGATGGGCGGGCTGATCATCGGGCATGAAGTGGCGCGTGCGCTGGGGGTACGGCACATCTTTACGGAGCGCGACGGCGAGGGGAAGATGACCTTGCGTCGCGGGTTTGCGGTGGAACCCGGGGAGACGGCCGTGGTGATTGAAGATGTGGTGACCACCGGCATTTCGTCGCGCGAAGTGATTGACCTGATTGAGCGCGATGGGGCAAAGGTGGTGGCACTGGGGTCGATTATCGACCGTAGCGGCGGGAAGGCCGATACGGGTGTGCCTCGCGTGGCGCTGGAGACTTTGCAGGCGGTGACGTATCAGCCCGAGGCATGTCCGTTGTGCGCGGAAGGAATCGAGGTCGTGAAACCGGGTTCCCGCAAGGCGTAATGGCGGGGGCGCGGCGCATCCGGGTGCAGGTTGCCTACGATGGTACGGCATACCATGGCTGGCAGACGCAGCCAGGACTGCCCACCGTGCAACAGACGATTGAAGAGGTCCTGAGCGGGATCGAGGGCAAGCCGGTGCAGTTGGCGGGATCGGGCCGTACGGACGCTGGGGTACATGCGATTGGGCAGGTTGCGGCGTTCACCCTGGAGAACCCGATTCCCTGCATGAATCTGCGGAAGGCCATCAACAGGCTGCTGCCGGAGGACATCCGGATCATGACGGTGGAGGAAGTAGAGGCAGACTTCCATCCGCGTTTTGATGCGGTGGCCAAAACTTACGAATACAAGATCTGGCGGAGTGAGATCTGTCCGCCCATGCAGCGGCGTTGGGTGCATCACCATCCGTATCCTCTGGATGAAGGGGCGCTGATTGCGGCGGCATCGGTGCTGGAAGGCGAGCATGACTTTACAGCCTTTGCGGCGGCCGACGACCGGGACGAAAAGGGCGGATCGAAGGTACGGACGATTTTTTCGTCGGAAGCGTGGCGCGAGGGGGAGTTGCTGGTGTACCGGGTGCGCGGGTCGGGATTCCTGAAACATATGGTTCGCAACATTGTGGGTGCGTTGCTGCAGGTGGGGTGTGGCAATGCGTCGCGCGAGGAGTTGCGGCACCGGTTGACGCCGGGATGCGGGATCCGACCGGGACCTCGCGCACCGGCCCGCGGGTTGTGCCTGATTTCTGTCGAGTATCCCGTATCCTTGACGCCCTCTGGATCATCTGAATAGTCTGTAGGCACCTGTGCAAGAGACTTTGGATTATTTGGCCCGGCATGGCTATTGGTTAGTATTTGGGACCGTGCTGTTGGAGCAATTGGGTCTGCCGATTCCGGCGGTGCCCGTGCTGATCGCGGCGGGGGCGCTGGCAGGTACGGGCATGCTTTCTTTTTGGCCAAGCCTTTTGTTTGCGCTTGCGGCTTGCCTGATCAGCGACAGCATTTGGTTTTATCTGGGGCGGCGCGGCGGGTTGAAGGTACTGCAGACGCTGTGCAAGATTTCCCTGGAGCCCGATTCTTGCGTTGCCATTTCGCGGGACTGGTTCCGGCGCATGGGCGGTTCGGCGTTGCTGGTGGCGAAGTTCATCCCAGGGTTTAGTACGGCGGCGCCGCCGATGGCTGGCGTGAACGGCATGAGTCCTTTGGGATTTTTGGCGTACGACGGCGCGGGGTCCTTGATTTGGGCTGGTTCGTTCATGGGGCTGGGATGGATCTTCCACAACCAACTGGAAGGCCTGCTGATGGGGATGGAACAGATGGGTTCCTGGGTGGGCATCCTGGTGGTGGTTGCGGTGGCACTGTACCTGATTGTGCGGTGGCGGCAGCGGAATAAGCTGATCCATCAGTTTTTGATGTCGCGCATTTCAGTGGATGAGCTGAAGCGGCTGCTGGTGACGGGTGAGGCTGCTGAGGCTCCGGCAGTGGTGGATTTGCGGAATGCGTTTGAAGTGGGGCGTACGGGGTCGAAGATTCCGGGGGCGATTTGGCTGACGGTGCCGGAGTTGCGTGAGCGGCATGGGGAGATCCCGCGGGATCGTGAAGTGGTCCTGTACTGTTCGTGTCCGAATGAGAAGACGAGTGCTGAGGTCGCGCTGCATCTGACGCGGATGGGGATTCACAACATCCGGTTGCTGGATGGCGGGTACGATGCGTGGCGGAAGCGCGGGTTTGACTTGGAGAACGTGGCTTAGCCGTTGCGATCTGACTTACGTCTTGGGGCTCTAAACCAGAGACAAGTTAGACTGATTTTCGTGAAGATTCGCGACGTGCTCAAGCTGCTGCGAAAAGATGGGTGGGTTCTCAGAAATCAAGAAGGCAGCCATCGTCAGTTTGTTCATCCTTCGAAACGCGGGAAGGTGACGGTGGCAGGGCACGAGTCCGATGAGGTGCCTCCCAAAACGCTCAAGTCTATAATGAGACAGGCGGATATTCCATGAGCAAGTTTTTGGTTTTATTCGAGAAGTCGAGCACCGGTTACGCAGCGTACGCGCCGGACCTTCCTGGTTGTATCGCCACAGGCCGCACATTGGATGAGACCAGAGATCGAATGACTCAGGCCATCGAAATGCACCTTTCTGCCATGCGGGAAGACGGAGACCCGATTCCCGAACCATCGCATTTCGAACTGGTCGAAGCAGTCTAGGCTTGGAAGATAGCGGCTCCCTCAGCGGTTCTGCGGGAAGCCTAGGTCTACTTTGCTTGTTGCCGGGTCGGGCCAGCGGCTGGTTACGACTTTGGCTCTCGTATAAAACTGGATGCCTTCGGGGCCGTACATGTGGAGGTCGCCGAAGAGGGATGCTTTCCAGCCTCCGAAGCTGTAGTACGAGACGGGCACCGGGATGGGCACGTTGATGCCGACCATTCCTGCGTCTACGTCGAACTGGAACTGGCGCGCGGCGCCTCCATCGCGGGTGAAGATTGCGACGCCGTTGCCGTAGGCGTTGTTGTTGACGAGGTCGATGGCTTCGGCGTAGGTCGCGACGCGGACTACGCTGAGGACCGGGCCGAAGATCTCGTCGTTGTAACACTTCATGCCGGGTTTGACGTTGTCGAGCAGGGATGCGCCGAGGAAGAATCCTTGCTGGTCTTGCGGCTGTTCGCCTTGTACAACGACTGTTGCGCCCTCATTCGTAGCGTTGGTGACGTAGGAGGCGACACGGTCACGATGTTCGCGGGTGATGAGGGGTCCCATCTCGCTTTGCGGGTCGTTACCGGGGCCGAGTTTGATCTTGGCGATGCGATCCTTGATCGCGGCGATGACGGGTTCTGCGGCTGATCCTACAGCGACCAAAACGGAGATGGCCATACAGCGCTCGCCGGCGGAACCGTAGGCTGCGGATACGGCTGCGTCGGCGGCCATGGCGATGTCGGCGTCGGGCAGGACGATCATGTGGTTCTTGGCGCCACCGAGGGCTTGTACGCGCTTGCCAAGCTTCGTCCCGGCCTCGTAGATGGCTTTGGCGACCGGGGTGGAGCCGACGAAGCTGATGGCCCTGACGTCGGGGTGTTCGATGAGGCGGTTGGCGGCGGTGTGGTCGCCTTGGAGGACCGTGAATACGCCGTCGGGGAGGCCTGCCTGCTGGAGGAGTTCGGCGAGGATCAGGCTGGCGGAGGGGTCCTTTTCCGAAGGCTTGAGGATGAAGGCATTGCCGCACATGATGGCGTTGGGGAACATCCACAAGGGGACCATCGCCGGGAAGTTGAAGGGCGTGATGCCGGCGACTACGCCGAGGGGTTGGCGGATCTGGTAGACATCGACGCCGTTGCTCGCCTGTTCGGAGAAGCCGCCCTTGAGCAGCGCCGGGGCACCGCAGGCGAATTCGACGTTCTCGAGTCCTCGGGCGACTTCGCCGAGGGCGTCGGCGATGGTCTTGCCGTGTTCGCGGGTGATCGCTTCGGCGAGGCGCTGGCGGTTGGCGGCGAGGAGAGCCCGGAACTGGAAAAGAATTTCTGCGCGGCGGGAAAGCGGTGAGGTACGCCAGGATTTTGCGGCCTTTGCGGCCGACGCTACGGCGGCGTCCGTTTCTTCGACGGAGGCGAGCGAAACCTGGGCGGCTGCTGCACCCGTAGCGGGGTTCCATACGGTGGCCGTGCGCGCGGAGGGGACGGGTTTACCTTCGATCCAATGAGGGATTGTCATGTCGTTAGTTTCGACGGAGGGCGGTTTGGCCGAAGTCGATGTTGATATTTTCGCCTGTCATGGAGAGGGCGTCTGCTGCTAAAAATACAGCAGCCTTGCCGATGTCGGTGGGGCTGACGAGACGGTTGAGGATCGAGTTCTTTTCGGCTTCGATGAACGTCTCTGGAGGCCAGCCGGCGAAGCGGGTTTTGACAAAGCCGGGGGAGATGGAGTTGACGCGGACGTTGGGGGCGAGGATGCGGGCGAAGGACTTGGTCATGGAGAGAAGCCCGGCTTTGGAGGCGGCGTAGACGATGGAACTGCCACCCCCATAGTGGGGGGCGATTGAGGCGATGTTGATGATTGTCGAGCCCGGATTCTGCTTGAGGATCGGGGCGGCCTGGCGCATGCAGTTGAAGGCGCCGCGGAGGTTGGTGTTGAGGGTACGGTCCCAGATGTCGTCGGTGAGGTCGTCGAGTTGGTCGTGGGGGGTACGCTTGCTCCAGCCGGCGTTGTTGACGAGGATGTCGAGGCGACCGTGGGTTTGGAGAGTACTTTCGAAGAGCTGCTTTACTTCGGCTTCGACGGTGACGTCCGTTTGGAGTGCTACGGCGTCGCCTCCTGCGGCGAGGATCGCGGCGACGGTGGCATCGCTTTCCTCTTTGGAGCGGGCGTAGTTTACGATGACCCTGGCGCCTTCTGCTGCCAGGGCCTCAGAGATACCGCGGCCGATGCCGGTGCCGCCGCCGGTGACGATCGCCACACGATCTTTGAGACGCATAGGAGGGTGGTCTCATCATATCGGGTTGGGCGGGGTGTCGATTTCGGGTCCCTGGCGGGCCCAGTGGCGGATGTGGAGAACGTACACAACCTGCACGTCATGCCGCAGGAGGAAGTAGATCTTGTACATGCGATTTCGACGCCCGGAAAGAAGAATACGGACCTCGTAGCCAGGAACTGACATGCCTGGCGCAACTGGGCAACGGGTGGGGGTTTCTGCCAGCGAGTGAATATCTCGCAAGGTCGCGTCGAACCAACGATTGGCTGATTCCGGACTGCCTCGCTGCTGGATGTATTCGGCTATTGCGTCGAGATCCGCATAGGCCTCTTCAGCAATCTCAACGCGAAAAGCCATGTTTCTTGCGGAGCCGGCGTTCTGCTTCCTCGAGGGGAATGCTTTGGCCGGCTTCTGCTTGTTTGATGCCGCGCTCTATAGCGGCTAGCGTCTCTGCCTTTTCGAGGCGGTCCATGAGTTGTTGATAGCTTTCGGCGTCCTGGACCACCAGGGCTGCGCGTCCGTTGAGGGTAAGTACCATTGGCGATTTGCCTTCCTGTAGCTTGCCCACGTACTCTTTGATGTTTCTTTGAAACTCTGTCACCGAACGGATCTCGCGCAAGTCGATCATAATTACTCCTAGCTATTTAAAGCAGATAATTCTCTGCTTATTATAGCGGCGCGCATCAGCCTGCGGCGGTGGCGGCCAGGGTGCGCTGGGTGCTCATGGTGCGTTCGCGTTCGACGGCGATGCGCATCAGGGAGGCGAAGTCGCGGACGTTTAGCTTGCGCAGGATGTTCGCGCGGTAGCTGTCTACTGTCTTGGGGCTGACCTGGAGGCGGGAGGCGATTTCTTTGGGCTTTACGCCTTCGGTCAGCATGAGGTAGACCTGGTGTTCGCGGGCCGAGAGGTCGTCGACGGGGTCTCCGGCCTGGCGCACGGCGGCACGCATGGCGGTGGCGACTTCGAGGTCCGGCGGGACGCTGAGGCTGTTGCCGAGAACCTGGTTAAGGGTGTAGCGGAGGTCTTCCGATGCACAGCTTTTGACGGCAAGGCCGTGGGCTCCGGCGCGAATGACATCGGCGGCCGTTTTGGCGTCGGAACGCTGCGCGAGGACTACGCAGCGGATGGCGGAATGGACGGAGCGCAACTGGCGCACCAGTTCGAGCGAGAACAGGTCCGCAAAGTGGAAGTCCAGGAGCGCGATGGAGGGCTTCGCCACCTCGGCGATCTCCAGGGCTTCACGAGCGGTACTGGCGGCGCCGGCCAAGGTGAAATCGGGCCAACTGGAAATCAGCGCGGAAAGGGCATCGCGGTTTAGGGGAAGTTCTTCAACCAAGAGAACGCTAGGTGCCGTGGTAGTCACAGAAGGATAGTGCAGAACCAGCGTTCAGAATCTCAATCGCAAATGCGGGGACGGATACCCCTCCACAAATGCGAAAACCGCGTCTTCTGAGGGGAAGACGCGGTCTTTGAAAGTCGATTTGGTTCGCGGATTAGGCGAAGCTTCGGACGGCGGTGGCCTCGTCGTCGTAGACGTCGAAGACGGTGTAGAGCTTGGTGATCTGGAGCAGGTCCTGGACGCGCTTGGTGAGTCCGACCAGCTTCAGAGCGCCGCCCTGGTTGCGCACGGTGGTGAAGCCAGAGACCAGTTCACCGATGCCGGAGCTATCGATATAGGTAATCTCGCCCAGGTTGAGAAGGATCTTCTGGTTGCCCTTCGACGCCAGGTCGCGAATGCTGTCGCGGAAGGTGATGGCGCCTTCACCCAATGTAATTCTTCCGGCCGCGTCCACCACGGTTACGTCGCCCACTTGGCGGGTCGTCAATTTTACGCTCACGAACTGCCTCCTTGCTGCTTGCAGAAAAAGAAATCTAGTTGGTTTGACTAGCTGATGCTGGCGGAACCTTGCGCTTTACCAAAGTGACCTGCGTACCAATTGGCTTGCGGGGTTCCGTTACAAACTCGTCCATGAATGCGTCGATGAGAAGCAGGCCGCGCCCCGAGAATTTGAGGATGTTTTCCTCGGCCAGGGGGTCTGCAACCTCTTTCCGTTCGAAGCCTTCACCTTCGTCTCCGATACGGATGGTCAACGTGGATTCCGTTCGCCGAACTTCGAAATGCACCTTCTTGCGGGAGTTGTAGCGGTTGCCGTGGACAACGGCGTTGACCATCGTTTCCCGCACAGCGATGCCGATCTTATGGAGTTCCTCTTCGTCGAACCCCATATCCTCGGCCGCCTTTACGACAACAGCTTCAGCGTGGTCCACGCTTTCGAGCGTGGAGTCGAGGAGTTCGTCCACTCGCTGCACTTCTCCATGGGCGGTTTCGGACATTCAGAATCCTAACGATAGAATGCCGGAAGGGCTAAAGTCAAATAGAGGGGAGAGGGCGGAAGATCCGGATTTCGAAACAGAGTTGGCTGGCGGCGCAGGGCTGTAGACGCATGGCCTGGTTGGGCTTGCACCGGCCCATGAGCGCGGAAGCGGGCGGGATGGTGCAGCAGGCGGACCGGCACCGGATGTACGAGGCGCTGGAGGTACAGAAACTGGCGCGGAGCCTGTTCGTGGGCGGAGTGGAGGCACGGACAGCGGACCAGACGCTGGCGCTGCTGGAGGACCCAGCATGTTCGACGATTTTTCACGCGCTGTTTGAGACGGCGGAGTTCCAGGCCAGGGTTCATATTCTGGAGCGGGCCGGCGGGGGTCGCGCATGGGACGTGGTGCTCATCAAGAGCGGATTCTCGGTGAAGCTCGAGTATCTGTATGAGTTGGCGTTTGCGCTGCTGGTGATGCGGCGGGCTGGCGTGATGGTCCGCAAGGCAACGGTGCTTACTCTTTCGCGCGAGTATCTGTACGGCGACCCGGTGGAACAGTTGTTCGAGCGGAACGACTGTACGAAGAAGGTACGGGAGTTGGTGGACCGGTTCGAGCATGGCGCGGCAGGGATGCTGCAGGTGCTGCTGGGGGCGGAGGAGCCGACGGCGACCTTGAGCCGGTTGTGCCGCACTTGCGGGTACTTTGACGGGGACTGTCTGGGCCGCGGGGTGGATCATTCGATTTTCGAGTTGCCGAGTTTGGCGAATTCGCGGCTGGATTACTTTGCCGAGAACGGGATTGTACGGCTGGGGGACATACCGGCGAGTGTGATTTTGAGCGGGCGGCAGGAGCGGGTCCGGCAGGCGGCGGTGTCCGGTGAGTGCTGGTTTGCACCGGAGCTTGCCGAGGGGCTGGCTCGGTTGACTTGGCCTTGCCACTATCTGGATTTTGAGACGGTGACGGCGGCGCTGCCTTTGTACCCCGGGTGCACCTGCCATCGACAATTGCTGACGCAGTTCAGCATCCATAGCCGGTGGAGCGTGGATGGGGAGATTGCGCATCATGAGTTTTTGGCGGATCCGGCGCGGGAGTGCGAACGGGAGTTGGCCGAGCAACTGATTGCCCGGTTGGGTGGCGATGAAGGGTCTATCTTTACGTACAGCAGCTTTGAGCGGACTTGCGTGAAGAACCTGGGCGAGCGGTTTCCGGATCTGGAGCCTGCCCTGCGGCCACTGCGGGAACGGATGGTGGATCTGCTGCAGATGGTGGGCGATTACGTGTACCATCCAGCGTTTCGAGGCAGCTATTCGATCAAGAGTGTACTGCCGGCGCTGGTGCCCGATTTGTCGTACGCGGGGATGCCGATTGCCGATGGTTCCACGGCGATTATGAAGTTCGCGCAGATGGCGCGGGGCGTGATCAGCGGAGATCTAGTGGAAGTAACGCGGCAGCAGTTGTTGGACTACTGCCGCATGGATACGTACGCGATGCTGCGCGTACACGATGTGCTCGCTCACGCTTGCGCGGGGCGAGTTGCTGCGGCCGGAGGGCGCTGAGGCGTGGGGCAGCAATCGGCGAAGCAGCGGACTTCGTGCGAGGTTCCCTGCCCTTCTTCGACCATCCTGGCGATCAATTCCACAAACTTGGGGTGCGTGCCTGCGGTGCCTGCACGAACCATCTGAATGCCGAGTTCCTGGCAAAGATCCTTAGCTTCGGTGTCGAGATCGTACATGACTTCCATGTGGTCACTGATGAAGCCGATGGGGCAGATGATCAGCGACTTTTTGCCGGAAGCCTTGATGTAGTCGCAGACGTCGGGTTCGAGCCAGGGCTGCGAGGGTGGTCCGCTACGGCTTTGGTAGACCAGTTTCCAGCGTCCGGCGAAACCGGCGGCTTCAGCGGTACGGCGGGAGGCTTCTTCGAGTTGCGGGACGTAGGGTCCGGTCTGGGCCATCGCGGTGGGGATGCTGTGGGCGGTGAAGACCAGCTCTTCGGCATCTGGAAGTTGGGCGGCGGCGGTGCGTACTCGGTCTGCCATGACGTCGATGAATTCCTCGCGGAGGCAGAAGTGGGGGAGCTTGGTGAGGATCAGGTCGCTGCCGAGGCCGGTTTCTGCGAGGGCCTTGATCATGTCCTCACGGTACTGGCGGCAGCCGGACCAGGAGCCGAAGGCGGAGGTCGCAAGGACGATGATGTTTCGGTGGCCGTCCCTGTGGATGTCGCGGAGGGTGTCGGCGAGGTAGGGGGTCCAGTTGCGGTTGCCGAAGTAGATGGGAAGCGGAACGGCCTTACGCAATTCCTCAATCAACGCGAGGTTCTGTTCGTTGATGGGGCTTTTGCCGCCGAAGTGGTAATAATGCTCGGCAACCTCCAGCATGCGTTCGCGGGGGACGTTGCGGCCGCGGAGGACGTTTTCGAGAAACGGGATGACGTCGTCGGGTCCGTTGGGACCGCCGAAGGATAGAACCAATAAGGCGTCGAATTTCATTCCAGTATCTTCAGATTGTCGAAGTCGAGGACACGGCGTAGATTTCCGTGGCGTAATTCCAGTTTCCTCGATCCAGGGGCTTGCTTGAGGAAGGGACTGTCGAACATGGGCCAGTTGGTACGGCTGATGGGCGATTGGCCGTAGGTGAATTGCAGGCGCTTGCCTCTTAGCGTTGTGAAGTCCACTTGCGGTGTGGGTGCTGTGGAGTGCTTCAAGGGCAGCGCACGGATCTTGGCCTGGAAGTCGTCGAACGAGGCGAACTCGGATTTGTCGGCGGCTTGTACGATGGCGCCGTTCTTGAGGTGCGGGCTGAAGAGTTCGCGGCCGCCGTTGGCCATCTGCTTCCACTGGTAGGGCGCGAGCGGGAAGTAGGCGAGGTAGGTGTCGCCGCCCTGTGCGAAGATCCAGCCAGAGGGGTCTTCTTTGAGTTGCAGAAGGTCTTTGGAGAAGAAGCCGTGGATGTGGGGGAAGCGGGTGCCGGCGGGGATGTCGTAGAGGGCGATGACGGTGTCCTGGTCCTGGATGATCTGTTCGTAGGGTGAGCCGCCGATCCATTTATCAGGCGAATCGTAGGTCTTTTTGGAGCGGAGGACTTCGTCGAGGAAGTAGTCCGGCATGGGGGTGAAGTACGTCTGGAGTTCGTGGGCGGAGGAGTACGGGTGCGTGGTGAATAAAGTGTTGTGGACGCCGCGAGGATCGTCGACGCGCCAGGTGACGTCCCAGGAGTGCTGCTGGATGGGCTGGAGGACGCCGCCCTGATCGGAGCTGACGGCGTAGCGCGGGGTCATGTACGTGGTCTTGTAGACGGGGCCGTGCTTGTCGTCATGGAAGCGCCAGCGGTTGCGGGTACGCTTCTTTTCGCGGACGAGGTAGGACTTGGAGCGGTCTGTCGCGATCTTGTGGAGGACGGCTGGGGGCTGCCAGGGCGAGGACAGCGCGTAGAAGGTCATGTAATGGGGCTGGAGCGGGGTCTTTTCGCGCGGGCCGAGGTCGTAGAGGAGCCAGGCGGCGTTGGACGATACGCCGGCGTACTTTTCTAGCACCTGCACGTCGTCGGTGCGGGCGTGGGAGCCGACGTAGATGCCGCCGTCCAGGAGTTCATGGGCCATGTCGGCGGCGACGTACTCGAGCATCATCGTGGAGAGTTGCTTGAGTTCGGGGTCCTTGGACCAGCCGGCGAGGTAGGCGAGGGGGAGAAGGTAGACGCCGATGTAATGGGTGCAGTCGTACTCGCCTTGGCCTTTCGCGAGCGTGAGATTGACCCAGTGTTTGACGTAATCCTTGGCCTCCTGCATGTTTTGCTGGGAGGTCTTGCCGGTGAACCATTCGGCGTTGGGTTCGTTCTGCGAGGCGATGTAGAGCGAGGCGTAATAGAGCAGCCAGTGGTTTTCTGTGTCGCCGCGGTAGGGGAAGTAGGTCTTCCAGGCGTGGCGGAGGTCCGCGAGGGCTTTGGGGCTGAGTTGACCTTCGCCCAGTTGGCGGACGGCGGCGGCGACGAACATCCAGAACATGTCGCCGCTGGGTTCCTTCAAGAGTTCGCTGAGGCGCGTAGAGACGCGGGCGGTGTCCTCACGGAGGTAGAGCTTGGCGGCGAGGGTGGACATACCCCAACGTTGCGGATCGGGCCCGGGGCTGTCGGCCATGTAGCGGATCAGAACCTTGCGGCGCTCTTCATAGGTTGGTTGTGCGCTGAGTGCGGTAACTGCGAGGAGTGTACAGAGCAGGATCTTCATTGGGCCACCTGCTGGAGGAAGACGAGGTCGCGAATAACGCCGCCGGGGAGGCCGGCGGAGGTCCAGGATTTGCCGTTGTCTGTGGAGTGGAGCAGTTCTTTTTCGTGGACGTAGGCGTAGATGGCGCCGGTGGCCGGATGTACGGTGACGCGCCAGACTTGGGCGTTGGGCAAGATGCTTTTCCAGGTGGTGCCGCCGTCTTCTGTGAGGAGGACGCCTGTCTGCCAGCCTCCGAGGACGATGCGGTTGGGCTTCTGGGGGTCGAAGGCGGCGTTGTAGAGCGTGTGGACTTTGGGTACAGCGGCGATCGTGGTCCAGGTGACGGCGGCGTCGAGCGACTGGTACGCGTTGCCGGATTGGGCGACGGCGACCCAGTGCTTGGGGTTGTGGGGGGACTGTACGACGTCGAAGGTCATTTCGCCGGGGGCTCCGGCTTGGGTCCAGTGGAGGCCCTGGTCGGTGGAACGGAAGACGCCGCTTTCTGTGGCGGCGACGAGGTAGGTTTCGTCTTTGGCGACGCGGATGGCTTGGGTGTACTTGCGGCGGAGGCCGGTTTCACGGCGGGTCCAGGTGTTGCCGCGGTCGGGGCTGAAGCCGATGCCGTCGGGCAGGGCGAGGTAGACGTTGCCCTTGCTGTCGGCAGCGACACCGTTGCCTTCTGTCATGTCCCAACCGGTCATGATGCGCCACTGGGTGCCGTTGCTGCGGGCGCGGATCATGCCGTTGCCGGAGGCGAGGTAGAGCGTCGCGGGATCGCGCGGGTCGGCGGCGATGGCGTTGATGTACGGATGGTCGTAGCCGGGGTGGGTCCAGGCACCTTGCGCGTCGCGACGGTGGAGTCCGCTGGCGTTTTGGTTCTGGCCGGGGGTCCAGCCTTTGGTGATGGAACCGCAAGCCCAGAGTTCGTAATCAGCGGAGGTAATGGCGAGGAAAACGAGTGCGAACAAGTGACGAGGTTATCATTTCGCCACAGGTTTCCAGTCCTTGAGACCGGGGATATTGAGTACGGTGGGGGCGTTGCGGGCGGCTCTGAGGATGGCGAGCGAAAGCGCTTCCGCAGCGATCGCTCCGATTTGGCCGTGGCCGACGTTGGCGAGCTTGAGGGTGCCGGTGGAGAGAGCGAAGACGGTGTCGCCATCGGCGGGGGTGTGGATCGGGTTTATCGCGCGGGCCATGCCGTCGTGCGACATCTGGGCGATTTTGGACATCTGCGGCTTGTCGAGCGCGACGTTGGTGGCGACGACGGCGAGGGTGGTGTTGGCGCCGGGGGGCATGACGACGAGGTGGCCGTTGCGGATGGCGTCCATGGCGTTGCGGAAGCCTTTGCCGTCCTGGGTGCGGGCTCCGGCGATGATCTGCCCGGTGCGGGGGTCGATGATGTCGCCCACGGCGTTGACGGCGGCTAGCGCGCCGACGACGATGCCAGTGTTGCCGATGCGGATCGCGTAGGAGCCGATGCCTGCCTTCATGGCGAAGTCCATGCCGAATAACTTGCCGATGGTGGCTCCAGCGCCTGCTCCGACGTTGCCTTCTTCAACTGGCTTGGTGGAGGCGTTGACGCAGGCCTGGTAGCCGTGGTCCGGGGTGGGGCGGAATTTGTTATCGCCGAGGCGGAGGTCCATGAGGATGGCCGCGGGGACGATGGGTACGCGAGTGCCTGCGATGGGGAAGCCGATGTTCTTAGATTCGAGGTAGCGCATGGCGCCGGAGGCGGTTTCGAGTCCAAAGGCGCTGCCACCGGAGAGCATGACGCCGTGGATCTGCTGGACCGTATTGATGGGGTTGAGGAGTTCGGTGTCGCGAGTGCCGGGTGCTGCGCCTCGGACATCGACGCCTGCGACGGCGCCGGCTTCGCAGAGGATGGCGGTGCAGCCGGTGGGTCGATCTTTCAAGGTGTAATGGCCGACCTTGATGCCATCGACGGCGGTGAGCGTGTCGTTGCTGGAGTTCGCGGCGGCGAGGGCGAGTCCGGGAAGCGCGAGTGCGGTACGGCGGGTCATTTACTGTTTGGTGCCCAGCAGGCGAATGGCGGAGAGCGCCATCACCTTTGCCGACTGTATCAGGTGTTCGAGTTCGACGTACTCGTCGGGCTGGTGAGCGAGGTCGAGGATGCCGGGTCCGTAGGCGATGCAGTCCGCGACGTTGCCGATTCGGTAGACGTGCTTGTGGTCGTAGGTGCCGGGGCTGGCCATCAAGGGTGGTGTTGTCCCGAGGACGTTTTGGATGCTGTCGCGTACGGCGGCGACGAGGGGACTATTGGGGTCCGTCTGTACGGGGTGGACGACCATGAGGTCCTCAAGGGTGTAGCGCGCGTTGGGGATGCGGGCGTTGACCTCGTCGAGGAGGTCGATGATTTCGGGTTTGACTTTGGCTTCGAAGGGTTCTTCTTCGAGCAGGAAGCGGCGGTCTCCGATGAGGCCTGCGCGGTCTGCCACGCACGGGGTTTGGACGGCGTTCTCGGGTTGACCTCCGAAGATGCTGTTGATGTTCAAGGAAGCGTGGCGGGAACCGGGAGGTTCGACGGGCATGCTTGTGACACGTTCGGCGAGGCGGGGCTTGAGATCGTGAGTGAAGGCGTGGAGGACGTCGCCCAAATGGTCGATGGCGCTGACGCCGAGTTGCGGCATACTGCCGTGGCCGATGCGGCCGTGCTGGGTGACCTTGAACCAGTAGACGCCGCGGTGGCCGATGCAGATGCGGTCGACGTTCGAAGGTTCGGTGATGATGACGTAGGTCGTGTGGCCTTGGGTGATGTAGCCACGGCGGGCGAGGGTGGCGACGCCGGCAAAGCCTCCGCTTTCTTCATCCACGGTGGCGCTTTGTTCGATGGTGCCGTTGAGCGTAATGCCTGCGCGGCGGATGGCTTCGATGGCGAAGATACTGGCGGCGATGCCGGCCTTTTGGTCACAAGTGCCGCGGCCGTAGAGCTTGCCGTCGCGAATGTCGCCGCCGAAGGGATCTACGGTCCAGCCAGCGCCGGCGGGTACGACATCGAAGTGGCCGTTGAAGTGGAGGACTGGCTGCTGTTGGGTCGCACCGGGGAGGCGTCCCATGACGTTGACGCGAGGGTACGCGGGGGTGTGTAGCGGACTGTCGTCCGCGACGATGTGTTCGACGTTGTAGCCGAAGGCTTTGAGTTGCTGGCCGATGAATTCGGCGCAGGGCGCGTAGAGGTCGCCCGGCGGGTTCACGGTGGGGATGCGCGTGAGTTCCTGCAGGAACGCGATCATCTCGTCGGCTATGGCGTCGACCGCGTTGAGCACGGCGATCATAGCGGCGGGTCGAAGCGCCCGTCGATACCGGTCCAGCCTCCGTCGACGAAGAGTACGGTGCCGGTGACGTAGCTGGCGGCGGGGGACGAGAGGAAGACAATCGGCCAGGCCATTTCTTCGGGTTGGGCCCAGCGCTTCATGGCGTTGCGATTGGCGTAGGCGCTGTACCAGGCCTCATTGCTCTTGATCTGCAGGGTGAGGGGCGTTTCGACGATGCCGGGGGCGATGGCGTTGACGCGGATGTTGAGCGGCGCGAGTTCCACGGCGAAGGCTCGGGCGAGTTGGACGAGCGATGCTTTGGTGGCGGCGTAGATGCCCTGGCCTTGCTCGACGGTGACACTGCGGATGGATGAGGTCAAGACAATACTGCCGCCGTTGGGGTTGCGCGTCATGACGTCAGCGACGGCGCGGGCGATGCGGAAGTTGGCCTTGAGGTTGAGGTCCACGACGCGGTCGAGTTCTTCGTCGGTGTACTGCAGGAGCTTTTTGCGGACGTTGATGGCTGGGGTGACGACCAGGATGTCGATGGTGCCGTGCTTGGCGACGACGGCATCGACTGTGGCAGCGATGGCCTGAGGGTCACGAATGTCGAGGGTGTATTCGGCGCCTTTGATGTCCGCGCCAGCGACTGTGGCGCCTTGAGCTGTCATGGCTTCTGCAGTGGCTTTGCCGATGCCGGAGCCTGCGCCCACGATGAGTGCGATTTTGCCGTCCAGACGAAACTTCATGGTGGTGTGAGTACACTACAGGATAGCTCCCCACCGATACTATGCAGCCGCTCTATGTCAGGGTCCAGCCTGAGGACAATGTCGCGATTATCGTCAATCCTGGCGGGCTTGAGGCCGGTTCTGTATTTGCCGATGGACTGATGCTGCGGGAACGCATTCCGCAGGCGCATAAAGTGGCGCTGACGGGGATTGCCAAGGGTACTGCGGTGACGCGGTATGGCGTGACGATCGGGTACGCGGTGGACGACATCCAGGCGGGCGAATGGGTTCGCGAGGATCGATTGTCTTTGCCGGAGCCTCCAGCATTGGGGTCGCTGTGTGAGGTTGTGGGTCGCGCGAGGGCGAGTGAGCCTTTGGAGGGCGTGACGTTTGACGGGTACCCGAATGCGGATGGCACTGCGGGTACGCGGAATATCTTGGGGATTTCGACGACTGTGCAGTGCGTGGCGCCTACCGTCGAGTTTGCAGTGAAGCGGATCAAGCAGGAGTTGCTGCCGCGCTATCCGAATGTCGATGATGTGATGGCTGTCACGCATCCTTACGGGTGCGGTGTGGCGATTAACGCTCCGGGGGCGGAGATTCCGATTCGTACGCTGCGCAATATGGCGCTGCATCCGAACTTTGGCGGCGAGTTGCTGGTGGTGAGCCTGGGTTGCGAGAAGATGCAGCCGTCGCGAATGAGCCTGCCGATTTTGAGCGATGAACCTTGGATCGTACGGTTGCAGGACGAGGAGCATCGCGGGTTTGGCGATATTGTCGCGGCGATTCTGCGGTTTGCCGAACGGCGGTTGGAGCGGTTGAATCAGCGGCGTCGCGTGGCGTGTCCGGCATCGCAGTTGACGGTGGGGTTGCAGTGTGGCGGTAGCGATGCGTTTTCCGGGGTGACGGCGAATCCGGCTGTGGGGTACGCGTCGGATTTGCTGGTACGCGCGGGGGCTACGGTGATGTTTTCTGAGGTGACTGAGGTCCGCGATGCGATTCATCTGCTGACGCCGCGGGCGGTGTCGCGCGAGGTGGCGGAGGCGCTGGTACGCGAGATGGCGTGGTACGACGCGTACCTGGAGCGCGGGGCTGTGGATCGTAGCGCGAATCCGACGCCGGGGAATAAGCGCGGCGGGCTGTCAAACATTGTGGAGAAGGCGTTGGGGTCCGTCGCGAAGTCCGGCAGGAGCGCGATTGTTGGGGTGGTGCCGCCGGGCGAGAAAGCGACCGTGAAAGGCTTGAACTTTGCGGCGACACCGGCGAGCGACTTTATCTGCGGGACCTTGCAATTGGCGGCTGGGATGAATGTACACGTGTTCACGACGGGCGAGGGTACGCCGTATGGGTTGGCGTTGGCGCCGGTGATCAAGGTGGCGTCGCGTACGGCGCTGGCGGAACGATGGCCGGACCTGATTGATGTGGATGCGGGGCGGATTGCGACCGGCGTGTCGACTGTGGAGCAGGTGGGGCGCGAAATTTTTAGCATGATCCTGGACGCTGCGAGCGGGCGGCATAAGACGTGGGCGGAACATTGGGGTTTGCACAATGCGCCCGCACTGTTCAATCCGGCACCGGTTACATAAACGATGGGCCGAATACGGATACTGTCCGATCACATTGCGAATAAGATTGCGGCCGGCGAGGTTGTGGAGCGGCCGGCATCGGTTGTCAAAGAACTGCTGGAGAATTCGCTGGACGCCGGGGCGACGGACATACTGATCCTCGTTGAGGCCGGCGGACGGCGGCTGATACGCATCGCGGATGACGGGCACGGCATGTTGCGCGATGATGCACTGCTGGCGTTTGAACGTCATGCGACGAGCAAGCTGTCCGATGCCAATGATCTGCTGGCCATTGCGACGTTGGGGTTCCGCGGGGAGGCCCTTCCTTCGATTGCTTCGGTGTCGCGACTGTTGCTGGAGACGCGGAGTCCGGACGAGGAGAGCGGTACGCGGGTGGAGATCGCCGGGGGGCGCATCCTATCGTGCGAGGATCTGGCGCGCACGCCGGGTACGACGATTACGATTCGCGATCTGTTCTATAACGTCCCGGCGCGGAAGAAGTTTTTGCGGAGCGAGCAGACGGAGTTGGCGCACATCGCGTCGCTGGTGACGCATTATTCGCTGGCGCATCCGACAAAGGGGTTCGCGCTGCAGCATGGGGAGCATGATCTGCTGCACGTCGCGCCGGTGGAGACGCTGGAAGAGCGGGTGTACCAGGTGTTTGGCAATCAGATTCTGCAGGATCTGGTGGACATCGGGGTACATGAGCGGGATGTGTCGATCCCGGCGCCGTATGTACCGGAGGAAGAGGCGGGCGAGCCTTCTACGCGGACGTTCCGATTGCGGGGTTTCATTTCCGGGCCGCAGGTACAGAAGCTGAATCGCAATTCCATTTACCTGTTTGTGAATGGGCGGCTGATTCGCGACAAGGTGCTGATGCATGCGCTGACGGCGGGGTACCACAACCTGATTCCGCCGGCTTCGTATCCATTTGCGCTGCTGTTCTTGGATTGCGATCCGGAAGAGGTGGACGTGAATGTCCATCCGGCGAAGACGGAGGTACGGTTCCGGCATTCGGGTACGGTGCATGATTTTGTACGGGATGCGATTCGCGGGATTTTGACGGAGCGCCGGCCTGTGGCTGGGATTAGCGCGGTGCCTGTGGTTTCGGACGAGCAGCCTGGGGCGCAATTGCCGTATTCGGAGTTTTCGCAGCGGATGGAGAATGCCGCGTACTCGCAGCCACCGCCGTCGGAGTTGCCGGTGATGCAGACGGGGTTGCCGGAGTTTACGCTGCATCGTCCATTGGCATCGCCCGCGCCGCGGTTTGCGTTTCAGGATAGTGAACCGACACCTGCTGGTAGTGGTGGTGGTGGGTTGCGGTTGCCGGTGCCGGATACGCATGGGCGAGTGTTGCCCGAGTCGGCGTTGGTGGAGTCCCCGACGCTTGAGGCGTTGAAGGATTTACGGCCGCTGGGGCAGTTGCACGACAGCTTTATCATTGCGGCGGGTCGCGACGGGTTGTGGCTGGTGGATCAGCATGTCGCGCATGAGCGGATTTTGTTTGAGCAGGTGATGCGGCAACGGGGTCGTGCGCCGGAGACGCAGGCATTGCTGATGCCGATTGTGTTGCAGTTGTCGGCGGCGCAACAGATTGAGTACGCGAGGATCGCGGAGGAGTTGAACGCGATGGGGTTTGAGACGGAGCCGTTTGGACATCGCACGATTGCGGTGAAGGCGGCGCCGGCCGGGGTGAGCGCGGGCGACATCGAGAAGGTGCTGTTTGAGGTGCTGGAGATTGCGGAGAAGGAGTTCCGGAAGGCGTCCTTAGAAGATATGCGGCGCGGGATTGCGGCGTCGATCGCTTGCCGGGCGGCGATCAAGATCAACATGCGGCTGGATCAGAGGAAGATGGAGTGGCTGCTGCAGGAGTTGGCGAAGACGGAGCATCCGATGAGTTGTCCGCATGGGCGGCCGATCGCGCTGCGGTACACGATGCGGGAGATTTTACGCAGTTTTCACCGGATGTGACCGGTTTTGCAACGTGGCAGTTGCGAAAGCGGACATCGCGGCAGTATTATCGCTAATAACGCTATTAGGTGAGCCCCTCGCAAGAACGCTTAGTTGGGGAAAAGGGATGTTCTTGCGAGGGGTTCTTGCTGCTTGGTTGTTATAAAGACGAACGCAAGTTGCCTCCGTTTGGTTCCATTTGAATAAAAAGATTTGAGAGGAGACAATGAAGGGACTATGAAGCCACTCACCTCCTCCCATGTGGTGCTGGCGGCACTGGCGTTTGCAGTTACGTCTGCCTGCAGCAGTAGCTCTACGACGACCACAGCCCCCACGCAAGAGAAGAAGGCCGAAGCGCCGCCACCGGAGCCGATTACGGGACGCAGCGCGTTCTATAAGATGTTGCCTTCTGCGCGGCAGTGGTCGACGGACGTCAAGGGCATCCAACTGACGAGTATTCAATTGAGCGGTGTGAAGGCTGAGCCGGGCAAGGCTGGCGCATGGCGCGGGATCTTCGTGTCGGAGTCCAAGGGACGGATGAAGACGTTCTTGTGGTCGGCGGTGGATGCCGAGGGCGGGTACCGGCAAGGGACTTGGCCTGGGGCGGAAGAGTCGTTCCGGGGTCGGATGGGGCAGGCTGCTCCGTTCTTTCTGCAGGCGCTGCAACATGATTCCGACGAGGCGTACCAGAGTGCCATCAAGGTAGAGGATCCGGCGACGAAGGGTGCGCCGAAGGATACGCCGATCAACTTTCTGCTGGAGTTTACTCCGCGGCATCCGAATCTGGCGTGGCGCGTGTTGTGGGGCGAGACCGTGGGTACGGCACGGTATTCGGCGTACGTCGATGCCACGACGGGTCAGTTCCTGGAGAAAGGCAGATAGAGTTTTCTGAGCTTGGTCCGCCTGCTGGCAGTGGCGTTGTTCTTGTGGTCCGCGTGGCGGGCGGTCAACCTTTCGATCACGATCGACGAGGCGTTTACCTTTAACCGGTTTGCATCCGGCGGCTTTGCCGGAGTGTTCCTGTCAGGCTTTGACGCGAATAACCATGTCCTGCATTCGGCGCTGGCGGCGCTGAGTACGCGGGTGTTCGGGATACACGAGTTTGCATTACGGCTGCCTGCCTTGTTGGGGGCGGCCGTTTTTCTTTGGGTGTTGCCCGGGTTGTTGCGCCGATTGCTGCCGGGCGCGGTTTGGCAACAGGCGCTGGCGATGGTGGTGCTGGCGGGGAATCCGCTGACCTTGGACTTGCTGTGCCTGGCACGCGGGTACTCACTGGCGTTGGGGTTGTTTGCGCTGGCTTTGGCGCGATTGCTGGCGTACTCGGATACGCAGGAGCGGCGCGAGTTGTACGGAATGAGCATCGCGCTGGGGCTTTGCGTGAGTGCGAACCTGACGTTCGGGTACGTGGCGCTGGCGACGATGATCGCGGCGGTGGCGGTGGCGTGGCAGCGGGGACGCGGGGTCGCGCATGGGTGGGCGGCGGTTTGGCCTGCACTGCTGATTGCCGCGTTTGTACTGATGCTGCCGTTGAGCCGGGCTGAGGGCGGAAGCTTTTACTTTGGCGCGACGACGTTGCGTAGCTCGGCGGAGACGACGACGGATGCGTTTCTGCTGCATGATCCGGAAAATCTGGGGCCCATGGGGGGCGAGCGGGTAAGGGCACGGTTCGCGCGGCGGTTTCTGCCTGTGGCGGCGATTGTACTGGGGCTGCTTTGCCTGGGTTGGTGGTTGCGCGGACGGCATCGCGATGTGACGTTGCTGGCGGGGGTGCTGTACTGTGCGCTGGGTGGATATTGGGTGGCGCATATGTGGTTGCGGTCCCCGTATCCGAGCGAACGTACGGGGTTGAGTTTGGTGTTCCTGTTTCTGTTGTGCCTGGCAGCGGCCGCGGGGCGGTTGCGGTATCTGGAATGGAACTGGTGGGCGATTGGAGTTCCAGCGTGCCTGGTGTTTGGCGGGCTGGCGTTGCAGTTTGCACTGACTAGTGACCCGCGGTTTGTGTGGGCGTGGTACGACGAGCGCGACAATCGCGCGATGGTGGACTTTTTGGAACAGAAGCAAGTGCGGCGAGTGAGTTCGCACTGGATGTTTCAGCCGGCACTGGAGTTTTACCGCGCCGCTGGGCGTCTGCCTGGACTTCAGCCTGTGGTGCAACAAATGGGCGACACGCCTTTGTTACAGGATCATGACGCTTATATCCTGCTGAAGACTGACACACGATTGTTACAAAACAAGGGTCTTTCGGTGGCCTGGCGAAGTTCCGCCAGTAACGTGTTTGTAGCACTTCCCGGCGAAAACAGATAAAACCTGTGGATTACATTTCCTGGAAACAGCGCTGTATTCAAGCTGTAATTTGGCACTGTTAATTTTGGGAGCGTTACACGTCGTATCGCTCTTCGAATGTCTCTACGCAATTCCGCACTTACCCTTGCCGCCTGTGCCGTGTTCGCCGTGGCGCAGACGGTTCCGTCTCCTACATCCAACAACGCTCTCATCAACGGGCAGATCTTTGATGCCGCGAATGGCCAGCCTGTTCGTAACGCATCTGTCATGGTGAAGGACAACGTGTCCCTTTCCGCCAAGACGGACACCGATGGACGTTATCAGTTGAAGGTTCCGGCCGGGAAGTACACGCTTTTGGTTCGCGCTGAGAACTTCTTGGAAACCGAGATTGAAGCCGTCGATGCCAAGGCGGGGGAGCCTGTCGAGGCGAGTACGGTAATGGCGGGCAAAGGCACTGTGACCTCCGTCGACGTTGTGGAGAAGGTTGGTAGCGTCGCGGCTACGGCCGAGGCGATGCTGACGGAACGCAAGTTAGCGGCTGTTGTTAGCGATTCGATTTCGAGCGATGAGATCCACAATTCCACGGCGAGCGATGCGGCCGGCGCGCTGGAAAAGGTGACCGGTATTTCGATTGTCGATCAGGGTTATGTGTACGTTCGCGGATTGGGCGAACGGTATAGCTCGACGATGTTGAATTCCGCGATGGTTCCGACGACGGAACCGGAGAAGCGCGTGGTGTCGCTGGATCTTTTTCCCGCGCAGTTGATTGACAGCATCAAGGTACTGAAGACGTATTCGCCAGAGTTGCCCGGTGAGTTTTCCGGCGGCCTGGTGCAGATGCAGACGGTTGAGTTTCCGACGGCGAAGGTACTTCAGTTTTCTGCCAATTTCGGGTTCAATAGCCGGACGACGTTCCAGCGATTTGCGAGCTACCCCGGTGGTGGACGCGACTTTTTTGGGTTTGACGATGGTACGCGCAACTTGCCTGGTTCGCTGCCGGAGAACCGGCGTTTGTTTCCGGGCGCTGTGAGCGCCAACGAGTTACAGCAAATTGGCCGTAGCTTTCCGAATAACTGGGAGCCGGAGTTCCGCAATTCGATGCGTCCGCAGCAGAGCTATTCGCTGGTGGGCGGCGGGACGATCAAACGCTTTGGCGTGGTCGGCGCGATTACCTTTGCGAACAGGCCGCAGTACCAGAGCGAGATCAACCGGTATCTGCGCCAGCAGGGCAGCCAGCCGTATGTCTTCACGAACTATGAGGACTTTCGGAGCTATAACGAGAGTGCGCGGTTGGGCGGTGTGCTGAATGTGGCGTACCGCATCAACAACAATCACAAGATCGTGCTGCGGAATACACTGACGCGCGATACGGATAAAGAGGCTCGTGAGTTTAGCGGGTACGACGGCGGCGTCGATTCCGTGCTGTATTCGCAGCGCCTCCGCTGGGTGGAACGCGGAATGCTTTCGACCAGCGTGGAAGGCGACCATGCGATTGAGAAGTTTGGCAATTCCCTGCTGAAGTGGCAGTTGACGTATTCGACGTCCACGCGCAATGAGCCCGATATGCGGGAAGTATTCCGCAGTCCTCTACCGAACGGGCAGTTGCGCTTTGTGGCTTTGGGATCGTCGGCGCTGCGCTTTTCGAACGATTTGCAGGATCAGATTTGGGAACCGCAAACCGACTTCAGCCGGCCGTTCTACAAGGGCCGGGTGACGGGGTTGTTCAAGATGGGGTTCCGCGGCACGTACCGGAATCGCGACTTTCAGGCTCGCCGCTTCCGGTTTATTCCGCAGCAGGTTTCGACGCTGAATCTGACGCTGCCGAGCAATCAGTTGTTTGCGCCGGAGAACATCCGGTCCAACGGGTTCCAGCTTGTGGAGTTCACGCGCGCTACGGATAAGTACGACGCGAGCATGAACGTACTGGCCGGGTTCGCGATGGTGGACTTGAGCATGGGTCCGCGGTGGCGCGTGGTCGGTGGGTTCCGCATTGAAGACGCGGATATCCAGGTGAATACGCTCGATCCGCTGGTGCCGAATGGACAGGCTCAGTCGGCGAAGCTGGTGAATCGGGATCCGATGCCGGCACTGAATGTGATTTATGCGCTGAATGGCCGGCAGAACTTGCGGTTCAGCTACAGCCAAACAGTGTCGCGTCCGGACTTCCGCGAGCTGTCGCCGTTCGACTTCAACAACGTGCTGGGTGGATTTGTCGCACAGGGCAACCCGAATCTGGTTCGGGCAAAGATCACCAACTATGACGGCCGCTGGGAGTGGTTCCTGGGTGGGAATGAGCTGATCGCGGCCAGTTTCTTCTATAAGAAGTTCACCAATCCGATTGAGGTGACGATTCTGCCGTCGAACGATTTGCGCCAGACCTACGTGAATGCGGCGGGTGCGAACAATCGCGGGCTTGAGCTCGAGTACCGGCAGGGGTTCCGGCGTGTGAGCCGGAGGCTGTCAGACTTTCAGGGACAGGCGAACTTTACGTTTGTCGATTCGGATATCCAGATCCGCCCGACCGATGCGGCGCTGCTGACATCGAAGAATCGCCCGCTGTTGGGGCAGAGCCGGTACATCTTCAATTTCATTTCGGAGTGGAGCAAGCCGAGGCTCCATTCGGCCGCGCGCTTTTATGTGAACTACGTGTCGCGGCGTATCTCGGACGTGGGTACGTTCCAGCTTCCTGATATTTACCAGGAAGGGAACGTGTTCCTCGATTTCAACTATCAATACACCTTCAGCGAAAAGAGTAAGTGGGGACTGAAGTTCAACGCGGAAAACCTCGGCGACAACCATTACCGGTGGACGCAGGGCGATTTTCTGCAGCGTAGCTACCGGTTGGGGCGTACGTTCTCGGTCGGCATCGGCTACTCGATTTTCTAAATCAACGAGGTTCCAGGACAAACCATGAAGAAGAGTTCCTTTCGGGCTCTAGGATACGCGTGTCTGCTCAGCGCGGTGGCATCGATTGCCGCTGTTGCGCAGGAAACGATTCCGGTGCCGAACATTGCGATGTATGTGTGGACGGATAAGTATGTCTATCAGCCGGGCGAGCGCGCCACGCTGCGTTGGACAGTAAAGACAAATGACGACGCCACGGAGTACACGATGGTGGCGTACCGTCAGAACAATCAGACCGGCAAGCGGTTCTTTCTGCCGGGGCTGACGGAAGAAGTGACGGACATCACCGGCAAGAAGGTCGGCGAGTTTGCTCCGGCGCCGCTTCAGAATGCGACGAAGGCTGTGGTGGCGGGTGACGGCGGGCTGATTGGCGCGCTGACGATTCCCAATGAACTCGGTATGCACACGATTGTCGTGCAATTGCGCGATGCATCGGGCCTGCGCGTATTGAAGTCCGCCTACATGAAGATTGGCGTGGTCGATGAGTTTGTGACGCTATCGGGCAACATCGAAGAAACTCGCGTGCTGGTGAACACGAAGGCCTATCGCCTGAGCGGCACGGTGTTTGTTCGCAACAACGCGATTCTGATTATCGATCCGGGTACGTTCATCATCGGGCAGCCGGGTTCGCAGCCGCCGAGCGCTTTGATCGTGACGCGGAATGCGCAGATCTACGCGGCGGGTACGAAGGCACGGCCGATTATCATGACGAGTTCGCGGCCGTTTGGCGAGCGTACGCGCGGCGACTGGGGCGGCCTTGTGCTGCTTGGCCGGGCGCCGATCAACGTGGCTTCGGGTGCGGATCCGAACCGTCCGAATGCGGATGGCGAGTTCAGCATTGAAGGTCTGCCGGCGACGGAAGATACGCGCTATGGTGGCAGCAATCCGGATCACAACTGCGGGACGTTGAAGTACGTTCGCGTGGAGTACGCTGGTGCGATCCTGTCGCCGAATAACGAATTGAACTCCTTTACCTGGGGTGGTTGCGGCAAGGCCACGGTGAGCGAATATCTGCAGGCGCATTATGGCCTGGACGACAGCTTTGAGTGGTTCGGCGGTACGAGCGATGCGAAGTACCTGGTGGGCGGCCTTGGTGCCGACGACTTTGTCGATTACCAGTTGGGGTACACGGGCCGCATCCAGTTCGGGGTGTTTTATCAGAGCGCGGATTCGAATGGCAATCGCGGGATTGAAGGCGACAACAGCGAGTACAACAACTCAGCGACGCCGAGGTCGCGCCCGCAGATGTACAACCTGACGTTTATCGGCAGCGGGGTTCCGGGATTTGACGAAGGCGACTCTCCGGGGATCTTCCTGCGCCGTGGCGCGGGTGGCGAGCTCAACAACATGCTGGTGACGCGCTTCTATTCGTCTGGCGTTCGCGCCAACGATGCGACCACGCAGGCGCAGGTGGACGCGGGTACGGTGACGATGAATGGCGTCCTGCTGTGGAACAACGGACTCGGTACGTCGGCGGCGAATACGGTAGCGGGCCAGGTGCATACGGATCTGGGGACGTTTGCGGCGGGTACGCGCGGATCGGGCTTGAACTTCTTTGCGCTGGATCCGATGCTGCGGCGTCCGTTTGAGTACAGCGATCCGGACTTCCGTCCGATGACGGGGTCGCCGGTGTTCCGGGCGAACTGGATTCAGCCTCCGGATGACGGGTTCTTCCAGAATGCCGGGTTCATCGGGGGTATGGGCGATTCCAACTGGATGGAAGAGTGGACGAACTTCCTGGTGGATTCCGACATTAAGGTGCCGTAAGTAGTAGAAATTTGAGGTACTTTGGCGGGGTGCTACGGCATCCCGCCTTTTTGTTTTTCCAGTTTGCGATTTGCGAATTGGAATAAAACTTGGCAGAATGAGGGAAGTGTGGTAGGCCAAGATGTTGCGTTGCTGCTGGATCTTTGCCGACGATCCAATGCCTCGAAAGTGCTGGCAAAGGATGTCGCGGCGAGCCTGCGTCTGTCGCAGTCCGAAGTGTCCAAGGCGATTCGGCGGTGTGTCGAGTCCGGACTTTTGCATTGGACGGATCTGGAGTGGCGGGTGAACCGCGCGGGGCTGGTGGAGTTTCTTATCCACGGCATCCGGTATGTGTTTCCGCTGGTGCGCGGGACCTTGGTTCGGGGTTATCCGACCGGTGCCTGGGTGGAGCCACTGAAGGGGATGATCGCGGCTGGAGATCCACCGGAGGTTTGGACGCACCCGAACGGTACGGTGCGGGGGCTGGCAGTGCCTCCGCTGTACAAAACGGCTCCCGAGGCGGCGATACGGGACGAAGCGTTGTACCGCATGTTTGCCTTGTGCGATGCGCTGCGTGGGGGGCGGGCACGGGAACGGAAGCTTGCGGCCGAGTTGGTGAAGGCGCAGATCTTGCATGCGTGACCCGAATCTGGTGCTGCTGGGGGAAGCTGCTGGGAAGTTGAGACCGTTGCTCGATGAGATTGTGTTCGTCGGCGGTGCGACGCTGGGGCTTCTGATTACCGATCCCGCTTCGGCGCCAATTCGGGCGACCATCGATATCGACGTCATTGCCGAGATTACCAGCTATGCCGCGTACGTCACGATGTCCGAACGGTTGCGGGCGCTGGGGTTCGCTGAAGATCCCGAGTTGACGTGCCGTTGGCGGCATGAGGCTCTGGTCGTGGATGTCATGCCGTCAGAAGGGGCGGTGCTGGGGTTCACCAATATCTGGTACAAAGACGCTCTGCGGGATGCGATACGGTTTGCGCTGCCCGGTGGCGAGAGTATCCGGCTGATTCGTGCTCCGTACTTTCTGGGGACCAAGATGGAGGCGTTTCGAGGACGTGGTCGGCGGGACTATTTGACGAGCCACGACCTGGAAGACTTTGTCGCGGTGATTGAAGGGCGGGAGTCCATTGCGGCGGAGGTTCGCGAATCGCCACTGCATTTGCGGCAGTATCTGGCACACAGTGCGGCGATGCTGTTGCAGGAAGATGCGTTCCTGGATGTTCTGCCCGGGTTTGTGGTGGACCAGGGTCGAACGCCGTTTGTGCTGGACCGGCTAAGGGCGATTGCCAGTGTTCCGGTAAACGAATAAAGCCGGGAAGACTTTCGGTCCTCCCGGCTTCTGTTGTATTTAGTTCGGTTGGCGACTAGGCCTTGGGAGCCTTGTCGACGGCCTTGAACTTCTTCTCGTCGAAGTACATGACCTTGCCTTCGCGGTAGCTGTTGACGGCCATGGTGATGAGCACCTGGGCGCGGGCGGCAGTTTCCACGTTGAGGGTCGGCTGTTGGCGCGAACGGATGCAATCGAGGAAGTTGTTGATGTGGGTGTCCATCGTGTCCTTGTTCTCGACGGCGATCTTGATGGGGTCCTTGCCGAACTTGGCCAAGTATTCCTTCGAAGCGCGCTGTTCGGGTACGACGGTGATGTGCGGGGCGTAGCCTTCAAAACGGCCGTGTTCGACCATGATGAGCGAGGCATCCTTGCCGCGGATGAGGCCGGGGATGTGCTGGGAGTTCGCCATGGACGAGCTGAGCACCATCGAGTAGCCGGCGCCGTATTCGGCGATCAGGTGGAACGTATCCGGCACTTCGCGATCGGGGAAGGCATAAATGCCGCCACCCGACATCACGCGGTGCGGGAACTGGGGGTTGCCCCAGCAGATGTTCATGGGAGCGGCGACGTGGAAGAAGAGGTCCGTGGCGATGCCGCCGGAGTAATCCCAGTACTTACGGAAGCGGAAGAAGCGGTCGGCGTCGTAGGGGCGCTTGGTCGCTTTGCCGAGGAACATGTTCCAGTCGATGTAGTTGTCGCCCTTGCCATTGGGGCCGGCTTCAGCATCGATGGGCCAGTTCCATTCGCCTTCGATCGAATTGCGATGGTAGGAACCCTGGCTCATGATGTGCTTGCCGATCATGCCGTCGGCGATGGCCTTCTTGGCCTTGTGCCACTGGTCGCCCGAGGTGGTCTGCGAGCCGACCTGCACGATGCGCTTGGTTTCCTTGACGGTGTCCATCAACTGCTTGACTTCGTCGATGGTGTGGCACATCGGCTTTTCGAGATAGACGTCCTTGCCGGCGTCCATGGCAGCGAGGGCGATGGGGGCGTGCCAGTGGTCCGGGGTGGCGACGATGACGGCGTCGACGTCAGGACGGGCGAGCACTTCCTTATAGTCCAAGGTGCCGGTGACGGGGCTGTATTCCTTGGCGTAAAATTCCTTGGCCTTGGTGACGCGCTTCTGGTAGACGTCGCAGACGCCGACGATCTGGCACTTGTTGTTTTCCTTGCCGACTTTAGCGAAGGTGCGAGAGACGTAGAAGCCGCGGCCACCGGTACCGATCACCGCAACGTTGATGCGATCGTTGGCGCCGAGGACGCGACCGGAGCTTTTGGCTCCTTTGGCGGCCGCCAGCGCGGAAGTGGCCATGCTAAACGACACAGCCGTGGAGCTAAGGAAGGATCTTCTGTTCATGACTTTCTCGAAGGAGGACTCTCTGAGTTTACTACTTGGTATCTGTGGAGGACGACGACGAGCCGGACGATGGTGAGGACGAGGCGGAACCAGAGTCGGAGCTCGAGGAAGAAGCCGGGGCGTTTGATGGGGAAGAGGACGGCTTTGCAGAGCCGCCCTTATAGTCCGTGATGTAGAAGCCGGAGCCTTTGAACTGCAGAGCCGGGGGCGAGATGAGCCGGGTTACCGGCCCTTTGCCGCATTCGGCGTGCACTTCGAGCGGGGCATCGGAGAACTTCTGGATGACTTCAAAGTGCTTGGAGCACGATTCACACTTGTACTCGTACAGAGGCATGGTTGTTACTTACTTGGAGAGAATTTCGATTGCTTTTTTGAGAGGTGCGTCTTCCGTTGCGGCGGGCGTGGCAGCCTTTTTCTTAGCCGCATCGGGATCGACTTGTACGCCGTCTTCGTCTTCGTCGTCGTTATCCGACGTGTCGATGACGGGGTGGTTCGGGACAACGCCAGTTTCCGAGATTGGCTTGCCGCTGGCCGCGTTGTACTTGGCCGTCGTGAGGATAAGGGCGCTGCCGTCGTCCAAAGTGATTTCCTTCTGGACGCCCGCGTAACCGTAGGTACGTTCACCGACGAGTTCGGCGCGCTTGGTGTCGAGCAGGGCGGAGGCAGCGATTTCCGCCGCGCCGGCAGTGCCACGGTTGGTGAGCACGGCCATGGGCAACTTGGTGATCTGCAGTTTGCCTTCGGCGGCGAAGTCCTGACGGGCGGTCTTTTGGCCCATCAGCGAGCCGAGAGTGCCAGAGCCGACAAACAGGTTGGCGAGGCGGAGGCCGTCAGCGGCTTGGCCGTGGGCGACGTTGCGAAGGTCGAGGATGATCTTTTTGGCGCCGTTCTTTTCGGCTTCCTTCACGCGGGCGGCGATTTGGTCGACGTGAGTGGAGTCCACCGAGTAGCTCTGAATGACCGCGATGTGGTTGTCGAGAGACTTCAATGAAGCGTCGGGGTACTTGGCGGCGGCGCGAGCCAGCGAGACCTTGGCGGGCTCGGGATTGCGGAGGCGCAGGACCGTCACTTCGATGGACGTACCGGGGTCGCCCTGCAGCAGCATTTGCGCATAGGCGAGGGGCATGTCGCGGGTGCCGACGCCGTTGATGGCTTCGATGACGTCGCCGGTGCTCAGGTTGTTCTTGGAGGCGGAGCTACCGGGGGTTACGGAGACGATGGAGACGTAGCCGGCGCGGCGGGCGAGAATCAGGCCCACGTCGCCCTTATGGGACGCTTTGGACTTCTGATACTGCTTGTACTGATCGGCGCTGAGGTAGCTGCCAAAGGGGTCGATGGATTCGAGCAGGCCGTTGAGAGCCCCGGCGGTGACCCCTTTGAGGTCCGGCTCTTCGACATAGTCGCTCTTGATCTTGGAAAGAACTTCGGAGAATACCGCGAGGTGGCGGTAGGGCTGTTCGTTGTTGGAGGCGCTACGGCCCCGGACGGCACCGAACAGGAGCAGCGCGACCAAGCAGGTGGAGGTGCTTACGACTGCGTATTGAAATCGCCGGTTCATGTGGGAAAGGTCCCCTTCATCGTCAGGATAGCACCGGCGGCGGACAAGACATGGCCGTAGACAGCGCCTGCTTATTCGACGGCGTCACTATACAAAGCGTTGCGAAACTTCACTGGTCCTCCTGGCGGAGAAATTCCGCTATACAAAATGCGAAGGAGTTTTCGAGCATATGCGCGTCAGGTTTTTGCGGCAGGACGAGCGCGTCTTTGCGACCAAGGTATTTGGGCGGACGCTGCCACTCGACGATGTGCTGGTGACGGATCTTCTCGGCGCGGGTAATGAACCGTTTACGGCAGTAAGTGCGCCGAATGATGGTCCGTTTCTGATTCCGATCCCCAAGTTTATCTATGCGCTGAACATGGGCAAGGATGGATTTGAGAACTGCATCAGTCCGCCGGTGCGGGCCGGATTTGTACGGGAACTGGCAAGGATCCGGCAGGGTCCGATGTCGGTGGCGGGTACAAGGCTTTGCGGGCGGAAGGACTATGAGTTGGGCCAGCCCTGGACGGCGTACGATTCGCAGCAGAAGGCAAGCCTGGTAGAGGATTGGTACCGCGGCGGAATGCGGATCGATGATCCGCGGATGCCCTATATTCAGGCGCATGTCCGCCGCGGTGGCCGAGGTTAGTTCGCTGCTCTAGCGCTGTACGCGGCCGGAGCCGCCGCCCTTGATCAAGCCGTCGACTTCTTCCACGGTGAAGCGGTTGAAGTCGCCGGGAATGGAGTGCTTCAAGCACGAGGCGGCAACGCCGAATTCGAGAGCGTCCTGGTCTGTGGGGCGATTGAGAAGTCCCCAGATCAGGCCGCCGGCGAAGCAGTCGCCACCGCCGACGCGGTCGACGATGTGGGTGATGTCGTAGCGCTTGGAGACCAGGAAGTCCTTGCCGTTGTTGAGGCAGGCGGCCCAGCCGTTGTGCGAGGCGCTATAGGATTCGCGCAGGGTGATGGCGATCTTTTCGAGGTTCGGGTACTTTTCGAGCACCGTGGAGCTGAGGCGCTTGTACTGGTCGTGATCGAGCTTGCCGGAGTGGACGTCCGATTCGGCGGCGATGCCGAGAGCCATCTGGCAGTCCTCTTCGTTGGCGATGCCGACGTGGACGTACTTGAAGAGCTCCGACATCACTTCACTGGGCTTTTTGCCGTACTTCCAGAGATTTTTGCGATAGTTGAGGTCGCAGGAGACCTTTAGGCCGGCTTCGCGGGCCTTTTTGACGCTTTCGATGGCGAGGTCGGCGGCGGACTGGGATAGAGCCGGGGTGATGCCGGTGATGTGGAACCAGCCTGCACCTTCGAAGGACTTGGCCCAGTCGATGTCGCCGGGCTTGGCGAGGGAGATAGCGGAGCCGTCGCGGTCGTAGACGACCTTGGAGGCGCGCTGGTTGGCGCCGGGCTCGACGAAATAAATACCGAAGCGGCCTTTGTTGCGGACGATGCCGCTGGGGTCGACACCGAAGCGGCGGAGTTCGCCGATGAAGGCGTCGACGATGGGATTTGCGGGCGGGAGTACGGTGACGTAGCGGGCCGGGTTGCCGAAGCCTGCCAGGGCGACGGCGACGTTCGCTTCCCCGCCCCCGAAGGTCGCGAGGAACTGCGGCGACTGCAAAAAGCGTTCAAAGCCCGGCGGCGCCAGGCGAATCATAATCTCCCCGAAGGTGACGACTGTTGTGGCCATGAAATCAGGATTTTATCAAACGTAGGATTTCGGCAGCCTGATTGGCGATCGCGGGGTCGTCGCCGAAGCCGTGGAGCCAGTGGATTTCGGGGTCGCGACGGAACCAGGTGAGCTGGCGCTTGGCGTAGCGGCGGGTTTGCATCTGGATGTCGGCAAGGGCTTCAGATTCGGTGAGGCGACCCGCGATGACATCGAGCATCTGCTTGTAACCGATGGATTCGAGGGCTTTTGTTTGTGGTCCGTAGCCTTGGGCGAGCAGGCCTTCGACTTCGGCGCGGAGGCCGCGGTCGAGCATTTTCTGGCAGCGGAGGTTGATGCGGGCGTAGAGGTCCTGACGGGCGGGGTCGAGGCCGAGCTTGATGAACCGGTAGCCGGTAAGTGGTTCTTCGGATTGGCCGAATTGCTCTGTCATGGGGCGATCGGACCGGAGGCAGACTTCGACGGCGCGGATGGTTTTCTGTACGTCGTTCGAGTGGATGCGGGCGGCGGCGGCGGGATCCAGACGGCGGAGGTAACGGTGGAGGATGCCGGGTTTCGAGGCTTCGCGCTGGCTGAGGCGGTCGCGCAGTTCATGATCGCGGGGTGGTCCGTCGAAGAGACCATCGGTGAGGGCTTTTACATAGAAGCCGGTTCCGCCCGCGATGATGGGGAGCTTACCGTGTTGGCGTATGGTAGCGAGGGCAGCGCGAGATTCTCGTGCAAAGTCGCCGGCGCTGAAAACCTCTTGGGGGTCGCGCGCGTCCAAGAGATAGTGGGGAATGCCACGTTGTTCGTCCCGCGTGATTTTGGCGGTACCGATATTGAGGCCCCTGTAGAGTTGTAATGAATCGCAGTTCACAATTTCGCCATCAAACCGTTGCGCGAGTTCTACTGCGAGGGCGCTCTTGCCGGACCCGGTGGGACCGAGGACAAAGATAAGGGCGGGGTTGTCCGCGTTGTGCAACCCTCATTTTAGACTGAAGCTTTCTGGCGAAAAGCCGGGAGTATACTGAGAGCGAAGGGTTTTGACCCAATTATGAAACTGGTTACGCGCGTCGCCGTTGTTGTTGCCGCTTTTGCCGCACTCGGATCGTCTCTGAGCTTTGCGCAACAGCAGCAGCGCCCTGCCGCTACCTCCGTGAAGAGCGGGGACAAAGCAGCCTCCTACTATTACTTTTCGCTGGGGCACCTGTACGCCGACCTGGCGGGCCAGTACAACAATCGTGGCGATTACCTGAATAAGGCAATCGAAAACTTCCGGAGTGCGATCAAGGCCGACCCCGCTGCGACCTTTATCGCGGATGAACTGTCGGACCTGTATATCCAGTCGGGCCGTGTGCGCGAAGCCGTGACCGATGCGGAGAATTCGATCAAAGAGAATCCGAACGATGTGACGTCGCGCCGGATTTTGGGGCGCATGTACGCGCGCATGATTGGGGATCCGCAACAGAACCGCATCCGCGAGGAAATGGTGAAGAAGGCGATTGAGCAGTACCAGAAGATTTCTGAGCTCGACGCCAAGGATACGGATACGCTGCTGATGCTGGGGCGCCTGTACAAGGTGAGCCAGAATTCGGTGGAAGCCGAGAAGGCGTACAAGAAGGTTCTGGAGTTGGACGCGGAGAATGAAGACGCGCTGACCGGGTTGGCCGTTGTGTACTCCGATCTTGGAGATAACAAGGCTGCTGCGGACATGCTGCGCAAGGTGAGCGAGAAGAGCCCGAATGCGCGGAACCTATTCCAGTTGGCGAATGCTTACGAGCAGATGCGCGAGTACGGACTGGCGGCGCAGGCGCTGAAGAAAGCGATTGGCTTGAATCCGCCGAATGCCGGCGACTTTAAGCGTGCTCTGGCGCAGGATCTGCTGCTGGCCGACAACCTGGACGAAGCGCTGGCGACGTACGGCGAACTGGTTGCCGAAGAACCGAACGATGTCCTGTCGTGGCTGCGGATTTCGCAGATCCACCGGCAGCGCCGGAACTTTGAAAAGGCGCGGGAAGCGGCTGCCAAGGCGAAGTCGATTGACGGCAGCAATATGGAAGTCCGCTATAACGATGTGACGTTGGCGGAGTCTGAAGGTCGCATTGACGATGCCATCCGGCTGCTGAAGGAGATGGTGGATTCGACATCGCGGCGGAGCTACAACCCGGCGGAGAAGGCGCAGCGGATCACCTTGCTGGAGCGCCTGGGTGTGATGTACCGGTCCCACGATCGTACGAACGAAGCGGTAGATACGTTCAAGGAAATTGGGACGCTGGATCCGGATCTAGCGAATCGTGCCGCGGCGCAGGTGGTAGAAACGTTGCGGCAGGGTCGCGAGTTTAAGCGGGCTGAGGAAGAGTCCGCTGCGGCGGCGACGAAGTTCCCGCAGGATCGCATGGTGTTGCTGACCCGGGCGAGTGTACTGGCGGATACCGGCAAGACCGATGAAGCCGTCGCGCTCACCAAGAAGCTGCTGAACGGCAAAGACGATCGCGATACGTACATCAACCTGGCGCAGTTGTACGAAAAGGGCAAGAAGTACGACGACATGGCGAAGGCCCTGGATCAGGCCGATAAGCTGTCCGATAACCAGGAAGACAAGACCAACACTGCGTTCATGCGCGGTGCGATGTACGAGAAGCAGAAGAAGTTCGATCTGGCTGAAGCGGAGTTCCGCCGGGTGTTGAAGGATGATCCAGATAACGCTTCGGCGCTGAACTACTTGGGATATATGCTGGCGGATCGAAATGTTCGAATCCCAGAAGCCTATGAAATGATCAAAAAGGCTGTCGATAAGGAACCGTCGAATGGCGCGTATCTGGATAGCCTGGGTTGGGTGTACTTCCGGATGGGGCGTTTGGACGAAGCGGAGAAGTATTTGAAGGTCGCTTTGGAACAGGCGAAGCGCGATCCGGCGGTGCATGATCATCTGGCTGAGGTGTACTTCAAGCAGGGCAACGTGAAGGATGCCATCACGCATTGGGAAGTGTCGTTGCGTGAGTGGGATCGTGGGGCGCCTGCGGATTTCGACCAAGCGGAGTATTCCAAGATCCAGAAGAAACTGGAGAAGGCGCGGGTGAAGGTCAGCGCCAAACCGTAAGTTGACCGGTTCGAGTAATCCATTCCAAATCCTGTCGCGGCCACCTGTACCGGACCTTGTGTGCGGCATGAAGGTGAGCCCGGACAAGGCGGCTGCCAGGTTCGAGTACGACGGGGATGTGTATCACTTTTGCAGCCTCGGTTGCTACGCGCGGTTCCGAAAGGAACCGCTTCGTTATCTAGAGCCCGATACATATAAAGCGCCTGCGGTGGCGGCACGCGAGTACACGTGCCCGATGCATCCGGCGGTGACGGACACCAAGCCGTCACCATGTCCGCTGTGCGGCATGGCGCTGGAGCCGGTGCTGTCGTCGGCGGGTCCTGCTGGCGAGGCGAATCCTGAATTAGAAGACATGTCGCGGCGGTTCCGGCTGAGCCTGTGGTTCGCGGTGCCGCTGTTTGCGTTGGCGATGGGTGGCATGTGGTTCCACACGACGTGGTCGGCGTGGGTACAGATGTTGCTGGCGACGCCGCTGGTGTTCTGGTGTGGCTGGCCGATATTGGAACGCGGCTGGATGTCGGTACGGCATCGGGCGTTGAATATGTTCACATTGATCGCGATGGGTGTGCTGGCGGCGTATCTGTTCAGCGTCGTAGTGACAGTACAGAGCGGCGGGCATGCGCATGTGTATTTTGAGTCGGCTGGCGTGATTGTGTCGCTGGTGCTGTTGGGACAAGTGCTGGAACTGCGGGCGCGCGGACGTACGGCTGCGGCGATCCAGGCTCTGTTGGGGTTGACGCCGAAGAATGCGCGGCTTGTGGTCGGGTCCAAGGAAGGGGATGTCCCGCTGGAGCTGATCGTGCCCGGGGATCACATCCGAGTTCGCGACGGGGAGAAGATTCCTGTCGATGGCGTGGTGCTCGAAGGTTCGGGTGCCGTGGATGAGTCCATGGTGACGGGCGAGTCGCTGCCGGTGGAGAAGAAGATCGGAAGTGCGCTAACGGCGGGTACGGTGAATGGCACGGGAGCGCTGCTGATGAAGGCGCAGCGTGTGGGCGCGGAGACCCTGGTGTCTCAGATTGTGAAGATGGTGTCCGACGCGCAGAGGTCGAAGGCGCCGATACAGAGGCTGGCGGATGTCGTTGCGGCGTGGTTTGTGCCTGCGGTGCTGCTGGTGTCCCTGGTGAGCTTCGCTGCTTGGTATTACGCAGTGGATTTGAACCACGCGATCGTGAATGCGGTGGCAGTGCTGATCATCGCATGCCCATGTGCGCTGGGGTTGGCGACGCCGATGTCGGTGATGGTGGCGACTGGGCGCGGGGCGCAGTCCGGCATTCTGGTGAAGAATGCGGAGGCGCTGGAGATCCTGCATAAGGTGGATACGGTTGTCTTCGACAAGACGGGTACGTTGACCGAGGGCAAGCCTGCGGTGACGGCGTTTGAAGGAGATCGCGACGCGTTGCGGATGGCTGCGGTGATCGAGGCGGCATCCGGCCATCCACTGGCGTCGGCGATTGTGAGCGAAGTCGGTGGGGAGTCCCCGGCGGATTTGCATACGGTGCAGTTGATTTCCGGGCAGGGCGTGCGCGGGATTGTGGCTGGGCATCGGATCGCGATTGGGAACGAGAAGCTTGTGGATCCGGGCGAGTATGCGGATCAGGCAGCGGCGCTGCGGATACATGGAACGACGGTATCGTTCATTGCGGTGGACGGCGAGACTCGAGCGATGGTGGGATTGTCGGACCCGGTGAAGGATTCGAGCCGCGCAGCGGTACGGGAGTTGCAGGCACGCGGATTGCGGCTGGTGTTGCTGTCCGGCGATAACGAGAAGACGGCGAAGGCTGTGGCGGCGATTCTGGGGATCGAGGAAGTGTACGCGGGGGTGCTGCCGGCGGGCAAGGCTGAGGTGGTCCAGAAGTTGAAGGCTGAGGGTCGCGTGGTGGCGATGGCCGGCGATGGCGTGAACGATGCGCCGGCGCTGGCGGAAGCGCACGTGGGGATCGCGATGGGTACGGGTACGGATGTGGCGATTGAGAGCGCGGGGCTAACGCTGCTGCGGGGGGACATCCGGAGGCTGGCGTCGGCGATACGGCTGAGTCAGGCGACGATTGGGAACATCCGGCAGAATCTGTTTTTTGCGTTCTTTTATAACTTGCTGGGGGTTCCGGTGGCGGCGGGGGTGCTGTATCCGTGGTTCGGATTGTTACTGAGTCCGATGATCGCGGCGGCGGCGATGACGTTTAGTTCCGTGACGGTGATCGGGAATGCGCTGCGGTTGCGGAAGGTGGAGCTATAGCGCGAAGGTGGCGACGCCAACGTTCTGTGCGGCTTGGCGCAGGGCCTTATCGAGAGTACCGAGCGGCAGGCCAGTTTCAATAGCAAGCGCGAGATAGGCGGCATCGTAGACGGTGAGCCGGTGGCGTTCTGCCAGCATCAGGATCGAGTCGAATGAGGTTGGCTCGACCACTTGAACCCTTAGTCTGTCGATGATGGCAAGGGTCGCCGGAAGGTTTGCCGGAGGGATGCGTCCGCGACGGAGTGCGAAGAGGATCGTATTGCGTACTTCGTACGACCAGAGAGTTGGCGCGATCGGCTTCATTTGTGAACCGACCGACTTGAGTAGCTCAGCGGTCTCTTCCGTCGCTTCGTCTGGCAAGCACCAAGCGGCAGTGAGTGAAGCGTCAATGACGACGTCCGCCACTATCGGCGGCCCATACGAATGTAGTCATGGAAAGTGAGTCCTTCGGGATCGGGCTTCACTTGATTTCGCAAGTCCAAGAGATCTTCAGCAGCCTTGCGAGTGTCGTTCGTTCTTTCCAGTCCCACAGTGGAGGAGCGTTCGGCCAATTCGAGAATCCACTCCTCGACTGTCTTGCCTTGGGTGGCTGCCTGGTGGGCCAGGAGTTCCGCAGCTTTGTCCGAGATTTCGATTGTCATTGGGCCACCTCTGCTTACTACAAATAGCAAACGGGACCGGATGGTTACCGGTCCCGCTTGTAGATGTTGCGGATTGCTATTCGACGTCGCGAACGCGCTTTTTGCGGTTACGCTTGCGCGCCAAGGCTTCTTTGGTGCGGCGCTTTTCGCCGGGCTTCAAATAGAAGGAGTGCTTCTTGATCTCCTTAATAATGTCCTCTTGCTGGACCTTACGCTTGAAGCGGCGCAGGGCGGACTCTAGAGTCTCACCATCCTGCAATACGACTTCAGCCACTAAACAATCACCTCACTTCCACTCCGCCTCAGGGTAACACGGTACACTGGTTGGCGAACCCCCTCTATGGAAATTGTAAAAGTAGTAGGACGCGAGATCCTCGACTCGCGCGGCAATCCGACCGTCGAAGCGGACGTTTATCTGATCGATGGCAGCATGGGTCGGGCCGCTGTGCCGTCCGGCGCCTCGACCGGCGAACACGAAGCCGTTGAATTGCGCGATGGCGATGCCAAGCGTTACCTGGGCAAGGGTACGCAGAAGGCCGTTAAGAACATCAATACCAAGCTGGCCAAGGCCATTGACGGTATGAACGCGTTTGATCAGCAGGCCGTGGATCGCGCGATGCTGGCCGCCGACGGTTCGTCCAACAAGGGCAAGCTGGGCGCCAATGCGATTCTGGCCGTTTCGATGGCGACCGCGCGCGCGGCTGCTGATTCGCAGGGTGCGCCGCTGTACCGCTATCTGGGCGGAGTCAACGCCCGTACGCTGCCGGTGCCGATGATGAACATCATCAACGGCGGCGCGCATGCGGATAACTCGGTGGACATGCAGGAGTTCATGATTGTGCCTTATGGCGCGGCCAAGTTCTCTGAAGCTCTGCGCATGGGCGCGGAGGTGTTCCACAACCTGAAGACCGTGCTGAAAAAGCGTTCGTATTCGACCGCTGTGGGCGATGAAGGTGGCTTTGCGCCGAACCTGAAGTCGAACGAAGAAGCGATTGAAGTGATTCTGGAGGCGATCACGAAGGCCGGTTACAAGCCGGGCTCGCAGATCGGCTTGGCGCTCGATTGCGCGGCCAGCGAGTACTACGACAAGTCGAAGAAGAAGTACGTCTTCAAGAAGTCTGATAAGAGCGAGTACAGCGCGGAAGGCATGACGGAGTTCCTGGGTAACTGGGCGAAGCAGTATCCGATCGTGTCGATTGAAGACGGCATGGCGGAAGACGATTGGGGTGGTTGGAAGACCATCACCGATGCGATTGGCAGCAAGGTTCAGTTGGTGGGCGACGACTTGTTTGTGACCAACACCGAGCGCCTGTCGCGCGGCATCAAGGAAGGGATTGCGAACTCGATTCTGGTGAAGGTGAACCAGATCGGCAGCCTGACCGAGACTTTGGAAGCGATGGCGATGGCTGCGAATGCGAACTACACGGCGATTTCGTCGCACCGTTCGGGCGAGACCGAAGATGCGTTCATCGCGGATCTTGCAGTGGCGACGGGTTGCGGCCAGATCAAGACGGGTTCGGCGTCGCGCACGGATCGCATTGCGAAGTACAACCAGTTGCTGCGCATCGAAGAAGAACTCGGCGCGTCGGCCATCTATCCTGGACGGAAAGCGTTTAAGCAGTAATGTCTGTGAAGCCTGTCATTCTTACGATTCTTGACGGGTGGGGCGAATCAGCCCGGGTGGAGGGCAATGCGGTTGCCCTCGCCCGGAAGCCCAATTTCGACCGTCTGTGGGCGAATCACCCGCATACCTACATCAACACTTCGGGTCCGTTTGTGGGTCTGCCTCCGGGGCAGATGGGCAATTCGGAAGTCGGCCACATGAATCTTGGGGCCGGACGCGTGCTGCTGATGGACGTCACGAAGATTGACGTCGCGATCGACACGGGCGAGTTCTATACGAACCCGGTGCTATCGAAGGCCATGGAGCGCGGCAAAGAACATGCGCTGCACATCATGGGCTTGCTGAGCGATGGCGGGGTACACTCGCACATCAACCATCTCTTTGCGCTGCTTGAGATGGCGAAGCGGTTCGGCGTGGCGAACGTGTACGTGCATTGCTTTATGGACGGCCGCGATACGCCGCCGAACAATGGTGTCGAGTACCTGCGCCAGTTGCAGGCGAAGATCGCCGAGTTGGGAGTTGGCAAGATTGCCAGCATTTCCGGCCGGTACTACTCGATGGATCGCGACAAACGGTGGGAGAAGACGCAACGCGGCTTTGAATGCCTGACGCAGGGCAATGGCGTCCACTCGGTGGATCCGATTGCGGCGATTCTGGCTTCCTACGAGCGCGGTGTGACGGACGAGTTTATTGAACCGATCACGATTATCGACGCGGAGCACGGCCAACCGGTCGGGCTGGTGAAAGATAACGACGCGTGCATCTTCTTCAACTATCGTGCGGATCGCGGACGGCAGTTAACGCGAGCGTTTTTGAACGAGAAGCCTGGCGATATTGGTGAGGCTCCGGCGAATCTGTTGTTTGTCTGCATGACGCAGTACGACGCGACGATTCCGGCGCCTGTGGCGTTTGAACCGAGCCAGCCGACCAACATCCTGGCCGAGGTTCTGGGTAACGCGGGGATCAGCCAATTGCGTACGGCGGAGACCGAAAAGTATCCGCACGTGACGTTCTACTTCAACGGCGGTAATGAGAAGCCGTATCCGAAAGAAGATCGCGAATTGGTGCCTTCGCCGAAGGTTGCAACGTACGACCTGCAGCCGGAGATGAGCGCTGCGGGGATTACGGATATCGTGGTGCGGTCGATCGAGAACCATGCGCACGATGTGATCATCATGAACTACGCCAATGGCGACATGGTGGGGCACTCGGGCAAGTTGGAGCCGACGATCAAAGCGATTGAGACTGTCGATGAGTGCCTGGGGCGGATTGATGCTGCTCTGCGTGCGAACGGCGGCGGATCGTGGATCATCACGGCGGATCACGGCAACGCGGAAACCATGATCGATCCGGTGACTGGCGGACCGCATACCTATCACACCACCAACGTGGTTCCGTTCATTTATGTGAGCGACCCGAAGGTGCAGGGGTTGAAGTCCGATGGTGCGCTGCGGGATGTGGCTCCTACGATTCTGGGCATTTTGGGCGTAGAAAAGCCCGCCGAGATGACGGGCGTAGATCTTCGTATTGTGTAGTCTGGCTGTTTACTGCGAGGGGGGCACGATGTAAGAGTCGATGCCCTTCCGCAGACCATACCTTCCGTTCAGCTTCTTAAAGTCCGTTCCCATCCTTCCGCTGGCGTCCCAGGCGACGCGACCTTCCCGCAATGTCATTTCACAACGCAGACGCCCTTTGGCGGGGATTGCGGCGTTGTGTGAGTCCACAAGTTGGGCTGGTGAGTCATCCATGCGCCAGAGGGCGATGTCGGCGATGGCGCCGGTGCTGAGATGGCCGAGGTCCTCACGCTTGATGACCTGCGCGGGCTTCCAGGTGGAGGCGCGGATGACCGCTTCGAGCGGCATACCCATGGCCAGGGCCTTGGCCATGCAGTTGGGCATGTCCTGCATGGTGTTGTTCATGCTGCCGTCGTGGAGGTCGGTGGAGATGGTGTCGGGGTAAAAACCTTGTGCGATGGCGGGTACGGCGTTGCGGAAGGCGAAGCTGCCGCCGCCGTGGCCCATGTCGAGGATGACGCCGCGGTCGCGCGCCTGTTTGAGGTAGGAAAAGATTTTGCCGTTGTCGTCGATCCAGGGGACGGGAGCGCGGTAGACGTGGGTGGAGATGTCGCCGGGGCGGAGGTGTTCGAGCAGGAGCTTCCAGTAGGGGCGCTCGGGGAGGAAGTAGCCGAAGTCCACCATGACGGGGATGTCGGCGATTTTGCCGGCGGCGACGGCTTCATCGACGCTGGTCCAGTCGGGCTTGGTGTAGTGTGCGGACTTGATGCCGACGACGACGTCTTTGTGACGCTGGGCGAGTTCGGCGACGCGCTTGGCGTTGAAGTCGCCCTGTTCGGTGAGGTCGTGCACCATGCCGTGTCCGGCGATGTTGATGAGAGCGAGGACACGGGTCTTGGATCGGTCGATGACGGTGGTTTTGAACTGCTCGAAGTTGCGCCAGCCGGAGCTGCCTGCGTCGACCATGGTGGTTACGCCGGTACGGAAGCTGAGGGTGTCGGGCGGGATGCTGAGGTCGCCGGCCCAGGAGCCTGGGTTGTTGATGGTGTGGAAGACGTGGACGTGGAGATCGATGAGGCCGGGGGTGACGATCAAGCCTTTGGCGTCGACGACGCGGCGGGCGTCGGAATCGGCGATGGATTCATGTACGGCGGCGATGCGGCCGTCCTTGATGGCGATGTCGCGAACGACCGAGATGAGGTTGTTCTTAGGGTCGATGACGCGACCGCCCTTGAGGACCAGATCGAAGTTCTGCGCCTGTAGCGCCAACAGCAGGACTGGGAGCATAGACATTGCATAACAAGTTTAAGATGGTGAAAGCCTCTTTATGAATAAGACCTTCCGGCAAGGGCAGATCCTGAAGTTGATCCAGGGCCGGAATCTGCATACGCAGGAAGAAGTGGTAGCGGAGTTGAAGGCGGCGGGGATTGTGGCATCGCAGGTGACGGTGTCGCGGGACATTCAGGAGCTTGGGCTTGTGAAGACCGCCGATGGGTACCGGCAGATACGTCCCAATGAGCGGCTGGGTCCGGACCTGAGTACCGTGGTGCTGGAGTTTCTGCAGGATGTGCGGGTGGCGCAGAATCTTGTGGTGCTGAAGACTTCTGCAGGCAATGCCAATGCGCTGGCTGTGGCGCTAGATAAGGATAGCTGGCCGGAGATTGTGGGTACGATTGCGGGCGACGATACGATTCTGGTGATCGCGCCGGATCAAGCGACGGCGGAAGCGGTGCGGGCGAAGCTGCTGGAGATCACCGAAAGCTGAACAAAGCGAAGGCATCTCGCGATAGGATGTAGCCACGGCGGGATGAAGACGTTGATCAGTGCGTTACTTGTCTTTGTGAGCGGCATGCACGCTGCCGAGGTGGCGGGAGCGGCCGGATTTCTCAAACAGAATTGTGTTGGCTGTCATGGGGCGAAGGCGCCACAGGGCGGGCTGGACTTGACGCAGATTGCGGCGCAAGGGGCGAAGGCCGACAACCTGGCGACCTGGGTGAAGGTGTACGATCGCGTGGCTTCAGGCGAGATGCCTCCGAAGGGCATGCCACGGCCTGCGGGCGCTCCGGCGTTTTTGAAGTCACTTGAGACGGCTCTTGTGACGGAGGAGACGGCGCGGCGCGGGTCTGCGGGTCGAGCAGGGCTGCGGCGCTTGAACGCGTACGAGTACGAGAATGCGATTCGCGATCTGCTGGCGGTGCCGTGGATTCGGGTGAAGGATCAGTTGCCGCAAGACGGGATCGCGTACCGGTTCAACAAGACTGGCGGTGCGCTCGATGTGTCGCACGTGCAGATAGCGCGGTATATGAGTACGGCGCAGACGGCGATGCGGGAGGCGATGTCCGCTAAGTTTGTACAGGCTCCGACGGCCACCACGCGGGTGTACGCGCGGCAGGAGCCTACGATGACGCGGAACATGTGGCCGCGCGAGGGCAATACGCGTACGGATCGCATGAGCTTTCCGGTGCTGGATTCGCATGCGCAGCCCGATGTACGTGCGGGGCGGAGCCCGATATCGAACCCGGAGACTCGCGAGCGGGAAGCGATGGGGCGGGTGTCGAGCATCTTTTCCGATGCCGGTGGGTTTAGCTGGGGGTCGTATCGAATCCCTGCGCCGGGCCGGTACAAGATCCGCGTGAAGGGGTACTCGATTTGGGTGAGCGGTGGCGGTATCGACCACTGGAATTTTACGGGTTTTGGGCCGGAAAAGACTGCTTATCTGTACACGCCGCGGATGGAGAGGCCGAATACGGACGAGGTTTGGCCGGGGCGGCGGAATGAGCCTGTGGCGGTGTACGCGCAGAGTTCGGGACAGTCCAGGCCGCTGGGCGAGTTCGACTTTACGCCGGAGCCTGGGGTGTATGAGATTGAAGCGGTGCTGGCTCCGAATGAGGTGCTGCAGACCGATAGCATGCGGCTGTTCCGTACGCGAGTGAATGGGACGGAGCTTGAGTATGTGAATCCGCTGGCGACGAAGGATGGGATGCCGGGGGTCGCGTTTCAGTGGATTGAGGTGACGGGTCCATTGGCGGATGAATCGAATGGCGCGGGGTATCGCGCTTTGTTTGGGGATCTGCCGTTGCGGAAGGTTGCCGCAGGCGAAGGAGTGGCGATCAAGGTTCCGGCACCGGTGGAGACTGGCGATGCGGTGCCGATTTTCCGTCGGGGGCCGCGGTTGATGGATGTCCCGGTAGAGGTGGAGACGTCGCGGCCGCGTGAAGATGCCGAGCGATTGCTGCGGGCGTTTTTGGCTCGTGCGTATCGGGGTCCGGTGGAAGAGAGCGATGTCCAGCTGTTTTTGAAGTTGTTCGACCAGCAGTTTCAGCAGGGTCGCGGATTTGCGAAGTCGATGATTGCGGCGTATACGGCGGTGTTGAGTTCGCCGGGGTTCCTGTATGTGCGGGAGACGCCGGGGAAGTTGTCAGGGCATGAATTGGCGACGCGATTGTCGTTGTTCTTATGGAATTCGCCTCCGGATGCAGAGTTGCGGGGCTTGGCGGCGTCGGGCAAGTTGCAAACGCCGGCAGTGCTGCGGGCGCAAACGGAACGGCTGTTGAACGATCCGAAGATGTCGCGCTTTGTGGAGGCCTTTACCGATTATTGGCTGGACCTGCGGAAGATTGACGATACTTCGCCGTCGACTACGCTGTACAACGACTATGAGTTGGACGATCCGCTGAAGCTGGCCGCGATGGAAGAGACCCGGCTGTTTGTGGGCGATTTGTTTAAGCGGAATCTGCCGGCGCGGAGCATCGTGCAGGCGGACTTTACGTACTTGAACGAGCGGTTGGCGACGCATTACGGGATCGCGGGTGTGACGGGTGCAAAGATGCGGCGCGTAGCGTTGCCGGCTGATTCGGTACGCGGTGGATTGCTGACGCAGGCGAGCGTACTGAAGGTGACGGCGAATGGTACGACGACATCGCCTGTGCTGCGCGGGGTTTGGATTATGGAGCGGATTCTGGGCATGCAGGCTGCGCCTCCTCCGGGTGTGCCTGCTGTGGAGCCGGACATACGCGGGGCGGTGACGATACGGCAGCAGTTGGATAAGCATCGTGCGGATGCGTCCTGCGCGTCGTGCCATCGCAAGATCGATCCGCCGGGGTTTGCACTGGAGAGCTTTGATGTGATGGGCGGTTGGCGTACACGGTATCGCGCGGCGGCGGATACGGCAAAGCCGGAGCCTGGGGTTGGTTTTTCAGGCCAGAAGTTTGCGTTCCACTATGCGCTGCCTGTGGACGCGACGGGTACGCTGCCGGATGGATCGAGCTTCCGTGATGTACGGGAGTTCAAGAGAGTTCTACTGGCGCGTGAGGAAGATACGGTGGCGCGGAACCTGGCGCGGCAACTGTTGGTGTACGCGACGGGGGCTCCCCCGGGATTTGCGGATCGCAAACGGGTGGATGAGATTCTGGCTGGGGCGAAGGCTTCCGGCTATGGCGTACGCAATATGGTGCACGGGATCGTACAGAGCAGCTTGTTTCAGGCGAAGTAGAGGATGAACATGACTTCCAAACGGATATCGCGACGGACGTTGTTGCGGGGCGCTGGTGTGAGTTTGGCGCTGCCGATGTTGAATGTCATGCAGGCTGCGCCGCAGGCAACCTCTGAACCTCGAAGGATGTTTGCCGTTTGCAATAACCTGGGGCTGCTGCCGGGGGAGTTCTTTCCGACGGGGGCTGGGCGCGAGTACACGCCGTCTGCGTATTTGAAGATCCTGCAGGAGCATCGCGAGCACTTTACGGTGTTCTCCGGGGTGTCGCATCCGAATGTGGATGGCGGGCATCCGTCGGACATCAGCTTTTTGACGGCGGCACCGCATCCGGCGAGCAGTTCGTTTCGGAATACGATTTCGCTTGATCAGTACATCGCGGAACGGATTGGCGGACAGACGCGGTTCCCTTCTCTGACGCTTTCGGTGAATACGGGATTCCGGTCTTTGTCGTGGAGCGGGAGCGGTGTGGCGATTCCGCCGGAGCAGAGTGCAGCAAACGTGTTCCGGCAGATGTTCATCCAAGGTACGCCGCAAGAGGTGGACGCGAAGATCGCGGAGTTGGATACCGGGCGCTCGATTCTGGATACGGTGACGGACCAGGTACGGCGGCTGGAGGGTAAGGTCGGGAGCGAGGATAAGACGCGGCTGGACCAGTTCTTTACGAGTGTTCGCGAACTCGAAGGACGGCTGCAGGCGTCGCGCGGGTGGGAGCGGAAGCCGAAGCCTGTGGTGAAGGAGAAGGAGCCGGAAGATCTGGCGAATCCTGCACAGTACATGGGCAAAGTGGCGCAGATGTACGGGCTGGTGCGGTTGGCGTTTGAGACGGATTCGACGCGTGCCGTGACGTTGATGCTGGATAGTGTGAGTTCGCCGGTGCTGCAGATTCGCGGGGCGACGTTGAATGACGGGTATCACAACCTTTCGCATCATGGGAAGTCGGAGGATAAGCTGTCGCAACTGCGGTTGATCGATACGTGGCACATGCGTTTGCTGGCGGATTTGTTCAAAGGGTTGAAGGGTGCGCAGGAAGGCGGGAGTACGCTGCTGGATCGCACGATGGTGCTGTACGGGTCGAACCTGGGGGATGCGAACGCGCATTCCACAACGAACATGCCGACGCTGCTGGCAGGCGGCGGGTTCCGGCATGCGGGACATCTGGTGTTCAATCGTGAGCAAAACTATCCGCTGCCGAATCTGTTTGTGTCGATGCTGCAGCGGATGGGGATTGAGACGGATAAGTTCGCGTCGTCGACGGGTCGCATGACGGGGCTTGAGTTGGCATGAGGCGTTGGGCTTTGCTGCTGTTTGCGGGTTCGGTTTTGTGTGCGCAAGAACGCCTGGTTGTCGATTTTGAAGGCGTGACGGTATTGCTAGCTCCGAACGATAAAGCGAATCGTGTGGAGCAGTGGGAAGACAAGGGCGTGGTGTTCCGGCCTGCGCATGCTCCCAAGAAGACCAAGGCGAAGGGCCTAGTGATGTTTTTTGAGCATCTGTCGAACAGGCACAAGGGCATTGGTAGCGCGATGGCGCTGGAAGAGGTTCCTGTGCGGGCTACACTGCCGAAGCCTGCGTCCGAGGTGGCGGTGACGTTCTGGGGGTCAACCGGTGTGCCTGCGGTGCTGGAGGCGTTCGATGCGGACGGTAAGGTAGTGGATCGCGCGGCTGTGGCTGCGGCGCCGGGACGGAAAGCGCCTGGAGATCCGGTACCGATGTTCACGTTGACGGTGAAGGGTTCGAAGATCGCGTACGTGCAGTTTTCCGGGCCGAGGCCGGGCGAGTATCTGGCGGCGGAGGAGGTGCGGGTGACTCTGGCAGCCGGGAACTAGGGCTTCATGATCTCGCCCCAGATGACCTGGTAGGCTTCGATCACTCCCTCAAAGTTGTGGCCCGCGCGTACGAAGACTCGCTTGCCGGCGCGTAAGGTGTCGTGATCGACTCGGAAGCCGTCGCCGACGTAGCGCGTGTCGTGGCGGAGCAGGAACTTTTTGGGTCCATCGTTCCGGGTACGAATGGTGAGCCACTTGTCGTCGATGTCCGTAACCAAGCCTGTGGCCGTGATGTCGCCTCTAGGGGCGAACTGTTCCGTAGGGCTGGAGTACTCGCGCTTCATGCTGGGGCGGCGTCCCGGGCCGGGTGCTTGCGACGGGATGTCGAGCACGTGGATGGTGCGGACGTAACAGCCTGCGTCTTTGAGGTCTGTGACCATCTCCAGACGGTCTCCGGGTACGAGAGCGGCGGCGGCGATGCGCTGGCCGTCGCGCTCCATCCAGGTTCGCGCGTCGTAGCGGCATCGGACGGGCTTGCCCTCGGCTTCGACCGTTAATGCTGTCTTTTCGATTGCGAGAAGCGGTCCGCGCACGATGCCCATCTTCATTTGCATCATTTGTGCGAGGGTTAGGAGGAGTAACAGCATGGTCTAGATGTTAAAATCGGATTTTGCCACTCGCGATCTCTTCCATCGTGGACCGCGCGGGCCGTTGGTTTCTCGAATCGGGTATCCGGGAAGCCGATGGCGGCGTAGCCCGCTATCACTATTCAGACCGCAAACAGAACGCCAAAGTTTCTACGGAAATTACTGGATATGCGGTTAGCACCTTCTCGTACCTGCATCATCTCACAAAGGACCAGCGATATCTGGACGCTACGGCGCAGTCTGCGCGGTTCCTTTGCGAGGTCGCATGGGATGCAGAAAGCGGGACCATCCCGTTTGAAGTTCCTGCAGAGGGCGAGGCTTCGTACGCGTACTTTTTTGACCTGGGGATTATTGTTCGCGGGTTGTTGACCGCATGGCGTACGACCGGAGATGCAGCGTTCTTAGAGAAGGCGCAGCGTTGTGGGATTTCGATGGCGTACGACTTTATGGCCGAAGAGGCGGCGCATCCGATTATCGCGCTGCCGGAGAAGCAGCCCGAGCCGTACGATGCGCTGCGGTGGTCGCAGAGCCCTGGGTGTTATCAGTTGAAGTCCGCGATGGCTTGGCGGGATCTGGCGGAGGCGACGGGTCAACCGGCGTTGAAGCAGCCGTATGAGCGAATGCTGGAGTATTCGCTGGCGACGCATGATTCGTTCCTGCCCGGGCATCCGGAGAAATTGAAGGTAATGGACCGGTTGCATTCGTATTCGTACTTTCTGGAAGGGCTGTTGCCAGTGGGTGATCGTCCCGAATGTAAGGCGGCGCTGGAGACAGGGATCGCGCGTGTGGCCGCGTATTTGCGCGAGATCGGGCCGGAGTTTGCTCGGGCTGATGTCTACGCGCAGCTGTTGCGGGTACGGCTGTACGCGGACCGGCTAGGGTATGTACCGCTTGATCTGAAGCAGGCGACAGAAGAGGCCGAGACGATTCCACAGTTTGAGATTCCCGACATTGGCGGCTTCTATTTTGGCCGCCGCAACGGATCGGAATACATGCAGTTCCACAATCCCTGGGCGACTGGCTTCTGCTTGCAGGCCCTGGCGATGTGGGAAGGCGACCGAAACATCCCTGTCTGCGCACTGATCTAACACAATCCTGTGGTCAAGCTCATTCTCGCGTCGTGTTCGGAAGACCTGGTCGAATATCTGATCGACGAGGTGGAGAAGGTATTTCCTAATCTGCCGACCGTCGTGATGTCGGAGTTCCAGCCGAAGCGAGAGGTGGAGTGGATCCCCTGGCGTATCTCCTGGACGATTGAACAGAACGAACAACTGCTGCGGTCGAAGTTGGGTGCGCGCAAGATCGCGGAAGTGGCGATTGCGCTGCAGCCGAACATGCCGTACTGGCCGATGCGGAAGCTGGGGTTGAAGCTGAAGGGCTACGGCTTGTTGGTGTTCAACGAGAACCTGAATCATTTCTCACTGCGGCCATCGAGCGCGACGGCGATGGCACGGCATGCGGCTTGGCGTACGCGGAATCTGATCCGCTGGCAGTTGCGTCCTGGCGGGAAGACGTACACGTGGTTGTGGCGGCTGAAGCATCCGCGAGATGGGTTCCGGCGGCCTTCGCTTTACCGCATGGCGCAGTGGGCTGGACGGTTCTTTCGCGCGTTCCCTGCCCCGTCGAAACTGCCTCCGCTCGAAAAGCCTTTGCCTCCTGGAGTGACGGTGGTGATTCCGTCGCGCAATGGCAAAGAGCTGTTGCAGGAGTGTCTGCGGTTGGTGATGATGCAGACGCCGTCGGAGGTCATTGTTGTCGATAACGGGTCCGACGATGGGACCATGGACTGGATCCGGTCGACGTATCCGTCGGTGATCGTGATTGAGAGCCGGGCGCCGCTGTCGTTTGCGCGGGCTGTGAATCGGGGCATCGCGCAGGCTCGGTTTTCGCATGTCTGTTTGCTCAACAACGATATGTTGATTGAGCCGGACTTCTTCCATGAACTGCGTCGCGCGTTTGATTGCGTGCCGAATCTGTTTAGCTCGACGGCGCAGATCTTCTTTCCGCCGGGGCAACGTCGCGAAGAAACAGGCAAGGCTGTGATGCTGCCTCGTGAGCATCCTTCGGACTTTTTGCCGCATTGTGTGGAGCCGCTCGAAGGGGAAGATCACAGCTATGTGCTGTATGGGTCCGGCGGGTGTTCGCTGTACGATACGCGGAAGCTGCGGCAGTTGGGATCGATTGGCGAAGTGTTTGAGCCGGCGTATGTCGAGGATTTGGACATCGGGTTCCGGGGTTGGCGGCAGGGTTGGCCGAGCGTGTATGTCGCGGGTGCGCGGGTGTTGCACAAGCATCGGGCGACGACGTCGCGGTATCTGACTGAGAATGAGTTGAAGTTCGCGCTGGAAGTGAATTTTCTTCGCTTTCTGGTGCGGAGTGTTACGAATCGCGCGCTGTTTCAGCGGATGTGGTTTGAGGCGATCTATCGCATCAACTGGTATGCGTGTGAGAATCCGCCGTACTTGCCGATCTTGAAAGCTGCGCAGAACGCGCCGGACTGGGTGGAGGCGCAGCCGGCGGCGGTGATTCCGGAGCACGAGATTCTGGATCTCAATAACGGTCGCGTAGCGGTGTTTCCGGGGCGGCCTCGTAGCGCGGGCAAGCCGCTGGTGCTGATTGCGAGTTGTTATCTGCCGTTTCCGCTGTCGCATGGCGGCGCGGTGCGGATGTACAACCTGATGCGTCGCGCGGCACTGGATTATGACCAGGTACTAATTGCGTTCAGTACGCGCATGGAGCCGGTGCCGAAAGAGTTGCTGGATATCTGCGTGGAAGTAGTTGTTGTGCAGGCGACGGGCAGCCATGATCGTGCGTTAACCGCGCGTCCGCAGGTGGTGGAAGAGTTCGACCGGCCGGAGTTTCGCGCGGCGCTGCATCAGACGATACGCAAGCATCAACCGGTGATCGCGCAGCTGGAGTTTACGCAACTGGCGCAGTATGCAAAGGATTGCGGGGACGCGAAGACGGTGCTTGTGGAGCATGACATCACGTTGGATCTCTATGCGCAGTTACGCAAAACGAGTGCGGATTGGGAGATCGCGCGCGAGCACGGCAAGTGGGAAGTGTTTGAGCGGCAGATGTGGCGCGAGGTGGATTGCGTGGTCACCATGTCCGAGAAGGACAAGAAGATGGTGGAAGGCGCAAAGCGCGTGGTGCCGCTGATTAATGGCGTGGATCTGGATCGCTTTCAGCCGTTGCCACAGGCGCCGGAGTTGGGTCGGCTGCTGTTTATCGGGTCCTTCGCGCATTTGCCGAATGTGATGGCTTTGGATTGGTTCCTGCGCGAGGTTTGGCCGCATTTGGCGCCTGTGCGGCCAGTGCTGCACATTATCGCGGGGCGGAATCCGGAAGTGTATCTGGAGCGGTATAAGGATCACGCGCGGCCCAATTTGCAGCAGCCGGGGATTGAGCTAGAGAGCTTTGTGTCCGATGTGCGGCCTGCGTACAGCAGAGCGTCGGTGGTGGTCGCACCGTTGCTGGCTTCCGCGGGCACGAACATCAAGATCATGGAAGCGATGGCCATGGGCAAGGCGATTGTGTCGACGCCGGGCGGCATCAACGGGCTGGATTTGGATGTCGGGAAAGTGGTTTGGGTGGCGGAGAAGGGCGAAGAGATGGCCACCATGATTCGCGACCTGATTGAGCATCCGATGAAGCGGATCAATCTGGAGCGTGCGGCACGGCACGCTGCTGAGCGGGACTTTGACTGGGACGAAGTGGCTCGCCAGCAGGCCGCTTTGTACCGCAGCCTGCTGACGACGTCCACCAAATAGCGCGCGCTTAGCGCTGGTTGGCCTTGAGGATCTTCTTGCGAAGGCGGATGGACTTGGGCGTGACTTCGACAAACTCATCATCGCGGATGAATTCCAGCGCCTGTTCGAGGTTCAGGAGCTTTGGCGGGATGAGGCGAATTGCTTCGTCCGAGCTTGAGGCTCGCATGTTGGTGAGCTTCTTTTCCTTCACCACATTGACGTTCAAGTCCGCATCGCGCGAGTTTTCGCCGATGATCATGCCTTCGTAGACTTCGGTCTGCGGGGTGACGAACATCTCGCCACGATCCTGGAGGTTCGAGAGCGCGTACGAGGTGACGACACCGGCGCGGTCCGACACGAGCGAACCCGTGGGACGCGATACGATGTCACCCTGCCATTCCATGTAGCTGTGGAAGAGCGAGTTCATGATCGCGGTGCCCTTGGTGTCGGTGAGCATTTCGCTGCGGAGCCCGATTAGGCCTCGCGACGGGATGATGAATTCGAGGCGAACGCGGCCGGAGCCGTTGTTGACCATCTTTTCCATGCGCCCCTTGCGGCTGCCGAGCTTTTCGATGACGACGCCGACGAAGGGTTCCGGAATGTCGATGACCAACAGTTCGACGGGTTCGTGCGTCTTGCCGTCCACCTGCTTGGTGATGATTTCCGGCTTGCCGACCATCAATTCAAAGCCTTCGCGACGCATCATTTCGATGATGATGGCGAGTTGGAGTTCGCCGCGGCCCATGACCTTGAAAGCGTCGGGTCCGCCGGCTTCTTCGACTTTGATGGCGACGTTGGTGAGGAGTTCTTTGTCGAGACGGTCGCGCAGGTTGCGCGAGGTGACGTACTGGCCTTCCTTACCGGCGAACGGCGATGTATTGATCATGAAGGTCATGGCAATGGTCGGTTCGTCGATTTGGATGCGGGGGAGCGGCGAGGGGTTCTCGACGGACGTCACGGTGTCGCCGATGGTGATGCCTTCGACACCTGCGATGGCGAGCATGTCGCCGGGTCCGCCAACGGTTTCGTCGACGCGCTTCAGGCCTTCAAACGAGAAGAGCTTGGTGATCTTGGTCTTCTGCAGGGTGCCGTCGATCTTGGCGATCATGACTTCGTCGTTCAGGCGGAGGGTGCCGCTGAAGACGCGGCCAATCGCAAGGCGGCCGAGATAATCGCTGTAGTCGAGATTGGCAACGAGAAGCTGGAGCGGAGCTTCGGCATCCCCCTTGGGTGGCGGGATCTTTTCGAGGATCGTCTCAAACAGGGGGCGAAGATCGGTGGCTTCGTCTTCCATGTTCAGCTTGGCAAGGCCAGCCTTGCCGTTGGCGTAAACGATGGGGAATTCGAGTTGATCTTCGTTGGCACCGAGGTCGATGAAGAGGTCGTAAACCTCGTTCAGGACTTCCTGCGGACGAGCGTCGGCGCGGTCGATTTTGTTGATGACGACGATGGGCGAGAGGTTCGCTTCGAGCGCCTTCATCAAGACGTAGCGGGTTTGCGGGAGGGGACCTTCAGAGGCGTCCACCAACATGATGACGCCGTCGACGATCTTCAATGCGCGTTCGACTTCGCCGCCAAAATCGCTGTGGCCGGGCGTGTCGACAATGTTGATCTTGGAACCTTTGTAGTGGATGCCGGTGATCTTGGCGAGAATCGTAATACCGCGTTCGCGCTCAAGCTCGTTGGAATCCATCATGCGGTCCGCCGTGGCTTCATTTTCACGGAAAAGGCCGCTTTGCTTGAGCATCGCGTCGACCAATGTCGTCTTGCCATGGTCTACGTGCGCAATGATAGCGATGTTACGAGTGTGTGACTGCTCAGAATGCATGCTTTGGAGGGGGTAAACTCCATGGTCGCACGTCAGGAGGCCTGTTCGCTTAGAAATTCGCGTATGCGATCCCGGACGGCGGCGGCGCGCTTAGGGTCCTCACCGCCACTGGAGACGGCGATCTGGACGTCTTGAAGATGGAGGCGAGCAGGTACGATGAAGTCGCAGAGGGTGGCATCGTCGGCGGAGTTGACGGGTATGCCCAGAGCCGCGGCTTCCTGGCGTACAGCATCGTTGATGGATTTTTCATTGGCTGCGGTGAAGGCAAGAAAGAAGCCCTGGAGGTCGCCTGGCTGGTAGCCTCGCTGTAGCCATTTGACGCCGTCTGGCATGGGTTCCGCCGAGGCTGGGGATACGACGGTGACAGAGGCTCCGGCCTCCACCAAACCGCGGATTTTTCGCATGCCGACCTTGCCTGCGCCAATTAAGATTACCTGTTTTGAGGTCAGATCGACGAAAATCGGATAGTAGACCTTCACAATGAATACTGTACCCACGGTCGTGATCGTAGGGCGGCCGAACGTCGGCAAGTCCACGCTGTTCAATGCCATCCACGGACAAAGACGTTCAATCGTTGGCGATGAACCGGGGATTACGCGCGATCGTATTCGCGGCGATTGCCGGTATCGCCAACGTCCGTTCGTCCTGATCGATACGGGCGGCATTATTCCGGACGATTCGGAATTGATTCCGCGTGAGATTCTGCGGCAGGCGAAGACCGCGCTTGAGGAAGCGTCGCAGATTATCTTTCTGATCGACGGGCGTACCGAGATTACTTCGGCCGATCAGGATCTGGCGAAGATGCTTCGCAAGCTGGGCAAGCCGGTGACGTTGGCGGTAAACAAGATCGACGCCGAGGCGCGTATGGATCTGGTGTCGAACTTTCATTCGCTGGGGTTCCGAGATGTGATTCCGGTGTCGGCCGAGCATAAGCTGGGGGTCGACGATTTGCTGGATCATGTGACGCGCGATTTTCCGAAGGTTGAGGTTGAGGAGAAGAAATTAGCAGCTGAGGGCGAGGAAGAGCAGGAGCCCGGGATTCGTATTGCGATTATCGGGCGTCCGAACGTGGGCAAGTCGACGTTGTTGAATGCGCTGACGGGGACGGATCGTGCGATTGTGTCGCCCATTGCGGGTACGACGCGTGATGCGGTGGACGAGACGATTGATGTTCGCGGCGTGCCGTACACGTTTGTGGATACTGCGGGAATTCGCCGTAAGGGCAAGACCACGGAGATGGCGGAGAAGTTGAGCGTCGTGATGGCGCGGCGGCATATCCGTATGTCGAATGTGTGCATTGTGGTGCTGGATGCGACGGAAGGCGTGCTGGGTGCGGACGCAACAATTGCCGGCTATGCGCATGAAGAGGGCCGCGCTGTGGTGCTGGTGGTCAACAAGTGGGATCTGGCTACGGACAAGCAGAAGAAGGTGTTTACGCAGCAGGTACGCGATGAGCTGAAGTTTTTGGACTACGTGTCGATCGCGCATGTGTCGGCGAAGCATGCGACTGGCGTGAAGTCGATTCTGATGATGGTTCGCAAGTCGTACGAGGGTGCGTCGAAGCGGGTGACCACGGGGCAGTTGAACCGGTTTGTCGAGAAGATCAACTTTGATGAGAATCTGAAGATCTTTTACATCACGCAGGCTGGAGTACGGCCTCCGACGTTTACGATCTTTACGGATAAGGGATCGAACCTGCACTTCTCGTATCAGCGGTTTTTGATTAACCGGCTAAGGAAAGAGTTTGGGTTCTACGGTACACCCATTGTGATTAAGGCGAAGCGCCGATAAGAAGCGCCATAAGACCTACAAGAAATCTCTATTGGACGGAAATCCACATCCCGGCTATGCTGGGAATGTAGTCAGTTACCGGCGATGACAAACATGCCGCGACGGCAGACCAGTTTATTCGCCGAGTCCTTGTCCGACCTTCTGCAAAGCTAATTCAAGATCGCGCTCAGATCATCTGTGCATTGCTTGCATTCTGATGTCATCTGCGCCCTGCTGCTGATCTTCGAATTTCATACTGCTTCTGATTTCTGAATTGCGTGCGATTTGCGGGCTTTTCGAGCGCTGCTATCGCGATGCTGTGGCCCCCGCACGCTTACATACTCACCCAATATCTTTCAAGGAGATTTGTATCATCATGACCAAGCGTTTTGTGCTTTCTGCTCTGTTTTTGGCGGCGACGTCCGCTGTGTTTGGCGCGGAGACCCGCGTCGCGACTGTGAAGGTTCCGTTTGCGTTCAAGGCTGGCGCGGAAGTGATGCCGGCCGGCGAGTATGACATCACCAAGAGCGACCAGAGCGTACTGTTTCTGCGTAGTAAGGGTAAGTCGGTAGCGGTGTTGCCGATGGGCGCTGCGGGTACGGGTTATGGCGCGACGAACAAGGTTCGGTTCGAGCAGGTAAACGGTCAGCCGGTGTTGACGGAAGTGGTCGTGTCCGGCAGCCAGGGCTTTGTATTGCACCACTAATTGAAACCCTCCGCAAAGGACGCGCTTACATCATGCGCGTCCTTTGCGGAGGAAGGCCGTTTATCAGAACGAGTAGCGAAGGATCAGTGCCGCCGACGAGTTTCGGCGGTACTGGCCTAAGAAATCGCTGGCATCGCCGCGGATGACCGATAGCTGCGCCGTGGCGCGCCAGTGTTGTCCGAATGTTTGCGAGTATTCGAAACGTCCCAGGAAACCCTCGCCATTTTGCCGTACTGCTGTGTCGAATGCGACGCTGCGGTTGGCGTCTATCGTGTACGCCGCACGTCCTAGAAATGCCTTTGCGAGGCCACGGTCCGGGAAGAATGTGAGCTGATTGCCTGTGGCGTTGGTGACCACTTCTCCTGCGTAGCCACCGACGAAGGTCCATTCCCCGACCAATCTTTCCAACTGCACGACGTACAACAGAAAGTCATCCGTGTCGCGGGTTTTGCTGGTGTAGTACGCCGATTCGGCTTTTACCGTGAACCAGCGTAGCGGGGCTGCGAAGTCCGCGCCGTACTGGCGGAGGTGCGGGTAGTAGCGCTGGACGGCGACCGTTGTAGGTGCGAAGCCTACGAGCTGTCCCTCGAAAAGCGGCAGATGGTTGTGCCCTTCATAGAACATCAAGGAGTACTCATAGCCTCGCGCGATGTGGTTCCAGCGGATGCCTGCTGGCGTGCCTCCGGGATAGCGTGCGCCTTGATCGAGAATGCGAACGCCGTCGAGGTCGGAGGGTAGCGATACCCATCGCTGGTTGAGTAAGGGTCCTCGGCTTGGGGTGAAGCGGGCTTGGAGGACGATGTCGATGGTGTCGTTGCCTTTTTCAAACGTGAGGCGAGCGGCAGGAACGGCCATGAAGTCACTGTAGGCGACATTCAGGAAGTCCTTGGGGGCGAAGCGGTCTGTGGGGTTGAGGAGGTCGGTCTTGCCCCAACGGATGAACTGGCGGCCGAGTTCGAGGGTCCAATTGCCTTTGTGGAGTTGGGCGCTGAAACGGCGGAGAGCTAGGGCCGGGCGCTGGATGCGGCGGTCTTCAAAATCGAGGCGGAAGTCACGATCGAACTGGCGGTGTGTGTCGAAGCGGCCATCGAAGCCACTGGTGAGTTTGAGCCAGGGCTTGGGACGCCAGGTGGCTTCGTAGCGCAGGAGGCTTTCTCCCACGTAGAGGCCGCTATCGTTGGGGGCGGTTTGGAAGTAGCCGTTGTTGCGGACTTCCAGAAAGCCGCGCTGCTCGAACGTCTGCGCGTGCAGCAGCAAGGTGGCGAGCAGGATCATGATGAGCGGCGGAGGGCTTGTAGAGTGAACCCGGAATCGTCGAGCGGCACGTTGTACTGGAGCTTTTCAAACTTCAGAGTCGTACGGCTCTTCTTGGTGGCGTCGAAGACCTCGATGGTGCGGGCGGTCCAGATGTTTTGGATGTTCTGGATGTCGGTGTACTTGATGCGGCGGGCGAGGCCGGCTTTGTTGAAGGCCTCGATCTGGGTGTAGACGTAATTGTCTTTGCGAATCCACAAGTGCGAGTAGGTGTACTGCGAGACTTTCTTTTCGCGGGGGCGGGATTCGAGCTTCCAACACGGCTTGCCGTCGATGGTTTCTTCGCCGAGGAGCTTGAAGTCGAATTGATTGACGTCGCGCTCTTCGAGGTCTTCGTAGCTGAAGTCCGTGCCGAAGAAGCGGGTGGAACGGTCCTGCAGGGCGATGCGCTGGTCGCGTTCGATGGCGGGGCGCCACATCCACTGGTCGGAGGATCGATCGGGGTGGTTGTGGACAAGCAGAGCGACGCCTTTTACTTCCGCGGGTGCGGTGAAGCGAAGGACAGACTTGCTGTTGCCGAATGCACCGAGGCGCGAGTATTCCCAACGCTTGGTGCTGACCTTGCTCTTGGCATCGACCACTTCGAGCGTGCCTTCGTACTGCTGGGATTTCGACTGGGCGCGCTTTTGAACCTCTTCCATGATTTGGCGAGGGTCCTGCGCGAGCGCGTATGCGCTGGTGAGCAGGGCGATGAGCCACTTGCTATTCATACTCCAAAGCCTCCACAAGCGAACCGCGGACCGCGCTTTCTGCGGGTCCCAGGGCGGAGATCCAGGCGGCGCCTAAGATGACGGGTAGCAGTACGGCAGCGATGTTGATGGGGTACTGGTAGTCGAGGCGGAGGCCTGCCACGTCGGTTCGCGAAATTTCAAGGGTGTAGTAAAGCTGGATGGCGCCGACCACGAGGCCGAGGACGAGTCCTGTGAAGCCGATGGCGAGGGCTTCCATCCAAATGGTGCCGCGGATCTGGTTGCGCAGGCCTCCGACGGCTTGCAGGACGCCGAGTTCACGCTTGCGGTCCGAAATCGACACCGTGAGCGTGTTGACGATGCCGAGGATAGCGACCAATACCGCGACGGCAATCTGCACGTAGGTGAGACCGAACCATTGGTCTGTCAGTTTCAGAATGTAGGCGCGGAGATCCTGATTGGTGAAGACGAAGAGGCGCGTGCGGCCGCCGTACATCTCCTGGATTTTGGCGCGGACGGATGGTTCGAAAGTGGGATTCTGCAGGTACACGCGGAAGACGTTGACCGTAGTGTCCTTCCAGTGTTTGATGTAGAGTTCGCGGTCGAGCAGGATGCTGCCTTGCTGGTCCGAATAGTCGATGACGATGCCGAGGATGGGCATGCGCAAGGGGCCGTCCGGCGCGGGGAGTTCGATGATGTCGCCGAGTTTGTACTTGCGGAGCAGCGCGAAGTTGTCGGATACGATGACGCCTTTGCCTTTGGCTGCTTCCTGGTACATGGTGTCGGGGTCGCCTTCGCGTGGGGGCAGGTGGATCTTGCGGGCGACGGAAGCGATGTCGGTGCAGACAAGCATCACCGGGGTGTTGCGGACGTTGATACGGACGGTGCGGACCATCTGTACAAGGTCGATGCCGGGGATGGTGGCAATGCCGTCGCCGATTTCCGGCGGGAAGACGAAGGAGCGCGAGGTGAGGCTTTCGTTGGTGGTGACGAAGAGGTCCGGGCTGAGGGCGATGACGAGCCAGTCCTGAATCGATTTGTAGCTGGAGCGCGCGACACCACCTAGCGCGATGACGAGCGCCAGCGACAGCATCAGGGCGGTGACGGTGCCGGAGGTACGGCGCGGGGATTCGATGAGGCTGTCCGCGGCGAGGGCACCTTCTACGGGGCGTAGCCATTTCATCAGCGGGCGTAGAGTGCGCGTGACCCAGTTGCAGGCGGTGGGCGCGAAGAGTACGGCAGCCATGATGGCGAGCAGGTAGCCGAGGTAGAAGAGCGGGCGGATGTACGACATCGACATGCAGCCGAGGGCGAGGGCAAAGAGTACGATGGCGCCGATACGGCGACGCATGTTCTCGCCTTGTCCGATGAGTTGCAGCTTGCCTTTCTGCAGGGCTTTTACGGGGTCGACACGGGAGGCGTCGCGCGCGGGTATGAGGGCGGCGAGAACGGAGGTCAAGGTACCGACGAAGAGCGCGGCGGCGAGCAGCCAGGGTTCTGCGGCGACGTCCTCTACATTCTGGGCGACGCCGTAGACCTCGCTGAGCATGGTGCCGACGTAGGCGGCGATGCCTCGCGCGAGGAGGAGTCCGAAGGCGATGCCAAGTACGGAACCGACGAGTCCTGCAACGACGCTTTCGCCCAGGAAGAGGGTACGGATCTGGCTGCGAGTGGCGCCGAGGGCGCGGAGAATGCCGATTTCTGAACGGCGCTGGCTGACGGCGATTTCGAACGTGTTGTAGATGAGGAACATGCCCACAAACAGGGCAAACATGCTGGTGATACTCGAGACCAGCGAGTAAATCTGCGCCGTGGATTCGAACTGCTGGCCTCGCGCGCCGGGACTTTCGACGAGGTAGCCGGTGCCGAGGAGTTTTTGAAGGTTGGCTTGTGCATCTTCCACACGCACGCCTTCGCGTACGGCGATGTCGATGCGGTCAAAGCGGCGGCCGCGGCCCAGAAGCTTTTGCGCGGCGTAGATGTCCATGACGGCGAGGTTGCCGCCGAAGGCGCTGGCCAAGCCGCCGGATTGCATGATGCCGCGGACGACGAAATCGCGAGGTCCTGCCATGGTGGCCATGGGGAGCTTGTCGCCGATTTTGAGGCCGTACGCATTGGCGAAGATGCGGGTGACGAGGAGGGAGTCCGGCTGGGCGAGGAAGACGAGAGGGTCGTCGATGGCGTCGTCGTTGTTGTTTTCGAGGTCGTAGTCGCGGAGGGAACGGTCGCCAGTCATGTCGACGCCGAGCAGCAGGAGGTTGCCGCGACCGGGGTTGACGGAGGCTTCGATGACGGGTACCGCGACGCGGATGTCGGGCGAGTTCTGGACGGTTTCCAGAGCTTCTTCCGGAAAGCCTGCTTCACCAGCGGAGACCTGCAGCTGCGTGGTTCCGGCGATACGGTCGATCGTTTGATGAAAGGCGCGCAGGACCGATTGATTGGCCGTATGCATGCCGACGAATACGGCAACGCCGAGTACGATGCCGGCGAGGGTGAGCAGCCAGCGGAGCTTGTGCTTGCGGACGTACTGGAAGCTGATGAGACGGAGCAGGGTCACGCGGCGGTGCTCCGGCGTTCGTCACCGATGATCTTGCCATCCTTGAGGCGGATGGTGCGCTGGCAGCTTTCGGCGACACCGCGGTCGTGAGTCACGATGAGGATCGTGGAGCCCATGGTGCGGTGGACGTCGTGAATGAGGCTGAGGATCTCGGCGCCAGTTGTCGAGTCCAGGTTGCCGGTGGGCTCGTCGCCAAGGAGGATCGGCGGATTGATAGAAAGCGCCCGGGCGATGGCGACGCGCTGGCGTTCGCCGCCCGAGAGTTCGTCCGGCTGGTGTTCCATGCGGTGGCCGAGCTTGACGAGGTCGAGCAGTTCGCGGGAGCGGGCCTCTGCCTTTTTGCGGCTCCAGCCTCTGAGGTGGAGGGGGAGCGAGACGTTTTCGACACACGTGAGGGTCGGGAGCAGGTTGAAGAACTGGAAGATGAAGCCGATCTTGTCGCGGCGGACACGTGTGAGGTCGTCGTCGGCGAGGCCGCTCAAGCGTTCTCCATCGATGGTGATCTGGCCGCTGGACGGCGTGTCGAGACCGCCGATCAGGTTGAGCATCGTGGATTTGCCGGAACCGGAGGCGCCCACGAGGGACACCATTTCGCCTTTGGTAATGCTGAGGTCCACCGAATCGAGGGCCGTGACGACACGCTTGCCTTCAAATCGCTTGGATACCTTTTCTAGTTGAATCACCCTTACCTCTTATGATGCCGGATCGTGTATCGTGACAAGGATGACTCGGCGACACCTTATCTCCGCTGCCACTACGACCGTCGCGGCGACTGCTACTGCTGCGGCTTCGATGCAGGCCCAAAGTCCCACGGGGGTTACCCGCTACGTCCGCTTTCAGGCTGGTTCGAAGATCGCCTACGGAGTTTTGGAGGGTGACACCGTCAGCGAACTGACGGGGAGCTACCTGCAGGGCGCCAAAAAGAAAGGCGCGAAGCACCCACTTAATTCCGTGATGCTTCTGCCGCCCGTCGAGCCTCCAAAAATTCTTGCCGTCGGCCTGAATTATAAGAGTCATCTGGGGCAGCGTACCCCTCCGTCCAAGCCGGAACTATTCTTCAAGCCCAACACTTGCCTGCAGAAGCCGGGTGGCGACATCGTGATCCCCAAGGAGTCCAAGAACACTCACTATGAGGGGGAACTGGTACTGGTTGTTTCCAAGCGGCTGCGGAACGCGTCGCGCGAAGAAGCGCAGGCGGCGATTTTTGGCGTGACTTGTGGCAACGATGTCAGCGAGCGGGATTGGCAGAAGGACGATTTGCAGTGGTGGCGAGCGAAGGGTTGTGACACCTTCGGTCCGGTGGGTCCCTGGGTGGTGACGGGGCTCAATTACGGCAACCTACTGCTGCAGACGCGGCTGAACGGGGAAGTGGTACAGAAGCAGTCCACGTCGGATCTGCTGTTTGATTGCCCGGCGATGGTGCAGTTTGCCAGCCAGCATGTGACGTTGGAGCCGGGGGACATTATCTTTACCGGTACGCCGCAGACGACGAAGAAGATGAACCGCGGGGATACGGTGGAAGTGGACATCGAAGGCATCGGCGTACTGCGGAACAAGCTTGTCTAAAGCGGTTTGGTTGGGGTTCCCTGCCCTGACGATGTCGTTGGGATGGGGGCTGCGCGGGTACATCGGCGGGGGTCCGCTGGGGGCGATGATTCCCGGTGCGATGGTCGCGCTGGCGCTGTGTCTGCTGTTGGGGCGTCGCGCGAGGCCGGATGCCTGTGCTGTCGCAGCGGCGTTTGGCGCGGTGGGGGTCGGGTTCGGCGGACAGATGACGTACGGGCAGACGATCGGGCTGTCGCTGGTAGCGGAGACTGCCGCCTGGGGTCTGCTGGGGCTGACCTTGAAGGGCGCTGTCTGGGGCTTGCTGGGTGGCGCGGTGGCCGCGATCGGGCTGCAGGGTCCGCAGACCTTGGCGAGGGCGAACCGGGTTGCATCGCTGGCGCTGATTCTGGGATGTGCGGTGGGATGGCGGTTCATCAACGAGCCGAAGCTGGTCTATTTTTCTGACCCCGCGAACAAGCCTCGCGCGGAGATTTGGGCAGGACTGACGCTTGCGGCGATTGCCTATCTGGCCGTGCATCGGAACCGGGTGGCGGGTAGCTTTGGGTGGATTGGGATGATTGGCGGAGGATTGGGGTTCGGGATCGGCGGGGCCATCCACGCGTGGGCGCGAACGTCCGGGATGACGGCTCCGGTGGACTGGTGGAAGGTGATGGAGTTCACCTTTGGCGCGATGTTCGGGGCGGCGCTGGGGTACGCGGCGTGGAAGCATCGGGAGCGGATCGCGACGGTGGATGAGGATCCGGCACGGCTGCACTGGTTCGCGCTGTGTGCGTTGATCCCTTTGGGGATCGCGGCAGAGGAGAAGCTGCCGTTCCGGTTTAGCTATACAGTTGTCGGGGCGGTACTGCTGCCGTTTGCGGCCTTGAACGCGAGGTTCGCATGGCAGTGCGCGATCACCATGACGTACGCGGCGTTTGCATTCGACTTTCTGGAGAGCCGGAAGGATTGGGATCAGACAATGCTGTGGCTGGCGGTTTGTTGGACATCCGCTGGCGTGTTGTACCTGGTGGATCGCAAGCGGAGCGAGCCGCTTTTCCTGTTTTTGTTCCTGACCTGGGTGGCGGTGGCGGACTCACACTTGAAGTCCTGGATGCCGCCGTTTGTGTGGGAAAGTCCGGCGTCGTGGGCGCATGCCACTGTGGAGGTGGTGTTCACGTTGCAGGCGGTGGCGGTGACGTGGCTGGCGTACCGGATTGCTGGGGATAAACTAGTAGCAGAGTCCAAGTGAAGATTTTTCTGACATTTGCCGTAAGCCTTGCTCTGACCGTCGGTACTGCCACTGCGCAGGATCAACAGTTGGACGGCAGCCAATCGTTGTTTGCCGTGATGGCTGCGTACCACGCGGCTGGGTTTGACGCGGACATGGCGTCGGGCGCCAATCATCCGGTTCGGGCTAAGGTTTTGGAGTACATCCAGAAGAAGAATCCGCCGGTGCTGGCGGAACTGCGTGCGTACGTCAAAGAGCGTCCGAATGCGACGTTGAGCAATTACATTTCGCTGGGGCTGACTTTGGAAGGTCCGCCGCTGTTTCGCATTGCGAAGGGGCTGAAGGAACCGCCGCCGGATTCGGTGTTGTTGCAGTCGTTCCTGCCGCTGGTGGCGAAGTTGTGGGCGGAAGCGGATCTGGATACGGTGTGGCGGCAGATCGAGCCGGCGTACACGGAGCTGATCGCGCGTAACTATCATGACCCGCTGGTGCAGGAAGTGTACCGGGCGAACGCGTTTTTGCGGAATCCGACGAGTGGGGCGCGAGGCCGGCGGTTCCAGATCTATGTGGAGCTGATGGCGCCGCCGAATCAGGTGCATACGCGGAGCTTTGGGGACGACTTTTTTGTGGTCGTAACGCCATCGCCAGAGCCTCAGATTGGGGATTTGCGCCGGGCGTACCTGTTTTATTTGCTGGATCCGCTGTCGATCCGGTTTTCGCGGCTTATTGGGGCCAAAGACGGGTTGCTGCAGTTTGCAAAGCTCGCGCCGGCGCTTGATCCGCACTTTAAGGAAGACTTTCCGCTGTTGACGACAGCGTCTCTGGTTCGCGCGGTGGATGCCAAGCTGACCCAGGTGTCCGGCAACGGGAAATTGCAGATCGTGGATCAGTATTTCCGGGAGGGGTTTATCCTTACGCCGTTCTTCTATGAGCAGCTACCGTTGTACGAGAAGCAGGAACTGGCCATGCGGTTGTACTACCCGGAGATGATCAACGCGATCGATTTGGGGCGGGAAGACAAGCGACTGTCGAATGTCGAGTGGGCGAAGGCCAAGGAATCGAAGACGATTCGGGTAACGTCCGAGGCGCGGCGTCCGGTGCTGACCGGGGCGCTGAAGACCTTGGAGGAAGCCGAGGACTTGTACAATCAAAAACAGTACGCCAAGGCGAAGGATAAGTTTGAGTTAGCGCTGCGGGAGACCGATGCCAGGACGCTACACGCCAAGTCGTACTTTGGCCTGGCTCGTGTGGCGGCGTTGGACCGGCAGTTCGAGCAGGCCGAAAAGCTGTTTGAGAAGACTCTAGAGCTTGAGCCGGAAGACGAGATCAAGGCCTGGACCCTGGTGTATTTGGGCAGGTTGTTGTACTCGATTAATGAGTTAGAGCCGTCCGTTGAGAAGTATAAGGCGGCGTTGGCCGTGAAGGGCGCACCTGAGCGGGCGCGCCAGGCAGCGGAAAAGGGACTGCAGGAAGCCTCAGCCCGGAAGAAGTAAAGGAAACAGGAGAAGAGAATATCGTGACGTTCCAGAGAATCACAGCCGCAATCACTACCGCGGTGGCATTCGCCGGGCTGTGCATGGCGCAGAAGCCGAAATCGCAAAAGGAAGTGGATGCGCTGATGGCCATCCAGAACGCCACCGACGCGGACGGACGCCTGGCCGCGATCGAGGCACTGCTGACCAAGTTCGCCGACACCGAATTCAAGGTAGTTGTGCTGGAAATGGCAACCGAGACCGCGCGCATGAAGGGCGATGCGGAACAGACCATCATCTACGCCGAGCGCGTGCTGGCTGCCGATCCGAACAATATCGCGACGATGTCCACCCTGGCCAAGCTGATTGCCGAAAAGACGCGCGAGTTCGACCTGGATAAGGAAGACAAGCTGAAGCAGGCCGAAGGCTACGCCAAAAAGGCGCTGGATATGGCCCCGACCGCCAAGAAGAACAACACGATGTTGACCGATGAGCAGTGGGCGGATCGTGTGAAGGACTCCGTCAGCCAGGCGCACGAGGCGATGGCGGCGGCTGCATTTGTCCGCAAAAAGAACGACGTAGCGATCGAAGAGTATAAGAAAGCGCTCGAAACGGCTCCGCAACCGGATCCGACGACGATGATCCGTCTGGGAATCGTGTACAACGCCGATAAGAAGCACGACGACGCGATCGCGATCCTGGACAAGGTAATTGCGACGTCCGACAACGCGCAGATCAAGCAGGTAGCGGCGCAGGAAAAAGTAAAGGCTGCGACCGCGAAGGCACAGCAGAAGAAGTAGTTGCCATCCGAGTGTGGCAAAATAGCGGGAACCGGGCGGGATGTTGTGATGCCTGCCCGGCCGCTTCCAAAGGCGGGGAAGAAGACTAGATCGCAGCATGTTACCGACGGGATCCTCTACGACAGGCTCCACCGTCTCGATCGATGAACTCGAGTCGGATATCGGTTACCGGTTCCGGAACCGCGAGTTATTGTTGCGTGCGTTGACCCACCGCAGCCGAATTTACGAAAAGAATCCACCTGGAACGGGCCAGAACGATAACGAACAGTTGGAGTTTCTGGGTGACTCGATTCTCGGATTTGTCATTAGTGAATACCTGATCAGGCGCTTTCCGGGGCATCCCGAAGGCCGCCTGTCGAAGCTAAAGGCGCATTTGGTGAGCGCCACCCGTCTTTACGAAGTCGCGCAGAGCTTGAATCTGGGCGACTATCTTATTTTGGGTCGCGGCGAGGAGATGAGCGGCGGTCGCGAGAAGCGGGCGCTGCTGGCCGATGCCATCGAGGCGATTATTGCGGCTATCTACCTGGATAGCGGCATGGACGATGCCCGACGGTTTATTGAGGATCAAGTGCCGGGTCCGGAGTTGTTCGAGGACGGCGAGATCACGACATCGGATCATAAGAGCGCGCTGCAGGAATTGGCGCAGGCGCTGAAGCTGCCGCAGCCGAAGTACACCATCCTGAGCGAAGAAGGTCCTGAGCACGCCAAGATGTTTACGGTTGAGGTTCGCGTGGGGAAGGACTGGGTGAGTAAGGCCCAGGGGAATTCCAAGAAGAGCGCGGGGCAGAAGGCGGCGCAGTTGGTACTGAATCAGCTGTCTGACTGGGGCCGGTAAGAGAAAACTACCGCTGGGAAAAGTAAAAAGGCCGCCTCAACTGGGCGGCCTTTTGAATTTGGTGCGGAGGACAGGACTTGAACCTGCACGGTGTTACCCGCTAGCACCTCAAGCTAGTGCGTCTGCCAATTCCGCCACCTCCGCATGTGGGGCAGAAACTACATGATACAACGAACCGCAGCTTACTTGGAAGGCGGCGTCGCAGGAGTTCCAGCCGGGGGCTGGCTCGGGGGCGTCGCTGGAAGCTGCTTCAGGTCGGTCGGGAGCGGGATTTCCGTCTCCGTGCCGTCCGAACCCTTGACCTTGATCGACTTGTTGGCCGGGGTCTGCTGCTTCGGGGCTTCCGTCTTCTTCAGACGGTCGGTGACCGAAGCGCCGGAACCCTGTTCACGCGTACCGAGGATGGCCAGGGTCAACGAGGTGACCATGAACAAACCGGCGGCAATTGTGGTCAGCTTGGAAAGCAGAGTGGCCGTTCCGCGCGGACCGAAAGTGGCCTGGGAACCCATACCGCCGAACGCGCCGGCGAGGTCGGCAGCTTTGCCGCTCTGCAGCAAAACCACCACGATCAGGAACAGGCATACGATTACGTGAATTATCGTCAACAGGATGATCATACGACTTTGGAAACAAGGGAACGTGCCCGGATACGGGCTTGGACGTACCTGAAGGTTAGTATACCGCAGTCGGCATCAAGTAAACTGGAGTTTTCACCTACCTCCGTACCACATGAGTCATCCTGCTGTTGTCGCGATTGACGGACCTGCTGGGGCCGGCAAGAGCACCATTTCGCGCCGTGTTGCTGAACGGCTTGGCTTTCTGTATATCGATACTGGCGCGATGTACCGTTGTGTCGCTTTGGCCGCGTCGCGAGGGGGCCTGAATTTGGACGATGAGGCGGCTGTAACCGGGTTGGCCGAGTCCGTGCGGATCCATTTTTCGGCACGCTGCAAAGAAGTATTTTTGGACGGCGAGGATGTGACGCAGGCGATTCGCGAGCCTCGTGTTTCGGACGCAGCGTCGCGGGTGTCCAAAGTTCCAGGCGTACGGCAGGCGATGGTGGAAGAGCAGCGGCGGATCGCGTCGGGTGAACCTGTGGTGATGGAAGGTCGCGACATTGGGACGGTGGTGTTTCCGCAGGCGCAGGTGAAGATCTTTTTGACGGCGGAACCGATGGAGCGGGCGCGTCGGCGGGCTTTGGAAATGGAAGCCAAAGGCCTGAGCGCGGATGTGGATGAGATCGCGCGGCAGATTGAGGAACGCGACTATCGCGATGCCAACCGTAGCGATTCGCCCATGGTGCAGGCGCCGGACGCGGTGCGGCTGGATACGTCCAACCTGTCGCTCGACGAGGTGGAGCAGGCGATTTTGGGCATCGCGGCAGACAAGCTGAAGATTTCGGTAGAAGGAGTGCGGTAGTTGAACAACCTGTTAGTGATGAAGTTTGGCGGCACCAGCATGGGATCGGCCGAACGGATGCAGATTGCGGCGCAGATCTGCAGGGATCAGGCTGCGAAGCGGCCGGTGCTTTGCGTGGTGTCCGCGATGTCGAAGATTACGGACTTGCTGCTGGATTCGCTGCGCAAGGCTGAGGCTGGAGATCGCACGGATCTGAGCGCGAATCTGAAGGTACTGCGCGAGCGTCATGAAGAGGCTTGCGGCAAGTTGTTGCCGGCGTCGCATCAGGCCAAGGCTGCGGCGGGGGTCGCGGAGTTGCTGGCGGAATTCGACCGCATTTCGAATGGCGTGCTGATGCTGGGCGAGCGTCCGCCTCGCGCTGTGGACGAGGCGATTGCCATCGGCGAGCGGCTGTCTTCCCTGCTCCTGGCAACGTATCTGGAGTCGCAAGGGTGTCCGGCACAGGCGGTGAACGGCGCGAGTCTGATTGCGACGGATGCGGTATTCGGCAATGCATCGCCGCTTGCGGACGCGACGCGGGAACGCTGCGATACGGTGGCGCGACCGCTGCTCGAGAAAGGCGTACTGCCGGTGGTAACGGGCTTTAACGGGTCAACGCTGGATGGGCGTCCGACGACGCTGGGTCGCGGTGGGTCTGATTTTTCGGCTTCGATTCTGGCTGCCGCGTTGGATGCCGAAGAGCTTTGGATCTGGACCGATGTCGATGGCATTATGAGCGCGGATCCGCGATTGGTGCCGGATGCGAAGGTACTGCCGGAGGTGACGTACGGCGAGGCGGCGGAGTTGGCGTACAACGGGGCGAAGGTGCTGCATCCGCGTACGCTGGCGCCGTTGGTGGAGCGCAAGATCCCGGTGTGGAGCAAGAACAGCTTTAACCTGAGTGCGCCGGGTACAAAGATTGTGCCGTCGATCACCGAGGATTCGCATGGGCCTCGCGCGGTGACGTCGATCAAGAATGTCGCGATGATCCCGATCGAGCCGGTGGCGGGCGGCATTAGTGGTACGAGGCTGATGGCTCGCGCTGTGGGTGCGCTGGCGGGAGCGAATGCGGAGATCCTGGCGATTACGAGTTCGAGTTACCGGCAGACGTTCTGCTTTATCGTCCGGCAGGAAGAACTGCAGACGGTGATCGGACATCTGGAAGACGATCTGTCGCTGGAGATCACGCACGGGTACGTGAAGCCGATTGTTGCGGATGAGAATGTAGGTCTGATTGCGGTGGTTGGCGAAGGGATGCGCGGGTCGCAGGGGTTGGCAGGGCGGATCTTTAGTGCGATCTCGCGTGAGGATGTGAACATCATCGCGATTGCGCAGGGGTCGTCGGAGTCGACGATTGCGATTGTGGTGCGTCGGGAAGGGTTGGATAAGGCTGTGCGAGCGATTCACCAGGAATGCGGGATGGGGGTCGCAGTAGCGACGGAATCGTAAGTTCCCTATATCCGGCTATTCCGGTGACTATCCCAAAAGTGTCAGACCGATCTGACACCTTTGGGATACACGTTTGGGATAGGAGGCGGGATCGGGGAACTTGCTAGTACGCCCAGCGCCAGAGGGTTGCGCCGGCGGTGAAGCCTGCCCCTACCGCTGCGAATAGGATCAGATCGCCCTTTTGGACACGGCCTGCTTCCACGGCGTCGCGCAAGGCGAGCGGAATGGTGGATGCCGTGGTGTTGCCGTACTGATCGATGTTGATCACGATCTTGCTCTCGTCGAGGCCCAGGCGTTCGGCGGCTGCAAGGATAATTCGCCTGTTGGCCTGATGCGGGACCAGAAGCTTGATGTCGTCCGGCGTGTAGCCGTGCTTGGCTAGTAGGTCGCGACTCATTTCAAACATCTTGCGGGTCGCGTAGCGGAAGACCTGTTGGCCTTCCTGTTTGACGTAATGCAGGCGCTGGTCGACTGTCTCGCGTGAAGCGGGCATACGGCTGCCGCCTGCGGGTTGCTTGAGGAAGTCTCCGCCGGAGCCGTCCACTTCGTTCAAATGTCCGATGTAGCCTTCGCCGGGTTCACCGGGTTCGATGAGGACTGCGCCCGCGCTATCGCCGAACAGAATACAAGTGGAACGATCCTGATAGTCAATAATTCGGGACATGGTGTCGGACCCGATGACAAGCACGCGCTTGTGGGTACCGGCCATGACAAGGTGAGCGCCTACTGTAACGCCGTAGACAAAACCCGAGCAGGCCGCGATGAGGTCAAAACCCCAGGCACCCTTGGCCCCGATGCGATCCTGCACGAGGCACGCAGTGGCCGGAAAGAGCATGTCCGGTGTGACGGTGCAGACCACGATGGCGTCAATGGTCATCGGGTCGATGCCGCGCTGGGCGAGGACGATCTTTGCGGCCTCGACAGCCATGTCGGAGGTCGCCATGCCGGGTGGGGCAATGTGGCGCTGGCGAATGCCGGTGCGCTCGACAATCCATTGGTCAGTGGTGTCGACCATCTTTTCCAGGTCGGCGTTGGTCAACAATCCGGGCGGCGAATAACAGCCGAGAGCCGTAATCTTAGCGGACGGCAAAATTCCTCCAGGCAAGCATCAGACGGGGCTTGCTTTTCCTGCACTTGCAGGCAAATAGATTCGAAACGTCTATGGTACATTCAAACCGGATGCGAGCGGAAGCCGAATCGAGGCAAAGGGGGCTATTCGAGGCTGAGGAGAGTCTACCGCGGGTGGAACGGTTGACCCCAGAGAGCCACGAGAATGGACCGCAGGCAATTTTCCGAACGGTGTTTTGCGAGCTGCGTCCACGGTCGCCGATTCCGCCGATCGCCATCGAGTTCTGCCGGTTTGCGAATGCCAACGCATTCATTCAACTGAAGCAGGGGCGGATTGAAGTTCGTATCACAGATGTACTGCAGAACGCTCCCGAGGATGTGCTGGAGGCGCTGGCGTACATTCTGCTGTCCAAGCTGTACCGGCGTCCGGTGCCTCGCGAGTCTTCTCATCGCTACCGGCGGTACCTGCTGCGGAAGGATGTGCGGGAGCGAATCTCGCATGTGCGGCGAGAGCGGGGTCGCAAAGAGGTAGCGGCGGCGGCGGGCGGAACGTATGATCTGGACGAGATCTTTGATGCGGTGAACGCCCGGTACTTTCATGGGCTGATGGCGCGCCCGAGCTTAGGCTGGAGCATCCGCGCGAGCCGCCAGACGCTGGGGCATTATGATGCGTCGCACCACACGATTGTTCTGAGCCGGATTCTGGATTCTGCGGACGTGCCTCGGCTGGCGGTGGAGTATGTGATGTACCACGAGATGCTGCACATTCGCTTTCCCACCGAGCATCGCGGCGCACGGCGGTGTGTGCATACGCGGGAGTTCAAAACGGAAGAACGGAAGTTCGAGGGCTTTGACGAAGCCAAGGCGATCCTGAAAGCGTTGTAAGGCGCTGCCGTTAGTCGACGAGTATTGAGAACGCGCCCGAGCCTTGCTTTACGATCCTGGATGCCTTGGGCAAGGTGATTGGCTCGCGTAAGGCGAATGTCCTGCCAGTGGCGGCGCGAGGCTCTACAATCCAGATCAGAGGTTCAACTGTTCCGTCGGGACGCTGGGCAGCGAGTTGTGTGCCGGGGGCAACGCCAGGGCCCGGAATGATACCGCGGATGCGCAACTGGGCTGGCAGAGCGGCAGCGGGTAACGGGACTTTGCGCTTGGCTATCGAGGCTGTTTGCGGCAAGGCCGTGGGCCGCATGGGGGGCAGTAGCAAGCGGTCGCCTTCTGGCGCACCACCTTCCACCCAATCCGCAATGAGGCTGATTTCTTCTTGCGAGAGTGCGTGGTCCGGCACGAAGTCACCAAAGCCTTTGGCTGCGCCCCAGGGAGGCATGCGGCGATTGAGTACTTCTTCTTTGATCGCCTTGGCCCAGGGTCGCGCGTCGGCGTATGTGGCGAGCGAGAACGCCTTGCGTCCTTCGCTGTGGCACTCCAGACAACGCTTGGCTATGATGCGCGAGATCTCACGAGTCCAGGTGACTTTGGTGGAGAAGAACTCGTGAGCTCCTGCTGTGCCCGAGAGAGTCAGGCACAGCAGGATGAAGATGCGCATAGGTTTACTGCGCGCCGCCGGCAGGCTTTGGTGCCGGGCGCTGATAGCTGCGGCGCGTGAACTTCGAGTCCACAGCGATGTCGACAAAGCCGACCATCATTTCTTCCCAACTCTGTTCACCCCACTTGACGGTTGCGTTGGGGTCCGGGTTGGCGGGGTTGTTGGCGGAGTTGTCAAACCAGGCCGTACCTTCCAAGCGGGAGCCGGGTGGCAGCACAATGGGCTTATCGGGACGATAGGCAAGCTGCCAGTTGAAGTCGTACTTGTTGACCTTGAGCAGCGTTTCCTTCTCGCCCGAGGGGTGCTGCAAGCGGAACTCGAAAGCCTTGCCTCGCAGGTGCATGTGCGGGAAAAAGCTGATGAGCGTACCTTCGTGATAGATGGGTAAACGAGCTTCCACGGCGTAGTTCGGGTCATTAGGCGGAATGGCGAAACCCAGGTTGGCGACGCCTAGGCTGAGAACGCGCTGCTGCGGAGGTTCTTTGGCGAAAATGAGGCCGAGAGTGGACTGATCCTCACCGGCTTTGCCGTTGGCGGTGTAGTGAAGCTGGAATACAAAATCACATCCGGCGGGAACAAACTTTGCCATACCTGGCTTAAAGACGTCCGGGAGCATGCCAGGAGTGTAGACCGTAAGAATGTCGTTGCCGGCCCCGAGCGTGTTTTGGAACTGCTGATTTGTGGGCGGAACGTAGGGTACTCCGGGCTTGGCTTCCTTCAGCCATGGCGAGCCTTTTTCGCGAATGAACACAACGACATGATGGACGGCTTGACGGAATGTGGGACGTATTTCCGCCATCTGTACCCACTTATCTTCTGTGAGGCCTGAGGGCAGTACGACGTACTGATAATCAATCTTGCCTTGGGCCGGAATGGGGAAGGGATCCTGGATGCGAACGGTGAGGTCCGGCTTGCCGATGTTCCAGCCGTCGGGCCAAGCGATGGCTTTGGGGGCGTCTGCGGGCTTGCCTTGGGGCGCACCTCCGTCGGCCCAGGCAGTGACGGTGGCAATCTGAGCGTCGGTCATCGACCAGTCGTTGGCGAAGCGGCCGTGCGCTTTGTCCGCAAACCATGGCGGCATCTTTCGGGTCGCAACGGCGGCTTTGATTGCCTTTGCCCAAGGGCGAGCCTGAGCATAGGTGAGTAGTGGCATCGGCCCGATTTCACCGGGACGGTGGCAGCTCTGGCACTTGGCCTGGAGGATCGGCTCAACGTCTTTGTGGAACGTCGGCGTTGCGGCTATGGCCGCGGCGCAGAAAAAAGCAACGGAGACAAAGATACGGGGCATACGCAAAAACAGTTGGTCCTCAGTCTGCTGTTGGCTTAGATGCGGGTTTGGCACGGTAGATGTCGAGAATATCGACCTTGGGGTCGATGGCGACGTCAAACCAGCCGATCATCATTTCTTCCCAGCTTTGGTCACCCCAGCGGACTTCGCTGTTCGGATTGGGGTTTGCCGGGTTGTTCGGTGAATTGTCGAAGTGGGCCACACACTCAATCCTGGTTCCCTTAGGCAAGGGTTTGGGCGAGGCGTAGCGGTAACCGAGCTGCCAGTTGAAGTCGTACTTGGGGACGTTCAGCAGGACTTCACGCTCGCCTGTGGGGTAGACGGCGGTGTACTGAAACGCCTTACCGCGGAGGTGCATGTGGGGCATCAGCCAGATGAGGCCGGTATCCTCATGAAGGGTGATCGACGAGCGTACTTCGTGCGAGGGAGCACCGGCGGGGATCACGAACTTGCTGTTGGTCGCGTTCATCGTCAATTGACGAAGCTTGGGAGCTTGTTTGGCGAAGACGAGTCCGATGCGGGAGAGGTCCTGGGCGGCTGTGCCGTTCGCGGTGTAGTGCAACTGAAGTACGATGTCGCTGCCGGCTTTGATGAGCTTTGCGGCGCCGGTCGGAGCTTCGGTCGCTTGCAGTCCGGGGGCATAACCGGCGAGGAGTTCCACGCCTACGGACGGGGCGGTCTCGTCATTGCTTGAGCGCTGTTGTCCGTTGCCTCCGCGAGCCTTGGGGACAAAGATCTCATTAGGCTTTTCGCTGGCGAACCACTTGGAGCCGGGCGGGCGTACGAAAGCGATGATGTGATGGTTTACGGCGCGATTGCCGGGGCGTACTTCCGCCTTTTCGATCCACGTATCTTCGGTGAAGCCGGTGGGAATAATCACGTACTGATACTCGATGGTGCCCTGCGCAGGAACAGCGAACGCGCGAGGCATCGCGATCACCTTGTCGGGTTGGCCGATGTTCCACCCATCCACAAACTTGCGGGGAGCGGGGGCATCCTTGGGGTTGCCTTCGCGGGCCCCGGAGTCTGCCCAAGCGGAGATGACGTCGGTTTCGCCGGGCGTAAGACGGCGTTCGTTAATAAACTTGCCGTGCTTGGCGTCAGCAAACCAGGGCGGCATTGTGCCCCGTAACACCGCTTGTTTCAGTGCTTTGGCCCAGGGGCGAGCCTCGGCATAGGTCATCAGCGGCATGGGCGCTGCCTCGCCCGGCCGATGGCATTCCTGACAGTTTTTCTGAAGTACGGGCAGGACGTCTTTGTAGAAGGTGACGTCTGCGGCATGGGCGAGCGTCGCCGTGGCGCTCAGAACAAACAGCAACGAACAAGGCGAATACGACATGTGGATTCCCTCGCGCGGAAACAGTGGGATCACTAGACAGGGTACGACAGAACGGACCGGAATGTTCCTGACAAAGAAGTGCGGCGGAGCACCCTTCGAAAATCCCTTATGCAACAACAATTCCTCAAGGGGCGAAAGGGGTGGCCGATGAGGATTGTCGAGGCAAGTATGAAAATCGACAACCCGCTTCTGGCGCAAGTCTCTACTGGTGGCATTCAACCGGCATCGGCTCCGTCAGGTGTAGGGCAGACGGGCCAAAACAAGCTTGATGGTTTGCTGGACGAAGTCCAGTTGTCCAATCTTGGCGCGGCGTTACGAGAGTTGTCAGCGCGAGAGGCGGCCAAAGAAGTTGAGCCATCTGCACGCATCGCTGCAATATCGGAGCAGATCGCGGACGGAACATACGCCGTCGATCCGCAAGTACTTTCACAAAAGATAATTCAGGAGACGATGAGCCTTTCATGATCACGGCCGAAGAACGTTTGGAGCGAATTCACGCGGATCTAGATTCGGTACGGACGCTATTGCAACGCCCGGCTTGTTCGGATCCGGCCGAGATGTTGGAGCATCTTCGGTCAGCCGTTGAAAATCTTTCTGTTTGGACGCAGGCGGCCATTTTGGAGCAGGAGCGTCCGGAAGCGCAGGACATCGAAGAAATTCGCGATTCCTTGCGTCAAATGCAGCCTTTGTTTGATAACGCCCGCAGTTTGCAGGCGGGTTTGGTGGATTTGATTGCCGGAGATGAGTGGGTGCCCTACGACAACATGGGCGCAAACCACAACCGGGTTTCGGTGGCTGGTGAGACACAGCTGGGATAGGCGAAGACGATCATGGGCTCAAACCTTACAATCACACTGGTAAACACTGCCGCGGCGCAGCGCGCTTTTGACCGCGTCCTGCAAACGATTCAGAACAACGTCACGAACGTCCACACGCCGGGGTGGGCCAAGCAGCGCGTACTGTTGCAGGCCCAGCCGTTCAGCACCAATTGGGCCGGGCAGCAGGGTGGCGTACGAGCCGGCACGCTGGAAGATAGCCGTTCCCAGTATGCCGAGCGTTCGGTCCGGGATTCGCAGTCGAAGTTGTCTTACAGTTCGCAGTTGAGCGAAAACCTGTCGCGCCTTGAGAAGACCTTTGATTTGAACTCCGGCGCGGCCATTCCGCAGGCCTTTACCAATCTCTTTAATTCGTTTTCCCAACTAAGCGTCAGCCCGAACAACCCCCTGCCTCGCCAGACGGTGATCGATCAGGCAAAAGCAGTGGCGAGCAGCTTTAACGACACATCGAACGGCATTGCGTCCACCCGTGCGGAAGTTGACAGCCAGTTGAACGATACGGTTTCGACGATCAACAGCAGGCTGGAAACCATCGCTCGCATCAATGCTCAGAAGCGTGCGACGCCGGAAGCGGCGGGCGACCCCGGTGTGGATGCGCAGATGTATGCGGCGATCGAAGAGCTTTCGCAGTACGTCCGCGTGCAGACGTTGCGGCAAGCGGATGGTGCGGTCAATGTGTACCTTGCGGACACGACACCGTTGGTGACCGGCGATCAGGCCTTGAAGCTGAATTACCAGCCTTCGAGTACGGGTGTGACGATTGAGGACGGCTACGGTCGCGACGTGACCTCGTCGGTCAAGGATGGGGCGTTGGGTGGCCTTGTGTATCAGCGCAACACGCTCATCCCGCGGTACATGGACACCTTGAACACGCTGGCCAAAGACTTTGCCGATCGGGTGAACGCGATTCAGCAGGCTGGCGTCACTCCTGCCGGCACGCCTCCAACGAGCGATATCTTCACGTACAACTCGACCTTAGGCGAGGCGGCGACTTTAGCAGTTGCGGATACGTTGACGCCGGACGGCATAGCAGCGGCGCGCGCTTCTGCACCGGGTGGTAACGGCAATGCCCTGGATTTTGCGGCACTGGCGACCGACAAGTCCATCAACAATCGAAGCTATACGGAAGAGTTCGGAGCTCTCGCGGCGCAGTTCGGACGGGATCTTAGCTCAGCGCGGAACAACGTGAACACGGAACTGTCGCTGTTGTCGCAGGCCAAGCAGTACCGCGAAGACCTCTCGGGCGTGGACCTCAACGAAGCGGCCGCAGAGTTGATTCAGTTTCAGCGCGCCTACCAAGCATCGGCCGAGATGTTCCGCATTCTGAATCAGATTACAGAGACCGTGCTCGGACTTGTGCGCACGTAGGACGGAGATAGCAAGACATGATTTCGAACCTGAACTCTTCCAATTCGCGGTTTCTGTATAGTTTGAACTCCATTGAGAAGCGCTTGAACACGGCACAGCAGCAGCTGAGCAGCGGTAAGCGCATCAATGTGGCGGCGGACAGTCCGGATGACGTGCTACCGCTGCTGAGTTCTCGCGCTCAGATGGAGTCTGCCAAGCAGATCAACACGAATCTGGATCGGACGCAGACTGAGGTGAATGCGGCTGAGAAAGCACTACAGCAGGCGAGCAATGGGTTCGAGCGTGCCCGCGTGCTCGGTTCGCAAGGTGGATCCGACCTGCAGGATGCGCAGAGCCGCCAGACGCTTGCTCGTGAAGTGGAAGCCGTAATGGAACAGATGGTGGCACTGGCTCGCACGACGGTGGAGGGGCGCTACATCTTCTCTGGCGATGGCGATCACTTGATTCCGTACACAATCGACCTTTCCCAGAACGATCCTTACTCAGCCTATGCGGGCGCTACAACGAATACTCGCGAAGTCCAGCATCCGAACGGCTCGCGATTCCAGATCGCGAAGACTGCGGATGAGATCTTTGATTCGACCGATCCAAACTCGAACGTATTCGATTCGCTAGCGCAGTTGCGTAGTGCGCTGCTTGCTAACGATGGCGACGCGATCCGTGCTGCGAATGAACGTTTGAACGAGGTGGCGCCGCACCTGGAGCGCATGCTGGCCTACTACGGTACGGTGCAGAATCGCGTGGCGGCTGGTGTTGAGTACGGCAAAAAGTTGGTGCTTGATATCCAGACGCAGATTGCTGCGGTGGAAAGTGCCGACCTGAGCGCGGCGATCCTGGAGCAGCAACAGGCACAGGTGAATTTGTCGGCGGCCCTCCAGTCTCGAGCACAGTTGGACCGCCGTTCGTTGTTCGATTACTTGCGCTAAGCGCGCATTCCGGCCAAAACGCCTCGCATATAAGAAAAGCTGCGCTGCATGCCAGGGACGGGGTTGTCCTCGTCTACCTCATACTCGAGCATCACTGCTCCCTGGTAGCGCATTTTCTTCAGTTCCTTGAAGATGGCTGCGATGGGCATCTTCCCTTCCCCGACTGGCACCTGGCTGCTCGCCTTGGTGAAGTCCGTTAGATCCTTGATGTGCATGTCGAGCAGACGTGACCCACACTCCCGGATCGTCTCCGTAATCTCCACACCCGTACGCACCGCGTGCCCGACATCGCAGCAGATGCCGACGCGCGGGTCCATGTTCTTGACCATGCCCAGGATGCTCTGCGGATTCGGAAAGTGCTTGTCTTCCGGACCGTGGTTGTGCACCGCGATCTTGATGTCGTATTGCTTGACGTACTTCTCCAACTTCGGGAGCGTTACGGCTGTGGGTGCCGCCACCATGAGCGGGAGTCCAGCAGCCTTGGCGTACTCGAATTTGGCTTTGATGTCCGCTTCGTCGTCGACTTGAAAGGACACGGTACCGCCGCCGGTGACAGTGAGTCCGGCCTTATCGAAGTCGGCCCGGGCCTTCTGGATTTCGGCCGTGGACAGGTTCATCGGCAGATGAAAATCCTTGATGTTGATGTATTGCGCACCCATCCGGCGCGTCATCGCGATGGCGATCTTACGGCTGTACGCACGAAGCGAGTAACTTGCGACGCCGACCTTTATGTCGTCGGAAGCACCGCCGCCCGAGGTATTTTCGGCAGCGGACAGGATGGAAGAAGAACTGCCGGCAACGGCGGCAAGCGAGGACAGAGTGGCGGTGAGTAACCGTCTACGATCGAGGTTTGGCATAGGACACCGAGTGGATGATATCGCATCCGTAAAGTTGCTTATCGCCGTTCGGCGAAGAACTGCTTGAGCAACTGCAGGCAGTCTGCCGCTAGAACGCCTTCGGTGATTTCGAGGCGGTGGTTCAGCAGGTCGGAGTCTGCCACCTGGAACTTGCTGCGTACACCGCCAAATCGCAGATCGCGCGCACCGAACACCAAACGGGAGAGTCGGGCATGTACCAGCGCGCCGGCGCACATTGGGCACGGCTCCAAGGTCACATACAGCGTGCAGCCGCCGAGGCGGTAGTTGCCGAGCGCTTGGGCAGCGAAGCGGATGGCGATCATTTCGGCGTGTGCCGTTGGGTCGTTGCCGGAGATGGGCTTGTTGTAACCGGTGGCAATGAGTTGATCGTCTTGTGATACGAGCACAGCGCCCACCGGGACCTCACCAAGAGATTGCGCTTCCGCTGCGAGTGCCAGAGCCTGGCGCATCCAACGCTCGTCGCGCGCGGACCGATCTGCAGTCACTGGAAGCACGGGGAGTTAATAGACGATGGGCGGCGTGGGGAGCACTGGGGTCCCGGTGGCCGATGTGGGTTGGTTCAGGAAGTGGCGGACGAGTTCCTCGTATAGTGCGGGAATCCGCGTCAGTGCAATACCAAGCAAGAGGTGTGCGACAACTGGAAGGTTACGTACCGAATAGGCCGGAATGAGGGGCGCCAAGGTTGGAAAGATCAACTGGTACTGGCAGAGGTACCAGAGCATCGCTGTGGCAATGGCAACGAGGAATTGTACAAGGCCATGACCTCGGAATGGCGGTAACAGGAAGGCGCAGATCATGCCGGCGATGCCGGAGAGGACGATTTCGAGTCCCGCACCGGCGAGGGTGACGCGGCTGAGTCCTTTCCAAAACGCAGCGTTACCGTAAACGGCGCTGCCGAGAAGGTTGGCGGAACTCCACCAGGGCTGGCGCTGCAGCGTGGACGCGAAGGAATAGAAGCAGAGCATGGCGAGTCCGCCGACGACGCCCGCTTGTAGACCGGCGAGGAGGCGGAAGCGGGTAACCGGCCATTGCACTGGGATGGATTCGACGGGACGGGCAGCGATTGGCGCAGGAGGAAAAGGTGGACCGCTCAGAGGCGAGGGGACCACGCTTTGTTCGATTGGTGTTTCCGGAGTTGGGCCACTGCCGCCAGCCGATTCTAGCGAAGGCGGATCGATTGGAGGCGGACCGGTTTCAAGGTGCATCTGCCTGCTCTCCAGAGTAACAGGCAGGGACAGTGCGAGTGCGTTAGTCGGGCTGTTTGCGCGAATGCTGCGACACAAAGTTATCCAGCTCTTCAACGATCTCGAGCTCATTCGGCGGGGTGGTCAAAGCCACGGCCCAACCGGATGCGGTGAGATTCAACAGCACGCTCCGTTGCTGCGATTCATAGTTAAGCTTGACCTTTTGCGAGCCCGTGTGGTCGGCCAGGTGGCGGACATCCGACAGTAGGCCAGAAGCGTCGAAGAGGGCGAGCAACGATGCGCCGCCCCAGCGAAACATCATGGTGTCCGGTGGCAGCTTTTGACCAAGGAACTGCGCGTACTGCCGGATCGACATTTGTCCGGCGTCGGTGCCGTAGCGCGTCACCATATACCGCAGACGGTCGATGACGAAGACCACTCCGTAACGCGGGCGGCCCATGGATCGGGCAGACTGAATGGCTTTGATACCCAGGTCGCGACCGGGCAAGCCGGTGAGCGCATCGGATACGCGACCTGCAGGAAACAGGTCGTCCTCCAGAGTGTGGAACTTAGTGGCCGACTCCTCAAAGGCACTGTTGAGGACGGAAAGGTCAGCTTCAGACGAAGCATCCGTCTCTTCGTCGGCACCGGCGGAGTCGAGATTTGAGCCTCCACCGCCCACACGGATACTGCGCACGAGTTCGCGGCAACTTTTGGTGAGAGCCGTTGCGACGTTCAAATGATCGATGATCTGTTCGACGTCCGTCTGCTCAAACTTGGTGCCTTCCGAGGCGAGTTCCGCCAAGCGATTGCTCAGTAGCTCAATGTTCTGGTGGACATTGGCTGAAATTTGTGTGGCCCCGGTTATTCCGGGACTGAATGATTGATCTTCAGTCGGCAAGCGTACCTTCGCCTCTTACACCCGCTTATCGACGCCGATATGGAATTCAAGAATGGACACAAACGCTCCGTTGGAAATACTACTTGTAGAGGACGACGCCTCTGCTGGAACCGAGATCCAGCAGTCGCTGGCGGACCTTGGCTATGTGGTGACACACGCTTCCACGGGCGAAAGCGCTCTTGAAGCGGCGGTAGACAAAAAGCCAAAACTGGCCATTGTCGCAACCCATCTGAGCGGCACGCCGGACGGGCCTGAAACCGCAAGGGAATTGGCCAGCCAAGGCGTATCGTTATTGTTTCTTGCTGCCAGCCTGAGAGAGGCCCGTCCACTGCTGGACCTGAAGCCCCTGGGTGGTTTGGTGAAGCCACTGCGCGATGGCGAAGTGGAGATGGTGCTGGCGATGGCGCGCCTACTCATGGCCGAACGCGAACAGTCGCAGGTGCTGGCGCAGGCGATGGAGACGGTGACAGAAGGTATCTTTCTGCTCGATTCGACCAAGCGGATCGTTTTTGCCAACAGCGCAGCGTTGCGGATCGCGCAGGCCGAGCGTCCTGCGGACGGCCAGCCGCTCGATGAGTTCTTCCCGATGAAGGATGGCCAGAATGAGGCGCTGATGCAGTCCCTGCAGCAGATTCAGGATGGTGCGCAGGCTGGCGAAGTTGGCATGGAAGCGATTCTGCAGGCACCTGAGGGTGGTACCGAACAGAAGGTACGACTATGGTCCGGACCGGCGGCGGGCGGCGGCATTACACTACGGTTCCAGCTGTATGTACGGCCTGGAGCCAACAGCAGCAAGGATGATAGGTCCTCGACGATGGCGGAGGGCGGTTCGGCGCAACAACCGATCCGTGAAAAGGCAATCCGCGCGATCGAACTGCGTCTGGAAGCGGGCGCCGGCATCAATCACTACGCCGCTGTGTTTACCCTCAGCCAGTTTGATACGTTCTGGACGCGATACGGTCTTTCGAATGCGGAGAATCTGGTGGAAGCGTACGCTGCACACCTCACGCGCACCTTTCCAAACGAACGTATCTATCGCTGGAGCAACCGCACCATCGCGCTGCTTCTGGACCGCGAAAGTACGCCACCGGATGTGCGCATGGAGTTAACGTCGTTCACCACGCGGCGCGTCGATTACTACCTGAATACGGTGGGGCGAAGTGCACTGGTGACCTTGTCGCCGGCCTGGCGGCTGATTCCGCTCAACTGCGATCCTGAGCAGTCCTTCGATACGGAAGAGGTCATTCGCCGCATCGAACAATTTGAACGGGAACACACGCGCATCCGCTAAATGAAAAAGACGCCCCCGATGTCGGAGGGCGTCTGGATCTTTTACCGGGGTTAAGCGTTTGCCGGAGTCGGCTCAGGAAGCGAGCAGGCGGTCTTCACGGGTCTGCCGTGCGGACTCTGCCGCTGCGGCGGCTGCTGCGGCAGCAGTCGACTGTTCTTCAAAGTAGTCCACACCTTTAATGGTGATGGTGAACCGGCCGTTGTCGGACCTTGTCACAAATCCAGCTTCGCGAAGGTACCAGAAGTTGAACTCCAGGTGTTCCTTGGGAACGCCGAGCATGGTCTCAAACTCGTGCATGGTGAGTTCCGGGGTTCGGGGCTCCTGGATGCACTTGTTGTAGAGCATGCCTAGAATCCCTTGGCGCTTGCGGCGCTCGCCTTCGACGCCCATCACCTGCACTGGTTTTTCGAAGATCTTCCAACGGCGCTGTTGGATCTTGGTCAGGCGCAGGTCGTAAGCAGCACGCTGCTCCGGATCGGTTAGGGTTTGGTAGCCCTTGGTAAGAAGCCGGAACATCTGCTCGTCTCCGGTTTCCTTGTTGTCAGGATGAAAGCGCTGGGCCTGGAGGCGGTATACACGGTGGATGGTTTCTACATCCGCCTTGGGATTGATCTGCAGCAGTTCGTAGTAATCGGCTTCGACCGAGCCATCGTCGGGTGCGGCACCATCCGCTTCGCCCTCCGGGGATTCCGCGTTCGCGGCGTTCGGCCTAAGTTCGTAGGTGACGCCAATCCGGTACTCGGAGCCGAGACCCTTGTGACACCAGGTGACCTTACCCTTGCGAGCCTGACGCAGATCGTCCTCGAACTGGATGATCGTACCTGGGCTGACAGGTTCGCGACAGCTTAGGCCGACGCCGTTGTCGTGGTAGTCCACAATGCGGGCGCGGGAACGGTAGTGCCCACCATCCTCGCCGATCAAAAGATCGACGATCGGGCCCAAAATCTTGCGTACGCGCTGGCGCTGGCGACGGTTTGTACCCGGAGGCGGCGGCTGAGTTCCCTGCTGCATGCTTCTTTCTTCGGCAGGTTCGACCGATTTGCGCATCGGTCAAAGCAATTAGCAGGTGATAAGGTTTCACCCCAGCCTTTTCCTGGGCCGGGCGACGCTAAAATGAAGAATATGCCAGTTTCTTCGCGCCGCCGCTCCATTCCTGTAAACGTGGGGGGCGTCATGGTCGGTGGAACCCACCCGATTGTGGTTCAGTCCATGACCAACACCGATACGGCCAACGTAACGGCTACCGTCAACCAGACGATGGCGCTGGCGCAGGCGGGGTCGGAGATTGTCCGCGTGACAGTGAACACGGACGAGGCGGCCCAAGCCGTACCGAAGATTTGCGAGACGCTGTACAAGTTCGGCGTACGGGTTCCGATTGTCGGGGACTTCCACTACAACGGTCACCTGCTGCTGCGCAAGTACCCGGATTGCGCCAAGGCTTTGGCGAAGTACCGGATCAACCCCGGCAACGTCAACATCGGCAAAAAGCACGATGACAATTACCGCGCGATGATCGAGGCGGCGATCGAATATGGCAAGCCGGTCCGGATTGGGGTGAACTGGGGGTCGCTCGACCAGGCGCTGCTTGCGAAACTGATGGACGAAAATAGCCAATTGCCGGAGCCCCTCGATTCGCAACAGGTGATGCGGAACGCCATTGTTGCCAGTGCTTTGATGTCGGCTGAGGCCGCCGTGAATTACGGTCTGGCGAAGGACAAGATCCTGCTGAGCGCGAAGGTAAGCATTGTGCAGGACCTGATTACGGTTTACAGGGATCTGGCGTCGCGCTGCGAGTACGCGCTGCATTTGGGATTGACCGAGGCCGGTCTTGGCGCGAAGGGCATCGTGGCGACCACTGCAGCGCTTTCTGTTCTGCTGCAGGATGGTATTGGCGATACGATTCGCGCGTCGCTGACTCCGCTACCGAACGGCGACCGTACCGAGGAAGTGACGGTTTGCCAGCAGATTCTGCAGTCTCTGGGCCTGCGTAGCTTTACGCCGCAGGTGGCGGCATGTCCCGGATGCGGGCGTACGACGTCCACCTTCTTCCAGGACATGGCGGACCAGATCCAGACCTACCTCCGGCAGCAGATGCCGAATTGGAAGGAACGGTACGCCGGGGTCGAAGAAATGAAAGTGGCGGTGATGGGCTGCGTGGTGAACGGACCGGGCGAGTCGAAGCATGCCAACATCGGCATTTCGCTACCCGGAACCTTTGAGGAACCGGTGGCGCCCGTGTTCGTGGATGGGGTCAAGACGGTGACCTTGCGCGGCGACAATATCGTCGCAGAATTCATCCAGATCTTGAATAACTACGTTGAACGGAAATATACTCAACAAAACACAAGCGAACCTGCGCTTGTATGAGTGAGAAAGCCGTTTGACGTACCGTGGATCCAAACGAACAACAACAGCTCCAATCGCTCCAAAAGCAGATTCGTGATTTATCCGACGCGCACGCCGCGTTAACGCGTAGGGTCTTCGCTCTTGAAAAAGAGTTGGGACACCAGGGCGCTGGCTCACCGATCCCGGCGAGTTTTGCGCCACCTCCACCAATGCCCGTCGCGCCGCTGGGTACGACACCTCCGCTGCCTCCGCCCGTCGCTCCGGGACATCCCGGCGCAGTGCCGCCCGGGGCGATGGAGCCACCTCCTGTTTTGATTGCCGCCCAACCTCCGGTGTTTGCGCCGGAGTCTGTAGCAGCGTCGGCCAATGCCGAGGCAACGGCGATCGAAAGCAATGTTGGGCTGAAGTGGATCAACCGGATCGGCGTGGTGACGGTGCTGATCGGCATCGTTTTCTTCTTCAAATACGCGGTGGACAACGAGTGGGTTGGTCCTGCAGGCCGGGTGCTGATCGGCGTGTTCACGGGATTGCTCGCGCTGCTGGCCGGGGATCGCCTTTGGCACCGCGGTCAGGAAGTGTTTGCGCAGGGCGTACAGGCGCTGGGGTCCGCGGTTCTGTATCTGTCCTTCTTTGCGGCCTACTCGTTCTACGATCTGATTCCGCAAGCCGCCGCGTTCGTTTTGCTGCTGGCAACGACGGCGCTGACCGGAGCATTGTCGCTTCGTTACAACGCTCGAACGCCGCTGCTGTTGGCTCTTTTTGGCGCTTACATGACGCCGTTCCTGCTGTCCAAGGGCGAGCCAAATGACCTGTTCTTTCTTTGCTACATGCTGATGGTGAACGCAGCCGCGATGTTCGTGGCGCGAATGAAGGACTGGAAGAGCGTCGAGACGATTGCACTGTTGGGCATGTGGATCCTGAACATGGCCTGGAACGGTGATCGCGCATCGAAGGCCGGGCGGCACCTTGGGGTTGTCTTTACGGCCTTGAACTGGGCGGTGTGCGCGGCGAGTCCTAACGTCTGGGTCCCGATGCTGGCGCAGTTTGGCGCGTCAATCTCGCTGGGTATCGCGTTTGAAGAGCAGTGGGAAGGTGGCGTCCAACTGATGCTGGTGGCGCTGTTCTTTGCGGGCTTGGCCGTCAGTTGGGTGAAGAAGCTGCCCTTTGGCGCGGGTGTTGCGCTTTTGAGTTACTGGGTGGGCGTAGCCGTCGTGTCTGCACCGCGTATTGCAGAGCACGTCACGGAACTCGCGCTTTGCTACACCGTCGTCCATCTGGGCGTCTTCGCATGGACCGCGGTTCGGGCATCGTCTGCCACTGGATCGCAGACCAAGTCTGACCTGTTGAGCGTTGCCGCTTCCGGCGCGATTTACTTCGGCGCGATGTACGCCCTGCTGCGCACCGAGTACAGCGCGTACCTTGGGCTATTCACGGTTGCCGTGGCCGCCAGCTATCTGTTGCTTGGCTATCTGCTGTACCGCGGAGTTCCGGCTGAGAATCGCGACTTGTCGGGGCCATTGCTGGCGGCCGGTTTAGCGCTGGCGTTTCTGGCACTGGCTGTCCCCATTCAACTCACCGGGTACCGCATTACGATTGGCTGGGCCATCCAGTCCGCCGCACTGACGTGGATCGCGTACAAGCTGAAGGACTGGCGCGTGCTGCTTGCGTCTGGATTCCTGGCATTTCTGGCAATCGCACGGCTGGCCGGCGAAGACGCCATGCTGTACTGGCCACCAATCGAAGGCGGGTATACGTTGCTATTGAACCCGCGGTTCGTTAGCTTTTTTGCCGTGTTTGTATCGCTGATGCTGTCCGCGTACTGGATGTCGAAGATGCCGGAGGTCCCCAAGCAAGGGGCAGCGGTGCCGTACCTGTTGTCGCATCTGTTCTTTATCTGGGGTCTGCATCTGGAGCTGTTCGCCTACATCGACTCGCGGACCGACCTGGCATCGCCGACGAGCTTGAAGGCGCTGATCAGCAGTCTGATTTTGGCGGGGTATGGCTTCCAGTTCATCGCTTCCGGATTCGCGAGGCGAGCGGCCTTTCCACGCATTCTTGGGCTGATTCTGTTCGGCATTGTCATCGTCAAGCTGTACATCTACGACATTTGGCTTTTGGCGGTGGGCTATCGCATGGTGGCCTTTATCGCGCTGGGCGCTATGCTGCTGGCGGGGTCGTACCTGTACTCGCGGTTCCGTGACAAACTTTCCACACTGATTCGAGACGCATGAGCACCTCTCGCTGCAAAACATCCCTGGTTCTCGCACTCTGCTTGCCGGTGCTGGCGCTGGCTGACTTTACACCGTCGGCTTGGAAGTATCGCAAGCGCCTGCCGGTGGACGCCACTAAGGCGATCACGGCAGTGCATGTCGACAAGCAGGTGTTCAGCAAGGCCGCACCGGGCTTGTTTGATCTGCGCATCGTGCATGGGGCCGAAGAAGTGCCGTACATCCTGAACCGGATGTCGGCATCGCACCAACTGCATGAGATCGAGACCGAATTGCTCGACAAGGGCGCCAGCGGTGCGGGACTGCAGTTTGTTTTGTCGCTAGGTGGCGTGGAGCGGCATAGCCGGGTGACGATCAAGACCAATGATTCGAACTTCCGGCGTCGCGTCATGGTCGAGTCTTCGAAGGATCGGAATAGCTGGGCGGTCATCCGCAAAGAGGCGTTCATCTTCGACTTTACGCATGAGGGGCAGCACTCTTCGATTCTGTCGATTGAGTATCCGGTATCGACTCAGCCATATCTGCGGGTGACGGTGGAAGGCTGGCAGGATCCGGCGATCGTGACCGGAGCTTCGGTGTCGCTAGCAGAGGATCGCCCGCCTGTCCGCCAAGTGATTCAGACCTTCAAGGCACCGCAAGGAACCTCCGATGCCCGTATCAAAGCAATGCTGTACACGCTCGACTTTGGCGAGAACAACGTGCCGAAAGACCTGCTGCGGTTTGAGATCCTGAGTGCGCAGCCAGCGATGTTCCATCGTGCGGTGGAGGTTGAGACTTCCGGCGATGGCAAGAACTGGGCGCCGCACGATCGCGGCGTGATCTTCCGGGTCCCGGGTGAAGAGTCCTTGTGGCTGAACATGGCGGACACGGGTACTCGCTATCTGCGGGTACGGCTGTTTCATGGGGATGACAAACCGCTGCAGATCGATGCGATTGTGGCCGAAAGCATCCTGCGACGGCTGGTGTTTCCATCGTCGTCAAGCGGCGACTACTGGCTGTACTATGGGAATCCCGACGCGAGCCGGCCTTCGTACGATTTGCCGATGGTCTTGGCGCGCTCGTCCATCGAAAGTGCGGCGCCGATTGGGGCGAATGTCGAGGAGCCGAACCCGGGGTACAAGCCGCCGCCAGAGCCCGAAAAACCCTTTAGCGACCGGAATCCTGCGCTGTTGTATGGCGCGCTGATCCTGGCTGTGTTAATCATCGGATACATGACCATACGATTCATTCAGAAGGCATCGGCAGAAGCGTCCAAATGAGCTATGACGCGGTGCTGTTTGACTTCGATGGAGTCCTGGCCGATAGCGAACCGTTGCACTACGAGGTGTGGTGTGAAGTGCTGGCGCCCTTCGGGTTTGAGATGGACTGGGAGACGTACGTCCGGGAATGCATCGGTATTTCGGATCGCTTGATGGTGGAGCGCTTCTGCGCGACCAAAACCCCTCCACTGGACTTTGAGACGATCTACGCGTTGTACCCCACGAAGAAAGAAATCCTCAGCCGGCGGATGATCGAAAAGATGCCGTTTCTGGCGGAGACGGTACGGCTGCTGAACGACATTGCGCTGCCGATGGCTGTGGTGTCGTCAAGCAGCCGGAATGAGGTCGAGTTGCCGCTCTTGCAAGCGGGGATACGGGATCGGTTTTCCGCTTTGGTGTGCGGCTTGGAAGCGGGCAAGCTAAAGCCCGCCCCGGATCCGTATCTGATGGGTGCGGAGATGCTGGGTGCGCTACGTCCGTTAGTCGTGGAAGACTCGGAAGCGGGCGAGTTGTCTGGCAAGACCGCCGGCTTTGACGTCGTCCGTGTATCGTCGCCGCAGGAAGTGGCGCCGAAGGTACGAGCGGCGCTGGGAATCTAAGGCAACAGCTTTTTGAGCATGGCAATCTGCCCGGCGTGATAGATGTTGTGCTGCGCGATGCCGTGGAGTACGACATAGAAGCTGTACTCCCGTCCGGGAACCTGATAATCCAACTTGGCTTCCGGGAAGGACGCCAGGGTCTTCAGTAAGGTCTCGTTCACAACTTTGAGCCGTCCCAAATCGGCTTCCCAATCCGACGCCTGACCGCCGGTGACTGGAGGCCAATCCTCGTCGTCCCGGAGCGAGCGGTATTCCTCGCCGAGTAGGACGTCGGTGGCCACCTGCTGCCAAGCGGTTACGTGCTTCACGATCTCCCAGATGGTGTGTACTTCAGGTCCGGCTCGCTTCTGCGCTTTGCTGAAGTCGACTCCGTCCAAAGTTTCGAGGACCGAGGGTCCGTGCCAAGCGGGACCTTTGTGGGACTTCCCTAACTCACCCTGCAACCGGGTAATTTCTGACAAAGCCATCGCTTTTTCCTTACGCCTTTCTGCGGATGCGGTAGTCTTCCACCGCAGGCATTTTGATGATCTTGCACATCTCAAACAAGCGGGAACGAGCGCGCATACCAACACGTTCGGCAAGCGTAATGCGGGAGGTGTAGCCGCCGACCGACCCGGCCGCCTTTTCCTGGATCGTGCCGCCCGCGTCCGGATCCGGCAGATTGGTGGTGGCGATGGTCGGCTTACGGTTGTTGCAGCGGTGCGTGATGATCGACGTTACCGTGTCTTCCACCCAGTCGGTGACACGGTGGGCTCCCAAATCGTCGAGCAGCAGGACCTCGCACTCAAGCGCGTTGCGGAGGGCTTCGCGATCGACGGACTCGGACGTCTTGTCATAGCCCTGACGGATCTGGTCGAGCAGCCGCTGGTAATCGTAGAACATGCCGTCGTAACCCTTGGCAATCAGAGCTCGAAGTACAGCCACCGCTAAGTGGGTCTTACCCGTCCCGGGGTCGCCCACAAAGAGCAGACCCGGCTTTTCGGTGAGCGGGAACTCGCGCACAAACGCCCTTACTTGGAGCAGTACGCTGCCCAAAGAGTTTCTCGCGATTGGATTATCGGCGGGAAGAAGAAAGTTTTCCGTTGAAGAGTTGCGGTACAGCGGAGGAATCCCGGCGGCGTTTTCCACACGCTCCGCACGCCCTTCCTGCGCGCAGGAACAGCGTGTTGCTGCGGTAACGCCATCCCGCTCCAGTATCAAAAATCCGATTCCACCACACTTGGGGCAGTTGGAGTCCGCCATGCTGCTAACCAGTGTACGCCTGAACGCGGGCTAAACGAACAACGCGCTGACCGACCCGTCCTCGTGGATACTTTGGATGGCTTGTGCGAGAAGCGGGGCTACGGACAGGACCCGGATGCGGTTGCACTTCGTGGAGTGACCGTTCAGCGGGATGGAGTCGGTAACCACCACCTCAGCGATGGTGCTAGCCTCGATACGCTCGATCGCGGGGCCCGAGAATACGGCGTGCGTGGCGACAGCCCGAACGCTGGTCGCACCTGCGGCGGTGAGCGCTTCGGCTCCTTTCACCAAGGTACCGGCTGTGTCGATAAGGTCGTCTACCATGATGCAGTCACGCCCATCTACGTCGCCAATGATGTGCATCGCCTCAGCGACGTTGACCTCCGTACGGCGCTTGTCGATGATCGCGAGCGGGAGGTCCAGGCGCTTGGCAAAGGCTCTGGCTCGAGCCACGCCACCGGCATCAGGGGAAACGACGACTGTGTTCTCGTTCACCTTATTTCTAAAGTAATCGATGAAAACTGGGGTCCCAAGCATATGATCCACAGGGATTTCAAAGAATCCGCCGATTTGCGCAGCGTGCAGGTCCAGCGCGAGAACGCGGTGGGCGCCTGCCGTCTCGATCATGCTCGCCACTAACTTGGCGGAGATCGGCATGCGGGGGCGATCCTTGCGGTCCTGGCGGGCGTAGCCGTAGTAGGGGATCACCGCCGTGATGCGCTGGGCCGACGCGCGCTTGAGTGCGTCGATCATAAGCAGCAGTTCCATCAGGTTGTGGTTGACAGGGGAGCAGGTGGATTGCACCACGAAAACGTCCGCGCCGCGAACATTTTCAAGAACTTGCAGGTGGATCTCACCGTCCGAAAACTGCTTGACCGATGCCTCGCCGACGGGCATCTCAAGACATTCACAGATGGAACTGGCGAGTACGGGATTGGCTGTACAGGTAAAGATCTTGAGCCTGTCGAATCTTATCGCGCGTACCGGCTGGGGGGCGGCCATATTTCTCCTGCTATGTGTTCCCGCAACTGGCGCCACCACAACTTCTGGTACTGGCGTCGCGATACGGTTTCGAAATCATGAATAACGGCGGGATATTTTAGGATACTGGAATCCCCGCCCTTCTTCTCCGCGAAAAACGCATAAATTGACGATCCGCTGCCGGACATTCGCACAAACTCTGCGCCTGCTTTGGTTAAGCTCGAATGGATATCACGGAGCTTTCTATATTTCTTATAAACCGATGATTCAAAATCATTTCGGCAGGCAGACAAGTCGCCATGTGCGATCTTCCAGGCGGAATCCCGAAAAGGTGCCTCATCTAAAGGGTCGGTGGTGCGCCGCAAGCCTTGGTAGGCATCGGCCGTCGAAACGTGGATGCCCGAGGCAACTACGATCCCGGTCCGCTTGGGCAGCTCTGGCATGGGAAGCAGATCTGTTCCGCGGCCAAATCCAATGGCTGTACCACCATAGAGGAAAAAGTTAATGTCGCTACCTAAAGATGCCGCGATCTCTTGGACTTGTTGAAACGTCAGCTTCAGCCCTGCCAAAACGGGAACTGCCAATAGAGTGGCTGCGGCGTTGGAGGAGCCACCACCCAGCCCGCCACCCATGGGGATATTTTTGCGTATCTCGAATTCCAGCAATCCTTTGAAGCGTGTTTTTTTACGTAATGCTTCAACGGCCCGCGCAATGATGTTATCCGGAATATCTGGAGTCCCGGAAATTCGCACCTCGGACTTGCCCAAGGGGGTATAGGAGATTGCCAGCGTGTCGGATAGCGATATCGTCTGGAAAACCGTTTGTAGTTCGTGATATCCGTCCGAACGCTTATGTAGTACTCGAAGGTCGAGATTAACCTTGGCGAGCGATCGGATACGGACTTTCCGGACTTCCATCCTAGTAGTGAATAAGGGATTGGATGGGACGCTGTCCCAGCTTTTGGCGACCGTTCAGGAAGTCGAGTTCTATGACGAAAGCGAGACCCGCCACAGTTCCACCCAAGCGTTCGACTAAGCCTGCGACCGCCGCAGCGGTGCCGCCGGTGGCGAGCACGTCGTCCACGATCAGGACTTTCTGACCCGGAAGAACTGCATCGCGGTGGACTTCCAAGCGATCCGTTCCGTATTCCAGCTCATACTCCGCGAACTCGACCACACTGGGTAGCTTCTTCGGCTTGCGGACCGGCACGAAGCCAGCGCCGATGGCGTAGGCAACCGCTGGAGCAAAGAAGAAGCCGCGCGCCTCAATGCCGATGACCTGATCGATGCCCTTGCCGGCGTACTCCGCTGAGAGCGCGTCTAGGACGGCCTTGAGTCCGGTGGCGTCCTTCAAGAGAGTGGTGATGTCGAAGAAGTTAATGCCGGGTTTCGGAAAGTCCGGAACTTCGCGGATCAGGGCTTTGAGGTGGTCCATTCTAAAGCGGGAATATCGAGTTTAACACGCAACTGCAGGTGGCGGCTTCGCGTCTACAATCAAGGACATATGAAGTTTTCTGCCGTTGCTGCCGCCGCCACGCTTTGCGTTTCGCTCTTCGCTCAGGTCGCTCCTCTCGCTGAGGTGCAGGTAACGGGGAATCGCAACTACACGACGGCTGCGGTCATCGAGGCAAGCGGGTTGCGGATCGGCAAACCGGTCAAAGAAGCGGACTTCGAGGCGGCACGCGATCGTCTCATGGCCACCGGCGGCTTTGAGACGATGAACTATCGGTTCGGCCCGTCGAAGGATGGAAAGGGCTATTTGGTGACCTTCGAAGTGACCGAGGTCGAGCGTAGCCTGCCGGTGAAGTTTGAAGACTTGCCTGCTAAACCACTTGAAATGGAGGCAGTGCTCCGGAAAGCGGAACCTCTGTTCGGCGGCAGAAAGGCTCCCGGCAATAAGGCGGTGCTCGATAAACTGGCCAAGGCGCTGACCGACTACCTGGTTGCCAAGCATGAGTTTGAGGGTACGGTGGCGGCCCGTGTGTCGTCCGACACCCCAGGCGAGCTGTACGTTTTGTTCCGTCCGTCGGTTGGGCGGCTGCGTATCGGCAAGGTGTCCTTTGAGGGCAACCAGGTGCTGGACAGCGGCTTTCTTGGAAATGCCTTTGGGATTGTCGCGATCGGTACGGAGTTCAAGGAGGAAAGTGTTCAGAAGCTTCTGGACACGGCTGTGCGTCCTCACTACGAGGCGCGAGGGTTCCTGGGCGTAAAGTTTCCCAAGCTGACCACTTGGCCCATTAAGGACGTGGAAGGCGTATCGCTGATCGTGAAGGTGGAAGAAGGGCGTCCGTACACCTACGGAACGATCGAGGCTACGGGACGGGGCGTGGCGGCCAAGGAGGTGTACTCCATCGCGAACATCAAGCATGGGGAGACAGCAAACTTCGACGCTGTGAAGGGAACGCTCGACAAACTCGTGGCACGCATGCACCGAGAAGGGTACATGCGCGCGAAAGCGACCTACGACCGCCGGGTGAACGACCAGGCCCGGACCGTGGATGTGGTGTTCAAGACCGATCCAGGTCCGCAGTACACCTTTGGCAAGCTCGACATCAAGGGTTTGGACCTGATCGGCGAGCCGGCGATCCGGAAGATTTGGGGCCTGAAGGCGGGCAAGCCGTTCAACTCGGAGTACCCGGATTACTTTTTGAACAACGTTCGCGAGCAAGGGTTGTTTGACGGCCTGAAGCAGACCCGCGCCGAGACGAAGCTGGACGACAAGTCGCTAACGGCCGACGTCACGCTGCACTTCAAGTAGGCTATTGCTTCTTCAGGACCTCGATGCAGGCTCGCATGAAGGCGGGCAGGTCCTCGGGCTTTCGGGAGGTCACAAGGTTGTTGTCGACGACGACTTCCGCGTCCTGCCATTCGGCTCCTGCGTTGACGACGTCGGTCTTAATGGAAAAGAACGCGGTGGCCTTGCGACCGCGCAGGACATTGGCGGAACACATCATCCAGGGGCCGTGGCAGATGGCAGCCACGAGTTTGCCGGCGCGGTTGATGTCCGCAACGAACTGACAGGCTTTTTCCACGCGGCGCATGTAGTCCGGCGCGAAACCGCCCGGGATAATGACGCCATCGAAGTCATCCACCTGGACTCCGGAATACGAGTGGTCGCACTTGACGGGATAGCCGAGCTTACTGGTGTATACCTTTCCGGCGTCAGAAGCGAGTACCGTGACCCGGGCTCCGGCTTCTTGCAGGCGGTACAGCGGGTACCACAATTCCATTTCCTGGTAGAGGTTTTCCGCGAGGATCGCGACGTGTTTTCCGGACAGCTCCATATCCGTCATCGTACCCCGCGGTTGCCGTAGACGTTCGCGGAGCCGAGCAGGTCAAAGTGGTCGTAAACCATTTTGGTGATCGCCGCGACCGGCGTTTCTTCACCGGTCAGGTAGGTGCCGAAGACGGAAACGACGAACGGGCGCTTGGGATGGTAGACGATGCCGGTCTGGCATTTGACGCCGGTGAGATCACCGGTTTTGGACGCGATTTCGACATTGGCGGGGATCGCGTCGCGCATGCGGCCTTTGACCAGCTTCATGATGCGGATCATCTCTTTGCAGTCATCGGGATGTCCAGCCTTGCCGCGATAGATCATTTCCACCAAGCGGGAGATTTCCATTGGTGTGGTGATGTTCTCGTTGCCCTTCCAGGCGGCTTCCGTGTCCAGCATGATGCGGCGGAGGCGCGTCTGGGTGAGGCCCAGTTGCTGGGTACGTACGTTGACGCGATCCATATGGGCGAGCTTTATGGCGCGGTTGGTCGCCGTGTTGTCGCTGGTTTCGATCATGGCGGTGATCAGGTCCAGGATGGTGAGTTGGATGGGTCCGTTTTTGAGGGTGTTTTGCAGGTGGCCGCTGCCGCCGACGAGTTCGCTTGGCTCAAGGGTAATCCGGTCTGACATGCGGAACTCTCCGGCCCGGGCGAGGCGGAAGATTTCGACCAGGATCGGGACCTTGATCACGCTAGCGGTGGGGAATAGCACGTCGCCGTTGTAAGAGATCGTGCGGCCGGAGGTGAGGTCGATGGCGGTGACGCCGAGCACGCCGTCCATCTTCTGGTCGTACGCAGCGATCTTGGCCTTAAGCTTGGCTTCCAGGGCCTCCACCGGAAGGTGTTGCTGGGCTATGGCAAGATGCAGGAACAGTACGGGAGCAGCGAGGATACCGCGAGTTACCATAACTCTCAATTATGAGCGATCCACGTTACCCGATTGGACCGTTTGCGTTTCCCGCTGAGGTTTCGGAAGCGAACTACAGCACCTGGATTGAGGACATCGCTTCCCTGCCCGCAAATTTGAAGCTTGCTACGGACGGCTTGAGCGATGCGCAGCTTGATACGCCTTACCGGGACGGCGGCTGGACGGTACGGCAGTTGGTACATCATGTCGCCGATAGCCATATCAACAGCTACATCCGCTTTAAGCTGGCCGCGACGGAAGATAGCCCGCTGATTCCGACATACGAAGAACAGCTTTGGGCGGAGCTATCGGATGGCAAGTGGCTGCCGATTCTGGTGTCGCTGGACCTGTTGCGGGCGCTGCATGAACGCTGGGTGGTGTTTTTGAAGGCGCTGCCTGCTTCGGCATGGACGGAACGCAGCTTCCGGCATCCGGTGAATGGCGTCGTACCGCTCGGCAAGGCGCTGGCGCTGTATTCCTGGCACGGCCGGCATCATACGGCGCATGTCACGGCGTTGCGGCACTTGAAGGGCTGGTAAAGCGCGGTGAGCAAGGCGTTCACCAAAGAGAACGATGGGGCGGAAGACGAAGGCATAGTCCGTGTCGACGAACTGCCGCTGACCGCCAAGAACTACGTTACGCCTCGTGGCTTGCGGATGCTGCAGGCGGAACAGCAGAGGCTGGCGGAGACGGAACGTCCGGAGACGGTGCGGCTGCTCAACGAGGCTACCGCCGCTAGCATGGAACTGGAGATCGCGCCGCTGAAGAAGCGGCTGCGCGACATCGATGCGAGGTTGCATTATCTCGGTCAGCGAATCCAAATGGCGCAGGTAATTGACCCGGGTGCGAAGCGAGCACGAGCGGATCAGGTGTTCTTTGGGGCAACCGTGACGTTTTCGAACAGGCTCGGTGAGAAGCGTACGGTACGGATTGTGGGAGTGGATGAGATGGATGTCGCGAAGGGCGATATCAGCTTTGTGTCGCCGCTGGCCAAGGCGCTGCTTCGGGCGGAGGAAGGCGATGTCGTACCGTTTGATGCACCGGGTGGACGGGATGAGTTGGAGGTGGTTGAGGTGCGCTACCTCGCCGACGGAGAGGGTGATGCCCGGTAAGCGGCGAGGTACGCTCGTGATGCTAGCGTTTGTGGCCCTCGCGGGTTGCGGCAACAAGGGACCGGCACCCCCCGACGTCTCGCAGACGCTTCTTGAGGCAGGGCGCGATAACGCCGTGATCACGCTGGCCACGGTGTTTCCTGGCAACTGGGAGCGCGTGGTGATTGTTCCCCCATACACGTCCGAGAACGAATCCCGGCGGATTGTTGGCGCGGATTGGATGGGCTACGAAACTGCGGAGATCGCGACGCGCGGCAACATTACGCTTCTGGTGTTCCTGGACGCCAACAAGAGTGTCATAACGGGTGGGATCGTCAAACGGCACATCATCGACTTCAACCCGGTTTACCGGATGGGCGGATATAGCCGAGGTGACGCGAAGTTTCGGATTGTGGAGCGAGTGGCCGTTTGGGTTCCGGCGGACTAGGACGCCCGCTGCAGACGGATTGGCTCAAACTCCAGAGCGTCGCGCACAATGTCGGCCAGCGCGGAGCGGGTCGACTTCCATCCCAATTCTGTGCGAATCCGTGTGGAATCCGCTACAAGCGTGGAGGGATCTCCGTCGCGACGCGGACCGATCGAATGCGGGACCTTCTTGCCCGTCGCCTCTTCCACAGCCTTGATGACCTCCAGGACCGTAAAACCCTCGCCCGTACCGCAGTTGAACTGACGGCTGGAGCCGCCGTCGAGCAGGTGCTGTAGCGCAAGTGCGTGGGCGGAGGCGAGGTCCATGACGTGGATGTAATCGCGCTCGCAACTGCCGTCGCGGGTCGGATAGTCGGTACCGAACACTGTCACTGGTTTGCCAACGCCGGTCGCTGCGCGAAGGACGAGCGGAATCAGGTGAGTTTCCGGAATGTGTTCTTCGCCGCGATTGGCTTTCGGCTCCGCACCGCAGGCGTTGAAGTAGCGCAGGCAGACGCTGTTCAGGCCCGCGAACTGGGCGTTCCACTGCAGAGCCTTTTCCACCATCACCTTGGATTCCCCGTACGGACTTTCCGCCTGGAACGGCATGTCCTCGGTGATCGGTGTCTTGGCGGGGGTTCCGTAGACGGCTGCTGTTGAGGAGAAGACAATCTTGTTGACGCCGGAGTCCAGCATGGCGTCGATCAGTGAAAAGCTGCCGCCGGTATTGTTGCGGAAGTACTTTTGCGGGATCTTGGTGGATTCACCGACAGCAATCGACGCGGCGAAGTGTAGGACGGCATCGAACTTTTCCGCGGCGAAGAGATCGCTCAATGCGGGAGTGTCCTGAATGTCGATCTGGCGGAGGCGCGAGGGTTCGACATTGTGCCGGTAGCCAGTAACCAGATTGTCGACAACGACGCAGTCGTGACCCTGGTTGAGAAGGTAATGAGTGGTGTGCGAACCGATGTAGCCGGCGCCGCCCGCAACAAGAATCTTGGCCAAATTTCAGTTTAACGTTGCAGGGATGAAGCTCGGGTACTGGAACGCTAGGAAATGCCTAAAGTGTGGCCTGCGATGCCGGACCCGCCGTCGCAATTGTAGACCGAGCCTGTGATGTACGACGCGGCGGGCGAGCACAGGAACACAGCAAGGTCCGCCAGTTCCTGCTTTGTGCCTTGGCGGCGCAGTGGGACGCTGGCCTCTACCTTTGCAACGGCCTCAAGGGTGGGCGCCAGGCGCCGCATGCCTTCTGTGTCCGCTGTGGGACCCGGCGTAATGATGTTGCAGCGGATGCCTTCCGGCCCCCACTCCAGAGCCAACGTCTTGAGCAGCAGTTCGACACCGGCTTTTGCGGCGCAAACATGAGACTGCAAGGGAATCGGTGTGTGCGCGTGGGACGCAGAGATGGCGATGACCGACGCACCAGGCTTGCGCAAGAACTGATGGGCGGCGCGACAGGTGTTGAAAGTACCTAGGACATCAATGTCGATGACAGCCTTGAAGCCGTTGGCAGACATACCGAGGGCAGGCGCGGGGAAGTTGCCAGCAGCGCCGGCGATGAGGATGTCGATAGGGCCGTGGGCCTCGTGCGCTTGACGCAGGGCGTTCTCTACCGCGTCGTACTGCCGGACGTCGGCGGAATAGCCGGTAGCCGTTCCGCCGATGCTTTTGACTGCCTCCTCCAGCTTTTCGGGGTTCCGCCCGAGGATGGACACGCTGGCTCCGTGGGCGGCGAAGGCCTGAGCCATGGTCAAGCAGATGCCGCTTGAGCCACCCGTAACGAATGCGTGCTTTCCGGCAAGCAGATTGGGCTGGAAGATCGACATTTGGTCTCCTTAGCGCAACAGGTCTTCGAGTTGGATCTTGGCGCCGGTCTTCTCATCGCGGTACTTCACGATGACAGGGGTGTAGAGGGACAGGCCCCACTCTTTGCCCTTACCTTTGCCAATGGGTCGCGAACCGGCAACTACGACCGCGCCTTCCGGAATCACCAGTGGCTCGTCGTCGGTGGCGCTGTACACGGTTTCTTTCACTAAGTCGTAGACGGGGGTGGAGCGATTCAGGATCGTACCCGTGCCGAGCACCGCGGACTTCTTGACGATCGTGCCTTCATAGACACCACAGTTGCCACCGATCATTACGTCATCTTCGACGATCACAGGCATGGCACCCACAGGCTCTAGTACACCGCCGATTTGCGAGGCTGCGGAGACATGGCAATTCTTGCCGATCTGCGCGCAGGAGCCGATCAAGGCGTGGGAATCGACCATGGTGCCATCGCCGACGTAGGAGCCGACGTTGATGTACATGGGCGGCATGCAGGTGACGCCGCGGCCGATGAAGCAGCCGTCGCGAATCGTGGAGCCGCCGGGTACGATGCGAACGCCGTCGGCGCTGGTCATGGGGCGCACCGGGTACGTCGCCTTGTCGAAGAACGGGAGACGCTGCGGGTCCGGCGACATGTCGACCACGAGTCCCATACGGAAGCCGAGCAGGATTCCCTTCTTCACCCAGCTATTTACCTTCCAACCGTTCTTGGCTGTGGGATCGGGTTCGGCAGAGCGAATCTCGCCCTTGTTCAGCGCAGCCTTGAAGGCGGCAAATAGCGTGAAATGGCTGTCGTCATAGGACGACGGCTTTTCGTCGAACAACTTTTCGATGTCTTGCTGCATGTGCGGAAAGATCCATTATCGCGTGGTGGGGATGAAGCCGCCGAGCGCGCGCATGATCTTGCCCCATAACGCACGGCCGAGTTCGGGCAGTTCTTCCATACGGACCGGGATCGCCTGGATGTGGAGGCCGGCCATTTCGTCCGTCGCATCGGGGCCCCATTCCACGCGCTTCGGCGGGTTCGACGGGTTGCGTGGGTTCGCTGCCGAGTTGTCGTAAATGAATTCCATTTCGACCTTGGTTCCTGCGGGCAGGCGCATGGGTTGGCGGTAGTAATACTGCTCCTGCCAGTTGAAGTCCCAGTCGTCGATGCGGATGAGAGTGCGCTTCTTGCCGTTGGGCAGGGTCGCCCAGCCAATCATGCGTTTGCAGATGTAGTGGGCGTGCGGAATGAGGCCGACCACGTCAACGTCGATGGGTATCGTGAAGTAATCGGTCACCTTGTAGGCGGCATCGCCGGGAGCGATGTCGATGGCTTTGGACACCAGTGCAATGTCGACGATGCGCTTGGGCGGCGGATCCTTGGTGAGGTACAGGCCGATTCGGCTGCGGTCCTTTTCCGGCTTGCCGGAGGGATGGTAATGGATCTGCATGACGAGGTCATGCCCGGGTTGGATACGGCTTGCGGTTCCGGCAGGCGACTGGAATGGCGCAAAGCCGGGAGACCAGCCGCCGAGGCTACCGGAAGGCAGAAAGCCAGGGACGCCGAAGCAGGAGTAGGTTCCAGTGTCGGCGGCGCGCTTGCGTGCGGTTCTCGATCCATCGGTGAAGAAGAGCGAGTGATGTACGGTGTCGCGGGCACCGGGTTGAAACTCCCACGCTTTGACGTATCCGGCCACTGCCACGGGAATCACAAAGCATTGGTAAAGATCGTTGCCGCCGGCAGGTACTTCGAAAGCGACCGGCATCTCCAACACGATGTCCGGTTCGCCGAGTTGCCAGCCAGTTTTGAAGACCGGAGGCGCGGGTTCCTTAGCGGGGTTGCCTCGTGGTGCACCTGCTTTGGCCCAATCGACAATGAGCTCCTTTTCCTTCGCAGTGAGCGCGCGAGATCCGGCGAAGTCTCCTTCGACAGCCTTCCACGGCGGCATAATGTTCCGTTCGACAACCTTTGCGATCTCAGCGGCGTGGGACTTAGCGTCGGTGTACGTGAGAAGCGGGAACGGCGCGACCTCGCCCGGGCGGTGGCATCCGGCACACTTGGCGTGCAAGAGCGGCGCGATCTGGGTCGCGTAGTCTGCTGCGGAAAGCGTAAGAAGCAGGGCGATCATCGCTGCATGCCGTACTCACCGGCGCCGTACGAGCGGGGGTCCATGGGATTGAGGCGGCGAAGGATGGCGGGAGGCGCAATGCTCGAGTGGGAGATCGTGCAGAGGTACTCGGGGATCTCCCAGACCTCACGGTCCGCCGTGGCCCATTCGATGCAGTCGAAACGCTTGAGGTTGACCGGTCGGGAATACCCGCGGAGGGTCTTTTCGCCCGCGATGTTGTAGTAATGCTCGAAGTACGAAATGGCAAGTTCTCGAAGGCTGCGGTAGACGGGTTCGCGGCCGCGAAGTCCCGAATAGTTGGATTTGGCGACGGAACCCCAGTGACCGTGGACGCGGTACACCGCCAGAACATGATCGTCGTCGCGCACGGAGGTGAGGTCAACGAGCAGCGGCGGATGACCGAGTTCGCGCAGGGCGGCGGCGGCAAAGAGCGCGCCTTCCATGCAGTGGGCCTTGCCATGACGCTGGACGAGCCGCGGCGAATAGCAGGTTTCCGCTTTGTTGTAGCGGATCTGCTCGTCGAGGTAGCGCTGCACGCCGTAGGGGGTTTTGAGGGAACGGTAGAGCTTACGCTCCATACGTCTCATGCTACCCTGCCGATTTGCAGATGAACCTGGTTCGCCGCGCGATCGTTTGTGGATCGTGCGGGCAATCTTCTGAACAAATTCAAACCAACTCGGGTGGCGAGAGCGGCGCCCCGGACCTGGACACGCGTCCGAACGGCCTCGTGCGATCCACCATCGCGTTTTGGATGCAGCGCTGTCCGCATTGCGGGTACTGCGCGGGGGACATCAGTAGCATCCATGAGCAGGCTGCAGACCTGATCGCCAGCGAGGCCTACCAGAAACAGTTGAACGACGCCCGATTTCCGGCCAAGGCCTGTGAGTTCCTGGCGCATGCGTTGATTCTGGATCAGGTGGGGCAGTACGCCGATGCCGGGTGGACTTGCCTGCATGCTGCGTGGGTCTGTGATGATAACGGCGGGAACGGTCAGGCAGCAGCGCGGGGGCGGGCGATGGAGTACTGGCGGAAAGCGAAGCTCGCCGGCGAGGATTTTGCAGAGCCGGAACTGGAGCATGCGCTGGCTACCGATCTGCTACGGCGGATGGGGCGCTTTGAGGACGCGTTGATCAACTGCAACCAGGCTTTGGATGCCGAAGAGCCTCTGCCGGACCTGATTGAGCATCTGCTGCGATTTGAGAAGACGCTCATCCAGCGCCAGGATACTGGTACGTACCGGCTATCGGATCTACCCGCGTTCCAAAGCTGATCTATATAATGAACATAGCTCTGACGAACGGAACACCCAACATTCCCAATGGCATCGCGTCGAGCTTTTTGACCTTCAGACGCGACCTCATAGAGCCATTGGCCGACCATGACTGGTTTGAAGTAGCGACCCCAGCCGGACGCTTCCGGATGACCCGTGGCGACTTCCACGCCCAGTTTCCGGAAGTTGTCGCTTCGTCGAGCTACCGGGATCGCGGTGAATACCACTACCCGATGATCCCGTACAAAGCCTTCCGCTTTCTCGTCCCCAAAGAACCGCGTCAGTAAATTAGCAGTCCGATTGCAGCGACCAAGACCGGCCGCAACAACCCGCCAGCCAGGAACCAGGCGATCCAGATACCGAACATAGCGAGGAAGCCCGTGCGCGTAGCCGCGCGAAATGCCTCTGCCGCGCGTTCGGGAAGGATCAGCGCGATTGCGGTGTTGCCGTCGAGCGGCGGCACGGGCAGCATGTTGAAGAAGGCGAGCAGTACGTTCTGGCAGAACATCAGACTGAGAAAGATGGCCAGACCTTCCGCGGCAGTGCCGGGAGCAGCCGCCACGAGTTCTGAGAATCCCGGATTGGTGGGGGTGAAGGTACCGGCGACCAGCCCGATGCGGATGCCGATTGCGGCGATCAACACCAGAATCACGTTTGCTGCCGGCCCTGCGAGCGCCATCCAGGCGGCGCGACGAGGGTAACGCTGTTCCCAATAGGGATCGTACGGCGCGGAACCCCAGCCAATGAGCATGCCGCCCAGGGTCAGGCTGAGCAAGGGCATCACCACCATGCCCCAGGGTTCGCGCTGGATGTGCGGCATCGGGTTGAGGGTGACCTGACCCGCCTGATAGGCCGTCAGGTCACCACCCCATTTTGCTACCAGTGCGTGCGCCGCCTCATGGCAGGTGACAGACAAAAGGAACACCACGTACCACATGAGGTACAGCGCGAGATCTTCTGGATTCATGAACTTCTAGGATACCGTTCCCTCCTTGGGCGGCACGGGATCCAACTTGGGAACAATGCGTAGGGATTGACCGTCCTTTTCGAGTTCGATTGCCACGCGGCACCCCGGTTCGATGCGCCCGGCGGCGAGCAGAGCCGAGATCGGCTGGGTCACCGTCCGCAGGATGGTTCGCTTGAGTTCCCGCGCACCGTATTCGACACTGGTGCCGTTGCGGAGCAAGAACTGCTTGGCGCCCTTGGAGATCGCCAGACGAAACGCGCGCCCACCCAGACGCCGGATGATGTGCGACTGGAGATCCGCCAGTTGAAGATCGAGGATGGCGGAAAGCGCTGCTGCGGTGAGCGGACGGTACGTCAGCACCACATCGATCCGATTGACGAACTCCGGCGAGAACTTGCGGCGAACCGCAGCAACGCCAATGCGCTTCAGCTTGTCTTCGGCAGAGTCAAGGTTGTCATCGTGACCCGGCTTGGCGACAGCCTCCAGGCCGAACCAGGGCTTGAGCTGACGTGCCATCGCCTCGGCACCCAGGTTGCTGGTGAGAAAGATCAGGCTGCGTTCGAAGTTCACTGTGTTGTTGTCGCCCAGGCGCAGAGTCGCCTTGTCCAATACACCGAGCAACAGACGCGCGAGGCTGCCTGCTGCTTTTTCCACTTCATCAAAGAGCACGATCGACAGATTGCAGTGTTCACTGGTTGCGGCGTTCAACTTGGCCTGCGTCAGCATTGGCTGCGTTTCCCTATGTCCCAAATAGCCGGGAGGGGCGCCAATGAGTTTGGCGACCTCATGCTCCATCTGGAACTCGCCGCAATCCACGCGTACCATCGACTTTTCGCTGCCATGGAGCATTTCCGCCAACGCTTCCACCGTACGGGTCTTGCCGGTGCCTGTGGGTCCCAGCAAGAGAAATACGCCTGCAGGACGATTTTCCGGCGCCAGACCAGCGCGATGCATTTGAATGTAGGGGACAATCTGGCGCAGCGCGTTGGGCTGCCCCACTACCTTCCTCTCGAGCACGCCGTAGAAATCCTGCAACGTTTCTGCTCCGGACTGCGATTCCGGGTTTGAGGATTCCCAACGGCGCGGCCGTACCGACTGAATATTGTTCTTCATCTTGCGAGAGCTACGATCCCCCTTACGCGAGAGAGTATACGCGGCGCTTGCGGTGAAACTCGGGCTTTGGGTGGGCCAAATGGAGCCCGAAGGGACGCCTTAATGTAGGCGCTAGTTGTTGAAGAATGAGCGAATTAGGGAGGCGATACGGGCACTTGCCTGACCATCCCCGTACGGGTTGTGAACGCGCGACATTGCGGCGTAGGAATCGTGGTTGTCCAATAGATTCACGCATTCCGAAACGATTCGTTCACAATGCGGGCCAACCAGTTTCACGGTTCCCGCGGCTACGGCCTCGGGGCGTTCGGTCTTGTCCCGCATGACGAGAATCGGCTTCCCCAAAGACGGACCTTCCTCCTGCACGCCGCCCGAATCGGTAAGCAGAATGTAAGCCTGCCGCATGAGGTCGACGAATTCGACGTAGCCAAGTGGTTCGAGCAAAGTGATGTTTGCTCTGGCGCGTAATGTTTGCTCTACAATGCCGCGAACGTTGGGGTTCGGATGTACGGGGTATACGATTTCGACGTCGTCCCGCTGGGAGAGCCGGACAAGAGAGTCGCAGATTTGTTGGAAGCCTTCGCCGAAGCTCTCACGACGGTGCGCGGTAACAAGGATCAGCTTCTTTGCAGGGTTGGGCCGGAACACCGGATTGGGAACGTGCAGTGAGCCAGACTCCAACCCGTCACGCACGTGGAGCACAGCGTCAATGCCGGTGTTGCCAGTGACAAACACCGAAGCAGGGTTGACGCCCTCATTGAGTAGATTTTGGCGGGCTCCGCCGGTTGCGGCGAAGTGCAGCGTGGCCAGACGCCCCGTGAGCACCCGGTTCGACTCTTCGGGAAAGGGCTGCGCGAGATCCCAGGTGCGGAGGCCTGCCTCCACGTGCCCTACTGGGATGCGCTGATAGAAGGCTGCCAGGGCGCCGGCAAACGTGGTTGTGGTGTCACCTTGGACAAGCACCAAGTCCGGCTTGGCGTCTAGCAGCACAGGTTCTAGAGCGCCAAGGATACGACTGGTGCTTTGCGACAGGGTTTGCGCCTGCTGCATGAGATTCAGGTCGTAGTCGGGTTTGACCGCGAAGGCATCCAACACCTGATCGAGCAGGCCGCGATGCTGTCCCGTGACACACACCGTTGGCTCGATATCGGAGGTTTCGCGCATGTGGCGCACGGCCGGGCACAACTTAATAGCCTCCGGACGGGTGCCGAAAACGAACAGAACTCGCAAAGTGGAAAAGCTTGGTTTACTTGTGACGGTAGGTGATCCGTCCCTTGGTCAAGTCGTAGGGCGACATTTCCAAGGTCACGCGATCTCCGGCGAGAACGCGGATACGGTTGCGGCGCAATTTGCCTGCGAGGTGTGCCAGGATTGTACGTTCCTGATCCAACTGCACGCTGAACAATCCACTGGGGAACTTCTCAACGACGGTCCCGGTGACTTCGATCGAATCTTCTTTACTCATCTGCCTCCAATGCAGGGTGTAGTAGTTACGTGACGATTATAGCCCAAAGAAGGCCTTGGATTCGCGCCAAAGGATATCGGTGACATCGGTAAGTTGGTGATCGGACTCCAAAATACGCAAGGTCGCGTTGGGGTGTTTGGCAACAAATCGTTCGGACAGAAAACTGGGTACGACGTCGTCGCTGCGGCCATGAAAGATCAGCGCCGGCTGCTGGAAGTCCGGATAATCGGCGTACTGTGCGGCGTCTTCCACCAACGTGTAGCGAAGGTCCATTTCGCGCTCGTGGCCATAGTGGAAGATCTTTCGGGTGCCGGCGGCCTTCCAGGCCGCAAGATCCTCTGGCTTGAGTTCGCCTGGATAGCGTGACCCAAAGCAGAACGCCGGTGCCAGCAGAATGAGGCTCTGGACTTGATCGGGATGCGCAGCAGCATACAGCGCGGAAAGGTAGCCGCCAAGGCTCGAACCGACAAGATGTACCGGCTGGCCGTTGGCTTCCTCTTCCAGGATGCGAAGCTGTCCGCTGATGGTGAGGTTCTCAAAGTCGCCGCCATCGAGGGCGGGCACGACACATTCGACGCCGCATTCGGTAAGCTTGGCTGCGAAGAAGCGTGCCTTGCTGGAAGCCGGGCTGGAGGCGAAGCCGTGGCAGTAGATGACCTTCATTTCTTCTCCGAAAGTGGGCGGAAGCGCTCGTACACGTATTCGTTTTCCACCAGAACGGCACCATCAGCACCAACTTCTTTATGCTTGGCGACGGTGGGCATCACGCACGGGCAGGCATCGCTCGGTTCGTAGTCCACGCTAAGACGCTGCACACGCCCGTCCATGGCTTCGCTATCCATCGCGATCCGCGCTAGACGCCAGTCGAAAATACGCAGCCAGATCGTACCTTTGAAGCGCGGCTTTTGTCCAACTTGCTTGCCGGGGGCGAATACAAGCGGCCCTTTGCTATCCGTTGTGTCGATCGGCGTAAAACTAAAGGCGGCCATTCGAGTGCCTTCTGCAGACGTCTCGTCACCTGTGGCTCGGAACTCGTATCCCGCCAAGGATGCAGCCGAAAACATGAGCAGCATCTGTCCGAGGTCGGTGGCGGCGCCGTAAATACCGAGCTTTTCGAATCGTTCCAACTGACGACGCCGTTGCTTTTCAGAGCCGTCGGAGAGTGCCTGAGCAATAGACTCGAGACTGGAAGCAGCCTTCAACGGCTTGCCGTTCAGTTCCCTCATCTGGCGGACCTCACGAATAGCGCCGGCCGCATCGCGAGTCTGCACGAACGTGTACTCCGAAATCAGGTTGCGCGGTTCAGGCCCATCCGCTGGGTCGCGATGGATCAAGGTCTCTTTTGTGTACAGTTGCGACGCGCAACGCGAAAAATCTGCGGCTTCTTTCGGCAGCACCTGCAAAAGGGTCTGCATCGGCGTCGCGGCAGAGGCGATACACATCGCGGCGACGCCGGCCATCAGCAGCCTCATGCTGGCAGGGCGGCCTTTTTGTGGCTTTCGGTATAGGCTTTGGTGAAGGCAGAAAACGCCTCACGAACCTTGAGCGTCACCGGGCCAATGGGAATATGGCCGAACTGATCGAGGTACGTCACAGGCATGACCTCGCGCGTTGTGGAAGTCATGAACACCTCAGTCGCGCCGGTAAGGTCCGCCAGCAGCAGGATGTGCTCGTGAACTTCCAAACCGAGATCATTGACGATGACATCGCGAGTGATGCCCGCGAGGCAACCGGAACTCATCACCGCTGGGGTGTAGATGCGGCCGCCCTGTACGATGAAGATGTTCGCCGACGTGCATTCGCTGACTTCATTACGCTCGTTGAGCAGGACAACTTCGTCCAGCCCCTGCTGTTTGGCACGCTCATACCAGGTGAGGTTTTGGGACCAGGATAAGATCTTGGTCCCGGCAAATTCACATTGGGCGTGACGGGCCTGCGGTACGATGCCGAGCTTGGCGCTCTCACCCCAGGCAGCAACATCGCGCGTGAAGGCGACTATGTCGTAATCCGATTCGATGCCCGGTGTTTCGAACATACCGCCGCGATTGCGAATAATGCTGACCCGAAGCGTCGAGTTGTGTGCCTGATTGGCCTCAATCAGGCTTTGCAACTGCGCTTCCAGATCTTCGGCCGCAGGCATCGGGACATTCATTTTGCGCGCGTCGCGGGCCATGCGATCCCAATGGCGCTGCCAGGCGAACATGACGCCGTCGTAAACGCGGATGGTGGTAAACACACCCCACCCATTGAGCACACCAACTTGACCGGGCGAGAGAAACTTCTCCCTGGTGTCAGTCAGGCGGCCATTGTGCAACAGGAGGGGGTGCATATACTTCGCAGTTTAACTCCCCGGCCGGGGCGAGGTCTTTGCGGGCTAGGCAGCGGCGGGAGTGATGCCGTCGAGTACGGAGGCCACAGCGTGGATCACGGAAGCGATTCGAACCGAGGCAAGGACGGTTTCTTCGGAAAGCCCTTTTTCGCGCACAACGCGGTCGTGTGAAGCGACACACGCGCCGCAACCGTTGATCGCGGACACGGCAACGCAGAAGAGTTCAAAGTCCACATGCGAGATGCCATGCATGCGGATGACGTTCATACGCAGACGGGCGGGAATCTCCGCGTACTTGGGATGCTCGACCATGTGCAGGAAGCGGTAGTAGATGTTGTTCATGCCCATGATGGCGGAGGCGGACTTAGCCGCCTCCAGCACCACCGGTTCCAACACCTTGCTTGCTTCTTGCTCGATGGCGTCGCGCAGTTGTGCGTTACGCGAAGCGTACGCGCTGGCAACTGCAGTTCCCCAGAGCTGATTGGGAGTGAGTTCCGTCTGCCGCAATACCGTCCCAAGGTTCAACTTGAGATCTTTGGCATACGCCGGCAGGGACTCTAGCAAGGCTTCAAGAGACATTGTGCTTCGTTAGACCTTGAGGGTCTCTTCACCCTTCTTCCAGTTGCAGGGGCAGAGTTCGTCGGTCTGCAGAGCGTCGAGTACGCGAAGCACTTCTTCCGGATTGCGGCCGACGGAAAGATCGTTCACCGACACGTAGCGGATGATGCCCTGGGGGTCGACGATGAAGGTGGCGCGCTGTGCGACACCGGCGCCGGGGTCCAGGATGCCGAGGCTCTTGCAGAGCTCGTGCTTGATATCGGCGAGCATCGGAAAGGGCAGGTTCTTGAGGTCTTCGTGATGCGTCCGCCAGGCGAGGTGGACGAACTCAGAGTCCGTGCTGCCACCCAGCACCTGGGCGTCGCGATCCGCGAACTGTCCGTTCAGCTTGCCGAAGGCAGCGATCTCGGTGGGGCAGACGAAGGTGAAGTCCTTGGGCCAGAAGAAGTAGACCTTCCACTTGCCTTCATAGTCGTTGCCGGTGATGTCCTGAAAGGTCTTGCCCTTTTCGAGGCTGACGGTGGCCGGCAGCTTGAAGTCGGGGAATTTCTGTCCTACGCCTAACATGATGTTATTTACTTGCTCCTGATGAGTTATTGTTCTGAGTCTTTTTCTTGGATGCGCCGATGCCGCGGCATGATGCGCATAATCCGATAATTTCCACGCTGCACCGCGAAACCGCAAAGCCCTTTGGCAAAGGTGTTTTGCCTAGTTCCAATGGCGCTACTTCGGTTTCTTCCAGATCGAAGATCGCCTTGCAGCCGGAGCAGACCACGTGATGATGCGGGGTCATGTTGGCTTCGAGGCGTAGCGAGCCGTGGTGGAGGCTGACCTCCTTCAAAAGCCCGGTGTCGAGAAACGTTTTTACGTTCTTGTACACCGTGCCCAACGAGATGGAAGGGATGCGTCCGCGAACCTGTTCGTAGATGTTCTCGGGAGTCGGGTGCTGCCTGGAATCGAGGACGGCTTCGTAAATCACCTGGCGCTGAAAGGTAAAGGCCATGCCTTGTTCCTTACAGCGCCGGCGCATGTCTTCGATTGCGGCATTGCGGGCCGCGGAGGTCAACACACTTTTATTAAACGATAATGATTATCGTTTGTCAAAGAGTCTTACTTAAGAAAGTCAGCGATCTGCTGGGTTTCTTCCGCGGATAGGCGCCATTCGGCAGCGCCGGACACGCCTTCCAACTGGGAGGGCGACCGCAAACCGACGATCGCTGCGGTAACCGCCGGATGGCGGAGCGCCCAAGCGATCGCAACCTCGCCTGGTGTCTTCCCATGCTTCGCACCGATCTCTCGCAGCAGTTCCACGAGGTTGAGGTTACGCGTGAGGAGCGGCTCCTGGAAGTGCGGCATCCGCTGGCGATGGTCGTCGGCGGGCATGCTTTGGACACGCTCCCGCGTCATGCGACCGGACAGTAGGCCGGACTTCATCGGCGAGTAGATGATGGTTCCGATGTTGTTTTCGAGGCAGTACGGCAGAATCTCCGCCTCGATATCAGCAGTGACCATCGAATATGGCGGCTGCAGCGAGGTGATCGGGGCAATGGCCTGCGCGCGCTTCAACTGCGACACGTTGAAGTTCGATACACCGATCCAGCGGACCTTGCCTTCCTGCTGCAGCTTGGCAAGTTCCGTCCAGCCCTCTTCGATCTCTTCATCGGGCTCCGGCCAGTGGATCTGGTAGAGATCGATCACGTCGGTCTTGAGGCGGCGAAGGCTGTTCTCGCACTCCTTCCGAACCGAGTCCGCTTTGAGCCGCTTGCCGATTTTGCCGAAGTCGTCCCATACGCGGGCGCACTTGGTAAAGACATACGGCCGGGGCGACAGCCCTTCGAGCGCCTTTGCCACAACCTCTTCGGAATGCCCCAACCCATAAACAGCAGCGGTGTCGATCCAGTTCCAGCCTGCCTCCACGGCGGCCCGAATCGCTGCGATCGATTCCTCATCATCCTGAGGGCCCCAAGCGAAGGCCCAACCGCCGCCGCCCATCGCCCAGGCTCCGATACCAAGCGGTGTAATCTGCAGATCGCTATTGCCAAGTTGTTTGGTTTGCATTAAGTTCACAGCGTACAATACGTGAGTGACCGCCTCCAAGACCGTGTCCACCTCCGAAAGTCCTGCGTTACTACGGCAATTGGGCATCGTGAGCGCGACGGCGCTCGTAGTGTCCAACATCATTGGCGTCGGCATCTTTACCTCGACCGGATTTCTGGCGGCGGACCTCGGCGACCCGAAGCTGGTCCTGTTGATCTGGATCGCTGGCGCACTCTGCGCGATGGCCGGTGCGTTCTGCTATTCCGAGCTAGGCGTGAACTTTCCGAGTTCGGGCGGTGAGTATGTCTATCTGACTCGCGCGTTCGGCCCCACCTGGGGCTTTATGACAGGATGGCTGTCCTTCGTCGCCGGGTTTGCGGCACCGATTGCCTCTAATGCATTGGCTTGCGCGGCGTACCTCAGCTTTTTCTTTCCAGCGTGGCGTGAGACCAGCGTGATCGGTACAGATCCATTTGTGATTCGACTGGGTTGGGGCCAAGCGTTTTGTGTCGTCCTGGTAGTGCTGTTTAGCTTTCTGAACATCGTTGGCTTGCGCTGGTCGGCTCGCGTGCAGAACTTTTTGACGGGCACCAAGCTGGCCGTGATCTTCGGCTTTATCGTACTGGGTCTGACGGTTGGCAAAGGTGACTGGGCAAACTTTTCGGAAGTCATTCCACGCTCCAACCCTGGCATTTCGGTGAGCGAGCAGTTCGCGCTCAGCCTGTTTTGGATCTACGTGTCGTATAGCGGCTGGAACGCGGCAACTTACGTCGCGGAGGAGTTGAAAAATCCTGCGCGGACGTTGCCGATCGCGCTTGCGCTTGGCACCACCATCGCTGCCGCGCTGTTTCTGATCTTGAACGTGGTCTTCATCTACGCATCCCCAATGTCGGTGATGAAGGGGGTGTTCGCCATCGGGTCCCTGACAGCGGAGCGACTCTTTGGGCAAGAAGCCGCGGGCGTCTTTAGCGCGCTGATGGCTCTTGCGCTACTCGCTAGCGTGAATTCGATGGTGACGATCGGACCTCGTGTGTACTACGCGATGGCGCGCAATGGAGCGTTTTTCAGCGGCGCGGCGAAAGTACATCCGAAGTACCATACGCCCGTGAATTCGATCATCTGGCAGGGCCTGATGACCCTGGTGATGCTACTAACATCGTTCCGCGACCTCATGGACTACATCGGCTTCACGCTCAACATCAGCGCTGTGATGGCCGTCTCGTCTTTGTTCTTCCTGCGGAATCGCCCCGGCTGGCAAAAGCTGAAAGTGGTCGACTTCCTATTCCCCCTCGTACCCGCTCTGTTCGTGCTTGTTGGACTCTGGATCACCTATCAAGGCCTGACCAAAAAGCCCGTGGTTTCCTTCGCGGGCTTGGCCACCGTTGCCATTGGTGCCTTGATCTACCGTTTCCGAATTCAAAAGACCGGCATCGTCGCCGACCTACAATAAATGCCCACTGTACTCAGCGGAGTAACCATCCGCGACCAAATTCTGAACGAATTGAAGCCGCGCTTGGCGGCGCTTCCCCGCCCTCCAGGCTTGGCTGTTGTTCTGATTGGGCATGATCCCGGATCTGAGGTGTACGTCCGCAATAAGATCAAGGCTTGCGCCGACCTCGGTATTTACAGCGACAAGCTGACCCCGCCCGAGGACATCTCGACCGCAGGGATGCGCGACATCATTGCCGAGTTGAACGCTCGTCCCGACATTGATGGCATCCTGGTGCAAATGCCTTTGCCGAAGCAGATCGACTCCCGCGCCGTGTTGGAGGCCGTTGCTGCCGACAAGGATGCGGACGGTTTCCATCCGACGAATGTTGGACACCTTGTGGCTGGGCGCCCCGCGCCTCGCGCCTGTACCCCAGCAGGTATCATCGAAATGCTCAAACGGTACGGGATTGACCCCGCTGGCAAGCATGCCGTCGTGGTGGGCCGCAGCGACATTGTCGGAAAGCCCATGGGGTTGCTGTTGCTTCACGCCAACGCTACGGTTACGATCTGCCACTCTCGTACGGCGAACCTCGCGGAAGAGTGCCGGCGCGCGGACATCCTGGTGGCCGCCATCGGCAAACCCGCCCTTGTGACCGCGGACTTTATCAAGCCCGGTGCCGTGGTGATCGATGTGGGCATGAACCGTATTGCCGATCCAACTGCCGCCAAAGGGACAAGGCTGATCGGCGACGTTGACCCGGATGCGATGGCGACTGTCTCTTCGGCGTACACACCGGTGCCAGGCGGCGTAGGTCCGCTCACCATTGCGATGTTGATGAGCAATACGGTGGAACTGGCGGAACGCCGTTTGCGTAAACCCTCTTAACCAAATGCTGCTTCGCGTTGGACTCACGGGAGGCCTTGCCAGTGGCAAGGGTGTTGCTGCCCGTGAGTTCCAGCGCCTCGGATGTCACCTGATCGAAGCCGACAAGCTGGGCCACCAGGTGTTGCTGCGCCGGGAGAATCTTGCGTTTGACGCCGTCCTGGCTGAGTTTGGTGAGACCATTCTGGACGCTACGACAGGCGAAATTGACCGCCGCAGGCTGGGTGCGATCGTCTTTGCGGATCCCGCACGATTGGCCGCGTTGACAGCGATTACTCACCCTGCCATCGAGAAACTGGCGGCCAGCCGAATGTCCGGCCTAACGGGAATCGTGATTTATGAAGCTGCGATACTGATAGAGACAGGAGGCTACCGGAACTTTGACCGGATCGTCCTGGCGGCATGTCCGGTTGAGATGCAGATCGAACGGGCGATGGCGCGCGATGGTTTGTCGCGGCAAGCTGTCCTGGAGCGCCTGAAGCGGCAACTACCGCTTGCCGACAAGCTGCCTTACGCGCACTACGTTATCGACACATCGGGCACCATCGAACAAACGCTGCAACAGACTCGCAACATTTACCATTCACTGATCGTCTACGGAGAAACGGCTCCCTCATGAAATCGCGAATTTTACTTTTGACCGTGCTGCTTGCCGGTGGCTTCTTTTTCCTGACATCCAAAACCCGCTGGAGCTTGAGTGAACTGCGGCGTGCGGTGTCGAGCCCTTCGTCCCCAATGGGCGAAAACGGGGAGCCCATCTTTCGCGAAGCGTCGGAAGTACGCGGGGCGGGCCTCAGTAATGATGAGCTCAACAACATTGAGATCTACAAGCGCGCCAATCTGGCCACGGTGAACATTACGTCCACCGTGTACAAACAGGACTGGTTCATGCAGAACTATCCGGTGAAAGAAGCAGGTTCGGGCTTTATCATCTCTGCCGACGGCAAGATCATCACCAACAACCATGTGATCTCCGGCAGCCAGCAGGTAGAGGTCGCGCTAGCCAACCATGAGACCTACAAGGCGCAGATCCTGGCGCGCGACCCACAGAACGACCTCGCCATTTTGCAGATCAAGCCAAAGGGGTCGCTGCCGTTTCTGACCCTTGGCAATTCGGATACGCTGCAGGTGGGGCAGAAGGTGCTGGCGATCGGCAATCCGTTTCGCCTGGAAGGCACGCTTACGACCGGCGTGGTGTCGGCCTTGGGGCGCCCGTTGCAGAGCGAGAATCGCACGCTAGAGGGCATGATTCAAACGGACGCCGCCATCAATCCTGGCAACTCCGGAGGTCCGCTGTTGGACTCGCAGGGTAATGTTATCGGCGTCAACACCGCGATTTATGGTCCTGGCGGCAACATCGGTATCGGCTTCGCGATGCCCATCGCTCGCGCTAAGACGATGCTCACGGATTACCAAGCCGGCCGTGTGTACCGCAAGCCGCGCCTGGGTGTTGAAGTACTGTACATCGCGGGCGATTATGCGGAGGCGCTGGAGCTGCCGCGTAAAGGCGGTCTGCTAGTGCAGCGCGTGATTCGTGGTACGGCCGCAGCTGAGGCTGGCGTACGCGGCGCTCGCGATTCCGCGATCATCGGCAACTACGAGATCGGTATCGGTGGTGACTTCATCACAGCAATTGACGGAAAGCCCGTTGATCGGCAGGATGCGCTGTCGCAGGTGCTTGCCAAAAAGCGAGCCGGGGACAACATGGATCTGACCGTGTTCCGGGGCGGCAAAGAGTCGACTCTTAAAGTCACGCTGGGCGAAGCGCCCGAGGAGCGATTCTAGATCATTTGCCGGCGCTTGATTTCCGCGTAGGCATTCACCAGTTGTTGACAGATCGCTTCCGGAGTGAATAGAGAGAACCAGACACCTTGGCGGCGCAAGGTCATTTCCGTTTCCTTCATGCCCTTCCATGCGGCGTGTGCGCTCAGCCGGGCGTACACGTCGCGATCCGTTTGTACGCCACCGGTTGCAAATAACGGTCCCGCATGGGCGGGACGTAGCATCCCGGCCAACACCACATGCTGGGTACTCAACAGCCGCACGGAGCGGATGAAGCTTTCTGACAACATTGGGTCGTCCAACTCCGTCAAGAATACAATCAGCGCACGGCGGCGCAGCTTGAGACGTAAGAATGTGGCGATTTCGTCAAAGTCGGGGGACACGGCGCGGGGTTCCAGTTGGTACAGCGCATCCCGACATGCTGAGTAGTGCGCCTTGCCATTTCGAGCGCGTACAAAGCCGTGTAAGCGGTCGCTAAACGCGGCAAGCCCGAACAGATCGCCATTGCGTTCTGCCGCAGCGCCGAGCACAAGGCCAGCCTCCATGAAGCGCTCTAGTGTCGACTCACGGCCGGACATCCTGGCACTCAGGCGCCCCGCATCGATTACGACATAGATCTCTTGTGTACGCTCGACCTGGAACACCTTCGTGATTGGTTTGCCGCGACGTGCAGAAGCCTTCCAGTGGATCTCCTCGTAGCCGTCACCCGGGGTATACTCGCGAAGCTTCTCAAACTCTCTGCCCTTCCCCACCTGACGCAGGACGTTCGTTCCCAACGCACCCGTGCGGAGAGCGGCCAAAGCGTCCGCATGCCGCAGGTTGGGATACACGCGGATCTCGAACGCTGTTGCCACACGACGGCGCACGTCCCATAGCCCGAGGACGGAGGATGTTTCCGCGTAGACCTCCTCAACCATGTACCTGCCGCGTCGCGCTGGAGTGACTGTCCAATCGAGAAGCGAAGCACCGCTGGCATCGAGCAGGACATCACGAATGTCATGCGGCGTGTCAAAACCTTCTGCCAATGGGAGTCCTAGGCGTATGGAATGCAGTTCGGCAGGAGCGTCGATGCGCAATGGGATATGGTCTTCGCGAGCGCGATACAAACGAACTAGAGGCGGTGCGGACACCTGTACCCAGACCAAGCGATTGCGGCTGAGCCATGCGTCGGCGCATGCGACCAACGCCAGTAACGTTACGCTTCCAATCGCAATGATTTCCCAGCCTGACACGAGGCCTCCCGCAACGGCGGCAGGGAATGCCACCAACGCGAGGAGCCATAACAGTCTGGGCGCGGGAACCATAGCGCTACACCGGCACCGCGACGGTTTCGATGAGTTTGCGAACCACCTCGCCACCGGTTTGGCCTTCGATCTCAAACTCAGGGCGTACGATCAGCCGATGCTCGAGCACAGGGATGGCCATGAGCTTGACGTCATCGGGCGTAACGAAATCACGCATGTCGAGCGCGGCATGAGCGCGGCTTGCGGCGATTAAGGCTTGCGTCGCGCGAGGTCCACCACCCACAAGAAGAGCCTCATGTGTGCGGGTCCGGCGGACGAGGTCCACAATGTAAGCGACCAGCTCGGTACGCATGGCGACGTCCTGCAGCGCTTGCCTTGCGATGTGCAATTGTCCCGGCTCCAAGACCGGACGGGCTTCACCTTGCAGCAGAGACTTCTCCGGTGCGTTGCCCTGTAGCATCCGGTGGGCCAGTTGCAGCTCTTCGTCCCGTTCGGGAAAGCCAACCGGGATCTTGAGCATGAAGCGGTCTTTTTGCGCCTCTGGCAGCGGGTATGTTCCTTCAAATTCGATTGGGTTCTGGGTGGCAAATACGGTAAACCCAGGGTCCAAGGTGTGGGTCTCACGATCGATGGTCACCGCGCGTTCCTGCATGGCCTGCAGCAACGCGGATTGCGTTTTGGCCGGAGCGCGATTGATTTCGTCGGCGAGCAGGAAGGTGGTGAATACCGGTCCTGGGACCAACGTGAACTCATTCTTTTGCAGGTTGAAGACGTTGGTGCCGGTAATGTCTGCGGGCATTAGGTCCGGAGTGAATTGGATACGGGAGAACGCACATCCAAGCACCTGCGCGAGCGTCCTGGCAAGTAGTGTTTTGGCAACACCTGGGACACCTTCGAGCAGGGCGTGTTGTTGGCTCAAGACCGTGATCAAGCATTGGTCAATTACCTGCGACTGCCCGATGACCACCTTGGCAGTTTCGGCTCGTGCGGCCTGCAGGATGCTTTGCAATTGTTCCAGTCGTGGTGTCATTTTCGTTCCGTCAGAATCCGATGAATTTCCTGATAGGCCGCGGCGGGAGATTCCTTCCAGCGCTCCGCCGCCTCCGTCGCCGCTTGTACCCGCGAGTGCGAAACAGGTGGCCGCAAGCCTTCTGTTTTTTTCCATTCCTGCAACGCGACGGGGATGAGGTCCGCCTGCGCGACGCTACGCTCCAGCAGCGCAGTAAGGCCCTGCTGTGCATCCCAACCAGCGATGGAAGTCTCGCTCTTTCCCGCAGCAACCGAACGAGGCGGCAGAAGCCCGTTGACATTGCGCCAGATAAACAGCAGGGCAATGAAAGAGAGTACGCCAACAGCCCCTTGTAGACGGTAACGCCGCAATAGCGTACCGATGCTGTCCGTGTCCTGGACATTGTGATGAAACTCGTCGAACACAATGCGAGTATTCGGCCCCAACAGGCTTGCGATCCAGGCTCCATGCCTCTCCTCCCGCAGCCCCTCGTTGGACAAACGAAATAGCTGAGTCGCGATCACGATGCTGCCCTGTCCCATCCGCTTCTCGATTTGCATGGGCAGACCATCCTTGGAATGCCGCTCGACCACGGTCCAGGATCCATCCGCCTCGAAGTACGCTGCAGACTCACGCGGCGACCGGCTAATCTGAGCGCGCTCCTTTGCCGTTACCTCGCGGAGCTTGACCTTTACGCCCCAGCGCTCGGTGATTGCCGCTTTGTGAACAACAGTTTGGGGCTTCTTCTTATCTGGCTGGAACAGGTCAAAGTTCGCAGTGAGCGCCGGGAGTGAAGGTTGAAACACAAACACTAAACGTGCCCCGCGCGACGCGATGGCTTCCCAGCGCTTCACAACATTCTCGGGTGCAGAAATCCAAGTAGGCGCCATGCCGCCGAGGACAAGAACTGTCGGCGCGGGGCGAAGGGGCAGCAACAGCAGGTCACGATAGCTACGCTCAACTGTCACGCCGGGCATTGCCGCAAGGCTCTCGTACAGGACCTTTGCACCAAATGGATCCGGGCGCAACGAAGAGTACCGTGGGTAAGCGTCGCCGGACTCGATGGGAACAAGAATGATGGATACCACGGCCCACAGGAACAACAGAACGGCAACGGGAATGAGAATTTTAGAGGCGGCTCGCATGAGACCTCATCTCTTCCAGCCCACGCGATAACTCTTGCAACGTCTCATGGGTAACCGGGCGTGTTCCGAACCAACCAGCCTCGAACACGCGCAGATTGCGCCGGAAGGCTAATGCTACCTCCGGTGCGGTGCGAGCCCGACGGACGACCTCAGACGAGTATTCCAGGCCGGATTTCCAGCGACGCACGGTAATCAGATTGCGGCTATTCAGATAGCTCAGGCCGCTCAAATGCATGGCTCGTAGCGCAAGACGAAAGTCTCCCTTTTCGATCCATTCGCGAGCCAAGGCCATCCAGGAGTCTTCCGGTAGCTTGTCTGCAGTTACCGACTCATCGCGTACATCCACCGACGCGGATGTGGCCGCTAGCGCTGATGCCGCCACGATCGTTCGGCGGTTGCGATGCTGCCGGTAAAGCAGTAAACCCGCACCGATCGCAAAGAGAATACCGAGCATCCACAATGAGTACTGAAGAATCTGAGCATAGGGTTCAGACTCCTTGTTTTTGTTGGCGGAGTTCGGCTGTGCCGGCTCGAATAGCTTCCGCAGTCCCTCAACGAACCATTCGATGAACTCCTTGCTCCGCTGGATCACGCCGTCGATCCACCTTACCCACGCGGGACGGTCGGCTTCGGCAGTATCCTGGCGCGGCATCCGCCAGGTGAACTCGCGGCGCTGCAGAACTTCGCCGACAGAGCGCTCCAACTGCTTAGCATCCACGGCTCCAGACGGTGCTGGAGGCTGCGGCTGCGCCGATAGAACGTGTGGCGCAAAAGAAAGTACAACCATCGCCGCCGTTGCGAGCGCGCGGCGTAGCTTCGCTTCCAAATCAACGCCTGTGGCCTGTGCCTGGCCATAGAAGCATCGCAGCACATAGATCGCGCAGCAGACAGGCTCCAATGTCACGTAGACGAGCATCCCAATCGCTGTGGCACCGGTCCAGGAATAGAGCCACTGGCCGTACCTTGTGAGCGTATTGTCGATACCAAAGAAACTCTTGGCCAGCCCGGGCAACGTGAGCGCAGCCACTGCATAGTTCAATGCCAGCAGCAGCCCTAACAGGAACAAAAAGATCTGCAGTATGTAGCTCTGTTTGATCCACTCGGACGCCTGTTGGCCTGCTTTCCGCGCGGGATTTTCGTCGCCGAGTGCGGCGTACAGCGAGTAGTTGCGAAAGAACGCGAATACGATTGGCAGAGGTACCAATAGTGCGGCTGAGAGTGGCAGCGAGACAAGCGCGAGGGGCTGAACTGCAGCCTGACGTAGCACCATGCGCGCGACATCGCCTGGCGCGAGGCGCACCACATTACCGGACAAGCGTTCCTGCAACCGGAGGCAGAACACACCCTCCCAAGCCTGCTTCCAGACATAGACGGCCGCGGTGAACAGCGATGCCCCGAGAAGTTCCTGCATGGCGTACCCGCTCCAGCTCATCTCCGCAGTGAACCAAAGAAAGCAGAGAGCAAAGGGTAATGTTCCGATCAGGCAGGGCGCAAAAAAGGCGAGCGGGGCACTCCGCAACAGATGTACGGCTTCCTCAAAAAGCTGCACCGCGCCGCGAGGCCTCATATGCCGTGCAACTCCGACGGCTGCTTGCTCAGATAAGTTCCCACCGAATAGAAGATGACCCAAGCGAGGAGAAACCCAAGCGTTGCCGCAAGTAGTAACAAGGGCCAAACGGAACGCGCGCTTGCGGATCCCCTGGCAGCGGCCAGGACCTTAGCCAGACACTCCGCGCAGGTGACCTTGCCCTCATGCTCGGTGACACATTCGCGACAGAAGTTCCGGCGGCAGGACGGACATCGCGCCGCGGCTTCGCGATCCGGATGATGTAGACAGCGCTGGTCGATCAGGGCTGCGGTTGCGATGGCGGAACCTCCTCGCTCGCGGGCACGACGCGGTCGCGCCCCAGCCATAACGCTAGCAAACCAACCACACCTAGCAAGGACCTTCCGGCGATTGCGATCTTGCCGGCGGTCATCATCCATTCGATGTTCCAAATCGTCGGAGTCTTGGTGCCGGATCGGCCCGCTTCCGCGATGCGCTGCATCAGATCCACAATCAGGGCAATGGTCACGATGCCGTCGATGGCAATCAGCGCTGCCGTGACATAGAAGAACCCAAGCATCGGCCCCTTCAGCCCAAACCGCCGCGGCTGAAAGGCCAACAACACACAGAGGATGACTTCGGTAAACCAGAACGAAGCCGCAGCCCCAAACCCTTCATTGAAGCGACCGAGGAGCCCTGCAGCATAAGCAATCGCGTTCGCCAGGATGGCAAAGTACAACAGAAGCGGAATGTACTTCCCCGCAGGCGTCTCAACCCGATCCTCCTGCCGCAACGGTGGGGTGCCAGGGGCCGGCTGTGCGAACACCGGCATGGACGCGGCGTCTACTGTGAGAACACCTTGCACAGCGGCGATCGCAGGCTCCAGTTGCGTCGTGAGACGGTCGAAGTCTGACACTCGCGTGATCGGGTCCAACACCTCAGACGAGACCTCGGTCAACAAACGGCACCGGCAACGCTGCCCGCGCACGAGGTCATAAACAGCAGTACTCGCGAGGGCCGCCCCAACAACGCCAAAGAAGATGCGCGCGGCAATGGCCTCCACCTCGAGCATCATGAGGAAAGCAAGGGCCGATATCGCAAACAGTGCGACCTCCATCCAGATCAACTGAGGCTGCTCAGTAGCGGTGATTGCCTGAATGTCGCGCAGATGAAAGCGGCGGTACTCCTCGGTGAAGCGCATCGACCGGACCACGAGCAGATGGTCGTCTCCGAGCCAAAGCTGAACCGACCCAAAGATCGAGCGTTTCTTGCGGCTGAGCCGGGTGTACCTCATAGCGCCGGACCTCTACTTCCACGGCCCGGGCTGTTGGCCACAGACCAGAAGAGCGCGATCCAAATGGCCGTTTGCAGAAGTCCCAGCACAATCACCAGGACGAAGCGAAAGGTGGTGTAGCGTGGAACGATGCTGCGTGGCTTGCGCCAGTACCAGATGGCGAGGACAATCGACAGCGGCGCGGTGATTAACGAAGGCCAGAAGAAGAAGAAAAATCCCCCCAGGTTCAGCCCCAGGAGGATCGAGTCATAAAGGACACGGCGTTTGTCGAGCAGAGTGCCGGAGCCCGGTGCTTTGGGGCTCGTAAAGCAGGTTGGACAAATGTGCCCGCCAGTCGATCCTGTATCCAAATCACACAGGCCACAGATAAACCGGCCGCAGGAATCGCAGGCGACAATGGCGCGGCTGCGAGGGTGAAAGAAGCAGCTTGATTCGCTTTCGGACCCGATCGCTTCCGGAGACTGGCCAGCGACTGTGTGTTGAATCGCCGGAAAGACGCGCGTCCAGGACCTCTTGCCGCAATATGGACATAAGGCGCCCTGCTGTTGGTTCCACAGCTCAGGCGGGATGCCGCCCTGGCAAGAATCACACCGCAGGTCGCCTGTCACAGAGGCCGTTTACTTGGTGGAGATCACCCGTGTGTCGCAGATGTAATCGTGCAGCGTGCGCTTTTCCGCATCGAATGCAGCGATGATGTATCCCAGGCCAAGAATGATGCCACTAACAACAGCGGCGAAGTAGCGCCCGATGCCGCGCTGGAACGAGATCGGAGAGCCATCGGAACGGGTCACCTTCAACCCCATCACTTGCTTTCCAATGGTCGCGCCCTTGGTGGACAGGAAATAGCCCACGTAGGCGGCAGCGCCTGCAATCTGCACCAACTGCAGCAAGCCTGAGATGGCGATGATGCTGAATGGATTGTCCGAAATCATGCCAACCGCCAACTGGATGGGGAAGGCGATGATAAAGCCCGCAAAGCCGATGATGATGCCGTCAATCAATAGCGCGACAAACCGGATCCAAAAGCCGCCGAACTGACGCGGACCTACGGCACTGGCGCCACCTTCGCGCATGCGCTGCATGTACGCCGGCTTGCAGTTGGCGCAAACGTACCCGTTGCCAAGGTACACGACATCATTCATCGAAAACTGCTGGCCGCAGTTGGCGCAAGTTACGCCCTGCTGTTGTTGCTGCTGCCCAAACGTCTGCTGTATGCCTTGCTGAAAAGACTGTGCCGCTTGCTGGAACCCGGCGCCGATCTGCGCGAACGGATCCTGCTGCGGCGGCGCGGGCGTGTACGGCTGTTGCTGTGGCGCGGCGGCAGGCGGTGGCGTGTATGGGGCGGCAGGAGGAGGAGGCGCTGGTGCTGCAGCCGGGCGAACCGTGCTCAGCGGCTGCCAGTTTGCCATTCCTTCCTTCCATACCAACGTGTCCTGCTTGATACTGCCAAGACGGATCATGTTGTCCAGAGTGGCGTCGTCAATGGGGCCCGCCTGACGGCCGTTGTCCGCGTAGTACCAGCTCATAGCTTCAGACTTCAGAGTGTATCATTTATGCCCGGCTCCGGTATTCCTGGCTCTGGCTCCGGCGGTTGCGGGATCGTCACCGTAAAGACGCTGCCTTTGCCCGTTTGGCTGGTAACAGCGATGTTGCCGCCATGCAGGTCCACCAGGCCCTTGGCAATAGCGAGCCCCAGACCCGCTCCGCGTGGCGCTGCCGCAGCATCACCGCGAGGAAACTGCTGGAATCGGTCAAAAATGTACGGCATCTCGGATTCCGGGATGCCTTCGCCCGTATCCTCCACGGTACAGCGCAACAACTGCGGCGCGCGATCGATCCGCAGTTTCACGCTTCCTCCGCGCCCCGTAAATTTGATGGCATTGCTGAGCAGGTTGCCCAGGACCTGGGTCAGCCGCAGGCGATCCACAAAGGCTTGACGGGGCTGACCATCGAGCTCGATCCCCAAAGCCACTTCGCGTGAAACCGCCTTCGATTCCATCAACACCTGCAGATCGTTGGCAATCGCCTCCAGATCGCACTGCTCCCGCTGCAGCGGGAAATGTCCCGCTTCAATCCGCGAAATATCCATCACCTCTGCAATCAGGTTGCTCAAATGCGTTGCCGCGGTGAGAACATTGGCGACATACGCCGTCTGGCGGGCATTGAGTTCGCCGGCCTTACCTTGCTTCAAAAGTGTCGAGAAGCCGGTGATGGCATGTAACGGCGTCAGCAGTTCGTGACTCATCTGCGCCAGGAAGTCTCGCTTGAGGTCGTTGAGGCGCTCCGTTTCCTGATTCCTCGCGGCCAGGACCGCTGCTTTCGATTGCAAACGGAAATTCGCGATGCCGTGCTCGTGAGCGCTCTGCAGTGCCTTCTGCGTGAAGTCGAATGACGAGCTCAGCACCTCCACGCCGATGATCCGATGCTCCGGTGTGCGCAACGCGATGGCCTTCAACCCAATCTCGACGCCGTCATGAGTGGTTTCCGACCAGGGTTCTGAGATAACGCACCGTTGTGCCGGCTGCGGGTTGTTCCAGAACTCCACCGCCTCTTCCAGGAAGTGATCAAAAAAAGAGAACGGTCCGCCAAAGTTCCAGGTGCCGTCCGGATTCTCGATCCAGACGCTCTGAACCCAACCCGGGAGTTCCTCGACCACACGAAGTAGGCCGTCCTGGTACTCAAACAACACGATGTCGAGGCAGCTCAACAACTCGGCTGCCATGTACGGACGCAGGCTACTCACGCAGTTTGGACAGCCGATGCGGCCGCTTCGACGAGGTTGTCGGCAAGATGCTGAAAGGCGGCCTCTACTCCGTCGCCTGTTTTGGCTGACGTCGCATGTGCGCTCCAGCCTTGTTTTTCCAGCCGGTCCAGATCCTCCGGCGAAATCTCCCAGTCCTCTCGCAAGTCGCTTTTGTTGGCGAGCAGAACAAAGCGCGCATCCGGATGCGCGGCGGCCACCTCGCCCTGCAGTCGCAACGCGGTCAGGAAGCTGTCCTGCCGCGTACCATCCACCACCAGCATGTAGCCCGACATGCCACGCAAATGTTTCATCGACAGGCTGGTGAAGTTATCCTCACCCGCGAGGTCCCACAGCACGAGCGTCACCTCGTGACCACGAGCGTGAAGTTCGCGCCGGTCCACTCGCACACCAACGGTAGTGAGATACCGATCGTCGTAAATGGACGACACAAACCGTTTGACGAGACTGGTTTTGCCTACGCCAAACGACCCAATCAGGCAGACCTTAAAGTGCAGCATCGGTGTTATCTCCCGGCTCGCGGTTCGCTGAACGCGCGAAAGGTCACACGCCTGCGCAAGGCAGTACGTGAAAGGTCCGCTTCTTCTGTCAACGCCCCCGCAGGGACCTGCATTTGAATCAATCGCTGGCGTACCCATTCGGCCCGCCTGCGGCTCAGTTCGCGATTCGCGTCTGTTGGACCCAGCGGATCCGCAGAACCAACTACCGCGATATGGCCAACGCGATTTGTTTTCTCAGCCAGATCGAGATACCTGCGAATCTCTGCGGCTGCATCCTCGACGTCTTCCTCATTTCCCATGACGTACTTTCCGGTCTCGAATCGTAGCACTGTGCGCGACAGATCGCGCTCTAGCTGCTCCAACGCCCGCCGCATCGCAAACGTGGGATCGAGCGACAGGTGCGCGTCCCAGCGTTGCACAATGTTTGCCGGATTCAATCCGGTCCCCTCTAACAGAGATGCTGGTTCCAGGGCCAATGGGTCCCTTAAACCGGCCACGCGGTACGTTCCGCCCCAGAATGACCGGCGTGACTCGGTCACCGTGATACCAGGTTGCGAGGACAAACGGCTCAGGAAAGTGTTCCAACGCTGCGCATCAAACCAGGACCAATACGCGAATCCTGCGAGCAGCAAGGCCGCCGTCCACAAAAGCGGCTTCCAAGGCACCTTGCGGCTTCGAACACTATCCGCCGCGCGCCCCAACATGCAGGCGTCCAGGTATTGTCGCGTTTCGCTAAAGCGCGACACATCTCCGCGGAACTGTTCGAGTGCCTCGTAGTGCGTAAAGTGAATCCGTTCCAGGTTCTCCTGCATGACTTCCCGCAAAGAAGTTGGTGCGGAACCACGCACGGCGCAAGCCAGCAATGCTCTTGGGCCGCCCTGGATCCAGATGCTCAGTTCGCCGAACTGAACGGTCTCGAGTTCATCGCCACTCGCCACCTTAAACGAATCCAGTACGAAATCACGGATCGCCGTCAACATGCTGGACACCAGCCCGGCATCGCGAGCCATGGCTGGGTCGGTGGTTCGATGTTCGATGAGGATGCCGGTATCCCGATGAATCAGGAACGCCTGTTCCACTCGAAACAGCGCGCTGCGCAGCAGGACGATCTCGCCATAGCTCTTTCCGGTTCGAATCGCCTCCAGCCGCCACTGCACGCTCTTGAGGGAAAAACTCTGTTCCAGCGTGCGCGACAGCCCGTCGATGAGCGCCTGCATTGAAGAGGCCACCGCTTTGCGGACGGCGGGCCCGATCACGGGAAACAGCACGTCCGAGAACCCTTGCGGATCCCGGCGGCCAAAGGTACGAAGCCCCTCTTCAACGACAGGCTGCATCGATCGACGCAATTGCGTGGATGAATTGGCGCTGAGGTCAACCGCGCGAGGCAGTATCCGGCTGGTTTCTTCGCTGCGTAGTTCGGGCTCGTCGAGCCTGGCGCGGAGCATTTCCAGCTCGTCCAGGTCGCGTCCGATCAGAATTCGCCGGAGCCGCTGGTATTCTTCGGCGCTGGACGGCTTGCGGTCCGCCACGGCGTCCGCCTAGTGCTCCGGAGGGGTGTCCGGCAGACGGAAGTCGCCCGTGAGCCGCATCGCCATTTCGTTGAGTAACCCGGCAATCGAGGTACGATCGGCTTTGTCGTTGCGCAGTTGGCTGAAGTGCCGTTCCAGGCTTTCGTTACTTTCGCGATGCCGGGCCTGCATCTCCTGTAGCAAGCTGGTGGAACGCGAAAGGATCTCTTCTCGAATCGAACGGCTGGTTTCCGACGCCGCGTCGTTCGCCTCGTTCAGCCGCCGCGACAGATTCTCGTGGATCTCGTGCAGCTCTCGCGCAGCCTGCTGGAATGCGGCATTGCGTTCGTCGCGCTCTGCGCGCAGACGCTGTGCCTGAGCCTCAAACTCACGCTTGACATACGCTTCCAGCGCTTCCAAGCGCTGACGAGTCATTTCCCGGATTTCGTTAGACTCGCGAAGCAGCGTTTCTTCCAAACGGCGAAAACGCTGGTCGTAATCGCGCATTTGTCCGCCAAACAGAATGTCGCGGATCTTGTCTACGTTGCCAGTTCCGTCTTCGTTTCCGACCCCAAGGGGATTTCCCTCACCCATTTGCATCGTGTTGTTCATGGTCACTGTCCTCGCCAGGAGCAGCTGCGCCGCTATTGCTTAGTAAACGATAAAGTGTAGCGCGACTTACTCCCAACACCCCTGCAGCTTTTACTTTGTTGCCACCCACGGCTGCCAGTACCTTCTGTGCGTGCAACCGTTGGATTTCATCCAGTGTGACCAGTAGCGTATCACTTCCGGGAGCCTGAACTTCAGCCGTACGGATTCGGCTGGGCAGATCGTTGACGTCCACCCAGGGCGGCTCAGCCATCATACATGCATAGCCGATGGCATTTTCCAGGTCGCGGACGTTGCCGGGCCAGTGGTACCGCACGAGCAATGCTTCCGCTCGCCGGCGTAGCCCTTCGAACTCTTTGCCGTACCGCGCGGAAAACTGCCGGATGAAATGACGAATCAACAGCGGGATGTCATCCGGACGGCTGGCAAGCGGCGGCAGCTTTACCTCAACCATCGAGAGCCGGAAGAACAGATCTTCCCGGAAGGCCTTGCGTTCCACGTCCGCTAGCAAGTCGCGATTCGTGGCAGCCACGATCCGAACGTTCACCTTGCGTACGTGCGTCGCGCCGATGCGCTGGATCTCCTGCTGTTGGATAGCGCGAAGCAGCTTTGCTTGCGCGGCTAGTGGCAGTTCCCCCAGCTCATCCAAAAACAGGACCCCGTTGTGGGCTGCCTCGAACAGGCCGGTCTTGTCGTTAATGGCGCCGGTAAATGAACCCTTGAGGTGGCCGAACAGCTCTGATTCCACCAGATTTTCTGGGATCGCTGCACAGTTGCAGATGACAAATGGCCCCGCCGACACCGGACTGAGCCGATGCAGTGCCTGCGCGACAAGTTCCTTGCCTGTCCCGGTAGGACCCGTGATCAAAGCAGTTTGAAAGTGAGGACCGATGCGCCGCAGCCTGGCGAAGACCTCCAGCATCAAGGCGCTGTGGCCAATGATGCCCTGAAACTGATTGGCCTCTAACGATTCCGCGTCGAGCCGCTGGACTTTGTTGCGGCGGCGCCATTCGGAGATGAGCCCGCCGACGCGTTCCTGCAACCGCTCCACCTGCAGCGGCTTGTTCAGGTAATCGCAAGCGCCGTACTGAATCGCCTCGACGGCTGCCTCTGTGGAGTAGTGCGCCGTGAGCAGGATGACGTCCACGGTCGGATCCATCGCCACCAGTTGCTTCAGCAACTCCAGCCCACTCATTCCAGGCATCATCAGATCTAACAGGACAATCTGCGGATGCTCGTCACGAGCGATCTCAAGTGCGCGGAGGGGATTGTTACAGGTTAGAATCCGTAACCCAGGCTGCTCTAACGCGTGGGAGATCAGCTCAAGAGACAGCGGGTCGTCATCTACGCTAAGCAGCGTAACGGGTCTGTGAGATTCCATCCTCTAGGAATCATCATTGCATGACTGAGGGGAGCATTGCGCTTCGGCTCGCGCGATTTATGTGAAATAACCAACCAATGCTAGTACTTCGGAGGCTGTGGTTTTACCGGTACCGCCGACGTCCGAGGCCCAGAGGCAAGGCCTTCGAGCAACATGGCAAGAAGAAGAAAACCAATTACGAACAAACCAATTGTGCCTGGCATTTTATTTGCTCAATCGCCCCTCTCACACAATAGAGCGCAGACTGAGGCAAAAGTAGGTCACTACTGGCCCTTCTTTTTTTGCTCCTCGATCTCGCCTTTGCGGCGAAGGGTTGGGGCCTTCTTCTTGGGAGTCTCCGCGGCCTTTTTCTCCGCTTCCTTCCGAGCCTTCACCTCCTCCACCGACATCATGGACTCACGATCCGCCTTGATCTTCTGTTCGCGCTCGGCGACCTCGCGGCCGCGTTCCTTGATGTCCTGCTGCGAGAGGTCCAGGCTATCTTGTGTCGTCTCAACCGCCTGCTTCAGCACGAACTCGTACCGCTGAAAGTCCTTTGGAGGGGCGTTCAGGATCTTTTCGAGGTCGGCCAGCAGTTCCTTTTCAGCCGCAGCTACAGCGGCTAGTCCTAAAGAGATGTCCACCTTGCGCTTCAGTGCGTCGTCCGCCACCGTATCGATGGCCTCGATGATTTGGGTGAAGTCCTCCAGAGTGTCGTGTACGAAGACCGAACGGCCCGGCTTCTCCCGGGACAGGGTCTGCTTCAACATATCCACGCGCTGGCGGGCAAAGTAGATATACAGCTTCAACCGCTCGTTTGGTTCCTGGACCTCGCGTACCCGGTCCGCCTCGTCGGGCGTCAGGAAGTCGCGCTCCTGTGCGATCGACAAGCACGCGGAGCCGAAGGCGAACACCAGTACCAAAAGCAGTTTCATGACTTGGTAAAGATCCCGTTCACAATCTCTTCGTTAATCTCTTCCAGCCGGGCGACCACCTTTTTCACCACCGGCCGGTCGTCCACACTCACTTCGGACTCCATGCTCTTCAGTCGCCGGATCAGCAACTGGATGCGCTGTTCCATCTTCTTAAACTGCTTGGAATTCTTGCGTGGATCTTTCCCGGTTGCCTTTAACGAATCCTGGCAGAGCTGTACCGAATCGCCAATTTCCAATACTGCGCCTTCAAACCGGTCGTACTTCGCCTCTTTATACAAGCTGCGGGCGGTGTCCAGCATGTTGTGTGCGTGGTCCAGCGCGTACTCGGCACGGCGCTCCGGGTTTTGCTCCGCCTTGACGGAATCTAGGTCCTGACCAAAGGTGGACGGAACTGCAGCTAAGACAGACAACAACAACGCGAGAACGAGATGCGGACGTTTCATAACGGGTGAGACTACTTTCGCGAAAGCTCTTTCTCTAAAATTTTAACGCGCTGCCTCGCCTGAAACTCCTGATCGGGGTGCTTGCCACCGGAAGAAGCCAGAAACTTCTGATAGGCCTCCAGGGCGGGCTTCTGCATCTTATTCTTGTCGAGAACAATCGCGCGGAGGAAGAAATGCCCCGATGTCTCCGCGTTGAGTTGCTTTACTTTATCAAGCGCGGCGATGGCCGTTGCATAGTCTTCCACCAGCACCAGCATACCGGCCATCTCGGTCCAGGCTTCCACATTCTCCGGCTTGAGCTTGGCAGCAGAAAAAAACGTATTTGCAGCCTCCTGGAACCTCCGCTGATCGCGAAGCAGGCGGCCTCGGATCATGTACAGTTCGGCTTCCTTCGGCTCCGCCGCAATCGTACGGTCAATCAGGGCCAGCGCCTTATCCGGCTTGCCGCTTCGCATGTACGCTTGCGCGAGGGCATAGCTGTTCCCTGCAGTGGCCGACTTGGAGACAGCGATCTCCAGCGGCGCGATCGCTTCTGCGGGCTTGCCTTGGTCAAGCAGCAGGACCCCCAGACGTTCCTGCGCTGCCGCTACCTGCGGGTATTGCCGGTACAACTCCATGGCAGCGTCCACCTGCTTCTTCTCTTCGTAGATCGCGGCGAGTTCCAGCACTGCATCGCCGTACTGGCCCGGGTCGAGTTGCCCGGCCTTGACGAACTCAGGCTGCGATTCCGCCAGCTTACCCTGTTGCATCAGGCTACGCGCCAGACCGTACTGCGCGACAGCAGACTTTCCGTCGATTCCCAAAGCCGTACGGTACGCCGCTTCCGCCTGCGTGAACTGCTTTTCCGCCAGATACGCCTCCGCCAGATAGTACGCTGGCCGGAACTCCTGCGGCTTCTGCTGTACGGCATCGGCAAGAAGCGGAATCGCCTCTTTCGCCTGGCGATTCTCCACGAGAATGATGCCGAGGTTGAGTTCCGCCTGGTACAGATTCGGCTTCAACGCGAGCGTCTTGCGGTAACTTGCGATCGCGTCGGGATCTTTGTGGATGGCGGAATTGGCGAGGCCCAGGTGGAACCAGGAATAGTAATCGCTGGCATCCGCGGCCACCGCCTTTTGGAAGTGACCGATCGCCTCTTCAAACTTCTGCTCCTCAATCGCCTTGGCACCAAGCGCGGCGTGATCCTGTCCCAGGGTCAGCAACAGAGGTAGCAGAAGTATCGTCATAGTTCCTTGGCCAAAAACTGACCCGTATAGCTGTTTGGGACGGCAGCAATCTGGTCGGGGTTTCCGACCGCCACAATTTGTCCACCTTTGCCGCCGCCTTCCGGACCCAGATCGATCACCCAATCGGCCGTCTTGATCACGTCCATATTATGCTCGATGATCAGGATGCTGGCCCCATTGGCAATCAGCCGCTGGAACGCGTCCAGCAGCTTGGCGATGTCGTCAAAGTGGAGTCCGGTGGTCGGTTCGTCAAAAATGTACAGCAGCCCTTCCGACGACGACTGTCCCAGGTGCGCCGCAAGCTTCACGCGCTGCGCCTCACCGCCCGAGAGCGTCGTGGCCGACTGCCCCAAGCGCAGGTACCCAAGCCCCACATCATCCAGGACCTTCAGCTTCGCCGTCAGCCTCTGATGGTCGGAAAAGAAGCCCAGTGCTTCTTTGATGGTCAACTGCAGGACCTCGTGGATATTCAGTCCCTTGTGCCGGACCTCCAGCACACCGCTCTTGTAACGGGTACCCTTGCACTCGTCGCACACCAGTTCCACGTCGGCCAGAAACTGCATTTCCACCGTGACCGTACCGTCGCCCTGGCACGTCTCGCAGCGTCCACCAGGAATGTTGAACGAGAAGTGCCCCGCGCCGTACCCTCGCCGGTCCGCTTCCGTGGTGCTCGCAAAGATCTCGCGAATGATGTCGAACGCCTTCACATAGGTGACGGGGTTCGACCGCGGCGTACGTCCGATGGGCGACTGGTCCACCAGAATCACTTCGCGCAGCAGGTTCGCCCGCTCCACGCGACGGCAGGTGACTTTGTCGACGGAAAACTCGTTCTCGTCGGAAGCTGCTTTGGGCGTATCGCGCTTCAGCAGTTTCTCCAGCGACTTGTGAATCACCTCGTGCACGAGCGTGCTTTTGCCGGAACCCGACACACCAGTGACGGCCACCATCATGTTCAACGGCAGCTCGACGTCGATGCCCTTCAGGTTATGCGCCCGCGCACCAATAAACTTGACAGTCTTCTTGGCATTAAACGGACGACGCTTCTGGCCCGTCGATGTTTGCAAATCCCCGCGCAGGTACTTTCCGGTAAGTGACTTGTTCTTCGCCCCGGTCAACTGCTGGAACGTTCCCGCAAAGATCACTTCACCGCCGCGTTCCCCTGCCCCGGGCCCCATGTCCACAACATGATCCGCAGCGCGCATGACGTCCGGATCGTGCTCCACGACAACAATCGTATTGCCGATGTCGCGCAGATCTTCCAGGATATGAATAAGCCGGCTGGTATCGCGCGAATGCAAGCCGATCGAAGGTTCATCCAGTACGTACACCGAGCCCACCAAGCGAGAACCGAGGCAGGTCGCCAACTGGATGCGCTGCGATTCGCCTCCGGATAGGGTCATCGACAGACGGTCCAGAGTCAGGTACTCGAGGCCGACATCGTTCAGGAACTTCAGCCGCTGCTGGATCTCCACCAACAGCTTCTCCGCCACGATCCGCTCTTCGTCGCTCAACTCCAGCACGCCAAAAAACTTGTACGCATCCTCGATGTTGAGCTTCACCACCTCGGCCATGTTCTTGCCGCCGACGCGTACATTCAACGCATCCTGCCGCAGGCGCGACCCGTGGCAGTCCGGACATTCGGCATAGCCGCGATACCGGCTCATAAACACCCGGACATGCACCTTGTACTTCTTGCTCTCGACGTCGTCCCAAAAGTCCTTCAGGGCCTTGTTTAGCGCTTTCCACTCGTCTGCGGTGAACTCTCCCACAGGGACATTCATGCGTACCTTGCCCTTGTACGCCGTCTTGAAGTCCTTCTGCGCCCAGGAATAGGCAGGGCGCATCCACGGGTCGATCGCACCCCTATCGATTGAAACGCCCTTGTCCGGAATGACAAGGTCCATGTCGTAATCGATCGTATTGCCAAAGCCCTGGCAGCGACGGCAAGCTCCGAAAGGCGAGTTGAAGCTAAACAGTCCGGGCTCCGGCTGGACGTACTCGATGCCGCAACGCTTGCAGGAAAACTTCTCACTAAACGCGATCGTCTTATCGCCCCCCGCTTCCTCAAACAGGACCTCGCCCGATTCCCGGTAACAGATTTCCACCGAATCCACGATCCGCTGGTGGATGTCGCCGCCAATCGCAATGCGATCCACCAGTACGAACACGGGCTTCTTGAAGTTGACGTCCAGGATGGATTCCGGCGTCGAAAACTCGTACGTCTGCCCTGCCTGGTACAGCCGGGTAAACCCGCGTTTGCGCAGGTCAAACAAATGGTCGCGCAGCGCTTCACTGGCGCGCGGATTCTTCGGGTCAGCAGCTTTGATCGGAAACAGGATGTACCAGCGTGACCGTTCCGGCTGTCCGAGCATCGCCTTCGCGACATGGTCCACCGTGTCTCGAATCACGTGTTGACCGCAGCTCGAGCAATACGTCCGTCCGGCCCGCGCGTAGAGCAACCGAAGGAAGTCGTAAAGCTCCGTTGAGGTCGCTACCGTGGACCGCGGATTCCGCGTCTGGTTCTTCTGCTTGATGGCAATGGGCGGCGCGATGCCGTCAATTTCGTCGACGTCCGGTTTTTCCATCCGCTCCAAAAACTGCCGTGCGTATGCGGATAGCGATTCCACGTAGCGCCGCTGGCCTTCGGCGTAAATCGTGTCGAACACCAACGACGATTTCCCGGAGCCGGAAACGCCCGTCACAACGGTGAGTTGATTGTGCGGAATCTCGAGCGACACATTCTTCAAGTTGTGTACTCGAGCCCCGCGAATGCGGATGGATTCTTCCAAGGGGGTTCGCCTGTTATTGTACCGAATGGCGCAACAACAGGCGAATACAAGGCGAAGAAATTCTTACTCCTCGAACTTCAGAATGAATTCAAGGTTGCGATTGAAGGTGATCGTCGCGCCAAGGCGGACAATCGATACGGAGCCCGTCGGAAATACGATCCGGTCACCGGGCGAATGCAACAGGATCTTGGTGTCGGTCGCCGGAACCGTGATCGCATCGCTTTGGCTCGCCGCCCAGAACGCCTTATTCGGAGTCATGCCGTTGAAGGTGCGGAAGGCGAGACCTACGGGGTCGCTCACTACACGATTCGGGATATTGCCCGGGATCTCCGCCTGCGCGATCATCTCAAAGCCAAGATCTTTATCCTCGATCCGGAACTTGAAGGTCTTCACCCCTCGGCGATCTGTTACGCCTGCTGTGACTTTGGCCATGCGTACGGATCCCGGTCCGAAGGCAGCATTCAACTGGTCTACGTCGGCCGATGCTTCAAATCCCGGGAATACGATTTCCTGGCGCGGCGTCGCAAGATTGGAATTTAGGACGGTGGTCGTAATCAAAACGGCCGACGTGGGACCAAACGTCGTCGGTGATGAGGCATCGGGCTGAAAGCGCTGATCCAGAAAGAAGTTCAGCGTAATCGTCGCGGTGTCCGACCCTGCAGGACTGGCAACTGGCGTATAGCCGGGCGGCAAAACAGCCTGTAATTCTTTGAGCGGGACAAAAACAGGCACAGCCATCTGGAAAGACCGTACGCTGCGATAGGTGTATCCAGCTACCTGGGCCGCTTTTGGACCTTGGGTACCAGCAACCGCGGAATCGTAATCGTAAGTGGGAGGCGGGGCGGGAGTGCCGGCATTCTGTGCCAGCATCGACAATCCGGTAGCGGTGAGAAGCGAGAAAGATCGAAGAAGCGTTTTCACACCTCAGCAAGCGTAAACACAAAAGGGCAATGCTCATTTATTTCAAGTGAGCACTGCCCCATGCTGAGTGATTGCTTCAGCGTATTTAAGCGTCGGGTTTGCGAGCCAGTTCTTCCGACAGGATGATCGCTTCGGCGAGTTCCTTCATCGGACGGCGCAGACGGCGGCTTTCGTTGCGCAGGCGCAAGTACGCTTCCTCTTCCGTCAATGCGTGACGATTTTGCAGGATGCCCTTGGCGCGCTCGACAAGCTTGCGCGTTTCGAGTTGCTCGCGCAGCAGGTTGTTCTGCTCCTCAAGCATCGACTTGCCAACGGCCGAACCCATCTGTTCGCCGATAAATGTAACGAGAGAAACCTCTTCCGGGGTGTGTTCGTACGGCTGCCGGTGATGTACGTTCACAACGCCAATCACCTCGCCGCGATTCACCAGCGGTACCGAAAGAAACGCTTCGTAAGTATCTTCCACCAGCGCTTGGAAGCGCTTAAACCGGGCATCCTGCGTGGCGTTTTTCGGCAGGGTTACCACGGACTTGTGCTCTGCCACCCATCCGGTGATACCTTCACCAACCTTCATGCGAAGATTGCCAAGGTCCTTGGCGTGCGGCACTTGCGACGCCCGCAGAACAATTTCATTCGTGTCAAGATCCATCAAATAGACGAGGGCGGCGTCACAATTCGTGACCTGCGCCGTAAGTCCAATGATTTCACCCAGCATTTCGTCCAGCGAGAGTTCTGACGCGACGATGTTGCTGATACGGTGCATCAGGTTGACTTGCGACGCGACAGGGTCCATGATTGCGGTCGGAGGCTCCTCAAGGGTGGAGTTCATGTCTTTATTCAACTCCTTGTCGGAATGCAACGCCAATCGATTTTTTCAATCGAACCCATGGCAGCACCGGGGTGTGGTGTGTTTCTTCTTTCTTTTCATGGAGCTGTTCTGTGGACATGTAGCAATTGCGCAGACCAAGGAAAAAACAACCCGCTGGACACTTGTTCGGGAAGGGCTGGTTTCCGTCTATACCGACGCCGGTCCGCAGGTGGCCATCCGAACCCTGGAACGGGTTCGTACCATGGCCGAACTCTTTCGCGAATTCGGTAGGCCCGCCGTCGAGCGTCCCGTTCGCATCGTGGTTTTCCGTTCTTCGGCCGAGTTTGAGCAGTACCGCCCGTCACGAATCAGCGTAGGGTTTTTCCAGTCCGGCGCCGAGGGCGACTGGATCGTCTTCCCCGCCTCCGCAACCGATAGGGTCTTGCTGCACGAGTTCACGCATCTGCTCCTGCATCGAACCACCGCGACCCTGCCCCAGTGGCTGGAAGAGGGCTTGGCCGAGTTCTTCTCCACCACCCGGATCATCAACGGCTACGCCGAATTCGGCCTGCCGATTCCCGAACATCAGCGCAACTTGCAGTTTCTGGGGTACCTCCGCGCCTCCGACCTTACCGCGGTCAGGAAGAATGGCATTCATTACGAGGAGCCCGAACTCGCCAACCGCTTTTACGCGACCTCCTGGATGCTGGTGCACATGCTGTACTCCGCTCCCCGCTATTCCGCCAACATGCCTGGTTTTGTACAGGCCTTGGACGATCTACCCTCCGCAGCCGCACTCCCCGATCTGTTTCGCTCCAGTTTCGGCGTCACTCTGGACGACGCCCTGGACGAGGCGCGCAAGCGCGCGTCATCCGTGAACCTCGGCGGTGGACCCCAGCGTCGTATTGAGGTCGGGACGCTCGACCTCGCTCCCGTTCCCGCACCAAGCCCCGTATCGCCGACAGACCTCGCCACCCTCCAGGCAGAACTCTTTCTTGATCGAGGCTTGCCGGACCAGGCGGCGCGCAAATACGACGAAGTGGTCCGTATCGCACCCTCGGCGGTAGTACGCGACACGGCTCTGGGCTATGCAGCACTCGCCAGTAACAGCCCAAACGAAGCTCTTGCAAGGTTCGGCGCGGCAGTCAAAGGCGGCACCACCGATGCTCGCACGGTACTCGAGTACGCCATGCTTCTGCGCGATTCGCAGGGTCCGGCCTCTCGCGACACGGTCACGCAGTTGCTCGAAAAAGCGGTAAACCTCGACCCCAACTACGCCGAAGTCCTGTTCCTTTTGGGGGTCCGTGCCAGCGACCGGCAGGAGTACTCGAAAGCAATTCTGTTGCTGCAGAAAGCAGTCGCAGTACTTCCCCGTCAAAGCGCGTTTTGGCATGCCCTCGCTTATGCCCAGGCGAAAACCGGTGCATCCGACGAAGCGCGACGCTCCGCCAACCGCGCACTCCGAGCCGCCGAGAATCTGGAACAGGAAGAAATGGCAAAGGCCCTCCTGCAAATGGAAGGATTTCGTAATCCCGATACCTCGCGACAACCGGCGCGCCGGTCCGCCACCGAAATCGGTTCGGGCTGGCAGAATCCCAAGGGTGACGCCACGGCAGCAGGGCTTTTGGAATCGTTGGACTGCTCCGCTACACCTGGACCACGCCTCCTGGTGCGTACATCCTCCGGCATCGAATCCTTTTCCATACAGGACCCGCAAAACATACAAATGGAAGGGGCTGGAACCACATCGATGGAATGGACCTGCGGAAAAATCACCCCACAACGTGTCCAGGTAGAGTACCTGCGTTCTAGCCGGAAACTAATAGTCCTGCGCTTTCTGCACTAACGTACTGGAACCAGGCTACGAAGCAACCTTAGGGAAAGACAGGTGAAATCGCGGGTTTCTTTGTACCCCGACGTCCCGCAAGATGGACGTATGGCAGAGCAGAAAAGCACACCCAGTTTGTTCATCCGGGTGCTGCAAGGCATCGTTCTCGGCATCGTGCTATCCATCCCGGTTGTACTTTGGGGATTGTCGCGGGCCGAAGAGGCCCAGGCGTCCGCCGGAAGCGAGCCCGCCTCCACTACTGGCACGGCTGCGGCAAAGCCTTCCACTGCCAGATCTCGCAAGGCCAAAACGGGAGTGATCGGACGGAAACAGGTCCCGGTTCGAAAGCCGGACGGGGAAACCATCCCGGCAAGCCAGATGCACCTTCGCGTGGACGACGGTTCGCGGGTCCCCGTTTCGTCTGTAAGTGCGCAGACTGCCAAAGCGGCCGAAGTCGACTAGCCAGTTCTTTCGTTCTTTTTCCGAAACGCAACTACCCTTTAGAAATGCAAACAGCCAAGCCGCGAAAGGCTTGGCTGTCTTATTCTCCTCGAACTCACCGGTTTCCCGGTAGCTCCTCAGCGGAACGGCCTTGGTGCGTTCCAAGATCCGTTGGCACCCGTTTGTTATGTTCAGTTGGGCGACGTTTCCCATCGCCCTCGTACAGTCATGCGTAACTCATCGGAAAAAGGTTCAACGTTTTCCGCAGATTGCGAAATGACAATTATTATGGGGATAGTGCGTCCGTTCTATCTCGCTCTTTTTCTATGTGGTTTCTCTCTGCTACCTGCTCAGCCCCAGGGGGGAGTGAAGCTCGATTCCAAGCGTATCGCCACACTCATGAGCGAGGGTTTACGTCACCAGGAAGCAGGTGACACCGCCAAAGCGATTGCCGTTTACTCGGAGTTGATCTCGGCCAGCGGGGGGACAGCAGCCGCAAGCGTGTACTTTCAGCGCGGGTTGGCCTACGCCGCGCGGGAAGAGTGGCAAAAAGCCATCTCGGATTACGACAAAGCAGCAGCGATCGGCTTCGAGCAAGCCCGCCTGTACCTGTCGCGCGCCGCTGCCCGCGTCAAAGTCGATGAACTCGAACCTGCCACCAAGGACTACTCGACGGCCATCCGCCTCAGGTTGGACGATCCAGCCGGTTGGATCGGTCGCGCCCGCGTCCGGGTGGCACAGGGCCGCTTTACCGAAGCGATTGAGGACTTTGACCAGGCCGTCCGTCTCAAGCCCGACTCCGAGGAAGCGCTGCTCGATCGTGGTCGTGCCCAAGGTGAGCGTGGCGACTTCCGATCTGCCGTCGCGGATTTTGACCGCATCGTTGCCATCAACCCGAAGCATGAAAAGGCCTATGCGTATCGCGGAGCCGCAAAAGCCCGGCTAGGCGATCATGCAGGCGCTATTCTGGATTTCACCCAAGCCATCGGCAAGAACAGTGACGACATGGTGCTGTACCTCGCGCGAGCTTCGTCGTACTCGATCCTCGGCGAGCACGAAAAAGCCCTCGCCGATCGTGAGCAGGCCGTCAAGTTGCGTCCCACTTCGGCTCTCGCTTTAGTGGCGCGAGGCTCGTCCTACCATCAACTTGGTAAGCACGAGTTAGGGTTGGCAGACCGGACGGAAGCCATCCGCATCGATCCGAACTATGCCGAAGCATGGACCGCCCGCGGCAACGCCTACTTCCTGTTGGGTCGCTACGCCGAAGCTCTCGGCGACTTGGACCACTCGCTGAAGTTGGACCCTACGCAGCAGGATCTTCGGCCTTTGCTCGAAGAAGCCCGGCAGCGCTTCATTTCCTCTGCGGTCAACACCGCCAAATCGGATCCGCCAGCGCCGGCAGCGTCTATCGTCCGCGAACCGGAACCCGCACCCGCGCCAGCGCCGCCTCCGCCATCAGTAGTACCAACAACGGCGGTAACTCCAACACCAGCGCCGAAACCCGCTCCGGTCGTCAAGCCGGCGGCGCCCCCTCCAACACCCACGACGCCCGAAGGTTGGAACCAAAAAGCACGTCAGCACATTGCTGCCAAAGAGTTCGCCGAAGCCGTGGAAGCTTTCACCAGGGCGATTCAGATGAAGAAAGACTTCGCGGTTGCTTACAATGGTAGAGGTTTCGCGCACTACCTGCTGCGCGACTATAGAAAGTCGATCGCCGACCTCGACGAGGCCATCCGCATCAATCCGCAGTACGGCAACGCGTTCCGTAACCGTGCCAACACCAAACGCGCGCTGGGCGACAAGCCGGGCGCCGAGGCGGATCTGAGTGCGGCCAATCGCATCGAGGGCCGCTAACGTTATTTAGGAAAGTTTGAGATTCATGGCTGTTGAAACGCTAACTGCCGAGGCCCTGCGAGCCTCCCGCTCCCTTCGCAACCTGACCAGAGAAGAAGAAGGCACGGACGTGTTCCTGCTGCCTGGCGGAATATACGGATTTACGTTTTCCCCGGGCCAGAAGGAAATGCCCATCTACGCCAAGCAGCCCTACCAGAGCTTTGAAGTGCACCACCTCAAAGACGGCTCCACGCACCTGCTGGGGTTTGTCGACGCCGGGGTAAAGAGCAAGCTCGAGAGCAAGGCTGGCGCTGTAGAAGCCGCGCTGTACCCGTCTCCGTTCGGTTCCTCCACCGAATTGGTAAGCATCGACATCAAGGATTTGCAGCCCGCGAAGAAGGCCATCTCTCGCGAAGACGGCAACCCTCTCAAGACCCTGATCTACTCTGAGTAAGTTCCAAGTGGCACTCGCCCCAAGGCTCGGCCTGCATACCTCTACGGCCGGCGGGCTGGACAACGCCGCACACGAAGCTCTGGCTGTCGGTGCGGACTGTTTGCAGATTTTTTCCTCCAGCCCCCGGACGTGGAAGGCGAATCCCGTCGATGCAGTCCGAGCCAAAACCTTTCGCCTGCTGCGCGACAAGCACGGTCTTGCGCCACTGGCCATCCACTGCAATTACCTCATCAACCTGGCCTCCACCGACGCTACGGTACTCGAGAACTCGGTCCGTTCTCTTCGCGGCGAGATCGAGCGCGCTATCGCGATCGAAGCGGACTATCTGGTATTGCACCCCGGAAGCAAGAAGAATCATCCGGACGCCGAAACTGCCATCCAGTTTGCGGCGGCGGCCATTCACACGGCTGCACGCGGCCTCCGCTTCGGCAAACTCAAGATCTTGTTTGAGAACACCGCCGGCGCGGGCCAGTCCATTGGGTCAAGCTTCGAAGAATTGGCGCTGCTGACGAACCTGATTGCTCAACTCGGCCCCTTACCCTCCGGCTACTGCATCGACACGTGCCACTGCTACGCAGCTGGCTACGACGTTTCCACGCAGGTCGGCCTTTCCGAAACTGTTCGCCAATTGGACTCCATTCTGGGCCTTGAGAACATCCCGATGTTTCACGCCAACGACTCCAAAGGGGGGCTTGGTTCACACATGGATCGTCATGCAAACATCGGCTTCGGCCAGATCGGGTCCGAGGGCTTCCGCCGTATTCTTACTCATCCGCAACTTGCGCCTGGCAAAGCCTTTATCCTCGAAACCCCAATGGACGATGGCTGGGCTCAACGTGACCTCGATGCCCTGCGGGCATTGGCTGGCGCCTAAGCAGGTTTTGCTCAAAAAGGATCTTGCCGCGACGATAGAGTCCTTGTGGCAGGCTCCCGGCGCGCAGGTCGCTCAGTCCGGCTCTTTCTAACAGCGCTGTACGTGAGCATTGCAGCGGTGGGGCAAGTGCGCCCGCAGTCGACCGGCGCCATTCCGCTGCTCCCATCACAGTACGTCGTTGACGAATGGACCAGCGACCTTGGGATGCCCGAAGAAACCGCCTCAGAAATGGTGCGGATTCCGAACGATCATTTGCTGATCGCCACCGCCCAAGGCGTGATCCGATTTGATGGCCAACGCTTCCGAACCCTCTACCCAGACCTTCCCAAAGCATCGGTCCATTCCATTATCTGGACGCCTGGTTTTGGCGCCGAATGCGCGATTGTTGGGTACGGTGTCGCAGCAGTCCAGGACACTTCGCTCACACTGCGCCATCCATTCAATCTCCCTTCACACACACAGCGCGTGATCCGCAGGGATCGAAATCGTCGCCTGCTGTTTCTTGTGGGCGCGGAGCTATATCGCGAAGATCGCCCCGGTGGTGAACTCAGGCTATGGAGAAAGCTCCCGGCAGCAGCCCAACGTATGCTGGAACTGCCAGACGGCTCCTGGATCGTCAGTGTCAATACAGACCTATACCGGGTGACCGATCACGACCCAAGCCCACTGCCTTACCTGCACCTCACCGGTCGCATCGAAGCGTTGCAACGAACCCGTGGCGGCTCTCTGTACATCGGTACGTCTGAAGGCCTGTTCCGGCACCAGACAGGTGAGACGAATGTAACGCCCGTACGAACCAAGCTGAGTGTCTTTGCCATCGCCGAGTCCGCTGCCGGCGAAGTCTGGATCGGCACTGAGCGGGGCCTCGAGCGCCTGGGCGTGGACGGCAAACTACAACCGTTCAGTACCAACCTTCACCTGCGCCCGGAGCCGATCTCCAGCATCCTGTGCGACGACGATGGCAGCATCTGGGCCGCGTACGTCACGGGCGGTCTGTTTCGCCTTCGACGCCCCCGCTTTGCGAACTGGTCTATGGAGGAAGGCCTGCTAGGCGGTGTTGTACAGTCGGCCCACCACGATCAGGAAGGCGGCGTTTGGGTGGTCGCACGTGGTGGCCTCCATCACCTCAGGGCAGATGGCACCATTCGCGACATTGACGGCGACTGGAAAGTGGTCAACGCAAAGCACAGCGTTTACAGCGATGCCGAACATAAACTCTGGATCCTCGGAAACTGGGAACTCCGCGAGGTCGACACGATTTCCGGCGCCGTTCGCAAACTGCCGCTACCACCGTCCAATAAAGCCTGGTTCCGATTGCATCGCCGAGCGTCCGGCGAGCGTTGGATTGTCAACGTGAGCGGCAAGGTGTACAAGTGGATCGACGGCGGGTGGACGCAGTTGCCGCTCGAAGGCATGCCATCGCCGCCTTCAACAGGAACCCTGGTCGAGTCTCCGTTTGGCGAAACCTGGATTGCGATTCGTAGCGCCGGCCTTTTCCGTCTGGCCGGCAACCGCGTCGAGGCAGTTGCGCCGGACGATCCCGCGCGCTTGATCGTCCATTCCATCTACCCCGATCAGGACGGCAACGTGTGGCTCGGCTTCGACGGCGGTGGCCTTGGGCTTTACGAGAACGGGCGTATCTATTCGATGTCCGTCGATCCAACCGTTCAGCTCAATAGCACTTACCTGATTGCAGAAGATAAATCAGGTTACCTGTGGTTCGGCCTCCGCAGCGGCTTGTTGCGAATCGAGAAGAAGCAGTTGCTCGGCTATCTGAGAGGCAAGCTGACGGAACCACTCGCGATGGATCGCTACACGGCGCAAGGCGACCTTCCCAGCGGCAATTTTGGCACTTCGAGCACAGTCAACCACCCACGTCCGGCATCCGTGTTGTGGCTCCCGCATCTCCGGGGGCTCGTGCGCGTCGATGCCGCAACCGTCAAGTCATTCCGCACGCCGCCCACACCACACATCGATCAGGTGTTGGTCGATGATGTGCCGTACCCCGTGGCCGACGGTACGGTGGTGGTGCCCCCAGGCGCGCAACGGGTGACCATTGGCTTTCACGGCACATTCCTGCCAGAGCCCATGCGCGTCACCTATCGCTACCAGCTCGACAATTTCCAGCAGACACCTTCCGGGCCGTACCCGCAACGCGAAGCGACCTTCACACAGCTTCCCCCTGGCTCGTACACGTTCCGCCTTTGGAGCGCCAATAGCGACGGGGTTTGGAACACAGATCCGTTACGGCTTCACGTACACGTACAGCCCGCCTTCTATCAGACCTTCGTTTTCCGCCTCTGTGTCCTCGCAGGTCTGTGCCTGATCGTCTACGCCGCCATCAACTGGCGTACGCGCATCCTGCGGCGGGATAAAGAGGAGCTGGAAAAGCGTGTGGAAGCCCGCACCCACGAACTGGAAGAGGCACGCATCACGGCTGAGAACGCAGCCAAGGTAAAGAGTGACTTCCTCGCCACCATGAGCCATGAGATCCGCACCCCTCTGCATGGCGTTTTGGGTACCCTCGAGCTCCTCGGTGAACGTCCGCTCGACGGCGAAGAGAGGGAGTACGTCCGCACCGCCAAGGACTCCGGCCAGGCGCTCCTCCAACTTCTGAATGACGTACTGGACCTCTCGCGTCTGGAGGCCGGATACTCGATGCTCCAGCCGGAAGAATTCGCTTTCCCGGAGCTTTGCACGGATGTCGTAGCTGCATTCCGCCACGCCGCCACCATCAAAGGTCTCGAGCTCAAGCTGCAGCTCGATGGACTGCCGCCACGAGTTGTCGGCGATCCTTCCCGGCTTCGCCAGATTCTCAGCAACCTGCTTGGCAATGCCATCAAGTTCACGGACACGGGTTGGGTCGAGCTCTCTGTCAAGGCGCGGCCCGCAGACCACCGGCGTTTCGCCATTCGATTCCAGGTCACCGATACGGGCGTCGGCATCGACCCGGCCAAATTCGACGCACTTTTCCAGCCCTTTTCACAACTCGATGGGTCTTCGAAGAAACGCTACAAGGGCACGGGCCTTGGCCTCGCCATCTGCCGGCGCCTCTGCGAAGACATGGCAGGGCACATCAGCGTCAACAGCCAGCCCGGCGGAGGTGCGCAGTTCCTTGTCGACCTTGTGCTCCCCGGCGGGGCAAACCAACCCGCTGCCCTGCCCGATTCCACACAGCGCCAGCACGAACTTGGTCAGTTGGTCGGCCGTATTCTGCTGGTGGAAGATAACCGCGTGAATCAGCTGGTGGCGGCACGCATGCTCACGCGTCTGGGCTGCACCTTCGACATCGCGGTGGACGGCATCGATGGCGTCGAGCAGGCAGCCAAGTCCCGCTACGACGCGATTCTAATGGACTGCAATATGCCTCGCGCCACCGGCACGGAAGCCACCCGTATGATTCGTTCGGGCGGTGGCCCAAATTCAAAAACGCCAGTGATTGCCCTCACCGCAGGCTCGTCTTCTGAGGATCGCGAAGCGTGTACCGCGGCCGGCATGGAGGGTTTTCTTACCAAGCCATACTCTCTCGCGCAGCTCTATTCCGTGCTGTCCCCCTACCTGGAGCACGCAGAGGACTCAACATCCAACAACAACAGCCCCATCCTGCAGATGGAAAGCCCCTAGTTCGACATCCGCCGCCGTACCTCGGCGAGCCCACCGAGCCGCTCAAACCCGGGCAGATCTGGCGCTTCCGCAGGCCCCTTGGCACTCATCAACTCGAGTCTCACAGGCACCCGCGACAGTGCCACGGCAGTCATACACAAAGCAGTGAACTTTCCGTCGCCCATGCATTGAAGCCGCACCGGCCCGCGACCTGATGCATACGCAATCGCAGTCAGCATATCCTGCAGGCGGTTCGCGTCGTCACTCGCGTGGTAAGTCAGGTACTCCAATCGCATGCGAGCGTCCCTTGCTCGATCCACCGCGGCCGATCCTCGTTGGAAGACGTCCACCAACAAGCGTATGGACGCTCCCGTATCCCCCGCCATACTCTTAGCGGCGTTGCGCATTCCATCTTCGTGGACCTGGATCACCGTCCCCGCCTTGCGCGATGTCCCAGGTATCATTTCCACCGGAACCCGATCGCCGCAGCAGGCCCTCGTCAACACCAGGTCCGATCCGGTGCGCACGGCTCGAACACCACCCGGGCAGCGCACCCCAAACGCCATCTCCAAAGCTGTCCGCCATTCCGCCAAAGGCAATGCAGCAGTTGGCTTTCGCACAGCCTTCCAAGTAGCGAACACCTCGCTCTTGCTTTCCTTTTTCGGCTTGGGCAAATCCTCGCCAATCAACAGATCGCGTTCGACGTCCAGATCCATTGGCGGCTCCGCAAGCACCGCAGGCGACTGCTTCAGCACGCGCGCAAAGAACGAATAGGCGGCCTGCCGGCTAAGTAAGTTGTAGTTGTGGCCCGCATCAATCTGTACCTGTTGTGCGCGGCCAGCCTGACCAAACAGTTCATACACCGCTCGCACCTGAGGATGCTCTTCCTTGGGCGTATTCTTCGTCCAGTCTTTGGTCGCCGAAATCAGCAGCAAGGGCTTCGGCGCCATCATCGCAGCGATCTCAACATTGTTCGTACCCAGCCGCAACGAAGGAGCCATTTCGCAAGCGTCGTCTCCCTGAAATCCGGCCGACACCATATTTACGGGCGCTGCCGCCGCGATGCGATCATCCACCGCCGCGGCCAAAAACGTTTGCGTACCACCACCGCTCGCTCCAGTCATGCCGATTCGCGCGGGATCAATGAAGTCCAAGCCCTGCAGCAGATCAATCGCTCTGATCGTGTTCCAAAGCTGGATGCCCAACGGGTGAAACGACCATGCCAATTCCTCCTCCGCCTCGCCAAACTCATGGGGCAATTGCTTCGTGTCGTTATAACCGACCATATCCCACGCAAATGCCACAATCCCTTGGGATGCCAGCCCGGCGCACAAGGAAGGAACCGAATAATCGTCCGCATGGTGGATCCGCCCGTGTTTCCAGTGTCCGTGCGCCACCAGAACCGCTGGCAATCGCCGTTTGCTCTCGCCTACCGGCAGGTAGAGATTACCGGCAATTCGCAGCCCGGGCAAACTCTCGAAGCTGATCTTCTCCACGGAGTACTTCGGCCTTACCACCGGTTCTCCATGCCGCCGCATCAACAATGGCGACTTCGCGGGTGCCGGCAACAACCCGGCGGCGGCCAGAATCTGCTTTCGAAGCTCCGTTCTGCGCCGATTCCACTCCGCCAAAGTTCGCGGAGGCGAAAATACAGTGTGGGTATCGCTATTCCGTTCGTTTATGTTACGAGCATCGCGGGGACGGCCGGAACCCTCTTGTGCAAAGCCATTTGCCACTCCAAAACACAGCAAAGTTCCATACAAAACGTTGCGAATCTGCCCGGCAACCATGTATCTGCTGGAGTCATTCCACAAACTCTTTGTGTTACGCAAATGAGGGTTTCTTGATATTTCTGTGGAAAACTAACCGGGATTTCACATTGGCAGCGCTAAAATGAGAGGTATCCCATGCTGTACAAAATAGTCTCGCTGTTTGTTATCAGTAGTACCTTCCTTTTCTCCCAATCCACAGCAGGTCTCGGCGGCATCAATGGCGTAGTCACAGACGCCAGCGGCGCGGCTGTACCGAAGGCAAATGTCACCGTCGAGAACGACGCCAAAGGCATCCGCCGTGCGCTAACCACCAACGACGCGGGTATCTTCAATGTCCCGTCCCTTATCCCGGCCGAAGGCTACTCTGTACGAGTAGAAGCCGCTGGGTTCAGCGCTTATGAAGTGAAGAACATCACGCTGCAAGTAGGCCAGAACCTTGGCCTCACCGTGAACCTTCAGGTACAGGCCGCCAACCAGACCGTCGACGTCACCGCCCAGGCGCCCATCGTCGAATCCACCAAAACCGGTATGTCGCAAACCGTCAACCAAAAGCAGATTGACGAGTTGCCGATCAACGGTCGCCGCGTGGACTCCTTCGTACTGCTGGCCCCGGCCGTCGTGCCGGATGGCACCTTCGGTCTCGTCAGCTTCCGCGGCATCGCCGGCGGCAACAGCTTCCTCACCGACGGCAACGACACCACCAATCAGTTTTACAACGAGAACGCCGGCCGCACGCGCATCTCTTCGCAGATCTCGCAGGACGCCGTGCAGGAATTCCAGGTGCTCACCAATGGCTACTCCGCAGAGTTCGGCCGCGCCTCTGGTGGCGTCATCAATACCGTCACCCGGTCCGGCGGCAACCAGACCCACGGGACCGCGTACTGGTTCTTCCGCAATCAGGACTTCAACGCGCGCGACAGCTACTCCGCCACCAACCCTCAGGAACGCCGCGATCAGTTCGGCGGCTCTCTGGGTGGCCGCATCATCAAGGACAAGCTGTTCTACTTCGGCAACGTCGAACTGACCCGTCGCGACTTCCCGCTGGTCAACCGCCTCGTCAACCCGAATCTTTTCAATGCCAACGGCGCGTTCATTGCGGCCTGCTCGTCGCCCGCCGCCGCTTGCCAGACAGCCTACAACGCGATCTTCACCCGTCAGTTCCAGACTCTGGACCGCAGCGCGGACTCCGAACTCGCGTTTGCGAAGATCGATTGGCGCCCCACCGACCGTCACTCCTTCGCCTTCTCCGGCAATTACTTGCGCTGGATCTCGCCCAACGGCATCCAGACCCAAGCCGTGTTGACCAATGGCAACGGCATCGGCAACAACGCCAACTCGACCGTGCGTACCCGCTACGGCCGCGCCTCCTGGACGGCTGTCCCCACCAACACCACGGTGAACGAACTACGCTTCGGGTGGTTCAAAGATCGCCTGTTTGACGATGTCAACAACGACCTGATCTCGCCCGCCACTGGACGCCTTGGCCTTTCCATTCAGGGCCAGTCGAACCTCGGCACAGCAGTCGATTATCCTCGCCTGAACCCCTCCGAGCAGCGCTTCTCCATCGCAGACTCTTTCAGTTGGACCCGCGGCAAGCACTCGATGAAGTTCGGCTTCGACATCGCCAACACCCAGGATTACTTCAATATCCTGCGCAACCAATTCGGCAGCTACAGCTACGGCACGTGGTCGGACTTCGTGCTGGACTTCAACCGCATCGACAATGGTGACGGCCGATTCCTTCGCCGCTGGCAGAGCTTCACCCAGACCGTCGGCAACCCGATCATCGACTTCACCACCAGAGACTACGCCTTCTTCGTGCAGGACCAGTGGCGCGCCACCCAGAAGCTGACGCTGAACTACGGTGTCCGCTATGACTACTCGCAGCTGCCGCAACCGGAAAATCCCAACCGCGACTACCCGGCCACCGGCATCATCCGCTCGCCCGGCAAGAACTTCGCACCGCGCTTTGGCCTTGCCTACGCACTGAACGACAAGACCGTCATCCGCACCGGTTATGGCATCTTTTACGCCCGCTTCCAGGGCGGCTTGCTGCAAACCGTGATCCTCGGCAACGGCAGCTACCAGCCGTCAGTGCTGCTGCAGAACGGCGATGCTCGCGGACCCCAGTTCCCGAACATCCTGCCTTCCAACGCCTCGGGCCTCCCCGGTGGTGCAATCAGCCTCAACCTCACCAGTTCCGACTTTCGCAACCCCTACACGCAGCAGTGGGACTTCGCCATCGAACGCCAGCTTGCCTACAACCTGGGCATGACGGTGAACTACATCGGCTCCCGCGGCGTGGCCCTCACCACCGTGCGTGACCTCAACATCGGTGCGCTCGGCGCCCCTGTGACCTACCGCATCTTGGATGCTGCCGGTAACCAGACCGGCACGTTCTCGACGCCCGGTTACTACACGGCAAACCGCGTAGACACCCGCTACCAGCGCATCAATCAGATTGAGAACGGCGGCAACAGCTACTACCACGCGCTCGCCGTACAGCTGCAAAAGCGTATGTCGCGCGGCTTCCAGGCTTCGGTGGCCTACACCTGGTCGCATGCCATTGACACCGCCAACCAGCAGGGTGGCAACAACGCGATCTTCTTCAGCTCACCATTCTCCACCTACAACGGCGACTACAGCGCCGACAAGGGCACCTCAAGCCTCGACCAGCGCCACCGCGCCGTGTTGACCTCGGTGTGGGAACCGCAGTGGGGCAAGCAGTCCTCGAACGCATTCGTGAAGTACGTAGTGGCCAACTGGCAGTTCTCGCACTTGACCACGCTCGCTTCCGGTCAGCCGGTCACAACCACCATGCGCGTCGTCGGCTCGCCCTTCACGGGTGCGGCCTTCAACACCAGCCTCAACGGCTTCGGTGGCTCCAGCCGCGTACCGTTCCTGCCCTTCTCGAACCTCAACCTCGACCCGATTTACCGGGCCGACGTTCGCGTCACCAAGATCCTGCGCTTTACCGAGCGTGTGAACATGGCGCTGAACTTTGAAGCATTCAACGTGTCGAACTCGCAGTACAACACGGGCATCATTACCGAAGCCTTCAACGCTTCTGGCGGCGTGATCCGTCCCAGCAACGGTTTGGGCAACGGAACAGCGTCCCAGGGCTTCCCCGACGGTACCAACGCCCGTCGAGCCCAGGTCAGCGCCCGCTTCGTGTTCTAAACCAACCGCGACAAGCCCAACCCAAACCCAAAGGCCCCTCCGAAACGAGGGGCCTTTCCCTTTTCAGTAGATTGAGGGCTCACCCGGCGGGCGCGTCTTCCATCGGCGATGCAGCCACAGCCATTGATCGGGATGCTCGCGGATCACAGACTCAATCACTGCGTGAATCGCCCGCGTATCCGCGTCTGCATCGCCAGTCATCTCGACCAGCGGGTAAAACTTCAGCACATACCTCTGCGTGCTCTCGTTCCACAGCGCGAACCCTGGGATCACAGCCGCCCCCGATCGTGCAGCGAGCCGCGCAAACGCCGTACCCGCACAGGCTGGAACTCCAAAAAAGTTGATAAAGGTTCCCTCGGCGAGGCCAACATTCTGGTCAATCAAAATGCCTACCGGCTCGTTGCGCTTGAGTGCCTTGAGGATGTCGCGAACCGCGTCTTTCTTGGCGATAACGTTGTTACCGGTCCACGCGCGACGCTCTTCGACAATCGCATCCACATGCCGGTTGTCGAGCGGACGCACCATCACGTGCATAGGCTCAGTCATCAACGAATGCGCAATCGCCGAAAGCTCCCAGTTGCCCAAATGCGCGGTCGCAAACAGAACACCCTTGCCACGACGCTTGGCCTCTTCATAGTGCTCGAAGCCTTCGTACTCGATGATGTCGCGAATGTTCTCTCGGTTCAGCGATGGCACCCTCGCAACCGCTGCCAACACGCGAGCGACGGACCGAAACACGCCATCCACGATCTCAGGCCGATCTGCCATCCCTGCGATCTCAAGGTTCCGCAGCGCCGTGCGCCGTAGCTTCGGCACGGCCAGATCCAAAAGCTTGGCGTACACTCGCGCCAGCGCAGGCACACGCGCCATGCTCCACAGCATCAGCCGTACCAGCGTTGCCAGTGCCACTGTTAGTCGATCCAGCCGCCGCCCAACACAACATCGCCGTCGTACATCACGGCCCCCTGCCCCGGCGTAATCGCCCGCTGGGGTTCATCAAACCGAACCTCAACCCGAGCAGGATCACTCGTCGGCATCACGGTTGCAGGCGCTGGCAAGTGCTTATTGCGGATGCGCACCGTCGCGCGAACCGGCGCCGTGATGGGCGCAACTGAAATCCAATTGACGTCCTTCACAGCCATATTCGTGCGCAGCAGCGAATCGCCGGAACCAACGATCACACGCTGTGTCGCAGGCTCGGTCGCAATCACGTAGAGTGGCTCTTTCGCCGCGATACCCAAGCCTTTGCGCTGCCCGACCGTGTAATGATGCACGCCGGAATGCTCGCCCAACACCGTCCCTTGCTCCGAGACAATCTCGCCGGTCGCCTGAGGAGGCGTGATCCCCTGCTCCTTGAAATAGCTATCAATAAACGCCGCGTAGTCGCCGTTCGGCACAAAGCAGATCTCTTGCGAATCCGGCTTCGAATAGATCGGGACGTTCAACTCGCGCGCCAACTCTCGCACCTGCGGCTTGGTCATCCCGCCCAACGGAAACAGCGTACGTGATAACTGCTGCTGGGTCAGGCCGAACAGAAAGTACGTTTGGTCCTTCGCGCTATCCACGGCCCGCTTCATGCGGTACCGGCCCGAAGCCTCGTGATAGTCAATCTGCGCGTAATGCCCTGTGGCTACATAATCCGCGTGTACGCCTGCGGCCATCTCCAAAAACTGGTCGAACTTGATGTGGTTGTTGCAAAGCGTGCATGGAATCGGCGTACGCCCTGCCAGATACTCATCGATAAACGGCTTCACCACCTGCTGCTCGAACCGCTTCTCGAAGTTCACCACGTAATACGGTATGCCAAGCTTCTCGGCAACGTACCGTGCGTCGTACACATCATCGAGCGAACAGCACCGCCCTGTCGGACCATCGGGCACCAATTCCGGCAGACGCCGCTGGTTCCACAACTGCATCGTCATGCCGACAATGTTCTTGCCGTCGCGATGCAGCATGGCCGCAACGGTCGACGAGTCGACGCCGCCCGACATCGCTACTGCTGTGAGCTCAGACATGCACAGGAGCCAATCTATGTAAGTGATGCGCGGCCTGCGCCGTAGCTTCAATCAGCGCATCCACCTGCGCTTCAGTATTCGAACGTCCCAAAGAGATGCGCAGACAGGATCTTGCGTCCTCTTTGCTCAATCCCATCGCAGTCAGTACGTGTGACGGCTCAACAGCGCCGCTGGAACAGGCCGCGCCGCTCGATACCGCAAAGCCCTTCAGGTCCAGCGCGATCACCATCGGCTCACCTTCAATACCTTCAAAGCGGATGTTCGACGTATTGGGCACCCTCGGCGACCCGGCACAGTTCACAGACGCAAACGGCACACGCTCCAACACCCCACGTTCCAACCGATCTCGCAACTCCGGCGACGGCAAACCCTGATCGAAAATCATCCGCGCCGCACGACCCAAAGCCACTGCACCTGCGACATTCTCGGTCCCCGGCCGCCGATCCCGCTCCTGATGCCCACCAAACGTGCGAGGCTGCAACTTCACACCCTTGCGCACATACAACGCGCCAATGCCCTTGGGAGCGTACAGCTTATGTCCACTCACGCTGTATAGGTCAGCAACGGTCGCATCCACGGCGATCTTGCCCACTGCTTGCACACCGTCCACATGCAGCAACGCGCCCGCCGCGTGCGCCACCTTCGCGATCTCGTCCAACGGCTGAATCACACCGGTCTCGTTGTTCACATGCATCACCGATACCAACGCTGTCTTACCGGGTCGAATTGCCTTGCGCACATCGTCCGGATCCACAATGCAGGACGCACCAACCGGCACCACCGTCACATCCAGCCGCGAGCAAGGCTCCAGCACTGCAGGATGCTCGATCGCAGTAGTCACCACATGCTGACCTTCCCCAACGATTCCGAAAATCGCAAGATTGTTCGACTCTGTACCGCCCGAAGTCCAAACAATCTCCGTCGGGTGGCACTGCAGCAAAGCCGCCAGATCTCGCCGCGCGGACTCCAACTTTTGCTTTGCCGTCTGCCCAAAATGGTGGATCGAAGACGCATTCCCGAACTGCCCGGTGAGCATGGGAACAAACGCCTCCATCACCTCGGGCGATACTGGGGTTGTCGCGTTGTGATCGAAGTAAAAACGATCCACAACTCAATTTTAACAGCCATGCCGGTTATCACCCTCACCACGGACTTCGGCCTCTCCGACCACTTCGTCGGCACCATGAAGGGCGTCATCGCAGGCATCGCCCCCAAATCTACCGTCATCGACATCTGCCACCTTGTAACGCCGCACAACATAGCGGAAGGTGCTTTCGTACTTTCGCAGGCGTACCGCTACTTTCCCAAGGGCACCATCCATGTCGCCGTGGTCGATCCAGGCGTCGGAACCCAGCGCCGGCCGATCCTCGCGCAAGCGAACGGACAGTACTTCATCGGCCCGGATAACGGCATTTTCAGCTTCCTCGAAAAAGTCAAAGTCCGCGCCATCGAGAACACCAGGTACTTTCTGCCGGCCCAAAGCAGTACCTTCCACGGCCGCGATATCTTCGCCCCCAGCGCCGCCCATCTCGCCGCAGGCCAAAAGCCCAAATCCTTTGGACCTCTGATCAACGATCCAGTCACCATCGACCTGTTCCCCAAGCAACTCACACGCAAGAAGTGGACGGGCCTCGTACTCAAGGTGGACCACTTCGGCAACCTCATCACCAACCTACCTGCCACCCTTGGCCGGGTGAAACAACTCACCATCGCAGACCGGACCCTCACCGAAACCGCCGCGACCTACCAACAGATGAGCGACACCACTCCCACGCTCATCGCAGGCAGTTCCGGCTATTTCGAAGTTTCCGTCCGCCAGGGCAGCGCGCAGGCAGCACTTGGATGTGGGGCCGGGACACCGCTAGAATTAACCCTATGGTAAAGAAGTACCTCGCCGCGGCGGTCCTCGCCGGTGGCGTCGTTGCGCTCGCACAATCCAAGCACAGCCCCATCGACAAGTTCCGGCAAATGGAAGAGGTCTTCCCCACGCCGAACGAATACCGTAATGCCTCCGGAGCCCCCGGTCACAAATACTGGCAGCAAAAAGCGGACTACAAGATCAAAGTTGAGATCGACGACGCCACCCAGAAGCTGACCGGCTCGGAAACGGTCACCTACCACAACAACTCGCCGGACACCCTCACCTATCTCTGGCTCCAACTGGACCAGAACATCTGGGACCCGAACTCCGACGCCATCACCACGCGCACCGCACCCAACTTCCGCCAACTCCCGTTCCGTAGTGCAGCCGCGCTCCTTCGCGATCCCTTCCCCGGCGGCTACAACATCCAAAGCGTCACCGACGCGACCGGCGGCAAACTGCCGTATACCATCGTCAAAACCATGATGCGTGTGGATCTCAAAGATCCACTGCTCCCCGGCGGCAAGTTCGTCTTCAACGTCAGTTGGGACTACAACATCACCAACTCCAAGTGGCTCCCCGGCCGAACTGGTTATGAGTTCTTCCAGAAGGACGGCAACTATCTCTACGCCATGGCGCAATGGTTCCCGCGCCTCGCTGCCTACTACGATGTCTACGGCTGGCAGCACAAGCAGTTCCTCGGCCAGGGCGAGTTCACCTTGGAATTCGGCGACTATCAGGTAGAGATCACAGTCCCGAATGACCACGTGGTAGCCGCAACCGGCGTCCTGCAAAATCCCCAGCAGGTTCTTACCGCCAAGTGGCGCGAACGTCTGGAACAGGCCAAGAAGGCCACCAAGCCAGTCATGATCGTCACCGAGGCGGAAGCGATCGAAGCCGAAAAAGGCAAGCCCACCGGCAAGAAGACCTGGATCTTCCACGCGCAGAACGTGCGCGACTTCGCCTTCGCCAGTTCCCGCAAGTTCATTTGGGACGCGCAGCTGCACACCGCTGGCGGCCACAACACCATGGCGATGTCCTTCTATCCGAAGGAAGGCAATCCGCTCTGGGAAAAGTACAGTACCCAGGCCGTCATCCACACGCTCAACACCTACTCGCGTTACTCGTTCCTCTATCCGTACCCCACCGCGATCTCCGTCAACGGCGTCGTGAACGGCGGCATGGAATACCCGATGATCTGCTTCAACGGACCCCGTCCGCTCGAAGACAAGACCTACTCCTCGCGCACCAAGTACGGCCTGATTTCGGTCGTCATCCATGAGGTCGGCCACAACTACTTCCCCATGGTCGTCAACTCCGACGAACGCCAGTGGACGTGGCTCGATGAAGGCATCAACTCCTTCCTGCAGTACCTCAGCGAGCAGGAATGGGAAGAGAAGTACCCGTCGCGCCGCGGCGAACCCCGCAGCATCACCGAGTACATGACCAGCGACATCCAGGAGCCGATCATGACCAATTCGGAAACGATCATCAATCTCGGCTCTAACGCCTATCACAAAGCGGAAGTCGGCCTGAACATCCTGCGCGAAACCATCCTCGGCCGTGAGCTCTTTGACTTCGCCTTCCGCGAGTACTCGCGCCGTTGGAAGTTCAAGCGCCCCACCCCCTCGGACTTCTTCCGCACCATGGAGGACGCCTCCGGCGTGGACCTCGATTGGTTCTGGCGCGGCTGGTTCTACACCACCGAACACACCGACATCTCGCTGGAAAGCGTCAAGCTCTACTCGCTCGACACTCGCAATCCAGAAGTCGAAAAGCCGATCTCCAAAGCGCGCAAGAACGAGGAACCCGTCAGCATCTCCGAACAGCGCAACAAGACCCTCCACCGCCGCATTCAGGACTATCCGGAACTCGCCGACTTCTACAACAAGTTCGACGAATACGCTGTCACCGAAAAAGATCGTGCGGAATACAAGAAGTTCCTCGACACCTTGGAAGCCGACGAAAAGGCTGCCCTGGTACAGGGCTTCAACTTCTACGTGATGGACTTCAAGAACGTTGGTGGACTCGTAATGCCGCTCATCCTGCAGATCGAGTACACCGACGGCACCAGCGATCTCCAGCGCATCCCTGCCGAGATTTGGCGCAAGAACAACGTTGCAGTTTCCAAGCTCCACGTCACGCGCAAAGAGATCAAGCAGATCACCGTCGATCCATTCCTCGAAACCGCGGACACCGATCTCACTAACAACCACTTCCCCCGCAAGCCTGTAAAGAGCCCCTTCCAGCTCTTCAAAGACCGGAAGGAAACCAACCCCATGCAGGACCTGAAAGATCACGCCAAACCGCTGTCAGATTCCACCAGCGGCGCACAGTGATCAAGCGCAGTCTAGCTCTTCTTCTGGCGTGTACCTGTGCCTTCGGGCATGGTGTACACGCCAGTCTTACTTCCATCCAGTACAACGAAGCTGCCAGATCGCTCGAAATCATCATGGTGATGTCGGCCGACGACATGGAGGCAGTGCTCCGTCGCGACACCGGCAAGCAGGTGGAAATCGATCGCGGCGCGGATCAGCTTGTCTTCGGCTACATCGCCAAAACTCTCGAACTCCGCAGCCAGCAGGCTCCGCTCAAGTTGCAATGGGTGGGTATGGAAGTATCGGTGCAAAAAGTCACAGCGTACCTCGAGGCAAAAGTCCCGGATGGCACCTCAGTCGACGGCATGCGCATCCGCAACGACCTTTTGCTCGACCTTTTGAACGATCAGGTAAACATCCTCAGCGTCAAACGCAGCGGCAAACCCAACGCCAAAGCGTCAGAACATCTCTTCAACTCGCGTGGAACGTGGCAGACGGTGAAATTGCCCTAAGGTGGCGTTCCGCAGAGAACCTCACTGCCTCTTTCGCACCACCCTCAATCGCATTCCCAAACGCGCCGTACGCATTGTCGAACTCAAACGGCGCAAGTGACTTCACGATATGGTGTATCGCTGCCGGACCCAGCGGGATGTAGTTCGGATAGCTGTACATAAAGCCGAAATGCTTGCGATCTGGACAAACCTGCAGGATGTCCCCGGTCAGCAATCCATCGCCTTGCTTCCAGTGCAACACGGTACCGCCGTCAAAGTGCCCGCCACAATGTACAAGGGTAAGGTCTTTCAAAATCGGCTTGGTGAATCCATCCCAATACTCAATCGCTCCGCCGTCGCGCTGCACCCACTTGCGATCCGCAGCATGCAGATAGATCGGGATCCCGCCAAACGCCTCGCTCCACTCGAGCATCGTCGAATAGTAGTGCGGATGCGATATCGCAATCGCCGCGACACCGCCGTGCGCCCACAGCGTAGACACGGTATCGGGATCGCAGAGCGACACACAATCCCAAAGCAGATTGCCTTCGCTCGTTTGCACCAGGTACGCCCGCTGTCCAATGCCGAAGTGCGGTTTGGTCACCACGCTGTACAACCCATCCGCGACACGATCCACAACGTTCCGGCAATGCCGCCGCAGGTCACGCATCAACGTCCAACGCTGTCCATGCGCAGGCACATACTGGCGCTCATCGTCGCAGATCGGACAACGCGCGGGAGGCAATTCCGACGGCGCGGCTTGCGTCCCACAGGCAAGACAGATAAAGGCTTCCACGATTCGCTATTTCGCTTTCCGCGTGGCTAGGGGATGGGCTTTATCGTACACCGACATGAGGTCGGCAAGCGACACCTGCGTGTACTTTTGCGTCGTAGAAAGCCGCGAATGCCCCAAGAGCTCCTGGATCGCACGAAGGTCCGCGCCGCTCGACAACAAATGCGTTGCGTACGCATGCCGCAAAGTATGCGGATGCATCGCGTCCCCGTCGCTCAGCATCCGCGTGTAAAATCGCACCACCTCATAAATCTGCCGTACCCCCATCCGCCGCCCTCGCGCACCGAGCAGCAACGCCTGCGGGTCGCCGGACGCACTGCGAACCGCAAGATATCGCTCCAGCGCCTCCGCCGCCTTGGACCCAAACGGAACCTGCCGCTCCTTCTTGCCCTTCCCCAGAACGCGCAGCCAGCGCTCGCCATGATCAAAGTCCGTCAGGTTGAGGGACGCCAATTCGCTTACCCGCAATCCGCAGCCGTACAGCAGTTCAAAGATCAGCCGGTCGCGTTCCGGTTGCGGCTGATCCAACTCGTCTGCTGGTATCCGATCCAGGATTTGATTGGTCTGCTCCGCAGTCGGTACGCGAGGCAATGTCTTCGGCGATTTCGGAGTCCGCAGCAACCGCGCAGGATTCTTCTCGATCGCTCCATTCCGCAGCAGGAACTTAAACAGCGACCGTACCGCCGCCAGTTTCCGCCGGATCGACGTCGCTTCCAGATCGTTGTCGTACAGGTGGGCCAACCACTCGCGCAGCGTCAGTAAATCAATCTCTCGGACCTCAGGCGCAGCACCCCCAGGAGGCGTCAGATAGGCAAGCCACTGCTCCAGATCGGACCTGTAGTTCCGCAGCGTATGCGCGGATGAGTTCGCCCGCTCCAACTCGCCTAGGTACGCATCGATGGACTCACGCAACGCCATAGGCAGTTAACGCTTCCGCAGCCCTCCGGCATACCTCAGCGTGCCGTGCCTTCTTGTCGTGCTTGAACTTCTTGCGCTCCTCTTCCGTAAGATGAGGCAGCAAATCGAACGTGATGTTGGCCGGCTGATAATCCTCCGGGTCCGCCCCGGCGATGTAGTGGCACAGCGACCCCAAGGCCGTTGCACGAGGCAGTTCGCGCAGTTCCTCAGCCTTTGCATAGGCAGCTGCAAACTTGCCCGCCAGCAGCCCGGTGGCAATCGACTCCACGTATCCTTCCACACCAGAAATCTGCCCGGCAAAGAATACGCGAGGGTCATTCTTCAACTGCAGACACCGGTTCAATAGCGTAGGTCCGTTGATGTACGTATTGCGATGGATCTGCCCATACCGCAGGAACTCGGCTTTCTCAAGCCCAGGAATCATCCGGAAGATCCGCTGCTGTTCCGGAAACCGCATGTGGTTCTGAAAGCCCACCAGATTGTAGCTATCGGCGCGTATGTTCTCCTGCCGCAACTGGACCACGGCCCAAGGCCGCCGCCCCGTACGAGGATCCGTCAGCCCCATCGGCTTCATCGGCCCGAACCGCAGCGTATCCTTACCTCGGCGCGCGATCTCTTCAATCGGCAGGCAGGCTTCAAAGTACGGGGTCTTGTCTTCTTCAATATGCGCAGGCACAGCCTGCCCCTGCGTCAACGCATCCAGGAACGCGTCATACTGCGGCTTATCAAATGGACAGTTGATGTAATCATCCGTCCCGTCCATGCTCTTGCCGTACCTCGATGCCTTGAACGCAATCGACATGTCGATGGTCTCCGCATCCACGATGGGACTGATCGCGTCGTAGAAGTACAGCCGGTCCGCACCCGTCTTAGCGCTAATCGATTCCGCCAGCGGACCGCTCGTCAAAGGTCCACTCGCGATCACCACGATTCCCTGCTCCGGTACCGACGTCACTTCTTCGCGCCGCACCGTAATCAGCGGATCCGCCTCAATGCGCCGCGTGATCTCTCCGCCAAACACATCGCGATCCACTGTCAACGCCTGCCCGCCTGGCACACGAGCTACAGCCGCTGCATCCAACAACAGCGACCCAAGACGACGCAATTCCTGCTTCAGCAACCAAGGGGCAGAATTCTCGCTCTCACTCTTTAACGAGTTCGAACACACCAGTTCCGCAAACGCATCCGTCTTATGCGCTGCCGTGGACTTCACGGGCCGCATCTCGTACAACGTAACTGGTATCCCCGCGCGAGCCACCTGCCAAGCCGCCTCGCATCCCGCAAGCCCAGCGCCAATGATTGTGATTGGTTCCAACTTTCAGGTTATCGGAACATCGGGTCTGGCTTCTTGGGAACCACCAGCACTTCATTCAAAAAGTCCACCAATGGCAGCGTAGCTTTCAAGTGCTTCACCAACATCGGCACCAACTCTGGCGTATCCGCAAGCCCCTCGGACGGAAACGTCCTGTACACAAACCAGCCCTTGTACCGCAGGTATTCCGCCGCTGGATGATCCGCGGCAAACCCCTTCGGCACGCGCTTCAAAGCATCACCCTGTAGCCCGCCCATGACGTCCGACAGGCTCTTGCTCGTCATGATTTTGTGGAACCGCGCATAATCCTCAGCGATCTTGTTCCGCACCACATAAATCGCCTCGGGCTCCGGCATGTACACACCGCCGCCCACTGCGACTTCTTCATCGGAAACGCTGCAGTAAAAGCTCCCGGCCCCATGCTTCGATGTCGCACCGCTACGCCCAAACAGCATCGCCAGGTTCGTCTTGTATGGCGACTTGTTGGCGCTAAATCGCGTATCCCGATGAATGCGATAAATCGCCTTCTTGGGTTCGGTCACATGATGAGGCGCAAACTTCCCGATCTCCACATTCAGCGCTGCCACCAACTCCTCGCGAGGCACCTTGACATACGCCTCATAGTCCGCGCGATTCGCCTCAAACCACTCCCGCGTGTTGTTCTTCCGCAGCTTCTTCAAAAACTGCAAGCCTGTCTTGGGAAACCCCGCAAACGCCGTCATCACATTCCTTTCAAGATGCGCGACGCCGCTGCCGACACCGTGCGATTCTTCTCGGTCTTCAGCATCTCCTCAATCGCCGCCTTTGCACTACCGTCCGTCTGCAAGGCCAGCAACGCCAGGTACCGTACCCATTCCTCCGGGCTTTTCAACTCACGCAGCAGCGCCTTCGTATTGCCGAGCGCCTGCGCCGCCGCCACGCGAACCGCGCCGCTGCTATCCCGAGTCAACCGCTCAATCTCACGCCGGTGCGTATCCTTGCCCTTCACACAAGCCCAGTATCGAAGTGGCGACTCTTCCTCCGCAAAGGCTGCATAGATCTTGTCCAATGATTTTGTCGACGCCAACTCCGTCAGCTTCGTCTGCAACGCGACAAACTCCGGAGCGCGTCCCGCAGCGTACCGGGTACGCCACTGCGCCTCGCGCACAGCCAACTCCGCGTCTGGCATCAGCCCCAAGTCGCGAACCTCGGCCCGCCACCGTTCCAACTGCTCTCGCATTCGCGACACGACAGCCGCCTCAGCCTTCGCGATGTCCGTCACCTCGTTGGGATCGGTCTGTGTATCGTACAGTTCTTCAGCCCCCGTCGAATAGTTCCGCACATACCGGTAGCGCCCCTCGCGAACCGACCGCACATACTCATACCGGTCTCGCACCCGATCCATCGAGGCGTACACAAACCGCCGTTGCTGTGGACTCGACAGCGGTTGTCCTTGCATATAAGCCGGCACGCGAACCCCAGCCGCCGTAAGCAACGTCGGAGCGATGTCGATCAAGCTCACCAACCGTTGCGACACTGCACCCGTCATCTGCCCCGGCATCCGTACCAGCAGCGGTACGCGAGTCCCGGTCTCGTACACCGCGCTATTTCCTTCTTCGAGCGCAAACCCGTACTCGCTGGCAAAGATCACCAGCCAGTCTGGCGTGGCTTCTTTCAGCCGTGCCGAAAATTGCATGTCCAAGAGCCCAATCAGCTCGTTGTAATGCGCCCAGTCCAGCCGACTATCGTCGTTATCTTCAAAGTGCGGTGGCAATTGGGCATCAGCGCCTTTGCCTCGTAACTCCGGCTTCAGCGTCTTCACCAACCGCTCGTACGCCGCGTCCCGCAGCCGTATCCGCGCGGGCGACACCGCATCCAATCGCCGCCACACAAAGCGAGGCTTACCCGCCGGGGCCTGCGACGCGGCCACCCAGTACCCCGCAGCCTTCAACGCATCCGGCAACCGTTTGATGAACTCCGGCAGCACCGCGCGACCATCCATGTGCATGCCGGTGGACACTGGCCACATCCCGGTCTCAAGCCCAGCGCGCGACACCGCAGGGATCGACGAGACAGCAAACGCCTTCTCGTACCTCGTGGCTTGTGCGGCAAACGCGTCGAGAGCAGGGGTAGCCACACTGCTGTACCCATAGCAGCCCAGATGCGGACCGAGGTTCCCACAAGTAATTAGCAGGATATTCGGTAGCTTCGCCGGCTCCTGTCCAAAAAGCTTCGCAAAAGCGGCGGTGGCAAGCAGACTGCGTCGAGCAATCATCTCTTCAAAGGTTAATATGTAACCCATGCGGCATCCGGTCTTTGCGTTGCTCGCCTGTACAACCCTCCTCGCACAGGCACCCGCGGTCACCTCGTGGACCCCGGAACTTTCCCTGCAATTCCAAACCGTCACAAACGTCAGCGTCTCCCCCGACGGCAAGTCGGTCGCCTGGATTCAAACAAAGCCCTTGCTCGAAACCGAACGAAGCGAGCAGATCGCGCATCTTTGGGTGGCCGCATCCGACGGATCTCGGCGCATCGCGCTCACCCGCGGCGACCGTAGCGCGATCACCGGTGGCCTCGCCAGATGGTCGCCGGACAGCCAGTCGCTTTTCTTCCTCTCCAACCGCAGCGGAGGCTCGCCGCAGATCTACCGTATGCGCATCGCCGGCGGCGAAGCCGAAAAACTGACCGATTTCAAAGGCGCGATCGGGACCTTCGGCCTCTCGCCCGACGGCACAACAATCGCGTTCACCGCGCGTGAAACAGACCCGGAAGAGGAGAAGGCGAAGAAAGAAAAGCGCGACATGCGCATCGTCGACATCCCCAATCAGAATCAAACGCTATACCTCGTCCCCACCGCAGCCGACGTGGACGGCAAGCGCAAGCACCGCAAGCTGATCGACGCCAAGCATCATATCCCCAACTTTGACTGGTCGCCCGATTCCAAAGCCATCGCCTTCACCCGCTGGCCCGGCACGCTGTACGACAACTGGATCAAGGCCGACGTCGCGGAAGTAGACATCGCAACCGGCGCCATCAAGGACCTCGCGGCATCCGCCACTGCCGCCGAAACCGACCCGCAGTATTCGCCCGACGGCAAGTACATCGCCATCACACGCAGCAGCGGCCCAAAGCCCAAGTGGGCCTTCGCCAATCGCATCACTCTACTGGCCCGCGCCGGAGGTGCACCCCGCGAACTCCCCGCCACCTACGATGAACAGCCGCGCGTCATCGGCTGGGCCAAGGACTCTTCCAAGCTCTACTTCACCGAAGCCAAGCGCACCCGTACCTACATCGGTGCGATGCCCATCGATGGACCCCCATCCGTCTTCTATGAGATCTCGCGAGGCGTCTTCACGGCGGACCTTAACGCCACCGGCACCCACTTCGGCCTCAGCTTTGAGACGCCCGATCAACCCTCCGAAGCGTACGCGATGCCCGTAGGCGGCACCACCACGATGAAGCGAGTCAGCGCTGCCAACAGTGAGATCGCCAAGCCTGCCGTGGGCCGCACAGAGGCCATCACCTGGAAGAGCAAAGACGGCCTCGATGTAGAAGGTCTTCTTACATACCCCGTCGGCTACAAGGAAGGCGACAAGGTCCCGCTCATCCTCAATATCCACGGCGGCCCGACAGGTGTTTTCAACGAAGGCTTCCTCGGCAAGAGCGGCATCTATCCACTCGCAGTCTTCGCCTCCAAAGGCTACGCGATCCTGCGACCCAACCCTCGCGGGTCCAGCGGCTATGGCAAGGACTTCCGCTTCGCCAACTACAACGACTGGGGCGGCAAAGACTATGAAGACGACCAGGCCGGCGTCGACAAGCTCATCCAGATGGGCATCGCGGACCCGGACCGCCTCGCCATCATGGGCTGGTCCTATGGCGGCTACATGACCAGTTGGACCATCACCCAAACCAACCGCTTCAAAGCCGCCGTCATCGGAGCCGCCGTCACCAACCTTTGGAGCTTCACCGGCACAGCCGACATTCCGGGCTTCATCCCGGACTACTTCGGCGGCGAACCCTGGGACAACATCGAGCCCTACCGCAAGCACTCCCCGATCACCCACATCAAGAACGTCAAGACACCCGCGTTGATCCTGCACGGCGAAGCCGATGACCGCGTCCCCGTCGGACAAGGCTACGAATACTACAACGCGCTCAAGCGCCAGGGCGGCATCGCCAAAATGGTCGTGTACCCGCGCACGCCACACGGCCCGCGCGAACCCAAGTTCGTGCTCGACATCATGCAGCGCCACCTCGATTGGGTAGAGAAGTATGTTCGCTAGCCTCGTCGCGTTCACACTGGCCACGTGGACGCCGGAAGCGCAGTTGAAGGTCACCGGCTTCGGCGAAGTCGTACCCTCACCGGACGGCAAGCTCACCGCGTGGACTGAGGTTCGCCCCGGCTACGCGAGGCTCCGCATTGGAGGCAAAGAGGTCCCCGTCTGGACTGGCACCGCCACCGGACTCACCTTCTCGCCAGACGGCAAGTACCTCTACTGGCAGTCCGGCAACGTGGCGTTTCGCACGCTCACCCAAGGCCCCGGCGAACCCCAGCGTCTCAGCCGCTACCCGGGAAATGTCGGGCCGTACAAGCTCTCGCCAGACGGCACGATGCTGGCCTTCCTCGCCCAGGAAGAGATCGCCCCCAAGTCCCGAATCCGCGTCGTCGGCGAACTCAAGTACCGGCACAAACTCTGTACGATGCCCTCAGACGGCACCTCTGGAGAAGTCGCCTGCAAGGTCACTCCCGTGGGCTTCGCTGCAGGACTCGAATGGTCGCCCGACGGTCGCGCCATCGCCTTCGAATCGCGAGTCACGCCCTTTCCGGACGACTCTCGAACCTCCGACATCTACGAGGCCGACCTCGCCACCGGCGAACTCCACGAGATCGCCAAGACCGGTGCGTCGGAAGCGCAGCCTGCGTACTCGCCCGACGGCCGCTACCTCGCCTATGTCCGCAGCGACAATCCCCCGCTGCAGCCTGGCGACGAGCACCTCGTTCTCTACGATCGCACTCGCAAGTCCACCCGAGCCCTGCCGTTCACGCAGGATCGTCTCCCCAAGATCCTCGGCTGGTCGCCCGACAGCCGCAACGTCTACTACACCGAAGCTCGCGGCACTCGTAACGTCGTCTTCGCGATGCCGCTGGACGGTCCGCCAACGTCAATCTTCACGCCCGATGGAGTCGCCTCGGCGATGTCCCCCAGCCACACCGGCAAGTACCTCGGCTTTGCTCTCGAAACCGCAGAATCAGCCCCGGAAGCGCATCTGCTCACTCTTGGCACCGGTAAGCCGGAAAAGCTCAGCGCCGTCAACGCCAATGTAGAATCCGTCGGCAAGACAGAGATCTTCTGGTGGCGCTCCCGCGACAACCTGGAGATCGAAGGCCTCATCACGTACCCGGCAAACTTCGACAAGTCCAAGAAGTACCCGATGATCGTCATCCTCCACGGCGGACCCTATGGCAACTTCACCGAGTCCTTCGTAGGACGCAGCGGCCTCTACCCCATCGCGACCTTCGCCGCCAAAGGCTATGTCGTATTCCGTCCCAACCCTCGCGCCTCCACCGGCTACGGGCGGGACTTCCGATACGCCAACCTCAAAGACTGGGGCGGCGGCGATTACAACGACGTCATCACTGGCGTACGCAATGTCATCGGTCTTGGCTTTGTCGACAAGTCCCGCATGGCTGTCATGGGCTGGAGCTATGGCGGCTTCCTCACCAACTGGACGGTCACCCACACCAATGAATTCAAGGCGGCGGCCGCAGGCGCAGGTGTATCCAACCTGCTCAGCCAAACCGGCACCAGCGACATCCGCAGCAACAAGATCGATGCCTTCGGTGCACCCTGGGACAACCAGCAGTTCTACATCGAACGCTCGCCGCTGACGTACGCCAAGAACGTCACTACACCAACTCTGTTCCTCGGCGGCGATGCCGACGAACGCGTCCCGATCTCGCAGACCTACGAGATGTACCACGCCCTCAAGCGACGCGGCGTACCCACGCAGATGGTCGTGTACCCCGGCGCGCCGCACTCTCCAACCGATCCCGAATACGTCCTCGACATCATGAAGCGCCATATCGATTGGGTGGAAAGATATGTTCAATAAACTCGTCCTGTTCACCGCCACAGTGTGCGCCGCAGCCACCTGGACTCCGGCGTCCATGATGAAGGTCAAACCCGTCGCGGCAGTCACCCCGTCGCCAGACGGCAAACTCGTTGTTTGGACAGAGAGCCGCGCCCTCATGGAAGGCGAAAAGAGCGAGATGCTCGTACAGCTCTGGCTCGGCAAGACGGACGGCTCATCGCGCTTCCAACTCACCTCCGGCGACAAGAGCGCGACAGCACCGGCCTGGTCGCCCGACAGCAAGACCATTTACTTCCTGCGCGGCGGCCAAGTCGAAAAGATCCCCGTCGACGGAGGCGAGGCCGAAGCTGCCACCAAGTTCGCCGGCAGCGTACAGAGCTTCGACCTCTCGCCCAACGGCAAGTGGATCGCCTTCACCGGCCGCGAGACCGACAAGGATGACGAAGCCGCACGCCGCGAGAAGCGCGACTTTAAGGTCATCGACGAGAACCCTAAGAACGCAGCCCTGTTTGTACAACTTCTCAGCAGCGGCAAGCCTCGTAAAGTCGCCAGCGGACCTTGGCACGTCGCGAACCTGGACTGGTCGCCGGACTCTGCACGCATCGCCTTCGAAACACATCCCACGCCCGGTGCCGACGACGGTCCCATTGCCGACGTAATGGAGGTGGAAGTCGAAACCGGCAACGTGCGCGCCATCGCCACCACCAAAGGCACCGAATCCTCTCCGCGCTACTCGCCCGACGGCAAGTACATCGCCTTCGTACACATCGCCGGCGAGGCCGCCCGCGTCCTGCGAGGCTCACGCGTCGCACTCTACACCCGCGCCAACGGCAACGTGCGCGACCTTCCGGCGTCGCATGACGAATCCCCGCAGATCGTCGGCTGGGCCAAGGACTCCACTCGCATCTACTTCGCAGAATCCCGGGGCACGCGCTCCGAGCTCTACGTCGCGCCCGTCGATGGACCGATCACGACGTTGTACGCCCCGACCTCCGGAACGAACACCGGCGTGACCTTGAACGCAACGGCAACCCACTTCGGTATGGTGTCGCAAACCCCCAACGAACCGGCCGAAGCCTACGTTCTCGACCTCGCCTCCAACAAGCCGGTACGCGTGAGTGAAGCGAATACGGGAATCCCCCGTACTGGCATTGCAGAAACGCGCCTCATCAAGTGGAAGTCTTCGAAGGATGGCAAGGAGATTGAAGGTCTGCTCACACTTCCCCTTGGCTATCAGGCCGGCAGGAAGTATCCGCTGATCCTCAACATCCATGGCGGACCCGCAGGTGCCTTCAATGAGCAGTTCATCGGTAATGCTGCGATTTATCCAATAGCAGCATTCGCGGAAAAAGGCTTTGCCGTACTTCGCCCCAATCCGCGAGGCTCATCGGCCTACGGTCGCGGCTTTCGCAATGCCAACGTGAACGACTGGGGAGGCGGTGATTACCTGGATCTCATGTCCGGCGTCGACGAAGTCATCAAGCAAGGCATCGCCGACGCAGACAAGCTTGCCGTAATGGGCTGGAGCTACGGTGGCTACATGACCAACTGGGTCATCACGCAAACCAGCCGCTTCAAGTGCGCAGCGTCTGGCGCGGGTCTGTCCAACATGGCGTCGATGTGGGGAACGAATGACATCCCCGGCTTAATCGACGAGTACTTCACCGGGCCGTGGTACGACCAACCGCAGCGGTACGAGAATCTCTCGCCTCTCTTCCATGCGAAGAAAGTCACCACACCGACGCTTTTCTTACACGGTGAGCAGGACTTCCGTGTGCCCATTACACAGGCCTACGAAATGCACAACGCACTAGAGCGTCGTGGTGTAGCAACACAGATGGTGGCTTACCCGCGTACGCCGCATGGACCTCAGGAACCCAAGTTCCTGCAGGACGTCATGCAGCGCCACCTCGACTGGGTGGATCGCTATATTCAATAGCAAGTGAAGAAATGCGCGAAGGGCGCGGCATCCCAAACGGGAACGCCGCGCCCTTCTTGCTTTGCGGGAAAAATGTGGCCGGAATTAGGCGACGAGCAGTTCGTCGAACTCTTCCGAGAACTCTTCCTGACGGCGATCCGCGATCTCTTGGCAGGAGATGCAGTACGGAGTCCACGGCACAGCGTTGAGGCGCTTCAGATTGATGTCCTCTTCGCAGTGCATGCACACGCCGTACGAGCCTTCCTCGATGCGGCGCAGCGCCGCGCGCACATTGCGCAACAGCGTGGACTCACGGTCCAGCGTACGGATCGCGAGTTCGCGCTCCGCTGCGTGCTGCACTTCATCGAGCGCATCAGGCGTCTTTTCGATCGCGATGCCTTCGCGATTCCGCACGTTGCCCTCGAGTTCGCGACGCTTCGCGTCCAGGGTCATCTTAAAGCGGTTGAGTTCGGTCTTGGTCATCATGGTTGCTTCTCCTCTGATCTTTCTTGTTTTGTTGTCTTTGTTGTTGTCTACTAACTGTTTTCAACTAGCTGCTTCACTTGCTGCTTTACTTTTGTGTTATGCCGTCTTAGACGCTATCCATTCGCGAAAGGTTCAGCGTTTTGCGAATGATTTACGTCGCTGACAAATTTGTTACAATCCGCAACTCGCATCTCTTTTCGTCCTTCGCAAGACTACGAGATGACGATTACTACAAAAAGGTTTCACGTTCCTTCCAACTTCTGACCCATCTTCTTAGCACGACGCCTTCCAAACCATCTAACGCGAAATTCGCGTCAGAATCGGCGCAAGATATCATGCTGCGCCCTCCAGCATCTCGTCACGACGGACGGATACCGCTAGATCCGCTTGCGGGTGGAACCTACCTACATTTTTGGGGGTAGTTAACGATCGCTGAAGATGACGCCCCGGACCGGGAACCCTCGCGATCTTCTACTTGCCAAAGCCGTGCTGAATTGTTTTTACTGATTCAGCTTTTCGGTATGTTACCACGTCAGCGCACAATGTCAAGCAATTTTTTAGCCAAACTTGCCGCGTCCAACCATTGACCAACCATATCGACGCGCCGACCCTCGTACTTTAGGGCAAATCGTATACTAGAAAGAGTCCCGCCAGCCAATGCCCCCCAGTCGCTTCAAGACCATACTCCTCATCGTCTGCGCCTGCTTCTTTCTGCTCTGCCTGGCCTTTATCCCCCTCATCGGGATTCAAAACGACGAGGCGCTCTTCGCCACTGTCGTCTACGGACCGATCCTCCGCGAGTTCCGCCTCCGCGCCTTCGGACACGACCTCCCGCTCATGGTCATGACCTATCTCGGCGCCTTAAAATCATGGGTTTACGCCGCCATCTACGGCCTTTTCACGCCGTCCCTCTTCAGCCTGCGCATTCCCCCGGCGGTCATCGGTGCTGCCACCATCGCCGTCTTTTCTGCTTTCCTCAGTAAAGCGACAAAATCGCTTCCAGCCGCCATCGCCGCCGCGTTTCTTTTGGCCCTCGACCCCTCTTTCCTTTTGATGACGGTCTACGATTGGGGTCCCGTCGCTTTCCAGCACCTCTTCCTTGTGTGCGGATGCTACCTCTTGTGGAAGTTCGCCAACAACCCAGACGCTCAGCGACCTCTGTTTTTGGGATTCTTCTGTCTCGGTATGGGACTCTGGGACAAAGCACTGCTGAGTTGGAGTCTCATCGGCCTCAGCATCGCTACAGTTAGCGTTTTTCATCGGGAACTGCGCCAACTGTTCACGCTACGGCGAGCGGGCATTGCAATCCTCGGTTTTCTGATTGGCGGAGCTCCATTAGTTCTCTACAACGTCCGCCACGGCCTCAAAACCTTCCGCGGCAACGCCAAAATCGACTGGAGCGAGGTCGCGCCCAAGTGGGTCCATGCAAAGTCAACCCTTGACGGATCGGCACTTTTTGGGTATCTCGTCCGGGAAGAGTGGGAAAAAACGTCTGTACCGCCCGCGCCCGGCCTCGCAACCACCAGCTACGCCCTCCGCGAAGCCGTTGGAGAGCGCCGCCAGACCCTCGGCTACTGGGCCTTCCTGATCTCCGCCCTCGCCGTACCTCTGTGGTGGCGTCGCCGCCGTGCGGCCTTCTTCGCGCTCATCTACCTCGCCTGCGCCTGGACCATCATGGCCGCCACCAAGGACGCCGGTGCCTCCGCACACCATGTCGTACTCCTCTGGCCCTTCCCGCAGTTTGTGATCGCTCTGGCCTTCGCTGGTCTCGCCGACCGCGGCCGCTGGGGCGTCCTTACTCTCGGGATTGTCGTAGGCGTACTGTCCACCCAGAATTTCCTGGTGCTGAATCAGTACTACACGCAAGCCACACGCTTCTGCGGCGGCACCGTCTGGACCGATGCCATGGACCCGCTCCACAAAGCGATCGTCAACCGCCCGGCACCCACCCCCATGGTGAACCTCCTCGGCTGGGGCACCGAGTTCACGCTCATCATGCTCGAGAAAGGTAAATTGCCGCTCCGCAACGCGTCAGTACACGTGGCGGCAGACAACCCCAGCCAGGACGACCGCAACGCGATACAGGCCATCCTAGGCGAAGCAGGCGCCCTCTACGTGGGCCATGTGGAGGACCAGGAACTCCAACCCGGCTTAGTCAAGCGGTTTGACCAGCAGGCTGCGTCCTTCGGCTACCGTCGCGAGGAAGTTCAAATCATCGCCGACCGTTGCGGCCGTCCGATGTTCGAACTCTTCCGCTACGTCCCCGCAGCTACTGCTGCAGCGACACCGTCCCCCAAATAAGCCCCAGGTCGCGCTTATCCCCAGGGACGCGCGTCGCTCGATCCACAGAAAAAGTCAAAGGCAGCCATCCGTCGCGACTCAGGCCCGGCGGCAGATCTACCCGCCAATCAAAGGCGTCGACCTTCTCAAATCGCTTCGTACCCAACACCGTCGACCCCGAAGCCACCGTCAGCGAGACCGGACCCTGCGCGATCACAGTCTCGGGACAAAACCCGGTAACCCGCACGCGCCGATCTCCAGGCTCCGCACCAATCCGCAGCGACGCCGTCTTCGCCATCCACCGGAACTTCCCTTCCACCGGCCACCACCCAGGACCTAGCAAACTCTCGTACGCCGTTTCTCCCAGATTGATACTCCGCGGACGGCTCTGCACATACTGTGGCAGGATCACGCTGCGGTACCGGTTGGTCGCGTCGGACACCCGGTCTCCGGCAATCGACAGCACGATCGTTTTGCCACTCTCCAAAGCCTCCACAGCCTGCCGCTGCGAGATCTTGTATGCCGACACACCGCCCAAGTCCGCACGCGCGCGTATGCCGCTCTCGGACCCCGGCACCAGGTACACCTTGTTCAGCCCGTACAGCCGAAACGGCGTGTCCTGCAATCCCGTATTGAAAAGCTCCGTATCGATCCCGCTCAGCAGCACCGTATCCGCACCCTTTGCGCGCGCCGCCGTGGACCCGTTCTCCAGCAGATTCTGAATCCGCTGCGAGGCAGTCAAAAAGAAGTCGATCTCCGGCCGCGCCGCACTCGCGGACATCCATACATAGCCCGCACACACCGCCAACTCCACCATGCCGGCGACTCTGCCGCGGACCGTACCCGCCAACAGCGCGACTCCCGTCAGCGGTAGCGCCAAATAGTATCCGGAGATCCGGTTCTGCAGCGGCAACACCGGTGCCAGCAGCACTACGAACCAAGCCGCAAAGTACAAGGGCAGAAAGTCCCGCTCCTTCGCAGCCCGCCATACCGCCCACCCAAGCAGCGCGACCCCAAACGCCCCTGCTGCCATCCACGAGTACTCGCCCAGGCTCGCCAGCATCCCCAGGTCGTACACCGCAGCGTACTCATTGCCCGACGGCCGTGGGATCACAAACAAATGCAGGACCACAAACAGCAGCGCCGGTGGCCACAGCCACAACGTACGTCGCCACTGCTCACGCGCAAACAGCCAGCAGTACAGCGTAGCCAGGGCCGGATACACCACAGCCGTTTCGAGCACGCCGAACCACACCAGGTACACCGCATACTGCGCCCACCACCTGCCACGCAGCAGGAACCAGAACGCCAGCAACAGGCAAAGCGACGCCAGGATTTGGTTGAACGATGCCGCCCACATCAACGGGCGTGCCAAGTGTGCCGATGCGGCATACACGACGCCCGCAGCCAGCGCCTGCATCCATGTGCCACCCAGAAACGCCGCGATGCGAACCAGCAGCCAAAGTACGGCCAGCTGGCAGCCGAACGCAATCAAGCGAAATGGCAGCGGGTCGATCCCGAAGATACTGCTGAGTCCAAAGAAGTACAGCCGCTCGCTGAACAACCGCACCGTACCCTGTGCGCGAGGCTCAAACAGCACAGCCAATCCGCCGCCAGCGTCGATCTCCTGCTTGAGCCCGAGCCAGGCAAAGTCGTCCATCAGGAACCAGACGTCAAACGCCTGCCAATAGACGCCAAAGCACACGGCCACCGCAGCTAGCCAAGCGAGCCAGAACCCGCGGGTCACTTCACTTCAAGCCCAATGAGTTGAACAATCACAGCCAGATCGCGCTGGTCTGATTCGCTGGCCGGAATGAACTTGTCCACCTTGAACGACACCGTGACAGACTCATTCTGCAGAGCCGATGCCGGAATCTCCCGCGTGTACGTCGCAGGACCCGCCGCGACATACTTCTCCGCCGGCAATTCCATCGCATCCAGCTTCGCGCTCACATTCAGCGACCCGAACTTCTGAATCGACACTTCCGCCACGGAGAACTTCAGGATCAGGTTCGCACCCTTCTTCGCGGCATCTTTCGGTACCTTCAACGTCACCGCAAAGTCGCCCGACGCCCAGCGCCACGCATCGTGCTCCACTTCATGGAACCCGCGCAGCAACTGTACCGCCGCCCGTGGATCCGCCGTGTGGATCATCGTCACCAGACCCGCTGGCTCCTCCGATATCGGTGGACCACCACCCGTAGCCGCCGCTTGCTTGTTACGCGTCCTGCAGCCCGGCAGCGTCAGCATAGCCGCCGCCAGCAACACCGCTATGGTTAGTCTCCGCATTTTTCGATCTGCACCAAACATGAATAGAAAGTCGCACCGCCGCCCATATCGGTCAGCCGGTCAGACGTCAGCGTATTGATCCCGCCCCCGCTACCCGGCGACAGCTTCGGCCAGCGTACTGACGGCGCATACAACACACCGGGACCCACCACACCATCGACCTCCGCACGCAGCGTCACCGATCCGCGATCATTGAACAGCCGGACTACATCGCCCGTACGAATCTGCCGCGCCTCGGCATCCGCCGTATGAATCGCCACAAACCCCGTCTCATCATCGACGTCAGGCTTGTTACCGAACGTCGAGTTCATGCTGTTGTGGCTCTTCGACGAGACAAGTTCCATCGGATACCGGGACCGCAGCGCGGCATCGCCCGCGCGCGACTCCACCGGAGGCACATACTCCAACTCGCCCGCGCCAAACTCAAACTTGCCCGACCGTGTCGTGAACCCACCTTCAGCAAACGGCAAGAATGGCTGCCCTTCCGGCGCGATGTTCAGCCGTATCGAACGCTCGCGATCCAGCCGTTCCACAGTGATCCCGTCCAAATACCGATGCCCGGACCGCAGCAGACCCGCAATCATGCTGTCTTCCGACTCATCGAAGCAGGCATCATCAAAACCCATACGCTTGGCCAGCAACCGGAACACTTCCACATTGGACTTACACTCGCCCGGCGCATCCAGCGCAGGCCGTGCCAACTGCAAATGATAGTGCCCGTACGCGAGGTACAAGTCGGTATGCTCCAGGAACGTAGTCGCCGGCAGCAGGACATCCGCATAGTCCGCAGTATCCGTTTGAAACTGCTCCAGCACGACAGTAAACAAATCCGGTCGCGACAATCCCTTGCGCACCAGATTCAGATTCGGAGCAATCGCCGCGGGGTTTGTGTTGTACACCACCATCGCCTTCACCGGCGGATTGTCCACTTCCGTCAAGACCTTGCCGAGCTCGCTCATGTTCAAGATACGAGCCTCGCGTCCCAACGCGGACTTCTGCTGCAACTCAGGCATCTCCAGATTCGCCCGGTTGAACTGGAAGCCACCCGATGTCGACATCTGCAACCCGCCGCCAATCTCGCGCCACGCGCCAGTGAGCGCAGGCAGAGCAGAAATCGCACGAATCGCCGCACCACCGCGTTCCGACCGTTGTATCCCGTAGTTCGCGCGAATCATCGCCGGCCGGGTCGTTGCGTACTCGCGAGCCAGCAACTCCACATCTTCCCGCGCGATCCCGGTAACGCCTTCCACATACTCCGGCGTGTACTTCGCCGCCAGCGACTTCAGTTCCGCGAACCCATTCGTGTACCGGTCGATGTAGTCCTGATCCTGCAGATTCTCCCGCAAAATCACGTGAATCATTCCCAGCGCCAAAGCCAGGTCCGTACCCGGATGGATGCGGAAAAAGCGATCCGCCACTTCGCCGGTCTTCTTCTTCACCGGCTCGATCACGTAAAACTTCGCACCGTTCCGCCGCGCCTCTGTGATGAACGGCCACAAGTGGACATTCGTCGTCAGGACATTCGCGCCCCACGCGATAATCAACTTCGAATGCCGGAACTGCTCAGGCTCCGCTGTCGTACGAATTCCAAAGCTACGCGTCAAAGCCTCGCCGCCGGCCGACGAGCAGATCGTACGATCCAGCCGCGATGCGCCGAGCCGGTGGAAGAACCGCCGGTCCATGCCGCTGCCATTCAACAGCCCCATCGTACCCGCGTAGCTGTAGGGCAGTATCGACTCTGACCCGAACTCCGCAGCCGCAGCCTGCAACCGCGCAGCGATCGTGTCCAGCGCCTCGTCCCAGCTGATCCGCGCGAACTTGCCCTCGCCCTTCGCGCCAATGCGCTTCTGCGGATACAGTAGGCGATCCGGCGAATACTCACGATCCAGGTACTTCGCCACCTTGCCGCAAAGGAACCCGCGCGTCACCGGATGATCCGGATTGCCCCGCAGACGCGACCCGCGACCTTGCTCGTCGACATTGATTAACAGCGAGCAAGTATCCGGACAATCGAGCGCGCACACCGAGTGCTTTACAACGGAGGGGGTGCTCATTTCCCAAGTATAGCGGCCGGACGACCCACAGCCGTATCGCCAAACCGGTCCTGCTGCTCCGCCAACCGCTGCTTCATCGAGGCAAGCCGTCCCGCAAACTTCGCGTCGCCGGAACGATCATTCAACTCCCAAGGATCATCCACGACATCGAACAGTTGAAACCGCCCGATCTTCGGATACCAGATCAGCTTCCATCGCTCCTCCCGCACCATCCGCTGCACATCGCGGTACACACCGAACACCGAGTCTCGAACCTTCTTCTGCCGCCCCGCAATCACCGGAGTGAGACTCAACCCTTCCACACCCTTGGGGAGATGGACACCGGTCAACCCGCAAAGCGTGGGAAACAGGTCATGCATCTGCGCCAACGCATCCGTACTTCCCTTCCGAATGCCCGGACCAGCAAAGATCAGCGGACTCTTGAAGTGCTCGTACAGATTCTGCTTGCCCATCAATCCATGACGTCCGCCCACAGCCAGGCCCTGGTCACTGGTAAACACCACAATCGTGTTCCCCTCCAACCCCGAATCGCGCAGCGCCCGCAGAATCCGTCCCAGATGAAAATCAAAGCAGGAGATCGCCGCATAGTATTCCGCCAGATGCCGCCGCATCTCCTCCGGCGTGCGCGGATGCGGCGCGAGCATCTCATCGCGTATCCGCAGGTCTCCGTTGTCAAACGGATGCTCGGGCATAAAGTTCGGCGGCAGCGTTAGCTTTGCCGGATCGTACAAGTCCAGAAAGCGCTTCGGCGCTACTCGTGGATCATGCGGCGTACCGGGTGCCAGATAAATCAGAAACGGCTTGCCACCGCGATCCTCCCGCATCCACTCAATCACTTGATCGGCAAGCCGCTCCGGCTCATTCGCCCGCGCCTCTACATCATTTCCCTGCGGCTCCAGTGAATACCGCTTGGTGTCAAACGCCTCGCTCGCCGGCAGGTACGTGTTGCCACGCTTGCCCAAGTGATATGTGTGATAGCCGGCAGCAGAGAACGCCTTCGGCAACAACGGCAAATCCGGGGGAAGCGGCGTATTGCGATCCGGGATGCGAAACACCGTACGCCCGGTCATCAGCATCGTACGGCTGGGCAGGCACATCGCGGGCACCATGCCCCCTTGCGAGTAGAAGTTACGGAAGCAAAACCCGCGGCCCACCAGTGCATCCAACGTGGGCGTATGGATCTCTTTATTGCCCAGCGCCGCGATCGTGTCGAACCGCTGGTCATCCGTATTCACCAGCAGTACATTCGGCCGCCCGGTAACCGGCTGTGCGGTAGCCGCCACAACCGTAGCTGCAGAACTCAAAAAAGACCGTCGCGTCAGCATTGGCTGCCAGTATACAAAGCAAAAAGGCCTCCCCGGCAAAGGGGAGGCCTCCTGTGTCGAACTACGATTTAGAACGTGTACCGCAGCCCCATGACGATGCGGCGATTGCCACCGTCGGTGAGCCACTGGTTGCCAAAGTTCGCATTGCCGATGAGAGCGTTCGGAATACCAAAGTTGCGGGTATTCGTCGCGTTGTACATCTCAGCGCGGAAGTTCAGCGCATGACCTTCAATCGGCAGCCGGAACTTCTTGTTCAGCGACAGATCGAGGTTGCCGATACCGTCGGCGCGCAGGATGTTGCGTCCCGCGTTGCCGAGCGGCGAGGCCGCCGTAACCTGGCTGAACAAGGTCGCCGGACGTCCGCCGGTCTGCTGCCACAGCTGCTCAATCGAATTGGCCGACACATCAACATCCGTGTTTACGTTCGGGCGAATCGAGTTGCCGATCAGCGAATCGATACCGCTCAGCAGGCGCTGCGGGTCGACACCGGCCAACGGCGAGAACGGCGAGCCGGACTGGAACGTCAGGAAGCCCGACACCTGCCAGCCACCGAGCACCGCGCCCACTGCGCCCTTCTGCTCGCGCAGGAACGGCAGTTCCCAAACACCGTTCACCACAAAGCGATGCGGACGGTCATAAGTCGACCGGCCACGATCCGCGCGGCGGTTGAACGAGTTCTGCGCGACAGCCACTTCACCAGCGGTTGAAGCATTGAACACTTCCGAAGCGTCGTCGATGAACGCGCTCCAGGTGTAGTGCGTCGCCATCGAAACACCGCGGGACAGGCGCTTCTCCAAGCTCACCTGCATCGAGTGATAAATCGAGGACGCCGAGTTCGCACGCTGACGGATGATGCCTCGATTCGGGTCGACACGCACCGTGCCGTTCGTGCCCGGAACCGTCGGGTTGCCGTCCAGAGACTGGAACAGCGCCGTACCCTTGGTGCTCACGCCGCCAACGGTCAACGCCCAGTTCTGGCCAAGCTGACGCTGCACCTGCAGTGCAAACTGCTCGGCCAGCGGAGCGCGGAACGTCTTATCCGCAGTCGTACGCGTAATCAGCAGCGGATTGTTGATGGCCGGAATCTGGCCACGGCGAATGTTGTCGATCGAGGTCCACGCACCCTGCAGCGGCGGATTCGCCACCAGAGTGAACGGGAACGCGCTGAACACATTCAACGCCATGTTGTTGAAGATCAGGTCGTACGTACGCGAGTATCCGCCACGCAGCACCGACTTATCTTCACCCGTCAACCAGCCCAGCGGACCCCGCATCTTGCCAATGCGGTAGTTGAAGCCAAAGCGCGGTGCCCAGTTGTTGGTGTCGCGGCCCGGCGGCTGATCCATCACAAAGCCCGGATTGTTGTTGTACTGCGCAACAACGCGGGTGTTCAGGTCCTTCAAATACTGCAACGCATTGCCAGGACTTTCATAACGAATGCCGTAGCTCAACGTCAGATTCTTTGTGGCGCGCCATTCGTCCTGAAGGAAGAAGAAGTAGTCGTTGTACTTGTAGTGCTGCTTGGTCGGCACGCCCGGCAGAGGCGTGTTGATCGTAGCAGTCAATGCCGTATCGTTCACCAGATCCTGCAGTGTCGAGTACACCAGGCGCCCGCGAAGAGTCGGGTTGAACACCGAAGCCTGTTCCTGGCGGCGGAAGTCGATACCGAACTTCATGTTGTGCGAACCGCGGATGTAGATGACATTGTTGACGATCTGGTAGTTGTTGAAGACACCGGACTGCGGGAAGTTCACCGCAAAGCCAGCCGCCGTACGAGTGGCAGCGGCATTGAAGCCGGTCATGCCAAGCTGATTCACTTCAAGCGAAGGAATCGCTTCGCCCGACGGATCGGAACCGAACGTCGCTGAATCCTGGCGGTTGTACGACAGGCGCAGTTCGTTGATCAGGTTGGGACGCAAGGTCGAGTTCAGCGACGCGACAGCGATGTGGCGATCCTGCGGATTCACCGACGTCAAACCCGGAGGCACAGCCTGACCGGACACCTGCTCGCGCTTATCGGCCTGGTAGCGGACAAACATCGTCTGCTGGTCGTTGAACCGGTGATCCACACGCGCGGACCACTGCCATACATTCAACAGGTTCGGAGCCGCGCCCGACAGCACGCCAAGCGGAATCTGCGTCGTAACGCCGTTCAGCGTAACGGGAGCCGTAGCACCCGTCGGCTGCTGTGCGCCGGGAACAAACTGCAACAACGCGCGAACCTGCGGCAGCGTACCCGCAATCTGGTTCAACAGCGTCTTGCCGGCTTCCGTCGGAGCCGAACCGATCGACGTACCGCTCTGGAAGATGCGATCCGTCCAGCGAAGGGCCGACACAAAGAAGAAGGTGCGATCCCGTACGATCGGACCGCCGAACGTACCCGCAAACTGGTTCTCCTTACGCGCGGGTGCAGCCGTAAAACCATTGCGCTTGTCGAGGTTGCTCAGAGCGTTGACCTTGTTGTGGTTCAGGAACCAATAGGCCGTACCGTGGAATTGGTTCGAACCACTCTTGGTAACGATGTTCACCACCGAGCCAGCCGCGCGGCCGTACTCAGCCAGGAACTGGTTGGTGATCAGGCGGAACTCCGCCACCGTATCGGGGTTGTTCACCTGCTGCGTGGCACCGCCCACCGACGGCGAAACCATGTCGCCACCGTCGAGCATAAAGTTGTTCGAGCGCGTACGCGCGCCGTTCACCGAAAAGCTCACGCCACCGTCGGCAAAGCCCGAGTTGCCGTTCGACAACTGCGACACGCCCGCGACGGACAGAGCAAGATTCAGAACGTTCCGATTCGGCGCCAGCGGAAGCTCCGTGATGCGCTTGACGTCAAAGTTCACGCCCACTTCCGCGTTGGTGGTGTTCACCAGCGTAGCGTCGGACGACACCGTAACCGTATCGCTCACCGCGCCAACCTGCAATTGAATGGGAAGATCTGCGTCCTGGTTCAGGCGCAGCGTGATGCCAGACTGCTGATACTTCGAAAAGCCCTGGGCTTCCACCGTGACGTCGTAGCTGCCGATCGACAGCAGCGGCAGACGGAAACGGCCTTCATTATCTGTGGTTGCTTCTTTGCTTGCGTTCGTACCCGTATTCCGGGCCGTGACCTTGGCGTTCGGTACCGCAGCCCCTGCTGGATCCGTTACCGTACCAAGAATGTTACTGGTAGTTTGTGCGGGAACTAGGCTAGCTAGCCCCAGGCTCGCGCATAATACGCGCGTTGCGAGTTGAATTGACCTCATTAACTAACCTCATCGACCTATGTAATTCTTTCATTCGCCCCAACTTTGATCTGATATTAACAAAGTTTTACAGTTAGGTGAAAGATACTCAAAACAGCTAAGAGGTTGACGTCACACGCCTACCCGTGGGACACAAAAGTTAGGCCTCGCTTGCATCGCTTTTGCTTATTGATCCCATTTCTTTGCGTTCTGGCGACGGCACAGCCTACTGCGGAAACCGTCCTGGCTTGGTCAGCGACCCCTGCTAAATACAACAAATTGCGTGATTATCGACGCTGGCCGTCCCTTCCCGTCTTCGCCGCCAGCGTTACACCCGCCGAACGCCGCGCCCTGGCCGCCGATCCGCAAGTCCGCCTCATCTCGCCCCAGCAGCAGTACCGCACCCACAATAGTCCAGGCGTACTGGCCGCCAGAATCCCCTACGCCTGGGAGCGCGGCTACACTGGCACTGCCGCTCCAGTAGCTCTAGTAGACACAGGTGTGTCGCCGGGCCACCCCGACTTTGCAACACTGCAAGTGCAAAGCGCCATTTTCCTCGATGCAGGCAAGAATCACCCCTGCTTCGACGACGACGCAACCAACCCGCGGGACCTTCAGGGCCACGGCACTCGCACAGCTTCGATCCTCGTCGGCGCCGCTCCTGGTATTCAAGAAATCTATTCGTTGAAGGCCGGCTTCAAGCCGAAGACGGGTACGCCCAACTGCCCCGCCGCGGACGGTATCCTGCTCTCCACCGACATCTTCGACGCGCTCGACTACGCCATCCGTAAAACTCCCGCCAAGGTCATCAATCTCAGCCTCGGCGCCCCCGCCATCAGCGATGACGACCTCATGTCCAAAGTCATGGACTACGTCGCCGACGTCTACAACGTCACGCTTGTCTTCTCCGCTGGCAACTCCGGACCCGACGGCACCATCAACTCTCCCGGAATCAGCTACAACGGCCTGACGGTGTCGAACATCGACACACAAGGCAACCCGCACTTCTCCAGCACTCGCGGACCCACCCCCGGCCTCCGCCGCAAGCCGGACGTCGCCGCCGTAGGCGTCAACGTCGCCGCCGCCGACGCCTTCTCGAACGACCTCACGCTCGCCACCGGAACCAGTGCCAGCGCACCTTTGGTCAGTGCCGCCGCAGCCCTGCTGTACGAGTCCGGCATCCAGGACGCGCTGGCCATCAAAGCCGCACTCATTAACAACACCGGCCAATCCGGCGCTTGGCGCAACGACCTCGGTTGGGGACCACTCCAACTCGCCCCAGCCTTCGACAACCGCTTCCAAACCCTCCGCGGACAAGGCACCTCATTCTTCCGCCTCATCTTCAACGGCCCCGCCAAAGGCACCTTAGTCTGGAACCGCCGCGTCAACACTGACTCGCCGGAAGCACCATCGCCGCTATCGTCCGTAACCGCCATCGTCTATCGCGCAGGCGCCGAAGTCCTGCGTACAGGTCCCGATGCCAACGGCAACGTCCTCCAACTCGAACTTGCCCCGGGTGACTACACGCTCAAAATCGAAACCGCTGACCCCACGGAAACCTTCGCCCTCGCCTGGAACCGCCCCGGCATCACAACGGCGACAGCCCCCGCGCTCGACTTCACCTGCGCCTACCCAAGCTCCATCGCCGCCTCCCGCACCCTCACCGTCGCCTGCACCGCCACCAACACCGGAGGCACGGACCTTTGGAATGTCACCGGCACTGTCTTCGCCCCCGCAGGCTTCAGCAGTGGTGGACCCCAAAGCTTCGGCAATCTCCTGCCCGGAGCCGCACGTACTCTCACCTGGAACATCGCCGCCGCCAGTACAACCGGCACCTACGACATCTCAGCCAGCGCCACCGTCAACGGCGTACCCAGCGTCACCACACAAGCCTCGCCCATGCCGTCGATTCAGGTCGTCGCAGCGCCCGACGTACCGGCCCTCAGCCCGATAGCAGCATCCTTCACAGACCGCGCCACGGTGCAGATCACCAACCCCGGCACGCGACCTTGGATCGTCAGCAGCCGTCCGTCATTCGTCAGCGCCAGCGTAACAGCCGCCGCGAACATCACCTTCCAAAGCAACACCACAACACCGGGAACCTACCAGGGCACGTACACCGTATCGAACGGCCTCAGCACGCTAACCGGCACCGTCAGGCTCACCGTACCTCCGGCCATCACCCCACAGATCGAAGCCGCACGCATCGCCATCAATCCGCAAGTGGTCGTGGGTTGCCCCGCCCCAGAAGCCGTCGTTATTGTCTCGGAAGCAGCGCTACCGTCCGTCTGGTTCTTCGCCCGCACCGTTCAGCAAAATGACCGCGCGCTGGTACGCTGGCTGAACCCCAACGGCGAAACGATTTCGCAGACCAGCCTGCCAATGCCCAACGAAGCGAACCCCAATGGTTACTGCTTCTCCGCAGCAGCACCGGCCTTCCGCACCACCGGCACCTGGACCGCAGAAATCTACTGGAACGGCATCCGCCAGACGCAAATCCCCTTCACTGTGCGATCCCGCATCGACACGATCAAGAACACGTTCGTCTGGCCCGCCACCATCCAAACCACGCGACAGCCGGACACGCTGCGCTTCGTCTACGTCGAACCCGGCAGCGGCACCCGCTACACCACCGCGCCAGACGCGCCTCTCGGCGGCAACTGGACCGTCGAAATCTACACCGATCACGGCAAAGTGGAAGAGATCCCGATCCACATCGCGCCGCCTGCTGAGGTAACCACGCTCGAAATCAAGGACGGCCAACTGTCGCTCGAAAGCGATGCCGAAGTGCTCGTACGCTTTATCAATCCATCAGGCACAGTCGTCGACGAAGCCCGCCGAACCAGCGGCCGCTTCGACATCCCATCACCCAATGAATTCGGCACTTGGCAAGTACGCGTGATAGCCGGAGGCGTCACAGTCAGGCTGCTTCACTTCGATCAACTACCCTTCGCGCTCTACAAAACGGAAATGGATCGCAATGGAGACTACTCGCCGCTCGATCGCCAAGCGACCCTCACCGTCGAAGCCGAGCAGACCTTAGATGTCGTGTACGTCCACCTGGCCACAGGCAGACAAGTGAAGCAGGCGTCGCTGCCTATAGCAGGCGCCATCGGCGCGCGCTACACCGGCCGTTGGGAGGCTCGTGCAGTCGACCCCAACTCGCGTCTGATCTTTGCAAGAGTCCCGTTCACCATCGCCGGACCGGGGATTCTCCCGGACGGCGCAGCGTGGGCGCCTTTACAGCAGTAATCGCATCAATCTCCGCGCGGAACGCTTCAAACGCCGCACTATCCGGCACTCCGCCTGGCACGCCCTCACCAACTTCGCGATTCAGATTCAGTCGCACTGCCAAACCGCGCCAGGCAGATGAATCATAGCCAGCCGCAGCAAGCGCCGCTACTGTATCCGCATCCGCCTTGCGTTCTTTCCCAGCCAACTCCGCCGCCATCGCAGCGGGCACCAAGTCACCAGAGAACATCACTAAGGGACCATCACCGTGGGTACGCAGGAACAACAACGCATGATGCGCGACACCATGCGCAATCAGCGCCGACATCTCCGCCTCATTCCGGACCTTCGCCAGTATCTTCAACGGCAGCAGGATCGTGCCGTCGGGAAGAAGCCGCGGTTCGGCCGACTCACGGCGCGTAACGAGTGCTTTCCATGCCCAATCCGCGGGGCTATCCGGGACATGGGAAGCCACGCGCTCGACCAGCGGGTCGAGGTACGCTGCAAACTCCGCACGCTCGACGATCGGCTCGTCCTTGACCATCGCACGTGCGATTGCTTCTCGCTTCTCGGCCGCAACCTGCTGTCCAAGGGCAACCACAGCGCCCGCAAGGCCAAGAACAAGAATCGAACGCATCGCAAAATCACCTCAAATAATCTCTTTGATCAGCGACCCCGATACGTCCGTCAACCGGAAATTGCGGCCATTGTGCGGGTACGTCAGCTTATCGTGATGTAGACCCATCTGATGCAAAATCGTTGCATGCAGGTCGTTCACAGACTTGCGATTCTCCACCGCCTTATACCCGTACTCATCCGTCGCACCCACGATGTTGCCGCCCTTGATGCCGCCGCCAGCCAGCCACAACGAGAACCCATACGGATTGTGGTCGCGCCCATTCATTCGCTGCGAAATCGGCATACGGCCAAACTCCCCATGCCAGATCACCAACGTCGAATCGAGCAGCCCGTTCGCCTTCAGATCCTTCAGCAAACCGGCTAGCGGCTTATCGGTTTCCTTCGCGTGCATGCCATGATTCAGTTCCAGGTCGAAGTGCGCATCCCAGCTTTCGGTAAAGTTGCCGCCGCCGGAATAGATCTGCACAAACCGTACCCCGCGCTCCACCAACCGCCGCGCCATCAGACACTGCCGCCCAAAGTACTCAGTCTCCGGCTCATCCAGTCCGTACAACTTCTGAATCGCCGCGGACTCCTGCTCGAGCGCGACAGCCTTCACCGCATGCGTCTGCATACGGTACGCCAACTCGTGCGCCGCAATCCGCGCGCTGAACTCCGAATCTTCCGGATTCTTCGCCAGATGCTCTTCGTTGAGCTTGTTCAGCAGGTCCAGCCACTTCCGCTGCCGGTCGCCCGACATCTCGGCCGGAGGCCGCAGATCCACAATCGGATCTCCATTCGTACGGAACGGTGTACCCTGATACGCCGCCGGCATAAACCCATTGCTCCAGTTCGGAGCCCCGCCAATCGGACCTCCGCGCCAATCCTGGAACACCACAAACGACGGCAGATTCTGATTCTCGCTACCCAGCCCGTACGTGATCCACGACCCCATCGACGGATAGCCCGTCAGAATAAAGCCCGTGTTCATCTGGAACAGCGCCGGAGCATGATCATTCGACGTGCAGTACATCGAGCGGATCAGCGCGATGTCGTCCGCCATCCCGCCCACATGCGGGAACAAGTCGGACACATCCATGCCGCACTGGCCGTACTTCTTGAACTTCCAGGGCGAAGGCAACAAGCCACCGGGCAAGCCTTGCGACACCACAACTTCGCCCTTGCCCACCATGGTCTCGCCCGCGCGCCGCGCCAACTCCGGCTTCGGATCGAACGTATCCACCTGGCTCACGCCGCCATAGCAGAAGATCGAAATCACAGCCTTCGCCTTGGCGGCAAAATGTGGAGCCTTGGGTGCCAGCGGATTCACGGCAGCACCTGCCGCATCGCCCGTCGCCGCCAATCCCAGATCCGCCAATGCCAGACCCGCTACGCCGCCCCCACACCGGGCCAGCAATTCACGTCGTGACCAAAATCTCTTGTTCGTCATTGCCGTCCCCTATTGGATGTACGCGAATTCGTTCAGGTTAAACATCGTCTGGCAGAAATCCACCAAACCCGTTGGATTGTTCTTGATAAAGCCCAGTGCCAATTCGGTCTCACGAGCCGAAGGCTTGCGCGACAGCGCAATCTCGTACGCCCGTTCCACCTGCGCCTGCACGTCGTTGCCAACGTCCAACCGCAATCGTTCGGCAAACATCTTCGCCTGATGCATCGCAAACCCGGAATTCATCAGAATCAAAGACTGCGTCGCGATCGTAGACCGGTTACGCCGCGCACAAGCCGAATTCGTATCCGGCTTATCGAACAGATCAAACATCGGCAGCGGAATCGTGCGCTTCGAAAACACATAAATGCTGCGCCGGAACGTCGACGCATCCGTCTCCGCCTTACCCGGCCAATCGCGCTTGGTGCTCGCCGCAAACAATGCCGGATCGATGAACGGGAACACGCCAGGACCACCGATCGTCTTGTCCAGCGTACCCGCAACAGCCAACACGGAATCGCGCAGGACTTCGGCCTCAACACGAGTACGAGCCTGCCGCCACAGCATGCGATTCGTCGGGTCGATCTTGCGGTTCGCCTCAATGTCGTCGCTCGCCATCTGGTACGCGTCCGACATCAGCATCAGCCGGTGCATGGCCTTCATGCTCCAGCCCTTGTCGATGAATTCGCTCGCCAGCCAATCCAGCAGTTCCGGATGCGTCGGAGCCTCGCCCGTCTTGCCAAAATTGCTCGGCGTACGAACGATGCCTTCCCCAAAGTGATGCTGCCAGATCCGGTTCACCATCACCCGCGCAAACAGCGGATGCGTGGGCGATGTCAGCCAATCGGCAAATGCCTTACGCCGCAAGCTGCTCGACGCATTCGGATCGGGCGTCGGAAACTTCGGCAAAGCATTCGGCGCAGACGCTACCGTCAGCACCCCAGGCTGCATCACCGATCCCTTGTTGCCGATGCTGCCGTGATGCAGAAAGTGCGATTCCTTGGGCTTTCCGCCGTCTTTCTCCACCGTGGACCACGCCGTATCGATCACCGGCTTCTGCAACTCGGTGAGCGTGATCTGCTCATTCAGATGGCAGCTCTTTTCCTGATCCTCCGGCGGCATGATGCTTTCGATCTCACCGCGCGACGCACCAAGCTGACGTTCCACCTGGATCGCATTCAGCTTCTGCCCTTCCGTACGCTTCTCCGGCGGAGTCTTCAATGCCAGTTGATAGAAGTCCGGCAACTGCAGGATCTTCTGCTGCCGGATCTTGTCGCGATACGGGGCATACAGCGCCTTCAGTTCCTTCTCGAGCGGTTCCAGCTTCGCACGCCAAGCCTTTGTAGCCTCGTCAAAAGCCTTCTTCTCGGCCTCGCCCACAATCGGAACCTCGCCGCGCGACGACGGAAAGAACACCGCCTGAATCTGGTAGTAATCCTTCTGCGGAATCGGGTCGAACTTGTGATTGTGGCAGCGCGCGCAACCCAGCGTCATGCCCATCATCGTCGTACCCGTGGTCGCGACAATATCGTCCAGCTCATCCATGCGCGTCTGTTCATTGCGCATGTTCGCTTCAGGACCCAAATAGATAAACCCGGTCGCGACCTTCGCATCCACCGTACCCGGCGCGTACTCATCGCCGGCGATCTGCAGTTGCACAAACCGGTCGTACGGCATGTCCTTGTTCAGCGCGCTGACAACCCAATCGCGATACCGCCACACATTGGGACGATCCGTATCTGTCTCGTACCCGCCCGAATCGGCATACCGCACCAGGTCCAGCCAATGCCGTCCCCAACGCTCGCCGTACGCAGGCGACGCCAACAGACGATCCACCACCTTGGCAAACGCATCCGGACTCGAATCCGCCTCAAACGCGCGAACCTCTTCCACAGTCGGCGGCAACCCCGTGACATCCAGATACGCACGCCGGATCAAGGTCCGCTTGTTCGCCCGCGGCGACCCGGTCAAGCCCTTCGCCTTCCATCCAGCAGCCAAAAACGCATCAATCGGATTGGCCGCAGCGCTAGGAGGCGCAGGCTTCGCAATCGGCCGGAACGACCAGAACTGCCGCTCCTGCTCCGTAATCGGGCGCTCTTCCAGCTTCGCCAGCGCCGCTTTCGGATCTTCCGCCGGCACAACCGCAGGAGCGCTTAAGTTCCCACCCCGCTCAATCCACGCCTTCAACACCGCCAAATCGGCCTCCGGCAACTTCTTGCCAGGAGGCATCGACGGCTGGTCGATCCCCGCCGCGAACCGGTAAATCAGGCTTTTCGAAGGATCTCCAGGCACCAGTGCCGCGCCGCGTTCTCCGCCCTTCAGCATCTTGTCGCGATCCCGCAGATCGAGCCCCGAAGACTGCATCGCAGCCCCATGGCACAGCAAACAATTCTTCTTCAGGACGTTTACAGCGGCATCATCTTCTGGAGACGCATACAGCCCAAATGCGCAAACCATCGCAACCAGAATGAAACGCAGCATAGTGTGTCTACGATTTTATGCCAATTGAGCCGATGAAATGGATAGCCGCGACATGCAAGCCGTCCAGGAACCACCGTCGATCTCCGTCTCAGCGCCCGTCGCGCCAACCCGGCTTTTCTCCATCGACGTACTCCGCGGCATGGCGATCCTGCTTGTCATGGGCGTCCACATCCCGGCGTACCCCATCTGGTCCACAGCCGGCTGGATCGGCGTCGACCTCTTCTTCGTCCTCAGCGGCTTCCTGATCTCCAACCTGCTGTTCGCCGAATACCTCCGCTCACAGGACATCCGGCTTTCCCGCTTCTTCATTCGCCGGGCCCTCAAGCTTTACCCGTCGTTCTACCTGATGCTCGCCGTCACCTTCGCCTACTGCTGGTGGGTCCAGCGCCCGCTCACCGCCAACCAAATCCTCGGCGAACTCACCCTCACGCAAAACTACGTCGGCGAAATCTGGGGCCACACCTGGTCGCTCGCCGTGGAAGAACACTTCTACCTCTTCCTACCGCTCCTACTCACCGTACTCATACGCTTCCGCGCTTTCCACGCGATCCCGTGGATCTTCGCCGCCATTGCCATCACCTGCCTGGGACTCCGCATCTATGCCGCCCAAGCACACGCGTTTGACCATCACTTGCACTTCCAACCCTCGCACCTTCGGTTCGATGCGTTGTTCACTGGCGTATTCCTGTCCTACCTGCACAACTTCCGCAGCGACACTCTCCAGCGCCTGATGCAAAGCCATTGGCGTATGCCGCTCTCCATGCTCGGCGTCGGCGCCTGGACCGTACCCGCGCTCTTCCTCGAATACTCAGACCCTCGCGTGTACACCATCGGCTTCAGCGCCGTCAGCCTCGGCTGCGCCATGCTCTTGCTCTGCAGCGTCTACCCAGAAAAAGGCCGCAAAGCACAAGCCCCCGGCACCATCGCCAAAGCCGTCGCACGCATGGGCAAATACTCTTACACCATCTACCTCTGGCACGTCCCTTTGGCGATGCTCTTTATCTGGCTCGCATCGGTATTTCCAGGCGTCAACCCGTTCCTGCTCCATGCCATCTACTTCGTCCTCTGCATCCTCACGGGCGTACTCACCGCGCGCATCGTCGAACTCCCCGTACTTCGCCTCCGCGACCGCTACTATCCTTAAAGAAGCAGCGTGAGCATCGTAGCCATCATCGACGACCTGTTCTTCCTCGTCCAAGTGCAGGACATGGCCAAGCGAGCAGGCATTCCAATTCGCTCCGCAAACACCGTGGAATCCGCCCTCGCGCAACCGACCACCCTCGCCATCGTCGACCTCAACGCCCGCCAGTCCCCCGTGCAGGACATCATCGCTGCCCTCCGCGACGCCAGTATTCCCACCGTCGCCTTCGTCGCCCACGTCCAAACGGACCTCAAGCAGCAAGCCCTCGACGCCGGTGTCGACCGTGTCATCGCACGCTCCGCATTCTCCCGCGTGATGCCCGAACTCATCGCGCAGCAAACAAGCAAGCCATAATAAAGACGGATGCGAAACCGGTACTGGATCGCCACCGGACTCCTGATCCTCGCCTGCCTAATCGCCTTCTTGGTCTGGATCGGGTCGTTCAGTTTTGGGCCGCTGGCCCCCGCCACGGCAGGCCAAACCGTGCTCTATTGGGCCGTTTCCACCCTCATTTACATCCTTACCGTCACGCTCGGCTTTATGCTGCTGCGTACGGCGGTCAAGCTCTATTGGGAACGCCGCGCCAATCGCGAAGGCTCGCGCATCCGCACCAAGCTCGTCGTCGGCGCGCTCGCCCTTAGCCTCGTACCCGGCGTCTTCCTCGTTCTGTTCAGCTACAGCCTGATGAACCTGAACCTTCGCCGCTGGTTCTCGCGCCCTGCAGAAAACGTCGCGTTCACCCTCATCGATGCCAGCCGCGACATCGACCGGCAGCACCGCGCCAAGCTCACCGCCCAGGTCAACTGGATTGCCAACCTCCCACGCACCCGCGAGACCGTCGATGCCAACTGGCCCCAAGGCAGCAACGTCCCCCGTACCCTCTTCAGCAGCATCTGCAAAGACAACTACATCGCCCAGTTGACCCTCGAAGTCGAAGGCCGCCCCCCGCTTGGCCTCTGCGGCTCTCAGAACTACTCCGTCGATGAACGCCGCTACGAGGTCAGCACGGCCGTCCCCGCAGCCACGGCCAAAGCTACCCTGCGCCTCGCTGCCGAACTCCCACCGATGCTCGAAGAAAAGCAAACCGAGATGGAGCATCACATCCGCGAGTACGACAAGATCCGCGCCGAACGCGATCGGTTGAACAGCCTGTACATCCAGTACATGGCACTCATCACCTTGTTCATTCTGTTCATCGCCACCTGGGTCGCGCTTGTCCTCGAACGCCAGTTCAGCATCCCCATCTCCGCGCTCCTCACCGCGATCTCAGAAGTTCGCAAAGGCAATCTCGGCCACCGCATTCACACACGTGCCGCGGACGAACTCGCCACCCTCGTACGAGGCTTCAACGAAATGATGAGCGAGCTCGAAGCCAACTCGCGCGAACTCGAGCGCCGCCGTCGCATCACGGAGGCGATTCTCGAAAGCATCCCCAGCGCGGTATTGCTCGTCGATTCCGACGGCCGCCTCCAGCGCGTCAACCATGCTGTAGCAACGCTGTTCCCGGATTCCCCGCGCGCGAACCGCCTCGAAGACCTTCTCAGCCGCGACGACACCGCCGAACTGAAGTACCTCATGAAGCGCGCCCGCCGCGTCGGCTCCGCCTCCAGCCAACTCGAATACAAGGCCCGCAATCAGGTACAGCACCTTGCCGTGACGGTCGCCGCCCTGGAAGAAAAGCTCAACTCCGGCTTCGTCATCGTGCTCGAAGACACCAGCGAACTCCTCCGCGCTCAGAAGGCCGCGGCTTGGCACGAGGTCGCCCGTCGCATCGCGCACGAACTCAAGAATCCGCTCACTCCGATCTCGCTATGCGCCGATCGCATCCAGCGCCAAATCGACAAAGGCGCCATGACGCCCGATGCCCTGCGCATTCTTCGGGAATGCTCGGTCATCATCGCGCGCGAGGTCCAATCCGTAAAGAGCCTCGCCGACGAGTTCGCTCAATTCGCCCGCTTCCCCGCTGCGCAGATGACTCCCTGCGACCTCAACGACATCGTCCGCAACGGCCTCGCCGTATTTGAAGGCCGCCTCTCGGACATCGACAAACGCATCGAACTCGACGATTCACTCCCGCAAGTCAACGTCGACCCCGAACAGATCAAGCGCGTGGTCGTGAATTTAGTCGACAACGCCGCCGAAGCCATGCAGGACTCGCTCGTCAAAGAGCTCTGGGTCTCCACCCGCCTCACCCCGCAGGACACCATCGAATTCATGGTGGCCGACACCGGACACGGCGTCTCTCCAGAAGATCGCGAACGTCTCTTTTTACCCAATTTCTCCACCAAAAACCGAGGCACAGGACTCGGCCTCGCCATCGTGAACCACATCCTCTCCGAACACCACACGACCATCCGTATCGAAGACAACCGCCCGCTTGGAACCCGCTTCATCGCCGAGTTCCCCGTGCACGTCACGCCCGAAAAGCAGGAACCTGTGGTGGCTGCCGTATGAAGAATCCGCGCATCCTGATCGTCGACGACGAACCTGGCATCCGCGAATCCCTCCGCGGCGTACTCGAAGACGAAGGCTACGCCTGTGCGTCCGTCGAAACCGGAGAAGAAGCCCTCGAAGAGGTCAGCCGCAACCCGTACGAAGTGGTCCTGCTCGATGTCTGGCTCAGCGGCATGGACGGACTCGAAACGCTCCAGCGCATCGAAGAGCTCCCGCCCGACGACCGCCCAGAGGTCATCATCATCTCGGGCCACGGCAACATTGAAACCGCCGTCAAAGCCACCAAGCTGGGCGCCTTCGACTTCCTGGAGAAACCACTCACCATCGAAAAGGTCCTGGTCGTCGTCAAGAACGCCGTAGAACACCGCCGCCTCCGCGCGGAAGTAGACCGGCTCCGCGGCAGCCAGGCCGAACGTCCCTTCATCATCGGTGAAAGCGTCCCGATCAAAGCACTACGCAAGCAACTCGCGCTGATGGCGGGTACCAACGGCCGCGTCTTGATCTACGGCGAAAGCGGCACCGGCAAAGAACTGGTTGCGCATGCCATCCATGCTCATTCCCAGCGCCGCGATGAAGCCCTAGTCGAAGTGAACTGCGCCGCGATCCCCGAAGACCTCATCGAAAGTGAACTCTTCGGTCATCGCAAAGGAGCCTTCCCCGGCGCATCGGAAGACAAAATTGGCAAGCTCCAAAAAGCCGACGGCGGAACTCTGTTCCTGGACGAAGTCGGCGACATGAGCCTCAAAACGCAGGCCAAAGTCCTACGCTCGCTCGACGAACAGCGCGTCGAACCAGTCGGCGCCAGCGAATCCATCCGCGTCGACGTCCGGGTCATCGCAGCCACCAATAAGAACCTGGAAGAGGAAATCGAACGCGGCAACTTCCGCGAGGATCTCTTCTACCGGCTGAACGTGATCCCCTTCCACGTACCGCCCCTGCGCGAACGCCAGGAAGACATCCCTCAACTCGCCGACCATTTTCTGCGCGAGTTCGTAGCCGCCTACGGCCGCAAACCCAAGGAACTCACTATCGAGGCGTACCAGGTCCTTCAGGACTACACTTGGCCCGGCAACGTCCGCGAACTCCGAAATCTGATGGAGCGCATCGTCATCCTCAACCCGCAAAATCGCATCGACGCGCGCCACATCCCGCTCCAGCGCAAAGCCAACGGCATCCTGCAGGAGCGCTTCGGCAGCCTGCAGGAGGTCCGCGAAAACGCGGAACGCGAGTACATCCTCCGCAAGCTCGAAGAGCACAAGAACAACATCACGCGCACCGCAGAAACCCTCGGCCTCGAGCGCAGCAACCTCTACCGCAAAATGCGAGCCCTCGGCATCGCCGCCAAAGAATAATCCCTATCCCCCTGCTGCCTCCCCCTTTTGTGTCAGACCGATCTGACACAAAAGGGAGACGAGATTTGCCGGGATCTAACGGTGTAAGAATACAGAAAAAGCCGGAGACACCTCGCAAGGCATCCCCGGCTCTCGTACCCCAAAACGAAGCGTTCTATCGTACCCAGACCGTGACATTCACGCCCGGCGCGAACGGATCACGACTCAGCAAGTCGCGCCACTCGATCCCCACCGGATTCGCAAAGTTCACAGCAGCCGTAGGCGGCACCACGACATCCAGCCGGAACATCCCGACAAAGCCCGGAGCCAAACCCCAGTACTTAATGTCGTTCGCCGACAGCACGCGCGAGTTGAACACCACCGTAGGCTTGCTCGGCGCCGGCGTCTCCGTCGTCACCGCTTCACCATCTGGAGGCATGTTCGGCAGTTTGCCAATGCCCGTACCAAACAACCGCACCGTGGAACCACGCGTCGCGCCATTCGCCTGGTCGTTGTTCGTACCGTCGTCATTGATCGCCAGTACCTGACCCACGCCGCTCTCATCCTTCGAGAAGAACCCCGGCGACGCGACCTCAGTCGGAATCACAATCGCACCCAGGATCTGCCCGCTGGACTTCCGACGTACCACCAACTCAATCTCTTTCGGAGCATCGAAATTGGTCGGGATCTGGAACTCAATCTTGTCGTACGCCACACTCCGCAGCGCCGACGGAGTCTCATCCACCAGCACCTCGATGTCGCCCAAGTCCTTCGGCCACTTCTTGTCGTCAGGTGTCGTCCCACTCACGTCGCCAAACGTACCCGCCACGCGGGACACCAAAGCGATCATGCCGGGCGCGATCAAACGGCGATTCTTGTTCGCCGAATTGCGCAGATCCACACGCGGGTAGTAGAACGCCACTCGATTGATGCCTTCCGCGACAATCGGATTGTCCTGCGGATCGAGCGTCAAATTCAGCGGCGCGAACGACGGAATCACATCCCCAGCCGGTTGCGGACTCGGATCAAACACCAGGGACTGGTACTCAGGGAAGCGAACCAACTGATTCACGCTCGGGAACGTCACCCAGATGTTGCCAGTCTCGCGGCTCACGTTCACAGCAGTCGGCGGCGCCGAAGTACCTAACAGGTACGAAGCCTGCGGACCCGAACGCTCCAGCCCAACCAATGCGCGAACAAAGATGCGGTTGTTGCCCGTATCCGCGATGTACAAACGATCGCTCGAGTCGATTGTGATGTTCCGCGGCGTATTCAAACGATCCGGATCGGCACTCACCGCGGACAGCGAAAAGTCGCGCTGCCCAACCACCAGGAACGCAGCCTGTCCATCCGTAAAGTCACCATTCGGCCCCTTGCGGAACTGCAGCACACGATTCAGCACGGCGTCCGACACCAGCACGTTGCCGTTCACCATGAACGCGATGCCCAACGGTGCAGCCATCGTCCGCGACGTCGCTTCCTTTTGCGGCGTAGCAAAGCAGTTCGCCTGCCCCAGGCACAGATTCGCGCGCTGGTTCGACAGTTCTTCCTGCGCAAACGGCTTCGGGAACCGCATGACGCGGCCATTCCCCGTATCGGCAACCCACAGATTGCCATCCGGATCCACCGCAACGCCACCCGGAGCATTAAATCCGCGCTCCAGCACCGCATTCGGATCACCGGTCGAATAGTTCAGTGTGGACCGTTCAAAGTCCATCTGGCCGATCACCAGATCCGGCAGATCGCCCACACGCACATTTCGCGCATCCCGGAACCCAAGTACGCGATTGTTGCCGCTATCGGCGATGTACAGTGGGGGCGGATCGGACGTGAAGTCCACCGCGATCCCCGCCAGCGAACCCAGGGACGACACAAAGTTCAAGCCCTGGCGCTTCACCCGGTTCGGACCACGATACTGGAAGTCCTGCTGACCCAGCACCCGCGTCGCCGTACCCAGCGAATTCACGGGCATGCCGATCACACGATGGTTGCCCGAATCGGCGATCCACAAGAAGTTGTCCGCAACCACGCCCCCCAACGGATTCGCCAAGGCGTCCGCGCGGGTATCGCCACGAATGCCGCGATTCGGCTGATTCTGAGTGAAGTCCGGCTGGCCGTACACCAAAGTAGCCGCCGGCGACGGATTCCGCTCGTCCTCGCCCGCCCAGCTTTCCGGCGGACCGTACCGCAGAATGCGGTTGTTCGAAGAATCCGAAACCAGTACGTCGCTGCCGATAAAGTAAATCGCTTCGGGTGGTCCGCCTGTGCTTCCGAGGCGCTGCGCGCTCAAGCCCGGATCCGAAGAGGTACCCAGTACGCGGCTCGCACTCATACCCGTGCTGAACGGCGGCTGCCACATCGTGACACGCTGACGCGCATCGGCAATGTACAAGCGGTTCGACGAATCAAACGCGAGGCCGGAGGGCTGGAACAACACAGCCTTGTTCAACTGCAGGTTCACCGTACCCGGAGGATCGACCACAGTGGTCTTGCTAAAGTCAGTCTGACCCAACACCAAATCGGCAGTCGGCTCCAACGTATTCGGCGCCAACTGCGCCACCGGGAATCGCAACACGCGATTGTTACCCGGATCGGATACCCACAAGTTGCCTGCCGGATCCACGGCGAGTCCAACGCGGTAGACGGAGCCGGGCGCAAACGAAAGCGTACGATTCGTAGGTCCAATGCCCTGATTCGCGGTGCTGCCGGAGCTAATCGACCTCTGGCCGATCACCAGGTCTGCCAGCTTGATCTCGTTCTCTTGCGCAGCAGGACGCGGAAAGCGTAGGACACGGTTATTGCCCGCATCAGCAACATACAAGTTGCCCGCCCGGTCCACTGTAATCCCAGTCGGCGTGCTGAACCCCGCATTAATGCGCAATTCCGTATTAGGCGACGCAGGACCCTGTCCCAGCGTTGTAAAGAAGTCGCGCTGCCCAATGACAAAGTCGGCTGGTGCGCCTTTCGCGGCATTGGCGGGGTCACGCCATGCCAGCACCCGGTTATTCCCCGTGTCCGCGACATACAGTGTCGGTGGGTTCGTGCTGGTGTCTGCGGCTACCGATTGCGGTGCCAGCAGTTCCCTGCCCTCCGGGTAGTTCGGGTTAACAGAAGTGACCGGCGTCTGCCGTGCCTGACCCACCGTTCGGGTCGGCGCGGAGTTGTACGGATTCACCGACTGCGCAAACGTCAGCGCCGCGGAGAAGGCCAGTCCTCCCATTAAAGTTCTTTTTTTCACGGATTTATCCCTCGAAGGACGCGCGCGGGATGCGTCTCTTCAGAACATAACATACTTCCGCTGCTCTAGTCCCCGGACGAACGTTCCGGGACTTTCGCCACATCCTTCATCCAAAACACCAAACCGATGGCCGAAAGCCCTGCCGCCGCCAGACCCCACATATGCAGCATATTCGCGCCAATCAGCACCCCAGCCAGCGCAGGACCCACAATTTGCGACACCGAAGTAATGGACTGTGTGAGCCCGATTACCACTCCCTGCTCCGACGGACGCGCCCTACGGCTCAGCCCGGACGAGATAATCGGACGCAGCACACCGCTCAAGGCAAGTGTTGTCGTCGCCAGCCCCAGCATCGGGATATTGGTAGTAAACGCGAGAATCGCCAGTCCCAAAACCTCCGCCAGGAACCCCAGCAGAATCAGACGGCTTTCCGCCACCGTACGCATCACCCGACCGAGTCCACCCTGGACAAATATGCCGAGAAACCCGGCGTACGCCAGCACGAACCCCACCTCGCGAGTGCCAAACGGTTTCCCTTCGTACGTCAGCCGACGTTCCGCAAAGAGCCCGAAGCCACCGCTAAACAGAGCGAACCCCAGCGAGTACGCCGCAAACTGCCAGAACAAGGGAGCCAGTGCCGGACGCCGGAAGTACTGCGCGTACGATCCCCAGTCGAGCACCGAAAGCTTCTTCGCTGCCGGAGGAGCAACAACAGCATCGGCGTCCGGCTCAGGCCGCGGTGGGTTCGCCGGCAACAGAAAAACCGTCGCCAGAATACTCGTAAAGGACAGCCCAGCAGCCGTAAACACCGCAGCATGTTCCCCAAAGTTCTGCGCGATCAATCCCGTCGCCGCCGGCCCGATCAGGAACCCGATGCCAAACGCGATCCCCAGCAGCGCAAACGACTTCGTACGCTCCGATGGCTTCGTTACGTCAGAGATGTAAGCTTGTGCGACGGTGATGTTGCCGGCAGTCACTCCGTCCAACACCCGGCTCGCATACGCCATCCAGATATTCTGCGCGAACCCCAGCAACAGGAATCCGGCGAACGTCCCAATCTGGCTCGCCAGCAACACCGGCTTACGCCCAATGCGATCCGACAAGCTCCCCAGCGGAGGGCCGGAAAGCAGTTGAAAGAAGGCGTAGATCGAGATCATCAGGCCCACCTCAACCGGTGTTGCCCCCAGATGCTGCGCGTAAAAAGGCAGCAGGGGCATCATCATAGTGAGCCCTAAAACATCGACCAGAACGATAAGGAAGATAGGGATCAGCGGAGAGCGAGACAAATCCTATGTTATCTCCGATATATGCGCCGGGCACTACCTTACATTGCAAGTTTGTTCGTCGGACTCCTACTCGGCGAAGCGGCACTGCGTCTCCTCGGCGCCCGGTTCTCCACCTCTTTCTACGTCATTGACCCGGACCTCGGCTGGGCTCTCCGTCCGGGCGTCACTGGTACGTACACCGGCGAAAGTGTCACCAACATCCAGATCAACTCCGCCGCCATGCGCGACGATCGTGAGTACCCGCAATCGAAGCCCGCAGGCCGGACCCGCGTCGCCATCCTCGGCGATTCGTTTGCCGAAGCCATGCAGGTCCGCATCGAACAGACCGTCGCCCGCCAGTTGGAAGCCAAACTCGCCTGCCGCCCAAACCCGGAAGTCCTGAACTTCGGCGTACAGGGTTACGGCACTGCCCAGCAACTTCTGGTCTGGCGCAACAAAGCCAAAGCGTACAAGCCCGACACCGTAGTGCTGCTCTTCTACACCGGGAACGACCTGTACAACAACGTTCGAGCCCTCAACCCAACCAACGCAAACGCCGCACCGTACTTCACCTACGACACGGCCACCCAAAAACTCAACTTCGAACCCGCCCTGGCAGAACCCAGCGCCGCCCGTGAAGCCTGGGCCTCTCTGGTGCGAGTCTCAAAACTCGCGCAGTTCGTCACAGACGCCTTCTACAAACTCGCCCGCCCGGCCACCGATCAAAATCGCGACTACATGGACAAGCTCATCTACCGCGCCCCAGCCACCGGACCCATGCTTCAAGCCTGGGCCAACACAGAAGCGCTCATCCAACAGTTACGCAGGGAAGTCGAAGCAGAAGGCTCGAAGTTTCTACTGGTCCTCGCCTCCAGCGGCATGCAAGTCCACCCGGACCCCGAAATGCGCCGCAAGTTCCTGGAATTCACCGGCGGCGACGATCTCTTCTACACCGAAAAGCGCCTCGACGCCTTCGCAAAGTCCAAAGGGATGCAGGTAATCTTCCTCGGCGAATCAATGCAACAAACTGCCGAAAAATCCAGCACCTTCTACTACGGCTTCCCCGGAAACCTCGGCAACGGCCACTGGAACGCCGAAGGTCACCGATTCGCCGCCCAAGCAATTAGTGAGTCTATCTGTAAGTCCAACTAAACCTCAAATCAGCTCGAGGCGAATTTCACGCCCGACAACTGCAGCCGCTTTCTGGAGCGTCGCCAGCGTAACCGCATCGTTCGAAGGGTCAAGCAGGCGGTCCAGCGATGCTCGGCTGGTTTGCATCTGCTTCGCCATCTCCGTCTTCGATAAGTGCCGATCCTTCATGGCCTGCGCAATCTGTCTCGCCAGTACTCGCTTGATGGCGTTGGACGAGACCTCTTCATAAATCCCCTCCTCGCGGAGCCAGTCGTCAAACGATAAACCGATGTTACGCTTTTTCAGTCGTCACTCCCCTTCATCCGCTTCAAGGCCAGTTCGATCTCCGCTCGTGGCGTTTTCTGGGTTTTCTTTAGAAACCCATGCAAAAGAACCATATGGTCGCCTTCGACGCAAAACAGGATGCGCGCGATTCGTCCATTCGAGAGATCACTTCGAACCTCCCAAAGCCCGCGCACCATCGATCGAACCAGTGGCATCCCGATGGGCCATGCGAATTCCACGTGGCAGCCACTCTCGCACCGGCTCACGCCCGCGGTCAGAACGATAGAAACGTGCGGGCAATCGCTTCATGCCGTCTTACGACGATCATAGCGTATCTTTTTTGGTACTCATCCAAGCACAAAAAAGAGGGGCAAGTCCCGGTCAAGGACCCGCCCCTCTTCTCTAACCCTGAAGCAACTCGCGAGTTAGAATTCGTACCGCGCACCAAACTGGAACAGACGAGGTGATCCCAGTTGCTGCGTGTAAGTACCAAAGTTCGCACGATTCGAAATGCCCCAGTTGATGCTGTTGGGGTCAAACCGTACCGAGTTCGTCACGTTAAAGCCTTCCGCACGAATCTGCAGCGTGTGCGGATTGTCCTTCACCGTAAACAGCTTGAAGCGCTTCGCAATCGACATGTCGATCGTGAAGATACCGTCGCCGCGAATACCATTGCGCTGACCCACGTCGCCCGGAAGAGCATCCGAGTAAGCCGCAAAAGCCTGCGCCGGATTCGAGAAGATGTTCGGGTTCGTACCCTGGCCATTCGCGTTCGTGGCGTTCTTGAACGAGCCGGTGGTCGGAACCGGACCGGTCTGGTTCGCAAACGACAGGATGTTCCAGTTGGTGGGCCAGCCGTTGTCGGACAGGATGCTATTCGCAAAGCCCGAAGTCTGACGCCACACACCCGACAACTGCCACCCACCGATCAGAATGTCGCCAAAGTTCGTGACGCCATTCAACCAGCGCTTGCCCTTGCCCAGCGGCAGTTCCCACACGCCCTGACCGGACACGATGTGCGTCGTGTCATAGTCGGAAACGCCCTTGTTCAAACCGGGGAACCACGCATTGCGGATCTGGCCGAACGTACCGCTCTCACCTTCGCGGCCCGACGACAAGTCCGTCGACTTCGACCACGTGTAGTTCAAGTCGAACGAGTAACCGGCTTCAAACCGCTTACGCACGCTCCACTGCATCGCGTGATAGTTGCCATGGCCGCGCGAACGGGCCGCGGCAAGCGACGAGTACTGCGAATTGAACAGCGCATTCGGACCCAGGCGGCTGCACGACGGATCGCAATCGAGGTCCGCCGCAACCAGCGCCGTCGTGTAATCCGGTGCATTGTCGCGGAACAGGTTGTACATGTTCTGCGTCGCGGTCAAACCATTGCCAGCAGCACCCGGCCACATGTTTTCCCAGAACGGAATCCGCTGCACGGCCGAAGTTGGCGTATTCGCAAGGCCCAACTGCGCCAGGATGCGAGCCGCTTCAAAGTAGGTCTGGCCCGACGTCGGATCCTTCAGGTTGGTCGGCATCGCCAGATCGTCGCGGATCAGCGAACGGCGCGACAGGCGGCCCACATACGACCCCTGCACGAACCAGCCGCCGCGGTACTCACGGCCCAGCGAGAAGTTCATGTTCATCGTGTACGGTGCCTTGATCGTATCGTCCACACCGGTCGTGATCTGGAAGATGTCCGGCTGGCGAACCGGGAAGCCTCCGGGAGGCGCCGCCGGGAAGCCCGAACCAGGCAACTGGAACCAATCGGTAAAGCGGGGCGAGGTCAGAGCGCTCTGGTTGGCGGGATTCTGCAGCGCGGTCGAAAAGCCCAGCGCCGTCGCGTCCTGCAACCGGGTCAGCGGCTGGCCGATCAGGTCGTAGTACATGCCAAAGCCGGCGCGGATCGAGGTCTTGCCGGGGCCGCCAAACAGCCACTTGGCAAAGCCGTCGTTGGCCTGCGGCGAGTACGCCAAAGCCACGCGAGGCTGCCAGTTCTTGAAGTAGTCGTACAGCGGACGTCCACCCTGCTTGTTCGCCAGGTCGTACACGATCACGCCTGCGCCCTGCTGGCTCAAGCCGCGTTCGGCCAAACCGCCGCGGGCGTCAAACCAGTCGCCCAGCGGGATGCTCGCCGACGTCTGATAGCCGTTGGCTTCGTACACCGGAGGATTCAGCGAGTAGCGCAGACCAACCGTCACGGTCAGAGCGCGAGTCGCCTTCCAGGTGTCCTGCAGGTACATCTCGTACTCTTCCATGTTGAACTGGCGCGGAATCGGAGCGCCCTCAGCGAACTTGCCGCCGTTCAGGTCATAGTTGGCGCGAGTGGTCAGCTGCGACATCACACCCAGCAGGTTATTGAACTGCCGGCGGTATGCCGTGCTGGTGGCCGAGTCCGCAACCTGATAGTTGCCGCCCGTGCCGCTCAACCAGGATGCATTCGATAGCGCGTTGCTGAACGAGTTGGTGGTGTTGCTGCGGATGTTGCGGATCGTACGGATCACGCCGCCAAACTGCAGCGTATGCGCGCCCTTGGTCCAGTTCAGGTCTTCCGACATCTGGTACACCGGGGTCACGCGGCGCGTCGCACGGCTCTGCGAATAGCGATCGGAGATGTCGCGCAGGGTCGAGTACGGCGTCGTCTGGAAGCCGGTGTTCTCCACACCCTGGCGGGTCAAACCGAAGCGGAAATTGCTGACAATCGTATTCGTCAGCAGCGAGGTCAAACCCAGCGTGTAGCCCTTGGAATTTTCCAGGAACACGTTGGTCGGAGCTTCACCCGGCAGGATCGGCAGGCCATTGGCGTACCGGTCGTTCTGCAGGTTGCCGCGGGCAAACACGGAATGCTTGCCGTTCTGGTCCACCTTCCAGTCAAACTTCAGGATGTAGGTGTTCCAGTCGAGCGGCGTAGCGCCCGTAAAGCGGAAGCCCGTGGTATTCAGGCTGTCACCGGCCAACTGATCGTTCGGCGTGGCCCAGGTGTTGTACAAACGGATCACGTTCGCGTTCACACCGATGCCAGCCGGGTCAGCGGCGCGAACCTGCGCCGGGCTCAGCTTGCTCACGCCACCGGCGCGATTGTTATAGGTAAAGATGCCCTGGCGGACATCCATCGTCGGAACCGTACGCAGCGCTTCGGCAAAGCTACGGTCCTTGCGGGCTTCGTAGTTGCCAAAGAAGAACAGGCGATTCTTGACGATCGGACCACCCAGCGATGCGCCATAGTTGTTGCGCAGCAGTACTTCGCGCGGCGCGCCGATGCGGTTGCGGAACCAGCTGTTGGCGCTGGTAATCGTGTTGCGATGGAATTCGTATGCGGAACCGTGCAGCAGGTTGGTGCCGCTCTTGGTCACCAGCGCGACCTGCGCGCCGGACGTACGGCCTTCCTGCGCACCAGCGTTGGTCGTCGTCGTGCGGAACTCCTGCACCGAGTCGGGGGTAACGCGCAGCACAGACGTAAAGGCCGACCGGTTTTCCTGGTCGTTCACGTCCATACCGTCCAGCGTGACGTTGGCTTGGTCGGACTTGCCGCCGTTCACCGCGCCCGAACGATAGTCGTTCAAGGTACCCGGCTGAGGCTCAGAGATAAAGGTGACGCCCGGCTGAATCGCCAACAGACCCACCACGTTGCGCGCATTCAACGGCAACTGGATGATCGGGCGGTCGCCAATGGCGTTGCCGAGCGAAGCGTCGCTGGTGTTCACCTGCGTACCTTCGGCGCTAACAGAAATCGTGGTTTGCGTCTGGCCTACCTTCTCGAACACTACGTTCAGAGTGGAGGGCGTCGCGACGAGAAGGCGAACTTCGTTGACGGTAACGTCGGAGAAGCCGGAAGCTTTCGCGGTCAGCTTGTACATGCCCGGCGCTACCTGCACAAAGGAGTAGCGGCCCTGGCTGTCAGACTTGGTTTCGCGATGAAGCCCCGTAGCAGCGTTGTCGAGTTCTAAGGTGGCGTCCGGGATAACTGCGCCGGAGGGGTCGGTAACTGTACCGGAGACGGATGAGGTTTGGGCTAGGAGTGTAAGTGTGCACAGGCTGCTCAGAACCAGTGCGGACAGGAATCTATTCATGTTTCCCCAATCGAGATACTGGCCTCAAGCGCTGACGCGGCGCCGGGTGTTGCTAGCGTTAAGGATACATAAAATTCTCTACACGAGCGTGTAAATTAACGAGCTTTAACTGAAACGTAAGCACTTGATTCGCTGTGACTTTTGGGATTTTCACACTTCCAGAAAATGTAAACGATTGGAAAAAAAGCAAAACGGCAGATACACCTGTTTGAGGTGTATCTGCCGCTTGCGACAGAGTGAAGATCAGCCTTAGAAGATAATGCGCAGGCCCAGGCGAACTTCGCGAGGGGTCTGGTAGCTGATCGGCAGCTTGTAGATGGGCGAGTACGGAGCCGCCGTACCCAGGGGGTTCGACGGATTCACGAAATCGTTCACGTTGTAGCCGGCAAAGAAACGCGACAGCGGCAGAGCCGTATCGGTCACTGCACCAGCGCGGTTGATCGTCTGCTGCGTGTTCAGAACAGCATTCTGGTTGAAGATGTTCGTGAAGTACGCTTCCGGAGCGATCGTTACACGTTCGCTCACCTTAATGGTGTGCTTCAGCGTGACGTCGGTCTGGGTGTAGAACGGAGTCCGGCCCAGATCGCCGCGGCCATTCGGGAAGGTCGGAGCAGAGATGTAGATCATCTGCGTCGAAAGCGGGGTGCCGGAGAAGGCCACCTGGCTCAGACCGATGTTCGTCACGCCACCCATCCACTTCACATCCTGGCTACCGAAGAACGTGATCGCATGCGGACGATCCGTCGCCAGGCGGCCCTCGGCGTTCTGACCCTTGCTATTGAAGTAATAGTAGGGGAGGTCGAACGCGCGGGAAACACCCGGATCGGAGCGGCCGTTTTCGTCAGAGTTGGCGAGACCGGAGTAGTTGCCAAACAAGCGGCTATAGGTGTAGCTGGCCAACATGTAGGTCGTACGGGTCAACTGGCCCTGCACGCGGAACTCGATGCCGTCGTAATCGCGCTTGGCTTTCGGAACGAGGAACTCGCCCGAAGGAGCCTTGCCGTTGTAAACGCCGGTCGGATCCACGCGGGTCAAACCAAAGCCCGGGTTGCCGATGACGTACTGTTCGCTGCCTTCGCTATCGAGAACGCCGATGTCCTCAATCACGCGCAGCAACTGCTTGCGGCTGTAACGCAGGGTAGCGGTCAGGCGGCTCGAAAGAGCATGGTCCAAACGGACCGTGAATTCGCGCTGCGTGTACGGCTTCATGTCGGGGTCGACACCTTCCCACGCGCCGGTCGCCTGATTGATCGGCAACGAGCGGTTGTTGTACCGGGTGATTTCCGCACCCAGCGCGCCCGGCGTAGCCTTGCCCAGGTTCAACACATTGGCGTTGTCGAGCTTGTACACATAGGTCCACCAGTAGTCGCCGCCGAAGCTGCCGCGGGCGAGTTCGTACTTCATGGTGTCGTAGTACAGGCCGAACGAACCGGACAGCTTCCACTTGCCATCGCCCAGGACGTCCCAGGCAGCGCCAAGGCGGGGAGCGATCTTGCTGCCCCAGCCAAAGCTGATCGGGTTGCCCACGTCGCGGCCATTGAACTGACGGGTGAACGGCGGCAGGAATTCGTTTTCGAAACGAACGCCCAGGTTCAAGGTCAGGCGCTTGCCCGCACGCCAGTTGTCGTTCACATAGAAGCCCTGGTTGCGGCTGTTGGCGCCGTTGTTCTGGCGGACGCCATCCTGCCACACGTAGTAACCCAGAGCACCCTGCTGGTTGTTGATCTGACCACGGCTAAACGCCTGGCCCCAGAAGATCTGGAAGCGGCCATTGGTGTAGTCCGTGTTCACTTCGTTCGACAGGCGGTTCAACGCATAGCCGAACTTCAACGTGTGCGCGCCCGACAGGTAAGAACCGTCGAGGTACACATTGTGGCGGGTCGTCTTGTCGTACTGGATAGCCAGCGTGCTCGACACGTTCGAGAAGCCCGCGCCGCCCGGAAGCGGAACGTCGGACGGCGAAGCCGTCGAGTAGGAGATGAACGGCGCACCCGACAAACCGTAGTTGCCGAGCTTGTCGTTCTGGTAGCGGTAGCCGTAGCGGGCGCTGGCCAGCAGGCGGGAGCTAAACGTGTAGGTAGCGGCCGCGCTGTACTGCTGCGACGGCTGGTAGCCACCCTGGATCGACAGATCGTTCGAAGGCGGCGACGCGGCGCGGCCTTCCTGGCTCGCCAGAGCGCCAACCTGCTTCACCGGCGACCAGATCCACGACGTGTTGATCTGCAACTTGGCGAGCGGATTGTAATCGACGCGCATCAGGCTGAAGTGCTGCTTCAGATCCTGGCGGAACGTACGGAAACCGTTTGGGGCTTGCTGCAATGTCGTGTAAGAGACGTTGCGAACGCGATGCTCCAGCACCGGCATGTAGCCAGCGTTGAAGAACAGGCGGTTCTTGATCAGCGGTCCTCCGAGCATAAAGCCCGGGTACTGCGTGGTGTATTCGTCTTCCTTGGGAGCAAAGAAGTCGGCGCGATCCGCGCTGAACGGCGACAGCTTCCAGAAGCCGCGGGGACGGGGATTGAATACGTCGCTCGTCACCTGGTACAGCAACTGGCCGTGGAAGTCGTTCGTGCCCGAGCGGGTCGCAATGTTGACCACGCCGCCGGTGGCGCCACCGGAGTCAGCTTCCATACCGGCGCTCTTCACCTGAACGTCAGAGATGAACTCAAAGGGAATCGCGCTGTTGGTGCGCAGCGTGCCGCGGCGAACGTCGCTGACGTCCACGCCGTCGATCACGAACTGGTTTTCGGAGCCCGAGGCGCCGTCAACCTGAATACCGGTGGTGCGGCCCGCGTTGCCAGTGGTGCCGCTCGACGCCTTGGGTTCGAGACGAACGCCAGGGGCCATCGTCAGGATCGATTCGAAGCTGCGCGAACGCGGCAGGTTATCGAAGACCTGGCTGCTAATGTTGACTTGTGTACGGCTCGAGGTCGGGTCGATCGAAACCGCGCTTTCGGTCACTTCAACGGTCTCAGCAACATTGCTGACCCGGAGCGTCGGGTTTAAGGTGATCGACGATCCCAGCTTTACATCGACGTTGGTCTGCTTGACCGTCGTAAAGCCGGACTTGGTAACCGTAATGGTATAAATACCGACGGGCATACGACCCATGTTGTAGCGGCCGCTGCTATCGGACTCAACTTCAATGGGTTGCGGAAGCGTCGGGCTGGCGGCGGACAATTTCGCTCCGGGCACGCCGGCGCCGGATTGATCGAGTACGCTGCCAAGAATCGTTCCGTAGTTCTCCTGGCCAAATGCGCCCACGGTTGCAAGCGCGCCTGCCAGGAGAGCCAGATGAACTCTGGATAGACGAGTGATTCTCATCTTCCCTCCTTGATAAAAATCGGAATCGGATGAGAAAAAAGCGAGCGCAATTCGACCCTTACGGCCATGTGTTAGCCGGGCCAAGCCGAAGCTGAGCCTTTCCCCCAATGGGGTCAGGATATCACGAATGGATTACAAGACTGAATCGAAAGATAGCTCGGAGAGTATCCGTCGGACCTCTCCCGCCGGATCGTGCGCTCTGGTAACCTGCCGTCCGATCACCAGAAAACTTGCGCCATCGCGCATCGCGGCAGCCGGCGTCGCCACCCGTTTTTGGTCCCCTGCAGCCGCCCCGGCAGACCGTACACCCGGCGTAACCAATTGAAAATCCGGGCCTGTCGCGCGACGCACCTCCGCAACCTCCTGCGGCGAACACACGACGCCCTGCACGCCGCAGGCAAGCGCCTGCCCCACCCGTAGCGACACCAACTCGGCAACCGTCGAGTGATGCCCCATCGCTTCCAGGTCCGCCTGATCAAAACTCGTGAGTACCGTCACGCCTAGTATCTTCAGACTAGTGCCGGATGCACCTTCGACAGCCGCCCGCATCACCTGCGGTACTGCGTGGACGGTCAGAAAATCCACGCCAAGCTTGCCCACCTGCCGCACCGCCCGCTTCACGGTCTCGCCGATGTCGTACATCTTAAGATCCAGAAAAATCCGATTCCCGCCTTCCAAAAGCTCACGGACCAACTCAGGTCCAGAAGCCGAAAACAGCTCCAGCCCGACCTTGTAGAACCGGCAGGAATCGCCAATCTGGTGGACCAAGGCACGAGCCTCAGCCGCGGTCTCGACATCAAGCGCAATGATGATGGGATTTTGGGACATGTTGTTTCAAACAATCTGGATCGGCCGCTCACCGCGCGCCAGCACACTACCAATGCGATAGGCGTCGGGAAACGCCCCAATAAAGGACTCAGCATCGCGTTCCGGCATCGTAATGCACAGCCCGCCCGAGGTCTGCGGGTCATAGAAAATCGCCGGAGCGTCACCCGCCACGCAACCCGACGCAAACTCACGATTATTGTTCAATCCGCCGGGAATCGCCCCCGCCTCGACATACTCGCTCGCCCCCGGCAGCAGCCGTACACGATCTCGTTCCACGGCAATGGTCACGCCGCTCCCGCGAGCCAGTTCGCGCACATGCCCCATCAGGCCGAATCCGGTGACGTCGGTACACCCATGGACCTCAAACTGCAGCATCGCCTCACAGGCCGCACGATTCAGCTTCAGCATCGACGCCGTCGCCTCCGCCACATGTTCCGCCTTGGCGATCTCCCGCTTCAGCGCCGTACCAATCACGCCCGTACCAATCCGCTTCGTCAGTAGCACAGCATCGCCCACCTGCGCCCCCGTATTGGCCTTCACGCGATCCGGATGAATCAGCCCCGTCACCGCATACCCGAACTTGATCTCCGGGTCATTCACGCTATGCCCGCCCACCACCGGACACCCCGCCTCGCGCATCTTCTCCGCCCCGCCCTTCAGGATCTCAGCCAGAACGTCGAGATCCCCGCCGCCGGGGTAGCACAGCACGGAAAGCGCACTAATCGGACGCCCGCCCATCGCATACACATCGCTCAGCGCATTCGCCGCTGCGATCGCACCAAAGGTGAACGGATCATCGACAACAGGCGTAAAGAAATCGACGGTTTGCACCAGCGCCAAATCGTCCGAAATGCGGTACACCGCCGCATCGTCGCTGGTATCGAAGCCCACAATCACATTGGGGTCTTCAAACCGCGGAATTTGCCCCAAAACACGGTCCAAAATGCTCGGACTCAGCTTCGCGGCGCAGCCGCCCGCCTTCACATGCGCGGTCAGCCGGGTAGTCGGAGCGGTAGCCATGTTCGCTCTATTTTACCGGACAGGCTATAGTGGGGGAGCGCGACTCCGCTATGGCCTATCTGGCAGCCTTACTGTACCGTTTGCACGTCGTAACCGGCCTCGTGGCAGGCCTCTTTTTCAGCATCCTCGGCGTCACCGGAGCGGCTCTCGCCTTCCGCCCCGCCCTCGAGCAATCCTGGTACATTCCCAAGTCCGCCGCGACGGCCAATTCCTTCTCCTGGGACCAGGTCGCCCTACACGTCTCCCAAGGCCCGCCCGGACGTCGAATCCGCGAGGCCCGTCTACGCCCCGGCCACGCCACCGAGTTCGTGGTCCACAATCGCGACGGCTCCGCCGCTACCAGCCATTATGTAGATCCCGCCTCCGGCCGCGTACTCGCCGAGCGCAACCACGACAGCAGCCCTTTTGAAGCCCTACGTTCCTGGCACACCCACCTCAGCGCCGGACCCTACGGCCGCATCCTCGTCAGCCGCCTCGGCCTCCTCCTGATGCTCCAAGCCATCATCGGAGCCGTCATTTGGATCCTGCGCGGCAAGCCCGGCAACTGGCACACCTACCTCGGCCTAGCCGCCCTCATGCCATTGCTTTTGCTCGCCTATTCGGGCTTCCATGTGATGACCACGCGCTTCACTGTGGTAACGCCTGTCGTGACCCTGCGCGGCGTCGAAAACAAAGCCCCGCTCGACACCATCGTCGCCACCGCCACTAAGCGGCGCCAGGGCTTCGAGCTCACCCGCATCGACTTCCCGCAGGCCCCCTCACAACCCTTTGCCTTCTGGTTCGGCGACCAAAACCCCGAGCGCGTCGTCTACATGGACCCCTACGGCGCAGTCCTGCCCATGATGATCCCAACGCAGTTGAATCAGGTCCAGCTCTGGCACTCAGGACCCGCAGGCGGCGCGCCCGCAGCCTTCTTCCGCTTGCTGACAGGCCTGGCCATCCCTTTGCTATGGACGATTGCACTGTGGCGCCACTGGCAGTCCCGCCGCAGCCGCAACGCCTGAGGCTTACCCGTGAAGTGGCACCGCAGGTAGACCGTAAGCCGTCTCCTGCCCGTTTAGCTCCGCCCGTGATTTATAGGTAATCGCGTGGATCCCCAAAGCCTGCGCCGCCCGGATGTTCGTCAGCTTGTCATCGAAAAACAAGGTCTGCTCCCCGCGCAACCCAAGGTCCGCAAGACAGCTCTTGTAGATCTCCGGCTCCGGTTTCGCCGACCGGACCTCATACGACAACGTCACCACATCGAACTGATCGAACAAATCGGTGTGCTTCCGGATATGCATCCCCAGCGAGGCCGGCATATTGGACAAAATCGCCGTCTTGAACCCGGCCGCCCGCAGCGTACGGTTCCATTCGAGCATCGGCTCATCCAGCGTCAGCCAAAACCGCACATCGCACTCATCAAACCGCGCGATCTGCTCGTCGCTGTAGCTCTTCCCGGCCGAGGACGCAATACTATGCCAATACGAGCGGTCATCCAAGTCGGCGCGATCGTACGCCAACCGGTACTGCCAAAAATAAGTCAAAAAGTCTTCCGTAGAGAGACCACACAACTCGGCCAACTGCCGCGTTTGTTCCGCTTCCGGGAGCTTACAAATCACGCCCCCATAATCGAGAATCACCGCTTGAACGGGTTCAGACATGGTTCGTTTTTCAGTTCTGAATTGGATTTAAGGTTTGGTGTTGTTCGGAGCGCTGCCACTGCCATCTGCCAACTGCGCCTCACGCCGCGTGCGAATCTCGCGCACCGCGTAAATGCGACGGCCCTGGCTCTCAAAATACGTGCGCATCAGCAACTCGCCGAGCAGGCCGGAGGTAAACATCATCAGCCCCGCCAGCAGCAGCAGACCACCGGCAAACATCAGCGGACCATGTTCGAGAATGATGTCCATCCCGCGGATCTTCTGCACCAGCAGATAGGTCAGAATCAGGCCACCAAGTGCGATACCGCCCAAGCCCAACGCACCGAAAAAGTGCATCGGCCGGGTCATGTACTTCAGCAGGAACCGAATCGTCAGAATGTCGAAAAACACGCGAAACGTCCGGCTGAGCCCGTAGTGCGACCCACCGGCGATTCTCGGCGTATTCCGAATCGGCACTTCGGCCACGCGCGCACCGTACTGGCTCGCCAGCGCCGGAATAAACCTGTGCAATTCGCCGTACAGGTTGACGTCCTTCAAAATCTCGGACCGGTACGCCTTGAACGTGGTCCCAAAGTCTCGCAGTTCGATCCCGGAAGCCTTGGCCATCAGCCAATTCGCGATCCGCGACGGGATCTTGCGCGTCACAGCATTGTCCAGCCGATTCTTGCGCCACCCACTCGCGATGTCATACCCCTCATTGATTTTTTCGAGGAGTGCCGGAATATCCTCCGGGTCATGCTGCAGGTCGCCATCGAGCGAAATCACCACGTTGCCTTGCGCCTCGTCGAATCCCGCCGACAAAGCGGCCGTTTGCCCAAAATTCCGCCGCAGCCGAATGATTTTCAGCCGTCCATCGGTCTCGCAAAGATTCGAAAGCAACTCAAAGCTTCGATCGGTCGAGGCGTCGTCCACAAAGATGATTTCGTAAGGTTTTTTCAGCTTTTCCAGAACCGACGTCAGCTTGTCGTAAAGCTTCAAAATCGCTGGTTCTTCGTTGTGAATAGGGATAACGACCGAGAGCATGGCAAGTACTACCCCAAGTGTACCGTGTAACAAACCGCAAACCGCGCCTCTCTACAGGCCAAGGAGTAAAGAACACATGGCGTCCTGCGAAGTCTGCGGAAACGAGTACGACAAGAGTTTTGAGGTGGTACGAGGAGGCGAATCCCACACCTTCGACAGTTTTGAATGTGCAATCCACGCCCTGGCCCCACAATGCAGCCACTGCGGCTGCCGCATCGTCGGCCACGGAGTGGAAGTGGAAGGATCCTTCTTCTGCTGCGCCAATTGCGCCCGCCACATGGGAGCCCGAGGAGTCAAAGACCGCGCGTAGACAAGTCGCCGGTGACGCCGCACCAGCACGAAACACGCCCAGTTACGAATCCGAAAGGTCGATGGCAAACGAACGTCAGCACAGCCCCACTCACCGCCAACACCGCCTAATCGCGGCGTCACCACACTCAAACCCGTGGAGGCAGCATGCACCTATCAGACGCGGCAATCAAAGGATTGGTTGGGGACTGTTCTACGAGGAGCTAGGGTTCATCCAAAGACGCTACCCATCCGCGCCAGCGAGAAGCGCTGCCAACGCCATCGCGCACCGGCCTGCGCTAGACTCGCGCAGCCTAGCAAGCCCAACGCGACCCTTCATTTCGAGCATTCCACAAGCAAGCGAGTGCATGGACGGCCTACCGCCTCAACACGGGAGGTTGGGGGATCCGTTGTCGGCACGAAGCCTCACATCAACCCCAAAAAGCTGCATTCTTTCCGGCGCCCCCCTAACTGGCAGTTCACCAACCAGGTTGAAACCCGCACCTCCTACCCCTCATCAGGCAGAACCAAACAAACGAGTTCTAAACCCTGCTCCGCGCGGCCCGCCTTCGACCATCGCCCCAGACGACCTTCACCTACCGCTCCGCTGTTCCGTCCGACGCTGGTCGCGCGACCTCATCAGCAACCTTGCGCTATACGCTTCGTCCGCCAACATCTGCAGGTCGCGCTGAAACTCGACATTCCATTCCGCCAGCGCCTTCTCCCGCAACTTGTCCAGCAGTTGCACGCCCTGTCGCTCCTTCAGCACCACGCGAAACTGCTCCGCAATCTGATTCGCCAGTTGTAGACGCTCGCGCTCAATTCGCGTAGCCTCCCGCCCAGCGAACATCTGAAAGTCATGCAAGTACGCTAACTGCGCCCCGGAGATTCGCCTATTCTCGGACACTGCGCGACGCTCACTGGCCGCGGCCTCTTCAATCTCCGCCAACTCACGCTGCAGCCTCGCGTCCTCCTGGACCAGCGCCCGATACCGGTTCTCCTCGCTCTCCAACTTCGCTGCACGCCAGCGCGCCACCGCCTCCAAGCGAAACTGAAACTTTTTCACAGCACCGCTGCCAGTTGTTCCATCCGGGCCGCCGTCTCACCGTAGCTGGAAACCTCATGCGACCCCTGCCGCAGAAAGTCGTTCATCTGCTGCCGCGCCCGCAAAGCCGAATCGAGCTTGGGATTCGAACCACCAACATACGCACCCAGATTGATGAGATCTTCCGACTGCCGGAACACCATCAGCGCCTCTCTGATCTTCCGCGCAGCGGCCTGCTCCTCGGCCGTCATCAGCCGCGACGCAAGCCGGCTCACAGAGTGCAGGATGTCGATGGCGGGGTAGTGCCCAGCCGCCCCTAAATCACGGGAAAGAATCAAGTGACCGTCAAGGATGCCGCGAACCGCGTCGCAAATCGGCTCGTTAAAGTCATCGCCCTCCACCAGCACCGTAAACAATCCGGTAATCGACCCCTTCCGAAACCGCCCAGCCCGCTCGCAGATCTTGGGCAACATCGCAAACACCGACGGAGTATAGCCCTTCTGGCTGGGGGGCTCGCCCGCCGTCAACCCAATCTCGCGCTGCGCCATGGCAAGGCGGGTCACCGAGTCCATAATGAACAGCACGTCTTTGCCTTGATCACGAAAATACTCGGAAATCGACAGGGCCACTTGCGCAGCCCGAATTCGGAGGGGCGCTGGCTGATCAGAGGTCGCCACCACCACCACAGACTTGGCAAGCCCCTCAGGACTCAGTTCCTTCTCCAGAAAATCGCGGACCTCTCGATTTCGTTCTCCAATCATGGCGATAACGGTCACATCCGCGTCGTTCTGACGGGCAAGCGCCGCAAGCAGCGTACTCTTTCCCACGCCGCTACCACCAAATATCCCCATGCGCTGCCCACGACCCAACGGCAGCAGACTATCGATCGCGCGTACGCCAACGGTTAGCCGCTCATCGATCGGTTCGCGTTCCAGCGGCCCGGGCGTAGGCCGCTCCAACGAGTACTTCTGCGTCGTCGCGATCGGTGGACCACCATCCATCGGGTTGCCAAACCCGTCGAGAATGCGCCCCATCAGCCCATCCCCGACGCGGATCTGGGACTCATCTGAGCTCGCCACCACCGTATCCCCAAGCCGAATCCCCGACGGCTCTTCGAGCGGCATCGACAGTACGTTCCCGTCGCGAAATCCGATCACCTGCGCGCGTATCTTCTTCGCATCAGCCGTCTGAATATGGCACATCCCGCCAACCGCACTACCTGGCCCAAGGGACTCGATCAGAAGACCCGTGACATGCGACACACGGCCTGTCACCACCACCGGATCTAACTGGTCGAGCACAGTGAAGTAGCGGTCCAGACTGATCTCACGCATGGCTACCACCAGCATGGCGATCAATGGCATCCACCAAGCCACGCTCAATCTCCTTGAGTTGCGTATCGACCGAAACATCCAAAACACCCTGCGCACTGTCGACGAGCAGCGAGCCTCTCGGTAGCCCCGCCTCTGGTCGTACGGTGATCTCCTGTGGCAATCCCATTGCTCGCAACTGCTGACTCAAAACGGCGGCATCCGAGGACGACACCCGAAACGCCAGGACATCCCTCGCATTGATCCGCTCCAACGCGACCCTCACTAAGCCATGCAGCGCCTCGGTATCCACAGCCAGCTCCCTCCGGATCACCTTGCGTGCGATCGCCAGAGACAGTCGAATCGCATCCTCTTCTACCTCACGTCGAAACCTGGGACGCATTTGTGCGAGATCCGCAATGCAGTTCGACATTCTTTGCTGAGCCTCAGCCCACTGCGCGAGGTCTGCATTCGCAGCCTGCTGCCGCCCTTCGGCAACCCCGGCGATCCGCTCATCGCGCAACCGTTGCGACATCCGGCGCAGTTCCTGCTCTAGTTCTTCGACGCGCTGTCTATACATCGCCGCTTCAGCGCCGCTCGGTGAGGGCGTTGAAGTCTGTACGCGGGTTATGTCGTCCGGCTCCAACTCCTGTGGTACCGCAGCCGTATCCCAGGGCAAAGGCTCCACCGGTGTGTTTCGGGGCAGCACCTTACTCGACATACTGGTCGCCGCCTCCACCCTTCAGACTAATCACGCCCTCGGCCTCCAACTGGCGGACGATTGCGATAATCTGCTGCTGCGCCGTCTCGACCTCACGAATCTTGATCGGCCCAAGCGAATCCATGTCTTCCCGCAGCATTTCAGAACCGCGTTGCGACATCGAAGACAGAATATGGTTTCGGAGCTGCTCACTTGTGCCCTTCAGCGCGATGGTGAGCACCTTACGATCGACGCGCTGCAGAAGTTCCTTCACTGCGTTCTGATCCATCAGCAGCAGGTCTTCGAACACAAACATCAACTGACGAATCGTCTCAACAAGTCTCGGATCCGACTGTTCGATCGTGTCCAGAATCTCGCGGCTCGTGTTGGAATCCAGGCAGTTACACATCTCCGCAACGGCATTGACACCACCATAGTTTTCGCGGCTGACGTCACCCAGGTTCTTCAGTTTGTTCGCGATCACACCAGCGATCTTCGTGATGATTTCCGGAGAAATCTGATCCAGACTTGCCATTCGGAGGGCGACTTCACCACGCATCTCGGGCGGCAATGAAAACAACAGATCTGCGGCCTGCGCTGAACTCAAGTGCGACAGTACCAGCGCGATCGTCTGCGGATGTTCGGAATGTATGAACTTTGCCAGCTGTTGCGGATCCACCTTGCGAAGGGCGTCAAAGCTAGCGGATTCGGCGCCCAACGTCTTGATGAGGCGATCCAACATCTTCTTCGCCGAGTCTGGACCAAATGCGCCGACCAGTACCCGTTTCGCGAAATCAATACCACCCTTGCGGACGTAGTCGCCCGCAACACTCATCTGATAAAACTCTTCGAGAATCGACTCCGCCTGCCGTGTACTGATCGCCGACAGCTTGGCGATCTCACGGCTAATCGACTGGACCTCTTCCTCATCGAGATTGCGCAAGATGCCCGCACTACCCTCTTCGCCGAGCAGCACCATCAGGATGGCTGCCTTACGAAGACCGGACATTTTCTCTTCGGCTTTTTCGAGATCTGGCATGCCTAGCGGGTCTCCTCGTTCAGCCAGGTGCGGACAATCTGCGCCATAGATTCAGCGTTGCTCTGCGTTTCCTTTGTGATGTGCTTCGTCAGCACTTGAGCCTTTTTGCTGGTGTGTACTGGTAGGCGGAGCGAATTTAGGATCTCCTTGGATTGGCGAGCCTCCAGGAGCGCTTCCTCATCTTCTTCCGCCTGCGTGAGGGCAGTTTCCCCTTCCGCGCCAGGTTCGCGTTCAGCAGCCGCAAGTTGCTTCGACTGTTGCTCACCCTCCGCAAGAGCCGGCACCGCTTCAGCTGCAACTTTCTTCTTCCGCCGCTTGTAGAACCAGAAACCACCACCGGCAAGCAGGATCAACAATCCAGCCGCAGCGCCGCCAATTGCGATCATCTTGTCCTTGGTCAGCCCCATCCAAAGGACTTCCTTCGCTGCAGGAGCTTGTGGTGCGGCAGGGGGCGGTGTCAGCCCCGGAGGAGGCTCAGCGGCCAAGGTCAGATCGAACGGCAGAGTCTGCACGACCACCGAATCACCGCGCTTCGCGTCAATCCCAGCGATCCCCGACACGAGGTCCCGGATCGAATTCATCTGCTCGGCACTAACCGGCGTCAGCACCTTCCGCGGCTTCCCTTTGTCGACTTCCCACCGCAGCTGGTGATCGAGCACCACAGCAATCGAAATCTTCTGAATCGAGCCCTGCGGCAGCTTCGTCTTTCTTACAACGCGGCTGTTCTGGTAAGTCGTGTTCTCCGTCTTGCGCGACAAAGGACCTGCAGCCGAGGCGCTCCGTACCGCTGGTCGAGGCAAGTTTGATGCAGTACCTGGCTGTCCTCCAGTGCTCGCGACACTGGCGATTTCTTCTGTCTTCTGAGCATTCGAGACCACAGACTTCTCGGGATCAAATGTCTCCTCGCTCTGTTCTCCCGAAGTGAAGTCGCACTCAACCGAAACGCCCGTTCGATACTTTTGCGACCCCACGAGCGGCTCTAGCGTAGCGTTGATCTTATCGAGGAGATCTTTCTCGATTTTTTGCCGGTATGCCAACGACCGGTCTGCGACCTCAGCCTCTTCCGGGACACCGGCCTGTTCCGTACCACGTAGCAACTTGCCCGATCCGTCGACGACTGAAACGCCGCTTGGCTCGAGCCCTTGTACCGCGGCGGACAGCAAGTGCGCGATGGCGTCGACATTCGGTGGTAGCAACTTGGCGCCCGGCTTCAGCTTCAGTACGACGCTGGCCTTTGCCGGTTGCTTTGCATCCGTGAACACCGAGTCCTTTGCGGGCGTAATGTGAACGCGAGCCGACTCTACACCATTGATCGTAAGGATCGATCGCTCAGTCTCCCCTTCAATCGCGCGCCGATAGTTAACCTGCTCAGCAAAATCGGTGATGCCGAAGTTCGTCTTATCGAACAACTCAAAGCCGATCCGCCCGCTCTTCGGTATGCCAGATGTCGCCATCTGCAGACGTAGTTCGGGTATGCGGGCCGTCGGCACCATGATTTCCGTCCCGTTTCCGGAAAGACGATACTCGACGCCACCTTCCTTCAGCTTGTTGACCACCACGCCCGCGTCTTCCGACGAAAGTCCGGTGAATAAAGGCTGAAAGCCTCGCTCATGGTTCCATCGATTGAGTGCGACGATACCAACGATGACGAGGACAGCGGCGACGGCAATCGCGACGCGTTGCCGGACCGTAAGTGAGCGAAATACGGCTGTGATCTGCGCGAGCATTTTGGAGGGGAATTAGAGAGGCAAGTAGACCAGGTCTACATCTGCATTCTCATGATCTCCTGATAGGCCTGCACGACCTTGTTCCGAACCTGGAGAAACATCTCCATGGACAGTTCAGCCTTCTGTGCTTTCAGCGCGACCTGGTGCAGATCGACGCCGTCTCCGGCGAGCAAACTGGCAGTAGCCTCGTGTGCTTCGTTGCCGGCCTTCTGAACCTCTTGAATCGTATTCGCGAGGATCGTTCCGAACGACGTAGACTGCCTATCCGGCGCTACATTCGGTTTCCAAAACAGATCACCGGTAGCCGACGTCGCCAGCCCGGCAGGAGGAACAATGGGTTGAAATGACATAGATGTTTGTGCCTGCTTTACTTAGGGTTCGCTTTATCCACGCATCAAGTCGATTGACCTGTTGATCATGTCTTTCACTGCCGACATTGCGGCGATGTTGGCGTGGTAGCCGCGGGAGGCAGACATCAGATCCACCATGTCCTCAGCTGGATTCATTTTCGGAAAGGCGACGTATCCGTCTTTGTCGGCATCCGGATGCCCGGGCATATACCGCTTGTCCGGGTCCCTCTGATCGACGACTACCTCGTCGACGCGGACCCCCGATGAAGTCGCTTCTTGGAAGTATGAGGAAAACGGTGATACCTGCGGGTCGGACACAAAAACAGCGTCTTTCCGCCGGTACGGTCCACCCTCTTCTGTACGTGTGGTTTCGGAGTTGGCAAGGTTCTCCACCAGCAACTCCGCGCGAGTGCGCTGAGCAGACATGCCAGAAGCCGCAACAGAGATGGCATTAAAGAGGCTCATGCGCCACCTCTGCCTTCCTGAATGGCGGAGCGGATCGACTTCACCTGATTGCGCATCAGTGTGGAAGCGAGGTTGAATCGGATGCCATTCTCAGCGAGCATCCGCGCTTCGCGATCCAAGCTAACGTCGTTGCCGTCGTTCTTCACCGGCAGGCCCGGAACAACCACGACGTTTGGCGCGAGCTTCGCCGTCTCGGGCGAACCAGCAGCGGCCAGATATTCGAACTGAAAATCAATGTCCTGGGTGCGGTACCCAGGTGTATCCACGTTGGCGATGTTGGACGCAACCAGACGCTGGCGCGCAGCCAGCAAATCCATGTACGTTTCCAACCTGTCGGCTAAAGGTCCGAGTTGCACGCTGGAAGACAATGCAACTTCGTCGCCATCCCATCAAACACCCAAACTATTCAAAACAAACAACGGACGACAACGCCCCGCGACAAAAAATCGTCACTTCCGATTCCCCGACAAGAGTTTGTCACTGGTGATGACCAAACCTGGCCGCGACGACGTCGCCTTGCCGTCCTGCCACACAGGCATACCATTGACGAACACCCACTGCACACCCTTCGACAACTTGGCAGGTTCCGCGAATGTCGATTGGTCCACAACTTGCTTTGGATCAAAAACGACGAGATCCGCAATGGCGCCCTCCCGAATCACACCCCGATCCTTCAATCCAAGACGCGCAGCGGGTGCAGAGGTCATCTTTCGGACCGCCTCTTCTAAGGGCAACCAATGAGATTCGCGAACGTAACGTCCAAGTACTTTGGGAAAGCTCCCGGCCGCTCTCGGATGCCGCATACCGATCCCGCCATCGCTAGCAATCAGTATCCAAGGCTGCTCATAGAAATGGCGTATGTCACGCTCCTGCATCGCCTTCCCCACAACGCTTGCCCCGCCCGACCGCACGATCTCGATAAAGACGTCTACCGCCGATTTACTGGTCATTTCGGCAATCTGCTGAAGGTTCTTGAACTCGTAATCGCGATGCTGCCGGCAACTGGTCACCAAAACACTCTCAGGACCTCCGACATCCGCCAACGCCTTACGCACACTAGCCGGATCCTCGTACTGCTTGTTTGGAACAAGAACCGTAATCGTCGACGACCAGGCGTCGTACGGATAGCAATCTGCGGTGATATCGAGCCCTGTCGCACGAGCCTTTGCGAGTACCCCAACAGCTTCCGGTGCCTTACCCCAAACTCCAGCAGTACCCAACTTGATATGCGAAATATGAGCCGGAATGCGGGCATCACGGGCGATCGTGATCACTTCCTGAATCGCGTCAAACGCGAGGTCGGCTTCGTCCCGAATGTGCGACATGTACAGTCCACCGCGCGACGCTGCCGCTTTTGCCAGCGATACCACCTCGGCAGTCGCGCTATACGACCCCACCTCGTACTCCAAGCCAGAGGACAATCCGATGGCCCCTTCGCGCATCGCCTGGTCCACCATCGACGCCATGCGATCCACTTCCGTACCCGTCGCCACCCGCTTATAGTCACCCCCAGCCATCACTTTGGACCGTACAGTCGCATGTCCCACCAGAGTCAACAAGTTAATGGCTACGGGATTCGCGCGCCGTTTCGTTACCCAGTCCGCAATTGGCCAGGCCGAACTCCCGTCCACCCCGATCACCGCAGTGGTAATCCCTTGCGACACCTGGGACGTAGCCTGAGGATCATCGCCCAGGCCCCGATCGGAATGATTGTGGAGGTCAATAAAGCCGGGCGACACCACCATCCCGGCAGCATCAACAACCACATCCCCCTTACTTGGCGTGATGTTCCCAGCAACCCGTACGATGCGATCCCCTACTACCCGGACATCGGCCTGCCGGGAAGGCGCTCCAGTTCCGTCTACCAACTGCGCACCACGGATAACCAGACCTTGGGCTATAGCACTGAACGAGACTAAGAAGGATAGAAAAAGACAGGGAAGGAGACGTAACGGGCACTGGAAGCGCATCTTCCATATGATAAGCCGCTATGCCGCGGATGGACTTCTGAACCTACAAACAACAAAAAGCGGCCCGGCGACACAAAGAGCCACGGGCCGCTTCTCGAACCTTACTTCTGCTTCGCGATCACCAGATCCTTGACCTTGGCGTATTCCGCCGCACTCAGGATCTTCTTGCTCACCAACTCGTCCTTGCTCTTAAACGGGCGGCCAGCAATGATCGCAGCCGAGCGAGCCTTGCCGATGGCCGGCAGTGCTTCCAACTCGTCTTTCGTCGCGGAATTCAGATCCAGCAGCTTCGATGCTGCGGCAGCCGCGGGAGCCTTAGCGGCAGGCGCAGCAGCCTTCTTGGCGGCAGCCTTATCGTCCGCTTGCAGGGTGAAGGCCGCCAACAGCGCGGCAATAGCAATCAGTCTCATGACTTTTCCTCTCAGATTTCTCAGCTCTTCTTCTTGGTAAGGAACCCGTAGATGGCAAGTACGATCAACGCGCCCAGTGTCGACCCGATAAATCTTGCACCTTCCGTCGGACCGTACCACCCAGCGGCCTGGCCGAGGTAGGTGAATACGATCGATCCGGCGATGCCCAAGCAAATCGTCAGAAGACATCCCATCTTCTGATTGCCCGGCATAATAGCCCTGGCTAGTGCCCCTGCGACGAAGCCGATTACCGCTGTCCAGATCCACTCCATAAGGACTCCTATACCCCTGCGACCCTATGGGATACGCAGGCGCCTCAGTGTAGCAAACCCAACATGGAGATTGAAGCAGTCACCACCAAGCTATTCACAAAGTCGTTGAGATACCCGCCGACGATCGGAACCGTCAAAAACGCCTGCGGTGCCGGGCCGTACCTCCGCGTCAGCTCTTCCATCGAAGCCATTGCATTCGGCGTGATCCCCAGCATGAACCCCGCGAACCCCGTTGCCATAATCGCGCCCTCATACGGCGGCGCGACCCGGCAGAATAACCTCGACGCCAGCGCCGCGAACCCCAACGTCACCACCGTCTGCAGCATCAGGATACCCACCAACGGCAATGCCAGCGCGCTCAATTCCCAAAGGCGCAACGTCGCCACCGCAACCCCGATAAACAAGGGCAATACTGCCTGGAACACCCCCTGCAACCGCACCTCCGACAACAACTGCCATCCGGTCACATCCAGGACATTCCGCCACACCGCCGCCACCGTCATAGGACCAATAAACCCCGGCACCGTCAGCCCAAAACTGCGGAACCCTAGATCCAGCAAGCTCCCGAGCCCGATGCACATCGCTACCGTCAGGCAATCCGAAAGCAGTGACCCGCCGGCATCTCCCGCAGCCGCAACGCCTCCCCCAACAAGCTCGTCAGGACCCACGGGCACCTCGCGACGCCCCACGAGCCACTGCCCGAGGCGACCCGCCAGCAGACCTCCCACCGCGATTCCAAACGTCGCCGAAGCCACCGCGATGCTCGCCGCCCCTGGCACGCCCTTCGCTTCAAACGCCGCGCCAAACGCCACCGAAGTCGCAGGACCTCCGCACAACGCGACCGACCCCGCCAGCGGACCCACCATCGGATTCAGCCCAAACGCCCAAGCCGCCGCACTACCAACAAGGTTCTGCAGCACCGCCCCGACGCCTGCCACCGCCAGCATTACCGGAATCGCGGCCCCGCCGCGCACAAGTACCCGCAAGCTCGCATTCAGCCCGATAATCGTAAAGCAAATCAGCGACAGCAAGTCTCGCAGCGACGCATCGGCCGTGATGTTCACCCAGCGTCCGCGCAGCCCCGCAACCGCCAGAGCGATGCACAACCCGCCAGCCACGGCCGCCGGTATACTCCAACGCACCAGCAGCGGAATCCGGGACCTCAGCCCCAGCCCAATCAGCACAGCCAGAGCCCCCAACGCCAAGGACTCTGGCCCGCCAATCTTCCACTCCGCTACCGGCGCCACGTACCTACAGCCCGGCCTTCTTCCACAACTCGTCCACGCGCCTTTGTACGTCCTTCGGCATCGTGATCACATCCGGCCAGCGCCGCGTAAAGCCCTCGCCGGGCCACTTCCGCGTCGCGTCGACACCCATCTTCGTACCCCAGTTCGCCATGCGGCTTGCATGATCCAGCGAGTCAATCGGCCCTGTCACGAACTCGATATCCCGCTGCGGGTCGATGTTGTTCAGCGCCTTCCACGCCACCTCGCTGTAGTTGTGGACGTCCACATCCTCGTCTACCACCACGATGACCTTGGTGAACATCGCCTGACCCAGACCCCACACCGCATGCATCACCTTGCGAGCCTGCATCGGGTACGTCTTCTTGATCGACACGAGCATCAGGTTGTGAAACACGCCCTCGGCCGGCATACACATGTCGCGTACCTCAGGGATCTGCATGCGCAGCAGCGGCAGGAACATCTTCTCAATCGCCGCGCCCATGTAGTAGTCTTCCATCGGCGGCGGACCCACAATCGTCGACGGATAGATCGCGTCCTTGCGATGCGTCACGCACTCCACATGGAACACCGGGTACTCATCGTCCAGCGAGTAAAACCCAGTGTGATCCCCAAACGGACCCTCTGTGCGAAGCTCACCCAGCGTCACGTATCCTTCCAGCACAATCTCCGCCTGTGCCGGAACTTCAATGTCGTTGGTCTCGCACTTCACCATCTCCACCGGCTTTGACCGCAGGAACCCCGCGATCATCATCTCGTCCAGGTCCGGAGGCAGCGGCAAAATCGCCGAATACATCGCAGCAGGATCTCCGCCCAGCGCGACCGACACGGGCATCCGCGTCACTTTGCCCTGCTCCATCAGCCGCCGGTAATGCTCCGCGCCCTGCTTATGCGTCTGCCAGTGCATGCCGGTCGTATTCTCGTCGTACACCTGCATGCGGTACATCCCGCAGTTCCGCTTGCCCGTTTCCGGATTCTTCGAAAACACCATCGGCAGCGTAATAAAAGGACCACCATCCTGCGGCCAGCAATGCAGCACCGGGATGTCCTTCAGGTTGAACTCGCCGCGCTTTTTGATCACTTCCTTGCACGGCCCGCTGCTCACAATCTTCGGAAAGAACTGTCCCATCTCGGCAAGCTTCGGCAGCATCTTCAGCTTGCCCAGCAGCCCTTCGGGTACCTTCATCTGCAAGTAATCCGAAATGCGCCCCGCGATGTCCTCCAACGAATCCACGCCCAGCGCCATCAGCATGCGCTTCTCGCTGGCAAAGATATTGGTCACCACCGGCATCTTCGAACCTTTGACGTTCTCAAACAGCAGTGCTGGACCACCGTTCTTCACACTCCGGTCCGCAAATTCGGTGATCTCAAGGTACCGGTCCACCTCCAGCGGCACCCGCTTCAGTTCACCCGCCTTTTCGAGCGCGCGAATGAACTCGCGCAAATCCTGATAAGCCATCTTGTATAAGAGATTCCTGCCAGCAGTGGCAAGTTCTATTATGCGGCCTCCTCAATCCGTCAGAATCTCCACCCCGTTCGCTAAACTGAAGAATTCCATGACGAAGCGTACTGCATTCATTACCGGCGCAAGCCGCGGCATTGGTCGTGCCTGTGCCCTCGCATTGGCCGCTGCCGGACACCGTGTCATCCTCGCCGCCCGTGCTGTCGACAAGTTAGAAGAAGTCGCCGCCCAAGTCCGCGCCGCCGGTGGAGAAGCCCACGTCGTATCCCTGGACCTCGCCTCGGCAGATTCCATAAAGGCAGCCTTTTCCTCAGCTTCCAAAGACTTCGGCCGCATCGACATTCTGGTCAACAACGCCGGCGTCACCAAAGACGGCCTCGCCGTACGCATGAAGCTGGACGACTTCGAATCCGTCCTCAAAACCAACCTTACCGGCGCCTTTCTTTGTTGCCAGCAAGTCCTCGCGCCCATGATGAAAGAACGCTGGGGCCGTATCATCAACATCTCATCGGTGGTCGGAGAAACCGGCAACGCCGGCCAGGCCAACTACGTTTCGTCCAAAGCCGGACTCATCGGCCTCACCAAATCCCTCGCCCAGGAAATGGCCTCCCGCAACATCACCGTCAATGCCGTAGCTCCGGGCTTCATCGAAACCGACATGACCTCCGTCCTCTCGCAGGACGTCAAGGACAACATGCTGAACCGCATCCCGCTCAAGCGTCTCGGCACTGCCGACGATGTCGCCGCCGCTGTCGTATTCCTCGCCAGCGAACAGTCGGGCTACATCACCGGCACGGTGATCGACGTCAACGGCGGCATGTATATGTAAGGACTTACTTCCCGGCAGAAGTGCCGGGCTTCATCAACGTCGCGATCCGCGCATTCAGCGTTTGCACCTGCCGCAAGTCGTCCTCGGCCTGTGTAATCGCATTCTGGATGCGCGACAAATCGCCCGCCTGCATCGTCGGCGGATTCGCGCTGTTGGTCCCACCCGCGACATTCGCCCCGCGGCTCTGTTGGTCCAGCGCAAACCCGCGATACAGGTCCGTCACCTCACGGAACCGCCGCTGCAGGCTGGTCATATAGTTCTCGCGACGCCGGCTCAAATCGTCAATCTCCCGGCTATTCGCAGTAATCTGCCGGGTCGACGACGCAGCCTCGGCGGCCATCTTCGCCACGCGCTCATTCGCCTGTTTGTACGCGGCCTCTGCCTTCGTCAATGCATCGGTACGGCTGCGCAACTCCTGCTCCGTCGATGCGGCATTGCGCCGTGCAACCTCCAACTCCTCGCGCAAATCCCGAACCTCAGCCATCGCCTTCGCGACATTCGCGCCTTCGCTCTGTATCCGGGCATCAGCCTGCGCCGCTTCCTGCTTGGCCGCCGTCAACTCGCGACGCGCCTCCCCCAATCGGGACTCCAAATAGGCGATCGTCTTCTGCGCCTGCTGCAACTTCTCGGCTTCTGTGCCCTTCAAGGCCGCCCCGGATGACGCTCCGCGCTTTGTTTCCCCGGCTTCCGGCTCTTCCGCTTTTGGTACACCCGCCGTCGTACCCTCAGCCTTCGTCTCGCCTCGGGAAGCCGCCAGCCGCTGCTCCAACTCCGTCACGCGGGCCGCCGAAGCCGCCGCTCGCGACTCTGCCATGCGCCACAACACACCCATCCCCACCGCCGCCAAGACGCACAGCACAGCAAAGATCATGGGTGCGCCAAACCCGGCCGCTCGCGTTGATGACTCGGAAGAACTCATCCGATCCTATTTTCGCAGCACAAATCGCGTATGTCCTGGCGTCGATCGCTCCTGGTTGCTCACCAGTACACTCACCGTACGCGCCTTCAACTCCGCCGGCAACTGGACACTCACGCTCCAGTGCGACGCGACAGCCGCCAAAACGCGCTCCACCGCAGGCGGTATCTCCCCAGGACTCCGGCAGAACACGCCACTCCCGCCGGACTCGGTCGCCAACTGCAGCAACCCGCGCTGATACGCCTCGTTATAAGGATCGGAAAAGTAACTCAGGTGGACAAAAAAGAACGGAGCCTGGTACGCAGCAATCGACCCCGTCAGCTTCTCGATCTTTTCGCGAATCAGCGCCCCCGGAAACTTGCGGCTCAAGTCTCCGGCATCCGTCGCATTGATCACCGGGTTCGTAAAATCTTCGCGATAGTTCGTGATGTTGCTATCCGTCACGTACAGCACCGCCACCCGAGCCGCGCTTTTGCGCAGCATCCCGTCAGCGAGCCGCATCGAAGGCTCAATCGTATCGAGCAGCGCCGCTTTACCCGTAGCGCCGTAGTTCTGAATCGCCGCGACAACCTTCTCGCGATCCGCCGTCGGATCCACAAGCACTTCCAACGCATCCTGCGACTTCAGCACCGCGTACCAGACGTTCGGCTGGCTCTCCGGCAGCACCTGCGCCAGCACCCCGCGAGCCGTATCAATCAGGTTGATCTCGCCCGTCAGGTCCAGCACCACCAGCACAATCAACTCGCTCGCCGGACCCTTCGCCCCCAGTACCTTCGCTTGCGCACCGTTCACCGTCGCCGAAAACGCATTCGCCTCAAGCGGCGGATCCAACTGCAACACCGGGACCCGCAGTACCACCCCAGCCTTCGCCGGACCCTGCGCGAACACACTCCAACAACCAATCAACCCCAGCCAGACAATCCAGGCAAACCGGCTCAAAAGCTGAACCTCAACCCCAGTTGCACCACACGGCCACCAATCGAACTAATAATCCGCCCCGCATTCACATTCGGCGCCGATGCCGGACCAATCATCTTGTCCGGGTCCGCCCAGTTGCCGCGATTGATAAAGTTGAACCCCGTCGCATTCAGCTCCAGAGCCCGCTCGGCCGACAACGCCACCCGCTTCGTCACAGACAAATCGTGCATCTGATTCCCCGGCGTCAGCAACCGCGGATGCGTCCGCGGCCCATTCCCCGGCGTAAAGTCCGCAGGCTGCGCAAACGCCGCGGGATTAAACCACTGATCCGGAGACTGCTGCGCCGGCATCGGATCCACCCCCGGCACGATGTCCACCCGCAGCGAATTGATCAGCCCGCCCGTATTGTTGAACTGCGGATACAGCGCCAGCGGCTCCCCGCTCAACACAGAAGAGATGCTGCTCACAGACCATCCATCGGCCAGGTACCGCCGCCAGTCGTCGTACGAAAACAGCGCCTTCCGCTGCCCAATCGGCAAATCGTACGCGATGCTCAACGACAACCGCCGAGGATTATTGCTCGACGTCAGCGACCATTCGTTCTTCTTGTTGTAGTAGTCCTGCACGCCATAAGGACCCGAATAATCGTCCAACTGCTTCGACCATTCAAACGACGAATTCACCGTCAGCCCCGACGACGACCGCTTCTCAAAATGCAGCACCATCGCATGCCGCTTGTAATTCCCCGCCGGCCAAGACGAGTACACATCAAACGGCTGATACCGCGAATACGGCCGCAGCGTACGCCGAAACGCCTCTTGATTCAACTCATCGCGGAACTGCAGGTTCGATAGCGGAATCGCATTCGGGCTCGCCGCGCTATTGCTCACAAACAGATGCTGCCCGCGCGCATGCCCCAACGACAGCGACACCAGGGACTGTCCAGGCAACTGCCTCTCGAACGACAACCCCGCACTCTGGTACATCGGCACCGTACCTGTCCGGTCCACCAAGTGCGCGTTGGTAAAGTCCGCCGCATTCGGGCGCAGATCCGGCAGCGGATGATCGAGCGCCGGAACTCCATTCCGCAACACCAACGCCGGCTGCAACTGTACATTCGACGAAATGAACTGCGGCGTCGCCATAAACCCCTGCGTACTCCACTGCGTCGTGTACATCGGAATCTCTCCGAACGTCAGTGAGTACGACGCACGCACCACATGCCGCGTCTCCCCACCCGGATTCCAAGCCAACCCCAAACTCGTCTGCGGCCGCACGATCATCGGCTGAAACGCCCGTCCCTGACCGTTGCGCCCCGCAAAGATCAAATCGCTAGACGTCAAATCGACAGTCGAATACCGGTCGTACTTCTCCGTCCTCGGCGTCGAAGCCTCAAGAGTAAAGCTACCCGTCAGGTTCAGGCCCTTTGAGTACTCATACGCATCCCGCACCGTGAACTGGTAGAAATTGTTCCGCCAGTACGACGGGTTCTCCACCACCGTCGCACTTCCGGCCTCGCTCAGCCCCAGCAAAAAGCTCGCAAACGAATGCCCCGTGTTCACGATCCCCGGCAACGACGTCAGCGAAGGACCAAACGTAAACGCGCCCGCCGGATATGCCGGCTGATACGCATTCACCATGTTCTTCCGCGCATGCACCACAAACCGCAGCCGGTGCCGCCCATACGGGACCGACAATCCGTTCGTCAACATCATGTACTGGTGCGTACGCACAGCATTCGGCGTCGCGCGCCCCATCCCCAGGTAATCGCCAAAGTTGTACACGGGGAATCCATCGCGCAGCGGACCCTGCAGTCCGCTCTCCGCCACCGCATTTTCCTGCCCGGGACGCGCGTTGACAGACCGGTCCGTCTGGACGTCCATCGTCAACTGATTCACCGTACCCGCGCCCTTGGTGAACGTCCAATCCGCCAGCAATCGCCGCGCATTAAACTGCCGGTCGTTCGCCCCCGAATCTGCAACGGTGTCGAAGAACCTGGACGCCAACGCCAGCCCATTGGTGAACGACAACGTACCGGTCACCCGGTGCCTGTCCGACACCGCATGGTCGACCTTCAAAATCATCCCATCGGCCTTGTTCGTCTCCGGTGAAAACACGAAGTAGTTATTGCGGAAGAACGGACCGGCGCTGGCATTCGGCGTCGGATACAGCGACACCGCTCGCAGTGCCACCGGATCCAGGCGCGAAAGCGGAATCCGGTTGCCCGCAAACGGCTGCCGCGTGTACTCGAGATTCGCCGCGCTCACTGGCAACGCCGGATTGTAGTTCGGGTTCAGAGCCGTACTCGCCGGATCAAAAACCGGCAGCGGATTCCCCGAGCTATCCACCGTCTGCGAAAAGTCTCCCGTACGCTCCGGCCCAATCGCCACCGTACGCAGGAAGGACCGTCCGACCCGCTCCCGCACACCCTCGTACGAAACGTTCACAAACGTCCGGCGTGAGCCTTCATACAGTTTGGGAATGTACACTGGTCCCCCGGCATTGAACCCAAACTGGTTCCGCCGCAGGATGTTGCGTTCCCCGCCCCGCTGCACCACCTCATGCGGCACAGCATCCAAAAAATCGTTGCGGAAGTTCTCGAACACCCGGCCATGCCAGGCGATCTTTGGACGCGCCACCTGCGCATTCGCCCTCTGGGACGCTGCGGACCCCGGCCTGAGGCCAAGACTGTCGGAGAGGGTCTGGAACTCGGCAGCGGCCTTCTCTAGTTCACTGAGAGGCCTTCTGGCGGCTGACGCGGCTGGCCGGACACCACTCGGCTGTCCCGTGGTCATCACCGCGCAAACCAGTAACGAACCCCACAATCGGTACGATTGCGGCATGCCTTCATTTTAGGGTCGGATTGGCCCACTTACCGGAACATGGGCAAGGCTTTGCAAAAACATTGCAAAGAGAAAAAGCCCACCCTGTTTCGGCAGGGTGAGCTTGCACCGTCAGTCATGACGGCGTGTGTATGGGAGAATCAGCTTCAACGGAACACAACCGTTAAAACCGTTGTTGTTTGGATGGTAGGGCGAAAGCCCAAGTGAGTCAAGAGGCCCCACTAGGTGTGGTCATTCACCACCCCCAAACCTCTGATTTTGCTTTACTTGTGGAAAATTTGCTACGAAAGCGCGATTTGCCCCACTACCCGCGCAACAGGCCCTGCACTCTCCGGCCTTTTCTTCCATTCCGAACAAAATAGAAGACTTACGAGTTGTCCAAACCCAACCGTATCATCGGTGCTTCTTCCTCACCCTTCACCGACTTCGGACGAGTCACCCGAATCAGCCCAAAAGCGATACCCGCACCGGCGCACATGAGGATTACGATACCGGCCAGCGTGAACGCTCCAAGCAGGAAGTTCGCGCTCTTCCGTACCTCCACATCCGGTGTCCCCTCATTCCACGTAAGTGTCGCCTTGTACTCGACTTTTGCCAGCAGCCGTTCTGCGGCACTGGCGTCCGGTGCTCCCAGCGCCACAATCGCCAGCGGACCGCTTCTTTTCACAACCGCGCCGCCCGCTTTCCGGAACTCTTCCACACGCTCCCGGGCAATCTGCGGGGTCGGATAATTAAAAATCGTTAATGTTGTCCCGTCGCCGTACGTCACCGCCGCGCCCTCAGCCCCCATGCTGAAAGCTGCCATTCCAGGTGTAATCCGGCTTTCAAACCGATCCAGCGATGCAGGACCCAGTATCAGTCGCTCCGAGTTCGCCTTGCGGCCCTCCACCGGAAAGTACGCCAGCAGATTCGGCAGCGATGCCTGGTCCAGCTTCGGCAGCACATGGAAAAGCCCGTCCAAATCGGCAGGCTTCGGCGCCCATCCCGTAAACCGCAGGCAGTAATTGCCCCGCGTCAGGAACCGTACACCGTTTGGCTCGTCTACAACAGTTTTCTTAAATTCAGGATTGGGAATCGCCTTCGGATCGCGCGATGCTTCGAAAAAAGCGAAGGCAGCCGTCGGGTCCTTCAGCCGCCAGACCGACACCTTGAACTTCCGCTCCGGACCTGCGTATTCGGCCGATTCTGCGCCCTCCAGGCCCCATTCCTCGGCCAAAGCCTTGTCGGGGTACACCAGGGGCGTAGGAGCGCCCGTCTGCTTCGCCCCGGCGAACTCCGGAGGCAGGGTGGCCGGCCCATTCGCCGCCCATCCCGTTGCCGCCGCTACCAGCAATGCGAGAACTACTGCCCGTGGCATTTTTTGTACTTCTTGCCGCTTCCGCAAGGACATGGATCGTTGCGGCCCACCTTTGGACCCGTCACAACCTGCTGCGATGGCTCCACTGTCGCCGACGCAAATTGCAACTGCTCCAGCTCCCGATCCTTCTTCCGCTGCAGATTCCGCGTAAAGTCCTGCAGCGATTCTTGCGCTTCGCTCCGCTGCCGTTCGGTCACCGTAGCCACCGCGGCCGGCGCAGCTTCAATCGCCATACGGCCGCCTTCAGGACCCGTCTCCGTCACGTCGTACTCCTCGTACGGCAAGTCCGAGACGCTACCGCTCTCCTCGCGCTGCAGGAAGTACAGATACCGGATCGTCTCATCTTCGATCCGCTCCATCATGTCCTTAAACAGCAGAAAGCTTTCCTTCTTGTACTCAACCAGAGGATCCTTCTGCCCGTACCCGCGAAGACCAATGCCTTCCTTCAGGTGATCCATCGACAACAAGTGGTCCTTCCACTGGTTATCAATGACATTGAGCATGATCATGCGCTCGGTTTCGCGCATCAGCTCCGGACCCACCATCTCTTCTTTCTCTTGATACCGGCTCTCCAGCTTCTGCGCGACGGACTCTTCGATCTCATCGCGAGTCATCGTAGCCAGAACGCCCGTATCCACCTTCACGCCGAACTGCGTCAACACATCGGATTGCAAACCCGTCAGATCCCACTGCGACGGATCGACATTCTTCGCCAACCGCAGATCGATGTACGAACCCAGAATGTCGCGCGTCATCTCGAGGATCCGCTCGCGCTTATCCTCGCCCAGCAGCAGTTGCCGGCGCATGCCGTACACAGCCTGCCGCTGCTTGTTCATGACGTCGTCGTACTCAAGCACATGCTTGCGCGACGAGAAGTTCTGCGTTTCAACAGCCTTCTGCGCAGCGGCAATACGCTTGGTGATCATGCCGCTCTCAATCGGCACGTCCTCTTCCATGCCCAGCCGCAGCATCAGGTTCTGCATGCGCTCGCCACCGAAGATGCGCATCAGGTCATCTTGCAGCGATAGATAGAAACGCGCCGAACCCGGATCGCCCTGACGGCCAGAACGTCCACGCAACTGATTATCGATACGCCGGCTCTCATGCCGTTCCGTACCCACAATGTGCAAGCCGCCCAGCGCGATCACTTCATCGTGCTCGGCGTCGCACACCACCTTATGCTTCTTAAAGTGCTGCTGCCAGGTCGCCATCGGCACGCGATAGTTCATATCGCCGCGCTGGAAGTAATAAAACTCTTTGTCCGCCACCAGCGGCGCCGCCCCCGAAGGCAGACTCTCCACCTGGTTCAGCTTCAGCGCATCTTCCTGCGCCAAAAACTCCGGATTGCCACCCAACAAAATGTCCGTACCGCGGCCCGCCATGTTGGTGGACACAGTCACAACACCCTTGCGGCCCGCCTGCGCCACGAGGAATGCTTCGCGCTCGTGGTTCTTCGCGTTCAGCACCTCGTGCCGTACGCCCATCCGCTTCAGAATCCCCGACAACCGTTCGGACTTCTCAACAGAAACCGTACCCACCAGCACCGGTTGCCCGGTCTCATGCCGCTCTTTGATTTCCTTCGCCGCATTCCGGAACTTCTCTTCTTCCGTCCGGTACACGATGTCCTGGAACTCTTTGCGCTGCATCGGCCGGTTGGTAGGAATCAGCGTCACGTCCAGCTTATAAATCTTCCCGAATTCCGCCGCTTCCGTATCCGCCGTACCGGTCATACCGGCCAGCTTCTTGTACATACGGAAATAGTTCTGGAAGGTGATCGTCGCCAGCGTCTGGTTCTCGCGCTGGATCTTGACGCCTTCCTTTGCTTCCACCGCTTGGTGCAACCCATCGGACCAGCGCCGTCCCGGCATCAAGCGGCCCGTGAACTCATCGACGATCACAACCTCGCCGTCCTGGACGACGTAGTCGCGATCCCGCTTGAACATCACATGCGCCTTCAGCGCCTGCTGTACGTGATGGTTCAGCTCGATGTTGGCAGCTTCATACAGATTGCCCGAACCCAGCAGCCGCTCGACCTTCAGCACACCTTCTTCGGTCAGCGCGACGGACTTCGTCTTCTCGTCCATCGTGTAATCGCCGGTAGTGTACTTCTCGCCAGGATCCTTACCCGGAATCACCTCGCCGCGAATCAGCTTCGGGATGATGCCGTTCACGCGATAGTACTTGTCGGTGGATTCTTCGCTCGGTCCTGAAATGATGAGCGGCGTACGCGCTTCGTCAATCAGGATCGAGTCCACTTCGTCGACAATGGCGAAGTTATGCTCGCGCTGCACGCAATCCTGCAGCCGGAACTTCATGTTGTCGCGCAGGTAATCGAACCCGAACTCGTTATTGGTGCCGTAGGTGATATCGGCGTTGTAGGCAGCCTGCCGTTCGCGATCGTCCAAATCGTGCACGATCACACCAACGGAAAGGCCCAAAAACTTGTACAAACGGCCCATCCACTCGGAGTCGCGGCGGGCCAGATAGTCGTTGACGGTAACGACGTGTACGCCCTTACCTTCAAGAGCGTTCAAATAGCACGGCAGGGTCGCAACCAGCGTTTTACCTTCGCCAGTCTTCATTTCCGCGATCTTGCCGCGGTGCAAAGTCACGCCACCAATTAACTGAACGTCGTAGTGGCGCATGCCCAGCACACGCCGCCCCGCCTCGCGGCAAACGGCAAAAGCTTCGGCCAGGATGTCGTCCAGCGTCGCGCCATTCGCCAGGCGCTCCTTAAATTCAGTCGTTTTGGCCGCGAGTTCTTCGTCGGTAAGCTGTTGCAGTTGCGATTCGAGGCTGTTGATCTCGGCGATAAGCGGTCGCATCGCCTTGATTTCGCGCTCGTGCTTCGTGCCGAATACTTTGGCAAGTAGAGCGTCGATCATACTGTTTCAGATACCAGTGTACCGCCTCTGGTTTCCCTGCCCATGCCTATAGTCGGCCAGTGCCGCCTGACAACCGGCGAACCGTCGTCATTTGCGGCAGAATACTAGTCAGGCATGAAATACACAGTGGTCCTCGAACGCGAATCAGACGGCGGCTTTGTCGTCTCCGTTCCAGTCCTCCCCGGCTGCGTCTCGCAAGGCGACACTCGAGAAGAGGCCTTGGCCAACATCAAGGACGCCATCGACCTCTACATAGAAGACTGCCGCGCCTCAGGCGACCCAATCCCGATCGAGGATTCCTGCAAGCACATGAGATCCTCGACCTCCTCCGCTAGCGCCTTCTAGTCTGGGGACAGTCTGGCACGACCCCACTGTCCCCACCGCCTCAACCCAAAAACTCCTCGTACATCCTCACCTCAAACCCAACCACCAACTTCCCGCCGACCCGCAATGCCGGAGCCCGCAAGTTCCCGCTAGGCCCAATCACCAGCGCCGCGATCTCCTCATCCGTAACCTTCGCACCCTTTACGCGCAGCCGCTTCACTGCCTTACCCTTCGCCGCCACGATCTCATCCGCCTTCCGAGCCAGCGCGATCGCAGCCTCACGCCCGATCACCTGCTTCTTCGCATCCACTCTCTCCGCAACCGCGACCTCATTTGACGCAAGAAACTCCTGCGTTCGTCCGCAGCTCGTTCAACCCTGCCGGTGGTACTGCCAATCGATTCGCTTCATAATCTAAGGCCAGAATACCGCGCCCCCCAAAAACAAAAACGGCTCCCCACTCAGGGGAGCCGCCTTGTCTGAAACCAGAAAAACTTACGCCTTCGGCATCTTCACCGACTTGACCGTGACGACGTCACCCTCAAGCTTGCCGTCGATCTCTACCTTGTGACCCAGGTGGTCCATGACCTTCGCCTTCGAGTCGTCGGAGATCTTGAGAACCTTACCGTCGACGACGAACACCGGAGCCTGGCCACCCTTCACGCAGCCCTGCACGCACTTCATCGACTTTTCCGATGCATCAGCATGCGCCATGCCGCACTTCGCGTCAGAGATCGTTCCGCTCCACTTCTCGGCCATCGCGCTCATCGCAAACAGCGAGGCGGTCATTGCAATCATCCCGATTTTCTTCAAGTTGTTACTCCTTCTTGGAACTCGTCCTAAAAACTTGGGCGCCTTCAGGGTACCAAAAAGCATCCTTGGTTATAGAGCCATAACGCGCCCCGAAAGTTACACCAATGCGCCCGACAGAAGTAAACTGGAATTTGAACTCCCCGGCAGAATCCGGCCGTCCCAAAGTGTGCGCCGTCAGCTACCTCAACACCGTACCCCTGGTGTGGGGCTTGATGCACGGCCCGCAACGCGGCGTCTTCGATCTTGAGTTCGCCCTCCCCTCCGAATGCGCCCGCCAGCTGTCATCCGGCGAAGCGGACATCGGCATCGTACCCGTCGCTGCACTGCTCGACGGCAACTACGGCATCTTCCGCGGCACCGGCATCGCCTGCCACGGCGCCGTACGCAGCATTCTCTTAACGTCCAAGGTCCCGTTCCACCAAATCCGTACCCTTGCCACGGACTCCGGCTCCCGCTCCTCGGTGATGCTCTGCCGCATCCTGCTGAAACACCGCTACAACGTCGAACCCCGCCGCATCTCGATGCCCGCGGACCTCGATGCCATGCTCGATGCCGCCGACGCCAGCCTCATCATTGGCGACCCTGCTCTTCGCATGGACCCGGAAGCCCTCCGCAATCAGGGCTACTATGTCGCCGACCTCGGCCAGGAGTGGTTCGACCTTACCGGCCTCCCCATGGTCTTCGCCGTCTGGGCCGGCAAACCGAGCCTCGTGACGCCGGAACGCGAACAGGCCTTCCTCGGCTCGTATCTCTACGGCCGTAACCACATCGAAGACATCGTAAAGACCGAACATGAAGTACGTGGCGTCACCCCCGATGCCGTCCGCGAATACTTCACGCGCTATATTTTGTTTGAACTCGGCGAGCAGGAATACAAGGGCATGGAACGCTACCTTGCCTACGCCCGCCAGATGGAATCCTTACCAGTACTATGATGATGACCCGCGAACAGGCGATTGACGCCTTCAACAGCACGGACCTGATCGGACTCGGCATGGAGGCGGACCGTATCCGCCGCAAACACCATCCGGAAAACGTGGTCAGCTACATCATCGACCGCAACATCAACTACACCAACTTCTGCACCGAGTACTGCTCGTTCTGCGCCTTCTACCGCGCCCCCGGCCACAAAGAAGGCTACATCTTGTCGAAGGAAACCATCTTTGCCAAGATCCAGGAAACCATCGACATGGGCGGCACCGGCATCCTCATGCAGGGCGGCCTCCACCCGGACCTCAAAATCGACTGGTACGAGGACCTCCTCAGTTCCATCAAGGCCAAGTTCAATATCTGGTGCCACTGCTTTTCGTCACCGGAAATCCTGAACATCGCCGATGTCAGCGGCATCACCATTGAAGAGACCCTCCGCCGTCTCCAGGGCGCGGGTCTCGACTCCCTGCCCGGCGGCGGCGCCGAAATCCTCGATAAAGACGTACGCCACCGCATCGCACGCCTGAAGTGCGGCGTCGACGAATGGCTCGAAGTACACCGCATCGCCCACAAGATCGGTATGCGCTCCACCGCCACGATGATGTTCGGCACCGGCGAAACCATCGAACAGCGCATGAACCACTTCGATGCCATCCGCAACCTCCAGGAGGAAACCGGCGGCTTCACGGCCTTCATCCCCTGGTTCTTCCAGCGCGAACTCACCTCGCTAGGCCGCTTCGTCAAAGAGGAGGCCACCGCCGTCGAGTACTTGAAGATGCTCGCCCTCTCCCGCGTGTATCTCGAAAACATCGTCAACATCCAGACCTCGTGGGTTACCCCGGGCCTCAAGACCTGCCAGATCGGCCTCCGCTTCGGCGGCAACGATGTCGGCAGCATCATGCTCGAAGAAAACGTAGTCTCCGCCGCCGGTACCCATCACTCGGCCACCGAAGAGGAACTCCGCCGCCTCATCCGCGACGCTGGCTTTGTACCCAAGCAGCGCGACACCCTCTATCGCACCTACTTCCTCAATTAATTAAGCCGCATTAATCACGGCTCCAAGCACAAAAAGTCCGTGTTAAGATCTGAGAATCCCCACAGCTTAACGAAAGGACTTTTTGTGCGCCGATGATTTCTACTATTGTGTCTTCCACCACCCGTCGCATGATCCCGGTCCTCTCGGTATGCATGTTCGACCTCGTCTAACTTAGCGCGGCCTCCCGCTTTCCAGGCGGCCGGTTCCGTTTCTTCGTTTCTCAACTCCGTTTTCTATCTCTGCACCTCTCGTCTGATTGCGTCTGCAACGGGCCTTAGGCATGGCGTCTTTTCTATTGGAGCCTCCCTGGTAATCCGGACCTCCATCGCCATCCCAAAAACATTTGCCTGTTGAATTGTTTCCGCCGTCAGACCAAACGAACAAACGCCCAAAAGGAGGCGTACACATGTATTCACAGAGATCCTCTGACCGCGGCATGACCATCATGACCACCGGCGAAAACGCTGTCCTCCGCCGGTTCCTGCTCACAGGCAGTGAAACCGGCGTCTACAAAGCGGGCTCCGGGGGCGACCTCCACATCGACGCCGCGCCAAACTTCCTGCGCGAACTCACCGCTGCCGGACCCGCCGTGGTCGACGACATCCTGCAGCCAGGCAACAATACGGACGCGGCCTTGTTCGCGCTCGCAGCCGCTGCTTCCCCACGCTTTGCGGGTAAGGAAACCAACGCCAAAGCACTCGCGGCCTTGCCGCTGGTAGCCGCCAAAGCGCGCGACCTTGTCGTATTCGCCAACTACGCCGGAGCCATGCGTGGTTGGGGACGCGGCATGCGGACCGCCGTGTCCAATTGGTATGAACAGCAGCCTCCGTCGCACTTGGCCGCGCAGATCCTCCGCCGTCCCGGCAAGCTTCTGCGCGATCATCGGGCGATCCTGCGCCGTGCGCATCCCAAGGCCGGAACCCTGGCCCAGAATGCCATGTACCAATGGATCTCCGACGGTCAACTCGGCCACCTTGCGACTTCTGAGATCCGCCAAACGGGCCTCCGCCAGGCGTACGGGTTCGAACTCGCCAAGCGTGCCGAAAGCACCGCCGACATCCTGCGGCTCATCGAGGACTACAAGCTCAAGCCGGCCTTGGTTCCGGCCCGCTGGAAGTCCTCGGCAGCCGTATGGGAAGCGCTGTTCGACCATCTGAGCTACCGTCAGATCCTTCGCTATCTCGGCGCCTTGACCCAAACCGGCCTGCTCGCCCGCGGCGCGTCCGAATACTCGGCCCTCGCCGTTGCCCGTCTCGCCGACCGTCGCCGCATCGCCGCCGCCGGCATTCATCCGCTACGCATCGCCTCGGCCATGCGTCGCTACCGTCTGGCCGGACACGCCATCGAAAGCATCTTTGACGCGCTCGAAGAGGCGCTGCACTTGGCCGCCGAGTACGCCACGCCGCGCATCTACGGCAAGCGTCTCCTGGTCGCTCTTGATGCCACTGGCTCGATGCAGGGCGCTACCGTCTCGGGGATGCCAGAAACTCCGGCCGCCCTTGCGGCAGTCACTCTGGCCTTGAGCCTCGTCCGCGCCTCAGACCGCGCTGAGGTTGTCGCCTTCGATCAGGAGGTCCGCAACCTCGACTTCAGCCGTGGCGTACGCCTCGCCGAAGCGCTCAATCAGGTCGGCGCCAAGCCCAGCCGTAGCGACGTCACAGCGCCGCTGCGCGAAGCCGCTTGGAACCGTACCCGCTTCGACGCGATCGTCATCATCACCGACAAACTCCCTCGCCGCTCCGGCCTCGTGGACTCCTGGAAGATGTACCAGGACGCCGCCGGGCACCCGGCCAAGCTCCTTCTACTGCAGCTTTCCTCCCGCGATCTCAGCGGTTGGGAAGCCACCGCCGCAACCGATCCCGATGCGATAGCGTTCGCCGGTTTGGACCATCACCAATCCACCCAGACGCTACACCATTTCCTATCTCGTTAGTACCAGCGCAATTGGCCAAACCGCGCAGAAATTTAGCGTGGTTTGGCCCATTTCACCCACCCATCCCAACGCAGACCTCCGTTTTTTCGGGGTTTTTCGCAAAAATCAGTTTGGAAGCACCCGTGCACACCGTTCTCGCAGGAGGACGTGATGATACCTGTTGCGGGTAAGATGCAAGCCGCGGTTGTCCGGGAATTCGGACGTCCCTTGCAGATTGAAAGCATCCCCGTGCCCATCCCCGGGCGCCATGAGATTCTTCTCGAAACAGAAGCGTGTGGTGTATGCCACACAGACTTACATGCAGCCGATGGCGACTGGCCCATCAAGCCCAACCTTCCCTTCGTGCCCGGTCACGAAGGTGTTGGTCGCGTCATTGGTATCGGAGAAGACGTCGGCAACTTCGCCATCGGCGACCGTGCCGGCCTCCCCTGGCTCTACAACGCCTGCGGTACCTGCGAATACTGCACAACAGGTTGGGAAACCCTTTGCCCCACCGCGCAATACGGTGGTTATACCGTCAACGGCGGCTTCGCCCAGTACATGGTCGTCGATGCCCGCTATGCCCCCCATATCCCAGACGCGCTCAGCTCTGTTCAGGCCGCGCCACTTCTCTGCGCGGGTGTCACCACCTACAAAGGCCTCAAAGAAACGGAAGCCAGGCCCGGACAGTGGGTTGTTATCTCTGGCATAGGCGGCCTCGGCCACTTGGCTATTCAATACGCCAAGGCCATGGGGCTTGAAGTCGCCGCCGTTGACGTTCGCGAAGAAAAGCTCACACTCGCTCGTGAAGTCGGTGCGTCCATCACCATAAACGCCGCCATTCACGACCCCGTCAAGGTCATCCAGCACGAAATCGGCGGCGCCCATGGTGTACTCATCACCGCGCCGTCCACTCCAGCCTTCCAGCAGGCCGTCGGCATGACGCGCCGCAAAGGCACCTGCGTGCTGGTCGGCCTGCCCCCCGGCGATTTCCCGCTTCCCATCTTCGACGTGGTGTTGAAGCGGCTCACGATTCGAGGTTCCTTGGTGGGAACACGGAATGACATGGAAGAAGCGCTGGCTCTCGCCGCCAAACATGGCATTTCCGCACACTTTGAGACAGCAGCTCTCGACGACATCAATCGAGTCTTCGAACAGTTGCGTTACGGCAAGGTCCAGGGCCGCGTGGTCCTCGACATGAACCGCAACGAATTGGAGTTAGCAGGATGTACGGCTATAGCGGATGCTACGTTGCTACGCCGTTTCTGAATAACGGTTACCTCTGGCCCGGAAACGGCGCAGCAACTAGCATGGCCGGACTCACTCCTGCTGACTTTCTTCCTCGCCCGCGGCGGTGTTGGCAACCCCACCCGCCGCGGCGGCCGGAACTCTACGGCCCGCGTTGAGGTTGTCGTAGTTCAACATCGCGTTGAATAGCAAAAAGAAGCTGCCTTGCGTCTCATAACGCCACATCGGGTTGTTGGCAAACAGCACGATGTGGCCTTTTCCTTTGGGTACATCCACCACCGCCGGCTTGCCCGCCAGTTCCCTGCCCCCGGCCAACATGCCGGAAATCAGCAGCTCATTCTCCGGCCCAAACCGTAGCACCGTACGCGGCAAAGTTTCAGGTGCCGGCAACCGACCCCGCATCGTCTCCGCGATCTCCGCAGGCACCGCAGATTCTTCACCCACCCGAGGCGCAGGCGGCGCAGGCTCACGGTACGGCCGCCCCTGAATGATGTCCGGGTCATTCAACCCGCCGCGCCCCGTAGGACGGCTCGCCGCCGCAGCATTCGCGCCACCGCCACCACCGCCGGCAGTCAGACGCCCCATGCGATTGATGTTCAACACCGGAGCCTGGTTGAAGTACACACCCAGCTTCTCGCCGTACCCGTAAGCAATCGGGCTCTTGCGATCCGTAAACGTCGACGAAAGCACGCTCCCGCGAGCGCGCAACTCCCGCGGCTCCTGAATCGAAACCGTGTCGATAAAGCCGAAATCAATCGGGATGCTCGCATTGCTGCCAATCGTGATGAACAGCCCGCCGTTCTCCACAAACTTCTGCAGATGGATCAACCCCTGCAACCCAAACCCGCCGCGTATGTCCGCAGCCTGATCCGGTGAATCCCCAATCGACGGCGTCAGCGGCGACTTCTGCCACGGAATCGCCTCCGTCGCCTGCACACCGTTCAAAAGCGCCTGCGCAGACTGCCGAATCGGACCATACAGAATCACATCAAACTTGCTCCGCAGATCCGGCGTATCCCGCAACACATGATCCGAAACGTACGTGTACGGGATCTTCAGCTTATCGAGCGCAATGCGGTACCAGCCCTCATCCTGCGTGCTCAGCCACGAATGCACCAAAGCCACCCGAGGCGCAGCCAGCGCATGCGTCGGAACCTTATCCGGCATCGCCGCCAGCCCATACGCGTTAAAGCCATACTCGGCAGCCGCCGCTTCCAACTTCGCCCGCAACCCCGGCGCATCCGGAATCAAAAACGTACCAGCGTTGAACACCCGCCCGTCCACCTTGAACGCTTCTTCCGCCGCCAGCATCTTCACGTCTTTCATCGCAAAACGGAAGCTCGCCAGCGTGTTATCCGCGTTGTGGTTGATTGCATACACCGCGCCCGTACCTTCCACGCGCCCCTTCACCTGGAAAGGACCCTTCACCTCAGTCATCGGCGCCTGCAGAATCGAAGCATCGGCCACGCGAATCGTCTTTACGTTGCGCAGCGCCCCAAACGTCCAGCCCGTGTCATCGTACGGATTCGTATCGTTGACGTTGTAGTACTGCGTATCAAGCAGCATGTCCGCCAACCGGCTATACGGCTGATCCATCCGGATCACATACGACCCCGCCGGAGCCTTCATCGCCACGCCCTTCAGCTTCACCTCGGTCTCGCGATCGAGCTTGTGCACTTCAATACCCTGCAGCCGGAACAGATTCAGCATCTCCGCCACTTCCACAGGCCGCGGATCGTCGGCCGGCAGAATCCACGCCCCAGGACCTTCCGTCGTGCCCTTCGCGATAGACCGCTTACTCTTCAGATAGAAGTTCCGTAGAAAATCCTGCTTGTGATTCGCCGCATAACTCAACGCCAGCAGTACGCCGCTCTGTTGATAGTTGACGTTGTTCCGGTGCGACCATTTCACCTGCGGCAGTGGCGGATTCGGACGGAACCACGCGCGAGTAGTCTGCGCCGCAGGCACCGTACGATCCCGCGTATCGGCCCCACCATTGCCAAAAGTCTCGTAAAAACGCCCAATTGAGTTATGCGTCTGCGCCGACATGAACATATAGTTCACCGCCCAGCCGTCATAAAAGCCTTGCGTCCAAACCCCAGCCAACCCACGCTTGGTCAGCTCTTCTACTTCGTAGTAAGCCAGCCGCTGCCACTCGCTAATCGACACCGGATCGAGCCACGCATTGTAAGGACCCAACCCCGTCGAGATGTACAAGAACGGCACGGACTCATGCAGGTCGAGCAACACCTGCGGATGGAACTCAAAGTACATCCGCATCACAATCTTCGACAGCTCCAGCGACAGCACCATCGAGTCGCGATTGTTGTCATGCGCGACATACTTGCCCCAGTACACCAAAGGCATCGCCGGACGATTGGGAAACTCCTTGCGGTACTTGTAGACATCCACCATCCGGTCATGCCCATCCACCTCAAGCACCGGCGTGATGATCACCACCGTGTTCTTGCGGATGTTCTGCACAAACGGAGACTCTTCCACCGCCAGCCGGTACGCCAACTCCATCAGCATCTCCGGCGACCCCGTCTCGGTCGAATGAATCGACCCGTTGATCCAATAAATCGGAAGCCCTTCGGCAATCAGCTTCTCCGCATCAGCATCGGTAATCTTCCGAGGATCCGAAAGCTTGGCCGTAATCTCCTTGAGCCGCGCAAGCTTGGCATGATTGGCCTCATCGGTGATGACAATCATCGCCGTATCGCGGCCTTCCTCGCTCTTGCCAACCTGCGAAAACTTCACCCGGGGCGAAGTCCGCGCCAGTTCCGCCACATACCCATTGATCTCTTTAACAGGAGTGAGCCGGTTCGGAGCCCCGGCAATGTAGCCCAAAAACTTCTCCGGAGTCGGAACCTTATCGGAGGCCGGAAGATGATCCACAAGCTCGGTCAAAAAGCTAGGATCCGTAGTCGCCTCGCGAACCTTCTTGGCGTACCCCTCGTCCATCTTCTGGACCGCAGAGGTCTGTCCCAACAGAGAAAGGCCAACAAAAAGGAGAAACAGCGCAGACTTCATAACTTCAAAGCTTAGCGCAGCCTGTCTACTCCACCGCCGTAGCGAACACCTGAAAAGGCGCCCAATAGTACGGCTTCGAGTACGCCCCGCCCGCCGCCATCATCCGGATCTTCGCCTCCCGCAACGCCGCCGCCGGATGCACCTTCTTCGTCCGCATCACTTCATAAAAATCCCGCATCAGCTTCGACGTGGACTCATCATCGACGCGCCACAACCCCGCCACCACATTCCGAGCCCCAGCCCGCAAGAACGCCCACGAGAACCCCACCAATCCCTCACCAGCAAACGCCGTCGACCCCGCCGACTGGCAAGCCGACAACGTCACCAGACCTCCACGCAGCGGCTGCGACAACACCTGCCGCGCCGTCAATCGGTTCCCCTTCTCCCCCGGCGTCAACACGACAGCCGAATCCAAAGGACTCCGCGAGTTCGCCTCCGCGTGTGCTGCAAAGTGGATCACATCAAACCCCGCAGGCTTCGCCGCAAAGTACGCCTCAGGCCGCGCGGCTGCCTGCTCCAATCGCTTATTATTCTTCCCGTACAACCCCGCGATGGATTCCAGTTCCGCATGCGCATTGGCGAGCTTCGGATATCCCGCCTCCCCCGTCACCGGATCTCCAATCAACAGCGCAGTCGCCCCCGCCTTGGCCGGAACCGCAGGCGCTGCCGTCAGCACACTCAACGACGGCGCCACCGCCACCTCTGTCTGCAGGATCAACTGCTCCCCCGCCGGCGCCGCCAAAGTCTCAAAGTTGATCCAATGCAGCGCCCCATCCGGAACCACAATCAACCGCTTCGGCAACGGCGTTTTCGCACGGTCAATCAACTGCTCGCGTAACTCATACGCCGGCTGATAGCTGAACGGACCCACCGCGCCGCCCCGCTCGATAAAGTCCCGGTACGCGTCTACCAAATCCGCGAACGCCTTCGACGACCCCATCTCCGTACCCAGCCGCGCACCCTTCCCATCGATGATCCAAAGGAAGGACCGCTTCGGCCCCAGCCAGTAGTAGTACACCGCAGCCTTCGCCTTGGCCAGCCGCGCCGACAACCGCGCCAGGTCGAACCGTACTCCTAACGGCTGCGGCGCCGCTTCCGAAAACACCTGCAACCGGCTCGAATCGGCTACTCGCAGCGCATCCATCGGCAACTTCGCCGACACCAGAAAATCCACATAATCCTGATACACGCGCGTGACCGTGGAGAGAAACGCCATCTTCGATTCGTCCTGCCGCAACGCCCGCCGCAACCGCGCGACCGTCGCCACCGCGTCCTCGTACGCCGAAATCGCCGGACGCGCCGGGCCATGCGACCCCAGCCAATTCGCGATCCGAAGCCGAGCCTCCACAATCGCCGTCTGATCCCGTCCGGACTCCAGCTTCGCCGCCGCCTGATACGCCTCCAGCGGACTCTTCCCCTGCTTCTCCAAAATCCGCCCGCGGGTCAGCAATATCCACGGATACTCAAACGTCGCCTCGTACCCCGGCACAGCCTCAGCACGCTTCAACGCCGCTTCCGCCTCTGCCGTACGATTCAGTTCCACATCGCTCGCCGCCAGATCGCTCAGCACCCCCACCACCTGCGTACCCGGGGACTCCGGCTTCAACAACCCTTGCGCCTGCTCAAACAGCCGCCGCGCCGCATTGAAATCACCCCGAAAGTACGCAATACTCCCCAAATTTCGCAGCGCCAACCGCTGCTCCGCCGTAGATCCCAACCGCTCAAACGTCTTCCCCGCCCGCGTGAAGTACTCCTCGGCGCGCTCTTCCTGCCCCATCAGCTGCCGGACCCACCCCAGGTTCGCTTCCGTACTCGCAGCCGTCAGCAAATCCGACGTCCGAGTCGCCGCCTGCAGCAGTTCCTCAAACAGCGCCGCAGCTTCATCCAGCCGGAACTGCCCCGCATAGTGGAACCCTAGGTTACCCGTCGCAAATGCGTACGTCTTCTGATCTCCAGCCTGCAGCGCCTCTGCCCGGATCCGCCGTAAATCCTGTTCCGCCGCAGCCCCCGGCAACTTGCCCAATGCCGCAGCCGCCTGTTCCCGCCGGATCAGGTCTTGCAAGCCCAGTTTTCGGATCGAAGCCCGCACTGCGGGCAATTCTTTGGCATCCCGCCGAGCCAGAAGAAAGCGTACACCGCCCTCGGTCTGCCGTGCCGGCTCAGGCACCGGCAAAGCCAGGATCTGCTCGCGTTTCTTGAACTCTTCGAGCTCCGTCAGCGCTTCCACCTGGACAGTACGCAGGCGCCAGTGCTCCGGCTTGGTGGGATCTTTGTAGGTTGTTTCTAAGCCGGCCTCCGCCGCACGCAACGCTTCCGAGGCGTGCGACGTACGCAGCAGCCTCTCAGCAATCTCCGGCGGAGGACCAGCTTTGGAATCAGAGGACTGGCGGGCGCAACTCAGCGACGCAACAAGCGCCACCAAAACCAGCACCAGTAGCGGAATCTTACGGATACGGTGGGTACCGGACGCCGTTTCCACCGACGTTCGGACCTTCAAACATCCCTTCGAACCCACACCCCATTTCAGCACGGAACATGGTGAGTGACCGTGCGTACGGTGTGATCCAGTACTCGCCCAGCACCACTCGGCCAAACTGCGGCACATCCACAATGTGCGGAGCCTCGGCCACCCGCGAACACTTCGCGCTGGCCACCGCGCTCGTCACCAGGCAGAACCCCGGTGATGCCGTATGCAGGTTGAACTTCGGATCCCGGCGCACCGCGTCCTCGGCCCAACGCTCAACTTGTGGATGGAACTCTACGTCCACACGCTCGCCCGCAATCCGCAAGTTTTCAAACCGCGAACCCGCGATGCTAAACACCGGGTCGCCCTTGAAGGGCCGCTTCACGCTCAGCACAGCTGTAATACGGTCCGCCGTGATCTGCCCCAGTATGTCCAGGTCTTCAATCGTCGAAATACACACCGTATTCCAGGCGTACTCGTCTTCGTGTTTCGACCCGGTCACCTGCGAGGTAACGCGCCCAATGCGAATGATTTCCCGCAGCCGGTACCCTTCGTCCTTGCTCCGTGCCGACGCATATCCACCCGAAGGCGGCAGCGCGCATGACGCAAGCGCATCCACCGGTACGTCAAACGGACGCGTCAGACGCCCGGAAAAGCCCACGGCATGACCGTGAAACTGAAATTGAGGTTCGTCAGTTTTTTTGTGCACGAGTTAGTTCGAAGTAGTATAGCCGGTCTGGCAGCGGCATGCCGCCCGGGTCTTTCCGCGCCAATGCCACCGTGTAAACGCCAGGCTCCAGCGTACCCGCACCAATAATAATCACCAACGCGCCGCGTACGGACTTCGCCTCGCCCGTCAGCCGCGTCTTGCCTTCGTTGGGATAGAGGTTCCAGTGGTACAGCCCGTCGGTGGGAACATCGATGGTGAGCGAGATTGCTGTGTCCGCGGAGGCCGATGCCGAAACCGCAGCGCCTCTGGCATCCGCCCGCAAAATCAAAGGCGCCGCAGATTCAATTCTCGGAGCAGCCAGTTCTCGGTACTGCTGGAAGGAAACGACAGCGAAGAAGAGCGCTACGGCCCAGGGAACCCACACGCGCACGCCCGGCCGGGGCATCCACCCCGATCTGCGATCCGCAGCGGCACGAACCTGCGCATCCTGAGTTCCCTGGGCAGCCGCGTCAGAAGACGGGACAATGCCAGCCCTCCTGCGGCTTTCCGCAACATTCAGGCTTGGATCCGCCTGGAGCAATGCCCTGGCGGCCTCCTCTAGAACCGCACCCGTCCGCAGTGCCTCAGCACACGTTGGACAGCCGAAAAAGTGCTCCTCAAAGCGAGCCCGCAAAGCGGGTTCCAGATCGCCGAGCAAATAGCGCTCGACGGCTTGAGAAGCAACGGCATGCTGGTGATCGGATTCCATGCCTGAACCTTATGAGGGAGAAGGAGAAGTACCAGCAGCCGTCGAAGAAGAGGCTGCCGCCGCCATCAAATCGCGAAATCGCAGGCGTGCGCGGAACAGGAGGCGCCGCAAATAGGCGGCATCGGCCTGCTCATCTGCCTGCGTGGACTTCGTCCCTCGCCCAAAACGTTCAATAAAAAGATCACGGTCGCGCTCCGGAAGCTCATCGAGCAGCCGGCGTACAGCTTCTTGACACCCCCCGCTGCACCACTCCGGCCAGATCCTGGCTGGGGCTGACTCTAACGGCGCCTCCAACTCAGTACCATTCGCCGAACCGCTACAACTGCGGCATAACTCAAGGAGCGCAACCCCGAGCACTTGGGGATTGGTCCACCGCTCAGGCGAATCTATCATCGCCTGGCACGATATACGTACCACCCGCTCCACAAGTTCCTGCGAGGTCGCGAGTTCCGGCCGGTTCTGTTTCAACCAGACCCGCACTACAACTCTTACATGGGCCGCAAATTGTTCTACCGCAACAGCTTCCTGTCGCGAAACGCGATCCAGAAACGATGCCTCAAACAATCCGCCAGATTCGGACGGCGACGGCGGATTCAGGCGGGAAAAGGTCTCCTCCACACTGAGTATGCGCGTTTTGATGGAATCTGAGGACATACGGTAGCAAAAATTTTTGGCCTTTCTTTTAGTCACACCAAATACACAGTCAAAAAGCTGTAACCAAACGATTTCAGAAACATCTTGTAAACAGGGACTTAACTTTGGCCCACCAGTCTGTTATACTGAAGGCCGAACCTTTAGGTCGGGAAGCCAGCGCGCTTTCGCGCATAAGCACCTCTGCCACCAGCACCCGCCGGGATCGAGTTCCAGTTCCTGAAGTATCACCGCCATCCAGCATGGGCAGGCCAGTTGCGGCCTTCTTTCGATCGTTTGGATCGAATCAGGGCGTTTCTGCGTCTAACAAGTCGAAGCCCCGGTGGAATAACGCAGCATAAGCAAAAAAATTATGCGCGGGTGGAGAGGGAGTGCAATTAAAAGTGGAATACGAAGATCAAAACGAACCACATGAGGCGATAGCGCTGAACTTCGACGAGGATGCGAATTTTTTCCATCCCGAAGAACTTCCCGAAGGCGAAGAGCAGGCCCCTCAAGAAGAATCGATTTACACCGACGACCCCGTTCGCGTCTATCTGCGCGAAATGGGTGCGGTACCTTTGCTCACCCGTGAGGGTGAAGTTAACCTCGCACGCCGCATGGAACGCGGCAAGTTGCGTATGCATCGCGCCATCAGCCGGTCGCCGCTGGTGCAGCACCTCGTGCTCGAATGGGCCGATCAGCTGAAGCGCGGCGAAGAAGAGCTCGACGAACTCGTCGACATCGGCGGTGACATTGAAGACGGCACCGCGCAGGACACCCGCCGCCGCAACGAACTCTCCAAGCAGTTTGTGGAAATCACCACGCTGCAAAAGAAGCTGACCCAGACCGAAGACAAAGCCGCTCAAGTCCCCGCTTCCAACAAGAAGCTGCGCAAAAAGTGGCACGTCAAGATTCTGCGTGCCCGCGTCGATCTTTCCAAGGGCATTCGCGCCATCCCGTTCCAGAACCTCCGTTGGCGCCAGTTCGTCAAGGAACTCGAAAAGTCGGTGGAAGAAATCAACCACCTGCACATCGAGCTGCGCCGCGTCGAAGAACGTAAGACCCAGGCCAACGAAGCCCGCGCCAAGGAAATCAAGCGTGAAATCCGCAAGCGCGAACACATCGCCGGCGCTTCGCTTTCCGAGCTGAAGCACTCGCTCTCGGTCATCCGCCAGGGCGAAATCGAAGCCGAGCGCGCCAAAAAGGACCTCGTCGAAGCCAACCTTCGCCTTGTCGTTTCGGTCGCCAAGAAGTACGTCAACCGCGGTCTGCACCTTCTGGATCTCATCCAGGAAGGCAACATCGGTTTGATGCGCGCCGCCGACAAGTTCGAATACCGCCGCGGTTACAAGTTCTCGACCTACGCCACCTGGTGGATCCGCCAAGCGATCACCCGCGCCATCGCGGACCAGTCGCGTACGATCCGCATCCCGGTGCACATGAACGAGAGCATGAACAAGTTCCTGCGAGCCACCCGTGAGCTCGAAAAGGAACTGGGTCGCGCTCCAACGAACGAAGAAATCTCCCGCCGTATGGACATTCCGGTAGAGAAGGTCCAGAAGCTGAAGACCATTTCTCGCGACCCCGTGTCGCTCGAAACCCCAGTCGGACGCGACGGCGAATCCGCTCTCGGCGACCTCATCGAGGACCGTTGGGTCGGCTCCCCCGTGGACACGGTCATCGACTCGAACGTCCGCGACGAGACCGCCAACATCCTGAAGACGCTGTCGCCCAAGGAAGAAAAGGTGATCCGTCTCCGCTTCGGCATCGGCTGCGAGCGCGAACATACTCTCGAAGAGATCGGCCAGGAGTTCGACGTCACCCGCGAACGCATCCGCCAGATCGAAGCCAAGGCGCTACGCCAGTTGCGCAGCCCGGAACGCGCCCGTCACCTGCGAGCGCTCCTCGCCGCCCGCTAATAAGAAGCCATCAAGAAACGAAAAGGGCATGCCTTAAACGGCGTGCCCTTTTTGCATAGAATGCGGCGTCCAAAACCCACCCAAAACCGGGTCAGACTGCTATGTCCCCTTTTCCCGGTCTACCAAAACCAAACCGACCAAACCGGGTCAGACCGCCGTGTCCCCGTTTCGTGCCTTCGGCTCAAGCCGCCCGACCATCACCGCGCCGTGTACCCACCGTCAATCACCATCTCGCTACCCGTCACGAACTTCGACTCATCCGACGCAAGATACACAATCGCCCACCCAATATCATCGGGCTCCCCCACATGCCCCAGCGGATGCCGCGCATCGAGCGCCTCCCGTACCTCGTCGACGCTCCCCTGCTCCTTCGCGAACGTCTCTACCAACGGCGTCCAGATGAACCCCGGATGCACCGAGTTCACCCGAATCCGATCCGGCGCATACACCAGCGCATCATTCTTGCTCATCAGCCGGACCGCACCCTTCGACGCATGGTACGGTGGCAAGTCCGCCGCCCCGATGATCCCGTAGATCGACGACAAGTTCACGATACTCCCGCCGCCGCGCTGCTTCATCCACGGAATCGCGTGCTTCGTACAAAAGAACACGCCCTTGACGTTCACCGCCATCAGGTGATCCCATTCGGCCTCGGTCACTTCATGAGTAGGCTTGTTCACCCCGGCGATCCCCGCGTTGTTCACCAGCACGTCGATGCCGCCGAACCGCGCCGCGATCTCGCCGAACGCCGACCGCACTTCGGCCTCTTTACTCACGTCCACATGCCAGTACGCCGCGCGGCCCCCAGCCGCCTCGATCTCCGCCACCAGGTTCCGGCCAGCTTCATCCAGGACGTCGGTCACCGCGACAATCGCGCCCTCGCGTGCCAGCAGAAGGCAAGCCGAACGCCCAATGCCAAGCGCTCCGCCCGTCACAATCGCCACCTTGTTTTGGACTCGTTTCATAGCGCCTACACCATATCAGCTTGGAACGATAGAGTATAGTCATGGTGGATGATGCGACGCGCCGGGAGTGTTTTCTCGCTTTCATCGCGACTTGCCTTGCCGCCTGCGCCCGCAACGGCGACACGATCCGCATCGATCTGTTCGTCACCGCCAAAACCCCGCTCAGAGATGTCTGGGTGCTGGTGGGCAAAGAAAAGTACCTCTGGCCGACCCTCGCTCCAGACGAGCGTGGAACGTTCCAGGTGCACCTTCCGGCCGAGCAGGAAGCGACCATCCGCTACCGTCTTCCAGACGGCCAAACAGCAGAGTGGAAAGGCCGCGTAGACCCCTACATCACGCGCGTAATGCAGGCAGACCTAACCGGCGAAAGAACGCATCCCGTTGAAATGAAGCTAGTTAAACGAATGAACGGTCGTACCCAATAAGGGTATTTGAGTACCCATTTTGGGTATCAGCGCCCGTTGCCACCACTGCCGAACAACCCCTGCATGCCCGACGGACGCTGCGGCTGTTGCTGCTGGTTGCCCGATCCGTTCCCGCCGCCCTGCGTGTTGAGACCGCCCACTCCGGTGACGCCTTTTTGCGCACCCTTCGCCGGCTTGCGGTAGTCGTACACGAACTCCCATTCCTTGTACTTACCGCGCTCGTTATACCGCTTGATGCCGGTGCCGGTCGCGTTGCTGGCAACACCCGCGATACCGCCTCCGCCGAAAGTCGTGTTCGCGGCAGCAGCTTGTGGGTTCCCACCCGGACGCATCAACTGATCGCGCACCGCCTGCGGGACACTGAACGCCTGCGGGATCGTACCGCCCGACGGGCCCACCGGTTGTTGCGGCTGCCCCTGCTGGGGCGGGGCCTGTGGACCAAAGCCTGGACCGTTGCGAATCTGGTTGCCCGCACTGAATGGGTTGCTGCCCCCCTGCGGGTACAGCGTACGCACGGGACCATTGTTGTTATTGTTGTAGCCGTTGTTCCCCATCAGAGCGGCCTGCGCGGGGTTCATCGGCTGCTGCGGTTGGGGCTGCGGCTGTTGATTCGGATCGCCACCCGGCTGCTGTTGCTGCTGTTGCTGCTGTTGTTGCTTCTGATAATCGGCAAGCAACTGCTGCTGGAACTGCGCGTTCGGATCGCCATTGGCGGCTTCCGGATTCGCGGCTCGGCGCTCGGCTTCTTCGAGTTGCATCTTCGCGACGTAGGGATCATACCCAGGGTCGCCCGGCTGCAGAATCCGAGGCGCTTGCCCGCGTTGGGCCATCAACGCCCGCTGATCCCGCTCTGTCCGATTGGCGCCGACAACAACATCATCCGCCGTTTTCGGAGCATTGGGATCCGGCTTTGTTGTTGTGGTGGTGGAAGCGGCCGCCGGCGTACCAAAGCCGTTCGACGCCGTTTGGGACGTGCCGGACTTTTTATCGCCGTCGAGCCCCGGCATCTTTTCTACTAGCGAATCCGTCAATCCCGCGGGACCCATGTGCACCAGGCGCCATTCGTCCTTTCCCGTCAGCGGATCGACGTAGCGGCGGCGCAAGAATCGGAAATTATTGGTGTTTTCCAGTTCTTTGATGTCCTGTGGGTACTTCTTGGTTTTGCGGAAATATAGCTCGATCGCACGCTTGTACTGTTCGCCGCGCTGCACAAGAAGCTCTTCGCGGTTACGCTGCGATTCAAAGGCGACCCGAGGCATTTCGTAGTACAGCGTGATGGCCACCATCGCGGCCATCAAAAAGATGACCAGCATGGCAAAGCCGTTTCTTTCGCGCTGGACCGGTTTAATCACCTGGGTTCTGTTCCTCTATCAATGGTAACGACTGCTGATGTTTAGTGGACGTATCCTCCACCAGTGCGGAATTCACCCCAATGCGAATCAGGCGATATTTGTTGTTCTTCATGCTCTCGCCTTCGCCCGCGATGTAGATGTCCTCGCCTTCCATAAAGAAAGCGCGCTTGGGGCCGTTCTTGCGTGAGTTCACAAAGCCATAGAACTTCAACGGTATCGGTGGCGGCGGAGCCTTCACTGGCGGAGGCGGCGGTGGCGGCGGCTTTTCCGGCCCGTACACCAGATACGTGCCCTTGGGCTTTGCAGGACCCGGCTTGATGATTGGCCCCTTGGGAACATCCACGGCTGGCGCGGAGTTGCCAAAGTCAAACAGCGAACGCCCGCCGCCCGCAAGTTTCACATCCTGCAATCGAGCGATAAGCGAGGTGCTCAGCATAGGGTCCACCTTGGTGGGGTCGACCGGGTTGTCCTTGTCGTAAAGCTTCGGCTTAAACTCCTGCACATTGCCGCGCAACTGCTGGCGCGAACCGGTGCGGCGCGGTCCACCAGGGACGGCAGGACGGCTCGCCACAATCGGTGGGGGCGCGGCAGGCGCTTTCAAATCTTGCGGTGCACGGGTGGTTGTCGCAGGACCAGGGTCGCCTACCTGCGGCGTCTGCGAGGAGTTGTAGAAATACACCGCACCGGCGACCACCAGCAAGCCTACCAACGTAGCGACTTTCTTCGGTTCCGCACCGACTTTCATGGCCATGGGCTAGCGTTCCCCCTGGCTGAGCATGACCGGTGTTTCTTTCACAAACGCGTCGAACTTGACGGCGACATTCAAGATGCCGCCGGACCCTTGCTGCGGCTGCGCGCTGAGGTTTTCGAGAATCACCAGGCGCTTCGAACGATCAATTTCATTCACGAAGTGCAGCAGGTCGGCGTACGTACCTTCATAGTTGCCGACGATCGACATCATCGACAGATCTTCCGAACCTTCGATCGGCTCAGTCTGATAGCTGTGTTCCTTGGCCTTGATGGACGCGCGCTTGGCCGCATCGACAAGGTCGCCAACGATGGTCGAATAAGCGCTGCCGCTATCCAGGAAGTAATCCTGCATAAAGGCATCGCCCTGCACTCTTCCCTTCTCTACCTTGGACGCGATGACCTTTGCGCGATCCAACTGTTGGGTCTGTTCGCGGAGTTGGCGGCGCAGGCTGTTCAATTGGCGATCCAGCTCCTCGGGCGAGCCGCCCAGCGGGAAAAAGATAAAGTACAGCGCCAGAAGATTGCAAAACAGCAACACGCCAAGCAGCGCGCGGATGGCGGTTTTGGGATCGCGAAGGGGGGCCAGGAACTCCGGCAGGTTAAAGTTTCTGGGCATAGCTCACACTCACGCGATAACGGTAAAGAGGCTCATTCTGTGATGGCGGTTGAAAGGTGTGGACGGTGGTGGCACCGAACACCGGAGACGATTCGAGGCGCTTCAACAAATCGAGCACCGGGCCCTGTTCGGAGGCGCCAACGGTCATGTCGAGCAGCACGCGATTCTGATTGTTGATCTGCGGGAGGCGCACGGCGATTAAGCGTACATTGCCGGGCATCACCTTTTCGAGATCCGCAAAGATGCGCGTCCAGCTAATCGACTTGCGTTCGATCAGGTTGTTGAGCAGTACATTTCGCTCGAAAACCACCGCATTTTCAGGTTTGCGCAATGTGGCGTTCACGGCGGCCTGCTCCTGCTGGATTTTTCGCAGCTCGGTTTCGAGCCGCGCCACTTCTGTACGATCGCCCGCGGCCTGGTTGCGCTGCGTCATGACCAAACTGGAGAGAAATGCCAACAAAACGGCCAGTACGCCCGCCAGCACGTAGCTCGCCGCAGTGAGCGCACGGTCTTTGCGAAACGGTTCGCTGGCGAGATTGATGGGTGCTCGTACGCCCATGTTTCTATTTCACTCCCTCCAGATAGCCGAGCAGACCGGCGTTCCAGCGCAGCAACGTACCAAAACGCGCTTGCAACGCCTGCGCCGGGATGTTCAGTTCCTGTTGCCATTGGGCGGCAACGGCTGCGGTGTCGGCGCCAAAGCCGCACAGCAGCATCTGTTCAGGGCGGCGTTTCAATTCGTCTTCCACAAAGATCAGGGTCGGATAGATGAGGCTGGACAGTTCATCGAGCGTGCCTTCTTCGAGTTCCACACAGCGCACCAATCGCAAACTGGGTCCATCGAGCACCATCACGGTGAGCGACCCTCCACTGAGCTTGGCCACGAGGTTGAGGCCGCTGTTGGGCATCATGTCCATGGACGCGAGCGCGGAGGTGGTGACGAGCCCCGGATGGAAGCCGCATTCACGGAATGGCGCCTCGTAGCGGCCGGTGATTTCGAGCGACATCAGCGCAGCCACCACTTCGATCTTCTTCGACGACGAAGGCTGCAAATAGTAGCTGACAGCGGCCGACTCGACATCGAACGGAATGGTCTTCTTCATCCGGAAGCGGACAAGCGCCTGCTGCTCTTCGGGGTTTGACGGGAACGTGTCGAAGTCGAGCACCTGCAAACGCGCGGCGAAGTCCGGCAGGATGAGTGCGGCTGGCCGGGGCTTTTTGGAAGCCGGCAAACCAGATGTGAGTTGCAGAATCGCCTGCTTGAACGCCACAGGGTTCAGCAGGTTGTCCTTGAGCGGCGACACCTGTACAACGCCCGCCGGTAACTCGCGGTATTGAATCTGCTCTGGCGTACTGGGGCGCACGTAGGACAGGCATTCCGGCGACACCTCAAAGACGTGTTCGGGCGGCGGGTCGCGAAAGATGTTGGCGATAGCGGCCAGCGGGCCTGGGAGCGAGGCACTCATTCGATGAAGGTCACCTTATTGATTTCTTTGAGCGTGGTGAGGCCGGCGCGAACTTTGTCGAGTGCGGATTCGCGGAGGAAGGTCATGCCCTCGTCCTTGGCTTGACGTTTGATTTCGCTCGCCGGGCGCTTTTCCAGAATCATTTCGCGGATCTTTTCGCTCAGGTCCAGCAGTTCGTGGATGGCGCTTCGGCCGCGGAAGCCGGTGCCGCCGCATTCAAAGCAGCCGCGTCCTTCATAGAACGTCACACCCTGGAATTCATGCGGTTTCAAGCCACTTTCCGCAAACACCTCTTCGGTGTACTGCACTTCATGCTTGCAGTGCGTACAGATGAGGCGGACCAGGCGCTGGGCGAGGATGCAGTTCAGAGCGGAGACGAAGTTGTAGGTCTCAACGCCCATGTTGAGAAAGCGGCCGAGCACGTCGAGCACGTTGTTGGCGTGGACGGTGGTGAATACGAGGTGGCCGGTAAGCGCGGCGTTGATGGCGATCTGCGCGGTTTCCTGGTCACGAATTTCGCCCACCAGGATCTTGTCAGGGTCGTGACGGAGGATGGAACGGAGGCCGCGGGCGAAGGTCAGACCCTTGCGCTCGTTCACCGGGATCTGCGTGATGCCTTTGATCTGGTATTCGACGGGATCTTCGATCGTAATGATCTTGTCCTCATCATTCTTGATTTCGCTGAGCGCGGCGTAAAGCGTGGTGGTTTTGCCGGAACCGGTGGGACCGGTGACCAGCACCATGCCGTAGGGTTCCTTAATGTAGCGGCGGAACTTGGCGATGTCGGCGTCGGCAAAGCCCACGACATCGAGTGAGAGCTTGGAAAACTTTTCGCTCATCGATTCCTTGTCGAGGACACGCATGACGCAGTCTTCGCCATGGATGGTGGGCATCACGGACACGCGGAAGTCGATGAGGCGGCCCTTGTAGCGTACGCGGAAACGGCCGTCCTGGGGGACGCGGCGCTCGGCGATGTCGAGTTCGCTCATGACCTTGATGCGCGAGATGATCGTCGAATGCCATTCCTTGGCGATGGGCGGCATGGCGTAGGTGAGAACGCCGTCGATACGGTACTTGATCACCACTTCCTGGTCGCGCGTTTCGATGTGGATGTCGGACGCGCGGCGCTCGAGAGCGCTGAACAGGGTGGTGTCGATGAGCTTGATGACCGGGGCAATGTTGGAGTCGCCGCCAGTGAGCTTGTCGATGGAAAGCGTTTCGTCCGGGTTGTCCTCGTTGACGACATCGAGCGCAAAGCCTTCCGTTACCTCTTCGAGTACGCGCTGGGACTGTTCGGTCTTCTTGAGCAGGTCCGAGATCTGCGAGAGGGTGGCGACCTTGACCTTGAGCTTCTTGCCGAGCAGGATCGACAGTTCGTCGATCAGGTTGAGGTTCTTGGGGTCGGCGAGGGCGATGTCGAGCGAGCCGTTTTGGGCGTGGAGCGGGACGAAGTTGTAACGGAACATCAGGTCGACCGGGACCGAAGAGAAGAGGTCGTGATCGATGCGGATTTCCTTGAGGTCGACGAAGTCGCAGCGGTAGCGTTCGGCGAGCTTGCGGGCCGCTTCCATTTCCTGCGCCGTTTGTGCGGCCCGATTGAGTTCCGGCAGTTGCGGCGCGGGAGGCGGTGTCGTGGCGGAGGTCGACATGATGAAGTTGTTGATTCTACTAGGGTTGCCGTGAAAACACAGCGCACCCTATTAGATATGACGCGGAGGAAGGCGAAAGCGTTGACTTCCAGCTAGGTTTTCGACTTCCATTCCACTTCGCGGATGTCGCCGACGATCAGGATGTAGCAAATCGCGCCGCCGACAGCCATGGCCGCGGCCAGCGCGAAGGCTGTGAAGAAGGACCCTGTCATCTGCACGAACCAGCCGGTGAGCCACGGTGCGCTTACGCCGGCCAGGTTGCCGAACGCGTTCTGCATACCCGTCCAGGAAGCTGCCGCCCGGCGGCCCGCCATCGTCTGGGTCATCGCCCACAGGTTTGCTGTTGCCATGCCAAAGCAGAACGCTGCCACCACTTGCAAGGTCAGGGAGGCGTCCGGGCTATCAACCAAGGCTGAGGGCAGCAGGAAGCAGGCCGCCAGCACCAGACCCGCTACGAAGAACGACTTGCGTACCTTTGTCGGCGTATGTCCCTTGGCGATCAGCCGGTCTGAGATAAAGCCGAAGAGTGCGGCCGAGAACGCCACGGAATAGAACGGCAGTGGTCCGAACTTGGCCATCTGTTCCGTTGTGTAGTGACGCTCGTCGGTGAGGTAGCCGGGGAGCCAGGTGAGCAGGAAGTACCAGGTGTAGTTGAGGCCAAAGAGGCCGAGCGACGTCCCGATCATCGACCGGTTGGACAGGATTTCGCGCATGCTTACCGCATCCGCCTTGGCCGCCGCACGATCCGATGCGCTTTCGGACTTCTGCTTCCAGGCGACAAACGCCCACGGGATGAGCCAGATCATGCTGACGCCGCCGATGAGGATGAACATCATTCGCCAGCCGTAGGAGCCCATGAGCGCCGCGCAGACATAGATACCGAAGGCCGGGCCGAGTTTGGAGCCTGCATCGATGAGGGAGTTGGCGATGCCGCGCTGGCTTTCGCTAAAGCTCGTTGCGATGATCTTCGAATAGCAGGGATAGGCCACCGACTCGCTGATGCCCAGGATCAGGCGGAGGCCCAGCAGCATCCCGAAGCTATCGACATAGCCGGTGAGCGCAGTGGCTGCGGACCACAGCAGATACCCGATCGCGTACAGCCAGTTGACGTTCATCCGCTCGATAAACCAGCCCGCAAAGATGAGCGAGACGGAGTACGTCCAGAAGAAGGCCGATAGCAGGCGGCCCATCTGTTCCTGGTTGAGCGCCAGTTCCTTGGCGATGGCGGATTTGGCCACCGACAGGTTGCCGCGGTCAATGTAGTTGATGCAGACAGAGATCACCAGCAGGATCAGGGCGAACCATAGGAATCCGGCGGAGTGCTGTTGTACGGGTTCTCGGCGTGGTTGGGTCAATGGTGAATTATACTTCGGGTATGGCCACGCTTGTCAGTCTGGGTCCTCCGCCGGCCATTCGCCCGGATGCCCTGGAAGAGAAGAAACACAAACTGTACGCGATCCTTAAGGATTTGAACCGCGTGATTGTGGCGTACTCCGGTGGCATTGATTCGGCGTACCTGGCTTGGGCCGCGCACCAGATCCTGGGTGAGAACGCGGTGGCGATCACGGCGGATTCGGCCTCGATTCCGGAGTCGCACAAGCGTGATGCAGAACAGTTCGCGCGCGAACAGGGCTTTCGCCACGAGTACATTGATACGTTTGAGTTCGAGAATCCGGACTACGTCAAGAACGACAAGGATCGCTGCTTTCACTGCAAGAACGAACTCTTTGAGCGGCTGGATCAGGTAGCGGCGGAACGTGGGATCGACACCATTGTGTACGGCGTGAACATGGACGACCTGGGCGATTATCGTCCGGGGCAGCGGGCCGCGAAGCTACATGAAGTGAAGGCGCCGCTGGTGGAAGCAGGGCTGTACAAGCAGGAGATCCGCGAGTTGGCTCGCTTGGCGGGTTTGCCCGTGTGGGATCGTCCGGCATCGGCCTGCCTGTCGTCCCGCATCCCGTACGGGACGGCTGTGACTCCGCAGGTGGTGAAGACTGTCGAGAAGGGCGAAGAAGAGATTCAACGCCTCGGATTCCGGCAGTTCCGCGTGCGTTTTCATGGCGAGTTGGTACGGCTGGAGATCGCGCCGGAGGAGTTGGCGAAGGCGCTGGATCCGGAAATGGCCAAGCGGTTTGTCGAAATCTTCAAGCCGCTTGGATTCCACTACGTGACGCTCGACCTGGAGGGTTACCGCCAGGGGTCGATGAACGCCGTTTTGCAAGCCTAGAGTGGTGATCGTCAAGCCCGTCGTGCTTTCGAACACAACGGGCTTGCGATAGGTTCGTCTAGCGCATCAGCGGGATTGCCGGAATCGTGGTGTACGCTCCTCCGGTTGCCGCACGGATGCCGATCGGGCTAATCTGCCCACCCTGCGGCGTCGTAAATTCGATTACGCCACGGCGGCCGGCGGCCACCGAGTAGCGCTCGGTAATCACGAACGAAGAATGACCATACGGTGCCAACGTGATGTTCGTGTTGGCAATGGTCGCACCCATTTCATCCTTGATCGAGATCGGAACGTTGACGCTGGTGCCCGTTACGTTCGAGATCGCGACGCCGTTGTTGAGACCACTCGTGTTGTCGAATGGCAGAGCGTAGGCCGAGGCGCTGGTGGTGAGCAGCGGTACCGCAGCCTCCTGTCCCGTGGGCACATAGGTGAAGATGATGTACGCGCTGACTTGTCCATCGGTCCAAAGCTGCGCGGAGCCCGTGAGCGGGTTCTGCGTGGTGGCCTGGGATTCGAGGACAAGGTAAGCGCCCGGGGCCAGGGTTTGCGAAACCGTGGTGGAGTTGGACGGCTGCGTGTTGTTCTGCGGATACGTCACCGGGAGAGACAGAGGGTTGCCCGTGTCGTCATAAAAGCGGAGTTCCACCTGTGCCGGCGTGGTGCCGCTATTGACCGCGGTGATGGTGGTCTTCCAGCCGCCGCCGCTGGCGAGATGCCCCATCGAACCGGCGAAGGCAAGGCTGCCTTGCGAACGGAAGGATGGCGTGGCGATGGTGGCGTTGCCCTGCGTCGAGATCGTGGCCGTGTTGGGACCGGTGATGGCGACCGCGAGCGGAAGAGTGTTGAACGTACCGGTGGAATTGGCAAAGGCGCCAGTGCCGCCGAGGATGGTCATGGTTGCGTTGCTGGTAGAGGGCTGCCCCAAAGAGGAAACAACATAGCCGGCTGGAAGATTCAGCCTTGCAAACAGCGTGTCCCCGTTTGGATAGGAGATGCTGGCGAAGGCTGGAATCGGATCAGACGCCGTGAGCCCGGAGGCTGAGGCGAGCGAACCAGTGGCTAGGAAGGTTCCATTGCCGTTGACACCCGAAACTGTGGTGGTGCCGGCGAGCGAAAAAGTATAGCCCGAACCGGCTTGCAGGGTGTTGGCGTTTGTGTTGATTGAGATTGTCCGGCTCGTGCCTTGTTGGCCAAAAACCGGCGCTAAAAGTATCAAGCCCGCTACAACGAAGTAGCGGGCTGTGATCTTGTAGTTCTTCATTCCCCCACGGTAGCCTATGAGGCTGCCGCTACATGCGTAAGTAAACCATGGTGTTCCAGCACAGTTTGGATCTTGTTTTTTGCGGATTCAGAAGGCGGCACGAGGGGCAAACGCCACACTGGCTGGCAGAGTCCCATCATCGCCATGGCAGCCTTTACAGGGATCGGATTGGACTCGACGAAGTTGACGTCCATCAGGGCAAGGTACTTGTGATGGATGATGCGCGCGCCGGCGAAATCGCCTTGCAAACCGCGGCGTACGAGCTCTGTCATCTCAGCGGGAATCTCGTTCGAAGCTACGCTGATCAGGCCTTTGCCTCCGAGCGCGAGCAGGGGCAACGTCATTGAGTCGTCACCGGAGAGGACGCTGAAGGAGGGCGGTAGTTGGTTGATGACTGCGCCGATCTGATTGATATTGCCGGACGCTTCTTTCACCGCAACGATATTGTCGATGGCGGCGAGACGCTTGAGCGTCGCAGGTTCGACGTTGACGCCGGTACGGCCCTGCACGCTGTACACAATGATCGGCAATTTGGTGGACTTGGCTACCGCAGTGTAGTGCTGAAAGAGGCCTTCCTGCGTGGGCTTGTTGTAGTAAGGCGTGACGGAAAGCAAGCCATCCGCGCCGAGTTCTTCCACTTGCTTTGAAAGCTCGATGACCTCCGACGTGTTGTAGCCACCTGCGCCAGCAACGACGGGCACTTTGCCCTTGGCCTCCTCAAGCGTGATCTCTACGACGCGCAGATGTTCCTTACGAGTGAGCGTGGGACTTTCGCCGGTAGTGCCGCAGGGGACAAGAAAGTCGATGCCTGCGGCGATCTGGCGCTGGACGGTAGCGCGCAGAGCGGCTTCGTCCAGAGATTGGTCGGCCTGGAAGGGCGTAATGATCGCGGTACCGCAGCCTTGGAACATTTACTTGTCTCCTTTGGTGGTTTGTTGTTGGAAGAGAATGTTGGCGAACTCATGTACGCCCTGCTTGCCGACGATCCACTTGGCAGCTTGCAGAGCGCCTCGCGCAAAGCCTTCGCGGCTGCGCGCGGTGTGGCGTAGCGTGATGGTGTCGGCAGCAGAGTCAAACCCGATCTCGTGTGTGCCGGGAACCTTACCGGCACGGTTCGAGGATACGTCGATGTGGCGCGTGTATCCTCCGGCCTTGAGGGCGTCGACAGCCTTGATGAGCGTACCCGAGGGCGCGTCCTTCTTAGCGTCGTGATGGATTTCCCAGGCCCAGGCGCCGTATTCGGGCTGCTGTTCGAGCATCTTCGCTGCATCTTCGAGCAGCTTGAAGAAGATGTTGACGCCGACCGAGAAGTTGGGGCTGTACACGAGGGCGGTGCCCGTCGCATCGAAGGCGGGGCGTACATCGTCGAGTTGGGCGAACCAACCGGTGGTACCGCAGACCGTGTTGACCTTGAGCGCGGCTAGCTTTTTGAGGTTGCCGGCAGCGGCCTCAGGCGTTGAGAACTCGATGGCGGCGTCCGCGCCTTGGGCGGCTTCCATGGGGTCGTTGACGTCGATTCGCGAATGGACGGTGAAGCCGTATTCGGGGGCCAGCGATTCCACCATGCGGCCCATCTTGCCGTAGCCTACGATTGCGAGCTTCATGATTAGTCAAACACCGCAGGGTCTAGAGTACTGAAGAATTCCGTGTGGAGGGAAGCGACGCTGCGAGTGAGGTCCGCACCGTCGACCACGAAGCTGATGTTGAGGCGGGAGGCGCCTTGCGAAATCATGCGGATGTTGATGCCGTTCATGGCGCCGAAGACTCGCGCAGCAATGCCTGGCGTGTGGCGGATGTTGTCGCCCACGAGGCTGACGATGGCCTGATTCTCTTCGATCGAGACTTCTGAGAACTGGGCGAGTTCCGTCTGGATGCTGGCGAGGTGGCGGGTGTTGTCGATGGTGAGCGAGACGTTGACCTCAGACGTGGTCACCATGTCGACGGCGGTTTCATGACGGTCGAAGACCTCGAAGATGCGGCGGAGGAAGCCGTGGGCCATCAGCATGCGCGTGGAGGTGATGCTGACGGCGGTGATGTTCTGCTTGCAGGCGATGGACTTGACGGGGTTCGCGCCGCCGTTCACCGCTTCCGCCACGATGAGCGTGCCTTCCACTTCCGGACGGCGGGAGTTCAAGATGCGGACGGGGATGTTCTTTTCGATGGCAGGTACGACGGTGGCGGGGTGGAGGACTTTCGCTCCGAAATAGGCGAGTTCGGCCGCTTCTGCGAAGGAGCAGACGCGGATGCGATGGCCGCCTTCGACGATGCGAGGGTCGCAGGTGAGCATACCGTCGACGTCGGTCCAGATCTGGATCTCTTCCGCGCCGATGCCAGCGCCCACGATGGATGCGGTGAAGTCCGACCCGCCGCGGCCGAGGGTCGAGGTGATGCCTTCCGCGGTGGAGCCGATGAAGCCGCCCATTACGACGACGTGCTTGGCGGCGAGAGGCGGCACGACGCCTTCGAGACGCTTGTAGGTCTCGATGAAGTTCGGCGCGGCCTGGGTGTGGCGATTGTCGGTGACGATGACCTTGCGAGCGTCGACATGCACGGCGTCCATGCCGGCTTTGCGAAACTCTTCGGTAACGATCAGGCTGCTGAGGCGTTCGCCATAGGCGGAGACAGCGTCGGTCGCGCGGGGCGTGAATTCGCCCATGACGACAAGGCCTTTGATGAGTTCCGCGAGTTCGGCGAAGTGTTCGTCGATGGCTGCGGTGAGCGACGATTCCTGATGGTGGAACTGGCGCAGGTTTTCCAGCAGGCTGAGGGCCTTATCGCGATCGCCGGCCACTGCGGTGTTGGCGATTTCAAGAAGGCGGTTGGTGGTCTTGCCCATGGCAGAGACCACCACCACCGGATGACGTTCGGCGCGCGCCTGTACGATGCCGGCGACGCGTGCGATAGCGGCGGCGGACTCAACCGAGGTGCCGCCGAACTTCATGACAATCATTTAGTCGAGAAGTCCTTCCACCTTCATCAATTCGGCATTGAGTACGGCTGCGCCTGCCGCACCACGAATCGTGTTGTGGGCGAGGCAGGTAAACTTCCAATCGAGCACCGGGCACTCGCGCAGGCGTCCCACGAAGCAGGCCATGCCGTTCTCACGCTCGGCATCGCGACGCGGCTGCGGGCGATCCGGGGCGTCCATGTACTGCACGGGCACCTTGGGAGCGCTTGGCAGGTTCTTCTTCTGCGGCTCGCCCTGGTAGCTGTGGATAGCGGCCAGGATTTCGTCGCGGCTGGGCTTCTGGCTGAGCTCGACGGAGACGGAAACAAGATGTCCGTCCACCGAAGGTACGCGATTGCAGGAGGCGCTGACCTTGGCATCCAGGAACTTCACTTCGCCACCGGTGAAATCGCCGAGGATTTTTTGGGTTTCCTGCTGCATCTTCTCTTCTTCGCCACCGATGTACGGTACGACGTTGCCGAGGATGTCCATCGACGCGACGCCGGGGTAGCCTGCGCCGGAGACGGCCTGCATGGTGGTGACGATCACGCGGGTGATGCCGAACTGCTTGAGCGGACCGAGGGCCATCGTCAGCGCGACGGTGGAGCAGTTGGGGTTGGTGGCGATGACGCCGGACCAGCCACGGTTCTTGCGCTGCAGCGGCAGAAGGCCGAGGTGATCGGCATTCACTTCCGGCACGAGCAGAGGTACGTCGGCATCCATGCGGTGGTTGCGCGAGTTGGATACGACGACGTGTCCGGCAGTGGCAAAGGCGCGTTCGATTTCGGTGGCGACAGACGCGTCGGTAGCCGAAAACATCAGCTTGGGAGCAGTGGGCGAAGGTTTGCACTCATCAACGGTGAGGTTGGCGATGTTCGCAGGAGTGACGCCATCCAGGCGCCAGCTAGTGGCGTCCTTGTACAGCTTGCCGGCAGAGCGATCGCTCGCGCCGACCCAAGTCACCTCAAACCATGGGTGATCGATCAAAAACTTGATGAAGTGCTGGCCCACCATTCCGGTGGCGCCCAGTATTCCGACTGGTATTTTCATGACAGTGTTAACTTTTTAGCAGTGTTCTGACCAGCCCTGCATAAAGGCCGACCGACTCGTAAAGTTCCTTCTTTGAGATTCGTTCTTCGCTCGTGTGAGCAACGTGGATAGTCCCGGGACCGAGCAGGAACGGTTGTCCCCACGCAGTACCGAATGCGGGAATGTCAGTGGTGTAGGCGACGACGCAGGTGTCGAAACCGGGCATCGAGCCGAGGTGCACGGCAGGGATGCGGAGTACCTCTTTGATTTCGACGCCGGGTGTGGCGAGGGCCTGCATGGCTGCTGCCGTGGCGTTGCCGTCATCGACGAGGCGGAAAAAAAGCTCGGCCTTGGCGTGATCGGGAATCACATTCGGCGCGCGACCACCTGTAATGGTGCCGATATTCAACGTCGATGGACCGAGTTTTTCATGTACCGGCAGTTCGATGCCGCGTATCTTCTGCAGTACATCCAATAGCTTCAAAATTGCCGAGTCGCCGAGTTCCGGATACGCGGAATGCGCCATGCGGCCGGATGCGATCACTTCATAACGCAGCGCGCCTTTTGAGCCCAGGGCGAGTTTGTTGGAGGTCGGCTCACCGTTGATGATGTACTTTGACCCGCGCGGATGCTTGCCCGCATGGTACGCGCCCGCAGAGTTGCGCTCTTCTCCAACAACAAACAGTACGCCGAAGTTGCGGACGCCTTCTGCCAGCAACTGTTGGGCAGCGTGGATCATCGACGCGATGATGTCCTTCACGTCGCAGGCGCCACGGCCCCAGATGAATTCGTCATCTTCGCGGGAGGCGAAGAACGGGGGGACGGTATCGAGATGTGTGGATAGAGTGACAGATGGAGTGTCTCCCCACCAGGCAAAGATATTGTTGCGGTTGGGTTCTACTTCGATCTTCTCGATGTTGCCGCCGTATTGAGACACCATGGGCTGCAAGTAATCGAAGACAAAGTCGCCGACGGCCTTTTCATTCGGTGTGATGGACTCGATGTCCACCAGCTTTCTGGTGAGTTCGAAGACGTTCATAACGGACCAACGCAACGTCTTGATGGAGGTGGAGACAGACCAGGAGGGCAGAGCGGGCGTTTGGTGTATCGCCGCTGTTCCCGATAGCGCTCCAGCCGTTATGCTCCTCGTATTCTTGGAGCACTTCGGTTGACAGTGGACTGCGATGAAGCAGGTCCCCCAATCAGCAATAGACAGAGTGTTCTATTGGCTGACTTCGGCGGAATCTTTGATTCTCCCCTGCTCCCATTCGCCGCTATTGACTCTGGCGGACTGCTCGAATGTGAGAGGGCTTCCGCGCCTCTACCAAGATGAAGTTTCAGGGTAGCGTAGAATAGGTCGATTGTCCAAATTTCTCGCGCTTTTTCTGTTGATCCTACCCGTCTCCGCACAGGACCTCGATCGTGATGGTATCGATGACCTGGTGGAGCAACAACTGCTACGGCAGTTTCTACCTACGTTCTACATTGCAACGGAGGACTGCGACGGTCAACCGGCGGAGTTTGTTCGCGGTAAGGCCGAGCCTGTTGTGAAGGATCGCAACGGCGCCATCTATGGTCAGGTGTTCCCTGTGGGGTCAAAGGTCGAGATCCACTACTATCACCTGTGGGCCGCAGATTGTGGCGGGTTGCGTACCAGCCATCCGCTGGATGCCGAGTCCGTGTCGCTGCTGGCGGAGAAGCGGGGGGATGCTTGGGTGGCGACACACTGGTTTGCCAGCGCGCATGAGGACACACTGTGCGACGTCAGCAATGCGGTGAATCAGGAAAGCCGCAAGGGCGTTGAGATTTGGGTATCGAAGGACAAGCATGCGTCGTTTTTGAGCAAGGACGTTTGCCGGCGTAGTGGGTGCGGCAAAGATCGCTGCGATGCGAACCGGAGGCTTGAGGTCACTTCGCTGGTGAACATTGGCGAGGTGGATGCGTGGCTGAATGAGTCCGCATGGGCGGGGTCTGCGATGTGGAACCTGCGCGAGAAGATGAAGCCCAATTTTGCCGATGCCGCGTTTGTCGCACGTATTGGGCTGGAGCCTACGGTGATGGCTTCGCGGACCGCGCCGAAAGGTGCCCAGACTACGATCAAGGTCGCGGGCACGACCTATGCGAGTCTTGAGACCGCGAACCAGAACACAACCAATGGACTGGCTACTGCGACAAGCGCCACGTCGCGAGCGCTAAGCCGGTCCACGGCTGCGACAAAGCGCGCTTTACGGCGCGCGTTCCAGTGGAGGTAAACCAAGATGCGGCTGTTCTTGTCGCTCGCGTGTGCAGCCGTGGGCTGGGCGCAGGTGTTGCATGTTGCCGACCTGAACACGCGGCAGATTCGCGAACTTGATCGCGACAAGACGGCCGTCATCCTGGTGGGCGGCATTCTGGAACAGCACGGGCCGTACCTGCCGGCGTTCACCGATGGGTACTTGAGCCAAGGGCTGGCCGCTGATTTGGCGAAGGCGATTGCCGCGCGTCCGGGATGGAAGGCGCTGGTGTTTCCGCAGATTCCAATCGGGTCTGAGGGGTTTAATCAACTCGGTTCGAAGTCCATCTTCCCCGGTACTTTCGGCGTGCGATCGTCGACGTTACAGTCGGTGTTTATGGACCTCGCCAGCGAACTTGGCGAGCAGAAGTTCAAATGGGTGTTCGTCGTTCATGTGCACGGTGCGTCACTGCACAACCGCGCGCTCGACAAAGCTGGTGACTTCTTCCACGATGTGTACGGCGGGCGCTTGGTGCACTTGTGGGGCATGGTTCCTGTGATTGGAGCCTGGGGCAAAGAGCTGCAGAGTTTGAGCGAGGCACAGAAGAAGGAAGAAGGCGTATCGTTCCATGCGGGCATGGATGAAACCAGCCTGATGCTGTATCGCAAGCCCGAACTTGTATCGCCCGACCACAAAAAGGCGCCGGTCTTTACGGGACCGACGCCTGAAGAGAGCGTTGCAGTGGCTCAGAAAGACGAGTGGCCGGGTTACTTGGGGTCGCCACGGCAGGGTTCGAAAGAGTTGGGCGAGCGTATCTGGAATGCGCTATCCGCATCGCTGGTGAAGCACGCGCTGGCGATCCTGGATGGCGAGGATCCGCGCAAGCATCTGCGGTACAGCGTTGGGCAGGCCAAGTACCCGATCTATCAGGAGATGGATCGCGGTGCCTTGGCCCATGAAGAGAAAGTAGCGGCAAAGCAGGCCGAGTGGCTTGCCAAGCAGCCCAAGTAGCTACTTCTTCTTTTTGAACAGGTCGATCAGCTTTTGCGTCGGCTGCTGTACGGCACCGGCTGCACCTAGAGGCGGGATCGACAGGTTGGTGAAGCTCAGGCTGAACTGCTTGACCGAACGTACCTGCTGGCTGGGCAGCACTTCCAACTGTTCGAGGCTGGCATCGAGTGTGTACACCGTACCGTTGGGACGGCCGCTGTTGCGCCGCATCACTTCAAACGCTGCATTGCGCGTCTGTCCTGGGGCGAGCACAAACTGTGGGTCCGCTTTGACGCGCGTCACTTGCCCCATGCCTGTCACTGCGGTGGGTGACGCGGCATAACGGTTGCCGAGTTCGTCCGTTGCGCTGAGAGTGTTGTACGTACTGCCTAGAATCAGTTGCTGGTCTGTCAGGTTGCGGATGCGCACGTTGAACTTGATGATGTGGTGGCGCTCGCCGTACATGCTGCTGGCGATGTTCTGGATCTCCGCGGTGAAGAGTCCGGCGTTGTAGCAGCGCGGGAGCCCGGTGCAGGGGTCGGGTCCTGAGGCGGGGGCTTGTACAGGAGGCGCGGCAGTTACGGCTGGTGGGGCGGCGGCCGGTGCTGCTACTGCGGCTCCAGCGCGCAAGCCCGTGAAGCGGAGGGGATGTTCGAGCCCCAGGCGCCATTGGCCGGAAGGCGTGGGAATGAGTTCACGTACCGCAAACTCCATCTCAAAATTGAGGCCGATGATTTCCCGCCCCGGCTGCCAGACCATCTCGACGCGCGCGTCCGCGGGCTCGCCGGGACGCAAGGTGAACTTGGCGTCGACGCGGCTGTCGATCAGGCCAATGCCGCGTACGCCGTCCGTACCGTTGATCACGTAGCGGTTGCCTTGATCGTCGATGGTGACGCCGGAGTTGGCGACCAGGCCAAGCGTGAGGTCGCGCTTGAGCTTGTTGGTGAAGCGGATCGACGCGGTGACCACACGGACGCGTCCGGCAACGCTGGTGCGGAAGTCCGTCATGGTAGCGGCGAAGGCGCCGACCTCTGTACAACGGGGCTGGGCCGGGCTACATACGTTTTGTGCCGCCGCTGGGACCAATAGCAAGACAGCAACGAACAGACCCTTCATCTTAGTAAGCCCTCGCTTGCGTACCCGGGGGCAATGCGGCGTGGATGAACTCCGCGTACGTCTCGTCTGCGACCCGGATGTTGCTCTTCAGCCGTCCTCGTACCCAGAAGCCGAAGATCATGACGGGGATGCCGACAAACGCGCCGATGATGGTGAGGGTCATGATGACGCCCATGATGATGGGGGCGATGCCGAGCAGTTTGAGCCGGCGGGTATCGGCCAGCAGTTCTTCTTTGCGGGCGAAGAGTACGTCAGGGTCGTTCGAATGGGTGGCTTTGAGTGCGCCGACCACCTGTTGTTTGTCGAGCTTTGCGACAGGCATATAAGCTGGTACCTCGGGGTTGGTTTCCGCCGTGGCGGGTTACACTCGACACTACGCCGGGACGCGCCGGGAACCGTCATGCAGCACGAAGTTTTTTTGACAAATGAGTTGGGCGGGGATCGCGAGGCGCTGGACCGACTGTTCAGCCTGACATACGAAGAGTTGCGGCGTGTGGCCGCTAGCGTACGCCGGAGCGACCCGGGAGCTACGCTGAGTCCCACAACGCTGGTGAACGAGGCGTGGATCAAGCTGTCAAAGAGTCCACTGCCCGGGATCCAATCTCCATTGCACTTTAAGAGACTGGCGGCCCGCGCGATGCGGCAGGTGCTGATTGGTGCGGCACGGCGGAGAATGGCGCTGAAGCGCGATGGCGGCCAAGCCGTGGACTTCGGGATTGAAGGTCCACCGGTGGCGAACGATCAACAATTGCTGGCGATTGATACGGCGCTGAACGATTTGGCCAAGATGAATCCGCGCCAGGCCGCGATGGTGGAGAGCCGGTTTTTTGGGGGACTGGAGATGCGCGAGATCGCTGAGTTGCTGCAGGTGTCGGAAGCGACGCTGCTGCGGGATTGGCGTGCGGCACGCGCGTGGCTGGCGGGGCAGATCGCGAAATGAATAGTGAACGCTGGGAGCAGGTGCAGGCGATCTTTCACGCCGTGTGGGACATTGCCGACCCTGCTGTTCGCGCGCGTGAGATCGCAAAGTTAGCGGGCGGTGATGCCGGACTGCAACAGGAAGTAGAACAGATGCTGGCGCATGACGCGGGCGACAGCGTACTGGATCGGGGCGCGGCGCTGGTGTCCGAATCGACGTCGCAACGCCAGATTGGACCTTATACCGTCGAGCGTGTGCTGGGCGAAGGCGGCATGGGCACTGTGTTCCTGGCACGGCGGACGGATCTGGATGCTCCTGCGGCGATCAAGGTGCTGCGCGATGCGTGGATTTCGCCCGCGCGACGAAAGCTGTTCGCGCAGGAAGAGCGTACGCTGGCGCGGCTCGATCATCCGAACATCGCGAGGCTGCTGGACGCGGATACGCTGGACGACGGCACGCCGTACTTCGTCATGGAGTATGTGGATGGGCAGGCCCTCGATGCCGCGTACTGCGATCGGGCCGGACATCGCATTCGCGAGCGGTTGCAATTGTTCCGTGCTGCGTGCGAGGCGGTGCAGTTCGCGCATGGACAAGCGGTGATCCATCGTGACCTCAAGCCGTCGAACATTCTGGTGCGCCCGGATGGGACGGTGAAGCTGCTGGATTTTGGGATCGCCAAGCATCTGGCAGCGGGCGGCGGCAATACGGCGGAGATGACGCGAACCGGGTTACGTCTGCTGACGCCTGCCTACGCGTCGCCAGAGCAGATACGCGGGGATCAGGCATCGGTACAGATGGATGTGTACTCACTGGGCGTGATCCTGCATCTGTTGTTGTCCGGGCGGTTGCCGTCTGCGGAAGAAGAACTGAAGCCGTCGATGATCGTGCGGCGGTCCGGGCAGGCGTTGCTGGAGGCGACCGCGTCCGAATGGGCGGATCTGGATGTCCTGTGTTTGACGGCGATGCACAAGGACGTACAGAAGCGGTACGGGTCGGTTGAGGCGCTAATTCGCGACATCGACCATTACTTGCGCGCAGAGCCTTTGGAGGCGCGGCCGGATTCGCTGGGGTATCGTGCGGGTAAGTTTTTGCAGCGCAACCGGCGTCCGGTGATTGCAGCCGGATTGGCGATGGCCGCCGTCTCGTTGTTGATCGCGTTCTTTGTGTACCGCCTGGCGGAGGAGCGGAATCACGCACTGGCAGAAGCCGCGCGTACCAAGCGAATCCAGTTGTTTATCCGCAATCTATTTCAGGGGGGCGATTCCGAAGCGGGTCCTGAGAAGGACATGCGCGTCGAGACGTTGATTGATCGCGGCGTGCAGGAGGCTCGCACGCTGGATAAAGATCCGGAGGCGCAGGCGGAGTTGTATCAGACGCTGGGCGATATCTATCACAAGCTGGGGAAGCTGGAGCAGGCAGAGGCGATGTTGACGGCTGCGCTCGAGATGCGACGGACTCCGGATCATGTGGTGGCGCTGGCGCTGTTGCGCACGGATCAGGCGCGGATGGAAGAAGCGGAGAAGATGGCCCGCGAAGGACTGCGTTTGGCGAATACGTCGCTGCCGGCGGGGCATCCGGTGATCGCGTCGGCGACCGACGCTTTGGGCAAGGTGCTGGAAGAGAAGGGCGATTACGACGGGGCGATTCGGGAGTTGTCCGAGGCTGTGCGGTTGCGCGCGGCGGCCGGGGATACGGCAGAGCATGCGAGTAGCCTGTACGAGCTGGGGAACGCGTACTTTTACGCCGGCCGGTACAAAGAATGCGAGCAGATCAACCTGCGCGTGCTGGCGATGGTGAGGAAGATGTACGGTCCGCGGCATCCGCGCGTGTCCGAGGCGCTGACCAATCTGGGTGCGATTCAGCAGGATACGGGCAATTATACGGAAGCGGAGCGGTACCATCGCGAGGCCTTGGAGTTGGTACGGGGGTTTTATGGCGACCGGCATTACCGTACGGCGGCGAGTTTGACGATGATTGGGCGGGCGCTGGTGTTTCAGAAGCGCGCGCCCGAGGCGGAGGCGATGTTACGGCAGGCGCTGGAGATCCAGGAGCAGGTGTTCGGACGGGTGCATCCGCGCGTGGCGTCGGCACTGAATGAGCTGGGTACGGTGCATTTGACGCAGGATCGGCCGGCGGAGGCGCGTCCGCATTATTTGCGCATGGCGGAGATTTACAAGGCCGTGTACGCGGGTAAGCATTACCTGGTGGGTACGGCGCTGTCGAATATTGGCAGTACGTACATGGCGGAGAAGAACTATCCGACTGCGGAGCCGTACTTTCGGGATGCGGTGGCGATGTTCCGGGAGACGCAGGGAGCGGACCACATCAATCTGGGGATCGCGCAGATCAAGCTGGGGCGTACGCTGCTGCGGCAGAACAAGATCGCGGAGGCGGAGCGGGCGACGTCCGCCGGGTACGCGATTGTGCAGAAACAGGTGAATCCGTCGGCGAGCTGGTTGAACTCGGCGCGAGCGGATCTGGAAGCGATCCGGAAGCTCAAATAAGGTCGTGGCGGCCTTGTTTTTCGAGCATCTTCACGAGGTCGCCCACTTGTTGGGAGCGGTGGCGGTCGGCGATCAGGATCGCATCGTCCGTCTCGACCACTACCAGATCCTTTACGCCTAGTAGCGCGATCAGCTTGCCGGAGTGCGAATCGACGTAGCTGCCGGTGGAGTCTAGCGACAGCACGGGGGTACGGTTGTTGGCGTGGCGGTGATGATCGAGCGCGGAAAGTTCGTACGCCGCGTTGAAGCTGCCGACGTCGTTCCAGCCGATGTTGTCGGCGGGGAGGCCTACGACGTCCTTTGCCTTTTCCAGCACTGCGTAGTCGATTGAGATGTTCTCGCAGTGAGGAAATACTTCGCCGAGCGCCTTGAGGAACCCGCGTTGGGAGATCTTCGGCAGGCCAGCCAATAGCGAGGCTGTTTTGGGCAGATGCTGGCGGAGTGCATCGAGCACGACCGACGCCTTCCAGAAGAACATGCCGGAGTTCCAGAAGTAGTTGCCGGCTGCGAGGTATGTTTCGGCTGTCGGAGCGTCGGGCTTTTCTTTGAAGGCAAGGACTGGCGCGGGAATGGTAGAGCCGGGCGCGATGTCCTTGGGGAACTCGATGTAGCCGTATCCGGTTTCCGCCCAGCGCGGTTGAATGCCGACCACGGCGATCTTGCCTTGCGAAGCCGCTTTGAACGCGGGCTTGATCATTCGCAGGTAGCGGGCCGGCTTTTGGATGACGTGGTCCGCCGGGAACACGCCCATCACCGCGTCCTTGTCGATCGATTCCAGAATCTGCGCGGCCAGGCCGATGCAGGGTGCCGTATTGCGGGCGGCGGGTTCGGCGATGATCTGGTGCTTGGGAATCTCGGGGAGTTGCTTGATGATCTCTGTGCGCAGATGGTCGTTGGTGATGATCCAGATGCGGTCGGGGGGCAGGACGGGACGGAGACGGTCCACCGTTTCCTGGATGAGCGAACGCTCGCTAAAGAACGGCAGGACCTGCTTGGCCTTGGCGCGACGGCTGCGGGGCCAGAAGCGCGTGCCGCGTCCACCGGCCAGGATCAGGCCGTAGTTGTGATTGGCGGAAGTCTTGGACATTTACTTGACGTCGTAGCCGCGGACGAGCTTGAGAGTACGGTCCCAGCGTGTTTTGGAAAAGAAGTTGGTTGCGAGATCGAGGAAGTGGTCGAGACGGAAGTCCACCAGGTTCTCGGTGCTGGTGGCGTAGGACCAGAAGATGATGGTCGGCTTGCCGATGATGTTTTCCCGCGGGACCCAGCCCCAATAGCGGGAATCGAGCGAGTTGTCGCGATTGTCGCCCATGGCGAAGTAGCGGCCTTCGGGCACGACGAGTTCGCCGGTTTTCTGGTCGACGTGGGTCATCATTTCGGTGACGCGGCTCATGTACTCGACTGGGACATCCTGCGGGGTGTCGGGGAAGCCGTCGCGGTATGGAATGGCGAAGTTGTGAATGTGCTGCTTGTAGGGCTCGGTGAGCGGGTGGCCGTTGAGGAACACCTGCTTGTTGACGATCTTCAGACGGTCCCCAGGGACGCCCATCACGCGCTTGACGTAGCTTTGGCGGGGGTCCGGCGGGAACTTGAAGACAATGATGTCGCCGCGTTTGACTTCTGTGTACGGCAAAATGAAGCGGCTGACGGAGCCGGGCGGAGAGTAAGCCAGTTTGTCCACGATCAGGTGGTCCCCGACGAGCACCGTGCTTTCCATGGAGGAGGTGGGGACGACAAAGGCCTGCATCAGCGTGGTGGTGCCGAACAGGAGGATGAGGATCGTGACGGTCCATTCGGACACGAAGTCGCGAACGGCAAGCAGATACTTTTGCATTAGAAGAAGAACTCGCTATTCAAGAGGATACCCGCGAACGATTTGGAAGGTCCGGCCCCAGCGCGTGCGGTCGAAAAAGTGGAGTACGACGTTGGCCATGTGGCTGAGAGAGATGGACGGATTCTGCAGGTCTTCGGAGCTGGCGTCAAAGGACCAGTAAATGACGAGGGGCTTGCCGATGATGTTGGCACGCGGGACGAAGCCCCAGAAGCGGGAGTCGTCGGATTCGTCGCGATTGTCGCCCATGGCGAAGTAACAGTCCGGGGGGACGACGAGTTCGCCGGTTTTGGGGTCGACGTGGCGTTCGAGCATTTCCTGGGCTTCTTTTCGAAGGTACGGATAGGATTCGCCGGGGAAGAAGTGCTTGTAGTAGTCGACGTAGCCGGGGCGGTGCACGACGTAGGGTTCGTGTACGGGTTTGCCGTTGAGGTGCAGCACCTTATCGACCAACTTGATACGGTCACCCGGGAGGCCGATGGCGCGCTTGACGAAGGTGTTGCGAATGTCGAGCGGGTAGCGGAAAACGATGATGTCGCCGCGCTTGATGGGGCGGTACGGCAGAAGGTATTTGCTGAAGGCGCCGGGGGGCGAATAAGTCTGTTTGTCGACCAGCAGATGATCGCCGATGAGCAGCGTATCCTTCATGGAACCTGTTGGAATCACGTACGCTTGCACGAGCATCGTGGTTCCAAATAACAGCAGAAGAATGGTGACGGTCCACTCGGCTAAGGCGTTGCGCTGCGGTGGTTCTTCGGCTTTTTGGACAGGTTCCGGCGCTTCTGCCGGCTTCGGTTCCGTTTCCGCTACTGTGGGCTCTGCAACAGCGGCGGCGACAACGGTCGCGTCGGCCTCGGCCGGAGCTGGCTGCTCGGGTTCCGGCTGCTGCTGCTCTTCTGGCTTCGCCAGTTTTTCATCCACATTGCCATTCTACCGTGTACTAAACGTTTGTCCGAAAGTTGCCGATGTGAGCCGAAAGGCCATGCTGAACCGAATCGCCGCCACCTGCATCCTTCTTGCGGCTGTTGCTGCCGGGCAAAACAGTAACGATACGGGGTCGGAAGCGGCCCTACGCAATCACATCAAAGCTGCGTATGAGGCGCGGGAAAATTCGGACGGCGATGCGGAGATCCTGGCGTGGCGTTCGGCGTACCTCGAGGCCTTCCAACTCAAGCTGCCGGATCCGATGTACCAGAGTTTAATGGCGCTGGATCAGCTGTTTCAGGACAACGACCGGCCGCAAGAGCGCGTAGCATCGCTGCGTGCAGGGGCCGATGCACTGCGAAAGTTTCCGGGTAGCGGTCCGATATGGGCGGCGCAGGCCGACATCGCGTTGGCGTGCGCGCTGGAAGATCAGGGCAAGCGTGCGGAAGCGGCGACCTTGGCTCGTAAGGCTTTGCCGGTGCTCGAAGCAAGCTACGGGTTCCGCAGCCGCGAGTATCTGGATACGCTGCGGATGCTGATCACGATGTTTGAGGAAGACGGGAACGCGGCGGCATCGGCGCTGGTGGCCAAGTACAAGGAGATCGAGCGGCAGCGGGATACGGAGCCGGTGTTCGGCTATCAGCCGGATGCGCGGATACGGCCGTTGCTAGAGAAGCTGAGCGCGTCATTCCCCAAGAACGTGATTGAGGCGCACTTATCATTGGGGCAGATCTCGGCGATTGCGGATAAGCTGCCGGAGAAAAACCCCTTTCGCGCCAAGGCTCTGGCCGATGCGGGTGCGGCGTGCCTGAATCGCAAAGAAAAAGTGGACCCCAAAGTGGTGGCGCTGGCCGAAGGGTACTTGCGGAAAGCGCTGGAGATACGCGAGCGCGCGATGGGTACGGCGGTGATTGCAGATACGTCGAAGCTGAGTCTTGAGGTGCTGCATTTGCGGCGGTATCAGGAAGAAGCGGACATCCTGGCCCGGCATTACGCGTCGGCGGGGGATCAGAAGCGGCATTTGGAATTGCTGGAGCGTACGTTGGGAACGTTCGAGCGGCTACTCGGTGCGGAGCATCCGGCACTGGCGGGTCCGCTGCGGAGGCTGGGCGATTTCTACTACGGCAACAACAATAAGGAGCGCGTGAAGCGGATCGCCGAAGGTACGGGGAAGGATGACGCGCGGCTGGATAAGGCGATTGGGTTCACGCGGCGGGAACTGACGATTTACGAGAAGGCGTTTGGGGCGGAAGATCCGATTCTGGCGAATACGCTGGCGCGACTCGGGGAGATGTACTGGGTGAAAGGCGCGGAGGCGGAAGCTAAGGCGTTGGACGGCCGTGCAACGGTGTTGCGTAGCGCGCAGATGGTGGGACTGGCTCCGGAGGTGACACTCCAGCAGGAGGTCAAGCAGTTGCGGGCTTTTTTGCGGTTTGAGGATGCAGATGAAGAGTTGGAGATCTTCAAGAAGCTCCACTAGCCCGGAAGCGTCTTTGTCTTAGGCTTCCAGGATCAGAAAGGCCATGCCTTGCTGCGCCGTGTGGGTGAGCGACAGGGCGATGTTCTGGACTCCGAGCGCGTCGGCGTACTCTTTGGCTTTGCCGTGGAAGACGAGAGTGGGCTTGCCGGAACGCTGGTTGACCACCTCAAAATCCTGCCAGCGGACACCGCGGCGCCAGCCTGTGCCGATGGCCTTCATCCCTGCTTCCTTGGCTGCAAAGCGCGCCGCCATGCGCTCGTACTTGTTGGCTTTGCGGCTGACGTAGGCGATCTCGCCGGGCGTGTAGATGCGCTGGATGAAACGGTCGCCGAAGCGCTCGACCGCTTTGCGGATGCGGTCCACTTCGCAGATGTCGATGCCGGTTCCTACGATCATGACGCTGCTGTGGGCACCGGAACGACGTCGCCTTCGCCGGGGGCGAGGAACAGGTTCGCTTCGAGGCCATGCTGCTTGTCGTACAGCTCGCGGTAGCGACCGTTCAAGGCATAGAGTTCCTGATGGGTACCGCGTTCGATGATGCGGCCGTCTTCGATGAAGAGAATCTGCGAGGCGCGGCGGATGGTGGACAGGCGGTGCGCGATGACGAACGTCGTGCGGCCTTTCATCAGGAACTGCAGACCTTCCTGGATCATGGCTTCGGATTCCGAGTCGAGGCTGGATGTGGCTTCGTCCAGGATCAGGAGGCGCGGGTCGGCGAGGATCGCGCGGGCGATGGAGACGCGCTGGCGCTGGCCTCCGGAAAGCTTGACGCCGCGTTCGCCGACGATGGTGTCGTACCCCTTTTCAAATCGCGTGGCAAACTCGTCGACTCGTGCGATACGGCAGGCTTCGAGGATCTGCGCTTCGGTCGCGTCGGGGCGTGAGAAGGCGACGTTTTCACGAATGGTGCCGTCGAAGAGGAAGGTCTCTTGGAGGACGACGCCGAGTTGCGGGCGGTAGCTGTTGAGTTGGACTTTCGAGAGGTCGAGGTCGTCGACGCGGACGATACCGGAGTCCGGCTTGTGGAAGGCGCAGACCAAGCCAATGACAGTGGATTTGCCGGAGCCGGACGGTCCAACGAGAGCCGTCACGGAGCCGGGGGGCGCATCGAAGGAAATGCCGTGCAGGACCTCTTTGTCCTTCTCGTAGGAGAAGCGGACATCCTCAAAGGCGACGTGACCGGTGATGGGCGGAATGGTGAGGGTACGCGAGGGGTCCTGGTCCTCGCGCGCTTCCCGGAGTACCTCGCGAGTGCGTTCGAGTCCGGCGACGGCTTCGGTGAGTTGGGTACCGATGCCGACCACCTGGAATACCGGCGCTACGAGGAAGGCGAGGAAGGTGGTGAAGGAAACGAAGCCACCGAGAGTGAGGCGTCCGGCGAAGATCTCGTGCGCACCGAGGTACATGACGCCGGCTCCGACGAGGCCCAAGAGTACGCTGGCGGAAAGGCTCATCACGGAGATGGCGGTGAGGGTCTTCGTGACGTTGTCGAGCAGGCGGTTGACGCCTTGGGCGAAGACGGATTCTTCGCGGGTTTCCGCGTGGTAGCCCTTGACGACGCGAACGCCGCCTAGCGATTCCGTGAGGCGGCCGGAGACTTCGCCCATGATCTTGCCGCGCTCTTTGAAGATGGGACGGATCTTGCGGAACGAGCGCTGCAGGATGCCGGTGAAGGCCACGATGACGACGAGCGCCATGATGGTGATCTTGGGGCTGATGTTGAGCAGGACCACCAGGCTGAGGATCGCGGTGAGGATGCCTCCGGCGAATTCGACCAAGCCCGTCCCGATCAAATTGCGGATGCCTTCGACGTCGCTCATGATGCGGGAGACGAGTACACCGGACTTGTTGGCGTCGTAGTAGGTGACGGGCAGGCGTCCGATGTGGGCCTGGACCTTGATGCGCATTTCCGCGATGAGGCGCTGGGCGGCTTTGGAGAGTAGCTGGGTGAGGGTAAATGAGGACGCGCCCTGGACGATGGTGGCGGTGAGTACGGCGCCGAGTAGAGGCACGAGCATCTCGTTCTTGTGCTGGCCGAGGATGTCGTCAATCAGGTACTTGGTGGAGAACGGGAGGACGAGTCCGGCGACGCGGTTAACGGCCATGAGGATCAGGCCGAGAGCGAGGAGTCCGCGACGGGGTTTGACGAGGGCCCAGATTTCAGGCCAGATATCCCGAAAGCGTTCGCCTGCGCTTTTCTTCGGTTTCTCTGGGTTCGAGGGAGAGGCAGCCACTATATACTAGGATGCCAATTTGCATGGCCAGGTCGCACTGGCAATATGGCTAGATTTTTCGGAGGGAACGGAAATGAACAATGTCGTGGTGACAGGGTGTAGCCAGGGAATCGGACTGGCTACGGCGCTGGAGTTGGCTCGTGCGGGTCATGGCGTGATTGCCACGATGCGCAATCTGGATAAGGCGGGTCCGCTGCGGGAGGCGGTGGAAAAAGAGGCCTTGCCGGTACGGATTATGGCGCTGGATGTTTGTTCGGATGAGTCGGTAACGGCGTGCTTTGCGGGGATTGAGGGCCGTGTGGAGGCGCTGGTGAATAATGCGGGGATCGAGTATCACGGTTCGGTGGAGGAGATGCCGGTGGCGCAGATGGCGGAGATCATGAACACCAATTACCTGGGCGCCGTGCGGTGTATCCAGAAGGTGTTGCCCGGGATGCGTGAGGCGCGGAACGGTTGCATTGTGAACATCAGTTCTGTTGCGGGACGGATGGCGAATACGCCATTGGGAGCGTACTCGGCGTCCAAACATGCGCTGGAGGCGATTAGCGATGCTTTGGCGGGTGAGGTGAAGCCGTTTGGGATACGGGTGGCGGTGGTGGAGCCGGGGATCCAGAATACGCAGATGGCGCAGAATGTCGGGGTACGGGTGACGAATTCGATTTACCCTCAGGTACGGCGGTTTAGCGGTCTGTTTCGAGCGTCGCTGGCGAATCCGGTGCCGCCGGAGGTCACGGCGGTGATTGTAAGGGAGATTTTGGAGAGCGGGACTTGGAAGGTACGGCATCCGTCGGGTCCGGATGCGGGGGCGCTGATTGGGATGCGTGCGGCTATGACGGACGAGCAGTGGGTCGACTGGAGCGCTCAGGACGATGAGGCGTGGTTTGATCAGGTACAGCGGGAGTTCGGATTGAACGCTCGGGTGTGAGGAAGTTCCCTAGGCGGGGTATGCTCTCCCATTGGTGTCAGATCGGTCTGACACCAACGGGGGAGGAATAGGGGTTATTCGGCGCCGGTGGCTAGCTTGCTCTTGGACTTGCTGTAGAGGAAGTAGATCACGAAGCCGATCAACATCCAGCCGGCGGCGGTGAGCTGCGTGGTGGTGTCGACCGAGATGATCAGGCCTGAGCAGATGATGACGCCGAGCAGCGGCACCAGCGGTACCAGCGGCGTGCGGAACGGGCGCTTGGCGTTGGGGTCCGAGCGGCGCATCAGCCAGACACCTGCGCTGACGAGCACAAAGGCGAACAGGGTTCCGATGGACGTGAGGTCACCGGCGAGGGAGCCCGGCAGGAACGCCGCGAAGAGGCCGACGAACACGAACAGGATCCAGTTGGACTTGTACGGCGTGCGGAACTTGGGGTGAAGTTCGGCGAAGACCTTGGGCAACAGACCGTCCTTGGCCATCGAGTAAAACACGCGGCTCTGGCCGAGCAACATGACCAGGATCACCGAGGAGAAGCCGGCGAGAATGGCGACCGTCACCATGGTGGCGAGCCAGCCGTAGCCGGCCATGTACTTCTGAATGGCGTAGGCGACCGAGGCTTCCTTACCGGCGATCTTGAATTCCTGCCAGTTGGCGACGCCGGTGAGGACGTGTCCGAACAGGATGTAGAGGATGGTGCAGACCACCAGCGAGCCGAGGATACCGATGGGCATGTCGCGGCCGGGGTTCTTGGCTTCCTGCGCGGCCGTGGATACTGCGTCGAAACCGATGAAGGCGAAGAAGACGATGGAGGCGCCGCGTACGACACCGCCCCAGCCATGTTTGAAGAAGTCTTCGTGTCCGGGGGTGCCTTCGGGGATCAGGTAGGGAACGTGGTTGGCGGGGTTGACGAACTGCCAGCCGATGGCAATGAACAGAAGAACGATGGCTACCTTCGTGAAAACGATGATGGCATTGACTGTGGCCGACTCTTCCGTACCTTTAATGAGCAGCAGGGTGAGCAATAGAAGGATCACCAGGGCCGGGAGGTTCATGATGCCGCTGACGCCGGTGGTGGAGACTTCTAGCGGGGAGTGACACCACTCGTACGGTATTGTGCCACCTAAGAGGTTGTTTAAATACTCACTCCAGGCAATGGAGACGGTTGCGGCTCCTAGCGCGTACTCAAGGACGAGGGCCCAGCCGATGGTCCAGGCGACGAACTCACCCATGGTGCAGTAGGCATACGTATAGGCGCTACCGGCGATGGGGATCATGGCGGCGAATTCGGCGTAACAAAGCCCTGCGAAGGCGCACCCGAGGGCGGCCAGGATGAACGATAGGGTTACGCCGGGTCCGGCAGCTTCACCAGCGGCGGCGGCCGTTCGGACGAAGAGACCCGCGCCGATGATCGCGCCGATGCCTAAGGCAATGAGGTTCTTGGCGTCGAGCGTGCGCTTGAGGGTTCCTTCGCCGGACTCCGAGAGCTGGCTGAGAAGGCTCGAAAGCGATTTCTTTCGAAAGATACTCATATGGATGAATTCCTGATGACTATACCATACGGGGGTTCAGCCACTGGGCTGTCAGACGGCGGATGGCGTCCAGCTTGGGGTTCTGGGGCGGGATCAGGGCGCTGATGACGGCGATGGAGTCGGCGCCGGCCTGGTAGACCGCGGGGGCTGTTTCGAGAGTGATTCCACCTATGGCAACCAGCGGGTGGTGCTTGGTTGCGGCGATGGCGGCGAGACGGGAAAGTCCAACGACGGGGTCGGGGTTCTGCTTGGAGGCGGTGTCGAAGATGGGACCGAGGGCGAGGTAGTTGACGTGGGTGTCCTGGGTGGCTTCGGCGAACTGGGCCTCGTTGTGGGTGGAGAAGCCGATGACGGGGGCGGGTCCGGTGACCTTGCGGGCTTGGGCGGGGGGCAGGTCGTCCTGGCCGAGGTGGAGGTCGGCACCGAGGATGGCTGCGATGTCGGCACGGTCGTTGATGACGTAGCGGACCTTGGCGGTCTGACAAAGGGCGGCGAGGGCTTCCGCTTGGGCGAAGATGGGGCGGAGGTAGGGGCCTTTGTGGCGGAACTGGAGGATCTGGACGCCAGCTTCGAGAAAGGCTGCGGCGAGGGCTTCCGGGTGGAGCTGAAAACGGTCGCAGACGGCAGTGTCGACGATGGGGTACAGCCGCGGGAGAGTGAGGCTCAACCCTATACGCTAGCGTTTTGCGCCGGATGGTTCAAGCGCGGCGCCGGCCTGGTTGAGGATGACGATGTCGACGCGGCGATTCTTGGCGCGACCTTCCGGGGTGTCGTTGGAGTCAGTCGGGGCGACGTCGGCATAGCCTCCGATGGAGAGACGCTTGCGATCGATGCCGCCGCGGGTGGAGAGATCTTCCAGGATCGCGATGCTGCGGGCGGCGGAGAGTTCCCAGTTGGAGCGGAATCGCGAGTTGCTGATGGGGACAGAGTCCGTATGGCCTTCGAGACGGATGAGATTGGGGATCTTACTGCAGGCTCTAGCGACTTTGTCGAGCGCGGGGAAGGAGCTTTCAAATACGATGGCTTCGCCTGAGGCGAAGAGGAGCGACTGGGCAAAGCTGACGACAAGGCCACGACTTTCCATCTTGAGTTGGACCTCGCTGCGGCCGATCTCTGCAGCGAGTTCGCGTGCGAGGGTTTCGAAGGAGGCGGCGAGTTCGCCGGTGGGCTTGGTTTCCGGACCTCCGGCAGTGCCTTTGGCGGTCTTGTGTCCCCCACCACCGAGTACGGCAGAGATGGAGCTTTCCTCAAAGGCGCGCTTGACGGAATCTGCCATCTTTTGGGCACGTGCTTTGTCGGCCTGGGTGGAGGCAAACATCACGACAAAGAACGCGAATAAGAGCGTGATGAAGTCCGCATAGGAGACCAACCAACGCTCATGGTTGACGTGTTCTTCGTGTTTCTTTTTGCGTGCCATGGGGTTGGTCGCGAGTTGAGCGTGGGGCTAGGCGTTACTCGCGGCGCGGGTTGCGGCCAGTTCATGATCGAACGCTTCGAGCTTGGCGCGGAGCAGCTTGGGATTCATGCCTTCGGCAATGCCCAGGACGCCTTCGAGCTTGAGTTCCGACAGCGCGGTGTGTTCTTCCACGCGCGCCTTGATCTTGGCGGCCATGGGCAAAAAGAAGATGTTGGCGAACGCAACGCCGTACACGGTGGCGACGAAGGCGACGGCGATGCCGTGGCCAACTTCATCGATGTTGGCGAGGTTCTTCATGACCTGGATCAGACCGAGGACGGCGCCAATGATGCCGATGGTGGGCGAGTAGCCTCCGGCCGCTTCGAAGACTTTGGCTTCCGCATGGGCGCGAGCTTCTTCTCCGGCCATTTCAAGCTCCATCATGCGGCGGATCTCCATAAAGTCTGTACCGTCGACGGCGAGGGCGAGGGCCTTGCGAAGGAAGGGGTCGTCGATACGGCTGGCCTGATCGTCGAGCGAGACGATGCCGTTTTTGCGAGCTTCTCCGGCAAGGCGAATGATTTCGTCGATGAGCTCCGAGGGTTTTTGGAGGTCTTCGGACCAGATGGATCTGACGCGGCGGAAAGCTCCGATGAGAACGCGGACGGGCGTTGCGATCATCACGGCGCCAATGGTGCCGCCGAGGACGATCACAGCGGCAGTATACTGCGCGATGTCGCGAACTTCGCCTTTTTCGAGAAGGAGACCACCAACGATTGCTGCGACGGCTATGACTACACCGGTGATGGTGGAGAAGTCGATACGGGTTTTGACAGCCATATGCCGCTACTCACTTCCCTTTTCGAAAGGGGGCGTATCTGGATGTACCAGCGCGTTGGCAGAGAAGCGGGCCGAGGCGGCTGTTGCGAGAGGGCAACCCCCATGGATGAGTTGGCGGTATTCCACGACCTTGCGGATGATTTCATCCGCCGATTCGCGCACTACGAGCTTTTGTCCGCCGGTGAGGTGCACGACCGTGTCGGGTGTTGTCTCGATCTGCTCAATGAGATCGGCGTTGACAACAAGTCCCAACTTGTTGATTCGGGTGAGATGGATCATTGCCGCTTGAAGACATATCGGCGGCGGGAGGTGGGGTTTTAGGAGGGAGTGGATGTGAAAGGGCCCTTGCAGGCCCTTCCAAATACAGGGACTATTGCCTTCCGGCGCGGGCGGCTGTGACGCGATCGACGAGGGTCTTAAAGGTAGCGGGGAGCATACCGGAACCATCGATGAAGAGCTTGTAGGTTCCGCCGGTGAAGGGCTTGACTTCGAGCTCGTAGGGGTTCTTTTGCTTGATTTCCTGAATCGAGCTATATTCCCAGCGGCGGGAGTGTCCCACTTCGTCGACCGATTCGTAGCTCAACTGATTGGCCGAGATAATGAGGCGGCCTTTGCAGGTGCCACGGAAGTGATCGTGGCGAGCCTCGAAGGTTTCCGTCGCGGCCTGTGTCGCGGGGACGCCGGTGGGCGCGGGGGCTGGAGCGGAAACGGGAGCACCGCTGCCATACCAGGAGGTGATGGCGGCAGCATCTGTGGGTACGACGGCGCGAAAGACTGCGCGGGTAGAGGTACCGGAGCCGTCGGGCATGGGGTCACGGAACTGGACGGTGATGTTGGCGCCTTCGGTGGTCACGTTGCTGAGTTCGCCCTTGGTAGCGGCGAACGAGGATTCGACCTTGGTGTCGTCCACGTACACAATGTGGTTGCCGAGTAAGAGCAACTTGCCGGTCGTGGTACCGAAGGGGATCGCGCGTTCCACGGGAACGGCCCGGGCTATGGGCCCGGACGACTGCGCAAAGACGGACATCGCCGCCAGAGCGCAAATGAGCGGAACACCTGCGACTGTCAGATTCTTCATAGTTGTATTTTACCGTCGCGTTGCAAAGCCAGCGGCTTCGAGTTGCTCCGACAACTGGGTTTGTTGGGCGTCGGAAAGCGAACGTCGCGGGGGTACGCAAGCGCCCATATCGAGTCCACGCCACGTGAGGATTTGCTTGAGCGCAGGGAACAGAGGATAGCCGAGGACGATGGTGATCAGTTGATTGGCGCGGTCCTGGAGGCGGCGGGCTTCGGCCCAGTTGCCTTGTTGGGTTGCATTGTAGATTCCAAGGAAGAGACCGGGTTCGATGTTGTAGATACTGCCGACGCCGCCGCAGGCGCCCATGAGGAGTCCTGCAGCGAGGACCTCGTCGTGGCCGTTCCAGACGAACTTTTGTAGTTCGAGTGGGATGCGGCTCAAGGTGTAGAGGTCAAAGCTGGTGAATTTAACGCCGGCGACATTGGGGATGGCGCAGAGGCGTTCGAGGTGGGCGTAGGTGGATACGGCTGGAGCGGAGGCCGGAAAGAAGTAGAGGATCAGCGGTAGCGAAGTGGCGGCGGCGAGGGTCTGGTAGTAGCTTTCGATGTCGTCGAAGGAGAAAGGTCCCGGTGGAGCGATGCTACTGATGGCGTGGGCTCCGGCTTTTTCGGCGTGTTTGGCGAGGCGTACGGCAGTGGCGGTGGAGTTGGCGCCGACGTGAACGATGATCTTGCGGCCGGCGGGCGTCGATTTGACGGTGGCTGCGGTGAGGTCTTCACGAAGCTGAGGGTCGAGCAGGAGGCCCTCTCCGGTAGAGCCTGCGATGTAGACGCCCTGGCAACCTGCGTCGTAGATGCGGTGGAGCGAGGCTTCGAGGGTGGCCTGATGGAGCGTGCCGTCCTGGGCGAGAGGCGTGAGCAGGGCCGGGTAGATGCCGTTCATAAGAATCCTCAAAAAAGATAGCGAACCGTTGGTTAGCTTTTACGTCTACACATGTAGACTGTCAACTTAGGTAGAATCTCTACATATCCGTATGAGCGAGCCGAAATCCGACCTCCTGCAGGGAACCCTGGACCTTTTGATTCTGAAGACGCTGGCGCTGGAGCCGTTGCACGGCTACGGGATCGCGCAGCGAATTCTGGCGGCATCGAGGGAGACGCTGCAGGTACAGCAGGGGTCGCTGTATCCGGCGTTGCACCGGATGCAACGGAAGGGTCTGATTACGTCCAAGTGGAAAGAGTCCGATAGCGGGCGGATGACGAAGATCTATTCGCTGACTGCGGCTGGGCGGAAGCAGTTGGGCGCGGAGTTGGAGCAGTGGGAGCGCTACTCACAGTCGATTGCGTGGGTGTTGCAGTCGTAGCTTTTTCCGGGAGGAACTCTTTGTATGCGTTTTCCATGGCAGAAGGAACAGGATGAGTTGGATGCCGAGTTACGGCACCACATGGACGAACTGGTTGCCGAGTATGTCGCGCAGGGGATGACGGAGGCAGAGGCTCGTCGGCGGGCACGGCGCGAGTTCGGCGCGAGTACGGCGTTGGTGAAGGATCAGTGCCAGGATGAGAGCCGGTGGGCCTGGATGACAGGGCTGCGGCAGGATGTGGTGTTTGGCTGGCGGATGATTCAGAAGACGCCGGTGGTGTCACTGGCGGCGGTGCTGTCATTGGCGATCGGCATCGGGTCGAATACGGCGATCTTTTCGTTGATGCAGACGGCTTTGTTCCAAACGATTGCGGTGCCGGCGCCGGAGCAGATCTCGCTGGTCCATTGGCAGGTGCAGGGCCGTGCGAAGACGAAAGCGGATCGCGTGTTCGCGGGTGCGTCCGGCAGCATGTACCCGATTGAAGGTGGCGGCGGTGGGATGGTTGCGAACTTCTTTTCCGGGTTCGGCTATGAAGCGGTACGTGACGCGGCAGCGCCCTTGGGCAAGTTGGCCGCCTACATGTTCCCGCAGGATGTGAGCGTCCAGTATCAGGGGCAGACGCAAGTGGTGCAGGCGCGTCCGGTGAGTGGCGACTTTTTTGATGTACTGCAGTTGCGCCCGGCCATGGGGCGCCTGTTTCAGATGAGCGACGATTCACCTGGCGCGACGCCGACGGTTGTGGTGTCCCACCGGTATTGGCGTACCGTGCTGGCGTCGGATGCGAAGGCTATTGGGCGTAGCTTACGAATCAGCAACCGGAATTATGAATTGATTGGCGTGCTGCCGGAGAGCTTTGGCGGCATCAGTACGGGCGAGAACGTACAGGCTTATCTGCCGCTGCAGCAGGATCCACGGGTGTTGGAGATCCCGAAGGAAGGGCCGAAGTTTCACGACTTTCAGAATCGGATGCACTGGTTTTTGCAGGTGATCGCGCGGCGGGCTCCGGGGGTGAGCACCGAAGCCTTGCAGCAGCGGTTGGAGTCGGCATTTCCGGCTGCGTGGGAAAGGCGAGCGATGAAGGCTGAGTTTACGCCGCACATCCGGCTGGATGATGGGTCGCGCGGATTGGGCGATCTGCGGCGGCAGTTCCAGCAGCCGATGTACGTGCTGCTGGGGTTGGCTGGGATCATGCTGCTGATCGCATGCGCGAACATCGCGAACCTGATGCTGGCAAGGGCGGATGCACGCAAAAAAGAGGCGGCGATACGGTTGTCGCTGGGGTGTAGCCAGGCGCGGTTGCTGCGGCAGTTTTTGACGGAGAGCGCAATTCTGGCAGCGCTTGGTGGCGTTTTGAGCGTCGTGTTTGCGTTGGGTACGGCAAGGGCATTGGTGACGTTGACGCCGTCGCGAGAGCCTCTGGTGTTGGATATCGGGCTGAACTGGGAATTGCTGTTGTTCACAATGGGTGCGACGGTGTTTACCGTGGCACTTTTCGGCATATTTCCGGCCATGCGAGCCACTCGCGTCGATACGTCTCCGGCTTTGAAGGAAGGCGGCGGGAGCGCAGGCGGGGCGGCCCATTCCTGGTGGACGCCGGGCAAACTGCTCGTGGTCGCGCAGGTGGCGTTCGCACTGTTGCTCGCCGCATCCGCAGCGCTGTTTACGCGGAATCTACAACGGATTATCAGTACGGACGCGGGATTCGAACGCGGCAACATGATTGTGTTCGATTTGAAGCCAGGGCAGACCGGATATTCAGAAGCGGCGCTGCGGAACTTTTATGCGGAGGTGCAGCGGACCATTGCCGAGGCGCAGGGTGTACAGTCGGCATCGCTGGCGGAGATCCGGCCGATGAATCAAGGCGGCAACTGGAGTTCGGTGCGGATGGCGGGCAGTAAGGGCAAAGAGAACGACACAGCGGTGAATCGCGTGACGCCTGAGTACTTTCAAACGTTCGGTGTAACGCTTAAGGCCGGGCGTGAGTTCCGCAGAGCGGAGCAGGTTCGTAATGCAACGGTTTGCATTGTCAGTGAGGATCTGGCGAAGGCAATGGGCGAGGGAATGTCGCTGTTGGGCAAGAGCATCGCATTTAGCGATCCAAATAGTACGCCGATGGAAGTAGTGGGGATCGCGGCGAACCTGAACTATGCCGATTTGAAAGAGCGTCCGAACGTGGTGTATTTACCGTTTACGGCAGAGGCAGAGTCTGCGACGGTGGTGGTGCGTACGGGGGCGGCGCCATATCTAGTTTTGCCGTTTGTCCGTGAGGCCGTGCGTAAGGTGGACGCGAATCTGCCGCTGGTCGATCCGTACACGATGGAGGAATTGGTGAACAATGGGCTGCGGAGTGAACGGATGTTCGCGTATCTGTGCGGTGCATTCGGCGTGCTTGCCGTCCTGCTGGCATCGATCGGACTGTACGGTGTGATTTCCTACGCGGTGTCGCGGCGGCGGAACGAGATCGGGATACGGATGGCACTGGGTGCGACCAAGCCTTCTGTGGTCCGGCTGGTGTTGCGCGACGGGCTGATTCTGACGTCGCTTGGAGTGCTGTTGGGTGCGCCCGCGATCTACTACGGGTCGCAATTTGTGGAGAAGACACTGAGCGATATGAAGGCGCTGGATCCGGTGTCGTTAGTAACGGCGGCATTGACCCTGCTGGCGGCGGCGTTTGTAGCGGCTTTGTTACCGTCACTTCGGGCTGCGGCGACGGACCCTGTAAACGCTCTCAGACAGGAGTGACGCTTCGATATAATCGGCCTCGCCGATGAAACTACTGTTACTGTTCTCCACGGCCGGTCTTCTGTTGTGCGCGCAAAACGCCACGGAGGCCGGCCGTTTTACTGTCGAACACCCGACCTTGTTGAACCTGGGGTTTGAGTGGTCCATCAAGGGCGATGCGAATCGTAATGCGTCTGTGAAGGTCGAGTACCGGAAGAGCGGAGATGCGGCTTGGAAGAGTGCGCTGCCGCTGGTTCGCATTGGCGGCGAGCATATCTTTCGTGTACGCGAGAACCTCGACTATAAGGTTCCTGATGGGTTTGCGGGCAGCATCCTGAACTTGCAGCCGGACACTGAGTACGAGTGCCGGTTGCAGATGGCCGATCCCGATGGGCTGAGCGGTACGGCATCGCACACGGTGAAGGTACGGACGCGGGGCGAGCCGATGGCGTCGACGAAGGGGCAGACGCGGCATGTGTATTCGCCGGATTATCAAGGTCCGAAGTTGGAGCCCCATTTCACAAGCCTGATGCAGGCGTACTATGGCGCGGGGCTCGGGGATTGGAGCGTAGTTTGGGAACGGCGAGTGAAGCCAGGGGATACCATTCTGGTGCATGCGGGGTTGTATCGGCCGGAGAAACAGAACTACGTCGACCCGATGATGACGCCGTTTGACGGTACGATCACGTTGACGGGTAAGGGTACGAAAGAGTTGCCCATCACCATTAAAGGCGCGGGGGACGGTGAAGCGATCTTTGACGGTGGCGGTAGCGGACGGATGTTTGATCTGATGGCGACCGAACATCACATCTTTGAGGGCCTGACGTTTCGCAATGCGGACGTCGCGATGTTTGCGGGTGCCAAAGAGGTTTTGGGCGCGGTGGCGTTGACGGTGAAGAATTGCCGCTTTGAAGGCGTCGGGTTTGGTGTTTGGACGGAATACGCGGGGTCGAGCGATTTCTATATAGCGGATAACTTGTTTCTTGGTCGTGATGACCGGTTCCGACTGATTGGATGGACGGGTCCGCTGTGGGGCTACGTGGGGCCGTACGGGTCGCACTTGTTGAATAGCTATTACGCGGTGAAGGTGTATGGACCGGGGCATGTGATTGCGCATAACGCGATTGCGTATTTTCACGATGCGATTGGGATTTCGACGTACGGTACGCCGCCCGAGGATCCGGATCGGCGCGCGTCGTCGATTGATATCTACAACAACGACCTGCATATGTTTGGCGATGATTTTGTGGAGACCGATGGCGGCGTCCACAACATCCGCGTGTTCAACAATCGCGGGGTGAATGCGGCGCATGGCGGGTACAGTTCGCAGCCTGTTTTCGGGGGTCCCGTGTACTTTATGCGGAACATCCTGTATCACCAGCCAACGGGGGTCGCGTTCAAGTTTTCGGCGAAGCCTGCGGGGTTATTTGTGTACCACAACACGCTGATTGGCGAGCAGACGGTACGTGATCCATCGTCGAACATGCATTACCGGAACAATCTGTTTTTGGGTCGCGATACGCCCGAGCGCGGCATTATGACTTGGGCAAACATGAACACGGTGTACAGCAGCGATTACAACGGGTACAGGCCGAATAAGGGTGTGGACAAGCAGTACACGTGGATCGCGCCGCCGGATTATGACAAGCCGCAGACGTTTGCCACCTTGGCGGAGTTCCGAAAGGCGACGGGGCAAGAGTCGCATGGGATTGAGGTGGACTTCGACATCTTTGCGAAGCCGATGAAGGCGCCGTCGCCTTTGAACCGGCATGCGGTGTATCACGCGATGGATTTGGACTTTCAGTTGAATCCTGCGGGTAAGGCTGTGGATGCCGGGGTTGCGATCCCGACGGTGAATGAAGATTTCAGCGGGAAAGCCCCGGATTTGGGCGCGCTGGAGGTCGGCAAGCCGCTGCCGAAGTGGGGTCCGCGGTGGCTGACGTGGCAGCCGTTTTACCGGTGATCGAGTGCCGGGGTGTCTCGTGCCGGTACGGCGATACGGTGGCAGTGGACAAACTGGACCTGAAGGTCGCGCAGGGTGAGTTGTGTGTCCTGCTGGGGCCGAATGGCGCGGGGAAGTCCACGACGGTGAAGATGCTGGCGGGCTTGATCGAGCCTGCGATCGGCACCGTCACGATTCATGGGGTGAAGCCGTGTAACGCCAAGGCGCGGTTGGGCGTGCTGCCGGAGAACCTGGGTTTGATTGATGACCTGACGGTGGAGGAGCACCTGTGGCTGTCGGCTGGTGTGTACAACGTGCCGTCGCCAGAGGAGCGGATTGAGCAGTTGCTGCAGTTGCTGGGGCTGAGCCGGGGTCGCGCGACGTTTGCCCGTGAGTGTTCGCATGGGATGCGCAAGAAGACGGCGTTTGCGATGGCCGTGTTGCACAACCCGCGGGTGTTGATCCTGGATGAGCCGTTTGAGGCGATTGACCCGGTGAGTACGCGGATGATGATGGATGCGCTGACGCAGGCTGCGGCACGGGGTACGACGGTGTTTCTGACGTCGCATGTACTGGCGGTGGTGGAAGAGATCGGGCATCGATTTCTGTTGTTTCGCAATGGGCGGATTGTCCTGGATGAACGCCGGGAGATGATGTCCCGTCCGCTGGCTGAGCTGTACTTTGAATTGGTGGAGGCGCCGGTTACCGAAAGGCTGGAATGGCTGGGTTGCGACCCGTCCTAGGTGCGCTGCGGAAGGCGTGGGGAAGGTCCGCGGCCGGGATCCGGAGCGTCACCGGGAACAACATGACGTACCTCGGGTTCACGCTGTTATTCATGATGGCGCCGAGCGCGATGGTGTTCTTTTCGATCCTGATGGCGCTGGTGTTGTTCCTGCCTTCGAGTGGAGATCCGCTGGCGTTGATTCCAGCGGAGCGGTTCGCACTGTGGCCATTGCCGGAGAGGTCGCGATGGTTGTTGCGGCTGGTTACGCCTTGGTTGAACCCATTGGCGTGGCTGATGGTGGCGGGGTTGATCTGGAAGCGAGTGGGGTTCGATCTGTGGGCGGCGGTGACCGCGATCTTTCTGTTGGGATTCTTTGCGTCGCACTTGCCCGGGCAGAAGCAGCGGTTGGGACGGCCGTGGTTTGCGAGCGTGGGTCCGATGGGGCAGATCGCGAAGTTGCATCTGCGGCAGATACGCGCGTCGCTGGACTTTTGGTGTGCGCTGCTGCTGGCCGTGCCGTCGTTGGGGTTCCGGCTTGCGGGACGTTTGGATGCGGCGGCTGACCTGCCTTTGACATTGGTGATCCTCATCATCCTGTCGACGATTGGCGTGACGTTATTCGGAATGGACGGCGCGGGCGGACTGACGAGGTTCGCGCTGTGGCCGCTTGCCGGGTGGCGAGTGTTGTTCGCCAAGGGGGTGCCGTTTGTGGGCGTGGCCGTTGCCTGTACGCTGCATCTTGCGCCATTGGCTGCGTTCGGCGGGGCGCTGTTGTTGCTGGCGGTGGGACACTTCCGGTCACTCGCGTACACAGGGCAGCAGATGCGATGGAGGTTCCGCGCGGGGCACGGGTTCGCAATGGCGATGTTGCAGATGGTGTCAGCGATCCTGGCCGCGAGCGCCGTGGACCGGTTCAGCAAATGGGCGTTGCTGGTGTGCCTGGCGATCTACGGCGCGTTGTTGTGGTGGTGCGGGCGACGGCTTAGTCAGCGAATGGGATGGCTGGAATCGTAGCGTCGGTGTGGTCTGCCCAGCGATCGTTGGGGATGAGCGGGAACCAGCCGGGGCGACCGGGGTCCATGTCGTAGGGGTAGGGGCCGAGTTTCTTGTAGAGTTCGGCGTACTCGCGGACCTTGTCGCGATTGAGCTTGATGCCAAGGCCGGGGGCTGTGGGTACGGCGATGGAGCCACCTTCGTACTTCATGAGGCCGCCTTCGATGATGTCGTCGGCGAGGTGATGGTAATGTGCGTCGGCGGCGAAGGAGAGGTTTGGGATCACGGCGCCGAGGTGAAGCATGGTGGCGAGTTGGATGCCGAGTTCGCCAGACGAATGTACGGCGACGCCGATCTGGAAGGTCTCGCAGACGCCGGCGGCTTTGACGCAGGCGCGGATGCCTCCCCAGAATGTCGTGTCCAGCAGGATGACGTCGACCGCAGTATCCAGAATGTTGGCGGCGAGTTGCTCGAAGCCTACAACGACGGTGTTGGTGGCTAGGGGGACGCGGATCATTTGGCGGGTACGTCGCATGCCGTGGAGGCCATAGGTGGGGTCTTCCAAATAGTCGTTATTGAGGCCTTCGATCGCCTGGCCGAAGCGGATGGCCTGTTCGACGGACATCACGGCGTTGGGGTCGTAGCGAAGCTTGTGCTGGGGGAACTCGGCGGCGATGGCTTTGTAGACTTCGAGTTCGTAATCGGGATGAAAACCGCCGCTTTTGACCTTGTGGGTGGTGAAGCCGTGGGTGGCTGCTAATTCTTTCGCACAGGCTACGGCTTGATCGATGGTTCGGACTTCGCCGTCGCCTGTTTTGGGGTTCGGATAGCGGAAGAAGAGGTAGGAGGCAAAAGGGACACGGTTGCGAAGGCGGCCGCCGAGGATGTCGCACACGGGTACGCCCCAGGCTTGGCCGAGGATGTCGAGGCAGGCGAATTCGAGCGCTGCGAGCACCTGCGTGCGGTTGTTGTAGAGCGAGCCCGTGGGGTTGCAGAGCAGGAAACGCATCTCTTCGAGACGAGCGGGGTCGCGGCCGACGAGGTACTGCTTCATGGCGCGGAAGGTGGCTTCTGCGGATTCGCCTCCACCGCCCATTTCACCGAGGCCGATGATGCCGTTGTCGGTTTCCACTTCGACAATGGTGCGTACGAAGCGGCCCCAGTGGCAGCCGTTGGCGTGGCGCAGCGGCGCGATCAACGGCACGGTGACGGTGGTGGGCCGGATGTCGACGATTTTCATGATTTGGAAATCGCAATGTTATCACCGCGCAATAGGGGCATAATGGGGACATGACGGTCCACTCGGGAATCGAGACAGAGATCAAGATTCGGGTTGGGGATGTGGAAGAGATCGAGGCCCTGTTGCGCTCGCGTGGATTCGCCGAGTCATCGCCGAGATCGTTTGAGAGCAACACGGTTTGGGATACGCCGGGGCGCGATTTGAAGGCGTCCGGCGAGCTTGTGCGGCTGCGAGCCACACAAGGCCGGCACGTGCTGACGTACAAGGGCAAGGCGCATACCGAGAAGTACAAGAGCCGGGAAGAATTGGAAAGCGAATGCAGCAGCGTGGATGCGTTACAGCGCGTGTTCCGGCGGCTTGGGCTGGAACCGATGTTCCGGTATGAGAAGTACAGGACTGAGTTCCAGCGTGAAGATCAGGAAGGCGTAGTGACGGTGGACGAGACGCCCATCGGCAACTTTATTGAGCTGGAAGGCGAGCCGGCGTGGATTGATCGCGTGGCGAGTGAGCTTGGGTTCAACGATCGCGATTATTCGACCACAAGCTATGGGCGGTTGTATCTGGAGCATTGCGAGCGCGCGGGGTTGACGCCGTCGCACATGGTGTTTGAGTGATGCGCGCGGCTTTCGTACTTGCATTTCTTGTTTTGTTGGCGGGTTGCGGATCGGGCTCAGGGACCGAAGATTTGCAGGGGTTGCCGCGACCGCAGCGATTGCAACAGTTGAAGAAGCTCGCGGCGCAGAATCCGGGATCGAAAGAGGTCCAGCAACAGTTGGGCGATACGGCGCTTGAAGAGGGCGATGCCAAAGCAGCGCTGGCGGCGTTTGAGAAGACGGGCGATGCGAAAGGCGCGGCGGTCGCAAAGTTGTGGACGGATCCGGCGCAGTTCCCTACCCCGCAAGGATCACCACAAGAGTTGTACGCGGCGGCGATGGCGACGCAGTTGGCTGTGGATTCGCCGTTCTCTGTGCGTAGCAACATGCTGAACCAACTGAATCGCGCTGGGCGGCTGTTCTTTGACGCGGGCAACCTGGAAGCTGCTGGGGCTTGCGTACAGCGGGCGAAGCCGATTGTGGCAGTGCTACTGCAGTTGCCGGAGCCTTCGCTGTACGCGATGCATCTGGCGGCTGAGTACGACAACCTGTACGGCGATATGTTGTTCAAGAACCGGCATTGGGGCAATGCTCGCGAGTTCTTTCAGAACAACGTGATGCGGTTCCGGAGTTGGGATCCGCCGAATGAGTACACCAAGGGGCGGCTCGAAGAGGCTCGGCGCAAGGTGGCGGAGTGCGAGAAGAGAATGCTGCCGTGACGCCGAAGGAATTTGTACGGCAGGTGGACGTCGCGTATCGAGCGGCGGCGGATGCGACGCTTGCCGAGCCAATGTCCAAGTACATGCGGAGTCTGTTTCCGTTTGTGGGGTTGCAAAAACCGAAACAGTCGGCTGCGTTGAAGCCTGTGCTGGTGGCGGCCAAGCCGTTTGTTGATGAACAGTTTTTGATCGCCGCGTCGAAGGCTCTGTACCAGAAACAAGAGCGCGAGTTTCACTACGCTGCGTTGCTTACGCTGATCCATTTTGAGAAGAAGCTGAGTGTGGCGAGCCTGGGGCATGTCCGGTGGCTGGTGGAGACCCATAGCTGGTGGGACACCGTGGATACTTTGGCGACGCACGTTGTGGGCGGCCTGGTGCTGCGATACCCCAAGAAATTGCAGCCGGAGATGGATGAGTGGAGCGCCGACGCCAACTTTTGGATACGGCGTTGCGCGATCCTGCATCAGCTCAGCTACAAGACGAAGACCGATGCCGAGCGCTTGTTTGCGTACTGCGCGGCCAATGCTCGCGATGAGGAGTTCTTTATCCGCAAGGCGATTGGTTGGGCGTTGCGGCAGTATTCGCGAACCGATGCTCGGGCTGTGGCGCAGTTTGTGCATGAGCATCCGGAACTGTCGGCGCTGAGCCGCCGTGAGGCCATGAAGTTGGGGCTGTAAGGATCGCTGCGGGGTCGCGTTTCATACTGGAATCACATGATCCTTTCCTTTCTCGCAGCCGCTGTGCTTGCACAAAACTATACTCCTGCCAACCCGGAATGGAACCAGCCGGTTGAGCCCGTGAAGCTTGCTTCGAACCTGTACTATGTGGGCGCGAGCGATGTTTCCTCCTTCTTATTCACGTCCGATCAGGGGCATGTGCTGATCGATAGCGGGTTCCGCGAGACGGTGCCTCTCATCAAAGCGAATATCGAGAAATTGGGGTTCAAGCTGAAGGACGTAAAGTATCTGCTGGTGACGCAGGCGCATTATGATCATGCGGCGGGGATTGCGGAGTTGAAGCGGCTGACCGGCGCGAAGCTGCTGTTGTCGGCCGAGGATGCGAAGCTTGCTGAGCGCGGTGGCAAGGGTGATTTTGCGTTTCAGGACAACTTTGCGTTTGAGCCGGTGAAGGCGGATGGCATCGTTAAAGATGGCGATGAGTTGAAGCTGGGCAAGACGATCCACATGCGGGCTTACATTACGCCGGGGCATACGAAGGGCTGCACGACGTGGTCGGCAAAGGTCGGGGATCAGACGGCTGTGGTGGTGTGCGGATTTACGGCGCCGGGGTACCGGTTGAAGGGGAATCCGAACTATCCGAACATCGTGGCGGATTTTGAGCGTACGTTTGCGACGCTTGAAAAGATGCCTTGCGACATCTTTTTGGCGGCGCATGCGAGCCAGTTTCATCTGGCGGAGAAGCGCGCGAGTGGGCAGTTTGCGAAAAAGGGCGAGTTGGCGCAGGAAATGAGCGCGGCGCGAGGCCGGTTCCGGGATCAGTTGGCCAAACAGAAGTAAAATTGGACATGCCAATTACCCGCCGGGGCGCGCTGCAATCGCTTGCAGCAGGCGCCGCTGCTTTGCCGCTTGCTGTTGAAGCGCAAACGACCAACGCCAATTCGAAGAAGCACATCCCGATCGCTGTCTCGACATACTCTTACTGGCACTTTAAGGGCACCAAGACTCCGATTGAAGACGTGATCATGGACGCCGCCAAGCTGGGGTTTGACGGCGTCGAGATCCTGCACCGGCAGATGGACAACGAGACGCCGGCATACTGCAACAAGCTGAAGAAGATGGCGTTTGAGAGCGGCTTGAGCCTGCCGCTGTTGTCGATCCATCAGGACTTTGTGTTTCCCGATGCGAGCGAGCGCCAGAAGCATATCGACCACACCAAGCGCTGCATGGATGTGGCGGCGCAGCTGGGAATTCCCGCGATTCGCCTGAATTCCGGCCGTTGGAAGACGATTCCGAGCTTTGACGATTTGATGAAGGCGAAGGGCGAGGAGCCGCCGATCAAGGGCTACACCGAGAACGATGCCTTCAAGTGGTGTATCGACTCGATTCAGGCTTGCATTCCGCATGCGGAGAAGACGGGCGTGATGATGGCGCTCGAAAACCACTGGGGCCTGACTACGCGCGTCGAGAATGTGTTGAAGATCTGGAAGGCCGTGAACTCGCCGTGGCTGGGCATCAACGTGGATACCGGCAACTATCCGAACGGCGTGGATATCTACACCGAGATCGGCAAGCTGGCACCGCATGCCACGATCGTGCAGTGCAAGACGTATCATGGCGGCGGCGTTTGGTACACGCTGGACCTCGATTACAAGAAGATCGCCGGGATTTTGCGTAATGCGAAGTTCGGCGGTTGGATTTCGCTCGAGATGGAAGGCAACGAGGCAGCGTCGACGGCAGTGCCGAAGAGCCTTGCGACTCTGCGTCAGGCGTTCGCGTAAGGCGTAGGATAGAGGTTTATGGCCCGCTTTCCCGGAGTCGATTATCTGCTGATTGACAGCTTGCTATCGGAGCAGGAAAAGATGGTTCGCCAGACGGCGCGCCAGTTTGTAGATGAGCAGGTTGTCCCGATCATCAAAGACCATTTTCGCGAAGGTACGTTCCCCAAGCATCTGATCCCAGAGATGGGCAGGATGGGCTTTTTCGGCGCCAATCTCACCGGATACGGCTGCGCCGAGATGAGCAACGTGGAGTACGGGCTGCTGATGCAAGAGATCGAGCGGGGCGATTCCGGGTTGCGGAGCTTTGTCAGCGTACAGGGTGCGTTGGTGATGTACCCGCTGCTGACGTATGGTTCGGAAGAACAGAAGTCCAAGTGGCTGCCGAAGCTGCAGTCGGGCGAGGCGATTGGTTGCTTTGGATTGACAGAGCCCATGTTTGGCTCAAATCCAGCGGGCATGTTGACTCGCGCGGTGAAGGACGGCGATAGCTGGATTCTGAACGGCGAGAAGACCTGGATCACCAACGGGTCGGTCGCGGATGTGGCGATTGTTTGGGCTCGCACAGAGGACGGAATTCGCGGCTTTGTGGTGGAGGCGGGTACGCCGGGGTTCAGTACGTCGGTGCTGCATGGCAAGCTGTCGATGCGGGCGTCGGTGACGTCGAGTCTGGCGTTTACGGACTGCCGCGTACCGGGGTCCGCGATGTTGCCGGGTGCTAAGGGCTTGAAGGCGCCGTTGAGTTGCTTGTCACAAGCGCGATTTGGCATTGGCTGGGGCGTGATTGGCGCGGCGATGGATTGCTATGAGACGGCCCGGCAGTACACGGTGACGCGCAAGCAGTTTGACGATAAGCCGATCGCCGCGCATCAACTGGTGCAGTTGAAGCTGGCGGATATGATCACTGAGATCACCAAGGCGCAGTTGCTGGCGATTCACTGCGGACGACTGAAGGACGAAGGCAAGCTGGATCCGGCGCATATTTCGATGCTCAAGCGGAACAATGTGGCGATTGCGCTCGATGTCGCGCGGGCGTCTCGCGATTTGCTCGGTGGCAACGGAATCATGGAAGAGTACCCGTTGATGCGGCACTTGTGTAATCTCGAAACAGTGAAGACATACGAGGGTACGGACCATATCCATGCGCTCGTGATTGGCGAGAGAGTGACGGGAGTTCCGGCTTACAAGTGAAGATCCTGGCAATCGTAGTTACGGCGTCATCGCTGCTCACGGCCAACGATGAGTTCTTTGAACAACGCATCCGGCCGGTGCTGGTGGAGAAGTGCTACGGGTGCCATAACTCGAAGCTGAAATCGCCATTTGGCGGGCTGCGGCTGGATACCGCTGTGGATACGCGCAAGGGTGGCGATTCGGGTCCGGCATTGGTGCCGGGGAAGCCCGAGGAAAGCCGCTTGTACACGGCGCTGCTGTACGAAGCGGGTGCGCATTTGAAGATGCCGCCGACGGGGAAACTGCCGGCGAATGTGATTGCGGACTTTAAGACGTGGATCGCGGCGGGTGCTCCGGATCCTCGGACGGCTGCTGCTCCGGTGGCTGCGGCCAAGGCGGAGACCACTGCCAAGCCGCATTGGGCGTTTCAGCCGTTGCGCCCGGGTACGGGCACGATCGACGATCTGCTGGGGACCAAGGGCAAACCGGCAATCGGACGTCGCGAATGGCTGCGGCGCATCACGTTTGACCTGACCGGGTTGCCTCCCAAACCTGCGGAAATTGAGGCGTTTTTGAAGGATTCTGCGCCCGATGCGGATCGCACGGTGATGGAGCGTCTGCTGGCATCGCCACATTATGGCGAACGCTGGGCGCGGCACTGGCTGGATCTGGTGCGGTATTGCGAGACCAACGGACACGAGTTCGACAACGACAAGATCGACGCCTGGAAGTACCGCGATTATGTGATTCGCGCGTTCAACGATGACGTGCCGTACGATCAGTTGATTCGCGAACACGTGGCGGGGGATCTGCTGGCGAAGCCGCGGTTGTCGAAGGACGGGTCGTTTCTGGAGTCCCCGATCGGGTCCGGGATGCTGTGGTTTGGCGAGGTACTGAATAGCGCCACCGATTCCGTGAAGACGCGTACCGATGTGGTGGACAACCAGTTGGACGTGATCAGCAAGACGTTTTTGGGCATGACGCTCGCTTGCGCGCGGTGCCACGATCACAAGTTCGACCCGCTGCCGACGCGCGAGTACTACGGCGTGGCGGGGGTGCTGCACAGCACGTACTTCCGCGAGGCCGTGGTGGACAGCCCGGCACGGGATGCGGAGATTGCGAAGATCCGCAAGTCCATGGGCGAGATTCCGCATGAGTTGCCGGTGGTGCAGTTGCGCGACGGTGATCAGGCGTTTACTCCGGTGTCGCAATGGCGGCAATCCGGGCAGGCGTTCCGGTCCCATCATGGGGCGCCGGAGTTTGTCGGTTCGCTGACTTCGGAGAAGTTTGTGATGCCGAAGTTCTGGATCCATCTGCTGTTCCGTGGCGATATCGCGGAGACCAATCAGAGGAATGGCGGTCCGCTGCGGATCACGCTGATTGCGGGCGATTACAAGAGCCAGCATATGGCGCCGAAGAAGACGACGGATTGGCAATGGAAGTCCATTCGCATGACGTTGGAGCATGGGCGGACGTGCTATTTCGAGGTCGTGGATCGCGATACGGGCAAGCAGATTGAACTGGCACAGGTGGTGTTTTCGGATCACCCCGAGCCTCCGACGTTTACGTATGGCGGGCAGCCAATGGCCGTACGGCAGGCGCCGGAGGCCGTGCCGCCGAGTACGTGGGCGATGATCAGCCAGGATGAGAATCCGCACGATGTAAAGGTGCATGTACGCGGGTCACACCAGAACCTGGGCGATGTGGCGCCTCGTGGATTTTTGAAGGCTGTAAAGGGGAATTGGGCGCCTGTGGATACGGCGCATAGCGGACGGCTGGAGTTTGCCGATTGGATCGCGTCGCCGGAGAATCCGTTGACGGCGCGCGTGCTGGTGAACCGCGTCTGGAAGCATCACTTCGGTACGGGGTTGGTGAAGAGCGTCGATAACTTTGGCAAGATGGGCGACCCACCTGCAAATGTCGCGCTGCTCGATTCCCTGGCCCGCGGCTTTATGGATCACGGCTGGAGCATCAAGTGGCTGCATCGCGAGATCCTGCAGTCGGCTGCGTATCGCGGCGCGCTTCCGGTGCGGCGTTTGGAAGCTGAGGCGATTCGCGATTCGATTCTGGCTGTGTCCGGACGGCTGGATCCTACGCTGTACGGCAAGAGCGTGCCTCCGGTGATCACTGCCCATCAGGACGGGCGCGGCAAGCCTCCGACGGGGCCGTTGGATGGGGATGGGCGGCGGAGCATCTATATCGAAGTCCGGCGCAATTTTCTGAGTTCGATGTTCTTGGCTTTTGACTATCCGCTGCCGATTTCGACGATCGGCGGGCGGGGATCGTCGACCGTGCCTTCGCAAGCGCTGTTGATGATGAACAACGAGTTTGTCGAACAGCAAGCCAAGCTTTGGGCCGATCGCGTGACGAACCAGCAGCCCGATGCGGAAAAGCGGGTCGCGCAGATGTACGAAGAGGCGTTTGGGCGGCTGCCCTCCAAAGAAGAGACGCGCGAAACGCTGGAGTTTGCCAAGGCCAATTCCTGGGCCGATTTGGCGCATGTGCTGTTCAATTCCGCGGAGTTCTTGTATGTACAGTAGCCGTCGCGAATGGCTGTGTCGCGCTGCCAACGGGTTTGGCGGGCTGGCTTTGGCCAACATGATGGCGGCACAAGCCGCGACACGGCCGTCGCACTATCCTGCCAAGGCCAAGTCCGTGATCTTTCTGTTTATGGACGGCGGACCATCGCAGATGGATACGTTTGACCCTAAGCCTCGGCTGACGGCGGAGAGCGGTAAGGCGCTGCCGTTTAAGCCTCCGACGACGGTATTCAACATCAGCGACAAGATCTTTGGGTCGCCATTTGCCTTCAAACAGTACGGGCAGAGTGGCGCGGCGGTGAGTGAACTGTTTCCGAATGTCGCCGAGTGCGTGGATGATCTGTGCATCATCCGGTCTATGGTGGCGGACCATTCGGAGCATACGGCGGCGAATTACTTTATCCATTCGGGGTCGGGATTTCAGGGGCGGCCGTCGATGGGCGCCTGGATCAACTACGGGCTCGGTTCGGTGTCCGACAACCTGCCCGGGTTTATCGTGCTCGAGAACGGGCTGATTCCGCCTGGAGGCTTGGACTGTTTTGCGGCGGGGTTCCTGCCGGCGAGCTATCAGGGGACGGTGTTCAAACGAGGCGCGCATCCGGTGGCGGATCTGGAGCCTCGCGTACCGGCGGGCAAGCAGCGGGCAAAGCTAGACCTGATCGGCAAGCTGAACCGTGGGGTGCTCGACCGGTTTGGACAAGTCAGCGAGATCGAGGCGACGATTTCGAACTATGAGCTGGCGTTCCGGATGCAGAGCGAGGTTCCGGGGTTGCTGGACATTTCGAACGAGTCTGAGGCGACGCGGAAGCTGTACGGGATCGATGAGAAGGTCACCGAGGACTTTGGAAGGTCCTGTTTGACGGCGCGGCGGCTGGTGGAGAAAGGTGTGCGGTTCATCGAGCTGTTGACGCCGGCGCATCGGGATCTGGACCGTTGGGATCAGCATTCGGACCTGGCGAATGGGCATCGGCTGAATGCAGTGTCGACGGATAGGCCGATTGCCGGTCTGCTGAAGGATCTGAAGGCGCGCGGGCTGCTGGATTCGACCTTAGTGATCTGGGGTGGCGAGTTCGGGCGTACGCCGTGCGCGCAGATGCCGGACGGCAACTACGTGACCAAGATCGGGCGGGATCACAACCCGTTTGGGTTCACCATGTGGATGGCGGGCGGCGGTGTGAAGCCCGGGATGGTGTACGGCGCGACGGACGATTACGGGTACTATGCCGTTGAAAACAAAGTCCATATGCATGACTTGCACGCGACGATCCTGCATTTGCTGGGGATGGATCACACACGGCTGACGTACCGCTATTCCGGCAGGGATATGCGGCTGACAGACGTGTTCGGCAATGTTGTAAGGGATATCCTTACCTAGTACCTAAAGACTGGTCATCTACTCGACGATTACTTCGGGTGGATCGGTATGTCTTCGTTCTTCTATACCTCAGTAGGACCGGAGTTTTTCAACAAGCGCCTTTCGGAAGCTTTTGAATTCAACTTTCCCGACCTGGCGAAGAACCGGGAGGGCGAACTGGCCCCGTCGCAGTTGGACAAGCTCATTTGGACGGCGGTGCTGCCGCTGATGCGCACGATTGTCGGCTGCATGCTGTTGCTTGGCGCGTATGTGGGCTTGGCGAAGTACATTGGCCAGGGTACATGGGTGCAGGTAGTGCAGTTTCTGGTGCTGTTTACGATTGCCGCGGGGATGGTGAAGGCATCGATCAATATCGCGATGCTGATTGGGGATTTCACCAAAGGCAAGGTGGCGATGATTGAGGGTCGCATGGAACCGAGTTGGAACATGGACGGTCGCCGGGCGGTGAATCAGCGGGATACGGGGTCCAGGTCGGTGACGAAGTACCGGTTTGCGGTGGGTCCGGAGCGGTTCGATGTGCCTGAGTCGGCGTTTCGGATTCTGACGGATAACTTTGAGGCTGGGCTGCCGACGGTGCGGGTGTACTATACGCCGTCGAGCAAGCAGATCCTGTCGATTGAGGCGATTTCGATTGAGGAGCTAGCATTGCGACCGGAGCAGACCAAGAAGAAGACCAAGGTCACGTCGATTTGGAAGAGCAAGCTGGAGTCATAGAAAGAGAAAGGGCCGGACATTGCTGACCAGCCCGCCTCCGTTAATGCAATACGTCGTGGAACAAGAGATCACTCAAGCCGAGCACATTTACTTCTTATTCGCACTCCGATAGGCATCATCCTGAACCTGCAACTTGCCGGCAGGGGCTCCAGGGTAGCGGCGAGATCGCTCGATCATCACTGCAGATGGTTCACGTTCGACATACCCGGCAGGGATGGCGAAGTAAGTGGACGCTGGCTCCCCCCACGTTAGCTCCGTTGCGATGCGCTCGGTCATGACGACACTCTGACCGTTTGACTGCTGGGTAAACCGTTCCACTAGCGCGAGGCACCCGGCATCGGGAGCTACCCAGGCTTCGCGAATTGTGTTTCCGGGGTCCGGCAATGCGCGAACAACTTGATAGGCGGTGGTCCCGAGGATCTGTTTAGAGGGAGCATTTTGTGGCGGAGAACAATCGTTTCTTTTCGCCAGAATCGCACGCATGTGCCCTTCCTCGAGTGGATATGTTGTCTTCGAAGCGGTGGGTGTGTCGACAGCAACACGAACTCGCGCACTCATATCTCTTACGGTATAACGCTCTTCTATCGTTCCCGACACGGGGGACCATCCGCGGCGAAGTTCGCTTTCGGAACCGTCGGAGCGAATAGAAATAACAAGTTGCTTCTCGAACGTCTTATCACCAGTTCCAATACGTTCATTGAAACGCACCGTAAGCGGAGTTGGTGGGCGGCTCGACGCTTGCGCCTTGAGCCGAAGTAGTAGAGCCTGTTCGCCCACGGCCATGGCAATTATTACCACAAGTGGTGTGCCGGCGGCGATGCATAGGAATCGCCGATCCAGTATTCTATTGAGCATCTCCAGTCCTTTCTCAGAAACAAGTCTTACTAGCTATGCGCAGGTGAAATAGAAGCAACCAGGATAGACTTGGCAATAGTCTGCGCCAACACAGTAACTCTGATATCCATAACCGAAGCAGTAATCGTAGCAATAGTCAGTTTCACAAAGGTCCGATCCGCAGTTCACCGCCCCAATAGAGCAGAAGCCATATTGGAAGGAACCCAGGTTGTTAAATCCACCGCCGTTGGCACAATACTGCGCGCGGGCCGTTCCTGCGGCGACGGCAATTAAAGCAAAATACAAGGCAATCCAAACAGGAGCCTTATTCATCGTGGTGCGATTCTCCTTTCACATAAATAGTTGGCCTTTTTTTTTGCTTGTCAACACAAATTCCCTATGCCCTATCCGTCACACTGTTGGAGATGAAAGCAACACAATAGCCGGCGTCGCGCCAGTATGACGTCTATCGAGGAACTGGCGCTGCGTCTGGTGCCGACTAGCAAGAAGGCAAATGGACATGGATTTGGAAGAGTAAGCTCGAGTCATAGAAAGAGAAAGGGCCGGCCATTGCTGACCAGCCCGCCTCCGTCTATGTATGAGATGTTCGCAGTTTTGCCGGTACGCCCCACGAGATGTTCATATGCGCACCGGGTTGTGAACTGTCGAATGGCACTTCCGAAAAACGAAAAGAGCGGGCAAAAATGGGAAGTAGAGTTTTCGATCCTGGCCCGTACTTTTCGCTTTTCGTTCGCCGATGAGTCTATCTTCGCCTAGTATTCGCCTCACGTCAAGAGGTATTTCGCTCTTTCTTGGGAGCGTACTTTCGACGCTTGGGTGTACGGCTGACTTGGCGATGCCGTGGTCGCCGTCAGCGGGGGAGGAAGCCCGGCTGTTGCGAGGCGCGATTGGGCCGTTCGCACGAGAGAAAGCGCCCGAGTCTCCGAAATCCGGCTACTTTGCGACGCGGCAGTACGAGGGCGGTTCCGCTCGGGTGGTGCGGAAGGGACCCTGCCAGTACGCAAGCGAGCCAGAGAGCCGGCATCCCTGCGCGGTGCGCCACGCACGAGGGTCTCCGACTTGCCGGTGGAGCTTTATCGATCAGACTGGCAAGCCGCTGTTCGCTGGAGACTTTGATGAGGCGTACGGCTTTCACGAGGGGCTTGCTGCCGTGCGTCAGGATCGTGGCGGCAAGTGGGGGTTCGTGGATGCGCGCGGGCAGTTGGTGATCCCGGCTGTGTTTGACGAGGTGACTTCCTTTTCCGAGGGCTGGGCTTTGGTACGGTCTGCCACTTGGAGCGGCTATATCGACCGATCGGGCGCGCAACGGCTGAAGGCTAATTTCTATGCCTCCGAAAGCTATCACGAAGGGTTGGCGGTTCAGGCGCTGGGGAAGTCTGGCTATGTCTTTGTCGGGCGTGACGGGAAGCAGGCAGTACCGGGTGTGTTCGCCAAAGCGTCGGAGTTCCGAAAGGGCGTAGCGCATGTGCTGCTGCAGGATCTGCGGACGGTGGCGTACATCAACCGCGCCGGTAAGCAGCTAACCAACATCATGCTACCAGCCGAGCGTGGCGCGTGGAATCGCTATGCGCTCGGGGTTCTGCGAGCGGATCGTGGGAAATAGAAAAGGCCACCGGACGTACCGGCGGCCTTTGTCTTTGGGAACTGCGTGCTTGTTACTTGATGATGTTGGCGCTGCGATTGGCGAAGTCCAACACCAGAGAGGGCAGGATGCCCAACACCAGGGTGGCCAGCGCCGAACCGAAGAGCACAGCCTTGACGCCGAACGAGGCTTCCGGAGCGGACTCCGCTGCTTCGCCGGGTTCGTGCATCCACATCACGACGAGGATGCGCAGGTAGTAATACGCTGCCACCGCCGAGTTGAGCAGGCCGAGAACGGTGAGCCAGATGAGGTCACTTTCGAGCGCTGCCTTGAAGATGTAGAACTTGCCAAAGAAGCCCGCGGTGAGCGGTACGCCGATCAGGGACAGCATGTAGATGGTCATCATCGATGCGGTGAAGGGCTGCTTCTGGCCGAGACCCGCGAGGTCCGAGATGTTGACGAACTTCTCGTTGCGGCGCGAGTAATCGACGATGGCGGCGAAGGCTCCGACGTTCATGAAGGCGTACGAGGCGAGGTAGAACATCACCGCCGCGGTACCGGCTTCTGAGTGCGCCACGATTGCCACCAGGACGTAGCCGGCGTGTGCGATGGAGCTGTAAGCGAGCATGCGCTTGATGTTGGTTTGCGTGAGCGCGGCGAAGTTGCCGACGATCATGGTGGCCAGCGCGACGATCCACAGGATCGGTTCCCAACGGTTGGCGATGGGGCCGAAGGCCGTGAGGAAGACTCGCGTAAAGACCGCGAAAGCAGCGGCCTTGGGTCCGGCGGACATGAAGGCGGAAACCGGTGCGGGAGCGCCCTGGTAGACGTCCGGCGCCCAGGCCTGGAACGGTACGGCAGAGACCTTGAAGGCGAAGCCGACCAGCATCAAGGCGGCGGCGGCGCCGACGGCTGGGAGCGGTACGGCAGGCAGGTTGTTCAACAGCGCCTGGCGGATGCCATCGATGTTGGTGGTGCCGGTGATGCCGTAGATCCAGGCCACGCCGTACAGCAGGAAGGCGGTGGCGAAGGAGCCGAGCAGGAAGTACTTCAGGGCCGATTCGTTGTTGCGCTTGTCGTCACGGAGGAAGCCCGCCATGATGTAGCTGGCGATGGACGAGATTTCGATGCCGATGAAGACCATCATCAGCTCGTTCGAGACGCACAACAGCGACTGGCCGACCAGCGAGAACAGCAGCAGGCCGTAGTACTCGCCGATTTGCGCGTCGTGGCGTTCCAGGTAGCTTTGCGATGACAGGACCGTCAACAAGCCGACGACCAGGACCAGGATTCGGAAGAAGGTGCCGAAGCCATCCACAAACACCATGTCGTGGAAGGCGGGACCGGGGCTGCCCCCGGCCATAACGGCGGCGATCAGCGCGGCGACCAGAGTGGCTAGCGTCACGCCACCGGCGTTGGACTTTTGCCCTTCCTTGCGCAGAGCTTCGAGGAACATGATCAGCACACCGGCGAGGGTGAGGATCAGTTCCGGCAGTATGCGGAAGTATTCTTCCGTAGACGGCATGAAGTTAGTGGGCATTGGTCGCGGCCGCCTTGTGTTGTTCGGAGTTCCAGTCGGACTTGTGCGTATCCTTGCTCATTTCGAGGATCTTTGCGTTGCCGGAGGAGATGGCCGGCATGAAGGTTTGCGAGTAGACGCCGCCCCAGACCATGAGAACGATCATGGGCGCGATGGCGAGCCATTCGCGCGGCGTGAGGTCGGTGACGTGGTGCGCCACCGATTCGGGCGTCTTGCCGTAGAACACGCGCTGGACCATCCAGAGCATGTAAACGGCGGAGAAGATCACGCCGAGCGAGGCTCCGGCAGCCCAGGCGAAGTTGGCTTGCGCCGCGCCCTGCAGCACCAGGAACTCGCCGACGAAGTTGCAGAGCATCGGCAGGCCGACCGAGGCCAGCGTGGTGATTACGAACATCACGGTGAGGTTGGGGGCCGCGGTGGCGACGCCGCCAAAGTCCTTGATGAGCAGCGAGTGCTGGCGTTCGTAAAGCATGCCGACGATCATGAAGAGCGCGCCGGTGGAGATACCGTGGGCGAGCATGACGTAGACGGCGCCGTCGAGACCCTGCTGGGTGAACGAGAAGATGCCGAGTACGACAAAGCCCAAGTGGCTGACCGAGGAGTACGCCACCAGCTTTTTGATGTTTGGCTGGACCATCGCGACCAGAGCACCGTAGACGATGCCGATGATGGCGAGCATGTTGATCCAGTAGGCATTCTCATGCGCCGCGCCAGGGAACAGCGGGAGGCAGAAGCGGACCAAGCCGTAGGTGCCCATTTTGAGCATCACGGAGGCCAGCATCACAGAGCCTGCGGTGGGCGCTTCCACGTGCGCATCGGGCAACCAGGTGTGCAGCGGGAAGAGCGGCACTTTGATCGCGAAGGCGAGGAAGAAGGCCAGGAACAGCAGCAACTCTTCCGTGTGCGTGAAGGTGAGGTTGTGGCTCTGGATGGCGCTCACGATCTGGACATAATCAAAGGTTTTTGCCTTGTTGAAGATGTAGATCATGGCGGCCAGCATGAGCACGGAACCGACCAGCGTATAGAGGAAGAACTTGACGGCTGCGTAGATGCGGCGGTCATGCCCCCAGATGCCGATCAGCATGTACATGGGCACCAGCGCGACTTCCCAGAACACGTAGAACAGGAAGAGGTCGAGGGCGATGAACACGCCAAGCATGCCGAATTCAAGCAGCAGCAGGAAGGCGAAGAACTCTTTGACGCGATGGTCGATGTACTTCCACGAGATGATGGCCGCGATGGGCGTCAGGAACGTGGCGAGGATCACCAGCCAGATGGAGAGTCCATCGATGCCGATGTGATAGCCGATTTTGGGAGTGGCGATCCACGGCGTGTTGGTTTCAAACTGGTAGACCTTGGGGTCGCTGAGCACGGGGCCGAGCAGGCCGAGTGACAGGATGAAGATCAGGATCGAAAGGCCGAGGGTGAACTTTTTGACGAGGTCCGCGCTGGGGAGCAGGAGCGCCACCAGGAACCCGATCAACGGCAGAAAGAGAATGATGTCGAGAAGGTTCATGGCTTAGTGCGAGCCTCCCATGACGCCGATGGCGACGATCACGAGGATGGAGCCGGCGACCACCCAGGCCGCGTAGTTCCGTATGGAGCCGGATTGCAGCCTGCGGAGTACTCCGCCGATGCCAGCAGACGTTTTGCCAGCGCCGTTGACGACACCGTCGATGATGCCGGCGTCAACGCCCTTCCAGAGAAGTTCGCGGGAACCCTCTTCGAGCGGATGTACGATGGCAGCGTCGTAGGCTTCGTCCACAAAGTACTTGTTGTAGATCAGACGGTAGAGACCGGAGAAGGTGGAGGCCAACTGTTCCGGGATGCCGGGGGCGAGGACGTACATCACATAGGCCAGAGCGATGCCGCCGAAGCCTGCTGCGAAGGGCAGCATGGCGATCAACGTATCGACGTGGGGGTGATGTTCGTGGGTCATCGATTCGAGCCAGTGCGGGATGTTGATGAAGCCGCCGCCGAGCGAAAGTACGGCGAGGACCATCAAGGGCGCGGTCATCGAGATCGGGGATTCATGCGGGTGGGCATGGCCGCGGTACTCGCCGAAGAACGTCCAGAAGAGGGCGCGGAAGACGTAGAACGCGGTCATGAAGGCGGTGAGGAGTCCCAGCCAGTACATCCAGGGATGGTGGACGTAGGCGGCTTCGAGGATCAAGTCCTTGGAAGCGGCGCCGGAGGTGAACGGGAGTCCTGCAATGGCGAAGCCTGCGCAGAAGAGCGTGATGGCCGTAACCGGCATCTTTTTCATCAAGCCGCCCATCTGGCTCATTTCCTGTTCGTGGTGGCAGCCGTGGATGACGGAGCCAGCGCCCAGGAAGAGGAGGGCCTTGAAGAAGGCGTGGGTCATGAGGTGGAAGACGCCGCCGCTATAGGAGCCGACGCCGAGCCCCAGGAACATGTAGCCAAGCTGCGAAACGGTGGAGTACGCGAAGACCTTCTTGATGTCGGTCTGCGCGAGGCCGATGGTCGCCGCGAAGAACGCGGTCAAGAGGCCGATGACAGCCAGAACTTCGAGAGCGATCGGCGCGTTGTTGAACATCGCGTGCGAGCGGGTGACCATGTAGACGCCGGCGGTGACCATCGTGGCCGCGTGGATGAGCGCGGATACGGGGGTTGGACCAGCCATAGCGTCCGGCAGCCAGACATACAGCGGGATCTGCGCGGATTTGCCGGTCGCGCCCAGGATCAGCAGCAGGCAGATGCCAGTGAGGATACCGCAGCTGGTTTCCTTGGGCATTTGTTCTGCGGCGTGGAAGGCGGTGGCAAAGTCCAGCGAGCCGAACTGGATGAAGATGAGGAACATCGCCAGGGCGAAGCCGAAGTCGCCGACGCGGTTGACGATGAACGCCTTCTTGCCGGCGTCGCCTGCGAACTTCTCGGTGAAGTAGAAGCCGATCAGCAGGTAGGAGCAGAGTCCCACACCTTCCCAGCCGACGAAGAGCAGCAGGAAGTTGGCGCCCAGAACCAGGATCAACATGAAGAACATGAAGAGGTTCAGGTAGGCGAAGAAGCGGTAGTAGCCTTCTTCATGCGCCATGTATCCGGTGGCGTAGATGTGGATGAGCAGACCGACGCCGGTGATGATGAGCAGCAGGATCGAGTTCAGCTTGTCGATCATCAGGTCGAAGCCGATGTTGAAGGTGCCGGACGAGATCCAAGTGAAGTATTTTTCGACGTGGGCCTCTTCGAGCGGGTACAGCCCCGAAAACGTCTTCAAGACCCAGGCAAAAGAGAGTAGCACCGATCCGATGGCAACGATGTTGACCACCGGCTTCGACAACTTTTTGCCGAAGATTCCATTGATCAGGAATCCGATGAGCGGAAGGATTGGAATCAGCCAGAGATGCATCGTGTGTTTACAGTTTCATCGAGTCGATGTCGTCGATCTCGAGCGTTTGCCGGTTCTTGAATACGGTGAGGATGATGGCGAGTCCGACAGCGGCTTCAGCGGCCGCAACGACCATCACGAAGAAGGAGTAGATGTGCCCGTCGGCCTTGTTGAACTTGTAGGCGAAGGCGACGAAGCTGAGGTTCACGGCGTTGAGCATCAGCTCGATCGACATGAACACGGTGATGATGTTCTTGCGATAGAGGAAGCCGGCGCCGCCGATGACAAACAGGATGGCGCTGAGGATCAGGTAGTACGTCACGGGTACGGCCGTGGGTACGCCGGGAGGAAGCGGCAACATCGTTTAGTCGATCTCCTTGCGGGCCAGAACAATGGCGCCCAGAATCGCGATGAGGATGAGAACGGACGTGATTTCGAACGGCAGCAGGTACGACGTGAACAGCGACATACCGACGTTCTGAGGCGAGCCAAAGGCGGGCTTGCCGGGGCCGGATTCCCAGGATCCGAACTTGACCATTTCCTGCGCCGGGATCTGCCCCTGAATGAAGTAGCCGATGACGCCGAGCAGGATCACAAGCAGCGGCGCGCCGAGGAACAGCAGGATCTTGTGGCGGCTGCGCTTGGGTTCGGCGCCCGAGTTGAGCAGCATGATGACGAACAGGAACAGCACCATGATGGCGCCCGAGTAGACGATCAACTGGGCCATGGCGATGAACTCGCCGCCCAGCAGAAGGTAGAGCACCGCGAGCGATCCCATCACGCCGATGAGCGACAGGGCCGACGAGATCGGGTGCCGCTGCAGCACCATGTTGATGGCGCAGATCACGGTAATTGTTGCGAAGAGGAAGAAGAGTATCGCGTCCATGATGTCAGTTCGTTGTGGCTGCTACCAGAAGCCCCGTAATGAGCAGGTTGACCAGAGCGAGCGGGAACATAAAGAGCCAGGCGAACCGCATCAGTTGGTCATAGCGGAAGCGCGGCAGAGTGGCGCGCACCCAGATAAAGACGAAGAGCAGGATGAGAAGTTTGGCGGTAAACCAGAAGACCGGAGCCAGCAGTTCCTGCACGATCGGGATCGCGAAGAGGAGTCCCGCGCCGATAAAGGCTACGCCGAAGACGGGCAACGTGATGTTGTCCCACTTGCGGGCGGGCTGCACGAGGCCGTGGTAGAGGCAGATGGCGCCGCCGCCGATGTGGACCAGAGCCGGGATCCAGTTGCCGATGCCGGGTACGACGATGGGGTGCCAGCCGCCGAGGAACAGCAGAGTGGCCACCGAGCAAACCGTCACCATGTTGGCGTATTCGGCCATGAAGAACGCCGCGAACTTCATCGAGGCGTACTCGACGTGGAAGCCGGCGACGAGTTCGTTTTCGGCTTCCGGAAGGTCGAACGGCACGCGGTTGGTTTCCGCAAAGCCCGCGATCATGAAAATAATGAAGCTGAAGATCTGGGGTGCCGGCATCAAAAAGATAGTCCAGCGCGGGATGACGTTGAAGTAGAAGCCTTCCTGCCCGTTCACCAGTTCGCGGAGCGACACGGTGTTAAGCATGAGCAGCGGCGACACCAGCGCGAGCGCCATCGGCAGTTCGTAGCTGATCATCTGCGCGGAGGAGCGCAAGCCGCCGATGAGCGAGTACTTATTGTTCGACGCCCAACCGGCGAGCGCGATACCGTACACACCCATGCCCGACAAGCCCAAAATGAGCAACAGACCGATGTTGAGATCGGTCAGTTCCATGTTGGTGGTGATGTCGGTGAAGGGGATTTTGACGTTGGCCTGGCCGAAGGGGATGAACGAGATCGGGATCAGCGCGAAGAATACAGCAACGAACGGCGCCAGATAGTAGAACACCGGGTGGACATGCGATGGCACCATGCCTTCCTTGGTGATCAGCTTGATCACGTCGGCCAGTGGTTGCAGCAGCCCGTGCGGACCTACGCGTTTGGGGCCGACGCGCAACTGTACGTGCGCGATGACCTTGCGTTCGATCCACTGAATGTAGGCTAGTGCCGTCATAAAAATGAACAGCACCAGCCCGAGCTTGATGAGGCTGAGGATCATGAAATCCATTTACTTGTACAAGCCTCCTGGAGCTTCCATCACAGAGTTCATGATCTTGGAGTAGCGGCCCAGAGTGCCGGACGTGAACAGCGTGTTGTCGTCCGAATCGATCTCGGCGGGATTGTAGTTGGAAGGTACGCGGCCGTTGACGGGTTGGGACTGCGCAGCGCCACCGGAAGCCACGACGGGCAGCGGGACGTTGTAGCCCTTGACGGTCTTGCGGATCTCGTCGAACACCTTGTCGGGGGTCCAGATGCCGAGGTTCAAACCCATTTCCTTGGCGATGAGACCCATGATTTCGAGGTCGGCCTTGGCGCCCATGGTCTTGGCGGCGCGCTTCAGCTTTTGTACCTCGCCGGTGACGTTGGTGACGGTGCCGGTCTTTTCGTAGTTGGAGGCCGAGGGCAGCACCAGGTCCGCTTTCTGCGCCGTCTCGGTGAGGAACATGTCCTGTACGATGACGAAGGCGGAGGTGGAACCGAGGTCCTTGCCGCGAAGCGGATCTTCACCGACCACCCAGAGTACGTCGAGGTCCTTGGCGGCGATCATTTGCGCCACCGAAAGACCGGTCTTGGCGGCCGGCTTGTAGCCGGGTTCGAGGTCGGAGGCAACGCCCATGTCGAGCGCGCCGCGCGAGTTGGTGTAATCCACCAGCGGGATGTACTTGACCGGGATGCCCAGCGAATCGCCGAAGGCAACGAGTTTGCGTACGCCGTCACCCTTGACGCAATCGCCGTAGATGATGACCAGGCTGGCTTCCGCCTTGAGCTTGTCGCGCAGGGACTCGAGTTGGTCGAGTTCCTTGCCGGCATCGCAGCGGACAGCGCCCACCGAGTACTGATCTTCGCGGACAGGTCCGGGAGTGATCGTGTAGGTGTGCGACTGGTGGTGCCGCCAGTTGGCGCGCAGCTGATAGGCCATGAAGGGCTGCTGCTGTGCGAGGTCCGCACCGATGATCAGCGCGGCCTTGGTGGTGTAGAGATCGCCGATGGTGGCGAGCGCATCGGTCTTGCCGCTGAGCGCGTCGATCAGGGTCGTAACGTCGCCGGTGCGGATGTGATCGATGTTGGAAGTCTTCAAGCCCTGGCGGGCGAACTTCTGCAGGTAGTAGCTTTCTTCGTTCGTCGTACGGGTGGACCCGATGACGCCGGGGTTCTTCGCGTCCTTGAGCTTACTGGCGGCCAGTTCGAGAGCTTCGGCCCAAGAGATGGGTTCGAGCTTGCCGTCCACGCGCTTCATCGGCGTTTGCAGGCGCTCTTCGCTTTCGAGGAAGTCGAACGCGTAGCGGCCCTTAAGGCAGAGGAACTCGCCGTTGATGCCGCTGCGGTCGCGGTTGTTGCCGCGGATCACCTGATCGTTGCGCACGCCGAGCGTGGTCTTGCAGCCACCCGAGCAGTGCGTACAGATCGTTCCGACGTGGTTCATTTCCCAGGGGCGGGTCTGGTAGCGGTAAATGCCGCTGGTCAACGCGCCGACGGGGCAGATGTCGATACAGTTGCCGCATTCGTCGCACTCGAGGTGATCGCCCTCGTTGGGGCCGATCTCGGCGAGAACGCCGCGGTTGACGATGCCGAGCGCGTTGACGCCCATGCCTTCGCCGCAAACACGCACGCAGCGGTAGCAGAGGATGCAGCGCGGGGCGTCAAAGTAGACGACCGGGCTCCACTGCTTTTCGTCCACGTGATGCTTGGTTTCGATGTAGCGGGATTCGCCGACACCGTAACGGAACACCATGTCCTGCAGTTCGCACTCACCGCCCTTGTCACAGACCGGGCAATCGAGCGGATGGTTTGTCAGCAGGAACTCGAGAGTACCTTTGCGAGCTTGTTGCACCGTCGGCGAGTCGGTGTGGACGACCATGCCTTCGGCGACGGGAAGCGTGCAGCCTACCTGCAGCTTCGGAAATTTTTCGACCTCCACGAGGCACATGCGGCAGGCGCCCTGCAGCGAAAGACCCTCGTAGTAACAGAAGGCTGGAATCTCGATGCCGGCCTTTTTGGCGGCTTCGATCACCAGCGTGCCCGGGGCTGCCTGTACGGCGCGCCCGTCAATTGTCAGATTGATCAAATCTGCCATGATCTTTAGTGAATTCCCACCAACTCGTGCTGATGGACAGCACGCGGCTTCTTGAGATACTCGATGAACTCGCTGCGGAACTTGGTGACCAGCGAAATGGTCGGCATGGCCGCCGCATCGCCGAGGGCGCAGAAGGTGCGTCCCAGCATGTTCTTGGCGAGTTCGTGAATGATGTCGATGTCGGCTTCCGAGCCGCCGCCGTCCGCATAGCGTTGCAGCGACTTCTTGAGCCAGGTCGTACCTTCGCGGCACGGGATGCACCAGCCACAGCTTTCGTGCTGGTAGAACTTGATGATGCGTAGCGCCACGGCCACCATGTCGGTGTGTTCGTTCATGACGACCATGCCGCCGGAACCCATCATGGACCCGATCTTGGCGACCGAATCATAATCCATGGGCAGGTTCTGGCATTCGTCCGCGGTGAGGATCGGGCAGGAAGATCCGCCCGGCACCACGGCCTTGAGCTTGCCACCCTTGACGCCACCGGCGATGCCGTTGATGAACGTCATGGTGTCCATACCGAGGGGTACTTCGTACACGCCCGGCTTGTTGACGTGACCCGAAACGCACAGCAAGCGAGTGCCGCCGGACTTGGGTACGCCGTACGACAGGAACTTGGCGCCACCGTCGCGGATGATGGGTACGACAGCGGAGAAGGTTTCGACGTTGTTGAGCAGGGTCGGGCAGGCCCAGGCACCCGCTACCGCCGGGAATGGCGGCTTCATGCGGGGTACGCCACGCTTGCCTTCCAAAGAGTCCAGAAGGGCCGTCTCTTCACCGCACTCGTACGCGCCAGCGCCCGAGTGGGTGTGGACATGAAACGTAAAGCCCGTACCGCGGATGTTTTCGCCGAGCACGCCAGCGGCGTAGGCTTCGTCGATCGCACCATTCAAGTGTTCAATGAGGAACCGGTACTCGCCGCGGATGTACACGTAGGCGTGCTGCGAACCCATGGCGTGACCAGCGATCATGAGACCTTCGATCAACTGGTGCGGGTCAAACTCAATGAGCAGGCGATCTTTGCAGGTGCCGGGTTCCGATTCGTCAGCATTGCAAACGATGTATTTGGGTTTGGGTGAGGAGCGAGGGACAAAGCTCCATTTGAGACCGGTGGGGAAGCCTGCGCCGCCGCGGCCGCGAAGGCCCGAGGTTTTGACTTCTTCAATGATCTGCTCCTGCGTCATCTGCAGGGCTTTCATGATCGTTTGATATCCGCCGTCGGCGAGATACGTGTCGATCTTCCAGGAGTTCGGCTTGCCGAAGCGCCACGTCAGGACGCGCGTTTCGTCCGGATGCGGCTCGTTGTACAACTTACCGATGGTCGGAGTCATTACCGGTTCGCCTTTCTGATGTCTTCGAGCAACTGGTCCAGCATTTCCGGCGTGACGTTGTGATAGTAGTCATAGTTCACGGTCACGGTCGGGGCCCAGGAACAGGCGCCCATGCATTCCACTTCTTCGAGCGAAAACAGGCCAGTCGGTTCGGTCTGCTTGTGTCCGATGCCGAGCTTTTTGGAGCAGTGTTCGTACAGTTCCGTACCGCCCACCAACATGCAGCTGATGTTGGTGCAGATCTGCACGTGATACTTGCCCTGCGGCTTGCGGTGAAGCATCGAATAGTATCCGACGACTTCATCCACTTGCAGGCGGGAAACGCCACAGCGTTTGGCGACTTCCTGGATCAGCTCTTCGGTCACCGCGCCGGTTTCATCCTGCGCGTAAATCAACATCGGCACCACGGCGGAGCGCGTCTTGCCTTCCGGGTAGGCCTTCAGCATCTTTTCGAACCGTTGTTCGAGTGCGGGTGAGAAGGTCATGTTCTAGCGGTCCGTATCTCCGAGCACGAAGTCCATTGAGCCAAGCGCGGCGATGGTGTCGGCGATGAGAGCGCCTTCAATCATGGGGGACAGGCCCTGCAGATTGCCAAAGCTTGGGGTACGCATGTGCAGACGGTAGGGCTTCGAAGTACCGTCGCTGACAATGTAGTAGGCGATTTCGCCGCGCGGCGATTCGATGGCCTGATAGACCTCGCCTTTCGGCACGCGGAAGCCTTCGGTCACGATCTTGAAGTGGTAGATGAGCGCTTCCATCTGCGTCTTCATCTTTTCGCGCTCGGGCAGAACCACCTTGGGCGCGTCGGCCTGGAATGCCCCACCAGGCATACCTTCCAAGCACTGCTTAATGATTTTTAAGCTCTCGCGCATCTCCTCGAGGCGAACGCGATAGCGGGCGTACACGTCATTGTCAGTGTGGGTGCACACGCGGAAGTCGAACTTCTCGTAACCCGAGTAGGGTTCGGTGCGGCGTGCGTCCATGGCGATGCCGGCGCCGCGAAGCATGGGCCCGGTGACGCCGAGTTCCAGCATGTCTTCGACGGAGATGTAGCCGACGCCTTTGGTACGGTTGAGCCAGATGGGGTTCTTTTCGAGCAGGTTCTCGTACTCGTCGACACGGCTGGGGAAGACGTCCACAAACTTGCGGACCATCTTTTCCCATCCACGCGGGGCATCGAGTGCGACGCCGCCAACGCGGATGTAGCTGGTCATCATACGCTGGCCGCTAAAGAATTCGAGAACACGCAGCAGTTCTTCACGCTCGCGGAAGCAGTAAAAGAACATGCTCATCGCGCCGATGTCGAGCACGTGAGTGCCGAGCCAGACCAGATGCGAATTGATGCGCGAAAACTCGCTCATCATCACGCGCAGGTACTTTGCCCGTTCGGGGATTTCGAGTTCCAGCAGTTTTTCGACGGTGAGCGCGTAGACGAGGTTGTTGGCGAGGTTCGACAGGTAGTCGACACGGTCGGTGAGCGTCGTGACCTGTTGCCAGGTTTTAGTCTCACACTGCTTTTCGATGCCCGTGTGCAGGTAACCGATGTCCGGTTCAGCGCGGGTGATCGTTTCGCCTTCGAGTTCGATGACGATGCGCAACACACCGTGGGTGGACGGGTGCTGCGGACCCATGTTCAGGGTCATGCGGCGTTGTCCGGTAGGCGATTCCTGCGGCTCGGGCGCCGGTCTCGATTCTACGGGATAGTCAATCGCGGATCTCATGTGGTTTCGTCGTCCCTGTCCCTACTTACTCGTTCTGATAGCTGTAGCGGTGGCCGTGGACCGGGTAGTCCTTACGAAGCGGATGGCCTTGCCAGTCCTCTGGCATTAGGATGCGCTTCAGATCCGGGTGATTGGTAAACTTTACGCCGAACATGTCGAACACTTCGCGTTCGTACCAGTTGGCGCCGCGCCATACGGAGCAGGCAGATTCGATCTCTTCGTTGACGCGCGACTTGAGCCGCAGGCGGAACCAGTCCTTGGTGCGCTGCAGGTGGTAGACGATCTCAAAGCGCGGGTCGGAGGGGTACCAGTCGACGGCGGTGATCGCGCTCAAGCGATCGAAGCCCTGTTTGTTTTTGAGGAACGCGCAGACTTCGATGATCTTGGCAGGGTCGATGACCAGGGTGATTTCTTTGTACTCGTGCTTGGCTTCGACGACAGCGCCAGGGAAGGCGGCGTCAAGCGCGGCAGCATCGGCATTGGACTGCACAGTTTCAGGCAGCATGGAATTTATGCGGCCTCCCGGTAAAGATTCGTCCCGGTCTTGGGACCAGCCTTGCGGGGCCGTTCCGGAATCGCCCAATCGAGAGCGCCTTTTTTCCAGATGTAGAAGTAGCCGACCAGCACCAGGGCGATGAAGAGGAGCATTTCAAAGAAGGCGAACCACTTGAGCTGGCGGTAAACGACGGCCCAGGGGTACAGAAAAACGGCTTCGATGTCGAGCAGAATAAAGATCATCGCGACCAGGTAGAACTTGATGGAGAAGCGGTCGCGAGCATCGCCCGTAGGGGCCATGCCGCATTCATAGGGCGTGTCTTTTTGCGGGCTCTTGGAGCGCTTGCCCAGGACCGAGGACAGGATGGTGAGCGAGGCAGCCATGACGGCTGCGATCACTGCCATAACCAGAACCGGAAAATACTTTTCGAGTTCGCTTGTAGGCATGGTGGTGGGATTGGACGTTAAGTCATTAGTGTATTGAGGGTTGGAGGGGGGTGTCAAACGAGCAAGTCGGAGCGGAATGGTCCGACTAATCGATTCCGGTTACGCAGAAGCCCGCCTTTGCCCGGTTCAAGGACGTACCTGCTGCGATTGCGCGGCCGCTTCGCCTTCCTGTCTAACCGCAGAGGGTGCGCGCTCGCTCCGCCAGCATCTCGCTCCGCTCCCGCAAGAAGACTTCGTAGTCATCGTCGAACACGCTGGTTGGACATAGTGCATCACGCAAAATGGATTCCCAGTCTGTGCCCAGCTTTGCGCGGTAGCGCGAGGGAGCTACACCGCCTAACTGCCGGTTGTCGGTCCTCGACAAAAACGCGAAGTTGGCTAGCACGCTCTCGGACACCTTAGTCTGACCCGTCGCCTTAAGAAAGGCTCTTGGCATAAGGTGATGGAACTCTGTTTTGTTACTCGCGCGCAGTTTCGTCGCGAGATCAAGCGGCGTACCAGAGACGAAGCTCCGAGGGCGCGCATTCGCGAGCATTAGGATGAAGGATTTGGTATTGACGTTGCCCATTCCGAACACGTTGTCGGTAAAAAAACTCGGAGATATCACCACGTCGAACTTCCCAAGTTCGGTGGACTGTCCTTCCCGGAGTTTCTCCATCTCAGCAATGTCAGCCTTCAACGTGCGCAGCGTGCCGGCACTGTATCGTTTCGAGAAAGAAGAACGCCAGAACCAGCGATCAATGGCCTGCCTTTGCTGATCACTGTATTTCACCTCCGCGTCCCCGTCTACGGCAAAAAAGACGGACAACGGAACCAACATTGTTGGAAATGGAAGATTTGCGAGAGAGAACACATTGAAGTGTGCACGCACATAGTCCACAGCGCCTCGAACGCCGTTCAATATGCGCGTGAAATTCTCCCGAACCGTTTGACCGTTGAGACTCATCAGTGCTTCGGGTGCTGCATCCTTGACCAATACGGCCGCGCAGCAACGAAGAAGCAGGTTCGTATCCTCTCCCACTTCTGCGAATCCAAAGGGCCCCAACTGCTCGCTCAAATCTGCGAATTGTTCGTGCAGTTGGAAATCTTCACTCCACGTCCACGCAGAAAGAAGTTGAAGTGTATCGAGAGGAACTCCCTGGCGGTTTACTCGTTCGAAAATGATGGCGACGGTCGCCTTATCTTCCGTGTTCGACAATTGGACCGGAATCTGCGTTTCTTTGAAGACAGCCTGCATATCGTCAACTCGCTTCGCAGTCTCATCATCGAGATCTTTTGTCGCTTTTCGATACGCGGCGGTATCAAAAATGGCCTTCAATGGAAAATGCCGCTTAGGTACAACCTCGGCTGCAGACTTGGCAACGAATTGGGGATCCTGTGCGTTGACGTCAGCGCCGAGGTCGAAGTAAATGTCGTCCCATGGAACCGGGTTGCCCATCGGGAGCTCAGTTTGGAAAACTCCAAATATGGCAGTCACGCGCTGTTGGCCGTCTAGCACGTAGTCGATAGGGTAGTCTACGCGGGGTTCCGGCAGTCTAAAGGGGCCGAGGTCCCTTTCAACCTTCAACTTCTCTTTGGTTCGCCAAAACAGAAGGGAGCCGAACGGATAACGTTTGTAAATGCTGTCCATCAAGTATGCGACCCGATCGGGCTCCCATACAAAGCCTCTTTGAAAGGCTGGCACTCGAATCTGCCCGCGTTGAACCTGGTCCAGAATCTCCCGTATCGTTATAGTTTCCATAGCAAAGAGGCGTAGACCCGTATTCGGGAGACGCTAAACTGCATCAGCCAAGCGCACCATTACCAGGCCCTAATCACGAATCTTATGCAGTACGCTTCAGATTCTCCGCGTCCCAGCCGCAGACCTTGCGCTCGTCGTAACTCACGCCCGTCAGCAGTGCCGGACCCGCGGTCCTGAAGCCGAACACCGCATCTTCAAAAAACGGCTTGCGGCTGCGTACGGCGTTGATGAAGTTGCGATGATGCTCCAGGTGCGCGCTGTAGCTGCGCGGCGGCGCGAACCGTACCATCTCGTTGCCCGGCAGGTTCTCGGTCTTGGGCTGCCACATCGGGTATTGCTTGTAGTAGTCCTCCAAAAACTTCTCTTTCACCGCGGCCGGGAACTGGTCCGCCGTGTTGCCGGGAGCCTTTTCGCGCGGCGTCTTTGCTACCGTGCATTCGGCCATCGATACGTTCATGACGCCTTCGCTGCCCGTGAAGCGGAAGCCGAAATCCTCTTGCGGGACGCCACTCTTGAAGTTCACTTTCAACGTGAACGTGAAGTCCGGATAGTCCATGGTGGCGAGCATCACGTCCGGGACATCGCGACCGTCTTTCCAATAGCGCAGACCACCGGTAGCGAAGATGCGGCTGGGTCCCATGGCGCCGGTGACGACGTGCAGGCCCGTCAGCAGGTGGACGTACAGGTCGCCGGCGAGGCCCGTGCCGTAGTCCTTGTAATTGCGCCAGCGGAAGAAGCGCGTGGCATCGAAGGGACGCTTGGGGGCTTGGCCCAGGAAGCGATCCCAATCCACAGTCGACGGCGAGGCGTCGGTGGGGATCGTGTACTGCCAGGCGCCCATCGCCGTGTTGCGATCGAGCCAGGCGTCCACCATGTTCAGCTTGCCGATGGCGCCTTGTTCGAGCAGTTCCTTGGCCTTCTGGAAGACCAGCGACGAGGCGTACTGCGAGCCGATCTGAACGATCTTGCCGTTCGACGCTTTCTGCGCGTCGATGACGCCCTGGCCTTCCTCAATCTTCTGGACCATGGGCTTTTCGCAGTAGACGTCCTTGCCGGCGGCGAGGGCATCCTTGGTGATGCGGGCGTGCCAGTGGTCCGGGGTGGCGATGATGACGGCGTCGATGTCCGGCCGCGCCAGGACCTCGCGATAGTCGCGGGTGGTGAAGATGTCCTTGCCCCAGATTTCCTTGCAGCGTTCGAGGCGCCCGGTGTAGAGGTCGCAGGCGGCCACCAGCTTTACTTTGTCGAGCGAGGTGGAGTTGCGCGCGTCGCCTTGGCCCATGCCGCCCGCGCCGATGAGTGCGATTTGAATCGTATCGTTGACAGCCATTGTCTTTTTCCTATCCCTTCACCGTCATCGTTTGGGGATCCCATTCGATCGTCTTCTTCTGGTCGTAGCTCACGTTGGAAAGCACGGCGGGTCCTGCGGCGCGTAGGCCGAAGGTCGCGTCTTCGATCACCGGCTTGCGGGAGCGGATCGCCTCAATGAAGTTGCGATGGTGATCCAGATGATCGTTGTAGCCGGGCGGCGGCATGTACTTGTCTTCTTCGCGGGCACGCATGGAGTCAGCGTTGGGCCGCACCACGGGGTACTTGGCGCGATGCTGGCGGGTGACCTCTTCGCGGATCTTTTCGGAGAACGTACCGATGGTGGTGCCGGGGTCCACTTCGCGGGGCGCACGCATGACGGTGACGGCGTCGTCCACCATGATGATGCCTTCGCTACCGACAAAGCGGAAGCCGCTGCTGCCGCCGTTGCCGCTGACGAAGTTCACACGCAGCGACAGGTTGAAGGCCGGATGCTTGGCGGTGGCGGGGTAGTCGTAGAGGCCGACCATGATGTCCGGCACGTCGCGGCCGTCGTTCCAGAAGCGCAGGCCACCGGTGGAAAAGATGCGGTTGGGGCCGTTGGTTTCCAGAATATGGTGCATGCCGCTGAAGAGGTGGACGAAGAGGTCGCCACAGACGCCGGTGCCGTAGTCCTTGTAGTTACGCCAGCGGAACAGACGGATGGGTTCGAATGGATGCTTGGGAGCGCTGCCGATGAACTTGTCCCAGTCGATGTTTTCGGGGGAGGCATCTGGCGGGATCGAGTACTGCCAAGCGCCGATGGCGGAGTTGCGATCCCACCAGGCTTCGATGAGGTTCACTTCGCCGATGGTACCGGCCTTGATGAGGTCCTTGGCCTTTTGATAAATGATCGAGCTCACGCGCTGTGAGCCGACCTGGAAGATACGCTTGTTGCGCGCCTGGGCTTCGATGACGGCCTTGCCCTGCTCCACCTTCTGCACCATGGGCTTTTCGCAGTAGACGTCCTTGCCGGCGTCCATGGCATCGATGGAGATCTTTTGGTGCCAGTGGTCCGGGGTGCCGATGATGACGGCGTCGACGTCCTTGCGGGCGAGTACTTCGCGATAGTCGCGGGAGGCGAACAGGTCATTACCCCAGCGCTCTTTGGCGCGCGCGATGCGGCCGTCGTAGATGTCGGCCACGGCGACGATCTTGGTGCCGCCAACGGCGAGCGAACTCTGCGCGTCAGCCGTACCCATACCGCCGGCGCCAATCAGCGCGATTTGGATCGTATCGTTCGCCGATTTGGGTTTGGCGGTCTGCGCGAAGGAGGAAACGCCAGCGGCTGCAGCGGCCGCCGATCCGATAAAGTGCCGTCGGGAGTGTGGCATAAGGCCCAGTGTATCGCCGTGAGAACATGGTTGCCATCATGCGCTGCCGCCTGGCCGATCCTGCGGAAATCGAATCGCTACGGGAGGAGTACCGCCGTGCGATGAACTGCCAGATTATTCACGATTCCATTCACGCGCGTCCGGGCTGGACACTGGAGTACGCGCTCGAAGATAACAACGGCAGGCTTGCCGGCTACGGTTCGGTTGCGATCGCAGGACCCTGGCGGGATAGCCCCACGGTCTACGAGTTTCATGTCGCGCCGTTTGCGCTCGACCGTGTGTTCGACCTCTTTGCGACTCTCGTCCGTTTTGCGAAGCCGTCCGCCGTCGAAACACAAACGAACGACCTTGCCCTCACAACCATGCTCCACGCCTACTGTCACGAGATCACGCCGGAGGCCATTCTGTTTGCCGACGCGCTCACGACGGCCTTCACGATACCGGGTGCCGAGTTCCGCGCGGTGGAGGTCGCCGATCATGACACGCTGCAGGCCGCCTCGCTGGACCCCGATGCGGCGTGGGTGGTGACGCTTGATGGTGAGGTCGCGGCAACTGGTGGGATCCTGTACCACTACAACCGCCCGTACGGCGACGTTTATATGGGCGTGGCGGAGGCCTTTCGGCAGCGCGGACTCGGTGCGTACATCGTGCAGGAGTTGAAGCGCGTTTGCCGGGAAGGCGGCAGCGTCCCGGCCGCGCGATGCAATGTGTCGAATGTTGCCAGCCGCCGGACATTGCAAAAAGCGGGGTTCACACCTTGCGGCCATCTGATCGGCGGCCGTCTGATCGGCGAGAAAATAGGAAGTATATGACTTCCGATACTTTCCTCAAAGGCAAAACAGCGGTGATCACCGGTGGTACGCGAGGCATTGGCCTGGCGATCGCGAAGGGACTGGCCAGCCACGGCTGCTCGGTCGTGATCTGCGGACGGTCACAGAAGCCGGTGGATGAGGCCGTCGCGGCGATTCGGGATACGGCGAATGGGGGTAGCAAGGTCGCGGGAATGCCCGCAGATGTGTCGAATTATGAGTCCGTCGTGGAGTTCTTCCGGTACGCGGACGATGAACTTGGTGGAATCGACATTGTAGTGAACAACGCGGGCATCGGGATCTTCAAGAAGACCTCGGAGCTGACGGTCGAAGACTGGCGGCAGACGATTGGCTTGAATCTCGATGGAGTCTTCTATGTCACCAAGGAGGCGCTCGGGCGTTTTCAGAAGCAGTCGGGCGGCGGGTATCTGTTTCAGATCAGCAGTCTGGCGGCGAAGAATCCGTTTGCGGGCGGGGCGGCATACAACGCGTCGAAGTTCGGTTTGAATGGGTTTAGCGAAGCGTTGATGCTCGATCATCGCCAGGACAATGTGCGGGTGACGAGTATTATGCCGGGTAGCGTATCCACCGAGTTTTCACCAGGTGGGTCCACCAAGGGAGCAGATTGGAAGATCGCTCCGGAGGATATCTCCGACATTGTGCTGTCGCTATTGCGTCTGCCGGGTCGTACGCTGGTGAGCCGGGTGGAAGTAAGGCCTGCGAAGCCACCAAAGGCGTAGAGAACGGGCCTTGAAAAGGCTCGAACTCGGGCGGCGGGGGACGATGAGTGGAACATAACCGCAATGAAGATGGAAGCAGTGACTGCAGCAGCAGCAGCAAAACATGGGGAGTGGGTTCGACCGTGCTTCTGGGTAAGGCAAAAGTCGGCGATGGGAATGGAAAAGACGCCGGGCGCGACGCCCGCAAAGCTGGAATGGACACTACCAAATCCGGCAGAGGGAGCAACGGCATGCGCCTGAACGGCCTGCAAATCGATCTGCCGCAGGCAGGAGAACGGTCGCGATCCATGCGTTCGTCGGCTCCGCGCCAGGTGAACGAACGTCTGGACCCCAACCGTACGGGCCGTGACGCGCTTACGCTCGAGGCAGGCCTGAAGCGTCTCATTGTCGGTCAGGATGAGGCGATCGAGCAGATCGTCAACATCTATCAGATGTACTTGACGGGGCTTTGCGCCCCCGGCCGCCCCATCGGCAACTTCCTGTTCCTGGGCCCCACGGGAACCGGCAAGACACGTATTGTCGAAGCCATGGCCGAATGTCTGGTTCGCAATCCGCGCGCGGTTATCAAGGTGGATTGCGCGGAGTTCCAGCACAGCCACGAGATTGCGAAGCTCATCGGGTCGCCGCCCGGCTATCTGGGACATCGGGAAACGCATCCGCTGCTGAGCCAGGAGGTGCTGAACCAGCATCACACCGACCGCTGCAAGATGAGCTTTGTGCTCTTTGACGAAATCGAAAAGGCGAGCGACGCGTTGTGGAACCTGCTGTTGGGCATTCTCGACAAGGCGACACTCACTCTCGGCGACAACCGCAAGGTGGATTTTTCGCGCTGCCTGATCTTTATGACCAGCAACGTCGGCGCGTCGGAAATGAGTTCGATTCTGAACCCGAAGATGGGCTTTGGCGCGCCTGCCGCGCAAAGTCGCCTGAAGGCCGGCGATACGGGCGTGGTCGGCGATATGGGTGGCAAGATCACACGGTCCGGCATTGAAGCCGCTCGGCGCAAGTTCCCGCCGGAGTTCGTGAATCGCCCGGATAAGATCGTCGTCTTCAAGCCGCTGGGCAAGCCGGAACTCACCAAGGTGCTCGACATCGAGTTGAACATGGTGCAGACCCGTGTGTTTGAGACGTCGGGTCCCAATGCGTTCCTGTTCAATGCCACCGAGGATGCGAAAGAGCTACTGCTCGAACATGGCACGGATGTGAAGTTCGGCGCACGGCCCTTGAAGCGTGCCATCGAACGGATGCTCGTGCATCCGATGTCGAACCTCATCGCCACAGGCCAAATCCGCGGTGGGGACATTGTGCGCGTGGATACGGATACAGAAGGCGAAGGTGGCCTCAGCTTCCATCGTGAGGCCGAAGGTATGTCGCCCTTCTTTCTGCAGCAACTGAACAATCAAGCGCTGGGCGCTTTGGCTGGAGCGGTGGGATTCACCACCGATGCTGCAACCGTTGCTGCGGCGCGTGCTCCGGAGTTCAAAGGTCCGGAACTGAAAGGCCGGAAGTAAATCTGCCTGTTAGGGGCGAAGCAGCGATCCGATCAGCCGTAGCGGCGGACGTGCGGTACCGGCCTTGTTGGCCTGTGCTGCCGTTACAGGCGTACCCGCAGCAGAAGAGGACGCCGATGATCCTGTTGCCGAGGGAGTTGTGGCAGCCCCGGAGCCCGATCCAGCCAGTTCCAGCACCAGCTTTCCGTCCGCCTGTGTCGTACCGTTGCCTTGGTAGGTTTCCCCGCCCTGGGTCAACGTTACGTCCGTCAACGTAACCTTCGGCATTGCCTGCGCTGCCGCACTTGCCGGTGCGGACGCCGTAAAGTTGCCGCTCAGATCGTCGAAGGCCCACTCCGGGTTCAGGCGTACCGCCTGCCCACGAAATGTCCCCTTGGCAACCGCTTGCGCCAGCAACTGCGTACCGCCCAAACCTTCGCTTTCGAGCGTCCCGTTGAAGTCCACCTGGCCGCCGCCGATGCCGGCGTCCGCAATCGTACCCTTGGCCTTGTACTTCGGCTGAAATCCCGCCAGATCGATCTGTACTTCGCCGTTCAACGCCGCCGTACCGTCCACTGTCTTCGCAGTTACGTCCAGCAGCGAGCCTCGCGCGCCATTCCAGTTAAACCTCGCCGCTACTTTCTCGTACACCAGCATCGTCCCGGCGATCAGCTTGGGAGCCCGGAACGTACCTTCCACCTTACGGTCACTGAGCCATTCGGGAACCGGTGCGCGCCCGATCCGCAGGGTCTTGGACAGGAAGCCGCCACGAGCCAAGGTCGGGCGTAGGGCCGTTTCCAGTTCCACAAGATTCCAGTCGTTCGCCGCCACCAGGTTCAGCCGGTGAGGCACAATCGCTTTGGGTTCATACCGGTAGTCCCCCGTGAAGCGAAGCGCTGTGCCACAGCTACCGCGCAGGTTGCGAGCCACCAGACGCTCGCCCGCAAGGGTCGCGCTGAAGGACGCCACAATGGGGCACGCCATGCCCGGCACATCCAGGTGCGCGTCGATCACGTCGGCTTGCGCGGCCCACTGCGGATCCTCATCCGCCGCCGCGACGTAGCGCACGTTCCCTTTCCATGAACCCTGCTCGCCAAAGCCCTTCAGAAATGCCGCATCGGGAATCATCTGCGCCAAGCCCGCCAGCGGTTCCGGCGTGGACTTGGTCTGGATCTTGACATCCAACGTACGCGTGTCGAGGTCGTACTTGCCGTCGATCGCGGCCTCGCCTTCGAGCCCTGCCGAATGCGTGCGCAGCGACGTATGCTCGCCCGTGACGAGGAACTGGAACTGAGGGTCCGTCACACGGCCACCGGACGGAAGTACGAACTCGCCGCCCGCTACTTCCACATCGCCCTGCACACCGGTGTCGCGAGCAAAAGTAATGTTGCCGCTGACGGCGCCTTTTTCAATGCCAAAACCGTCAGGTCCGGTCGCACCCAGTTGCTTCAACGCTCCGAACAAGGCAGGCGCTGAGAAGTCGTGGAACGAGATCGACCCGTCCCATTCGGGCTTGGCCAGATAATCTTTGGCGGAGAACTGCGCACGCAGCGGGAGCGGCGCATCGGACGCCCGCGTACCAATACGAATCTCATGTCTACGCAGGTTCAGCGTGCCTTCCACCGGCAGCGCGCTCGCGTTCGATTTGGGCAGCAGAATCCCGCCCGAAAGATCGTCCAACTGGACCTCGCCCGTCAGCTTCAACTGTTCGGGCGCACCCGAAAACTGTAGGGATGCAGCGACAAACCCTTTCCAGCCGGGAGCGGTTACACCTAGGAGTTTCACTAACTCCGCGATGCTCGCGCGCTCACCCTCCACTTCCCCTTCGATACGGCCATTTTCGAGCGCCGTACGCAGATGCACCCGGCCCACGGTACGCGCTGGCATGTCGTTGCGGAAAGGCTCGGCGGATGCAGTGAGCCCGAGCGAGCCGCCGCCACGATCGGACGGCGCAAGGTCAAGGTCCACAGCGCCAAAGTAGAACTTCTCTTTGCGCTCGCCGAACTTGAAATTGACGCGGCCATCACGGATCTGGATCGCCGGAATCTGTGACGCATCGGCGCGACCCAACAGCATTTCCACGTTCCAGGGTCCGCCGTTGATGGCGCGCGTCAGGTTCACCGTCGGCTCCACCATACGAAGGTTCGAAAAGCGAATCTGGCCCTTGAGCAAGCTCAAGGCATCGACGCGAGCCTGCATCTCGGCCATATGCGCAATGGGCTCAATCCCGATGCGAGGGTCCTCTCCGATGGTGACCTCTTCCATCTGAAAGCCAGGACCTTGAAAGACGTTGTACCGCACGTTGCGCAAGGTGACCTTGCGTCCGAGCGCCTGTTCCAGTCCTTCCTGAATGCGCGAGGAAAAATAGTCCGCCCGGAAGTACGGAGCGCCCACGCCCGCCATCACGAACAAAAGTACGAGCACCACCAAAATCTTGGCGAGCTTATGAAAACGTTTCAACATGGAATAGACAGCAGTAATCGGCGGTAATCTTCAGGGTGGTCGATGTCGCGGACAACGCCGGGGTCGTCGACATCCAGGAACAGAACGCGAGAATCGTCGCGCCGGATAATGTCGCGAGGCTGCACGCCATCGGGAGCGGCCAGCAACTCCGCGATCACTTCGCGATTGACAGCAACGGGATGCCCACGGTCCTCGCCAAAGCGCGGAATCACCACACCGGCACGAGGCGCGGCGTCGGCAATGAGACGCACGGTGCGGGGATCGAGCAAGGGCAAATCCATCGGGGTGAACAGGACGTGGTCGGCGGTGGAGAGTGCTTGGAGTCCACAGCGTAGCGAACTCAACATGCCACGCTCGGGGTCAGGATTGCGGACGTAGTGCGCATCGGGCGCAGACCAATCGGGCGGGACGACGGCGACTACGTCATCGCACACAGACCGCATCACGCGAACCATGCGATCGAGAAACGTCTCGCCCTGGATATCGAGAAATGCCTTGGGCGAACCCATCCGCCGCGACGCTCCCGCCGCCAGCACCAAACCGCCAATCTTCATTACTTCAGCAGCGCCTTCAACCGCTCGTGCGCGAATACAGACTTGGCTACCGAGCGCCACGCCTCATCCTTGGGCGCGCGCCGCACGGCGATCATCTCCGCAACCACCGACACAGCGATCTCTTCCGGCGTGACTGCGCCGATTTCCAGTCCCATGGGAGCGTAGATGCGCTCGAACAGTTCGCGTGGAAAACCCTCTTTTTGGAGCTCGTGAATGGTGGCGATGGTCTTGCGTTTGCTGCCGATCATGGCGATGTACTTGGCAGGCGTCGACACAGCCCAGCGGAGAACGCGCATGTCGTCGCGATGCCCGCGAGTGACGATCACGATGTAGGTGGTGGAGTTGACGTTGAGCCCCGGGAAGACGCTTTCGTACTCATCCGAGATCACCTCTGCGGCTTCCGGAAAGCGCTCTTTGTTGGCAAACGCCTCGCGATTGTCGATCACGACAGACTCAAACCCCGCCAGGGTCGCGACTTTGGAAAGGCTCTTCGAAATATGGCCCGCGCCAAAAATCAGTGCGCGAGGCTGCGGGATGACGGGTTCCACAAACACGTTCAACTGTCCTCCGCAAATGAGCCCGTTGTCGTAGGCGGCATCCTGTCCCAGGCTAAAGCTCAGATGCTTGGGCTTTTCGGTATCCATCACTTCGCGGGCAGCGTTCCAGACCTCGGCCTCGACGCAGCCGCCGCCGATGGTGCCGACAAAGGTGCCGTCCTCGCGGACGAGCATCTTGGCGCTTTCAAAGCTGGGAATGGACCCGTTGACCTGAACGATGGTCGCCAAGGCAGACTTCTGCCCAAGGCGCCGCAGGCGTACGAGTTCGTCGAACACATCCACGTCTTCTATTATGCGGGAGTTGCCCAAGCAGCGTCCTGGAGCGTGCCCGCGCTGTAAGCTAATGATTGGAGTGTGCAAATGAAGTATCCGGTTGCTCTCGTGGCCTCTGACGAAGGCTACAGCGTCTCGTGCCCAGGACTTCCAGGCTGCTGGTCTCAAGGTGCGACCGAAGAAGAGGCGCTCGCCAACATCAAAGATGCAATTGCAGAATATCTCGCCGTTGCGCGTGATCTAGCCGCAAAAAGCGAGATGCGCGAAGTGGAGATCGCGGTTTAGCCAAGCAGGGGAAACATATCCTGATGACGGATGGCGTTCGAATCGTGACGATTCCCCGCCATGATCCAGTAAATGCGCACACAATGGGTGCCATTGTGCGCGACGCCGGACTCACCGAAGAGAAGTTCGGCGACTTACTCTGACTCGCCGCCGTTGTACGCACGTACCTTGCGATCCGGATACTACTGCCCCGCTCCTGGCAGATCGGCCATCTGGAGTGCGACCGCCAGCGAGCCAGCGTTGCGTGGAGATTCGCTGTAGTTCGAACTGCGGCTCTTCAAACTGGAGCCGCAAATCCGACCCGAGCCAGATCGTGACGGCAAACCCATCCCTCTGCCAGCGATACTTCTCTATCGCGTAGCCAAACGAACGATTCACCATTTCATGGGACCAACGCTCGCTTCGTGCGACGGTAGAAGGAAACTTGGAGCCCAGCCAGGGAACAAACGAGTTCCAGGCGATGACAAGCACCACCAGTCCAGTCAACGCCAGCAATGGATAGTAGATGAATCTGCGAGCGACCGTCTCTAGATCCCACATATTTGGATTACATCGAAGATGATCTCGATCTACTCCAATCCTGGGCTCGTGCGTACAAACACCGCGCGCTCCCGATCTTTCCTGACGCGATCAATCGGAAACACCATCCCATGCATCACCAGCCAGATCCCCCGCGGCAGGATCTGCGCCGCAATCAGACTCTCCGTCAGATTCTGCAATCCGTCCGACCTTTCGAAGCCCAGCGGTGTCATGGCCCCGGTAAAGATCACCGGTACACTCAAGTCCGACCCCAGGTTCTGCTGCAAGTACATGCCGGACTCCACCATCGTGTCCGTCCCATGCGTGACCACCACCGGCGCGGCGTAGGACTCCAACTTTGCGCGTACCGCAGCCAACAGGAGGTCCCGATCCGCGGCCGTCATCTCCAGTGAGTCCTTGTTCATCAACCGCACGGCATCGATCTCCAGGTCCGGCAATCGCAACTGCTGCAGATACCGGTCCAGCTTGAACGACTCGTTGCGCACTGTACCCGTCGTCTCCGAGTACACCTTCTCGATCGTGCCGCCGGTGGAAATCAGATAGATTCTTTGGGCCATTGCAACTCCGTCCGGATCCTTTCTTCTGCCGCCGCCGCATCCGCGATGCTTCCCTGCCCCATCTGCGAACTCCCGCCTCCGCGCGTCGCCACCGACTTTACGACGGCGCCCGCATTCACCCCGGCATTCTTCGACGCCGCGATCAGCACGCTATCGGTACTGAGTGCGACAAACACCGCTTTGGCTCCCGCGACAAACGCCTGCGCCTGTGCGCGAACCTCATCTGTCACGGCGCCGCGATGCAGATATCGCCGCAAGCCGTCGGACGAAGCAGCAGCCGCTTCATACATCGCACGACCCTGCAAGGTCGCTAGTTCCTGCGCGATCTTCTTGCGCGCTTTTTCAGACTCCTGCAAGCGCTCGGCCTGGGCTACCGCCACAGCCGCCACCTCATCGACGCCGGATGAGTAGGTCCGCGCCACCAGCGACAGCGCGTCGTAATCCATTCGCGCGCGCCGCACGGCACGGCCTCCACAGACAAACTCCAACCGCGTCGCGTTGCGGATCTTCTCGGTACGCCGCAGCAGAATCGGTCCGATCTCGCCCGTTGCCCGCACATGCGTACCGCCGCAGGCGCTCCTGTCCACATCGGTGATGGTGACGATCCGCAACTCGCCCGTACGCTCGGATGCCTTGCGCAGTCCGGTGGCCGTGGCGGCATCTTCAAAAGACACCGTCACCGCACGATTCTCAAACACCACCCGGTTCGCGCGTTGCTCGGCCTGCTCCAGTTGTGCGCCCGTCAGACTCGCGACATCCAGGTCGATGGTGGACACCGCTGCACCCATGTGGAAGCTTAACGTCGGAATCTGAAACAGTTCTTCAAATACAGCGGATAGAAGATGCTGCCCAGTATGCTGCTGCATATGGTCGAACCGGCGGTCCCAATCGATGCTGCCGGTCACTCGCGCCCCCTGCTCCAGAGCACCGTCTACCTTATGTCCAATCCGGCCGTCGGCTAGCTCCTGGACATCTGTGACGGCCAGCCCACTGAGCTTCCCGAAATCCGCCGGCTGACCTCCAGATTCGGGGTAAAATGCTGATTCTTCGAGGATTACCCAGCCGTCCGCGACATCCGCGACGCTCGAATCAAACGCCGTTCGAAAAGAATCTAAGTAATAGAGCCGAGCCATGTCTCACCACGAGAGTCGCACAATCCGGCGTCAATTGTCCCCAACCATCTTTGAAAGCAACACATTAGAGAAATGTTTCAGGCATCCAGCTCAGGCAAACACCTTAACCGCCCTGAAACTCACCCTCGTAAACCGCTGTTCCGCATATAGATATAATTCTTGACGCCACACAACATCTTGGGTCACCATAGGCTTCGGCGCCATTATCCCCGAAGTCTTTTCCGCCCTAATACACTGCGGTTCGTGATCGATAAGCGCTAGTCTTTGCAATCGTTTAGGAGATCCAAATGGGTCAACTCACAGTGGACTTGAATGCCACAGTCCGCGAATCGAAGAAATCCCTTCCCATCGAGATGCGCAAGGGGGTGTCATTCCCTCGCTACTTTACGGCCAAGCTAGACCCGGGCAAGACGCCGTACGACGACATCCTGTGGGAACTGCGCGCCGCCACCATCGGCAACGACAAAGGCGCGGTTATTTTTGAACAAAGGGACATCGAGATCCCTGCCGACTGGTCGCAGACGGCCACCAACATCGTTGCCAGCAAGTACTTCCACGGCCGCATGGGCAGCCCCGAGCGCGAACGCAGCGTCGCCCAGCTCGTACACCGTGTGGTTGACACCATCGCCGACTGGGGCCGCGACCAGCGCTACTTCCGCTCCGTTGAGGATGCCGAAAACTTCCGGAACGAACTCGCCCACCTGATGCTGACCCAGAAGGCCTGCTTCAACTCGCCCGTCTGGTTCAATGTCGGCGTCAAAGAGACCCGTGGCTACGGCTGGTACTACAGCCAGGAAAGCGATGAGATCAAGCGCCTCAGCCGCTACGACCAGAAGCCCCAATGCTCGGCCTGCTTTATCAACTCCGTCGGCGACAATCTCGAATCCATCCTGGAACTCGCCAAGACCGAAGGCATGCTGTTCAAGTGGGGTTCGGGCACGGGCACCAATTTGTCCGCCCTCCGCGAAGACGACGCGCACCTTTCGGGTGGCGGCCGCGCTTCCGGCCCCTTGTCCTTTATGCGCGGATTTGACGCCTTTGCCGGCGTCATCAAGTCCGGCGGCAAGACCCGCCGCGCCGCCAAGATGGTGATCCTCAACGCGGAACATCCGGACGTCGAAAAGTTCATCTGGTGCAAGGCCAAGGAAGAAAAGAAGGCGCACACCCTCATCGACGCCGGCTATGACCCGTCGCTCGACGGCGAGGCGTACTCGTCCATCTTCTTCCAGAACGCCAACAACTCCGTCCGCGCCACCGACGACTTTATGCAGGCCGTCATCAACGATGGCGACTGGTGGACCCGCTCCGTTGTCGGACAGCAGCCCGTGAAGCGCTACAAGGCCAAGGACCTGCTGAAGCAAATCGCCGAAGCCACCTGGCAGTGTGGCGACCCCGGCATGCAGTTCGACACGACGATCAATCGCTGGCACACGTCCAAGAACACAGCGCGCATTAATGCGTCGAACCCCTGTTCGGAATACATGTTCCTGGACGATTCGGCGTGCAACCTCGCATCGTTCAACCTGATGAAGTTTGTGGGTCCGGACGGCCAGTTCGACGTCGAAGCCTTCCGCCACGCCGTGGATACCGTGATCCTGGCGCAGGAAATTCTGGTGGACAACGCCGCCTACCCGACGGAGAAGATCGCCAAGAACTCGCACGATTACCGTCCGCTTGGCCTCGGCTTTGCGAACCTCGGCGCGCTGTTGATGTACATGGGCATCCCGTATGACTCGAACCAGGGTCGTGCGTGGGCCGGCGCCATCAGCGCCATCATGTGCGGTCAGGCGTACCTCACGTCAGCGCGCATTGCCGGCGACTCAACGGGTCCCTGCCCCGGCTACGGCATCAACGAAGAGCCGTTCCTGGACGTCATCCGCATGCATCGTGATTCGGTATCGACGGCGCTCGATTCCAAGCTCGTGCCCCCGGCCATGTACCGCGCGGCGGAAGAGTGCTGGAACCAGGCCTTCGACCTCGGCCGCCGTACCGGATTCCGCAACGCGCAGACCACCGTTATCGCGCCCACCGGCACCATCGGCTTCATGATGGATTGCGACACCACGGGCATCGAACCGGACCTCGCGCTGGTGAAGTACAAGAAGTTGGTTGGCGGCGGCGTCATCAAGATCGTGAACAACACGGTTCCGTCGGCGCTGCTCAAGCTGGGGTACACGCCCGAGCAGACGGACCGCATTGTGGGCCATGTGGATTCCACGGGTACGATTGAAGGGGCTCCGGGCCTGAAGCCCGAGCATCTGCCGGTATTTGACTGCAGCTTCAAGCCGCAGAATGGCACGCGATCGATCCACTACATGGGTCACGTCCGCATGATGGCGGCCGTACAGCCGTTCATCTCCGGCGCGATCTCGAAGACGATCAATATGCCCGAAGAATCCACGGTGTCAGACATCATGGACGCTTACATCGAGAGCTGGAAACTGGGGATCAAAGCAGTAGCGATCTACCGCGACAACTCGAAGCGCGTACAGCCGCTCTCGTCCGGTACGGCAAAGGGCGCGAAGGAAGCGACGGCCACCGCTCCGGCGGCTTCACCCGCAACGGTAGAAAAGATCGTCTACCGCCCGATCCGCCGCAAGTTGCCGGATGAGCGTCACTCGATCACCCATAAGTTTTCGATTGGGGGCCACGAAGGCTACTTCACGGTCGGCCTGTACGAGGACAACTCGCCGGGCGAACTGTTCATCACCATGGCCAAGGAAGGTTCCACCATCTCCGGCCTGATGGACAGCTTTGCGACCTCGGTGTCCTATGGCTTGCAGTACGGCGTACCCCTGAAGTTCTTTGTGGACAAGTTCGCGCATGTCCGCTTTGAACCAAGCGGCTGGACAGGCAATCAGACGATCCCGTACGCGAAGTCGATTATGGACTACATCTTCCGCTGGATGGGCAACCGGTTCTTAGGGCCGGAATACTCGCTCACCGAAGCCGGCGATGCCATCAAGCTTCGCAAGACGGAAGACGACGCCCAGCAGAACCTCTTCGGCGGCGCCGAAAAGGCAAAGGGCGAAGCGGTTGTGTGTTCCGAATGTGGCTCGCTGATGGTCCCGAACGGTTCTTGCTACAAGTGCGAGAACTGCGGAGGAACTTCCGGCTGTAGCTAAACAGTTTTCCTTGTTGCTTCAGGGAAGATCCGGCGCGGACCTGGTGTCAAAACCAGCCTCCGCGCCGTTGATTTTTCTAAGGGACGATCGCCGGGCTAATTCGGCGGAAAAGTCATTAGAACAGTTCGCCGATGTCCTTGGCGATCTGGCGGGATTCCAGGTGAATCAAGCCAGCGTTCGAACCCTGCGGACCCAGAACGGCCAAAACCGCCTTGGAGCCGGCCGAGTACACAAACAGCGCGCCTTCATCGCCCTGGATCGCCACTTCGCCGAGGGTCGCCATATTCATGGAGTCGGTAATGCGGCGGCCGAGGCTCGAAGCGGCAGCGGCCATCGCGGCCAGACGATTGGGGTCCGACGGACCGGAAATGGAATGCGCAATCGGGAGACCTTCGTTCGATGCGAGCAGTACTCCCTTGAGTTCCGGAATCGCGTTCCGGAGGGTTTCGATGTGATTCTTAAGCGCGTCGTGCTTAGCCATGCGATCCTCTTCTAAGTGAACTGATATTGTGACGGGCTACTTTGCCGTCGCAATTGGATGATCGGTACTAAGGTGCACGAACTTTAGCATTTTTACGGGGGAAACGGACTTCGCTACTAGGGAAACACCTGAGCGAGTCGTGCGGTGATCCGGCAACGGGATCATAATATGTTCGCCTGAGGCACCTAAAACAAACGGTTCACCCTTTAGTAATGCGCTGTCTCTGCCGATGAAGGAGACATGCGGTGTCTGTACTGCGGCAAGCCACTACCACTTCTTAAGAAACTTACCGGAGGCGGTGAGTTTTGTTCCGATGCTCATCGTCATAAGTACCAGGAAGAATACAATAAACTCGCACTAAGCCGTTTGCTGCAGGCGCAATCTCCGTCTGCGGAAGGCGCGGCGGGGCGCAATGCGCGCCAGCTTCCAGCCCCCGGGCTACGTCCTGGCCAGCGTGCGCTGCCGCCTCCGCAAACCCGGCAGTTGGCTGCTCCCAGCGCTCCGCCCACGCCTCCTCCGCCGCCAACGCCGCCCCCGGTCGCCGCGCAGAAGACTATGCCGGGGGACGCGCCGCCCCCATCTTTTCAGCCTTTTGAACCAGCATCGGCACCGGCCTTGCGAACCGCGAGCGCGCCGCCGCCTCCGCTACCTCCCCCGCCCCCGGCGGAGCCGCATCCGCCTTATGCGCCGTTCCAACTGGGAGTAGTGCCTGCGGCAAAGCCGTCCCCGTTCCGCAATGCCATCAGCGTCACGCCGGCCATGGCGGAAGAAGAAGACGCAACGGCCGTACGTTTAACCTTAGAATCCGGTCTTTCTGCCGACGCATTCGACTGGGAGTCGTTCGGACATCAGGTCGAAGAGTCTGCGGACCCGATTCCGCCGGAGGCTCCGGCCTGGGAACACCCCATTACCTTTGCTGCGCCGCCCGAGGTTCCTGCTCTGCTCATGATCGAAGCGGAATGGCAAGCCTCGCCGCTGTTCCCGGCGATGCCCGAACAAGACATCCCGATTCGTTATCCCAAGCCCGTGCGGCGCAAGGCTGCCATGCCGGAAGCCGCACGGTCGCCCCTTACTCCGGCGCAGCCCGAACGCGTAGGGTCGCGCGGCTGGGAAGTTAGCCTCGGTCTACCGGCCTGGAAGCCGCAGTTGTCGATCGTCCTCGCGCCGGCCGTTGGTCAGCCCCTACCGGTCACTGCTGAGATCGCAGTGCCGCCGCCACCGCCGCCTGTGGCGGAAGCACCAGTCGAATCAGTGGTTTCAGCAGTGGAAGAAGTCGCGTCAGCCCCTCTGCCAGCGCAGGCCGAAGCCCCTGCGGCACCCGTACACCAGGAAGTGTTTGTCGATCTTTCGGTACTCGAAAAGCTGGGGCTGGTCTAACGGTCAACTCCGGTGTTTTCCCGGTGTACTGAGGAAAAAACTAAGAACTGGGACTAGGGTACTAAGGAACTGGCGATGTTCCGCCGATAGAAAGCAAAGAACGGATATGAAGACGATTTCGCATGGCCAGCGGGAAAAGGAGGCTGTAGTTGTCTAAAGTAGATTCAACGGAATCGCAGGACTTTCCGGCCCCCGCCCCAAAGTCCTCGCAAACGGGCAAGTCGGCGGCCGCCAGCCGGATTCTGCGCGCCGTGGAAATGGGGCGTGCCCAGCAGCAAGCCGCTGCCCCGGCCGCACCGCCATCAGCAGAAGCTTTGCCAGAGCAGAGTGGTCCCGTAGCGGAACCCGAGCCCGCACAGGAATCCCTTCGCTCCTTGAGCGCCGCTACCAGTTCCACCGCACAAGATCAAGCACCGGACACCGCGTCCAAGGACGACACCTCGTCCCCTCGAGTTTCGGCCACCAAAGCTGGGCTAGCGGCAAAACAGGCCGCCGCCAAGCAGGCCGCCAGCGGAGCCAAACCGGCGGAAGAGGAAGCGGCTCCGCAATCCCCGGTCGCACAGGCAGTCCGCGCCCGAGCCGAAGCCAAGTCCAAGGATGAGAAAGCCGGCAAAACCGGTAAGTCCGCCGCAAAGAAGAAAGAAGCGATCGCCCCGGCAGAAGTTCCTTTCGTTGGAGAAGTAAGCCCCTCGCCTTCCTTTTGGGCAAAGCTGTCCACAGGGGCTAAGATCGGGATCTTCGCTGCGTTGTTGGTGATCGCCGGCGGCGGGGCGTACTTCCTTTCGCAAAAGGGTGCAGCCAAGGCGAAGGCGATTGCTCCGGCAGGCCCGCAATTTGTACCGCTGACTGGCGCAGGCGGTTGGAATCCCAAGTGGGCCGGCGATGCCGCCAAGCCCGCAGGCCGTTCGATCTCTGTGTTCCGCCCGTCGCAGCCGCTGGCGAACTACCGCATCGAGTTCGAAGGGCAAATCGAAAGCAAAGCGCTGGGCTGGGTGTTCCGCGCGCAGGACCCGAAGAATTACTACGCGTACAAGCTGGAAATCGTAAAGCCAGGGCTAGACCAGATCGTCGCGTTGTCCCGCAGCGTGATCATCAACGGCAATGAGACGCAGCGTCATTACACGCCGCTCAAAACCCCGGTTCGCCCCGGTCACACCTTCCGCATCCGCATGGACGCCAAGGGTTCGGAATTCAATACCTGGATCGGCGATGAACTCGTCGAAGTGTTCCAGGACGATCGCCTACAAACTGGCGCAGTAGGCCTTCTGCAAGACAAAGACGAGCGTGCGCAGCTTCATAAAGTTCAGATTTTCGAGATGAGGTAGACGATGGCAGGTGCGTTTGACTTTTATGTCGACGAAAGCCTCCTTCGGCGGCTTCTCAGCGACGACCCAGAACCAGACACGGGCGATGGATCCCCAGCAGCCGGCGCTCCGTCCGCCAAGAGTTCCCGCAACCGGAACTCCGGCAAATCCCGTAGCGTGGCAGCACCCGCAGCAGCAGCAGTAGAACCGGCAGCGGTGATGCAGCCGGACCTCGCGCCGGTAGCAGCCGCCGTCAGCGCGGAAGAGCCGGCCGTAGCGGCGGAAACTCCCGTTCAGCAGGACCCTGCCGCCGTAGCCGAAGCGGTGACGCCCCATGCCTTCCTGATGGGTGTCGAGCATTGGCGTGAAGCGGACGAGCATTTTGCCGCAGCCCGCTACGCCGAAGCAGCGGAAAGCTACCTGCGTTGCGAAACGCCGCAGGACGCCGCCCTCGCGGCCTCGCTGCAGTACAACATTGGCATCGCCCGTTACTATACCGGCAACATCTCGGACTCGGTGACGGCGTTGCAGCAGGCTGTCGAGTTATCTCCGGAATCCGCCCAGGCGCGCTTGGCTCTTGGCCTCGCGTTGCTGGACTCTAACCGCCCTGCCGAGGCCCTCGACCAGTTCGAACTCGCGGCGAATGGAATCGATGCGGCCCGCGCTTGCTGCCGTGCATTGTTCGCACTCGAACGCTACGAAGAAGCCGAGGATGCAATCCAGGTTGTGCTTGATGAGCTTCCCGGCGATTGGAACGCTCTGGAAGCCTTGATGGCCATTCGTCTTGCCCGGCGGGATCGTCAGGGTGCAGCCGAAGCGGCAACCGCTCTTCTCAAGGAAAATCCAGACGCGCAGAACGCGCTGCAAGTGCTCGCATCGGCTGGCGAACAGGTGGAATCCGCCGAACGCCTCGCTGCTTCCGGCAATCTCGATCAGGAAACGAAAGCCGGCCTGGTCGCGCTCTTTCAGAACGCCGGACAGTACAGCCGCGCCGCCGAACTCGGTCGCGAACTGCTCGAAGCCGAACAGCAGCCGGGGGTGCGGTTTGACCTCCTGGTGAACCTCGCCGAGTCCCTGAACAATCTCGAATTACCGCAGGAAGCGCTCGACACCTATCAGCGCGCTCTCGAGATCCGTCCGGAAGACGCTGCGACCCTTTGGAACGCCGCTCTTCTCGCCGAAAAGGCGGGAGACCGCGATCAGGCCGTCGACCTCATCACGCGAGCCCTTGAAGTACGCCCGGATTGGGACGCTGCGTCGCTGCACCTCGCCGTACTTCTCGGCGAACTCGGCCGCTACGACGAGTCTGCCTCCGCCTTTGCCCGCTGCATCGAAATGCGTCCAGAATGGCCCGAAGCCCTGTACGAGTACAGCCTCATCCTGCGCAAGCTGGATCGTATTGACGAAGCTCAGGAGGCATTACTCCAAGCCGTCCATCTGAAGCCGGACCAAACCGTCTGGATTCAGGCTCTGGAGCGGATCGCCATCGAACGGGACGACGCTCTCGTCGCGCTCGACTGTCACGAAAAGCTCCTGCAGGATGCCGCCGAAGCCGAAACGGCCGAAGTCGCGTACAACTTGGGCTTGGTCCTACAGCAGGAAAGTGAACCGGAACTCGCCGCCAAGTGCTATCTCAAGGCGCTCGAGACCCGGCCGGACTTTGAAGACGCGCTCCTCAACCTCGGACATGCTCTGTTCGAAATGGGCCGCGAACCGGAAGCCCGCGCCTGCTGGAGCAAAGCCATCAACCTCAACCCTGAACTTGCCGTCGGTTATTTCGAATAGGCAAGCCCCTCAAGGCTTGCCTGTCTCGAACTTGATCGTGGACTCGCTTCCGAACCGCCGGTAATTCGCGTACTCGACAATCAGCCGCATCCGCTGCGGTCCGCTGCGAAAGTACAGTGTGTCGTCACCATAGGTCTTCACCGGGAACCAGTGCTCCCCATCCACCTTGCTGCGCAGCGTGGTGAAGTGCGGAAACAGGTTCTCGGATTTTGACGTCCGGATCTGCGGCACCGCCTGCCCCTCGCTGCGGATGATCGAAAAGTCCCGCTTATCCACCCACAGCATCCCGTCAAACAGCCGCTGGCCGCTCAGAATCTGCCGCGGACGCACCTGCAACAGCCAGCAGTCCACGCCATCTACCGCCTCCTCGCCCTTGTACTTCGATTCGTAGATGAACAGCGTATCCTTGGTCAGCAGTATTGGCTGGACGTCACGAATATCGCGAAAATCCTCTTCGGTCATCTGAATCATCACCAGGCGGTTCCAGGGCTTCTTCACTACCTGCTCTTCCCGCTTGCCATCCGGCAGAAAGATCACCTCGCGAACCTCACCGTACTCGCCAGCCTTCTGTCCATTCGCCCGGAAATCTTCCACGCGAACCGTCTGCCGGTACAGATACTTCAGCCTCGCCGCCTGGGTCGCCGTCTCGCGCTCGGCTACCTGCCGTACAAGATCCGCGGGCGGCTCATTGGCTTGGGCAGCCACCCGCACCCCCGATGCTACGATCAAACTGCAGAGAATGAAGCGTTTTGCCTGGACAGTCATCGCGTTGTGGGCCATTGGCATTACAGCGGGTCTCGTCTACACGTCACAGCAGAACATCCCGGGCTGGATCACCGCGGCCGCGATCCCCGCGCTACTCGTCGAGGCTTCGCTCTACATCGCCTCCGGCTTCCCGGACATCCGCCAGCGCTTTGCCGCCATCGGCAACCCGTCGCGCCAGGGTCTGCTGCTCTGGATTTTAGCGCTTCCGCCGTACGTCATTTACACCGTCGGCACCGGCTCCTTCCAACCCAGCGACTTCGCCACCCTTGCCGTACTCGCCGGCGCGCTCGCTTTTTGGTACGTCCTCCGGCCCCGAGCCGACGCCGCCTACCTCACCTTAATCGCCGCGATCCTGCTCACCGGCGTCTTCAAGCAGATCTACCCGCAACTCGCGCCCAAAGCCAATGTCAGTATCCTCGGCCAACTGATGCTCATCCGTACCTCCGCCTTCGCCATCCTCTGCATCCGCGGGCTCGAAGAGCAGGCAGGCTTCGGCTTCCTGCCCACCGCCGCCGAATGGAAAGCAGGACTCAAGCAGTTCGCCTGGTTTATCCCCATCGGCGGAGCGATCGCGGCCGCCGTCCAATTCGCGACCTTTCGCCAGGACCTGATCTGGACGCGCGCCCTCCCGGCCTTCGTCGCGACCTTTATTGGAATGTTATGGGTGGTGGCTCTGAGTGAGGAACTGTACTTTCGCGGCGTCCTGCAGCCGCTGCTGACCAAACACCTGCCGCAGCCTCGCAAGTGGATGGGACTCGTCGCAACGTCGGTCCTTTTCGGCCTCGTGCATCTGCCCTTTGGGACCTTCCCCAACTGGCGCTTTGCCATCGTTGCCGGGGTGGCCGGTTTCTTCTATGGTCGAGCCTTTGAAGAAACCGGCACAATCCGTTCCGCCATGGTGACCCACGCTCTGGTGGCCTCCATCTGGCGGGTATTTCTGAAGAGTTAGGACAACAGCGCGCTCGACCGGGGCGACCAGTCCGGCGAAATCCCTTCGAGTGCCTTCACGTGCGCATCGGCCTGCGTCAGGATGTGGTGCAGGTCGTTGCCGATGCTGATAAAGCGGAAGTCCTTGGCCAGGAACTCGGCCACGCGCGCCGTACCAAACAGGAACAATCCCAGGATCACGTTGTTGGCCTTGGCCGCGTTGATCAGCTTCTGCGTTGCCTCCTGCAGTTCAGGCGACGTGTACATGTGCGGAAACTCGTACTTCTCGTACAGCCCCATCGACATGCAGAGGTCGTTCTGGCCCAGAAACAGGATGTCCACACCGGGCACCGCAGCGATCTCATCGATGTTCTTGATGCAATCCGCGGTTTCCACCTGCAGAGCCACAATCGCGTTCTTGTTCCAGTTGCCCGCGTACCCCAGCAAGCCGTGCTTGTTCATGCTGCGCTGCGGAAAGTACACCGAACGCGTACCAGCCGTTGGATACAGGCAGCAGCTCACCGCCTCGCGCGCCTCTTCCGCCGTGTTGATGTACGGCACCAGCACGCCGTCAGCGCCCAAGTCCAGAGACTGCTGGATGCCGATGCGATCGTTATAGCCACCGACGCGCACCAGGCTCTTGGCTCCGCCGTTGGCAATGCCGCTCAGCATGGCCGACAGCCTCTCGCTGTGCATCGGACCGTGCTGCGTATCGACGAGCAGCCAGTCATATCCGGTGTGCGCCAGTTGTTCGGCCACCGTCGGGCTATGCGAATTCAGAAATAGGCCCATTTTGGGCACACCTGTTCTCAACTGCTCCTTGAATTGGGAGCCGGCAAGCGGGTTTGACATATGGTCTCTCGATCTTAACGCAGCCGCTACTCTAGAAGAGCATGCAAGTTACGATCATCGGCACCGGTTACGTCGGCCTCACCACGGGCATTTGTTTGGCCTACGTTGGGCACAACGTCACCTGCCTCGATACGGACCCCGCCAAGATCGCGATGCTCGAAGCGGGCAAGTGCCCGATCTATGAGCCGCACCTAGAAGAACTGCTCGCAGAAGCACGCCCGCGCCTTCGCTTCACCACCAGTTATGAACAAGCCGTACCCGCTGCGCAGGTCGTATTCGTCGCCGTCGGAACCCCGCCCGGCGAAGGCGGCAATCCGGACTTGAAGTATGTTCGATCCGCCGCCGAAGGCATCGCCAAGCACCACACCGGAGGCTTCACCGTCGTCGTCAACAAGTCCACCGTACCGCTCGGCAGCGGCAACTGGGTCCACTCGATTCTGCTCGATGCGTACACGCGCACCGATGGCAAGTTCGCCGTTGCGTCTAACCCTGAGTTCTTGCGCGAAGGTACCGCCCTGCACGATTCGCTGTACCCGGACCGCGTCGTTGTCGGTGGTGATGATCCGCAAGCGCTCGAAACGCTTTACACGCTCTACCGTCCGATACTTGACCAGACCTTCGAAGCCCCGGTCTACCTGCCGCGACCCGAAGACTTCGGCGCTGTACCGCTCGTCTCCACAGACCTTGCATCGGCCGAGCTCATCAAATACGCCGCCAACGCTTTCCTCGCGCTGAAAATCAGCTACATCAACGAAATCGGCACCCTTGCCGAGAAAGCCGGCGCGGACATCCGCCAAGTCTCAAAAGGTATTGGACTCGACGCGCGCATCGGCACCCGGTTCCTGCAAGCGGGTATTGGCTGGGGCGGCTCCTGCTTCGGCAAGGACACCGCGGCTCTCGTCGCGACTGCCAGTGAGTACGGCCTCGACATGCCCATCGTCAAGGCCGCGCGCGAGGTCAACCGCATGCAGCGCGAACGTATTGTCGAACGTCTGCTGGCAGAGTTGAAGATCCTCAAGGGCCGTACCATCGGACTGCTCGGTCTCGCCTTCAAGCCCAACACCGACGACCTTCGCGAAGCGCCCGCCATCGACATCGCACGCAAGCTCATCGAGCGTGGCTGCCGCGTCAAAGTGCATGACCCTGTAGCGATGGAGCGTTACGCCAAAGAGCATCCGGACCTCGCCACCGTTGCCTGCGCAACGCCAGAAGAGGTCGCCAATGGTGCGGATGCGCTGGTGCTGGTCACCGAATGGCAGGAGTATCGCGAACTCGACTGGCCCTCGGTGGCCACCAGCATGCGCAACGCGCTCCTCGTTGACGGACGCAACGCGCTCGACAAAGCTCGCCTCACTCGCGCAGGCTTCCAATACCGGAGCCTGCCGGGCTAATGTCCGAACCCAACCAAAGCCTGTGGTCCTCCTTGCGCGAGGCCATCTCAGGCTCCGATCGCGACTACACAGAAGGCAGCCTCAACCGCGCGATCTTCATGCTTTCGGTACCCATGGTGCTCGAAATGTGCATGGAATCGCTATTCGGCATCGTCGACATCTTCTTCATCGCCAAGCTCGGCAAAGATGCGATGGCCGCCGCCGCGCTCACTGAATCGACACTCACCATCCTGTTTTCCATCGCCATGGGACTCAGCATGGGCACCACCGCCATCATCGCCCGCCGCATCGGAGAGAAGAATCCGGCAGAGGCGGGCGTCGCGGCGGCGCAATCGCTGATCCTCGGCACACTCATCTCAATCGTCATCGGCATCGTCGGCGCGTGGCAAGCGCCGGAACTCTTGCGGCTCATGGGTGCGGAACCCGGCGTCATCGCTGTCGGCGCGACGTACACCCGCATCATCTATGGCGGCAGCGCAACCATCTTTCTGCTCTTCCTGTTGAACGCGGTCTTCCGAGGCTCCGGCGATGCCGCCGTCGCCATGCGATCCCTGTGGCTCGCCAACGGCATCAACATCCTGCTAAATCCGCTGCTCATCTTCGGCATCGGCCCCTTTCCGGAACTCGGTGTCGCAGGTTCCGCCGTCGGCACCACCATCGGACGTGGCGCCGGCGTACTCTTTCAGCTCTACATCCTCTTCCGTGGCAGCGGCCGCATCCAACTGCGCCCGGAGCATCTCAAGATCGCGCCGGATGTAATGGGCAAGCTGATGCAACTCTCGGCCGGAGGCATGATCCAGTACCTGCTCCCCATGGGCTCCTGGACCGCGCTCATCCGCATGGCCGCAACGTTTGGCACGGTCGCCGTCGCAGGCTATGCGCTGGCCGTACGCATCATCATCTTCGTCATCCTGCCATCCTGGGGACTCAGCAACGCCGCCGCAACCCTGGTCGGACAGAACTTGGGCGCTGGCAAACCAGATCGCGCGGAAGCCAGCGCCTGGCAGGCCGGACGCCTCAATATGTACTTCCTGGGAGCCGTCGGCCTGATCTTCTGGATCTTCGCCCCGGCCATCGTCGCCAAGTTCGTGGACGACCCGGCAGTGATCCCAGTCGCATCAGCGGCTTTAAGAATCTTCAGCGCAGGCAACGTCTTTTACGCGTACGGCATGGTGTTGACGCAGTCATTTAATGGCGCGGGAGACACGTACACGCCGACGATGATCAACCTGTTCTGTTACTGGCTGTTCCAGATACCGTTCGCCTACCTGCTGGCCTTCCCCGCAGGGCTCGGCTTCAACGGAGTGTTTATCGCAGTACCCGCAGCGGAGTCGGCGCTCGCGGCGGCAGCGATCTACATGTTCCGCCGGGGCAAATGGAAACTACAGAAGGTGTGACGCAGAATTCGCGGCGGGGCTGTGGTGTTTGGCGCCACGACGATGCCGCACCGTCAATCGACGAAGAGCAGTGATTGACTTGGGCATCTGAACTAAAATAGGAGTTAGCCATGGCAAAGACTGTGCATGTGATCCCCAGAAATGGACAGTGGGCAGTGAAGCGTGAAGGTGTCAGCTCCGCTTGTGTGTTTTCGACTCAACGAGAGGCCATTGCAAGCGCGAAAGTTATTGCGAAAGGGGAAACCTCTGGTCAACTTGTGGTCCATGGACGGAATGGTCAAGTTCGAGAGCATGACACCTATGGAATGCCGCCCATCCAGGACCCGCCCGGCAAGAAGTCCGCAAAGATCGAGAAGGCAGTAGCAAAAATCACTCGTGATCGGCTCGGTGCCGACCCACTGCCGCCTCGTGGTTAGCCCAAGCGATCAGGTTTTTGTGAACTGTCCCTTTGATAAGGGATACAAGCCCATGTTCGACGCAATCGTTTTTGCGATCACTGATCTGGGCTTTGTTGCGCGCTCCGCCCGGGAAGAAGATGACGGTGGAGATTTCAGACTGGCGAAGATTCAGCGCATCATCGAACAATGCCGATACGGAGTGCATGACATCTCGGCCGTCAAGCTTGACACCAAGTATAAGCTCCCACGCTTCAACATGCCATTGGAACTTGGACTGTTTCTAGGTTGCAAGCGCTACGGAGGCAACCGTCAACGTCACAAGATATCTTTGATCTTCGATGCGGATCCCTACCGCTATCAAATTTTCATCTCGGACATCGCAGGACAGGATATACATTGCCACTCCAACGATGCGAAGACTGCGATGCAAGAGCTACGAACATGGTTGGCAACTGCTTCTAGGCGCACAAAGCTGCCGGGTGGGAAAGACATCTTCGAGCGCTACGAGCGATTTCAGGCGGATCTTCCCGCCCTGTGTAAAGAGTTGAAGCTTGAAGATACCGAACTCACTTTCAAAGACCTCCGCCAGATGATGGCTGCTTGGCTAAAGCAGAATCGCTAACGAATCGAAAGCGGCATCCCCTCAACAGGCCGCATCGCGATCACGGCAGCCGCACAAGCCTTCATGACCGCATTCCCGGACATGGTTGTTTCGTCAGACGAAGTCACCTTCGACGACAACCAATCCGCGATCTTCAAGTGGACCCTCACCGGCACAAACACCGGACCAGGTGGAACCCACAAGCCTGTCCGAATCAGCGGCTATGAGCAGTGGACCTTCGGACCCAACGCCCTTGTCCTCGAATCCAAGGGGCATTTCGACGAAATCGACTACCAGCGGCAGTTGACTGGGGGCTGAAAGAGCCCGCTGCTGCCGTAAGTCTTCAGCGACTTCGTACCATTCGTACCAGCACCAACAAAACGAACTGTTCGTCATACAAAATCGCGACGACCTCCGGTGCTTTTTCGATTGGCAACGCCTATACTACATAGGAGAGCGCCCGCTTCCAAGCCGATCATGAAACTCTACGGTCTTCTTCTCTTCTCCACCTTCGTCTGCTCCCAAGCGTATGCAGATGTGACCTTCCACTTCTCCGAAACTGGCGGCAATGTACGACTCGAGTACAGCGGCACACTCAATCTCGCCGGCCTCTCCTACATTGACGGATTAACGTCTGTCGAGGAGCACAGGCTCCGGCTACTCACACCCATCAACGGAACCAGTTACAACGCCATCATTCAGCTTGGCGACGGTACCCAGCTACGCACTTTCACCAGCGCTTTCTCCTCGGCCCCCGGCGTGTACTACATCGGCAGTGCCCTTGTTGCCACGAGCTACGGAGGGAACGCCATCGTATTGCCAACAAGTTCGCTGGCCCAAAACGCTACACTCAGATTCGCCCAAAGTGACATCGTGAACGATGCGTGGACCGGTAGCGGGTTCATGCAATGGGACGGCACGACCTTCGCGGCTTGGGGCATCGACACAGCCACCAAGACCTGGGTCCTCAACAATGCCGCTGCCAACAAAATCATCATGACCTTTGGCTCTGCCCCCGTTGCAACGGTACCGGAACCAAGCAGCATGACCTGGCTTTCCACTGCCGCCATTGGACTCCTCACCTGGCGTTCACGCCGTAAGGCGTAAGTCTCAAGTAACGAAAGACGGTAAAGGTGCGAGTAGCACGGCAGGGGTTCACGCCCCGCGTTTTACTCGCACCTTTTCGCTACCATCTAGCCGTCGCATGATCCACTCGAAGTCCCTCCCCACCCGGCGTAAACTGCTCGGCGCCACGGCCGCACTCACGAGCCTCACCGCCGCCTCCGCACAAACCCAGCAGCAGCAGCCAGCACGACCCCGCATCGCCGTCTGCGCCACCTACTGGGGCGCGCCGAACTCCCACGCCGACTGGATCATCTGCAAGCTTATGGATGGCTACTGGTGGGAAGGCGCACATAAACAATCCAGGGTCGATGTCGTATCCGCCTACATTCATCAGTTGGATACCAGCGGACTCGGCCAGAAAGTGTGCCAGGCCAAGAACGTCCCCATCTACAAGACCATAAGCGAAGCGCTTACCTTCGGTGGCAAAGAACTGGCCGTCGACGGCGTGGTCATCGTCGGCGAACACGGCAATTACCCGACCGACCTCAAGGGCCACTGGCTGCTTCCACGCTGGTGGATGTACCAGCAGGTCGTCCGCGTCTTCGAACAGAGCAAGCGCTCGGTGCCCGTCTTCAACGACAAGCATCTCTCCTACAACTGGGACGACGCCAAGTGGATGTTCGACAAGTCTCGCGAACTGAACTTCCCGCTATCCGGTGGCTCCTCTATCCCCTTCTACTTCCGCACTCCTGAGATCGAGATCGCCATCGATACCCCGATCAAAAACTCCATCGTCATCGGAGGCGCACCTGATGAAGGAGGCATCTTCCACTGCATCGATGTACTGCAGTGCTTTGTCGAACGCCGCAAGGGCGGTGAGACCGGCGTCAAATCCGTACAGTCCATTCGAGGCGGAACCGAAACCTGGAAGTGGGTGGAACGCAATCCCTGGGCGGGAAAACTGCTCGATTCGGTAGCCGCAAAGTTCAACATGAAGAAGGGCGCGTTTCAGGAAGACGCCCGCTCCAACGCCTGCATCGTCGAGTACAACGACGGGACCATGGGCGCAATCATCGGCGGTCGCGGTGTGGGCTGGACCTACGCCGGCGAAATCGAAGGGCAAAAGGACCCAACGATCATCTCGATGCTCGGCTGGGCCGGCTCTTTTGGGCAGTATCACGCGTCGAACGCTCAGCCCCACTGGATCACCGAGCTGATGGTGACCAAGAAGGAACCGTTCAACGCCGAGCGCCTTCTGCTGTCCACCGGGATCACCAACCACTACATGGAATCCAATTGGGAAAACGGCCGCTTTTCCGCTGTGGGACGCCGGGTCGAGACACCAGTGATGAACATCCGCTACCGCTCGACGCGAGGCGCGCAGTTCAGCACAGGATCGCGCCCACCAGACGACACGCCGTACCTGCGAGGGTTTGACAAATAGCGCCCCAATTCGCTCGTCTACAGCGTCTTCAAGAATGCGATCAAGGCAGCACGGTCGTTTGGAGCCAGCTTCAACCCAAACTCATGGCCCGGCACCGCACCACGTGGCCCGTTGGGATTTTTGGGAACAAAGTCTGCCCTGAGCCGGGCCGGATCCAGCCACTCCTCCAGCGTGTCCACCCATCCGCCATGTCCAAACGCATTGCGGAACCACACGCCCCGCAAAGACGGGACCTTATAAAAGCCGGTGCCGCGCCGCGTCGCGAGTGCCAGAGTAGGGTCGGTACCCACGGAAACGTTCAACACATCACCCGAGCCCTTCATCTCATCCGGCACCGTAAATCCCTTCGCCGGTGTCAGCTTGTTATTCGTGTACAAAGGCGCCGGATGGCAACCCGCGCACCCCTGCTGCACAAAGATCTTCTCACCGCGACGTGAAAGCCCGCTAGGTTGATTCGGATTCGGCGGCGGCTGCAGCGAGTAGATGTACAGCCCAAGCGCGTAGAGTTGCTCGTCGCTATACCGGGTCCCGATCTCCGAACTGAATGCCGTAGCCTTTGCGCTTGGTTGAAAGTCGCCGAAATGCGCCAACGTATCCAGACCCTGGTTGGTAATCGCATAGCGGGCCAGATCGGCAATGTCGCGATGCCGTGCAAATCCCGTCGCATCCAGAAACTTGCGATCCCGCACCCCAATCAGAGAAGGAATGTGGGGCGGCGCAAACTCGCTGGTGCCTTGCCTCGGCAGAACGCCTGGACGGTTCGTGGCAAGATGCTGCAGCGCGACGTCCTTGGTCAGGCGCGCAAAGTAGCTCTCCTTAGGTTCTACCCACGGCGCGCCGTACAGTATCCACGATCGTTCCTGATACCTCCGCAAAGACTCGGGAGTCCGGTTGCGCGACCTCTCCAGATCTTCCGCCGATGCCGGAAAATCAAACGACCCTTGAGCCCCTGCCAGTAAAGACCCATCCGGCATCACTCGCGTGTGGCAACCGGCGCAGGAGTTAATGCCAACCTCCAGCACGCCCTTCGTACGAATGACGTAGCGTGCTCCGGGGACAAAGAATGGCAGCGTACCATCGGCATTCGGCGGCAACGGCGTTGGAAAGAACACGCCGTTTTCCGGAGCTGGAAAAAGTAGCGGTTCCGATTCGAACACCAGCTTCCCGGCCGCGATCCAATCGGCTTCGGTGCGTAACTTCGCCGGATCGAAGATGATCTCGGGTTCCAGCGTCTTCAAGTGTTCGCGATACCCGGCCGGCTCACGCCCAGGTGCGTACACGGGATAGGTCTTGTAAATCGGGCGCACTTTCAGCGCGTAGTACTCCGCCGAACTCATATGCCGCGGCGAGTACCGCGGATTCGCCAGCGGCACCTCAAAACGCTCCACTTCGTGGTCATCCCAGAACTTGGGAATCTTCGGAGTAAAGGGCTGCGCGCAAGCAGCCACCGCCGTTAGAACAATCGCAGCGACCGCTCGCGCCGGGATGTTTCGCATCCGAACATTCTAGCTATCGCTTCAGCCACCACGCATACTGATCCGGCAACAGCCGCTGCGGCATCTCAACCCCCAACGCCTGCGCGGCATGATACGGCCAATGCGGATCGCTCAGCAGACCCTTGCCCAGCAGCACAAGATCCACCTGCTCGCTGCGAATCAGCTCATCGGTCTTTTGCGGATCCGAAATATTCCACGACGTCGCCGCCGGAATCCCCACTTCCTTCCGGATCCGCTGCGCCACAGGACCCAGGAACGCATGTTCGCCCCAAGGTACGCCGCTCACATCCGGCGTGTTGAACCCCATGCTGACGTCGATCAAATCGAGCCCTTCCGCCTTCATCAACCGGATCAACTCAATCGACTCCTCCATAGGCTGCTCACCCTCGACGTAGTCAATCGTCCCCAAGCGCGCCGTCAGCGGCAGATTCTCCGGCCATACGCGACGCACAGCCGCCAATGTCTCCAGCAAAAACCGCGCACGATTCCGAAAGCTACCGCCATACTCGTCGGTACGCTTGTTGGCCAACGGCGAAAAGAAGCTTTGCCCCAAGTACCCGTGTGCAAAGTGCAGTTCCAACCACTTGAAACCAGCCTCCAACGCGCGACCCGCCGACGCCGCAAACGCCTCGCGTACCCGCGCGATATCGTCCACCGTCATCTCGCGAGGAACTCGCGGCAAATGCGCACCAAATGCAACGGCAGAAGGCGCAATCGGCTCCCACGCATCCGGATGCCCGGCGTCGATATGGTTGTCACCTTCCCAAGGCTTATTGGCACTCGCCTTACGGCCCGCATGCGCGATCTGAATCCCGGGCACCACACCGTGCTTCTCGATAAACTGCACGATCGGCGCAAATGCCTCGGCCTGTGCATCGTTCCAGAGCCCCGTACATCCCGGCGTGATGCGACCCTCAGGCGATACAGCCGTCGCCTCGGCAATCACCAGCGACGCACCACCGGTAGCCAGAGCGCCCAAGTGGACGCGATGCCATTCATTCGGCACTCCATCCACAGCCGAATACTGGCACATCGGCGATACCCCGATGCGATTCTTCAAACGAACGTCTTTCAACGAAAATTCATCGAACAAGTGAGGCATGGTCAGTCTGAAATTTTGGATGCGCGCACGACCAGGATGGTCGCGGCCAAATGCGGGGTGTCAAATGTCTCGTTTATGTTAGCGTGAAGTTAGGTTTTTGTTAGGCCCCTAGGCGCGTGCGGATTCTCCAGACCAACGAAATCTCCAAAACATACCGTGGACGCAAGGTCGTCGACGATGTTTCGGTATGGATCGGACAAGGCGAAGTGGTCGGTTTGCTCGGTCCCAACGGCGCCGGCAAGACCACGTCCTTCTACATGATCGTGGGCCTCATCAGCCCCGATTCGGGCACCGTCACTCTCGACAACGAAAACATCACCGCGCTACCGATGTTCAAACGCGCCCGCCGCGGTATCAGCTATCTGCCGCAGGAACCTTCCGTTTTCCGCAAACTCACCGTCGAAGAGAATCTGCTCGCCGTACTCGAAACGCTCCCGTACTCGAGCGGCGAACGCATCAGCCGCATGAACCAACTCATCGAGCAACTGGGACTGCAGACCGTACGCAACAACAAAGGCTTTGCGCTATCCGGTGGCGAACGCCGCCGCGTGGAAATCGCCCGCTCGCTCGTGATCGAACCCAGCTTCCTCCTGCTCGACGAACCCTTCTCCGGCATCGACCCCATTCAGGTCATCGAACTCCAGCGCATCATTGCGGACCTCAAAAATCAGGGCATCGGCATCCTGATTACGGACCACAACGTACGCGAGACCTTGGCCGTCACCGACCGGGCCTACATCATCAACAACGGCAAGATTTTTCGTACAGGTTCGCCCACGGAGTTGGGCAACGATCCGGAAGTCCGCCGCGTGTACCTCGGCGAGAACTTCAACTTCATTCCTACGGTGCAGTAACCAGCCGCAGACGCTGCATGGTCTCGGTGCGCATCACACCACGAGGCAGCACTAACGCGTAATCGCCATCGTCCGTGAACGCAGAAAACCGCAGTTCCAGGTCGCGATACCGCCACACTTCGGCCTTCAATTCCGGCTTCGCCTCGCGCGATTCCGGCGACCCCAAAATCACCCACGCGCGACCCCGGTCGGACTGCCATCCAGGACCCGTCACCGTGAATTGCGCATTCGCCTGCGACACGCGCCTCGTGTACTCCTGCTCGAACTCGATGCCCCGCCGCAGCCAGAACTGCTGCACAAAGGCCTGGCGCTCCGCATCGGACAACAGATCACGGAATTCTTCCCGCTCGTCCGGCGTGATCAGGTACACCGTCTCCGGCGAAAGCCATTGCGTAATCGCTGTTCGCGGCAGCGCATGAACCTCCGCCGCCGAAGCAAGCGTAAACTCTCCCGGCTGACCGGCCAAATACAGCAATGCCCAGCAGGACGCGAGTACAGGCATGCATTCAATATACACTTGAAATTCCACCGTGATTCGATACCGCGTCGTTGCTTTCGCCGTCGCCCTGGCGGCCATCACTTACCTGGACCGGGTTTGCATCTCGATCCTCGCGCCCTACATTCAGGAAGACCTGAAGCTGTCGATGGAAGAGATGAGCTACATCTTCAGCGCCTTCACCATCGCCTACACCGTCTTTGAGATCCCAACGGCCTGGTGGGCGGACCGTTCCGGCACCCGCTCCGTCCTCGCCCGCATCGTGGCGTCGTGGAGTACCTTCACCATCGCCACCGCCGGGGCCTTCAACTTCTGGTCGATGTGGGTCATCCGCTTCCTGTTCGGGGCTGGTGAGGCCGGAGCCTGGCCCTGCGTCGCCCGTACCTTCGAACGTTGGATCCCCGCCAAAGAACGCGGCAAGATCCAGGGCATCTTCTTCGCGGGCGCGCACGCCGCCGGTGGACTCACACCCATCTTCGTCACCGCCATCCTGCCGTACGTCCACTGGCGGGCCATCTTTGTGATGTTCGGCTGCGTAGGCTTCGTCTGGTCCCTCGCGTGGTACCGCTGGTTCCGCAACGAACCCGCCGAACACCCCGGCGTTACCGCGGAAGAACGCCGCTTGATTGAGGAAGGACGCTCTGAATCCGCAGGTCACAGCGAAGGCTGGGAGTACTGGAAGCGCCTGCTCGTTACCCCCAACGTCTGGCTCCTCTGCCTGATGTACATCGGCAACGTGTACGCGTACTACTTCTGCATCACCTGGTTCCCGGCGTACCTCGAAAAAGGCCGCGGCTTCTCCCGCGCCAACCTCGGCTTCTTCGCAGGACTCCCGCTGCTCGCGTCGGTCGCCGGCGACATCTTCGGCGGACGCGTCACCGATTGGGCAGTCGTCAAATACGGGCTCAAATGGGGCCGTACTGGCGTCGGAGCCCTAGGTTACGTGATTGCAGGGATCGCCATGGCCATCGGAGCCATCACCGTGGACCCCGTACAAGCCGTACTCTGGATCTCCTTCGCCGTCGCCTCCACCATGTTCACCCTAGGAGCCTCCTGGTCCACCTGCATCGACATCGGAGGCAAGCACTCCGGCGTCGTCAGCGCAGCGATGAACTCGGCAGGTTCCGCAGCAGGCATCGCCTGCCCCATCATCGTCACCAGGATCTACCAATCCACCGGCGACTGGAACATGCCCATCTTCGTCATGTCAGGCCTCTTCTTCTTCGGCGCCGTGTGCTGGCTCCTCATCGACCCCCGCAAGAAGGTGTTCGACTAAAGACATGCGGTCTCTCCGTCTGTCCAACGTCATATTCGCACTAGCGCTCGCCTGGCCGGCATTGGCGCAAAAGACCATCGCGATCACGCCGCTAAGCCGTTTGCAGGCACATGACGTGGTCATCGAAGAAGTCACCTACCGTGGCAGCAAGGCGGTTCGGGTCCTGCCCTCCGTGGCGGCCGCGCAAGAACGCGCCGCCCTCAAAAACGACGAAGGCGGGGGCATCGCGATCATCGCTGAGTCGAGTTTTCATAACGGTACGATCGAGGTCGACGTCGCGGGCAAGCCTCGCGAAGGTGCGGCTCCGGAGGCCAGAGGCTTTGTCGGAATTGCCTTCCGCGTTTCAAAAGACCCCTCCAAATACGAGTGCTTCTACATCCGCCCGACCAATGCCAGGGCGGATAATCAGGTCCGCAGAAATCACTCCACCCAGTACATCTCGATGCCGGATTTCCAGTGGTCGAGATTGCGCAAAGAGGCGCCGGAAGCCTACGAATCGTACGTCGACCTTGTCCCCGGCGAATGGACGAACCTCAAAGTCGAAGTCAAGGGCAAAACGGCCCGCCTTTACGTCAATCGTTCGTCGCAGCCCGTGCTCATCGTCGGAGACCTCAAGCATGGCGACACCCAGGGCAGCCTCGCGTTGTGGATAGGACTTGGAACCGAGGCCTATTTCAAGAACCTCCGCGTGACCGGCGAGCCCAGCCAATAGGGGCGCGCGCGCAGCATGGCCAAGCGACAACCACAGCCCCAACCGCAGTGGCAGTACGCCTTTGAAGGCCGCATCGTGCAACACGACCTTGGCAATTATCGCTACTCGGTCATCTTCCTCCCCGAGGACCTCAACAGCCAGGAACCCTTCTCCCACAACAAACGGCTGCGCTTCAAAGGCATCATCGGCGCCCACCCGGTCTCCGCCGCCTGGCAGCCAGTACGCGGCCGCCTGTACTGCATGCTTTCGAAGGCGCTCCTTGCCAAAACCCGCTACCGCCCCGGCGACCTCGCACTCGTCCGCTTCAACCTCGAATCGCTCGACGCCGTGGACCTCCCGGAAATCCTACAGGTCGCCCTCGCGGACGACAAAAAGCTCGCCGCAGCCTGGAAGACCCTCACCGCCGGCAAGCAGCGAGGCTACGCCCATATGCTCCGCATCGCCAAACGCCCGGAAACGCAGATCAAGCGTCTGGTCGAACTCCGCGCCCAACTCCTGAATTCCCCATGAGATATGCTGTCAGGTGGAAAAAGGAGCCCCTTGCCGATGCTCTCACTTGCTCTCCTCGCCACCGCATCCTTCGCGGCGGCCACTACCCCGGAAGCCGCCACCGCTTGGCCCGACCAGTACGTCGTCGCCAACAACATCCGCATCCACTACTGGCGGACCAACACCCCCGGAAAACCTGTCATGATCCTTGCCCACGGTTCGTCCGACGACGGCATGTGCTGGACCAACTTCGCCCGCGAATTCGCCCAGGATTACGACATCATCATGTACGATGCTCGTGGCCACGGCCGTAGCGATCCGCCCCGCCAGGGCGACCAGGTGGATGCGCAGGTCGAGGACCTCGCCGGCCTCATCAAAGCCCTCAACATCCAAAAACCCATCGTGATGGGACACTCCATGGGCGCGTCCATGGCCATCTGGTTCGGCGCCAAGTACCCCGGCGTCGCCAAAGCCATCGTGCTCGAAGATCCTGGCCTCGTCCCCAACCCCAACATGGCCGCCACCATGAATGCCGACCCAGCCAAGCGCATGGCCACCATCCTCGAGGGCAACAACAAGACCGTCGAACAGCAAATCGAGTGGTGCACCAAGAACACCAAGTGGGGACTTTCGGAATGCAACATGTGGGCGCCCTCCAAGCGCTACCACCACCCCAACACCGCCATCCGTCTCACCGGCACCCGGCCCGCCACCGCGGAACTCCTGCCCAAAATCCAGGACCCCGTGCTCATCCTCAAGGCCGATGCCAAAGACGACGTCAAGCAGCAGAACGAAAAGATCGCGGCGCTTATCCCTCGCGGCAAGATCGTTCACATCACCGGCGCCGGACACAACGTCCGCCGCGAAAACAAGCAGATGACCGTCGACGAACTGCGTGCGTTCCTCAAGGCCTTATAAGACCTATAAGGCCGCAGATCTACAGCAGTTAGCCGAACCCATGGCAAACTGGTAACAGGTGCAGGAAACAAGCATCTTCTGGCTGCGTACGGCGGTCTTTCTATACTCGCTGGGTGTTGTACACACGCTGCTTTCCATGGCGCGTCGGCACAATCCCTTGTTCGGGGCGGCCCTCTATGGCTTGAGCCTTGGGCTTGTTTTCCACTTCGTTTCCCTGGTCGAACGCGGGATGCTCCTTGAGCGCATCCCGCTCGACAACTTCTTTGAGACCTGCTCCGCTGCCGCCTTCCTCATCGCCGCCGTCTTCCTATTCGTACATTGGCGTTACGACTTCAGCTCCCTCGGTCTCGCCATCTTTCCTGTCGTATTCATGCTGGCGCTCATCGGTGCCATGGAGGTCCCCGTCGGACCCTGGTCCAACGCCAGCGTACGCGGTGCCGGACTCGCCATCCACGTCCTTCTCATCCTGCTCGGCTACGCGGCATTGTTATTGATGACGCTCGCTAGCATCTTCTACCTCGTGCAGGAACGCGCGCTCAAGAACAAGCGCCCCACCGCGTGGTTCGATCGGCTGCCCCCGCTCGCCACGCTCGACATGCTGATTTCGCGATCCATGGGCTTCGGCTTCGCGTTCATCACGCTCGGTCTCGTAACCGGCCTCGCCTGGGCCTTCGTCGAATCCGGCACCAAGCTCCTCTTCGACGGCCGTGTCGGCTTCGCCTTCGTCACCTGGGCCGCCTACCTCGTGATGGTCTTCCTCCGCGCCAGCGCCGGACTCCGCGGCCGCAAAGCCGCCTGGATGGCCCTCACCGTACTCGGCTGTTCCGCACTAACCTGGATCACACACACCGGACTGAGGCCGCTGCTCGAACGATGAACCTTTCGATCATTGGCGTCAACCACCGTACAGCGCCGGTGGAGGTCCGTGAGAAGCTCGCCTTCGCAGAGCACGATCTGCCCAAGGCCTTGCGCGACCTTTGCGATCACCCGGGTGTCGGCGAAGCGTTCATTCTTTCGACATGCAATCGTGTCGAAGTCGCCTTCACTGGCGCGGACGACGCTGCCGTATCCCGCTTCCTCGCCGGCGATCGCGGCATCGACGGCAAGTGGCTCGAACAGTACCTGTACCGCCACAACGGCGTCGAGGCCATGCGCCACATCTTCCGCGTCGCCGCCAGCCTGGACTCGATGGTGGTCGGCGAACCGCAGATCCTCGGCCAACTCAAGGCCGCGTACCAACTCGCCAAAGACAACGGCTCGCTCAACGGTCCGCTCGAAACCGTACTCTCTCGAGCCTTCGGAGCCGCCAAGCGGGTCCGCAGCGAGACAGAAATCGGCCAGGCTGCTGTATCCGTCAGCTACGCCGCCGTCGAACTCGCCCGCGAAATTTTCGGCACGTTGAAAGGCCGCCGTATCCTCCTGATCGGCGCCGGCAAAATGTCCGAACTCGCTGCCCGGCACCTTCGCCGCAGCGGCGCCAGCGACATTCTGGTCACCAACCGTACCCGCTCCCGCGCCGAAGAAATGGCCGCCGTATTCGACGGTACGGTGATTGACTACGAAAGCTTCCACCGCGTCCTGCCCGACGTCGACATCATCATCACGTCCTCCGGCGCGCCCGACTACATCCTCACGCCCACTGCGATGAAGCGCGTCATCGACGCTCGCCGCAACCGCCCCATGTTCCTGATCGACATCGCTGTTCCCCGCAACATCGATCCTGAGGTCAACAAGCTCGACAACGTCTTCCTCTATGACATCGACGATCTCCAGCGCGTCGTAGAAGGCAACGTCAGCATCCGCCGCAAAGAAGCGGAACAGGCCGAAGAGATCATTGCGGAAGAAGTCCAGCGCACCATCCAAAGCCTCCGCCTGCGCGAGGTCGGCCCGGTCATCGCAGGCCTGCAGGACCATCTGGAACAGCTCCGCCAGCAGGAAATCGAACGTATGCGCGGACGTCTCGGCTCGCTCACCCCGCTACAGGAAGAAGCGCTCGAAGCGCTCACCAAGGGCATGATGAACAAGGTGGCCCACGCCCACATCGCCGAACTCCGCAAGGACGCGACACACCCTGGCGGCTCCAGCGGCCACATCCTCACCGCCATCCGCCGCATCTTCCGGCTCGGCGGTGCCGACGGACTCGAATCATGATCGTAATTGGCTCCCGCGGCTCTCAGCTCGCGCTCTGGCAGGCACGTTGGGTACAGTCCCAACTCGAAGCCGCCGGCGAAACGTGCCGCATCGAAATCATCACCACCACGGGTGACCGCATCACTGGCGTACCTCTTGCCAAAGTCGGCACCAAAGGCCTCTTCACCAAAGAGATTGAGGACGCCCTGCTCGACGGCTCCGTCGACCTCGCCGTACACAGCCTCAAGGACATGCCCACGGACCTTCCGCCCGGCCTCGCCCTCGCCGCGATCCCTGTCCGCGAGGATGTTCGCGATGCCATGGTCGGCTCCACCATCGCCGATCTCAAGCCGGGTTCTCTCGTCGGTACAAGCTCTCTCCGCCGCACCGCGCAGTTGAAGGCCCTGCGGCCGGACCTCCGCGTCGAATCCGTTCGCGGCAACGTCGACACGCGCCTCCGCAAGCTCGATGAAGGCCAGTACGACGCCATCCTGCTCGCCGCCGCCGGACTCCGCCGCCTCGGGCTCGAAAGCCGCATCGCCGAGTACATCAACCCCGTGCACATGTGTCCCGCAGCCGGCCAGGGCGCGCTCGCCATTGAAACCCGCGACGATCGCACCGATGTCGCCAAGCGCCTGCTCGAACACACACCCACTCGAGTCGCCATCACTGCCGAACGTGCGCTGCTTGGCGCTCTTGGTGGAGGTTGCCAGGTACCAATCGGCGCCCACGCGACCGTGGATGGCGAGAACGTCCACCTGCAAGGCTTGGTCGCCGCCGCCGACGGCCTCCACATCGTACGGGGCGAGAAGCGAGGCATCGCCGCCAACGCCGCGGAACTCGGCCGGACCCTCGCCGAGGAACTCATGGCCCAGGGCGCCGACAAGCTCCTCGCACAGCGCGAAGCCTAGCCCATGCAAGTCGTCGTGACGCGAGCCCGCGAACAATCCTCGCAGCTATCGGACAAGCTGCGGGCCGCGGGCTTCGAACCCGTCGAACTCCCGCTCATCGAACTCGTCCCGCCCCTCGACTGGACCGCAGCCGACAACGCCATCGCGCAAATCGAAACCTACGACTGGATCCTGTTCACCAGCGCCAACGCCGTACGCTTCCTCGCCACCAGGCTCGACAAGCCCGTCACGACAGCCAAGGTCTGCTGCATCGGCTCCTCCACCAAACAAGTCGCCGAACAGTACGGCTGGACCGTCGACCTTGTACCCGCGGAGTACGTCGCAGAAAGCGTCGTCGAAGCCTTCGCCAACAACATCCCAAAGAAGCTTTTTCTGCCCAGAGCGGCCGTGGCGCGAGACACCGTACCCGAAGCATTAAAGGCCATCGGAACCCACGTGGATGTCGCCGAGGTGTACCGCAACGTCATCCCCGCCGACGCCGCCGCAAATGCGCAAGCAGTATTCGCGCAGAAGCCCGCGTGGATTGCCTTCACCAGCTCATCCACAGTCAAGAACCTCATGCAGGTCATCGAACGGGACTGGCTGCGCAACACCAAGATCGCCTCCATCGGACCCGTCACCACAGAGACCGCGCGCAAGCACGGCCTCACCGTCGATGCCGAAGCATCGCCCCACACCATGGACGCGTTGGTGGAATCAATAACGAGGCTGGTTCGCGGACGACAGTAAGCTGCTGTCCATCCGCATGCGGCGCCGAATCGCCGCAATCGCCCACAAAACCGAAGGAATCGCCGCGCCAATCAGCAGCGGACGCCAGATGCCCGTAAAGCTCGGCGATGTGGACACCACACGCGTCGACACCTTCCACTGGTTGTCGCGACGCACCCACGTATCGGCCACTACAGAATCATCCTGCAGCCCGATGCCGCGTATGTCGCCCGTGCAAGTCAGCCGTCCGGAAGCGATCGCAAAATCGCCATAATTCCGTACTTGCGTGTTCTTGTACTCGCACTCCGCGCTTTCCATCAGCCGCGCCTGCCGTAGCCATTCGGCACGATTGATCGATTTGCCGCTCTCCGGCAAAAAGGCGAGAAACTCATCGGCCATCAGACGATTGAGAGTGGCCTCATCCTTCTGGCCAACCGCGTTCATCCATTCGGAAGACAGCCGTTCAATGATCTGTTCCACGGGTTGCGTGAAAGCGGGGATTGCTGCGGCAACCGCTGCCAGCAGGACGCCCAAGCGTACGCGCATCCATACAGATTACTACTGCAACAACCACGCTCGCATCATCCGCGTCACCTTCTCCGGCGCATCCTGCTGTACAAAATGCCCTGCCCCGGGGATTGTCATCAACGTCAGATCATTGCCAATCCAATCCCAGGTATTGTTCAGTGCGCCGGACAGCAACGCCCAGTCATCGAGCCCATGAAACATCAGCACCGGCATCGCGACCTTCTTCATCTCACCCGACGGCGCCTGGTACGGCTCCCGCGGATAATTCACGCGATAGTACGCCATCATCGCCGCAAAGTCGGACTTCTGAAACGCCTCAATGTACTTCGCCTTCGCCGCCGGATCCTTCACCCAACTCGCCAACCCTTCGGCCTTCAGCGCCGCCTCAGACCCCGGCTTTTGGAAGTTCCGCGCGTACTCGCTAGCCTTCTGCTGCGCCGGGTTCGTCGCCAATTCACGGCCCAGGCCGTAAGGATGCGGCAGATTCAGGATGATCAGCTTGTCCACAAACTGCGGCGCATTCAGTGCAACCTGCCACGCGACAGCGCCACCCCAATCATGCCCGACGACAATCGCCTTCTCTTTCCCCAGCGACCGGATCACGGCAATCACATCGCCGACCAGATTCCGCATCGAGTAGTTGGCATCGCCCTTCGGCTTATCGCTCAGGTTGTACCCGCGCTGGTCAATCGCCACCACTTGAAAGCGATCCGAAAGCCCCGCCATCTGATGCCGCCACGAATACCAGTAATCCGGGAAGCCGTGAATCATCACCACCAGCGGACCGCTTCCAATGGAAGCGTAATGGATCTTCACACCATTGCTATCCGCATACCCGTGTGTCACCTTCGCATCAAAATCCTGCGCCGCCAAAAGCATGGGAAAAAGCATAGCAATGGTTTTCATAGATCCCCTAACTGTAACTTGACCTCAGCCGTCTTCCACGCCTCTTCAAACTGCGCCTGCACCTGCGCGACCGCCGCCGTCTTCTTCTGCGCCCGCAAAGCCTCCAGCAACCCGAACAACAAACGTCCATCGCGAGGATGCATCGCCAAGCCTTCGCGGAACACCGTCTCCGCCTCAGCTGCTTTACCGGCCTTCAGCAAAGCCGCGCCCAAGGACTGCCGCACCGGGTAATACCAGGCCGCCGGCTCATCATAGTTCGTCGCATCCTCCGCCACCACCGCCTGCCGCCACAACGCGATCGCCCCATCCCAATCCTTGCGCGATTCCGCAATCGCTGCCGACGCCACATGCACGCCAACACCCAACACAGGCTTGGCAAAGTTCGTCGTCCCGTACGGCGCATCATCGGGAATCAGTGCCACCGCCGCCGCGTAGGCATCGCGCATCTTCTCCGCCTCCGCCGTGCGACCTTTCCCCGCCAGCGCCAGTGCCTGCGCGTAATGCCACAACATCCCCCGCTGCGACCTGGAATCGGCAGGCTTCGGCAACGCCAGCACCGCATCCCACCGGTGGAACTGCAACTCCACCAGCCACTCAATCAATACAAAAGGCTCGAGCATCGGCATGTCTTTCACCGCCGGCGCGACATTCGCCGTCATCATCGCCGCCGCACGCTTCGCATCCGTGTACCTGCCCTGAAAAGCCCGCGCCACCGCGATGAAGTGCAGGTTATGCGTGTAGTACATCAACGGATACACACCGGTCGCGCCACTTGCCGCAATAAACGCGCGATCCGCCTTCGCCGCATACTCGTTGCTCACTGCCGTCTTCTCGTAATCACCAAGTTGCAGGTAAATGTGACCCGGCATGTGGACAATATGCCCGGAATTCGGCGCAATTCGACCCAACCGGTCCGCCGACGGCAACGCCTTCTCCGGATGCTTGGAAGCCTCAACGGCATGGATGTAGTAATGATTCGCCCCCAGATGATCCGGGTCGCGACGCAGCACCCGCTCGAGCGTCGCCACAATCTCTGCCGTACCCTCCGCCGCAGTACCGTCCTTCTTCCAAAGCTTCCAAGGATTCAAATCCATCAGGCTCTCCGCAAAGATCGTCGCGGCATCCAGGTCATCTGGAAAAGCCTCCGCCAAATCCCGCATCGCATCCGCAAAATCCCGCGCCAACTTCTTCAAGTCCGCCTTAGGATCATCGCTGTACCGCTTCGCCAGCGCCGCAATGTACGCCTTCTCATTCGCCGGCGCATTGGCGGACAGCTTCAACGCCTTCTGCACTGCCTCGTACGCCGCCTTCTCCTTTGCGGGGTCCACATCCATGTTGATGTTCGGCCCCAGGGCGTACGCGATCCCCCAGTACGGCATCGCCGCAAACGGATCGAGCGCCGCAGCCTTTTCAAACGACCGTACCGCCTCGTCGTGGTTGAAGCCGTACACCAGCATCAACCCCTGGTCAAAGTACTTCTGCGCCAGCGGACTCCGCGTCTGTATCGGATGCCGGATCTTGCCCAACCCGGTCAACAGCGTCACCGGCTTCTGCGGAGCGCCGGCGGCCCCATGTCCACCGCCATGCTGCTGCGCGATCACCGCCAGCGGCAGCAACAAAAATACAAGCGGCAGGCATTTGTTTGCGATCATAAATCGTATGGATAACGCGTTAGGTTTTGAGTTGCAATCGGACCCCATCCTCTCGGCAGACGAAGTCATCGGCCTCGAAAAGCAGTACCTGCTGCAGAACTACGCGCGATATCCGCTGGTGCTCGACCGTGGCAAGGGCTGCTACCTCTACGACAAGGCCGGCAAGCGCTATCTGGACCTCATCTCCGGCATCGGCGTCAACTCGCTCGGCTACGCCCACCCGCGCATCACCAAGGTCATCCAGAAGCAGGCAGCGCTCCTGCTCCACACCTCAAACCTCTACTATCACGAATACCAGGGCCGCCTCGCGCAAAAGCTGTCCGAAGCCTCCGGTCTCCAGCGCGTCTTTTTCTGCAATAGCGGCGCGGAAGCCATGGAAGGCGCTCTCAAGATGGCGCGCTCCCACGGCCGCAAGATCTCGCCCGATAAGTTCGAGTTGATCGCCCTGGAAGACAGCTTCCACGGCCGTACCTTCGGCGCACTTTCCATCACCGGCCAGCCCAAGTACCGCAACGATTTTGAACCGCTCCTGCCCGGCGTCAAGTTCGTACCCCGCAACAGCGAACGCGCGCTCGAAGCAGCCTTTAGCGACAACACCGCAGCCTTCATTGTGGAAGTCATCCAGGGTGAAGGCGGCATCAAGCCCGTCTGCGAACGCATGCTCAAAAAAGCACGCGCCCTGTGCGACAAGCACAACGCCCTGCTCATCTTCGACGAAATCCAGTGCGGCGTCGGACGCACCGGCACGTACTTCGCCTATCAGCTCTTCGACCCCATCATCCTGCCGGACATCACCGTCCTCGCCAAGCCCATCTCCTGCGGCCTCCCCATGGGCGCGATCCTCGCCAGCGACAAAGCAGCAGCTGCTATCGCTCCCGGCATGCACGGCACCACGTATGGCGGCGGCCCCCTCACCACGCGCGTCGCCGTCGAGTTCATGGACATCCTCGCGGAACTTTTGCCGTCGATCACCTCCACCGGCAGCTATTTCCGCATGCGCCTCACCGAACTCGCCCGCAAGTTCGACTTCATTCAGGAAATCCGCGGCGTCGGCCTCATGATCGGCATCCAGATGAGCGTACCCGGCAAGCAAATGGTGCTCGACGGCATTGAAGAAGGCCTCCTCTTCAACTGCACGCACGACACAGTACTCCGCTTCCTCCCGCCGTACATCCTGAGTGAAGAAGAAGTGGACCGCGCCGTAGAAGGCCTCGAACGCGTCTTCACCAAGCACGTCAACCGCCAACAGAACTTGTAATAAGCTGAGTAGCGACCATGACGCTTACACGCCGATCCGCCCTTGCCGCAACCGTCGCCATCGGAGCCTCGCTGTCCCGCCGCCTCACCGCCGCGGGCAACAGCGTCAATCATTCGGTATGCAAGTGGTGCTACGCCAAGACGCCGCTCGAAACCTTGTGCCAGTCCGCCAAGGACATCGGCCTCTCGTCGATCGAACTCCTCGGTCCGAGCGACTGGCCGATGCTCCAGAAGTACGGCCTCACCTGCGCCATGGCGACCAATCCCACCGTGGACGGCCTGGGCGGCATCACCAAAGCATTCAACCGCATCGAACATCACGACAAGCTCGTGGCCGCCTATGAGGACTACATCCCCAAAGCCGCGGCCGCGGGCCTCAAGAACGTCATCTGCTTTTCCGGCAATCGCGACGGCATGCCGGACGAAAAGGGCATGGAAAACTGCGCCATCGGACTCAAGCGTCTGATGCCCATCGCAGAAAAACACAAGATCACGTTGGTGATGGAGCTACTCAACTCCAAGGTCAACCACCCGGACTACATGTGTGACCACACCGAGTGGGGCGTTGCCATGTGCAAGAAGGTTGGCAGTGAAAATATCAAGCTGCTCTACGACATCTATCACATGCAAATCATGGAAGGCGACGTGATCGCCACCATCAAGAAGCACAACCCCTATATCGCGCACTATCACACCGGTGGCGTACCCGGCCGTCACGAAATCGACGACAGCCAGGAACTTTACTACCCAGCCATCGTGAAGGCGATCGTAGAAACCGGCTTTAAAGGCTTTGTCGGGCAGGAATTCGTCCCCGCGCGACCCGATGCCCTGGCCTCGCTCAAGCAGGGCGTGCAGATCTGCAACGTCTAGCCCGTACCCGCCCACACGGAGAATCAGTCCGCTCATAAAAAAGAAACTGCCAGTTGGCGAAGTAGCCGTCAAAATCGGAATCGATGCGACGCTACCTTCGCCAGGCCTGGAGACAGGCATTCCTGCAGCAGCGCGGCTTCTCCGCCATCGTCATCCTCACCATCGGACTCACCGTCGGCGCCGCAGCCTCCGTCTTCAGCCTCTTCGATGCCGCCATGCTGCGCCCGTTCCCGTACCCGCAGCCTGACCGTCTCGTCCGCCTCGAAAGCTACCTCACCACCGATCGGGACTCCTGGCAATCCGTCTCGCTGTACGATTTTGAGGACTTCGCCAAGCGCTCCACCAGCTTTACGTCGCTCGGCGCCTACACCACGTACACCAACCCGCTCACCAGCGGCTCCGGTCCCGCCCAGCCCGTACGCATGACCTTCGCTACCCCCGGCCTCTTCGATGCGCTCGGCGTCAAACCCGCTGTCGGACGCTTCTACACCCGCGCAGAGGACGCCATCGGCGGCGCTGTACGCAAAGCCGTCATCTCCCACGGGCTCTGGCAAAGCCTCTTTGGCAACAGCCAAACCGCGCTCGGATCGACCATCCAACTCCGCGGCCAGTCCTTTGAGGTTATCGGCATCATGCCCCCGGGCATGGACTTCCCCTCCCGTACCCAAGTCTGGGTCCCGCTGTACGCCCGCTACGCGACCTACAAAGACGATTGGTGGAAGCGACGTGACGCTCGCGAGCATCAGGTCACCGGGCGCCTGCATGACGGCGTCAGCGTCGAACAAGCCAATCAGGAGGTAAAGGCCATCGCCGCAGGCCTCCGCGCCGAGCATCCGGAACAGAATCGCAACGCCGAGGCCCGCATCATCTCCTTCCGCGATGCCGAAACCTCAGGCGCACGTCCGTATCTCTATCTCGTCGCCGGCGCCGCGTTACTGCTGCTCCTGCTCGGCTGCGTTAACGTCGCAAATCTGATGGTGGCCCGCGCCGCCTCCCGCGAACGCGACATCGTCATCCGCCGCGCCCTCGGTGCCGGACTCTGGCCGCTCACCGCCCAGCTACTCACAGAGGCCCTGCTCCTCTCCACCCTCGGCGCGATCCTGGGCCTCGGCCTCGCCTACTTGGGCATTCAGATCTTCCCGCTATTCCTGCCCGAAGACACGCCCACTTGGCTCAAGCTGGAACTCAACCCCAATCTCATCGCCTTCGCCGTCGCCACCTCAGCCCTCACGGCAACCCTTGCTGCACTCCTGCCCGCGCTACACCAAACGCGAGCAAACGTGAACGATGTCTTAAAGCAGTCCTCCAAGGGCTCAGAAGGACACACCTTCGCCGCCTGGATCCGCCCAATCCTGGTCGCCGGTGAGATCGCCATCGCACTCATCCTCCTCGCCGGTGCAGGACTCATGATCCGCTCCTTCCAAACCGCCCTGGGTATGGATCACGGCCTCGACGCAGAAAAGCTGGTGGTGGTCGACACCGGCTACTTCGTACCCGATGTTGCAAAAGAAGCCGCCGTACGCGCATACTCGGACTCCTACCGCCGCGTCCAACTCGAAATCGGTGCGTTACCCGGCGTCGTCTCCGTCAGTGGAGGCAGCATCGTGCCGTTTGTGAACCAGACGGAAGCACGCCCGGCCAGCGAACTCTATACGCTCCGCCGCTCCACCCGCGATCAGGCCTTCCGCCTGCCCTTCCAAGGCTCCGACGTCATGCCGGGCTTCTTCGCCACCCTCGGCGTACCCCTGCTCGACGGGCGGGACTTCACTGAGAACGACACCTTTGGCAGCCAGTCCGTCGTCATCATCAGCCAGCGCCTGGCTAGCGCGCTCTTCCCCAATGAACAAGCCGTCGGACAGCGCATCCGTTATGGCAACAACCAGTCGTACGATCCGTGGTCCACCGTCATCGGCGTCGTCGGCAACGTCCGCTATCACGCCGCAGAAAACACCCCCGGCTATGAGATGTACTGGCCCTACCGTCAGTACCCCGGCCCTGGCATGCGCTTTGTCGTACGCACCCGTGAGGACGCGAGCGCCATCGTACCCCGCATCCGCGAAGCCATCCGTTCCGCCAACCCCGGCATGGCAATCAACCGTACGGTCGAAATGACAGACCTGATCGGCGAAAGCATCTGGCGCCGCCGTCTCTGGGGCGCGATTCTCTCCGTCTTTGCCGGAGTCGCACTGCTCCTGGCATCGGTGGGCATCTATGGTGTGATGAGTTTTCTGGTCTCTCGCCAGAAGAAGGAAATCGGCATCCGCCTCGCTATCGGAGCCTCACCCGGCACCGTCGCGCGTTGGGCCCTTGCCCGTGGCTTAAGACTGGCGCTGGCAGGCCTTGCAGTAGGCATCCTGCTCGCCGCCTTCGCCTCTACGGCCTTACTCCGCCCGCTCGTCTTCGGGATCCCCGCGCACGACCCCGTAGTCTTCATCAGCATCTCTGCCGTACTCTTGGGAGTGGCGCTAGTGGCCTGCCTCGGGCCTGCCCTTCGCGCTTCCCGTATCGACCCGGTAATCGCACTACGCGATAGCTAACTACCCTCGCCGAGCAGCCTCAATCGCCGCGATGTCGATCTTGCGCATCGTCATCATCGCCGACATTACGCGTCGAGCCGCTGCCGGATCGGGATCCGCCATACCTTCCATCAGCGCGCGAGGCACAATCTGCCAGCGGATCCCAAAGCGATCCTGGCACCAACTGCACGCACTCTCCTTGCCGCCGTTGCTCACAATCGCATTCCAGTACCGGTCCGTCTCCTCTTGCGTGTCCGTGAACACCTGGAACGACACGGCATCGCTGTGCGGCACGCCAGGACCTCCATTCAGCCCCACAAACGGCTGGCCGCACACCGTAAACTCCACCGTCAGTACATCGCAAGCTTTGCCGTTGGGATAATCCACCGGGGACCGCTGCACCGCCGTTACCTTGCTATCGGGAAATGTCGACGCATAAAAATTCGCCGCTTCTTCCGCATTTTTATCAAACCAAAGGCAGGTCTTGATTTTCTGCATGACACCCCGATCTTACTCCCAGCGCAGCGCCTGCACCGGATCCACCCGCACCGCACGCCGTGCCGGACCCAGCGCCGCCGCCAGTCCCGTCAGCCCCAGCAGGGCCGCCACAGCCAGATACGTCAACGGGTCGGACGCACTTAGTCCTGGCACAAAGAACATCGTCAACGGCCGCGTCACCACCAGCGCCAGCACCAGCCCGATGCCGCCTCCCACAACCAGCAGCATCGCCGCTTCGCGCAACACCATCCGCAGGATCTCGCCGGACCCTGCGCCAATCGCCAGCCGTACCCCAATCTCCCGCGTCCGCCGCGCCACGTTGAACGCCATCAGCCCGTACAGCCCGATCATCGCCAGCACCAGCCCCAGAATGCCAATGCCACCCATTAACGCGCCGCCCACCTGCGACGGCAGGAACGCCAGCCCGATGCTCGAATACATCGTGTCCACTTCCATCGCCGCCGTCGCATCGATCTTGCGCAGCACCTCGCGTACCTGCGTCAGTTGACCGACTGGCGTCGTCGCCGAACGCAACACAAACCGGAACCGCGTGTGGAACTCGCTCTCCTGCGCTGCCGGAACATACAACTGCGGCTCCTCTTCTTCCCCGATCGTCATCATCTTCACCGGCTTCACCACGCCCGCCACCTCCAGCAGGTCCTGCGAATCGCGCCACCGGAACACCGTACCCACCGCCTCGCGACCCTTCAGATACCGCTGTGCGAACACCGTGTTCACAATCACCACTCGTGGCTGACCCGGCCGGTCGGACTCGCGAAAATCCCGCCCCGCCACAATCGGGATGTCCATGGCGCGGAAGTAATCCGGCGACACCGAATTCCACCCATAATGCACCCGTACCTTTTCCTGGTTATGCGCCAAGGTGATCGACCCGCCATGCGTCGTGTGATCCATAAACGGCAGGATCACCGCGTACGCCGCCGCCTCCACACCGGGAATCGCCCGCAGTTGCGACAACGCCTGATCCCGGTACGTTGCCACACGATCTTTGTTCTCGTAAGGGCCCGGCGGCAAGTACACCTCGGCGCGCAGCGTTTTGTGCGTATCAAACCCAGGACTCATCCCCGTGGACTTCGTCAGATTGTGCAGAAACAGAAATCCCGTCGCCAGCAGCAGGAACGACAGCGCGATCTGCGCGCCCACCAGCGTACGCCGCAGCCGCAACCGTCTCTCGCGATGCATATCCCCGTTCAAGGACTCTCGCAGCGCCTGCCACGCAGGCAACAGCCCGGCCACCAGAATCGCCACCACGGCCATCAGCACCGCGTACGCCACTACGCGCCAATCCGGCTCGACATGCAGTTCAATCGGCAACGGGAATGGCAGCGAGATCGACGCCAAAGTCCTCGCCACCGAGAGCGCCCCCAGAAACCCCGCCGCCGCGCCCAATGCCGCCAGCAGTATGCTTTCGCAGAGCAGTTGCTGCAACAGCCGGCCTTTCCCGGCTCCCAGCGAAATCCGAATTGCGATCTCCTGCTTCCGTGCCGACGCTCGCGCCAACAGCAGTCCCGCAACATTCACGCACGCCACAATCAACACCAGCGCGGCCATCGCCAGCAGGACGCTGAAGAACACCTTCACCGTCGCGAGTACGCCATCGTCCTGCTTCAACCGCGCCAGCCCGGCAATCGGCTTCACCGACACATTTTCGCTGTACTTGAACCCCGGATTCGGCAACTCCTTATCCATACGGCTCACAATTGCCGGCAGCGCCGCTCGCGCCTGCCCCAGTGTCATGTCTGGCTTCAGCCGCGCCCGGATCGCAAACATGTTCTCGGGCAGGAACGCGGGCACGTACACATCGGGCGAGAACCCAAACCCCGTAATCGTCCGATGCGACTCCGGCAGCACCCCAACCACCTGATAGGCCTTGCCATTCAGGATCATCGTGCTACCAATCACATTCGGATCGGCGTTCAACTGTTTCCGCCAGAACTGCCAGCGCACCACTGCAGACTCGCGCGGGTCCGCAGGCGTCCAAGGCCGCCCCATCGCCACCGGAATGCCCAGCGCCGTAAAGTAATTCGACCGTGCAAAAAGCGCAAACACCCGCCGCGTCTCGCGCCCGTCGTTCCAGTTCAAAAACGCTTCTTCGCGTTCCCCGGTCACCGATTCAAACAATCCGCTGTTTTCCAAAAACTGCAACGGTGCCTCGGGCTGGTGGCTGCTTCCACCCAACCGGATGTACACCACCGACGCGGCATCGCGAACCGACGGCTCGCTGAACAAAAACTCCATCGTCAAAGAAAACAACGTCGCATTCGCGCCAATTCCCAAAGCCAAAGACAACAATGCACTCGCCGCAAATCCAGGACTCGCCAGCAAACTCCGCCCGGCATGCTTCAAATCCCGCCAAAGATTCTCGACAAAAGTAAACCGCCACATTTCGTACCCCTCCTCGCGAATCAGAGTCTCGTTACCCAACCGGGCCTCATGCCCATTGGCCGCCGCCATCTCACGATGGAACGCCAACTCGTCCTGCATCTCCTGCTCGAGCGCGCGCCGCCGCCACAATTTGCGAAGGAACTTCATCGTGCCAACACCCGATCCACCGCAGACGACAACTTGTCCCACTGCGCCTGTTGATCCGCAATCAACTTCTGCCCGCGCTTGGTGATCTCGTAGTACTTCGCCTTGCGATTGTTCTCTGACATACCCCACGACGACGCAATCGCGCCATCCAACTCCAACCGGTACAGCGCTGGATACAACGATCCCTCTTCCACCTTCAACACCTCATCCGACAGCAGATGAATGGTCTGCGCAATCGCGTACCCATGCATCGACCCGCGCCGCAGTGCATGCAAAATCAAAAGGTCTAACGTGCCTTGCAACAGTGTTCCGGACTTTCCCATGACGTTCTAGGGGAAGAATCCCACGACTTCCCTAGATTGTCAAGGGGAAAGCGATTCGCTAGCCTGAAACTTGGCCATGACGACCCTCGCCGCCGCCCTCGTACTCGCGCAGATCTTCGACCCCAAGTCCATCAACAAGGACATCGACCCCTGCGTCGACTTCTACGAGCACTCCTGCTCCGTCTGGATGAAGAACAATCCCATCCCCGCGGAACGCAGCAACTGGGGCCGCTTCCACGAACTCGACGAGCGCAACCTGGCCATCACCAAAGCGATCCTCGAACAAGCCGCCAAGCCCGACGCTCCCAACCGCAGCGACATCGACCAGAAAATCGGCGACTACTACTTCGCCTGCATGGACCAAGACGGCATCAACAAGCGAGGCCTCGCGCCACTCCTGCCGGACCTCAACCGTATCCGCAACGCAGCCAACAAACAGGCCCTGAGCGCCGTCATCACGCACCTGCACAGAATCGGCGTCGCCCCCTTCTTCAACGTCGAGGCCGGACCCGACATGCAGGACTCCAGCATCATGATCGCCTCCGTCGATCAAGGAGGCCTCGGCCTCCCCGAGCGCGACTACTACCTCCGCCAGGACCCCAAGTCCATCGAGATCCGCAAGGCTTACCTCGCCCACATCATCCGCATGTTCGAACTCGCCGGCGACAACGCCGCCACCGCCGCCACCAACGGCAAGGCCGTGCTCGACATCGAAACCGAACTCGCCAAAGCCACCCTCGACGTCGTCGCCATGCGGGACCCCAAGAACCTCCTGCATCCCTACAAGCTTGCCGAACTCATCTCCCTCAACCCCGGCTTTGACTGGACGGCCCACTTCGCCGCCCTGGGCCTACCCAACCTGACGACGATGAACGTCTCGCACCCGCCCTTCTTCCGCCAGATCGAATCCGTCATCGTCCAGCACTCGCTCAGCGACCTCAAGGCGTACCTCACTTGGCACCTTCTTCACGAGACTGCCGGCGTACTACCCACCGCCTTCGAGCAAGCCGACTTCGAGTTCTACGGCAAGACCCTCACCGGCGCGCAAAAGATGCAGGACCGTTGGAAGCGCTGCGCCAACCGCGTCGACGAACAGTTGGGCGACGCCCTCGGCCAGCGCTGGGTGCAAAACAACTTCCCGCCGGAAGCCAAAGAGCGCATGCGCCGCATGGTCAAAGCCATCGAAGGCGCTCTCGCCCGCGACATCGATTCGCTGTCCTGGATGTCCGGCGAAACCAAGCAGAAGGCCCTCAACAAACTCCGTGCCATCTCCGACAAAATCGGCTACCCCGACAAGTGGAAGTCCTATAGCAACGTCGCCATCGCGCGCAACGACACCTTCGGCAACGCCGCCCGCTTGAGCGAACTTGAATACCTCCGTGAACTCGCGAAAATCGGCAAGCCCGTCGACAAGTCCGAATGGAGCATGACACCGCCTACCGTCAACGCCTACTACGACCCCCAGCGCAACGACATCAACTTCCCTGCTGGCATCCTGCAGCCGCCCTTCTTTGACAACAAACTCGACGACGCGTCCAACCTCGGAGCCATCGGCGCCGTCATCGGCCACGAACTCACCCACGGCTTCGACGACGAAGGCCGCAAGTTCGACGACGCCGGCAACCTCTCAGACTGGTGGACGGAAAAAGACGCCGACGAGTTCGAACGGCGTGCAGATTGTTTTGTCCAGCAGTACTACGACTACGCCGCCATCCCCGGCGTAAAGTTGAACGGCAAGCTCACCCTCGGAGAAAACGTCGCCGACAATGGTGGACTCCGCGTCGCCTACATGGCCCTGCAGTCGATGATGGGAGCCAAAGCCCTCAAGCAGATGAAAGGTGGCTACACCCCCGAGCAGCGCTTCTTCTATGCCTACGCGCAGATCTGGTGCGTGCAGTACACAGAAGCGGCCGCCCGCATGCGCGCCAACGTTGATCCCCACTCCCCCGGCCGTTACCGCGTCAACGGCGTCGTCGCCAACAGCCCGGAATTCCGCCAGGCGTTCGGCTGCAAAATCGGCCAGCCGATGGTACGCCAACCCGGCTGCCGTGTCTGGTAACCGACCCAGGTTTTCAGCAGTTGGAATCGATATTTTCGAAGATTAACCGCAAACCACTTCACTGTTCTTTGCATTCCAGTCAAAATGGAAAGAACGTGGGACGTGTATTCACCGCCAGCCGCCTAGCGCTCACTGCGCTGCTTGCTCTTTCAACCGTCGCTTGCAACCAGCACACCGCAAAGGGTTCGCAGGACGCCGCAGAAGCAACCAAGACCTCTGGTCGCGCCCCCGGTCTCCCGGTCGACATCAAGCTGTCCCGCAGTGCCGACGACTTCGCCCGCTTCCTCGCCGGACTCCCCGGCAAAGCCGGCTCCCCCTTCGCCGAACTCGAGCAGGACCCCGCCTGGCAAGCGCACAGCAAGGCTTTCGCCGGCGAATGGTCCCGCTTTGACGAGAACCGCGTCCCCGTCCTCAGCGCCTTCCAGAAGAAGGAATTGAACGGCGAACCCAACAACGGCGGTACACTCTTCTATCCCTTCGGCGGTCCCGACTTTGTTACCGCGAATCTCTTCTTTCCGGAAAATCGCAACTACGTCTTTGTCGGCCTCGAACCCGCGGGCACCGTCAAATCCGCTCAGGCCTTCGAAGGCAAGAACCTCAGCGCGACTCTGCCGTTGATGCGTTCCACCCTGAACGACCTGCTGCGCCGCAGCTTCTTCATCACCGATCAGATGGCCAAGCAGGTCCGCGGTCAGATCACCGACGGTCTTCTCCCGTTGATGCTCGTGCAAATGGTCCGCACCGGCCACACCATCCGCGGGCACGCCTACGTCACCATCGATGAACAAGGGCAGTACCGTCTCCGCAAGCTCTCCGAAAACACGCCCCGCAACCGTGGCGTCATCGTCGAGTTCCAGCGTGACGGTAGCAACGAGACCAAGCGCCTAACGTACTTTTCCGGCAACCTCGCCAACTACGGCATGAGCATCAACCCGGAGTTCTCGCTCTACTTGGCGAACCTCAAGCCGATGGTGACGTTCTTCAAGTCCGCCTCCTACCTGCCGCACAGCGACAACTTCTCCCGCATCCGCGAAGAAGTCATGAACAACAGCAACGCCATCGCGCAGGACGACACGGGAATTCCCTTCCGATTCTTCCAGGCGCGTAGCGATTGGGACGTTACGCTCTACGGCAAGTACTCAAAGCCGTACGGCAGCTTCAGCGGCCGCAAGAACCTCACGCAGCAGGACCTCAAAGTTGCATTTGATCGTGGGGAAAAAGTACGCGGGCTGGACTTCTACATCGGCTACGGCTACGGCCGTGCGCCGTCGAACCTACTCGTCGCCCGCCGCCGCTCCTAACTCAGCAACTGCAAAATCGACTGCAGTTCTTTCCGAATGCCATCAAACTCGGCTTTCGGAATCCCGCTGTTGAACTCGGGAAAAAGCTCGGCCTGCCCGCCGCGCGGCACCTGTACCTGTTGCGGCGATTGCTGCGCTGCGGACGCACCCGTAGTCTTCTTTTCGACCTTCGGAGCAGCCGATGCCTTGGGCATCGCAGTAGCCTTGGGCTTCTGCTCAAACCACTTCCGCGCGCCTTCAATCGTAAACCGCTTGTCGTACAGCAGGCGCTTGATCTCCAGCACCATCTCCACGTCCTTGCGGCGATACAACCGGTGCCCGGTCCCCGACTTCTTCGGACCTAGCCCCGGAAACTCGCTCTCCCAAAAACGCAGGACATACTGTTTGACTCCCGTCAGGCGCGCAACCTCGCCGATCCGGAAGTACAGCTTATCCGGAATCTCCTCGGCCGCGACAGGTGCAAGCACCGTACTCTCAACGGTTTCTGCCATACAGGTTAGTATTTATTGTAGTGGCAGTTCTCGCAGGAATCCATCCGGTCCGGGAAGCGTTGCGCGCCGGACGAACTCTCGAACGCATCCTCATCGCAAAAGGCACCCAAACCGCCAAGTTCCAGGAAATCCTGGATTTGGCCAAGGAACGCAAGATCCCGGTGCGTTTGGAGGACCGCGGCGTCATCGACAAAGCCTGCGGCAAACTCCCGCACCAGGGCATCGCGGCCTATCATTCCCTCGACCAATACGCGAGGTTCGAGGACGTTATCGCTGCCAAAGGCTTCATCATCTTGCTGGACGGCGTCGAGGACCCGCACAATCTCGGAGCCATCATCCGCACCGCCCACGCCGCAGGCATAGCCGGGGTCGTGATCCCCGAGCGCCGCGCCGCAGGCATCACGGACACCGTAGGCAAAGCCTCCGCCGGAGCCCTCGTGCATATGCCGGTAGCAAAGGTAGTGAACATGACCCGAGCGATCGAAACGCTCAAGAAGGAAGGCTACTGGGTCTACGGCCTCGACGAGCGGGGCGACAAGCAGTACGACGAAGTCGAACTCACCAAGCCAATCGCGCTAGTGGTAGGAGGCGAAGGCCACGGCCTCCACGACCTCGTCCGCAAACAGTGCGACTTCCTCATCAGCATCCCGATGGCCGGCGCCATCTCATCGCTGAACGTCTCAGTCGCCACAGGAGTAGCTCTCTTCGAATTCCGCCGCCGCGGCGGCATCTAGAAACTCCCTACCCTCCCCCATTGGTGTCAGACCGATCTGACACAAAAGGGAGACGCCCGGGCAAAAGCAAGGGTGTAGGGATTCTCCTCAAGCGCTACTCCGCCGTCGACCGCAGCATCCACGCGACCTTCAGGTGATGCTCCAGCAATCCAGTCAAAAAGTCCGCGACATCGACCGCCTCGTACTTCTTATCCGCCGTCTCAATGTCCTCGCGAAGACTCCGAATGATGGCCTCATGGTCGTACACCAAGGTCTTGACCATCAACTCAGAATTCACTCGGTCGTCCGACTCTTCCAGCAGCCGCGTTTTGTCGAGCATCTTGGCCATGCTCCCCGGCGCAGGCAACCCGAACGCGCGAATGAATTCGGCGATCTCGTCCATCTTCTCGTCCAAATCGTCGTACTGCTCCCCGAACATCTTATGCAGATGCGGAAAGTGCGGACCTTCCACGTTCCAGTGGTAATTCCGTGTCTTGAACGCCAGCACCGCCTCATCGGCAAGAATCTTCCGAAGCAGTTCCGCTACGCCATTGCGTTGATCGTCGGACAGTCCAACATTGGGTCTCATGGGTTTCTATTCATGCTAAACGAAAACACTGGACACTTCAGCGGATCGGAATCGCCACAGGAACTCCCGGCACGTACCACCGCTTCGAGAACCAGGGCGATGCTTCGTAGCAGTGCCATCGGGTGAGATCGATACTCGTTTCGCCGCGTCCCCTCGCATCCTCAATCACCAGCCTGTACTCGCCCGGCGTCAGATTGTCAAAAGAGAAGAATCCGGCGGAATCCGGCCTCGTCGCACGTTCGTCATCGCGAGACTCGCGCAATCGCAATGTCACCCCACTCCGGGACTCTTCGTCATCGAACCATCCGTAAATGCGAGGTACCAACGAACGGCCAGCCTTCCAAGCCCGCAACGATTTCGAATCCTCTATCGCGCGCCAATCGGCAATGGCCGCGGTCCGAGTACAAGCGCCAGTCTGATACCGCGCACCTACACGTCGGGCGTCAACGAGATATGTTTGGCTTTTCTCGAACAGAAAGCCGCAACTGGAGACGTCAGTGTAGACCTCTTGAACCCGAGGCCCAGCCAGATGCTCACTTACTTCAAACCGTACCCGTTGCATTACGGCGACATCATCCATGGCATCGCCTCCCGCTCGCACCTTGGCCACTTCGTCCACAGACAAAACGCCGCGCCAACGGGAAAGTAATCGCTCGCGTAGTTGAACCTTGGACAGGCTTCGATACTCTCGCTGCAGAGCTTCAAAGGTGGGCCACACCTCAACCACTTTTCCGACGAAAACGACGTCCGAAGCCGTCAATGTGCTCGCCTGTTGACACATAGGAGACGGTTGCCCCCCGCACTTGCAAGCCAACGCAAGGCGAGCCGCTAACGCCATCGCAAAAAGCAAACGGACCGGCATTCCTTCTACAGAATACCGGTCCGTACGAAGCTTCGTGATTTGTCTAGAACAGATACAACGGCGTACCCGCCGCCGGAGCATCCGCCACTTCCTCACCATCCGCGCCCACCAACTGCAATGCCTGCGGACGGCAGAAAATGCCGTTATCCCCGAGGTAGATCTCCAACTCCGAAGGCCGCGGCAGCGACCCCTGAATCAGAGCCTCGCTCAGCGGATCTTCGATGTACTTCTGCAACGCGCGACGCAACGGACGAGCGCCATAGCTGCGATCCCCCAGCGTCTTCTCGATGATGTACTTCGAAGCTTCCGGCGTCAGCTTGATCGAAATCTGCTTGGCCACCAGATTCGTATTGATCTGGCCCACCAGCAGGTCGACAATCTTCAGCAGGTCCTCATCGGTCAGCGACGTGAACAGAATGATCTCGTCCAACCGGTTCAGGAACTCAGGATTGAAGGCGCGCTTTACTTCGCCCATCACCTGATCTTCGATCTTCGGCGGAATGCCAGTCATCGGAGCAGCAAACCCGATCGACGCTTTCTTGTCCAGGAAGCGAGCGCCCAGGTTGGACGTCATGATGATGATCGTGTTCTTGAAGTCCACCGTGTTGCCCAAGCCATCGGTCAACTGGCCGTCTTCAAACACCTGCAGCAGCAGGTTGTACACGTCCGGATGCGCCTTTTCGATTTCGTCCAGCAGGATGATCGAGTACGGCGCACGCTTCACGCGCTCCGTCAACTGACCGCCTTCCTCGTATCCGACATAGCCGGGAGGCGAACCGATCAGCTTCGACACCGAGTGCTTTTCCATGAACTCAGACATATCAAAGCGGATCAGGCTCTTCTCGCTGCCAAACAGGAACTCCGCCAGCGCACGAGCCACTTCGGTCTTACCAACACCCGTCGGACCCAGGAACAGGAACGAACCCGAAGGCCGCTTCGGCGACTTCAGGCCCGCTCTCGAACGCCGGATCGCACGAGCCAGCGCAGAGATCGCCTTTTCCTGGCTCACCACACGCTTATGCAGCTCTTCCTCAATACGGATGAGCTTGGTGACTTCTTCTTCGCGAATCGCCGTCATCGGCACGCCAGTCCAGCGCGCGACAACATCTTCGATATCGTCCTTGGTCACGATGCCCGTCGACGTATCGTCCAGGTGGTACTTCTCACGCAGATGCCGCAGGTTCTCGCGTTCCTTGCGCTCTTCGTCCGAATAGAACCGCGCCTTCTCGAACTCGTGATTCGCAATCGCATTGTCCATACGATGCACCACGAACTTGATGCGCTTCTGGATCTCCGACACTTCGCTCGGCAACGTCGTCTGGCGAAGCTTCACGCGAGCGCCCGCTTCGTCGATCAGATCGATCGCCTTATCCGGCAGGAAGCGATCCGGGATGAACCGCGACGACGCATACACCGACGCTTCAATCGCATCGTCGTGATAGTTCACCGCGTGGAACTTCTCGTACCGTTCCTTGATGCCCATCAGGATGCGGATGGCATCGGGCTCGGACGGCGGCGGCACCTTCACAGCCTGGAAGCGGCGCTCAAGCGACCGGTCCTTCTCAATGCTCTTGCGGTACTCACCCGGCGTCGTAGCGCCAATACACTGGATCTCGCCACGCGACAGCGCCGGCTTCAGGATGTTGGCCGCGTCAAGCGACCCTTCGGCCGAACCCGCGCCCACCAAGGTGTGCAACTCATCGATGAAGATGATGGCATTCTGATGCTCCATCAACTCCTTCATGATGGTCTTCAGTCGCTCTTCAAACTGGCCGCGATACTTCGTACCCGCCACAATTAGGGACAGGTCCAAGGCCAGGATGCGCTTGTCCGCCAGGAAGCTCGGCACATCGCCATCGGCGATCTTCTGCGCCAGTCCCTCGACAATCGCGGTCTTACCCACGCCCGGCTCACCAATCAGCACCGGATTGTTCTTGGTACGGCGGCACAGAATCTGCACCACGCGTTCCACTTCGTAATCCCGGCCAATCAGCGGATCGAGCGACCCATCGACAGCGGCCTGCGTCAGGTCGCGTGAAAACTCAGCCAGCAGCGAGCTTTCCTTCGGCCGGTTGGTCGACATCTTCTCGCTCGACTGCCGCGCGATCTCTTCCCGCACCTGCGACAAGCGAAGCCCGCGCTCATTCAGGATTTCGGCGGCAAAGGATTTCTCCTCGCGCAGCAACCCCAACAGCAGATGCTCGGTGCCAATATGTTTATGGCTCAAGCGTTCCGCTTCTTCCGCGCCGTACGCCAGCACGCGCTTGCACTCATGGCTCAGCGGCAGGTCGACCGAAGTCGACACCTTCTCGCGAAGCGTCGTGTGCGATTCAATCTGCTTTCGAATGGAATCGATCGCCGCGTGTGACCGCAGAAATCGATTGGCCAGGGTCTTATCTTCCCGCAGGAGACCGAGCAGCAAGTGCTCAGTTTCGATATGGGGACTACCAAACTGGCTAGCCTCATACCGCGCAAAGAATATCACCCGGCGCGCTTTTTCGGTATAGCGTTCAAACATGAGTGCCGCCTCCTTCACTCATCGGCGGATTCGAGGAGAAATCCTGCCGCTGTTGCTGCGAAATCATGGCTCCGGCCACGCCCTTCTCTAGATGTACCATCCGGTCGGCACGCGCCGCGAATTGAGGATTATGTGTAATGTACAAAAAACTCAGGTTACGGCTCCGCTGCAAATCCTCCAGCAGCGACATCACCATCTCCCCGGTCTTGGCGTCCAGATTGCCAGTGGGCTCATCCGCCAATAGCAACCGCGGCTTCCCCGCCAGCGCCCGCGCTAGCGAAACCCGTTGCTGTTCCCCGCCCGACAACTCACCCGCGCGATGCGATTCGCGATTCGAGAGTCCAACCTCGCCCAAAGCCGCCCGCGCCGTCTGCGCCGCATCCTCCTGCGGCACGCCGCGAATCAGCAGCGGCATCATGACATTCTCTAAAGCCGAAAAGTCCGGCAACAGCGAATGGTTCTGCCAAACAAACCCAACAGATTGATTTCGGTAATCGGCCAGCTTGGCATCCGGCAGCGCCGTAATGTCTTGGCCGTCAAAGAGGATCTTTCCAGCGGTCGGCCTGTCGAGGCCGCCCAAAAGATAGAGAATAGTGGACTTACCTGCTCCGGACTCACCAGTCACAGCGATCCGTTCCCCGGTTTCGACCTGCATGTCGAGACCTTCGAGCACCACGAGTTCGCCTTTTCCCGTCTGGTATCGCTTGGCGAGGCCTTCCACCCGAAGCATGTGACTACTAACGTAACATGCAGCAATCGACCCCGAGGTACTAGCCAATCAGGCTGAAATACACCGGGGTCGCTCTGCGTATCCGCCCGAAGATCGCCGCAAGGTAGCGCCTCTTACGGAATCGTCACTGTAACGCCGATTGGCAATTGCTTGTGTCCCTCAAGCCCCTGGACCGCCGGATTCGCAGCCTTGATCCGGTCGTACTTCGCGGCGTCCTTGTAATAGAGTTTCGCCAGTCCAAACAAAGTGTCGCCTACCTTTACGGTGTGGCTGGTCGATTTACTTTTCAACGAGGCTTCACTCCCTTGACCGCCGCCCTTCTTCAGACTCCAGCCCTTCAGCGCGAGCTCTAGCTTGGGAAGCGAAACCGGCGCGAACTCCAACAGCGTAGGGTCCGCTCCAAGTAATGCATGGCCCCCCGCGTCAAGAAGCGTGAACGACGTCCGCGGGACAGTCGTTGCACCCTTCACTCTTGTTACAAACGGAAACACTCCCTCAACCGCCGATTGTTCAAACTTGAGAAACTGCTTCGACTTGCCCAGGGCCGTTGGATGAATGTTCACCATTCGCCCCTCTTGCAGTACCCATGTTCCAAACTGGTCCGTAAACTTCACCTTGCCGCCGGACGTGTAGGCCGTCATGTAATGCCCGCCCGACCCCTTCCACTTAAAAGCGAACACATGGCTATCCTGAGTGGCATTCACCGCTCTTTGCAGTTGCACCATGATCTGATCGAACTTGGCGACATCGCCCACCAGGTTGACTGGCACGGAATCCACCCCGATCCGGCGAAGGATGTTCGACACATGCGGTATGGTGTCATAGGACACGCCATTAAACGCACTATCCAGCATCCTCCTTTCGGTAAGGCCAACCCCCTGGGCGACTTCGTCAATCGAAAGCGAAAATCGCTGTCCGCTCAGGTTCATCGCTTTCGTGCAGGATGTCGCAAAGCACGACATGGGACCTCCACGAACAAAGCGATTCGCCAGTGGACTGAAGAGCCGCAAACCGCCCTTCACTGCCCCGCCAACATCCACCACAGTCATCACTCGCAGGCCGTCTTTCACCGCTCCGCCCAACGAACCCTCACGCTCAAACTCGCCGAACGCCAGAACATCCACCAATCCATTGCCAAATCCCTGCAAAACTGAAGCGACACCGTTGGCAATCTTTGTGTTGACCAGAACAGACGTATGTAGCAACCGGTTGTTCCGCGTCGCTTCCAGTTGCTCCTTGGCATTCAGCTCCATCCAGCGATTGTTGTCATCCACCATTCGGCTGAAGGACTCGGCTGTTTTGTGCAGTGCACCACCTAGCGCACTGTCAATTTTGGGTATTGGTCCCGAAATAATCGATGCTAGAGTCTGCAGTACACTGCGCTCTTGTGGTTCAGACATTGGCACACCCCTCTGAATGGAAACGGTCCGTGCCTGATGAACTCAGGCCTCAGCTAGCAAGCGCATAAGGCGGGATTTTGTTTCATTGGGAAGGCTGCTAGAGTCTTAAACATGCTCAGGCGTACTCTGGTCAGCACAAGCCTATGTTGGGCACTTGCACAGGCGCAGGGCCCTCAGGCCGGAACACACCGGATGCTCTCCGGCGAAAGCAACATCTTGCGCCTCAACGGTGTCAGCTACGGCCAAGGCAGTTCCTTCCCCGTTACCGTTGAGTTCAAGGTCCCACCGGCAGCAGAGCGACAGACCGGCACCCCGATAACCCTTCGTATCAAGGCGCCGAATACCGCTGCGCCAGATCTCACCCTTGCGCTCAGCGGCGCAACCCAGCGCGGCGACACCACCAACTACCGCATCGACTTTGACGCAAAAATCCTCTCCGGCGCGAACTTCGCCATCTTGCCCACCGACAAAATCACCTGCGCTTACAGTCGCCAGGCAATCATGACCCCCAAGGACCAAGAGGCTCTCGGCTGCAGCCTAAAGCGCAATGAGCCTTCAACAGATGGCCTCTTCAACTTCGGATTCTTCCCAAGCGACGCATCGCGCCTCCAGTATCGTGAAGCGACCCTCACCGCCTTCGAAGCCCTAACCGGAAAGAAATGGTCCCCCCAACTCCCTCCGACCATTAGCAGCAGCACAACAAGCCAGGCACCAAATGCCCCAGCCACCCCAGCCGCCAAAACGGTGCTATCCACGGACCCCAAGGCGATCTTCGGCATGATGGTCGGCACGCCCAGACCGGCCATGACATTCTGCCCGGACGACCTCACGCATCTACCCGCCGACATACCGCTTTGCCGCAGCCAGGCCGGTACGCAGTTTGCCGCCCTGTTGAGCGCGCTCAAAAGCGAACCAAACGTTCTCGATCACGAAAAGATGGGCTTGACCCTCATCTCCGTCTTCGCAAACAGTCGCGTCTTCGACACCAGGTTCACCGACAACGTGCAAGTGTATGTCGACGCTGCAAACGTGATGCAGCGCATCAAAGTATCCCCGCGCTTGGTCGCCGATCGCGAGGTGATGTCGATGCTCACCATGAAGTACGGCCAGCCAGGCAAGCAAACACTCACCACCTGGACAAGTCCCCAAGGCGGCGTAGTATCCAAAACGCCTAACTATTTCTGGACCTTCCCCAACGTCCTAATCGACTACTATTCCCGCGACACCACCATCGCCGACAAGCTTTCTACAGCCGGGGGCATTGATGTGTACACGCCCGCGTACGTACGCCTCGCCGAAGAGTACCAAAAGAGGCGTGGAGCCCCGGCCCCAGGCAAGAACGGCATGTAGCAGGCGGCCGCGGATCACTTCCCGGCGCTCCTGCTATCCTGAAAACAAAAGGGTTCCGGTTCGCCGTACAAAGATCCGAACACACATTGATACAGCATTTCTCCGACCTCAAACTCTGCTCCGCCCTGCGGGACAATCTCGCCAGGAACCAGTTCGTCACTCCGACGCCCGTCCAGGCGCAAGCCATCCCGCCTCTCCTCGAAGGCCGCGACGTTGTAGCAACCGCGCAAACCGGCACCGGCAAGACACTGGCCTTTTCGATCCCACTCATCGAAGCCCTCGCCGCCGTACCTCGCACCAAAACCATCAAGGCGCTGATCCTCAGCCCCACCCGCGAACTCGCCATCCAGATCGACGAGGCCTTCCGTCAACTCGCCCACGGCATGCAAATCCGCACCGCCGTCGTCGTCGGAGGCATGAGCGAGAAAGCCCAACTGCGCGACATCCAGGCCGGCGCCGAAGTCGTCATCGCGACCCCAGGCCGTCTCTGTGACTATCTCGACCGCCGCATCATCGACCTCTCCCGCACTGCCACCGTAGTCCTCGACGAAGCCGACCGCATGCTCGACATGGGCTTCCTCCCGGACCTGCGCCTCATCATGGGCAAGCTCCCCACCAAGCGCCACACGATGCTCTTCTCCGCCACCATGGACTCCTCAGTCGCTGGCCTGGTCGCAAGCTACGTCAACAACCCCGAGCGCATCGCCGTTGAGGCTTGTGCAGAAACCGCCGGCCGCATCGATCTCTTCTGTTACCAGGTCCCCCGCGGCTCCAAGTACGACCTGCTTGAGTACCTGCTCAAGAACGAGCAAGGTTCCTTCCTTGTATTCGTCGCCACCAAAGAAGGCGCGGACCGTCTGACAAAGTTCCTCGAGCGAGAGAACTTCAAAGTAGCCGCCATTCACGGTGACCGCTCGCAGAACGAGCGCAACAAAGCATTGCAAGGATTCAAGGACGGACTCTACCGTGTCCTGGTAGCCACCGACGTAGCCGCGCGAGGCATTCACGTAGACGACATCGCCCACGTCGTGAATTACGATCTGCCCCAAGAGCCAGAGAACTTCGTTCACCGCATCGGACGCACAGGCCGAGCCGGCTCCCGCGGAGCCTCCTGGACATTCGTAACTCCCTTGGAACTCTCCGACGTACGCAAGTACGAAAGGACTCTCGGGATCCAAGTGCAATTCCGCGAACTCCCCCCGCTCCCCCGCCCCATCGGCCTCATCTCCGAAGCCGACATGGAAGAGTTCCTGGCATCCATGAGCGCCGCCAGCCTACCGCCACTCGTCAAAGATCCTAAGCCAACACCCCCGACACCATCAAGAAGCTTCTCCACCCGCCGCCGTCGCCGCTGATGGTTACGCAACTTTCGTTGTAGCCCTGCTAACGAACTAGCCGACCGCGCGCTAGCGTAAAATAACCTACAATAGAGCCTCGACGTGGAGAGCCTCTATGCCAAAACACCCCTTGCCTTTGGTTTCCGTCCTGATGCCGTTCTACAACGAAGGGCGCTATCTGGATCGGGCGATCTCTTCAGTACTCAGCCAGTCCTACTTGAATCTCCAGCTCATCTTGATCGATGACAATTCCACGGACAACAGCCTGGATATAGCTGAGCGATTTGCAAGAGTCGATAAGCGGATCACCATTATCCGACACGAACAGAACAAAGGCGGTGCGCTAGCACTCGCGGCGGCGGTAGCTCGCGCCGATGGGGATCTGATCGCCCGTCATGATGCGGACGATTGGTCAGCGCCAACTAGAATCGAACGCCAAGTCGCCTTCCTCCAACGCAACGAGTCGGTCAGCCTGTGCGGCACGTTTGCGTTCGATGTTCATCCGGATGGCACAACGGATCTACTCGATCGGGAAATTAGCGACGCCAGAATCAAGATCGACGGAATGTTCAGGATGCCATTGTTGACAACTACGACGATGGGAAGACGAGAGTTGTTCGTCAAACATGGGTGTGAAGATCACACGGTCGAAAAGTGCGGTGACTACTGTTTGTACGCACTGTATTTCGATGAATATGAGCTGGCAAATATCCCTGATATTCTAATGTACAAACAGGTCCACGCGGCGAGCGCTACTGGGTCAAAATCCGAAATCGTTCGCAAGTGTGACATGGAAGCCAGGAGACGCGCTCTGCAAAAACTCGACCTGAACCCCACAGAGCATCAACTTGCCTGCCACGAACGGTTAGCACCTCAGTCGCAGATTGAAAAAACACGTATGAACTGGCTGCCACCAGTCGAGCAATGCGATCTTTCGACGTGGACAAAAGTCCTCCGTGAAGCCAATGAACGGAAGAAAGTGTTTGAGTCCCGCTCGCTCGAGGCGTTTCTCGACGAACGGCTAAAAGATGTCTCGAAGGGCTAAGGCAGGATCGCCAGCAACCGTGCAGGACCTCCGCTCCCGCCCTCAATCTTGATCGGAGCCACAATCAACGTCGCCCCCGTAGCCGGTAACCGCTCCAAATTCGCGACATTCTCGATCCCATAAATGTTCTCCGCCGCCAGCACCCGGTGCGTCTCAAACATCCTCGAAGGACCATGATCGTTACTCGCCGTATCGATCCCCACGCCGTACACCCCACGTTTCACCAGCAACTCCGCCGCCGCGGGCGCAATCCCCGGAAAGTGCAAGTTCGCAGTATCCCCCGCGACATCACTCCCCAAATACTTCTTCTTATCCGGCCAAAACTTCCCCCACCCCGTCCGGAACAGCACAATCGACCCCTTCCGTATCGCCCCATGCTGCTTCTCCCAAGCCAGTACGTCCGCCGCGCTAGCCAGATAATCGGCGTTGCGCTCAGCCTGCAAAGACACGTCAATCACATTGACAGGAGCCACTAGCTTCGAAGCGGCAACGCCCTCCAACGCCAACTTCCCCTCGGCAAAATGGACCGGCGAGTCCACATGCGTCCCGCCATGTTCATCAGTCGAGAAACCACCAGCGGCGTACCAGAACCCTTGCGCATTCTTCGCCCACCCATCCTTGCGATGCACGAACCCCTTGGCATTCGGCCAGTAAATCGTCTTCGAGTTAAACGGATACGTCAGGTCGACAATCTTCGCCGGATCGATGTCCGCCGAACACAGGGCAAGCAACAGAACGGGAAACACAGGTCTCTCCACGCGCTAGTAGTAAAGCTTCAGTCCGAACTGCATGATACGCGGCGCCCCAGCCGTGGTGATGCGTCCGAAATTCGGATTCGTAAACGCCGCTACCGGATTTCCAAAGTTCGGCTTGTTCGCGATGTTGAACGTCTCCCAGCGGAACTCAATCTCCCGGCGCTCGCGGAAGCGGAACTGCTTAAACATCGCCGTGTCCACATTCACGATCCCCGGACCCACCAGCGTATTGCGGCCCACCGTACCAAACGTCCCCAGGTCCGGCAGCGCGAACTGGGTGGTATCGAAGTACCGGCGAATCATGTCCGCCCGCGGCGCGTCGGAATTGATCGTGACCTTGCCGCGTACATCCGCGCGATCACGACCCACGCCGGCAACGGATCGATCCGCACCCGCGAATACCGTGAACGGCAATCCCGCCTGCAGTGTCAGGATTCCGTTCACCTGCCAGCCGCCCAACAAAGTACGCGCCACCCCAGGCTGCTTTTTGAAGAACGGCAGCTCATACAGGAACGATCCCACCGCACGATGCCGTACGTCAAAATCCGAAAGTCCCTTGTCCAGATTCTGCCGGAACGGATTCGTCGCCTGATTACCAACACCGGAATTACCATCGTTCGACGCCAGATCCAGTGACTTCGCCCAAACATACGAACTCAGAATCGAAACACCACTCGAAAACCGCCGGTTCACACTCAACTGCAGCGAATGGTACGTCGAGTTCGCCGTCGACTGTGTATTCTGAATCTGCTCAAAGCCCTGATAGATGCGCCTCGCATTCACATTGCCCGGCGTCGAATTGCCAGGCACAAAGACCGCCGGATTGATGTTCTGTCCCACCATCATGCGCGTGCCCTTCGACCCGACATAGGCAGCCGTCACAACCGTACTCTTCCAAACCTCATGCTGGATGTTGGCGTTCCACTGCTGCATGTACCCAGCCGTGAAATCTGGATCGATCGAGTTGTGCCGGACCGGAGCGATAAACTGCCGCGTCGGCCGATCCTCCAGCCGTGGCGCACCGTAGTTCACCAGCGCTGGCAACACATTAGGCGTGTTCCGGTACGGGTCACTGAACGCAACGTCGAACGTCGTAATCCCCAATGAAAACGGCTGATTCGTGGAGTTCGTATTCAGCGCGACCAGCCGCAACGTGTCGGAGAATACGCCATAGCCCAAGCGTACGCTCGTCTTGCCTTTCCCATTCGGATCCCAAGCGATGCCCACTCGCGGCGAGAATCGCGCCCAGCGATTCGGCGTGATGCCATTCGGAACCCCGGCATCACCAGGAAACAGCGCGCCAACAGGCGCATTCGGCCAAACCGTTGACTTCTGCCCCGGACGAAACGCACCAAGCTCCCCGTTCTTCTCCTTCACGGTGAGATACGGTTCCCATCGCAATCCAAGATTCACCGTCAAACGCCGGTTCACACGCCAATCGTCGTTGAAGTACAGGAACGGAGTCCACTTGTATTGGAAAGCCCGCAGCGGCGAATTCTGAAACACCGTACGTGGTACGCCAAGGAAGAAGTCCGCGTATCCGTAAAATGCGTTGCTCCGCTGGCCATCAAAGCTCCATTGCGGCGTCACCTGGAAGAATTCGCGGCCGTTGCGCCGCACATACGCCATCTCGCCGCCCATCGACAACAAGTGGTTTCCCTTGGTCACCGTCAGCGTATCGATGAACTGATAATTCTGCATGTAGCTGAAAAACGCCGTATTGATACGTGCGTTGAAGCCGTTCGCGATATTGATCGACCAGTCCGTCGGATTGCCCGGAGGCGCGAGCGACACGCAGGTCGCACAACCCAAATCCAGCCAATCCTTGGCGGCAGCAGTCGGCAGCGGCGACCGGATAAACGTGTTCCGCGCGAACGTAAAGGTCGCATTGTTCACAATGTTTGGCGAGAAAATATGCGAATCGTTCAGCGTCACATTGTGTGTGGACCAGTTGTTACGTGAATTGAATGTCGGCAACGTGTGATTAAAGTCAATCCGGTAGTCCGAATACAAATAACGCAGGCTGGCCTTATTGTTATTTGAGAATCCGTGATCCAGCTTCAACGTGTACTGATCTTCTTCCGTCGGCAGCGAAAGGTTGTACGCAAGGATGTTGCCCGGAGAGTTGGGCAGCGGCAGAAACGCATTCGTGAAGTTCTGCGCCACGCGATCCAAACGCGACGTTGGTATCACATTCCCAGGGAACGGTGTACCCGTGCTGGTCGCAGTCACCGTCGCCGGATCCGCCACAAAACGACCCGCCGGCAGATTCGTTTGCGAAAAGTCACCCCGCCGTTCCAGAGCCGTTGGCATCACTGCCGACGACGCAAGTTGCCCAAAGCGCTGCCGCGTGTACTCCGTAGCAAAGAAGATAAATGTACGATCACGACCATCATAAAGCTTTGGCAGCTTCACCGGCGCGCCGAACGTCCCACCAAACTGATTGCGCTTCAGCGGATCTGGAATTGCAGCAAAGAAGTTGCGGGTATTGAGCTTATCATTGCGCAGGAAGTTATAAAGCACGCCCTTCACTTGATTCGTGCCGGACTTCGTCACCATATTCACAACCGCGCCAGCATTGCGTCCGTTCACCGCCGAATAGCTGTTTTGCAGGATCGAGAACTCCTGCAGCGCATCGGGATTCGGAAACGCCGCGGGCAGATTGTTGTACATGTCCATGTTCAAGCCGCCATCGAGCGTATACGAAGACTGATTCGGCCGCGCACCGTTCACGGAAAACACAATGCTCGTATTCAACGCCACTAGCGTAGCGGCAGATCCAGCACCCATCTGAATCGAACCCGGCAACAGTGCCTGTAACTGCAGTGCGTTGCGGCCGTTCAACGGGAGGTCCACCATACGGTTGGCATCCACCACTTCCTTGACCGTCGCGGAGAAGGTATCCACGGTCGAAACGGCAGTCGAAACCTCAACAGTTTCCTTCACCTCGCCAACTTGCAATGCAACGTCCACACGCGCCCGCTGGTTTACTTCGATCAATACATTCGATTGCTGCGCACGCTTGAACCCGGGGGCTTCAATCGCAACGCTATAAGTGCCAGGACGTAGGTTCGGAAATACATAATTACCATCTGCGTTTGCTTCGGTTGTTTCCACCGCCGAGGTGGCGATATTCGTCGCAGTCACCCGTGCACTCGCAACAGCGGCACCGGAACTATCGCTGATAGTCCCGAAAATCGTGGATGTAGCGACTTGGGCGGACAAAGCTCCTGCGAACACCAGCAACACAGAGCTAGCGAGTTGAAGACGTGTCATGGGCGAGACTATATCATGCCGGAAACCAAAAAAGCGGAACCAGATTCACAGACAATAACCATCGCCCCAAAAGGAAAAAGCCCCTCCGCGCGAGGCGGAAGGGCTTCCATCACTACAATCGATCCGAAGAACTACTCTTCTTCTTTCGTAACCTTCACCGGGATCTCCACCGACACTTCGCGGTGCAGCTTCACAGTAGCCTTGTGCTCGCCCAGCGTACGAATCGGGTGATCCAATGCGACCTTCTTGCGATCGATCGTAAAACCCTTCTTCTCGAGCTGATCGGCGATGTCCTGCGCCGTAACCGAACCAAACAGCTGATCGTTCTCGCCGGCCTTCATCACAAAGTCCAACGTCACATTGGCAAACTGCTTTGCCAACTCCTGCGCATCCGCCGCCAGCTTCGCTTCCTTGCGGAGGTAAGCTTCACGCTGCTGCGCCACGATCTTCTTGTTCGCTTCCGTTGCCGCTACCGCATAGCCGCGGGGAACGAGGAAATTGCGAGCATAGCCGGCTGCGACCTTCACTACCTGACCAGTCGTACCCAGCTTCTCGACGTCTTGTCTGAGAATGACTTCCATCGCTATTCTTTCCTCCTTCTCTTAGAGACCCTGTCCGCCCATCGGCAGCAGAGCAATGTTACGCGCCTGCTTGATGGCCTCGGTCACGCGGCGCTGTACACGCTGCGAGACACCGGTGATGCGGCGGGGAATGATCTTGCCACGTTCCGTCAGGAACGAGCGGAGCAGATCGATGTTCTTGTAATCGATCTCATCGATGCGCTTGTCGCTGATGCGAGCCACGCGCTTGCGCCGGAAGTAGCCCTTCTTGGCGCCCATGGCCTTATCGCCACCGGTCGGCCGCTGGGAAGCGGCAATCGGACGTCCACCTTTTCCTTCAGCCATATGGTTACTCCTTCACCTCGGGGGCAGCAGCAGCAGCATTGTCTGCATCGGGAGCCGCGGCCACGGGCGCGCCAGGCGCCGGAGCAGCGGGAACAGCAGGAGCGGGCGCAGCAGGAGCTTCACCCGGCGCACCAGGAACCGCCGCCGAAGGTTCGGACGGCAGCACGATGCCAGGCGTCACGGTCTGCACCACCGGCTTACGAGCCGCGCGGGCTTCCCGCTTCTTCCGCATCTTGGCGTCCATCTTCATCTTCTCGTCCTGACGGACCGTGATGAACTTGATCACCAGATCGGACACGCGCAAACGGCGCTCCAGTTCTTTAACCGCTTCCGGTTCGCTCGAAAACTGGATCAGAATGTAATTGCCTTCCGCACGCTTCTTGACCTTGTAGGCCAGCTTGCGGACACCCCACTTATCGACCTTGTCGACCGTACCCTTGGCGGAGGTGATGACGGTTTTGAGCTGCTCGACCAACGGATCGATTTCTTCATCCGTTGCGTCGGGCCGTACGATGAACAGCTCTTCGTAAATTCTCATTTCGCCTCTTCATTTGAACCTCGGGCGCGACGATTGTACCTCGTCATGGCCTTTTCGGCGCCTTCGGCAACTATGGATTCCACTGCTTCCGCGCTAAACGAAATCAGCTCTTCCACGTCTTTCGCCTGGCTGGGCTTAAAACTCCCCAGCACCAGCGAGACTCCGCGTTTGGATCGTTCACCGGGATCGATGCCGATCCGTACGCGAATAAACTGCTGCGTGCCCAAACTGCCGATCACGGATTTCACTCCGTTGTGACCAGCCGCCGAGCCATCGGTCTTGATCCGCAATGCCGTCCAGGGCAAGTCCATCTCGTCGTAAACAAGAATCAGACGCTCCGGTGGCAGCGAATACTTCTCGAGAAGTTTTTTGACACTCGGCCCGCTCAAATTCATGAACGTTTGCGGCTTCGCCAAAACCACTTCCCGGTTGGCAATCTTGCCAACTCCCGCAAATGCGCTGCATTCCGGTCTAGTCACCCGAATGCCGCCATTGCGTTCCGCGATATGGTCGACCACAAGAAATCCCAGGTTATGCGGCGTACGTTCGTACTCCGGTCCAGGGTTCCCCAGGCCGACCACCAAAAAATCCATGGCGGATGATAGAACCGGCTAAACTACTTTTTCTTTGCTGGAGCAGCGGCCTTGGTGGCAGTCTTGGCAGCCGTCTTAGTCGCGGCGTCTTCCTTCTTGCCCTTCTTCACGACTTCGGGCTCAGCAGGACCGCCTTCTCCTTCAACAGCCGCTTCGGCCTTCAGCGCAACCACGTGCACGATCACCGCGTCCGCATCCGTCAGCAACTTCGCGTTCGCGCCCAAAGGCAGCGCACTCGCGCGGATGCCCTGACCAATACCCAAATCCGCGACATCCACCGTAAAATCGGCAGGAATGTCGTCCGGCAGGGTGTTGATTTCCACTTCGCGGGTGACGATCTCGAGCAAACCGCCCTGAATCTTAACGCCCTTGGCTTCGCCAGTGGTGTGTACCGGAACCTTCACGCGGATCGGCTTGGTGGGGTCGATGCGCTGAAAATCCAGGTGGAGCAGGTTTTCCTTGATCGGATCATGGAGCCAGTCAATGATCATGACCGGCGTGGTTTCGCCATTCTTGACGGCGAGATTAAAGATGGTGTTGTGACCGGTCGACGACTGGAGGATCTTATTGATCTCCTTCGGGCTGATGGTCACGGAAACAGGTTCCTTACCGGCGCCGTAAAGAACGGCGGGGGCAAGCCCTTCCACGCGCAGGCGGCGTGCCGCATTTTTGCCACGCGTCTCGCGGGGCTGCGCTTCGATGGTGATATCCTTCCGCATCGGAAACTCCTATGTGAAGTTCTAGCTTGGAGACTCGCGCAAGATCAGAGGCCGAACGGCTTGTTTCGCTAACTTGTTCTGCTTAAAGAGAAGAAGAACGAGAGGAGACCGGCGATCACAACCAGCTGAAGCGAGCCGCCTGGGTACGCAGCGATACCGCATGCCGCGCCAGGCACCAGAAACTATTAGTATCGAGGGTAGCGGGTCCCCATGTCAAATCGCGGTCCTCAAGGGTCGTGGGTCAGTTAGGTGCAGGCGCCGCTACAGCTGGGGTCATTTCTTCTTCGGCTCCGGCGTGTGAAGCGATGCCTATCGTTCCCAACTTCCGGATGGCGATTATTAGACGGAGCAGTCCACAACTTACCCGAACGCGACTGCGGGCCAATTTCCGAGTAGTGCGTGATCCGGGGTGCAATCGCCCTACACTGCGCGACTTCCCGCGATCATGGCCCTCCGAGCATTTCGGCACCACCCTTTCGCCCGAGCGTGGCTGCGAAGAATGAACAACTTCGGACCATAAGTGTACTTTGAGGACCCCTTTTGTCCGGTGCTGCAAAATGCCGTAAGGTATCCTGACTCAATGTCTGAAAATGAACCACAGAAGATCAAGTCAAAAGACGACGACGACAAAGGAACTCGTTGGCGTGTGGCCACGCAAATAGCGGCTGCATTCGCCGTAGTTGTGAGCGCGATATGGGCTTCCCCAACCATCAAACATCGCATTGAGGACGTAGTGAGAAGCTGGTTCCCGGCAACCCTAAAAGTGGAAGTGGTCCAAGAGGATCTCGGAGGGCTGGCGCCGGAAGCAATTCGCCCACTGAGATTGTCGGTGGCTTCGAGAAGCAGTGTCATCGAATCTTCCGTACCACTCTCCACCGATTCTTTTGTTGACATTCGAATATCAGAAGCAGGCTCTGAGAAAGATAGAGTTGTGGTTGTGCGGGACAAGCGGTCGTCGACGTGTAGTGAGGAGTTTGACTCGACAAAGGCGAGCCCTGGAGTTGTCAAGTGTGTTGTTTCACTTCCTGTTCTATTGCACCTCGGCTTTTCCGTACAATCGAGAGCCAGCTTCTCTAAAAGCATTCAAGCAATCGAAGGCGATGCGATGGCCAGGGCCCACAGTACAGCAACACCGGACAAGCGACCACGTTATTCCAGTCCGCCCACTGTCTTGCGCGCCCCTTCTTTAACTAAACAAAAGTATGAAGAAGGTGAGCAGCTTTACAATGCAGGTCAGTACGACGCTGCTCTGCGCAGCTTGAGGGAAGCAGCGTCAAGCGGAAGCGAAAATGCTATGTTTCGCCTGGGTTGGATGTACAGCCAGGGAGAAGGAGTGCCCCAGGACTTCTCGCTGGCCCGGCAGTGGTATGACAAGTCAGCGTCACGTGGGGTAGTCGGCGCTATGGTCAACCTTGCATTGCTATACAAGGACGGCAAAGGCGGGCCGCAGGACCACAATCTACAGCGACAATGGCTTGAAAAGGCAGCCTCGCGTGGTGTCAGCACTGCAATGTTTAACCTTGGCGCGATGTACTACGCTGGCGATGGCGTACCGCGCGACTTATCACTGGCTCGTGAGTGGTTTGAAAAGGCAGAGGCCCAAGGTCTTACGGACGCTCGCGACATGCTCGCTAAGCTTCGGAAGAGTTCACCGCAAGAATGGCAATAACTAGTTGCACTTGTGTAGTTTCAGCAACGGACCACAAGGGAACCCCTTCTCCCACTCACCCGAGCACATGCAAATGTTCCGGGCCGCACCCTCTGGATGCGATCGCGAGCCGATAGAGAATGATAAATCGCAGTGTGGACCCAAACACCAACTCTTGAATTGTCAGCGATACAGAAGTTGACCACAAACGGCGTTTTGGGAAGTTAGCAAGCGGCAACGGCCTGGATGACGCGCAATACAGACGTTGAATTGAAACATCGACCACTCGATCACCCGGAGCGCTCCCTCCGGCATATCGCCTGGATGATTGGGAATTGTCGTGTAGCGCCGGGTCGAAGCATTGAACCAGATCTCATGACTCCCGGCGGCTTGCCGGTCAAACTCGAAGCCCAGCGCCTTCAACTTGCGAACGATCTCTCTGTAGCGGATCCCGCAAGCCGACCCATGTTCAAGCCGCGACAACGATGGTGTAGTCGCGCCGCCCAACTGTACGCGGAAGAGTCGGCATACTGTCACGTTCCCGCTGCGCCTCTAGCAGTTTCCGCGCAACATCTCGAGCGATTTCCAGAGCCTCGGCCACCGTCCGCCCTTGCGCGACAAGACCCGGCAATTCGTCAGACGTAGCCAGAAAGAGCCCCTCAGGCAATTCCTCGATCTGCACTTGAATCGCTAGCTCCATACGTTCAAATCCTAACACCTTGCCCAGAATGTCAAAATCCCAAGACCACCCCATGCCCCACATCCGGCGAGCCTTCCTCAGCACCACCGCTTGTCGCAGCCAAAACAGCCGCCGCCACCGGCAGCGCAGTCCGGTAGACTGCACTTTGTGCCCTTGAAGGTCCGAGAAGTGATTCGAAAGATCGAAACCGCGGGCTGGCGGCTCGTGCGAACCTCCGGGGACCACCGCGTTTTCCGAAGCCCAGATGGTCGCATCACGGTTGTGTCCGGTCCGCTTGGAGACGATGTCCGGCCCGGAACCTATAAGGCGATTCTGAGGCAAACTGGTATTGAGGAGGAAGACAAAACATGACCCGCAAGTATTCGCTGGTAATGGAGCATGGCCCCACTGGATACAGTGGCTACGTGCCAGAACTCCCATCGATCCTGGTGACCGGCAGTTCCGTGGAGGAGCTCCTGAGCCGCGCCACGGAAGCGATCCAAATCTACTGGGAAGTTCTTCGGGCAGAACGTTCGCCCACGGCTGAACTTCGTGAGATCGAAGTCGAATTACCCGTCTGAATCCACCCCATGCCCCACACCCGGCGAGCCTTCCTCGGCACCATCCCTCTCGCAGCCGCAGCACAACAACAATCCTCCGAACCACCCATCCCCATAGGCAACCGCCGCGAACTCTTCCTCGACCGTACCCTCCTCGCCTCCCTCTCCGGCACTGCCGACCTCCGCCTCGCCACCCCCATCGATGCAGGACCCGCCCTCCACTTCGACAAACCCTGGGAAGGCGCCTTCTCCGCCTACACCACCATCCTCCACGACGCCGCCAAAGGACTCTACCGCATGTACTACCGCGGCTCCCCCGGCGCCGGCGAGGACGGCAACTCCGGCGAAGCCACCTGCTACGCCGAATCCGACGACGGCAAAACCTGGCGCAAACCCGCCTTCGATCAGTACGAAGTCCGCAACACCAAAACCAACAACGTCCTCCTCGCCAACCGCCCGCCGTACTCCCACAACTTCACCCCGTTCCTCGACCTCCGCCCCAACGTACCCGCCACCGAGCGCTATAAAGCGATGGCCGGCGTCCACAAAACCGGACTCATGGCCTTCGTATCACCCGACGGCACACACTGGAAGCCCCTGCGCGACACCCCAGTCTTCCCCCCTCCCAAGGACTTCTCACTCGACTCCCAGAACATCGCCTTCTGGTCGCAGGCCGAGCAAAAGTACGTCCTCTACTACCGAAGCTGGAAAAGGATCAACGGCACCAACTACCGCTGGGTCTCCCGCGCCACCAGCGACGATTTCCTCCACTGGACCCCCGGCGAGCAAATGAGCTACGGCGACGCCCCGCCCGAGCACCTCTACACCAACCAGACCTCGCCCTACTTCCGCGCCCCGCACATCTACATCGGAATCTGCGCCCGCTTCATGCCCGGCCGCCAGGTACTCACCGCGGCCCAAGCCGCGGAACTCAACGTCGACCCCAAGTATTTTCAGGATTGTTCAGACGCCGTCCTCGTCACCTCGCGAGGCGGCAACCAGTACACCCGCACGTTCATGGACGCCTTCCTGCGCCCCGGCCTCGGCCTCGAAAACTGGGTGTCCCGCTCCAACTACCCGGCGCTGAACCTCGTACAAACCAGCCCCTCGACCATGTCGTTCTACGTCAACCGCAACTACGGTCAACCCACGGCGTACCTCCGCCGTTACGAACTCCGTCTGGACGGCTTAGCGTCGATACACGCCGGCTACGCAGGAGGCGAAGCGATCACCAAGCCCCTGCAAATCGCGGGCAACAAGTTGGAATTGAATTTCGCCACCTCAGCCGCAGGCAGCGTCAGAATCGAACTCCAGGACGTCGCAGGCAAGCCGCTCCCAGGCTACGAACTTAGCAACGCCCCAGAGTTGATAGGCGACGAAATCGCCCGTGAATACCGTTGGAAAAGCGCACAACCCATCGACCAGCCAGTCCGCATCCGCTTCGTGCTCAAGGATGCGGACATCTTTGCTTTCCGCGCGTCTAGCTAGCGGACCTCACCAAACCGGTGCCACTGGCCATCATTCACAAACCGGTCCGCCGAAGGCGCATACCGCATCCGCGCAGGCTCCACATCTCGCAAACCGTCCGTACCCTCGGTGCGGTAATTCACATAAGGCTGCTGGTCAGCATACCCATCGCTCACGTACCCCGGGTCGCTGTACCCATACGATACAAACGGCGTCCCGTAGTAACCGTAAAGCCCTGAGTAAGGGTTGCCGTAGTAAGCGTACGGATAGTAGCCATACCAATACGGATCGTAGTAACCGTAGCCGCCACCCCAGTAACCGCCGCCGAGCCCAAAGCTGAAGCCCCAGCCGCCGTAGTAGCTACCCCAACCGCCCCAACCACCGCCGTAATAGTAGGGCCGATAGCTGCGGTAGTAACCACCCCAGCCGCGATTGTTCCAACCACCCCAACCGCCGCCCCAGCCGCGATTCCAACCCCGATTCCAGCCACCACTCCAGGACCCGCGATAGCCACCAACGCCACCGCCGTACCACGACCGTCGTCCACCGCCGCCATCGTAGTACCGGAAACTGCCGCTACCGCCACCACCGCGATTCCCATTCCAGCCGCCACGGAAGCTCCCACCGAAGCTACCCCCACCGCCACCAGACCAACCGCCGCCGCGGCCCATGCTACTACCACCGCCAAAACCGCCACGACCGCCACCACCCCCGCCGCCGCGACCACGTTGCGCGAACCCAACGGTACTCAGGGCCAGGATCAGAACCGATGCCATCAGCAAATTGCGCATGATGCTAAACCACTCCTGCCCTCAGAATACACCTCCGCCAGCGCCGGAATTGTTAATTAATTCGTCCAGTCGTTCCAGTGCAGAATGGCATTGAACAACATCGGGAACTCCTGATGGTTCTGCCACCGGTAACAAGGATTCGTCGCGAACATCAAAATGCGACCCTGCCCCGACGCCACATCCACAATCACAGGCCGGTCCTTGATCTCCGCCACCCGGTTGATGGACCCGCTCAGGACAGACCGTTCCGTACCCACAAACGTCGACAACACGACTTTCTTCTTGTCCTCGTCCGGCACCACAAACAGCGGACCATTGGAGTACCGTACCGGAATCGTCTTCCCCTCGTACCCGTAGAACACCGGATGCTCCGCCTTCGCAATCGCCGTCTCCACAATCGGACCCGGCGCATAAAACGTCGGTGACGGCCGTCCGCCTTCCACCCGCCGCGCCATCCCCAACTCCGTGGCAAGCAATGACGACCGCCCCAAGGTGATCAGCCGTCCGCCTTCCTGCACAAACTTCTCGATCTCCACCGCGCCGGCCAACCCCATGCCGCCACAGATATCCTCGCTCTGCCCGTACATCCCCAAGCTCTTCTGCTCCGCACTCGCCGTATACGACAACTTACGACCCTTACAGTCGAGATCATGGATGATGGACTTCGCGCCCGCGCCCTGCTGCGGCATCAGAATCACGTCGTAACTCCGCCGCAGTCCACCCTGCTTGACGCGCTCCTTAAAGATCAGGTCGTAGCTCACTTCAAAGTGGTCCAACGCATGCCGTACCCAGCCCACTTCCTGCGTCGATCCCCACATTGAAAACACCGCCATCCGAGGCAAGTCGACCGCATGCACCGGCGTACCCGCGGGCTTGTCCGCCGCATACCGCGCCGCCAACCCCAGCGCTTCAATCTCCGCCTTCGCCTTCGCCGACGCCGGAATCACAAAGGACCCAGCAGGCAAGTCGCCCGATGCCTTCTCGGTCGCCTCCACCGCTACATCCTTCAGCCGGTACCGCAAGGTGATCAGCGCGTTTGACCCATAGTCCGGCACCACAATGTATTTCCCACCGCTCGCACCTTCCACCACTCCGCGAGGCTGATAATCCGCCGTCAGCAAAGGCGCCGCCACTTCCAGATCCTTGCGCTCTTTCACCTCGGCCACCGTGACGCCGGTCATCAAACCCATCGTCCAGCCCGTGTCATCGTACGTCCGCTGATTCGGATCCGGATACACCTGCTTTTCGAGCAGCGACTTCGCCAACCGCCCATACGGCTGATCGCGCCGGATCACAAACGTCCCGTCCTCGCGCCGCCCGACCTCGATGCCCTGCGTCCGCAGCGTATTCACCAGAAATGCCACCCGAACCTGATCCTTCTGGCCCGCCGGAATCGTCCAGCCGTACGGCGCTTCCTTCTTCCCTGCCTCCACAGAATTCCGGCTCTTCTGGTAAAAATTCTCGAGGATCATCCCCGGGTTATTCGACGCCAACTCCAATGCCGACAGCACACCCGTCTGCATAAAGTTCGTGTTGTTCCGCAGAGACCACTCCACGTCCGCATACGCAGGCAGCGGGCGGTACCACTGCCGTTGCGACGCGCCAAATCCGCCGCCCCCGGCATCCACCTTGCGCTTCATCGTATTCGCGCCGCCATTGCCATAGGTTTCGTACATTCGCAGCATGCCGTTGTGGTTCGACGCCATAAAGCCCAGATACCCCACGCTCCACATGTCCACAAACGCATGCGTCCAAACCCCAGGCATCCCGTACGACACCATCTTCGACAGCTCATAGTGCGCAAAGAACGGCAACTCCGTATACAAAATCGGATCCAAGTTCGGGTTATGCGGCGTCTGGCCTGAAAAGGTATACAGGAACGGCACGGACTCATGCAGATCGTGAATAATCGGCGGGTGCCATTCGAGATACGCCTTCAGCCAGTTCTTCATCGTCTGCTGCGAATAGTTGATGTCGCGATTGTTGTCGTGAAAGATGTACTTGCCCCAGTACGGCGGACCCGGCATGCGATCTTCCTCGCCCTCTTCTGCGATCTTGTGCCGGTAATACCAATCCGTGTACCGCTCCTGCCCGTCAGGCTCCAAAGCAGGCGTAATGAACACAATCAGGTTCTTGCGAATGGAATCAAACAGCGGACCCTGCTCCGCCACTAACCGGTACGCCAACTCCATCAGCATTTCCGGCGACCCGGTCTCTGACGCATGCAGCCCGCCGGTCAGGTGATAAATCGGCTTCGCCTTACCGATCACCGCCTTCGCCTCAGCCTCACTCAACTGACGAGGATCAGCCAACTGCGCCAGATACTTTTTGTAGCTATCCAGATCCCGAATCGTAGCCTCATCCGCGATCACCACCGTGACGCAATCGCGACCCTCTTCCGTCTTGCCAACGTTCAGGATCTTCACCCGCGGCGAGGCCTTCTGCAGCGCCTCCATATACCCAACAACCTTCGAATAATGCGTCAGTTTCTTGGGATTCCCAACGTGATAACCCAACACATCCTTAGGACTGGGCACCGCCCCACCCTTGGGCAAATGGTCCACCAGCGGCGACAGAAACTCGGGCTTCGTGGTCCACTGCTTGACGGACTTCGCAAAGTCCTCATCCATCGCCTGCTGCTGCATGGCAGGCTGAGCAAAATGCAAGGCACTAAAGAAGAGTAGGCAAGAGACCACGCGCATAGATATTGGGCATAGTGTAGCCTGCGCACGCGACGTATATACTGAACGGCGACATGTCGTTCACTAAGCGGATCCCCGTCGCCGTCATTCTCTTTTCAGCCCTCGGCCTTTCCCAACCGCGTCCGGCTGCTTTCTACGAAGACGCCAAAAACATCCCCAAATCCCCGGAAATCGCCGCAGATCGCAAAGTCACCTTCCGCCTCTTCGCCCCCAAAGCCAGCGAAGTTCTGCTCATGGGCTCACCAGGGATCCTCGAATTCACCAAGAAGCCTTTGCCGTTAGAAAAAGGCGCAGACGGAACCTGGAGCCTCACCATCGGACCCCTCCCGCCCGGCTTCTATACCTATGGCTACGCCATCGACGGTGGACTCCGCCTCCCGGACCCGTCGAATCCCAACCTCGAACTCCGCCGCTGGGGTGCCACCAGCCTCTTCTTGGTCCCCGGCTCAAGCGAAGCGCCCATCGACGAGCGCAAGGTCCCCCACGGCACCATCCATGTCAATGTCTACGATTCGCCCAACCTGAACACCCAGCGCATGGCCTACGTGTACACCCCGCCCGGCTACGAGACCGGCAAGCAGAAGTACCCCGTGCTCTACCTGCTCCACGGCAACGGTCAAATCGAGGCCTCCTGGACCTGGACCGGACGCACCAACGTCATCATGGACAACCTGATTGCCGACGGCAAGATCAAGCCCATGATCGTCGTCATGCCCTACGGTCACGTCCCCCGCGATATCAAAATGCCCGGCAGCCCCACCGACGGCGCGATGATCGAAAAGGAACTCATCACTGCAATCAAGCCGATGGTCGAATCCAAGTACCGTACCCTCACCGACCGCAACCACCGCGCCATCGCCGGCCTCTCCATGGGCTCAGCACAATCGCAGATGATCGCCCTCCACAACCTCGATCAGTTCGCCTACCTCGGAGCCTTTAGCGCCGCAGGCAACCGTACCGAGTGGGAAAAGGCCGATCCCGCCGCTCTTAACAAGAATCTGAAGGTGATCTGGCTAGGCTGCGGCACAGAGGACTTCGCCTACAAAGGCATGAAGGACCTCCACACGTTTCTAGAGTCAAAGAATGTAAAGCACACCTGGAACGAATCCGGAGCCGGCCACAGCTGGCCAAACTGGCAGGTGTACCTCGCCAAGTACGCCCAACTCCTCTTCCGCGACTAACCCCAACCCACACAAATCCCAACACTTCCCACCACTCCGTGCCTGTCACCGCACCGCTCACGGTGCCAGGCACGGTGCCAGACGCGGTGCCAGGCACGCCCAGACGCGCGGCATACGACCCCAGCCCACCCAGGACCTACGAGTTCGCCTCTATGGAATAAGGAAAATCTAGTTCAGGAAAACGCCGCCATGCTGGTACGGATTCTCGTCCGGATGCACGGCCACCGCCACCTGCACCAGATGATCCCCACCGCCCAACATCACGCCCTTCACCGGAGGCACATCCGAATAGTCGCGACCCCACGCCAGCACAATATGCTGATCGAGCGCCCAGCGGTTATTCGTCGGGTCCAGCCCCACCCAGCCAGCCGACGCGCAGTACACCTCGACCCACGCATGCGACGCCTCAGCTCCCTGCGTATCCTTGCCCGACGGTATGTACCCGGACACGTACCTCGCAGGCAGCCCCAGCGACCGTACGGTCGCCAAAAACACATGCGCAAAATCCTGGCAGACACCCTTGCGTTCCCGCAGCGCGGTCTCCGGCGGCGTATCGACCTTCGTCGACTTCGGCAAATACTGGAACTCTTTGTGGATGCGCGAGCTCAACTCAAACGCCGCATCGAGCAGCGGCCGCCCCGGCGTAAACGTAGGCTCCCCGTACGCCCGGAACTCCGCCGACAACCGCATCATCGGCGACGCCAGCACGAACTCCGTTAACTCCGGCGTCACCGCATCCCGGACCTCTTCCCAAGCCGGCGACAGCATGGTCGAAGGCGCACGCAGCGGCGCGACATCCACCCAGCTATCCGCCTCAATCACGAACTTCGAATGCGGACTCTGCAGCGAAAAAAACATCACTTCGTTGCCAAAGTAATCGGTATGCCGCGATGTCACGGGCGTCCCCGGCTCAATCGCATATTGATGCCGGATCAGCGTCTGATTCCCGGTCTCGCGAGGACACAGCCGAGTCTGATGGTGCGATAGCGCCACCGTCTCGCCGTACAAATACGTCGTCGCATGCCGTACCCGGTAGATCATGACACGCTCGATGCCCGCTGCGGCGCGATATGCGTCAAGTACGCCGACGTAACATGCGTACACACGGCCCGCAAAGCCTCGCCCAGATGCTCCAGTAAGTTCTCAAACTCCGGCCGCATCATCTCCTCATCCGGAGCCAGCAGCGGATCGACATCCGCCAGCTTGATCCGCGTCGAACAATCCAGAATCAACCGCGATTCCGGACGCAACCGGTCAAGCCGCGCATTCGCAGGAGCCAGCGCCGTCAAATGCGCCGCAATATCCGCGATCTGAAACGCCACAGACCGTGGATTCGCCTCGTCGATCAGCAACAAGTCCGTCAACAGGTCCGCCTGCAACGTCGTCAAATATCGTGACCGGTACGTCAACGTCGAATCCGCGATATCCAGCAGCAATTCCAACCGCCCCGACTCTGTCGTACTCGCAGGAAACGTCGCCAGCCCGTACAGCAGGACATCGATCAGTTGCAGCGCCCGCTCAATGCGCCGCCCCAGGTCCAAAAACCGCCACGCCGGACCCCGCGTCATCGATTCCATCACGATGCCCGAAAACGCGTTCAACTCCAGCACCCCGCGATCCAGCGCATCCAAAGCATGCGGCACCCGCAGCGCATCCTCGCGAGGCGCGCTCAGCGCCTGCAAGCTATGCAGTACCCGCCAGGCATCGTTCGAGATTCGATCCCGCAGCAACCACGCCAGCCGCCGGACCTCCAACACGCTCCACGCCAGCCCGCCGCGCCGTTCCGGATCCCACAGGCATTCCAGCGACTCTTCAATCGTCTCGTCCTCGTGCAGGTACCCCAGGTTCTCCAGAATCGCCGTACCCGACTGCCGCGCCACAGCATTCCGTTCGGACCGCAGAATCCCACGCAACGTGCGATACCCAAACTCCACGCGCTCCGTGTACCGCCCTAGCCACAGCAGGTTGTCCGCCACGCGAGACGGCAAGTCGATCGTGGCGCGCGACACATCCAGAATCGCAGTCGCCGCCCGCGCCGCCACCACATCCGGTTCCGGACCCAGCACCCACGTGTCTTTGCTGCCGCCGCCGCTTTGTACCGACACAACAAGCGTATCGGTAGAGGACGATACTCGTGTTAACCCGCCAGGCATGACGCGGTACGACCCGCGGTACGCCACCGCAAACAACCGCACCACAATCGGACGCGCCTCAAACTTCTGATTGGCAGAAAACACCGGAGCCGTCGACAACGCCACCTGCTCCTGCGCGACAAACTCCGCCGGATTCGCCAGCACGCGCCGCGTTACCGCCTCCAACTCCGACGCCGACAAGCGATCCGTAAAGATCGGCGTCGCCGTACGCCCGCCGAACGACGGTTTCAACACCAACCCGTGCAGATTGCGCGACACATACGAGAGTTCTGTCTCACCCCCGCACCACCACGTCGCGACCGAAGGAATCCGCAGCGATTCGCCCATCAGATGCTGGCACAGCGTCGGCAAAAACGCAGGCAGCGCTGCCGTCTCCACCAAGCCCGAACCCAACGCATTGGCGATCGCGACATTCTTCTGCCGTACCGCTTCCACAAGCCCCGGCACACCCAGCATCGAATCCGCGCGCAACTCCAGCGGATCGCAAAAGCTGTCGTCCAACCGCCGCAGAATTACATCCACCGGCAGCAGTCCGTTCAAGGTTTTCAGGTACACCCGCGCATCGCGGACCGTCAGATCCCCACCTTCCACCAGCGCGATCCCCAAATGCCGAGCCAAGAACGCATGCTCGTAATAGGTCTCGTTGTATGGACCCGGCGTCAGCAGCACAATGCGCGGATTGTCCGCATTCTTTGCCAGATTGATCAGCGAGTTCTTCACCGACGTAAAGAACGGCTGCAACGACCTCGCACTCGCCTGCTGCAGTACATCCGGCAAGGTCCTCGCCGAAACCATCCGATTTTCGAGCGCATACCCGGACCCCGAAGGCGCCTGCGTACGATCCGACAGCACCCACCACTTCCCATCAGGAGCCCGCGCCAAGTCGATCGCGTAATTGTGCAGCCAAACCCCATCCGGAGGCTGAATCCCGTGGCAAGCCCGCAAAAACGCGGGATGCCGGTACACGATCTCCGCCGGCAAACGCTTGGCGTGTACTAGATTCTGGGGCCCATACAGATCCTGCAAAATCCGGTTCAACAGCGTCGCCCGCTGCACCACAGCAGCCTCAAGCGAACGCCATTCGGCATCCCCAATCAGCAGGGGAACAGGATCGAGCGGCCAGGGGCGGTTGATCGATTGGGGATCTTCGTAAACGTTGTACGTGATGCCGTGATCGGCAATCAGTTTACGGCCCTCATCCCACCGTTTTTCAAACCCTTCCGGCGACAGTGTTTCGAGCGAGCGCACAAACGCCGACCAGTGCGATCGCGACGATCCATCGGGGGCGGTCAACTCGTCAAAGTGACCAGGCAGTGTGTCGTAAGACCACTCGGGTATCAAAGTGAGACTCAAGGAGTTCTTCTAAGTCTAGTACGGGAAATTTTACTTTACACGGAAAAGCAGTTTAAGTTATGATCTACTTCAGTGACGCGAAGAGGATGGTTTCGGATGCTGGCTGGCGGAGGCCTCACTGCCGGCTCCTACGTATACGCGGAAACTCGCTGGTTCGAGGTCAGCCGCACCACCATAACTCTGCCCGGCCTGCCTGCTCCGCTACGCCTTTTGCACCTCGCAGACCTGCACTCCTCACTCGTAGTGCCCACTCCATTACTCATCGACGCCGTGGACGCCGGAATCGCGCAAAAGCCAGACGCCGTCGTGTTGACCGGCGACTATATCTCGTCATTTCGGCAATTCGACGAGCAAGGTTTAAGGATGGTGTTTCGCAAGCTCGCAAAAGCCGCGCCCACCTACGCCGTCATGGGCAATCATGACGACGTCGAGGACTCCACGGAATACCTCCGCAACATGCTCGCAGACGAAGGCGTTCGCGTACTCCATAACGACTCGGCCGTCCTCTCCACCAAAGGTCTTCCCGCAGTGGAACTCACCGGCCTCGGCGACCTTTGGAACAAAACAGAGTTCGAGCCGCAGCAGGCCTTCGCAGCGCGTCAAAACCGCCGGCTTCCGTCCATCGTTCTAGCCCACAATCCGGACACGAAGGACGCGATCGCGAACGAAGATTGGAACCTCATGCTATCCGGCCACACACACGGCGGCCAGGTGCTGATTCCGTTCGTCAAACCCACCTGGGCCCCAGTCGAGGACAAGCGTTTTCTGTCGGGATTACATACCTGGGAAGACCGTCAACTCTACATCACGCGAGGCGTCGGCAACCATTCGGGCGTGCGCTTCCGCTGCCGCCCCGAGGTGAGCATCCTCAACCTCAAGCCCGGCCCCTACACCAACCTGTAACGGCTACAGCCCGATCCCAAAACCGATAGAGACTTCGTTCTGCCGCAAAGCGCCGCTCGCCCCAGGAAAGCCAAACGGCTTGCCCGTAATGTACTGCCGGGCATCCATCCGCAGCATCCACATCTCGCCAATGCGGAACTTCAGACCCGCACCATAGTTCACGCCGACCTTGGCTTGCCCCCCTCCGGTCAAACCCGAAAACCCCGGGTAGACGAAGTTACTGAAATGGGCGCCACCGGCAGCAAACGGGCGAATCCGCGAGCCTTCCTTGGTGGCATACGCCAAAAACGCATACGAGCCTTGGTGGATGGCAGTCCTCGCGCTAGCCGCCGATCCGCCCACTACAAATCCAGTACGAGAATACGCATAACCAACCTCATGGCCGAAGTACAAATTCGGATTCAGGGTGAGCCGAAACGCGAGTCGAAATCCGTCGTCCAGCGATACACCGCCGACCGACGAACCACCAGACCCGATATTCGCATTCTGCAGGCGAGACACACCGCCGCTCACCGCAACTTCTGTCTGCTGGCCATAGCAAATCGAGCCAACTGCGAGGGCCAACACGGGTAGAACAAAAAATGGGGAACGCACGGTCCGTTGGACGCGCCGCGCGAAGTGAATGTTTCAAATCCGTCGCTGCACCGCAGCGCGCGAAACTTGGGCTGAAAATATAAAGCAGCCAGCAAGATACCTCGGAAAAAGCGACGGTTCACAATAAGCAGAACTTTGCGGAAGCGATAGCCTTATACGCCAGCGTCGCGCCCTATCATTTACAGCAGGTCTCCGAACCAAAGGTCGGAAGTGGTCGTCGTCAGCGGGAACGCCAACGGCAGGCGGATCCCCATACCGAACACGGCGAGCAGGGCATACTAGGCGCCCTCTGCTTGGCTCCATCGTTGGCTTGCCATCGTTGCGGCCCTCCCACATGGTTGGTCATAAATGGAAAGGTCACAGATTCCCACGCCCGACACAAACACGGTAGGTCGCAATCCGACGAACCCAGAAAATCGAAACCCGGCGAAAACAATGGAGAAAGAAAAACGGGTCGCAAGAACCGGCGGAAGAACGGGCGAAAGAACCGGGTCAGACTGCTATGTCCCTGGTTTTTTCTCGCCGTTCCCCCCGCTCAACAAATCCCCCCCATACCGGGTCAGACCGCTACCACTCCAATTGCAATCCCACAAACAGGGTCGGACAGCTATGCCCCTCATTTTCGATTGAGACGAATGTCCCGCACACGACACTATACCGGCATGCCACGAACTCTCAGATGCGTGCTTGCCGGCACTGCACACCACGTCACTCAGCGCGGTGTAGATGGCTGCAAAATCTTTCATTCCCAAGCAGATCGAGAAATATACCTCAGACTTTTCAAAGACAACATCGAAGACGCAAGAGTTCGAGTTCTCGGCTTCTGCCTCATGACAAATCACGTCCACTGGGTCATCCGTCCCGAGCGCAACGACTCGCTCGCGGTCCTATTCCGGCGTGCACATGGGCGGTACGCTCAGTATCTCAACTCCCGTCTGGGGCGTACCGGCCACCTTTGGCAGAACCGATACTACTCCTGCATGGTCGATCAGGAGCACGAAGGCCTGATCCTGCGCTACACCGAAGGCAATCCGGTTCGCACGGGCTTGGTTGCGACCCCAGATGCTTACGAGTGGTCGAGCGCGCGGGCGCATTATTCTGGACCCGAAGCCGAAAAGACTCCCGTGCTCGATTGGGACTATTGGACCAAGCGCGGAGGCGCTCCGGGCTGGAAGGCATCCGTAGGTGTCCCACAGGACGTTCGCGAACTCGTGCAGGTGCGCCGCTGTACCTATGCCGGCGCGCCGCTTGGGAATACTGAGTTCATCTCCCGGATGGAGAGGGAGTTCAACCGTCAGTGGCGGCGACCGGGGCGTCCGCCGCGAAAGGGGATGCAGACAGAAACGGGGTCAGACCGCTATGCCTCCGTAGCAGCAGGATGAAAAAGTGTAAGGTCAGGCTGACCCAGTAAACGCGCACTCCACAAAGGCAGCATGGTATGCTTTGGCTGCGATAAAGACCCGCTCCATTAGCCGCAACCGCCTAGTCGAAGATCTCCCGTCCCCAGCAGCGAACACTTTTCTCGGGCGCACGCCTCGAAAACAACGCAACCTTGAAAAGAAAGAACTTAGCGAAACGACAATCGTACCCATATTGGGTACCTGGATACCCATTATGGGTATTTACTTCCGTAGAAGCCCTCCATGAAGCGTTTTCCAAGCCGAGTGGTACTTTGCCAGCCGTGCCAGATCTTTCTCGCCTAGCGGACCCCGCAGTCGCAACAGGTTCATGTTGTCTTCCAGATCTAGCAACTTCACTTCACGCGACACCGGATGCTGAGCCGCTCGTGCCACGAACTCCGCGTAGCTCTCGCCTTCGCGTTTGGTGACGCCTTCGATCGCCTCGAGCACGTTTGGCGAAAACCCTTTTTCACGGAGCGCATCTAACGTCCAGAGCGTGTCCTCCACCACGTCGTGTAGCATGGCCACGATCTGCGCGTCGCCCGGCGAGGCGCGGAGCATCATGCGAAGCGGATGTAGGATGTACGGTTCGCCGCTCTTGTCAACCTGGCCTGCATGGGCCAGCGCGGCAATGGAAATGGCCTGTTCGAGGGTCGCCATCACTTATGTTATCTTCCATGTCGCAGCACCTGCGAGCGGGGAGCGACGAAAGGAACTGAGTTTATGTCTGGGCGGATGCGTCTGATCCCGATTCTGCTGTTCGGTTTGTATTTCCTCTATTACTACTTTGGCCACCAGGAACGCGTTCCGATGACCGGACGCAAGCAATTGGTCGACATGTCGCGCGAACAGGAGGCGCGGCTCGGCTTCCAGTCGTTCCAGCAGATTCTACGCACCGAACGCGTCGTCCGCACCGGACCTCTCGCAGACAAGATCCGTGAAATCGGCCAGAAGATCGCACGAGTCTCCGAAGACCCCGGCTTCCAGTGGGAGTATGCGCTCATCGATTCACCGCAGGTGAACGCCTTTTGCCTGCCCGGCGGCAAGGTGGCCGTCTACACCGGAATTTTGCCCATCGCCGCCAACGACAATGGACTCGCCGCCATCATGGGACACGAGATCGCACACGCTATCGCTCGCCATGGCGCAGAACGCATGGCCCAACAAAAACTCATGCAGTTGGGGACCCTCGCCGCCGGTGTTGCCGTGAGCGACATGGACCGCCGCCAGCAGCAGGCCATCATGGCTGCTCTCGGGATTGGGGGCCAGTTCGGCATTATGTTGCCGTTCTCACGCTCTCACGAATCGGAAGCGGACTATATGGGGCTGATGTATGCGGCCAAGTCCTGCTACGACCCGCGTGAAGCGCCGCGCCTTTGGGAGCGGATGGCCCGCAACAGCAAAGGACAGCCGGCAGAGTTCATGTCGACGCACCCAGCCCACCAGACTCGCATCAAGGATTTGACCAAGTGGATGCCTGCCGCACTCGAAGCACGTGAGCAGGCTGGCTGCCCTGCTCTGCCGCAGTAACTATTTTTGCTGCAACCAGCGGTCGATCAGGCCTTGCAGTGCCTTTACGTCGAACGGTTTGCTGACGTAATCGTCCATGCCGGAATTCAGGCAGCGCTCGCGATCACCGGCCATGGCGTTCGCAGTTAACGCGACGATCGGAGTGTGACGCGAGGTGGCTTTTTCCAGGCGGCGGATCTCCATGGTCGCTTCAAAGCCATCCATTTCGGGCATCTGGCAATCCATCAGGATGAGGTCGTAGTTGCTGCGCTGGCTCGCTTCCACGGCTTCGCGTCCGTTGCGTGCCAAGTCGGCAGACAGGCCGGATTTTTCGAGTAACCGCAGCGCGATCTTCTGGTTCACGGCATTGTCTTCCGCCAACAGGATTCGCATAGCACGCTTCTCCGCAGTGGCCTTCGCCGCCGCCGATGGGGTGCCTGCCGCTGCGGCGGCCGCCTTGGAATCCGATGCTGCTGTGGTTTCGATGGTTTGCGTTTCCGTAGCTGGCTGTTCCTGCAGTGCCTCGAGTGCCGCTGTGAGTGCCGCGTCAAACTCTGCCGGTTTACAGGTGTCGACCACGATCGCTCCAAACCCATGTACCCGCAAGCCGATCTGGTCGACGATTGCCGCGTGGGCCGCTCCGATGACTGCAGTGCCGCCAATTTTGGGATTGGTTCGAATTGATCGGCCCAGCGCCAGCCCACCAAGACCTGCCAGTGCGGTATTCACGACCGCTGCGCGATACGGAGTACCCGAATCAACCGCCAATTCAAGCGCCGGGATGATCGAGTTGACGCGCGAGACTTCTTCGATGCGGCATCCGCAGCTTTGGAGCATCTTGCGCAACACACTTTGCCTGGGCTCCCCGACGAGCAGGACGTGCAGGCCTTGCAGCGATGCCGGCACAGGCGGTACCGATGCGAGCATCGACGCCAACGCCGCCGGTGTTGCTGCTGCAAGGTCGTGTTCGTTTTCGACCGTCGCTACCTGCGCCGGGAACTCATGTGTCGAACCGTCGGTGACAGGCGCGGCTTCGGACGACACCTCAGCCTCGCCGCCCTCCGGCAACTGCGCGACGGGCTCTTCTACCTGCGCCTGCGTCTGGAACGGGATCGAGAACCAGAACATGCTGCCGCGGCGTTCGCGCGGACGGTAGCCGATCTCGCCTGCCATCATCTCGACAAACTGGCGCGAAATTGCAAGACCCAGGCCAGTGCCGCCGTATTTGCGAGCGTGCGAGCCGTCCACCTGCGAGAAGCTTTGGAAGAGCTTGCTGGTTTGGTCCGATGCGACGCCGATGCCCGTATCCTCCACCTGAAATTCAATCGTCAGGGTGCCCGGGCCTTCGCTGATGACCTTGGTGCGCAGCGCGATGCCGCCGACCTCGGTGAACTTCAACGCATTGCCAAGGAGGTTGTTGAGGATCTGGCGAATGCGGCTGGGGTCGCTACGAATACCGACAACGGAACGTGTGTGGGGGTCGAGTTCAAAGTCGAGATTTTTCGCGCGCGCACGGATGCCAAAGGTGGACGCCACCTCTTTGACCACCGCCATGAGGTCAAACGGGATGGACTCAACCGTCATCTTGCCGGCTTCAATCTTCGACAGATCGAGAATGTCGTTGATGATGACGAGCAGGCTGTCCGCACTGCTCTTGACGGCGTCCGCGTACTCTTTTTGCTCGGGCGTTAGCGCCGTACCCAGCAGGAACTCTGTCATACCCGCGATGCCGTTCATCGGCGTACGGATTTCGTGGCTCATGGTGGCCAGGAACTGGCTCTTCAGCTTGGTGGCTTCTCGAGCGGTGACGAGCGCTTTTTCGAGCTCTGAGTTCTTGGCTTCGACTTCCTGATTTTTCGCTTCGACTTCTGCGTTCTTGCGCTTCAGTTCTTCGGCGTAAAGCGCCAGGCGATGCTCCGCCGCTTTCCGCTCGGTGATCTCACGAACGATGATGACCACCTCATTCCAGTGCAGCGGAATGAGACGGGCTTCAAAATATTTGACTTGGTTGGCGCGGCTCCAAAGGTCCGTCTTTTCGAGCGAGAATTCGACGCTTAAAAGCTGCCCGCCTTTGAGGGCGCGTTGGGAACCGCTGAGTAGCGCTTCTGCGACCTCGGGCGGCAACTGATCGGCTAGCGAGGAACCGACCGATTCCTGGGTGAGCGGGATGCCCTCGCTATTCTCAATCGCGCGCACGCTCAGGATGCAGCCTGCCGAGTCCACACGCAGGAACATGTCAGGAAAGGCCTGAAAGACTGCGTTGAGCTCCGAAGTGGCCTGCCAGACCGCTTCCTGCTTTTTCGTAGGCTCCGTGATGTCGATGGACGCAGAGCGTAAACCAATGACATTACCCTTGTGATCGCGAAGCAGCACTTCGTGGATCTCAAGGGTGAGCATTTGGCCGTCCTGGCGCAAGAAGTTTCGCTCAATTGGAATGAGCGAAACGGCGCCGGACAGCTTGCGGCGGTACTCTTCTTCGATTCGTTTCTGGTGAATCTCTGGGTATAGCTTCCAACAGGGTAAGCCAATGATTTCAGACGCGACAACGCCCTTCAGCTGGCATTCCTTGGCATTGACGCGGACGATGTATCCTTCTACGTCAATGTCCTGGTAGCCAACCGGCGCACCGTCGAACACGGCTTCAAACTGCTTCTCGAGCAATTGCAGCTCTTCGTAACTCTCCAGGCTGGCTGCAGCGACCGCGGACAAATGTCGCGAATGTGCATACCAGGCGAGTACCCCAAGTGCTGCTATGCCAAGAAAGGCGATTAGCAGAAACAAACCTCCTCTCCATTCATCGGGTCGGTTTGGACCGCTCTTTATGCCCTTATGTCATTTCGCGGAAACGCTTTGGCGGGTACTCCATGCAGGAGTCGCTGTATTCTTGCTTTACCTCACAAAGTACTTGCTAAGCTTGGTGTTTCCAAGTATGATGACCCTATGGCGGCGCAGCCCTCTCCAGTCATCAGCCTGCAGGACCATGCCATCGACAATCTGCGCTTTATCCGCGAAACGATGGAGCGGAGCAGTTCGTTCACGGCGGTGCCCGGCTGGGGTGGTGTGGCGATGGGTCTTACGGCTCTGGCTGCCGCGTTTGCCGCCCACCAGCAGGCCACTCCCAGAGGCTGGATTACCGTTTGGATTGTTGAGTTTGTCATAGGCGCAGCGATTGGTTCGCTGGCCGTTTGGCTGAAGGCTCGCAAGGCTACGGATCGCCACTTGGCGCCGTTGCGGAAATTTCTGCTTAGCTTTCTGCCTCCGTTGTTTGCGGGTGCTGTTATGACCCTGGCGCTATACCGCGCCGGGATGTTCGGCCTACTGCCCGGTGCGTGGCTTCTGTCATACGGGGCGGCAGTGATCAGCGGCGGTACATTCTCGGTACGTGTGGTGCCGGCGATGGGGGTGTGTTTTGTGGTTCTGGGCTGTGTGGCGCTGCTGGCACCTGCGGCGGCGGTTTGGCCCGGATGGCTGCTTGCCGCCGGTTTTGGCGGTCTGCACGTGGTCTTCGGACTGTGGATCGCAAAGAATTACGGAGGCTAGTTTTTAGGAACGTATTATGGCTAGATCCAACTCAGCTTCGGCCGTACCGGCATTTGAACAAACGCCCGGCGCGGCTTCGCCGTCCAATCCCGTCGCGGTCCCGAAACTGGATCGCGTCATTCACGAACGTATTCGTCTCGGCATCGTCAGCGCTTTGGCCGCCAATGAATTCATTACCTTCAACGATTTAAAGAAGCTTTTGAACACCACGGACGGCAACCTGAGCGTACATGCGCGAAAGCTGGAAGAGGCGGGGTACGTGTTGTGCAACAAAACGTTTGAAGGCCGCATGCCCAAGACGGAATACCGGCTTACGGACCAGGGCCGCGATGCTTTCTCCCGCTATCTCACACATATGGAGTCGCTAATTCAGGCGGCTCGCAGCAACGCAACGAAAACGAAGTAAAGTAAGCAAGAACAGCAGCCCGCCTTCTGGCAAACGTACCGGAGGCGGGCTTTTTCAGGAGGATATACTTTATGAATCAAAGTGGTTTGCACGTGGCCATTATCATGGATGGCAATGGTCGGTGGGCGCAAAGCCGGAACTGGCCTCGCGCGGCGGGGCATCGGGCGGGCATGGAGGCTTTGCGGCGAACCGTGGAGGCCGCACCGAAGCTTGGCATTACGACGCTCACCGTCTACGCCTTTTCGTCTGACAACTGGAAGCGGCCGGCGGGCGAGGTCCGAGCCCTGATGGCGCTATTTCGGAACTACATCCGGCGAGAGACGGCGAAGTGCATCCGCAACGGCGTGCGGGTGAGCCTCATTGGGAGGCGCGACCGTTTGCCGCTTCCCTTACCCGCGATGGTGGACGAGATGGAAACGGAGACACGACAGGGCCGGATGCTGCACCTGCGACTGGCGGTAGACTACTCGGGGCGTGACGCGATTCTTGCCGCTGTGCGCGAGGGGAATGTCGGGAATCGCGAGGAGATGTCGGCGAGGCTGGGTCCGGATGTGGATTTGGTGATTCGAACGAGCGGAGAGCAGCGGGTGAGCGACTTTCTGATCTGGGAGTCCGCGTACGCCGAGTTTCACTTTTGCTCGCCGCATTGGCCGGATTTTGGTGCGGCGGACCTGGCTTTGGCCCTGGAGGATTTTCGGCGGCGGAACCGGCGGTTTGGGGCTACTACTGCGGCATAGTCGAAATGGGTGCGCATCCCCCGCGGATGGGGATAGAGAGAGGTGTCAGACCGATCTGACACCGAAGATGAAGAAATTTCAAGGAGCGTTGGGTATCTTGGATGGTTGGTGGCGGCCCGTCTCAAGATCGGCGTAGTGGATAGCGGCGTAAATCCGGCGCATCCGCACATTGGCGGCGAACATCGGATAGCTGCAGGGGCGGGCATTGGACTGTACCGCATTGAACCCGGCGCGTACCTGGACTACCTGGGACATGGTACGGCGGTGTGCGGGGCGATCTGCAGCCATTCAGACCAATGCCAACTGCTCATCGCCAAGGTGTTTGACCGTACGCTGAACACGCGCGCGGAGATGATTTTGCGGGGTATCGAATGGTGCGTCGAGCAAGGTGCAGATGCGGTAAACCTGAGCCTCGGTACGCATAACCCGGCGCATGGCGATGCATTTGCAGAGTGGGCGTCAAAGGTACCGCTGGTTGCCGCGGCGGGAGCGCTTCCTGGCGGTCTGACAGGGGTGATCACGATCGAGGCCGATGCCAGCCTGGTGCGGGACGCGTGGCGGCGCATCGAAGGGTTACGGTTTGCGGCATCGCCGCATCCGAGGCCGATTCCAGGTCGCGATGAGGCGGATAATTTGGGTGGCGTGAGCTTTGCCGTGGCCAACTTTACAGGACTTGCGGCAGCGTATCGCCAACAGCACGGATGTTGGCCCTGGCAAGAGCAATAAACAAAAGAACAAAAACCAAGGAAAGAGGGCTCGCCGCAACTCGCGAGCGTGCAATGCAATGCCCAGCGGGGGACGTGCGGCGGCCCTGAGAACCCCGAACCTAACCACCGCATCGCAACCACGCAAACAAAGGCGGGCGACGAACTGCGGGGCGCGGCGGCCGTTTGAGGCGCCTCTACCAGCGCCCGTTCTCAAATAGGCATGCGCGGTGCGGCGGAAAAGAGGTTCACGCCGGAGCAGACTCTTTGGCGGAGTACCAAAAGAGCCAGTCCGGCGTGAATCTACGCATTGCTATTTAGGGCTGTGCGTCGCTAGCCGTTGGTCGGTTTAGGACGACGCGTCGCTACCGGCGGGTGCCGCCGGGGCGGAATTGCCTTCGTTGGAGGACGATTGTTGCGGCTTCTTTTCCTTGGGTGCGGCGCCGCCTTCTTTGGCTGGGCTACCGCTGCCGCTGCTCGACTTCACAGGGCTCAGAATAATGTGCGCATTGCGGCCTTCCAACTTGGGCTGACCTTCGACCGTACCGACGCCGGTAAGGTCCTGGGCAAAGCGCAACAACAGATTCTTACCGAGGTCGACGTGCGCGATTTCGCGGCCGCGGAACTGGACCACAGCTTTGACGCGGTTGCCTTCCTTCAGAAAGCGCAGCGCATGGTTCTTCTTGAACTCGTAGTCATGGTCGTCGGTGTTGGGACGGAACTTGAGTTCCTTCACCTGGATGACGTGCTGCTTCTTCTTGGCTTCGTGCTGCTTCTTTTTGTTCTCGTACTGCCACTGGCCGTAATCCATCGCCTTGGCGACCGGAGGTTCAGCGGTAGGTGCGATCACAATCAAGTCAAGCCCCATGTCCTGGGCCTTGCGTACGGCCGCGGGCGTGGGCATGACTTCCACTGTTCCGTCTGGAAACACTGCCCGGACTTCGCGGGCGCGGATGGCCTCGTTTACGTTTTCACGAATACGGGGCTTGCGGGGGGGGAAACCTCTGGGTGGATACATCCTTAAGAACGGACCCGGAAATAACGATAGAACATATGTTTACGGTACCTATCAGAATCTTATCAGAACCTGTGAAAATAGTGGGGAGGAGATTTTCTCAAACCATGCAGACGCGAAAGCTCATTGTGAGCGCCGCCGCAATCCTGCTGGCAATCGCGGTACCTTCGGCCGCGCAACAGCAGCCAACCAAGACCAAGCGCCGGGTGGCAATTCTCAATTTTGAATACAGTACGGTGTCGTCGAACATCATGCAGATCTTCGGATCGAACGTGGATGTCGGACGAGGAATCGTAGAAGTACTAACGGACCGTCTGGTGACGGGCGGCGTGTACTCGGTGTACGAGCGCAAGGCGCTGGACAAGATCCTGGCCGAGCAGAACATTGCGAATACGGACCGTTTCGATTCGGCATCGGCCGCGAAACTAGGGCGCCTGCTCGGTGTTGAAGCGATTATCACCGGTGCGATCACGCAGTTTGGCCGCGACGATTCGTCGGTGAGCACGGGCGGCTTTGGCGGCAAGTATACGTCGAAGATCGGCTTGGGCAACGTCGGCAAAAAGACCTCCAAAGCGGTGGTACAGATCAGCGCGCGAATGATCAACGTGGATACAGGCGAAGTCATGTTGGTCGCGCAGGGACGCGGCGATTCCACGCGCTCGGGTATGGACTTGAGCGGTGCGGGGGCCGGCAATTCAGTGATTGGCGGAGGCGGCATCGATATGCGTAGCGCCAACTTTGCCAACACGATCATTGGTGAAGCGGTAAACAAGGCCGTCACAGAAATGGCGGGCCGCCTCGAAGCGAGCGCTGGTTCGATCCCGGCAAAGGCGATTGTGGTGGACGCACTGGTGGCCGATGTTTCGGGCGATACGATCGTCATCAACGCCGGCAGCAAGGTGGGCATCAAGGTGGGCGATCGCTTTCCGGTGACGCGCGTAGGCCGCGAGATCAAAGATCCGGTAACGGGCAAGGTGATCAAGCGCGTCGAAGAATCGCTGGGCGAGTTGACGATTACGGAAGTGGACGCCGATTCGGCTACCGGCAAGTACACTGGCGCGGGCAAGCCCAAAGTGGGCGATGCGGTCCGAAGCCGGCCGAATTAACGCGTGTGAGTAGAAGGCGAGAGAACTATGTTTAGCGTCGGTGAGAAGTTCGGCGATTACGAAGTCCTGCAGATACTGGGTGCGGGCGGCATGGGCCAGGTGTACAAGGTCCGCAACACGCTGTCCGATCGCTCGGAGGCGATGAAGGTACTGCTGCCGAACTTGGAAAAGCAGGCCGACCTGCTAGACCGGTTCATGCGCGAGATCAAAGTCCAGGCGGGGCTGCAGCACAAAAACATCGCGGGGCTCCATACGGCGCAACGGCAAGGCGACCGCATCCTGATGTTCATCGAGTTCGTGGATGGCATCACGCTCGACAAGGCTTTGTCGCGGGGTCCGCTATCGGCGGATCTGGCGGCGAACATCATTGGGCAGGTGCTGGAAGCCTTAGAGTACGCGCACGGGCGCGGCGTCGTGCATCGCGACATCAAGCCGGAAAACATCATGGTGCAGCCGGACGGCACGGTGAAGCTGATGGATTTCGGCATCGCGCGGCTGGCGCAGGACCGGCGGTTGACGTCGACCGGGCGTACCGTGGGGTCGCTGTATTACATGTCGCCGGAGCAGATTCGCGGTGCCGATGATTTGGACGGACGGTCCGATCTGTACTCGCTGGGCATCACGCTGTACCAGTGCGTGACGGGCAAGCGTCCGTTTGACGGCGATAGCGATTACTCGATTATGTCGGCGCACATGATGAGCAATCCGGTGCCGCCGATTCAGTTGGACTCGCGGGTACCGCAGCCGCTGAATGATGTCATTTTGCGGGCGATTGCGAAGGATCGGGAAGTACGGCTGCAGTCCGCGGCGGAGTTCCGCAGTGTGCTGCTGGCGAGCGTAGGTGCGGCAACGGGTACGGCTCAGGCGACGCGGGCTACGGTACCGATGGTGTCGGCATCTGCCGCTCCGGCAGCGCCTACGATGGTGATGCATCCACCTCCTCCGCCGCCTCCTCAGCCGCAGCCTGTTGCCTCGATTCCGGCACCACCACCGCCTCCAGCATCGTTGGGTGGTCCGCATGCCGGGAGCAATTCGAAAGGCTTGTGGATCGGGCTGGCCGGGTTGGTACTGATGGGTGGCGGCTGGTTTGCGCTGGGAATGCTGGGGATTATTCCGCTGCCTGCGTTTTGGGGCGGCGGCAAGGCGGACCCCAGCGTGGTGGAGGCAAAGCCGGTGGCTGTGGAATCCACAACAACGCCTGCTCCAGTAGCGACGGTACCGCAGCAGCCCGTCACGAGTACGCCAGCGCCTGTACAGACGCCCGCCACGACGTCGTTACCGCCCAAACAGCAGGCGCAGCAGCAGCAGCAACAGCCTCAGCCGCAGCGGACGACGGCAACGAACACGCCGGCGCCGGTGAGTGTAACGCCTGCAAGTACAAGTACGGCATATCCAGTTCCTCAGGCACCTCAGCAGCCGAGTTATCAGCAGCCGCCGCAACAACAGCAGCAGCCTCAGTATCAGGCTGCTCCCGCGGTGGATCAGCAGGCGGTGCGCGATCTGGAAGAAGCTCGCCAGAAGTTCAACAGTTTGGCGGTACGCGCGTCGTCGGCAAAAGCGTCGGTACGGAGTTTGCAGGAACAGCAGCGCGCATCGGGGTTCGGCTTGCGGCGGGACATACTGGAGGCGGTGACGCGGTTTGATTATCTGATGAAAGAGGCGTCGGACTCGCTGGTGAGCCGTAACGGTGGGGCTGCGAAATCGACGCTGGAAACCGCGGAACGCAACCTGCAATTGATCGAGAAGTTTTTGGGCAATTGATTTCGCCAGCGCCCGCTACAATAAAGGTAAGCAGGGCTGGAGGAAACAGTTTTTGTCACCGCAAAAGTTAGCAGCGGCCGCCGTAGCGTCGCTGTTATTCGGTAGCGCGCTTTACGCAGATCAGATCGTCATGAAGAACGGGGACCGTGTTACCGGTTCCATCATCAAAAAGGACGATAAGACAGTCACCATCAAGTCGGCACACTTTGGCACGATCACGTTGCCTTGGGGCGAGGTGGAGTCGGCCAAGGCGGACGCACCCATCAACATCGTGCTGCCGGACAAGACGGTGAGCGGTACGCTCGAGGTCCAGAAGGACAAGGTACAGGTTACGGCGGACGGGGCGACGCGTACGGTGGCGCCGGCGGATGTCGTGGCGCTGCGCAATGCGGCCGAGCAGAGGGCGTTTGAGCGTCTGCTGAATCCTGGATTGCTGGATCTGTGGGCTGGCAATGCGAATATCGGCTGGGCCGGTACGTCGGGCAATGCGAAGACGGCGACGTTCACGATGGGGTCGGCAGCGGCTCGCGTGACGCGTACGGACAAGACCACGCTGTACTTCAACGCGATCCGTGCGTCGGCGTTGATCAACGGCGTGTCGGCGGCAACGGCACAGGCGATCCGCGGCGGCGTCGGGTACAACCGGAATCTGACTCCGCGGGTATTCCTGAATCTGTTCAATGATTGGGAAACGGACAAGTTCCAGTTCCTCGATCTGCGTACGGTAGTGGGCGGCGGCGCGGGGTACGGCGCGTGGAAGTCGGACCGGGGCCGTTTGGATCTGGTGGGCGGTGTCGCGTGGAACCGGGAGCGGTTTAGCCCGGCGGCGGCGGCGGCCTTTACGAGGAATGGCGCGGACGGGTACTGGGGCAACGATTTTAGCCTGAAGCTGAACACGCGTACGAGCTTTGTACAGAGCTTCCGCATGTTCAACAACCTGCAGGAGTCGGAGCGCTGGCGCATGAATTTCGATCTGGGCGCGACGACGGCGATCACCAAGTGGCTGACTTGGAATGTGAACGTCAGCGATCGTTTTTTGAACTTGCCGGTGGCAGGGCGGAAAAAGAACGATTTCCTGTATTCGACGGGCTTTGGCGTGACGTTCGCCCGGTAGTGTGTGCTATTGTAGTTGCTGGCGATGCCGCCGCTGGATTGACGCTCTACCCGATCGTCAGTGAGCGCACCGCCAGCAGCAACACAGTAGTCCAACCACCAAAATCGGGGCGTGGCTCAGCCTGGTAGAGCGCCTGGTTCGGGACCAGGAGGCCGGAGGTTCGAATCCTCTCGCCCCGACCATCTTAACTTCCCAAAACAATCAAGCTGTTGCGAAGCCGTCAATCGGGCTTGGAATGCGTAACGCGGTAACCTGTACCCGTGCGTGCCGCCGATGCTGGCGCGGGCGCGCGCGGACGAGTCCTCTTATGCGGAATTCCATGGAAGCCCCTGATACACGGTTGGCGACGTATGGCAGTTTAGCCCCCGGTCGAGTCAATCATCATCAACTCACAATGCTGCGCGGACAGTGGTCGCGGGGAACCGTTCGGGGGGAGTTGCGCGACGCAGGCTGGGGAAGTGCGTTAGGCTTCCCCGGCTTGGTGCTGGATCCGGCAGGCACATCGATTGACGTTCACTTGTTTGAGTCGGCGGATCTGCCGGATCACTGGGCTCGGCTCGACGAGTTCGAAGGGCCTGGGTATCGCCGTGCCGTCGCCACGGTTGTTACAGCAACCGGGGAAGTCGACGCTTGGATTTATGTTCTTAGGCTGAGTGACTAATGCGACCGGCGAATTCGGCGGGTTAGGAATGCCAATCCCGTACAGCCCAGAATCAGCATGCCAGCGGATGGCTCGGGAACCGCTACCGGTCCTACATGCAGTGTCAGTGAGCCTGCGGTCACGCCCGATCCCCATGTCCAGACATACGTACCCGGGGTTGCACCAATGGATGCAAGGGTAGCGTTCTGGAAGGTGGAGGACACCGATAGCGGCGCTCCGGAAGCGTAGCCTACGGGGACCAACAAAAGGTTGAACGGACGCCCAAAACCAATGCTGGCGCCCGTGGCGACGTCCATATCCCTGTTCAAGCCTGGGCCGTAGTTTGGAGGTCCGATGAACCCTGGTACGTATTGGTAAGCGTCTCCCAAACTTGCGCTAGGAGATGCCGAGGATAGAATGCCCAACGCTGGCCAGTTCAGAGAGGACAGTACCGAGGGCGCCACGAACGTCATGGCGCTCAAGTTGAGGGTGCCTCCGCCGGAAAGGACAACATTCGGTCCAACTTCGAGCAACGTTAGGACGACATCCGCTTTCGCCGTGTTTTGCGAGCCCAGGAACGCGAATAGTAGACCACAGCAGGTCACCAGCTTTCGAAACAACATGAATCCTCCGAGTGGAATATCGTTTGGATGACCGCCCGTCAGACAAAAGAGGGGCAGGTCACATTTCGAGAGGATAGCATTCTGAGTCTTGTAAGAGCGTGTACCTTCGGACCGTACGACGCAGCACCACACACACCGGCCTTTCTGGCAAGTTGTGGCATGTCACGCTCGTCGGCGGGGAGGCGAACTGCCCTCTGTGCAAGCAGGTAGTTTGCGCGCGTCATCCGGACCTTAACTATTTAAAGTGTCAGACAACTGGACGCCTAATTGGGCAATAGGTTATTTGACGCACAAGGCGTGCCGGTGGACCCTGCTTGGGAGTCATATATCCATTCGTATATAATTACGACTTGGGTAGGCAGCGCAATTCCGTTTTATCGGAGGCTGGACAGTCCAAATTATGAAGACGACAGACCTCATCCAAACCGGCAGCGGCGATGTTCTCGCTGAGCTGGGCTTTACTCCGGCCGAGTCGCGCAACTTGCACCTTCGTTCTCAGTTGATGACTGCTCTTCGGAAACACATCGAAAAAGAGGGTCTGACACAGGCAGAGGCGGCCAAACTGCTCCAGGTCAGCCAGCCGCGGATCTCCGACTTGATTCGGGGCAAGATCAGCCGCTTTTCACTCGACACCCTGGTGAACATGCTCACCGATGCCGGGCTTGAAGTGGACTTGCGGATCAAGCCTTCCGCGCGACGCGTTGCATAACAAAAACTGCACATGACAGGACCCTGGCTGAACTCCGCCGCTATCGCCATTGGCGGACTTTCCGGCAACGCGCTTGGCCACCATATCCCCGAACGCCTTCGTACGGCCATGCCAATGTATGCAGGACTCTGCTCGCTTGGCCTTGGGGTTGTTCCGGTGTCGAAGGTCCAAAATGTCGGCGCGATGGTGCTGGCGTTCCTGTTTGGGGCGCTTTTGGGCGAACTGCTGCAGATCGAACGCGCGCTTGAGAAGCGCGTCGCATCCAAAGATGCCGGCGGCATTGTCGTACCTGCGCTGCTGCTGTTCTGCGTCAGCGGCACCGGGATCTTTGGCGCCCTCCGCGAGGGGATGACGGGCGACCCTAGCATCCTCATCGCAAAAGCCTTTTTGGACCTTGTTACCGCAGCAATCTTTGCCACGCGCGCCGGAATCGTGATCGCGGCGATCGCCGTCCCGCAGATGATCATCCAGCTCAGTTTGGGCGCTTTTGCGGGACTTTTGCTGCCGTTGACGACCCCGTCGATGATCGCCGACTTTTCCGCAGTCGGTGGACTCGTTATGATCGCCACCGGATTCCGCATCTGCGGAATCGCTAAGATTCCTGTTGCCAATCTGTTGCCGGCGATGGCTCTGGCGATGCCGGTTTCCGCGCTTTGGACACGCCTCGTTTGAAGGATTAAAAAAGAGAACAAAAGGCGAAAATCGTGCTATGCTCGTGCCTGAGCCCAGCCATGCCTACTTCGTCCTCTGTTCTTGAACAGCTACGTCAACAAATTGACACTCTGGAACATCGCCAAACGGCTGTCGTACCGGTGGCGAAAGCGGTGAACCAATGGCTGCCGCACCGTGGCGTACCGGCCGGCTGCATCCATGAGGTAAAGGGCGCTCACTTATCGAATGCCATTGCGTTTGCCGGCATTCTGTCGGCGCGGCTGGCCGGGGACAACGGCCAAGTCCTGTACCTCGCGCCGGATCGCCGCCTGCATCCGCTGGGCCTGCTGCCGTACGGCTTGAAGCTGAATCAGATCCTGCATGTGTCGGCCAAGCGCCAGCAGGACTTGGCCTGGGTCGCGCTCGAAGCACTGCGCTGTGCGCAGGTGAGCGCGGTGGTTGCGGTGCTGGACGGCATTGACCTCAAGGATTCGCGACGCCTGCAACTGGCGGCTGAGGATAGCGGCGCCACCGGCTTTTTTTTGGGACATGCTGCGTCTGCGCCCATCGCTTCGCCGGTAACGCGGTGGCGGATTGCGCCTCATGTGAGCGGCGACCGGCAACGGCGGTTCGATCAACCGTCCTGGAAGGTAGACCTGCTGTACTGCCGTGGCGGGCGTCCGGGCAGTTGGACGCTCGAGTGGCGCGGCGGGCAGGAGCAAACGCTGGCTGAAGTCCTGCCGCAGCCGCAACCGATGCAGACGGCTGTGTCCAACAACAAAACAGCGGCATACGCACTCGCAGGATGAGGCGACGTCATGCGTTGTTTTTTGAGTCTGTTCTGCCCGGAAATTGACGAAGACCGGCTGGCAAAGCTGGTCGCGTGGTGCGACCGGTATTCGCCGCTGGTGTCGCGCGACGGCAGTAACGGCGCGATTCTGGACATCACCGGTTGCGCGCATCTGTTCGGCGGCGAGGACGATTTGCTGTTCGACCTGCAGCGCCGTCTGGAACGCATGGGGCTTGAGGCGCATGCCGCGATTGCCGATAGCTGGGGCGCAGCCTGGGCACTGGCGAGGTACGGCGGACATCAGTTCATCGTGCATGGCGCGTCGCAGACGATTGCCGCGCTCGATGGGCTGCCGGTGGAAGCGCTGCGTTTGCCGGAAAACACGGTGTGGGAACTGCGCCGATTGGGCATCGTCAACATCGCCGCGTTGCGCCGTATGGCCGCCAATTCGCTGACTACGCGCTTTGGTCCGGTGGTGGTGCAGCGGTTGCAACAGGCGCTATTGCAGGCTGAAGAACCGTTGACGCCGTGGCGTCCACCGGCGGTGTACCGCGCGTCGCGAATGTTGGCGGAGCCTGTGTCGACGGTGGGGTCTGTCGAATACGTCCTGCAGGACCTGTTGCGCGAAGTGTGCGGCAAGCTGGAGTTGAATCACTTGGGATCCCGGCATATGGACCTGGCGTGCTTTCGCGTGGACGGTACGGTAGACCGGTGCGAGGCTCGTACGTCCAAGCCGAATCGATCGGTTCCGCATATGATGCGGCTGTTCGCCGGGAATCTCGAAAAGCTCTGGGCCAACTTCGGGTTTGAAACCTTTGTGCTGTCAGTATGCGATGCGGAGCCGTTGTATCCACTGCAGGCGAGCCTCGCATCGAACGAACTCGAACAAGGAGAATCGTTCGATCTGCTGGTGGATCGCGTGGGGATGAAGCTGGGCTTTGGCGAAGTCAACCGCATTGTGGTGCGCGAAAGCTATCTGCCCGAGTACGCGACAGCGTTTTGTCCCGCGGCGTCGGCATCGATTCCGGCAAGCGCCGAGTGGCCAGAATATCGCGTACGTCCAGTGCGGTTGATCGATCCGCCGATGCCCATACAAGTCTCTGTGTCGATTCCCGGGGGCGAGCCCGTACAGTTTTTGATCGGCCGGCAGAACCATCGTGTGGTGCGCTGCGAGGGTCCGGAACGGCTCTTTGCCGAATGGTGGCGCGACCCCGAGAACACAGATCGCAGCCGCGACTATTACCGTGTGGAAGACGAACAGGGCATGCGGTTTTGGATGTATCTCGACGCCACGCGAACCAGTTGGTATCTGCATGGACACTTTGCCTGATTCTTATGCGTTACGCCGAACTCCAAACCTCATCGAACTTCAGCTTTCTGCGCGGCGCGTCGCATCCGCAGGAGATCGTCAACGCGGCCAATGAGTACGGGCATTATGCGGTGGCGCTCACCGATCGCAACACGCTGTCGGGCATCGTGCTGGCGCATTCGACAGCCCGAAAGCTGAAGGTACGGCGGACGCAGTTTATTGTGGGTTGCCGCCTGGACCTACGCAATGGGCAGAGCCTGCTGTGTTATCCCACCAATCGCAAAGCGTACGGCAATCTGACGCGGTTGTTGACCTTGGGGCGGCGTAGAGCGTCGAAAGGTGAATGCTGGTTGGATCTCGCGGATGTCGAAGAGCATAGCGAGGGGCAGGAGCTTGTACTTCCCTTCCCCCAGGTGTTGACCACACAAGCTCGCGCCCACATCGAGCACTGCGCCAATGCGTTTCAAGGCCGTATTCATCAGGCTTTGACGCATTCCTGCCGCGGAGATGACCGGCAGTGGATCGCCAGTGTGGCGGATTTTGCGCATACGCTGTCCCTGCCTGTGGTGGCCACAAACGATGTCCTCTATCACGAGCCTGGCCGCAAGATGCTGCAGGATGTGGTCACCTGCATCCGCGAAAAGTGCACGATTCACGAAGCGGGCTTTCGCTTGGAAGCCAATGCCGAACGGCACTTGAAGCCGGGCAACGTCATGGCCCGGTTGTTTGCCCAGTGGCCGGAGGCGTTGGAAGCGACGATTTTGCTTGCCGATCGCTGCCGGTTCTCGATGGAAGAGCTGCGGTACGAGTATCCGGAAGAGATCATTACGCCGGGGCTTTCCGCATTTGAGGACCTGCGCATCCGTACGCTTGAGGGCGCGAAGGTACGGTATCCGGATGGCGTCAGCGAGGCTGTACACCGGCAGATCGAGCATGAGCTGAAGTTGATTGCCGAACGTGAGTACGCGCCGTATTTTTTGACGGTGCATGAAATCGTGAAGTTCGCCAAGAGCAAAGAGATTTTGTGTCAGGGTCGCGGGTCGGCGGCGAATTCGTTGGTTTGTTTTTGCCTGGGCATTACGGAGGCGGATCCGATCGAGCGCAAGCTGCTGTTTGAGCGCTTTATTTCCGCCGCCCGCAATGAGCCGCCGGACATCGATGTGGACTTTGAACATGAACGCCGCGAAGAGGTGATTCAGCATATTTACGAAAAGTACGGCCGGGATCGCGCAGGGTTGACGGCCACCGTGGTGCATTACCGCACCAAGCGCGTCATCCGCGAAGTGAGCAAAGTGCTGGAAATTTCGCAGGAAAGTCCAACACCGCAGAAAGAGCTGGCCTTGCAACTGATGAGGCAGCTCACCGGATTTCCGCGGCATCTGTCGCAGCACGTGGGCGGATTCGTCATCGCACGGGGCCGTTTGGATGAACTGGTGCCTGTCGAAAACGCGCGGATGAAAGATCGTACGGTGATCCAGTGGGAGAAAGACGACATCGACGAACTCGGCATGATGAAGGTGGACATCCTGGCGCTGGGGATGCTCACGGCGATCCGGCGTAGCTTTCATATGCTGCAGAAGCATTACGGCAAAACCGTGACCCTGGCATCGATCCCGTCCGATGACGAGGCGGTATACAAGATGCTGCAAAATGCCGATTCTGTGGGCGTTTTTCAGGTGGAAAGCCGCGCGCAGCAAAGCATGCTGCCTCGCCTCAAGCCCAAGACGTTTTATGACCTGGTGATTGAGGTTGCCATCGTACGGCCGGGTCCGATTCAAGGCAACATGGTGCATCCGTACCTGAAACGTCGCGAAGGTCGCGAACCGGTGGAATACCCAAGTGACGCGTTACGCGATGTACTGGAGAAAACGCTGGGCGTGCCGCTGTTCCAGGAACAAGCCATGCAGATCGCGATCATTGGTGCGGGATTTACGCCCGATGAGGCGGATGCGTTACGACGGTCGCTGGCGACGTTTCGCCATGTGGGTACGATCTCATCCCTGCGCGAACGTTTTTTGCAGGGCATGCGCGCCAACGGGTACTCGGATGATTTCGCCGAGCGTTGCTTCAGCCAGATTGAAGGCTTTGGTACCTACGGCTTTCCGGAAGCGCATGCGATCTCGTTCGCCAATCTTGTGTACGTTTCGGCGTGGATCAAGTGCCATTACCCCGATGTGTTTTGCGCCGCGCTGCTGAACAGCCAGCCGATGGGCTTTTATGCGCCCGCGCAGTTGGTGCGCGACGCTCGCGATCACGGCGTCAAAATCCTGCCGATTGATGTGAACCACAGCGGTTGGGAAACAACGCTCGAACACATCGAAGGCGATGCCCGATGCGCCGTACGGCTGGGGCTGCACATGGTGTCGGGTCTGGCGGAAAACGAAGGCAAGCGCGTGGCACAGGTACGCGAAGAAAGCGGTGTGCTGTATACAAGTCCGGAAGAGTTGGCGCGGCGTACGGGGTCGAACCATCGCACCATGGACCGATTGGCGCAGGCCGATACGTTCGCATCCATGAATACGGGACGCCGGCAGGCGTTGTGGAAGATCGGCGCGGTGGAAGGCAAGCTGCCGCCGCTGTTTGCGGCCACGACAGCCGACCTGTTCCAAGAACCCGATGCCGACCTGCCCGCCGCTACCGATAGCCAGGAAGTGGTGGCCGACTATCTGGCCCAGGGCTTGAGCCTGCGCAATCATCCACTTACGTTTTTGCGTCGAAAGTTAAAGGCCAAGCGCGCGATTACGGCCGCGGAGTTGAAGGTAACGCCGGCAAAACGCATGGTGATCGTGGCTGGGCTTGTGTTGTTCCGCCAACGTCCCGGCACGGCGAAAGAAACGATGTTCATCACGCTCGAAGATGAAACGGGCGCAGTGAACCTGATTGTCTGGAAGCAAGTGCACGAGAAGCATCACAAGGCGGTGGTACAGAGCCAGTTGATTGCCTGCTGGGGTGAGGTGCAACGCGAAGGGCAGGTGCTGCACGTCGTCGCGCGGCACGTGTGGGACTGGTCGCCCATGCTGCAAGGGCTCGACCCGGACGACAGCGCACCGGCCATCAGATTGCGCAGCCGCGACTTCCGCTAAAAGCTCGCACTTTGGACGGCTACGTGCATCTTTCGTTTCGTCCCTATGCGAGCGATAGCACTGCGTAAATTTGTAACGTTTTTGCCCATATTCCTACTTCTGACGTGCAGTTCTGTCGCACAGGAGCCCGCCCCCAAAGAAGGAGTGCAATGGGGATCGCTGTTACGGGAGAGCGGTTACTTTCTAGGCATCCAACATGGCTTCCGTCTGGCCACAGAGCCGGGCACACGGCAGGGCATGAAGGGGCCGTTCTTCAACGGCTGGTATGACTCAGTGGCAAGCCTGCACGGATGGTCCGACGGCGACCCTTTTTTGGTGAACTACATCGGGCATCCGATGCAGGGCGCCGTTACCGGATACATTTGGGTGCAGAACGATACACAGTTCCGCAAGGCGGAGTTTGGCGCCAATCGCAAGTATTGGAAGAGCCGCCTGCGTGCAACGGCGTTCAACTGGGCGTATAGCACGCAGTTTGAGCTGGGTCCGCTCAGTGAAGCGTCGCTCGGCAAGATTCAGAACTCGCATCCGCAGCAAGGCCTGGTGGACCATGTCATCACGCCAGTGGCCGGTTTTGCGTGGATGGTTGGCGAAGACGCACTGGACCGCTTCGTGATCGCAAAGCTGGAGCAGCGCATTCACAATCGCACGGCGCGGATCCTGCTGCGCGGCGGCCTCAACCCCAGCCGCAGCATGGCCAATGCGATGCGAGGCAAGATGCCCTGGTACCGCGACACTCGCCCCGGAATCCTGCGTCCGGATCGCGGTCCCTGGCCGGAGGCAGCGGAGGCAAACTACACGAGCGGGCATGACGAGATCGAACGGCCGGAGCGGGTACGCGCGCCGTTTCAACTCTCCACGGCAACGCGCTACACCAAGCTGACGCGCGCCACCAGCGGAGGCGACCCGCTGCACTGTATCGGCGGCTTTGCGACCCCGGAATTTGCCGTCACACAGCGTTTGAGCATCGTGGGTGAGGCCGGCGGATGCAAGGTCTTCAACGTAGAGGAGCCGATCTCCGCGGATGTCCTGACCTTTATGGTCGGACCCCGCGTGTACCTTCGCAAGCCCAATCGCGTCAACCCGTATGTTGAATTTTTAGCAGGCGTGCAACGTGTCACCGCGGATCTGAATCAGATCATTCCCGGCGAGCCGAATCCGCCACCACTCCGCACGTGGCAGACCGACACGTTTACGATGTCCACCGGCGGCGGTGTGGAAGTGGTGCTGGGTCGTGCGGTATCGTTCCGCGTGGCCGATGTACGTTACTCGTACTCGATGGTGTCGGCCACGGACGCACTGCCGTTTCGCCGCGGCATGCAGATCAGCACCGGCATCACCTTGCGCATGGGCACCTGGTAGCGCCTAGTTGTCGCGCAACGCAAACGCCAGAATATTGCCGCCGGACGCGATGGCGATGTACTGCTTGCCGTTCACCAGGTACGTCATGGGGGACGCTTTCCATTCCTGATTCGTCTCAAAGTGCCAAAGCTGCTTGCCGTCCTTGGCATCGAGCGCGGCAAAGCCCCCACCCGTTTCGCCGTAGAACAGCACGCCGCCGTTAGTGGTCAAGATGCCTGCGTAGTTCGATTCCGGCGGACCCACCTGCGGGATCTCCCACGCGATCTTGCCGGTCTCAATATCGAGCGCGCGGAGTACTTTCTCCGGCGGCGACGAGGGATCGCGCGAAGGCACGTAACCGCCGAGTTGCGACAGCTTGTAGATGCTGCAATCCTCAACGGCCATCACGTAATAGAGCTTGGTGTTGGGATTGTAGGAGGTCGAATACCAATTGGTAGCGCCGCGTACCGCAGGGCAACTCTTGACGCCTGCTACCGTCGGCGCATTGCCTTCCACCAGGATCGGGCGGCCGTCTTTGCCCACGCCGCTCGCCCAGGTCAAGCGTTTGACGAAGGGCTTCGCCGTCAGAAACTCGCCGGTGACGCGATCGAGCACGTAATAAAACCCATTGCGATTGGCCTGCAGCAGCAGCTTGCGAGGCTTGCCTTGGAACGTGGTGTCGACAAGCACCAATGGCTCGGTGGCGTCCCAATCGTGAAGGTCATGCGGGGTGAACTGGTAATGCCATTTGAGCTTGCCGGTCTTGATGTCGATAGCGATGACGCAGTTGGTGTAGAGATTGTCGCCCTTGCGTTCACTGCCGTCCGTAGCCGGGAACGGATTGCCCGTGGGCCAGTACAGCAGGCCCAGATCCGGATCGTACGAACCCGTGAGCCATGTCGATCCGCCGCCATCTTCGAGCGGTGCCTTACCTTGCCATGTCTCCGCGCCAGGCTCACCCCGTAAGGGTACGGTATGCACGCGCCAGGCGAGTTCGCCGGTGGTCACCTTGTACGCCGCGACAAAGCCGCGAATGCCTTCATCCGCACCAGCGACGCCCCCGATGACCAGGTCGTTGACCACCAGCGGCGCGATGGTGGACCCATAGTGCCCTTCGCGATCGGGCATGGACGTCTCCCACATCAACGCGCCGGTCACTCGGTTCAAGCAGAGCATATGCGCGTTGTCGGTGACAAAGAACACACGATCGGCAAGGATCGCCGCACCGCGATTCGCACCCTTGGCAGCATCGCCAGCGATGACACCAGCGGGCGTGCGAGGACGCGCATAGCACCAGATGCGGCGGCCGGTTTGCCCGTCAATCGCGCAGACCTGATTGGGCCCCGTGACGTACATCACGCCGTCCACAACAAGGGGCGTCATCTCCAGGCCCATGTACGGCAGCGCGGTGGACCAGGCCAGATGCAGCTTTGCGGCGTTGGTGGTTTTGATCTGATCAAGACCGCTGTGGCGATTGGCGCGGACATCGCCGTGGTACGTCGGCCAATCCCCTTTGACGGGTTTCAATATGCGCTGCATGTCGGCGTTCGAAGGCGCCGCGGCGTTGGCGATGGGCTTATTGACGGTGACGCCGCCAAGGGTCGCGAGGTACGCCACAAGGTCGCGACGTTCGGTCGCCGTAGCGTTGAGCGGCGGCATCAGCGGCTTGTCTTCGCGCGTGATGCTGGTGTACGCATCCTCGCGCAGGAGATGGAACTTGCCGTCGTCCAGGGTCTGCAACTGGATGTCGTGCTTGCCTTGATTGCGTGCAAAGCCTCGCAGAGTGGCGCCGGTTCTGAGCTTGACGTTGACGACGGTCCAGGTGTCGTTGGGGCACCACGCCCAGCCGGGACATCCGGTGGCGGAGCGGCTCATGGCGCGTGCAGCGGCATCGGTGAGAGAGGCCTCGAGTTGGTTCAGAGTCAGGTCGCGGCCGATGTTTGAAAGGTCAGGACCTTTGACGCCACCGCGTCCGGCCACCATGTGGCAACCGCCGCACTGTCCCTTGCCGAAGTAGAATGCCTCACCCGCAGCGACATCGCCCGCAGGCTTGGCATCGAAGGCGGAAGCGTTGAGTCCATGCACCCAACGCGTGAGGGATGCGAGTTGTGCATCGGGCAGCGCAAACGGAGGCATGCCGCCCTGCGTCCCGTTGCGGATAATCGCCTGGATCTGCGCGGGCGCCATCGCACGGAGACCGCGGTTGTTAGCCAGCGCGGGACCTTTCTCGGTACCAGTCGCGTTCGCGCCATGGCACCCAGCGCAAAGCTTAGGGTAAAGGTCGTTCTGAGCTTCAGCAGTGTAGGGACAAAGCAGCAACATCAGCAGGGGTGCAGCAGCAGCGAGACGCATCCCAACCATTATTCATTACTGCGGGGGCTTTTCTTGCGTGGTCGCTTCCGGCAATGCGTCCGGCGTGAACGTGATCACCGACTCCGTACCAAACTTGCGATAGTTGCGGAACTCAATCTCATTCTTCGACAGCACCTTGCCACTGCGCGACTTCACCACTGACTTCAACGGCAACAGATACTCGTTCTCGCCGATCTTGGTGAAGTCGTAATCGAGCACCTGCTCGATCTTCTGAATCGGAAAGTCCGGCGGGATCTCGGTAGCGTTCAATGTCATGCGGGTGATCAGCCCCGTGTCCGCATCCGCGTACACAAGCCCGGTGTAACCGGCGATGATCGTCAGCGGGCGGGCATTGGGTCCGCTGGCCCAGGACACGCTGTACTTCGATCTTGGCTGGATCACGCGATACGCAAACACATGCTGCAGGCGGCCGCGAAGCTTGGCCCAACGCTCCCAGCCGAACTCTGCGCGTACTTCCGGCTCAAACAGGTCACGCATGAGCGTGCCGAACTCGCCACTCGATGTCGTGCCGCCCAATTGTTCGTGGGACACGCCGGTGACCGCGCGATTGTTCACCAGGATCACCTGGTAATTCTCGTGCCGATCCACGTAGCTGAGCTTTTCGGTGACCGTGTCCATCGATTGCCAGAACTCGAGTCCTGCGGGGTCGACGTAGCGACGAGTGACCTGCGTACACAGAAAGTCCGGCAATTGCTTGATGTAGTTTCGCGCGTACTCTGTGACCTGATTCAGCAGCTTGTTCTGCTCTTCGGCAGAAGGCGGCGGCATGGGCGTCGCGACCTTCGGCACTTCCTTCACCGGCTCGGGTAAAGCTGCGCTTGCCGTCATGAGGTCGCGCAGGCCGTTGACCGTTCGCGGACCCGCGCCGTAACCGATGAGCTCTTCGATGGTCCGCTCGGTGAGCTTTTCTTTGAGCTTGACCTTCTTCAGGAACTCGGCCACTTTGCGATCGTCATGCTTGAGTTCCGCAGATGACTTGATGAAGCCCGTCAATTGATTCACGGTCCACTGCATCGTCTCGGCAGCCGGCAAAGCGGCTATGGAAACGGCAAGGACGATCGTCGCGAAAACAGTCTTCATAAGCAGTTATCTAGAGAACAGACGTGACTTCTTCTTGTCCGGTTGCGATTTTGCGCCTGCCGCGACCTTATCGATCGCCGCTTTGGCGAGCGGCGCCATGATCCGGTAGCCCGCGGCGTTGGGATGCAGACCGTCGTCGGCAACCTCGGCACGCAGCATCCCGGTGACGTCCTTCATCGCCGTGAAGTAGTCCAGATACGTGAGCCCGTTGGTAGCGCAGTAACGCTTCAACCAATCGTTGAGCGCGTTGATATTGGCGGGCGTACGCAGGCGCGAACGTTCCCAATCCGGATTGACGTTCTTGTGATAGTCCGACACCGGCAGCACGGACGCGAAGATCACCTGGATGCCATGGGCTTTGGCGAGTTCGGCCATCATCGTGTAGTTGCCGGTAATGGTGGAAATCGCGGTGCCACGCGCGAGGTCGTTGGTGCCGGCGAGAATCAGTACGGCCTTGGGCTTCAAGTCCAGGACGTCGGCCTTGAAGCGGCCTAGCATCTCGCTCGTGACCTGACCGCTGATGCCGCGATTCACATACGGCGCGTCGCCAAAGTACTCGTTGAGACGCCAGAAATCGGTGATGGAATCACCAAAGAAAACCACACGGTTTGCAGCAGGGCCGGACAATCTTTGGTTCGCCTCCTCGTAGCGCTTCAGGTTATCGCGATCGGGATGCCGCAGGCGCATCTCCGCGTTGTCGAGCAGCGCGCGAAAGTGGATCTCCAACCGGTCTGCCGCCGTCTTCAACTCGCTCAGTTGGGTCGTGGCTTCGGCAGGCATCGGAAACGGCTTCTGTACAGCATCGAGCAGGCTCGAGTACGCTTTCAAACTGGTGAGCAGCGCGTAGGTGTAGCCAACATGATTGGCGCGGCTGCGCAGGTTGATGCGTGCCTGCTCCATGGCGTTATGGAGCGGTTGCGACGCGCGTCCGAGGTCCGGGATCGCAAGTGAGGTGGATTCGACGAGTTGTCCACTGCGATCGGCGAGCTTCAACAAGTCGGCGTTGGGCAGCAACGCTGCAGGCGCGTCAGCCGCAGGTTGCTGTTGCGCCCACATGATTCCGCTCAAGATCACGCCAAGCAGGGTAGGTTTCAATTTCGCTCTTCCTTGTCGAGTTGCAAAGTTACCGTACCCACAGCCAGACTGAATCGCAACTTGATTTGTACGGGCAGCCGCTTCTCATCGTCCGAAATCCAGACGTGCGCCTTTGCCCCTCGATCATACAGCGCGCCGTGAAAGATAAACGCCTCGTAACGCAGCGCGCGGTACTTGGTGTTGTTGGCCGTCTTGATCGTTTCCCATTCCTGCGCCTCGACGCGAACTTCAGCGGACTTCTTGCCGTCGCTCAAGCGGATCGTGGTGTTCTGTCCGGGCTGCAGATTCAGGCGCCGCAGTTGATAGAAGCCACCCACAATGTCTTTGACGCATTCTGGAATCGCCACTTCGGTCTGCTTGACGATGCTGTTCTTGATGAGGTCGCGTTCGAGGTAACTGGCCTTGGCCGCAGCGCGATCAAAATGTACGGTGGTTTCGCGATGCCGCTTGCCTTCCTGCGCTTCCAGCCGCGAATCGACGGCGCAGAAATCGCCCTCGTAGTTCGACTTGTAATGATCTTTGACCTTGAACAGCTTGGCCACAAGTCCGGTGGATTCCAGGTACAGGTTCGCAGAGGCGCCAAGGTTCGCACCGGGCGCGTTCTTCTGGAACACCATTTTGGCGTTGCCTGCCGTCACCAACCGCCACTCCACGCTGTAATGCAGCGTTTCGGTGCTTGGCATCACCCACTGGTTTTCGGCCTGTAAGAGGCTTGTCGCCGCAACAATACCTGCGATGATCGCTCTCGCGCGCGGCAGACACTCCATGCACTTTGAGTATATAAAACGACGCCCGCGGTCCGTAGAACGCTATTGTAAAAAGGAGCCCGTCTGCTGCTCCACCAACATGCTCCCCGAGTTGACCCCTGTCGAAGCCCGCGTCCTTGGCTCGCTGATCGAAAAGGACCTGACCACGCCGGAGTACTATCCGCTGTCGCTCAACGCGTTGATGAACGCCTGCAATCAAAAATCGTCGCGCGAACCTGTAGTCTCGTATTCGGAACAAACGGTGGAAGAGGCCACGCAGTCCCTGCGTGCCAAGGGCCTGGTGCTGGTGCATAGCGGGTCACGCGCCACCAAGTACTCACACCGTTTATCGGAGAAGTTCAACTTCGGCCGTCGCGACCTGCCGCTGCTGGGTGTACTGCTGCTGCGAGGCCCGCAAACATTGGGCGAACTGCGCACGCGTACCGAGCGCATGTACGACTTTTCGGATCTCGAAGAGGTGGAGCGCGTCCTGCTGCAACTTGCCGAAAGTCCGAATGGCGCATTGGTGAAGCGCCTGCCGCCGCAACCGGGCATGAAAGAACAGCGCTGGGCGCATCTGTTGTGCGGTGAGCCTGCCAACATTGAAGCCGCGGTGACTGTCGCGCATGATGCCGATGGCCGTGGCGACCGCATCACCAGGCTCGAAAACGAAGTCGCATCGCTGCGCCAGGAACTCGACTGGCTCAAGGAAAAACTCGCCTCTTTGCTGGCGTAAATCGGAACAATGAAGAACTGGGAACAAGAACATAAGCGCAATGCTGTGCGCGTCAAGCGAGTGGACGAAGTAGGGTCGCTCGACGAGATCTTCCGGCATTGCCTGCCTGCATTCGGCGGTGCGTACCTCCGCCGTGTCTACACGATCCTCGATAACGCAATTGGCGCCGGATGCCCGTTAACATTGGCGATTTCGGGTCCTGTGACCGTGTCGGGACAGCATCAGACGTGGCTCATCCCGCTGCTGGAGACAGGCTGGGTGGCGTACCTGTCGACAACGGACGCGGTCTGCTATCACGACGGGCACAGGTCGCTCAACGAGCATCTGGTGGATCCGATTCACGAGGTCCCGATCTTCGGCAACGACGGTGCACTGCGCGACGAACGTACGATTCGTGTCACCGACATGGCATTTGATGAGGACGTCCTGCTGAATCAGGATCGCTTTATCTCCGCGCTGCTGCAGACGCCGGAATTCCAGCGCAAGATGACCGGTACGGAGTTCCGCAATCTGCTGGGCAAGCATTACGCGGCGCAGGAAGAAAAGAACGGTACGGCGCCGGGCCTGCTGGCCTCCTGCTACAAGCACGGCATCCCTGTATTTGTAGGCGCGCCGGGCGACGGTAGCGTGTTTTTGAATTCGATGAAGCTGTGGGCGATGAAGGCCGCAGGGCTTCTGCCGGACCAGTATCTCTTCGATCTGGACCTTCATGCCGAAGTGTTTGAAAGCTGCGCGTACCATCGCTGGGGCTTGTTCGAAAGCGACGCCAAGGCTCTTGCGACCTTCATCCTGGGCGGCGGCGTACCCAAGAACTTCAACCTGCAGCCCGAGCCGGCGCTAGGCCAGATTTTAGGCATCCCGGATGTGCGCGGCTACAACTTTGACGTCCAGATCACGACCGCGCCTGTGACGGACGGATCGCTGTCGTCCTGCCCTCCGGCCGAAGCGGTGACGTGGGGCAAGGTCGACAAGGACACGTATCAGCAGACCACCGAGAGTCTGCAGGCCGATTACTCGCTGGTGATTCCCTTCCTCATCAAGGCGCTGCTGGACCGTCGCCGCAAGTTCGAAGATTTGCGCGAAAAGCTGGGCGAGGCGACCTTGTTTGAGCGTCATCCCGAAGCTCGCGGGTACTTGCGCGACAAATCCGGCTATCGTCTATTCGAAAAGCGGGACGAACTCACCCGCAAGCTCGTCGAAGACGTACGGAACAATCGCGAATGGTTGCTCGATTCCTTGCAGTATCCCTTGCCGCGAGCCTAAGTCTCGCGCTGCACGCCGCCAATGTCCGGGAGGTTCGCTTCCCGGACTCCAAAGGCGGCACCACCGGCGCCTGGCTGGTGGAACCAGCGAAAAGGTCGGGCTGTGCCGTGCTGTTTGTGCACTGGTACGACGGCGAGGCCGGCGATTCGAACCGCAATCAGTATCTGCGCGAAGCAATCCCGCTGGCCGATCAGGACGGCTGCGTGTCGTTGCTGATCGACACCATGTGGTCGCAAACGACGTGGTTCCCAAAGCGGGACGCCACACGCGACCTTGAGAATTCGCAAGCGCAGGTCGCGGACTTGGGCAAGGCGCTGGACTTCCTGCTGAAACAGAAAGGCGTGCACACCAGTCGCGTGTTCTACGTTGGGCACGACTTTGGGGCGATGTACGGCATGGTGCTCGCGTCGCGGGACAAACGCGTGACAGGAGGCTGGGCGTTCCAGGCGGCAACAGCGTCGTTCAGCGACTGGTTTCTGTACTATCCGCGCAAGCAGGTCGCCGAGCGTCAGGCAGTGATCGACAAGCTAGCGCCGCTCGATCCCGTAAAGCACGTCGGGCAGGCTGGGCCAGCCGTTTTGCTGCAGTTCGGACGGCGCGACCAGCATGTACCGGAAGCAAAGGCGAAGGCGCTGATCGACGCGGCGAAAGAACCCAAAGAGGCGATCTGGTACGACACGGGTCACGCACTCGACGAGAAAGCGGTAGGAGATCGCCTACGCTGGGTCCGAGCTCGCCTTAAAACCTCTTAACCTTGGTGTCAGATCGGTCTGACACTTTTGGGGGAGACAAGGGTAACGACCGACCTCGGGAATCTCCGTAGGCTTATTCCGCGTACTTGAGCACTTCTTGCGGCTCCGGCTTGCCACGCTTGGCGAAGCGGATCTTGCCGTCTTTGCCAATCAGGTACACCGTGCGCGTCGGCACGAACCAACCGCCGCTGTTGTACTGCTTGGCCACGCCCATCTTGGTGTCCACCAGCAGCGGGAATGGAAACGCGCGATTCTTCTTGAAGTTCTGGTGCTTTTCCGCGCTACCCGGGTTCACGCCGAACACCACCGTGTTCTTGGCCGTGACATCACCCCAACGATCCCGGAACTCGCAGAGCTGCGTGGTACAACCCGGCGTCTCGTCCATCGGATAGAACACCAGCACCACGTTCTTCGAGCCCCGGAACGACGACAGCGTCACCGCCTTGCCGTCCTGATCGGTCAACGTAAAATCAGGCGCCGCCGAACCGACAGTCAAGGGGTCGGAGCCGAAGATGGATAACAAAAGGAATGCCTCCGCGTGAAACATCGCGCAACCTCACTCACTATAGCGAGATGCGCGACCCCTGCCCGCGGTCGTACTACTTTACACGTTGCCGTTGTTGCGCAAGAGCGGCAGGATCTCGTCCGGCGACGGGAAGTTCTGGTCGATATAGTCCATGCCTTCCACAGTGATCTGAATGTTGGACTTATCGTCGCTCGCGGCGTACCCGCGGGCCTTGAGGTACCAGATGGCGAACTGCATCTCTTCGACGCTCATGTTGCACATCTGCTCCAGATGCCGCATCGACAGACCCGGGCGGATCGGCTTTTGACGGCTGCGGTCATACATAATGCAGAGCAACGCCCGGCGGCGCGTGGTTTCGCCCGCACCTGCCGTAAAGAACGACATGCCGGAAAATTTGGGTGTATCGTCCTGCGCGCCGGGACGCAGCGAGTCAAACGACGCGCGCGCCGCGGGGTCCAGCAGGACCTCGTAGGCTAGCGACAATGCTTCAAATTTTTCAGGATCCGGCGTTTCGCCAGCGCGGGAAAACTTCTGGGCAAGCTTCGAATACGCCTGTTGGATGACGTCGTTCGGAGCCTTGGGGTCAACCCCCAATACGGCGTAGTGATCTTGAAATTTTCCGGCGAGAGGTGCGCTCATCAATTGTCTTATCGACAGCGCACCTCACAACCGGTATAAGTTATTTGCCCAGTTGGCGGCCGATGAACTTCTCTATGCGGTCTAGGCCGCGAGTAATGTCTTCCATCGAAGCCGCGTACGAAATGCGCACGTGGCTATCGGTTCCAAAGGCCTCGCCCGGCACCGTCGCCACAAACTCTTCCGCCAGCAGCTTTTCCGCGAACGCCATACCGCTGGTGATGCCGTTCTTTTCGCTAAACACACCAGACAGGTTCGGGTACGCGTAGAACGCACCCAACGGCATCTGTACTTTCAACGCCGGCATCGCACGAAGCCGGTCAATCACGTACGTACGGCGCTTGCGATACTCCGCAAGCATCGCCACCACGGAATCCTGCGGGCCGCGCAACGCTTCAATCGCCGCCTTCTGCGCGATCGAGGTCGGGTTCGACGTCGAATGGCTCTGCAGTTTGTTGATGCCGCCGATGATCGACGCCGGGGCGAGCACAAAGCCGATGCGCCAACCGGTCATCGCGTAGGTTTTGGACAGCGAACCCGCGACGACAACCGTGTCCTTGGCGCCGGGCATCGACGCGATGGAGAACGGCTCTTCTTCGTACAGGAAGCGGCAGTAGCATTCATCGGTCATCAGATAAATGCCCTTGCTCTTGGCCAGGTGGAAGATCTTTTCGAACTCGCCACGTTCGACCACGGCACCGCTCGGATTGGTGGGCGAGTTGATCAGAATGATCTTGGTCTTGGGCGTGATGTGGTCTTCCACCATCTTCGCCGTCAGCGCAAAACCCTTCTCTTCGTCGGTGTTGACGAACACGCACTTGCCGCCCGCGTAGTTGACGACATCCTTGAACGTCACCCAGTACGGCACGGGGATGATCACTTCGTCGCCCGGGTTCACCAGGATCTGCATCAGGTTGAAGATGGCGTGCTTGCCACCCACCGTCACCAGGCACTCGTTGACCTTGTAGTCCGTGCCGTAGTCGGTCTTGTGGCGCCACACGATGGCGTCTTTCAGTTCCTGTACGCCGCCCGCATTAGTGTAACGGGTGAAGTTCTGATCCAGAGCATCGACTGCGGCCTTCTTGATGTTGTCGGGAGTTGGGAAATCGGGCTCGCCGACGCTGAAGTCGACGACATCTTTGCCTTCCCGCCGCAGACGCTCGGCGTCCGCCGCTACCTTCATCGTCGACGATACAGAGATCGCCGATACACGTTCCGCGAGTTCGAGAGTGGATACCATTGGGCTACTTCCTGACTTCTCCTTACAGTTTTTGTCCTTGCAGTCTTCGCTTCAAACGCTCTTCGACAGGACCCGGCACTAGGCCTTCTATGTTCCCGCCCAAAGAGATCACTTCCTTTACCAGGCGCGAACTCACAAACGAGTACGCTTCGCCTGACATCAGAAAGAGGGTTTCGATTTCGGGCCGCAAACGGCGGTTCATCAACGCCATCTGCAACTCGTATTCGTAATCCGATACCGCGCGTATGCCGCGCATAATCGCCGTCGCGCCCTTCGCCGCCGCATACTCCACCAGCAGACCGCTAAAGCTGTCCACTTCCACCGTGGGGTACGGCCGCAGCACCTCGCGCAGCATTTCCACACGCTCTTCCATCGAAAACAGCGCCTGCTTCCCTTCGTTATGCAGGACGGCCACAATCAGCCGGTCCGTCACACGGCAGGCTCGCGAAATCAGATCCAAATGGCCATTCGTTACAGGATCGAACGAGCCAGGATAGATTGCGACCACACGACCGGGTGTTGATTGAGAAGACACAGGTTTACGGGCTGGACAGCGCGGTTCCTTTATCGTACCAAAGCCAGCCGATTTGGACCCACTTCGTACAATAGTCGGAAGTGGATGGAGTGATCGTAGTAGACAAGCCCGCCGGCTGGACATCCCACGATGTCGTGAACCGGATGCGGCGCCTGGCCAACACCAAGAAGGTGGGCCATCTGGGAACCCTGGACCCCATGGCCACCGGCGTACTGCCCGTGGTGATCGGAAAAGCCACCCGGCTCCAGCAGTTTTTCGTACGCAATGAGAAGGTTTATGAGGGTGTCATCCGCTTCGGCTTTGCCACCGACAGCTACGATCGCGACGGGACGCCGACAACGCCCGAGCGTACGGATTTCGTCCCCACAGTGATCGGCCTCGAACCATTGCTGGACGCATTTCGCGGCACGTTTGACCAAACGCCGCCGCCGGTATCCGCCAAAAAGGTGGGCGGCAAGAAGGCGTATGAGTTCGCCCGCCAGAACATCGCGGTGGAACTCAAGCCGGTTACCGTCACGGTGTCGGCGCTCGATCTGCTGAGTGTCGATGGCCAGCGGGCGCGGATCCGGATGGCGTGCTCGGCCGGAACCTACGTCCGCAGTGTCGCGCATGAACTTGGCATCGCGGCCGGTTGCGGCGCGCATCTCGATGACCTGAGGCGTATCCAGTCCGGCGACTTCAACATCGATCAGGCTCGTACCTTGGAGCAACTGGAAGCGGACCTTGCCTCTGCGCTGATCCCTGCCGCAAACCTGCTGCCTGACTTTGCGACCGAGATCGTGGACGCCACGACCGTGGGCATGATTCGTCAGGGTCGCGAGTTTCGGGTGTCGCCGTTTCGCGTTCGCGACATCGCACAAAATCTGAAGGCTGTGTCGGAAACAGGCGAGTTAGTCGCAATCGCCAAGGCGAGTGCACCGAACCTGTACCATCCGTTCCTGGTGCTTTAGGACGTAACCGTCGGACCCTTGCGTCGCGCCGCCCACTCCGCACCGCCGAGCAGCAACATCGCCGCCAGGAACGACCATAGAACGATCGCCACCGAATGGCGGAAGCCCGCGTACTCGCGGTTCAGCTTCTCTCCGAACCATGGCCACGTGACGATGATCGTGTACTTCAGGACCTCCAACAGCAGTCCGATGACGATGGCCGCGGGCACTGCGCGGTTGTTCGGCACTTCTCCGTTAGGCAGGAATTTGTACACCAGATACAGCGTGAACACGGTGATCGGCACGGCGATGATGCGGAAGAAGAAGTCCACGATGAAGGTGGTGACGGGGCCCGTCCCCAGGGTTTGCTGCAGGTATTGCTGGTTGAGCGCGGTCAATACGGTGGAAAACGTCAGCAGGCCGCCGCAGATAAAGATGAGCCCCATGCTGATCAGCTGATTGCGGAAGTAACTGCGGTTGGTGGTGATGCCGAACACCTTGTTCAGCGCCACCTCGAGCGGCTCGAATACGCCGTTGGCGGTGAACAGCAGCAGCAGGATGGACATCGCCTCGAGCGACCCGCGCTTGAAGCTGAGCAGGCTGGCGATCATCGGTGCGATCATCTCGCTGGGAAAGTAGTCCGATAGCGCGATCTCCATCGCGCTCTTCACCACCGCCGCTGGAAACACCAGTTTGGCAAGCGAGCAGATCACCACCAGGAACGGAAAGAACGACAGCAGTACGTTGGCCGCCACCGAAAACGCGTAGACGTGCGTTTCCGTTTCCATCCAGTAATGGAAGGTCTGCTTGATGGCCTTCCACACCTCGACCCATGGGAACTGGCCGCCCGGCTGCTTGGCTTGCTGCTCTTGTTCTAACAACATTCAGTACTTTCTATTTTCCGATACAGAATGTCGAAAAGATGCGGTTCAGTATATCGTCGGCAGTCGTAGCGCCGGTGATCGCATCTATGGGACGCAAAGCCGCGTACAAATCCAGCAGCAGCATCTCATGCGGGATGTGGAACTCAATCGCCCGTCGTGCATTGGCCAGGGCCTCCGCGCTCTCACGCAGTAAGCCTTCGTGACGCAGGCTGGTGATGAATCCGGCCTCCTGTTTTTCCGTCCCCGCACCCACCGCTTGCAGGATCGCCAGGCGCAACTCCGCAATACCTTCACCTGTCTTGGCCGACACTGCTAAGAATCCAGCAGGGGCCTGCGCGAGGTCGCATTTGTTGGCCACCAACAGCGCCTGTTTCCCTGCTTTTTCGACGATCTCTCGATTCACCGGCAGAGTGGCGTCCACAACAACCAAGGTCAGGTCAGCGTCCGTCATTGCCTGATATGACCGCTCGATGCCCAGGGCTTCCACCACATCCTGGCCCTCACGTATGCCTGCCGTATCCAAAAAACGAATCGGGATGCCGTCAATCGCTGCGGTTTCAGAAATCAGATCACGTGTCGTACCTGGGATGTCCGTCACAATCGCGCGCTCCTGTTCCAGCAGCCGGTTGAACAGCGAACTCTTGCCGACATTGGGCTCACCGACGATCGCCAAGGTGAAGCCGTTGTGTACCAACTTGCCGAACGCAAAGCTGCGCACGAGCATCGTCACCGCACCTTCGATTGCGTCCAGACGCCGAAGCAGCTCGCTATCCGGCGCGATGTCCACGTCGTTGTCCGCAAAGTCGATGCCCGCCTCCAGCAGCGCGATCAGTTCCAGCAACTGCTCTTTCACGGGCTGTATCCGCCGCGATACCGACCCGTCTACCTGCTGCGCAGCGATGCGTGCCTGATACAAGGTGGTGGCCTCGATGAGGTCGCGCACGGCTTCCGCTTGCGGCAGGTCCAGGCGGCCGTTCAAATACGCACGCAAAGTGAATTCACCGGGTTGTGCGATCCTGGCGCCCTCGCGTACCGCACGCTCCAGACAGTGCCGCAACACCACTGGCGCACCATGGCAGCCGATCTCCACCACATCTTCACCGGTGTACGACTTGGGGCCTGCGAAAAAACTAGCAATCACATGATCGACAGTTTGGCCATCGTCGTCGGGGAGTTCGGCCAGCGTGGAGGTCCAGCTTTCCCACTCGCTATGCCGCTTCAGCCGCAGGATAGACGTCGCAATCACCTTGGCGTCGCGCCCGGATAGCCGGACCACGCCGATGCCGCCGCGGCCCGGTGGCGTGGAAATCGCCACAATCGTGTCTCGTAGAGAACTCATTCGGATTTAGAAGGCGTAAAGCTTGGTGCGGGTGCGAACGTACAGCCGTCCGCCAGCCAACGCGGGAGTGGAAAACGTATCTTCGCCAAAATCGTTGACACGAAGCAGTTCCCAATCGCGGCCGCCCGCATTCACTACGCTCAACTTTCCAGTTTGGCTCAGAAAATAGATGCGCCCGCCCGCCGCCACCGGGGACGCATAGTAAGTGTCCAGCGCGCCCGTCAGGCGACCCTGCTTCAGGACCTCGCCCGTCTTGGCGTCCACCGCAGACAGAATGCCGCCGTCCTTGATGAGGTACATGACGCCGTCGTACAGCAGTGGCGTCGGGACGTTGGGCAGAAATTTCTGCATGCGCCATACGATCGACTTCGACGAGGTCAAATCCCCACGCTCGCCATGCTGGATCGATAGCAAAGCATTGCGCGACGCACGCCGGGCTCGATAGAACTCCCATTCGCGCGCATCCACTGCACCATCGTGATTCAGGTCCATGTCGTCAAAGCCGCGTCGCATGCGTTCGTCCAACTCACTTGCACGAAGCTTGCCATCGCCATCCGCGTCGCGAACCTTCACGACATCCTCAAACGCTTCGGTCACGGTAGCCGATTCGTTCTCGCCGCCCGCCTCCCACCAATGCGCGTAAATCATCCGGCCATCGATCACCGGCGACGATTTCGGTTGCCACGAAAGTCCGTTCACCCACCACAGCTTTTCGCCGGTTTCCACACGATAAGAAATGAGCGTGAAGGCGCCGGGCACGATCAACTCGGCGTCCTTGCCCGTACCAAAGACACCGGGCGTTGAGTAGGATCGCGTGGACTCTGGCCGGTCCACCTTCCACTTCACTTTGCCGGACGCTTTGTCGACCGCGATCAGAAATGAGTGATCGTCCTGGTCGCAGAGCAGCACCACCAGATTGCCCGCCAGCACAGGCGATGAACCATGCCCGTTGGGATTGTTGAACGGCCCCAGCGGCAGTTTCCAGCGCTCTTTGCCGGTGGCAGCATCGTAGGCCAGAATGCCGAAATCGCCAAAGAAAACGTACAGCGTCTTGCCATCGGTCACCGGACTCGGCGATGCCGGTGAGTTCGTCGGCTGGTACATCTCCACGCGAGGCCGTGGCACTTCACGACGCCACAGCGGCTTGCCGGTCTTGCGATCGAGACACAGCGTAATCAGCTTGCCATCAGGATCGACGACGCGGCCTGGCGCCAGTTGCTTGCGTGCGCCACCTTCCACCGCCGTCAAAAAGATACGGTCGCCCGCGACGATGGGCGAAGAGTGCGCGGGTGGCACATCTGCCACCCACCGCGCGCCTTTGTCAGGGCCGAACTCCGGCGCGATCTCCACCGCCGGACCCACGCCAGACCCGTTGGGACCGCGAAACTGCGGCCAGTCCACACTGGACTGCCCAAGGCCTGCCGCAAGCGCGAGCCAAAGAAACATGCCCCCTAATGTATCGCCTATTCCTTGTGCGTCGTGATCCACCAGGTGTAGCCGAATGGATCCAGCACGCCGCCCGTGCGTCCGTACGACTGGTCCGCCATCGGCATCGACACCTTACACCCGTTCGCCACCGCCCGCTCGAACCAGGCATCCGCATCGTCAACGTACAAGAACAGCGACATCGGCGAGCCCCCGTACGTAATAGCGGACTTCAGCTCCGGATACTCGGGAACCACGGTGCTCATCATGATGGGTGAGTCGCCAATCCGCAGTTCACCGTGTCGCAAACGGCCGGCTTCGTCACGCATGGCCGAGACTTCCGTAGCGCCAAATGCCTTCTGATAGAACGCAAATGCCGCGTTGCCATCGTCAAACTTCATGTACGGCGTGATTGTATGAAAACCTTCTCGCGTTGCCATATACAGCCATGTTCTCAGGCAAGGTAGCCCGGCGTATTGTAGAAATTTGACCTCTCCGCCAACTTGTCGATCAGCGACGCGGGCTCACTGTCTACCAACACTAGTGCGCGATTCTTGGCCTTCAAAAACCCTGCCTCCACCGCGCGATCGAGCATCACCAGCAAGGGATCCCAATAGCCGTTGGTGTTGAGCAAGCCGATGGGCTTGGAGTGGATCTCCAACTGCGCCCAAGTGAGGATCTCGCACAGCTCATCGAGCGTACCGTAGGCTCCCGGCGCCGCGATGAACGCGCTGGCCAGGTCCGCCATCAGCGCCTTGCGCTGGTGCATCGTCGTGACGATGTGCAGTTCCGTAAGCCCCTTGTGCGCGATTTCGCGATCCACCATGCTTTGTGGAATCACGCCGTACGCGCGGCCTCCGGCCGCAAGGATCGTGTCCGCGGCCAGACCCATCAAACCCACGTGCGCGCCGCCGTACACCAGCCCGATATGGCGTGCGGCCATCGTCTCTGTCAGGTCAATAATGGCGCGGGAATAGGCGGGATCGAGCCCGGAGCTGGACCCGCAGAACAAACAAATTCGCGATAGAGCGGACACACTACCCATTTTATAATTGGCAGATGCCCACAACCTGCTTTCGCGGCGGCCTGGTCGCGCTGCTGTTTCTGGCCGCGGACCTCGCCACCTTCGCGCAAGCGGCCTCCACGAAGCGGCCCATCTCTCACAACGATTACGACGGCTGGCGTACCATCTCCAGTCAAACCCTGTCCCGCGATGGCAAGTGGCTCGCGTACGGCTTTATGCCGCAGGATGGCGATGGCGACCTCATCGTGCGCGAGATCGCAACGGGCAAAGAGTACAAGGTTCCGGCAGGCGCACTGCCTCCGCCTCCGCTGCCGAATCCAGACGCAAATCCCGACGAAGAACCGCCGCGCCGCAGCCTGATCATTCGCTTCACCAGCGACAATCAGTACCTTGTCAGCAGCACCTTCCCGACCAAGGCGGAAGTAAAGGCCAAAGGCAAGGGTGGCCTTGCGATCGTCAAGCTTTCGGACGGCGCGGTCACTCGCGTACCCAACGTCAAGAACTTTCAAATCCCCAGCAAAGGCGGTGCTTGGGTCGCTTTTCATAAAGAAGGCGCGACACCTGCCACACCGTCGCGGCGCAATGTGGACGAACCGGGTACGGATTTGATTCTGCGAAATCTCGCCACCGGCGAATCCTCCGACAAGACGTACGCGAACGTCACCGAATACACCTTTGCGCGCGACGGCAAGACGCTTGCTTTCGCTGTCGGCAATCCCAAGGCAGATGCGGAAAATGGCGTATTTACGGTCACTCCGGGCGATGCTGCGGCGGCCAAGCCGTTGCTGAGCGGCAAGGGCAAGTACAGCAAGCTAACCTGGGATCGCGCACAGGCGCAACTCGCTTTTGTGACCTCCAAAGACGCACCTGCGGAAAAGAAGTACGCCGTGTACCTCTGGGTTCGCAATGCGGCGGAAGCAAAGCCGGTAGTAGCGCACCAGGTGGCTGGCATGCCCGCTGGCATGGGGATCGTGGAACGCGGCAACTTGGGATTCTCACGTGACGGCCGCAAGCTGTACGTCGCGGTCGGCAAGCCCACCGCAGAGCCTGCTAAGCCCGCCGCCCCTGGGGACGCCGACGAGAAAGTCACCATGGACCTCTGGCACTGGCATGACGATCTCGTACAGCCTATGCAGCGAGTTCGCGCCGCGGCGGAACGCGCCCGTACCTACCGCGGCATCCTGGACCTCGGCACCGCCAAGTACACGCAGGTTGCCGACGAAGCGCTGACCGATGTCTTCCCATCCGACGACGGTACGCTGGCCATCGGCGCCGACACGCGCAACTACCGCCGCATGATCGATTACGACGGTACGTACGCCGATTACTACGCGGTGGATGTCGCCACCGGTGCGCGCAAAGTGATCGCCAGCAAGGTTCGCGGTGGCTTCGGCTTTGGCGGCAGCATCATGCAGTGGGCGCCCGACGGCAAGCACGCGCTGTACTTCAGCAAGAACAACTGGCACATCGTCAGCCTCAAGGATCTTTCCACGCGCAACCTCACCGAAAAGCTGGATGTCTCATTCGCCGATGAAGAAGACGACACACCAGACCCTGCAACATCCTACGGCGGTGCAGGCTGGACGCGCGATTCCGCGTCCGCCATTGTGTACGATCGCTACGACGTCTGGCAGATCTTTGCTGATCCGGCAATGCCTGCTAAAACTCTAACAGCCGGCCGTGGACGCCGCGAAAAGATCCAGTTCCGCGTCCAGCGCCTGGACCCTGTGGATGAAGATGACGACCAGCGCGGCATCGACATCGCCAAGCCGCTCACCTTCCGTGCCGTCAGCGAAGAGACCCGCGCCACCGGCTTCTTTCGCCAGAGCAAGACCAATACGCTGGACCGCCTGATCTGGGGCGACAAGTCGTACGGCGTGGCAGGCCGCGCCATGGAAGCCGATGTCGTGCTCATCACCGCCTCACGTTTTAATGAGTTCCCGGACCTGCACGTCACCAACGCTGCGTTCGCCGCGCCGAAAAAGGCCACCAACGGAAGCGCGCAGTTGGCCAACCTGCGCTGGGGCACAGCGGAACTGGTCAAGTTCCGCAACACCGATGGCGTACCGTTGCAGTCGGTGCTGTACAAGCCCGAAAACTTCGACCCCACCCGCCAGTACCCGATGATCGTGTACATTTACGAGCGGCTCACCCAGAATCTGCACAGCTTTGTGAACCCCACGCCGGGCACCTCCATCAACATTGCGTACTATGTGTCGAACGGCTATCTGGTGTTGACGCCGGACATCGTGTACACCAAGGGCTATCCCGGCCAGAGCGCTCTCAAATGCGTACTGCCGGCGATTGACGCAGTGGTGGACAAAGGCATCGTGCGCCAGAACGCCATCGGCATCCAGGGCCATAGCTGGGGCGGCTACCAGATCGCATACATGGTGACCCAGACCAACCGCTTTAAGGCCGCGGAAGCAGGCGCGCCCGTCGGCAACATGACTAGCGCGTACTCCGGCATCCGCTGGGGTTCCGGCATGCCGCGCCAGTTCCAGTATGAGCAGACGCAGTCCCGCATCGGCCAGACGCTCTACGCGAATCCCCAAAAATTCCTGGAAAACTCGCCGATCTTCCACATTGATCGCGTCCGTACGCCGCTGCTCATCCTGCATAACGACCAGGACGACGCCGTGCCGTGGTACCAGGGCATTGAGTTGTACCTCGCCCTGCGCCGCAATGAGAAAGAGGCGTACCTCATGAACTACAACGGCGAATACCACGGCCTACGCCGCCGCCACAATCAGAAGGATTGGACGGTACGCATGCAGCAGTTTTTCGACCATCACTTGCGCGACGCGATGAAGCCCGAGTGGATGGAAAAGGGTGTGCCGTTCACCGAGCGCGAAGAAGAGAAGACGCGCTTTCAGAGCCCGCAACAGCAGTAGCGGTAGAGGAAGCAGCGCCGAACAACCAAGCCCAAGGGCGGCGGCGGACCAGTAGCTCATAGGTGCCAAACGCAAATGCCGTCGCCCCGGCTAAGACGATCGCGAACTTCGCAAATACAGGCATGGAACTGGTACGCAGCGCGTTGCACAAAACCAGGACCGCGAAGAAGTGTGTGAGGTACACCCAATACGCGGCGCCCGCAAGATAAGCACCCGTCTGAGTGGGCCGCGAACCGTAGCGTACAAACAAACCCGTAATGCCAAAGATTAGGCACCAGACCAAGCCTGCGCCGAGCATCGCCGCAACGGTGTGAATTGGCTCTGGAATTGACCATGAGGCTCGAATCAGCGGGGTGGCCTCACGGTTGTACGCCTTCACCAACTCGTCGATACAGCCCAGGTAGGGGAACAGCAATATGGCCGCAACGACCAAGTATCTCCCTGCATAACGTTCCCATTGCGAGACCGATTCGCGATGCGGAAACAACTGCCAGCCAGTGAGGTAAAACAAGGCATAAGTCGTCGGGATGGCCCAATGCGGCGTCAACGTGGATTCGGGTTCCAGCGTACCGGCATACTGTGTCCACAGCAGACACCCGGTGACCGCAATGAGCAAAGGCCATCGCCAAAGGCTGAACCAGATTTTTGCGAAAACACCGTCCAGCACGCCGGCCGGTAAGCCTGCAGCAACAAGAACCGCCACCACCAGCGTAAAAACCAGCAGAAAGTACAGGAACCAAAACACTGAAAAATGAAACACCAGGTCGTCTGGTGGAACGCCCATTGCCAGCGCATAGTGCCGGGTCAACAATAGCAACGGCGGCAGAAACAACATCAACGGCACGCCCAGACGAACCATCCGCTGCCGCAAAAAGCCTTGCCAGCCGCGCCTTTCCATCGTCATGCGTGCAAACAGGCCAGCCATCAGAAAGAACAGCGGCATACGGAATGCATGAATGAGAAACACAAGGATGTCAAAAGCAAATGCCTTTTCCGTCTCTTGCATCGGGAAGAATCGGGGCTCAGTCGGCACTGTCATATAGCAGGCCGCGCTGTGCAGTACTATGCCAAGCAACATCATCGCGCCTCGTAACGAGTCAAAGACATACAACCGTTCTATTTGCGGTGACATATTGGGAGAGAAGATATCACGGAGCAAAAACGGCGAACAAAGTGCGCCGGTATTTACCTCTGCAGCATCTCATCGATTAGTGGCACTGCACGTACTCCGCCGGAAACAGTTCATCCCTCTGCCTCGCGCTGAGGCCTTCCGCTTTTTTGCTGACGCGTCCAACCTGGAACGCATCACGCCGCCCTGGCTGAACTTCCGCATCGTCGAACATCCGAAGGACGGCATCAAGACCGGTGCCCTCATCCGCTACCGCCTCGGCTGGCACGGCATCCCCATCGGCTGGACCACCGAGATCCGCAATTGGGACCCGCCTTACAAGTTCACCGACACCCAGATCCGCGGGCCGTACAAGCTCTGGTACCACACGCACAAATTTGAAGAAGTGGAAGGCGGCACCATGATGCACGACATCGTTTGGTACAAGCTGCCGTTCGGGATTTTCGGTGAGATTGCCCACGCCATCCACGTACGCAAGGACGTCGGCAAGATCTTCGACTACCGCTTCCAGGAAATCGCCAAGCTCATCAAGTAGCCGCATTCAGTCTATGCTCTTGTGATGGAGTACTTCTCCATCCGCGACTACGCCATCATCCCACCAAAGGGACAGAACAACTTCTGGTTCCAACACCGGAACACCGATCGCTGCATTATTTTTGTCCATGGCATCTTTTCGGATAGCCATGACTGCTGGCAATCGCAATCCACTGCCACACGCCGCCCATCGTACTGGCCGGACATGATCGCCAGCGACCCGCAGTTCGCTCAATATTCGATTTACCTGGCTGGATACCCCACGGGTGTGCTTGTCACCAGTCTCAGCATGTTTCGCTGCGGCCAGTACCTGTGGGACGAGCTCAACCGGCCACTTGCCGACGGCCAGAAAAGCCCACTCTCGCATACAAACCTAATCTTTGTCTGCCATAGCATGGGCGGCATCATCGTACGCCACCTCTTTGAACGCTACTGGCGAAGTTTGAAGGACAAGAACATCGGCCTGTTGCTCATGGCCTCGCCTTCCCGCGGCTCCATGTACGCCACTGCGGGAGGCCCCGTCGCCGCCGCACTGCAGCACGAACAAGGTCTCGACCTGCGCGAAGGCTCCGCGTTTCTCGAGTACGTGCACAACCGGTTCCGCCGCGTACTTTCCGAAAAGCGCTTGCCCAACCTGATTGGCCGTGAGGCATCCGAACATTACGGCATGATACGCGGCACTCGCAGAATTGTAGACCGAGCAAGTGCCGAAACCTACTTCGATGACCCGGCAACGATTGTCGATAGCGACCATGGTTCGTGCGTAAAGCCGGAAACCGCAGCAGACGACAGCTATAAGCTACTCGCATCCTTCACTGCCGCATTCGAACAGCGCTTTGTCATCGCCGGAGTTCCTGAGGCCGAAAAGCCATCAGCCCCGCAACCTGCTGCCAACTTTGCCGCTGCTTCCCTGCACTGGGAAGTAGCGTTCGACGAAGATGGCGACGCTAAGAACAAGCACCAAATCCGTGGCCTGCGTCCCGCTGACCCCAGTCAGCCGGTAGAGATCTTTGTGTCCCGCACAGTCGCCGGACACTTCGCCGAGCCCGAACTCATTCAGAACCAGGCGATGACATCCCCCGGTCTGCGCCTCGAAACCAAGCCGAAGACGATCCAGGAGGCTTCCGTGATTCTTCACACCGGCGGCCAGTCCGGCGTGGACGCCTGCATCACCCAGAATGACTTCAACGTCTTTTGCGTGAACAAGCGCGAGTTTTTGCTGAAGTCCTCCTACGACGATTCGGGCGTCGACTATATCGAGAAGACCATCAACGGCGACTTTGGACATCTCACGCTCACCGTGCGCTTTCCGGAAAAGATGGACCTGCCTGCCGACCCCGTGCCCACCGTTTACCCCATCGGCAAACCCAATAACATTGACGGTCCGCTCACCAGGCTATGCGGCGAGCCCGGCGCGTTTGAGTACTCGAGCACCACCAAGGTCGCCCGCCTCAAGGTGGAACAACCCCGTCGCGGGTATGTCTATCGCATCTCCTGGACCTTGCCCGACGGACCCAACCCGGAACTCCAGCAGGACAGCGCGCGCAGCCGACTCTGGGAGTTCAACACACCGTTCCTGCAGGGCCTGGATGCACTCACGGCACGCGCACAGGCGGCAGTCGCCAAGGTACCTGCAGTACTCGGGTCGCTCATTCAGGAGCATGGGCGCATACAAAAGCCGCCCACGTTCGCCGCGCTGGACGTCACCCTGCTCTTGCTGGACGTCAACGGTAGGATCCCTGTCCTACGTTATGTTGCGGGGCTTGGACCGCGCCGCCAGCCGGAAGTGGCGCCTGTCGCTTTTGAGATCGGCGATGGCACCGCAGGCAGGGCGTACAAGAAGCGTTCCGTATGTGTGTACAACGGCCGCGGAGAATCCAAAGAGAACGTCTATCTGCACATCCCAGGGCTACAGCGGCATTCGCATCTGATCTCGATCCCGATGATCGGCGCGGCGGACAACATCGCGTACGGCGTACTCAACATCGGCGCCTTCGACCGGCAGGATGCGTACTGGCTGAAGACGCTCAACTCCACCGCCGCCATCAACGACCTTGCGGCTCTTGCCACGTCAATGCTGGATCTTCTATCCGCGGATGCGATACCCGATACTCTATCGTCCGCGCCGCAGGTGGACACCGTGAACCGCGAGACCAACAAGGGTGTCACGCATTACGCGCTGTCTGCCAGAAGCGCCAGCGAACAGATGCAGGCGCGCTATGCGGAGATACTGACGCGGCTAAAGAACGCTTAGAGATTCCGTTTGGTCGGATGCTTCGGCGCAGGACCCTTGCCCTGATCGCGTTCCAGGTATTTTTCCACCCAGCGATTGGGCGGCTGGGCGATCATCGTGATGATGGCGACAAGGACCACCACAAGAAGTCCAAATCCGATGTAAAAGAGCATTCCTCTTTTATTCTCGCATCGCGCGCCAAAGTCACCAAAGCGAAACAGACAAGCAATCTGAAAGCAACATCGCACTGATACTGTGCCCGGATGCGACATCTTCTTGTCATCGCCGCTGCCGCAGCCGCCGCCCTCTTCGCGCAGGATTTCAAGCTCACGCGCACGGGCGGGTTCGCCACACGAATCTACGAACAAGGCGCGGCGGAAATCGCCGCGTACGATGCGGCCACCAAGCGCCTCTTCTTCGTCAACGCCCAGCTGGCATCGGTGGAAGCGCTCGACATCAGCGATCCCGCCAATCCCAAATTGGCCTTTCGCATCTTCATCCCTCGCATCTATGGCAGAACCGCCAACAGCGTTGCCGTATCCAATGGTGTCCTCGCGGTTGCCGTAGAGTCCGACCCCAAAACAGACCCCGGCTATGTCGCTTTTTACAACGCCAACGGCAATCTGCAAAAAGCAGTAAAGGTCGGCGCGCAACCTGACATGATCACCTTTACGCCCGACGGCACCAAGGTTCTGACGGCCAACGAAGGCGAGCCGTCCAATAACTATGCGGCCGACCCCGAAGGCTCCGTCTCCATCATCGACATCACCAAGGGCATCCAGAACCTCACCGATGCCGACGTGGTCACGGCGCACTTCCGCGACTTTACCCGCGCCTCGCTCGACCCTCGCATCCGCATCTACGGGCGCAACGCCACCGTCGCGCAGGACCTCGAGCCCGAGTACATCGCCGTGTCGCCCGATTCCAAAACCGCGTACGTCACCTTGCAGGAAAACAACGCCCTCGGTGTCCTCGACATCGCGTCCGGCAAGTTTACGGCAGTGGTCGCGCTGGGCTTTAAGGACCACAACTTGCCCGGCAACGGCATCGACGCCAGCGACCGCGATAACGCCATCAATATCCAGAATTGGCCCGTTTTCGGCATGTATCAGCCCGACGCCATCGCAGCTTTCAGCGCAAAGGGCAAGACCTGGCTGATTACGGCCAACGAAGGCGACGCGCGCGAATGGGGTGACTTTGTGGAAGAAGCCCGCGTCTCCACCCTGCGCTTGGATCCCACGGCATTCCCCAACGCGGCGGCCTTGCAAGCCAACGGCGCTCTCGGACGTCTCACGGTCACGCGCCTGCTGGGCGACACGGATAACGACGGCGACTACGATCAGCTCTATGCGCTGGGCGGGCGCTCCTTCTCCATCTGGTCCAGCGACGGCAAGTTGGTGTGGGACAGCGGCGACCAATTGGAACGCCTCACGGCCGAGCGCTACCCGCAGAACTTCAACGCCAGCAACAACAACAATACGCTGGACGATCGCAGCGACAACAAAGGACCCGAGCCCGAAGGCGTCGCCGTCAGCACCATCAACGGACGCACCTACGCGTTTATCGGACTTGAACGCATCGGCGGCGTCATGGTCTACGACGTCACCGACCCGGAACGTCCCACCTACGTCGCCTACACGAATAACCGCGATTTCACCGCCGCCACAAACACCGCCCAAGCCGGCGACCTCGGACCCGAAGGCATCCTCGTCATTCCCGCCGCAGGAAGCCCAAACGGCAAGCCGATGCTCGTCACGGCCAATGAAATCAGCGGTACCGTCAGCCTCTTCTCGGTGGATGCGCCGCCCGCTGCGGTCACTACGCAGGCACGCATCACGGGCATCAGCGGCGCGACGGCGCAGCGCGAGGTTCTGCTAGACGCAACCACGTCCACTGGCCCCGGCCTCACGTACCAGTGGCGCTCCATCGGCAAGTCCGCCGCGGTGATCCCGCAAGCGAGCGACCTTTCGAAGATCGCCGTACAGTTCGCGCAAGGCCCTGGTGACTATGTGCTCGAACTCACCGTCACCGACAACACCGGCGCACAGAGCAAGGCCACGACCACCATCACGTACACCGGCCGCTAAATCGGCGCTTGCTTTTCGATCTTCGCGGCATCGAGCTCAATCCCAAAACCCGGGCGCGTTGGTAACGCAATGCGCCCGTTCACGGGCTTGGGCTCGTCTTTCTCAAAGTGATGGTAGGTGGCCATCTTGCCAATCAGATACTCCACCAGCGGACAAGTCATGGGACTTTGGCTCGCCACCACATGCAACGCCGTATGCAGCCCGTGCCCATGCGGGATGACATGCACGTCGTACGCCGACGCCAGGGTGCAGATCTTCACCAGTTCGCTCACGCCGCCGCACCATTCCGGATCGGCCTGCACCACATGCAGCGCTCCCGCATCCAGATAATGCTTCACTTCCCACCGCGAATAGAAGTGTTCGCCCGACGCGACAGGAATCGATGTCGCCTTGCGCAACGCCGCAAAGCTATCAATCTTGTCCGGAGAAAACGCCTCCTCAATCCACCGCGGACGATACTGTTCACACCGTTTGGCCCATGCCAGCGCATAGTTCAGATCCCATCCCATAAAGGCGTCGAACATGATGTCGACATCATCGCCTACCGTTTCCCGCAGCGTACGCACCAACGCGACGTTCTTGGCCAAGTCTTCCAACCCGTGTGATGGTCCATACGCAAAAAACCACTTCTGATTGCGAAAGCCCTGGCTCTTGAACAGCGCGGACTTCTCGCGAACCTTATCGAGTTCCAGTGAATGCCCCAAACAACTGCCGTACGCTTCGACGTACGGTCGCGTCGGACCTCCCAGCAAGCGGTACACCGGCGTATTGAAGTACCGCCCACGCAAATCCCAAAGCGCATTGTCGACGGCGGAGATCGCCATCATAAAATGCCCGGCGCGCGCGTGCCGGTTCAACCGGTAGAGCTGATCCCATAGCGTTTCTCCAGCCAGCGGATCCTTCCCTTTCAGGAACGCCGCAAGCTGCTGCTTCACGACAAGCGCAGCTTCGACATCCACCGGACCATACAAACCTTCGACACCCTGTTCGGTCTTGATGCGCAGGTAAATCGCGCTGATCGGACGCTTGCCGGACACCGGATTCGGCGAGTCTCTGTACTCTTTGGGCCGGATCTCTTCATACACATGCAGCGGCTGGATCTGATGCTGTCCGTTGATACCGGTCTCTGCCGTCACCGTGCCCGTCAGCCGAAACAACTCGACATCGGCAATGCGTAGCTTCTTTTCGCTCTGCGCAAACAGGGCGCTTGCAAACGGCATGGCGGCCGATGCCAACAGGTTCCGGCGGTTGAGGATCATGATGCTCAACGGGGATTATATACGCGAAAATAATCACTATGCGAAATGCTGTTGCGGCGCTGTTGCCGGTCCTGTTTCTGTCGTTGCCTGTACTCGCGCAGAAGAAGCGTGTCATCACCCACGCCGATCTCTTCACCTGGAAGCGAGTGGGCGACCCCGTGGTCAGCCCCGACGGTAGGATCGCCGTATTTTCAGTAACGGAACCAAACTACGACCCCGCCAAGCAGACCTCCGACCTTTGGATGGTGCCCACCGATGGCTCCTCGCAGCCCTCACGCATTACATCCACGCGCGGCGGCGAATCGGGCGCTGTATTCTCGCCCGACGGCAAGTGGCTCGCCTTTTCCGCACGCCGCGATGGCGACGACGCTTCGCAAATCTACGTCCTGCCGATGTCCGGCGGTGAGGCGCGCCGTGTCACCAACATTTCCACTGGCGCCGACAATCCCAAGTTCCGGCCCGACGGTAAGGCGATTCTGTTTGAAAGCACCGTCTATCCAGGTGGCAAGAACGACGACGAGCAAAAGAAGATCGCCGCAGAACGCAAGGCTCGCAAGTACAACGCACGCACCTTTGACACCTTTCCGGTCCGCTATTGGAACCGCTGGCTGGATGACACCCGCGCTCACGTCTTTGTCCAGGACCTTGCCGAAGGCTCCAAAGCCGTGGACCTGCTGGCCGGCACAAAACTCGCGGATTCTGCCGGATTTTCGGGCACTTTAAACTCATCTGGCGGCCAGGACCTCAACCCTGTCTGGACGCCCGACGGCGCTTCTATCGTCTTCTCTGCAATCGTCAACTTCAACGAAACGATGTACGCGGAGACGGAGGCGCATCTGTTTCAGGTGGCCGCTTCCGGCGGCAGCGAACCCAAGCAATTGACACCCGCGGGCCAGAGCTTTACGCAAGCCAAGTTCACCCCCGATGGCAAGCTGCTGTTCGCCCTGCATACGCGCAACGCCACCAAAGCGCATCCCTATAGCCTGACGCGCCTCGCCCGCTTCGAGTGGCCACTTGCAGCATCTGCCAAGCCCGCCATCATCACCGACACTTGGGACCGCTCCGTCTCCGGGTACTCGATCTCGCCCGACAGTTCGATGCTCGTGATTGAGGCGGAGGACGATGGGTACGACAAGCTCTTCCGCATGCCCACGCGCGCGACCACGGGTACCAAAGTCGAACTGCTGCTGGCTCCGAAGTTCGGCGGCTACAGCGCCGTGGTGAGCACGCCCGGCGGCTTGATCGGCAAGTTCGGGGCCTCGACGCAGCCTCCGCAGATCGCGAAACTGGACCCCGCGGTGGGAGCCGCCTCGCCACACAAGTTGCTCACCAACTTCGATGCAGAATCACTCGCGGAAATCGACTGGGAGCCGCCCGTACATTTCTGGTTCACCGCCAAGAACGGCAAGAAGATCCATAGCATCCTCACCAAGCCGCCAGCGTTTGACCCCAATAAAAAGTACCCACTGGTGGTCTTCCCGCACGGCGGCCCCAACGCGATGTCGAAGGACGCATTCTCCACTCGCTGGAACTTCCACCTGTTGACCTCGCAAGGCTACGTCCTGCTGCAGACCAACTACACCGGCTCCACAGGCTTTGGCGAAAAGTTCGCCGACGACATCGAGCGCGACGTTCTCCGCGGGCCCGTGAACGAAACACTCGAGGGCATCGAAGAAGCGATCAAGAAGTTCCCGTTCATCGACCGTACCCGTCAGGCGGCCGTTGGCGCTTCCTACGGCGGCTACATGATGAACTGGATGAACGGCCACACGCGCCAGTTCCGCTGCTTGGTCAACCACGCAGGCGCGATCAACAACGAGTCGCAGTACGGCTTTAACGACGGTGGCTACAGCCGCGAACTCCGCATGGGCGTGCCGATTTACGAAAAGGGCGGCCAGTGGAACGACCAGAGTCCCATCCGCTACAGCGGCGCGTTCAAAACGCCAATGCTCATCACGCAGGGCGAGATCGACTTCCGCGTACCACTGTCGGAAAGCATGACGACCTACAAGATCCTGCAGCGTTTGAAGGTGCCGACGCGCCTGCTGACGTTCCCCGAAGAAGGCCACTGGATCCTGCGCGGCGAAAACAACAAGGTCCACATGCAGGAGGTTCTGGGCTGGCTCAAGAAGTACCTGGAGCCCGCACAGCCCATCTGGCAGCAGTAACATTGGGGGAAGCACCACAATGCGCCGCAAGCTCATCGCCGCAAGCCTGACGCTGCTATTTGCAGCCACGGCGGCGATGTTCGCGCAGCGGTACGGTGGCGGCAACGGGGGACGTCGTTACAGCGCCAATGCAAACAATCGCTGGGCGCAATACGAGGCCGAAATGCAGGACCCCATCGACGATCCTCCCGGCGCCTGGGACAACACCGAGTTCGCCTTCGGCCGCCTGCGCTACCGTTCCGAGCGTGACCGCCGCGGATGGTACGGGCGCGCGCGCTGGGGCATCGACGCCAACAAGAGCGACCGTCTCTTCATCCAAAGTCTGAAGCGTCTCACCCGCATCGACGTACGTTCGGTGGAACAGATCATCGACATCGATAGCGACGAGTTGTTCGACTGGCCGTGGCTGTACGCGGTGGGCATCGGCGACTGGGTGCTAAGCGATGCGCAGGCTGCGCGCCTCCGACAGTACTTCGAGCGCGGTGGCTTCTTCATGGTGGATGACTTCCACAATGAGTACGAATGGGCCAGCTTCATGGAAGGCATGGCCAAGGTGATCCCGAACCCGCGCGTCATCGACCTGCCGGATGACGCGCCCATCTTCCACACCGTCTACGACCTGTCGCAACGCGTCCGTCCGCCGGGCTTGAACGTCGTGCACGGCGATCAGATCGAACGCAACGGCATCACGCCGCGTTGGCGCGCCGTGGTGGACAACAAGGATCGCGTCATTGTGGCGATCTGCTTCAACATGGATCTGGGCGACGCCTGGGAATGGGCGGACCTGCCCGAGTACCCCGAAAAGTACTCGTCGATGGCCTTCCGCATGGGCGTCAACTACGTCATCTACGCGATGACGCACTAATCCCGGTCAACGAGAATCCCCACCTCCGGCCTATCCCCCCCCCCTACTCCCCCACTCCTATGGTGCATGGCACCGTGCCGCTTCCGGTGACAGGCACCGTGCCTGTCACCGAGTGGCCCCAAGTGGCCGCCTGTCAACCACTTCGCGACCGACACGATCAGGACGCCCGTACCGAAAAGTGCCACACTACAGCTAAGTCAATGTCCGACCAAGCTACTCTCTGGAACGGCCCGTCCGGCCAAACCTGGGCCGAGATCCAGCCGATGCTGGACCGTCTCTTCGCCCCCTTCGTCGACCTCATCTGCGACGCCGTACCCGCCCATACAGCACACAACATTCTCGACATCGGCTGTGGTGCCGGCGCGATCGCCCTCGCCCTCGCCGCGCGACATCCGAAAGCGCAGGTCACTGGCCTCGACATCTCGGAACCATTGGTCGCCACAGCGCGCCAACGTGCCCAGGCACTTCCCAACGTCAATTTCGAACTCGGCGACGCACAGCGTCACCCGCTGCCACCCGCCACCTTTGACACCATCGTGTCCCGCTTCGGCGTGATGTTCTTCGACGATCCCGTAGAAGCCTTCGCCAACATCCACAAGGCCGCTACGCCGGAAGCGAAACTCACAGCGATCGCATGGCGCGACCCCTCGGAAAACCCCTTCATGACTGCCGCCGAGCGCGCCGCAGGATCCCTCGTCCCCGAACTCCCCGCGCGCCGACCCAACGGACCCGGCCAGTTCGGTTTCGCGAACCAAGATTACATCCACAGCGTGCTCACGCAAAGCCACTGGCATGACATCCGCATCACGCCCATCGACGTCCCCTGCCAATTGCCAACCGAGGACCTGGAGCTTTACTACACCCGCATGGGAGCGCTCGCGCAAATTCTCCCGACCCTTGAAAACCGCAGCGAAGTTCTCAAAGCCCTGGACCAAGGCTTCCAACAGTTTGTACAAGCAGACGGCAACGCCCACTTCACTGCCGCATGCTGGATGATTCAAGCCACGGCGTGACGGTATGATGTCGGGTAACAGGGGCGCGTAGCTCAATGGCCTCGGTACGCGCCGACTTGGGGCGCGTAGCTCAATGGATAGAGCATCAGCCTTCGAAGCTGCAGGCTACAGGTTCGAGTCCTGTCGCGCCCACCACACCCGTTGCTGTACGCTGGTGAAGTGAAAAACTCCGACATCTCCCGCCGTGGGCTTCTCAGTTCCGCAGCCGCGGCCGGATCCCTATTCAGCATCATGGGCGCCAAGACCGCGCTCGGCTATCAGGCAAACTCCGCACTCACGGTCGGCTTGATCGGATGTGGGGGCCGCGGCATGTACGTCAGCGGCATTTTCGCCAAGAACGAGTTCGCACGCGTCTCCGCCTACTGCGACATCTATCAGGACAAGCTCGATGCCGCCGGCAAAAAGTATTCCGGCGCCAAGTCCTTCACCAAGTTCCAGGACCTGCTTGCCTCCGATGTCGACGCCGTACTCATTGCCACTCCCGCCTTCCTCCACCCCGAACACTTTGAAGCTGCGGTGAAGGCGAAGAAGCACATCTTCCTCGAAAAGCCCGCTGGTGTAGACGCCGCCGGTTGCCGCCGCGTACTCAACGCCGCCAAGAAGGCCGACCCCACCAAGCGCATCTCCATGGACTTCCAACAGCGCTACGGCACCGAATACCGGAAGGCGTTCGACGTTGTGAAGTCCGGCGAACTCGGCGCCATCAAGCAGATCCGCGCCTCCTGGATGGGTGGTGGACCCGCCATCAAAACCGGCCACCCGGAAAGCGAAGAGAAGATCCGCAACTGGTTCTTCTACCGCGAACTCTCGGGCGACATCCTCATCGAGCAGGACTGCCACAACATCGACGTCGTCAACTGGTTCATGGGCAAGCACCCCGTACGCGTTTCCGGCTACGGCTCGCAGGTGCAGCGCAAAAAGGGCAACATCTACGACAACCTCTCCTGCACCTTCCAGTTCGACGACGGCACCATCTTCAACTACGCCGCCAACCAGTTCGGCAACCCCGGCTGGACGGACGTCTCTGAGACCTTTGTCTGCGAAAAGGGCGTGGTCAACACCTCGCGGCGCGGCTACAAGATCTACCGTCCCGGCAAGCCCGTCGAAGAAGCCGCCACCAACTACGACATCACCCAGGACACGGTGAATCAGTTCATCGAGGGCGCCCGTACCGGCAAGCTTGAGAACGCCGCTCTCTGGGGTGCCGAAAGCAGCATGACGGCAGTCATGGCGCTGCAGGCCTGTACCAGCGGCAAAGAAGCCACCTGGGACAAGACGTTCAACTCCTAAACAACAAACATGGTCAGCCTCGCAGAAATCCGTCAGAAGCTGTTCAGCGCCGTCGTAGGCGACGTACTGGACACCATGGGTTACCGGCATCAGTTTCTTCCCAAGGAAATTCAACCGCTCCGCGACGACATGATCGTCGTGGGGCGGGCGATGCCCGTCCTCCATGAGGACATCGAAAAAGAAGGCGCAGATCCCTTCGGCCGCATGCTCCACGCCTTGGACGACCTTAAGCAGGACGAGGTCTACCTCGCTGCCGGAGCCTCGCCCGAATACGCCTTGTGGGGCGAGTTGATGTCCACCCGCGCCATCCACTGCGGTGCCGCCGGAGCCGTGTTGCATGGGATGTGCCGCGACACCAACGGCATTCTGGAACTCAACTTCCCGACCTTCGCCACCGGCCGTTACGCGCAGGATCAGCGTGGCCGCGGCACCGTTGTCGACTTCCGCATTCCCGTCACCATCGGTCAGGTCAAGGTCACGCCCGGCGACATCATCCTGGGGGATATCGATGGCATCATCGTCATCCCGCAAGCGGTGGAAGAAGAGGCCGTCGCGCTTGCCCTGCAGAAGGTGTCCACGGAGAATGAAGTCCGACTGGCCATCGCCAAAGGTATGAGCGCCGTCGAGGCATTTGAGACATTCGGGGTGCTTTAAGCACCCCACTTGTTACAATCAGGTGTTCATGCCTGAGCCCGTTCTCGACATACAAGCCATTCGTGACATCCTGCCTCACCGCTACCCGTTTCTATTGGTCGACAAGATCGTGGAAATGTCGGAAGAGCACATCGTCGGCATCAAAAACGTCACGGTGAACGAGCCGTTCTTCATCGGCCATTTTCCCGACTTCCCCGTCATGCCCGGCGTCCTCATCGTCGAATCGATGGCGCAAGTTGCCGGTACGCTCGTCCTCAAGAGCATTCCGGACCGTCACAACAAGCTCGTCCTGCTCGCCTCAGTGGATGAAGCCAAGTTCCGCAAGCCAGTGCGGCCCGGGGACCAGTTGCGTATCGAAATGCGCATGGAAAAGCGCAAGGCAACTGTGGTCAAGATGCGCGGCGAAGCGACCGTCGACGGTGTAGTCGTCGCCGAAGCGACCCTGATGTGCAAACTTGCCGATCGTCCGGAAGCCGCAGCGGTCTAGGATATGCCGGTTCACTCGTCCGCGATCGTCGATCCTGGTGCACGGATTGCGCCGGACGCCGAAATCGGCCCATTCTGCATCATCGGACCTGACGTCCAGATCGGCGCGCGCACTCGCCTGATGGCCAACGTCGTCGTCGATGGCGATACCATCCTCGGCGACGACAACACAATCTACCCGTACAGCACCATCGGGCTTGCGCCGCAGGACAAGAAGTATCACGGCGAGAACTCGCAGACCCGCATTGGGAATCGCAACTCCATCCGCGAGTTTGTGACAATCCATCGCGGCACAGAAGGCGGCGGCATGATCACCTCCGTCGGTGATGACAACTGGATCATGTCCCACGTGCACTTGGCGCACGATGTCCGCGTCGGCAACCAGACCATCCTGTCGCACGGCACGGTGGTGGGCGGCCACGTCACCATCGGCGATTGGGCTGTACTTGGCGGAGGTTCGGCGATCCATCAGTTCTGCCGTATCGGCAAACATTCGATGATCGGCGGCTATAGCGTCATCACCCAGGACGTCCTGCCGTACTCGATGACCGTGAGTCCGCGCGAAAACAAAATCTTCGGTGCCAACGCCGTAGGACTCGAACGTCGCGGCTTTGCCACGGACTCGATTGAAGCTCTGCAAACCAGCTTCCGCCTCCTCACCCGCAGCGGACTCAACACCTCGCAAGCCATCGAGCGCATCAAGGCTGATGTGCCGGCCTGCGCCGAACTCACCGAAGTGCTGGACTTCATCGCCTCCTCGGAGCGCGGCTTCGTCAAGTAAACCGTCATGCCTCGTTATGGAATGATCGCGGGCAACGGCCGCTTCCCGGTCCTCGCACTAGAGGCGGCGGCGCGACTCAACATCGACGTCGTCACCATCGCGATTGAAGAGGAGGCCTCGCCGGACCTCAAAGCCCTTTCGACGACCTACTACGCGATCTCTCTCGGCGCGCTCAGCCGCCTGATTGAAATCTGCAAAAACGAGGGCATCACGCAGTTGATGATGTGCGGCCAGGTCAAGCACGCCAAGATCTTTTCCTCGATCCGGCCGGACTGGCGCCTGTTCAAGCTCCTCGCGTCCCTGCGTGAAAAGAACACCGATGCGTTGATCGGCGGCGTGGCCAAGGTCCTCGCGGACGAGGGCATCCAACTCGTCGATTCCACCCTGCTGCTGAAGGACCTTCTCGCGCCCGAGGGCGTCTTCACCAAGCGCAAGCCGGACACCGAAGAACTGAAGCAACTCCGCTACGGCCGCTCGATCGCCGAAGCGCTGGCAGGCTTCGACATCGGCCAAAGCGTGGTGATTGCCGATCGCGCCTGCGTAGCGCTGGAAGCTATGGAAGGTACGGACGCAATCCTCCGTCGTGCGCATGAACTGACGGGAGGCAAGCCGCAGTTACTGATCAAAAGCTCGCGCCGCCGCAAGCACCTGCTGTTCGATGTCCCGGTGCTGGGTCCTGCGACGATGGAAGTCATGCGGGAGACAAACACGGTCGCGGCCACCATGGACGCAGGTCGTACACTCCTGCTCGACCGCGACGAGATGCTCGAAAAAGCCAATCGCTACGGCATCTCGCTCACCGGCATCGCCGTATCCACCGACTAGCTTTCCCTACCCCACCATCCCCCAAACCCCGATCCCCAGCATCCCCATGGTGCCTGGCACCGTGCCACTCACGAACTGGCACCATTTCGACCTAACGCACGCCGTTACAACAGCTTGCGTACTCAGGATTTTGCTCCTTAGCCTTACTTTGACCCTTGGGGATAGATGGAAGACTCAAGCGCCTCAGCGACCCTCGCCAGGTCCGTCAGCGCCTCTTCCACTTCGGCTGCGGATGCCGTGGAATTGACATGATCGTGCACCAGCACCAGCCGGGGACCCGGTCCGAATAAATCGCTGGGCATCGACGGATCCTGCAGTACAGCCGGGTCGGCGATCCACAGGTGCCGCGATTTTTCGGACATCAGCAGGGCAGAGCCATGCAATCCGCGCGGATGCGGCTTTCGCACAAACCCGAGCGCCGCCTCTTGCGCCGCCGGAGGCAGCCCGGCCCCCGCTACCACGGCAAAGTGACCGGCCCAGTTGACTGCCGCTGGAGCTTTGGCGGCCTTGGTGCGAATGTCGATTCCGTTGGGCACGGTCACCCGAGTGGCCATCGCCAGACGCACCACCGAGGTCACGGGGACGCCGTCCGACGAAGCACGCCGCCTTGGACTGTCAATGTAGGCGTACGCCCGAAGCGCTGCAGGACGCCCCTGAAACCAGCCGCCGTACCAAGTGGCGGGTGTGATCGCCGCCGCCGGAGGATGCACCGGACGCCACCCGCGCACCTGGGCAAGCGTCGCCCCAACCGTGCGAAAGCGCAGCCACTGCATGACCATCAGAACGGTGAACGCAGCCAGCAGCAGACCGATGGCCAGCCCAATGAGCAGGATGGCCTTCATCGCTCGCCGACGCAAGAAAGCTGGAGTGTTAGGAAACAGCGCAAGGTCTTAGAATACCTTGCAAAGAACCGGCCCTAGGACGCCTTGGCGCCGAAGTTCGACCCCGAGAAGAAGTCCAAAAACTTCCGCTTGGCCGGGACCTCATGCTGCGCCGTCGCCGGACCGCGAACTTCGACCAGCGTCTTGGCAAACGAGTTGATGCTCTTGCCGAGGTCGCTGTTGAAGTCCACCCATTTGCCGACGGTTAGCGCCTTGTGTACGGTGTTGTAATCGTTCGGGAACACCTGATGCACCGGCAGACCCAGGATCTGCTCGATCTGCTCATTGGTGATCACCTGCCGCTTCTGGCAGCGATTGACGAGCACAGACACCTTGTCCTGCAGGTCCAGCCCGCGCAGAAATACAAACTTCTCTCGCGCCAGGTGCAGCGACGGGATCTCCGGCGTACACACCAGAAAGATCTTCTTGCACTCGTGCATGATCTCGAATGAGTACCGCTCGAGGTTGCCCGACAGGTCGAATACCATACCGCGGTAGTTCCGCCGCAAAAAGTCGATCAAATGCCGGATCTGCGTACCTTCGACGCGTAGATTCGGGTTCAGCTTGCCCGCATGCAGGACGTCCAGCGTACCCATTCGGGTCACCAACTGCGGCCAGAGCGATTCGTCCATATTCATGGAATGCTCGCACGCATCGGCGACAGAAAATTCATTGGTGAGCTTCAGCATGAAGCGCATCATGCCGGAATTCAGGTCGAAGTCCGAAAGGATCACGTTCTGCCCGGCGAGTTTCGACATCGCCACGCTCACGTTCAGCGCCAAGGTAGACGCGCCCACGCCAGCCTTAGCCGGGAGGAAGCAGTAAATATCGTTGGTGGTTTCTACCGTCGCCGGACGCTTCTCCAGCAACTCCTTCACCCGCGACACCGCTTCATACACTTGCTGGGGATTGAACGGCATCGTGATGAACTCACGCATACCCACGCGCATCGCGTCCAACAGCAGTTGCGGATCGCACTCGCGAGCCATTCCGATGAACTGGATTCCCGGTGCGAGACTCTCTAAGATCCGAATCTCTTCCACTACCAGATCCATCGACTCGCAAGAGATAAACGCCACCTGCGGCGCCGTCGCGCGAACCACTCGACCCATCTCATCCGCCGCCGTGTATTGCTCCAGGTACCGTACGATGTTGATCGTTCCGATTTCCTGCAAAACCCGGCTGGCCGCTTGTGCCAGCTCTTGATCCGGGGAAATTACTAAACTACGCAGCATACAGACCCGTGCCCTCAGTATCAGTCTGCTGCCACACGGTGTATGCTTCAATCGCTGGTTCTTACTAATTCTTTTGGTACGAAAACCTTAGAAAAGGTCCTAAGGTAATACTCCTCGACCCGGACGGTGTATCCATACTTGACCCTTAGCTCCCTTGGCGAATTCCAGCAGCAAAATTCCGCTCGCATCGGCCTCCGCCTCAAACATCTCTTCTTCGTCCGTCTCCACGTCAAAAACGGCCTTCGGCGGAAAACCCAGGATGAAGAACACGCCGCCCTCCGGCAAATCGATCGGGAACTTCATCCCGTCCGCCGAAGCCGCCTGCAGGATGGTCGCGCCGCCGATCTCCACCGGCTCCTTCAACGCCCCCGGCTTCAGATTCCGGATCTCCGTACCTGTCGACAACTGCATCGCCCCATCGAAGAATCCGAACCACGTCGCATCCTCTTCCCAACTCGACCGGACAAAGAATCGTCCGCCCGTTGCGTCATGAAAGAACGGATCCATCTTGGCAAACGGCAGCCCGGGCTGATACGGATTCGCCCACAAAAACTCGTACGGAAGCCCAAACAAACCGCGCATCAAGAAGCGATCCTGAATCAGGTACCCCTGCAGGAACTGCGCCTCGACAGCATTCGGATCGTACGCGACAATCATCAGGTCCGCCGCGCGCGACAGCGCCGCCACCTTCAGATCCGGCTCGCCCGTACCCACAAATGCCGGAATACGGAACTCGTTGTCCGCCGTCTGCAATGGCGCGGGATAGTGGCTCAGCAAGTGCCAGGACGGTATGTCTTTGAAGAACTGCGGGGCGCCGTCGCGCAAGTCCACCTTGGTGTTATCAAACACCGCGTGCAGGACCTCAAAGAGCGGTGCCAGTTCCTCACGGCTGATGGCAGGCTTGCCCTCTCGCAGTGCCGGCGCGATGCTCTTGCGCCACCACTCCTCCACCGTGTACCGAATCACCTTCTCCGCCGGTTCCGCGGCTTCATCGGCAATCGCGATTGCCGCCAGCACCTGATCCCGGATGCCCGCGGCACCCTTGCCGGACCCAGGCGCCGCGTTCACCACCTTTAGCAGCTTCGCCCCGATCGCCGACTTTTGCGCCGGCGACATCGCCTTCTGGCACCAGTCATACACCAGGGCAAGCTGCCGGATATCGGTCGCCCCCGGCTGCATGGCCCACTCAATGGCCGTCTTGGCCGAGGCTGCGTTTCCGGTCGCGGCGTAATGCAGCGCCCAGGCGAACCCGGGTTCGGGAAACTGTGCCTGGCTTTCCGCCAGAGTGGAAAACTGCCGCCAGCGGATCGACTCACGCGTCGTTTCACGCTGTACGCGTTTCAACCTCTGGGCATTCAGAAAGATCCGCGGAGGATCGCGGAACACATGAAAATCCTCGTCCTGCGCGCACAGAACGGAAGTCGCCGCCAGTACCAGAACCAGCCACTTACCCATCGTTTCCAGCCTAGCACTTCAAATCCTGTGTCTATCGGACACACCCTTGCGTCACCCTACCGCATACCGGACCGAAAATTCCCGATTAAGTCGTTTATTTTCATCTTGCAAACAACGGCCAGAAGTTTGCTATACTCGAATACGAATTGATGAAGTACCTCTTTTGATTCCTGCCCTCTGTTCGCAACGGGATGGCACGGAAGAAGCGAGCGGGCTTTACGGCGTGCTTGCGGGAGTCGGTTATGTAGTTGTAAGCGACCGCTCCTTTTTCCGATTCATGCGGTTGCGACAGAGGGGTTTTTTTGAAGGGTTTCTTCCAGGTACAGTAGTCGATTAAGATCTTCCCCTGGATCTTTCGGTTTCGGTCGCCGCTCGGCGTTTCCGATGATGGAGCTAATAGGACGCGGGCCTCATCGGGAATGTATATCTTAGCGGGTTTATAATCAGCTCTTTCCGGGCGAACCGGCGCCAGATCCAAAACAGCCCCAAAAATTACACAGGGGCACGCCGCATCGGATACCGTGCTTTCACCTCTTGCCGGTTACCGATGCGGCATTTTCCTTTTCTACCCCCTTTTCTCCTCTTGACAGAAAAATTTGTCAAGCGTACCCTGGGCTGATGATCGTCGACGTCATCGCCGACCCCGCCGCCGCTGCCGCCGCCCTCGATCCGGTACGATCCACCCTGCTCGCCGAGTTGGCCGAGCCTGCTTCCGCCTCCAAACTGGCAGCAAGAACCGGCATCCCCCGCCAGAAGATCAACTACCACCTGCGGACCCTCGAAGCGCACCACCTCGTACGCATCGCGGACAGCAAGAAGTGGGGCGGCATTACGGAACACTTGTTTGTCGCCACGGCTAAGGCGTATGTCGTATCGCCGGAGGCGATGGGCAAGGCAGCCCCTCCGGATCCCGCCGGGGACACCTACGACCGGCTCTCGGTGAGCTACCTGATCGCGCTCGCCGCACGTGCCATGCGCGAGGCGGGCGAGTTGTGGAAGAAGGCGGTGGCGCAGGAAAAGCGCCTGGCGACACTGTCCATCGATGTCGAAATCGCCTTCGCCAACCCGTCCGACCGGGCCGGCTTCACCCGTGAACTTTCCGAAGCCGTTCAGCATCTCGCGGCGAAGTATCACCAACCGGCAGCAGCCGACACCCGTCCGCACCGCGTGCTTTTGCTCGCTTATCCAAAGCCATGCCAAACCACAAAAAATCCGTCGACGTAAGCTTTACCGTACCGGGCACTCCCGAACAGATCTGGGACGCTATCGCTACCGGACCGGGCATCTCCGCCTGGTTTACGCCCACTACCCTGGACCCGCGCGAAGGGGGAGCGATCACCTTCCATCTGGGTCCGGAAATGGATTCGAAAGGAACCATCACCGCCTGGGACCCGCCCCGTCTTTTTGCTTACGAAGAGCGCGACTGGAGCGGCGACGCACCGCCTTTGGCCACCGAGTTCCGGATCGAGGCCCAGCCCGGCGGAGAGCCCTGCAAAGTTCGCATCGTGCACAGTCTGTTCACCGACCGTGACGATTGGGACGATCAGTTGGCGAGCATGGAAGGCGGCTGGGGCGCGATGTTCGGCGTGCTCGATCTGTACCTTCGGGACTTTGCCGGCGCCCCGGGCGTTTGCATCCGGCCTACGGTGCCGTTTGCTGGCGATCTGGAGGCCGGGTGGCGCAAGCTGGACGCCGCCGTGGAGCGCGATTACGCGTCCTCTGTGGTGCGCAGATCGAGCGGCAGCAAAAACCGCGAGGCATTGCTGCGTCTGGTCCGCGACGAAGGCACAGTGGCGCTGATCAGCGCGTACGACTGGGGAGGCAAAATCAGTCTGGTGGCCTGCGTGTACTTCTATGGACAGGGTGGCGCTGCCGCAGCAGAACGGGCCGAGCCGCACTGGCAGGCATGGCTGCAGGCAGCAGCGGCCACCGGCAACTAGACGGCAACGTGATTCTTGTGCTCGGTCGACCGGACCAGGTACACCGACGGCGTCATGCCGGCAAACTCCCGGAACTCGTGGATCAGGTGGGCCTGGTCATGGTACCCACACACCTGTGCGATGTCCGCCCAATCCACCTGCTGTTTCAGATGGACGGCGACCAAAGTCCGCTGGAACCGGCAAAGGCGGGCAAAGGTCTTGGGAACCACCCCGGTTTGCTCGCGAAACAGCTGGATAAAGCGGCGCGCGCTCAACCCGGTCTGGTCCACCAGCTCGGCTACTGTCTTGTTGCCTGCATGACAGCGTAGTTCCCGCAGTGCGAACTCCACCGCCGGGTGCCGCGTGCGGGCCTTCTGCTGCCGCCGCAGGCAAGCACACAGAAAACGCTCCGCCACCCCGAACATACGCTCCGGTTCCTGGGCTACCTCCAGCAGACGTTCGCGTAGCGCACCGCCACGCCACAGGTCGTCTGCTTCGACGTGCAGATTGGTGGTTTCGTCAGACGGGATGCCGCCCAGAAACGGGAAAGCGCCGCCGGCGTGGAACTGTACCCCAAAAACCCATTCCTGCTCCTCGCCGTCGATCACCATCGGCTCGGTGTGCACGCCCACGAGCACCGCGCCGCCAAGTTCCGCGCCCAAGGCGAGAGTGTCTTTGTCATACATGCGGATGGAGTCGTCTTTGAGGTTGACGATGAGCGCCGCCTCACCTGTCGGCATCACCCGTTCAAGAGCGCCCGCACGCGCAGAACCGCCCCGCCACGTCCACAACAGTTGGACATGCGGTTGTAGTTCGGGAAGGCGCGGCGTACGAAACTGAAAGTCCACTGGCACCCCCAGAATCGCACTTTTTCGAACGGAACTTTCCGGCAGCTGCCACCGTAGGAGGATGCATGCGACGATTCTTTGCGCTTGCTCTCCTGTCTGCCGCCACGATGCTGGCCGGGGACCTCACGGGAGTGTGGGTCGGCACCCTCACCCACAACACCCCGGAAGGGCCGCGCCCATCGCCCGCCTACGCCATCCTGAAGCAGAACGGTACCGAGCTTACCGGCAGCGGTGGTCCCACCGAGGACGAGCAGTATACGATCCGCAAGGCAGTGATGTCCGGCGACAAACTCACCTTTGAGGTGGACAACGACAACGGACCGTTGAAGTTTACCGTCACCGCCAAGGGCGACACCATCGAAGGCGACCTGGTACAGGAACGCTCGGACGGGTCGACACGCACAGCCAAGGTCGCACTGAAGCGCAAACAGTAGAGCGATCGCGAATTAAAGAGGCTGCCCGCCCCAGCCGATCCACAGATTGTGGATCATCAGGCTCCGATTTGGTACCGGCGTGCGATTTATGTGCTCGCGGGCGTAGCGGCGATTGTTGTCGCCGCGCACATCGCGCTTGCCGTTTGGGCAAAGAATGAGATTGCCGCTGCTGAGTCCATCATCGCGCTGCATTCGATGATGCTCGCGCAAAGCGGCGGCCTTTATTATTCGAATCAGGCCTACCCCTACACGGTCACGCCGTACATGCCCGTGTTTTACGTGCTCGAAGCCCTGCTGTTCCGCACCGGTATCCCCATCTTCCTGGCCGGACGCCTGCTCAGCATTGTCGCGCTATTCGGCATCCTGTACCTCGCATACAAGATTGTCCTGCTGTACACCAAGGACCGTTGGTGCGCGGCCATTGCCGGTATTTTGTGCGCCTGCACGACGGTGATCCCTGGCTGGGGCACCATCGGCCGTGTAGACATGCTGGCCGTTTTCTTTTCCATCGCCGCGTTTTACTTTTACGCCCGCTACGCCGTGGAAGAAGCGGACGTCAAAGCGCTGGTCTGGTCCGGACTCTTGGCCTTTGCCTCGCTGATGACCAAGCAGACGCTCGTCGCTGCTCCCACCGCGATCTGCCTGCTGCTGTTCTTCAACGCCAGGCATCGCAAACAGGCGATCCTGTACGCACTCACCGTCGGCGGAGGCGCGGCGCTCGTGGTCTTTGGAGCGAACTCGATGCTTGACGGCCGCTTCCTGTTCAACACCGTTTTTGCCAACGTCAATCCATTCGCTGCAGAGAAGCTGCAGCAGCACGCGGAGTTTTACTTCATCTCTTTGGGACAGTTGCTGGTGGTGATCTTTGCCGCTCTATCCAAAGCCATTCGCGGCCACTTCAAGGGCCCACTGCTGTACCTGGCGATCTCGTTCGCTGTGCTCGCGGGTACTGCAGGCAAGATCGGGTCGGATACGAATTATCACATCGAGTCCGCCGCGCTCATCACGATTTGTACGGCGATTTCGCTGCACCTGCTGGCGTTTCACGCGCACGTGTTTCGCGGTAGCAAGGCCTGGATCACCTTGCTGCAGTTGCCGCTGTTGATCCATGTCGTCAACAACGTCCGCATCATGATCCCGTTCTTTCAGTCGCGCGTGGTGCAGGAGTTTGAGATGGAAGACTACGCACGCCGCCTCAAGCCGTACTACGAAAGCGGAGACCGTCCGGTAATTGCGATGGACTTCAACTCGCTCGTGAATTCGCGCGGCAAGCTCGATGTTGAGCCGTTGATCTACACGATCCTCGTCAACGCGGGCCGTATCGATCCCGAGCCTATGCGCAAGGACATCGCTTCGGGGTCGATCCCGGTGATCATGCTGCACCAGGACATTTCGAAGCCGGACCTGACGGACCCGGAGATCCCTTCCCTGCCCACGCCTTTGCTCAATGCCATGCGCAGCCGCTATGAGTACTCGGGGTTTGTACCGGGGCCGTACTTTGGCGGCGTTTACGTCTACCGTCCGGCAAACGCAAACACCGCCCAAGTGAAATAAGGGCTATCGCCCGCCAGTAACCGCGGTGGAGTTGCCCGCCGAATTGGTGAGCACCACCGTCACCGACGTAACCGAATTGGCCTCGCCGCCAGACACCGTGAACGGCATCACGAAGCGGAATGTACCGCCGCTATCGAGACCCGCCTGGCTCTGGAAGTACGTCTGGAACAGCGGTCCGACTTCCACCGTAATCGTCGTACCTTCGAGGATCGAAGAGCTGGACGAGAAGGTGTAGCTGATGCGGGCTAGGTCGCGGGGCGACGAGATTCCATTCAGCTCTACCTGGAAGCCGCCAGTGATGTTGCTGATGCGTACCGAACCGGGGATCACCACCGGCACCGCGCGATCCACCGTGATGTTGCGGGTCGGGGCCGGATTCGGCAGCAGGTTCTGCCCGCCGCCGTTCAACTGCGTGATGGTGACCACGATCGTACCTGCCACCGTACCCGGAGAGAACGCGCCATCGGTCGGGATAATCGCCGTGGTCTGTCCAGCCGGGATGGTGAAGCTTACGGTACGCGAATTGTTGCCCTGGAACAGCAGCGCCGGGTCAATGTAATTGTTCGGCGAGTTGTTCGAGTTGTTGACGAAGGTGATGACCAGCGTACCGGTCAAATCCACCGGCGCAGGACCTTGCAGGACCACCTGTACGCGACCGTTGCCCGCGGGCGTGATCACGGCCGGAACCGTCAACGTCAGCGGCGGCACCGGAATCGGATTGTCCACACGGATGTTCAGCGCGTTCGACACAGCGCCGTCCGCATTGCGTACCGCCACCGGCACGGTACCCGCGGCGCTCAACAACGCCGGAGGCACAACCGCCGTCAGCGAGGTCGCGCTGTTGAACGTGGTCGCCAGTTCGTTGCCGCCCAGCAGGACCACAGCACCGTTGGCAAAGCCCGTGCCACTCACGCCGATGCTCAGGTTGGTGGTGCCGCCACGTACGAGAGTGGTGGGGTTCACGCTGGTGAGCGAGAAGTCCCCGGCGATGACAAACTGCACGGTGTTCGACAGGATGTCGCCCGGATTCACCACGCGGATCGTGGCGTTGCCGGCAGTAGCCAGCGCGGACACCGGAATCACTGCCGACAGCGAAGTAGAGCTGCCGAACGACGTCTCAATGCCGCTGCCGTTGAACTGCACGACGGACCCGTTGACGAAGCCCGTACCTGTGATCGCAAGGTTCACCGGTACGCTGGAGCCAGCGTTGATCGTACCCGGCACCACTCGCGTGATCGCCGGCGTGGGAGCCGTCACCGCAAAGTTCACGGTGTTCGATTCCACATTGCCAGGATTGACCACGCGTACGCTCAGGTTGCCGATCTGGTTCGTCAGGCTGGCCGGGATCACCGCGTCCAAGGCGCTGGAGCTACCGAACGACGTTTGTACGCCGTTGCCGTTCACCTGCACTACGGACCCGTTGACGAAGCCGCCACCAGTGACCGCGACGGATACTTCGCCGCTACCGGCGACCACCGAGTTCGGATTCAACCGCGTGATGCTTGGCACGTTGGACTGCACCACAAACGGCACCGCGTTCGATCGTGCGCCATCAGGGTTCGCCACCGACACCTGGATCGTACCGGCGTTCAGGATCGCGGAGGCCGGGATCTGGGCGGTAAGCGACGTCGCGCTGCCAAAGCTGGTGGTTACCGGCGTGGACCCGAACGACGCCGAGGCGCCGGAGATAAAGCCGGTGCCCGTCAACGTCAAGGTAAACGCTGCGCCACCTGCCGTGGCACGAGGCGGATCGAGCGAGGTCAAAGTGAGGTTGACGATGCGGAAGTCCAGCGAGTTCGACGGGTCGCCCTGCGTATTCGCTACCGACACCGGCACCGTACGCGGCGTCACCAGCAGCGTCGCGGGCACCGGAGCCGACAACTGCGAACCGCTGACGAATGTCGTCGGAAGGTTTTCGCCGCCGAAGCGGATGGTGGCGCCGGGCTGGAAGTTGCGGCCCAGCACGATCAACGTAAAGCCACGCGCACCGGCAGTGATCGCATCCGGATTTAGGAACGTCAACTCCGGCTTGGCGCCTACTTCGAAGTTCACCGAATTGGACGGTTGCCCGCCGTTGCTCACCGTCACGGGGAAGTTGCCCGCGACGCGGAACTGATCGGAGGGGATGGTAGCGCGCAGTTGGGTCGAGCTAATGAAGGTGGTGACAAGGTCGATCGAGTTGAACCGCGCAATGGTCGAGGTGTTGAAGCCTTCGCCAGTGAGCGTCACCTGAATAGCCGGGCTGTTCAACGCCGCGTTATTCGGGGTCACGGCGCTCAAGGTCAGGCGTCCGCCAACAGCGAACGACACCCGGTTCGATTCCGTACCGCCAGGGTTGGCCACCAACACATCCAAAGTGTTGGGCGTCGCGAGGGCGGCGTCCGACACCAGCGCCGTCAACTGATTGGCGTTGACGAACGTCGTGAGCAGACTCAGCCCGCCCAGCCGTACCACGGACTCGGGTACAAAGCCTTCGCCGTTGACGGTCATGGTGAGCTGATTGGCGCCCGCCGCCACGGCTGCCGGCGTAATGCTGGTGATGCGCAGCGCGGGCAGAATCGTAAACGTCTGCGGGCCGGAAGTACGCTCATCGGGAAGTAGTACGCGAACTTCCACGTTGCCCGGCAGACCCAGCAGCGCCGACGATATGACGGTTTGCAGCGTGGTGGAATTCACGAACGTCGTGCTGAGGTTGACGCCGTTAAAGCGGATGATCGCACCTGGGACAAAACCCGCGCCGGTGGCCGTCAAGGTGAAGGAACTGCCGCCCGAGTTGGCACGGGACGGATTGAGCGAGGTCAACCGTAGCGCTGTCAGGATCGTGAAGTTGACGGTGTTCGAATCGCGCGGCACTTCGCCGCCGACACGCAGTAGCACCGGCACAACGCCCGGCGTAGCCAAAAGCGTAGACGGAATGGTGGCGCTGGCGGAGGTCGAGCTATTCACGGTGGTCGTCACCGACGTACCGTTGAACACCAGCGACATGCCGGAGACAAAGCCGCTGCCGGTGAGCGTTACCGCCGTGTTCCCAGTGCCCGCTTCCACGCGATCCGGGTTCACCGAGGTGAGCGTGATCTGCGTATTGAAGTTGAAGGTCAGCGTGTTGGAGTTGGCCGTACCGTCGGTGATGGTGACCGGCGCGCCCGTACCGCCGCTGGCAATGAGGTTGGCGGGAATGGTGGCGGTGATGGTATTACCATTCACTGTGCCGCCCGTCACCGTCGAACCATTGAAGATGATCGACGCACCCTGCGCGATCGGCGTGGTGGCCGTCACGGTCAGCGGGAATGCCGGTCCGCCTTGCAGCGCCCCCGGCGGATTCAAGCTGGTCAGCACGTAATCGGCAATCAGGTTGACACTGTTCGAATTGGTGCCCACCGAGTTGCGTACGCGCACGGCCTTGGCACCGGTGGTGCTGATGAGGTTGGCGGGGATGGTCGCAGTGATAGCGCCGGACGTGATGTTCGACGGTGTGATATTGGTGCCGTTGAAGTCGACGATGTCGCCGGACTGGAAGCCGTTGCCGTTAATCGTCAACGTAAAGTTGCCGCTACCGACGGCCACGCGCGTGGGGTTCAGCGACGTTACGGTGAGCGGACCAAACACCGTGAAGTTCACGGCGTTGGACACGTTGCCCACCATCAGAGGGGTACGCGAAGCTTCGGGTACTTTGGCGATGTTGCCAACCTGCTGCTCGATCTCCACCGTTACCGGGAATACGCCAGGGGTGGTCAGCAAGTTGGCCGGCACGGTGACGACAACCTGAGTTGGGGTTTCCGATGTCGGCGTCAGCAGCGTGGAACCGAAGCGTACCCGGGTGAGCAGGTAAAAGGACAATTGCGTCAGGTTACTGCCAGTGATGGTCAACACCGTATTGCCGGTTCCCGCCTGTACGCCGGTGGGTGTGATCGAAGTGATTACGGGCGACGGCAGGATGGGAAGGGTGGAGACGAGCGACGCGGCATTTGCGCCACTCAGCACCTGTACGTTTGCGTTGCCAACGTTGGTGATGAGATTGGCGGGCACCGTGACGGTGAGGTTGGTGTTTGTGGCACTGCTCGGCGTCAACGTGACGGCGGACCCGCCGGGGGGCGTAAAGCGTACCGAAGGCGAACCACTGGCGGTAAAGTTGCTGCCGAAGAGAAACATCGTGAAGGAGCCGCCGCCAGCAAACACCTGAGGCGGATCGATAAAGCTGATGCTCGGCAGTTCGGTGATCGTAAACGTCTGCGTACCGGTGGTAGAAGTACCGGTGGTCACCGATACCGTAGCGGTTCCGGCCGTCACCATAAGGCTTGCCGGAATCGTGGCCGTGATGGAGGTGGCCGATGAAGCGCTTACGGTCAGGCTGGCGGAACCTGTGGGTCCCACCCAGTTCACCGTCGGGGTACCACCGGCGGTAAAGTTGGTGCCGGTGAGAACGAAGTTGGTGATAGTGGCGCTGTTGCGAGGCGCGTTGGTCGGATTGATGTTCGTCAGCGTGGGGCCGGAACCGACCGCAAATGTGTAGTTGGGCGATACGGCATTGCCCGTCTGCACGGTGATGATGGCGTTGCCGGCGGTGGTCAAGAGCGTGTTCGGCACCGTCGCCACCACCTGATTGGCGGTGGGCGTTCCCACGATGGTGAGCACGGTAGCGGATCCGCCAGGAGGCGTAAAGCGTACGGTCGGCGTGCCGCCGGTGTTGAAGTTGGAGCCGTTCAGCGTGAGGTTGAAGGTGGCGCCATTCTGCAAGGCCGAGGTCGGATTGGTGCTGGTGATGGTCGGCTCAACAATGGTGATGTTGACCGTACCCGATTGCGCACCGCCGCCGATGACGCGGACGGTTCCCGTACCGGCGTTGGGAATCGCGTTGGCAGGCAGGCTGAAGGTCGCGCTGGTGGCGGTGACAGATGCCGGCGTAAAGTCGGTGACGGTGTTGGTGACGGGTGCGGTAAAGCGCACCGTCGAAATATTGCCGCCGCTCGCCTGGAAGTTGGTTCCGGTGAGCGTGATGGTGGTGGGTCCAGCGGACTTTAAGAGCGTGTTGGGACTGGCGGAGGTCAGCGTCGGGTCCACAACGGCGATGGTGCGTGTCGTGGTGCCGTTGACCGTGCTGAGGGTGAAGGTACCCGTGCCAGCCGTGGCGGTTTGTCCAGCCGTGAGACTGACAACAACCTGAGTGGCGGTCTGGCTCGTGACCTGGGGCAGGATATTGATCGCTGCGCCGCCCTGCGGCGTAAAGGTGAGCGCACTGACCGTAGCCAGATTGGTTCCAGTGAGCGTAATACCGGTGGTGGCTGTGTTGCGCCAAATGGAAGTGGGAGAGACGCCGGTGATGTTTGGCGGTGGCGGAACGATCTGGATATCGATGCTAGTGGCAATGGTGCCTTCCACATCGGGCGCGCTTGCGATCAATTGACCCGTTCCCACCGCCGTCAGCGCAGCGGCCGGAATGGTGACTGTTGCCGTTGTGCCAGTACCTGTCCCGACTGCGTAGACAGGCGTGCCGCCTGGGGGTACAAAGGAAAAGTCGGTAGGCGTGACGCCGGCACCATTGGTCGCAAAGCGACCCACAACGTTCACGACGGTGTTACCGGAACCAACTACAATCGACGACGGATTGGTGGACGTGAGGGTTGGTCCTGTATTGGGATGCAGGACAAGATTGCTGTAGATGATGAAGTCATCAATGACCTTGCTGACGTAAAAATAGCGATCTCGCGGCGCGAACGACAGGTTCGAGGGCATGGTCGCGCTCATCGTCGTTGCGGCGGAGGTTAAGCCTGGCAAGGTGTCCGGACCGGAAAAGGTGAACGCGCGAATACTAAAGGCATTTTGCAGACCAGCCAGATTACTGCCCGTACCGGTGATGGTGAAGTCGCCACTGCCCGACACTTGAGAAGTCGGGTTGATGCTGCTAATGACAGGCCCCGGACTACTCGGGTTGCCACGGAACTGGAAAGTGAACGAGTTGCTGCTGAACGACGGGTAGTTCGCGCGAACGAAGATACTGCCGGTGCCAGCAACGATCGGGGGCAGGGTCGCCGTGAAATTCGAACTGGTGGGGCTGCCAGCGCTGACGCAAGTGGGTGACGGGGCACCGGGACCGCTGTAGCAAACATCCGTGCTGACGCTGCCGACCAGGTTCACACCGATGATGCGAACGGTGGGGGTAGAACCAGCGGTAGCCGAGTTGGGGCCAACTACAAAGATGGTGGGGGACTGCGCGAAGGCGGACGAGCCGCCGAGGAGCGCGAACACACCCAACAAAAGGCGGGAGCTCATCGAACCGAATAACTTGCGCACTGCTTACTCCTCCACCTTTCGATCACCAACGGCTGGAATGGCTTTGACTTCACCGCTTGCGGACAGCATCCAGGATGCGCCTCCGCGTTCTGTTGCGAATACGACGTCGCCGCGTTGCCGCAGCAGTTCGATCTTTTGTGACACGGCCGCCAGGGGCTGTTCGCCCAACAAGGTGCCGGTCTGACGGTCATACAAACGCATGCCTTCGCGGGTGAGCAACAGGACGCCTGCATTCGTAACGGCCAGGCGTTCGGCTGTGTCTATGCCTCCGGCGATTGTGCGGCCTTCGGCGGTGAACTCCACGAGGTCGCCGGTGGCTTTGGAAAAGATCACCAACACATCGGAGTTGGCTCCGAAGCTGAAGATGCAGTCGATGCAGGGTCCGGCATCGTCGGTGCCGCGAGTGACGCGGCTATCACGAACAAGGGCCGATACGCCGCTATCGCTCAGAGCGTACACGCCATCGCCAATCGATTCCTGGCGGGCTTCGGTGACGGATTCGGGCAAGCCGGTAAAGACTGTCGCCGTACCGTCGACCAGTACGGCCATGGAACGGGCCGAGGGCGAGAAGATGGCGCGATCGAGGTCCGCAATCGGACGGCTCAGCGCCTTGTACACTCCGGTGTCGAGCAGCAGGATGCCGCTTTCTTCCGTACCTTTGGAGATCAAGGCCCAGCGGTGTCCCGGCGCGATGCGCACGGCGGTGGTTCCTTCGGGTAGAAGGCCGGAGATGGGGTCCGACCAGCGCGCGGCTCCGGGTACGCCGAGGAGGGCGCGAACTTCGCCGGTTTCCGCTGTGTAGCGGTACGCCATCACGGGCGACTCGGCTTTTTGATCCGCTGCGACCAAGGCGCACGCGGAGGCAATCCAAACAAGAGGCAAACAATTTTGCTTCAACATGTTGCAGGTCCTTTGCGTCGTGCGTTCTTAGGGGCGGGGAGGAGTGACGGTGCCACCGGCACCAACGCCGATGCGGATGCCGCCGGGTTGATTGTTACCGCCGTTGTTGTTGTCGCCGCCGGTGAGGGCCACGGCGGTTCCTACGCCAGCAGCAGCTACGACGCCCAGGATCACGGCCAAGGTTGTCGCCGTGACGGCGGCTGTGGCGAGAACGTTGGCGGTGGCGATCTGTACCGCAACCGATTGTCCGCCGGAGGAGGTGCTGACATTGATGTTGTACTGGCCGGGCACCTGGTTGGGCGTAAAGGACGCCGACGCCTGGCCGAGGTTGTTGGTAGTGACGGTGGTCATCTGGCCGCCACCGACAAAGGTACCGCTCGGTCCGCTGGTGGGCAGTGCAAATACGACGGCGACACCGGCTACCGGCTTGTTATTGCGGTCCCGCACTTCCACCACCGGGCGCGTCGCGCGGCCCTTCTTGATGTTGTTCTGCGCGTTCTCACCACGCAGAATGACTAACTTATAAAGGGGAGCATCCTGTTGTTGGGTTTGCGCCAGGGCCCGCATCTGCGCGGGCGGCGCGGCAAGCAGCACCGTACAAGCCACGGCAAGCGCAGCCCGTTTATCTATCCACTTCATTGACTCCCCCCTAAATTCTCTACCTAAGGGTGCCTGCAAACGCAGACACACCTCTATCTAACAAGCGTGGAAAACCACGCCCGAGTATCAAATGTTTTGCGACCGGCTTTTTGCGACCCTAGTCTTCTTTCTTCTTCAGCTTGCTCTCGTTGTCGGCGATGAAGGTCCGGATCTCGGGGCCTTTCTCGAGCAGCTTCTCCCACTGTTCGCGATACAGTGTCACAGGAAAGCGGCCCAGACCGTAGACGGAGACCGCACCCTTCTCGCTCACTTTGAACGAGATGGTGCCACGTACGGCCGGCTTCTTGAGCTTTTCGTTCTCTTGTTTGAGTCGTTCAATCTCAGCTTGGAGTTCTTCTGGCGTCGGCATATACCTTGGTAGTTTACCCCAACGGCAATTCCCTAGAGCCGGGCAGATCCTTTAGAATCAGATTTGTGACCCGGAGAGTGGCGGATTGAGTCTGGTGGTGGCTGCGCTTGTAGCTGCCGGGATGTTCGCCATTGTTTGGTTCTCCCGCAGACAGTACCAGGAAGTGCTGGAGCTGGAACCTGCCTCCGGCGAAGCGGCCAAAGAAGCGCAAGTTACCGTTATCATCCCAGCGCGGAACGAAGCCTCCCATATCGAAAAATGCATCCAGAGCCTGCGTCAGCCGCAGGTGGTCGAGATTCTGGTTGCTGACGATGCCTCCAAAGACAAGACAGCGGAAGTGGCGCAAAACGCTGGCGCACGCGTGATTGCAGGTCCTCCGCGATCGGTTGGGGTGTACGGCAGAGCGAACGCCTGTTACCACGCGTCGCATGAGGTCACAACCAAGTGGGTGTTGTTTGCCGACGCGGATACGTGGTACGAACCGGGGTTTGTGGCGGCGCTGCTCGAACGGGCGGAAGCAGATCGCCTGGACATGATTATGTTGTTCCCGCGGAACCGCTTCCGCTGGGTGAGCGAACAGATTCTCACGCCGTACGCCTGGGGCATTCACTTTACCGGGGTGAGCGATGCCAACATCTATAACCTGAAGCATCCGGAGTTTCTGGCCGCGGGGCGCTGCATGCTGTACCGCAAGGACGCCTATGACTTTACGGGCGGACATCGTGCGGTGCTGCGGTTGCCGTTTGAAGACGCCGAGCTTGCGAAGCTTGCCAAGCGGCATCGCCTGCGGTTTGAGGTAATGCGGGCGAGCCGGTTTGCTTCGGTGTCGATGGACGATTCGCTGTTAGAGATTTTTCGAAAGTTCCCGCGTTTGTCGTTTCAATATCTCGTTGCCAATACGCGGCGGCGGTGGATCGTGCTGAGCGCGTCGTTTCTGTTTTTCCTCTATTTTCCCGTGCTGGGCTGGCTCTTGTATGACGGCCAAGCGGTGGCTGGGTGGTTGTTCGCCATGACTCCTGCCGCTGCAACGTACCGTTGGTATCGCAATCCTGTGATGCCGCTATTTTCTCCGTTCGCAATTTTGTTGTTTCAATTTTTGGCCGTCTATTCGATCGCTGCGCACTACTTCGGGTTCCACGGCTGGTGGAAGGGGCGGCAACTGTAAGCGATTTGACTCGTACCCATTTTGGGTATCAGAATACCCTTTATGGGTACGAGCCAGATTTTGTTCGGCGCGGTGAGAGAAAAGGTACTTACGCTTCTGTACGGTCATCCGGCGCAGCGTTTTTATCAGAGAGAGATCATCGATTATGCCGGATTAGGGTCCGGCGCGACGCAGCGGGAGCTGGCGCATCTGGCCTCTGTGGGCGTGCTCTTACGCACGCATGAGGGGCGGCAGACGTACTTTCAAGCGAACGCGGAAAGTCCGCTGTATCCCGAGCTTGTCGCGCTGATTCGCAAGACGACGGGGATCGCTCCGTTTCTGGCCCTGGCACTCGAACCCGTGAAAGACTGGATCGATTTTGCCTTTTTGTATGGCGAGATCGGACCGGTCGGGCCGTTGCATCTGGCCGTGGTGGGCGACATCACCATGCGTACTTTAAGCGAGACCTTGCAGCCGGCCGAAGAGCGGCTGGGACGGAAGATCGAGGTGTCGCTGCTGATCGTAGCCGGGTTGCGGCGCAAGAGTTTTGCAGATCCCAAAGTGTTTTTGATTGGCGATGCGGCTAGCTTCGGCCGAGCCGCCGGAGCGCCTTCCGAGCCGCCTCCACCCCGCGATACTGCGCCTCCTCGAAAATCGAAAAGCCGCTGAGGTCGGAGTTGGCGTAGTAAAGTCCCGGCTGGCCTTCGATCCACTGTTTGCGTTGGGCTGAGCCGAGGAAGCCGGGTACGGGACGGGCCATGGCGTGACCGAGGCGCATAATGTCGATGCGCGACACACAGTCGGCGATGTCGCGATGGGCGCGTGAGAGGTCCGCGAGGATGAGGTCGCGCCAGTAGCCCCAATCTTTTTCGAGCAGGATCTTGCGATACGCCGCGGGGGACTGGTCGACGAGCGCCCAGTAATAGGTCCAGACGGACTGCTGGCGTACGGTGGCGAGGCTCATGTGGGTAGCGACCACGTAGCCGAGCGACGGCGAATCGTAAATGACGTTGTCCCATGCGATGTCACCGGCTTGTTCGGGCATACGGTGCAGAGTGAGGTTCGCGGTGATCCAGGGCGAATAGACGAAGTCGCACTTGGGGGACACGGCGGCTTCCACAATGTACGATGCGAGGAACGTCGGGGCGGCCCAAATCACGGTGTCCGCGAGGTAGGCGGTCTGTTCCGTAAACACCTTCCATTGCTGGCCTTCGCGGGCAATTCGGTATACCGGCGCGCTGGCCTTGAGATATTTGTGAACGCGCTCTTTAAGGCGTTCGACAATCCAGCCGTTGCCTTCGGGCCAAGTGAGGGGGCCTTTCTCTTCCGGTTCGCGGCTGGCGAATTCGTGGATGCCCGCCCAGGCGGACGTGGTGTCGAGATTGGAGCCGTAGTCGTCGCGGCAGGAGTAGTTGATGTACCACTGCAGGTACTCGGAGTCGAGGCCGTTGCGGCGGAGCCATTCGCGCATGTTGATGCGGTCCAGCGAGAGGTCCGGGGATTTGCCGCTGGCTTCGAGAGGCTTGGTGAACTGTCCGGTGGCGCGGGCCTCGCGCATGAGGGCGTCGAACTTTTTGTACTGGTCGTGATCTTTGCGGGTGGCGCCGATTTCGGGTTCGATGGCTTCCTGCCAGCGCCCGTGCAGGTAGAGGCGTTCCTGCGGGGAAAAGCACAGGTGGCGCTCTTCCCATACGCCGTCTTTGAGCAGGCCGAGTTCGGTGCAGAGTTCGCGGACGAGGGTGCTTTCGCGGTTGGCGACGGGAAGGTAATGCGCGGCCCAGGGGTAGCGCGAGACTTCGTTCTGGCCCCAGCGGGCGTTGCCTCCGATCTGCTGCTCCATCTCGAGCAGTACGAAATCGCGAAAGCCTTTACGGTTGAGGTGCCAGGCGGCGGAGAGTCCGGCACAGCCACCGCCTACGATGACGGCGGGGATACGGACGGTTTGTTTGGGTGCGGCAAAGCCCGGCTTGCCGTCGCGCAGACGGTGGCCGAGAGGGAACCCATCGTTGACGAAGCCGCCCGCGATGTTGCGAGCGGCTTGTCCACTTTTGGAGCTAAGACCGAGCAGTGCGGCGGATACAAATCCGCGTCGATTCATTTCGGTTTGTAGGCTAGCAGAAACTTGCGGCGTCCTTCGACAAAGGTCTTCATGCTCATGGCCGGGGGCGCGCCAGGGCGGCGGAAACCGCGGTCGTCTTCTTCGCCGTCCACGGTGAGTCCGTTGTGGAAGGCTTCGAAGGAATCGAGCTTGCGAGTGTCCGTTTTGACGTCTGCTTCGATGAGCTTTTGGTACTTGGCGGCCATGGGGCCGAGCTTGTCCCAACTCATCCATTTGTCAGCGATGTCGCGCATGTAGGCGAGGTACTTGGTGCGGAGCGAGGGTACGGCGAGGAGGCGGCTGATGAGGACCCGCTTGCTGTCCTGCGAGCCGGCGAAGGGATCGAGTTCGGTACCGTTGCCCATGTTCGTCATACCGCGCATGCCGGGGCCACCCTCCGGTGGACGGATGGTTTCGTTGGCGTCGTGCGGGATGACGTGGAACTTGCCTTTGGCGTCGAGGTAGATCGAATAGTCGCTGGAGCGCACCCAGTAGCCGTCGCTATTGACGAAGGATTTTTCGAGAGCGAGGAACTTGAGAGCGCCGTCGATGTCGAGGATGGGCTGCAGGGCTTGTTCGAGCTGATCGATGGGGGTTTCCGTAAGGACTTTGGTCAGGCGGACCAGCGCGGCCCAATCCTTTTTGTTGTCCTTGGACTTGATCTCGTAGATCTTCTTATAGGCTTCGATGTCTTCGCCCAGGTAGCTGAGGCCGCCCTGTCCCATGGGGCTGCCGGAGACTTTCCAGCGGGCGCCGCCGCCTTCCGGGAACCATTCTTTGACGAAGTCGCCATTGAACTGTTCCTGGCTGACGTAGATGCCCCAGCTTTCGCCGTTGATGACCACACGCATGAAGTTGGCTTTGGGAGCCGGGATGTACTTGCGGGCGATGTCGAGGTACATCACGGTGCGGAGGAACGTCGGGTCGCCGTGGGCGTTGAGGAGGTTCAAGGTGCGGTAGCCGTTGAGGCGCTGGTCCTTGTTGAGGAAGTCCACGGAGAGGTTCAAGGAGCGCTTGCGTCCGGCGGGGACCATCATGAAGCTGGACATGCCGCGGAAGTGTACGCCGACGCCTTTGTAGAGCTTGCCGTCGACGGTCATGTTGACGGGTATGTCGACGTCGGTGTTGTTGAAGTCCGCCATTTCGGCTTCCCAATCCGGGTTTTCGAACTCCAGGAAGATGGTGCGGAGGACGTTGGGGTCGTAGAGGGGCTCGTTGCCGTACTTCTTGACCTGGTCCGGCGTGAGTTTGGGTCCAGGCTTGGGGGTGCTGTTTTCGCCGTCACCGCCGCCGCCGAAGGGTCCTCCACGGCGGCCGAAACCGGGTCCGCGGCGAGGCATGGTCTTGAGCTTTTCGCGGGCGGCTTTGCGTTCGGTGGCATCGAGGTAGCCGCTGCTGTCTTTGTCGAATTCCTTGAGCAGTTTGGTGTTGCCGCCGCCGGGAGGTCCGAAGCCTCCGGGTCCGCCGGGGCCGCGGCCGAAGCCGGGAGGTCCGCCAGGGGGGAAACCGCCTCCGGGTGGCGGGGGTGGAAAGTCCTGGGCCAGTAATGCTGCTGTGACTGTGGCGGCGGCAAGACAGAAAAACGTGGTCATATGCGGCTAGACTCCTCGTCGGAACCCTGGCGCAGAAGCTTCAACTCCTGCACTCCCTCCAGGCGGTTCAATTGTTGGATCAGGTCGTGCACTTTGGCACTGTCTTTGATGCAGATGGTATAGCAGTGGTCGAGACTGAGGCCCTGCTTGGTTGTTCGTACGCTGTGGAGCTTGCGGTCGGTGGCGTACTGGTCGATGAGCGGTCCTGCGGCGGCTTCGGGGTCCCAGGTGGGGGCGGAGCGAAGGGCGAGGATGAAGGGTTCGCCGTGGTTGGGGTTGGCGGCGGAGGTACGCGAGAGGACGAGGGCGGTTCCACCGACGACGAGTACGCCCATTAAGGCGGCCCAGGGGGCTTGTGCGCCGACAGCCATGCCGACCGCGACAGAGAAGATGACGAAGGCGGTGTCGCGAGTGTCGCGCACGACGGTGCGGAAGCGGACGATGGAGAGCGCGCCGACCAGACTGAAGGCGCGGGCTACGTTGTCGCCGATGACTTGGGTGACCATGGCGATCAGGCCGGCGAGCAGAACTAGGGTCGCGGCCATGGCGGCATTGGGCGCAGTGGAGCGGCGGTGGACCCAGGCTACGATGGCGCCCAGAAGTACGGCAGCGAGGATCCGAAGGAAAACGGCGACGGGGCTGCCGGCGACGAGAGCTTCTCCAAAGGCGCTGGTGAGGAACTCAGGCATGTACGTTCGCCAAAGCTCCGGCAGCGAGGCGGAACTTGGACAAGGGTTGCGGCGTGAGGACGAGATCGTCGATCAGTTCGCGGAAGAGCGACGGCATACGGTGGCGGAACTTGAGTTCGAGGATGACCTTTCCGTCGGGGAAGATGGCTTCGCCGGGGTTTGCGGAGAATTCGAATTTGTCGATGGGTTGGGCGGCGAGCTGACGGTCCAAGGTGAGACGCATGAAGCCGGCCTTGGTGTCGAGCACGCGGGCGCTGCGGAGGTACGAGATTTGTGTCGCGGGCTGAAGGCCACGGGCTTGTAAGCGGCGATGGAACCAGTAGCCACCGTTCCAGTTGCGGTCCAAGGTATGGGATTCGAGGAGCGGAAGGTCCTCAAGGTCGACGATGGAGCGCCGCTTGGTGACGACGGTCTTGGCGCGGAGCTTGCGTTCGAGGAAGACGGTGGGGGAGTTGTCGTAGCGGCGGATCCGGTACTTGCCGCGGGCGAAGGAGCCGTTGCGGTTGAGAACGTCGCCGGCGGGGGTGTCGAAGTACAGGCTGGTGACGTTGTACTGGGCGCCGTGAGGGTCCGCGAGGAGCCAGCGTTTGGCCCACTTTTCGACCTCGTCGCCGAGGGCTGCTGATACGAGGAACTTTACTTCCGAGGCGGATGCTCGTGTTTCGCGGGTCTCCATAGCGCTTGCTCTGATCCTTACGATACAGCGCTTTACGGGGACGGTGGTGTTAAGTTTTGCAAAATGATGACTAAGAACTTCGGCGCGGGGCGCACCCCGGTGTGAGGAGCGTCCCGCGCCGTTCTTGAGAGGGGCGGGTTAGGCGTGGCGCTTGCGGCGCAGCAATTTTGCGGCTATGCCGAGGGAGCCGAGCAGGACGCCTGCGGCGCTGGGTTCGGGTACGGCGTTTACGGCGATGGAGGCACGGGCGGCGGCAAAAGATGCGGCAATGGGTTGCGGCTCTGGCGACCGGGGATCGAGCAGGCTGACATTGGCCAAGTAAAAGCTCGAGAAGCCGGGCTTGATGCCAGTAAGGGTGAGACGAAACAGATGGAAAGAGTCCGCCTGCAGGTCATTGAGTTCCTGCTCGGTGTTGTCCGAGTGTTCTCGAACGATCACGTAACCAGGCTTGGAGACACGGAACCAACTGCTGTTGTTCCCGTTCAGTTGGAGTTGTGTGCCGACAGAATGGCCTGTGACGTCGAAAACTGTGTCGTTGTACCAAACTTCCATCTGATAGATCTTGAGCGAGGGCGCGGTGTTGGCAAACATGCCGCTGATGCTGACGTCGAGAAAGACGGTTTGTCCGACGTCGACGGAAGGGGCGGATGCCACCATGTGCAGGACAGGGTCCGCATGGCAAAGCATCGCGGTGGCGAAGGTGAATATAAGAGTCTTTAAAAGTGCCTTCATGGGTCTTCTCTATAGGCGATATGGGATCACCGGAGGGGACGGGTTGTCAAGATTGAATAGTACGATGACTTACTATCAATGCGTCATCGCATAGACGACGAAGTTGACGCCGATGCGGAGGCCCAGGGCTGAGTACTTTTCGGGGTAGCGGGGTTCGTCGGCGAGTTGCCAGGAGTCGCCAAGGTCGGAATTGAAGGCGATGGCGACGACGATGTGGCCTTTTTCGTCGCGGATGCCGCGCCAATGGGCGTCCTTGCCGTCGGCGCGGTAGCCGGAGCCGTCGCGCATGAGCGAGCGGTAGTTGGCGACCTGATGGCGGTCCTTGAGGTCGTAGAGGAGGTGGAACATCGGATCGTCGGGGGCGATGTCTTCGACCTGGGCGCCGGGGAGGATGAGGTCCATGCCGGTTTTGAAGCCTTCCCATTCGTCGGTGCCGAAGAACGAGTCACACACGAGGAAGCCGCCGCGGTTGAGGTACTCGCGAACTTTGGCGGCGTACTCGGGGGTGAGGTTCCAGGTGCTGGGCATGCCGACGTGGAGGTACGGCCAGTTGAAGATGTCGTCGCCGTCGAGTGGGTTGACGGGTTGTTCGACGCTGCGGATGTCGATGCGGGTTAAGCGCCGGATGGCTTGGGCGAAGAAGCGGTCGCCTTTGGGGTAGTCGACGGTCCAGTTGGTGCCGCCTTCGAGCCAAGCGCTGCCACCACCGCCGCCTCCCCAGTTGCCACCGCCGCCGCGGCCACGGCCTGCGGAGGGGTACATGAGGCGGCCGAGTACAAACTCGGTTTTGGCGGCGTAGTCGGGCGGGAGAGATACGGCCGAGTCCCGGCCTTCCATGGGCGCGAATTCGCGGAAGGGTTTTTGACCGAGCAGCAGAAGAGCGGCAGCGGGCAAGAGGAGGACGCAAATGGCCAAGGATCGGGACAAAAGCTCTTCCAGTCTACAAAACGGAAGTGTGGGAAAGGTTGCGGTGGCAGTACTAGAACGTCGCAGCCCCGCAAAGGAGTACGGGAGTAACATCGAGATGGGCGAATCAGCGTTACCAAAGTAGTAGGGTTATTTTGTACCGTCCGCCTTGGTAATCCTTTGCGGGCAGAAAACCGATAACTGGTTATATATGTTCGACAGACGCATTGAGATGAGAATCCTGTGCGCCGATCTTGTGGATCTGCAGTGGCGGGACAAGAGCGGCCGGTTGCGTCGCGCAATCGCGAATCTAGAGGACATCTCGGGCGCTGGCGCGTGCCTGCAGGTGGATCGTCCGGTGCCGTTGGGTACGGACTTAAAGATGACGTATCCGAAGGGCGAGTTGACAGGCAGGGTGAAGTACTGCGTGTTTCGCGAGATTGGGTACTTTTTGGGCGTGGAGTTTGAAGATGGCGTGCGCTGGAAGCAGGCGGACTTTCGCCCGCAGCACATGCTGGATCCACGGCGGTTGGTACAGAAGGCGCAGGCTTCGGGTGCTCCGCTTCGCAAGGGTCCTGGCGGGACCGCCTAACTGCGTTGCAGCAGTACGATGGCCTGGGCTTCCGCGGAAAGGCCTGTGCCCACCGGGCCGACCTTTTCTGAAGTCTTGAACTTGACCGACACGGCATCGAGCGGGAGTTCGAGCAGGCGGGCGAGGTTTTCGCGAATGGGCAGGCGGTAATCCTTGAGCTTGGGTTTTTCGAGAATCACCGTGGTGTCGACGTTGACGAGCGCGTAGCCTTTTTCACGGGCGAGTTCCAGTGCTTTGCGTACGAACTGATCGGAGGCGGCGTTCTTCCACTGGGGGTCATTATCCGGGAAGATCATGCCGATGTCGCCGAGGGCAGCGGCTCCGAGAATGGCGTCCGTTACGGCGTGCAGCAGGATGTCGGCATCGGAATGGCCGAGCAGGCCGAACTCTGCGGTGACGGTGATGCCGCCGAGGATGAGGTCGCGGCCCGTGCGGGTGCGATGCGAATCCCAACCTAAGCCAGTGCGAAAGTCCATGCGTCAGGCGCCTGCCCGTTCGGAGGCGAGGAAGAGCTTGGCGAGTTCGAGGTCGTTGGGCCGGGTGATCTTGATGTTGCGGTCGCTGCCCATGACGATGCTGACTTCCACGGTTTCGAGACGTTCGACGAGGCTTGATTCGTCGGTGCCGAAGAAGCCGTCCTGTTCGGCCTTTTGGAAGGCTTCGCGGATCAGGCTGAGGCGGAAGACCTGGGGCGTCTGGGTGAGGATCAGGTGTTCGCGAGGCAAGGTCGCGCGGACCTTGTTGCGGTGCGCTTCCTTCACGGTGTCGACGGGTACGATGCCGACAATAGCAGCGCCGTTTTGGGCGGCCTCAGCGATGACGTGCTCGACAATTTCCGGTTCAATGAAGGGGCGGACGGCGTCGTGTACGGCGACGAGTTCGGTGTCCTCACTCAAGGTGGCGAGGGCGTTGCTCACCGATTCCTGACGGCTATCGCCACCGGCGACGAGGCGTACGGGCTTGGCAAAGTGCTCACGATCGACGAGGTCCTTGGCCCATTCGAGGTCGTCTGAGCGGAGGGCGACGACGATTTCCGACACCGAGGGGCAGGAGACAAACTTGCGGATGGTGTGGATGAGGATCGGCGAGTCTTCGAGGATGAGGAACTGTTTGCGCGAGGTCCCGGTGGTCTTGTCCGGCTGCTGTTTGGCCATGCGCGTACCGAGTCCGGCGGCCGGCAGAATCACGGAAACTTTCATGATGAGAGACGGAACTCTATTGTAACTGCTTTGGTTCCCCTGACCATAGAACTATTCCATCTTGGTACCCCCGAACCATTTACGAAACAGGCTCATAGGGGCATATTCAAGTTGTATATGGGCGATTTGCGTAAGTCCGACCGGCAGTCGTTTGAAGGGAAGGTGTTGCTCACCTGGACCGACGCCAACGGTACGCCTTGTTCCGGCAAGGGCGAGTGCCTGGACATTTCGGAAGGCGGCCTTAAGTTGAAGATGACATCACCGCTTGCGGTGCGCGGGTACGTATCGATTCGCTTTAAGGATGCGAACCTGCACGGGGCAGCGTCGGTACGGAGTTGCATCCGGAAGAACCTGACCTACATCGTTGGTTTGGAGTTTACCGGCGGCATGCGGCTGCCGAGTCGCGGATAGAAAAAAACAAACCGAACCTGAGCCGGCGGTTGGGGCGGAAATCGCATTTGTTGTGTGAGGCAACAATATGCAACAGCGTCACCAACGGAAACGGCAATGGAAACGCCTGGCATGGACAGCAGCAAGCCTGATGGCTGTTTCGTCCTTTGCGGGCAACACGACTTCCCACTCATCACAAATTTCTGAAACCGACATACGGGCGGCGGCGGCAAAGACCGTGGCGGCAATGGAAAAAAGTATGTCGCGGATGGCGCCGAACGTGCCTTGCGCGTCCTGCCATCACCACATCCTGCCCCTTTGGGCTTTTTCGGTAGCGCGCCAACATGGCGTGGCTGTCAATGAAGAGCTATACCGCAAGGTAGCTGTCAAAACTTACGCCTTTTTGCAGGAAGAAGACCGCGCGATTCAGGGTACGCGATTTGTGGATCCAGCCGTTGAGGGCGGGTCACTTTTGGGGTTGGCCAAGACGGCCGGGGTACGGAGCGGGTTTTCGACAGTGCTGCATACGGCGCGTTTGGCGCGGCAGCAGCGGGAAGACGGACAGTTTGCCAGCTTTGATATGCGTCCGCCGTCGTCGGGTAGCAAGTTTATGGCGACTGCCGTGGCGGCTCGGGCGATTGTCAACGAACTGCCTGTGAATATGCGCGGTAACACGGTGGAGAAGGCTCGCGAATGGCTGCTTGCCAACGCGCCTTTGTCGACCGAAGATGCGGCGTACCGGTTGTTGGGATTGTCCTGGACCGGGGCTACGCCGAAGCAGATGCAGCAGGCGGCGGGTGCACTTGCAGCAATGCAGGTGGCGTCGAGCGGCGGATGGCGGCAGGGTCCGGCACGGGCGGAAGCGGATGCGTATGCGACGGGCGAAGCGGTGTATGCGCTGCAGGCGACCGGGTTCGGCGAGAAGTATGCCGGGCAGATCGCACAGGGTCTGCGGTTTCTGCTGCAGACGCAGGCGGCCGATGGTACGTGGCTGGTGAAGACTCGCATCCATGAAGTGGCACCGGTGTCGCCTCCTTATATGGAGACCGGGTTCCCGTACGGCAAGGATCAGATCATCTCGATGTCGGGTACGACCTGGGCGCTGATGGCGCTGGCGATGTCGCTGCCGGAGGCGAAGGGTGTGAAGACGCCGGTGGTGGAAGAGATTAACCCGCAGGTGCCGCAGTGGATGGTGGATGTGGCGTTTGGAACGCTGGATGACGTTCGTAAAGTGGACTTGAATCTGGTGTCGGCCAAGGGGTCCACGCCGTTGATGATCGCGGCGATGGATGCGCGGAAGACTGCCATCCTGCTGGAGCGCGGCGCAGATGTCCAGGCCAAGGCGAAGAGCGGGCAGACGGCGCTGACGGTAGCGGGTAGCTGGAAGGGGTCCGCGGAGGTGATGCGGATGCTGGCGGCCAAGGGCGCGAAGGTCGACCCGAAGGCGGAAGGCGTGGAGTTCCGGGCCAATCCGCTGATCTATGCGGCGTACAGCAATGACGTGGAAGCGGTACGGGCGCTGCTGGATGCCGGCGCGTCTTATCAACAGCCGATGTTGCTGCAGGGTCTGGTGCCGATGAGCCCGATGTTGGCGGCGATTGCGACGGGATCGACCGATGTCCTGCGGGAGTTTTTGAAGCGGGGCGCGGATGCCAACGGGATGGACGGCGGGATTCCGATGTTGAGCCTGGCGGCGATTGTGGATCGTCCGGAATCGGCCAAGGTGTTGCTGGAAGCAGGGGCGGATCCGTCGCGGAAAGACCGGTTTGAGTGGACCCCGATGCAGCATGCGCGGGGCATGGAACGGGACACGCAAACGATCGAAAATGTTCTACGCGGACCCCAAGCCGCAAGATAAAGAGACTTAAATCCTCCTGCTTAGTGCCCGGGAAGCCTATGGTTTTCCGGGCTTTTTTGCCAATTATGACCCGATAGAAAAATCGAATCCACCCGATACAAATGTACTGCGAGACGAGCGGGAGGGCCTGTCCTATACTGAGTAAACACCTCACTAGTCCGCTGCTCCCCCAGTACTGGGAGCCGCACTTGAATCCACTCAGGAGACACCATGGTCAGGAATGCCATGTATGGCCTGCTCGCGTATGCCGCACTGCCGGTATTGGCGCAGGCTCAGGCGACAACACCCGCAACGATCGAGGAGAAGCTGGCGAAGCTGGAGGCTGCTGCGGCGGCTGCACAGACGGCCGGGGACAATGCCTGGATGCTGACGTCATCGGCTTTGGTGCTGATGATGACGGGTCCGGGATTGGCATTGTTTTACGGCGGCCTGGTTCGCCGAAAGAACGTGCTGAGCACGATGATGCATAGCTTCAGCCTTATGGCGGTGATGACAGTGCTGTGGGCCGTGATCGGCTATAGCCTGTCGTTCGGGGAAGGTTCGCCGTATATCGGCAGTCTGCAGTACGTGATGATGAACGGCGTGGGTACGGCACCGAGCGAGTATCTGGCGACGGTCCCGCACCTGACGTTTATGGTGTTTCAGCTGATGTTTGTGATTATCACGCCGGCGCTGATTTCTGGTGCGTTTGCGGAGCGTGTACGGTTTTCGGCGATTGTGCTGTTTATGGTGCTGTGGGCGTTCATCGTGTACTTCCCGATGGCACACATGGTTTGGGGCAAGAACGGGTTGCTCAATGCAGCGCTGGGCGGATCGATTCCCTGCCTCGATTTTGCGGGCGGCACGGTGGTACACATCACGTCCGGTGTGTCGGCTCTGGTGTTCGCACTGTTTATTGGCAAGCGTGACGGGTACGGCAAGGAGCCGATGCGTCCGCATAGCCTGGTGCTGAGCACGGTTGGCGCCTGCCTGCTGTGGGTGGGCTGGTTCGGATTCAATGCGGGTTCTGCAGGCGCGGCCAACGGCCTGGCGTCGAGCGCGTTTGTGACGACGCACTTTGCGGCGGCTTCTGCGACGTTGGGCTGGGTGATTGCGGAATGGCTGAAGCACGGCAAGCCGTCGATGCTGGGCGCGATTTCCGGTTGCGTGGCGGGTCTTGTGGCGATTACGCCTGGCGCGGGTTTTGTGACGCCGGGTTCGGCGCTGCTTATCGGGTTGCTGGGCGGGTTCTTCTGCTTCTACACGGCGACGATCGTCAAGAACATGTTCGGGTACGATGACTCACTGGACGCTTTTGGCGTACACGGGGCGGGCGGTACGCTGGGTGCGATTCTGACCGGCGTGTTTGCCACGAAGGCTGTGAATCCGCTGTACGGCGATAAGGCGATGGGGCTGCTGGAGGGCAATTCACAGCAGTTGGTGAATCAACTGATCGGCACGGTGATTGCGATGGTGCTGGGCGCCGTCGGCACGTACGTGATTCTGGTGGTGGTGAACAAGATCGTTCCGGTTCGTGCGAGCGTGGAGGAGGAGACCGAGGGTCTCGACCTTTCGATGCACGGCGAAGAAGGGTACAACCTGGAGGCTTAATAATTCCATGAAGAAGATAGAAGCAGTCATCCAGCCACACAAGCTTGAAGAAGTGAAGGAAGCGCTGAAGGGCATCGGGGTCGACGGTATGACGATTACCGAGGTCCGGGGGCATGGCCGTCAAAAGGGCCACAAGGAAGTGTACCGGGGCATGGAGTACCAAGTGGACTTGCTGCCCAAGGTGAAGGTGGAAGTAGTGATTCAGAATGATCGTCTGGATGAGGTGGTGAACGCCATCGCAACGGCTGCGCGTAGCGGCAAGATCGGCGACGGCAAGATTTTTGTCTACGAAGTGGTGGACGCCATCCGCATCCGCAATGACGATAGGGGGGAGAACGCTCTCTGATGCAAGTGCTGGCGGAACGGACTTCTGCTTGCGAAACGATAATCAAGTCCGCCCACGCCGGCGCGCTAGAAGGTAAGCTCGATTGCGCGGTCTTAGCCGTTGGAGGCTTTGGCCGCGCCGAGCTATTTCCCCATTCCGACGTCGACATCCTGTTGCTTGTGGAGTCGGCGGCGGCCGCTCAATCCGCCAAAGGCGACATATCGGAGTTCCTAAAGCAGTTGTGGGATTCCGGGATGCGATTGAGCCATTCGGTACATACAGTCGACGAGTGCTGCCAGATTCACGACGGCAACACGGAGCTGACGGTGAGTTTGCTCGATCAGCGCTGGCTGACGGGCTCCGCAGGGCTGTACGTCAAGCTGGAAGAGCGGCTGCCGGAGTTTCTGCGATCGAAGTCCGGCACGATTTCGCGGCGGTTGAGTGAGCTGACGAAGTCGCGCCATTCGAAGTACCACGCGACGATTTACCACCTCGAACCGGACATCAAGGATACGCCTGGTGGATTGCGGGATCTGCATCTGCTGGGTTGGTTCGGGAAGCTGCTGGGCCGGAACTTTCCGCCGGAGTTGCAAGCCGCGCGGGACTTTCTGTTCTGCCTGCGGTACGGGCTGCATACGCGGGCCGGGCGCGACAAAAACATACTGGATTTTGAGACGCAGGACGCGCTGAGTTCGCAGCCTGAGCAGTTGATGCGCGATTACTATCGCTATGCGCGGGAGATCTACCGGTCTGCCACGCGGACGATGGAGTCTGCGGAATCGACCAAGGATAAGGGACTGCTGGAGCACTTCCGCAACTGGCGGGGGCGGCTGTCGAATTCCGAATTCACGGTGTCGCGCGATCAGGTATTGGCGAGGTCGCCGCAACAGTTGCGGAACGACCTGTCTATGGTGCTGCGGCTGTTTGCGTTCACGGGTCGTCATGGATTGTCGCTGGCGGCGGATACCGAGGCGCGGTTGTTGGAGTTCCACACGCAGCCAGAAGCTTTGCAGTGGAATCAGGCTGTCGCGTTGATGCGCCTGCCGAAGGCTGCCTGGGCGATGCGGCAGATGCATGCGACGCGCGTGCTCGAACAGATTCTGCCGGAGTGGAAAGAGATTGAATGCCTGGTGGTGCGGGATTTTTACCACCGGTACACGGTAGACGAGCATACGATTGTTGCGCTCGAGATGATTGAGCCTCCGAACGATGCACGGTTGCAGACTCTGTTCGAGGAGACGGGCCGGGTGGAGTTGTTGCGGATGGCCCTGATCTTTCACGACATCGGCAAGGGCGGCGGCGACCACGTGACTGCGTCGGCGGAGATCGCACGGCGGGTGATGGCGCGGTGGAACGCTCCGGCGGACGATATCGAGACGGTGGAGTTTCTGGTACGGCATCACACGACGATTTCGGCGCTGATGAGCAAGCGGGATCTATCGGATCCGGCGACGGCGCGGGAGCTGGCCGAGCAGGTGGGTACGGTAGAGAATCTGAAACTGCTGACGTTGCTGACGTACGCGGACATCAGCGCGGTGTACCCGGGGGCGATGACGCCCTGGCGGTTGGAGCAGTTGTGGCGCGTGTATACGTCGACTCATGAAGAGCTGACCAGAGAACTCGAGACGGAGCGCATCGTTCAATACGGCGAGACGGCGGAAGAGCAGGCATTTCTGGCCGGGTTCCCGGCGCGGTTCCTGCGAACGCACTCGAAGGCGGAGATCCAGAAGCTGGTGTTGTTGTCGCGCCAACAGGCGGATGAGGGTGCAGCGGTGGCGATTGACCGGCATCAAGGCGCATGGCGCGCTACGGTGCTGGCCAACGACCGGGCGTTCCTGTTCGCATCGCTGGCGGGGGCGCTTGCCGGGTTCGGGCTCAACATCCTGAAGGCGGAGGCGTTTGCCAATGCGCGCGGGGTGATTCTGGATACATTCGCGTTTGAGGATCCGAACCGGAACCTGGAGCAGAATCCGGAAGAAGTAGACCGGCTGCAACGGATGCTGCTTCGCGCGGTGACGGGCAAGAGCGACGTCGCAAGGCTTGTGGATAGCCGGAAGAAGGCGCACCGGCAGAAGGGGCGGCTAGCGGCGAAGGTCGGCGTGTCGAACGAGGCTGTACCGAACGCGACGCTGGTGGAGGTTACGGCTGAGGACCGTCCCGGGCTGCTGTACGACTTGGCGAGTGCGATTTCCGAAGCCGGATGCGAGATCGACGTGGTGTTGATCGACACGGAAGCGCATAAGGCGCTGGACGTGTTCTATCTGAAGAAAAGCGGCGGCCAGGTGCCCGAAAGTGAGCACGGGCAGTTGAAGATGCGTCTGTTGACGGCTTGTCAGAGCTAGGCGGCAGGCCAGGGGAAACGGACGGATTTGGGTTCGTCCGGTTCGCCACTGTACAGGCGCATGCGAAGGTACATTTCGACTTCTGAGGCCTTGCCCTTTTGGACGTGCACGCGGGTTTCTACGTGGCGTACGTCTCCAGCTGAGGGTTCCAACTGGTAGCCCCAGACGAAGTACGGCTTGCCTTGTGCGCCTGCGCTGCGCGCCTGCAGGCGGATGGCTTCCGGTTCGAGTACGGATCCCGCTGTGTGTAGGCCCTTGATTCGCACGCGCCAAGTGGTGCCATCGGAATCTACCTCACGGTAGGCGACGTAGGCGTAGTCTGCGTCCAGGATCGCGTCGTAGGCTTCGATGTAGGCGAGGGTTTCGGCGCCCGCAGGGGCTTCCACGAGTTGTTTTGTTGCCATCTCTGACTACAAATGCGAAAAAAGAAGGGCAAATCCGTCAGGCTATTTTTTGGCGCCTTCCTGGTAGAACGTGTTGCCCAGTAGCGTCTTGTAGGCGGTGACGCCGGTGCCGGGCGCGCCGGTGCCTGCGGTACGCCACCAGTAGAGTCCGGTTTTGGTGGGATCGGCCGGCTTGCCGCCGGTGGCGATGGCGATGGCCGCCTCGACGTGCGCACGGTTGTTGGCCATGCGGCGGTCGCCGGCTTTGTTGGCGACGTTCAGGATGTCGTCAATGACGGTTTTGACGTCGGAGGACAGGTCGGGGTACTTGGAAAAGCCTTGGAATTGGTTGGGTGCACGTACGACGTCGCCGAGGTTCTTGGCGCCGGCAGAAGCCCAACGGCTAGAGGGTGTCGCCAAGCGGTTTTCGAGTACGACACGCATCAGGGTCATGCAGGTTTTGGCGTCGTCCAGTTTCCAGGAGGTGGCTCCGGGGCTGGCAACTTCCGCCAGGAAGAGGCGCGTGAGGAGGCCTGCATCCGTAGCGGCATCCGGTAGCACGAGGCGGCTGAGGACTTCGACGGAAAGGGGTCCGGCGAGGGTTTTGCCGGCGGCTGTGGCGGTTACGGTAGCGGCACCGGCAACGACGCAACTGATGTCGAAGGTGGAGAAGTGAGCCGTGGTCCGGTGGTTGATATTCTTGATGACGGCTACTGTGGACGGGGTCGCCGTGATCGCGTCCGCCATGGGTTCTTTGGAGCCGGGAATCACCTTGAGGGCGAGTGAACCGCCTGCGACCGCTGTCACTTTGGTGCCGGTGGGGGTTCCGGCCATTGTCTGAAATTCAGCCATAGGTTTTTTAGGGTTTCTCCACTGTGTACAGGGCGCCTGTGTGGGTGCAGGCTGTGGTGATGGTGTCGGCCCACTGGCGCGTGACCAGGTAGGTGCTGCCGTTGAGGTCCGCTTCGGTGCCGACGACGTCCTTCATCAGGTCGAGTTTGCGGCGGGAACGGGCGATTTGGTATTCGTCACCGGGTTCCCAGAGGATGAGCATATTGCCCTCCTTCCAGTGGACCCAGGCACGCTTGGCGTCGCCTTCTGAGGTACCGACGACGCAAAAGTGCTGTTGCTGGCCGGACGGGATGTCCTTGCGGGCTTCGAGGAACAGGCGCAGGCCTGCTGCGGCATCGCCGAATGTGTTGTCCGAGCGGGTGTCGAATACGGCCGGCTGACTGTGACACGCCACAAGAGCGAACAGCAGAGCAAAGGTCCCGGTGCGGTGCAAGGCGCGTAGCTTCTGGTCCAAGCAGCCTCCCTCTACATGGTTATGCGTGAGGAATGGCCAAAGGGGACAACAAAAGTGAAAAAACTTACAAATTTGCGGCTTGCAGGATGGTGTTCCAGGTGTTCTCGATATCTTCGCGAGTGGTTTTGATGTTGCCGATCGCGAGGCGGAAGTACGTCTTGCCGTTGAGGGCTGTGGGAGAGAGAAACGCCTTGCCGCTGCGATTGACGTGATCGATGAGGGCGAAGGTCTTTTCGTCCGGGCCCTTCAAGCGGAGACAGACGAGGGAGAACGGGATGGGCGCTCCGATTTCAAAGCGGCCGTCGAGCAGGGCGCGATCGCCGATTTCGCGGGCCCACTGGCAGTGGTCGCGGATCATGGCGGCGAGGGTGTCGCGTCCGAAGTAGCGCATCACAAACCAGAGCTTGAGGGCGCGGAAGCGGCGGCCGAGTTGGACACCGTAGTCCATGTGGTTGACGACCTTGGAGTCTTCGGCGGTGACGAGATAGTCCGGGACGAGCGAGTAGGCGCGGCGGAGGATGTCCGGGTGTCGTGTGTAGAAGACCGAGAGGTCGACCGGGGTGGCGAACCACTTGTGGGGGTTGACGACGATGGAGTCGGCCAGTTCCCAACCGTCGAAGAGGGGGCGGAACTCTTCGCAGATGGCCGCGGGTCCGGCATAGGCGGCGTCGACGTGGAGCCACATGCCGTATTCCTTGGCGATCTGGGCGATTTCTGCGGTGGGGTCGCAGGCGGTGGTAGCGGTGGTTCCGATGGCGGAGACCACACAGAAGGGCTTTTTGCCTGCTGCGACGTCTTGTTCCACCATCTGGCGGAGGACGTCGGCACGCATGCGGAACTCGAGGTCCATGGGGACCTTGCGGACGTTGTTCTTGCCTACGCCGATGCTGATAGCGCCTTTTTCGTTGGAGGAATGGGCGTGCTCGGAGCAGTACATCACAAGGTTCGGGGTGGAGCCTTCGGTACGGCAGCGGGGGTCGGCACGTTCGCGGGCAGCAGCGATGGCGTGCATGGTGGAGATGGACGCCGTGTCGTAGATGATGCCGAACTGTTTGTCGGGCAGGCCGAGCCACTGGCGCAGCCAATCGAGGGTGACCTGTTCAAGTTCGGTAGCGGCAGGCGAGGACTTCCAGAGCATGCCGTTGATGTCGAGCGCGGTCATCAACATTTCCGCGAGGATGCCGGGACCTGAGGCGGAGATCGCGAAATAGGCGTGGAAGTTGGGGTGGTTCCAGTGGGTGACGGCGGGCAGGATCTGGCGTTGGAAGTCAGCGAAGATCCGGTCCATGGGTTCGCCTTGTTCGGGACCGGAGGTGGGGAGAGCCGCGATGAGGTCGCCGGGTTCGACATTGGGGACGACGGGGTACTGGCGGATGTCGCGCAGGTAGTCCGCAATCCAATCGACGGCTTTGTGGGCGTGTTCGCGGAACTCGTCCGGGCTCATGTCGCGGTTCATATGGGTTAGGCCTTGGCGTCGTCGAGCATGGCTGGCATCCAGTCTTTGAGCCAGGCGTGGAAGTCGGCGAGTTGTGTTTGAAGCGCGGGTCCGATGGGGATGGAATGTTCTTGCGCGCGGAGTCCGCGAGCTTTGACGGTTTCTTTGACACCAATGGGGGCGGGCATCGCGTCGATCTTGGCGATGTAGGCCTGCAGGTGCGCTTCGAGCTTTTCGGACTTGGCGGTGTTGCCGCTGGTGATGGCCTGGTCGAGACCCACCATGAGTTCGGGAAGGCCGCAGGAGACGCCGGAGACGACGCCGTCGGCGCCACGGGTACGCATTTTGGTGAAGACTACGTCGTTGCCTACGAAGACTGCGGTGTGGTCGTTCTTGTACGGCAGGATCTGGTCGAGGTATTCGGACTTGCCGCTAGAGTCCTTGATGCCGGCGAAGCGTCCAGTGTCGAGCAGGCGGCAAGCGGTTGTGGCGTCGAGCGGGGTGGTGAAGAACGGGATGTTGTAGAGGTACAGGGGGAAGTCCTTGAAGTCATCACCGAACTGGCGGAAGTAGTCGAATAGCTGGTCCTGCGAGTAGCGGAAGTAGTACGGGGGCATGAGGACCACGCCTGCTGCGCCGGCATCGCGAGCGGTGCGGGCGAGTTCGAGTGCGCCGTCGTAGCAGGAGTGCGAGGCATTGACGAGGACCGGGATGCTGGCGGCCTTGATGACGTCGCGCATGTAGGAGGCGCGCTGCTCGATGGTGTAGTGGGGGAATTCGCCTGTAGAGCCCATGAGGAGCAGACCGTTGACGCCGCGGTCGCTGAACCATTGGACAAGGTCGAGGGCGGCGGGAACGTCGATGGTTACAGCTCCGGGTATGCGCGGGGTCACCGCGGCAACGTAGATGCCAGTGGGTTTCATTCGGAAAGAGTGTGTCTGACTACTATAACTTTCCGCTACGAAATAATGCCTTTGCGCACGGCGTACAGGATGAGTTCGGGTACGGTGTGGAGGTTGAGTTTTTGGAGGATACGGGCGCGGTGGGTTTCGACCGTATGGAGGCTGAGGTTGAGGATCGCGGCGATTTCCTTGTTGGCTTTGCCTTCCGCAATGAGTTGGAGGATCTCGCGTTCGCGGGCGCTTAGGAGGTCGTAGGAGTCTTCGACGCCGCGGTCCCGCAGGTTGCGGACGTAGTCTTCGAGGAGGGTACGGCTGACGGCTGGGCTGAAGAAGGACTTCCCTTCCCGGACGGAGCGTACGGCCTGGATGAGGTCGGCGTCGGCAGAGTCCTTGAGGAGGTACGCTTTGGCGCCGGCTTTGAGAGCGCGCATGATGTACGCTTCGTCGGAGTTCATGCTGAGGACGACGACGGCGGTTTGGGGATGTTCGGCGGCGATCTGGCGGGTGGCATCGATGCCATTCAGGTTGGGCATGGCGATGTCCATGACGACGACATCGGGGTTGAGGCTGGCGGTCATCTGAACGGCGGCGCGACCGTCCGGGGCATCGCCGACAACTTCAAAATCGGGTTGCTTTTCGAGGATCATGCGGAGGCCGGAGCGCATGATGGCGTGGTCGTCAGCGATTAGGATGCGTGTCGTGTTGGTCATCATGCGAGCGGGATGTCTATGGTGAGGACGGAGCCCTGGCCGGGGGCCGAAGTGATTTGCAGATTGCCTCCAAGGCGGCCGACGCGTTCCTGCATGCCAAGCAGACCGAGGCCTTTGGTCTTGGCGGGGTCGAACCCTCTTCCATTGTCCCGCACCACGATGCGGAGGCTGTTCTGTGGTCGGCGCATGATGGCGATTTCGGCTTCGGCCGCTTCGGAATGGCGGGCGATGTTGCGGAGCGCTTCCTGCACGAGGCGGTAGGCCGTGGTGCGGACTTCATCGGAGAGTTCGAGGTCTTCGAGGCCACCGGTATCGACCCGGGTCTGGATGCCGTGGCGGCGCTGGATTTCGCGGGCTTCCCAGTTGAGCGCGGGGATGAGGCCGAGGTCGTCGAGCATGGAGGGGCGAAGGAGCAGGCTCATGTCGCGGACGGAGCGTAGCGTGGCTTCACCCAGTGCGATGGCTGAGCGGAGGCGTTCGGCGACTTCGGGCGGAGGTTCGGATTTGCGGGCCTGGCCGAGGTCCATGAGGAGGGCTCCGACGGACTGGGCGACTTCGTCGTGGAGTTCACGCGCCAAGCTGCGGCGTTCCTGTTCCTGTACTTCAATGAGGCGGCGGGAGAGGGATTCGAGTTGCGCGGCGGCTTCTACCGATTCGGCGTAGCGAGCGCGGGCTTCCGCTTCGAGGCGCATGAGGTAACGCCAGGTGAGGACGGCGAGGCCGAGGCCCAGCAGGAGGCTGACGACGATGGCGACGATGAGGCTGCGGTGGAGTCCGTCCAGAAGGTCACCCGATTCGCGAACGCGTTCGCGCATGTCGAGTTGGTCTGCGTTGCGGAGCTGGTCGATGGCGGCAAGGAAGTTGACGCGAAGGGGGCCGAGTTGACGGTCTAGAAGGTCGTAGCCGGATTCGCGGCGTTCGGCTTCGGAAAGGGCGAAGGCTCGCTCGGCAACGGTCCAGTAGGCGTCGAGGTTGGACTGGAGCAGAGAGACGAGAGGCTGGCGGGTGGCGGGGGCGGACTGACGGTACTGCGCGAGGGCGGCGTTGGCGCGGGTCCAGAGGTCGCGCGCTTGCTGGGCGTGGCTGGCGAGAGCGGCGGAATCGGGGTCGACGAGGTAGTTACGGAGGCGCGCACTGGCGGTGTAAGCGGCGCCGCGAACGGTTTCCAAACGATCGTGCCGGAGGACGTACTGGCGGGTGTTTTCGCTTTCGGCATGGCGTACGCGGGCGAGCGCCGAGGTGGCGTAGACGCCGAGTACGGCGAGGATGGCGATCAAGCCTCCGAAGCCCAGAAGCAACGCCAGCCGAATGTTGCCGGACAACTGGCGGCGCAGGTTCAGATGCATGGTTCACGCCAGTTTTAACATCATTCGCCGAGGATACGGCGGAGCCAGCTGTGCGCGGGAGCGGGTGGTTTGGCCGTTTTGGGAAGCGCGGCAGCAAGAGAATCGGCGAGATCGTTCCGGGAGATGGGGCGGCGAAGGATAGAGGATGCACCGGATTTGAGCCACTCGCTCCAATGGGCGGCGTCGTATCCGGTGGCGATGATAATGCACGGGACTGTGCCCGCGGCGAGTGCTGAGGCGTCTGCCGCGGGCATGGTGTCGGCATCGTAGAGGATGGCGTCTGCAGAGTTCGGGTCCGAACCCGACAGCGCCCGAAAGCCGCAGTTCCGTACCGCATCCATCAGGACGCCGGGTTGGGCGGATATGACGCGCACAATTGGTTCCATGGGGAGCGGCACGTACAGAATACGGCGCGGGGCATGGGCGTGGACATCCTGTTGGGGCAGTATTTGAGGCCCGGGCGTACATGACAAAAACCTGACAATGAGGTTCAAACAGGAGCATTTTGGCGTCTGGACCCGATAGTAGGATTGCCGCCGTGGCACTAGCGTGGAACTATGGGGTTCCGCCCGGCGATTCTAGTTGTGTTTTTGGCGATGCTGTTTACGACCGCTTGCGGCCATGGTGCTGCAGGCGATGAGGAGGCAGCCAGGCCGTCCGGCTCATCCAAGAACGGCAATACGGTGACGGTGGCGACGAGCGTCGCAGCGCGGCGGGATCTGTCCAAGAGCCTCACTGTTACCGGCGAGTTGATTCCCTTTCAGGAAGTGGAAGTGATGTCCAAGGTGGCCGGCTATGTCGAGCGCATCGTGGTGGACGTTGGCGATTCCCTGAAGCAGGGTCAACTGATCGCGACCCTGGAAGTGCCCGAGATGAAGGACGATGTCACGCGGGCAGCGGCGAGCTATCAGCGGTTTCGGGCCGAGGTCGCACGGTCGCGACAGGAAGTGCAGCGGGCCAAGGCGCAGCAGCGCATGACCAAGCTGACGTACGACCGGCTGGCGGATGTCCAGAAGGCGCAGCCTGGGCTGGTGGCGCAGCAGGAAGTGGACGATGCGCAGGGCCGCAACCAGATTGCCGAGGCACAAGTAGCTGCCGCGGAATCGGCGCTTGCGGTGGCGGAAGAACAGATCAAAGTGACGGAGGCCGAGCGTACGAAGGCGGAGACGCTGATGCGGTACACGCGGGTGACGGCGCCGTTTGATGGGGTGGTGACCAAGAGGTACGCGAATAACGGCGCAATGATCCAGAGCGGCGTGGGGTCGCAAACGCAGGCGATGCCACTGGTCCGGCTGTCGCAGCATTCGCGGTTGCGGCTGATTCTGCCGGTGCCGGAGTCGGCTGCTGGGATGATTGAGCGCGGATCGACCGTGGAGGTTCTGGTGCCGTCGTTGAACCGGACGTTCAAGGGTACGGTGACGCGCACGACCAACCAGGTGGACACGGCGACGCGTACGATGCATACCGAACTCGACATCCCGAATCCGAATGGGCAGTTGATTCCCGGCATGTACGCCGAGGTGTCGCTGGTGCTGGCCGGGAGCGCGAACACGCTGGCGGTGCCGCTGAACGCGATTGTGGGTACAGATGCCAAGAAGGCCGTGTTGGTCGTGAATTCACAAGGTGTGGTGGAGAACCGTCCGGTGACGACGGGGCTTGAGACTGCGGACTTTGTGGAGGTCCGGCGGGGGGTGTCGGAAGGCGAGCAGGTTGTGGTGGGGGGACGCAGTCAACTGCGCGCGGGCCAGAAGGTTCAGACAAAGGTGACGCCGTAGACCATGCCTCGTTTTGCGATTCACACGCCGTTCTTTATTGTCGTGATGTGCCTGGCGATTGCGGTGCTGGGCGTCAACGCGATCACCAAGATGCCGGTGGATATGTTCCCTTCGATGAACATACCGGTGGTGGTGGTGGCGACCTTTTACACCGGCATGCCACCGGAGCAGATTGAGACCACCATTACGAGCCGCTTTGAGCGGTTCTTTACGCTGGGGTCGGGGATTGACCGGATCGAGTCGAGGTCGCTGCCGGGGGTGAGCATCATCAAGGTGACGTTCCAACCGGGGTCGAACGCGGATTCCGCGGTGACGACGATTTCGAATCTGGCGATGGCGAATTTGCGGCGATTACCGCCGGGTACGCTGCCGCCGATTGTGATGAAGTTCGACGCGTCGAGCCTGCCGGTGGCGCTGCTGACGTTTCAGGGCGAGGGCTTGTCGGAAACGCGGCTTCGCGACCTGGCGCAGGTGACCGTGCGTAATCAAGTGGCGAGCGTGCCGGGAGCGTCCGTACCGCAGCCGTTTGGCGGCACGATGCGGCAGATTATGGTGTACGCGAACCCGAACAAGCTGGAAGCGTACGGGCTGAGCTTGATGGACGTGGTGCGGTCACTGGCGACGGCGAATCTGATTCTGCCGGCGGGCGATTTGCAGGTGGGCGAGCGCGACTACAACATTTACACCAACAGTCAGCTTCGCAATCTGAGCGAGATCAACCAACTGCCGGTGAAGATGGACGGGCTGACGCCGGTTCGCATTGCCGACATCGGCGAGACTCGCGATGCCCAGCAGTTGCAGACCAACATCGTGCGGGTGGACGGGCAACGGTCCGTGTACTTGCCGGTGTTGAAGCAAGGCGGCGATTCGAACACGATTGAGGTGGTGGAAGGGTTGCGTCAGGCAGCGGCAAAGCTGGTGGACGTACCGAAGGAGTTGGTGACGGAAGTCGTTTTCGATCAATCGGAGTTCGTGAAGACGGCGATTGAGACACTGCTGCACGAAGGCGCGATTGGCCTGGTGCTGACATCCATCATGATTCTGGTGTTTCTGGGTAGCATGCGAGCGACGTTGGCGGTGTTCTTTTCGATTCCGTTATCGGCGCTTGCTACTTTCTTAGCACTTTCGATGAGCGGGGGATCGATCAACAGCATGGTGCTGGGTGGACTGGCGCTGGCGTTTTCGCGACTGATCGATAACTCGGTGGTGGTGCTCGAAAACATCTTCCGGCATCTCGAATTAGGCGAGAGGCCGGAGGTCGCGGCGGAGAAGGGCGGGCGGGAAGTGGCTCTGCCCGTCCTTGCTTCGACGATTACAACGGCGGTGGTGTTCTTTCCGGTAACGATGCTGTTTGGGGTGAGCCGGTACTTGTTTTCCGCGCTGGCGCTGGCGGTAGTGATTTCGCTGGCAGCGTCCTACATCGTGGCGATGACCGTGGTGCCACTGTTCTGCGCGCGGTTCATCCGGCTGACGCATCCCAATCTACAGGTGAAGGTGGGTTGGGGGCAGCGGTTCAACAACCGGTTCAATGCGCTGTTTGATCGCGGGCTGGGGCTGTATGAACGAATGCTGGGTCCTGTATTGCGGCGGCCCATCGTGACGCTGGTGGTGTTTGCGGCGATGTTCGCTTTGACGTTTGTGCTCTACCCGTCGCTTGGCATGTCGTACTTTCCGCGTACCGATCCCGGGCAGTTTGTGATGAATCTGAAGCTGCCTTCGGGTACGCGATTGAGTGTCACTGAGCAGAATGTGGCGAAGGTGGAAGGGCTGGTACGCGAGATTGTGCCGGAGCGCGAGTTGGGCAAGATCGTGTCGAACATCGGCATTACGCCCGATTTTTCGGCTGTTTATACATCGAATGCCGGGATGCATACGGCGTTTGTACAGGTGAGTTTGGCGAAGGGCCACAAGCTGAGCAGCCACGCCTATATGGAAAAGGTCCGGCAGCGGATTGCCAGTGATTTGCCGCAGATTGAGACGTACTTCCAGACTGGCGGGCTTGTGGATTCGGTGCTGAACATGGGTATGCCGGCGCCAATTGATGTGCAGGTGAGCGGGTCAAACCTGGAGCGGAATTTTGCGTACGCTTCGGAGTTGGCAAGCCGGGTACGAGAGCTGCCGAATGTGGCGGAGACGTACATTCCGCAGAACCTGGACTATCCGTCGCTGCGGTTGGACATCGATCGCGTGCGTGCGGGGCAATTGGGGCTGACGCAGCGCGAGATTGTGGATAACGTCGTGACGGCGCTCAATTCCAGTGGCATGATCTCGCCGAACTTCTGGATCGATCCGCGGAGCGGCAACGACTATCTGCTGGCCGTGCAATACGCGGATAACGAGATCCGTGATCTGGAAGGGTTGAAGGCGATTCCGATTCGCGGGGCGAAGGCCGAACAGCCGGCGCGATTGGATGCGATGAGCCGGACGTCGAAGATCCTGTCGCCGACCGAGGTAGCGCATTCGCAGTTGCGTCGTACGGTGGACATCTACGTACGGCCGCAGGGCGAGGACATGGGCGAGCTGGGAGATCGCATCGAACGGGCGATTGCGAATTCGCGGATCCCTGACGGTACGCAGGTGGAGATGCGCGGGTCGATTCAAGCGATGCGGAGTTCGTTCCGGAGCTTTGGAACGGGGTTGCTGCTGGCGGTGGTGCTGCTGTACCTGGTGCTGGTGGCGCAGTTCCGGTCCTTCAGCGACCCGTTCATCATCCTGCTGGCGGTGCCGCCGGGGATCATGGGCGTGCTGATTACGCTGGTGGCGACGGACACGACGCTGAACGTAATGTCGCTGATGGGAATCGTGATGCTGGTTGGCATTGCGGTGTCGAACTCGATTCTGATTGTGGAGTTCACGAATCACCTGCGGTCCGAAGGCATGGAGGTACGCGAGGCGGTGGCGACGGCGTGCCGGGTACGATTGCGGCCGGTGTTGATGACATCGCTGGCGACGTTGATCGGACTGCTGCCGATGGCGCTGAAGCTGGGCGAAGGTAGCGAGGCGTATGCGCCGCTGGCTCGAGCGATTATCGGCGGTCTGGCGGTGTCGGTGGTGTTTACGGTGGTGCTGGTGCCGGCGGGGTACTTCCTGCTGCATCGCAACGATCCTTTTGTTGCCGTGGTGCCGCATGAGTAAGCTGCTTTGGTTGTTGGTGAGTGGTGTGTTGTATGCCGCGACACCTCTGACTTTGGAAGAAGCGGTACGGATGGCGATTGCCAATCATCCACAACTGCAGCGGGTACAGGCGCAGCAGCAGGCAGCGGCAGCAGTGCCCGATCAGGTACGGGCGCGGTTGTATCCGCAGGTGAGTGCACTGTCGTCGGGCGCGCTGGCTGAGGATGCGAACACTCGTATTCTGGCGGGCGGATTGAACAATCCGGTGATCCTGAATCGCTGGGGCATCGGTGCGAGCGCGACGCAGTTGTTGACGGATTTTGGGCGTACGCGAACGTTGGCTGAGTCAGCGGATCTGCGTGCGGAAGCGGCGCAGCAGGCGGTGGCTGTGGGTCGCGCCGATGTGGTGTTGCGGGTGTACCGCGCGTACTTTGGGGCGATGCGGGCGCAGGCCATTTTACGGGTGGCGCAACAGACGGTGAAGGCTCGAGATCTGGTGGCGAATCAGGCATCGGTGCTGGCGCAGAACAAGTTGAAGTCCGACCTGGACGTCACGTTTGCGCGGGTGAATGTGGAAGAGGCGCGGCTACTCCTGAGCAATGCGGTGAACGCAGTGCGATCGTCGATGGTGGATTTGGCGAACGCGATGGGGTTCGATCCTGGAGCGTCGCCAGACTATGTGTTGAGCGAAGAGGGATTGCCCGCGCCGTTGCCCGATGTGTGGGCAGAAGCAGCGGAGCAGGCTCTGGCGAACCGTCCGGAGTTGGCGCAGGCGAGGCTGGACCGGGAAGCGGCAGCGGCGTTTGTGCGTGCGGAGAACTCGCTGCAACGGCCGACGGTGAGCGCGGTGGTGACGGCGGGTGTCGCGCCGCTGCACCATAGCCGGCTGCAGGGGCATTACATCGCCGGGGGCATTAACGTCGATTTTCCGCTGTTGACGGGCGGGATGTTCAAGGCGCGGCGTACGGAAGCGGAGGCGCGGCAACGGGCGGCTGAGGCGGCGGAGAAGGAAGTCCGCAATCAGGTGGAGCGCGACGTACGTCTGGCTTTCATCGGGTCGCAGAATGCGTTTGAGCGGCTGCAATTGACGGCGTCGTTACTGGGGCAGGCACAGCAGGCGTTGCGGCTGGCACAGGCGAGGTACGACTTGGGGTTGAGCAGCATCGTGGAGTTGAGCCAGGCGCAGTTGAACCTGACAAGTGCGGAGATCGCGCAGACGAGTGCGAAGTTCGACTATCAGGCGGCGCGGGCGTTGCTCGAGTATCAGAAGGGCGTGCTGCGCTAGGGCTGCTTTGCCGCCTGGCAGGGTACGGATTTAAAGGGAAATTCCTGCGCCTTGGTGGAGCCTTCCCCGGCATCAACGCGGGCGGTTAGGCCTTCGGCGGTCTTGCGGTAAATGATGCGCTTGGGAAAGTCGTGTTCGGGGTTGGCGAAGATGACTTCGGTATCGGACTTTGAGGCAAGGCGGAAGTGGGTTTCGTTCTTGCCACCGGGCATCGCGATGTAAGTGTGTTCGCTATCGATGCGGAGGAATTCGAAGGCTACAGCTTTGCCGTTACGGATGGTGCGGTTGACGCCGAGCATCAGGCCGCCTTCAGTGGAGGTCCAATTCTCCTGGATGTTGACGCCGCGAGGTGTGGTGAGAGTGTGGCAGCCAGTGAGCCATTCGAGGCCGTTGGCGGCTGTGAGAACAAGGAAGGGTACAACTGCGAAGGGAGCCATAGAAAAAGGCGAAAGGCTCGCCACGCCTCCCAAGGGGCCCACAAACGGGGCCTCCCCGGGAGCAGGATCGAGCCTTTATTTTGCTTTCTTCTGCTTTTGCTGACCGACGCGGACCTTGTTCTGGCTGGCCTTCTGTTCGCGCCATGCTTTCCAGTCAAAGCGCGTGGAGGCTTCCTTCAGGTACGTATCCAAGTCAACGTCTTTGGGGACAACAGCCATCAGAGTGGCGGTCTCCCCGCCCTCCGGACTGGTGATCCGGTAACGCTTTACGTTGGGGATTGCCATGGCCTACAGAATAGCACGAAGTCCAAGTGAAAGTCTCTTCATTTGCTATCCTATGCACAGCTTATGAATGCTCTGCGACAAGGTGTGCTGCGCTTTCGGTACCGGACCTATTCCGGGTACAAGGAACTGTTCGAGAAGCTTGCGAACACGCAGAAGCCTACCACTTTGTTTATCACGTGCGCCGATTCGCGCATTGACCCGAATCTTCTGACCGATTCGGTGCCGGGTACGCTGTTTGTCGACCGGAATGCTGGCAATTTTATTCCGGAGCCGCGGCACGTCATGGATACGTCGGTGAGCGCGAGCGAAGAGGCGACGATCGAGTTCGCGATCAAGTATCTGAAAGTCGAGCATATTGTGATCTGCGGGCATTCGGATTGCGGTGCCATGAAAGCTCTGATGTCGGATGCCGGGTCCATTGAGCATCTGCCGGCGGTTGGGAGCTGGATCGAGAACGGGCGGCCGGCGCTGGAGACCGTACAGAAGCAGAAGGATTGGACGGCGCTCGATGCGACGGCTCAACTGGAACGGCTGGCAAAGGCGAACGTCGCGCTGCAGGTGGCGCGTGTGGACAAGTACCTGAAGGGCCACAAGGGGAAGAAGCCGGACGTCGCCGGGTGGTACTTCGACATCGGGCATGGCGAGGTACACGAGCTGATCCGGCACGGTAAGAAAGAAACTTGGGGTCCGATCGAGTTTTAGGTAGGTATTAGGCGGGGGTCTGCTGGAGAAGGTCGAGGAAGGCCTGGGCTGCCGGATGGAAGTGTTTTTTCCGGCGGTGGATGATGCCGAGGGGCCGGTAAAGACCCGGGGCGTCGATGGGGATGGAAATCAGGCGGCCTAAAGCGACCTCTTTGTTGAGGACGCGGCCGGGCAGGATGCTAACTGCGGAGCTGGTTTCCGCGACTGCTTCTTTGAGGCTCTGCAGGTTGTCGAAGTGGAGGGTGACGCGGACGTCGACGCCGTTGGCGTGGAGGTAGCGGTCAATTTCCTGGCGGATGGGCAGGTCGTCATCAAAGGCGATGAATTCGTGGCCCTGCAGGTCGCGCGGGGCGATGGAGGTCTTGGTGGCTAGGGCATGCCCTGGCGCGGTGGCGACCACCATCTCTTCCTGCCGCCAATCGATCACCTTTACTTCGCGAGTCTGTTCGGGGTACGAGATGAGGCCGATGTCCGCACGGTCGCTGACGACGGCTTCGTAGACCTTTTCCGGACGCAGGTACTCGATGGCGAGGCGTGCGCCGTCCTGGCGGGCGCGGAACTCTTTTTCGAGCACCGTCATTTCCGAAACACCAACTGAATAGATAGCCGCAACGCGAACGGTGCCTTGGGTGAGTTCGCGAAGCTGGTCGAGGTCTGCCTGGAACTGGTCGCGACGGCGGAGGATGTCGCGGCACATGTCGAGGTACATGCGGCCGGACTCGGTGACGGTGAGCGGACGGGTGGAAGAATCGAGGAGCTTGGCGCCCAGGGAAGTTTCCAGACTTTTCAACATCTGACTGGCGGCGGACTGACTGACACCGTTAGCCTCGGCACCCTTTGAGACACTGCGGGTAGCGGCTATGTCTTTGAAAAGAAGAAGTTGACTGAAAGCGGAATCCCAGGACACTAGGTCGATCTTATAATTAGAGAACCTAATAGTCAAGCAGATTTGTTTTCGTTTGCATAATACTACAGGCACATGGTATTCTTCTGGAATCCGAAAAAGAGGCGCTCTGTCCGCGCCTGGTCAGGATCCGTATTCCATGTCCAAGAACCCTGCTGCTATGCGCGGGCTCCCCGAGCCCCAAGGTCTGTACAATCCGCAACTGGAACGCGATGCTTGTGGCATTGGCTTCATTGCCAATATCAAAAACGAGCCGTCGCACGACATCATCACCAAGGGCATTCAGATCCTCGTCAATCTGACGCACCGCGGCGCATGCGGCTGCGATCCGGAAACGGGCGATGGCGCAGGGATTCTGATTCAGATTCCGCACAAATTCTTTGCCAAGCAGTGCCAGAAGCTGGGCTTTACGTTGCCGGGCGCCGGGGAGTACGGCGTGGGCATGATGTTTCTGCCGGTGGACAAGACGTCGCGCCTGGCTTGTGAGGGCATTGTCGAACGCCTGGCTCGCGAAAACGGGCTGACGGCTCTGGGTTGGCGCGATACGCCGGCCAACGGCAATACGATTGGCCGCGAGGCGCGTGCGACGCAGCCCTATATTGAGCAGATCTTTATCGCTAAGGCTCCGGGGATGACGCCGGATGAGTTCGAGCGGCGGCTGTACACGGTGCGTAAGCAGGCGGAGGCCGAAGTGGCGAAGTCCAGCCTGCGCGAGAAGGACTTCTTCTATGTCCCGTCGCTGTCGTCGCGGGTGATTGTGTATAAGGGTCTGCTGCTGTCGCACCAGATTCCGGAGTTTTACAGCGAGTTGAAGGATCCGGACGTGATGAGCGCGATGTGCGTGGTGCACCAGCGCTTTTCCACGAATACGTTCCCGGCCTGGAACCTGGCGCATCCTTACCGGTACATCTGCCACAACGGCGAGATCAATACCGTGAAGGGCAACGTCAACTGGATGAACGCGCGGCAGGGCGTGCTGGCGTCGGACTACTTTCCGGAGATGAAGAGCATGCTGCCGATCATCCAGCCGGGTGGTTCGGATTCGGCTTGCCTGGATAACGCGGTTGAGTTGCTGACGATGGCGGGTCGTGAACTGCCGCACGTGATGGCGATGTTGATGCCGGAGGCGTGGGATGCAGATACGACGATGCCGGCGGAAAAGCGGGCGTTTTACGAGTATCACGCGTCTCTGATGGAGCCGTGGGACGGTCCTGCGGCGGTGGCGTTTACCGATGGCCGCTGGGTGGGCGCGACGCTCGATCGCAATGGACTGCGTCCGGCGCGGTACGTGATCACCAACGACGATTACGTGATTCTGGCGTCCGAAACTGGCGTCCTGCCGGTGAAGCCCGAGAACGTAAAGGCCAAGGGCCGGTTGCAGCCGGGCAAGATGTTCCTGGTGGATTTGCAGGAACAGCGCATCGTGCCGGATGAAGAGATCAAGGGCAAGCTGTCGGGCCGGAAGCCGTACGGCGAGTGGCTGGCGCAGAACCAGATCAACCTGGATGTCCTGCCGGAGCCGACGCGCGTGCAGGAGACGGATCACGAAACGATCATTCAGCGTCAGCGCGCGTTTGGGTATACGGAAGAAGACATCCGGATGCTCATGATGCCGATGGCCGCCAACGGCGAGGAACCCATTGGATCGATGGGTACGGATACGCCTCTGGCTTGCTTGTCCGATAAGCCGCAGCCGCTGTTCAACTACTTCAAGCAGTTGTTTGCCCAGGTGACCAATCCTCCGATCGATCCGATTCGCGAAGAACTGGTGATGTCGCTGACGAGCTACATCGGCAATGAGCGGAACATCCTGGCAGAGACGCCGGAGCACTGCCATACGCTGAAGCTGGCGCATCCGATTCTGACCAATCGGGATCTCGAAAAGATTCGCCGGATCAGCCAGGGCGACTTCCTGGCCACCACCTTGCCGACCTTGTTCCTGGTGGACAAGGGCGAGCGCGGGTTGAAGCGGGCGCTTGATCAGCTGTGCCGGTCTGCTTCGCATGCGATCAAGAGCGGGTATTCGGTGTTGATTCTGTCCGATCGCGGCATTGATGAAGAGTCCGCGCCGATTCCGTCGCTGCTGGCGTTGACGGCGGTACACAATCATCTGGTGCGCGAAGGTACGCGTACGCAGGTGGCGCTGATCATCGAGTCCGGCGAGCCTCGCGAAGTGATGCATTACTGCCTGCTGATGGGCTACGGCGCGTCGGCAATCAATCCGTATCTGGCGATTGAGACGCTTGAGGATCTGGCCAAGCGCGGAGGTACGGACTTTAAGACGGCGCTGAAGAACTACAAGAAGTCCGTGAATAAGGGCTTGTTGAAGGTCTTTTCGAAGATGGGCATCTCGACCTTGCAGAGCTACCGCGGGGCGCAGGTGTTTGAAGCGATCGGCTTGAATAAGGCGCTGGTGGACGAGTACTTCACCGGTACGTCGTCGCGCATTGAGGGTATTGGCCTGGATGTCCTGGCGAAGGAAGCGCAGATGAAGCATGCGTTTGCCTTCCAGGGTCTTTCGGAGAACGATACGGAACTTGATGCCGGCGGCCAGTATGCATTCCGCGTCCGCGGCGAGTATCACTTGTTCAATCCGCTGACGGTGAGCAAGTTGCAGCATGCGGTGGTGCAGGGGCGGTATGAGACGTTCCAGGAGTACACGTCGCTGATCGACAACCAGTCGAAGCAGTTGTGTACATTGCGCGGGCTGATGGAGTTCCGCTATTCGGCGAAGCCCATCCCGATTGAGGAAGTGGAGCCGGCCAAGGAGATCGTGAAACGGTTCGCCACCGGTGCGATGTCGTTCGGGTCTATCTCGAAGGAAGCGCACGAGACGTTGGCGATTGCGATGAATCGCATTGGCGGACGTTCAAATACGGGCGAAGGCGGCGAAGAGCCGGAGCGCTTTGTGCCGGATCCGAATGGCGATTCACGCCGGTCGTCGATCAAGCAGGTAGCGTCGGGGCGCTTTGGCGTGACGGCGGAATACCTGGTGAATGCGGACGAATTGCAGATCAAGGTGGCGCAGGGAGCGAAGCCTGGTGAGGGCGGACAGTTGCCCGGTCATAAGGTGGACGAGAACATCGCGCGGGTTCGCCATGCGACACCCGGCGTGGGCTTGATTTCCCCGCCCCCGCATCACGATATCTACTCGATTGAAGATCTGGCGCAGCTGATTTACGACCTCAAGAACGCCAATCCACGGGCTCGCATTTCGGTGAAGCTGGTGGCCGAAGTGGGCGTGGGTACGGTGGCGGCGGGTGTCGCCAAGGCGCACGCGGACCTGGTGCTGATTTCGGGGTACGACGGTGGTACGGGTGCGTCGCCGCTGACGTCGCTGAAGCATGCCGGTATCCCATGGGAACTCGGCTTGGCGGAGACGCAGCAGGTGCTAGTGATGAACGACCTGCGGTCCCGCATTCGGGTACAGACGGACGGCAAACTGCAAACGGGTCGCGATGTGGTGATCGCCGCGTTACTAGGTGCGGAGGAGTTCGGCTTCTCGACGGCGCCGCTGGTGGCGATGGGCTGCATCATGATGCGCAAGTGTCACCTGAATACGTGCCCGGTGGGGATTGCGACGCAGGACCCGGATCTGCGTAAGAAGTTTACGGGTTCGCCGGAGCATGTGATCAACTTCTTCTTCTACATTGCGGAGGAAGTACGGCAGTTGATGGCGAAGCTCGGGTTCCGCACGATGGACGAGATGATCGGCCGCGTGGACGTGATTGAGATGCGCAAGGCTGTGGATCACTGGAAGGCCAGCGGGCTGGACTTTTCGTCGATCCTGCACAATCCCGCGGTGCCGGGACGTGTGGGCCGCCGCTGCCTGATCGCGCAGGATCATGGCCTGGAGCAGGCTTTGGATTACAAGCTGATCGACCATGCTCGCGATGCCATCGACAGCGGTACGCCGGTGGACTTCAAGCTGCCGATCAAGAACGTACATCGTTCGGTGGGCGCGATGCTGTCGGGCGAGATCGCGCGGAAGTACGGGTCAGAAGGGTTGCCGCATGACACGGTGAAGTTCCAGTTCAACGGCAGCGCGGGTCAGAGCTTTGGCGCGTTCCTGGCCAAGGGCGTGACGTTGACGCTCGAAGGCGATTCCAACGATTACGTCGGCAAGGGTCTGTCGGGCGGCAAGATTGTGGTGTACCCGCCGAAGCAGTCGACGTTCCTGCCGGAGCGGAACATCGTCGTCGGTAACGTGGTGCTGTACGGCGCGACGGGTGGCGAATGCTTCTTTAACGGTGTCGCCGGTGAGCGGTTTGCGGTACGCAATTCGGGCGCGACGGCGGTTGTCGAAGGTGTGGGCGACCACGGTTGCGAATACATGACCAAGGGCCTGGTGGTGATTCTCGGTGAAACCGGCAAGAACTTTGGTGCCGGCATGAGCGGCGGTACGGCGTTTGTGCTGGATGAGAACGGCAAGTTCTCCAGCGTACTGTGCAACAAGAGCATGGTGGATCTGGAACCGGTAGCCGAGCAGGCCGATATCAATTCGCTGAAGAATCTGATTGAGCGGCACGCGCAGTTGACCGGATCGCCGCGGGCACGTTGGATTCTGGAGAACTTCGACACGATGCTGCCGAAGTTTGTGAAGGTGTTCCCGCATGAGTTGAAACGTGTGCTGGGAGTGCCGCGAGCACAGATGCAATACAACCCGGTGGAGGCGGTGGTGAAGCAGGAGGTGGCCCGTGGGTAAGATCACCGGATTTAAGGAATACACGCGCGAACTGCCGGCCCGGCGTCCGGTGGCCGAGCGCGTCAACGACTGGTTTGAGATTTACCAGGACTTTCCGGAAGAGAAGGTACGGACGCAGGGCGCGCGCTGTATGGACTGCGGCATTCCGTTCTGCCATACGGGCTGCCCGCTGAACAACATCATTCCGGACTGGAACGATATGGTGTACAAGGACCGCTGGCAGGATGCCATCCGGACCTTGCATGCCACCAATAACTTTCCGGAATTTACGGGTCGCATCTGCCCTGCCCCGTGCGAAGCGGCTTGCGTGCTGGGGATCAATGAGCCTCCGGTAGCGATCAAGCTGATTGAGCGGACGATTATCGAGCATGCGTGGGACGCGGGCTGGATCCGGCCGGAGATCGCGGAGAGGAAGACGGGCAAGAAGATCGCGATCATCGGGTCAGGTCCTGCAGGGCTGGCGGCGGCGCAGCAGTTGGCGCGCGCCGGACACGATGTCACGGTGTACGAAAAGAGCGATCGCATCGGCGGCTTGCTGCGGTACGGCATTCCGGACTTCAAGATGGAGAAGCGCTTCATCGACCGTCGCATGACGCAATTGGAAGCTGAGGGCGTGAAGTTCGAAGTCCACGCGGACGTGGGGGGCAACATCGACCCGTTGGAGTTGAAGAAGAATCACGACGCCATTCTGGTGGCCATCGGGGCGGAAGCTCCGCGCGACCTGAATGTACCGGGTCGCGAGTTGAACGGCATCCACTTTGCTATGGACTTTTTGCCGCAGCAGAACAAGGTTGTGGCAGGCGATAAGGTTCCTGATCAGATTCGGGCAACTGGCAAGCGCGTCGTCATTATTGGCGGTGGCGATACGGGTGCGGACTGCCTGGGTACGTCCCACCGGCATCGCGCAGCGTCGGTGCATCAGTTTGAGATCATGCCGATGCCGCCGAATCAGCGTGCGTCGTCGACGCCATGGCCGCAGTGGCCGCTGATGTTGCGTCAGGAATCGGCGCACGAAGAAGGCGGCGAGCGGATGTGGGGCATCGCGACGACGAAGTTCACGGGCGATGAGCAGGGCAACGTCAAGCAGTTGCATGCGATTGGCGTGGAAGGTCCAGACAAGGGGTTCGCGCCGATTCCGGGTACGGAGTTTACGCTGGATGCGGATCTGGTACTGCTGGCAATGGGCTTTACGGGTCCGGTACGGCAGGGATTGCTGGAGTCGCTGGGCGTGGAACTGGACGGGCGCGGCAACGTAAAGGCGTCGATGGATAACTTTACGACGTCCGATCCCAAGGTGTTTGCGGCGGGCGATGCGCGCCGTGGACAGTCACTCGTCGTATGGGCGATTGCTGAGGGTCGCAAGGCGGCGCGGGCGATCGACCTGGCGCTGATGGGTACATCGAAGCTTCCGGCGTAAGCTGGAGGGATGTATCTGGGCTTGAAGGACCGGGTGGCGATTGTCACCGGTGGTACGCGAGGCATTGGTCTTGCGACGGCGAAGGCGCTGGCGGTTGAAGGTTGCGTGGTGGCGGTCTGCGGCCGTACACCGGTTGAGTTAGACGGACTGTTTTCGTATACGGTGGATGTCACAAGGCCGGAGGAGTTAACCGGCTTTGTGAACGCCGTGCATGAACGGTTCGGACGGTTGGACATCCTGGTAAACAACGTGGGCGGTTCGATGGGCGGCGGCGGCTTTCAGGCGTCGACGGTCGAGCAGTGGCGCGGGGTGTTCGAACTGAATGTCTTTTCCACCTTAGTGGCCAGCAAGGCCGCGATCCCACATATGAAGGCTGCCGGATGGGGGCGCATCGTCAACGTGTCCAGCATTTGGGGCAAAGAGGGCGGCGGCGGTGCGGCGTACAACGGGGCGAAGTCTGCGGTGATCAGCATGTCGAAGGCGATGGCGCGGGATCTGGCGGGGGACGGGATCCTGGTGAATGCGGTCGCACCGGGGTCGGTGTACTTTCCGGGGGGCGGCTGGGATAAACGGATGCAGGCGGATCGCGAGAAGATCGAACGGTTTGTGCAGACGGATATGCCGCTGGGTCGCTTTGGGAGTCCGGAAGAGGTGGCGAACCTGATCGTGTTCCTGTCGAGCGCGGCGGCGAGCTATATGACGGGGTCGTGCGTGGTGGCCGATGGGGGTCAGAGCCACAGCAATATCTAGAGGAATCCCCTAGCCTGTATATGCTCTCCCATTTGTGTCAGATCGGTCTGACACGAATGGGAGAGTTGGGGGGGGGTAGGGGGTTCCTTAGTAGCGCGGGAAGAGGAAGCGGAGCATGGCGGGGACGCGGGCGCGCCAGGCGGCTTCTGTGTGTTGAGCGCCTTCGGCTTCGACGTAGTGGAGGTCGCGACGGGGGTCCCAGCCTTTGCGGACGAGTTCGTCGCGCAGGAGGCGCGTGTCGAGTACCGTGTTTTCGCCTTCGCCTGTGCCGATGTCGAGCCAGATGCGGGGTCTGGGAGTCGGGAAGGTGTCGGGAATCGCGCCGAGGATCGCGCGGTTGCTCCACCAGACCGAGGGCGACATCACCGCTAGTTTGCCGAAGCGCTGCGGGTGCTTCATTCCCAAGTACAACGTCACAAGGCCGCCGAGCGAGGAGCCTCCGATGCCGACGTTGCGAGGTTCCGATCGTGTGCGGTACTGCGACTCGATGAACGGCATCAACTCTTCAATCAGAAACTGGCCGTAGAGGTCCGCTTTACCGCCTCGACCGTGATGGTCCGGCGTGTTGGTGTACTCGTCCATGCGGAATTCGCCGCCGTTGTAGATGGCGACGATGATCAACGGGCGGATGTAGCGGGAACGAATGAGGGATTCCGCGGTTTCGTCCACTTCCCACTCTTCGCCGGGGATAAAGGACGTGTGCGGGTCGAAGACGTTCTGACCGTCGTGGAGATAGAGGACGGGGTAGCGGAAGGATCGGGCGCGTTCGTAACTCGGCGGGAGGTAAACCAGGATGCGGCGGGAGCGCGCGAGGTAACGGGACGGGAAGTTGTCGTGGATGCGGATGTCGCCGGTCAATGTACTAGTGTCGCGGATTGCGGAGGGGCGGCTCAAGCACAGAAGAAGCCGCCCCGAAGTACCAGCGGATTAGGCGCTGGGGATGATGAGGACGTCGCCGGGGTGGATGACGGACTTTTCGTCCTTCAAACGGTCCGGGTTGGCGGCGATGATCTTGGGGTAGAGCGCACCGTTGCCGAGTTTGTTGGCGGCAATCTTCCAGAGGGAATCACCGGCTACGACGGTGTAGGTGGTCTGTTCGGGCGCGGGAGGCGCGAGGCTGGGGTCGATGCTGATGTCGCAGATGAGGTCCGCGGAGTAGTTGGCATCAACGAGTTTGATCTGGTTCCAGACGTCATTCTTGGCCTGTTCGGAGGGCGCTGCGCCCTGGATGAACAGCTTGCCGCCTTCGATGTGAAGATGCTTCAGGCGCACACCCTTTTGGGTGATGGTGTTGAGCACCGATTGGTACTTCATTTTCAGTAGATCCAGTTGCTCCATGTCTACTTCTCCTTCTTCTGCGTTCGTTTGACGTTACTTGGTCAGCACGTTGCCGGCTTTGCTCTGTGAGTCCTGCTCGTCCTCGTCTGTTTCACCGAGGAAGCCTCCACTTTGGTGGGCCCATAGGCGAGCGTACACTCCGTTACGGGCCAGCAACTCGCGATGCGCCCCTTCCTCAATGATACGCCCGTGGTCGAGGACGATCAGGCGATCCATGGCGGCGATGGTGGAGAGACCTAACTGTCGCCGGTCATCTTCAGTTTTCTGGCGATGGACTTTGCGCCTTGAAGAAGGTGGGGGTGACGGACAAGAAAATCATCCCGGAACTCGGAGAGACGCCGGCGTAGAAAGACACTGGCTCGATAGCGAATCGATGGCGAGGGCGCGACTTTTCTGGTTTGGGAAGCGTCCGCAATCTCGATCCTAACGGATTGACCGGCTCGCAGCGTGATGTCCAACACGAGGTCATCGCCAGAAAAAGAGAAAGGGAGTTCTTTGATCCCATCGAGTCCAGCGCATGTCACGCGCGAAACCAAAGAAGCGTCCGGCTCGTGTTTGATCGCGCGGTACATCCGCAGGCCGGAACTCTGATTCTCCAGCACAAAGGAGCGGGTAAAGAAGCGGACCCAATAGCCATCACCGGATTCCATCCGGCGAGTCCAGCAACTCCTCCTGAGTTGGTCAGACAGAGAGGGCCAAGTTAATCGAGGCTCGATCGCGTTAAGTTCGCTGGCAAATTCATTCAATTTGCCCAAACCCGATTGGAAGTACTCGTGATGCTCAACGGACAGTGCGGGCTTGCCGAGAAAGAGGTCCAAAGCAAAGCCCAGTTTTTGCGTGGGGTGAAGCCGGCGAAAGAGTGGGAAGCCTCCACCGTTGGTTAGCGCAGGACGGAGCAGATCGCCAATCCGAATCGGCTGTGTGAAGCTGCCGGCCGACGGAAACGGGCTGCTGTTCACTGCGGCCAAAAATCCCGAATAACGCAGACTATCCAATGCCATCGGAGAGAAGCGGCCTTGCGGGAAAACCATGACCGGCTCGAACGAAAAACTCGTTCGCAAGGTATGGCTTTGCATGCGCGTCAATGCTTCCGCCGACTTTCGCAAGATGACGGGCTCGTTGAGTTCCGCGAACTCCCGGTTGGTATGGTCACAGCCATGAACACAGATCGAGAAGTTCGGCCCGTGCTTCAGATTCCTATCCACCCAGCGCTTTGATGTCCGGCGATGATTTCCTGGAATGAAGGCTAGCGTCGTGCCAAAGCGGTGCTGCTCCATGGATTGGAAAAGATCCGCATAGTTGAGAAAACCGTACCGATCCTTCAGCAGTGGGTCATCGACGATGAACCTTGCGGTGGGCGTGGGTGGCCCTAACCACATCGACTCGGATGCCTCGAAAGCCTTACGAAGAAAGATTAAAAGAGAAGGAAAGCTATCGTAATGCTGCTCGAGACCGCTGGAAGCCGTTGCGTGGACATCGGGTAGGTCTGGCCAGGCCGCTGCGTAAACCGCAGTGCCTCCGCGTTCGGCAGCCAGTTCAAGAAGGGCCGGCGATCGGTTGACCGTAAGAATCGCGGCACCGTTGGAACCAGCAAAGATGGGCTGCGATACCGATGCGGCGGGCATTGCGAAGGGGAGACCGGTAAATTGGCGCGTCAGGGGAGGATCGGCGGAAGAGAACTGGAATTGCCTCGCAGCACCCGGCGGAAGATAGGCTATCTCGGTTGCGAGGGTTTGCTCGGCACCAGTTATCCAGGAGAACGCATGCGCAAATTGACCAAGTCTTTCGCGTCTTGTGTCGGAACCGTCAGCGAAGACCAGGATCTCCCGGCAATGTTCACGAATCCGGCTCAAGGTCGCGGACCGAGCGGAGGAATCCATTCCTGCATAAAGCTGAACAAGAGCATCCGCACTAATCGCAAGGGATGATTCTGACCGAATGGTATCGAAGCCCGCCCGCGTCGGTGCTATCTCGGTTACAGCGACTCCCATCCACTGCGCGAACGCAGCAACCCGACGATCTTGAGACGTATCGGAGGAGGGTGCGTCCGGTGCGCACACGACGTAAAGGACCTTCATGACCCAGTTTTGGAACGCTGTTTCCGCTGCAATGGCCTAAGTCCGTCCAGGAACGCCTGGTACGTGGTGTTCATGGTGAGCGGAACACTGGCGTGTGCAAGAGGCTTTGCCTTCTGCAACCCAACCACCGTCTGTGCTGGGACACTGCTGGAGATAACGGAGCCGGCGGTTATGACGGAGCCGTCGCCCACTTGCAGGACGGAGCCGGATGCTGCCGTAATCAGTGAGCCCGCACCGACAAAGGCGTGCCGCCCGATGATGATCTTGGCGGGACCACGAGTATGCGCAACGAGCACAGAGCGTAAACAGATTTGGGCACCGTCGTGGATCTCGATGGACTCCGGGTACTCATTGTCGAGGTATACGTCGTCCCCGATAAAGACACGACCATGGATTTTGACACCCCTGAGGCGGTGCAACCAAGGGCGAAGTGATGTGGCGCCCGGAAGGAATCGCGCCGCAAGCGCAAGCACGCGATTGAATGCGCCACGGAAGACACCCTTCATTTCGTTACCTGCGCAGAGCGTCAACCGAGACGCGCGGGCGGTGAGTCATTATGCGTCCTTCGAGACGAGATTGACCAGATCGCCCACGGTTTTGCACGCGTTGATGTCTTTTGCCACGAGCGACTTGCCACATTTGTCGTCGGCGAACGCAATGAATGCGATAACCGCCATCGAGTCCCAGTTCTCGAGGCTGGCAAGTTCCTCTGAGCCGTCCAAGGGCTGTTCGGACTCCAGAAGCTCACCAAGATCGAGCAGGATTTGGTTAGAAGTCATCTATATCTCCGCCCCAATTTTTGTGCCTGACATCCAACTCCAAGTATAGCATTGGGTTCCAGGGGATCACCTGATCGGATATGCTATGATTCCCGTCAGTAGCGCCTTTTGGCGTCTACCCGAGTACCGCGGTCTTTCGCACAACTACCGTCCCCCGCTCAGGCCCATTCCGCATCGAAAGCACCATTCCGGCGACGACCAACCAGATTGATTGACAGACAGATGATGAAAACGCAACCGATGGACCTATCTGGACGCACCATATTGGTGACGGGTGCATCGTCAGGGATCGGCCGTGAAACGGCCCTATTGCTTGGCACACTTGGCGCGCGTGTTGTGCTGACGGGCAGGGACGCGGGAAGACTTGCCGAGACGCACGAACGGCTCAATGCAATAGAAACGAACGCTCAGGGGCATCACGCAGAACCATTCGATCTGGCGATGGATGTTGAACGGATTCCTGCCTGGATGCTCGACCTTGCCAACAAGTTGCAGACCCCATTTCACGGGATCGCCCATTGTGCCGGCATACATAACCAGCGTCCGGTCCGAATGCTGGATGCATCGCGATTCGAAGAAGTTCAGAGAGTGAATGTCACGACTGCGGTCATGCTGGCCAAAGGCTTCCGGCAGAAGAACTGCCGGCCACCAGTTGGAGTAACCGGCGGAGGCAGTTTGGTTTTGATGTCGTCGGTGGCGGGACTGGTCGGACAGGCGAGCATCGCCGCTTACGGAGCGAGCAAGGCCGCACTCATCGGACTGTGCAAGTGCCTGGCAATCGAGTTGGCGGCGGAAGGCATCCGGGCGAATGTCGTAGCGGCGGCGATGGTTCGTACAGAACTGGCGGAACGAATGTTTGCCACGCTTGGACAGGAGCAGACGGAGGCGATTCGAGCCTCGCATCCGTTGGGATTCGGCGAACCGGAAGATGTTGCCAACGCGATTGCATTTCTTTTGTCTGGCGCTTCCCGATGGATCACCGGATCTGTAATGACGGTCGATGGTGGGTACACCGCGCAGTAAGGAAAGGTTCTCAACATGGTGTCAAGTTCGGCTATTGGAGCCAGAATCGCGGCGATTGAATACTTTTTGCCATCCGGCACGCTAACGACCTCGGCATTGGCGTCTGAGTTTCCGGAATGGAGCATGGAAAAGATCGAATCCAAAACCGGGATTCGCGAACGCCACGTCGCGGGGCCAAATGAGTGCTCATCGGATCTGGCTGTGGAGGCTGCGAGAAAGCTGTTCGCCTCCGGCGCTTGCTCTGCCTCTGAGATCGACTACGTACTCTTTTGCACGCAGAGTCCCGATTACTTTTTGCCAACGACGGCTTGCCTGATTCAGGCCCGCCTGGGCATTCGGGACACCGCCGGTGCGCTCGATTTCAACCTGGGTTGCTCTGGGTTCGTTGCCGGTTTGGGATTGGCGAAAGGTTTGATCGAGACCGGACAGGCGCGCCGCTTACTGTTGCTGACGGGAGAGACTTACAGCAAGTTCATCCACCCGCGGGACAAAAGCGTTCGTACGATCTTCGGCGATGCCGGTGCGGCCACTCTTGTGGTTGGCGAACCGTTGCAAGGTACTGCCTCCAGTTTGGGGCCGTTTGTATACGGAACAGACGGTTCGGGCGCTGAGAACCTGATTGTCCCCACCGGTGGCATGCGCGAATCGCGTTCCGACACGACGTCGAACCCCATTGAGGACGACAGCGGGAACATGAGAAGCCGCGACAATCTATTCATGAATGGCGCGGAAGTGTTCAATTTCACGCTCCGCCGGATTCCCGAGTGTGTAGACCAGTTGCTAACCCAGGCTGGTCTGTCGTTAGACCAGGTCGACCGGTTCGTATTTCACCAGGCGAACCAGTACATGCTGGAGCATTTGCGCAAGAAGCTGAAGGTACCGGCGGAGAAGTTTGTCGTCGCGATGTCGCATTGCGGAAACACCGTTTCTTCGACGATTCCCATCGCTCTACGGGAGGCGTCTGCGGACGGCAGAATCCAACCAGGCGAGCATGTCATGTTAGTTGGGTTCGGCGTGGGATACTCCTGGGCTGGGACTCTTGTTCGGTGGTCCGGCTTAGCTGCCTAAGCCACGACAGTCTCCTCGTCATCCGTTTCGCCGAGGAATCCGCCGCTTTGGTGTGCCCAAAGGCGAGCGTACACTCCGTTACGGGCTAGCAACTCGCGATGCGCCCCTTCCTCAATGATACGCCCGTGGTCGAGGACGATTAGGCGATCCATCGCGGCGATGGTGGAGAGACGATGGGCGATGGCGACCACGGTCTTGCCTTCCATCAGACGGTACAGGCTCTGCTGGATGGCGGCTTCCACCTCGCTGTCGAGCGCGCTGGTGGCTTCGTCGAGCAACAGGATGGGCGCGTCCTTGAGCATCACGCGGGCGATGGCGATGCGCTGGCGCTGGCCTCCGGAGAGTTTGACGCCGCGTTCGCCGACGTGCGCGTCGTACCCCTTACGGTCGTCGAGGTCGGTGAGGGTGGCGATGAAGTCCGCGGCTTCCGCCTTTTCGGCGGCGGCGATCATGGCTTCGTCTGACGCGTCGGGCCGCCCGTACAGGATGTTTTCGCGCACCGAGCGGTGGAGCAGCGATGTGTCCTGCGTCACCATGCCGATTTGCGATCGCAGACTATCCTGCGTAACTCGCGAGATGTCCTGTCCGTCGATGAGGATACGGCCGCTTTCGACGTCGTAAAACCGCAGCAGCAGGTTGACGACGGTGCTCTTGCCAGCGCCCGAGCGTCCGACAAGGCCGATCTTTTCGCCGGGACGGATGTGCAGGGTGAGGTTATCGATGACCTTGCGGCCATCCTTTGCGCCGTAGGCGAAGTTGACGTTCTCAAAGCGGATGTCACCTTTGGTGACGTGGATCGGGGTCGCACCCGGAGCGTCGACGATGGCGAGCGGGCGCGACAGAGTGTTGATGCCGTCCTGTACAGTGCCGATGTGTTCGAACAGGGCCGCCATTTCCCACATCACCCAGTGGGAGATGCCGTTGAGACGGGCGGCCATGGCGGTGGTCGCGGCGACGGCGCCTACGCCAGCTTCGCCCTTGGACCACAACCAAAGCGCGACTCCACCGGTGGCGCTGACGAGCAGCATACTGAGGGCCTGGTTGACCATCTCGAAGCCACTGATGAGGCGGAGTTGACCGTACACCGTGCCGAGGTACTCATCCATGGCGCCGCGAGCGTACTGAGCCTCGCGTCCGGCGTGGGAGAAGAGCTTGACGGTGGCGATGTTGGTGTAGGCATCGGTGATGCGGCCGGTCATGAGGGAGCGGGCGCTTGCCTGCGCTCCGGCGACGTCGCCCAAGCGGGGGACGAAGTACCAGAGCGTCAGGATGTACAGCGCGACCCAGCCTGCGAAGGGGAGGATGAGTAGGAGTCCGAAGCCGCCGGCTACGCCGCTCATCGTGACGAAGTAAATAATGACGAAGACCATCAGTTCGGCGGCAATCATCCAGGTGTCGCGAACGGCCATGGCCGTTTGCAGGACTTTGGCGGAGACGCGGCCGGCGAACTCGTCCTGGTAAAAGCTCATGCTTTGGGCGAGCATACGGCGGTGGAACTGCCAGCGGAGGCGCATGGCGAAGTTGCCGGAAATGGCCTGTTGCTTGAGCAAGGACTGGAAGGCGAATACGGCAGTGCTACCCAGCAGTAGCGCTGCGAGGAGTAGCAGGTTGCGCCACTGGGCCGGCCAGAACTCGGCGGCGTTCGATTCACCGAGCCAATCCACAACGCGGCCGATGAGTCCAAATAGGCCCGCTTCAAAGACGCCGATGGCAGCGGTGAGGAGGGTCATGGCCGCGATGTAGCCGCGCATGCCTTCGCTGCAGGACCAGACAAATTGGAGCAGACGCGCGGGAAAGGCCGGGGGAAACGCGTCCGGGTAAGGATTTACTCTGCGCTCGAACCAATGGAACATAAAGGAGGTTTGGGACCCGAAAAATGGCCCCGCGAGATGAGAGACCCGGCGGTTATCTCCATTATACCGACCGGAATACTGGAAGCGCGCATAGCGCCAAGGCTTTTCGCGGAGTTAGAATCGAATGTTTGGGACCCTCCTCCTTCTCAACGACATCTCTAATAATGGACAACCGATTATGAGTGCATCTGCGGTCCATCTGGAAGCGTCTTCAAAAACCGCCCGCTTCTGGAATGCCACGATCGGCAAAAAAGCCGTAATGGCGGTTTCCGGGCTCGTACTGTTCGGATTTCTGGTCGGACATCTGGCCGGCAATCTGGGCGTATTTCTCGGACAAAAACACTTTGACGACTACGCGGCACTGCTGAAATCGATGCCCGCGCTGCTGTGGGGTACGCGTGTCACCTTGCTGGTGATGGTGGGCCTGCACATCTGGTCTGCCGCATCGCTGTGGAGCCGGAATAGCTCCGCACGGCGGTATCAGTACGTCAAGAAGGAATCGATCGTGTCGAGCTATGCGTCGCGCACGATGTACATGAGCGGGCCGATTCTGGCGGCGTTCATTGTGTACCACCTGATGCACTTCACCATTGGCGTCGGTGGCACGCCGTTTGAAGAAGGCCACGCGTACGAGAATCTGGTGAAGGGCTTCCAGGTGTGGTTTATCTCTGCGTTCTACATCCTGTCGATGGGGCTGCTGTGTATGCACCTGTACCACGGCATCTGGAGCATGACGCAGACGCTGGGCTTTTCGCATCCGAAGTACACGCCGCGGATCCGCACGGTGTCGAAGCTGATTGCCATCGCACTGTTTCTGGGTTTTGCCTCCATCCCGGTCTCTGTTCTGGCCGGCATCATTAAGCCAGTGGAATCGAGTATCTAAGACGCCATGTCCACGTTTCAGCTAGAGTCCAAAGCCCCGTCGGGGCCCATCGAGACGCGCTGGGAGCGCGCGAAGTTCGGCTATAAGCTGGTGAACCCGGCGAACAAACGCAAGTACACCGTGATTGTGGTGGGGTCCGGTTTGGCGGGTGCGTCGGCGGCCGCCACGATGGGCGAGCTGGGCTATAACGTCAAGTGTTTCTGCTTTCAGGATTCGCCGCGCCGCGCGCACTCGATTGCCGCGCAGGGTGGCATCAACGCCGCCAAGAACTATCAGAATGACGGCGATTCGGTGTACCGGCTGTTTTATGACACGGTGAAGGGCGGCGACTTCCGCGCCCGCGAATCGAACGTGTACCGGCTGGCCCAAATCAGCGTGGACATCATCGATCAGTGCGTGGCGCAAGGTGTGCCGTTTGCCCGCGAGTACGGTGGCATTCTGTCCAACCGTTCGTTCGGTGGCGCGCAGGTGTCGCGTACGTTCTACGCCAGGGGCCAGACGGGCCAGCAGTTGCTGCTCGGTGCATACCAGGCTTTGTCCCGCCAGATTGGCGCGGGCAAGGTGAAGATGTACCCGCGTACGGAAATGCTCGATGTGATTCTTGTCGATGGCAAGGCCAAAGGCATCGTCACGCGCGACCTGGTGACCGGCAAGATTGAATCGCATATGGCGGACGCCGTGGTGCTGGGCACCGGCGGGTACGGCAATGTGTACTACCTGTCGACCAACGCCAAGGGGTCCAACTGTACAGCGATCTGGCGTGCGCACCGCAAGGGCGCGCTGTTCGGCAATCCTTGTTACACGCAGATCCACCCGACTTGTATTCCCGTGTCGGGCGACTATCAGTCGAAGCTGACCCTGATGTCCGAGTCGCTCCGTAATGACGGGCGCATCTGGGTTCCGAAGAATCCGGGCGACAAGCGCAAGCCGCAGGACATTCCGGAGAACGAGCGCGACTATTATTTGGAGCGCAAGTACCCGAGCTTTGGCAACCTGGTGCCGCGCGACGTGGCGTCCCGCAATGCGAAGTACGTGTGCGATGAAGGCCGCGGCGTCGGCGAAACGGGCCTGGGCGTGTACCTGGACTTTGCCCAGAGCATCGAGCGGCTGGGCGAGAATGTGATCGCCGAGCGGTACGGCAACCTGTTCGAGATGTACGAGCGCATCACCGGCGACAACCCGTACAAGGTGCCGATGCGCATCTTCCCGGCGATCCATTACACGATGGGTGGCTTGTGGGTGGATTACAACCTGCAGACGACGATTCCGGGCCTGTTTGCGATCGGTGAGGCGAACTTCTCCGATCACGGGGCGAATCGCCTGGGTGCGAGCGCGCTGATGCAGGGCTTGTCGGACGGGTACTTTGTGATTCCGTACTCGATCGGCAACTACCTAGCCGGCGTGAAGCCCGGCGAGTACAGCACCGATAGCGCGGAAGCGAAGGAAGCTGTCGCGCAGGTGACGCAGCAGACCAAGAAGTTTTTGGGAATCAACGGCAAGCGTACCGTCGATTCGTTCCATCGCGATCTGGGCAAGGTGATGTGGGATGCGTGTGGCATGTCCCGCAATCGCAAGGGTCTGGAAGAAGCGATTGCAGCGATCGGCAAGCTGCGCGAGGAATTCTGGCAGGATGTACGCGTGTTGGGCGGGGCGGAAGAGCTCAATCAGTCTCTTGAGAAGGCTGGCCGTGTGGCGGACTTCCTGGAGTTGGGCGAGTTGATGTGCCGCGACGCTCTGGCGCGCGAGGAAAGCTGCGGCGGCCACTTCCGCGAAGAACACGCGACGGAAGACGGCGAAGCCAAACGTGACGATGAACACTTCCAATACGCGGCCGCGTGGGAATACAAGGGCGCGAATGCGACGCCTGAGGTCCATAAGGAGCCGTTGGAGTTTGAGTACGTTCACCCGTCGCAACGGAGCTATAAGTAGATGAGACTGACCTTAAACATCTGGCGGCAGAAGGGACCAAACACCGAAGGTCGGATGGTCAAGTACGAACTGCCGAATGCCGACCCGGAAATGTCGATGCTCGAAGCGCTCGACGTCTTGAACGAGCAGCTCATCGCAAAAGGCGAAGAACCGGTGGCGTTTGAGCATGACTGCCGGGAAGGCATCTGCGGTTCCTGCGGCATCATGATCAACGGCGTGCCGCATGGTCCGGTGCGGGCGACGACGACCTGCCAGTTGTCGATGCGCCACTTCAAAGACGGCGATGAGCTGTTTTTGGAGCCCTGGCGGGCGTCGGCCTTCCCGATCATCAAAGATCTGGTGGTGGATCGCAACGCGTTTGACCGCATCATCGCGGCGGGCGGCTTTGTGTCCGTGTCGACGGGCAGCGCTCCGGACGGCAACGCGATCCCAATCCCCAAAGACGATGCGGATCGCGCCATGGATGCGGCCACCTGCATCGCTTGCGGCGCCTGTGTGGCGGCATGTCCCAATGCAGCAGCGGCGCTGTTTACGGGAGCGAAGATCGCGCACCTGGGCTTGTTGCCGCAAGGCCAGCCCGAACGCGAACGTCGCGCACTGAACATGGTGTCTGTGATGAACGCCGAAGGGTTCGGCAGCTGCACCAACATCGGCGAATGCGAAGCGGCGTGTCCGAAGGAGATTCCGCTCGAAGTGATCGCGCGCACGAATCGGGACTTCCTGAAGGCGGCCTGGGCGGAGCGTCCGCCAAACGCCAAGGCGTCGGCCGGCGCAGGCTGATCGAATCGCAATAGTTCCGCGCTACTCTGAGGGTGAATCTATGAACCGCCGTACCTTACTGACCGTACCGGCGTTGGCATTGATCACCCTCATTGCCAACCCTTCCTCTGCCAATGCCCAGGACAAGCCGAACTTTTCCGGCTCCTGGAAGATGAACGCCGACAAGAGCGACTTTGGGCCTGTACCCAAGCCGAGCCGCTTTGAGCGCACCATTACTCACAACGGCAACGAACTGGCCGCCAAGACCACACAAGCTGGCGACCAGGGCGAGCGCACCACCGAACTCAAATACAAGACCGACGGTTCGGATTCCATCAACAAGATCAACGGGCAGGACGTAAAGTCTGTCGCCGCCTGGGAAGGCGCCAAGCTTGTGGTACGCAGCAAGCGCGAGATCCAGGGTATGGAGATTTCGCAGGTGGAAACCTGGGCGCTTTCCGGCGACGGCAAAGTGATTACGGTGGACAACGAAATCGACACGCCGCAGGGTAAATTTGCGGTGACGATCGTACTCGACAAACAGTAGTAGTACAATTTGCTGGAGGCGAAACTCATGTCGATCCACCGCCGTTACGTCGTAACCGCAATTTTTGTCCTGATGGCAGGCTTGCTGTCTGCCGCCGATAAACCCAACTTCAGCGGCCAATGGAAGCTGAATGTTGATAAGAGCAACTTTGGTCCCATGCCTGCGCCGTCTTCCCAGACGCTGAAGATTGAGCATACGGATCCTGATGTAGTGACCACTACGGATCAGGAAGGCGACCAGGGGAAGATGAGCTACACCATCAAGTACAAGACGGACGGTAGCGAAACGGCCAATGAAGTTCGCGGCGCGCAGGCCAAGTCTGTCGGCAAGTGGGAAGGCGAAGCGATTGTGGTCACCACCAAGCTGGACTTTCAGGGTACGGAGATCACCCTGAGCAATACCATGAAGCTCGCTCCTGGCGGCAAGAACATGAATGCCGTTACCAAGATTCAGACGCCGCAGGGCGAGTTTGAACAGGCGCTGGTGTTCGACAAGGTCGAATAGCTTCCGAAGAACATGAACTTACCGAAGCCCCGGCAACCGGAGTTGACTATCAAGTCCGTGACGCTGGGGCTTTTTCTTGCCCTGGTGTTCGGCGCCGCCAATGCGTACCTGGGGATGCGTGCGGGTCAGACCGTCGCGGCGACCATCCCCGCGGCCGTCATCGCGATGGCGTTGTTCCGCCTACCGCGGTTCAAGGGCGGGATCCTGGAGCAGAACATCACGCGTACTGCTGCGTCGGTGGGCGAAGCGCTGGTAGCGGGCGCGATCTTTACCATCCCGTCGTTTCTGCTGGTCGATTTGGACGGTAAACGCCTTTGGACGGACCTACGGGATCATTATTGGGAAGCGTCGCTGGTGTTGCTTGTGGGCGGATTGCTGGGCGTGTTCTTCATCATCCTGCTGCGCAAGCCGTTGTGCGTGGATTCGGACCTGCCGTTTCCCGAGTCGGTGGCGAGCGTCGAGATCGTACGGGCCAGCGAGGGGTCATCCGATGCGCCGCGGCTGATCTTCGGGTCCATGGCGTTTGGCGGACTGATCCAGGTGCTGAAGTCGTCACGGGCGGTGATGATCTTCAAAGAGTATGTGGAAGGGTTTTGGGCGTTTCCACAGTCGATGATCAGCGGACTCGGAACTGCACCTCGCGGCGGCGGGATCCCCTGGACGTCGCCCGCGCTGTCGCCTGCGTTGATCGGCGTGGGGTACATCATCGGACCGGAACTGGCCTGCATCAACTTTTCCGGCGGACTGATCGCCTGGTGGGTGCTGATTCCCACGTTGCAACTGTTTGACCCGGACCTGGCGTCGCGCATTGGCGGCGATCCTGCACCTGGAGCGATTGCGGGCCTTCTGTGGCGCAACGTCGTACGGCCGATTGCCATCGGTACGATGCTGGTGAGCGCGGCGAATACGATGTGGCGGATGCGGTCGTCGCTGGCGGCGTCGTTGAAGGGCGCGTTTGCCGTACGAAGTGAGAGCGCTGCGGGCGATATCCCGACGCGATGGGTGTTCCTGTCGATCTTTGCGCTGCTGATTCCGACGGTGTTCATCTACGCAAACTTTACGGGTACGTACGGGCTGGCGATTCAGGCGGCGGCGATCATGGTGGTGATCGGATTCGTGCTGTCGGCCATTGGCGGGTACCTGGTGGGGCTGGTGGGCAGTTCCAATCAGCCGCTGAGCGGACTCACGCTGTCCGCATTGCTGATTTCCGCGCTGCTGCTGGTGGCGTTCGGCGTACGCGGTGCGGCGGGCGTTGCGGCGGTGTTGGGCGTGGCGGCAGTGGTCTGCGTGGCGGGATCGGTTTCGGGGTCGCTAATTCAGGATCTGAAAGCCGGACACCTGCTGGGCGGGACGCCGTGGAAGATGCAGGTGGTGGAGATTATCGCTGTCGTACTGCTGGCGTTCTTTCTGATGGGCCCGATCATCGCGCTGCATGAGGCGGAGATCGCCAATGGCGGCATTGGAGGCCGTACGCTTCCGGCGCCGCAGGCCGCACTGATGGCGCAACTCGCCAAGGGCATTGTCGGCGGTCAAATGGCCTGGGGACTGCTGCTGGCAGGCATGGCGTTTGGGATCGCGCTGTTGCTGTGTGGCGCGCGGGCGCCGATGCTGATCGCCGTGGGGATGTACCTGCCGTTTGAGACGTCCGCCGCGATCTTTGTCGGCGGCGTCTTCAAGTGGCTGGCGGACCGGGTGAGTTCCGCGTCGGCGGAAGCGGAACAGCGGGGGACGCTGGTGGCTTCAGGACTGATTGCGGGCGAAGCGATTGTCGGCATCGTGCTGGCGGTGGCTGCGCTACAGTTGCCCGAACGTACGCCATTTCACTGGTTCGACGACTGGGGCGGATGGCTTTCGCTGATCGGGTTCGCGTCGCTCGGGTACTTGCTGGTTCGCATTCCGGCTGCAGCAAAAACTGCAAAATAAGTTTGTCCCATCGCCGGCAAAGTTGACGCTCCTTACAACAAGGAGCCTGCCCGTTGAATCAGTACACAGTAGAAGTAAAGTCCCCGGCCCGTGGACCCAAGCCTTTGGCGGTGATCTGCGGCAAGAAGATCCTGACCGAGTCGCCGTTTGTATTCGAACCGCAAGCAGGAGGGCGGAAAAAGCCCCGCACGATCGTGTGCGTGTACGAGGGTTCGGCCGCGGATGTAGATGCGATTCAGCTGTGGAAGGTACACGCGAATGGGCGGCGGAGCCCGATGCGTTGTAGCGCACGGCGGAATCCGGTGGCGCCGTACATCGCGGTAGAGATTCAATAACGAAAAGGGCGGCTCCACGGTGAAGTGGAACCGCCCTTCTGACTTTAAGCCGGCGACCTAGTGGACCTTTGCGTCCTTCGCCGCGCGATCTTCTTCGATTCGGGCCACAATGTCGGCTGCCGATACCGGAGCCAACGGCTGCATCGCAACTTCGCGTTCCAGGGCCAGCTTGAGAACCTCATCCATTGAGGACACGAAGTGCAGCTTCATGTCGGTGCGGATGTTTTCCGGAATCTCCGGCAGGTCTTTCTCGTTGTCCTTGGGCAGGATTGCTTCCTTAATCCCCTGGCGATGCGCCGCCAGCAGCTTTTCCTTCAAGCCGCCGATGGCGAGCACACGGCCGCGCAGTGTGATTTCGCCCGTCATTGCGATGTCGCAACGTACCGGGATGTTCAGCAACGCGCTGGTGATCGAGGTTGCAAGCGTGATGCCCGCCGACGGACCATCCTTAGGGATGGCGCCCTCGGGGACGTGCACGTGGATGTCGAGATGCTTGTTGAACTCACGGGGCAGGCCGAGTACGCCGGCGCGCGAGCGGATGTAGCTCATCGCGGCCTGCGCCGATTCCTGCATCACGTCGCCCAGCTTGCCCGTTAAGGTGAGCTTGCCGCGGCCTTCCATGATGGTGACTTCGGTCTGCAGGATCTGGCCGCCGACTTCCGTCCACGCCAGGCCAACCGTGACGCCAACCTCGTTGTTCTTTTCCGCCTCGAAGTCCCGGAACTTGAGCGGGCCGAGCAGTTCCACGACCTTGTCGCGGGTGACCGTCGTCTTTTCCTGCTTGGCTTCCTTGGACTTCTTGGTTTCCTTGTCCGGCATGGTCTGGACCCAGGCACGCGTGATCTTGCGGCACACGTTGCCCACTTCACGCTCCAGGTTGCGGACACCCGCTTCCCGCGTGTAGTGGTGGATCAGAGTCTTGAGGCCCTGCTCGGTGAACTCCACCGTCTCTGGCGTCAAGCCGGTTTGTTCGAGTTGCTTCTTTACCAGGAACCGCTTGGCGATCTCCAGCTTTTCGAGCTCGGTGTAGCCCGACAGGCGGATGACTTCCATACGGTCCTGCAGCGCCGCCGGGATCGTGTGCAGCACGTTCGCCGTGGCGATGAAGAAGACTTCGCTCAGGTCGTACTCCACGTCCAGGTAGTGATCCTGGAAGCTGGTGTTCTGCTCAGGGTCCAGCACCTCGAGCAGCGCGGCCGATGGATCGCCACGGAAGTCCGCCGTCATCTTGTCGATTTCGTCGAGCATCATGACGGGGTTGCGGGTGCCGGCCTTCTTCATCATCTGGATGACTTGGCCGGGCAAGGCGCCGATGTAGGTACGGCGGTGGCCGCGGATTTCCGCTTCGTCACGCACGCCGCCGAGCGACAGACGTACGAACTTGCGTCCGGTGGCCTTGGCGATGGACTGGCCAAGCGAGGTTTTGCCGACGCCGGGGGGCCCGACGAAGAGCAGGATGGACCCGCGCGGGTTCTTCACCACGCGGCGGACGGCGAGAAATTCGAGGATGCGTTCCTTGATCTTTTCGAGGCCGTAATGGTCGTTTTCCAGAACTTCCTGGGCAAACTTGAGATCGCGGATTTCCTTGGTCTTTTCCTTCCATGGCACCGCGAGGAGCCAATCGAGGTAGTTGCGGGAAACCGTGGATTCGGCCGACATGGGCGGCATCTGTTCCAGGCGGCGCAGTTCGGCAATCGCCTTTTCGTGCGCTTCCTTGGGCATGCCCGCGGCTTCGATCTTCTTCTTGAGCTCGTCGTACTCGCTCTTTTCGCCGCGGCCCAGTTCCTTCTGGATCGCTTTGATCTTTTCGTTGAGGTAGTACTCTTTTTGCGCCTTTTCCATCTGGCGCTTTACGCGGCCCTGGATGGTGCGATCGACATTGAGTTTCTCGATCTCGATGTCGAGCATTTCGGCGACGCGCTGCAGACGGTCGATGGGGTCGAAGATTTCGAGCAGATCCTGCTTTTCTTCGATGGTCAACTGCAGGTTGGCGCTGACGGTGTCGGCCAGCTTGCCAGGATCGTCGACGCGGATGGCCGCGATCATGGTTTCGTAGTTCAGGTTTTGCGACAGCTTGACGTACTGTTCAAACAGCGACGTCACGCGCGACAGCAGGGCTTCCACCTGCGGGCCGCTTTCCACCTTGAACGCGAAGGTACGCACGGTGGCGCGGAAGAATCCTTCTTCTTCCGTAACCGAAAGCACCTTGCCGCGCTCTACGCCTTCGACGAGGACTTTGATGTTCCCGTCTGGCGTACGAACGCTCTGCACGATATTGGCCACCGTGCCGACCTGGTAGATTTCATCGGGGCGCGGTTCATCGACCGTCGCCTCGTGTTGGGTGGAAAGGAAGATTTTTTTATCGGTTGCAAGCGCCTCTTCCAGGGCGCGAACGCTCGACTCACGCCCTACGACGAACGGCGTCATCATGTGCGGAAAGATGACAACGTCCCGGATGGGCATCATCGGGAGGCGTTTGGTATCCGACTTTTCTTTTGAAGTCAGCATGAAATGGCAGCTACTACAGTCTCTTCGGCGAGTGTAACCAGATGGACACCCAGCGACGCAGAAACTTTTGCTTGTCCCCAGTGTAGCGTGCGGGAGGCAAGGCCATAACTAGCCATTCGGGCTAGGGGAACGCCGAGGTATCCCCTATTCCGCTTCGTAATTCAGGTTAGGACCGAGCCAGCGTTCGACCTCAGCCTGGGTCATGCCCTTACGGGTTGAATAGTCCTCCACCTGGTCGCGCTCGATCTTGCCCAGGGTGAAGTAGCGGGACTCGGGATGCGCGAAGTACAACCCGCTGACGCTGGACCCCGGCCACATGGCGTAGGATTCGGTGAGCTTCATGCCCGTACGCGCCTCGACGTCGAGCAGTTTCCAGAGCGTATCCTTCTCCGTATGATCCGGGCAGGCGGGGTAGCCGGCGGCGGGACGGATGCCGCGGTACTTTTCCTCGATCAGGTCGTCGTAGGACAGGTTTTCGTTCTGCCCAAAACCCCATTCGCAGCGGACGCGCTTGTGGAGGTACTCGGCAAAGGCTTCAGCCAGACGATCGGCGAGGGCTTCCGCCATGATCGCTGAGTAGTCGTCGTTACTGGCGCGGAAACGGTCGCAGACTTCTTTAAGGCCGATGCCGGTGGTAACGGCAAAGCCTCCGATGTGGTCGTTGAGGCCGGAATCCCGGGGCGCGATGAAGTCGGCAAGGGAGCGGCAGGGGCGGTCGTCCTGACGGTCCGTCTGCTGGCGGAGGAAGTGGAATGTGGCGCCGCTGTTGGCCAGCACCACGTCGTCACCAACCGCACAGGCCGGGAAGATGCCGTACACACCGCGGGCGGTGAGCAGCTTTTCAGCAATGATGCGGTCAAGCATCGCATTGCCTTCGTCAAAAAGCTGGCGTGCCTGGGCGCCGTATTCGGCGTGTTCGAAGATGCGCGGGTAGAGCCCCTTGAGGCCCCAGGTGTGGAAGAAGGGCGACCAATCGATGAACGGACGCAGGGTTTCGAGCGGCAGGTCCGCGATCTCGCGTACGCCGGTGAAGCTGGGCTTGGCGATGTCTTCGGCGCGCCATTCGATGGGCGTACGGCGGGCGCGAGCCTTGTCGAGCGGGATGCCGGTCTGCTTGGGGGCAGCGTGCATCTGCCGGATCTTCTCGTACTCGGCGCGGTGCTGTTCGACAAAGCTGTCCTTGCTCTCTTCACTGAGCAGACTGGTGGCGACGGGTACGGCACGGCTGGCATCGAGCACGTGGACCACGGGCTGCGAATAATGCGGCGCGATCTTGATGGCGGTGTGCGCCTTGCTCGTGGTGGCGCCACCGACGAGCAAGGGCAGCTTGAAGCCCTGGCGTTCCATCTCTCGCGCGACGTGCACCATCTCGTCGAGCGACGGCGTGATGAGGCCGCTCAAGCCGATGACGTCGGCCTTTTCCGCCTTGGCTCGCTCCAGAATCTTTTCGCAGGGCACCATCACGCCCATGTCGATCACTTCATAGTTATTGCAGGCGAGCACAACGCCGACTATGTTCTTGCCGATGTCGTGCACGTCGCCCTTGACGGTGGCGAGCACGATCTTGCCCTGGGTGCGGACCTCTTGTCCCGATGCCGCCATGGCGGCTTTCTCGGCTTCCATGAACGGCGTCAGGTACGCGACGGCCTTCTTCATCACACGGGCGGACTTGACCACCTGCGGCAAAAACATCTTGCCGGCGCCAAAGAGGTCGCCCACGATGCCCATGCCGTCCATCAGCGGACCTTCAATCACCAGCAGCGGACGGCCCAGTTTGGCGCGAGCCTCTTCCGTGTCCTGATCGATGAAGGTGTCAATACCCTTGACGAGCGCATGCGCCAGCCGTTCTTCGACCGTGCCGTTGCGCCACTCTTCGGTCTTCTTTTCCGCTACGCCCGCACCACTGCTTGCGGCCTTGATCTCTTCGCCGCGCTCCACCAGGCGCTCGGTCGCGTCCGGACGGCGGTTGAGCAGGACATCCTCGACGAGTTCCTTGAGGCTTGGTTCGATTTCCTCATACACCTCGAGCATGCCGGCGTTGACGATGCCCATGTCCATGCCCGCGGCGATGGCGTGATAGAGGAACGCCGAATGCATCGCCTCGCGTACGACATTGTTGCCGCGGAAGCTGAAGCTGATGTTCGATACTCCGCCGCTCACCTTGGCGTGCGGCAGGTTCTGCTTGATCCAGCGCGTGGCGTTGATGAAGTCCACGGCATAGTTGTTGTGCTCCTCCATGCCGGTGGCGACAGTGAGGATGTTGGGGTCGAAGATGATGTCTTCGGGCGGGAAGCCGACCTGGTCGACCAAGATTCGGTACGCACGCTCGCAGATGCGGATCTTGTCTTCGTAGGTGGCGGCTTGCCCCTGTTCGTCAAACGCCATGACGACCACAGCGGCGCCGTACTTGAGTACGGTGGCGGCGCGCTCGCGGAAGGCATCCTCACCTTCTTTGAGCGAGATCGAGTTGACGATGCCTTTGCCCTGCAGACACTTCAGGCCCGCTTCGATGACCTCCCACTTCGAGGAGTCCACCATGAAGGGGACCTTGGCGACTTCCGGCTCGCTGGCCAGCAGTTCGAGGAACCGGGTCATGGCCGAGACGCCGTCGATCATGCCTTCATCCATGCAGATGTCGATGACGTTGGCGCCATTTTCCACCTGCTGGCGGGCGATGCTGACCGCTTCTTCGAACTTCCCTTCCTTGATCAGCTTGGCGAACTTGGGCGATCCGGCGACGTTGGTGCGTTCGCCGATCATGATGTAGACGCCGGGCTGCTGGGTAAATGGTTGCGAGCCCGAAAGACGTAGCGTGCCATGCGAGGTGGCGCGGCGTTCGCGTGTGGGCTTGCCTTCGAGCGCCTTGGCGATCGCGGCGATGTGTTCCGGCGTGTTGCCGCAGCATCCACCAGCAATGTTGATGAGCCCGCCCTGGGCGAACTCGCCAAGGTAGCGCGCCATGTCCGGCGGTTCGAGATCGAAGCCGGTGGGCGACAGCGGGTTGGGCAGGCCGGCGTTGGGATAGCAGGAGATGGCGGCGCTGGACTTGGCGGAAAGCTCTTCGAGGAACGGGTACATCAGGTCCGGCCCGAGCGAGCAGTTCAAGCCGACGGAAAGCGGCTGGATGTGTTCCACCGCGTTCCAGAATGCCTCCACCGTCTGGGCGGAGATCATGGTTTCGCCACCGCGACCAACGGCGGCGGAGATCATCACCGGCAGTTCTTTCTTGTCCTGGTCGAACACCTCGCGAATGGCGACCAGCGCGGCCTTGGCGTTGAGCGAGTCAAAGATGGTTTCGACCAGCAGAAGGTCGCTGCCGCCGGCGATCAGGGCGCGGATCTGGTGGATGTACGCCTGCTTGACCTGGTCGAAGGTAACGACGCGGAAGCCGGGGTCGTCGGCGTCGGGGGAGTTCGAAAGCGAAACGGTGAGGGGTCCAATGGCGCCGGCGACAAAACGCTGGCGTCCCGTGGCGTTGGCCACGCGATCGGCCCATTCGCGGCACTGGCGCGCAGAGGTCTCGTTGATCTCCCAGGCCAGATCGTTGAGGAACTTGTCCTCGATGATCTTCTGATAGAACGCTGGATCTTTGCGGCCACCGTGCTCGCGCGGGTCGTCCACAAAGAACTCGCTCTGGCTGATGGAGGTGGCGCCGAAGGTGTTGGTCTCAATGATGTCCGCACCGGCTTCGAGAAAGCGGCGATGGATGTCGCAGATCATCTGCGGCTGAGTGAGCGAGAAGAGGTCGCCGTTGTTCAGCAGGTCCTTTTGTGAGTTTTGGAAGCGTTCGCCCCGGATGTCCTGCTCCTTCATGCCATAGGTGCGGATGGTGGTGCCCATCGCGCCATCGATAATGGCGATGCGATTCTTCAGGATCTTCTGCAACGGGTGGACGCTAACTTGGCTCATGGAGGAGGGGTCGGACGGAGCGCTACGTAAGCGGTGTCCTTTGTTTATAATACCGAGCCGTTTGGTAGCGGTGCGTCAGCGCTTCTTTTTGGCAGGTGTCGTGCGGCGCTTGACAGGCTTGGCCGCCGCTTTCTTCTTGGCTGCCGGGGCGACGGTCTTAACCACTGGCGGCGTGTACGACACGGGCGTGAACTCGTCGGGCGAATCCGCGTACAAGCGGCGGTAGAAATCAGCATTCCGCAGGACGCTCTGGACGTAGCCTCGGGTCTGGTCGATCGGGATCGTCTCCACCCACTCCGCAGGTTCGCGGAAGGACGACGCGGGAGTCGCCTTGAGCCAGCCTCCCACACGACCCATGCCCGCGTTGTACGACGCAATCGTATGTTCCATCTTCTGGTTGAAGTAGTTGAACATGTTGCGCAGGTGGAAGGCGCCCATGCGGATGTTGATATCCGGATTGAACAGCAGCGAATTGCTATACCCGGGGATGCGAAGGCGGCGGGCAAGTTCGCGGCCCGTGGGAGGCATGATCTGGGACAGGCCGTGCGCATTGGCGTACGACACCACCTTGGGATCAAACTCGGACTCCTGCCGGATCAACCCGGCAAGCAGGAAGGGATCGACCTCACTTTGACGGGCATAATCTTCGATTTGCTTACGCCAAGGCAGCGGGTACGCGTAGCGCCAGAACTCACGAGGTGCGCTGTCGATGGGCATCATGAGGTACTGCGGGACGAGCGCCTTGATCCAGCGCATGGCCTGATCGGGCAAGCCTCGGCGGGTGGCGTTGGCGGCAAGTTCGATGGCGAGGATGTGGCCTTGCGCGTCGTTGCGTCCGCCAAAGCGGAGTTCCTGATCGGCTTGAAAGTCGAGCGCCGCGGATTGCAGCAGGCGGGCTCGTTCCAGGCGCAGGTTGGTGGCAGGCGTAGGCGTAAAATCCTCAATGCGCTTGCGATCGGGCCATTGGATGCTTTGCAAAAACTGTCGCGCGGCGAGCGACGGCGCGGCATTGCCCACCGTACGAAGCTGTTCGCGCGCGAGCATCGTGTAGTAAAAGTTCGGGTAGGAGCTTTCGATCTCGGCGTAGTAGACACGCGCAGCGCCAGGATCTTTGGCGGCTTCGGCGAGACGTCCCAGATAGTACAGCGCAGCCGGTGTGTGCTCGTCGCCGGGGAAGAAGCGCACGTGATGCTGGAACATCTCCGCCGCTTTGGGACGGCCTCGCAAATGTTCGGACAACGCCGCGCGCCAATGGCACATCGCGGCCTTGGGGTCACGCGGGAAGCCCATGGAACACTGCTGGTAGACGCCATAGTAATCCTCGGTTCGCGACCTTTGGAAGTAGAACTGGCCTGCGGTGAGCAGTGCGTCCAGGCGGTATGTCGACGCGGCGTGGTACTTCTGCAACTGCGTGACGGCGTCCATCATGTCCGATTCGCGATTCGTCCGGGCGGCGAGGGCAGCGATGGCGGCCAGGCGTTCGGCATTCGCCTCCGGGTCCGAGACGTTGAGCGCTTGGAGTTCGGCATCGCTTTGCGAGCAGACGGCAATGCGTACGGCGGCGATGTCGCGGCTTGCTCCGGTGAACGACGGTAGCGCGGATTCGAGGTCACGCTTGGCGGTGGTGTACTGATTGGCAACGATGAGGCGCGATGCTCGCTGCAGGATCGCGGCGGGCATCGGCGGCGGATAGGTCGAGCCCAGTTGCGATTGCAGTCGCGACATCGCGGCTTCTGCATCCGAGGCTTCTTTGGACTGCGGATAGTTCTGCCAGATGCGCTGCTGGTAGTTCGCGGCGGCGACCAGATCGCCGGTTTTTTCCAGGGCTTCTGCAACCAACGCATCGGCCTGTGGCTGCGCGAGTTCGTTGTAATGCGCACGCAGCAGTTGCAGTACGCGGGCTGCTTGTCCGGACCGGAGGCCCGCCTTGGCAGCGGCGATCACGGTACGCGAAATCAGTGGCGATTTGGGCCGGCTCTGCAGCACGGGAGCCACTGCGTCCACAGCGGCCATGTCGCTGCCCGCGCCGTACAGCGCGTTAACGGTGAGGTAGGCGATGTGGTCTTGGATCTTGGCGAGCCGCGCAGGTCCGATGGCTTCCAGAGCCTTCAGTGCATCGGCGTAACGCCCGCCTTCGAGGTCCGCACCAGCGACGGCAAGCCAGGCGATGGCGCCTTCGGTGTCGCGGGGGTGTTGGGCGGCGTGCGCGGTGAGCGCGGCACGGTTGGCGGCGGTTGGAGCCTTGCGATAGGCACGGGCCATCGCTTCCACGGTCGCGGCGTGGGACACCGCAATGGAACAGAGAAGGAACGCAATCGCCGCCAGTTTCTGCATCGTCTACAAGCCGCTGTTACTGGGGTACGGGACGCCCCATGGACTTGTAGATGTCTTCGATCATCTTTGCGTTGCTGGCCGCCTGGGTGTTCTTGGGGTCGAGTTCCATGGTCTTGCGGAACGCGCGCAGAGCAGCCGGATACTTGCGCATCGGCGGCAACTGCGCGTTGTTCATCTGCGCGTTGCCGTGCTCAAAGTAAGCGTCGGCCAGCGCCTTCTTGTAAACGGCGGACTTGGGGTTTTTCTTAACAGCGGCGTCCAGTTCGGTGATGGCTTCTTCGTACTTGCCTTCGCTGACCTTCTTCTTGGCCGCGTCGGTGACGGCGTCGGCAAACAGGGCGAGGCTCAATACAGGGGTGAGCAGGAAAACACGGCGGATCATCACCTTAATGGTAGCGCCCTACAATAGTGGGTTATGCCCTCGTATTGGTTGGATGAGCTACGGAAGCGTCACAAAGCTGCAGAACTTGGCGGCGGCGAGGAACGCAAACAAAAGCAGCACAAAGAAGGCAAGTTGTCGGCGCGCGAACGCGTAGACCTGCTGCTCGACGAGGGTACGTTTGAGGAGATGGATAAGCTCGTCCGCCACCGCTGCCAGGACTTCGGCATGCAGGATCAGGTGGTGGATGGCGACGGCTTTGTCACCGGGTACGGCCTGGTGCACGGGCGTCCGGTGTACGTATTTGCACAGGATTTTACGGTTTTTGGTGGATCGCTATCCGAGTCGAACGCGCAGAAGATTTGCAAGATCATGGATCTTGCGATGAAGACCGGTTGCCCTGTGATCGGCCTGAACGATTCGGGTGGCGCGCGGATTCAGGAAGGCGTACTGTCGCTGGCCGGGTACGCCGACATCTTTTTGCGCAACACGCTCGCCAGCGGCGTAGTGCCACAAATTTCGGCCATTATGGGGCCTTGCGCGGGTGGCGCGGTGTACTCGCCTGCGATCACCGACTTTATCTTTATGGTGGACAAGACGAGCTACATGTTCGTCACCGGGCCTGATGTCATCAAGACCGTTACGCATGAGGACGTCGACAAAGAGGCGCTGGGTGGAGCGACCACGCATAACTCGACAAGTGGCGTCGCGCAGTTCATGTCCGCTGACGATGCCGATTGCTTACGCACCATCCGCGAACTGCTGACGTACCTGCCGCAGAACAATGCCGAGAATCCGCCACGCAAGGCTTGCAGCGATCCCACCGATCGTATGGACGCCAAGCTCGACAGCATCGTGCCCGACGACGCGAGCCTACCGTACGACATCAAGGACATCATCACGCGCGTCGTCGACGACGGCGATTTTTTGGAAGTACACGAGCATTTTGCCCGCAACATCGTCACCGGGTTTGCGCGGCTGGATGGCCGCAGCGTGGGCATCGTCGCCAATCAGCCGGCCTATCTGGCCGGTTGCCTGGACATCAACTCGTCCACGAAAGGCGCGCGCTTTGTGCGCTTCTGCGATGCCTTCAACATCCCGATCATCACGTTTGAAGACGTGCCTGGGTTCCTGCCGGGCACGAGCCAGGAGTTTAACGGCATCATCCGGCATGGCGCAAAACTCCTGTACGCGTACGCCGAGGCGACGGTGCCGAAGATCACGGTGATTACACGCAAAGCTTACGGCGGTGCGTACTGCGTGATGGGATCGAAGCATCTGCGGACGGACATCAACCTCGCCTACCCGACGGCGGAGATCGCCGTGATGGGTGCGGAAGGCGCGGTGAACATCGTGTACCGTCGCGAGATCCAGCAGGCGGCGGATCCTGCAGCGGCGCGCGCCGACAAAGTGAACGAGTTCAAGACACGGTTTGCAAATCCATTCGTAGCGGCCGAACGCGGATACATTGATGACGTGATCGAACCTCGCGAAACGCGCCCGCGCTTGATCAAGGCGCTGCGGCTGCTCGAAAACAAGGTGGATACGATGCCGCGCAAAAAGCACGGCAACATCCCGTTATGAGTGTGTTGAAGCTGTTCTGGGAAGACCCTTATCGCACCGAGTTGGACAACGTGCGAATCACCAACGTCGACGGCGAGACGGTGACGGTGGATCGCACGATTCTGTACGCATTTTCGGGCGGACAGGAAAGCGATGCAGGCTGGCTGGGCGCTCATGCGGTGACCGAGGCTCGCAAGATCGACGGGCAGGACATCGCGTACATGGTGCCCGGGCATACGTTCGCTGTGGGCGATGTCACGTCGATGCGGATCGACTGGGCGCGGCGCTATGCGTTAATGCGGCTGCACTTTGCGGCGGAACTGGTGCTGGAGCTGATGTACCGGCGCTTTGCAGGCATTGAAAAGATTGGCGCGCACATCGCGGCGGACAAGTCCCGCATCGATTTTGTTTGGCCGGAAAGCATTGGGCCCGTGCTGCCGGAGGTCGCGGCGGAAGTGAATGCGCTCGTAGATCGCGACCTGCCCGTGATCAGCGAATTCAGCGACCCCGGGACGCAGCGCCGTTACTGGAAGATCGATGAGTTCGCGCAGGTGGCATGCGGCGGTACGCATGTCAGGCGTACCGGCGAGGTCGGCCATGTGCGGCTGAAGCGCGACAACATCGGCAAGGGCAAGCAGCGGGTGAATATTTACCTGGCTTAGTCCACGCCGTGCTGGCGGAGCTTGATGATCTTCTCTGCGGTCAGGTTTTCAAAACCTGATGCGCGGACCTTGCGCAGGTACGCGGCGTCCACGCCGTTGTTGCGAAGGTCCACCACTTCATCGGTCGTGAAGTTGTAGCCAAGCGACTTGGCTTCCCGCAAGAAAGCGGGTTCGACGCCGTGGTTGCGAAGTTGGATCATATCCTCCGCGTCCAGCTTGACCCCTGCTTCCTGCAGCTTTTGAATGTACCGCGCGTCGATGCCTTGATTGCGCAACTGTACGACGGCGTCGGCCGTTTCTTCATAGCCGGCGCGACGCAGTTGAGCGATGAAGTCCACACTGACACCGTGATTGCGGAAGTGAACCAGGTTCTCCGGGTCCGCCGGGTAACCGGTGCGCTTGATGTCGCGTGCGTATTCAGCGGTCACGCCATGATTGCGCATTTCGACATAGTCGTGCGCTTTGATGTTGGTGAAGCCGGCGTCGCGCATGCCGCTGATGTACTCGCGATCCACGCCGTGGTTGCGCATCTCGATGAGATCTTCAGCGGAAGCATTCGGATCGGCATCGCGCACCAGCTTGGCGTAATCGAGGCTGAGGTCCATCAGAAAGTAGTCCAACTGGCGGCGTCCGTCACCGACGCTGGTGCGGAAGCCGAGCTTTTCCATCTCCTGCTGATAATTCGGGTTCACGGTGAAGGTGAACGGGCCGGACCCACGTCCAAAGTGGAGTTGCCCTTCGCATACGAGCGTACCGGCATCGCGCACGACCTCAAACTTGACATTGGCCGTCATGGCGCTCAACTGATCGCGTGTCAGGCCCTTGAGCGATGCGACAGGCACCGGCGACGTGGTGCGCCAGCGGCCATCGGCATAGCGCGACTCCATGGTGAACTGAACGTCTTGGTCGGTGTCGCCGCGCCGGATCGACCATTCGTTGCGCGGCGGCGCATTGCGAGCCTCCGTCACAAAGAAGACAGCGGTGCCAACCAGGACGAGTAAAACAGTGAGGAACTTCATGGGTTAGATCACTCCGGCGCGCTTCAGTTTGAGAATCTGTTCGAACGTAAGATTGGGGCCGTACTTGCGGGCTTCCTGCATCGATTCGCCGTTGAGCCCGTGCTGCGACGCTTCCATCGCTTCGCGGGCAGAGATCTTCGTGATACCGTACTGTTTGAGGCTGCGGAAGAAGTCCGGACGTACGCCGTGATTAGCCATGTCGATCACTTCGTCGGTGGAGTAGGGTCCAAAGCCAAGCGAATGGATCTGCGCAGCGAATGCAGGCTTGACGCCGTGATTGTGTAGTTTGGTGAGTTCGTCGACACTGAGCTTGCCCCATCCGGCGCTGGTCATTTCACGCAGAAACTGCGGTGTCACGCCATGCTCTTTGAGCTTGATAATGTCATCCACAGGCAGGTCTTTGTAACCCGTCTCTGCTAGTGCTGCCAGCAGGCCAGGCTTCGGTTTCGGAGCGGCAGGCGTCGGTGTGGGAACTGGAGCAGATGGTTTGGATGGCGGCTCTTCAAACGCCGCCACCGGGGGCGCCTGGATACAGATCACCGCCAGTAACCCGAGGCATGCCAGGCTCATCGCCAGCTTGAACAATGAGACGCGAGGGACAAACGTGCGGCTGCGGTCAAGCAATTTTTCGACACGCTGCGTCACGCGGATGCCGCCCCGGCCCACCATCGACGACGCCAGCGCAGGTTGCCGATGCCGTGCGACGCCGATCTCCATCAGTTTCGCGAGCGATTTGGCGTACGGCACGGGCGCGTTGCCCGTGGATGCAACCACCCAATCGTCACATGCCTGTTCGCGTTCGCTATCGATGCGGCGCATGACCAAGGCGACAAACGGGTTCGGCCAGCAGACGGCGCGGATGATCTGCGCGAACAGGTTGGTCCAATCGTCGCGGCGGGCGATATGTGCCGTCTCATGCAGCAGCACGTGCTGCAGTTCAGCATCGGAAAGCTGATCCGGCAGGGACGCTGGAAGTACGATAGCGGGCTTGAGGAAGCCTGCGGCAAAGGGTGTTTCCGTGCCGTTATGCAACAACACACGTGGCGCGCGAGTGGAAAGCTGGGGCCCACCATATGCCAAGGGTTGCGCGGTACGGACCACACCGCGGATGCGCAGATAGTCGACGACGAGGCGCGCGAGCAGCAGCAGTACACCGGCAGCATAGAGGACCGGCACGGTGTCCATCAGGTCTGCGGCGGGCGTTGCCGGCAGAGGCGCGGGTTCCACAACGGCCTGGATATCTTGTTGTTGCGGCAATGGCGGCGATGGTAAGTACACCACCGGGTCAACGTTGGGTTCGCGCTCAAACGGGACAAACGGCAGGACGGCGAGCAGCACCAGTACGCCACACCAGACGGCGCAGCGGGTCGCGGCGTTGGGACGCAGCAGTCGTAATGCCAGCCACACGCCAGCAACCAAGGCCGCCGAAGGCAGCAGGATGTTCAGCAATTGCGCCAGTACTTGCATGGTTCGGCTACCTCTTGTTTTCCTTTTCCGCCGCGGCAATCAGCTGCTTGAGCTTGGCCAGTTCTTTGCTGGTGATGTCGCCCTCGTCGATCATGTTCTGCACCAGCAGTTCGGGCTTCGAACCAAAGAACCGGTCGAGTACGTCACGTAGCGCGCTACGGCTGGCTTCTTTGCGCTCCACCACGGGCGAGTACACGAATGCGCGACCCTCTTTGGTATGCGTCAAATAGCCTTTTTCCTCGAGAATCCGCATGGTGGTGAGCACCGTCGAATAGGCGAGGTTGAGGTCCGGCGGCAATGCGTCGACAACACCCTGTACGGAAACGGGAGCCAGTTTCCAGATGATGTCCATCAGGCGGAGTTCGGCGGTGGTGAGGCGTGACTGTGGCTGCTGCTGCGACATGAACTATTAAAACTTTAATAGTTCGTACGAGTGGAGTCAATCAAAAGTTCCAACTCAATCGCCAGTGCGAGGACTGGGGCGAGGAGTCGGCTTTACTTGTTGAGGACGGCCGAAGAGAAACTGAAATCCGTTGGTGACGGACTTGATGATGCCCATCTGCCCGGTCTTGCCGTAGCGATTCAGCAGTACGGTGGCCAGTTGCGACCCCACAGCGGCGGCGAGCCACATCTGCCAGTGCGACCAGACGCCCTCTGTGATGGGGAACTCGGTCATCATCTGCAGGTCGGACCCTAGGCGCCAGAGCGCCATGACGGACATCACCAGTGTGGCGGGGGTCATCAACGCGGCGACGGCGAGTGCGACGTGCCGGTTTTTGCCGGGGGTTTGCTTGACGGTAGCGCCGGGCGGAAAGCGCAGTTTAATCTTCATACGCTTCCTCCTGGAACAGCTCGAAACACCGCACGAAACAACATAACCCCTTTGGAATGGCTTTAGCTTTGAGTCTAACAGTAAACTTGCGGTAAATTGGGCTTTGCCAAATCGGTAGCGTTGGGATCAAAAGGAACGCTCGGGGCAACCACGAAAGGAACTTTTCGCAAGTGAAGACAATCAGAACCGCCGTGTTCGGCACGGGCTTTATGGGCAAGGTCCATACGGAAGCGATACGGCGCCTTGGCAACGTGGAAGTGGCCGCGGTGGCCTCGCACACGCAGGAGATGGCCGACGACTTTGCTCGCGCGATGAACATCCCCAAGGCGAGCGGCGATTACCGCGAGATCCTGGCCGATCCGGCGATCGACGCCGTACACATTGGTACGCCGAACAACCTGCACTACCCGATGGCGGAAGCGGCAATCAAGGCCGGCAAGCATGTGCTGTGCGAAAAGCCGCTGACCATGACCTCGGCGGAAGGCAAGAAGTTGACCAAGCTGGCGGCGTCCACCAAGCTGGTGACGGCGGTGAACCACAACCTGCGCTACTACCCGCTGGTGCAGCAGATCCGGCAAATGATCGCGGCCGGCGACCTGGGCGACATCCTGATCGTCAACGGCACGTATTATCAGGACTGGCTGCTGTACGACACGGACTTCAACTGGCGCGTGCAGACCTCCGATAACGGTGCACTGCGCGCGATGGGCGACATCGGGTCGCACTGGATGGATATGATCCAGCATCTGACGGGCTTGAAGATCAGCGCGGTGTGCGCGGATCTGGCGACGTTCCACAAGACGCGCAAGAAGCCGCAGGGTTCTGTGGAAACGTTCACGGGCAAGAAGGCGAAGGCCAACGCGAAGTACACCGAGATCCCGATCGATACCGACGACTTTGGTACGGTGCTGCTGAAGCTGGGCGAGCGGGCGCGCGGCTGTTTTGCGGTGAGCCAGATGTCGGCCGGCTGCAAGAATCGCTTCCAGTTTGAGATTTACGGGACCAAGTCCGGCGTGGCGTGGAATCAGGAGCGCCCGGATGAGTTGTGGATCGGGCATCGCAACTCGCCGAACCAGATCATCATCAAGGACGGGTCGCTGATGATGCCGCAGGCGGCGCCGTTCGCGGATCTGCCCGGCGGCCACAGCGAAGGGTACGACGACGCGCACAAGCAGCTGTTCAAGCGCTTCTACGCAAAGATCGCGGACCCGAGCGTACCGGTGAACTTCCCGACGTTTGAGGACGGTACTTGGGGCATGCATCTGCTCGAGAAGGTACTGGAGTCGCACAAGAAGCAGAAGTGGGTGAACGCGTAAGCTTACGCGTTCCGAAGATTGGCGGCCGTCAGGAGTGCTCCTGGCGGCCGTTTTCGTTTGTGCCTACGCCAGCGCCGACCTCAGCCATTTGATCACCGTCTTCTGCGCCGCCGTCGCCTTATGGCTCCGCAACTGCGCGTACCCGATGCGACGGTACACTCGCTGGCGTAACGGCAGCACCTGTACCTTGCTTCCGTGGAAGTCCACCGCACTCGACGGCACCAAGCTCGATCCAGAACCCGCGGCCACCAGTGCAAAGATACTCGCCAGTTGATCCGTCTCGAACACCTGCGCGAACTGGGCCTTGGCACGGCTACATGCGGTGAGTACGTCGTCGCGCAGGCAGTTGCCTTCTCGCAACAGCAGCAAGCGCTCTTTGGTCAACGCCTGCAGATCCACCGGACCCGACTGCGCGTTGTCGCCCGTCAACGGCGAGATGAACACCAGTTCTTCCCGCTTCAGCTCCGAACATACGATCTCCGGATGGCGGATGGGCAGCGCGAGTACCGCAAGGTCGATGTCGGCAGAGCGGAGCTTGTCGATCAGAATGTGTGTTTGGTCCTCAACCAATTGCAGGTCGATCTCCGGATGTTGGATGCGAAGCTTGTCCAACAGCGGGGATACGACGTAGGGCAGCAGGGTTGGGATGACACCCAGGGTCACGCGGCCGCATGCGGCATTGCCGAACGCTTCTGCGTCTTTTCGAATGATGGACGCCTGCTGCAGGAGGTCCTCGCTCTTGGGCAGGACTTGGCGTCCGAATGAGGTAAGCCGGAGGGAGCGGCCGAGGCGATCAAACAGCGGCACTCCCAACTCGGACTCTAACTTTGCGATCTGCTGCGACAATGCCGGCTGCGAAACGCCTTCGTGTTCCGCGGCTTTCACAAAACTTCCGGCCTTCGCCACAGCCACGAAATACCGTAGCTGGAGAAGTTCCATCTCTATTGATTATGGAACGTCCAGCCCAGGCTTTATTCCACACGCGTTGGCGGACGCGGTGCGCTCGGCGGGGCCACAGGCGAGGGAGGCGCTGGAGCATCGTCCTTGGTTAGCTTGATGTCGCCGCGACCCGAGGTGAGCGAGATCACAGGACCTCCCACACCGCCGACCACACCGTCGATCTTGTGGCCGCGGCTGCCTTGGTCTTCCACCTTGAGGCCAGCACCGTAGTCGTTCGTGATGTCGCCACGCGACGCACTGACGCGAACCTCAAAGCGAGCCTTGTCCGGCAGCGCGACATTCACTTCGCCGTTCTTGGTGGTGGCGCTGATCTTGGGCAGCGGCGTACGGCCCGGGCGTAGTTCGATGTCGCCACGATCAATCGTGATCTCCGCCGAATCGGTGAAGTTGATCAGCTCGACGTCCTTGGCCTTGCTCGACGTCACCCGTACCGGACCCACCACATCGGCGGCATACAGATTCGAGATCGTCGATCGGACCTCGCCTCGCACGCCCTCCATCTGGAAGCTCGCGTTGACGCCTTCGTACCGCACCGGCTTGGCCAGATTGCGGAACTGCACTGTACCCGAGTAGCCGCCGTTGATGGTGACCGTACCGGAGATGTTTTCAAGCTCAATATCGTCGCCGCGGCCGCGCAGGTCAAGGTCACCCTTGATGCCGATAGCCCGAATGATGTCGCTGCGCCGCAGATCCACCTTCACGTTGCCGGCGATGTTGTCGAGGCGCACGCCAGCGTTATCGGAATACACCTGTACGGTGCCGTTGATGTCGCGAATGTCAAAGTCGCCGTAACGGCCGCGGGCGTCGATGGATGCGCCACGGGGAACCACGATCTCAAAGCGTGACGTGATGCGATTTCGCGAATCGGCGCGTTCCTGATTGGACCGGATGATGATCGTGTCGCCTTGCGTGACTACTTCGAGCGGCGAATCCTTGCTCACGCGATCGGCCTCGGCGTTGTCCAACGCGCGGATGGACTTGCGGCCGCTCACGCGAACTTCATCGCTATCAGAACCTGTAATCTGTGCGTCGCCACGGAAGCTTTCGATCACGATCTTGGGAGTTTTGGAGGCGGTCTTCTGGGTCTGGACGTCGTAGTTGAAGTCAAAGCTGTCGCCCATGATGTCCCAGCCGCCGACGCGGATACCAGCGGGGCTCCACCAGCCTCCGGAATGGCGGTTGAAGGCGTACAGCCCCATGCCGAACATGCACAGGACGACGATGAGGAACCATTCGCCGCCCGACACGCCGCTCTCCGGCAGCGGACGCCCGGAGGACTTCCAACTGAACAGTTCCACCAGACGTAGCGCGCCCCAGGCAATCAGCACGTACGGCCAGTTGCGAGCCACAAAGTCCATGATCTGGATCTGCGGCCAGACGTTGCGAAGTAGAAAGATGACACCGATTGCGATGAGGACGAGAGGTCCGATAACAGATCCGCGGCGCATGGCGATTACCTCAAGCCTCCTTGTCCTGGCATTGGCGGTGGTGGCGGAGCGCCGGTTGGCGGTTCGTCAGAAGAACTTGTCGCGCGTTCGAGCAGCTTCATCAGGCCGAAAACGATGATGAGGATCGGAAAGGTCTGCTCAAAGCCCCAGGTGGTGTTCTGGTGGATGGCCAGCAGGACGCCAAGGGTGATCAACAGCACGGGCCCACGGGCCGCCTGCAGAAAAGTTGCTCCGTTCATCGCGTTCGTTCTCCGGCTTTTGAGTGCTTACTCGGGCTTCTTGGTGGCGTTCATGCGGATGTACAGCATGTAGGCGCCGAGACCGATGAGGCCAAGCGGCCAGAAGCGGATGACGTCGCGTACGCGGATGAGGTCGAAATTGGCGAGCAGAAAGAAGATGCCCGCAAAGATCAGGAACAGAGGACCTGCCGGAAAGCGGTTGGCGCTGTTCTGATCCATGTTCAGGAGCGAGGAAAACTCGTCCACCGGTTGGCCCATCATGCGGCGCTTGGCCGTATGGTACGCCTCAAACGCCATATAGAAAAACCACGCGGCGATCGACAAACCGAACAGCGCTTCAAAGCCGCCATTCAACTCGTTGCTGCCGGCGATGGTAAACAGCAGGCCCAAAACAATGACATGAATCAGCCCTTTGGCGTACTGCCCGTTATAGATCGCGCCGACGCCGGGAATCACACCAAGCAGGAACGCAAAGCCGGGGTTGATGGAAGGGTCCACAACCGGTTGCTGCTGCTGTTGGGTCGCCTGGTAGGCCGCCGTGGAATAGGGCGAGCCGTACGGGTCATTGGGGGCGACGGGTTGGGGGGTTCCGGCGTTGTCAATCATGGGATTGGGCTCCTGCTGCTGATGTGGAATGGGTCTATGTTCCTGACAAAATACCGTGCCTTGCAGTTTGTATTGGCAGGCGTCGCACAGCGCTTTGCCGCACTGGCGGCAAAAGGCCGTTGCCGGGGCATCGGGATGAAGAAAGCAATTCATTTTTTCGAACCCTCCGCAGAATTGTCTTTCTTCAAACTCTGCTGCCGCTTCTCTTCCTCGGCTGCCTGCTGCTTCCACTCTTCGAGACGGTTTTGGATCTCGTAGACGAACTTCAAACTCTCGTAATACTTGACGGCGCGGCTCCAGCCTCGCGCGACCTTGTCCTCCACCGACGCGTACACCGCCACGGGGTTCAGGTCGGACGGCTTCAACTGGCGGACCTCGATGCCCGCAAACCGCCCCATCATGGCAAAGCTCAGAACCGTCATCGCCATACCCATCGCAAAGCGAGGTTGAAACACCGGCTCGATCCAGCGGGAGAGCCAATGGCGCACGGCGCCCTTCTTGTATTCCTTTTCACGAATCGTGTGTGCTTCAAACACGATCCGGTTCAGCATTTCCTGCGGCGGACGGACCTCTTCGGCCTTGGCCACCAGGTTGACGGCAGCGCCACAATCCCGGGCAAACTGCGCGCAACCGGCGCACTGGGCCAGATGAGCCTCGACGGCAGACAACTGCTCGCCGCGGAGTGTTCCATCCACGTAGTCGCAAAGCAGGATTTCGAGGTCTGCGCAGGTCAACAACATACGAATATACCGCTCAAACGGCCGCCTTATGACGGCGCAGTAATCTTCCCAGTTCCGCACGGCCGCGATTGAGGCGGCTCTTCACGGTTCCTTCGGGCACCCCAAGGATGTCCGCAATCTCCTTATATTCCAATTCTTCGAGGTCACGCAGGATCACGGTCTCGCGCAACTCGGGGGACAATTTCTGTAACGCGTGCTGCAATAACTCGCTCGCTTCGCGCCCGGCCAGCAGACCGTCGGTGCGAGCCGACATCGCCGTTTTCTCTTCGAGCATCGGCAACTGGCCTTCGATGGACTCGGTCGCGCGGTCGGACTTGGTACGGCGGTAATGATCGATCAGCAGGTTGCGGGTAAGGCGCGTAAGCCACACACCCAGTGAGCCTTCGCCCGCGCGGAAGCTCCGCAGCGAACGGAAGATCCGGAGGAAAACTTCCTGGGAAAGGTCCTGCGCTTCGCCATCATTGCCGGTGAACCGGTAGCAGATGGCGTACACGCGGCGGGAATGCGTCTTGATGAGCTCTTCCCAGGCCGGCGCATCGCCTGCCAGGCATCTCTCGACGAGTTGGAGTTCCGCGTCCAAATGGCCTCTAACCGGTATGGGCTGAGCCCACACCAGACTTTCGTTGATTGCCACCGTCGCCATAACTCGTTTCGTTCCTTAGGTCTTCGGGTTTTTCACCCTTTTTCTGCCGGGTGTTTATCACCCTTCAGCAATGAGAACGAAATCTGGAGTCGAGAAGTTCGGTGTTTTTGCGAAAGCCCTTTCCCTTTGAGTAAGTTCCCTTATTCTAGCGATGGCTAGCGGTGAACGGCTATTGGGAATCGACGAAAGGCGAATGGACGCCGATGAATCGCGTGGGAAAACCGGAGGACAGCGGATTTAGTCGTTACGTAATGCGCCAAGTGGATCCATGCGGGACGCGCGCAGCGACGGCACCAGGGCCGCCAACACCGCCGAAAACAGCAGGATCGAGATGGAGGCGCCCAAAACCAGCGGATCCGCCGGCGTCAGACCGTACAACTGCGTCTGCACCAGCCGTCCCGCACCCCATACGGCAGGCATCCCCGCCGCCACCCCGATGAGGGACATCGCAAGGGACTCCAGCAGCACCATGCGTACCACCGTCGCAGGCGTCGCGCCCAACGCCATGCGTACGCCGATTTCTGCCGTCCGGCGCGCCACAGAGTACGCGAGTACGCCATAAATGCCGACGGCTGCCAGGGTGAGCGCCAGGACACCGAACCAGAAGGCGAGCTTGGCGAGCATCCGCTCCTGGGTCAGCGACCGGCGAAACAGTTCGCCCATCGTGGTGATCTCGGTGATCGCCAGATTCGGGTTCTCCTGCCGAAGCAGATTGCGAACCTGCGGAATGAGCGACTCCGGCTGAACCCCAGCAGCCGCGCGCACCAGTAAATCGCTGTAACCGTCCTGCTGTTGCGCGTTGTACTGGAAGATCATGCCGCCAAACGTCTCGCGCGGATTCTCGATCTTCGCGTCCGACACAATTCCAATAATTCGATGCGCGGAGCTGCTTTCGCGCGACAGATACACGAGCTGTCCAACGGCGTTCCCCGCGGGGTACAGGCGCTTGGCAGCCGTCTCGCTGAGCACCACTACGCGCTCAGCCTGCGGCGAGTCAAAACTGCTGAACAAGCGCCCGGCCAGCAGGCGCATCCCGGTCACCTCGAAGTACCGCAGCCCGACGCGATTCCCGTCGTAGCGTTGCGTGTTGCTATTCCGGTCCCGCGGTACGCCTTGGGGCCATGCGGGAGCGCCCCAGCGTCCGGCGTCGTAATGCACCATTGTGTAGCTCGCCGCGGCGACCCCCGGCAGAGTATTCAGCTTGGCTTCAATCCGCTCGCTCTGGCGCAGCTGTTCCGATTCGGGAAGCCCAGTGGCGTTCGAGTCGAGACCCACAAACAGCGTACTCTGCGTGTCGAACCCGGGGTTGGTCTGCTCCAGCCGTTGCAGGGTCTGGAAGAACCAGCCGGCTCCCGCAGTCAACACCAGCGCCAGCGCCACCTGCGCCACTACCAGCATCCGGCCGGACAGCGAGTTCGCGTTGGCCACCGTACCCTTGCCCTCCGCCTGCAGCGACGCGGGGGTACGGCTCAGGCGCAGCGCGGGCCACCAGCCAAACAGCAGCCCAGTTACCAGACACAGCGCGACGTGGAAGCCCAGCACCAAGGGCTGCAACCCGACGTCCAACTGTACGCCGCGGGGATCGCTGGACACCAGCGACACCAGGTACGGCGCGGCCCAAACGGCTAGCACGAGTCCGAGTACACCGCCCAGGCACGACAGCACGACACTTTCCGTCAAAAGCTGTGCGATGAGGCGGCCGCGAGTGGCCCCCAACGCGATCCGGACCGAGGCTTCCCGCTGCCGCGCCGACACACGGGCCAGCAGCAGGTTCGCGATGTTGGCCGACGCGATCAACAGGATCAGCCCGACCATCGCCAGCAGAATATGCAAAGGTTCGGAGTACTGGCGGCGCAGCAGGGACGTTCCGCGGGAGGCTTCGTTCAGCTCCGCCTTGGCGCGCGGGATCGCCGCAATGCGCTCCGGCGAGGTACCGGCGACGCGCTCCAGCCACTGCCGGTAAATGACATCCACCTGGGGCTGTGCGCTGCCGATCGTTACCCCGGGGGCGAGCCTTGCGATCAACCACAGGGACTGCGCCAGCGCGTCCCGGCTATTGCCGGTCCAGGGCTGCAACTGGGCCTGGGATTCGAGCGGTGTCCAAAAGTCCGGCGATTCGCCCACTACCGTACCCGCAAAGCCTCGGGAGGCGACGCCGGTGATCGTGTACGCCTGTCCATTGATCGCTACCGAGCGGCCAACGACATTGGGGTCGCCGGCAAAGCGGCGTTGCCAGTAGGCATAGCTCATCACCGCTTCGTTGGCGGTCTTGCCTCCCGTGAAGAAGCGGCCGGCGGCAGGACGGATGCCGAGCAACGGGAAGTAGCTGTCGGACACGATGCGGATCTGCATCGGTTCCAGTGCGGCGTTGGACGTAAAGCGGCCATGCGCTTCCGCGGTGAGGCTGGCGATGGCTGCCGTACCCGAAAAAATCTTTTGCGTGGCGTTGAGATGATCGAAAAAATCGCGGGAATACAGGACCGAGCGGCCGTTCGGGAAGCCCCCGAACAAACCCGCACCGCGCGTATCGCCGAACACCACCAGTTCCTGTGGTTTTTCCACCGGAAGCGTTCGGAACACCAGGGCGTCCAGCACGCTGAAGATTGCCGTATTGGCACCGGTACCCAAGGCGAGCGACACCAGTGCAACGAGTGTAAAGCCGGGGTTGGAGGCGAGGGTGCGAAGGGAAACGCGGAGGTCCTGGAACAGCATGGCACCCAATCTGGTTGCAGACGGCGTGCCATGCCAGAAGCTACTGTATTTGCAAGAGTTAGAAGACGCTACGAAATCACGGAGTGTCCGATTCCGGGACGCCGAAGTCTCAGTAACAAGGCATCGAGTGGTTGCGGAACGCCGTGTAGTACAGGAATCCCGAAGTGCTGCCCATCATGAACGCCAATGGCTTTTCGAGCTTCGGGAACTTGCGCTTGAACATGTGAGTCATCAACAATCCCGCGGAGGTCAGGCCGACCTTGATCACCGTGCCCTTGGCATAGAAGCGGCCGTCGGCGGAACGCAGGAGTGGGTTCGCCTCCGCGCATCCCCAGGACGATGAGATGTCCGCTGCCATACCGCCCAACAATGCCAACTGCGACGCGCGATACGGCGTCAACCAGCGCTGCTTTTCCTTGAACTGCTCGGCGTTGATGTTCGACGACGAGGGCGACGAGAATGAATCCAACCCATTTTCGAGGCGCGTATAGCTCGGCGTGCAGACGTCCTGTCCGTCCAACTTCAGGCACGATGCCTGGGCGGCTCCGACGGCGGCAATCAGAAGTAACGTGGTTCTCAGTAGCATGCCCTAGCGTGCCAACTAGGACTACTGGTATTCATCGATCCCGGGGCCTGTAACGTACTGGAAGATAGCCTCGTACGGGGTATGGGTATATTTGTAGAAATATGATCGACTTACGCAGTGATACCGTCACCAAACCGACCGAGGCGATGCGCCGCGCCATGGCGAACGCCGAAGTCGGCGATGACGTGTACGGCGAAGATCCCACCATGAACCGCCTGGAAGCGCGTGCGGCGGAGGTCTTTGGCAAAGAGGCGGCAGTGTGGACCCCCACCGGTTCGATGGCCAACACCCTGGGCCTGAAGGTAAACACCAATCACGGCGAAGAGATCATCTGCGAGGCCCGCGCCCACATTCAGGACTGGGAGTTTTCCATGGCCGGATGGTTCTGCGGCTGCCTGCTACGCACCATTGAAACGGACGACGGCATCCTGACCTGGGACAAGATTGAGGCCAAACTCCGGCCGGACGGTCCGCACTGTGCGCCGACCACCTTGGTGGAACTCGAAAACACCCACAACATGCACGGCGGTACGGTGTACCCCGTGTCGACCATCGGGCGCATCTGCGACGAGGCCCACGACCGTGGACTGAAGGTCCACTTGGACGGCGCGCGTATCTTCAACGCGGCGACTGCTTTGGATGTACCGGTTGCCGAAATCGTAGAGAAGGTGGATACGGTGAACGTTTGCCTGTCCAAGGGTTTGGGTGCCCCAGCCGGTTCCCTGTTGATCGGCAACGCGAACACGATCACCCGCGCCCGCAAGATGCGCAAACGGCTCGGCGGCGGCATGCGCCAAGTGGGCATCCTGGCGGCGGCCGGTTTGATTGCTCTCGACGAGATGCCCGCGCTTCTATCCGCCGATCACGCCAATGCACGGCTCATCGCGGAACGTGTGGCGGAGATACCCGGCGTCTCGATCGACGTCGATAAGGTGATGACCAACATCGTGATCTTCGACATCGCCAGGACGGGCAAGGACGCAACGGCCGTCAGCGCGGAACTCAAGCGGCGTGGCGTAATCATCAATGGCGTGGGAGGTACGCGGATGCGCGCGGTGACACACTACGACGTCAGCCGTGCCGATTGCGAAGAGGCCTGCGCGATTCTGTCGGACGTGTTGTCGAACTAGACCCCGGCGTACTCGGGGTTCGCCACCTGGATTTCGAGCGGTGGCAGTTCCCGGCGGCCCAGCGTCACCGCCATCAGATGCGTACCCGGCACAACGCCATCCGGCATCTGGAACCGGATCTCGTAACGCCGCAAGGTCGCGTCCACGCAGCGGTTTTCGTACCCCCAGGCGGGCTTGCCGTCGATCCTGGCAGAGAAGTGATCGGGGTTGGCCAGTTCGTCAATCAGCGCGGAAATCGAGCCGTCCGAATGCCGCGTCACCGAAACCATCCGCGGCACTTCCGGCGGCGGTGGGATCACGCGTAAGGTGCCCGGTTTGCCCATGCGCTCACCCATCCAAAAGGCTTCCACCGGCAGCAATCCGGTTTGTTCCAGTTCCGGCATCTGCGCGACGATCTGCCGGATGTCGCGGCTGTCGCTGGGGCTGATCGACTGCACCCCGGCGCACGCGCCACCCAGGCGGATCTCCAGGTCGAAGATGTCTACCTCGTCCGGCAACCCTTGTACCCAAACGGCGATCGACGCAAAGCGTCCACGCGACGGCGCGACGGGCAACGTACGCAAGGCATTGGTGACCTTGCGGACGTCAATCGCCGTGATCCCGGCGAGTACACCAAGCTGTTCGCGCCAGTTCATTTCGCGACGCCGCCACAGCAATCCGGAGGCGCCCACCGGACCCGGACCCGTGTGTACCAAGGCCTGCAACTGATAGCGCCGCGTGAGATCGACCAGTTCCTGCGGCGCCAGGTAATGCGCGCCGATTTTCATGAGAAACAGCCCGCCCACGCTCAGCATCCGGGACCCTTCCCGAATACAGCTCACCAACCAATCCCGGTCGTACTCCAGCGCGTTGTAGCGTTCCGCGTCGAGCACCAGGTCAAACCGGTCCAGCGACCCGTCCGGCACCGAGGACAAGTCCAAACGCCCCCCAGCCCTGACCTTGTTCAGGTCCCGGCTATTGTCCGTATCCCGCGCATTGGGCGCCACACGGAGAACACGGGTTCGCGACGGCGCCTGCGCCGCGTACAACGCGGCAAGGTGCTCAATGGGCGCTAGGTGCGGATTCGGCTGCAACATGGGGTTCTGCGGCTACTGTCTGTAGAAATCGGCCTGCAGGCGGAAATTCTATAGCCATATGGGTGTAGTTTTCGTCGAAATCCGTCGAATAGGTAGCTGGAGATACAGCCGCATGTCTATCGAGCTTCGCGACATCACCTACGGTCCGTTGAAGGGTGTGAGTGCCTGGGCGCCCAAGGGTGCCATTATCGGCGTGGTCGGGGAAAAGGGGTCCGGCACGTCGGACCTGTTGCGGCTGATGGCCGGCATCGCGCAACCGGACGCCGGTGAAGTGGTCGGTCCGGGCAATCGCCGCTTTGTCGGCGAAGCAGAGCCCGTCAGCCCCGCTCCCGTGGACCTGCTGGCCATTGATCATGCCCTGGGCAAGTACGACGCGCTGATCCGCGCCCGTACGTTTGTCGGCCTCGAGCGCCTGCGCAAAGCCGGCGCTACCGTGGTGATCACCAGCAACGAAGAGGACATGCTGGAGCGCATCTGCGACGAGATTTGGTGGGTGCATGAAGGCACCGTCGCCGCCAAGGGAGACCCGCGCGACACCTTGCGCAAGTATCGCGCGCACATCAACAGCAAGTTTCAGTCCTGGAGCGAGAGCCTCAAAACCAAGATCGAGCCCGTAGACCGCCGCGGGGACCAAAAAGCCGAGGTCAAGCAACTGCAGTTGGTGAACGCCAAAGGCAAGCCCACCTTGGTGTGGCGCAGCGGCGAGGACGTAGGCATCAGCGTTACGGTTGGCTATTCGGCGCCGGTAGAAAATCCGGTGGTCGGTATTCTAATCCGCACCCGCATCGGCTTTGAGGCGTACGGCACCACCACCGCGCTCGAAGGCACGAAACTGGCGCCGGTCGAAGCGGGCAGCGAACAACGCGTGCTCTTCCAGTTCCGTTGCGACCTTTGCCCGGGCGACTATACCGTCACCGTCACGTCGCAGGACACAGACGGTGTGATGCACGACTGGGTGGAAGACGCTCTGTCCTTCGTCGTCACCGATGACCGCAAGACACCCGGCGTGGTGAATCTGCGCGCCAAAGTCGTGGTCGATCCGGCTACACCCGAATAAACAGCTTGCGGCGGTACAGCCAGACGGCAAACGCAAAGTTCGCCAGTACAAACGCAATCGCGTAGGCGAGCGACGCATTCTCGGGCACCGTGGCAAACGGCGCGAACCACTTGTCGTAAATCCACGTACGCAAGGTCTGCCCGGCCATGGGGATCTTGTTCAGGATGATGTCGCCGAACTCGGACGACAGGTACACGGCAATCGCGTTCATCCCGAAGATCACCAACGGCAGCATCGCCTTGTGCCACTTCTGTACGTCGGCGAGCCAGTAAAACAGCGCAAACAGGACAAAGTCGAGCCCCGCCATAAACAGCGCGAATGTGCTCGTCCAGATGCTCTTGTTGATCGGCAGCCAAGGGTCGCCAAGCTGGCCCAGGCCGATCAGCATCAGCCCCAGCGGCACCAGCCACTGTACCTTCCGCGCCTTCACGATATGTCCGGCCAGCAGACCCAACAGGCACGAGGAAATCGCCGGCAGCGTACTCACAACGCCTTCCGGATCCCAGGTCTTGGTATTGCGATAGTTGTGTGACCCCAAAATCCAGTGGTCAATCTTGTGCGCAAAGTTGCCTTCGATATCCAGCCGCCCGTCGCCGCCAAAATGCATCAGCGCCCAGTACCCCAGCAGGAACCCAGCCGTCCACGCGATCTGCCCTCGCAGACCGTTCGTCAGAAAGATCGCGGCAGCAACGGCGTAGCAGATCGCGATCCGCTGCAGGACCCCAAGTACCCGGAACGTCTCAAAATCCGGGATCGGGAACGAGTACAGAATCACGCCCAGCGCGAACAAAATCGCCGAACGTTTGAGCACTTGCTTGTAGATGTCCCACCGCGCCTCGCCTTTCTCCAGCTTGCGCCCAATCGATAGCGCGATGGTCAGTCCGGTGATCCAGACGAAGGAAGGAAAGACCACGTCCGTCGGCGTCCAGCCGTGCCAGTGCGCATGGCGCAGCGGCGCGTACACATGCTCGCCCGTGCCCGGCGTATTCACCAGGATCATAAACGCGATCACAGCCCCGCGAAAGGCATCCAGCGACGTGAGTCTTTCCATGTTGATTACGGCAGCTTTTCGAGGTCGCCAGGCTCGCCAAACTTGGCCCCTTTGACGTTGGGATCGATGCTCTTCAACAGTCCCGTCAACACGGCCCCAGCGCCCACTTCCACACACTGCGTGACACCCTGAGCCGCCAGGTACCGTACAGATTCCGTCCAGCGCACCGGGTTCGGCACCTGCTGGAACAGCCCCTCGCGAGCATCCGTACCAGCTGTAATCTCGCGAGCCTGCCAGTTGTTCACCAGCGGCACCGACAAATCCGCAAAGGCAGCCGCATCGAGATCCGCCTTGAGGCGCTCCTGCGCAGGCTGCATCAACGCGCAATGGAACGGCGCGCTCACCGGCAGCAGAATCGCCCGCTTGGCTCCCGCCGCTTTGGCGAGTTCACAAGCGCGATTCACCGCGCCCGCATGCCCGGCGATCACTATTTGGTCCGGCGAATTCAGGTTCGCGGCGGATACTGTCTCGCCCTGCGCCGCTTCGGCCAAAATCCCTTCGAGCTTCTCTTCCGGCAACTTCAACAACGCAGCCATCGCGCCCACCCCAGCCGGTACCGCCTCCTGCATGTATCTGCCGCGATTCCGCACGATCCGTACGGCATCGGCAAACGCCAGCGACCCGGCGGCAACCAGCGCCGAGTACTCGCCCAAACTGTGGCCCGCCACGTACACCGGCGAGTAGCCTTTTTCCTGCTGCAACACCTTGTACGCTGCGGTGGATACCGTCACCAAAGCCGGCTGCGTATTCTCGGTCAACTTCAACGCATCTTCCGGACCCTCAAAGCACAGCTTCGAAATCGCAAAACCCAGTGCGTCGTCGGCTTCTTCAAACACGCGCCGCGCGCACTCGTATTGGTCCGCAAGCGCTTTTCCCATGCCGGGGAACTGTGATCCCTGGCCTGGAAACAACAATGCCAATTTTTCCATTCGTTCCATTCTCGCCTGCTACAGTACCGTTTTGCAGCAGAATCCATACGATCAGATCCCGTACCCCAGCGCCCCGCTGCCCCGCACGCACCCGTGGAAGCTGGGCGGCATCGCGCTGCTCAACGGCTACACGCCTCCGGCGCGCGCGCGTATCCTCGACATCGGCTGTGGCGCCGGCCGTAATCTCATCTGGATCGCCGCCACCATGCCCGATGCCGAACTCTGCCTCGGTGTCGACCTCGCGGCCACCGCCATCGCTGACGCGCAAGCTTTTGCAGTCAAAGCCGGTGTCACCAACGTGCGCTTTGAAGTACGCGACCTTGCCACCGTAGAAGGCGAGTTCGACATCATCATCGCCAGCGGCCTCTATTCCTGGATCGCCGACAAGCGAGGCTTGCTCCAATGCATCCACCGCCTGCTATCCCCCGACGGCGTCGCCTATGTCAGCTTCCACGAAGAGGACCGCCCCTGGCGTGCCGAACTACTTGAGCATCGCGACCCGTCGCGCATACCGGACCTCGCCGACCTCGACCCCGGCCTCGTGTATCACGACGCCATGGCCGAAATCTCGGACCCCGTGTCTCTCGAAGAGTTCGTAGAAGCCTTACCCGCGGACCTCGCCTACGTCTGCGACGCACGCATGCCGCCCGAAGAGACGTTTCATGAAGCAGTGCTCATCCGCAGCGGCCGCGGCGCCGACGCCGACCCGCGCGACCTGTACTGGGTAACCCAAGAGTCCTTCCCGGCCACGGTACAACTCGCCGAAGCACCCGAAGAGGTCTTGGATTTCTGGTCCGCGCCGCGAGCGATCGTGCGTACAGCAGGTGAGCGCCCCATAGCGTGGGAACCGGCCCGCCGCCTCGCCGCAGCAGGTGACTCGGAGATCATGAACTACTACGGCGCCATGGTGGAACTCGACGCGGAGGATGCCGCGCTGCTGGCATCGCTGGACGGAGCCCGCGCAATACGAAATGAGGCGATTGAGTTCTTCGCCCAAGCAGGACTCCTGGTTGGCTAACGTGAAACTCACCTTGGGCCTGCTATTCGCAGCGTTTGCCGCATTGGCCGAAGAGACGCACGTCTTTATGTACGCACAGCGCGACACTCCTGCCAGATCTTGGCTAACCGTCTTCTGCAACGACACTCCCGTCGCCAAGATCAAGAAGGGCCGCTTCTTCGCGTTAGCCTTGCCCGCTGGAAGCTACACTCTCGGCATCGGCCAAGGCGTACCGTATCCGCTAACCGTACAATCCGCCCGCGATCAGTACATTCGCGTCGAATGGCACCATCACATGGGGCGCGCCCCAATCCCTGCCCTATCGGAGGTACGCGAGGAAGTCGCACGCAAAGAGATGCGTTTTCTCAGCTACGTGGAAGCTAAACAAATCGAATCGCAGAGGGTACCGCCACAGGACCCACGCCCCGCGCAAGATCCGCAGTTTAGACAGCGCCCTTAGGAGGCTTAGGCTTTGCCTCGGCCCCCACCGGCTCGCGAAACGGCTCCACCGGGATGTGCTCGTAGGACACCTCAAGCACCGTTAAGTGTGTCGTCCCACCCGGAGCCTGCAGCACGACGCGATCGCCCTCTTCCGCTTTCATCAACGCCTTCCCAATGGGCGACACCCAGCTAATGTGATTGCGCTCGAGGTCCACCTCATCAGTACCCACAATGCTCACCGTGCGCTCGACGCCCGCTTCATTCTCATAGCGCACCGTCGCGCCAAAGAACACTTTGCTCGCCGCAGGACCCTTGCGAGGCGCCTCGGGATCCACCACAACAGCCGCCTCGATGCGCTTGCTCAAAAAGCGCAAACGGCTATCGATCTGCCGCAAGCGCCGCTTGCCGTACTGATAATCGGCATTCTCACTGCGGTCGCCATTGCTGGCGGCCCAGGTCACCACCTCGGTAACCGCAGGCCGTTCTCGCGTGAGCAGGAAGCGATGCTCATCCTGCAGCCGTTTGAGTCCCGCAGGCGTGATGTAGTTCTTCGATCGCAGCGCGGGGTCGTCCGCAGGCGGTTTCCGGGTAAAGCCTTTACGCATGCCTAATTTGGGACACCCATCCACTAACTACTTTGCCAGCGTTAGCAATCCATTGAAAAAGTTTGCGATTGCTGCTATTGCGTCTTTCCCGGCAACTATCGTTACAATGTTGGCCGCGAAACTGACCGCAGACACCGCTGCGGTAGCAGTTCTGACCGCGCCACTGGTCAGCAAAGCCGACTTTTGGGGAAATCGATTGAAGCCAAAAGAAGTGAGCACATCAACGGGCAACAACAGCAGGGTACGAATTCCATACCTAAACCAAACCAGGGGGTTGTTGGGACCGGCAAACGTCGATTCCTCAGCCTCCAAATAGCCAAGGTAGCGGAGAATCGCGTCACGTGTGCAATCGGCATATTGATAAAACTGTGGAGCCTGCTGTTCACGAACACTTATGTATGTAGACCAACGATTCATTTGTTCGAGGGAGTTGACCACTATGGGCCAGTCGCGAATCACGATTTGCTGAAAAGGAGGCTGGTGATGCATCAGCCCGAACTGCCCCATATCTGCTTGCAGTTTCGGACCACGTCTAACCATCCACTCGTAAGCTTCGTGATTACGTCCCGAGCTTTCGACGTAAGCGACTAACTTATCCAAGAACTCCTCTGCGTTAGTAATTCGCGATTTGTAGCGGTCGCGCTGCTTCCTCAAAACGAAGTAGCCCACAGCAGTTATGCTCGCCATGATTAGGAAAGCCCAAAGACGTAAAATGCAGACCTCCTTCTTACTATCTTGCGCAGTTATCGAACGGCGCTCGCACACCCAACAAGCGCGAACGCCCGCTACGGCATATCCTCCGGCGGAGTCTCATCGTACACAGCCGCAGGATTCTCAAACTTCGTGTACTGATGAATAAACAGCAGCGGGACACTCCCCGTCGGACCATTACGCTGCTTGGCCAAAATCAACTCGGCCTGACCTCGCAAGTCTTCGCGATCCCGCTTGTAATACTCCTCGCGGAACACAAACGCGACCATATCCGCGTCCTGCTCAATAGACCCCGATTCGCGCAGATCCGACAACTGCGGACGATGATCTCCCTGCCGTGCCTCCGTCGCACGCGACAACTGCGACAACGCGATAATCGGCACATCCAATTCCTTCGACAACAGCTTCAACCCGCGCGAAATCGCACTCACTTCCTGGTTGCGATTCTCCACACGACCCCGGCTGCTCATCAACTGCAGATAGTCGATCACCACCAGCCCAAGCCCGTACTGCTGCTTCAGCTTTCGTAGCTTCGAATGGATGTCCATCAGATTCGCCGCCGCCGTATCGTCCAGAAACAACGGCGCGTCCATGATCTGGCCCAGCGCACCCTGCAACTGCCGCCGCTCATCGGCCGCCATAAACCCGGACCGGAACTTTTGCTGATTCACGCGGCCCACCGAACACACCAGGCGGGTCAGCAGCGATTCCTTGGACATTTCGAGCGAAAACACCGCCACCGTACGCGGGTCTTTGGGATTGCAAGCCACATGCTGCGCGATGTTCAACGCCAGCGCGGTTTTACCCATCGCAGGTCGCGCAGCGAGAATGAACAATTCGCCGCCGCGCAAACCACCCGTCATTTCGTCGAGCTTCACAAACCCAGTGCTGATGCCCTGCTTGCGCCGCGTCGGATCCAGGAAGGCGTTGAGTCCTCCAGGGAAGGTCTCAATGATCTCACCCGGCCGTACCAGTGCGTCGCGCTGGTTCGATTCGCCCAGTTGCAGCAGCGCTTCTTCCGCGCCCGCCGCGATCTCATCCGCCGTATCCTGACCGATAAACGCGCGATCCCGAATCTTCTCCGCAACAAAGATCAGCCGCCGCAGTTGCGACTTGTCCTTAACGATCCTGATGTACGCGCCGATATCGGGCAACCGCGGCAACCCATCGTCGAGCGACACCAGATACGCCAACCCATCGACGGATTCCAACTGATTCTGCCGAACCAGTTCATTGGCCAGCGTCACACGGTCGATGCGATCGCCACGTTGATGCAGGTCCTGCATGCGACTAAAGATGCGGCGATGCTTCTCAATCGAGAAATCATCGGCATTCAGCGAGGACCCGGCTTCCAAAAACACCGTATCGTCCAGCAGGATCGAACCTAAAACGAGGCGCTCAGCCTCTAGATTTGCGGGCAGGCCTTTCTCAAAGGCGGCGTCGCTAGCGGCCATCGGACTTCACTGCCTTCAAACGAATGCGGCGATAATCGACCGTCCACAACTGCCCGTCGTACAGCTTCGGACGTAGTTTCTCAACAGCTGCGCGAACCTGCTCATCGGTGAGGTTCTTGACGAACATCCGCAACCAGTCTTCCATCGAATCCGGACCCGGTTCCAGCGGCGTCGGCCGGTCGAACAAAGCGGCCTCGCAAACTTCCAACCCGTACCGTTCGAGCAACGTCGAGTATTCGGCAATCGACGGGTAATACCAATCGGGCGTGCGGCCGCCGCAAGCATCCACGACGCTCTGCACATTGCCCTTGCCGCCGAACTCGCAGATGAAGCGCCCGCCCGTCTTCAAGGCGCGCGCGATGCAACGAACAGCGTCTTCCGGCGGCCTCACCCAATGCAGCGTTGCATTCGAGAAAACAGCGTCGAATTCATTCTCAAACGTGAGAGTTCGCGCATCCGCGAGTTGAAAGGTCAGGCTCGGATAGTTGATGCGCGCTTGGGCAATCATGCTGGGGGCCGCATCCACGCCAACCACTTGGGCTCCCGCCTCGGCGATTTCCGACGTCAATTGCCCGGCACCGCAGCCTAGGTCGAGGATCGCCTCCCCGGCTTTCGGCGCCAGCCATTCCATTACGCCCCGTCCAAAATTCCAAACGTACCCGTGGCGCGCCTCGTAGCGCTCCACATCCCAATCTTTCTTCGAAACCACGTATAGAACGTAGCAGAAAGTTTACCGTTGACAAGCCGCAAAGTTTCGAGTTATAAACCAGATAGTTAATTAACCATTCGGTTATCTACGATGACGGACCAACTGAGCACGACCTTTGCAGCACTAGCCGACCCCACGAGGCGCGCGATCCTCGAACGTCTCCGCGCAAAGGGCGAGTGCACCGTTGGAGAACTCGCCAGCCCGTTTACAGAAACGATGAGCATGCCCGCAGTGTCCAAGCATCTGCGGGTGCTCGAACGCGCGGGCCTCATCTCGCAGCGGCGCGAAGCCCAACGCCGGCAGTGCCGCGTCGAACCAGAGCCACTGCGCGACGTACTCAATTGGACCGAGCACTACCGCGTCTTATGGGAAGGCCGTTTGGACCGGATGGACAGTTACCTGCAGGAACTACAACAAGGCAAGGGAGCCAGGCATGCTGCAAGCAAGCGGAAGAAATAAAGATACGTTTACCGTATCCACACCGTCAGAAAACGAAATCCGGATGACGCGGGTATTCAACGCCCCGCGCGCGTTGGTGTACGAGGTGATGACCAAGCCCGAACACATCCGCCGTTGGTGGGGCAACCTCGGCGAAGGCTATTCAGTACCGGTCTGCGAGGTCGATCTGCGCGTAGGTTGCAAGTGGAAGTTCGTGAACCGCCATCCGCAAGGCGAAGCGACCTTTTACGGTGAGTACAAAGAGCTGAACCCGCCAGACCGTGTCGTATTCACCGAGATCTTCGCGCCCTTTCCCGACGCTGTGTCCGTCGTAACGGCAGAACTCGAAGAGTTGGAAGGCGGCTCCAAGACCTTCTTACGAGCCACAGTCGCTTACCCCTCGCAGGAAGTGCGCGACATGGTGATGGGCACGGGCATGGCCCAAGGCGCAGGTACAAGCTACGACCGTCTGGAGGACATCCTCGCGGAACTGCAGTAACACCATACAATGGTGTCCAAACCATGCACCGGCGCGACTTCATCTGGACATCGAACCTTGCCGCCACGGCCTTCCTCCCCCAATTCACACAGGCGGCGGAACTGCGTTTCTTCTCCCCCGAAGACGCCAAATGGATCGATGCCCTGATGGCCCAGATCATCCCCACCGATGACGCGCCCGGCGCACGCGAAGCAGGCTGCCTCTACTATCTCGATAAACAACTCTCGGAAGAAGGCCTGGTGCGCTACGCCACCAACTACCGCACCGGCCTTCCGGAGTTTCAAAAGCAACACCCCGACTTCCTCACCCTCACTTTCGACCAACAAACAAAGCTGCTCGAAACCCTGGGCACCAAAAACCCCTTCTTCGAAATGCTCGTCGACCACACCATGCAAGGCTTCTACGGCAGCCCCGACCATGGCGGCAATCGGAACAAGGCCAGTTGGACCATGCTGGGCATCGCGGAGCAAATGCACGAACATGCAAAGCACTAGCCCCAAGCCCATCGATGCTGTGATCGTAGGCGCCGGCGGTGGAGGTGGCATCGTCGCGCAGGAACTTGCGACCGCCGGCTGGAACGTCGTCGTACTCGAACGCGGCCGCTGGATGAAGTTCGAAGAGACCGGCCACCACGAACTCAAATCCCAACGCACCACCGTACTCGGCTCCGCTTTCGGACCCGACGACGCGCGTCACGTGCGCATGCGCCAAACCGGACCCGACAAGTGGACCAAGGTCCTGCCCAGTGACGGTGCGTACAACAACATCGCGGCCTGCGTCGGCGGAGGTACCCTCAGCTACGGCGCCATGGCCTGGCGATTCCTGCCCAAGGACTTCGCCATGAAGTCCACCTACGGCGCGCCCCCGGGCTCGACCCTCGAAGACTGGCCCATCACCTACGACGACCTCGCGCCGTACTATGACCGTGCCGAATGGGACATCGGCGTCAACGGTCGCGCCGGTGCCAACACCTTTGAAGGCAAGCGCGGCAAAGACTATCCGATGCCTCCCCTGCCCTTCAATCGCGAGGCCTCGATCCTGAACGCTGCTGCCAAAAAGCTCGGCTGGCACCCGTTTCCGATCCCGATGGCCATTAACTCCAAGCCGTACGGTGGGCGTCCCGGATGCGTGATGTGTCCGCATTGCGTAGGCTTCCAGTGCGAGGTCAACGCCAAGAGTTCCACCGCCGCTACCGTACTCCCGCGCGCCATCGCCACCGGTAATTGCGACGTCCGCACCGAATGCGTCGCGTACTCGATCCTCACGGACACCAAGGGCCGCGCCCAAGCCGTTGCGTACTTCGACGCGCAAGGCAAGCGGCAAGTGGTGAACGCACGCAAGGCCGTGATCCTCGCCGCCAGTGCGACAGAAACCGCTCGTCTACTGCTGCTTTCGAAATCCAAGCTCTACCCCAATGGCATCGGCAACCGCCACGATTGGGTGGGCCGCAATCTGCAAGGCCATGCGTACTCCGGAGCCTTCGGACTCTTCGATCAGGAGCTCTACGACGGTGTCGGACCCGCAGCCCGCATCGCCGTGTGCGACTTCAATCACGGCAACGACGGCATCATCGGCGGCGCGATGCTTTGCAACGAATTCATCCGCCTGCCGTACCTCTTCGCTCGCAGCATCCGGCCTCCCGGCGCCGCGCGCTGGGGCAAGAAGCACAAAGATTTTCAACGCCAGTGGTACAAGCGGTCGATGGGCGTCAAAGGCCCGGTGCAGGAGGTTCCACGTTGGGAAGCGCGCGTCGAACTCGACCCCGCAGTCACGGACCATTGGGGCATCCCGACCCTGCGCCTCAGCGGTGGCCGCCATCCCAAGGACATCGAGACCGGCCGCTTCATCGCGCGCAAATCCGCTGAATGGCTGCGTGCAGCAGGTGCTCTGGAAGTATTTGAAAGTGTCGCGGGAAGTGGTTTATCCGGTGGACAGCATCAGGCGGGAACCGCGCGCATGAGTAAGGACATCCAGTCCGGCGTGGTGGACACCGATTGCCGCGTACATGAAACCGAGAATCTCTACATCGCCGACGGCAGCGTACACGTCACCAATGGCGGCTTCAATCCATCCCTAACAATTCAGGCGCTGGCGTATCGCACCAGCGCCCGCATCTTGAAGAACGTTTAGTCGTGCAGCGCCTGCTGGATGGCTTGTTCCACCACAGGCGCGAGCTTGGCGTACCCGGCCTTGTTCGGTACCAGCCCGTCCGCCGTCAGATCCTTATCCATCAGGCGACCCTGCGCAAGAGCCTTGTGAAAGTCCACAAACACGACGCCCACTTCCTGCGCCATCTGTTCCAAGGTCCCGTTCAGGCCCATGATCTTGCCCGGCACGCGACGTAGCGTTTGAATCTGCCCGCCGCAATCACACACCGGCGGCACCGACGCCACCACCACCTTGATGCGATGCGCCCGTGCCAGTTCGATCATGCTGACGATGTTGTCCGTGATCTGAAACTCCGTCGCAGGACCCATCACACTGGCCATGTCATTGGACCCAGCTTCGATCACGACAACCTTGGGACGCAGGTCAATCACATCCTGCCGGAACCGCACCAGCATCTGCGCCGATGTCTGCCGCAGGATGCCGCGATTGACATACGGCTTGCCTTGAAAGAACTCCTGCGGCCACTGCTCGGTGATCTCACCGCCCAAAAACACCACGCGATTCTCGCCGGGCCGTGGAGGCTTTAGTTCGGCATTATCGCTGCCGTACCGCGTCAGTTGCGCCCAATCGAGCAAAGCCCGGCGGTACGCGTCCAACTCCTGTTCCAGTTGGTCACGCGTCAACTCCGCCGGAGCCTTCTGCCCGTACGCCAAACCCGCCAAAAGCAGGCAGGCCGCTGTTACTTCTTTAAGCCGAAGCAATAGAGAGTACCGTCCCAGGTGTTGACATAGATCTGTCCATTGGCGACGGCGATGCCGCTCCAGTGGTTCCAATTGGGAATGGTGTTGCCGGAATTCCAGAGTTCCTTCCCGGTCTGCGCATCAAGGACATGCACCTTCACATGCGTCGACAGCGGTACGCGACGCTCCATGCGGAAGTCCAGGCCCACGTCCGGATACGCCTGCGACGTGTTTTCGCCGCTACCGTATGTGAACACCATGCCATTCGCAATTACCGGCGGCTCCGCTTGATTGATGTCGCCCGACAACCATGCCGGATCCAAAAACACCTTGCCGTCGGAACCGGTCTTCATCTTGAACGCCGCAATCGCGCCCTTCTTGATGGTCCCGTTCTCAATCGGCGCCTTGTACTTCGAATGCTTCGGACCCCAGAACGGCGTCAGAATCCAGCGCGTATCGCCGTCTTCCCAGGTCGCCAGAGAACCCCAAATACCGGCCTCGGCAAAGTCCACGATTTCGTTGCAGATGAGTGGCGTGCGGTACACCGGCGTGCGATGGTCGTCCCCGCCGATCGATTCCGTATCCATCAGATAAATGCGGCATTCCTTGCTCGCATCAATCATGTACTCGCGGCCCTTGTAATCGAAGATCGCCGGCGTCACCTGCATGTCCAGGTCGCGCTTCACCAGCCATTCGGCATTCGACGGACCGTAGTAGTCCACCAACTCCAAAGACTTGGTCTGCGGATTCTGCTTCACGCCGATGATGCCGTTGCCGTACAGTCCGTCTTCCGGCGCCCAGCGGCCATCGCCCGTACCCGTGTACATCACCAGGTCCTTGCTCACCGCGGGTCCCGAACGTCCCCACATACCGCCGCCTGCAGGACCCCAGCTGCCAACCTTGTGGGTATCCAGGTCGTACGTGTACGCCGTGTTCGGATGCCCGCCGCAGCCCTGTGCGCTGTGCGTGTAAATCACGCGGCCCACCAGGTTCAGCGCGTACGGCTTGCCGTTTGGCGGCATAAACTTTTCCGCCGGAGCGATCGCTTCGCCCGAGGCGGCATCCAGTTGATGCAGGCGGCCGTCCCACGCGGCGGCGTAGATCACATACTGTCCAGGATTCTTGCCCGGCCCGATCGTGACGTTCGCGGTCATGCCGCCAGGACACAGAACGCTCGGTCCACGGCCGCCGGCCACTTCCTTGAACGTCGATTCAAACTTGCGATGCCACACCAGTTCGCCGTTGCGGGCGTCCAGCGCGTACACGTTGTCGTCCACACCCGCCTGGATCACCAGTTGCTTGGGACCATTGCTGGTATTGATCTGCCCGATCACCAGCGGTTCCAGCAGCGAGTGCATTTGGTGTTGCTTGTTGTCGAGCTTGGTCTTCCACAGCAACGTCAGGTTCTTGACGTTGTCTTTGGTAAGGATTTTCTCGTCCTTCTGCCAGTTGGTGCGACGGATGTCGCCACCATCGGTGAGCCAATCCGCTGCGTAGGCTGTGACCAGCGGCAGGAACAGGGCCGCGCGAAGCAATCGTGTCATGAGCAAGTGGACCTTTCGAACTCCTGAATTTCACACTATATAACACCGGCCGGATCGGTATATCATGACTGTCATGCGAAAACTCGCTCGCACCCTGACGCCAGCCCCCTATGTCGCGCTGGCAGCCACTTTGGTGACCGCACCGCTGCACGCGCAGCGTGGACCGGACTGGATGACCGTCGGCGCCGATGCGCAGCGCTCCAACTGGATGCGTACCGACGGAAAGATCACTCCGGAAAATATGGCGAAGGGCGGGTTCGCGCAGGTCTGGACCTTGAAGCCGGAAAACAAGACCCGGCAGTTGAACGCGCTGATGCCGCCGTCGATGATCGAGTTCTACATCGGCTACCGCGGCTTCCGTTCCCTCGGCTTCTTCGCCGGCAGCGACAATCGCGCCGTTGGCGTGGACATCGACTTGGGCGCCATCGAATGGGAAAAGGGCATGGCCCCCATCGGCGTCGGTGGCGGCTCCGGTACGCTCACCTGCCCCGGCGGAGTCACGACGTCGTTGACGCGCCCGCTCAACACCGCATATCCCCCGCTACCTTTGGGACGCGGCGGCATGGGCCGCGGCACTCCCGCCAAGTCCGCCGTGAGCGAACCGCACCAGGGTTCCATCCCGCTGCAGGCGTATGAAGCCCGTATGGCCGCTGCGGCAGCACGTCCCGCAGCGCCGCCTACGCCGCCTCCCACGCCGGCAGCCAAGCCTTCCATGACCGGACCCGGCGACAGCCCCTTCGCCCCCCGCGTACAATACGCCGTCGGCATCTCCGGTGACGGCCACTTGCACATGTACTGGATCTCCAACGGCAACGAACCCACGGCATCCATTCCCTTCCTGCCCGCCACCGCCAACGCGCGAGGCCTAGTTGTCTACGGCGACACCGCCTACGTGTCGACACTCGCAGGCTGCCCCGGCGTACCCAGCGGCGTCTGGGCGCTAGACCTCGCCAGCAAGAAGGTCACCTCGTGGAAAGCTTCCGCCAAAGGCGTAGCAGGCGCGATGGGACAGGCTGCCGGACCGGACGGCACGGTCTATGTCTCTGACCGCAGCGGCGAACTCGTCGCCCTCGACCCCAAGACCCTCAAAGTCCTGCGTACCTTCAAAACCGGCGGCGCAGAGATCACCTCCTCGCCCGTCATCTTCGATCACAAAGGCACCAACTACGCCGCCATCACCACGGCGGACGGCAAGCTCCACGTCGTCAACGCTACGGACTTCACCAAAGCCGCCTCCACTGCAGAAGCCTTCGGCGCAGCCAACTTCCAGGGCGCTGGCCTTGCAAGCTGGCAGGATTGGGACGGCAACCGCTGGATTCTCGCATCCGGTGGCGGCAGCGGTGCCAACAAGAACGGCGCCGTCACGGCCTTCAAGTTCACCGGAACGAGCCTCGAAAAAGGCTGGGCCAGTCGCGACCTCGTAGCGCCCCGTGCGCCCGTGGTCGTCAACGGCGTGGCCTTCCTGCTGTCGAGCGGCGAGTTCACCACGTCGGACGCCAAGATGTCCGCCGCCGATCGCGCTTCGAAGTCTCTGCCCGCCGTGCTGTACGCCTACGATGCGATGACCGGCAAGGAACTCTGGAACAGCGGCAGCAACATGAAGTCGTTCGCAACGTCGGGTATGTCCGCGGGCGGCAGCCGTATCTACGTCCCGGCCTACGACGGCACCATGCACGTCTTTGGCTTCCCCATGGAACACTAGCTCAAAGTCCCGCGTCGAATGAATATCATGAAAGTGGATATGCGATACGTGTGGATCGCCGTAGCGCTCACCGGCTCTCTTGGGCTCACCGCGCAAGAGTTGCCGGAAGGTGCAGGCAAACCTGAAACCGAGAAACTCTGCAAGCAGTGTCACGAGATGGCTCGCTCCGTCTCCAAGCGCCAGGACCGTGAAGGCTGGATCGCCACCATGGACAAGATGAAGGCCTTTGGCATGCGCTCTACCGATGCCGAATACGCCGCCGTGGTCGCGTACCTCACCAAGAACTTTCCGGCCGACGCCGTAGGCAAAGTCAACGTCAACACAGCCTCCGCCATCGAGCTCGAATCCGGCTTGTCGCTGCGCCGCTCGCAAGCCTCGGCCTTGATCGCTTACCGCAAAGAAAACGGGCCGTTCAAGTCCATCGACGACCTCAAGAAGATTCCGGCGCTCGAAGGGGCCAAGCTCGATGACAAAAAAGACCGTATTGCGTTCTAGTGCCGTCGCGGCCGTATTGCTCGCAGGCGCGGCATGCAGCACCACCGCGCCCAAAGAGCCGGAAGCCACCGCAAAGCAGGCCGCTGAAGCCAAGCCGCCCTACCTCGTGTACGTCAGCAACGAAGGCTCGGGCGACATGAGCGTCATCGATCCGGCAAAGCCGGAAGCCATCGCGACCATCGCGCTCGGCAAGCGACCCCGCGGCATTCACGCCTTCGGCGGTAAGGTCTTTGTCGCACTCAGCGGCTCTCCCTCCGCACCTCCCGGCGTCGACGAAAGTACGCTCCCTCCGCCCGACAAGAGTGCCGACGGCATCGGCGTCGTCGACCTCGCGCAGGGCAAGCTCATCAAAAAGCTCTTTGGCGGTTCCGACCCCGAACAGTTCGCCTTCAACAAAGACGGCAAGCTCATTTACGTCGCGAATGAAGACGCCGGCGGCGTTAGCGTCATCGAAATCGAGTCCGGCAAAGTCCTGGGTACGCAGCCCACCGGTGAAGAACCGGAAGGCGTCACCCTGAGCCCGGATGGCAAGTTCGTCTACGTCACCTCAGAGGACTCGGGTACGGTTGCCGTCCTGAGCACCGAAACCAACAAGGTGGTGAAGACCATCAAAGTTGGCCGCCGTCCGCGCTCGGTCGAATTCGTGCCCGACGGCTCCAAAGCCTACGTCACCAACGAGAACGACGCCAACGTCACCATCCTCGAAACCAGCAAGATGATCGTCACCGGCAAGATCAACCTGGACGAAGGCATGAAGCCCATGGGCACCGCCATGAGCCCCGACGGCCAGACGCTGTACGTCAGCACCGGCCGCGGCAAAAAGGTTTTCACCATCAACACCGGCACCGACAAGATCACCGGCAGCGTCGAAGCGGGGCAACGTCCCTGGGGCATCGCCGTATCGCCGGACGGCAAGTATCTGTTCACCGCCAACGGTCCGTCGAACGACGTTTCCATCATCGACACCGCCAGCATGACCGTGGTTCGCAAAGTAAAGGCAGGAGAGAGACCGTGGGGAGTAGTGGTCGTCGCGCAGCAGTAGCTGCGGCAAGCATCGTGGCGCTGAGTTTAGGCGCATGCAGTATCCAGGCAACCAAAGAGAATCCGCATGAGGGCGCATCCACGCCCAAAGCAGAAAACCTCAAGCCCATCGGCAAGCCCATCCAGCCCCCGCAAGCGCTAGGCCTGCCTCCCGTTCCCGTACCCGAAGACAACCCGATCACCGAAGAGACCGTCAAGCTCGGCCAGGTCCTCTTCTTCACCACCAAGCTGTCCAAGGACGGCACCATCTCTTGCGCGACCTGTCACAACCCCGCCAAAGGCTTTGCGGACCCCAACCCAGGCTCCCGTGGCATGGGCGGCCAGACCGGTGATCGCAACGCGCCAAGCGCCCAGTTCGCCGCCTACAGCCCCACTCAATTTTGGGATGGCCGCGCCGCGACCCTCGAAGAACAGGCACTCGGCCCCATCGCGAACCCCATCGAGATGGGCCACACGCTCGAAGCCATGGAAATCACCTTGAAGGACGACGCCCAACTCACCGAACTGTTCCAAAAGGCATTCGGCGCGCCTCCTTCCAAAGCTGGTGTAGCCAAGGCGATTGCCGCCTTCGAACGTATGCTCCCCCGCGGCAACTCGGCTTTTGACAAGTTCCAGTACGGCAAGGACGACAAGGCCCTCAGCGCCTCCGCCAAGCGCGGCCTCGACATCTTCAAGGACCCCAAGAAAGGCAACTGCGCCGTCTGCCACACCATCGAGTCGCAGTACGCGATCTTTGCCGACGGCAAGTTCCACAACCTCGGCGTAGGCATGGACGAGAACGGCGAACTCAAGGACCTTGGCCGTTACAAGGTCACCAAGAACGACGCCGATCGCGGCGCCTTCAAGACGCCCACCCTCCGCAACATCGCGCTCACCGCGCCCTACATGCACGACGGCAGCCAGCGCACCTTGAAAGAAGTCGTCGACTTCTACGTCGGCGGCGGCAACTCCAACCCGAACCTCGACAAAGAAATCAAGCCTCTCACCGCGCTCTCCAAGCAGGATCGAGAAGACCTCGTGGCGTTCCTCGAATCGCTCACCTCCGAAAGGACGCCCGACAAGCAATGAAGTACATCGCGACGTTGACCCTTCTCGTGCTCGCCGCTGCCTGTGGTTCCAAGCCCGCAGCCGCACCCACGACTACGGCCCCTAAAGAAGAAGCCAAAGCGACACCCGCGTACTTCAAGGTCGACCCCGCCACCGCGTCGGACATCACAGGCTCCGTCAAGCTCGCCGGCAAAGCACCCGCCCCCAAAAAGATCTCCATGGACGCAGAAGCCGAGTGCGAAAAGATGAACACCCAACCGGTGCTCGACAAAGCCATCGAAGTCTCAAGCGGAGGCAAACTCGCCAACGTCTTCGTGTACGTCAAGTCCGGTCTCGAAGGCAAAACATTCGAGCCCCCGACAGAAACCGTGATGCTGGAACAAAAGGGCTGCCAGTTCATCCCCCGCGTGATGGCCCTGCGCACCGGCCAGACGATCGCTGTACGCAACAGCGACCCCGTCACCCACAACGTACACCCGATGCCGCGCAACAACCGCGACTGGAACCAGTCCCAAGCCTCCGGCGCTCCGGACCTCAAGCGCAAGTTCATCGCACCGGAAGTCATGATCCCGGTCAAGTGCAACGTCCACGCCTGGATGAAGGGCTACATCGCCGTGCTCGACCATCCGTACTTCGTCATCTCCACCAAGGACGGCGCGTTCTCGTTGAAGGGTCTACCCCCCGGCCAGTACACCGTCGCCGCCTGGCATGAAAGCTTCGGCGAAAAGACCGAACAGGTCACCTTACCGCTCTCAAAACCACTCGAATTCGTGTACCAATAGGGGCATGCGCGACGCTCTCCGCACGCTGTCCCGTTCGCCCCTGTTCGCAATCCCAATCGTCCTCCTGCTCGCCCTCAGCATCGGCGCGAACACGCTCGTCTTCACCGCGATCCACGCGCTGTTGCTGAAGCCGCTACCCGTGCGCGAACCCGCCACGCTGTACCGCCTCGGCATGCAGTTCGCCCCGACGTTGACCTCCTACGTCCACCCGACCGTCTTCGCGGACGTCGTGCGGGAGCAAACCAAATCCTTTTCCACCGTTGTCACCGCGAACATGGAGGAAATGCCTGCGGGAAGCCCACCAGAACACACCGCCGTCGCCATCGTCTCGCAGGACTTGTTCCCTGCCCTGGGTATTCCGATGGCCGAGGGTCGCGCCCCTGTGGACGCCAATGAAGCGGCCATTAGCACTGCGCTTCGCGGCAAACACGCCATCGGCCGAACCCTCCTGCTCCGCGGCAAACCCTTTCAAATCGTCGGCATCGTCGCCCCGCAATTCAACGGTCTCGAACTCGAAACGCGAACTGACGTCTACGTCACCACCGCCGCGCTACCCACGTTTCAGCCGCAGGCCCCGCACTTCAAGGCGTACCCCGCACAGGTCATCGTAAGGCTCCGCCCCGGCGCTACCCTTGCCCAAGCCGAAGCGGAGATCAAAGCATTGCAACCCGCGATGCTCGCCGCCGACGCCGCGCTACAACCCGGCGAACCCGCGCCCAGCGCGACGGACCTCGCCAATCGCACCACTTCGCTACAGTCCATCGAAACCGGTGTCTCTACCCTTCGCAAAACGTTCCGCGGCGCCGTTAGCGCGTTACTCGGAGGCGTCGTCGCACTCCTTCTGCTCGTCTGCGCCAACGCCGGTGGACTCATGGTCGCCCGTGCACAGGCCCGCCAATCGGAACTGGCCCTTCGCCTCAGCCTCGGCGCAACCCGCGCCACTCTCGTACGCCGTGCCCTGTGGGAAGCGTTCATCCTCGCCTTCGCCGGCGCGATCGGAGGCTTCGGGGTCGCTTCCGCAGGCGCGCCCCTTTTGACGTACCTCATCGAGCAACGCAGACCTCTGGGCCTGACCCTCACCCTTGACCCCACCGTCTTCGCCTACGCCGCGCTTACGTGTCTGATCGCCACGTTGCTCCTTGCGCTACTGCCAGCCCTACAGATCTTGGCGTCGGACCCCGCGGCGATCCTCCACCGCAGCGCAACCTCACGCAGCACAGGCTCCATCCGCACCGCACGTACCCTCGTCATTGCGCAAGTCGCCCTCGCCACCTTACTCGCCGTCAGCGGCGTATCTCTGTACCGCACCCTCGACGCACTCCAGCATCAGGACCCCGGCTTCCGTACAGACCGTCTCATCGTGCTCCGCGTCGACCCGCAGGCAGCAGGCGTCCCGATAAGTGAGCGCCCCGCCGTCCTGCGTGAGGCGATCCGCAGAACCGAAGCCATCCCGGGCGTGGAAGCGGTCGCCGTGTCGCATGCCGCACTTCTGCGCGGCATCGGCATGAAGACAAACGCAGCAGCAGCCGGACAAACCCTTCAGTTCTCAAACGCCATGAGCGTCAGCATGAACTCCGTCTCGGCGAACTACTTCGAAGCGATGCGTATGCCTCTGGTCGCCGGCAGGCCATTGCAGCAAAGTGACCGTGCCGCCAAGCCGGAAGCCGTAGTCGTTACGGAAGCGCTGGCCAAGCAGTTCTTCGGCAGCACCAGCGATGCCCTCGGCAAAGCCATCGGCTATGGACGTCCTGGCAGCGTCGCCCAACCCTTGCTTCGCATCGTCGGCGTCGTACGAGACGCCAAATACCGCAGCATGCGTGAGGTCCCGCCGCCCACTGTCTACGGCCTCTTCGACAACGGTACTGCGTACAACGCGACCCTCCACCTGGTCACCACACCGGGAGCCAACCCCGATGCCATCATGCGCGACGTGCGCCAACAGTTGAACGGCATCGGGCAAGGCCTCGCCCCCGTCGACATGGCCATGATCGAACGCGAGATCGAAATCTCGCTCTGGCAGGAACGCCTGCTGTCCACCCTCGCCTCCAGCTTCGCGATCTTCGCTCTCTTGCTCGCCGGCATCGGACTCTTCAGCCTCCTCGCCTACTCCGTCTCCCGCCGTACCCGCGAATTCGGCATCCGCATGGCCCTCGGCGCGGACGCCAAGTCGATCTTCGGCAACGTTGGCCGCCACGGTCTGCAATCGGTCCTCCCCGGACTCGCCGTCGGTTTCGCGCTGTACTTTGCAATCGCACGCTTCGCCTTCGCCGATCTCCTGTTCGGGGTCACAATCGCAGACCCATGGTCTCTCGCCGCCGCGCTCGCCGCATTGCTCGCAACCGTAGCTTTGGCTCTCGCACTACCTGCGATACGGGCAGCTACAGTCGATCCGGCCTCCGCCCTGCGCGCAGAATAGAAACACCCGGCTCGCCAGGCGATCTAGCCTGTGTCGTGACCACCATCGTCGCCCTTATCGCCTGCCTCGCTCAGCATCAGCACGATCACTCGAAAATGATGATGACGATGGGCAACGACACATCTCAGTGGCTCATGGGGCAGAGTTCCGGCACCGTATACCAGCCGCAAAGCTGGCCCATGCCGATGGCTATGCAACACGCCGCCGGCTGGCATCTCATGTGGATGGGGCAGGCCTTCGTCGTCAACACCCAGCAGTCCGGACCCCGCGGCCGTGACGCCACCTATTCCGCCAACTGGGGGATGCTCGCCGCCACACGCGACCTCGGCCGTGGCAGCCTCATGATCCGCGGCATGGTCAGCCTCGACCCGCTCACCGTGCGCAATCGCCAGTATCCGCTGCTCTTCCAAAGCGGCGAGACTGCCTTCGGACGCCCCATCTCGGACGGCCAGCATCCGCATGAACTGCTGATGGAACTCAGCATTCAATACGCCCGCCCGCTCGGCGAAAAGACATTCTGGAACCTCTACTACGCGCCCGTCGGTGAGCCCGCCCTCGGACCCGTCGGCTTCCCCCACCGCGCTAGTGCGATGGAAATCCCGCAAGCCGCGCTCGGCCACCACTGGCAGGACTCTACCCACATCGCCAACAACGTAGGCACCGCCGGCATCACGTACCGCAACAAGGTGCGCCTCGAAGCCTCAGGCTTTCGCGGCCGCGAACCCAACGAGAACCGCTGGAACATCGACATGGGCGCCATGGACTCTTACGCCGGCCGCCTCAGCGTATTCCCCACCGCCAACTGGTCCGCGCAAGTATCCATGGGGCGTCTACACAGCCCGGAAATCCAGCACCCCGGCGAGGACGTCGTACGCACCACCGCGTCAATCCACCACATCCGTCCCAAAGCAGGAGGCAACTGGTGGGCGATGTCGCTCATCTGGGGCCGCAACTACAAGACCATCGAGCGCCACGCCACCCACGCCGTGCTTGCCGAAGCCGTGTACCCATTTCTAGGACGCAAGAACTTCATCACCGGCCGCTACGAATGGTCCCAGCGCGACGAACTGCTACCCGAACGCGACCATAGCCACGCATATGAAGTACACGCCTACACCGCAGGCTACACGCGCGACCTCGGCACCTTCTTCAGCGGCATGCAGACCGGCATCGGCGCCAACGTCTCCTGGTACGCCGTGGGACGCGACCTTGCCCGCGCCTACGGCAGCGAGCACCCGGTAGGCGTCAGCATGTTTCTCCGCGTCCGCCTTCGCACCGGGCAGTGAGTTACCGCTTCTTGGCGAGCGGCAGCAACTCGACCCTGCGAATCCAGATCTCCGCGCCTTCCGATTCAAACTGGATCTTGCCCGAAGTGAACGTCGCGCTATAGCCTTCGTTCACCAACTTGCCGTTCAGAATGGCTTTGACCGTAGCGCCATCGCAGATGATCTCAAAGCGATTCCACTGGCCCACAGGCTTCTCGACATCCTGAGCCCCACGAAAGTTCACCTGGTCTTTCCAGTTGACGTCCCGCGCATACCAGTTGAACCGCCCAGCATCCTTCCGCACCGGCGTACCGCCCTTCTGCCAGTAATGCTGCTTGTCAGGACCCGTCCGCGTATCCACCGTCATCGACGGCTTCTCATCGGTACCGACCATCAGAAAATCGCCCGTACCGCCCTCAATAATCTGAGCCTCGATCGAGTTCAGCCAAACACCGTTGTACGCGCCATCCTTCCCCCGCGCATGCAACATGATCCCGCTATCGCGAGCCTTGGTCGCACGATCCCCATGCGTAGGCCCGCCCCACTTGTACTCCACAATCAGCCGGTAATCCTTGTAGCTCTTGTGAGTCGTGAGCCCACCCCACTCGGTCCCACTGATGCGAATCGCACCGTCCTGCACGGAGTAAACATGCTCGGGATCCTGATAGTGATTGGTCCGCAGCCACGTGTACCAACCATCGAGGTCCTTGCCGTTAAACAGCGCAAGCTTCTTCTTGGGAACGATAGGATTCGCAGCGTTATCCAGTCCAGGCTGCGCAATGAGGAAGCAACTACTCAGCAAAACAACGATCAGCGAACGCGAAAAGAACATGGGGAACTTTCGATCATAACGCCATACCGTGCGGTTCATCAAAAAGAGAAATCGCGGCAATCCCGGCAGCCCCCGCGTCCACACAAGCCCCCGCAGTCGCCGCCGTAACCCCACCCAACGCCAGCACCGGAATCGACACCATCCGCACCAGCCGCGCGAACTCCACCAACCCCATCAGCGGACCCGCATACTCCTTCGACCCCGGCGCAAACACAGGACCCAGCACCGCATACGCAGCCCCCTCGCGCTCCGCCCTTAGTAGCTCATCTTCGTTGTGACAGGACACCCCGCAAAACAAACCGGGAAACCGCGACGGCGCAATCGCATTCGAAGGCAAGTGGACCCCATCCGCACCAGCCGCCATCGCGACATCTGCCCGTTCATTCACCATCACGCGGACCCCGGCCGGCTTTGCGATCTCGACAATGTCCCGGCACAGCGCGTACAACTCGCGCGCCGCCAAATCCTTCTCGCGTATTTGTATCCAGTCCACGGCACGCGCCGCAACAAGCTGCGCGACATGCTGCCGAAGGTCCGGAACCCGCCGTCTATCTGTGATGTAGTAACGAAGCAAGTCCTAGCTTGCCACGCGAACGCGAAGACCCGCACCCTCGCCCGGACGCGAATCGAGCAGCAGTTCGCCCCCCAGCGTACGCACACGCCGCTTGATGCTCACCGGGCCTAGCCGCATCAGGTCCAACTCATCCAGTGAGTATTGCCCGCTGAACGGGAAGCCGCCGCCGTTGTCGTCCACCGTAACCTCGAGTGCGCCGCCATTCTTGCCAATCGACACCATGACGCGCGACGCCTTCGAATGCTTCTGAATGTTGTTCAGCGCCTCGCGCACAATCTGCATGATCTCGAGCGCCACCTCAGTCTCCGGCGGCTCATCAAAGTCCGTACTCGAAAACGTCGCGGCCACCCCGGTGTCGCGCTGGAACTGCTCCACCAACCGGCTCACCGATGCGGCAAGGCTATCGCCGTCCACATCCGCGGGCCGCATGCTACGCACAAACGCCCGCAGGTCGTTCACCTGCTGCTTGGTGATCCCCTGCAGTTGTACCAACTCGTCCTCGGCCATCTTGACGTCCTTGGCTAGCAACCGGCGCAACAACTCCAGCCGCATCAGGAACCCGATAAACGCCTGCAGCGGACCATCATGAAAATCCGCCGCGATCCTCTGCCGTTCCATATCGCGAGCACGCTGCGCATCAGACCGCAGCAACACATTCTGCCGCGCCATATGCCCCAGCCGCTGTTCGAAGAATCGCTTTTGGACACACCCCGCCAGCGCCATCGCACCCGCCACGGCAACCACACCCGGCAGGTTGGAGGAACTCGCCGAAGGGATCGCCAACAGCACCGCCAAGGCCAGCAGCAGCAGCCCCGCGGTAGTCCAAAGGTCATGAAACGTTTCGGCGTGATAGAACACAAACGCCCAAGCCGCGGCGCTTACCCAAAACCAGAGTTGTGGATTCCCCAGCGCGCCGGAATAAATTGCCGCCCAAAAGAGCGCGATAAACGCATCAGCGGCAATCGTGGCGATCGCGCCCTTACGCCCGGGCAGCGGCCTCCACCACAGCGCGGCGACGCTGTAGCAAAGGTAAGCGGCAAAAATCAGCGCGGGAAGCTGCAGCAGGCTACGGATAGACAGGTAGTAGATGGCCAGAAAGCTGGCGGCCACGACGACGCGAAGTGCCGAAATAGAGAGGCGCCAGGTGTGCGGAATCATGTCTTTGCCGGTCCAACCACAACTGCAATCGAAACATCCGCACGCCCGGCTCGGCGATCAGCAATGCGTTATCGCTGATACAGATACAGACGATGCGAACGGCCCTCGCCGTCGTCGTCGATATCTTCGGTCTTGATCGGAGTCCAATCGGAAAACTCGAAGTCGTGCGCGACGATCCGGGTACCTTTCTTCAGTTGCCGGTCGAGGATCGGGCGAACCTTGTCGTTCGAAAGCGGCAACAGGTATACGGTGAGTACATCGGCAGAACTGTAGTCCTGCTTGAGGATGTCGCCGTGGATAATCTTCGCGCGCGATTCCAGCCCCATCTTCTTGATGCGGTCCGAACTCTGCTGCCACAGGTCCTTATCGAACTCCACCCCGATCGCGTTCGCCTTCCACTTGTTCGCGGCGGTGATCACGATACGCCCATCGCCCGACCCCAGGTCGAACATGGTCTCGCCGGCCTTCAATCCAGCCAGCTTCAGCATCCGTTCCACCACCAACTCGGGCGTCGGATAGTAAGGAGCCAGCTTTTCCGTGGTAGGCTTGCCGTCCTTGCTCTGTTGCGCAAGCAACAGGCGGGACGAAAAAGGCGTCATGGCGGCAGCCACAGCAGCGGTGAGGACCGATCTACGATTCATAGGTTTCTGAGGATTCCTTTCCCCACAAGAACAGACGCATTCCACGCGTCCAGGGTGACATCACGGCTCAATCACGATGCGGACCCGGTTGCTTTCGCGCCCGGCCGCTTCGATCAACAGCTCCGTCGGCCCATAATTCACGATGGGCGGGATTTCGATCTCCACCAGATAGAATCCCACATACCCCGGCGCCAGAACAGCGCGGGACACTTCCACCGGCGATCCCCCCAGCACCGCGCGAACCTTTGCCACCACTTCTGGGGGCGCCTCGGACGGTGCGGGAACTCCGGCAGGCCAATCTGGCTTCACCCGGCCCAAACCCGACATCAGCACCTGAATCCGGCTACCTGGACGCGCAGCTGTCATCCCGTCGAGCATCACTCCGGTAGTCGCATCCAGCAGCATCGGCGCACCATCCCGGTCAATAAAGATGGACGGCACCGCCTGCTGCAACGGCAATCCGAATCGCAGCCCCGCATCGAATTGGAACTGTACCGAATCCCCCTGCGCATCAAAAGGGACCTGAATCTCACTACGCTCGGGCGTCGAGGCCAGCACTGGAGCAGGCGCTCCCGAACCCAACTGCGCATTTCGGATCTCGCGGCCCGCCAACGTCAACAGCGATCCCGGGGCCGCCGCAGCCGCCGTCTCCAAATCCGTAGGATTCACCAATCGTGGATTGTCGCGCCGGTGTGGGGCCAGTGCCGTGAACACACCGCGCGCCTGTGCCACCGCATACAAGTGATGCCCGCCGGCGCTCAGCCGTACGTCCAACACCGCGACATCACGCCAGGCTTCTCCGCCTTCCACCGCGCGCCAAGCCGTCGCAGGACCCAGGCCGTTCAAGTCGCCCACGGTCATAAAGAGACCTTTGGCAGTCGCCACATAGATCGCGCCGCTCGACCGTTCAAACGCCACGCCGTACGCCGCGACATCCGCCAGATTCGCCGTCAGATCATCCCAAAATCCGCCGCCGTTGATCGTCCGCAGGATGTGCGCTCCACTCCGCGCCGCTCCCAAATCAGAAGGTCGCGTACCCACCGCGGCCAATGCGATCCGTGCATCCGAAGGATCGACAACAATCCGCTGAATCGCACCCATTTCGCGCAACTTGAACGGCTGCCACGTCGCGCCGGAATCGGACGAAGCCCAAATGCGCCCATCCGCGGCGCCCGCGTACATCTGCGTACCGGACACCGCCGTCGCCGTGATCTCGATCCCGAAACGTGCGGTCAACAACTCGCGACGAGCCAGGTCCGCCGCGAACTCCGCATCGCGTACCTCGCGCCAAGCTTTTCGTTCGCCGGGCACCCACTCAAACGCCGCATCCCCCGACGCGACCCGCAATCCGCGTGTCGAAGCCGGAAGCGCCAAAATCCTTGCCGCAGGGAAATTCACCAGGCCATCGTTCAGCCCAGCCCAACTCATCCCCGCATCGAGTGACCGCCAGATCCCGTCCACCGTCGCGACCGTAACCTCACCGGGCTCCCTTGGCGACGCGGCAATATCCACAACCCTGCCGCCCAAAATCGACCGCTCCGCGTGCGCCGTCAGATTCTCCCAGTTCCCGCCGCCATCCGTCGACCGATACACCTGGGACCCACCCGCGTACACCGCTTCACTCCTACCAGCGACCCGGGCACCGGCCTCCGGAACCCGTCGAACCGCGACCTCTAGCCGCGCCGGCGCCGACTTCACCTCCGATGTTTTCCACACGTCGAAGTCGGAGGTTTCCACAATCACACCGGTGGAAAGCTGGGCATATAGCGTCTCGCCGTCTGGGGAGTACCACACGCGAGGTACGGGTCCAGTCGCGACCCCCGGCAAGCCTCGCTCAAGTGCCAAATTTCCGGCACTGCGCCAAGTCATCGCCACGGGTTGTGTCAAATTTTGGTCTTGCGCCCAGACGGCAACGGCCCCCGCGAGGAGGATCGCTAGCCGGACCATTACTGACACACGCGCGTATCCGAATGACACGATGGACTTTCTCATTGTAGCCGCAAGTTGGCGGGAAAACGGGTCCGCAACCCTTGAGACGCTTTCCGCAGACCTTTTTTGCAATCGGTACGCCACTTGCTAAATCTTTTTGCGATAGACTGTCGATTCCGAGCCGCCTTGCCGGTCTACGGAATAGACTTTGCTTTTGCTAATGAGATCGGCGCAAGAAGCCGATGACGTGATAGTCTATAGAGTATTCGAATGACGGGTAGGACCCCCATGGCCGTGTCTCGGCTACTGTTGTTCGCGAGTGTGATGGGCGCAGTGTGCCCGCAGCTGGGGTCTGCTCAAATCCTTCCGCTGGCTGCCGCAGAGTACGCCGCCAAAGTGGAAACCGTCACCGGACAGGTCAGTGTCCTGCGCGACAGTCAGCCCTGGGCGCTCAGCCCTGGCGACGTTGTGCAATGCCAGCAGATCATCCTTTCCGGACCCAATGGCTACGCTCTCATGCGCGTATCCGATGGCAGCACGTTCGAAGTCTTTTCCAACTCTCAAGTCGTCTTCCGTCGCAACGTACCCAACTGGCGCGACCTCCTCGATGTCGTCATCGGCAAGGTCCGCGTGCACATCAACAAGATCGGCGGAGTGCCCAACCCCAACCGCGTGGTCACGCCCACCGCTGTGATCTCCGTTCGCGGTACGACGTTTGAAGTCAGCGTCGATGACGAAGAGGAATCCACGCTCGTTGAAGTGGAAGAAGGCGAAGTAGCCGTCGAACATGCGCTGCTAGCCCGCTCGACGCAAAAGATCCTGCGCGACGGCGAGTCGCTCAAGGTCTACAAGAACATGCCCCTGGCGGCGAAGTCCATCGACAAGGGCAACATCGTGAAGTACGGGATGCGCGCCGTGATGGACGCCATCAACACCGTAATTCTGCGCCCTGGCCGCGTCGGCGGTATTCCTGGCGCCACCGGCGGCGGTGGCACTGTTGGACTGCCTGGTGACTCCGGCGGCGCTGCTCCTCCGCCACCTCCTCCGCCTCCGCCCCCACCGGTCGCTCCTCCGCCCGGAAACTAGCGCGTCTGCCATGTCTCGCGCATCCATTTGCGCAGTGGCCCTTTCGTTGATCGCCGCGCTATTCTGCCTCGCGCAAGCCCAAACCACGGCACAGCCACCCGCTGACTTTACGGGCTCTTCGCTATTCCCCCTGGACGGCCCCGGCGTCCGTTACACAGGCGTACCCGCCACCGATCCGGTGGCAAAGCTCCAGCGTGAACTCGAATCCGGCACCCGCAAGCTCACCCCGGACCCCAAAACCGGGTACCTCAAGCCGATCCTCGAAGCCCTCCGTATCCCCATCGATTCGCAGACCCTGGTCTTTTCCAAAACCAGCTTCCAGATGAATCGCATCCACCCCGGCAACCCGCGCGCGATCTACTTCAACGACGATGTCTACGTCGGCTACGTCCCCGGCGGCGATGTCGTCGAAATCTCCGCAACGGACCCCGTCAAGGGCGGCATCTTCTACGCCATTGAACAGCCCTCCGCAGCGTCCAAACCCAAACTCGCCCGCCGGGACGACTGCCTGCAATGCCACGCCGCTCCTCGCACCCTAGGCATTCCCGGCCACATCGTACGCTCCGTGTACCCCATCGCCGACGGCTTTGCCGCCACCAACGCCCCCTCCTACAACACGGACCACCGCAGCCCCTTCGAGCGCCGCTTCGGTGGCTGGTACATCACCGGCACCACTGGCGACGCTAAGCACATGGGCAACGCCATCGCCGCCGACATCGACAACCCCGAAAAGCTCGACTTCGACGCCAACCGCAACTGGACCACCCTCGAAGGCCACGCCGCCGTCGACACCCGCCGCTACCTCTCGCCTCACAGCGACGTCGTCGCCCATCTCGTACTCTCGCACCAGACCGCCGGACACAACTACCTCGCCCGCGCCCACTACGAAGCGGCACAAGCACTCGCCATGCAGGAAGACATCAACCGCGCCACCAACGCCCCGGCCTCGCAACTGAGTGACTCGACAGTCCGCCGTCTCGACCGCGCCGCAGAAGCCCTGCTCCGCTACTTCCTATTCACTACCGAACGCAAACTCTCCGGCCCCGTAGCAGGCTCCTCGACCTTCACCACCACCTTCGCCGCCGCCGGACCCAAAGACAAGAAAGGCCGCAGCCTCCGCGACTTCGACCTCCAAACGCGCCTCTTCCGCTACCCGCTCAGCTTCCTCATCTACAGCGAAGCATTCGATTCCCTGCCCGACGCCGTCCGCATTCGTTTCTGCCAGCAACTCGGTAACGCACTCAAAACGGGAGAAGGCGCCGCCGTCAACCTCACGCCGGATCAACGCCAGGCAATACGAGAAATCCTGATCGACACGAAGCCGGCTTTGCGCGCATACTTATAAGCGGCGATCGGGTTCACCGTTGCAGTACGAAGTCGCATGTGCAACGATGAAGGTTTCGTCAAACCACTGGTGAGAAACGCTCTTTGGCACGCGAGAAGAAATTAAAAAGACAGCGCTGCCCACGCTGCAAGTCGTCGGACGTGTGGATGTGGGGTTCCATGCACTGGACCCTGGCCTGGATCCTGAAAAAGCTTTCGTTAACACGCCTGCAATGCCGCCGGTGTGGACGCCGGTTCTACGGTCGCGCCGTCGTCATCCGTAGCGACCGTCGCCAGTACGACCCTCAATCCCGAGCCGCCTAAGCACTCTCCAGTCTTTCCTGAAACAAATGGGTTCCCAATTCGCTCTGTAGAAGAGACAGAGTCAGACTGAAGGCACCCCCATGCGGAAATCGCAAATCTTGGCCATAGTTGTGTTCGCCCTCCTTACAGCAATCGCCGTCATAGGTGGATTTGCGTCTAAGGCCATGATTGAACAGGCCGCCGTAGTCACTGCCTCATCGGCACAAACCGCCCTCACCGGAGCCTATGCCACAGTCGCGGTCACACAGCGGCCCAACCTGATGGAACTCGGCATCCTCGCCGCCATCGGACTCCTCGTCTCACGCCTCCGCTGGAAAGCAACCGATCGTTCCTGAATTCGGAATGGGCACCCAGGACCTCCTTTCGCGCTTGTAGCGATAAGGAAGTACCGTTGAAGTGCCCAAATCGATCACTGCATCTGTCGGATTACTCGGCAAGAACTTTACCGCCGACACGCTCACCGTCCAGAACCTGTTGAATAACGTACCCATCAATCTCGGGGGCCCCAACCCGCTCCTCGACCCCGACGGCAAGTGCGGCAACAAGACCTGCACCGCCATCCAGATGTTCCAGTTGAAGCACTTCGGTTGGTCAGGAGCGGACGGTCGCGTCGACCCCGGCGGCATCACGCTCACCATGCTGAACGCCTATTCGCCGGACCCGATCATCCCGCAACCGCAGCCACAACCCCAACCGGAGGCCCTCAGCGACGACTACATCATCTGGTTACGCTTCACCAAGGGCAAATTCTTCTCGCACCCTTACGATCCCAAGGAGTTCGTCTTCACGGCCATCGACATGACCAACCAGCGGCGAGCCTCCTATGGACTCAAGTTCAACGGCAAAGTAGGAACCGCCGCCCCGGACTCCGGCTCCGGAGGCCAAATCGCCCGCATCAAGTTAAAGAAGCCGACCACGGTAAGCGGTCTGGCAGGGCAAGCGGTGTATCAAACAGTGATCAAGAAGGGCTCAGGCCCGGCCGCAGAGCGCCTGGAAAGCAAGCTCTTCGTGGTCCTCGAAGGCAACATGATGCTGACAGCAAAGCTCGGCTGCCACCTCCTAAAGCCGGGTCCCGACGGCGAATCCGTAAGCGGAGCCACCGACCCCTCCGCAACCCCGATGTCCATCGACGGCCAGTTCCACTACAACTTAAACGGCTCATTCGTAAAGCTCTAGGTAAACAAAAAAGGCCCCGGAGCACAAAGCTCCGGAGCCTTCCTTAACGCGCTAACGCGACCTACTTAGGACAGCCCTTCAACCGGATCTCCTTCGCAGGCGCCGGCCGGGGATTCTTCGCCGCCGCAGGCAACGACATCCCCTTCGGTACAATCCACACTTCCACGCGACGGTTCTTCGCCGCAGCGTCATCCGCCGCGATCTCGTCCGCCTTGCGCTCTTCCGACTTATTGCGGCTCGACGTACCGCAGAAGCCTGCGCGATGCTCGCTGGACTGGTCCGCACCGACCCAATCCACCTTGATCCGCTCCAGCGCACAGTTGCCGCAAATGCCCTTGCCCGCGCTGATCACCGCCGCAGCGTTGATCGTACGAGCCCGGTCCAGACCCGCGGCGGCTTTCTCAGCCTCGTCGCGATGCCCAATCAGCAGTACATCCACGTCCGGGTTGCTGTTCACAATCGCCGACAGCTCATCGATCAGGATGCGCTTACCGCAATTGTTCACACGCGCCGAACCCTTGCCGTAGATGATGTCGTCCAACCGCAGCGCCTGTGCATCGCGCGTCACGCGGATGCTCAACGGCTGCGACGTCGCCGTACGTCCCCGGCGATCCGTCACCTGCGCCGTCACCGTCACAGTCTTGTTCTGCGACCGGAACTGCGCACCAGGATCAAACTGCACCGTCGACGTGTTGAACGTCGCATTCGCGCCGCCATTGGCCGTACCATCGCTCAACCGCCACGAATACGTCAGCGGACCGCTGTACTCCGTCTCCTGCGAACGCGCCGTCAGGTTCACCACCGTACCGGCCTTCACATCGTTCTGGTCCGCACTCGCCGTAATCGTAAGCGGCGGCGCTTCCTTCACCACCAGCGTGTAGCTGGCCGTATCCGTAAAGCTGCCGTCACGCGCCGTAACTGTAATCGTGTATGTGCCCGGACCCGGCGGCGTGAACCGGAACGTCGGCCCATTGGCCCCTTCCTGCTTCACACCATTGACCGTCCACTCGTACGTCACCTTGCCGCTCGGCGCCGAATCCTGCAGATTCGCAGTCAACGTGGTGGACTCACCAGCAAAGATCGGGCTCGGCGGATTCGCGTCAATCCCCGACAGCTTAAACGTGCGAGGCTTCGCGTCTTCCACCACCATCGTGTACTTCTCGCTCGCCGACGTCGCGCCATCGGACGCCGTCACAACGATCGTGTACGTGCCAGGCGCAGCCGGATCAAACCGGAACTCCGGACCATTCGCGTTCGGCTGGCGCGCACCGTTCACCATCCACTCCCACACGATGTTCTTCGCGTTCTTGGAGTCGGTCAGCTTGGTGGTCAGCAGCGACGGTACGTTGGGGCGGATCGGGCTCGGCGGATTCGCCGCAATCGGATCCAGGCGGAAAATGCGCGACGCCGGCGCCGCACCCGTGCTGCCCTTATCGCCAAACGTAAACATCACGCCGCCCGTGGTCTGAATGCTATGCGCACGGCCACCGGACGGGATAAAGAACGATCCATTGGGACCCGACTCCGGCAGTCCAAACGTCGGAGCGCCCGTCGTCAAACCGCGGATGTCAAAGCGGAACGACACCAGATTGGTCAGGCGAGCTTTGATGCCGCCGCCATAGTTGACGCCAAAGCGCGTCGACGTATCCAGGTTCGCCGCCGGAAACGGTGTCAGGCGCAGTGCCATATCCTTCGCAGTCCGTGTCGGCGAGTAGGACACCGCACCCAGACCCAGCGTCAGGAACGGACGAATCCGGGCATTGCTTTCCGTCAGGTGGTACACCGGGTTGAACATGAACGTACGCATGCGCTGGTTAAAGTCCTGGCGGTTGAAGTCAAATCCCGCCGCCCGGCTCAGCAACAAGTCGGCCCCGATGCTTTGCGTAAAGCTCTGTTCGAGGCTCCAGTGATTCCAGAGATTTTGAGTGACGCGGATGGCAACAAGACCATGATTGGTCAGCTTGGTTTGCAGCGGATCAGGACGCCTGTGGAAGCCGCCGGCTCCCACGCCGAGGTCGACGTCGAATTTGGACGCCGTAAAATTCTGCTGCGCAGGCAGCAGAGAAGCGCCAATGAGTAAGGCGCCAAGGGTAAATCGGAGTTGATTCATATCGTTCTTGTGTATATTCAGTCTTTCGTTACTGCTTGCTGGCGAACTACTGCCCTGTCTGCAGCGTGCCGGCCGCCATCTGCTGTTGCTGGCCGGAATCAAACACAAATACGCCGCGCGCCGAGGTAAGCGCGATCAGTTGCCCGCCGTTGCCTCCACTACTGGCACTACCACCGGTCTGTACAAAGCCAAGCGCCGCAATCGATGCGCCGTCCAGCCCCGTTACCGGAAACTCATTCCACGATTCGCCGCCATCCGTCGTCTGAAAGATGCGCCCGTACTGCACCGCGTACGCCTCGCGCTCCCGCACCGGATGCACCGCCACCGCCGGAGTCGTCGACCCCGCATCAATCCCTTTTTCGCAGCGAACCCAGCTCTTGCCGCCATCCGTCGAACGGTACAGCCCATGCGCCGTAGCCGCATACGCCACCGTCTTCGATGCGTCGATCTCGTAGATATCCACCAACGATGCCGGTAACGACGCTTTCACCCAGGGTCCACTCGCGGACCCCGTCCAGACGCCCGACGTCGTGTCCACCCACACCGGACCCGCGCCAGACCGTGTCGATACCAAGCGCCGGATCGCCCCCATCGCCGCAGGCGTACCCCCAGCAGGCTGCCACGTCAATCCGTTGGCCGACAACCGGTACACCGCCTTCGCTGTCGCCACCACCGGAGCATCCGCCGCAATCGCCGTACCCAACGACGCCGGAGGCAACAGTGGCAGCAATTTCCACGTCGCCGCCCCGTCTTTGGAATGCCACATCCGGCCCGCCGCATTCGCGTACAGCCCCACGCCCGTCGACGTCAAAATCGCATTCGAAGCCGGCAAGGTCGCACGCTTCCAGCGCATCTCTTGCGTATTCGGTAGCAAGCTGCCCTGATGTATCGACGCATCGCGCCCCATCGCCACAAACACCGCCCCGCGCGACGCTGCCATGCGGATCATGCGCCGGTCCGCCAACCCCGTCGACGCATCGTGGAACGTCTCGCCGCCATCGCGCGACCGCAAGACTCCAGCGTCTTCCGTGGCCAGATACACGATCTTCGAATCCACCGGCGACACCGCCACTCGCTTCACAATATTGGGAGCCAGCTTCCGCCAGGTCTTACCCAAATCCGGTGACCGCCACAAGCCATCTCGCGTACCCGAATACACCATCCCAGGCTGATTCACATCGACGGCCACCGCGTACGTCCGGAACCCAGCCCCGGTAATCCCCAGCAGCTTTGTCCAGCGCCCCGCCGAATTATCGGACCTGTAGATTCCGCTGCAAGCGCCAATAAAAAGCTGTTCCGGCTGCTTCGGATTCACCGTCAGCGCCAGGATGTCCGAGTCATCGATCATCCCGTGGTGGATCGACGCCCAGCTTGCCCCGCCATCGGACGTCTTCCACGGCAAATGCGGCGTCCCGGCATACAACACCTTGGCATCGCGGGGATCAAACCCCAGCGACATCACCGGCTGCAGTTCTTTATTCTCAAGTGGGGAATTGCGGGTCCAGGTCGCACCGCCATCAGTAGAGAGGTACACGCCATCGCGAGCCCCGGCGGCGATCCGCTGTGGGTCAGACGCGGCAAAGGCAGCCGAAAACACAGCCACTCCAGAAAGCGTATGCCGCCAAGTGGCCCCGCCGTCCAGAGTCTGATACAGTCCGGCAACTGCGGCATTCGATGAGGAAACACCCACCACAAACGCATTCGGACGATGCGGATCGGGCGTCAGCGCATGTGCCAACCCCTGATGCTGGGCCGGAAACCGGATCAAAGTCCACTGGTCGCCCCCATTGCGGCTCTCATATAGGAATGCGTTACTGGTAATGGTCAGAAGACGGTTCGCTTCTCCGCCTGCCGTCAAAAACGCGATCGACTCCACGCTTGCGCCATACGGTCCTGCAGGACGCCAAACAGGTGGCGTCTCCGCACCCACCGCAAACGTTGCAGAAACTGCCCAAGCGAGCCAGACGAAGCATCGCCTAAGCGACAAATACATAAGCAAATGGTAACCCGCGCGACGGGTCGCGAGCGCGAACTAAGCCGCCCGGTCCATCGCCCTTTTCAGCTTCCGGACCAGCCGTTCCGCAAGCGTTTTCTTAACTTCGGCATTCATACCGCCGCCGCTGAACCACGGCGCGCGATCGCTGGCCTCATCCGACCACAACACGATCTTCCCGGACTTATCGATCAACGTCAGCGTACCCTCGTTGACGTTATTCAAACCCAGATACCGGAGCGTCGCCTTCGTACCCCCGGCCTTGTCTTCCTTGCTCTTGCCAACCAGGAACGCATCCGCCACTTCCCGGTCCAGCACCACATTCAACCGGCCCTTAAACTGCCGCGTGATCTGGATTCGCAGGTCCTCGTCAAAGTCGTTCTCCATCTTCTCGATGTAGAGACGGGAAACCATTTTGAGTCCAGAAGCGGCGTAAGCCGATTGCAGACCGGCCAAAACCGGAATGGCGAGTCCAAAAAGAGAGCGGCGGGTCAAAGTTGCAGTACCTCAGCAAAGAGTATAGCTGGAAAACATTTCCCTCATCAATTGTTTTTGGACACCGTCTTCAGAGCCCTATCACTACTTAGTGTGCCCATTAGTGGTGTTAGCGAGCCCGCCAGCGGCCTTAGTGAGTAAAGTTAAACGCTCACGAAATCGCACCGATAAGGCATAACAGATGCGAAGGTGCATCCATAGGCTTGGGCTTGCGGGACTTCTGCCGTTGCTCACCGGCGGTGCCGGGAGCGCGGCCGAAAGCCAAACCGGAAGTGTGCCCGATCTTCGAGGCCGCCTGGTAACCACCGTCGCGGATGCAAAGCTCGCTGCCATCTCCCCCGCCGATGTAACCCGTGTGGATGTATCCGGCTGTTCCACCTGGTGGAATGCCGCCGATGGCCGCCTCGTCCTGCAATCCGGCAAGTCCGGCATCGCGGTGTACGTCCGGCCGGACCTTGCAAAGGCAGACCTTTCGCCCGGCCGCTGCGTCCGCATCCAGGGCGTCCTCCGGGACGGCCTGTTTTCCCCGGAAATCGTAGCCCAAAGCATCACCGCCCCACCGCCGGCCGCACCCACCATCGAGCGCCATAACGTGCCGCTCGCGCAGGTGCTCGAAGGTGGCGAAGTCCACAACCTGGTCCGCACAGAAGGCGTGGTGCGCCGTGTTCGTAAGGACCCCGTCACCGGCCTGCCGGAACTCCTCCTCGGCAGCGGGGGCTCCGAAGTCGAAGTGGAACTCTGGGGCGGCCCTGCCGGCAAACCGAACCCCGAACGCTGGGTGGACGCCAAAGTCGCCATCACTGGCATCGTCGCCTTCTCAGACCTCGAAAAGGGTGGCGTCATGGCGGGCATGAAACTGCGTACCCGCGGCCCCGCCGACATCGAGATTCTCCACGCGCCGCCGCCCGACCCCTTCTTCGCCCCACTCCATCCCTCTGGCGTTCTATTCCGCGTACATCCGCTCGGCTACTACGGCCATCGCATACGCCTGCTTGGCATCGTGAGCTACTACGACGCCGGCCAGATGGTTGTCTTCTCAGACGGCGCCCATACAATGGCTGCCGAAATCTCGGACGGTCCCCCGGTCCGCCCCGGCGATGTTGTCGAAGTCGTAGGCTTCGCAGACCACGGGCACGCCATTCCGCTGCTCCGCCACGCCGTCTACCAAACCACCTCCGTACAGAACGCCGTCAACTACAGCGCCTACCAGGGCGAAATCGAAAACCGCACCCACTACGGCAAGGCGATCTCGGTTGAGGCCGAATACATGGGCCGCTTCCTGCAAAACGGACATTGGCTGCTGCAATTCCGCGTCGGCCAGACCCCGTTCACCGGCAGGCTCCCCGCAGCCGCCGTGGACGAAGCGGCCATGGCAGGCTTCGAACCCGGCGCCCGTATGCGGGTGAACGGCGTCCACTGGTCGGGCGACGTTTGGCGCCTGAACGAAAGCAGCGGAAGCACAGCGTGGCTGCTCATCAACAGCCTCAGCGACATCCACGTCACCCGTAGTTCGCCATTCCTGGCGGGCCGCCGCGCCTGGTACACGCTCTTCGGCATCCTCGGCTGCGCTGCCCTCGCCATCGCCTGGGGCGTGCTTCTCCGCAAGCAGGTGGCCGACAAAACCGCCCGTATCCGCGAAGCGCTCACCACCGAGGCGACACTCCAAGCCCGCTACCGGGACCTATTCGAAAACTCCAACGACGCGATTTATACATATGACTACAACGGCGTCGTCACCAGTTGGAACCGTGCCGCCGAGCGAATCACCGGCTACTCCCGGGAAGAGATCGTCGGCACCATCGGACATGACCTGGTCGCGCCGGAATACAAAGACAAAGCCCTCGAAATCATCAACCTCGTACGCGATGGCGGAGACCTCCCGCCTCTCTATCAGCTAGGCCTCAACGCAAAAGACGGCAAGCGTATCGTCATAGAAGTCGCCGCCCGGCGTCTCGAAACGCCCGAGGGCCCGCAGATCGAATGCATCTCGCGCGACATCACCCATCGCATCGAAGTCGAACGCGAACTGACGGAGTCCAAGGACAAAGCGGAAGCCGCCACCCGCGCAAAAAGCGCGTTCCTGGCCAACATGAGCCATGAGATCCGCACGCCCATCAACGGCATCATCGGCATGAACCAGCTTCTGCTCGAAAGCCGCCTCACGCCGGACCAGCGCGAGTGGGCCGATGCCGTACGTCTGTCCAGCGAATCCCTGCTCAGCATCGTGAACGACGTTCTGGACATTAGTAAGATCGAGTCCGGAAAGATGGAGATCGACCGTATCCCGTTCGACCTCAACTCCGTCCTCCAGCACGCCATCAAGCTGATGCGCCCCCGTGCCAACGGCCAGGGGCTGGACCTTCAGTTCCACTACGGCGCAGAAACCCCGCGCCACTTTATTGGAGACCCGCTGCGCATCCGCCAGGTCGCCCTCAACTACGTCTCAAACGCGGTGAAGTTCACCCCCCGCGGCGGCAGCATCCACGTCAGCGTCTCCACCCTGGACCGTACGGCCAAGGCCTGCAACATGCGTATTTCGGTCACCGACACAGGCATTGGCATCCCTGCCGACGTTCAGGCAGGTCTCTTCCAGAAATTTACCCAAGTCGATTCCTCGGTCACCCGCAAGTACGGCGGCACCGGTCTCGGCCTCGCCATCACCAAAGAACTCGCTACCCTCATGGGCGGCTCGGTGGGCCTCCTCAGCCAGCAGAACCAGGGCTCCACCTTCTGGCTCGATGTACCACTCGTGCTGGACCCCTCGCCCAAGCCCGAAAAGGAACCGGATGCGCAACCCGCCCACGCCCTGCCATCGGACGGCCTCTGGCGCATTCTCCTCGTCGAAGACAACCGCGTCAACCAAAAACTCCTCGCGCGGATGCTGCGCACCCGCAATTGCGACGCCATCCTCGCCGAAAACGGTCAGGAAGCCATCGAAAAATACCAGCCCGGCACCTACGACCTCATCCTGATGGACTGCCAGATGCCCGTCCTGGACGGCTACAGCGCCACAGAGGCGATCCGCAATCTGGAAAACGCGCTTCAATCGGACCGTACGCCCATCGTCGCCCTGACGGCCAACGCCATGGTGGGCGACCGCGAACAGTGCCTCAACGCCGGCATGGACGACTATCTCTCGAAGCCGATCCATAGAGAAGACCTCGATCAGGTCCTCGAAAAATGGCTCAAGGGTAACGCTAACAACACAGGTCCCGTCTAGTTGAGAAGAGCCTCCCAACGGAGGCGAAACGATATACTGGGACCAACATGAGCGACCACCCGAGCACACCCTCGCAGACCAACACCAGCAACAGCAGCCGCCGCGCATTCCTCACCGCCGCCGCTGTCATCGGCGCTCCCGCCATCATCCGGGCGCAGACCGTAACCAACGCCATTAAAGTCGGCCTGGTCGGTTGTGGTGGACGCGGCACTGGCGCCGCCTCCCAGGCTCTCAGCGCGGACGACTACGCCGAGCTCACCGCCGTCGCCGACATCGATGCCCCGCGCATCGAACAGTCCCTGAAGGCGCTCAGCGGTCGTCAAAAGATTGCCGCCAAGATCAAGGTCGACCCCTCCAAGCAGTTCCTCGGCCTCGATGCCTATCAAAAGGTCATCGACTCGGGCATCGACGTCGTCCTGCTCGCCACGCCTCCCGGCTTCCGCCCCGAACACCTCAAGTACACGATCAACGCCGGCAAGCACTCCTTCGTCGAAAAGCCCGTCGCCGTCGACGCCTACGGCATCCGTGACGTACTCGCCACCGTCGAAGCCGCCAAGCAAAAGAACCTCTCGCTCGTCGCCGGCTTCTGCTGGCGCTACAGCAACTACATCGTAGAGACCTTCAAGCAGCTGCAATCCGGTGCCATCGGCGACATCGTTTCCTACTACGGCACCTACTACACCAGCCCCGTCAAGCCCATGCCCCCGGCCTCCACTCGTCCCGCCGGCATGAGCGACACCGAATGGCAGATTCGCAACTGGTACAACTTCGGCTGGCTCTGCGGCGATTCCCTCGTCGAACAGGCCATCCACACCGTCGACAAGGTTGCCTGGGCCATGGGCGACAAGCCCCCCGTCAGCTGCGTCGCCGTCGGCGGACGCCAGATCCCTGCCGAAGGCGGCAACATCTTCGACCACTTCGAGGTCAACTACCTCTACCCGAACAACATCCGCGCCTTCGTCGCCAACCGTCAAATCGACGGCTGCTACAACGAAAATTCGGACTACATCGCCGGCACCAAGGGCAACATCATCATCGGCCGAGGACCCAACCCCCGCATCGTCGACACCAAGGGCGATCAGATCTGGCAGTACTCCGGCCAGAAGTACGACATGTATCAGTACGAGCACGACATCCTGTTCGCCTCCCTGCGCAAGAACGCGCCGGTCAACGACGGTGTCCGCCTCGCCAACTCCACCATGCTCGGCATCATGGGCCGCATGGCCGCCTACACCGGCCAGCAAATCACCTGGGATCAGGCCATGAACTCGCAGGAACGCTGGGTCCCCGAAAAGATCGACTGGAACGGCTCCCTCGAACCGCTCCCCATGGCTCGCCCCGGCAAGACCAAGTTCATCTAACCGGTCGAGGCAAAATGAAAGCGATCGCAGCGATAACGGCCTGCCTCTTCATCGGGGCGGGCCTCGCCCACGCACAGGCGGCTCCTGACTTCGACAAGGAGCTGAAAATCGTCCTCGAAAAGAACTGCCTCCACTGCCACGATGCCGCCAAACCCGCCGGCGGACTCCGCATGGACGACCGTGAAGGCATGCTCAAAGGCGGTTCCAAAGGCCCCTCTCTCGTACCCGGCAAGCCCGACGACAGCCTCATGATGAAGCTGATTGAACTCCCTGCCGGAACCGCGCTCGCCATGCCCCCGGGCCTGCAAATGCACAAAGGCGAACGCGACATCGTACGCCGCTGGATCGCTGCCGGAGCACCCTGGCCCGACAATCGCAAGATTGGGCCCGGAGCCACCGCCGCAGCCCGCGCCATGAGCCCCATCGATGTCGCCAAGGCCATCCACGCGCGCATCAAGGCCCCCGAACCCAAGCCGTACAAGCAAGTCATCCCCGGCTACGACGCGTCGTATGAGATGGTGCCCATCCCCGCAGGCGAATTCACCATGGGAACCCCGGCCTCCGAAAAAGGCCGCTCCGATGACGAGGGCCCACAGCGCAAGGTCAAGGTGGACGCCTTCCTCATGCAGAAGCATGAGGTCACCTGGGACGAGTACCGCCTCTTCATGCTCTCCCAGCAGTCCGAGCGCGGCAAAGACACCGTCGTCGACGCCGTGAGCCGCCCCACGCGACCCTACGTCGAAATGAGTTTCGGCATGGGCATCAACGGCTACCCCGCCATCAGCATGACCCAACACGCCGCCAACAAGTACGCCCAGTGGCTCAGCGCGCGCACCGGCCATTTCTACCGCCTTCCGACCGAAGCCGAATGGGAATACGCCTGCCGCGCCGGAACCACCACGCCCTACTCGTTCGGCGCGGAAGGCTCGGCCCTTCCCGACTACGCCTGGTACGACAAGAACTCCAACGGCAAGTATGAAAAGGTCGGCACCAAAAAGCCCAACCCCTGGGGCCTACACGACATGCACGGCAACGTCGGCGAATGGGTGCTCGACGAGTACGCGGCATACCAACCGGCCACCGGCGTCCTCTCGAACCCCTGGGCGAAAGCCAAGAATCCGTACCCGCACACGGTACGCGGCGGCAGTTGGAATGACCCGCCCGACCGTCTCCGTTGCGGCGCACGCTTAGGCTCCGATCCCTCGTGGAAGATGCAGGACCCGCAGTTGCCTAAGTCCATCTGGTACCTCACCGACGCCCAGTGGCTCGGCTTCCGCCTCGTCCGCCCCTTGAAGGTCCCAACCCCGGAAGAGATGGACAAGTATTGGAACAGCGGAGTCGAGAACGAGCAGTAATTATCGCCCTCCTGGCCGCGTGCACTCTACACGCCCAGGAACGCATCGAAGCCTTCCAGACGGTGATGGGGACGCAGTTCCGCGTCACCGTCTACGCCACCGACATCGTCAAAGCGCAGGCGGCCATCCGAGCCGCCTTTGCACGCGCGCACGACCTCAACCACAAGCTGTCAGACTACCTGCCGGACTCCGAACTCAACCAACTCAAGCCCGGCCGCAACCCGGTCAGCGACGATCTCTATAAGGTCCTCGCCTACAGCCAGCAAGTCGCTCGCGAATCCAATGGCAACTTCGACGTAACCCTAGGCCCCCTCATCCGCCTCTGGCGCACCGCTCGCCAAACCGCCACCCTGCCGGAACCGAAAGCCGTACGCCAAGCCAAAGCCCGCTCCGGCTATAAGAACCTCAACCTCCCCGCCCCCAACACGGTCGAACTCAAGAAAGCCGGCATGCAACTCGACCTCGGAGCCATCGCCAAAGGCTACGCCGCCGACCAGATGCTAAAAAACCTGCACGATGCCGGATTCCCCATCGCCTTAATCGCCGCCAGTGGCGACCTCGCCATCGGAGACCCGCCTCCAGGCCGACCTGGGTGGACGGTCGAACTCGGCGCCACCGGCGAAACGCGCGACCTTCACAACTGCGGTGTCTCCACCTCCGGCGATGAATCCCAGTATGTCGTCATCAACGGCCAGCGCTACTCGCATATCGTCAATCCCAAAACCGGCCTGGGTTTACATAAAACCGGCATGGTCACCGTCATCGCCCCAACTGCCATGGAATCGGATGCCTGGTCTACGGCGCTCAGCGTGAGTGGACAGCGGGGTCTGAAAGTGCGCGGCGTAACAAAGGGTAAGGATTGATCGCCTCGCCCTTCCACCACTGCTTCAGCGGCGTCAGCGCAAAGATCGCAAAGTGCAGATGCGGCACCTTCGGATCCGCGTTCCCCGTCGACCCCACATACCCGATCATCTCCCCCGCCAGGACCTTCTGCCCTTCGCGCAATCCATCGCGATAGGCGTCCAAATGCGCGTAGTAATAGCAGTACTTGCCTTGTTCATCGAACAGATAAATCGTCTTCCCGCCCGGTTTGCTCAAGAAGAACTTTTGGATCGTACCGGACACGACGGCACGCACCGGCGTACCTCGAGCCGCCAGGATGTCCAACGCCTCATGCTTCCCCTTGCCACGATCCTCATCGAACGAATCCCGCAAGTCCGAAGCACGCAACCCATCCAAAGGCATCACCGCAATAGAAGGCTCAGAAGAACCCCACGAAAGCAGCGCCAGGACAAACACCAGACCCTTCACGGCAGTTACTCCTCCAAAATCGCAGGCGTTCCCACCCGCACCATCTTGGCCAGGTCCGACGCATCCCAATTCGTCAACCGGATGCACCCATAGGACTCCGTCCGCCGCACCGTCCCCGGATCCGGCGACCCGTGAATCCCGTAATGCGGCTTCGACAATCCCATCCAAACCGTACCCGCGGGATTATTGGGACCCGGCGGCAGCTCCACCTTCGGCCCATCGCGATCCGCATTCCAGAATCGCTCCGGGTTGTACCAAAACACAGGATTCGGCTGCACCACCGTGATCTTCCAACTGCCAATCGGCAACGGATCATGTGGACCGCCCATCGTCGCCGGATACTGCGCCAGCAACGTACCATCGGCCGCCACCGCGCTCACCGTACGCTTGGACTTCGACACCACCACTTTGGCAGCCTTCACCGTAGGAGCATCGCGAGTAATGTTCGGGACTCGAATCTCCACGCCCGCGCGATCAAACGGCTTGCCCTTGTTCCACTGCCGCAGCAGCGCAGGCGAAGCATGAAACTTCTCGGCCATATGCTCCAGCGCTGTCTCGTACCCCATGCGCTTCAGCTTGGCCTGTTCTTCTACTTTGGCTGGAATCTTCGTCAAAGGCTCGCTGACGTCGTCTTCGGAAATCGTGTACGGAATGAGCAATTCACCCTCATCCCGGTTCAGAATTTCCCACACCTCGGCATCAATCACCTTGCCCGCCGCAAGCTGATGCCGCTCGCGAAATCCCTGGACCGCAGTCACCAGATCGGGCCCAAAGTGCCCATCGATCTCACCGGGAGAAAACCGCGCACGATCCAACAGTATCTGCGCCCGAGCCACCGCTTCTCCCGACGCACCGGGCTTCAATACCGGCGCAGCGCCACTCAACAGCGGATCAAATTCAAGCGCGATGAGGAACAGAAAACAGTACGTCCGCATGCCTCATAGACAAGCAATTCGCGGACCAAAGCATCGCTTCAGTACCCCGAAGCCTTCCCGTTCTGCCGCCCGTCGGACCCGCCCTCCAGCCACTCCGCTGACCTCAAGATCGCCTCCACGCGAGCCAGTACCACCGGGCGCGACGCCTCAATCTTGTGCCCCTTCGCCGCCAATAATTGCAGCGTATCCGGGGACACTCCACGTTCAAACTCCAACCGGTCCGGCAGCCACTGATGATGGAACCGCGGCGCATCCACCGCATCCTGTACGTTCATTCCAAAATCAATGACATTCAGAATCACCTGCATCACAGCCGTAATGATTCGCGACCCGCCGGGCGCACCCACAGCCATAAAGAACTTCCCGTCTTTGGTCACAATCGTAGGCGTCATCGACGACAACGGACGCTTCCCCGGCTGAATCGCATTCGACTCGCCCTGCACCAGCCCAAACATATTCGGCGACCCCGGTTTCGCCGCAAAATCGTCCATCTCGTTGTTCAGCAGGAACCCCAACCCCGGCACCGTAACCCCATTGCCGTACCCGCCATTCAGCGTGTACGTGAACGACACCGCATTCCCCGCCTCATCCACGACGTTGAAGTGCGTCGTCTCGCCGCTCGCCTCGCCCATCACAGGCTTGCCCGGCTTCACCACATCGCTAGGCGTCGCACGATCCTTATCAATCGACTCGCGCAACTTCCGTACATACCCCGGCTCCAGCAACCCCTTCACCGGCACCTTATAGAAATCCGGATCGCCCAGGTACTCGCTGCGATCCGCATAATACCGGCGCATCGCCTCCGCGACATAGTGGATCGCAGCCGCAGACCCATGCCCGCTCTTCTCGTACCCCGACCCCTCCAGCATCGCCAGCATCTGCAGGATCCCGATACCACCAGACGACGGTGGAGGTGCGGTAATGATCCCGTACCCCTTGTACGTACCCTCCAGCGGCTTCCGCTCCGCAGCCTGATACGCAGCCAGATCCGCCATCGTAATCAGGCCGCCGTTTTTCGCCATCTCCGCAGCAAGGATGCGCGCCGTCTCGCCTTCATAAAAATCCTTGGCACCCGACTTCGCAATCCGGCCCAGCGTCTTCGCCAACTCCGGCTGTACAAACGTCGAATCCACCGGATGCCCGCCGTCTACATAAATGCGCTTGGACTCCGGAAACTGCGACAACAACCGCACCGTACCTTCGCCGTTCAAAGACCGCGACAATGCATAGGACACCGGAAAGCCCTTCGCCGCTAGGTCCACCGCAGGCTGCACCAACTTCGCCCACGCCATCTTGCCGTACTTCTTATGCGCATACTCCAACCCGCGAACCGTGCCCGGCACACCCGCCGCCTTCCAACCCACCAGGCTGTCGCGCGTGGGCTTGCCCGCCGCATCCAGGTACATGTCGCGCGACGCCGCAGCCGGAGCCTTCTCGCGGAAGTCGATAAACGTCGATCGTCCATCGGCAAACCGCACCAGCATAAAGCCGCCACCACCGATGTTGCCTGCAAACGGATAGGTCGCCTGCAGCGCGAACCCAATCGCCACAGCGGCATCAATCGCATTGCCGCCCTTGCGCAAGATGTCCACGCCCACTTCCGTGGCAATCGGCTCCTGCGCCGTCACCATCGCCTTCCGCGTACGAACCGGCTCGCGGCCATTCAGGACACACCCAATCGCAACAAGTAAGCAGATCAATCGGCGCATATGTTTACTCCACACGAACAATCGGATACCGGCCCTTATCCTGCTCCAGGAAAGGACTCCGCTCGTACAACCACTGCAATCGCGCTCGCGGATTCTTGGCAAACGCTTCTTCCTTCGCCACCTTCGCCTCAAACTCCGCCTTCAACTTCGCGTCCTTCTCGAGCATTTCCTCGGCGATAGGCTCAAAGATGTAGTCGCTGAAGTACTCTTTCTGCTCAAACAACCCATGAAAGAACCCCCAACGCACCAGTGAATCCGGCCCCATCGGCTCCAGGATGTGCATCGCCACACGCGCCGCACGCTGTTCCATCGGTACGTAAACAGAACCCGCCGGAATCGTATGCTTCTCCTTCGACGTCTTCTGTTCAAACGCATTCACCAGAAAACGCCCTTCAAACGGCGCCGATGCAAAACGAGGCTGCAGCAGCCGGTACGTTGTAAACTCCTCCACCCGTTCCTTCGTCACAGGCTCCGCCCGTACCCCGTGCAGCTTCAGCAACTCGATCACCTCGCCCTGCGACGCCGGCACAATGTACCCCTTCGGCGCCTTCACCGACATGGCCGGAATCAACTCGCGGCTCAACTTCACCGGGATGTCCAACGCCTCCGGCAAATACCGCCGTACTTGCCCGCCCGCCGCCGTACCCGCATACATCTCAGACTTCAACGCCCGCACCACATACGGCTCGGTCACCGCAGGATTCACCTTCGCTTCGAGCACCACTTCGTCACCCGGCTTGATCGACGCCGTCGCACCATCGGCTTCCTTAACCGCGCGACGCAGCGCCGCGCCAGTCGCCACCACCAGATCAATCGAATGCTTCATCACGTTGTAGTGCGACCACGTCCGTACCTTAAAGCTCTTCAGGCTGTGCGTCTCAATCAACAACGCCGCGCGATTCTGCGCCGCCGCGTACGATGTCGAATACCGCGGCGAATAACCAGACCCGCGCACCGTCGACCCCGGCTGTGCCGACACCGGAATGCCGTACCAGCCGATCACATGTCCATCCGCCTCCATCGCTTTGAACAACCCCGGCAGATACGTCTTGCCCACCCACTGCCCCACCGCCGGATGCACCTCCGGAGCCTCATGGGACGACACCAGAATGTCGTACTGCATATCTGCCCCATCGGTCACGTGATTATCAATCAGCAAGTCCGGCAGCCACGCGTTGTACATCTTGAGCCATGCCTTCATCTCCGGCCCATCGGCCTTGATGTAGTCGCGATTCAGATTCAACCGCGTGGACGTCGCACGGAACCCAAACCCATCCGGACCCTGCTCGTTGATCCGGTGATACGCCGACACATTCTCATGCCCGTCGATGTTAAACACCGGGATCGTGATCAGAATCACCTGATCCAACCAGGCAGCCAGTTTCTTCGACGCCAACACATCGCGAAACAACATCATCGACGCATCTTTGCCGCCGTTCTCACCCGGATGAATCGCGTTCTGAATGAACACCACCGGCTTACCCGTGCGCGCCGCGGCAGCAGGCGTAAACGCCTTATCCTTGGACGCGACAAACACATACAACTCGCGACCCTCGGGCGTCTTTCCAATCGACGTCAACTTCGCCAACGGCGACGCTTCCTCAAGCTTTCGATAAAACGCAACGCACTCGTTGTAATCGCCCGTACGCTGATAATTCGACGACTCAGCGAGTGTCAACAGCTCTTTGCTGGGCGACGCTGCGGTCGAATCCGCCAACGACTTCGCCGCCTTCATCACTGGCGGTTCCCAAACGGAAACGGGCGCTTTTGCGGCCGCGCCGGTAAGCTGCGCAAATAGCGGCAGAAACGCAAAAGGGATGGAAAGGAGTAGTACTCTTGAGGTTTGCATCAGTTCGGACACTAGACTTTTTGTCATCATCGCATGAGCGCCTTACGGATCATCGTCGCAGGAGCCTCCGGAAGCGTCGGTCGCGAAGCCGTTGCACTGCTCAAAAAGCAAGGTCATCGCGTCACCGCCTTGTCCCGTACCGCAGGCTCGCTTTCCAGCATTGCCGACCGCGTGATTGCATTTGACGCAACCACTGGAATACCGGAACTTGCCGGCCACGATGCGTTGCTTTCCACTCTCGGTGCATCCGTGGCCATGCGCCATCGCGACATGCGCAGCTATCGAAACGTGGACTACAAGGCCAACCTCAACCTCCTCCACGCTTGCCAGCGCGCCGGCATTCGCCGCGTCGTCTACGTAAGCGCCCACATCGAGTCCGGCTATGCCGAAACCGCCTACATACGCGCGCATGAAGAAGTTGTCAACGCACTAAGCAGTACCGCGGGCCTGTCGTACACGGTCATCCGGCCCACTGGTATCTTCTCCGCTTTTGGCGACATGATCGACATGAGCCGCCGAGGCGCGATTCCCGTCATCGACGGCGGCGGCGCGCGCACCAACCCAATCCATCAGGCCGATGTCGCGCAAGCCTGCACGAACTTCATCGAGCAAGGCCCCGTCGAAGTCTCCATCGGCGGACCCGACATCCTCTCCCGTCGCGACATCGCCTATCTCGCCTTCGCGGTAACAGAAAAGCGCCCCCGCCTCGTCTCTGCCCCCGCAGGACTCATGCGTTTCGGCGGCACTGTCGTGCGCCCCTTCAACGGCCGCTTGGGCGAACTCCTGCAGTTTGTCAGCAAAGTCTCTACAGTGGATGCGATCGCACCCAAATTCGGCACACGCCGCCTGGTGGACTACTTTGAAGAACTCGCCCGAGTCACCACAAACGCTTGAGTCCCAATTCGAAACCGCAGCGGACCTCATCATCACCGGCGCCATCGAACCGCTCAAAGAGCTACTAAACACGCACCCGGAACTCGTCCACACACGCTCCACGCGCGAACATCGCTCGACGCTCCTCCACTACACCGCCGCCAACGGCGTAGAGGACGTCCGCCAGGAGACTCCGCCCAACATCGTCGCCATCGCCAACCTTTTACTCGATGCCGGAGCCGAAGTCGACGCAGAGTCCGAAGCCTACGGCGGCGGCTGCACGACCCTGGGTCTAGCAGCCACTAGCATCCATCCGCAAAAAGCAGGCGTACAGCTGGACCTCCTGCAGACCCTCCTGGATCGGGGCGCCAGCCTCCAGAAGAACTCCGCTGGCAACGCACATTCCATCGTGCTTGGCTGCTTAGCCAACGGCCAACCGGAAGCTGCTAGCTTTTTAGCAGACAAAGGCGCCCCCTTGGACGTCGTAAGCGCCGCAGGCCTCAACCGCCTCGACGATCTCCAACGCCTGGCACAAAGCGCCACCCCAAGCGACCTGGAGCAGGCTCTCCGCTATGCCGAAGGCTACGGCGCCCTCGACACCGCCCGCTACCTGCGCGACCTGCACTAAGGCCCACAAAAAAGCAAAGGAGCGCCGCTTCCATGCGACGCCCCTCGATAACACTCTTTGGACTTGGAACGGTTGCGGACGCTTAAACTTCCAACTGCGGACGGCCGGGCTCCGGCCAATCCAAGTGGAAGAACTTGCCGCGAGGCTGATCCACGCGCTCGTACGTATGCGCACCAAAGTAGTCGCGCTGCGCCTGCAGCAGATTCGCCGGCAGACTCGCCGAACGATACCCGTCGTAGTACGACAGCGCCGAACTGAACGTCGGCACCGGAACTCCGGCCTGCACCGCCGCCGCAATCACCGTACGCCAGTTGCCCTGCGTCCGCGCTATCTCGCTCTTAAAGAACGGATCGAGCAGCAGGTTAACCAACTCGCCGTCACGCGCATACGCTTCGGTGATCTTCTGCAGGAACCGCGCGCGAATGATGCAGCCACCGCGGAAAATCTGCGCGATCTCGCCAAAGTTCAGCTTCCACTTGTATTCCTTCTGCGCCTCGCGCATCAGTTGGAAGCCCTGCGCGTAGGCGCAAATCTTCGAACAGTACAGCGCATCGTGAATCGCCGCGACAAACGCCTTCTTATCCGCGGGAGCGGCCACGCCGGACACACCGGGCAGCTGTGACGATGCCGCCACGCGCTCTTCCTTGATTGCACTCAAGCACCGCGCGAACACAGCCTCGGCCACCGTCGGTGCAGGTACGCCCATGTCGAGCGCATTCACCGACGTCCACTTGCCCGTACCCTTCTGTCCCGCGGCATCCAGCACGATATCGACAAACGGCTTGCCCGTCACCGGATCCTTCTGCTTCAGGATGTCCGCAGTGATCTCAATCAGGAACGAATCGAGCACCCCGGTGTTCCACTCGGCAAACACCTCGCCGCACTCTTCCGGCGTCATGCCCAACACACCGGTCATAATCGCGTACGCTTCGCAGATCATCTGCATGTCGCCGTACTCGATGCCGTTGTGCACCATCTTCACGTAATGGCCCGCGCCGTTCTCGCCAATGTATGTCGTACACGGCACGCCGCCCACAACTGGGTTGCCGGGCGTTGCTCCCATCAAAGGCTTGCCCGTCGTAGCGTCTACTTTGGCAGCAATCGCATTCCAAATCGGCTCGATCTCGGCAAACGCCGCGCGATCGCCACCGGGCATCAACGAAGGACCGAAACGCGCGCCCTCTTCGCCACCGGACACACCGGAGCCGATAAAGCGGAAGCCCTTCTCCTTCAGATCTTTTTCACGGCGAATCGTATCGGTCCACAACGCGTTGCCGCCGTCGATGATGATGTCGTCCTTTTCAAGGTACGGCAGCAGACTATTGATGACGGCGTCGGTCGGGCCGCCAGCCTTCACAAGGATGATCACCTTGCGCGGGCGCTTCAACGACTTCACAAATTCTTCGACGGTCTTTTGCCCTGCCACGCCACCAGGCGTGTTGGGATTGTCCGCCACGAACTTTTCCATAGTCTCTGTCGTGCGGTTGTAAACAGAGATCTTGAACCCGTGATCCGCGATGTTTAGGGCAAGGTTCTGACCCATTACGGCCAGACCAACCAGGCCGATGTCCGATAACGTTTCGCTCATTTCTTCCATCTTCGCATGGGCGAATGGCATCTTATGTTCACATTTGGCGAATAAAATGGTGGGCAACTGATGCCCAACCAACATGACCTGACCCGTCGCGGCTTTGTCGTCGCCGGCGCTTCCCTTCTCGGCCTCACCCTTCCCGAAACCGGCCGTTCGATGTTCCTCGCGCAGCCCTCGTTCCGCGCCAACCCGTTCGCCCTCGGCGTCTGCTCCGGCGACCCTCTACCAGGCGCCGTCGTCATCTGGACCCGCCTCACGCCCACTCCGGACGATGCCTGGGCACGTGAACGCGTCAACGTCGATTGGGAAGTCGCTACGGACGACAAGTTCAGCAAGGTCGTGAAGAACGGCTCCACCTTCGCGACCCCGGAAATGGGCCATTCCGTACACGTCGACGTCACAGGACTCAAGCCCGACACGTGGTACTTCTACCGTTTCCGCGCCGGCGGCGAAGTCACCAAAACCGCACGCACCAAAACCGCCCCCGCGGCCAACGCGCAGAACAGCAAGCTCAACTTCGCCTTCGCCTCCTGCCAGCATTACGAAACCGGCTACTACACGGCGTACCAGCACATGGTGAAAGAGGACCTCGACCTCATCGTTCACCTCGGCGACTACATCTACGAAGGCAAGGGCGTCGACGGCCGCGTTCGCAAACACACCGGCAACGAGATCAACTCGCTCACCGATTACCGCAATCGCCACGCGCTCTACAAAAGCGACCCGCACCTGCAAGAGGCTCACCGTCTCTTCCCCTGGATCGTCACCTGGGACGATCACGAGGTCGACAACAACTACGCCGGCGACCTTCCGGAAGACGCACAAACCCGCCAGGCTTTCCTCGAACGCCGCGCCAACGCGTACAAAGCGTATTTCGAATTCATGCCGCTACGCCGCACCTCAATGCCCGTCGGCTCGCGCCTCCAGCTATACCGCGAGTTCACCTACGGCAATCTCGCTAAGTTCGCCGTACTCGACACCCGCCAATACCGCACTGATCAGCCGTGCAACGACGGCACCAAGGAAGCCTGCCTCGCGGTCTTCGACAAGAACGCGACCCTCCTTGGACCCAAGCAGGAAGAGTGGTTGAAAGGTGTCCTCGGCAGTTCAAAATCAACGTGGAACATCCTCGCCAATCAAGTGATGATGGGCAAAGTCGACCGCAAAGCCGGCGACGGTGAAGCCTTCCCGATGGACCAGTGGGCCGGCTACGAAGAGGCTCGCGTACGCATGATGCGCTTCTTCGCCGAACGCAAGAACCTGAACCCCATCGTCATCACCGGCGACATCCACAGCAACTGGGTGGCGGACCTCCGCGAGGACTGGCGCAACACCAAAGCGCCCATCGTCGGCACCGAGTACGTCGGCACGTCCATCACCTCAGGTGGCGATGGCCAGGACGTCACCGACGCCGCCAAAGCGTACCTCCCTGAAAACCCGCAGATTCGCTTTGCCAACTGGCAGCGAGGCTACGTCAGTTGTCAGGTCACGCCAACCAAGTGGACCTCGCACTATCGCGTACTCGACAAGGTCTCCGTACCCGATCAGCCCATCCAAACCAAAGTCACCTTCATGACCGAAGCCGGCAAACCCGGCGCAATTAAAGTGTAAAGAGTGGATACGCTCGATCACGCGGTAATCGTCGCAGGACACGCCATCCTGCGGCATTACCGCGACCTCACCAATGACGCCTCCTGGCATCTGCTGGACTTTCAGAAAGACGAACCCAAGCACTACATCCGTCACGCGCAGCGTGGCGTTGAGATCGCCGCCGCGGACCCGCAAGCGATCCTCATCTTCTCCGGCGGCCAGACCCGCGCCGAAGCCGGACCTCGCAGCGAGGCGTACACCTACTACACCGTCGCGGACCTCCACAACTTCTGGGGACACCAAACAACCGCCATCACAGAAGAGTTCGCGCGCGACAGCTTTGAGAATCTGCTCTTCGGCATCTGCCGCTTCAAAGAGTACGCAGGCCGCTATCCCGCAAAAGTCACGTTAGTCAGTTGGGCCTTCAAAGAACAGCGCTTCCACCTGCACCGCGATGCCATCGGCTATCCCAAAACGCAGTTCACCTACGACGGTCCCAACAATCCGGACGCCATCGAACAAGCGCTCAGAGCCGAAGCCAACGCCATCGAAAAATACACAGCGGACCCGTACAGCAGCACGCCGTTCTATCTGGCCAAGAAAGTCGAGCGCAATCCCTTCCGCCGCCAGAACGGCTACGCGATCAGTTGCCCCGAACTCATCCCGCTGTTCGACCACAAGGGCCCCGAACCGTACTCCGGCCCGTTACCGTGGTAACTGTCGCATATGCCCGCTCAGGTGAGCGAAAGCCTGATTCTTCGCACCTATCCGTTTAAAGAAGCCGACCTCATCGTCAGCTTTTTTACCCGCGACCAGGGCAAGATGCGCGGCGTCGCCAACCGCGCGCGCAAGCCAAAATCCGGCTTCGGTGCGGGACTCGAACGCCTCAGCCACACCAATCTTTCGTACTTCGAAAAAGAGAATCGCGAACTCGTTCGCATCGATCGATCCGAACTCATCGAGGCGCACTTCTCCTCACCCAGCTACGAAGTATCAGTGGCCTTGGACTTCTTCGCAGAAGTCACAGAACTCCTGCTGCCCCCACATGAAGTGAACGAACGCTACTTCCGCCTGCTCCTCGCAGTAATGGAAGACTTAAAGCATTGCGATCCGCATTCGATGTGGAAAGCCATCGGCTACTTCAGCTTTTGGGCCGTACGCCTGCAGGGCTTTCTGCCGCACATCGACCTGTCGGAACAAAGCCGCGCCATCGCATTGGCGTTCCTTTCCACACCCGTCGGCGGACTCGCCGGCGAAGGCTGGACCAAAACCACAGCCCAGGACCTTCGCCGGCCCCTGATCCGCCTGATTGAAGAACACACCGAACGCCGTCTGATTACTGCGCAGTTTCTGGAAGCGCTCTAAACGCCTTGCCCGCCATCGCACGCGCGGCCGGCACATGCTCCTTCTCGCCACTACGCAAGTACGATTCCGCCAACTTCTGCGCTTTTGCCGCATCGCCACGACGGTACGCGACTTGCGCTGCTGCCAGGTACAACTTCGGCTGTTCTGTACCTGCGGCTTCCAATGCCGTCGACGTCTCCTCGGTCAACACCCCTTGCGACAACAAACTCACACCCAGCGCATGCAGCAGACGTACATTCTTCGGCTCCAGGGCAAGCCCTTTCCGGGCCAGTGCCTCCGCCTCTCCCATGTGCCCTTGCTGGACCTCCATCGCCGCCCAATTGGCCAGCGTACGAACATGCTCCGCATCCAACCGAAGTGCTTTTTCAAAATGCTTACGGGCCTTGTCCCAATGCTTATCGCGGGCATACCAAAGCCCGTTGTTCATTTCACGATCCGCTTTGCCGTCTGGATCTGCACGCAGTCTTTGTACCGACACGCTGCCCCTGCCCACAGGCTTCTTTGCCACACCGGACACGCGAATTTCCAAGGGTCCGAACATGCCGCCTGTCGTCGCCGAAGCGCCACCTACCGTAACCCCACGTTCATCCACCACTCGAACGGCATAATTGCCCGGCGGCAATCCGCGAATCTCGAACCGGCCACTGGGCTGCACGTGCACCTGTTCCGGCGGCGCGCCGCTCAAGGCGCTTCCCAAAACTTCAATGTTGTACCGGCTAGGGTCAACGCCCTCGGGAACGACAACCGCTCCCGTAATAAAGCCATTGCTTTGCGCGGATACCGTGCAGAGACACGACAAAAGCATGCCCCAGCACGCCGCTGCGATAGCGCGTGTGAACACAATTCCTCCATACGGAATGATCTGGTGTCTCTGTCAGGGAGAAATGACTAGCGGGTTAAAAATACGGGACGAGGTAAGAAATGCGAGGACGGATCTGGCGCAGATCCATTCTCAGAATACACTCTTCTCTTCGGTTTTCTTATCGAAAAGTTGAATGTAGGTGATTTGCGTGGCGCTCGCGTCCCCAAAGCCTGCGCAATGCGTGAGAGAATGAAGTTTATCCCCGAACAGCCTGCCAATGGACTCGTTTCAACAGACCCTCTTTAAGCTCAAGCAGTATTGGGCCCAGCGCGGCGCGATCATACAGGAACCCTACGACGTGGAAGTCGGCGCCGGCACCATGTGTCCGGAAACGTTCCTGCGCGTGCTCGGACCCAAGCCGTACCGTGTTGCGTACGTGCAGCCCAGCCGCCGTCCTGCCGACGGCCGCTATGGCGAAAACCCCAACCGCCTCTACAAGCACCAGCAGTTGCAGGTGATCCTCAAGCCCGCTCCCGAAGACGTACTCGAACAGTACCTGGGCAGCCTTGAGGCCATCGGAATCGACCTCACCAAGCACGACATCAAGTTCGAAGAAGACAACTGGGAATCGCCCACCCTCGGCGCCTGGGGCATTGGCTGGCAGGTGATGCTCGACGGCATGGAAATCACCCAGTTCACCTACTTCCAGCAGTGCGGTGGTGTGGACCTCGAAGTGGTGCCCGCCGAAATCACCTACGGGCTCGAACGTCTCACCGCGTTTCTACAAGGTGTCGAAAGTGTGTACGACATCGAGTGGACCACCGGCTTCAAGTACTCGGACGTTCGCCTCGCCGATGAGCAGCAGTTCTCGGTCTACAACTTTGAGATGGCCGACGTAGCGACTTTGTGGAAGCTGTTCGACCTGCATGAAGGCGAATGTCAACGTCTCATCGATGCCTACGCCGAGTACCCCGACAAGTCCCGCTTCCCCGTCCTTCCCACCTACGATCAAGTCCTGAAGTGCTCCAATCTCTTTAACCTTCTCGATGCCCGCGGCGCCATCAGCGTCACGGAACGCGTCGGCGTGATTGGACGCGTGCGCAAGCTTGCCGTCGGCGTCGCCAACCTTTGGGTAGCCCAGCAGCAGGAGGTCGCAGCGTAATCATGCCTGTCTCTTTCCTGTTGGAACTCGGCTGCGAAGAAATCCCCGATTGGATGATTGGCACTGCGCTCGAAGACCTGAAGGCGCAGTTCCAAAAGCTCATCGATGCGTCGTCGCTCGGCGGCACAGTGGCCTGGGTGGACGGTACTCCTCGCCGCCTGGTACTGCGAGCGGACAACCTCATCGATCGCCAGCCCGATAGTGAAGAAGTGGCGATGGGGCCACCCATGGCCGCGGGTCCTGGCGCTGCCACCGGCTTCGCCAAGAAGATGGGCGTCTCGGTGGACGACCTGCAAACCGTCAAGTCCGCCAAGGGCGAGTACTTCAGCTACACCCGTCAGATCAAGGGCCGCCCCACGGCGGAGATCATCGCCGAAGCCATCCCCGGCATCGTGCAGAAGATCTACTTCCCCAAAACGATGTACTGGACGGGCAAGGGCGGCTTCCGCTTTATCCGTCCGATTCGTTGGATCGTCGCACTGCTCGGTGCCGATGTGGTTCCGTTTGAGATTGCGGGCGTCAAGTCCGGCAATATCTCGCAGGGCCATCGCCGCCTGGGCGCTTCTTCAATCACGGTAACCATTGAGAACTACGTCGAAGAGCTGCGCAAGAATTATGTGCTGGTTCTCGCCGCCGAACGCCGCGCACGCATCCGTGCAGGACTCAAAAAGCTCAGTGTCCCCGTAAAGGACGATCCCAAGCTGCTTGAGACCCTGACCTTTATCACCGAATACCCGACGCCGATCCTCGGCGGCTTCGATCCGCAGTATCTGGAACTGCCGTCAGAAGTGCTGGTAACGGTGATGCGTCACCACCAGAAGTACTTCTCCTGTGAGAATGCGGACGGTACGCTTGCGCCGAACTTCGTCGCGGTGATGAACACCGATGGCGACCCCGATGGACTCGTTCGCCAGGGCAATGAACGCGTACTGCGCGCCCGCTTCAACGATGCCAAGTTCTTTTATGGTGTCGACCAGCAGAAGCCGCTGCGCGATCGCGTCGAGGATCTGGGCAAGGTGACGTTCCAGGCCAAGCTCGGTTCGTATCTCGAAAAAGCGCACCGCATTGTGGACCTCGTGCAGGAACTCGGCGGCAGCAAAAATGCCGAGCGCGCCGCGCTGCTTTGCAAGACCGACCTGACCACGGAAATGGTCAAAGAGTTCACCGATCTGCAAGGTGTCGTCGGTGGTCTTTATGCCAAGGCGCAAGGCGAGCCCGAAGGCGTCTGGCGTGCGATTTACGATCACTACAAGCCGCTCAGCATGGAAGACTCCGTGCCTGCGACCCAGGACGGTTTGATCGTTGCTCTTGCCGATAAGCTCGATACCTTGCGCGGCTGCTTTGAAGTGGGCCTGATGCCGACGGGGTCGAAAGATCCGTTCGCGCTGCGCCGTGCCGCTCAGGGCGTGGTGAAGATCCTCGCCGAAGGCAAGCAGGACTTTGACATCAAAGCGCTGGCCGGCGAAAACGCGTATCTGCGCGAGTTCCTGCTCGATCGCGTGCGTTACTACTTCCGCGAAGTTCGCGGCTACAAGTACGACGAAGTGAACGCGGTGCTGGCTTCGAGTTCCAATAGCCTGCGCGATGTCGAAGAGCGTCTCACGGCGCTCAAGGCAGTTCGCCCCACCGAGAACTTTGAACCGCTGGCGGCGAGCTTCAAACGAATTCAGAACATCCTCAAGCAGGCGGATTTTAAGTCTGGTGCACCACTCGACGAGTCTTTGCTTGAAGACGGTCCGGAGAAGGAATTGCACGCGGCCTTTGTTCAGGTACGCGAGCAGGCAAAGGGCGCAGCTTACCAGCCGGCGCTCGAGGCGGCGGCCACTCTGCGCCCCGCGGTCGATAAGTTTTTCGACAAGGTCATGGTGAACGTGCCGGATGAAAAGCTCCGGCAGAACCGTCTGACTTTGTTGAACGGTCTGTTAACCGGGTTTTCCACGATTGCGGATTTCTCGGAGATTGTGGTCAGTTCTTAAACTCACACCAACAACCAATCACTAGGAGAGTTGATGAAGAAGTACGTTTACTCCTTCGGCGGCGGGACCGCCGATGGCGACGGCAAGATGAAAGAAGTGCTCGGCGGCAAAGGCGCCGGCCTTGCCGAGATGTCGAAGGCCGGCGTACCCGTGCCTCCGGGCTTCACGATCTCGACGGAAGTCTGCACGCTGTTCTTTGAGAACAACAAGCAGGTGCCCGCGGAAGTGGAAGAGCAGACCGTAAAGGCGCTCGCCCGTGTCGAAAAAGAAATGGGCCAGAAGCTGGGCGACCCCAAGAACCCACTTCTGCTCAGCGTCCGTTCCGGTGCCAAGTTCTCCATGCCCGGCATGATGAACACCATCCTGAACCTGGGCATGAACGACGCGACGGCCGCTGGCCTGGCTGAAAAGACCGGCAACCCGCGCTTCGCCTACGACTGCTACCGCCGCTTTATCCAGATGTTCGGCGAAGTCGCCCTGAACATCGAGATGGAGCACTTCGATCACATCTTCGACGCCCGCAAGGCCAAGAAGAAGATCAAGCTGGACACGCAGTTGACCGCCGAAGATCTGCAGGCGATCATCGCGGACTACAAGAAGCTCGTCCAGAAGGAAACCAAGAAGCCGTTCCCGCAGGATGCGATGGAACAGCTGCGCATGTCGCGCGACGCTGTGTTCAGCAGCTGGTGGAACCCCAAGGCGTCCTACTACCGCAAGATGGAAAAGATCCCCGATGAGATCGGCACCGCGGCCAACGTACAGGCCATGGTGTTCGGCAACATGGGCGACGATTGCGGCACCGGCGTGGGCTTTACCCGCGACCCCGGCAGCGGCGAAAAGGTGTTTTACGGCGAGTTCCTGCTGAACGCGCAGGGCGAAGACGTGGTGGCCGGTATCCGTACGCCGGAGCCGATCGCCGACTTGAAGAAGGTCATGCCGGAAGCCTACCAGCAGTTGGTGGACATCACCACCAACCTGGAAAAGTATTACCGCGACATGCAGGACTTCGAGTTCACCATCCAGCAGAACAAGCTGTTCATGCTGCAGACCCGCAATGGCAAGCGCACCGGTCCGGCCGCCGTTCGCCTCGCGGTGGAAATGGTGGAAGAAGGTCTCATCAGCAAGGAAGAAGCCGTGCAGCGCGTGGCTCCTTCGCAGCTCGACCAGTTGCTGCACCCGGTGTTCGATTCGGCTTCGTTGAAGACGATTCCGCACATCGCCACCGGCATCGACGCGTCGCCCGGCGCCGCTGTGGGCCGCGCCGCATTCAGCGCGGAAGACGCCGTTGCCATGAAGGCCAAGTCCAGCGCCCCGGTCATCCTGGTGCGCAAGGAAACCACGCCGGACGACATCCACGGTATGGACGTCGCCAAGGGTATTCTCACCGCCATCGGTGGCAAGAGCTCGCACGCGGCCGTTGTGGCCCGCGGCATGGGCCGTCCTTGCATCGTGGGTGCGGGTTCGATCCAGATCGACGAACGCGGCAAGAAGTTCACCGTGTCGGCGGGTGGCAAGACCTACACCGTGAAGGAAGGCGACTACATCTCCATCAACGGCACCGACGGTAAGATCTACCTCGGCGAAGCCAAGACCACCGATCCCGATCCGAACTCCGGACACTTCGCCAAGCTCATGGAGTGGGCCGACGAGTTCCGCGGCAACTTCGGCGTGCGCGCCAACGCGGACATTCCGCGCGACGCGAAGGTGGCCCGCAAGTTCGGCGCCCAGGGCATCGGCCTCTGCCGTACGGAACACATGTTCTTTGCGGAAGACCGCATCCCGCACGTCCAGGCGATGATTCTTGCCAAGGACGAAAAGACCCGCCGCAAGGCGCTGGCCAAGCTCCTGCCGATGCAGCGCAAGGACTTTGCCGGTCTCTTTGAAGCCATGGAAGGTTTTCCTGTGGTGATTCGCACCCTGGATCCTCCCCTCCATGAATTCCTGCCCAAGCGCGAAAACCTGATGGTTGACCTGGCGAAGCTGCCGTACGTCGACATCAAGGAAAAGAAGCGCATGGCCGCCGAATACGGCATGGAAGTGAAGAACCTCAAGACTGAGCTTCCCGCGCTTCTGCACCGTGTCGAAGAGCTGCACGAATTCAACCCGATGCTCGGCCACCGTGGCTGCCGTCTCGGCATCACGTATCCCGAGATCACCGAAATGCAGGCTCGCGCCATCTTCGAAGCGGCGGTGATCGTCGCCAAGAAGGGCAAGAAGATCATTCCGGAAGTCATGATTCCGCTGATCGGTTCGGTGAAGGAACTCGAACACCAGCGCAAGATCGTGGTGGACGTTGCGACGGAAGTGCTCACCAAGGCCGGCCTGACCGACCTGAAGTACTACGTTGGCACGATGATCGAGATCCCGCGCGCAGCAATGACCGCGGATCTTGTGGCGAAGGAAGCCGAGTTCTTCAGCTTCGGCACCAACGACCTGACGCAGACCACCATGGGTCTGAGCCGCGATGACTATACGAAGTTCTCGAAGCACTATGAGGACATCAAGGTATTCAGCGCGGATCCGTTCGCGGTGCTCGATCGCGAAGGCGTGGGCCGTGTGATCAAGGAAGCCGTGAAGTTGGGCCGTGGCACCCGCCCCGAGCTCGAAATCGGCATCTGCGGTGAGCACGGTGGCGAGCCGAGTTCGGTAGAGTTCTGCTACCAGATCGGCATGAACTACGTGTCCTGTTCCCCGTACCGCGTGCCGATCGCACGCCTGGCGGCGGCGCAGGCGGCGTTGTCGGAAAAGGGCGGCAAGTCCGAAGCCAACCGTACGGCGTAAAGTAACCAAGGAGCGGTATTTTAAGGCGTCCGGCTCCGGCTGGACGCCTTATTGGCAAACGCTGCCACCGTAGTCACAATGATGAGATCTTGATTATATGGTTGCGTCGCCAGACGGAGTCATGGACCATACCAAATTTAGCCTCATTTCCAATGCGTTCAACCTGAACGGTAGTACCTATCAGGAAGGGCGGGAGTCGAGTCATCTATTTCGAAGAATTTGGCTTAAGCGCCCGAACGCCGACTTTGAAAACAATCTTCGCCATGAGGCACTCGTTCTCGCGCACCTCGACGGCAGGAGTTCTCTTAGATGCTATGACTTCAACGAAATGCCTCCCCAATACATTTCAATGGAGTTTCGGGAGTTGAAACCATTTCGTACAGTATTTGCTGATTCCGGATTCGAAAAACGTCTTAGCCTCTCCCAAACGGTCTCCAAGGCAATGCACGAGATGCACAATTTGGGCGTAATCAATCGAGACCTCAAACCCGACAATATGTTCTTGGACAATCTGGGTGGCGCCGTCTTTTTAGACTTTGTGCTTGCAAAATTCGGCGAGAGTGACTTCGTCCAACCCGGCCGTACCGTCGGCGCCCTATACTACATGTCACCCGAACTTGCTCGAGGGCCGAATGTGGGTCCAGCATCTGATGTCTATGCCTACGGCGTTTCCTTATATGAGCTGTTCTCCGGCTGCAGGCCGATCGAAGGCGTAACTGACTACGAAATCTTTTCAAATATAATTAATGCACCACTCAACACGGAGCCTTTGGACAAGGCTGTCTCCAGCCCGAACCTTCGCCGCCTTATCGTCAGCTGCATTGATAAGAAGGCAGCTAGCAGGCCGAGCGCAAGTGAAATTACGGCCGAATTAGGAGCACTCATTGAAAAGGAAATGATGTCACCATCCCGCCCTTTGCGTGTTTTTCTCTGTCATTGCGCCGAAGACAAAGAACGAGTCCGACAACTGTATCACCGGCTGCGCATAGACCGCTTGCAGCCTTGGCTTGACGAAGAGGACTTGCTGCCGGGCCAACGGTGGGAACAGGAAATAAGGCAGGCGGTAAGATCAAGCGACGTGATCTTGGCTTGTCTTTCGCAGCAATCGATCACGAAAACCGGCTACGTGCAAAAAGAACTACGCTTTGCACTAGACATAGCCGAAGAATTTCCAGATGATCGAATCTTCCTTATCCCCGCTCGCCTGGAAAATTGTTTCGTCCCGGATCGATTGAAGCATTTGCAGTGGGTTGACTTGTTTGAAGAAAATGGCTACGAGCGACTTTTGCGAGCATTATCGTTGGCTGGAAATGGGCGCGTATAGTTTGAGTCGTTCTCCAGACTTCGACCTTCTACATTTTGAATGCGACGCGTTGCGTTCAACCTTTTGCGCGAGTCCAATCCTCGACTACCGCTCGAAATACCCATTCACATCCAGCAACAGATGCGATGCCCCCGACACGAACGACTGTACGTAAACGCTCCATCCAAGCATTCAATGTCAACACCGCCGGTTGTGTTGGCCTTGTGATCAAGGAAGCCGTGAAGTTGGGCCGCCAGACGCGCCCCGACCTCGAAATCGGCATCTGCGGCGAGCACGGTGGTGAACCGAGCTCGGTGGAGTTCTGCTACCAGATCGGCATGAACTACGTGTCCTGTTCCCCGTACCGCGTGCCGATCGCACGTCTGGCGGCGGCGCAGGCGGCGTTGTCGGCTAAGGGCGGCAAGTCCGAAGCCAACCGTACGGCGTAAGAACAGCGGAAAAAAATCAAAATGGCGCGTTCGTCCGAGAGGGCGGCGCGCCGTTTCGTTTTGATAAGTCGCTTGTTTTCTTCATTTCCGTCCTTGAAGGCGATCGTACCCTCTGAGGGTATTTACGTACCCATTTTGGGTATCTCGAAACTGAGAGTGTGATCTGAGGCTCTACGTTTTGAGGTCATGCTTTCTTCTTATTTGTCCGATTCGCGGCTCCTTTCGATTGCGATTCCCGTTGGGCTGTTTGTTGGCGTTGTGTTGCTCGGATTGGTGATCCGGGGGATGCTGTTTCGCGCGCTGGAGGCGTGGTCGAAACGTAGCACGACGCGGTTTGACGATCTGCTGATCCAGTCGATCCGGCGCCCTTTTATCCTTTGGATTGTGATTTTAGCGTTGCTGATAGCGACGCGATCGTCTGAAATGCCTCCACGAATTACCGACCTTGTCAGCAAGGCGCTGCTGGTGCTGTGGGTGATTTCGTTGACGCTGGTTGCGTCAAAGCTTGCGGGGGCGCTGGTTGGTTACTACGGCAACCGGGTGACCGACGGCGGAACCACTACCCACCAGGTGACAACGCTAAGCCAGAGCATCGCGAGCCTGATTATCGGGGCTATTGGCGTCCTGATTTTGCTCGACTCGCTGCAGATTTCGATCACTCCCATACTGACCGCGTTGGGCGTCGGCGGTTTGGCTGTGGCGCTGGCGCTGCAGGATACGCTGTCGAATCTGTTTGCGGGTTTTTATGTGACGATTGCGGGGCAGGTGCGAGTTGGTGATTACGTCAAGCTCGACGGCGGGCAGGAGGGCTTTGTCAGCGACATCAACTGGCGGAGTACGACGATCCGCGCGCTGGCGAATAACCTGATTGTGGTTCCCAATGCGAAGTTGGCGCAGGCGATTGTCACCAACTTCTATCTGCCGGAGCGGCGTACGTCAGCGCTGGTGCAGGTGGGTGTGAGCTACGACAACGATCCGGACGATATTGAGCGCGTTCTGCTGGAAGAGGCGAACACCGCGATCGCCGACGGGAACATCAAGGGTCTGCTGGCGGATCCGCCGCCGATTGTACGGTTCAATCCGGGGTTTGGCGCTTCCTCCCTCGACTTCACGCTGATTTGCCAGGTGGCGGAGTTTACCGATCAGTTCCTGGTGCAGCATGAGATGCGGAAGCGCATCTTTAAGCGCTTCCGCCGGGACGGGATCGAGATTCCATATCCTACACAGTCGCTCTATGTGAAAGAGCAACAGCAGCACCAGGCTTAGGGGACGAAGTAGCCGGAGATGTCGAACAACAGATGGCCTCGACCGGAGACGAATGCTTGGATGCCTTGGTTGTTCACCGGGAGGATCGCGGCGTTTGAGGTTAACGCTCCATCGAGGGCGTTCAAAGTCGAGACCACTGGTTGCGGGGTCCCTGACGGCCAAAGGGAAAGATAACCGAGTTGCGGATCTGCCGGGAGCACTGTCGCGTTGAGTGCCACCGCCTTTGCACCGGAGGGTACGCCGCACTCGAAATCGTTCAAGGAAATTGGGGTGGTGGAGCCTGCGCTTAACGGCATGGGCAAGGTCAGGCGTGTGTCCAGGGCACGGCAGTTGTTGCCTGCGATGAACGCGAGTCCGCCGGGGCCGTTGGAGGCCGGGGCGAAGTAGCCGTTGATGTCCAGGACGAGGTGCGTAGTTCCGGAGACGAAGGCGTCCACTGCACCGTTGGTGCCGGCAGGCACGATGGCGGCGTTGGCCACGACGGTGCCTGTGAGCGCGTTGAGGGTGGAGACGGTGGGCCGCGGAGAGCCGGTGGGATAAAGGGTCAAATAGCCGAGGGCTGCTGGCGGTACGACGGTGGCGTTGAGCGAGTACGCGACGGCGTTGGATGGGATGCCGGGGCAGGCTGATTGTGGAATGGGGAAGGTTCGGGTGGAGGCGGCGGGCAGGATGGGTCCGCCGAAGGTTCCGTTGGCGAGGCGCGTGTCGGCGATGCGGCAGGGGGCCAGGGGATAGAAGAGGATTTCTGTGCCGTTGACGAAGTAGCCGTTGATGTCGATGATGAGATCGGTTTCGCCATTGGCAAAGGCTGTAACGCGCTGCGTCTCCCCCGTCGGCACGATGACAGCGTTGGCCTTGATGCGGCCGTCCAAGGAGTTGAGCAGCGACGTACTCGGACCGCCAGAGGCACCCCAAAGGCTGAGGTAACCGAGAGGTCCCTTGGGGACGACGGTGACGTTGAGCGACACAGCCAGTGCGTTCGCCGGAAGTCCACACTCATTCTGGAGGGAGAGGGCTCGGTAGTCGCCCGCGCGAAGCGGCGAACCCGTAAGGCGAGTGTCGAGGATGCGGCAGGGGGCCAAGGGGCGGAAGGTAAGCTTGGCCGAGTCGAAGACTCCTTGTTGTGTGACGGTAACGGTATGCCCGGCGATGTTTACGATTCCGGTGCGGGTGACGCCAGTGAAGTTTTTCGCGACCAAGATCATGATGGCGTTCGGGGAGATGGCCGACGCCTGTAAGGAAATCCACGACGTGTTGTTGACGGCGCTGAAGGGGCATCCAGTGACATTGGTGAGGACTTGGATTTGATCTGTGTCCGTGACCGAGTAGCGGTCCAAGGTGTACACACATTCGGCACGTTGTTGCTCGATCGGGAATGTGTTGCCGTTTAGCGTGAGCGAACCGGTCCTGGACGTGGACAGGGAGCTTGGTTGTACCTGGATGGTGATCTGTCCGTTGCCCGTTCCGCTGGTGGCTGAGGTGATGGAGATCCAGGGGACTGTGGAGGCGGTGGTCCAGGAGACGCCAGGAGCGGTTTGGATGGGGAGGGTGATGGACGTGCTGGCGGCGGGGACACGGAATGGCGCGGTTACTGCGAAGGCGACGTTGGGATTTGGCCGGTAGGAGGCGAGGCCGGTGATTTGCCGGATACGGTTTTCGCTGACGTAGAGGTCCTGGGTGGCGCGGTCGACGGCGATGCTGTAGGGAGAGCGGAGGATGGCGCCGACGGAGGGTCCTGTTTCGGTGACGGTATCGCCGCCGGCGATTTCTGTGATGGTGCGGGTGTGGGCGTCGATGCGGCGGATGAAGCGGCGGTCGAAGGTGAGGTAGTAGATGTTGCCCTCTGCATCGAGGTCGATGTCCCAACAGCCCCCAGGGATCACAAGGTTGAATTGTGCGAGCGTGGCGATATTGAAGCCGGAAAGCACATCGCCCCAGCCTGGGTTGCAGTGATAAAGTTCGCCCGTGGGCGAGATACGGATGGAGGTAGCGCCACCAGGAGAAACGATTTCGCCAATCCTTTTCCAGAGGCCTGCCACCAGACGGTTGACTATCGTGGTTTGCGTGCCGATGATGGAACGCGAACCAGGGTCAAAGGCGATACGGCCGAACCGGCTTCCGGAACCGAGTGCTTGGAGCGCAGCACGCTGCGGGGTAGGAGCCGTGCCATCAAACCTGTACAAGCCGTCGATGAAGCCTTCGCGGCCAAGGATGTAGAACTCGCCGGGGGCCGGATTGATGATACTGCGCACCTCGTACTCGAAATCAAAGAGCTTCGACACCGGTTGGCCATCGCGGAGCCGGAATACCGGTTGGCCGACTGAAAGACCAATGCCCCCCTCGGCGAGCGAGAAGATCGAGCCCGAAGGGTACAACTGTGCGTCTCCGGGCAATCCTCCAAGTTCTGGGAGGCGAACATTCTTGCCTGCAAGAAAGCGAAAACGGTTTGTGGCGCTATCGATGGTCCACAGGGGGGTGGGCTGCGCGTCGGACGCTACGACGAGTTGGCTGGTCCCATTCCGATAGAGTGCGCCGCGAAAGAAGCCACCAGCCTCACTGGCAAGCCGACCTTCCTCGATCAGCGAACCGCCACCCGCCAGTTCGATAGCCGTGCCGGTGGACGGTGTGAAGCGGAACAACCGCGATCCTGCTAAGAGGAGATCGCCGTTGGGCAGGATCTGAAGAATATCTGCCGTGCTGATCGCGGATACATCCATGCGTTGGTAACGGCCTGTGGACTTGATAATTTTGGTCAATCGGGGAGCAATCCAGATATCTCCAGCCGCGTCGACGGCTATTGTGATCGATGACGCTCCAAGTTCCAAGTCTGTCGCGAGGTCTGTTGGCGGAAAGGGTGGGGCATTTGAGGTTCCAGCGACGCGCACGGTGGTTTGCGTGGCGGGGTTGTAGCGTAGAACCTGTGTTGCCTGGAAGGTTTCCCGTATTCGGGCAACGATGAGGATTGTCCCGTCAGGATCGAGCGCAAATGCTGGCGTGAGTATGAAGGTGTTACTTGATGGCGGGACATAGACATCGCGAATCAAGCCAGTGGAACGTTCCACCATACGAATTCGGAAGTCGTCATAAAAATACAAATTGCCGGCGGTATCAAAAGTGGGGTTTTGCGGGTTCGTAAGAAAGGTATCGCGCGCCGGGAGTCCTGCATTGGAACTGCCACCGGCGCCCGTGCCTGCGAAGCGGGTTAGGTTGCCCGGGTGGTCGAGACGGTAAATCACATTGCCGGATGGGAAATACAAATTACCCGCGCTGTCCTGGGTGAGTCCGATGACTCCGTATAACGGTACGGAAGCGGCTGGACCTTCTGGCGCGGGCTTTCCCGCAAAGGTTCTGATTATCGGACTTTGCGCAAGTGTTACTAGCGGGAGTAACAGAACAAAGCTAGAGAGTTTGAATGGCGATAACAAGGGCCCAACGTAACATGCCTAGGGTATGAAGTATCCGTTGACATCCAGCAGCATATGGGTGGCTCCGGATACGAAGGCTTGTATGGTTCCCCAACTTGGCCGGACGGGTACGATGGCGGCGTTTGAGGTGAAGGCTCCATCGAGCGCGTTCAACGTGGATACCAGGGGCTGCGCGAGGTCTGCGGGGAACAAGGTGAGGTAGCCCATGGGTCCGTTGCTGGGGAGTACGGTGGCGTTCAGCGATACGACCGATGCAAGGCCTGAGACGGGGCAGCCTGCCAGTAGCGTTTCTACCGTTGTGCTGGAGCCTGCGGGCAGGGGTTGGGGTCTGGTGAGGCGCGTGTCCAGGATGCGGCAGCCGGCGGTTGGGACGTAGCGCAAGGCTCCGGGTTGACCGGGCGGGGCGAAGTAGCCTGTGATGTCGAGGATCAGGTGCGTGTTGCCGGATACGAAGGCATTCACCGAGCCGTCGGTGCCTGCGGGTACGATGGCTCCGTTGGCGACTACGGTGCCTGTCAGCGCATTCAACGTTGATACTTGCGGGAGAGCTTGGCCGGTTGGATACAAGGTGAGGTAGCCGAGCGCGGCCGGAGGTACGACGGTGGCGTTGAGGGCGTAGGCTTGGGCGGTTGCCGGGATGCCGCAGGCGGACTGGCGCACGGGGATGGTGCGTGTGGCGCCGGCGCTGAGGATCGGGCCTCCGAAGGGGCCGTTGGCGTTGCGGGAATCCGAGATGCGGCAGGGAGTGACGGGGTAGAAGGCGAGGTCGCTGGTGGATTCCGTAAAGTAGCCGCTGACGTCCACGATGACATCGGTGTCGTTGTTGGCGAAGACGCGGACCATGGGGTCGCCGGATGCGCCTACTGACACGATGGCGGCGTTGGCTTTGATGCGGCCGTCGAGGGCGTTCAAGGTGGAGATGACGGGTACAGTGGTGCCTTCGCCCCAAACGGTCATGTATCCGAGCGAGGAGCGAGGTACGGCGGTGATGTTGAGGGCTACGGCGCGGGCACTGCCGGTGAGTCCGCAACGGCCGTTCAAGGGGAAGACGCGAGTGGTGCCGCCGGTGATGAAGGGTCCGCCATAGGTGCCGTTGGCTTCACGTGTGTCGGCGATGCGGCAGGGCGGGAGAGGTACGAAGCCGGTGCGAGTGAGACTGGCGAAAGACGCGGGGTCCTGGTAGACGGTGTGTTTGATGGTATCGACCGACACTTCGCCACGGCGTAGCGCGCTGGTGGCGTTGGGCGCCAGGTTGTAACGGATGGTGGCGGTGCCCGATCCGGTAGCGGCGCCGAGAGGAGTGATCCAGGTGTCGCGCGTGAGGACCGACCAGCGGCAGGTGGAGGCAGTGGAGATGGTGAAGAAGCCTTCCACCTCGCTCGAGTAGGAACGCTGCTGGGGCAGGATCGCGTACCCGCAGGAAGTGCCTTCCTGGATGATGCGCAAGGTGGCGTCGCCGATTTGGACGTTGCCGGAACGCGAGGTGAGTGCGGTGTTGGCGGTGACGTTGACGAGCACCGTGTTGGAGCTTGGGGTGAGGGTGATCCAGGGTTGATCGGTGCCGGCCTGCCAGGAGCCTGAAGCGGTGACGCGTACCGTGACGTTGCTGGCGGCTGAGGCGAAGACGTACAGGGGCGAGGGCGAGATCGAGACTGCGGCTCCACCGTTGTAGGCTGCGACGCCGGTAACGACGCGGATTTGCGGGAGCATTGCTTCGCGGAAGTAGACGTCGCCGGTGACGCGGTCGACGGCGATGTCGCCGATGGCGATTTGTGCGCTGAGTGCGGGTCCGCTGGGTTCACGCGAGGTGCCTCCGCCGGCGATGGCGATGCTGGTGCCGCTGAAGGGGTGGCGGCGGTAAAGGGTCGAGTACGGGGTGGCGGGTCCGGCGTAGTAGAGGTAGCCGGAGGAGTCGAGGTCGAAAGCTCCGGGGTTGGGGTTGAAGGCGCCGGTGGCGACGACGGTTTCCGCAGTGCCCGACGCAGGATCAAAGCGGGTGATGCCGGAGGCGGAGAGATAGTAAATGCGCCCATCGGGCGAGGTACGGAGGCGGCCGGTGGTGTACTGCTGCTGGGTGTTCGAGATCGCGCCGGTTTGGATCCAGGCGCCGCCGTTCCAGCGATAGAAGCGGCCGAGGTTGGTGGCAGCGATGGGGGTGCCGTACCAGTCGGTGCCGATGCCGGTGTTTTCGGTGGAGACGGAATTGTCGGGACGCGGCGTGATGAACGGCTCAAACGAGGTCTGGGCGGCGGGGCGTCGCGCGATGAAAGCCGCACGGGCGTAGTAGTTGCCGGAGGGGTCCGCACTGAGGGTGTACGGCGTGGCGGGGAGTTCCGCGAGGTACGAAATCGAGGTGTTGGCGGAGGCGATGCGCGACAGGAAGGCGCCGGGTACTTCGAGGGCGAGTCCACCGGCGGGGGGCGCGTAGAGGACGGCGGTACCGTTGTCGTCGGGACCTTGGATCAGGCTTTGCAGCGGCAGGGATCCTGTGTAGGCCGGGGAGCGGTTGATGACGATGGGGCGATAGAGGCCGGAGCCTTGCTCAACGCGCCAGAGAGGGGCGAGTCCGTCGAAGAGGACAACGAGTTCGCCAGTGCCGGCGCGGTACAGAGCGTCGCGGAATCCGAAGCCTGCGGAAAGTACGGACGCGCCGTCAGAGGCGGGCGTTTGGTTGAGTGCTCCGGCGAGGCGCTGGAAGGTGGAAGAACCGCTCAGATACCGGTCGACGGTGGAGCCGATGAAGAGGAAGTCCCCACCGGAGAGGAAGCGCACGCGGCGGTAGGCGACGCCTTGCGGTGCGGCATTAATCAGAGTGCTGACCTGCAACGATTGGATGTTGAGTTGGCGAAGGAGGGGTCCGCCAGAGGTGCCGTCGAGAAGGAAGAGGTTGCCAACAGCGTCGATGGCGAGGTCTGTGACGGTGCCGGTTACGTTGGCGAGGGAGGTCTGCGCGCCGGTATTGGGGTTGACGCTGTAGATGTTGGTGCCGTTGGCGTAATAGATGACGCCGGAGACATCGAAGATGAAGGGGTACGTGAAGGCGGGGGCTTGCGCGGTGGCCTGGAACGGGACGGTTTGGATGAGGCCCGTGTTGAGATCCACATTGCGCATGCGCGAGGCGGGCGCGGTTTCTGCAAAGTACAGCCTGCCGTTGGGACCAATGCTGGGGTTGTTGGGACCGCTGAGACGGCTGTCGCGCGCGAGCGCTCCGTCGGTGAGCGAGCCATCAGACCAGCCTGTGCCTGCAAAGCGTGTGACAAAGCCGGATGTCGTGACTTTGTACACCAGGTTGACGCCGGCGAAGTAGAGATTGCCGGAAGCGTCCTCTGTGATGCGCGCGCCGCGTGTGGTGCCGGCGATTTGCAGGTCCACACCAGTGCCTTCTGGCGGCTGCATTCCAGCAAACAGAGCCATTTGCGGAGGTTGCTGGGCGAGCAGCGCCAGCGGAAGTAAGAGAGTGGCGGAGAGCAGATGTGTACAGCGCAATTCTGTAGTGTAGCGGTGAAATAATGGGGAACGCCATGCGAGGCTTGCTGACGTTTCTTGTCCTTTCTTCTTCCTTTTTGCTGGTTGCCCAAGATCAGACCGCCGGGCAGCGTGCGTACGATTCACGCTGTGGGCGGTGTCACGGTGGTGATGGGCGCGGGAGCGACATGGCTCCGTCGCTGATTCGCGGTGTGGGGTCGCGCGACGATGCTCAGCTTGCCGCGCTAATTCGCGGCGGGATTCCGGGCAAGATGCCGGGTGCTCCGAATGTCGGCAATGAGGAGATGCAGGCGTTGTCGGTGTACGCGCGGGAACTGGTGGTGCGGGCGCGGCGGCCTCCTGTGGTACGCGAGAAGGTGACTCTGGTGAGCGGCGCTTCGCTGGAAGGCGAGGTTGTCGGGCAGGGCTTTACGGATAAGCAGATCCTGACGGCGGACGGCAAGATGCATCTGCTGCGGCGGGAGGCGAACAATCGCTATCGCGAGGTGACGTCCACGGTGGATTGGACTGGGTACAACGGTGATCCGCGGGGGAACCGGTATACCGAGATGTCGCAGATTACGAAGGCGAACGTGGGTTCGTTGACGGCGAAGTGGGTGTACCCGGTGCCGAGTGCGGCGCGCATGCAGAGTACGCCGGTGGTGGTGAAAGGCATCATGTACGTCACGCATGTGAACCAGTGCGTAGCGCTCGATGCGGGGACGGGGCGGCAGTTGTGGATCTGGCAGCGGCCGACGACCAAGGGTGTGGTGGGCGCGAGTTCGAATCGTGGCGTGGCGGTGATCGGAGACCGGCTGTTTATCTCGACCGATCATGCGCATCTGGTGGCGCTCGACCGGCATACGGGCAAGGAAATTTGGGATACCGAGACCGCCGATTACCGGCAGAACTACTTCGCGACCGGTGCGCCGCTAGCGGTTGGCAATCTGGTGCTGGCGGGGGTGGGCGGCGGCGAGCATGGTACGCGGGGGTTCGTCGCGGCGTACCACGCGGACACGGGTAAAGAAGCGTGGCGGTTCTGGACGATTCCGGCGCCGGGTGAGCCGGGGTCCGAGACGTGGAAGGGCAAGGATATTGCGCATGGCGGGGCTCCGACGTGGCTGACGGGGAGCTATGATCCGGGCCTTGATACGGTGTACTGGCCGATTGGGAATCCGGCCAAGGAGTACGACGGGACGGATCGCGAAGGGGACAATCTGTACTCGGATACGGTCGTGGCGCTGGATGCGAAGACGGGCAAGCTGAAGTGGCATTTTCAGTTCACGCCGCATGACTTGTGGGATTGGGATGCGACGGAGACTCCGGTGCTGATTGATGCCAACTGGGAGGGTAAGCCTCGCAAGTTGCTGCTGCATGGCAATCGCAATGGGTTCTTTTATGTCCTGGACCGGGTAGATGGGAAGGTGCTGCTGGTGAAGCAGTTTGTGAAGAAGCTGACCTGGGCTACGGGGATGACGCCGGAAGGGCGTCCAATCAAGGCGCCGAACCAGAAGCCGTCAGCTGAGGGTACGCTGGTGTGCCCGTCGCAGGATGGTGCGTCGAACTTCTATTCGCCGTCGTACATCCCGGCCACGGGGTTGTTTTACTTCCAGACGTTTGAGAAGTGCAGCGTGTATGTGAAGCGGGATCAGGGCGATTGGACGCCGGGCAAGGCGTACCTGGGCGGGTCCCAACGGATCGCGCCGGGGGAGGTGGAGCACTTCCTGACGGCGCTCGACATCAAGACCGGCAAGCGGGTTTGGGACTTGCCGCAACCGGGTCCGGCGCAGGGCTGGGGAGGTACGATTGCGACGGCGGCGGGGCTGATCTTCTTTGGTGAAGAGAACGGCGCGATGATGGTGGCCGATGCGACCACCGGCAAGGCTTTGTGGCGGTTTGAGACGAACCAGAACTGGAAAGCCTCGCCGATGGCGTATATGTTCGACGGCAAGCAGTACATTGCGGCGGTAGCCGGGAATAATGTGATCGCGTTCGCGCTGCCGTAGTTTGATTTACTGATGCGGGCGCACCTGCTGCGGCGTGAGCGTCAGAGTGAAGGTGCCGAGGTCCGAGGGTACGGCATTGGGGAGGACGATGTCGAGCACGTTCCAACGGTCCGGCAGCAGGGCTCTGAAGTTGCGCGCGGTATGGGTTTTGGTACGGCCCGCCCATTCGACTTTGGCATCGAGTTGGGCGACGGCGAGTCCGTTCATGGGAGTGATCTGGAGGCGTACGCGGATGCCGTTGGCGTCGGGGGCGCTGGCGTCGAGGGCGACGGCGAACAGCGCACCGTTGGCGGAGAGGAAGCGGACTTCACCGGTTTTGGCGAGGTCGAATTCGAGTTCAGAGGGGGCGGTGCGCTTGGCGAGTTCCTGCTCGAGGAAGAGGATACGGGATCGCAGTCCGGCGAGTTGGTCGCGGAGGTCTTGTAAGGTGTCATCCGGCGCAGGGGTGGCCTGGGCGAGGATGGTTAGCAACAACAGGGTGCCAATCATTACTTGATGTTAATGATCGACACTCTTGTAGAGCAATCGTTCCGTTAGATTCTTCGCTTTTTTGCAAGAGCAACGGTTGCGGCGAGCGCGGTCAGCGAGGCGGCGAGTTCGGTGGGTTCGGGTACTCCGACGAGGGATGACGAGACGATGGTGAAGGCACCGCTATTGTCGCCGTGAAAGAAGTCCGCCACGGTGAGGTAAAGCGTTGTACCTGCGGGGATCGGACTGGCGAGGAAGCCTCCGTAGTCGCTGAGGCGACGGTCTGAATAGACAGTGGCGGGGGGCGTCGGGGAACCGAAACCGTTCTGCACGGTGGGCCGGGCGAGTTGAATCCAACGGTTTACGGCAAGGGATGGTTGATCGCTGATGACGAGGGAAACCAGGTGGGCGCCTTCGGCATAGTTATAGACGAGTTCGCGTACGCCGCCGACGTTGGGCATTGGAGAGTCCACGTCGAAGGTGATGACGCCGGCCGGGTTCATGGCGATTTCATTGCCGGCCAGTGCGTTGACGATGCCGGTGGCGGTGAGGGTGAGGCGGTGGGTCGGGAGCCAGTCCTGGGTGGTGACGAAAGAGTACACCGTGGCGTCGGACTGGGTGGTTATGGCGGGGATGGGATCCGCCTGGGCGTTGTAGGTCGCGGTCAGGAAAAGTAGGAAAATCGGGGTGATTTTGCGAAACACGTTGGGAGAATACCATCGGTTTCTTGAAAAAACGTCACCCATCTGTGCTTTACTCTTGGGATGGCTCGCCCGTGATGGTCGACCCAAGAATTCCGGAGTAATCTTGCTAGCAGCCAACGTCACAGTGACGTCAGCTGCTAGCGATTCGGAATGGGAGAGGTTGCTGTCATTAGTTGGGCGAAACGGCTTGCTTGGCGAGCTCCTTTTCCAGTCGCTCTACGCGAGCCGTTAGGGACTCCAAGGAAGGCTTGGAGGGGGTAGAGGTTTCACAGGGTTTGTCCTGAGCGTTGGGCTCGGTAGCTGCCTGTGCGGCGAGGATTGCAATCAAGGTCCCAAACATAGTGAGTTAAGAATACTTAATTTTGAGATGCAGTGCAAGCCAGATGCGTTGCCGAAAACGTAACTTTTCTGTTGGGTGCCAGCTAGAGCTAGGACGGCCCACGAAAGCCGCCCCTCGAAGCCACATCCCCGTTGCGAGGATGTGGCTTTGCTGTTTTCGGGCTTCCTAGAAGGAATACCGCAGGGCGACTTCTCCCACGCGGGGTTGGCCGGTTGAGGTGATGCGGCCGAAGATCGCGTTGTTCTGCGTCGTGTTCGGGTTGTTGAGATTGGCGTGGTTCATCGCGTTGTAGAACGAGCCTCGGAGTTCGAGGTTGTGGCTCTCCGTGATGCGGAAGACTTTGCGTGTGGAGAGATCGATGTTCCAGGTGCCTGGGCCTCGCATGAAGCCGATTCCCGTGTTGCCGAAGGTGCCTTCGGGGTTTTGACGGAATGCTGCGGGGTTGAACCAGGCTGCCATCTTCTGCGCTTTGGTGCGGTCCTCGGGGAGGCGCCAGTCGCCGATGACGTCCGCCGTGTCGCCGTTGATTCCGGTGAGCGAGTTGTCGCGGCCGGAACGCACGGTGAGCGGTGCTCCCGAGACGGCGTTGGCGATGCCGCTCACCTGCCAGCCTCCGATGAGGAGTTGCTTCCAGCGAGCGCTGCCGGTGCCTCCGAAGGGGAGGTCCCAGAGCGCGGAGACGATGAAGTTGTGCGTACGGTCGAGCGGGAGCGGGCCGTAGTCGGAGTGGTAGTCGTACGGGTTGCGAGGTCCGTTGCTACCGGCGTCCGAGGATACGTTGACGCCCATCGCTTTGGACCAGGTGTAGGAGCCGAGTACGGTGAAGCCTTTGTGGAAACGCTGGTTCACCGAGACCTGCAGGGCGTTGTAGTTGGAGCTGAACGCACTGAGGTTGTTGTTGATCTGGCCGATGTTGGGGTAGAGACGCCGGGACTGCGTGTTGGCGATGGTGGAGACGCCGGGACGATAGACCGCGTAGTTTGCTTCCACCGAGGAAAACAGATGTGTCGAGGAGCTGCCGACGTAGTTGACCTCGAGTACGGCAGAGCGTGTGAGCGCCTGCTGGATGGAGAGCGACCACTGGTAGTCCGCTTGTGTTTTGAAGGGCAGGCTCCAGGTGTTTTCGTTGGCGGTGGGGACGAAGTCGGCATCCTTGAGCGCGCCTCCGATGGGGCGTGGGAAGGGGCTGACGCCGTTGAAGGGGGCGCGTCCGAACACGTCGTAGGCGTCGCCGCCGGTGACCGTGATGTCGGTGGTGAAGGGCTGAATCAGCGTGAATCGGTTGAGGCTGATGCCGCGGGTGAGAGGTACGAAGAACTTGCCCGCGCCGATGCGGAGCGAGGTCTTACCGTTGCCGAAGACGTCGTAGGCGAGTCCGAGGCGCGGGGCCCAATTGTTCCACTGGCTGCCGACGACAGAGGCGGGGATGCCGGGGTCGCCGGGGTAGAGCAAGCCGGGGATCGCTTTGGGGAACACGGTCGACTGGCGGCCCGGGGCGAGCAGCATCAACTGGCCGTCCTCCGAGATGTAGCCGTTGTAGGGTTCCCAACGGATGCCCATGTTGAGGGTGAGGCGGCGGTTGATGCGCCAGTCATCCTGGAGGAACAGCGCGGGGAGGTTCTGACGGAGGCGGGAGTTCAAGCCGGTGACCTGGCGGTACGTGTTGAACTTGCCGAGCAGGAAGTCCGCCGCGGCGTTGCCGCTGATGGCTCCGGTGAACTGCATGTTGCCGCCGGACTGCCAGTTTTGCAGCTGGTTGACGCGGTTGCGGTAGTATTCCAAACCCATGCTGAGCGAGTGCGTGCCACGGATCCACGACAGGGTGTTGTTGAGGTGGGTGGTGGGCATGATGTCGCGGGTGGGTGGTCCGGTGTCGGCGGTGACGAAGCCGGAGATGCCGAGGGTGGCCTGGCCGGTGAGTCCGAAGCCAGCGTTGATGTTGGCAACGTTGAGGGGCAGGCCGAGTCCGACGAGGCTGAAATCCTTTTGGGCGAGTACGCCGAAGGTGCTGCGGACGTAGCTGATGCGGAAGGTGTTGATGAGGTTGCTCGAGAAGATGTGGTCCTCACCGATGGTGTAGTTCTGGAAGCGAGTGGGAAGGTCGCAGGTCCAGGTGGGGTCTACGCTGCCGCAGTTTTGAATTTGCGGGACGTCGTTGTAGAAGGCGCGGAAGTTGAGCTTGTCTTTGTCGCTGATGGCGTAGTCGAAGCGGCCGATCCACTGGTTCTGGTCGAGGCGGTTGCCGTGGGGAGCGAAGGTGTAGAAATCCGCACCGTCGTTGGCGGCTGGCAGGTAGTTGTTGAGGAAGTTGTTGGCGAAGGGCCGGATGCGAGCGGTTGGAATGATGTTGCCGGCAAAGGGCGTATTGTTGTTGTCGGGGTCGCGGATGGGGTTGGGGCTGGCGCTGAAGTCACCACGGCGTTCGGCGGCGCTGAGGGTACGGTAGCGGGACTCGGCGGGGGTCCCGCGCACTTTGGTGCCCTGGTAGCCGACGAAGAAGAACAGCTTGTTCTTGACGATGGGTCCGCCGAAGGTGCCGCCGTATTGGTTGCGTTTGAAGTCCGCACGCTTGGCGCCGAAGAAGTACCGGGCGTCGAGTTGGGTGTTGCGGAGGAATTCAAAAGCGCTGCCGTGGAACTGGTTGGTTCCGGACCGGGTGACGGCGGAGACGGATGAGGTCCCACGGCCGAAGGCGGCTGTGTAATTGCGCGTGGTGGCCTGGAACTCCTGGAGCGCGTCGGGGTTGGGGTACTCGTTGGCGATCGAGTAGAAGGAGTTCATGTTGTAGCCGCCATCGAGGGTGAAGTTCATGTCGATGTTGCGGCCGCCGGAGGTGCTGAAGCTGGTTTGGGTGGCGCCGAATTGTCCGGCGGTGCCGGCGTTGACGACGCCCGGCAGCAGGGCGACCAGTTGTAGCGCATTTCGCCCGTTCAGGGGGAGTTGTTCGATGCGCTTGGTGTCCACCAGTTGGGATACGGAGCTAGTGGCGGTGGTCACAGGGGGTGCGGCAGAGCTGACCTCGACGACTTCCGTGACCTGGCCGACTTCGAGGGTCGGGTAGACGGTTTTTTGTTCGCCTACGGTGAGTTCGAGAGGGTCAATGACGAGTTCGCGGAAGCCGGTGGCTTTGATGGTGAGGCGATAGTTGCCGCGGGCGACGTCGACGAAATTGAAGAAGCCTTGGGGAGAGGTTTCGAGAGTTCGGACTTCACCGGTTCCTTTACTGGTCAAGGTAAGGGCGGCACCGGGTACGGCAGCTTTGCCGGAGTCCACGACGGTGCCGTTGATGGTGCCTTTGACTTGCGACCAGAGACTGGCGGAGACGAGAAATAGAGAGAGAAATACGGGACCACACGTTCGCATTTGGAACGACATAGTTTCCTTTCGAGAGAGTAAATTCGGGGTCCAAAGAGCGGGGATTATTCGGTCGAAACTGTGCGGTTTCGTGGGGGAATCTTATCAAAGCGCCACTGGGAGCCGGGAATAAATCCGGTATTCTGGACGGAATCAAAAATTTACTTTTCGAAGGAAATTAGTGATTTATAGCGGTGAATTTATGGAGCGAGTGAGCCGGAAATCGGGGCGGGAAAAGGAAAAGCCGCCCGGTCCTTGCGGAGGGCGGCTTTATAGGGTTCGGTTCAGTAGATGGTGACTAGGCTTTGGCAGGAACTGCAGCCATGGCAGCCTTGGCTTTTTCCACCAGAGCGTTGAACCCCGTCGGATCGTTGGCGGCGATGTCCGCCAGGACCTTGCGGTTCAGTTCGATGCCAGCCTTTTTGAGGCCGCCCATGAACTTGCTGTAGGACATACCGGCGGCCTGGGCGCCCGCGTTGATGCGGACGATGAACAGGCTGCGGAAGTCGCGCTTCTTGCGCTTGCGTCCGACATAGCCGAACTTCAGCGAGCGTTCGACAGCTTCTTGCGCCGAACGGTACAGCTTGCTTTTGGTGAGGAAGAAGCCGGAGGCGAGGGCAAGAGTCTTCTTGCGATTCGCACGGCGATGAGTTCCACGTTTTACTCTTGGCACGTATTTCTCCTTTCTGGAATCCGGTCCAGCGTTATCGCTTGTGAGGGACCGGAGCGGGTGAGACGGGCAACGTGCTTACTGCTTGATGTATGAGCACCGTTCACTCCGCGGGTGAATGTCTAGTAGAATCCGCGTACGGGTTTAGGCGTACGGGATCATGCGCTTGAGCGCTGGCTGATCCGCCGCATCGGCAACGGTCGACTGCGCTAAGCGGCGCTTGCGGGCGCTGCCTTTGCTGGTCAAGATATGACGGGCCATCGAGTGACGGCGGACCACCTTGCCGGTGCCGGTTTTCTTGAACCGCTTTGCTGCGCCTTTGTGGGTTTTGAGCTTCGGCATGATTCCTACTTACGACTGAAGTTGAATTTAGACGACGTCCACGCCCATGGAGCGTGCCGTGCCCTTGACCTGATTGATCGCGCCCTGCAGATCGAAGCTATTGAGGTCGGGCATCTTGATTTTGGCGATGTCCTCAACCTGCTTAGCGGTGATCTTGCCCACCTTGGAACGATTCGGAGTCGGCGAGCCCTTCGCAATACCAGCCGCACGGAGCACGAGGATCGGCACGGGCGGGGTCTTGGTGATGAAGGTGAACGTACGGTCCGAATAGATGGTGATGACGACGGGGATAATGAGGCCTTCATTTTCCTTGCCCGACGTCTTGGCGTTGAACTGCTTGCAGAACTCCATGATGTTGACGCCCTGCGGACCGAGAGCGGTACCGACAGGAGGCGCCGGCGTGGCCTTGCCAGCCGGGATCTGGAGTTTTACCGAACCTGTTACTTTCTTTGCCATCTACTTTTACCTAACGGGATTCCTACAGAACTACAGAATCTTCTCGACCTGTAGGAAGTCGAGTTCAACCGGCGTAGACCGGCCAAAAATCGTGACCATGACGCGCAGCGTGTTGCGCTCGGAGTTGACTTCGTCCACTTTGCCGGAGAAGTTTGTGAACGGCCCGTCGATGATGCGAACGGTTTCGTTCTTTTCGAAGGTGAGCTTGGGACGGGGCTTTTCGGCGGCCGTCGTCTGACGGTAGAGCACGCCGTTGACTTCGTCCGCGGTGAGCGGGACGGGGGTGTTGCCGCCGCCGACAAAGCCGGTGACGCGGGGGGTGTTCTTGACCGCGTGCCAGAGTTCGTCGCTCATTTCCATCTCGACCAGGACGTAGCCGGGGTAAAGATGGCGCTTGCTGGTGACCTTTTTGCCATTCCGCAGCTCGACCACTTCTTCGGTTGGGATCAGGATCTGACCCAATTTGTCGGCAAAACCGAAGGCAAGGGAGCGTGTACGGAGGGATTCGGCGACTTTGTTTTCAAAGCCCGAGTAGGTGTGGATGATGTACCAGTTCTTGTAGTTGGGTTCCGGAGCTACTTCCGCAGCATTGGCGACGGGCGGCGCTTCGTACGCGGCATCGCCTGCGGGCTCACCGCCGAAGTAGGCAGGGTTGCCCTCGGTGACTTCACCTTCGCCGGGAGTCAGCGGGGAAGTCTCGTCGGGTTGTTCGATGGGCTGCTGCTGCTGATCCTGGTCGCTCATTGTCGTGAATGGGTACTCGGTGTGGGGACGGATTACTTAGTCAGAGTGTCGAACAGCTTGGTGACGCCACGGCCGATGAGAAGGTCCACTACCCAGAAGTAGAAGGCGAAAGCGAAGATCGCGGCGATGACCACCATGGTGGTGGAGATGACCTGCTCGCGCGTGGGCCAGCTGACCATCTTCATTTCTTTCTTCAGCTCTTCGAAGTAGTCCTTCGAGTTTTGTAGCCAGCTACCCGGTTTGTTGCTGGTGGATACAGAGGTTTCGGGATTGGTTGCTTCAGCCACGGCCATGCTATTTCTTCTAGTTCGTTCGAGTTACTGCAGGAAAACTTTTCGGGTCGTTGTTTATGGCAGGGGCAGAGGGATTCGAACCCCCAAAGGCGGTTTTGGAGACCGCTGGTTTACCGTTAGCCTATGCCCCTAACAATGTGCTGGCGGACCAGCGTTAGACCGGTCCGCCATTCACTACGATACCACTTATTGGAGAGCTATTCGAGGATCTCAGCAACGGTGCCGGCGCCGACGGTGCGACCGCCTTCGCGGATCGCGAAGCGGAGGCCCTTCTGCATGGCGACCGGGGTGATCAGTTCGACGACGAGTTGGACGTTGTCGCCCGGCATCACCATTTCCATGCCTTCCGGCAACTGCGCCACACCCGTCACGTCCGTCGTGCGGAAGTAGAACTGCGGACGGTAGCCCTTGAAGAACGGCGTATGACGGCCTCCTTCTTCCTTGCTCAGCACGTAGACTTCGCCCTTGAACTTCTTGTGGCCCTTGATCGAACCCGGCTTGGCGATGACCTGACCGCGTTCCACCGCGTCCTTGTCGATGCCGCGCAGCAAGAGGCCGACGTTGTCGCCCGCTTCGCCGCTGTCCAGCAACTTCTTGAACATTTCGACGCCGGTGATGACCGTCTTCTTCGTGTCCGTGAAGCCGACGATTTCCATTTCCTCGCCAACCTTGCAAACACCCTGTTCGATACGGCCAGTGACCACGGTACCGCGGCCCTGGATCGAGAAGATGTCTTCGATCGGCATCAGGAACGGCTTGTCCTTCGCACGTTCGGGGAGCGGGATGTAGGTGTCGACCGCTTCCATGAGGTCGTCGATCGCCTTTTCCCACTGGGGCTCACCGTTGAGACCACCGAGGGCCGACACGCGGCACACCGGGAGGTCGTCGCCGGGGAACTGGTAGCTCTTCAAGAGTTCGCGAACTTCGAGTTCGACCAGTTCGAGCAGTTCCGGATCGTCCACCATGTCGACCTTGTTGAGGGCGACGACGATGTACGGCACGCCTACCTGGCGGGCGAGCAGGATGTGTTCACGCGTCTGCGGCATCGGACCGTCGGTGGCCGCGACCACCAGGATCGCGCCGTCCATCTGCGCCGCACCGGTGATCATGTTCTTGATGTAGTCGGCGTGGCCCGGGCAATCGACGTGCGCGTAGTGGCGCTTCGAGGTCTCGTATTCCACGTGCGACGCCGCGATCGTGATACCACGTGCCTTTTCTTCCGGCGCGTTGTCGATCGAGTCGAAGCTCCGGAACGAATTCTTCGGATTGTGCTTCGACAGCGTCTTGGTAATCGCCGCCGTCAAGGTCGTCTTGCCGTGATCGATGTGGCCAATCGTGCCAATGTTCACGTGCGGTTTACTGCGGTCAAATTTTTCTTTCGCCATGGTCGTACCTTACTGACTGCTACTGCTGACTGACTGCTGCGTGCCCGGTTGGGGATTCGGAAAAATTCTGGAGCCGTTGACCGGGATTGAACCGGTGACCTCGTCCTTACCAAGGACGCGCTCTACCATCTGAGCTACAACGGCTTCTTGTTGGGAGGGAACTATCGCGCAGGCGTACAACCGCTCGCGCGGCGCACCGCCTCCGGCTTCATCTAATATAACTGACCTCGCATTGGGAAGTCCACTGCCGCCGTACGTTACGGAATGGCACGAAACATTTCGAGGACGTCCACTTGATGGGAAGGCTGAGTGGGGTAGGCCGCAAGGAGACCCTTGAGGCGCTGATTGGCGGAGGCAGCTTCCTTCTTCCATTTGAGCTTTGCGAGCACTTTGGCCCGTTGCTCGACCACAGGAATCCATGCGGGTTCGGCACCTGAGGCGGGTTCGATGGCATCGGCGCGACGGCTAAGGGCTTCGGCTTCTGGCAGCTTGCCAAGCTTCAGGAGGACCGCGACGAGGTCGGCAACGCAGCCTGCGGCCTGAAGACTTACGGGTCCCCAAGCGGAGTCGGCGAGGTTGAGGCTTACGTGCAAGAGCGAGGCGGCAGATTCGGCATCCTTTTCGCGAAGGGCGACCGAAGCAGATACCTGCAGGATTACTGAAAGCGCAGGATTGTCGTTCGCCTTGGTGGCTGCGGCGCGGGCATCGGCGAGGAGTGCTTTGGCTTGTTCGAGGTGGCCCGTCTTCAAATGCATGAGAGCGAGTGTGGATTGCAGAATCGCCGAGTTGAGGGCGATGGCTACTGGCTGGGCTTGCGCAATTTGGATGGCCTTCTGCAGGCTTTGCATAGCAGGTGCGGGTGAGCCTTCCGCCCACTGGATGCTCGAAAGACGGTAGAGCGCTCCGGCGGCGGCCATCGCTGCATCGGGGGACGGCATTCCAGATTCGGCGATGCGTACCGCGCGAATCGCCTCGCTGCGAGCCAAAGCAAGCTCGTTCCGGTGGCGGTGGATTTCGGATAACCCGGCGAATATGTTGGAGCGCTTCGCTGGCTCCGCGACGGTGCTGTGAAGGGCGACAGGGACGGCTCGACGCAACACCATCTCTGCGTCGCGCAGTTGCCCCACTGCGATTAGGGCGCCGCCAAGAGAGGCGGCTAGACCAACGTAATTCGGCGAATTCTGCCCCTCAAGCGCAACTACCAAAGCGACCGCTCGACGTAGAATAGCGACGGCAAGTAGCGGCTCGCCTGAACTGTGATGAGCCAAACCAACGTTGTGGTAGATAGCCGCACAGACCGGCTCTGGCGGAGTTAGCGAGGAACACTGCGCCACTCGCGGCCGAAGCAACTGAAGAGCTGCTTGAAACTTGCCAGAACTGACGAGGTAGACTCCAAGTTCGTTACTCGCACGCAGGAGCCCAAGCGGGGAGGTCGCAGCAGCGTCCATCGCCCGGTTGAAGGCAGGGATGGGGTCGGCGGCTCCGCTGTCGCGGAGTCGAATGGCTTGATCCAAGAGCTGCTGCCAGTCGGGCTCATTCGATAGCTGGGAGAGTAGCAAGAACGGAATGAGCAGAGTCGCCATGGCGCGTTTCCCGAATTGACGGCGAGAGAGGGCGCAGACTGGACTGGCAAGAAATATGCCCAGCCTGCGTGCACCTCTATCGCGTAGTAAATCGAGGATACGTCCGGAACAACTGACCCGGTATCACCCAAATGGGTATATATGTGTGAGACTCGCAAACAACTGAATGACTTGCCCCTGGCGATGACAGCTCGTTTTTTCAAAGATCGCCGCCATATGCTTCTTGGCGGTGTTACGATTCATATCCATCGATGCAGTGGCGAGATCGAGACTTCCTGTCGTGACGAGCGAGCGAATCAAACGAATCTCAGTTGGCGTTAAGTCGTAGAGTTGCCCGATATAGCGGAAGCCTTCTTCTTTCGCGGCGGACGAATCAAGGATCGCCAACACCAGGCGTGGGGCGGCAGAAGGCGATAAGAATGATGACTTTGAGAGGATATAGATGGCCGTGGAGTGGCCTGACGGTTTTTGTAACAATCCGGCGCGGAAGGATGCCGGGGAAGACATTAGCACCGCGATCTCGGATTCGAGGGTTCGCCGGTGAGCAAGAGACAAGGTGAGTTTGCCGTTGGGGGTGAGCGTCACGTACTCTTGCGCCTTGCAGAGATCTCTTGCGCGATCTGTCAGATGCAGCGCCTTTGCGTCGCGATCTAGCACAAATACTGGGAATACGGAGTGATCGAGAGCACGAGTGAGATCTCCTACGAGGCTCATTCGATGATGCAGGGCAATCGCATTCTGCAGATGGGGAGCGAGGCGGCGGAGAAGTTCGACGGATTGTTCCGGGAATGCGCGAGCACTTTCGCCGCGGTAGATCGACAGGTACTTGAAGTAACCGCTTTGGGTACCGAGATTTACGGCAACACTACTGACAACTTCGTTCCTGCGACCCCAGTCTGTGTAAAACTCTGTTTGTTTCAACTTTGACAGGGAAAGAACGGATTCGGATGTTACGACATTTCCGCCGGTGGCGGGAAAGGGTACATCTTTTGGAATCCACGGAAGAACTTTCGAATAGTATGTTTTGAAATGTTCGAGTTCCACACCGTAAGGATGTGTGTAGTAGCCTTCCGGCTGTCGTGCTCGAAGATCGTAGGTGATGAGTGAGGCGCCGACAGCCTCGGTGTTTGTTGCGACTTCAGACAAGATCTTGTTCCATCCATCGTTAGCGTGTGATAAGGCATAGATCATCTCCACCAACTCGAGCAGCTTCTTTTCCATGCGGGGTTTCGATTATACGGGACAAGTGGCGAAACTGCGCCCTTTTTCTGCGGCTCTTGTCGTTGCCGTGGCGGCGGCAAGTTGCGTACTATCTGTAGAAGCCTTGTCCGCCCAGTGCCGCTCCGCGCCGGAGCGATTCGATGTGGAGAATAGCGGATGCGACTTTGGCTGGCGCTGTTCACGCTCCTTTTGGGGAGCGTTGGAGCTTGGGCGCAACTATTTCAGAACGCCAGTGGAGCGGTGGCTCCGGGCAACCTTCGATACAAGTGGATTTACGGGTCGATTGCGGCGGCGAATAATCGTGATCCGCGGATTCAGGCTGTTGCGTACAACGCCGACACTATAGTTCTGCGAGAGAATGTTTGCGTCCATTGGGAGGCTCCGTTCACCTATTTGCTGGCTGGGGCCGACCGGGTGCTGCTGATCGATACCGGGGCGACTGCGGAGGCCGAATACTATCCGCTGCGGGCTACGGTCGATGGGTTGATTGCGCGGTGGGCGAGCTTGCGGAATAAGCGCGATTTGCCTTTGGTAATTGTGCATACGTCGGCGGAGGATGTCGCGCAGAACCAAGGTGTGGCGCAGTTTCGCGGGCGGCCGAATACGACGGTGTTGACGCGGCCGAATGGGTCCATCGATTTGGGCGGGGGTCGGGTGGTGACGGTGATCCCGACACCGGGTACGCATCGCGATGGGGTGACGTTGTACGACCGGTACAACGGCCATCTGTACACGGGCGATTTGCTGATGCCGGGGCGGATTGTGATTTCGAACGATGGGGATTACATTGCGTCGCTCGAACGGCTGGAGAAGTTTGCGACGGAGAATCCCGTGAAGTGGGTGTTTGGCGGGCATATCGAGATGAGTACGGCGCCGGGTGTGCAGTACACGATGCGGACGACGTTTAAGCCCAATGAGCATGTCCTGCAACTGGACCCGTCCGTGATTGGCGAGGCTTTGCTGCATGCGCGGCGAATTCAAGGTAAGGCAGAGGTGGCGATTCGGGCGGAGTTTATTCTGCTGAATCGTGTGGGTCCTGACGAGCGCGGCGACTGGCCGTCCGACTTGCCGGCGGCACCGGCACCTGCGTTCCTGCTGCGTTAACGACGAGGTGCATGCGATGAAACTGACTGGACTTTTGATAGTGTTCGCGATGATGGCGCTGGCGAAGGATGTGGACTTTACGTCCAACCTGCCGGCGAAGGGGACGTTCCCGGCTAAGTGGATTCACGGGTCGAAGTCGCTTTTGGACAACAAAGATCCGCAGATACAGGTGCACTGGTACAACCCGCATACGGTGATTATGCGGGAGAACAAGGCGTACAACTACGAGGGCGCCTTTATGTACCTGTACTTCGGCAATGAGCGGGCGATTTTGCTGGATCAGGGGTCGACTGCGCAGCCTTCGGAGTGGAATCTGCGGAAGGTTGTGGATGGGTTGATTGCCGAGTGGTGCCAGCGGAACGGGCGGGATGCCAAGGAGTACAAACTGGTGCTGGCGTTCAGCCACTTGCATGGGGATCACTATGCGGCACAGAACCAGTTTCTGGATCGTCCATACACGACGATTATGGGTTTGACCCATGAGGAGATGGTGGGGTTCTGGGGGATGAAGAACTATCCCGATGAACGTGTGGAGTTTGATTTGGGCGGGCGGAAGCTTTGGGTGTGGGGCAATCCGGGGCATATCGATTCGGAGTTCGCGTACTACGACACGTACACGCAGATTTTGTTTACCGGGGATATGTTTTACCGGGGGCGTTGCTACATCGGCAACTTCGGGCTGTGGATGAAGAGCATGGAAAAGCTGGTGGCGTTTGCGGCGAAGTACCCGGTGGCGCATATTGTGGGGTGCCACATCGAGATCAGCGCGAAGGGCGAGGATTATCCGCGGGGTACCACGTATCAGCCGGATGAGCCTCCACTGCAGATGGATGTCGCGATGCTGCTGCGGACGCATGAGTTCGCGAAGACCAAGGTGAAGGGACCGGGAATCTACTTTACCGGCGATGTTTACCTTTGCAACCAGACTCGCGGCAAGACGACGATCGATAAAAATCCTTACGTGTACTAGATGCCTTCTTTGCGTTTGTAGAGCACCATGCCGTTCAAGGGCTCTGGTGTGACGAGTTCAAAGGCTTCGGAGGGGAAGCATACGGGATTGGGTGGTCCGAAGTGGGCGAAGTAATGGACGCCTGATTGTTTGAGACGCGGGTCCGATGGGGAGACGTAGAAGGCCCGGATGAGCGGTGGAAGGACGGCGAATTTGGGGTCCCTTTCCATGCGTGGGGGTTGGCCTGGGGGCAGGCAATACGCATTGGCGGAGCCTGTGCCGTTGTAAAGCGAGTCCTGTTGCTGCGTGGGGTCGAAGAGGCGCCAACGGTCCAGGAACGGGGCGTAGTGGAATGCGTTGAAGACGTCGAGTCCCATGGCGGTGAAGAAGGGCGCGTGGACTTGGCTGTCGCCATACACGAGCCACTTGGCGTCGCGCATGTTGTTGCGGCGGATCGCTTCTTCGGTGGGCGTGCGGAGGTAGTAATGCAGGCCCTGGTCGATGGGGTTGACGAGTGCGAAGGCGTAGAGCGAGGGGAGAAGGATCGCTGCGGCTAAGAGTCGGGGCCGGGCCGTCCAAAGGGACCAGAGGCAGAGGGCAAGGAGCGCCGCGGAGATCCCGACTTGTGGCGCAGTGAGGAAGTTGCCGAGTGCTGCATTGGTTTGAAAAAGGGTTAGGGTCGCGATGGCCATGGATGCGGCGGCGGCGATGGTCCAAGTGGGGAGTTTGGCGGTCCGCAATGCGCTGAGGGCGAGCAGTACGATTGCGATATTGAGCAATCCTGCAGCGGGTACGATGCGTTCGGTGAGGACACGATCGAGGAACAGGATGTGTCCGAGCCAGGCGGGTACGGGGGCGAGCATCCAAGCGGTGAGCAAGGCGAGTACGGCGATGAGGATCGCCAGTGCGGTGTTGTGGCGGCGGGGGAGAGCGAGCATCAGTGGGAGAGTGAAGATCGCGAGCCAGTAGTACGAGACGGCCTGGCAGATGTTGCCGAAGGCGGATGGGAAGTGACCTTCGCTGAAGAAGTAGTTGGCGAAGCCGGAGGCGAGCAGTGAGACCGGGATACTGCCGGGCGTGACGATCCGGCGACCGGGGTAGACCGTTTGCGCGACGAGCGCGATGAGGTCACGGATCTCGTAAACAAGCAGGCCTACGGTGGCGGCGACGGTGAGGGTCGCGATGGTGAGGCGTAGCCAGGGGAGCGGTTGCGGGTTGAGGATGTACCAAGCGAGCCAGAGTCCTGCAGCGGCGTAGACGATGGGGATCTGGAACGGCGGGTAGAGGCAGAGCGCGAAGTTGACGCAGACCCACACGAACGCGGCGCCGGTGAGGATGGTGCGGGGGAGCGTTGCGGGTTGGCAAAGTCTGGCTGCGAGGTACGCGGCCCAGCAGGCGAGGCCGAGCATTTCAGGCAATAACGCGGGCCAAGAGTACGCCCACTGGGTGAAGGCTGAGAAGTAGAACCACAAAGAGCCGAAGATCGCTAGCCAGGATGAGCGGGTGAGCAACTGGAAGGCGAAGAACGTACCGGAGAGCAGAAGTAGCATCTTGCATTGCCAGTACGCAGCGAAGGCTGTCGGGAGCGGCAGTACAAAGAAGCCCCAGAATTGAGGGCGAAAGAGCAGGGTCCAGTGCCAGACGGGGGCGTTGCCGAAGAGGATGGATTGCATGGGTCCTGTTTCGCCCTGCAAGGCGAAGGCGTCGGCGCGCCGGGCTTGATACAGAATGACCGGGGTGTGGGTTGCCCACTCGTCGACGCGGATGGCGCGGCCTTCTCCGAGAAGCGGCACGTGAAGGGTGGATGACATTCCGTGACTGCGAAACATCGAAGACGAGGAACCATGCAGTTCGAGTGTTGTGAAAACGGCAAAGGTCGCGAGGATCGCTGCCACAAAGTAGCGTGCCGGTCGGTCTAAGGTGGTCTGTGCAGGCATCAATCCCCAGCGAGGATGGTACCCCGTGCGAGGTGGTGTCACGGCGGACGGATGGCGGGCCAATAGATTTTTCAAATGCCGTTAATATCCTCGAAACAAAGCGGTTGAATCGGGCTAAACTGAAGCCCGTGACATTGAATGTCCCAGTGCACGTCCTGCCCAAGTCTGCCATGGCGAAGCACCCAATTCGATCAGCCTCGAGGGTGAATGAGATTTGGAAATCGTGTCCTGCCTCTAGCCTTGTTCTTGCTGGGAGCAGTCCAAGCACAGCAGTTAACCGATCGTGAAAGGTTACTGCTAGACCGGATAGCCGCGTTGGAGGAACGCCTATCCGCATTAGAGAAACGCGCAGGTGTGGGGAGTGCTGCCACTGCGGCAGTAGCGGCCCCGGCGCAAACCAGTACAACACCAACCACAGCACCTATCCCAGGGTCGGCTGCAGCTCCGGTTGCTGTAGTTGCGACAGCGGGAACAAGTACGACCAGCAGTGGTCCTGCCACTGTTGTGACGGCACCGGCTCAGCCCCCGGCAAATGCCTGGCTCAATGATACGACGGTAAATTTCTACCTTGATACGTTCTTTGAGTGGAATACCAACAGGCCGCTGGGTGGAGTGGAAGCACTGCGCGTATATGACGCAGCAGCCAACAACTTCAGTCTTAGCCAGGCGGCGATTATGGTGGAGCAGTTGCCCAATACGGCCAAGGGCAGGAACTGGGGCTACCGCCTCGACCTGATGTTTGGTCAATCATCGGACCTTTTGCACAGTACCGAACTGCGTCCGAATGTGTACCGGAATGTCTTTCAAGCCTACGGCACGTATGTCGCGCCGGTGGGCAGAGGATTGACGGTGGACTTCGGAAAGTGGGCGAGTACGATCGGTGCGGAAGGAACGTACGCGAAGGATCAGATCAATTACTCGCGCAGCTTTTTCTTCACGTTTTTGCCGTTCTATCACACCGGCATGCGTGCGACTTACCCTGTCAACGATAAGGTTTCACTGGCGTACTGGCTAGTGAATGGCGCGAACCAGGCTGAGGACTATAACGGATTCAAGTCCCAACTGGCACAGATCACAGTAAAGCCGACTTCGCGCTTTAGTTGGACCGGCCAATACTATAACGGCCGTGAGCAGATGCAACCCGGACCCGGGCTTGCAGCCCCGCGAGGACGTTTCCACATCATGGATACGTTTGGATTCTGGACGCCTACCGACAAGCTGACGGTGGGAGCGGAATTTGCTGCGGTGATTGATCGTGACATGCCGAACGCACCGCCGAGACGGACCTCGGGTGGGATTGGATATCTGCGGTATCAGATCTCGCCGAAGGTGTACTACGGCCAGCGTTACGCGCACATGAATGACCGAGGGGGATTGTTTGGAGGCGGTGTATCGCAACGCCTGAACGATCTAACGTCAACGATTGGCTACCGGCCGATGGATGGGTTTGAGGCGAGGTTCGAGTATCGCCACGATCAGTCCAACGTGCCGTTCTTCAGCCGGCGTGGTGCAAACCCGCTATCACGGCGCCAGGATACGTTTGCTCTTGGCTTGCTGTGGTGGTTTGGGGGCAAGTCGGGAACCTGGTAGCAAAGGTTCAGGCCACCCCGTAACCGGGGCCCGGCGCGAGGTAGTCTTGAAGTCATGCGCATGTTTGGAACTGGCGGACGAGGTCTGTCCGTTGTGTTACTCGCCGGTGCCATGATTTCAGTGAAGGGGCAACCCGCGCCGGGCGACAGTTCATTTTTCGAGAACAAGATCCGCCCTGTGCTGGCGACCAAGTGTTATGGTTGCCATGCGTCTAAGCTGCGCGCGCCGATGGGTTCGCTGGTGGTGGACACCAAAGAAGGCATGCGCAAAGGCGGCGCTACCGGTGCCGGCATCGTGCCGGGCAAGCCGGAAGAGAGCCGCATCTTTCAAGCCATTACATTTCAAGATCCGCATGTCCAGATGCCGCCGCAGGGGAAGTTGCCCGATGCGGTGATCGCGGACTTTAGGGCGTGGATCGCGGCGGGGGCTGTAGATCCTCGCACGGCTGCTGCGGCTCCTGCTGCTTCGGCTGGACCGCTGAAGGGCATGTCCGTCGAAGAGGGTCGCAAATGGTGGGCGTTCCAGCCTGTGACATCTTTGGCTGCTCCGGCGGTGAGCGACGGCAAGTGGGTGTCCCGCAAGATCGATAGCTTTATCTTGTCGGCGCTCGATGCGAAGGGGTTGAAGCCTTCTGCTGCGGCGGACAAGCGTACGCTGGTGACTCGCGTGTATCTGGATCTGGCCGGGTACAAGCCGACGTATCAGGAGATCGAGGCGTTTGTCGCGGACCAAGATCCTAAGGCTTATGAGAAGTTGGTGGATCGTCTGTTGGCGGCTCCTTCTTATGGTGAGCGCTGGGGACGGCACTGGATGGATGTCGCGCGGTTTGGCGAAGACAATCCCACGGGCGAGGCGACGAATCCGCCGTTTCCGTATGCTTGGCGGTATCGCGACTGGGTGATCGAGGCGATGAATCGCGACATCCCGTACGACAAGTTTGTGACCTTGCAGTTGGCTGCCGATCAGGTGCCGGGTACGGCGCGTGGAGATCTGCGAGCGTTGGGGTATTTGGGCGCGGCTCCGGTGTATCACAAGGATCTGCGGTTGTCGGGCGATGTCATTGGCGGGTTCCTGACGGACGATTTTGACGAACGCGTGGATTCGTTGACGCGCGGGGTACTGGGGCTGACCGTCGCGTGTGCGCGGTGCCATGACCATAAGTTCGATCCGATTCCGACCAAGGATTATTACGGGCTGGTAGGCGTGTTTGCGTCCACGATGCGGGCGGAGCGTCCGTTGTTCGATGTCGAGCCTGCGGTAGAGCAGAGGTACATGTGGCTGCAGCGGCGGCTGTTCGATTTGCGGTACTCGGCGGATCTGCTGACGGGCGAGCCTACGACTGTTGTTGGTAGCGAAGAGCGGGTGGCGCGGTGGAAGAAAGAGATCGAGGTACTGAAGGTGGAAGGGTTGGCTTTGGAGGCGAAGTACCCGAAGCTGACCGAGAGCCTGAAGCGGTATTGGACGTACAATCCGCCGCGTACGGAAGAGCAAAAAAAGGCGGCTCCGGCGCGGGACCGGCGCGGGCGGATGCTGACGTCGAGCGAGCCGTTCTTCCAGTCTGTTTATGACGCGGCGCAGTACATCGATGCGACCGACAAGCAGTTTACGGTAATCCAGTACAAGCCGGGCGAGGCTCGCGACTTTCCTGTGTTGCGGGCGGGCAATGTGGCGTCGCCGGGTGAGGTGGTGCCGCGGCACTTTCCGCTGGTGTTGGCCAAGGGTGAGGCGAACTTCGTCAAAGGTTCAGGCCGGCTGGAGTTGGCGCAGAAGATCTTTACCGATGCGGCGCCGCTGTCTGCGCGGGTGATTGTGAATCGCGTGTGGGGTTGGCATTTTGGCAAGCCTCTGGCGGCAACGCCGAGTGATTTGGGTGTGCAGGGCGAGAAGCCTTCGCACCCGGATTTGTTGACGGATTTGGCGGCGCGTTTTGTGGAGAACGGATGGTCACTGAAGTGGCTGCATCGCGAGATTCTGCTGTCGTCCACTTATCGCCAGGCGAGCAAGCCTCGTGAGGATGGGCTGAAGGCGGATGTCACGAATACGCTGCTGTGGCGGATGAATCCGCGGCGGTTGGAGGTTGAGGCGTACCGGGATACACTGCTGCGTGCGGCTGGGCGGCTGGATACGACGATGTATGGGCCGTCGCGCGATTTGCGGGAGCCGGAGAATTTGCGGCGTACGGTATACGGGCGGGTGAGCCGTCGCGAATTGAATAGCCTTCTGAAGAATTACGATTTTCCCGATGCCATGCAGCCGGCATCGACTCGCGATTTGACGACCACGCCGCTGCAACAACTGTTTGTGATGAACAGCGAGTTTGTCACGCAGTCGGCAAGTGCGCTGGCGAAGGCCATCGAGGGTCCAGACCGGTTGAAGGAGTTGTTCCGGCGGGTGCTGGGTCGTGATCCGTCGCCGAAGGAGTTGGACTTGGCGCAGAGCTATCTGGCGGGTCCTGGCGCGACTTTGGAGCAGTACGCACAGGTTTTGCTTTCCACGAATGAGGTGATTTTCTGGCCATGATGCTTCATAAACCGTCGAGAAGGCAGTGGCTGCAAACGATGTTTGCGGCAACCGGGGCCGCGAGTTTGGAATCGCTGTTTGCTGCGCCCACGGTGGGCGGGAAGTATGCGGGTACGCGGACGCCGGGCAAAGCGAAGCGGGTGATCAGCTTGTTCCTGAGCGGTGGACCGTCGCAAGTGGATTTGTTTGATCCGAAGCCGGCGCTAGTGAAGTATCAGGGGCAAAGGCCGGGGTCCGTAGATTTGCGTACGGAACGGCAGACCGGCGGGTTGATGCCGTCGCCATTCCAGTTTCAAAAGCGCGGGCAGAGCGGGATTGAGATCAGCGATATGATTCCGCAGTTGGCGTCGATTGCGGATGACTTATGCGTGGTCCGGTCTATGTATTCGTTCAACCCGACGCACACGCCGGCGCTGAGTTTGTACCACACGGGTACGGTGTTGCTGAACCGGCCGAGCATGGGGTCCTGGATCTCATACGGGTTGGGTAGCGAGAATCAGAACCTGCCGTCGTTTGTGGCGCTGGGTCCTGGGAATGCTGGTGGATTGGGCGGTTCTGCGACGCGTGCGGGGTTCCTGCCGGCGGAGCATCAGGGCGTGCCGTTCAACGATGCGGAGATCGAGCCGGAGAAGATGATTCCGGATCTTCGCAACAAGGTTTTGGACAAAGATGCGCAGCGGCGGCAGTTGGACGCGATGCAGGCTTTGAATCGCGAACATGCGGCGCAGTTTGGTGCGGATCCGTTTTTGGAAGGGCGCATCGAATCGATGGAAGCGGCGTACCGGATGCAGTTTGCGGCTACCGATGCGTTCGATATCCGGACGGAGCCTGCGAAGATTCGTGAAGAGTACGGCAGCGGTAGCTTTGCGAATGGATGCCTGATGGCGCGGCGGCTGATTGAGCGCGGCGTACGGTATGTGCATGTGGGGTCCGATGGGTGGGACGACCACAAGGACATCGAGAAGGAATACCAGAAGAAGGTTCCGGCGATGGATCAGGCGGCGGCGGCGCTGATTCGCGACTTGAAGCGGCGGGGTCTGCTGGACGACACGATTGTGGTGTGGGGCGGCGAGTTTGGGCGTACGCCTGTGTCCGAGAGCGGGACGGGTCGCGACCACAATCCGTATGGCTTCACGATGTTTTTGGCAGGCGGCGGATTCAAGGGCGGGCTGGCGTACGGCGCGACCGATGAGTTCGGGTTCAAGGCCGCGGAGAATCGCGTGTCGATTCACGATCTGCATGCCACGATGCTGTACCAACTGGGCGTGGATCATACGCAATTGACGCATCGGTATGCGGGCCGCGACTTCCGGCTGACGGATGTGTTTGGCGAGATCGTCAAAGATATCCTGGTATAGCTGTGTTGCTTGTTGCCACGCTTGCCTTGTTGAGTGCTGGATTGCTTTCCGCGCAGAGCGTGGATGATGCAAAGGTTCTGCTGCGCGAAGGCAAGACTGCTGAGGCGCGGCAGGTGCTGGACAAGGTTGCGGCGACGAGCGCGGAGGCCTGGTATCAGCGGGCGCGGTCGCACCTGCTGGATTTTTACCAGATCGAAGATCCTGCAAAGCGGCGGGTGTCGCTGGGGCTGGCAATGGAGGCTCTGGCGGCGGCGATTCAGCGGGATCCGAATCACATTCCCTCGCTGCGGGCGAAGGCTGTGGTGCATGCCCGCGCGGAGCTTCTGTTTTACGATCCCAATCTTGCGTATGAGCTGGCGTCGCGTGTGGCGAAGCTGGAGCCGAATGCGCAGGCCTACATACTCAATCTGACCGAGTGGATGTCCGGCGAGGTGCGGTTTACGCACGATAACGAGCATCGCGTGCCGCATGATCCTTTGCTTGGGTTGGACCGGTCCATTCCATTGCTCGAAGGCATTCTGGATACGGCTGTGCCGTTTTCGGCCGAGGAATCGGCGGCGTACTTTGGGTTGGGCAAGGCGCTGTCGCGACGGGGTGACTTTGCGAAGTCCATCCCGCAGTTTCAGCAGGCGGTGAAGCGTACGCAGGACCCGGAGCAGAAGGCGGAAGCGTTTCGCGAGATGGGGACGGCGTACTATCGCATGGGGCAGTTTGCCGATGCGGCGCGGTACTTCTATGAGGCTGGGCAGTGGAAGGCGTCGTATCTGGATCGCTGGATGTTGCAAACGGCGATTGATCAGATGCCTGCGGCGGCGCGTCCGCCATTGCCGGCGAATGCGCTGTTTCCGATGAAGGCTGCGCCTGCCGGTGTGAAGGCGCTGGAGTTTCGGGATATGGCGCCGGAGTTGGGAGTCAACCGGTTTGATGGCAACGGTACGAGCGCCTGGGGCGATTACGATGGCGACGGCGATCTGGATCTGTTTTTGGCGGGCAGCGGTACGTTCATGGCCGTGTATCGCAACGAGGGCAAGGGGCGGAAGTTTACCGAGGTCACGGAGGCTGTGGGGTTGGCGAAGGTGCCGTCTGGGTACAGCCTGAACCTGGTGGATTACGACAACGACGGGCATCTGGACTTGTACGTCGCGATGAACGGATGGAATGGTCCTGCGCCGAACCGGCTGTTTCGGAATACGGGTAAAGGCCGGTTTGAGGATGTGACTGCGAAGTCCGGGGCCGGGGATCCTGGCGATGGGTTTGTGTCCCTTTGGGGCGACTTGGATAACGACGGGTTTTTGGATCTGGTGATTGCCAATGGCGTGCTGAAGGATGGAAGTACGCCGCAGGTGTACCGCAACAACCGCGATGGTACGTTCCGGAAGGTGACGCCGTTCAGCGAGCCTCCGCAATGGGGGGCGATTGGGGCGGCGCTGGGCGATTACGACAAAGATGGCGACCTGGACATCTTTATCAACGGGCTGAACAATGCTCCGAACCGGTTGTACCGCAATGAGGGGAACTGGCGGTTTACGGAAGTGAGCCGCGCGGCGAAGGTCACGCAGCCGCCGCATAACGGATTTGTGTGTTTCTTCTTTGATTACGACAACGACACCTGGCCGGATCTGCTGACGGTGAGCCTAGCGCCCTGGCCGGTGGTTGTGGATGCGATGCGTGCGGATTATGTAGCGAAGGCGCTGCATCCGGATGCGACGCGATTGTTCCGCAACAATCGCGATGGGACTTTCACGGATGTTACGCTCACGGCCGGTTTGCACTATCCGATGGGGACCATGGGCGCGGGTGTCGCGGATTTGGATAACGACGGGTTTCTGGATATTTACTTTGGCACCGGCGATCCGCAATTGACGCGGCTGGAGCCGAACCGATTCTTCCGCAATAACGGCGACGGGACGTTTACAGATCATACGCAGACGGTGGGGTTCGCGCGGCCGGGTACGAAGGGGCATGGCGTCACGTTTGTGGACATCGACAACGATGGGGACTTGGATGTGTACGCGCAGTTGGGCGGACACTACCCCGGAGATCATGCGTTCAATGCGTTCTACGAGAACCGCAAGGGCAATACGAATCACTGGCTGGAACTGGATTTGAAGGGTGTGAGCAGCAACCGGTACGCGGTGGGCGCGCAGATCACGGTGGAGGCTGGGAGTTCGAAGTTTTACCGGGAGATCAAGGGTAGCGAGGGGTTCGGGGCTACGAGTCCTTACCGGGTGCATGTGGGGCTGGGGTCGCACGGTGGGCCGGTGAAGGTGACGGTGCGGTGGCCGAGCGGGATTGTGCAGTCGCTCGATAACGTCGCGGTGGATCGCGTGGTGAGCGTCACGGAGCCGGTGTCGGCAGCTGTGTTGGCGCAGCAGGGTGACTATCGCGGAGCGGAGCCTTTGTTCCGTGCGCAGTGCGAGAAGAATGAGCCCGGGGGTTGCTACTTCTGGAGCCGCACGCTGTACGCGTTGGACCGGCATGATGAGGCTCTGCGCGTGCTGGAGCAGATCGCGAATAAGGGTCCGAAGGAGTGGTTGGCAGTGGCGCAGTCAAGCGAGGCACTGGGTCGCGCTGAGGCGGAGGGGTTGTACAAGAAGGCCGGGGATGCGGCGGCGTACGGGCGGTTCTTGTACCGGCAGGGGCGGATGCAAGAGGCCGTGACGGTGCTGGCGAAGGCGGGTCCTGCAGGGGCGTTTGATTATGCTCGGGCGCTGTTCCAATTAGGGCAGTTGGACGAGAGCTTGTCGGTGTTGCGGCCGATTTTGGATAACCCGGGAGCGACGCGCGAGGCTCATGAGTTGGCGAGCCGGATCTACTATCGCAAGGGCGATACGGCAGCGGGAGATCGCCACGCGGCTCAGGGTTCGGCGATGTCGAGATAGCGGTCTATCGCGGGATTGGCGAGCTTTTGTACTTTGCCCGAGGGCCAGGTGATGGTCACTTCTTTCACAGCAGTTTTGGAGCCCAGGCCAAAGTGGATGCGAGGGTCGGATGAGCTCGCGTAGCCGCTGGCGGCGGTAGCGTGGTTGTACTGCTCACCATCGATCGAAACACGCGTGCCGAGTTTGTTGGTGCGGAAGCCGATCCAGTGGTTTTTCGGCGTGTTTTTCCAATAGAACGGTGTTTCGCCCAGGCGGGTGATGACGGCGTCGATGGCGCCATCGTTATCGAAGTCGGCGAAGGCTGTGCCGCGATGTAAGGCTGGGGTGCCGATGTCCTGCGGCTCGAACTTCCCTTCTGCCCTGTTCCACAAGAGAATGTTGGGTTGGCGCGAGGCGCGGCTGGAGTACTGTTCAGCATTCGACTGGACGTCGCCTCCGGCGGCGAACAAATCCTTGCGGCCGTCGTTGTCGAAATCGTAAATGCCTGCGCCCCAGCCACTGCGGCGTAAGGTGGCGGCTCCGACACGGCTGGCGTACGTGATGTCCTGGAACAGCAGCTTGCCGAGGTTCTTCAAGAGCGGAAAAGTCTCGTTGATCAGAGCGGTGTAGAAGAGGTCGTCGCGACCATCGTTGTCGACATCGCGGAAGTCGACTCCCATACCCGAGAGGGCGCGGCCATCGTCGTTCACGGCTACGCCGGCGCGGACGGCGATGTCTTCGAAGGTCTTGCCGTTGCGGTTGTGCAAGAGGAAGTTGGGTACGGTGTCGTTGGTGACGAAGGCGTCGGGATAGCCGTCGTTGTCGATGTCGCCGAAGGCTACGCTCATACCTTTGCCGGTGTACTTGGCGATGCCGGTTTGCTGGGAGACATCGGTGAACGTACCGTCGCCATTGTTGCGGAAGAGCTGATTGGGGAGGCCTGCAAACTCGCGCGGGTGGCAGTACACGGGGACGGGTTCGACGCAGGATGGCTCGGTGGCAGGGTTCCAGGCGAGGTACTTGACGATGAGGAGGTCGAGGTGGCCGTCGCGGTCGTAGTCGAACCAGCCGGCGGCTACGGCCCAGCCGGGGACGGGGGGAATGGCGACCTCGCGGAACTTGCCCTTCTCGTTCTTGTAGAGGCGGCTGGCACCGTTGACGGCCGCGACGAAGAGGTCCGGCAGGCCGTCGTTATTGAAGTCTGCGGCGGCGGCTCCCATGGCGTAGCCTTCGCCTTTCAGGCCTGCAGCTTCGGTGATGTCGGTGAAGCCTTTGCCCGCGTCGTTGCGGTAGAGGCGATTCCAGAATTTGGGGCCGGTCTTTTGGAGGGATGGGATTTCCGCGCCGTTGACGAAGAAGATGTCGGTAAAGCCGTCGCCGTTGAAGTCCGCGGCGGCTGCGCCACCGGTCATCGTCTCGATGAGGTGCTTGCGGGAAGACGGGGAGTTTTCGAGCCGGTGGGGAAAGGGCTCGGCGGCAAAGAGAACGGAGATCGCAAAAACAAAGAGGCGGCCTCTTTGAGAGACCGCCTCCTTTGTCCAAGACAGCAACATGTCTACCAGTAGAACTTCAGACGGATCTGAAGGGTTCTGGGGTTCATGTTCTGATTCGACGTATTGAACGGGAAGATGGTCCCGAAGTTCGCGTCGTTGGGGTTGTTGTTGAACGTGTCGTTGCGACCGTAGTAGTACTTGTTGATCGCGTTGAACGCTTCGATGCCGAACTGCATGCGGTACCGTTCGCCGAAGCGAGTGGTCTTGAGCAGCGAGGCGTCGAGGGTCGGTACACGGTGCTTGCGGAGGTTGCCCCAGCGGTTCGGGGTCTGGCGGCCGGGAGCCGTCTGACCGGGCGAGTAGTCGGCAACCCAGAGCCAGGAGTACGTGCTGAGGTCGGTGCCGCAACCAGCCGCAACCGAGTACGGCATCGGGGTACGGGAGCCGTCGTTGTTCTGACGGATCACGCAGTTGGAGACGCCGCGGACCTGGTGCTGATTCCAGTTGATGTTCTGTACGCGGGGATCCTTGAGCGGGAGAACGTTGGCCGGGAAATCAGCCGGTTCGCCGGAAGCCCACTGGAAGAAGCTGGTGACCTGCCAACCGCTGATGAACTTGTCGAGCACGCCGCCGGCGCCACTGCCAAACTTCTGACCCTTGCCGAAGGGCAGGTCATAGATGCCGGTGAGCTTGAAGACGTGCGGACGGTCGTTGAAGTAGAGGCTGCGCTGTTCGACCCGGTTGAACGGATCAGTGAAGCCCCACTGTTCGAGCATGCGCGACCAGGTGTAGTTGGTGATCAGGTTCAGACCCTTGACGCGAACGTTGTAGTTCACCTGGAGGGAGTGATAGTTGATCTGTCCGTCGTTCAGGCCCTGCTGGAGCAGGTTGCCGTTGAACTGCGGGAACGGACGGTTCAGCTGGTAGCGGGAGAGGGTTGAAGCGGTGAAGAAGGGAGTGCCCTGGAAGGCTGCAATGCCGCGGAACGGATTGGGCAGCGCATCGTTACAGAAGTTGGGCAAGCCACCCTGCAGGGCATCGCACTGGCGCATGAACTGCGCGCTGGGGATGTTGCGGGCGATTTCCGTTTCGTGATTGCGGGTGACGCTGCCGATGTAGGAGATGTCCAACACCGAGCCGCGGCTGACGCCGTACTGGAAGCCAAAGCTGAACTGGTCGATGCCAGGGAGCTTGAAGCTGGGGGTCCAGTGGTTGAAGTCGCGACCGAGGAAGGTGTTGGCCCCGAGACCGGAACCGGGAGGCGTCTGGAAGCCGTTCGGGAACGGATTCTGGAGGACGTTGGTGATGGGCGTACGGCCGTCATCCAAGCTGGCAACGATCGGCGTGTTGGTTTCAAAGCCAATGCTACGCAGGTTGTTGTTGCTGGGATTCATGTAGTAGCGGCCGAAGCCACCGCGGACGACCAAGCGTTCGGTGATCTGGTACGCAGCACCGATGCGCGGCTGCCAGGTGTTGGTGTAGAGCGAACCGGAGTTGGCGGGGCTGCCACCGACACCGGCGAAGTTCAGACCACCCGACAGGTTACGCAGTTGCGGATAGGCAGCCAGAGTGGCGGCATCAAACGCGCTGCGAACCGGGGAAGCTACGTTCGGATCGAAGCCGCGGTTGATGCGGTTATACTTTTCGGTGGCCGGAGCGTTGATGTCGTAGCGCAGACCCAGGTTGAGGGTCAAGCGGCGGGACACCTTCCAGTCGTCTTGGAAGTACAGACCGGTGTACCAGTTCTGATAGAAGGGGTACAGCGGGAAGAACTGCTGGCCGCCGACGGTACGGTCATTTCCGAAGTTGCTGGGCAGGCCGAGGAGGAAGCTGGCGAAGGTGTCGCCCGAATCTGCTTCTGCCTGGTTCCAGGAACGGCGGGTCCACTGGTCGTTGAAGGTGAACTCCAGGATGTTGCCGCTGTTCTGGGTGATGTAGTGGATGCGGCGGACGTCCGCACCGAACTTCATGGTGTGGGTACGCCAGTTCTTGGTGATGCTGCTCTGGATGCCGTAGTTGTTGGTGATGTTGATGCTCTGTCCACGGCCCAGCGAGGTGTAGTTGGTGAGGTTCCAACGTCCGAAGTAAGCCGGGCTCGGCAACGCATTCACGATGTTGGCGGGGAGGCCAAGGCTGGTGAGGTTGAAGTTCTGGTTGTCGCGACCGAAGCCTTTTTCGATAAAGCGGTTGGTCGAGGCGCGAACGTTCAACACGGTCGTCGGGGTGAGGGTAGACACCCAGTCGATCGTGTAGGCATCGTTGATGCGCTGGAAGGGCTGCTGACCGTCCATACCGGGGCCTTCGCAGATACCGTTGGCGCAGCGCTCTTCGGTACGGTCGTTGGAGGCGTGGCGGATGAACGCGCGGTGCTTGTCGCCGAAGTTCCAGTCGAACTTGAGGATCAAGCTGTAGAAGTCGTCGCGGTTCGTGTAGTCGCTGAGGATGTGGTTGATGGTGGAGTAGCGCTGACCGGCCACGGAGGGCGAGTTGGGCGCGGGCATGTACTGCATCACGGCGCGAGACACCGGGCTGATGCGGGCGGCAGGGATCACGTTGCCGGCGAAGGGCTGACGGACGGGATTGCCGGAAGCATCCATGGTGACGTTGACCGGATCGTAGATGGTGACGGGGCCACCATTGGCCTGACGCATCTTGCTGAAGTCACCGGTACGCATTTCCGCTTCCGCAAAGCTGTTGCGGAGGGGGTTCGGCGTGAGTTCGCGATAGCCTTCGTAGGTTCCCATGTAGAAGAGGCGGACCTTACCGTCCTTCTTGAGGAACTTGGGGAAGTAGAGCGGGCCGTCGACCTGGATACCGTACTGGTCCATCAGGCCGCCGGGACGCGGACGGGCGATGGCGTTGTTCTGGAAGGAATTGGCATTCAGAGGCGCGCGGCGCATGAATTCCCAAACGGTACCGTGGTGCTGCAAGCCACCGGACTTCAACACCACGTTGACGATGCCACCGCCGGTACGGCCGTAGGCTGCGTCGTAGGAGTTGGTCTGGATGGAGAATTCCTGCACGGCGTCGACGACGGGCACGTAGGCAACGTTGTTGCCGCCGAGCTGGGCGTTGTTGGGAGCGCCGTCCATGAGGAATTCGTTACGGGACTGCTGTCCACCGTTGATGGACCATTCGGCGATGGCGCCGTTGTCGAAGGGACGCTGCCAGATTGCGGCGCCGCGGAAGGTAACGCCCGACTGCGTGGAACCCAGCATGAAGGGGTTGCGCGCGTTGAGCGGGAGTTCGGCGACGCGCTGGGAGTCGATGACGCCCGAGCGGCTGGCGGTTTGGGTTTCGAGGATCGCGGCTTCGGCGGTGACGCTAACCGAGTCCGTGATGGCGCCGACTTCGAGAGTTGCATCGATACCGGCGATTTGACCTACTTGGAGAGTGATGTTTTCGCGGTTGTACTGCTTGAAGCCTGCGGCCGAGACGGTCAGCTTGTACTGGCCGGGACGCAGGAGAGGAATGGTATAGGCGCCGGAGGAGTCCGCCGTCGCTGTTGATGTTTCGTTGGTAGATGTATTAACCGCTTGGATCTTGGCTTCTGGAACGGCAGCTCCGCTGGCGTCCAGGACACGACCCGAAATGGTTGCTCGGAACTCTTGGGCGGAGACGTAGCTAGCGCTAGTCATCACCGCTGCAAGAGAAAGCAGCGTAATAAGGTGTCTCACTTTGACCTCTCAAAAATCCCCGCAAGCAGACGTAGCGGGAACTTCTCTCACATGGTGAAGAATCTTATCACAAATTTAACGAGGGGTTTACGTTTGGGGTGAAACGAAACGGCTAGACGCGCCCGGAGGTTTGGAGGGCTGCGTATTCGTCGTCGGTGAAGAGGCGGGAACGGATCAAAAAACGCACGCCTTCCGGGCCTTCGAGGGAGAACATACCCCCGCGACCCGGTACTACGTCGATGGTGAGTTGGGTGTGCTTCCAGTACTCGAATTGGGAGCGGCTCATGTAAAACGGCGCGCCCCCGACTTCGCCGAGTTGGATATCGTTATCCCCCACCAGGAACTCGCCCAGTGGATAGCACATGGGAGAGCTGCCGTCGCAGCATCCGCCGGACTGGTGGAACATCAGCGGGCCGTGCTTGGCCTTGAGCTTGTCCATCAGCTCGAGTGCGCTATCCGTGGCGAGAACCTGGAGGGGGGCGGTAGTCATTGTGGTTTAGAAGAAGCCGAGTGCTTTGGGGCTGTAGCTGACCAGTTGATTCTTGGTCTGCTGGTAGTGGTGGAGCATCATGAGGTGGTTTTCGCGACCGACACCGGACTGCTTGTAGCCTCCGAATGCGGCGTGCGCCGGGTAGAGGTGATAGCAGTTGGTCCACACACGGCCGGCCTGGATTTCGCGGCCGAAGTGGTAGGCGGTGTTGATGTCGCGCGTCCAGACACCGGCGCCGAGGCCGTACAGCGTGTCGTTGGCGATGGAGAGAGCTTCTTCGGGGTCCTTGAAGCGGGTGACGCTGACGACGGGACCGAAGATCTCTTCCTGGAAGATGCGCATGCGGTTGTGGCCTTCAAACACCGTGGGCTGGACGTAGAAGCCACCGGAGAGTTCGCCGTCGAAGTTGGCGCGTCCTCCACCTGCTAGTACTTTCGCACCTTCCTGGCGGCCGATGTCCATGTAGGAGAGGATCTTTTCGAGCTGTTCGCTGGAGGCCTGCGCGCCCACCATGGTCGAAGGATCGAGCGGGTTGCCCTGCTTGATCGCCTGGACGCGGGCGAGTACACGGTCCATAAACTTGTCGTAGATCGATTCCTGGATCAGAGCGCGGGAGGGGCAGGTGCAGACTTCGCCCTGGTTGAGCGCGAAGAGCACGAAGCCTTCGATGGCTTTGTCGAAGAAGTCGTCATCCTTGGCCATCACGTCCTCGAAGAAGATATTGGGGCTCTTGCCACCGAGTTCGAGAGTGACGGGGATGAGGTTCTGCGAGGCGTACTGCATGATCAAGCGGCCCGTCGTGGTTTCACCGGTGAAGGCGATCTTGGCGATACGGTTGCTTGATGCGAGCGGCTTGCCGGCTTCGAGACCGAAGCCGTTGACGACGTTCAGGACGCCGGGCGGCAGAAGGTCCGCAATGAGTTCGACGAAGACGAGGATCGAGAGCGGGGTTTGTTCGGCGGGCTTGAGTACGACGCAGTTGCCTGCGGCGAGCGCCGGGGCGAGCTTCCACACGGCCATGAGCAGCGGGAAGTTCCAGGGGATGATCTGGCCTACGACGCCGAGAGGCTCATGGTAGTGGTAGGCGATGGTGGTGTCATCGATTTCCGAGATCGAACCTTGCTGGGCGCGGATGGCGCCGGCGAAGTAACGGAAGTGATCGATAGCGAGAGGCAGGTCCGCTGCCTTGGTTTCGCGGATCGGCTTGCCGTTGTCCCAGGTCTCGACCGTCGCAAGGTAGTCGAGATTCTGTTCCATGCGATCGGCGATCTGGTTGAGGATCTTGGCGCGAGTGGCGACCGAGGTACGGCCCCAGGCTCGCTTGGCGGCGTGGGCAGCGTCGAGCGCGCGTTCGATGTCGGCGGCGTTGGAGCGAGGGATCTCGCACAGCACTTTGCCGGTGACAGGGGTTGTGTTTTCGAAATAAAGGCCCGAGAGGGGAGCCATCCATTCGCCCGCGATGAAGTTGTCATAGCGGCGTTTCAGATTGAGGGGAAGTCCACCGAGGGAGGATTCGGTGGGTGCGGCAGTCGTCATAAAGCCTTGCTCCGTGGAAGGATTCAAGGGGAATCGCGATACCCTGCGATCCCTCTGCCCTTACTATAGCTCCAGTTGGGTACGAGCGTTGATAGATAATCGATGTTGAGGCAATCATTGAACATGAAGAATTTCGCCCTCCCGGCGCTGTTGACCTGCGTGTCATTGCTGGGTCAGAACGGGCCGGAAACGGTTATCCGGGGTACGAAGCAGTTCAGCAAGAAGTCGGTCATTTCAGGCTTGGATGGGCCTTGGGAAGTGACTTGGGGTCCGGACAATATGCTTTGGATCACCGAGCGTAGCGGCAAGCGCGTGGTACGCGTGAATCCATCGACCGGTGAGAAATCCGTGGCGGTGACCATCCCTGAGGTGTCGGCTCCTGGTGGGCAAGATGGGCTGCTGGGCATGGCGCTGCATCCGGATTTGCTGAAGGGCAAGGGTACGGACTATGTGTACGTGGCGTACACGTACGTTGATAAGGCGCTGGCGCCGAACAAGTACATTGCCGATGACAAGAATCCGTATCGCTACCTGTATATGAAGATCGCTCGGTATACGTACGATCAGGCGAGCGGAAAGCTGTCGAGCCCGATGAACATCGTGACTGGATTCCCGGCGGGCAACGATCACAATGCGGGGCGCTTGAAGTTCAATCCCTTCGATAAGAAGCTGTATTTGAACATCGGCGACCAGGGCAACAATCAGCTGGGCAACGTATGCCGTCCCGTAGAATCGCAGACGATTCCGACGGCGGAAGATCTGGCCAAGAAGAACTTCTTTGCGTACCAGGGCAAGAGCCTGCGCATCAATCTGGACGGTTCGATCCCGAGTGACAATCCGAAGATCAACGGCGTGGTAAGCCACGTGTTTACGTACGGGCATCGCAATCCGCAGGGCCTCGATTTTGGGCCGGACGGCACGATTTATGAGACGGAGCAGGGTCCGAAGACGGATGACGAAGTGAACATCCTGAAGGCGGGCGGCAACTACGGCTGGCCGAATGTGGTGGGCCTGAAGGATGGTAAGGCGTATCAGTACGCGCGCTGGGCGGAGGCGACGACGCCGTGTTCGACGTTGAAGTTTAGCGATCTGGCGATTCATCCTTCGGTGCCGCGCGAGCCCGAGTCGGCGTTCAAGCCCGCGATGGTGGATCCGGTGGCGACGATGTTTACGGTGCCGAACGAGTACAACTTTGCGGATCCGAAGTGCAAGGGCATCGACTTTATCTGCTGGCCTACGGTGGCGACGTCGAGCGTGGAGTACTACGCGAATAAGGGCGCTGGCATTCCGGGTTGGGACAAGGTGTTGTTTGTGACGACGTTGAAGCGCGGGTCACTGTACGTACTGCCGTTGACGGCGGATGGTAAAAAAGCAGCAGGGTACTTCCACCGGTACTTCCAATCGGAGAACCGGTATCGCGATACGGCGGTGAGTCCGGATGGGAAGACGATCTTTATCGCGACCGATCCGAGCGGGTTGGCCGGTTCGATGGACGGCGGCGCGACGCGGAATATGCAGGATCGGGGATCCATTCTGGCGTTTACGTACACGGGTGAAGGTACGGGAGCGGCTGTTGAGCCTACGGTGACGACGAAGACGGATCGCCCGGCCGCGGGTACTGCGGTTGCGACTGGCGGTGGCGCTGCGCCCGAGTACACGAAGGCTCAGGCAGAGGCGGGCAAGGCGGCGTACAACGCGAACTGTGCTGTGTGCCATGGCAGCACGATGACGAACGGAACGATGGGTACGCCGCTGGCCGGGCAGTACTTCAAGGAGCAGTGGACGGGCAAGGCTGTGAGCGCGTTCTTTACGCATGCAAAGACGATGCCTCCGGCGAGCCCGGGGTCGTTGCCGGATGCGACGTACGCGAACATTCTGGCGTACATCCTGGAGACGAACGGAGTTCCGGCTGGGGCGAAGGCGCTGCCGACTGCGGCGGAGGCATTGAAAGCTTACACGATCAAGTAGTCGTTCCTTATTGCTTGAGACGGGCGGCGCGAACCGTTAGATCGCCATCTTGGATGACGATCGATGGGGTTGCTCCGCCTGTTGTGTTTTCAAAGTGGACCGATACGGCGCGGGCTCCGGTGGGGTGGAATTGCAGATTTCCATCGTGAATCATCATGCGAGGGTCGCTGCCGGTGCGGGTTACGAATAGCTGTGTGTTTTTGCGGGTGACCGTGAGGTCGTGCTGGTAGGCGCCTGTGATCTGCGTGAGCTGTTCCTCGGTGAGTTTTGTTCTGGCGGGTTCCGGCTGATTGGCGGCGGGGACGGTCTTGAGGTACGCGAGGGCTTCGCCTTTGGCGTGGGCGATGAGCGGGATGCCGTGGGCGCCGAGCGAGGTGGCGAGTTCGGGGCGGGCGTCGAGCATCGCTTTGACGACGGCGGCTTGACCGAGCATCGCGGCGGAGAAGAGCGTGGGCTGGGCTCCGGCAGCTAGGAGTTCTTCCGCGATGTCGCGGTTGCCCATGTGAGCGGCAGCAGCGAGGGCAGTTTCCCAATCTCCAAATCCCCAGTCCCAGGCGGCGTTGGCGAGGGCGGGGCGAAGCTTTAGGAGGTCCTTTACCTTGGCGAGATTGCCGTGCGAGGCGACCAGCATTTCGCGGACTAGGGTCGGGGATTGGCGGGGAAACTCGGGGTACAGACTGGGGTCGGCGGCGGTGAGTTGGGAGGCTGGGGCGGCGAGGATCGCGGTGGTGAGGAAGTGACGGCGCTGTTGCATCAAGGCGATGATGCAGCGGGAGACGCAGTTTTCGACCTGAAATCGGGCTTAAGCCGGAAGTCTTTTGAAGTCCTTCAGATAGGAAGCTTGCTTAGGAACTCTTTGGTGGCTCGGGCAGCCATGGCGGACTGGATGTCGAGCGCTTTGGCGTCCGAAAGGTCGAGGCGGTCGGCGCGGGTGACCCAGAGATGGGCCTGGTCCGGGAAGCGGATGAGGTGCAGGAGGATGCGGGCCTCAGTGGCTGTGCCTTGCACTTGGCCGAGGATGACGTAGCCGACGTTGAGGGTCTGGTTGATGCGGTCCAGATTCTGAAAGCCGCGCTGCTGGCGGAGGAGCGGCGCGTTGGCGATGCATTCGAGGTTGGGCTGGCGAGCGAGTTCGGCGGTGAGGACGTCGGTGAGTCCGTCGGCGAAACGGTTGAGGGCGGGGTCGCCGGTTTGGTTTTCGAATCGTGCGATGCCGATCCGGACTTTTGGTGCGGGGCGGAGTGTCGTGTAAAGGCCGGCGGTGAGAAGGATGGCCGGGGCGGCCAGGATCGCGGGCCAGCCCAAAGAGCGCCTCGTCGGGAGTTGCGCTTGCTCTTCGACGACGGGCGCGAGGAACTGATAGCCGCGCTTGGGTACGGTGCGGATGTAGATGGGCGACTCGGCGGAGTCCCCGAGGGCGGCACGGACTTGACCGATGCAGACGTTGATGCCGCTTTCAAACTCGCCGTGGGTGGCGTCGCCCCAGATGGCTTGGCGGAGAGTGTCGCGCGAGACGACCTCGCCGGGGGTGTTGAGCAGGGCTTCGAGTGCCAGGGCGGGCTGCGCTTGCAGGCGCACGGGTTTGCCTTCGCGGCGCAGCTCGCGGGTGGACTTGTCGAACTCGAATAAACCGAAGCGGACTACCAATGCGTTAGAGACCCGTCGGGACGATAGTACACGTTCTTGCGGCCTTCTTGCGTCACTTCGCCGATTTGCTTGAGCTTGGAGAGATCGGCGCGTACGCCGAGGCCGGGACGGTCGTTGATGAGGGCCTTGCCGTCTTTGAAGTCCAGGCATTCCGGGAGGTGTTCGATGGGGCGGCCGCCGTAGTTGTACTCCATGATCACGGGTCCTGAGAAGGTCGAAAGGCAGTTGACTAGCGCGGCTGTCGAGATGGGTCCTGTGAAGTGCGGAATGATGCCGACGGCGTGAGTTTCGCACATGGCCGCGACCTTCATCATCTCGGTGATGCCTCCGACGTTGGGGAGAGTGGCGCGGATGTAGTCGACGTCGTGGTTTTCGACGAGCTTGTTGAAGTCCCAACGCTGGCCCCACTCTTCGCCGTGGGTGAGGGGGACCGAGGTCATTTGACGAAGCTTGGGGAGGTCCTGCGCGGCGTGCTCGTCGCGGACGGGGTCTTCGACGAAGTAGGGTTCGAGGTCTTCGAGGAGGCGGCAGGCGCGGAGGGCGTCGCTGTAGTCAAAGCGCTGGTGGAAGTCGATGCACCAGTCGGCGTTGGGTCCGATGGCCTGGCGTACTTCTTTGCATTGCTGGGCGACCTTGCGTACGGCGTCGTGCGTGTTGAATGTCGCACCGCTGGGGATGTCGGCGGCGCCCATGCGGAAGGCGCGGTAGCCGGCGTCGATGGTGGCTTTGGCGCGATCACCAAGCGAGAGTGGAGGGGCATTGGCGGGGCGAGGTGCGCCTCCTGTCGCGTAGCATTCCAGGTGATTACGGACCGTGCCGCCAAGGAGTTCGTGGACGGGCAGGCCGAGAGCTTTGCCCTTGATGTCCCAGAGGGCCATGTCGAGGGCGCCGAGGGCGTGGACCTTTTCGCGGCCCGGCGGGTAGAACCAGGCGATGTACATTTCCTGCCAGATCGCCTCGATTTTGAAGGGATTTTTTCCGATCAAAGTCCCCGCGCATTGTTCTAGTGTGTCCTTCGATCCGCCTTCACCGATGCCCATGAGGCCGTTGTCGGTTTCGACGGTGGCGATCATGGTGCTTTGGTTGAAGAGCGGGTTGAGGTTTGGCGGCTCGTAAATGCGGACGCGCGTGATCTTGGCCTTGGGCAGCGCGGCTTCGCTCACCGTGGACGCGACGGCGGCGGCGGAGATCGATTGCAGGAACTGGCGGCGGTTCATTCCTGCGAGTATATAGAAGCGCTAGAGTCCGCCGCGTAGGTACGAGAGCAGGTCCGCCATGTCCTGCTTGGACATCTTCTCTTCGAGGCCTTCGGGCATGAGCGACATGGCGGAGGCTCGGACGTCGGCGATCTTGGAACGCAGGATGGTGACGTCGCCATCGGGGCCGCCGCGGAGGGTCATGGCGCCGGGTGTTTCGTTGGCGAGGACGCCGTCGTACATGGTGCCGTCCTTGGCGGTGACGACGTAGTTCACAAAGCGGGGCTCGATGGACGCACTGGGGTCGAGGATCGCGGTGAGGAGTTCGTCCTTGGTCTTCATGTTGATGCCCGAGAGGTCGGGTCCGACGCGGGTGCCCTGTTTGCCGGGGAGATGGCACTTGGCGCAGTTGTCTTCAAACACTTTCTTGCCGTGGACGGGGTCGCCTTTGAGGTTCAGCGCGGGTTGGAAGCTGGCCATGATCTGGGCGCGGTCGCCGGCGGTGGATTGGAGGACTTTCTTGGCGCGGGCGGCAAGTGCGGGGTCGTTGAGTTCGAGCAGGCGTACGCGGGCGTTCATTTCGAGAGCGTTGACGGGGACGGTTTCTTTTTCGAGTGCGGCGATCAGGATCGGGATGCGTGGCTTTTGGGCGAGCATCGCGGTGATGGCGCGCTGGCGGGCCTCCGGCGAGTAGCTGGGCCAGTGGGCGAGGAGTTCGTTGGCGACACCGGGGTCCTCAAAGCTGGCCAGGGTGTTGACGGCGGCGGCCTGGACTTCGGCAGGTGGAGCGGAGTCCAAAACCTTGGCGATGATGGGCTGGGCTTTGGCGTACGTCGCACCGCGGAGCGCCATGACGGCCATGCGGCGCTTCTTGGCGTCGGTGGCGGGGGATAGCGCGTCCTTGGCGGCGCGATCGACGAGACCGGGGATGTCGAAGTAACGGGCGGTGTCCCAGGCCTCTTCCATGCCGGCGCTGAGGTACGGCGCGAGGGCGAGTTCGATGCCCGGCGACTTGAGGCCTCGTGCACCGGCGAGTTTGAGTCCTCTGGCGACGCCGGCGAGTCCCGCTTGGGCGGCGGGCTTGGCCTTGCTGAGGGATGTCGCAAAGGCGGCGATTTCCGCACCGTTCGTCCGGCTGCCGATTAAAGATCCGGCCATGCCGGCGAGGTCCTCGGGGATTGCGACGCCGGTGTTCACAAGAGCGGCGAAGAAGCGCTGGGGGTCGGTTGCCGAGGAGGAGAGCGCAGCGATGCGGAACCAACGGTCGCTGATGTTTCGCTTGGCGATGTCGACGATGGCGGTGCGGGCTGGTGCGTCTGCCGGGAAGTTGCCTAGCGAAAGGGCAAGCTGCATGGCGATGCGCGGCGTGTTTTCCGCTTTGGCGAGTTGGACGAGCTTGGGTAGCAGTGCGGGGTAGCGTTCGGCGAAGCGAACGGCATGCTCGCGGATCTCGGGTTGAGCATCGGTGAGGGCTTTTTCCGCGAGCGCCTGATCGTACGCGCCGTAGGCTTGCAGCAGGTAGTGCGCACGGAGTCGCGCGGGGGCGGAAGTAGAACTCGTGGCGACCGTTTTGAGCGCAGGTACGGCGGCTTTGGCCATGCGCTCGAGCAAGAGGCGATGGGCGGTTTCGCGATGCCAGCCGTTGGGATGTTCGAGGGCCTTGACGGGGTCGCCGAGGTTGACTGCGAGGCCGCGCTTGGTGCGGGGCTGATTCGCGACGATTCGGTAGATACGGCCTTTGTCGTGGCCGGCGTAGAAGTCAATCTTCTTGCGGAGTTCTTCGGGGATCGAGAGCGGGGTCTCAATGGTTTCGCGCTGCATGTCGGTGACGTACAGGTTGCCGTCGGGGGCGTTGGCGAAATTGGTGGGACGGAACCAACGGTCTGTGGAGGCGAGGAACTCGGTCTTTTCTTTTTCGGTTTTGGGCGCGGGTACGGCGGTGAAGGTGACGCCGTTGGGAGTGACGATGTCGCGACGGACGAGGTTGCCGGAGACGTCGGCGGTGAAGATGCTGCCGTTGCGGTAGGCGTCCGGCCAGGCGTCGCCCGAGTACCAAGTGCTGCCAGTGGCGCCGGAGAAGTGCCCGGCGAGGATTTCGACACGGCCGTTTTTGAGTTCGTTGAACCGGTCATTGCGCATCTTGGTGCGGATGACGCGCCACTCTTCGGGCGGGGTGAGCGGGTACATCTCGCGATGGTGCTTGCCGTAGGGGTCCTCGACGACGGAGGCGACTTCGAGCATCGGGGCGCGGGCGAGGTAGCGGCGGTCGAGCACGACGTGGCGGAGATGCGTGGTGTTTTGCGAGATGAAGCGATTGCCCCAATCGTCGAACGTCGCGCCGTACTGCGCGTTGCCGGAGACGGGTTCGAACTCGCCGGTGACGGGGTGGAAGCGGAAGTCAAAGCCGCGGAGTTGGACGGCCGGGCGGTTCGGCCATTTGGGACTCTTGACCAAGCCTTCGTTGCCAGTGTTCGAGAAGTAAATCCAGTTGTCGACGCCGAGGCGGGGGTTGGTGATTTGGGCTTCCGGATTGCCGTGGTAGAAGCCGGTGAACCAGACCTCGCGGATGTCGGCCTTGCCGTCGCCGTTGGTGTCCTTGAAGTAGAGGATGTCGGGCGAGGCGGGTACGATGACGCCGCCGTTCCAGGGCATCAAGCCGCTGGCGTGCATGGTGTTTTCCGCGAAGATGGTGGACTTGTCAGCCTTGCCGTCGCCATTGGTGTCCTCGAGCATGCGGATGCGGCCCTTGGCGGGCTGACCTTTCGCGGGGTCGTCCGGCAGGTCCAGCATTTCGGCGACGAAGGCGCGGCCTCGCTCGTCGAAGACGACCTCGACGGGGTCGACGACATCAGGTTCTGCGGCGAAGAGTTCAGCGTGGAAATCCTCGGCGAACTTGAGGCTTTGGAGACCTTCCTGCGGAGTCAGGCTGGTGGAGGTTTCTTTGGGAGGAGGGGTAGACGAACAGGCGGAAAGAACGAGGAGAAGACAGACGGTCAGAATAGCGGTCCGGCGCTGCAGCACAGTCCTACCATTATGTAATTACGACGGGGGTTAGTTGGAGGGTACGGTGGGCGTCTCTTCGGCCTTGGCGAAGTTGCGGTAGTTGATGCTGACTTCGGCCGAGCCCCACACGCGGGTGTTGATCTTGCTTTCGACGTGCTTGGGGATGGCCTGGCCATTCACCAGTTCGTATTCGCGTACGAATTCGACCTTCTTCAAGAAGATGCTGGGGTTCTTGACGAACTGGCCGGCCTCGCGCAGGGGTAGCGCGGTGTCGGGGTCCACCCAGAGTTCGCCTTTAAACAGCCCAACGGCCTTTTTGCGAGGTTGGAGCTGGAAGACGTGGACGCGCTTGCCGTCTTTGTCTTCGAGGCCCTTGTACTTGAACTTGTAGTTCTTCTGGTTGATGGCGAGCTTGGAGGGATCGGAGATGGTCTCCTGCTCGGCCTGGATGTAGCGGGCGATGACATCCTTCTTGATGGTGTTATCGCCCGACCAGCGGAGCTTGTCCCAGGTGACTTTGCCGACCTTGGTGATCGTCCTCAGGGCGCTCAGAGTGCCGAACTTTTTGAGCTTGGGGAGCGAGGCTTCTACCTCGGCATCCATCTGTATGCCGTTGAGAACGTTGGCTTGGGTGGCAGTGACATACTTTTCAAACAGTGCATCGGCGGGTCCGTCCCCTTCCAGATCCCCGGCGAAGGCCAGGCTCATTGAAATTACCGCTGCTGTCGCGAAAAGTCTCACTCGAACACTCTAAGAAAAATGACGAAACCTCGGAATACGAAGTTTCCTTTATTCTACTATGCTTGCCTGCTATGGCTGCTTATCGGTCAGAAAGCGGTAAGAAGTAGCCGTATGGTAGGTTTGCCCGGGTTCGAGCACGGTGGACGGGAACTGGGGCTTGTTGGGGGAATCCGGGTAGTGCTGGGTTTCCATGCAGAAGCCGGCGCGCTTGGGGTACGCCTTGCCTCCCTTACCTTTGACCGAGCCATTTAAGAAGTTGCCGGTGTAGAACTGCAGGCCGGGTTCCATGGTGCGGACCTCCATGATGCGTCCGGACTTGGCGGACTTCACGGTGGCGGCGAGAAACATGCCGGGTTCTTTGCGGTCGAGCACCCAGTTATGGTCATAGCCGAGGCCGTATTCGATCTGCTGGTTCTTGGTGTCGTCAATGCGGGCGCCGATCTTGGTGGGCTGGGTGAAGTCGAAGGGGGTGCCCTTGACGTCGGCGAGTTCGCCGGTGGGGATGAGACCCTTGTCGACCGGGGTGTACTTGCTGGCGTTGAGCGTCACCTCATGGTCGAGGATCGTGTCTTCGCCGCTCAGGTTGAAGTAGGCGTGGTTGGTGAGGTTGACCACCGTCTTCTTGTCGGTGGTGGCCGTGTAGTGGATTTCGAGCGCGTTGTCAGCGGTGAGAATGTACTGGACCGTGACGTCGAGCTTGCCAGGGTAGTTCTCTTCCCCGTCCGCGCTGGTGTACTTGAGTTCGATGGTGGGGTCCGCGGCGTTCGAGACGATCGACGTCGCCCAAATCTTGCGGCCGTAGCCGACTTTGCCGCCGTGCAGGTGATTTTCCCCGTTGTTGACCGCGAGTTTGTAGGTCTTACCGTCGAGCGTGAACTGCGCCTTGCCGATGCGGTTGCCGTAGCGGCCGATTAAGGTACCGAAATTGGGGTGTTCGCCGAGGTAGCCGTCCGCGGTGTCGAAACCGAGAGCGACATCGGCCATCTTGCCGTCGCGATCGGGTACTTCGATGGAGACAATGGTGCCGCCGTAGTTCATGATCTTGACCTTCATACCTTTGGCGTTGGTCAAGGTGTAGAGGTCGATTGCTTCGCCAGCCGGCGTCTTTCCGAAGTCTTGTTTGGTCACGGGTGTATGGGTGGAAGCCGGTGCCGGTGCCGTCTCCTTGCTAGCGCAGGACAGCATCAACAGCATGGGGAGGAAGGCAAGGACGGCACGGAGTCGCATGTCGTCACATCTTATCTCAAGCTAGACTGTAGCTCATATGTTGATTGCGTCGGCAGTAGCCACCACTGTTTGGTTGATGCAGGCGGCTGCAGGTGGTCCTGCGGCTCCGGTAGCAGTGGCGCCGCCGAGCGGACCGGCATCGGCCGAGGCGACCGATCATCGCGGGGACATGATTCTGAAGGCCGCCGATGATTTGATGTGGCACATCAAGCTGGGGGACATCGCGGACGTCGATAAGTCAGTCTTTACCAGCACGCCCCCGAAGCGCGAGCCGAATCCTACGGCGCAGGGCGCGGGGAATCCGTTCATCATGTACGCGTACAGCTTTGTGCCAAAGAAGCTGGATCGAGGCAGGAAGCATCCGCTGGTGATTCTGGTGCATGACGGGATCCATTCGAATATGAAGACCGGCGGGTCCAGCAACTATGCGCATATTGTTCGCGAGTTGGTCGCTGAGGGCTATATTGTGGTGTCGCCGGAGTATCGCGGATCGACGGGGTACGGCGCGGGGTACTGGCGTGCGATCGACTACGGTGGTCGCGAGAATGATGACGCCTGGGCGACGCATCAGTGGGCGCTTGAGAACTTTGGTCCGCTGGTGGATCCGAAGCGCGTGGGGCTGATCGGGTGGAGCCACGGCGGCATGATCACGCTGATGACAATTTTTCAGCATCCGGAAGCGTTTGCGGTGGCGTATGCCGGGGTGCCGGTGAGCGACCTGGTGGCACGGATGGGGTACAAGAGCGATGGGTACCGCAAGTTGTTTTCCGCGCCGTACCACATTGGCAAGGACGCGAATGACGATGTCGCTGAGTATGTGCGACGGTCGCCGATTTCGCATGTCGCAAAGTTGAAGACGCCGCTGCTCATTCATTCGACAACGAATGATGAGGATGTGAATGTCCTGGAAGTCCAGCGGCTGATCGCGGCGCTGAAGGCCGAGGGCAAGCAGTTCGAGTCCAAGATCTATGAGAACGCGCCCGGTGGGCACGTGTTCAATCGGCTGGATACGAAGCTGGCGCGCGATTCGCGGGCGGAGATCTGGACGTTTTTGCGGAAGTACCTGAAGCCTTAAAGCCGCGCCCAGATCTGCAGCGAGATGACGCGGCGGAAGGGGAATTCGCGATAGGGTGTCGCGCCTCGCCAGAGTTGGTGTCCGCTGGGGCCCAGGAAGTACGTCTCGAGGTCCGCGTTGGCTTTAATCTCCAGATTTTCCCAGGCGGGAGCGGCGTAGCCGTGGAAGGCGAGCACCTGGCGCGCGACATCGCGATGGTACTCTTCGGCTGCGCCCTTGATCACGACATCGACACAATGCAGCGAGATGCCGCCCGGCTTCAGGTGCTTGCGAATGCCTTCGAAGACGGGTTCGAGATCGTGAATGTGTTCGAGGGTGGAGATGGAGTAGATGACGTCCACCTGCTTTTCGAGCGGCATGTTGACATCGAACAAGCCACGACGGATGTCGACCTGCGGGAACTCACGACGGTACGCATCGTAGGCTGTGGGTCCGCGACCCGCGCCTTCATAGGGGTCGACGGCGATGACCTGGTAGCCGCAATCGGCAAGTAATGCACCGACGTCGGGTCGGCCCGCACCGAACTCGAGCAAGGTGCCTCCGGGTGGGGCGAGAGCCATCACGGCCTTGGCCGTCCAGGGGCGCTGGACGTCCTTGAGGTCGCCTTGCAAGCCTGTGATTTCGGGCAAGCCGTCTACGCTGTCGCAGTAGTCTTCCACCGTCGCGTAGGAGAGATTGGGTATGCGGCGGCCGCGATAGTGTGCCGCAAGGGTGGCGGCACGTTCGCTGCTGACAAAGGCTTGCGAAACCATAAGCCATTGTCGTAGATTTCGCCGCGGATTTGGCCGTCCGAGGGCGGATTTATGGGCCTACCGGAGAATCATTGATCGTCGCCGGGGGGTGTGGAGCGCTTAAAGGGGTTGGATCGCGCGGCGCGGACGGCGTAGTAATACGGGTTGCCGCGCGTAATGTAGTGGCGTGCTTCGAGCACAATGCGGCGTGTGAGAAGACGTAGCTTGTTGGGCTTGCCGCGGGGCGGGTCGACGATTTCACTAGCGGTGCAGCCGCGAAGCCTGGCCACGGCGAGATCGCCGTCGGTGATCCGTGGCGAGTTGGATTCGCGATCGCTCTTGAGCGCTGGACGGTCCAGCAGACGCAACGAATCGATGCATTGGGCATCGGCAAAATCGTTGAGCAGGATGTTGCGTTCACGATCGATCCGGAGGTCCACGCGGTGGGTGAGGCTGAGCTTGACCCAGTCGAACGCGATGCCGATGTCGTGCGTGGCGGCGCCCAGCCAGACGAGTTCGCCAGTGGGTAGAGTGGCGTTCCAGAGGCGAATGTGGTGGCGCTTGGCGAGCGTATTGAAGGACTTTTGGAATACTGCATCGGGCGCGCGGCCTTCGTACGTCAAAGGTGAGACGGGTGCGGCCTTATAGGTATTCATCGACGCGAAGGCGCTGTAGGTTTTGGCGAAGGTGCGGGTGTTGAGGGGCTTGGCGGCTGTCCAACCGGCGGCAGTGAAGGCCTGTTCCAGTTCCTCACGGGTACAGAAAAAAGCAACGTTGATGAGGTCTGCGGTTTTCTGTCCGTCAAACTGCGCGACTTCAGCCGGGCTGGTTTGCAGACTGTCGGCGGCATCTTCGGGAAGGTCCAGCGAGGGCAGATTGTGGACAGGGCCTAGCGCCGGCGCGGCAGCGATCTCGAGAATGAGGTCCGTACCGGACGGCAGGTGGATTTCAGGGTCCGGCAGGCGGAAGAGAAGCGTACGCGCACCGACCATGCCGGCAGCGGCGAAGGGTCCGGCAAAGACACGCGCTTGCAGCATACCGCTGGCGCCAGTGAGACCGATGGTGGAGCGGCCAAAGAGAGCGAGCCTAGGGCGTAGCCAGAGGCCGCTGAACCAACTGTGCGGATGACTGGCGGCTACGATGCCTTGTACCGTGTTTGGCTTGGTGACACGTTCGCGGGCGTTGTCCAGGTCGAGGAGGATCGCGTTGCAATCGAGAGGGTCGCCCGAGGGGAGCGCGCAGCCATGAAAGTCGAGTTCGAGAGTGGCTCGCTCGCGTTTGAGACCTAGGCCGACGGGACGGACGCGACGTACGGTGCCGTGTACGACGGTGTTGTGCGGGAGTTCGCCCGCGCGATGCTTGCCCGTGGGCCCCAGTACGCGGGCGGCGAACTTGTCGCCATGCTTCGATTCGCTGCCGATGGGGGTGAGTAGACGCACTTGGTACTGGCGGATGACGGTGTCCTGCGCGAGAGCGGATGCCGCCACCAGCAGCAGTGGGATGAGGAAGGGCTTAGGCAGCATCATACCGCCAGATTTTGTCCGCCAGACGCCAGGCGAGAGCAGCGATGAGGATGCTTGCGGCGCCATCTACCGCGTAGTGGTAGCGGCCGTAGATGGTGGCGATGAAGACCAGGCAGGCCGTGATCAAGATGGGGATCCACAGGCGAGGACGCGCAGGTACGGCGCGGAGCATCCCGAAGGCGCAGGAGAAGGCCACAGCCACGTGGCCGCTGGGAAAGACGCTGGTGGAGATGTCGAGATGGTCGAGTAGCCAGACATTGAGGGACCGGGGAAAACCATTGTATGGGGGAAGATCCAATCCTGCAAATACGAGGCGGGGAGAGTCGGTGGGGATGACCAGGATCAGTGCGTATGCAGTGAGAGTGCCGAGGAACAGGACCTCCAGCAGGCGATGGGCGTTGCGGCGTTCTCCAGCGGCGTACAGGATGCCGAGAGAGATAGGCGGGATCGCATAAAGGAGCAGGTAGGCGGTTTCCAGCAGGACTGGGATGGCGGGTCCTAGAGATTGGATCGCAGCGGAGAGGCCCGCCTGGTAGAGCAGCCAGCGATCCCAGGTGACCCAGGAGTCCTGCAGGGCGACCGCGAGGCCGGGGCGCGCGAAGAGTTCGAGCGACCAGTACGCGATGGGGATAGAGGCCAGCGAGAGCCACTCGCGCAGGATACGGGCCCAGGCGGCGGGACGTTGCTCTTCCATACGGCAGAGCCACCAGACGGGCGCGGGTAACAGGAGGAAGGCGGCTTCGCCGGAAAACCGGATGGAGCGCCAGAATCCGACAGCGGCGAGCAAGAGGAAAAACAGCAGCACCGTCTGCTCGTAACCGCGCAGGACAGGGCGCGGGGCAAAGACCTTGGAAGCGATGGCGTTCATCCGATTCTTCGAAAAAAGCGAACGTTACGAATAAGTGACGCTACCAGGAATCGACGCGCCCGACAAGGGTTTCTTTCTGATTCGCTGCGTTTTCGGCGGACAAACGGAGGATTTACGGGGGTGTGTCCAGGGAGTGATGCCAAGTTAGGCTAGGCAGTAGGGGCATGCCGATGAAGAACCAACCAGTGGCAGCGGTGTCGTCGATACTCAGCCTGCCGGAAGGCCGTCAACGGCGTATGCGTTGGGCGCTGGTGCTGGGCTTTGCGCTCATCATCGTGATGCTAGCGGCGGATGGCATCAGCGGATTTCAGAGCATGCTGTCGGTGCGGGAGAGCGTGTCGCGGTTGACTGGGGCGCAGTTTCAGAATGTCGTGCTGATTGACGAGGTCCAGCGCGTGCAGTCGGCACTGGGGTCCGTGCTGTACAAGATCGCGGCGGGGGAGGCGGCGAGCGACCGGCGACGGCTGGAAGAGGGTGTGAACCGAATCGAAGAGTCCTTCCGGCAGTTGTTTGCGGGGATCCCGGCCAATGACCCGGACATCCAGCTCTGGCGTGCGGTGGAGCGTGCATCGGTGGACGCCACGCTGGAGGCCGACCGGGTACTGGAGTTGAGCGCCACCGGACGCCCGGATTTAAGCAAGCTGATGGAATGCCGGGAACGGCTGATTTCATCGACCAGCGCGTTGATCCGCGCCAATCATGATCGGGCCGAGGCGACGCGGCAACAGATTCAGGAGATCACGTCGAAGCGGCTGGCCGAGGATGCGACGTTGTTGTCGCTATCGCTGGTGCTGGCGGTGGTGTGCGCTTGGCTGGTGTTGCGCATGGTGGAGCGGCAGCAGCTTCAGATCACGGAACATGCGACGGAGTTGGGACGGGTGTCCTGGCAGTTGCTGGAACGGCAGGAGAATCTGGCACGGCGTTTGTCGCACGAATTGCACGATGAGTTGGGGCAATCGCTCACCGCGTTGAAGACCAATTTTTCGCGGTTTTCGAAGACGCAGACACCAGACCCCAAATGGATGGAGGACTGCAACACGCTGCTCAAAGAATCGATTCGCAGCGCCCATGAGATTTCGCAATTGCTGCGGCCCACGATTCTGGACGACTTTGGGCTCGATTCGGCGTTGCGCTGGCTTTGCGAACGATTTGAGGAGCGCAACCGGATCGAGGTGGAGTACGTGTCCGACCTGCATGAGCGGCTGGATCCGCAAACTGAGACGCATGTATTCCGGATCGCGCAGGAGGCTTTGACGAACATCGCCAAGCATGCACGGGCGAGCCGCGTGGAGATGTCGCTGGCGCGGCAGGACGCGAACGTGATCCGGCTCAGTATTCGCGACAATGGCGTGGGGATCGGCGCGGCGCCTACGGCTGCGGGACGGTTCGGCGTGACCGGTATGCGGGCGCGGGCGAGGAGTTTGGAAGGGGCAATGCGGGTACACTCGGAAGCTGGGCGCGGGACCGAAATTGAAGTGATCTTTCCTTGGAAAGCAATTGTCGATGAAGAAGAAAACGCGCATCTTGTTGGCTGACGACCACCGGATGGTGCGTCAGGGGTTCCGGCTGATTCTGGAAGCCCAGGAAGACCTGGAGGTCGTCGGCGAGGCAGGCAGCGGCCGCGAGGCGGTGGACATGGCCAAGACGCTGCGGCCCGATGTTGTGGTGATGGACGTCACGATGCCGGAGTTGAACGGCATTGAATCGACGCGGCGGATACGCGAGGCCGAGCCGATGGTGCGGGTGCTGGCGCTGAGCGTACATCGTGATGCGGTGTATGTACGCGAGATCGTACGGGCGGGCGCCGAAGGGTACATTTTGAAGGAGTCCGCCGATAGCGAGTTGATTGCGGCAGTTCGCGCCGTGGCGCAGGGCAACAGCTATTTGAGTCCGGAAGTGGCGGGGGCGGTGCTGAAGGATTACCGGAAGCATGCCACCAATCCGCTGGACTTGCTGAGTTCGCGCGAACGGGAGATTCTGCAGCAGATTGCAGAGGGCAAGACGAATAAAGAAATCGCGACTTTGCTGAACCTCAGTGTCTACACGGTGGACGGGCATCGGACGCGGATCATGGAAAAACTAGGACTACATAGCGTGGGGGAACTGGTACGTTTTGCAGTGCGCAACGGGTTGGTGGAGTAACCTCCGGCTGCTGCGAAGTACCATGTAATGTCGTATGGCCAGCCGCCTGAAGGATATCGCCGAGCATTTGGGCGTGTCCGTCATCACAGTATCGAAGGTTTTGCGCGATCATCCGGACATCAGTGCTGAAACGCGGGAGCGCGTCTGGAAGCGGGTTCGCGAGGTGAACTACCGGCCGAACATCGCCGCGCGGGCGCTTGTTACGGGCAAGAGCATGAGCGTTGGCTTTATTGTGCCGGACCTGATGCACGCGTTCTTTTCGGAAGTAGCTGGTGGATTGTCGCGGGTGTTGCGTACCAAGGGGTACGGGCTGCTGATCTCATCATCCGAAGAAGATACGGACCTGGAACAGCAAGAGGTGTCGCAGATGCTGGCGCGCGGCGTGGATGCGCTGGTGATTGCGTCGGCTCAGGGAAGTGTCGAGTCTTTCCAGGAGATTGAAGATCGCAAAGTGCCGTACGTGCTGATCGATCGCAAGATGGAGGCGCTGGGAGCCAGCTTTGTCGGTACGGACGACGAGGCCGCCGGCTTGATGGCCACCGAGCATCTGATTGACGTGGGGTGCCGCCGGATTGCGCATATTCGCGGCGCGAACGTGAGCACGGCGGAGGGTCGCGTGGCGGGGTATCGCGCTGCGCTGGCCAGGCACGGGCTGCCGATGCCGGACGACTATGTCGTGTACCAGGGCGTGAGCGACAACGCAGGCGAGATACGCGGGTATCGCGCGATGCAGGAGTTGCTGCGGCGGGATCCGCGACCGGACGGGGTGTTCTGCTTCAACGACCCCGGTGCGATGGGCGCGATGCTGGCGATTCTCGAAAGCGGGTTGCGTGTTCCGGAAGACATCGCGGTGATTGGCTGCGGCAATGTACGGTACGCGCCGTTTTTGCGTATTCCGCTATCGACAATCGACCAAAGCAGCGTGTCGATGGGCGAAGAGGCGGCACGATTGGCGCTGGCCCATATTGAGGCAAAGACTCTTGTGGAGCCCAGTACGAGATTGCTGCCGCCGAAGTTGGTGCGGCGTGCATCGACCGATCGCGGCGCCGCGATTTCCGGGCTCTGATACGATATCCCTGATATGAAGCAGGCCCTTCTTGTACTCGCCGGCCTAGTTGCTGGAGTATTCGTGTCACAGACCCTTAGCCATCCCCAGGAGGCAAGCGCCGCCTCGTCCCCCGTCTATGAGATGCGGACGTACTACACGCTGCCCGGCCGGTTGCCCGCGCTGCAGGCCCGGTTCCGCAATCACACCACCAAGCTGTTTGAGAAGCACGGCATGAAGAACATCGGCTACTGGGTTCCACAGGACGCCCCGAAGTCCGAGAACACGCTGATCTACATCATCTCGCACGCTAGCCGCGACGCCGCCAAGCAGAACTGGGATGCCTTCCGGAATGACCCGGAGTGGAAAAAAGTAGCAAAAGAGTCCGAGGCGGACGGAAAAATTGTGGAAAAGGTGGAGTCGGTCTTCATGAACCCCACCGATTACTCCCCGATCAAATAATTTGATCGGCAAAGTACGCGAGACACGTAAGTTTTCACGGGGATTTCATACGCAACCCAGTATCATATAGGTAAATCGGGGAATACCAGAGTACCCGTTCTACATGATGCTTCCGATGTCTCGCGTACCTACCCTCACCGGGCTCAGGGCACTTGCCGCCCTGTTTTGCCTTTCCTCCCTGACCGTATTCGGCCAAGTCGATGCGAACAAAGGTCAAATCGTCGGCACAGTTTATGACGGCAATCGCGCCGTGGTTCCCGGAGCCAAAGTCCGGATTCAGAATACGGGCACAGGCCTGACCCGCGACCTCGTTTCGAGCGGCGAAGGACAGTACCGCTTTGTACAGCTCGATCCCGGTTCGTATCAGCTTGTCGCGGAGTCCAACGGGTTTGCCGCCGCCACCATCAACGGCATTGTGGTGACCGTCGGCTCGGCGATCAATGTCGACGTCACGCTGCAGGTGCAGGCCACTTCTACAACTGTTGAAGTGAGCGCCACGATGATTAGCGACGTGGTTCCGGCTCCTTCTACCACCGTCAATTCCACTGCCATCACCAATCTGCCGATCAACGGCCGCCGCGTGCAGGACTTTGCCGTTCTGACACCCGCTGTGCAGGCTAATGACGGTACTCGCGGCCAGATCTCGTTCGTCGGCCAGCGCGCCATCTATTCCAACATCATGCTGGACGGTGCGGATAACAACCAGCCGTTCTTTGGCGGCATCCGCGGCGGCGAGCGTTCGAACTTTGTGCTCACCGTACCGCAGAGCGCGGTGCAGGAGTTCCAGGTTGTGACCACGGGTTACACCGCGGAATACGGCCGTTCGACGGGCGGCGTGATGAATACCATCACCAAGTCCGGCACGAACAATGTGCATGGTGAAGCGTTCTATCAGAATCGCAATCGTAAGTTCAGCGCGCAGAGCCCGATTCCGGTGCTCGATCCTCTGGATCTGACGGCGGACATCAACGTGCGCCGCAAGCTTCGCGTGACGCCGTCGGAAACGCTGCAGCAGTTTGGCGGTGCGGCCGGTGGTCCTGCGATTAAGGACAAGCTGTTCTGGTTTGGTGCGATTGAAGCGCAGCGCGCCGACATCCCGCGCCAGAGCGTATTTCCGCAGTTGGGCAACATCACCGCGAATGCTCTGACGCAGCCGACCATCGACTTCTTCCGCAGTGAACAGAGATCCTTTACGCAGGACAACAAGAGCATGGCGTTGCTAGGCCGTGGCGACTATCTGTTTGCCAAGGGCCATCGCCTGACCGCACGTTATACCTTCTCCGACGCGACCGAAAACAACGCGGTGACCGTCGGCGGCGCGACCAACCCCTTCAGCCAGTTTGCGCTGAGCAACGAAGGTACGGAAAAGGATCGCATCCACAACGGCACGCTGCAGTACACGCACCTGTTCAGCCCCACGGTTGTGAACGATGTGCGCTTTAGCGGCAGCTATGAGATCCGCCCGCGTCTGGCCAACTCCAACACGGCGTCGGTTTCGAACTTTATCGGCAACTTTGGTGCACGCAACTTCCTGCCCACGACGCAGGACGATACGCGCTGGCAGATCACCGATAGCTTGACGGTGCTGAAGGGTAAGCACTCGCTGAAGTTCGGCATGGACTACAGCCGCTTGTCGACCTTCCAGTTCTTCGGCTTCAACCAGTTTGGTACGTTCAACACCAACGTCGCCAACGCACAGACCACTGCTCAGCTACTGGGCGGCAACGGTACGAACGGTGGCAATCGCTTCGACGGCACGAGCGTGATTTATTCCCGCCAGATTGGCGACCTCATTGCCGACTACGGCATCCAGCAGCTGGCATTCTTCGCGCAGGACAATATCCGCGTGTCGAATAGCTTTACGTTGGATCTGGGTCTGCGCTGGGAAGGCCAGTACAACCCGACCCCGGCGTCCAGCAACACGACCTTGGTGGATCGTGTGAAGGCTGTGACGTTCCCGCTGGGCGCGCGTCTCGATCCCACGGTGATGAAGGATGCGACCAACCAGTTCGCGCCTCGCGTGGGCTTTGCCTGGAACCCGATTTCCGGCGCGCATCGCACGGTGGTTCGCGGCCATACCGGTATGTTTTATGGTGCGACGCCGATGATCGTGTTCTCGGGCGGCACCAACAACTTCCGCGCGGTTCCTGGCGACGTTTCGATCTCGATCGGCGGCGACAGCACGCGTCCTTCGATCTTCAACGTCTTCCAGCAGGTGGGCGTGAACCTCAACTCCGCGTCGCTCAACAGCCTTCCGGTGATTCCGGTGGATGTGGTGCAACGCGCGGCGCAGGTCTGGTTGGGCGGCGGTACGCTTGATCCGTTCAACGGCGCGGCCCTGACCTTGAACGCAGCGGACTTTGTGAATCCGCGGTCGTTCCAGATGGGCTTTGGCGTGGATACGGAAGTGTTCCGCAACTTCATTGCCGGCGTGCAGGTGAATTACGTGAATACGGTAAATCTGCTGCGCAATCGCAACTACAACCTGGGTGTACCGGTGATCAACGCAACCGACCAGTCGCAGCGTCCGAGCTTTACCGGCCGCCAGCGCATCGGCATTCCGACGCTTTCCACCATCACGGTGCGTGAAAGCTCGGCGCGCGGCATGTATCGCGGCATCACGTTCCAGGCCCAGTACCGGGTGAAGAAGTTGCAGGCTTCGGCGTTCTACACGCTGTCGCAGAACTATTCGGATTCGGATAGCGAACGCGACGCCACGGGCTTTGAGTACGTGAACAGCTTCAACCTGCGCGATGAGTACAACTACTCGAGCCAGGACATCCGCAACCAGATCACTGCCAATGCGGTGTACACGCTGCCGTGGGGTATTGAAGTGGGTGGCATCAGCCGCTTCAACACGGGTCTGCCGTTTACGGCTCGTGTGGGTACTGACGTCAACGGCGACGGTAACAACAACGACCGTCCGTTCTCGGCGCCGGGCCAGCCCTTCGCCCGCAACGGGTTCCGCAATCGCAACTTTGCCCGTACGGACGTTCGCCTGATGAAGAGCTTCAAGCTTGGACCGGAGAACATGCGCGTACAGTTGTCGGCGGAGTTCTTCAACCTGTTCAATGCCGAGAATGTGATCTTTGGCGGCAACAACCAGGTGTACGGCGCGGGCTTCCAGGCCAACGGTACGATGGCTCCGGTGAATGCGCAGTTCCGGCGTTTGCGGTTGACCGACGGGTCGTACGATCCGAATAACTCGCAGGTGGGCAACCCCTTCCAGGCGCAGTTCGGCGTACGTTTCTTCTTCTAAACGATCGTTCTCTGTAACAGCTCAGGGCCTCTTCTTCCGGATGTTTCGGAGGGAGAGGCCCTTTCCACGTTTGGGCAATGGCGCGCGTCTGTATTCTTGATGGCCGGTTATAACGACGAACTGGATTCCCTGGTACATGAACTGAACCGGCAGGCGGCGGCGCCGGCAGTGTCTTCTGCTGCGGCCAAGGGCAACGAGGCGGGCAGGCTGGAGCAGCCTCGGTTGGCAGAGATCCTACGGCAGTCCGTGGCCAATGGCGCGTCGGACATCCTGCTGGTGCCTGGGGCTCCGGTAGCGGAGCGGGTTCAGGGTAGTATCCGCATGCAGAGCGGCGGCGACTTGCTGACGGATTCCGACGTACGCGGGATGGTGATGCCGCTGCTCAACCCGGCCGACCTGAAGCGCCTGCGCGACACTCTGAGCGCCGATTTTGCCTTTCAATCGTTGACCGGGCGGCGATTTCGCGTCAACGTCCACCATCAGCGGCAGACGCTGGCGGCGGCGATCCGGCTATTGCCTCGCGATGTCCCACGGCTGACGGATTTGGATCTGCCTCCGGCCTTACAGCAGGTGGCGGCGCTGCGTCGAGGACTGGTGCTGGTGGCGGGTCCTACAGGTGCGGGCAAGAGTTCGACCTTGGCGGCATTGGTAGAAGAGATCAATCGGAGCCGAGCTTGCCACATTGTGACGGTGGAAGACCCGGTCGAGTTTGTACACAGCAACCGGATGGCGCTGGTGGAGCAGATCGAAGTGGGGATCGATACGCCGGGATTCAACGACTGTTTGCGGAGCATCCTGCGGCAGTCGCCGGATGTGATTCTGGTAGGCGAAATGCGGGATCCCGAGACCGTCATGCTGGCCCTGACCGCTGCTGAGACGGGGCATCTGGTGCTTTCGACCCTGCATACGCATGATTCAGCGCAGGCGATTTCCCGAATGGTGGATTCGGCTCCGGCGGCGAACCAGCCGCAGATCCGGCAGCAGTTGTCGCTGTCGTTGGCGGCGATCGTCAGCCAGCAACTTGTGCCCGGCGCGCGCGGCGACCGTCGGTACGCGGCGTGCGAGATCCTGCTGGGTACGGATGCGGTGCGGAACCTGATCCGGTCCGGCCAGGATCACCAGTTGAAATCCCAGATCCTGCTCAGCCGTTCTGCCGGGATGATCACCATGGACTATGCCCTGGCGGAACTGGTGATATCCGGGAAGATTACGCCGGATGTGGCCCTATCTCACGGCTATTCGCGCGATGAACTACGAACGCTGATTGGCGGGCGGCGCTAGGGTCGCGACAGTGGCTCCCCAGCCTCCCGCCTCAGCCGGGGCGTCGCCGTAAGAGACGACAAAATCAGATCTTTCCAGAATTTTCCTCACGGTTTCGCGCTGATAGCCGATACCTTTTCCATGGATGATGCGAACGTGGAGAAAACCGTTCGCGCGCGCCTCGACCAGGTACTCTTCGACAATCGCCGCTACGTCCCGCGGGGGTACGGTGTGGAGGTCGAAAACGTCGGTGATTGGTAGCGTCACCGGGTCTTCCGGGTGGTACTCGTCCGGATCTGGTTCCATATATCTTCGCTCCTGGCCCGTAAGAGACTAGGCCTTTACCCTCAGCCCTACTCTAAGGTTCCCCTAATCCAGCCTCAAATCGAATCCTAGTACGGCTCGAAACCGAAAGATACTCCGTATAATCAGGGAGTAGTTTCGAGCAGTGGTTCACAATACTATGGAATGCCTCTGGTGCGGGAAACAAATCGGCTTCATCCGCAGAGTTCTGGACAAAGAATTCTGCTGCCCCGCACACCGGCGTCTTGCCACGATCTCACCCGACGGGGTGGTGGTCGAGCAGGACGCGACAGTGGACTACGACACCCGGGACCTGTGGACGGTAGAGAAGGAACGCCGGAAGGCTCCAAAGAAGTCGAGCGGCGTGGTAGTCTTTGTGGCTCTTGGTACGGCTGCCTTAATCATGGTGGCGTTTAGCGACAAAGGCGCAGGCGGTCCGGCGGGTGGTCCGGGAGCGGGCGGTAGCGGTATTTCGTTGCCGAGCGCGCTGGCCGGGAACAATCCCAAAGGTACGCGAGGCGGTTGGAGCCTGGGGTCGATCTTCCAAAGCCGTGCGACGGTGACCTTGACCCACGATTTTGCCAACGGCATCGGGGATTGGGCGAGCGGGGCTGCGAGTGCGGTGCGCGATTTCTCACTAGAGCCGTCGGGCCTGCGCCCGGGTGCCCTACGTATCTGGCAGCGGTCCTCTTCCTTATCGAACTACGATTGGGAGTTTGTCGGGCAGATCGAGCAGAAGAGTATGAATTGGGCCTTCCGCGCGGCCGATTCGCAAAACTACTACGCCACAAAGTTGACCATCAACCGGGGTTCGAATGGAAGTTTACCGAACACCGGTATTACACGTTATGCGGTGCTGAATGGCCAGGCGGTGGATCAGGTACGGCTGCCGCTACCGATCGTGCTGGAGCGTGGGCGTCCGTACCGGGTGCGGGTGAGCGTGCAGGGGTCGCGGTTTGTGACCTCGGTGAACGGACGTACGGTGAGCTCCTGGAGCGACAATCGCATCAGCAAGGGCGGTGTGGGGTTCTTTTCAGAACTGGGCGAGTTCGCGACAGTCCGCTGGGTGAGCTTGTCCGAGCGCGATTCGACACTGGGGCAGATTCTCTCGCACTTTGCCGTGATCCAGCCGCCGTCGCACTTTTACCCGGCGCTGCCGTCGAACATCGAAGAATAAAGTTAGAGCAGAGGGAAATGAGAAAGGCCGGGAACGAATCCCGGCCTTTTCTGCTTTTGCTGTGTTGTTCCTAGAGTTCGGCGAGGCGAGTGGAGGCATCGCCAAAACGTTCGAGCTTGACGCCCATCTTGTCCATCAGCGTCAGGTACAGGCTGCAAGCCTTGCGGTTGTCATCGCCACGTTCCAGGTAATCGAGTACGCGACCGTGCTTGAACTGCCCGTTGCCCTTCCCCGCCAGCAGGATCGGAAGCTGATCCGCACCATGCGTGTCGCCATCGAAGAGGCTGGAGCACAGCATCAGGATCGAGCTGTCGAGCATGGACTGGCCGCCCTCGTCGATCTTCTTCATGCGATCGAGCAAGTAGGCGAACTGCTGTACGTGGAACTGGTTGGTCTTGAGGTACATGGCCTCGGCCACCGGAGCCTTGCCGTTGTGCGTCAGGTCCAGGTGGAGGGCTCCCTTTACGCCTTCGATGAACCGGAAGTTCATCTGCGACAGGTCGTTGTTCAGCATGAGGGTGGCGATGCGCGTCTTGTCCATCTGGAAGGCCAGGATGATCATGTCGAGCATCAGCTTCATGTGAGCCGGAACGTCCTGCGGGATCGTGTCGGCCGGGCGCGGCATGTTGGGCTTGGCAAGCGTCGGCCTCCAGCCTTCGATGCGCTCTTCCTTCTTGGCGCGCTCGATGCGCTTTTCGATGTCGCGAATCGATTCCAGGTACTCGTCGAGCTTGGTCTTGTCGTTGCGACTGATCTTGGGCTGCAGGCTGTGGGTGTCGCTCAGGACGGCGTCCAGCACGGACTTGTCGAGTTCACGGCCGCTGCCGTCGCCGACCAGGCTGTCGAAGGTGCGAGCCGGGTAAATCTCCTTCGTGGCCGGCTTGGTGGGCGAGGTCCAGGAGATACAGGAGCCGTACACCATCGACAAACCGTCTTCCAGGCGAAGCTCATTCGGTTCGATACCCAGCACAAGACTGGGCATGGCGGTGCGGTGGCCGATCTCTTTGGCCAGCACCTGATCGAACGAAGTTCCGACGCGGATGTCGGCCGGGTCCAGGCTGACCTTGGCGCCCGACAGGAGGTTCGGGTTGCGCCCCAAGTGCGGACTAGTGGAGATAAAGGCCTGTTTGTTGAACAGACCGCGGACAAAGGTGATGTCCTCGCGGAAGGGCTGCATGGGCGCGAGGCCGGGGCCGATCTGCATGTTGGCGCCTTCGCCCTTGGCGAACCAGTGCTCCGGTTCCACGCCGTTTGAAAAGTAGACGCAGGCAAAGCGTGTGGGCGCTGTGGTGTTTGACGTCGTGGCGGCAGCGCGCCCGATGGACTCCATCCAGGGCAGCGCCAAGGCTACACCTGTACCTCGCAGAAAATGGCGTCTATTCATTCTGGGTCACTCCGTTTTGGGATCGCCTGGGTCCTTTATCAGTAGGGCGTAACACGGCCACTGCGCGGTTACCATTATCTTCATCGCGGCGGTACTGGAATTGGCGGCTGGCCACGATTTGGGAGATAAAGTCGGTCAGTGATGCCTTATTTCCGGCTTTCACCATCGTCTCGACCAGCGGTTGGTCGGAGGCAAGGGCGGTACGGCCGAGGGCGAAGCCAATGAGCTTGCGGCTCATGTTGGACAGCACCTGCTCTTCGTGGTTCTGCAAATACGCAATCAGACCTTCCACACCTTTGATGTCGATTCCCTCTCTGGTGGTGGATACATCTTCTACCGGCTTGCCGTCTGAGTAAGAGGCGCGGACGCGACCCAGGGGATCATACTTTTCGAGCGGGAAGCCCATCGGGTCGATACGGGTATGGCAGCCGGCGCAAGTGGCGTTGCGCATATGGACCTTGAGCTTTTCCCGAAGGGTGAGTCCGCCAAAAGCTTTCTCGTCGGCCGGGAGCGAGCCAGCGTCGGCAGGAGGAGGCGGCGTCGGCGTACCGAGGATACGGCGTAGCACCCAGTCGCCACGCTTGACGGGGCTGGTACGAAGCGGGGCCGAGGTCTCCGCGAGTACAGCACCCAGGCGGAGGGCGCCGCCACGATCCTGCGCGTTGTCTACCTTCTCCATGCCCTTCACATCGGCTTTGACGCCGTAATGTTTGGCGAGGGTGGGGTTCAGGAACGTATAGTTGGCGTTCAGGATTTCCGACACCGGGCGATTCTGCCGCACGATGTATTCGAAGAACGAGGTGGCCTCATCGTACATGGCGGTTTTGAGTTCGTCGTTGAACTCGGGGAAGCGGCCGTTGTCGACGCCGGTGAACTGGTCAAAACGGTAGAAGCCGAGCCACTGTCCGAAGAATTCCGTCGAAAAGCGGCGGGCCTTGGGGTCGGCAAGCATGCGCTTTACCTGCGCCTGCAGCTTGGCCGGTACCGTGAGTTCGTTGGCCGCAGCGGCGCGGCGAAGTTCGGAATCGGGGATCGAGGACCAGAGGAAGTAACTCAACCGGCTGGCAAGTTCCCAACTGGTGAGTCCTTTCGTCTTGTTGTTGTTCGAGGAGGTTTGCTCCAGGCGATACAGGAACTCGGGCGCTACGAGTATGCGCGTGAGCAGGACGCGGATGGCGCGATCGTGATCGAGCTTCTGCGTGTCGCGCAGTTTGCGGTAGTACGCTTCGAGGTTCTGCTTTTCGGTGGGGGTCAACGGGCGGCGCCAGGCCTTGGACGCGAGTTCCAACGCGTCGCGCAGATGCCCGGGCTGCGCGGACAGATGCGCGTCCTGCACCGCGTTGTAGTGAGCCTTCAACGGCTCGACATACTTGCGAGGCTCTTCCGGCAGACTGCGAATAAAGGCGTCATCCAACTGCGCGATGTTCTTGCCGTTGAGGTTCAGCTTGAACTTTTCATCGAGGAAGTCCAGGATTTGGTCGTGGTATTCGAACGATCCCAAAAGGTCGTTCCAGGCGTGATCGAGTTCGGCGCGCTGGGCGTCACTGAGGATCTTGTCGTAGAGGAACTTGTCGGTGCGATAGTACTTGACCTTGACGTGGTAACGATCGCGTTCCGGCTGGTTGTACACGTTGTTGAACGGGGCCGGGATCGGATCCTTATCCGCCGGGGTCGCTTCGCCGTGGGAGTTACTCGGCAGGTTCGCGGCAAAGTCCAGCAGGTTCTTCTTCCACACTTTGTACGAAGGCAGCTTGGGGTCGCCAACCAGGGCCGAAATCGGGCGTCCGGTGGCAATGTTCTCTTTATCCGAAAGCAGGCAGCGGACGATTGAGTCGCCGGGGCCAATTTCAGGCTCGATGGTGAGCGAGAAGGTTCCGCCAGCGTCCGGTGTGGGGATGTCGAAGTAGGTGGCTACCTCGCCTTCTGTCACAAATTCGTTCGGCTGGGCACCGCGGGAGCCAAAGCCCAAGCGTTGGCGGGAGGCTTCGTCGATGATGTCGAACAGCGCTTTGGGTTCGCCGAATGCGCGATCCGCACCACGGGAACGAACCTGCGTGTTGCGCCAGTACACGAGCGGCTTTGTGCTGGAGTCCGGATTGACGGAACTGACCTGCAGGTACACGCGAGCGAAGGGCTGTTTGTCGCGGGACCGGTTGATGATGCCGAAGACGATCTTCTGCCGCGCCTTTACCTGTACTTCTTCGTCGCTGATGATGAGCGCGCGTTCGTCGCCGAGGCCGCCCGCTGCGGGTGCGCCGGCTCCAAAGAGGAAGCGCGGGTAGTTGACGATGAAGTCCTGCAGGTCTTTGCTGGCGACCTTGGCTGCAGCCAGATCATTGCCTGTGGGGAACTTGTTCCACTTTTCGAGTACGACAGCCGTGGGGTAGGTTTTATTGGGGGTTTGGAAGGTATTCCAAAGGTGTTCGGCAAAGCGGGCGCTAACGCCGTCCGCCTTGGCGATCTCGGCGATGGTCGCCTTGGGCTTGCCCAGCGCCGCACGATTCTTGTACTTCCACACAGCGAGGATCGCGGCGCCGTAGCGTTCGGTGCCGAAGGGCTTGCCGCCCTCACCAGAGGTGGCGCGGAAACCGTTTTCTCCATGAATCTTGCGGATGCGCGCGACGGCGGAAAGTTCGAGTCCGCTCTTGCCGGGATCGGGATAGAAGGACAAAGGTCCGGAAGCGGTAACGGCGCGCTCGGCCACCCACTTAGCGGCCTGCAGGTAACGCTCGAGGTTGGCGTCCTGCATGAACTGGACGTCGCCAAAGTTGGTGAAGCCTTCGCCGCCGACGGAGTCCGCTACGAAGTCGCGATCGGTCTTGATGTCGAGGCCGGTGAGATCTTCGATGGTGTAGCCGTATTCGCCACTGGTGAGGCGGCGGACGGTGACCTTGCCAGGGTCGCCGGCATGCTTTTTGGCGTATTCCTTGAGCCCGCTACGTACCCAGGCGGCAGCCGCTTGACGCTCTTCGTCGCTGGGCTGCTTCATCTTGGGAGGCGGCATGCGCTTGGTTTCGAGTACGGCAGCCACTTTGTCCCAGGTCTGAAACGGTTCGCCGGGCGGCGACTTCAACAACTCTTCGAGGTTGACGCCTCCCATGGCTGCCTTGCCATGGCAACCCGCGCAGTACTGCTGGAAGGCTGCGGGCGGAGGCTGCTCGGCAGCCAGGCTAGCTGCGACGGAAACGATACTGAGTGCGAAACAGGGCCGGTATCTGTACATCGGAAGGCACGCGCGGCTTTGCGCACCTCGATCTTATCATCGCGACAACGCAAATACCGTTGCGTATCTATTCGGCGCGGAGGGCTTCCGCCGGATCCACACGGAGGGCGCGAAGCGCGGGGATTGCCGCGCCAAGCAGGGTCATTGCGAGCGCGGCGCAAGCGCCCAAACTAATCGTAAGAGGATCGGCAGGCGGTACGCCCACCAGAACCTTTTCCATGCCCTGCGCAACGAGATAGGCAAGAGTGAGGCCTATGACCGCGCCGACCAGCGACAGAATGATGGCTTCGCCAAAGACCAGCGATGCGATCTGGCGCGCTGTGGCTCCGAGCGCGCGGCGAAGTCCAATTTCCTGGGTTCGCTTGGCGACGGCAAAGGAGAGCAAGCCATGGATACCAATGCCGGCCAGCAGGAAGGCGGCAATGGAGAAGCCACCAGTCACCCAAAGTTGCGCGCGGCGGGCCACCGTATCGTTTTCGATGAGTTCGACAAAGGTTTGGATGTCGGACACGGGGAGCGTCGAATCCGCCTCGCGCACGATGGCGCGAATCGACGGCAAAAGCGACGACGGATCTTCAAGATTGGTGGCGACAATGAAATCCTTGGGCGCGAACCATGGGAACCAGTTGTCGTCAATCTGGTACGCAGAAAAATACATCTGTGGCTCCATGTCGCGATCCACGCCGCGGAAGCGAACATTCGCCACCACTCCGGCCACCGTGTACGTCACCTTGTTGATGGTGTTTGTAAACTGGCGTCCCACAGCGTTCTGCCCGGCCCAGTGCGCCTTGGCAAAGGACTCGCTCACCACCGCCACCGGCAACCCGCCGCGCTGATCCGCATCCGTAAACTCACGCCCCAGCAGCATCGGCGTACCCATCGTCTTGAAGTAGCCGGGGGAGACGAATCGCGCTGCCGCGGGCGCATCCTTGGCTTCGCCGGGAACGGTCACCGGCCAAATGCCACCCCGAAAATCGTACATGGGACGGAAGCTCACAACCGCCGCGGACTTCACGCCGGGAAGATTCTCAATCCCGCGCAGGACGCTGCGGTAGAACTGCTGCCGCGTGGCGCTCTTCAAGTACTGGGGAAACGCCAGCGAAGTTCGGAACACGAGCTTGCCATCCACGGTAAAACCTGGCGCCTGGCCATTCACTTTGAGCAAGGCCCGCACCAGCAGGCCTGTCGAAGTCACCAGCGCCAGCGATGCGGCAACTTGCACCACCACAAGGATGCGCCGAGCCCGGTCGCTACGGCGTCCGGTGTGGGTACGCGTCTGATAGCCTCCGCCGTTGCCGCCGATGGTACGCAATGCGGGCAGTACGCTGAACGAGATCGCCACCAGCACCGTCAGCCCGAGCGCGAACAGCATAACGCGCATGTCAATCTGCGGGATCTCCGCCACAGGCAGCGTGGACGGTACAAAACGGCCCAGCACGGGTAAGGTCAGGTTTGCGAGCAAAACGCCGGCGAGTCCACCGCCAAGGGCGAGTACGAGACTTTCCGTCAGCAACTGCCGGACGAGGCGTTCACGGCCCGCGCCCAGCGCCGTACGAACTTCCATTTCCTTCTGCCGTACCGACGAGCGCGCGAGGATCAGGTTGGCCAGGTTCGCGCAGGCGATCAACACCAGAAAGACGGCGGCCGCAGCGAGGATGTTGAGCATGGTGCGGCTGCGAACCGGAAGCTGATCGTCCATCCGTCCCATACGAATGCCGGACTTCTCACGCCAGTCCGGATTCTGATCCATAACTTGCTGTGCAACGATCTTCATTTCTGCCGCCGCCTGAGACTGCGTTACACCGCGCTTGAGACGCGCGACGACAGTCAACCAGTGGTTTTCGCGGTTCTCATAGTCGCCGTCGCCAAAGCGATTTGGCAGCCAGACCTTCCCTTCGCGCCGCGGAAACAGAAATGACCTGGGCATCACACCGATGATGGTGAAAGGCTCGCCGTCCAACTGCACTTTGCGGCCAATGACAGAAGTGTCACCGCCAAAACGCGACATCCAATAGTCGTAGCTGAGCAGCATCGTCCCAGGCGCGCCAGCGCTGTCGTCCTTTGCGCTGAAAGGACGTCCAACCATTGGCATCACGCCCAGCAGGTCGAACATCTCGTGCCCGAGCGACGCGCCGGTGAGACGCTCCGGGTCGCCTGCGCCGGTCATGTTGAACGAGATGTCGTGTGTGGCCGACATCGCTTCGAAAGACTGGCTCTGGCGTTTCCAGTCGCGAAAGTTCGCCGGCGATACCTCAAGGCTTGGATACCCAAGAACGGTTTGGTCCTCAAACAACTTCACCAACCGGGACGGCTCGCGAAAGGGCAGAGGCCGTAGCAGGATGTGATCGGCAAGCGTGAAGACTGAGGTCGCAGCGCCGATGCCAAGTGCCGCCACCAACATCACCACGGCGGCAAAGCCGGGGGAGTTACGAATGGAGCGGAAGGTGTAGCGAATGTCCTGCCGGAGAAGGTCCCAGTGTGCGGCGGCACCGGCAGTAAAGATATCGGCGATTGCCTCGAGCCAAACACCCGCGCGACCCATCAGCGACGATGCCTCGCGGATCTGTTTGTGAAACAGGGCCTGCATCTCTCCGCCATACTCGTTGCGGAAGGATTTGGGGGTCAACAGGCGCAATAGGAGACTGTACATGCTAGCCACGCTCCTTACCGGCGAAGCCCAGCGCGCGTGCATGGTCCACGAGGCTCAGCATCCGGGCAGTTTCCGCTTTCGCTACTTTGCGGCCAAATGGCGTAATGCGGTAGTAACGGCGGCGTTCGTCGTCGAGGTCGGGCGCGGGACGCTCATCCGTTTCGACGATGAGGTCCTGTTCCACCATGCGTTGAATGGATCGGTACAGAGTGCCGGGGCTCAAGCGTAGCTTGCCGCCGGTTCGCGACTCAATGTCGCCAATGATGCCGTAGCCGTGGCGATCTTCGTCCGCAAGAGCCAGCAGGATATGGAAGGTGGCATTAGGGAGAGGCAGAAAGGCTTCCGGCGTCATGTACTCACTATATCCGATATGCATATATTGTCAATGGATACATTCAGCACGGATAGAATGAGGCATGTGGAAGTGGCTTCGACGGATCTGGATCGCCTGCGGACTTGGGTTCACCTTTTGGCTCTGGTTGGGGTTCCAGACGAGCAGCGACCTGCCTCCCGCGCGCGAGACTTCCATGTCGGGCGCTCCGAAACAGGGGGTGATCTTTCTACCCGGAGGGATGGTGGCGCCGGAAGCATACCGTCCGCTGATGGACCGTATCCGGGACAAAGGGTTTGCGGCGGAGATTGTGCCTCTGCCTTACCGTTGCGCCTGCACGGACGCGCAAAGGGGTGAGCTTTTCGACCACATCGAGGCGCGTATGCGAGCCAATCCGGAGATCCACTGGGCGGTCGGCGGACATTCACGCGGTGGGATGCTAACGGCCAGGCTTTTGAAGGAAAGGTCCGGCACATCGGCGCGCGGCGCGGTTCTGGTCGCCACCACGCACCCCCGCGATTTCGATCTCGCCGGCGTGGGAAAGCCAATCCTGAAGATTTTCGGATCTGAGGATGGAGTGGCGTCGCCGGGTGACATTGCGCGGAATCGGCATCTGCTGCCGTCCGATGCCGTACTGAAGCAGATCGACGGCGGGAATCACGTTCAGTTCGGCTACTACCGGCACCAGTTGTCGAGCGGGACTGCGACGATCACACGCGAGCAACAGCAGGAAGCCACGGCGTCAGCAATCGCGGAATTTTTGTCGAAGCTATGATGCGGCAGCGGTCAATAGGCGCTCTGCGCACAGCGCGCCGTCCGGCGTGTCCTCGTGCTTGAAGTACACGTACACGTCCTTGCCTTCGGCGACCAGAGCGTCGCATTTCGTGCGGATTTCCGCGACTTCTTCTGCCGTGTAGTTCTCTTTGCGCAGACGGAAGTACACGAACTTTGCCGTCACCCTTTCCGGCACCACCAGCTTTTCGGATTCGGCCAGACACAGCGCGACGCCCCGCTTTTCCAGGAGTTCATACACCGGGTCGACGAACCAGCTTTTGTTGCGGAACTCGAAGGCGAGCGGGACGTCGTCCGGAACATCGCCCAGAAACTCCGTGAGCAGTTCGAGGTTCAGGCCGAAGTTCGGCGGCAGTTGGAACAGGATCGGCCCTAAACGTCCGGCGATGCGAAGCGGGTCAACCGACTTGAAAAAGACATCCGTGAACTCGTTCTTCTGTAGACGGATGAAGTGGGTGAGCTTTTGGTGGGCTTTCAACGAAAACATAAAGCCCGGCGGCGTCTGTTCGATCCAGCCTTGCAAACTGCTCGGCGACGGCAGACGGCGGAAGGTGTAATTGATCTCAACCGCGTTAAGGCGCGTCGCGTAGTGTTCCAAGAATTTCTTGGAGGCTAGCTTGGGTGGATAAAACGCCGGCTTCCAGGCATCGTAGGCGAATCCGGAGGTTCCGGCGTAAAGTTTGGCAGCCATCTCTTACGTTGGGGATAGCATATACTGGCGCAGAAATGCTATCCAGGCGTGCGTTTTTGAGTTCGATTGCAGCCGCGTTGCCGCTGCATCGTCTGGCCGCCCAGCAGCGGCAGTACGGCAAGATGAAGATCACCGCGGTCAAGGTGATGGTGGTGCGCGGCACCTGGGATTGGAACCTCATCAAGATCGAGACCGACTCCGGCTTGTACGGCATCGGCGAGGCGTACTGGGGCGTTGGTGTTAAGGAATTAGCACTCAATACCCTTGCCCCGCACATCATCGGCGAAGATCCGCTGAACGTCGACAAGCTGTACACCAAGATGCTGATGCGTACGGCAGGAGCGGGAGCGCAAGGCGGCGTCACCATGACCGCGGCGAGCGGCATCGAGATCGCGCTTTGGGATCTTGCAGGGCGGATCCTGCAGACGCCGGTGTGCAATCTGTTGGGCGGCCGTTTTCGCGACCGTGTTCGTTTCTATCGCACGATGCAGGTGGTGGACGCGCCCGAAGATTACAGCTTGTGGCGAGCCCAGGTGCAGCAGGCACGTGCCGAGAAGGCCGGATGGACGGCGTTCAAGTTTCAGGGTGATGGGATACCGCCCAAACTCGACCCGACGTACAGCAAGCCGGGACACGACATGTACACGCGCGGCCTCACCTTGCACGACCTGCGTGTGATCGCCAAGGCCATGGAAACCGTTCGCGACGCCCTGGGGCCGGACATCGACTTTGGCGTGGAGGCGCACTGGAAATACGACGTGCGTGATGCCATCAACATGTGCCGCGCGATTGAGCCGGCCAAGCCGATGTGGCTGGAAGATCCCGTACCGCCGGGCAACATCGAAGCGATGGCTCGCGTGACCAAGGCATCCAACGTGCCCATTTGCACGGGCGAAAACTTATATGGGCGCGATCAGTTCCTGCCGCTGGTGCAGCAGCAGGCGTGCGACATCGTGCATATCGACATCCCGAAATCAGGCGGCCTGCTGGAATCGAAGCGTATCCACGACTTTGCGGAAAGCCACTATATTGCGACGGCGGCGCACAATCCGGCCAGTCCGGTTGGTACCATCGCATCGGCCCACGCCGCCGCGTCTATGCGTGACTTCCGAGTGCACGAACTCGCGAAGTACATCGACTGGTGGCAGGACCTTGTGATACACGATGGCCCGATATTCGAAAACGGATACTACCGGATTCGCGAAAAACCGGGGCTCGGCGTCGAAATCAACCCCGACGTCGCCAAAGCCCACCTCGCGCCCGGCGAAAAGTGGTGGGGCTGAGCAGAAGCCAAAACCAGCACTGAAGGTCGGCTCGCCCGGAAACGTCGCGAAGCCGATTCTGAAGAACACGGCTGCGAGCACTTCGCGTCCCGATCGGGGTCGCGGCTTCCGGTCGGGACCTCCGCCCGCAGGCGCAGAGCGGCCGCAGAAGAAAGTGGTGGTAACCGGAGAGGGCAAGCGGCCACTCAAGACCTTGGAGCGCGTGCTATCGAAGGCCGGCATCTGCTCGCGCACGGAAGCGCGATCGTTCATCGGCGCGGGTCGCGTGACGGTGAATGGCCGTGTGATCCGTACGCCCGACCATTGGGTGGACCTCGGCCGCGATCGTGTGGCGCTCGATGAAGAACCGGTACGGCTGAAGGATCGCGACGATCTGTACATCGTGCTGAACAAGCCCAAGGGCTACATCACGACGTACAAAGATCCGGAAGGCCGTCCCACGGTGTACGAACTGGTGAAGGATCTTGGGGAATGGGTAGTGCCCGTCGGACGTCTGGATCAGGACACCACCGGTCTGCTGATGATGACCAACGATACGCAGTTCGCCGAGTTGATGACCAACCCGGATCATAAGATCCCGAAGACGTATCTGATCAAGGCCTCCACATTGCTTACCGACGAGCAACTGGACATGCTGCGCAATGGCGTAGAGCTAAACGATGGACCGACAAGGCCCGCCAAGGTGACGCGGGTACGCGATTCAGGCAAGTACACGCACTTTGAACTGACGATCAGTGAGGGGCGGAACAGGCAGGTTCGCCGGATGGTGGAGGCGATCGGAAGTAAGGTACTGAAGCTGGTGCGGGTGCAGATCGGAAAGCTGAAGCTCGAAGGGCTGGAGATCGGCAAGTGGCGCCGCATCAGCCCTTCGGAGCTCTAAAACAACTAGTCGATGTTGAGGACCTTCTGGATCACGCCCTTTTCGCGCGCGATCTTTTCCTGCAGCATCATGATGGCGTAAATGAGCTGTTCGGGGCGCGGCGGGCAACCCGGGACGTACACGTCGACGGGGATCACCTGGTTCACCGGGATCAGCGCGTAGTTGGAAAACACGCCGGTGGACGTGGCGCAGGCGCCCATCGAGATCACCCACTTGGGCTCCGGCATCTGTTCGTACAGGCGGCGGATGACCGGGGCCATCTTATTCGACACGCGACCGGCGATGATCATCATGTCGGACTGGCGTGGCGAACCGCGCATCACCTCGGCGCCGAAGCGCGAAATGTCAAATCGCGAACCGATCATCGACATCATTTCGATGGCGCAGCAGGCCAGGCCGAAGCTCATCGGCCAAATGGAATTCTTGCGGGCCCAGTTGATCGCCCAATCCACGGTTGTGGTGATGACACTGTCCGCAAATGGGTTCTCGTCTTCCTGATCGATACGAGCGAACAGATCGGCGGGCTGGCTAATATGAAATTTGCTCTCTCCGGCTTCCACATCCTCATTATCGCACGGCGATTTGCCTGACGACATTCTGGAAAAAGCGGGCATTCAGCCCGTTTATTACGACCTGTGGGGGAAAGAGCATCATGTGTCCCAACCGGTTGCACGCGCGATCTACGACGCTATCGGCAACGTCAAGGCCGACGGCGAAACGTGGGTACTCACCCACGGGGAAACGCTGCCCGACGTACCTGCGGATGCCGCCGTACAGTTCGCTTGGGAAGATGGAACCGTCACTTTACAAACAGGTCCTGCATTGCCGGCCGATGCACCCTTTGGCTATCACAAAGTCGAAGTGGGTGGCCGTACGGCGACGTTGATTGTGTGCCCGGAGTCCTGCAAAGCTGCGGAAGGCCGGGTAAGCGGCGTTGCCATTTCGCTGTACTCGCTGCGATCCAAGCGCAATCAGGGATGTGGCGACTTTACCGACCTGAAGGCATTTTGTACATGGGCCGCGAAGGCATTGGGCGCTGGGTTCATTGCCCTGAACCCGCTGCACGCGATCCCAAACCGGCAGCCGTACAACACCAGTCCGTATCTACCGACCACGACCTTGTTCCGCAATTTTCTGTACTTGGATGTGGCGGAGGTTCCGGGATGTCCGCCGCTCGACAAATGGCAGGATGAACTGGCCGCGCTGCGGGACACGCCGCATGTCGAATACGAGAAGGTGGCCGCCTGGAAGCTGGACATCCTGCGGCAGTGCTTCCGAAAGTTTGCGGGCGATGTACGGTTCGATGCGTATCGGGCTTCGCAGGGCGCGTCGCTGACGCTGTTCGCCACATACTGCGCGCTTTATGATTCGATTCACGCCGAGCATCCGGATGTTTGGCTTTGGCAGGATTGGCCGGAGCAATATCGCGACCCGGCATCGCCGGCCGTGTGCGAGTTTGCTGGAGCAAATGCAGCCGACGTTCTGTTTTACGAATGGCTACAGTGGCTGATCGACTTGCAGCTTGCGGCCGCGCAGAAGCATGCGGTGGAGATCTGCGGTATGTCCATCGGTTTGTATCATGATCTGGCGCTTGCCGTAGATCGTTCTGGGTTTGATGCGTGGGCGTTCCGCGAGTACTACATCAAGGGATGCCGTGTGGGATCACCGCCCGATGATTTTGCGCCCGAAGGGCAGGATTGGTCGTTCCCGCCCCCGAATACAGCGATGCACAAAGCATCGGGTTACAAGCAGTTCATCGCGACCATTCGCAACAACTGCCAGCACGGCGGCGCGCTACGTCTGGATCACGTGATGCGACTGTTCCGGCTGTTCTGGATTCCTGATGGGTTCAAGGCTGCTGAGGGCACATACGTCCACGACAACGCGCAGGATCTGCTGCGTATCCTGGCGCTCGAAAGTCTGCGGAACAACGTACTGATCATCGGCGAGGATCTTGGCACCATCACCGACGAAATGCGCGCGGGCCTTAAGAATGCAGGCATTCTAAGCTACCGCCTGCTGTACTTTGAACGCCGCTGGGACGGCAGCTTCAAACAGCCAGGTGAGTACCCGGAACAGGCGCTGGTGTGTACGACCACGCATGACCTGCCGACTATCGCTGGGTTCTGGACGGGGCACGACATCGACGTCCGGCGTAGCGTGGGGTTGATTCTGGATGAGGGGTCCTACCATCAGCAGAAGCAGCAGCGACAGACGGATAAAGTGAAGCTGCTGGAGGCCTTATACGAGGCCAAGGTGCTGGAAGGTGACGTGGATTCCAACGCCGCGGAGTTGCCGGATAAGGTTCGCAAGGCGATCTTCGACTTCCTGCGTGCGACCCCTTCCAAGCTCTTTGCGTTCACGCAGGACGATTTGACGGGCTTCCCGGAGCAGCAGAACATGCCGGGTACAACATGGCAGCATCCCAACTGGCGTCACAAGATGCCCGTCTCGATTGAAGATTTGTAACGGGCAGGCGCTTAGCTGGAGAAAACGAAACTGCGTCCGACGACGGCTTTGAGAGCTCCTGGGCATTGGCTGTGGCGATCGATGAACGGCCAGTTGTTGGTGATGCAGTCTGAAATGTTGTTGTTGAGCGCCACCATCATGAAGCCAAGCTTGTCGCTGATCATTCCAGATCCGGAGATCACGCTGACACGCCCGTCCTGAGGACCGCCGCGCTCTTTCTGAAACTGCCGGATCGCGATGCTCAGCGGGTCGTTGTAGCCGCCGGTGTACGGCGCACCAGGAACGACGGCGCTGTAGATCGCCTTGGACGCAGGCGTAATTGGGTATTTGGGGTTGTTCGCTTTGCAATGAAAGCCCAACTGTACCAACTGGACATCCTCGATTTTGTTCGGGCAGCCAGGCCCGACGTTTCCGTCCAAATTCCAAAAGAAGCGTTTGTTATCGCCAAAAACTGATCCGCAAGCCATGATGTTTTCTCCTCGATTGTGTGTTGCAACCAAACAAGCGGAACGGCACAGCAAAACTGTCAAACAGTGACGGAAAATTTTGATGTTCCGGCCGGGCATTGGCTGGGTCGAGTTGGCGTTGGCGCTACCGTTCCGCGTACAATAGAAAGGAAGCGGGGCGCGTAGCTCAGCTGGTTAGAGCACCTCGTTTACACCGAGGGGGTCCGGGGTTCGAATCCCTGCGCGCCCACCACTTCTTCCCTTCCCCGCTTTTCCTCCCCAAAAATCGTTCTTGACTCGACGTCCCTGCATGCCTTACTCTGCATACATCGATACTCGATGTATCGCTTACCGATGCCTCAACCCGATCTCCTACCCGGCACCCTGGACCTGCTCGTCCTCAAGACCATTTCGCGAGGCGCCCTGCATGGGTACGGCATCGCGCAGTATCTGCTGCAGATTTCGGACTCCGTCCTGCAAGTGGGTGAAGGTTCGCTCTATCCGGCCTTGCAGCGTTTGCTGGTGAATGGCTGGGCGGAAGCCGAGTGGCGGCAATCGGAAACCGGCCGTCGCGCGCGTTATTACACGATCACCGCAGCTGGAAAGAAGCGTCTGGCGGCTGAAGAAGAGCAGTTTGAAAAGATGGTGGGCGCCATCCACATGGTGTTGCGAGGCCGTACCGTATGAGTTGGACGAGTTTTTGGAATCGGCTGCGCGGCCGAGGTGCGGAAGAAGAGAGCTTGGCAGAAGAACTGCAGTTTCACCGCTCGTTGAAGGAGCGCGAACTGCAGGATGCTGGACTCAGCGAAGCCGACGCCCGTCGCGCTGCCGCGGTCGCGATCGGCAATGTTACCTTGGCCCGCGAGGACGCTCGCGCCGCCTGGCGCTTTGCCTGGCTGGACGATGCCGTACGCGACCTTCGCTACGCCGTACGGTCACTGCGCACACAACCAGGCTTCACCATCGCGGCGACCCTTGCCCTGGTGTTAGGCATTGGACTCAATGCCATTGTCTTTAGCGTCTACAACACACTCGCCCTTGCCCCCTGGATGATCCGCGACGGAGATCGCGCCGTGCAGGTGTACGTGGAAGCGCAGCGCGGCATGTGGAGCGGTATGTCGTGGCCACAGTATCGCTACCTTGCCTCGCACACGCAGACCTTGCAGGGCTTGGCCGGATACACACTGTTCAACGCACAGATGAAGCGCGGCGACGGCAAGTGGGATGCCAGTATCGCAGCCGTGAGCGACAACTACTTTGAGCTATTGGGTACGGGCTTTCAAATTGGCCGAGGCTTTTCCAAGTCCGCCGATTACCGCCGTCCTGAACCCGAGGCGATCCTCGAGCACAACACTTGGCGGAGTCAGTTTGGCGGCGACCCGAACATCGTTGGAACATGGCTGGACACCAGCGGCGGGCAGCAACGCCTTCGTATTGTTGGAGTCGCACTCGAAGGCTTTGATGGAGCGAACCCGGTAGCACCGCAGATGTGGGTCGCAGCAGGTTGGCGCGACATCCTGCAGCCCGATGGAAAGTCCATCGACAACGCGGGAATGTGCTGCATGAAGGCAGTAGGCATTCGTAAGCCGGAGACATCGATGGGCGCAGCGCAGGCAGAACTGCAGGTGCTGAGCCGGCAGTTCAACGAGGAGATACGGCGCGACCCGTCGAACGTTCTGGTAACATCCGCCGCTTTACTGGCAAACCCGAGCATTGCCCGTCAGGCGACCCCAGTGTTTCTAGCGGCCGGTATCGCGGCGCTGCTGGTGCTGCTGCTGGCATGCGCGAACGTCGCGAATTTGCAGATCGCACGTGCATTGGGCAGGCGTCGCGAGATCGCTGTACGGTTAAGCCTGGGTGCGGGTCAGGGCCGCATCCTACGTCAGCTTTTTACAGAAAGCCTGGTGCTCACGTCGCTCGCTGGAACGATTGGCATCCTGCTGAACATCTGGGCTCCCAAGTGGATCGTCCAGACGATGGCGCCCGAACGGCTCACCACCGCACTACGTTTTGCCACAGACTATCGCGTGGCAGTCTTCATCGCCGCTGTTACTTTTTTAGCAGCTCTGATCTCTGGCCTGATCCCCGCTACGCGCATCGTGCGCGAGGCCATCGCGAGCGGCCTGCAGGAAGGACAAGCATCTCCGTCCGGCATGCGTTTGCGTAGCGTCCTGCTTGGCTCTCAGGTCGCGTTATGTGCGGTATTGCTGAGCACAGCGATGCTGCTGGCACGCGCGCTCGAAAGCGCCAAGACCATGGAGCCCGGCTTCGCCTACCAGAACATACTGCTGTTCGCTCCCAACCTGAGTTCCAGCGGCTTTGACGACGCAAAGGCCGTACCGATGCTCCGCGAGTTGACCACGCGCATCCAGGCGTTGCCCGGAGTGGAAGCCGTGGCCCACGCCTCTTCCGTACCTTTGGGACGCCGCTCCGAATCCTCTGTGATTCAAGACCCCAGCAACGGCGAGCGCCGCAGCGCAGGCATCGCGCATGTGTCGGCCAACTACTTCGCCACTCTCGGCATCCCACTGGTCAACGGTAGGGGCTTCAGCACGGCGGAAGAAGCACTGGACACATCCATAGTGGTGAACGACGCACTGGTGAAGAGCGTACGCCCCGGCTCAACTTTGTTCGATCGCACGATCATCGGCACAGCGGCTACCGTAAGCTGGCGCGAGCTGGGTTCGAAGCATGAGCTCTTCGCGTACATGCCGTCCAACGGTACGGCAGTGTCGCAACTGATCATCCGGCATGCGCCGGGCGCGGGGGACGCAATAGCCCGCGCACTGCCGGGTATTGCCGCGGAAGTCGACAAGCGCATTGCACCTACCGTTACTCCGTACACGACGGTTATCGGCGACGCGCGTTACTCGGCCATTGTGGCTGCCGCGGTCGCTGGCATCCTGAGTTCGCTCGCATTGCTGTTGGCCTGCGTGGGCATCTATGGCGTCACTGCGTACAATGTGTCGCAGCGCACGCGGGAGATCGGGGTGCGCATCGCCTTGGGTGCAAATCGAAGCTCCATTCTGGCGCTCGTGTTCGGCCAGAATCTGCGTACTATCGCAGCCGGAGCGGTGATTGGCGCTGCTGGAGCCTACGCCTTTGCGAGGCTTCTATCGAGCCTTCTCTTCGGCGTCCAACCCGGCGACCCGCTGGCGTTGCTTAGCGCGGCAGGCCTGTTGATGGCCGCCGCCGCGATTGCCGTATTTGCCCCGGCGCGACGCGCGTCTGTACTGGACCCTTCGATTACATTACGCCAGGAGTAAGCCGCACCGCTGTTAGACTGGAACCTCGTACTGAAGCGAGCGGATGCAAGACATCATTTGGTGGAAGTGGGCCCTTGGCGCGTTCTGTGCCTTCAATATCGGAGTGGCAAAAACAGGAATGCCAGGCATCGGTATCCTGGCCGTCCCATTATTCGTACTGACTGTTGATGACGCGAGGCTATCTGCCGGCTGGCTGCTGCCCATCCTCATCGCGGCAGACCTGTACGCCATCGTCGCGTACCGGCGTCTGGCAGCAACAGGACAGCTGTTTTACCTCTTGCCGTCTGTTGCAACCGGGCTGATCCTCGGCGCTCTGGCCCTGGCGTGGCCGGAATCGCTGCTTCGCCGCATCGTCGGTGCCATCGTACTCGTGATGGTCGGGCTGTACCTTGTCCGGCGCCGCAATCCACACTTTCTGATTCGAGAAGGCTGGTGGTATTCGGCGTTTTTTGGCACTTCTGCAGGCTTTTCCACGATGGTGGCCAACGCCGCCGGCCCTGTGATGAATGTCTATCTATTGAGCAAGCGCCTGCCGCGCGAAGAGTTCGTCGCCACAGGCGCCTGGTTCTTCTTCATCGTGAACCTCAGCAAACTGCCGGTTTACGCGTGGCGCGGCCTCATCAGCCAACGGTCGCTGGAGTTCGACGCGATGCTTGTGCCCTTTGCACTGCTCGGCGCATGGACAGGGCGAAACTACATCCACCGCATCCCGCAGGACCTCTTTGACCGCGCCGTGATCGTACTCGCCGGCGCGGCCGCATTGGCATTGCTGTTCTAGGCTGTTGTGACGCGCGCGTGCTCGTACAGCTTGGCGAGGTTCGCCTTCAGCCCATGCACGCCATCGAAATACAAATTGCCGAAGTTGATGAAGCGGTAGCCACGGGTCCACGCAAGCGCCGCCTGCTCATAGCTGCCCACCGCGATGCCCGCCGTCTTGCCGTACTTGGTGACTCGCGCCGGAAACTCTTCCAGAAACTTCTGAACGTCGGGGTGGCTGATCTGTCCGATGTGCCCCAGCGATGCGGAAAGATCCATGGGGCCGGCAAAGACCACGTCGACACCGTCCACCTGCGCCATCGCCTCCACATGGTTGACGGCCTCTGGTGACTCCACCTGCACGATCACCATGATCTCGTCATTGGCCACGGGAAGGTACTTGCCCCAGTCGACGTCGTTGTAGAAGGTCCACATGGGCGAAATGCCACGGCTGCCTTGCGGCGGATACTTCGCATACTGCACGGCCAGCCTTGCCTGTTCCGCGTTGTCCACCTGCGGAATCATGATGGCCTGCGCACCGATGTCGAGCGCCTTCTTGATGAGCCAGGGATCGAGTCCGGCGACGCGGATCATCGGCATCACGCCGGACTGCCGCACCACAGGAGGCAGCATCTCAATGGACTCGGCGCCGAAGCTTGCGTGTTCGGTGTCGATCCATACAAAGTCCACGCCCGTACTAGCGGTGAGCTTTGCAGCAAGAGGGCTGGTGCCCATGGTGGAAGCGCCCCAAGCGGTAGCGCCGGATTTGAGTTTGTCTTTTACGAGATTGTGGAACAAGAGTTTGAAATCCCCGATCGTTATTGAGCCGCTTAGTCCCGGACCAGCGCCATCCAACCCTGCAGCGTCGCGAACTCCGCCGTCACATCGATCGTGACGCTGTCCGCCTCCGCCGTGTCTCCGCCGTACACCCCGGTCGCCAGCCAGGACCCGTCACCGTTTTGCAACGCGCATAGCCCCTTGGATACCTCACGCGACAGGATGCGGTCTGCCGGGTCCGCCGACACGCGCGACACCCACGCAGCACCCCAGCCGATCTTGCCGCTTTGTGGCGTGGCGTAGCGATCCGGCCCGCAGTACTGGCTGGCATGCAGGAACCGTTGCGCCAGATCGAGCCAGGTGCGATCCGCGGTGGCGCCGTACAGAGACACCAGCAACGCGGCGCTGATGCCGTACTGAAAGTAGTACTGGCGCGGCTTGGAGACATCCACCAGAGCACCGCCCGCTTCGGCTTCGTCAAACGCAGTGACTAAAGCGCCATTCTTCCAACTCGTGTACAGACCCTTTTTGATGTCGGGCTGCGCTTCCCACAGGGTCTTTAGCCAGCCACCAGCGGCAAGCGCCGTATCCACCTTGCCGGACCACAAACAGGCCAAGCCGGCCATGCTCGTCGTCATTACCTCTTCGACGTCGCGCGTCTCGCCGGCATAGAATCCGCCCGAGAACGGATTGTGAAACGTCTCGATAAACTCGCGCAGTCGGTATGCCAGATCAAAGCGGCCTTGCTGCATCGCCGCACAGCAGATCCAGGAATGCGGATACGTGCGATAGATCGAATACCACGGTACGCCGGACCCGTCGAGGTCGCCGCCGGGACGCAGAAAGTCGCGCTCGATGGCATGCAGTACGGCGTTCGCCTCGTGCACCATGCCGTTGGCTTGAAACGCAGCCGCCGTCTTGTAATAGGCGCGCAGGTCGGAGCCACCTTGCAGTACGCCGAGTTTCGGATCCAGCAACGCGCGCAGCCACTCTGCCGCTCGGCGCGCTGAGGTCCAAGCCAGTTCGTTCATGGACCTTCATTTTAGCCGTCCGCCAGTCCAAAGCCATGTGATACGGTTAGAGACTTCCGTGACCCTTTCCCTTGCCTGGCGTACTGTCGCTTTGCTGGCCTGTGCCGCGGCCCTGAACTACGCCGACCGGACCTCCATCTCGTCGGTGTTCCCGCTGCTCAAGCAGGACCTGGGGCTTACCGACAAGGACTTGGGTGCAGTAGGTTCGTACTTTCTTTGGGCCTACGCCTTCGCGTCCCCCTTTGCCGGGTACCTTGCCGACCGCTGGCCGCGCGGACGTCTGGTAGCGGCAAGCCTGTTAGCGTGGAGCCTGGTCACCCTTTGGACTTCCTTTGCCGGGTCCTTGCAAGAACTGCTCGCCAGCCGGATCCTGCTCGGGATCGCCGAATGCGCGTATCTTCCGGCGGCCGTCGCCTTGATCGCCGATCATCACCCGGCGCCGACACGCGGACGTGCGATGGCGCTGCATCTGATGGGACTCAACGCCGGCTTGGTCGGCGGCGGTACGCTTGCCGGATTTCTGGGTGAAACCCATGGCTGGCGCTTCGGCCTGCAGATCCTCGCGGTGGCCGGTGTCGTACTCGCAGGCATCTGCGCCTTGCTGCTACGTGAGGGGCCAGAACGGCAGGTCACGGCGGGCCGTGTCGCAGGTGCTGCTCCGCTTGGTGAGCAGTTGCGATCCGTCCTGTCCAACGTCCCGTACCTGTTTCTCGCTGTACAAGCCGCTCTGGTTTCGATCGGCACTTGGATGTTCTTCAACTGGATGCCGCTCTACTTTCGCGAGACCTTTGGACTCAGCCTCGGCATCGCCGGATTCTCGGGTACGGCGACCTTGCAGATCTCGGCGGTGATGGGCGCACTGGCCGGTGGCTTTGTGTCGGATCGTGCGTCTCAAGGCGACCCGGCGCGAGGCCGCTTGCGCGTGATGATGCTTTGCTATTTGCTGTGTGCGCCCTGCCTTTTGATGTTCCTTGTGCCGAACGTCGGCATCGCGTCCATCAGTGCGGCGGTGGTGCTCTTCTCCCTGCTGCGCGCCATGGCGACCGCCAATGAAACTCCCGCCATGTGTGATCTCATTCCTGCGGCCAACCGATCTACCGGACAGGCGCTGATGAACATGGCCAATACGATTGCGGGCGGCATCGGTGTGTACGTCGCCGGTTCGTTTAAGGAAGAGTTTGGGTTGAGTGCCATCTTTGCCGGTGTCAGTGGCGTGATGTTGGTGGCAACCTTATTCGTGTTTTTGGCGTCCAGACAGCAAAGGCCGTGATCTGTGATAATACGGCTAGGCCAATACTTTAACGTTAACTGTAGAATCCAATGAGCGTTCGGAACCTATCCTTTGTCCTACTTTTCTCTGTCGCCAGTTTTGCGCAACAGACCAACGACGAGTTCTTTGAGAAAAAAGTAAGGCCACTGTTCGCCAAAAGCTGTGCCGGTTGCCACAACGCCAAGATGAAGGCGGGAGGTTTTGACCTTACCTCCGTCGAAGGCATCGCGCATGAAGGGCTATTCGAGAAAGGCAAGCCTGAGGCGAGTCTGCTGATGAAGGTGCTCAGCTACGAGTCCCGCATCAAGATGCCGCCCAGTGGCAAGCTACCTGAAACCGAACTCAGCGACCTGCGCACCTGGATCGCCGCCGGAGCGCCCATGCCAGCCGTCAAATCTGCACAAGGCACTGGATCGGGTACCCGCAAGCACGGCCGCGGCATCACGGACGAAGAGAAATCGTTCTGGGCGTTTCGTCCGATGACAAAGCCGGAGCCGCCAGTTGTACGGAATGAAGCCTGGGCGCAAAAGCCTGTCGACCGCTTTATCCTTTCAAAGCTCGAACAAAAGGGCCTGGCACCCGCCAAGCCCGCTGATAAAGCGACCCTGCTCCGCCGTGTGACCTTCAATCTCACCGGCCTGCCGCCGACCGAGCAGGAACTGCGCGACTTCCTGGCCGACAAGTCCCCGAATGCTCTGGAAAAGGTGGTCGACCGACTTCTCGCCTCCCCGCGGTACGGCGAGCATTGGGGCCGCCACTGGCTGGACGTCGCGCGATACGCGGACTCCACCGGTAACGACGAGGACCACCGCTACCCGTACGCCTACCGTTATCGCGACTATGTCATCGAATCGATGAATCAGGACGTTCCGTTTGACCGCTTCATCCAGGAACAGATCGCCGGCGACCTCATGCCCGCGCCCGCTGGACAGAAGGTCAACACACGGGGCATCGTTGCTACGGGGTTCCTCGCTTTGGGCGCGAAAGCCGTGGCCCAGCAGGACAAGAAGAAGATGCTCGTCGACATCTACGACGAGCAGATCGACACCGTGTCCAAAGGCGTCCTGGGACTCACGCTTTCCTGCGCGCGCTGCCACGACCATAAGTTCGATCCGCTGCAAACGCGCGACTACTACTCGTGGATGTCGATCTTTGCGGCCACCAAGAACTTCAACAATCCGGATACGCATGTAAGCGGATTGCTGTACACGCCTTTGGTGCCTAAAGAAGAGTACGACCTGTACCTCGAATCCAAAAAGATCAGCGACAAGAAGCGCAATGAGATCGCCAATGCGGTCGAATTGCAGACCATCGCGTATACCGCGCAGGTCGGCCAGTCGGTCGCCAAGTATATGCTGGCCGCGCGTCGCGTGATGGGGGGCAAGCCTGCGGGCGATGCCACCTTGAATCCGCTATTGCTCGAAAAATGGGTCGAGTTCCTGAAAGAAGGCAAAGAGCGCCGAGCGTACATGAAGGACTGGTTCACCGCCAACGACGCGACCGCGCCGGAGATCGCGGCGAAGTACCAGGCTCGCTACGTCAAGATGCAGGCCAGTTGGGCCGAGGCGATGGAGCGTACCCGAGCCAGCCGCCGCAGCGGCAAAGATGTGATGCCGCCGCGCATCTACGCAGACGACGATCAGTTCTTCTTTGACGTGCACTATTCCGGTCCGCACAGTGTGCCTGCCAAGGATCGCGCCAAGCTGTGGCCTGCCGACAAGATCGCGCCGGTGGCCAAGCTCGAAAAAGAGCTGGAAGACCTGAAAAAGCAGCTGCCGCAAGAGCCGCCGATGGCCTGCGCCGTAGCCGATCATCCGGCGGGTGAAGGCGGCGTGACCTTCGGCAAAGTGTACGTCCGCGGCGATTACAACACCTTTGGTGAGGACGCTCCGCCATCTGTACCGCAGGTTCTTTCAGAGTACGCACCGCCGCAGTTCCAACCCGGCCGTAGCGGACGATTGGAACTCGCACAATGGCTGACCCGCCCCGATAATCCGCTCACCGCGCGTGTATTTGTGAACCGCGTTTGGTACTGGCATTTTGGCGAAGGCATCGTCCGTACCCCCGACAACTTCGGCAAGATGGGCGCGCGACCCTCGCATCCCGAACTGCTCGATTACCTCGCCCAGCGCTTCATCAGCGAAGGATGGTCACTGAAGAAACTGCAGAAAGAGATCGTGCTGTCGAGCTTCTATCAGATGTCGAGTATCCCGACAGATCAGCAGGTCAGTGCCGATCCTGAAAACACCTTGCTATCACGTTATCCGCGCCGCCGGCTCACCGTCGAGGAGCTTCGCGACGGTATGCTGTGGCTCGATCAATCGCTGGACACCACAATGGGTGGCAGCCTGCAATCCGGTTTCGGAACGGACGGTGAGAACTCGAATGACCGTTTGAGCATGAAGCCTGAGGCCATCAAGCGGCGTACAGTTTACGTACCGCTTCGCCGCGCCAACCTGCCTGCGCTGCTTAATCTCTTTGACTTCGGCGATGCGACGACTACAGCCAGCCAGCGGACCTCCACCATCATCGCGCCGCAGGCCTTGTTCCTGATGAACAGCGAGTTTGTGGAAGATCGCGCCAAAGCTCTGGCCAAACAAGCCGCGGAAAAAGCCAATTCTGATGCCGACCGCATGCGTACCCTGTACGTCCGCATCCTGGGTCGCGAAGCATCGGGCGCGGAAGTGGACGACGCACTTTCGTACCTCAACAAGTTCCGCGACAAGTTCCCCAAGCGCACGGCCGATGACGCCTGGATGAGCCTTAGCCGCATTCTGCTCGCCTCGAACGAATACATTTATCTGGACTAAGACGGAGACCAACACCATCATGAGCCCACAAGACGAAAAGGCGTTGCTCGCCCACTTCCACAAGTCCTCAAAGCCCATGTCGCGTCGCGCGGCGTTGCGTGCGGCCGGTTGCGGCTTCGGCTTCCTCGGCCTCAGCGACCTCTTGCAGGCAGCCGACGCCCCTGCGGATCAGAACCCGCTGGCCCCCAAAGCGCCGCACTTCAAGCCTCGCGCCAAGCGCGTGATCTTCCTGTTCATGCACGGTGGCGTGTCACATGTGGACAGCTTTGACTACAAGCCGCGCCTCATCAAAGACAACGGTAAGCCGCTGCCCATCAAGCGTCCGCTGGCATTTGCCGACACGCCTCCGGGTCCGCTTGTTGCGCCGCTTTGGGACTTCAAGCAGCGCGGCCAGAGCGGACTCTGGGTGAGTGACCTCTTTCCGCACATGGCCTCCGTCGCCGACGACCTCTGCGTCATTCGCTCAATGGTTGGCGAAGGCGTCGACCACGGTGCAGCATTGCTGCAGACATTCACTGGTATGAGCAATGTCGTACGTCCGTCCATGGGTTCATGGGTGACGTACGGTTTGGGTTCTGAGAATCGTGACCTGCCTGGCTACGTGATGATCAAGCCGGCGTTGTCGCACGGCGGGTCCAAGAATTGGAGTTCGGCGTTCCTGCCTGGCGCATATCAGGGTACAGCGATTGGCCACGCCGGCATGCGCGTGGACGACATCAAGGGCGAGCCCATCGAGTACCTCAAGCAGAAGAACTTCTCGTCGGACGAGCAGCGTTTTGAGCTCGACATGCTGAAGGGCGTCAACCGCCGCCATCAGGAGATGCGCAAGCACGACCCTGCGTTGGAGGCTCGCATCCAGTCCTTCGAACTCGCCTTCCGTATGCAGACCCAGGCTCCGGAAGCGTTCGAGGTCGAACGCGAGTCGGAAGCAACGAAGAAGCTATACGGACTCGACAATCCCAAGACCGCGGACTTCGGCTGGCAGTGTCTGCTGGCCCGCCGTCTGGCCGAGCGCGGCGTCCGCTACATCCAGTGCACCCACAGCTACAAATGGGACCAGCACAGCGACATTTTGCAAAAGCACCCGGATAACGCGGCGGAAGTGGACCTGCCCATCGCAGGGCTCATCAAGGACCTCAAGTCGCGTGGCATGTTGGAAGACACGCTGGTGATCTGGGCGGGCGAGTTCGGCCGTACGCCGATCTCGGAAGTGGCAGCAAAGGCGGGCGAACGCTTCGGGCGCGATCACAACCCTTACGGCTACTCGATCTGGATGGCGGGTGGCGGCGTCAAGCGCGGCTTCGCCTACGGCGCAACGGATGACATCGGTTATCACGCGGTGGAAGACCGGATGCATATCCATGACTTCCACGCCACCGTACTTGCGTTGATGGGCCTCGATCACCTGAAGCTCACCTACCGCTACGGCGGCCGCGACTTCCGCCTCACCGATGTCGCCGGTATTGTGGCCGAAAAGATCTTCGCCTAGAGCTGATAGAGCATCAGGTACACCAGCACGCCGGTGATGCTGACGTAGAGCCAGATGGGGAAAGTCCATCTGGCAATGCGGCGGTGACGTTCGAACTGCCCTTTGTACGCACGCCACAGCGTGATCGCCGCCATTACGGGCACAAACATTGCCAGGATGACATGCGACCCCAAAATCGTGAAGTACACGTAGCGGATCGCGCCCGGCTTTTCAAACGGCACCGAACGTACCTGGAAGTGGTACACGAGGTAGCAGAGCAAAAACAACACGGACACACCAAAGGCAGCGAGCATCGCCTTTTTGTGTGCCTCGCGTTTGCCCGCGCGAATCAGGCGGTATCCATAAATCAGCAGTACTGTGGCGGTAGCGTTCAACGTCGCGTTGACGGCAGGTAGGTCCCGGACTTCCATTTAGTCGTTCACCAGATCTTTGATGTCTTCCAATAACTTGATGCGGAACGTAGGCGTGGTGGTGCCGTAATAACCGCGAATATGCCCGCGCTGGTCCACTAGGGCGAACCGCGTGCTGTGCTCAAAGTCCGGCGCGATGTCGCCCAGCTTGAACACGTCTTTGCTCAAGCGTTGCAACTCTTCCGGCGGCCCGGTCAGGAACGACCATCGCGTAAGGTCCGCGCCAAACTTCTTGGCGTACGCGGCAAGCGTCTCGGGTGTGTCGCGCTTGGGGTCCACCGTGAAGGACACAAAGCGGACGTTGGCATAGCCCTTGGTGTTGTCCTGCAGCCAGCGCATATGTTGCGTCATGCGGGGGCAAGGACCCGGACAATTGGTAAAGATAAAGTCTGCCACCCATACGACGTTCCGCAGTTGCTGGTCTTTGTGGAACATCTGTCCGGACTGCGACTGCAAGTGGAACGGTGGCACCACTCCGTAGTCCGGCAGGCGCGAACCCGAAAAATAGCTGCAGCCCGCAAGCCCGCAGACCAATAGCAGGCTAGCGGATCGCGCGATCGGCAACCAGGAAGGCATAGAGAACCGGGAGATAAATCACCGACGTCAACAACACCTGCCGCGCACGCTGCCGCGACCGTTCCTCCAGCACGCGGCTGCAGAAGAACGCGAACCCAAAGCCCGCAATCTGCGCGCCCACCAGGTACACGGGGCCGGTATAGCCAAACAGACCGGGCAGCAGGCTGAGGGGTACGAGGGCAAGCGAAAGCCAGAAGATGCGCGACGCTGTGGACGCCCCATCGGGCTCCACCACCGGCAGCATCCTGATGCCCGCGCGTTCATAGTCCTCACGGTACATCCAGGCGATCGCGTAAAAATGCGGGAACTGCCAGAGGAACAGGATCGCGAACAGCAGCATCGCCTCGATGTTGATCAAGCCTGCGGCCGCGGCGTACCCGATCAGTGGCGGCATCGCACCCGGCACCGCGCCAACGGTGGTCGAATGCGGCGACACTCGCTTCAACGGCGTGTACATCAACAGGTAAGACGCCGTGGTAAACAGACCGAGCAGCGCGGTGAGGCGATTGGCACCCAGCCAGAGTTCGGCCGACCCGGCGACGATCAATGCCATACCGAACCAGAACGCATACCCCGCCGGGATCAGGCCAGCCGGGATTGGCCGCATCTGCGTACGATGCATCTTGGCGTCGGCATCGCGCTCGTACCATTGATTCAACGCCGCAGTACCCGACGCCAACAGCGCCGTGCCGATCATGCAATGCCAAAAGGTAGCCGCCGTCCAGCCGAATCGCGTCGCGGCCAAAAAATAGCCGATCGCCGTGCTCAACAGGATGAGCCAGGTGACGCGAGGTTTGGTGAGGGCGAAATAATCCCGCATGGCCGCTGCTGCGGCGGCGGGCGTTTCACTGCTGGCGACGGCTCCAGGCATCATTTAGGCAGTCGTTACCGTGGTCGCACCCGCAGCGACGCGGCTTGCGGCAGGCTGGATGTGGAATCGCACGAGCGCACCAGTGTAGATTGTGGAGGCCAGAGCAACCGCACCAACAGCCGTGTGCGCGACAGTGGCCAGCACCAGAGCAGGCGAAATCAGCCGGCTTTCTGTCGCTTCCGCGCGAGTCATATAAGCCGCCACGCCCAACAGCAGTTGTACGCAAACGATGCCGATCATCGCGAATGCACCACGATTAATCGGACCGTGCTTGGGGAACTGGGTGAGCAGAGAAATCGCGTAGTACAGAATGGCCGCAGCCACTACGATCGCGCCGATAATGTGCGGAATCACACCGGCCGCTTTGTGCCGGAAGGCAGCGCCCAGGGCAAGCTGCGCCAGAACCAGCAGCGGTACACCGATCGCCATGCCGCGGAACGACGGGAAGCCGCTATCCACAACCACGTTGGGACCGGACATCCATTCGCGGCTCAAAAACAGCGTAAACAGCACGGTGAGGGAAAAGAACAGCTGCGCCGTACAGGCGTGCGCGATGCTCACCTCTTTGGGCAGTTGGTACAGCACCGTGAGCCCGCCCAGAATGCCCTGGAAGATCACCAGGCCGAGCGCCATAAAGCCCAGGCGCTTCACCCACGAGCGCTTTTCCGTAAAGCCAACCCACAACGCGAAGACCGTGGTGAGAAATCCGACGGTGGTGGCCACCATGCGATGTCCGTGCTCGTAGAAGACGCCATCTTTCATCTCCGGCATCACTTTGCCGTACGACAGGGGCCAATCGGGAACGCTCAGGCCAGCTTCATTGCTGGTAACTGCGGCTCCCGCGATAATCAAAAACAGAGTTGCAGCCGAAAGAAAGTAAGAGTACCGGTGCAGCCAGGATTGATACATATTGAGGCGGGGGCCAGCCGCCTCAGAGCGGCCGGACACCTTCATTGTACTCTGATTAAACAACGTGAAACTCCTTCCAAATAGCCAGGACGGCGCGCTACAGCAAGCGGCCATCTATCATGTTGGACTCTTCCTGGTCTGCTTGCTCCTCAGTTTTTTCGACACCCGCCAGGTGATGGGCATCAACCCGTGGATCAAGCCGATGAAGTTCTGCCTGTCCATCGCGCTCTATTTGTACACCTTGTCGGTGTACCTGGCGTACGTTGAAGGGTTTGAGGCGCTGCGGCTATGGATCGGCCGTATCGTGGCCACCCTGATGTACATCGAGATCGCGGCCGTCACTATCCAGGCCGCTCGGGGTGTTATGTCTCACTACAACATCTCATCGCCGATGGACGGCTCGATTTTCGCCGTCATGGGCATCGCCATTGGCATCAACAGCGTGCTGGACGCGGTGGTTTTCGGGCTCCTGCTGCTCGCCCCCGGGGACCTCAGGCTAGCCACGCTCTGGGGCATGCGTTTTGGCATGATCATCTTCATCGCGGCCGGTTTTGAAGGCGGCCTGATGCTCATGAACCAGGGGCACACAATCGGAGCACCCGATGGCGGCGCAGGGCTCCCCTTTGTGAACTGGAGCCGCGAACATGGCGACCTTCGTGTCGCGCACTTCCTCGGCCTGCATGGCATCCAGATCCTGCCCTTGTTGGGACTGGTACTCGACAGCCTGCTCGGCAACGTTTACGTACGTGCAGGGCTCATTAGCGCCTGCTCGCTCGGCTATGGGGCCCTGATGTGGTGGCAAACCAAGCTGGCGCTGGCCGGAAAACCGTTCTTCCGCTCCTAGACTTGGGCGAGCCAGCTCAAGAACTGACGGGCGTACCGGTCCAGGTTCTCGATCGATCCTCCGCCCAACAGCGGCGAACACATCTCGTACGCGACCGTACCGTCAAAGCCACCCTGGCGGAGTTCGCCCAGAAATGCCGCGTAATCGATGAAGCCTTCGCCCATCGGCACCGCCTGCGACCACGCCGTTTTCTGCTCAAAGTTCACTACATTCGGCTGATAGTGGAAGCGCTGCCGCTGCTGGTAGTCGGCAATCGTCGTATGGCAGGTCAACGGAGCTAGCTTCCGCGCGGCCGCTGCCAGATCCTGACCCTGCAGCGCAGGGCTCCAGGCGTCGAACATCGCCTTACAGTTGGGCTCGCCAATCGCTTCCAGTAGATCGTGCAGTGTGTCGTGATGTGCGCCTAGATCATGGTGGTTCTGTACCCCGATGGTGACGCCAAAGTCCGAGGCGCGGCGGGCGCATTCGCGAATCGCCTCCACGGTGTTGTACCAAAGCTGCGAGTATCCCACGCCAGGATGCTCGTAGGCAGTGAAGATCCGCACCATCGGCGCCCCGATCAGGGACGCCACCCGAGCGAGCGAAGTGACATGGGCAATCTGCATCTCCCGCTGCGGGATCTCGGGATGCTCCGCATCCGATGAAAAATTCGTATACCCCGCGATGACCTTGGCAGCAACGCCCTTCGCGTCCAGCAGATCGCGCAGGCGCTTGGCCTTGTCCGGATCTTCGAAGTCGAGTACCGAAAGATGCGGCCGCTTCGCCATCAGCATCACTGCTGGAAAACCAAGGTCCGCGGCCTTGGCGACAAACTCTTCCAGCGTAAGACGAGCCTGACCGGGCCAGAAACCGGCGTAGCTGACAGAGTGCAAAACGGGAGTGAACGGCATGAGAGGAGAGTCTCCATTACACCAAAAAGACAGCGCCGCCCCGCACGGCATGCGGAACGGCACTTTTGCTCGATAGCTGCGGCTCCCGGCTGAACCTTCGACGCTTAAACCTTCTGCCCCTTCTTGATGTCGTAGCCCGCCTTGATGCCTGCCCCGAGGGTCCCATCCGGCTTCTGCGGCTTGTACTCCATTTCAATCTTGGTGAAGTTGAAGGTCACTTTGTCGGTGGGTAGGAATCCGCCACCCGAGCCACCCGTGTGATAGCTGGAAATCAAAATGTCGGTAAACTTCCACTCGACAAATACCTGTTGCTCACCGCCCGCTTTTCGGATGTGCAAGATGGCCATTGGAATATGGGCACCCGCTGCACAGTACAGAAATAGCTTGGGCGAACTGATGCCATAGTCGATGGTGAATTGAAAGTCCTGCATCGAGACTTTGCCAGCGCCAGCACCTGCGCCGACGTCCGACGACCCGCTGTTGGTCTCACCCCAACTCCAATTCTGCAGTTCCATCCAACCCTCGTGGAACTTCTGGTTCGACTCGCCAGGGATGCCGGCGATATATAACAAGTAATCTGAAGACGCCATAGTCTTCCTTCCTTTGGTTTGTGCTCGAGAACCCTTCAATGCAGATCGCGCCAAAAACGGCTCGACCCGATCACTGCCACAGCCCCAAAAGAGGAATACAAAAGGGAAAGCCGCCCTGCGCAAGAGCAGGACGGCTTTTGGGGAGTCACTAGCCTGAGGTCGCTTAGACCTTCTGGCCCTTCTTGATGTCGTAGCCGGCCTTGATGCCTGCGCCGAGCGTACCATCCGCCTTCTGCGGCTTGTATTCCATTTCGATCTTGGTGAAGTTGAACGACACCTGATCGGTCGGGAGGACATCGGCGCCGCCGTGGCCACCGGTCTGGTAGCTGGAGATCAGAATGTCGCTGAACTTCCAGGTCACGAACACCTGCTGGTCACCACCGGCCTTGCGGATGTGCAGTTCCGCGCTCGGGATGTGCTGGCCGCTGGCGCAAGCCAGGAACAGCTTGGGCGAGCTGATGCCGTAGCTGATGACGAAGTGGAAGTCCTGCATCGACACCTTGCCGGAGCCTGCGCCCGAACCGGTGCCCGACGAACCGGAGTTGGATTCGCCCCAGCTCCAGCTCTGCAATTCCATCCACTTTTCGTGGCCTTTCTGGCTCGACTCACCGTCGATCGTGTCAATCTTGAGCAAATAATCTGAAGAAGCCATTGTGTTTGTCCTTGTCCTTTCGTTTCCGAACCCTTCACTCCATCCCGCGCCAAATTTCGCCGATTTGGATCACGGGTGAAAATTAAGGTGATTTCAGAAATTACAGACCCAGGAAGGCACCGCTAGTAGGTGAAAACTTCAGACGTCTGCCCCGGCTCCTGCACCACGAGCCGCGTAAACAACTCCCGCCCGCTCAGCGCCTGCGACCCCATCAGCCGCACGATTTCCGGATGGTTGTTGTTCTCGCTCAAATGCCCCAGGATCAGCGTACTCACCGTGGTGTCCAGATGCCGCCGGACATACTCGCACGCGACGTCATTCGACAGATGCCCGTTGCGCCCCATGACGCGCTGCTTCACAGACCATGGGTATGGCCCGACCTTCAGCATCTCCAGGTCGTGATTGGATTCCAGCAGCAACAGATCAGAGCCCCGCAAGTGATAGCGGATCGAGTCTGTCATATAGCCGAGGTCGGTGGCGACCGAAATCTTCAGTCCCTGCGCGCGGAAGCAGAAGCCGACCGGGTCAACCGCATCGTGCGGAATGGTGAAGCTGTTGACGTCCAGATCGCCGACCCGAAAAGAGGCGCCCGCCTGAAACAGCTCCACCTTCGGCTGATACTCGCCCCAGGCAATGGACTGCGCGGTAAGGCCGGAAAGATATACCGGGATGTCCAGATGCTTGGCGATCCGCACCAGGCCGCAGACGTGATCGGAGTGCTCGTGCGTCACCAGGATCGCGTCAATCGAGCGCGGATCCTTGCCGATTTTGGCCAAACGGTCGAACGTCTCCTTCCGGCTCAGCCCGGCGTCAATCAGGACGCTGGTCTTGCCGGTGGAGAGATACGAGCAGTTGCCCGAACTCGAAGATGCTAGAACACAAAACTCGACCAAGTTGTTTTATGGTACCGGATCATGGGTTCTGCCGGATCACTGATTCTGTAAGATCTCCTGCATCCGGAAATAAGCGGAATGGAAATTGACCATCAGATTCTGCATGCTCACCACCACCAGGATGTTCCGGCTGGAATCGATCCACGGCGTAAATCCCAGTGCTCCGGGACTGCTGTTCTCCACATCCGGACTCTCCACCCAGTTCCCAATCCCGTACCGTACATCGGCCTCAAGATCCGCAAACGGGGACTCGACAATCGGCACGCCCGCCGTCTGATCACGCAACATCTCGGCCACCGCCGCCTCGCTCAGCACCGGAACACCTTCGTAAACCCCGCGCTGCGACACCATGATCAGGAACTTCATATACTCTGCCGCCGTCGACCGTCCTCCGCCTGATATCCGCGGATTCTCCGTTGGACCTTGGTACTCGTAGTCCGTCTGGGTCAGCCCGAGCGGCTTTGCGATGCGTTCCTGAAACAGCGTCTGCCAAGGCATACCCGACGCGACCTCCGCCATGTGTCCCGCGATCTGCATCCCCGCGCCGGAATAGATAAACCCGGTCCCGGCCGGTATCGCCAACGGCTTCGAAGCCAGGCGTTCCGCGCAATCGGCTAAGGTCGTCTTCTCGTCCCCCAAACACGAGTCCACCAAGGGGAACTCGCCGCCGAATCCAGCCGTATGGCTCATCAACTGGCGCAAGGTGATGTCGGCTTTCTCCCCCGTCATATACGGCAGAAACTGACTGGCGCGGTCGTCCAGCGACAGGATGCCGGAATCCACCAAGGACATGATTACGGCGCCGGAAAGCCACTTGGTGGCCGACGCGATGGGAACCTGACGCCCACGCTCCCAAGGTCCAAAGGACTTGGAGTAAACTTCCTGCCCGTCCTGCACGATCAAGACTTCAAATCCATTGCGAATACGCGTTGCCGCCGTCAACCGGAACAGCGCGTCCAAACGCAGTTCCTGCGCAAAAGCCGGCAGCGCTAACAGCGCCAGCAGCAATCCTTTACTTGACATAGTCAAAGTTCTCCACCCGAATCGTTAGTTTTTTCTTGGGTTGTTCCACCGTCGCCGTGGAGGCGTAGAAAGGACCTCCATCGGGAAGCCGCGCGAAAGTCACCTGGATCGTTGCTGGACCACCTTTGAGGTCCTTGCGGATCGAGATCGGCGAAGGCAACTGAGCGGCCTCGTCCCAAGTCAGTTGGCTCTTCTCGGAAGGCTGCAGGTACTGTTGCAGCGCCGCGACCAATTCCTGCGCATCCTCGCGCATTTCACGAACTTTCTTCTCTACCCGTTTGCGAGCCAGCGGACCGGCTTTCCGCCGTTGCCCACCGTCACCTTGGCCGCCACCACCGCTTACCGGCGTCACTTTCATCACGCCGTCCACATACCGGACCTCATCTACGCGGGTACGCGTATTGTCCTTGTACGTGATCTCCGTCCGCCGCTTGTGCGTGTACATCTGAAGCGCATCCTGATTGGCGCGCATGATCTCCCCAATATCCGCGGACATCAGAACGAGCGCCACAACGCTTGGAATCAGCATATGGATCTGCAAACCCCGCTCGCGGCAAAATTCCTCGCGTTCACCGGATTTTCATTTGCAATTCTTCATCTGAGCGCCATACTCTCGAAGGAGTCCATGACCATTTCGACCACGCTCCGCGCAACGGGCGGCATCACGTTTGCCGTTCTCCTCGGAGTCGCTTACTCGCAGAAAGACGCCGCTATCGCGCCCGCAGAACTACACCGTCCCTCCGCGCAACCGGATCGCATCATCCTCACCTGGGCCAGTGACCCTGCCAACTCACAGGCCGTCACCTGGCGTACCTCAACGAGCGTCGAAAAAGCGGTCGCGCAGATCGCCGAAGCCGAAGATGGGCCGTTGTTCAAGCCCAAAGCCCGTACGGTTGCGGCCACCACAGAAGAGTTCCAGTCCAGCCTTGGCGTCGCCAAGTACCATTCCGTGCGATTTGAGAGTCTAAAGCCCGCCACCAAGTACGTGTACCGTGTCGGCGACGGCTTCAACTTCAGCGAGTGGTCCCATTTCCAGACGGCCTCCGACAAGCCTGCCCCACTCGAATTCATTTACCTCGGTGATGCCCAGAATGACCTGTTCGAGATGTGGTCCCGCGTGATCCGCGCCAGCTTCGCCGACGCGCCCAAGGCGCGCTTCATTGTCCACGCCGGCGACCTCATCAACAACGCCGAACGCGACGACCAGTGGGGCGAATGGTTCCGCGCCGCCGGATGGATCAACCAGAGCGTACCCAGCATCCCGACCCCCGGCAATCACGAATACGGCGCTCCACCCAACGGCGTACGCGGCCTCAATCGCCACTGGCGTCCACAGTTCACCTTGCCGGAAAACGGTGTGAAAGGTGCGGAAGAGACCAACTACTCTCTGGACATCCAGGGCGTCCGCATGGTGTCGCTCAATTCCAACGTCATGCAGAAAGAGCAGGCCGAATGGCTCGACAAGCTCTTAACCAACAACCCCAACCGCTGGACCGTGGTCACCTTCCACCACCCGATCTTCAGCACCGCCAAGGGCCGCGACAACAAGGACCTCCGCGAGATCTGGAAGCCCGTGTTCGACAAACATCGCGTGGACCTCGTCCTCACCGGCCACGACCATTCGTACGGTCGCAGCAACCTTGTGACAGGGCTCACCAAAAAGGAAGGCGGCACCGTGTACGTGGTCAGCGTCTCCGGACCCAAGATGTACAACGTCACCAAGGCGGAATGGATGTCGCGCAAGGCGGAGGATACGCAGTTGTACCAGATCATCCGCATCGACGGCAGTCGCCTCACCTACGAGGCTCGAACCGCGCGTGGTGACCTTTACGACGCATTTGATTTACTCAAGCAGCGCCCCGGAAAGCAGAACAAGATCGTGGAACGCGTCCCATCCGCCAAGCCTGAGAATCTGCGCCCACCGCAGCCCGAGGTCAAAAAAGCGGCTTAGGAGCTCGAACAGAGCCGGAGCGACCCACCAGTGGGCAGAAACTCCAAGTCCTGACGTCGCGATAGGCTGCGTTGTTCGAGCGGGTCTCAGAACCGCCAATTCAGCGACGCTCCGCCAGGCGCAAACCCGACGTCAGGCTTCGTGAGTTGCTTCCAACCGGACGTCACCCGAACTCCAGGTAAATCCGGATTATGGTGGCGGCGGTAGATGAACCGCCCCATCATAAAGCCCATAGAACCGCCGGCAAAGATGTCGCTCATCCAATGGCGTCGCGCGCCGACCCGCGAGACCGCGACCAGACTGGCCAGGCCATAAGCCGCGATCGGCACTGCCTTATGCTGCCGGTACTCGTACGCGAACACCGTCGCCACCGCGAATGCACTTGCCGAATGCCCGGACGGAAACGCCGTACCCGCTTTCCAAAAGCCAATGTGTTCGTCGCCATCAACAGGCCGCCGCCGGTTCGTGGCCTGCTTGATCGCAAACGTCACCACCTGCGCGTGTCCTAGAGCCTCGAGCGCCAGGATGCCCGTTTCGCGCATATGCCGGTTGCCGGAAAACTGGCCGTACAGTAGCGCAGCGCCCGAAAGTCCCGCGGTGCTGTACCAGGCACCCATCTGCGACGCGCGCCCGCTCCAAATCAGCTGGTCCGAACTATTCGGCAGTCCGCGCGAGGTGAACTTGTCGGTGGCGATCAACGTCCCGGTGATCGCTGCAAACGGAATCAGGTACTTCTTCACCGCCCGCGAGCTATAGTTGCTCTTTCGTACCGGACTCGTCCAAATCGCCGCCTCATTGCGCAAAAACCGCTTGGGCGTTTCCATCACTGAGACGTCCTGCGACACCGCTAGGACAAGGAGCATCCACACGAACTATAGAGTAGTACGGCTGTTAGACTGACAGTTTATGGCCAATTTGCTAGCCGACAAGACCGCGGTGATCCTCGGCGTAGTTAACAAGTGGAGTATTGCCTACGCCATCGCCGCCGCGATGCGCCGCGAAGGTGCTCGTGTCATCCTGACCTGCCAGAACGACCGGTTGAAGAAGACGGTGGACGAACTCGCCGCGGAACTGGGCGCCGCCGAAGTCCTGATGTGCGACGTCTCGAAGGACGAGGATCTCGCCACGCTCGCCGACGCCCTGGGCAAATACGCCCCCATCGACGCCGTCGTGCATTCCATCGCGTTCGCCAATAAAGAAGACCTGAGCAACCCGTTTGTCCAGACCTCGCGCGAAGGCTTCCGCATGGCGCACGATGTCAGCGCCTACTCACTGGTGGCCACCGCTCGCGTCCTCACCCCGCTCATGACCCGCGGCGGCTCGATCACGACCCTCTCCTACCTCGGCGCTGTCCGCGTACTACCCAACTACAACGTCATGGGTGTAGCCAAGGCAGCGTTAGAGAGCTCTGTCCGCTATCTGGCATATGACCTGGGTGCATCGAACATTCGGGTGAATGCGATTTCGGCCGGAGCCATCAAGACCGCCTCCGCCCGCGGCATCAAGGACTTCTCCAAGATGCTCGAAACTGTTGAAGGCAAAGCACCTTTGCGCCGCAATACCGATCCTGCCGAGGTCGCCGACACAGCCGTATTCCTAGCCTCGGATATGGGGCGCGGGGTGACCGGCAACACGTTATATGTCGACGCAGGCTACCAGATCATGGCGATGTAGTCGTAGGGTGTCGAAATAAGTCAAAAAAAAGTTCAAGACCTGCCGCGAAGGCCGATAAGACTGCCAGGGGGAAGTGAATCAGTTCACCAAACCCTGGTTTCTCATTCGGTCTAGGAGTTTGTCATGAACGGACTTACAGCGTCCTTAGAAGGTCTACAGCGCGCGGAGATGCAGATCGCCGACTCGGCAAAGCGTCTTTCCCGTCTGCCTGCGGCTTTCAACAACCTCCTCGCCAGCACGGGGAACAACGTCGACTCATCCGCCGCCGTCCCCGTCGACATCGTGGACATCAGCGCCGAAACCATCGTCCTGGCGACCGCGCGTACCACCGCCCAAGCCAACATCAGCGCGATCCAAACGTACGACCAGGTCCAAGAGGCCGTGGTCAATATGTTCCGCTAATTCACGCTCCACCGAATCGCCACCTTGTAGCGATCGGCACCGCCCTTCGTATCCGTCACCCGAATCGTTGCTCGATACGAGTTCGCATAGTCCGGCCTCGTCGTCAGTTCAACCGTTCCGCGACCCGCCGCCTTCCGTACCTCGAACAGCTTCAGCGTACCTTCCTGTGGCAGGTTTGTCGCATTGCAGGTGGTCGTAACGTCACGCTCCGGCCCACCGCTCAACACCTGAATTCCCATCCCCTCGGCGGCCGATATCTGGATGTCCAGAACAGCGTCCACCGTCACCTGGATCTCGCAGCTTCCCTGCTCCGGAGGAAGCGCTGCCGCAGCACCGCCACTACCACTGCCAGCCAATGACCCGGCAACGGAGGCCGCCGCATTTGCTGCCGCATCAATCGCTGTAGGCGTCGGGTTCACCACCGGTGCAGCAGGTGCCGCATCGCCCATAAAGCCCAAATAGGGGTTGTACGAGTAGTTCAGATCCACCGGCAAGTTCGCCGGCCAAGTCAGATTCTTGCTCACCGCATATGCGGGATCGAGCGCCCACTGGCCAGTGTTCAGTACCTTCCCACGGCGTGTCCGCTCGTCGTGCCAGCCCCAAAACGGCTTCGCTTTATTCGCGCCGTACTTACGACCAAGGAACGACCCCAGAAAATTGCCGTTCCCCCGCGGCCGGTTCCCATACGGCTGGTACACGTACGCCGCATCGAACATCTTGGCAAAGTCGCCCTTGCCGGCTCGCGCCCACCAGGACTCTTCGATCGGCAGCAGGTCGTACCCAACATTGCGGGCTACGCCATTGGCCGCTCGCTCTGCCACGCCTTTGTACACAAACGTCATGCCCGTGCCCTTGTCGTTGAACTCCATACGAGCGGCATTGAACGTCGACGCCTTCCCTGAAGAACCCAGGATGCCGTGCCCACCTGCTTCGATAAAGATGATCGGCCGGCGCCCTTCGTACAGGTCGATCTTGCCGTCGATGTCGTGGGCGCCTTTCTTCAAGGCATCGAGATTCGTGTAGCTGTACACGTTGTTATGCGCTAAGGTCTCCATCACCTCCAGGCGCCCATACTCTGTGCCGTCCTTGCGAACCGTCAGGATGATGCCTTCGTTGTCGTTCTCATGGCAGGTCCCCACCACGCAGTTGTCCGAATAATCGCGCGGATGGAAAAAGTTGTAGTGCAGGAACCAGTGCGTCGACGTCTCCACCCCGGCGTAGTATCCATAAGCCTGCGACGTACCCTGATCCAGGTTCTCCCAATTGTTGTCGCCATCCCAATCGCCGTCGTAGTCAAACCGCGTGGGGACGTCCGCCTTAGGCTGCCACCAGGTTTCCTGGGCGATGAATGGCGCGTAGTATTCCGCTAGCTTCCGATACCGGTTGTCGTCCGGCTTCTTTTCGAAGTTGTGCTTTTCGGCAGGCACACGACTCGGAGCGTCGTTGGTGACTTCAATCTCCACCGTACCCGTTACGCTTCCTGCCTTCGCCTGCAACTGATACTTGCCGGGCTGCGACGGCGCCGTGTACAGCACCGAGTCCTTCGACACAAACTTCGCCGTCATGCTCTGCATGATCGAGGCAAACATGCCGCTTGCTGTACTTACAAAGTCGCCGTTATCCGACCCCTGCCAGCGGAACGGCTTCGAGATAAAGCCCGATGCGGGAGCCTGGAACGTTGCTGTCTCACGTAGCCGTCCGGCCTTGCGATTGCCATCTTTATCCACGGCATCGCCGTACACCTGGGACTGCACCGCCATCGACTCTCCCGGCCGTACTTTGTTCCCACCTTCCACCTGAAAGCGGACTTCCGTAATCGTGTTGGATTGCGCCATGGCAACCAGCGCAGCGGCGCTCCAGCAAAGGATCAGTTTCACTCTGTTCCCATTATTGCCACGATCCATACGAAAAAGACCCGAAGCTTTTGGCTCCGGGTCTTGTGTCTTTTGGTCGATCTGGTGTCGGCTTGCGGATCAGCCGCTCATCGACGACAGGAAGTCGCCGTTGGACCGCGTACGCGACAACTTGTCGAGCAGCAGTTCCATGGATTCCACTGGCGACAGCGGATTCAGGACCTTGCGCAGCACCCACACGCGATTCAATTCTTCGCGCGTCAGCAGCAGCTCTTCCTTACGCGTACCGGACTTGGTGATGTCCACGGCCGGGAACACGCGCTTATCCATCAGCTTGCGATCCAGATGGATTTCCATGTTGCCGGTACCTTTGAATTCTTCAAAGATCACGTCGTCCATGCGGCTGCCGGTATCGATCAGCGCCGACGCAATGATGGTGAGCGACCCGCCCTCTTCGAGGTTGCGGGCCGCGCCAAAGAAGCGCTTGGGGCGCTGCAGCGCGTTCGAATCCACACCGCCCGACAGTACCTTGCCCGACGGCGGCACCACCGTGTTGTACGCACGAGCCAGACGCGTAATCGAGTCGAGCAGAATTACCACGTCCTTGCGATGCTCGACAAGGCGCTTGGCCTTTTCGATCACCATTTCGGCAACCTGCACGTGGCGCGACGCCGGTTCGTCAAACGTCGAGCTGATCACTTCGCCGCGCACACTGCGCTGCATATCCGTGACTTCTTCCGGACGTTCGTCGATCAGCAGGACAATCAGTACGACCTCAGGATGATTCGTCGTCACCGAGTTCGCGATGTTCTGCAGCAGCATCGTCTTACCGGTACGCGGCGGCGCGACGATCAGGCCGCGCTGGCCTTTACCGATGGGCGTGATCAGGTCGAGCACGCGTCCGCTGTAGTTGTCCTTGGTCGTCTCCATCTTCAGGCGGTTGGCCGGATAGAGAGGCGTCAGGTTATCGAAGAAGATTTTGTTGCGGGCTTCTTCGGGCGTCTCAAGGTTGATCGCGTCCACCTTGATGAGTGCGAAGTAGCGCTCGCCTTCTTTCGGAGGCCGGATCTGACCGCTGACCGTATCGCCGGTGCGAAGGTCAAAGCGGCGGATCTGTGACGGCGACACATACACGTCGTCCGGACCCGGCAAATAGTTGTACTCAGGAGCGCGCAGGAAGCCGAAGCCGTCCGGCAGGCATTCCAGCACACCTTGCGAGAAGATCAGACCGCTCTTCTCCGCCTGGCTCTGCAGGATCTTAAAGATCAATTCCTGCTTGCGCAAGCCGGCCGCACCCTGCACGCCCATATCCTTGGCGAGCTGGTTGAGGTTCTCGATGCGCATGTCCTTGAGGTCGGCAAGGTTGAGCATGCTCTTGCCACCCTGCTGCTGGATCGCGGCGCGAGCGCGCATTTCGCCAGGTAGCATTTCCGGTTCGCCATTGGGGCCGGTCGTCGGCGCGCCATTCGGGCGCTGCTGTTGGACGGCCGCAGGCTGTTGCTGAGCGGCAGGCCGCTGTTGCGGCTGCTGCTGTTGTCCACCTTGCTGCCCTTGCGGCGGGCGCTGGCCTGCATTCGCCACTACAGGACGAGCCACTACAGGCTGGCCCTGCGGCTTCGGAGGATTGGCGGCTGCACCTGAGGAAGCAGCGGCGGGCTGTTGTGACGCACCCGGCGCGGCGGCATGAGGAGCAGCAGCAGCAGGCGTCGCCGCCTGAGCAGGAGCCGGAGGCGCAGGTGGCGGAGCGACTGGCTCAGCAGCGGCAGCAGGAGCGGGAGGCTCCGCAGCAGCCGGAGCAGCAGGAGCCGCTTCCGTACTCGCAGCATCACTCGAAGGCGACGCAGAGGCGGAACCGCTACTGCTCAACGCCGACGATGACGAGGAAGATGATTTTCTGGTCTTGGGCTTCGAGGTAGCGGCGGTGTTGCTGGATGCCGCGGAAGCCGTACTGTTGGTGGGAGGAGCCGCCGCTTCGGCAGCAGCGTTCGATTCGCCGCTGTCCGGTCCGGGTTGCGACGCCCCGGCATTCACGGCGGGAGCCGTTGCCGAAGGTTGCGCTCCTAATGTTGGGTTTGGTTTGTTTTCCAGATCGTTTGCCAAAGTTCCCTCACTCCCCGGCCCGAAGGGGCCGAGACTGGAAAGATTTCGCCGCCGGATTCGTTGCGGATGGCGGCGAGTCCGCGCTGACGTTCGCTTTGTGAAAGCTTGTCGATTTTGGTAACCGCCACGATGTACGGGCGGCCGTAGTGTTCCAACCAGTTCTTCAGTTCGCGGTCTTTGTCCATCCAGCCGCGCCGCGCATCCAGCAGCACGACACACAGCCGGAGTTGATGACGCAGGCTCAGATACTGCTCAATCAGGACATGCCAGTCCCGGACAATCTGCACGGGTACCTTCGCATAACCATAGCCGGGCAGGTCGACGAACATTAGATCGTCACCAACCTGGAAAAAGTTAATGAGTTGGGTCCGCCCAGGGGTGGAACTGGTGAACGCGATCTTTCCATTTCCCGCCAAAGCGTTCAGCAAGGTCGACTTACCGACGTTGCTGCGCCCCAGGAAGGCGATTTCCGCCATCCCGTCATACTGCCGCCCAGTCGGAAACTGTTCCGGCTTTGCCGCGCTCGTAATGAATTGGGCTTCGAGCTTATGTACCATCTACCGCTTAGGGTGCCTGTCTGGGATGTCCGGGAAAAGAAAGAAAAGTCGGGAAACGTCGAAGGACTGAACTCGGAAGGAGGACGTCAGCGTTCCGCCTTCTACGTAACAGTGTAACTCAGAAAGATCCTTGGTGGAGGCGGTGGGAATTGAACCCACGTCCGAAACTACCCGCCTTGAAAAGAACTACGTGCGTTTCCGGTTCTAAAGTCTCGGCTGGCCCCTATAGTACCGGCAAGAAAAAGACCAGCCATACCCGATTGTTTTCAGCCTATCTCTACGGGCGGAAGAGAGTCAGCCAATCCTGTCATATGACGCACAACCCGCTACCATACAAGCCTGGCGGCGGAGGCGGCTACCTAGTAATTAGGCAGCGTATGCAAACTGCGTGTTGTTGGCAGTTATTGTTTTCCAGTCGTTTTACGGGAGCCTGGAACCCGGCACGCCTTCTCAAAACGGACGCAATCCCGTCGAAACCGGTGCGCCCCCAAAATCGTTACAACACGAACACCTATAAGATAGCACCCGGGGCAAAATGGTTCCCAAAATAATGAAGGCGGCGTGTGTCCCCACGCGCCGCCCTTCTCTCCAGCCGCTGTTGACTCTTTCTCTCAGTTACCAGCGGAGGCCGAAGCTCACAGGAATGTAGTCGAGATAGCGATCGTTGCCGCGGAAGATACGGTGGTACCGCGCTTCGGCGAACACCTTGGCCTTCCACTTGGTACCGACCGCAAAGCCGATACCGCCATTGATGCCAGGCTTGGTCAGGCTCGACGACGACAGCACCTGGGTCGCAGGCACTACCGCATTGTAAAAGCCGAAGAACGGATCGAACACCGGCACCACCGCCGACGATGGCGCAGTGAACTGCTGGCGCGTATGGTACACACCGCCGCCGCCAATCAGATAGACGTCGGCGTAGCGGCCAGGGCTCAAGTGCACAATCGGATTCAAGGTCGCGGAAAAGATGCCCACGTTGCCATCCGGCACACCGAATGTCTGCGTGGTTGTGCTGTTCATGCCAAAACGGTTGTAGCCAACGTCGACGACGCCGCCCACCCATTTGTTAAAGTTCACGCCGGCATTGCCGGTAACGTTCCAACCGCGGTCGACGCGGGACCCCACCGATCCGCGGGGTTCTGTAAACCCGCCGCCTACGCCAAATGTAAATCTGGATTCCTGCGCCATAGCTGACAACGCCAGTACGGCCGTCAGGCAAATGCCCTTGGCAATTTGTTTCATTGCGATACTTCTCCTCTTTTTGCTTTTGCAAATATCTACTGAAGCGCCGCGATTCCTTGGTCGAATCCGGATCGCGCATCAATGCATTACTGCTTTGCAAAAAGAGTTCCATTTGACATTGGAAGCCGTTCTAGAGGGCGAACTGCGTCAGAACGTTTCGAACCGTAACAAAAGGTCGACACCCTTCCGACATACCTGTTTTTTCGGCCAAATTCCGTAACATTCGCCTACCGCTGCGGGTCGACTTGGTGATGGCGTGGCTCAACCAAAATGGCCACGCACGAGATTCGAAACAGGAGAACAATCATGGCAAAAAACATTTCGGTATATGGGATCTTTCGCACTCGCGCCGGTATCGATCGCGCGGTGCTGGACCTGCAACGCGACGGATTCCGTCATCAGGACGTATCGATTCTTTTGCACGAAAACGTCGGCAATAAGGATCTGGTCGCTGAGAAGAACACCAAGAGTCCTGAAGGCGCAGTAGCAGGCGGTACGGCCGGCGCTGTGGTTGGCGGCACTCTCGGCTGGCTGGCGGGCATTGGCGCGCTGGCGATCCCAGGCGTTGGTCCGTTCCTCGCCGCAGGGCCGATCATGGCTGCTCTTGCAGGTCTTGGCGCCGGCGCAACGGTAGGCGGCTTCTCGGGCGGCCTCATCGGTATGGGCCTTCCGGAGTTTGAAGCCAAGCGCTACGAAGGCCGCGTACGCGAAGGCGGCAGCCTTCTCTCCGTCCATTGCGACGATTCGGATTGGGCCGATCGTGCAGAAGCGATCCTGAAAGGTGCGGGCGCCGATGACATCACCCGCGCGGGCGAAGCCTCAGCCGATTACGACAAGACGGACCGTCCCCGTTCCTACGCCGCCCGCACCTAGCAAAGCAGCGTTGCAGGCAAAAAGAAAGGCCGCTCGCAAAGAGCGGCCTTTTTCATTTACTTTCTAACCCAACTACTCTTCGCAAGGACATCCGAGAATCGCCGTCCGGATCCCACACTGGCACCGATGCAAGCGTACACGCACCGCTATCTCGCTGATGCCTTGTGCTGCCGCGATCTCTTTCATCTCCATACCTGCCAGATACCGTTGTGCGAGCAACTTCTGATCGCGCGGCTTGCACATCTCCAGCACCTTGCCAGCGTCCAACCGCTCCTGCGTATTCTGTCGCGGTGCGGCTACAACCGTTTCCTCCAGACCGGAGTGGCGGTTGACGCGCTTCCTGTCATTGCAGAACCGGTGGTACGCGATGCGATTGATCCAAGGGATCAGCTTTTCCTTCAGCAGAAGTTGCGCTCTCGCTTCCCAACCTCTGGCCCAGGCCGACTGCGAAACCTCCTCCGCCACATCTGGCGGCGCTCCTTTGGACAGCAGGAATCGCACGGTGAGATGAAAACCTTTGGCATACGCTTCTGAAAACGCTTCCGCACTCAGGGCGGCATGAGGTACGACGGGGTGTATGAAGTTGGTCATGTTCCTGTACTTCGTTGAAACGCACGCTTCAAAAACTGGCGCCCAAAACAGATTTGGGGAGCGCGTGAAGAAGACAATGCCGCTTCACGCGCTCCCGCAAGTCTGGCGACGTTCGAATCAGGAGAGGGTTTTCCAGAACGTCGCGGCCGCACACGTCCGACATGGTTGCAACTGGCGCGCCAACCTTATCCGACGCGAATCCAACAACCTATCGGAACTCATTCACGCAGTTCCGGCGGTAAGAACTTCCGTAGCGGGAAGTCTCTTCCCCCTTCGCTGCGGCACTACACTTCGCCGGTTAAATGCTCGATCCCGCCTGGCGCGTAGTACCGGGCATTCAGCGGATGCATACCGCGCAGAACATCCCAAATCCGCTTTTTCGATTCTTCGGTCGGGCATCGCACGGCCACAAAGCCCGCGCCATCGCCGGCCGAATCGAGGTCGTAGTTCTGATACGTCTGCTCCGTTCCGATCGCATCGGAGATTTTGCTCATGAGCAAGCCGAACAGCCCGTTCCGCTCCACATGCTCGGCGGCAAACTCTTTGACCTCGCCGGCCCCAACCGAAATCGCCTGATCCGGACCAACGCCCGTCTTTTGCAGTGCCTGTTCCGCTTCCTGCGCCGAGTTGCGATCCGGAAAGACGGCCACAATGTGGTGGCTCGGGTAGAAGACCCCCGCCGAACTATCGTTGCCTTTAAAAAAATCTGTCAAACGGTTCATGCAGTGTGGCCTCCTTTTAGATAAAGCCCAGCATGTAGGCCACTAACAAAATCACAAGAATCGTGCCCAGGCCAACGCCCGCGCCACCACCATAGCCCCAGCGCGCGTTTCCGTAGTAACCACCGCCAGCGGCAAGCAAAAGAACCAAGAGAACAAGAAGAATCAACATGATGTGTATATCCTTATTCGCGCCCCCAAAATCGCCTGTAGGACGCGCATCCTCTACACTGCAATCGTGGTGCCAACCGGGCTTTAACGGTAGACTGAAGTTGACATGCGGCAAGCCATCATTCTCCTCACCGGGATCGCAGCGGCGATTCTGCTGTCGCGCAATATCTACAACATCTTTCTGGTGATGCCAGATGAGGCAAACCAGGGCGCGATCTGGCGTATCTTTTACTTCCACCTGCCCGCTGCCCTCACCTCGTTTTTCCTCTTCTATCTGGGCGCTGGAGCCAGCATCGGCTTTCTGGTCAACAAAAAGCCTTCGTGGGATCGAGTGGCGTCCGTAGCCAATGAAATCGGCCTCACCCTGGCGCTCATCACCTTGGTCACCGGCATGATCTGGGCCCGTATCGCCTGGGGCATCTGGTGGGCCTGGGACCATCGCCTCACCTCGTACCTCGTCTGCATCCTGCTCTACGTCGCGTACCTGATGCTGCGCTCTGCCATCGACGAACCCACCTTGCGAGGCCGCCTCAGCGCCGTGCTATCGATCTTCGCCAGCGCCAACATCATCCTGGTGTGGAAGTCCATCGAGTGGTACCGTACCCAGCATCCCGGCCCGGTATTGAGCATTCGCAACGGCGGCGGCATGGCACCTGGCATGGAAGCCCTCGCCTACTGGAACGTACTCGCCATCGCGCTATTGATGGTGGCGACCTTCCTGGTACGCCTGCGGCAGGCCGAAGTACAAACAGAAATCGAAACAATGCGCCGCTACGCGCACGCGGCATAACAAGCGGAACAACATGGACGAGAGAAATTTTGCCTACATGGCCTACGGCTTCATCGCCGCATGGTTGATCGTTGTGGTGTACGTGCTGACCCTCGCCACGCGCGAGAAAAAGCTCAGGAGCGAACTCGAACGGGTCCGATATATGATTGAAGCCCGGGACAAGAAAAGCTCATGAATCGAAGATCACTCTTGAAGATGGCCGCCGCGTTTCCGGCCATCCCAGCGGCCGCGCAAGCCCAAGTCGCCCGCGCCACCCGCGCGACGCCATCGCCCATCATCAAGGACATTCAGGTCATCGCTACGGCGCCGGCCGGCCTGCGCCTGGTGGTGGTCAAGGTCATCACCGACCAGGACGGCCTCTACGGCTACGGCTGCGGTACCTACACCCAGCGTGCCGATCTGGTGGTCCCCGCCGTCGAGAAATACTTGAAGCCCCTGCTCATCGGCAAGCCCGCCGACCGCATCGACGACACCTGGCAGATGTGCTACAACTCCTCCTACTGGCGGAACTCCGGCGTCCTCAATAATGCGATTTCCGGCGTAGATCAGGCACTTTGGGACATCAAAGGCCGCCAGGCCGGCATGCCTGTTTACCAGTTGCTGGGCGGCAAGTGCCGTGAGGCTGCAGATTGCTACGGCCACGCCGGTGGCATGGAAATCCCGCAGATCATGGACAGCGTGCGTAGCTTCATCGACAAAGGCTACCGTCACGTCCGCATCCAGTTCGGCCAGCCCGGACAAGCCGCTTACGGGTCCGGCGGTGGGCAGAACTACAACGCCATCGTCAACGGCATCAAGGGCAACGCGATCGGCGCGCTCCACAAGGCGCCCAACTACAATCCCAACGATTACGTACGCAAGTGTCTCAAGGTGTTTGAAGCCGCCCGCAAAGAGCTTCCCGCGGACGTCGAACTCCTGCACGACACCCACGAGCGCATTACGCCCACCCAAGCCATCCAGTTGGCCAAGGACCTCGAACAGTACAAGCTCTTCTTCCTCGAAGATCCGCTCTCGCCCGAGGACAACGCCTATTACAAGCACATCCGCAATCAGTGCTCGACCCCGATCGCGATGGGCGAACTCTTCAACTCCCCGCAGGAATGGATCCCGCTGGTGCACGATCGCCTGATTGATTACATTCGTGTACACGTCAGCCAGATGGGTGGCCTCACCCCGTGCCGCAAAATGGCCGCCATGTGCGAAGCCTACAACGTACGCACCGCCTGGCATGGCCCCGGCGACGTATCGCCCATTGGACACGCCGCAAACGTCGCGCTGGACCTCGCTTGCTACAACTTCGGCGTCCAGGAATGGAGTGGCTTCAACGAGCGCGTACTCGAAGTCTTCTCCGGCGTGCCCACCTTCAAGGACGGCTACGCCTACGCCAACGAAGCACCCGGCTGGGGCATCGAAATCAACGAAGCGGCCGCCAAGAAGTACCCGTTCGGTTACGGCGAACAAGGCGAACGCAAGCGTCTCAACGGCGGTTGGGGCGAGGTTCGCAAGCCCGACGGTACACTAATCAAACAGTAAATGCGCACACTCCTGTTGTTGCTGCCGCTTTTGGCATTCGCGGATACCTACCCAAGACAAGCGGGGGTGGACGCGGTCCACTACCGGTTCCAACTGGAGTTCTTCGACACATCGGACGAGATCAAGGGCGAGGCTACCATTCAGGTACGTCTCGCCCCTGGTGTTTCTGCGCTCGTACTCGACCTTGCCAACGCCAGCATGACCGTCGACAGCGTCAGCACCGGTGCGTTCACACATCAGAACGACCAGCTTCGCATCGCCCTCACTCCCGGCACCGCGGCAGTCACGGTGAAGTACCACGGCAAGCCCACCGGCGGCATGCGCATCATCAAGAACAAGTACAACGATCGCGTCTTCTTCAGCGAAAACTGGCCCAACAAGGCCCGGCACTGGCTGCCGATGATCGACCATCCCTACGACAAGGCCACCAGCGAGTTCATCATCACCGCGCCGCAAAAGTACCAGGTGATTGCCAACGGTTTATTGCAGGAAGAAACCAGCCTCGGCGACGGCCGCAAGCGTACCCGCTGGAAGCAGTCCGTACCCATCGCCTCCTGGCTCAACGCCGTCGGCATCGCCGAGTTCTCCGTGCATTACGCAGGCCGCGTCAAAGACGTCGAACTGCAAACCTGGGTGTACCGTCAGGATCGCGACGCCGGTCCCCCATGGTTCGAACCCACCTCCAAAGCCGCCATGGACTTCTTCAGCGAAAACATCGGGCCTTACTCGTACGAGAAGCTCGCCAACGTCGTGGCAGCAGGCTTCGGCGGCGGCACCGAACACGCCAGCGCCATTTTCTACGGTGAGAACAATGTGCTCGAACGCCCGGGCACAGGCTTAATCGCGCATGAAATCGCGCACCAGTGGTTCGGCAACGCGGTCACCGAATCCGATTGGGACGACGTCTGGCTCAGCGAAGGCTTTGCCACGTACTTTACCTTGCTCTTCATCGAACACAGCCAGGGTCGCGATGCGTTCGCTACAGGACTTCAAGACAGCCGCCGCCGTATCTTCAATCTCGAGAAAGCCCAGCCCGGCCTCACCATCCGCCATCAGAACCTCGCCGACATGAAGCGCGTGCTCAACCAGCTCATCTATCAAAAAGGCGGCTGGACCCTGCACATGCTGCGTTCGATGATCGGCAACGAGGCCTTCTGGCAGGGCATCCGCGAGTACTACCGCACCTATCGCGATCGCAACGCCACCACAGCAGACCTGCAGCGGATCATGGAATCCGTCTCAGGCCGCGAACTCGGATGGTTCTTTACGCAATGGCTGGACCGCGCCGGCACACCGCAGGTCAAGCTCTCCTGGACGTACGACGCGGCCGCTAAGAAGCTCCGCGCCACGGTCGAACAGACCCAGCCGGAACTCTACCGCCTGCCGCTTGAAATCCAGACTGGCACTCGCGTCGAAACCGTCGAACTCACCCAGCGGTCCCAGACCTTCACCTTCGACCAAGAAAAAGAGCCCCAGGCCGTTGTGCTCGACCCGGGGCTCAAGATCCTCATGAACGCGGTTACTGTCCGAGTTCCTTAAGCACCCGATTCGCCTTGTACACACTCCGCAGCGACTCGATAATGCCCTGGCTCGCCACGTGTACCGAGCGAGCTTGGTCGTCGGTAAATACATAGCGATTCGGCAGCCCTTCAATATTGCCGTCAAATAGAATGCCGACAATCTCGTTCTTTGCATTCACCGTCGGGCTACCCGAGTTGCCACCATGCGTATCCGTGGTGGACACATAGTTGAACGGCACATTCGGATTGATGCGGCCCTTCGCATTCAGCCAGGACTTCGGCAGTGCAAACGGCTCCACGCCAGTCGCCCGCTTGTAAATGCCGCCGGTGACAGTCGTCCACGGCACCGCCTCACCCTTGTCGTTCTTGTAGCCCTTGGTTGTGCCGAAAGTCACACGCAGCGTAAAGGTCGCATCCGGGTACTCCTTGTCGCCGTACGCAGCCAGCCTCGCCCGCGCGATCTTGCTCGCATTGGCCACCAGTACCGATTCCACCTCGTTCTCAAAACGCTTACGCAACTCACGCGCCGGACCATCAATCGCTCGCGCCAGCACCATCATCGGATCGTTGGACGCATTGGCCGCAGCCGCATCCGCCGCCAGTTTCTTACGCAGTTCGATGTCCGCCAACTTGGTGCCGTCCACATAGTACGCAGCGGCCTGTTCGGCGCTACGCCCGTTGGCGAAAATCGTCTGCATCACCGGATGCTTGGCGTCCACCCGCTCGCGCATCGCACGAAAGATCGACGCCAGCTTCACCTTCTCAAGTTCCGGTGAAATCGGAGCGGCGGAGAACAACTCCTGCTCCAAAGCCGGGGTCGCAGGCGTCACGTACTCGCGCAAGCGCTGATCATCGGGCTTCGTCCGCTCATTCGCGTACCGCAGGATCTCCGTCGCCAAATGCAGCGGCGTGCTATTGGCGGGAATCCGCTCCAGCGCATAGTACTTCGGCATATCCGCGCGCCACTTCCCGAGAATCGTCGCGATCTCATCCCAAGTCTTGCCGTACTCCCCTTGCTTCGCCGGATCGTCCGCAATCGCCTTCCGCAACTTCGCCTCATCGGCCTGCTTCTGCTGCATCAACTTCGGATCTTTCAACCCGCGCAAAAAGCCCGAATACGCTTTGTACGAATTCTGATACACCTGCAACTCAGCATCGGCGAGACGCTTCGCTTCTGCATCCTTTTTGGCAAACACTTTCAGGCTGGCGATCATGTCATCCAAGAACGACAGCGAATTCGGCAACTGTGTATCGCGCTGATACTCCAGCTGCGCGTACGTGTCCAGCCGCCCAGTCGACCCAGGATTCCCAGGCACAAAGATCAGTTCGTTCTCCTTCGCGCCCTCTTTGCTCCAGCGCAGCCAGTGTTTCGGCTCCACAGGCTTGCCATTCTCGTACGCACGGAACAGCGCGAAGTCCAGACAGTACCGGGGGTACGTGAAGTTGTCGGGATCCCCGCCAAACGCTGCAACCGAGTACTCCGGCGCGAAAACAAGGCGAACATCGGTGTACTTTTTGTACTCGTACAGGGCGTACTGGCCACCCGAGTACAGCGTCACCGCGTCGCAGCGATTCCCGCTTGCCGCCGTACACGCCTTCTCAAGTTCGGTTTGTTTCGCCTTCCGCGCCGCATTTTGTTCAGCAACGGTAGAACCGCCCGCACCCTGCACCTTGGCCGTGATGTCCTCAATGCGCAGCAGGACATTCACTTCTAAATCAGGACACGCGCGTTCTTCTGCATCCGTTTTCGCGTAGAATCCGTCCTTCATGTAGTCGTTCTTGGCGGACGAGACCTTTTGGATGCAGTCCGCCCCAACATGGTGATTAGTGAACAGCAGCCCGCGAGGCGAGATGAACGACCCGCTTCCGCCACTGTTGAAGCGCACCGAGGAAAGACGCATGTGATCCAAAAACTCGTTGGTTACGTCTAACCCATAGCGGTTTTTCACAACCGCCTTTGGAAAACGGTCGAACAGCCACAAACCGTCATCGGCAAACACGAGCGCCGGGGCAAGCACCAGGGCGGCAAAACGTATACAATATGGGGCCAACATTGCTAGTTCCTATCTTCACACGAAATTTGTCAAGACTATAACTCTCATGATTCCAAACAGATACAGCACTTTTACAGGGTTTTCGAGGTTGAGCGTGCGATACTCAAGTCGAGGAAGTGACCTTCATTAATGTCGCAACTTGGTGATGCCATTACCCGCTTCCACCGTCTTCTCGAGTCGGACGCCTTTAAGGATCTGGCGTGGGCTGAGGAGCTGCAGGAGCGTATGAAACAGGAGCAGCTGCTCCTGGGAACCCGTCCGGCCTCCCCTGTGTTGCGGCCGCATTTTATCACCAAACGCCAGTACGAAAACATGGTGAAGGCGGCGGAGTCATTGTACAGCGCCCTACACCGTGTGCAGGAACTTGCGCTCGGCAGCCAGACGTTGATGAACCGCATGCAGTTGTTGCCTGCGGAAAAAATGCTGGCGGCCATCGACCCTGGATATCCGTTTCTTTCCGTCACCGAACTCCTCGACGTCAGCCTGAACAACGGCTCGCTCCGCTTCACGGACTACAACGCCGAAACGCCGGCCGGCATCGCGTACTCCGAAGCGCTGTCAAATCTCTTTTATGACGCGCCTCCGGTAAAAGAGTTTCGCAAGCGCTATTCCTTGACCAAAATCGGCGGTGGCAAATTCTTGATGCAGTCGCTGCTCAAGGCCTACAAAGAATTCGGTTCCAAAAACAAAAAGCCGAATATCGCCATTCTGGAATTTCGCCAACCGTTCCAGCGTGAGGCGTCGCCAGAAAACGTGGCCTTGGCAGAGATGTTCCGCAAAGAAGGCTGCCAGGCGGAAGTCGTGGCGCCCGAACATCTCGAATACAAGAACGGCCAGTTGCGCAAAGGCGAGTTCGTCATCGAACTCATCTACCGCAAGATGAAGGTGCACGAGTTCCTGGTCCGCTTCGACCTCGGACACCCGCTCGTCCGCGCCTATCGCGACAAGGCCGTCTGCATGGTCAACAGCTTCCGCGCCGAACTTGCGCAGAAGAAAGCGATTTTCGACCTGCTCACCGACGAAACCATCACAGCCAGCTTCCCGCTAGCGGAACGCAAGGCCATTCGCGAGTTCGTGCCATGGACCCGGGTCGTCCGCCAGGCCCAAACCACGCACAAGGGCTCGCCCATCGACCTGCTGGAATTCATCCGCGAGAACCGCGAAACGCTGATCCTCAAGCCAAACGACGACGCAGCAGAAACGCCCGTCTATATCGGTTCCAAAACCGACGAAGCCGGCTGGGAAAAAGCCATCAAGCTCGCGCTACGCAACCCGTACGTCGTGCAGGAAGTGACGGAAGCCGCCACCGCGCCCTTCCCGGTCCTCCAGTACGGTACGGTGCAGATGAAGGAATTGAACGTCGGAGTCCACCCGCACTCATCGCTAGGCAAAGTGCACGGCGCCTCGAGTTGGCTGACGTCCGAGACCTCTTCGGGCTTCGTCAGCGCCGTAGGCGTCGCCCCAACGTTCATTCTCGACTCCAAGTAAGTCGCGCTTACTGTTGGCGCGATGTGTGGCGAATTCGCAGGATCTCGATCGTGTCCTTCTGGATGCGATAGCTAACAAGGTAGGGCATCGGTGCGCAAATCAATTCTCGCGTACCTGTGATAATCCCATGGCGTCCAAGTTGCGGCTGAGCTCTCAGGGATTGAATTCGCTGTATAGAGTCGCAATAGTGGATCGCCGAAGATGTGGAAGACGTCCCGCCAGATAAGCGTCTATCTCTTCAAGATCATCAGCCGCTAGTGGCGTCCAGCGAATTCGCATTAGCGATTCAAAAGCCGTGCGACCCGCTCATCCATTTCTTGCTCATCGAGTAGTTCGCCCCGGTCCGCCTGCGCGACACCCTCACGCACCGCGTGTTGGAATTCCGCCTCGTCCTGCAGAAAATGCAGCGCCAGATCTTTCACCAACTCACTCGCATTGTCCTTGCCGCTGGCACGTGCCAACTGATCGAGTTGGACCATTTGCTCTGCCGTCAATGCAACTTCCATAGCTTCAGGCTACTGCATCAAGAACGCCAGCGTCCTCGTCGCGAACAGCTCCAACTGATCGTGATGCAGCCAGTGACCCGCATTCTCAACCACCTCATACCGATGGTTAGGAATCGCCAACGCGCGGTGATCCGTCCGGGGGTCCGAAATAAAGCTCTCCGTGCCCCACCACAGCAGTACCGGGCACTTCACATGGCTGAACACCTCTTTCATGTCGTCCACGCTCTGCCCGTACGGCGGAAAGATCCGCGCAAAATTATCGAACTTCCACACCAGCGAACCATCGGCGTTCCAGTTGCTACCGTGAATCGTCAAATGCCGCGCCTGCTCGTCCGAAAGATGCTTGTTCGCTTCCTTCATCCGCGCAATCGCAGCCTCTAAATTCGGATACGTGCGCGACTCGCGCCGTTCCGCCTGCCGGATGTTCTCAATCCAGTTCCGCAACTGCTCCGACGCCGGACGCCGCAACCGCACCGACGGCGGCGGACCCCAGCCCTCAATATTCACCAACTTCTCGACATAGTCCGGGTACAAGCCCGTGTACAAGGTGGAGACAATCCCGCCCAGAGAATGCCCGACAATGCGAATCGGCGCCCGATCGTGCAGCTTGCGAATAATGTCCACCAGCGCGGCAAGATCCAGCACATGCTCCGATATCGAGTACGCTGCACCGGGAGCCCACTGGCTATTGCCATGCCCCCGCAGATCCCACGCGTACACGTGATAGTGCTGGCTCAAGTGCTCCGCGGCAAAGTCCCAATTGCGAGCATGATCCAACCCGCCATGCGTCAAAATCAGCGGAGGCTTGCCCGATTGCCCGTAATCCCACAACTGCAGCTTCAGCCGGTGCGAGTAAAAGAACTGCGACGACGGCTCCATCGTCAATCCTCGATCCCTGCTAAAAACTTCGCAAGCGCCTGCTTCTCCGGCAAATTCATCTGCCGTTGAATCTGAATGCGCTGCGCCTGCGGACTCCCCGCCCCATGCATAGACTCCGTCAAGTACCCCACCGCATTCCGACCCAACGTCATATTCTCAATCAGCCGCAGCACCTTCATACGCGCCTCCACCGGCACCCCTGCGCGACCTTGCAGGTACTTCCGCAACCGTGGCCCAACCGCCTCACCGTCAAAGTCCTTTTGCGACGGCATGGTGGCCACAAGCCCACCGGCAAGATCCTGCGCCAGCCGCGAAATCTCGTACGGAAAGCGCGTCACATTGTGTTTGCAAACATTCGCCAGCAGATCATCCGGCTGATAGTTTCCCGCCTTGGTCCGATGCGACTCATGCGACGCGGCAATCCCCGCGCCATAAATCGTCTCGTTCAGATGCGCCATCTCCACCAGCTTGTCCTTGATGTGCGATGCAGCCCCAGCGCCGTTGTAATCCGCAGCCAGCGACGCGGCACCAATCAGTACATCGCCAAGCCCGGTCTTGCACACATAAGACCGCCGATGATACGACGTGAAGCGCTCCACCAACGTCGCCGCAAAATCTGTCTCGCCGTTCATAAAGATGTGCTCATTCGGGATAAACACATCGTCAATCAGGATCATCGCTTCCTGCCCGGCGTACTGCGCATTTCCTAGATCCACACCCTCCAGCGCACGCGTATCGCAGGACTGCCGGCCGTACACAAACGTCAGCCCCGGATGCGTTACCGGAATCGCACCAACAATCGCATAGTCGCGATCCGCAGGTCGCAAACGCATGGTCGGCATCACCAGAATCCAGTGCGAATTGAGGCACCCTGTTTGATGCATCTTCGCGCCGCGAATCACAACGCCGTCGTCGCGCCGCTCCACAATGCGGACAAACAAATCCGGATCGGCCTGATCCGCAGGCGCCTTACTTCGATCGCCCTTCGGATCCGTCATCGCGCCGCCAATGACATAATTCTCTTCCTGCATTTGGCGTAAAAACGCCCGGAAACGTGCATGATATTCGGGCGCGATCTCGTACGTCGTCGAGTACAGCGCGTTGATCGCGTCCATGCCAACACACCGCTGAAAGCACGTCCCGGTCAACTGTCCCATCCGCCGCTGCATGCGATTCTGCGACACCACGTCATCCACAGACTCGGTGACATGCAGAAACCGATTCACGCGGCGCTCCGATATGGAAGACCAAGCAGACGCCAGTTCCGGCTGCTCCACCGCCAAGTCATACGTCCGCGCGACGGCGTGTATGGAAGGACGAATGACAGGATGGTCTACCGGCTCAGCGACACGCTCGCCCAGAAAGTACACTTCCAGGTTCCGGCCGCGCAGCGATTCGATATAGTCGGCCCCGGTTTCGATCGGCACGGGGATGAGTGTACCATTCAGGTCATGCCGGTGATTTCGCGTCGTGCTGTTCTATTTGCCCCCATGTTGCTCATGGGGCAGAACAAGCGTTTTCAGGACCAGTTATGGACTTCCATTGAGCCCATCTACGCCGCTACCTTGAAGCATCCATTCCTCACAGGGCTCACCGATGGAACCTTGCCCAAAGATCGCTTCGAGTTCTATTTGAAGCAGGATTCGCTATACCTGGTCGCCTTCGCAGAAGCTCTTGGCTTACTCGCATCCAAAGCCCCGCGCGTGGATTGGATGATGACTCTAAACCAGCACGCCATCGATAGCGTGAAGACCGAACGCAGCTTGCATGAAGCGATTCTGCGTGGCGCTGCAGCCCAGTCGATGGCCCCCACCAACTACGCCTACACCAGCCATCTGCTGGCCACCGTACATCGCAAAAGCTTTGCAGAGGGCCTTTCGGCGCTCCTGCCCTGTTACTGGATCTACCTCGAGGTCGGCCGCCAGTTGAAGAAGCGAGGCTCGCGCAATGCCGACTATCAGAAGTGGATTGACCAGTACGCCAGCGAAGGCTACAGCAAGACAGTCGGCATGGTTCTCGATATGATCAACGAAGAATCCAAAGGGCTCAACGACGCGGTACGCAAAGACTGCGTCGACAACTTCGTCGCATCCGCGCGATACGAGTATCAATTCTGGGATATGGCCTGGCGGTTGGAGGAATGGAAACCTTGATTCGACTGTTGCTTCTGTCTCTGCTCGCCGCGTCTTTCGTGACGGCGGAAACCAAACCGCTCCGCGTTGGCATCGCGGGCTTGGTACATGGTCACGCCGGTGGCTTCTTCCGCAATCATCTCGCCCGGCCCGACCTCCAGATTGTCGGCATCTCAGAGGCTGACGCGACGGTCGTCGAAAAGTACGCCGGCCAGTACAAACTGCCGCGCAACATCATCTTCGCCACCCACGCGGAGATGCTGGATAAAGCTAAGCCAGAAGCGGTGATGGTCTTTTCTAACACCTACGACCACAAGGCGATCGTAGAACTCTGCGCCGACCGCGGCATCCCGGTGATGATGGAAAAGCCGCTAGCCGTAAGCGTCGAACACGCGCAAGCAATCGCTGCAGCGCAGCGCAAAAGCGGCATCCCCGTGATGGTCAACTATGAGACCACCTGGTATCCCGTCAACGCGCCGATTCAAGCGGCGTTGCCCAAGATCGGCCAGATCCGCCGCATGGTCACCCACTATGGCCATCAAGGACCCAAAGAGATTGGCACCGGACCCGAATTCCTCAACTGGCTGCGCGACCCCGTCAAGAACGGCGCCGGCGCGCTCTTCGACTTCGGTTGTTACGGCGCCAACTTCGCCACATGGCTCCTGCACGGCGAGCGTCCCATTTCCGTCTTCGCCGTCACCCACACCAACAAGCCGGACATCTATCCCAACGTCGATGATGAAGCCACCATCGTCGTGCAGTACGCCAAAGCACAACTCATCATTCAGCCCTCGTGGAACTGGCCGTTCAATCGCAAAGATATGGAGGTTTACGGGCAAACAGGTGAGATCATCACCAGCAATCCGCGCCTGTACCGTACTCGTTTCCAGGACGAGAAACCCGGTCAACCGGAACAGACCGCACCGCTCCTACCCACGCCGCACGACGACGTCATCCGTTACTTGACCGCAGTCGTTCACCGCCAGATCACGCCGGACCCATGGGATCTTTCCAGCCTCGAAAACAACCTGCTCGTCACCGAGATCCTTGACGCCGCCAGAACATCCGCCAAAACAGGCAAAGCCGTCACGTCAAAGCCGCGCCGTTAGAATAGGGGCAGATGATTCGGTCCGAACAAGAGTTGGAAGCTCTGCTTTCCGCTCCCTACGAAGAGGATGTTGCAGCACTCCAAGATCTGAAGGGCGACCTGATCCTGCTCGGCGCAGGCGGCAAGATGGGACCCACCCTGGTGGCCCGTGCCGTACTCGCCAATCGCGACACCAACCGCAAGATTTACGCAGTCGCCCGGCACGGCAACTTTATCGACGGCACCACCGTCATCCGCGCCGACCTCAGTGATCGCAAGCAGGTGGATGCCCTTCCCGACGCGCCCAACGTGCTGTACCTGGTGGGCCGCAAGTTTGGCTCCACTGGTGCGGAACATCTCACCTGGGGTGCCAACGCGATCGTACCTGCAGTGGTCGCGGAGCGCTACGCAGGCGCAAAGATCGTGGCGCTATCCACGGGCAACGTCTATCCGTTTGTGCCCATTGAATCAGGCGGCGCGACGGAGGACACCAAGCCGGCGCCCATCGGCGAGTACGCTTGGTCAGCGCTCGCGCGGGAACGTGTGTTTGAGTACTTCGCAGCAGAACGCGCCACGCCAGTTGCGATCCTGCGCTTGAATTACGCCGTCGAGCAGCGCTACGGCACCCTGGTGGACATCGCCAGCAAAGTACTCGCAGGCGAGCCCATCGACCTGACCATGGGCTACTTCAACTGCATCTGGCAAGGCGACGCGAACTCCATCTGCCTGCGTGCCTTCAGCATCTGCAGCACACCACAGGCCCGCATCCTGAACATGACCGGTCTCGAAACTCTTCGCGTACGCGACATTGCGGAAGAGTTCGGCAAGCGCTTTGGACGCACGCCGCAGTTTACGGGACAAGAGGCGCCAACCGCGCTGTTGAATAACGCGGCTGAATCCGCAAAGCTATTCGGCAAGCCGCGCGTGAGCGTACAGCAAATGATGGATTGGATCGCCGACTGGCTCCAGCACGGCGGCACTACCTTGAACAAACCGACGCACTTTGAAGTCCGCACGGGGACCTTTTAACCATGGCTTGGCTCGACACATTACGCGCCGGCACCGTGATCCCCGCGCATCCGCTAGCCCTCAACGACAATGGCGAGTTGGACGTGCGCCGCCAGCGGGCCTTAACGCGCTACTACCTCGACGCAGGCGCCGGCGGCATCGCCGTTGGCGTACACACCACGCAGTTCCCCATTCGCGAAGCAGGCCTGTATCGCACCGTGCTCGAACTCGCCGTCAACGAGATGCCGCAGACTTCGATCCGAGTCGCCGGGATCGTGGGACGCACGGAACAAGCCGTACGCGAGGCCGAAACTGCTGCAGGCCTCGGCTACCATGCTGGACTTCTTTCGCTCTCCGCCTTCCGCGACGGCACCGACGACGAGATGATCGCGCACGCGGCCAAAGTAGGCGAAGTCCTGCCGCTCTTCGGCTTCTATCTGCAACCGGCCGTAGGTGGACGCTTGCTCAGCGTCGACTTCTGGCGCCGGTTCTGTGAACTCAAGTCCGTCATTGCGATCAAGATGGCGCCGTTCAACCGTTACCAGACCCTCGACGTCCTGCGCGGCGTGGCATTGTCCGGACGCGCGCAGGACATCACGCTATACACCGGCAACGACGACCACATCGTGCTGGACCTCATGACCGAGTTTCATCTCGACGGCCACAACCTGCGCATCAAAGGCGGCCTGCTTGGCCACTGGGCCTGCTGGACCCACGCCTCCGCCAAGCTGTACCAACGCATTCAGACTGGCGAAATCAGCGCGGAATTGCTCACGATCGCGGAAGAGGTGACGGACATGAACGCCGCGATCTTCGACGTCAAGCACAACTTCCACGGCTGCATCGCTGGCATCCACGAGGTCCTGCGCCGCCAGGGTCTTCTCGAAAGCATCCGCTGCCTGGACCTCAACGAAACGCTATCGCCGGGACAAGCCGAGGAAATCACTCGTGTCAGCCGTGCCTACCCGCATCTTGTGGACGACGACTTTGTTCGCGACGGGCTTCGCCGCTGGTTGGTACCCTAAAAGCTGATCCCGATATGGTAATTTACCTGCCTGCGCAGGCCAATGACGACCGTCCGTTGCTCGATGAGCTGACCCCGCGCGAAGTGGTTCGCGAACTGGACAAGCATGTCATTGGACAGGCTGATGCCAAACGCGCCATTGCAGTTTCGCTCCGCAATCGCGTACGGCGCCAGAAGCTCGAACCCGAACTCGCCGAGGATGTGATGCCCAAGAACATCCTCATGATTGGGCCCACTGGTGTGGGCAAAACCGAGCTTGCACGCCGTCTGGCCAAGCTCGCCAATTCACCGTTTTTAAAGGTCGAAGCCAGCAAGTTCACGGAGGTCGGCTACGTCGGCCGCGACGTCGAATCCATGATTCGCGACCTCGTCGAAATCTCGATTGAGATGGTACGCGAAGAGCGCCTCGATGAAGTGGCGGACCGCGCCGAGAAGGCCGCAGAAGACCGGTTGATGGACCTGCTGATGCCCGCCACGCCGGAAGCCAGCGAATCCAACGAACGCACGCGTGAGAAGCTGCGCGAACGCCTCCGCGCCGGCAAACTCGATGACCGCATGGTGGACATCGACGTCAAAGACCGCACCCCTGCCTTCGAAATCACCGCCAATTTCGCGGGTGGCAACAACATGGACGACATGGATTCCGGCTTCAAGGAAATGTTGCCCGCGTTATTCGGAGGCCGTTCCAAGCGCAAAAAGATGCGCGTGGCCGATGCCCTCGACTACTTGATCCAGGAAGAAGAACAGAAGCTTGTGGACATGGACCAGGTGACCCGAGTCGCTCTGGAACGCGTCGAACGCAACGGCATTATCTTTCTCGACGAAATCGACAAAATTGCCGGGCGCGAAGGAGGCAGCGGCCCTGACGTCAGCCGTGAAGGCGTCCAGCGCGACATTCTTCCCATCGTCGAAGGAACCACGGTCAACACACGCTACGGCTTTGTGCGAACCGAACACATCCTGTTCATCGCGGCTGGCGCCTTCCACGTCTCCAAGCCCAGCGACCTCATCCCCGAACTCCAAGGCCGCTTCCCCATTCGCGTAGAACTGAAAGCCCTCACCGAAGCGGACTTCATCCGCATCATGAAGGAACCCAAGAGCGCGCTCGTCACGCAGTACATCGCGCTCATGGACACCGAAGGCATCAAGATGTCGTTCACCGACGACGCGTTGGTAGAGATGGCCCGCATCGCCACGCAGCTCAATCAAATGCACGAAAACATCGGTGCGCGGCGCCTGCACACCATCATGGAAAAGGTCCTTGAAGAGATCTCCTTCGAAGGCCCGGACCTCAAGAAGAAAGTAGTGAAGATCGACGGCGCTTACGTCAAAAAGCAGCTCGCCCCGATCATCAAGGACCAGGACCTGAGCAAGTACATCCTGTGAGAGTTTCCCTCGTTTTCCTGGCGATTTTGGGCGTTTCCGGCTGTGGCTATGTGGGCGACCCTCTTCCCCCCGCCTTGAACATCCCGCAGCGCATCGCGGACTTGAAGGCCGAAGAAGTGGGCGACCGTATCGAAGTGGAGTTCACCTTGCCATCGCTGACAACCGAGGGCATCGTACTCAAGTCCCTGGGCGGCGTTGACCTTCGCGCCGGCGCCAACCTCACTCCATTCAATGAAAGTGCTTGGGCCGAAAGTGCCAAGGTCATCGAGATGTCGTCAGAAAAGCCCGGCATCGTGCGCAAGCGCCTTCCTGCAAAGGAGTGGGCGGGCAAAGAGATCCTAATTGGCGTACGCGCAATGAACACCAACGGCCGTACCTCAGGCTGGTCCAACTTCGTAATCCTCAAAGTTGTCGAGCCTCTGGCCAAGCCCGTGGTACGCCCCGTGTCAGACCCGCAGGGCGTCAAGCTCACCTGGACCGGCGCCGCACCAACCTACCGCGTCTTCCGCAAAGCGGCTACCGACAAAGAAGCCGTACAAGTCGCGGAAGTGAACGAAGCCGCGTACCTCGATGCGACAGCCGACTTCGGCGCGCCGTATTCGTACAGCGTAGTCGCCGTGAATGGCAACGCTCGCAGCGATGCTTCAGACACCGTTGAGATCACGCCGGAAGACAAGTTCCCCCCTGCCGTACCGGCGAATTTGCAGGTGATCCTCGGCATCAACACTGCCGAACTCGCCTGGGATCGCGTCACCGACACCGACCTCCGCGGCTACCGCGTGTACCGCTCTGTGGACGGTGCCGAATTCGAAAAGATCGCGGACCTTGTCGAACTCCCCAGCTACAGCGACAAGTCTCCGGCAGCGGGCAAGACGAACCGCTACGTTATCGCAGCCGTTGACCAGCGCGGCAACGAAAGCGGACGCAGCGCGCCGCCCGTCGAGATCAACGTTCCACAACCGTAATTGTTAGGAGATCCATGCGAGTCCTGTTCCTGTTGCTTGCTGCAACAGCTTTGGCACAACCCGTTCGTCTCATTCAGAACGCCACCTTCATCAACGACGGCAAAGCCACCGCGAACGTATCGGTGCTCGTCCGCGACGGCAAGATCGCGGCCATCGGCAACAACATCAAGGCACCGCGCGGCGCGGAGGTTGTGGACGCCAAAGGCAAGTTCCTGCTGCCCGGCTTTGTCTCAGCGCACGTACACGTCGTCGAAGGCAAAGAAGCCCGCCAACTGCAGGTGTACGCCCGTTATGGCATCACAACCGTGTGGAGCTTCGGAGGCGAAAAGAAAGCCGCGTTCGACTTTCGCGCCGCGCAGGACACTGCGTCGCTAGACCGCTCCCGCATCTACGTCGCAGGCGACGTGATCACCGCGCAGACACCGGACGAAGCGCGTGCCAAGGTCGCGCAGGTTGCAGCCTTGAAGCCGGACCTCATCAAGATCCGCGTGGACGACAATCTCGGATCCAGCCCCAAGATGAAGCCTGAGGTGTACAAGGCGGTCATCGAAGAAGCACACAAACACAAGCTTCCCGTCGCCGTACACATCTTCTATCTCGAGGACGCCAAGGACGCGCTACGCGCAGGCGCGGACATCATTGCTCACAGCGTTCGCGACCGTGAGATCGACGATGAGTTCATCGCGCTGATGAAGCAGCGCAACATCCCATACATCCCAACCCTCACTCGCGAGGTCTCTGCATTCGCCTACGAAACCACCCCGGACTTCTTTGCCGATCCCTTCTTTCAAAAGCAAGCCGACCCGGCAGTGGTCGCACAGCTCAAGGATCCAGCCAAGCAGGAAGCCATGGCCAAGTCGATGTTCGCCCGCGGCTACAAGCGAGGCCTCGCTACGGCAAAGATCAACTTGAAGAAGGCAGCCGATGCAGGACTTCGGATTGAGATGGGCACCGACTCAGGCGCGGCGCCCAACCGCTTTGAAGGCTACTTTGAACATCTCGAAATGTGGATGATGGCCGAAGCAGGGCTCGCACCCGCGCAGGTGCTGCGCTACTCCACTCGGCCGTTGAAGACTGGCGACTGGGCAGATTTGATCCTGCTCCACAGCAACCCGCTGGACGACATTCGCAACACCAAGACCATCAATACGGTTTGGATCGCCGGCAACCGCGTACCCTAGCCGTCAGTCTTCTGCCCCAACCTCCGCAAGAATCGCGACGTCAACGGCATCGCCCTCCCGCAACTTCTCCTTGGCGCGTACGGCAGCCTTGATCGGCAGCAGGTACGCGCTGCGTTTGCGATCCCAAAACAGAGAGGTCTTCCAACGCGTGGCGCCAATTCGAGCGGTGACGCGGAGGGTACCAAAGGCCTTCGCGGTTCCAGGCGAGGCCTCATGGATCTCGCGCGACAAATCGTCCGGCAAGGTAACAAAATGCCAGGATCCGGTCGCTTGATGGACCCAGATCCTGGCAGTGAATGCAGCGTCGACCAGCAAGTTACTTCGTGTCGTAACCCTTGAGCTTGCGTACCCAGATGTTGCGGAACCGCGTACGCGTGTCGTGATCCTGCAGGGTCAGAGGCTGTTCAAACGGATGCGGCTCGAACGCCTTTACATCACGATGAGCCATCTGCCCGATCAGTTCCTGATGATGATGCACAAGCACGCCATTGTGGAACACAGTCACAAACGGAGGCTTCACCATCTTGTTGCCTTCAAACTTCGGCGCCTCCCATGCGATGTCGTAGTACTGCCATTCGCCGGGCTTGCGCGACGCGTTCACCATCGGCGGCCACTGGCCATAGATGGACGCGGCCTGCCCATCGGCGTATGTCGGATTGTTCCACGAATCGAGAACCTGGATCTCATAGCGCTTCTGGATGATGAAGCCGCTATTGCCACGCCATTGCGACGCACCGTCGATCACCGAAGGCGCGCTCCACTCGACGTGGTACTGCGCATCGCCGAAGGAGTCTTTTGACACCAGGTCGCCGGCATCCTTGGTCGCGTACATGTAGCCATCCTTGATGGTCCACTTCGGGTCCCCGAGCTTACCGTTGGACGCCCCCTGCCACTTGGACAGATCCTTGCCGTCGAACAATACGATAGCGTCAGCGGGAGGATCCCCTGGCTTGGCAGCAGGCGCCACCATCGGCGGCGCAGGACGCGAGATGTCGTGCACCTTCCAGGTCTGCTTGGGAATCACTGGCGTGTCGCTATAGCCAGTATTGGGCGCGTTGCGGCCCTCATCTTTTTTCTGAGCAATGAGAAGTACGGCAGAAGCAGCGCTAACAATCGCGATGCCGGCGTACAGGGAGCGGCGAAGCATAGAAACAATGCTACACCAGCGCCTGCGAATTTACTTACCGCAGTTTCGAATTTAGCGAGGGCCGCCGCGACGCGGGCCGCGATCACCACCACTGCCGCCGCGTCCGCCACGGAATCCGCCACCGCCTGGACCACCGCGACGATCGCCACCACGTCCACCCCCGGGTCCGCCGCGATCGCGATCCCCACCGCCACCGCCGAAGCCACCCGGACGCCGCACCGGAGGTCCAGTGGGACGAGGAGGTTCGGGCAGCGAGGGCGCATCATGCGGCAGCACAACCACGTGACGGTACGGCCCCTGACCTAAGCTTTCGCTACGCAGATCCGTCTCACCGCGCAGGGCCAGATGGATGATGCGGCGCTCACGGCTGTTCATGGGGTTGAACTGGAACGCGACCTTGGTTTTGCGAACCTTCTCCGCTGCCGATGCCGCACTCATGCGCAACTCTTCGATGCGCAGCAAGCGGTAATCATTGGCGTCGAAGCAGATGCGCGAATGCTCGTCGCTCGACATGCGGAGAAACTCCATCGTGAGTTGCTCCATGGCCAGCATGGCTTCCGCCTTGTTTGCCAGCAGCCATTCGACGTCCGGTCCGGTAAAGCGGACCAGCAGGTCGGGCGTTTCAAAATCCTGGTGTGCAGCTTCGCCCGAGACAATTTCAAAGGTCACGTTCAGCCCAGCCAACGGCAGGATCCGGTTTAGAAAATCCGCGACTTTCGGGCCGGTTTCGGCAACGCTGTATTTGGTCTCGCTCACTATCGGTTCTTCTTCTTCGCAGATGAAGGCACTGGCTTTACATCGATCACGGCAGAGGCCGGGGAAGACGGCGTGGCCGACATCCGGTTGGTCACCCACTGCTGTGCAATGCCCACCAAGTTACCAGTGAGCCAGTATAACACCAAGCCCGAGGACTGATAGTAGAACATGAAGCCGAGTACCAGCGGCATAAACAGCATCATGCGCTGCTGGCTGGCGTCCATGCCGGGCGATGCCGGGGTCATCTTCTGCATAAAGAACTGCGTGGCAATCATCACCAGCGGCAGAACACGAACCGGGATCGTTTCCGGCCGCGACAGATCCTTCACCCAGAGCCAATCGGCGCCGCGGATATCGATGGTCACCTGCAGGGCCGTGTAGAAGGCAAAGAAGAACGGCAGTTGGATCACCATGGGCAAACAACCGCCCAGGGGATTGACGCCGTGCTTCTTGTACAGCGCCATGATCTCTTCGTTTTGCTCCGCCTTACGCGGGTCGCTCATCTTAAGATCTTTGTACTTGGCGTTGATGCGGTTGACCTCGGGCGTAATCGCCTGCATCTTCTTGGCGGACTTCAAGCTCGAAAACTTGAGCGGCAGCAGCGCAATGTTGATGGCGATAGTAAGTGCCACAATCGCCCAGCCCCAGTTGTGCGTGAAGTTTTCGTTGGTCCAGCGCAGCGCCAGAAACACGGGCTTGGCGATGATGCCGAACCAGCCCCAGTCGACAAGCAGTTCCAGCTTCGGATTCGCACGGCGAAGGATTTCCAAATCCTTCGGCCCAGCGAACAGATCAAAGCGGTTGAGCCCTTCGCCACCGGCGCCGATGCCGATATGCGGTTCTTCCGTAGCGGTATCACCGACCACCGGAAGCTTGTCGTAGTACGTTGTGACCTCGAAGTTCGCAGTGCCGGCAGGGGGCAAAAACGCGGCGGCAAAGTACTGGTCATTGGTGCCGGTAAACAGCATCGGACCCGAAACGCTGACGGGGCCATTCTTGGCATCGCCCGCTTCTACGGTCTTGAGCTTGCCCTCGTTGTTGTTCCAGTACAGATTACGCTGCGCGGCGTGGTACTTCAGCACCGAGAAATCGCCAAAACCGCCGCGCCACACCAGGCGATGCGGCATCAGTACGCCGTTGCTGGTCACCTGCGACGTAAAGCCCGTCTGATAGCTGCCGTTCTTGAACTGGAAGGACTTCTTCGCGCTCAGATTGCCGACCGTATATTCAAACTCGACGCCCTTGCCGTCGGCAGACTTGCGCGCCGCCCAGAGAACCTTGTTCAGATCCTGCGCAGGCTGCTGGCCCTTGAACTCCAGAAAGAACGGAGGCGGGATCTTGCCGGCGGCGGCGACATGCACCAGTTCCACTGGCTTGTCATCTGCGTCCTTGTACTTCTTGAGAATCCAGCTCTTTACCACCGCGCCGCGGTTCGACAGCGTGACATGGTACAGGTCGGTGTCGACGGCGATCGTCTCTTCCGCCGAAGCCTGCACCTGTTCTCTTGCCTGCTGGTCGGCCGCAGCGACAGCACCGGACGGTGGAGGAGCAGTAGCGCCGGCGGAAGGCGCCGGGGGCGTCTGCTGCTGCTTGGCCTCCTGTTCCGCGGGTTTCTGCTGCTGCGGAACGACAGGGTTGTAAACCACCTGCCAGAGGTACAAAAGGAGACCGATGCCCAGAAAGATGACGAGCATCTTCATCTGGCCTTCCATCTCATTCTTTGGCGGTTTCAGCGGATTGGGGGACTCAGCCATTGTGTTTGGTTCTTACTAACTAATACCGGTGTTGCTGAAAATGTGTTCCCGGAACCGGGTCATAGCCGCCGTCGCACATGGGATGGCAGCGGGCCAGGCGCTTCAGCCCCAGCCAGACACCACGCAGCGAGCCATGTGTTTGGATGGCTTCGAGCATGTACATGGAGCAAGTGGGGTGAAAGCGGCAGGCCGAAGGCAGAACCGGGGAGATCCAGCGTTTATAGAATCGGAGGGCAGCGATGAGAACTACTTGCACCGTGCGGCCACCTTTGCCACTTCACGGCGGATGTCTTCAAACGGGGCGTCTAACGCTGCGCGACGGGGGTTGAACACCACCATCCAAGCCTTGCCGAAGGAATGCCGTTCCAGCCGGACAGCCTCGCGGACGCGACGGCGCAGCCTGTTCCGGACATTGGCTTTTCCCAGTGCGCGAGGTGTCGTAAATCCGAACAAGGGCCCATCCACAGCGGAGACGGTGTCAGAAGCGGGTGCAGAAAAACAAAAAGCCGCAAAGTAGGGACAGGTCATTCGCTTCCCTTGATCATAAACTTTGCGGTACTCACTGGGTTTGAGTATCCGGGAACTCTTTGGAAAGGAAAGGTCAGAGTTCCCGGACACCGGAATTGGGGGCTCGATGGCGCTCTGGCGTTAGTGGGCGGCGCGGACGGCGCGCTCGTCGCTGACGGTGAGCTTCCAGCGACCGCGTGCGCGGCGGCGGGACAACACGGCGCGTCCGTCGACGGACTTCATGCGCGCGCGGAATCCATGCGTCTTGGCGCGCTTACGGTTATTCGGCTGAAACGTTCTCTTTGGCATTGCTTGGATTTTCCTGCGTAGTGATGCTGGCTAACGTGAGTGCAGGCACACTGCTGCGCCGGAATTCACAACCAAATATCAGTATAAAGAAGGGGGCGTCCAGGCGTCAAGCGACGGGCCCTGAAGCGGTCAGGCAGGGTGGTACCCTCAGAGGGTTTTTACGTACCCAAAATGGGTATTTACGACGTGCGGCTCCAATGAATTGTATGATTTAGAAATGTTACCCCTCGTGATGTTCACGCTTTTTTCGGCGCAGATGCCAGTGGTTGAGCAGGCGCCACAGGCCGCCTACACCATGCAGTATGTGGACGTCGCGGTGGGTTCCGGCGAGGCGGCGCTTGCCGGGCAGAGGTATAAAGTTCACTATACCGGCTGGTTGAAATCCGACGGCAAAAAGTTCGATTCCTCAGTGGACCGCAACGAGCCATTCTTCTTCGTCCAGGGTAAGCGGCAGGTGATCGCCGGGTGGGACACCGGGTTCGCCGGGATGAAGGTGGGCGGCAAGCGCCGCCTGATCATACCGTACCAACTCGCATACGGCGACAAGGGTAGCGGCAACACGATTCCGCCCAAAGCAGACCTGATTTTCGACGTCGAACTGTTAGGCGTCGAGACGGTGAAGGAAGCACCCGCCGCGGTAGATGTCCTGAATCCGCTGGCGGAGATGGAGAAGAAGATCGTGGCTCTGGCAAACGCGCTGCCGGAGGAAAAATACGATTGGCGGCCGACGCCTGCCGTACGGTCATTCCGAGAGGTGTTGTTGCACGTCGCCTACGACAATCTGCTGTTCGGGGATTTGGTACAGAAGATGCCACCGCAGGCCGAACTCGAGTCCCGGTTTGCACAGCAGCAGAAGGACGAGAAAGCCGCGCTGCCCAAAGCCGAAGTGGTGGCGCTGCTGACCAAAAGTTTTGGAACCGTGAAGGACAAAATCACGCCCATGCGTGCGGGGACGCTAGGGGCCGATATGGAATTCTTCGGTCAGCAGACCACACGGCGTGGAGTACTGGTGATGATGGATACGCACATGGCCGAACACCTCGGCCAGTTGATCGCCTATACGCGCATGGCTGGGCTAGTCCCGCCATGGTCGAAATAACTTTCACGACCAGGGGTCGAGCCCGATGAGCTGACGGCCGAGCGGCGTCAGTTTCGCCGGTTCGCCTGGTTCGGGGTCCTGCTGTGCGGGAAGTCCGCGCCAATACACTGGCGCGCGCTTGCTAAGCCAGAGGTCCCGCATTTCCGCGCGTAATTCCGGGCTATCTTCCGGCGGACACATGGTGACGAAAGTCGCGATGCGTGGACGTTTGGAAAGGTTCGATGCGGAGCCGTGAGGCAGTTGCGTGGACCATAGTATGACGTCGCCCGCATCTGCAGTGACTTGCACGATGCCGCGGTGGCTATTGAGGCAGGGACGCTGAAAATCGAAATGCGCACGGCCTCGGGCATTTTGATCGAGCCAACTGCCGAGGTGGCGATAGATCTCTGGAATGCACTGAAACCCGCCCGCGTTTGGCTTGATCGGGGTCAGCAGGATGCCGGTTTGGACGCTGGGTTCCGCGGGGCCAAGCGGATCGGTGTCCCAATGGATATCGCTGTGGCTCACCCAGGGATGCGCGGCGCTTACGGGCGGACGGAAGATACAGCGGTTAATATCCACGCCCAGGCGGTGCGTGCCGAAAAACTCGCTGAACAGTTGATAAAGGCTGGGGTCTTGACGGATGTTCCAGAGGGATTGCGCGTGATGAAGTGGAACTACTCCGTCCAACTCGCGCGGCATGTTGTACCAGGTTTGCGGATTGTCTAGATCTGCCCTGACATAAGCCGCAATATCGCGCACAGCATCTGCGATGAGTCCGGGCGCGAGGACGCCGCGGATCACCATATAGCCGTACTGTTCGAAGTGCAAACGATCAGCGGGGGGTATCCAAGGCATGCTTGCCTAAGACAGCCCCCGCTGTGATTTTGACGACAGTTACTTCGCGTGGATTTCCTGCAAGCTCCACACACGAACCGGGTCGCGACGCTTGGACTCGACGGCTTCCGCCGCGGCCTTTGCGCCACTCATCGTCGTGATGCAAGGTACGCGAGCCATGATCGAGGCGCGGCGGATGGCTTTTTCGTCGGCGAACGAATGGGTGCCAGTCGCTGAGGTGTTGATGACAAGCTGGATGGAGCCCGCCTTCAACAAGTCCACCGCGTTGGGGCGGCCTTCATTCACCTTGAACACCCGCTTGCTGGCGATGCCCGCGTTCTTGAGCGCCGCACCGGTTCCGCGCGTGGCGTAGATTTCGAAGCCGAGGTCAGCAAACTTCTTGCCGACTTCTACCGCTACGGACTTGTCCTTCTCACCAACGGTGATGAACACTGCGCCGGACTTGGGCAACGGCGTACCCGCGCTGGCCTGGGCCTTGCTGAACGCTTCGCCGAAGTTTTCGCCAACGCCCATCACTTCGCCCGTCGAGCGCATTTCCGGACCCAACACCGGGTCGACACCCGGGAACTTGTTGAACGGGAACACCGGCGACTTGACGAAATACTGCGTCACAGGCAGAACGCCCGAAACCTGGCCCTTGGTGAGATGCTGCAGGTCCGTTAGCTTCTTGCCGAGCATCAGGCCCACTGCGATTTTGGGCAGCGGTACGCCGGTGGCCTTCGAAACATACGGCACCGTGCGCGATGCACGGGGATTCACTTCGAGCACGTACACAATGCCGTTCTTCACCGCGTACTGCACGTTCATCAGACCGATCACCTTGAGTGCCAAGGCCAGCTTGCGCGTGTAGGTAGTGATGGTTTCAACAACCTGCGCGGGCAGTGAGGTCGGGGGCAGAACGCATGAGGAATCACCGCTATGGATGCCGGCTTCTTCGATGTGTTCCATGATGCCGCTGATCAGGACGTTTTCGCCGTCGCAGAGGCAATCGACGTCCACTTCGGTGGCGTCTTCGAGGAAGCTGTCGATGAGCACCGGGCGATCCTGCGAGAAGATCACTGCTTCCTGCATGTACTTGCGCACCATGTCCTCGTCGTAGACGATCGCCATGGCGCGGCCGCCGAGTACATACGACGGGCGGACCAATACCGGGAAACCGATGGTGCGGGCGACGGCGCAGGCTTCGTCCGCACTGGTGGCAGTGCCATTGGCAGGCGACGGGATGCCGAGGTCATCGAGAAGCTTGCCGAAGCGCTTGCGATCTTCCGCAAGGTCGATGTTTTCCGGGTCGGTACCAATGATGGGCACACCGGCGCGCTTCAACGGCAAGGCCAAGTTCAGCGGCGTTTGACCACCAAACTGCACGATCACGCCGTCGGGCTTTTCGGTGTCGACGATGTTGAGCACTTCTTCGAGCGTCAGAGGCTCAAAGTACAAACGGTCGCTTGTGTCGTAGTCCGTCGAAACCGTTTCCGGATTGCAGTTGACCATAATCGACTCATGGTCAAACTCCTTCAACGCATACGCGGCATGACAGCAGCAGTAATCGAACTCGATGCCCTGCCCGATGCGGTTCGGACCCGACCCGAGGATGATGACCTTCTTACGATCGGTGGGGTTCGACTCGCACTCGAACTCGTAGGACGAGTACAGGTACGGCGTGAAGCTCTCAAACTCAGCCGCGCAAGTATCCACCCGGTTGAATACGGCGCGAACGCCAAGTTCTTTGCGCTTCTCGCGCACGGCCAGAAGGTCTGTGCCCCAGGCGCGGGCGATGCGCGAATCCGACACGCCATCGCGCTTGGCCTTCTTGAGCAGCGCTTCGTCCGCAGTAGCAAGTGAGCCGCCGTCAAGCGACTTTTCAAACGCGATCACTTCATGAATCTGACGCAGGAACCAGGGGTCGATCGCCGTTAGCTCCTGTACGTCTTCTACACTCCAACCAAGCTCAAAAGCGTAGCGGATGTAGTTCAGGCGATCCGGATTCGGCGTGGTGAGACGCTGCGTAATGAGCGACTCGTCGTACTTGGTGGCGGAATCCGCCTTGCCAGTTTCCAGGCTGCGCAGGCCCTTGCCCAGCGCCTGCTTGAAGGTACGGCCGATGGCCATCACCTCGCCCACGGACTTCATCTGCGTGCCGAGCACAGGTTCCGCGCCGGGGAACTTCTCAAACTGCCAGCGCGGGATCTTGGCCACCACATAGTCGATGGTCGGCTCAAAGCACGCCGGGGTGAGACGCGTGATGTCGTTCTTGATCTCGTCCAGGCGGTAGCCCACTGCGAGCTTGGCGGCGATCTTGGCGATCGGGAAGCCAGTGGCCTTGGATGCCAGCGCGGACGAGCGCGATACGCGCGGGTTCATTTCCACAACGACCATGCGGCCGTCTTTGGGATTGATCGCGAACTGTACGTTCGATCCGCCGGTGTCGACACCGATTTCGCGCAGGCAGGCGAGCGCGCCGTCGCGCATCATCTGGTATTCGCGATCGGTCAATGTTTGCGCGGGTGCGACGGTGATGGAATCGCCCGTGTGGACGCCCATCGGGTCAAAATTTTCGATGGAGCAGATGATGATGCAGTTGTCGGCAAGGTCGCGCATCACCTCGAGTTCGTACTCTTTCCAGCCGAGTACGCTCTCTTCCATTAGCACTTCATGAACCGGCGACAAATCCAGGCCGAGTTCGAGGATTTCGATCAATTCCTCTTTGTTGTAGGCAATGCCGCCGCCGGATCCGCCCATGGTGAACGACGGACGCAGGATGGATGGATAGCCGATCTTCTGCGCGAACTCGAGACCCGCTTCCAGCGAATTGATCAGCTTGGAACGCGGCGTTTCAAGGCCGATCTTGCGCATCGCGTCTTTGAACAACAGACGGTCTTCAGCCTTCTTGATGGCATCGATCTTGGCGCCGATCAACTCCACGCCGTACTTTTCCAAAATGCCCGCTTCCGCAAGGGACACCGATAGGTTCAACGCGGTTTGGCCGCCGACGGTGGAAAGCAGCGCGTCGGGACGTTCTTTGCGGATCACTTCTTCCGCAAATTCCAAGGTCAACGGCTCAATGTATGTCTTGTCGGCCAGGTTCGGATCGGTCATGATCGTCGCCGGGTTGGAGTTCATCAGAATCACTTCGAATCCGTCGGAACGGAGCGATTTGCAAGCCTGTGCGCCCGAGTAGTCGAACTCGCACGCCTGGCCGATCACGATGGGTCCTGAGCCGATGATCAGGACGCGGTGGATGTCGTTTCTTCTGGGCATCCTAGTTTGTTATTTCTTTGCTGAGGTGGAGTCGAGGAGAGAGCGGAAGTCGTCGAACAGATAGTGCGAGTCGTGCGGACCGGGCGCGGCCTCGGGGTGGTACTGCACGCTGAACACGGGGTGGTTCTTCAACCGGAAACCTTCCAGAGTCTGGTCATTCAGGTTGATGTGCGTGAGTTCCACTTCGCTCGACGGGAGCGAATCCGGATCGACACAAAACCCATGGTTTTGCGCCGTGATTTCGACGCGCTGAGTCTTGTAATTCAACACCGGATGGTTGCCGCCGCGATGTCCGAACTTGAGTTTGAAGGTCTTGCCGCCACAGGCGAGGCCAAGCACCTGCTGGCCAAGACAGATGCCAAACATCGGCACGTCTTTTTCGATTAGCTTGCGGACCTGCGCGGCCTGCGCTTCCAGCGGCTCAGGGTCGCCGGGACCGTTGCTCAAGAAGACGCCGTCCGGATTGAGCGCCAGGACATCTTCGGCAGAGGTCATCGATGGAACGACCGTTACACGGCAGCCGATGCTCGCCAGGCGGCGCAGGATGTTGCGCTTGATACCGAAGTCGTACGCGACGATGTGCTTATCGAGTTCCTTGGCACTTTTGACAAGTTGTGAAGGAGAACACGGCTCCACCTGCTGCGTCCACTCATACGCCTGTGTAGTGGAAACGCGCGAGGCGAGGTCGAGGCCGGCCATCGAGGGTGCGCTCTTGGCCTTTTCCACAAGACGTTCCAGATTCGAAATATCTGTGGAAAGTACGCCACGCATCACGCCCTGGCTGCGAAGTTTGCGTACCAGCGATCGTGTATCCATGTCGCCGCCGACGGGGATGCCGTTGCGCGTCAAAAATTCCTGCGCGCTCTCATCCGCTCGCCAGTTGCTGGAAATAGGGGAAAAATCGCGAACGATCAGCCCTTCGATAAAGGGCTTTGAGGATTCGCAGTCCTCGGCATTAGCGCCATAATTGCCGATCTGCGGGTTGGTGAGAACAATGATCTGACCGGCGTAGGAAGGATCGGTGAAGATTTCCTGGTAACCGGTAATGGATGTATTGAAAACGACCTCGCCAACGCGCTCTACAGGCGCACCAAAGCTTGCGCCTTCGAAGACAGTTCCGTCTTCCAAGGCCAGGACCGCTTTTATCAATTCCTCTTAGATCCTCCGGGGTGGGTTTCCGTGTGGGGGAGTAACCCTTATTGGAACACGCAGGGGAGCGGTGGGGCAAGGCGGCGTACACTGTATAGTTAACGTGAAAATTCTCGCGCCCATCCGTGAGTTCGACGAATTAGAGATGCTGGCGGCCGCTGGAGCCGAAGAATTGTACTGCGGCGTGGTGCCTCGCGAGTGGACCGCGAAGTTCCCAGGCGCGCTGTGGTTGAATCGGCGCGCGGCTGCAAGTTCAGGCCTCGATTCGTTTGCAGAGTTGCGCAGACTTCGCGATGCAGCACATGCGCGCGACCTGCCGCTATTCGTGACGTTGAACGCACCGACGTACGGTCCCGATCAATTGCCGATGGTGCAGGACCTGGCGCAGCGCATGTCTGAAGAAGGCGGCGTCGATGCGCTGATTGTGTCCGATCTCAACCTCATCGCGCTGCTGAGCGAAGCCGGCTTGCACGCGCAATTGCATGTGAGTTCTGTCGCGGCGACGTTGAATACCGAGGCCGTTGGTTTTCTCAAAGACTTTGGCGTAACACGCGTGGTGCTGCCGCGCAGCGTGACCTTGGATGAGATTCGCGGTGTGACGACTGCGCATCCTGACCTCGAGATCGAGGTCTTTTTGTTGAACGACGGCTGCGCGTTTGAAGAAGGCTTTTGTTCGACGACGCATCATCATTCGGTGGGCGCATTCTGTACGAATCTTTCCACCATGAAGGCCGATTTTGAATGGTACGGACCGCGGTACACGTCGCGCCGGGAACGCTGGTTGCGGCAGAATCTAGCCGATTATCGGGAATGGGTCTGGTACGTCAACGGCAATGGCTGCGGGGCTACGGCAAAGGGCTTGCCGTATGGACCTTGCGGGCTGTGTGCGATTCCCGATCTGCAAAAGATGGGCGTCGCGTCGTTGAAAATCGTCGGACGTGAAGCGTCGCCATTCCGCAAACTGGCGTCGGTGAAGATGGCGGCGGACATCGTGAAGCGCACGCGTGAAGCCGTGCCGAAGTTGCATGTGATCGAGCGGGCGAAATCGTTGCGGCAGGAGCCGGAACATTGCAACGCCGGGTACATGTGCTACTACAAGGTCGACCCTCTTGCTCACTGAGTACCGCAAGGTCCTCCCGTATCTCTATCCACATTGGCGTTCGCTGCTGACGGTTATCGCGATTGGTTTGGTCGCGACCTTGAGCGGGCTTGCACAACCTTGGCTCACGCGCGATTTGATTGACGGCGCACTGCTACGCAGGGACTTTGATGCGCTGTTGCGCGTGTCTGTCCTGCTGGTGTTGATCACGGTGGTGGGGTTCGTATTGAACGCCGCGTCGTCGTATCTGTACACCAAGGTGTCCGCGCAAGTGCTGTTCGACATGCGGCTCGCGCTGTACCGGCATTTGCTATTGCTGCCGCCGTCCTTCTTTGCGCGGACACGCACGGGCGAAATCGTGTCGCGTATGAACAGCGACATCGGCGAAGTACAGCGCGTGTCCAGCGATGCGCTGTTCTCGATACTGTCGAACGTGATCTTTCTGATTGGCAGCACGTACCTGATGGTGTACTTGAACGCGCGGCTGTTTGCGGTGTCGGTGGCGCTGCTGCCCATCAGCATTTGGGCGGTGCGGCGTTATCAGGGCCGTTTAGCGAAGCATGTCGAGACGCTGCGCCAGAAGTCCGCCGATATTGGCAGTTTCCTGATCGAATCGCTGATGGGCGTACGCCTGATTGTGAGCCATGTTCGTGAGGAACAGCAGAGTGTGGCGTTTCGCGGGCATAACAGCGGGTTTGTCGATGCGTTGCTGCGTATGCAGTTGACCTCGTACATGGCGGGTGCGATTCCGGGTACTGTGTTGACGCTATCGACCGCGTCCGTGTTTTTGTACGGCGGCAAACTGGTGATCGACGGCGAACTCACCATCGGTGGACTGATGGCGTTCTTGGCGTACCACATGCGGCTGCTGGCGCCGGTACAGAATCTGATGGGCATCTACTCGAGCCTGGTGACGGGAGCGGTGTCGCTCAGCAGGGTCGCGGCGCTGTTCGACACCAAGCCCGCTGTTTCGGACGAAGGGACACGACGGCTGGAGCACTGCCAAGGCGCTCTTGAGCTACGCAATGTGACGTTTGCATATGGCGAGAAACAGGTTCTGCACCACGTGAACGTGCAGGTTCCGGCGGGCAAGGTGACGGTACTGTTGGGGCCGAGCGGGTCCGGCAAAACGACGATCGCAGATTTGATGATTCGCTTGTATGACCCGGTGTCCGGGGCCGTGCTGCTGGACGGTGTGGATCTGCGCGAATACCGGTTGGCGGACGTACGACAGCATGTGGCGATGGTGGAGCAGTTGCCATTCCTGATGCATGCATCGATTGCGGAGAACTTGCGGTTCGCTGCGCCGGAGGCTTCCGATGAAGAGTTGCGCCAGGCTGCCGCCGACGCACAAATCGACGCGTTTATTGAGCGGCTGCCCGAAGGGTACGCAACGATTGCCGGCGAGCGCGGATTATCGGTTTCGGCAGGCGAGCGGCAGAGGCTTGCCCTGGCTCGTACGCTGCTCAGGAATCCATCGGTGTTGATCTTGGACGAGCCGACGTCGGCGCTCGATGCGGATACGGAAGCGGCGCTGGTGGCTAGTGTACGGCGGCGGTTGCCCGAGGCAACGATCCTGATCATTACGCATCGCCGGGATCTGGCCGCGATTGCCGATCATGTGCTGACGCCTTTTGGATGAACACTTTTTCGCGCCATTTACGCTGGCATATATAGTGAGGTCTTATGTCCAACTCTTTCTCGCTGCTCGAAACCAATATCTTGAAGGCCAAAGGGCTGGCTGACGCTCAGATCGCAGCACTGGTGGAGGCTGGCGTGAATAGCCGCGAGGCGTTTCAAACCGTGGGCAGCGCCGCGACCTTGCTCGAACTGATGCCCGGCCTGGATGCGGGTGTCGCACAAAAGGTGATGGAGTGGGCCGTAGGCGCCTCCACCGCCTCCGCGCCGCAGGTTGGCGGACCCAACATCGTGCTCGACACGTCCGATGTTGTGTACTGCGTGCATTGCGGCGCCAAGCAACCGAAGGACTACAAGTCCGGCGACCTCTGTTCGTCCTGCGGCCGGCAGGCGGAACCGATTCTTTCGTGCCACTGGTGTTCCGCTTCCGGACCCGGAAAGTTCTGCAGGTCATGCGGGGCAGAGTTTGTGGCGCCTGCTGAGTACGATCTGGCGTTACTGCTGAAGCGCGAAGGGCTGCCCAAGGATGAGATCGCAACCCGGCTGAAGAACATGGCGGCAGTTGAAAAAGACCAATTGTGGGGACGTATTCGCCGGTCTCGATGATCTATACCACCGCGGTCTGCGAATCCTGTAGCAAGCCTCAACCGAAGGACTGGCAAGCCGGACAACTTTGCATCCACTGCGGCAATGCCGTACGACGCGACGTACGCTGCTTCTGGTGCGTCCACTGGACTCCAGACGCCAAGTACTGCCGCAAATGCGGTGCCGATGTGATCGACCCGGAGCTGTTCGGCGTCGCCCGCATGTTGAAGGACGCAGGTACGGACCGGTTTACGATCCCAAAGCTCATCGGCGAGTTTGATGAGGGCCGGATTGCGACGTTCCGGTCGCTTTACCTGGCACAGGCGGCGGTTGTCGAGGCCCATGTCGCGGACCTGCGGCGAGTCGAGTCCCACTTGTTGCAGCAGCATTGGAGTGGCGAGTTGGAAGAAGAGCTGGTCGGGCAACTGCCTTGGCCGGAGCGGCAGATTCCACATCACAAGCGGAGCGAGACGCTCGCCGAGTTGGCGGAGTGTACACCCTTTGCGCGTACGCGAAATCTTGCTCAGCTAGCCCGCCTGCGCATCGGCGATCTGGCCGCCTACGATGCCGCAAGCAACGCGCTATACGACCCCGATCCGCATGTCCAGGAAGAGGCCGCACTGACGTTGACGGGATGGCGCGTCGTGCAGGCGTATGGAAGTCCGCGAGGGAGTGAAGCGTTGCTCGAAGGCCTGCTGCAGGGCAGCAAGTTTCGGGAGCAGGCAACGGTGCGGCTTGCCTATGTGTTCTCACGACGCCATTCCTTGCCGCGCGAACTGCTGGGGTCAGCGGACCCCGACGTTGCGTTTACGGCGGCCTTAGCTAGCGGTGATCAGGACATTCTGGCGGCCGCTGCGACAGATCTGCATCGCGACGAACCCGCCCGATTTGCGGCCTGTAACAGGCTGGCGTTTGACGGTCCCTTGGGCGTCGCACTGGGAACATCCCTCGCCACACTAACGCCGGAACATCAGGTGACGGTGCTGGACACTATTGTGCGGCGCAAGGTGCCGGCGCATGGCCTGGTTCGCCTGCTCCTGCAGTTGGCGGAAGCAACTTTTGACGACAAGGTGCGGCAGCGCGCCATTTTGGTGTTGTGCCGCGAGATGAGTTACGAAACGGCGATGGCGGTGATTCCCTATGCAATGGAAGACACCAGCATCACCGCGGATTTATTGCGGTCCGGCATGCCGCCGGAGGCTCTGGCGGTGTTCGGGGAACGGCTGGTGGACGCAAGCAAGTTCGGCGAATCGACCTGGGGCTTAAATGCCGCGGCGGAGCCCGGGCGGATGCCGGAGCATTTTGTCCCTGCGGTGTACACGGGGGCAAAAGACAACCGCACCAAGCGCGAACTGATCCGCTTTGCGGAGTTGCAGGCGCGGGCTCGGGACATGGATTGCCCTCTGCTGGCGAACTTTCTGGCGGAGCGATGCTTTGTCGAACCGCCAGGGGAGTTGCAGCACGAGGCATGGTCGACGATGTACCGCGTGCAGCGGCACAAATCCCATCAGGCGGTATGCCCATTCCGATTGGCGACGCCGGTGGTGGAAGAAGTGTTCGGATCGATGGACCGGTTCCTTGGCTTGCTTTGCCCCTTCCTGGAGCAAAGAGACTGGCGCAAGGACGTGATCATCTTCGATCCGGTGGGACACTTCATCCGGTACGTGGACGAGGCGGTGTATCCGGCGATCTGCGCGTCCCGCCATGCAGACCAGTACATCGCGGCGATTGTGAGCCTGCTGGATGATCCCGATCTGTATTCGATTGCGCGGCATAACGCGATGTACCCGCTGATCGGCATCGGCGAGCACTGCCCGGCGCGACGGCAGGAGATTATCCAACTGCTCGAACAGATCGTGGCAAGGCATCGCGATCTGGAGGGTAGTATCGAATACGCACTGCGACGGCTGCGCGGGGAATTGGGATAATCAAGACAGTAGCGAAAACACCTGCCAACTTTTTAGAAGTGGTGCGCGTCTGTTTACTTGTAGTCCAAAATGCCCATGAAGTTTTCCCTCGTTTTCTTCGCCGCATTTTCGCTTTTGGGACAGGATCTTTTCGACAAAGCTCCGCCAGATGTGGATGAGGCTCTGCGCCAGCGCGTGAAGGAGTTTTACCAGTGCCATGTGGATGGTACGTTCCGCAAGGCCGAAAAGTACGTGGCTGAAGAGAGCCAGGAATTCTTCTATCAGGTGCAAAAGCAGCGTTACGAAAGCTGCGAGACCCTAAAGATCGCCTATACCGCGGAGTTCACCAAAGCGACCGTCACGCAGGTTTGCAAGGGCAAGTGGAACATTGGCGGCAACGACATGAACGTCTCGATGCCGCTGAGTTCGCAGTGGGTACGCAACAAAGACAACGGCCAGTGGTTCTGGATTCACCTGCAGGCGCAGGAAGTGGATTCGCCCTGGGGCCGCATGAAGTACGACGCGGCGTTGAAGTCCCCCGACGGTACGCCGGGCACGGGTGCGCAGATTGGCGGTCCGGTACTGGGCACGATGAAGATCCCCACCGACATCAAGGCGGCCAACGAGATGTTGGCCAAGCAGGTGACCGTCGACAAGGAAAAGATCCAGCTTTCGAGCTTTGAGAAGTCTTCCGACAAGATCACCGTGGTCAACAATTCCGGCGGCAAGGTGAAGGTGAAGTTCGAGTATGAAGCCGTTGTGCCCGGCTTTACCGCCAAGTTCGACAAGGAAGAGCTGAATCCGGGCGAAACGGCAATTCTCTCCCTCCATATGAACCCGAAGGATCGCGTGGCAAAGCCGACGATTCAGGGTCGCCTCTTGGTGGAATCTTTGCTGCAGCAGTTCCCCGTCACCATCACCTTTGCGGTTCCGCCAGAGGTGGAAAAGATGCTTCCCAAGAAGAAGTAGCGAAAGCGCTTGCGATACACTGGGCTGCGAGTTCAATGAACAAGCAGCCCTTTTTCGTTTTCGCGCTCACCTCCGTTGCGATGAGCGTTGCGTTCGCGCAAAAGCCCGCCATCAACCTTCCCGCGCCGTACCACACGCCGAACAATGCGAACGGTCCTAAAGTCGTTCCCAAGATCGACGGCCTGAAGCTCACGGTACCGGCCGGCTTCGAGGTGGAAGAGTACGTGACCTCCGGCTTCAAGAAGCCGCGGATCATGCTGGCGCTCGCCGATGGCAGCGTTCTGGTGTCTGACGCTGTCGCAAAAGGTTCCGTGATGCTGGTGGGTGCCGACCGGTCGGTCAAGCCGCTTCTGGAAAACCTCGACCGCCCGTCCGGTCTGGCTTGGCACAAAGGTTATCTGTACGTCTCCGAGGCGACCTCCATCAAGCGGTACACGTTCAACCCCGCGACCAAGGCCATCGGTGCCGGTGAGCAGATCATTTCGCTGACTGGCTATGAAAAGGGCCACTGGATGCGCGGCCTCGCGTTCGACAAGGCCGGCAAACTGTATGTGTCGATTGGGTCGGGGTCCAATGTAGATGCCGGCGATCCGAAAGATCGCGCAGCGGTGAATGTGTACAACGCCGATGGTTCGGGCCACGAGATCGTCGCGGGTGGACTTCGCAACCCCGTGAACATTCGCTTCCAGCCGGAATCCGGCAAGTTGTGGACCACCGTGCAAGAGCGTGACGGCTTGGGCGACGACCTGGTGCCGGACTTCTTTACGGAAGTGAAAAAGGGCGAATTCTACGGCTGGCCGTACGCCTACATCGGGCCCAACGAAGAACCCCGCCGCAAAGGCGAAGCGCCGGAGTTGGTGAAGAAGACGATCGCGCCGGACGTCGTGCTGCCCGCACACGTAGCCGTGATGGACTTTGTGTTCTATACGGGCAAGGCGTTCCCTTCGAAGTACAAGAACGGGGCGTTTTTGGCGTACCGCGGGTCCAACAACCGTGCGAAGCGCGTGGGCTATTCGATCAACTTCATTCCGTTTAAGAACGGCCGTCCCGCGGGTCCGCCGGAGACCTTCCTGTCCGGTTGGATGAAGGGCGAGGACGAAAAGGAAGTTTGGGGCCGCCCGGTGGGGATCGCGCAGATGGCCGATGGTAGCCTCCTCATCAGCGAGGACGCCAATAATCGCATCTGGCGCGTGAAGTACGCCAAGAAGTAACTAAAGGGTGATGAGGCCGCGCTCGGCGACCACTTCCCGCACCAGCAACCCAAGCCGGAGATACTCATTGAGGTCCGACGGCTTGCGGAAGTAGCGGGAGGCGCCGAGTTCGGCCGCCCGTTCCCGATCCTTGGGGGCGTTCGAAGAAGTGACGATGATGGCCGGCGTATCGCCACAGCAAGGGTGCGCGCGGAACATGGCCAGCAGTTGATCGCCGTCGCACTTTGGCAAATTCAGGTCCAGCAACAGGATGTCGGGACGTTCGGATTCGGGCAACGATTCGAGCGAGTCGAGATACTGCTTGGCTTCCGCACCGTCGGAGGCATGAACGAGCGTATGTTCGACCTTGTATTCACGTAGCGCTTCGTGGATCAATACCACGTCACCCGGATTGTCTTCGGCCAGAAAAATCCGGATCGGTCTGCGCAATGGACTCATCCCTGACACCTATGCCCCCTCGACGACCGGAAGCTCAATGTGGAACGTCGAACCGACGCCGGGTTGCGACTCGGCCCAAATGCGGCCATGGAACCGCTCCACGATTCGCCTGCAAATGGCAAGCCCAAGTCCGGTACCCGGGTAGTCGTCGCGATGTAAACGTTTGAACAAACCAAAAATACGTTCTGCCTGATCCTGCTCGAAGCCGATCCCATTGTCCTTTACCCTTATATCCCACTTCGCGCTTCGCTGCAGTACAGTGATGCAAATTTCCGGAGTAACGTCCGGTTTCCGATACTTCAAAGCGTTTGACAGCAAGTTTTGAAAGACGTGTCCAAATTGACCTTCGTCGCCAAGAACCACAGGCATCCGGTCTGGAACCAATACATTTGCGCCAGTCTCTTTCACTCGCCCATGCACGTTTGATAAGGCTTGTTGCACGCTGTGGGCCAAATTGGCGCGGGTCATTACCTGCTCATTCGCGGCGTGCGTTACCTGTGAGTACGTCAGTAAGTCTCGAATCAACTCCTCCATTCTGTGAACGCCGGACGAGATATATCTCGCAAAATCTGCAAATTCCTGCGTTTCGGAATGGCCCAGGCGTTTGAGCAAGAGCTGGGAATAGATGTTGATCATGCGCAGCGGTTCCTGCAGGTCATGACTCGCAACATAGGCAAACTCTTCGAGTTCCTCGTTCGCCCGGCGCAAATCATCTTCGATCTGCATTTGGCCGTCAATATCCGTATTGGTGCCGAACCAGCGGATGATGCGATTGCCCGGGTCGAGCACGGGGGATACGCGTGTTAAGAACAGCCGGGTAGAACCGTCAGCAGCCCGTATGGGAAAAACTGACTCGAACGGTTTACCGGCACTGAGAGATTTTCTCCACTCCGGATCGTTCGGCGCCTGACTTCCCCACCCTTCAAAATCTCCCAATTGGCGGGTCCCTGCGTAGTCCCGCCAGCGCTGGTTGTACCAAAAGATGCGGCCGTCGGCGTGCGCCATCCAGGCAAGGTTGGGCATACCATCGGCCAGTGTGCGAAATCGGGATTCGCTTTCCTGCAGTTCCGTCTCTGCGCGGGCCCGCTGGATGTACGCCCAGCAACGGTCGCTAAGGGTGGAAAGAAGTTCGATCTCGGACGCATGCCAGTTGTGCGACTCGGCGGTGTGGACGGCAAGAAGCGCAACCAGACGGCCCTTGTCGAGGATCGGGGACACGATGGCCGCGCCGATGCCGGCCTTCTGAAATCCCAGAAGTCCATCCGTGCCCGCGAACTCGTGCTGCGCATCCTGCACCACAAGCGGCTGTCCGGATTGCAACAGACGGATCGTACGGGAACCGAAATCCGGCAGCCAGTACACATTGCGCGAGGACGAGCCATCCAAACGCAAGGAGTACTTGATGCGGATCGTGCTGCCGTCGGGCTCCACTTCCGCAAAGCTGCAGCGGGGGACGTGGAGTTCCGCGGCGGTCATGTCGATGATCAGGCGAATGACATCCGCAGGGTCGCTGAGGCGGCGTACGGCTTCGCTGAGTTCGTGGAGAAAGCGAAGGCGGTTGGTACGTTCCCGGGCCGTTTGCTCAGCCAGTTTCCGTTCCGTGATGTCGTTGGCCACGGACACAAAACCGCGCACCTCGCCGCTATCCGCGACGTCGGGCGCCAAAAGTACGCTCATGTCGCGAATGTCACCGCGATGATTCGCCAGGCGGGTTTCGTAGTTGACGTGCTGCCCGGAAAGAGCCTTTCCGATGTAAGCGCGTGCCAGCGAGACCCGCTCCTCGCCGCGCACCTCAATCAGCGGCTTGCCGACCACATCTCCGGCGGACATCCGGAACCAGTCCAGGTACGTACGGTTGACCCGACGGAAGATCAGGTCGCGATCGACGTAGGCGATCAGCGCGGGTACGTTGTCCGCGATGATCTGTAGTTCCGCTTCGCGCTTACGTACCTCGTACTGTTTGCGGCGGGCACGTAGCGCGGTGTGGGCCGCGCTGAGCAAGGTGTCGGTGCGGGCGGGACGTTCGAGCAGGGCGACGCCACCAAGAGCATCGAGCCGAGCGAGGCGCTCATGCAGCGCCAGCGAAGGTTCACCACGGATAGTGAGCACCGTAATCGGTAAGCCGGCCCATGCGCCGGGCTGCGCGAGCACTTGCCGCAGCTTTTGGATGGCCTGGCCGGAGAGCGCTTCTTCCGCAATGAAGGCAGCGCCCGCACCGCGCTGTACCTCTTCGAGCAACGCATCGACCGACGGAACACACGATGGCCGGTAGATGGCCGCGCGCAAATACTTCGCGAATCAGCATACCGTCGCGACCAACAGGAGCGTGAATGAGAATCAGCGAGTCGCGATCATGCACCAAAACGTGGTTGTACGAGGTCATTGGGGATGTCCTTTTCGTTGCCAGTGGATGCCGCATAGGTGGGAATGCCGGATAGCACTCCTTGGAAGTCACGAAGCGACTCACCCACTCGTATGCCTCCGTCGGCAAAGGTCAGTTCCCGGATACTGCGTTCATGGGGGCCGCTGCGTTTTTTCACAACAGAAATCGCCTGCCGCACGGCGCCGCGATGCTCAAAATAACGGAGCAGCAGGATCGTGTCAGACAGGTAGCTCACGTCGACGGGTGTGACCATGCCGCTCCCCAAAATGCCGTATTGGGCCAGGATCAGAATGGTGACGACACCGCAGTTGTTCAGGTAGGACAGGAGTTCGCGGAGTTGGATGTCCAGGTGGCGTTCTCCAGGCATTGCCGCGAGCAAACCGTTGATGCTATCCAGCACCAGAACGCTTGTTTTGCGCGCTTCCACCTGCTCTCGAATGTTTTGTACGAAGTGACCTGGCGATAACTCTGCGGGGTCTACAAACTCCACTTGCAGGTTGCCGGTCTTCTGAAGGGCTGGAAGATCCACACCCAGCGAAAGAGAGCGCTCGGACAACGTACCGTAGCCTTCATCGAAGGTGATGAACATCGCATGTCCACCAGCACGGGCAGCGTTACCTGCATACTGCATGCCGATGGAGCTTTTGCCGGCACCTGCCGGACCGACAAGCAGCGTGCTCGTGCCTCGGTTGAGTCCCCCACCGAGCAGGCTGTCGAGGTGTGGAATCCCGCTGGTGATCATTTCCGGATCGAAACGTGTGTGGTGCTGATTGGCCACCAGACGCGGATACACAGCAATGCCCCCGGTACGGATGTCGTAGTCATGGAATCCGTCTCGATACGGTACGCCGCGCAGCTTCATGATTTCCAGACGCCGCCGCTTGGTGCCGTATTCGCGAGGCAGATTTTCGAGCCGCAAAACACCGTGGACGATGCTCTGTACATCGCGTTCTACTTCGGTCGCCGTATGGTCGTCGAGCAGCAGGACCGTAGTATCGCGCCCTGCAAAGTACTGCTTTAGGGCCAGCAACTGGCGGCGGAAGCGGAGCGATTCCCGCGCAAGCAGCCAGAGTTCGGACAACGAGTCAAAGACCACGCGGCTAGGCTGTACTGCCTCAATGCGCGACAGGATGGCCTTGATGGTGTGAGACATCTCCACCTCGCCCGGGTACAGCACCGTGTACTGCTGTTCCACCTGCAGGCTTTCTTCCATGGGCAGAAGTTCGAAAATCTCGATGCCATCCATGTTCCAGCCATGGGAATGAGCAACTTGGTGGAGTTCGCGATCGGACTCCGAGAGCGTGATGTACAACACGCGTTCACCGCGGTTGCGGCCATCGATTAGAAATTGAAGCCCGAGCGTTGTTTTTCCTGCGCCGGGGTCGCCACTGGCGACATAGACGTGTCCGGCCGGCCAGCCACCAGCAAGGACATGATCCAGGCCCGGCACACCGGTGGAAACTGTAGGGGGCGCATCCGCCATGACAAAACGCATCCTTTCCGGCAACAAACAAAAAAAGAGTAGAGGCTGATGAGTGCCTCTACTCCCTTTTGAGTCTTTGGATGGTCTTGCGTTTCACTGCGCGAAAGGCAAAATTTGCCGGTCGCGGCGAAACAAATGGCTTACTTGTAGAGTGCCTTTGTGACCGCACCACGGAGCTTCATGAGGCCCGTGCGTACGTCCGATCCCAGGTGGATGCGCAGTGCCCGGCGATTGCGTTCAACCAGTACCTCAAGGTCGCCCCGAGCCTGTGCTGCTTTCACCACGCCGAAACTGTAACGAGCGCCGGGTACGGCAAGATCGGCCGCATCGTCACAGGTGATCTGCAGGAATACGCCGCTGTTCGGCCCGCCTTTGTACGCCTGCCCCGTGGAGTGCAGGAAGCGCGGCCCAAAACCGAGGCAGGTGGCCACCTTACGGCTGTCCCGAACCATGGACCGGATGGACTGCAGCGCGACCTCTGTACTTTCGTTCATTTCGATGTAGCCGAGGACAGCGAAATAGTCACCCGGCTGCAGGGTGGCAAGCAACTGCTTGATCTTATCCGAAGCATCCGCATCGCTGATGAGGACCGGGGTTTCCGCAGGCAGCGAGCCTTTTTCCTCATACTCAGACGTCAGCTTCTTCGTCGCGATCTTGCTGGCTTCGACGTCCGGCTGATCGAACGGGTTGATGCCGATGATCGAGCCTGCAACAGCCGTCGCGATTTCCCAGCGCAGGAACTCCGCACCAAGCTGATACTCGTCCTGCAAAGTGATCTTGATCACCGGGTGACCGGCTTCTTCTAGTGCCGAGATCGCCACTTCATGCGCATTCTCGACGGCGCCCTGCAGGCGGATGTAGACGAAGACGCGATCGTTGCCGTACAGATGCGGCGGCGCGAGCGGTTCGCGATCCACCGGGATAATACCCTTGCCGTTCTTGCCGGTCGATTCGGCGATCAACTGTTCCAGCCATGCGCCGAGGTCGAAGATACCGGGCGACGTCACGATGGTGAGCTTGTCGCGGCCGCTGTTGCAGGCCGTGCCGAGGATCGCGCCCAGAGCAACGCCGGGGTTCTTGGCGGGCTCGTTGTGGCAGTCCCCCACCATCACCTGCGCTTCATGCAGGAAGCGCGGCATGTCCAGGCCCATGGCGGCGGCGGGAGCCATGCCGAAGTTGGACAGCGCAGAGTATCGCCCGCCGATGGTCTTGTCGCCGTAGAAGATCTTCCAGAAGCCGTCGGCCTCCGCCACCTTCTGCATGTTCGAGCCAGGATCGGTGATGGCGACGAACTGCGCCGGGTTCTTGACGCGATCAAAAAAGTACTGCTTGAAGATGTTGGGTTCGAGGGTCGAGCCGGACTTGCTGGAAACGAAAACAAGGGTCTTGTCCAGGTGGACTTTGTTTTCGAACGTCTTGACCTGCGCCGGATCCGTGGAATCGAGGACGTGCATTTCCGGGAAGCCGGCCTTTTTGCCGAAGGTCATCTTGAGGACTTCGGGACAAAGCGACGAGCCGCCCATACCAAGCAGCAGGATCTGTTCAAACCCGCGATCCTTTACTTCCTGGGCGAAAGCGGTGAGTTCGGCGACGTTGTCTACCTGCCGGTCTACGATGTCGAGCCAGCCCAGCCAGTTCTCTTCTCCAGAGTTGGTCCACAGGGTGGGGTCCTTGGCCCAAAGCCGGGCGACCTTACCATTCGCGGACCAGTCTTCCAGCGCTGCCTGGAACTTGTCGTTCAGATCCGACGGCAAAGAGTAATCAAGACTCACGATGCACTTCCTCCTAAGACGTATCCGGCCGCGATTTTTTGGAAATCCGCCAGTTGTTGCTGTTCCCAGTCCGGCCCGCACTGTAACTCTGCGGCCATCAACTGGGCGACCCGAGGCGCCATGCGCAACGCGGCCTTTGCGTTCAAGAACAGAGCGCGCGTACGGCGCGCCAAAACATCGTCCAAGGTCCGCGCCATTTCATTGCGGACCGCCCAAACCACTTCCGCACCGGTGTACGGCAGATCCTCATCGAGCTTGCCCGCCCATTCCGGATTGGCGAGACTGAGCGCCTCAATGGCCGGCGCATCGGCCCCGTACACTTCCAGATCGGCGAACTTCTCCGCGTTTTGATGATAGCCGTGGACGTTTAGATTCTTCGTCACGCAGGGGCGCTCTTCGAGTTGCGCGATGGTGGCGGCCTTATTCACGCAATCCTCGGCCATGTGGCGGTATGTCGTCCACTTGCCGCCTGTGATCGTAACCAGGCAAGAATCCTCGATGCGGATGGTGTGGTCGCGAGAAAGCGCGGCTGTGTTGCCGGCATCGTCGCCAGCCTTCACCAACGGCCGGATGCCGACGAAGACCGACAGGACATCGTCGCGCGTGGGGGCATGATTCAGGTACCGCGCTGAGGTCTCGAGGATGAAGTCGATTTCCTCTTCAAACGGCAGCGGGTCGAGCGACGCGTTGGGGATCGGGGTGTCGGTGGTGCCGACGACCACGTGGCCGTGCCACGGGATGGCAAACATCACGCGACCGTCGCTGGTGTGGGGCACCATGATGGCGTGGTCGCTCGACAGAAAGCGGCCGGGGAATACCAGATGGATGCCTTGGCTGGGCGCGATGAGCGGCTTGGCCTGCGGGTCCGCCATGCGACGGATGCCATCCGTAAACGCGCCCGTGGCGTTGATGATCACTTCTGCGTGGATCTGATGTTCGGCGCCGGTCTCGAGGTCCACCGCCACAGCGCCTGACAGTTCCGAACCCTGTTTGAGCAGACGGTCCACGCGCATGTAGTTGACGAGTACAGCGCCTTGCTCCGATGCAGTTTCCGCAAGGTTGATGAGCAGGCGGGAGTCATCAAACTGGCCGTCGTAATAAACGATGCCGCCGCGGAGACCGTCCGTCTTGATGGTCGGCAGGCGCTGCAAGGTTTCGTCACGCGACAGGATCGTCGAGGGGCCAAAGCCGTACTTGCCCGCGAGGAGATTGTAGACCTTCAAGCCGACGCCGTAAAAAGGCGCTTCCCACCATTCGTAGTTGGGTACGACGAATGCAAGGTCATGCACCAGGTGCGGCGCATTCTGGCGCATCAGGCCGCGCTCTTTGAGCGCTTCCATCACCAGCGAGATGTTGCCCTGTTCGAGATAACGTACGCCACCGTGCGCGAGCTTGGTGCTACGGCTGGAGGTACCTTTGCCGAAGTCCGCCTGCTCGACGAGGACGACGTCGTAACCGCGCGACGCAGCATCGAGAGCCACGCCAACGCCGGTGGCGCCACCGCCGATGATCAGCATGTCCCACGGTTTGGAACCCCGGTCCCGAAGCCGGGCGAGCATCTCGTCGCGTTTCATGATCGTTAGCCCGGCAGTTCCCAACCGCGGCTACGTCCAACGGCTTCGCTCCAGCGGTCGCGCAGGTTGGCGGCCTTCCCAGGTTCGAGTTGCGGTTCAAAGCGCTTGTCCACCTGCCACTGCGCTGCGGTAACCGACACGTCGGACCAGAAGCCGACGGCGAGCCCAGCGAGGTACGCTGCGCCGAGTGCGGTGGTCTCCGTGATCTTGGGACGCACCACAGGCACCTGCAGGACATCCGCCTGGAACTGCATCAGCATGTCATTCGCGGATGCGCCACCGTCCACGCGAAGTTCGCTCAAGGTAATGCCGGAGTCGGAATGCATGCCGTCGAGCAGGTCTGCTACCTGGTACGCGATGCCTTCGAGAGCCGCGCGGGCGATGTGGCCGGCCGTGGTGCCGCGGGTGATGCCGGTGATGGTGCCACGGGCATACTGGTCCCAATGCGGTGCGCCAAGACCTGCGAATGCGGGTACAAGATAGACGCCGCCGTTGTCGGGCACGGACTCGGCAAGCGCTTGTACATCGGAGGCTTTGCGAATAATGCCTAGGCCGTCGCGCAGCCATTGCACCACCGCGCCACCGATAAAGATCGAGCCTTCGAGCGCGTACTCCATAGTGCCCTTGGCGCCAAGCTTCCAAGCCGCAGTGGTGAGCAGTTTGTTGCGCGAAGGCACAGGCGTTGTACCGGTGTTCTGCAGCATGAAGCAGCCGGTGCCATACGTATTCTTGGCCATGCCGGGCTTCAGGCACATCTGTCCAAACAGCGCAGCCTGCTGATCCCCAGCGATGCCCGCGATCGGTACGCCCTGCTCGGTCTTGCCGTAAACCTCGCTCGACGAACGTACTTCCGGCAGCATGGACTCGGGGATACGGAAGAGCTTTAAGAGGTCTGCGTCCCAACGGCCGGTCTTGATGTTGAACAGCATGGTACGCGAGGCGTTGCTGACATCCGTGACATGTACCGCGCCCTTAGTAAGGTTCCAGATCAACCAGGAATCGACAGTGCCAAACGCGAGCTTGCCAGCTTCGGCTTTAGCCCGCGCGCCTTCGACGTTGTCGAGGATCCAGGCGATTTTGGAGCCAGAGAAATAGGCGTCGATCAGCAGGCCGGTACGCTGCTGGATCATGGGTTCATGCCCGCCGCGCTTGAGCTCATCGCAGAAGCCTGCCGTACGGCGGTCCTGCCAGACGATGGCGTGATACACCGGCTTGCCCGTCTCGCGATCCCACACGATTGTTGTCTCGCGCTGGTTGGTGATGCCGATGGCGGCGATGTCGCCGTGGGTCACGCCCGCGGTGGCGAGGGCTTCCGTAACGACACCGCTTTGTGAAGCCCAGATCTCGACGGCATCGTGTTCCACCCAACCCGGTTGCGGGAAGATCTGGCGGAACTCCTTTTGCGCGACCGCGGCGATTTCACCAGCGGCATTGAAGAGGATGGCACGGGAACTCGTGGTGCCTTGGTCGAGAGCCAGCACGAAGGGCATTTCTCAAGTCTAACTTGGCTCAAAAGCACCGGTCCGGTGGTGCAAAGCTTGCAGGCGCCGAGTAGCGGATTGCGCGAAATGCCTGTAAATCAAGGCGATGCGTGATGGCACGGCATTTGCATTCTTGAGAGGCGTAGGACGAAGGAGGTTCTCAACCATGAAAAAGATGTTCTTAGCTGGATTGCTACTGGCGAGCTCTGCGGCTTTTGCCGACACGAGTTTCTACTTTGGCGGTAGCTGGGGCAATCGACGGCCGGCGCCGGTTCGTGTGTACAACGCACCGCCTCCGCCTCCACGGTTCGCGTATGCGCGTCCTCCGATGCCGCGTCCCGGCTATGTGTGGATTGACGGCTACTACGATTACGGACCACGCGGGTACTTCTGGCGGCCCGGATACTGGGCGGCGCGCCCGCATCCGAGAGCGATCTGGGTGGCGCCTCGCTACTACCGCGGCGGCTTTGAAGCCGGGTACTGGCGGCGGTAACTGTACCACTTAACGGAAATGGCGATTGGCCGAAATCCACCATCGCGGTGGTGGATTCTCAGAGCTTTCCCAATCGCCCTTTACGTGAATTCTCGAAAAATCAATGACGTAGGGATTGGCAAAACTTTTGCACTTTGAAGGTGTGTAAAGAGGAGAAGGAGGACGTTATGAAAAAGCTGATGCTCACCGGATTATTGCTGGCCGCCAGCGCGCCGATGTTCGCGCAGGGTGGAGGCTTCTACATCGGCGGCAGTTGGGGTCGCGTGGCACCGGCGCCGGTGCGTGTGTATGCTCCGCCGCCTCCGCCGCCCGCTTACTACGGAGGTTACGGCTACAACGTGTACCGCCGTCCGCCGATGCCCGGCCCAGGGTTTGTTTGGATTGACGGCTACTACAACTGGGCTCCACGAGGCGGGTATGCGTGGCGTCCCGGATACTGGGCCGCACGCCCCCATCCGAGGGCATACTGGGTGGCTCCGCGGTACCATCGCGGCGGCTATATTGGCGGCTACTGGCGCCGCTAAATTTCAGCCTGTGTAATTTCTGTGGGAAACCTGCGCCGCGGACGGTGGGAAACACCGTTTGCGGCGCTCGTCTTTTGTGTGCTTGACTGCGCTAGAGTAGATTAGAACAGCATGCAAAAAACTTCCAACGTTGCTGAATTAGAAGCAATTTGCAAGAGCGTGCGGAGATCGATCATTGAGATGATCTACCACGCTAAATCGGGCCACCCGGGTGGTTCCCTCTCCGCAGTGGAAACTTTGGTGACGTTGTACTTCGACGTCATGAATCACAAGCCCGAACAGCCCGATTGGAAGGACCGTGACCGGTTCATTCTTTCCAAAGGGCATGCCTGTCCGGTGCTGTACGCCGTGATGGCCGAATGCGGGTATACGCCGAAAGATAAGCTCAATACCCTCCGCGAACTGGGGTCCATCTATCAGGGACACCCCGATATGCGGTTCATCCCTTCTTTGGAAGCTTCAACAGGTTCTCTGGGTCTCGGCCTTTCGCTCGCCATTGGCATGGGTCTGGCGGCAAAGCTCGACAAGAGTCCCGCACGCACGTACGTGGTGTTGGGCGACGGCGAAATTCAGGAAGGGCAGATCTGGGAAGCCGCGATGTTCGGCTCCTACCACCATGTGGATAACGTCTGCTGCATCGTCGACTACAACAAGATTCAGTTGGACGGCTGGGTAAAGGACATCATGGGTCTGGAGCCGCTGGCCGACAAGTGGAAGTCGTTCGGGTGGCACGTAATTCAGCCGGACGGCCACAGCGTCTCCGGTATGCAGGCCGCCTTTGCGGAAGCCGCCGCCACCAAGAACAAGCCGACCGTCATCATTGCCGAAACCATCAAGGGTAAGGGTGTTTCCTTCATGGAAAACAATCCCAAGTACCACGGCGTCGCGCCGAACGCGGACGAATACAAGAAGGCACTGGAGGAGTTGCAGTAATGGCGACGGCGAAGCACGAATTGAAATTGGGCCGCGCGACGCGCGAAGCCTTCGGCGAAGCTCTGGTGGAGTTGGGCCGCGAAAATCCGAACGTCGTGGTGTGCGACGCGGATCTTTCGAAATCGACTTATACGCACCTGTTTGCCAAGGAATTCAAAGATCGCTTCTTTGAGTGCGGCATTGCAGAAGCCAACATGGTAGCGATTGGCGCGGGTTTGGCGCACGCAGGCAAAGTCCCGTTTGTGTCGAGCTTTTCGGCGTTCCTGCTCAACAAGGGCTTTGAGCAACTGCGCGTCACCGCGGCGTACGGGCGTACGAATCTGAAGGCCGTCGGTACCCATAGCGGCATCTCGATCGGCGAAGACGGTCCGTCACAGATGTCGATTGAAGACATCAGCCTCGCGACGTCGCTGGCCGGCTTTACCGTAATCGCACCATGCGACGAGATCGCGATGAAGGAACTGGTGAAGCAGGCGGCGCATACCTGGGGTCCGTTCTTTATCCGCGCGGGCCGCGCCAAGTGCCCGCTGGTGTACAGCCCGGACCAGAAGTTCGAGATCGGCAAGGCCATCGAAGTGGTCGCCGGTACGGACGTCACGGTGATCGCCAACGGTCTGCTGGTGGCAGAAGCTGTCAAGGCTTCGGATACCCTAGCCGACGAAGGCATCAGCGTCCGCGTGGTGGATATGCACACGGTGAAGCCGATCGATCGCGACGCCATCGCCAAGGCAGCTGCCGAAACGGGCGCCATCGTGGTAGCGGAAGAGCACCTGGTGGATGCCGGTCTGGGAGTTCGTGTCGCGCAGGTGGTGGCAGAGACCAACCCATGCGTGATGGAGTTCCTGGGCATCAACGACACGTACGCAGAATCCGGTACGCCAGACGACGTTCTGGACAAGTACGGCATGCGCGCCAAGAACGTGGTCGAAAAGATCAAGGCTGTGCTCGCTCGCAAAAAGAAGTAGCGTTTCAGGAATCGGCCATGCGCTCAGGTCCAGCAGCAGCGACGCGCCGGAGTACGGCATCGTCTGGTTCGCGGCAAACATCCAGCCTAGGCGGGCAGGAGACGCGAAATCAGACGGTGATCGCACGTCTGGCAGAGTTGGTGTCGCAACGGGACTGGGCAATGGTCGAGGCCGGACGATCGTTGCATGACGATCTGGGGCAGATCCTGACCGCCACCGGAATTCAGTTCGATTTGATGGCGCAGGAAGTATCCGGCGCGCACCCGGATGTCGCGGAGAAGTTGCATCAGTTGCAGGCATTGTTAGAGGAATGCCAGGTCCGCACGCGGGTGATCAGCAGACAGATGCAGCGGTCCACAGTAGACCGCTTGGGGTTAAAGTCGGCGCTCGAGAGGACCCGGGACCGTTGGGAACCGGGCTTTGCAGGCTTTATCTCGTTGGAGTGCGATGCGCGGGTCCGGCCACCGGCTTCGGTGGCACGGGCAATCGCGTCGTTAGTGGAACACGCGTTGGAGTTGGCCTGTAATCGCAGCGCCTGCACATGCGCCGAGATCGGCGTGGTGGAAGGTAGTGCAGGGCGATACCACGCGAAAGTCCGGCTGGATGGAGTGACAGATCCTTTCCAGAATATTGATGAAGAAGTGCGCTGGCATGTGGTGAGAGGATCCTGCCAGATCGCCGGCGGCGAGGCCCACATAGAGGTCTCGACCGTAGACAATAACACGACCAATTTGATAGCCCAGTTCGGCTAGGGGACCTAATGAATTATGCCCTTCGATATCCTGCTCGTTGACGATCACAAGATCATGCGCGATGGCGTCAAAGCCATCCTCAAACTGCATGCCGACTTCAACGTCGCGGGGGAAGCGGAAAACGGCCACGACGCGATTCAGTACGTGAAGCGCTACCCGGTAGACGTGGTGCTGATGGACATCGGCTTGCCCGGTTTGAGCGGCATCGAGACCACATCGGAACTGCTCCGGCAATCCGGCGACACCCGCATCATCATCCTGTCGATGTACGAGGATGAGGATTCGGTGGTTGCAGCCATGCGCGCCGGCGCTCGCGGCTTTGTGCTCAAACAGGCGTCCGAGGTGGACCTCGTGGATGCGCTACGTACTGTGGCCCGTGGTGGCACGTACCTGAGCCCTGAAGTTTCCGACAAGCTGCTGCGGCGGCTGCAGAACGGCAACATGGAGACGCGGTCGTCGGGTCCTGCCGTGGAAGGTTTGTCGCCTCGTGAATTGCAGGTTATGCGTATGGTGGCGGAAGGCAAGACAAGCAAAGAGATCGCCGTGATGCTCGACCTTGGCTTGCAGACCGTGCGTAGCTACCGCAAGACCATGATGAAGAAGCTGGGAGTGAGCAACGTCGCCGGCTTGACGCAAATAGCTCTGGCGGCTGGCGTGACGCATCTAAATGGTAGTCAGGCGCCGGCTCCACATCACGCGGCGTCGGCAAACTCGTTGTTGCGGGCAAAGTCCCACCACGCGTAAAAGACCGTTGCAGCAGTGGCAGATACGACCAGACGATTTTCGGCATCGATGTATTGGGTTGGGCACATTGCCACCCTGGTGTCGATCTTTGCGATCTTCGCAGCGCTGATCATTGCGTATCTGGTACGGTCCACGAATCCGGATCAGTGGCGGCCAATTGCGTTGCCGGGTCAGTTGTGGTTCAGCACCGCGTTGCTGGCGGCCTGTAGCCTCGCGATCGAAATGGCTCGCCGCGCGCTGCGGTTGTACAGCGTGCATGCTTATTCGGTGTGGCTGGTGCGTACGGCGTGGCTGGCGGGGTTCTTTCTGGTATCGCAGGTGCTGTGCTGGCGCATCATGGCGGCAAGCATCCCGGCGGGAGACCAGAACGGCGGGTTGTTCTATATTTTAACGGGTTCGCATGCCGTCCATATTTTGGGCGGCATCGCTGTGTTGGGATATCTGCTGTACCGTCTGGCGAGGCCCTGGGCGATCGATGTAGAAGTACGGCGTGAAGCGATTACGTTCATGCTCGCCACGTACTGGCACTTCATGCTGCTGATCTGGCTGGCGATCTACGGAGTGTTCGCGCTGCGTTCGTGAACCGGAACAATGCGGAGCCACCATAACTGGTGATGGCTCCGCTTCGATTCTTACTCTTCTTTCGACGTCTCACCCTCAAGCAGGCGCAGACCCTCGAACGTCGCCGGAGCGATCAAGCCTGCTTCCGCATAGACAAACAGCTTGGACCGGCTGTCGCTGATGTCGAGGTTGCGCATCGTCAACTGACCGATGCGATCGAGCGGCGTGAAGGCGGCGTCTTCCACCTTTTCCATGCTCAGGCGCTCGGGCGCGTACGTCAGGTTCGGGCTTTCGGTATTGAGGATCGAATAATCGTTGCCGCGACGGAGTTCGACGGTCACTTCGCCCGTCACTGCTTTGGCTACCCAGCGCTGCAACGTCTCACGCAGCATGATCGACTGGGGATCGAACCAGCGCCCTTCGTACAGCAGGCGGCCGAGGCGGCGGCCCATGTCGCGGTACTGTTCGATCGTGCCTTCGTTGTGGATGCCGGTAATGAGGCGCTCATACGCGATGAACAACAGTGCCATGCCCGGAGCCTCGTAAATGCCGCGGCTCTTGGCCTCAATGATGCGATTCTCGATCTGATCCGACATGCCGAGACCGTGGCGTCCGCCGATGGTGTTGGCTTCGAGCACCAGATCCACCTGGCTTGAGAACTGATGGCCGTTCAAAGCAACAGGTACGCCCTCTTCAAAGCGAATCGTGACCTCTTCGGGCTTGATCTGTACTTCGGGCTTCCAGAACGCGACACCCATGATGGGCTCGACAATGCGGATGCCTTTGGACAGGAACTCGAGGTCCTTGGCTTCGTGGGTCGCGCCCCAGATGTTGGAGTCCGTCGAGTAGGCCTTCTCCTTGCTCATCTTGTACTGGAGACCAGCCTTGGTGAGCAGCTCGGACATTTCCTTGCGGCCGCCGAGTTCGTTGACAAAGTCCTGGTCGAGCCACGGCTTGTAGATCTTGAGCTTGGGGTTGACGAGCAGGCCGTAGCGGTAGAACCGCTCGATGTCGTTGCCCTTGTACGTGCTGCCATCGCCCCAAATGTGGACGTTGTCTTCCTTCATCGCGCCGACGAGCATCGTGCCCGTCACGGCGCGGCCAATGGGCGTCGTATTGAAGTACGGCACGCCTGCGGTGGTGATGTGGAACGCGCCGCACTGCAGCGCAGCGATGCCTTCGCGAACCAGTTGTTCGCGGCAATCGATGAGGCGGGCGGCTTCGGCGCCGTAGCCTAAAGCGCGACGCGGGATGTCCTCATAATCGGGCTCGTCAGGCTGGCCGAGGTTGGCCGTGTAGCAGTAGGGCTTGGCGCCCCGTTCCTTCATCCAATAGATCGCGGCGCTGGTGTCCAGGCCTCCGGAAAACGCAATTCCGACCTTTTCGCCGGAAGGCAGAGATTGCAGAATCGTGCCCATGTTGTTAAGAATTCGCTCCTAGTGCGCGGCTAACCACGCGGCGGTCTCGCTCAAAGCGGCGCCCGCTTGCTCTAACTGTTTCTGTACCTGGGGAAGCGCGGTTCCGCCAGCGGAGTTACGACGGTTCACGACGTTGTCGAGATCCATGTCGGCGTAGACGTCGTTCTCAAATGAGGCGTGGAAGCCGCGTAGTTCTTCAAGAGTGAGTTGGTCGAGTTCCTTGCCGTTCTTCAGGCAGTACGCCACCAGCTTACCGGTTACCTCATGCGCCTCACGAAACGGTACGCTGCGCTTGGCCAGATAGTCCGCGACGTCGGTGGCGTTGAGGAACCCTGCGGAAGCGGCCTTGCGCGTAACGTCCGGCTTGACCACCATGCCCTTCACCATGCCGGTGAGGTGGAAGACCGACTTCTGCACGGTGTCGACCGAATCGAACAAGCCTTCTTTGTCTTCCTGAAAGTCCTTGTTGTACGTCAGCGGGACGCCCTTCAGGACCGTCAACATCGCGAACAAAGCGCCGTACACACGACCGGTCTTGCCACGTACCAACTCCGCCAAGTCGGCATTCTTCTTCTGCGGCATCATGCTGCTGCCGGTGCAGTACTTGTCGGAAAGCCCAACAAAACCGAACTCATTGGACATCCACAAAATCACTTCTTCGCAGAAGCGCGACAGATGCCCGGCGATGAGCGCATTGCAGAACAGCGTTTCGATCACAAAGTCGCGATCGCTCACTGCGTCCATGCTGTTGGGATAAATGCCGCTAAAGCCTAGCTCCTGCGCGGTCGCTTCACGATCGATGGGAAACGTGGTCCCAGCGATAGCGCCTGCGCCCAACGGACTCAGGTTCGCGCGCTTGTAGCAATCCATCAGGCGGCCGATGTCGCGCTGCAGCATCCACACGTACACCAGCAGATGATGGCCGAACAGCACAGGCTGCGCACGCTGCAGATGCGTGTACCCCGGCATGATGACGTTGGCGTACTCAGCCGCTTTTTCGCGCAACGCAGTTTGCAAACCGTGCAACAAGGCGATGGTTTCTTTGCAAGCCTCGTCGCGCACGAACAGGTGCATATCGGTCGCCACCTGATCGTTACGGCTGCGCGCCGTATGCAGCTTTCCTGCGGCCGAGGCGCCGATGCGCTCATGCAAGATGCGCTCGACATTCATGTGGATGTCTTCGTCGGTGAGCGCAAACTCGATCGATCCATCTTCGACATCCTTCAAAATGCCTTCGAGACCTGCGCGAATGGCGTCGGCATCGGCCTGCGGAATGATGCCCTGCTTGGCGAGCATCGCTGCGTGGGCCATGCTGCCGCGGATGTCCTGGCGCGCCAGGCGGTTATCAAAGGCGATGGAGTTCCAGAAGTTGTCGAGGGATTCGTCGGCCGTCTCGCTGAAGCGGCCGCCCCAAAGTTTTTTCATCGTAAAAGTGAGGGAATCCTCAGGGTATCTTATCCTGAAAGTTCGTATGAACATTCTCGGAATCGGCGGCATTGCGGGTAGCGACGCGGCGGTTTGTCTGCTGCGTGACGGCGAAGTGGTGGCGGCCGTCGAACAAGATAAGGTCCGGCGGGTTTCGCAGCCGGGACAACTGCCGGAAGCAGCGATTGAAGCTTGTCTGGCAATCGGCAAGCTGAAGCCGGAGGACATCGAGACGGTGGCTGTCGCTCGTCCGTTCGCGCCCTCCCTGCCCTTTCGGGACTTTTTCCCCAAAGCCCAGTTGGCGGTGATCGAACACCATGTCGCGCATGCGGCTTCGGCCTTCTATCCCTCTGGTTTTTCCGATGCGACCGTACTCACTCTCGACCGGTTTGGCGACTTCCGCTGCGGCGCGATTCGCAAAGCCGTGAACGGCGACCTGGGCGCGGCGGAGCGCGAGTTCCACTACCCGGAGTCGGTCGGCGAGCTGTACAGCCGTGTCACCGAGTTCCTGGGCTTTGACGCGGGCGCCGACGAGCACAAAGTGCAGTGGATGTCCGCGAGCGGCGACGACACGTTGGTGCCCGTGTTCCGTGCGGCCCTGGCAGACCCGCAGGCGTACTTTGACGCCAACCGCCTGAGGCACGGCGGGTTTTCCAGCCGCTTCTACTCCGCGCTTGGCCTGGCCGACGCCAGCCTCCCGATGGAGCGACTGAAGCCCGTGATCGCGCAAGGCCTGCAGAAGGCCGTGGAAGAGTACGTAATGGACCTTGCCGGTACCGGCGAGAACTTGTGTCTTGCCGGAGGACTGTTCTTCAACGCCTTGTTGGTGGCGGCATTCGAACGCAGCGGGCGCTGGAAGAACGTGTACGTCCAGCCTGCCGCGGGCAACTCGGGTACGGCATTGGGCGCGGCGTTTGCGGCCTGGAAGAAGCCGGTACGGATGCCGAACCTGTTCCTGGGACCTGAATACTCCGCCGACGATCTCAAGCGGACCTTGGAAAATTGCAAGCTGCAGTTCAGCTACCTGGGTACGTCGGATGAGCTGATTTCGACGGCCGTAAAGAAGCTGACCGACAACCAGATCGTCGCGTGGATGCAGGGCCGCATGGAGTTTGGCCCTCGCGCGTTGGGCAACCGTTCGATCCTCGCTTCCCCGCTCAACCCGTACTCCACCGAGAACCTCAACACGTTCATCAAGCATCGCGAACCGTTCCGCAAGTTTGCCGCCTCAGTACCCGCGGAACTCGCGAACGAGTACTTCGAAACGGGCTCGAACTCGCGTTTTTTGGCGACGGTAGGCCGCGTCCGGCCGCAGTACGCGGGCAAGTTGGAAGCCGCGCTGCTCGGCAAGGATCAGGTTCGCGTACACACCGTGCAGGCAGAGGACAACCCGCTGTACCATCGCCTGCTGCACGCCGCAGGCAAAGAAACCGGCTTGCCCGTGCTGTACAACACGAGCTTCAATCTGTTTGGAGATCCGCTGGTGTGTACGCCGCGCGATGCCGTACGCAGCTTCTATTCGTCGGGGATCGACGCGCTGTTTGCCGGCGAATTCCTGATTCGCAAATAGCTTAGGGCGCCGTGACCATCGACCACAACCGCACGTCAATGGACGAGGAGTAATGCAACAGCGGCGTACCGTTGTTGACCTTGAGTCCCAGCGGCTGCAGCATCGTGTTCGCTTCCACTTCCGCTTCCGCGCGACGCAGTGGCCAGGGGCGATGGTCAATCTCGCCGATGCGTACCGCTTTGCCTTCTTCCGCGGTGAATAAGCAGTAGCGTTCGGTGAGGAAGAACTCGAGCGAGTCCGGAGCGGACGGCTTCGGCTCGTACATCGGGCGATACACCGCGCGGAACTCCGCAGGCGGTGCACCAGGATGGACGCGCTTGCTCTCATAACGTGTGTACGTGGCCTTGCGCAGCGACATCTGCGCCTTGTAGTACGGCAGGCCGAACCAGCGTCGCGCTGTGTTGACGATCAGCCCGTTTTCCGCATCGAGCGAGAAGAAGTAAACACCCTTGCGCTGGCCGTACTTCACATACGTGCGTACGTTCAACTCCAACGTGCGCGACGTTCCCGGAACCGGCGGCAGGTAATTTAGCCGGATGCCCGTCATCAGAAACGGGACGACGGCGATCCATCCCGATCCATCGAACGTGTCCACCTCAAGCGGCGCCGGAATCAGTTCGCGAAGCTTCTCTTCCTCCACACGCCAGTGCATAAAGAGCAGGTCGCTCCAGGTCTGCTTCATCACGCAGGGCGTACCCGGTGGTGGATACTCACGCATTGCGTAGCAGGACCTTCAAAATGCCCCGCTGCTGCGCCTTGGCAAACGCCTGGGCGGCATCGGGCAGCGCGAACTCACCGCCGTTCAGCATCGGATCGAGGTTCAGCTTGCGACCTTTGATCAGCCGCAACGCCGGTTCAAAGCGGCCACAGCGGGACCCCACAATGCTGATCTCATTCACGACAACAGGAGCCATGTCGAGCGTGGTCTTGCCATGGATCGTGGACTTGGCGATGACATGCCCGCGCGGCCGTGTCATGCGAACAGCCTGTTCCAGTCCGGCGGCGGACCCGGTTGCTTCCACAACCTTGGCGTACGCTCCTTCTGGCAGCTTCTCTGTAATCACCGTCTGTATGCCCATGTCAGCGGCAATGGCCAGCTTGGACTTGTGTTTGCCGTACAAGGTGACCTTGGCGCCAGCGGCCGCCCGTAGTACCTGCGCGATCAGAAGGCCCAGCTTGCCATCGCCAAGTACCGCAACCGGTTCGTCTTTGGCGATGCGAACCTGTTCCAGAATCTCGCAGGCGGCCGCTACAGGTTCAGTGAACACCGCATGTTCATCGCGTACACCCTTGGGAACTTCCAAAAGGTTCGCCTCGGGCAGGGTGAAGAACTCGGCAAACGCTCCCGGATGATTTACAATGCCGAGTACTGTACGGTCTGGGCAGTGGCGGCCAAGCTTCTTGCGGCACCATTCGCATTTGCCGCAGGCGGCGTTGATTTCGCCAACCACCCGCTTGCCCACCCACTTCTTGGAATCAGCGTCCACAACCTCGGCCACAAACTCGTGCCCCGGCGTACCTTTAAAGCTGTAGTAGCCGCGCAGCAGTTCGAGATCCGTATTGCAGATGCCACCGGCGATGAGCTTCAGAATCGCCTGGGATTTACCCCGCTTCGGCTTGACGGTTTCGCGGATGCTGACCTTGCCGCGCTCAATGTGAACGGACTGCACTCTACTGTTCGCCCGCCAGTTTGCTCGCCAACGGCGAGGTTTGCCCCGCGTACTTGTTGCCGGCCTTCTTGTAGTACGGCGTCGTCGTCGGGGACGAGAGTTGCTCAAAGGTGAAAGAGCAGATTCGCATCCCCGGATACAGCGCCACCGGCATGATGCCGAGATTCGAAAGTTCCAAGGTCGCTTTGCCGCGCCAACCGGGGTCGAACAGGCCCGCCGTACCATGCACAATAATGCCGATACGCCCCAGGCTCGACCGTCCTTCCAGCCGGCCTAACACGTCGTCGTCCAATTCGAGCGACTCCATGGTGATGGCCAGAGCGAACTCGCGTGGCTGCAGGATGAACGGTTCGCCTTCCGGCACCACGATGGTCCGCATGATGCTTTGGATCGCGCTTTTGTCACGCAAATCGATGTACGCGTGGCGCGAATGTTCGAAGATGCTGAATTCGTTACCGAGGCGGAAGTCGATGGAGCAGCTGCCGAACTGTTCCGGCGGCAAGGCAGGATCGATTCGGATCTTGCCCTTTTCCAGGTACTGCTTAATGTCAGCGTCGGAAAGAACCATTCTGTTCCATGATAGAAGATATGGGACTTGCCGCGCCTATCGCCTGGTTTTGTCTTGCTCTGTCAGTAAAGAACGAGGACCCGAAAACACTGGTGGAACGGGCCATCGAAAAGGGTTTGCAGAACCGTGCAAAGTCCGCAAATTGGTTGGGACGCGAGGACATCAAACGGTACGCCCTGGATAAAAAAAACGTCTCCAGGATGACCGCGTGGATCACCTACGAAGCTTCAAAGCTCGAAGGTGAGAACTACTACCGGGTGATCGCGCGCGACGGCAAGCCGCTGTCCAAAAAAGAGACCGCCAAAGAGCAGCAGCGCATGGATGCCGAAGCGGAACGGCGCCGCCACCGGCCGCGGGAACGCGCCAAGGACTCAAACGCCAAGCGTTTCTCCGTGTCGTTGCAACAGCTTCTTGTCTTTCACACCTTGCGGTACACCGGCGAAGAGACCGTTCGCGGGCGAAAGATCTGGATGGTGGAAGCGGGGCTACGCGATTCGGCGCCGCAACCCAACGAGCCTGACGACCTGGCCTTGGCCGGCGACTTAACGCTGTGGATCGATCAGGAAACGGGCCTGGTCTCGATGCAGGAACTGCGCGTCACGCGGGATTGGGGCAGCTACTCGCCGGGCTCGATGGTGCGGTACGACATGGATTGGAATGGAACGGTCATGCTGCCCACGAGGATCATGGTGCAGTTGGCGCGCAGCCGCACCGAGCAAGTCTACACAGAGTACCGGCAGTTTGGTGCCGAGGCGGTGATCCAATTCGATACATCCGCCCCGGCGAAGTAAGCGCCCGTCTACCAGGGCAACGTATCGTCTTTATGGAAGAAGCCGGCAGTGGGGCCGTCGGCCGGCAGAGTCGCCAAGCGGACCGAGGTCTGCGCGCCCTCCGGGATCTCCATCTGCGCTCCGGCACCGCCCATCTCCGTCTTTACCCAGCCTGGATGGGCGTTGTTCACCTTGATATTGGTGCGGCGCAGTTCATTGGCAAACGCGACCGTCAACATATTCAATGCAGCTTTCGACGTCGCGTACGCGGCGCCGCGGGATTTGCTGTAAACCGTTGAGGGATCTGCCGCCAAGCCGGTTGAGCCCAGAACGCTCGAAAGGTTGACGATGCGGCCGGCGGGGGACTTCTTCAACAGCGGCAAGAACGCCTGAATCATACGGAACGGCCCAAGGACATTGGTCTCATAGGTCTGGCGCAGTACGTCCTCCGTGACAGCGAACGCGGAAGTACCCCAGTCCAGGAACACTCCGGCGTTATTCACCAGGATGTCCAGATGCCCATACTTGTTGCCCACGGTTTCGGCAGCGGCGTCGACACTGGCGCGACTGGTGACATCCAGCACCACTGCTTCGGCGCAGATTCCCTCTGCTTGCAGAGTCTTGGCAGCCTGCTCGCCCTTGGCGGCGTCGCGCGCGCCGATCAGCACCGTCATGCCCTGCTGGCCCAGTTGGCGGGCCGTCTCAAACCCAATCCCTTTATTGGCGCCGGTGATCAGCGCGACTTTCGATTCGCTCATGCATTTAACAGATGCCGCCCGTTAACGCGCAGATTCGGCAAGTGTTTTCATCTGGCGCAAGCCTTTTTCGAAGTCGCTGCCGATCATCGAGTCCATGCTGGCAAACAGCATCATGGCCTTACTCATGAAGTTGCTCTTGCCGGACATCGACCAACTGACGTTCGTACCGCCGCCGCTCGCCACCGGGGACAACTGGAACGTACACACGGCGTTCGATTCAAAGGGTTTGATGAAATTGAGATCCACCACGACCTTGCTGGATGGATCACTCCCGGTGATGGTCATGCGGCCTTCGCCGACGTCCTCGTTGCCAATCCAGTGGTACGAAGCGCCGGGGCCGGTGGGCGGACCCGAGTGGGTGGCAACCATTTTGGGGTCCAGTTTGGCCCAGGGGGACCAGTTATCCCACTTGCGAAAGTCATTGATGAGAGGAAAAATCTGCTCCGCCGTTGCGGCGATGTTTACCGTGCGGGTGACGGTGTAGGAGTCTGGCTGCATGACGATCAGTCCGGCAAAAAGCCGACGATGGCAAGCAGCGCAATCATGATCTTGACGAGCAAGGGCAAAAAGCCTCCAGAGGAGAGGCTACTACATCTGGTTCACGAGTGGTGCATGGAGGCAAAATACGCGAAATTGCGCCCAAAGGCGGGTCTTTTTGATTGTCACTCTTTTGTCAGCGTTTGGCCCTGTGCTACGATGGGTTAGCCCTCGTGAAGTTCTTTCTCGAGTCAACCCCCGCTACGGAGTAGAAAGCCTTACAGAATGAGTTTTACCGTTTTCCTCGGAAACTTGCCCCTATGGGTGACTGCCGACGACATCAAGTCGTGGCTTGCCGCCGAGAACTTAGTCGCCGACAACGTCAAGGTCATCCGCAACCCGGAAACCCAGGAGTCGAAAGGTTTCGCCTTCATTGAAGCGCCGAACCAGGAAGAGATGAATTCGATCATCCGCCGCTTCGACCGTGCTCCCCTCGAAGATCGTCTTCTCCGTGCAAACCCCGCTCAGCCCCCGAAGGGCAAAGGCGACCGTACCGGTGGTCCTGGCATGAAGCCGGCTGGTGGTGGTTTCGAACGCCGTGGTGGTTCGGGTGCGCCCCGCTCGGGTATGAGTGGTGGCAGCGCCGGTGGTGCGCAGCAACAGCAGGGTGCGGCGGGTGCGTCCCGTGGTACTGGTGGGGCCGCTGGCGACAAGCGCCGCCGTCCGTCCGGTCCGCCCAGCGCGTTTGCCGAAGAACTGGCAAAAGCACTCTAAGTACTCGGATGATATACTCGTCGCCTAGCTGGAATCTCCAGTAAAGGCAATGCGGTGAACGAGTTCCTCATCCTTCGTGTATCTTTTGCCGTTCTTGTAGCGGCGGCAGGCTTCTTTCTCCGTCCTTTTGATCTGAGTTCACTGGCTGGCGCCGGGATTGGGTTGACTCTCGGCGCCGTCATTCTCGCCTTCGAATATCGCATCAAGCAGGTTAGCCTCAAGCGTTTGATCGGTGCCGCCTTCGGCTCCGTGCTCGGCATCCTCGGTGCGTACCTCATCTCCCTGGTCATTGGTCCTGCACTACCGAAAGACACCGCGCCCTTCGCGCAGGTGTCCGTACTGCTTTGGATGGCGTACTGCGGCCTTGCCGTAGGCGCCGCCAAAGGCGACACCCTGAATCTCTCCGCCTTTGGAGGAGTCTTTGGCACGGAAAGCCAGCCTCAGCAGACCTTCAAGATTCTGGATACGAGCGTCATCATCGACGGCCGCATCGCAGACATCGCGGAAACGGGCTTCTTACAAGGTCCGCTGGTGATTCCGCAGTTCGTACTACGCGAACTGCAACTGGTAGCCGACTCCGCCGACTCTGGCAAGCGCAACCGGGGCCGCCGCGGCCTCGACATCTTGGCCCGGCTACAGAACAATACGAAGCTTCGCGTCCAGATTATCGAAGAGGACTTCCCGAACATCAAGGAAGTCGACATGAAGCTGATCGAACTGGGCAAGCTGTACAACTGCACCGTCGTCACCAACGACTTCAACCTCAATAAGGTGGCGCAATTGCATCGCGTGGATGTCCTCAACATCAACGACCTTGCCAATGCCATGCGTCCGGTCGTGCTGCCCGGCGAAACGATGCGCGTCTTCATCCTGAAGGAAGGCAAAGAGTTCAATCAGGGCGTCGCGTACCTCGACGACGGCACCATGGTGGTGGTGGACAATGCGCGGCGGCAAATCTCCAAGACCATCGATGTGACGGTGACCTCGGTCCTGCAGACCACGGCCGGCAAGATGATCTTCGGCAAGTATGACGATCGCGGTTCCGGACATCGCGAGCAGCAGGCGTCCGCCCACCACGGTGCCTAACGCGCGCTAGGCGCCCAAAGATACCCACCCGATCAGGTTATCTTTCTTCCGCGACACCATCACCTCATCAAACCCCGACTCTTGGCGAGCGCTCGCCATGCTCGGCTCCGTCACCGTACAGTTCGACAACACAACCACGTCAAACTGCCGCTTCCACCAGGACATGATCTTGCGCGAGTCCACCGCTCCCAAACTCGCCGGGATACACAACACCGACTTCTGACCCGCGTCCCGCATCCACTTGCAGTACGCCGGGGCGAGCGTATGGCCGGTAGCGTCGCTGGTCGGGCTGGAATCCAGACAGATCAGCGCCGCGATGCCCACTCCCCGATGCACTCGCGGACGGAAACGCTGCACAGGGTCATAATCGACACCCGTATCGAGCGTGTACTTGCCGGAAATGCAGTACTGCAGCGCCGTACCGTCGATCAACTCGGCCAGATTCAACCGGCAGCTATCGTCGCGAATCCAACCGGCGACCATCGCCAGGCCGAACTCCTCCGACAGTCCGATGACATCCTGCCGGACCTGTTCCGACACCGGGGACGCCCTGTCGTACTCGCCCACCATGTTGAACCCCTCCGGCAGCACCAGCAATGACTCCGCCAGTTCCTCCCTCGACTCGCGCTTCAGCGCCTTACGCAGATGTTCGACAGGCTTGGCCTCCATACGGCGGCCAAAGTGAAAGTATCCGGCGCGCCGGATGGGAGGTTGGGCTGTGGGCATGATTTGTGGATCGATCTAGTACAGGACCTTTTGCAAGAAGAGTCCCGAGGACGGCGCCGTCCAAGCCGGTACGTCCAGGGTCTTGCTGGTCCTGCCATTCAATAGATCCGCAAACTGCTGTTCTGTTATCTCGCCTTTGCCCAGTTTTACGAGGGTTCCCGTCAAGCGGCGCACCATCTTCCACAAAAAGTGGGACGCCTTGATCTGGAACAGCACCAGATGCTCATCATCGGTGCCCACCTCGGCATCCTCCACCACGACAATGGTGGACTCGCCGGGTCGCGACGGATCCTTCTGCGAAAACAGCGCAAAGTCATGCCTTCCGACCAGCGAATGCGCCGCCCGCGCCATCTTCTCGACGTCGAGTTCTTCACGCACCCACCAGACATAGCGCTTCTGAAAAGCCGACCGGCGGCGCGAGATCTGATACAGATACGAGCGGCTCTTGGCGTCGTGCCGGGCGTGGAAGTCCGGGCTCGCTTCTTCCACCGCGAGGATGTTGATGTCGGACGGCAACCGGTCGTTGATGCCGTACATCAGGCGTTCGGTATCGATCCGGATGTTCGGCTTGATCTTCAGATGGGCGATCTGTTCCATCGCGTGGACGCCAGAGTCGGTACGTCCGGAACCGCCGATTTCCAGTTCATTGAGCCCCAGCAAGTCCATGGCGGCACGTTCCAGTTCGCCTTGGATCGTACGCGCGTTGATCTGTTTTTGCCAGCCGTGGTACTTGGTGCCATCGTATTCGATGGTCAACTTCCAGTTCTTCATTATTTTGTTGTTCTCTTCGATGGTAGCTGTGATTAACTGAGGAACATGCCCGCTTCGCTTCTTTTTCTGCTGTGCCTGAGTCAGGATGTCCCGGCCACCGACGGCCGTTTGACCAACATCCCCAACACCGACACGCACTTCAGCATGCCCGTCTACGGGTCGCGGCAGGCTTGGGAAAAGCGCGCCGCTCAGTTGCGCAAACAGATTCTGGTGGCCGCCGGGTTGTCGCCCCTGCCTCCCAAAAGTCCTTTGAATGCGGAGATTTTCGGCAAGGTCGAGCGGCCGGACTACACAGTGGAAAAGGTCCTGATCCAGACCCTGCCCGGCTACTACCTGGGCGGCAATCTGTACCGGCCCAAGGGCAAGACGGGTCCCTTTCCGGCCATCGCGTCGCCGCACGGCCATTGGAATTACGGCCGCTTGGAGAACACCAATTTAGGCTCAATGCCCGCGCGCGGCATCAACCTGGCACGCCAGGGCTACGTCGTCTTCATGTACGACATGGTGGGCTACAACGACACGGTGCAAACCCCGCACGCCTTTGGCGGACCTCGCGAGCAACTGTGGAGCTTTGGTCCTCTGGGCTTGCAGTTGTGGAACTCCATCCGAGTCGTAGATTTTCTGCAGTCCCTGCCGGATGTCGATCGCGAACGCATTGGCGCGACCGGTGCATCCGGCGGCGGTACGCAGACGTTCCTGCTCGCAGCAGTCGACAATCGCGTGAAGTTCGCAGCGCCGGTGAACATGATCTCCGGCATCATGCAGGGCGGCTCACCCTGTGAGAACGCGCCGAGCCTCCGCTTCGACACCAATAACATTGAGCTCGCAGCGTTGATCGCGCCCCGGCCCATGATCATGGTGTCCGCCACCGGCGACTGGACCAAGAACACGCTGCATGAAGAGTATCCTTCCATGCGGCAGATCTACCGCCTGTACAACGCACATGAGAGTCTGGAAGCCGTACAGTTCGACTTTCCGCATAACTACAACAAGGAAAGCCGCGAGGCGGTATACAAGTTCTTCGCCAAGCAAATGCTGAAGGCCAAGAACTGGGAAGAGTACAAAGAGAAGAGCTTCAGTCCAGAGATGCCGCAGAATCTGCTTGTGCTGCATGGCCGGACCTTACCCGCGGGCGCGCTGACCTACGAGCAGCTTGTCGAACAGTGGATCGAAAGCGCCCGGCAGCAGAACCAGGCGTCAAAGCCCGAAGAGCAGAAAGAACGGCTGCAGTTGGCGATGGGCGTCCGCGAACCGGAAGAAAAGGTACTCGCCAAAGAATCCGGCGGACAGTTGCGCCTGTCGCGTACCAGCGAGGGCGACCTGGTCACCGGTATCGTGCAAGGCAAGCCGGACACCATCGTCGTACATCCGGACGGCGCGACCGCGGCCCCGGCCGCTGCAGGCACGCTGCGGCTGAACGTATTCCGTACCCGGGATCAATCCGCCAAGCAGTTCCAGACCTTCAATCGCGCCGACGACGCGCTGCGCGTGCAGGACATCCTGACGGCCATCGCGTACCTGAAACAGCAAGGCGTCGCCAAGCCAAAGCTGAAGTGTTCGGGCAAGGCTTCCATCTGGTGTACATTTGCCGCCGCCGTGGCAGACACGAACGTCACGCTCGACGCGCCGGTGCAGGGCTTTCGAGGTACGGACCAGGACATAATCGAGCAGTTCTTTGTTCCTGGCCTGCAGCGTGCCGGAGGCTGGAACGCCGCGCTCGCCCTGGCGAACCGGGCAAATTAAAGCCGTAACGTGACGTCATGCGGTAGGATGGAGTCCAACCCAGGTACAACATGAGACGACTCACCGGAACGGAATGGGCCATCTGCGCGGTTGCGGCCATAGGCTTTGCCTTCGACATCTATGAGCTGTTGATGCTCCCGCTGATCGCGCGTCCGGCATTGATGGAGTTGGGTGGCTTGAAGCCGGGTACGCCCGAGTTCAACAATTGGTTGTCCCTGCTGTTTTGGATTCCCGCCTTGGCCGGTGGCTTCTTCGGCCTCATCGGCGGCTACCTGACGGACCGCTACGGGCGCCGTCGCGTACTCACGTTCAGCATCCTTTTGTATTCCGTGTCGGCATTCGCCGCCGGGTTTGCAACGTCTCTGAATCAGCTATTGTTCTTGCGCAGCACCACCTTCATCGGCGTCTGCGTGGAGTTCGTCGCGGCGGTCGCCTGGCTCGCCGAGTTGTTTGACGATCCCAAGCAGCGCGAGGCCGTACTTGGGTACACGCAGGCCTTCTCGTCGATTGGCGGTCTGCTGGTAGCCGGAGCCAACGCACTTTGCATCCAACTCGGGCCCAGCTTCCCGGCGATCTACGGCGGGCACGCCGAGTGGCGCTACACGCTGATGTCCGGCCTGATCCCGGCGTTGCCGTTGCTGATTATCCGGCCATTCTTACCCGAGTCTCCGAAATGGCTGGAGCGCAAATTGGCCGGCACCTTACGACGTCCTAGTGTCGGCGAGTTGTTCTCGCCTGAGCTTCGGAAGACCACCCTAGTCACAACTGCGATGTTTGCCTGTGCGTACGGCGCGGCATTCGGTGCGATCCAGCAACTGCCGCAGATCATCCCTGGGCTACCGGGTGTCGCCGAACTGCCGCGACCCAAGCAGCAGGAGGTCACCGCCGGCGTCCAATCCCTACAGGAAATCGGCGGACTCGTGGGTCGCGCACTGCTCGCTGTCTTGGCCGTACGCGTCGCCAGCCGTAGGACTTTGCTGCGCATCTTCCAAGTACCCGGGCTGTTCGTAGTACCGGTAGTTTTCGCAGTCTTTGCAACGTCTTCGCTGGACCTGACCAAGATCGGAATCTTCTTCGCCGGACTGTTTACCGTGGCGCAATTTTCCTTCTGGGGCAACTACTTACCCATGGCCTTCCCGCTCCATCTGCGAGGCACGGGAGAGGGGTTTGCGGCCAATGTCGGCGGGCGCATGATCGGGACGGGCTTTGCCGCAGTCACCGCGCAACTCGCGCCGATGATGGGCGCCGGGTCCGCACCCGCGAATTACGCTCAGGCAGCGGCTTGGGTGGCCGCGTTCGTCTACCTAGGCGGCTTGCTCCTGAGCACACAATTACCTGAACAGAGACAAGAATTTTTAGAGAAACCCTAAAGCTAGCGCCTTAGGCGGACGAATAAAGGTATGTTCGTTCGATTTTTAGTCTCAACTCTTGCATATTAAGACCGCGGGATTCTGGCGCAGAGCTAGCTCCCGCGGCTTGTTTTTTAGCGTGCGGCGATCTCGATTCCGGCTGTCAAGAGTTGGTCCACCTCGGCTTCGGTGAACGTACGTTCGCTGAAGTTTGCGACCCCCAAACAGCCCACGGGCTTGCCGTCCGCGTCACGAATCGGTAGCGCAATCGCCCCCGCTAGCCCCGTAGCCTTGGCCCCGCTGCGAACATCGCCACTGGTGTCGGTCTGGATGTTGCACGCCGTCACCGGTTCATTACGCTCCACGGCCAGCCCGGCCATTCCCTTCCCTACCGGTACCAGTTGCACTTTTTCCAGTACAAAGGGCGGAATGTTGGCGGTCGCCGCTTCCAGATGCAGTACGCCGTCGTCATGCATCAGGTGAATCGTCCCGCTATCGGCCTTTAACGCCTTCACGATTTCGGCGAGTTTGGCATGCAAATCCATACAGACTCTACTGTAGCGCCCAAATTTCCGATATCATGCAGAGCGAGATGAAGACGTTTCTGACCCTGACGTTGCTAACTTCTTTTGCCCTGATGGCACAACCCCCTGCTGGTGGCGGTGGAGGCCAGCGTATGCGCACGCCTCCCGGCCCCGAGGCCGTACCCCTCGACGATCGTACCGGGTTCGAATCGATCTTTGACGGCAAGACCCTCACCAACTGGGACGGCGACACATCCTTCTGGCGCGTCGAGAATGGAGCCATCGTCGGCGAGACCACGGCTGCCAATCCGCTCAAGCAGAATACCTTCCTCATCTGGCGCGGCGGCGAACCGGGCGACTTCGAATTGAAGCTCGAATACCGCATGAACAACACCAACAGCGGCGTGCAGTACCGTAGCGTCGCGCTGCCGGAAGTTGGCAAGTACGTGCTCAAGGGCTACCAGGCGGACATCGACTTTCAGAACACCTACTCGGGCCAGCTATACGAAGAGCGTGGCCGCGGCTTCCTGGCCTTGCGCGGGCAGATGGCAACTCTTGCCGAAGGTCAGCAAAAGGGCAAGATCCTGGGCGCGGTACACAGCGGAGATGAACTGAAGGGCTTCCTCAAGATCAACGACTGGAACACCATGCACATCATCGCGCGCGGCAACCTGCTCACCCACGTCGTGAACGGCCGCGTGATGGCGGTGTTCCTGGATGAGGACGCCAAGAATCGAACCATGAAAGGCCTGCTGGGCTTCCAGATCCACGTCGGTCCGCCGATGAAGGTGGAGTTCCGCAACATCGGCCTGAAGAAGTACTAAATGCAGCCGGGGAACGATCCGTCGCTGTGCGTCTGCGCGAATCTGCGCAAGGCGTCCCGAGCGATCACGCAGTTGTACGACAACGCGCTGCGTCCGGCAGGGATTCGTTCCACGCAGTTCAACATCCTGGCAGAAGTCCATGTGGCCGGCGAAGCGACCTTGGTCGAACTCGCCGGCCGCTTGCATTTGGACCAAACCACGCTAACCCGAAGCCTGCGCCTGCTTGAGCACATGCAGCTCCTGGAGCGCGCCCCGCGCAAGGACGGCCGCCTCAAGGCACTGCGGCTGACGGCGGAAGGTACGGCGATGCTGCATCGGGCCTTGCCACTCTGGCGCGCGGCACAGGATGAGGTGGTCGCTGCACTAGGCGGGGCCAAGGTCTGGGACGAGACCCGAGGCCAACTCGGCAATCTTGTTCACGCAGCACTCTTGACGTCGAGCGAGGAATAGATGTATCTACATATATGCTCACTCGCGCCCTGCTGTTCTTTGCCCTGATGATGACTCCCGCCGCCCTACTAAACGCCCAGACGCAGATGTCGGCAATCACCTCCGGCCCCACCACCCGGGTACTGGCGATCGGCAAGATGACCGCCGGCACAACGCCTGAGAAGTTACGGCCTGTGATGCCCAGTGAAGTACGCGAGACCGTAAAGCTCTACCTGGCAGGCAAGCTGGACCAATGGTTCGTCCGCCGCGATCAGCGAGGCGTGGTGTTCCTCATGAACGTCTCAACCGTCCAGGAGGCGCATGATCTGTTGGAAAAGCTCCCGCTGGGAGTACAGAAGCTGATGGAGTTCGACCTGATCCCGCTCGGTCCGCTGACGCCGCTAAACTTCCTGCTGCAAGAGTAAGCCGTCTTAAGCGGCAGTACTCTTCTCAGGCGTAATCCAGCCATCGACGATCTCAATCACGCGGTTGCCGTAGGCCGCATTGGCCTCCGAGTGCGTCACCTGAATGATCGTCGTACCCTGCTGGTTCAGTTCCTTGAACTTTTCCATGATCTCCTTGGCCTGAGACGAGTGGAGGTTCCCCGTCGGCTCGTCGGCCAGGATGATCTTGGGATTCGCCACGATCGCGCGCGCAATGCCCACCAACTGCTGCTGGCCGCCGGACAACTGGCTCGGGAACAGATCCTTCTTGCCCACCATCGAAAAGCGATCCAACACATCCGCGACAATCGCCTCGCGGTCGGACTTCTTCACGTTCCGGTACGACAGCGGGATCTCCAGGTTCTCGTACACCGTCAGATTGTCGAGCAGGTGGTAGCTCTGAAAAACGAAGCCGAAATGCTTTTTGTAAAGCTCCAGCCGGTCGTTCTTCTTCATCTTGTGGACAGCGTGGTCGAGCAGGTAGTACTCGCCCGTCCACGATGCGTCGTGCATCCCCAGCAGGTGCAGCAAGGTGGACTTGCCCGCGCCCGAAGGACCCATGATCGAGATGAACTCGCCTTCGCGAATATCGAGGTTGATCCGCCGCAGGACGAATGTCTTCGTCGGACCATGTTCGAAATACTTCTCGATGTTGCGCAGCGAGATCATGCTAAGGCCGGCGCCCGATGGCTCGGCGGACTTCGTCCCGAAGGGATTCGCGAAGGGCATCTTTAAACTCAAGCATACCCTCGCGGGCTTCCTTCTTGACAGAGTCGGCCGCCTCGCGAGTCTCGCGCATGACCTCTTCCGTAATCTTCAGTTGCTGAACACGCAGCGCCTGCGTCTGCACCTGGTGCTTCACCGAGCGCACACCTGCGCCCACCAGCAGCACGAGGCCGACGAAAACAATGGCGATAGCGTCGGGATGTTTCCGCATGATGCTCTAGTGACGATCCGTAAGCCGGATTATTACGCCGCCTCCACGCTTTCTTCCACAATCCGGCCGTCAAACAGGCGAATGGTGCGGTCGGCATAGCGGGCATAGCGTGGGTCGTGGGTAACGATACAAATTGTCGAACCGGCGCGATGCAGTTCGCGCATCAGGTCCATCACCTGTTCGCCGTTGGCCGAGTCCAGGTTACCGGTAGGTTCGTCCGCCAGCAGGATCGAAGGGTCGCCGCAGAGGGCGCGCGCGACGGCCACACGCTGCTGTTGGCCGCCCGACAGCTGTGACGGGTAATGCTTCACGCGGTGAGACATGCCCACGCGTTCGAGCGCCTCATGGACGCGCTTCTTGCGCTCGGCGCCGCCCATGCCGCGGTAGGTAAGCGGCAACTCGACGTTTTCGTAAACAGTAAGGTCGCCAATCAGGTTGAAGGCCTGGAAGATAAAGCCGATTTCCCGGTTACGGATGCGGGCGCGCTCGCTCAGCTTTAGACTTTGTACGGCGCGGCCGTTCAACGTATAGCTACCATCCGACGGGGAATCGAGCAGCCCCAGAATGGCCAGCAGCGTCGACTTGCCGCAGCCCGACGGGCCGGAAATCGACACGTACTCGCCTTTCTTGATGTCCATGTGGATACCGGCCAGCGCATGGGTCTCCACTTCGTCGGTCATGAAGACTTTCTTGACGCCTTCGAGCTTGATGAGAGATTCGCTCATTTTTGTGTGTCCACTTTCTCTGATTTAGTTCAACCGGATTCGATCGTGCGCATCCCACTGGGACATGTCGGACAGGATCACGCGATCACCTACGTTTAGACCTTCCACAACCTCAATGGTGTTGACGGAACTTCTACCAAATTTCACTTTCACCTTCGACGCACCCTTGCCGTCGGCGTCGATCTTGAACAGCTGCACCGTCGAGTTCGGCTGCCCAAACACCGGACGCCCGCAGAACACCACGTCGTTCAAACGCTCGATCAGGATCGTACCGTCCACACTCAGGTCCGGGCGCGCGCCGCTCGGCAGTTCACCTTCCAGGCGAACATCCACGGTCACCGTTCCGTTCACCGAAGCAGGATCAATACGGCTTACGCGTCCAGGTATGATTCCGTTCCGTGTATCAATCATCGCGTTTTGTCCCAGCAGCAAATCTTTTGCCTGCGTCTCCGCGATCTTCAGCTCTGCCTTCAGCTTCCACGGCTGCGCGACCTTGGCCAGCACCTGGCCGGGGGTCACCTGCTGGCCGACCTGCAGGTTCATCTCCTGCAGTACACCGGTCGTACCCGCGCGGATCACCAGTTGCTTCACCTGCTTGGCCTTCAGGTCCTGCGTGGCGCGCAGCTTTTCAATCTGCACCTTCTGGGCGGCCAACTGCGCGTCCGACGACTCGCGCATGATCTCCAGCTTCTTCTTCTCGTTTTCGAACTTTTTGGCGGCGTCCTGGAACTTGGCGACGGACAGTTTCATGTCGAGGTCCGGCTTCAAGCCGAGCTTGGCCAGTTCCTCATCGCGCTCTTTGGTCAGCTTCGCCTGCGTGAACTCCGACTCCGATCGCGACACCGTGCTCTGCTGCTCGATTTCGGCCGACTGCATCTTGACCCGCAAATCGGTGTACTTGGCTTCCGCCTCTTTCACCTGCCAGTCATAATCCGTCGCCGACAATTCCATGTCGGGATTACTGAGCACAACCAAAATGGTTTCCGGAGAAACCTGCGCACCGGCTCGCAAATTGATTTTTTCCACACGGGACGCAAACTGCGCCGGGATCCAAAGGATCTCTTCCGGCACCAAGGTACCCAAACCCGGCACCTTGCGCTCCATGGGACCGCGCTTTACCGTATCCGGCCAGATCGTGGACGCTTCGACAGACGGAGCAGCAGGCTTCAGCCGGTTGAGCCCGACCGTGATGAACGGGACCGCGGCGGCCACGAGCACTCCCAGCAGGATCCGGCGGATCAGCTTCTTCTTTGCGACACCCTCACGTTTGACGTCCATCGATTGCTCCGTACTCTATATGGCACGCCACCTGCCAGAGTGCCGCCGAAGCCCGAATACCTGCCTTTTGAGGGACTTACAAAGCAAACACCCCGCCAGCTGCCTGACGGGGTGTCCGATATTGGGATTTTGCTGTTGAAGTTCCGCGCAATCTCTATAGAAACGTTTTGAACTCCATCACGTCGCCATCCTGCACCACGTACTCTTTGCCTTCCGTACGAAGCTTGCCCAGTTCGCGTGCCTTGGCAAAGCTGCCGCACGCCACCAAGTCGTCGTACGCGATTGTTTCCGCAGAGATAAAGCTCTTTTCAAAGTCCGAGTGGATCACGCCGGCCGCTTGCGGAGCCTTATCGCCGGCATGGATGGTCCAGGCGCGTGTTTCCTTCTCACCCGTGGTGAGGTAGGTACGCAGGCCGAGCAGATAGTAGGCTTCCCGAATCAGCGTCCCGGATCCGGACTGTTCGACGCCGAGCCCCGCGAGGTACTCAGCACTTTCTTCCGGCGACAGCGTCACGAGTTCCGATTCGATCTCCGCCGAGACCACCACCACGCGGCAACCCATGTGATTGGCGGCGTACTCCTTGACCTTGGTCACCCAAGGATTCTTGGACGGATCCGCCAGATCCTCTTCGCCGACGTTGCAGGCAAACAGCGTAGGCTTGGCCGTGAGCAGGAAGAAGGACTTTAGAATCGCCGTCTCTTCCGCCGTACATTCGAGCGTAAAGGCGTGCTTGCCTTCGTTCAGCACCGGTTCCAGGCGTTCGATCAACGCGAGTTCCGCCAAGGCCTTCTTGTCGCCGCCTTTGGCCTGCTTCTGCTGGCGCTGCTTACGCTTCTCGATGGCTTCCATGTCCGCCAGGACAAGCTCCGTGTTGATGACGTCGATGTCGCGCAACGGGTCCACGGAATCCATCACGTGCTCGATGTCATTGTTCTCAAAGCAGCGCACCACCTGTACGATGGCATCCACTTCGCGAATGTGGCCTAGGAACTGGTTGCCCAAACCTTCGCCCTTGCTGGCGCCGCGTACCAGACCTGCGATGTCCACAAACTCAAACACCGACGGGACGAGTTTTTGCGAGCCGCTGATCTTGGACAGCACCTCCAGACGGTCGTCCGGCACCGTCACGATGCCTTGATTCGGTTCGATGGTGCAGAAGCGATAGTTCGCCGCCATCGCCTTCCGGGTTTTCGTAACCGCGTTAAACAGCGTACTTTTGCCCACATTGGGCAGACCAACAATTCCAGCGCAGAGCATATATAGGGTGGCTTTGAAAAAGGAGGGAGCTTACTTTCTATTCTAAACGTCGGCGGGGCTGGCCGCTTCTGCAACCGCTTCGGGACGCGACACGCGCACCTGTTCCACGCGCAGATCGCTGCTGGACAGCACCTCAATGCGCAGGCCGTCTTTTTCCGCCGCCTCGCCTTTGGCCGGTACATGACCCAGCCATTCGGTAATCAAACCGCCAACCGTGGTGGATTCACTGTCGTAATCGCCGCTGAACCCGACCAGTTCTTCGAGCAGATCCACCTCAAAGTTGCCGGACAGGATAAAGCTGCCGTCGTCCTGGCGAATCGTATCGCGTTCGGGGTCGTGCTCGTCGTGGATCTCGCCGACAATCTGCTCCACCAGATCTTCCATCGTCACCAGACCCGCCGTATTGCCGTACTCATCCACGACAATCGACATATGCTGGCCGGCCTTCTGCATGTCACGCAGAAGATCGTCCACAGGCTTGGTCTCGGGCACCAGGCTCACCTTACGCTGCAGTTCTTTCACATGCCGAGTAGTGCGATCCTGCTCGCTCACCTCGAACATGTCGCGCACGTGGACAAACCCCGTCACCTCGTCAATCGACTTGCCGTACACCGGAATGCGCGAGTACTGCTCTTTGACGACCAGTTCGCGCAGCTCTTCCAGCGTCTTCTCAGCGGAAATCGTCACCATATTGGGACGAGGCGTCATCACTTCGCGGACTGTCTTTTCGCCAAAGCTCGCCGCGGACTGCAGCAGCTTCTTGTCCTTATCTTCGATCAGCCCTTCCTCATGGCTCGCTTCAATCAGCGCTTCCATCTGCTCGGCTGCCGTAGGCTCTTCCTGCTTCACCTCATCGGGCTCAGAAAGTTCCGACAGCGAGAACAGGAAGTTCAGCAATCCCACCGCAGGCGCCACCAAAAGCATCATCAACCGGATGAGCGGGATCAAAGGAAACAGCCAGCGGCCGTTGGTCTTGCGGTACAGCAACTGCGGGAACAGATGACAGGTAACCGCCATCATGATTAAGGTCGCGATGCACGCCGTCACAACCGCTTCCCAACCAGCCGCCGACGTACGCAGGAACAGGTCGTACAGCACCACACCCTGCAGCGCCACCAGCGCCTGCTTGACCACGGATATCGAAAGCACACCAGCCTCGGGACTCTTGCCCAGCGGCTCCATGATGTGTTCCTGAAAGTACTCGAAGCAGGGCGTCTCGCGCATGCGGAGCCTCTGCGCATCCTGGTACATCGCCTGCAGCAGCGAGGTCAGTACAAGCAGTACCGACATGCCGGCAAGCAGCAGGATGAGCGTCAAAATCATACAGCAGCGCGCTCCGTTAACGACAAGGGCAGCTTAAAGGCCCGGCGCCATCGCGCTTCCGCCTTGGCCATATCGCCTTTGTCCGTCTCGTGGTCGAACCCCACCAGATGCAGCACGCCGTGCAGCAACAGGATGCGGATCTCATCGCCGATGCTATGGCCAAACTCCTGGGCCTGCGCCAATGCGCGATCCGCGGAGATGGCGATCTCTCCCAAAGGTCCCGTATCGGAACCAGAGGGGAAGGATAGAACATCCGTCGCGTACTTCTTCTTGCGGAATTGTTTGTTCAGACGCCGAAGCTCGGCATCGCCGGCAATGAGGCAAGTGAACGGACGCTTGCCGGCGACTTTGGTGGTCAGCAGCAGGGCGAACTCGCGAAGTTCCGCCTGTGTCACGCGCCGTCCGAGAGCGGGCTTGGACGCGGGGTCGAAAAGTAAAGTAGTAGAACTGCCGTCAGAGGACATGTGTGGGAATTAGCGAACCGGCGGATCTCCACCGCCAGGTTCATCGGGACTTTCAGGAGACGGAGGCGTATTGTTCAGGCCGCGCAAGGGCATTTGGCGACCCACACCCGTCAGGTTCTGATATCGTTCGTAGGCTTTCACAATACGCTGGACGAGCGGATGTCGCACCACGTCCTTATCATCGAAGTGTACAAAGGATACGCCTTCAACGCCACGCAGTACATCTTCCGCCTCCACGATGCCGCTGCGGCGTCCTGAAGGCAAATCGATCTGCGTAGGGTCTCCGGTCACCACCATCTTCGAGTTAAAGCCCTGCCGCGTGAGCACCATCTTCATCTGCTCACCTGTACAGTTCTGCGCTTCATCAAGGATAATGAAGGCGTCGTTCAACGTACGCCCGCGCATAAAGGCAAGCGGCGCCACCTCGATCACGTTGCGCTCCAGCATCTTCTCTACCTTCTCGCCGTCGATCATATCGAACAGCGCGTCATAAAGAGGACGCAAGTACGGATCAATCTTTTCCTGCAGCGTACCTGGCAGAAAGCCCAAACGCTCTCCCGCTTCCACAGCAGGACGAGTCAAAATGATGCGCGAGATCCGCTTGGCCAGCATCGCCGACACAGCCATGGCCACCGCAAGATACGTCTTGCCGGTACCCGCCGGGCCAATGCCAAACACCAGGTCATGCCGCTCGATCGCGTCGATGTACCGCCGCTGGTTGATGGTCTTCGGCGCCAGAATCTTCTTGCCAAAGGACCGCTGGCGTCCACTCTGCGCAAGCCCGCGTAACGTCGTGCTGGCATCGCCGACCACCACTCGCAAATAACTGTTGAGTTCCGCCGGCTGGAAGGTATGGCCTTCCTGCACCAGCGAAAAGTAATCTTCCAAAATACTTTCCGCGCGCCGTACCCCGGATTCCGGACCCTCAATTTCCAGCGTATCGTTCAGGATTTTGGTGGTCACCAACAATCCGCTTTCCAGCAACCGGATGTTTTCATCGCGAGTGCCAAACAGCGTTTCCACGCCGCGGCGAAGCGGCACCGAAGTTCTCACAGACAATTCAGCAGTAGCAGCAGCGGCTGGCGTAACCATTTGCCTCCCGGAAAGTGTATGCAGCGCCGCGCATCGTGCAAACGCAAACGCTTAAGTGCATAGCTGAATGATGAGGGAAGTGCGCAAAGTATTTCACGCAGTGAACCGAAAATTGCGGTGGGTTACCACTTGGGCACTACTATAGCAAAAGCCACTTTGGACAATCGGCACCCCAAAGAAAAGCGCGGTCCAGCAAGCGAACTCGCTGGACCGCATTGTTGTTGGTACCAATGGAGGAAAAAGATCGATTAGTTGGCGCGCTTGCGGATGAGCGACGCAGCGCCGAGTCCACCGAGAATCAGGAACGAGAGTTCCACGGGTTCCGGTACGGCGTTGGTGCCGGCAACTTCAAATGCCAGCGTGCCCAGATACGCGCTGTTCAAGCCCGCAGGGCCATTGACGAACGACGTGCCCGCCAAAGCACCCGCTCGCGAGAACGATGCACTGTTCGCGGTCGAGTTCGCGACGATCCCGGGCAGGCCGAGCGCATCGAGAAACTTCTGATTCACGCTGGTGACGATCATCCGGCTCCCGAAGGCAGTTGTGCCCATCGCATTGGCCATCTGGGCCGGAGCGAACGTTCCGCTGAGCAGGATCTCAGAAGGAAGGAATGACGTTCCATTGATGGAGGAATTGGCAAAGATCGTCCAACCTCCACCGGCGTTCAACGTTTCCTGAGGCGCTCCGCCGGCCAGATCGTCAGTCCCACGATTTCCCGTAAAAAACGAAAAGCCAGCGTTAATGGAATATGGCGTCGAAGAAGGTTCACGCTCCACAAGCACCAGGGTGCCGACCCCGGAGGCTTGCGCTGCAGAACCGCTGCCCAGGGTGAGTGAGCTTTGGGTTCCGCCGAATGTAAAGACGATATTGTCTGCGAATGCTGCCGAGGCAGCGAAAATCGCAAACGCTAGAAACCGGGTCAATTTCATTATTTTTTCTCCCCTACTCTACTGAGGTATTTCTACGTGCGCGACGGCGGTATGTCAATAGTGATACGGTACCAGCCAGCGTTACCCCAACTAGCCCGATCGACGACGGCTCTGGGATGTCCGCGAGCGGCTGAATGGCATTAAACGCCAAGGCACCGTTCGTACTCCCACTACCCCCCGCATTACTATACGCGCCAGAACCCGAATCAAAGGATCCTGGTCGCGCCAAAGAAACGCGATCAGTGTTGTCGACGTAGCCCGTGATGCCCAAAATCGTCATCAGAATCGGGTTGACGAAGTCGACGTCCACGCCGCTCGTCAGCGTATTGCGCCCGAGCAGGTTGAAGACAGTGGTGTCGTTCAGGAAGGTACCGCTGGCGAGCACGCCGCTCGCTACCTGAGGTCCTGAGCCTACCGTTCCAACGATAGTCCAGGTACCGCCGGCAGCCATGGTCGTGGTGCCAGTGCCGGGCGTAGTCGTCCGGCCACCCGTAGTAAAGGAGAAAGTGCCACCTGTAATGGAGAAAACTGAAAGAGTCTGTTCGTTCAGCACGCTCAGGACGCCGGACCCGCCGGTCGCCGCAGAGGCCGCTGCACCGGCCAAAGTCAGACTGCTGTCCAAATTTGAAGCGCTAAACGTGAACACGATCCGTCCCGCGAAGGCAGGCATTACTAGCCCGAGCGCGACGACTAACTTAGAAAAAGACACCAGCGACACCCTCCGAAAGTGTTGTTTGGCTTACAACGGTACCTAGTAGGTACTAGAGAGGTCGCTCTATTGCGTTTACAGCGACACCCTTACGCTACGTTGGCGTGTTTATACTATACCGGACAAGGTGATCCTTGACAAGGAGAGTTTTTGAATGATTGGTCCCGAAAAGATATCCACAGGCCAGCCGTAGACGAGCCCGGTAGTTCGCACAAAAGAAACTATTTAGCCCCAACCGCGTTCATAGAGGTTAGGACGACTATGACGCCCAGAACGACGCTCTGCCTCACTCTCGCGGCTTCCCTTCTGCACTCGGGAGCGGCAGCGGGTACGCCCGCTCTCAAAATCAGGGATAGGGAGATCCACCACGCGGTGGAGCGGCTTACGTTTGGAGCAAAGCCCGCCGACCTCGACCATGCCGCCAAAATCGGCCTGGACCGCTGGATCGACGAACAGTTGCATCCCGATCGCATCCCTGAGAATCCGGTTCTCAAATACAAGATTGCGGACCTCGAAACGCTCCAGTTGAGCGCCACCGACCTCCTCCGGCAGTACCCGTCGAACGCGAGCATCGCCCTGATGGCCACCGGTGCCCTGTCTCTTCCCAAAGATCCGCTCCTCCGCAGGGGAGTGGAGCGGGCCATTGAGCGGTACAGGTCCAAGAAGGATGCGGACGACAAGTCCCAGGCGGCCAGCGACACACCGAATGAAAACCCCAAAGGCGAGATCGTCCGGATTCTCGGCGCGGCAAACGCCAGGCTACTCCGCAACGGTACCCCCGAAGAGCGAAATGCGATGCTGGACAGCCTCGCGCCGGAAACTCTCAACCAGTTGCTGCTCGCCTTACCCCCGGCCGCCCTCCGAGGCCTCGCCGCCACCGGACCCGCCGGCATCCGCCGCAAGGCAATCCTGGTGACCGCGCCGCAACAGGTCATCGCCTTCGACCTCAATGAGAACCGCCTGCAGCGCGCCATCTATTCGACCCACCAACTGGAAGAGCTGCTAGTGGACTTCTGGTTCAACCACTTCAACGTCTTCCTGGACAAAGGTGCGGACCGCCACTTGGTCCCCTCCTACGAGCGCGACGCGATCCGCCCGTACGTTCTGGGCAAGTTCCGCGACATGCTCCGGGCCACCGCGCACCATCCGGCCATGCTGTTCTATCTCGACAACTGGCAGTCCGTCGCGCCGCGTGAAGGGATGCGGATGAAGCGTGGCCTCAACGAGAACTACGCCCGCGAGTTGATGGAACTCCACACTCTGGGCGTCGACGGCGGCTACACGCAGAAGGACGTCACCGAAGTCGCGCGATGCCTCACCGGCTGGACCATCCGCGAACCCCGCCGCACGGCAGAGTTTTTGTACAACGACCGTGTCCACGACAAAGGCGAGAAGACCGTCCTCGGCACAAAGATCCCGGCCGGCGGCGGCAAAGAAGACGGTGACCGCATCCTGGACATGCTCGCCGCGCATCCGTCGACAGCCAAGTACATCAGCCGCAAGCTAGCCGTACGCTTCGTGTCCGACACGCCGAGCGAGGCGTTGGTGTCCCAGATGGCAGCGGTATTCCAGAAGTCCGGTGGCGACCTTCGCGAAGTGATGCGCACCATGCTGCGGTCCAAGGAGTTCCGGTCGGAAGCGGCCTTCCGGGCCAAGGTCAAGACGCCGTTCGAAATGGTGGCCAGCGCCGCCCGAGCCTTGGATGCCGACGTAACCTCTACCGCCGCCATGGCGCGCGAACTCAATCAACTCGGCGAACCGCTGTACCGCAAGGTCGAGCCCACCGGCTATTCTTGGCGCAACGCCGAATGGATCAACTCATCCGCACTGCTCGGACGCATGAACGTCGCGCTGAGCATGGCGCAAGGCAAGATGCCGGGCGTAAAGCCCAATCTCCCCGCCGACGCGAGCCGCGAAGCGCTCGAAAAACTCTACATTCCCGCAGGTCTCGGTGAGTCCACCAAAGCATCGATCAGCAAGGCGTTGGAACGCAAAGATGGCACCCCTGCCACCATCGCCGGCCTGTTGTTGGGGTCGCCGGAGTTTCAGAGGAAGTAACCACCATGAACCGAAGACTATTTCTGAAATCGTCCGCACTCGCGATGTTCGGCGTCGGTGCGTCACCCCTGTGGCTATCGAAAGCAGCCGCAGCCGCCACCAACAACAACGGCGCGCGCAAGAAGGTACTCATCGCGATCTTTCAGCGCGGCGCCGTCGACGGTTTGAACATGGTGGTGCCGCACGGTGAGGCCCGCTACTACGAGCTACGTCCGACCATCGCCATCAAGAATCCCCTGGACCTTGACGGCATGTTCGGCCTTCATCCTTCGCTCGAGCCGCTGATGACGCCTTGGAAGGACGGCAAACTCGCCATCGTCAACGCCGCCGGTTCGCCGGATCCTACCCGGTCGCACTTCGATGCACAGGACTACATGGAGTCCGGCACCCCGGGTGTGAAGTCCACGCCGGACGGCTGGTTGAACCGTGCCTTACCCGGAGGCAAGCCGCCATCACCGGTTCGCGCCGTATCCCTTGGTCCATCGCTACCTCGCACAATGCGCGGCGCACGCGAGGCCGTAGCCATCAGCAACTTGAAAGACTTTCGCATCGCGAACGCTAAAGATTCCGAGAGCTTCGAAAGCATGTACGCCTCCACCATGGACAAGATGCTGGCGGGCACAAGCAAGGACACCTTCGACGCCGTCCGTGCCGTACAGAACGTCGAGCGCAGCGTCTACACCCCGGCGAACAATGCCCGGTACCCGGACACCCGCTTTGGCAACAGCATGAAGCAGATCGCTCGGCTCATCAAAGCCGACGCTGGTTTGGAAGTCGCCTTCGCCGACATGGGCGGCTGGGATACGCACGTCAATGAAGTCCCGCAGTTGAGCAACCTCCTGCGCGACTTCGGCGGCACCTTAGGCGCCTTCTACACGGATATGGGGGACCGCATGGCGGACATCACCATCGTCACCATGTCGGAGTTCGGGCGTACCGCGCGGGAAAACGGCACACGAGGCACAGATCACGGACACGCCAACGCCATGCTCGTCATCGGCGGCAACGTCAAAGGCGGCAAGGTATATGGGGATTGGCCGGGGCTCGGCAAGGATCAGCTATACGAAGGCCGCGACCTCGCCATCACCACCGATTTCCGGGATGTTCTGAGCGAGGCCGTGGCAAAGCAACTGGGTGTACGCAACAGCGTGTTTCCGGGCTACCAACAGCCCAAGTACCGCAATCTGCTGATTGGCTAGATGCTGCTATCGCCGTCGAAGGTGGATGGCTCCCACACCGAAGGTGCGGAAAGAGCCTCCATCATCGCCGGGTCGTTCGAATGATAGAAGTATGACCAGGCCGGCAGCTTGCGACGGTACGCAAACGCTCGTTCAAAGGCCGTAGTCGTCGGCGCGCCAAGACCCACCGTCTCGATCACATCCACGCCGTCTTCGATGGCAGTCTCCACCGCCGCATGTACCAACGCCTGCTGAATACGCGGGTCGTTCACTAGCCACTGCGCATCGGCGATGCGATACCGCAGCAGCCCCGATGACTCATGGTCACAACGCAGCAGCACGCAGTACCCCAGCATGCGTCCCGCTTCGACCACACTCATTACGCGAACCGCACCCGCGTCGATCGCAGGTCCAAAATGCCAGCGCAGAGCCGCACGGCTACGCACGGCCAGAAGCTTGTTCCACTTCAGCGCAACCAGTTCATTCCAGAACCCGTGAAAGAGTTCCGAAAAGTCCGCCGACCGTTGCACCGCGACATTGGCCGGAGCCTTTGGCAGCGCGGCGCCAGTCACTTGATCCTTCACCCAAAGCGCAGCCGCAGCAGGCATCCGAAGCAATGACGGCAACCCCTTGATGCGAAGTGCGGACCCCGCAAAGCCAGCGTAGTTGGTGACGCGAAACGCCGCTTTGGTCCAATCCCCCACCGGTACCCGAGTCTGCTCGCAGATCGTGTGCGACGCCTCTGCAAGACCATTCACGGTCGTGCTCAGTAGCAGATCAACAGGCTGATTGATGTACTCATCAAACAGCAACGGCGCAAAGGCTCGAACAGAAGGCTCCACCGCCCATCCACGACCCGTCGCCGCCAGGATACTTCGGCCCTGCAGCGTATATGCCAGCGGGATGTTGCTGATCGTACCCGTAAGCTTGCCAGTGTCCTCGTCCTCCATGACCCAGCCGATCGGAAAGCCCTGGTGGTACGCCGGGTTGCCTTGCCACATCCGAACCCAATGGGACTTGTTCCGTGGCTTCAATCCGTTTGAACGCACCAAAGCATCGATCGCGTCGAAGTCCTGAAAAGACGCTTCACGTGTGGACGGAATCGCGAGGACAGGGTTCATTCGGCGGTCACCCGCAGTTCGCGCAATCCGCGAAGTCCCAGATTGTCGCGCCACTCCAGTTCCGCACCATCGGCCATACGCAGGTTCGGCAGCTTCTGCGAAATCAACTCAAACGCAATCTGCCCTTCCATGCGAGCCAGCGCCGCACCAAAGCAGAAGTGCGCACCCCAACCAAACGCCACATGACGATTCGGCGTACGCGTAAAGTCCACACGATCCGGTTCCGGAAAGCGCTCGGGGTCGCGATTCGCTGCCGCCATCACGGCGATCACCGCTTGCCGCTGCTTGATCTGCTTGCCACCCAGTACAACATCGGTGGGCGCCAACCGGGCAGTATGCTGGCTCGGACTTTCAAACCGCAACAGCTCTTCCACAGCACCAGGAATCAGCGACGGATCATCGCGCAGTTGCTGCATCAGTTCCGGCTGCCGCAGCAACGTCAGTACACCGTTGCCAATCAGATTCGTGGTGGTTTCGAGCCCGCCCACCATCGTGAGAATGCAGTTCGCGACGATCTCTTCCTCACTGAACCGATCGCCATTGTGCTCAGCCAGCATGAAGGACCGCACAAGACCCTCGCGCGGATTCTCCTTCTGCTGGACAATCGCATTGCGGAAGTACTCGATCATGCCTCGCAAGGCCGCCAGTACAGCGTCCGAGCGATCCGGGTTGTGCTGGAAGTTGCCCAGCATCTCCGAAAACGTGAAGGACCAATCCTTCAACTGCCGGTAATCCTCCGCCGGTACGCCAAGCATCTCCGCCGTCACAATCGCCGGCAGCGGCACAGCAAACTCGGCGATCATGTCAAAGCCCTTGCGATCGATGTTGGCGATCAACCGTTCGGCAATGGACTGAATGTGATCACGCAGCACCTTGATGCGGTTCGGCGTAAAGGCGTACGACGCAAGCTGCCGGATCCGCGTATGCGCGGCGGCATCCATAAAGAGCATCTGCCGCACCATCACCGTCGCGATCTCGCTCAGCTCCGGCGCGCCCATCGCTTCCAAAAGCTCTGGCGTCGGCGTACGGTCCGCTTGGAACTTATGCAGCACCTGCACCACATCGTCGTACCGCGTGACCACCCAGGCATGCAGGAACGGATCCCAATGCACCGGATCTTCGCTACGCAGCTTCGCATACAGCGGGTACGGATTCGCAAGCACCTCGGGGTCCAGCAGGTTGTATAAGCTGAGCCCTGCGACTTGCTCGTCGATCTGGTCAGTGGCAGCGGGGGTCATACGGTCTTCACCTTTGCGATCTCTGCAGCTAGCAGGCGCACGGTGGCCGCCTGAAACATTTGGCGTAGCGCCAGCTTGATGCCGAACGTACGATTCACTTGCACAAGAAGTTGCGCGGCCAGCAGCGAATGGCCGCCGAGCAGAAAGAAGTTCACGTCCGGATCCACAGTAGGCTGCTTCAACAGCTTCGCCACAATCCCGCCGACCTTCTCTTCGATCTCTGCCGAGTGCACCGCAGGCACGTCCGCCGCCGGAGCCTCCAAAGGCAGCGCGGCACGATCCAGCTTGCCGTTCGCGTTCATCGGCAAACTCGCCAGATGGATGAAGCGCGCCGGCACCATATAGTCGGGCAACGTAGTCGCGACAAACGCCGCCAGATCCGCCTTTGGGCGACCCGTGACGTACGCCACAAGCTCACCATCGCGTTCCACCACGGCAACCTGCCCCACTTCCGGATGCCTGCTCAGCGCCGCTTCCACCTCACCAAGCTCCACACGATAACCACGTACCTTCACCTGGCTATCCGCTCGACCCAAAAATTCGTACTCGCCATTCGGCAGTAGCCGGACGCGATCGCCCGTGCGGTACATGCCGTTGGCAAATCGTTCAGCAGTCAGGTCCGGACGATTGCGATAACCGCGGCCCACCAGAGGTCCCGCGATACAAAGCTCACCATCCACGATGTGCAACGTCGCACCGTTCGCCGCAAGACCAATGGACGGCACACCATCGCCATCCGGCATCACAAGTCCAGAGGTCGCGACCACCGTGCATTCCGTGGGTCCATAGTTGTTGAAGAACAGAAACGGCAGATCCTGCGACGGGCGATTCAACAAGCGATCCGCACCAGTCAAAAGCACGCGCAGCTTGCTGCGTTCCGGCCACTCCATCGCGATCAACTGCTGCGCCATCAGGGTGGACGCGAAGCTCACGGTGATGCCCTGCTCGATCAGCCAATCTCGGAACATCGGCGCAGACGTACGAGCCGCATCCGGAATCAGGCAGAGCGTAGCGCCCGCCGCGAGGTTGCCCCAAATCTCCCACACCGAGGCGTCAAAACCCAGGCCCGCCACATGGCTCGCGCGATCTTCCGGCGTGACGTCAAACGCAGTACGATGCCAGTCCATCAGGCATGCCAGATTGCCGTGCGTGATCTCCACGCCCTTGGGTTCGCCGGTAGATCCCGACGTATAAATCAGGTACGCGAGGCTGGACGCATCGGCAATGTTGTCCGGCCCCTTGGCCGCCTCCTCCGTCATCACACAGGAACTGTTCAGCACGATCTTGGCGCCAGCATCCTCAAGAATCGCGTGACGGCGCGCGGCAGGCCATGCAGGGTCAATCGGCAGATAAGCGCCACCGGCCTTCATCACCGCAAGAGCCGCAACGATGTAATCGACAGAGCGGTCCAACACCAGCGCTACGGGAGTTTCGATCCCGACGCCCATCTCACGCAACCGCAACGCAAGATGATTGGCGCGCCGGTTGAGGACGCCAAACGTCACGTCCCCATTGGGACCAGTAATGGCAAGGCGCGAACCTTGCGACGCCGCGAGATGTGAAATCCGGTCGACTACAGTTGCAGTTTGAGTGATGGTCTGCATTTGATTTGCTCTTCGAAACCCTTCGTTTTGTTGCGTAACAGCAGGCGGGAATACAGCTCTTCCCAGCGGCCTGCCACGGCCTTCATGTCGTACTTCGAGACTGTATGTTCGCGTCCAGCGGCACCCATGGCGGCGCGATCCTCAGGCGTCGCGGCTCGAACCCCAGCCATCGCATTGGCCAGCGGTTCAACCTTGCCCCGAGGTGTAAGAAATCCGGTTTGTCCGTCGATCACCACTTCCGCGTTGCCGCCGACATTGGTCGCGACAATCGGCAGCGCAGACGACGATGCCTGCAACAACACCATCGGCAAGCCCTCTGTGTCGGACGACAAGACAAACGCATCCGCCGCCTGCATGACGTTCGGAATATCGCGCCGTACGCCCAGCAGACGGACCTGACTGTCAATGCCCAGCGCCTTCGCGTTCATTTCCACGCGCTGCCGCAAAGCTCCCGTGCCGCAGATGAGAAGTACATCGGTGGGGGACGCGGCGCGCGCGAAAGCCTGCAGCATCAATGGGTAATTTTTAGGACTTTCCAGGCGCCCAACGGCCAGCCAGACAAACGCATCCTGCGCGATGCCCAGTTCCTCACGCATCGCTTGGCGGACCTCAGAATCCTCCGCAGGGCGATACGCATCTGTGTCCAGACCATTCGGCACTGCCATGATCTTGGTCGCAGGGGCGGACTTCGAATGTATGTAGGATTGCGTGGCCGCGTTGCAGATGGCCGTGGTCATCGACGCGAGCGGATCGGTCAGGCGATGGCCAAGTTCGCGGAAGGCAGTGAACCGGCTGTTCACGCCGTACATCTTAAAGCCGTGCAGCGTGCTAACCAGCGCGGGTACGGGATGGAGGATGCGCGACAACCGGCCCAACAGGTTGGCATGCGTCATGTGCGTATGCAGCACATCGGGCCGGTATTGGCGCAAAATTCGATACAGACGGAAGAGGCAGCGCGGATCGGGGACACCGGCGCGCATGCCCAGGTGCTCGACGGTAATCCCACTTGCGGCGATTTCCTCCGGAATGTCCGTCTCCGGAGGAATCATCGAAACGATACGGGCTTGCCAGCCTCGGCGGACCAGTTCCAGAGCCAGGTGCATCACCTGCTCTTCAGCGCCCCCGCCGATGCCCATGGTGGTGGACAGCAGCAGGATTTTTCCTTTACCGGCGCTACTCAAAGATCCTTTACTCCGCACGATGACCTAGTGTGCGTCGAAAGGCAGCTTTGAGGGAGTTACTAAGTACTCAAAAGCGCTCCTGCTTTGGTACCGGGCACTGTACCAGTACCCCGCCAGGCCCGTATCGAAAGATAATCTAGACGCGCTCGGCCAAGTAGTACAGCCACGAGTCCGTGCTTGGCGGGTGCGTACCCAGAATCTCGCGGCAATCGCCATCCTGCATGGAAAACAGGCGCAGGCCGCACGCTTCCAACTGCTCTTTCTGGAACCCGGGAGCCACGTACATCAGCGGCACCGTGTAGCTTTCGCCGCCATCGGGAAAGAACGCCCAGCCACGGCGCAAAATCGCGTCGGTATTGCGATTTTTCACCAGGTTACGAATGCGAAGATTCCGCTTCGTACGCTTGGCCAACCGGTACACGCTTTCGAGCGGCTTGCCGACATTGAGCGGAGGCATCGGCCACGATCCCCGGAACGGCACAGAGTACAGATTATGGGCCGAAAACGAGAAGATTCCGCCCGGACGAAGCACGCGGCGAACCTCGCGCAGCACCTGTTCGCGGTCCGACGGTTCAATGCAATCCAACCCGTTAAAGCTGAACAGGACGAAGTCCATGGAGCCGGACGGGATCATATCCAGGCACCGGGCATCGGCCGTTTGAATACGATCGGCAAACGCCGGGCAGTTCTGCCGTGCCTGCTCTACCATCGCAGGAGCATAATCGATCCCCAGATAAGAGCCGGCAGCGGGCGCAAAGTGCCGCGTCGTACGGCCTGCGCCGATGCCTAAGTCCAACATGGACCAGCGCTTAAGGTCGGCCGCATACAGAGTCAGCAAACGTGCTTCTGGAGCAAAGAGATCGCCGGCTTTGGCGTATTGTTGAGCGGCGCTATTCCAGTGTTCGAGGTTGCGGGCCGCTGCAAGTGTCGGTGTCGAGGCGGACATGAACCGATCTCAACATGAACGACTTTTCAGAACTATGGTCCCTCGGTACTGCAACACCTTTTTGCGTGTCGCGCCGTGACAGGCCGAACCTATCTTTTGATACAAAGTGAGCAATCTGACGATCCACATGGTACGTTGGTGCACGGATCGATGGATCGTGGGATCGCAGAACTCTGGACACTGGCCGTCACGGACGACTCAGTGCAGCGTGCGATACCGCTGCTCGATGCCGCAGAACAAGAGCGCGCATCGCGTTTTCAGGTAGAACCCCCAAGGGCCGCATTTGTTGCGACGCGCGGCGCATTACGGCAACTTTGTGCAAAGTATCTGAACCTCGCGGACGGTCGCGAGGTCACTTTCGCCTGGAACGAACATGGCAAACCGTACCTCCCCGGTTCCGGCCTGCAGTTCAACGTGTCGCACTCCGGCAAGGTCGCCATCCTCGGCTTCACCTGGGAACAGCGTCTGGGCGTCGATGTCGAACGCACCGGCCGCCGTGGCGACATTCGCGGCATCGCATCGCGCTTCTTCCATCCCGATGAGACGGCGCGAATACAGGCAGATGCCGACCCCTTACAAGCCTTCTATCGCTGCTGGACCGCCAAAGAAGCGTACGTCAAAGCCGTAGGCACCGGCCTCACCCTGGGTCTCGACAGCTTTTGTGTCCGCCTCACCGGCGAAAAGCCCGGCATCGTCGGGCAACCGGAGTGGAGTTTGCAATGCTGGAATCCCGCACCGGGCTACATGGCGAGCGCCGCTGTCGAAGGTGTCGTAAGGTTCTTGCATCGCGATGAGCCGATTTTCTAAACGGCTTTCGCACTAGTGGAGTGAACGAGGTTCTTTCACTTCCATGTTTTTCAAACCAGTCATCCTAGCCACTTGCGCGTACCTGTTTGCCGCCGCCGGAGATCCCTCACCGCTCACCGGCCGTTGGACCAACGGTCGCATTTCCATGATCCAGTACAAAGATGCCTACACCGGCGTCTACAAACCGCCATCCGGCAGCCACTTCGCGTACGAGTTCCGCAACGACGGCACGTACACCTTTATTGGTTTGATGCAGAGCACGGTTTACAACTGCACCACTTCGGTTTTTTCGCAGGAAACCGGCACGTATGAGTCGAACGGCCTCGAAGTGACCTTACATCCGCAAAAGAACCCGTACCAGATGCGCTACTCCTGTTCGCCCAACTCCAACAAGGAAGCGCCGGGCAAGCTGATTGAGCGGACCTACAAATTCCGGGTCGCCGGCAGCAAACTGGAATTGCTCACTGCCGGCAGCACCGAACCTCAGACCTTTCAGCGCAGCACCGATTGATTCACCGGCAGCTCGATAAAGCTGCCCGAGTCACCGGGTCCAAAGTGGACGCGATGGGTCGCCTTCTTGTAATCCTCTGGCTTTGACAAAAAGATATTGGACACAAAGGTCTGCGGGTTCCGGTCGTACAGCGGGAACCAGCTCGATTGCACCTGCACCATGATCTTGTGTCCCGGCAGAAACACGTGGTTGGCGGTCGGCAGCGCGAACTTGTACGTCAGCGGTTTGTTCGGCTCGAGCGCCTTCGGCACCTCAAAGCTCTCGCGATACCGGCCACGGAAGATATCCATGGCAATCGCGTGCTGGTAGCCGCCCATCGGGGGCTGGTCTGCTACTTCATCCGGATAGACGTCGATGAGCTTGACCACCCAATCGGCGTCTGTACCGGAAGTCGAGGCCACCAGGCTCACCAAAGACTCTCCGGTGATCTTCAGTGGCTCCGTCAGGACGTCAGAAGTAAACGTCACCACATCCGTACGGCTGGATGCCTCGCGCTGATCGTCGCACAGCCAGATCGGCCACCCCGGACTATCGGTAGACCGTACCGGACGCGGCTTGTACGGCACCGGCTTCGCAGGATCCGAGATGTACTCAGAGAATCCGGCAGCAGCAGGAGGCGCAGCCATCGCCAGCTTATCGTTGGCCTGCAAATAGATCTTCCGCGTCGACGTACCGGGCGGAGGCCAGGACGGCAGTTCGCGCCACTTGTTCACCCCGGTCTCAAACGCCATCACCGGCGCGATCCCCGCTTTCGGCGCATCGTCTTTCAAGTACTGCGCCAGGTACGGAGCCAGTATCTCCCGGCGGAAGTGGCGCGCCGTATCGCTGTAAAACTTAATCTGGCCGATGGCGCTGCCATCCTGAATCATCTGCCCGTGGTACCAGGGCCCCATCACCAGGCGAACCATATCGCCATTCGTATCCTTGGGCTTCACGGCCTTGTACACAGCGATCGCGCCGTAAATGTCTTCCTGATCCCAAAGGCTATGCACGATCATCGTCGGGACCTTCAGCGGCTCCTTAGCCAGGATCTTGTCCACCGCCTGATCGCGCCACCACGCATCGTAGGAAGGATGCTCGACAATCTTGCGCCAAAAGCCCATCTGATCCAGCCGCCGCTGCTTGGCCAACTCCCCCGCGGACCCCGCCTTCAAGTACTCTTCATACTCGTCGTAGTACTCGCTCGGCCACTTCACCTCATTACTACGGCTGCCCTGCTGCTCAAAGATGTACTGCATCATCTGCTGGCGGAACGCGCCGTTGTGGAACCAATCGTCCCCAATCCAGCCGTCCACCATCGGATTCATCGGTACGGACACCTTCAATGCCGGATGCGGATTCACCAACGCCATCAGCGGCAAGAAGCCATCGTACGAGATGCCCAGAATACCCACCTTGCCATTGCACTCCGGGACATTCTTGATCAGATAGTCGATCGTGTCGTAGGTATCGGTGGCATGATCCACAGGCGTAGGATTGCGAGGTCCCCGCAACGGCCGGTTCATCACATAATCGCCCTCGGACCCGTACTTACCGCGTACATCCTGCACCACCCGGATGTAACCGCCGTCGACAATCACATCCGTGGCGTTGTCGTAACCCTGCAGCATCGTGCTCAGATGCTTGCTTTCGGCATGCGCCGTCAAGGTCTTGGCGTCGTACGGCGTACGCGTCAACAGGATGGGTGCTTTCTTGGCTGCCGTAGCCGTACGGGGAACAATAATGACCGTGTACAGCTTGACGCCGTCGCGCATGGGAACCATGACGCCGCGCTTGACATAGTCAAAGCCCGCCGACGGCACCGTGACCGTGGCGGGCATTTCTGTGGGCAGAGATGTATAAGCAGGCTGAGCAGCCAGCGAAACGCAGTACAACCCAACGAATGCACGAAGCAGCATTCGTCTATAGTAATGCGGCGCTGCTAGACCTTTTCAGGCACCACAAACGGCTTGCGGTACTTGCGCGTCAGCATTGCGTTCGCCTCCGAATCGCCGACAAACTTTTCCGCCGTCGGGTCGAACTCCAACTGGCGTCCCAGGCGATAAGAAATGTTGCCCAAGTGCGCCAACGCGGACGAGAGATGCGCCGTCTCCACAGGACCATGCTGATCTTCCGTCTTCCGGCTCTTGATCGCCTTGATCCAGTTGGCATAGTGATCGCCGCCAGCCTTGCGGGACGGACCGGGCTCCCGCTTCTGCCCAAGGTAAGTCTCAAAGGTGTCGTACCCCTTGATCACCATATAGCCCTTGGACCCGTAGAACAGATTGCCGACGTCCGCACCATCTTCGCGATTCGTCATCCAGTGGCGTACCTCAAACTGGATCATCTTCTTCTGATCCGGATACAGATACGTGGACGTGAGCACTTCCGGCGTCTCCTTATCATCGTCGAACAGGAACTTGCCGCCCATCGCCGTGATCTTCTTCGGCAGCGTATCCACACCCAGGCCCCACATACACATATCGGTTTCATGGATGCCCTGGTTGCCGACGTCGCCATTGCCGTATTCCCAGGTCCAGTGCCAATTGTAGTGGCACACCCGGCGCGTAAACGCACGCTCCTGCGCCGGACCCTGCCACAGATTCCAATCCAGGTACGATGGCGTCGGCTCCGTACCCTTCTTGCCGATGTCCGGACGCCACCGGAACACCAGTCCGCGAGCCATGTACACATTGCCGATCACGCCATCGCGCAGCAACTGCACCGCTTCCCGCAGCGCTTCGGACGATCGCAACTGCACACCATGCTGTACGATCCGCTTGTACTTGTGCGCCGCTTCCACCAGCTTGCGGCCTTCATAAATGTTGTGTGCGCCAGGCTTTTCGACGTACACGTCTTTGCCGGCTTGGCACGCCCAGATCGCGGCCAGCGCATGCCAGTGATTTGGCGTCGCCACCGTGACAGCGTCGATTTCCTTGTTATCGAAAATCTTGCGAAGATCCTGCTCGATCTTCACCTTCTTGCCGTAGGCCTTCTCAAACTCGCCCGCGCGCTTTTCGAGCAGTTGACCGTCGGGGTCGCAAATCGCAACCACCTCCGCGTCCTTCTGCTCCATGATGCCCTTGATATGGTCGCGGCCACGGCCGTTCACGCCCAGCACCGCGATGCGGACACGATCGCTCACCGCCGCCTGCGAGGTCAGCGCCGACGCCGTCACCCCGGCGCCCATCAAAAACGTTCTACGAGTTGCCACTTGGTTACCTCTCGGTTAGTAACGCGGGACCTTGGGGTCAGCCTCAATGCTCCAGCGGTCGATACCGCCCGCAAGGCTCACACAATTCGGAATTCCCTGTTCGCGCAGCCAGTTTATCACCATCAAAGACCGCATCCCATGATGGCAAAACACCACCAATTGCCCGCTTTCTGCCCGATCTTCGAGGTGTGCAAGCCGCTGCGGCACAGTGTTCATCGGGATGAGTTCGGCACCATCGATGGCCGCTGTCGCATGCTCCATCGGCTCCCGTACATCAACTAAGTGCACCGCCTCGCCCGCAGCCAGCTTGGCCTGCAGTTCCGCCACGGTGATCTCCAAAGGGTTCATACCTGGATTCTGGCAAACAAACGGCTGCCAATCCACAACAGAATGACAGTTCCCACAAAAAGTACAGCCAGATCCAGCGCAAGTCCAAAGTGCGTAACCCCGATGAGCACGGTTCGCAAAGCATCCACGCCGTACGCAAACGGATCCAGCCGCGTGGCAATATTCATCGCCAGAGGTAGATTCGTCAACGGGAACAGCGCGCCAGACAGAAAGAACAGCGGCATCACCACAAAGTTCATGACGATCTGGAAGCCCTGCATATTCTCCAGCGCCGAACCAACCGCAGTACCTAACGCGGAAAACAGCAGCGCGATCAACAGCACCACCCCAATCCCCGCAAGCAACGCCACCGGACTGCTCACCCGGAACCCAGCAAGAAACGCGATAACCGCCACCAGCATCCCCTGGCAAGTAGCCACCGTCGCCGCCCCCAGAGTACGGCCAAACATGATCTGTATCCGCGGTACCGGAGCCACTAGCGTTTCGCGAAGAAAGCCGAACTGCCGGTCCCAAAGCAGCCCCATCCCCGAAAAGACCGAGCTAAACAGCACCGTCATCGCGATGATCCCAGGCGCGACAAACTGGATGTAGTTTCCCTCCCCCGCCTTCTGGAATACCGGACCCAGGCCAAAGCCCAGCGCCAACAGGTACAACACAGGCTGCCCGAGCGCCGCGACAATCTGCACGCGCGACCGCATGTACCGCTTCAGTTCGCGCAACCACAGCGCATGAATCACAGCGATCATCGGCGGTTCCCTCCCCAAAGCTTCGCCATCTGCTTCAACTGATCGGCCGACGTATTGGCACTCTCATCGCGAATCGAAGATCCCGTAAGAGCAAGGTAAGCCTCTTCAAGCGACGTCTTCCCCGTCTGCGCCTGCAGTTCCTGCGACGTACCCTGCGCAGCGATCTTGCCCCCGTCGATAATCGCGATCCGTTGGGCCACCTTGTCCGCTTCATCCATATAGTGCGTGGTCAGGAAGACAGTCACCTGATCGGTCTCGTTGATCTGCTTCACCAACGTCCAAAGCTGATTGCGAGTCTGCGGATCAAGCCCCAACGTCGGCTCATCCAGAAACAACACTTTGGGCGTATGCAGAAAGGCTCGCGCAATCTCAAGCCGCCGCTTCATGCCGCCCGAAAACATCTTGACGATGTCTTTCCGCTTCTCCCAAAGTCCAAAGAGCTTCAACAGTTCTGAGGTACGCTCGACTCGAATCTTTGTAGGGACGTGATAGAACACCCCATGGATGTCCATGTTCTCTTCCGCAGTCAGTTCCCCATCCAGGCTGGGATCCTGAAAGACAATCCCAAAACGCTTCCGCACCTCGTTCGGATCGGTTGCAAGGTCAATGCCGTCAATCCGCAGCGACCCCGAATCCGGCCGCAGCAGCGTGGTGAGCATCTTGATCGTGGTGGATTTGCCCGCTCCATTGGGGCCGAGAAAAGCGAATATCTCGCCCTTGCCGACGGTGAACGAAATATCATTAACAGCGGTGAAAGTACTAAACCGCTTAACCAGGTTCTGGACTTCGATCACAACGACGATCATAGCCGAGAGCACCTCGCCCATGCTTCAATATTGAAAATTCGCTATCACATAGCGGATTTTCAACCTGCCACCACTTTCATCATCGAAAATCAGCCACAACATGGCATAATTTCAATGATGAGTCTCTGGCGAGATCTCGAAGCAGCGGTCGAAGACCGCCTGCAGTACAGCCCCTGCGTGGCCCTTCTAGGACCCCGTCAATCGGGCAAGACCACGCTCGCCCAGGACATCGGCGAGGCCCACGACGGCATCTACCTGGACCTCGAAAACCCAGACGATGTCGAAAAGCTCGAGAATCCCAACCTGTTCTTCGCACAGCACGAAACCGGACTCATCATCCTCGACGAAGTGCAGCGCATGCCGGGGCTATTCCAGGTTCTGCGAGGCGTCGTCGACCGGGACCGCCGCAAGGGCAGGCGCAGCGGTAGGTTCCTTCTGCTTGGCTCGGCATCGCGCGAGCTACTGCAGCAGTCCGAAACACTGGCAGGACGGATCGCCTATCTCGAACTAGGCCCGCTGAACGTCCTCGAAACAGAACCCGCAGACCTGCAGAAACTCTGGGTTCGAGGCGGCTTTCCCGAGAGCTTTCTCGCCGAAAACGACAACGCCAGTTTCCGCTGGCGGCAGGACTTCGTACAAACCTATCTGGAACGGGACATCCCGCAGTACGGCCCAAGAATCCCGGCGGCCACTCTGCGGCGGTTCTGGACCATGCTCGCGCATACCCAAGGCGCAGTATTCAACGCCTCGTCCATCGCGCGAGGCCTGGACATGGAGGCCAAGTCCGCCAATCGCTACCTCGACTTGATGGTGGACCTGATGCTCATGCGGCGGCTACCTCCGTACTTCAAGAACGTCGGCAAGCGGCTCGTAAAGTCGCCCAAGGTGTACGTTCGCGACAGCGGGGTCACGCATGCGCTGTTGGGGCTTCCCAATATGGACGCTCTGCTGGGACATCCCGTGGTCGGCTTCAGTTGGGAAGGTTTCGCCATCGACAACCTGCTCGCGGCACTGCCGGAACTCGCAACGGCATACTTTTACCGCACGCAGGTGGGAGCCGAGATTGACCTATTGCTCGAAATACCGGGCCACGGCTTGTGGGCCATCGAAGTCAAACTTGGGCATTCTTCAAGACCGCGGAAAGGCTTCTACATCGCGTGCGACGATGTGGAACCGGACCGTCGCTTTCTGGTGAATTCCGGGACCGAGCGGCGGGACATCGGTCAGGGCATCGAACTCATCGGGCTCGCGGAACTCTGCTCGATGGTCGGCGCCCTAAGGCAGCCCAAAACAGTCGTGAAGGCAAAGAAAAAGCGGGGAGCCGTTTAAGCTCCCCGCCTATCGATTCCATCGAACCTAGCCTAGGCCCACTTAAAGCCTTCCTTCGCCATCGGCAGCGTACGGATACGCTTGCCCGATGCGGCGAAGATCGCATTGGAAATGGCGGGCAGCGCCGGCGGAAGCGGCGGCTCACCAAGACCCGTGGGCGAATTGTTGCTGGTGATGAAGTGCACCTCGATCTCCGGCGGTGCCTGCTTGTGGCGAACCATCTGGTGATCGTGGAAATTGCTCTGCATCGCGCGACCCTTATCGATCGTGATTTCCTGCGCCATCATCTCGCTCATGCCGTCGACGATTGCGCCCTCCACCTGGTTCTTCGCGCTGCTCGGGTGAATGATCTGGCTGCCCACATCGGCCACCGACCAAACCTTCTTCACCTTCACGCGATTCTGGGCGTCCACGCTGACTTCCGCCACCTGAGCGACGTAGCCCGAGTGGCTGTAATGGAAACCAACACCCATGCCCGTACCCTTGGGCAGCTTACGCTTGCCCCAGCCGCTCACTTCCGCGACCTTTTCCAGGCATGCACGCATGCGGCCCGCGTCGTACGCACCAGGACCCGTACCCACCATCCGAGCATCGCCCAGCAGATCCAGGCGGAACTGCACCGGATCCTTACCCGCCGCATGGGCGAGTTCGTCGATGAACGAATGGACAACCCACGCCAGCGAATTGCTACGCGGCGCGCGCAGCGGACCCGTCGGGATCTTCGTCGGAATCAACGTCGCTTCCACGCCAAAGTTCTCGACAAACCCACCGGGGAAGTCCGAAGGCGCGATGTTCGACGACGACACCCACTTATCGCCTTCGCCAAAGCTCACAAAGTGGTCGTACCACGCGACAAGCTTGCCATTGGCATCGACGCCGCCGCGCATGTGCTGATAACCGCCGGGACGGTAAAAGTCATGCCGCATGTCGTCTTCGCGCGAGTACAGAATCTTAATCGGCGTACCCGCAAACTTCTTCGCAATCCACGACGCTTCGACAAGATAATCATTCGCCAGACGGCGGCCAAAGCCACCACCTGTACGCAACTGGTGTACCGTCACATCGGCCGTTTTCAGGCCCAATGCTTCAGCCGCCATGCGCTGACCCGCACCCGGAGTCTGGCTGGGTGCCCACAACTCCAGCTTGCCTTCCTTGAACAGCGCCACCGTATTGCCGGGCTCCATCTGCGCATGCGAGATGAACGGGAACTGATACGTGGCATCGACCTTCTTGACGGCCTTCGCCATCGCACCGTCGACATCGCCATCCTTACGCACCGTCAAAAACGGCTTCTGCGCGAACAGTTCCTTCGCCTTTGCGTCATAGCCGACGCTCGAATGCGATGCTGCAGGACCCTCGTCCCACGTCACCTTCAGGCTCTTGCGGGCATTCTGCGCGTACCACCACTTGTCCGCGACAATCGCCACACCGCTCAGCAGGCTCGACGGATTGCCGTTGCCTTCCACCAGGAACGCGTCCTTGATGTGCGGCATCGCCTTGATCTCGTCCAGATTCGCGCTCACAGCCTTGCCGCCGTACACCGGGCACTTCTCGAACACCGCGTACAGCATGTTCGGCAGCTTGAAGTCGATGCTGAAGATCGGCTTGCCGGTCACGATCGCAGGCAGGTCAACGGTCGGCATGCTCTTGCCGACAATCTTGTAATCCTTGGGATCCTTCGGCTTCACCGAGTTCGGATCGGGCAGGGGCAACGCCGCGGCATCTGCCGCAATCTCGCCGTACCCGACGCTCTTGCCGCTCGACGTATGGATGACCTTCCCAAGCTCCGTACGGCACTCCGCTGCAGGAACGCCCAAGCGCTTGGCGCCCGCTTCCACCAGCATCATGCGGGCCGATGCACCCACGCGGCGCAACAGATCCCAGTTATTCGGAGTGGAACGGCTACCGCCGGCCGACTGCGAACCGTACTTCGACTCGTCCAGGTCGCCCTGAACGATCTTGACCATCTTCCAATCCAGGTCCAGTTCCTCGGCCAGCAACATCGGGAGTGCGGTCTTAATGCCCTGTCCCATTTCGGGGTTCTTGGCAGTGAGAGTCACCATCCCGTTGCGGTCAATCTGAATAAACGCGCTTGGCTGCAGTGGAGGCGGAGCCGGACGGCGTCCACCGCCGCCCTGTTGCGGAGGTTGTGCCGACGCAATACCGCCACCCAGCACCATCGCGCCACCCACGCCCAGCGAAACACGCAGGAAGAATCGCCGCTGCATCTTTTTTTCGCTCATGAGATGTTCGTTTCCTTTCCTAGGTGTGGATTACTGGCCGCCGCCGTTGCCGCCACCCGACGTTGCGGGAGCGGACGCAGGCTTGCCGCTGGTCGTGGTGGGAGCCATCTTGGCAGCCTTATGAATGGCCGCCTTGATGCGGATGTAGGTGCCACAGCGGCACAGGTTGCCGTCCATCGCCGCGTCGATGTCCGCATCGCTCGGATTCGGTTTCTTCGCCAGCAGCGCAGCCGCCGACATAATCTGTCCCGCCTGGCAGTAGCCACACTGCGGGACGTCGATCTCCTGCCAGGCAATCTGCAACGGATGCGTACCATCCGGCGACAGACCTTCGATCGTGGTGATGTTCTTGCCATTCGCGGCGGAAATAGGTGTGATGCAGGCTCGTGCCGGAGCGCCGTTGACATGCACGGTGCATGCACCGCACTGGCCCGCGCCGCAGCCAAACTTGGTGCCGCACATGTCGAGTTCGTCACGCAGCACCCACAGCAGGGGCATCGCGCCGGGCACATCGACACTAACGGATTTGCCGTTCAGATTGAGTGTGTAAGGCATGGGGATGGGTTTTTCCTTGAATACCGTCGGCCCGCCTGCTAGCGGAGATGACTCGGCGGCTAAATTTCCCGATACTTCCTATTATGTATCCAGAATTGGCGACACGCGACACCAAAAGGTTTCGCCAGGCCGACAGAACCACAAGTTTTGTTGAAGTGAAGTTTTTGGAGCGGGAGACGGGATTCGAACCCGCGACATCAACCTTGGCAAGGTTGCACTCTACCAGCTGAGTTACTCCCGCATCGAGGAGGGCGTCGTGCGTACGGCTCAAGCGCGACGACTCTCAGTATCTCAGATGAACCCGCTCTCTGTCAAACAGCGCTGGCCCAAAACAGAGGGATACTCCACCTATCTTTATGGCGTAAGATACGATCACGCGACACGGCTTTACGATGGGTGTCAAAACGTGTCCGATAAGCTGTCAAAAACCGTCCGTCATCGAAGAGTAACAAGCTTTGGGGAAAATGTTTCCCACTCGATTAATGATCGGATAAGCCCCGTAACCCATTGAAGCTAAAGGGTGATAAAGTTGTCACTTTCCTCTTCCAATTCACAGAGGATTGTTGGTATTCTTGGAAAGTTCTTGAGCGGCGGGCCACCGCAGAAGGGGTGGGACCTATGCCTCAAACGGGTGTGAGGATGGCTAGGTTTTGATCTGCATCGGCACAAGCTCAGAACAATAGGACGGGTGGTCCTAAGTCTAAAAAAGTAAAGAATGAAGTACAGCCTTTCCACAGAAGTGGAAAAGGTGTGATATTTGTGTGTTCTGTCTCTACGAGGGAGATAAATTTAGG
>AP025253.1 GCA_016865505.2 Bryobacterales bacterium F-183
TACCCCTCCGACGTACTTTCCCCCACTCTAAGGCCATGGAGCGTACTACATCACACAGTACCGGTACCGCCGTCGCATAGGACCATACCGAATGGTCAAGGTATGATGAACCTAAACGCTAATCCGTCCTCGCTTCGGGACCAACCCGCATCGTTGTCACGCGTTAATTCCTATGGGTATTCGCTTTCGCCCCCAATTTTTCGTTGGTTGCTCTACATACTTATTGGTTGTTTTCCTTTTTTTTACTGGGTGCAAAAGCCCCCAGGAAAAGGCAACTCGTTATATTGCCAGGGGAGATCAGTTTTATAAAGTAGGGCGCCTTTCTGAAGCGGTGATTGAATATCGCAATGCCGTTCAACAAGATCCAAAGTCCGCCATTGCCCGCCATCGTTTAGGCCGTACCTATGTCGCCTATGGCAGCTTGAAATCGGCGGTCACCGAATTTAGTGAAGCTCTTCAATTAAATTCGTCGTATCAGGAAGCCCGGGTCGATCTGGCCGCCGCACACATTGCGCGCAACGAACTCGACCTGGCCGAGCCTCTCATTCGCGCCACCATTGCCGCCGAACCGAATAACGCCGCCGCTCACGCCCTGCAAGGCCAGTGGCTGGCCGCTACCGGCAACATGCCCGGCGCCTTCCAGGCTGTGGAAAAGGCGATTCAGCTCGCCCCCAACCGGCCGGACCTCTATCTCGTCCTCGGCGGCCTGCATATGCGCAACAAGCGCCCGGCCGATGCCGAAGCCGTCTTCCGCCGCTCGGTAAAAGCCAATCCGCAATCGGCGGAAGCGCACCTGATGCTCGCGCAGTTCTTCTTTACTCAGCGCCGCCCCGGCGATGCGGAAAAGCAGACCCGCGAAGGCATCGCCGCCAGCCCCAAAGACGTACCCATCCGGCTTTTTCTGGCGCAAATTCTCGCCGTCACCAATCGTTTACCCGACGCCGAAAAGACGCTCCGCGAGGTCAAAGCGCTTGATCCGGAGAATCCGCAGGCGTACCGTTCGCTCGCCGTATTTCTCGAAAGCACCGGGCAATTTGATCGCGCCGTCGCCGAATATCGCGAAGTTCTAAAGGCCAAGCCGCTCGATACCGACGTACGGTACCGGCTTGTGGAATGTCTGCTCGCCAGCAACAAGCTCGACGACGCCGAAAAAGAGAATCGCGACCTGCTCAAGACCAACGCCAAGTCCGCGCAGCCGCACTTCAATCTGGGCCGTATCCAAATGGCCCGCCGCCAGTATGCCGAAGCGATCCTGTCGCTACAGACGGCCGCCTCGCTCGAAGGCCGCGCCGATGTGTACTATCTGCTCGGCAATGCGCAGGTCGCCACGGGGCTCACCAAGCAGGCTCGCGACTCCTTCGCCCAGGCCCTGGAAGTCAACCCCAAGATGATCGAGGCTACCCTCGCCATCGCCGGCCTGGCCATCGCCTCAGGTGACCGTTCGGGCGCCATCCGCCTGGCCGATTCCGCCGTCGCCGCCGCGCCCGATTCCGTACAGGCGCTGGTTACCCGTGCGCGAGTCCTGCTTGCCACCGGCGACCTCAAGCAGGGGGAAACCATCCTGCTCAACGCCCTGCAAAAAGATCCGTACTATATCCCTGGGCTCTCGCTCCTGCTCGATCTCCGCATCTCGCAAAAGCGCGCCGACGAAATGCCCCAGCGCTTTGCCCAGCTCATCCAGCAGCAGCCCAAGCGCCCCGATCTCCGCTGGCTGAGCGCCGTCTCTTATTACGCCATTCGCGAGTTCGGCAAGGCAGAGGCGGAAGTCCGCCAGGCGCTGCAGATTGACCCGCAGATTCAGTCCGCTCACCGTCTGCTCGCCGACGTCCTGATCTCGCGCGGCGAGTTCGAACAGGCCAAGAACGAACTTCGCGCCGCGATCGCCGCCGAGCCCGCCAACGTCGGCAATTACCTCGCCCTGGTGCAGCTCTACGAACGGGATCAGAACTGGGAAGAGATGAAGAAGCTGTACACCACGGCTCGCCAGGTGGACCCCGCTTCTCCGTTGATCGCCAACCAGCTCGCCTACCTGCTGCTCGAACACGGCGGCGACATCAACCTCGCGCTATCTCTGGCCCAGCTTGCCAAGGAAAAGATGCCGACCTCGCCGCACGTCGCCGACACCCTGGGCCTCGCCTACTTACGGCGCGGCATGAACGACCTGGCGCTGGCGCAATTCAAGGTCGCGGCTCAGATCGACGAGCCGGTACATCAATATCATTTAGGATTGGGCTACGCCGCCAACAAGAACAATGCGGCAGCGGCGGACGCGTTTCAACGTGCGTTGTCGAGTCCGGCGTTCCAGAATGCGCCGGAAGCCAAGCTCGCGCGGGAAGCGCTGGCCAAGCTACCGAGGAACTAAAGTCGAATTCCGCTTTCGTTCGAGGCGCTGCAACAACAGCAACGACGGCACTAAGAACGCCAGGGCCACCATCGTAAACGGCGGACCTCCGTTCTTGTGCAGCCATCCGTGCAGATATTCAGGCGACATGTAAGAGCCCAGCCAGGCGAGCGTCGAAATTCGCACGCCGTTCTTGAAGATGCCCGCCGGCACCGCCAGCAGAAAGAACAGGATTCGCGCCCACGTACTGCGCAACAACAAGTGCGCCGCTACCGCCACGACGATAATCAACGCCGTCGTCGACCGGATGCCGCTGCACTCGCGTGCCACCTCTACATTCAGGCCCGGCATCGCAAAGTACAAGCCCTCGCGATAGACAGACGCCCCAGTAAACCGCAGCAGGACTTCCGACACATCGGCCGAGGTCCACTGCAGCGCCACTTCCGCCCGGTGAATCCAGGATTCCGGGATCGGCGGACACGCCAGCAGTAACAGGCAGGGGAACAAGGTGGCCCGGAAGCCGCCCGGCCCGTAGCAGTACAAATAGCCGCCCACCCACGAAACACACACCGCAAGCATCCGCCAGTACAGCTCGACGCCGCTTACCGCATAGGTCAGCACCAGATTGGTGACTACACCCAGCGCCGCCAGAATCAACCCCGGCTGATACTTCGCATAAGTCTCAGACACCAGGTCCCGTTCCTGATACAGCAGGATCAGGCAGATCACCGGCAAGGCGAGCGTGTGGTTGTAACGGTCGTCGGTCCAGCCCAGCCGGATCGCCTCAATCGTGGTCTGCGCGCACACCACGAGCGAGGACAGTACAAAGTAGACTGCCCATCGAACCGGAACCGTGTTCATCCACGACATGAAGGAAAAGACGCTCCAGAATATCGCACTACACTCAACCAATATGGCGGTACAGTAGCGATCCTACCGCCGGCAACAAACTTTCCGGCAGGCTCGAAAATACGCGACGCGCCAGACTTCCGCCGCCACCACCACTACTTCCACCATCGGCAGCCGGGCTCCGCCAGTACACCACCTCGGCCCGCTCTCCGCCCAACCTTTCCTTAAACTCGATCAACCCGGCCCCCTGCAAGTCGGACCGGCCCAGGTCGAGCGCCGCCAGACCCCGCCCGATCGCCTCCCGCATCACATCCCAGAACAGCAGAGGCATCGCCCCTAGCGCATGGTGCCGCTCGTCCGACGCGCCGTACTTGTAGTACACGGTGTCCCGGCCCCACAACAGCATCATGGTGCCGATCGCTTCTCCGTTCGCGCGGTAGGCCACCCGCAAACTCGCCGCCTCGCCCATCTGCCGCAGCACATTCGCGAACCATACCCGCGGCGGTGGCGGATACCCATGACGTCGCCTGGTGCGTGTGAACAGCCGGTAAAACGCATCTACAGCCGCCGTATCCCCGCGCCCTTCCCGTACCTCGATCCGCTCCCGCTCGGCCCGCCGGATCTTACGCCGGATGTGATCGGCGTGCAACCGCTGGTACACCGCCGCTTCCCCGCCCCGCAGATCGACGGCATGCCGCCAAAACCTCTGGCTGACACCAAAACCTGCACCGCCGACACCACATAACGCCGGCCGCATCTCGACATACCGCAAGCGTTCGGCTTCACCGATCGCCCGCAAGCCCGCCGCCAGCTCGTCCGTACCTTCTTCGCCCAGCACGTCGCAGTAATCGGAAAACGGCAGCGACACCGCACGCCGTCCTGTCGCCCAACTCGACACCCGGCACACCGGAAGCCCGTTCCGGATCGCGCCTTCGCCCGGACCCGACGTCGTCAGTACCGACGTCCGGTAGCCATACGTTTCCTCTAGCGCCCGCAGCCAGCCCGGCGTATGAAACACCGAACCGCCCCGCGGACCCTGCGACAAAAACGCCGCCCATCTCGGATCCCGGCCCGGCTCGATTTCGTACACCACAAAATTGCGTTGCCCTCTTTAGGATTTGGCTGGTTCCGTCAACCGGGGCCGTTCAAACCGCTCCACCGCCAGCGAATCGAGCAGATGGAAATAAGCCGGCTTGCGCGTCTCCCACGAATGCCGGTCCGCGTACTCGAGCCCGGCCGCCACCAGCGACGCCCGCCGCTCCGGATTCGTCAGCACTTCCACCATCGCGTCCGCCATCTCCTGCGCGTTGCCCGATGCAAAGAACTGGACCGTCGAATCGTCAAAGTAATACTGATCGATCTTGGTCCGCGACACCACCGCCGGCACGCCCTGCGACAGGAACTCCGTGATCTTGGTGCTGTACGCCTCGTTGCCGAAGGAATCCGCGCGCTTCGGCACAATCCCTATATCGGCATTCGCCACGATGTCTGGAATCTTCTGCAGCGGTACGCTACCTAGAAACTTCACGCGGTCGCCGATGCCCAGCCGCCGCGCCTGCTCCATCATGTTGTCGATGGTCTTGGCCCCGCCGCCACCGCCGTACAGATGCAGTTCCGCATCCGGTACCCGGTCCCGCAATAAGGCCATCGCCTCAATCGCGATCTCCAGCCCCTGATGCCACTGGAACGTGCCATGAAACAGCACGATCTTCGGACTCGCACCCGCTGGCCGCTCCCGCTCCCGGCGATAGAACAGGCCCTTATCCACGTGGTTGATAAACACCGTGCACTTCTCTGGCGTTGCCGACCGTTCGGCGATCCGGTCAAACCACAGGTGATTGGCAATAATCACGTGATCGGAAAACTTCGCCGACCACCGCTCGATCTTCTTAAGCAGCGCGACATACATCCGGTTGGCCCGGCTCTGGAACTTGTTCGAAAACAGCTCCGGCACAATGTCGTGGATATCGAGCACCACTTTGGCCCCGCACAGCTTCGGATACCAGGCCGAAAACACCATGAAATCCGGGATGTTGTGTACGTGCACCGCGTCATAGCGGATCTTCCGGTGCAGCTTCGTCAGCGCCAGCGACGACACCACCAAAAACCGCAACAACCGGTACGCATACGTCCAATGCGACTTCTCATTCCGTACCCGGTGCTGTACGGTCAACAGCCGTACGCCGTTCACCATCTTCTCGCCGAGCGGTGCATCGCCGGTTTCAATCGCCAGCACGTCCACCAGGTCGCCGCGCCCGGCCAGCGCCTCGGCATACCGCCGTACGCGATTGTCTTTCTCGTAGTCGCTATGGGTCACCATCGCGATACGCCGGCGGCTGTTGCGTTGCCCGGCTTCCGGCAGGGACTCACGGTAATACCGCGCCACGTCCCGCGGCAAAGCATGCCAGCACTGGTCGCCGTAGCGCTCGAGCGCATAACGCAAAAACTCTTCGTACCGCGCGGCCGGATACTCGGTCGCCGAACACGTGCCGCCTTCAAAGCGCATGTAGTCCGGATGCGTATTCAACAGCGCCATGCCGCCGTGCTCGACAATCCAATCCAGCTTCCGCTTCCAGATGTCGATGTTGTCTTCCTGCAGGACCCGGAAGAGCGTAAAATCCTGCACCAGCGTGTACGGCAGTTCGACATAGCCTTTACGTCCCGGCTCGCCATTGCCCGGCACCCAGAACGGAAAGATCGTACGCACGCCGTCCGGCTCCGGCTCAAACGGATCGGTATCAAACGTCGACGCGTCGTACTCCACTTCGAGTTCGTGCATCCACGCCAGATCATGATGCATGAACGGAGCGCGGAAGCCTACGGCATTCCACTCCCGCAGGTACCGCCGGATGCGCGCGGCCTTCTCGCCAAAGCCGGCTTTTGAGAAGAACAGCCGCCCGTCATGCTTCAGTCCATGTACGCCGACCTCGCCGCCCGCCTGCTCTACGGCCTTGCGGACGTCGGCCGGAATCGGCACGTCTTCGGGGACAAAGTTGAACGACGATCGTACGCCGCAGCGCTGTTCGAGCTCGAGCAGCGGGCGTACACGTTCGATACCGCGGCTGCCTTCGACGTCGTGCGTGAGCACCAGCGCGAACTTCTTGCCGCCGGGCCAGCCCGGCCAATTGGGAGGCGTAGCACCAGCTAGCTGGTCAACTGGCCAGACATCTGAATGTTTCGCCAGCCGGCGCTTTGCCAGCCATTGCCTTAATCCAATCGTCGCCGCTTGCGGTATGAGTGGCTTGACTGTGTAGTAAGCCCTGGTCTTCAGGCCAAGCACTGCGAATGTCTACTTCTTTGTGTGGTTGGCGTAGTAGTAGGAAGAATACTTGTAGTAGGAACGGTTGATGTCTTCCGCGCCGTTCAACACGATCGCGGCAATCCGGTTGGACCCGATCATCTGTACCGCCTCCTCCACGCTCTCGCGCGGGGTGACGTTCGATCGCACCACCAGCATCACACCATCTACAAGTTGGCAGATGGACATCGTGTCGGCCACCGGAAACACCGGCGGCGTGTCCACTACGATCCAGTCAAAGTGCGGTCGTAGGTACTCGAGCAACGATCCAAAGCCAGAGGACTGCACCAGGTCGGTCGGGTGATTTTCCGTGTTGCCGGCCTGCATCAAATACCAGCCCATCGGCTCAATGCGCCGGATGTACTGGAAGGGATCTCCGCCCGTATCCAGGCATTCGCAAACACCGGCCTGATTCGGGATTCCCAGATTCTTGCCCACGCTCGGGCAATGCAGGTCCGCCTCTACCAGTAGGACCTTATGGCGGTTGCCATCGCTCAACACCGAGGCGGTATTCAACGCAAGCGTCGATTTGCCGTCTTTGGGAAGCGCACTGGTAACGGCAATGGTTTCCAGCCGCGCCATGCGGCGCAACTCCCACAGGCGCATACGCAACAACCGCATACGGTCCGCGCCCATCGACGCGCCCTTACGCAGGTTGACGATCCGGCTCGAAGGGGGCAGAATGACTCGCTCGCTCGGCAAGCCACTCAGATCGCGGGGCGCAACCGTGGCTGGCGGAGTTGCCGGCCTGGACAACACCACACCATCCCGGCCGTAGCTTGTATCTGGCGCTCCTGCTGCCGTGGATTTCACGTTGTCTCGAGAGAAGCTACCGGGAAATTGGGCGTTTTCGTTCTGCTCTGGAGACACATCCAGTCCATTCCACGCAGTCAGCGCCGCGTCCTTGTAATTCATTTGTCGAGTGCTCGCTTCCTTCCCGTTTTGCCCCTCATCCGTGAAGGAAGATATAGTATTCGGCCGCGCCTACCGCCACTAACATTATACATGCCAGTGCCATTTCGAAGATCCGCTTCCGAACCCGCGCGCCCTCCTCATTCGGCGTCGTCAGCACCGGAATACCGATCACCAACGCACCCTCAAACGCCTTCCTCATATCGACTTCCCGCAGGAAAGTTTGATTCCGCATCTCTGCGACAAACGCCAGCAACAACCCAAGGGCCAAGCCGCCGGCAATCGACATCAGGCTGATCTTCAGCCGCTTTGGTCCGGAAGGAAACGCAGGCAGCGTAGGCGGATCCACAAGCCGGAAGTTCTGGCCCGACTGTTCCTCTTCCAAATTCGCCGACATCTGCGCCCGGAAGTACTTCAACTGTAAGTCCGAATACTCCTGCTTCAGCAGGTCGTAATCTTTCTGTACACTCTCCAGCTCATGGGCACGCACCGGCGAGGCCGCCAGCATCCCGTTCTGGTACCGGTTCAACTCATTCCGCAGCATTTCGGCGTCCTTTTCGAGGCGATCGCCTTCTGCCTGCAACGATTCCAACTGCGTCACAGACTGCTGCAGCATCAGATCGGAGAATCCAGCCGACGGCGGCACCGGACCCTTATTCCGGATCGCCGTCACCACCGCCTGAATCGACTCCATTTCCTTGTCTTTCTTGATAATCTCCGGGTGCTTGGCCGTGTACTGCGTCAGCAACGCCGCGCGTTCCCGCTGCAGCCGTACCAGCTGCGCATTCAGATTGCCTTCAATCTGCGCCCTCTGCTGGTTCACTCGCGACACGCCATTGGTGGCGCTCTGCAACTGCATACGCAGATCGCTCATCACGCCAAGCTTCGCCTGATGCACCGCCGGACTCTGGTCCGCCGTATTCATCTTCGCGTTCAGCACCAGCTTTTCCTGCGCGTCCAGCCGCTGCTTGGCCGCATCGAGCTGCGACTTCAGGAACGACGTGGTCGTCTGCGCCTGGCTACCGCGCTCTTTCAGGTTGATCTCGATGAATAGAGAGGCTAGCTGTCCTAGTACCTGCTGCGACAACCGCGCATTTTCCGCCGTGTACGACAACCGGAACGCCGTGTAATCCGCTCGCGGATTCACCTGGTCCACCGGCGCCACCGCGATGCTTTCGCGCAGCTTTTCGCCCAGTTGTTCCGACGTCAGCTTTCCGCGCTCGCCCTGGTACAACCCAAACGAATCGACGATGCCGCTCAAACGCGGTACCGACAGCACTTCACGAGTCACCGCCCGGATCATTTCCGCGCTGCTTCCCGTCGTCATCTGATCGACGTACTGTTTGGATACCTGCTGTTGAATCAAGGCAAACGTCGCCGACGACGTGTACTCGTCCGGCAAGCGAAGAACAACCGCAATGGTAATCAAAGGAACCACACAAAGCGGCGTTAGGATCCACCATCGCCGCTTCCGCAACAAGTGCAGAGCCCAAGACAGCATTTCGCCGGCTCCGCCCTCCTCCTGCTGCTGATGAGGACGCGCAAAGCCCTCAGGCCGCCGTGTCTGTAGCGCGGTCCCTGGGTTTGAGTATGTGGACGACATTCTCGACTGTTTCTCTACTTCCAATGTTTTCGAACCAATAGTTCTATCGTAACCTGTGAAAATCCGGGATTCGCCTTAGGCCCGCTCGGGAGTCTCCGCAGATGCCAGGCCGCTTCTGGCCTGCCCCCACCAGACTCGTTCGGTACCAGCCGGGCTAGGTCCTGCAGCCGTCACAAGTTCGGGCTCCGGTTCCGGCTCCCGTTCGGGCTCGGCCACCGCTTCCCCAAACCGCCGGAACTTGCGGCGATCTTCCCCGTTATTCATCGCACCGCGGGACATCGCTTGTGGACGCGTCATCGGATTCGACAGGAACAACGCGACAGCCAGCGCCAGCGTCAAATACCAGTTCATCAGGCTCTGCGGCTCGAAATACGCAACGCTGAAAAACGTCATCATGTGCGCGGCGATCATCGCGCCCAGCGACCAAACGAACCGCATCTCCCGGTCGCTCGGATTCGTCAGCCGGTACGCTCGTACGGTACGGCCGACGTATCGGAAGCCCCATACCATTCCCCAGATAAATAAGACCATCGCCAGCAAGCCGCCGCGCAAACCCTCGAGCAAATAATGATTCGTGATGTCGCCGGCGTGTACCCGCCACGCCTTGGCCGACTTAATGCCGAGCAGTACCCATTCGGAAAGGTGCTCCACCGCCATATCGATCAGGTGCGAACGGTGCCAGCCGGTGGAACCACTCAGAATATTGATACGCGCGAAAATGAACCAAACCGGCTTGTTCATTACGATCTGCATCACGACCAGCAAACCGACAACGCCCCAGCGGAACAACTTCATCTGATGGCGGATCGGCCACAATCCCAGTGCCACAATTCCCACCATATACGTCATCACCGGACCGCTCGAGCCCGACGTCACCGTCATCGCCGTCGCCGCCAGCACACCGGCAATACCCGCCAGCTTCGACTTCCCCCACCAATACAAACCCAGGAACATCGGCAGCCACACGGCCCCAAACGTACCCGCCAGAATCGGATGTGAGAACGGTCCCTGGCAGCGCAAGCGCCCCGCGCGCGACACCGTCATCGCCGGCACGCCGCCCAGCACGGCAAACAGATTCCGCCCCGTGAATTGCTCAACGGTCATGAGCGCGGCCACCGGCAACAACACCCAGGCCACCGTCTTCACCACCCGCTCGACATCTTCCAGGTTCTGCACAAACGACCGGAAGCCCAGGTACATTCCCAGGACGTTGAACACCATGCCCAAACGGTTGATAAGAGCCTCTTGCGTCTGCCACAGCAGGACATACGCTGAAGCGTTTACCAACACCGTCCCAATTACCACCCAGTCAATGGGCATCGTTCGGATCAACCGGAACTCACCCCGCACAAGCAACCGCAGGAACGTCGCCGCCACAATCAGGCGTAGCGCTGGTAGATTGATACCCCCAAGCACGATTTTCTGCCCCAGCGTCATCCAGCACGCCGTCATGACCAGAGGCGCAAACGCCCAGCGCCGCGGCAACCCAAGCATCAGCAGCGCCATTATGGCGATGAATGCCAGACCTAACGGCGATGCATTTGTTTCTTCCGCGAAACCCATGGCTACTTACTGACTCTCCGTTGTCTATCCTTACCTAAGCTCCACTGCGCCACCACATCCACTTCCTTAACCCACAATTTCGCCCACCATTTCCTACGGTAACCCAGTGCCCATTGGGTTCCCCTCAACCGGGAATAGCGGGTATCGTGCTACCCATTAATCCGTATTCCACCAACAAGCAGTCCAGCTTGTACCCTCCCTTGCGAATTTTGCGGTTCTGACATTTTTTCGCTCGAGGATGATGGGATCGAGCTTGGTAGCCATCTTTTCGTAGTACGTCACGAAGCAGGCGGCACCCAAACTTTCCATCAGCTCCAAAGAGGCTCTCACATCGCTAATGTAGTAAAGAACCTCTGCCGCAATTACCAAGTCGAAAGGAGCTTCTTTACGCGCCAACGTCGAGGTCTCCAGTGTTGCAGCCTCAAACTTGCAGTCAGGCAAGCTCTCTTTGGCTCGTTCCACTGCTCGTGCCGCCACGTCAATGCCATACAGCTCATTGCAAATTTCGCGAAGGTACCTAGACTGAATACCCTCTCCGCAACCAATTTCGAGTAACTTGTTCGGACGCCCAAACGCAGATTGGATCAACCGGTTCGTTTCGGTAAACCTATACTTCTCCCGCGGCGTGTCGAGATTCCACGGATCCTTTGCGCGGTAAAGTTGATTGAGTTGCGCGTGACGATTGGTGAAGTGCACCCCTCGTAGCGTCAAGCGTACCCAGAAATCCCGTAACGTCATTTCGCTTGTTTGCCTCTAAGGGGCCACCCATGAATCCACTCATCGCGCCGGGCGAAGGCTGCCAGCCAGATATCCGTTCTCCCGTCCAGCCCGGCCCCCTTCGAAGCCTTTGGCTTCAAGACGAACGTAGCCAATGCCCGTACACCCGCCATCGTGAGAAACAGCCAGCGGCCGACGAAGCTAGCTGCGGCCGGCCAATGGGCATTCATGAGCGTCACTTTTCCTTTCATCACTTTAATCAGCTTATCGGCACTCGATGCCTCCGACTGCCCGCCGTGATGAATGATCGTCGCCGATGGCGTGATGCGTGGCCGCGCACCAAGTGCTCGCGCACGGTAGCACAAGTCCGCCTCCTCGCCATACATAAAAAAGTCAGGGTTGAATCCTCCGAGACGCCGCCAAAGATCATGGTCGATTAGCAAGAAGCACCCCGTTACGATGTCCACTTCCCGCTCTGTGTCGCGCTTCCAATCCCCAATCGTTTCAGGATTGAACAACATGGAGTTGGGAAAAGCCCACGTCAAGCCGGTTGCGCGGCAGAACAAACCCCAAAGCGTCATAAAGTTCCAGCACGACGAGATATTGAGCGTTCCATCTCCAAACAGTGTCCGGCCACCCCATATGCCCGACTTAGGAGTTCGTTCTGCATATTCCCAAAGTCGGTCAACCGCCCCCTGTGGAATCTCTGTGTCAGGGTTCAGCAGCAGCAACCTTCTTCCAACTGCATACCCAGCTGCCAGATTGTTCGCTCCTGCAAATCCCAGATTCTCAGTGGAGGCGATAAGCCGCACCTGCGGAAATTGCGTCGCAATGGCCTCTGCCGACCCATCTTTAGAAGCATTGTCCACGCAGATCACCTCCAAGGGCAATTCTGTATTGGCGTACACCGTCTCTAGAGTTCGGAGAGTCATCTCTCGGCACTCATAACTAACCACCACAACCGACAGAAAAATCGCAGAGTCATTACGGTTCATCGCTGATGTTGCCTGGTATGTCATGTGTGTCCAATTGGATGGACTTGATCCCAGTCGTGATCTCCCTTGGTAAAAAACCACTCGTTTTTGCAACGCTCTACCGTCTCACGTACCCGGGCGTCGGCAGCCACCACAGTGGCTCTCACCTTGTGAGTGGGTAGAAATCCGAAAGCCTGAAATTGTTTACGTAAAATGCCCATCGACGCCGCTCCCTCAATAAATGCCCGGTCCTTCCGTAGCGAGGTCACTGCGTAGTTCATCAAAGATCGCCAAACGGGCTCATCGTCCTTGCCCGCAAAGATATCTGAAATAAAGCCGATTGGAAGTTCACTCTCCACAGAACGCCGTAAAACAAGCATTCCCACCGCCTTACCCTTGCGACGAGCCACAAATCGTTCGTACGACAAATCGGGCGGCGTGCCAAATCGCCAATCCATGTGCTTGGAATCACGAACAAAAATGGCTGGATAGTCTGTCTTTACAGCTTCCCATAGCTCATCGGCTACTCGCCCAAACCGATCGACAGGCTGGATATCGATCTCAAGATCCGCCTTCGGTCCAATCCGTGAACCAATGGCTTTTGCGAAGGGCGTTAATACATAGGGAGCCCCCAAACGCCTTCCGGTTTCTACCAGGTTTGCTGCCCATGCCTTACGGCGCGCCCGCTCCTTCAGGTAAAGCTGGATCTGTTTGGGTGTCGGATTACCTAATCGGGTGTACTGAAAGCCTTCTCCCAAAGTAATGGCTCCCGCTTTCTCGGCCATTTTGCGAGTTGCTAGAGCCATCGTCAGAGTGACCAGAATGGGATTGGTGGGCTGCAATGCGGAGTGGAGTTTGTGGCCCAATCCGCGGCCTCGGTACTCGGGATCAATCATTACATCCACAATCCAACCCGCGGGGAACAAGTCACCACCGAGCCACAATGTCGCCGGCTGAACTGCTATGGCGCCTACGACCCGGTCAGTCCCTGTAACTGCGATCCAGATGGGAAATCCCTGCGCTTCCGACCGATGCGGATTGTCAAGAAACTGCCATTGATGCCTGGGCCAGTCTTTGTAGCGGGCTTGGCTACCGTAATTAGACTCAATAAATCGGTAAATTTGAGGCCAGTCACTGCGTTCGGCTTGGCGGACTTCCAGACCTGGCATCCCAGTTGTTGTTTGTTGAGAATCTACCACCGTTTACCCGTTTCGCCCATCAATTTGCAACACTAAAAGAATGCCCTTTCGAAGCTCGATCCACCCCAAGCGGCTACTTGGACGAGTCCGCTGGGGTATTATCTCCTCCCTAGCTAAACGTCCATCGCAATGGGCAGGAGGAGGAACTGTCTCATTCACCTTCGATGACTTCCCCAAGTCGGCTCTCGACATGGGTGGTTCCATTCTCAAGGCGAATCAGGCCGCAGGAACCTACTATGCCGCGATGGGCCTCGTCGGTCACGTCAACGAGTTGGGTCCTCATTTCGATTTGACTGACTTGAGCCGCCTTACTTCTGACGGACACGAACTTGGATCGCATACTTTTGACCATGTCTCGGGCCGTGCGATGCAACCTGACGAGTTCCTGAAGAACGCCACGGAGGGCTGTTGTCGCTTGCAAGAAGTTGCCGGGAATACGGCAGGGCAGCACTTCTCCTATCCGTTCGGACATGCCACACTTCGGCTAAAGCCCCTCCTAGGCTCGAAATTTGCCACATGCCGTGGCATTGTACCTGGCCTCAATGCATCGCCGGCTGATCTCAATCTACTTAGGGCCAACAGCATATACAGCTACTCCTTTGATCCGGCCGCCATCGAAGTACTGCTGCGCACCGCAAAAGAGAAGGAAGCCTGGGCGATTTTTTACACCCACGACGTAGCCGACAAACCTTCAAAGTATGGGTGCACGCCCCTTCAACTGGAACAAGTCGTTCGCATGGCCAAAAAATTCTCACTATCCATTCGCACCATTGGCGAAGTAGTACCGTCTTCGCGTTGAGTCCTTCACGCGGTGCGGGATGCTCCATTCCATGCCGGTATCCATTACCGCCACATCGTCGGACGCCCCAACAACCGGTTCATCTGCTGCTCCTGCATGTACCGCACGACATCGGACCCCGCGCGTTCCACGCCCTTCATGTACCCGCTCACGTACCCGTGCAGCAACGCCGCCGAACCCAGCAGGTACGGCCGGTGCAGACACTGCCGCGCACAACGCACCAGCAGAAACACCGGATGATACCCCGCAATATACGACCACAAGCCGTTCTTCACGCCGTTCTTCCAACTCCCGTTCGCCGCCCCCGTATACCGGTAATGCGCAATCGGAATATCGTCGAACGTACGCGTCTTCCAGCCCTTCATGTTGGCCGTCACTTCATCGATCGTGTCCCACCCCGCGCCATTGGGGATCCCGCCAATCGACTCATAGCAGGCGCGCCGGTAAATCTTGGTCGCACCCCGGACATGGAACGCCGGCGCCGTCTCGGCAATGAACTGATCGCCGATCTTGTTCTGGATCAAACCGCCGCCCAGCCCAAGCTTCGGATCCTGCGCAAACTCCGCCAGGCAGCGCGCAAAGTAATCCGGCGCAAACCCGACATCGGCATCCAGCTTGACGATAAAATCCCAGTCCGGAACCTTCAGTTGCTCAAGCCCCTTGTGAAAGGCCTTGATCTCTTTGGCTTCCATGGCACGCCCGCCGCGCGACACCGTACTCGTGCCCGTCGGGACGTTCACCACCGTGATCCAGGAATGCTCTGCGGCTGCCCGCAAAGCAAGCTCCCCCGTCGCGTCAGTGGAACCATCGTTGACGATGATCCACTGCGCCGGGGGAACCGTTTGCGATGTCATGCTGCGGATCGTTTCCGGAAGAAACTCCGCCTCATTCCGCGCAGGACTGATAACTACGTATTTCATGCGGCGGCCGCGAACAAACGGCCTAGTTGGCCGCCGCTGCCGCCGGAGCCGCTCCGGCCAGGACAAACTTCTTCACTTCCACCGCTACGCGCTCCTGCTGCTCGGCGCGCAACTGCGGGAACATCGGCAGCGACACGATCTCGCGCGCCACTCGCTCGGTCACCGGGAAGTCGCCTTCCTGGTATCCCATGCCCTTGTACGCTTCCTGCAGGTGCAGCGGAATCGGATAGTGGATGCCCGTTCCGATGCCCACCGCGCCCAGAGCCTTCATCAGCCCGTCGCGATCGGCCACCCGGACCACATACAAGTGCCACACCGCCGTACGACCTTCGGCTACCTGCGGCAACCGTGCGCCGGAATCGGCCAGCAGCGTCTCATAGCGAGCCGCCGCGTCCTGGCGCTGCTTGGTCCACTCCGGCATCTTCTCGAGCTTCACGCCCAGGATGCCCGCCTGGATGGCGTCCAAACGGCCGTTGTAGCCTTCGATGCTGTGATAGTACTTCTGCTTCTGGCCGTGGTCGCGGATCATCTTCATGCCCGCCGCCAGCTTGTCGTCGTTGGTCACCGTCGCGCCGGCTTCACCGCACGCGCCAAGGTTCTTGCCCGGGTAGAAGCTGAATGCACCGGCATGGCCCATCGAGCCCGCCGTACGCCAACGGTTGTCGCGCTTCGAGAAGTACGTCGCGCCGTGTGCCTGGCACGCGTCTTCCACCACCATCAGGTTAAAGCGCTCGGCCAATTCCATGATCGGATCCATGTCCGCCATCTGACCGTAAATGTGCACCGGCACGATGCCCGCCACACGCTCGCCAGTCGCCGTATGGATCAGTTGCCGGGACTCCGCCTGATACTCGCACTTGGTCTCCAAGAACGCCTGCAGCTTGGCTACATCCATCGTGCAGGTCTTCTCTTCGATGTCCACGAATACGGGGCGCGCGCCACATTGCGAAATTGCTTCGGTCGTCGCAATGAACGTATGAGGAACCGTCACAATAATGTCGCCCGCTCCAATGCCGCCTGCCATAAAGGCAAACCGCAGAGCGTCCGTTCCGCTCCCTACGCCAACGCAGTGCTTCGCGTCGCAGTACTTCGCAAACGCTTCTTCAAAACCGGTCACCATCGGACCGCCGATGAATCCGCCGGTCGTAATGGCCTTCTGAAAAACCGCCGTCAATTCCGCCTGCAACTCAACGTGCGGCGTCACCAGATCCAAAAAAGGAATTGGAGTATTGCTCATCTGAAAGTCTTCTCTCCCCTCTTGCTACTCGTTGCTGTTACCGGCAGGCGCAGGAACGTTCCGCATCACTCGCGCCGGGTTGCCAGCGACAATCGTATTGGCCGGCACATCCTTGGTCACCACCGCGCCCGCCCCGATAATGGCGTTCTCGCCAATCGTCACCCGCGCCAATATCGTGGCGTTGGTCCCGATCGATGCGCCCTTCTTTACCAGAGTCGGTTCGACCACCCAGTCTTTTTCTGTCTGCAAACCGCCATCGGCGGCCGTCGCACGCGGGTAAATGTCGTTGGTAAACATCACCCCATGCCCGATAAACACGTTGTCCTCGATCGTCACTCCCTCACAGATGAAGGAGTGACTTGAGATCTTGCACCGCTTCCCAATCTTCGCGTTTTTCTGTACTTCGACGAACGTTCCGAGCTTAGACTCGTCGCCAATCTCGCATCCGTACAGATTCACGAACTGGGCTAACTTGACACCCTGGCCAAGCTTGACATCCGGGGCGATACTTCGGAAATCACTCATTGTTGCTAGTATCCTGCTGGAAACTTCCTCTTTTGGGCCAGGCGGCGTATCCCGTACAGTGACTAAGGCTTGCGCTCCGCGCGCCTTGGCTCCAGTTGTCTTAGAACCGAATCTCCTGACGCTGGGCCAGCGATTCTTCTGCCGCTTCCAACATCCGAACCACGCGATAGCCGGACTCGCCGTCGTTAAACGGCTTCTTGCCCGTCGTCACGCATTCCACAAAGTACGCCATCTCGACTTTTAACGCCTCGGTCGCCTCTACCTTCGGAGCCCACATATCGCCCGAACGGTAGCTCACCAAAGCCTCGTATACGCCCTCTTGCGCCGTGATGTTCACGCCGCGGTCGTACAAACGAATCTTTTCATCGGCCTCAAGATCGTTCCACACGAGCATCTGTTTCTCACAACCGATGAGCGTGGAGCGCACCTTCACCGGCGAAAGCCAGTTCACAGAGACGTGAGCGATCACCTTTTCAGGGTAATAGAGAGTCAGGTATGCGACATCGGCCATGTTGTTGATGTGTGCCTGCCCGGTGGCCACGACAGCCTCGGGCTTCATGTTCAACACGTGGTCGATGATCGACAAATCGTGCGGTGCCAAGTCCCACAGCACGTTGACGTCGTGCTGGAACAGGCCCAGATTCACGCGCGTCGAGTCGTAGTAGTAAATCTTGCCAAGCGTGCCGTCATCCACCAGTTGCTTGATCTTCCGCACCGCTCCGGTAAACAGGAACGTGTGGTCCACCATGATGGTCAGATTCTTGCGCGCCGCAATCTCGATCAACTCCTGCGCTTGCGCCGAAGTCGAAGTGAAGGGCTTCTCGATGAACAGATGCTTGCCATGTTCGAGAGCCGATTTCGCCAGGTCGTAGTGCGTCCAGACCGGCGTGACCACCGCGATCGCGTCGATCTCAGTGGAATTTAAGAGTTCCGTCACATCGGACGTCACCCGTACGCTGGGGTTGGCACCCGCCGCGCGCTTCAGATTCTTTTCGCTTTTGTCACAGATCGCAACCACCTTCGCCGCGGTCTGCGACTGGATGTTGCGGACAATATTCGGGCCCCAATACCCGTACCCAATTACGCCGAACCGTAGCATAGTTCGAATTGGTGTCCTCCGAGTTTCACACGTATATTCAGTATCTAGTTATCGTTGTCTATTTCACGCGCTCCGCGTCCGAATTCACGCGGTTTCTCGCGTGGGGCGTGATACTGGCTTCGCCCCCGCTGCACCAACACTATCCCAAATGGCTAACCGTTTGGATGGCCAACTGTCTGGATGGCGCCTGGCTAAATGGAAGATGTGTAGCTGTCTGATTGCGCGCTATTGTCTAGCGTGCACCCGATCCGCCCAACACCGCTTTAGGCGTCTTCAGCAGAATTTTTACGTCCTGCCAGAGATTCCACGTTGCGCCGTAGCGCAAGTCAAGCCGTACCATCTCATCGAAGGTCACCCGGCTGCGGCCTTCTACCTGCCACAGTCCAGTAATGCCCGGCATCGCTGCATACAAACGCCGGCGGTGCCACCGCGAGTACCGCTTCACTTCGTAGGGAATCGGGGGCCTCGGACCAATCAGACTCATGTCTCCGCGCAGCACGTTGTACAACTGCGGAAGCTCATCGAGACTGGTCTTACGGAGGAACTTGCCGACGCCGGTAATCCGGCTATCGCTCTTCAATTTGAAGGTACCGCATTGCGGCGCCGCTCCGCTGATCAGTGTGGCAACGAACTTTTCGTGCTCGCTTGGATCGTTACCATGCCGCATCGACCGGAACTTATAGAACGTGAACTCGCGGCCCCGGAAACCCACGCGTGTCTGACGAAAGAACACGGGGCCCGGCGACGACAGTTTCACCGTCAAAGCCAACAGGGCAAACAACGGAGACAGAACCAAAAGACCTACGGCGCTGCCCAAAACATCAACCAGCCGCTTCACCAGAAATTGCAGCGGATGCCGCTCTGCCGGTGTCACCGTTGCCAGCAACTCTTCCGGACTCGGCTCGTGCCGGCCTTCGTCGTTGGGCAAATAGCTGATCGAAACGGAATTGACGTCCAGATCGCATTCGTTGGCAGCCTGCGAAACCGCAAGACCGAGGCTCGCCACGTCGCGATTGGTCAGCTCAGGCTCAGCGAACAGAATCGCAATGCGTCTGCCCTTCTCCTGCCAGCCGACCGTGTCGAACGGCTGCAGTTCCTGACCCAGGGCACTGGTAAACTGCACCAGCAGCTCGTCGGAGCCTTCCGCTTCCGCAATGGGGGCGGCAGACACCAGGGCGAGCACAAAGCCACGGCCCGAACGTTCGCTTCGCTTCTGTTCTTTTTTGGTTCGTTCCTGAATCGGTTCAAGAATCGGGGAGGGAATGTAATCGACTGTGTCGAAGTCCGCCGCCTGCTGCCAGCGCAGAGTGGTGTATTCGCGCAGTCCCGCACGCTCAATCTTTTCCCAAAGCGCACGTTCAATCAGTTCGCGTGGCTGATCGCTCAGATCGGTAAATAGCACGCCCAGGGTTTCACCCCCGGCCAGCCACCCAATCTCATCGTTCACCCGCAGTTGACGGTTCAAGCACGTGATAGCATCCACAAACTTCCGGCTCGCGCCTTCAGCTTGCAGTAGCGGACCGCACTGTATTTCGGCTAACGCACACTGAGCACCCGTGTAAAGGTTGCGCTTTTTCTCGCGATTCAAAGCCGCTCCGAGGCTCTGTCCCGCAACTAGCGTCAGCCCACTCTCTAGGCCAGCAAGTGCACTCTGGCCTAAGATTGACGGAGTTGACATCGTTCGGCAATCTCGTTTCTTTGCAGTTGTATGAACAACAATTTTCTAGGGTCGGTGGGTGCCGTTCCGCCCCAGTTCATGTTTTCACAGTATATCATGTGGGTATCTTCCGGCTTCCTCAACAAGTCCTAGTTCGCAAAGGCTAAAACTAAGAGAGTATAGCCCCTTAGGGATATACCTCCCATGTTGTGACAGGCGCGAAAACTGGGAAAAGGAGGTCATACTTTTTTCACCTTTCATAAAATCAATCACTTACAGTCGCTACCCGCACTTGTCACAGCTCCTGATCTGTCGGTCCTATCCTGTACATCTCCCCCGTTGTGACAAGCCTGTGCAAAACTCAGACCCTTTACTATCAACAACTTAACGTTGTCACAACACCCTTTTCCGTCGGTACTATCGTGCACATGTCACAAATGTCGGTGCCATCCTGTACAAGAGTCGATACTATCCTGTACAGCAGTCGGTACTATCCTGTACAAAGAGGCACCTTAAACTGCTGAAAACAAACCAGTTGCAAACCCTTAATTAGACTAATAAGACTAATTGGCACAGCCTGTTCCGCACAACTCCACAGGCTGTGTGAGACACTGTTGCCGCGATGCGAACCTTCCACCTCGCGGATGAGTTTCACGATCAGGCCGCCGAACAGGCCCTGCTGGCTGCCGTTTTGGCCGATTCTGACCTCGCCAGACACCTCGCTATATATCTATCGCCCGATCTATTCCCCCTTGAAAATGGAGTCGCTACCCGAATTTGCGGGGGAGAATACCCCTCAGAGGTGGTAGGTACTTGGGTACCTGCAAAAGACCCCGCCTCCACCCTCAAAAAACTGCAGGACTTGGCTCGCCGCCGTGAGCTTGCCACCCTTCAACAACAAATTGGTGAGGTTTTGTACAATCCGGACCGTCCGGTGCAGGATGCTGCAGCTCTGATTGAGCAGTGGCGGTCGGCGGCAAAGGCCACTCCGGTACGGATGGTCAGCGCTGCGGGATCTGATTTGGCGGCCGACGTCCTGCGGGAAAGCGAAAGCCGTTTTGCCCGGCGCAAAGCGGAAGGTTCAGCGGTGATGGGCATCCGGACAGGAATTCCCCGCCTCGACGCGCTGATGAACGGCTTTTGCCCGGGACTGCACGTCCTCGGCGGCGCGCCCGGCGCCGGCAAAACGACGCTGGCTTTGCAGATGGCGATGCAGGCGGCGAGCTCCGGGGTCCCGGCGCTGTACCTGACCTACGAGAACACCCCGGCGAACCTGGTCCTCAAGGCGATCTGTGCGGAAGCCGACATTGCGCCTTTGGACGTCGAGCGGGGCTTCGGCAAACCAGAAACGCTTTCGGCAGCTGCGGCGACCCTCAAGCCGGCGCTCGACAAGGTGGCGTTCGTCGAAGGTACGCTGCGGCTGAGCACCGGCGCGATTCGCGCTCTTGCCGAGGACTGGCGCACCCGCCACAACGCGCCGCGAATCCTGATCATCGTCGACTACCTGCAGCGCGCCGCGCACCAGGGCGGCTACGAGCTGTTGCGGCAGAACGTGTCGCGTCTGGCGGCGGAACTGCGCGAGATCTCGTCGGCGCTCTCTTCCCCGGTGTTGGCATTGGCGTCGCAAAACCGTTCGGGCGGCGATTACGGCAAGGGCGGCGGGTCGGCGAACCTCGATTCGCTGAAGGAAAGCGGCGACCTCGAGTACGGCGCTGACAGCGTGATGTTTCTGCGGGCCAACAAATCCCGGACGCTGTCCGAGCCCTTCCGGGCCATTGAAATCGCGCTGGTGAAAAACCGCTTCGGTCCTCTGGGGGCCGTCCCGCTGGTGTACCGCGCCGATGTCGGCGAGCTGTACGAAGACGAAAACCAGTCCACGCATACGATTAAGTGGCTGGAAGACTCAGTTGTTTAGACAGTCAGCCATGCAGACAGCCAAACAGCTAGACAGGTACACATTGAGCCAGCTGCAACCGGTGCGCGGCGAGGGCGGCCGGAGTGTACGCGCGTTATGCCCGTTCCACGGCAGTGACCGGCAGCGCAGTCTGCGTGTGGACGAAGCCAGCGGACGTTTTCACTGCTTTGCCTGTGGCGCCTGGGGCTACCTCGACGGCGGAAAGTCGCGCACCTGGACGCCGGGTCCCAAAACGGTCTACGCGCCGCCGAAGTTTGAAGATCGCGCGGACCTCGCGGCGGCTTACCATGCGAACCTCTGGCAAGCTCGCGAGTACGTGGAGGTGGTGCGCGGCATCCCGTACGATCTGGCGTTACGGCACGGACTAGGCTTTGCTCCCGCCGGACGTTGGGCGCACCGGGCGCGCGACATCCGCGGCGGGCGTTTCGTTGTGCCGCATACGACCCCAACCGGCGAGGTCGTGAACCTGTACGGCCGGGCGGTGCATTCGGAAACTGCAAAGGAGTACCGGCATGACCACTTACCCGGTCCCAAAGGCTACTTCAACGCGGCGGCCTTGGGGTCCGGCAGCGGGCCTTTATACGTCTGCGAAGGGCCGTTCGACGCGCTGAGCCTGATGGCGGCAGGAGTGGAACGGGCGGTAGCGATCTTTGGCGTCCGGGGCTGGCGCTGGGATTGGGCGCGCGAGGTCCGCGACCTGGTTTTGGCGTTGGACGCTGATGCTGCCGGTTCTGCGGCCTGGCTCGAACTGGCGCGCGAGGCCTGCCGCCGTGGGATTCGTGTGTCGCTGATTGAGGATTATGGCGCAGGCTGCAAAGATGCCAACGAAGCGTGGATTCACGGGCATTTGCGGGCTCGTTTGGTCCGGTCTTAGGTTTCTTGCTGTTATTGCGTAGATGGGCACATCTATGTCCTCCAATAATGCATAATAAAGGATGTTATTATGCACATTGCAGCGCTGACGAATTCCCTGCCCGCCATCGTCCGGCGTTCTGGTTCCGCAGCGGTTTTTGCGGCCGAGGAGTTCTTTTACGGCGCGATCCGAAACGAGCACACCCGGGCGGCGTACCGGCGCGCGATTGTGCGCTTTCTTGCTTGGGCAGAGGCGGAAGGCCTGGAACTCGCGAGGATCGCTCCCCGCGATGTCGGCCAGTATTTGGCGGCGCTCGCGAAGTCCACGTCGATCACCACTCGCAAGCAGCATCTTTCGGCGCTGCGGCATTTCTTCGACGCCCTGGTGACCCGTCATGCCATTCTGTTGAACCCGGCCTTATCGGTGCGCGGCGAACGGTACTCGGTGGTGGAAGGCAAGACGCCGGAGATTTCCGCAGCCGATGCGCGTACCCTGCTGCAGTCGATTCCGGTGGAGGACGATACGCTCACCGGCCTGCGAGACCGGGCGTTGCTGGCTGTCCTGATCTACACCGCGTCGCGTGCCGGTGCAGTGGCAGGACTTCGGCGCGGCGACCTGTACCGGACCTCTTCCGAAGCGTCCTATCAATTGCATTTTGCGGAGAAAGGCGGAAAGTCCCGCGAGATCCCCGTTCGCGAGGATCTGGCACGGCTCCTGTTTGCCTGGATGGATGCGGCCGGGTTACGAAATGCGCCCAAGACTTCCCCGCTCTTTCCGAGCTTTTCGCGGAAGACCCAGGCGTTTACAGACCGGCCGATTCATGTGAACGACGTCTGCCGGATGATGAAGCGGCGGCTGCGCGCGGCGGGATTACCGGACACATTGTCGCCGCACTCGTTCCGCGTGGCGACAATCACCAATCTTCTGGAACAAGGCGTCCCGCTCGAAGATGTACAGCGCCTCGCCGGGCATGCCGACCCGCGCACCACGCGCCTTTACGACCGGCGGGACCGGAAGATCACGCGCAACCTCGTCGAACGGATCACCATTTAGCTGTTTGCCTGTTTCGACAGCCAACTGTTTAGCAGTTCTTCCACCAGGTCGCTCAGTTCGCGTTGCTGGGTGACCAGGCGGGATTTGACGGCCAGATGGGTGGAGCGCCGGACATAGGTGGTGAACTTCATGTATTCCGGGTCCACACTCTTAGCCAGTTGACTGTCTGGCGGTTTGGCTGTCTGAACGGCAGGCGCTACGGCTGCTGGAACGGCTGCAGCAGGAACCGTTTCCGCGGCTCGGGCAATGCGCAGCGCGTCGAAGGGACTGGGCTTTCCGCTGTTTGACTGTTTAGCCATTTCGCTGTTCAATCTCCTTTCCAATGGCGACGTAATCGCTCCAGGCCTGGGTCGCGATGTCGCCGCCCTTCACCACTTCGTCCACGGTGACGCCGTCGAGTGCGGCGCGCTGGAAAGCGACGGTACGCCGGATCTCACCTTTGAAAACCGGGAGGCCGGCGTTGACCAGAGTCTGGCGGGCGTTGTCGCCGTCGGTCATCGGCTTGGGCGGCACGATGGTGAGCAGAATCCGGTAGTCCTTGTTGCCCAGCTGTCGGAGCGCCTCGATGGTCATAAGGAGCGCGTCGAGAGAAAACGGGTCCGGGGTGCAGGGCAGGATGAGCAGATCGCAGCCGTCAGCGAGGGCCTTGAGGTCCTGAGGTTCGGGGCGGGCCTTGGTGTCGATGATGAGGTGTTCGCACTTGCGGGCGTACATGGCGATCTGGTGTTCGCCGGCCACATGGAATTTGGGATTGCCGCGAGCGGCCCAGGTAGAAGAGCTACGGTTGGGGTCGCCGTCGATGAGCACCGTGGGCGCTTTGCGGCTGAAGTACGACGCCAGATGGATGGCTGTCGTGGTCTTGCCGACGCCGCCCTTAAACGATGCCACGGTGAGGATCATGTCAAAACAACATTATAGACAAATGTTTGGCTGTTGAGCCAGGAAACTGTTTAGACAGCTAACCCGCTAGACAGGTAGCTGTTTCACATTTGTCTATCGGAATGTTTTGTAAGGGAGGTTGCCAAACGGTAGATTTCGTATACTTTACTCAAGAATCCGATTCGCGCCGCCTGTGGGCGCCAAAGGCGTTGATGAGCGACTTACAGCGGCATTTGCTGGGGCTTTGGCTGGAGGAAAACCGACAGCGCTATCTGCCCTTGCCAGAGCGGATCTCCTTCCGCGCGGTGGACCGGCTGGCTAAAGTGTACGCCCAGTTGCGCCCGCAGGGTCCTGCGCTCCCTACGGCCATCGTGCAGGAAGCCGTGGCGGGATTGACGCACCGGCTGTCCAACCGTGAGCCCGATTCGAAGAATCCCATCGACTTTTGGAAAGAGCTGACCCAGCGCCAGATTGAAGGCGTGACGGTGAAGCTGCAGGTGAAGTCGATTGGCGAGTACGAGGCGGCCGACCCCAATGCGGTTTTGATTGCGCGGAGCCAGGCTTCGAACGCCTTTGCCGAGCGGACGTACCGCGAACTGCTGCGGGAACTCGAACCGGAAAAGAAGAACCCCGACGATTTGTACTCGCTGCTCGAATCCTTGAGCGCGGTGATTCAGGTGCAGCCGGTGACGCAGTACCTGTCTGTCGCGTCGAACCTGGCGTACCAGGCGCTGCGGGACGTGGTGGCCAAGCAGCAGTTTCGCGAAATCCCGGATTCGCCCTGGCCTACGGCGATCCTGCAGCGCGACGGCGCGGTGGGTATTGCGCAGTTGCGGCCGATTGAAGCCGACGATCCGTTTCCGCTCGAGCCCGAACGCAAGCAGCGGCTGGTGGAACTCATGTGGAGCCAGCGCGCCGAACTGTCGGACCTCGACGCCGATGTACTGGATTTGCTGTCGGCCATCTGGCTGCAGCAGGCGCGGACGCCGAACGATCCGGCGTTGGTGACCGTCGATGAGTGCTTGCGGTTGCGCGGTCTGGCTCCCAAGATGGGCGGCGCCGGACGCCGCGGCGGCTATACGAGCAAGCAGCGGGAAGAGTTTTTGTACGCGCTGGGACGCATCGAATCGACCTGGCTCAAAATGTCGGAGATTGAGACGTACACGGCCAAGGGTCGCCCGCAGAAAACGGCGATTGAGAGCCGGGCGTTTGTGATGACCACGCGGTTAGGCCAGATGCGGCTGGACGGGCGAATGGACATCCAGCAGTTTATCTTCCGGCCGGGCGATATCTTTTCGCGGTTCCTGTTTGGGCCGGGGCGGCAAACGGCGCTGTTGAGCGCGAAGGCCGTGCAGTACGACTATTACCGGCACAAGTGGGAAAAGCGGCTGACCCGGTATCTGAGCTGGTTGTGGCGGATCAATGCGGCCAACCAGGGCGGGGTAACTGCGCCGCTGAAGGTGTCGACCCTGCTCGATTGCGTCGGGCAGGCGGAGACGCATCCGAGGTTTCCGAACCGGGTGCGGGAGCGGCTCGAAAAGGCGCTCGATACGCTGAAAGAAGATTCGGTGATTTCGGCCTGGCAGTACGAGCGGACGGCAGAAGCTGAGCTCGAACAACAGCAGAACTGGTATCCGCTGTGGCTGCGTTGGACGGTGAGCATTCAGCCGCCGCCGGAGATCCTTTCGCATTATAAGAGCCTGGGTCCGGGCCGGGATGCGGCGGCAAATCCAGGGGCCGGCGGCCAGGGCGGGGCATCGAAGGCGACGATCGGGCAGCGGTTGCGGGCACGGCGCGAAGCGTTGCAGTTGTCGCAGGCTGCGGCGGCGGAACAGATCGGGATCGACCGGAGTTTGCTGAGCCGGATTGAGCAGGACAAGCGGAACCCCTCGCAGAACGATTTGACGAAGATCGAGCGCTGGCTGGGGGAGAGCGGGGAACCGGGAGATCCGGCAGCGGCCGAGATCGCCAGACATGCCGGCGGGTAGAAGTCCGGCTGGTTGTCTGTCTAGACAGCTAAACAGTGAAACACACCCGACGATTAGACATCTAGACAGGCACACAGTTACAGAGGAGCGGAGTCCGGCGGAGATGCGCCGCCGTTTGGGCTTGCTACGTTGATAACGAGTATTCCAGAAGAAGTGGAGATCAGGACGGGAATGACATCGATCCGGACGCATTGGGCAGCCGCGGCGCTGGCCATGCTGCTATTGACGGCCTGCAAGCCCGATGGACCGAAGAGCCTGGAGCGGGGCAAGGACTTTATGCAGAAGCGCGACTACCAAAGCGCGCTGATTGAGTTTCGCAACGCGATCAAGGCAATGCCGAAGGACGCCGAGGCGCACTATCAGACTGCCATGGCGCTGCTGGCTACCGGAGACACCAACGGCGGGCTGTTGTACCTGCGGCGGGCGGCGGAGATCGACCCGAAGCATGCGCCGTCCCAAACCAAGCTGGCCGAAATGATGGCGATGTCCGGCAGCGCCGATGTGGTGCGCGAAGCGGAACGCCGGGCCAAGCTGTTGACCGGGGCGGGGAGTACGGATGCCGATGTCCTGGCCGTGCTGTCGCTGGCGGAGTTGCGGTTGGGCAAAGAGGCGGAGGCCACCAAGCGGCTGGAAGATCTGGTGGAGAAGTCGCCGGAAGCGGTGAAGGCGGCGGTGGTGCTGGCGCAGGTCCGGTTGGCGAAGGGCGATGTCGCGGGTGCGGAAACGATCCTCAAGAATGCGACGCAGGCGGGCGGCGGCAAGCTGTGGGAAGCGTGGCTGGCATTGAGCCGGTTTTATCAGGCACAGAAGAAGCCGGCCGAAACCGAAGCGGCATTGCGGAAGGTGCTGGAGCTGGATCCCAATAACGAAATGGCGCTGAGCGACCTTGGGTCGCTGCAGTTGGCGACCAACCGGAAGCAGGATGCCGAGGCGACGTTCCGGCGGTTGAGCGAGCATCCGAGCCGGCGGTATCGCGGCGCGCATGCGTTGTTCCTGTTCCAGACGGGGCAGCGCGAGGAAGGCGTAAAAGAGCTGGAGCAGCTGTATGCGGACAACCGGTCGAGTCCCACCGTGCGGTCGCAACTGGTGGCGGCGTACCTGCAGACCAATCGTACGGATAAGGCGCTGGCGGTGTTGGACGATGCGATCAAGCGGAGTCCGAAAGAAGTAGAGTTGCTGTTGCAGCGCGGCGGATTGCATGCGCAGGCGGGCCGCGTGGTGGCGCTGGAAACGGACATGCTGAAGGCATTGGAGCTGAATCCGAAGTCACCCGAGGCGCACTATCTGATGTCGCGTGTGTACCGGTCGCGCGGGGATGAAGCGAATCAGGAGCGGGAGTTGCGGGAAGCGTTGAAGCTGCAGCCGGCGTTGCTGGCGGCGCGCGTCGATTTGTCGCAACGGATGCTGGGATTGAAGGAAGAAAAAGAAGCGCTGGAGATTCTGGAAGCGGCGCCGGCCGAGCAGAAGGGCGCGCCGCAGTGGGTGTTGCAGCGGAACTGGATTGCGCTGGCCAAGGGAGACGTGGAGACCGTGCGGAAGGGCATACAGGCTGCGTACGCGGCTGGCGTGCGTACGCCGGATTTTCTGTTCCAGGATGCGGTGTTAGCGGTGCGGGACAGGAAGCTTGCCCCGGCGCGGGAGTTGTTGCGCGAGGCGTTGAAGAAGGCTCCGGAAGATACGCGGTACCTGCAGGCGCTGGCCGAGACGTTTTTACTTGAGAATCCGCAGGGCGGAATGGCGCAGGCGGCGGCCGAGGTCGAGAAGCATGCCGAGCAGTATCCGAAGTCGGCGCTGATGCAGCAGTTTCGAGGTACGTGGCTGGTGGCGGCGGGACGTCCGGCAGAGGGTCGCGCGGCGTTTGAAGCGGCCAAGGCGTTGCAGCCGGAATCGAAGGCGATTCAGTTCGGGCTGATCCGGATCGATTTGGGAACCGGCAATCTGGACGGGGCCCGGAAGGAGATCGGCGAGGTGCTGGCGAAGGATCCCAAGGATCCGGGAGCACACCTGTTGAAGGGCATGCTGGAGGAGCAGACCGGGGATCGTCAAAAGGCGATGGATTCCTACCGGCAGGTGCTCGAACGCGAACCGTCGAACGCGCTGGCGTTGAATAACCTGGCGTACCGGCTGGCGGCCGATCCGGCGAAGCTCGACGATGCGTTGAAGATGGCGCAGAAGGCGAAGGAAGCCGACCCCAACAACCCGGCGATCGACGATACGCTAGGGTGGATCGAGTACCGCAAGGGTTTGTATTGGAGCTCGGTGCGGCGGTTGGAGTCTGCGACGAAGGATCCGCGTACGGCGACTCCGGTACGGTTGTTCCACCTGGCGATGGCGTATCAGAAGGCGGGAGACGGAAAGAAAGCGAAGCTTGCCTATGAGCGCGGGGTACAGGCGACGACGGCGATGAAGATGACGCAGCCTCCGCCGGAAGCGGCGATGGCGAAGCAGGTGTTAGGGATCGCGGGGGCGGCTGCTACCGCCGGGCAATAGGTAACGCCCGGGGGAGCGCGCGTCTCCTGTTCTTCGATGGATTTGTACACAATCACCGGCCGCGAGGATGTGGCTGCAGCGGCGCTGGCGCAACAGGGGAAGTCCTGGCGGCGGGGAGCGACGTTTGTAACCTCGGTGGTGCTGCATGCGGTGGCGTTGACTGTACTGGCGTACTTTCCGGTGTACGCGCCGATGTTCCTGCTCGATGAGCCGGAGCCGGTGCGTCCGGAGCGGCGGGTGTTGATTTACTATCCGCCACCGATGCCGCGGCTCAAACAGCAGCAGCCTAAGGTAGAGGCGGCGAGCGAACAGCAGAAGTCCGTACAACTGGATGTGTCGCCGCGCGCTGCGGAGCGGATTACGAGTCCGCGGGTGAAGATCCGGACGCCGGAGCCGATTTCGATTCGCACGGAAGTGGCGCGGCGGCCCGTCAACAACGATCAGTTTATCCGGGTACCGGTTCCGAAGATTGCGATGCAGCCTCCGGTGGCGTCGCCTTCGAGCGTGATTGTACAGGCGGTGCCGGCGCCGCCTCCGTTGCCACCGCCGCCTGTGGTCGCACCTCGTACGCCGGCGCGTACGTTTGTCCCGCCGCCGGTGCAGGCTCGTACGCAGCCTCCGGCGATGCGGGAAGGCTTGGCGGCAAATGCTGAGGCTCCAAAGCTGGCTACGTTGACGCCTGCTGCGGGGGAGCGGGTCCCCAATGTGATGTCGCGCCGGGAGTTTGTGCCGCCGCCTCCGCCGGGGGCCAAGCCGGTGAAGCGGGAAATCGGCGTGATTGAAGATCCGAAGGCGCTGGCTTTGGTGGCCGGACCTACGGGCGATGGTCCGCGCGTGGTGACCGGGCCGAAGCAGATGCTGCCGCCGCCTCCACCGGGAGCGAAGCCGGATCGCCGAGGGGTGGCCGGGGGATCGGGAACGCAGGCGGAAGCGCCGCCCACGTTACAGGGAATGGCGGGCGCGATGCCGGGTCCGCAGACGATGGTGGTGTTGACGACGAATCCGACACCGGGCGCGCCTCCGCCACAGCCGCAAGGCAATCGCGACGCACGCATTACGGTAGGCGGGGAAGCGCCGCCGGGTACGGCAACCAGTCGTAGGCCTGCGGGTGGCTTTGTGGCTCCGGGGGCGGTGGTACGCAGTGCGCCTGGGACAGGCACCGAGGTGGGGGCAGGGGGTCCGCCGGGGATTGGCGCGGGAGGCGTGAAGCCGGCGCCGTCGATTCCAGGGCCGGGAGTGGCGCGACCGCAGTTCAATAGCACTGGTGCGGTTTCGGTTCCTTTGCGTCCCGGCACAAGAACAGTGAGTGCGGAAGTCGACAAAACGTTCGCTGGCCGTGTCGTATACAGTACGGTGGTTCCGAGCGTAGCGGGACAGCCGGATTGGGTGTTGTGGTTTGGCGATCCTGTCACGCCAGCGCCACCGCCGGGGCGTGTGTTTTCCATGCGTCCGCCAATTCCGGAGAAGGCGACGCTGCCGCAGGGTTTGGCCGGATTGCCGGCAAAGACCTGGATACAGGCGCGGTTGACCCGGGAAGGTACGCTGACGGGCATTACCGGAGCGAGTCCGGAACTGGCGGCGGCGCTGGGCAAGTGGCTGTTCTATCCGGCGATCCGCAACGGGCAGGCCGCGGAAGTGGATGTCCTGATCGAGGCGGTGGGGACCGGCCGGTGATTTAGGAAGCCGCCTGTTTTTATCATGCTTGGTTCATCGTCGAAGGTGCATTGAGGTGCGTGTGATGGAAGGCTGTCGGTAGTTTCAGGCCATACCCCACCATACGGTCAAAAGCGATGTGGGCGAACCAGATGAGCCAGAGCGGCGAGGGGAAGAGGACGGCCAGGATCGCCGGAACCACGAAGGTGTGGGCGAAGTTATAGGCGATGGCGCCGTAGCGCGGCCCAGCGAAATAGCCGAGCATGGCGATGTCCGGCAAGAGGAAGAGCAGAGCGAAGACAGTCCAGGATCCACCGGTATTTTGATAGAGAAAGGTGGCCAGAGCGAGTTCGGCAGCGGCTTCGAGGCGGAGTAAGTGAACAGCGTTAGTCTTCATAGTGAACAGTGTACGCCTTGCTGTGCGGCGCGTCAAGACGTACACTGTTCACTAATGCCGTATCCCGCAAAAATAGGCCTCGACGTGATTTTGGACGAAGCCGCCGCGCTGATTGAGGAACAAGGTTTGGACGCGCTTTCGATGCGTGTGCTGGCTGCGCGCCTGGAGGTACGGGCATCGAGTTTGTACCGCTATTTTTCGGATCGGGAGCAGTTGGAATCGGCGCTGGGCGACCGGGCGGCCGAGGAGTTGCGAATGGCGATGGACCTGGCGATAGAGGGCAAGAATCCGGCGGACGCCTTTGCCGCCGCTGCCGAGGCTTACCGTGCGTTTGCGAAGGCAAAGCCGGGAGCGTATGCCGTGCTACATCGCAATCCGGCGGCGACTGAACCACGGAAGCGCTTGTGGCTTACGGTATTGGGTCTGGTAGGCAGGCTGACGGGAGATGCCGATGATACGAGTGCGGCGGTCGCAACGTGGTCGTACCTACATGGGTTTTGTACGCTTGAGGCTTCCGGATTGTTTGGTGCGAGTGGACCCAAGGAAGGTTTTCGACGAGGCGTTGCCACGTTTGCGAACGGGCTACGCGCGTCCCGGAAGGACCACTAAGTGATTGATATCACTCTTGTCGCGGAGGTATTCCACAATTGACACTCACCACCTGCTCCGTTAACATCGTCCCTAGACAAAACGGCTCACCTATGCGAATTTCCAAGCGACGAGAAGCCGGACCCGAATTGCTTCTTTTACTCCTCACTTTATGTTTTGCCGGCCTCACGATGCCGGCCGTTCAGGGCGCAGTACTTCACGTTTCCACAACAGGGGACGATAGCGGCGGGTGTACGTTTGAGCAGCCCTGCCGGACGATTACCCGGGCCAGCCAACGCGCTGTAGCCGGGGATACGGTACAGATTGCTGCTGGCGTGTACGACGAGCGGGTCCGCGTGTCGTTTAGCGGATCGGAAGCCGATGGGTTCATCGTCTACCAGGGCCATGACGGTTCCGGCTGCCCGGCCGAGACGTTGGACGACATCAATTCGCGGGGAAAGCGTCCCAAGCCTACCGTGCAGGTGAAGGGCTTTGACGTCAACGCGAGCTATATCCGGATCGATTGCTTCGACATCACCGGCGTACGCGATGCGGCCGTGGTGATGAGCGAACAGGTTCACGACGTCGAGGTGTGGAACAACTATGTCCACGACGGTATGGCGGCGGCCATCAACATGCCGCGCGGCGAAGTCATCAACATGCCGTACCGGGTGCTGGTGAAGTGGAATTACGTCACCCGGACATCCTATGGATTTTTGGCGTTCTGCCGGGATGAGTGCCTGTTTGAAGAGAACGAAGTGGAGCGCAACATCACGCTCACGGCGGGGTCCGACATGGACTATTCGCGGTTGTTCGGCGAAGGGCTGACGTTCCGCCGCAACTACTATCACGGCAACAGCACGAAGGATTGCGAGGGCTGCCATATCGACTGCTTCCAGACCTGGGGTCTGGCGGCGGCGCCGTTTGAAGTGGCGCGCCGGGTGACGATTGACGGCAACGTATGCTTCAACGCGCATCAGGGAATTATTGCCAACGATGCGACGTCGGCGCGGATTCCGATGGGCAGCCACGCCGATTGGACCGTCACCAACAACATCTTCAACTACGGCCCGGAAGGGTCCCGCATGGCGTGGTGTGCGCTGTTCACCAAGGTGGACAAGATTCTGTTTGCGCATAACCTGTGCGGCGCCGGCATTGTGGGGTACCGGCAAGGCGCCAACGGACTGCACGTCAACAATATCCACTTTATGAACGGCCAGAAGCCGTACATGAACGAGAGCGGCGCGACGACGGTAGGGGAACGGAATGTGCTATACAACCCTGCGATCCGCTATCTGCTGTCGGCGATCGGGCTGAACGATTTGCTGAACCTGGACCCGATGTTTGTGGATCCTGCCAAGGACGATTACCGGATCCGGGAAGGGAGTCCGCTGATCCGGCAGGGCATGATGACCTTGATCCGGCGTGACCGGTTCCTGCGGGTACGGCCGGATGATGCGCAGCCGGACATTGGTCCGTCGCAGGGTCCGGGCGGCGGGGAGCGGGAAGAGAAGCCTACGCCTACAGATCCTCCTGGTGATTCCACGGAGGACGAGAAGGTCCCACCGTCACCGCCGGAAGGCCTGGTCTGATTCTTTCTATGACCCTTTCGAAACTGGTTGGTCTGGTTTGCCTGGTGGGCTCGAGTTTTGCGACTGCGAGCGCGGCCGTGCACTATGTTGCAGGGTCGTCCGGCAACGATGCCAACAAATGCACCGAGAAGGCGCCCTGCAAGACGATCCTGCGGGCGTCGCAGGTGGCGAAGCCGGGCGATACGGTACGGATTGCGCCGGGACAGTATGAAGAGCGCGTGGTGCTACGGCAGGGCGGAACGGAAGGCTCTCCGGTGAAGTACGAAGGGCACGACGGCAAGGGCTGTCCGGTGGAGGCGATTCAAGATCCGAACTCACGGGGCGAGCGTCCGAAGCCGCAGGTGTCGATGGGTGGCTGGGTGCTATCGGCCAGCCATATCGAACTCGACTGTTTTGAGGTGGCGAATACGAAGTCACCCGGGGTGGAGATCACGGCCAAGCAGCGGGGCTTTAAGGTACGGAACTTTTATGTCCACGACGGGCCGGCGGCGATCGTGAATATGGCTCGCGTGCCGGTGGAGCAGATGGCGCGCGATCTGTACTTTCAGCACAACTACATCACGCGTACGGCCTACGGGTTTCTGGTGTTTTGCGGCGATAACTGCCTGTTTGAAGACAACGAAGTGGAGCGCATGATCGGCACCAAGCCGGGTTCGGACAACGACTATGCGCGGATCTTCGGCGAGGGCATCACGTTCCGGCGGAACTACTTTCACGGCAACAGCGCGGCCGACTGCGAGAAGTGCCACATCGACTGTTTCCAGACATGGAACGTACGGGGTGGGCCGTTTGAAGTAGCGCGGCGGGTGACGATTGACGGCAACGTCTGCTTCAACGCGCATCAGGGCATCATCGCCAACGATACGAATGGCAAGGAGTTGGCGAGCCATGTGGACTGGACCGTTACGAACAACATCTTTAGCGGTGGGCCCGATGGGTCGCGCATGGCGTGGTGCAGCATCTTTACGCATGTGGGCAATGTCCTGTTTGCGCATAACCTGTGCGGGTCCGGCATTGTGGGGTATCGCAAAGGGGCCGATGCGACGCACGTCAACAACATCCACTATCAAAACGGATTGAAGCCGTATGTGGCGGAAACGGGGGCGACGGTGCGCGGCGCGACGAATATTCTGTTCAACGCGGCGCGGCCGTATAACCGGATGGGCTTTCCGCAGGACCTGCTGAACGTGGATCCGGCGCTGATGAATCCGGCACAGGGCGATTACCGGTTGCGGCCGGGAAGTCCGGCGATGCGCAAGGGTTCGATTACGAGCGTCCGTCAGGACCGGTTCGGGCGTCCGAGGCCGAAGGGTGAGCTGCCGGACGTCGGACCGTATCAGGGGTCTGGCGGAACTCTAGGCGAGGCATCGCGGCATGCGGCTCCCTAGAGCGGCGGCGCGGCTGGTTCTGCGGCTTTCCAATTTGTGGGTACGGCTTACGACGCGTCTGATGGCTTTTGCCATTGGGGGCGCTTTTGCGCGTTTTGGCGCGAAGTCGGCCATTGTGTACCCGGTGCGGCTGGCGGGGGTCGACAGAATCGCGATTGGCGCGCGGGTGTTTATCGGCTCGGGGTCCTGGCTGCAGGCGCTGCCGGATGGGGCGAACACAGAAGTCGCGTTAACGATCGGCGACCGGGTGAGTATGTCGGGCGCGTGCGTGCTGTCGGCGGCGCGGTCGGTGACGCTTGAGGCCGGGGTTCTGCTGGCGCGCAATGTGTACATCTCGGACCACATCCACAAGTACTCGCAGATTGGCGTTGCGATCTCCGAACAAGGACTCGATAAAATCGCGCCGGTACGGATTCGCGAAGGCGCGTGGCTCGGGCAAAACGTGGTGGTGTGTCCGGGCGTGACCATCGGCCGAGGGTCGGTGATTGGTGCGAATTCCGTGGTAACGACCGATATAGAAGACTATGCAGTGGCGGTGGGAGCACCGGCACGCGTCGTAAAGCGGTTCGGGCCACAGGAGCCTCTTAGTTGACCAAGATTCTGTATGCCGCCTATTTCTTTCCGCCGATGGGCGGGGCGGGCGTCCAACGATCGCAAAAGTTTGTACGGTACTTGCCGGAGCAGGGCATTCTGCCGGAGGTTCTGACGAGTCCTTTGGCGGGGGATCTGCCGTGGGCTCCGAAGGACGAATCCCTGGCGGATGAGATCCCGTCGGTGGTGCCGGTGCATCGTGTAGCGGCGGCGGGCGCAGCACCGGTAAAGCCGAGCCGGATGCAGCGGCGTATGCGTACGCTGTTGGGCAAGACGAGCGAGTTTAGCGGCTGGTGGCGCGATGCTCTGGTGGCCAAAGGTGCGGCGGTGTTCGACGGGTCCCAAAAGGCGATTGTGGCCACGATGTCGCCGTTTGAGACGGCGGAGGGAGCGGGCATCCTGTCGCAACGGCTGGGTATTCCGTGGATCGCCGATCTGCGTGATCCGTGGGCGCTGGACGAAATGCAGCTGTACACGAGCGGGCTGCACCGGCGGATGGAAGAGAGCCGGATGGAACGGCTGCTGTCGTCCGCATCGGCGATCATCATGAACACGCCGGGTTCGGAAGCAGCGTTACGGGAGCGCTTTCCGCGGCTGGCGAAGGTGGCGTTGAACATCACCAACGGCTACGATGCCGAGGATTTTACGGCTCCGTTGACACCGCGTACGGATGGCAAATTCCGGATCGTGCATTCGGGGTCGCTGCACAGCAAGGCCGGGTTGGAACTGCGTAGCAACTGGTTGAAGCGGGCGCTGGGCGGCGCGAAATCGAATGTCGACATCCTGACGCGGTCCCACGCGATTCTCGTCGAGGCGCTGGAGCTGTGGGCGGCGCGGCGGCCTGAGGTCCGGGAGACGGTGGAGTTTGTGTGTGCCGGCAATGCGTCGGCGGAGGATAAGGCGATTACGGCGTCGTCGTCGATGGCGGGGTCGCTGCGCTTTACCGGGTATGTGAGCCATGGCGAGAGTACGGGATTGTTGCGTACGGCGGAGCTGCTGTTTCTGCCCATGCATAACCTGCCGCCGGGCGTACCGTCGCTGATTGTGCCGGGCAAGACGTACGAGTACATTGCGGCGGGGCGTCCGATACTGGCGGCGGTTCCCGATGGGGATGTACGAACGATTCTGGCGGGGTCCGGAATGGCGAGCGTCTGCCGGCCGGATGATCGTGAGGCGATGGCACGGATTCTCGAAGAGAGATACGCGGCGTGGCGGGAAGGGAAGCCGGGTCCTGCACCGAATGCGTCGTATGTGGCGAGCTTTGAGCGTCGCGCGTTGACGGCGCGCCTGGCCGATGTCGTGCGCCGCGTGACCGGGACGGCATGAGCCGCAGCGTGCGAGTGTGCGCGGTGCCGGCGTATGCGAACCGGCAATTCAATCCATACAATGCGCTGCTGTACGACCATGTGAAGCCGCATGTGTCAGAGGTGGTGGAATTCCGGGTACGGGCGCGAGCTCGTGGGCCGGTGGACATCCTGCATATCCACTGGCCGGACCTTGCGGTACGGTCGCAAGGTGCGTGGCATACGGCGGCGCTGGATGCGGCGAAGTATCTGGCGAGGATACGGGCATGTAAGGCACGCGGGGCGCGGCTGGTGTGGACGGCGCATAATCTGGCCCCGCATGATACTGGGCATCCGCGGCTGATGCGGTGGTACTTCCGGTCGTTCCTGCGGCTGGTGGACGGCGTGATCTTTCTGAGCGAGGCGTCGCGTACGGAGGCGTTTGCACAGTATCCGTGGTTGCGGGAGACGGCGCGTACGGTGGTGATTCCGCATGGGCATTACGGGCCGGTGCTGCAGCGTCCCGGATTGTCGCGCGAGGCGGCCCGGCGGGAGCTTGGTTTAGAGCAGGATGGATTTCTGTTCCTGTTCTTTGGCCAGGTGCGGGCGTACAAGAACGTACCTTTGCTGTTGTGTGAGTTTTTGGCTTTGGATTCGGGCGAGGCTCGATTGGCGATCGCGGGGTTGCCGGGTCCTGCGGGAGCGGCCGGCCAGGAGCTACGGGCGGAGATTGAAGGTCTGGCGGCAGGGCGAGTCCATCTGGATTTGCGCCTGATTCCTGACGATACGCTGGAGGCCTATCTGGCGGCCTGCGATTGCGTGGTGTTGCCGTACCGGAACATTCTCAATTCGGGTAGCGTGCTGATGTCACTATCGATGGGGCGTCCGGTGATCGCGCCGGCGGTGGGAAGCCTGCCGGAACTGGCGGCAAAGGTGGGGCCGCAGTGGGTGCGATGCTATACCGGCGAGTTCCAGCGGGGATTGCTGGCCGATGCCTTGCAACAGCGCTTGCCCGAAGAGGCAAAGCCGGATCTATCGCCGTACGACTGGCCGGCGATCGGCGAGCAGACGGCGGCGTTCTACCAATCCCTGATGCGAAGCTAGCGGCGGAACGTCTGGAGTTGCGCGTCGATGCGATCGAGGATGCTTTTGTAGGTCGCGTCGGAGCTGAGGCGGGCCTGGCTCTGGTCCTTGAGGCGCTGGAGTTCGGCGGCCGTACGGTCGCGCCACTTGGAGTACGTCGTGAAGCCTGTGGCGGCGCCTAGTAACAGATGCTTTTTGCGTCCGGCTGCCGGGGGACGTGGCAAACGTACGGCATCGGCGACGGTGCCGATGGACAGCATCCAGTCATTCCATTTGAACTCGTTGATACTTTCCGATTCCCAGTACGGGACCTCGAGCGCGACGCGCGTCCAGGGGATGCGTAGAGCGTCGGCGAGGATGGCGCCGTGCATCGCCTCGCAGATGAGGTGCTCGCAGGAGTCCATGGCTTCGAGTACCTGATCGACGGAGCCTCCGGTGGGCTCGATGAGCTTGACGCCGGCGTCCTTGGCGAGGCGGGGAACTGTCGCAAAGGCTTCGAGGCTGCCGTACTTGGCGCGGCGCAGGGTGGCGTAGTGCGGGACAAAGCCGACGCCGGATCGCTTGGCGGCACGCTTCCAGGTCCCACCGTTGGGGAGGAGCTGGAGGGCATAGGCGGGGTCCGTAATGGCGGCCGTGGGCGGGAGGCCGAGAATGGTGGCGGTGAGGGGTCCGCGAACGAAGGCGATGCGGGATTCCGGCGAGAAGCGGGCGCCAGGATAGAAGCCGCGGGATCCGGTGCCGAAGACGACCACCGGGCGCGAGGCGTACTGTTCAAAGAACGCCGGCTTGAGGATGGTGCCGATGCCGGTGAAGACCGTTTGGGGGTCGCGCGCTTCGAAGTCCGGAATGAGCGAGGGCCAGAGGTACGGGTTGAGGTCGTCTCCGACGTTGCCTTCGCGATTCTTGAAGTAGTAGAGCTCCATGCTGGGTTGTTATGTGGTGGTGGCTGGTTCGCTATTGGGTTTACCGGCAGAGCGTTGCCGGAGGCGGGGCGCGATTTGTTCGGCCAACAGCCAGAGGGATTGACGGGTACGCGGCAGAGCGAGGCAGACGCCCAGGTACACGGCGGCGGCGGTTGCGCCGAGGGCGACAGCGGCGAGCGGCGTTGCCGGATCGTCGAACTGGGTACGGAGAGCGTGCGAGGCTCCGACAGCGATGGCTCCCGACAGAACGGGCGGCCAGATGGTGTGGAAGAGCTTGCCGAAGGGGAGGCCGGCGGCGCGGCAACCGTACCAAAGAAAGGCCGGCATGCGTACGGCGAGGCCGAGGCCCGCATAGGCGTACGCGATCACCACGACGCCGTACGGCGCGGAGAGCAGCAGCCCGGTGAGTACGATCACGACCGAGATCATGCGCCAGCGGAGCAGGGCATCGGGACGTCCGGCAGCGATCACCAGCGAGGCCATGATCGACGCGCAGGGCTCCACCATCGCGAAGATGGCGAGGGCGGAAAAGATCGGGACGGCAGCGGACCAGGCGGGCCCCAGCAGAAGGCGTACGATACCGTCAGAAGCCGATGCCAGTACGGCGACAATGAGCGCTGTGAATACGGAAACCAGCGAGAGGACATCGGCGGCGGCCTGTTCGAAGCGCTGCGGGTCATCGGCGGCGCGGCTCAAGGCAGGGCGCGAGACGTTCATAATCGGCGCGAGGACACGTGCGAGCGGCTTGCCGATGAGGCCCTGGGCGCGCGCATAAAGTCCTGTAGCGACGCTGCCATGGAAGTAGCCGATGACCAGCGTATCCATGCCGCGGGTGGTTTGGCCGAGCAGGCGTTCGAGCAGGATATTGACGCCGAAGCGGACGAGAGGCCGAGCGGCGGCGAGATTGGACGGACGTCCGGGACGCCAGCCGCAGGCGATCCAGAGCGTAACAGTGCCGGTGATGGCGGATACGGCCTGCATGATCACCAGGGACCAGATGCCGGCGCCATATAGGGCGGCGGTGATGCCGGCGGCGACGCCCAGGCTGCGGGCGGTCAATTGGCGGGTGACGATCTTGCGGAACTCCAGTTTGCGCTGCAAGAGCGCGTCGTGCTGGATGCCGAAGCAGTCAATGATGCCGGTGAGGCCGAGGCAGGGAATGATCCAGGTGAGCTGGGGTTGGGAGACGACCCAGGCGGCGGTAGGTCCGGCGATGAACGACAGTGCGCCGACGGAGAGGCCGAGCAGGACGTTGGTCCAGAAGAGGGCGTTGACCTGTTCGTGATTGAGTTGGCGGGCCTGGACGGTGGCGGAGGAAAGTCCGGCTTCTTTGACGACGGCGAGAATCGCGCCTACGGCCATCGCCATGGCCATCACACCGAAGTCGGAAGGCGGGAGCAGGCGGGACAGGACAACAATGGGCCCGATCTCGATGAGGATGTCGAGCCCCTGGCCGAGGGCGGTGGCGATGGCGCCTTTTCGTGTACGGGCTCGCAGACCCTCCCGGGGAGGATCGAACTCATAGGTCGCTGCCGTCGTCGAATGTGGCGTTTCCGTCACTATTCTCCCATCGTCCGTTGGAAGCTTGAGAAGAGGCTGAAAAAGCAGAACGGGCATCCCCGAAGGGATGCCCGGTTCTGAATCACTTATGTGTCGATGCGGTGTCGCGCCTAAGTTAGGCGGCCATCTGCGCCTTGCGGCGACGGGCGGCGACGAACACCAGACCGCAGAGAGCGAGAGCGGTGAAGGTTTCCACCGGCTCCGGCAGGGACACCTGAGAGAACTCAACGCGAAGACCGGTGGCGCCCACCGTGGTGTTACGCACGGTGAAGGTCAGGGTGTTCATGCCGAGGACGAAGCCGCTGTTGATGGTGAACGGCGTCCAGGTGCTGAAGCTGGCGTTGATCGGGGCGGCCGGGGTCGAGCTCACAACGTTGCCGTTGAAGCTGAGCGTACCCTGGTTATCCGAAGCCCAGCGGCCGAGAATCAGCGAACCGGGGCTCGGGACGAAGTTCAGGTTGAAGCTCTGGGTGTAGGTGTAGAAACCGATCGGGTTATTGTTGAGACCACCGTTGTTCGGGGCGATCCAGGTCGACGTCGAGTTGTCGCCGATCCAGGGACCCGAAGTGGGGGTGCCAGGGCCAGAGCGCGCACGCGTGGTGCTGCCGGCCGGGCCGCTCAAAGAATAGTGAGTGTCACCGAGCTGGCCATTGCTCATAAGAGAGCAACCAGAAGCCAAGGTAACCGTGCCGATACAGCCACTACCAATCGTGCCCGTATTCGAAAGTGGAACGTTGGTGGCAAACAGGGCAGCAGACGCTACAAAGGTTCCAGTTAGCACCAAGCGAGAAACAAAGTTCACGATATACTCCTCCTCCAAAGGCGCTCCCTTATAGGGAGGTCCTAAGTTATCGTAGATTTATGTTAGACCATTTCAAATCTAGACTGCAAGCACTTTCTTAGTGCTTGGTACTATTCCTTGCAATGGTTTACTGGGGCACAGCGATTGTAATCGCGTTCGATGCCCCCCGTTCATTCGTCAACGTGATCGTAACCGACTCAATAGACTGCGTAGGTTGTTGATTCGCCGGGAGATTGCTGCCGCTAAAGGCAAACGGGATCTGCATGGTGAACTGACCACCGAAGGCACTGGATGCCGGGGAACCAAACCACAGTAATGAAGATCCCGTAATGTCCTGGGTGAACTCCGCCTGGTTGATGTTGAATCCGGAACGGGCTTTAAACGTGGCCGTCATACGCGTAAAGGACCGCGTGGTGGTGACACCTGCGACTTCCAAAGTCAGATTATTGGACGTCAGGCCGGAGACGCCGCCGGTCAGGAGCCGGGGAGCCGTCGGGGCAAGAGTAATCCGCAGTACTTTGGGGTTATCCGGGGTCAAGGTCAAGCCCGCCGGGGTGGTAAAGGTTGCTCTTAAGAAGAAGGTACCCGCCACGCTTCCGGACTGGAAGCGGATATCCGTAGCACCGTTGAAGAATACAGCCTGGGTCGACCCAGCCGGAATCGTGAATTCCGCCTGGCGGCCGCCGGTGGAGAACTGTACCGCAGGATCGCCGATGTTGAGATCGGCTTCCGGCTGGATGCTCAGTACACCACGCAGGGTCACGGGGTACGCCGACGCCAGCGTGACGCCGACCCGCGGCTGTTCAAACGCCTGTACCGTAGTGGGACCCGTGATCGTGTAATCCGGCAGAGCGCGCAGTTCGTTGGCGATGGCCACCAGCGGGAACGCGACACCGTTCACCAGCAGCGATGCATTCGACGAACCCGGGGCCACCGGCTTGTACTCGATGCGGAAGGTCACCGAACCACCCGGAGGGATGGAGCTTGGCAGAGGTGGCAGGTTCGCCAGGGAAAACACGCCCCGGCTATCGGACGCAATGCCGATGTTGGCGATGGGCGCCGCCGCCGTACCTTTGTTTTCCAGCGTGAAGTTGACTACCGAGGTCTCGCCGACATTGACGCCGGTAAACACCACCGGTTCCAGCGGGACGATCGTCACCGTGCCGGCCGTCGTCGTATACGAATAGGTAAGCTGCGGACCGATTGCGTCGGCGGCCAGCTCGAAGACATCGTTGCCGATGCGCAGACGTCCGGTCTGGCGGCCCGACTGGGTGGGCGCGTAGAGGATCGAAAACAGGTAGGTCTCACCGGGCGCTACCGTGAGCGGCAGGAACGGCAGATCGGCCAGGCTGAACGACTGTCCGGTAACCGCGATGGACGGGACATTGATATCCAGCTCACTGGTGTTGGTGAAGCGGACCCATGTCGTAGCCCGCTGCCCGACGGCCACCGGTTCGATGACGACGGTCTGATTCGGGACGATGGGACGCGCCGGACCTTCCGGCGGCAGCAGTTCGTACGTAAAGAACGACGTGATGCCGTTTCCGGTCAACGTAATCGTGTAGGTAACGCCGTTGGCGTATTCGAGCGTAAGGGTGCCGACATCCGTACCCACGCGGCGGGGCCGGTAGCGGACCTGGAAACTGAGCGACCCGCCTGCAGCGACGTTGGCCGGCAGGAACGGCAGGCTGACGAACGTAAAGGGATCGCCACTAATGCGCGCCCCTACCAACTGTCCGGCGCCGGTACCGCGATTGGCGACGATGATCGTGCCAAGGGTCGAGCTATTTAAAGGAGTGGGCAGGAACGGAATGACCGGATCCTGCTCGGGCAGCGGAACCACATTGCCGTCGATCGCAAAGCCGTAAGCGACCCGGAATTCCGGCGTCAGACCGTTCAGGCCTAACGACACAATCCCCGTGCGGGATCCTTCGGTGAAGGTTTCCGTGTAATCGTAGCGGAACTCCGCCGACTGGATGCGGGTGGCGGTAGGACGGAAGGCCAGGCGTAAGGTAGCGGTTTGGCCGGGTACTAGAGAAAGGTTCGAGGGGGGCGGATCGAGGAAGGTGAAGTCCGTCGAGCCGCGCAATACGGGTATGCCCTGAAAATTGATGCCGGTGCCGCTACCGACATACGTAATGCCCAGCGTGATCGGCAGTTGCTGATTCAGACCCTGCGAGGTGATCGTCAGGAAACCGCCATTGGCGACGGCAACGATCTGGTCGCCCTGGGTAACGCGAAGTGTGACTTGTCCAAGCGCGGTTTCCGGCGCGGCGACGAATAACGCTGCCATCGCCGGCAGGAAAAGAAGAGAAGAAAGACTGCGCCGATGCTTCTGTTGTCTCATTGGCCGTCTACTCCCGCGGCTACAGCAGCCTGCGCTGCCGCCGGCACAAAGAATACGCTGTCGGCGGATTCATCCCACAAGTACAAGGCTTCCTGCTCGCTGCCGCGCAGCCCGAGCAAAAAGACGCCGGCGCGGGACAGGGGGGCAAACATCGTACCCGGTGCGCCATCGAGCCCATAGGGCACTTCGCTCCAGGTCATGGCTTCCAAATCGAGGCGGTGCAATTTGCGGTCGGACGTTCCACGCGCGACCAGCAATTGACGGCCGGAGGTGGCAACGCCGATTGCCGTGGAGCCGGCCAGTACGGCGGCTTCCTGCGACAGGACCGTCGCTTCACCGTTGGTCGACGAGACACGCCACAAGATGCCGGCTTCGCGCTCAAGCGCATAGACGACATTGCGGGCGCTGTCGAGTGCGAGTACAGCATCTTCCGCGGAGGCGGACGGTGTCAAGAGTGTAGGCTCGGACGGGCTGTCAAAGCGCGACCGGTAAATCCCGGCGCCCGCTACCGACGCGAACCATTCGTCGCGCGATGCGGCGATGGACGTGATCTTTGCCGCTGCTTCCGATTCCACCAGGGGTAACCGCGACGCGGCCACCGAATCGCCAGTGATCGAAATCACCCGGGCATCGCGCGCATCGAGGACCAGAATCGCGCGGGAGCCATTCTCGGACCAGGCCATCAACCGGGGCAGGCCTGCCGCTACCGGTTCCCAACCGTCTACCGTAGTCTCCGTGCCATCGGCGCGTAATGCGGTTAGTGCGCCACCCTCTTCGCGCAGCGCTAACGCCGCTACCGCTTTCCCACTGGACGCGGCGGCGGCCGGGGCGACACTCGCCCAGGCAAGATCTGTAAATGCCGCACGGCCGAGTACAGCGGCGCCGGGCATACCGGCCACCGTACGAATGGACTTGGTCGGGGGATCGTACACCCAGCCCGACACCGGACCACTCAACCGGACATCCTGTTGTAAAAATGCGCTAGCCGTCGCCAGCACCATCAATCCAGCCGGAACCATCGTCACCGGGGACCTCCAATGCCCACCGGGGAAGGCGTAATCGTAATGGTCGGCGAACCACCGCCGCCGGCGCGCGTGGCGAGAATCGCGCCAGCCGTTGCACCAGCCGCGATCACGGCCCACCATTTCCAGTTCTTATACCAGCGCTTGGGCGGATCCTGAACGCCGGCCACCAGAGCCTGCGGGTCGTTGAACTGGGCGATGATCGTTTCCGTTTTCTGCTCGCCCAACACCGCGCGAACCTTGATCGCGAAGCGTCCGGGAACCCAGTTCGGCGTAAACTCGGCCGTCGCCTGGCCCACGATGTCCGACTTGACGGTGGCGATCGGCGCTTTGCCGAACATGCCGCCGGGAGCGGTGGTGGACGGTGGCGGAGCTTCAAACGTGACATCGGCGCCGGGTACCGGCTGGTCGTTCGAATCGAGGACCTGCACCACCGGCGTAATGGACGTTTTGGTCAGAATGCTGTTGGAGATGTTGTGACCTTCGAGCACAATCAAGCGGATCGCGCCGGGAGCAATGCGCCGCGACGCCGATCCACCGGGAACGCGCGGTTCCGGTGCCTGAAGTGGTGGCTCCGCTGTTTGCTGCGCACTTGCCGCTTGGCCCGCCAGCAGGCCGGTTGGCGCGAGCAGCGCGCCCGTCAACAACAGCGCCACGGCGCGCGATGCTGGATTGGAAAAAGTTTTCATTGTAAGATCTGTCGTTCTTCGTCCCGGAGTTCGCGGTTAGATGCGCCGGAATACGCTCAGCAGGATGACGGGCAACAGGAACCCGATGCCGTCGGACCGGCTCAGCAGTCCGCGCAGCGCGCTGCGGTTGACCACCAGTACATCGTTGGGAAGCAGCGGAAAATCACGGTCGCGCGCGGCGAGGATCCGCTTGGCGTCAATCGGAATCTCCGCCCGGCGATCGGTGCCGGAAATCTGACGCAGGATCCGCATGTCCTTCGCCTTGGCAATCGGACCCAGGCCGCCGGCCTCAGTCAATGCCTGCGCAATCGAGATCGAACCACGTTCGCCCAGCTCAATCGCCGTCACCCGGCCGACCTCGCCCAGCACGTACACGCGTTCGGCTCGCTCCGAGCTCACCACGTCGTACGGCTGCAGCGCGATGTCTTCTTCCGGATTGATGTTGGTCGACAGGTTCTCAATATTGATGTCGATCGTCGAGATGCCCTTTTCGGCGTTGGTCTGCGCGCCGGTCAACGGAATGGGACCGTAGCTCAAGCGCCGGGTGATCTTGATGCGGCGGGAAGCGTTCGGCTGCAGGCCTCCAACCGTGGTCATCATTTCCACCAGAGTCTTGCGGCCGGCCAGCGGATAAATGCCGGGGGACCGGAAGGCGCCCACAAAGAACACCGGCTCACCGCGGAACTGCGCCAGCGACACATACACCTGAGGAGCGCGAACAAATTCGCCCAAACGGTCCGTCAGAGCTTTTTCAAAAGCCTGTACCGTCAGCCCGCCGGCCTGGATCTTGCCGACAATCGGCAGTTCCAGCGATCCATCGGGCCCAATGCGAAACGGCCGGTCGTTCAACTCCGGTACCTGCGCAACTTTAATTAACACCTGGTCGTCCGGACCGAGCGTGTAATCCGGACGTACCGTCAACGGCGCCTGCTGCGGCTGTTGCGCTTGACCCGGTTGTTGCTGTTGTTGCTGCTGCTGTGGAGGCTGCGCCCAGACGCTGCTTGAAAGCATGCTCCAAACCAATACCCACAACATCCAGCAAGCGGAAATCTTTCGTTTTGAAATCATGGAAGAACGATCGTACTCCTCAGAACCACAAGGCTCTCTTTATCATCGGGGCTTGAAGCCCGGTCTCGCAAGTCTGCCCATCCCCGCCCCCCA
>AP025254.1 GCA_016865505.2 Bryobacterales bacterium F-183
TGGTTGAGGCCGCCGATGCCCAATTGTGCTTGGCTGTACCGGAAAAGGCGTAGCGCTAGATTCATAACCTGTTGCAAATAGTGGGGTTACAGAACTTGAAAAGTACCTTTTTCAAGTTTTGTCAGGGTAACATGCCCGAGCTATTGCTACATTTGAAGAGAATGAGCCGAAATGAGTTCCGGGCGGCAATGGCGGAATTGATGGGTAAGGCGCCCGAGGAAATTTCCGACGCGGATACGCGCGATACGGTCGAGAGTTGGTCGTCGCTGGCCGATGTCCAGTTGCTCCACTTGGTTAGCGTGGAAACGGGCATTGCAGCCGAGGAAGAACTACTCGGGTACGAAAGCGTGGGCGCGCTTCTCGACGAACTGGAACGTCGCGGGGCGTTTCAGAGCTAACACAATCATGCGTGGCGCGAAGTTAATGGTCCTGCGAGCTCTGCGGGCCGCGGGGCTGTCCCGCGCCGTAGCGGCTAGCCCATGGCGTCGCCGACGTTTGTCCATCCTTTGCTACCACGGCATCTCGCTCCAAGACGAACATGAATGGAATCCGGGTCTTTTCCTGGCTCCTAACGTGTTCCGGCGTCGGATGGAGTATTTGCATAGAGGCGGTTATGCCGTACTGCCACTGGCGGATGCGCTCCGCCGATTGGGCGACGGTACATTGCCTCCCAAAGCCGTAGCGATCACGTTTGACGATGGCTTCCACGACTTTCGAGTACAGGCTTTCCCGATTCTCAAGGCACATAGCTTTCCCGCAACGGTTTATCAGACCACATACTATTCCGACTACAATCGCCCGGTTTTTCGTTTGATTTGCGGCTTGATGCTACATCGCGGCCGGGGTCGCGCATACCCCGGAAAGGGTTGGAATGGCGACCCCTTGGATTTGTGCGCACCGGGTAGCGTGGATATCGAACTCGCAAAGCTGGATCGTTTTGCGAGGGACAACAATCTATCCGGGCGCGACAAGGATGCGTTGGCGGAACAGCTCGCCGGATGTCTAGGCCAGGATTGGAATGCGATTTTAGAGAGCCGCGTGATGCGTTTGCTGGAACCGTCCTCCATTCGGGAATTAGCAGAGCAGGGAATCGACTTTCAGCTCCATACACACCGGCATCTCACACCGCGTGCGGAGCAGGCATTTCGCAAAGAGCTGGACGACAACCAAGCAAGACTGAATGAATACTTGGGGATTCGACCATCTCATTTTTGCTATCCCAGCGGCGTACATCACCGGGACTATCCGGACTGGTTGCGCCGATGGGGTGCTGAATCTGCCGTAACCTGCCATTTTGGTCTGGCACGGCAAGATCACGACCGTATGCTACTGCCGCGCTTCCTGGACATGAACTTCACCACCGACGAGGAGTTCGACGCCTGGCTGACTGGCGTGGTGGAGTTCCTGCCGCGACGTACCTACCAAGCCATCGAGCCTGACGCGGAGCCGTCCGCATGACAATGTGGAAGCAGTTGGACCAAGCTCTCCGTGAGGTGGCTGCCAACGGTGGTACTGTGCCAGCGCTGGAAGCCCTGCAGAATCCGGCAGCGTGGATGGATCGCTTGAAGGCTGCTCGTCCTGCCGATGCCGCCGGACAGGACTTCGAGCGGTCTTTATTGGCGCGTGCCGCCATTGCCTCCATACCGCAGATCGCTGCGCTTAATCTTCCGGAAGGTGTTCAGCAAAAGCTATATCAGGCCTGGTTATCGTTTTCAAAGCCTGACCCTGCTTTCGCACTCGAACATCCCTGGTTTGTGCATTGGGCAGCAGTCGCCACGCTTCGCCGATTTCCGGCGGGACAACTCGATTATGTTGTTGATGGATTTCCGCGATCCTGGATCACACGAGCACCACTGCAAGACTGGCCGGGTTTAGCATCCGCACTGATGCGCCTTGGGGGATTCCGCCCCTGCTACTTCACGCATGTCGGACTGCGCCGCCCGAGCAAGTACTCTCTGAATGAGAAGGAAGCCAACCGATCCTATTGGTTGGTGGCGCAGGCGCTGAAAAATAACCCGGAGGTACGTGGACTGGTGACTGCTTCCTGGTTCCACGCGACGGAAACGTTCCGGGTCAGTCCGCATTTAGCTTGGTTCAACGAAACCCCTCGCGCAGGGGGCGCATTCTTCACTACTTGCGGACCTGCCGATCTGGACAGTGGAGTTTTCGAACGCAGTCCCGAACGCAAAAAACTGTATGAGGAAGGGAAATTCACTCCTTTGACAGGTGTTATGATCTGGCCCCGTCGCGACTTGATCGCCTGGGCCGACCGTACACCAGAGGCCGCATCGTCATGACCAACGCCGATCGCGTCGCAAAGATTCGCGCGCACACCACCGCGGGAGAGTGGGAAACAGCAGCTGCGGAACTCCGGCTGCTGCTTTCGCCTGGTCTGCCATATCTCGAAATGGCGCGTGTACAGCGGCTGGTGGATCAGACGGCGGCGAAAGTACCCGGCCGGTTGCGTCGCGTCAAGATCGCGATTCTTTCCTCCAGTACGACAGCGTTATGGACCCCTTTGCTGCGAAGCCTCTGCTGGCGGGATCACATCGCAGCAGAATTCTATGAGGGCCTCTTTGGCGCGTACCAACAGGAAGTGCTGGATCCGGCCAGCGGACTTCATGCTTTTGCTCCCGACATCATCGTTCTGGCGGTGAACTGGCGTGACCTCGCTTTGCCGCAGTTCAACGGGAATGCAGAAGTTGCAGCTGCTCCTTGGATCGAGCTATGGGAGAGGATCGCGGCTCGTCTACCGGCGCATTTGATCATGACGGCGTTTGATCGACCCTCGCAGGAGCCAGGCGGTACGCTGGCATGGTCTCAACTGGGCGGGCGCGACCGTGTGATTCAAGCAGTGAACGAACTGCTGCTCAACGCCTGCAAGGGCCGTGCTGTTTCTTTGGTCGATACGCAACGTCTAGCGATGGAAACCGGATGGTCGCGGTGGGCGGATGTCCCGCTCTGGCACAAGGCTAAGCAGCACCCGGGCCTGGATGCTTTGCCAGCCTTTAGCGAAGCGGTGGTGGCACAGGTCCGCGCTGTACTCGGGTTGACCCGGAAAGTGGTCGTCTGCGACCTCGACAATACTCTCTGGGGTGGAATCATTGGCGAGGATGGGCTCGACAGTATCCGCATTGGTCCAGGGACGGCCGAAGGGGAAGCGCATCAGGCGCTGCAGCAGTACCTGAAGGACCTCACCACACGCGGCATTCTGCTTGCCGTCAACTCCAAGAACAATCTGGAAGACGCTTTGGCCCCGTTTGAGAAGCACCCGGGTATGGTCCTTCGTCGCGAAGACTTTGCATCATTTCAGGCCAACTGGACGGACAAGGCCAGTAACCTGAAGGCGATCGCCCAAGAGCTTTCGTTGGGCAGTGACAGCTTTGTGTTCCTCGACGATAACCCCATTGAACGGGAATGGGTCCGGTCTTGCATGCCGGAGGTAGCTGTACCCGATCCCGGTTCGAACGTTTATGGCTTTATCCCGGCACTGGAACGTGGAAGGTATTGCGAAGCGATCACCCTTTCGGCGGAAGATCGCCAACGGGCCAATCAGTACCGGCAGGAAGCGCAGCGTAAGGAACGCGAGCGATCTGCAGGTTCAGTGGAAGAGTTTTTGGCCAGCCTCGGCATGCAGGCGCGTGCGGAACGGGCCACGCCGGCCAGCCTCGACCGTTTGACCCAGCTTTGCAATAAAACGAATCAGTTCAACCTCACCACGCGCCGCTACACCAAAGCCAACATGGAAGAAATGGCGGCGAACGGCTGGGTGTGCGGCTTCTCTCTGCGCGACAGCTTTGGCGATTATGGCGTCATTGGCTGTCTAGTGGCGCTGCCCGTGGCTGGTGAGCCCACGTGCTGGGACATCGATACCTGGCTGATGAGTTGCCGGGTTCTGGGTCGCCAAATGGAACAGTACATGTTCGACGAACTGGTTCTTGCTGCTACTTCGGCTGGGGTCCAGGAGCTGCGCGGCCGATATATACCAACAGCAAAGAACGGGCTGGTCAGGGAACATTACGCCAAGCTGGGATTTGAAACATTAGCTACAGAAGAAGGCGGGGCGGCACAGTATCGCTTCTTAGTGCCTCCACAATGGGCGCGACGGGCCGTATTCGTCAACCAGGGACAACAATAAGCTGTGTGCGGAATTAGCGGCTTTATCGGGGAATCCACAGACCGGGGAAGGGAACTGGTCGCGGCCATGAACCACGCTCAAGCGCGGCGTGGACCCGATGGTGAAGGTCTGCATGCCTGGTCTCATGGCTGGGGCAGTGTCGCGTTTGGCCACCGTCGTTTAGCGATTTACGATCTGTCGGCAGCCGGTGCACAACCGATGCTTTCGGCAGACGGACGCGTGGGTGTTGTCTTCAACGGTGCCGTCTATAACTTTCGAGAGCTCCGCGACGACCTGGAGCGCGCCGGCCATCGCTTCCGCTCGCAGACGGATACAGAAGTTCTAATCGAGGGTTACCGGGCCTGGGGAATCGAAAAGCTGGTCGAGCGTTCGCGCGGGATGTTTGCTTTCGCGCTCTGGGACGAAGACCGCGGTACGGCATGGCTCGTCAGGGATCGCCTGGGCGTTAAGCCCATGTTCTACGCCCTGCAAAACGGAAAGACGCTCGCCTTTGGCTCAACCGCTATGGCGATGCGAGCGGCGAATCAGGCTGGGACAATTGACCCGGCAGCTGTCGCGGAGTTTCTGGAATATTCCTTTGTCAGCGACGCACGCTGCATCTACCAGGGCGTACACAAACTGGCGGCAGGCTCTATCCTCGAGTGGAAGCCAGACAGCGGTCAAGCGCCTCGCGTATGGCGTTATTGGACAGTTCCCGAACCCACAGCCGACAGCTCGAAGATCGACTTTGAAGAAGCTGTCGCCACCACAGAAAAACTTCTGCTGGAATCCGTAAAGCTACGCCTCGATGCAGACGTACCGGTCGGCTGCCTGCTGAGTGGCGGCGTCGATTCGGCATTAGTTTGCTGGGCCGTCGCACAGTTTAACCCCAAGCTCACTGCCTTTACGGTGGCCACCAAGGGCCATGCGGCAGACGAAGCGGGAGCAGCCGCGGAAACGGCATCCTGGCTGGGAATTCCGCATCAAGTGATGGAGCTCGCACCAGCCGGAAGCAGTCTACTCGATAGCTTGACGCAAGCCTACGGCGAGCCGTTTGGGTGCTCGTCCGCACTGGGGATGATCGAAATCTCCCGCGTCATCAAACCCCACGCGACAGTACTGCTCACGGGTGACGGCGGAGACGATATCTTTCTGGGCTATCGTACTCACGAGGTATTTGCGCAGGCATCTTCCATGGCTCGCCGGATTCCTGGTCATGTGCTTGCAGCCGCCAGCGCTGGCGCAGCCCTCGTCCCGGGAGCGAAAGGCAGGCGCCTGCGGAATTTACTGGCCTATCTGCGGGAAGGCGTCGGTGCGGTCTATCGTGCATTTGATGGGCTACCGCTGTACCGTGAACTTGGCATCCTAGGACCCCGGCTTGACGGTGTCGGCCTACGGCATCGCGAAATCCCGGCATCACGGGAATCCGCCCAAAACCTGCTGCGGGACTTCCTCCGCTGGGAACAGGACAACCGCTTTGTCTCCGAGTTTCTAACCAAGGTCGACGGCGGCGCCATGTACCACGCCCTTGAGGCAAGATCGCCATTCTTAGACCAGCACATGTGGGAATTTGCCGGCAAGCTTCCCTATGAGCTTCGCCTACATAATGGCGAACTGAAAGCCATTCTGCGCGAACTGTCACGGCGGCGTGTACATCCCACCGTTGCCAGCCGCCGCAAGCAAGGCTTTACCATCCCTGTCGAAGATTGGCTGTTGCGTCAGTGGCGACCGCAAGTAGAAGAACTGCTCTCGGCACCCATCCTCGAACGCGAAGGCTGGCTGCGTCCGGGCGGCTTTCGAAAAATGCTTGCCGAAGGAGACCGCCGTGGACGCGCACCCGTACAGTTGTGGACTCTTCTGACGCTGGAACGCTGGATGCGGAGCACGGCGACGACGGCGGCCATATCGTGATCAAGTTCGGTATCTGTACAGAAGCTGAGTTTCAAACAGCCCGAAGCCGTGGGGAACTCGAAAAGCGCCACATCTCCTGCCGTCTGCTTCGGCTCAACATGCCAGCCTCACCGGACGAGGTCAAGCGGTTTGAAGAGATCAGCCAACTACTTCTGCTGCCCGGCAAGATCTTTCGAACCACCTACCGCGGCCGCTTCGCTCAAGTGGACCCCGTGCTCGATCAAGTGCTGGGCCGTTTGTTTGCACCCTCCACACCGCTGCTCGTGTACGACTGGGGAGCCTCCAACTGCCTGACCTCGGCTGAGTGGGCGCGTACCTTGTTTGCCCGTTTCTCAAACGCACAACTGGTGGCGTCCGATATTTGCCTCGATCTTGTTGAAGCCACACGCGGGAAGCCCGGCGAGTCGTGGATCTACGAATCTGGCTCGGGCGTACTGTTGCAGTACCTGCGAGGTCCCTTTGTCGTGCCGTACCTTTGGCAGGACTCTCCCGTCTTCCTGGTCAATCGATTCTGGCGCTGGTATGGCCGGCGAGCGGGCTTTTCTTGGAACAACATCCCACCTGCTTTTCTGAGTGGCTCTGTCGAAAATACCGCTGTAAATGGCTGGAATCTGACTCGAATTCCCTTGGCCCATCCGGAAGCTCGCGAACTGGCGCTTGCGGACACCCGTTTCCGAATGGAACGCCACTCGATCTTCGATCCTGCAGCGCGGCCTGGTCATGCGGTACGCACCATGAATATCCTCAACCGTCAGTACTTCGACGCAGCTCAGTTGGAACAGAGCATTGCCGCAGTTTGGCGGAGCCTCATCCCCGGCGGTTTATGGATTGTCGGACGTACTACCGGCACCACCGACCAAGGTGAGCAGAAGGTAAACCAGGTCAGCTTTCTGCGCAAAGCCGCCGAAACGTTTGAATTGGTTGAGCGGATCGGCCCCGGTTCAGAAATCGAGGACCTTGGGTTGAGCTTCCGCGCCCCCAAAGAATGAACCGGCGCTATCTCATCAACATTGCCTGGAGCTGGGGCGGCGTACTCACAACGCTGATTTCCGCCGCTATCATCCCGCGCTTTGTCGTCGGGCACATTGGCCTGGAACCATATGCGTTATGGGCCTTGGCGTTGTCGCTTGTTGAGTATTTCTGGATGATCGATCTGGGCTTTCGGCCTGCCACCGTGAAGCTCACGGCGGAATACCAGGTACGGGACCGGGCACGGGTGAACGAAGTCATCAACTCCGGCTTGTTGTACGGCTTGGTAGCGGGCGCAATCGTCACTTCACTGGCCTGGCTGTTTACCGAGCAGATCGCCAGTTGGTACAAGGTCCGCGCAGATCTATTGCCGGCATTTCATCTGCTCATTCGGATCGTTGGGGTGAGCTGGGGTGCCGGGTTATTCTTCAACATCCTGAGCGCAGGCATTGAAGGCTTCCAGCGATTCGACATCACTGGCCGTATCTGGATTGGGTCCACCGCTGGCCGTGCGATTGTCACCTTGATCGTTCTGTGGCTCGGTTATGGACTGGCGGCGATGGGTTGGGTGATGCTGGCGACGCAAACCACCGCATACATCGCGACATACATCGCCTGGCAGAGGCTGTTTCCGGAGTTCCGATTCTCATGGGCTTCCGTAACGGGCCGGATGCTGCGCCAGCAGTTCGCCTACGGCTGGCGCGTCATGCCAAGCATTGTCTCGTCCCGAGCTGTGGGCTCGGTTTTGCCCACGCAAATCGGAACCATCCTGTCTGTCAAGGCGGTTTCTTACTACAGCCTTTCCATGAAGCTGATCGAGTACGCCGCGGATGCCGTCGGGCGCGTTGGTCTGGTCTCGGGTCCGCAAGCGACGCAGTTGATGGCAGAGGGCAAGCAACGGGAGTTGGTGGAACTGGGGGAGAACGGAAACCGGTACAGCCTTACGGTATGGCTGCTGCCTGCCTCGTTCCTTCTGGTTTACGGCTGGGAATTTTACCGTTGGTGGATGGGCGTAGAAGTCGCTGACGTCTGCGCTCGCCTGCTGCCTCCCTTGCTGCTGGCGCATACGGCATCGATCAGCCAGTTCATCTCCAACGCGATTTTGATGGGGCTTGACCGGTTCAGCCGTTACTCCTGGTCGTTGCTGATTGAAGCAGCCATTACGCTAGCGGGTATGACGGTGATTCTGCCGCGTTGGGGGCTCGAAGGCGGCATGTGGTGGATCGCCGCGATGATGACGGCCAACCGCTGCCTGCACCTGCTGTACCTCACTCAGCGTGAACTGAACCTGAATGTCTGGCAGTACGTGGGGGCCATTTATCCCGCCCCGTTTGCCGTTGGTCTCGCGACAGTAGCCGCCAGTTGGACGCTCAAGCAGTTGGTGTTTCCCGCCGGTAGCCTGATGTGGCTGATTGTGGCGGGAATCATCCACGTTGCGATTTATGCTGTCTTAGCTGTCGCCTTCTGCTTACGGCCAGAACACCGCCAGCGGTTGTGGGCAGCACGTTACACTTTAAAAGGATTTCCACGATGAGAATACGAGACCGGAGGGAGCCTCCGGCTTCTACAATCACTACTTATTCCCATCGTCTACCGCAGTCGCAGCCTTCTTCAGCACCTCCTCGTAATGCTCCTGCTGTTACGGCTCCTGCCTCTCCGGCAACTGCCAATACTGGTCTGAGTACGCCGATAGCGGCTCCACCAACCTTGGCGCAGCGCTTGGCGGCCTACGCTGCGCTGCCGTACCCCAAAGTGGCGTCGATCGTCTTCGGGTTGTATTTGTTCATCCTGTCGTCGATCCTGGCGCAGATCCTCACCATTTACCTGGGCATCCCGTTTCCGTTGGTGGCGTTCATGCTGGTGGTGGTCGCGATCTTCTACTTCGCTGCCGGCAACCATGCGCGCTTTATCCGATCGCCATTTTTCTGGCCGTGGGTTTTGCTTTGGGTCTGGTGGACATTCGCCGCGGTGGTAGGTATGTACCCGGGCCGAAGTCTGCCGTACATGCTGACGTTCGGGTTACGCATTCATATCCTGCCGTTTATTGCCTGCGCCATCGCCGTCACTGCACCGGCGCTCATCAACGTGACGCGTGGGTTCGCCGCCGGCTACCTGGTGATTCTGTTCATGTGCTTCCGGTACGGACAGACCCGGGAAAACCGTTTCTTCATTCCCGAAACGACGCTAGCGAATGGCAACGATCTGGCCCTGCACATCGTGCTGGGGCTTTGTTTTGTACTGATCCTGATCATGCGGGGACGTCCGTTCACCCGGTTTATTCTGGCCGGCGGCATACCCATCATGGTGTACTACGTATTCCGCACCGGGTCCCGTGCCAACATGTTGACGCTGGCTCTGCTACTCGGCGTCTGCTTTCTGATCATGCCTGTCCGCTGGAAGATCGCATCGATCATCACCAGCGCCGCTATGGCCGTGATGCTGTTCCCGCTGCTGCCGGAAGGCACCGTGAACCGCCTGTTCACATTTACCCAGGCTCGAACCGGCACGTTTGACGCCATGGAAGCCGAGTTGTCCCGCCAAGCTGTCGATTCCACCAATGCGCGCCTCATGCTGCAGAAGCGAGCTATCGATCTGAGCTTGGCGAACCCCTTGTTTGGGGTGGGACCACTGATGTTTACCGACGCCGTGGATTCTTATGTTCGTGAAACCGAAGGCCGCGGCTCCGCCTGGCAGGTGTCGCACAATTCCTATTTACAGGTGTCGAGTGAGACTGGGATTCCCGGCTTTCTGCTGTACGTCTGGTGCATCTTCCTCTGCATCCGTACTAACTTCCGGTGTTACCGGGAAGCCCGGCGTATGAATTTTCATGACGAGATGGCGCTATCGGCAGGCTTGCTGCTAGCCACCATCACCTACGCGTTCGGCATTCTGTTCTGTAGCATCGCGCTCGATTACTATCTGGCGGCTCTGGTGTCCTTCACCTCCGCCAATGCGTTGGCGCAGGAAGATCTACGGCACTACCTGCAACAGCGCCCACAGACCGTATGAGGAAAGGGCGGACTCCCGTCCTGCTGATGTCCCACGCCTTGGGGGCCGGCGGCGGCGAGCGGCAGCTGGCGCTTACCGCACTTGGCATGAAGCGCTATCAGGCGCATGTGGCAGCGGTACAAGGTGGCCATTGGGTAAAGCCGCTGGAGGACGCCGGAGTGCCCTTGTATTGGGTCCGCTCACGGTCCCTACTCAGCTTCGATGCGCTACGCGAAGGTCGGCGCCTCAGCCAGTACCTTGGAAGCCAGAACATCGCGCTGGTCCACTCGTTTGACTACACGATGAACCTGTTCGGCATGCCTGTCGCGGCTTGTACGCGTGGCGTAATCCCAGTTGCCGCCCAGCGTTGTGAAATGGGGCTCGTCCCGCCACGTTACCGTCGGCCCACGGTGTGGGCCCACAAGATGAGCGGGCAAGTCGTGGTGAACAGCAGCCGTCTGCGCGACGAGTTAGTACAGGATTTTGGGGAACGGGCCGACCGTATCAGCGTCTGCTACAACGGCGTCGACACAGCGATGTTCACAGGCAGTCCAGCCGAACGGATCCCAGTGAGCGAAACACAGGGTGCCTCGCTGGTGATCGCCTGCGTTTGCGTACTGCGGCCTGAAAAGAATCTCGCTTTATTGATCGAGGCGTTTCGAAAGGTCCAGCAGCCAGGCTGGCGTTTGCTACTGGTCGGCGACGGCCCCGAGCGTCAGGCGCTAATCGCCCAAGCCTCCGGACTCGATTGCGTATTCGTGCCTTCGACCAATGAAGTATTCCGCTATTTGCGTGCTGCCCATATCTTTGTACTGGCCTCCCGTAGCGAAGGGCTTTCCAACTCGATCATGGAAGCGATGGCCTCCGGGTGCGCGGTTGCTGCTACCCGAGTTGGTGGAAATCCGGAACTCGTAGAGCATGGACAAACCGGGCTGCTGTTTGAAAATGCCAGCCTGGAGGGGTTGACGGCAGCCTTACAGCGTCTGGCGGATCCGGCCGAACGACACAGGCTGGCCGAAGCCGGACAGCGCCGCATGCGGAATGACTTTTCGCTCGAAAGCGCGGTTGAGCGAATCGAGGCCTTGTACGACCGTTTGCTGCTGGAGCCTCGATCATGATTCGCATTGCGTCGGAACTCGACGGCCTGGAGCGCCTGGCTCCACCGGGAGTTGAGGCTCGCTGCTTGTCGTCCAATCAGGAACCAAACCGTTGGAAGCGCAACCTGCGTTTGCTGCGGATGGCCTATTCGAGCGACCACCTGCTGATCCATTTCCATCTCGTCGAAGTCCTGTTCTTCGTTCTCGCTCTTTGGGTTTGGCCCTTCCACCGCTGCAAGTTATCGACACTCGATTACTTTGTCATCCGCGTACCCAAATCCGCCGAATGGCTGGTGAACTGGGCCATGCGGCGCGTCCACAAGTACCTGGTTTATTTTCGGGATAGCCGCCGCTTTGTGGAACGCCACGGCATACCGCCCGAGCGATTTGTATACGTACCGTTCAAGGTCAATTCCTGGGAACGAGTGCAAAAAGCGAATATCCGGGACGAAGGATATGTATTTGTCGGTGGCCGTTCACGGCGGGACTTCCGTCTGTTTTTCGAAGTGATCGGCCGGCTCGGATACCCGGCCAAAGTGCTGACCTCGCATGAACCCGATCTGCTACCGCATGGCTCCACCCTCGCAGGCCTGACGCCACCTCCCAACGTCGAGATGCACTACAACGACACGGATCGTGATGTATTCATCGACATGATCGCCGGCTGCCGCATCATGGCGTTGCCGATTACCAAAAACAACACCTTGCAAGCAGGAATTGGCGTCTGCATCCAAGGGATGGCCTTGCAGAAACCAGTCGTGATCAGCGAAGCGTTAGGCATCAGCGATGTACTGCTCGACGGGCAAGCCTGGATCGTACCGCCGGGAGACGCTGCGGCGTTGGAACAGGCTCTTCGGGCGCTATGGGAAGACGCCTCCTTGCGGCAGGCCTACGCACAACGTGGAAGCAGCTATGCCTTACCGTTGGGAGGCGACGACAATCTGCGGCTGTCCGTTCTGCGGGAACTGTTAAAGTGGTGAATCTCTAACGGGTTGCAGGTTACCCTGTAGGGATGCGGATTGACAGGTCCAATTGGCAGGACGTTGCCAGTCCACGGATTGAGTCCGACTGGAGCGTGGTGATCCCCGCTGCCGGTAAGGGGACGCGCCTGGGCTCCTCTTTGCCGAAGATCCTCTATCCAGTGGGCGGACGCCCGATTCTAGCCTGGCTGTTTGACCTGTTTCTTCCCTCGATCAGCGGTCCCATCGTGTTGGTGGTCGCACCCTGGAGCAAGGATGCTGTGCAGAAAGCGGCACTCGAGTTGGCTGGCGAAGATCGTGTCAAGATCGCTGTCCAAGAGGTTCCCACCGGGATGGGCGACGCTGTCGAGATCGGTGTAACGCAGGTTACAACTCAGAACGTTGCGGTGGTCTGGGGCGATCAGGTCGCGCTTCGAAAATCCTCGATTGAAGCTGTGTTCCGGGTGCATGAAGGTCCTCTACAACCAGCGGTAACTTTCCCTACCGTAGACCGGGATCAGCCTTACATACATTTTGAGCGGAATGCCGATGGAAATATAGTGGCTTTACGGCAGGCGCGAGAAGGCGACCCGATGCCGCCAGTTGGGGAAAGTGACACCGGTTTTTTTTGTTTTCAAACGTTGATTTTGCAGCAACTTCTAGCCGATTCCCGGAAGAATGGACAGCGCGGATCGGCAACTGGTGAATTCAATTTGCTGCCAATTCTGGTGGACGCCGCCATCCGCCAGTACCGTGTACTGACGCCGCGCGTAGTACGGGAAGAAGAGACAGTCGGAATCAATACCCCGGAGGACGCCGCGCGGGTGGAGGAATTCCTACGGAGCGAACGATATGCCGGTGTTGAAACCCACGGCTGAAGAACGACAACAACAGCAGCAACAGCAACAACAGACCGCCAGCGGCGAACGGACTCAAATCAACGTTGTTCTGTTTTCTGGCGGCAGTGGCACGCAAACGATCACGGAAGCGCTACGGCTGCACCCCCAAATCGATCTCTCCATCGTCATCAACGCTTATGACGACGGCCACTCCACCGGACGGCTTCGCAAGTTTATTCCGTCGATGCTTGGTCCGTCAGACGTCCGCAAGAACCTCAACCGGTTGATGCCGGTAAAGGAACGTGGCCAGAAGGCGCTCAAGTTCCTGTCCGACTACCGCTTGAAGGTCGGTATCAGCCGCGCCGACGCGCTGGCGATTGTGGATGGCTTAACCACTGGGGATTTGCAAGCACTACCCGACGCCATCCGGGACCGGTACCAGGAACTTGCCCTGTGGCAGGCAGCGACCTTGCAGGGCTATCTGCGGACCTTCCGGCAGTACTTTGACCAACAGGAACCGCTAGGCAATCGTTTTGACTTTACCGACTGTGCCCTCGGCAACTTGTACTTTGCCGGCTGCTTTTTACAGGAAGGGCAGGATTTTAACCGTACCATTGCCGCCTTCAGCCGGTTTTATGAAGTGCGCCCCGACGTCCTGCACAATGTCACGCTCGGCGAAAACCTGTTCCTGATCGCCGAAAAAGAAGACGGCACGATGATGCTCAACGAAGCGGACATCGTGGCGGCGCAGAGTTCCGCGCGCATCACCAATCTTTACCTGATCGACGAGCGCACCTACCGTACGCAGGTAGAAGGCGCCACCAGCGCTCCTCCGGAAGGCTGGCCAGCGCTTGCCCGGCGGGCCAACGTCACACCGCGTCTGAATCCGGCGGTGGCCGAAGCCATCGCCAAGGCGGACGTGATTGTGTACGGCCCCGGTACGCAGCATTCTTCGTTGTTTCCTTCGTACATGACCGCCGGCCTTGCCGCAGCTATCGCCCAGAACACCACAGCCGACAAAATCTTCGTTGGCAACGCTCAGCGCGACCTCGACATTCAGCAGGACGACGTCAACGATCTGGCCGGAAAGTTCATGGCCGCCATGAACTCGACCACTGGTAGCGCCGCGGTCCAGTGGCCGCAGGTGGTGACGCAGTTCTTCGTACAGCAGGTGACTGGCGGCGACACCGCCAAGTACATCCCGTTTGACGAAAAGAAGTTCCCGTACCCGATTGAGACAGTCCGCCTGCGCGATTGGGAAGCGCAAGAGGGACGCCATTCCGGTGGCTTTGTGCTCGCCGAACTGCGACGCCTGGTGCAGGCTCGCATCGACGTGGAGCTGGCACAGGTAAATCACATGGTGTCCATCATCGTGCCGGTGCTCAACGAGGAAGCGACACTCGACGGCGTCCTGCGGGACCTGGTGGCGTTGGACTTTCAGGCTTTGGGATTGACCAAGGAAGTTCTAGTGGTGGATGGCGGGTCGTCCGATCAATCGCTGGCAATCGCCCAGAGCATCAAAGGCGTCAAAACCTTTCGTTCGCAAGCACCCGGCCGTGGCGCAGCGCTTCGCCTGGGGGTAGAACAGGCTCGCGGCAATCTGATCGCGTTTTACCCCGCAGACCGTGAGTACCGGCAAGAGGATCTTGTCTCCGTGGTCCAAGCGGCGGCCGGCAGTTCCCGGTTTAAAGCTGTGTTTGGAACGCGTAGCCCCAAGGTGACGGACCTTTCCGATCAGCTCAAGGGGATTTATCACAACAACTGGCGTTTGTACCTGAGCAGCAAGTACGGCGGCATGCTGTTGAGCGTAGCGGCGCTGTTCCTGTACAACCGCTATGTCACGGACGTACTCACCAGCGTTAAGGCGTTTGACGCCCATTTGTTGCATTCGCTGCATTTGGAATCAAACGGTCGAGACCTCGACACTGAAATCGTCGCCAAACTGGCGAAGCGGCGCGAGTTCATGCTGGAACTACCCGTCGACTATGAGCCGCGTACCCGCTCGCAGGGTAAGAAAATTACACTTCTGGATGGGCTGAAGGCGCTCGGCGCGCTGGTACGCTACCGCTTTTAAAGGACACTTCCGGTACCCCGAAACATGCCCGTTCTTTCGATTGTCATTCCGGCCTACAACGAAGAAGCTTTTATCGCCAAGCTGCTGGAAATCGTGCTCGCTGTGCCTACTGAGCAGCTGGGATTCACCAAAGAAGTGATCGTTGTTGACGACGGTTCGAAGGACCGTACGGCAGCTGAGGCGCAGCGTTTTCCGAGCGTCAAGGTATTCATTCAGGTCCCGAATCAGGGCAAAGGCAAGGCTGTCCGGCGCGGCATCAAAGAAGCCACCGGCGATTACATCCTGATTCAGGATGCCGACCTTGAGTACGCCCCCGCAGACTATCTGCCCATGCTCGAGGCTCTTAAAAAAGGGGCGGATTCGGTGTATGGGTCGCGTGCGCTGGGCCAGCGTCGCAAGCAGCCGGGCTTTACGCTCTTTCCAGGACGGCATCCCGAACAGCGCTTCGGACCTTGGCTCGCAAGCCAGTTGCTGACCTGGTGGACGGCGCTACTCTACGGCCGCTGGATCACCGATACGCTCACCGCCTACAAGCTGTATCCGGGTAAGGTGATGCAGGCGATGAACATCGAAACCACCGGCTTCGAAACGGATCATGAGATCACGGCTAAGCTCATCCGGCAGGGCCTCAAGATCGTTGAGGTACCAATCGATTACTTTCCCCGTTCTGTGGAAGAAGGCAAGAAGATCAAGCCGATTGACGGTCTCATCGCCGTGTGGACGCTTTTGAAGTACAGGTTTGCCAGTTGACGTTTTCTGATCACTACAAGCACTGGATAGGCGCCTTTTTGTGGTTCGCCGTAGGGATCTTTTATTGGCAAACATCGCGTCCCGGACATGATTGGGGCGGCGATTTCAGCGTTTACCTGTGGCAGGCGGACAACTTCGCCGAGGGCCGGCCCTATACGCAAAGCTCGTTTGTCGCCACGGCGCGATCGGAACGCAACCACCCAGGGATCTATCCCCCAGCAACGTCACTGTTTATGAGTCCCGTGGCCAAGACGCTTGGTTGGGATTATCAAGGCTGGAAGCGATGGCTGGCCTTTCCTCTGTGGCTATCGCTGCCAGTATGGTTTGCCATCGGGCGGCACATGGGCCTTCCATTTTGGCCGGCGGTGTTGGCGACCCTTTTGTTTGCCACAAGCACCATTGGATTCTGGATACGGGACAACGTCGGGTCGGACACTTTGTTCCAGCTGGTTTCAGGGGTCGCGTTACTCGTAATCCTTGAAGGCTACAAGCGGGGATGGGACGTCCGCCAGCCCGTTGGGTTTGGTGTTTCGATCGCGCTGTTGTTGCTGCTTTGCTACGCTACGCGAGCTGCCGGCTTGGCTCTGGTTCTGGCTTTCTTTGCCGGTGAACTCGCCCAGCATCGCCGGATCCGCCGTGTGGCTGTTGCGGCTGGTGTCGCTTTCGCCATCGCCATTGTGGTGTACAACCGTTGGATCTTTTCAGCCAACTCGCAGTATGGCAGCCAGTTCGAGTTTCTGCCGATGGCCTATGTCGCGAACTTCCTCTACTACGTCCGCAGTCACGCCAGCATCTGGCAGGGCTCACCGGCAATCCCGCGTTACCTGCTGTCGTTGGGCGGACTCCTGCTGGCGCTGTGGGTGTTATGGAAGCGCAGCGTCCTGCAAAGACCAGGTGTGGTGGAGCTATATGTTGTCATTTCCTACGCTATGGTGACGGTGTACTCCACCACTCAAAATAGTCGCTACCTGTTTGGTATCTATCCGCTACTAGTATTTTTAATTACATTCGGCCTGATTGATCTAGCGGTCCATTGGAAGGCATTGCGGTGGCTTCCCGCTGCTAGTGCGACCCTCGCATTCCTGACCTTGGGCCTTGCTTGGCGAACCGTCGATCTGACACCGCTATCTGCCGGGGTACACCAGCAGGCGTTTACCGACGTTTGCCAGTTTCTGCGAAATAGCCCCGTATCGACGTTGCTCAGTTGGAACCCGCGTTTGTTCGCGCTGTACACGCAGCGCCCGAGCGTACTGTATGCCAAGCCGGGTGAGTTGGACAAACAACTGGCATCGCTACCCGGGAAAGTTGCCGTAGTGTTCTACGAGCACGAAATGGATCGCGAGGAACTGGGGCCTTACTTGCAGTCGCATGAAAGTGAATGGGATAAGACGTTCGATAACGGCCAGTTTCGCGTCTACCTACGGAAGAAAGAGGAACGGCCCCGGCTATGAAAATCGAAGTACGCGCACTGGAAGCCGGACAGGAAGCCGCTTGGGAAGCATTTGTCAGCCAGAAGCCGAACGGCGCTTCTTTCTATCACCGCTGGGGATGGCGGACGGTGATCGAAAAGACCTTTGGACACCGTTCGCACTACCTAGCTGTTTTTACCGGAACCGAGATTTCAGGAGTGCTGCCGCTCACGGAAATGCGCAGCACCATGTTCGGGCATTTTCTAGTGTCGCTGCCATTCTTCAACTATGGCGGGGTAGCGGCCAAAGACGCTGTGAGTGAGCAAGCACTACTCGACGCAGCGGCAGCTATCGCTTCCAAATGTGGTGCCAAGCACGTTGAACTGCGGCAGGCTGTCGCGCTGCAGAATCCGGCTTGGCAACTACGGCAGCACAAAGCATCGCTGACCATCCCGCTCACGCAAGCCACCGCGCATTGGGACGGCCTTAGCTCACGTCTCCGGGGCAAGGTTCGAAAAGCGGAGAAGAACGAGGCGACTTTCGAGGTTTTAGGCAGCCAAGGACTCGGGCCTTTTTATGAGCTGTACTCGCGTAACATGCGCGACCTTGGTACGCCGGTTTACTCGTCCGCTCTGTTTGAGAACGTGTTCTCCCTCGCGCCGCAGAAAGCTACGGTTTTGCTGGTTCGAAAGCAGGGACAGCCGGCCGCTGCTGCTCTGGCGTTACGCGAAGGGTCGCGGATTGAGCTGCCGTGGATCTGCCAGGACTACCGCGCCTCTTCAGCTAACGTCAATGAGTTCCTGTACTGGAAGTCCATCGAATGGGCCTGCCAGGAAGGTGCCGCGGAACTCGATTTGGGCCGATCGAGCATCGATGCCGGCACCTACCGGTTCAAGACGCAGTGGAACCCGCAGATCACCCTTTTAAACTGGTATTACTGGCTGGCGCCTGGCGTCACCTTGCCGGAACTGAATCCGAATAATCCCAAGTATGCGGTGATGGTGAAGTCCTGGCAGAAGCTGCCGCTACCGGTAGCCAATCGCATCGGACCGTGGATTGTCCGCAATATTCCGTAATTACGCCATGAAGACGCCGGAGTTCTTTGCCTACGAGGCTTACAAGCAACAGCGGACCACTCCCCAGTGGCTGGCGCACCTGCGCAAGCTGCTGACGTTCCCTGCTCGCTTTGCCTTGGGCTGGAAGTTCCGGCGGCGATGCCTGCGCGGTATGGGTGTACGGATCGGCGAGAGCTACGTCGGCCGGGACTGCATGTTCGACGAGGAAGCTCCGGAGTTGATCCGGATTGGCAACCAGGTCACGATCTCGTCGCGCGTCACGATTGCAACGCATGATGTCTGGCGTGGGGTCGGTGCGGAAGTCTGGATCGAGGATAAAGCCTTTATCGGCATTGGCGCGCTGCTGCTGCCCGGTGTTGTGATTGGCGAGCGTTCAGTGGTGGCTGCCGGCGCTGTAGTAACGAAGCCGGTAGAGCCGGGCGTGATTGTCGGTGGATCTCCTGCGCGCATTATCCGGCGACTGACCGAGGAAGAGGCTCATCGATGACCGGCGACGCCATTCGCAACGTCATGTCTATCGATGTCGAAGACTGGTTTTGCGTCTACAACCTGAGCCAGCACATCCGCTTTGAAGACTGGGACAAGCAGGATTCCCGCGTCGAGCAATCCACGCTACGTCTGCTCGACATGTTTTCGCGTCACAGGGTTTCGGGTACGTTTTTTGTGCTCGGCTGGGTGGCGGACCGCTTTCCGGATTTGGTGCGTGAGATTGACCGTCGAGGACATGAGATCGCCACCCACGGCTACGCGCATCGCTTGCTCACGCATATGACTGCGGACGAGTTCCGGACGGACCTACTGCGCTCGCTGGAAGTGATCGAGCGCTCCAGTTCGCAGCGCATCCGTGGGCACCGCGCCCCGTCTTTCTCGGTCACTCGCAAGACTCCATGGGCAGCGGGCATCATGCGCGAAGCTGGACTGACCTACGATTCGTCAGTGTTCCCGGTCGGCTTCCATCCCGACTACGGCATTGGGGATGCGCCGCTAACGCCTTACTGGCTCACCGACGGCCTTCGCGAAGTTCCCATGAGTTGCGCCGAGGTTGGTAGCTCCCGCGTACCCTGTAGCGGTGGCGGCTATTTCCGCCAGTATCCGTATGCGCTTACTCGCTGGCTGATGCGCCGATGCAATGCGGCCGGGCGTCCGGTGATCTTCTACCTGCACCCCTGGGAAGTAGACCCCGATCAGCCTCGTATTGAAGCTCTGGGATGGTCCAAGAAGTTTCGCCATTACCGGAATCTGGCAGAGACGGAAAACCGCATGGAGCGAATGCTCGAGGACTTCCGTTTTGGGACAGTCGCCCAATTGCTAGAGGCGGAAAAGCCATGAAGGATACGGTGAAGGTTGTGTCCATTATGGAAGCCCAGTCGGTGACGGGGCCAGCAAAAAATCTACTCGAGTTCGCACGGCGGGCCAGGCAAGCGCCGCAGGGTCTGCCTGCCGTTGATCTTTCCGTGGTGACCTACCATCGCGGGTCTTTGCCGCCGGAAAGCAATCCGTTTATTGCGGAGGCCAAAGCGTCAGGCATTGCGGTAGATGTGATCCAAGAGTCCGGGGCGCTGGATCGCTCAGCCATTCCGCAGATTTCAGCGGCACTGGCCAATCGCAAGCCGGATCTGGTGCAGACGCACAACAGCAAGTCTCACTTCCTGATGCGCTATACGGGCCTCTGCAAGCAGTACCGCTGGCTTCCCTTCCATCACGGCTATACGCGCCCAGACCTGAAAATGTGGATGATCCACCAGCTGGACCGGTGGAGTCTTCGCGCACCAAGCCACATTGTGACGGTATGCGGACCGTTCCGCGATCAACTGGCGGGTCACGGCATCCCCACGGACCGCGTAACCGTGCAACACAATGCCATCAAGCCCTTTGTGCCTGCATCGGACACAGCCGTAGAAAAGATTCGCCGTGATTTCCACCTACCTACCGGTACACCGTTGCTGGTGATGATCAGCCGCTTGTCGCACGAAAAAGGACATGTCGATTTTGTACGGGCGGCGGCGATCCTCAAGCAGCGGGGCGTGCCATTTCACGCAGTGATTGTTGGGGAAGGCCTCGAACGTACGCCCATTGAAGCCGAGAGGGCGAAGCATCAACTGGGTGACTCGATCACCCTGGTGGGGCATCAAAATATCATTGCGCCATACCTCACCATGGCGTCTTTATTCCTGATGCCGTCCCATTCCGAAGGCTCACCCAATGCCTTGCTGGAAGCAATGGCGGCCGGTGTTCCCGTAGTCGCCGCGCATGTTGGTGGCATTCCGGAAATTGCGACGCATGATGAGAATGCGTACCTGGTTCCGCCATCGAATCCAGTCAAGCTGGCCGAGGCGATAGAAACATTGCTGCGCGATCAGAACCTTCGCCACCGGCTATCGAGCGCGGCCAGATTGGTGACTGAGCGCTTTACGTACGAGGCGTACCATCGCGCGCTGCTGGGCATTTATCAGCGGGTTCTTGCGGAGAAGCCTGCGGCATGAAACGGTTTTCGGTCATTGTGCCGCTGTACAACAAGAAGCGCTACATCCGGCGTTGCCTGGACGCGATTCTTAGCCAGAGCTTTCGGGACTTTGAAGTCATCGTGGTCAACGATGGGTCCACCGATGGGAGTGAACAGATCGTTGAGCAGGAGTACCCGAGCCGTGTCCGGCTGGTGACCCAGCCGAATGCCGGGCCAGGTTCCGCGCGGAATCACGGATGCCGTTTGGCGCAGTCGGAACTGTACGCGTTCCTGGACGGGGATGATGCCTGGGAGCCCAACTATCTGGCCGAAAGCGATGCTTGGTTTACGGCACATCCACAAGCGGCTATGCTCACCTGGTGTATGCGGCTGTTCCCTTCGGATAAGACGCTAGAGGAGTCCTGGCGGAGCCTTGCGATTCCGAAATCGGAGTTCCAGTTGCAGCCAGATACCCCAGTGAGATCTGTCATTGGAATGCTGGCCAACATGCTGCCTTCTTCGACGGTGATTCGAGCCGATGCCTTTACCCGTTGTGGCGGCTATTACGACAAATTTCGCTGCCTGTACTCCGAAGATACACACCTTTGGATGAAGGTCCTGCTGAACTACCCGGCAGGTTTTGACTGGCGTCCGCTGACGCTACGCTTTGAGGACGCCTCGGAGCTCGCTTTGAATTTGAAAAGCGTGCGTCCGATTGAGCCGTTTCTGCTCGATCCCGATGACGTGCGTACTGCTACTCCCATCGCGATGCGTCCGTTGCTGGACGACATTCTCGCTTGGCGTGCGTTAAAGACTGCCAGCGTCTACGGTTACTTCGGACACCCGGCCAAGGCTCGCGAGCTGGTGCACCGTTTTACCCGCTGGAGCCGCGATTGGCGTAGCCCGCACTTTGCCACCGCCCTGGCTGGTTGTACGCCGGCCGGGGGTTGGATTGGCACCGCCGTTGAGAATTGGCGCGCAAGAAAGGATCTCACCGCATGACATCGACAAAGACAACGCAGGAAAGCTCTCTTTTCGAACAGATCGACTGTCCGCTGTGTGGCGCCAACGACTACGACGTCATCAAACAGTCCCGCTACCCGGCGGGAATCACGGCACAAGATTTGTCGCGCTCGTTTTCCGCTTCCAGCGCACATGAGCTTTTGGACCAGGTGGTGTGCTGCCGCAAGTGCTCGATGAAATACGTCAACCCGCGGCCCAGGGCAGAGCTGATCATCGATTCCTATAGCTCCGCTGAGGATCCGACGTTTGTAGCGCAGAATGACGGACGCATTCATACGTTCAAGAAGTACTTGTCCAAGGTTCTGGCCATCGATGGACGCCCGGCAGGCGGGCGTAAGTATCTGGATATTGGATGTGCTGGTGGAGCGTCTCTGGTCGCCGCGCGATCGCTGGGGTTTGAGCCTACCGGCGTCGAGCCATCGCGCTGGATGGCGGACTTTGGCCGCAGAACCTACAACGTCAACATCCACGACGGCATCCTGGTACCGGGCATGTTCCCAGAGTCTAGCTTCGACGTCATCACAATGTGGGACGTACTCGAACACGTGCCGGACCCGAAGGGCTTGTTGGATCTCATTCGATCGCTACTACGCCCTGGTGGCGTCTTTGTGGTGACATACCCGGACGCCGGCGCCTGGATCACCAAGTTGCTTGGTGACCGCTGGCCATTCTGGTTGAGCGTGCACTTGCTGTACTACGAGCCGGCCACCATCCGGCGTCAGTTACAAGAGGCGGGTTTTCAGGTGAAAGCGCTCAAGCCCTACCTGCAAACGTTGCCTCTGGGCTATGTCATCGAGCGTGCCAAACCGTATGTACCGCCGGTTGGTTGGTTAGCGCCTGTAGTAAACGCGATCGGCCTCAAACAAACACCTCTGACCTACCACGCCGGGCAGACGTTCGTGGTGTCGCACAAGCCTGGGGCATAGCTACTTGTCACATATGCACAAGCTTTCTCTGGTCCTGCTCGTTCTGGCTGCCACCGCTATCCTGTTCCTCTACGGGCCGCTGGCGGCGAACCACCCGTTTTACTATGACGAAGCCGACTATATGTGGGCCGGCAAGCAGGGTGTGGTCGCCAACTCGATTGATCGCAACGGCATTCCCTTCACAGAATTCGTACGCAAGGGCTTAGAGTTGTCGCGTGCCGGTAGCGGGCAGCGGCAGTCGTTCTCGCAGTACATCCGCGGCACCGGCGACATTGGCATGTACCGGCATTATCACGGCCCTGTATACGCATACTGGCTGGCGATCCTGCACAACCTGGGCGTCGAGCAAGAGCAACTGTTTCGAGGTTCCGGGCTGATCCTGCATCTGCTGACGGCCGCCCTGATGTACTTTGCGATGCTCCGCCTGTTTCCGGATATGCCGCTGATTGGGCCTCTGGTCGCGACGCTGCTGTTTCTTGCGCATCGTACTGCGCTGACCGCGGCAACCATCGTCACCCAGCACGTCATATTTACCTTGCTCACTGTGGCGATCCTCGCGGCTTTTAGCCAGTACTTCCGCTCGCTCGCTCCGCGCTGGGCCTACTTTGGGATGGCGCTAACCGGGGTGGCCTTGGCGACCGTGGAAACTGCGGTGGTGCTTGGTGGCGCCTTTGGCTTGGCCTGGCTGATCGACTGGCGGCGTCAGTTCGCGCAGTTTATCAGCTGGGGGCAACGGGCAGCCTTCCTTGGACGATGTCTGCTGAGTGTGGTGGTAGGCATTTTCGTCGTATGGCCGGTAGGGATCTTGCAGCTCAATATCCTCAAGGGCTATCTGACCTTGGTGTACATTGCCGTCTATCGGAAAACGTTTTCTCCTATCGGACCTCTGGAATTGCTGTCGATGAAGTTTATGGTGGCGCCATTCGAACTCGGTCTGTTACTGGTGGGAACGCTGCTTGCCTTCTATCTGCTGCGCAAGCAGGCGGCGGCGTTGCCGTGGCTTACCTTTACCGGGCTTTTCTTTCTTGTGCTGCTCAAAGTCACCGCTCCGTACACCTACTACTACGCGCCTTTGACCACATCCATGTGCGTACTGACTGGGCTTGCCGCAGCTGAGATCTGGTGGCAACAGAAGCTGTATGCCCGGGTGCTGGTTTGCGTGGCAGTGGCAGTCAGTGTGATTGGGGGTACGGTGCAGAGCACTCGGGACCTGGCGATCCATACCAATGCGCATCCGCCGCATTTTGCCGTACTCGATTTTGTACGGTCGCATCCGTTGGGTGGGCAAACCTTGTACCTGCCCTATCAGTTTGTGCCGACACTGCACTATTACCTGCCGGACCTGAAAGTTGCTGGTTACGACATGGACTGGGATCTAAAGCGCCTGACGAGTGAAGTGACTGCGCCGGGAGCGTACGAACGTGTGCTGTGCGAAGACAAGATCTGCGCCGCTCTCGCCGATTCCCTGCCCGATCGCGTCACCGATCGGCAGTTCCTGCATCCGTTGGGCGTCAATGGCGGCATCTTTTATTCCGTAAGAATTCTTCCTGCAAGCGGAGAACAACCAAAGTGAGGACCAGTACGTGCGCGTTGCATTAGTAGGAGCCGGTTATGTCGCATCGCGCCATCTGATCGGGCTTCGAGAGCTTCCGAACATCGAGATTGTCGGCATCTGCGATCTGGATCAGGATCGCGCTGCCGCCCTAGCCAAGCAGTTCCAGATTGGTGGCGTGTACCGCTCCCTTGCCGAAATGGCAGCGGCTACCAAGCCGCAAGTGGTGCATATCCTGACGCCTCCAGCATCGCATTGCTCGCTGACGCTCGAAGCGCTTGACCTAGGCTGTCATGTCTTTGTCGAAAAGCCGATGGCGGACACGGTCGAGGAGTGCGAACGCATGATCGCCGCGGCCAAGGCCAAGAACCTGGTGCTTTCGGTGAACCACTCGGCGCGCTTTGAACCGCCAGTGCTCGAAGCTCTGGAACTGGTGCGCAAGGGCGCGATCGGCGACATTTTGGCCGTGCATCACTTCCGCGGCTCGGACTATCCGGCGTATGCAGGTGGCAAGATTCCAGCAATTTACCGGCAAGGCTCGTATCCGTTTCGCGATCTTGGCGTACATGCGCTGTATGTCTTCGAGGCCTTCTTGGGGCAGGTGCAGTCGCTGCGGGTGATGCCAAAGTCCACGGGCCGCGAACCGATGCTGACGTTCGACGAGTGGCACGCGGACGCGACATGCGCCAAAGGGCATGCTTACGCCTGGATGAGCTGGAACATGCAGCCGGTGCGCAATGAGTTCTGGATCCAAGGGACACGCGGCGCAATCGACGTCAATTGCTTTCTGCAGAGTTGCAAGGTCCATCGTACGTACCCGGGTCCGAAGCAGTTGCACGCCGTAATCAACGGCATGCGTCATGCGGCGAGCAGCCTCAAAAACATCCCGCTGTATCTGCTGGGCGTGCTAACCGGCCGGGTCAAGCCGTCGCCGGGAATTATCGCCTCCGTACAGGCATTTCACAAAGCCTTAGCAGCCAATCAGCCGCCGCCGGTGCCTGCAGAAGAAGGCCTGCGGTCGATCGCGTGGGTGCTCGAAGGGTCCAAGGAAGCCGATGCCGCCAAGGACGCTCTGGAAGCCCAACGGGTGCAACCGCCGGTACGGGCCGCTCGCGTGCTCGTTACCGGGGCCAACGGCTTTTTGGGTGGTGCTCTATTGAAGCGCTTGCGCGAAGCTGGTGAGACGCCGCGATTGCTGCTACGCCGTCCGTCGGCCCAGAATGCGGATCTGGAGGCGGTGTACGGTAGCCTGGGCGATCCCGATACGGTGGATCGCGCAGTAGCTGGCGTCGAAGTGGTCTATCACGTTGGCGCCGCAATGAAGGGCGGTACAGAAGAGTTCCAGGCTGGCACTGTGCTTGGTACGCGTAACATCGTACAGTCCTGCATTCGCCACAAGGTGAAAAAACTGGTTTACGTCAGCTCTATGGGCCTGCTCGATCATGCGGGGCACCCGGCGGGAACTCCTGTCACAGAGAACTCGCCTTACGAGCCATACCCGGAACGTCGCGGTATCTATACCGGAACCAAGATGACGGCTGAGCGTGAGCTACTAACGGAAGCCGAGAAAGCCGGCCTCGATGCCGTAGTTCTCCGCCCCGGCCAGATCTTCGGCAAAGGTGCAGAGTTGGTAACACCAAATGGCGTGATCCGTTTAGCTGGACGCTGGCTGGTGTACGGCAACGGGTCGCGACCGCTTCCCTTGGTTTACGTGGAAGACGTCGTTGATGGATTGATCGCGGCTGAGACGGCTTCGCCAGCAGCATCGCGACAGATCATCCACTTAGTGGACCCGGCTGTGGTTACGCAGAACCAGTATCTGACAGCCGCGAGGCATGTCCTCGAGGAAGAACGTATTCCGGTAGTTCGGGTGCCGCAGTTTATTCTGTTGAGCTTGGGTTGGATGGTGGATATTCTCAGTGCGCTCGCCAAACGTCCGCTGCCTCTGTCCGTTTACCGCGTGCGGTCGCTGCGTCCGCTGGCGCCGAACGATGCCAGCAAGGCGAAGCAACTTCTGGGTTGGACACCACGTACCGGCGTCAGCCGCGGACTTAGCGTGACCTTTCCTGCGGCCGGGACGGAACAGTAACATCCTATGGCCATGGTTTGGTGGTGGGCGATTCTGTGCCTTTCCACGTTGGCCGTACTGTACCCGTATTTGTTGTACCCGTTGCTGCTGGCCGTAATGGGTCGGCGAAGCGAGAAACGGAAGGATCCCGTGAAATGGCCGAAGGCGGCGATCCTGGTGAGCGCGTTTAACGAAGAGTCACGCATTGGGGATAAGCTCCGGAATTTTCAAGCCATCCTTTATCCCGGTGAACTTGAGTTATGGATTGGCTGCGATGGTGCAAACGATCGGACGGCGGATGTGATTCGTGCGGCCGCCATCGCCGGGGTTCACTTGCAGGCACATGCGGAACGCCGCGGTAAGACAGCTGTTCTGAACGACCTGGCCGCGGCGGCCCGCCAAAATGGTGCTGAGGTGTTTCTGTTTACAGACGTCAATGCGTTTTACCGTCCGGACGCGGTGACAGAGTTGGTACGTATGCTGTGGGCGGATCCGGAAACCGGCTTGGTTTCCGGGCGCACAGTCATACTGGGGGCCGACGGCAACGCTGAGGTGGAAGGTGCGTACTACCGGCTGGAATCCTGGCTGAAAGAGCGCGAGGGGATGTTTGGCTGCTTGCCGGGAGCCGATGGCGCGATTTATGCCATGCGCGCTTCGCTCTATACGCCGCTGGAGAATGCGTTGATCAATGATTTAGCGCATCCTTGCCAAGTGGTCGCACAAGGACATACGGCTCGGTTCGCACCAGAGGCAGTTAGCGAAGAGGGCGCGGGAGAGGGGACGGAACGGGAGTTCCACCGGCAGACGCGCATGACGGCGCAGGCTGCCTATGTTCTGGCGTCTTCATCTCCGGCACTGGTTCGCGCGGGACAGTGGCGCATGCTGTTTGTACTGGCCTCGCACAAATGGGCACGATGGACAGCTGGAATCTGGATGCTGACGGCTGGCATCGCCTGGATTGTGCTTACCGGTTGGGTGGGAGCGTTAGCTCTGGTGGCTGCAATTGGCTTGGTGGCGCTGGCTGCAAAGTTCAACCTGCCAGGATCTGGCATTCTGGTTTTCTTTACCGTCGTACATGCCGCCTATTTGCGAGGGCTGGCCAAAGCATTGGAGGGCGAACGTTATGTTACCTGGAAACCTCGTGCCGGGTAGTAGCACCAAGCGCTTTGCAGCGATTGTCTTCGACATGGATGGCGTGCTGGTTCATTCAACACCGCTGCATGACCAGGCGTACCGTACGTTGTTGGCGGATTTTGGGATCACAGAGTTTGACTACCGCCCCTTTGCAGGCCGCAAGACTCTCGATTCTGTCCGTATTCTGAACGACCAGCATCGGCTTGGGCTGGATGAAGCTGGGCTACGGGCTACGGCCAAACGGAAAACGGAGCTCGCGTTAGATCTTTTGCGAAGCGTCAATCCCATCGCCAGTGGAGCATGTGAGTTGTTAGAGACGCTGAAGAAAGCCGGTCTGCGGCTTGCGGTGGCTTCTTCGGCCTCGCCCGAAAGCATCGACCTGTTTTTGGATATCAACAACCTCCGAGGCTTTTTTGAAGTGGTGCTGTCGAGCGCGGATGTACGGGAAGCTAAGCCGTCCCCTGAGATCTACGTGAAGGCATGCGAGCGCTTAGGTGTCCTGCCAGCGGCAACGGCGATTGTGGAAGACGCCGTAGCTGGCGTAGAAGCCGGACGTGGAGCAGGAGCGGTCGTTTTTGGGGTAACGGGTACCTACCTGGCGGAAGATCTTTTGCAGTCTGGCACCGAAGTTTGTGTCGACCAGCTGCTTGAGCTGGTGCCCTTTCTCACCGCATAGTTCGTGCAGTATTGGTAAACACGATAAAATACATTATCATGTTTAGTTAGTGAGTTTAGTGCGCATCTGAGCGCTAACAGCTCTCTTAAACTTATCCATGTCTGCGATCGCTTCGGTATTGCAACCAAAGGCACTTAGCGCCGCCGAATTTTCGGCTTTGGCGAATGTCCTGCCAGAAGTGGAGTGGCTGGCGAATCTCACAAACGAGAAAACGCGCCGGGCTTACCGCTACGATGCTTTGGAATTTGCGAGTTTTGTTGGTGTTCAGAGTCCGGAGGCGCTCCGCACGGTAGGCCGGGCGCATGTGATTGCCTGGCGAAAGAGTTTGGAGCAACGGAGGTTGTCGGCAGCGAGCATCCGGCGGAAGCTGTCTGCGCTGTCGTCTCTGTTTGATTACCTGTGCGAAAAGAATGCGGTGGCTGGCAACCCGGTGGATGGCGTCAAGCGGCCGATCGCGAATGCGAATGAAGGCTCCACGCCGGCGCTAGGCGACGTACAGGCTCGTTTACTGCTCGATTCCCCGCCCCAGGACACGCTGAAGGGCGCGAGGGACCGCGCGATACTCGCGACGCTGCTTTACCACGGCTTGCGGCGCGAGGAACTCTGTCGGCTGGTTGTAAAGGATTTGCAGGAGCGTGAGGGCATTTTGCACTTCCGCGTGGTTGGAAAGCGCGACAAAGTTCGCTATGTCCCGGTTCACCCGGCGGCGATGCGCCTGGTGGAACGCTACTTGGTTTTCTCAGGCCATGGTTTGGACGTAAATGGACCCTTGTTTCGTCCGGTGCAAAACCGTCGTAGTTCTGAGGGGTTATATCGTCATCTTGACCCGTCGTCGGTGTACCGGAATGTGGTGAAGCATTACGGCAAGAGGTTGGGCCTTAATTGGAATGGGTTGTGTGTTCACTCCCTTCGTGCCACCGCCGCCACAAACGCGTTAACGCACGAAGCGGATATCGCGAAGGTACAAGAGTGGCTTGGACACGCAAACGTCTCTACAACACGTCTTTATGACCGCCGTAAAACACGACCGGAGGAAAGCCCCACGTTTCGCGTGCGGTACTGACGGTTAAACAAAGGCTAAAACTAAAGGATAAAAGGATAGAGGAGTGGAAGTTGTTGACAGAACAGTAGTTGATGCCTCAACCCGCCACCTATACCTACCAGTAGGAGTCGACCCGCCACCTATACCTACCGGGTTTTGAGCCACCCGCCACCTATACCTACCGAAATTTGCCAGCCAAAAGGTCTCAATAGGGGTCACCTGCCACCTATACCTACCGATTTTTCGACGACCCGCCACCTATACCTACCGATGAGGGGATCGAAAAATGGGCTGCCGCCACCTATACCTACCGGCACCCGCCAGCTAAACCTACCGGTTTTTACTGCGACCCGCCACCTATACCTACCGAAATTGCGAGCTTGCGGCTCTCGATCAGCCGCTTGTTGGCTGCCTTTACTTCTTTGACGAATGCGCTCGAAGGCCAGATCTTGAACACGACGTCCAAGAGTTTTTTGCGAGCGCCGGTAACATCTTTGCGTTCATAGCCGGAGAGGATGTCCTGGCTTTGCAGGTCCTGGAAGGCAGTTTCCAGGGCGTCGATTGCGGCCCGCTCGCGGTTATAGCCGTTGAGCAAGGAGCTGTCGCGCTTGATGGTGCTGTAGCGCATTTCAAAAGACTTGGAAAGCTCGGCGAATGTGTACTTTAGAACCAACTGCTTGTGAAGCCAGCGCGCGAGCTGGGTCTTGTGGCTCATCATCAGGTGGTAGTTGAACTGACGGTACGTGACCTGGTCGATGCTGCCGGTCACAAACGGATGGAACTGTACGGCCCACTTGGCCTTAGGGTCGTTCTTTAGCGCGTTCCGAGAGACTGCCACCAGGGATTGCAAGTAGGGTGAGATGGCGAGGACTTCGCCTTTCTCGCCCACGGATCGAATCTCGATGATGGATTTGGCCAGGATATTCAAGGCCAGTACGATTTCCTGGTAAGACCTTGTGTGTCCACGCTTTGCGAGTTCCTCACGCAGCGCGTAAAGCGTAAACACTACGCCGCTACGGTAGTTTGGCTTGTCGAAAAAGCCCGAGGATTGATCTGTGGCGAGCTTGCGGAGGGCGTCTTCGACCAGCTCTTCGTTCGCGCTGGGGTAAAAATCCATTTGCTTGCCGTCTACATCGCGAACCCGGGCTGGCGAAATGGAGCAAGTGTACGTACGGTCACGATGCTGAAAGGTGGCGGTGTAGGTATCGAGAAACCGGCCTCCTTCCCTGGCCTTGCTCATGGCTTGCCGGCTGACGGAGTAGCGGGGGACGTTGTCCCATAGGTCAACTGCGTTCGATAGGTTGTCGCGCTCTTCCGTCCGGTTGTAGAGGAAGTCCTGAAACAGGCTTAGTTGGGGATTTTCGAACTCAGAGTCGGTAGGTAGAGGTGGCGGGTCGTAGAGCGGCTGGCCTGAAACTGCCACGGATTCCTGGAGTAACAGCTCTCCTGCCTTGATGAGATTTGCCTTGGTCGGGTCATCCCGGTCGTGACGCTTGGCCATAAGGCTACTTTACGCTGTTTAGCTCGCGCTGCAAGGCAGCAAGGGCGCGTTCCAGGGTCTCACCCTGCACCCAGCCATTGTTGTCGCTGAGGTCGTAGAAGAGCTGCATACATTGCGCCGTGACCTTGATGTTGAGCTGCTCATTCCGTCCGGTCCGATGGCGGCGATCGCGCTTCTGCTTGGTTGCTACGGCGACGACAGGCTCTCGGCTGACGAACTGTGCGCTTTCCGACACCGTGCGAACTGCGGTAGCGGGTGGCGCCGGCGGAGCCGACTTGCGGGGTTTAAAAACAGAGACGTCAAAATCAACAGCGCTGCTGTTGTCGCTGTCGTCGAAAAGTCCCGCTCTTTCGGTTGGCATCTTAGGCTACCCCCGCTTTCCTGGTCTCTGCGCTGGTGGATCCACGCAGGAATGCTACAACTTCCGCTGCATACTCACGAGCATTGGTAATGGCTTTTTCGAGGTTGCCAACCTGGGAAGGATCGAGTGATTCCAGAGTGCCTCCAAAGGAAAACAACGCCCGGTAGGCTTCCCGCTCGTGCAGGTGCGTTTCGAAAGACTGAATCTCGTGCTTGTGAAACTCCTGCTGGATGTGAACCAGAGTACGAGGCCGGAGGGCCGCGTTGGTTCGGGTAAAGAGCACTGAGAACGGGATCTTTTTGGCGAAGGCTTTTTCCTGCTGACGGATGAGTTTGATTGCCTTGGCGCCTTCGGCCGCGTCAAGCTGAGAGCCCTGGATAGGAATGATCACGAGGTCCGCACGGCTGATTGCGTAGGCCACCATCATGGATGCAGTGCCTTCGAGGTCCACGATGACAAACGCCGTTCGCTGGGCAGCGTCGTCGATCTCGTCGAGGATGGTAGCTTCCGAAAGGTTTTCCACCACCTTGATTCGGGATGGCGTGTTTCCGCGTCTCGCCCACTGGGAGACCGGCTTGTTGGGGTCGGCGTCCAGGATGGTGACGTCGGCACCTTTGGAGGCCAACTGCGTGGCTAGAATCACTGCTGCTGTGGACTTCCCTGCCCCACCCTTAGGATTTGCGAATACAACCGTCGGCATAGTAGCTACCGTAATGGTAGCAGATAGCTATCCGATATCTATAACTATCTGGTAGCTACTAGATATCTCTCAAGTATCCAACGTCTGAAACACCGCTACAGAACTCTGCGTTCACATTCTGGTTCCGTTGCTCAACTGGCTTTTTTTCCAATGAGCTACGAAATTCTCCGTGCCCTGAACTGAGAAAAGCAGCCACTAAAAAGTCAGGCAGGTGGCGAGTTCCGGAGTTCCATTGCGCTACCGGCATCTTGAAAAGGAAGAAACTATGACGAGGTCATTGCTTCTGGTTGTTGTTGCCGCCCTAGCGGCGTCCGGCCAGACGAAAATCTCCATTGCGGACCAAACGCGGAATTTCGATCTGTCGCAGGCACCGTCGTCTCGGCCAGCGCCGGTGGTGACAACGCTGCCGGCTACATGCGTGTTAGGCGAGGTAGTAATCAAGGCGGACGCCGCAGCGGGACAGAACATTTACATCTGCACCAGCACCAATACCTGGTCGGTGCAGGGAAGCAGCGTGGATCAGACCGCCATCTTGCCGTACTCGGTCACGCGGGTCAGCGGGTCGCAACTAACACTGGGTTCCAATTGCCAACTGGCGGCGCCGTGTCTGGCGCGAATCGGGTCGGTGGTGTACTCGCGCGTCTCCACATCGACCATTACGGTTTCCGGCACTGGATCGGGCACTGTGTACATCTATATCGACGAGTTTGGGGTGTTGTCAGCATCGCAGAGCAGCTTGAATGCTGTAACGCTCGCCTGTTCGTCTGGCTGTACCTTGAATAACAGCCTCACCGGGTTTCCGCCTCGCTCTCTGCCGTTGTACACCTGGACGGTCACCAACGGTGCTTGGGACCTAACGGGCGGCATAGACCGGCGGGCGATGCTGTCCACCGGGCGGCGTTTCGTCGCAGGTCCAAACATCTCGATTACCGAAGACGGCGACTCAGTAAGCATCGGGCTCATTAGCAGTGGTGGCACCTCGTACACCTTCAGCGCCCCGCTGTCGGAAGTCGCAGGTACGGTGAGCTTGCCGGCGGCTTCCGGGTCCCAGAATGGGTTTCTATCGTCCACCAACTTCAACCGGCTGGTGTTCAATGATGGGACGTACAACAACCCGTCCTGGCTCACGGGGCTTGACTGGACGAAGCTGTCTGGTGTCCCGTCGACCTTTACCCCTTCAAGCCATACTCACAGCACGGCCGATATCACGAGCGGGAGCCCATTTCCTGTCGTACGGGGTGGCACGGGTGCCAATCTCTCGGCTACCGGCGGCGCTGGGCAGTACGTAAAGCAGTCTACCGTTGGCGGCGCTTTCAGTGTAGGGGCGATTGCCGTTGGCGATGTTCCAACCCTTAACCAGAACACAACCGGCAACGCGGGTACAGCCACGGCGCTCGCGGCAGACCCGGCAAACTGTACCAGCGGTCAGCTTCCTCGCGGCGTAGATGCGTCGGGAGCCGCACAGGGCTGCGGAGCGGTCAACCTCGCGACCGAAGTTACGGGGCCACTGCCGATCGGCAACGGCGGAACAGGCCAGACTACGGCTACAGCAGCGCTTACCGCTTTGCTTCCCGCGCAGACCGGACAGAGTGGGAAAGCGCTGGTGACCAATGGCACTAGTGCTTCGTGGCAAACGGTAGCTGGTGGCGGCGGTTCTTCGAGTCCGGACGCGCTGTACTTCGGCGAAGGAGACGACGGCGACGTGACTTGCAATGGTGCCTCCACGCTTTCCAAGGACATGTACTACAACAACCTCACGGTGCAGAGTGGCTGTGCGATCACGGCGCATGGATACCGAGTCTTTGTAAAGGGGACGTTGGATATCACGGCGGCACCAGCAGGGTGGCTGATTGTGAGCGGGGCAAACGGGAATAACGCTTCCGGCGCGACGGGCGGAACGGTTGGAACTGGCGCCACCAGTAATGCGATTGCTGGTGTGAGCGTTGGTAGCCGCGTGCAGGGTACAGTTGGTGCCAATGGTGTAACGGGCGTTGGGGCGCAAGCAGCCAACAACGCGAACGGTTTTGGTAACAACGGCGGATCAAGCGGGGCCGGGGGTGCGGGAGGCACTGGTTCTTCAGGCGCTGGCGGTGCCTCGCGTGCAGCGTTCGCGATTTCCGGGCCGCGCCTTGTGTTTTCCTTCCAGCCGCAGTTGCTCACTATGCAAACAGCGACGCTAGCGCACCTACAAGGGGGTAGCGGTGCTCCTGGCGGTTCGTCTGGGGCAGGCGACGGTACCACAGCCGGCGGTGGCGGCGGCGGTGGCGCAAGCGGTGGCGGGGTTATCTGGCTGTCTGCTCGCACGATCTCGCGTGGCGGATCCACAGCAGCGAATGGCATCCAGGCAGGTGGCGGTAATGGCGGCAATGGCGGTGCTCGCACCACTGGTAACGTCGGCGGCGGCGGTGGCGGTGCGGGAGCAGGTGGCGGTTATGTCCTGATTTACTACTGGGCGCTGTCTGGCAGCACGGCCACAGATCTCATCGACGCAAGCGGCGGTACTGGTGGCAACGGGGGGAGTGGATTCGGAACCGGTGCCGCTGGAAATGGTGGCGGTGGCGGCAACTGTGGGCGTATCACGCTGATTGATCTGCAGGCGAATACGGCAACCACTACAGGCGGCGGCACTGGCAGCGCGGCATCTGGACAGACGGGCGGCGCTGGCTGCGTGGTCCTGACCAGCTTGTAAGAGGAAATTACGATGACACCGTATCAAACTACACGGATCAACAACGATTTAGTGATCCACGTTCTACGCGGCACTGTCTGGTTGGAAGTGCTGCGCGTAGCCCTGACGGACCGGCAGTGGGGTGTGATTATGCACGCCCCGGAGGCCAACATGCCGGCGGTCCTGAAGGAAGTGGGAGTGACTGTCCCGAAGATTGAGTTTCTGACTAGTGGCCCGGCGGTTGAACCTCGTCTGGCTATGCTGGGAGGCCCAATCTCCCCCACGTACGCGGAACTGGAAGCGCTGATTTACGACTAGGCAGTCACTACGTGGGTAGCTTAGCGCCAATCCAGCTCCCGGAGTTGTGCATTCACGGTTGTACCGGGCGCTTCTACGCTCTTTGAATTCCATGAGTTAGGAATCCTCTTCTGCCCGGGATAGTGAGAGGCAACCTCTAGAAGGTCAGGCGGGTGGCGAGTCCCAGTATGTTCCAAAGTGCTACCGGCATCTTGAAGAGGAAGAAACTATGACGAGGTCATTGCTTCTGGCGGTTGTTGCCGTGGTGACGGTGTCCGGCCAGACGAAAATCTCCATTGCGGACCAAACGCGGAATTTCGATCTGTCGCAGTCATCGTCGTCGCGGCCAGCGCCGGTGGTGATAACGCTGCCGGCTACATGCGTGTTAGGCGAGGTAGTAATCAAGGCGGACGCCGCGGCTGGACAAAACATTTACATCTGCACGAGCACGAATACATGGACGGTGCAGGGAGGAAATGTGGAACAGTCAGCAATTCTGCCGTACGCCGTGACGCGAGTGAACGGGTCACAACTGACGCTGGGTTCCAACTGCCAGTTGGCGGCGCCCTGCCTAGCCCGAATCGGCTCGGTGGTGTACTCGCGGGTGTCGTCGGCGACTTTGACGTTAGCCGGCGGCGATGGGATGGCCTATATTTACCTGAATGCTCAAGGTGAGTTAACCGCTGGCAGCGCGTCGGGCGGCTTGACGCTGTCCTGTACGGGCTGCCAGATCGAAACGGCTTTGACAGGCTTTCCGTCGCGATCACTGCCGTTGTGGACTTGGACGGCAACAGCGGGTGAGAGCAATAGTATCGGGACCTGGGACCTGACGGGCGCGGTGGACCGGCGTGCACTGCTTTCTACAGGCCCGCAATTGGTAGCGGGCCCGAACATTGTGATCACCGAGTCCGGCACATCGATTACCGTGGGTCAAATTGGCCCGGTTCTGCCGGTTAATGCGACTATCAACGGCTCGACAATTTTGTGGGGCGATGCGCCTCCTGGATCGGCCACGCAGTCTCTTTTCGGACTGGGTACTCCGATTTCTGGAGGTTCACCGGCAGGCACGTACCTCAGCATACATGCGCCAAGTTCGTTTACTGGTGACCTGTCGCGATGGCAACTGAATGGCGAGAATCGGTTTGTGTGGACCGGAAATGGCGACTTCTCGGCATCCCGTCCGGGTGCGGCGGTAACCTGGATGGGCAATAGCGCAACTACTTCGGGATCTGACTTTCGGCTTGCGATGGGCGCGACGAGCGGTGCGACGTTCGCTCTTGGCGCCGGTACCACGCGCAATTTCCTTCGGGCAAACGGTTCGGGGAAAGTGGGAATTGGGACGTCAGCCCCCACGCCCTCGACGGCGGATCTGCTCGTACGGGATGCTACAGCGACGACTGGCGATACGCAAGTACAGATCCAAGCCGGGGCGGGGCAGGCGAAGGATCTGTTGCAGTTTGTAAGTGCGGCTGGAGTGGCTGGTACCCGAGTTACGGCAATTGGTTCCCTAGTGATGGCGGGAGACTTGGTACTGCAGTCCTCGGAGACTACGAAGCCCGCCTGCGCGGTGGAACTTCGTGGCACTCTGTGGTTTGCAGGCAATGGTACGGGTGTAGCCGATACGTTGAAGGTCTGTCGAAAGACGGATACGGATACCTACGAATGGATTGATCTCATCCCGTAGCAGTTACGTAGAGACGGACCCGGGACAGCGGGAGTCCGCTGACGCAAATGTGACACTGGATGAATAGATTAAAGGGTTGGAGCAGCTGGAGGAGATTGGTTGTGATCAACATTTTTGCTTTGTTGGCGTTAGGCATTTTCCTGTTTCAAATGCAGGCGCCAGCCGAGCCCTTGAATATCCGGACCCACGGAATCAGCAATACGCAGGCGCTTCTTGCGTATCAGGTGGAAGATACGACACCTGTTTGCACGATTGAGGTCTGGGAAGGGGATTCCCCCTCTGGCACCTTGGTGCACGACGTCAATCCGCTTTTGTTCCCGGGATCCGACACCGACAATCGTCTGGGCAACACATCCTATTACGGATGGCGGGTTGTGGTGATCGGAAAGCGCCGGGCAGAGAAGGCGAGCGACGGCAAGTTTTATTCGCGTGCCCTGCAGGCGAACACCAAACATACGGCCAGGCTGACCTGCGGGTCAGAAGTCCGGCTGCATTCTTTTGCGACGGAGAATTTGCCAACGGGTGCGACTCAGCCGGAGAATCCGGCCTTTGATTCGGATGCGTTTGGCAACTACGCGTGGCCGACCATCGATTGGGGGAACCCTAACCTGGAGTACATCGACCCAATGACGGGCGTTCTGATCAAGCGCCTGACGAAGGCCGGCGAGTGGGGATCGCGTATCCAGCGTACGTTCACGAGCGGGTGGGCGATTGCCAATTCGAGTTGGACACAGCCGCAGAACGCCACGAGCTTCCAAGGGTCATCATTTGCCTCCACTGGCACCGCCAATAGCGCTTTGTTTCTGGCGCTGCGGCCGGAGAGCTATCCACCTGGTTTGGTGGGCAACTACCTTGCAGAACAGACCGTAGACGATGTGGCGATTCGATTGTACGGATTGGGTACCAATTCGACGGCTCAGAATCGCACGGTGAATGTCTGCCTGTCGGTAGATACCGGGCAGACCTGTTACACGGACTCGATCGCGATTACGTTGCCCTTCAACACGGCGGGTAATGTCGGATTGTTTCCCCAGAACTTTCCCTCACCGATGTACGCCGGCTGGGGTAAGCCAATCCAGAAGCGCCACTGGCCACGAATCGGGCGGGTCACTGTACTGGATGGTGTGGTTACTTTGCAGAAGAACCTGTTCAACGGCACTGTGCCGAGCAGCGAAGCAGACTCTTCTTCGACGTTTGACACAGATTGGAAGCCGGGAACTCGAATCCGCATTGATGGTTCTCCGTGCTTGCAGCAACTCTGTACGATCCAAAGCGTACAGCATGGGTATCAACTGACATTGCAGGAAAGCTTCACGCTGGGTACGGAGACCGAGTACCGCACGGCCAACCTTGGCTTCCGCATCGTGAAGGAAACCGGAACCGGTACGGTATCGATCAATGCCGGGTACGAGTATGCCTGGTCGTTCACGATGACCATGCCGTACACCGGTGGCACAGACCAATGCAGCTTGAAGAAGGTCACCACACAAGTGGACCGGAATGGGGTCATCTTGCCAGAACCACGGCAAGGATTCCTCTGTGTTTTCCCATTGAGCGGCCTGGGCAATAGCGGGCTGTACTTTGTGGATACCGACCGTGGCGATTTCCGGTTCCTCTCTGCGTTCCGCACGCCGTTGTCGATTGCTGGCCATGTGAGCGCCGACCTACCGCAGGGTACGGTTACGAATGCGGGTCCGATCTATTCGACATTCGATCCGGATCTGCCGAATGTGCTGTACAGCAGTCTGCTAACCAATAGCGGCCGTCGAGCGATCTTCCGGTTGACGTATGGTGGCGATTACCGTGAACTGAAACTGAATTATCAGGGCGGGGAAGGCGGCGATACGCCAACGTCAATCCCCGACAGCATTGTTTGGGAGAATCTGACGCGGTCCAGCCAAGGGCGCGACCTGCAGACGCAGGTGGATCTGCAATATCCGCAGTACGACAAGACGCGCTTTGGTTCGATCGACCAAGCCAATCTGGCGGGCGTCGTCGGATCGACGATGATGTTCACGAAGAACCTGAGCAATCAGGATACGGCATGTTGGAACTTTGTCTTTGATCTGAAAACCGGCAACCTACAGAATGCGTTCAATACCTTTGATGGCAAGGCCGATCCGCTGATGCGCTGGGCTGGCTGCCACTCGACGTTTGTGATGGGCCCATACTTCGGTATTGCCAACAACATTCTGCGACTGAATAGTGCGGCCTCCGTTTATGGCGGTCCGTTCACTACGCGGGTGATCGGGTTGCGTCGTGGCGGCACCTTCCAAACGAATACAGAGTTGGGCTGGCCGATTGATTCAAGCTACGACAACTCTTGTCCCGGAGATCTGGACAACCGGTGGAAGCAACAAGGCGCTACAGGGAACCGCTGCATCACCGTTAGGGTAGAAGGCGAGCCTTGCAGCGCTGCAGCAGGGACACAGGAGCTTGCTTGGTCGCCGTGTCCGTATAAGACAGGGGCTTCGGTTCTACAGAACTTAGTCGAAGGCGACATCCTGGCTGATTCCGGTTATCCGCCGAATCCGGACGGAGAGCGTTTCCGTCTGGTGCGCCGCACTACATTGCCGAGTGGCGAGATCGAAATGGTGCTGCAGCGCAACGCGGTAAAGGTATATTGCGCCTGGAAAGAAGAGGGCAATGATGGTCTGATCACCGGCGTACAGCTGATGACACACGCCAACGGATGGAGCCTTATGGCTGTGCCTTCAGGAGAAACGTGTGAGGCGGGCGTGATTTACTACGACGCCAAGACCAATCGCTTCTATCAGGAGAATCGGTACCTGCTGTCTGGCCACTTCGATCTGGGTGTCGCGCCGATTGACTCCTACTTGACAATGCTCGGTACGGGCTTTGTGGTGCGTTACAACAAGCCTGCAAGCGGCCAGTTAAATCGCGAAGATTTCCGGATCGAGAAGGATCCTCCTTTTGATGGCATCAAAGGCTATGATTCGTCCTCTTTGCTGCAGAGCTATGGCAGCCTTCGCCAATGGTCTGCTCCAGGTGAGGATCGGAGATGGGCGCTGGACTTCCGGCACATTAACGGACCGTTAGGACTACGTCCGGAATCGCCGAATCAGACATTAGGGCCGATGCGTCCACAATTGCAGCCGGAAGCGGGAACACAGAACGTTTATAAGCTCCCGATTATCGGGACGGTCAATTACAAACGCCTTCCGCTGTTCTCCTTTGCGGGACGCCATCTGCTGACCGAGATGAGCGGTACGGCCAAGGGCAACATCCTGACGGATGCGACGCCTTGGCGGTTCTGCTACGTCTACCAGAACGGCGAGTGCCGCGCTGGATCGTTGCAAGGGGAACTGTACGCGGTGGTGCCGGGTGCGCATCCGTCGACCCAATGCTGGGCTAGTCAGTACTCGTTGAATATTCCCTGTGCGATGACCGGGCATGGACACGCTGGTTGGCTGGTGCAGTTCGACGTTTCGAAGCCCGACCCGGTGGGAGCGTCATTCCGACGGCTCAGCATGGGCTTTTCGGGACCTGGCCGCCAGTATGTGTACGCCAATGCGCGCGCCATGCCTGACGGAAAGTGGGCGGTGTTCCCGGGTTTCTGGCTGGATGGGGTACGGCAGGAGCTGCTTGCCATGAAGTTGCCTCCCTTCAGCACGTCGAACGATAGCAAGAACCGCGGCAGCTTTATTCCGTACACCGCCAATCTTGATGTACCGAGTGCAGGTACGCGCGCGGCGGTGGTGTTCGGATATGCCGAATTCGGCGAGGCGGATGACTTTTACTGCACGGCAAGACGGGAGAAGTGCATCATTGGCGGGACTTCGACAGTGGATCCGTTCGCCTTTGAATCCGAGTTCTCACCGGAGACGCAGTCCGTTGCGTGTTCGAATGGGTGCTCGATCAACATTCCGGCTTCAGCGGACCGCGTGCTGTACTACCGGTTCGAGTTTTTCAACGGAAGCGGTGTGAAGGTGGGCGAAAGTCCGCGGATGATCGCGCTACCGTAACGGCGGCTTAGGCTGCAGGGACGCGAATCAGACCGATGCCGTAAAACTGCCGTGGGTGGTAGCAGAACTCGGAATGGTCGCGTCCCACTTTGACTTCGTCCCAAAGGCGCTTTACCTGTGTGTCTTCGTAGTTGCCGGCAATGTCATGGAAGGCGATGAGACCGCCAGGGCGGACCAGTGGAGAGTAGGTCTCCCAGTCCTGGCGGACTCCTTCGTACGTATGATCGCCGTCGATGAAGAGGAAGTCGAGCGGTTCGGGAATCAGGCTCTTTACCTGAGCTAAAGTTTCGGGGCTGTGAGAATCGGCCCGAAGCAGATGTAAGTTTTGAGTAGGACGCGCAAAGCGCTGATACAGCGGCGTACGGAGTACAGAATAGCCACCGCCGAACTGGCCCCCAGGCAGGTCCACACTGACGATCGTAGCTTTGGGATCGGCAATGCGGGTCCAAAGGTACAGCGTCCCGCCCATCGAGGTCCCGATTTCCAGAATCCGCTTGGGTTGGATAGCTTGTACGGCAACCACTAGTTGTTCCAATTCCTCTTCCACCTGGATAGGTGCAAGGAAGGCACCAGCAAAAGCGAAAGTTGTGCGAATCAGCTGTTTTGGCTGTTGCAGTAAAGCTTCTGTTTTG
>AP025255.1 GCA_016865505.2 Bryobacterales bacterium F-183
GCACACGCATGGTCAGTTTCTCCCGCCTGCGGATTCGTGAAGGGAAGGGGAACGGCGACACGTTCCCGATGCCGCGCTAGCGGCACTGGGGGTACGGGGGCTTTGCCCCTGTGCGCGGCTTGACCGCGCGGGGTTTGGGGGCACCCCGACGCACACAACTCGAAGAGTTGCATCTGTGCGCATTTGGTATTTCTGAACTATCCACATCTCGCCGAATTGTCGTCATCATATCACTTTCCCGCCAGTCCCTTTTGCGATAAACTGAACTCTCTTCAACAGCTAAAATCTACCCCTTGCCCCATGGACTCCAACGCTGCCCCCAAACCCGGCTCTTCCCCCAGCCGCAAGGACAAACTGCTCCTTCGCCAGGCGCAAATTGCCGCCCAGCTCAAGGACATCGCCGCGCGAGAGCGGAACGCGAAACGCACGCTTGATGACCACAAGAAGTTTTCCATTGGGGGGCATTTCTTGCCCTTGATTGAAAAGCTCTCGATCAAAGATTTGACCGCCAATGACATCTTGCCGGATGAAGTCCTGGCCAAAGCGCTACTGGCGCATATGGAATGGAAGATGACGACCAAACACCATAGAAAAGTTCTTGGTTTGTCAGAACGCCAGGTTACGGAACCTACTAAAGAAAATGGCTCAACCGAAGGCTGAGCCATTTTTTTCCTCTCTAATACAACAACGGCTACGTATTAGAATTTCTAATTTATAGAAGCATAACCTTAGGCGCTGTTGCAGAACTCATAACACCATGGAGATCCCATGGTCATATAGCGCCGAATTGGTACGGCTGGCCAAAGAGATCACGGCGGCGCTGTTGCAGTTCCCGGTTGCACGGGAAGCAGCCGCTTTCGTGATGGCTCCCGGCCTCCTGCTGTTCGAAACCCTTCACATCCCTACGGCCAGTGATGAAATGCGGCTCCTGGCGTTTTTCATCGGCTGGCAGTTTTGGCTGCGCCTCCTGCGCATGGTGTACTTCGCGCTCGGCAGGCTGCTAGGCTTCGCGTCCATCACCCAATATGCCGGCTGGATTAAATTCGGCGTTCCCTGGCGGACGCCCATGCGCTGGTGGCTGGATCTGCGGCGCATTATCCGGCACAACTGGGGGGCTGGCAGCGGCCCTAATCAATTCTGGGCCGGATGGTGGGAAACCGCCGCCCTGGCCTTCAATGCCAAGCGCGGCGATATCCCGATTGGCCGCCTGGCGCTGCTTCATCGGTTCGGCTTGCACATGCCGATCGGCCTTCCCGACAGTGAGAAATCCGTTGCCTGCATCTCTTATGCCGGCGGCGGTAAAAGCTCCTGGCTGGCCACCTGGCTCGGCTGCATTCCCAAAGAAGGCGCGGCGGTCGTCTTCGACATGGACGGCGCTTTCGTCAATGCATTCGGTGACACTCTACGGGCCGCCGGTCATCGCGTGACGAAGATCGATCCGGACTCCCTCAACAAAAGCTTTCCCAATGGCCGCTGGAACCCCTTCACCGAACTGAACATGGCCGCGCGGCGCCACGGCAAAGCGGCGGTGTTTGCGTATGCCAAAACCCTCGCCGAAGCGTTGGTGGTTCAGGACTCCAAGACGCAGCCCGTCTTTGCGGATACAGCCAGGGTAATGATGACGGTGCTCATCCTCTACGTCTGGCTCTTCGATAAGAAGAAGACACTGGGCCGCGTTCGAGAATTGCTGACGCGCGGTATGCCTGAAGCGGTCGAGGGCGATGAATCGCCCTTCCAGGCCATGCTGTTCGAGCTTCGCGATCTTCCCGCTCGCTACAAGGCGGGTGAGATTGACGACGGCGCAAACGGCGCTCTCTGCGCGGCGATCGCCAACAATGCGGGCCTTGTTGTGGAAGCCAAGCAGGGCACCGATACCAATGCGGAGTCGCCGGACAACTTTCGCAAAACGGCGATCTATCAGACCCTTTGGATCGACGATCCAAATGTGGCGGCGGTCATCAACGGTGATTCCGACACCTGCGGCGAAATCCATAAGCTCACCAACAGCGTGACGTTCATCGTCTCCACGCTGGACGATACTCAAAAGCGCCTGGCTCCGCTCGTCCGTGCGTTCATGATGCTGACGCTCTACGCCTTTCAGCGCACCGAACCGGATAAGAAGCTGAAATACCCTTGCATCTTCCTCATGGACGAATTTCCGAACCTGGGCCGCATGGACAGTGTGGCTGTGGCCGCGCCTGGCTATCGCAAGTTCGGTGTTCGCCTCGTTACTGTGAGCCAGTCGATCGGACTGCTCAAAGCCACGTACCCCGAAAAGTATATGGAGTTTCTCAATCAATCCGGCTGTGTCGTGTGGATGGGTATAGCACCGACCGACCGCGAAACCCTGACCTACCTTTCCAAGGATGTGCTCGGCGAATGCACGCTCAAAGAGAAGATCGACGGCTGGCATTGGTTCCCGCGTATTCTGCTGCGCATGCTCGGCTTGCGGCTACCGCCTGCGCGTTACCAGTTGCGGGCGCAACGCTTGCTGACCGAAGGGCAATGCTCTTCGTTCCTGGATCGCTCGACGGGCCAGGTCATCATCACACGCGAGGGCCGCGCACCCATCCGTGCGCAACGGCTCGTTTATTGGAAGGATTTGGGCGTATGGCAGTACAACGTCCACAAAGGTCATGGTGAAAAATTCTGGCGGGCACGCACGCGCGAAGCGCTTGCTGTCGCGGCGAAAGCGCCGGTGCCTGCGGCTGTCGCCGCTGCCATTCTGATACTGCTGGCGGCGGGTCTATCCCTACGGTAGGAAAGAGAGGAAACGCATATGTTTCGAATTGCGCTGCTGGTCGGCGTGTCTTCAATTCTAATGATGGCCAATGGCAGACAACCTGGCCCGGCCTGTGCTCCGTTTCTCGACAACGAAGATCTACACTGGCGCGGTGAAACCCGAATGAGTCGTGTCACAGATTGCATCGCCGAAATCGGCATGAGCGACTACCCGATTGCCAAGGAAGTTCTGAAGACATTGAACGGACCGCGGGACGAGAACGCAAGCCACAGGGTCAAGGCCGTGAACAGCGCGATGCTGAGCTACAACGTGAGCACCGCTGTCCACGCAGAGTTTGGCAGGGCTTGCGAATCCCTAAAGTACATCCGCAAACCTGATCCCGAATGGGATTCCCTTTTCCCATACGAACGGCTGGCTTCACTCGCCGATCTGATGGGCTGTATCCATTCCCTCAGAACCTACCATATGGATGAAGCCAAAAAGGCCGCAATTTACTATCAGGCGCTCGTCGAGCAAGGTGTAACCACTCCATTAAAGGGCTCGGCAACCGAGGAACAGCTCGTTCACTTCGCAGCGGCTCTACGTTACGCTTTCGGCTACAACCCACCCATTGTTTTGGGTGACGGCACTGATAACAAAGCCTCCGCCCCAAGTGCGCCGTCGCGGCCAGACCAGGTGCCCTCGACTGCTTCTGGTTCGGCACCGCCGACAGTACAGAATGCAACTCCTATCCCAGCTTCACCGGCGAATGACGCACGATCGGAGATCGCTACGTCGGCGGCAACGAACAAGGTATGGCAAGGCTTGACGTTTTTGGGATGGCTGATTTTAGTCGCGTTTTTTACGCTGCTTGTGATGGCCGCCACCTACAAGTTCATGCCGAAGCAGCCTATCGTGAATGTAAATTTGGCTGGCTACTATCCGAACCCGAAATCCGCACTGCCAAGCGCGACTATTCATTTGCTGGAGGATGGTTCGCCCACCAATCGCGGGAACCAACCTTAAGGGACTTCTGGACCAACTCAGGCAGCGGCGCTTCCCCTCGGAAGTACCCGTCAATCAAGATGCGGCAGCGGGCGAGGTATTCTTCGCCCGCATACCAGCTTCGCCCGCTTCGGCGGTAATCCCGCACAATGCAGAACAAAGCCCGATAGAAATCGGCGGCCTCGCGCACATCACGCACCGTGCTTATCCAAGCCCGCTTGAGAATGGATGGGGATGCGTTCGGCGGCGGTCGTTCATCGGTCTGCATCCGCAGACACTACAGAAAAACGACGAAAAACACAAAATTTTGATGTGTCCAAACAATTCGTCGTTTTTTCGTGGTACTATAGAAGAAGTTCGCTGACCCTTCCAAAAGGCGGCGTTCTCCGTGAAGGGAATGCTAGAGACGTCAAAGCTTCCGCTTCGCGCCTAACGGTGAGTCTGCGCATACCGTCGACACGAACAAAGCTGCGGACAGGGTTTCCAATCCTCAGACCAACCCTACACCAAAAAGTTTGATGAACCGAACGCCGCGCCTGATCAGCGCGGCGTTCGCATTTTTCGCCTGCTGCTACCACATCTTCATGTGATTAAGATGCAGATGAAAGTTGATGGAGAGTTGCTTCACCGACTTCCAGAATCGCGCCCATTGGCTGGACTGCATCTCGATCTTTACAGTCGTCTCCCTACCGTCACGAACCTCTCTGTGAAAAACGGCAACCTTTACATTGCTTTCGCTCTGATCCAGTTCGGGTATTCGAAGCGGCTTCAAATCAGGCAGCACTATCGGCCGGGGAACGGCATCTAAATCCCTAACAACTAACGACTTGGATGGAACCGGCATCATGTTCGTACCGGGACTAGTCAGTTTTTTCCGTCGCCGCCTGCTCATTGAGCTTCCTCCTTAATTGCCAGCCGTAACTGACCTAACCTGCGCTCTAACTTTCGCTTCTGGGCGAGATACTGAGGCCAAGTTAGGCCCAACTCCTCGCATAACGCTTTTCCCCGCTTTCCTTCTAATCGAAGCTGATGATGCCTTTTCAATTCTTCCGGAAGTAATGCTTCTATACGTGCGAGCGCTTTGTCATGAAGAACGCTTTCAGCGCCCGGACGCAAGGCACCCGCAAGACCTAGCCCACCATCCACACGACGTATATTTATCTGCTTCCTTCGATAGTTAGAAGCGATGCTTCGCATGGCGGCCCTTAACTGTTTAAAACGGGGGACTTCAGGTCTCCAGGTGCGACGCCCCTCAAGATAAGCAAGCTGGGCCTCTGCAAGTAAATCTTCTTCGTCAAAACTGGTGCGATAGGCGTAAAAGGTTGCCTTGCGTAGAAGGGCAACCCTTACACCATCTGGTATGTTATATATCTTACGAAATAGCCCCTGAAGGGCCTCCGTGTTTTTACTTTGAAAATTTTTTTTATTTTTTTCGGATTCTTGTGTCGCGATTTGGAAGTTTTCTAGCATAATAAAAGTAGAGGCCCTAAGTGCGTCAGCACGTGCCTACTGCTTCAGCATATCCCCCAATAGGGTGCTGCTGCAATCCCCCCTTACGAATTTCTCGCTATAACTCTATCTTTTTGCGTTGCTCCTGCGACCGGCGGTGTACTGCTTTTAGGAAGCCACCTGTAGTTGGTTCCGCACGCTGCTGGCGTACCACGCACGGCCGCGCGGCGGCCGAATGCTCAAGCGGTTCAGTTCGTCGGCGATACGGCGCAACGTCCATTGCTGTTGCCGCCAGTTCTGCATGAGCCGCAGCACTTCCTCGGCGGGCCGTTGTGTGTGACGGTGAACGGCGGCTTTTTTCCGTGCTTCTTCGATCCGTGGATTTCCCAGCCGCGTTCCCCGGCGCTTCGCTTCCGCAAGCGCGGCCTTCGTGCGCGTGGAAATCATCTCACGTTCGTGCTCGGCGACGGCGGCGAGAATATGGATGGTCAGCCGGTTGGCGCTCGGCATGTCGCAGGCGACGAAGTCGGCTCCGCTCTCCATCAGATTTGCGATGAAAGCGACGTTGCGGGCGAGACGATCAAGACGCGCAATGAGCAGCACCGCACGGCGCTTGCGGCATTCCTGCAACGCGGCCAAAAGTTGAGGCCGGTTTGTATGCCGGCGTCCGCTCTCGATCTCGGTGTATTCGGCGATGAGCTGGCCGCCGCCCACCTGGCGCATGACGGCCTGGCGCTGCGCTTCCAGCCCTAGCCCGCTTGCACCCTGCCTGTCTGTCGAAACCCGGTAGTACGCGACGAAATCGCCCATGAAAGCCCCTTTGTACAAATTCTATACGCTGGTTTAGATTTGTACAGAGTTTATTTTTGCGCTTGGGACTGCACCTAGGCGGCCCGATGCAACTTAACGTACCTGGTCGACGACGATCCTTATGTTTAAACTAATGAAAGATGGCCACCAAAAACCGCCAAAGCCGCACGGGTCAGGTGCTGATGTTGCTTCAGAGTAAAGAGGGCGCTTCATTGCCGAAACTTCAAAAGCTCACGGGGTGGCAGCTTCATACAATCCGAGGCTTCATGTCGGGCACGATCAAGAAAAAACTTGGCTATGCCGTTATTTCTGAAAAGTTGAGCAACGGCGACCGAAATTACCGGATAGCGAAAGATCAGTAGGTCAAGAGCAAACGGTCTGCAACTACTTCTTCCTCTAGCGTCTGGCCTTCCATCTGAAACCGTTTGAGCATTGAGCGTCCGACGTTTACAGCCACTTCCCGCTCGAACAATCCGGTTGGTATTGGAACGTCACAAATCATGTTCCCGGACTTCTTGGAACCGTCAATGCTGAGGACAACATATACGCCCCGCTCCTTGCAGTGCGTGATGGCATTCAGCAGCCGTTCGATGCTGAAGCTTTGCGCCCCGTAAAGAATGGTTTGACTGAATGAGTACGGTGGATCGCAATAGATCAAATCGCCCGCCGTTGCTCTAGACATGGACTCTTCAAAATCGCACGTCACAAATTCCGCGTTTCTTACGCGTGGTATCCATTCTTTCACGCGTTGAGTGAACGAATGAGGGCTAATAGGATTATGTGGGCCGCATGGTGTGGACATATAGCCGTCGGCTTGCCGAAAGCGAACGACGCCTCCATAGCAGGCACGCGAAAGAAAAACGAAGTCAGCTCCGTTCGGATTGGCGTTATAGCTGGCCTTGATCTTCTCGTAAGCGGCTTCCTTACCCTCCGTCTCAATGTGCTTCCATCGCTCTGTGTACCACTTCTCTAACTGCTTGTGATCGTGCTTCAACGTGTCCCAAATCTCCATTAATGGACCAAAAGCATCAGAGGCAACGGCCCGATTCGGGCTGAGCGATCCAAGAACAGCACCAGAGCCTAAAAACGGCTCAAAGTAGGTTCCGAACCGCTCTGGAAACATGCTTATGATCTCGTGTGCAAACCGCTGCTTATTGCCAATCCACTTCAGCAATTGAGTTTTGAATGGGCGCATGGCATACCGATAATTGACAAAGCGTTCACCAGCGGTATCCGAAGCACATGATTCGATTGGGATTAGGGACAATTGCATGAGACACTCAATGTTGATTTACCCATTTTACAATATTCCATTTTGGAATATTTTGCAAGAGGTTTTTTTGAATTGATGCCGCATCAGGACATTCACGCCCATCGCGAGCTTTTGAAAGAGTTGCTTAAAGAGCTACGCCATGAGAAGCGCCTGACGCAAGTGGATCTTGCCGCTGTACTCGAACAGTCCCAGTCTTTCGTAAGCAAGTATGAAAGCGGCGAACGCACCTTGGACATTCTGGAAGTGCGGTTTCTCTGCCTTCGCTTAGGTGTTTCGTTGGTGGACTTCTGCAGTCGTTTGGAACGAAAAATCAGCCGAGCAGAAGGAACCACTTTGTGAAGCCACATCCCAAGTTTCAACGTCAGCATAAATCGTTTTGGGCCTGTGTACGGTCGCTAAGCCAAGAAATCGGGTACACCGAGCGGGGCCAAGGGCGGCTGCTTGTGCCCACCCCGGAAGCAATGGCGAAAGCTTTCGTTCGCCTCGACCTGAACCCGGAAACGATCATCAGCGCTTCTGGCGCTCCTACAGAACTTGGCGTCCTGTTGCAGGAATACTTTGCTTTCAGGGCCGAAGTTCTCATCACATATGTTGAACCCCGGCTGATGGACGCTGCACGGGCTAAACAGGTTTTTACCGAGCTGAAAGCGGAACTCTGTCCCAGTTGTCCGCTTCCGATGAACAAGCAAAAAGGCGAAATGGCGGCTCCTGCCTTCCTGACCGGCATCGTGAATATGCTCATCGAGCGAAATAGCGCAGGTCTTGACTGCGATTTCGATCCTCGCAAGCTGACCACGGTTACGAAAGACGGGAAACCTGTTCGCACTCTCTCCCGGCGTGTGGATGGAGCGTTTCCGCGTTCGATCAATCCGATAGCCGTTTGGGAGATCAAAGAGTATTACTACACCACGACGTTCGGCAGCCGCGTTGCCGACGGTGTTTATGAAACGCTGCTGGATGGCCTCGAACTAGAAGAGTTGAGAGAGCATGAACAGGTTGATGTAAAGCATTATCTGATGGTCGATGCTTACCTGACCTGGTGGACGATGGGCAAATCTTATCTGTGCCGCATGATCGACATGCTGCATATGGGCTACGTCGATGAAGTCCTGTTTGGTTATGAAGTCGTCGAAGAAATGCCGCGCATCGTCCGAGAATGGGTTGCTCTCTACAATCAAGGAGCTGCCCAAGATCACGGGTAGTTGACTAAAAACAGCAATGCCAAGTCGCAGCCGCCGCGCGGTCTAAGACCCATAAACTCCCACGGGAAAGCGGAAGGGGGGCGCTGCCCCCCTTAAACCCCCCGGGATTTAATGCATGAAGCCAAAGCTGGATTTTGGATCGAAAAGAGACTAGGCTGTCGGTAGCCGTCGCGGAGGATAGGGCAATGCAGGGATGCAACCTGAGCGCCGTAGACGGGCCGAAGCTGGAAGGGGTGGGTTACCTAGGTGGCCTGCCCTTTCCTTTATCCTGGAGCTTCCCAGGGGCAAATCCGGGCATTCTACGCCCTGCCCTTCGTCACCTTCCCTCATCGGAAAGCAGAATCTGGTCTTTCCCTTTGCATAACTGCTGATCGTCGTCACAGCCTCTTCACAGGGGCCACGTCTGCACAAGCCAGGCGATAGCCGGGCGCGGAAGATGGGGTGGAAGACGGCTTGACGAGAATGGATGTAAAGCTTGAGACTGGGTTGCGTGGGAATCCATGCAACCCTGCCTAGCGGCGAGCGTGGGGTTTGGGGCAAAGCCCCATTCCTTTACATAAGAAATTGTTGCGGCTTGAGCTGCCCGGTTTCTGGATCGCAGTGAACATGGTAAAAAGCAAAAGCTTCTTCGACAGTGTCGAACTGGTGATCGGGCAAAGAGGTGATTTGAATGGCTCGAAGTTGTAGGTTGTCGCGAATAGAAGAGACATCCTGGCCTTTGGAGTTGGACAGGATGTAGTGCATGTTCCCGAATGGGTAGTCGGCAAAACGAGATTTTATAAAAACTAAATCGCTCATGTACTTATTCTAACACATTGAGAAATTTTCATAATACTGCTTGCTTTCCACAGACACGACCGCCCCAACTACAGGCTAAAAACTATAGGTAAAAGTCTATAGGATTAGGGGTGTACCGTTTCACCGTGATTTGAGGGCCTGGGGTGTACCGTTTCACCGTGATCGGGGTGTACCGTTTCACCGTGGAAAAATTACTGAGAACACAGACCTGTCCACAAGCCGTGGCTTATTCACCGTCGGTAAGGAACTTGGGTTTAAGGGCGATAGCCGGGCGGCTGCTGGGAAGAACGATTATCCCCCCGGTAGCGTCCTGGAGTTTCAGGCCGGGATAGACGGTCTGGATTTTCTTGAGGGCCTGAACAGCCTTGCGGCGGAAATTTTGCGTATCCGCATAGTCGGCCCCGAACTGATCCTTAAGCCCTTTCCAGGGAATGAACTGCGGCTTGCCTTTCCGCGCAACGGAAAGCGATTTGTGTGTGGCCCAGGCGTACAAATCTAAGGCCAGAGGCGAACGCTTCAGCGCACGAAGAGCGCGAAGATCAACCGGCACCGGCGCAGCCGTAAGCGCCGCGTAAAATTTTTCGCCGAGTTCCACCCAGCTGTCCCACAGGTTCACTTGGTCGGGTTTCTTAGGATCCCACCAAAGCTCTGAAGCGGCCGCAACGCTCATATTTAACCGCCGCTCCCCGTCCCTTTCCGGCTCCAGTTCGCCGCTCTGAATGAAGCTGATTGTCGAGGCAAACAGGCGGCGGGTCTGCTCCTTCACACGGCGAGCGTCACTGCGCTTCCCTCCCCCGGTGTTTGGATCAAATCCTATGTCGCGAAGAAATTCGTTATAGCTGGCACCTAGTTCGATCTTGCGGCTCTGTCGGCGAAGAGCTTCCGTCGTCACCCAGAACATGATGAGGCGTGGAATGCTGCCGTAGGGATAACCAACAAGCTTTGTCGCCCTGGGATCAAAGCCCGAGACGATGGAAAGGGTCATATGCCCGTTTGTACGTGCCCAGAATGGGACCTGGCCGGGATCGCTATGCGGTAATGTGCATTGGACAAGTTCGCGCGCCAGAAATGCCAGTTCGTCCGGATCGGGTGGATCTAAATGAATGATCTCTGATGCAGTGATGATTTTCGATTGCGCTCGGGTTGGGTGCTGCGGCGGAAGATCCTTCACCATGTCTTTGAGCAGATCGAGCTGGCCAATGCGGACAAGCCCTGTCTGCTCAGGCTTTCTTGATGTTTTATCTTTAGCCATTTGGCGCGCTATTCCATGCGTTCGAGGCGTTCGGCAGTACTGGAAACAATGAACGCACTGCGGCTTATGCCCAGCCTTTTAGCAGCGCTGTCAATTCGCTTCAACAGGTCAGGGTCTATCCGCACCATGATTGGTTCCTTAACCTGCTTCATCGCTTCTACTGGGATGCCCTGACCGGCCCCAGAAATAAACACCTGGGCCTCTCGTTCTACCACAGAAGATAGATTTCGTTTCGGATTCTTAGCGATTGCCATTAGCTACCTTTCCGATATCGTTTGGATATACAAATGCAAATGTCATAAGACGGTTGAACTCGTCAATCGCTTTAGGGTCATCGTATTCAAGAACGGACAGCCCGGCAGCTGCAGCATTAGGGAAGGCTTTACGGCGCACTATCCACGTCGGAGCATGTTCAAGACTTTGATGTTCCCGAAGAACCGCTGCGGCTTCTTCGTTATCTCGACCTTGAGGGTCTGCGCCATTCAGCACTGTAATCGCTCTCAGTTTGTCGTTGATCTCGCGGGCTTCCCGAACCAGTTCGGCAGTTTGATCGACCCCCCACAAGTCAAAGCTACGGGGCTGTACTGGAATGAGGACGATGTCGGCGATAGTAAGCGCAGCACGGAGACTACCGGTATCCCGTCCACCTACATCAATGATGATGTCGGCATATTTCGGGGTCAGTTGCCGTACTTGGGTACGAATCGCTGCCCCCTGTAACGAAACCGCTGTGTAGCCAGGGCCTGCATCCCCATTGGCCGCTCGAAGATCAGTAAACGCCATGGCCGTCTGTTGCTCGTCCCCATCAATCAACAAAACATCTCGTTTCTGAGCAGCCAATGCCACAGCAAGATTAACGGCTAAAGTCGTCTTGCCTACCCCACCTTTTACATTTCCAACAGCGACAATCATATATCTCTCCGAATCACTATAGCATCACAATAGTATTCGAAGCGATATACAAACGCAATCAATTTTCTATCGTTCGTGAGAAGGCCCGCCGCGCCCTGGAGTAGGGCCGCGCTCATGCGTGGTGTTGGATTGCTTGAAGAACTCCCGGCGTCGCTCGGCCCGGTCGCCTGAGCCTTTATCGCCGCCGGCGGCCTTGTCGAAACCGCTCTTCGCTTTTTCGGTAATGGCTTCCTGTTCTTCCTGCTGGCGCTGCTGCTTGCGGACTTCGCCCTGCTGCCGGAAGAATTCCCGCCGCCTGGCGGCGCGATCGGTATTGGCAGGCTCACGCTTAACCGGCTCCTGCGGGCGTGTGATCGTCTCGCCCACAGCGCGGGGCAGGGGAGGGGGTTGCTGCGCCTGTTGCGCCGCACGGCGCTCCTGTTCCTGGCGCAGTTCGGCAAAGCGCTGCTGCCGGTCGCGCTCCAGGGCATCCAGCATCACCTGGCGGTGTTCGCGGATGGCGGAAAGCTCGAGCGTTGCCGTGTTGAGTAAATCCCGATCCGTGCGCGTCCGTCCTGTCAACGTGCGCCACATGCCGGCAAAACCACCCTTGCTGAGATCGCCCTGCAGCCGGGCAACCTCCTGACGCAGTTCCTTTTCCTGCTGGCCGTATCGCTGTTCGAATGCGGCCTCGTTCGCCGCCCGCTTCGCGTAGGCTTCCTGGTAGAGCTTCTGAAACCGTTCTTCCTCGGTGAGCGGCGGGGCCTGCGCCTTGCGAAGCTCTTCTTTCGCCAGGGCGATGTCGATCACCTTGTTTTCTTCCCGCAGCTGCTTTCGCTGCTCATTCGCCGCCTGGATCTCGCGGTTTTGGTTGCCGCGCTCCGTCCGCTGCTTCTCTCGTTCCATTTCCGCAGCCAGGGGGCCAAGATGCTGCGTCGGCTGCTTGTCCATGCCGCGAGCCTCGAAGCTGAGATATTCAACGAATATCTGTAGGTTCTCGCGCGTGGCGATCGCGTTCATGATGCCGGCAACGTGCGCCCGGAAGTTGCTCACCTCTTCCGGCCCTTTTACGCGATCATCCAATACCCGGTCTTTAGTGGCCGCCCATTGGCCGTTTTCAAAGCGCCGGGTGGTTTGCAGCATGTGGATGTGCCAGTTCTGATTTTTGGCGGCTTCGTCCGGCTGGTGCCAGGCTCCGTCTACTGCGCCGCCGTATCGCCGCAACGCTTCCTGCATGATCTTCAGCCCGGCTTCCCGGCGCTGCGCTTCGTTGAACTCATAGGGAAAAGTGAATTGCCACCCCCGCGCGGTCTGCGCCCTGGGGTGCTTTTCCCGGCGCTCCGCCTCGTTCCACAAACGCGCCCGGTCGGTCGCCCAATCGGGTGCGTCTTCCTCGGCCAGCATGGCGGTGAATTCGACACCGCCGCGCCGCCGATAATCGTGGGTAAGACCGCTACGCTCGTCCTTGATACATTCCCGGCTGATATAGGCTGCTGCGGCAGTCGCAGAGCGGCTGGCGCGGGAGACGACGCTGACCCTGCTGTGCATTTCGA